>NZ_JAJFES010000010.1 GCF_020708045.1 Massilia sp. IC2-278
CCGGCGAAACCGACACCACCACGGCCCTGCCGCAACCCTCTTCGGCGGCCCAGGAACTGTATTCCTCGGCCCAGGGCGATTTGCTGCAGATCCGCATGCTGCTCAGGAATGGCCGCACCCAGTCCACGGTCGGTTCGGGCTTTTTGGTCGGCGACTCGAACCTGGTGCTGACGAATTACCACGTGGTGTCGCAGATGGCGCTCGACCCGGCCGTCTACACCGGGGAATACGTCGACACCGACGGCAACCGCGGCCCGATCGAGTTGCTGGCGGTCGACGTCCTGCACGACCTGGCCGTGGTGCGGGTCAACCGGCAAGGCAGCGGCTTTTTCATCGTGCCCGAGAAGCCGGTGAAGCTGACCCAGGGCCAGCCGCTGTACTCGCTCGGCAATCCGCTCGACCTCGGCTTCGCCATTTCCGAAGGCGCCTACAACGGCGTGGTCAGCCGCAGTTTTTACGACCAGCTCATCTTCAGCGGGCCGATCAATTCCGGCATGAGCGGCGGGCCGAGCGTGACGGCCGGCGGCACCGTGGCCGGGATCAATGTGTCGAAGCGGCGCGACGGCGAGGCGGTGAGCTTCCTGGTGCCGGTGAAATATGCGCAGGACTTGCTGAAGACGGTCGCGCTGCAGGGTGCGCCGCCGAAGGATTTCAATCCCCTGATTGCCGCGCAATTGCTGGCGCACCAGCGCGCGATGGTGGCGCGCCTGCTCGACACCCCGCTGGCCATCAAGAACATGGGGCCCTACCGGGTGCCGGTGCGCGAATCCGGCCAGGTGCGCTGCTGGGGCCGCTCGAACGTGAAGGCCGAGACCTCCTACAGTGCCGACACCATGAGCTGCGCGATGGAGTCGGCCATCTACGTGTCCGATACGCAGCAGACCGGGCACGTGTCGATGACCCACCAGTACCTGCGCTCGCCTTCCCTGCACCCGCTGCGCTTCGCGGCCCTGGCCAGCAGCCAGTTCCGCATCGACCGGCTGGGCAGCACGCGCGACACGCGCCTCACCGGGCCGCTGTGCAGCGAGCGCTTCGTGCATTCGAATACCCTGCCGCTGCGCGCCGTCACCTGCGTGCGCGCCTACCGCAAGTTTCCCGGCCTGTACAACTTCACCCTGCTGACGGCCAGCACCGACAATCCGCAGGCCAGCCTGCAGAGCCGGCTCGACGTCACCGGCGTGTCCTACGACAACGGCATGCGCGTCACGCGCGCCTTCCTGAATGCGCTCGGGCGCAGCGGGAAACTATGACGGGCCCGTGGTTCATCGAAACCCTGGCGCGCAATGGCGACGTGCTGCACCGCCATCGCGTCGACACGCTGCCGATCCGCATCGGGCGCGGCTACGACAACGACACCATCCTCGACGACGCCTACGTAGCGCCGCGCCACGCGCAGGTGGAAGCCGACGGCAAGGGCGGCCTGCTGCTGCGCGACCTCGGCACCCGCAACGGCATCGTGTATCGGCGCAAGCGCGTTGCCACCCTGGCGCTGGGCAGCGACACCGTGGTCCGCCTCGGGCATACCAGCCTGCGCGTGCGCGCGGCCGATTGCGTGGTGGCGGCGGAAACCCTGGACCGGACCAAGCACGGCTGGGAAGGCATCCTGCCCGGCCTGGCGGGCACGGCGCTGATCGCGCTGGTGGCCCTGTTCACGATGTGGCTGGCGGACACCCAGCCCTTCCGCCTGTTCCGCTACCTGGCCGCGCTGGCCTACGGCATCGGCGCCGGGCTGGTGTGGGCTGGACTGTGGGCGCTCGGCAACCGCCTGTTCGGGCGCCATGCGCGCCTGGGACGCCACCTGTTCATCTTCGGCTGCGGGGTGGCGGTGCTGATGCTGTTCCGGCTGGTCTCCAGCGCCATCGGCTACGCCTGGTCGATCGAGGTGTTCACGCGCTATGGCTCGCACGTGGCGATCGTGCTGGTGGCGGGCATGGTGTACTTCCACCTGACAACGGTGGCGCCGCGCCCGCGCAAGCGCTTCACGGCGATCTGCGCGCTGCTGGCCCTGCTCGGGTCCGGGCTGGTACTCATCAGCAACGAGGGGCGCAACGGGCGCCTGGCCGACGAGCTCTACATGTCGGTGCTGCTGCCGCCCGACATGCGCGCCACACCCGACGCCTCGGTGGACGACTTCATGGACGACGTAGCGGCGATGAAGGCCGAGCTGGACCGGGAGCGGGCCGAGGACGAGGACGCAAAGGTGGATGCAAAGCAGGAGACGCCCCCCGGCGCCGGCGGCTGATCCTTTGACAACTTGCTGAAATTCACTGATGATCCCCCGGATTACAGGGTTCGTTCATCACAGGGATCGTTCATGCCAGTCAACCGCTCGACCCGGGTCGTCTTTTGCGCCTGGTGCCTGTTCTGGGCGTTGATGGTGCTGATCGCCGTCCAGGAATACCGCCGCAGCGGCGGCACGGCCTTGTGGCAGCCGCTGGTCTGGGAATTGTCCTCGGCGCTGGTGCTGAGCGCGCTGTGGCTGGTGCAGCAACGGGCAACCGCGCGCCATGCGGCCCTGGTCGACCGCCCCTGGCGCTGGTTCGCCCTGCAGGCGGCCTGGCTGCCGATGTACTGGATCGCCTTCGTGCCGCTTGCCTTTGGCCTGCGCCACGGCGCGTATGCGCTGGCCGGCGCCAGCTACCACCACGATCCCTTGCCGCAACTGTTCCTGTTCGAGGCCTCGAAGATTTCGCTGTTCGTCTGCCTGTTCATCGTGATCCGTTTCGGCTTGCTGTCGTGGCGGCGCATGGTCGAGGAAAGCCTGCGCTCGGAAAGGGCGAACGCCCTGCTGCGCCAGGCCGAACTGCAGCGCCTGGCGCAGCAGGTGCAGCCCCACTTCCTGTTCAATGCGCTCAACACGATTTCCTCGCTGATGCATACCGACGTCGACAAGGCCGACGCCACCCTGGTGCAGCTGGCCGCCCTGCTGCGCGCGACGCTGCAGGCGGGGCAATCCGAACAGGCGACACTGGCCGCGGAACTGGCGCTGGCGCGCAGCTACGCCGACGTGATGGCAGTGCGCTTCGGCACGCGCGTAGCGCTCGACTGGCAGGTCGGGGACGAGCTGCTGGCGCTGCGGCTGCCGGCCATCAGCGTGCAACCCCTGCTGGAAAACGTGTTCAAGCACACGGTCGAGCGGCGCCAGGGGCGTACCGGCATTGCGGTGTCGGCGCGGCGCGAAGGGCGTGAACTGGTGCTGCGCGTGGAGGACGACGCCGGCGTGCTGGCGCCGCCGGGCGAAGCCGGCCTGGCAGCGCCTGGGATGCCGCCGAGCGAAGCCGGCCTGGCCACGCCCCGGATGGAAGCGGGTGCTGTCAACCTGGCCGTGCCCGGGATGGGCCGGGACGATGCCGGCTTGTCCACTCCCTGGATGGAACGAGGCGCTGCTGGCCTGGCCGCGCCAGCCCCAGCGCCGCACGGGGTCGGGCTGGCCAATTTGCGGGCGCGCCTGGCCAGCCTGCACGGCGCGGGCGGCACGTTGACGCTGTCGCAGCTGCTGCCGGCCGGCGTGCGCGCGGAAATGCGGGTTCCATGCGCGCCCTGATCGTCGACGACGAGGAACCGGCGCGCGCCCGCCTGCGGCGCCTGCTCGAAGGCGCCGGGGTGACCGTGGCCGCCGAAGCGGCCGATGCCGGCGACGCCCGGCGCCAGCTTGCCGCGCATGCACCCGACGTGCTCTTCCTCGACATCTGCATGCCCGGCATGTCGGGCATGGCGCTGGCGGCAAGCCTGCCGCAGCCGGCGCCGCTGGTCGTCTTCACCACCGCCCACGACAGCTACGCCCTGCCCGCCTTCGACACCGGCGCCGCCGACTACCTGCTGAAACCCTTCGACGCGGCGCGCCTGGCCCGCGCCATCGAGCGCGTGCGCCTGCGGCTGGTAGCGGCGCCCCCGGCCCCGCGTCTGGCCCTGCCTGTGGCCCCGCATCCGGCTCCGCATCTGGCCCAACTGCTGGTGCCGGAACGCGGCGGCACCACGGTGCTGCCGGTGCGCGACATCGGCTGGATCGAGACCGCCGACAATTACCTGATCCTGCATACCGCCAAGGGCCAGCCCCTGCTGCGCAAGACCATGGGCGCCCTGCTGGCCGAGCTGGGGCCGGGCTTCGTGCGCTGCCACCGGCGCGCGGCGGTGCAGACGGCGCGCATCGAACGCGTGCTGGCGCGCGCCCACGGCGACTGCGAATTGCTGCTCGACAGCGGCATGCGCGTGCCCTGCAGCCGCCAGTACCGGGCCGCGGTGATGGCGGCGCTGGGCTGAGCCAGGGCCGGCGGTAAAAAACCGCACCAGCATCAGCCTCCCATCCGCATTCCACAGCAGGCATGCGTTTCGCCCCAGCCTGGCTGCAACTGGCCACATAAGGCTGGCACCCGGCCTGGCTGGCCACTAGTCTGGCGCTTTTCCACCGTCCAGGCTTTCCATGCACACCTCCGCCCACCCGCCGCGCCTGCTCTTCCTCGACTGGCTGCGCATCCTTGCCTTTTTCATCCTCGTGCTCTACCACGTGGGCATGTACTACGTCAGCTGGGACTGGCATGTGAAAAGCGATGCCATCGTTCCCGGCCTCGACGCCTTCATGCTGCTGTCGGCGCCCTGGCGCCTGGGCCTGCTGTTCCTGGTTGCCGGTGTGGCCGCCGGCATGGCCCTGGCCCGCCTCGGCGGCGCTGCATTCCTGCGCCGGCGCAGCGTGCGCCTGCTGCTGCCGCTTGCCTTTGGCGTGCTGGCCGTGGTGCCGCCGCAGTCGTATTTCGAGGTGGTCGAAGACGTCGGCTACGACGGCAGCTACCTGCATTTCCTCGGCTTGTTCCTGCGTGGCTATGGCGGCTTTTGCGACCATGACGGCTGCCTGTTCATGCCAACCTGGAACCACCTGTGGTTCCTGCCCTACCTGTGGGCGTATTCCGCGATCCTGGTGGCCATTGCCGCCCTCGCAGGTGCGCGTTTGCCTGGCCTGGCGCGTACACTCGGCAACGGCCTGCACGGCTGGAAACTGATCGTGCTACCCGCCGCCGTGCTGGCGCTGGCGCGCGTCACCCTGCTGCGCCAGTTCGGCGAAACCCACATGTTCGTCGACGACTGGTTCAACCACACCACCTACCTGTTCCTGTTCCTGCTCGGCGCCGTGCTGGCCCACGTTCCGGCATGCTGGCCGCGTTGCAGCGCACTGCGCTGGCTGGCGCTGGGCATCGCCGCCACCGGCTGGGCCGCCATTGTTGTGTGGCGTACGCTGCTGGAGCGGCAACTGCCCGGCGTGGACGCGTTCGCATGGTTCCCGCTGATGGCGGTGGTGCATGCCACGACCGCCTGGTGCGCCATGGTCGCCGCCTGCGGCTTTGCGGCGCGCCATCTCGAGCGCGACGGTCCCGCGCGGCGCTACCTGGCCGCCGCCGTATTCCCGGTGTACATCGTGCACCAGACCCTGATCGTGACGCTTGCCCACTACGCCAAGCCGCTGCGGCTCGCCCCCGGCATCGAGGCCATGCTGCTGATCGTGCTGACCCTGACGCTGAGCTTTGCCGTGTTCGAATGCGTGCGCCGTGTCGCCCTCCTGCGCCCCTTGTTCGGCCTGCCGCCGGAGCCGGCGCCAGCCCGGCCAGCCGGGGACTCCCGCGCCGGCCAGGCATGCGGCAAGGCCGGATGAACCGGCCCCGGGCCTCAGGCGCCGCCCTGTGCGCCGCGGCCGGCCTGGGAACCGGCCGGATTGCCGTCGCCACGCTGGATGCCGGCGCCCTGGCCGGCCTGCGCGTGGGCGCCGCCGTTACCCTGCGACGCTTGCGCATCGCTGCCGGCGCGGCGCGGCTCGGCCTGGCCATTGCCGGTGTAGCCCGAGCGCACGAACGGATCGGTGAAGCGCTGCACGGTTTCCTGCTGCTTGCGTAGGCCGCGTTCGGTTTCTTCGCTTGCCGTGCGCGACACTTCGTCGGCCAGGGCACGGGCGGTGCGCGAGGTGTTCTGCACGTGCTGTTCGGTGACGCGGGCCAGTTCGACCTGGGCGTCGGCCGCCAGGCGCGAAATGTGCTGCTGGTAGGCGCGCAGCTTTTCGCTGGCCGGCTGGGCGCGCGATGCGGCGGCGCTGATTACCTCGCTCTGGCGGTCGGCAGTGATCAATTGCTGGCCGGCGATGGCGCTTTCTTCGAGCATGGTTTGCACCAGCTGGATGTTCAGGTCGCACATCTGCTGGAAGGACTGGAAGAAGGATTTCGACACGTCGTTCAGGAAAGCGGTCTGCGCGTCCAGGTGGGTGCGCACTGCGGGGTGTACGGACTGGGAAAATGGATACATTCTTCGCCTCATGATGGTTTGGTTGTAGTCGATGTTCCCCATGCGGTAAGTGCACCGCACGCGGGAAAGCCGTGGGAAGCAGGCTGGTCTTTCCCGACCGGGGAAAGCCGCCCTTCACACGAGCTACAAGGCTAAGGGGGCACCGACCTGCGCGTTTGCGGCTTGTCAAAAGTGCGCGGCTAAGGCGGAGAATGAAAAATCGCCGGCATGGGCCGGCGATGTGGGAAACAACGGCAGGCGCCCTCTCAGGCGCTGTGCTTCTCGACCCAGCCGGCAAAGGTGTCGACGAAGGTTTGCAGGAAGTCGCGCAGCGAGTCGTCGGTGAGCTGGTCGCCGTCGAACTTGGTGGCGATGCCGCCGAGATAGGCTTCCGGCGCCGGCATGGCCGGCATGTTCAGGAAAGGCAGCATCTGGCGCAGGTGGTGGTTGGCGCCGAAGCCGCCCAGCGCACCCGGCGACTGGCTGACGATGGCGCAGGGCTTGTTGACCCAGGCCGCCTTGCCGTAAGGGCGCGAGCCGACGTCGATCGCGTTCTTCAGCGCGCCCGGCACCGAGCGGTTGTATTCGGGCGTGATGAAGAGCACGCCGTCGGCGGCGCGGATCTGCTCGCGGAAGGTCGTGAAGGCCGGCGGCGGCGTCTCGGTGTCGTCGTCCTGGTTGTACATCGGCAGGTCGCGGATCTCGACGATTTCCATGTCGAGCTTGCCTTGTGCGAGGCCGATCATGGTTTTCGCGATCTTGCCGCTGAACGAGTCCTTGCGCAGGCTGCCCACCACGATTGCGATTTTCCTGGTTGCCATTTACTCCCCTTTCTTTTTCGTTTGCAAAGTCCCGATAGTAAACATTTTTGTATCGGGATGTGCGCAGCGACGAATTGGGGATTCAAATGCGTCCGCGGCGGAAGGCGGCAAGAAATTTCTTCGCCTTGGCGGCACTCAGCACTTGCACCGGGTCGCCATGCCAGGCGTACAGGAAAGGCTCGCCGCCGAGGCGGTCGGTGAGCTTGGCTTGCAGCAGGAAACGCGTACCCGCCGGATATTGCTCGGGGTCGCTCAGAGACTTGGCGCACTGCACCCGCATCGAGGGTGCAAAGGCTTGCCCCGGCATGGGGCGGATGCGCAGCTTGCCGCTGCGCGGGTCAGCGACCGAGTGCACGGCCACCTCGCGGTAGGCCCAGGTATCGCGCCACGCCTATGCTTTCGCCAGGGCGCCGGCGCGCGCCACCGGGGCCTCGCGGATCGGCAAGTTGATCAGGGCCGCGGCCAGCGCCAGCGCGATGTCGGCGTACCACATCCAGCTGAAGTCGCCGAAGCGCACAAAGGCCAGCCCACCCAGCCAGGCGCCGAAGAAGCCGCCGATCTGGTGCGACAACAAGGTCAGGCCGAACAGCGTGGCCAGGTAGCGCGTGCCGAACAGCTTGCCGACCAGGCCGGCGGTGGGCGGCACCGTGGCCAGCCAGGTGAAGCCGAGGGCGGCAGCGAAGATGTAGAAGGTCAGCGCGGTCTTCGGCGCGAGCAGGTAGATGCCGATGATGACGGCGCGGCTGAAATACATCAGCGCCAGCAGGTTCTTCATGCGGTAGCGCGTCGACAGCGCACCGGCCGTCAGGCTGCCGGCGATGTTGAACAGGCCGATCAGGCCCAGGGCAGTGCCGGCTACGCCGACCGGCAGGCCGCACAGCGCGACTTCGCCCGGCAGGTGGGTGACCAGGAAGGCGATGTGGAAGCCGCAGGTGAAAAAGCCCGCGTGCAGGAACAGGTAGCTGCGGTCGCGCATCGCCTGGCGCAATTGTTCGGTGAGGCCGATGCCGATGACGGGCGCCGCACCGGCCGCTGCCACGCTCGGCGCCGGGGCGCGCTTGCCGCGCAGGGGCCAGGCCAGCGGGATGGTGAGCAAGGTGGTGGCGGCCATGGTGAGCATGGCGAGGATCCAGCCGGGGCCGGCGATCAGCACCTGCATCAAGGGCGCGAAGACGAACTGGCCGAACGAGCCGCCGGCATTGATGAAGCCGGAGGCGAACGGGCGGCGCGCGGCGGGCAGGCGCTGGGCGGTGGCGCCGATCAGGATCGAGAAGCTGCCGGCGCCGGCGCCCGCGGCGGACAGGATGCCGAGGGTGAGCATCAGGCCCCATTCGGAGCTGACGAAAGGCGTGGCGGCCAGGCCGGCGGCGAGCAGCACGGCGCCGAGGACGATCACGCGCGCGGGGCCGTATTTGTCGGCCACGGCGCCGAACACGGGCTGCGAGGCGCCCCACATGAACTGGCCGATGGCCATGGCGAAGCTGATGCTGGCAATGCCGAGGCCGGTGCTGGTGTTGATCGGCGAGAGGAACAGGCCGGTGGTCAGGCGCGCGCCCATGGTGATCATCAGGATGGCGCTGGCGGCCAGGATCAGCGCCCAGGCGGCGCGGGGGGACATCTCGGTTGTCGTTGTCATTGTTTTCCCCGGAATGGACGCGTTTGGAGTCGCGTGGGTCAGGGATGGGATTTTAGCAACGATGCGGGACGTTTGCAGGGTCGGGGTAGTTTTGGTCGGTTGGCCGTAGGATGCAGTGGGGTTAGCATGAGCACGACCGCGTGGACACAGGTGTCCACCCTACGAAATCGGTTTCTCGTAGGGTGGACTCCCGAGTCCACGCGGTACGGCGCACGCGTGTCGAAATGCTGGCCTACTCCGCCGACATCTTCATCAACACCAGCCCGGACACGATCAACAGCGCAGCGATGATGCGCATCGGATTGACATGCTCACCGAGCACCACGATGCCAACGACGAACGCCCCCACCGCCCCGATCCCGGTCCAGATCGTGTACGCTGTCCCTAGCGGAATCGACCGCATCGCAAACGACAGCAAGCCAAAGCTCGCCCCCATCATGACGATGGTCACCACTGAAGGAAGCAGCCGCGTGAACCCCTCCGACTGCTTCATCGAATACGCCCAGACAACCTCAAACACCCCGGCAACGAACAACATGATCCAAGCCATACGGCTCTCCTGAAAGAGCCGGGCCGTCCCGGTCGTGTTTTCCCGTCAGCGTACACTGAGGGGCGAGGTCGTCCTCGTGGAAATGAAACTCAGGCCGCGGCGCGAATCAGCATCGCCACCGCTTCCGCCGCCATGCCTTCTTCGCGGCCGAGGTAGCCCAGCTTCTCGTTGGTCTTGGCCTTGATGTTCACCTGCTGCGGCGACACGCCCAGGTCTTCGGCGATGCGCGAGACCATTTGCGGAATGTGCGGCGCCATCTTCGGCTGTTGCGCAATGATGGTCGCGTCGACGTTGCCGATGGTGTAGCCGGTCGCCACCACGCGCGTCGCCGCTTCACGCAGCAAGGTACGCGAATCGGCCCCGGCGAACATCGGGTCGGTGTCCGGGAAATGCTTGCCGATGTCGCCCAGCGCGGCGGCGCCGAGCAGTGCGTCGATGATCGCGTGCAGCAGCACGTCGGCATCGGAGTGGCCGAACAGGCCGAGGCGGTGCGGGATGGTGACGCCGCCGACGATCAATTTGCGGCCTTCCACCAGGCGGTGGCAGTCGTAGCCGGTGCCGATGCGAAACGGTGGGGTCGGGTTATAAGATGCAAGTGCCATGGTTCGATTACAGGAATGCGGGTTGGGTCGTTGCCAGGTACATCTCGGCAATACGTACGTCGCCGGGCAACGTGACTTTCAAATTGCGCGGGTCGCCCTCGACCAGTTTCGGCGACAGGCCCAGCGCCTCGACGGCGGAGGCATCGTCGGTGATCTGCTTCATGTCGCGCGCGGCGGCCAGGGCTTCGCGCAGCAGTTTGTAGCGGAACATCTGCGGCGTCTGCGCTAGCCACATGCCTTCGCGCGAGACGGTGCCGACTTCGCCGGCGATGCAGCGTTTCACCGTATCGACCACCGGCAGCGCGAGCACGCCGCCGACCGGGTGTTCGCCGGTATGGGTGATCAGTTTCTCGATCAGCGCTTCATCCAGGCCCGGGCGCGCGGCGTCGTGCACCAGCACCCAGTCGTTTTCGCGCAGGGTGCCGTTCAGGGCCGCCAGGCCGTTCTGTACCGATTCGGCGCGTGTTGCACCGCCACATCGGAGCACGGTCACGCCGTGGCTGGGCACGATGCTGTCGATGACGGGATCGTCGGGGCTGACCACGACGTAGGTGTGCGCGATCAGTTCGGAGAACAGGAAAGCGTCAATGGCGTGGCGCAGCATCGGCTTGCCGCCGATTTTCAGGTATTGCTTCGGTCCGCTTGCGGCCATGCGCGCCCCGACGCCGGCGGCGGGGATCAAAGCGAAGTAACGTGGAGCTAAGGAATTCATGTGTTGTTTTTTCGTTTTGCCGGTCTAATAAGAGACTGTACCTCACCTGCACAAACTTTGCCGAGACGCGCGTATTCCTGCGGAGTATCAATTGCTGCCTGCAAGGCCTCGACCTTCGCCATCTCGTTCTTGATGAAGCGCATCCAGCCAGTGTCGATTTCGCGCTGCAACAAATTCCGGGCCTGGCCGGCCGGCGCGTACAGCGGCTTGCCGGCGAAACGTGCTTCGAGCGCCGCGCGCACCACCTTTTCCGCGCGCGGCAAAAAATCCATGTAGGCGTCGAGGTGGCGCATCTCGTGCGCCAGGATTTCCCTGTAGGCGCAGGTGCCGGGCGCGAATTCGCGGCCCACGTAGACGACGATCGGCAGGTAGGTCAGATTGACTTCGAGGCGTGGCGCCACGCATTCGTAGCCGGTCGCGGGGTCGGACAGCATGCGCCCTTTCACGCCGATCGACACGCGCGATTCGGCCCGCGTCAGCCCGAGCACATAGCTGCCCGGGGCGCGATTACCCTTCAGCTGGGTCAGGCCGTGGAAGGAATAGGAATTGTCGACGCGGTAGCCGTTCTGGCGCAGCGTGAACACCGAGATGCTCTCGCCGATGGTGTCTTCGCACCGCGCCTGGAACGGCGTGCGCGCGCTCGCGGGGGCCAGCGTGAACAGCAGGGCCAGCGCGAACGCGATCTTCATCTCGATCGGGGGGCGTCTCAGGCGGCCGGGTTCCAGGTCCCGCTGACGATTTTCTCCAGCCAGAAGGCGCCGATGATGGTCTTCACGTCGGTGATCTCGCCGCTCTTTACCATGGCCAGCAGTTCGGGCACGGTGACCGTGAAGGTTTGCAGGAATTCGCCTTCGTCGAGCTTCGGCGTACCGGCGGTCAGGCCGCGCGCCAGGAACAGTTCCAGGTGTTCGTCGGAATACGCGATGGCGTTGTGGATGGTGCAGACGAAGCGCCAGTCGCTGGCCGTGTAGCCGGTTTCCTCTTCCAGTTCGCGCTGGGCGCAGGCCAGGTGCGCTTCGCCCAGGTCGATCTTCCCGGCCGGGAATTCGATGAAGACGCGGTCGTTCGGGTAGCGGAACTGGCGTTCGAGCAGCACGCGGCCATCGTCGAACAGGGGCAGGATGCAGACGGCGCCGGGATGGCGGATGTACTCGCGGTGGGTGACTTTACCGTCGGGCAGCTGGATGCGGTCGCGCGAGACCTTCAAGAACTTGCCGTCGTAGGCGACTTCGCCGTCCAGGCGAACTTCCTTCAATTGCGATTGCGAATCCATTGGACTCCCAGGTTGACCCTACGTTGACGATCAGCGGCGCTTGCGCAGGTAACGTAGGACAAACCCTGGAAACGCCAGCACGACGAACAGGCAGCCCGTGATCACATAGAACTCCCACCCTTGGGCAAACACGTTGCCGATGGCGTATTCCAGTGCGTAGGCCAGTGCGCCGACGATGAAGTATAAGACAAGCAGCTCGAGCAGGCGCACGAAGAAGGGTTTCGTGCGCGCCTGCCCTGCCGGGGGAGACACCTTCCCGAAGGAAGGCAGGGGAACAAAGCCGAACAAACGCTCGTTCGCGAACGGCAAGTTGGCGGCGGCCAGTGCCACCGCCACCACCAGCCAGCCGGCCAGCGAAACGTCCAATTACGCCGCCAGGGTGGCGCGGATCGCCTGCAGGCAGGTGCCCAGCAGTGCGCCCGGCACGATGCCCAGCACCAGCACGGCGATGCCGTTGATCGACAGCGCCAGGCGCATGTCGGCCGGGGTGACGATCGGGCTGGTGTCGGCCGCTTCGTCGAACCACATGGTCTTCACGACGCGCAGGTAGTAGAAGGCGCCGATCAGCGAGAACAGCACGGCCACGACGGCCAGCCAGATCATGCCGGTGTTGGCGACGGCCTGCAGGACTGCCCACTTGGCCATGAAGCCCATCATCGGCGGCACGCCGGCCAGCGAGAACATCAGGACCGTCATGACGATGGCGAACCATGGGCTGCGGCGGCCCAGGCCCTTGAAGTCGGCGATCTGCTCGGCCTCGAAGCCCGCACGCGCCAGCATCATGATCACGCCGAAGCTCCCCAGGGTGGTCAGCACGTAGGTGATCGACGAATACATGGCGGCGCTGTAGGCGGCCGGCATGTTGCTGGTGTCGCCGCCGACCACGCCGGCCATCATGGCCAGCAGGACGAAGCCCATCTGGGCGATCGACGAGTAGGCCAGCAGGCGCTTGATGTTGGTCTGGGCAATCGCGGTCAGGTTACCGATGGCCAGCGACAGCACGGCCAGCACCATCAGCATCTGCTGCCAGTCGGCGGCCATGCTCGGCAGGCCTTCGACCAGCACGCGCATCAGCATCGCGAATGCGGCCAGCTTCGGCGCACCGCCCAGCAGCAGGGTCACCGCGGTCGGCGCGCCCTGGTAGACGTCCGGCGCCCACATGTGGAACGGCACCGCGCCGAGCTTGAAGGCCATGCCGGCCACCACGAACACCAGGCCGAACACCAGGATGGTCGAGTTGGCGCCGCTTGCTGCGCGGGCGGCGATCTCGTTGACGTCGAGCGAACCGGTGGCGCCGTAGATCATCGAGATACCGTAGAGCATGAAGCCCGAGGCCAGTGCGCCGAGGATGAAGTATTTCATCGCCGCTTCGGTCGAGGTCGAGTGATCGCGGCGCAGCGCCACCAGGGCGTACAGCGACAGCGACATCAGTTCCAGGCCCAGGTAGATCGACAGCATGCTGTTACCCGAGATCATGATCATCTGGCCCAGCATGGCGAACAGCGCGAGCACGTAGAACTCGCCGCCCAGGTTACCCGAGAGCATGCCGCGCTCGGTGGCGTACTGGCGCGAATACACCAGCGTGATGCCGACGGCCAGGTAGGTGAACAGCTTGAGCAGGTTCGCCATCGGGTCCGACACGTACATGTGGTTGAACGTGTAGACGGTGGTGCCGTCGACGAAGTCGGCGCCGCTCAGAACGGCGCAGCCGATTACCGTCAGCAGCGACAGGTAATAGGTCACGTTGCGGCTCGACTTCTTCAGGTAGAGGTCGATCAGCAGGATCGCGGAAGCCGCGATCAGCAGGAAGATTTCGGCATAGACCGGCACCAGGTTGGTGTCGGCCGCCGCGAGCAATGTGTTGTTCATCTCGTTCATATCGATTTATTGAGGCAGCTTGGACACGGACACGTGTTGCAGCAGGTCGGCAACCGAAGTCTGCAGGGTGTCGGCGATTGGCGCCGGGTACAGGCCCATGTACAGCGTGGCAATTGCCAGCACTGCCAGGATGGCGAACTCGCGCTTGTTCAGGTCCACCAGCTCGGCCACGTGCTTGTTGCCGATCGGGCCGAACACGACGCGCTTGACCATCCACAGCGAGTAGGCCGCACCCAGAATCAGGGCGGTGCCTGCCAGCAGGCCGGTCCAGAAGTTGAACTGCACCGCAGCCAGGATGACCATGAATTCGCCGATGAAGCCCGAGGTGGCCGGCAGGCCGGCATTCGCCATCGAGAACAGCACGGCAAAGGCGGCGAATTTCGGCATCGTGTTCACGACACCGCCGTAGTCGGCGATTTCACGCGAGTGCATGCGGTCGTACAGCACGCCGATGCAGAGGAACATCGCGCCCGACACGAAGCCGTGCGAGATCGCCTGCATGATACCGCCCTGCACGCCCATCTCGTTGAAGATGAAGAAGCCCAGGGTGACGAAGCCCATATGGGCGATCGACGAGTAGGCGACCAGTTTCTTCATGTCCTTCTGGACCATGGCCACCAGGCCGATGTAGATCACGGCGATCAGCGACAGCACGATCACGACCGGCGCCAGGTAGTGCGAGGCGTCCGGGGCGATCGGCAGCGAGAACCGCAGGAAACCGTAGGCGCCGAGTTTCAGCATGATCGCGGCCAGCACGACGGAACCGCCGGTCGGCGCTTCCACGTGGGCGTCCGGCAGCCAGGTGTGCACCGGCCACATCGGCACCTTCACGGCGAAGGCCATGAAGAAGGCGATGAAGATCAGGATCTGTTCCTTCATGCCCAGGATCTGGGTATGCCACTTCTGGATCTCGAAGGTGCCCGAGACGTTGTACAGGTAGATGATCGCGATCAGGGTCAGCAGCGAGCCGAAGAAGGTGTACAGGAAGAACTTGAAGGCTGCGTACACGCGGTTCGGGCCACCGAAGACGCCGATGATGATGAACATCGGGATCAGGGTCGCTTCGAAGAAGAAGTAGAACAGCACGCCGTCCAGGGCTGCGAAGACGCCGATCATCAGGCCCGACAGCAGCAGGAAGGAGCCCATGTACTGGGCCACGCGCTCTTCGATGACTTCCCAGGCCGCCGCCACCACGATGATGGTGATGAAGGCGGTCAGCGGGATGAACCACATCGACAGGCCGTCGACACCCAGACGGTAGAAGATGTTGAAGCGCTCGATCCACGGCGCCACTTCATAGAACTGCATGCCGTGTGCGGCGTTGTCGAACTGCGTGATCAGCGGGATCGTCGGCAGCAGGCTGACGACGGCGCCGACCAGCGACAGCACGCGGACTAGCCCGCGGTTGCTGTCGCGGCCCACGGCGAGCACGAGCACGCCGAACAGGATCGGGAGCCAGATTGCAAGGCTCAGGTAATGAGAGGAGTTCTGCATCATTTGTCTTTTTCTTTGCCTGTGATTAGCGCCAGAACGGGAAGAAGTACAGCAGGGTCGCAGCGATACCCGCAATCATCACGAACGCGTAGTGGTAGATATAGCCGGTCTGGCCCTTGCGGGTC
Source organism: Massilia sp. IC2-278 (assembly GCF_020708045.1). Lineage (GTDB taxonomy): Bacteria > Pseudomonadota > Gammaproteobacteria > Burkholderiales > Burkholderiaceae_D > Telluria. The sequence continues at coordinate 15,353 of NZ_JAJFES010000010.1, forward strand.
AGCAGCGCGAACCAGCCGACCGCCTTGGCCGAACCGTTGACGACCAGGCCGTCGATCAGCGCGCGGTCGCCCACTTTCCACAGGCCGCCGCCGATGGCGCGCGCGCCGCCGGCAAACACTGCCTGGTTGAACTTGTCCATGTAGTACTTGTTGTCCAGCAGCGTGTGCAGCGGCTTGAACTTGGCGTAGAACCAGGCCGGAACGCGCGGGTTGATCATGTAGCAGTAGTAGGCCACCACCACGCCGGCCAGTGCCAGCCAGAACGGTGCGGTCGTCAAGCCATGGATCGCCATGCCGACGGCGCCGTGGAATTCCTCGCGCAGGGTTTCCATCGCGGTGTGGTTCTCGCCGACGAAGATCACGCCATTGAAGAAGTCGCCGTGCAGCATCGGGCCGATGGCCAGGTAACCGATGATGACCGACGGGATCGCCAGCAGGATCAGCGGCAAGGTCACGACCCATGGCGACTCGTGCGGCTTCTGGCCCGGGGCCAGGCCGTGGTGGCCGTGGTCTTCCTCTTCATGGTGCGCGTCCGAATCGTGCTCGGCGTGCGGATCGGCATGGCCGTGGCCTGCGGCGACGGCCTGCTTGTGGTCGTCATGCGCGTGATGGTCGTGCGCGTGGGCCTTGCCGAAGCGCTCTTCCCCGTGGAACACCAGGAAGTACATGCGGAACGAGTAGAAGGCGGTCACGAAGACGCCTGCCAGCACCGCGAAGTAGGCGAAGCCCGCACCCGGGATGTTCGAGGCGTGCACCGCTTCGATGATCGAGTCCTTCGAGTAGAAACCGGCGAAGAACGGGGTACCGATCAGGGCCAGCGAGCCCAGCAGCGAGGTGATCCAGGTGATCGGCATGTACTTGCGCAGGCCGCCCATGTTGCGCATGTCCTGGTCGTGGTGCATGCCGATGATGACCGAACCCGCGCCGAGGAACAGCAGTGCCTTGAAGAAGGCGTGGGTCATCAGGTGGAACACGGCGACGGAATAGGCCGAGGCGCCCAGGGCGACGGTCATGTAGCCCAGCTGCGACAGCGTCGAGTAAGCAACCACGCGCTTGATGTCGTTCTGGATGATGCCCAGGAAGCCCATGAACAGTGCGGTAATCGCGCCGATCACGATGATGAAGGAGAGCGCACCGTCCGACAGCTCGAACAGCGGCGACATGCGCGACACCATGAAGATGCCGGCGGTAACCATGGTCGCGGCGTGGATCAGTGCCGAGATCGGGGTCGGGCCTTCCATCGAGTCAGGCAGCCAGACGTGCAGCGGGAACTGCGCCGACTTGCCCATCGCGCCGATGAACAGGCAGATGCAGGCGGCGGTCAGCAGCGGCCAGCCGATGCCCGGCACGAACAGGGTCGACAGGCGTTCCGCCTGGGCGAAGGTTTCGCCATAGTGCATGGTGCCCGACGCGGCCAGCAGCAGGCCGATACCGAGGATGAAGCCGAAGTCGCCGACGCGGTTGACCAGGAAGGCCTTCATGTTGGCGAAGATCGCGGTCGGACGGGTGTACCAGAAGCCGATCAGCAGGTACGACACCAGGCCCACCGCTTCCCAGCCGAAGAACAGCTGCAGGAAGTTGTTCGACATGACCAGCATCAGCATGGCGAAGGTGAACAGCGAGATGTACGAGAAGAAGCGGTTGTAGCCTTCGTCCTCGGCCATGTAGCCGATGGTGTAGATGTGGACCATCAGCGAGACCGAGGTGACCACGCACATCATCATCGCCGACAGGGTGTCGATCTGGAAGCCGACTGCCAGCTTGACGGTGCCGACCGTCATCCAGGTATAGATATCCTGGTTGAAGGTGGCGCCGTCGAGCACGGCCATCAGGGTCTGGACCGAGATGATCAGTGCGATCAGCACGCCCAGGATGGTTGCCGTGTGGGAGACCTTGCGGCCGACCACGTTACCAAGAAACTTGGTACCGAGCAGGCCGGCAATTGCCGAGCCCGCCAGCGGCGCCAGAGGCACCGCCAGTAACATTGAGGAAGAGAGTTGCCCCGCCATGTTGAACCTTAATCGTTATTAATTATCAGCCGAGACCGGATCAGCCCTTGAGGCTGTCAAGGTCTTCCACATTGATCGTGTCCAGGTTACGGAACAGGACCACCAGGATCGCCAGGCCGATCGCCGATTCGGCGGCCGCGACGGTCAGGATGAAGAACACGAAGATCTGCCCTGCCGCATCACCGAGGTAATGCGAGAAGGCGATGAAGTTCAGGTTCACTGCCAGCAGCATCAGTTCGATGGCCATCAGCAGGATGATGATGTTCTTCCGGTTCAGGAAAATACCGACGATCGAGATCGCGAACAGGATCGCGCCCAGGACCAGGTAGTGTGCAAGCGATAAAGTCACGGGTTTTGCTCCTTGTTCGGCTTAGCAGATGCCGTAGCGGCCTCGGCCGCTGCTGCAGCTGCGGCTACATTCTCTTCGTCGATGGCGCGCTGGTTGACCACGTCCATCTTGACGATGCGCAGGCGGTCGTTACGTTTCACGCGCACGGCGGCGCCCGGGTCGATGGCCTTGCTGTCCTTGCGGCGGCGCAGGGTCAGGGCGACGGCGGCGATGATCGCTACCAGCAGCACCACGGCGGCGATTTCGAAGCCGTAGATGTAGCGGGTGTAGATCAGCAGGCCCAGTTCCTTGGTGCCGCCCAGGTTCAGGGCAGCCGCCTCGGTGCTCAGGCCGACGTTGTTGAAGCCGTTCCACAGCACCAGTGCCATTTCCAGCACGATGAAGGCGCCGATGAACAGGGCCATCGGCAGGTAGCCCCAGAAACCTTCGCGCATGCGGTTGACGTTAATGTCGAGCATCATGACGACGAACAGGAACAGCACCATGACGGCGCCGACGTAGACCAGCACCAGCACGATGGCGAGGAATTCGGCCTTCAGCAGCAGCCAGATGCCGGCCGCGTTGAAGAAGGCCAGCACCAGGAAGAGCGCGGCGTGGACCGGGTTCTTCGAGGTGATGACGAGCAACGAGGACACGACCATGACGGCCGCGAACACGTAGAACAGGATCGTTGGAAAAATCGTTGTAAGTTCCATGACTGACGGGGACCTTTTTCTTGTTAACGGTGCATCAGCGGTACTTCGCGTCAGCCGCGCGGGCGGCAGCGATGTCGGCTTCGTAACGGTCGCCCACGGCCAGCAGCATCTCTTTGGTGTAGTAGAGATCGCCACGCTTTTCGCCGTGGTATTCCAGTACGTGGGTCTCGACGATCGAGTCGACCGGGCAGGACTCTTCGCAGAAGCCGCAGAAGATGCACTTGGTCAGGTCGATGTCGTAGCGCGTGGTGCGGCGGGTGCCGTCCTCGCGCTGCGCCGATTCGATCGTGATGGCCATGGCCGGGCAAACGGCTTCGCACAGTTTGCAGGCGATGCAGCGCTCTTCCCCGTTCGGGTAGCGGCGCAGCGCGTGCAGACCGCGGAAGCGGTTCGACATCGGGGTCTTTTCTTCCGGGTACTGCACGGTGATCTTGCGCGAGAAGGCATATTTGCCGGTCAGCGCCAGACCCTTGAACAGTTCGGACAGCATCAGGCTGCCGAGGATATCTTTAATTCGGTTCATGTGAATACGCTCTCTTACTTCCAGATATTCCAGGACGTCTGCATGATGCCGGCGATCAGCACCAGCCAGACCAGGGTCACCGGGATGAATACTTTCCAGCCCAGACGCATGATCTGGTCATAGCGGTAACGCGGGAAGGTGCCGCGAACCCAGACCATGGCCGAGACCATCAGGAACATCTTCAGGAACAGCCAGAAGAAGCCGCCGAAGGCGCCGCCGAATTCCAGGAAGCCGAACGGTGCGCTCCAGCCGCCCAGGAACATGATCGAGGCCAGGGTGCCGATCAGGATCATGTTGGCGTATTCGGCCAGCATGAACATTGCATACGACATGCCCGAGTATTCCACCATGTGGCCGGCCACGATTTCCGATTCGCCTTCGACGACGTCGAACGGGTGGCGGTTACATTCGGCCAGGCCGGAAATGAAGTAGATGAAGAACAGCGGCAGCAGCGGCAGCCAGTTCCACGACAGCAGGTTCAGGCCGTAGCTTGCGGCCATGCCGACCTGCTGGCTCTGGACGATGTCGGTGAAGTTCAGCGAACCGGTGATCATCAGCACGACGACCATCACGAAGCCCATCGGGATTTCGTAGGAAATCATCTGAGCCGAAGCGCGCATGGCGCCCATGAAGGCGTACTTCGAGTTCGACGACCAGCCGGCGATGATGATGCCGTAGACTTCGATCGAGGTGATCGCCAGCAGCAGCAGCAGACCGGCGTTCACGTTGGCCAGCGCCGCGTCCGGGCCGAAAGGCACGACCGCCCAGGCGGCCAGGGCCGGCATGATGGTCATGATCGGGCCCAGCACGAACAGCTTGGTGGTCGCTTTCGCCGGAATGACGATTTCCTTGAGCAGCAGCTTGACCGCGTCGGCGATCGGCTGCAGCAGGCCGGCAGGACCCACGCGGTTCGGGCCGAGACGGATGTGGATCCAGCCGATCAGCTTACGTTCCCACAGGGTCGCGTAAGCAACCAGGCCCATCAGCGGCAGCAGGACGCACAGGATCTTGATCAGGGTCCAGAGGACTGGCCAGACCGGCGCGATCGGGCTGGTAGCGCCGAGTTCGTAAAAACTATCGATAAAACCGGGCGTTGCCATTACTTGCCCTCCCCTGCTTTTTCTACGTTGATGGTGCCGAACATGGCGCCGAGGGTGGCGACTGCCGGGTGGGCGGCGGCAACGCGCACGACGTTCGCCGGCAGGCGCTTGTCGATGTCGGCCACCAGGATGGCGGAGCCATTGCCCTGGGTGACTTTCACCGTGTCGCCGGCTTTCACGCCCAGCTGTTCAGCCAGTTGCGACGGCAGGCGCACCAGCGGCGCATTCGCGTCGGCCGTGCGCAGCAGCGGTTCCGAACGGCGCGCGATAGCGTCGGCGAAATAGATCGGCACGTCGGCCAGGCGCTGCAGCGAGCCCGACTCTTCCGAGCGCGATGCTGCCGACGGGGCCAGTTTCGCCACGTTGTTCAGCTTGTCCGAGTGATCGGTAACACCTTTGCCCAGCGCTTCGTCGCGGATCGATTCGGCGGTGTCGTAGTCGAAGCCTTGCAGGCCCAGCAGGTTACCGATCACGCGCAGCACTTTCCAGGCCGGACGGGTTTCGCCCAGCGGCTTGACGGTGCCGTTGAAGCTCTGTGCGCGGCCTTCGCAGTTCACGAAGGTGCCGGCGGTTTCGCTGAACGGCGAGATCGGCAGCAGCACGTCGGCGTAGTCCATGCCGTGCTTGAACGGCGACATGGCAACGACCATCTCGGCGCCCTTCAGCGCGGCCAGGGCTTGCTGCGGATTGGCCGCATCGAGTTCCGGTTCCGCGTTAAGCAGCACATAAGCTTTCTTCGGTACGCTGAACAAATCGGTGCTCGAGGTCGCGCCCACCAGGTGGCCGCCGACGGTGTTCGCCGCTTCGACGAAGTAACCGAATTTGGCGCCGGTGGCGTTGGCGATCCACTGCGCAGCGGCGTGAATCTTCGAGGCTTCAGGATGGTGCAGGACCGAGTTACCCAGCAGCACAGCACCAGCGACGTCGCCGTCGATGGCAACCAGCGAGGCGGCGATGGCATTCGCAGCGTCGCCCGCTTGCACGTTTTCGAAGCCGGCAGGTGCGGCGGTTTCTTTCGAGGCGGCCACGGCCGACACGATCTCGCTCAGCGCAGCCAGCCAGTCGGTCGGCGCGGCGATGATCTTGTTGGCGGTCGGGATCAGGTTGTCCTCGTCCGAACCGTGCAGGATCGACAGCTTGGCGCCGCCCTTCACTGCCTGGCGCAGGCGGGTCGCCACCAGCGGGTGATCCTTGCGCAGGAACGAACCGATCACGAAGGCGCGCTTCAGGTTCGACAGTTCCGCGATCGGCATGCCCAGCCAAGGCGTGACCGCGCCATCCAGGGCGAAGTCGCTCTGGCGCAGGCGGAAGTCGATGGCGTTCACGCCAAAGCCGCGCATGGCCTTGTTCAGCAGGTACAGCTCTTCCACGGTCGAGTGGGCGGTCGCAACAGCGGCGATGCTGTCGGCGCCGTGCTCGTGGCGGATGTTACGGATACCGTGGGCGACGTATTCGAGCGCGGTCTTCCAGTCGGTTTCGATCCACTCACCGCCCTGCTTGATCATCGGATTGATCAGGCGGTCGGCATTGTCCAGCGCTTCGTACGAGAAGCGGTCCTTGTCCGACAGCCAGCACTCGTTGATGTTTTCGTTTTCCAGCGGCAGCACGCGCATCACCTTGCCGCCCTTGACCTGGACGATCAGGTTGGTGCCGAGCGAGTCGTGCGGCGACACCGACTTGCGGCGTTGCAGTTCCCACGGACGGGCCGAGTAACGGAAAGGCTTGCTGGTCAGCGCGCCGACCGGGCACAGGTCGATCATGTTGCCCGAGACTTCCGAGTCGACGGTTTTGCCGACGAAAGTCGTGATTTCCGAGTGCTCGCCACGGCCCAGCATGCCGAATTCCATGACGCCGGCCACTTCCTGGCCGAAACGCACGCAACGGGTGCACTGGATGCAGCGGCTCATCTCTTCCATCGAGATCAGCGGGCCGGCTTCCTTCGGCGTGACGACGCGCTTTTCTTCGTCGTAGCGCGATTCACCCTTGCCGTAGCCGACGGCCAGATCCTGCAGCTGGCATTCGCCGCCCTGGTCGCAGATCGGGCAATCCAGCGGGTGGTTAATCAGCAGGAATTCCATGACCGACTTCTGCGCGGCCACGGCCTTGTCGCTGTGCGAACGCACCACCATGCCCGGCGAAACAGGCGTGGCGCAAGCCGGCATCGGCTTCGGCGCTTTTTCCACTTCGACCAGGCACATGCGGCAGTTCGCTGCGATCGACAATTTCTTGTGATAGCAGAAGTGCGGAATGTAGGTTCCGAGTTTGTTTGCGGCGTCCATCACCATGGAACCTGGTGCGACTTCGACTTTTTTGCCGTCTAATTCAATTTCAACCATTTGATCGTTACCTGACCTGGCTTAAAGGTATTCGGGCACGCAGCATTGCTTGTGCTCGATGTGATGAATGAATTCCTCACGGAAGTTCTTGATCATGGCTTCGACCGGCATTGCGGCGGCTTCGCCGAGTGCGCAGATCGTGCGGCCCTTGATGTTGAACGCGACGTTGTTCAGGAGTTCGATATCTTCCGGACGGCCCTTGCCATTCTCGATACGGTGCACCATGCGGTACAGCCAGCCGGTGCCTTCGCGGCAAGGCGTGCACTGGCCGCAGGACTCTTCGTAGTAGAAGTACGAGAGGCGCAGCAGCGACTTAACCATGCAGCGGGTTTCGTCCATGACGATGACGGCGCCCGAACCCAGCATCGAACCGGCTTTCGCGATCGAGTCGTAGTCCATGTTGGTTTCCATCATGACTTCGCCGCGGATCACGGGAGCCGAGGAACCGCCTGGAATCACGGCCTTGATCTTCTTGCCGCCGCGCATACCGCCGGCCAGCTCGAGCAGGGTCGCGAACGGCGTGCCCAGCGGGATCTCGTAGTTACCCGGACGCTCGACGTCGCCCGAGATCGAGAAGATCTTGGTGCCGCCGTTGTTCGGCTTGCCCATGCCCATGTAGGCTTCCGGGCCGACGTTGAAGATGAACGGCACCGCGGCAAAGGTCTCGGTGTTGTTGATCGTGGTCGGCTTGCCGTACAAACCGAACGAGGCCGGGAAAGGCGGCTTGAAGCGCGGCTGGCCCTTCTTGCCTTCGAGCGACTCCAGCAGCGCGGTTTCTTCGCCGCAGATGTAGGCGCCGTAGCCGTGCGCGGCGTGCAGCTGGAAGCTGAACGTCGAACCCATGATGTTATCGCCCAGGAAGCCGGCGGCGCGCGCCTCGTCCAGCGCTTCTTCGAAGCGCAGGTATTCCTGGAAGATCTCGCCGTGAATGTAGTTGTAGCCCACGGTGATGCCCATCGCGTAGGCGCCGATGGCCATGCCTTCGATCAGCGCGTGCGGGTTGTAGCGGATGATGTCGCGGTCCTTGAACGTGCCCGGCTCGCCTTCGTCGGTATTGCAGACGAGGTATTTCTGGCCAGGGAACTGGCGCGGCATGAAGCTCCACTTCAGGCCGGTCGGGAAACCGGCGCCGCCGCGGCCGCGCAGGCCCGAGGCCTTCAGGTCGGCGATGACCTGTTCCTGGGTGATGCCGCCTTCGAGGATCTTGCGCAGGGCCGAGTAGCCGCCGCGCTTGACGTAGTCTTCGAGGTGCCAGTTGTCGCCGTTCAGATCCTTCAGGATCAGCGGATTGATGTGACGGTCGTGCAGGCTGGTCATTGCTTCACTTCCTTCAGTTCATCGACCAGGGCGTCGATCTTCTCGTTGCTCATGAACGAGCACATGCGGTGGTTATTCACCAGCATGACCGGCGCATCGCCGCAGGCGCCCATGCACTCGCCTTCCAGCAGGGTGAACTGGCCGTCTTCGGTGGTGCTGCGGAAATCGACACCGAGTTTCTGTTTCAGGTGGTGGGCGGCGCGCTCGCCACCCGACAGGGCGCACGGCAGGTTGGTGCACACGGTGATCTTGTGCTTGCCGACCGGACGCAGGTTGTACATGTTGTAGAAGGTCGCCACTTCTTGCACGGCAATCGCCGGCATGCCGATGTAGTCGGCGATTTCCTGCATGGTTTCGGGCGACAGCCAGCCCAGTTCGACCTGGGCGTGGGCCAGCGCGGCCATCACGGCCGATTGACGCTGGTCGGCCGGGTACTTGCCCAGCTCGCGGTCGATTTTTTTATAGCACTGCTCGGATAACAACATAATCTCTTCTGCCTTTCGGACTTATCGGTCAATGGAGCCGAAAACGATGTCCTGGGTACCGATGATCGTGACGGCGTCGGCGATCATGTGGCCACGGGCCATCTCGTCCAGGCTCTGCAAGTGGGCATAGTCGGGGGTGCGGATCTTCAGGCGGTAAGGCTTGTTGGCGCCGTCCGACACGATGTAGATACCGAACTCGCCCTTCGGGTGCTCGACCGCGGCATAGGCCTCGCCCGGCGGGACGTGGAAGCCTTCGGTGAACAGCTTGAAGTGGTGGATCAGCGATTCCATGTTCGACTTCATCTCTTCGCGCGCCGGCGGGACGACCTTGTGGTTGTCGACCATGACCGGACCCTGGTTCACGCGCAGCCAGGCGATGCACTGCTTGATGATGCGGTTGGCCTGGCGCATTTCTTCCACGCGCACCAGGTAGCGGTCGTAGGAGTCGCCGTTGGTGCCGATCGGGATGTCGAAGTCGAGCTTGTCGTAGACGGCATACGGCTGGGTCTTGCGCAGGTCCCAGGCCACGCCCGAGCCGCGCAGCATGGCGCCGGTGAAGCCCATGGCTTTCGCCGCTTCCGGCGACACCACGCCGATGCCGACCGTACGCTGCTTCCAGATACGGTTGTCGGTCAGCAGGGTTTCGTATTCGTCGACGTAGCCGTCGAAGCGCTTGGTGAAGGCTTCGATGAAGTCGAGCACCGAACCCTGGCGGTCTTCGTTCAGCTGGGCGATCGCCTTCTTGCTGCGGATGATCGACTCTTTATGCTGCGGCATGGTGTCCGGCAGGTCGCGGTAGACGCCGCCCGGGCGGTAGTAGGCCGCGTGCATGCGCGCGCCCGAGACCGCCTCGTAGACGTCGAACAGGTCTTCGCGGTCGCGGAAGGCGTACAGGAAGGGACCCATGGCGCCGATGTCGAGCGCGTGCGCGCCGAGCCACATCAGGTGGTTCAGCAGGCGGGTGATCTCGTCGAACATCACGCGGATGTATTGCGCGCGGATCGGTGCTTCGATGCCGAGCAGCTTCTCGACTGCCAGCACGTAGCCGTGTTCGTTGCACATCATCGACACGTAGTCGAGGCGGTCCATGTAAGGAACCGATTGCAGGTAGGTGCGGGTTTCCGCCAGCTTCTCGGTGCCGCGGTGCAGCAGGCCGATGTGCGGGTCGGCGCGCTGGATCACTTCGCCGTCCAGCTCCAGCACCAGGCGCAGCACGCCGTGCGCTGCCGGGTGCTGCGGACCAAAGTTCAGGGTGTAGTTCTTAAGCTCAGCCATTATTTCATCCCGTAGGTTTCTTCGCGGATCACGCGCGGGATGTTCTCACGCGGCTCGATCGTCACGGGTTGGTAGATCACGCGCTTCTGCTCGGGGTCGTAGCGCATTTCGACGTAGCCCGAGATCGGGAAGTCCTTGCGGAACGGGTGGCCGATGAAGCCATAGTCGGTCAGGATGCGGCGCAGGTCGCCGTGACCGTCGAACAGGATGCCGTACAGGTCGAACGCTTCGCGCTCGTACCAGTTGGCGCCGCGCCAGATGCCGGTGACCGATTCGACCAGCGGCATGTCATCGTCCGGGCAGAACACGCGCACACGGACGCGCCAGTTATGCTCGATCGACAGCAGGTGGGAGGTGACCGCGTAGCGCAGGCCGTCCCAGGTGCCTTCCCCATATTGGGAATAATCGACGCCGCACAAGTCGATCAGTTCTTCGAATTTCAGCGACGGATCGTCGCGCAGGGTCTGCATCGCAGCCAGGTAATTGGCGGCCTTGACCACCACGGTCACTTCGCCGAGCGCCGAGGAAATGGCGGCGCCCTCGCCCAGTGCTTTTTCCAGGGCGAGTTGGAGGACTTCGAGTTTTGTCGTCATGGTGAATCCGGCAGGTGTTAACGCGCGATGGTGTTGGTGCGCTTGATCTTGTTCTGCAGCTGCATGATGCCGTACAGCAGGGCTTCAGCCGTCGGCGGGCAGCCCGGAACGTAGACGTCGACCGGTACGATGCGGTCGCAGCCGCGCACCACCGAGTACGAGTAGTGGTAGTAGCCGCCGCCGTTGGCGCAGGAACCCATCGAGATCACCCAGCGCGGTTCGGCCATCTGGTCGTAGACCTTGCGCAGCGCCGGCGCCATCTTGTTGCACAGCGTGCCGGCCACGATCATCACGTCGGACTGACGCGGCGACGGGCGGAACACGATGCCGAAGCGGTCGAGGTCGTAGCGGGCCGCGCCCACGTGCATCATCTCGACCGCGCAGCAGGCCAGGCCGAACGTCATCGGGAACATCGATCCCGTGCGTGCCCAGTTGATCAGCTTATCGGCTGTGGTGGTAATGAAACCTTCGTTTAGAACGCCTTCATGAATAGCCATGGCTTATTCCCAATCAAGGGCACCTTTCTTCCAGATGTACCAGAAACCGACCACGAATTCGGCGATGAACACCATCATCGTGATGAAACCGGTCCAACCCAGCTCGCGCATCGAGACGCCCCATGGGAAGAAGAATGCCGTTTCCAGATCAAACAAAATAAACAGGATCGCCACCAGGTAGTAGCGAACGTCGAATTTCATGCGCGCGTCTTCGAAGGCTTCGAAGCCGCATTCGTAGGGGGAGAGTTTGGCCGCGTCGGGGCGGTTCGGGCCGAGCAGATAGCCGAGCACCTGGGGAGCAACGCCGACACCGACGCCAACCAGAATAAAGAGAAGAACGGGGAAGTAATTTTCGAGGTTCACGATGGAGCCTATTTGAACGATCGGTTAGTAAAACCACTGCATTGGATGCAGCGCCGTATCGCGCAATCCTGGCCTCGTGCCTGCCACCAGGACCGTACGACTGATCCTCGTAAAAAAGCCAGCTCAGGCTGGAGAGCGGTTGCTCATCGCCCTTGCTGGCTTTCTTTAATATCTTGGTGCCGACGGCGAGACTCGAACTCGCACAGCTTGCGCCACTACCCCCTCAAGATAGCGTGTCTACCAATTTCACCACGTCGGCTGGAGACCAGTATTATACCCTGCCTTAACACCTTCTTTCAATGCACAAATTGAGGTGTCTCAAGGAAAAGTAAGCTTTTTCTCAAACTTTCTATAGGATCAAGCCGATGCGCGATCCTAGCAGCTTGGAGAAGCCGATGGCGCGCAGATCGAACGCCATCGTGCATACTGGGGAACTGCTGTAAAACATTTCTGTAGGGGTGGAAGGCTGCGCCTTCCACGCGTTCAATGAACGCTGGCGCCCTACATGCGCCTGACGGCCGTCACCCTCTCGGGTGCGCGGCCGCATGAAACCATGATTACTGCTGGGTCGCCGGAGCAGCCGGTGCCGGGGTTGCCGGTGCAGTCGTCGCCGGAGCGGCAGGCGCTGCGGCCGCAGGCACGTCGCTTGCCGGTGCCGCTGGCACGCCGGCGGTCGGCGCCGGGGCTTCGGCCGGGGTGGCGTTGGTGGCCGGTACGTTCGCACCAGGCGCCGCAGGCACGCCGTTGGTCTGGGTATTCGCACGTTCCATCACGCCGCCGCCGGTGGCCACGGTACGGTTGTTGCTCATCGAAGCCAGGCCCAGGGTCGAAGCGAAGAAGACCGCGGCGGCCACTGCCGTCGACTTCGACAGGAAGTTCGACGAACCGCTGGCGCCGAACAGGCTGCCCGAGGCGCCCGAACCGAAGGCGGCGCCCATGTCGGCGCCCTTACCGTGCTGCAGCAGCACCAGGCCGATGATGACCAGGGCCGAAATCACCTGCACGACAACTACGAGATTGAACAACACGTTCATTACAGTTCCATTCCAAGTTTATTAACTACGTTGCAAATTCTATTCAGGCCAGGATCAGGCCGCGGCGCCAATGATCGCCAGGAAGTCGGCCGCCTTCAGGGCCGCGCCGCCGATCAGGCCGCCATCGATGTCGTCCTGCGCCATCAGCTCGACCGCATTGTCCGGCTTCATGCTGCCGCCGTACAGGATGGCGACGCATTCGGCCGCTTCAGCGTTGCGTTCACGCAATTGCGCGCGCAACTGGGCGTGGACTTCCTGCGCCATTTCCGGGGTGGCGGTCTTGCCTGTGCCGATGGCCCATACGGGTTCGTAGGCGACCACGATACGCGCCACGCTTTCCACGTCAAGGACTTCGAGCACGGCCGACAATTGTTGGGCGACGATAACATTTGTTTGACCGGCTTCGCGCTGGGCCAGGGTTTCACCCACGCAAACGATCGGGGTGATGCCGGCGTTCAGCGCGGCCAGCGCCTTCTGCGCCACGGTCTCGTTCGTTTCGCCATGGTAGGCGCGGCGTTCCGAATGGCCGACGATGGCGTACTGGCAGCCGAAGTCGACCAGCATCGAGGCCGCGACTTCGCCGGTGTAGGCGCCGCTCACGTGCTGCGACACGTCCTGCGCACCCCAGGCCAACGGGCTGCCGGTGAGCGTGTCGACGCATTGCTGCAGATAGGGAGCGGGAACGCAGACGGCGCACGTGGCCTGTGCGTTGTCCAGGCCAGCGACAATACCGGCCAGCAGCGACGCATTCGCCGCGCGGCTGCCGTTCATCTTCCAGTTACCTACGACGAGTTTGGGACGCATATTACCCCACAGTCAAATAACCCGCTATTCTAGCCGCCGTTCCGGGGGTGGTCAAACAATGGCTGAGCGGATGTGTTAAAAACGTGGCAATGGAATTCTGCCGCTATCGTTCCTGTTCGCTCGACGCGTGGACGGACCGAACGTCTTCGTCGCTCGGTTCGTAGGGTGGGTTCTCGAACCCACCTGCCTGCACCGCCCGAATCAAACCACCTGCAACACGATCTTCCCGACATGCGTGCTCGACTCCATGAGCGCATGCGCCTCGGCCGCCTGCTCCAACGGGAAAGTCTTGTAGATCACCGGCTTGATCTTCCCGGCTGCGAACAACGGCCACACCTGCTCGCGCAGCTTCTGCGCAATCGCGCCCTTGAACGCCACCGGCCGCGGCCGCAAGGTCGAGCCGCTGATCGACAGCCGCCGGCGCAGCACCTGCCCCAGGTCGACGTTCGCCTTGGCCCCGCCCAGCAGCGCAATCAGCGCGATCCGCCCATCGTCAGCCAGGCAATCGATCTCGCGCGCCACGTAGTCGCCGGCCACCATGTCCAGCACCACGTCGACGCCCTTCCCCCCCGTCAGCGATTTGACGACGTCGACGAAGTCCTCACTCCGGTAATTGATCCCGCGCTCGGCGCCAAGTTCCTCGCAGGCGCGGCATTTCTCGTCGCTGCCGGCGGTGGCGAACACGCGGTGGCCCATTGCGGTCGCCAGCTGGATCGCCGTCACGCCGATGCCCGAAGTGCCGCCCTGCACCAGCAGGGTCTCGCCTTCCTTCAGGCCGGCGCGGTCGAAGACATTGGTCCAGACGGTGAAGAAGGTTTCAGGCAGCGAGGCGGCCTCGACCGCGCTCAAGCCCTGCGGCATCGGCAGGCATTGCGCCAGCGGCGCCGCGCAATACTCGGCATAGCCCCCGCCCTGCACCAGCGCGCAGACCATGTCGCCCTTTTGGAAGCCGCTGTTGTTGAGCTCACCGAGGTCGCCATCGACGATCTCGCCCGCCACTTCCAGGCCCGGCAGGTCGGAGGCGCCCGGTGGCACCGGGTAGTGGCCCAGGCGCTGCAGCACGTCGGGCCGGTTGATGCCGGCCGCGTGCACGCGGATCAACACTTCGCCCGCCTTCGGTTCCGGCTGCGGTCGCTCGCACAGTTGCAGTACCTCAGGCTTGCCCGGTTGGGTGATTTCGATTGCGCGCATTCCGGCCTCCTTAAGAAAACGGCAATTGTACGTCAGGGTATGAATCCACGTTGATCGCCCAGCTGTGTTGCTCGCAGGAGAAGAAATTTCGCTTTCTCGTGCTTCAGCGCAAACAAATTCTTCAATGCATGAGCTATCTGGGGAACTTTAGAGATCGCACAACGATCTCGTCCGCAGCCATCTTGCCCGCCCCATGCGTGCCGCATAGATTGGAGGACCGAGCTCAGGCATACGAGCCGTTTCCACCATTCAAAGGAGCACGATCATGCAAGCAATTGCTACTGCCCTGTCCAGGCTGGTGCACCGCAGGAAGTCCAGCGTACCGCCCACGGCATTGCCGCGCCCCATCCCTACCCGGCGCCCGCGCTTCGGCCTGGTGCTGGCCGGCGCCGCCCTCGCCGCGATCCTGGCCCTGCCCGGGCACGGCGCCAACGCCCAGGGCTGGAACAACGAACGCTGGACCGGCACCTGGGGCACGGCCCCGGCCGGCCCGCCGGCGCCCGCCAGCCTGCAAACCTTCACCGACCAGACCCTGCGCCTGATCGTCCACACCAGCATCGGCGGCAACCGCGTGCGCATCCGCGTGTCGAACGAGTTCGGCGCCGTCCCGCTACGCATTGGCGCAGCCCGCATCGGCGTGCGCGCCAGCGGTTCCGACGTCGCGCCCGGCACCGACCGCGTGCTCACCTTCAGCGGCCGCTCCTCCATCGTGATCCCGCCCGGCGCGCCGGTGCTGTCCGACCCGGTCGAGCTGAACGTGGCAGCCCTGTCCGACCTCGCCGTCAGCCTCTACCTGCCGGGCACGGTGGATGCCACCACCGTCCACAACACCGGCCTGCAGACCAACTACGTTTCGCTGCCGGGCGACTTCACGGCGTCCGCCACCCTGCCGGTGCAGCGCACCATCACGGTCTGGCCCTTTCTCACCGAAGTCGACATCGACAGTGCCGGACCAAGTATCGTGACCCTGGGCGACTCGATCACCGACGGCACCCGCAGCACCGTCGACACCAACAATCGCTGGCCCGACTGGCTGGCGCGGCGCCTGCAAACCGTGCGCGACCCGGTGCTGGGCATCAATGGCCGCCTCGGCGTAGTGAACCGCGGCATCAGCGGTAACCGCCTGCTGAGCGATTCGCCGAACACCCTGGCCGGGCGCAGCATCCAGGAGCGCTTCGACCGCGATGTGCTCGCCACCGCCGGTGTGCGCTACATGACCCTGCTCATCGGCATCAACGACATCGGCAACAGCTCGGCCACCAATCCGGTCACCGCCGACGATTTGATCGCCGGCTACCGCCAGGTGATCGCGCGGGCGCATGCGAAGGGCATCGCCATCTTCGGGGCCACGCTCACGCCCTTCGAGGGTGCGGGCTATTATTCGCCGGAGAAGGAAGTCGTGCGCCAGGCGGTGAACAACTGGATTCGGTCGAGCGACGAGTTCGACGGCGTGATCGACTTCGACCAGGCCACGCGCGACCCGGCGCATCCGACGCGCTTCCTGGCGGCCTACGATAGCGGCGACCACCTGCATCCGAACGACCTCGGTTACCAGGCAATGGGGAATGCGGTGTCGCTGACCCTGTTCCGCTCGCTGGGAGTGGCGGCGGCGAGGCCGGTGCCGGGGCTGGAACGATAATCCTGCTCTTGCCCGTCGCCCACCGGCATGGGCGCGGCGGCGGGCATCTTCGGGACAGGCAAGGTCGGTCCAGGCACAACAGGCTAGCCCAGCGCGGTAGGATAGGCGGACGGCGAGGTAGTCATCGTCTTCATCCCCGCTCAAGCGCACGATACGGCACGATTCCACACGATTTGCTCGCGAAAGCGCACGACACGCCTACGAAAATGCACGATCTGTTGATGCTGCTCGCGTCGATCCAGTCCGGCTTCACGCAAGAGGTATGGGAACTCGGCGCCGCCATTCGGGACTGGCTGGCTCGCAACGCCTTCTGTCTCAATCGAACGGCATCACGACGTCGGCCAATTCGAAATGCAGCGTCACCAACTCGAAGTCGTCATGCAGCACCAGCGGCGCCAATGCCCGCACGTGGACTCCCCTGAATTCCTCGGCACTGGCAAAGGCCTCGCCGCGCCACACTTCTTCCGGCACGTCGCCAAAGCGGATGTTGTAGACCTTCGTTGCGCGAATGCGGCAGCGTAGCCGCCGCTGCTGGTCGTACACCTCGATCAGGTCGCCGGGCGCATAGCTGCCGTCGCCATATTCGCCGTAAGGCTGGTAGTACGCCTCGACCGTATCGGCGGTGACGGTCTTGCGTCCGGCGATCACGCTGCGCGGCAGCGAATCGTCGTACTCGTCCGCGCCCCAGAAGGTCAGCCGCTTGCACCGCGCCGGCATGCCCCCTTCCGCGCTCATCCCCCACCCGTCTTCGACTGCCCCGGCAGGCTGGTGCCCACCTTCCACGTGCGCGACAGCGCCTGCGCTTCCTCGATCTGCCCCTGGCTCATCTGCTTGGCCATGGCCGCGCGCTGGTTGATGGCGTTCTGGTTGCCGCTCGCGGCAGCGAGATTCATCAGCATGTAGGCGATTACCGGGTCGCCCGGCACGCCGGCCACGTGGTAGCGGTACATCAGCCCGAGCGCGTGCTGGGCTTCGGCATGGCCCTGCTCGGCCGCCTTGCGGAACCAGGTGACGGCGTGCTTCTGGTCCTGCGGCACGGCGTTGCCGGTGTAGTACATGGCGCCGACCACGTACTGGGCGTCGGCCTTGCCCTGCTGGGCCGCCTTGATGTGCCAGGCAAAGGCCTGCTTGTAGTCGCGCGTCACGCCGCGGCCCATGTAATACATCAGGCCCAGCAAGTGCTGGGCATCGGGATTGCCGGCGCGCGCCAGCGGCGCGATCTCCTTCATCGCCAGCGCGTAGTTGCGCGCGTTGTACGCGCTCGCTCCCTCGGGAAAGCCCGCCTGCGCCGCCCCGTGCAGGCCGAGCGCAAACAGGATCGCTACGGTAATTTTTTTCATCGTCTCGTGCGTGGAACCGGTCTTTGCCTACCTTGTTGTTCTCGCGGCGGCCGCTGCCGCCTTCCCCACTTGTTGTGTCGCCTGTTCGAGCCTGCTTATCTCCAGCTGACCTTGCCCAGCCCGTCCACGCTCACCTTGCGGTTGAGCGGCTTGCCGTAGATCGTGGCCGAACCCATGCCGGACAGGTTCAGGTTCGCACTGCCGTTCGCGGTAACGGTGGCATTCCCCAGGCCCGACAAATCGAGCGTCACGTTCTCGGCCGTGAACCGGCGCGCATCCAGGCCGCCCACGCCGCTCAGCTCGGCCCGCAGCAGGCGGCTCCGGCCGGCAAGCATCACATGGCCGGCGCCGTGCAGGTCGAGGTCGATGCGTTCGCTCTGCACACCGTCCAGTTGCATGCTGCCGACGCCGCCCAGGCTGGCGCTGATCAGGCGGTAGCGCACGTTCACGGTCATCGAACCGGCCCCGTCGAGCGCCAGCGCGAGTTCCTCGCCGCTGAAGCCGCTGATGTCGGTGGCGCCCAGGCCTTCTGAGCTGACTTCACGCAGTGTCGGCAGCACCAGCTCGGCGCGCACCGGGTCCTGCACCAGGCGCAGGCCGCGCCTGCCGCCGCCGCCGATGTTGATGGTGTCGCCGCGCTGCAGGATCGTCAGCCCGGCCAGCCAGCGCGGGTCGCCGCTCAGGATCAGCATCGCCGGGCTGCCCTGGCGGATGCGTAGGTCGACCGCGCCGTCGAGCTGGACGCGGGCCACGCGCGCATCCACGCTGCGCGTTTCGCTGGCGGACTCGGGCGCGGCGCTGGCCAGGCGCACCAGCGCCAGCAGGCCCAGGGCCGTCACCGACAATTTCAACAGCTTGTGCATGCAATCATCTCCTGTTCGATTCGTCGTTTCGTGTTCTGGCAATATCGACACTATAGCGCGGCGGTGGCGGCCACCGGCCGGGAATGCGACAGACTGCGCCAGGCGCGGACAGGACGCAGAACGGCGCCGTCTTTTTCGAACTACATGCATATGCAATAGATTACTTTTTGGCATGACCATGCGTTAAGATGAGCTGCGCCGCCCGTGTCGCGCGGCTGTTTTTTCGTCCCAGTCATCCTTTGAGGTCATCCATGCGCATGCGCCAACTCCCCGCCCTGCTGGCCGGGCTCGGCTTGTCGATGTCCGCCTTCGCGGCGAGCAGCGACAAGTGGGACCTGCCGGTCCATGTGAAGAAACTCGACAACGGCATGGTCGTCGTCGTCTCCGAAGACCACAGCTCGCCGACGGTGGGCGTCTCGGTCGTGTACCACGTCGGCATGCGTCTCGAGCCGAAGAACCGCACCGGCTTCGCCCACCTGTTCGAGCACCTGATGTTCCAGGGCACCCCGAATGCGCCGAAGGGCGTGTTCGACAAGACCATCACCGGCGGCGGCGGGCGCAACAACGGCTCGACCCGGCCCGACTTCACCAACTACATCGAGACCGCGCCGGTGTCCTCGCTCGAGCCCATCCTGTGGCTGGAGGCGGACCGCATGAAGACGCTCGACTTCAACGAAAAGACGCTGAAGAACCAGCAGGACGTGGTCAAGGAAGAGATCCGCGTGAACGTGAAGAACCAGCCCTACGGCGGCTTCATGTGGATCGACATCAGCCAGCACGCCTTCCAGAAATGGGAAAACAACCACGACGGCTACGGCAGCTTCCAGGACCTGGAAGGCGCCAGCCTGGATGACGTGCGCGCCTTCCACCGCGACTACTACGGCCCGAACAACGCCGTGCTGGCGATCTCCGGCGACGTCACGCCGGACCAGGGTTTCGCCCTGGCGCAGAAGTACTTCGGCGGCATCGCCGCGCGCCCGACGCCGAAGAGCGGCGACTTCACCGAGCCGCTGAACAAGGCGGAAAAACGCGTCGAGCAGAGCGACGCCCTGGCCCAGGTGCCGGCGATTGCCGCCGCCTGGAAGATTCCCGAGCGCGGCAGCCGCGACCAGGCGCCGATGGCGGTGCTGGCCGAACTGCTGGCCGGCGGCGACGCCTCGCGCCTGTACCAGGGCCTGGTGAAGGGCCGCGAGATCGCGCTGAACGTCGATTCGCTGTTCGGCCTGGTCGACCCCTGGACCTACGACGGTCCGACCCTGCTGACCGTGTTCGCGCTCTACAAGCCGACCAGCAATGCCGATGCGGTGCTCACCGCCATCGACGAGGAAGTGGCGAAGATCGCCAAGGAAGGCGCCGACGAAGCGACGCTCAAGCGCGTGAAAACCCGCATGCTGGCCGACTGGAACAACTCGCTCGAGTCCTTCATCAACCGCGCCGACACCCTGGCCAAGCTGCAGACCCTGTGGGGCGATGCACATGTCGTCAACAAGATCCCCGGCTGGATCGAGGGCGTGACTTCCGAAGATTTGAAACGCGTTGCCGCCACCTACCTGGTGAAGAACAACCGCACCGTCATTGACCGCAAGCCCGTCGCGAAAGAAGCGGCGCCCGCCCCTGCCCCTGCGCCCGCCCCCGCGGCCGGCGCCAAGAACTGAGGAGCGCATCGATGAAAAAACTGATGCTGACACTGGCCGTCGCGATGGCCTTTACCCCGGCAGCCTTTGCTGCCGATGCCCCGGCGGCGAAACCGTCGCCGATGCCGGCCTACGGCAAGGACAAGCCGATCCCGACGCCGAAGATCGCCAAGAAAACGCTGGCCAATGGCATGACCGTCTGGGTCGTGCCGCGCGACGGCCTGCCGCGCGTCGACTTCGTGCTGGCCGTGCGCGGCGCCGGCCTCGCCGCCGACGACAAGGCGCATCCCGGCTTCGCCAGCCTCTTGGCCGGCATGCTCAACGAAGGCACGGCAAAGCGCGACTCGCGCGCGATCGCCGAAGCGGCCCAGGGCATGGGCGGCTCGGTGGCCGCCAGCCCCGCCAACGACGGTATCCTGGTCTCGGCGAACGCGCTCACCTCGCACGCGGCCGACATGATGTCGCTGCTGGCCGAAGTGACGCGCGCGCCTTCCTTCCCGGCCAAGGAAGTCGACCTGGCCAAGGCCAACGCCCTGCAGGCGCTGCGCGTATCCGAAACCACGCCGCGCTTCCGCGCCGAGCGCGCCATCAACCAGGCCGTGTATGGCGAGCACCCTTACGGCCACACCGAGCCGACCGTCGATTCCATCACTTCGGTCACGCAGGACATGCTGCGCGCCGAGCACGCGAAGCGCTTCCGCCCCGACCGCGCGCTGCTGGTGATCACCGGCCGCCTGGATGAAGCCGAAGCCATGAAGCTGGCCCAGGCCGCCTTCGGCGACTGGAAGGCCCAAGGCCCGGCCCTGGCCGAGACGGCGCCCGCCGCCGCGAACGCGAAGCCTGCACGCATCCTGCTCCAGCGTGGCGGCAGCGTGCAGTCGACGATCCGCATCGGCGGCCCCGGCATCGCCGCCAGCGCGGGTGAGCAGGTGCCGCTGCGCCTGGCCAGCACCATCCTCGGCGGCGGCTTCTCGAGCCGCGTGAACATCAACCTGCGCGAGGAAAAGGGCTATACCTACGGCGCCTCGGCCGGCGCGCGCATGAGCCGCGCGGGCGGCGCCATCGTCGGCGGCGCCGACGTGCGCAACGAAGTCACGGGCGCCGCGCTGACTGAATACTTCAACGAGTACAAGCGCATCGGCAGCGAGGCCGTGCCGGCCGACGAAATGACGATGAACAAGCGCTACGTCGCGGGTGGCTATTTGATCAGCAACCAGCTGCAGCGCGCCGTGGCCGCCACCCTGGCCCAGAACTGGCTGGTCGGCCTGCCGCCGGAATTCCTCGGCCAGTACGTGCCGCTGATCGAGAAAGTGACCCCGGCCCAGGTGCGCGCGGTCTCGGCCAAGTATTTCGCACCCGAGAAGCAATCGATCGTGGTGGTCGGCGACCCGGCCGCGGTGGGCAAGCAGCTGAAGCAGTTCGGCAAGTTCACCGTGACCGACAAATAAGGACGATTTTGTCCGCATGTCGGATGGATGCAGCGCCCGCCATGTGCGGGCGTTTTTCATGGTGGGGTCTGCATGGACACGAAAGACCGCGTGGGCACAGGTGCCTGCGCGGCCCGGCCCACCCTACGGGGTGGTAGGGTGGACACCTGTGTCCACGCGGTATGGCACCGCCGATCATTCGCGGCGCCGAACAACATTCACGGCTCCTTCGACGACTCCTTCGCCGCCCATTCCCTGACCTTCTTGCGCAAGGCCTTTTCCTTGCGCTCGAGCTGGCGCTGGTCGTGCCGCATCGTGCGCCACAGCGACCACACCATCAGCACGATCACCAGCGCGAACGGCAGCGCAAACACGATGGTCGCCGTCTGCACCCCTTTCAGCCCGCCGGCCAGCAGCATGCTGATCGCGATCCCCGCCACCAGCACGCCCCACACGATCTTCACGCGCGGCGCCGGATTCGGATTGCCGCCGGAACTCATCATGCCCAGCACCAGCACCGCCGAGTCGCCGGAAGTGACGAAAAACACCAGCACCAGCACGGTCGCCACCACCGACATCACGGTCCCGAACGGCAGCGCATCGAACAGGGTGAACAGCGCCGTCGAGGCGTCGAGCTTCACCGCCTCGCTGAGCGGCACGTGCTGCCAGATCTCCATGAACAGCGCGGTGCCGCCGAAGATCGAGAACCACACGAAGCCGGCCAGGGACGGCGCCAGCACGGTGCCGATGATGAATTCGCGGATGGTGCGCCCGCGCGAGACGCGCGCGATGAACAGGCCGACGAACGGCGACCACGCGATCCACCAGGCCCAGTAGAACACGGTCCAGGCGCCGACCCAGTTACTGTCGCGGAAAGGCGTGGCGCGCAGACTCATGCGCACCAGTTCGCTCAGGTAGCTGCCCAGCGTGGTGCCGAAGGTGTCGACGATCGCGACCGTCGGTCCCACCAGGAACACCGCCAGCGCCAGCAGCGCCGCCAGCCCCATGTTGAAGTTCGACAGGTACTTGATGCCGCGGTCGACGCCGCTCACGGCCGAGGTCACGAACAGCATGGTGGTAATCACGATGATCGCCACCTGCGACAGCGGCGTCGTGTCGATCCCGAACACGGCCGCCAGGCCGCTGTTGATCTGCAGCGCGCCCATGCCCAGCGAGGCCGCCACGCCAAAGGCGGTGGCCACCGTCGCCAGCCCGTTGAAGGCGCCGGCAAAGCGGCGCAGCGGCGCCCAGGGCAGCGCGCGGATCGATTCGCTGATCAGCGCCGCGCGGCCGTGCCGGTACTGGAAGTAGGCGATCGCCAGCGCCACGATGCTGTACACCGCCCACGGGTGCAGGCCCCAGTGGAAGAAGGCGTAGCGCATCGCCGCGCCGGCCGCCTCGGGCGTGGCCGCGGTCAGGCCCGGCGGCGCGGTGGTGAAGTGCGAGATCGGCTCGGCCACGCCCCAGAACACCAGGCCGATGCCCATGCCGGCGGCGAACAGCATCGAGAACCAGGTGGCGTTCGAGAACTCGGGCTCCTCGTCGTCGTCGCCGAGCTTTAGGTTGCCGTAGCGGCTAAAGGCGAGGAAGCCCGCGAACAGCACCAGCCCGAGCACCAGCCACAAATAAAACCAGCCGAAATTGCGCGTGATGGAAGCCAGCAGCAGGTCGAACAGGGCCGCCATGCTGGCCGGGGAAAAGATCCCCCAGAGGACGATGAGGAAGATGAAACCGGTTGTGAGGAGTAACTGCATGCAAAGGAGTCGGCACCGAAGCCTTGACAGAAGATTATCACATGCTAGTCCCTTTGCGCTTGACTGTCAGTTACAGCGGTTCAGGCGTGCGCGCCCTGCCCGCCCCTGCCGCGGGCCGTGCGGCCGGGCTGGCGCGCCTCAGTGGCGCAGCGCAATGCCGGGTTTGCGCCGCAGCGCGCTCAGCACCTCGCGCACCGGCAGGTGCCAGTTCAGTTCCGTGTTCGTGTGGTGCCAGGCATTGCGCGGCCGGTACTCGACGCTGATCGCCATGTTCGAATTCATCTCCCCGAACCAGTCGACCTCGCCCATCACGTCGATGATGTTGCGGTAGCGCGGCGGCATGGCGATCGCCGCCGAGATCGTGACGATGGCCAGGTCGCCCAGCTCGTCGTCGCGGTGCTCGTCGTGCAGTGCGTACAGCGCTTCCGAGATCACCAGGTTGCCCTTCGAATGCCCGGTCAGCAGGCCGAAGCGAAAGCGGCGATCGGTCAGCAATTGGCACAGCGTGCGCGTGTCGAGGCTGGCGCGCGCCATGTTCATCGGCTCGGCCGGCCAACTGATCTCGAAGCGGTTGCCGCGCGCCAGGTCGTCGATCTGCTCGTACAGGTGGCGCATGCGGTTCAGGGCGCCGAACCAGAACCAGCCGCCGAGCGCCTCGGTCATCATGTCGGCCAGGCCGTAGCCCGACACCAGCGCCGCCACCGGCTCGCCGAAGGCATCGGCCACGTTGCGCGCAAAGGCCGCCGTGCCCAGCGCGGAACTGCCGACGCCGGCCACCGCGAGGATGCGGGTATGGATGCCGCCTTTCGCCGCGAACGCATCGATGTCGGCGCACTTGGTCAGCGCGCCGTCGCCGGACGGCGGTACGATCAGCAGCGTACCTTCGCGCGCCAGCCACGGCGCCACCTCGACCGCCTCGTCCGGCGTGACCACGCCGACGTCGTAGAAGATCGCATCGAGCACGGCGTTGCGGCGCCGGTAGCCCTCGAGCGTCGCCTCGCGCAGCGGCGCCTTTGCCTGCACCACCTCGGTCGCCGTATTGCGTTTCAACTGGACGGACGCCAGCACCAGCGGCGTGCTGTTCCTGTTCTCCTCAGCCATGACCGACCTCCCATCGGGCATGCGGACCGCACGCGATGCGCGGCCCTACCCGCGTAAGAGAGCATGTACGGCGCAAAGTTCACCGTCGGGGCTGGATTGGTTGGCATGGCCTGCAGCCGGGCCTGCGGCGTCGACCGTACGGTGGGCACGCTGTGCCCACGCGGAAAGTCGCCCAGTGTTGGCCAGGTTTGAATGTGGTGGCCCGCCCCGAGACACTGTGTCTCGATGAAGGCACTGCGGCTTTAACAAGGCCAACATGACGCATCGTTCTGCGTGGGCACAGCGTGCCCACCGTACGGTCACGGCCGCAGGCCGAAAACGATCCGATCACGGCCGCAGGCCGGAGAGGATTCGATCACGGCCGCAGGCCGAAAACGATTCGATCATGGCCGCAGGCCGGGGACGATTCGATCACGGCCGCAGGCCGGAGACGATTCGATCACGGCCGCAGGCCGGAGACGATCCGATCACGGCCGCAGGCCGGAGACGATTCGATCATGGCCGCAGGTCGAAGAAGATTCGATCACGGCCGCAGGCCGGAGACGATTCGATCACGGCCGCAGGCCGGAGAGACGATTCGGTTATGGCCGCAGGCCGCAGACGATTCGGTTATAGCCGCAGGCCGGAAACAATTCACCACGGCGCAAGCCGATGGCGATCACGCTACCCGCGCAGCGCCTTTTCCAGGTCATCCAGCTCCGCCGGCTTGACCAGGTGCGCGTCAAAGCCCGCCTCCTGCGCCTTGCGCCTGTCCTCGGGCGAGCCGTAGCCGGTATGTGCCACCAGCCGCGTATGCTTGAGCTCCGGATGCGCCTTGATCATGCGCGCCAGCTCATAGCCGTCGGCGCCGGGCAGGCCGATATCGAGCACCATCACCTGCGGCTGGTGTTCCAAGGCCAGCGGCACGATCTGGCTGGCGTCGTGGGTGGTCCAGGCCTGGTGGCCCATCTCGGCCAGCAGGAAGCCCATCATCTCCATGGCGTCGATGTTGTCGTCCACCAGCAGCACGCGCAGGCCGCCGGCCGGCGCAGCCGCCGCTTCCTGGGCCGCCTGGTCAGCCGCGGCCCCGGTCACGCGCAGTACCGGCAGCTCCACGGTAAACGTGGACCCCATGCCGATGCCCGGGCTCTCGGCGCGCAGCTGGCCGCCGTGCATCTCGAGCAGGCGCGAGACCAGCGACAGGCCGATGCCGAGGCCTTCCGGCGCGCGGTCCGGCGGTACCGCCGCCTGGGCGAACATGCCGAAGATGCGCGGCAGGCTGTCGGCGTCGATGCCGATGCCGTTGTCGATCACGGCGATGCGCACATGGTCGCCGTCGACCTTCACTTCCAGGCGAATCCGGCCGCCCTTGGGCGTGAACTTGGCGGCGTTGTGCAGCAGGTTGCCCATCGATTGCGCCAGGCGCACCGGGTCGCCCGCCACCCAGACCTGGCCGTCGGGCTGCTGCACGTCCAGCTGGTGCTCGCGCGCCGCGATCAGCGGGCCGGCGGTCTCGATGGCCTGGGCAATCACCGCACCGAGGTTGACTTCCTCGCGGCGCAGCACGATCTTGCCTTCCGAGATGCGGGCCACGTCGAGCAGGTCGTCGACCAGGTGCGCCAGGTGGTCGACCTGGCGCAGGATGACTTCGCGCGCATGGGCCTGGCGCTCCGAGGCGTTTTCGCCGGCGATGCCGAGCAGCGTGGCGGCATTCCGGATCGGGCTCAGGGGATTGCGCAGCTCGTGCGCCAGCGTGGCCAGGAACTGGTTCTTGTTGGCGTCGGCCGCGCGCAGCAGCGCTTCCATTTCCTTGCGCGCGCTGATATCGCTGGTCACGCGCGCCACGCGGTAGACCTCGCCGCGCGCATTCCTCACCGCGAACACGCGGTCGCGCACCCAGCGCGTGGCGCCATCGGGCAGCTGCAGGCGAAATTCCTCGTCATAGTAGGGTTGCGTCGCCAGCGCGGCCCAGCGCCCGGCCAGGCGCGCGCGGTCTTCGCCGTGCACGGCTTCCAGCCAGCTGCCGTGCTTGTTGCGCAGCGACTCGGTGCTGCGCCCGAAGATGGTGGCATACGCCGGGCTCACATAGGCCAGCACGCCGTCCGGCGCCGAGAACATCCAGAACACGTCTTCGATGTTGTCGGTCAGCTGGCGAAATCGCTCCTCGCTCTCGCGCAGCTCGTCCTGGGTCTGGCGCATGCGCAGCAGCGCATTCACGTTGGCGATCAGCTCGTCGGCCTCGATCGGCGCGGCCAGGTAGTTGTCGGCGCCGCCTTCCAGCCCGCGGATCTTGTCGGCACGGCCGGTCAGCGCGGCCGAGGTCTGCAGCACCAGCACGCAGTTGGTGTCGGGGTCGGCCTTGATGCGGCGGCAGACCTCGATGCCGTTGATGTCGGGGAGCTTCACGTCGAGCAGCACCAGCGCCGGGTCTTCTTCGCGCACCATCGCCAGCGCGTCGGTACCGTTGGCCGCTTCCATGACGCGGAAGCCCGCGCTTTGCAGGATGCGTGTCTTGGCATAGCGGGCGCCGTCGTTGTCGTCGACGTTGAGGATGAGTGTCTGGTTCGCGGTCATGATTCGGTGTCGTCTGCGCTGCCGATCAGCGCGGCAGGAAAGCGGCGCGGCAGCGTGAGGGTGAAGGTCGAGCCGACGCCGGTCCGGCTGACCACGTCGACGCGCCCGCCGAGCAGGTCGGCCAGGCGGCGGCACAGCGGCAGGCCGAGGCCGGTGCCCTTGATGCGGCGCTGCAGCGGGTGCTCGACCTGGGCGAATTCTTCGAAAATCAGTTGCAGGTGGTCGGGCGCGATGCCGATGCCGGTGTCGGTCACGGCAAACACGATGTCATCGGTGCCGGCTTCATACGAAGCCGTCACGCGTACCGAACCCTGCTCGGTGAACTTCAGCGCGTTCGAGATGAAGTTGCGCAGGATCTGGGAAATCTTGCCTTCGTCGGATTCGAAGGCCTCTTCCACGCCGCCGTTGTCGAACACCAGTTCCACGCGCTCGGACGTGACCAGCGGGCGCAGCATGCCCTTCAGGGCGCGGAACAGGTTGTCCACGACCACCGGCGCCAGCTGGGTCTCGACCTTGCCGGCCTCGATCTTGGCCAGGTCGAGCAAGTCGTTCACCAGCTCCGACAAATCGGTGGCGGCGGTCTCGATGAAGCGTACCTGGCGCTCCTGCTCCGGCGTCAGGTCGCCGTCCATGCGGTCGAGCAGGAGTTTCGACAGTGCGCGGATCGAGGACAGCGGCGTGCGCAGTTCGTGGCTGGTGTTCGACAGGAAGCGCGACTTCATTTCGTCGGCCTTGCGCAGGCGCTCGGCCTTGTCTTCGATCTCGGCGTACAGCGCGACGATGCCGCGGTTCGTATCTTCGAGTTCGCGCGTCAGCGACAGCAAATCTTCCTGGCGCTCGCGCAGCTCGGCCAGGGTTTCGACCAGTTCCCGGTTCTGCTGCTGCACTTCCTGCCAGGTGTTGGGGGTGGGCGCGGCCGCCAGTTCGGCGCCGATCTGGGCCAGGCGCGCGCTGCCCAATGGCGGCTGCGGCGGCAAGGCCTTGCGCATCACCACCGCCGTCGTGCCGGCGCCGTCGGCGATCTCGCAGGCGTCCATCAGGCGGTGCGCGGTGACGATCGCCGGGTCGCCGGCGAGGCTGGCCTCGACGCTGCCGAGATGGGCGCCGGCGTTGATGCTCACTTCGAGCTGCTGGGCGCCGCGCCCCTCGGCCAGGCAAAAGACGGCGCGCGCGCCGGGGCCGCCAAGCGACGCGGCGCGCGCCACTTCGGAGACGGCGGTGGCGATGCGCACCTGGTCCTGTTTCGAGAAGCCGAGCAGGTGCGAGACCTGGCGCGCACGCTGGCGCACCAGCACCACGTCCTGGTCGCTCTCCAGGGCCACGTTCAGGATACGCTGGCTCATGAATGGTCTTCCCTTCTGCGCACCACCAGCACCATGGCGTCGTCGCGGCGGCGGATGTAGTCGCGCATCAGCACCGCCGCGATCAGCGCCGGGCTGTGCCCGAGCAGGCCAGGGTATCGATCGAGGTCCCACTGGGTCTGGATGCCGTCCGAATGCATGATCACCAGGGCGCCCGGCGGGCAAGGCACGCTGAACTCCTGCACCTTGCGCATGTTGTGGCCGACGATGCCGTTGTGCGAGATGAGCGCGCGCCGCGCTTCGCCATCGATCACGTAGGCGCCGATGTTGCCGATGCCGGCAAAGCGCAGCGTGTCGCTCTCGAAATCGATGCGCGCCGCCGCCAGCGCCGCGCCGCGCGTGATGCGCAGCGCCTGGTGCGAGGCGTCGACCAGCTGCGCCGGCTCCGACGCCGGGCGGTGCTGCAGTTCGGC
Organism: Massilia sp. IC2-278; assembly: GCF_020708045.1. Classification (GTDB taxonomy): domain Bacteria; phylum Pseudomonadota; class Gammaproteobacteria; order Burkholderiales; family Burkholderiaceae_D; genus Telluria. Next base: position 44,009 of record NZ_JAJFES010000010.1, read on the forward strand.
GATGGCGGCGTGCGCCGCCGTCGCCGCTTCCGGCCCATGGCCGAGGCCATCGGCGGCGAGCAGGGTCGCCCCCGCGCCGTCGCAGGCCACGCCCCAGCCGTCGCCGCAGGCATCCTCGCCGGCCAGCGGCACGCTCAGGGCGCCGACTTCGACCCGGCACAGCCCGGGCGCCGCTTCGTCGCGCCACAGGCGCATGAAGAACAGCGCGCCCTGCCCGGGGTTGGAGTACACGTCGAACTCGCTGGCCAGGCGGCGCAGCGCACCCAGGCCCGTGCCCGCGGTGCCGGCGGTGGACATGCCGTCGCGCAGGCAGGCGTCGAGATCGACGATGCCGGGGCCGTTGTCGACCGCCAGCACATCGATCCCGGGCACGCCTTCGGCCTGGGCCAGGTTCAGGTAAATGGTGCCCTCTTGCGCATGCTTGAGGAGATTGGTGCCGGCTTCGGTGACGATCAGCGCCAGCTGGCCGGCGCGGGTTTCGTTGAAACCGAGGTCGACCGCCAGGCGCTGCCCGGCGCGGCGCGCGGCGGCGATGTCGCTGGCATGGGTAATGGCAAACGACAGCTGGGTATCCAGCGAAGAAATCAGCGTTTCCATTTCACGACCGCGACCGCGGTGCCCTCTCCCACGCGGGTGTCGATCTCGAACTCGTCGACCAGGCGCTTCGAGCCGCTCAGGCCCAGGCCCAGGCCGCCGCCGGTGGTGTAGCCGTCGCGCAGCGCCAGGTCCAGGTCGGGGATGCCGGGCCCGTTGTCGACGAACAGCAGGCCGATGCCGTTGCGGAAACCGTCGGCCAGCTTGTCGAGGTGGCAGGCGCCGCCGCCGCCGTACTTGATGGTGTTGCGTCCGAGCTCGCTGGCGGCGGTGACCAGCTTGGTCTGGTCGATCAGCGACAGGCCGATGGCGACCGCGCGCTCGCGCACCTGCTTGCGCAGGCCGACCACGTCTTCGTCGCCGCGCAGCGGCAGCGTGACACGGTCGACGCGCAGCCGGGCGTTCGCTTCGAGCAGCCCGGTATCGAATTCAACTGCGGTTGCAGCGTTCATCTAGTCAGGTTCTTTCCGAGCAGGGCCATGCCCTTTTCGACGTTCAGCGCCGTCTTGACCCCATGCAGGGTCAGGCCCAGCTCCACCAGGGTGATCGCAACGGCCGGCTGCATGCCGACCACCACGGTCTGGGCGTCGAGCACGCGCGCCATCGCCGCCGTATTGCTGATCATACGCCCGATGAAGGAGTCGACCAGGTCCAGCGCCGAAATATCGATCAGCACGCCCTTGGCGCTGTCGCTGACGATGCGCTCGGTCAGGTCGTCCTGCAGGGTCATGGCCAGGCGGTCGTGCATGTCGACCTGGATGGTGACCAGCAGCAGGTCGCCCATCCGCAGAATTGGAATGCGTTCCATCGCTTATGCCTTGGCAACCAGCGCGGTACCGGTGCGCTCCAGCGCCACCACGAAGGCGTCGGCCAGGGTGGCCTTGGTCATCACGTCTTCCAGGTTCACGCCCAGGTGCACGATGGTCTGTGCGATCTGCGGGCGGATGCCGCTGATGATGCAGTCGGCGCCCATCAGGCGCGCGGCGGCGATGGTCTTCATCAGGTGCTGGGCGACCAGGGTGTCGACGGTCGGCACGCCGGTGATGTCGATGATGGCGATGATGGCGCCGGTGTCGACGATCTTTTGCAGGATGTTTTCCATCACCACCTGGGTACGCGCCGAATCCAGGGTGCCGATCAGCGGCAGCGCCAGGATGCCGTTCCAGAGTTTCACGACCGGGGTCGACAGCTCCAGCAGTTCCTGCTGCTGGCGCACGATGATCTGGTCTTTCGCCTTCTGGAAGACTTCGATGGTGTACAGGCCCAGCTTGTCGAGCAGGGTGCTGATCGACCACGAGGCGGCGGCCAGGGCTTCCGGCTCGCCGCCGAAACCGGCGGTCATCTGGGCGAAGATCGGCTGCTTCAGCGAGAAGACAAACGTGGCGGTTTCGCTCGGGGTCGAGCCCGACTTGGCGCGGCTGGACGAAATCTCGGCCAGCAGGTCGCGCACTTCATCCCACGAGCGATGCTCGACGTTTTCCAGTTCGCCGGCGCGGGTGGCGGCAGCGAAAGCAGCCAGGAACTGCTGGCAGTGGCCGCGCAGTTGCGCCTTCGAGCTGGCAGTGCCGCGCACGGTCAGCGCCTCGAGCTGCGCAATCCATTGCGAGCCGATCTCGGCTTCGTGTTCCTGGATGAGCTGGCTGATGCGGGCGGCGTTGTCCTTCGTGGTCATCTCTTCGTCCTTGGTCGGTTTTTTGGAGTATTGGTCCGGGTCGTGTGCGCCGGTTGGACGCACCGCTCCCATGATTGGAAAAATGGCCAACTATAACACCTATTCAACTTTCACCACGGCACGCTTGTGCATACGAAAAAGCGCGGAGATACACAATTGACAGGCTGTTTTTTATTCCGCCGCCAGCGCATCCGACTTGGCCTGAAGCGCCGTCAGCAAGGCCTCGTCCGGGAAGGCGGTCACGCGCCAGCGCGGCAGCTGGAAGCCCTCCTGCGGCACCATCAAGTGGCCGGCGGCGGCGGCCAGGTCGGCCCAGGCCACGTTCCAGCGCCGCCCTTCCCGGCCCGGCTCGTCGAGGTAGCCGAGGACGATGCGGTCTGTCTCGGGCAGCAGCGCCTCGACGCCGGCGGTCCAGGTCGACACACTGAAGATGCGCTCGTCCTCGCCCTTCACCAGCATGTAGGTGGCAACGAAGACATCGGTCCCATCCTTCTCGTAGCGCTGGTCGAGCAGGGTTTTCTGCTCGGCGTAGTCTTCCTGCAGCGCCATGCGCCGCAAATCGGCCAGCTTGCGCGCCACCTCTTCGTCGGCCGGCAGATACCGGACCGCCTTGCCGTCGACGTACTCGTACATCAGGGTCGACACGCGCCGCCCTTCGGTCTGGATGGCCGACTGCGCATAGGTCACCAGGGTCAGCAGGTCTTCGCGGTCGTGCGAGGCCGACAGCAGCATGCGCCCGCGCGTCGGGATCATCACGACCGGATGCTGGCCGGCCACGCGGTGCACCAGGTCGGGCAGCAGGATGCGCGAGGAATCGTAGGCGTCGTTCCAGTCGCTGGCAAAGTGGTTGGCGCCGATTTGGACGAATTGCTCGGCCGCCAGGTCGCGCAGGTTGTCGAGGGCGATGGCGCTGGCGGCTTCCTTCGCCACGCCCCATTTGTCGAGCTGGCTGGTGTCGAGGACGCGGGTCAGGTGCTCGGTGTCCCAGGCCAGCAGCATCACGGTATCGAGGCTGAAGTCGCTTGCTGCGAAGCCGGTGTTCGGGGCGGCGTCCGCCAGCGGGCCGAGCTGGGCCGCCTGGAGGAAGGCGCCGGTACGCAGCACGGGCAGCAGGTTGCGTTTTACTGCTTCGAAGGTATCCGGGATATCGGTCGGAACGAACAGGTTCGCATACTTGTCGACGACGGCGCGACGCCCGGCGCGCGAGGCCTGGCAATAGTCGTGGTAGAAGTTATGCAGGTTGACGGCGCCGCCCTCGGCGCCGGACATCAGGATGCGGAAGTTGGGGGCGTCGAATTCCATCGGGCCTTGATGACCGCGCTCCCTGGCCGCCTGCATGGCGATCTGGGCGAATTTTTCAGGCGAGGGCTTGCGGAAGAAAAGGTCGAGGATTCCCACGGTGTGCTCCGAGATGGCGATAGCTCGGCAGTGTAGAGGGCCGGGGGCATGGCGTCCATCGTCAATCGTACGCGCGCTCTTGGACCACCCGCATGGCTGCGCAACTTGAATCAAACGTACAGCTACCCGTAGGGTGGGCCGGGCCGCGCTAGGCACTCCGTGCCCACGCGGTTACGTGCGCGTCCTTTTGCCGGCGGCAGCGACTATTCGCTCCGGGACCTCAAGCATGGATGCAAGCGCTAGCGAGACGCTCTTGCGACCGCCGCAGGGATGCCACGGTTTCGATCCATCAAACCCTAACAATGCTCATTGTTCCGCGTGGGCACGGAGTGCCCACCCTACGGTTACCGCCGCCATTCATCGTCAAAGTACCGGCATATCGAGCGCCCATAAAAAAACCGCCAGGCTCACGCACTGGCGGTTTTTATAATCGAAGCGGCAGGGCCGCCTGATAACTGATTACTGCGCTGCAGCCTCAGCCGGATCAGCCGCCTTCATCGACAGCTTCAGGCGACCACGCTCGTCGGTCTCCAGCACCTTCACGCGCACTTGCTGGCCTTCTTTCAGGTAGTCGGCAACGGCGTTCACACGCTCGTTGGCGATCTGCGAGATGTGCAGCAGGCCATCTTTACCAGGCATGACTTGCACGATCGCGCCGAAGTCCAGCAGCTTGAGCACGGTGCCGTCGTAGGTCTTGCCCACTTCGACCGATGCGGTCAGCTCTTCGATGCGGCGCTTGGCTTCCTGGCCGGCGGCGGCGTCGACCGAGGCGATGGTCACGATGCCTTCGTCGGTGATGTCGATTTGCGTGCCGGTCTCTTCGGTCAGCGCGCGGATGACGGCGCCGCCCTTGCCGATCACGTCACGGATCTTCTCCGGATTGATCTTGATGGTGATCAGGCGCGGTGCGAAGTCCGACAGTTCGGTCTTCACGGTCGGCACGGCCTTCTGCATTTCGGCCAGGATGTGCTGGCGGCCTTCCTTGGCTTGCGCCAGTGCCACCTGCATGATTTCTTTGGTGATGCCCTGGATCTTGATGTCCATCTGCAGCGCGGTGATGCCTTGCGCGGTGCCGGCGACCTTGAAGTCCATGTCGCCCAGGTGGTCTTCGTCACCCAGGATGTCGGTCAGGACCGCGAACTTGCCGCCTTCCTTGATCAGGCCCATCGCGATGCCGGCGACGTGCGCCTTCATCGGCACGCCGGCGTCCATCAGTGCCAGGCAGCCGCCGCAGACCGATGCCATCGACGAGGAACCGTTCGATTCGGTGATTTCCGACACCAGGCGCACCGAGTACGAGAACTCTTCCTGCGAAGGGAGAGCCGCGACCAGTGCGCGCTTGGCCAGGCGGCCGTGGCCGATTTCGCGGCGCTTCGGGGTGCCCACACGGCCGGTTTCGCCGGTGGCGAACGGAGGCATGTTGTAGTGCATCATGAAGTCGTCGGTGTACTCGCCCATCAGCGCGTCGATCTTCTGGCTGTCGCGTGCGGTGCCGAGGGTGGCGATGACCAGCGCCTGGGTTTCGCCGCGGGTGAACAGGGCCGAGCCGTGGGTACGCGGCAGCACGCTGGTGCGGATCGAGATCGGACGCACGGTGCGGGTGTCGCGGCCGTCGATGCGTGGCTCGCCTTCCAGGATCTGCGATCGCACGACCTTGGCTTCCATGTCGAACAGGATGTTGCCGACTTCGGCGGCGTCAGCCTGCACGCCCTGCTCGCCAAGTGCGGCCAGGACTTCGCTGGAGAGCGACTTCAGCTTTTGCTGGCGCGCCGATTTTTCGCGGGTCTGGTAGGCATCGCGGATTTTCGCGTCGGCCAGGGCGGCCACCTGGCCGATCAGGGTTTCGTTCTTGGCCGGAGCGGTCCACTCGACTTCCGGCTTGCCGCCTTCGGCCACCAGGTCGTGGATGGCGTCGATGACGGCCTTCATCTGGTCGTGGCCGTAGACGACCGCGCCCAGCATGATTTCTTCCGACAGTTGCTGGGCTTCCGATTCCACCATCAGGACGGCGGTTTCGGTACCGGCAACGACCAGGTCCATCTGCGAGGTCTTCAGCTGGGTGGTGGTCGGGTTCAGGATGAACTGGCCATTCGCGTAGCCGACGCGGGCGGCGCCGATCGGGCCGCTGAACGGGATGCCGGACACGGCCAGGGCAGCCGAGGCGCCGATCATCGCCGGGATGTCCGGATCGATTTCAGGGTTGACCGACAGCACGTGGATGATGACCTGGACTTCGTTCAGGTAGCCTTCCGGGAACAGCGGGCGGATCGGACGGTCGATCAGGCGCGAGGTGAGGGTTTCCTTTTCGGAAGGACGGCCTTCGCGCTTGAAGAAGCCGCCCGGGATTTTACCGGCTGCATACGTTTTCTCGATGTAGTCGACGGTCAGGGGGAAGAAGTCCTGGCCCGGCTTCGCGTCTTTCTTTGCGACCACGGTAGCCAGCACGACGGTGTCTTCGACCGACACCATGACGGCGCCGGATGCCTGACGGGCGATTTCACCAGTTTCCAGGGTGACGCTGTGTTGGCCGTACTGGAAGGTTTTCGATACTTTATTAAACATGGGTAATCCCTTTCTATTTGCCGACAGATTTTCAGGAGCTGTCGTTCACCTCATTACTGACGCCCCGGAATGCGGCGCTTTACTTCAAAAACGGGAATGCGCAAACAAAAAATGCCCGCGTCAGCAAGAACTGGCGCAGGCATTTCGTAGCTAAACCGACTGGCGCAAAGATTACTTACGCAGGCCGAGTTTGGCGATCAGGTCACGGTAACGGTTCAGGTCTTTGGCCTTCAGGTAAGCCAGCAGGCTCTTGCGACGGTTGACCATACGGATCAGGCCGCGGCGCGAGTGGTGGTCTTTCTGGTGGGTCTTGAAGTGACCGTTCAGTTCGTTGATGTGTGCGGTCAGCAGTGCAACTTGCACTTCCGGCGAGCCGGTGTCGTTCTGGCCACGAGCGTTGTCCGCGATGATCGCGGCTTTGTTGATGTTTTCTACGGACATGATGTTACCTTTCACATGCGGTGCAAGAGTCGCAACCCAACGCACCGTGATTGTTCAAAATTCTGCCCAAAACGGACAGACCCGCCAGTATATGCGAAAACAGTTGGCGTCACCAGCGTTTGCCATCGCAAAGCTGGGGCATCATGGCGTTCATGGCAATGATGCGAGGTGAATGATGCACAAAATGATAAAAATGGCAACGCTGTGTGCGGCAATCGTGCTGGGCGGTTGCACCGGCCCCTTCCTGCGCGAGGCGCCGAATGTCGGCGAGCCGGTGGCGGCCGTTACTGCCAAGCTGGGCCAGCCGACGAGTACCTACCCCGCCGCCGACGGCGGCCAGATGCTCGAATACGCCACCGGGCCGATGGGCCAGTTCACCTGGATGGCCCATATCGGGCCGGATGCGCGGTTGCTCTCCTACGAACAGGTGCTCACCGGCGAGAAGTTTGCGACGATCAAGATCGACAAAGCCACCAAGGCCGACGTCCTGCGCACCATCGGGCGCCCGGCCGAACGCTCGGGCGTCGCCATGCACAACTACGAGGTCTGGTCTTACCGCTACAAGGAAGCGGGCGTGTGGAATTCACTGATGCACGTGCACTTCGACCAGGCCGGCATCGTGCGCCTGATGCAGAATGGGCCCGATCCGATGTTCGAGCCGCGCGAACGCTTCAGCTGGTAATTCAAATCGTCAACCGCGCCTAACGCGCAGCAGCCTGGCGCCCCCCGTCGCTGCGCACGAAGTCGTCGATCGCGTCGAGCGTCGGCGCCAGCGTGTGCAGCGCGCGCGACAGCGAGGCCACCAGGGTGGCGTGGCTGACGCCGTCGTAGTACAGCTCGCGCACCGGCACGTGCTTCTCGCGCAGGCGCATGGCCAGGGCGCCGGTGTTGCGGACCGGGTTGACGGTCTTGTCCTCGTAGGCGGCAATCAACAGGGCCGGCGGCGCGCCGGCGCTCACATGCCGTACCGGCTGCGAATCCGGTGGCGTGTCCGGGTAGTTGAATACCGGGCGCGTGGTCTTGTTCTGTACCGGCAGGAAATCGTAGGGACCGGCCAGGCCGATCCAGCCGCGCAGCGCATCCGGCCTAACGCCCTGCTTGCCGAGCCAGCGCTTGTCCAGCGCCAGCATGGCCGCGTTGTAGGCGCCGGCGCTGTGGCCCATCACGAACAGGCGCTTCGGGTCGCCGCCGTACTTGGCGATTTCGCGCGTGGTCCAGGCCACGGCCTGGGCGGAATCGTCGAGGAAGTCGGGATAGCGCGCTTCCGGATACAGCCGGTAATCGGGCACCACCACGACGTAGCCACGCTTCGCCAGTGCCTGGCCGACAAAGGCATAGTCCTCGCGCTTGCCGCTTACCCAGTTCCCGCCATAAAAGAACACGATGACCGGCGCTGCTCCGGCCTGCGCTGCCGGCTGGTAGACATCGAGTTTCTGGCGCTCGCCATTGCCGTAGTGGATGGCGCTGGTGGCGCGCGCGTCGCCATCGGGGGAAACGGCATTCACCAGTTTCAGGGGAGAACAAGCGGACAGGCTGGCGGCCAGAACTGCCAGGGCCAGGACGGACAGGAAGGTCAAGGGTCGGAACATGGCGTCTACGTTGCAGGAAAGATGAGTCCAGTATATCCGGCTGGCATGCTTTTTTTGCATATGACAGCCCGATATTTACGGTTCAGGCATACAAATGATTCAGACGAATGTTTCGGTCCTATACTGTTACCTCATGGATAACACATACGCTTTGCCGCACCGGCCACGCCAGGTTGCCGGGATCGGGATCTCGCTGGCCGTGCACGCCATGCTGCTGGCCATGTGGCAATTGTCACGGACGACGCCTGCACTTGACACCACGACGCCCGAGGCCATGGTGGTGCGGCTGCTTTCCACGCCCTCCTCTGCTCCCTCAGCCGAACCCGCCTCTGCCGGCCCGGCGCGGGAAACGTCGCCGCCAACGCTGCGGCGCGGCGCCACGCCGGCAGCGGCACAGCAGGCGCCTAGGCAGGCGGCCGGCATGACCCCGCCTGTGGGAAAGGTGACCGCGGAAGCGCCTGCGGAAGCAGCCGCCGCCGAAGCGGCGCCAACGGTGGCCAGCGACGTCCCCGCTCCGGCGGCATCCGGCAGCATGCTGGAACGGGCGCGCGCTGCCGCCGGCGGCGCCGATCGCGCCCTGCGCAAGGAAAACCCGACGCGCGGCATCGTGGCGCCGGTGGTCACGGCGCAGATGAAGCTGTCCAAAGGCATCGCCGAGGCCGCCGACCTGGTGCCGAACAAGTGGTATGAAGCGCCAAAAGTCACGGAAGTGCTCGACCCGGGCGGCTACGGACGCAGGCGCTACCGCGTGGTCGGTGCAGCCGGCACCTATTGCGTCACCTACGAATCGAACCACGCGCCGGACGGTATTGATACCATGCGCGATGGCATCAAGCCGAAGAAAACCAACTGCGACCCCGACTGGGGTCCGGCGACCACCCAGAAATGGAATTGAGCGCTTAAAATAAAAACGGCGCGTATCGCACGCGCCGTTTTTTGTTCCAGCCTGAACGCTCAGCGCAGCCGCGTGTCGTCGAGCGGATCGTCGTCGGTCGGGATGATGCTGACCGGCTTGCCCTTGGCGCGCTGCAGGACGTACACCGCATAGCCCGACAGGCCGTACAGCACGAAGATCGGCCACAGCACCTTGGTCGGGTCGCTTGCCACCAGCGCAAAGGCCAGCACGATCAGGAACACGACGATGAAGGGCACCGACTTGCGGAAATTCACGTCCTTGAAGCTGTAGAACGGCACGTTCGAGACCATGGTCAGGCCGGCGAACACGGCGATGCACCAGCTCACCCAGTCGACTTGGCGCGCGCTGATGTTGATGTCCGGGTCGGTCATGAACATGATGAAGCCGACCACCAGCGCCGCCGCCGCCGGGCTGGGCAAGCCCTGGAAGAAGCGCTTGTCGACGACTTCGATGTTGGTGTTGAAGCGGGCCAGGCGCAGTGCGGCGCCGGCGCAATACACGAACGCCGCGATCCAGCCCAGCTTGCCGAGACCGCGCAGCGACCATTCGTAGATGACCAGGGCCGGCGCCGCGCCGAACGAGACCATGTCGGACAGGGAATCGTACTGGGCGCCGAACTCGGACTGGGTATTCGTCAGGCGCGCCACGCGGCCGTCCAGGCCGTCGAGCACCATGGCCACGAACACGGCCCAGCAGGCGTAGTCGAAACGCTGGTTCATGGCCATCACGATCGCGTAAAAACCGCAGAACAGGGCGCCGGTCGTGAATGCATTCGGCAGCAGGTAGATGCCGCGGCCGCGCTGCTTCTGCTTGTCCTCGGCCCGGCGTCCGAAGCGCCTGAGGCGGGAGAATCGTGGCGCGCGCGGCGCCCCTCCGTTTTTTTTGCGTCGTGGGAAGGCTGGCATAGTTGTCCGTATTCAAAGCTGCGCGATCGAGCGCCGTTCCCCGCATTATAGAGGCGAGGACGGCTTGTTAGCGAACGGATACTATTGGGAATGTCGTCATGCAGGCGGCCGGGCTTGCCGGCACGCCTGCCGGTCGCGGATTTACTTGAACTTCACCTTGCCGACCAGGCGCATCTGCAGCGTGGTTTCGCCCGGTTCGAAGCTCGGCTCCGGCATCTCGTCGGCCACGCCTTTGGCGCGCATCATCATCGGCGCCGCGGGCCGCGCTTCGTTCTGCACGTAATTGCCCGAGCCTTCGAAGTCGACCACGTCCAGGGTCGCGTCGCCCGGCTGGCGGCCCATGGCGCGCGCGATCGAGACGATGCGCTCGTTCAGGTTGCGGTAGGTTTCGGCGATGCGCTGGTCATCCAGGCGCTTTTCCAGGGCCGGGCTGAGGCCGAAGCTGATGTTGTTGATCGACAGAACCTTCTGGGCGGAGGCGACAGTTTTCTGCAGCTCGGCCAGGTTGGTGGTTTTCACTTCCAGGTACTGGCCGACGCGCCAGCCGATCGGCACCGGCTGCACCGGGGTGCGCGTGGCCGGCAGCGGCTGCACCGGCGGTTCCGGATAGACCGGATAGGTGAAGTAACCCATGGTCTTGAGCTCGGCCTTAGGATCGGCGCGGCGCACGATCTCGGTACCCTCTTTCATCTTGCGGTTGACGCGGGCGGCGGCGGCCTGCTTGTCCTTGTCGTGCTCTTCCACAATGAAGCTGACGATGGCCTGGTCGTTGGCCGCGCGCACTTCGCCGGTGGCGGGGACGACCACGACCGTGCCGCTTGTTGCGGGCATGCTGGTCGCGGGCGCGGTCTGCGCTTGTACGTGGGACGCCATCATCAGGCTGGCCAGGAGGATCATTTTTGGAAGGGACATCGGTTTTCTCCTATAAGGAATGCATGTGTGCATGACTTATACGATACCGTCCCGTTCCTAGATAGAGTGATTTTGTAATGGAAAGTTGCAAAGTTCGGAGATTGGTTACCCCTGTGTCTTATCGTCTGTCGAAACGATGTCCCTTGTCGCAACGGTGACCGTACGGTGGGCACCCCGTGCCCACGCGGTTACGTGCGCATCCTTGCACCGATAACGGTGACTACTCGCCCGCGAAATCAACAACGGCCACGCCCCCCAAAGAGGTTCGTGGCCATCGCATGCACCACGAGCGAGTCGGTTCCGCCAACGGTGCAAGGAAACGTGCGTACCGCGTGGGCACGGAGTGCCCACCGTACGGTTCCCGCTAACACAGACCGTTAGTTCTTCGACTGATCCACCAGCTTGTTCTTCGCAATCCACGGCATCATCGCGCGCAGCTTGGCGCCGACTTCCTCGATCTGGTGCTCGCTCGTCAGGCGGCGGCGCGAGATCAGCGTCGGCGCCCCGGCCTTGTTCTCGAGGATGAAGCTCTTCGCGTACTCGCCGGTCTGGATGTCCTTCAGGCACTGGCGCATCGCATCCTTGGTGGCCGAGGTGACGACCTTCGGCCCGGTCACGTATTCGCCATACTCGGCGTTGTTCGAGATCGAGTAGTTCATGTTGGCGATGCCGCCTTCGTAGATCAGGTCGACGATCAGCTTCAGTTCGTGCAGGCATTCAAAATAAGCCATTTCCGGCGCATAGCCCGCTTCCACCAGGGTCTCGAAGCCGGCCTTGATCAGTTCGACGGTGCCGCCGCACAGCACGGCCTGTTCGCCGAAGAGGTCGGTCTCGGTCTCTTCGCGGAAGTTGGTTTCGATGATGCCGGCGCGGCCGCCGCCGTTGGCCATGGCATACGACAGGGCGATGTCGCGCGCGGCGCCGGATTTGTCCTGGTAGACCGCGACCAGGTGCGGCACGCCGCCGCCCTGTTTATACGTGTTGCGCACGGTGTGGCCCGGGGCTTTCGGCGCGATCATGATGACGTCGAGGTCGGCGCGCGGCACGACCTGGCCGTAGTGGACGTTGAAGCCGTGGGCAAAGGCCAGCACGGCGCCCTGCTTGGCGTTCGGCTCGACGTTTTCCTTGTAGACCTGGGCGATGTTTTCGTCCGGGAGCAGGATCATGATGACGTCGGCGTTTTTCACCGCCTCGTCGACTTCGGCGACCTTCAGGCCGGCTTGCTCGACCTTGTTCCAGGACGCGCCGCCGCGGCGCAGGCCGACAGTGACGTTGATGCCGGACTCGGACAGGTTTTGCGCGTGGGCGTGGCCTTGCGAGCCGTAGCCGATGATGGCGACGTTCTTGCCTTTGATGAGGGAGAGGTCGCAGTCTTTGTCGTAGAAAACTTTCATTTTTTTGTCCAGTGCTTTTCAGGTAAGTGGATGTTCTTTTGTGCCGCAGGTGGTGTGCAGGCGGCGTTGTTCGTTTTGTGCGGCAGGTGGCGGATCGGGCGTTACGCGTGGGCACGGGGTGCCTAGCGCGGCCCGGCCCACCTTACGGTCGCCGTTTCGTCAGAGCCGATGACGAATCAGACCTTCAAGATCCGTTCGCCGCGCCCGATGCCGGAGCCGCCGGTGCGGACGGTTTCGAGGATGGAGCTGCGGTCGATGGCATCGATGAAGGCGTCGAGCTTGCTCTTGGCGCCGGTCAGTTCGATCGTGTAGGTCTTTTCCGTGACGTCGATGATGCGGCCGCGGAAGATGTCGGCGGTGCGCTTCAACTCTTCGCGCTCCTTGCCGACCGCCCTCACCTTGATCAGCATGAGCTCGCGCTCGATGTGCTGGCCTTCGGTGAGATCGACCACCTTCACCACCTCGATCAGGCGGTTCAGGTGCTTGGTGATCTGCTCGATGATGTCGTCCGAGCCGGTGGTGACCACCGTCATGCGCGACAGGGTCGCGTCTTCGGTCGGCGCCACGGTCAGGGTTTCGATGTTGTAGCCGCGTGCGGAGAACAAACCAACGACGCGAGATAAAGCACCGGCTTCGTTCTCCAGAAGAACCGAGATGATGTGTCTCATTTACAGGTCCTCCGAGCCGAGCAGCATTTCAGACAGGCCCTTGCCCGCCTTGACCATCGGCCAGACGTTCTCGCTCTGGTCGGTGATGAAGTTCATAAACACGAGGCGGTCCTTCATGTTGAAGGCGTCCACCAGCGCGCCCTCGACGTCGCCCGGCTTCTCGATGCGCATGCCGACGTGGCCGTAAGCCTCGGCCAGCTTCTCGAAGTCCGGTAAAGAGTCCATGTAGGACTCGGAATAGCGCGATCCGTAGTCGATCTGCTGCCACTGGCGCACCATGCCGAGGAAGCGGTTGTTCAAGAGGATGATCTTTGGCGTCAGGTGGTATTGCTTGCAGGTGGCGAGCTCCTGGATGCACATCTGGATCGAGCCTTCGCCGGTGACGCAGGCGACCGTCGCATCCGGGTTCGCCATCTGCACGCCCATGGCGTACGGCAGACCCACGCCCATCGTGCCCAGGCCGCCGGAATTGATCCAGCGGCGCGGCTTGTCGAAGGGGTAGTACTGGGCGGCCCACATCTGGTGCTGGCCGACGTCGGAGGTGATGAAGGCGTCGCCTTTCGTGACCTTCCAGAGTTTTTCGACCACCGACTGCGGCTTGATGACGAGGCTGGAATCCTCGTACTTCAGGCAGTCGCGGCCGCGCCATTCGTCGACCTGCTTCCACCAGTTGCGCAGCGCGTCCGGGTTGGCGCGTACACCGGCGGTATCGAGCTGGGCCAGGAACTCGGTCAGCACGTCCTTCACGTTGCCGACGATCGGGATATCGACCTTCACCCGCTTCGAGATCGACGACGGGTCGATGTCGATGTGGATGATCTTGCGCGGATGGCTGGCGAAGTGCTTCGGGTTGCCGATCACGCGGTCGTCGAAACGGGCGCCGATGGCGATCAACACGTCGCAGTGCTGCATCGCCATGTTGGCTTCGTAGGTGCCGTGCATGCCGGGCATGCCGACGAAATGTTCGCTGCTCGAGCGCGAGCCGCCCAGGCCCATCAGGGTGTTGGTGACCGGCGCGCCGAGCTTGTCGACCAGGCGGTTCAGTTCGGGCGAGGCATTCGCCAGGATCACGCCGCCGCCCGCATAGATCATCGGGCGCTCGGCCTGCTGCAGCAGCTGCACGGCCTTGCGGATCTGGCCGGCATGGCCCTTGTCGACCGGCTTGTACGAGCGCATCTCGATTTCGCGCGGGTAGTCGTAGGCGCACTTGTGCATCGAGATGTCCTTCGGGATATCGACCAGCACGGGACCGGGACGGCCGGTGCGGGCGATGAAGAAGGCTTTCTTGATGGTGGTGGCCAGTTCGCGCACGTCCTTGACCAGGAAGTTGTGCTTGACCACGGGGCGGGTGATGCCGACGGTGTCGCATTCCTGGAAGGCGTCCTGGCCGATCGCGTGGCTCGGCACCTGGCCGGAAATCACGACCATCGGGACCGAATCCATGTAGGCGGTGGACAGGCCGGTGACGGCATTCGTCACGCCCGGACCGGAAGTGACGATGGCGACGCCGACGGTGTTGGAGCTGCGCGAATAGGCGTCGGCCGCGTGCACGGCTGCCTGCTCGTGGCGGACCAGGACGTGCTGGAACTTGTCCTGGTTGAAGATGGCGTCGTAGATATAGAGGACTGCGCCGCCGGGGTAACCGAAGACATGCTTGACGCCCTCCTCGGCCAGACATCGGACGACGATTTCAGCGCCGGTGATCTGGGCAGATCCCTGGCCTGATGCTTCGTTATTCATGAATCGTTCCTTTCAAGACCCATAGGGAGATTGATCGGATGCTCGTTCCTAACGAAATACGGTTTGCCCCACAGCGCTCCAGCTTCCCTTCTTTCTGCGCGCACGGCGTTCGATCCGGGTATCGGCAGATACCGTTCACAACGACGCAAAACGCAACTCGTTTGGCTGAGTGTCTGTAGCGGCTCGACGCATCTCTCGCGCTTGTGGCGCGGGTTGGAGCAAACTGCCTACAAATGAAAGCGTGTCAAACAGTCCGACGTTGTGTGCCGGAAGGGATGACGGTGAAGCTTCGGGGGTGCAAAGCGTAAGGAACACCTTACTGCGTTGCACCATTTTGGTCAAGATAAAAAGAAAGAAACAATTTGCCGAGTAGAGGATGTGCTCGGTTGTGGGATTGGGTGCACTGGGATGGTGCGCTGCGGGGTGGGCGGGCGTCTGGAATGGTGGGTTCGAGAACCCACCCTACGAGCGAGTTTGCCAAGGTGCGCGCAATGAGACAGCGTGGACACGGGTGCCTCGCGCGGCCCGGTCCACCCTACGCCCCCCGCCGTTGTAGGGTGGACACCTGTGTCCACGCGGTACAAGCCCAATATAGTCGAGCACGTAGGGTGGGTTCTCGAACCCACCATATGTAAAGCTCAATCTACCGCTGCATCCCCCACCGCCGCACCGTCACCCGCTCCAGCGTCTGGAACACCACCTGCTCCACCGCCAGCCCGATGATGATCACCGCCGCCAGCCCCGCAAACACCTTGTCCGTAAACAGTTCATTGCGGCTCTGGAAAATGAACCACCCCAACCCGCCCTGCCCCGAAGTCGTGCCGAACACCAGCTCCGCCGCAATCAGCGTGCGCCACGCAAACGCCCACCCAATCTTCAACCCCGACAAAATCGCCGGCAGCGCCGCCGGAATCAAAATCTGCAGCACCAGCCGCAACCCACCCAGCCCATAGTTACGCCCCGCCATGCGCAGCGTTTCCGGCACCGCGCGAAAACCCGCGCAGGCATTCAAGGTCAGCGGCCACATCACCGAATGCATCAGCACCATGATCAGCGAACCCTTGCCCAGCCCGAACCACAGCAGCGCCAACGGCAAGAGCGCAATCGCCGGCAGCGGATTGAACATCGAGGTCAGCGTCTCAATCAGCTCGCGCCCCACGCGGTTCGACACCGCCAGCCAGGTCAGCAAAAAGGCGCCGGCAATACCCATCACATACCCTTGCGCCAGCACCGCGAACGACACGCCCACATAGCCGAACAGTTCTCCGCTCACGATGCCGTCGACCAGCGCCCTGCCCGTGGCCAGCGCCGTCGGCAGCAGCAGATCGTTGTCGTACCAGCGCGCTAGCGCTTCCCAGATCACGGCCAGCACCAGCAACAGCGCCGCCTTGCGCAGCCAGGCCAGCTCGCCAAAGACAGACCGATGGGCAGGCGCGGGGTGGGCGGACGGCCCGAGCGGCGCACCACCCAGGCTGGGCAGCGGCAAGGCCAGTTCGTATTCGGGACGGATCGGCGGTTCGCGGAATGCGCTCATGGGTGTGCGTAGGCGGGAGTGGAAACGGTGGATGGGGAAGCAGCATCGCCGAACAGCAGCCGGTGAATCCGTTCGTTCGCCGTCTGGAATTCAACGCTGCCGGCACTGCCAAGGTCGAACTGGTGGCTGTTGAGTTCCGCACGCACGCGGCCCGGGTGTGGACTCAGCAAGAGGATGCGGTTCCCTACCACCAGCGCTTCTTCGATCGAGTGGGTCACGAACAGCATCGTGAAGCCGATCTCTTCCCACAGCGCCTGCAACTCTTCCTGCATCTTGCGGCGCGTGAGTGCGTCGAGCGCGGCGAAGGGTTCGTCCATCAGCAGGATTTCCGGCTGCATGGCCAATGCACGGGCAATCGCCACCCGCGCCTTCATGCCGCCCGACAGCGTGTGCGGATAAGCGTCGGCAAAGCGCGCCAGCCCGACCTTGCCCAGCCAGTGGCGGGCGCGTTCGCGGGCCTCCGGCTTCTTCATGCCGCCGGCCAGCGGCGGAAACATCACGTTTGCTTCCACCGTCTTCCACGGCGGCAGCTGGTCGAATTCCTGGAACACGACGATGCGGTCCGGCCCCGGCGCCGTGATGGGTTTCCCACCCAGGCGCAAACTGCCCGCGCGCGGTGCGATGAAACCGCCCACCGCCTTCAGCAAGGTCGACTTGCCGCAGCCCGAAGGCCCGAGCAAGACAAAACGGTCGCCGCGGTGCACGTCGAAACTCACGTCCTCGGTAGCGCGCACGGTGCCGTGCTCGCCGGCGTACTCGATCGTCACGTGCTCGGCGCGCAGCAGCGGGCCTTGCGGGACAACTTGCAGGGTGGGCAGGTTCACGTCAGCTCCCCTTGTCCAGGGCCGGATGCGTGAAGAAGTAATCGCGCCAGCTTTCCGGCTTCTTGCGGATCGCTCCCACCTGGTGCAGGAACTGCGCCAAGCCCAACGTGTTCTGCGGCGCCACGCTGAACTGCACCTTCGGGTTCTTGATCACTTTCACCAGCAGGGCACGGTCGATGCTGTTCTTGTTCACCCGCAGGTAGGCATCGGCCGCAGCTTCGGGGTTGGTCGACGCCAGCTGGGCCGCTTCCACCAGCGCATCGAGGAAGGCGCGGTAGGTCTTCGGGTTCTCCTTCACCCATTTCTCGGTGGCGTACAGCACCGTGGCCGAGCTCGGCCCGCCGAGCACCTGGTAGGAATCGAGCACGATCTTCGCGTTCGGATTACCGGCCAGCTCCTGCTCTTGGAAAGGCGGATTCGCGAAGTGGGCGTTGATCTCGGTCTTGCCCGCAATGACGGCGGCGGTGGCGTCCGGGTGTGGCAAGGCCTGGGTCAGCGGATCGAGCTTGCGGAACTGGGCTTCGCCCCACTGCTTGGCCGCCGCCATCTGCAGGATGCGCGCCTGCACCGACACCGTCACCGCCGGCAGCGCGATGCGGTCTTTCGGTCCGAAGTCGGCAATCGACTTCACGGCCGGGTTGGTACTGATCAGGTAATACGGAAAACTGCCGAGCGAGGCCACGGCGCGCACGTTCTGTTTACCTGCCGTGCGGTCCCAGACCGTGAGCAGCGGGCCGAGCCCGGCGCCGACTACGTCGACCGAGTTCGACAACAGCGCATCGTTAGTGGCGGCGCCGCCGGACAGCTTGATCCAGTCGACGTCGATGTCGACGCCCTGCCTCTTGCCGTGTTTTTCGATCAGCTTCTGGTCCTGCGCCACGTTCAGCAGCAGGTAGACTACGCCGAACTGCTCGGCGATGCGGATCTTGCCTTCGGCATGGGCCGATGCGGACGCGACCAGGGACAGGGCTGCCAGCAAGGCAGCGGCTTTCGACAACTTGAACATGGATTCTCCTGGTCAGAACGGGACGTCGCCCGCGATGGTCGTGCGGTACAGCTTGCGGCGCTGGTCGGGCGGGCAGCCGGCGGCCAGGTGCATCAGCGAGCGGTTATCCCAGAACACCATGTCGCCGGCTTTCCACTGGTGGCGGTAGATGAATTCGGGCCGGGTGCTGTGCTCGAACAGGGCGTCGAGCAGCGCGCGGCTGCGCTCTTCGGGAATACCGACGATGCGCGTGGTGAAATGCTCGCTGACGAACAGTGCGCGGCGGCCGGTTTCCGGATGCGTGCGCACCACCGGGTGGCGCACCGGCACCACTTCGTCGATCTGGGCTTGCGTCAGCTTCGGCCGCCACGGGTTCAGCTTGCGCAGGTCTTCGTAGCGCGCCAGGTAGCTGTGCTCGGCCTGGGCATGCTCGACTTCGCGTTTGAGCCAGCCAGGCAGCGTGTCCCAGGCCAGGTGCTGGTTGGCGAACAGGGTGTCGCCGCCATCCGCCGGCAGTTCCTGCGCGTGCAGCATCGAGCCCAGGCTGGGCGTGGCTTTATAAGAGAGATCCGAATGCCACAGGTGGCCGGCGTCGCCCAGGCCGATCGGCTCGCCGTTTTCACGGATGTTCGAGATGACCAGCACTTCCGGGTGGCCGGCCAGCTGGAACTGGCGCAGCACGTGGATCTGCAGCTCGCCGAAGCGGCGGCTGAAGTCGACCTGCTGGGCCGGCGTGATGGCGGTATCGCGGAACACCAGCACGTGGTGGTCGAGGTGGGCGCGGTGCACGCGCGCCAGGTCGGCGGTGCCGATGGGGCGGGAGAGGTCGAGGCCGAGGACTTCGGCGCCGAGCGGGGCGTTCAGGGGCCGGATGTCGAAGTCCTGGCGCTGGGTAGTGTCGAGTGGCATGGCAGTCAAGATGAATAATCGTTCAACTCAGCTTAGCCACGCCCCCTTGGCGCGACAACGAATCATTTCGACTATCGTCATGCAGTTTTTGACAAGACAGCCACGCCCCCTGAAAAGGCCGGACTGAGCAATTCCGGTGCATAGCCGGTGGTTTTTTGCTAGGATTCGACAGTTTTCCATAAAGCACAGGCCAAGTACCTGCGCGCATCACCCCCTTTCATCGCATGGCGACAGACAAAGAACTCAACGACTTCCTCGAGAATGTCGAACGGCGCGCTTTCAAGCAAGCCGTGTACGCCGTGCGCAAGGACGAGGCCGCGCTCGACATCGTGCAGGACGCGATGATCAAGCTCGCCGAAAAATACGGCGACAAGCCGCCCGCCGAACTGCCGATGCTGTTCCAGCGCATCCTGCAGAACACCATCCTCGATTACTTCCGCCGCGAAAAGGTGCGCAACACCTGGGTCAGCCTCTTCTCGGGCTTCGGCCGCAAGGATGAGGGCGATGAGGACTTTGATATACTCAACGCGTACGAGGCGGAAGAAGGGTCGGCCGCGGCCGAGTCGAGCATGGACCAGGTCGAGCGGGCACAAACCTTGCGCCTGATCGAAGCGGAAATACAAAAGCTCCCAACGCGTCAACGCGAAGCCTTCCTTATGCGTTACTGGCAGGATATGGACGTGGCCGAAACGGCCTTAGCGATGGGCTGTTCCGAGGGCAGCGTCAAAACGCACTGCTCGCGCGCGACACATGCGCTTGCCGATGCCCTGCGGGCCAAGGGAATTAAACTATGAATACCGACGACATCAACCTGGCGTACAAGCTGCGCCACGCCTTGAACGAGAATCTCGACGCGCTGCCGGCTTCCACCACCGAGCGCCTGGCCGCCGCACGCGCGCTGGCGCTGTCGCGCAAGAAGCCGGACGCTGCAAGCACCGCGCCATTCGCGAAAAAAGACTGGCGCCGCAGCTGGTTCGATGTCAATTCGCTGTTTTCGAATGCCGCGCTGGGCCGCCTGGCGGTCGCGGTGCCGCTGCTGGCCCTGGTCGTCGGCCTGGGCGGCGTGTATCAATATGAACAACAGCAGCAGATCGCCGAACTGGCCGAGCTCGACGCGGCCGTGCTGGCCGACGAGCTGCCGCTGACGGCCTACCTCGACCACGGCTTCAATGCCTATGTGGAGTCGCAACAGCGCCGCCAATGACGAAACGCACCTCGACACCCCGCCGCGCCTGGATGGCAGCCGTGGCGGTGGCGCTTGCCGCCGTTGCGGCCTGGGCCATTTCCGAGCGGTGGAGCATCGTCGATGCCGATGCAGTGTCGGCCAGTGCCACCGGCGCCGCCCCGGCGGGCAATGCCGGCAAGAGCGGTCCGGTGATCCTCGACAAACCCCTGTGGCGCGACCTGACCCGTGCCCAGCAGCTGGCGTTGTCGCCGCTGCAGGCCGAGTGGGACGGCATGGATGGCGCGCGCAAGCGCAAGTGGCTGGAAATGTCGCGCCGCTTCGCCTCGATGAACCCACAGGAACAGCAGCGCGTGCATGAACGGATGCGCGAGTGGATCCGCCTCACGCCCGAAGAGCGCAACCTGGCGCGCGAAAACTACAGCAAGGTGCGCAAGCTCGCCCCTGGCGAAAAAACCGCGACCTGGGAAAGCTACAAGCAGCTGAGCACCGACCAGAAACGGCGCCTGGCGCGCACGCCGGTGCGCAAGGCCGATGCCGTGCCGACGCCCACCGAGCCGGCCATCGTGACGCCGACCAGCTGCCCGCCCGGCACCACGCGCCGTGGCGCCTCCTGCATCTCGCTGGAAGCGCCGAACACGCTGCCGAACGCGCCGGCGCTCACCCAGCCGGCGCCTGCTCCTTCGCCGGCGCCTGCTCCCGCGCCGGCGCCCTCTTCCACGCCTGCCGCGGCGCCAACCGAACCGGCCGCGCCGGCCGCCACCACCCCCGGCGCCCATCCCGCAGCCACTTCCACGCTATCGAATGCAAACGGCTAATCCTTCCGCGATCGGCACGCCCACCATCAAGCGTCGCCTGATCGCGATGGTCTACGAGGCCTTCCTCCTCACCGCCATCGAGGCGCTTGCCGTTTTCATCTTCATTTTCGCCACCGGCAACCGCCAGGAACCGGCCTGGCGCGCCGGCCTGATGGCTTTCCTGTTCCTGGTGACCGGCCTTTATTTCGTGCACTCCTGGCGCGGCGCCGGCTTTACGCTGGCCATGAAAACCTGGCGCATCAAGGTGGTCAAGGTAGGACATGCGAAAGTGCCGTTCAGGAATGCGGCGATCCGCTACCTGCTGGCCTGGGGCTGGTTCGCGCCGGCACTGGCCATCGGCGCCCTGCTCGATTTGCATCATTTCAAGGAGTGGGCAATCCTGCTGTCGGCCGGCATGGTGGCCTGGGCGCTGACGGCCTTTCTCGACAAGGACCGCCAGTTCCTGCACGACCGGATCGCCGGCACGCGCCTGATTGCGCTGCCGAAGGCGCAGAAGGCTCAGGCGAAAGCAAAGACAAAGTAACCTCCCAGCAACAGCATCCCGGCTACTGCGCACAGCACGCCGCCCAGCGAAACTTGGTAACGGCGCTTGAGCAGGCGGGTCAATGATCCTGCGGCGGCGCCCTCATACCCGTACCAACTTGCGCGCCAGGTGGTGAGCGCATACAGATGCAGCGCCATCGATGCGGCCAACAAGGCGGCGGCTTCGCGATGGACGGCAAGCACAACCGCCGCCAGGACCAGGCAAAACGATGCAGCTTTGCATTGCGTTTTCATACTCAGTTCCGCTCGCTTCAGATGCTGGCTTTTTCCTGCCGCGCCAGCACGGATATCAACAGGAACAACAAACGTCACGGCTCATTGACTGAAGTTAATTCAATCAATTACGTGAGTCTATTTCTTTTGGGTGAAGTGCTGAGGCAAATCAAAGCGCTCTCCATGATGCCGGCTTGCGTCGCCATGCCGACAACGGACCAATTGAGCTAACGCAAAACGTTCCGGCTCTCGAACAATTCCGATCTACAAGAACTTAAAGTAAGGCAATGATGACGCTCCGCGCCTTGCTCGCCGTCCTTGCACTCAGCCTGCTTTTGCGCGGCACGCTGTCGTCGTTTTTTGCAGGCACTTCGGCCACCCAGGACGAGCACATGGTCCTGCGCTGGCTCGCGCAGGTGGCCGGGTTTGCTTTGCTGTTCTGGATACCTGCGTTCGTTTTCAAGCTGCGTCCCGCCGGCCTGGCGCAGCTGACGGGAGCGACTCCGCAGCCGCAGGCGCTGCTCCAGGCAGTATGTTACGGGCTGCTATTGCTGGCCTTTGCCTGGAGCGAGGGCGCTGTTGAGACCCTGATCGTGGCGCAGTTTAATCCCGCGTTGGCATACGCGCAGTGGGCGTTTCATGCCGATGCGCCACCAATTTCTTACCGCTTCAGTGAGTGGGTCGCGATGACCTTGAAGATGGTGGTGCTCGTACCGATCGTCGAGGAATTCTTCTTCCGCGCGCTGCTGGTCGGCACGCTGAGAAAAACGAAGGGCATGCATGCGGCAGCAATCTTCAGCAGCTGCCTGTTCACCCTGCTCCACTATCCCAGGCTGTATTTGGTGAGCACCCTGGTGTTTGCCTTCGCCCTGGCTTACCTGTACATGGCGTCAGGCTCGCTGCTGCTCTGCATCGCCATCCATGCCGCTTTCAACGCCGGCGTTCTGGTGCTGGAAAACCCGGGTTGGCAACTGCTGGCACGGACCCCGGCGCACCTGGACCAGCCCAGCGCCTGGACGCTGGAACTGGCCGTATTCCTGGTCAGCAGCGCCTTGCTCCTGCGCGCGTTTTTCCGTTACCGGCACGCTGTCATTGGCCAAGCCGGGCACCCGGCTCAGAACCGCTCGTACTCCGCCAGATAGCGCCACTGCCCTTCAGCCAGTCCCGCCATCGGCATGCGCCCCACGCGCAGGCGTTTCAGCTCGATCAGCGTCAGGCCGACTTCCGCACACATGTGCTCGATCTGCCCCGGCACCACGCCCTTGGCCGCAAAGCGCAGGCGCCCTTCGCTCTGCCAGCTGACCTTCATCGGTGCGATCGGCTTGCGGTTGAAGGTCAAGCCATGGTTCAGCAGTGCCAGGCCGCCGTCCTTGATGCCGCCGTCGACCTCGGCCACGTATTCGTATTCCACACGCACCGCATCGTCGACCAGCTTGCGCGCCACGCGGAAGTCCTGGGTGTAGACGACCAGGCCGCTGGCATCGGTTTCCAGCGGCGTGCACAGGGTCAGGCGCGCCAGGTGGCGCTTCAGGAAGCGCGGCGCGCCGTGGGTGGCCACCAGCGATTCCGCCGTCACGCACTCCAGCGCATTCGCGCCACGCATGCCGACGCCGGCATTCGCGCCCGAGGGCTTGTGCAGCAGGATCGTCACCGGCGCCGGTTCCTCGGCGCGAGCGTTCGGCAGCAGCACGACCTGCTGGCCAGGGTTCACGCGCGTGGCCGGGTCCTCCTGCACCGCGCCGTCGACGCTGACCCAGCCGCCGGCGATGTAGCGCTCGGCTTCGGCGCGCGAACACGGCACCAGTTCGGCCACGCGCTTGGCCAGGCGGATGCCTTCCGCGGACTTCTGTTCAACCATTACGCCTGCCAGTTCTTGAAGAAGGATTTGAAGGCGCCGATCGTGCGGTCGACATCGGCGGCCGACACATCCAGATGCGTCACGATGCGCATGCGCGGGCCGACCGTGGCGCGGATGCCCGCTTCAAGCAGTGCTTTGCGCAGCGGATCGCAGGCGGCAGCCGGCACGTCGAGCCAGAAGATGTTGGTCTGCGGGGTGCCCACGTTCAGGACTTCGATCTCGGACAGGCCACGCGCCAGCGCGGCGGCGTTGTCGTGGTCGTCGGCCAGGCGCTGCACGTTGTGCTCGAGCGCGTACAGCGCAGCCGCGGCGATGACGCCGGCCTGGCGCATGCCGCCGCCCAGCATCTTGCGCCAGCGCTTGCCCTGCTCGATAAAGGCCTTCGGCCCCAGCAGCACCGAACCGACCGGCGCGCCCAGGCCTTTCGACAGGCAGACCGACACGGTGTCGAAACCGAGCACCGCTTCGCGCAGGCCGATGTTCTGCTTGACGGCGGCGTTGCAGATGCGCGCGCCGTCGAGGTGGGTGGCCAGGCCACGCACGTGCGCCAGCGTGGTCGCTGCAGCGATGTATTCCTGGCTCAGCACGCGGCCGCCGATGGTGTTTTCCAGCGCCAGCAGGCGTGTGCGCGCGAAGTGCATGTCGTCGGGCTTGATGTAGGCCTCGATGTCGGCCAGCGCGATCGAACCGTCCGCCTGGTTGGCGATCGGCTGCGGCTGGATCGAACCCAGCACGGCGGCGCCGCCGCCTTCGTACTTGTAGGTATGGGCTTCCTGGCCGACCAGGTATTCGTCGCCGCGGCCGCAGTGGGTCATCAGCGCGATCAAATTGGTCTGCGTGCCGCTCGGCGCGAACATGCCGGCTTCATAGCCGAACAACTCGGCTGCGTGTTCCTGCAGGCGGTTGACGGTGGGGTCGTCGCCGTAGACGTCGTCGCCGACGTCGGCGGCGGCCATCGCGGCGCGCATGGCTTGCGAGGGTTGGGTGACGGTGTCGCTACGCAGGTCGATCCAGTGTTGTTCGCTCATCGTTATCAGTCGTTTTGAGTTACTGCTTGAGGGTCAGCTTGAAATTCGGCTCGCTCAACGTGCGAGGTATAGAAACGCTGGCCCATCTCTTCCAGGCCCAGCGTGGACAGCACTTCCTGCAGGCGCTCACTCGGACGGCGGCGCGGCAGGTTCTTGTACGTGGCGACGATCAGCTCGTTCTTCATCGAGTGCTCCCAGCCGACCAGCTCCGTCACCGTCACCTGGTAGCCATGGGCTTCCAGCTGCAGACAGCGCAGCACATTGGTGACCTGGCTCCCGAACTCGCGCGTGTGGATCGGATGGCGCCAGATTTCGGTGAGCGCGCTTTTGCCCAGGTCCTTGCCCTTGTTCTTGCGCAGCACGGTGGCCACTTCGGCCTGGCAGCACGGCAC
This sequence comes from Massilia sp. IC2-278, assembly GCF_020708045.1. Taxonomy (GTDB): domain Bacteria; phylum Pseudomonadota; class Gammaproteobacteria; order Burkholderiales; family Burkholderiaceae_D; genus Telluria. The sequence continues at coordinate 69,087 of NZ_JAJFES010000010.1, forward strand.
CAGCACCATGTGCTTGGCCTTCTTCTTCAGCGCGAAGTCGATGGCGTCGTCGGTGGCCGTGTTGCAGGCGTGGAGCGCGGTGACGACGTCGAGGGTCTCGGGCAGCTCGCTCGAGGTGGTCGACTCCGCCACCGACAGCGGCAGGAAGGACATGTTCTGGAAGCCCAGGCGCGCCGCCAGCTCGGTCGATTTCGCCACCAGCTCTTCGCGGGTCTCGATGCCGTAGATGTGCGAGGCGTCGTCCAGCGTCTTGAAGAACAGGTCGTACAGGATGAAGCCGAGGTAGGACTTGCCGGCGCCATGGTCGACCAGCGAGACCGTGCCCTTCTCGGCGCGCACGTCGTTCAGTAGCGGCTCGATGAAGTTGACCAGGTGGTAGACCTGCTTGAGCTTGCGGCGGCTGTCCTGGTTCAGCTTGGCGTCGCGCGTGAGGATGTGCAGTTCCTTCAGCAGCTCGATCGACTGGCCTGGGCGGACCTCGGGTGGGAGCTCCGGTGCTGCCGGGGCCTTGGTGGTGTTGTGCTTAGCGTGCTTCATCGATCCATGCTGCCTGAATGGCTTCCAGTACGCGCTCGCCGCCGCGCGTGCGGTCGTCGTCGAAGCCCGGGAGCGCGACGACCCAGTTGTGCAGGTCCACGAAGCGCACCGTCGCCGGATCGACGTCGGGATACTGTTCGTAGAGTGCTTCGGCGATGCTCGTGACGTCGGTCCACTTCATGGCAGATCCTGTCAGTGCGTTGTTAAGGAGTGATTAATGGTTCTTTTCGGCTGCGTGGTTGATCGTGTATTTCGGGATCTCGACGACCAGGTCTTCCTCGGCGATGATCGCCTGGCAGGACAGGCGCGAATTCGGCTCCAGGCCCCAGGCCTTGTCGAGCATGTCTTCTTCTTTTTCTTCCAGCTCGTTCAGCGAATCGAAGCCTTCGCGCACGATCACGTGGCAGGTGGTGCAGGCGCAGACGCGGTCGCAGGCGTGTTCGATCTCGATGTCGTTCTCGAGCAGGACGTCGCAGACGGACTTGCCGGCCGGGGCTTCCAGGACGGCGCCGTCAGGGCAGAACGTCGGGTGGGGCAGGATGACGATTTGTGGCACTTTGTTACCTCGTAAATTATTTATATCGTTTTTTGGCAGCGTGATGTTCGCTAGCCGTGATCTGGCGGTTTGCGCCGACCGTAGGGTGGGCACTCCGTGCCCACGCGGAAGCATGAGCCGCGTTGACGCTTCTGGAGCCGCAAACTCTGCGCATTGTTCGCGCGTGGAAAAGCGTCTCGTTAGCGCGTCGTTCCGCGTGGGCACGGGGTGCCCACCCTACGGTCGCCGCTGCGTTTATTTCATACGGCCGATCAAACCTCGTCCAGCGACTTCCCAGCCAGCGCGCTGCGCACGCTCTTGTCCATGCGGCGCGCGGCGAATTCCTCGGTGCCGTGGGCGAGCGCCTGGACCGCGTCGTGCAGCGCGTTCTGGCGCGCGCCCGGCTCCACGTCGGTGTCGTTCGAGCGGTGCACCGCGTCGCGCACGCCATGGATCAGCTTCGCCACCGCATCCTGCTCTTCAACGCTGAGCAGATCGGCATCCGAATCCAGCGCCGACTGCGTCGCCAGCAAAATGCGCTCGGCCTCGACCTGCTCTTCGCGCAGCGCGCGCATCTGCATGTCGACCTGCGCCGAGCTGTACGAATCCTGCAGCATGCGCGCCACTTCGTCGTCGCCCAGGCCGTAGGACGGCTTGACCGTGATCGAGGCTTCCACGCCCGAACGCGTTTCGCGCGCCGACACCGACAGCAGCCCGTCCGCATCGACCTGGTAGGTCACGCGGATGCGCGCCGCGCCGGCCGCCATCGGCGGAATGCCGCGCAATTCAAAACGCGCCAGCGAGCGGCAATCCGACACCAGCTCGCGCTCACCCTGCACCACGTGCACGGCCAGGGCCGTCTGGCCATCCTTGAAGGTCGTGAACTCCTGCGCACGCGCGCATGGAATCGTCGAATTGCGCGGGATGATCTTCTCGACCAGGCCGCCCATGGTCTCGATGCCGAGCGACAGCGGGGTCACGTCCAGCAGCAGCCAGTCGTCGCCTTCGGCGCGGTTACCGGCCAGCAGGTTGGCCTGGATGGCGGCGCCCAGCGCCACCACCTTGTCCGGGTCGATGTTCGCGTGCGGGATGGTGTGGAAGTAGTCGCCCACCGCGCGGCGCACGTGCGGCATGCGCGTGGCGCCGCCGACCATCACCACGCCATCGATGTCTTCCACGCTCACGTTCGCGTCGCGCATGGCCTTGCGGATCGCGTTCATGGTTTTCGCCACCAAGTGCTTGGTGATCTCGGCAAAGGTCGCGGCCGTGATCGTCACATGCACGATCTCGCCCGAGTTCAGGATGGCGTCGATCGTGGTGTCGTCGTTGGTCGACAGCAGTTCCTTGGCCTGGCGCGCCTTCACCATCAAGGTGGCGGTGTCTTCGTCGGACAGCGGGGCCAGCTTGGCCTGCTCGTTGATCCAGCAGAACAGGCGGTGGTCGAAGTCGTCGCCGCCCAGGGCCGAGTCGCCGCCGGTGGACAGCACTTCGAACACGCCTTTCGACAGCTTGAGGATGGAGATGTCGAAGGTGCCGCCGCCGAGGTCGTACACGGCGTAGACGCCTTCCTTGCCGTGATCGAGACCGTAGGCAATCGCCGCAGCGGTCGGTTCCGACAGCAGGCGCAGCACGTTCAGGCCGGCCAGCTGGGCCGCGTCCTTGGTGGCCTGGCGCTGGGCGTCGTCGAAGTAGGCGGGCACGGTGATGACCGCGCCGACCAGTTCGTCGCCGAGCGAATCCTCGGCGCGCTGGCGCAGCGTGGCCAAGATCTGGGCTGAGGTCTCGACCGGGCTTTTCACGCCGGCGACGGTCTTGATCTGGACCATGCCTTCGCCGTCGACGAAATCGTAGGGCAGGTTCTCGGCGTGGGCAATGTCCTTCAGGCCGCGGCCCATGAAGCGCTTCACCGAGACGACGGTGTTCTTCGGATCGGTGGTCTGGTAGGCGCGCGCCTTGTGGCCGATGTGGGCGTGGCCGTTCGGCAGATAACGCACGATCGACGGCAGCAGCGCGCGGCCGTCTTCGTCGCTCAGCACTTCAGGGCTGCCGCTGCGCACCGTGGCGACGAGCGAATTGGTGGTGCCCAGGTCGATGCCCACCGCCAGCCGGTGCTGGTGCGGTGCGGTCGACATGCCGGGTTCGGAAATCTGCAAAAGTGCCATTGTTGTTACCTGGTTGTTATTCTTGGGGTGCGTGACCTGTGCCGCGATGGCCGGTTTTGTAGGGTGGACACCCGTGTCCACGCGGATGCACATGGTGAACAGAGACGGTGCCGATTCAATACAAATGGGTTTGTCTCGAGTGATTTTTATACGCGCCACGGTGGGTCAAGCGTCGTACCGCGTGGACACAGGTGTCCACCCTACAAAAGCAAACCCTCATTGTACTTGTGGGCGGCATCTGCCGCCCACTCAAGGTTCGTTTTAACCCTCGATCGCCTCGAACGCGTACTGCACCTCATCGCCGAACTTGTCGAGGAACATCAGCGCGCGCACGCCTTCAGCCGCCTTCCCGTATTCGCCCGCATTGATCTGCTGCCCGACCTGCGCCAGCATCGCCTTGCGTTCGCCGCGCACCTGGGCGTCAAGCTCGTCCAACGCCGACGCATCCTTTGAAGCACGCGCGTCCCCGAGTGCTTCGCGCCATTCCATCTGCTGCATCAGGAAGGCCATCGGCATCGCCGTGTTCGACTCGGTCTGCAAATCGACGCCGTTCAGCTCGATCAAATACTGCGCGCGTTTCTGCGGGTTCTTCAGCGTTTGATAGGCCTCGTTGGCCCGCGTCGCCCACTGCATCGCGACGCGCTTCTCGGCGTCGGTGGCGTTCACGAAGCGGTCGGGGTGCACGCGGCCCTGCACTTCGCGGTAGGCCGCGTCCAGCGCAGTCAGATCGACATCGAAGCGCGCCGGCAGCTGGAACAGCTCGAAATGGTTCTGCATCGGACGATCAGATCCGGAAGCTCTCGCCGCAACCGCAATTGTCCTTGACGTTCGGGTTGTTGAAGCGGAAGCCTTCGTTCAGGCCCTCGCGGGCGAAGTCGAGTTCGGTGCCGTCGATGTAAGGCAGGCTTTTCGGGTCGACGAAGACCTTCACGCCAAACGACTCGAAGACATTGTCCTCGTCCGCCGCTTCGTCGACGTACTCCAGCTTGTAGGCCAGGCCGGAGCAGCCGGTGGTGCGCACGCCGAAACGCAGCCCGAGGCCCTTGCCGCGGCGCTCGATGTAGCGGTTGACGTGCTTCGCCGCTTTTTCGGTCAGTGTGATTGCCATGTGGTTCCTCCAGCTAGTTCTACTGTGTACAACTGAGTGCTTACGCGCTCGGGTGCTTGGTCTTGTAGTCGGCGACGGCGGCCTTGATCGCGTCTTCGGCCAGGATCGAGCAGTGGATCTTGACCGGCGGCAGCGCCAGTTCTTCGGCGATCTGCGTGTTCTTGATGGCCAGCGCTTCGTCCAGGCTCTTGCCCTTGACCCATTCGGTCACGAGCGAGCTCGATGCGATGGCCGAACCGCAGCCATAGGTCTTGAACTTCGCGTCTTCGATCAGGCCTTGCTCGTTGACCTTGATCTGCAGCTTCATCACGTCGCCGCAGGCCGGGGCGCCGACCATGCCTGTGCCGACCGATTCGTCGCCTTTTTCAAAGGCGCCGACGTTGCGCGGGTTTTCGTAGTGGTCGAGTACTTTGTCCGAATATGCCATGGTGATGCTCCTGTATTCTTTGAATGCGTCTGTAAATTAGTGGGCTGCCCACTGAATCGAATTGAGGTCGATGCCGTCCTTGAACATGTCCCACAGCGGCGACAGTTCGCGCAGCTTACCGACCTTGGACTTCAGCAGTTCGATCGTGAAGTCGATGTCTTCCTCGGTCGTGAAGCGGCCGATCGTGAAGCGGATCGAGCTGTGCGCCAGTTCGTCGCTGCGGCCCAGGGCGCGCAGCACGTACGACGGCTCCAGCGAGGCCGAGGTGCAGGCCGAACCCGACGACACCGCGATGTCCTTGATCGCCATGATCAGCGACTCGCCTTCGACATAGTTGAACGAGACGTTCAGGTTGTGCGGCACGCGGTGTTCCATGTCGCCGTTGATGTAGACCTCTTCGATCTCCATCAGGCCCTTGGCCAGGCGGTCGCGCAGCGCTTTTACCTTGACCAGCTCGGCGTCCATCTCTTCCTTGGCGATGCGGAAGGCTTCGCCCATGCCCACGATCTGGTGCGTCGGCAGCGTGCCCGAACGCAGGCCGCGCTCATGGCCGCCGCCGTGCATCTGCGCTTCCAGGCGCACGCGCGGCTTGCGGCGCACGTACAGGGCGCCCACGCCTTTCGGGCCATAGGTCTTGTGCGCGGTGAAGGTCATCAGGTCGCACTTGGTTTTTTCCAGGTCGATGTGCACCTTGCCGGTTGCCTGGGCAGCGTCGCAGTGGAAGATGATGCCTTTCGAGCGGCACAGCGCGCCGATCTCGTCGATCGGCTGGATGACGCCGATCTCGTTATTCACCAGCATCACCGAGACCAGGATGGTGTCCGGGCGGATCGCCGCTTCCAGCTGGGCGATGGTAATCAGGCCATTGTCCTGCGGCTCGAGGTAAGTCGCCTCGAAGCCGACGCGCTCCAGCTCGCGCACCGTATCGAGCACAGCCTTGTGCTCGGTCTTCACGGTGATGATGTGCTTGCCCTTCGTTTTATAGAAGTTGGCAGCGCCCTTGATGGCGAGGTTGTTCGATTCGGTCGCGCCCGAGGTCCAGATGATTTCGCGCGGATCGGCGCCGACCAGGGCGGCCACGTTCGCGCGCGCTTCCTCGATCGCCGCTTCGGCGGTCCAGCCATACATGTGGCTGCGCGATGCCGGATTGCCGAACTGCTCGCGCAGGAAGGGAATCATTTTATCGGCGACGCGTGGATCGATCGGCGTGGTGGCCGAGTAGTCCATGTAGATCGGGAAATGCGGCGCAGTCACGAAGCTCTGCTCGATTTTTTTGTCCAAAGGCGCGTTCATCAGTTCACTCCAGTTTGCTGTGCTTCAGTTTGTTCAGTTCTGCTCGACTGCCGGGGCAGTGGCAGCTGCGGCGGCACGGTGCACCACCACGACGTTTTGTTCTTTCTGCTTTTGCTGGTCGACCAGGTCTTGCAGGGACACCGAGTCCAGGTAGTCGACCATCTTGGCGTTCAGCGTGGTCCACAGCTCGTGCGTCATGCAGCGCGTGCCGCTGGCCGCGTCCGCCCCGTGGCAGTTTTCCTTGCCGCCGCACTGCGTGGCATCGAGCGGCTCGTCAACCGCGATGATGATGTCGGCCACGGTGACTTTTTCGGCTGGACGGGCCAGGCTGTAGCCACCGCCCGGACCGCGGATCGATTCGACGATCTCGTGGCGGCGCAGCTTGCCGAACAGCTGCTCCAGGTAAGACAGCGAAATCGCCTGGCGCTGGCTGATGCCCGACAGCGTGACCGGACCGTTGCCCTGGCGCAGGGCAAGATCGATCATCGCAGTAACAGCAAAGCGGCCTTTGGTGGTCAGACGCATCACAACCCCGGTTAATGTTAAAATATTGCTCTTGTTCACTAATCGCATCGGCATCAACACTTCGTTGCTGCTTCTTAAAAACCGGATTAGTTGAACGATTTAGTCAAGTATAGCAAATTCCGGGGGCCTTGTCTTGGCACCCCCAAAAACCGCCGGAGGCCGATCGCTGGCTCATCCGCCGCAGTCTGCGGCCGTGACCGTAGGGTGGACAGCTCCACCGCCAACACCAGATCATCCGCTATGTGAGCGCTGCCCACGCGGTGATACGCGACGCCACCCTGTCGCGCCCTCACCGGCATCCACAATCAGCGCCTGCGCAACAAGCGCATCGGCCCGAACAACGCCTGCATCCCTTGGTTGGCAATGAACGTCAAGTTATATGGATGCTCCGCCACCGCCTGCGGAAACCTCCCCGTCTCCGGCAGCTTTCTCAACTCCTCCGCAATCTTCCCCCACAACACCAGCGTCGGCGGCGTGGCCTTCTGCGCCAACACCTCGAGTACGACTTGCAGGAAAGGCAACCAGGCCCGCGCATCGATCACCGGCTTCACATGCGACCGGAATACCAGCGACGCATTCAGCAGCAGGAAACCTTCGCCGGTCAAATTCGCCTGCAATTCCGGCAGCGTCTGGATCGACCCGTTCGACATGGCGGCAGCCGCCACCGGCGCCATCGCCTCGCCCCCGGTCGCGTCCGGCTGGAGTTGCCCATCCGCTACCAGCAGCATCTTCATGAAGTTGCGCAGCGAGGTGGCGCGGTTCACCGGCTTCGACAGCCCGCCTGCGCTCCACAGTGCGCCGACGGCGCCATCCATGAAGCAGACCCCGGTCGCACTCTCGGCGCGCGGATACGGCCCCTCCCCCACCAGCACATAGCGCACCTTTTCCAGCGGCTGGGCAAATGCGGCAAACAGGCGGCCTTCGGTGGGCAGGTAGCTGTCGACCGCCAGCGCCGGCAGGTAACCCGGGTTGGCCTGCGCCACCGCTTCCAGGCCGCGCAGCAGATGCGGGCGCCAGGAGGCATCGGCAAGGTCGAGGGCATTCAGGATGGCGGCGGGGACAGTGGTCTCGGTCATCGTGTCGGTCATATCATGCAGGCGCGAAAAAGGAAACGGATTGTAGCCCAGCATGCAGGCGCGGGGCGCGAGGGCGAGCCATGATTCCGCGCTTCAATCTGGCGCAGCGCGGCGGCGATTCAGGGCAGGATGTCCTTCCCGCGGCCTGGCCCGCCAATCCGACAAAAAGGAGCGCAAGGATGCAAACGATTCAAGAGGTGATGACACGCGACGTACAGACCATTTCCACGCAAGACAGCGTGCAGCGCGCAGCCCAGCTGATGGACGAGCTGAACGTGGGTGCGATCCCGGTCGTGGACGACGGCAGGCTGGTCGGCATGATCACCGACCGCGACATCACCGTGCGCTCGGTGGCCGTCGGCCAGGACCCGGCCAGCACCCGTGTGAACGATGTGATGAGCACCGACGTACGCACCTGCACGGTCGACCAGGGCGTGGAAGACGTGCTGGCGCAGATGGCCGACGTGCAGATCCGGCGCGTGCCGGTGGTCGACGGCAATGGCCAGGTGATCGGCATCGTGTCGCTGGGCGACGTGGTGACCAAGGCGCCGGTCGAGGTCGAGCAGACGCTGGACGAGATTTCGACGCCGTCGGAGCCGGATCGGTCGTGAACCGGGTTTGATCCGGTCGCGACCGGATGGCAGTGCGTGCGGGGCCGCACAAGCGGCAGCGATCGACGCATGGGCGGCGCCAGCGGCACGGATGAGCATCGTGCCGGGTGGAGCCGACCACCCTACACTTGAGCCGCTGGCGCCAGACGATTACTCCGCGTCGGGCTGCTTCGAAGGATGGGCGGCGTCGAAGGCCGGCAGCGCGATGCAATGCGCGTGGATGCGTGCGATGTTCGGGTAATCGCCGATCTCGATGCCGAAGCGCTGGGCATTGAAGACCTGCGGCACCAGGAAGCAGTCGGCCATGGTCGGCGAAGCGCCGTGGCTGAAGGGGCCGGCGGCCGGGTCGCGCGCCAGATGGGCTTCGAGGCCTGCCAGGCCTTCGCGGATCCAGTGCTGGATCCACTCGGTCTTGGCTTCCTCGCTCAGTTTCAGCTCGCCCACCAGGTGGCGCAGCACGCGCAAATTGTTCAGCGGATGGATGTCGCAGGCGATGATCTGCGCCAGCTCGCGCACGCGGGCGCGGCCCGGGGCGTCGCTCGGCATCAGCGGCACGGCCGGAAAGCGCTCGTCGAGGTATTCGATGATGGCCATCGACTGGGTCAGCGTGATGCGGTCGTCCTGGAAAGCCGGCACCAGGCCACTCGGATTGATCTTGCGGTATTCCTCCTGGCGCTGCTGGCCGCCGTCCTTGAGCAGGTGCACCGGCACCGCGTCGTAGGTGAGGCCCTTCAGGTTCAGCGCGATCCGCACCCGGTAGGCTGCCGAGCTGCGGAAATACGTGTAGAGCTTCATTCCTTCCTCCCGTGGTAATGCGCGACTTCGTGGTCGATGGCGCCGAAGATGCTCGCACCGGTGACGTCCAGCATTTCGATGCGCACGCTGTCGCCAAAGCGCAGGAACGGCGTTTTCGGCGCGCCGTGTTCGATGGTTTCGTACATCCGCACCTCGGCTAGGCAGCAGTAGCCGACGCCGCCGTTGGCGATGCTGGAGCCATGCAAATTGCCCTGCTTGTTCGACACCGTGCCGGAACCGATGATGCTGCCCGCGCCCAGTTCGCGCGTCTTGGCCGCGTGCGCGATCAATTGGGCGAAGCTGAAGGTCATGTCTTCGCCGGCGTTCGGTTTGCCGAAGAGTTGATCGTTCAGGGTCACGCGTAGCGGCAGGTGCAGTTTCGAATCTGCCCAGGCCTCGCCCAGCTCGTCCGGCGTGACGGCCACCGGCGAAAAGGCGCTGGCCGGCTTCGACTGGTAGAAGCCGAAGCCCTTGGCCAGTTCGCCTGGAATCAGGTTGCGCAGCGAGACGTCGTTGACCAGCATCACCAGGCGGATCGCTTGGGCGGCCTGTTCGATGCTGGCGCCCATCGGCACGTCGCCGGTCACGACCGCCACTTCGGCTTCCAGGTCGACACCCCACTCTTCCGACAGCACGGCGATCGGATCGCAAGGGCCGATAAAGGCATCGCCACCGCCCTGGTACATCAGCGGATCGGTATAGAACGAGGCCGGCACCTCGGCGTTGCGCGCCTTGCGCACCAGCTCGACGTGGTTGATGTAGGCCGAACCGTCGGCCCACTGATAGGCGCGCGGCAGCGGCGAATGGCATTCCATCTCGATAAAGGAATCGGCCGCGTCGGCTGTACCGTCGTTCAATTGATCGTAGACAGTTTGCAGCTGGGGGGCGACGCGGTCCCAGTCGTCCAGGGCGGCCTGCAGGGTGCGGGCGATTTCCGGGACGGCCTGGCAAGTGACCAGGTCGCGGCTGACGACGACCAGCGTACCGTCGCGGCCGCCGGATTTGAGAGTGGCGAGTTTCATGGCGCTCCTTTGTTTTGCATTGTTGCCGCCATTAAAGATGAAAACGGACTATCATACAAACAATATTTTCCGGCTCATTTATCGGATTATCTTATGAATCCCACCCTGCGCCAGATGCGGGCCTTCGTCGCGCTGGCCAAGACTGGCAACTTTACGCTGGCGGCGCAGACCATGCACGTCACGCAATCGGCGTTGTCGGGTTTGATCAAGGAACTCGAACAAACCCTGAACGCTCGCGTGGTCGACCGCTCGACCCGCAAGATCACCCTGACCGACATCGGCCGCGAGCTGTATCCGCTATTTAGCCAGATGATCGACGATCTCGACGGTGCGCTGGCGAACGTGGCGGACCACACGCAGCTGCGAAAAGGGATCGTCCGCATTACCGCACCGCAACTGATGTGCTGCACCCTGCTGCCCGAAGCCATCGCCGCCTACCGGACCAATCAGCCCGACATCGAAGTACGCATCGCCGACAGCGAGGTCGACGGCGTGATCGCACGCGTGCTCTCGGGCGAATCCGACATCGGCATCGGCCCCGAGCGCGAACCCCTGCCCCAGCTCGAAGCGCGCGAACTGTTCGAGATGCCCTTTGCCCTGGTCTTCCCGCAGGGCCACCCGCTGGACGCCGCCGAGCGCGTGACCTGGCAGGACGTGACGCGCTACCCCTTCATCGCCCTGCAAGGCCAATTTACCGAGCGCCTGCTGGCCGACATGCATGCCGTCCTGCGCGAGGTGCCCCTGAAGCCGGCGAACGAAGTCACTTTCATGACCACCGCCCTGGCGATGGTCAGCGCCGGCCTCGGCATCACGGTCTGCCTGCCCTATGCCGAGCCGCTGGCGCGCCTGTACCAGCTGCGCATGCGTCCGCTCGAGGAACCGGTGCTGACGCGGCGCTTCTACGTCTACACCCGCGCCGGGCGTTCGCTGTCGCCGGCGGCGGAAAGTTTCATCGATTTCCTGTTTCCGTATGTGGCGTCGAAACGCCGGGCCGTCGGGGGCGGCTGACCGGCTGCCAGCCCGCTTTTCCCAGTTGCGCTAGAATCGGGCGATCCTCTTTACCAGGTTCGTACCGATGTCCCACAACACCATCGCCATCAACCAGCGCATGGACAGGTTCAACAGCCACGCCAGCGTCTGGCTGTTCGGCTACGGCTCGCTGATCTACAAGGCCGACTTTCCCTTCCTCGAACGCCGCCCGGCCAGCATCGCCGGCTGGACGCGCCGCTTCTGGCAGGGCTCGCACGACCACCGTGGCACCGAAGCCGCGCCAGGGCGCGTGGTGACGCTGGTGCCGGACGCGGAGGCTACCTGCCACGGCATGGCCTACCTGGTCACGCCCGAGGAATTCGCCCACCTCGACCACCGCGAAAAGAACGGCTACCTGCGCCTGGCCACCGAGATCCGCTTCGAGGACGGCAGCAGCGCCGAGGGGCTGGTGTACATCGCCACCCACGAAAACGCCGCCTACCTCGGGCCGGCCAGCAAGCAGGCCATCGCGCGCCAGATCGCAGCGTCGCGCGGTCCGAGCGGGCCGAACAGCGAGTACCTGCTGGAACTGGCCAGGGCCCTGCGCGAGCTGGGCAAGGACGATCCGCATGTGTTCGAAATCGAGCGGCACCTGATGAAACTGGTCCCCTCTCCGGTCAAGGTTGTCGCGCGAACTTAAGTATCCATTTCCTGCTCAAAGCAGAGTAGCGATTGCACTCTGCCGCAGGTCTTTCGGGGAACATCGTGCGCAAATGGATCATCAGCGTGTGCTTGCCGCTGGCTTGCCTGCCCGTGCTGGCGCAGAACGGCGCGAGCGGCATGAGCAGCAGCCGTCAACTCGAATCCGCCGGTAACTTCCGGGTGCTGGTGCCGAAGGACCTGCCTGAGGAAAATCGTGAGGAAACGAGACGGCTGCTCAAGCAACTGCAGCAAGCTTGCCCTTCCTGCTCCGACGGCGGCACGGTTGGCACCACCGGCGGGGGCGTCATCATTGGCCCTGGATTGAACCGCCAGCCAGCCAGGCCGTTATGGCCGACCGGCAGCGAATCAGCAAAGGACACTTACCTCACACCCTACATTACCATTCCGCGCAGCGAATATCGGGAACTGAGAGCGACCGCCGACAAATACAATGCCTTGCTGAAAAAACTGGAGACTGCGCCATGAAAGCCGCTCACTTCCTCGCCATCCTGCTCCTGGCGCCGCTATTTTTCTGGCTGCACCCGGCGCAAGCCCAGAACCCCTATGTGGAATACCGGGCGCGCACCTATGCCATTCAGGAAGCCTACCTGAAGCGAGTGACCGAGCATCAGGTGCGGGTGATGGAAGACTTCGAGAAAAAGCTGGAACAACAGAAGTGGCAAACTACCGTGGTGTCGATCATGGTGGTCGTCATGGTCGGCTGCGGCGTGGCCCTGAGCGCACTGCAGTTCTATTCCGACTTCCGCAGCCGGGGCCAATCCGGCATGACCCTGAAGATCGGCTCCGGCAGTTTCGAATTGAGCAGTACGGTCATCGGCCTGGTGATCCTGGCAATGAGTTTCTGGTTCTTCCAGACCTACATCGATCGCGTCTATGCAATCAACATTACCACCCTGCAGCCGCTGGATGTGACGACGTTCGGGCTGAACGGGTAAGGCAGCCAGGCCGCGTGTCACACCCACCGCTTTACTTACCTTCGTTCAGTGCCCGGACTGCTTTTTCGAGCGCGCGCACCTTCTCGCGCATCGTCGACAGATTGCGCACCAGCACCGCATTGCGTTCCCACTCCGCATTCCTGGCAACCGGGAAGTAGCCGGTATAGCGACCCGGCTCGGTAAGCGAGTTCGGCACCATGGTGGCGGCCGTCACGTGGACGTTGTCGACGATCTCGATGTGGCCATTGATCATGGCTGCGCCGCCGAAGGTGCAATGCTTGCCGATGTTGGCGCTGCCGGCCACGCCCACGCAGCCGGCCATGGCCGTGTGTGCGCCGATGCGGCAGTTGTGGCCGATCTGGATGAGATTGTCGAGCTTGACCCCGTCTTCGATGACGGTGTCGTCCAGCGCGCCGCGGTCGACCGTGGTATTCGAGCCGATGTCGACGTCGTCGCCGATCACCACGCGCCCGGTTTGCGGAATCTTGATGTAGCTGCCGCCATCCACCGCAAAGCCGAAGCCGTCGCCGCCGATGACGGCGCCCGAGTGGACGATGCCGCGTGCGCCGATGATGCAGCGGGCGTGGAAGGTGACGTTGGCAAAGAAATGCGTGTCTTCGCCGACGACCGCCTCGCGCCCGATGTAGCAGCCGGCGTCGATGATGGCGCCGGCCTTGACGATGGCCCCCGCCTCGACCGTGACATGGGGACCGAGGTGGGCGCTGGCGTCGACCCGGGCGCTAGGGTGCACGAAGGCCGTCGGATGCACGCCGGGCTCGGGCACAGGCGTGCCCAGGGCCACGAAGAATTGCGCCGCGCGTGCGAACCAGGCATAGGGATTGGCGGTGACGATGCGCGCGCCCTCGTAGCTGGCCGCCACCTCGGGTTCGTCGCCCGGCGCGAGGATGAGCGCCGCAGCCTGGCTGCGCGCCGCCTGGCCACGCAGCTTGCTGTTGCTCAGGAAGCTGATCTCGGATGCGCCGGCACGGTCGAGCGGCGCAATGGCCGTGACTTCGATGCCGGGGTCGCCTGTCAGCTGGCCGCCGAAACGTTCGACCAGTTCGCCCAGACGGATAGCCATGTTGTTCGCCACGGTCACGCTCCTCGCAGATGGATCGTCGATCAATCCGGATTGGACACCCAGCCCAACCCGGCAGTTCCGCAACTGGCCAGGCGCATCGGTCTGTCAATCATCGGCCGCTCATCAGCCGCACATCAGCTCGACCTCAGCCAGGCACCCGCTGTGTCAATATAGAACGCTGATCAGAACAAGTCCAGCTGTCCAGCTCCCTTTGTAGTTCCTTTTGCAACGCCCTTTCCAGCGCCCTTGCCTGCCGCCGCCGGCACCACCAGCGGCCGCCGGAACTGCGACGTATCGAGCCGCTCGAAGCGCCCGCGCAACGCCCCCAGCCCCATGCGCTCGACGGTTTTATTGAAGCGCTGGCGGATCAGGTCGGACCAGACGCCCTCGCCGTGCATGCGCCTGGAAAAGTCGGCGTCGTAATCCTTACCGCCGCGCATTTCGCGGATGCGGTTCATCACGCGCCCGGCGCGCTCCGGGAAGTGGGCCTCCAGCCATTGCTGGAACAGCGGGTTGACTTCCCAGGGCAGGCGCAGCACCGTGTAGTGGGCGCTGACGGCGCCGGCGTCGCGCGCCGCTTCCAGGATGCGTTCGATTTCCGGTTCGGTGACAAAAGGGATGATCGGCGCCACGCTCACGCTGACCGGAATGCCGGCATCGGTGAGCGTGCGGATGGCGCGCAGGCGCCGCGCCGGGGCCGCCGCGCGCGGCTCCAGGGTGCGCGAGATGTCGGAGTCGAGCGTGGTGAGGGTGATGGCGGCGCAGGCCAGCGAACGCTCGGCCATCGGCGCCAGCAAATCGATGTCGCGCTCGATCAGCGCGGACTTGGTGACCAGCCCGACCGGATGCCGGCATTCGTGCAGCACTTCCAGCACTTCGCGCGTGAGGCGGCGCTCGCGCTCGCAGGGCTGGTAGGCGTCGGTGTTCACGCCGATGGCGATGTGCTCGGGCTTGTATCCGGGATGCGCCAGCTCCCGGCGCAACAGCTCGGCCGCGTTCACCTTGGCAAAAATGCGGGTCTCGAAGTCCAGCCCGGGCGACAGGCCGAGGTAGCTGTGCGTCGGCCGCGCAAAGCAATAAATGCAGCCGTGCTCGCAGCCGCGATAGGGATTGAGCGAGACATTGAAGGGAATGTCGGGCGAGGTATTGCGCGACAGGATGGACTTGGCGATCTCGTCGGTGACCACGGTCTTGACCGGCGCCGCGGCGCTGTCTTCCACGGTCCAGCCGTCGTCGAAACGCTCGCGGCCCTTCAGTTCGTAGCGGCCCTGGAGGTTGGACACCGCGCCGCGCCCCTTTGTCGCGGCGAGCGGGCGCGGCAGGACGATTTCTTCCGCACTGTATTCGCGGTCGACAGTTCGTTCGGAGTAAGCCATTCGGCACCTCATACTGTATATTTATACAGTATAGTACGCCGCTCTTCCCGCCAGTTCAAGCGTGGCCGTGTGCGTGCTCAGGCCGGCGGCAAAGGATGTGGTAAATAAGCAGCCTGTTGCCCGACGAAACCGTCGAAAGCGGCAAACAAGGGAGCGTAGCGCGCCGCATCGCCCTCGATCTGGCCCAGGGCATGGGCGCCCGCTTCAAGCGTGGACAATTGATCGGGCGCGTGCGCCTTGCGGATGCGGTAGTGCGAGGCCGGCATGTCGCTCAGCGCCAGGCGCGGCAATTGCCGCAGCGCCGGATTCAGGTGCAGCATCTTACGGCTTTTGCGCCAGGTGGCGTCGAGCACGACCAGGCGCAGGCGTTCAGGCAGCAGCAGCGGCAGCGGCGCTGCTGCGGGTGCGTCCGGCGTGGCGACGCCCGGCGTTTCGGGATACAGCAACACCGGCGTGCGCCCGCCGGCATGCAGCAGCGTACCGAGCGCGTCCGCATCGAAGGCCTCGCCCACGACCAGCACGCTCCCCGCCACGCTCAGGTGCAGCAGGCGCGCGCTGTTCTTGGCGTTCGCCACTTCGAGCGGATGCTGCAGGATCAGGAGTTCGACGGGCGAGACGAGCGGCCGCACCCAGCCGCAGATGCAGGCCGACTGCGCGCGCAGGCAGGCGGCGCAGGTGGCGCGGCGGGGAGGCGAAGGCTGGTTCATCGGCGGCTCGGCAAGGAAAAGGCGCCGATTGTAGCAGCCGCGCCAACGCCTTCAGTCGGCCCCCTTGCGCAGTCCCGCCAGTGCGCCGCTCCAGGCCTCCACCTGCTCCAGCATGGCGTGCACCGATTTTTCCTGGTGGGGCGCCGGCTTGAAGGTAGTCATGTTCTCGAAATCGGTGAACAGCGACAGCATCACCTGGGCGCGTACGTCGGCCACCATCAGTTCGCCCATCACCAGGCGCAGGTTCTCGATGGCGCGCGCGCCGCCGACGCTGCCGTAGCCGACGAAACCGGCCGCCTTGTTGTTCCATTCCTTGTACAGGAAGTCGATGGCGTTCTTCAGCGCGCCCGAGGTGGCATGGTTGTATTCGGGCGTGACGAAGACGAAGCCGTCGAATTCGGCGATCTTCGCGGCCCAGGCCAGCGTGTGCGGTTGCGAATACTGGCCCATCGAGGGCGGCACCGGCTCGTCGAGCAGGGGCAGATTGAAATCCTGGATATCGACCAGTTCATAGCTGGCGCCGCTGCGTCCCTGCGCCGTGTCCATTACCCAGCGCGCCACGTCGAGCGCCTTGCGCCCCGGCCGGGTGCTGCCGACGATTACCGCGATCTTGACCATGTCCCTCTCCTGTCGTGTGTCCGCAATGAACCCGGACCCATTCTAGTCAGCGGTGAGGGAAAGGCGCGCCGCCTTGCAACACGACAAAAATCCGGCCTGCCCGCTCAGCGCCGTCCGCTCAAGCGCCCCAGCAAGCCGACCAATTGCTCGACGTCATAAGGCTTGGCCAGGATTTTGACGCCCGGAATCGAGACGCGCCGGTCGGTGTAGCCGGTGGCCAGCACGACCGGCAGCGCCGGCCAGCGTTCGCGCACCGCCGCGGCCAGGTCGATGCCGCTGACGCTGCCCGGCATGACGATGTCGGAAAACACGATGTCCACCGCCTGCCCGGCCTCGAGCTGGGCCAGCGCATCGTCGCCGCTGACGGCCACGCGCACCGCGAAGCCGGCCGCGCCGAGCGCCTCGACCACGGCTTCGCGCACCAGTACGTCGTCTTCGACGAACAGCACGCTCACGCCGGCTGGCGCGGGCGCCGCATCCGCTGCCGCCGGCTGGTAGGGCGGCGGCGCGACCACGTCCGGCGCCGCTGCGCCTGCGGAGGCGCCGGCGTCGGCAGCGCCTGGCGCGGCGGCATCGGCGCCGTGCGCACGCGGCAGGTAGATGTGCACCCGGGTCCCCTTGCCCGGCGTACTGTGCAGGGTCAGCAGTCCCTGCGCCTGGGTGGCGAAGGCATAGGCCTGCGGCAGGCCGAGCCCGGTACCCTGCCCCGGCGACTTGGTGGTAAAGAAAGGATCGAGGGCGCGCGCCATCACCTCGGGCGCCATGCCCACGCCGTCGTCGCTCACGCTCAGCTGCAGGTAGTCGCCCGGCGCCAGGCCTTTGGGCGGCGCGTCGGGCGCGGCCAGTGTGAGATTCTGGGCGCCGATCCGCAGCCGGCCGCTGCCGCCCATCGCATCGCGCGCATTGATCGCCAGGTTCAGGAGCGCCAGGTCGAACTGCAGGGGCTCGACCCGGACCGGCCACAGGCGGCTGTCGAATGCGGTCTCGATGACGATGCTGTCGGCCACGGCGCCACGGATCAGCTGCAGCGCGCTGTCGAGCTGCGCGGCCGTGTCCACCGTCACCAGGCGCCCTTCCTGCACCCGGCCGAAGGAGCCGAGCTGGCCGGTGAGCGTGGTGGCGCGCGTGACGGTGCGCTTGCAGGTGTCGATCAGGCGCTGCAGCTTCGGTTCCGTCGCCTGCATCGCGGCCAGCTGCAGCGCCGTGGTGAGCGTTTGCAGCAGGTTGTTGAATTCGTGCGCGATGCCGGCCGTCAGGCGCCCCAGCGACTCGAGCTTCTGGCTGCGCAGCAGGGCGCCCTGCGCCTGTTCGGTGGCGAGGATGGCTTCGTTGACGCGGTGTTCGAGGTCGCGCGTCGAGCGGCGAATCTGCTTGCTCGCCTCGACCATGCGCCAGGCCACGGTGTCGATCTCTTCCAGCCCGTGCGGGCGGTAGGGAATTTCCTCGCCGTCGGCCAGGCGGTCGGCGCAGCGGCCCAGGTATTCGATCGGCGCCACCGCGCGGCTGGCGAACCAGCGCCCGGCGGCCACCGCCAGCACCAGCAGCACGGCCATCATCCCGGCCAGCAGTGCCGCCGCTTCCATCGGCACGCGGCGGATCTCGGCGCTCGGGATGGCGATCAGCACCTTCCAGCCGGAATTCGGCACCGTCGTGATCTGGGCCCGCACCGGGACCCCGGTCAGGGTATGGCTGGGGAAGACCAGGTCGCGGTCGGTGGTGGCCGCCAGCTTGCGCGTGCGTTCGCGCAGCAGGGTGCCGACGTAATGCTTCGGCTCGCTGGAGCGGGCGGCGATGCGGCCGTTGCGGTCGAACACGGTGGCGATCCAGGCCCGCGGAAACTGCTGGCGCTCGAGCAGCCGTTGCAGGATGCCCACATGCATGCCGAGCGTCAGGTGATAGCGCGGCTTGCCCTCGACCAGCACCGGCACCTGCATCATGAAGTCGTAGCGCTGCACCGGGGGTGCGTAGAAGACGTCCGACACCAGGGTGCGCGCCGCGCCATAGCGTTCCATCAGCGCCGGCAGGTTCGACGGGTCGCGCCCCGTCAGCGCCACGCCCAGCGGGCGGCGCGTATTCAGGATCGGCTTGCCGTCGAGGTCGTACAGCACCGCCACCGCATCCACGGCCTCGGCCGCGCCCCGGGCGTGGCGGTAGAACTCGCCGAAGTCACCGGCCGCCAGCGCCGGCGACGCAGCCAGGGTGCGCAGGATGCCTTCCTGGTGGCGCATCTCGTTATCGATCAGCAAGGCAAACGCGCGGCCGGTCTCGGCGATGCTGCGCTCCTGGTCCTTTTGTTGCTCGACGTAGACATAGGCGACCGCCAGCGCCGCGCCGATGAACGAGGGCACGAGCAGAGCGACAACCAGGATCAATAGCCGGTTCCGGAAACGCATCGGTGCTGGGTCCTCCTGGTCGGCGGTTAGGTTGCAAACAAGTGCCGCGGAAAAACCGGCTCAAGCGATTATACAAGAGGCAAGCTTGCCCACCTGCTCATGCATTTTGCTGTGCTTTTCCCAACATTTTGAACGTTCGCTATTGATATACGTAAGCATCTTTACCACACACAAAAATTTACCTCTGGAATTGCGTAAACGGATATTGCTCTCAGTGTTTTCGGTGCCTAGAATCAATTTATTCCTTCAAGCAATGCTGTCGCACCGGCAGACACTTTTCCAGAGTCGCCCATGTTCCGAGTTCGCACCGCCGCAGTCCGCAAGACCGTTACCGCCTTCCTCGCCGCCCTCGTCATGTTGCCGGGCGTGGCGATCGAACAAGAGCTCCAGCTCGACTACCGCATGAACGAACGCGTCGTGCAGGTTCCTGCCGGCCGCGACAACCGCGCCATGCTGGAAACCACCGTGTTCCAGCCGAACGGCCAGGGTCCCTTCCCGCTGTTGATCATCAACCACGGCAAGGACCCGGGCAGCCCCAGCGCCCAGCCGCGCGACCGTTTCTACTACATGGCCGCGGCCTTCGTGAAGCGCGGCTACGCCGTGATGGTGCCGATGCGCCAGGGCTTCGCCAACTCGACCGGCCGCTACCGCGACCGCGGCTGCGACATGACCACCAACGGCTACCTGCAGGCCGAGGACATCCGCTCGGCGGTGGAGTACGCCCGCACCCAGCCCTGGATCGACAGCGGCCACATCGTCGTTGCCGGCCAGTCCTACGGCGGCCTGGCCACGATGGCGCTCGGCACCGAGCAGCTTGCCGGCGTGCGCGGCCTGATCAACTTCGCCGGCGGCCTGCGCGACGACAGCGCCGGCTGCGGCTGGCGCTCTTCGCTGGTTTCGGCCATGGCTGAGTACGGCGCGAACAACAAGATCCCGAGCCTGTGGATGTATGGCGAGAACGATTCGCTGTTCGGGCCGGACCTGGCGAACCGCATGCACGAAGCCTACGTGGAAGCCGGCGGCAAGGGCCGCCTGGTCGAGTTCCCCTCGTTCAAGCGCGATGCCCACGGCATGCTGGCCAGCCGCGACGGCGAAAAGATCTGGCTGAAGGACACGATCGCCTTCCTGAAAGGCGTCGGCATGCCGACCGAGGTGATCTACAACGTGCCGCCGCCGCCGACCCCGGCGCGTACCAACTACGCAACGGTGGACGACGTCGAGGCCGTGCCCTTCCTGTCGGAAAACGGCCGCCGCGCCTATGCCGACTATCTGACCAAGATGACGCCACGCGCCTTTGCCGTGTCGCCGAGCGGCGCCTGGACCTGGGCCGAGGAAGGCGAGGCGCCGGAAGCGCGCGCCCTGGCCACCTGCTCGGCCAAGAGCAGCCAGCCCTGCAAGCTGTATTCGGTGGACGACTACGTGGTCTGGAACGGCGAACGCATCGACGCCGCCGAGCGCGCCACGATGATGGCATCGGCATCGTCCGCCGTCACGGCCCCGGCCGACCCGAACGCGCCGGGCGCGGTGGGCAGCACGGTGCCGGCGGCGCAGGCCCAGCCACAGGCGGGCGCGGCGGCCAATGCATCGGCCAATGCAGTGGCAAACCCGTCGGTTTCCGAAGCGCACTGATTCAATCCAGCACGCTTCGTCAAGCCATCTGCGCACGCTCCTGTTGCGCAGATGGCCGCTAAGGCATCCGCACACGACCTGGCGCAAACCGGCGCCGCGGTCCCGCTCCGACAATGTGGCAAGCGACCTCCCGGACCTTGCCATGCCACGCTTTATCCCCTTCCTGTTTTCATTGCTGATGCTGGCCCTGCTGCCGTTCGGGTCCGCGCGCGCCGCCAACAACGATCCGGTGGTGCTGGTGCACGGCTTCCTCGGCTTCGGCCCCGAACAGTTTCCCGGCACCGGCTACCTGTACTGGGGCGGCTACCACGACATCGCCTCCCACCTGCGGGTCTATAAAGGCCCGCGCATGGTGGTCACCGCCACCGTCGGCGCCATCAGCCCGAACTGGGACCGCGCTGCCGAACTCTACGCGCAGATCAAGGGCGGTTGCGTCGACTATGGCGCCAGCCACGCTCGCACGCCTCCCGTGCGCGAGCAAAAGCCGCCTGGCAAATGCTGGGCCGCCGACCATGCCCGCAATCCCGAGGGTTACCCGCTGGCGCTGTACCCGGCCTGGGACGCCGGCCACCCCATCCACCTGATCGGCCACAGCCAGGGCGGCACCACCATCCGCGCGCTAATCGAGCTGCTCGAGCACGGCGCGCCCGGCGAAGGCGACGGCGAGCTGTACGCGGGCGGCAAGACCGGCTGGGTGCGCAGCGTCACCACCTTGTCTTCCCCGCACAATGGCACCACCCTGCGCGACGCCGTGCTCGACATCCTGCCCCAGCTGCGCTCGCCGCTGCGCGACTGGTTCCAGGCCGGCATGTGGAGCTGGGAACTGGCGCCCGACGGCGCGCGCAGCTTCAACCTGTGGGCGCGTACCTCGCCGCATGTGGTGTATTTTTCCCTCGGCACCCAGGCTACCGAAGCCGGCGCCTGGTGCTGCAACGGCACCGACCGCGCCATCGCCCCGATCCAGGCCTCGAACTACCAGTACCCGCGCATCGACATGTTCCCGTACTACAAGACCTATGCCGGCGAATGGATCGTGCCCTCGCTGCGCCAGCACGGCATGGGCGGCTACACGCAAAGCGCGCCGGGCCGGGTGCGCATCGACAGCGAGTGGTTCGCCAACGACGGCGTGGTGAACACGGTGAGCATGCGCGCACCAAGCGGGCACCCGGTGCGCGACTACGACGGCACGGCGGTGCGCGGCAGCTGGAATTATCTCGGCACCTACCGCGGCTACGACCACTTCGACATCCTGAACTGGCCGAACAAGGGGCCGTCGGCCGATCCGATCTACGAGCGGATCAGCGACATCATTTTTGGATTGTGATCGGGCATGCGGCTACGCCGCCGACCGCAAGGCCCGCGCCAGGTCCGACAAGCGATACGGCTTGTTCACGAACGCAAATTCGCTCAGGTTGTTGTGCTCGAGCTTGAGCGCCGGCAGCGGATAGCCCGAGGCCAGGATGATCTTCATGTCCGGATAATGCTCGCGCGCATAACTCGCCAGTTCGACCCCGTTCATCCCGTTCGGCATGATCACGTCGGTGAACAGGATGTCGACATGCCGGCTGGCCAGCAGCGCCACCGCTTCCTGCGCGCCGGACGCCGTCAGCACCTCGTAGCCCATGCTGATGTACAGCGCTGAGGCCACGTCCATCAAATCCGGCTCGTCCTCGACGATCAGGACCATCTCGGTGGAGTCCTGCTGGGCCGGCGCATCCTGGCCCGGCGCGGCCGGCAGGTAGATGGCGATCGCCGTGCCCTCGCCCGGCGCGGTGCGGATCTTCACCTCGCCGCCGGACTGCTTGATGAAGCCGTACACCTGCGACAGCCCGAGTCCGGTGCCCTTGCCCACCTCCTTCGTGGTGTAGAAAGGCTCGAATGCGCGCTGCGCGGTTTCCGGCGACATGCCGGTGCCGGTGTCGGACACCGTCACCTGCACGTAGCTGCCCGGCGCCAGGCCGTTGATCTCGCGCTCCTTCAACTCCACGTTGGCGGTCTCGATGCGGATGCGCCCGCCCTCGGGCATGGCGTCGCGTGCATTCACCACCAGGTTCAGCAGGGCCGACTCGAAGCGCGCGCTGTCGATCACGGTGGAGCGGATCTCCGGCTCCAGGTGCACCTCGAAGTCGATGGCCGCGTGCACGGCGCGCCGCAGCACCGACTCGAAGCCCGACACCAGGCGGTTGACGCTGTGGGTTTCCGGCTGCAGCGGCTGCTGGCGCGCAAAGGCCAGCAATTGCTGGGTCAGCGTGGCGCCGCGGTCGATGGCGCGGCGCATGCTGTCGAGGGTCTTCACGTCGCTCACCCCGCCGCGCAGGGTCAGCACCTCGAGGCCGCTGGACAATACCGAGAGCAGGTTGTTGAAGTCGTGGGCGATGCCGCCGGTAAGCTGGCCGATCGACTCCATCTTCTGGGCCTGGAACAGGGCCGCGTTCGCCTCGGCCAGGGCGTCGGCCGCCGCCTTCTTTTCGGTGAGGTCGCGCGTGACCTTGGCAAAGCCGATCAGTTCGCCCGACTCGTCGTGGATGGCGTCGATGATCACGTGGGCCCAGAAACTGGTGCCGTCCTTGCGCTGGCGCCAGCCCTCGGCCTCGTAGCGGCCTTCGCGCACCGCGGTGCCGAGGGCGCGCGCCGGCAGGCCGCTGGCGCGGTCGGGCTCGGTATAGAAGCGCGAGAAATGCTGGCCGACGATTTCCTGCTCTGAATAGCCCTTGATGCGCTGGGCGCCCACGTTCCAGTTGCTGACCACGCCCTCGGGCGAGAGCATGTAGATCGCGTAGTCCGACACGCCCTGCACCAACAGGCGGAAGCGCTCTTCGCTGGCGCGCAGCGCATCCTGCGCCTTTTTCTTTTCGGTGATGTCGCGCGTGATCTTGGCATAACCGAGCAAGGCGCCCTGCTCGTCGTAGATCGGGTCGATGATCACGCTGGCCCAGAAGCGGGTACCGTCCTGGCGCACGCGCCAGCCCTCGGCCTCGTACTTGCCTTCGCCCAGCGCGGTGGCCAGGGCGCGCGCCGGCAGGCCGCTTTCCTGGTCTTCAGGCGTGTAGAACCGCGAGAAATGCTGGCCCAGGATCTCCGGCGCCTCGTAGCCCTTGAAGCGGCGCGCGCCGCTGTTCCAGCTGCTGACGTGGCCGTCGGTGTCGAGCATGTAGATCGCGTAGTCGCGGATGCCGGAAATCAGGTACTGGAAACGCTGTTCGTCGGTCAGATCGTGCCTAATGGAAATTCTATTATTCATGGACGGTGGCAGAGCGCGGCGCAGGAAGCAGGATAGTAAACGTCTTATGATAACTCCAACTTCCACCCTGCGGCCACGCGAACCTGCTCTGCCGCGCCGCCCGCCTCTCCAGCTCGTCAATACCGATTTGGCTCGATCGTTTTGCAGATCGTTCCCGCAGCGTTTCCAGCTGCCTTATTTCGCGGGAAAGCGGCGCCTTCTTTCGCCTTTCTGCATGTCTTTCAGGCTAAAATGTCGGTTCCGTAACCCAGCCGTGCCTGGCTCGCATCGATCTCAGGCCCACACATGACTTCAGGACCCACCGTACCGCTCGACCTGTCCAGCTGCGACAAGGAACCGATTCGCACGCCCGGCAGCATCCAGCCGCACGGCTTCCTGCTGACCCTGTCGCCGCAGCTGACCGTGCTGCAGGCCAGCGCCAACCTCGGCCGCTGGCTCGGCATCGAGGCCGATGCCGCCATCGAACGCCCGCTGCCTGAGGTGATCGGCGAGACCGCCGCCTCCCGCCTTGCGCCATCGCTCGAAGGCGGCAAGCTCGGCAACCGGCCCTTCTACCTCGGCACCGTCACCGCCGCCAACGGCCAGCACCTCGACGTCCTGGCCCATGCCTGGGACAGCGTGCTCATCGTCGAATTCGAGGCCGTCGAGCGCGACGCGCCGGCCGGCTTTCGGGAACTGTATCCGCTGCTCGGCGACTTCCTGCTGAACGTCAACGACAAGGCCTCGGTCGAATCGCTGGCGACGCTGGCGGCCCACCACGTGCGCAGCGTCACCGGCTACGGCCGCGTGATGGTCTACCAGTTCGACCCCGACGGCCACGGCCACGTCATGGCCGAATCGAAGGAAGACGATTACGTGTCCTATATGGGCCAGCGTTTTCCGGCCTCGGACATCCCGGCCCAGGCGCGCGACCTGTACACGCTGCAGCACATCCGCCTGATCCAGGACGCCAACTACGTTCCGGCGCCGCTGGTGCCGGAACATAATCCCGTGACCGGCGCGCCGAACGACCTGTCGTTCGCGGCCCTGCGCAGCGTTTCGCCGGTGCACCTGCAATACATGCGCAACATGGGCACCCTGGCCTCGATGTCGGTCTCGCTCATCGTCAAGGGCAAGCTCTGGGGCCTGATCTCCTGCCACAACGCCGGCCCGGCCCCGCTCGAATTCGAAAAGCGCACCGCCTGCGAACAGCTGGGCCAGGTGCTGGCGCTGTGCATCGAGTCGCGCGAAGACGCCGCGGAACTGACCTTCCGCCTCGAAGTGCGGCGCATGATGGTGGAAATGCTCGGCAACCTCACCAAGGGCGCCGACATCACCGACAACATGCGCGGCGTCTTCCCCGAGCTGCTGCGCTTTGCGCGCGCCGGCGGGGTCGCCATCGTGGCCAACGAGCGCGTGCTGACCTATGGCGACACGCCCGACGACGAAGCCATCGACGCCATCGTCGCCTGGCTCGAACAGCAGGGCCACGGCGCTGAGGTCTTCCAGAGCGACGCCCTGGGGACGGTCTGCCCCGCCGCCACGGGCCTGGAGCGCAATGCCGCCGGCCTGCTGGCGATGCCGATCTCGCGCGTGCACAGGCATTACCTGCTGTGGTTCCGCCCCGAGCGGGTGCACACCATCGAATGGGCCGGCAATCCGCGCGGCAAGGACACCGACCCCTCGGACGTGCCGACCCAGCTCAGCCCGCGCCTCAGCTTCGACGCCTGGCGCGAGGAAATCCACGGCGTCAGCCTGCCCTGGCACGTGGCCGAAGTCGAACTCACCAGCGAATTCCGCAGCGCCCTGCTCGGCATTGCCCTCGAGCGCGCCGAACAGATGGCCGAACTGGCCGAGGAACTGGGCCGCGCCAACAAGGAACTCGAAGCGTTTTCCTACTCGGTGTCGCACGACCTGCGCGCCCCGCTGCGCCACATCGTCGGCTTCTCCGACCTGCTGCTCGAATCGAGCGGCAGCGAAGACCAGACACTGCGCCAGCGCTTCCTCACCAACATCAAGGAGTCGGCCCGCCTGGCCGGCAAGCTGGTCGACGACCTGCTGAGCTTTTCGCAGATGGGCCGCGCGGCCCTGCGTCCGGTGGAAGTCGACATGTCGCACCTGGTGACGTCCTGCATCGACAAGCTCGGTCCCGACCTGCAGGGCCGCAACATCGACTGGCAGATCAAGCCTCTGCCGCGCATCGTCGCCGATCCCACCTTCCTGCACCTGGCTATGCTCAACCTGCTGTCGAATGCGGTGAAATTCACCGGCGGGCGCGACCCGGCCGTGATCCGCATCTGGGCCGAGCAGGATGCCGTCGAGACCGTGTTCCACGTGGCCGACAACGGCGCCGGCTTCAACATGGACTACGTGCACAAGCTGTTCGGCGTGTTCCAGCGCCTGCACCGCATGGAAGACTTCCAGGGCACCGGCATCGGCCTGGCCAACGTGCGCCGCATCGTCGAGCGCCACGGCGGCCGCGCCTGGGCCGAGTCGATCCAGGGACAGGGCGCCACTTTCTCCTTCAGTATCCCGCGCAAACTTGCATTACCTTAAAGACATTCCATCATGCTAAAACCCATCCTGCTGGTCGAAGACAATCCACACGACCTCGAACTGACCCTGGTGGCGCTGGCGAAAAGCCAGCTCGCCAACGAAGTCGTGGTGGTGCGCGATGGCGCCGAGGCGCTCGACTACCTGCTGCGCCGCGGCGAATTCGCCGAGCGCCCCGAAGGCAACCCGGCCGTCACCCTGCTCGACCTGAAGTTGCCGAAGGTCGACGGCCTGGAAGTGCTGGCCGAGATCCGCAAGACCGGCTCGCTGAAAAGCATGCCGGTCGTGATGCTGACCTCGTCGAAAGAAGAACAGGACCTGGTGCGCAGCTACGAACTGGGCGTGAACGCCTACGTGGTGAAGCCGGTCGACTTCAAGGAATTCGTGCGCGCGATCGCCGACCTGGGGATTTTCTGGGCGGTGCTGAACGAACCGCCACCGGGCTCGCACCGCTACGTGCGTCCGGCCTGAGCCGGGCTGCTCAGGAAGCCCGTGCGCCGGCGGCGACTGCGCCGGCGCTCCTGCCCGCGCCGTGACCTGGATTACGGCGCAGCAAATGACGGATGCGCGCGCTGAGCGCGTCCGGATGGTACGGTTTCTGCAACAGGTGCACCGAAGCGTTCAGCTTCCCCTCGTGCGCCAGCACCCCTTCCGCATAACCCGAGGTATACAAGATCTGCGCGTCCGGCAGGTGGCGGCGCAGTACCTCGCCCAGCTGCAGGCTGCTCACCGGTCCCGGCATGATCACATCGGAAAACACCAGGTCGATGTGGCGCCCGGTTTCGATCAGCGCCACCGCCGCGGCGGCATCGCCTGCCTCCAGCACGTCGTAGCCGAGCGCGGAAAGGATGGCGCAGGTGGAACTGCGCACGTCGGCCTCGTCTTCCACCACCAGGATGGTTTCCAGCCCGCCGCATAGCGGCTGGTGTTCGGACGGGGTGGCGGCCACCGCGTCGGTCTTGCTGCGTGGCAGGTAGATGCGCACGCTGGTGCCCTGGCCGATTTCGCTGCGCATCAGGATCTCGCCGCCCGACTGCTTCACGAAACCATAGGCCATCGACAGCCCCAGGCCCGTACCCTGCCCCACCGGCTTGGTGGTGAAGAAGGGTTCGAAGGCGCGCTGCAGCACCTCGGGCGGCATGCCCTTGCCGGTGTCGGCGATCTCGATCATCACGTAGTCGCCGCCCGGCACCTCGGGCGGCACGCCGCCGTCGGTGCGCACGTTGAGGGCGCGGATGGTGAGCGTGCCGTTGCCGTCCATTGCGTCGCGCGCATTGATGGCCAGGTTCAGCAATACGTTATTGAGCTGGTTCGGGTCGGCCAGGGTGCTGCCCAGCGCGGCGTCGATCTCGGTGACGATGCGCGCGCCGGGGCCGATCACGCGGCGCATCATGTCGTCCATCTCGCGCAGCAAATGGCCGGGATTGAGCACCACCGCCTGCAGCGGCTGGCGCCGCGCGAATGCCAGCAGGTGCGAAGACAATTTGGCGCCGCGCTCGACGCCGGACAGCGCCATTTCCACGCGGGTGCGGCCGGCATCGTTCAGGCCGCCGACCAGTTTCAGCAGCTGCAGGTTGCCGCCGATGATCTGCAGCACGTTGTTGAAGTCGTGGGCGACGCCGCCGGTGAGCTGGCCGATGGCTTCCATCTTCTGCGCCTGGTTCAGGGCCATCTGGCTGGCGGCCAGCTCTTCCTGGCTGCGCCGCAGCGACACGAAGGCCTGGTCGCGCTCGCGCCGTGCCACGCAGGCGGCGCTGTGGTACTGCACGCGCGCCACCAGCTCGCGCGCGTCGGGCCACTTGACCATGTAGTCGTTGGCGCCGGCGGCAAAGGCGCGCGCCTTGATTTCGGGATCGTCCTCGGACGAGAGCAGGATGATGGGAACGTGTTCGGTTTCCGGATTGGCGCGCATCAGGCGCGTGAATTCGAAGCCGTCGATCTCGGGCATGCGCAGGTCGACCAGCACCACGGTGCAGCCGATTTCCGCCGCCAGGCCGACGGCGCGGCGCGCATCCGACTCGTAGCGCAGCACGTGCTTGACGCAGGTACGCAGTCCATGCTCGATGATCTGCTGGGCGAACGGCTCGTCGTCGATCAGGAGAATGGAGCAGCTACTGGTTTCGTCTTCAATCATCCGTACGACCTTATCTGCTTTCAGGGTCCTGTTTTCTTATTGCTTTTCTTGAAGGGTTAATTTTACACCAAGGGGCCTGCCCCGGCTCATCAAAATCGACAATTGTGCGCCGCACCCTTGTGTGCGGCTTTTTCGCCAATACATTGTATTGACTATGTTTTTTTGCATTTCGGAGAGCGCATGACAGAGCCGGTATGCCCTTTATGTCCTCTATGCGGCCGCGAACTGGGCACGGTCAACATCGACCGTCATCACCTCGTGCCGAAGAGCCTGAAGGGCAAGGAACAGTTCCCGATCCATAAGATCTGCCATCGGAAAATCCACTCGGCCTTTACCGAGCGCGAGCTGCTGCGCAGCTACCATACCTGGGATGCCTTGCGCGGCCATGAGGAGATCCGCGCCTTCATCGAGTGGGTCGCGCGCAAGCCGCCTGAGTTCTATACACGTACCTTTACATCGAACGCCAAGAAGCGCAAGTGAGATATCGCCTTTTGTACTAGCTCTGACAATAAATTTGACGAATTTATTGCATAATGGATAGAACCCTTGAGGAACTGTCCATGAATTTCACCGAATACGTCCAGTTCGATGCCAGCGCGCTGGCCCAGGCTGTGGCCCGCCGCGAGGTCAGCCCCGATGAACTGCTGCGCCTGGCGCTCGATCGCAACGCCGAAGTACACGGCCGCATCAACGCCGTCTGCCGCATCATGGAAACGCAGGCGCGCGCCCAGCTGGCGCGTCCCCTCGGCGGACCACTGGCGGGCGTGCCCTTCCTGATCAAGGATGGCGTGCAGGACTATGCCGGCGTGCCGACCAGCTCCGGCAGCCGTGCGATGCGCAACGACGTGCCGGCCGAGCACGCGGCCGTGGTGCGGCGCTACCTCGAGGCCGGCCTGGTCGTGTTCGGCAAGACCAACCTGCCCGAGTTCGCACTGAAGGCGGTTACCGATTCGCAGCTCCATGGACGCAGCAGCAATCCCTGGAACCTGGAGCGCACGCCGGGCGGATCGAGCGGCGGCGCGGCGGCGGCCGTGGCGGCAGGCATCGTGCCCATGGCGGCCGGCAACGACGGCGGCGGCTCGATCCGCATCCCGGCCGCCTGCTGCGGCCTGTTCGGGCTGCGGCCATCGCGTGGGCGGGTCTCGAGCGGGCCGGCGATCGGCGAAGTCTGGTTCGGCGCGTCGAGCGAAGGCGTGCTCTCGCGCAGCGTACGCGACTCGGCGCTGGCGCTCGACATCCTGCAGGGCGCCGAGCCGGGCGATCCCTTCGTCATCGCGCCGCCGGCGGGATCGTACGTCGAGCTGATGCGGCGCGATCCGGGCAAGCTGCGGATCGGCTTCAGCACCGCGTCGCCGATCGGCACGCCGGTCCACCCGGAAGCGGTGGCGGCCGTGCGGCGCGCCGTGCAGCTGCTGCGCGGGCTCGGGCACGAGGTCGAGGAAGCCGCACCCGAGATCGACGGACAGGCGCTGGCGCAAAGCTACCTGCACGTGTATCTCGGCCAGGTGCCGGCAATGGTGGCGCGCGCCCGTGCACTCGGGGCCAGGGCGCGCGACGTGGAGCTGATGAGCCGCTTGCTGGCGGCGCTGGGCAGCGCGGTATCCGGCGCACGCCTGACGGCGCAGCTGGCGCAGTGGAACGCATTCGGACGCGGCCTGGCGCGCTTCCATGCGCGCTACGACATGCTGCTCACGCCGACGCTGGCTGCGCCGCCCTTGCGGCATGGCGCGGGCGATCCGCCGCGCGGCGAACGCATCGTACTCGAGCTATTGGAGCGCAGCGGCGTGCTGGGGATCGTGGCGCGGCTTGGCTTGCTGGAAGGGACGGTGAACCGGCTTGCGCGCGACAGCCTGCGCTTCGTGCCGTTCACGCAGCTGGCCAATTTGACGGGCACGCCGGCGATGTCGGTGCCCCTGTACTGGACCACCGACGGGCTGCCGCTGGGGGTGCAGTTCGTGGGGAGGTTCGGCGCCGAGGACCAGCTGCTGCAGCTGGCGCACCAGCTGGAAGGGGCGGCGCCGTGGTTCGACCGGTTGTCGCCGCTGGCGCGGGACGAAAGCGCCAACTCCGTAGTCCCGACCGCGTGAAATGGCGCAACACGTAGGGTGGGCACCCGTGCCCACGCGGTCTCATCGCATGATGGAATGCGGCTATGAAAACGGATGCGCACCGCGCGGCTCCGTATTGCGATTCGACCCGCAACGGTGCTATACCGCGTGGGCACAAGTGCCCACCCTACGAAAATCACGCTACCAGTTTGGCGATTGCGTCACCCACTTCAACGGTGGTCGCCTCGCCACCCAAATCCCCAGTCCGCGGCCCGCTACGCAGCACCTCCTCGATCGCCCCGACAATCGCATCGTGCGCCTCGCGCAAGCCCGCCGGCGCATCCGGCCCATCGGCCAGGAAGCCCAGCATCATCGCCCCCGACCAGATCATCGCGATCGGATTCGCAATCCCCTTGCCCGCGATATCCGGCGCCGAGCCGTGCACCGGCTCGAACAGCGACGGGAAGGTGCGCTCCGGATTCAGGTTGCCCGACGGCGCAAGACCGATGGTGCCGGTACAGGCCGGCCCCAGGTCCGACAGGATGTCGCCGAACAGGTTCGAGGCCACCACCACGTCGAAGCGCTGCGGCTGCAGCACGAAGCGCGCGGTGAGGATGTCGATGTGCTGCTTGTCGACCGTAACCTCCGGGTAGGCCGCACCCACCGCATCGGCGCGCCCGTCCCACCAGGGCATGCTGATCGCGATGCCGTTCGATTTGGTCGCCACCGTCAGGTGCTTGCGTGCGCGCGACTGC
This sequence comes from Massilia sp. IC2-278, assembly GCF_020708045.1. GTDB lineage: Bacteria > Pseudomonadota > Gammaproteobacteria > Burkholderiales > Burkholderiaceae_D > Telluria. Next base: position 100,319 of record NZ_JAJFES010000010.1, read on the forward strand.
GCCAGTTCGTAGGCATATTTCAGCACGCGGTCGGCGCCGTGGCGGCTGAACACCGATTCCTGGATCACCACTTCGCGCTCGGTGCCCGGGAACATGATGCCGCCCAGGTTGGTGTACTCGCCCTCGGTGTTTTCGCGCACCACATAAAAGTCGATGTCGCCCGGCTTCCGGTTCGCCAGCGGGCAAGGCACGCCCTCGAACAAACGCACCGGGCGCAGGTTGATGTACTGGTCGAATTCGCGGCGGAACTTCAGCAGCGAACCCCAGAGCGAAATATGGTCGGGCACCGTGGCCGGCCAGCCCACCGCGCCGAAATAGATCGCGTCCATGCTTGATAACTGCTCCTTCCAGTCGGGCGGCATCATGTCGCCGGTCTGCAGGTAGTAGTCGCAGCTGGCCCATTCGAACTGCGTGAATTCGAGCGTGATGCCGAAGCGCTGCGCAGCCGCTTCCAGGACTTTCAGGCCTTCCGGCAGGACTTCCTTGCCGATACCGTCGCCGGCGATGGCGGCGATCTTGAAACTGCGTGTCATGTGGTGCATCCCTTCGGTAGAAAGGATGATCGTAGCAGTCTTTCCATGCCCTCGCAGACGAGCGGCCGATTCGGCAGGCGCAAACGAAAAAGGCCGCATCTTTCGATGCGGCCTCTTCATTATTCTGGCTCCCCGACCTGGACTCGAACCAGGGACCTGCGGATTAACAGTCCGTCGCTCTACCGACTGAGCTATCAGGGAATCGAGGCAATATTATAGCCGGCCATTTCCAGTTTGACCAGTCCCGTACGAATATTCCAATCTTGCCCGGTTTGCGCCCTGCGCACGGACCTTTGCTATAGTCCCACCACCTTGGCCACCGGCGCCAGCTCTTCAATACAAAACCATGACGACTTCCCGCATTCTCGGCACTCCCCTCTCTCCTTCCGCCACGCGCGTGATGCTGCTCGGCTCCGGCGAACTCGGCAAGGAAGTGATCATCGCGCTGCAGCGCCTCGGCGTCGAAGTCATCGCGGTCGACCGCTACCCGAACGCGCCCGGCCACCAGGTCGCGCACCGCGCCCACGTGATCGACATGACGGACGGCGACGCCCTGGCCGCCCTCATCGCGCAAGAGCAGCCCGACCTCGTGATCCCCGAGATCGAGGCAATCGCTACCGACAAACTGGCCGAACTCGAAGCGGCCGGCGCCATCACCTGCATCCCGACCGCGCGCGCCGCCCAGCTGACCATGAACCGCGAAGGCATCCGCCGCCTCGCCGCCGAGGAGCTGGGCCTGGCCACCTCGCCCTACCGCTTCGCCAGCAGCCTGGCCGAGCTGGAAACGGCCTGCGCCGCCGTCGGCTTCCCCTGCGTGGTGAAGCCGGTGATGTCTTCGTCGGGCAAGGGCCAGTCGAAACTCGACAGCGCGGGCGACGTGCGCGCCGCCTGGGACTATGCCGCCGCCGGCGGCCGGGTCGACAGCGGCCGCGTGATCGCCGAAGGCTTCATCGACTTCGATTACGAGATCACCCTGCTGACGGTGCGTTCGCTTGGCGCCGATGGTCAGATCGAGACGGCGTTTTGCGAACCGATCGGCCACAAGCAGGTGCAGGGCGACTATGTCGAATCCTGGCAGCCGCATCCGATGAGCGCGCTGGCACTGGCGCGTTCGCGCGAGATCGCGGCGAAGGTCACGGGCAACCTCGGCGGCCTGGGCGTGTTCGGCGTCGAGCTGTTCGTGAAGGGCGACATGGTGTGGTTCTCGGAAGTGAGCCCGCGCCCGCACGACACCGGCATGGTGACCATGGCGACGCAAGTGCAGAGCGAGTTCGAGCTGCATGCCAAGGCGGTGCTGGGGCTGCCGGTCGACACCACCCTGCGCGCACCGGGCGCCTCGGCCGTCATTTACGGCCAGCTCGACGAAAAAGGCATCGCCTTCGAAGGCGTGGCGGACGCGCTGCGTGTGGCGGGCGCCGACGTGCGCCTGTTCGGCAAGCCGGAATCGTTTGCGCGGCGGCGCATGGGCGTGGCGCTGGCCACGGCGGGCGACATCGACACGGCGCGCGAACGCGCACGCGAGGCGGCGGGCAAGGTCAAGCCGGTCAGCAGCAAGAAGTAAGAACCAGGGCGCATCCGCGGCGCCCTGTTCATCCTGTCCGGCCCCGGCAACACTGGAGCCGGCCGCCCCACCCGGCCTGGACATACATCTCAAGCGCACGGAGTCCGATTGCGCTAGTGCGCGCAGGCCGACAAGCTTGTAGGCGCAATCCTGATATCCGGCACGTTCCACATGCGATGTAATAGTCGTGACCGATAACAGGATAGCGACAGGGTGGGAACGTGGACTTCAAGTGGAAGAAAATAATGGAAGCGGTGGGACCAGCGGCGGCGCTGGCGTTTGCCGCATGGTTGCTCCAGCACATGCTCGAACAGCGCTATTGCGCCGCCCGCGCGCGCTACCGCGGCCTGGTCGACACCCTACGTACGAGCACGCAAGGAAAGCGCCGCGAAATCATCAGGACAGATATCGACATGTGCCACAGGCGCGTCATGGTCATGCTGCACGCAACGCGCATCGGTATGGCGGCGACGATCCTGCTACTGCTTTCCCTCATCATCAGCGCGCTCGACACCGCACTCAAGGCCGACTGGCTGAAAATCCTGGGCGCACCGGGCATTATGTTCGGCCTGGTGCTGGCACTTCCCGCCGCACTGTTCGTCATGCTGGAAACCGTGCTGCGCAAGAAGCCGGGGAATGCCGCACTAGCCGGCGCTGTGGCGCTCGACAGCCAACCGTAAGTACTCTTTACCATCAGGAATGACTCCGGCGATGCCGCAATCGGTTTCGCATAGGACTGGAAATGAAAAAGGCCGCATCGAACGATGCGGCCTTCTTCGTATTCTGGCTCCCCGACCTGGACTCGAACCAGGGACCTGCGGATTAACAGTCCGTCGCTCTACCGACTGAGCTATCAGGGAATTGATGGATCGAATTATAACTGCTCAGCAGCATTCCGCAAAGGGCTGCAAATCGAATCGTGCGGGGGCGACGAAGCATCGGCTCCATTACATCAGGCCTGCGGCTGCAACCGTACGGTGGGCACCCCGTGCCCACGCGGAAATCCGCGCAGAGTTAGCTCACGAAAAGATCGAAACCGATGCGTTACCGGAACGCTCTTGAGGCGCAGTCGAAACGCATCGCTCACGACCGGGCATATGCCAACATGACGCAAACTTCCGCGTGGGCACGGGGTGCCCACCGTACGGTTGAATTTGCGGGCTAGAAGCAAAATAGCTCGACACAAACAAAAAAGGAGTGCCGATCACTCGACACTCCTTCTCATATTCTGGCTCCCCGACCTGGACTCGAACCAGGGACCTGCGGATTAACAGTCCGTCGCTCTACCGACTGAGCTATCAGGGAATTGTACTGCTCTTCAACTCAAACCAAGCTGCTTTCAAGTCCGAAGAGTCAAGATTTTAGAGGACTTTGGCGATTGCGTCAACGACGAGATCGATATTCTTCGAATTCAGCGCGGCAACGCAGATGCGGCCGGTGTCCACGGCGTAGATCGATTCCTCGCGCAGCTTGCCGACCTGCTCCTTGGTCAGCCCCGAGTACGAGAACATGCCCACCTGTTCGCGCACGAAACCGAAGTCGCGGCCCGGCGCCTTCTCGGCCAGCTTTTGCACCAGCTCCTCACGCATCGCCTTGATGCGCACGCGCATGCCGGCGAGTTCTTCTTCCCACAGCTGGCGCAGTTCCGGCGTGGACAGCACGGTCGCCACCACCTTGCCGCCATGGATCGGCGGGTTCGAGTAGTTGGTACGCACCACGCGCTTCAGCTGCGACAGCAAACGTGCCGCCTCTTCCGACGACGAGGCCACCACCGACAACGCCCCGACGCGCTCACCGTACAGCGAGAACGACTTCGAGAACGAGTTCGACACCAGCAGCGGGCCGCCGGCTTCGACGAAGCGGCGCACCACGGCGCCGTCTTCCGCGATGCCTGCGCCAAAGCCCTGGTAAGCCATGTCGAGGAAGGGAACCAGGCCGCCTTCGGTGACGGCGGCGATCACCTGGCCCCATTGCTCCTGCGTCAGGTCGGCGCCGGTCGGGTTATGGCAGCAGGCGTGCAGGACGACGATCGAGCCGGCGTCCATCTTGCGCAGCGAGGCCAGCAGGCCGTCGAAATCGACGCCGTGGGTGGCCGGATCGTAATAGGTGTAGTTGTTGACGATGAAACCGGCCGACTCGAACAGCGCGCGGTGGTTCTCCCAGCTCGGATCGCTGATGAAGACTTCCGCTTCCGGGGCAAAACGCTTGAGGAAATCGGCGCCGATTTTCAGGGCGCCGGTGCCGCCAATGGCTTGCACGGTAATCGCGCGCTTCTCTTGAATTACGGCGCTGTCGGCCCCAAATACAAGCTCTTGCACCGCCTTGTCGTACGCAGCCAGGCCGTCGATCGGCAGGTAGGTACGCGGCGCTTGCTGCTCCATCAACTTCGCTTCCGCCTGTTGCACGCACTGCAGCAGAGGCACCTTGCCATTGTCGTCGTAATACACCCCGACACCCAGGTTGATCTTGGCCGGATTGGTGTCGGCGTTGAATGCTTCGGTAATGCCCAGGATGGGGTCGCGCGGGGCCATGTCGATGGCGCCGAAGAGGCTGGCGGAGGCTGTGGAAGTCATCGTGATAAACTGAATTGTCGGTGGGTTCGCAGCGGTTGTAGAGATAGCGGCACGGATGCTGCAGTGCCGCAAGCGAATTCCCATTCTAGCAAAGGTCTGAGAACATGGCAGATAAATCCAGTAACCTCGCCATCGCAGCCGGTTCCGAACCGACTGTGATCACCTACCCGAATTCGCCCTTCAAGCTGCACCAGCCCTTCCCGCCGGCGGGCGACCAGCCCACGGCGATCGAAGGCCTGGTCGAAGGCATCGAGGACGGCCTGATGTACCAGACCCTGCTCGGGGTCACGGGTTCCGGCAAAACCTATACGATGGCCAACGTGATTGCCAAGGCTGGCCGTCCGGCGATCGTGTTCGCGCCGAACAAGACCCTGGCGGCCCAGCTGTATTCGGAGTTCCGCGAATTCTTCCCGCAGAACGCGGTCGAGTATTTCGTGTCCTACTACGATTACTACCAGCCCGAAGCCTACGTGCCGCAGCGCGACCTGTTCATCGAAAAGGACTCGTCGATCAACGAGCACATCGAGCAGATGCGTCTGTCGTGCACGAAATCGCTGATGGAACGGCGCGACGTGATCATCGTCGCCACCGTGTCGGCGATCTACGGTATCGGTAATCCGAACGAATACCACAAGATGATCCTGACGCTGCGCCACAAGGATAAAGTGGCCCAGCGCGACATCATCGCGCGCCTGATCCAGATGCAGTATTCGCGCAACGAGATGGACTTCGGCCGCGGCACCTTCCGCGTGCGCGGCGATACCATCGACATCTTCCCGGCGGAACACGCGGAACTCGCGATCCGGGTCGAGATGTTCGACGACGAAATCGAATCGCTGCAGTTGTTCGATCCGCTCACCGGCCGCGTGCGCCAGAAGATCCCGCGCTTTACCGTGTATCCGGGTTCGCACTACGTCACGCCGCGCTCGACCGTGCTGCGTGCGATCGAGTCGATCAAGGCCGAGCTGAAGGACCGCCTGGAAGAATTCCGCCAGCAAAACAAGCTGATCGAGGAACAGCGCCTCGAGCAGCGGACCCGCTTCGACCTCGAAATGATGGCCGAGATCGGTTTCACGAAGGGCATCGAGAACTACTCGCGCCACCTGTCCGGCGCCATGCCGGGCGAGCCGCCGCCGACCCTGGTCGACTACCTGCCGAAGGATGCGATCATGTTCATGGACGAGTCGCACGTGCTGGTGGGGCAATTGTCCGCCATGTATAACGGCGACCGCTCACGCAAGACGAACCTGGTCGACTACGGCTTCCGCCTGCCGTCGGCGCTGGACAACCGGCCGCTGAAATTCGAGGAATTCGAAGGCAAGATGCGCCAGACGATTTTCGTGTCCGCCACGCCGGCCGAGTACGAAAAGGCGCATGCCGACAACGTGGTCGAGCAGGTGGTGCGCCCGACCGGCCTGGTCGACCCGGTGCTGATCGTGCGCCCTGCCCTGTCCCAGGTCGACGACCTGATGAGCGAGATCAACGACCGCATCAAGAAGGACGAGCGGGTGCTGGTGACCACGCTGACCAAGCGCATGGCCGAGCAATTGACCGAGTATCTGTCGGACCACGGCATCAAGGTGCGTTACCTGCACAGCGACATCGAGACCGTCGAGCGCGTCGAGATCCTGCGCGATTTGCGCCTGGGCACCTTCGACGTGCTGATCGGGATTAACCTGCTGCGCGAGGGCCTGGACTTGCCGGAAGTGTCGCTGGTGGCTGTGCTGGACGCCGACAAGGAAGGCTTCCTGCGTTCCGAGCGTTCGCTGATCCAGACCATCGGCCGTGCGGCGCGTAACCTGAACGGCGTGGCGATTTTGTACGCGGACCACGTGACCGATTCGATGCGCCGCGCGATCGACGAAACCGAACGCCGCCGTGCCAAGCAGATCGCCTTCAACGAAGCCAACGGCATCACGCCGAAGGGTGTGCAGAAGAAGATCAAGGAACTGATCGACGGCGTCTACAGCAACGCCGCGCAGAAGGCCATGGTCGAGGGCGTGCACGAGGATGCGGCGACGGCCAAGGTGGAATCGATGAGCGAGAAGCAGATCAGCAAAGAGATCAAGCGCCTCGAGAAGCTCATGGTCGACCACGCCAAGAACCTCGAGTTCGAAAAAGCGGCCCAGGTGCGCGACCAGTTGCATGTGCTCAAGCAGCAGGCCTTCGGGGCGCCGGGGGCGGACAACGTGGTGTCGATGCTAGGGAAGTAAAACGAACGGCGCCGGTGGCGCCGTTTTTTTTATCAATGCATTTGCGCCATTTCAGGCGATCAAAGCGGTGGGTTCGAGAACCCACCCTACAACGCCGGCTTTCCGTAGGGTGGGTTCTCGAACCCACCGGTTTTCACCAGCCGATCAGCCGCGCCATCGCAGGCCCGCTACCGCTTGAACATCCTCGGATCAAACCTGAACGACCGCGCCACGCTCAACTTCACCCCCTCATACGCATGGTGCGCCGGATTGATCACGAGATTCACGCCCTCCCCCACGATCACCGACGGCACGCGCATGTAAAGGTATTCCCGCTTCTTCAGGAAGGCCGTCCCGAACGCGGCCGCGCTGCCGCCATCCTCGAGCGCATCCCAGCCCTCCGGCAAATCGTCCGCCTTCACATCCAGCCCCAGCCCGGGATCGTCCGGCAAGTCGATCGCCACCAGCACCAGCGGCTGCTCGTCGATCTCCTCGGTGTGCACGAACTTTTCCAGCACCGCCAGCTCCACCGTCATCGCCGCGTACAGGGCCGGCTGTCCCTCGCTGTGCCAATGCCCGCCGCTTTCGCGCGCCCCCTTGCATTCGCGGTCGAGCGCCGCCTTTTCGATTGCAATTCTCCAAGTTCTCATGGGTACTGTCGTATAGCCAAGTAACGGCTTCAGCATACAACGAGCCCTGCACTCCGCCGCGCACGTATGCAATGAGGAACATACCCTGCCGTACCGACCAAAAAACAAGAGCGGCCCGCAGGCCGCTCTCCTTTCATGCTATTACTTCAGGTTCCGGCAAAGCGCCGGACCGGATTACTTCTGCTTGCGGCGGCGTGCTGCGCCACCCAGCATCAGGGCGCCCAAGCCCAGCAGTGCAACGCTGGTTGGTTCCGGGACCAGGGCGATCTTGCCGCCGGTTGCGGTGTACAGGAAGTCCTTGTAGCCGCCCATGATGATGCCGCCGAAGTAGGTGCCGAAGCTGCCTTCGGCGTAGCCCAGCGAGGTGAAGCGGCCGCTGAAGGTGTTGTTTGCAACCAGCATCAGCTCGCCGTACATTTCGACGAACGATGGGCCGCCCGAGTCGCCGCCGCCGATGCCCGATTCGCGATCGTTCGCCAGGATCGGGGTGCAGACGTCGAACAGGTCGCAGAAGGTGTCGCGGCCGGCGCCGTCGAAGTCGGCGTAATAGACTTCCTGGTTGCCGCCTTCGAAGTCCTGCTCGTCGTCGAGGTCGATCAGGTCGACGACGTTTTCGCCGCTGCGCTTGACCGAGAACGATGGGCTGATGTAATAGCCGTTGGTGCCATCGCCCGAGGTGCCATAGCCGACCATGGTGATGTGGGTGCCAGCGTTGATCGGGTTGACGGCGACCTTGTAGATCTTGGCGCTGTCCGGTGCATCCTGGCCCAGGGTGATGACGGCGATGTCATCGTTCACGCAACCGAGCGAACCGTCCGGGCAGTTGTTGAAGCCCTGGTAGTCCTTGTGCACGGCGACCTGGGTAGCCGTGATGATGTTGGCGGCAGGGTTGGTGTTGTAGCTGCCGTTGCTGTTGAACAGCACGCGCACGTCGGTGCCCGGCTTTTTCAGGTCGACGTAGGTGCCGTTGCCCGTGGTATCGACGCAATGGCCGGCCGAGACCACCTGGCGCTTGCCCACCAGGGCGCCCGAGCAGATGTAGGATTCGCCGTCGTAACGGATGTTGATGCTGACAACGCCCGAGTACTTCGAGTTTGGGGTGTTCGGATCGACGTGGGCAGCCGGGGTGTCCGGCAAGGCGCCCGAGGTGATGGTTGGGGTCACGACCGAGCCTGGGGTAGCGGCGATCGAGCCTGCGTGGGCCGAGCCCATGCCAAACATGAAGCCGGCTGCAACCATACCACCAGCGATTTTCTTGAACGACAGATTCCGATTCAGCATTTGTTTTCCTTTTAGTTGACTAGATCTTCTATCACGGACGGTCCCAACTCACCGTGTATAAACTGTTTAGCAGAAACTATGCCAGAAGGAAAATAATGCATGGATTCAATATGTTAGCCAATTAACATACCGAAATTGTATCCTGAATGTAAAAATTTCCGACACTCATTATTGAGTGCCGGAAGCGTTTATTTACTGTCTTTCACGTCGACCAGTTCGACGTCGAAGATCAGGTTGGCGTTCGGTGGAATCGGACCCGAACCGCGGGCGCCGTAGCCCAATGGCGACGGGATGATCAGGGTACGCTTGCCGCCGACCTTCATGCCGACGACGCCCTCGTCCCAGCCCTTGATGACCGCGCCCATGCCGAGCGGGAAGGTGAACGGCGCGCCGCCCACCGAGGTGTCGAACTGCGGGCCATGGCCCTTCGGCGACTTGGGCGAATACAGCCAGCCGGTGTACTTGACGGTCACGGTGTTGCCGCTGGCGGCCTGTTTGCCCTTGCCGACAACGGTGTCGATCTTTTGCAGCTGCATGGGCGCCGGGGTGTCGGCCTTGGCAGCTGCAGGCGCTGCGGGTGCCGCCGCAAGGGCCGGTGCGGCGGCCAGGGCGCTGGCGGACAGGGCCAGGGCCAGGCCCAGCACGCGAATGGATGAAGTCATGTGGATTGCCTTTGTAGGGATGGTCTGCACAATTGCTCGGTCAGCCGCCGTCTTGCCTGCTGGCATGGGCGACCGTGCGGGCAGTATTCCCTACTCGGGGGTTTCGCACAAGCTCAGCGTTTCGCCCCTTGCACCTGGGACAGGATGTCGGTTACCCGGCCGAGGTCGGCGGGTTTCACGAGGTGGTGGTCGAACCCGGCCTCCTCGGCCTGGCGCAGGTCTTCGGGCTGGCCATAACCGGTCAGGGCCACCAGCACGGTGCCGTCCATCTCGGGAATGGCGCGCAGCTGGCGCGCCAGCGCATAGCCGTCGGTATCAGGCAAGCCGATGTCGAGCAGCATCACCTGCGGCCGCTCGCGGCGTGCCCGTGCCAGGGCGCCGCGGCCGTCGTACTCGACCGACACCGCATGCCCCAGCACTTCCAGCACCGAGCCGAGCAGCTCGGCGGCGTCGCGGTTGTCGTCGACCACCAGCACCCGCAGTTGCGCCTGCTGCTGCGTCTGCTGCGCCTGTTCTGGCGGCGCGGCGGCAGGTTCCCCGGCGTCGCTCATCAGGCGCGGCACGCAGATCTCGAACTCGCTGCCGCCGCCCACGGCGGCGCGCGCATCGACCGTGCCGCCATGCAGCATGATCAGGCTCTTCACCAGCGCCAGGCCGATGCCGAGCCCGCCCTGCGAGCGGTCCGGGGTGCGCTCGGCCTGGGTGAACAGGTCGAAAATATAGGGCAGGACGTCGGGCTCGATGCCGATGCCGTTGTCGGTGACGGTCACCGTCACGCGGTCGCCATGGGCCGTCACGCGCAGGGCGATCTGCCCGCCCGAGGGCGTGTACTTGGCGGCATTGTTCAGGATATTCGACAGCACCTGCACCAGGCGCGTGCGGTCGCCCAGCACCTGCACCGGCTCGCCCGAGAGTTCCATCGTCAGCGCATGGCGCCTGGCCTCGATCAGCGGGCGCACCTGCTCGAGGGCCCCGGCCACGACCTCGTTCACGTCCAGCTCTTCCTTCTCCAGCGTGACCAGGCCACGGGTGACGCGCGACACGTCCAGCAAGTCGTTGACCAGGCTGGTCATGTGCTCGGCCTGGCGCGCGATGATCTCGCTGGCGTTGCGCACGCCCTTCGCGTCCAGCGTCCCCATCTTCAGCAGGTGGGCGGCGGTGGTGATCGGCGCCAGTGGGTTGCGCAGCTCGTGCGCCAGCATCGCCAGGAACTGGTCTTTCTGGCGGTTCGCGGCGCGCAGCTCGTCTTCGATCTGCTTGCGCGGGGTGACGTCGCTGCCTTCCACGAAGATACCGACCACGGTGCCGAAGGGGTCGCGGATCGGCTGGTAGACGAAGTCGATGTACAGCTGTTCGGGCGGCGCGCCCGGCGCACGCGCCAGCGTCAGCGGTACGCTGTGGCCGACGAAAGGCTCGCCGCTGGTGTACACCTGGTCGAGCAGCTCGAAGAAGCCCTGCCCTTCGACCTCGGGCAAGGCTTCGCGCGCCGTCTTGCCGACCAGGTTGCCGCGTCCGATCAATTCGAGATAACTTTTGTTGGTAATCTCAAACACATGTTGAGGACCGCGCAGTACGGCGATGATGCCCGGCGCCTGTTCGAACAGGGTGACCAGGCGCTCGTTTTCTTCCTGGCGGTAGCGCTCGGCCAGCACCTGCTCGGTCGCTTCGACGCAGGCGCAATACACGCCGCCCACCGCGCCGCTGTCGTCGCGCACCGCCGAGTACGAGAAGGTGAACCAGGTCTGCTCGTCGTAGCCGTGGCGGTTCATCAGGAGCGGCAGCTTTTCCCACCAGGTGCCCTCGCCCTGCAAGGCCCGCTCGACGATGGGGCCGATGTCGCCCCAGATTTCGCCCCAGATCTGCCTGAACGGCGCGCCCAGCGAGGCCGGGTGCTTGTCGCCGAGGATCTCGCGATAGGCATCGTTGTACACGAAACCGAGCTGCTCGCCCCAGGCCACGAACATCGGGAACTTCGAGTTGAGCATCAGCGCCACCACCGTGCGCAGCGCCTGCGGCCAGCCCGACGGATGGCCGAGCGGCGAACGCGACCAGTCGTGGGCGCGCATCATGGCCCCTGTTTCGCCACCGCCGCTGAGGAACATCAGGCCGTGCGCGTCCGCCGCAGGATCCGGCGCGGCGGCGGGCATGAAGGGGGTGCGTGGGTCGCTCATAGGGTCTGGACGAATTCGCGTATGCCGCCGAGCAGCATCTCGACCGACATCGCGGTCAGGATCAGGCCCATCAGGCGCTCGAAGGCGGTCATCACTTGCGGCCCCAGCTTTTGCTGCAGGCGTTCGGCGCTCAGGAACACCGCCAGCCACACCACGCCCACGGCCGCCAGGGCCGCCACGTGGACCATGGTTTCCGAGACCGTATCCGCGCTGAACAGCAGCACGGTGGCCAGCGCCGAAGGGCCGGCCAGGGCGGGAATCGCCAGCGGTACGATAAAGGGCTCGCCGTGCTCGCTCTTGCCGAGCACGCCGTCTGGATGCGGGAAGATCATGCGGATGGCGATGATCAGGAGGATCACGGCGCCGCCGATGCGCAGGGCTACCGGGCTCAGGTGCAGAGCCGCGAGGAAGTGCTGGCCGAAGAACATGAAGACCAGCAGCAGCAGGAAGGCGATCGCGCATTCGCGCACCACGATGCGCGGGCGGCGGTGCAGCGGCGTGTCCTTCAGGGCGGTGGCGAACAAGGGAACGTTGCCGAACGGGTCAGTGACGAGAATGAGGAGGATGAAGGTCTGGAAGAAGCTCTGGGTCATGTTTTTTATTGTTTGTGACGTTCCGGGTGACGCGGTCGAGGCTTTCGTAACAATCTTAACCGATCTGCACCGAGGGTGTTACCTTGATAACGTGCGGTAACGAGTGAGACAAGAAAAAAGCCAGGGCATCCTGCGACACCCTGGCTTTCCGTCATGCGCGATGACATGGCGGCCCAAGGGCCGCGCGCTGCGATTATTTTTCGAACTTCTTCAGCCATGCCGACAGCTGGTGCGGACGCAGGCCGTCGTAGTCTTCGAACGGCTGGTGGATCCACGGGTTGTGCGGCAGGTCTTCCAGGTGGTAGTCCGGCTTGAAGGCCGAGGTGCCTTTTACCCAGATCACGGCCGACTTCACTTCGGTGACGTCTGCGTAGTTGTCGGTCAGGTGCTGGCGCACTTTCTGCAGGGTGACGCCGGAGTCGGCCAGGTCGTCGACCAGCAGGATCTTGCCTTGCAGCGGGCCCTTGGTCATCGTCATGTACTTGGCGATGTCCAGGTTGCCCTGCTTGGTGCCCGCTTCTTCGCGGTACGAGCTGGTCGACAGGATCGCCAGCGGCACGTCGAAGATGCGCGAGATCACGTCGCCCGGACGCACGCCGCCGCGCGCCAGGCACAGCACCATGTCGAACTTCCAGTTCGATTCATAGACTTTCAGGGCCAGGCGCTCGACCAGGCGGTTGTACTCGTCCCAGGAGACCCACAGGTCCTTGTCGGTCGATGCAGGAGTATTCATTTTTCAGTCATTCCTATTTTTATATTGGTGCTTACGAAGCGAACGGGTGGCGCAGGACGATGGTTTCTTCGCGGTCCGGACCGGTCGAGACCATGTCGACCGGGATGCCGACCAGTTCTTCGATGCGCTTGATGTAGGCGCGGGCGTTCGCCGGCAGCTCGTCCATCGATTTCGCGCCGACGGTCGATTCGGTCCAGCCCGGCATTTCTTCGTAGACCGGCTCGCACAGGGCGGCTTCTTCGGCGCCGACCGGGAAGATGTCGACGTCGCGGCCGTTGATCTTGTAGCCGGTGCACAGCTTCAGCGACTCGATGCCGTCCAGCACGTCCAGCTTGGTCAGGCACATGCCCGACACGCCGTTGATCTGGACCGAGCGGCGCAGCAGCGCGGCGTCGAACCAGCCGCAGCGGCGCGCACGGCCGGTCACGGTGCCGAACTCGTGGCCCACGCGCGACAGGTGCTCGCCCACGCCTTCTGCGGTCGACAGTTCCGACGGGAACGGGCCCGAACCGACGCGGGTGGTGTAGGCCTTGGTGATGCCCATGATGTAATGCAGCATGCCAGGACCGACGCCGGCGCCGGCGGCGGCGTTGCCGGCCACGCAGTTCGACGAGGTGACGAACGGATAGGTGCCGTGGTCGACGTCGAGCAGCGAGCCTTGCGCGCCTTCGAACAGCAGGTGGCCGCCGGCCTTGTGCGCCGCATACAGTGCCGACGACACGTCGCCGACCATCGGACGCAGGCGCGGCACCAGGGCCATCGCGTCGTCGAAGGTCTTCTGGAAGTCGATCGCTTCGCCGCCCAGGTAGTTCACCAGCACGAAGTTGTGGTATTCCAGGTTTTCCTTCAGCTTCTCGGCGAAGCGCTCTTCGTTGAGCATGTCGGCGATGCGGATCGCGCGGCGCGCGACCTTGTCTTCGTAGGCCGGGCCGATGCCCTTGCCGGTGGTGCCGATCTTGTTCTCGCCGCGCTTGGCTTCGCGTGCCTTGTCGATGGCGACGTGGTAAGGCAGGATGACCGGGCAAGCTTCCGAGATTTTCAGGCGCGAGGCGACTTCGAGGCCGGCGGCTTCCAGCTTGTCGATTTCGCGCATCACGTCCGGCACCGACACGACGACGCCGTTGCCGATGTAGCAGGCCACGCCTTCGCGCATGATGCCCGACGGGATCAGCTGCAGTGCGGTTTTCTGGCCCTTGATGACCAGGGTATGGCCGGCGTTATGGCCGCCCTGGAAACGAACGACGCCGGCCGCATGGTCGGTCAGCCAGTCGACGATTTTGCCCTTGCCTTCATCGCCCCACTGGGTGCCGATGACGACGACGTTCTTTGCCACGGTAGTATTTGACATCACTTAACCTAAGTTTTTGAGAATCCAATTTCCATCTTCGAGGACGAGCACGCGGTCGCACTCGAACTCGTCCTGAACATTATCGTGACCCGGCATGGACTGGATCACGACTTCGCCTGCCTTGCGCAGGTCAGCGATTTTTTCGCGCAGCTCCGGCGCGTTGCCCCAGGGGGCGCGGATCGAATGCTTGCGCTCGGCCGTCGGCAGCAAGCGCGCCAGCTCGCGCAGATCGAGCGAGAAGCCGGTGGCCGGACGTGCGCGGCCGAAGGCTTCGCCCACGTGGTCGTAACGGCCGCCGCGCGCCACGGCGTTCGGCAGGCCCGGCACGTAGAGGGCGAACATGGCGCCACTTTCGTACTGGTAGCCGCGCAGGTCGGCCAGGTCGATCGCGACCTCGGCGCGGCCGATGGCGCCGGCGGCCAGCGCCGCCAGTTCAGCCAGGGCGCGGGTGATGCCGGGCAGCGCCGGCAGCACGTCCTTCGCGCGCGCCAGCACCTCGACGTCACCGTACAGGTTCGGCAGCGCGAGCAGTGCGTCGCGGGTAGCGGGTGCGTAGGCGCGGGTCAGCTCGGCCAGGCCGGGCACGTCTTTCGCGCGCAGCAGCGCGGTGATCTGAGCTTCGTCTTTCTTGGCTGCCGCGTCTTCATTCAGGAGCGCGCGCAGCACGCCGACGTGGGCCATGTCGAGGCGCACCTCGGTAAAACCGGCCAGCGCGACCGAGCACAACGCCAGCTCCTGGATCTCGGCGTCGGCTTCCAGGCCGGCGTGGCCGTAGATCTCGGCGCCGATCTGGATCGGCTCGCGCGTGGCGTGCAGGCCCGACGGGCGGGTGTGCAGCACGCTGCCGGCATAGCACAGGCGGGTAACGGAGTTACGGTTTAGCAGGTGGGCGTCGATGCGGGCGACTTGCGTCGTCATGTCGGCGCGCAGGCCGAGCAGGCGGCCGGACAACTGGTCGATCAGCTTGAAGGTGCGCAGGTCGGTGTCCTGGCCGGCGCCGGCGAGCAGCGACTCGACGTATTCGAGCATCGGCGGCATCACCAGCTCGTAGCCGTACAGGCGGAAGGTGTCGAGCATCGTGCGGCGCAGATCTTCGATCTTGCGCGCTTCGGACGGCAAGACGTCGGCGATATTCTCGGGCAGAAGCCAGTTCGGCATGGGCAACAGCTAGTGGATTGTTAAGAATGAGGCAATAAGGCGCGATCGAACGTGCGAAGTCAGCGCCGAATCGGCAATTTTACCCGAAAATGCGGCGGGGCTGGCGGTTGATGTTGCTCCGTGAGCTTGTCGAGGCGGTGATCCGTTGGCGGACGAACCGGATGGGAACGCCGACCGTACGGTGGGCACCCCGTGCCCACGCGAATGCGTGCGTCGCGTTGACGCTCCTGAAGCCGCTATTTAGGCTCAGCCGCCGACGGATGCAATGATGCCGCGTTGACGCATCGTTCCGCGTGGGCACGGAGTGCCCACCGTACGGGAGCCGATATCAAAATGCCGCGGCCACGAATAAAAAAACGCCGCGGAGTACGCGGCGTTTTCTGGAAGGCTCCGGCTTATTTGCTACCCGGATTCTTGAAATACTTGAAGTACTCCGAATTCGAATCGATCACCATCACATCACCCTGCGCCTTGAAGCTGGCGCGATAAGCTTCGAGCGAACGGTAGAACTTGTAAAACTCCGGGTTCTTGCCAAACGCTTCGGAATAAATCGCCGAGGCTTTCGCATCGCCCTCGCCCTTGATCTTCTCGGCTTCGCGGAAGGCTTCGGCCAAAATCACGGTGCGCTGGCGGTCTGCATCGGCGCGGATCTTTTCGCTTTCGGCCGAACCGGTCGAACGTAATTCATTGGCCACGCGCACCCGCTCGGCGCGCATGCGGTCGTACACCGAGTTGTTGATCTGGTCGATGTAGTCCACGCGCTTGAGGCGCACGTCGACGATGCCGACGCCGATCTGCTTGGCCTCGGCCACGACCTTGTCGCGCACCGCATCCATCACGCGGCCGCGTTCGCCGGAAATCACGTCGCGCACGGTGCGCTTGGTGATCTCGTCGTTCAGGGCCGCCTTGACGATCTGCGACATGCGGTTGCGCGCGGCGCGCTCGTCGCCGTTGAAGCTGACGTAGTACAGGCGCGGCTCGACGATGCGCCATTTCACGAAAGCGTCGACCAGGATGTTCTTCTTCTCGGACGTGATGAAGCGGTCGGCATCCGGCGTATCCAGGGTCAGGATGCGCTTGTCCAGGTAGATCACGTTCTGGAACGGCGGCGGCAGCTTGAAGTGCAGGCCCGGCTCGGCGATCACTTCACGCACTTCACCGAGGGCGAAGACGATCGCGAAGCGGCGCTGGTCGACCACGAACACGGTCGAGGACAGCAGCATCAGGGCAATGAAGCCCGCCACGAAAATGGTTACGAGGCGGCTCATCAACGGCTCTCCCTGTCACGTGAAGTATCGCGGCTGCGCGAGTCGCGCTGGCGCACCGCTTCGATGTTTTGCATGACTTCCTGCGAAGTCGACGAGGTTTCCTGCGTGGTCTGCGGCTGCACCGGACCCGAGTGCGCACGGCCGACATTCGCGTCGTTCGCGGCCACCTGGGCCACCAGCTTGTCGAGCGGCAGGTACAGCAGGTTGGAACCCGACTTGGCGTCGACCATCACCTTAGTGGTGTTGCTGAAGATCGATTGCATGGTGTCGAGGTACATGCGGTCGCGGGTCACGCCCGGGGCCTTGGCGTACTCGGCCACCACCTGGTTGAAGCGCGAGGCGTTACCGGTCGCGTTTTCGATGACCATCGAGCGGTAGGCGGAAGCATCTTCCAGCAGGCGGTTGGCGGCGCCGCGGGCACGCGGAATCACGTCGTTGGCATAGGCCTGGCCTTCGTTGCCGGCGCGCGCGCGGTCCTGGCCGGCTTTCACGGCGTCATCGAATGCGCTCTGCACCTGCTCCGGCGGCTGCACGTTCTGCATGGTCACGTTGGTGATCAGGACGCCCAGCTTGTAGCGGTCGACGATGGCCTGCATCATGGTGTGGACGTCGACGGCCACCTTTTCGCGACCTTCGTACAGCACGAAGTCCATCTTGCTCTTGCCCACCACTTCGCGCACCGCGGTCTCGGCGATCTGGTGCACGCTGGTGTCCTGGTCGCGGTTGTTGAAGACCCAGGCGACCGGGTCCTTCAGGGTGTACTGCACCGCGAACTGGATGTCGATGATGTTTTCGTCGTCGGTCAGCATCAGCGCTTCGGCCGGCTGCTTGTTGCGCACGTTGTCGCGGTAGCCGATTTCGGCGGTGCGCACCTGCGAGACGTTGACGGTTTCGTGGGCCTGGATCGGGGCCGGCCAGCGCCAGTTGAAACCGGCGCCGGTGGTGTGGCTCAGGCGGCCGAAGGTGGTCACCACGCCGACCTGGCCTTCCTGCACGATGAAGGCGCCGCTGGCGAGCCAGATCAGCACGACGATGAAGCCGATCACGGTGGCCGTAATGCCGGCGCCCCGCCCTTCCGAGCGGTACGGCCCGCCGGCGTCGCCGCCGTTGTTGCCGCGCCCGCCGAACAGGCGGTTCAGGCGCGCATTGAAGTCGCGCCACATCTGGTCGAGATCGGGCGGACCTTCACCCGGACGGCGGCCCTCCTGGGCCTTGGGGTCACGCTTGGGATTGTTGCCCCAGCGTGGATCGTTCAGCGACAGTTTGACGCCGAAACGTTTAAGTAAGGAAACGAGCATAGGCTTTATTGGGGCCCGACAGGGGTGGAGGTTGGAATACGGTCGCCGAGGTCGTCGTCGGAATCGTCGGGGGAGTCATCGTCGGATGCATTCGGCACGGCATCGTCCTGCTCTTCGTTTTCAGGGCTCGAACCGCGCGCGGAGCCTGCCGCCTCGACGATGGCATCGCGCAGCAAATCGAGGCCGGCGCCACTGCGGGCGCTGATAAAAACGCGGCTGATTTTATCATATTCATCACGTTCGACCCCGGGCTGGAGGTCGGCTGCATCAATCTTGTTCCACACAAGGATTTGCGGAATATGGTCGGCGCCGATTTCGCGCAGGACGTCGTTGACCTGCTCGATCTGTTCCATGCGCACCGGCGAGGAACCGTCGACCACGTGCAGCAGCAGGTCGGCGTGGATGGTTTCTTCCAGGGTGGCGCGGAACGCTGCCACCAATTGGTGCGGCAGTTCGCGCACGAAACCGACGGTGTCGGAAATCACCACGCTGCCGACCTCGTCGTTGAGGTAGAGGCGGCGGCTGGTGGTGTCCAGCGTGGCGAACAGCTGGTTCGCCACATACACGCCGGCCTTGGTCAGCGTGTTGAACAGCGTCGACTTGCCGGCATTCGTGTAGCCGACCAGCGACACCGAGAAGGTGTTGTTGCGGCCACGCTGGCGGCGCTGGGTCTCGTGCTGCTTGCGCAGCTTGACCAGGCGGGCGCGCAGGGCCTTGACGCGCTCGCCGATCAGGCGGCGGTCGGTCTCGAGCTGGGTTTCGCCGGGACCGCGCAGGCCGATACCGCCCTTCTGGCGTTCAAGGTGGGTCCAGCCGCGGATCAGGCGCGTGGCCAGGTGCTGCAACTGGGCCAGTTCCACCTGCAGCTTGCCCTCGTGGCTCTTGGCGCGCTGGGCGAAGATGTCGAGGATCAGGCTGGTGCGGTCGATGACGCGGCGGTTCAGGCGGCGTTCGAGGTTACGCTGCTGGGCAGGCGACAGGGCGTGGTTGAAGATGACGATGTCGGCATTGTCGACGGTCGCCGCCTGGGCGATTTCGTCGGCCTTGCCGCTGCCGACAAAATAGGCAGGATCGGGGGCGGAGCGTTTTGCGGTGATCGTGGTGATCGGCTCCGCGCCGGCCGAGCGCGCCAACAAGGCGAGCTCTTCGAGACTGGCGCTGAAGTCGACAGCGCCAAAATCGATGCCGACCAGCGCGGCGCGCATGGTACTTGTACCGAGGGCGTCAGCCATCGGCCTTACTCAGCTTCGGAATCGAGGTTGAGATTGACGGCGCGAGCCGGCACGACGGTGGAAATGGCATGCTTATAGACCATTTGGGTGACGGTGTTGCGGAGCAGGACGACGTACTGGTCGAAGGACTCGATGTGGCCCTGCAGTTTGATCCCGTTGACCAGGTAGATCGAGACAGGGACGTGCTCTTTGCGCAAGGCATTGAGGAATGGGTCTTGTAACAGTTGCCCTTTGTTGCTCATAACAGCTCCGTAATGTTGTTGTAGTTTAAAAATTGGAGGCTAATGCCGCCTTTTCAAGTGGACGGGGCAAGATTCAGCTTTGCGAACGATGGCCTGCAGTTACTGTAACCTGTTTTACCCTTTTTTGTCGTACTGCTAGGCTTAAGAAAACATTAAACCCAGCAATACGTCCCCATGGAAAGGCGATTATCCGAAAAGGATTATCCTTCGCGCTTATCGAAAGGATTTTTGCCGCTGCGCAGTTCGATGCGCAGTGGCGTGCCGATCAGGCTGAAGGTGTCGCGGAAGTGCTTTTCCAGATAGCGTTTATACGGTTCCGTCACGCCATCGAGGGCATTGCCGTGGATGACGATGACCGGCGGATTCTGGCCGCCCTGGTGGGCGTAGCGCATCTTCGGACGGGTGCCGCCCTTGCGCTTCGGCTCCTGCTTCTCGATCGCTTCCTGCAGCGCGCGGGTCAGGCGCGGGGTCGACAGGTTGGCCGTGGCTGCAGCATACGCCGCATCGACCGACTTCATCAGCTGCGACACGCCGCTGCCCTTCAGCGCCGAGATGAACTTCATGTCGGCAAAGCCGAGGAAGTCGAGCTTGCGGTCGATGTCGTTCTTCACCTGGTCGCGCTGGTCGCTGGTCAAGCCGTCCCACTTGTTGACAGCCACCACCAGCGCCCTGCCCGACTCCAGGATGAAGCCGGCAATGTGCGCATCCTGCTCGGAAATGTCTTGCTGGGCATCGAGCATCAGCACGACCACGTTCGCTTCGGTCACCGACTGCAGGGTCTTCACGACCGAGAATTTCTCAATGGCCTCGAACACCTTGCCGCGGCGGCGGATGCCGGCGGTGTCGATCAGGGTGTACTGCTTGCCGTCGCGCTCGAACGGCACTTCGATCGAGTCGCGGGTGGTGCCCGGCATGTCGAAGGCGATCACGCGCTGCTCGCCGACCAGGGTGTTGATCAGGGTCGACTTGCCGACGTTCGGACGGCCGACCAGGGCGATCTTCACGCCGCGGTCCGCCGGCTCCAGTTCTTCCTCGTCGGCCGGGCGCTGGGCAAAGGCCATGTCGAGCGCTTCGTTGACCAGGTCGGTCACGCCGTCGCCGTGGGCGGCGGAAATGACGTAGGGGTCGCCCATGCCCAGTTCGTAGAACTCGGCGGTAACCGAGGTGTACTTCATGCCCTCGGACTTGTTAATGACGAGCATGACCTGGCGTCCGGACTTGCGCAGGAAGTCGGTAATGGTCTTGTCGTGCGGGGTCAGGCCCTGGCGGCCGTCGACGATGAAGACGACGATGTCGGCTTCGGCCACGGCCTGCTTCGTCTGCAGGGCCATCTCGTGCATGATGCCTTCCTTGGCCACCGGCTCGAAACCGCCGGTATCGATGACCAGGAAGGGCCGCTCG
This sequence comes from Massilia sp. IC2-278, assembly GCF_020708045.1. Taxonomy (GTDB): domain Bacteria; phylum Pseudomonadota; class Gammaproteobacteria; order Burkholderiales; family Burkholderiaceae_D; genus Telluria. The sequence goes on from NZ_JAJFES010000010.1 coordinate 121,215, forward strand.
CCGATACGCCCCTCGCCGTAGTGGCGGTCGCGCGTCAGGCCAGGGAGGTCGGCCACCAGCGCGTCGCGCGAACGGGTCAGGCGGTTGAAGAGGGTCGACTTTCCGACGTTCGGGCGACCAACGAGTGCAATTACCGGCTTCATGTATTTATTCTATTCGACCGCGATGGCGGCCACAGTTCCATTTTGTGTTTGAAAAATCAGGTTACTTCCGGCCACCAGGGGCGTGCCGCTGACGGCGCCGCCGTCGAGGGACAGACGCGCCAGCATGCTGCCTTCTTCGCGCGACAGGAAGTGGATGTAACCCTGGTAGTCGCCGACCGCGACCGCGCGGCCGTAGGACAGCGGAGTCGACAGGCCGCGGAAGGCCAGCTTGTCGTTCTTCCAGACGCTGGCGCCGCTGTCGCGGGCGAACGCATGGACGGCGCCCTTGTCGTCGGCGGCGAAGACGAAGCGCTGGTCCACGGCCACGCCCACTTCCGAGGACAAATCGCGGTTCCAGCGCGGCGAACCCGAGGCCAGCTCGAAGCAGGACACGCGGCCCTGGTAGGACACGGCGCAGACGTCGGATTCGAAGATCACCGGCGCGCCGCCGATGTCGGTCACGCGTTCGAGTTCGGTGGCGCCGCGGGCGACGCCGACTTCGACTTCCCAGCGCGGTGCGCCGGTGGCCAGCAGGAAGGAAGTGAGTTTACCGGCCGGCTGGGCCACGACCACGTCTTTTTCGTACACCACCATGCCCGGCGCATTGCGCAGGGTCAGCGGCGGCGACGGACGCTGCACGGTCCATTTCTTTTCGCCGGTGGCGGCGTCGATGCCGACCACGCGGTTGTCGATCGAGCGCGCCACGACCATGCCCTGGCCCACGGCCGGGGCGGAGAGGATCTCGCTCGACAGCTGGGTCTTCCAGAGCGCCTTGCCTTCCATGTCGAAGGCCATCAGCACGCCCTTGGCGGCGCCGACCACGATCACGTTGCCGTCGGTGCCGACGCCGGCGGTCAGGTCCGAGCCTGCCTTGATGCGCCACATCGGGCGGCCGTCGGCCGCTTCGACGCGGGCGATGTTGCCCTCGGCGCTGGCCACGACCAGGGTGTTACCGGCCAGCGCAGGCGAGAACTGGTAGCCGCGCGCCTTGCCGATGTCGAGCTTCCATGCGGTACGCACGGCCATCGACGCCTTCAGTTCTTCCAGCTTGGCCGGCTCGTTGGTCTTGTCCTTCGAGGAGAAGGGGTTGAGCGAACTCAAGGTCGAGCAGCCCGTCATCAGGGCCAGGACACCGACACCAACCAGCTTACGGGTAATACGCATATTCTTTTAGCCTTGTTCTTAGTCTGAAGTCTGAACTGTATAAAGCCGCAAAGCCCGCCCCCGCCAGGAAGGCGGAAGCGGGCCGTATCCGACGACGATTACGCTGCTGCCTTCGGCGCTTCCGGAGCGGTGCCGCCGATGGCTTCGAGCTTGATGCGCACCAGCTGGCTGCCCGGATGCTTCGGACCCATGGCGGCCAGGGCGGCAACGTAGGCGCTGCGCGCATCGGCGATCTTGTTCTGCGCGACCAGCACGTCGCCCTTGCGATCCTGCACTTCGGCGGCGAATTGCGGCAGGAACTTTTCGTTCAGCAGCTTCATGGCGCCGTCGTAGTTCTTTTCGTCCAGCAGCACGCCGGCCAGACGCAGCTTCGCGACCGACTGGTACTCGTCGTTGCCGTTGTCGACCACCCATTGCAGATGGGTCTTGGCGGTCTTCAGGTCGTTCGCCTCGAAGGCGGCCTTGGCGGCGGCCAGGGCGCTCATCTGCGCGTAGGCGGTGCGCTTGAACTTGTCCTGGATGTCAGCGGCAATGCGCTGGGCCTTGGCATTGTCGTTGGCGGTGACGGCGTCGGTCAGGGTGTCATACAGGGCCGAAGCCTCCACGGACGACTTGCGCTGATGCTGGTTCCAGAAGTTATAGGCGGCGAAAGAGCCGAGCGCAATGATCAGCACCCAGGTGATCAGGTTGCCGTACTTGGACCAGAAAGCCTTGAATGAGGCAATCTGTTCTTGTTCTTCGAGGTCGTATGCCATGGTCGTTCGTCTGTCTGATAGTTATCGATGGATGACTTGCTTCGCTACTGCTTACGGGTGGTAATGCACGTGATCGTGGTCGTGGTCATGGTCGCCGATGATGGCGTCGACCACGTGGTCGACCACGGCGTCGAAGGCGACGCTGGCCTGCTGCTGCTCGCCGGCTTCCCCGCGCAGCGACTTCACGGCCGCCACATTGTTGGCCACTTCGTCTTCGCCGAGGATGACGGCAAAGGCGGCGCCGCTGGCGTCGGCCTTCTTCATCTGGCTCTTGAAGCTGCCCGCACCCGCCGGCGTTGCGCAATGTAGCACAACATCCAGGCCGGCATCGCGGAATCGTTCGGCCAGGATGAAGGCCTGCACCTGCGCTTCTTCGCCCTGGTGCACCATGTAGACGTCGCACTGGGAAGGCGTGGCCGGCTCGCCCAGGCCCTTCATCAGCTCGACGATGCGCTCGATGCCCATCGCGAAACCGACGCCCGGCGTGTGCTTGCCGCCGAAGGTTTCGATCAGCGGATCGTAGCGGCCGCCGGCGCAGATGGTGCCCTGCGAGCCCAGCTCGTCGGTGACCCACTCGAACACGGTGCGGTTGTAGTAATCGAGGCCGCGCACCAGGCGCGGGTTCACGGTGTACTGGACGTTGTTACGGTCGAGCAGTTTTTTCACGCCGTTGAAGTGGGCCAGTGAATCTTCGCCCAGATACGACAGCAGCTGCGGCGCGCCGTTCACCATTTCCTGCATGGCCGGGTTCTTGGTGTCGAGGATACGCAGCGGGTTGCTGTGCAGGCGGCGCTGGGCTTCGGCGTCGAGCACTTCGCTGTGCTGCTCGAAGTAGGCGATCAAATCGGCGCGGTGGCGGTTGCGCTCGTCGGCGTTGCCGATCGAGTTCAGTTCCAGGCGCACATTCTGCAGGCCGAGGTCATCCCACAGGCGGCGGCACAGCATGATCAGCTCGGCATCGATGTCCGGGCCGGCAAAGCCCACGGCTTCGGCGCCGAACTGGAAGAACTGGCGGTAGCGGCCGCGCTGCGGACGCTCGTGGCGGAACATCGGGCCCTTGTACCAGAGGCGCTTCGGGCCTTCGTAGACGAGGTTGTGCTCGATGACGGCGCGCACCACGCCGGCCGTGCCTTCGGGGCGCAGGGTCAGCTGGTCGCCGTTCATCGAGTCTTCGAAGGAATACATTTCCTTTTCGACGATGTCGGTCACGGCGCCGATCGCGCGCGCGAACAGGCGGGTTTCCTCGACGATGGGGGTGACGATTTTCTGGTAGCCGTAGCTCTTCAGGATCGTTTCGGCGGTGTTCTCGAACAGTTCCCACAGCGGCGCGTCGGCTGGGAGGATGTCGTTCATGCCTTTGATGGCATTGATTTTTTCTGGTTTGGACATGTTGTTTGCTCTGCTATCCGCATTCTTGCGGTCGGTTCTGCTTTTGTAGGGTGGACACCTGTGTCCACGCGGTACGGCATGCGATCTGTCGAACCGCCTCACAAGGTGCGGTATTCAAGAGTACGACCGCGTGGACACAGGTGTCCACCCTACGTTTTAGCCAACGATTTCGGTTTGTTTGCCGTAATTCTTTTTCACGTAATCCAGCACGATGGTCTGGAACTCATCGACGATCCGCTCGCCGCGCAGCGTGGCAACCTTCTGCCCATCGACGAATACCGGCGCCGCCGGCGATTCGCCGGTGCCCGGCAAACTGATGCCGATGTTCGCGTGCTTCGATTCGCCAGGGCCGTTGACGATGCAGCCCATCACGGCCACGTTCATCGCTTCCACGCCCGGATACAGCTTCTTCCATTCCGGCATGGAATCGCGCAGGAAGGTCTGGATGTTGTCGGCCAGTTCCTGGAACACGGTCGAGGTCGTACGGCCGCAGCCCGGGCAGGCGATCACCATTGGGGTGAATTTGCGCAGGCCCATGGTCTGCAGGATTTCCTGCGACACCACGACTTCTTTCGTGCGGTCACCGCCCGGTTCCGGCGTCAGCGACACGCGGATGGTGTCGCCGATGCCTTCCTGCAGCAGCACCGACAGCGCAGCGGTCGAGGCGACGATGCCCTTGCTGCCCATGCCGGCCTCGGTCAGGCCCAAGTGCAGCGGGTAGTCGCAGCGGCGCGCCAGTTCGCGATACACCGCGATCAAATCCTGCACCGCCGAGACCTTGCACGACAGGATGATCTTGTCCTTCGCCAGGCCGACTTCCTCGGCACGCACGGCGTTCTCGATGGCCGAGGTGATCAGGGCTTCGTACATCACGGCCTGGGCGCTGAACGGGTTCGCGCGCGCGGCGTTCGCATCCATGATGCGCGCCAGCAGGCTTTGATCCAGGCTGCCCCAGTTGACGCCGATGCGCACCGGCTTGTCGTGCTTGATGGCGACTTCGATCATCTGGGCGAACTGGGTGTCGCGCTTGGCGCCCTGCCCCACGTTGCCCGGGTTGATGCGGTACTTCGACAGCGCGGCCGCGCACTCCGGGAAGTCGCGCAGCAGGATGTGGCCGTTGTAGTGGAAGTCGCCGACCAGCGGCACATCGATTTCCATGCGGTCGAGCTGCTCGCGGATCGCCGGTACGGCGGCCGCGGCTTCCGGCTTGTCGACGGTGAGACGCACCATCTCGGAACCGGCGCGCGCCAGTTCCTTGATCTGGATGGCGGTGCCGATCACGTCGGCGGTGTCGGTGTTGGTCATCGACTGCACCACCACCGGGGCGTCGCCACCGATCCAGACCTTGCGCGCGCCGTGCTGGACCAGCACGCGGCGGCTGGCGCGGCGCGCCATCGGACCGGAAGGAATGGGCAAATTCATGGCGTTCATGCTGTGTTCCCGATTATCTGTTCAGTACTTATTTGATCGTGACGCGCGAAATCGTCTTGCCAGGCACCTGCGGCAGCGCGACGGCGGCGCCGCGCAGCGTGGCCGTGACGCCGTTCGGGTTGCCGACCACCAGGGTCGCCGTGCCCGGCACCTCGACGGTCTCGGTGCTGCCGGCCTTGACCAGGCGCGAAATCAGCGCGCGGCCGCCTTGCGGACGCACTTCGATCCAGGAATCCTCGCGCACGCTCAGCACCAGGGTGTTGGCGCCTGCGACAGGAGCGGCGGCGGCCGGCGCAACCGGGGTGGCGCCAGGCGCCGTGACGACTGCCGCGGGCGCGTTCGCAGCCGGCGCGGTCGTGGCCGGCGCTGCCGGTGCAGTCGTGGCAGGCGCCGGTGCAGTCCCTGCGGGCGGCGTGGCGGCATTCCCGGCCGGCGCGGTTGCCGGCGCGTTTGATGGCGCATTCGCCGGCGCTGCGCCATTCGCGTCGCCCGGCGCCGGCACCGAGATCAGCGGCACGGCTGGATCGTGGGCCGTGTCGGGAACGGTCGCGGTGCTGCCGTCGGCCGGCACGGTCGGTACGGCGTCGCCGCCGGCCGTGGCGTCGCCCCCCGGCAGTTTGATCAGGCCGAAATTCCAGGCGGCGCCGGCGGCGGCAGCCACCACGACGACGGCGGCGATCCAGCCCAGCGGCAGGCTGGAGCGCTTGCCATGGGTCGGGAAGCGCGAATGCGAGAACGAGGTCGGACGCTCGCGGCGCGCGGCGGCGTCAGTGTCCGCGACAACCGGTTCGTCGATCTTGACCATTGCCACCAGCGGCGCCGGATCGAGGCGCACGATCTTGGCGTAGGCGCGCACGAAACCGCGCGTCACGGCGGGGCTGGGCAAGGCGGCGTAGTCGCCGGCCTCGATCGCCACCACCTGGCGCACCGCCAGCTTGAGCTGTTCGGCTACCTGCTCGACGCTCCAGCCCATCGCTTCGCGCTGTGCGGCAAGGGTGGCGCCAGGATGGCTGTGGTGGTTGGCCGGCGTGGCGCCCTGGTCTGCGCGCTCTGAAGTCATTGTCGTCTCACTCATCGAATGCCCCGCGCTCGTACGCCGCGAATTCGGGCGAGCCCGGGAAGCGCCGCCGCAGCTGCGCCAGCAGGCTGGCTTCGTTCGCGCGTTCGCCGGTCTTGCGGCCGACCCGGATGGCCAGCCACAAGGCGTCGGCGGACAGGGTGTCGAGGGTCGACACGTCCGTCAGGCGGTGTATGAAAAAACCGGCGCGCTCGTAGTCGCGCCGCTCGTAGTACACCCGCGCCAGGCCGGCGCTGGTGGCCGGCAGGTTCGGGTTGTAACGCAGCGCATTGAGCAGGTAGCGCTCGGCCGCGTCGATATTATTCGTCTTCAGGCTGCACTGCCCGGCATTCACCATGGCGCTCACCGGCGTGCGGTAGGCGGGATTGGCGATCGCGGCGTCGAAGTGGCGCATCGCCTCGGCCGGGCGGTTGGCACGCTGGCACAGGAAGGTGCCGTAGTTGTTGGCGAGCTCGGGGTTGCGCGGCGCGAGGCGCAGCGCGTGCTGGTAGTTTTCTTCCGCGAGCGGCAATTCGTTCATCGCGGTGTAGATCAGGGCCCGTACGCCATAGGCGTCGGCATAATCGCCGTTGGCGGCGATCGCCTTCTTGATCTCGTCGAGGGCGATCTCGTACTTGCCGTCCTGGTAGTACTCGACCGCCAGCTGCAGGCGGATCGCGGCGCGCTTTTCGGCCTGGGTCTGGTCGGAGGCGGTCTTCAGTTCGGCCGTGGAGCCGCTATTGCTTGTATTTGCACAGGCCGTCAGCAGGCACAGGGCAAGCGCAGCCGCCATGCGGATGCCCCCTGCCCTGTTCATGCCCGCGCCTGCCTGTGCGCCGATCAAGAAGGAATCTCCACGATGCGGCCGAAGTCGGCGCCGAACTTCTTCTGGTACTCGGCCATCTTTTCCATGCGCTCGGCCACGCGGGTACGGTCCTTGACCTCGCCCGCCAGCTGGCCGCAGGCGGCGTCGATGTCGTCGCCGCGCGTCTTGCGCACGGTGGTGACGATGCCGGCATTCATCAGCACTTCGGCAAAGGCCTTGATGCGCGGGTTCTTCGAGCGGAACAGGCCGGACTCCGGGAAAGGATTGAACGGAATCAGGTTGAACTTGCAGTTCACGCCCACTTCCGGATCGTTGACCAGGGCGATCAGTTCGCGCGCATGCTCGTCGCTGTCGTTGAAGTTGTCGAGCATGCAGTACTCGAAGGTGATGAAGTCGCGCGGCGCGAATTCCAGGTAGCGCTTGCAGGCGGCCAGCAGTTCGCGCAGCGGGTACTTTTTATTCAGCGGCACCAGGATGTCGCGCAGGGCGTCGTTCGAGGCGTGCAGCGACACGGCCAGGGCCACCGGCACGTCTTGCGCCAGCTTGTCGATGTTCGGCACCACGCCCGAGGTCGACAGGGTCACGCGGCGGCGCGACAGGCCGTAGGCGTTATCGTCGAGCATGAGTTTCAGCGCGGTGGCGGTCGGCTCGTAGTTCAGCAGCGGCTCGCCCATGCCCATCATGACCACGTTGGTGATCTGGCGTTCGCCTTTCGGGCCGGGCTCGATGCCCTTGGTGCGGCGCAGCTCGAACTCGGCCATCCACAGCTGGCCGATGATCTCGGCCACGGTCAGGTTGCGGTTGAAGCCCTGCTTGCCGGTCGAGCAGAAGCGGCAGTTGACGGCGCAGCCGGCCTGCGTGGAGATGCACAGCGTGCCGCGGTTTTCTTCCGGGATGAACACGGTTTCCACGGCGTTGCCGTTGCCGACGTCGACCAGCCACTTGCGGGTGCCGTCGCTCGAGGTGTTGTCGCTGATGATGGCCGGCGAGCGCACCTCGGCGCGGGTTTTCAGTTTTTCGCGCAGCGACTTGGCGAGGTCCGTCATGTCGTCGAAATTGCTGGCGCCGAACTGGTGTATCCAACGTTGCAATTGCTTTGCGCGGAACGGCTTCTCACCCAATTCAGCGCAGTAAGCGACGAGTTGCGCGGGATCGAAGTCCAGCAGGTTGGTGAGAGTCGTCATGGTGTTCTGGGGTACTGTATAAAAAATAAAACGAACCCCGCTCGCCGGGCCTGAGGCATGGGCGAGCGGTGCTTGGTGCCGACAGCGATTACTTCAGTTCTGGGAAGAAGTAAGCGATTTCGACTTGTGCGGCTTCGACAGCGTCCGAACCGTGCACGGCGTTGGCATCGATCGAATCGGCGAAGTCGGCGCGGATGGTGCCTTTTTCAGCTTTCTTCGGATCGGTTGCGCCCATCAGGTCGCGGTGTGCCAGGACGGCGTTCTCGCCTTCCAGAACCTGGATCATGACTGGACCCGAGACCATGAAGGTGACCAGGTCGTTGAAGAAGCCGCGCTCCTTGTGGGCAGCGTAGAAGCCTTCAGCCTGCTCGCGCGACAGCTGGGTCATACGGGCTGCGACGATCTTCAGGCCAGCGTTTTCGAAGCGGCTGTAGATTTGGCCGATCACGTTTTTTGCAACTGCGTCTGGTTTGATGATCGACAGGGTGCGTTCGATTGCCATGTAAAAACTCCAATAAAAAGAAAGGTTTAAATCGAGAAGTTGAGAACTCAATCAACCTTCGATTTTACCATACATGCGTCCATATAACCCAGAATGCGGCGGGGCGGGTCAAAGTGGCGGAATCGCGTTGGAAAAACGCCCGGTCGAGCGAGGCCGGTAGCTTGCGGTACGGAACTTATGAATAACTTAAACCCAAGGCCTGTCCATACTCTGCGCGGCATGCGCATGCTATGCTGGCACCGAATTATCCTACCAACGGAGGCACGAACATGAACCCTATCCTGCAAAAGCAACCCGCGTACGACGTGGCGGTCGGCCAGGTCACGCGCAACAAAGTCCTGCGCAACACCTTCTGGCTGCTGGCCCTGTCGATGATCCCGACCGTGCTCGGCGCCTTCATCGGCGTCACGATGCAGCTGCCGATGCTCGGCGGCGCGATGGGCTTCATCATCTTCCTGGCGATTGCCTTCGGCTTCATGTTTGCCATCGAAAAGACCAAGGATTCCGCGGTCGGCGTGTTCGTTTTGCTGGGCTTCACCTTCTTCATGGGCCTGATGCTGACCCCGCTGCTGCGCCACACCCTGGGCTACAGCAACGGCGGCACCCTGATCATGACCGCCTTCGGTGGCACCGCCTGCGTGCTGGCCGTGATGGCAAGCATCGCCACCACCACCAAGCGCGATTTCTCGGGCATGGGCAGCTGGCTGATGGCCGGCGTGGTCGTGCTGCTGCTGGCCGGCTTCGCCAACATCTTCCTGCAGATCCCGGCGCTGACCATCGTGTTCTCGGTGCTGGCCGTGGCGATCTTCTCGGCCTTCATCCTGTATGACGTGCAGCGCATCGTCAATGGCGGCGAAACCAACTACATCACGGCTACCCTGGCGATCTACCTCGACGTGTACAACGTCTTCACCAACCTGCTGCGCCTGCTGGGCATCGCCGGCGGCGACGACTGATCTTTACGCAAAGAAGCAACAAGCCGGCCCGCGAGGCCGGCTTTTTTTCGTCCTTACCAATAGAAAATTGTTTCGTGCGGGCATGTGCGCCGGGTTTCGCCGTATCATCGGCGTTTTCCCGATGCCCAAGGCTCCATGGACGCCGCCCGACTCCCCTACGACCTGCTGGCCAGTCCCGGCGCCATCCGCGCCGGCTATGCCGCGCGCGACTGGTCGAACAGCCCGGCCGGCCATCCGCATACCTGGGGTCCGGTACTGCGCAGCGCGGTCGGCATGATCCTCGATTCGCGCTTCCCGATCTTCATCGCCTGGGGCCCGCAGCTGGTCATGCTCTACAACGAGGCCTACATCGAGCTGCTGGAAACCAAGCACCCGGCGGCGCTCGGCACGCCGCTGCGCACGGTCTGGCCGGAACTCTGGAACGGCGTGCAGCCGCTAGTCGAGCAGGCCTTTGCCGGCCAGCCGACCTATGGCGAAGACGTGCCACGCATGATCCTGCGCGACGGCCAGCCCTTCGAGGCCTGCTTTACTCTCGCCTATTCGCCGCTGCGCGACGAGACCGGCGCCGTCGGCGGCGCCCTGTGCGTGATCAACGAAACCACGGCGCGTGTCGCCCTCGAGCGGCGCCAGGCCCTGCAGCTGCAGCTGGCCGAGCGCCTCGCCGGCCTGCTCGAACCCGAGAAAATCGCCGAAGTCGCCAATGACGCCCTGGGCCATTACCTGGGCGCCTCGAACATTTTCCACGCCGTGAACGACGATGCCGGCGGCAGCTTCCGCATCCGCGCCCACTGGACGCCGCAAGGCAGCGGCGAACTGGTCGGCAAGGAAGCCTTGCTCGACAGCTTCGGGCCGGAGGTGCTGGCCAGCCTGCGCGCCGGGCAGGCCCTGGTGGTTGAGGACGTGCGCCTCGACCCACGCACCGCGCCCTGGCTCGCCGCCTACGAACGGCTCGGCATCGTGTCGCTGCTGGTGCTGCCGCATGCGCGCAACGGCCGCCTGCTGGCCGGCCTGAACGTGCTCGACGGGCGGCCGCGGCGCTGGACGCCCGAGGAGCGCAAGCTCGCGTCCGACATCGCGGCCCAGGTCTGGAGCGCCACCGAACGCGCCAACAGCGCGCTGGAATTGCGCGCGGCGGTGGCGCGCCAGTCCTCGCTGCTGGCGATCTTCGAATTCCAGCTTGGCCTGGCCGACGTGCTGCGCCGGCTCGGCAGCGTCGACGCCATCCTGCACGAAACGGGCGCCCTGCTCGGCCGCTTCCTGAAAGCCAGCCGGGTCGTCTACGGCGAGTACGACGCCGAGCGCCGCCAGGTCGCCTTCCAGGCCAACTACGTCGACGGTGTCGCGCCGCTGCACGGCAGCCATGCCACCGTCCACTTCGGGGCCGGCAATTTCGAGACGCTGGAACGGGGCGAGACCTGGGTGTCCGACGATCTCGAACACGACCCGCGCACCTGCGGCCCCGGCGTCTGGCCGGCCTACCGCGCCCTGGAGGTGCATTCCGGCGTCGCCGTGCCGCTCAGCCGCAACGGCGCCCTGATCGCCTGCCTGTTCGTGAACCAGGCCGCGGCGCGGGTATGGAACGAGGACGAGCTGCGCGTGATCGGCGACGTCGCCGAGCGCGCCTGGAGCGCCATCGAACGGGTGCGCGCCGAAGAAGCCCTGCGCGCCGCCGACCGCCGCAAGGACGAGTTTCTGGCCATGCTGGCGCACGAGCTGCGCAACCCGCTGGCGCCGATCGCGGCGGCGGCCCAGCTGCTCAGCCTGGAATCCGGGAACATCACGGGCGACCATGGACGGGTCGCCCGGACCAGCGGCATCATCGGGCGCCAGGTTGCGCACATGACCGGCCTGATCGACGATTTGCTGGACGTCTCGCGCGTCACGCGCGGCCTGGCCCTGCTGGAACGCGCCCCGGTCGACTTGAAGGCGGTGGTGGCCGATGCCGCCGAACAGGTACGCCCGCTGGTCGAGGCGCGCCGACACGAACTGACTTTGCAGCTGGCGCCCGGCCCGGCCTGTGTCGAGGGCGACCACAAGCGCCTGGTGCAGGTGCTGGCAAACTTGCTGAACAATGCTGCCAAGTACACGCCGGACGGCGGGCTCCTGGATTTGGCGATGACCGTGGATGCGGGCCAGGTGTCAATTGCCGTGACTGACAACGGCATCGGGATCGCGCCCGATTTGCTGCCGACCGTGTTCGACCTGTTCTCGCAGGCCGAGCGCACGCCGGACCGCGCCCAGGGCGGACTCGGGCTGGGACTGGCGCTGGTGAAAAGCCTGATGGAACTGCACGGCGGCAGCGTGGCGGCGGCGAGCGACGGACGCAATCGCGGCAGCCGCTTCACATTGCGCCTGCCGCGCATCGCGGCACCCGTGGAAGCCGATGCTGCGCCGGCCGTCATGTCGGGTAACATCGCTGGAGCCGGCTTGCGCGTGCTGGTGGTCGACGACAACGTCGACGCCGCCAACACGATGGCGATGCTGCTCGACGCCGCAGGCTACTGCGCCACCGTGGCGCATGACCCGCACGCGGCCTTGCACCGGGCGCAGGCGGATGCCTTCGACGCCTGCCTGCTCGACATCGGGCTACCAGGAATGGATGGGCACGAACTGGCGGCCAGGCTGCGCGCCCTGCCCGCCAGCGCCGGCGCCTTATTGGTGGCAGTCACCGGCTATGGCCAGCCCGACGCGGCGCAGGCCGGCGCATCGGCGTTCGACGCCTACCTGCTCAAGCCCGCCGATCCGGTCCAGCTTTTCGCGCTGCTGGCGCAGCGCGCGCAGGCTTAGACGGCGTCCGCCAGCTCGAACACGCCGATCGACTCGACGTGCGAGGTGTGCGGGAACATGTTTACCACGCCCGCCTTTTTCATCACGTAGCCGGCGCGGTGCACCAGCACGCCGGCGTCGCGCGCCAGCGTCGACGGGCTGCACGACACGTACACGATGCGCTGCGGCAGGTAATCCGTGCGGCCGCTCTCGCGCAGTTCGGCCAGGGCCAGCGCCAGCGCGATCGCGCCGTCGCGCGGCGGGTCGATCAGCATGCGGTCGAAACGGCCGAGCTGCACCAGGTCGTCCGGCGTTACCTCGAACAGGTTGCGGGTATAGAAGGTGGTCTTCGCGTCCAGGCCGTTGGCCTTCGCGTTTTCCAGCGCGCGCGTGGTGAGCACGGTGCTGCCTTCGATGCCGACCACTTCGCGCGCCTGGGTCGCCAGCGGCAGCGTGAAGTTGCCCAGGCCGCAGAACAGATCGGCCACGCGGTCCTGCGGCTGCACTTCCAGCAGGGTCAGCGCCTTGTGCACCAGGGCGCGGTTGATCTGGTGATTCACCTGGGTGAAGTCGGTCGGCTTGAACGGCATGCGCACGCCGAATTCCGGCAGCGTGTAGTACAGCTCGCGGTCCAGCGGATAGAACGGATACACGGTGTCCGGGCCCTTCGGCTGCAGCCACCACTGGATGCCCCACTCATCGGCAAAGGCTTTCACCAGTTCCTCGTCCTTGGCGCTGAGCGGCGCCATGATGCGCAGCACCAGGGCCGTGGTTTCCTCGCCGACGGCCACTTCGATCTGCGGCATCTGGTTGTAGATCGACAGCGAGCCGACCAGTTCGCGCAGCGGCATCAGCATGCCGCCCAGGTGCGGCGGCAGGATGTGGCAGTAGCGGATATCGGCCACATACGACGAGGCGCGCTCGTGGAAGCCGACCAGCACCGTGCCCTTCTTCTCGACGTGGCGCACCGACAGGCGCGCGCGGAAGCGGTAGCCCCAGGTCGGCCCGTACATCGGGCGCATGATGTTCTCGGCTTTTACCTTCGACAGGTGCCAGAGGTTGTCTTCCAGCGTGCGCTGCTTGATCGCGACCTGGGCGCTCGGCTCCAGGTGCTGCATCGAGCAGCCGCCGCAATAGCCGAAATGCTCGCAGCGCGGCTCGACCCGCATCGACGACGCCTTCTGCAGCGTGACCATGCGGCCCGCTTCCCAGTTCTTTTTCTTGCGCTTGACTTCATAGCTGACGCGCTCGCCCGGCAGCGCATCTTCGACGAAGATCACCTTGCCCGGGGTCCCGTCCTCGTTCTCGAGGTGACCGACGCCGCGCGCATCCGCGTCCAGCGATTTAATATCGATAAAAATTTCTTGCATTGGAAAGGACGTAAGGTGGGCACTCCGTGCCCACGCGGAACGATGAACATTGTTGGCGGATCAAACTGCGAACCGTTGGCTCGGGATTTGACCTGCGGCGCAAACGATGGAAAACAACTAAACCAGCCCAAAAACCCGCCGCATCATAACAAGGAATCGCGCACGACGCCACGTGCCGCCATCGCCCGCTTCAGCTTCACCAGTGCTTCCTGCTGGATCTGCCTCACCCTTTCCCGCGTCACCCCCATCTCCTCCGCCAGGGTTTCCAGCGTGGCCGGATCGTCGTTGTCCAGCCCGAAGCGCCGCATCACCACCACCCGCTGCTTCTCGGGCAGGCGCGTCAGCCAGTCGCGCACCAGCAGCGTCATCTCGTGCTGCTCGGCGCGCGCATCCGGGCTGTCGTCGTTCTCGCCGGGCAGCATGTCCATCAAACTGGACCCCGGATCGTTGTCGAGCGGCGCATCGAGCGAGGCCGCGTGTTCCGACAGGGCCAGGATGTCCTGCACTTCTTCGGGCGGACGCCCGAGCAGGCTGGCGATGTCCTCGACGCTGGCGTCCTTGCCGTCGTGGTGCTGGGCTTCGAGGTGGTACTTGGCGCGCAGCACGGCGTTCAGCTCGCGCACCATGTGCACCGGCAGGCGCACCGTGCGCGCCTGGTTCATGATGGCGCGCTCGATGCTCTGGCGTATCCACCAGGTGGCGTAGGTGGAAAAGCGGAAACCGCGCTCGGGTTCGAACTTGTCGATGGCGCGCATCAGGCCGATGTTGCCCTCCTCGATCAGGTCGAGCAGCACCACGCCGCGGTTGATGTAGTGCTTGGCGATCGAGACCACGAGCCGCAGGTTATGCTCGATCATGGTCTGGCGTGCACGGAAGTCGCCGGCCTTGGCCAGGGTGGCGAAGTGCGCCTCCTGCGTGGCCGTCAGCAGCGGGCGCGTGCCGATCTGGTTCAGGTAATGCTGGGTGGTGTCGGTGGAGAGCTCGGCGGCCAGCACCGTCTTCAGTTCGTCGACGCCGTCGGGCTCGGCACCGGCGCCGGGCAGCACCGGGGCGCCGTCGCCCCCATCGGCCACCCCTTCCGGCGCATCCTCGGGATACCTGCAGGAGGCGCCTGCGGAAGACGCAGCGTCGCCCTCCAGCTCGTCAGGCAGATCGTCCGATACGTCTTGATCCCGGGAGTGCGGCGGCAGCGTCATTGGCCCTCTCTAGCGGCTGGGCAGGAACCTCGACGGGTCGACCGGCTTGCCCTGCTGGCGAATCTCGAAATGCAGCTTTACGGTGTCGGCATCGGAATCGCCCATTTCGGCAATGACCTGGCCCTTGGCCACGTTATCGCCTTCCTTGACGACGATGGCGCGGTTGTGGGCGTAGGCCGACAGCAAGCTGTTGCTGTGTTTGACGATGACGAGGTTACCATAACCCCGGATGCCACTGCCAGCGTACATTACTTTGCCTGCGCCGGCAGCCATCACGTGCTGTCCCGCGCGGCCGGCGATGTCGATGCCCTTGTTCTTGCCTTCGTCGAAGGTGGCGATGATGCGCCCGTCCGACGGCCACATCCAGCTCAGTTTCTCGTCGTCGGTGGCGGTAACGGTGGCGCCGACACGCGAACCGGTCACCGCCACGGCGCTCGCACCGGCGCCGGCGTTCACGACATTTTCCGCCTTGTCGCCGCGCTGGGCTTCGGCCACGTTGTCTTCGCTGTACGGCTTCTTGTCGGCGCGCGGCGTGGTCTTGCGCGGCGGCTGGGGACGGCTTTCCGGCGGCATCGGCACCGGCTGGGTCACGGTGCCGTTGCCGGCCACGCGTTCGCTGCCGGGCGGGTTTACGCGCAGTACCTGGCCGACCTTGATGTCGTCCGGGTCGGCCAGGTTGTTCCAGGCAACCAGGTCGCGGTAGCTCTGGCCATTGTCGAGGGCGATGCGCAGCAGGGTGTCGCCGCGGCGCACGGTATAAAAGCCGCGCGCATCCTGGCGCGGTTCCTCGGCGCGCGGGGCCGGCGCCGGACGGCTATGCGGTTGGGACACAGGACGCTCGACGACGGGCGCGCGGCGGGTGGCGGTATTGCAGCCGGCCAGCAGGCCGAGCGTGAGGGTCAGCAGGAGTAAAGGGTGACGGGTACGGATGCTTTGTTTCATTCTTTTCTAATACCTATTACAGACTGGCAGCGCTCAAACGGTGCCGGGGCGCAAGGGGACGAAATGGCAGGATTCCAGCGTCTCGCTGGCCCATTCGGACTTGCCGGTACGGGTGATCCGCTCGAGGCGCTGGACCTGGCCCCCGACCGGGGCCACCAGGCGTGCGCCGATGGCAAGCTGCTCGAGCAGTGCGCGTGGCACTTCCAGGCCGGCCGCCGCCAGGATGATCCCGTCGAAGGGCGCGACCTGCGCGAGCCCGAGCATACCATCTCCGTAGTGCAAGCGGAGATTGGATATGCGCAGCGGCCGCAGGTTGGCCTTGGCCAATTCGTGCAGCGGCTTGATGCGCTCGATCGAATACACTTCCTTTGCCACCCGCGCCAGCACCGCGGCCTGGTAGCCGCAGCCGGTGCCGATTTCGAGCACGCGGCCGAGCGGGGCGTCGGCGCCGGACTTGCCGGCGCGCATAGCCTCGATCATACGCGCAACAATATAAGGCTGGGAAATAGTTTGATTGTGCCCGATCGGCAGCGAGGCGTCGATATAGGCCTGGCTCGACAGTGCCGGCTCGATGAACAGGTGGCGCGGCACCGCCTCCAGGGCCGCCAGCACGGCGCCGTCCTTGACGCCCTGGGCGGCGACCCGCGCCACCATGGCGCGCCGGATCGCTTCGGTGGCCATCAGATCCGAACGCTGGGCCGCGGGGGCGCTTTGCGTTGCCTGCGGTGCATAGCCGGGCGGCTTGGGTCCGGGCGGCGGCGCCTTGGGCGGCTGGGCCGCGCCGCCGAGTGCGCGCGCGGCGTTCTGGGTGGCGGTCTGGGGCGTGGCCACCGGCGCCGGCGCGCCCGGCTTGCGCGCGCCCCCGGTCACCGAGGACAGCGGCAAGGGAAAGCGTTTGCCTTCCGGGACGCCGGACCGGTCTGTCATGGCCGCCCCTCGCCGGGTGCACTCCCCGCTTCGTCCGCCAGGGCATTGGCCAGCAATTCCAGTTGCGGCCGGTGGGTGAGATCGATCTGCAGCGGCGTCACCGAGATGTTGCCTTGCGCCGTGGCGTGGAAGTCGGTGCCCTCGCCGGCGTCGCGGCAGGCGCCGGGGGCGCCGATCCAGAAGATTTCGCGCCCGCGCGGGTCCTGCGAGCGGATCACCGGCTCGGCTTGGTGGCGGCGCCCGAGCCGGGTCGGCGTCAGCGGACCGAGCTGCTCGTAGGGCAGGTTCGGGATATTCACGTTCAGCAGGAAGGGCGCGGGCAGCATCTCGAAGCGGCGCAGCACCACGTCGCGCGCGGCGCGGGCGGCGGCATCGATGTGGGCCCAGCCCGAATGCACCTGGGAAAACGCGATGGCCGGA
This sequence comes from Massilia sp. IC2-278, assembly GCF_020708045.1. Taxonomy (GTDB): domain Bacteria; phylum Pseudomonadota; class Gammaproteobacteria; order Burkholderiales; family Burkholderiaceae_D; genus Telluria. The sequence continues at coordinate 138,243 of NZ_JAJFES010000010.1, forward strand.
ATGCCGAACAGGAAAGCCTCGGTGGCGGCGGCCACGGTGCCCGAATACAGGGTGTCGTCGCCCATGTTCTGGCCATTGTTGATGCCGGAAACGACCAGGTCGGGCGGCGCTTCCTGCATGCCGGTCAGGGCGATGTGCACGCAGTCGGTCGGCGTGCCATTGACAAAATAGAAACCGTTCGCGGCCTTGGTGACGGATAGCGGACGGTCGAGCGAAAGCGAGTTGGACGCACCGGAGCGGTTGCTGTCGGGCGCGACAACGATGATCTCCGCCACCGCCGCCAGGGCGTCGGCGAGGGCGTTGATGCCGGGGGCGAGGTAGCCGTCGTCGTTACTGATTAGGATTCGCATCACGCGATTTTACCTGAAGCAACTGCCGTATCGCGCACCGTCGGTACATAATTTCTGGCTCCCCGGGCGAGCCCGCGGGAGCGCCGTTGTCGCCGGACGACGCCCCGCCACCCATTGCAAATCCGGCAACATCAAGCGGGAAACACTAGCGCAAAGCCATCGAGCGCCCGCCCGCCGCCTCGATCAGGGCCCCTTCGAGCGACGCCACCTCGTCTTCGGTAAACGCGAGCAGGGCATCCTTGTCGCCGTCCTCGAGGTAGACCTGCTTGATCAGGGCCACCCCGCGCCGCCGCAGCGCCTGCGCCACGCCGGGCCGCAGGATCGTTTCGCGCAGGCTGTCGGCCAGGGCGCGGGCTTCGCGTCCGCGGCGCGTGTCGGCCAGCCTTTGCAATTGCGACAAGGTGTGGTCGAGGGGTTCGTGCGGCGCCTGCGCGGCCTCGTGCCCGCCGGCGCCGGCGCGCGTGCCGTCGCGCCCTCCTTCGTGCGCAAGGCCGGCGTGTGCGAGCGCGGCGCGCGCCACGGCGCCGTTGCCGGGCGCGGCCAGCCCGCCCGCGCGCGCCGCACCATAGCCGCCCGGGCCGGCGGCGCCCGGATCGCGCACGCTGCGCGCGGCGCCGGCGCCAGGACCGGCGCCGAATCCCGGGCCGGCGGCATCGTGCGGCCCGGCCGACATGGCGCGGATGTTCAGCAAACGGCTGCTGCCCTCTTCCACGCTGGCCTCAAGGCGACGCGCCGCCTGGCTGTCGCCCTGGCTCGACAGGGTCCTGGCCAGCATCTGCTTGCTGCGCAGGGTTTCGTGGTCGTCGCTGCCGTGCAGGCGCTCGTGCAGGTTCACCACGTGCTGCTGCAGGCGCCGCGCTTCCTCCAGCTCACCCTGCTCCGACAGCGTCGAGGCCAGGCGCAGCAGGATGCTCAGGGTGTCGGGATGCTCGGAGCCGAGCCGGCGCTCGCGCGCCGTGGCGAGGGCCTGCTGCATCTCGCGCACCGCACCCAGGTCGCCCTGGGCGGCGAAGATCTCGGCCAGCGCCTCGCGCGCCTGCAGGGTGGCGGCGGCGTCAAGCCCGGCCTGGCGCTCGCGCACGCGCACCACGCCTTCCTGCAACTTGCGCGCATTGCCGAGGTCGCCCATGTCGCGCAGCAGCGTTGCCAGCTGCTGGGTACAGCGCAGCGTGTCCTCGTGCTCGGTGCCGAGGATGCGCTGGCGCCCTTCCAGCACGCGCTCGTAGACCATGCGCGCGCGCGAATATTCTCCCTGGCGCGCCAGGGTGCGCGCCTGCCCGGCCAGGGCGTCGAGGGTGGCGATGTGGCCCGGGCCGTAGAGCCGCTCGCAGGCCTCGACCACGGATGCGTGCAGCGCCAGCGCGCGCGGGAATTCCTCGACCTGGGCCAGGGTGGCGGCCAGGCCGGAGCGCGCGGCCAGGGTCTCGGCATGCTCTTCGCCGGCGCCGAGCACGCAATGTTCGAGCAGCAGTTCGTACTGCGAGCGGGCGTCGCGCAGGCGGCCCGTCTCGCGCAGCAGCGACGCCAGCGCCGAGCGGCTGGCGCGGGTGTCGGGGTGGATGTCGCCGAACAGGCGCTGGCGCAGCGCGGTGCTCTCTTCGAAGCATTCCTGGGCCTGGGCCATCCGCCCCTGCGCACGCTGCAGCTCGCCCAGACCCAGCAGGTCGCGCGCCAGCGGCGCCGCGTTCGGGTCGGGGGCGCCCGGGCCCAGCAGGCCGGCGCCCTGCCCGCCGGCGGCCAGCGCCCTGCGGCTGGCGCCGATGGCATCGAGCAGCGCCAGCTCGGCGCGCGACTGCCAGGGGAAATGCCCCCCCTCCAGCCAGCCCAGCAAAGCCGCCACGCTGCGCGTCGGCGCATGGCAATCGGCATCGCGCACGGCGCCCGCGGCGAAGGGTTCGCCCGGCGCGCTGGGCGCCATCGAAGCCGCCGCGGCCACCGAGGCCAGCAGCGGCACTTCGTCGAGGTAGCTGTCGAGCGAGAGCTGGGACAGGCCGTAGCAGCTGCGCAGCAGTTGTTCGAGCGCCGGCTGGTAGCCCCCGATGCCGCGCTGCGGGTCGCCACGCCGCCACAGGGCGCGCCGCTCGGCGTCGGCGCCTTCGGGGATGCAGGGTAGCGGGTAGACCAGCAGCGGGCGCTGCTCGTCCTCGTGGCTGCAGCGGTACTCGACGGCGCGCGTCACCACGCCGGCCAGGCCCTCGAGGCTGCGCCCGCCCGGCGTGAACAGCCCGACCAGGCGCCCCGGCAGCAGCGTGGTGCAGACGCTGACCGCGGCCGAGCGCCCGCCGCGCGCATCGACCAGCACGTGGCGGAAGTGGCGCGCCAGGTGGGCGGCAAAGGCGCGGTACAGCGCCGGGCAGGCGGCGAACAGGCCGTCCCAGTCCATGCGGTCGGCGCGCTCGCCGTAGCTGTCATCGAAGCGGCCGGCGCGCATCAGGTACAGCGAGCGGCCCTGGTCGACCCGTTCGACGTAGGCTTCCCAGTCGATCGCCTCGAGCACCAGGCGCGCGCGCTCCTCGTGGTCGAGGTCGGCGCCGGCGCGGCCCAGCGACTGCAGCTGTTCGCGGCAGGCCTCGAAGTACTCGAGGAGGCCTGGCCGGGCCGTGTCAGGCCGCGCCGCGCCAGAACGGGCCATGTCAGGCCGCGCCGCGTCGAGTCGCATCGGGCCGGGCCGGGCCACGTCGGGCCGGGAGCCGGGACCCATGCCGGGGCGCAGGTCGCTGCGCGCGCCGGGGGGCGTATCGAGCCGCGTGCCGGGCCGGACCTCGGGCCGCGGATCGGCGAAGCGCTCGTCGCACGCCGGGAAATAATGGTGCAGGCCGGGCGCCTCGGTATCCCAGTCGATCATCAGCACCGGCACCGTGGCGTTCTGCCTGGCCGCCAGCTGGACGGCGGCATGCGCCAGCGCGGCGCTGCGCGCGGCGCCATGCTCGAAGGAGTAGAAGGTGGTGACTTCGCCGGGCCTGGGAATCGGCGGCAGCGTCAGGCGGTTGATTTCCATGTAGCTCCTCATTTTTTCGGGAAAGTGAGATCCGGGATGGCGCGCCACTCGGGTGGGACATCGGGGAGCACGAATTGGTTGCAATCATGACCAGGCGGCGAATGGCGCTTCTGGTACTGGTAATGGGTGGCGATGCGCTTGACCATCTTGTTGATGTCGGGGAGGAAATCGGGATTCGATTTCAGGTCGGCGGTGGCCATGGTGAAATGCGAGAAGTCGACGTAGAAGCTGGACGACGCGATCTGCGGCGGCAGCCGGTCGGGGTGCTGGGTCATGATGACCGGGATGATCAGGTGGCTCGGCAGCGTGTACCAAGTGCTGCGCTCGGCCTCGATGAGGCGCATGGCCGCGTATTCGCGGCGCGTGTAGGCATGCGCCTCGTACTTGGGCGTGTAGATGAGGATCATGCAGACGCTTTCGCACATGGCGCGGGCGATCCTGCCGTCGAGGTCGTCGCCGCCGCCGAGCTGTTCGGTGTCGACGAAGAGTTCTTCTTCGTTGTCGAAATACGGTTCGAGATAGCATTGCAGCGCGTCGACCAGCGCGGCCTTGAAATGTTGCATCAAGCCATGGCGCCCATGGGCGTAACTGAAGAAGCAGCCGTACCGGATTGCCATTCGATTCCCCTGTTCAATACGCCCGCGGCGCGCACGCGCATCCACCACTCTAGCGCCGCACACCCTCGTCACTTTGCGTGCGAACAAACCGCCCGGAGCCTTGCAAGCAAGGTGAGAGCGCCTGACAAAACCTTCAGGGCAAGGCGCACTGTCGAAGACAGTACGAACGTACGGCGAGACAGTGCAACGCAGCCATGGAGGTTTTGTCAGGCGCTCTGAGGCATAATCGAAGAGATTCGCGACCATTAACACAACAACAGGAGATGCAATGAAAGCGATCGTATGCAAGGACTGGGGCCCGCCCGACAGCCTGGAACTGCAGGACCTGCCCGACCTCGTGCCGCAAGCCGGCGAAGTCGTGGTCGAGGTGCGCGCGGCCGGGGTCAACTTCCCCGACGTGCTGACCGTGCAGGGCAAGTACCAGTACCGTCCCGAACTGCCGTTCACGCCGGGCAACGAGTTCGCCGGCACCGTGCGCGCGGTGGGCGAAGGCGTGAGCCACTTCAAGGCCGGCGACCGGGTGATCGGCTTTGCGCGCAGCGGCGCCTTTGCCGAACAGGTGCGCGCCCCGGCCGACGTCTTGATGCCGATGCCTCCCGACATGGACTTCGACATCGCCGCGGCGATCACCCTCACCTACGGCACATCGCACCACGCGGTGGTCGACCGCGCGCAGCTGAAGGCCGGCGAGACCATGCTGGTGCTGGGCGCGGCCGGCGGCGTCGGCCTGGCGGCCATCGAGATCGGCAAAGCGCTGGGTGCACGCGTGATCGCGGCGGCATCGAGTGCGGAAAAGCTGGAGGTCTGCCGCGCGCATGGCGCGGACGTGCTGATCGATTATTCGAAAGAAGACCTGCGCGAGGCGCTGAAGGCGGCAACCGGCGGCAAGGGTCCCGACGTGATCTACGATCCAGTCGGTGGGCCGTACACCGAACCGGCGCTGCGTTCGATCGCCTGGCGCGGCCGGCACCTGGTGATCGGCTTTGCGGCGGGCGAGATTCCAAAGCTGCCGTGGAACCTGATGCTGCTGAAGGGCGCGTCCGTGGTCGGCGTGTTCTGGGGCGAGTTTGCAAAGCGCGAGCCGAAGGCGAACGTGGCCGCGATGCGCGAGATGCTGGGCTGGATGGCCGAAGGAAAACTCAAGCCGCTGGTGTCGCAGCGCTATGCGCTGGCAGAGACGGCGCAGGCCCTGAACGACATGGCCGATCGGAAGGTGACCGGCAAGGTCGTGATCGTGCCGTAATCGGTGTCAATGCGCGTAGGGTGGACGGTTATGCCATCCACCCTACGACAATCATTCCGCGTCCGGCTTGAAGAACTTGATCACGTCTTCTTGCACGCGCGTACGCTTGAACGGCGGCAGGCTCTGCCAGATGCGTCGTCCATACGGCTTGCTGATCAAACGCGGGTCGCAGATCATCAACACCCCGCGGTCCTCGACGTCGCGGATCAAACGCCCTGCGCCCTGCTTGAGCGTGATGATCGCTTCCGGCAACTGGTGGTGCATGAAGCCGTTCAGCCCCTGCTTTTCCATTACCTCGATGCGCGCCGCCAGCACCGGATCGTCGGGCGGAGCAAACGGCAGCTTGTCGATGATCACCAGCGACAGCGCCTCGCCGCGCACGTCCACGCCTTCCCAGAAACTCTGGCTGCCGACCAGCACCGCATTCCCGGCATTGCGGAAGGAATCGAGCAGCTCGGTGCGCCCGCGCTCGCCTTGCACGAACAGCGGGAAGTCCAGCCCGCGCTCGGCGAATTCGGTGCGCAGGCGCTCGGCCACGCGGTTCACGGCGCGAATCGTGGTGCACAGGAAGAAGGTGCGCCCGCCGGCCGCCTCGATGACCGGCAGTGCGTGGTCGACCACGGCATCGGTGTAGCCCATCGAATTCGGTTCCGGCAAGCCGGTCGGCACATACAGCACGCCCTGCTCGCCGTAGTTGAACGGGCTCGGCCAGGTGCGCGCCGGCTCGCCGGTCAGGCCCATCTGGTCGGAGAAATGCTTGAAGTCGTTCTTCACCGCCAGCGTGGCCGAGGTGAAGATCCAGCTGCGCGGATTGCCCTCGCGCTGGTTCTGGAAGATCGGCGCGATCGACAGCGGCGTCTTGTGCAGCTGCAGGGAAGAATTGAAAGCCTCGACCCAGAGCACGGCCTGTTCGGCCTCAGCGCCCTTGGCCTTCGGGTCTGCCTTCCAGGCATCGTAGGCGGCTTTCAGCTCGACCGCGCGCACACGGCAGGCTTCCAGGGTTTCGGCGCGTTCGGCCTGCTCCTCTAACACGTCGATCAGGCCGTCGAGTTCTTCCTTGAGCTTGACCAGCGCCGGGAAGAAGGCGGAGGTCGGCAACACCTGGGGCAGCGACAAACGGGTGCTGCCCTCCGGGAAAGTCAGGCGCAAGTCGCGCGCGGCCTTTTCGACCACGGTCACGATCTTCGCCCAGTCCGGACCGCGCGCATGCGCCAGGCCTTCGGCCAGCACGTCGCGGCACAGTTCCAGCACCTGCGAGGTCGAGACCGACTGGCCGAAGAACAGGGTCGCGGTATCGGGCAGCTGGTGCGCTTCGTCGAAGATGATGGTGTTGGCCGACGGCAGCAGTTCGGCCACGCCGGTGTCTTTCAGGGCGACGTCGGCAAAGAACAGGTGGTGGTTGACCACGACCACGTCGGCCTGCTGGGCTTCGCGGCGTGCCTTCATCACGAAGCAGTCCTGGTAGTACTGGCACTCGGCGCCCATGCAAGTGTCGCGCGTGGACGTGACCAGGTTCCAGACCGAGGCGTTTTCCGGCACCTTGGCCAGTTCCGCCTTGTCGCCGGAACTGCTCATCTTGATGAAGCGCGAGATTTCGCGCAGGTGGCCGACGTCGTCGCGCGAGGTCAGGCGCCCGTTCTGCAGCGTGCGCTCCAGGTGGAAATGGCAAAGGTAGTTCGAGCGGCCTTTCAGCAGCGCCACCGACACCGGCGCCTTCAGGGCCTTGCGGATGGTCGGGATATCGCGCAGGAACAATTGGTCCTGCAAGTTCTTGGTCCCGGTCGAGACGATGGTCTTGCCGCCCCACAGCAGCGCGGGCACGAGGTAGGCGAAGGTCTTGCCGGTGCCGGTGCCGGCCTCGGCCATGAGCACTTGCTGGCCGTCGATGGCGGCGGCGATGGCTTTCGCCATTTCGGTTTGCGACTGGCGCGGCTTGAAGGTGCCGACGGCGGGCGCGAGCGGGCCGCCGACGCCGAACAGGCGGTCGATTTCTTCGTCGTATTTGCCGGCTGGAGCGGTCGCGTCGGCAGCGTCGGAAGACGGCGGCGCAACGGACTCGGCAACGCCGGGCACAGGGAGGTGATCGGTCAAAATAGGCGTTTCAGGGAGGTGTTGGCCTCAGGCCGGCACATCCGGCACGAGTTGCATTTTCAGCAAGGTGATATGGTCTTTCAGCTGCAGTTTACGCTTTTTGAGGCGGCGCAATTGTAACTGGTCCGCGTGACCATCCGCTGTCAGCATCGCGATGACCGCGTCGAGGTCACGGTGTTCCACGTCGAGTTCGATAATGCGGCGCTGGATGTCTTGGACATCGGTCATGATGGCGGTTCCAAACAGGTTTTTCAACAAGGCGGGATGGCGGCGGGACTGCGGGCTGGCGTTGCACCGGATGAAGCTTGCAACACGGAGGCTTCTCGGTGCATAGTTTAATCTACAGCGACGTTGCCGCCAACAAAGATTGGCCGTCCAGCCACGGAAAGCATCAAAGTTTATGAATCTCTTCAAGATTGAAGCGGGAACTGCGCAACACATCGGGAACCGTCCGCGGCAGAACGACCGGGTCGCCATCCTGACCGGCGCCCGCGCGCCCGGCTATGCACTGGCGGTGCTGGCCGACGGCATCAACGGCGTCGGCGGGGCCGAGCAAGTACTGCATACGGCGCGCCAGGTGTTCGACAATTTCAAGCCCGCCGAGGGTCCGAATCCGGAACGCCTGGCCCAGCTGCTGCGCGACATCGTGCACGAGACCCACATGGTGATCAAGATGAATGCGGTCACCACCGGCGAGGAGGCGCATGCCAGCTTCGTCGGGCTGCTGCTGTCGCCGCACGGCGAGGCGGTGTGGGCGCACGTGGGCGATTCGCGCCTGTACCGCTTCGAGGATGGGCAGTGCGTGCTGCGCACCGGCGATGCGGCGTATATCGAGCACCTCGTGGCCGACCGGCTGCCGCTGGAATCGGCGCGCAACCACCGGCGCTCGAAGCTGTTGCTGAACGTGCTGGGGAACAGCCGCAAGGAGCCGTTCGTGACCGTTGGCATGCATACCGGGGCGGCGGCCGGGGATCAGTTCTTGCTGTGTACGGATGGCTTGTGGCATTTCTTCACGGATGCCGAGCTAGGCGCCGCCATCGTGCGGGCGACGCCGCGCGAAGCGTCGGAACGGCTGATCAACAAGGCGGCCGAGCGCTCGCAGGGCAAATGGGGCAATTGCTCGATGGCGATTATCAAATTGGTAGCGCCGAACGGAGAGCAATAACGTAGGGTGGGCACCCCGTGCCCACGCGGAAGCCGGCATGGTGTTAGCGTCACCAACGGCATTGCGTTAGCGCTCGTTCCGGACACGACCGGGTCGGGATAGGCACGAAAAAAGGCCGGTGGACACAGGTGTCCACCCTACCAAGGACGGCGTTACAGGTGACATGGCCGGCTCCAGACACGCACGAAAAAAGCCGGTGGGCACGAGTGCCCACCCTACGAACGGCGACGCCGTGATTTATTGAGCGGGCGCCGGCTGCTGCCCCGCCGCCTTCTCCTGCTCTGCCTTCACACGCTTGGCTTCGCGCTCGGCCTTGCGCTGGGCGACCAGGCGCTGGCGTTCCTCGGACTTGCGGCGCCGTTCTTCATAGGCGGCGGCGTTCGCGGCGCGCTTCGGTGCATCGGCTGCTTCCTTCGCGGCGTCTTCCTGGGCTTTCTGGTCATGGCGCGCCATGCGGCCGGCGACCGGTGACGGACGCGGCGGCGGCGCGGCGGTCGGCACCTTCGGCGCGGCCGGCGGCTGGGTGGCGGCGCGCGCTTCTTCTTCCCGGTAGCGGGCCTCGGCTTCGGCCATCTGGCGGTCGCGTTGCTCGACCTTGAACTTGCGCTTGAAATGCTCGGCGTCGATCTCGATCGCGCGCTGCACGGCCTCGGCGCTGCGGCGGCGTTCCTTGGCTTCGTCGAGGCAGTTGTTCACGAAGAATTTGTCGTAGCAGACGGCTTCGCGCGCGGCGTAGTTGGCGGCGATGGCGGTGCGTTCGGCGGCCACCGCGGCCAGGCGCTCGTCGGCCTGGGCCACCGAGGTGGTTGGCGAGGATGGCGCCGGCGGCGGGGCCTGGCGCTCGCTGGCGCAGGCGGCCAGCAGGGCCAGGACCAGGGTGGCGGCGGCGCTGCGCAACATGGACTGTGCTTTGTTTGTCATCTTGTTCCCGATGGTGTTCTGTGTGGTCAGGCGATGGCGTCGGCCGCGCCGCGCCGTTCGGCGAGCATGTACTCGCGCGACTGCATCTCAATGATACGCGAGACCGTGCGGTGGAATTCGTTTGCCAGCATGCCCTGGGTGTAGAGCTCTTCCGGCTCGCCCGCGGCCGACATCACCAGCTTGACCTTGTGGTCGTAGAACACGTCGATCAGCCAGGTGAAGCGGCGCGCCTCCGACGACTGGCCGGCCGACATCTTCGGGATCGCCGACAAAATCACGGTATGGAAGCGCGTGGCCAGTTCCAGGTAATCGTTCTGCGAGCGCGGGCCGCCGCACAGGGTGGCGAAGTCGAACCAGATCACCCCGCCGGCGCGGCGCAGGGCGCGGATCTCGCGGTTCTCGATGTGGACGATGGGGCTTTCGTCGGCGGTGTCGGCGACCTTGGCATAGGCGTCGCGCAGTGCGTGGTCGGAGGCGGCGTTCAGCGGCGTGTAGTAGGCCTGCACCTGTTCCAGCGCGCGCTTGCGGTAGTCGTTGCCGGCGTCGACGTTCAGGATGTCGAGCTTCTCCTTCAGCAGCGCGATGGTCGGCAGCATGCGGTCGCGGTGCAGTCCGTCCGGGTACAGCGTGGACGGCTCGTAGTTCGAGGTCATCACGAAGCTGACGCCGTTCGCGAACAGGGCCGACAGCAGGTTGTACAGGATCATCGCGTCGGCGATGTCGGAGACGTGGAATTCGTCGAAGCAGATCAGGCGGTATTTCTTGGCGATGCGCTTGGCGACTTCGTCGAGCGGGTTGGCGACGCCTTTCAGTTCGTCCAATTGGCCGTGCACGGCGCGCATGAATTCGTGGAAGTGCAGGCGCGTCTTGCGCACTACCGGCACCACCGAATAAAAGGAGTCCATCAGGAAGGACTTGCCGCGCCCTACCCCGCCCCACATGTAGACGCCCTTCGGCACGTCGGGACGGTTGATGAGGCGTTTGAAAGCGGACGACCGCTGGGCCTTGTACTGGACCCAGTCGTCGTACGCCTGCTGGAGACGGTCGACCGCCGCCTGCTGGGCAGGATCGGAGGTGAAGCCGCGCTCGGTCAGGGCGTGCTGGTAGTACTCTTGGACGTTCATGTAATGCAATCGTAAAAACGTAGGGTGGACGGCTCTGCCGTCCACGCGTCCGACACACGTTCGCAAGCCAGATAGCGGGCCGGCAAACGAGAGGTGAACGCGTGGACGGGGAACCCGTCCACCCTACGGTTCAGAGAACGATGCCGGCGGCAGGAGTACGTTCCCCCCGTTCCGCGGCACCATAACCCGATTAGAAGTTCAGCGAACGCTTGTCGACAGCCAGCGCGGCTTCCTTGACGGCTTCCGACAGCGACGGGTGCGCGTGGCAGATGCGGGCGATGTCTTCCGACGAGGCCTTGAATTCCATCGCGACGACGGCTTCCGAGATCAGTTCCGAAGCGACCGGGCCCACGATGTGCACGCCCAGGATTTCGTCGGTGGTGGCGTCGGCCAGGAATTTCACCATGCCCGAGGTGTCGCCCAGCGCGCGTGCACGGCCGTTGGCCATGAACGGGAAGGTGCCGGCCTTATAGGCCACGCCTTCGGCCTTGAGCTGCTGCTCGGTCTTGCCGACCCACGCGATTTCCGGCGAGGTGTAGATGACCCAAGGGATGGTGTTGAAGTTGACGTGGCCGTGCTGGCCGGCGATGCGCTCGGCAACCGCGACGCCTTCTTCTTCCGCCTTGTGCGCCAGCATCGGGCCGCGCACGACGTCGCCCACCGCCCACACGCCCGGCAGGCTGGTGCGGCATTCGTCGTCGACGACCACGAAGCCACGCTCGTCCAGCTGCAGGCCGACGGCTTCGCCATTCAGGCCATTCGTGTTCGGCACGCGGCCGATCGAGATGATCAGACGGTCGAAGGTGGCGGTCTGCTCGGCGCCGGTCGAGTCGGCATAAGCGACGCTGACGTTGTTCTCGCCCTTGGTGATCGCACCGATCTTGCAGCCCAGGTTGATCTTCAGGCCCTGCTTGGTGAACAGCTTGTGCGCTTCCTTGGCGATCTGCTCGTCGACGGCGCCCAGGAAGGTCGGCAGACCTTCCAGCACGGTGACGTCCGCACCCACGCGGCGCCACACCGAACCCATTTCCAGGCCGATGACGCCGGCGCCGATCACGCCGAGTTTGCCCGGCACGGCTTCGATCGCCAGTGCGCCTTCGTTCGACAGGATCAGTTTCTCGTCGAATTCCGCGCCTGGCAGCTGGCGTGCGTTCGAGCCGGTGGCGACGATCACGTTTTTCGCGGTCAGGGTGGCCGTGGTCGGGCCAGTGACGTTGATGGTGTAGCCTTCGTCGGCCTTGCCGCCGAACGAACCCAGGCCGTGGAAGAACGACACCTTGTTCTTCTTGAACAGGAACAGGATGCCGTCGTTGTTCTGCTTGACGATGGTGTCCTTACGCTTGAGCATCTGCGGCAGGTTCAGTTCCAGGCCCGAGACGTTGATGCCGTGCTCGGCGAAAGCGTGGCCGGCGTGCTCGAAGTGTTCCGACGATTGCAGCAGCGCTTTCGACGGGATGCAGCCGACGTTGGTGCAGGTGCCGCCTGGTGCAGGCTTGCCTGCGGCGTTGCTCCATGCATCGATGCAGGCGGTCTTAAAGCCCAGCTGGGCTGCGCGGATGGCAGCGATGTAGCCGCCAGGACCGCCGCCGATGACGACGACGTCGAATTGATTCTCGTTACTCATGAATAGATCCTTATTTATTCTTCTGGGACAAAAATCCACATCAGCAGATAGACGAGCGCCCCGAACCCTGAAGTGATGAGGGCAAACAGCAGGAACACAAGGCGCCAGACCCAGGTTTCCAGGCCCAGCACGCCGTTCAGGCCGCCGCACACCCCACCCAGCCAGCGGTCGCGCCGCGAGCGGCGCAGCGCGCGGACCTGGGCTTCGAAGCTGTTGAAGCCGGCCTGGAAATCCGGCCCGGTGCCTGACCGATCCTTATGCAGGTTGACCCGCTCGCCGGCCAGGACCTTCGCCTTGGCCTGTTCGAATTCGGCGTCGCTCAGCGCGCCGGCCTGGTGCAGTTCGTGCAAACGCCGGATTTCATCGGAGATCATGGCATTTCCCTACTGTGATGTGGAAGAAGGCGCCCCGTGCGAGGCGCCCTTGCCTTCAAATTACAGGTCGAGCAGCAGGCGTGCCGGATCTTCCAGCGCGTCCTTCATGGCGACCAGGCCCAGCACGGCTTCGCGGCCGTCGATGATACGGTGGTCGTACGACATCGCCAGGTAGTTCATCGGGCGGATGACGATCTGGCCGTTTTCGACAACGGCGCGGTCCTTGGTCGCGTGCACGCCCAGGATAGCCGACTGCGGCGGGTTGATGATCGGGGTCGACAGCATCGAGCCGAAGGTGCCGCCGTTCGAGATCGAGAAGGTGCCGCCGGACAGGTCGTCCAGGGTCAGCTTGCCTTCCTTGGCCTTGGCGCCGAACTCACCGATTTTCTTTTCGATCTCGGCGATCGACATCTGGTCGGCGTTGCGCAGGATCGGCACCACCAGGCCGCGCGGCGAACCGACGGCGATACCGATGTCGAAGTAGCCGTGGTAGACGATGTCGTTACCGTCGACCGAGGCGTTCAGGATCGGGTACTTCTTCAGTGCGGCAACGGCGGCCTTGACGAAGAAGGACATGAAGCCCAGCTTGACGCCGTGCTCTTTCTCGAACTTGTCCTTGTACTTGGCGCGCAGGTCCATCACCGGCGCCATGTTGACTTCGTTGAAGGTGGTCAGGATCGCGTTGGTCGATTGCGACTGCAGCAGGCGCTCGGCGATACGGGCGCGCAGGCGGCTCATCGGCACGCGCTCTTCCGGACGGTCACCCAGGGCGACAGGTGCCGGTGCCGATACTTGCTGCAGGGCTGGCTTGGCGGCGGCTGGTGCAGGCGCGGCGGCTGGAGCGGCTGGCTTGTTGGCCACGGCACTCAGGGCGTCGCCCTTGGTCACGCGGCCGTCGCGGCCGGTGCCGGTGGCATCCGATGCGCTCATGTTGTTGTCGGCCAGGATCTTGGCAGCGGCCGGCATGGCGACGTCGCCTTTCGAGCCGGTGCTGGCGGCTGCAGGAGCAGCGGCCGGCGCCTGGATCGATGCGCCCGGTGCGGCCGACGGAATCGCCTTCACTTCCAGCGGGCTGGTCTGTGCCGACGCTTCGGTGTCGATGATGGCGATGACTTCGCCGGCGACGACGGTCGCGCCGTCGGCCTTCAGCAGTTGCACGATCACGCCGGCGCCCGGGGCTGGCAGTTCCAGGACCACCTTGTCGGTTTCGATGTCGATCATGTTCTCGTCGCGCGAGACCGGCTCGCCGACTTTCTTGTGCCACGACAGCAGGGTTGCTTCAGCAACCGATTCCGACAACTGGGGGACCTTGACTTCGATTTGTGCCATGTAAAACTCCGTTTGATTATTCTGTATTTATCTGCAAAAACGCCCGGTCAGCCTGTGCAGGCCAACCGGGCAGCGACGATTACTTGGTCAGGATAAAGCCCTTGAGCTTCGAGAACGCCGTGTCCAGCAGTTCTTTCTGCTGCGCCACGTGTTTGTCCGAGTAGCCGACAGCCGGAGCCGCCGAGGCCGGACGGCCGGCGTAGGCCAGGCGCTGACCTTCGTCCATGTTTTCGAAGATGTTGTGCTGGATCTGGAACCACGGACCCTGGTTCTGCGGTTCGTCCTGCGCCCACACGATCTCGGTGGCGTTGCTGAACTTCTTCAGTTCGGCGCTGAACGACTTGTGCGGGAACGGGTACATCTGCTCGATGCGGACAATCGCCACATCGCCGGCGCCGCGGGTCTTGCGTGCGTTGACCAGGTCGTAGTACACCTTGCCCGAGCAAACGATCACGCGCTTGACCTTCGAGGCTTCGATCTTGTCGTCGCACTCGCCGATGACGGTCTGGAAACCGCCCTTGGTCAGGTCCGACAGCGGCGAACCGGCGTCCTTGTTACGCAGCAGCGACTTCGGCGTGAAGATCACCAGCGGCTTGCGGAACTGGCGCACCATCTGGCGGCGCAGCAGGTGGAAGATCTGGGCAGCGGTGGTCGGCTGCACGACTTGCATGTTGTTGTCCGCGCACAGCTGCAGGAAGCGCTCGATACGGCCCGACGAGTGTTCCGGACCCTGGCCTTCGTAGCCGTGCGGCAGCATCATGACCAGGCCCGAGGCGCGGCCCCACTTCACTTCGCCCGAAGCGATGAACTGGTCGATGACCACCTGGGCGCCGTTGACGAAGTCGCCGAACTGGGCTTCCCAGATGGTCAGCGTGTTCGGTTCGGCGGTCGAGTAGCCGTACTCGAAGCCGAGCACCGCTTCTTCCGACAGCACCGAGTCGATGACCGTGAACTGTGCCTGGTTGTCCGACACGTTGGCCAGCGGCAGGTAGATGCCCTGGTCCCAGCGCTCGCGGTTCTGGTCGTGCAGCACGGCGTGGCGGTGCACGAAGGTGCCGCGGCCGGCATCCTGGCCCGACAGGCGGATGGCGTAGCCCGAAGCCAGCAGCGATGCAAAGCCCAGGTGTTCGCCCATGCCCCAGTCGAGGTTCATTTCGCCGCGGCCCATGGCGGCGCGGTCGGCCAGCACCTTGTCGACCAGCGAGTGCGGCTTGAAGCCTTCAGGCACCTTGGTGATGCGTTCGGCCAGGCGCTTCAGTTCGGTCAGCGGCACGGCGGTATCGGCGGCGTCGGTCCACTTCTTGTTCAGGAACGGCGCCCAGTCGACGGCGTACTGGTTCTTGAAGTTGGTCAGCACCGGATCGACCGTGTGACGGCCGGCGTCCATCGCGTCGCGGAAGGCGGCGACCAGCTTGTCGCCTTCGTCGGCGGCGATGGTGTTTTGCGTGGCCAGCTTCTCGGCGTACAGCTTGCGCGTGCCCGGGTGCTTGGCGATCTTCTTGTACATCAGCGGCTGGGTCAGCGCAGGGGTGTCCTGCTCGTTGTGGCCCAGTTTGCGGTAGCAGATGATGTCGACCACGACGTCCTTGCCGAACTCGACGCGGTAGTCGAGGGCGATTTGCGTCGCCAGGACCACGGCTTCAGGATCGTCGGCGTTCACGTGCAGCACCGGCGCTTCGATCATCTTCACGACGTCCGAGCAGTACAGCGTCGAACGGGCGTCGCGCGGGTCGGAGGTGGTGAAGCCGATCTGGTTGTTGATGACGATGTGGACCGTGCCGCCCGTGCCGTAGCCGCGGGTCTGCGCCAGGTTCAGGGTTTCCATGACCACGCCCTGGCCGGCGAATGCGGCGTCGCCGTGCACCAGGATCGGCAGCACCTGCTTGCCCTTGCGGTCGCCGCGGCGTTCCATGCGCGCCTTGACCGAACCTTCGACGACCGGATTCACGATCTCGAGGTGCGACGGGTTGAACGCGAGCGACAGGTGGACCGGGCCGCCCGGGGTCGAGACGTCGCTCGAGAAGCCCTGGTGGTACTTGACGTCGCCCGACGGCAGGTCGTCGGCGTGCTTGCCTTCGAATTCCTCGAACAGTTCCGATGGGGCCTTGCCCAGGGTATTGACCAGTACGTTCAGGCGGCCGCGGTGGGCCATGCCGATGACGATTTCCTGGATGCCCTTTTCACCGGCGCGCTGGATGGTTTCGTCCATCGAGGCGATGAAGGATTCGCCGCCTTCGAGCGAGAAGCGCTTGGCGCCGACGTACTTGGTGTGGAGGTAGCGTTCCAGGCCTTCGGCCGCGGTCAGGCGTTCGAGGATGTGGCGTTTCTTTTCGGCCGAGAAGGTCGGGGTCGAGCGGATCGATTCCAGGCGTTCCTGGATCCAGCGCTTTTCGGTCGGGTCGCTGACGTACATGAACTCCGCACCGATGGAGCGGCAGTAGGTGTCGCGCAGCATGTTCAGCAGGTCGCGCAGGGAAGCCTGGTCGCCGCCGAAATAGGTATTCGAGATGTTGAACTTGGTGTCGAGGTCGGCGTCGGTGAAGCCGTAGAACGATGGGTCGAGTTCAGGGATCGGCGGACGTTCCTGGCGTTGCAGCGGGTCCAGGTTGGCCCAGCGCGAGCCGAGGTAGCGGTAAGCGGCGACCAGCTGGGTGACCGCGACGCGCTTGCGGCCCATTTCCGGGTCGGCTTCGGCGGCGGCGCTGACGGTACGGATCGGGCCCTGCTTGGCGCGTTCCGCGAACGAGGCGATGACGGACGAGTGATCCACGTCCGGGCGGTTGCTACCATCGACGGCAGGCACGTGCTGCATGTTGTCGAAGTAGGCGCGCCAGTTGTCCGGAACCGAGCCCGGATTGTTCAGGTAGGCCTCGTACAACTCTTCCACGTACGGCGCATTACCGCCGAACAGGTAGGAGTTGGCGTTATATTGTTGCATCATTCTTGCTCACCTTTCTTCGCGCTTCGCGAGTTTGGCGGGTTGGGTTAACCTTCCGCGGCACGGCCTGACCGGTTAGCGGATCGCACTTACAAGACATCAAGTTGTGGGGGAAGGACTGTTGTTGCGACAGAGATAAATAACTTCGCTGACTTGGCACAATAGCGGCAGGTATTGTAACGCAACATCCGGGTGGCATAGGCGCCACTCTTACTTTTTGTGACATGTCGGGCCGATATGCCGCGCCGATACTCTTCTACAAGAGTTCCCACGGCCTTCCCGCTTTTTTGTTGACCGGCTAAATGATAATCGTTATCATTTGCGTCGTTCACTCAACAGGAAACTTGCATGTCCGTCCAGAATCCGCCGCGCACCGCAACCGCACCTGCCGCCCTTCCCGGCGCAAAACGCGCGCTCTGGCTCAAGCAGCTGCACCAGTGGCACTGGATCAGCTCGGCCATCTGCCTGATGGCCATGCTCCTGTTCAGCATTACCGGCTTTACCCTGAACCACGCGGCCCAGATCGAATCCAAGCCCCAGGTTACCCGCCTGTCCGGCACGGTGCCGGCCGCCCTGCTGCCCGAACTGCAGGCCTATGCCGAAGAGCATGCCGACGCCGAGGCGCCGGTCCCGGCGAAGCTGGCCGAGTGGGCGAACGGCGCCTTTCCGGTCGACATCCGCGCCAGGTCGGCCGAATGGAGCGAGGAAGACGGCTACGTCGCCCTGCCCCGCCCCGGCGGCGACGCCTGGCTGCGCATCGGCGTCGATGGCAAAGCGGAATACGAAAAGACCGACCGCGGCTGGATCTCGTGGCTGAACGACATGCACAAGGGCCGCAACACCGGCGCCGTGTGGAGCTGGTTCATCGACATCTTCGCGATTGCCTGCATCGTCTTTTGCATCACCGGTTTCCTGATCCTGAAGTACCACGCGGCCAACCGGCCGTCGACCTGGCCCGTGATCGGCTTCGGCATCGTCTTGCCCATCGTCCTCGCGCTGCTGTTCGTCCATTAATAAAAAGCGTTCATTAATTCACCTACTTATATAAGAAGGCACTGCATGAAACTGTCCCCATCGCTCGCCGCCCTGTCCCTGCCGCTGATCTCCAGCGGCGCGGTGGCCGCCGACCTGTCCGTCAAGTTCGAACTGCCGCAAATGAACGTGGCCGAGTATCACAAGCCGTATGTCGCGATCTGGATCGAGCGCGCCGACCAGTCCGTCGCCTCGACCCTGGCGGTGCTGTACGACGTCAAGAAGAAAGACAATGCCGGCGAGAAGTGGGTGAAGGACATGCGCACCTGGTGGCGCAAGGCCGGCCGCGAAGCGACCTTGCCGATCGACGGCGTCTCCGGCGCCACCCGCGCCGCCGGCAGCCACACCATGAGCTTCGGCCCTGCCCGCACCGGCATCGACAAGCTGCCGGCCGGCGACTACAAGCTGGTCATCGAAGCGGCGCGCGAAGCAGGCGGCCGCGAACTGGTGCGCGTGCCCTTCACCCTGCCGGCAAAAGGCAAGGTCGCGGCCAGCGCCAGCGGCAAGGAAGAGCTGGGCGCCGTTTCCATCGAAATCAAATAAATAAAACGGAGTCGAACATGCAAACCAACCTGATCAAGCACGGCGTCCTTGCCCTGATCCTGGCCGCCACCGCCGGCGCCGCCAGCGCCCACCGTCCCTGGATGGTGCCCACCTCGACCATGGTCGAAAGCAAGAACGCCTGGGTAACCATCGACGGCGCCGTTTCCGAAGGCCTGTTCGACGTCGACCACATGCCGCTGCGCATGAACGGCCTGAGCGTCACCGCCCCGGACGGCACCACCGCGCCGGCGCCGGAAGCCGTGATGGGCAAGATGCGCACCAGCGTCGACATCCCGCTGCCGCAGGACGGCACCTACCGCATCGCCCTGGTCAGCACCAACGTGATGGGCAGCTACAAGGTCGGCAACGAGGTGAAGCGCTTCCGCGGCAGCGAGGCCGACTTCAACAAGCAGGTGCCGGCCGGCGCCACCGAAGTGAAAAAGACCATCACCGTCCAGCGCATCGAAACCTTTGTCTCGGCGAATAAAACCAGCGACGGCGCGCTCAAACCCACGAATGCCGGCCTGGAGATGATTCCGCTCTCGAATCCAAACGATTTGCGCAGCGGCGAAACCCTGCGCGTGCGCTTCCTGCTCGACGGCAAGCCGCTGCCGAAGCTGGACTTCAGCATGGTGCCGGGCGGCGTGCGCTACCGCGGCGTGCTGGGCGAAGTGCGCCACACCACCGATGCCAACGGCGAAGCCACCATCAAGCTGCCGGCCCCGAACATGTACTGGGTGAATGCCGTGTATCCGCCGGCGCCGGCCAAGGGCGCGCCGCCATCGGACGCACCGGAAACCCGCCGCTCGGCCTATACCGGTTCGCTCGAAATCCTGCCGGAATAAGCCTGCCAGAGTACATCCACCATGCTGCACCGGGCGCCGCCGCGCCCGGTTTTCCTGCCACGAATGCGCCACGTCCTCGTTCCCCTCGACATTGACCCCACCCCGCCTCCCGCCGCCAGCACCCTGTTCGAGGCGGGCGGCTCGACCATGGGCACAAGCTGGTCGGCGCGGCTGATGCTGCCCGCCGGCGTGCGCAGCAAGCTGGGCGAGCGGATGCAGGCGGAACTCGACGGCATCGTGGATGAAATGAGCCACTGGCTGCCGGAGTCCACGCTGGGCCGCTACAACCGCGCCCCGGCCGGCAGCTGGACCGACATCCCGCCGCGCTTCGCCGAAGTCCTCGACTACGCGCTCGGCGTGTTCGAGGCCAGCGGCGGCGCCTACGATCCCTTCGCCGGCGTCCTGGTCAACCTGTGGGGCTTCGGCCCCGAGCGCCGCTACGACCAGGCCGGCTTCTATGCGCCGGCGCCAGCCGCCGTGCACGAGGTGCTGGCCCAGCGCGCCGGCCTGCACCCGGAATTCGACCGTGCCGCCGCGCGCCTGCTGCAGCCGGGCGGCGCCCTGCTCGACCTGTCGTCGGTGGCGAAGGGTTACGCCGTCGACCGCCTGGCGTTTTGCCTGGAACAGCACGGCGTGCGCCATTACGTGGTCGAGATCGGCGGCGAACTGCGTGGCGCCGGCACCAAACCCGACGGCCAGCCCTGGTGGGTGACACTGGAAGGCGTGCCGGGCGCAAGCAGCGTGGAAACCGTGGCCGCCCTGCACGGCATGGCGGTGGCCACCTCGGGCGACTACCGCCGCTATTTCGAACACGGCCTGCATCAACAGGGAGTCCAGCGCGCCTCGCACACCCTCGACCCGCGCAGCGGCTACCCGATCGCCAACAGCGTCGCATCAAGCACCGTACTCGCTTCCACCTGCATGGCGGCCGACGCCCTCTCCACCACCATCACCGTGCTCGGCGCCGAGGCCGGCCTCGCCTTTGCCGAGGAACGCGGCCTGGCCGCGCGCCTGCTGCTGCGCCGCGCTCACCACCCGGGCCTGGAAGAAATCACGACAAGCGCCTGGCGCGCCATGCTGCAATGATGACCATCGATCCCATGCGCTGGGGCAGCGCCCTGGCCCTGCTGGCTGCCTACGGCGGCCTGTGCGCCACCCTGCTGCGCCGCCCGAAAGCCGCGCCCGCTCCTGCGCTCGAAGAAGGCGACTGGCTGGTGGTCTACGCCAGCCAGACCGGCAATGCCGAATACCTGGCCCAGCAGACCGCCGCCACCCTGAACACCGGCGGCCTGCAGGCGCGCGCCGTGTGCATCTCCAGCCTCGATCCGGCGGCGCTCACCGGCGCCACGCGCGCCCTGTTCATCGCCAGCACCTACGGCGAAGGCGACGCCCCCGATTCCGCCGCGCGTTTTGCCGGCGTGACGATGGGCAGCGACGCCGACCTGTCGCAATTGCACTACGGCGTGCTGGCCCTGGGCGACAGCAGCTACACGAATTATTGCGGCTTCGGCCGCGCGCTCGATGCCTGGCTGGGCGCGCGCGGCGCCACCCCGCTGTTCGAGCGCATCGAGGTCGACCGCGCCAACGGCGAGGCGATCGCCAACTGGCAGCACCAGCTCAGCCACCTGGCCGGCACCAGCGACGCGCCGGACTGGGAAGCGCCGGCCTATGGGCAGTGGCGCATCCTGGAGCGCACGCAGCTGAACCCGGGCAGCATCGGTGCGCCCCTGTACCGCATCGCCCTGGCGCCGCGCGCGGGCGCCCTGCCCGACTGGGAAGCCGGCGACCTGGTGCAGGTGTGCGCACCGCGCGACCCGGACCTGCCGCGCGAATATTCGATTGCTTCGATCCCGAGCGAAGGCAAGCTGGAACTGCTGGTGCGCCTGCAGCGCCATGAAGACGGCAGCGCCGGCGCCGCGTCGGGCTGGCTCTGCCTGGATGCCACGCCTGACGACACGGTCGCCCTGCGCGTGCGCACCCATGCGCGCTTCCGCCTGGGCGAGAACGCGGCGCGTCCGCTGATCCTGGTCGGCAACGGCACCGGCCTGGCCGGCCTGCGCGCCCACCTGAAGGCGCGGATCGACGCCGGCATGACCGACAACTGGCTGGTCTTCGGCGAGCGCAATGCCGCGCACGACTTCCTGTGCCGCGACGAACTGCTGGGCTGGCGCGATGGCGGACAACTGGCGCGCCTGGACCTCGCCTTCTCGCGCGACGAAGGCGGCCCGCGCTACGTGCAGCACGTGCTGGCCGAACGCGGCGACGAACTGCGCGCCTGGATCGCGCGCGGCGCGGCTGTGTATGTCTGCGGCAGCCTGCAGGGGATGGCGGCGGGCGTGCATGAGGCACTGGAAAGCGCCCTCGGCACGGAAACGCTCGACGAACTGGCGGCCGAGGGTCGCTACCGGCGCGACGTATATTAGAAGGTTGGCGTACTGTCCCGGTCCGGCTCCGATGCGAATGCCACGCTTGACAGCTATTCCACATGAATCAGCAGCGGTACCACATTAATACGGTTGCATTGCGGTCTGCCAGCACACCGTAGTGTTCTCGTCTTCGTGGTGGAATGCCATGTGCGCCTGCTTCAGTTGTAGCGCAGCGAAATCATACTGCCCTGACCACACAACGCCCTCGGTATGCGCTAGACATAACGCATGAAAATGCGTTGACGCTAATCAAATTACGCGCAGCATCATCACGATAACGTGACCTCTGAACCTTTCAAGTGTTCTACGGCGAAGAGCCATTGGAGGCAATTAATGGGTGAAGTCCAGGAAATCGTGGTCGGCGCCGCGCGGTCGGCGTTCAGCGGCGAATCTCAACACAAGCGGCTCATGCGACTCGACTTTCCGTTCAAGGACGGACCATCCGCAATCCTCCTGCCTAACAAGCTGCTCGCGCATGAAGAAGTCTCGCGCAGTTTCCGCTTTGACGTCGAGGTCCTGTCGGACGACCCACGCATCCCGCTGAAAACAATGATGGGGCGAATGGCGACCATTTCCCTGGTGCGTGAAGACGGCTCGCTACGCTACTTCAACGGCTATATCACCGAATTCAGCTTCCTGCGCAGTGACGGCGGCTTCGCCTTCTACCGGATGCTGCTCGAACCCTGGCTCGCCTTCGCGCGCCTGCGCAAGAACTGCATGTCCTTCCACAACAAGAACGTGCTCGAGATCACTCAGGAAACCTTAAGGCATTACAGCCAGGCCGACTGGCACATGGCCAAGGTCGACGACACAAAACTGACGGTTGCCAACCAGTACAACGAGACCGACTACAACCACCTGCACCGGCGCTGGGAAGCGCTTGGCCTGCACTACTGGTACGAGCATGCATTCGACGGCCACAAGCTCATGATCTCGGACAATAGCTGTCTCGCCCAGCGGATTGACGAGGAGGCTTACGTGATCTCGTTTCACGACCAGGGTGGCTCACGCGAGGACGACGGCATTCACGAGTGGACGGCAATCCGGCGTATTGGCTCGGGCAAGACCACGCTCGCTTCGTTCAACTACAAGAACCCTGGGGCACAACGCGTTGAAGCCGCTTCAATGAACCGGCAAGGCGACGTCTTTCCCTACGAAATCTACGAGGACACCGGCGCGTATGGCTATCGCTTGCACTCGGAAGGCGCACAGTTGGCAGGGCGGCGCATGGACGAAGCGGAGAAGGATACCCAGTACTTCGAGGCGGCTGGCAACGAACGGTGCGTGCTGCCTGGGCGCACATTCAAACTGGGCGGTCACTTCAGTGCCGAATCGCATTCGCGTCGATACGACGCTAAACAGCGCAGCAACATCGGGGACCGCTACTACCTGATCCTGTCTGTCGACCATGAGGTATTCAATAATTACCAGGCGGGCCTAGGTAAGCCGTCAGAGTATGAAAACCGCTTCACCTGCATCCGCCAGGACATCCGCTGGCGCCCTGGCCGCAACTACGACAGCGAGCCTTGCATCTACACAGGGCTGCATACTGCCATTGTCGTCGGGCCGGCAGGCGCCGATATCCACACGGACGGCCTCGGACGCGTCAAGTTGCAGCTTCACTGGGACCGGCTGGGCAATTACGATGAAAAGAGCTCACCCTGGATCCGGGTATTGAGCCCTGCGGCTGGCAGCGAATTCGGCCAGATCCGCTTGCCGCGCGTCGGCGAGGAAGTCGCCGTGGTCTACCCCAACGGGAATGTCGATCACCCGCTTGTACTCGGCGCACTTTACAACCAACATCACATGCCGCCGTGGGCGTTGCCTGAACAACAGGCGCTCGCTGGCTTGCGCAGCCGGGAACTGGGTGGCGCGACGCGCGGCAACCACCTCGTCCTTGACGACACGAAGGAAATGATCCAGGCGCAGCTAAAGAGCGACCACCTGTGCAGTCAGCTGTCGCTTGGTCACATTTCCCGAATCGAGGACAACGCTGGCCGCAAGGATGCGCGTGGAGAAGGCTGGGAACTGCGCACCGATGGCCATGGCGTTGCCCGTGCGGCCAAGGGCCTGTTGATCACGACCGAAGCGCGGCCTTCCGCGCGCGGACCGATCAAGGACATGGACGAAACGACGAAACGGCTAAATGCCGCGCACAAGCTGCACGACGACCAAGCGACAGCCGCGCTGCAGGGCCTGGCCCAGGAAAGCGGACAGCAGCATGATGTGGCCGATGTGCTGAAAACACAAAGCGACAGTTTGCAGGGCACTGGTGAACAGTTTCCCGAGCTTTCTGCCCCCCACCTCGTCCTGGCGAGCCCGGCCGCGATCGAGACGACCTCAGCACAATCAACCCATATCGCGAGCGGTGAACATACGGCCCTGACGACGGGCCGCCATCTCTCGATAGCAACGGGCGAAAGCCTGTTCGCGAGCATTAAACAGACTTTCCGCCTGTTTGTTCACAAGGCTGGCATGAAACTGATTGCAGCATCGGGCAAGATCACTGTGCAGGCACATGAGGACGATATCCAGGTCATCGCGAACAAGGTCCTGTCGCTGATCAGCCAAACCGACTGGATCGATTTGAAGGGAAAAAAGGGCGTTCGCTTGCACGGCCCTGAGTGCATGGTCGAAATTACCGACCGCTTGCAAGTCTTCGCGCCCAAGCCGGCGCTATTTCACGGCAACCTCGAAACCCTCGCTTCCCAGAATCGGCCCCAGCCATCGGCCGAGCACAAGATCAGCATTGCAGAGCCAAAGACGCCGGATGATCCGAAGCAGCTTCTCTTCATGCTGCAAACCCATTCCGAAAACGGGCGCCCTTTTTCAAACGTTCCTTACACCCTCTTTAAAAACGGCAGCCAGGTTAACGAAGGCATCACCGACGACCTTGGTCGTATCGCTATCGAGCATACGAGTGGAACGCCGGGCTATACAGTGGAACTTGCGAACGGCGAAAAATTCGAGCTCAAGGCCTGGGAAAAGTTCGATCCAAAAGACAAAGCCTTGTACAGCGAGCAGGTCCTGTCGAACCAAGGGGCGCGCTCGCTCGATGGCTCGGCGGAAGGCCGCACTTACTCCTGAATTGTCAGCAAACACAACGGGAACCTCATGCGCCCTGAAAAAAACCTGCGGACCGAACAGGTTCATATCGACGAAGCCAGCAGCAAAGCGACTTCCACCATCCAGTGGTTTGCTGAAGAGAAGAACAAAAAGGGAAATGCGACCCATCCCATCACCCACAACAACAGGCTCAGCGTCCATATTTGCGGAAAAAATGGCTTCGCTGCCATCGCCAGGGACATCGCGGAGGCAAAAGAGAGCATCGACCTGGTATGTTGGGGATTCGATCCGGGAATGGAATTGGTCCGCGACGGACCGATCTGGCCGCGGGCGAAAACCTATGGCGATCTCTTGATTGCGGCGGGGAGGCGCGGCGTGCGGGTTCGCTTGCTGGTCTGGTACAGCGTTAGCGGCGGCGCGATTCAAAAGCACATGCCAGGCCATACCCATGGAAAAAATCCTTGGCACATCGCCCGAAGCGATCTGGAAGTCCAGCAAATGAGTGCCCAACACAGCATGGATCGAATACGCGAGCATGCCCGGAATAATCGCCATAAAAAGGAATGGAACATTTCGGGCGACAAGCTTGCAGCCATGGCAAGGGAAGAATATTGCTACAACTGGTACAGGGCCGCCTTCGCGGGACGGTTGGAGGGCATTCGCATCCGTACCCGCGACGGCGATTCCAGCAGCATCGGAAATGCACTTGAACTGGAGACGAGAAAACCCGATGCCAGCGAGCGCGCGCTCTTTACGTTAGGCGGCACCCATCACCAAAAGCCGATCCTGATCGACTTCGCCTATAACAAGGGCAAGAAGGCCGTCGCCTACGTCATGGGCCTGAATTCACTGACCGATTATTGGGACAGTCCCGAGCATTTCGTCGAGAACCCATTGCGCGAGCAAGGCGCAGCCAAAACGAAGCAGGAGCATGCGGAAGGCGTCGACGGCCGTTTCGATTTCGAGACCCTGAAGCCGTATCGCGACTACGCTTGCCGCATCGAGGGCGGCCGGGCTTTGATACCGGTCCACGAGAATTTCGAAGGGGCCTGGGAACGTGCGGCCGGCGCTACCTCGGCCAAGTCGTACGTGTGCGGCACACCACCCTCCGCCTTGCTGCGCAAGGCCGGCTCCGGGGACTCGACGGTGCAGATCGTCAGAACGCAGCCCGAGGAAAACGACTTCACGATCAAGGAAATCTACTTCAACGCGACCCGCGTCGCCGCTGCTGGAACAGGCTACCTGTACATGGAGAACCAGTATTTCCAGTACCAGGACTGGGCCGAACACCTGCTGGCGGTTCGCAAGAACGTCATCGCCGGGTGGAACCGCAACGCCGCAAAGATCGGCAAAAGCAAGGAAGATCTACCGATCATGCATGTCTTCGTCGTCATTCCGGCGCCAGAGAAAGCGCAGATGGTTCCGCGCACCTACGACACCCTGGCCACGCTGGGCCAGCAGGACGGCATGACCGGGCAGGTAAAGATGATCGACCGGGCCAATAAGGATGCGAAGATTCAGCAGGCCGCGTCGAAACAATTCGTCGGGGACGCTGCCGACAGGCGGGCAAGCGTGCCGAACCTCGTGACAGAAGTCGTTGTCTCCGCTGCAAACAAGATCGACAAGCCTACCGCGCTGCTTCTCGAAGACTTGTACGGCCTAAAGGTGTGCGTGGCTGTGCTCAACTCATGCGAGTTCAACCAGGCGCGGCGCCAGTGGCGCTACCGCGAAATCTACATCCATTCCAAGCTGCTGCTGGTCGATGACGGCTTCTTCACGCTCGGCAGCGCGAACCTCAACCAGCGCAGTATGGCGGTGGACAGTGAGATCAACCTTGCCACGAACGACCCGCGCCATGCGACCGAACTGCGAAAACGGGTCTGGTCGCAGCTCGCGACCAATAAGAATAATGGCGGAAATGCGACGCCAAAGGAAATTGCTGAAACCTTCAAGGAATGGGTAAAGCTCATGAAAAAAAACAGAGAAAGACAAAAGGCACCGCCCACCGATCCAGCCGACAAGCAAATGGAAGGCTTTATCGTCTCACTGGACGATAGCCGAAGCTCGACCATCCGTTTCGGTTGAATCATGAATACGGCCGCCACTCCTTTCCCGCCGCGTTGCCGCCATCTGGTAACCCTTCTGATCACCCTTAATCTCCTGACTGCCTGCGACATGGACAAGACCAAGCTTCCCGCCCACATGCAAGAGTTGCCGCCCTTCGATCCGCACATCGCTTCCTTCGAATGCCAGACTGAAGCGAGCAAGGTGCCGCCGGTTGACGCTCAAGCCGATGACTGGTTCCTTGAAGCGCGTGCCCTGGAAGACCGTACGACTTCCCACGAGGACCGCGAGTACGAGCAGATCGTCAAACTAACCAAGCTGGCTGCTGAACGGCATCACTGGAAGGCAATGCTGAACCTGGCCAGCCTGTACGTCGAACGGCACGACCCGCCTAACGGCGAGGATGAAGCGATGACACTGGTGTCGCAAGCCGTCGAACTGGGGATTCCAGCGGCCTACGACCGGATGGGCACCTATTACCTCAACGGCACGGGCGTCCATGTAAATCCCGACCGCGCGTACGCCTTCCTCCAAAAGGCAGCCGCAATGGGCAACCCGCATTCGATGCACTTCCTGGGGGAGAAGATGGATGCCGGTGGAGACAACCTGAAACCAGGCTACTGGGGCAACATCCCTATCGCAATCAAAATGTTTGAATGTGCGCTGGCCCAGGGTTATGGCCCAGTCGCCGAAGAACTGGAATATATGTATGCCGTACCCCGTGGAGTGGATGGTATGCCACTCGGAAAAAGGACTCCAGAAACCCTTAATCGCGTAATGCGCGCTCTGCACGAGGGTGTGAAGAACGGTTGCAAGAGTTGTGCGGACAGCTTGTTCCTTGAATTTGCTCGTCCGAGCAACCTGGAAAGCATGTTCGTGCCATTCATCGACAAGGCACGCGGCCAACGCTACAACATGCTTGGTGATGCACTCAGCTTCAACCCCGACCGCCGCTTTCCCAACCTCGACAAGATCCTCCCTCTGCCGCCCGCGGTGCTGCCGCCCTGGGACGGCACACGCGAAAGCCTGCTCGCGGCGGCCATGGCCGTCGTGCCCGCACCAGCCACACCGGCACCGACCGAGGCTTCGTTGAGAAAAGGCCGCTACTTCCTCGACAGCGCCTACGCCTTTCGGCCGCTCGCGGAAACGACCGATGCACTGCAGGCGCCCGTCGCTGGCTACTGGCAGCCGACCGCGCCGCAGGAAACGGCCGAGGTGCGCACCTTCCTGGCCAAGATCGCGCCCGGCCTCTACGGCAAGGGCGAAGCGTTCGAGCAGCCACGCGCTCCGGACGGCATGGGTTCGAAAGCCATCACCAGCATCGTCTGGCAGCGCGTGCTCACCGTGCGCAACGACGGCGGCGCGGTCGCACCGCGCACCGCGCTCAGGCTGTCGCGTCAGGTCAAGTGGCCGTCACCGCAGGTGGAGTGCGCTGGTAATAAACAATGTGCCGTGACAGGCACGTGGCAGCCATGGCTCACGCCAGGCCATCCACTCGAACAGGAAGTCAATCATGCCTGGCGGCAGCGCTGGCTGACCACTGGACAACCCTTTCCCGATCCAAAGCGCGACTGGATGCTGCCGCTGGACAGTGCGGAATTGAAGTGGCATCTGCTGGAGGCGGAGACGCCGAAGCAAAAATAGTCTGTGCGACCGCGCCGGACGACTTTATTTCGTAAATAACGCTGTTTTTGCTCGGTGTAATTTTCAACATCTAGATAGCAGCTTTGCTCGACAAGTATCGTAGCGGGCAGGCCTGGCACTTAACAATGAAAGGCTAAACGAACATGAAGCATGAAGGACGTGGTGTCATTCGGATGAATGACAAAACGGATCACGGCGGCCAGGTCATCTCGGTTTCATCAGGCACCGTGGTGATGGGTACAGAAGCAGCCCTGGCCGATGACATGACCTTCTGCCCCCAATGTAAAGGAAGGTTTTCCATTAAACCGGATGGTGCCGGTGCCAGGCACGCAGGACAGTCCTATGCGTATGACAGCGATCTCACCGCCTGTGGTGCTAAGTTGATTTCCTCTATTTAGAAAACCATAAAGGGATCAATCTTGAACAAAAAGTCGGGATGCCCAATTCATAGGCGGCCTGAAGATATTTATTAAAATCAAAGGCTTAATTCATCACATTGGTAGTGACGCACAACTTTATCCACAGTTTCTGTGAAGAACTTGGGTTTCGAAAGTGTTATTCCAGCATGGCGACACGAAAGCACGCGCTGCGGCATAGTATGGATGAGCTTGCAACCAAGAGTCGTTTTCCAGTCCGCGTCGCCCAACCGTGAGGCCTCCATGCGTTTGATCCCGAAACTCGTCCTGGCCAGCGCCTGCCTCCTCGGCAGCCTGGCCGCCACTGCCGCCGAAGCTAACGACCCCATCGGCCACTACTACCTGAGCGGCATGACCGAAGTCGGCTCGGAACTGCTGCTGAAGAAGTCGGGCGAATTCGAATGGGTGCTGATGTACGGCGCAACCGACATGGCGGCGCAAGGCACCTGGAAGCGCGACGGGCAACGCATCGTCCTCACCCCGCACTCCCCTCGGCCGGGGAAATTCCGGCTGTTCACGGAAGCCGAACTCTCGATCAAGAAAGACCCGCGCCAGGGCATCTGGGTGGCGATCGTCGGCGTGCCAGAGACCGGCCCGGTGGCCGGCATCGAGGTCCGCTTCGAAAGCGCCTCCGGACGCAAGGCCACTGCGGTCAGCGGTCCGAACGGCGATGCGATCGCCCAGATGCCCGCCGGCGAAACCTGGAAGCGCGCCGGCCTGCGCCGCGCAGACAGCAAGGACGAGTGGACCTGGTTCGACGTACCGGCCGAGCGCGCCAGCAAGCGCATTGCCGGCTTCGTGGTGCTCAATCCGGGCGAACTGCAGGCGGCGCCGTTCAAGTCCCTGAGCCTGTCGTCCAGCGAGGGCCGGCTGAGCATCGACGAGAATCCGATGGGCCTGCGCGGCACCTATGCAAAAGCGCCGGGCAAGGCGGCCTCTACAGACTGAACTTGCCGGCGCCGCACGGCGCCTTCCGAGCATGCGGCCGGAAGACTCCGATACTGGCCCGTCCTTGATACAGCTCGTCTTCTGCGGCCAGGCGACTGCCTACATTGGCCTGACGCCATGCACCACGCATGCGCGAAGACCATGAGAGGCTCACATGCATATCCTGAGAAGCAAGACGCTTCGTGCGGCAGGCGGACTGGTACTCGCTGCACACCTGGCGGGATTCGACGACGGCACCAGGGCCGCGGCGCCGGCGAACGGCGCGCAGGGCGCCGGCGCGCTCCACGCCCCAGCCGACGTGTACGGCATCGTCAATCTGGTGCCGTCCCAGGCCCTGGTAGCCCACATCAACGCCAGCGGCCAGGCCGCCTTCGAGTACATCGGGCTCGACTACAATGCCCATGTCGGCTTCTTCGATGGACAACGCGTCATCCACCCTATCACGCCGAGCAACACCGTCTCGTTTCTCGGCGCCCTGAACGACCGCGGCGAGCTGGCCTTCGTGTCGCGTCATGTCGACCCCAACGATCCCTGGTCGACGAACCTGCAACCGTATCGCTGGTCGGCGGCCCGTGGGCTGGCCCGCCTGCCCTCCCTCGGCGCCGCTGGCGACAGCTGGATTCCCGCCATCAATAACAACGGCATCGTCGTCGGGGCCTCGTACACGGGTTCCGATCCCGCCACCGGGCGCGCGGTGCGCTGGAGCGCGGCCAACCGCTTGACGGTGCTGCCCAGGCCGCCCGGCTTCGACCTGAGCTATGCCTTCGACATCAACGAGCGCAACGTCAGCGTCGGCAGCGTTACCGATGCCGGCGGCATCAACCACGCCGTGCGCTGGGACAGCGCCAACCGGCCCACGGTACTCGGCATCCTTGGCGGCGTACGCGGCGCCATTGCCATGTACAACAACGAACGTGGCGATATCGCCGGCATGCTCGATGGCGGTACGCCGGATGCGCGCGCATTCCTGTGGAGCCCGTCACGGGGCGTGGCCACCCCGGGGCCGAACGCGGTGGTGGTCGGCCTGAACGAGGCAGGAGAAATCGCCGGCCGCATCATCTCACCGGACGGCGCCAGCCGCGCCTTCCTGTACTCGCGCGCACGCGGACTGGTCGACCTGCACCCCGCATCGCTCGCGGTGTCCGAAATAAACAGCCTGAACGATGCCGGCGTCAGCGTCGGCGTCGCCTGGGCCAGCCAGGGCGAGCGCCGCGCCTACCGCTGGTCGCGCACGGGCGCGGCCGTCGACCTGAACACGCGCCTGCTCAATCCGCCGGCGGGACTGACACTCGCTTCCGCACTCGCCATTGCCGCCAATGGCGACATCGTCGCCGAGTCGAGCGCCGGCCTGGTGCTGCTGCGCCGCGGCGGCGGCGGTACCGACGCGCCAGTGCTGGGGCCAATCAACTTCCCCGAGACAGCACTGAACCGCCCACTGCAGCTCACCCTGTCCTTCCGCGACCGCAACGTCGGCGACCGTCACAAGGCAAGCGTCGACTGGGGCGACGGCCTGGGACCGCAGCCGGCCGTGGTGCGCGCAGCACGCGGCAGCGGCGAGGTCAGCGCCCGGCATACCTTTACCACGGCAGGCGCGCGCAACATCATCGTCCGTGTCACCGATTCGACCGGCAGGAGTACCGTGCAATACATGGAGGCCCTGATTGGCTTGCGCGCGACACCGGCGTCGCGCGCAGCGCCCGCGCGGCCACACGGACGCTAGTCGACATACACCGCGGCCCTGCGGACGCGATTGACCAGCAGCGTCCCGGGGCGGGAATCCTTGTACAACGAGACGTTCGGCATATAGACCAGCTCATCGGGATTGGTGAAATGGTCGTCCCACAGTCGGAGACGGAGCGATCTTGCCGTCCGAGGCGGGGCTGCGACTTGGGCAGCAATAAACCGATCGAAATCCGAGCCATATTCGAACGTCACCACTTCGCCGCCATTGTCCAAGTCCCGGGTCGAATGGATGTCCGTAGCAGATCTGGGCAAGTGATCGGGGAGTGCTTGTCGTTCGAATGCGCCACTTGCTGCAGCCTGCTCATAGGTATTGAACCTGTGCTCGACGATGGAACTGGGAATGATCAGTAGAGCGAGCACAAGCACGGCAACCAGGCTCAGGATGAGCAAAACCAGCCACTTGGCAAATGTTCGCATTACTTGGATTACCTCATGGACCGGTGTGTTCAATGACCGATTCGGGTCGATTGCGTTCTGCTGCAGCGTTATCGTTCGACCCGAAGCGAATATCTGGTAACGCGGATTGATTTCCAGATGCGTAATCGTTACGCGTCCATGCTTGATTCGTCCCTATCAAGCCCATTCTGCACAAAATGAAGTTCAGGATCCAGCTTCAGCCCATCCGGATCCTCGGCAATCTGTGAATATTCCGATAGTGCTCGTGCTGGTTTCGGTGGTGGCGCCGGCCCCATGCCCGCAAATGCGGCCATCATCAGTACGGCGAGCCAGCGATATCGCTCTTTCCAGGGCCGCCGCTCAAGAATCGCATTCGAGGAAGGCTCTTTGTTTTCGTCATCCACTGAGAAGATCACTTTCGTTTAAATGTGGTCACCGACCAACCGGTTCGCCGCTCAAGTGCGATAAACAGTATGGCCTACTGATTTAGCTAGGTATGCACTTGATGCATACATTTATGATCGCAGGATTCAGCTTTTTCATGGGAATGGCCGTATAGCGATTAATCTGGTGATTTTCTCAGCCATTTCAATGGTGACACAGGATTGAATCATACGACTGCGTGCTCTGCGTTCAAGTTAACAGAACGCCGATCGTTGTTCGTCCTCGAACGTTTGGTTCTTACCGATTGCGCACGGATTGTAACGTCTGCTTTCGGCCCAAAGCTTTCATCGCTCAAGGGACAAGAAAGGCGTAAGCGACGTACAAAGTCAAAACACAAAGAAGACCTGTCCAGAATAGCCGCACGGTTTTGCGTATCGTGGGATACCGCTCTCAGCAATGGAACCGAAGATGTCCAATGAGTAGAGTAAGCATATTTATCTCTAAGAGCCTCCGAGAGGCAATGGATTTTTAAGCAGTATGTACGCTATTGGCCGATAGCGGGCGGTCGGCATGATCCGGTGTACATTCTGGTTGTTACCTGGACAAATCGCCAGCTCGCTGTAGGCCGTGCTTGTTGTGGCAAATTCGATTGTTTATTGCGATCTTTTATTAGCTTCCCGTGTATTCCCATAACCCTGCCCAAGCGAGCCTTCCCGCTCAAGCGTGTAAATGCCGACCGCTTTGCCGTATATCTCAGTCTCCGCTTCATACGTCAGGCCAAGGCGCCTGGCAACACGCAGCGACGATGCATTGGCCGAAGCGATGAGCGCCCGGACTGTAGGTTCGCGCCGAATCTCGAGCGCATAATCCAGGGCCCCCGCCGCCGCTTCGTTCGCGAATCCCCGGCCCCAGAAGGCACGATAGGTATTCCAGCCTAGCTCCATCACCGTGGATTCTTCACGAAAGAACGCGCCGACAGTCCCGACGACTTGACCCGTTTCCTTGTCCTCGACAGCCCACCATCCGGCGCCATGGATGAGCCATAGTCCTGCCTGTGAACAGAAGATTCGCCATGCCGCGTGGCGGTCGGACGGGCCCAGGTGGGCCGCGCTGACAGGATCGGCGAGATGCGCTGCAAATGCGTCAAAGTCCTGCCGTCGATATTCACGAAGCACGAGTCGTTCCGTGTGCAGGTATGGAACAGAAGTGACGAACTCGCTATGCATGCGTTGGATCCCCTGTACTGGTGCCGATTGCGAACAATTGTAGCGTTTGCAATTAAGCTGAAACGGTCTTCCCAGATTATTTTTTTGATACCGGGAGTGCATGCGGCGCATACAATCTCGGCTTTCCTCAATCAACAAGCCGGGGCGCCGTGCAAGAACTTTGGAATTATTATGAGCAGTTGGCAGCAAGCTTGCCGTCACAGGGCCCGGGTTTCAGTACCGCAGTCCTGCGTGATGGAGAAACCATATTCGAACGCCACCACGGGCTGGCTTCTCTCGAACTGAACGTGCCCTTGTCGCGCGACTCGGCCTATTACCTGGCATCGGAATCGAAGCAGTTCACGGCCGCCTGCATCATGGCCCTGGTGCGTGAGGGCCTGATCGGCCTCGATGACGACGTATGCCCTCATTTGCCCGAGCTGGCACGATTCGAACAGGCTTTCCCGTTACGAAGCCTGCTGAATCACAGCAGCGGCATTCCGGATTATTTCCAGTTCCTGCAATGCCAATTGGGACGCCATGAAGCCGACTACTTCAACAACGACACCATCCTGCGACTGATTAACCGCATGGACACGGTCGAGTGCCCGGCACAGACCGTGCACCGCTACAGCAACAGCAACTACATCCTGCTTGCCGCGCTGGTTGAACGCCTGAGCGGACTATCGCTAACGAAGTACGCCAGGAAGATCCTGTTCGAGCCGCTCGGTATCCATCGCCTGGGCTTTGATGACGACCGGTTCAATGTGATTGAGCATCGCGT
Source organism: Massilia sp. IC2-278 (assembly GCF_020708045.1). GTDB lineage: Bacteria > Pseudomonadota > Gammaproteobacteria > Burkholderiales > Burkholderiaceae_D > Telluria. The sequence goes on from NZ_JAJFES010000010.1 coordinate 172,513, forward strand.
GTTCAGCTACGAGACCGATGCGTCTCGCCCTCTCGGCTACAAACAGCACCTGGGTAACGCCAACACGGTGGGCGATGGCGGCATGTACGGCAGCATTGCAGATCTGTTGCGTTGGGAAGTGGAATGGCACCGCCAGTGGTCCGACAAGTCGAGCCTGCTGCACGCCATGCTGCAGCCTTCGCCCTTCCTGGACGGCACAGTGCCTGACTACCGGTTTGGATTGGAACTGACGCACAGGTTCGGCCAGGACGTCGTGTTCCATAGCGGTGGCCTGTGGGGCTTCAGCACCTTGATTGTCCGGCTACCGCAAAGCCGTACGTCGATCATCCACCTGGCCAATTTCGAAGATGCGGGGCCAGACATGGATCGCATACTCGCTGCCGCGCTCGCGTAGAAGCCGAGCAAGCGGCACGATCAGCCGCTGCAACAGGCCCGGTCAGGCGATGGGCAATTTGGCGTGCGCCCGGCACAGTTCATCGTGCAGCTGTTGTACTGCTTGCGCGGCCGGAACGCTGGCGCCCTTGCCGATCGACTCGATAAAACGGCAGGCGGCAAACCCTGCGGCAGCGTGGTCATAGCGCTCCAGCCACGCACGCCGTTCCGGTAGCCGCTCGGGCGAGACCGGCCAGGTGCCGGGCCGTGGCCGGATATGGTTTCCGATGCCGATGCGCCAGGGTTTGGCCGACACCCGTGCCCTGAAGCAGTGCTGGTTCAAGCACATGGCTGCATACATTGGATCGGCGCCCAGTGCCCGGAAACACTCGGCCACCTCGGCTTCCAGCGGGTCGAACAGGCGATGGGTAGCGAGCAGGCGCAAGCCGGCGGGCGTCCGATAGAGATGGGCCAGCCAGTCGGGACGGGTGCCCATGAAGTGCAGGATGTTCGCGCGTGCCACCGCCTCCGGCCCACCCCGGGCCTGGACGGCCAGGCGATGGATACGGTTCGCAATGGGGAACGACAGTACCAGGGTCAGCAGCACGCCGACCACAGCCGCGGCCAGCAAGCTGCCAGGGCTCTTGCCGGCCGCCGCCATCAGATACAGCATCACCGCACCGGCTGCGAGCAGGAACAACGCGCTGCCCCAGACCGTGCGCTTGCCAGGGCCGTCATTGAAATCGATATCGACGAACAGCACGTTCGGCGTATTGATGCAGCGTGCGCCGTAGGCATTGCGGGTAATGACGGTCTCGCCGACGCGGTCGACCACCTCCTCCCGGATCGGCAACCCGTCGCCGCCGTTGTACGGCACTTTGCGCTCGCGTCGCGGCAAGGGTTCGCCGGAGACGGCACGCGCCAGCGCTGCGTCGACACGCAGCTGGGCATTGTGCTGCGCATCCTCCTGGCTGGCGTCGGACCAGCCGAAACGCCTGACCGTGATCTGCTTGCCCTTGCGGCGATATTGCGCCCGTGCTTCGGCCCAAAAACTCGGAACGATCATCATTTGCCGGCCTGCCTGGGTACTTGTCGATTCGATGTCATTGTGTGCGTCGTTGTTTCCGAAGAGATGGCGCCGGCGAGATGCCTTGGCTACCGGCCAGCCCTGACCGCAGGCTGGCCGCACGGCTGAGTGTACGAAATAGTTGCCTCCTGACAAATGCCATATCGGCAGGCATCCTCGCCTGTTGTTGCATTTCTACCACGATTTACCCCCGCATTTCGCCGCGCGCCTGTCCTTACACAATGCTTTTCACCCGCGCCGGGTAAATACTCACCCATACGAACGCGAATGATAACAATTCTCATTTACAAACCTAAAAATGCTTACTAGAATGTTGACCAGTGCACAAAACCGCGCCTCAGCCCGCTGACGGCGCTTCCATAAAAACTGAGAGAAGAACAGGAACAGACATGCAAGCAATCAAGAGCCGCAAGCACGGGCACAGCCGTTTCCAACAACAAATGAGCGCCGCGCTGGCGACCATGCTGCTGCCGCTCGCGGCCCAGGCTGCCGATACCGTGCCGCCGGCGCCGGACGATGTTTCCGCCCTGCCCGTGTCGAAGGTGGAAGTGGTCGGCAAGACCGAGAACGACTTCAAGGCCGAACGCGCCTCGTCGCCGAAGTACACCGAAAAGCTGGTCGACACCGCGCAGACCGTGCAGGTCATCAAGAAGGAACTGATCGAGCAGCAAGGTGCCCTGACCCTGACCGAGGCGCTGCGCAACACCCCGGGCGTCGGCGCCTTCTTCCTCGGCGAGAACGGCAACACGAACACCGGCGACGCCATCTTCATGCGCGGCTTCGACAGCTCGGGCAGCATCTATGTGGACGGCGTGCGCGACGTTGGCTCGATCTCGCGCGACGTCTTCAACCTCGAACAGATCGACGTCGTGAAAGGACCGGCCGGCACCGACAACGGCCGCAGCTCGCCAACCGGTTCGGTCAACCTGGTCACGAAAAAGGCCCGCCTCGATGACATCTCGAGCGTCTCGCTTACCGGCGGCAGCGCCAAACAGAAGCGCGTCACGGCCGACGTCAACCGCGTCATCAACGCCGAGCGCGGCATCGCGGCGCGCATCAACGTGATGGCCCAGGATTCGGGCCGCGCCGCGCGCGACGTGGTCACCGACAAGCGCTGGGCAGTGGCGCCGAGCATCGGCTTCGGCCTGAACGGCCCGACCCGCGTGGTGCTCGACTACCTGCACGTCAACCAGGACAACATTCCGGACGGCGGCGTGCCGACCGTCGGCCTGCCCGGCTACACCAGCCCGGACCGCGTCAACAAGCCGGAACTGTCGACCGCCCCGGCCGTCGATCCGAAGAATTTCTATGGCTCGAACAGCGACTACGACAAGGTCAAGGCCGACATGGCGACCGTGCGCGTCGAGCACGACTTCTCGCCGAACTTCAGGCTGCACAGCATTTCGCGCTATGGCCGCACCAGCCAGGACTACCTGCTGTCGGCCTTCCTGGCCAGCGGCGCCAATATCACGCTGGTGAACCGCGCCGATCCGTCCACCTGGACCCTGGTGCGCAACACCCGTACCGTGAAAGACCAGGAAAACAAGATCCTGACCAACCAGACCGCGCTGACCTCGATGTTCGACACCGGCTCGCTGCGCCACACCCTGGTGACCGGCATCGAGTTCACCAGCGAAAAGCAGATCACCTACGGCCTGACCGGCCTGGGCACCCTGCCGGCCGCGAACCTGTACAACCCGGACGCCGGCGTCGCCGTCACCGGCCTGGCGCCGCGCCGCACTGGCGCCTTCAACGAAGGCGAGATCGACACCCAGAGCGCCTACGTCTTCGATACCATCAAGATCGGCGAGAACTGGATCGTCAACGGCGGCATCCGCGCCGACCACTTCAGCGGCGACTACACCGCGGTGACGGCGGCCACGGCGAACAACGTGACCACGCTCACGCCGACCCACTTCAGCATCGGCGACACGGTCTACAACGGCAAGCTGTCGGTGCTGTACAAGCCGACCACTTACAGCAGCGTGTACGCGCTGGCCGCCAGCTCGAAGCTGCCGCCGGGCTCGAACTTCACGGTCTCGGGCAACGTCAACAGCGCCCAGAACCCGATCTACGATCCGCAGGAAACCCTGACCTATGAACTCGGCGGCAAGCTCGACCTGTTCAAAGGCAAGCTGGGCCTCTCCGCAGCGCTGTACCGCACCGAAGTCAAGAACGAAGTCGAGCAGGACCCGGTCGACCTGACCTGGTCGCAGACCGGCAAGAAGCAGGTGCAGGGCGTGGAGCTGGGTGTGACCGGCGAACTGGCGCGTAACTGGCTGGTCAGCGCGGGCTACACCTACATGGACACCAGCATCGAGTCGGGCCGCCTGCTCACCGCCAATGGCGAGAACGAGCTGACCTATACGCCGAAGCAGTCGTTCAACCTGTGGACCTCGTACCAGTTGCCGATGGGCGTCAAGATTGGCGGCGGCGCGCGCTTCAACGATGGGCTGCTGCGCGGCACCGACGGCGCCGTCGGCACCCCGGCCTATACGAAGTCGTACTGGGTCTTCGATGCCATGGCCTCGTACGCCATCACCAACAACATCGACTTGCGTTTGAACGTGTACAACCTGGGCGACGAAGAGTATGTGGCCAACATCAACAAGAGCGGCTACCGCTACACCCCGGGCACGCCGCGCTCGGCCAGCCTGACGGCCAACTTCCGTTTCTAAGCAGCTTCACGCTTTACAAGTACAGCAACCTCCTTGCTGGTTTGACGCCCTCGCCCTCGCGGCGCAGGGCGTTTTTTTTGTTTGCCGCCCGGACTATGGCCTAGAATGGCTCGCTTCCACTCTCATCCGGTTTCGTCTTGAAGATATCGATCGGCCTGCGTCTGTTCCTCTCGGTCCTGCTGGCCATCCTGGCCGTGACGGCGAGCGCCGTCTGGCTGCTGCGCCAGACCGTGCTGGAAGGCTTCGGCGATTACGCGGTGCAGATCGAACTCGACCGGCTGGAGGGCTTGTCGAACGAGCTGGCGCGACGCCATGCCGCGGCCGGCAGCTGGCGCTTCGTGCCGCGGCGCGATACGGCGCGCCGCGCCTGGCTGCGCGACGAGCTGGCGCGTTTGCAGGAGGTCCGCAGCGCCGCCATCGCACCGGCCGCTCCGGCCTTGCCGGCTGCTCCCGCCGCACCTGCCACACCTGCCGCACCTGTATTGCCGGCTTCTCGCGCTTCGCTTGCAGCACCGGCGTCTCCCGCAGCGCCCGTCGCTCCACCCTCGCCTCCCGCACTGGCCCCGCCCGCGCCGACGATAGGCCACAGGCTAGCGCTCAGGCCTTCGAGGAAAGCGTAGGCCAGGGCGTCGGTCGGTCCCTGGCTGCGC
>NZ_JAJFES010000011.1 GCF_020708045.1 Massilia sp. IC2-278
AGACGGGAAGACATCAGGGAACTCTCCTTCCAAGGCATCGCAAGCTCCAAATTGTTGGCTTGCAACGATCATAAAAGGTGTTACCTATGTCTCTAGCAATGTGTTACCTATGTCCCTGTATCAAACAGGCACTCTGTGCCCACGCGGAACGGTGAACATTGTTGGCCTCGATTCGTGCGAACCCGTTGCGCCCGAAATTGGCGTCGCGGCTGGGCGTTTGTGCGGCCAACATGACGCAGGCTTCCGCGTGGGCACGGGGTGCCCACCCTACGTCCCTCCGATAACCGGTGCGGAAACGCGGCCCGCGTCTTTGAAAGAAACGCTCAGATATGCGACACTGCGCCTTTGCAGACCGCTCCAGGCAACCCATCCGATGAAATTCGTCTCCACCATCGCAGGATTCATCCTGTTCGTCCTGTTCTTCGGCTTCGCGCTGAAGAATACGCAGGCAGTCGACCTTCACTTTTTCCTCGGTTACGAACTGCGCGGCCCGCTGGTGCTGATGCTGCTCGCCTTTTTCGTGGCCGGCGCCGCCCTCGGCATCCTGGCCGTCACGCCCACCGTGTTCCGTCACCGCCGCGAAACCTCGCAGCACAAGAACACTATCCAGGCCCTGCAAAGCGCCGCCGGCACCGGCGCCGCCCAGCCGGCCTCGGACGCGGTCGCGCCGACGCCGCGCTGACCCTCTCCGCGCAGCCCGCTACACTGCGCTACACTGCGCACTCGGTAACACAACATAAAAAGAAACTCATGGAAGCTGAAATCTGGTGGCTGCTGGCCATTCCCTTCTTCTTTGGCCTGGGCTGGATCGCCGCCCGCGTCGACATCCGGCAACTCGTCTCCGAATCGCGTACCCTGCCGCGCGCCTACTTCAAGGGCCTGAACCACCTGCTGAACGACCAGCCCGACAAGGCCATCGACGCCTTTATCGAGATCGTCACGCTCGACCCGGAAACGGCCGACATGCACTTTGCGCTCGGTAATTTGTTCCGCCGCCGCGGCGAGATCGAGCGCGCCATCCGCGTCCACCAGAATTTGCTGGCGCGCCCGGACCTGCCGCTCGAACAGCGCACCCACGCCCAGTACGAACTCGGCATGGACTACCTGAAGGCCGGCCTGCTCGACCGCGCCGAGGAAACCTTCAACGGCCTGGTCGAAGGCAGCTACAGCGTCCAGGCACGCAAAGCCTTGCTCGAGATTTACCAGCGCGAAAAGGAATGGAGCCGCGCCATCGACGCCGCCAGCGGCCTGCAATCCTCGGGCGCCGGCGCGCGCCAGAAGGAAATCGCCCAGTTCTATTGCGAGCTGGCCCAGGACGCCCTGGTGCGCAGCGATCTGCCGGATGCGCTCTCGCTGCTGGACAAGGCCCTGCACGCCGACCGCAACAGCGTACGCGCCACCATGCTGCTGGGTGATGCGCTCCTGGCCCAGGGCGAGGTGGAAAGCGCGCTCACGGTCTGGAAGCGTGTCGAGCAGCAAAGCGTGCCGCACGTGGCCCTGGTCGCCGGCCGCCTGATGGACGGCTACCGCCGCGTCGGCCGTCCGCAGGAGGGCGTGAACCTGCTGCGCTCCTACCTGGCCGAAGCCTCGTCGATCGACCTGATCGACGTCATCTTCAAGGCCGTGATCGAGCTCGACGGCGTGGAGGCGGCCAAGGCCCTGGTGGTCGACGAGTTGCGCCGCAATCCGACCCTGCTCGGCCTGGACAAGCTGTTGGAGGCGCGCCTCATGGATGCGCCGGCCCATATCTGGGAAGAGCTGTCGATGGTGAAGAACCTGATCCACGGCTACACGGCGAAGCTGGCGCGCTACCAGTGCAGCCATTGCGGCTTCAAGGCGCGCCAGTACTACTGGCAATGCCCGGGCTGCAGCAACTGGGAAACCTATCCGCCACGCCGCACCGAAGAACTGAACGTGATGAACTGACCATGGACATCGTCATTCCATCCCGCCTGCTGGCGGCAGAAGATTACCTCGGCCCGGCGCCAGAGAAGCTCGACACGGTACGCATGCTGGTGGTCGGCGACGTCATGCTCGACCGTTACTGGTTCGGCGAGGTCTCGCGCATTTCGCCGGAAGCACCAGTGCCGGTGGTGCGCATCGAACGGCGCGAAGAGCGTCTTGGCGGCGCCGCCAACGTGGCGCGCAACGCCGCCGCGCTGGGCGCGCACAGCGGTCTGCTGGGCGTGGTCGGCAAGGACGAAGCGGGCACCCAGGTGGAAACCCTGCTGCGCGACTCCAGCATCCATAGCTACCTGCAGCGCGACGAGGCGATCTCCACCATCATCAAGCTGCGCGTGATCGGGCGCCAGCAGCAGATGGTGCGCATCGACTTCGAGGACGCGCCGACCGAGACCGCGTTGCGCGACAAGTTCACCCAGTTCAAGGCGCTGCTGCCGAGCTACGACGTCCTGATCTTCTCGGACTACAACAAAGGCAGCCTGGTGAACGTGGCCGAGATGATCCGCGCCGCGCGCGAAGCCGGCAAGTTCGTGATGGTCGACCCGAAGGGCGATGATTTCTCGCCGTATGCGGGCGCCAGCATCCTGACGCCGAACAAGTCGGAACTGAAGCGGATTGTCGGCAACTGGAAGACCGAGGAACAGCTGACGCAAAAGGCGCAGGCGCTGCGCGAAGAACTGGGCCTGGAAGCCTTATTGCTGACGCGCTCGGAAGAGGGCATGAGTTTGTACACGGCGCAGGAAGTGCTGCACGTGCACGCCGATGCGCGCGAAGTGTTCGACGTGTCGGGCGCCGGGGATACCGTGATCGCGACCATGGCGGCGATGCTGGGCGCGGGCGCGCAGATGGATGTGGCGCTGGCGACCGCCAACCGGGCGGGCGGGATCGTGGTTGGCAAGCTTGGCACCGCGACGGTCACGCGCGAGGAATTGTTTGGCGCTTGAGGTGTCGGTGCTAATCCCGCTCGGGTAGGCCTAGGCGCGACCGCGTGGACTCGGGAGTCCACCCTACGAGCATCACCGTTGTAGGGTGGACACCTATGTCCACGCGGTACCACTCCTGCACCTCGAAACGCCCGCAACCATACCGTCGCCGCCTTCCCTCCCACCCCTCTGATCTACCTCAAACTCCACACGTCAACAGCCTCGCCGCTCAGCCGTTAAGCGCGCTGGACGGCAACCGCCGTTCCTGTCACGACTATGGAGACCACATGATCAAGCAACTGATGCTCGCATTCGCCGCGCTGGCCGCCTCGGCCAGCTTCGCCTTCGCCCAGGTCGACGTCAACAAGGCCGATGCCGCCGCCCTCGACGGCGTGAAGGGCGTGGGCCCGAGCATGTCGAAAGCCATCCTGGACGAGCGCGCCAAGGGCGAGTTCAAGGACTGGGCCGATCTGCAGAAACGGGTGAAGGGCATGGGCGACAAGAAGGCAGCCAAGCTGTCCGAAGCCGGCCTGCAGGTGAACGGCAAGGCGAAAGAAGGCGCGGCCATGGCGGCGAAGACCGACAAGCCGGCCAAGGGTGCCAAGGAAGCCAAGCCGGCCGACGCCAAGGCCAGCATGTAATGGAAGAGGGTGAGCCGGCGTGGCTGCAGGCAGCTACGCTGGCTTGCCTTCCTTCTTCACTCGACCAGACAGCTTTTTCGCCTGTAAAGACTGCAAGACCGGGCGTGTGCGTGAGAAGATACGTTGCTTGATTGAAGCGCAACGATAAGAAGGAAACGCATGCCTCACGTCCGCCGCATTACTCTCCTCGTCGCCGGCCTGTTCGCCGCCGGCGCCGCCGTCGCCGCACCGGCCACCTCGGGCCCCGACACCACCCGTCACCAGGCGCAGATCGACAAGATCGTCGCCGAGATCTCGCCGAAGCGCATCGAGAATTACATCAATAAATTGGTCAGCTTCGAGACCCGCCACACGATGTCCGATACCGTGTCCGAGACGCGCGGCATCGGCGCCGCCCGGCGCTGGATCAAGAGCGAGCTCGAGCGCTGCGGCGCCGGCAAGCTGCAGGTGAGCTTCGACAGCCATGTCGCGCCGGTGTCGGCCCGCATCTCGCGTCCGACCGAGATCGTCAACGTGGTCGCCACGCTGCCGGGCACGCAGGACGCCTCGAAGGAGCGCCTGTACGTGGTCAGCGGCCACTACGACTCGCGCAACACCGACGTGATGGATGCCGAAGGCAAGGCGCCGGGCGCCAACGACGACGCCTCGGGCACCGCCGCGGTCATGGAAATGGCCTGCGTGATGGCCAAGTACAAGTTCGACGCGACGTTGGTCTTCATGGCCGTGGCCGCGGAAGAGCAGGGCCTGCTGGGCGCCGGCCACTGGGCCAAGCAGGCGCGCGCCAACAACCTGAACGTGGCCGGCATGTTTACCAACGACATCATCGGCAGCTCGCGCGCCGACGATGGCCGTGTCGACAACAAGCAGGTGCGCCTGTTCGCCCAGAGCATCCCGGCAACCAAGGAGATGAGCGACGCCGTGCGCCAGCTGGTCGCCACCGGCGGCGAGAACGATTCGATCTCGCGCCAGCTCGCGCGCCACGTGAAGGAGCAGGGCGAGCGCTACGTGAAGGGCTTCAAGGTCAGCGTGATCCAGCGCCACGACCGCTACCTGCGTGGCGGCGACCACATGCCTTTCCTGGAGCAAGGCTACGCCGCGCTGCGCTTCACCGAACCGAACGAGGACTTCTCGCACCAGCACCAGAACCTGCGCACCGAAGGCGGCAAGGTGTATGGCGACCTGATCGAGTTCGTCGACTTCGACTACACGGCCAAGGTGGCGAAGGTGAATGCCGCGGCCCTGGCCTCGCTGGCCCTGGCCCCGAGCGCGCCAAGAGACGTCAAGGTGCGCACCGACAAGCTGGTGAACGATTCGACCCTGGTCTGGGCGGCGAATCCGGAACCGGATGTCGCGGGTTACCGTATCGTGTGGCGCGATACGACCGCGGCGCAGTGGGAAGGTTCGCAGTACGTGGGTAACGTGACCGAAGCCACGGTCAAGCTGTCGAAGGACAATGTGTTCTTCGGCGTGCAGGCGATCGATAAGGACGGCAACGTCAGCCCGGCGACCTACCCGGCACCGCTGCGCTGATCGTGCACGGCGCTTGCGCCGTGTGATTTTCGTAGGGTGGGCCGGGCCGCGCCAGGCTCTCGAGCCCACGCGGTATGGTACCGATGCGTTCCGCAACATCAAACATAACGCGAACGTCGGCGGTCCTCGGTCAGTGTGTCACCATGCAGACGATGAGACCGCGTGGGCACAGGTGCCCACCCTACGAAACCATCGCCTCTCGAACGCTCCCATGCTTCCCGGTTTAAAATGGTGTTTTAAGGAACCGCAAGAGAGCGAACATGGCCTACAAGACCATCGAAGATACGATCGGTAACACCCCGCTGGTGCAGCTCGTGCGCCTGCCGGGCGCTGAGATTGCCGCCCGCAACAACATCATCCTCGGCAAACTGGAAGGCAACAACCCGGCGGGTTCCGTGAAGGACCGCGCTGCCATGTCGATGCTCAGGCACGCCGAGGCGCGCGGCCAGATCAAGCCGGGCGACACCATCATCGAGGCCACTTCGGGCAACACCGGCATCGCGCTGGCGATGGCCGCCTCGATCCGCGGCTACAAGATGGTCCTGCTCATGCCCGACAATCTGTCGATCGAGCGCCGCCAGAGTATGGCGGCCTACGGCGCCGAAATCATCCTGACCCCGAAGACCGGCGGCATGGAATACGCGCGCGACATGGCCGAGCAGATGCAAAAGGACGGCAAGGGCATCATCCTCGACCAGTTCGCCAACCAGGACAATCCGCTGGCCCACTATGAAACCACGGGTCCGGAAATCTGGCGCGACACCGAAGGCCGCATCACCCATTTCGTCAGCGCCATGGGCACCACCGGCACCATCATGGGCGTGTCGCGCTACCTGAAGGAACAAAACGAGAACGTGCGCATCGTCGGCGCCCAGCCGGAAGAAGGCTCGTCGATCCCCGGCATCCGCAAGTGGCCGCAAGCCTACCTGCCGAAGATCTTCGACAAGAGCCGCGTCGACCAGGTGGAAAACGTGAGCCAGGCCGCAGCCGAGCAGATGGCGCGCCGGCTGGCGGCGGAAGAGGGCATCTTCTGCGGCATCTCGGCCGCCGGCGCCTGCGAAGTGGCGCTGCGCATCGCGCAGACCGTCGAGAACGCGACCATCGTGTTCATCGTCTGCGACCGCGGCGACCGCTATCTGTCGACCGGCGTGTTCCCTGCCTGAGCAGGGCGGCCAGCCTGCCGTGGCAGGCGGTGTACAAACGACAAAGGAGCCACAAGGCTCCTTTTGTTTTTCTCGCAAGATTAACGCAAGATCGGGCGCTCAGCCCGAAACAGCCGATTACGACTGGTCGCTGCCGCTCGACGGCGCTGCGCCTTCTTTCGGCTTGAACTGCTTGTCGCTGATGCGGAATTTGTTGCGGCGGTCGCCCATCAGGTAACGCAGGTCGCGGATCGACAGGTCGCTGACTTCGTGCATGCGGATCAGCAGCGAAGCGCCGACCGGCAGGCGGTGGTGGCGGATTTTCGAGATCACCGGCGGCGCCACTTCCAGGGCGCGCGACAGGGCGGCGTCGTTCTTCAGGCGCAGGTTCTCGATCAGGGTGTCCAGCAGGCGGTTCGGGTTGTATTGCAGCAGTTCGTCCGATTCCGCATCGCTGTTCATATCAATGCCGACTTGGTTTGTCATGATTTGAATAATTCCTATATGGGTTTACGGAAAGTCGCTAGCGGCGGTTCGATTCCGGAAGGTCTTTCGAAAAAATCTACTCAATTGTACAACTATTTTTGAGTCTAGTACTTATGAGCAATAGAATTCGGTAGTAAAGTCTCTGTTTGTTGTCTAGTCGCAACAATAGCCGCAATGCAATTCTCTCACAAACTCACGGAAAAAATAATTGTTTTTTCGTTAAACTTGAGTGTAAAGGAAACAGGTTTTACCTGCCGCACGTTTCAAATTGATATGCTCGATTGACAAGACTTTGGGGGGTATGCAGCTCCATGGAAAGTTTCCATAGAGTATAGAAAAGAAAACACGAGGGGTACACCGGGGGAGTACCCGGTGTCAAAAAGAGTTTATTAGAACAAACTTAAGCGAAAGGCGTTACAGGCTGTTACAACTTTCGCGCTTTATAAGAGTGCATCCGAACGCGCTTCGCGCACCGCCCGGCCCAAATCGAGCACCGACATCGCATAAAAGTAACTGCGGTTGTAGCGGGTGATGGCAAAGAAGTTCTCGCTGGCCGCCCAGTATTCGGTCGCCTCGGCGCCGTTCTGCAAGTCGACCAGGCCGTACAGGCGCTCGCCCGGCAGCGGCACGTCGGGCGTGATGCCGGCGCCCAGCAATTCCTCGGCGCGCAGGGTGGCGCTCAGGCCACGCTCCAGCAAGGGTTCCCAAGCGCGGCTCGGCGCCACCGATACCTGGAGCACGGTCGGGGCCTTGTCGAGCGGGTTCCAGCCGTGCTGGATCAGGAAGTTGGCCACGCTGCCGATGGCGTCGGCGGTCGAGCCGCGCAGATCGATATGGCCGTCGCCATCGAAGTCGACGCCATATTTGAGGATATTCCCTGGCATGAACTGGGGCAGGCCGACGGCGCCGGCAAACGAACCCAGCAGCGAGAACGGGTCGATCTTTTCGTGGCGCGCCAGCAGCAGGGCCTGTTCCAGCTCGCTGCGGAAGAAAGCGGCGCGCGCCGCCCGGTTCGGTGCTTCCGGATAGGCAAAGGCAAGGGTGGTCAGGGTGTCGATCACGCGGAAGCGTCCGGTATCGCGGCCGTACACGGTTTCCACGCCGATGATGCCGACCAGGATCTCCGCCGGCACGCCATAGGTCGCCTCGGCACGGGCCAGCGCTTCGGCGTTCTCGTTCCAGAAGCGCACCCCCGCGTTGATGCGGATCGGTTCGATGAAGCGCTCGCTGTAGGCCTGCCAGTTCTTCGGTTTGCCCGGCGGCGCCGGTTTCACCAGTTGCACCGCCGACTCGACGAAGCGCACCTGGCGCAGCAGCGCATCCATCTCGCCGCGCTCGAAACCGTGCTTGGCCACCATCTCGTCGCCGAAGTCGCGCACTGCCTGCCACTCGGCGAAATTCACCTGCTCGCCGTCGTAGTCGATGGTTTTGGCTGCGGCCGCGGCCGCCACGGCCGGCGCTTTCCTGGCGGGTTTGGCTTTCGGCTTGGCGACCTTGGCCTTCGCCGGCTTGCTCGCCTTGGCCGTTTTGGTGGCCTTGGCCGCCTTGGCATGATGGGGCTCGGCGGCGCCAGCCTGGTGGAGCGGTGCTGCCGAGAGGACGAACGCTGCGAACAGGGATGCAAATGCGGGTACGAACTGTTTCATCTGACTTGGGAAAGTAAGCGCTTCAGGGTCGCGGCGAGATCGGCATCGGCGCGGCGCGGTGCATAGCGCCAGGCACTGTAGCGGCGCAGGAAGTCCTGCGCGGCGGCCTGCGCGCCCGGCGCCAGCCGGCCCGCCGCGCCGATCCGCTCGGCGTAGGCATGCGGGCCTTCGTCCGGCGCGCGTGCCAGCCCCAGCCGGGACAGGCGCGTGCACAGGGCCGAGTATAGCGCATCGATCGGATCGATCCCGCGCCGGCGGCGCCAGGTGCGTACCAGCAACAACAGAATTGCCAGCGAGGCAAGCCAGGCCGGCAGGCGCCAGTCCAGCAGCGACGACTGCAGCTGCTCGACCATGCCGCGCTGGCGCTGCGGCGTGTAGTTCAGCACCCACTGGTTCCAGCCATTGTTCATGGCGCCGGCCGCGTAGCGCATCTGCACCAGCCAGGGGTTGGCTTCGCCGTCGATACTCATGAAGCGGCCCAGGCCTTCGATGCCGAAGGGCGGGCGCGGCGGCACCGCGCCCTCCAGCCCGCGCTGCACCCGTTCCGGCGCCACCGCCGCGGTCGGGTCGATGCGCACCCAGCCGCGCCGCGCCAGCCACACCTCGGCCCAGGCGTGGGCATCGGACTGGCGCACGGTGAGGTAGCCGTCGAGCGGATTCATGTCGCCGCCCTGGTAGCCGGTGACCACGCGCGCGGGCACGCCGGCGGCGCGCATCAGGAACACAAAGGCGCCGGCGTAATGCTCGCAAAAGCCGGCGCGGCTGCCATACAAAAAACCGTCGACGGCGTCCTTGCCGAGCAGCGGCGGGTTCAGGGTGTAGACGTAGTTCTCGGTGCGGAAGCCGCGCAGCACCGATTCGACGCGCCGGCCCGGGTCGGGGATGGCGCGCAGCTGCAGGCCGGCCATCAGCGCACGCGGATTGCTGTCGGCCGGCAGCTGCAGCCACTGGTCGGCATCCTGCGGCAAGCCGTCGGCCTGCAGGCGGTAATGGATGAAGGAAGAGACCTGGTAGCGCAGCCGGCTGTCGATCGGCGCCAGGGTCGTCATCTCGACTTCGCCCGACAGCTGGGCGGCGTTCCCGGTGATCGCCGGCAGGCGTTCGGGCATCTCGAGCGCGAACAGCCAGCGGTTGTTGGCCGGCTCCAGCGTGACTTCGTAGCGCAGCGGCTCGCCCGCCACCGACAGCGGCAGGCGCCGGTTCACGAGCGCCTGGCGCTGCGCCGGGCCGCGCTGTGCAGGACTGAGCCTGGTCCAGGTGCGGCCGTCGTAGTCGCCGAGCACCGGGCCGCGCCAGTACAGCTGCTCGCGCTCCGGCGGCGCGCCCTCGAACTTCACGCGGAAGGCGGTTTCCGGCGACTGCGCCAGGTTCGCCAGCATGCCCGGCGCCATGGTCTCGGACAGGCCCGAACGCGCGCCGTTGGCATCGCCCGGCAGGCCCCAGAGCGGCCCCTGGATGCGCGGGAACAGGAAGAACAAAGCCAGGGCCACGGGCGCGGCCAGGCCCAGCATGCGCGCGCTCATCCGGAAGCGTTCGCGCAGCGGCGGCACGCTGCCGGTGAACTGGAAGCTCATCTGGGTGGTGAACAGCAGCAGCACCGAGGCCGACATCAGGAGCGCGGTGGCGATGCCCTGCTCGTAGAAGAAGTTGGTCAGCACCAGGAAGAAGCACAGGAAGACCACCACGAACAAGTCGCGCCGCGCATGCATCTCCAGCATCTTGAAGGCCACCAGCAGCACCAGCATGGCAACCCCGGCATCGCGCCCGAGCAGGGTCTGGTAGGTGTGCATCACGCCGAGCATGGCGCCGGCCGCCAGCGGAATCAGGATCAGGCTGGGCGGCATGCGCTTGCCGCGCAGGGTGATCGCGGCGCGCCAAGCCAGGGTGGCGCCGCACAGCAGCGAGACCCAGAGCGGCAGGTGCAGGGTATGCGGGACCAGTACCAGCAGCGCGCTGGCGAGCAGCAGCAGGGTGTCGGCTTTATCGCGCGGCAGGGTAGACAGGCGCGCCAGGTTCATGGTGCGCCTCCCTGTCCCGGGTTGCCGGGGTTGCCGGGGTTTCCATACAGGGCCAGGGCGCGCAGGCAGGCCGCCTGGTGCGCCGCGCCATTGCCGGCGTCGTAGCGGTCGGCGCCGACGCGGAAGGCATAGGGCAGGGCGCGGCTTTCCGCTTCCAGCACCCAGCGCGTCAAGCGCGACAGGCGCGCCTCCAGATCGAGCTGGGCCGGCAGCGCGGCCAGGTCGAGCACCAGTTCGTCGCGCGCGCCGCCTTCGAAATGCTTGGTGGCGAGCTGGCCGCCCTCGGCCGGGTCGAGGCGCGCGATCTGGCGCCAGGCCAGGCGCCGCATCGAGTCGCCCGGCTGGTAGGGGCGCACGCCGGCGAAATCGTCGCTGCCGGCCTGGCCCGTGCCGTCGCTGCGCCCGCCCGCCACCTGGGGCAGGGGCGGCGCGCCTTCCTCGGGGAAGGGATACACCAGCCCGTGCAGGTCCGGATGCCAGTAGGCCCAGGCGCGGAACAGGCCGAGCGGAAAGCGCGTGCTGAGGGTCAGGCGCGGCGCCGCCAGCCAGCCCCGGTGTTCGGTCGGCACGGCGATGCGCACGCTCGCGCTGGAGCCGGCCGGCACGTCGGCCACGTGGCGCGGCTCGGCCACGCCGGCGAGGTCGACCCACACCGCGTAGCGCGTGCGCGGGCCGGGGTTGGCCAGTTGCAGTTCGAACGGCGCCTCCTGGCCGGAGAACACGTTCGGGGCGCGGCCCGGCGTGAGCACCAGGTGGGCCAGGTTGCGCCAGGTGAGCACCATGTCGACCAGGGCGCAGGACAGGGCCATGAAGGTGAGGGCATAGCCCAGGCCCAGGTTGTAGTTGATCGAGCCGATCAGCAGCACCAGGATCAGGGCGCCGAAGCCCAGCCCTGGCCCGGTCGGCAGGATATAGATGCGGCGCTGGCCGAGCAGCAGCGATCCCGTATCGCGTTCGCGCACCAGGCGGCTGCCCGCCTTGCGGCGCAGCCGGCCAAGGAAGGAGCCCGCGGTGTCTGCCTGTGCCTGCGCCATGGCGCTTATACCGGCACCGATTTCTGCAGCTGCAGCACCAGGTCGCGGCTGGCCAGGGCCATGCCTTGCGCCGAGCGCAGCGGACGCAGGCGGTGCGCGCAGACCGGCACCAGCACCGCCTGGATATCTTCCGGCAGCACGTGGTCGCGGCCTTCGAGCGCGGCCCAGGCGCGCCCGGCCTGGAGCAGGGCCAGGGTGGCGCGTGGCGACAGGCCTTCGGCGAACAGCGTGCCCTGGCGCGAAGCCTGGGCCAGAGCCTGCACGTAATCCACCAGCGAGGGCGAGGCGTGGATGCGCCGCAGCGCGGCCTGCGCCTCCATCAGTTCGGCCGGGCTGGTGGCCGCCTGCAGGGTGCGCAGCATGGCGCGCCGGTCTTCGCCCAGCAGGAGGGCGCGTTCGGCGGCCGGGTCGGGATAGCCGAGCGAGAGGCACATCAGGAAGCGGTCGAGCTGGGACTCGGGCAGCGGGAAGGTGCCGACCTGGTGCGCCGGGTTTTGCGTGGCGATGACAAAAAAGGGTTCCGGCAGATCGCGCGTGACGCCGTCGAAGGTGACCTGGCGTTCTTCCATCGCCTCCAGCAGGCCCGATTGCGTTTTCGGCGTAGCGCGGTTGATTTCGTCGGCCAGCAGCACTTGGGTGAAGATCGGGCCGGGGTGGAACACGAAGCCGTTCTTTTCGCGCTCGTAGACCGAGATGCCGGCCACGTCGGCCGGCAGCAGGTCGCTGGTGAACTGGACACGGTTGAATTTCAGGCCGAGCGAGAGGGCCAGCGCGTGCGCCAGCGTGGTCTTGCCGACGCCGGGGACGTCCTCGATCAGCAGGTGGCCGCCGGCCAGCAGGCAGGTAAAGGCCAGCCGCACCTGCTGGTCCTTGCCGACGACGATCTGGCCGACCTGGCGGGCGGCGGCGTGCAATTTGTTGAACATGCTTGGGTTCCCATGGTCGAATGGTGCGACGGCCCGGGCGGCATGGTAGATTAGCGATATTGGCAACTATTCTTCCACGCGGGGAGGGCCGTCCGGATGATTCTATGCGAGAACGGATATTTCCGGTGTATGGATGAGCAGGGCAGTCACCCACGCTTGACGAGCGCACCATGAGCACAGCTATTTTCAGCCACCCCGATTGCCTGAAGCACGACATGGGCGACTGGCACCCGGAGTCGCCCGACCGGCTCCAGGCCATCGAGGACCAACTCATCCTGGCTCGGCTCGACGGCCTGGTCGAACGGCGCCTGGCGCCGCTGGCCGAGGAAATGTCCATCCTGCGCAACCACACGCCGGGCGCGCTGGCGCTGGTGCGCGACCATGTGCCGGTGGAAGGCGAGTTCTATCCGCTCGACGCCGACACGATTTTGTGCCACGCCAGCTACGGGGCCGCACTGCGCGCTGCCGGCGCGGCCGTGGCGGCGACCGACGCCGTGATCGCCGGCAGCATCGCCAACGCCTTCTGCTCGGTGCGCCCGCCGGGGCACCACGCCACGCCGAAGGAGCCGATGGGCTTTTGCCTGTTCAATAATGTGGCGATCGCGGCGCGCCACGCGCTCGAGGTGCATGGCCTGGCGCGGGTGGCGATCGTCGACTTCGACGTCCACCATGGCAACGGCACGGCCGACGCTTTCCGGGGCGACCCGCGGGTGCTGATGGCGAGCTTTTTCCAGCATCCTTTCTATCCGTATTCCGAACCGGAGCCGATCACGGCCACCAGCGTGAATGTACCGGTGGCGGCGCGCAGCGGCGGCGATGTGGTGCGCGACGTGGTCCGCGACCAGTGGCTGCCGGCCCTGCACGCGTTCCGGCCGCAGATGATCTTCATCTCCGCCGGCTTCGACGCCCACCGCGACGACGACATGGGCGGCATGGACCTGGTCGAGGCGGATTATGCGTGGATCACGCGCGAGGTGATGGCGGTGGCCAGGGAGCATGCGCAGGGAAGGATCGTCAGTTGCCTGGAGGGGGGGTATGACTTGTCGTCGCTGGGGCGCAGCGTGGTGGCGCATCTGAAGGTGCTGGCCGAGCTGGACTAGCACCAATCCTAGCCGCTGATGCCGCATTGGTGACGGCTTCGACCGTACGGTGGGCACTCCGTGCCCACGCGGTTACGTGCGTGTCCTTGAACCGTTGGCCGTTAATGCTCGCTCCGCGGCTTTTATCCTCGACGATACGTTAGCGAGATGCTTTTGATACGCCGGCGTGGTGCATCGTTATCGAATAGAGGATGCCAACATTGATCGTCGTTCCGCGTGGGCACAGGGTGCCCACCTTACGATCGCGCCTGCCAACATTATCGGTAGCCGCACGACTCATCTTGCACTGGCGTTAACACCACACATCCACAAACCATCCTCGTCCTTTCACGTGTGCAATTGACACTCATACATACGCGGCATACAGTCAGCCCAGCCGTAACAAGCGGCTGCGCCTGCGTCAGCCGGCAGCGATGGCGACCGAAACAGGCGTCCACTCAGACAAGGAGGAGATTGTGAAGAAAGCACTTCAAATGGCCATGGCGCTCTGCCTGATGGCCGCATCCGGCATTGCGGCGGCGGCCAACTACACGCTGTGGATCAACGGCCGCACCGGCGGCGGGGTGGTCGGCAACTACAACAGCTTCACCTACTGGGGCCCCGGCACCACGGCGGCCGGCGTCAACAAGAAGTCGGTCAACTGGGACGGCCGCAGCAGCATCGCTTCGCAAAGCGGCAAGATCCGCGACGCGCTCGACTGCTTCTGCACCGGCGGCAACTGGTGCTACATCGCCACCCACAGCGCCGGCGATTTGATCCTCGGCTATACCCTGGCCAACTACGGCGGCTCGGCGCGCGTCAAGAAGAACGCCAGCGCCAACGCATCCGGCGTGTGCGGCAATACCGACGGCAGCTCGCAGACCGGCTGGAACATCAAGTGGGTGCGCGCGGCATCGGGCGCGGGCGGCGGCTCGGAACTGTCGGACGTCGGCTCCTGGGCCGTGTCGGAACCTCTGGTCAAGGACCTGAAGACCACCACCGCGCGCGCCATGTACAACCACAACACCACCCACAACATCTGGTTCTACATGTACGCCGGCGCCAAGGGCACCGCCTATTCCGGCATCCTGCCGGGCCAGGACGACGAAGCCGTGGCCTACCACAGCACCGGCGGCGTGGCCGGCACCTCGGGCGGCTCCTACTGCAACCCGAGCGACTGGCTGTGCAACGACCTGACCCTGGGCACGGCGGCCAACGAAGGCGGCTCGGCCAAGTGGAACTTCCACTCGGTCAGCTTCCGCGACGATGCCGAGGCCTATAACCACTACGCGAACGGCAACTGGGGCGGCATCGTCGGTGTCGTGCGCAATGCCGTGGTGAACAGTGCCCTCTGAGCGTCCACAGGGCCGCCCGGGCGGCGGCCCGTCTTTCCTGCGCCGCTGGCTGCCGTTGGCGCTGCTGGCGGTGCTGGTCGCGGCCGTCGCCTGGCTGGCCTGGCGCGGGCCGGGCGAGGCTGCGGCGCCGGCCGCCGTTACGCAGGGGGCGCCTTCTCCGCAAGGGCCGCAGTTCTTCGGCCAGGTCGAGGGCCAGCCGGCGCAGCCGTCCGCCGCCGAGCGCGCCCGGCGCCGCCAGCAACTGATCGAGCACGTGCAACTGACGGATCACACCTATTGCAGCTACCTCGAAGGCAGCAAGTACCCGGCCGGCTCCCGGCCGATGTCGCAGAATCCCGATCAGGCCTACCCGAACAAGCCGGTTACCGAAATGACGCCAATGCGGACAAGCGATCGCAACAGCGACCCCAACATCCTGCTGCAGACCTCGCAGTCGCGCGTCTACATGGCGGCCAACGAGTCGGTCGCCTTTTCGCTGCGCGCGGTGGCGCCCGACGGCACGCTGGTGCCGCTGGTGGTCACGCGCGCCGTGGCCGCCGGATTGATGACGACCGGCGCGCGCCCGACCGCCCAGGTGGCGCTGGCCTTTGCCGACGATGGCGGCGGCGCCGACCCGGTGGCCGGCGACGGCGCCTTTGCCGCCGTGCTCACGCCGGCCCAGACCGGACTGGCCGGCTTCCACGGCACCATCCGCACCGAGGTGCGCTATACGGCCGGCGGGAAGAACGGCGCGCTGATCTTCGACGTCATCTATTCGCCCAAGCTGCCGGCGGTATGGGCCGGGCCGCCGCGCGAAGTCGTGGCCGACGGCTCGCTCGCCTTTGTGCTGCGCGCCGACGTGCGCACGCCGGGACGCTATGTGGTGACCGGGCGCATCGACGATGCCAAAGGGCGTCCGTTCGCGCTGGCCACCTTCAACGAGGTGCTGGGGCCGGGACCGAACGACATCAAGCTGGCCGTGTTCGGCAAGCTGATGCACGACGGCGCGCCGGCCCTGCCGCTCACGCTGCGCGACGTCGACGGCTACCTGCTGAAGGAAAACACCGACCCCGACCGCGAGCTGATGCCGCGCCTGGAAGGGCCGGTGCTGAAGAGCCGGACGCAGTCGCTGGACGGCATCTCGGATGCCGAGGCCGGCGGCGAGGAACGCGAGCGCTACCTGGCCGAGTTCGGCAAGGACCGCAAGCTGGCGCGCGACAGCCTGGCCGCCTTCGATCCGTCGCAACCGCTGCCGCCGAGCGAGTGCGGGACGCCGGCGCGCTAGTGCAAACCTGAGCCATGCCTGCGCCAGGGTGGAGGCGTTTCGATGCCGCCACCCGTTGCTGCGCGCTGTTCGGTATCCTTCCCACGACGCCCACGCTGCGCGCGATTGACGCAGCGCCTCCCACGTTGTTCGATGGCCGTTACAACAACACGGAGGAAGACATGGGACGTCCTGCACGCGGTTCGCGTCAACTCGCACTTGCGCTGTGCCTGCCCGGCATGCTTGCCGCCGGCGTGGCCAGCGCCACCAACTACACCCTGTGGGTCCACGGCCGCACCGGCGGCGGCGCCATCGGCAACTACAATGATTTCGCCTACTTCGGCCCGAACGCCACGCCGGCCGGCGTCAACAAGAAGTCGGTCAACTGGGACGGCAGGAGCGGCATCGCCTCGCAAAGCGGCTACGTCCGCAATGCGCTGGACTGCTTCTGCACCGGGCAGAACTGGTGCTACATCGCCGTCCACAGCGCCGGCGACATGCTGGTCGGCTATACCCTGGCCAACTACGGCGGCTCGGCGCGGCCGGTGACCAACGGCCAGGCGAATGGCGCCGGCGTGTGCACCGGGACCGGCGGCAGCCAGGCCGGCTGGAACATCCGCTGGGTACGCGTGGCGGCCGGTTCCGCCGGCGGCAGCGAGCTGGCCGACATCGGCGCCTGGGTCACGAGCGAACCGCTGGCCCAGCAGCACAAGGTGGCCACCGCGCGTGCGCTCTACAACCACAACGATACGCGCAACATCTGGTTCTACATGTACGCGGGCGCAAACGGCACCCTGTACTCGTTCGCGCTGCCGGGGCAGGACGACGAGGTGGTGGCTTACCATAGTTCGGGAGGTGCGTCGGGGAGCTCGGGCAGTTCGCTGTGCAATCCGGGCGACTGGTTCTGCAACGACCTGAGCCTGGGCGCCGGCAACAACCAGGGCGGGCGGCCGAAGTGGGCGTATCACTCGGTGGTGCTCCGCGACGATGGGGAGGATTACGGGCACTACACGGGGCGGAACTGGGGCGGGATCACGTCGGTGCTGCGGCGGGATATGGAGAATCTGGCGCGGTGAAGCAAGCACGAGCAACGATGTGATCTGGCTGCAGCGGCAACCGTACGGTGGGGTCATTGATGCCGGGGGCATCAGTGACAAAGTGCCCACGCGGAAGCCTGCGCGGTGTTAGCGCTCATCGCTGTCGAAACGTGCGAATGATGCCGGCGTATCGGAAGCGCATTGTTAGCGCCTCGATTCGTCGCAAGCGTATCGAGCGACGCCTCGCTGCAGCGGACTGCGGACGGGCACGTAACCGCGTGGGCACGGAGTGCCTAGCGCGGCCCGGCCCACCCTACGATTGGCGCCCCGGGTTTTAACCCGCGCTGCCTTTGCGCATCTGCGCCTTCTCCGCCGCCGTCGGCCGCTTCCCGACCACATACACCGTGTACATCGGCTGGCGCGGGTCGATCGGCAGCGCCATCTCGCCTTCGACCGCGGCATTCGCTACCGGCGCGGGCGCCGCGCGTTCGGCCGGGCCGCTCAGGCAGGCCACCAGGCCCAGTACTAGGAATGCCCCGAAAATCCACACTTCCACGTTGCGACCGATCCCCATGATCTTCTCCTCGACCCGGCCACCGGCGGCCGGTCTCGTCATGGTGCCGGGCTGGCGCTGCGTCGCTATTGCAACAGATCAAACGATTTCGTTCCTTGTGGAAACATTCCGACATGCAGGAGGCGACGCGGCAGGGACAAGCCGCGTAGAATACCGCCTCGTCAGAAAGAATTGGAAAGCACAGCATGTCGATACAATGGTTCCCGGGCCACATGAACTCCGCCAAGAAGCAGGCGGAGGAGCAGATGGAAAACATCGATCTCGTGATCGAGGTGCTCGACGCACGCCTGCCCGAAGCGAGCTGCAACCCGCTGGTCGACAAGATGCGCAAGTTCCGCCAGCGTCCCGTCCTGAAGATCCTGAACAAGATCGACCTGGCCGATCCGGTGGCCACCGCCGCCTGGAAAGCCTATTACGATGCCCAGGACGGCGTGACCGCCTATCCGATGACGACCAAGAAGCCGCTCGACGTGGCGCGCATCCCGCAACTGGCGCTGTCGCTGGCGCCGCACCGCGGCGTACCGACCAAACCGCTGCGCATCATGATCATGGGGATTCCTAACGTCGGCAAGTCGACGCTGATGAACGCGCTGTTGAAAAAGCGCGTGGCCAAGGTCGGCGACGAGCCGGCGGTGACCAAGACCCAGCAAAAGCTGTACCTCGACAAGCACACGGTGCTGGTCGACACCCCGGGCCTGATGTGGCCGAAGATCGAGATGGACAGCGACGGCATGATGCTGGCCGCCAGCCACGCGATCGGCACCAATGCGCTGATCGAGGAGGAGGTCGCCTTCTTCCTGGGCGACCTGCTGCTGGAGCGTTACCCGCAGCTGCTCACCGCGCGCTACGGCTTCAAGACCGAGGGCATGGACGGCATCGCGGTGGTGGAAAACGTCGCGGCGCGCCGTGGTTTCCGCGTGCGCGGCGGCGAGTTCGACGTCGAAAAGGCGGCGCACGTGCTGCTGCACGACTACCGCAGCGGCGCCCTGGGCCGCATTAGCCTGGAAACCCCGGAA
The DNA here is from genome assembly GCF_020708045.1 of Massilia sp. IC2-278. Classification (GTDB taxonomy): domain Bacteria; phylum Pseudomonadota; class Gammaproteobacteria; order Burkholderiales; family Burkholderiaceae_D; genus Telluria. The sequence continues at coordinate 18,613 of NZ_JAJFES010000011.1, forward strand.
ACCCGCGCCGCCCGCATCGCCGCCCATGAAATCGCCATGGCCGAAAAGGCGCGCATCGCCGCCGAAAAGGCCGCCGCCAAGGCCGAAGAAGCCGCCCGCGGCAAGCGCGGCACGTAAGTCTCGACGCCGGCATTCCACCGGCGTCACCGCAGTCCGTGACTTAAATCGTAGGGTGGGCACTCTGTGCCCACGCGGAAGCATGCGTCGCGGCTGCGGTTTTCCCTATCGTATCGGTGGCATACCGCTATGGCGTCCAAGTGATCAGCCACCTACGCTTCCACCTCCCCAAACCTGAAACTCGACACCGCCAGGCTGCCAAAGAACGCATCCTCGTGATACACGTTCTCAGCCCGTTCCTGCTCCGCCGCCCCCAGCGCCACCATCAACGGAATCAAATGCTCCTCCCTCGGATGCGCCGCCCTGGCTGACGGCGCCTCATCCCAGCGCAGCAGCGCCGCCGTCCGCTCGGCCGGCGCCAGGTCCAGCAAGGTCCGGTTCAGCCACCCATCGAACCCGTGCGACGCCTCGCGCCCGCTCGCCCCGAACTGGCGTAGGTTATGGAAGGACAGCCCGCTGCCGATGATCAGCACCCCTTCGTCGCGCAGCGGCGCCAGCGCGCGCCCGGCCCCGACGTGGGCCAGCGGATCGAGATCGCGCCGCAGCGACAGCTGCACCACCGGCATGTCGGCCTGCGGATACACCGGATACAGCATCGAGAAGGTGCCGTGGTCGAAGCCGCGTTCGGCGTCCAGCGCGGCCGGGTGGCCGGCTTCGTTCAGCAGGGCCGCCACGCGCGCCGCCAGCTGCGGGTCGCCCGGGGCGGGGTAGCTTACCTGGTAGGTATGCGGCGGGAAGCCGCCGTAGTCGTAGATCATGCCAGGTGCGTTCGATGACGAGACCATGAAGCGTGGTGCTTCCCAGTGGCTGGTCACCACCAGCACGGCCTTCGGACGCACCTTCAACTGGCGCGGGATGTCGACCAGGGAGGCTTCCAGCTTGTCGTAGGCGTTGCCGAATTCCTTTTTCAGCCAGGGCCAGGGGCCGCCGCCGTGGGAGACGAAATAGGTGGGCAGGCGGGTGGGCATGGCGGAACTCCTTCATGTGGCGACAGAGTTTGATGGTAGCCGATCCGGCGTGCGGGCGTTGCCAGTGGAGGCGCCGATGATCATGCGATGAGACCGCGTGGGCACAGGTGCCCACCCTACAAAAGCATCGCTGACGCAGACGACACCGCAAAAATGGGTTTTGTAGGGTGGACACCTGTGTCCACGCGGTGTCACCATTCGCACCAACGCGGCGCGATAACAATCACGAAACGCTGCGATCCCTTGCCCGTTATATAATCCGCCCCGTTCTGGTGCCCGCGCGCGCAATCCGCGTGCGCAGTTAAACGGGAAACACGATGCTCCTGCGCCCCCGGCGCACGGCCCAGGTGTGCTGCCCCCGCAACGGTAAACAAGCGTCGCCCCGGCGACAGGCCGCCTCGAACACCACTGTGCACGGCGCAGGAAGGTGAGGCGGTCCGACTTGCTAGCCCGGATACCGGCCAGGACAGGTGGACATTCCCAGGGAATGTCCGTTGAATCCGGCCTGCGGGGACGCAGGCCGGATGCACACTTATCGAATAACGACATCATGACTTTTGCTGTTCCGACCAGCGCGCCGGCGATCAAGCCGCTCGTGCTTGCCTGTGCCTTTTCCCTGTTCGCCAATGCCGCCAGCGCCGAGCAGGCCATCGCCACCGTCAACGTCACCGGCGCCCGCTTCGCCAGCGACGCGGCCCTGATGCCGATCGGCGCCACCGTGATCACCGCCGACGACATCCGCCGCGCCGGCGCCAACGACGTGAACGCCGCGATCCGCAAGATCGGCGGCGTGTTCGGCCGCCAGAGCCTGGACGGCTCGCCCGACTTCGGCCTCGACCTGCGCGGCTTCGGCTCGAACAGCAGCCAGAACATGGTGATCCTGGTCGACGGCGTGCGCCTCAACGAGAACGAACTGGCCGGCCCGATCCTGTCCTCGATCCCGGTCGACACCGTCGAGCGCATCGAGATCACGCGCGGCGGCAGCAGCGTGCTGTACGGCGAAGGCGCCACCGGCGGCGTCATCAACATCATCACCAAACGCGGCGCCGACGACGGCTACCACGGCTCGCTGAGCCTGGAAGGCGGCCGCTTCGACCAGTACGATGCGCGCGCTTCGGTACGCCACGGCGAAGGCCCGCTGTCGTTCGACCTGGCCGCCGACAAGCAGGGGACCGACAACTACCGCAATAACAACGCCTTCCGCCAGAAGAGCATCAGCGGCGGCTTCCAGTGGGCCGACGACGGTTCGCGCCTCGGCCTGCGCGTGGAAAGCGCGCGCCAGCACGGCCGCCTGCCGGGTTCGCTGACCCAGGAAGAGTTCGACGCCAACCCGCGCCAGACCAACACCCCGAACGACTTCGGCTCGCTCGACAGCGACCGCGTCACCCTGTTCGGCGAACACCGCATCGGCAGCGTCGAACTGGCGGCCGAACTGTCGCACCGCGAACGCGAAGTGAAATCGGCCTACGACTTCGGCAACGGCCTGTCCGAGTCCACTTACCACAGCCGCCAGACCCAGTTCTCGCCGCGCCTGCGCCAGATCAGCCGCCGCGACAGCATGCTGAACGAGTTCGTGGCCGGCGTCGACCTGACGCGCTGGGAGCGCAGCACCAGCTTCGGTTCGGAGTCGAGCCAGGACGCGAAGGCGATCTACGTGCGCGACGAAATGCGCTTCGCCAGCGTCTACAACGCACGCCTGGCCGTCGGCGCCCGCCACGAGCGCTTCGACAAGGAAGACGATAGCGGTTTCGGAAGCCCGGAGAAGGGCGAGCAGTCGCAGAACGGCTGGAGCGTCGAGGGCAGCATCGACCCAATCGCCGGCATCACCGTGCATGCCAAGGCGGGCGAAAGCTACCGCATCCCGAACGCCGACGAGAACGGCTACCGTTCCTCCATCGGCCTGCTCGACGTGCAGACCTCGCGCGACCTGGAACTGGGCGTCACCGCCGGCAGCGATGCACGCCGCATCAGCGCGCGCGTGTTCCGTCACCGCCTGACGAACGAGATCTTCTTCGACCCGACCCTGAACGGCTTCGGCGCCAACACCAACCTCGACCCGACCCGCCGCCAGGGCACCGAAGTCGAAGGCCACCTGACGTTCGCATCCGACTGGCGCGTGACCGGCCAGTGGCAACACGTGAAGGCGAAGTTCACCGATGGCCCGAACGCCGGCCGCGAAATGGTACTGGTGCCGAAGAACGTGCTGACCGCGCGCCTGGCATGGATGCCAAGCACCGGCCAGACCGCCGACATCGGCGCCCAGTACGTGTCGAGCCAGCGCTACGGCAACGACTTCGGCAACACCTGCAACGCGCGCATTCCGTCGTACACGACGATCGACGCCCGCTTTGCGCAGAAGGTTGGTAACTGGGAGTTCGCGGTGAATGGCCTGAACCTGGCCGACCGCCAGTACTACAGCAACGCCTTCGGCTGCCGCAGCGGCATCTACCCGAGCGACGGCCGCCAGCTGAAGCTCTCGGCGCGCTACGACTTCTGATGTCGTAAGCGGATGAGCGTCCTGCCGGCAGCGTCGAGGACCCGCCAGCGTGCCATCGTGGGGGTGCTGCTTGCGCTCGCGCTGCTGGTGTTGATTGCCGCCGGCCTGGCCGGCTCGGTGCCGGTGCCGCTCGTCGATGTGCCGCAGGCCTTGAGCAGCCTGGTTGTGGGAGACCCAAGCGGCATGTCCGCCACCTTGCTCGACCTGCGCCTGGGCCGTGCCAGCGCCGCCTTTGTCACCGGCGCCGCGCTGGCGCTGGCCGGCGTCATGATGCAGGCCCTGGTGCGCAATCCGCTGGCCGACCCTTATGTGCTGGGCGTCTCGGCCGGCGCCGCCGTCGGCGCCCTGGCCGCGCTGCTGTTCGGCGCGGCTCTGTGGATCGTCGATCTCGGCGCGCTCGCGGGCGCGGTCGGGATCTCCTTGCTTCTGTATCTGCTGGCCCGGCGTGACCTGGGCGGCGGGCGCGGGGCGGTGCGCACCGGCGAGTCCGGCGTGCTGCTGCTCACCGGCGTGGTGCTGGCCTCGGCCTGCATGGCGCTGGTCACCCTGATGCTGTCGGTGGCGCCCGAATCGCGCTTGCGCGGCATGGTGTTCTGGATGATCGGCGATCTGGCAGGGTCCAGCTGGCGCCTGCTGCCCTGGCTCGTGCTGGCGGCCGCCGTGCTGCTGGCCTTGCGCCGCGCACGATCGCTGAACGTGATGGCCCTGCATGCCGACGCCGCCGTGGCGCTCGGCGTCGACGTCGCCGCCCAGCGCCGTTTTCTGTTCCTGTGTTCGGGCCTGCTGACCGCCTGCGCCGTCACCACCGGCGGCAGCATCGGCTTCGTCGGCCTGGTGGTGCCGCATGCCTGCCGTTATGCCTTCGGCCCCGACCACCGAATTTTGCTGCCCGCTGCCACACTGGTGGGCGGTAGTTTCCTTGTTCTCGCCGACACGCTGGCGCGCACGGTACTCGCGCCGCAGCAGCTGCCGGTGGGCGTGCTGACCTCGCTGATCGGCGTGCCCGTGTTCCTGTTCCAGCTTCACCAACTTCACCTGCGCCGCCGATGACTCTGCCGATGACTCCGCCGATGATTTCCACCCAAGACCTGACCCTGCGCGTCGATGGGCGCCTGCTCGTCGAGCGCCTGGACTGGCGCGTGCACGCCGGCGAGAGCTGGTGCGTGATCGGCCCGAACGGCGCCGGCAAGAGCACGCTGCTGCGCACCGTGGCCGGCCTGCGCGCGCCCGACGGCGGCAGCGTGGCGCTGGCCGGCAAGCCGGTCGGCGACTGGGCCTTGCCGGCGCTGGCGCGCGAACGCGCCTACCTCGCGCAGTCGCGCGGCGACGCCTTTGCCTACCGCGTCATCGAAACCGTGCTGATGGCGCGTCACCCCTATCACGCCGACCGCTACTGGGAAGGCAGCGACGACCACGCCGCCGCCGAGGCGGCGCTGCGCACGCTCGACGTGGCGCACCTGGCCGAGCGCGACGTGCGCACCCTGTCCGGCGGCGAGCGCCAGCGCGTGGCGATTGCCGCGCTGCTGGCCCAGGACACGCCGCTGCTGCTGCTCGACGAGCCGGCAAATGCCCTCGACCTGGCGCACCAGGTGGCCGTGACCGACCTGATGGCGCGCCTGTGCCGCGAGGACAGGGCGGTGGTCAGCGTCGGCCACGATTTGAACTTGGCCTGGAGCGGCGCCACCCATGCGCTGCTCCTGAATGGCGACGGCAGCTGGCACGCCGGCGCCACCCGCGACGTGATGCGCCCGGAGCTGCTGAGCGCCTGCCTGGGCCATCCGATCGCGGCGATCGCCCACGGCGCGCGCACCGTGTTCCTGCCGGATGCGCCGGCGGCCGTCACCAATCTCGCACCTGTCAGGAATACCCAATGAAAGCATTGCTGCTCGCCCTGCTGCTGTTTTCCGCTTCGGCCGGGGCCGCCGTCAGCGTGGTCGACGATGCTGGCCAGCGCGTCACGCTGGCGCGTCCGGCCCAGCGCGTGATCTCGATGGCGCCGCACGTCACCGAGCTGCTGTTCGCGGCCGGCGGCGGCGCGCGCATCGTCGGCGCCATGAACTACAGCGATTACCCGGCGGCCGCGCGCAACATCCCCCTGATCGGCTCGAACAGCCAGATCGACATCGAGCGCGTGATCGCGATGAAGCCGGATTTGCTGATCGTCTGGCAGAGCGGGAACACGGCGCGCCAGATCACCCAGCTGCAGGGACTCGGCATCCCGGTCTTTCACAGCGAGCCGCGCAGGCTCGACGAGGTGGCGACCAGCCTGCTGCGCCTGGGCCAGCTGCTCGGCACCGAGCCCGTCGCGCGCGCCGCGGCAAACGCCTATACGGCGAAGCTGGCGGCGCTGCGCGCCCGCTATGCGCAGCGCCCGCCGGTGACGGTGTTCTACCAGGCCTGGGACAGCCCCCTGTACACCCTGAACGGCGAGCAGATCGCCAGCGACGCCATCCGCGCCTGCGGCGGCCGGAATATCTTTGCCGAACTGAAGACGGTGGCGCCGCAGGTCGGCGTGGAAGCCGTGGTGCAGAAGGACCCCGAGGCCATCGTCGGCGGCAAGCTGTACACGCCGCAGGACCGCGGCCTGTCGATCTGGCAGCCCTACAAGGGCATGACCGCGGTGCGCCGCAACAACCTGTTCACGCTCGACGAGGAATTGCTGACCCGGCCGGGCCCGCGCGTGGTCGATGGCGCGGCCACGCTGTGCGCACGCCTCGATGAAGCCCGTGCACGGCGCACACGGTAGGGTGGGCACCCCGTGCCCACGCGGAAGCATGCACCGTGTTGGCACGGCTCCAGCTGCAAAATCCGCCACGTGTCAGCGCCGCCAAATGATCATTCGAACACGTTTCGATATGCCAGCGTTCGTAGGTAAAATCGAGCCAACCATGCTCATCATTACGCGTGGGCACGGGGTGCCCACCATACGGTCATCGACGATGCCAGCAGATCCGGGGCCAGCAATGGCCCACATTCGCGCAGACGCTGCGTTACAGCCGTAAGCAAATGCAAAAAATCGTGTCCGCCTTAGAGGGGAAGGCGAAAAAGTGGTAATCTCGCGGTCGTTTTCTTCAACTTCACACAGAAGGATTTTTATGCGCCGCTCCCTGCGTTTCGCCATCGTCGCTGCCAGCCTGGTTGCCAGCACTGCTTTCGCTTCGCCAACCAATCCGCAGAACGGCGTCGAATACACGACCCTGGCAACGCCGCAGCCGGTCCAGGCGACCGGCAAGAAGGTCGAAGTGGTGGAATTCTTCGCTTACCACTGCCCGGCTTGCTACGCGCTGGAACCTGGCCTGAACGAATGGGTCAAAAAGCAGGGTGACAAGATCGTGCTGCGCCGTGTCCACCTGCCGTTCCAGGGTCCGGCCGATCCGGAAGCGCACCTGTTCCTGACCCTCGAAGCCATGGGCAAGCTGGCCGAATTCCATCCGAAGGTCCTGCACGCCGTGCACGTGCAGCGCGTGCGCCTGATGAAGGACGACCAGATCATCGACTGGGTGTCGAAGAACGGCATCGACCGCGCCAAGTTCCTCGAAACCTGGAACTCGTTCGGCGTGACCACCAAGCTGCGCCGCCTGCCGCAACTGGCCACCGCCTACCAGGTGAGCGGCACGCCGACCATCATCGTCGACGGCAAGTACCAGACCTCGCCGGGCCAGGTGTCGGAAAAGCTGAAGATCTCGGACCGTAACCAACTGATGCAGGCGAGCTTCCAGGTGCTGGACGCGCTTGTCGAGAAGGCAGCCAAGACGAAATGAGCGATACCGAAGGCAAGGTCCTGGCCATGTACGAGGGCGCCCGCCCTCGTGAAGAGGACCTGTTCGAGACCAGCAACGTGAACCACATCGCGTGGTCGCTGGTCGTGATCCTGCTCGGGCTGGTGATCTGGCTCTGCATCACGCTCGTGAACGCGGAAAACCAGCGCTACGCCCTGATCACGAACCAATGCCCGGACCCGGTGTTCAAGAGCGGGGTCGACAAGGCCTGCCTGTACACCGTGAAGTCGCGCGAGCACTGGTGGGAACACCTGTGGTACGGCTTCACGCACGTGAAGCCGGAACGCAAGTAGGGCGATCGGGCAGGCCAGGGTAGGCGAGGGCACGCTATGTGCGCTGCCTGCCCTACAGTGCGATCACGAATCTGGCGCCGCCCAGCGCCGAGTCTTCCACCGTCAGGCTGCCGCCGTGCAGCAGCACCGCCTTGCGCGCGATCGACAGGCCGAGGCCGAAGCCGCCGGTGGCGCGGTCGCGGCTGCGGTCGAGCCGGTAGAAGGGCTCGAAGATGCGGTCGCGTTCCTCTTCGGGAATGCCTGGCCCGTCGTCCTCGACCGCGATCAGCAGCCGGCCGCCTTCGCGCGCGGCCGACAGGCGGATCGAGGCCGCCGCGTATTTCTGCGCATTCCTCAGCAGGTTCGACAGCGCCCGGCCCAGCAGGCGCGGGTCGGCTTCGACCGTGCCGAGCTCCTGCCTGGCCGCGACGTCCAGCGCCTGCGCACCTGGCGGCAGCGCGGCCGCGGCGCCCTCCAGCAGGGCGGCCACGTCCACCGTTTCGCGCCGCAGCGCCTGCTCGCTGTCGAGGCGCGCCATGCCCAGCAGTTCGTTGACCAGGTCGTTCAGCTCGCGCACGTCGCCTTCCATCGCCGCGATGCGCCGGCGCAGGGCCGGGTCGCCGGCTTTCGCATCGAGCAGTTCGAGCGCGAATTCGAGCCGGGCGATCGGCGTACGCAGTTCGTGCGACACCGAGTGCAGCAGGTTCTTCTGCGTGACCAGCAATTCCTCGATGCGGTCGGCCATGTGGTCGATCCGTTCCGCCAGCGGGTAGATGCTGGCCGAGCGCGGCATGCGCGCCCGCGCCGACAAACGGCCGGCGCCGAATTCGTCGGCCACGCGCGAGAGCTTCTGCAAGCCCTGCCAGTGCGAACGCGACCACAGCGCCACCGGCACCAGGAGGGCCAGCGCCACGATCACGTAGCGCACCGCTTCCATCTTGAGGGCCAGGTTGACGTCGATCGGCAAGTCGCGCGCGTGGATCACTTCCTCGTCGCTGCCGATGTAGCGCTGGCCGTCCAGGTCCACGCGGCGGTAAAAGGCCTTGTTGCCGACGTCGAGCACGACCTCGCCGCGCTCGAGCGCGCGCAGGCTGGCGCGCGGCAGGGCGGCGCGGGCAGCGTCCAGGGTGATCAGGTCGAAGCGCGTGTCCGACACCTCGCGCACGCGGTTCAGGCGCACCAGCCATTCGTCGGCCGGCGCTTCGTCGACGTATTGCTCGATCAGGAAGATCTGGGCCGAGGACTGGCGCCGCGCGATGTCGTCGAGCGGGTCGCCGAACAGCCGGCTCATCGCAAAATAGATCACGAAGGTGGCGGCCGTAATCGACAGCATCACCAGCACGAAAAAGCGGAAGAAAATCCGGTTCACCCGATCTCCCTCCAACATCGGCCCTTCTCTACGACGCCAAGAAACATTGTTTTTCTCCTAACGCCATTGTATAGGAGCAATGATGACAACGGTAAATTACAAATTTGCGACAAAGTGGCGACATCTACAGGGAGAATAAAACATGCCAAACGGATAACCTAGCCGGGATTCAGGTTTTCCGTTTGCCCACTCGATACGCGAGTGTCGGTGGGTTTTTTTATTCGGGCCGCCGCCCTGGCGCGTGGCCAGCCGAAGGAGGACGAGATGAGGCCGTGCTGCTCGCCACTCCCTGGCCCCGGGCGCTTCCGCGCCACCTTCATTTCTTCCTCCATCGGCACCGGGCGCGCCAACGCGACCGTAAATCATGCATTCAGGATATTTCGGGCAAGGCTAGCTCAACGTAGAATACGGGCAACCGATCTTCCGACTCCACCATGAACAAGTTCACCGCCCTGGCCTTGGCATTCCTGTCGGGCAGCGCCGCTGCCCAGACGCCGGCCACCAATCCCATGCCCGACGGCAGCCGCGACATGTATGTCGGGTTGGGCCTGGTTTCGGCCGCGCGCTACGAAGGGGCGGAGCACAGCGAGCGCAAGGCGCTGCCGGTGCTGCAGGTGCAGTGGAGTAATGGCGTGTTCGTGTCCGGCATGTCGGCTGGCATGCACCTGTCGAGCGACCCGCGGGTCGAATTCGGCCCCCTGGTCGAGCTGCAGCGGCGCCGTGACGAGTCGGGTAGCGGCGGCGGCGTGGACGGCATGTTGATGCGCTATTCGGTTGTTTCCCTGCCGGACGCCGCACTGAGCGAGAACCGCCTGACCGGCATGACCCCGGTCGCCACCCGCCTGCTGGGCGGCGGCTTCCTGAACGCCTACCTGACGCCCGACTGGCGCGTCACCGGCAGCCTGTTGTACGGCGCCGGCAACGAACGCGACGGCGCGCGCCTGGACCTGGGCGTGCAACGCCTGGCGATGCAGGCCGGGGCCCACCACCGGATTTCGGTGGCAGCCGGCGTGAGCCTGGTCAACGCCGGCTACAATCGCGCCTTCTTCGGCGTCGACGAACTCGATTCCCTGCGCAGCGGCCATCCGGTGTACCGCCCCGGCGGCGGCCTGAAGGACGCCCACCTGGGCCTGCGCTGGAACTGGGCATTCACGCCGTCCTGGATGCTGACCTCGAACCTCCAGCTGGTGCGCCTGGCCGGCGACGCCCGCCATAGCCCGCTCGTCGAGCGGCCGACCAACCTGACGGTTTCCACCGCCATCGCCTACCGGTTCTGACGATGCCCCCGGCCCGCCACCTGTTCGCCACCTGCATCCTGACGCTGAGCGCCCTCGGCGCCGGCGCGGGCGCGCACGCGGCCGACTGGGTCAGCTATCGCGACGCCTATCGGGCGATGGTGGTGTTCGAGAAATACGGCGGGCCGAAGCACGGGTTGCAGCATCACCTGCAGGTGGTGCCGCTGGAAAAAGGCGTGGCGCTCGAAGGCGTGCAGCTGACCCTGGCAGGCAAGGCCAACCAGGTGAACCTGGCGCTCGACCCGCTCGGCCGCACCGCCTTCCCGCTGCTGAAGGCGGCCTACGACGAGAATGCCGCCTTGTACCTGAGCCGCAAGATCGGCGCCTTCAGCGTGCGCCCGCGCGTCTCGCTGCTGCCGCAGGCCGACGGCGTGTACGACGCGGCCCAGCTGCGCGCCGGCTGTGAGCAGGCGCTCGGCTTCGCGCGCCATGCCGACGCCTCGCAGCGCGCGCTGCAATGCGGCGGCGTGCGTTTCGTGTTTGCCCGGCGGGCAGGGGAGATCGCGGTGCGCCTGCACCGCCTGGACGGCGCCGACCAGGTCCTGGCGCCGGTGAATGGCCCCGCCTTCCAGGGCGATGCCGACGAGGGTTTCCCGACAGTGGTCTACCGCTTCGCCGGCGCCGAGCGCGCCCAGGTGATCAGCGCCAACGTGCCGCTGGCGATCGTGCCGCTGTTCGAGTAAAAAGCTTTAGTTCCAGGCCGACGGCGAGAACAGATAGCCTTCGCCCCACACCGTCTTGATCTTTTCCGAGCGCCCATCGTCGAACTTGCGGCGCAGCTTGGAGATGCAGTTGTCGATGCTGCGGTCTAGTCCGTCGAACTCGATGCCGCGCATCTTCTTCAGCAGCTCGTCGCGCGAAAGCACGCGCCCGGCCGCCTCGGCCAGCACCAGCAGCAGCTTGTATTCGGTATTGCTCAGCACGCAGAGCTTGTCGCGCCAGAACACGGTGCGGTCGGCGCCGACGATCCGCAAGCCACCGAACATCAGTTCAGCCGATTCGGGCGCACCCTTGGGCTGGGTGCGGCGCAGCAGGGCGCGCAGGCGGGCCAGCAGCACGCGCGGCTGCACCGGCTTGTTGACGAAATCGTCGGCGCCTTGCTCCAGGCCCGAGACCTCGTCGTAGGAATCCTCGCGCGCCGTCAGGATCAGGATCGGCACATCGGACAACTCGCGGATCCGGCGGCAGACCACCATCCCGTCGAGTCCCGGCAGCATCAGGTCGAGCACCACGATGTCCGGCGCAAACGCTTCGAAGCGCGCCAGCGCCGCATCGCCGCGCGTGACCAGCTCGACGGTAAATTCGTAAGCGGACAGGTATTCGGTCACCAGCTCGGCCAACCGGGCATCGTCTTCCACCAGCAAAACTCGGTACATACTGTTCTCCTCTGCCGACATTGTATAGAAGCAATGGCACGTAAGCACAGTTACTACATTGTGCCGACAGATGGAGACATTTTGATGACAGTTCGGTGTCTTGGTCTGGCGTTTGCGGGCAACAAAAAAGCCGCACGCGGCGGCTTTGGAAAGGCGGCTGCCGCCGCTAGCCCATCTTTCTGCTCAGGTCGGCCATGGCATCGACCAGGCGGTCGATGTCGCCGACGCTGGTCCACAAGTGGGTCGAAATACGGATCGCATAATGGTCGCTGGCCGCCCCGATCACCGGGAAGTTGACGTTGCGGATCACGAAGCCGGGGCTGTAGTCGCTCAGCATGCGCGCCACGAATTCGCCCGACTTGGCGCTGTTCATGACGTCGGCCGGGTTCGTGAATGGATTAAACGAAGTGATGGCCGAGACCAGCTTCGGATCGTCCTTCGGCGAATACAAGCGGTCCACGCCCCAGACCTCGGTGATGCGCTCTTTCAGGTAAGCCGACAGCGCCAGGTCATAGGTCTCGATTTTCTTGCGCCCGATCTGGTCCCACAGGGCGCAGCTCGACACCAGCGCATGGAACATCGGCGTGTGCAGGCTGCCGCAGGCGGTGATCGTCGCGGCGATGTCCCAGGTGGCGGTGCCGTTGGTGGTGCGTGCGCGCGGCGTCCAGCTGCTGGTGTGGATCGGGTACCAGTTCGGCAGTGGCAGCGGGTTCGAGGCGCGGATCTTGTTACGCGCGATCAGGATACCGGTTGAGCCGGGACCGCACTGCCACTTGTGGCCGGCGCCGGACATGAAGTCCATGCCGAGCTGGGCGTAGTCAAAGGCCATCATACCCGGCAGGTGGGCGCCGTCGACAATGGAAATCAGGCCATGCAGTTTGGCGATCTCCATCAATTCGGCAATCGGCAGCATGGTGCCTGTCTTGTAGGTCGGCGCCGAGAACATCATGGCGCGCACGCGCTTGCCCTGGGTGCGCAGTTCGCGGATACGGGCGTCGAACAGCGTGGCATACAGGGCGGCGTTCTGGTTGTTCCCGACTGGCATGGCCACGCGGGCGATCTCGATGCCGTAGCGCGCCACGGCGATCGCCATCGGCGTTTCGCCGCCGCCGTGCTCGTGGTTGGTGGTAACGATCACGTCGCCGGGCTGCCAGTCGATGCCAAGGATGGCGTGGCACATGCCTGACGAGGTATTCGCCGAGAAGGCCAGCTCGTCGGGGTCGACGCCGAAGCCGGGCGCCACCTGCGTGCGCTCGGCCAGCAGGTTCGAATAGCCATTGCCGGATTCGCGTGCCTTGGTACGGTTCTCGCTGTCGAACAGGTCGAGTGACACCTTGGGCATCGAACCGGCCGTGCCGATATTCATGAAGCGGCGGGTCGGGTCGAGCGTAAACATGCCGGCGACTTCGGTCCAGAAGCGCTCGTCTGCCAGGAGCTGGTTGCGCAGCTCGTCTGTGGGGCTGGCAGCATTGCTGCTGCTGCATGCAGCCAGTGGGCCGAGCGCGGCCAGGGCTGCGCCAGAGCCGAGGATGCGCAGGAAGTCACGCCGATTCCGGCTCCAATGCGCGGGAAGTGCGGCCTGGTCCGGGGGCGTGGCGATTTGCCGGGAAGCAGTGTGAGTGTCCATGTCGTCTCCATGTATCGGATTGTTCAGCGCCGTGCCGCGACCACGGCGATTTCGATTTGCACATCGCGCGGTAGCCGTGCGACTTCAACTGTTGCGCGCGCGGGTGGCGCTTCCTTGAAATACTCGCCGTAGATCTTGTTCATCACGGCGAAGTCGTCCAGGCTTTTCATGTACACCGTGCTGCTCAGGACGTCCGTATAATCCAGTCCCTGCGATTGCAGTTGCATGCCGATGTAGTCGAGTACCAGGCGGGTCTGTTCTTCGATCGTCGTGCCCTGGACACCCGTGCCTTCCTTGTTCAGGGGGATGACGCCCGAGAAGTAGATCAGCTTGCCGTGGCCGACCATTTGTGAATAAGGGCCAATGGCCGGGTAGGTTTTATCGGTGGATAGCACGACCTTGCCGCCCGTGCCGGGCATTGCGCAGCCTCCTGCCAATACGGCGAGCATGATCATGGTTGAGGTCGTTGTGATTGCGCGGATCTTCATGTCTCCCCCTCGTTAAAAAACAAGCTTGCATATTCATGCTCTGCTCAGTCATTTAACGTCGTAATTTGCACCGTTGTGGTGCCTCAGTTCAGGTTGTTGCGTCATCTCAAGTTCCGGCAGAAATGGTGTTGTCTGTGCGAGGCGCACCCTACAGAGCTGACGTACCGAGCGGTAAGATGGAGAGGGGAGTAGCGCAGCTTTCGGCGCAGAAAAAAGAAACGGCCCGCTATACAGCGGGCCGTTGCAGGCTTCGTTCCGGCCCGGGGCCGGACGATGGGGATCAGCCCAGGTTCGCGTTCACGAATTCCCAGTTGACCAGGTTCCACCACGATTCCACGAACTTGGCGCGGGCGTTGCGGTAGTCGATGTAGTAGGCGTGTTCCCAGACGTCGCAGGTCAGCAGGGCCTTGTCGTCCGAGGCCAGCGGGGTGTGGGCGTTCGAGGTGTTGACGATGTCGACGCTGCCGTCGGCCTTTTGCACCAGCCAGGTCCAGCCCGAACCGAAGTTGCCGACTGCCGACTTGGTGAACTCTTCCTTGAACTTGTCGAACGAACCCCATTTCGCGTTGATGGCATCAGCGACCTTGCCGGTCGGTGCGCCGCCGCCGTTCGGGCTCATGCAGTTCCAGAAGAAGGTGTGGTTCCAGACTTGCGCCGAGTTGTTGAAGATGCCGCCCGAGGACTTCTTGACGATTTCTTCCAGCGACATGTTTTCGAACTCGGTGCCCTTGATCAGGTTGTTCAGGTTCGTCACATAGGTCGCGTGGTGCTTGCCGTAGTGGTATTCCAGGGTCTCGGCCGAGATGTGCGGCTGCAGGGCGTCTTTGGCGTACGGCAGTGGCGGCAGGGTATGTTCCATGTCTTGGTCCTTGTTGGTTAGAAAGTTATTGTTCGGAAACGGCGCATATTCTAAACCGGATGGACCGACGTTGCATGCTTGCTCAGATTGCCGTCATTCCAACTCGGCTTGCACGCTCGATACCCGCACTTGCGCGCTGCCTTCGGCCAGGCGCACCGTGAGCGCGGTGCGCGCCTTGATCTGGTCCGGCGAACGCAGCGCCTCGCCCTTGGCATTGCTGACGATGGCATAGCCGCGCTCGAGCGTGCGCTGCGGGTTCAGCAATTCCAGCTGGGCCGCCAGCGCGCCCAGGCGGTCGCGCCGCTGGGCGACCTGGGTGCAGACGCTCGCATTCAGGTGGCGCCCCTCGGCCGTGAGCTGGGCACGCAGGGTCCGCAGGTCCGGACGGTGGCGTGCCCAGCGCTGCTGGAGCTGGGCCAGGGTCACGCCGCCGCGGCCGAGCGGCGTGCGCACCGCGTGCGTGAGCGAGGCGGCCATGGCGCGCAGCTTCAGGCGCTGGTGGGCGATCTGGGCCGTGGGGCTGAGCAGGCGCCGGCTGAGGTTATCCAGGCCCTGGCTGGCTTCCGACAGCTGGCGCGCCATGGCGCGCCGCAGATCGAGGGCGTCGGCCGACAGCGAGGCCATCCAGTCGTCGCGCGGCGTGGCCGCCAGCTCGGCCGCCGCCGTCGGGGTGGCGGCGCGCATGTCGGCGGCGAAGTCGGCGATGGTGACGTCGGTCTCGTGGCCGACGCCGGAAATCACGGGGATGCTGCAGGCGGCGATCGCGCGCGCCACGCATTCCTCGTTGAAGCTCCACAAATCCTCGATCGAACCGCCGCCGCGGCAGACCAGCAGCACATCGACCTCGGCGCGGCGCGAGGCCGTCATGATGGCTTCGGCGATCTTGT
This sequence comes from Massilia sp. IC2-278, assembly GCF_020708045.1. Lineage (GTDB taxonomy): Bacteria > Pseudomonadota > Gammaproteobacteria > Burkholderiales > Burkholderiaceae_D > Telluria. The sequence continues at coordinate 34,147 of NZ_JAJFES010000011.1, forward strand.
CGGCGGCAAACTGGCCCTGCACCGGGGCCGGATACAGCACGATGTTGACGTGCGGTGCGCGCCGCTTCAGGGCGGTGAGCACGTCGCGCAGGGCCGCCGCCTGCGGGCTGGTGACGATGCCGATGCTGCGAGTGAACAGCGGCAGCGGGCGCTTGCGGTCGGCGTCGAACAGGCCCTGGTTGCTCAGCTTTTCCTTCAGGCGCAGGAAGGCCTCGTACAGCTGGCCAACGCCGGCGCGGCGGATCGCCTCGACATTGATCTGATAGTCGCCGCGCGCGCCATACAGCGTGACCAGTGCGCGCACCTCGACCTTGTCGCCTTCGCGCGGATTGAAGCCGGCGTACTGGGCGCGGCTGCGGAACATCACCGCGCGCACCTGGGCCGCATCGTCCTTCAGCGTGAAGTACCAGTGGCCGGAACTGGCGCGCGTGAAGTTCGAGATTTCGCCGCCGATCCAGACCAGCGGGAAGGAACGCTCCAGCAGGCGCGCGACCTGCCCGTTCAGCGCGGTAACGGACAGGACGGGCGGAGCAGTGTAGGCGGTGTCGGAATCGGTATCGTTGAACATGTGTGGGCATCCTGGTGCATGAGCGGTGAAGCTTATGGCATATCCGCGCCGCGCCGACAAGGGGTATTTGTAGCGTGCAGGTGCGCCTTTTTTGCAGGCATGGCAGGGCGATTCGTTTGAAATCAATGGCTTATGTAGGGCTAGGTTCACTTGGGCACAATGTTATCCACAAAAAATGTGAGGAACTCGGCAGTAAACTTATCCTGCTGCCGAAAATGCGGGCATGCATCTGTATGTCTTTTAGAATCAACGACTTGCTTGTAGAGCATCTGCCTTGCGCACATCTTTTTCCACAGTTTGTGTGAAGAGTTCGCTTCGAATGGACGTGCACAGGTCAGTCAGGTACGGCCTCGAACGCATGGAAGCTACCTGTCTTGTCAGGCTTCCCAACTATGCCAAAAATTGAAGCAGGAGATTTTTTCTCTTTAAAATCAAACAGTTTGTGCTAACGCAAGGCGCTTCCTCACAATTTTGTCCACAGAAAATGTGAAGAAGCGCACATGTGTCCACATTCGCCCGAACTGGCCGGTTTGCGCGCGCTGCCGTGTTCTCGCCAGACCTTGTCCCAGCCCAGCGCACAAGAGGGTCTTGCAGAGGCCTCGACAATGGACCAGACTCGGCGCTACAGCATTTTTCGTGGATAACTCTTGAGCTTGCTCAAAAAGCAGGCGTCATCACAAAGTATTTAAGAATCAAACACTTGTGGTGCAGAGAAGGGCCTTGATCACATTCTTTTCCACAGAAAGTGTGCATAGACTTCCGCCTGCTTCGTGCTGGCGCGAACCGAATCGGACTTCCTGTGGCGCAGTGGGGATAAGTCGGTCTGCTTACTTTCTTTGCAGCACCATTTTTCCCTTTGAAATCAACGATGTCAGCTGGCCTGCCTGGCCTTGCTCACAATTTTGTCCACAAAAACTGTGGGGAAACGCCTTTCAATCGAATCCAGACAACGGATGAGCCGGTGCCGAATTCTTCAGCAGTGAGATATTGATGAGTTAAATCAATTACTTAAGTCCGCAAGACTGCCATTGCACACATTTTTATCCACAGAAATTGTTTGCAACTTCAAGGGCCGGGGAGGCTGCATCGAGCGTCCAGACACCATGGCATCATGCCAATCCACCTGCTTCTTTCTTGCGCACGTAGAAAATTCCCTTAAGAATCAACATACTTAGCGTACGGATATGTCCTTGCACACAATTTTATCCACAGAACTTGTGCAGAACTACTCTTGCTCAGGCGGCGGCAACTTGCTACATTGCCGGATTCGTTTCCATTCTGTCAGGAGTTCACTTGCTCGCCATCTTACAAGCCGCAGGCTGGCCCATCTGGCCATTGCTGATTGCCTCGATCGTTGCCCTGGCATTGATCATCGAACGCCTGATTTACCTGCGCCGCGAAAAGATCCTCCCGAAAGCCCTGCTCGGTGAAGTCATCAACGTCTATCGCAACAACAAGGTCACCCCGGACATCATCAATACCCTGGAAACCAATTCGCCGCTCGGCACCGTGCTGGCGGCCGCCCTGCGCAACGTCGACGCACCGCGCGACGTCATGAAAGAGTCGATCGAGGAAGCCGGCCGCGGCGTCGCCCACGTGCTCGAGCGTTTCCTGACCACGCTCGGCACCATCGCTTCGCTGGCGCCGCTGATGGGCCTGTTCGGCACGGTGGTCGGCATGATCGAGATCTTCGGTTCGCAAAACGCCTCGGGCGCGAATCCCGCGCAGCTGGCGCACGGGATTTCGATTGCGCTGTATAACACCGGTTTCGGCCTGGCGATCGCGATGCCGGCCCTGGTCTTCTACCGCCACTTCCGCGCCCTGGTCGACAGCTTCATCGTCGACATGGAACTGCAGGCGGTGAAGTTCGTCGACGTCGTTCACGGTGCCCGCAAATGATGGACTTTCGCCGCGGCCGCAAGCGCGAGGATCCGGAAATCAACCTGATCCCGTTCATCGACGTGCTGCTGGTCGTGCTCATCTTCCTGATGGTGTCGACCACCTACAGCAAGTTCACCGAACTGCAGATCACGCTGCCGACGGCCGACGCCGACAAGGTGGTCGACAAACCCTTCGAGATCAATGTCACGATCGACGCCAAGGGAAACTACACGGTGAACAACACGCCGGTCTCCTTCCAGGGCGTGAACGGCCTGGCCGACGACCTGAAGGCCGCCGCGCGCTCGGGCCCGAACGGCCAGCCGGTGGCCGACCCTGTCATCATCGTCAACGCCGACCAGTTCGCGATGCACCAGATGGTCATCAACGTGCTGGAAGCGGCGCGCCTGGCCGGCTACGACAAGCTGACCTTTGCTGCCCAGACCGGCGGCAAGAAGTAAGGCCGTGAGTAACACCGTCCAGGCGGGCAGCGACTGCGCGCCTGGCGTTTCCTTCTTTTCATGTCCAAGAACCATTCCCTTGAATCCGTCCTGACCCGCGCCTGGCTGCGCCGCGGTCCGCTCGCCTGCGCGCTGTGGCCGCTGTCGCTGCTGTTTCGCGCGCTGGCGGCCCTGCGCGTCGGCCTGTACCGTGCCGGCCTGCTGACGTCCACGCACCTGCCGGTGCCGGTCGTTGTCGTCGGCAACATCTTTATTGGCGGTACGGGCAAGACCCCGCTGACGATCTGGCTGGCCGACGCACTGGTCGAGGCCGGCATGCGCCCCGGCGTGATTTCGCGCGGTCACGGGAGCGAAGGCGAGGCGCCGCGCGCCGTGACGCCGGCATCGGATGCGGCCCAGGTCGGCGACGAGCCGCTCCTGATCGCGCGCCGCACGCGGGTGCCGGTGTTCGTCGGGCGCCGGCGTGCCGAGGCGGGCAGGGCGCTGCTGGCGGCACATCCGGAGGTGAATGTCCTGCTCACCGACGATGGCCTGCAGCACTACGCCCTGGCGCGCGACGTCGAGGTGGTGCTGTTCGACGGGCGCGGCGTGGGCAACGGCTGGCTGCTGCCGGCCGGCCCCTTGCGCGAGCCGCCTTCGCGCCGGCGCGACTTCACGGTGGTGAATGCGCCCGAGATCGCGCCGCAGTTGGCGCGCGCCGTCGGCGGCCAGCCGTACCGAATGACGCTGGCCGGCGACACGGCCGAGCAACTGGTCGACGCCAACCGGCGCCTGCCGCTGTCCGATTTCGCCGGCCGCCGCATCCTGGCCGCTGCCGGGATCGGCAATCCGGGACGCTTCTTTGCCATGCTGCGCGGCGCTGGTCTGTCGTTCGCCGAACTGGCGCTGCCTGACCACCACGACTTCCGCGACGACCCGTTTGCGGGCGTGGATGCCGATGTCATCCTGATCACCGAGAAGGATGCAGTAAAATGTGGGCAACTTGAAAACCTGAAGCACGACCCGCGCCTGTGGGTGGTGCCGGTCAGCGCGCGCATCGATGCCGCGCTCGCCCAACAAATTGTGGAGAAATGTCGTGGACGCTCGACTGCTTGATATCCTGGTCTGCCCGCTGTGCAAGGGCCCGCTCGAATACGATAAAAAAGGCCAGGAACTGACCTGTCGCCCCGACCGCCTGGCTTACCCGATCCGCGACGGTATCCCGATCATGTGGGCCGACCAGGCGCGCAAGATCGAAGCGGTCTGAATCGCATGCGCTTTACCGTCATCATCCCGGCGCGCCTGGCCTCGACCCGGCTGCCGAACAAGCCGCTGGCCGACCTCGGCGGTAAGCCGATGGTCGTGCGCGTCGCCGAGCGCGCGCGTGAGTCCGGCGCGGCGCGCATCATCGTCGCCACCGACCACGCCGATATTGCCGCCGCCTGCGCCGCGCACGGCGTGGAAGCCGTCATGACCCGCGCCGACCACCCGTCCGGCACCGACCGCATCGCCGAAGTGGCGCGCGCGCTGAATTTGCCGGCCGACGAAGTCGTGGTCAATCTGCAGGGCGACGAGCCACTGATCGACCCGGCCTTGCTGGCGGCCTGCGCCGCGCGCATCAGCCTTGAGGTGCCGATGGCGACCTGCGCCCATCCTTTGCACGACGTGGCCGACGTATTCAACCCGAACGTGGTGAAGGTCGTGCTCGACAAGGCGGGCCGCGCCCTGTATTTCTCGCGCGCCAGCATTCCCTGGGCGCGCGACGCCTTTGCCGCCAGCCGCGACACCTTGCCTGCCGGGTATGCGCCGCTGCGACACATTGGCCTCTATGCCTACAGCAACGCCTTCCTGCAAGCCTATCCGGGCCTGGAGGTCTCGCCGCTGGAGCAGATCGAAGCGCTGGAGCAATTGCGCGTCCTCTGGCATGGCGTGCCGATTGCCGTGCACGTGACCGACAGCGCGCCCCAGGCCGGTGTCGACACCCCGGAAGATTTAGCACGGGTGCAATTGCACTACGCGTCTTGAGCTTTATTGCAATTGATTAGCGGCTAGTCTGCGGTACATCAAAAAAGCAAGAAATCGCGACCGAAGCCAGCCGCTGGAATTGGCGTTGACGCTGCCTTTTGTGGTAAGTTTCGTATCAAGCTAGGCAGGTCTGCATCAATAAAGCATCAATTGCAATCCGTTGCCAACACAATAACGATTTTCAACATTTCACCATTTCAACATCCGTTTAGGAATCTTCATGCGTCTCATTCTGTTAGGAGCGCCTGGCGCCGGTAAGGGCACCCAGGCTAACTTCATCAAGGAAAAATACAATATCCCGCAAATCTCCACCGGCGACATGCTGCGCGCGGCGATCAAGGCCGGCACCGAGCTGGGCCTGGCGGCGAAAAAGGTAATGGACGCAGGCGGCCTGGTTTCCGACGACATCATGATCGGCCTCGTGAAAGACCGCCTGCAGGAAGCCGACTGCGCCAACGGCTACCTGTTCGACGGCTTCCCGCGCACCATCGCCCAGGCCGACGCCATGAAGGACAACGGCATCAACGTCGACTACGTGCTGGAAATCGACGTGCCCGACGATTTGATCGTCGAGCGCATGAGCGGCCGCCGCACCCACCAGCCTTCGGGCCGCGTGTACCACACCAAGTTCAACCCGCCGAAGGTCGCCGACATCGACGATGTCACCGGCGAACCGCTGGTCCAGCGCGACGACGACAAGGAAGAAACCGTCAAGAAGCGCCTGTCGGTCTACCACAACCAGACCGAAGTGCTGCTCGGCTACTACAACAAGTGGGCCCAGTCGGGCCTGCCGGGCGCGCCGAAATACCGCAAGATCACCGGCGTGGGCCCGGTCGAGCAAGTACGCGACGCGGCGTTTGCCGCGCTCTCCGAGTAATCGGAAGCAAGACTGAAGCGGACAGCGATGTCCGCTTTTTTTATACCCGGATGACGCGCTGTCACCCGTCGTATCAGTGGTTTGGATCAAATGTGTGCAGTACGCAGTGAGGCAGACTGCTTCGCCGAAGAGGTGAGCATTCTTTCGTTGTGTGGTGTTGCTTGATTAAAAAACTAAGGGGACGACATGGCAGCAAACCTGATCACGTTTACCGTGGCCTGCGGCGTCATCGCGGTCATCTATGGGCTGTGGGCCCGCGCCTGGATCCTGCGCCAGGACGCCGGCAACGCCCGCATGCAGGAAATCTCGCTGGCCATCCAGGAAGGCGCCGCCGCCTACCTCGGGCGCCAGTACCGCACCATCGGCATCGTCGGCCTGGTGCTCCTCGTTGCCATCTATTTTTTGCTGGGCGCCTGGACCGCGGGCGGCTTCCTGGCCGGCGCGGTGTTGTCCGGCGCCTGCGGCTTCATCGGCATGAATGTCTCGGTGCGCGCCAACGTGCGCACCGCCCAGGCCGCCGCCAAGGGCATGAACGAGGCGCTCGACGTCGCCTTCAAGGGCGGGGCGATCACCGGCATGCTGGTGGTCGGCCTCGGCCTGCTGGGCGTCACCCTGTTCTACTGGGCGCTCTCCGCCAATGGCGACGCGGCCCTGTCGCGCCATGACGTCATCAAGCCGCTGATCGGCCTCGCCTTCGGCGCCTCGCTGATCTCCATTTTCGCGCGCCTGGGCGGCGGCATCTTCACCAAGGGCGCCGACGTTGGCGCCGACCTCGTCGGCAAGGTCGAGGCCGGCATTCCCGAAGACGACCCGCGCAATCCTGCGGTGATCGCCGACAACGTGGGCGACAACGTCGGCGACTGCGCCGGCATGGCGGCCGATCTGTTCGAAACGTACGTGGTCACCCTGATCGCCACCATGCTGCTCGGCGCGCTGATGATCGTCGACGGCGCCGGTGAAGCCATGCTGTATCCGCTGCTGCTGGGCGCGGTGTCCATCCTCGGCTCCATCGTCGGCTGCGCCATGGTGCGCCACAAGCCGGGGCGCAAGATCATGTCGGCCCTGTACACCGGCCTGTGGTGGGCGGCCGGCCTGTCGCTGATCGGCTTCGCGGTCGTCACCTGGCTGGTCTGGGGCGACGAAGCCATGCGCGGCAGCATGCTCGGCTGCGCAGTGGTCGGCATCGTGCTGACCGGGCTGATGGTCTACATCACCGAGTACTACACCGGCACCGATTTCAAGCCGGTGCGCCACATCGCCGAAGCATCGACCACTGGCCACGGCACCAACATCATCGCCGGCCTGGGCGTGTCGATGAAGTCCACCGCCTACCCGGTGCTCGCGGTCTGCATCGCCATCCTGGTCGCTTTCCAGCTGGGCGGGCTGTACGGCATTGCGATTGCCGCCACCTCGATGCTGTCGATGGCCGGCATCATCGTCGCCCTCGATGCCTACGGCCCGATCACCGACAATGCCGGCGGCATCGCCGAGATGAGCGGCATGCCGGATTCGGTGCGCGCGATTACCGACCCGCTCGATGCGGTGGGTAACACCACCAAGGCCGTCACCAAGGGCTATGCCATCGGCTCGGCCGGCCTGGCGGCGCTGGTGCTGTTCGCCGACTACACCCACGCGCTCGATTCGGTCGGCAAGTCCGTCGTCTTCGAACTGTCGAACCCGATGGTGATCGTCGGCCTGTTCATCGGCGGCCTGGTTCCCTACCTGTTCGGGGCGATGGCGATGGAAGCGGTGGGGCGCGCGGCGGGCGCGGTGGTGGTGGAAGTGCGGCGCCAGTTCCGCGACATCGTCGGCATCATGGCCGGCACCGGCAAGCCGGAATACGACAAGGCGGTGGACATGCTCACCGCCTCGGCGATCCGCGAAATGGTGGTGCCGTCGCTGCTGCCGGTGATCGTGCCGATCCTGGTCGGCATGCTGCTGGGGCCGGCGGCGCTCGGTGGGCTGCTGATGGGCACCATCATCACCGGGCTGTTCGTGGCGATTTCCATGACCACCGGCGGCGGCGCCTGGGACAACGCCAAGAAATACATCGAGGACGGCAACTACGGCGGCAAGGGTTCCGACACGCACAAGGCGGCCGTGACGGGCGACACCGTGGGCGACCCCTACAAGGACACGGCCGGCCCGGCGGTGAACCCGCTCATCAAGATCATCAACATCGTCGCGCTGCTGCTGGTGCCGCTGCTGCCGGCGGCGGGCTGGATCGCGGTGTCCGAGCCCCAGCTCGCGCAGATGCGCAAGCCGGCGCACACGACCACGGCGCCGGCGGTGACTCCGACACGGGTTGCTGCTGAACAGCCTCGTCCGCAGCCCTGAAGCACAGGCCGGCAAGGCGGTAGGGTGGACGGCTTTTGCCGTCCACGCGTCCAGCATACGGCAATGCCCGTAACGCAAGCCGGCACCGGAACGCAGGCTACAAAATTGTAACTAACCGACCTGAGCATTACTGCCAACGTTGGCCGTCAGGGCCGATCACGCCGGCGTCAACACAGCGCAGGCGTCAACACGGTGCCAACGCAGTGCAGCGTCAACACTGTGCCAACGCAGTCCAGCGTCAAGACTGCGTCGACGCTGCGCCAATCAACACTGCGCCAATCAACACTGCGCCAACGTGGATGCAAACCAGCTTCAACGCTGCTGTAAGGCCTCGTCGATCGCCTGCGCCAGCGACGCATGGTCCGAATCCCCATGGTAGCGCTCGCCATTGATGAAGAAACTCGGCGTTCCGCTGGCCCCGGCGGCGCGTCCGGCTTCCGCCTGCGCCAACACCTTGTCGCGATACCGCCCGCTTTCGAACGCGTCGCGCCAGCGCCCGGCATCGATCCCCATGGCGCCGGCGAGCGCGGGCAGGGCGTCCTCGTCCAGCATGCCCTGGTTCTCGAACAGCGCGTCGTGCATCTCCCAGAACTTGCCCTGGGCGCCAGCGGCCTCGGCGGCTTCCGCCAACGGCTGGGCGAGCGGGTGCAGGTCTGAGAGCGGCAGGTGCCGGTAGACCAGCCGCAGGCGGTCTCCGTGCTGGCGCCGCAATTCGCCGAGCGCCGCATGCGCGCGGGCGCAATACGGGCACTGGAAGTCGCCGTATTCGATCAGCGTGACCACGGCGTCGCTGCCGCCGCGCACGTGATCGTCCTGGGTAATGCCAAGTTCCTTGCTCATCCTGCCTCCATGATGGTGCCGGCCAATGCGGCTTCGATCTCATCATGGCACGGCCGGGCAGGGCGGCGGCGCAGGTTTCCCGTCAGAACACACACATCTTGCCTGCTTCCTCGCGCAGCCAGCCGCGGAAGTCCGGGTGCGCGATCGCGATCAGTTCCTGCGCCCTCTGCTTGGCCGACTTGCCGCGCAGCTGGGCCACGCCGTATTCGGTGACCACGTAGTTGACGTCGTTCTTGCTGGTGGTGGCGTGGGTGCCCGGCGTGAGCGTGGGCACGATGCGCGAGATGGTGCCGTCCTTCGCCGTCGAGGGCAGCACGATGAAGGACTTGCCGCCGCGCGAACGGTTGGCGGCGCGCACGAAGTCGACCTGGCCGCCGGTGCCGGAATAGGGCAGGTGGGCAATGCTTTCGCTGCCGCATTGCCCGAGCAAATCGACCTGCAAGCTGGCGTTGATCGACACCAGTTTGTCGTTCTGGCCGGCGATGTACGGGTCGTTGGTGAAGTTCGACGGGTGCATTTCCAGCATCGGGTTCTGGTGCATGAAGTCGTAGAGCTTGCGCGAGCCGAGCGCAAAGGTCGCCACCATCTTGCCGGGCAGGAGGGTCTTGCGCCGGTTGGTCACGGCGCCGCACTCGACCAGCTTCAGGATGCCGTCGCCGATCATCTCGGTATGGATGCCGAGGTCGTGCTTGTGGGTCAGCTGCATCACCACGGCGTCGGGAATGCCGCCATAGCCGATCTGCAGGGTCGAGCCATCCTCGATCATGTCGGCCACGTGCTTGCCAATGGCTTCCTGCACCGCGCCGATCGCCGGCAGGCCCACTTCCAGGATCGGCGTGTCGTCCTCGACCAGCGCCGTCACCTGCGAAATGTGCACGTGGCACTGGCCATGCGCGAAGGGCACGTGCGGGTTCACTTCCAGTACCACCACGCGCGCCTTGGCCACCGCCGCCATGGTGTAGTCGGTGCCCAGGCTGAGCGAAAAGAAACCCTGGGCATTCATGCTCGACGCCATGGCGAAGACCACGTCGGCCGGCATCAGGCCGCGCTCGATCAGGGTCGGGATCTCGGAAAAATAATTCGGGATGAAGTCGCACCAGCCGCCCTGGCCGCCCCCGCGCGAGGCGCCGCCGAAGAACAAGGCCGCGTGGCGCACGTGCCGGGCCGTGTCCTGCTCGAAGTAGCCATATTTGCGCATCGCCAGGATCTGCGCCACCCGGATGCCTTGCCAGCGCGTGCGCGCTTCCGACAGGGCCGTGAGCAGGGCAGGCGGCTCGCCGACCCCGGTCGGCACGATGATCATGTCCTGGTCGTGCAGGTGGGCCAGCGCACCCGCGGCGTCGGTGCGTTTGTCCTGGTAGAGCTCGTGAACTGTCTGCATTGCCGTCTCCATCGTTGTGATTATCGTCGCGGCATCATCACGCACATTGCCGGATCGTCCCCTCAGCGTAAACCGCGAAACTGACACGGACTTGACGCGGCGGCCATGCTGGCGCGCGCCATGGCGGGCAGGGGCGGCCGATAATCGGCATACCGGCCCCAGGCCGCATGGAGGACGCCATGAAGCACACACCCCACCTCAAGCATTCGAAGCCCTTCCGGGCCACGCAAATCGCCCTGGCCCTGATGGTGGCGCTGGCCGCCGCAAGCGCGGCGCAACCGGCCCACGCGCAAACGCCGTCCGGGCAGCAATCCGAGTCACAGCGCCAGGCCGCCCAGGCCGCCCAGGCCGGACAGGCTGCGCGCCAGCCGGCCCCGGCCACCGGCCCCAGCTACGGCCCGGTGCTGCACCCGCAGACGACCCGGCCCGAACCTGGCGCCCGGCCGGAACAGACCCCGCAGGCCCAGGAAGAAAAAGCCGGCGGCATGCCGCAACAGCAGCCGCACAAGGAAGCCGATCCGTCGGCGCGCCCGGCGCCCCAGCAGCAGGACCCGGCGAGGACGGATGGCAAGGAGCCGAAGAAGCAGGCGAATGCCGCGCCGCGCCGCCCGGTCCAGTCATCGCTTGCCCGCATGCCCGAAGGGCAGCCGATCCCGGCGCCGAACAGGGTCGTGACGCCTCCGGCGCCTACGGTGGGCCCGCCGGCCGCGCCGCAGCCCAGTTCCGCCCGCCTCAACAGCTGCCTCGGCAACACCTGCACCGACAGCGGCGGCACGACCTACCAGACGAATGTCGGCAACGCCGGCGTCAGCAGCGAAGGGCGCTTGTGCACGCGCAACGGCGCCAACGTGCAATGCTTTTAGGTCAGCCGTGGTTTTTCCCGCCAAAAGTTCGCTACAATCCCGTGGGTTGACGTTTACGTAAACGTCAAAAGCAAGCGTCCTAGCGAACGCACAGGGACAAAAAAGGGAAAACCATGCAAATTCAAGACAATGTGTTCATCGTCACCGGCGGCGCGTCGGGGCTGGGAGCGGCCACCGCGCGCATGATCACCGACGCCGGCGGCAAGGTCGTCATCGCCGACGTGCAGGCCGAGGCCGGTGCGGCCCTGGCGGCGGAACTGAACGGCCAGTTCGTCAAGTGCGATGTGACTTCGGAAGCGGACGGCCAGGCAGTCGTGGCAGCGGCAGTCGCCCTGGGCACCCTGCGCGGCCTGGTCAACTGCGCCGGCGTCGCCCCGGCCGTCAAGACCGTGGGCAAGGACGGCCCACACCCGCTGGACGTGTTCCAGCGCGCGGTGAACATCAACCTGGTCGGCACCTTCAACATGTCGCGCCTGGCGGCCGAAGCAATGGGCAATACCGAAGCAGGCGAATACGGCGAGCGCGGCATCATCATCAACACCGCCTCGGTGGCGGCTTTCGACGGCCAGATCGGCCAGGCGGCCTACGGTTCCTCGAAAGCGGCCGTGGCCGGCATGACCCTGCCGATGGCGCGCGACCTGGCGCGCAGCGGCATCCGCGTGATGACGATCGCCCCGGGCATCTTCGAGACCCCGATGCTGATGGGCATGCCGCAGGAAGTGCGCGATTCGCTGGGCAAGATGGTGCCGTTCCCGCCGCGCCTCGGCATGCCGAAGGAATACGCGCACCTGGCGAAAGCCATCATCGAAAACGTGATGCTGAACGGCGAAACGATCCGCCTCGACGGCGCGATCCGCATGCAGCCGAAGTAACAGCAAGGAAACGTCTCAGTCACAATTTACAAGTGCCATGAGCCGTTTGACAATTTGATGTAGGATGCCAGATGGTATCGGGCGTGCGGCCCTGGTCGCACGCCCGTTTTGCTTTTTGGAGAATCGATGATCAAGTTGAAGTTGCGCGCCAGCGCCGCGTTGTTGTCCGCCATGGCCGCCCTGGCCGGCGTCACCTTGCCCGCCAGCCTGGCGTTTGCCCAGAAGACGGCGGAGCGCCCGGCCCCGACAACCACCCAGGACACTGCCCAGCGCGCCCCCGAGATCGCCACCGGCTACGAAGAAAAGGCCGGCTGGGTCGCGAAGAAGTACATGGTCGCCGCCGCCAATCCGCTCGCGGTCGAGGCCGGCTACGAGATGCTGAAACAAGGCGGCAGCGCCATCGACGCCGCCATCGCCACCCAGATGGTGCTGACCCTGGTCGAGCCGCAAAGCTCGGGCATCGGCGGCGGCGCCTTCCTCGTTCACTACGACGGCAAGAAAACGCAAGCCTTCGACGGCCGCGAAACCGCGCCGATGGCGGCCGACGAGCACCTGTTCGAAAAACCCGACGGCACGCCGCTCTCGCGCACCGCCGGCGTGGTCGGCGGGCGCTCGGTCGGCGCGCCAGGCGTGCTGCGCATGCTGGAACTGGCCCACAAACAGCACGGCAAGCTGCCCTGGAAAACCCTGTTCGGTCCGGCGATCCGCCTGTCCGAGCGCGGCTTCCCGGTCAGCGCGCGCCTGAACGGCATGCTGATGTGGGACGCCCATATCCGCAAGGACCCAACGGCCGCCGCCTACTTCTACGACAAGGAGGGCAACCCGCGCCCGGTCGGCTACTTGCTGAAGAACCCGGCCCTGGCCAGGACCCTGCGCGAGATCGCCGGCGGCGGCGCCGACGCCTTCTACAAGGGCCACATCGCGCGCGACATCGCCGCCAAGGTCAAGGCGCACCCGACCAACCCGGGCCTGCTCACCGCGAAAGACATTGCCGACTACCGCCCGAAAGTGCGCGAGCCGGTCTGCAGCGACTACCGCGTGTACACCGTGTGCGGCATGCCGCCGCCATCCTCGGGCGGGATCGCCGTGGCCCAGATGCTGGCCATGTTCGAAACGCGCGACATGCGCGCGCTGGCGCCCACGAACGGCGTGCCGAGCGCCGACGCGGTGCACCTGTTCTCGGAAGTCGGCCGCCTGGCCTACGCCGACCGCAACCGTTACGCCGCCGACACCGACTTCGTTCCGCTGCCGGGCCGCGGCCTGCCCGGCCTGATCGACAAGGCCTACATGGCGAAACGTGCCGCCCTGATCGGCGAACGATCCATGGGCGAAGCCCCGGCCGGCAATCCGCCCGGCATGGAAACGGCCTGGCTCTGGGGCAAGGACAACGCCATCGAAACCCCGTCGACCTCGCACATGGTGGTGGTCGACGGCCATGGCGCCGGGCTTTCGATGACGACGACCGTGGAAGACGCCTTCGGCTCGCGCCAGATGGTCGACGGCTTCATCCTGAACAACCAGCTGACCGACTTCAGCTTCGCGGCGCGCGACAAGGACGGCCCGGTGGCGAACCGGGTCGAGCCGGGCAAGCGTCCGCGTAGCGCCATGTCGCCGACCATCGTCTTCGACACCAGGACCGGCAAGCTGGTGCTGGCGGTCGGCTCGCCCGGCGGCCCGGCCATCATCAACTACGTTGCCAAGACCCTGGTCGGCACTCTCGACTGGGGCCTGAACATGCAGCAGGCGATCGCCTTGCCGAACTTCGGCAGCCGCAACGGCCCCACCGAGATCGAGGCCGGCCGCTTCCCGCAGGCCACCGTCGACGCCCTGAAGGCGCGCGGCCACAAGGTCCAGCAGACCGAGCAGAACTCCGGCCTGCACGGCATCATGCGCATGGCCATCCATGGCGAGTCCTGGTGGTTCGGCGGCGCCGACCCGCGCCGCGAGGGCGTTGCAAAAGGAGAGTAAAAGCCTGCAAAAATGCGAGAAACGCTTGATCTGAGAGCAATAATTTCCCTCTAGATTCACTTTGTTTGCTACCCTTACGGGGTGGATAGGGAACAGACAAGTCGATCGGCCGTGAACAGGGCAGGGGCGCCAGCCGCCTGCCCCGGCGGCGCCTGCCTTGCGTCCGCGCACACCCTGCAGCGGGCGCCGCTTTCCGCATGAAGGCGCTGCTGTTCATGCTGCTGCTGGCGGTGGCCGGCGGGTTCGCCGCGCCGGCCCCGGCCTGGAGTGCGCCGGCCCCGACCATGCGCTTCGAGCACCTGAGCGTAGAGGATGGCCTGGCCCAGGAATCGGTGCTGGCCATGGCCCAGGACAGCGACGGCTTCATGTGGTTCGGCACCCAGAACGGCCTGTCGCGCTTCGACGGCTACCGCTTCGTCAACTTCCGCAACGCCGTCGGCGACCCCGCCACCCTGCCCAGCAACTGGATCCGCGTGCTGCACGTCGACCGCGAGGGGCGGCTCTGGATCGGCACCGACGGCGGCCTGGCGCGCTACGACGCGGCGACCCAGGGCTTCCAGCATTTCCTGCCCGAGGAACCGGCGCGGCGCGGCAACGGCAACCGCCACGTGCGCGCCATCATCGACGACGGCAAGGGCGGCTTCTGGCTCGGCACCGGCGACGGTTTGCAGCACTTCGACGTCGCCAGCGGCCGCTTCACCACCTGGCACCACGTGCCGAGCGACCCCGACAGCCTGGCCAGCGACGACATCAATGCGCTGGCGCTCGACCGCAGCGGCCTGCTGTGGATCGGCACCACGGCCGGCGTCGACAGCTTCGACCTGGCGCTGAAGCGTTTCGAGCACCACGGCAGCGGCAGGCCGGAGCCGCACGAGACCGTGCAGGCGCTGCTGGTCGACGCCGCCAACACCCTGTGGATCGGCTCCCTCGGCGGCCTCGAGCGCATGGCCCTGGCCGGACCGGAAGTCGGACGGCGCCAGCGCCTCGGGCCGCAGGAGGGCATCCCGCGCGCCTGGGTCAGCGCGCTCTACCAGGACGCCCAGAGCCAGGTGTGGGTCGGCTCCCACGACGAAGGCCTGTACCGCTGGGACGCGGCGCAGGCGCGTTTCGAGGTGCACCGCCAGGTTGTCGCCGACAGCCACAGCCTGGCCGACAACCACATCGCCGCGCTCTACCGCGACCGCGTCGGCACCTTCTGGGTCGGCACCTGGTATGCCGGCGTATCGCGCGTGGACTTGGGCAGCGGCGGCTTCGCGCGCATCGTGCGCGAGCGCGACGGCGCCAGCACGGCCGACAACCGCGTGAAAGGCATCGAGAACGACGGCAGCGGCAAGCTGTGGCTGGCCTCTACCTCCAGCCTGCAGCTGTACGACCCGGCCGCGCCCGGCCAGGCCAACCGCATCTGGCGCCATGAGCCGGGCAACCCGAACAGCCTGATCGACAGCTCCGTGAACGCGGTCGTGCGCGACCGCCAGGGCCTGCTCTGGGTGGGCGGGCGCACCGGCATCACCAGCTTCGCCCCGAAGAGCGGGCGCTTCGTGCGCCAGGTGCTGGCCGCGAACGACAGCAACGCCTCGAACGCCAACAACGTGCGCGCCATGAACCTGGGGCGCGACGGCATGGTGTGGATCGCCACCAAGGGCGGCCTGCACATGCTCGACCCGGCCACGCGCCAGGTAACCAGCTACCGCCACGATCCGGCGCGCCAGGCCAGTTTGTCCGACAACTCGGTGCGCCCGGTGCTGGAAGACCGGCGCGGGCGGCTCTGGGTCGGCACCTTCAACGGTCTCGACCTGCTGGACCGCGCCAGCGGGCGCTTCCGCCACTTCCGCCACGACGGCTACGACCCGACCAGCCTGAGCCACGACGAGATCCACTACCTGATGGAAGACCGCGCCGGGAACGTCTGGGTCGGCACCGCGGTCGGCCTGAACAAGATGGTGACGGCAAGCGACGGCTCGGTGAGTTTCGTGCGCTACACCATGCGCGACGGCCTGGTCGACGACGCCGTGGCCGCGATGCTGGAAGACGCTGACGGCGCGATCTGGATCAGCACCACCAACGGCCTGTCGCGCTTCGATCCGGCCACCAACACCTGGCGCAGCTACACGGCCGCCGACGGCACCGTCGACGGCGCCTATTTCGACGCGGCGGCGGCGCGCGCGCCCGACGGCAGCCTGTACTTCGGCGGCTTCAACGGCATCACCGCCTTCGACCCGCGCGCGCTGCGCTACAACCGCATCCCGCCGCGCGCCGTGATCACCGGCTTCCAGATCTTCAACCGCCCGGTACAGCAGGCCTGGCCCGAACTGCTCGACGGCCCGATCGAGAATGCGCGCTCGATCACGCTGTCCTCGAGGCACTCGGTGTTCTCGCTCGAATTCTCGGCCCTGCACTATGCGGCGCCGAAGCGCAACCGCTTCGCCTACAAGCTCGAGGGCTTCGACCAGGCCTGGGTGAATGCCGACGCCAGCAAGCGCTTCGCCACCTACACCAACCTCGACCCGGGCCGCTACGTGTTCCACGTGCGCGCCGCCAACAAGGACGGCGTCTGGAGCGAGACCCCGGCCACGCTGGAAATCGTGATCGAGCCGCCGGCCTGGGGCACCTGGTGGTTCCGCGTCGCCGGCGCCTTGATGCTGCTGAGCGCAGGCTACGGCGGCTACCGCCTGCGCATCGGCAGCCTGCGCCGCCAGCAACTGCGCCTGGAGCGCCAGGTCGGCGCCCGCACCGAGGAAATCGGGCTGCAGAACCGCCTGCTCGAACGCCAGACCGCCGAGCTGCGCGAGCGCGAGCAGCAGGTGCGCCAGAACACCATCGAACTGGGCGAGGCGAACCGCGCCCTGCACGAGAACGAGCGCCGCCTGCAGCTGGCCGCGCGCCGCGCCGAGGACGCCGCGCGCCAGAAGTCCGAGTTCCTGGCCAATATGAGCCACGAGATGCGCACCCCGCTGGCCGGCGTGATCGGCATGCTCGGCTTCGCCCTGCGCGACGGCCAGCTGAAGGAAAGCACGCGCGAGCAGATCGCGCGCGGCCAGGCGAACGCCGAGGCGCTGCTGGCGATCATCAACGACCTGCTCGACTTTTCCAAGATCGAGGCCGGCAAGCTCACCGTCGAGACCATCGACTTCGCGCTCGACGCCGCCATCGGCAATGTGGCCGCCCTGTTCGAGGAGCAGGCCGCCGCCCTCAGCATCGACTTCGCGATCGAGCTGGCGCCCGACCTGCCGCGCTTCGTGCGCGGCGACCCGACCCGCCTGCGCCAGGTGCTGGTCAACCTGGTCGGGAATGCCTTCAAGTTCACGCCGGCCGGGCAGGTGCTGCTGCGCGTCGAGCGCCGGGCCGAGGACCAGGCCTGCACGGAGGACCTCGAGCAGGATGGGACTCCGCACTTCATCCGCTTTTCGGTGCAGGACACTGGCATCGGCATCGCCGCCGATGCTTTGCCGCGCCTGTTCCAGAAGTTCGAGCAGGCCGACGCCACCACCACGCGCCGCTACGGCGGCACCGGCCTGGGGCTGGCGATCTGCCGCCAGCTGGTCGAGCTGATGAACGGGACGATCGAGGCGCACAGCGAGCCTGGCAAGGGCAGCACCTTCAGCTTCGTGCTGCCCTTCGACGAAGGCATCGAACCGGCCCGGGCCGAACCGGCGGTCTTCCTGCCCCACACCCACCGCCTGCATGTGCTGTGCGCAGAGGACTTCGCCACCAACCAGATCATCGCGCGCATGATGGTCGAGGACATGGGCCACAGCATCGACGTGGTCGAGAACGGCGCGCTGGCGGTGGCGGCCTGCGCCCGCACGCACTACGACATCGTGCTGATGGACGGGCGCATGCCGGAGATCGACGGCGCCACCGCCACGCGCCTGATCCGCGCCGGCGGCACGCTCGACGCGCCGGTGCTCGACCCGCGCGTGATGATCGTGGCGCTGACGGCAAATGCCAGCGACGAAGACCGCGACCGCTACCTGGCCTGCGGCATGGACGCCTTCCTCACCAAGCCGATCGACGAGGCGGCCCTGCACCGCCAGCTCGGCCTGGCGATCGAACGCCAGCTGGCGCGCGGCATCGCACTGGCGCCGATGGAGATGCCGGTGCCGGCACCAGCAGCGGCGCCGACGACGGCCGAACTCGACGCCCTGTTCGGGATCGCGCCGGATGAGGCGCCGGCGGCGGCAGATCCGGTCCCGGTCCCGGAGCATCCGGCCGGCGACCTCCAGGCCCGCCTGCGCGCCGCCTTTGCCGCCGACCTGCCGCGCCGCCGCCGCGAGCTGCGCGCCGCGCTCGACGGCGGCGACGACGAGGCCTGCGCACGCGTGCTGCACGGCTTGCGCGGCAGCGCCGGCCACCTCGGTGCGCGCGAACTGGCGGTGCTCTGCGCGCGCCTGGAAAAGGCGGCCGACAGCGGCCGCCGCGACGAACTGCGCGCGGGCCTGCCGCGCCTGGACGCGCTGCTCGACGCCTTCGACACCTCCCTTACCTGATGCTCCGAACCGATGTCTTCAACAAGTAACAACATGCCGGCGGCGCCGGCGCCCGTGCCCCAGGTGCTGGTCGTCGACGACGACGTGGTCTCGCGCATGATGCTGATGCACCTGGTCGATACCTGCGGCCGGTTCGAGATCCTGGAAGCGGAAGACGGCGCCGACGCCTGGCGCCAGCTCGAGGCCGGCCTGCGCCCGGCCATGGTGTTCTGCGACCTGCGCATGCCGTACTTGTCGGGCACCGAGCTGCTGGCGCGGGTCAAGGCGCACCCGCAGCTGGCCGAGATGCCCTTCGTGCTGGTCTCGGCCGCCAACGACGGCGACAGCATGAGCGAAGCGGCCGCGCTGGGCGCCGACGGCTACGTGGTCAAGCCCTTCCGCGTGGAGCAACTGCGGCCCTGGCTGGCGGCCCTGGGGCAGGCCGAGGCGCCGCAGGACAGCGCGCGCCGCCTCGGCATCGACCTGGCGCGCCTGCGGCTCTACCTCGGCGGCCTGGCGCGCCAGCTCGACGACACCGCAACCGGCCTGGCGGCGCTGCTGGCCGACGCGCCGGCGGCCCGCACGCGCCTGGCGCGCCTGGAAGAGGGCTGCGCCACGCTCGGCCTGCACGCGGCGGCGGCGCGCCTGGCGCAGGCGCGCGCATTGCTGGCGCCCGCCGCGCTGGCCGAGGCGCTGGCCGTGGCCCGTGCAGCGGTCGAACGCCAGGCGCAGCGCGTGGACGGGGCCTGAACCGAGGCCCGAATCCAGGTCCGCACCGCGGCATCCGGCCATCCCGACAATTCGCTTGTCGGCACGATCGTTTAGACTTAAAGTATCTCCCGGATATTGGCTGATCACCCAACCGGGACGACCATGACAAGCTCGCAGACGGTAGAACCCAGAGCAGCACTCAGTCCTTCCTCGCACGTCGACGGCTTTGCCCGCGACCATCTTCCGCCACCCGGCGAGTGGCCCGAATTCCTGTTCGATCTCCCGGCGCTGCGCTACCCGCAGCGCATCAACTGCGCCGTCGAACTACTCGACGCGGCGCTGGCGCGCGGCTGGGGCGAACGCACGGCCCTGATCGGCGCCGGCGAGCGCCTGAGCTATGCCGGGCTCGCGGCGCGGGTCGACCGCATCGCGCACGTGCTGCGGCGCGATTTGCGGCTGGTGCCGGGAAACCGCGTGCTGCTGCGCGGCGCGAATTGCCCGGCCATGGCGGCGGCGATCCTGGCCGTGTTCAAGGCCGGCTGCATCGCGGTGCCGACCATGCCGCTGCTGCGCGCGCGCGAACTCGGCGCCATCGCCGCCAAGGCGCGGGTCAACGCGGTGCTGTGCGCCGCCGGCCTGCGCGCCGAGGTCAACGCCCTGCACGAAGTCCTGGGCGAAGGCGCGCCGCCGGTGACGCTGTTCGACGCCCCCGGCAACCCGGCCGCGCTGGAAAACCTGATGGCGCGCCACGGCGACCCGTTCGCGGCCACCGACACCGCGGCGGACGACGTATGCCTGATCAGCTTCACCTCGGGCACCACCGGCGTTCCGAAGGGCACGATGCACTTCCACCGCGATCTGCTGGCGATCTGCGACTGCTTCCCGGTGCACACCCTGCAATCGCGCGGCGACGACATCTTCATCGGCACGCCGCCGCTGGCATTTACCTTCGGCCTGGGCGGGCTGCTGCTGTTCCCGCTGCGCGTGGGCGCGGCCGCGGTGCTGATCGAAAAGCCCACGCCCGAGACCCTGCTGGCCGCCATTGCCGCCGAGCGCGCCACGGTCTGCTTCACGGCGCCGACCTTCTACCGCCAAATGGCGCAGCTGGCGGCGGGCCACGATTTGTCCAGCCTCACGCGCACGGTCTCGGCCGGCGAGGCGCTGCCGCTGGCCACGCGCGAGGCCTGGCAGGCGGCGACCGGCCTGGCCATGATCGACGGCATCGGCGCCACCGAGATGCTGCACATCTTCATTTCCGCGGCGGGCGAGGCGATCCGCCCCGGCGCCACCGGCAAGCCGGTGCCGGGCTACCAGGCCTGCGTGCTCGATGCCGAAGGCCAGCCGGTGGGGCCGGGCGTGATCGGGCGCCTGGCGGTGAAGGGGCCGACCGGCTGCCGCTACCTGGCCGACCCGCGCCAGCGCGACTACGTGCAGGATGGCTGGAACCTGACCGGCGACGCCTACGAGATGGACGGCGACGGGTATTTCTATTACCGCGCGCGGATGGACGACATGATCATCTCGGCCGGCTACAACATCGCCGGCGTCGAGGTCGAGGAAGCGCTGCTGCGCCACCCGGCGGTGGCCGAATGCGCGGTGATCGGCCGTCCGGACGAGGAGCGCGGGCAGGTGGTCGAGGCCCACGTGGTCGTGCGCGGCGGGCAGGAAGGGAGTGCGGCGCTGGAGCGCGAATTGCAGGAATTCGCCAAGCGCCAGATCGCGCCGTATAAATATCCGCGACGCATCGTGTTCCGTGACGCACTGCCGCGCACCGAAACCGGTAAACTGCAGCGTTTCAAACTACGCGCCGAAGCGGCGCCGGCGCAGAATGCAGGATGAAGACAGGCAGGAAACGGGCACACCGCAGGAACTCGACCTAGCCACACGCTTGAGCAGCGAGCACCACCAGTCGCTCAAGCTGTGGCTGCGCATGCTCTCGTGCACCGTGCGCATCGAGAACGAGATCCGCAGCCGCCTGCGCGCCGGCTTCGGCATCACGCTGCCGCGCTTCGATCTGATGGCCCAGCTGGAACGCCATCCCGAGGGCTTGCGCATGGGCGAACTGTCGCGGCGCATGATGGTCACCGGCGGCAACATCACCGGTATCACCGACCAGCTCGAACGCGAGGGGCTGGTGGAACGCGTGCCCGACCCGCAGGACAAGCGCGCCTTTGCCGTCAGGCTCACCGCTGCCGGCCAGGCGGCCTTCGGCGCCATGGCGGGGGTGCACGAAGGCTGGGTCGAGGAATTGCTGGGGCATGTGGCGCCCCAGGACAAGGAGCGCCTGATCGCTCTGCTTAGCGCGATGAAGGCGGGGCTGGACGAGCGCGGCGGCGCGTAGGGTTCGCTGCGCCAGCTTGCTGCGCAGGCTTGCCGCCCGCGCACTGCGGCGCAGCGTCCTCAGGTGCGTTCGTGCTGCTCCTGCTTGTTGGACGCTTCCTTGGCCGCCGGCTTGTAGGTGACCACGCGGTACAAATACCAGGCCAGCATCGCGCCGAGGATGGTCTTCGACACCGGGTCGACGTATTTCGCTACTTCTTTGTAATTGTCCTCGAGCAGGAAGCCGGCCGCCGTCAGCAGGCCGGTCCAGGCCAGCGAGCCGATCGTCGAATACAGCAGGAACTGGCTTAGGTTCATGTTGCCGAGCCCGGCCGGTACCGAGATCAGGGTGCGCACCGCCGGCACCAGGCGCCCGAACAGCACCGCCTTCTTGCCGTGCTTGTGGAAGGCGTCGAGCGCCTTGTCGATGTCGTCGGGCGTGATCGTCAGCCAGCGCGCACGGCGCCCGGCCAGCTTCTTCAGGCGCTCGCAGCCATACACCTTGGCCGCGTAGTACCAGGGCAGGGCCCCCACCACCGAACCGGCAGTGCCGGCGATTAGCACGCCCACCACGTTCAGGTCGCCGCGCGCGGCAACGAAGCCGGCGAAGGGCATGATCATCTCGGATGGAATCGGCGGAAAGATATTCTCCAGCGCCATCAGCGCAAAGACGCCGAGATAGCCGCTTTTCTCCAAGAAATTCGTGATGAAGTCGAACATGGACGCCGTCCTCCAGATCAGTGGGTAGGCCATCCTAACCGCGAACGCAGCGGCTTTATGTTCGGCAGGGCACGCTTGGATGCAATCGCGCGTCAAACGATGTATATCGTTTATCTGAGAATGAATGGGGCAAACCTGCACCAACCAAGGGCGAGGTGGGTAGCGTTTCTCCCCAGAATAGTGCATTCGATTGGACAAGCGCTCACCCGCTCGTTAGCATAGCAATTTTATTAAGAACAGTGCTTCCCGGAGATGTATCAATGAAACGCGCTTACGAAATAGCCCAGCTGCGCCGGCCGCCAAACCGCCTCACGCCCAAGGAATATGACATGTACGGCCTGGCAGGCATGAGCTGGGAAGAAAAATCGCAGTTCCTGGGCGAAAAGTCGTCGACGGCCACGACATCGAACAACGACCTGCGTGCACAAGCGCTGACGGCGGACAAGTTGATTGCCTACGGCATCCTGCGCCTGCACGACTTTCCCTATCCTACGATCCAGGCGATCGGCCATCCGACGCGCAGCTTTCCCGGCGCCGTGTCGCTGCGCTCGGTGGAGGAGGTGACCGAATACCTGGCGAGCCAGGCGGCCTTCCCGGTCTTCATGAAGCCGATCGCCGGCAACGGCGGCGCCGGCTCGGTCTGGGTCGATGCCTATGCCGACGGCAAACTGCAGCTGCGCAATGGCGAAACCATTGCCGTCGACCAGTATTTCAAGCGCTGGCTGAGCCGCGAAGGCATCATGCTGCAAAGCGTGGCGCGTCCGCATCCGGAACTCGACGCGCGCTTCGGCCCGCGCCTGGCAACGGCGCGCGTGGTGGTGCTGGTCGACGACAGCGGGCCGCTGGTCCATCGCGCGGTGCTGCGTATCCCGGTCGGCAAGAACATGATCGATAACTTCCGGCACGGCGCCACCGGCAACCTGCTGGGCGCCATCGACGTCGACACCGGTGTCCTGTTCAATGTCATCGGAAGGAAAGGTTCACGCCTGGAGCCGGTCCCGGCGCACCCGGACACCGGCCAGCAGATCGTCGGCTGCACGCTGCCCGACTGGCAGCAGGCGGTCGCGATGTGCCTGCGCGCCGCGCCCCTGTTCCCCGGGATCATGTACCAGTCCTGGGACATCGCGTTCACCGATCAAGGGCCGCAAACCATCGAGGTGAATTCGGGCGGCGACGTGGACGTGCTGCAACTGGCCTCGGGACGCGGCATTGCGGATGAAACGTGGTGGAAATTGTTCCGCGAACCGAAACCGCAGAATGTGGTGCGGCGCTGGATGATGCGCAGCGGGCCGTGGAGCGACGGGCGCTAAAGGTTTGGTCCCCCCGACTGGAATCGAACCAGTATCCCACGCTTAGGAGGCATGTGCACTATCCATTGTGCTACGGGGAGGACGCGCGTGCTGCCAGGGCGGCACGAAAGCAGGACAGGCCTGCAGTTCGGCGAGCGGACCCTGCAAGGCAGGCCGGTATCGTGAACCGAGTGCAATTATAGCCGAGGAAAGCGGATTCTTTGGAAGTGTACGTGCCGCAATCGGTACAATGTCGGCTTCTTTCAATTGATTCCGCCGCGCCGCTGCTCGACCACGAGCGTCGAGCGGCCCGCACACAGATTATGGCTGTCATTTCCCTTACGTCCGCGCAATTGGCATTTGGCCACGTCGCACTGCTCGACCACGCGGATTTTTCCCTTGAAACCGGCGAGCGCGTCGGCCTGATCGGCCGCAACGGCACCGGCAAGTCCTCGCTCCTGAAAACCATCGCCGGCCGCTTCAAGCTCGACGACGGTCTGCTGGTCATGCAGCAAGGCCTGAAGATCGCGTATGTCGAGCAGGAGCCGACCTTCGATCCCGAATCGACCGTGTTCGATGCCGTGGCCGCCGGCATGGGCGAGCTGCAAGGCATGCTCGCCGAATACGAAGCGCTGACCGGCCAGTTCGGCCAGGGCGACGACGAGGCGCTGATGGAGCGCATGCATGTGATCCAGGTGAAACTCGACGCCACCGATGGCTGGAACCTGGGCAACAAGGTCGACACCACCCTCGACCGCCTGGGCCTGGCGCGCGATGCGAAAATGGGCACGCTCTCGGGCGGCATGCAAAAGCGCGTGGCGCTGGCCGTGGCCCTGGTCTCGGCGCCCGACGTGCTGCTGCTCGACGAACCGACCAACCACCTCGACTTCAAGTCCATCATGTGGCTGGAAGGCCTGCTGCGCGAATTCCGCGGCTCCGTCCTGTTCATTACCCACGACCGCAGCTTCCTCGACAACGTGGCGACCCGCATCATCGAACTCGACCGTGGCCGGCTGCTTTCGTTCCCCGGCAATTTCTCGACCTACCAGGAACGCAAGCGCGAACTGCTGGCCAACGAAGAAGTCGAGAATGCCAAGTTCGACAAGTTCCTGGCCCAGGAAGAAGTGTGGATCCGCAAGGGCGTGCAGGCGCGCCGTACCCGCGACGAAGGCCGCGTGCGCCGCCTGGAAGCCCTGCGCCTGCAGCGCGCCGCGCGGCGCGAGACGCAAGGCCAGATCAAGCTCGACGTCGGCACCGGCGAGCGTTCGGGCAAGATCGTGGCGGAACTGGAAAACGTGTCCAAGGCGTATGGCGAAAAGGTGATCGTTACCAACTTCACGGGCACCATCCTGCGCGGCGACAAGGTCGGCCTGATCGGCCCGAACGGTGCCGGCAAGACCACGCTGCTGAAGATGATCCTGGGCGAGGAAAGCGCCGACAGCGGCACCACCCGCCTCGGCACCAAGCTGAACGTGGCGTACTTCGACCAGATGCGCACCCAGCTGAACGAGGAGGCCAGCCTGGCCGACACGATTTCGCCGGGCAGCGACTGGGTCGAAGTCAATGGCCAGCGCAAGCACGTCATGACTTACCTGAACGATTTCCTGTTTGCACCGGAACGCTCGCGTTCGCCGGTGAAGTCGCTGTCCGGCGGCGAGCGCAACCGCCTGCTGCTGGCGCGTCTGTTCGCCAAGCCGGCCAACTGCCTGGTGCTGGACGAACCGACCAACGACCTCGACATCGACACCCTGGAACTGCTGGAAGAGCTGCTGGAAGAGTACACCGGCACCGTGTTCCTGGTCAGCCACGACCGCACCTTCCTCGACAATGTCGTGACCCAGGTGATCGTGGCCGAAGGGCAGGGCCAGTGGCGCGAATACGTCGGTGGCTACAGCGACTGGGAGCGGGTCAAGGCCATCGAGCCGAAGACGGCCGCCCCGGCCCCGGCTGCGCCCAAGGCCGCGCCAGCGGCCGAGGTTCCGGCGGCTTCGTCCAGCGCCAAGAAAGTGAAGCTGAGCTACAAGGAGCAGCGCGAGCTGGAAGAGCTGCCCAAGCTGATCGCCTCGCTCGAGGACGAGCAGGCCCTGATCACGGCCCAGCTGAACGCGCCGGACTTCTATAAAACCAATCCAGCCGATGCGCGCCGCATCAACGCGCGCTTCAGCGAGATCGACGAGCAGTTGATGGAAGCGCTGGAGCGCTGGGAACAGATCGAGGCGCGCGCCCGCGGCGACGCCTGACCCGGCTGCGATCCGGGGGCGCCGGCGCGCAACCCCGGTCGCGTTGATCCAGCACAGATCGCATTTCAGGGGTTTCGTCAGTATCGGCCTTGGCGTGTCGGACCGCCGCTGCTCCGGTCCGCGCCGGAACCGCTGCGCTCGTCTCCCTGCCGTCGCCGCCTGCATGCGCGGCGCTGGAAAGCGGCGCCGGTTTCCCGTCCGACGCAGCGCTTTCCGAGACGAACACCATGTCGCGATTTTGCCTGCGCCCGCCTGCGCTCCTGGCTGGGGTACTGGTTTGCGGTCCCGCACTTGCCGTGCCCGGCACCGGGCTGGACCTGTACGGCCGCATCGGCTGGGCCTACGACGACAATCTGCTGCGCATTCCCGACGACGCGCCGGCCTTCGATAACCAGCGCTCCGATTCCTGGCGCACCCTGGAAGCCGGCGCCGTCTACGACCGCACGATCAGCCGCCAGCGCCTGGTGGCCCACGTCAAGCTGTCGAAGGTCAAGTTCGACCATTTCCGCCAGCTCGACTACGACGGCCGCGACATCCAGGGCACCTGGTACTGGCAGCTCGGCAACCGTTTCGAGGGCCAGCTCGGCGTCGTGCATGCGCAGACGCTGGCGCCGTACACCGACTTTCGCAGCGACCAGCGCAACCTGCGCAAGCAGCGCCGCGGCTTTTTCGAGGGCGGCTGGAAATTGCATCCGCGCTGGGAAGCGCACGCCGCTTTTTCGCGCGACAAGTACGACTACGAACTGGCGGCCCAGGCCTTCAACGACCGTACCGAAGACGTGGCCGAGCTCGAAGGGCGCTACCTGGCCCGCAGCGGCAGCGCGGTCGGGCTGGTGCTGCGCCGCATCGAGGGCAGCTATCCGAACCGGCGCCCGTTTTCCCTCAGTCCGCTCACCGACGACTTCACCCAGGACGAACTAAAGGCGCGCGTGGACTGGAAGGCGAGCGGCGCCACCACGGTCCAGGCGCTGGCCGGCTATGCGCGGCGCAAGCAGCCCTCGTTCGGCAGCGGGCGCACGAGCGGCGCAAACGGCCGGGTGACGCTGCTGCACGACCCAAGCGGCAAGCTGCATTACCGCGCCTCGCTCTGGCGCGACTTCGCGCCGATCGAAAGCACGATCGTCAGCTATACCCTGAACAAGGGGGCGAGCGCCGGCGCCACCTGGGATGCGCGCGCCAAGCTGCGCGTGGAGGCGGACGCGGCCTACGAGAAGCGCGACTACAACGCGCGCGCGGCGCTGCCCGCCGCCGGCGGCCTGGACGATGCGCTGCGCACCGCCAGCCTGAAGGCGACCTGGGCGCCGCGGCAAGCCGTCTCGCTGTCGGCCGGCTGGTTCTACCAGGCGCGCAGCGGCTCGCGCCTGCTCGGCATCGGCAAGTTCGAGTCGCATTCGTTTGCCGTCAACGCCAGCGGACAGTTCTGAAGACCAGGCAATGACGGTCAACGACATTCCGATCATCTCGTTTTTCCAGCGCGTGCTTGATCCCCTGATCATCATGGGGTCCCTGTACGTGTCGTCGATGGCCTTCAACGAACCGTTTTCCGGCTATTTACTGGTGCTGATGATCCTGGCCTTCTTCATTTCCTCGGCCGTCTACCAGCACATCGACCCTTACCGCACCTGGCGCAGCGGGCGCATGCTGGCGTATGCGCGGGATACCCTGTTCGGCTGGTGCCTCACGGTGGGCGTGCTCTACTTCCTCGGCTCGGCCAGCGGCCTGAAATATTATTACGACGTGCGGGTCCTGCTGGCCTGGGCGATCGCCGCACCCAGCACCTTGCTGGTGTGCCATATCGCGGTGCGGCTGGCAGCCGGCCGGCCCGGCCGCAGCCGCGAAGTGCGGTCGACCGTGGTGATCGGCGCCAACGACGTCGGCCTGAAGTTCGCCGCCATCTGCGACCGCCACCCGAACCTGTTCATGCAGGTGCACGGCTTCTTCGACGACCGCGCCGGCGAGCGCCATCCCACCGGCTTGCGGCACCCGATGCTGGGCAGGATGTCGGACCTGAGCCAGTATGTGCGCGCGCACAACATCAAGCTGATCTTCATTAGCCAGCCGGTATCGGCGCAGCCGCGCATCCGCCGCCTGATCGACGAGCTCCAGGACACCACCGCCTCGGTGTATTTCCTACCCGACGTGTACGTGTTCGACCTGATGCAGGCACGCTTCGACAACGTCGGCGGCATGCCGGTGATCGCAATCCGCGAGACGCCCTTCATGGGCCTGAACGGGCTGGTGAAACGCGTCAGCGACATCGTGCTTGCCAGCGTCATCCTGGTAGGCCTGGCGCCCCTGATGCTGGCGGTGGCGGCCGCGGTGAAGTGGACCTCGCCGGGGCCGGTGATCTTCAAGCAGCGCCGCTACGGCCTGTACGGCGAGGAAATCTGGGTCTACAAGTTCCGCTCGATGACGGTCATGGACGACGGCAAGGACATCGTCCAGGCGCGCCGCAACGACGGGCGGATGACGCCGATCGGCCGCTTCCTGCGCCGCACCTCGCTCGACGAGCTGCCGCAGTTCGTCAATGTATTGCAGGGGAGGATGAGCATTGTCGGGCCGCGCCCGCATGCCGTCGCCCACAACGAGCAGTACAGGAAACTGATCAAGGGCTACATGTTGCGCCACAAGGTCAAGCCGGGCATCACCGGCTGGGCCCAGGTGAACGGCTTGCGCGGCGAAACGGCCACGCTCGACAAGATGGAAGCGCGCATCCAGCACGACCTCGACTACCTGCGCAACTGGTCGCTGTGGCTGGACCTGTGGATCATTTTAAAGACAGTCAAGGTTGTTTTGACGCGTGAGAACGCGTTTTAAAACGAAGCGCAGGCGCGTGACAGCTGAGGGAACCCGGAGTTCACTTCTCGGCCTTTGCGCGCTTCGATCCTTGTCAAAGGTTGCGCTGCGTTCGACGGGTAGGCTTGCAACGGTATTGTGCCCAACCGTACGCGTGTGCGGACGGGCTTGCTGCTTCGCATTTTTGCCGCAAACGAGACCTCGTATCCATCAGGAGGGCAGCTTGAATCATCCGGATCCCCGCATTTATGTCGCCGGTCACCGCGGCCTGGTCGGCTCGGCCATCGTACGTGCGCTGCAGGCGCGCGGCCACGCCAACCTCGTCATGCGCAGCCATGACGAACTCGAACTGACCGACCAGGCCCAGGTGCGTGCATTCTTCCGCAGCGAGCGTATCGACCAGGTCTACCTGGCGGCGGCCAGGGTGGGCGGCATCCACGCCAACAACACCTATCCCGCCGAATTCATCTACGACAACCTGCTGGTGGAGACGAACGTCGTCCACGAAGCCTGGCGTGCCGGTGTGAAGAAGCTCCTGTTCCTCGGCTCGTCCTGCATCTATCCGCGTATGGCGCAGCAGCCGATCCAGGAAGACTACCTGATGGCCGGCGAGCTGGAACCGACCAATGAACCGTACGCGATCGCCAAGATCGCCGGCATTAAATTGTGCGAGAGCTACAACCGCCAGTACGGCACCGATTACCGCAGCGTCATGCCCACCAACCTGTATGGACCGGGCGACAACTACCACCCCGAGAACAGCCACGTGATCCCGGCCATGATCCGGCGCTTCCACGAGGCCAGGATGGGCGCCGTGCCCGAGGTCGCGATCTGGGGCAGCGGCAAGCCGATGCGCGAGTTCCTGTATGTGGACGACATGGCCGCCGCCAGCGTGCACGTGATGAACCTTCCGCTTGACGTCTATCGCGGCAGCACCGATCCCATGCATTCGCACCTGAACGTGGGCACCGGCGTGGATGTCAGCATCGCCGAACTGGCCGGGCTGGTGAGCGACGTGGTCGGCTACACGGGGCGCATCGTGTTCGACACCTCGCGCCCGGACGGCACGCCGCGCAAGCTGCTCGACGTATCGAAGCTGCATACGCTGGGCTGGCGCGCCAGCACGCCCCTGCGCGAAGGCTTGCGGCGCGCCTACGCGGCATTTCTCGAAACGCAGGCCGTGGAGACACCGGCCTGAACCGGCACCAGGGCCGGCACGGGCATCGGCAGCAAATGTATCGGCAGTAATGCGGCGGCAGTAATGCAGCGGCAGCAACGCATCATTCACGAGGAGTCATCTTGAAGAACCTTCATCAGGCCCGCAAGGCATCGCTTTCGGCCGTCATCCTGCTGGCGGCGGCACTAGCCGGCTGTGGCGACCGGGAAAAGGAATCGAAACCGGGCCAGGCGCTTGCCAGCGTCAACGGCGAGGAAATCACCGTGCTGCAGCTGAACGAGGAAATCCAGCGCGCCGGCGTGCCGGCGGCGCGCCAGCAGGAAGCCAGCAAACAGTTGTTGCAGGCGCTGATCGACCGCCAGCTGCTCGAGGGTGCAGCCGAGCAGGAAAAGCTCGACCGGGACCCGAAGGTGGTGCAGGCCATCGAAAGGGCGCGTTCGCTGATCGTGGCCCAGGCCTACATGCAAAAGCGCCTGGCGAACGTCGCGCGGCCTACGCCGGCCGAAGTCGAGGATTACTTCAAGCAGCATCCCGAGTTCTTCTCGAACCGCAAGCAGTTCCAGATGGACCAGCTGGTGCTTGCCGCCAAGGACCTGACACCCGAAGCGCGCGCCGCGGCCGACGCCGCCCGTTCGCTGGAAGAAGTGGCGGTCTGGCTCGACGCACACCAGGTCAAGTACGGCCGCGCCCAGGTCACACGCAGCACTTCCGAGCTGAATCCGCAATTGTCCAAGAAGTTGCTGGGCATGTCGAAGAACCAGCTGTTCAGCGTGCGCGAGGGCGAGCACGCCATGCTGCTGGCGGTGGCCGATGTCCGCGACGCACCGGTGCCGCTGGAAGTGGCCGCGCCCCAGATCGAAAAATACCTGATGAGCAACAAGAACAAGGAACTCGCCGCGGCCGAGGTCGAGCGCCTGCGCCAGCACGCGAAGATCGAGTACCTGAACAAGGAGCTGGCCGCAGGGCCGAAGGCGGCGCCGGCCAGCATGACGGCGCCTGCGGCGCCATCCGCGGCGGCCGGCACGGCGCCTGCGCAGGACGGCATGGCAGCGGGCATCGTGGAAGGGCATTCGGAGAGCAGTGCGTCTGGCGCGGCGGCCGATGGCGTAGCCCCGGATACGCCGGCGCCCGATGCGCCGATGTCGCCCGCACCTGACCATGCCGCCGTCGACCGCGGCGTGGCCGGCCTGAAGTGAATCCGACCAGACGCATACAGGAGGAAGGACCATGAAACCACTTGCACACTGGATGGCCGCGGCCGTGCTGGCACTGGGCGCAGGGGTAGCCAGCGCCGCCGAAGTCCTGCTCGGTCCGGGCGACGTGGTGCGCCTGTCGGTCTACGGCAGCCCCGATTTGTCGATCGAGACGCGGGTCAGCGAAAGCGGGGCGATTACCTTTCCGCTGCTGGGCCAGGTCGGCATCGGCGGCCTGTCGGTGGCCGCCGCCGAACGCAAGATCGGCAACCTGCTGGAAAAGGGCGGCTACCTGAAAAAGGCCGAGGTCAACATGATCATCACCACCCTGGCCAGCCAGCAGGTGTCGGTGCTGGGCCAGGTCAACCGGCCCGGGCGCTATCCGGTCGAGGGCCGGCGCAAGGTGCTCGACCTGCTGGCCATGGCGGGCGGCGCCAGCGCCGACGGCGGCGACCTGATCAGCCTGGTGCGCACGCGCGACGGCAAGACCACGCGCGAAACCATCGACGTGGTCGACATGGTGCGCAAGGGCGAACTCGACAAGGACTACGAGGTGGCCGGCGGCGACATCATCTTCGTCGAACGGGCGCCGCGCGCCTACGTCACCGGCGAAGTGCAGCGGCCCGGCGCCTTCCGCATCGAGCGCGGCATGACGGTCCAGCAGGCGATTTCCGCAGGCGGCGGCCTGACCCCGCGCGGCAGCGACAGCCGCCTGCGCATCACGCGCCGCGACGCGGCCGGCAACCCGGTCACCATCGAAGCCCGCGCCAGCGACCCGGTGCAGGTCGACGACGTGATCACGGTGCGCGAAAGCTGGTTCTGAGCGGGAGCACGCCATGCACCTCTACCAATTCCTCCTGCTGCTGCGCGCGCGCAGGAAGCTGATCCTGGCCACGCTGTGCACCACCATCCTGCTGGCGCTGGGCTGGAGCCTGGTTCAGGGCAAGACCTATACCGCCACCACCTCGGTGCTGCTGAACTACAAGGGTGTCGACCCGCTGACCGGCCTGACCATGCCCGGCCAGCTGCTGCCCGGCTATATGGCGACCCAGATCGACATCATCAGCAGCAAGAACGTGGCGCTGCGCGTGGTCGAGCGCCTGCGCATGGCCAGCAACCCGGCCGTGATCGCCCAGTTCCAGGAGGCGACCGAGGGCCGCGGCACGGTGCGCGACTGGCTGGCCGATCTGCTGCTGCGCAAGCTCGACATCAAGCCCTCGCGCGAATCGAGCGTGGTCGAGATCAGCTTCAAGGGCGCCGACCCCGGCTTCGCGGCGGCGGTGGCGAATGCCTTTGCCGAGGAATACCAGAACGTCAGCGTGCGCCTGAAAACCGAACCGATGAAAAAGGCATCCAGCTATTTCAACGAGCAGACGAAACAATTGCGCGACAACGTGGAAACCGCGCAGGCGCGCCTGTCCAAGTACCAGCAGGACAAGGGCATCGTCAGCCTCGACAATAACCGCGTCGATATCGAACTCTCGCGCCTGAGCGATTTGTCCGCGCAACTGGTGGCGGCGCAGACGCTGGCGCTGGAAGCCACCTCGCGCGAGCGCATGGCCGGCGGCGGCAATGCCCAGTCGCCGGACGTTGCTAACAACCCGCTGATCCAGAACCTGCGCGTGTCGCTCTCGGCGGCCGAGGCCAAGCTGGCTGAAAGCGCCTCGCGCTATGGCCGCAACCATCCCGCCTACCAGGCCGCCAGCGCCGAAGTGGCCAAGATGCGTTCCGACCTGAACGCGGCGCTGGCGACCGTCTCGCGTAGCGTCGGCGGCAATGCCCAGGTGCTGCGCCAGCGCGAGGAAGACTTGCGCAACGCACTGGCCGCGCAAAAGGCGAAGGTGCTGGAACTGAACCGTACGCGCGACGAGCTCGGCGTGCTGCTGAAAGACCTCGACAGCGCCCAGCGCGCCTTCGACGCCGCCGCTGGGCGCTTCTCGCAGACCCGCATCGAGGCCCAGTCCGAGCAGTCCGACATCGCCGTGCTCAATCCGGCCGTGGCCCCGGCCGAGCCTTCCGGCCCGCGCATCCTGCTCAACACCCTGGTGGCGGTGCTGCTCGGCACCGTGCTCGGCGTCGGGCTGGCGCTGCTGCTCGAATTGCTGAACCGTCCGGTGCGTTCCAGCGGCGACGTCCAGGAACTGCTCGGCATCCCGGTGCTGGGCACGGTGGCCTGGCAGCCGGCGCGCCCGCGCAGCGGCCTGCGCGCCCTGATGGCGCCGCGCCGCCTGCTGCGCCTGAACTAGGAGACATCGATGAATTCCCCTATCCTGTCGCCGTTGCCGGTCGATCCCCTCGATTCCAGCATGGGCGCCCTGCTGGTGGACGCCGGCAAGCTCACGCTCGAGGGCGCCGAGCGCGCCCTGCGCATGCAGAAGGACCTCGGCATCCGCTTCGGCGAGGCCGCCGTGCGCCTGGGCCTGGTGAGCGAGGACGACGTCCAGGAAGCGCTGGCGCGCCAGTTCGCCTACCCATATTTGCCGAAAGGGCAGGCGAATCTGTCGCCGCGCCTGGTGGCCGCCTACGAGCCGTTTTCGCCCCAGGTCGAGTCGCTGCGCGCGATCCGCAGCCAGTTGATGCTGCGCTGGTTTGCGCGTGGGCACCGCGCGCTGGCCGTGCTCGGGGCGGATCCCGACGACGGCGCGGCGCTGTTCGCAGCCAACCTGGCCGTGGTGTTTTCCCAGCTCGGCGAGCAGACCCTGCTGGTCGACGCCAACCTGCGTGCGCCGCGCCAGCACGATGTGTTCGGATTGCGTGCACGCCAGGGCCTGTCCGACCTGCTGGCCGGACGTGCCGACCTCGATGTGGTGCTGCGCGTGGGCGGCTTCGTCGACCTCTCGGTACTGCCGGCCGGCACGTTGCCGCCGAATCCGCAGGAACTGCTCAGCCGCGACACCTTCCGCACGCTCGATGCCTCGCTCGCCAGCCGCTACGACGTGGTGCTGTACGACCTCGCACCCTTCGGCGCCGGAGCCGATGCGCTGGCGGTGGCGGCGCGCGCCGGCGGCGTGCTGCTGGCGGTACGCAAGGACCATACCCGCGTGGTCCAACTGGCGCGCATGAGCGAGCAACTGGCCGAGGCCGGGGCCGAGGTGGTCGGCGCGGTGGTGATGGAGTTTTGAATGACGACCCAGGTGCGTCCCGGACCGGCAGCGCCGCCGCTGGCACCAGCAGCGTCAGGGCCCGCCGATCCGCCACTGCAGGCACGCCTGCGCGCCGCGCTCCCCGAATGGTGGCCGGTGCTGGCCGGGCTGGCAGCGCTGTTCCTGCCGACCATGTATTCGCTGTTCACCGGCGCCTGGATCGGTGAAGAACAGGCGCATGGGCCGATGATCTTCGCGCTGGCATTGTGGCTGGGCTGGCGCAAGTGGCCCGATGCCCTGGCCAGGCCGGCCGCACCGTCCTGGCTGGCCTGGCCGCTGCTGATGCTCGGCCTGGCGCTGTACCTGCTGGGCCGCTCGCAGCAGATATTGATGTTCGAGATCGGCTCCATCATCGTGGTGCTGGCGGCGGTCATGCTGGCCAAGCTGGGCGCGCGCGCCTTGCGCGTGCTGTGGTTTCCCTTCTTCTTCATGCTGTTCATGGTGCCGCTGCCGAGCGAAGTCGTGGCCGCCGTTACCATGCCCATGAAAATGGCGGTGTCCTGGGCCACCGAGCATTTGTTGTTTGCCGCCGGCTACCCGATCGCGCGCTCCGGTGTGATCCTGCAGATCGGCCAATACCAGCTGCTGGTGGCCGACGCCTGCGCCGGCCTGCAGACCCTGCTCACGCTCGAGGCGCTCGGCCTGTTCTACCTGAACCTGATGCGCCATCCTTCGGCCTTCCGCAACATCGGCCTGGCGATCCTGATCATTCCGATCTCGTTTTCCGCGAACGTGATCCGCGTGATCACCCTGACCCTGGTCACCTATTACCTGGGTGACGCCGCCGGCCAGGGTTTCCTGCACGGCTTTGCAGGCATGGTGCTGTTCCTCACCGCGCTGGTGCTGATCCTTGCGGTCGATTCAGGCTTGCAATGGTATGTCGCACGGCGCAGGGGAGGGGCCCGATGAACCGCCGCTTCCTGGCCAGCCTGGTGCTCGGCCTGGGCATGGCCGGCACCTCGGCGCTGACCGGCGCGCTGACGCCCGGCGTCAGGCTGGCCCAGGGTCAGGCGCCGTTCCAGCTCGAGACCATGATCCCGCAGCGCTTCGGCGCCTGGCAGCTCGACCCCAGCGTAGTGCCGCTCACGCCCGATCCCGAGCAGCAGGGCATGCTCAAGAAACTCTACGACCAGACCCTGTCGCGCACCTACATCGATGCGGCGGGACGGCGCGTGATGCTGTCGATTGCCTATGGCGGCGACCAGAGCAAGGCGCTGCAACTGCACCTGCCCGAAGTCTGTTATGTGGCCCAGGGCTTCCAGCTGGTGCGCGACGGCGCCGGCAGCCTGGCCACGCAATACGGCGCGCTGCCGGTCAAGCGCCTGGTGGCGCGCCAGGGGCAGCGCAACGAGCCGATCACCTACTGGATCACGATCGGCGACAAGGCCACGCGTTCGGGCATCGAGCAAAAACTGCGGCGCCTCGCCTACGGCCTGTCGGGCGAGATTCCCGACGGGATGCTGGTGCGGGTGTCCAGCATAGGCGTGGATGACACCCGTGCCTACGCGTTGCAGGACCAGTTCGTGGCCGAGATGCTGGCCGGCCTCGATGCGCCCAGCCGTGCACGCCTGATTGGCGCCTCGGTGGCGGGGCAGGCCGGGCAGGGCGAAGGACCCGCCACGCAGCAGCCGCTGCAGCGGGCGCCTCGGCAACAGGCGCGGCAGGAAGCGCGGCAAGAAGCTCGACAACAAGCGCAACAAGAAGCTCGACAACCAGCGCGGCATGAAGCACATCAAGAGGCGCGGCAAATTGCGCAGCAAGCCGTGGCGCCGGCGGCACAACACCAGGCGCAGCAAGCCGTGGAGCAGACCATGGAGCACAAAACGCGATGAGCGAGACCCTGCTCCAGTACCTGTTCACCTCGCTCCCCTTCATTGTCGTGGTGCTGCTGGCGCTGCTCGCCGTGCTCGGCATCGGCGTCGGCCTGGTGTGGCCGCGCCTGCTCGTCTATCCCTATTTGTGCATCTTCTTCTGGATGAATTCGACCAGCTACGGCAACCTGTCCGTGTTCGCCACCCCCGGCGTCTACAGCCGCGGCTCGGGCATGCTGCTGTTCCCGGTGGTGCTCTGGTACGTGCTCGGCGCCTGGTGCTGCGCGCGCATCGCGGCAGGCTTCAGCGGGGGACTGGCGCCCGGCGCGGCGCAGGGGGGCATGCCGGGCCGGGCGCAGGCGCAGCTAGCCGGTAGCGCAGCGCCCTGCAACCTGCTGCCCTGGTTCTGGGGCTGGACCGTGCTGCTGGCCTGCCACACCGGCGCCGCTTTCATCGCCGGCGTACCGGTCAAGGACGCGCTGGCCCCGTCCGGCTTCTCGAACATCGTCTGGATGGGCCCGCTGGTCGCCCTGATGCTACTCTCGTTCCGCACCCGCGAGCAGGCCCTGGAACTGGCGCGCTTCGTGATGCTGGCGGGCCTGGGCCGCGCCCTGTTCGGCCTGGGACGCTGGGCTGCCTTCGGAGGCGACCCGAACAATGTATACGCGAACATGAACGCGATCCGCATTCGCCTGACATTCTTCGACATCAACGACAGCCTGCTGTGCATGCTGGCCTTTTCGATTGCCGCGGTGCAGTTGTTCCAGGCGGCGCAGGGGCGGCGCGCCACGCTCTGGCGCTTCCTCGAATGGCTGACCCTGGGCGCCACCGCCGCCTGCATCGTGCTGTCCTACCGGCGCAGCGCCTGGTTCGGCTTCATGCTCGGGTTTGCCATCGTGATGCTGCGCTTCCCGCCGCGGCGCCGGGTGCAGCTAGCGCTGGCGGCGCTGCCCCTGGCCGGCGCCGCGCTCGGCTATGCGGCCCTGCGCCGCCTCGGCCAGACGCGCGGCGGCAGCGGCCTGTTCTACGACATGCAGTCGCGCCGCTTCGGCCCCGAGAGCGAACGCGTGCTCGAACTCAAGCTGGTGCTGGGCGACATCCTCGCGAAACCCTTTACCGGCATCGGTTCCTGGGGCCGCTATTCCGGCTACGAACAGATTTCCTGGCAAGCCAATCCGGACGGCGGTCTGTTCCTGCACAGCGGAATCCTGCACGTGGCCCTGAAATGCGGCCTGCCCGGCATCGCGCTGCTGGCCGGGACGGTGGCGGCCTTCGTGCTGGCCGCGCGCCACGCCCTGCGCAGCCTGCCGCCCGAGCTGCTGCCGCTGGGTACGGCGGGCGTGGCGGCGCTGGCCTTTATGATTCCCGACGTGCTGGTCGGCACGCCGTTCCCGCAGGTACGCACCACGCAAATGCTGGCCATCGCGCTGGCGCTGCCCTATGTGGCGCTGGCCGCCGCGGCCCGCCCGGCGCTGCCGGCGCCGCCGTCACGTGCCGGGGCGCCGCGCCTCCGTATCCAGCCGGTGCCGGCCTGAGTGCCGCGTAGACCGCCATGCAACTGCGCCTGTTCCGCAATGCCTGGTCGAACCTGCTCGGAGCGGCGGTGCCGGCATTGGCGGCCCTGGCCACCGTGCCCCTGGTCGTGGCCGGCCTGGGCGAGGCCAACTACGGCCTGTATGCGCTGGTCACGGCCATCGTCGGCTATTTCGCCGTCCTCGACATCAACGTCACCGCCGGCTCGGTGAAATACATCGCCGCCCAGCATGCGCGTGCCGAGGACGAGCAGATCGCCCGCACGCTGAGCTTCGGCGCCGCCATCTACGCGCTGATCGGTGCGCTGGGCGGCTGCGGCCTGTTGTTCGGCGCCCGCTTCCTGGTCGCCAAGGTGTTCGCGGTTCCGCCGCACCTGGCCGCGGACGCCGTCGCCAGCCTGCAGCTGGCCGCGCTCGGCTTTTTCCTGGGCCAACTGCAAAGCTACCTGCACAGCGTGCCGCAGGCGCTGATGCGCTTCGATGTATCCGGACGGCTGGAGATGGTGTTCGGCACCCTGGTGCCGCTGCTGACGGTCGGCGTGCTGATGCTTGGATATGGCCTGTTCGAGATCATCGCGCTGCGCGTGGCGGCGAGCGCCATGCATTGCCTGCTGCTGTGGCGCGGCATCGCACGCCTGCTGCCGGGCCTGCACTGGCGCTGGCCCGGGCGCGCGCTACGGCGCGGCATCCTCGGCTTTTCCGCCTACTCCTTCCTGTCGCGCTTTGCCGCGTTGTCGTATGCCCATGCCGACAAGCTCATCATCGGTGCCTTGGTCGGGGTCACCGGGCTGGCCTATTTCACGGTTGCGGCCACGCTGGCGAACCGGGTGCTGGGCTTGAGCTTCCGCCTGTCCGGCGTGTTCTTCCCGGCGGCGAGCATGCTGGCCGCGGGCGGCGAGCTGGCGCGCCTGGACCACGCCTACCTGAAGGCGACCCGCTACGTGGTCTATCTGAACGCGGCCATGCTGGTGCTGCTGGCGGTGTTTGCGGAACCCCTGCTGCGCTACTGGATGAACCCGGACTTCGCCGCGCATGGCGCCGCCGTGCTGGCGCTGATGGCGCTGGCCCAATTCGTCGATTCCCTTACCAGCCTGCCGTCGCTGGTGAACGACGGCATGGGCCACCCGCGCGTCTCCGGCCTGTTCGCGGTGGCGCGCGCCCTGGCCGGGCTGCTCATCGTCTACCTGGGCGTGGCCGGGTGGGGCATCGCCGGAGCGGCCTGGGGCCACTTGTTTGCTTCCGTGCTGTTCACGGGCGCCTTCCTGGTCTTCGTGCACGGGCGCACGGTGCCGACCCCGCTGGCCCGCCTGTGTGCGCACGGCCTGTTGCCCGGCATGGCGGGCGCCGCCGGCGTGGCGCTGGCGGCGGCGCTGGCCGAAGCCTGGCTGCACCGCGGCGCGCTCGACTTCGTGCTGGTCCTGGCGCTGACCCTGGTGCTGCTGGCGCTGGCCGGCGTGCTGGTCGCCGAGCGCGAGGACCGGCGCTGGGCCTGGGCGCAGCTGCGGCTCCGGCTGCGAGCGCGTATGCGGGCGCGGGCGCGGGCGGGAGGCTAGGGTGCGCATCCTGCTGGTGTCCGAAGACTTGCCCGGCGAGCAGATCGGCGGCCTCGGCAAGCACGTGGTCACGCTCGGTAATGCCTTGCTGGCGCGCGGGCACGAGGTGCGCATCCTCGGCCGCAACGACCGCGGTAATCGACATGACAATCGCCAGGGCAATCACAGCGGTGGAAATACCAGGGGCGTCGGCACCAGAGACGGCAGCACGGGCGGCGCCGGCCATGGTTCCGCCGGCGCCGCGCAAGCCGCGCGCGCCGCGCACGACGCCGCCCGCCAGATCGGCTTCCACGGCACCTTCGTGCCCGGTTTCGACTATGCCCATCCGGGCTGGAAGGAAAGCCAGCTCGGCGTCTTCAATCCGCTGAAGCGCCCCTATTTTGCGCGCAAGATCGGCACCGCCATCAATCGCCACGCCGCCGATGCCGACGTCGTGCACTACCACGGCCATCTGCCGATGGTCGGCCTGCACGTGGCGCCCGGCATGAACTACGTGCAGACCCGGCACGACCAGGGCAGCGAATGCCTGACACACCTGCGTTTTCGCGACGACACACCCTGCACCACGCTGGCGCCGCGCGACTGCTCGGCCTGCATCTGCGCACATGCCGGTCCGCTGCGCAAGAGCGTCACGGCAGTGGCGGTGCGGCGCTACCGCGAACAGACCGCGCGTGCCTTTGCCATGCACAAGACCGTGTTCGTCTCGCACTTCCTGCAGCGCCAGTTCCTGCGCGCCGTGCCGCATGCCGACCTGGCGCGCTGCCGCGTGATTCCGAATTTCGTCGATTATCCGCGCCTGGCCGCCACCGTCGATGGGGCGCTGGCGCCGGTGGCCGGGCGCGTGGTGCTGGTCGGCCGGGTCGATGCCGGCAAGGGCTTCGGCGAATTCCTGGCCGCCGCTGCAGGGCGCCTGCCCGAGCTGGCGCAGGTGCTGGTGGCCGGCGACGGTCCGCAGCGCCCGCTGCTCGAAGGCCGCCATGCGGGGCCGGGCGTGCGCTTTCTCGGCTGGCAAGATTATCCGGGCGCGCTGGCCCTGGCCGCCAGCGCCCATGTGTGCGTGGTGCCCTCGGTATGCGAGGAAGCCTGCAGCACCACGGTGCTGGAAGCGCTGGCCCTGGGCCGGCCCTGCATTGCGCTGGCGCGCGGCGGCACGCCGGAACTGGCCGCCTACCAGCAGTATCCAGGCCAGTTGCAATTGGCCTGGAGCATGCCCGACCTGGTCGCGCGTGTGCGCCGCCAACTGGCCACGCCGCCGGCCCGGCGCGCCCGTGCCGCCGCGTTCGGCACCGACGCCGCCCACATCCTTCCCCGCCTGCTGGAGCTGTATGCCGAATGAATTGCTGAATGAACTCCCCAAGCCACCGCGCTTCTCGATCGTCACCTGCACCTGGAACAGCGGTGCGACCCTGGCCGACACCCTGGCCTCGGTACGCACGCAAACCTGCCAGGACCTCGAGCACATCTTCGTCGACGCCGGGTCGAGCGACGCCACCCTCGGCCTGATCGACGCCCACCCGGTCCCCAGGCGCATACTGCACGGCGTGGACGGCGGCATCAGCCGCGCCATGAATGCCGGCATCCTGGCCGCGCGCGGCGACTACATCGCCCACCTGCATTCCGACGATTACTATTTCGCTTCCGACGTGCTGGACAGGGTGGCGCGCTGCATCGACGAGACTGGCGCGGCCTGGGTGGTGGGCCAGGTGCGCGTGCTGAAGAATGGCCGGCTGGCCGAACCCTACCCGATGCGGCCTTTCAGCTACCGCGCCTATGCCTCCGGCCACGCGGCGATCGCCCATCCGGCGGTGTTCGTGCGGCGCGACCTGTTCGCGCAGGTGGGCCTGTTCGACGAGGGCCTGCGCTATGCCATGGACATTGACCTCTGGCTGCGCCTGGCCGCGCATGCGGCGCCGGTCCAGCTCGCCCAGCCGCTGACGGTGTTCCGCGAGCATGCCGGCAGCGTGTCGAGCGCCAACAAGCTGCGTGCGCGCCAGGAAGAATTCGCGGTGCGGCGCCGCTACCTGCACAAGGCGCCGCTCGCGTTCGCCATTTACTGCCTGCGCTACCTGAAACGCCTGCGCGCCTGCGCAGCCTGAACATGCTGGCGTAACAATCAATTGCCCGTACAAAAACGAAAGTTGGCAGAGCGTCTTTGCGAACACAACACAGCTATTACCACTGTGAAAATGATGCTGAAACAAGCTTAATATTCTGGCGTTGGATTTCTGCGATGCACACAAAAAAAGGATGATTTCGGGAAAAAAGTTGCCGCTGTTCAATTTCTTACTGCGGTAACATCAGTTTGTAGCGATCGACATTTGTTCAGTAAAAGTCTCGATCGTCGGCAATATCGGGCCATCCACCGTGTTTGGTCCCCTCGACAAGTCATCCCATCGTCCGGAGCATCATTCAATGAAATTCAACCGACAGGGCCTGTTGCAGGCCCTCGCCCTGGCGTCCCTGTGCGCACTGTCGCTGAACGCGCGTGCCGACTGGGCGCAGTCGACCGACCCGCTGATCGTCCAGCCCGGTCCCACCGACAATGCCGTGCAGGCCCAGAATCCGCCCGGCTTCACCTGGGCGCGCCACCCGACGGGGCCGGCCGCCTACGAAATCGAGATCACCCCGGTTGGCAGCGCGCCGGTCAAGGCTATCGTCGAACGCAACTGGTACCTGCCGGCCAAGGCGCTTCCGCTGGGCAGCTACAGCTGGCGCGTGCGTCCGAACGGCAGCAACGACTGGTCCAGCCCGCGCAGCTTCCAGCTCACCAGCCGATCCACCGTGTTCGAAGTGCCCGACAACGCCACGCTGCGCAACCGCATCGCCGCCAAGGCGCGCCCGCGCGCGCTGCCACCCTCGTTCACCCTGTATACAAGCTGGAATGCTGCCAAGAAGGCCGAGCTCGACCCTTACGTGAGCCGCATGACCAACGAGATCAAGCTCCAGATCAATGCGTTGCCGCTGCTGAACGACGCGCGCTGGCCGATCGCCATTACCACGCCGCTGACGGCTGCGATGGCCTCGCAGCAGACCGACATCCGCCAGCGCATCAACGAAGCCAGCCGCCAGCTGGAAGCGGCCGCCATCATGTGGCGCATGAAGCGCGATCCGATGTTCCTGAACGAAGCCCTGCGCAAGGGCGACCAGCTGGCCAGCCTGAATCCGACCGGCCCGACCAGCTATGCCAACCAGGACCAGGCCACGCGCCAGATCTCGGTGTCCCTGATCAAGGCCGTCGACAGCCTGGCCGGCGACCTGGACGCGCCGCGCAAGGCGCGCTGGCTGGAAACCGTGCGCGTGCGCACCGAGGAAATCTACCGCAACCTGGCGGGCGACAACGGCCGTCTCGACCAGTACCCCTTCGATTCGCACGGCAACACCAGCCTGGTGTTCCTGGTGCTGATTTCCTCGCTGTCGCTGGGCGACATCCCGGAAGCGCAGAAGTGGTTCGACTTCTCGTTCCGCGCCTATGCGAATGCGCCGTCGCCCTGGGCCGGCCCGGAAGGCGGCTTCGCCAACGGCACCGCCTATGCTGAGTACGCGGCCGGCTACCTGGTGCAATTGTGGGACCCGCTGACCCAGGCCACCGGCGTGAA
This sequence comes from Massilia sp. IC2-278, assembly GCF_020708045.1. Lineage (GTDB taxonomy): Bacteria > Pseudomonadota > Gammaproteobacteria > Burkholderiales > Burkholderiaceae_D > Telluria. The sequence continues at coordinate 76,742 of NZ_JAJFES010000011.1, forward strand.
TTTCTATGCTAAACCCTGGGCCCTGGGTTTCCTGGACTTCGCCACTCAGTTCACGCCGCCGGGATCGAAGATCCACGCCTTTGGCGACGGCTCCGAGACCAAGCCCGACACCCGCGTGTTCCACGCCTTCGGTTCGCGCATGGTGTCGCCGCGCGCGGCCTGGTACGTGGACAAGCTGGGCGGCACCGAAGACACGCTGTCGCTGCTGCAGGCGCCGTATCCGATGCCGGTGGCCGACACCAAAACCCAGGCGCCGCCGTCGAGCAGCGCCTATTACCCGAGCATCGGCTGGGTTTCGATGCACAGCGACATCGGCTCGACCGCGCGCAGTTCGCTCTACTTCAAGTCCAGCCCGTATGGCTCCTTCAACCATAGCCATGGCGACCAGAACGGCATCCTGCTGTCGGTGGCCGGCCAGCCGCTGCTGGTGAAAGCCGGCTGGTACGACTGGTACGGCTCGCCCTACTGGACCGACTGGTACCACCAGAGCCGCTCGCAGAACGCCATCACCTTCGACGGCGGCAAGGGGCAACTGGTGAACGGCTACCGCGAGCAGCTGCAGCGCAACGGCAAGATCACGGCGTTCTCGGCCCAGCCGGGCTACGACTATGCCGAAGGCGATGCCACCGCGGCCTATGGCGGCCAGTTGACCATGGCCAAGCGCCAGGTCTGGCACCTGCGCAATGCCGGGAATGCGATCCTGGTGCGCGACCGCCTGTCCGCGAGCGTGCCGCACACCTATGAATTCAACCTGCATGCCCCGGTGGCGATGACGGTGGAAAACACGGGCGCGGTGAAGATCGCCGCCAACGGCCAGTCGGTCTGCGTGCGCAGCCTGAACGGCAACGCCAGCTTCGCCAAATGGGCCGGCCCGGCGCCGAAACCCGGCGTCACCGAGGACCACGGCGCCTTCTACCTGCCGAACGACGGCAAGTCGACCGCCGAATTCCTGGTGCTGCTCGACGTCGGCTGCAAGCGCCCGCCGGTGCAGGTGGCGGCCTCGGGTTCGGTACGCACGGTCACGGTGGCGGGGCAGGCGGTCACGCTGAACTAAGCCGAGCGGTTCTGCCCCTGTGCTTGCCGCAGCGGGTTGTATCGGTAGCAAAATCCCCACAGCCTGCATGCTGTGGGGATTTTTTTTATCCCCACAGCCCGTGGCTTTCCAGCGCCGAATAGTTCGCGCGCTTGAGCGGCCGCAAAGGCGCCGTGCGCTCGCTTGCCGCGGCCGCGTTTCGGGCAGCGCGCTGCGCTAGTATCGATCGGTCATCACCAGCCGACACCGACATGCGCTCCAGTCCGCTATCGATTGCCTACATCGTCCGCGACCCCTTGCCGCCGCGCCGGGCCGACGTGCTGACCCTGTTCGGCGACGAATTGCCGCGCCACGGCGTGCATGCCGAACTCGTCGGGCAGGCCGGCCCCGATGCCGCCGACGGCCCCGATGGCTCGGATGGCACCGGCAGCACGGGGCAGCCGGACCGGGGCGGCATGCAGGTGGTCGGCCGCCTGGGCAGCCGTTTCGCCGCCGTATGCTCTCCGTTCTGGGACGTGCTGGGCCTGCTGCGCGCCTGGCGCCGCGTGCGTCCGGGCTGCGTCCAGGTGCGCGACAAGATCGCCAGCGCCTTCATGGCCTGGCTGGCCGCGCGCCTGCTGGGCGTGCCTTTTGTCTACTGGATGTCGTTCCCGATCGTCGAAGGCTTCGAGGTGCGGCGCGACGCCATCGGCAAGCGGGGCAGGGGAGCGCTGTGGCTGGCGCACGCGCTGCGGGCGCAGGCCTCGCGCCTGCTGCTGTACCGCCTGGTGCTGCCGCGCGCCGACCACGTGTTCGTACAGAGCGAGGCGATGCGCGCCTGGCTGGCCGGGAGCGGCATTGCCCCTGGCCGCATGACGGCGGTGCCGATGGGCGTGGACAGCGCCGTGTTCGCGCGCAGCGCCATCGTCCCCAGCACCGACCCGCGCCTGGACGGGCGGCGCGTGGTCGTCTACCTCGGCAGCGTGGCGCAATCGCGCCAGTCCGGCTTCCTGCTCGACGTCGCGCTGCTGCTGCGCGCGCGCCTGCCCGAGGTCTTGCTGGTGATCGCCGGCGACGCCCCCTCGCTCGACGAAATGGCCTGGATGCGGCGCGAGATCGCCAGCCTGAAGCTCGGCGAACACGTACTGCTCACCGGCTGGCTGCCCCAGCGCGAGGCACTCGGCTATGCCGTGCGCGCCGAGGTCGGGCTGTCGCCGATTCCGCGCGGGGTGCTGTTCGACGTGTCTTCTCCCACCAAGCTGGTCGAGTACCTGGCGCTGGGCATCCCGAGTGTGGCCAACGACATTCCCGACCAGGCCCTGGTCCTGGAGGAAAGCGGGGCCGGGCTGTGCGTGCCGATGCAGGCCGGGGCCTTTGCCGAGGCCACGCTGCGACTGCTGGACGACCGTGCGCTGGCGGCCGCGCTGGCTGCGCGCGGGCCGCCCTGGGTAGACGCGCACCGCAGCTACGCGATCCTCGGCCGCAAGGTCGCGCAGGCCTACAGCGCCATCTGCCCGCCATGTGGACCTACTCGCTGAAATTCACGCTGCGCTCGCTGGTGCGCGAGCTGCTGCGCGGTTTCTGGGGCCGCTACCTCGTGTACCCGCGCCTGGCCGCCGTGGAGCGCTCGGCGGCGCTGCTGAACGCCTCGATCGCGCGCCGCGCGCGCCGCATCGGCGTGCCCGTGGAGCCGGACGGCACCCGCCTGCGCCGCCTCGGTCCCGGCGCGGCGCTGCTGGACAAGAGCGAGCTGCGGCGCCACCCGGAGCGCTTCCTGCGTGCGCGCAGCCTGGGTACGCTGCTGCGCAACACGATCCGCACCAGCGGCACCTCGGGCAGCCCGCTGGCGCTGGTGCAGACCCTGGGCGCCGTGATCCGCGAAGAAGGCTTCATCCAGCGCCAGCTGGCCTGGATCGGCTGGCGCCACGGCCAGCGGCGCGCCTGGATCCGCGGCGAGATCGTCTGCCCGCCGCAGCCGCCCGACGGGCGCTACTGGTGCCACGACCGCTTCGGCAAGATACTCATGATGTCGTCCTACCATTTGTCGAACGCCACCATCGGCGCCTATGTCGGCGCGCTCGAGCGGCACGACCCGGTGGTCATCCACGCCTACCCGTCCTCGGTCGGCACTCTCGCTGCCTGGCTGAACGCGGCCGGGCAGCGCTACCGGGGCCGGGCCCTGCGCGGCGTGCTGACGTCGTCGGAAACCCTGGAGCCGGAAGTGCGCGCGTCCGTCGAAACCGCCTTCGGCGTGCCGGTCTACGACTGGTACGGCCAGGCCGAACGGGTGGCGGCGATCGGCAGCTGCGAGCGCGGCAACTACCACGTGCTGACCGATTACGGCGCCGTCGAATTGCTGGAAGGCGAGGACGGCAGCTGCGAACTGATCGGCACCACGCTGAACAATGCGGCCATGCCCCTGGTGCGCTACCGCACCGGCGACCGCGTCGTGCCCGGGAATGGCCGGCCCTGCGCCTGCGGCCGGGTCTTTCCCACCGTGAAAGCCGTCATCGGGCGCCAGGAACGCACCGTGACCCTGCCCGACGGCCGGGTCATTGCCCGCCTCGACCGCGTGTTCCAGGGCCATGAACGCGGCCTGCTTGAGGGCCAGGTGTTGTATCGCGGCGACGCCCGCTTCGTGCTGCGCGTGGTCGCCACCGAGGCCTTCGGCGCGGCCGACGAAGCGGCCCTGCTGGACAAATTCTTCCTGCGTGTACCCGGCGTGGAGGCAGGCGTGGAGCGGGTTGCGGCGATCCCGCGCGGGCCGAACGGCAAGTACGAATTTATTGCTTTTGAAATGTGAATTCTGTGGCGAACCGTGCGCGGGAGGGGAAATTCTTGATGTATGATCGAAATATTGTACCTTTATTAAGAAACGTGAACCACTTCCCTCGCACCAGATTGTTGCCAACGCCTGCCGGAGCCTGCGCATGAAAGCGCGCGCGCCGCGCATCCTGATGGTCGGCACGGCCCTCGACGGGCGGGGTGGGGTGGCAGCGGTATTGTCGGTACTGCGTGCCGGCGGCCTGTTCGAACGCGAGGCGGTGCGCTACGTCAGCACCCACCGCGAGGGCGGCACCCTGGCCAAGCTGTGCCACGCCAGCGCCGGCCTCGGGGCCACGCTGGCGGCCTGCCTGCTGCGGCGTCCGGCCATCGTCCACGCCCATGCTTCCTCGGGAGCCAGTTTCGTGCGTAAGTCGCTGGTGCTGCTGCTGGCGCGCGCCAGCGGCTGCAAGACCATTTTCCACCTGCATGGCGGCACCTTCCGCGAATACGCACTGGAGCGCTCCGGCGCCCTGATGCGGCGCTGGATCCGCCATACCCTCGAACGCAGCTCGCTCGTCATCGCCCTGTCCGACAGCTGGGCCGCCTTTCTCGAAGGCTTCGCGCCCAAGGCGCGCGTGGCCGTGGTGCCGAACGCGGTGCCCCTGCCTCCGGCAAGCGCCACCGCCCCGGCAAGCTTGGCAGACCCGGCAGATTCGCACGCCGCCGTCCCCGGCCGTATCCTGTTCCTCGGCCGGCTCGAAGCCGCCAAGGGCACGGCCGAGCTGCTGGACGCCGTTGCGCAACTGGCGCCGCGTTTTCCGCAGCTGCGCCTGGTGATGGGCGGCAGCGGCGACCTGGAAGGATTCCGGCGCGACGCCGAACGGCGCGGTATCGCGGCGCGCATCGACCTGCCCGGCTGGCTGGACGCCGCCGCGCGCGACGCCGAACTGGCGCGCGCCAGCGTGTTCTGCCTGCCTTCGCATGCCGAGGGCTTGCCGATGGCGGTGCTGGAAGCGATGGCGGCCGGCAAGGCGGTGGTGGCCAGCAGCGTGGGCGGCATTCCGGAACTGGTGCGCGACGGCGAGAATGGCCTGCTGGTGCCGCCGCGCGACGGCGCCGCCCTGGCTTGCGCCCTCGCGCGCCTGCTCGAGGACGAGGGCCTGCGCAGCCGGCTCGGCGCCAGCGCACGCAAGACAGTGGAAGCGCAGTATTCGACACAGGCAGTCTGCGGCCGCCTGGCCGCGATCTACAACGATTTGGCGGGGACGCGATGAACGCAACAGTACGCATGGTTTGGCTGGTCAACCGTTTGCGCTGCATGTCGGTGGCCGAGATCGGCTACCGGGTGCGCCAGGCAGCGCGCACAAGGATGAGCCGGGGCGCCGCCCACCGGGCCGCGCCCGCGCCCATGCCGCGCGCCCGCACCTTCGACGTCCACGGCGCCCCGGCGCTCGATCCAGTCCAGATCGAGGCCCTGCTGGCCGAAGCCGACCGCGTCTGCGCCGGCCACGTGGTGCTGTTTGCCGACCGCAGCTTCGACGTCGGCGTGCCCACCGTCTGGAACCGCGACCCCGACAGCGGCATCACCGGCCCTGCGGTATTCTCGGGCGACATCGCCATCGACAAGCAGGAACTGGTCGGCGACATCAAGCACGTCTGGGAACTGAACCGCCACCTGCACCTGGTGCGCCTGGCCCAGGCCTGGAGCGTGTCGGGCGAGGTGCGCTGGCTGCACGCGCTCGAGCAGCAGCTGCGCAGCTGGCTCGACCAGTGCCCGCCGCTCACCGGCCCCAACTGGACCAGCCCGCTCGAAATGGGCATCCGCCTGGTCAACTGGGCCTTGCTGTGGCAACTGGTGGGCGGCGAGTCCAGCAGCCTGTTCGCCGGCGAATCCGGCGGACGCCTGCGCGCCGACTGGCTCGACAGCATCCACGCCCACTGCCGCACGATCGCGCGCAATTTGTCGCGCCATTCCTCGGCCAACAACCACCTGATCGGCGAACTCACCGGCCTGTTCGTCGGCGCCTCGGTCTGGCCTTGCTGGAAGGAATCCGGCGCCTGGATGGAGCAGGCGCGGCGCGAGCTCGAGCAGCAATCGCGCCTGCAATACTCGCTCGACGGCGTCAACAAGGAACAGGCCTTTGCCTACCACGTGTTCTCGGCCGAATTCCTGTTCGTGGCCGGCCTGGTGGGGCAGGCAACCGGCGTGCCGTTCTCGCGCAACTACTGGGGCGTGCTGCAGCGCGCGCTGCGCTTCCTGCGCTCGGTGCGCGACGTCGGCGGCCACGTGCCGATGGTGGGCGACGCCGACGACGGCATCGTGTTCCGCCTCGACGCCGCCGGCAGCGACCGCGCCGCGCAACTGCTGGCGCTGGGCGATACCGTGTTCGGCGCCGCCCCCGACAACCACCCCGGCGTGCGCTGGCTGCTGCACGCGCTGCCCGGGCGCCGTCCCGACGCCGACGCCCACGAGCCGGACACCGGCTGGGCCTTCCCCGACGGCGGCTACTTCCTGTTCGGTTCGCACTTCGGCGCGCCCGACGAAATCAAGGGCATGCTCGACTGCGGCCCGCTCGGCTACCTCGGCATCGCCGCCCACGGCCACGCCGACGCCCTGTCGATGACGCTGTCGGTGGCAGGGGAAGAGGTGCTGGTCGATCCCGGCACCTATTCTTACTGGCAAGACCAGAAGTGGCGCGACTACTTCCGTGGGACCTCGGCCCACAACACGGTGCGCATCGACGGCCGCGATCAGTCGGTCTCGGGCGGGCGCTTCCTGTGGCTGAGAAAAGCGCGCGCCAGCATCGAGCGCATGCCGACCTCGCCCCACGAATTCGATTTCCGCGGCTCGCACGACGGTTACGCGCGCCTGGCGGACCCGGTGCGCCACGTGCGCAGCGTGCGTTTCGATGCCGCCAGCTCCACGCTCACCGTGCGCGACGAAGTGGCCGGCAAGCGGCCGCATCCAATGGAGCTGTTCTGGCACTTCGCACCGGAACTGAACGTACGCCTGACCAGCACCGGCCTGCACGTGCGCGGCAAGCGCTTTGCCCTGCAGATGCAGGCCAGCGGCGCCGATTTGAAGCTGGAACTGGTGCGCGGCGCCGAAAACCCGCCGCTGGGCTGGTATTCGCGCTGCTACGAATCGAAAGAGCCGTGCGACGTGCTGCGCATCAGCACCGTATCGTCCGCCGTTCCTGTCGAGTGCAGGTTTACAATAACGTTTTTCTAATTAGTTTCAAACCTGTTAAGTTTTATACGTTTAAGTTCTCATCAATACCGTTTCTATAATTACTACAGTGCAGGATCGTCCAAACATGCTCATTTACCTGGTCGCGGGCGCACGCCCGAACTTCATGAAAATCGCGCCGATCGTGCGCGCATTGCAGGCGCAGGACAAGCTGACGTTCAAGATCATCCACACCGGCCAGCACTACGACCGCGAGATGAACGACGTCTTCTTCGAGGAACTCGGCATTCCCCAGCCGGACGTGTTCATGGCCGCCGGCGGCGGCAGCCATGCCCAGCAGACGGCGAAAATCATGGTCGGCTTCGAGGAACTCTGCGTGGCCGAGCGCCCGGCCGCCGTGCTGGTGGTGGGCGACGTGAATTCCACGCTGGCCTGTTCGATCGTCGCCAAGAAACTGAACATCCCGGTGGCCCACGTCGAGGCCGGCCTGCGCAGCGGCGACATGTCGATGCCGGAAGAAATCAACCGCCTCGTCACCGACAGCATCTCGGACTGGTTCTTCGCCACCGAGCCGGCCGCCGTCGAGCACCTGCGCCGCGAAGGCAAGCCCGACTCTGCCGTGCACTACGTCGGCCACGTGATGGTCGACAACGTGCTGTACCAGGCCGACAAGCTCACCCGCGCCGACACCTCGGGCTTCGAGACCGCCGCCTTCAAGGCAGCAAGCCAGGAAAATGGCGGCCGCTACGGCGTGGTCACCATGCACCGCCCGAGCAACGTCGACGAGCCGGACACCTTTGCCCGCATCGCCGGCGCCCTGAAGGAAATCGCGCAGGAACTGCCGCTGATCTTCCCGGTGCACCCGCGCACCCGCGCGAACATCGAGAAGTTCGGCATCGACCTCGGCCCGAACGTCACCCTGGCCGGCCCGCAAGCCTACATGGCCTTCCTGAACCTCTGGAAAGACGCGGCCGTGGTGCTCACCGACTCCGGCGGCCTGCAGGAAGAAACCACGGCCCTGGGCGTGCCCTGCGTGACCATCCGCGAAAACACGGAACGCCCGGTGACGGTGGACGAAGGCTCGAATGTGCTGGCCGGCACCGACCCGGACAAGATCCTGCTGGAAGCGCGCAAGGTCTTGCGCGGCGAAGGCAAGCAGGGCCGCCGCCCGCAACTGTGGGACGGCAAGGCCGCCGAACGCATCGTCGCCATTCTCGCCAAAGAGTTGGGATGAGGCTGGGATGACACCTTCCATCACGATGATGGGCTGCAGGATCGACAATTTGTCGATGGAGGAAACCCTCGTGCGCATCGAGGAATTCATCCGCTCCGGCCAGCCCCATCAGCACGTGGTGGTGAATGTCGACAAGCTGGTCAAGGCCAGCCGCGATCCCGGGTTGCGCCGCATCGTCAACGACTGCGCGCTGGTGAATGCCGACGGCATGCCGGTGGTCTGGGCGGCGCGCCTGCTGGGTAAGCCGCTGAAGGAGCGGGTGGCCGGCATCGATTTGTTCGAGGCCCTGATGCGGCGTGCCGGCGAAAAGGGCTGGCGCGTATTCCTGCTCGGTGCGCGCGAGGAAGTGGTGTCGGCCGTGGCCGATACCTACCGCCGCCGTTATCCCGACCTGGCGATCGCCGGCTGGCGCAACGGTTACTGGCGCGTCGACGAGGAAGACCAGGTAGCCGAACAGGTGCGCGCCAGCGGCGCCGACCTGCTGTTCGTGGCGATCAGCTCGCCCAAGAAAGAACAATTTCTCGGCCGCTGGCAGGCCGAGATGCGGATTCCGTTCGCCATGGGCGTGGGCGGGACCTTCGACGTGGCGATCGGACGGGTAAGGCGCGCGCCGCGCTGGATGCAGCGGGCCGGCCTGGAGTGGTTCTTCCGCTTCCTGCAGGAGCCGCGCCGCATGTTCCGCCGTTACTTTATCGACGACATGGCGTTCATCTGGCTGTTCATCAAGGAAGCGGCCGGACGCAAGATGTGATGCAAGGTGCGACGCAAGCTGTGGTAAGTGCGCGCAAGGGAAAGTGAACGATAGGGGAAGGCGGCCACAGAAAGCCGCTGCCGAAAGAACAAGGGGGGACGGCATGGCGCCGTCCTGGAGCGCCGAAACAGGCGCGTATTGATAGTGCATCAAAGTACACACAGAGAGTGACGACAATGAAGATTCTGGTTACGGGCGGCGTGGGCTACATCGGTTCCCACACCGTCGTCGAGTTGCAACATGCCGGGTACGACGTGGTCGTGGTCGACAATCTCTCGAATGCCCAGCGCTCGGTGCAAGAGCGTGTGCAAAAGATCACCGGCAAGCCTTTCGATCTGGTCGAAGCCGACATCCGCGACCGCGCGGCCATGGAAGCGGTGTTTGCCGCCCACAAGGTCGACGCCGTGGTCCACTTCGCCGGCCTGAAAGCCGTCGGCGAATCGGTGGCGCAGCCGCTGCGCTACTACGACAACAACGTCTCGGGCAGCGTGGTGCTGTTCGAAACCATGGCCAAGTTCGGCGTCAAGACCCTGGTGTTTTCCAGCTCGGCGACCGTTTACGGCGACCCGGCCTCGGTGCCGATCCTGGAAGACTTCCCGCTCTCGGCCACCAATCCCTACGGCCGCAGCAAGCTGATGATCGAAGACATCCTGCGCGACCTGATCAAGGCCGAGCCGGACTGGCATATCGCGCTGCTGCGCTACTTCAACCCGGTCGGCGCCCACGAAAGCGGCCTGATCGGCGAGGAGCCTTCCGGCATCCCGAACAACCTGGTGCCCTACATCGCCCAGGTGGCGACCGGCCAGCGCGAAAAGCTGTCGGTCTACGGCGGCGACTACCCGACCCCGGACGGCACCGGCATGCGCGACTACATCCACGTGGTGGATTTGTCGATCGGCCACGTGAAGACCCTGGAAAAGCTGGCCAAGGCGCCGGGCCTGCTGACCTATAACCTCGGCACCGGCCGCGGCAACAGTGTGCTGGAAATGGTGGCCGCGTTCGAGAAAGCCTGCGGCCGTCCGATTCCCTACCAGATCGTCGACCGCCGTCCGGGCGACATCGCCAAGTGCTATGCCGACCCGGCGCGCGCACGCGACGAGCTTGGCTGGGAAGCCACGCGCGACGTGGCCCAGATGTGCGCCGACACCTGGCACTACCAGACCGTCAACGGCAAGGCATGACGCCTTCCAGATAGTCTTCAACCACGTTGCAAACCACGGAAAACCCATGCGGTCGGGCGACAAACGGTAAAAGAATCCAGACAAAGTTTGACAGTCCGACCGCTCAACACCCCATACAATGAGGAAGCTTCAATGAAAGCAATGATTCTCGCGGCAGGCAAGGGCACCCGCGTACGCCCGCTCACCTACGATCTTCCGAAACCGATGATTCCGCTGCTCGGCAAGCCGGTCATGGCTTACCTGGTCGAGCACCTGAAGAAGCACGGCATCACCGAGATCATGGTCAACGTCAGCTGGCTGCACGAAAAGATCGAAGAGTATTTCGGCGAAGGCGAGCAGTTCGGCGTGCAGATCGGCTATTCCTTCGAAGGCTACATGACCGACGACGGCACGGTCGTGCCGGAGCCGATCGGCTCGGCCGGCGGCATGAAGAAGATCCAGGAATTCGGCGGCTTCTTCGACGACACCACCATCGTGCTGTGCGGCGACGCCCTGATCGACCTCGACCTGAAGGCGGCCCTGCTGGAACACCGCCGCAAGGGCGCGATGGCCTCTGTCATCACCAAGGAAGTCCCGTGGGACAAGGTCTCGTCGTACGGCGTGGTCGTCACCGACGAAGAAGGGCGCATCAAGCAGTTCCAGGAAAAGCCGAGCCAGGAAGAAGCGTTGTCGAACTACATCAGCACCGGCATCTACATCTTCGAGCCGGAAGTGATCGACCTGATCCCGGCCGGCGTGCCGTTCGACATCGGCTCCGAGCTGTTCCCGCTGCTGGCCGAACGCGGCCTGCCGTTCTATGCCCAGACGCGCCCGTTCAACTGGCTCGACATCGGCACCATGAGCGACTACTGGGAAGTGCTGCAGACCGTGCTGACCGGCGAAGTGAACCACATGGACGTGCCGGGTATCCAGATCGAGCCGGGCATCTGGACCGGCCTGAACACCAGCATCGACTGGAGCGGCGGCACGAAAATCGAAGGGCCGGTGTACATCGGCTCGGGTGTGCGCATCGAAGCCGGCGCCCATATTGTCGGTCCGACCTGGATCGGACATGGCAGCCACATCTGCGAAGGGGCGGAGATTGTGCGAAGTGTATTATTTGAATATACTCGCGTGTTGCATGATGTAACGTTGCATGAAATGATAGTCTTTAAGGAATATAGTGTCGACCGCGCCGGAGAAATGAAGCACGCGTCGGAGTACGGTTCCGAAGAATGGCTGAATGCGCGTGACCGCCGGCGCAGCAGCCGCAAGGAAATCGCAAGTCAGAAAAGTAATAATCTAGAGAAAGCGAACGCATGAAGATTTACCCAGTGATCCTCTCCGGCGGCGCCGGTACCCGTCTGTGGCCCTTGTCGCGCGCCGTGCTGCCGAAGCAGCTGCTGCCGCTGGTTGCGGACAAGACCATGCTGCAGGAAACCGCGTTGCGCGTTTCCGGCTTGCCTGGTCTGATGGCGCCGCTCGTCGTGTGTGGCAACGACCACCGCTTCATGGTGGCCGAACAGCTGCGCGCGGCAGGCATCAAGCCGCTGGGGATCCTGCTCGAGCCGGTCGGCCGCAACACCGCGCCGGCCGTCGCCGCCGCGGCGCATTTCCTGAAATCGGTCGATCCGGAAGCGGTCATGCTGGTGCTGCCGGCCGACCACGTGATCGAGAACCGCGAAGCCTTCAAGGAGGCCGTGCTGCGCGCGGCCAGCATGGTGCAGGGCGGCGGCCTGGCCACCTTCGGCATCGTGCCGAAGTCGCCTGAAACCGGCTACGGCTACATCCGCCGCGGCGCCGCGCTGGCCAACTGCGCCGATTGCTACGCGGTCGAACGCTTCGTCGAGAAGCCGGACCTGGCCACGGCCCAGGCTTTCCTGGCCGACGGCGGCTACTACTGGAACAGCGGCATGTTCATGTTCGCCGCCGAGCGCTATCTGTCCGAGCTGGCCAAGTTCGCGCCGGAAATCGCCGACGCCGCCGACAAGGCGGTGCACAACGGTTACCGCGACCTCGACTTCTGCCGTCTCGACGACGCCGCCTTCACGGCTTGCCCATCGGATTCGATCGACTACGCGGTGATGGAACACACCCATGACGCCGTCGTGGTGCCGGCCGACATCGGCTGGAGCGACGTCGGTTCCTGGTCGGCCCTGTGGGAAGTGCAGCCGCACGACGAGAACGGCAACGCCCAGCGCGGCGACGTCTACCTCGACGGCGTGAAGAACTCCCTGGTGCGCGCCGAAAGCCGCATCGTGGCCGTGGTCGGCGTCGAGGACATCGTGGTCGTCGAGACCGAAGACGCGGTGCTGGTCGCGCACAAGGACCAGGTCCAGCGCGTCAAGCAGGTGGTCGACCACCTGAAGTCGAAAGAGCGCACCGAGCACCTGCACCACACCCGCGTGTACCGCCCTTGGGGCCACTACGAGGGCATCGATGCCGGCGACCGTTTCCAGGTCAAGCGCATCACCGTCAAGCCGGGCGAGAAGCTGTCGCTGCAGATGCACCACCACCGCGCCGAGCACTGGGTGGTCGTGTCGGGCACCGCGCGCGTCACCTGCGGAGACAAGGTCAGCCTGCTGTCGGAAAACGAATCGACCTATATCCCGATCGGCATGAACCACCGCCTGGAAAACCCGGGCAAGCTGCCGCTGCACATCATCGAGGTGCAGTCGGGCAGTTATCTCGGCGAGGACGACATCGTCCGCTTCGAGGATATCTACCAGCGTTCGTAAGGGCGTTTTTTGTAGAGCAGAAACGGGCCGCGAGGCCCGTTTTTCATTTTTGGCGAAGAGCGCAACATCCTTAAGTCAACAGTGTGAGAGCCTCCCACGGTCAGGCATACAATGCCCCGGTCAGTGCATCCTCTCGGGAGTGATCATGAAGACGCTATTTGCCGCCGGCGCGCTCGCGCTGGCCTTGTCCTCGGCAGCGCCGCAGGCAGCCGCGCAAACCGGGGCGCCGCCGCTCGATCCCCTGCTCGAAGGCCAGCTCGAACGCTGGCTCGGCGCCGGCGACCAGGTCTTTGCCAACCTCTACACGCGCCAGCCGGGCGACGATTCGCTCGACTTCCACGCCGCCGCCGACGGCCGCGGCGACACCTTCACGCTGCTGCGCGTGAGCGACCCTGCCAACAACAGCTGGCTGGTCGGCGGCTACAACCCGCAGAGCTGGGAATTCGACGGCGGCTGGAACGTCACCCCGCGCGACTTCCAGCGCACCGCCTTCATCTTCAACCTCACCGAGCCGGCCGTCTACCGCCAGGTGCCGACGAGCTTCGAGCTGCCCAGCCAGGGTTCCTTCCAGACCTTCAATGCGCCCGACCAGGGGCCGACCTTCGGCGCCGGCGCCGATTTGTTCGTCAACGACCGGCTCGACACCGCCTTTTCCTGGCGCCTGAGCTACGGTGATCCGGACGGGGAAGGGCAGAGCATTGTCGACGGCAGCGTCGGCGGCCGCTTCCTGCGCATCGACGCGCTCGAGATCTACGCCGTGTCGCCGATCCCCGAACCGGCGCAGGCGGCGATGCTGGCGGCAGGCTTGGGCCTGCTCGGCCTGGGGCTGGGTGCGCGCCGAGGGCAGCCGGCGGGCCGGCGCTGCCCGATACGCCCCGCCTGACGGCCGGCCCATGGCCCGGCTCCTGCGCGCGGCGCGGCTCCTGCCTTTCCTGGCCCTGCATGGCGCCGCGTTGGCGCAGATACCTGCGCAGGCGCCTGCGCAGGTATCTGCGCATGGTTCTGTGATGGACAGCGGTGCGCTCGGACCGGCGCAGCTGGCCATCGTGGTGAATGATGCCGACCCCGCCAGCATTGCCGTGGCCGCCTACTACCGCGAGCGGCGCGGCATTCCGGCCGAGAACGTGGTGCACGTCCACATCCCAGGCAAGCCGCACAGCCTGGAGCCGGCGCGCTTCCGCTTGCTGAAGGAGGACATCGACCGCCAGCTCGGCCCCGGCATCCAGGCCGTGCTGATGGTCTGGACCGCGCCGTATGCCGTGGCCTGCAACAGCATCACCGGCGCCTACACCCTCGGCTTCGACGCCGCCCTGTGTCGCGACACCTGCGCCGCCGGCCAGCCCAGCGCCTGGTTCAATGCGCCCGGCGGGCAGCGTCCATTCACCGGCCACGGCATGCGCCTGTCCATGCTGCTTCCGACGGAATCGGTGACGGCGGCCAGGGCGCTGATCGACCGCGGCGTGACCAGCGGCTTTCGCCCGGTGCCGGCGAGCGCCTATTACCTCACCACGGGCGAGGCCGCGCGCAACAGCCGCGCCGCCTTCTTCCCGCCGGCCGGCCGCATCGGCGCGAAACAGCTCGACATCCGGCGCCTCCAGGCCGAGGCGCTGGAAAACGCGCAGGACGTGATGGTCTACCAGCTCGGCAAGGCCAGCGTCGACAAGCTCGATACCCTGCATTTCCTGCCCGGCGCCCTGGCCGACCACCTGACGTCCTACGGCGGTGATTTGCTGGGAAACAGGCAGATGAGCAGCCTGCGCTGGCTGGAGGCCGGCGCCACCGCCAGCTACGGCACCGTCAGCGAGCCCTGCAGCCACTGGCAGAAGTTCCCGAACCCGGCCGTGCTGCTGCGCCATTACCTGCACGGCGACAGCGTCATCGAGGCCTACTGGAAAAGCGTGGCCTGGCCGGCCCAGGGCCTGTTCATCGGCGAGCCGCTGGCCGCGCCCTACCGGCGGCGCTGATGCGCCGCCATTGCGCGCGCAGGCTCGGCGGCTGCGCAAAATCCGTGCATCTGTTGTCGGGATACCTCATCCGCGCACCGGGGTGGAGATTGCTTGTCATTATCTTGTCAAATTGTGGTTTTATTATCGTTTCTGATAATAAAATGATTAGAAGTAAAGACAAGAACACTTTGCTTTTCCACCACACCCCAGGATGCCCATGAAAATGCACGTTGCAAGGAATAACCCAGCCGGCCGCTTGACTGTCCTGGCCGCCTCGTTGGCCGGATTATTAAGCGGCCTGTCGGCGCCGGCCCTGGCCGCTCCGGCCGATGTGGTCATCAGCCAGTACTACGGCGGCGCCGGCAGCAACGGCGCGCTCTGGAACAAGGACTTCGTCGAACTGTTCAACCGCAGCAGCGCCCCGGTCAGCCTGAAAGGCTGGAGCGTGCAATACCAGTCGGCGACGGGCAGCACCTGGCAGGCGATTGCCTTGACCGACACCGTCCTGCAGCCGGGCCAGTACTACCTCGTCACGGCACAAGCGGCCAGCACCGGCACCGACGTCGGCCAGGGCGACGCCACGAGCGGCCTGGCGCTGTCGGCCACCACCGGCAAGGTGGCGCTGGCCAGCGTGGCCAAGGCCATGACCACCGCCGAAGGCGAAGCCGTGATCGACCTGGTCGGCTTCGGTACCGCGAATCGCTTCGAGGGCAACGTGGCCCCGGCGCCGTCGACCGCGAATTCCATCCAGCGCGGCGAACTCGGCTGCATCGACACCGACGACAACGGCAGCGACTTCAGCGCCGCGCCGGTTACGGGCCCGCGCCGTACCAGCTCGCCGCTCAATGCCTGCGCCGGTGGCGGCGGTCCGGTGGCCTACCCGATCGTGCTGAGCTGCCCGGCCGGCGTGCAGGTCGAATTCGGCCGCGGCACGAGCGCCGCGCTGTCGGCCAGCGACCGCGACAGCATCGTCAACAGCGCCGTCATCGCCTCGGGCGCCGTGCCCGGCATCAGCATCACCGGCTTCACCCCGGCCGGCGCGGCCGGCGGTACGGCGAATGCCACCCTCAGCATCGATCCATCCCTCGCCGCCGGCAACTACCCGCTGACGATCACCTTCGCCAACAACGATGGCCAGGATGCCAGCTGCAGCGTGGCCGTGAGCGTGGCCGGCCAATTGACCATCCCGCAAATCCAGGGGCCGAACCCGAAGAGCGCCTACAACAACACCGTCCAGACCACGCAAGGCGTCGTGACCCATAAAGTGGGCAGCGGCTACTTCATCCAGGACCAGAACGGCGACGGCGACCCGGCCACCTCGGACGGCATCTTCGTCTTCAGCAGCAACACCGGCGTGAACGTCGGCGACCTGGTGCGCATCACCGGCACCGTCACCGAATACACGCCGAGCGGCGCAACGCGTTCCTACACCGAATTCAAAGACCTGACCGCCACCACCAGGCTGGGCGCCGGCTACAGCATCGCCCCGACCAACATCGAACTGCCGACCGACCTGGCACGCGTGGAGGGCATGCTGGTGCGCTTCACGAATGCGCTGACGGTGAACGGCAACGCCTACCTGGGCGACCGTGGCGAACTGGTGCTGTCGAACGGCCGCCGCGAAATCCCGACCAACCGCTATCCGGCAGGTTCGCCGGAAGCGCGTGCGCTGGCCCAGTACAACGCGGCAAACGTGATCGTCCTCGACGACAACATCTTCACGACGCCAGCCACGATTCCTTATCTTGCCGCTGACGGTACCGTGCGCAGCGGCGACACCGTCACCGACCTGACGGGCGTGATCGACTTCGGCGCCCAGGGCGGCGGCGGTGCGGCCTTCAAGCTGCAGCCGACCGTGGCCCCGACCTTCTCGCGCACCAACGAGCGCACCCCGGCGCCGGTCGTCGCCGCGGGTAACGTGAAAGTGGCCAGCGCCAACGTGCTGAACTTCTTCACTACCTTTACCAATGGCGGCGATGCCTGGGGCCGCAGCGGCCAGGGCTGCACGGTCGGCGGCACCACGCGCGCCTCGAACTGCCGCGGCGCCGACAACCTGGCTGAATTCGTGCGCCAGCGCGACAAGATCGTCGAATCGCTGGGCGCCATCAATGCCGACGTCGTCGGCCTGATGGAAATCCAGAACAACGGCGACACCGCCGCCTCCTACCTGGTCGAGCAGCTGAATGCGAAACTCGG
This sequence comes from Massilia sp. IC2-278, assembly GCF_020708045.1. Classification (GTDB taxonomy): domain Bacteria; phylum Pseudomonadota; class Gammaproteobacteria; order Burkholderiales; family Burkholderiaceae_D; genus Telluria. The sequence goes on from NZ_JAJFES010000011.1 coordinate 93,735, forward strand.
CGCCGGCACCTACGCCGTCGTGCCGAAGCCGGCCACGACCGGCACCGATGCGATCCGCGTGGCCATGATCTACAAGCCGGGCGCGGTCAGCCTGGTGGGCAATGCGCTGTCGGATGGCGACGCCGTCAACAACCGTCCGCCGATGGCGCAAACCTTCAAGGCCACGAACGGCGGCAAGTTCTCGCTGGTCGTGAACCACCTGAAGTCGAAGGGCAGCTGTGGCGGCGGCGCCGGCAACACCGACAGCGGCGACGGCCAGGGCTGCTGGAACGCCACCCGCGTCGAACAGGCCGCGCGCCTGCGCGACTACTTCCTGCCGCAGGTGGCAGGCGCCGCCAACGACGCCGACATCCTGGTAGTGGGCGACATGAACGCCTATGGCCACGAAGACCCGATCCGCCTGCTGAACGCGGCCGGCTACGTCAACGAGATCGAGCGCTTCGTGCGTCCGGTCGGCATTCCTTACTCGTACGTGTTCGGCGCCGAAAGCGGCTACCTGGACCACGCGCTGGCCAGCGCGAGTCTCTCGGGGCAAGTGGCAGGCGTGACCGAATGGCACAACAACGCCGACGAGCCGGAAGCGATCGACTACAACCTGAACGACACCGCCGAGGACCCGTACGTGAAGAACGCCTACCGCGCCTCGGACCACGACCCGGTGGTGGTCAGCCTGAACCTGGCGCCGACCTACGCCGACGTCACGGCAGCGGTGGCGATCACCAAGTCGGGCATCACCCTGGGCCGTGTCGGGGGCAAGTACAGCGGCACCGTGACGGTCAAGAACACGTCCGGCGCGGCGATCACCGGCCCGCTGCACCTGGTACTGCAGGGCTTGCCAAGCGGCGTCACGCTCGACAACAAGAGCGGCATGGTCGACGGCGCGCCTTACCTGACGCTGGCGAACACCACGCTGGCGCCGGGCGCCTCGGTCACCGTGACTACCACCTTCACCAATCCGTCGAAAGCCGGCATCGGCTACAACGCCAAGCTGCTCTCGGGCTCTTTCTAAGACTAAGGAACTGAACCATGTTTAACCTAAAAAACCTGTTCGCCCGCGCCATGCTGGCCCTGATGCTGGTCACCGGCGCCGGCGCCGCCTCGGCCGGCCCGACCTACCAGGTCACGATCGACACCGAAGGCCTGAGCGGCATCGGCCAGCTCGACTTCTTCTTCGGCGGCCTGGAAACCGCCGGGGCCGCGACCGCCTACCTGAGCAACTTCAGCGGCAACTACGGCGACTTCGTGCTCGAAGGCGACGCCAGCGGCGACCGCGAGACCGGCATCCTGCTCGGTAACTCGGTCTTCTTCAACGACTACCTGCAGACCGTGACCCTGGGCGGCATCTTCCGCTTCAACGTGATGTTCGACTTCGCCGCCGAAGGCGACGGCATGACCCTGGGCGTGGCGCTGTACGACGAGTTCTTCGACACCTACCTGGGCGCGGAAGGCAACCTGGTGCAGTTCGACCTGCTGCCGGGCAGCGGCGTGACGGTAACGGCTGCGGACGGCGTGGCGCGCGTGGCCGAAGTGCCGGAGCCGGCCTCGATGGCCATGCTGCTGGCTGGCCTGATGCTGCTGGGCTGGACGATGCGCCAGCGCCGCATGCGCTAAGTCCTGATGCTCGCTGCCGGCATGGGGCCGGCATGAAAAAGGCCCGCCCGGCTCAGCCTGGGCGGGCCTTTTTCTTGTCTCTCTCGCTTAGCCCTGGTCCTGGGCCGCGCGGCGCATGGCGTCGATGCGGAAGGCTTCGGCGTTGCCGTCGATGATGCGCAGGCCCGCGCAGCCGTCGGCTGCGCAGTCGGGGGCAGGGGTCTGGCCGACGGCGGCCGGATCGACAGAAAGGTCGGCGGCAGGGGCAGCGCTGGCGGATACCGTGACAGCGGCGGTCTGGATCGGTGCGCCGGCGTTGTCGGTCGCCGCGCCGCCGCAGGCGCTGAGGAAGACGGCAAACAGGGAAGCGGCGAAAAGGGTGCGGATGTGTTGGGTAGTCATGGTGGAAGAGGCAGGCTCGTCAGTGAATGAAACGATTGTAGCCGCTAATTTTTCCGTGAATCAATTTATTTTCGTAAAAATGAGCGAAGATAAAAGATAATGAACGCGAAAAGAGATCAAGATAGGCGCAGATGAATGGTGATTGTGGGAAATATCCTATAAGAAATAATAGATGCACCAGAGTATCTCCCATGACGCTGCGTCGCTTTCATGCCACATCCGCTGTGGGGCAGAATGAGAAGGGCAGGCACGCCGTAGTGCTTCGCGCCCGGCACACCGACAGGCTTGACCACGCATGCGACAAGCGTATGATGAGCTGATGCGAAAACTTGTTCTTCTTTTATTGCTGGCCTGCGCGGCCTGCACGACCCGGGCCGACGCGCCAGCCGTGTCTCCGGCCGCGTCTCCGGTCACGCCGCAGACTGCCCAGCCGGCCGCTTCCGCACCGGCGTCCACCAACACGCTGGCGCAGATCACCGGACTCATCGGCAAGGCCGCCTGCACCTCCGACCAACAATGCCAGGTCCTGCCCGTGGGCGCACGTCCCTGCGGCGGCCCGGCCAGCTACCTGGCCTGGTCGAGCGCCGCCACCTCCGGCGCGGACCTGCAGGCCCTGGCCGACCGCTACCGCAGCGAGCAGCAGGCGGGCAATTCGCGTTCAGGCATGGTGTCCGACTGCCGCGCCATCGCGCCGCCGGCGGCGGCCTGCCGCGCAGGCGCCTGCCAGCTGATCGACGCCGTGTCCGCGCAGTAAGCGCTTGGCCGCCTTCCCCATGCCCGGACCTGCCGTGGCGCCGTGCCAGGCCGCATGCTGACTCTCATCCGCAAGCTGTTCGGGGCGAGCGCCGGCCCCGCTGCGGCACGGGAACAGGCGCCGGCCGTGCACGCCGTGGCCGCGCCCTCCGAGGTGGCGAGCGGCGCCGCACCCGCGTTTCGCATCGCCGCGCACTGGCGGCTGCAGCAGGGCTACCCCATCATGGATTGGGCGGCGGCCGGCCGCTGGGCCGATGCGCTCGCGCAGGAGGAACAGGCCCCGGCCTGGCGTGCGCTCGAGCGCGCCTGGCTGCTGCATCTGCGCGACGCGCTCGGCGCCGGCTTCCGGCTGCTGGAGTCCGACAACTGCCTGTTGCTGGCCGCCGTGGAAGAGCATGTAGCCCATGCCACACTGGCCTTCATGGAACGCACGCGCAAGCGCGTCGTCCGCACGCTCGACGGCATCGCCCGGGTGACGCCCGAGGGCAAGGACATCCTGGTCGTGTTCGACGACGAGGACAGTTATTACCGCTATGTCTCGCACGCCTATCCGGACGGCGGCGAATTCGCAAGCAGCGGCGGCATGTACATCGATGGCGGTTGCGGCCACTTCGTCACGGTGCGGCGCGACCTGGGTGCGATCGAGCCCGTCATCGCCCACGAAATGACGCACGGCTGCCTTGCCCACCTGCCGATTCCGCTCTGGCTGAACGAGGGCCTGGCCGTGAACACCGAGCAGCGCCTGACCGGGGTGCAGCCAGCGCTCTTCAGTGCCCGTGACATGCACGACAAGCATTGCGCATTCTGGGGCGCGGCCGAGATCCAGGAATTCTGGTCGGGGTGGTCGTTCCAGCGCATCGACGACGGCAACCTGCTCTCGTACGACCTGGCGCGCATCCTGGTCGCTTACCTGGGCAAGGACTGGGCATCTTTCCGCCGTTTCGTGCTGGCGGCGAACGCGGCCGACGGTGGCGCCGCGGCAGCGTCCGAACACCTGGGCGCGGACCTGGGCGAACTGGTATGCGCGCTGCTCGGGCAGGCGCATTCGCCCGGCTGGAGTCCGGCAGCGGCCGCCTGAGTTTTTCTCTCCGGCTTGCCTGCCTGAGGCAAGTGTCAGGCGTGTGACAGGAACGCAAAAAAAGTCGCACGCGTGGCGCCTGCCGGGTGCGCTTTTTAATTGCTTGGCAGATAGCGCCATGGTAGTCTGGACAGGTACGGCCGCCGGGCCAAATCAGGAGTGTTCTGGATGTCGGAAGCAAGCTTCGCTGGAACCCGCCGCAAGCGCGTAGCGGGCTTTACCCTGCTCGAATTGCTGGTGGTGATCGTGATCATCGGCCTGCTCGCGGCCTACGTCGGCCCGAAATACTTTTCCCAGCTCGGCAAGTCGGAAGTGACCATCGCCAAGGCCCAGATCGACGCCTTCGAAAAGTCGCTCGACACCTACCGCCTCGACGTCGGCCGCTACCCGAGCGGCGAGGAAGGCCTGGCCGCGCTGATGACCGCCCCGGCCAGCGCCGGCGCCAAATGGAACGGTCCCTACCTGAAGAAGGGCGTGCCGCAAGACCCGTGGGGCCATCCATATCAATACCGTTCGCCCGGCGCCAAGGGAGAATACGAGATTGTCTCGTTCGGCAAGGACGGCCAGCCAGGCGGCAGCGGCGACAACGCCGACATCTCCTCGCTCTGAGCGTTCGCCGCCCCGCGTTTTCCTACCTCACTCACCCGGGCAGGTCTTCATGCAGTTTGCAGTACGCACCCTCGCGCCCGACCTGTCGATCGCCAGCGTCGTCGTCGACGCGCTCGACGAAGCCGACGCGCGCCGCCAGGTTGAAATGCGCGGCCTGCACGTCAGCGCGGTCGAGCCGGCTGGCGGCGGCGGCCTGCGGCGCGCGCGTGGCGGCAAGCTGTCCATCGTCCTGTTCAGCCAGGAGCTGCTGGCGCTGCTGAATGCAGGCCTGGGCATTGTCGAAGGCCTGGAAGCGCTGCTGGAAAAGGAAGCCAATCCGGCCGCGCGCGTGGTGCTCGAACGCCTGCTCGCCGGCCTGCGCGAAGGCAAGCGCTTTTCCAGCGTGCTCGCCGCCCAGCCGGCGCTGTTCCCGCCGCTGTACGTCGGCATCGTGCGCGCCGCCGAAGGCACCAGCGACTTGCCGCGCGCGCTGGCGCGCTACATCGACTACCAGCAGCGCATCGACACCGTGCGCGCGAAGATCGTCAGCGCCTCGATCTACCCGGTGATCCTGCTGTGCGTGGGCGGCGGCGTCAGCGCCTTTTTGATCGGCTACGTGGTGCCGCGCTTCGCCGAGGTGTACCAGGGCGCCGGGCGCAACCTGCCATGGATGTCGCAGCTGCTGCTCGAATGGGGCCAGTTCGCATCCAGCCACGGCGTGCCGATCCTGCTGTGCGCGCTGGCGCTGCTGGCGCTGGCCATCGCGGGTGCGCGCCGCCTGCTCAGGAGCGGCGGCATTACGCGCCTGCTGGCGCGCCTGCCCGGCATCGGCGAGCGCGCCCGCATCTACGAACTCTCGCGCCTGTATCTCACGCTCGGCATGCTGAGCGAGGGCGGCATCACCATCGTCAACGCCATCGAGACCGTGCAGTCGATGGTCTCGCCGACGCTGCGCCAGCAGCTGGCGCAGGCGCGCGCGGCCATCGAATCGGGCCGCCCGCTGTCGGACGCCTTCGAGGCCCATGGTCTGACCACGCCGATCTCGCTGCGCATGCTGCGCGTGGGCGAACGCACCGGCGACATGGGTCCGATGCTCACCCAATCCGCGGCTTTCTACGACGGCGAGATCAGCCGCTGGATCGACCGTTTTACCCGCACCTTCGAGCCGCTCCTGATGGCCGCCATCGGCCTGGTGGTGGGCGCCATCGTGGTGCTGCTCTACATGCCGATCTTCGATCTCGCAGGGGATATGTCGTGAGTGCGTCCGGTACGGCGGTCTCCCTCGATGCAGCCATGCTGGCGCGTGCGCGCTCGCAAAGCCGCCTATCCCACCGTACGCCCGTGGCCGAGCTCGAAGTCATCAGCGGCCTCGAACCGCGCCAGCTGGTGGTGGCGCTGGCCGAACCCTTCGGCTTGACGGTGATGGAAACGGCCGAGATGCTGATCCAGGAGCCGGCCTTCGATTTGCTGCCGCTGGCCCAGGCCATGGCGCGCCACTGCGTGCTGCTGCGCGGCGCGGGCGGCCAGGTCACCGGCGTGATCGCCGATCCCTTCGACCTCGACCAGCAGACCTGGCTGTCAAGCATGGCCGGCGCCACGCCGCGCGCCCCGCTGCACCTGCGCCTGGCGCTGCAGTCCGACATCCAGGCCTATTTGTCGCGCCAGGAGGCCTCGGCGCGCGCGGTCGATACCCTCGTGCCCAGCGGCGGCGATGCCCGGCGCGACGGCAAGACCGCCGCCGTGCTGTCGTTCGCCTCGGTATCGGAAGCCGGCAGCCCGGCCGTCAAGCTGGTCAATTCCACGCTCTACGACGCCCTGAAGGCCGGCGCCTCCGACATTCACCTGGAAAGCACGGCCAGCGGCATCGCGGTGAAGTACCGCGTGGACGGCGTGCTCGATCATGCGGCCTCGGTCGGCGGCATCGAGCTGGCCGAGCACATCATCTCGCGTTTGAAAGTGCTGGCCGAACTCGACATCGCCGAGCGCCGCATCCCGCAGGACGGGAGCTTTCGCGTCGAATCCGGCGGGCGCGAGATCGATTTGCGCGTCTCGATCATGCCCAGCATCCACGGCGAAGACGCGGTCATCCGTATCCTGGACAAGCGCGCCATGATCGAGGCCTATGGCGCGCTGACGCTGGAAGCCCTGGGCTTCGACGCGCCCTCGCTGGCCACGCTGCGCATGCTGGCCCAGGAAGCCTACGGCATGCTGCTGGTGACCGGGCCCACCGGCTCGGGCAAGACCACGACCCTGTACGCGGCGCTCACCGAAATCCACAATGGCCGCGAAAAGATCATCACCATCGAAGACCCGGTCGAGTACCAGCTGCCCGGCATCCTGCAGATTCCGGTGAACGAGAAGAAGGGGCTCACGTTCGCGAAGGGCCTGCGCTCGATCCTGCGCCACGACCCCGACAAGATCATGGTCGGCGAGATCCGCGACCGCGAGACCGCCGAGATCGCAGTGCAGTCGGCGCTCACCGGCCACCTGGTGCTGACGACGGTCCACGCCAACAACGTGTTCGACGTGTTCGGGCGCTTCACCCACATGGGCATCGACCCCTACGCTTTTGTCTCGGCCCTGAACGGCATCTGGGCCCAGCGCCTGGTGCGCATGAATTGCCCCCACTGCGCGGTGCGCTACACGCCCACCGACCACGAGCTGGTAGCGGCGCGCCTGGAGCGCGAGGCCGCCGAAGACTACCTGTTCATGCGCGGCAAGGGCTGCGGCGACTGCCGCGGCACCGGCTACAAGGGCCGCCGCTCGATCGCCGAGATCCTGACCCTGAACGACGAGATCCGCGAGCTGATCGTCGACAAGCAGCCGATCCGGCGCATCAAGGCCGCCGCCCACGCCAACGGCACGCGCAGCCTGCGCATGGCCGCGCTCGACCTGGTGCGGCGCGGCGCCACCACGCTCGACGAAATCAAGCGGGTGACCCAGCATGCCTAGACTGCCCGGACAATCGCTGCGCCTGGGGCTGGGCCACGACAGCCTGGCCCTGGTCCGCGTCGGCCGCGTGTTCGGGCGCGGCGCGACGGTGCTGGCCGAGGCGCGCCTGGCCGATGCGCACGATTCGGCATCGCTGCGGCAAGGGCTGCGCGCGCTGCTGGCCGGGGCGCAGGTCGCCGGCTGGCCGCTGAGCGTGGTGCTGGCCGACGAGTTGGTACGCATGTGGCAGGTCGCGCCGCCGCCGAACGCGGCCCGGCCGGCCGACCTGGAGGCGGCTGCAAGCATGCGCTACCAGGCCCTGTTCGGCGCGCCGCCGGGCGGCTGGAAGATCGCCGCCGACTGGCAGGCCACGCGGCCCTTCCTGGCCGCCGCGCTGCCGCTGGCGCTGGTCGAGGGGCTCGAGGAAGCGGCGCGCGAGGCGCGCTGCCACCTGGTCGAGATCGTGCCGCAGTTCGTCGCCGCCATGAACGCCTGGCGCCGCCAGCACCGCCCCGGCGCCTGGTTCGGCCTGGTGCATGGGCAGGTCCTGACCCTGGCCGCCTACGACGGCCGCGCCCTGGCCGCGCTGCGCACGGCCGTGGTGCCGCCCGGCGCCGACCGCGAGTGGCTGGAAAGCCATGTGGCGCGCGAGGCGCTGCGGGTGGGCGTGGGGCGGCCCGAGCGGGTACAGGTGTGCGGGCCGGCACCGCGCAGCTGGGCTAGCCACGAGGGCCGCCTCAAGTTCGGCTGTACCCTGCTCGACGACGAGGGCAGCAGCGGCCAGCCGGCCGCCGTGCGCCTGGCCCGTACCGGGAGCCCGGCATGAAGCGCGTGCGTCTCGATTTCGCCCGGCCGGGCCTGCGCCGCGCCTTGTTCCTGGCGCCGCCCGGCGTGTGGGGGCCGCTGCTGGCCGCACTGGTCGTGTGCGGCGTGGCGCTGGTGCATGTGCTCGATTACCGCGAGGCGCGCGAGGAAGTCGACGCGCTGCAGGCGGCCCTGCGCGCACGTGCCGGCGCGCCGCCGGTGCAGCCGGTGGTCCAGCGCACCGGGAAAACGAATACGCCCGTCAGCGAGCAGCAGGCCACGGCCGTGAATGCCGCCGTGATGCAGTTGAACCTGCCCTGGCGCGCGCTGCACGACGCCGTGCGCGAGGCCACGCCGGCCACGGTGGCGCTGCTGGCGCTGGAACCCGATGCGCGCAAGCGCGTGCTGCGCATCACGGCCGAAGCGCGCGGCAGCGACGACATGATCGCTTACGTGGAAAAACTGCAAACGCAGAAATGGTTCGGCGCCGTCACCCTGGTGCGCCACGAGATCGGCGAGCAGGACCCGAACCGGCCGATCCGCTTCCAGATCGATGCCCAGTGGGGTACGCCATGAAGCGGCTGGAGGTATCTTCGCTGGCGCTGCGCCTGCGCCTGGCCCTGCGCGCCACCAGCCCGGTGCTGCTGGCGGCGCTGCTGCTGGGTGCGAGCGGCATCGCGGCGCTGGCCTGGCTGGTGCCGGCGCGCGAAGCGCTCGAAGCGGAACGCGAACTGGCGCGCCGCGCCGCCGCCGCCCCGCCGCCCGCGCCGCGCGCCGAGCCGGTCGCCAGTGCCGACGCCAACCTGGCCCTGTTCTACGCCTCGCTGGGCGAGAAACGCGTCGCCGAGCGGCAGGTCAGGACCCTGTTCGACATCGCCGCCAAAACCGGCCTGACCCTGCGCCAGGGCGAGTACAAGAGCGGCTACGACCGCAACGGCAAGCTGCACACCTACCAGATCAACCTGCCGGTGCAGGGCAGCTATGGCCAGGTGTGGCGCTTCGCGCTGCTGGCCTTGCGCGCGATTCCGTTTGCCTCGCTGGACGACATCAGCTTCAAGCGCGACAGCATCGGCCAGGCCCAGGTGGATGCGCGCCTGCGCCTGACGCTCTACATGGCGGATGCGCCGGAGGTGCAGCGATGAAGCCGCGTCACATCCTGATGGGCGTGGCGCTGGCGATTGCCGCGGGCCTGGCCGCGTTTGGCGACACGACGCCGCAGGAAGACGTGGCCGAGGCGGTCGAGCGCCCGGCGCAGCCGGCACGCGCCCCAGCCGCGCAGCGCACATCGGCGGCATTGGCCGCATCGGCCACCATCCTGCGCCTGCAGCCGCGCGCGGACCTGATCGGCGATTTGTCCGCCAGCGGCGACGACCTGTTCGGCAGCCAGGACTGGACGCCGCCGCCGCCGCCGCCGCCCCCGGCACAAGCCGGTCCGCCACCGCCGCCGATGGCGCCGCCGCTGCCCTTCACCTTCATCGGCAAGTCGCTGGAAGAGGGCCGGTGGGAGGTCTACCTGGCGAGCGGCGAGCGCACCCACATCGCATTCGAAGGCGGCACGCTCGATGGCGCCTGGCGCGTCGAGCGTATCGCGCCGCCGCTGATGACCCTGACTTACCTGCCGCTGAACCAGGTTCAGCAGCTCAATATTGGAGCATTCGACTAATGGTTCGTTCCCGCATCCGTTCCGTCGCCGCCGTGGGCCTGGCGTGCACGCTGCTCGCGGGCTGCGCGGCCCAGCGCGCCTACCAGGAGGGCAATGCGCTGGTCGCCCGGGAAGAGGTGGGCGCCGGCTTGGCGAAATACCGCGAGGCGGTGGCCGCCGACCCCGGCAACCCGCTGTACCGCGCCGCTTACCTGCGCGCGCGCGACGGCGCCACCGTGCGCCTGATCGACGGCGCCGAGCGCGATTTGGCCGCCGGCCGCGCCGAGGAAGCGCGCAGCGCCTTTGCACGCGTGCTCGAGATCGACCCGGCCAACGAGCGTGGCCGCGCCGGCATGCGCCAGCTGGAAGCCGATGCGCGCCACAGCGCGCTGATCGAGGCCGCCACGCTTGACGTGGAGAAGAAGGACTATGAGGCCGCGCGCCAGAAGCTGTCGGCCATTCTCACCGAACGCCCGCTGCACGAGCGCGCGCGCGTGATGCTCAACGACGTGAACGAGGCAGCGGCGGTGCCGACCTCCGAGGCCACGCTATCCGCCGCCTTCAGGAAGCCCATCAGCCTGGAGTTCCGCGACGCGCCGCTGCGCCAGGTCTTCGAGATCATCGCGCGCCACTCGGGCCTGAACTTCGTGTTCGACAAGGACGTGCGTTCCGACCAGCGCACCTCGATCTTCCTGAAGAACAGCACGGTGGAGGCGGCCGTGCACTTCCTGCTGGTGACCAACCAGCTCGAGCGTCAGGTCATGGACGGCAATACCATCCTGGTCTACCCGAACGTGGCCGTGAAGCTCAAGGAATACCAGGAGATGACGGTGAAAACCTTCTACCTGGCGAACGCCGAAGCCAAGACCATCGCCAACACCTTCAAGACCATCCTGAAGTCGCGCGACGTGGTGATCGACGAAAAGCTGAACCTGGTGATCCTGCGCGACAGCCCGGAAGCGATCAAGCTGGCCACCCAGCTGGTGGCCCTGCAGGATGTGCCCGAGCCGGAAGTCATGCTCGACGTCGAGGTCCTGGAAATCAAGCGCAGCCGCCTGATGGACCTGGGCCTGGCCTGGCCGCAGAGCCTGGGCTTCACGCCGCTGATCGCGGCGCAAGGCGCACCGATCACGATCAACGAATTGCGTGGCCTGAACAGCGACAGCATCGGCGTTACCGGCATCGGCGCCACCCTGAACGCCAACAAGACCGACACCGATTCGAACACCCTGGCCAACCCGCGCATCCGCGTACGCAACAAGGAAAAGGCCAAGGTCGTGATCGGCGACCGGGTGCCGAACATCACCACCACGGTCTCGACCGGCGTGGGCGGCTTCGCTTCCCAGTCGATCACCTATGTCGACGTCGGCCTGACCCTGAACGTCGAGCCGACCATCTACCTGAACAACGAAGTCGGCATCCGCATCTCGCTCGAAGTGAGCAACCTGATCGACTCGATGACGACCAACGACGGCTCGGTGGCCTACCGCATCGGCACCCGTTCGGCCCAGACCATGCTGCAGTTGAAGGATGGCGAGAACCAAGTGCTGGCGGGGCTGATCAGCAGCGAAGACCGCACCAGCGGCAGCAAGGTGCCGGGCGTCGGCAGTTTGCCGGTGCTGGGGCGCCTGTTCGGCAGCACGCGCGACTCGAACGACAAGACCGAGATCGTGCTATCGATCACGCCGCACCTGGTGCGCACCATCCAGCGCCCGCCGGCCGGGGCGTCCGAATTCGGCGCCGGCACCGAGGCCAGCTTCCGCCGCCGTCCGGATACGGCGCTGCGCCTGCCGGCCGTGGCGCCTGTTCCCGGCACGCGCGCGCTGCCGCCGCCCGCGCAGCCGGCGAACAGCCAGCCGACCGCGCCGCCGCTCGGCCAGCCCGCCACCGCGCCAGGCGTGCCGCCGCCGGTCACCGGCATCCCGCTGTCGCAACCGATCGGCACCACGCCGCCTGCCGCGACGCCGCAGGTAACGCCGATCCCCGCGCCGGTCGCGACCCCGATCCCGAACCAATGATGCAGACCCGTAGGGTGGACGGCTTTTGTAATCCAGTCCCCCGGACTGGATTACTCCACGCGTCCAACCCACGCCCATATCGATGCGACCGACGCGTCATGCGCGGCTTCACCCTGATCGAACTCCTGGTCACCCTCACCATCCTGGCCCTGCTCGCCACGCTGGTGATCCCGGTCGGCCAGACCGTCATCCAGCGCCGTAACGAAGCCCAGCTGCGCCAGTCCCTGCGCGAGGTCCGCTCCGCCATCGACGCGTATAAACGCGCCAGCGACGAAGGCCGCGTCAAGAAGAACGCCGGCGCCACGGGTTACCCGGCGAAACTGGAGCTGCTGGTCGAAGGCGTGACCGATCTGCGCAGCCCGAAGCAGGCCAAGATCTACTTCCTGCGCCGCCTGCCGCGCGACCCTTTCAACCCCGACCCGGAACTGGCCGATGCCGACACCTGGGGCAAGCGCAGCTACGCCAGCGAAGCCGAGGAGCCGAAGGAGGGCGACGACGTCTACGACGTGTATTCGACTTCGGGCAAGACCGGCCTGAACGGCATTCCCTACAGGCGCTGGTGAGACCATGAGCATCCCGAATCGCAAGCGCGGCTTCACCCTGATCGAACTGCTGGTCGTGCTCGGCATCATTGCCTTGCTGCTGACGCTGGCCGTGCCGCGCTTCTTCCCGAGCGTCGACAAGACGAAAGAAACCATCCTGCTCGACAACCTGCGCAACACGCGCGCCGTGATCGACCAGTATCACGCCGACACCGGCCGCTATCCGGATTCGCTGGAACAACTGGTCGAGAAAAAATACCTGGCGCGGGTGCCGGTCGATCCGGTCACCGAGAGCGAGAGTACCTGGGTGATCGTGGCGCCCGAGGCCGACGGCGAGCAGGGCGCCGTGTATGACATCCGCAGCGGCGCGCCCGGCAATGGCCGCGACGGCCGCCCCTACGCCGAATGGTAGCGCGGCCCTCATCGAACGAGGCCGGCTTTACCTACGTCGGCATGGTGTTTTTTGTCGCCATGCTGGGCCTGGTCGGCGCCGCGACCCTGAAGGTCGATACGCTGCTGCGCCGCGCCGCCGCCGAACAGGATTTGCTCGAGATCGGCGCCGAATTTAGCGAGGCCCTGCGCAGCTACGCCGCCGCCACGCCGCGCGGTTACCCGACCGCGCCGCCGACCCTGCAGGATTTACTGAAGGACCCGCGCTTTCCCGGCACGCGGCGGCACTTGCGGAAAATCTTCGTCGACCCGGTCACGGGCAAGGACGAGTGGGGCATCGTGTACCAGGGCGACAAGGTGGGCGTGCTGGCGGTGTACAGCCTGTCGCAGGCGCAGCCGCTGAAGCTGGCGAATTTCGACGCGCGCTTCCTGAACTTCGAAAACAAGGAACACCTGTCGGAATGGAAGTTCACGGCGACCGGGCAGGGCGTGAGCGTGACGGCGCCGAACAACATCGCGCCACCGGGCACGCCAAGCACGCCCGGTGCGCCGGCGTCACTGTTCCCGGCCCCGGGCGCCCAGCCTGCGCCGCCTGCGCCATCCGCCCCGCCATCCGGGCCGCCGGCCCAGCCACAGCCCGAGCCCGAGGCTGAGCCGCCGGCGCCTGAAGAACCGGAGGCGCCGCCGGAAGCATCCGAAACGTCGCCGGAGCCGGCTGAAACGCCGGAGCCGCCGCCGCCCGAGCCGCCGCCGAGCGACGGCCGCCAGACAGGCTAGCTGTGCTTACTTGGCGCGGCGCTTGAAGTCGCGCGGACGAAAGCCCAGCACACCCAGCACGCCGAAGTAGGTGATCCCACACAGGGCGATGATGCCGAGCAGGGCGCCTGCGCGCAGCAGCGGATGGGCGCGCAGCGCGATCCAGTCGAACTGGACCTGGCTGAACCAGGCCACGGCCCCCATCACCGACACCGCCACCACCAGTTTGACGAAGAAAGCACCCCAGCCCGGCAGCGGCACGTAGATACCGCGCTTGCGCAGGCCGCGGAAGAGCAGGGCGGCGTTCAGGCAGGCGGCGACGCCGATCGACAGCGCCAGTCCGGCCACGCCCAGCAGCGGCACGAAGACCAGGTTCATCAGCTGGGTCGCGACCAGTGTGCCGACCGCGATGTACACCGGCGTGCGCACTTCCTGGCGCGCGAAAAAGGCCGGCGCCAGGGTCTTGACCAGGATGAAGCCGAGCAGGCCGGCGCTGTAAGCCATCAGCGGCAACGAGGAGGCATCCACGTCGGCGGCGTCAAACGCGCCGTAGTGGAACAGGGTCGAGATCATCGGCGTGGCCATGGTGGCGAGACCGACAGCTGCCGGGATCGACAGCAGGAAGGTCAGGCGCAGGCCCCAGTCGAGCAGCGAGGAGTATTCCTGGGTGTCGCCTTCGGTATTCGCCTTGGCCAGGCCCGGCAGCAAGATGGTGCCCAGGGCCACGCCGAGCAGGGCGGTCGGGAGTTCCATCAGGCGGTCGGCGTACTGCAGCGCGGTGACGGCGCCGGCGGCCAGGCTGGCGGCAATCGTGGTGTTGATCAGCAGGCTGATCTGGGCCGCGGCCACGGCGAACACGGCCGGCCCCATCTTGCCGAGCATGCGGCGCACGCCGGCGTCGCGCAGGCCGGTTAGGGGATTGATCGACAGGCGCGGCAGCATGCCGAGCTTGATCAGCGGCGGCAGCTGGAGCGCCACCTGCAGCACGCCGCCGATGCACACGCCGACCGCCATCGCATAGATCGGCTGCTCGAAATAATCGGACAGCACGACGGCGGCAAAGATGAAGGAGAGGTTCAGCAGCACCGGCGTAAAGGCCGGAATCTTGAACTGGCGCCAGGTGTTCAGCACGCCGCTGGCCATGGCAACGAAGGCCATGCAGGCGATGTAGGGGAACATCATGCGCGTCATGACCACCGCCGCGTCGAAGGCAGCCGGCTCGCGCTGCAGCCCGCCGCCGATCCAGAGGATCAGGACCGGGGCGGCGATGATGCCGACGATACTGGTCAGCACGGTCGCCCAGATCAGCACGGTGGCGACGTGGTCGACCAGGGTCTTGGTCGCTTCCTGGCCGTGTTTCGTCTTGTATTCGGTGAGGATGGGCACGAAGGCCTGGGAGAACGCGCCCTCGGCGAACAGGCGCCGCAGCAGGTTCGGCAGGCGGAACGCGATGTTGAAGGCGTCGGTGAAATTCGAGGCACCGAAGGCGGCGGCGAACAGGCTTTCGCGCAACAGTCCGGTGATGCGCGACACCATGGTCATGCTGGAGATGGCGGCGAGGGTCTTGAGCAGATTCATGGGCCGAGATTATAACTGTGCAACACCCGGCGCGGCCCTGCTTCAGTGGCTTTTGTGAATAATGAATTGCTAGGAGGGGATTCCTTCGCTATAATCGTGGGCTGTACTGAATTCTGTTAGCAGACACTTATGTTTGGCAGGCACTGGAATGGGCCAGTTTGACTCGCTAATGTTTGCAAACGCAACTTGACCCCGATTTAGGAAATTCCATGGCAAATACCGCACAAGCACGCAAGCGCGCTCGTCAAGCAGTTAAGCAAAACGCACACAACAGCGCCCAGCGCTCGACCCTGCGTACCGCAATCAAGGCCGTCCGCAAAGCCATCCAGGCTGGCGACAAGGCCGCTGCAACCAGCATCTTCCAGTCGTCCGTGTCGACCATCGACAGCATCGCCGACAAGAAGATCATCCACAAGAACAAGGCCGCTCGCCACAAGAGCCGCCTGGCTGCTGCCCTGAAAGCCCTGTCGGCCTAATAGACCGGTTGGCGCGCGGCACACGCCGCGCTGGCAGTACAGTGGAAGAAAGACCCGCCCGATGCATGTCCGGCGGGTTTTTCCGCTTTGTGCTGTCGGGTTTGATGTTGGGTTGTCGTAGGGTGGACACCTGTGTCCACGCTGTCTGACCGGTCGATTCGAGGCAAAGTATCGCGTAGCTCTGCGAAACTGTGTGGTGTGCATGAGTGCGACCACGTGGGCACGTCATTGATGCCCCCGGCATCAATGACCCCACCCTACAACGTCAACACCCCAGCCAACATCGGTTAATTTCGTGCCGAGGTCCACGCCAAACACCCGGCCACCCACGCCGAATTGCTCACCACCCAGGCCCCATGCCGGTAGAGCTGGCCGGTCCTGCTCTTGTCCCGCACATCGAGCGCCCACACGTCCCCCGACGGCGCCGACCACAAGATCCGCCCGTCCACCGCGTCGATCCCCGCGAACACCTGCGCCGGCGTCGTGCCCGGCTTGAAGAACACCATCACCGTATTCACGTTCGGCGGCGGCAGCGCCGCCATCGGCCCGCCGACCAGCACCGCCGCCACCAGCATCGCCGCGCCGGCCTTACCGCCGAGCGCGCCGCCATTCCGGTCGCGCCCCAGCCACCAGCCCAGCGCCGCGACTGCCACCCCGAACACGAAGAACCACAGCAAGTCCCAGAACAGCACGTTTTCGCTGTCGAGCCGAATCCGGTGGATGCCCAGCACCCAGTGCGACAGCACTCCATCGAGCATATGCCAGGCCCCAAACCCGATCAGGGCCTTGGCAAGCAGCAGCCGGTCGCCGCCAGGCGCGGACAGGCTGTGCCGTCCTTTCCACAATTTCCACAGTCCGGCAAACGCAATCACGTACATCAGCAAGTGGAAGAAGCCATCCGCCATGATCTGCAGCCGGATGTCCTGGAAGGGCGGGCGCGTGACCAGCGACAGCAAATGGTGCCACTGCAAAATTTGGTGCAGCAGGATGCCGTCGAAGAAGCCGCCCAGACCAAAGCCCAGCAGGAAGCCGGCCCAGCCGAGCGAGCGCAGCGCGGGAATGGCGAAGGCATCGGACTGGCGTACGCTCATGGCAACTCCTGGCAAATGGTGGGGAGGGAAAACCTGGGCACATGCTAACGCGTTCGCGCACTGCCGAGCGCCCGGCAGGCGGTGCGGGGAGGAGGGCTGTTGGGATGCTAAAGCTATAGCGTCTAGTAAAATACTGGTGCATAATGTGAAACGCGCGTCTTATGTCTTATAGAAGAGTTGACGCAGTGCTCCAGGAGAGCCGAGCAGCGGGGCAGGCCCGGACGTATCGTCCATCGCGCGCTGTCCATCGTGCGCCAAGCGGAGTAGTATCGGCGCGTGGATGGCGTGCCGCCCGACAGCGGGCGCAGACAGGCCTTATTTATTAGTTAGACATTCGCGATACCGTCGCGAGAACCGAGGAAATAGTGCATGAGCAGTGATCCGACCATCATCTACACCCTGACCGACGAGGCGCCGCTGCTGGCGACCCACGCCTTCCTGCCTGTCGTCAGCACCTTCACCAAGGCTGCGGGTATCCGCGTCGAGCAGGCCGATATCTCGGTCGCCGCCCGTATCCTGGCCCAATTCCCGGAAGCCCTGACCCCTGAGCAACGCGTCCCTGACGTGCTGGCCGAGCTGGGCAAGAAGACCCTGGAACCGGACGCGAACATCATCAAGCTGCCGAACATCTCCGCATCGGTGGGCCAGCTGACGGCCGCGATCAAGGAACTGCAGGGCAAGGGCTACAACATCCCCGACTACCCGGCCGATCCGAAGACCGACGAAGAGAAAGCCATCAAGGCCAAGTACGGCAAGTGCGTCGGCTCCGCTGTGAACCCGGTCCTGCGCGAAGGTAACTCGGACCGCCGCGCCCCGCGCGCCGTGAAAGAATACGCACGCAAGAACCCGCACTCGATGCAGCCATGGTCGCAAGCTTCGCGCACCCACGTCTCGCACATGACCCACGGCGACTTCTACCACGGCGAAAAGTCGATGACGGTGAATGGCGCGCGTGAAGTCAAGATGGAACTGATCACCAAGAGCGGCCAGACCGTGGTGCTCAAACCAAAAGTCGCGCTGCAGGATGGCGAGATCATCGACTCGATGTTCATGAGCCGCAAGGCCCTGCTCGAATTCTACGAACAGCAGATCGAAGACGCGAAGGAAACCGGCGTCCTGTTCTCGCTGCACGTGAAAGCCACGATGATGAAGGTCTCGCACCCGATCGTCTTCGGCCACGCCGTGCGCATGTTCTACAAGGACGCGTTCGCCAAGCACGGCGCGCTGTTCGACAGCCTGGGCATCAACGTCAACAACGGCATGGCCGATCTGTACAACAAGATCGCCGACCTGCCGGCCTCGCAGCGCGAAGAAATCGAACGCGACCTGCACGCCTGCCAGGAACACCGTCCGGCGCTGGCCATGGTTGACTCGGCCAAGGGCATCACCAACTTCCACTCGCCGAACGACGTGATCGTCGACGCCTCGATGCCTGCGATGATCCGCGCCGGCGGCAAGATGTACGACGCCAACGGCCGCCTGAAGGAAGTCAAGGCCGTCATCCCTGAATCGACCTTCGCCCGTATCTACCAGGAGATCATCAACTTCTGCAAATGGCACGGCGCCTTCGATCCGAAGACCATGGGCACCGTCCCGAACGTCGGCCTGATGGCCCAGCAAGCCGAGGAATACGGCTCGCACGACAAGACCTTCGAGATCGCCGAAGACGGCGTGGCCAACATCACCGACCTCGCCACCGGCGAAGTGCTGATGAGCCAGAACGTCGAGCAGGGCGACATCTGGCGCATGTGCCAGGTGAAGGACGCGCCGATCCGCGACTGGGTCAAGCTGGCGGTTACCCGCGCACGCAACTCGGGCATGCCAGCCGTGTTCTGGCTCGACCCGTACCGTCCGCACGAGAATGAACTGATCAAGAAGGTCAAGACCTACCTGAAGGATCACGACACCACCGGCCTGGACATCCAGATCATGTCGCAAGTGCGCGCCATGCGTTACACCCTGGAGCGCGTCAAGCGCGGCCTGGACACCATCTCGGTGACCGGCAACATCCTGCGCGACTACCTGACCGACCTGTTCCCGATCATGGAACTGGGCACCTCGGCCAAAATGCTGTCGATCGTCCCGCTGATGGCCGGCGGCGGCATGTACGAAACCGGCGCCGGCGGTTCGGCTCCGAAGCACGTGCAGCAGCTGACCGAAGAAAACCACCTGCGCTGGGATTCGCTGGGCGAGTTCCTGGCCCTGGCGGTGTCGCTGGAAGACCTGGGCATCAAGACCGGCAACGCGAAAGCCAAGGTGCTGGCCAAGACCCTCGATTCGGCCACCGGCAAGCTGCTCGACAACCGCAAGTCGCCTTCGCCGAAGACCGGCGAGCTCGACAACCGCGGCAGCCAGTTCTACCTGTCGCTGTACTGGGCCCAGGAACTGGCCGCGCAGACCGAAGATGCCGAGCTGGCAGCCCAGTTCGCGCCGCTGGCCAAGAGCCTGGCCGAGAACGAGTCGAAGATCGTTGCCGAGCTGCTGGAAGTGCAGGGCAAGCCGGCCGATATCGGCGGCTACTACAAGCTCGACGAAGCCAAGGTGACGGCCGTGATGCGTCCGAGCGCGACCTTCAATGCGGCGCTGGAAACGGTTGCTTGATTGAAGTCGTGGCGCGGCCCTGCCGCGCAATGAAGTGAAATAAAAACCCGCCAGATCAGCTTGATCTGGCGGGTTTTGTTTTTTGTAGGGTGGGCACTCCGTGCCCACGCGGACGTATGCGCCATGTTAGCCTAAAGGCGCGGAAATAACGTGCGCGGTCGTTGCCAGCGTTCGCGGAGCATCCCGGATGCCGCCGGCGGCCTGCGGCTTGTCGGGTTCTCATCCGGCTAACGCTGCATCGCCTTCCGCGTGGGCACGGAGTGCCCACCCTACGTGTTCAATATTTCGATAT
Source organism: Massilia sp. IC2-278 (assembly GCF_020708045.1). Classification (GTDB taxonomy): domain Bacteria; phylum Pseudomonadota; class Gammaproteobacteria; order Burkholderiales; family Burkholderiaceae_D; genus Telluria. The sequence goes on from NZ_JAJFES010000011.1 coordinate 113,267, forward strand.
AAACAGCGTCGTCGGCATGCCAACGACGCGTTCAACGTCCCGGCTTTAAAGCGGCGACCGGCACCTCGATATATTCGCCCGGCATCAGCGGATGCGTCGCCAGCGAAAACGGCCCGATACTGCTGCGCACCAATCTCAAGGTCGGCAAGCCCACCGCCGCCGTCATCCTCCGCACCTGCCGGTTCTTGCCTTCCTCCAGCGTGATCGCAATCCACCCCGTCGGCTTGTCCGCGCGCGACCGGATCGGCGGGTTGCGCGGCCACAGCCATTCCGGCTCTGCAATGCGCACCGCGCGGCAGGGTTTCGTGACGAAGTCGCCCAGGTCGAGCGGCGCTTGCAGCCGTGCCAGCGCATCGGCATCGGGCACGCCATCCACCTGCACCAGGTAGGTCTTGGCTTCCTTGTGGTCGGGGTGGGCGATCTTGTGCTGCAGCTTGCCGTCGTCGGTGAGCAGCATCAGGCCTTCGCTGTCGGCGTCCAGGCGGCCGGCCGGGTAGATGTTGGGAATGTCGAGGTAATCGGCCAGCGATTGCCTGCCTTCCTGCGGGCTGAACTGGCACAGGACCTGGAAGGGTTTATTGAAGAGAATCAGGGGCATGGAGAAGCTGAAAAGGGTTCGGACTGCCGAGCGTGGCGCGCCGCACAAGACTGGTGCATAATGCAAGACGCCATCTCTTATAGAGGACCAAGCCGGCATTGTAATGTAATCCCAGACCATGCCTGCAGCGCCAGAAGCAGCGAGCTGTTACCCTGCCACGCGACCATTTCGGAGAACACGATGTACCAACATATCCACGTACCCGCCGACGGCCAGAAAATCACCGTCAACGCCGATTTTTCGCTGACTGTACCAGACAACCCGGTCATCCCCTACATCGAGGGCGACGGCACCGGCGCCGACATCACCCCGGTGATGCGCAAGGTGGTCGATGCGGCGGTGGCCAAGGCCTATGGCGGTGCGCGCCAGATCAGCTGGATGGAAATCTTTGCCGGCGAAAAGGCGACGAGCGTGTACGGTCCGGACGTCTGGCTGCCCGAGGAAACATTGGCGGTGCTGAAGGAGTACGTGGTCTCGATCAAGGGTCCGCTGACCACGCCGGTCGGCGGCGGCATCCGTTCGCTGAACGTGGCCCTGCGCCAGGAACTCGATTTGTACGTCTGCCTGCGCCCGGTGCGGTATTTCGCCGGCGTGCCATCGCCGCTGAAGCAGCCGGAAAAGACCGACATGGTGATCTTCCGCGAAAACTCCGAAGACATCTACGCCGGCATCGAATGGGCGGCAGGGTCGGAAGGCGTGCAGAAACTGATCGCCTTCCTGACGAACGAGATGGGCGTGAAAAAGATCCGCTTCCCGGAAACCTCGGGCCTGGGCATCAAGCCGGTCTCGCGCGAAGGCACCGAGCGCCTGGTGCGCAAGGCGATCCAGTACGCGATCGACAACGACAAGCCCTCGGTGACGATCGTCCACAAGGGCAACATCATGAAGTACACCGAAGGTGGCTTCCGCGATTGGGCCTATGCGCTGGCGCAAAAGGAATTCGGCGCCGAGTTGATCGATGGCGGCCCATGGTGCAAGTTCAAAAATCCAAAGACCGGACGCGACATCATGGTCAAGGATTCGATCGCCGACGCCTTCCTGCAGCAGATCCTGCTGCGCCCGGCCGAATACAGCGTGATCGCCACCCTGAATTTGAACGGTGACTATATCTCGGATGCGCTGGCGGCCCAGGTCGGCGGCATCGGCATTGCGCCGGGCGCGAATATGTCGGATTCAGTGGCGATGTTCGAAGCCACCCACGGCACCGCGCCGAAATACGCGGGCAAGGATTATGTGAATCCCGGTTCCCTGATCCTGTCGGCCGAAATGATGCTGCGCCATATGGGCTGGGTCGAGGCGGCCGGCCTGATCATCGCGGCTATGGAAAAGGCCATTCAGTCGAAACGCGTGACCTACGATTTCGCGCGCCTGATGGAAAACGCGACCCAGGTATCGTGTTCCGGATTCGGCGACGTCATGATCGAGCAGATGCAATCGGCATGATGCGCTCGCCGCCTGTATTCGCCGCGGGTATTAATTCCTGGCGATAGAAAGGAATGCAGTGGACGGCGAGAAGGAATACGAACAAATCGGGCGCATGATATATGGCTTGCATCGCGCCGGCCTGGATGAAGAACGACTGAAGGAACTGGCGCTTGACGCCACGCATCCCGAACAGGCGGCCCGGGCAGGGCGCATGCTGCAGCTATTCGAGGAGATCGTCGGCCGGGGTGGCCGGCGTCTCGAAGGCGACCAGTTAACGGCTGCCCTCGAGGAAGCCTGGCGCCTGTTCCAGGCGCTGCACGGCGAGTAAGAAAAGCAGGCGAAAAAAAACCCCGCCGGAGCGGGGTTCTTCGCAGTGGCTTTCCGCCAGGGCCGATTACATGCCCTGGATGTTGGAAGCTTGCTTGCCTTTAGGGCCTTGCGTGACTTCGAATTGGACTTTCTGACCTTCTTTGAGGGTCTTAAAACCGTTCATATTGATCGCGGAGAAGTGTGCAAACAGATCCTCGCCGCCGTCATCTGGAGTGATGAAGCCAAAGCCTTTGGAATCATTGAACCACTTAACAGTACCAGTTGCCATAAAAGAACTTTCAAATAAAAACAAATCACACGAGCCATAAAAGCAAGAAGCTTCTTGCCCCCTCCTCAGCCTGCTCACTTCTTATCAACAAGTACATAAGTACATGTCAATGTTTGCATTGTTGATGCACTAAAGTTGTAAGTCAAGCCCTTTAAAGCAACTGTTGCTAAATTCTTCACACGACCTGCATCGCCCCCTCTTGATTTCTGCAATCGGAACGCCATCTGCGCTTTCAACGGAAAACAAGTAAGATGAAGGCAAGTCGAAGTGATCTGATCGCTGCGTCTGATCTTTACGCTTGGCATCATCCTTGAAAGCATTAGAATACGCCCATGGCAACGAAGCACGATACCGAACAGCTGCTGGAGCGGCAGACGATTAAACCACCGCCCCTGTATCAGGTGGCGTTGCTGAATGACGACTACACGCCGATGGAATTCGTGGTGGCCATCATTCAGGAGTACTTCAACAAGGATCGCGAGACGGCGACGCAGATCATGCTTTCCGTGCACCGCCATGGTAAAGGCGTGTGTGGCGTGTTTTCCAAAGATATAGCGTGTACCAAAGTGGAGTTTGTCTTAACGCATGCGCGCAAGGCGGGTCACCCCCTGCAGTGCGTGATGGAGGAAGTATGATTGCGCAGGAACTTGAAGTATCCCTACACATGGCCTTTGTCGAAGCTCGACAGGCACGGCACGAGTTCATTACCGTGGAGCACCTGCTGCTTGCGCTCCTCGACAATCCCTCGGCCGCTGAAGTCCTGCGTGCATGCGCGGTCAACATCGATGACCTGCGCAAGACCCTGACCAATTTCATCGGTGACAACACCCCGACCGTGCCCGGCACGGGCGAGGTCGACACCCAGCCGACGCTCGGCTTCCAGCGTGTGATCCAGCGCGCGATCATGCACGTGCAGTCGGCGTCGAACGGCAAGAAGGAAGTCACTGGCGCGAACGTGCTGGTGGCGATCTTCGGCGAGAAAGACTCGCATGCTGTTTACTACCTGCACCAGCAGGGCGTCACCCGTCTCGACGTGGTGAACTTCATTTCGCACGGCGTGCGCAAGGACCAGCAGATCGACAGCCAGAAGGCGTCGGAAGGCGTGGAAGAGGCGCAGGTCGAAGGCGCAACGAAGGAAAGCCCGCTCGACCAGTTCACCCAGAACCTGAACAAGTCGGCTGCCGACGGCAAGATCGATCCGCTGATCGGGCGCGAGGAAGAAGTCGACCGCGTCATTCAAATCCTGTGCCGCCGCCGCAAGAACAATCCGCTGCTGGTCGGCGAAGCCGGTGTCGGCAAGACCGCGATCGCGGAAGGCCTGGCATGGCGCATCGTCCAGGAAGACGTGCCTGAAATCCTGCAGAACGCCGTCGTGTTCTCGCTCGACATGGGCGCGCTGCTGGCCGGCACCAAGTACCGCGGCGATTTCGAACAGCGCCTGAAGGCCGTCCTGAAGCAACTGAAGGACACCCCGAACGGCATCCTGTTCATCGACGAGATCCACACGATCATCGGCGCCGGCTCGGCCTCGGGCGGCACGCTCGACGCATCGAACCTGCTGAAACCGGCCCTGGCCAATGGCCAGCTGAAATGCATCGGCGCGACCACGTTCACGGAATTCCGCGGCGTGTTCGAGAAGGATCATGCACTCTCCCGCCGCTTCCAGAAGGTGGATGTGAACGAGCCGTCGGTCGAGCAGACCGTGCAGATCCTGCGTGGCCTGAAGTCGCGCTTCGAAGAGCACCACGGCGTGAAGTATTCGTCGTCGGCGTTGTCGACCGCGGCGGAACTGGCGGCGCGCTTCATCAACGACCGTCACCTGCCGGACAAGGCGATCGACGTCATCGATGAAGCGGGCGCGGCCCAGCGCATCCTGCCGAAGTCGAAGCAGAAGAAGACCATCGGCAAGACCGAGATCGAGGAAATCATCGCGAAGATCGCGCGGATTCCCCCGCAGACCGTCAACCAGGACGACCGCAGCAAGCTGCAAACGATCGACCGCGATTTGCGCAACGTCGTCTTCGGCCAGGACCCGGCCATCGAAGCCCTGTCGGCGGCCATCAAGATGGCGCGTGCGGGCCTGGGCAAGCAGGACAAGCCGATCGGTTCCTTCCTGTTCTCCGGTCCGACCGGCGTCGGCAAGACCGAGGTGGCCAAGCAGTTGGCCTTTATCCTCGGCATTGAGCTGATCCGCTTCGACATGTCGGAGTACATGGAGCGCCACGCGGTGTCGCGCCTGATCGGTGCGCCGCCGGGCTACGTCGGCTTCGACCAGGGTGGTTTGCTGACCGAAGCCATCACCAAGAAGCCGCACGCGGTGCTGCTGCTGGACGAGATTGAAAAAGCCCATCCGGACATTTTCAACATCCTGCTGCAGGTGATGGACCACGGCACGCTGACCGACAACAACGGACGCAAGGCCGACTTCCGCAACGTGATCATCATCATGACCACGAACGCGGGCGCCGAGAGCCTGACCAAGCGTTCGGTCGGCTTCGTGGATGCGCGTGCGACCGGCGACGAGATGGCCGACATCAAGCGCATGTTCACGCCGGAGTTCCGTAATCGCCTGGATTCGATCATCAGCTTCCGCGCGCTCGACGAAGACATCATCCTGCGCGTCGTGGACAAGTTCCTGATGCAGCTGGAAGAGCAGCTGCACGAGAAGAAGGTGGAAGCCATCTTCACCGAGAAACTGCGCAAGTTCCTCGGCGCCAAGGGCTTCGATCCGCAGATGGGTGCGCGTCCGATGTCGCGCCTGATCCAGGACATGATCCGCAAGGCGCTGGCCGACGAGCTGCTGTTCGGCCGCCTGGTCAACGGCGGTCGCGTGACGGTGGACCTGAACGAGAAGGACGATGTGGTCCTCGAGTTCCCGGAAGGCGACGCACTGCCGCCACCGGCACCGGCCGAGACGGTCGAGATCGAATGATTGGGATGAACTGAGCTCGATCGCTTCACAAAGAACCGCGCCTTGTGCGCGGTTTTTTTATGCCTGAGTAATCGAGAACTTCACATATCTGGCTACGTTCCCCGTAGGGTGGGCACCCCGTGCCCACGCGGAACGATGCGCATGGTTGACGCATCGGGGCGACGCAAATGATGCATTCCGACTAAGCATCCAAAAGCGTCTCGTTAGCGCCAACAATCATGGCCGACGCCGCGGAGCGAATCTGCAGCCAACAATGCCAGACGCGCACGTAACCGCGTGGGCACGGAGTGCCCACCCTACGATTGCGTCCGCGACTTCGCATGACCGCAACTCGACACACACGGTCAGGTTTTTTTGCATGTATGCACGCCACCTCATGCATTCCATATGGCAAACTCATTTTCTTTTGCCAACTTGCCACCACTCGCATGAACCTGTCCCGCACCATCCTTGCGCTGTCCCTGGCGCTCGTCGGCAGCCAGGCCGCCGCCGCCGATCCGTATTTCCGTTTCCCTGCCGTACGCGGCGACACGGTGGTCTTCACCGCCGAAGGCGACCTCTGGCGCACCACCACGAATGGCGGCAAGGCGACGCGCCTGACCACCCATCCATCCGCAGAAACCCACGCCGCCATCTCGCACGATGGCAAGTTCGTCGCCTTTGCGGCATCGTATGAAGGCGCGCAGGAAGCCTACGTGATGCCGATCGAGGGCGGGCTGCCCAAGCGCATTACCTTCGAAAACGGCGGCGTCACCGTCCTTGGCTGGACCAGGCAAGGCGAGGTCCTGGTCAGCACCGAGAACTCGGTCGGCCCGTCGAAGCACCGCGTGGTCGCCGCACTCGACCCGGTAAAACTCGCGCGGCGCGTGCTGCCGCTGGCCGACGCCAACGATGCCACCCTGAGCGATGACGGCAAGACCGTCTGGTTCACGCGCATGGGCCTGGCCATGACCAACGATAACGTCAAGTCTTACCGCGGCGGCGCCACGGCCCAATTGTGGCGCTACGAGTTGGGTTCAAAAGGCGAAGCCCAGCAGCTGTTCAAGGGCGACCCGGCCAACAACCGCCGCGCCATGCTCTGGCAGGGCCGCTTGTACTTCATCAGCGATGCCGGCGGCGCCGACAACCTGTGGTCCGCGAACCCGGACGGCTCCGACCGGCGCCAGCTCACGCATCACAAGGAATGGGACGTGCGCAGCGCCTCGCTCGGCGACGGCCGCATCGCCTACCAGCTGGGCGCCGATTTGCACGTGTTCGACATCGCCAGCGGCCAGGACACCCGCCTGAACGCCAGCCTGCTGTCGGACTTCGACCAGCAGCGCATGCGCCGCGTGAAGTCGCCACTGGAAGCGCTGACCAGCATCGAACCGGCCAGCAAGGCCGAGCGCATCGTGATCACCGCGCGCGGCCGCGTGACGATTGCCGGCACCGGCAAGCACCGCCGCGTCGAGATCGCGGTGCCGGACGGCGCCCGTGCCCGCAGTGCGGTCTTCAGCCATGACGACAAGTGGGTCTACGCCTTTGCCGACACCAGCGGCGAAAACGAGATCTGGCGCTTCGCTGCCGACGGTTCCGGCAGCGGCGAGCGCCTGACCCGCGACGGCGCCTCGCACCGCGCCGCCCTGTATCCTTCGCCGGACGGCAAATGGCTGGCCCACACCGACAAGAAGGGCCGCACCTGGCTGCTGGATCTCGACAAGAAAACCAACGTCATCATCGACGACGCCGGCCAGGCCGGCATCGACCGCCCGGACCAGGTGGTATGGTCGCCCGACAGCCGCAACCTGGCGTTTGTCCGCGCAGGCAGCAGCGAGCAGCGCAACCAGATCGGCATGTTCAACCTGGCCACGAAGCAGATCGCCTTCGTGACGACCGACCGCTACGAATCGAATTCGCCGGTGTTCTCGCCGGACGGCAAATGGCTGTACTTCCTCTCGGCCCGTAACTTCAACCTCGGCAACGCCTCGCCCTGGGGCGACCGCAACATGGGGCCGGTGTTCGACAAGCGCGTCGGCGTGTATGCGCTGGCCTTGCAGCCGGGCAGCCGCTTCCCGTTCAAGCCGGAAGACGAGCTGACCAAGCCGGAAGAAAAATCGCCGGAAGCCGCCGCGCGCGAAGCGATCAAGTCGCCGGACGACCGCGACGCCGACAAGAGCGCAGCAGTGGCAGCAGCGGTGGCCGCAACGGCCAAGACGGCAGCGGCCGATAAACCGAAGGCGCCGACCCCGGCCATCGTGTATGCCGGCCTGCGCGAGCGCCTGTACGAGGTGCCTGTCGAATCGGGCAACTACAGCGCACTCGCCGTCGACGACAAGCGCCTGTACCTGCTCGACGCCGAAGAAGGCGGCAAGGGCACGCTGAAGACCGTGGAAATTTCGCGCAGCACGCCGAAGCTGGAAACCTTTGTCGCCAACGTGCGCGAGTTCGGTTTGACCACGGACCGCAAGCACGTCTTCTACCGCACCTTCGCCAAGGGCACGCCGGGCGACATGCTGATCGTCGACACCGGCGCCAAGGCCCCGGCCGACCTCACCAAGGCCAAGATCAAGGTCGACGACTGGGCGGTGAGCTCGAACCCGCGCATGGAGTGGGTGCAGATGTTCAACGATGCCTGGCGCATGCACCGCGACTTCCTGTACGACGCCAACATGCGCGGCATCGACTGGAACGCCGTGCGCAAGCGCTATGCGCCGCTGGTCGAGCGCGTGACCGACCGCGCAGAACTCGACGACGTGCTCGGCATGATGGTCGGCGAAGTCGGTGCGCTTCACTCGCAGATCCGTCCGGGCGACGTGCGCCGCGCCGCCGCCGAGGGCACGCCGTCCAGCCTGGGCGCGGTGCTGACCCGCACCAATGAGGGCTACCGCGTCGACCGCGTCTACCGCAGCGAGCCGGAACTGCCGTCCGAAGCCGGGCCGCTCTCGATGCCGGACGTCGACGTCAAGGAAGGCGACATCATCCTGGCCGTGAACGGCAAGTCCCTGGCGGACGCGCGCGACATCGCCGATTTGCTGCTGGACCAGGCCGACAAGCAGGTGCTGCTGCAGGTGAAGAGCCCGGGCGGCAAGCCGCGCCAGACCATCGTCACGCCGGTATCGATGACGAAGCACGCCAGCCTGCGCTACGCCGACTGGGAGCAGGGCAGGGCCAAACAGGCCGATACCGCCTCGAAAGGCAAGATCGGCTACCTGCACCTGCGCGCAATGGTGGCGCGCGACATCAACGCCTTTGCGCGCGACTTCTACGCCAACATCAACAAGGAAGGCCTGATCATCGACGTCCGCCGCAACAACGGCGGCAACATCGACAGCTGGATCATCGAGAAGCTGCTGCGCCGCTCCTGGGCCTTCTGGGCTTCGAACGGCAAGCAGCCGCAGTCGAACATGCAGAACACCTTCCGCGGGCACCTGGTGGTGTTGGTCGATGAGCTGACGTATTCGGATGGCGAGACCTTTGCCGCCGGCGTCAAGGCGCTGAAGCTCGGGCCGCTGGTCGGCAAGCGCACCGCCGGCGCCGGCGTGTGGCTGAGCGACGGCAACGGCCTGTCGGACAACGGCATGGCGCGCGTGGCCGAGTTCGGGCAGTTCTCGACAGATGGCGAATGGCTGATCGAAGGCGTGGGCGTGGCGCCGGACGTCGAGGTCGACAATTTGCCGCACGAGACTTTCGAAGGGCGCGACCGTCAGCTGGAAGTGGCGATCGAGCTGCTGCAGAAGAAGATGCAGGAGCAGCCGGTCAAGCCGTGGAAGCCGGCGGCGATTCCGGCGTTGAAGCGGCAGTGACGTGATCAGCGGCGTCCCGGTGGCGCCGCAGGTTTGCATAGCGTGAGACGGCGTGGACACAGGTGTCCACCCTACGACCCCGATCTTGTAGGGTGGACACCCGTGTCCACGCTGTCTCATCGCCCGATCATCGGCAAAATCCCCCCTGACGTTCACATCCTTGTCACATTAAGTTTCTACACTGCAAGTATTCCTTCACTTCACCCCACCGTGATGCGACTTGCACGACTCCACACCGGCACCAAGCTCCTCGCTTCCTTCGCCATCGTTTCCCTGCTCATCGTCGTGATTGCCCTGGTGGCGCTGTGGCGCATGCAGGCCGCCGACGCCCTCACCGCCGACCTGGTCGACGACAAGCTCGCCAAGCAGCAGCTGGTCTCCGACCTGCTCGGCCTGGAACGCCTGAACGGCTCGCGCACGGTGGCGATCGCGCGCAGCGACAGCCTGGAACTGGCCGACTACTTCCAGGCCCAACTGGCCGAGGGCCGCAAGCTGCGCGCCGCCGTCACGGCCAAGCTGGGCAAGCTGCCCGCCAGCGACCGCGAGCGCGCCCTGAAAGCCGCCGCCGCCCAACACGACAAGACGCTGGCCAGCGCCCAGGCCGACCTGTTCCGCGCCAAGGACCTGGGCCAGACCAACGTGGTCGAAGAGATCATCGGGTCGCGCTGGGAGCCGGCCTTCAAGGCCCAGACCGCCGCCCTCGACGCCCTGCTGGCCCACGAGGCGAACGAAGCGCACCGCCTGGCCGACGCATCGGCCGCCAGCACCGCCTTCAGCAAAGCCCTGCTGCTGGCGCTCGGCGCCGCGGCGCTGGCCATCGGCGCGCTGCTGGCCTGGGTCCTGACGCGCAACATCGTCGGCCCGCTGCAGCAGGCGGTCAGCCTGGCCGAACAGGTGGCGCGCGGCGATCTGCGCCCGACTATCGACCACACCCGCAGCGACGAGATCGGCCGCCTGTTCGACGCCCTGAACGGCATGACCGGCGGCGTCTCGCAGACCGTGGCCCAGGTGCTGCGCGGCGCCCACGCCATCGATTGCGCATCCAACGAGATCGCCGACGGCAACCTCGACCTGTCGCAGCGCACGGAACGCCAGGCCGCCTCCCTGCGCCGGACCGTCGGCGCGATGGATGCGCTGACTGGCGCCATCGCCGACAACAACGCCAGCGCCCAGCAAGCGAATGCCCTGGCCCAGACTGCGTCGAACGTGGCCGGCGAAGGCGCGCAGGCCGTCGAGCAGCTGGTGGCGCGCATGGAGGCGATCAAGACCTCGGCCGCGCGCATCGTCGACATCACGGGAATGATCGACAGCATCGCCTTCCAGACGAATATCCTGGCCCTGAACGCGGCGGTCGAAGCGGCGCGCGCCGGCGAGCAGGGGCGCGGCTTTGCGGTGGTCGCATCCGAAGTGCGCCACCTGGCCCAGCGCTCGGCCCAGGCGGCGAAAGAGATCAAGACCCTGATCGGCGCATCGAACGCCGAGATCGCATCCGGCACCGGCATCGCCAGCGCGGCCGGCGCCACCATGCGCGCCGTGCTCGCCCACGTGCGCGAGGTGGCGGCGATCCTGGCCGCCATCGACAGCGCCAGCGCCAGCCAGGCCGGCGGCGTGGCCCAGGTCGGACGCGCGATCGCGGAGATGGATGTCTCGACCCGGCAGAATGCGGCAATGGTCGAGGAAGCGGCGGCCGCCGCGGAATCGATGCGCGAGCAGGCGGCGGAACTGGCCCGCCTGGTCGGCACCTTCAAACTGCGCGGCGCCGAAATGGAAGAAGCCGCTGCAGTGCTGGAAGCACCGCAGCGGCTGGCATTGGCTGCCTGAGGGGGTAGCGGACTGCAGCCCGCCGTGCGCTTAAACCGCGTCGAGCGCGCGCTGCAGATCCGCGCGCTGGTCTTCCAGGTGCTCGATGCCCACCGACAGGCGGATCAGGCTGTCGCCGATCCCCAGTTCCGCGCGCTGCGCCGGCGGGATGGTCGCATGCGTCATCAGCGCCGGATGCTCGATCAGGCTCTCGACGCCGCCCAGGCTCTCGGCCAGCGTGAACACCTTGCAGGTTTCGAGGAAGCGGCGCGAACCGGCCAGGTCGGTATCGAGTTCGATCGAGATGATGCCGCCGAAAGCATCCATCTGGCGCCGCGCCAGCGCATGCTGGGGGTGCGATTCCAGCCCCGGGTAATGCACCTTGCGCACCTTCGATTCGCGCTCCAGCCACTGCGCCAGGTTCAGGGCGTTGGCGCTGCTGCGCTCCACGCGCAGGGCCAGGGTCTTGATCCCGCGTAGCACCAGGAAGCTGTCGAACGGCCCCTGGATCGCGCCCACCGCATTCTGGATGAAGCCCAACCCTTCGCGCAGCTCGGCATGGTGCCCGGCCTGGCCGACCACCGCCACGCCGCCGATCACGTCCGAGTGCCCGTTCATGTACTTGGTGGTCGAGTGCACCACGATGTCGATGCCCAGTTCCAGTGGGCGCTGGTTGATCGGGCTGGCGAAGGTGTTGTCGCACACGCTGACGATGCCGCGCTCGCGGCACAGGGTGGCGATCGCCCGCAGATCGGCCAGCTTCAGCATCGGGTTGGTCGGCGTTTCGACCCAGACCATTTTCGTCTCGGGCGTGAGCGCGGCGGCCAGCGCCTGCGGGTCGGCCAGGTTCACGTAGCTGAAGGTATGGCCCGCGCTTTTACGGCGCACGCGCTCGAACAGGCGGTAGGTGCCGCCGTACATGTCGTCGCCGGCCACGATGTGCGAGCCGGCCGGCAGCAGTTCCAGCACAGCGGAAATCGCCGCCAGGCCCGAGGCGAAGGCAAAGGCGGCGCTGCCGCTTTCGATGTCGGCCACGCAGCGCTCCAGCGCCCAGCGCGTGGGATTATGCGAGCGGCCGTAGTCCAGGCCCTTGTGCACGCCCGGGCTCTCCTGCACGAACGTCGAGGTGGCGAAGATCGGCGGCATGACGGCGCCGGTGCCCGGCTCGGGCGCCTGGCCGCCGTGGATGACGCGGGTGGCGAGGTGCTGTTTGTTGTCGGTGTCGGTGGTGTCGGTCACAGTCAAGCTCACGATAAGGTCCTGCGCAGGTGGTTGAGAAGGTCGAAGCGGGTGATCAGGCCATAGAACTGGTCGCCGTCCGCGATCACCGCGGTCAGGCCGCGGTCGAGGATGCTGCGCAACTGGGCCATGCTGCTCGACGGTTTCAGGGTTTGCAGATGCGCCGTCATGGTCTGCGCGACCGGCGACTTGAAGTGCCCCGGCTCGTCGATCACGTGCAGCAGCAAATCGGATTCGTCGATGATGCCGGCCAGGCGGCCGTTCTCGATCACCGGCAGCTGGGCCAAATCGCTGCTGCGCATGCGGTTGAAGGCGGTGAGCAGGGTGTCGGTCGGCGCCACGGTGACGACTTCGCCGGCGTCGAAGCGGCGCCCGATCAAATCGCGCAGGTCGCCCAGCTTGGGCCGCTGCAGCAGGCCCTGGTCGACCATCCAGCCGTCGCTGTAGACCTTGGTCAGGTAGCGGGTGCCGGTGTCGCACACGAAGGTGACGACGCGTTTCGGCGTGGTCTGCTCGCGGCAGTAGCGCAGGGCGGCGGCGAGCAGGGTGCCGGTCGACGACCCGGCCAGGATGCCTTCGCGCTGCAGCAGGGTGCGTGCGGTATTGAAGCTTTCCTCGTCGCTGATCGAGTAGGCGCTCTTCACCCGCGACAGGTCGGCGATGCCGGGAATGAAATCTTCGCCGATGCCTTCGACCGCCCAGGAGCCGGCGTCCTTCGACAAGTGGCCGGTCTGCACGTATTCGGTGAGGATCGAGCCTTGCGGGTCGGCCAGCACGAATTCCAGGTTCGGCTGGGCGGTTTTGAAGAAGTTGGACAGGCCGGTGAGTGTGCCGGACGATCCGACGCCAACCACGATGGCGTCGAGATGGTGGTCGGTCTGCTGCCAGATTTCCGGGCCGGTGGTGGTTTCGTGGGCGCGTGGGTTGGCGAGGTTGTTGAACTGGTCGGCGAACCAGGCGCCGGGAATGGATTGCGCCAGGCGCGCCGCCACGTCCTGGTAGTACTCGGGGTGGCCCTTGCCGACGTCCGAGCGGGTCAGGTGGATTTCGGCACCCAGGGCTTTAAGGTGCAGCACCTTTTCGGCGGCCATCTTGTCGGGCACCACCAGCACCACGCGGTAGCCCTTGATGCGTGCCACCAGGGCCAGGCCCAGGCCGGTATTCCCGGCGGTGGCCTCGACCACGGTGCCGCCGGGCTGCAGGCGGCCGTCGAGCTCGGCCGCTTCGATCATGGCCACGCCGATGCGGTCCTTGATCGAGCCGCCGGGGTTTTGCGATTCCAGTTTCAGGAACAGCTGGCAGGGGCCAGTGTCCATGCGTGTGACTTGCACCAGCGGGGTGTTGCCGATCAGCGAGAAAATCGCTGCTTGCGTGGGATGTTCCAGATCGCGTTGCATGTTGCCTCCGAAGGAGCGCCTTGTGGACGCCGTGAACGCAGGAAAGAGGGCGCAGATGGGCGCCGGTCGTGAAGAACAAGACATCTTACGGCGATCCGTGCGCGCGGGTTTGAACTGGCGCGAACGGTGTACGAATGGCGCCGCGAGACATCGAAGGGCGTCACCTTAACATGTATAGTCATGTTTGTTTAATAAGATAATCGCATATCGGTATGCGATTCATGCGCTCAGCTTTTGGAGCACGGTTGCGGCCGGACGCCATGTGAACGCTCAATCGCGCTACCCGATCGGCATATGATTTTGTCAATTACTGTTGCCGCCGGGTGCTATACTGCTCCATCTTTCTCGCCTGGATAATCGGACACCATGAGCTTCAAGCGCCTCCTTTCCCTGACCGCAGCCGCCGCGCTGCTCGTGCTGTCCGCCTGCGGTGGCCACGGCGTCGAGCTGGGCGATTTCACCGTGCCGAACAAAGTGGAAGGCGATCCGCCTTTCGACCTGACGCCCCCCAGCTCGAAGAGCCCCGGGGCATTCACTTTCACCAGCAGCAATCCGCAAGTGGCCAGCATTGCCGGCAGGACCGTGACCGTGCACCTTGCCGGCACCACCACCATCACCGCGTCGCAGCCCGAGGTCGGCAGCTACAACCCGACCTCCACCAGCACCGTGCTCACCGTGACGGAACGCGTCTGCGAAGCGCCGTCGGTGCGCCAGAACGGGCAGTGCGTGGCGCCGGCCACCACCGCCGGCTTCGTCACGCGCGGCGAGATCGTCTGGATGCCGGCCTCCTTCGTGCTGGACTGGGCCAAGGCCGACGCCTTTTGCAAGAACACGACAATCCAGGGCAAGACCGGCTGGAAGCTGCCGACGCAAGCCGACCTGGCCGCGCTGATCGAATCCGGGCAATTGACGGGGCAGGGCTGGACAACGGGCGACGCCTGGACGGCGGATGCCGGCGCCGGCGCCGGCACGCACGTGACGCTGAACCTGGGGAGCAGCGCACCCACGGCCGGCGGCAGCGACGTCAAGGCCTACGTGACGTGCATGCGCTGAATTCCCTGCGCTAAATTGCATGCACTCAGTTGCGTGCACTGACTTGCACGCACTGAGTTGCACGTACTGACCGCCGCGCCTTGAACGGCTAATCCGGCGGAAAATCGAAATAACGCGCCGGCGTCGTACCGAACGCCTGGCGAAACGCGGCGACAAAGCTCGACGCCGACTCGTAGCCCACGGCGAAGGCCACGTCGCCGACGCTGTCGCCGTAGGCCAGGCGCTCCAGCGCCGCCAGCATGCGGTGGCGGATGCGCCAGCTGCCGAAGGACATCCCGGTTTCGGTGGCAAACAGGCGCTCGACCGTGCGCGCGCTGGCACCCGCCGCGCTCGCAAGCTCGGCAACGGTGCGGCGGTCGGCCAGGTCTTGCCGCACCATGGCCGCCACGCGCAGCGCGCGCGGGTCGAGCGGCTCGGGCAGGGCCAGCGGCGCCTGGGGCAGGGTGGCCAGCCGGTCCAGCAGCACCTGCGCCAGCCGGCCTGCCGGCGAATCCGGCTGTGCGTCACAACTTTGCGCCGCGCAGGCGCAAATCAGTTCCCGCACCAGCGGCGACACGTTCAGCACGGCGCAGCCCTCCCAGTCCGGAATGCCCGGCGCCTGGGGCGCCACGTACAAGATAACGACCTCGACCGGCCGCGCGGCCTGGAAGGCATGCGCCGTACCGCTGCGAATCCACAGCGCCCGTGTCGGCGGCAGGATCCAGCTGCCCTGGGCGGTGGTAACGTGGATCACGCCCTTCCTGGCAAAGATGATCTGGTGCCGCGCGTGGGAATGGGGCTCGAGCACCGCGGTCGACGCCCATTGCTCGCTCAGGCCGACGATCCAGGCCGGCGAGCGGTCGATGCGTTCATCGGTTTGGTGGGATTCCGACATGGCATCGGGCCTCAGCCGGCACGCGCCGCCTTGACCACCTGCGCGCTCAGGCAGGCAACGGCCAGCATCAGCACCGCCAGCAGGCCGAACGAGAGCGGCAGGGTCAGGAGCGCGGCGATGTGTCCGACCAGCGCCGGCCCGACGAAGACGCCGAGGTAGCCGAGCAGGCTCACCGCCGAGATCGCATACCCGACCGGCATGGCTTGCTGTGTGCCGGCGAGCGTGAACAGCACCGGCACGATGTTCGCCGCGCCGAAGCCGGTGAGCGCGAAGCCGGCGATCGACACCCAGCTGTCGTCGGCCCAGGCCGCCAGGGCGATGCCGGCGGCGGTGAGCAGCGCACCCCCGGCCAGCGCCTTCAGGTTGCCGAGCCTGGCCACGATGCCGTCGCCGACGAAGCGGGTGATGGTCATGGCAAGCGCAAACGCCGCATAGCCGGCGCCGGCGCGGTCGATCGCCATGCCCTTCGATTCCGACAGCAGAATGGCGCCCCAGTCGAGCACCGCGCTTTCGGACAGGAAGGTGAGTCCGGCCATGGCCCCGATCAGCACCACGATCCCGTGCGGCATCATGAAGGGCGAATGCGCTTGCGCGGCCTTCGGCGTGGGCAGGAAGCCGGCCAGCGAGGCCAGCAGGCAGAGCAGCACGATGGCGCTGGCGGCCCCGGCCGTCCACGCCAGGTCGAGGCCGAGCGACAGGGCCAGCGTGACGGCGCCCACGCCCACCAGGCCGCCGATGCTGTACAAGCCATGGAAGCCCGACATCAGCGGCTGGCGCGCCCGCACCTGCACCTCGGTGCCATGCATGTTAGCGGCAACATCGATGCCGCCCAGCGCGGCGCCGAACACGAACAGGCTGGCGCCCAGCACCAGGCCATTCGGGGCGAGGGCGAGCAGGGGCAGGCACAGGATGACGCCGATCGCGCCGGCCGTCACCACGGCGCGGTTGCCGAGCCGGCCCGCCAGGTGGCCCGCCGCCGGCATGCCGACCACGCTGCCGATCCCGAGGAAGAGCAGGATGCTGCCGAGTTCGGCTTCGCCCAGGCCCAGCCTCGCCTTGGCATACGGAACCAGCGGCGCCCAGCAGGCCAGCCCGAAACCGGCGATGAAGAAGGCCAGGCGGGTGGACAGCTTGGCCGGCCCCAGGTGCTCATGGTGGCGCTTGCCGATGGCCGCAGTGCTGGTTGAAACGTTTTCCATCTGTACTTTCCTGATGACGTAGATCGACAGTCGCCATGTTCGCAGGAAAGCACGCATGTGTGTTATCGAAATAAAGACAGGAAATATCGCAGGGCTGCCATGGGTGCCCGCGCTGGCATGCCGGACTCTCCTGTCCGCGACTGCGCAAGCGCTTCTGGCAGAATTCGAGACAGGCCAACTGCCGGGAGAGGGAAGAAGCATGCGTCTGTCGCAAGGTATCCGCACCGTGGCCGCCATCGAGGCTGCAAAAGGGCTGGTCGTGCTGTTGACGGGTTTCGGCCTATTCGCGCTGGTGCACCGCAATGTCCAGCAGCTTGCCGAGGCCCTGGTCACGCATGCGCACCTGAACCCCGCCGCCCACACCCCGCGCGTCTTCCTTGAATTCGCAGGCAAGCTCGACGATGCACACCTGATGCAGCTCGCCGCAGCCGCGCTCGCCTATTCCGCCGTGCGCATGGTCGAGGCCTATGGCCTCTGGTTCGAACGCGCCTGGGGCGAAGCCTTTGCCGCGGCAAGCGGCGCCGTCTACCTGCCTTTCGAATGCCGGGAACTGGTTCACCAGCCCAGCCTGCTCAGCGCCGCGCTGCTCGCCGTCAACCTGGGCGTGGTCGGCTTCATGATCTATAGTTTGCGGCAACGGCGGGCGGCCCGGGGCGCATAGCGACGCAGCGTCAGGGCGTCACATGAACGCCGCACGGCTGCCTCAGGATACAGCCGCCTTTCCTTCGATCGGCCATGCCAGGCGCACCGCCGTGCCGCCGCCGGCACGGCGCGCTACCATCAGCCGGCCGCCCACGCGCGCCGCGCGTTCCTGCATCCCGGGCAGGCCCCAATGTCCCTTGCGGCCGCCAGCCTTCAGTACGGCGTCGTCGATGCCCTTGCCGTCGTCGTTCACCTCCAGCAGCAACTGTGCGTGTTCGCACGACAGCCGCACCTCGATCCGCCGCGCGCCGGCATGCAGGAAAGCGTTGCGCAGGGCTTCGCGCGCGATCTCGACGATGTCTTCGCCGATGGCCGAGCCGGCCTTGACCGCCGCGTCGTCGAGCCCGATGGAGACGGCCGTGCCGGGACTGGTCTCCTGCAGCGAACGCACGGTGGCGGCGAGCGCATCCTCGAAGGCGGCGGCGTCGCCGCGCAGTCCCTGCAACTGGTCGCGGCCCTCGGCGATGGCATGGCGCGCCTCGCCCAGCACCTGTTCGAGCTTGCGGCGGATGTCGCCTCCGGCCGGCAGGGCGCCGACCACGGTGTCGAGCCGCAGCACCAGTCCCTGCACGGTCTGCAGGAAGGTGTCGTGGAGGGTGCGCGCAATGCGCTCGCGCTCGGCATTGCGCACCTCGATGCGCTCGGCCACGCGCCGCGTCAGGTAACGGACCCGGTAGCGGTGCAGCAAATAGGCCAGCGCCGCCAGGATCAACAGGCACAGTGCCTGGAACGGGCGGCTCTCCAGCAGGGTCGGCGCCACCCGCACATCGACGGTGGCGGCCTGCGCGCTCGGGATGCCGTCCTCGTTCGTCGCGCGCACGTGGAAGCGGTAATCGCCCGGGCCGATGTTGGTATAGAAGGCGGCGCGCCGGTTGCCCGCGTTCTGCCAGTCGCGGTCGACGCCGTCGAGCCGGTACTGGAAGCGCATCGCTTCCGGGCGGCCGATGCCGGGCGCGGTGAAGCCGATGCTGAATTCGCCGGCGCCCGGCGCCAGGTCGACCGGTCCCGCCCCGGCCAGCGCCAGTCCGCCCGACTGCACGCCGAGCACCGCGACGCTCGGCGCATGCGGGTTGCGGCGCCAGGACCGGGTGTCGATGCTGACCACGCCGCCCGACGCGGCCAGCCAGATACGGCCGGCGCCATCGGCAACGGCGGTCGGCAAGCGGGTTTCGGTAACGGCCTGGCCGGGATAGCCCTCGAGCGCGCCGATGAGTTCATAACGCAGCGCTTGACTCGGATCGGCCACGCTGCGCTGCCAGTCGGCGCGCCGCACGTAGAGCACGCCGCGCGCGCCGTTCAGCCAGCGGTCGCCCGTGGCGGTAACGTGCATGCCGGTGAGATTGCGCAGCACGTCGGGTTCGGCCGCGCGCAGGAGATGGATGCGGCCCTCCTTCAGCACGCCCAGGCCGCGCTCGCCGCTGATGGCGACGCCGTCCTGCGTGAAGATCGCCGAGGCCAGGCCGATGGCCGAGGCGTCGAAGACCTGCTGGCGCCCATTGTCGTACAACACCAGCTCGCCGTCGCCCAGGCCGAGCCAGAGCTGGCCCGGCCCGCCGGTGGCCGACACGAAAATCTTCGGCGGCAGCTTGAAGTGGCTGCGCGGCTGCCACTTGCCGTCGACCAGGCCCATCAGGCCCGTCTCGGCCGCGGCGATCCACAGCACCTTGCCGTCGTCGCGCATGCCCAGCAAACGCAGATCGACAGGCTTGCCGTCGCGCCCCGGCGGCAGCGCGATGTGCTCGACCGAGCCGCAAGCGCGTACTTCGATCGAGCGGCTCCCGCCCAGCAGCAGCGCGCCGCGATGGTCGTTGCCGACCACGGTCACATCCTGCCCGGGTTCGATGCGCGGCGCGGCGTCCGGCGCCAGGCGCCACAAGGCGCCGCTGCGGGCGTCGGCGGCCCAGACCACGCCCTCGCAATCGCGGGCCAGGCTGTAATGCAAGCCGGCGCCGGGCAGGGGAGAGCGCAGCACGCGTTGCGCGCGGAAGCGGTCCAGGCCCTGCTGGGTGGCGACCCAGACGTTGCCCTCGCGGTCTTCGAGCAGGGTGTGCGGATCGTCGCCCGACAGGGACGTTGCCGCGATGTGGTCGTCGGCATCCCGGGCCATATCGAGCCCGCCCGGCAGCGCCGTGGCGCCGTAGCGCAGTTGCACGCCGCCTGTGCCGTCCAGCGTCCACAAGGTGCCGTCGGCGTCGAACTGGCCGCCGACGCGCGATTCGGACTGGTTGAACCAGGCCGGGCGCGGGCGCACGGCGCCATCCCTGCCTGATGGCAGGAGCCGCAACTGGCCGCGCCGCAGCAGCCACAGGCGCCCGTCCGGCGACATGGTCAGCTTGCCGCCCGGAGCGGTGGCCTGCTCGAAGCGGCCGCTGCTCCGGTCCAGGCGCCAGGCGTGCGCATCGTCGGCGGCCCACAACTGGCCGTACTGGTCTAGTGCCAGGCTGCCCAGGCCGTCGGCAGCGAACTTGCCGTCGATGGCGGCCGTATGCCAGGCCTTGCCGTCGAAGCGGTGCATGCCGCTCGGCGTCGCCGCCCAGACGCTGCCGTCGCGGTCGACGGCAACGGCATTGATGCCGCCGAGCGGTACCGGCGCATCCGGTATGTCGTCGAGCCGCCCGTCCGGATGCAACACCGACAGCCGGCCGGCCACGTAGAGGATCCAGAGCTTGCCATTCGGCTCGGCGTGGAGCCCGGCAATGCGCTGGCGGTTCAGCAGGCCGCGCGCCGGCAGCGCAAAGCGCGCGAAGCGGTCGCCATCGAAGCGGTACAGGCCGTCGGAGGTGCCGAGCCAGAGCCAGCCATCGGGCGTCTGGGCCATGGCGGTGACCGGCGGCGGCCCGCCTTCGAGTGCGGTCCAGCGCGTGTGCGAGGTGTTGGCGATGCCGACGTCGGCGGGCAGGGCGGTGGCCGGCCCGGCCCAGGCCAGCAGGCACAGGAAACCGACGACTCCGGAGCGGCAAAGCAGGGCAAGCGATCTCGACACGGTGGGAAACTCGGCAGGGTAGGCGAAACGCTAGTGTAGCGCCGCGCCGGGTACGTCAACCGGATTTCATGGGGCCGCGGCGCTGCCGGCAACGCCGGGCCGGCGCGCGCCGGCATCCAGGTATGCCATCGACAGCGCGCGCAACACGCGCTGCCTGCGGCGGACGATCCGGTACACGTGCACACCGGCCACGCCGCACAGCGCCAGCAACACGGCAAGCGCGGCGCCCGGGCCGATGAACAGGAGCGCACCGCCCAGCAGAAAGGGCGCCAGCCAGGGGATGGCGCTCATGTCGGACAGCACGGCAAGCCAGGTGTTGTCCTTGAGCCGGCGCGTGCCGGTTTGCAGGTCGAGCCAGCCGAGGACCGTGGACCAGTCGCCGGCTTGCGCAAAGGCGACCAGGTAAGACGATCCGGCCTGCGGTATCAGGCCGCGCCAGAGATTGACGGCGTAGTGTGTTTGTCCTCGGCTCCTGAAACTGAAGTCGCCTGGTCCCGGCTGGACGTCGAAGACGTCGTCGAAGTCGATGCGTTCGATATGCATGTGCGTTCTTCGTGCGGCCTTACTGTCCGGCGTCGGGCGAGAGCCTGGGGCGTTCGGCAAACAACCGGTCCGCGAGCGCCAGGATATCGTCGCGCATCGCCAGCTTCTCGATCCACGCGCGGGGAATGTCTCCCACGCCGTAGTAGGCGCCCGCCAGTTGCCCGCAGATGGCGGCCGTCGTATCGGCATCGTCGCCCAGGTTGGCCGCCCGCAGTACGGCATCCTTGAACGAGGCCGTATGCCAGAAGCACCAGAGCGCGGCCTCGAGCGACTGCACGCAATAGCCGCTGCCCTTGATCTGCCCGACCGGCTTATCGAGAAAATCGCGGCTGGCGATCGCCGCCACCCTGGCGCTCAAGGGTTCGGGATAGCCGACGGAGAGGATGGCTTCCTTCGAGCCGCCTTTCAAGGCCGCGCGCAGTTGCAGGCCGAAGAGGCGCGAGCATTCGATCGCCTCCTGCGCGCCGTGCGTCGTGCGCGTGCTTTCGCCGGCATGGCGGAATACCGCCATGTCATCCTCGGCGTAATACATCGGCACCGGCGCCAGGCGCATCAAGGCGCCGTTGCCGGCGGAAGCCGCATCCGTCGATCCGGCAAACGGGTTGCGGTCGTCGAGATAGCGGCGCAGCGCCTGCGCCGTCGTGTTACCGATATCGAAGCACTCGCCGGTACTGCTCATGTAGCCCAAGTTGTACCAGTTGCAGTAGCGGTTCATCTGGTCGACCGGGTCGAATCCCCGCACATGCAGAAGACTATGCGCAAGGCACAGGGCCATCGAGGTGTCGTCGGTCCATTCGCCCGGCTGCAGGTCGAACGGACCGCCGCCGACCATGTCGGTCAATGGCGGGAAGCTGCCGCGCGGCTGGAATTCGACCGTGGTGCCGATGGCGTCGCCACAGGCGAGTCCGAGAAGGGCGCCACGGTAGCGGTCTTGAATGGTCGTCACTGCTGCTCCCGGTCGATACGGATGGTGGATGGGTTCGTGCATGCATCCTGCTCGATATCGCGGCTCAGGACAAGCCCAGGATATCGGCCAGGGTGTGCGCGACCACCGCGGGCCAGAGCCGGCGGGTGCGCCAGTACGCGGCTCCCAGCACGATCCCGAAAACGACGACGGACACCGCGCCCGCCGGTCCCTGGTACAGGTGGTACAGTAGGCGCACCAGCACGCTGAGTCCTACCGCAAACGAGGCCCCGGACGAGGCGAAGCCACGGACCAGGTAGCCGAGCAAGAAGGTTTCTTCGTACAGGCCGTTTAGTACGGAGACGGCGAGCACGACGATCAAGGTCGGCCTGGCGTTTGCCAGCATCTGGGCAACCGGTTCGACGGCGCCGGACCGTGACGGGAGCAGGGCGTCGACCACGGTACAGGCTGCGATTCCCGCGCCACACAGGAGCGCGCCTTCCAGGCAGCCGCGCCAGTCCGGCCTTGGCAGCAGTTCCCGCAACGCATAGCCGCGATAGCGCAGGTAGCCCAGGGCCAGCGCGCCGAGCACCAGCTCGGTCACGATCAGGCCGATCAGCGAGGTATCCGAAAACGGCGCGGCCGATACGGGAAATCCATCGACTACGGCCAGCACCGAAGCGAGCATGAACCAGCCGAAGCTGATCGCGATCAGCATGGCCACTTCGCCATACGCGGGATGTTTGTCGGAAGCAAAAGCCACGTCGGCACGCGAAAAGAAAAGGGTGGGAAGGCGATGCCGCCGGCAACTGCCAGGCACGACGGCGCGATGACTGCTCAGTCTACGAGAATGCTTGCTCAAAAGGCAAGCAACTTGTCGCGCGCCTCAGGTTCCGTTTTTGAGTCTCCGCCACAAGGTGGTGCGGCTGATGCCGAGGTGGCGCGCGGCCGCATCGCGCGAGCCGCCGAAACGGGCCACGATGTCCGCCGTACTGTGCGCAGGCGCGGCCGGCATGGCGGCAGGCACCTCGGGGGTGGCGGCGCCCGGCCCCAGTCCCGACACCAGCTCCGGCGCCACCGACAGCAAAAAGCCCGGCGTCAGCGCCTGCAAGGGCTCCGCCGCGAGGAACAGCGCCAGGCGTTCCATCAGGTTGCGCAGTTCGCGCACATTCCCAGGCCAGCCGTAGCGTTCCAGCAGCGGCGCGCAGGCTGTCAGTTCCGCATGCAGGTTCGGATGCGGCCGCGCACCCAGTGCCGCCAGCGACTGCTTCAGCGACCACTCGGCCAGTGGCGCGATGTCCGGCACCCGCGCCCGCAGCGGTGGCAGCGCCAGGCGCAGCACGGCCAGGCGATAGAACAAATCGGCCCGGAAGCGTCCCTCGCGCACGCGCGCTTCCAGGTCGCAGTGGGTGGCGCTGATCACGCGTACCTCGATCGGCACCGGCCGCGTGCCGCCCACACGCATCACTTCGCGCTCTTCCAGCACGCGCAGCAGGCGCGTTTGCAGGGCCAGCGGCATCTCGCCGATCTCGTCGAGGAACAGCGTGCCGCGATTGGCCGCTTCGAACAGCCCCGCATGCCCGCCACGGCGCGCGCCGGTGAACGCGCCTTCCTCGTGCCCGAACAGTTCCGACTCCAGCAGCGACTCGGCAATCGCGCCGCAATTCACCGCCACGAAGGGCCGGTTCGCGCCCAGGTTGCGCGGCCCTTCGCGGTGGATGGCCTGGGCCACGAGTTCCTTGCCGCTGCCGGTCTCGCCCTGGATCAGGACGGTGGCCGGCGAGCGCGCATACAGCACCACCGACTGGCGCAGCCTTTCCATCGCCTCGGACTCGCCGCGCAGGTCGTTCAAGCCACGCCGTGCGCGCCGCGGTTCGTTGGCCGGCCCACGGCGGATGCGGTTCGCTTCCAGCTGGGTAAGGCGGGCCAGTTCCAGCGCATCGTCGAAGGCCTGGCGGATCGAGGCCGCCGAATACAGGAAGACGCCGGTCAGGCCCGCTTCCTCGGCCAGGTCGGTGATCAATCCGGCGCCGACCACGACCTCGATCCCGGCCGTCTTCATTTCCTTGATCGCGGCGCGCGCATCCTCGCGCGTCACATACGTGCGCTGGGCGATGGTGAGGCCGAAGGTGACGCTGAAGTCGGCCAGTTCCGGCAGCGGCTGCTGATAGCTGATCACGCCGATGCGGTTGGAGACCTTGCGCGCGCGGGCCAGCGCCTGCATCACGTCGAAGCCGCTGGCCTTGGCGACGACCACCGGCGCCGAGACGCGGCCCTTCAGGTAGGCGCCGTTCGAGCCGGCGGCAATCACCACGTCGCAGCGCTCGCTCGCCATGCGTTCGCGGATATGACGCGCGGCTTCATCGAAACCGAGGTTGATCGGCTCGATGGTGGCAAGGTGGTCGTACTCGAGCGTGATGTCGCGCAGCAGGTCGGACAGGCGCGAGACCGAGACGGTCCAGATGACCGGCTTGTCGACTTCCTGGGGCAGGGGAGAGAGAGGGCGCATGTTGCAATTCTACTGCAACGATGTTGCGCGGATGTTTCAAGGTGAAACATCGTTGAAACACGGTGGATATTGATGCAGGAGGCTACTCCACGCTAAACCCCTGAACTATCAGGCTTTTCGACAGCCCAAACCGTGTCAGCCGCGCTGGCACGTTCTTTGCAATTGCCAAGGCATACATTCATCGAACCACCAGGAGACCCCATGATCCAATCGCCAGGCGCACTGTTCCGTCGCGTCGTCCAGGAAGAATCGCCGCTGCAGGTTGTCGGCGCCATCAACGCCAACCACGCCCTGCTGGCCAAGCGCGCCGGCTTCAAGGCCATCTACCTGTCGGGTGGCGGCGTCGCAGCCGGTTCGCTCGGCCTGCCTGACCTGGGCATCTCGAACCTGGACGATGTGCTCACCGACGTGCGCCGCATCACCGACGTCTGCGACCTGCCGCTGCTGGTCGACGTCGATACCGGCTTCGGTTCCTCGGCCTTTAACGTGGCGCGCACCGTGAAATCGATGATCAAGTTCGGCGCCGCCGCCATGCACATCGAAGACCAGGTCGGCGCCAAGCGCTGCGGTCACCGTCCGGGCAAGGAGATCGTGTCCAAGCAGGAGATGGTCGACCGCATCAAGGCGGCAGTCGATGCCCGTACCGACGAGAACTTCGTGATCATGGCGCGCACCGATGCGCTGGCCGTGGAAGGCATCGACGCCGCCATCGACCGCGCCGTGGCCTGTGTCGAAGCCGGCGCCGACATGATCTTCCCGGAAGCGATGACCGACCTGGCCATGTACTCGCGTTTTGCGAAAGCCGTCGGCGTGCCGATCCTGGCCAACATCACCGAATTCGGCTCGACCCCGCTGTTCACCGTCGACGAGCTGAAGACCGCCGACGTCGGCATCGTCCTGTATCCGCTGTCCGCTTTCCGCGCCATGAACAAGGCCGCCGAAAACGTCTACACTGCGATTCGCCGCGACGGCAGCCAGCAGGCTGTGGTCGACACCATGCAGACCCGCGCCGAACTCTACGAGCGCATCAACTATCACGACTTCGAACAGAAGCTCGACGCCCTGTTCGCAGCACAGAAAAAATAATCGAAACCCGAATTGGAGACCACCATGAGCGAACAACAAACCCCAAGCTTCAAGCCGAAGAAATCCGTGGCCCTGTCGGGCGTCGCTGCCGGTAACACCGCCCTGTGCTCGGTCGGCAAATCGGGCAACGATTTGCACTACCGCGGCTACGACATCCTGGACGTGGCCAACTCCTGCGAATTCGAAGAAATCGCCTACCTGCTGGTGCATGGCAAGCTGCCGACCGGCGCCGAACTGCGCGGCTACAAGGCCAAGCTGAAAATGCTGCGCGGCCTGCCGCAAGCGGTGAAGCTGGCGCTGGAAGCCCTGCCGGCCGGCAGCCACCCGATGGACGTGATGCGCACCGGCGTCTCGGCGCTGGGCTGCGCGCTGCCGGAAAAGGACGACCACAACGTCGCCGGCGCGCGCGACATCGCCGACCGCCTGATGGCCTCGTTCGGCTCGATGCTGCTGTACTGGTACCACTACAGCCATAACGGCAAGCGCATCGAAACCGAAACCGACGACGACTCGATCGGCGGCCACTTCCTGCACCTGCTGCACGGTCATAAGCCGTCGGACGAATGGGTGCGCGCAATGCACACCTCGCTCATCCTGTACGCCGAACACGAGTTCAACGCTTCGACCTTTACCGCACGCGTGATCGCCGGGACCGGTTCCGACATGCACTCGGCGATTACCGGCGCCATCGGCGCGCTGCGCGGACCGAAGCACGGCGGCGCCAACGAAGTCGCGCTCGACATCCAGAAGCGCTACGAAAACGCCGACGAAGCCGAGGCCGACATCCGCAACCGCGTGGCCAATAAAGAGGTCGTGATCGGCTTCGGCCACCCGGTGTACACCATCAGCGACCCGCGCAACGTGGTCATCAAGGAAGTCGCGCGCACGCTGTCGCAGTCCGCCGGCTCGATGAAGATGTTCGACATCGCCGAGCGCCTGGAATCGGTGATGTGGGAAGTGAAGAAGATGTTCCCGAACCTCGACTGGTTCTCGGCCGTGTCGTACCACATGATGGGCGTGCCGACCGCGATGTTCACGCCGCTGTTCGTCATCTCGCGCACCTCGGGCTGGGCTGCCCACATCATCGAGCAGCGCATCGACAACAAGATCATCCGCCCGAGCGCGAACTATGTCGGTCCGGAAGACCTCCAATTCGTACCGATCGCCGACCGTAAATAACGCATTGCCTGGATACCGAGCTTCACCATGAACAACGCATACCGCAAACCCCTGCACGGCACCAATCTGCATTACTTCGATGCGCGCGCAGCCGTCGACGAGATCGAAGCCGGCGCCTGGGACAAGCTGCCCTACACCTCGCGTGTGCTGGCCGAAAACCTGGTGCGCCGCTGCGAGCCCGTGTCGCTGGTGCCATCGCTGAAACAACTCATCGAGCGCAAACGCGACCTCGACTTCCCCTGGTTCCCGGCGCGCGTGGTCTGCCACGACATCCTGGGCCAGACCGCCCTGGTCGACCTGGCCGGCCTGCGCGACGCCATCGCGCTCGAAGGCGGCAACCCGGCCCTGGTGAACCCGGTGGTGCCGACCCAGCTGGTGGTCGACCACTCGCTGGCGGTGGAGTGCGGCGGCTTCGACCCCGACGCATTCGCCAAGAACCGCGCCATCGAGGATCGCCGCAACGAAGACCGTTTCCACTTCATCGACTGGACCAAGAAGGCCTTCCAGAACGTGGACGTGATCCCGCCGGGGAACGGCATCCTGCACCAGATTAATTTGGAGCGCATGTCGCCGGTCATCCAGACCAAGGATGGCGTGGCCTTCCCGGATACGCTGGTCGGCACCGACTCGCACACCCCGATGGTCGACGCGCTCGGCGTGATCGCTATCGGCGTGGGCGGCCTGGAAGCCGAGAGCGTGATGCTGGGCCGCGCGTCCTACATGCGCCTGCCGGACATCGTCGGCGTCGAGCTGACGGGCAAGCCGCAGCCGGGCATCACCGCTACCGACGTGGTGCTGGCGCTGACCGAGTTCCTGCGCGCCTTGAAAGTGGTGTCCACCTACCTCGAGTTCTACGGCGAAGGCGCGGCCAAGCTGACCCTGGGCGACCGCGCGACGATCTCGAACATGGCGCCGGAATTCGGGGCGACTGCCGCGATGTTCTACATCGACGAGCAGACCATCAAGTACCTGAAGCTCACCGGCCGCGAAGACGAGACCGTCAAGCTGGTCGAGCTGTACGCGAAGGAAACCGGCCTGTGGGCCGACGCGCTGGTCACCGCCGAATACGAGCGCGTGCTGCGTTTCGATCTGTCGATGGTCGTGCGCAACATTGCCGGCCCGTCGAACCCGCACAAGCGCGTGCCGACCTCGGAACTGGCGGCGCGCGGCATCGCCGGCGTGGTCGAGAATGAACCAGGCCGTATGCCGGATGGCGCCGTCATCATCGCGGCCATCACCAGCTGCACCAACACGAACAATCCGCGTAACATGATTGCGGCTGGTCTCTTGGCCCGTAACGCGAATGCGCGCGGCCTGCTGCGCAAGCCTTGGGTCAAGTCCTCGCTGGCGCCGGGCTCGAAAGCGGTCTCGTTGTATCTCGAAGAAGCGGGCCTGATGCCCGAACTGGAAAAGCTGGGCTTCGGCGTGGTGGCCTTTGCCTGCACCACCTGTAACGGCATGAGCGGCGCGCTTGATCCGGTCATCCAGCAGGAGATCGTCGAGCGCGACCTGTACGCCACCGCCGTGTTGTCGGGCAACCGCAATTTCGACGGCCGTATCCACCCGTACGCGAAGCAGGCCTTCCTGGCCTCACCTCCGCTGGTGATCGCCTACGCGATTGCCGGCACGATCCGCTTCGATATCGAGAAGGACGTGCTGGGCATCGACAGCAATGGCCAGCCGGTGAAACTGGCCGACATCTGGCCGAGCGACGCCGAAATCGACGCCGCGATCGAACAGAGCGTGAAGCCCGAGCAGTTCCGCAAGGTCTACACGCCGATGTTCGCACGCGTGGCCGACGATGGCGAAGCCGTGTCGCCGCTGTACGACTGGCGCGAGATGAGCACCTACATCCGCCGTCCGCCGTACTGGGAAGGCGCGCTGGCCGGTGTTCGTTCGCTCACCGGCATGCGTCCGCTGGCGCTCCTGGGCGACAACATCACCACCGACCACCTGTCGCCGTCGAACGCGATCATGGGCGACAGCGCGGCCGGCGAATACCTGTTCAAGATGGGCTTGCCGGAAGAGGACTTCAACTCCTACGCCACCCACCGCGGCGACCACCTCACGGCCCAGCGCGCGACGTTTGCGAACCCGACCTTGAAGAACGAGATGGTGCGCAATGCGGACGGTTCTGTCCGTGCCGGTTCCCTGGCGCGCATCGAGCCGGAAGGGCAGGTCACGCGCATGTGGGAAGCCATCGAGACCTACATGGAGCGCAAGCAGCCGCTGATCGTGGTGGCCGGCGCCGACTACGGCCAGGGCTCGTCGCGCGACTGGGCGGCCAAGGGCGTGCGCCTGGCGGGCGTGGAAGCGATCGTGGCCGAGGGCTTCGAGCGTATCCACCGCACCAACCTGGTAGGCATGGGCGTGCTGCCGCTGGAGTTCCTGCCGGGCGTGAACCGCTTGACGCTGGGGCTGGACGGGACCGAGACCTATGACGTGGTCGGCGAGCGGACGCCGCGTGCGCAGTTGACGCTGGTGGTCAATCGCCGCAACGGCGAGCGCGTCGAGGTGCCGGTCACCTGTCGTCTCGATACGGCGGAAGAGGTGTCGATCTACGAGGCGGGTGGGGTGCTGCAGCGGTTTGCGCAGGACTTCCTGGCGTCGTCGAAGGTCGCGGCATAGGTTGACGTTATCGGGCGATGCGTCACCGTTGCGGGTGCAAGGTAACGCACGTAACCGCGTGGGCACGGAGTGCCCACCGTACGGGATGCGTCTCGACTGCGATTGAAAACTTGGTTTGCTTCGACCGTAAGGTGGGCACTTTGTAGTGCTGGCATTTAGCCAGCCCTACTGCCCACGCAGTACGCACTCCACACCCGGACACGTACGGCGAAACATCGCCCGCACACTACACTGGATCAACGAACACATGGCACACCAACCCCAAATCAAAATCCCCGCCACCTACATGCGCGGCGGCACCAGCAAGGGCGTCTTCTTCCGCCTCGACGACCTGCCGGAAGCGGCGCGCGTTCCCGGCCCGGCCCGCGACAAACTCCTGCTGCGCGTGATCGGCAGCCCCGACCCCTACGGCAAGCAGATCGACGGCATGGGCGGCGCCACCTCCAGCACCAGCAAATCCGTCATCGTCGCCAAGAGCACGCGCGAAGACCACGACGTTGACTACCTCTTCGGTCAGGTATCGATCGACAAGGCCTTCGTCGACTGGTCCGGCAACTGCGGCAACCTGTCCTCGGCCGTCGGCTCGTTCGCCATTAGCGCCGGCCTGGTCGACAAAGAACGCGTGCCCGAGAACGGCATGGCCACGGTCCGCATCTGGCAAGCCAACATCGGCAAGACCATCATCGCCCACGTGCCAATCACGAACGGCGAAGTCCAGGAGACCGGCGACTTCGAACTCGATGGCGTGACCTTCCCGGCCGCCGAAGTCCAGCTCGAATTCATGGACCCGGCCGCCGACGAGGAAGGCGCCGGCGGCTCGATGTTCCCGACCGGCCAGCTGGTCGACGACCTGGAAGTCCCGGGTGTCGGCACCCTGAAGGTCACGATGATCAACGCCGGCATCCCGACCATCTTCCTGAACGCGGCCGACATCGGCTACACGGGCGCCGAACTGCAGGACGCGATCAACGGCGACCCGAAGGCGCTGGTGCTGTTCGAAACCATCCGTGCCTGCGGCGCCGTGCGCATGGGCCTGATCAAGCATGCCGACGAAGCCGTGGGCCGCCAGCACACGCCGAAGGTCGCCTTTGTCGCGCCGCCGCTCAACTACACCGCCTCCAGCGGCAAGGAAGTAAAGGCCGGCGACATCGACCTGGTCGTGCGCGCGCTCTCGATGGGCAAACTCCACCACGCGATGATGGGCACGGCGGCAGTGGCCATTGGCACCGCGGCGGCGGTCCCGGGCACGCTGGTCAACCTGGCCGCCGGCGGCGGCAAGCCGAGCGCGGTGCGCTTCGGCCACCCGTCGGGCACGCTGCGCGTGGGCGCCGAGGCGGTGGAGGCGAATGGTGAATGGAGCGTGACCAAGGCGGTGATGAGCCGTAGCGCGCGCGTGCTGATGGAAGGCTGGGTGCGGGTGCCGGGCGACACCTTCTGAACAGGCAAGGCATCGGCAAGCGGGCGGGTGGCGTCAATACGACGCCACCCGCCCGTTTTTGCTTCTAATATTTCCTTTGTGCTAGTAGTTTTTCTCGAACGTGGTTTATCATCTGGCAACGAAAAGCGGCCCGGATTCAGAGGCTGCAGTCTGGGATGCACCTGAAGATGGACAGAATGCCGAGCCAACCCGCCCTCGTCGCCGATGCCTTGCGGCTGCTGGGCGCACCTGCCTGTGCCTGCGACGGCGCGGGCGTCATCATTGCCGCCAACGATGCGCTGGCGGCGCTATTCGGCGATTCGCCGCTGGGCCGGACGCTGCCCGGGCTGTTCTACGATGCCGCCGCCCAGACGGCCGCGGGCCAGCTGGCGCAGGCGCTGCACCTGCCGTGCCACTGGCACGGCGTGCTGGCCACGCCCCGCGGCGAAGTGCCGGTGCAGGTGCAGGCCCAGCCGCTGCGCGAGAGCGGCGGCGCCAGCTTCGTCTTTGCCGATGTCAGCGCCTACGAGCAGGGCCGCGAGACACTGCGTACCACGGTGCTCGAGCAGCGCGTGCTGATCGAGAACGCGCCGATCGGCATCCTGTTCACCCAGGGCGGCCGCATGCGCAGCTGTAATCCGCGCCTGGCCGCGATGGCCGGCTACAGCCCCGAGGAGCTGGCGCGCGTGGCCCCGGTCGACATGTTCCAGTCGCCGGAAGCCTTTGTCCACTTCATGGACGGCGCCTTCGGCACCATCGCCCAGGGAGAGGTCTTTGAAAAGACCGGGCAGCAGTTCCGCCGCCGCGACGGCTCGCTGTTCTGGTGCCGCGTGCGCGCCCACCTGGTCGAACCGGGCCGGCGCGAGGCCGGCACCATCTGGATCGTCGAGGACGTCACCGAGGCGCGCCGCGCCCAGCTCGAAGTCGAGGCGCTGCTCACGAACTCCGCGCTGGCGATCATCTTCACCCGCGAGCGCGCCATCAGCCGCTGCAACGGCGGCTTTTGCGAGATGTTCGGCTACCCGGCCGGGAGCGCGCTGCCGGCCAACGTGCGCGGCCTGTATGCCGACGACGCGGCCTGCGACGCCATCGGCGTCGCGGCCTTTGAACAGTTCGCGCTGGGACGCTCCTACACCACCGAGACCGCGATGGTGCGCGCCGACGGCACGCCGCTGTGGGTGCAGCTGATCGGCTTCATGGTCAATCCCGACGAGCCGTCGCACGGCAATGCCTGGATCGTCGAAGACCGCACCCGCCACAAGCACAGCGAAGAATCGCTGCGCGACGCGCTGCTGGAAAACCAGGCCATCCTCGACAGCGCGGTGCTGGGCATCGCCGTGGTCGAGAGCGGCCACACCCTGCATTGCAACCGCAAGATGGAAGAGCTGTTTGGCTGCGGCGCCGGCGGCATCAGCGGGGTGTCGGTGCGCTCGCTCTACCCCGATAGCGACGGCTGGCAGGCGGCGCGCGCCGAGACCGCGCGCGACTTCGCGGCCGGGCGCGTGCACGTGTCCGAGCACCGCCTGATGCGGCGCGACGGCGAAGTGTTCTGGGCACGGCTGTCCGGCCGGCCCTTCGACCTGGAAAACCCCGGCGGACGCAGCGTCTGGATGGTGGACGACGTGACGGCGCGGCGCGAAGCCGCCGAGGAAGTGCGGCGCGCGCGCGACGAGCTCGAAGTGCGGGTGGCCGAGCGCACCGCCGAACTGGCCGGCGCGAATGCCCTGCTGCAGGACGAGATCCTCGAGCGGCGCCAGGCCGAGGCGCGCGTGCACCACATGGCCTACCACGACAGCCTGACCGGCCTGCCGAACCGCGCGCTGCTCGCCGACCGCATGGAACAGGCGATCCTGGCGGCGGGGCGCTCGCATACCAAGCTGGCCGTGATGTTCATCGACCTCGACCGCTTCAAGAACATCAACGATTCGCTCGGCCACCTGACCGGCGACTACCTGTTGAAGGAAGTCGCGAACCGCCTGTGCCGCGCGGTGCGCGCGAGCGACACCGTGGCGCGCCTGGGCGGCGACGAATTCGTGGTGCTGGTGCCGGGCGTGCATGCGGCGCGCGAGTGCGACGCGGTCGGCGACAAGATCATCGAGGCCCTGGCCGCCCCGGTGCCGGTGGATGGCCACAGCCTGCACATCTCGCCCTCGATCGGCATCTGCCTGTACCCGGACGACGGCAAGGATGTCGAGACCCTGATGCGCCACGCCGACGCCGCGATGTACCACGCCAAGGCGGCCGGCCGCAACAACTACCAGTTCTTCGAGCAGCACATCAACCAGGCCGCGGCGCGCCACTTCGAGCTTGAATCGAGCCTGCGCACGGCGCTGGCCAACGGCGAGTTCGAACCCTACTACCAGCCGATCATGGACATGGCCACGCGCCGCGTGCACGCGCTGGAAGTGCTGCTGCGCTGGCGTCGCCCGGGCATCGGCCTGGCGCTGCCGGACGACTTCATTCCTATCCTGGAAGAGAACGGCATGATCGTGCCGGTAGGGGAATGGGTGATCCGCCGCGCCTGCGAGCAGAGCATGGCCTGGCAGCGCCAGGGCTTGCCGGCGGTGCCGCTGGCAATCAACCTGTCGGCGCGCCAGTTCATGCACCGTGCGCTGGTGGCCTCGATCCGCCGCATCGTCGAGGAAACCGGGATCGACCCGACCCTGGTGGAATTCGAGATCACCGAGTCGGCGCTGATGCAGCACAGCGAGCAGACCCTGGAAATCCTGGGCCAGATCAACCGCATGGGCATGCGCCTGTCGATCGACGACTTCGGCACCGGCTATTCGAGCCTGGCCTACTTGAAGCGCTTCCCGGTCCGCAAGATCAAGATCGACCGCGCCTTCATCCGCGAGCTGGAAGCGAGCAGCGAGGACCGCGCGATCGTGGCGGCCGTGATGGCGCTGGCGAACAGCCTGCAGCTGCAGGTAGTAGCCGAGGGCGTGGAGACGGAAGAGCAACTGGCGCTGCTGCGCGGGTATGGCTGCCAGTACGTGCAGGGCTGGCTGTTTGCCAAGGCGCTCGATAGCGAGGCGACGCGCGCTTTGCTGGCCGACGACGCACGCTAGGGTGGCCCGGTCCACCCCACGATGTCAATCCAGCGTCGCAATCACCGGCGTATGGTCCGACGGCTGCTCCCACTTGCGCGGTTCGCGGTCGATGATGCAGGCCGTGCAGCGCCTGGCCAGCTCGGTCGACAGCAGGATGTGATCGATGCGCAGCCCGCGGTTGCGGCGGAAGGCCATCATGCGGTAGTCCCACCAGCTGTACTGCTTTTCCGGCTGCTCGAACATGCGGAAGGCATCCACCATGCCGAGGTCGACCAGGGCCGTCATCGCGGCCTTTTCCTTGTCCGAGAAATGGATCTTGCCTTCCCATTCGGCCGGGTCGTGCACGTCGCGGTCTTCCGGGGCGATGTTGTAGTCGCCCAGCAGGGCCAGTTGCGGATGCTGGCGCATTTCTTCGCCCAGCCACTCGTGCAGGGCCTTCAGCCAGGCCAGCTTGTAGACATATTTGTCCGAATCGACCGCCTGGCCATTCGGGATGTAGGCGCACACGAAACGCACGCCCTCGATAGTGGCGGCGATGATGCGCTGCTGCGGGTCCTCGAAGCGCGGGTTGTTCTTGACCACGTCGGTAATCGGGAATTTCGAGAGGATGGCGACGCCGTTGTAGGTTTTCTGGCCGGTGTAGGCAACCTGATAACCGGCAGAATTAATTTCCGCAAGCGGGAACTTATCGTCGGTCAGCTTGGTCTCTTGAAGGCAGAGTACGTCAACCGGACTGGTCTCGAGCCACTTCAGCAAGTGGGGTAGGCGGACCTTCAGCGAGTTGACGTTCCAGGTGGCTATTTTCATGTATGCGCGTGGTAGGTAATGCGCCAGGCGGACCCTCCGGCCTGGCAGGTGCGCAGTATCGGTGCTGGCCACGAATCCTGCAAGTTCCCATGGAATGCCGCCTAACGGATACCCGTCATGCGGTTTGCTTAAAATGCAATCCCGATGCTCAAGAGCCAGATTTGTGGTTTAAAACATATGAGTGCGACATCCGGGGCTCAGGATGGGGCGGAATGTAACATTTCAATCGTGGAAACCCACAGTCGGGAATCGTTACTATTCTGGAACTTGTAGTTGTTTTCGCATAACTTGCGATGTAGTATGCCATTTGGCGTGCTGAACCATTCGGCCGCCGCCCCCGGCAAGGCCCGCACGATTGCATGCATTCGTGACAATAGTTTTGCAACAAAATGGTACTATGGGAAATATTGCTGTTTCGATAGCGAGTTTCCGTACCCATATGAAAAGGACAGAGATGCGCAGTGCATTTGAAGCGTGGGCCCAACGCGATGGCCACATTGTTCGACGCCGTGAAGACAAGCCCGAGGAATACCTCGTCTATGAAACCCAGCGCCGCTGGGTGATCTGGCAGGCGGCCCTGGCGCACGGCGCCAAGGCGGCAGGCGAGACGCCGTCGAAGTTCCCCGAGCAGGGCGCCGCCCCGGCCATGCAGCAGGACGAAGCCGCGGTCCGCAACCGCGTGCTCAACGAGGTGCTCGACGCGTTCAGCGACCTCGACGAGACTGCCGGCATGGAAGGCGTGCTGAAGGTCATCCAGGGCCTGAAGAAG
Source organism: Massilia sp. IC2-278 (assembly GCF_020708045.1). Taxonomy (GTDB): domain Bacteria; phylum Pseudomonadota; class Gammaproteobacteria; order Burkholderiales; family Burkholderiaceae_D; genus Telluria. Next base: position 148,741 of record NZ_JAJFES010000011.1, read on the forward strand.
CGTCAAAAAGCAACGGCCGAACAGGCCTAATGCAATACCGGCACTACAAGGGTGGCCTCTACGAGCTGGTCTGCGAAGCCACGCTCGAGGCCGACCTCACGCCCATGATCATCTACCGCGCCGCGGATGGGTCGATCTGGGCGCGTCCGAAAAGCGTGTTCTTCGAGCTGGTGGATGTCGATGGGGTGATGACGCCGAGGTTTGCGCCGGTGTCGTGATTCGCGCTGCCTGAACTGACCACCGATTCGCCGTTGTAGGGTGGACACCTGTGTCCACGCTGTCTCACCGTTCGCGTTCACGCGGCGGCTGCCAACATCCCATGTGCATACGTATCGGCGTTGATTGACGCTGGTATGACGCATCAGTGCTATACCGCGTGGGTACAGGTGCCCACCCTACAACCCCCCGCGCCGTTTTCATCGTTACCGCCAATAAAAAACGGGCCGCATTGCTGCGGCCCGTTTTCATTCCATCTCAACCGTCAATCACACACGGTTCATCAGGAAGGTCGTCAGCAGCGGCACCGGACGGCCGGTCGCACCTTTCGATGCGCCGCTCTTCCACGCCGTACCCGCGATGTCCAGGTGGGCCCAGGTGTAGTTGCGGGTGAAGTTCTCCAGGAAGCAGGCCGCGGTGATCGAGGCGCCGCCTGGCGTACCGATATTCGCCAGGTCGGCGAAGTTCGACTTCAGCTGGTCGTTGTAGATCTCGCCGATCGGCAGGCGCCATGCGCCGTCGCCGGTTTCCTTACCTGCCTGCAGCAGCTCGTCGGCCAGGGCGTCGTGGGCGGCGTCGTGGCGGGTGAACAGGCCGCTGTTGTGGTGGCCCAGCGAAACGATGCAGGCGCCGGTCAGGGTGGCGATGTCGACCACGGCCGCAGGCTTGAAGCGCTCGGCGTAGGTGAGGGCGTCGCACAGGATCAGGCGGCCTTCGGCGTCGGTGTTCAGGATCTCGATGGTCAGGCCGTTCATGGCGGTGACGATGTCGCCCGGCTTCGAGGCGCGGCCCGACGGCATGTTCTCGCAGGCCGCCACGATGCCGATCACGTTCAGTTTCAGGCCCATCTCGCCGATGGCGCGGAAGGTGCCCAGCACCGAACCGGCGCCGCACATGTCGTACTTCATCTCGTCCATGCCAGGACCAGGCTTCAGCGAAATGCCGCCGGTATCAAAAGTGATGCCCTTGCCGACCAGGACCACCGGCGCATCCTTCTTGCCGCCGCCCATGTGCTTCAGGACGATGAACTTCGGCGCTTCGTCGCTGCCCTTGGTCACCGACAGGAAGCTGCCCATTTTCAGGGCTTCGAGCTGCTTGCGCTCCAGGACTTCGATGTCGAAGCCGTGGTCGTCGGCCAGCTTGCGGGCGACGGTGGCGAGGTAGGTCGGGGTGCAGACGTTCGGCGACAGGTTGCCCAGTTCCTTGGTCAGGGCCATGCCGTTGGCAATCGCGATCGACTGCGCCAGCGAGGCCTTGGCCTGCGGGCTGGCCAGCGGCACGGCGACGGTGATCTTGCGCACGCCGGTCAGCGCCGGGTCCTTCTTGCTCTTTTGCGTATCGGTGCGGAATTCGCTCTCGTTGGCGGCCACCACGATGCTGCGCAATGCCCATTCAGGCTCGCGCTCTTTCACTTCGGTGGTTGGAAATGCGATAATGGCATCCGCAGTGCCGAGCGAAGCAAAGGCCTTCAGGGTCGCGTTCACGGCGGTGCTGAAATTCTTTTCGCTGACCACTTCGTCCGCGCCCATGCCCACCAGCAGCACGCGCGCCGCAGTCACGCCGGCCACGCCGCGCAGCAGCAGGGTCGAGCCGGCCTTGCCGCTGATGTCGCCCGATTTCAATGCCGCCGTGATTTCACCGGTTTGATCGAGGGCCTTCGCAGCCTGCGACAGTTTTTTGTTTTCGAACACCGCCACTGCCACACAGCCGGTCTTGGCCGCGGCCAGGGTGTTTTTTGTGTCGAATGCTTTTATGCTAAAGTCCATTTGATTCTCCCGTTTCGTTTTATGCGCAGCATGCGGATACAAGTGCGGCTGCTGCTCAACCTGCAATTATAACTATCGAATGATTTTTTCACGCGCCTTGTACCGTGAACTGGCCAGCGCGGCCGGAGCAACCTTCACGGTGCTGTTCTCGGTATGTATTACCTGGACCCTGATCGCCATTCTTGGCCGGGCCGCTGGCGGGCGTGTCGCATCGGGCGACGTGGTCGCCCTGATCGCGTTCCAATCCCTGAATTATCTGCCAACTGTCCTGACTCTCACCAGCTTTATTTCGGTGCTGGTCGTGCTCACGCGGACCTACCGCGATTCCGAAATGGTGGTCTGGTTCGCCTCCGGCCAGTCGCTGCTGCGCTGGATCCGTCCGGTGCTGGTGTTCGGCATTCCGATGGTGCTGCTGGTGGCCGTGCTGTCGCTGTTCGTCACGCCCTGGGCCAAGATGAAGAGCACCGAGTTCGTGCAGCGCTTCGAGAAGCGTGAAGACCTGAAGCGCGTGGCGCCCGGCCAGTTCCGCGAGTCCTCGTCGGCCGACCGTGTGTTCTTCGTGGAGGGCAGCGCCAACGGGTCGACCGTGGTCCAGAACGTGTTCGTCAATTCCCTGCAGGGCGCCAGCAACTCGGTCGTCGTGGCCAAGGAAGGCGTGATCGAACCCGACGGCAAGGGCGGCCAGTTCCTGGTGCTGAAGAACGGCCGCCGCTACCAGGGCGTGCCGGGCCAGGCCGACTACCAGTCGATGGAGTTCGAACGCTACAGCATGCGCGTGGCCACCAAGGTGCCGGTACTCGGTACCGACGTGCCGCTCGACGCCCAGTCCACCGCCATGCTGCTGGCCGTGAAAAACCAGTACACGCGCTCGGAGCTGCTGTCGCGCATTTCCTCACCCATCGTCTGCCTGGTGCTGGTGCTGCTGGCGATCCCGCTCGGCTTCGTCAATCCGCGCGCCGGCAGTTCGGCCAACCTGATCCTGGCGCTCCTGATCTTCTTCACCTATAACAACCTGGTCAAGATGGTCGAGGCCACCGTCAAGAAGGACAAGCTCGACTTCGCGCTGGCCTGGTGGCCGCTGCACCTGGTCGTGGCGCTGATCGTGGTGATGCTGTTCGCCTGGCGCCTGAACGTGAACCACCGCTACCACCCGCTGGTGTGGCTCAATGCCTGGAAGCGCCGCCGGATGCTGCGCAAGTCGCCCGAGCTGGCGGGAGCAACGGGAGGAACTGCGCGATGAAGGTTTTGCAACGCTATTTTGCGGTGAACATCGCGCAGGCCGTGGTCTTCGTGCTGTTCGCCTTCCTCGGCCTGATCGCCTTCATGGACCTGACCGGCGAACTGCCGTCCGTCGGCAGGGGCAACTACCAGTTCCAGCACGCGCTGATCTACGTGGCGCTGATGCTGCCCGGGCACGTGTACGAGGTGATGCCGGTGGCGGCGCTGATCGGCACCATCTATGCGATGGCGCAGTTCGCGCAAAGCTCGGAATTCACCATCATGCGCGCGTCCTCGATGTCGACCCGCATGGCCGGCTGGATGCTGTTCAAGATCGGCATCGTCTTTGTCGTGATCACCTTCATCTTCGGTGAACTGATCACGCCGCGCACCGCGCCGCTGGCGGAAAAGGTGCGCCTGTCGGCCAAGGGCGCGACGCTGGCCTCGGAGTTCCGCTCGGGGATGTGGACCAAGGATAACGTGCACACGCCAGGCCCGAACGGCGCGCGCGGCCCAATCACCGGTTCGCGCTTCTTCAACGCGCGCCAGATCGCCGCCGACGGCCAGCTGCTCGACGTGCGCGTGTACGAATTCGACCCGTCGATGCGCATGCGCGTCATCTATACCGCGGCCAGCGCCAGCTTCCGCGGCAACGGCACCTGGCGCCTGCAGAACGTCAGCGAAACCGTGTTCTCCAACAGCCGCACGCTGCCCGAGCCGGGCGCGCCGGTGCCGGCCGGGCAGACCATCCAGAGCACCTTCGGCCAGGAGACCAGCGCGGTCGCCACGCGCCGCGTCGAGAGCCTCGACCTGGCCTCCGAAATCACGCCGAAGATCCTGCAGGTCTCGCGCCGCGACCCCGAGCGCATGTCGGCCAGCGAACTGGCCGTGTACTCGCGCCACCTGGTCGAGAACCGCCAGGAGAGCGAACGTTTCCAGATCGCGTTCTGGAAAAAGCTGATCGACCCGCTGGCGATCTTCGTGCTGATGGCGCTGGCGCTGCCGTTCGCCTACCTGCACACGCGCAGCGGCGGCGTCAGCCTGAAGATCTTCATCGGCATCATGATCGGGGTGAGCTTCATCCTGATCAATACCCTGTTCTCGCACCTGGGCGTGCTCTCGACCTGGCCGGCGTTCGTCACGGCGGCGGCGCCGAGCCTGCTGTTCCTGTTGCTGGCGATCGGCGCGCTGCGCTGGGTGGAGCGGCACTGATGAACGCACCAATCGACAAGCGCGCACTGGTCCTGTTCGCCCACGGCGCGCGCGCCGCGTCCTGGGCCGCGCCCTTCGAGCGCCTGCGCGCGCTGATCGAGGCGCAGACCGCGGTGCAGCAGCCCGGCACCGAGGTGGCGCTCGCCTTTCTCGAACTGATGGAGCCGCGCCTGCCCGAGGTGGTTTCCGGCCTGGTGGCGCGCGGCGTGCTGGACGTGACGGTGGTGCCGGTGTTCCTGGGGCAGGGCGGGCATCTGCTGCGCGACCTGCCGCAGCTGGCCGGTGCACTGCGCGCGGCGCATCCCGGCTTGCGCCTGCAGGTGGCCGGCGCAGTCGGCGAAGACGCCAACGTGCTGGCGGCGATGCGCGACTACTGCCTCAGCGTGCTGGGCCCGGCGCCGGGCTGATTGCCTCCACGGCGAGACTGGCCGTCTCGCTTTCTTCTTCTGCCTCCCGGTTTGCATGGCGCGCGAGCTGCTCGCGCATCCAGGCATGGCTGCGCGCCAGCGCCAGTTGCGCCATGCGTGTCGGGAAGTGGACGAAGCCGTGCGGCGCGTCCGGCAGCACATTCAGTTCCACGTCCGCCACCTCGCGCCAGCGCTGCGCCAGTTCCAGGGTATCGTCGCGCAGCGGGTCGATGTCGCCGACGGCCATCCAGGCCGGCGGCATGCCGCTCAAGTCGCCGTACAGCGGCGACAGCGGCGCGCGGCGCCGTTCGGCGTCGCTCATGCCGGGCGTGAGCAGGCGCAGCGCCGGCAGCATGCCGGGACCGTCCAGCACCAGGGTATCCGGCCCGGCGGCCTGCACGCTCGGGCTGCCGGCCAGGTCGTAGACGCCGTAGAACAGCACCGCGCCGGCGATGCGCCGCAGCAGGCCCGGGCGGGCCTGCAGGCGCTGCAGCACACCCGCCGCCAGGTGGCCGCCGGCCGATTCGCCGACCACGAACACGGGCAGCGCGCGGTATTCCGGCAAGCCGCCGTCCAGCACCCAGTGCGCGGCCGCCAGGCAGTCGTCCATGATGCCCCGCAGCGGCGTGCGCGTGGCCAGGCGGTAGTCGACCGAGACCACCACCGCGTCCAGCGCCTGCACGCGCGCGGCGTTGAAGCGGTCGTCCATGCGCGCATTCCCGATCACCCAGCCGCCGCCGTGGATGTCGATGACCAGCGCCTTGGGCACCGAGGGGCCAGGTGCCGGCCGCAGGATCCGCACCGGCACGCGCAGGCCATCGGCTTCGGCGATGCGCTGTTCGACGCGGATGCCGCTTCGTTCCAGCCTGGCGTCGGCGCCGACTTGCGACACGCGCAGCAGGGCCTGGCCCAGCATCGGCATGAAGCGGTTGCGCACACCGAAGCGCGGCGCCCAGGCGAGCTTGCGGTTGAAGCGGCCGGCTTCGGCCAGGGTGGCGGCGTCCAGCGGTATCGTGTTCATCGTGGTGTGTTAGCAGGTAGCGATGGGTTCATGCTAACCGCCGCGTTGCGCGCGCACTGTGCGCTGGCGTCCGCCCGGGCGCAGGAGGCTGCCGTTCCGGCAAGGTTTCCGATGCGGTCTTGACAAGGAATGCGGCGAACACGCCACGGATTGTTCCGAATCATGGCATCGCACCGCGCGCCGGTTTGACACTTGTTCGGAAACCACCCACACTGCTCGGGCATTTCCGGCTCATCCATACGGGCCGGCCTTCCAACCAACCGGCCCGCACCATGCTTCCACCGTTCCTGAAGCACCTTGTTGCCACGCTGCTGGGGCCTGTCCAGGCCTTCCTGCGCCGTGCTGCCCGCCTGCCGGCGGCGCTGGTGGTCGAGATCCGCTGCGCGCGCCGCATCGATGCCGCCGCACGCCGCGTCGGCGCCATGCGCACCAAGATCGGCATCATGTCGGGCCACCTGAACGCCGGTAGCATCGAGGGCCGCGTCGACGCCGACCGCAACCTGCGGCGCATGCTGAGCGAACTGAAGGACGACCTGAGCGAGATGCGGCGCGACCTGGCGACCTGGCACGTGAAGGAATGCCGCGGCCGCACCGGCGCCCGGCTGGAAGCGGCGATCGCGCAGCTGAACCGGATCGCGGCCGATACCTGGGCGGCGGCCGACAAGCTGGTGCTGCAGATCGACGAATACGATGGGGCGCGGGCGCATTGCCCGGGGTAGGTCGCTAGGACGTCTACCCTACGAAACCTGGTGCTCGCGTAGCCGCAGCGCTTCGCCGATCATCACCAGCACCGGCCCCTGCGCCGCATCGAGTCCGCGCGCCAGGTCGGCCAGCGTCAGGCGCGCAATGCGTTCATCGGCGCGGCTGCAGTTTTCCACCACCACCACCGGCGTGTCCACGCTGCGCCCTTGCGCCAGCAGGCGTTCTGCCGTGGCCGCGGCTTCGCGTCCGCCCATGTACTGGACCATGGTGTCGGTATGGGGCAGGGCGGGGTGTTCCGGCTCGTCCGGCGCGGTGCTGGAGGTGAAGAAGGCGACGCTGCGCGCCACGCCGCGCTTGGTGAGCGGCTGGCGGGTCGCGGCGGCGGCGGCCACCGCGGTGGTAATCCCGGGCACGACTTCGACCTCGACACCCTCGGCCTCGAGCGCGCGCAATTCCTCGTCGGCGCGCCCGAACAGCATCGGGTCGCCGCCCTTCAGGCGCACCACCATCCTGTACCTGAAGGCGCAATCGACCAGCAGCTTGTTGATCGCATCCTGCGCCGTGGAACGCTGGCCGGAGCGCTTGCCGACCGAGATCAGCTCGGCCTGCGCGCACAGTGCCAGCATCTCGGGTGTCACCAGTGCGTCGTAGAGCACGACCTCGGCCTGTGCCAGTAAACGCGCCCCGCGCACCGTGATCAGGTCGGCCGCACCAGGGCCGGCGCCGATCAGGTAGACCTTCCCCACCATCCACTACTCCTCTTGTCGTTGCTGCCGTTTAGTCCAGCCGAATCATACCCGCTGCGACGGTCTGGTGGGTGACTTCGTCGATCAGGATGAAGGCGCCGGTGGCGCGGATGTCGGCGTAGGCGTCGGCGGCAAGAGGCTGCTGCACGGTCAGGTTGATGCGCGCGATGTCGTTCAACTTGAGGCCCTGGGCCGCGCCGTCCACGGGCTTGCGCTCCTGGGTGTTCACGTCGAGCAGGGTGTCCACCTTCGTCACCTTGGCCGCGGTCTGGCGCGTGCCGTGCTTGATCCAGTACTTGCGGCGCACATCGAGCGGCTCGTCCGACATCCAGCAGACGTCGGCCACGACCTGCTTGAGCAGGGTCGCCGGGGCCGCGGCGCCGGACAGGGTGTCGCCGCGCGAAATGTCCAGGTACTCGTTCAGCAGCAGGGTCACCGACTGGCCGGCGCTCGCCGTTTGCAGCGAACCGTCGAAGGTGACGATGTCCTTCACGGTGGCGGTCTGGCCGGAGGGCTGCACCGTCAGCGTGTCGCCAACCGCCACGCGGCCCGATTCGATGCGGCCCATGTAGCCGCGGAAGTCGTTGGCTTCGTGGCCGTTGTGGCGCGCGACCAGCTGCACCGGGAAGCGGAACGGGGCATCGTGCGCTTCGTCGTAGACCGACAGCGACTCCAGTAGCTCGATCAGGGTCGGGCCGGTGTACCAGTCCATGTTGTCGCCGCGCTCGACGACGTTGTCGCCGGAGAGGGCCGACAGCGGGATCGCGGTCACGTCCTTCAGGCCCAGCGATCGCGCAAACTCGCCGTAGCTTGCCACGATGCGGTCGTAGACTTGCTGGTCGTAGTTCACCAGGTCCATCTTGTTGACGGCGACGATCACGTGCTCGATCTGCAGCAGCTTGGCGATGGTCGAGTGGCGCTTGGTTTGAATGAGCAGATCCACGCCACCGTCTTCACGGAGTTTGACCTTCGACACGTCGACCAGGATGATCACGGCGTCCGCGGTCGAAGCGCCGGTGACCATGTTGCGCGTGTACTGCTCGTGGCCAGGCGTATCGGCGATGATGAACTTGCGCTTCGGCGTGGCGAAGTAACGGTAGGCGACGTCGATGGTAATGCCCTGCTCGCGCTCGGCTTCCAGGCCGTCGGTCAGCAGCGAGAGGTCGATGGTATCGCCCACGGTGCGCTTGTGCTTCGAGCGCGATACCGCAGCCAACTGGTCGGCGAAGATGCCCTTGCTGTCGTACAGCAGGCGGCCGATCAGGGTGCTCTTGCCGTCGTCGACGGAACCGGCGGTGATGAAGCGCAGCAGGCTGTGCTGGGTCAGGTTGTCAGCGGGTGTGTCAATGCGTGCGTTCATCAGAAATATCCTTGCTTCTTGCGTTTTTCCATCGAGGCTTCCGAGGTCTGGTCATCCACGCGCGTGGCGCCGCGCTCGGTCACCTGGGTGACGGCGGTTTCGGCGATGATCGCTTCGACGGTGGCCGCATCGGACGAAACCGGGCAGGTGCAGGAGATGTCGCCCACGGTACGGAAACGTACGGTCTGCGTTTCCACGGTCTCGCCTTCCTTCGCCGGGGTCAGCGGGGTCAGCGGCACCAGCAGTCCGTTACGCGGAATCACCTGGCGCTCGTGCGCAAAATAGATCGGTGGCAGGGCCAGCTTTTCGCGGGCGATGTATTGCCACACGTCGAGCTCGGTCCAGTTCGAGATCGGGAACACGCGCATGTTTTCGCCCGGGTGCACGCGGGTGTTGTACAGGTCCCAGAGTTCCGGACGCTGGGCCTTCGGGTCCCACTGCCCGAATTCGTCGCGGAAGGAGAAGATGCGCTCTTTCGCACGCGCCTTTTCCTCGTCGCGGCGGGCGCCGCCGATGCAGGCGTCGAAGCCGTGTTCGGCGATGGTTTCCAGCAGCGTCACGGCCTGGGCCGCATTGCGCGAATCGGTTGCCGGGTTACGCAGGCGCACCGTGCCCTTCTTGATCGAATCCTCGACCGAGCCGACGATCAGGCGCTCGCCGAGTTCGGCCACGCGCGCATCGCGGAAGGCGATGACTTCGTCGAAGTTGTGCCCGGTGTCGATGTGCACCAGCGGGAAGGGGAATTTACCTGGGCGGAAAGCCTTTTCGGCCAGGCGCAGCAGCACGACCGAGTCCTTGCCGCCCGAGAACAGCAGGGCGGGATTCGAGCACTCGGCCGCCACTTCGCGCAGGATGTGGATCGCTTCGGATTCGAGGGCGTCGAGATGGCGTGCGTTGACGTCGGCGAGGACGGCGTTGCTGTCAGAAAGATTCGTCATGAATTCTGCCTTGTATTCTTGAGTAGCGGAACTGAATCAGGCCGCCACGGATTTGATACGAATGAGTTTGCCGTCGACCACGTGCAGGCCGCATTCCTTCGATTCCGGGTTTTCCCACCACCAGCGGCCGGCGCGTACATCCTCGCCCGGCTGGATCGCGCGGGTGCAGGGTTCGCAGCCGATCGACGGGTAGCCGCGGTCGTGCAGGGCGTTGTACGGCACCTTGTTGGCGCGGATGTATTCCCAGACGTGTTCCTCGGTCCAGTCGGCCAGCGGATTGAACTTGGTCATGCCGTGCGCCGGATCGTCTTCCTGGGTCGACAATTCGGAACGGGTGGCGGACTGGGCGCGGCGCTGGCCGGTAATCCATGCCTTGTTGCCGGCCAGGGCGCGGCCGAGCGGCTCGACCTTGCGGATGCGGCAGCACTCGCGGCGCATCTCGACGCTGTCGTAGAAAGCGTTCAGGCCGTTCTGCGCCACATAGGCGTCGACCGCTTCGGTTTGCGGGCGGAACAGGGTGATGTCGTGGCCGTAATGGGCCTTCACCGCATCCAGCACCGCCAGGGTTTCGCTGTGCAGGCGCCCGGTTTCCAGCGAGAAGATGCCGATCGGCAGATTGTTCTTCAGGATCAGGTCGGTCAGCACCATGTCCTCGGCCGCCAGGCTGGACGCGAACACGGCCGGGGTGTACTCGGCGGCGATGCGTGCCAGGATGGCTTGCGTGTCGGCGACGCGGTTGGCGAGATCGCTCATCGTCCTGTCCTTAGATGCCCGCACCAATGTCGGTGTGCTCGGGCTTGGCGTCGCGCTCGGCGCGGCGGAACAGCGGCAGCGGCTGGTCGACCGAGGCCTGGTAAGTCTCCGAGAACACGGTCAAGCCTTTCAGCGCGTCGTGGATCGAACGGTCCTGGCGCGTGGCATAGGCATTGAAGCCGACGCGCGACATCGAGAACAATTGATCGCGCAGCACGTCGCCGATGGCGCGCAGTTCGCCGGTATAGCCCAGGCGCTTGCGCACGTTGTAGGCGATCGAGTAACCGCGGCCATCGGAGAATTTCGGGAAGTCCACCGCGATCACGGCAAAGCGGTCTGCCTCGCCCTTCAGCGCTTCGAAGCGCTCGTCGGCGGCGATCCACACGCCGAGCTCGGCGCGCGACGACAGCGTTTCCTTCTGTGCCAGCCAGACCGTCAGCGGGACGATGACCTTGCTTTCCGGGACGACGACGGCCTCAGCAGCTTCGCCTTCTTCGAGGCGCAGCACGCGCCAGTCGTCGGCCACGACTTCACGGCCGCGGATGATGTGTTCGTGAACTACTTCAAGCATGGTCTTCCCCAACCAGTTCGCCCGCCGGGATCGGCGTGGCATACACGTGTTCCTTGAATGGCGCCAGCCCCAGGCGCTGCGCGGTGTCGACGAAGCGCTCGTCTTCGAAGCGGTTCTGCACGTACACGTTCAGCAGGCGGCCAATGACTTCCGGCATCTGGCCGGCCGAGAACGATGGGCCGATGATCTTGCCGATGGCCGCGTTGTTGCCCTGCGCGCCGCCGATCGACACCTGGTACCACTCGCTGCCGTCCTTGTCGACGCCGAGCACGCCGATCGAACCGACGTGGTGGTGGCCGCAGGCATTGATGCAGCCCGAGATGTTCAGTTCGATGTCGCCGATGTCGTGCTGGAAGTCGAGGTTGTCGAAGCGCTCGGCAATGGCCGCCGCAATCGGGATCGACTTGGCATTTGCCAGCGAGCAGAAGTCGCCGCCCGGGCAGGAAATGATGTCGGTCAGCAGGCCGATGTTCGGCGTCGCCAGGCCTTTCGACTTGGCCAGCTGCCAGACCTCGAACAAATCGGATTGCTTCACATCCGCCAGCACCAGGTTTTGCTCGTGGGTCACGCGCAGTTCGCCGAAGCTGTACTTGTCGGCCAGGTCGGCCACGAAGTCCATCTGCTCGGCGGTGGCGTCGCCCGGCGGCACGCCGGTTTTCTTCAGCGACAGCACGACCGCGGCATAGCCCGGCACTTTATGGGGCTTGACGTTGCGGCCCAGCCAGTTGGCAAAGGCCTTGTTGTCGGCATGCACGGCCAGGGGATCGATGCTTCCCAGGGTGGCATACGGCGGCGCCACGAAGTAGGCGGCCACGCGGTCGTATTCTTCCTGGCTCAGGGTTTCCGGGCCATCCTTCAGGTCTTGCCATTCTTCTTCGACCAGGCGCGAGAATTCTTCCACGCCCAGGGCCTTCAGCAGGATCTTGATGCGGGCCTTGTACTTGTTGTCGCGGCGGCCGTACGAGTTGTACACGCGCATCACGGCTTCGGTATAGGTGAGCAGGTGCTGCCACGGCAGGAAGTCGCGGATCACGCTGCCGATGATCGGCGTGCGGCCCATGCCGCCGCCGGCCATGAACTTGAAGCCGACTTCGCCCGCTTCGTTGCGGGTGAGCGTGAGGCCGATGTCGTGGATCGCAATCGCGGCGCGGTCTTCCACCGAGCCATTGATCGCCACCTTGAACTTGCGCGGCAGGGCGATGAATTCGGGGTGGAAGGTGCTCCACTGGCGCAGGATCTCGGCAAAGGCGCGCGGGTCCATGATCTCATCGGCAGCCACGCCGGCGAACTCATCAGTGGTAATGTTGCGGATGCAATTGCCTGACGTTTGAATCGCGTGCATCTCGACCGAGGCCAGATCGGTCAGGATGTCCGGCGTCTGCTCCAGCTCGATCCAGTTGTACTGGATGTTCTGGCGCGTGGTGAAGTGGCCGTAACCGCGGTCGTACTTGCGCGCGATGTGGGCGAACATGCGCATCTGCGCTGTCGACAGCAGGCCGTAGGGCACGGCGACGCGCAGCATGTAGGCATGGCGCTGCATGTACAGGCCGTTTTGCAGGCGCAGCGGCACGAATTCTTCTTCGGTCAGCTCGTCGTTCAGGCGGCGCGCCACCTGGTCGCGGTACTGCGCAATGCGCTCGCGCACGATGAGATGGTCGTATTTGTCGTAGCGGTACATAAAGATTTCCTGATGAGGAAGGGCCAGGCGGCCCTTTAGGCTAGATGGAATGGTAAGGGCGGCAGGCTTTATTCCAAACTACTGACAATTTATTTGCTTATATACGGTAGGGGTATAAGCATTCGCATAAAATAGCGGCTGGCGTTTTCACACATCAGACAACAACAGGAATGAACCTTCATCAATTGCGCTTCGTACGCGAAGCCGTGCGCCAGAACTACAACCTGACCGATGCGGCAAAGGCCTTGTTCACCTCGCAACCGGGGGTGTCGAAGGCCATCATCGAGCTCGAGGAAGAGCTCGGCGTCGACATCTTCACGCGCCACGGCAAGCGCATCCGCGGCCTGACCGAACCGGGCCGCCTGGTGCTGGCCTCGGTCGAGCTGATCATGCAGGAAATCGAAAGCCTGAAACGGATCGGCAAGGAATACGCGGCCCACGACAGCGGCAGCTTCACCATCGCCACCACCCACACGCAGGCGCGCTACATGTTGCCGAAGGTGGTGCAGGCCTTCATGGCCAAGTTCCCGAAGGTGCGCCTGTCGCTGTTGCAGGGTAACCCGAAGCAGATCGCCGACATGGTGAAAAATGGCCAGGCCGACCTGGCGATCGCCACCGAATCGATCGCCGCCATCGACGGCCTGATCACGCTGCCTTGCTACCAGTGGGAACACGTGCTGGTGCTGCCGCCCGAGCACGAGCTGCTGCGTTCGAAGGCGGTGTCGCTGGAAGAAATCGCCACGTATCCTTTGATCACTTACGACGGCGCCTTTGCCGGCCGCAGCAAGATCGACCACGCCTTCAACCTGCGCGAGCTGAAGCCGGACGTGCTGCTCGAAGCCATCGACGCCGACGTTATCAAGACCTATGTCGAGCTGGGCATGGGCGTAGGCATCATCGCCGGCATGGCGTTTGACGCCGAGCGCGACCGCAACCTGCGCGCGATTCCTGTCGGGCACTTGTTCGGCATGAACGTGTCGCGCGTGGCGGTGAAGCAGGGCGCCTACCTGCGCAGCTATATCTATACCTTCATCGAGCTGCTGGCCCCGAGCCTGAACCGCAAGATGGTCGAAGCCGCCATGCGCGGCGGCGAAAACTACGAACTGTAAAAAAACATGAGCACTACACTAGCCAAATACTATGCCCAGCTGGGCGAAGCCGTCGAAGACATCTACCTCGAACCCGACATGGACGAGGACATCGACGACATGAGCATCCACCTCGGCAACCTGCTGGCCGGCCACACGGTGCTGGAACTGGGCTGCGGCACCGGCTACTGGACCGAAGTCGTGGCGGAGTCGGCCACGTCGGTGCTGGCGCTGGACATCAACGCCAACCTGGTCGACATCGCCCGTGAACGCGGCATGCCGGCCGACAAGGTCGCTTTTCGCGTGGCCGATGCGCTTGATTTGCCGGAAGACATCGGCAAGTTCTCGGCGGTGCTGGTCAGCTTCCTGTGGTCGCACCTGACCAAGGGCGAGCAGGAAAAACTGCTGGCGACGCTGAAAAAACGCCTGGGCAAGGATGTGCTGCTGGTGATCCTGGACGAATCCTTCGTCGAAGGCTTCAGCGAAACCACGGCGCGCACCGATGCCGAGGGCACGACCTGGGAAATCCAGACGCTCGACGGCGAGCGCTTCGAGCTGCCGAAGAGCTACCCGTCGGACAGCGCCCTGCGCAAGCGCATCGGCAACGTCGGCAAGGAAATCAAGATCGAGCGCGTCGAGTTCTTCTGGATACTGACCTGCCGCCTGAAGTAATACCGGCTATGTACGTTCGCTTGGGAGTAGGGTGGACACCTGTGTCCACGCTGTGCCGCGGTTGAATGTCGAAACGAGGCAAAAAAAGGCCGATGATCATCGCATCTCTGCGAGATCATCGGCCTTTTCATTTCAAGTGCCGTACAGCGTGGACACAGGTGTCCACCCTACGCCCATGCCTGGGAACGTGGCCGGAAACAGGGCGCACTGGGCGCCCGTCATCGGCTTAGAACGTGTGACGAATACCCAGCGTGAAGGCGCTCGGATCGGTGCCCAGCGCAGTCGCGGCCGGGGTGATGCTCGGGGTCGATGCGGTCAGGCCGAACACGCCGCGGGCGTTGTTGCGCATGGTGCCGTAGGTCGTGTAGACGTTGGTGCGCTTCGACAGTGCGTAGCTGTAGGCAACGGCCCAGGCATTGCCCTTGGCGCCATTATCGATTTCATTGCGCTGCACGTTGGCGTAGAACTTGTTCGCGCCCGCGGTGTACACGCCGCCGACGTTGATCTGCTCGAACTTGTTGTTGTTGCCGGTCTGGTCGGCCACCAGGTAGTTACCCTTCAGGTCGAAGTCGCCGAACTTGAAGCCGGCGCCGAAGGCGTATTCCTTGTCGTCGCCGGTCGCCAGGCGCTCGTAGTTGTGGTAACCGGCGCCCAGGTACAGGCCACCGTTCGCGTATTCCACGGCCACGCCCCACAGGTCGGCCGACGGATCGGTGGTGCGCTCGCCGGCCGAGTAGGCGGCCAGGACGCTGAAGCCGCCCATCGGGTTGCTCTTGTAGTTGACCGAGTTGCTCAGGCGGCGGGTCATGCGGTTGGTGCCGAATGCCGACAGGTTGCTGCCGTAGAAGCCCTGGCCGAAGGCGTCGGTGGCGGCGGCGACCGAGGCGATCGGGCTGTATTCGCGGCCCACGGTCACCTGGCCGAAGGCGCCTTGCAGGCCGACCACGGCGCGGCGGCCGAACAGGTCGGTATCGGCGGCGCCGGTATCGAGGCGGACGCCGGATTCGATGTTGAAGATGGCTTTCAGGCCATTGCCCAGATCTTCGGTGCCGCGGAAGCCGAGGCGGCTGCTCGACTGGTTGCCCGAATTGACGACGGTACGGCGCGATTCGCCCGGCGCGTCGGTGTCTTCGACAGCGATGGCCGCATCCATGACGCCGTAGATGGTGACGTTGCTCTGCGCATGCGCGAACAGCGGGAGGGACGTGATCAGCGCTGCGGCCAGGGCTTTGTATTGCATGAAGATCTCCAATAAGGTTCGACGAAGGATTGAGTTGGCTTGCGGCAAACTCAAGGTCGAGCGAATCTTATCGGAACAATATGTCGATTTGATGACAGACCGGCATGCCAGTGTTGTAAAAATAACGCATTGACAAAAACCGGCTAAACCGTATGCCCGCGGATCGGCAGCGCGATGTCGATGCGGGTGCCGCCGCCACCATTGTCGGGCCCGATGCTGATCTGGCCCTGCAGGCCCCAGACCCGTTCGCGCATCCCCACCAGGCCCAGGGACTCGGCCTTTTCCATGTCGGCATCGACGATGCCGCGGCCATCGTCGCGGATGGTCACCAGCAAATCGCCGTTGCTGCGGTAGAGCGTGAGAATGACACGGCTGGCATGTGCATGGCGCGCCACGTTGGTCAGCGCTTCCTGGACGATGCGGAAGATGGCGGTACTGGCCGCATCGTCGAGGCGCAGTTCGGCTTCGTCGGCCAGCAGCTCGCAGGCAATGCCGTGGCGCTCGACGAAATCGTCGCGCAGTCCTTGCAGCGCGAAATACAGGCCGCCTTCGTCGAGCGCGCGCGGCCGCAGGTTGGTGGCGATGCGGCGCAGCGACGCGATCGCGGTCAGCAGGTTGGCATCCATGCCGGTGATCAGGCGCGCCGCGTCCTCGGCGCTGCCGCAGGCTTCGCGCAGCAGGGTCAGGTCCATGCGCAGCGAGGCCAGCAACTGGCCGAGGTCGTCGTGCAGTTCGCGTGCGATATGGGTGCGCTCTTCCTCGCGGATGGTCTGCAGGGCCGCCGACAGCTGGCGCAACTGGTCGTGCGAGCGCGCCAGCTTCTGCTGCACGCGCTGGCGCTCGGACACGTCGCGCAGGATGATGGTGTACCGGGTGACGCCGTCCTGGAAGGCGTCGGTGATCGAGCCTTCGATGGGGAAGGTGCCGTTTGGGCGGATGCCGACCCCGGCGTAGTCGGTGGAGCGGCGCCCGGCGCGCCCGCCCTGGAAGTGATCGAGCGGGCTATGGCCGGCATCGGCCGGGGCGCGGATGAAGCGCGCCAGCGGCTGGCCCAGCATCTGCGCCACGCTCACGCCGAACATGGCCGCCGCCGCAGGGTTGGCCAGCACCACGCGGCTGAATTCGTCGGCCGAGATGATGGCTTCGCCGGCGTTGTCGACGATGCGGCGGCTGTGCTGGGACGGCGCATCGCCGTGGCCGTCGGTGTTCAAGCGGGCAACCATGTGCCCGCCGAGCAGGCCGAGCGCGAAGAGTGCCGCGCCGCGCCCGCGCCGGCGCGGGTTGCGCTGTAGAGTCATGGAAAGTCCTGCGTCCGAGATGAAGCGAAGCGGTCCGCGGCGCGGACCAATCGCTACGATACGGCGCGAACCGATGGGCAGGTTTGAGGGGCGACAAGCACGCGGGGAGGGCGTGGGGGGTGTGGCGGAACATGGTGGGTACGAGCCGCACGCGGACCGACCCACCCTACGAAAGCCGACGGTCGGACATGGTGGGTACAAGTACCCACCCTACGAAGCCGACGGTAGGGTGGGTTCTCGAACCCACCATGCCAAGCTACGAAAGCCGACAGTAGGGTGGGTTCTCGAACCCACCGGATATTACATTTGCTTGAACAGATGCAGGAAACTGCGGCTCACTTCCAGCTTCTCCGGCCGCCCCTTGATCAGCACCAGGTGCCGCCCGCGGATATCGCGCGTCACGCCTTCGATCGCATTCACGTTCACCAGCGTGGCGCGGTGGATTTGCCAGAACAGCGAGGGGTCGAGCTCGTCGGCCAGGTCGCGCACGGGTTTGCGGATCAAGGCCTCGAACTTCTCGGTCTGAACGCAGGTATATTTTTCGTCGGAACGGAAGAACAGGATCTCCTCGACCGGGATCATGCGCAGGTCCGAGCCGATGCTGGCCTGGATCCATTGCAAATGCTTGGGCTTGGGCGCCGCGATCTTTTCCGCCAGCTGCGACAGCATGGCCGTCACACTGTCGTTGACCACCGCGCCCGGCTTGTCGAGGCGCGCCTTCAGGCGTTCGACGGTCACCTTCAGGCGCTCGGGTTCGGACGGTTTCAGCACGTAGTCCACCGCGCCGCGCTCGAAGGCCTCGACCGCATACTGGTCGTAGGCGGTCACGAACACGATCTGGCTGCGGTCGCCGATCTCGGCCGCCGCTTCCATGCCGGTCTTGCCAGGCATGCGGATGTCGAGGAAAGTCAGGTCGGGCTTGAACTGGCCGACCAGCTCCACGGCTTCCTCGCCGTTCTTGGCCTCGCCCACGATGTCCAGTTCCGGCCACACCTGTTCCAGGCGCATGCGCAATTGGTCGCGCATCAGTCTTTCGTCGTCGGCAATGATTGCGGTAGGCATGGCGTGTTCCGGTCGGTGAAGGAAAGAGAGTGACAATTATTCAAGAAAACAGCGCGGCAGGCAAGGTATCCGGCCTGCTTATCTGGATACCTGGTAAGGCACCTCGACCATGGCGATCACGCCGGTCGGGCTGTTCGAGGCGATGTGCAATTGCCCGGCGTCACCGTGCAGCAGGCGCAGGCGCTCGCGGATGGTCGGCAGGCCCAGGCCGGTGCCATTGCTCGGCACCACGCCAAAGCCGACGCCATCGTCGGTGACGGTCAGGCGCAATTTGCCGTCGGCCACATCGGCCACGATCTTCAGGGTGCCGCCTTCGGGCTTGCATTCCAGGCCGTGCTTGATCGCATTCTCGACCATGGATTGCAGCATCATCGGCGGGAAGGCGGCGTTGCGCAGGCCCTCGGGAATCTGCATGTCCACCGTCAGCCGTTCCTCCATGCGCATCTTGAGCAGGTTCAGGTAGGCGGTGACCATGTCGACCTCGCGCCCGAGGTTGGTGACCAGGATGTTGTCGCGCATCTGCGGCAGCACGGCGCGCAGGTATTGGATCAGGCTGCGCTGCATGGCCGAGGCGCGCGGCGGGTTGGTTTCGATCAGGTGCTCGACCGAGGCCAGGGTATTGAACAGGAAGTGCGGTTCCACTTGCGCCTGCATCATCTGCATTTTGGTTTCCGACAGCTGGCGCTGCATCGATTCGCGTTCGGCAGCGGCATTCGCGGTGCGGGTCTGCAGTTCCGCGCGCTTCTTGCCGCCGACCAGGGCCTTGGTGCCGAACAGGGCCAGCACCAGCAGCCAGACGAAACTGGTGAACCAGGTCGAGGCCTGCTTGTGATAACGCGACACTTTGGCCTCGGCCGCATCGTCGACCGCGCCTTCGATCGCCACCGACAATTCCTCGGCGATCTGCGGCGGCAGTTCGATGTGGACCGAGTCGCCGCTCGGGTGCACGCCTTTCGGCAGGCTGAGTTCGGGAGCGGACGGGGTGGCGGGTGTGCCGGGGGCAGCCGGCGCCGCCGGAGCGCCAGGCGCAGCGGG
>NZ_JAJFES010000012.1 GCF_020708045.1 Massilia sp. IC2-278
ACAAGCAGCCCCCACCTGCACCCCCCAGAACCGCATCTTCGTACAAACCGAACAATTACACTTCACCGTCCCCGTCACCGCCAGGTCGAACTCCGCCTCATACCGCACCGCCCCGCAATGACAACTCCCCCGATACGTCTTCATCGCCGCCGCCCAAGTTCAAGAAGAAAGCAACAACTCTAGCACTGCCCAGCCGCCCCGCACAGCCGGCGCATTGCGGCGTACAATGTCCCTTCCGTCCAGTATCCGCACACGCACCGCATCCATGCTGAAAGTCGACCTGCACTGCCATTCCAACGTTTCCGACGGCGTCCTCGCGCCGGCCGCCGTGGCCGCCTATGCGCGCAAGGGCGGGGTCGATGCCTGGGCCCTGACCGACCACGACGAGGTCGGCGGCATCAAGGCGGCGCGCGCCAAGGCGAACGAACTCGGCATGCGCTTCGTCCCCGGCGTCGAGATCTCGGTCACCTGGGCCAACCAGACCGTGCACCTGGTCGGCCTGCACGTCGACGAAGACAACCCGGACCTGCTGGCCGGCCTGGCCGCCACGCGCCAGGGCCGCGACGCGCGCGGACGCGAGATCGCCGCCCAGCTGGAACAGGCCGGCATTCCCGACGCCTACGAAGGCGCCCTGAAATACGTCGGCAATCCCGATTTGCTGTCGCGCACCCACTTCGCCCGCTACATCGTCGAAACCGGCCGCTGCAACAGTACGCCCGAGGTATTCCGCAAATACCTCAGCGAAGGCAAACCCGGCTATGTGCCGCACCGCTGGGCCGCGCTCGACCAGGCCATGGGCTGGATCAAAAGTGCCGGCGGCATCCCCGTGATCGCCCACCCGGGCCGCTACCGCTTCGACGCCACCGCCGAGGGCGTGCTGTTCGACGAATTCCGCCAGCTCGGCGGCAACGCGATCGAAGTCGTCACCGGCAGCCACACGCCCGACCAGTACGCTGTGTACGCCGAAGTCGCGCGCCGCTACGGCTTCCTCGCCTCGCGCGGCACCGACTTCCACGCCCCTGGCGAAGCCCGCGTCGAATTCGACGCCTTGCCGCCCTTGCCGGCCAACGTCACCCCGGTCTGGCACGACTGGTTCTGAAGCCTTAAGCTCCCCATAAGCCCCCGGCCTTGAATTTTCCAAGGCAGAGCCCTATCTTGGCAGCCTGTCAATGTCATTCTGCCGGGAGGCTTGTTCCATGAAGCGCATCGTTCTGTTCCTCGCCACCAACCTCGCGGTTGTGCTGGTGCTCACCGTTGTCCTGAACCTGCTGGGTGTCGGGCGCGCGGTGACCGCCGAGGGCATTAATGTCGGCGCCCTGGCTGTCTTCTCGCTGGTGGTCGGCTTCACCGGCTCGATCATTTCCCTGCTGCTGAGCAAACCGATGGCCAAGTGGTCGACCGGCGCGCGCGTCATCGACCAGCCGCAAAACGCCACCGAGCAGTGGCTGGTGAATACCGTGCGTAAGCTTGCCGAGCGCGCCGGCATCGGCATGCCCGAAGTGGCGGTCTACGACGGCGAACCAAATGCCTTTGCCACCGGCGCCTTCAAGAACTCCGCACTGGTCGCCGTTTCCACCGGCCTGCTGCAGGGCATGACCCAGGACGAGGTCGAGGCCGTGCTCGGCCACGAGGTTGCCCACATCGCGAATGGCGACATGGTCACGCTCACGCTGATCCAGGGCGTGGTGAACACCTTCGTCGTGTTCCTGGCGCGCGTGGTCGGCTTCTTCGTCGACAAGGTGCTGCTGCGCGGGAACGACGACCGCGGCCCCGGCATCGGCTACATGGTCACCGTCTTCGTGTGCGAGATCGTGTTCGGCCTGGTGGCCTCGATCATCGTCGCCTGGTTCTCGCGTCAACGCGAATTCCGCGCCGATGCGGGCTCGGCTAAACTCCTGGGCAGCACGGTGCCGATGCAGCATGCGCTGGCGCGCCTGGGCGGCCTGCAGCCGGGCGCCTTGCCGTCGTCGCTGAACGCCTCGGGCATCTCGGGCGGCGGCGGCGGCTGGGGCGCGCTGTTCTCGACCCACCCGCCGATGGAAGAGCGCATCGCCGCGCTGCAAGCCCTGCGCTAATCAAGGAAACCAATGAGCCAATTTTTCCAGATCCATCCAGAGAACCCGCAGGCGCGGCTGATCAAGCAGGCCGCGCAGATCATCCGCTCCGGCGGCGTGGCGGCGCTGCCGACCGACTCGGCCTATGCGCTGGTATGCCAGCTCGACGACAAGAACGCGGTCGAGAAGCTGCGCCGCGTGCGCGGCATCGACGACAAGCACCACCTGACGCTGCTGTGCCGCGACCTGTCGGAAATCGCGAAGTACGCGCGCATCGACAACTCCCAGTACCGCCTGCTGAAGGCCACCACCCCCGGCCCCTACACGGTGATCCTGGAAGCGACGAAAGAGGTCCCGCGCCGCCTGTCGCATCCGTCGCGCAAGACCATCGGCCTGCGCGTGCCGGAAAACCTGATCACGCTGGCGCTGCTGGAAGAACTCGGCGAGCCGCTGATCGGCACCACGCTGCAGCTGCCGGGCGACGACCACATGCTGTCCGACCCCGACGAAGTACGCGAGCGCCTGGAAAAGCAGATCGACCTGGTGGTCGACGGCGGCGCCGGCACGCTGGAAGGCACCACCATCGTCGACCTCACCGGTCCCGAGCCCGTGCTGCTGCGCGAGGGCAGGGGCGACCCCGCCGCCTTCGGCCTGTAAGTTCTCTCCGCCACTGCCACCCCGGCCCGGCCGCTCATCCTGCGCGCCGGGTCGCCTGCCGGGTTCCCTTGCCCGGCTCTGCTAGAATCCCTCCCCATGGTTGAAAATTTCAGAAACATCCTGGTCTTCGCGCTGCCCGTACTGTTCGCGATCACCCTGCACGAAGCGGCCCACGCCTATGCCGCCCGCCGCCTCGGCGACAACACCGCCTATGCCCAGGGCCGCATGACCTTGAATCCGCTGGTCCACATCGACCTGCTCGGCACCATCATCATTCCGATCGTGCTGTACATGACGAGCGGCTTCGTGTTCGGCTATGCCAAGCCGGTACCGGTCCAGTTCGGCAACCTGCGCAATCCGAAGCGCGACATGGCCTGGGTGGCGCTGGCCGGGCCTGCCGCCAACCTGCTGATGGCCTTCCTGTGGGTGGTGTTCAGCATGCTGCTGGTGGCGTTCAATATCGACGAGGAATTTCCGAACAAGATGGCGCGTGCCGGCCTGGTCACGAACCTGCTGATCTTCGCCTTCAATTTGTTCCCGCTGCCGCCGCTCGACGGCGGGCGCGTGCTGACCAGCATGCTGCCGAACCGGATCGCCTACCAGTTCGCGCGCATCGAGCCCTACGGCTTCTTCATCCTGCTGGCGCTGCTGTACTTCAACCTGCTCGCCTTCTGGGTGCAGCCGGTGATGTGGCTGGGCGCGCAGGCGGTCGAGCTGATCACCACGCCGCTGGCCTGGCTCCTCACATGATGCACGCTCCCGTTTCCGCCGCCTCGCCCTGGGTGGGGCGCTTCGCCCATCTGGTACCCGCCGGCGAAGTGCTGGACCTGGCCTGCGGCAGCGGCCGCCATGCGCGCCTGTTCGCGGGGCTTGGCCATCCCGTGCTGGCGGTCGACCGCGACCCGCAGGCGCTGGCAAGCGCCTCCGGCCCCGGCATCGTCACCCTCGAGCACGACCTGGAAGTTGACGGCGCCATCTGGCCCTTCGAGCCCGGCCGCTTTTCCGGCATCGTCGTCACGAACTACCTGCACCGGCCCCTGATGGCGCAGCTGATGGCCAGCCTGGCGCCGAACGGCGTGCTGCTCTACGAAACCTTTGCCCTTGGTAACGAACTCTTCGGCAAACCCTCGAACCCGGCCTTCCTGCTGCGCCCTGGCGAACTGCTGGAACACGCGGTGGTGGGCGGCTTGCGGGTGCTGGCGTTCGAGGACGGCGCCATCGCCCAGCCGAAGCCGGCGCGGGTGCAGCGCCTGTGCGCGGCGGGGCAGGCCATGGTGCAAACCGAGGTAAAGCTCGACCATTTATCTGGCGTTGAATGAACCACAGCGCCGGGCTATCCGCTACAATCGGATTTTTATTTTCCAACACGTACCAGAAATTATGATCAAGGGCAGCATAGTAGCAATCGTCACGCCGATGTTTGAGGATGGCAGTCTCGACAAGGACAGCCTGCGCAAACTGCTCGACTGGCACGTGGCCGAAGGCACCGACGGCATCGTCATCGTCGGCACCACCGGCGAATCGGCCACCGTCAGCCCGGAAGAGCACTGCGAACTCATCAAGCTCACGGTCGACCACGTGGCCGGCCGCATTCCCGTCATCGCCGGCTCGGGCGGCAATTCCACCGCCGAAGCCATCGCCCTGACGCGCCACGCCAAGGAAGTCGGCGCCGACGCCTCGCTGCAGGTGGTGCCGTACTACAACCGTCCGACCCAGGAAGGCATGTACCGCCACTTCAAGGCGATCGCCGAAGCGGTCGAGCTGCCCATCATCCTGTACAACGTGCCGGGCCGCACCGTGGCCGACATGAGCAACGAGACCATCGCGCGCCTGGCGCCGATCGACAACATCGTCGGCGTGAAGGATGCCACCGGCAACATCGGGCGCGGCATCGAGCTGCTGAAGATGGTCGACAAATCCTTCGCCGTGTACTCGGGCGACGATCCGACCGCGATGGCGCTGATGTTCTGCGGCGGCGCCGGGAATATCTCGGTCACCGCCAACGTCGCTCCGCGCGCGATGCACGAGCTGTGCGCCGCCGCCATGGCCGGCGACATCGCCAAGGCCGTCGAGATCAATAACCGCGTGCTCGAACTGCACGCCAAGCTCTTCGTCGAGCCGAATCCGGTGCCGGTCAAATGGGCGCTGACGGAAATGGGCAAGATGCCGGCAGGCCTGCGCCTGCCGCTGGCGCCGCTGTCCGCGCCTTTCCACGACACCGTGCGCACCGCGCTGCGCCAGGCGGGCCTCCTGCCGCAATCCTGAGTCCCGCAAGGGTGTTGGTTCACAGATCTGAAATCGTAACGATATGACTACTCGCAACAAAAAGACCTTCGCGACCCGTGTTT
The DNA here is from genome assembly GCF_020708045.1 of Massilia sp. IC2-278. Taxonomy (GTDB): domain Bacteria; phylum Pseudomonadota; class Gammaproteobacteria; order Burkholderiales; family Burkholderiaceae_D; genus Telluria. The sequence continues at coordinate 5,060 of NZ_JAJFES010000012.1, forward strand.
CCGCGCCAACCGCAGCGCGCGTACTGGCGCTGTCCGCACTGGCGCTGAGCATGGCCGCGTGCACCACCGTGTTCGAGTCGGACAAGGTGGATTACAAGGCTTCGAAAAAAGCGGCGCCGCTGGACGTGCCGCCGGACCTGACCCAGCTTCAAAAAGACAATCGTTACGCCGTGCCGGATGGCAGCGGCGTTGCCACCGCGTCCGGCATGCAGGCCGCCGCCGGTAGCCAGGCCGCGCCGGCCGCGGGCGTTCCCGCCGGCGCCGCCGCCATCGGCCCGGTCTCGACCGACGCCGTGCGCATCGAGCGCGCCGGCGACCAGCGCTGGCTGGTGGTCAAGCAGACGCCCGAGCAGCTCTGGCCGAAACTGCGCGAATTCTGGAACGACGCCGGCCTGCCTGTGGCAACCGAGTCGGAAGCGACCGGCGTGATGGAAACCGAGTGGGTCGAGAACCGTTCGAAGATCCCGCAGGACTTCCTGCGCAACACCATCGGCAAGGTCTTCGACCGCGCCTACTCGACCGGCGAGCGCGACAAGTTCCGCACCCGCCTCGAGCGCCTGCCGGACGGCTCCACCGAGATCTACATCAGCCACCGCGGCGCCGAAGAGGTGCTGACCGGCGCCCAGAAGGAAACCACGGTCTGGACCGTGCGTCCGAACGACCCGACCCTGGAAGCGCAATTCCTGGGCCGCCTGGTGGCACGCCTGACCGGCGCCACCACGCCCGAGCAGGTGCAGAGCGCGCAGGCCAAGGTCGACAACGCCGCCCCGGCGCCGCAGCGCGCCAAGCTGGTGGGCAACATCGTCGAAGTCGACGAGGGCTTCGAGCGCGCCTGGCGCCGTGTGGGCCTGGCGCTCGACCGCGTCGGCTTCACCGTCGAAGACCGCGACCGCGTGCAGGGCATCTACTTCGTGCGCTACGTCGATCCGGACGCGTCCAGCAAGGATGGCTTCTTCTCGAAACTGTTCAGCTTCGGCAATGACGACAAGGCCAAGGAAGCCCAGCGCTACCGCGTGCTGGTCAAGGCCAACGAAGGCGGCAACAGCAGCGCGGTGACCGTCCAGGACAACGAAGGCAAGCCGGATGCATCGGCGACGGCGGGCAAGATCCTGTCGCTGCTGAATGACGAGCTGAAGTAATCGTCGTCAGCGTCGAGAAAGCCGGCCTTCGTGGCCGGCTTTTTTATTGGCGCTTCGCGTCATGGTGGAGGTGTGCATGGGTGCGACAGCGTGGACACGGGTGTCCACCCTACGAAATCCGCCATGCCGCCGGTAATTGCATGGTGATACTGTAGGGTGGACACCTGTGTCCACGCGGTATGGCGCCTCCATGTCGATAAATTCTTCCGGCTACAAACGTCCGGACGAAAAAAAACCGGCCCGCAGGCCGGTCTTTCGAACCAGAAAAAATCTGATTACTTGGTAGCAGCAGCCGAAGCAGCAGCGTCAGCAGCGGTCGAAGCGGCCGAAGCGGCTTCCGAAGCAGCAGCCGAAGCGGTAGCGGCAGCAGCAGCAGCGTCAGCGGCTGGGGTGGTAGCAGCAGCGTCGGTGGTTGCTGGAGCAGCAGCGTCGGTGGTGGTGGTGGTGGTGGTTGCGGTGGTGTCAGCAGCAGGCGCTTCGACAGCAGCTGGGGTTGCTGGAGCTTCTTCTTTCTTCGAGCAAGCAGCCAGAGCAACAGCCATCAGGGAGACGATCAGCAGGGATTTTTTCATGATTTTCCTTTTAATTAAAAGTGGAGTGCTTCTTGTTTTGACGATGAATAATTACCGGTAATTATCGCTCGCTGGAATTCTCGTGTACTTTGCAAATATTGCAACAATGATACACATACAACGGAACCTTCCTAACCCGATATTATAGCCAAATTTACTCATTCGCAATAGAAAAGTCATGCCAAAATGTAAGTATTGTGTTACTTGTTAAGCTTCATTTTGTTACAAGATGCAACAGCCTCCAAGAGCTTTCCCAGCGGTTCAAATACTTGCCTGATTGCTACAATCCAGTGACGCTCGGCAGGAGCGTTGGGCGCGATTCTTCCCAGATGCCGGCGAAGCGGTGGGCCGGCACATCCACGGCGCCGGGCGCGTCGAAAGCGGCCTCGCCGCGCATCCAGTCGCTGTGAAAACGGCGCAGCACATGCAGCTCGTCGGCAATGCAGAAGGAGTCGGTCAGCTGGCGCAGCGCGCGCGGCGTCTGGCGGCATTCGGCCAGGTGGCTGTAGTCGCGCAGCAGGCGCAGGAAGCGCGGCGCGTGGCGTTCGATATGGCCGGGGTCGTGCAGCGCCAGGCGCAGGCTGCCGCCGCCATGCAGAAAGGCGCGCAACTGGGCATCGACTTCGCTCGAACCCAGCGGGAAGACGCTGAAATCGGGATCGAACATGTCGAGCCGCCGCACGGCGCGCGCCATCACGGCCTGCCACTGCGCCTCGCAGTCGCGGCGGGTATCGAAACGCACCAGCAGCGGCTCGTCCATGCTTCCTCCCGTTCGTGATTACCCCAGTTCGATCCAGCCGTCCTGGTACCAGGTGTAGAGCGCTTCGAGCACGTCGTCCGAGGCGTGGCCCAGGGTTTCGCCATCGAGGCGGCGTTCGTTGGCCAGTACGTCGAGCACGATCTTGTCGTTGCGGCTGACGGCAAACGATTCGCCGTTGATGAAGACGTGCTTGCCGCGGTAGAGCATCAGGGTCTTGCTGGAGAGCTTCAGGCCCTTTTTCGCTGCCGCTTCCATGAAGCGCCCCACGACCAGCGGCTTGGCCGGGCCGGTAAAGAAGACATTGTGCTTCGGCTCGGACATGTACTCGCCGAAGAAGATGGTCACGTCTTCCTCGTCCCAGCGCACCTTGTTCAGTTCTTCGGTAATGCTGGCCAGCATCTCGCGCGGGATCTCGGCCGGGTTCTTCGCAACCTGCTGGCCCGGGTCGGCATAGCGGCCCGGCAAATCGATCGAGTCTGCCATGAACTGCAGGAAGGCTTCGCCCAGTTCCTGGAACGAGGGCGAGCGGAAGCCGATCGAGTAGGTCATGCATTCGCCCTCGGCGATGCCGTCGTGGGCATAATGCGGCGGCAGGTACAGCATGTCGCCCGGCTCGAGCACGAATTCTTCTTCCGGGGTAAAGTTCGACAGGATCTTCAGCGGCAGGCCTTCGACCAGCGACAGGTCTTGCTGGGCGCTGATCTTCCAGCGGCGCTTGCCGTGGGCTTGCAGCAGGAACACGTCGTAGGAATCGAAGTGGGGGCCGACGCCGGCGCCGTCGGTGGCGTAGCTGATCATCAGGTCGTCGAGGCGCGCGTCCGGCAGGAAGCGGAACTGGCGCAGCAAATCGTCGGCCTTTTCGTCGTACAGGTTCACGCCCTGCACCAGCATGGTCCAGTTCTTCTGGTCGCGCGGGGGGAGTTCAGTCAGGGGGCCGTGCTGCATGTCCCACTGGCCGTCGACCTGGGTCACGAGGCGCGATTCGACGAAGTTCTTGGTGGCGAGGTCGGCCAGGCGCTCGAACTTGAGCAGGGGCTTGAAACCGGGGATGGCGCCGCGGATCAGCAGCGGCTTCTTGTGCCAGTATTCCTTGAGGAACTGGGCGGGAGTGATGTTCCCGAGGAGCGGTAATTTATTCATGCGTCATTATAACCAGCCGGGCAACAGGCAGCAGCGGGGCAGGGGTATAATCCGCACCTTACAACGAAAGGATGTGCGATGAAGATTGCCAAGAATACGGTCGTATCGGTCAACTACAAACTGTCGGATGCGCAAAACAACCTCATCGAGGAAGGCGCCCAGCCGATGGTCTACCTGCATGGTGGCTACGAGAACACCCTGCCGAAAATCGAAGAACACCTGGACGGCAAGGAAGCCGGCTTCAACTCGACCCTGCAGATCGAACCGGAAGACGCCTTTGGCGACTACGACGCCGAGCTGGTGAAGGTCGAAGAGCGCTCGCGCCTGCCGGAGCCGCTGGAAGTGGGCATGCAGTTCGAAGGCATGGCCGACGGCGCGCCGGACGACGAGCCGGTCATCTTCACTGTCACCGAAATCGCCGACGACAAGGTCGTGCTCGACGGTAACCACCCGCTGGCCGGCATGGCCCTGCGCTTCGAGCTGTCGGTCATCGACGTGCGCGCCGCCACCGACGAAGAAATCGCCCACGGCCACGTGCACGGCGCCCACGGTCATCACCACGGTGAAGACGAAGGCGACGACGAAGGCGAGGAAGGCGATCACTTCCGCAGCCAGCCGCTGCACTGATCGGGCAGTCGCCTCATGAACAAAAAACGGGACCATGTGTCCCGTTTTTTGTTGGCGCAGCAGGTTGGCCCGGTCAGGCGTTTCGACGGGATGATGGTGGCGTGTCGAATGAGGCCAACACGGCGCGCACGTTCGCGTGGGCACGGAGTGCCCACCGTACGGTTTAAGCCGCAGATCATCGTTGGCGCCAACAGTACCTGAGCTTCGACCGTACGGTGGGCACTCCGTGCCCACGCGGAACGCGCCGCATCGTTGGCGCCATCCCGTTCACGCTGCCAACGAACACCACCACCGCGTCCCGGTGATCACCCGCCAGCTCAAACCTAATCCGCCGCATCCTTCACGACAAACAAGGCCTTCGACCCCGGCTTCACTTCGACTTCAACCGCCTGGTCATCCACCGACAGGTGCCCCAGGTTCCCCCGCCATTCGATCTCCGGCTGCTTGCCCTTGCCCAGCGCCGCACTGTCGACCAGCAGCACCTTGCCGTCGAATTTCCTGGCCAGCGCCAGCACCTGCTTGCGCGTCGCCGCAAAGCCATCGAAGAGAGGCGAGCCACGCCGCAGCAGGCTGGGCGCCACCGGATCGGTCAGCGGCTTCAAATCCCCTTCCGAGAACAGCACGATCGCATCGAGCTTGTCGCCGCGCGCCAGCGTGAACAGGCGGTTCAGCCAGAAGCGCGTGGCCACCTGCCGGTCCTCGTACTCGCTGTTCCTGCCCGCCGCCGCCAGGTAGTGGTTGTTATTCGCCGGCAGGTTCACGCTCGCATACAGCACCTTGCCCACGGTCCAGTGGGCATTCTCGGCATACGCGCGAAAACGCGGGCTCATCGACAGCCGCGTGAGCGGCAGCTTCTTCACGCCGAGCGAGGCCGGCTCGCCATGGAACAGCTCGCGCAACCGGTTCAGGCGTTCGACCGCATTCGTGCGCCCGGCCGAATTGCGGCAGGCGGTCCAGTCGCTGCCGGCCGGCAGCACGATCACCGGGCGCTTGACGCGCGCGACCAGGTCGCGCCGCGCCTCGTACACGCGGTCGCCGCACGCTTCGCTCGCATGCTTGATGCCGGTGAGGACCACGAAGGCATTCGTCTTGTCGGACGTGTCGTCCAGCGCCTGCCTGAAACGCTTGTCGCTCTTGCCGTCGAAGCTGTGGCCGATGACGCCGAAGTGGTGCGCATCGTCCTTTGCGCCCGCCACGGCCGGCAGGCAGAGCGCCGCGCACAGGGCGGCTGCCAGCAGGGCAAAGGCGGGCGGGCAGCGCATCAGGCGGCCAGGCGCTTCAGTTCGTACAAGCGGGCCAGCGCTTCGCGCGGGGTCAGCGCGTCTGGGTCGATCTCGGCCAGGGCGTCCAGCAGATCGTCCGATGCGGCTGCGGCCGGCGCCGGCGCCGCCTCTTCCTCGGCCGGCTCCTCGCACACCTGGGCGAACAAGTCGCGCTGCGGCGTGGCGTCGAGCGCCTGCGATTCCAGGCGCGCCAGGTGCTTGCGCGCGGCCTTGATCACGGCCGGCGGCACGCCGGCCAGCTGGGCCACCTGCAAGCCATAGCTCTGCGAGGCCGGGCCTTCCTGCACCGCGTGCAGGAACACGATGCTGTCCTTGTGCTCGACCGCCGACAGGTGCACGTTGGCGGCGCTGGCGTGGGTCTCGGGCAGCTGGGTCAGTTCGAAATAGTGGGTCGCGAACAGCGTGAAGCTGCGGCTGATGTCGATCAGGTGGCGCGCGATGGCCCAGGCCAGGGCCAGGCCGTCGAAAGTAGAGGTGCCGCGACCGACTTCGTCCATCAATACCAGCGAATGCTCGGTGGCGCCGTTCAGGATCGCCGCCGATTCGGTCATCTCGACCATGAAGGTCGAACGGCCGCCGGCCAGGTCGTCATTGGCGCCGATACGCGTGAAGATGCGGTCGATCGGGCCGATGGTGGCGCTCGTCGCCGGCACATAGCTGCCAATGTAGGCCAGCAGCACGATCAGCGCGGTCTGGCGCATGAAGGTCGATTTACCGCCCATGTTCGGGCCGGTAATCAGCAGCAGGCGCCGGTCGTTCGACAGCTTGCAGTCGTTGGCGATGAAGCGCTCGATCTGCTTTTCCACCACCGGATGCCGGCCTTCGTGGATGGTGAGGCAGGGCGCATCCACCAGCTGCGGCGCGCACCAGTTATTCACCAGCGCGTGCTTCGTCAGCGCCACCAGGGTGTCGATCTGGGCCAGGCCTTGCGCCACCGTCTGCAACTGGCCGATGTGCGGCGCCAGGCAGGCTAGCAGCTCGTCGTAGAGCTGTTTTTCGCGGGCCAGCGCCCGGTCCTGGGCAGACAGCGCCTTGTCTTCGAAGGCCTTCAGTTCCGGCGTGATGTAGCGCTCGCAGTTCTTCAGGGTCTGGCGGCGGCGGTAGTCGTCCGGCACCTTGTCGGCCTGGCCGTTGGTGACCTCGATGTAGAAGCCGTGCACGCGGTTGTATTCCACGCGCAGGTTGGCGATGCCGGTGCGGGCGCGCTCGCGCGTCTCCAGGTCGACCAGGAACTGGCCGGCGTTCTCCGACAGCGCGCGCAGTTCGTCCAGGTCGGCGTCGTAGCCGCGTGCGAACACGCCGCCGTCGCGCACCATCGCCGCCGGTTCTTCCATCACGGCGCGGGTCAGCAAATCCAGGCAGTCGGCGGGCGGCAGCAGGGCGTCGTGGATCTCGCGCAGCAGGCAGGAATCGCCCGGGATGAAGCAGCGCGCCACGCCCTGGCGCAGGGCAGGTAACTGCTTCAGGCCGTCGCGCAGGCTGGCCAGGTCGCGCGGGCGCGCCGACAGCAGGGCGATGCGCGTGGTGATGCGCTCGATGTCCGGCACCTGGGCCAGGATGCTCGATAAACCATCCGCCGCGTCGCCTTGCGCCAGCGCCTCGATCGCTTCGTGGCGCGAACGGGCGACCGACTGGTCGCGCCGCGCGTGGTGCAGCCAGTGGCGCAGCAGGCGCGAACCCATCGCCGTGCGGCAGCCGTCGAGCAGCGAGAACAGGGTCGGCGATTCCTGGCCGCGGATGGTCTCGGTCAGCTCCAGGTTGCGGCGGGTGGCGGCGTCCAGGCCGATGAATTCGTTTTCGGACTCCACCGTGAGGCTGTTCACGTGCTGCAGGCCGCGGCCCTGGGTCGAGTGGGCATAGCGCAGCAGCGCACCAGCCGCGCCGAACGCCGCGCCCAGGCCATCGGCGCCGAAGCCGGTGAGGGTCGACACGGCCAGCTGGTCGACCAGCGCCTTGTGGCCCTTGACCACGTCGAAGTGCCATTCGGGCACCCGCTGGGTGTGGGCGACCGGGCTGTCCTCGAACAGATCGCCATCGTCGGCGCGCAGGATCTCGGCCGGTGCGATGCGTTCCAGTTCCTGGGCCAGGCGGATTTCGTTGGCGCGGGCGTCGCCGCTGAACTCCATCAGGCGCAGCGCGCCGCTGGCGAGCGACATCCAGGCCAGGCCCGTGGTGACCTGCTTGCGGTTCGTGACCGAATACAGGGCCAGCAGCGGGCGCTCGGCCTTTTCGGGCAGCAGGTCGGAATCGGTGAGGGTGCCGGGCGTGACCACGCGCACGACCTTGCGCTCGACCGGGCCTTTGGAAAGCGCCGGGTCGCCGATCTGCTCGCAGATGGCGCAGGATTCGCCCAGCTTGACCAGCTTGGCCAGGTAGGGATCGAGCGAGTGGAAGGGCACGCCCGCCATCTTGATCGGATTGCCGCCCATCGAGCCACGCGCGGTCAGCGTGATGCCGAGGATGCGCGCGGCCTTTTCGGCGTCGTCGAAGAAGAGTTCGTAGAAGTCGCCCATGCGGTAGAAGACCAGCATGGTGGGGTAGTCGCCCTTGATACGTAAATATTGGGCCATCATGGGCGTGACTTTTTCCGTGGCGCTGTTCTTGACGGCGGCGGCGTTGATTTCGGATGGAACGGTGGTCATGTCGGTTGTGTTCGGTACGGCGGGGCAGGGGATGCCAGGACCGCCATTTTAACCGCATCGGTTGAGCAGGAGCCAAAGCATGCTTCTCCTGTATTGACTATGTTGTCCAGCGCACGGAAAAAAATTTCCGCCCCGCTATGATTCGCTTAAGAAAGGGCATGTGATGGACGCGCACGAAAAAAACATATTGATTCTGGAACGCGACGAAGACGTCGCCGAAACCGTGTGCAGCATGGCCGAAGTGCTCGGCTACCGCACGCGCGTATGCGACACCACCGATGGCGCGCTGACCGAACTGTCGCGCAAGCGCTACGACATCGTGATCACCAACCGCGTGCTGAAGCACACCGAAGTCTCGCTGCCCTGGCTGATCCGCTCGGTCCAGCCCGACGCCAAGATCGTGGTCACCACGGCCTGGCCGCTGGAACTGCATGCGGCGGCACTGCCGATCGACTGCCTGCTGCACAAGCCCTTCAGCCTGACCGAGCTGGGTAGCGCCATCGATGCACGCTAGTGGGCTGTCGCTAACGCCGGCTCAGTCCGCCGGCTTGTTCAGCGCCACCGTCTCGGCGTCGAGCAGCAGATCGCGCACCAGCGCCACCAGTTCATCGGCCGCCACCGGCTTGTTCAATACCCGTACGCCGGGAATCTGCACGCTTAGTTCGTTGCCATAGGCCGACACGATCAGGGCCGGCAAGTCCGGCTGCCGCGCGCGCAAGGCCAGGATGAATTCTTCGCCGTTCATGCCCGGCATGCGGAAATCGGTCACCACCAGGTCGGCCGGTTCCGCGTCGAACAGCGCCAGGGCGGCGCGTCCGTCCGGCGCCGCGCGTACGGCGAAGCCCGCCTTGTCGAGATACCGCGTCAGGATATAGCTGACGGCCGGATCGTCCTCGGCCAATAGAATACGTTTCAAGATCTAACCTTCGTGCTGGAAGCCCGATGCGGAATTCGTGCGCGCATCGCTCGCCAGGGCCAGGCGGACCCGTTCGGCCAGGTCGGCCAGGCGGTAGGGCTTGGCCATGGTCGTGTAGGTGGCGCCGGGCTGGGCCGAGACCGGTAATTCGTTCATGTAGCCAGTAGCGAGGAGTACGGGCACGCCGGGCTGGCGCGCGCGCACCAGTTCGGCCAGGCGCACGCCGTTCATCCCGCCCGGCATGATGATATCGCTGAACAGCAGGTCGATGTCGCCATAGCGTTCGACCAGTTCCATCGCTTCTTCGCCGCTCTGCGCCGCCAGCACCCGGTAGCCGAGTTCGCGCAGGTGGTGTTCGGCCAGTTCGCGCACGTCGTGGCTGTCGTCCACCACCAGGATGGTGCGCCTTCCGAGGATGGCCGCCGGGGTCCAGTTCATACCCTTGCCGCTGATGCGGTCGGCCAGGATTTCCAGGCCCGACTGCTGGGCCAGCGGGAAGATCATGCGGATGGTCGTGCCTTCGCCCGGTACGCTGTCGATCTCCAGGCGCCCGTGCGATTGCTGGACGAAGCCGTGCACCATCGCCAGCCCCAGGCCGGTGCCCGGTCCCTTGGTGGTGAAGAAGGGTTCGGTGGCGCGCTGGGCCACTTCCGGCGGCATGCCCTGGCCCTGGTCGATCACGCAGATGACGACATAGGTACCCGGCGCCAGCCCGTGGCGCTCCAGGCGCTCGCTGTCGACCATGGTCGAGGTGGCCACGGTGACCCGGCCGCCTTCGGGCATGGCGTCGCGCGCATTGATCAGCACGTTCAGCAGGGCCATTTCCATGTGGGTGGCGTCGAGCGTGCAGGAGGGCAGGCCGGGTTTCAGGTCGAGGTGCAGGTCGACATTGTCGCCAAGGGTGCGCACCAGCATGTCGCTGAACTCGACCACCAGCGAATTCAGGTTCAGGCGCTTCGGGTCCAGGCGCTGCTTGCGGGCGAAGGTCAGCAGTTGCTGGGTCAGCTTGCTGGCCTTTTCGCTCGCCAGCTGGGCCCGTTCGATCGATTGCAGCGTGGCTTCCGGGTCGTGCACCGTGGTGGTGGCCACTTCCAGGTTGCCGGCGACTACCTGCAGCAGGTTGTTGAAGTCGTGCGCCAGGCCGGCGGTGAGCTGGCCGATGGCTTCCATCTTCTGCGCCTGCAGGTACGACTGCTCGGACACGCGGCGGCGGGTGATGTCCATCTGCGAGGCGAACCAGTACAGCAGCTTGCCGTCCTGGTCGAACACCGGGCCTGCGAACAGGCCGTTCCAGAAGGGGCGGCCGTCCGCCTTGTAATTGAGGATGTCGACCGCTACCGCGCGCTGTTCGGCCACTGCCGCGCGCAGCTCGGCCACGGTGGCAGGGTCGGTCTGCTCGCCCTGCAGCAGGCGGCAGTTGCGGCCCAGCACTTCTTCCTCGCGGTACATGGTCAGGTCGAGGAAGGCGCCGTTCACGAACACGATCGGATTGTCGGGCTGGTTCGGGTCGGTGAGGACCATCGGCATGCGCGTCATTTCGATGGCGGCGAAGAAGACGTTGCCGCGGTCGTCCAGGCCGGGGCGCGAGATCTGGCTGGACTGCCAATGGCGCACGGCGACCTCGCCGATCGGGTGGTAGCTGTTGCCCTCCAGCTTGCCAAGCGCGGGCACGCCCTGGCTCTGGCCGCCGCCTTCCTGCTCGTGCGGAAGGTTCTCGCGTTCGTCTTTCGAGCTGCCGGTTGTCATGCTGGACTTCTCCATGGTGTGGTGGATGCAAGGCCAGGCGGTTCGACCCCCGTAGGATTATAACAACATGCAAGGATGGTAATCCGCTAGCCTGCCTGTACACGAGGAACAAATGGATAGGCGGAAGAACAGACAGGAATGTTCTCGGAAGCGTATAAAAAGACTATTTTTTTTCACAATCTGGCCAAACATCGTGTCGAATCGTCTAGACTCGCCTTTATTGATTCGAGACGCTCCAAAGCGCAAACACGATGTACGATCCCGGCAACGCTCCCAGCACTCCTCCATCCGAACCCGGCATCGTGCCGAGCACCGTCGACTTCCCGGTCGTCGGCATCGGCGCCTCGGCCGGCGGCCTGCCGGCGCTGGTGCGCCTGTTCGAGAACATGCCGGCGGTGCACGAGATGGCCTTCGTCGTCATCCTGCACCTGTCGCCCAAGCATCCGAGCTCGGCCGCGGCAATCCTGCAGCGCGCCACGCGCATGCCGGTGCTGCAAGTGACGTCGAAGGTGCAGATCGAACCCGGCCATGTGTACGTGATCGCGCCGAACCAGCACATGTCGATGGTGGACGGTCTGCTGCTGGTCGACCCGCTCGAGCGCCCGCGCGGCAAGCACATCGCCATCGACATGTTCTTCCGCACCCTGGCCGAAGTCCACCGCGAGCGTGCGGTCGCGATCGTGCTGTCGGGCACCGGCGCCGATGGGGCGGTGGGGCTGACGCGCGTGAAGGAGCAGGGCGGGGTGACGCTGGCGCAGGCGCCCGGCGACGCCGAGCACGACGGCATGCCGACGGCGGCGATCCGCACCGGCGCGGTCGACTTCGTCCTGCCCGCGATCGAGATTCCGCAAAAGCTGATCGAGCTGTGGAACAACGCGCGCACGATCCAGATGCCGCCGCCGGGCGACGGCGAGGAGCCGGTGGCCCACGTCACCCAGGGCGACGCCACCGCCAACGCCGAGGATGCGCTGCAGGACATCATCGGCGCCCTGCTCAGCCATACCGGGCACGACTTCCGCCACTACAAACGCGCCACCGTGCTGCGCCGCATCGAACGGCGCCTGCAGGTGCGCGCGGTGCAGACCCTGCCCGAATACCGCGACCTGCTCGAAGCCGACCCGGGCGAGCACAAGCTGCTGCTCGACGACATGCTGATCGGCGTGACGAACTTCTTCCGCGACCGCGAAGCCTTCGAATCGGTCGAGCGCGACATCATTCCCGAACTGTTCAAGGACAAGGGTCCGACCGACGAGGTGCGCGCCTGGGTGGCCGCCTGCGCCACCGGCGAGGAAGCGTATTCGCTGGCCATGCTGATGGCCGACCAGGCCGAGCTGATGGAGCATCCGCCGGCCTTCCAGGTGTTCGCGTCGGATATCGACGACGGCGCGATCGACAGCGCGCGCTCGGGCAATTATCCGGCCTCGATCATCACCGACGTCGTCCCGACCCGCCTGCGCCAGTATTTCAACAAGGAAGACGACCGCTACCGCATCCGCAAGACCCTGCGCGACCGCATCCTGTTCGCCTCGCACAATCTGCTGCGCGATCCGCCGTTCTCGCGCCTGGACATGATTTCCTGCCGCAACCTGCTGATCTACCTGAACCGCGACGTCCAGGTACGCGTGCTGCAGACTTTCCACTTCGCGCTGAAACCCGGCGGCTATCTCTTCCTGGGCAGCTCGGAGTCGGCCGAGTCGGTGTCCGATTATTTCATCCCGGTCGACAAGAAGAACCGCATCTACCGCGCGCGCGGCGGCAGCCGTCCGCTGCAATACCAGAGTCCGACCTCGGCCGTGTTCGGCGCGCGCCTGCCGGAAGTGAGCCGGGTTAAGCCGCCCGGCAAGCGCCAGTTCTCGTATGCCGAATTGCACCAGCGCGCCCTGGCCCAGTACGCGCCGCCGTCGGCCGTGATCGACGGCGAAGGCAACATCGTGCACATGTCGGAAGGCGCGGGCCGCTTCCTGCGCATGGCCGGCGGCGAGCCCTCGCGCAACCTGCTGACGCTGGTGCTGCCCGAACTGCGCCTGGAACTGCGCTCGGCCATGTACCAGGCCACGCAAAGCCACGCCAGCATCGAATGCCGCCCGATCGAATTGCAGGAGCAGAAGGAGCTGGGCACCATCGCGATGTCGGTGCGGCCTTTCCGCGACGAGGACGCCGAGACCGACTTCCTGCTGGTGGTCTTCAACCGCGTCGAGCACCTGCCGGAACGCGCCTTGCCGGCGCGCCCGAACGGCAGCCACGACGTGGTGCTGGGCCAGCTCGAGGCCGAGTTGCAGCGCAAGCGCGAGCAGCTGCAGGAAACCATCGAGAATGCCGAGGTCTCGACCGAGGAACTGCGCGCCTCGAACGAGGAACTGCAGGCCATCAACGAGGAATTGCGATCGGCCACCGAGGAACTCGAAACCAGCAAGGAAGAACTGCAGTCGGTGAACGAGGAACTGGTCACCGTCAACTACGAGCTGAAGGTCAAGGTCGAGGAAACCGGCAAGGCCAACGACGACCTGAACAACCTGATCGCTTCCACCGACATCGCCACCATCTTCGTCGACAGCAGCCTGCGCATCAAGCGTTTTACCCCGCGCGCGGCCGATTTGTTCTCGATCATCGCCTCCGACATCGGCCGCTCGCTGCTCGACCTGACCCACAAGCTCGATTACGACCAGCTGGCCGGTGACGTCAGCGCTACCTTCGACACGCTGCGCCTGGTCGAGCGCGAGGTGCGCAGCAACGAAGGGCGCTACTACATCGTGCGCCTGCTGCCTTACCGCACCAACGAAGACCGCATCGAAGGCGCGGTGATGACCTTCTTCGACATCACGGCGCGCCGCCAGGCCGAGGAGCAGGCGCGTGCGATCGAGGCGCGCATGCGGCTGGTAGCCGAGAGCGCCAACGACTACGCCATCATCACGATGGACGAAGAGGGCCGTGCGACCAGCTGGAACAAGGGCGCCGAGGCGCTGTTCGGCTACAGCGAACAGGAGATGCTGGGCCAGCCGCTCGACCCGCTGTTCGTGCCGGAAGACCGCGCCGCCGGCGTGCCAGCCGACGAGCTGCGCCGCGCCCGCGAGGACGGCCGCGCCGAGGACGAGCGCTGGCACCTGCGCAAGGATGGCAGCCGCTTCTTCTGCAGCGGCGTGACGACCCCGCTGCGCAACGGCGACATGGAAGGCTACGCGAAGATCGCACGCGACGTCACGGCGCGCGAGCGCCAGGAGCAGGCGGTGCGCTCCGACGCCGAGAACGCAGTGGCGCTGAAGGACGAGTTCCTGGCCGTGATGGCGCACGAACTGCGCCATCCGCTGAACATGATCAACATTAACGTCGAGCTGCTGGCGCGCATGCCGGAAATCCGCCAGTCGCCGGCTTTCCTGCGCGCCGCCACCATCATCCGCAATTCGGTAATGAGCCAGGCGAAGATCATCGACGATTTGATGGACATGTCGCGCGTGCGCACCGGCAAGCTGTCGCTGACGATGGCGCCGGTGCTGCCCGACCTCGTGGTGCGCGGCATCGTCGAGGTGATGCGCGCCGATCCGGCCTCGCAGGACATCGCCATCGAGCTGGCCGGCAGCGCCGACGGCCTGTACGTGATGGCCGACGCCGTGCGCATCGAGCAGGTGCTCATGAACCTGCTGAGCAACGCGCTGAAGTTCACGCCCAGGGGCGGGCGCGTCGCGGTGCAGGTCGAGCGCGACGATGGCCTGCTGCGCATCGACGTCATCGACAGCGGCCAGGGCATCGCGCCATCCTTCCTGCCGCACGTGTTCGACATGTACGGCCAGAGCGTCTCGGTGACCACCCGCACCAAGGGCGGGCTGGGTATCGGGCTGGCGCTGGTGCGCGAGATCGTCGCCCTGCACGGCGGCCGGGTCGAGGCCTTCTCGGAAGGCGTGGGCAAGGGCGCGCGCTTCAGCGTCTGGCTGCCGCTGCTCGACAGCCATGCCGCGCCGCTGCCGGGGGGCGGCGGCGAGGGCGAAGACAGCATGGCCGGCCTGCGCATCCTGGTGGTCGACGACATGGAAGAGATGCTGCTGATCTTCAAGTCGCTGCTGGAGACGGGCGGGGCGACCGTGTTCGAAGCCACCGGCGCGCTGAAAGGGCTGGAGATCCTGGAGCGCGAGCAGATCGATTTGCTGATCTCGGACGTCTCGATGCCCGAGATCGACGGCTACGAATTCCTGCGCCGCATCCGCGCCAATCCGGCGCTGGCCAGGCTGCCGGCAATCGCCATCAGCGGCATGCGGCGCGACAGCGATATCGCGAATGCACGTGCGGCGGGCTACTCGGCGCACCTGGGCAAGCCGGTCTCGGTCGAGCGCCTGAGCGCGATCGTGCACGACCTGCTGCCGCGCGGCGGGGCGGCGAAACGCTGAAGTGGCGCCGGCGCATCCGGGCGGCTACCTGCCGCCGGATGTCGCCAAGTTTTACATCCTGTTCCGCCAGATTTGACAATCTCTCCGTAAGGCATTGATTTAGCAGAAGCTTCCGTCACGGGTGCAGAACTTGCTTTTCTTTCCTGGTCAACCGAAAGGAGAGCCATGAGCATGTTCCCGCACCGCCTTACCGCTTTGTTCCTTGCCTGCCTGGTGAGCGGCAGCGCCGGCGCCACCGTTGTTGCCAGTAATACCCGCTACGGCCTGTTCGACGGCAGCGAGGGCACGCGCAGCCTCAACGTGACGTACCACGGTTCCATCCTCGACCTGAACCTGATCATCGACCTGGCCAAGTGCGACGATCCGCCGATCGGCGCGGGTGGGGGCGCCTGCCGCGGCTTCGGCATCCCGTATGAAGACGAGTTCTCGATTGCGCTCGTGGCGCCGGACGGCACCACGGTCGACCTGGTGCGCGCCTACGAGACCTATGCACGCGGGAATGCGGGCGCCGGACGCGTGCGTTTGAATTTCGACGACGAGGCGCCGGATGCCGCCGGGCCGCAGCTGGCCTCGGGCAGCTTCCGCCCGGCCGGTTCGCTGTCCGCCTTCGACGGCATGGATGTGTATGGGCGCTGGACGCTGCAGTTCCAGGATTTCTTCCCGGGCGATCCGCTCGAATTCTTCTCGGCGCGGCTGGATGTGGAAACCGATCCGCCGGCGCCGGTGCCGGAACCGGCGTCGCTCGCCTTGGTCGGGCTGGGCCTGCTGGGGCTGCGACGCTTCAGCGCGCGACGATCAGCTTGATGCCGAGGGCAACGAAGACGGTGCCGGCGATGCGGTCCAGCCATTTGCCGGCGCCGGGCTTGCGGTTGAGCCAGGCGCCAATCGCACCGGCGAAGTAGCCGAGCAGGCCGAACAGGATCGCCGCCTGCACGGTGAAGGTCACGCCCAGGGCCAGCATCTGGCCGGGCACGTTGCCGTTGGCGGGAATGACGAACTGCGGCAGCAGCGAGAGGAAGAACAGCACGACCTTCGGGTTGATGGCATTCGCCACCAGGCCTTTGGTGAACAGGCTGCGCAGCGATTGCGGGGCGGCGTTGCCGTCGCTGGCTTTCGAGCCGCCCTGGCTGCGCAGGGCGTTGTAGCCGAGCCAGACGAGGTAGAGGCCGCCGCCGACGCGCAGGGCGGTGAATGCGACCGGCGAGGCGGCGATCAGCGCGCTCACGCCGAGCACGGCCAGCAGCGTATGGCTCAGGCAGCCGAGCGCGCAACCGAGGCCGAACACCATGCCCTGCTTGCGGCCCTTGGACATGCCCAGGCCCAGGACCATCAGGTTGTCGGGGCCGGGGGAGGCAGTGAGCAGGACGGCGGCGAGCAGGAAGCCCAGGAATTGTTCGGGTGCGAGCATGGGGGAGATTTTCGTAGGGTGGACGGGTTCCCCGTCCACGCGTTCAAACATGGCGTGATCCGCCGCGACGTTCGATTTTGCCGTGTTGAATCAAACGGCGCAAGATACCGCGTGGATGCGCACCCGCCGGTTGAACGCGTGGACGGCGAAGCCGTCCACCCTACGGCATTAGCAGCCGATGTGAATCAGCGAGCCTCAGCAACACGCTTGGCGATGTGCGCCAGCGCTTCGTCGACCTGGTCGATCAGGATCAGGCACAGGTCCCCATCCGACAAGCGCTCCAGGGCACGGTCGATCGCCACGAACTCGCCGTAGATCTCTTCCACATGCGAGGTGCGCGACGCACCCTGCAAGCCCTGGCGCAGCAGCGCCACGACTTCGCCATCGGCCCGTCCGCGCTGGCACTGGTCTTCATACAGCAGCACGTCGTCGAACGCAGCGCCAAGGATCTCGGTCTGCTGGGTGATGTCCTGGTCGCGGCGGTCGCCCGCGCCGCTGATCACCACCGAACGGCGCTTGGCCGGCATGTTCTCGACAGCCGACACCAGCGCCGCGATCGCGTCCGGATTGTGGCCATAGTCCGCGATCAGCGTCGCGCCGCGATAGTCGAACACATTGAAACGCCCCGGCGCATTGTCGCTCTCGCCGACAAAGGTGCGCAGGCCGAGCGCGATCTTGTCCCAGTCGATGCCGACGCCCCAGGCCGCGGCCACCGAGGCCATCACGTTCTCGACCTGGAAGCCGATCACGCCGCCACGGGTGATCGGCACGTCCGCCAGCGGAATGCGGTGCTCGAACTTGCCCTGCGCGCAGACCAGGTGGCCGTCTTCCACGAACACGGCGCGGCGGCCCTGGGCGCGGTGCATGGCCATCAGCGGCAGATTGCCGTCCTGGGCAAAGAAGGTGACGTCGCCGCGGGTGAAATTGGCCATGTCGGCCACGGTCGGGTCGGCGGCGTTCAGCACGGCCATGCCACCTTCCATCACGTTCTGCACGATCACGCGCTTCAGGACCGCCAGGTCTTCCAGCGTGGTGATGTAGTTCAGGCCGAGGTGGTCGCCGGCGCCGATATTCGTCACCACCGCCACCTGGCAGCGGTCGAAGGCCAGGCCTTCGCGCAGCAGGCCGCCGCGCGCGGTCTCGAACACGGCGGCGTCGACGTCCGGGTGCAACAGCACGTTGCGCGCACTGCGCGGGCCGCTGCAGTCGCCGCTGTCGATGCGGCGGCCTTCGATGTAGACGCCGTCGGTATTCGTCATGCCGGTGCGCAGGCCGGAGGCGGTGAGCAGGTGCGCGATCAGGCGCACGGTGGTGGTCTTGCCGTTGGTGCCGGTAACGGCGACCACCGGGATGCGGCCGTCGTCGCCGTCTTCATACAGCATGTCGACGATGGCTTCGCCGATGGCGCGCGGCTTGCCGAACGAGGGCGCCAGGTGCATGCGCAGGCCCGGCGCGGCGTTCACTTCGACCACGCCGCCGTTCTGGTCTTCGATCGGTTTCAACACGCTGTCGCACACCAGGTCGACGCCGCAGATGTCGAGGCCGACCATGTGGGCGGCGGCAATCGCGCGCGCCGCGACTTCCGGATGCACGTCGTCGGTGACGTCGGTGGCGGTGCCGCCGGTCGACAGGTTCGCGTTGTTGCGCAGGATGACGCGCTTGCCCTTGGGGGGCACCGAGTCGGCGTCCATGCCTTGCGTGGCCAGGCTGGCCAGGGCGATGTCGTCGAAGCGGATCTTGGTCAGCGAAGTCGAGTGGCCGTTGCCGCGGCGCGGGTCGCGGTTGACAATGTCGACCAGCTGGCGCACGGTGTGCACGCCGTCGCCGGTCACGTTCGGCGGTTCGCGCCGTGCAGCGGCCACCAGCTTGT
The DNA here is from genome assembly GCF_020708045.1 of Massilia sp. IC2-278. Taxonomy (GTDB): domain Bacteria; phylum Pseudomonadota; class Gammaproteobacteria; order Burkholderiales; family Burkholderiaceae_D; genus Telluria. The sequence continues at coordinate 23,539 of NZ_JAJFES010000012.1, forward strand.
CGCCGATGACCAGCAGGCGGTAGTCGTGGCCCGGCAGGTAGCGCTCGACCATGATGTCGTCGCGGAATTCGCTGGCGGCGTGGAAGCCGGCGGTGATCTGTTCCTTGGTCGTGATGTTGACCGTCACGCCCTTGCCCTGGTTGCCGTCCTTCGGCTTGACCACGACCGGCAGGCCGATCTCCTGGGCCGCGGCCCAGGCGTCGTCCGGGTCCGTCACGGTGCGGCCATGCGGCACCGGCACGCCGGCGGCGTCGAGCAGCTTCTTGGTCAGTTCCTTGTCCTGGGCGATGGTCTCGGCAATCGCGCCGGTGGCGTCGATTTCGGCGGCCTGGATGCGGCGCTGCTTGCTGCCCCAGCCGAACATCACCAGGCTGCCTTCGGTCAGGCGGCGGAAGGGAATGTTGCGGGCCACGGCGGCCTGCACGATCGAACCGGTGGACGGGCCGAGGCGCACGTCTTCGTCGAGGTCGCGCAGTTGGGTGAGGGCGTCCTGCAGATCGAAAGGCGCGTCATGGCGCGCGGCCGCGATCAGGTTTTCCGCCAGCGTGAGCGCCAGGCGGCCGACGTCTTCTTCGCTGTATTCGACCACCACCTGGTAGATGCCGCTTTCCAGCGTGGCGGTGGTGCGGCTGAAGGTGACCGGGCAGCCGGCTTGCGCCTGCAGGTCGAGCGTGACCACTTCGAGCACGTGGGCCAGCGGGATGGTGTCGTCGTGGCCGAGCGGCTGCAGCTGGCCGAGCTGGGGGAAGAGGGAACGCAGGCGCGTCTCGAAGCCGGGCAGGGTGCCGATCGATTCTTCTTCCGGCGTGCAGGCGACGATCGCCTCGACCGAGGTGTGGTGGCTCCAGAGATTGGGGCCACGCAGGGCCCGTACGCGAGATACTTCCATAAAACTGTAATCCTTAAGTGTGGGCCGCGCCTGTCATGCGCGGCGGGCGGCTGCCAGGTTCAGCGAACCGGGCCGCTCTTCTTCAATAAATCGTTTTCTTCGGCGTGGCGTCGAAGGCGCGCAGGCCGCCGCAGATCAGGTCGTGCTGCAGGCCCAGCGCCCAGGCGGCAGCCGTCGCGGCCAGCACGCTGGCCGGATGCTTGACGGTGGCCGGCTTGATCTTGGCGAGGTCGAGCAGGGCGGTCTCGTTGGCGCCATCGGCCAGCATGATGCGGTTGTCGCGCGCGAACACGGCGCGTTCGCCGGCAGCGCGGTGCGCCACGATGGCCGGGTTGTGCTCGTCCATCGCGTAGAAGATCACGCGGCCATCGGACAGCTCGGCCAGCTTCACTACTTCCGGATCGGCCGCGTTCAGCACGGCGGCGCCGCTGGACAGGATCACGTCGACCTGGCTGCGCACCACGTTGGCCAACGCTTCATCGTCGTTGATGTGCAGGTCGCGCACGTCGTCGAGCTTGCCCATGTCGGTCACCACGCCCACCGAGCAGCGGTCGTAGGGCAGGCCTTCCAGCAGGATGCTGCGCGCGTTCGATTCGAACACGGCCGCTTCCATGTTGCGGTTGATGAGCAGGCGCTCGCCGGCGGCAAAGCCGGTGCAATCGCCTTTCTGTACCTGGCGGCCGTCGAGGTAGAGGCCTTCGCCGTTCGCCACGCCGGCATGCTTGCCGGCCGCGTTCAGCAGGCAGCCCAGCAATTTGGCGATCAGGCTGCTGCCCAGGGTGCCGGTGACGCCGACGATCGGGATGCGGCCCGATTCTTCAGCCGCGAACAGGTGCTCGACGATGGCTGCGCCCACATTGCGCGGTTCGCCGCTGGCCGGCTTGATGTGAGCCAGCAGGCCGGGGCTGGCATTGACTTCGATGATGGCGCCGCGCTGTTCGGCCAGTGGCTTGGAGATGTCTTCGCAGACCAGGTCGATGCCCGCGATGTCGAGGCCGACCACGCGCGCAGCCAGGGCGGCGGCGTGGGCCACGTCCGGATGCACGATGCCAGTCACGTCGTCGGCAACGTTGCCGTTCGGCTGGATCAGCACGCGCTGGCCGTCCTGCGGGACCGCGTCCGGCGTCAGGCTCTGGCGCTGCAAATCGAGCAGGATCACCGGGTCCTTGGTGTCGATGCGGCCGAGCGGGAATTCCTCGCTGTCGCCGCGGCGCGGGTCGATGTTGATCTGGCTGTCGCAGAGTTGGGCGACCGTGGACTTGCCGTCGCCCGTGACCCACAGCGCTTCGCCGCGTGCGGCGGCCACGACCTTCTTGCCGACCACCAGCAGGCGGTGCTCGTTGCCGGGGATGAAGCGCTCGACCAGCACCGCCGTGCTATCGCCTTCTTCCGAGGCGATGGCGTAGGCGGCGTGCACGTCGGCCTCCGTCATCAGGTTCAGGGTCACGCCGCGGCCATGGTTGCCGTCGACGGGTTTCACCACCACCGGCAGGCCGATGTCCTGGGCTTCTTCCCAGGCGGCGGCCGCGCTGCGCACCAGGGCGCCTTCCGGCACCGGCACGCCGCACGAGGCGAGCAGGCTCTTGGTCAGGTCCTTGTCGCTGGCGATGCTTTCGCCGATGGCGCTGGTGCGGTCGGTTTCGGCGGTCCAGATGCGGCGCTGGGCAGCGCCGTGGCCGAGTTGCACCAGGTTGCCTTCGGTCAGGCGGATCGAGGGGATGCGGCGGTCGGTGGCGGCGTCGACGATGTTGGCGGTGGACGGGCCCAGGCAATAGCGGTCGACCAGGTCGGTCAGGCGGGTGACGGTGCCGGCCATGTCGAAGGCTTCGTCGTTGATGGCCGCCATCAGCAGGCGGTGGCCGGCTTCCAGGGCGGCGCGGCCGACCACGGCATCGCGCGTGCGGAAGCCCATTTTATACACGCCGTGCTCGCCGGTGGAGCGGGTCTTGCCGAAGCCGGTCTTCATGCCGGCCATGTTCTGCAACTCCAGCACGACGTGCTCGAGGATGTGGCCGGCCCAGGTGCCGCTATGCAGGCGCTCGATAAAGCCGCCGCGCTCGCCGACGCCGCAGCGGTGTTCGATCAGGCCCGGCAACCAGGCGGTCAGGCGTTCGGTGAACCCGGGTAGCAAGTTCGAGGGGAAGTCCTCCAGCTCGCCGATGTCGAGCCAGGCCTCGAGCACGGGACGGTAGGTCCAGATGTTCGGGCCGCGCAAATGGGTCACACGGAGAAACTTGATGTCGTTCTTTTTCGTCATGTATCGATGTCTTGCCGCCGGTGTCTGCACGACTACCATGATGGCGTTGCCTATGTTTTTCTGCCTGTGCGCTACCGCACCGAATCGCCATGCTGCGCGAGATGCTGTGGTGCGCCGTGTTATATACTCGCGGCCTTATTTCCTATCCGGCACCGGTTTCCCGAGGGCCGTGCTACGGTAATCACACCGCCAGCGAAGAATATTTCCACGTTCTACGTAAACCGCTGAGCCGGTCACCGCGTTACCCCCTTATTCAGAACTTGCCTGACCAAGGCTGCATCACACAATGACAACTCAACAACCTGCTATTCCGACTTCGCTGGCGGCACCCGCCAGTTTCCTGCCCGATGCCTGGCAGGGTGATGTTCGGAAACAGCTTGCACCAGGGGAAAACGTTTTAAGTAGCGTGGAGGTTGACCTCGATGCGAAATTACGTTTCGTGAAGGGCATCCTGGTCGTCACGAACCGCCGTTTGCTGAGCCTGGCCCCGGGGGAAACCGCCTGGCGCGACTGGGCCTACCGCCCCGGCCTGGCCCTCCAGCACCACGACCATGCCGGCGTCGGCCACCTGGAACTGGTGGATGAACAGGGCCGCCTGGCGTCCTGGCGCTTCACCCTGGGCCAGAACCTGCATGCCATCCGCGTGGTCGATGCGTTTACGGACCAGCTGAAGAGCGTACTTACGGGCGTGGCCGTGCAGCCGCCCGAGACCCACACCTGCCCGAGCTGCAAGGCGCCGCTCGAGCCGGACCAGGAAGATTGCCCGATCTGCACCAAGGTGCTGCACACGCCGCCATCCACCTGGACCCTGTTCCGCCTGTGGCGTTTCGCCCGGCCCTACAAGGTGCAGCTGCTGATGGGTTTCCTGCTGATGCTGGGCTCGACGGCGGCGCACATGATTCCGCCGTATCTGACCAAGCCGCTGATGGACAATGTGCTGATTCCTTACCAGAACGGCCAGACCATCGACAACTCGCTCGTCTGGCTGTACATGGGTGGCCTGTTCGGCGCGTCGATGCTGGCCTGGGCGCTGGGCTGGGGCAAGACCTATGTGCTGGCGCTCGCCTCCGAGCGCATCAGCGCCGATCTGCGTTCCACTACGTATGAACACCTGCTGCGCCTGTCGCTCGAATACTTCGGCGGCAAGCGCACCGGCGATTTGATGAGCCGCATCGGCAGCGGCTCGGACCGGATCAGTGTCTTCCTGTCGCTGCACCTGCTCGACTTCCTGTCGGACGTGCTGCTCATCATCATGACCGGCGTGATCCTGTTCAGCATGAATCCCTGGCTGGCGCTGGTGACCCTGGTGCCGCTGCCCTTTATCGCCTGGATGATCCACGTCGTGCGCGACCGGCTGCGCACCGGCTTCGAGAAGATCGACCGCGTTTGGGGCGAAGTCACCAACGTGCTGGCCGATACGATTCCCGGCATCCGCGTGGTGAAAGCCTTTGCCCAGGAAAAGCGCGAAGCGCTGCGCTTCCGCGAAGCCAACAAGCACAACCTGGCCGTCAACGACAAGCTGAACCGCGTGTGGTCGCTGTTCTCGCCAACGGTGTCGCTGCTGACCGAACTGGGTTTGCTGGTGATCTGGATCTTCGGCATTTGGCAGGTGTCGCAAGGCGACATCACGGTCGGCACGCTGACCGCCTTCATCGCTTATAGCGGCCGCTTCTACGTGAAGCTCGATTCGATGAGCCGCATCGTGTCGGTGACGCAAAAATCGGCGTCGGCCGCCAAGCGCATCTTCGACATCCTCGACCACGTGTCGAGCGTGCCGGACCCGGTGACGCCTGTCAAGGTGCCCGAAGTGCAGGGGAATATCGAGCTGCGCGAAGTCGGCTTCCGCTACGGCAACCGCGCCGTGAACCGCGGCATTTCACTGAACATCAAGGCCGGCGAAATGGTCGGCCTGGTCGGGCACAGCGGCTCGGGCAAGAGCACGCTGGTCAACCTGATCTGCCGCTTCTACGACGTGGCCGAAGGCGCGATCCTGCTCGACGGCGTGGATATCCGCTCGTTTGCCGTGGCCGACTACCGCCGCAATATCGGCCTGGTGCTGCAGGAACCCTTCCTGTTCTTTGGCACGATTGCCGAGAACATCGCCTACGGCAAGCCGCATGCGACGCGCGAGGAAATCATCGCCGCCGCGCGTGCTGCCCACGCCCACGAATTCATCCTGCGCCTGCCGCAGGGCTACGATTCGATGGTGGGCGAGCGCGGCCAGGGCCTGTCGGGCGGCGAGCGCCAGCGCATCTCGATTGCGCGCGCGCTGCTGATCGACCCGCCGATCCTGATCCTCGACGAAGCAACCTCGTCGGTGGACTCGGAAACCGAAAAGGAAATCCAGAAGGCGCTCGACAACCTGGTGCAGGGCCGCACCACGATTGCGATTGCCCACCGCCTGTCGACGCTGCACCGCGCCGACCGCCTGGTCGTGCTCGACCGCGGCGTGGTGGTGGAAGAGGGCAGTCACGACGAATTGATGGCGCGCGAAGGCGCCTACCACCGGCTGTATGAAGCGCAGGCGCGCAATGTCGACCAGGACATGGACGACGCCAACAAGGACGACTAAAGCATGAGCAATCCCATTCAACTGCGCCGCGACGCGTTCGGCAAACTGGTTTTCACGAGCGCCGAGGGCGAGGATTTCGTCGGCGTGATCCCGGTGCGCGCCTTCCCGATCCAGGCGCCGACGCGCGGCATTTCGCTGGTGCGCGACGGCGGCAAGGAAGTGGCCTGGATCGACGACCTGGCCGAGCAGCCGGAAGCGATCCGCGCCCTGATTACCGAGGAACTCGAGGGGCGCGAATTCATTCCCGAGATCGAAACCATCCGCAGCGTGTCGAGTTTCGCCACGCCTTGCACCTGGTATGTGAAGACCGACCGCGGCGAGACCGAGTTCGTGCTGAAGGTGGACGAGGATATCCGGCGCGTGGGCGAGGCCTCGCTGCTGATTGCGGACAGCCACGGGATCAATTTCCTGGTGCGGGACATGTTCAGGATCGACAAGGGAAGCAGGAAGATCCTGGATCGCTTCCTGTAAGGTTGTAGCGCCAACACTGTGCAGCGTTCCGCGTAGGTGCCGGAGCGCGTCAGGGCAAGGCGCATCGTCGAAGACAGTACGAGGGTGCGGCGAGACGATGCAACGCAGCCATGGCGATTTATTTACACGCTCGTACGGTGGGCACCCCGTGCCCACGCGGTTACGTGCGCAACCGTTTGCCGATAACGCCAACACATCGCTCGAAACGTCTCACCCGGCCACGTCAACGAACACCGCTTGAACCCCACCGCCGCCTGTCTTATCCTGCAACTCACGACCTTCCCACCGGAGACCACCATGAGCCTGCAGGGCGGATGTTTTTGCGGTGCAGTACGCTACGTCATCGACGGCGACACCTTCAATAGCACCCTGTGCCACTGCAGCGATTGCCGGCGCATGACCGGTGCACCCGCGGTGGCCTGGGTCAGCGCCGCCATGGACCATTTCCGCTTCTCGCAAGGCAACGCTACCACCTTCCGCTCCAGCGACCACGTCCTGCGCAGCTTCTGCTCGACCTGCGGCACCACGCTGACCTACCAGGACGACCGCTACCCCGACGAGCTCGACATTTCCACGGCCACCCTCGCCGACCCGGCCGCCATCGCCCTCGGCGACCACACCTTCGTGAACGAGCGCCTGCCCTGGATGCGGCTGCACGACGGCCTTCCGGAATATCCGCGCACCCGCAGCGAAGGGCAGGGCGGCTAGCGACGCCGCAGGCGTTTCCGCACTGTATATGGACACACCTGGGCCTGCCTGATATTTGACTTAATGGAATGGTGTATTACAAACTACACCGCATCACCACGAACAAGGCCAGGGCGGCGCAATGACAAAAAAAACCAGACTGACCTTGTCCTCCCTTTCCCTTCTTGCCGCGATGATGGTGCCGGCCGCTGCCGAGCCACGCGATCCGCCAGGCGATACCTGGGTTGGCGTCAAGGAAGTTCTCGCGGCACCGTTCGACTATGATGGAAAAACCGTAACAATCAAGGGATGGGCGACGATTCAACGGGAATTCTATGGCATCTGGGCCTCCCAGGCCGATTACGAGAACAGGGTCTGGCGCCACTGCATCGCGCTCCTGAACCTCTATGCCGACGACGGCAAGAACAAGGCGCTGAACCAGAGCGATGTGCTCGTGACTGGCGTGTTCAGCCGTGACAGCTCGCGCACGAAACACGGCCGACCCATCGTCCGCCTCGGCGCCTGTAACGAGGCCGGGATCCATTTCATTGGACCGGATGGCTTGAGAAAGTTTGCGACGGCATCCGATTGACGGATGTGTGCCTGCTTGACCGCGAAGCACAGCCCCATGCGACCGCCCGCGTGAAGCAGGGCACATACGGACGCGCCTTGACGAGCTAAGGTGACCCATCGTTACCAACGAAGGAGAACCCATGGATTCGATCAACAAGCAGCAACCCGAAGAGAACCGCCGCGACCTCGCCGGAGAGGAAGCCCGCGCCCGCATCAAGGAAATGGCCGACGACGCCAAGACCTGTTTCTTCACCACGCACGGCAGCCTGGGCGACAGCCGCGGCGTGCGTCCGATGAGCGTGCTGCAGGCCGACGACGACGGCACCCTGTGGTTCATGAGCGCCATCGACAGCCACAAGAACGCCGAACTGAAGGCCGACCCGAACGTCAAACTCTACTTCCAGGCCGACAAGCATGCCGGTTTCCTGGAACTCGACGGCGTCGCGACGATCTCACAGGACAAGGCGAAGATCAAGGAACTCTGGGACTTCACGCTGAAGACCTGGTTCACCGAGGGCGAAGACGACCCGCGCATCACCGTCATCGGGGTGACGCCGCGCGCAGGCTATTACTGGGACAACAAGCACGGCCAGGCCGTGGCCGGCGCCAAGATGCTGGTAGGCGCCGCCATCGGCAAGACGCTCGACGATTCGATCGAAGGGCGACTGCTGCCGTAAGAAGCACCGCTCTGCAGGGCAGGGAGGAAACATGATCGAGCTCGACCATTTCATCGTTTCCGCGCGCGACCGCCATGCGGCGGCGCGCCTGCTTGCCGAACTGCTCGACGTCCCCTGGGAAGCCGAGCAGTTCGGCGTATTCTCGCCGGTGCACATCAACCGCGGCCTGACGCTGGATTTCATCGGGACCGACGGCCCGTTCCCGGTCGAGCACTTCTGCTTCCGCGTGAGCGACCTTGAGTTCGATGCCATCCTGCAGCGCATCGAGGCAGCCGGCATCCCCTGGCGCAGCAGCGTACGCGGGCCGGTGGACCGCCAGGTCGACACCAGCTATGGCGGGCGCGGCATCTACTGGAACGAGCCGGAAGGCCACCAGTGGGAAATGCTGACGGCCAGCTATGCCCGGAAAACCGGCTGAGCTTGTTGTAGCGCAATTCTTGTCCGCGTGACATACTACAAGCGTGGTTTTTATATCAACGCGTAGCACTCGTTAATCTGAAAGAGCCGGCATGACGTTCACCGAATCGATTTCCACCTGCTTCAACAAGTACGCCACCTTCGAGGGCACCGCCTCGCGCTCCGAATACTGGTGGTTCATGCTGTTTCTTTTCCTCGCCGGTGCGGCAGCGAACGTCATCAGCGAAACGCTGGGCGCCCTGTTCACCCTGGCTACCATCCTGCCGTCGCTTGCCGCAGCTTGCCGCCGCCTGCACGATACCGACCGCAGCGGCTGGTGGCAGCTGATCTGGTTCGTTCCAGTCATCGGCTGGATCATCTTGATCGTATTCCTGGTGCAGGAAGGCCGTCCTAACCGTTACAGCCAGGGCCTGCCGGCAACGGTCTAAGTGCTTGTCCGCGGCGCCGCGTTCGGGCGGCGCCGACGTCTTTTTTCCTGCCCAAGTAGAATAGGCTTTACTTGGCAGAGAAAGGGAAAAGATGAAACGGACAGCATTAATCGCCGGCGTCACCGGCATTGGCGGCAACCACCTCGCGCGCGAACTGCTTGCGAACGGCTGGGATGTGGTCGGCCTGTCGCGCCGCGCACCGAAGGATTTGCCGGGCGTGCGCCACGTCGCGGCGGACCTGCTCGATCCGGCCGCGCTGGGCACTGCCCTGGCAGATGTCGCGCCGACCCACGTCTTCATCACTACCTGGATGCGCCAGGACACCGAAGCCGAGAACATCCGCGTCAACGCCGCCCTGGTGCGCAATCTGCTCGACGCGCTGTCGCCGCAAAAAAGCCTGCGCCACGTGGCCCTGGTCACCGGCCTGAAGCATTACCTCGGCCCCTTCGAGGCCTATGCCAGCTCGGGTACCTTGCCCGACACGCCGCTGCGCGAAAGCCAGCCGCGCCTGCCGCTGGAAAATTTCTATTACGCCCAGGAAGACGAAGTCTATGCCGCCGCCGCGCGCGACCGTTTCACCTGGAGCATCCACCGCCCGCATACCATCATCGGCCTGGCCGTCGGCAACGCCATGAACCTGGGCACCACGCTCGCCGTGTACGCCACCATCTGCAAGGAAACCGGCCGCCCGTTCCAGTTCCCGGGTTCGGAAGCGCAGTGGAAGGGCTTGTCGGACGTGACCGACGCGCGCATGCTGGCGAAGCAGCTGGCCTGGGCCGCCGATACCGATGCGGCCAAGAACGAAGCCTTCAACATCGTGAATGGCGACGTGTTCCGCTGGAGCTGGCTGTGGCCGAAGCTGGCCGAGTGGTTCGGCGTGGAAGCGGCCGGTTTCAATGGCACGATCCAGCCACTGGAAGCCGCGATGGCGAACGACGCCGACACCTGGCGCCAGATCGCCGCCAAGTACGACCTGGCGGAAGCGGACCTGGAGCGCCTGGCCTCGGCCTGGCACACCGACCTCGACCTCGGCCGTCCGCTGGAAGTCATGACCGACATGGCCAACAGCCGCCGCCTCGGCTTCAGTGCCTACCAGGCCACCGACAGTTCGTTCTTCGACCTGTTCGCGCGCCTGCGCGCCGAGCGGCTGATTCCGTAATGGCGGGCACGGGAGCGCACGACGTGGACGTCGCCCGCACTCCCGTCGACGCCGGCCATGTCGTCCTGGTGACGATCGGCTCGGCCGGCGACCTGTTTCCCTTCCTGAAGCTGGGCCTGGCCCTGCATGCGGCCGGGCGCCGGGTCAGCTTCCTCGGGCCGGAGCAGCATGGGCCATATGTACGCGAGGCCGGCCTGCCTTTCCACGGCTTGCCGGCCGATGAGGCGGTACTCGATCATCCCGACTTGTGGCATCCGACGCGCGGCTTCGGCGTGGTGTGGGAAGCGACCCGGCCGGCGATGGCCCTGGTCCCGGCCTTCATGGCGGCGCTGCCGCAGGAGGAACCGTGCATGATGGTGGTCCATCCGCTGGCGTTGCCCGAAGCCGACCTGTGCCGCGCCGCGCGGCCAAGCCTGCGCATTGCCGCGATCTTCCTGGCGCCCTCCAACATCCCCACCGTGTACGACCCGCTGCTGCTGGGACCGTACCGCGTGCCGCGCTGGGTGCCGCACGGGGTGCGCCGCTGGCTGTGGCGCACGGCGGTGAAGCACCTGGTCGACCCGGTCGCCATGCCGGACGTGAATGCGAAGCGGCGGGCGGCCGGGCTGGCGCCGGCCGGGTCGCTGATGGACCACATCTTTGCGATTCCGGATTGGTCGATCGGATTGTTCCCGGAATGGTTCGCGCCGACCCAGCCGGACTGGCCGCAACCGATGCTGCGTACCAGCTTCCCGCTGTACGACCCGAATCCGCATGCGGAGCTGTCCGCCGAGCTGCGCCAGTTCCTGGGGCAGGGCGGGCGCACGCTGGTATTCACGCCGGGGACCGGCAACCGCCAGGCGCGTTCCTACTTCGAGCACGCGGCCGAGGCGTCGCGGCTGCTGGGCGAGCGGGCGGTGTTCCTCACGCCGCACCGCGACCAGTTGCCCGCCGAGCTGCCGCGCCATGTGCTGTGGCAGGAGTACGTGCCGCTGCGCGCCTTGCTGCCGCACGTGGCGGTGCTGGTGCACCACGGCGGGATCGGGACCACGGCCGAAGCGCTGCATGCCGGCACGCCGCAACTGGTGGTGCCGCTGGCGCACGACCAGTTCGACAATGGCGCGCGGGTCGCGGCGCTGGGCGTGGGGCGAAGTTTGCCGGCCACGCGCTTGACGCAGGGGCGCTTGTTGCGGTGCCTGGAAGGGCTGCTCGATGACGAGGGCTTGCCGGCCAGGTGCCGGGCAGTGGCGGCCAACTTCAAAGGCGACGCCGGAATGGAAGAGGTGGTCCGTAGGGTGGACACCTGTGTCCACGCTGTCTCACCGGATGCATCGACGCGGCCTTGACCCGGAATCCGTAACGCCGGCATACCGGTTCGTTGCATGCCGTGCCATATGCAAGCGCCGTACCGCGTGGGCACAGGTGCCCACCCTACAACTGCCACACTCGGATGTTTATCCACATCGAGCCGTCATAGCGTGTGTCACCGCACCGTCACCTGTTGCCCCATCGCGTTTTAATGACACCAACGAACCACCGGACGACAAGCGATGCGCAGGAAAGCCGAGGACACCACCGCCACCACCCCCCAATCCGGCCAGGGCCGCCCTGGCTACGTGCGCGTACGCGGCGCGCGCGAACACAACCTGAAGAACGTCAGCCTCGACATCCCGCGCGACGCCCTGGTCGTATTCACCGGTGTCTCCGGCTCCGGCAAATCCTCGCTCGCCTTCGGCACCCTGTACGCCGAAGCCCAGCGCCGCTACCTGGAATCGGTCTCGCCCTACGCGCGCCGCCTGTTCCACCAGATGCCGGTGCCCGAAGTCGACGAGATCGACGGCCTGCCGCCGGCGGTAGCCCTGCAGCAGCAGCGCGGTTCGCCCACCACGCGCTCTTCGGTCGGCAGCGTCAGCACCCTGTCGAATTCCCTGCGCATGCTGTACTCGCGCGCCGGTGATTACCCCGACGGCCAGGAACTCCTGTACGCCGAGTCCTTCTCCCCGAACACCCCTGAAGGCGCCTGCCCCGAGTGCTCGGGCCTGGGCCGCGTCTACGAAGTGACCGAGCAATCGATGGTGCCCGACGATACGCTCACGATCCGCGAGCGCGCGGTCGCCGCCTGGCCGCCGGCCTGGCACGGCCAGAACCTGCGCGACATCCTGGTCACCATGGGCTACGACGTCGACACGCCCTGGCGCGAACTCCCGAAGAAAGACCGCGACTGGATCCTGTACACCGACGAAACGCCGACCGTGCCGGTCTACGCCGGCCTCACCCCCGAGGAAACCAAACGCGCCCTGAAACGCAAGGACCCGCCCAGCTACCAGGGCACCTTCACCGGCGTGAAGCGCTACGTGATGCAGACCTTCGCCACCACCGAAAGCGCCTCGATGAAGAAGCGCGTGGCGCGCTACATGGTGAGCACCGAATGCCCGCTCTGCCGCGGCAAGCGCCTGCGCCAGGAAGCGCTGTCGGTGACGTTTGCCGGCGCCGACATCACTGACATCTCGCGCATGCCGATGGCGCGCCTGCACGCGCTGCTGCAGCCCTACGCGCGTGGCGACGCACCAAAGGATGCACGCCGCGCCAAGCTGCACCCCGAGCAACTGATCGTCACGCGCCGCATCGCCGAAGACCTGGTCGCGCGCCTGGACGTGCTGTTGGCCCTGGGCCTGGGTTACCTGGCGCTGGAGCGCAGCACGCCCACGCTCTCTCCCGGCGAACTGCAGCGCCTGCGCCTGGCCACGCAGGTGCGCTCGAACCTGTTCGGCGTCGTGTATGTGCTCGATGAACCCTCGGCCGGCCTGCACCCGGCCGATACCGAGGCGCTGCTCACGGCATTGGACCAATTGAAAGCCTCGGGCAACTCGATGTTCGTGGTCGAGCACGCGCTGGACGTGATCCGCTGCGCCGACTGGATCGTCGACGTCGGCCCGGCTGCCGGCGAGCGTGGCGGCGAGGTGCTGTACAGCGGCCCGCCCGAAGGCCTGAAGAAAATCGAGGCGTCGCAGACGCGGCGCTACCTGTTCGATGATGCCCCGCCCGCGGCACGCACGCGCCGCGAGCCAGTCGGCCAACTGCGTCTGGAAGGCGTCACCCGCAACAACCTGGACAAGCTCGACGTCGACTTCCCGCTCGGCGTGCTCACTGCCGTGACCGGCGTGTCCGGTTCCGGCAAATCGAGCCTGGTAAGCCAGGTGCTGGTCGAACTGGTGTTGAAGGAACTGGGGCAGGGCGCCCCTGCTGCCGAAGCCGAGGAGGGCGAAGACCTGGAACAGGAAGCCGCGCTGCCCCTGGAAGGCCGCATCGCCGCCGGCATGGAGAGCATCCGCCGCATGGTGCGCGTCGACCAGAAGCCCATCGGCCGCACCCCGCGCTCGAACCTGGCCACCTATACCGGTTTGTTCGACCAGGTACGCAAGCTGTTCGCCGCCACCAAGATGGCGAAATCGCGCCGCTACGATGCCGGCCGTTTCTCCTTCAATGTCGCCAAGGGCCGCTGCGAGAACTGCGCCGGCGAGGGCTCTGTGATGGTCGAGCTGCTGTTCCTGCCCAGCGTGTACGCGCCTTGCCCGGTATGCGAAGGCGCGCGCTACAACGCCAAGACCCTGGAAGTGACCTATAAAGACCGGAACATCGCCGAGGTGCTGGGCATGACGGTCGATGCCGCTGCCGAGTTCTTCGCAGGCGAGGCGCTGGTCGAACGCTCGCTGGAAGTGCTGCGCGAAGTCGGCCTCGGCTACCTGCGCCTGGGCCAGCCGGCAACCGAACTCTCGGGCGGCGAAGCCCAGCGCATCAAGCTGGCCACCGAATTGCAGCGCGCCGGACGCGGCAACACCCTGTACGTACTGGACGAGCCGACCACCGGCCTGCACCCGTCCGACGTGGATCGCCTGATCGTGCAATTGCAGCGCCTGGTCGATGCCGGCAACACGGTGGTGGTGGTCGAGCACACGATGCGCGTGGTGGCCGCCTGCGACTGGGTGATCGATATCGGCCCCGGCGCCGGCGACGAAGGCGGCACCGTGGTCTGTGCCGGCGCGCCGGAAAAAGTGGCAAAAGCGACGCGCAGCCGCACGGCGCCTTATTTGAAACCTTACTTGTAACCCGCCTTGGTGAAGTGATTATTTCGAAAAATTGTTATAATTAGCACGATCGTGCTGGATACAAAGCGATACAAGCCCGCGCACGGTTGAGCGTATCAGCGATTTCGCAATTGCGTTAAACTTAGGATATTTTTCTTAAGATAATCGCAACGAATGACCGGCTCTTCCATCGATAATTCCCAGTTTCGCCGCATCCTGACGCGCAATGTCGCGTTGCCGCTCGGCCTGAGCGTGTTGAGTGCCGGCGTGTTCGTGGCGATCATTGCCTACCTGATCAGCGTGCTGAACTGGGTCGAGCACTCGCAGCAGGTGATCGGCAATGCCACCGAGGTCAACCGTCTCGTCTCGGAGATGGAAACCGGCATGCGCGGCTATCTGCTCACCGGCGACGAAAGCTTCCTCGGCCCGTATGTGGTGTCGAAACCCAAGGTCGAGGCCGAGCTCGACGCCCTGGTGCGCCTGGTCACCGACAACGATGCCCAGACCACGCGCCTGCAGCGGGTCCGCGCGGCGCACGGCGAGTGGGTCCGGTACTCGAACGAGATGATCGAACGGCGCCGCCGCAGCGAAGACGTGGTGGAATCGATCAAGAGCGGCCGCGGCAAGATCCTCACCGACGACATGCGCGCCCAGTTCGCCGCCTTCATCGCCATGGAGCGCACCTTGCTGCAGGCGCGCAACGAAGACGCGCGCTCGGTCACCACTTGGTCGGTCGGCTTCTACCTGCTGTTTACCCTGATCGTCGGTGGTTTGCTGGCTGGCTTTGGCCGGCGCGAACTGGTGCGCCTGTCAAAGTCGTACTCCGACATCCTGGACCATGAGGCCGAGCACAACACCGAGCTGCGCCACCAGGCCTGGCTGCGCACCGGCCAGACCGAGCTGAACACGCGCAGCGCCGGCATCCATTCCCTGGAGCCGCTGGCCCAGGCCGTGCTTGACCACGTGGTGCGCTACGTCGGCGGCACCGTGGCCGCCATGTACGTGCGCAGCGACGACGGCGTGCTGCGCCGCATCGGCGCCTTCGGCTTCTCGAACGAGGAACAGCGCAACCTAGTCATCGAACCGGGCGCCTCGCTGGCCAGCCAGGCCGCCAACGAAAACCGCCTGATCACCGTCGACAACCTGCCCGACGACTACATGAAGGTCGCATCGAGCCTGGGCGATGCCGTGCCGCGCGAAGTCGTGATCGCACCGATCAACAACTTCGGCAAGGTGAAGGGCGTGATCGAGATCGGCTTCCTGCACGGCATCCGCGAGCGCGACGTCGAATTCCTGAAGCTGATTGCCGACAATGTCGGCGCCTCGGTGGCTGCCGTGGTCTACCGCCAGCGCCTGCAGGACGCGCTGTCCGAAACGCAAGCCCTGAACGAGGAACTGCAGGTCCAGCAGGAAGAACTGCGCACCGCCAACGAGGAACTCGAAGAGCAATCGCGCGCGCTGGAAGAATCGCAGTCGAGCCTGGAAAACCAGCAGGCCGAGCTGGAACAGACCAACGACCAGCTGGCCGAGCAGGCCCTGAACCTGGACATGAAGAACGCCGCGCTGACCGAAGCCCAGGACCAGTTGCGCGCCCGCGCCCTGGACCTGGAACGCGCCAGCCGCTACAAGTCCGAGTTCCTGGCCAACATGTCGCACGAACTGCGCACGCCGCTGAACAGCTCGCTCATCCTGGCCAAGCTGCTGTCCGACAACGTGCCGGGCAACCTGAACGAAGAGCAGGTGCGCTTCGCCCAGACGATTTATTCGGCCGGCAACGACCTGCTGAACCTGATCAACGACATCCTGGATATCTCCAAGGTCGAAGCCGGCAAGCTGGAACTGCTGCCGGAAGACCTGCCGCTGCGCCGCACGGTCGAGGGCCTGGGCCGCACCTTCGAGCCGCTGGCCAAGCAAAAGGAGCTGCAATTTACCGTGACGGTCGAGCCGAACGTGCCGGCCTCGATCCACACCGACCGCCAGCGCCTGGAGCAGGTGCTGAAGAACCTGCTCTCGAACGCCGTGAAGTTCACCGAACAGGGCGCGGTCAGCCTGACGGTGAGCGCCACCGACGAAGGCTGGGTCCAGTTCACGGTGCAGGATTCGGGCATCGGCATCGCGCCCGAGCAGCAGGAGCGCATCTTCGAGGCCTTCCACCAGGCCGACGGCACCACCAGCCGCCGCTTCGGCGGCACGGGCCTGGGCCTGTCGATCTCGCGCGACCTCACCAGCCTCCTGGGCGGCACCCTGGTGGTGTCCAGCACGCCGGGCGAGGGCAGCAGCTTTACCCTGAGCCTGCCGAAGAGCGGCGCGGTCGCGGCCACGCCGCCGGCCCCGCGCGCCCCGGCTCCCCAGTTGCGCGCGGCCCGTCCGGCCCCGGCGCCGGTGGCCGCTCCGGCCGCCGAACCTGCGCAGGCGCCCGCCGAACGCTTCCCGGACGACCGCGAACAGGCCGCCGCCGGCCGCCGCACCGTGCTGGTGGTCGAGGACGAACCCGGCTTCGCGCGCATCCTGTACGACCTGGCGCACGACCTCGGCTACCGCTGCCTGGTGGGCCTGACCGCCGGCGAGGGCCTGGAACTGGCAACGAACGCAGGCCCCGACGCGATCCTGCTCGACATCCGCCTGCCCGACGGTTCCGGTCTGTCGGTACTGCAGCAGCTGAAGGACAACCCGGCCACGCGCCACATCCCGGTGCACGTGGTGTCGAGCATGGAAAACGGCACCGAAGCCCTGCACCTGGGCGCGATCGGCTACGCCCTGAAGCCGACCACGCGTGAACAGCTGGAACAGGTGTTCCGCAAACTGCAGGAGAAATCCTCGCAGCAGATCAAGCGCGTGCTGCTGGTGGAAGACGACGAGCGCCAGCGCGACAGCGTGACCGCCCTGATTGCCGACGCCGACGTGCAGATCTCGGCGGTCGGCTCGGGCGAGGAAGCCCTGGCCCTGCTGCACAGCGAGATCTTCGACTGTATGATCATCGACCTGAAACTGCCCGACATGCAGGGCAACGAACTGCTGCAGCGCATGTCGCAGGAAGAGCTGTTCTCGTTCCCGCCGGTGATCGTCTACACGGGCCGCAACCTGACGCGCGACGAAGAGGCGGAATTGCTGAAGTATTCGCGCTCGATCATCATCAAGGGCGCGCGCTCGCCCGAGCGCCTGCTCGACGAAGTGACGCTGTTCCTGCACAAGGTCGAGTCGCAGCTGTCGACCGAGCGCCAGCACATGCTCAAGACCGTGCGCGGCCGCGACCGCGTGTTCGAAGGGCGTACAATCCTGCTGGTCGACGACGACGTGCGCAACGTCTTCGCCTTGACCAGCGCCCTGGAGCAGCGCGGCGCCAACGTGGTCGTCGGCCGCAATGGCTTCGAGGCGATCTCGAAGCTCGACGAGGTGCCGGGCATCGACCTGGTGCTGATGGACGTCATGATGCCGGGCATGGATGGGCTGGAAGCGACGCGCCGCATCCGCGCCGACGGCCGCTTCGACCGCCTGCCGATCATCGCCATCACCGCCAAGGCGATGAAGGACGACCAGGAACAATGCCTGGCCGCCGGCGCGAATGACTACCTGGCCAAGCCCATCGACCTGGCCCGCCTGTACTCGCTGCTGCGGGTCTGGATGCCCACCATGGAGCGCGTTTGAAAACTGCACCGGACAACATCGACATCGAACTGCGGATGCTGGTCGAGGCGGTCTACCTCAAGTACAACTACGACTTCCGCGACTACACCGGCGCCTCGCAAAAGCGCCGCGTGCTGGTGGCCCTGCGCGAAATGGACTGCGCCACGGTCTCGGAACTGCAGGCCAAGGTGCTGCACCAGCCGGAAGCGTTTTCCCAGCTGCTGCAATACCTGACGATTCCCGTCTCCGAGATGTTCCGCGACCCGGAATACTTCGCCGCGATCCGCAGCCAGGTAGTGCCGCACCTGCGCACCTACCCGTCGCTGAAGATTTGGGTGGCCGGCTGCAGCACCGGCGAAGAGGTGTATTCGCTGGCGATCCTGCTGCACGAGGAAGGGCTGCTGGAACGCACCATGCTCTACGCCACCGACATCAATCCGGTGTCGCTGGACGCGGCGCGGCGTGGCGTGTTCCCGCTGGACCGCATGCGCCTGTTCACCGAGAACTACCAGAAGTCGGGCGGCAAGCGCGCTTTTTCCGACTACTACACGGCGGCCTATGGCGGCGCCCTGTTCGAGCGCATGCTGGTCGAGAACGTGACCTTTGCCGACCACTCGCTGGCCACCGACAGCGTGTTCTCGGAAACCCATTTCGTCAGCTGCCGCAACGTGATGATCTACTTTAACCGGCGCCTGCAGAACCGCGTGCTGGGCCTGTTCCACGAGTCGCTCTGCCACCGCGGCTTCCTGGGCCTGGGCAGCAAGGAAAGCATCGACTTTTCCAGTTACGCGAATCGCTTCGAGCCGCTGGCGCGGCGCGAGCGCCTGTTCCGCAAGGCGGCCGAATGAGCGAGCTGGCGGCCAGGTTCGCGCAGGTGCTGGCGGGGCGGCGCATCGAGGCCGTCGTGATCGGCGCCTCGGCCGGCGGCGTCGACGCCCTGGTCGGGCTGCTGCCGGCGCTGCCGGTGAGCCGCAAGCTGGCGGCCGTGTGCATCCTGCACGTGCCCGGCGACCGCGAAAGCCGCCTGGCCGAACTGTTCGACGCGCGCCTGGCGCTGCCGGTGCGCGAAGCCGCGGACAAGGAAAGCGTCGAGCCGGGCACGCTGTACTTCGCCGGCGCCGGCTACCATTTGTCGATCGAACACGATCGCGTATTTTCACTCAGCTGCGAGCCGCCGGTGCACTATGCGCGTCCGGCCATCGACGTGCTGATGGAGTCGGCCGCCGACGCCTATGGCCCGGCCCTGGCCGGCATTTTGCTCACCGGCGCCAATTCCGACGGCGCCGAAGGCATGCAAAGGATCAGGCAGCGCGGCGGCCTGACCATTGTGCAAGACCCGATTGAAGCGCAGGCGGCGACGATGCCCGAAAAGGCCATCAGCCTGTGCGCCCCGCACCTGGTGCTGCCGCTCGCGGACATCCGCGCGCTGCTGCCCCTGCTGGAGACAACAACACCATGAGCTTCCAAGAGCCTAGCAAACTGTTAATCGTCGACGACCTGCCGGACAACCTGCGCGCGCTCGACGCCCTGATCCGCGACGAGCGCCGCCTCGTGTTCCACGCCCATTCCGGCGAGGAAGCGCTGACGCTGCTGCTCGAACACGAGTTCGCGCTCGCCATCCTCGACGTCCAGATGCCGGGCATGGACGGCTTCGAGCTGGCCGAACTGATGCGCGGCACCGAGCGCACGCGCAACATCCCGATCATGTTCGTCTCGGCCGCCGGGCGCGAACTGAATTATTCGTTCAAGGGCTACGAGAGCGGCGCGGTCGACTTCCTCTACAAGCCGCTCGACCCGGACGCGGTGCGCGGCAAGGTAAACGTGTTCGTGGCCCTCGACCAGCAGCGGCGCGAAGTGGCGCGCCAGATGGAAGCGCTGGAACGCAGCCGGCGCGAACAGGAAATCCTGCTGCAGGAACTGAACGCGACCCAGGCCGAGCTGCAACGCTCGCTGCGCATGCGCGACGAATTCATGTCGCTGGTTGCCCACGAACTGCGCACGCCCCTGAATACCCTGTTCCTGGAAATCCAGATGCGCACGCTGCACCTGAAGCGCGGCAATCTGCAGGCCTTCAATGCCGAGCAGATGGGCGCCATGGTCAAGCGCGACGAGCGCCAGGTAAAGGCGATGATCCGCCTGATCGACGACATGCTGGACGTGACCCGCATGCGCAACGGCACGCTGTCGGTGCGGCCGGCGCCGGTGGAGCTGATGGGCATGCTCGAGCGCGTGGTGAGCGATCTGTCGCTGCAGGCCGCCGCCAGCGGCTGCGCCATCGGCCTGCAGCCGCACGAACCCGTGTTCGGCCACTGGGACGAATTCCGCATCGAGCAGGTGATCGTCAATCTGCTGACGAACGCGCTGCGCTATGGCGGCGGCTGCAACGTGGAAGTGAGCGTGCAGGTCGACGGGTGCTGCGCCCGCATCGACGTGGCCGACAAGGGCAAGGGCATTTCGCCCGACGACATCGAGCGCATCTTCCAGCCTTTCGAGCGCGGCACCCGCAACGGCGAACCGAAGGGGCTGGGGCTGGGCCTGTACATCTCGCGCCAGCTGGCCGTGGCCCACGGCGGCGAACTGACGGTGACCAGCACGCCGGGGCAGGGTTCGACCTTCAGCCTGGCGCTGCCGTGCAGCGTGATGACGCCGCGCGCCGAAATTCCGGCCTGAATACCTGGCTGATCCCGGGCTGACCCCGGGCCTGTTCGCGCGGGCGATTGAAAATCCAAATCGGGCGGCGGTTGCAAACCCCGCCCGTTTCCCTCACACTTACGCGGCACTTGCGAGGCTGATACTTTTGTCACCTCTGCATCATAGGTAAAATCAATTGAACTCATCTGATCAATTAATTTTACAAAAGCACAGCAAGAGCATAAACTTCGTTTCATCAATTTTGATTTGACCCACAACAGGAGCTTCCATGTCCCTTATCAACACCGAGATCAAGCCTTTCAAAGCAACCGCTTACCATGCTGGCAAATTCATCGATCTGACCGAAGAGCAGTTCAAAGGTACGTGGTCCGTCCTGATGTTCTACCCGGCCGACTTCACCTTCGTCTGCCCGACCGAACTGGAAGACCTGGCTGACTTCCAGCCAGAATTCGAAAAGCTGGGCGTGAAAGTCTACGGCGTGTCGACCGACACTCACTTCGCCCACAAGGCATGGCACGACACCTCGGACGCCATCAAGAAAGTGAACTATCCGCTGATCGGCGACCCGACCGGCACCCTGGCGCGTAACTTCGAAGTCATGATCGAAGAAGAAGGCCTGGCACTGCGCGGCACCTTCGTCATCAATCCAGAAGGCCAGATCAAGGTCATGGAAGTGCACGACAACGGCATCGGCCGCGACGCATCGGAACTGATGCGCAAAGTCAAGGCAGCCCAGTACGTCGCCGCCCACCCAGGCCAGGTGTGCCCAGCCAAGTGGACCGAAGGCGCCGAAACCCTGACCCCGTCGCTGGACCTGGTCGGCAAGATCTAAGCAGTAGCAGCAAGTAGTTGGCAGTAAATCAGTAGCACCGGAAGCCCGCCAAATGGCGGGCTTCCAATAAAAACCTCTGTATTTCAAGGAAAATCACCATGCTGGACGCAACCCTCAAGAAGCAGTTACAAGCCTATTTGGAAAAAGTGGTGCAGCCGATTGAGATCGTTGCATCGCTTGATGACTCGCCAAAAGCGCGAGAAATGGAAGAGCTGCTCAAGGAAATCACTTCCTTGGGCACCAAGATTACTTATCGCGAAGACGGCAATGCCACGCGCAAGCCGTCGTTCGCCATCAACCGCGTCGGCACCGATATCGGCATCGAATTCGCCGCCATTCCGCTGGGCCATGAATTCACCTCGCTGGTGCTGGCCCTGCTGCAAGTGGGCGGCCACCCGATCAAGTTCGATGCGCCTGTCATCGAGCAGATCAAGAACCTGCCGGGCGACTTCGTGTTCGAAGCCTTCATTTCGCTGTCGTGCCACAACTGCCCGGAAGTCGTGCAGGCGCTGAACTCGATGTCGATCATCAACCCGCGCATCAAGGTCACGACCATCGACGGCGGCCTGTTCAAGGATGAAGTCGAAGCACGCCAGATCCTGGCAGTGCCGATGATGTTCCTGAACGGCGAGCACTTCGGCCAGGGCCGCATGAGCGTCGAGGAAATCCTCGCCAAGCTCGACACCGGCGCCGGCGCCAAGAAAGCAGAAGAACTGAGCAAGAAAGAAGCCTTCGACGTGCTGATCGTCGGCGGCGGCCCTGCCGGTGCGGCAGCGGCGATCTACTCGGCCCGCAAAGGCATCCGTACCGGCGTGCTGGCGGACCGTTTCGGCGGCCAGGTGATGGATACCCTGGCGATTGAGAACTTTGTGTCGGTGAAAGAAACCGAAGGACCGAAGTTCGCCGTGTCGCTGGAAGAGCACGTCAAGCAGTACGAAGTCGACATCATGAACCTGCAGCGCGCCGCCAAGCTGGAACGCAACGAAGGCGAGAAGCTGTTCGAAGTAACGACCGAGTCGGGCGCGCTGCTGAAAGCCAAGTCGGTGATCCTGTCGACCGGCGCCCGCTGGCGCGAAATCAACGTGCCGGGCGAAAAAGAGTACAAGAACCACGGCGTGGCTTATTGCCCGCACTGCGACGGTCCGCTGTTCAAGGGCAAGCGCGTGTCGGTGATCGGCGGCGGTAACTCGGGCGTCGAAGCGGCCATCGACCTGGCCGGTATCGTCGAGCATGTGACCCTGATCGAATACGGCGCGGAACTGCGCGCCGACGCGGTCCTGCAGCGCAAGCTCTACAGCCTGAAGAACGTGAACGTGATCAAGAGCGCCCAAACCACGGAAATCCATGGCGACGGCAAGAAGGTGACGGCCCTGTCGTACAAGGACCGCGTGTCGGGCGAGACCCACCGCGTCGAACTGGCCGGCGTGTTCGTCCAGATCGGCCTGATCCCGAACGCCGAATGGCTGAAGGGCACGCTGGAACTGTCGCCGTACGGCGAGATCGAAGTCGACGTGCGTGGTGAAACCTCAATCCCGGGCGTGTTTGCCGCCGGCGACGTGACCACCGTGCCGTTCAAGCAGATCGTCATCGCCGTGGGCGAGGGCGCCAAGGCTTCGCTGGCGTCGTTCGACTACCTGATGCGTCTGCCGACGGAAGAAACCGAGGCGCTGGAAGCAAAAGCAGCCTAAGCGTCAAGCGGCCCCGCGGGGCCGTCAGCAAGAACAAAAACGCCATCGCGACGAACCTTGCGATGGCGTTTTTCTATTTCATTTGGAAATATTTCGGGATACGGCAGTGATAAACTGTTGCATCTTTAGCATATATCTCTATATGAAAACCTTTTCTCTGCTGGCCAGCCTGGGATTACGTGATTTACGCAATGTTATCGCGCTGGTTGTTGTGGCGGCGATCGGCGCTGGCTGCAGCAAAACCCAGCCCAATTGCATTGACCCGTCCACCATCGACCTCGTCAAACAGGGCGTCGAGGAAACGCTGGATAAAGTCTTGTCCGGTTCAGGAGGCGACACCGAGCTGCTCGACCGCCTCAAGAAGCGCATGCAGATCGCCGTCACGACCATTCGTACTTCAAGCAAGGACGAGAAGATCGGCAAGGTCACATGCGAGGCCTCGCTCGAGATTACGCTGGCCAATGCCGATCAAATCGTCGGCGACCCGGTGTTCAAATCCCTGCAGGACAGCAAGCGGCTTCCTGAACTCGTCGATACGAGCGGGCCGGCGTGGAAAACCAGTATCCAGTACACCGCCCAGCACACCGAGGACACGAAGGACCTGCTGGTCGAACTGAGCGGCCACGCGCCCATGGTGGAATTGCTGTCCACGGTTGCCCAGTCGGGCGTCATGGAGCCCAGGCAGCAGCCGCCCGGCGACATTCCCTCTAACCTGCTCGCTTCCGGCAACGCACGCGACGCTGCCGTGCGCCTGATGAATCACGTCTACGGCAAACAGGAAAAGGAGAACGGATGCTGGATATCCCGATTTGAAGGGATGCCGTATTGCATGAAGATCGCGCAATCCGAGATCAAGACGCTCGGCAGCGGAAAGCGTTTGTATGCCATTGCAAATGGACAGGCCATCGATCAGCAGGGCGAAGCGATTACCGCACACGCCATGCAGGGCCTGGTCGGTGCATTCATCGTTGGCGAGACAAATGGCAAGCCCGCATTCATTGCGAAATCGACGGTCATCCAGGCCGGCACCATGGGCACCGCGCCGTCCGAATGGATATTGACCGAGCTCGGAGCGAACGATAACTGGGGTTGGCGTGGCGAATACGGCGATTGTCACCAGGGTTATTGCGGCAGCCGGATGGTTATCCTGGCAAATCGCGCCGGCATCGTTCAGGAGGTCGGTGGGCTGCCGACCGCTTATGACGACACAGGTGCATGCGGGGATTGCGAAGGGAAGTCTTCATCGCTGGCCTCGACCGTGCGTGTCAGCGATGGTCCGGATAATGCCGAGTTCTATCATCTGCTCGTCGCGGTAACCGGCACCAGCAACGGCAAGGAACTCGCGAAAGAATGGACGCTGGCGTTCGACAATGCAAAGGGCACGTATATCGAGCCTGCCGACTGGCCGCTCGGTGACAGGGACTTCTAGGAAAACACCGCGTCACCCCACCCAACAAAAAGCGCCGTTCCACGTCAGTGGTACGGCGCTTGCTCTATCGTGCGCAGGTCTCGGCTGCGGCTAGGTAAAATGGGCTATCGAACTTGCCACGCAGGCAAGTATTCAGCCGTGTTTCTTAGAATTAGTGGAACATCATGAACGCCGCGCCCTGCAGCGCATTGGTCTCGTAGAGCAGCCAGGCGGCTGCGCTGGCGAGGGCAAGTTGCAAGGCAGTCAGGGTGGTGGGGATTGAGCGCATCATGATCGTTCTCCGGGGCGGTACGGCGTGTTTTGTTGGTGTATGGTGCCATCTTAGCCATCCGGCCGTTGTTGCGGCATCGGCGGGAACTCCGCCGTTATGTAGGAAAAAGCCTTGTGGCCCTGTCTCAGCGGCAGCCGGCCCAACTGAACGGCGGCGCCGACAGCGCCGGTCCGGCATTTTTCCCCACCCGCACTCCTACACACCGGTTGGCGTGCATCCTATAGCTGGGTTTGCAGGGGAGGCTTACATTAGCTTCCATCATGACCCGACACGAACCCAAACTCCTGCATAACGGCCTCCTCGCGGTGCGCCGCAATTCCATTCGCAAGCTGCTGCGCTCCGTGTTCGGTATCGAACAGCTGCGCGAAGGGCAGCAACGCGTGATCGACAGCGTCCTGGATGGCAAGGACACCCTGGCGATCATGCCCACCGGCGGCGGCAAGTCGCTGTGTTACCAGATTCCTGCGCGCATGCTGGGCGGCACCACGGTCGTGGTCTCGCCTCTGATCTCGCTGATGAAAGACCAGCTGGAAAAGCTCGATGAGCTCGGCGTGCGCGCCTGCCAGGTCAACAGCAGCCTGAATGCCGAGGAAGAGCACCAGGCCCTGGAGTCCATCAGCGGCGGCACCTGCGAAATCGTGTTCTGCACGCCCGAGCGCCTGACCTCGCCCGAATTCATCGAGGTGCTCAAGCACACCACGGTCACCCTGGTCGCCATCGACGAAGCCCATTGCATTTCCCAATGGGGCCACGATTTCCGCCCGGCCTACATCGAGATGGCGGCGGCGATTGCGGCCATCGGCAACCCGACCGTGCTGGCCCTGACCGCCACCGCCACCGACGAGGTGATGGAAGACATCGGCCGCCAACTGAACCGGCCGCGCATGAAGGTCATCAACACCGGCATTTACCGCCCCAACCTGGAATACCGGGTGCACCAGGTGACCAGCCTGGCCGACAAGTTCGCCGAAGCGCGCCGCCTGGTGGCCGAGACCGAAGGCGTGGGCATCGTGTATGCCGCCACCGTGAAGGCGGCCGAGGAAATGCACCGCATCCTGGAAGAAGCCGGCGAATCGGTGACGATTTACCATGGCAAGCTGCCGGCCGCCGAGCGCCGCGCCAACCAGGATATGTTCATGAACGACGAGCGCCGCATCATGGTGGCGACGAACGCTTTCGGCATGGGCATCGACAAGGCGGACACGCGTTTCGTGGTGCACCTGCAGATTCCGGCCAACCTGGAATCGTATTACCAGGAGTCGGGCCGCGCCGGGCGCGACGGCAAGGACGCCCAGTGCACGCTGCTGTTCCTGCAGGACGACAAGCGCCTGCAGCAGTTCTTCCTGGTGAAGCACTATCCGGATGCGGCCGAGATCCGCTCGGTCTACGACGCCGCCTGCGAACTGGCGGAAGCCGGTCCCGTCACCACGGAACGCATCGAGGACAAGCTGGTCGACCTGAATGAAGCCAAGATCAAGGTCTGCCTCAAGCTGCTGAAAGACGGCAAGCTGGTGCGCCAGAACCGCAAGCTGGAGTTCGTGATCACGAGTGCCGAGCCGAAGGCGGTAACCTTCGAGCAGCTGGCCCAGGTCTACATCCAGAAGCAGGACCACGACCGCGAAGCGCTGGAAAAGATGGTGGGCTATGCGGTGAGCGGCTTCTGCCGCTGGAAGCTGCTGCTCGACTATTTTAATGACGAAGTCGAAGGCTTCGAGAAGTGCTGCCGCTGCGATAACTGCCTGAATCCGCCGGCGGCCGCACTGGAAGACATCGAGATCCGCGACGACGAATTCAGCCATGAGCCGGAACCGGAAGACACGGGACCGCACTTCGAAACCGGCATGCGCGTGACGGTGGCGAAGTACGGCGAGGGTGTGGTGAGTTCGGTGGCTGGCAGCCAGATCGGCATCGACTTCCCGGACGGCGAGCATCGGAGCTTTATGGCAGACTTCGTAAAGCCGTTGTAAAAATTTTATCGATAATGAGGCGCCTGAGAAAACCCTCAGGGCAAGGGATGCGGCCAGCCGACGCAGCGTCGAAGACAGTACGCGTGTACGGCAAGACGCTGTAACGCAGCCATGAGGATTTTATCAGGCGCCGTAAAGGAGACGCATGGGAGATATGGTCGTAGTACGCAAGGAAGGACTGTACTGTGTGCCAGGTGGGTTCTACATCGACCCCTGGCGGCCGGTGGAACGGGCCGTGATCACGCACGCACACGGCGACCACGCGCGCTACGGCCATGGCCGCTACCTGACCGCCGCCAGCGGCGTGCACGTGCTGCGCTCGCGCCTGGGTGACATCTCGGTCGATGGGCTGGAATACGGCGAGACCGTGGTCCACAACGGCGTCACCATCTCGCTGCACCCGGCCGGGCACGTGCTCGGCTCTGCACAAGTGCGCATGGAATGCGGCGGCGAAGTCTGGGTCGCATCCGGCGACTACAAGATCGAACCCGACAAGACCTGCGCGCCGTTTGAACCCGTGCGCTGCCATACCTTCATTACCGAATCCACTTTCGGCCTGCCGATCTACCGCTGGGCGCCCGAACAATCCATCTTCGACGACATGAACCGCTGGTGGCGCAAGAACGCGGAAGAGGGGCGTTGCAGCGTGGTGTTCGGCTATTCCTTCGGCAAGGCCCAGCGCATCCTGTCCGGCCTCGATCCTTCCATCGGACCGATCGTTTGCCATGGCGCGGTCGAGCCATTGAACCGCGTCTACCGCGAAGGCGGTATCGAATTGCCGCCGACGCTGATGGTGAGCGACGTGTCGAAAGCCGATCTGAAGCAGTCCATCGTGGTGGCGCCGCCATCGGCCTCGGGGTCGGCCTGGATGAAACGCTTCGGCGACTACAGCGATGCCTTTGCCAGCGGCTGGATGCAGCTGCGCGGCGCGCGCCGGCGGCGTGGCGTCGACCGTGGCTTCGTGCTGTCCGACCACGCCGACTGGCCGGGGCTGATGCAGGCGATTGCCGCCACCGGCGCCGAACGCGTGATAGTCACCCACGGCTCGATCCCGGTGCTGGTGAAGTGGCTGTGCCAGCAGGGGCTGGACGCGGCCGGCTTCGACACCGAATACGGCGACGACGACGACGACGTGGCGATTCCGCCGCAGCCGGCCGAAGCTGCCGAAGCTGCCGAAGCAGCGCAAGCCACCGAAGCGAACGACGCCGTCGGGACCACGGAGGCAAAGGAGGCGCGCGATGCGTGAATTCGCCCGCCTCTACGCCGAACTCGACGAAACCACCGCCACCAACCGCAAGCTGGAAGCCCTGCAGCAGTATTTCTCGACCGCCGCGCCGGAGAACGCCGCCTGGGCCGTCTACTTCCTGGCCGGCGGCAAGCCACGGCAGGCCGTGCCGACCAAGCTCTTGCGCCAGTTCGCCATCGAATACGCGGTGCTCGACGAATGGCTGTTCGACGAGTCCTATCATGCGGTCGGCGACATGGCCGAGACCATCGCCCTGATCCTGCCGCCGCCGGAAAAACAAAGCGACGTCGGCCTGGCCGAATGGATGACCGAGCGCATCGGCCCCCTGCGCGGCGCCGACCCGGACGTCATCCGCGCCGCCCTGTTCAGCTACTGGAACGAACTCGATACGCGCGAGCGCTTTTTGTTCTGCAAGCTGATCGGCGGCGGCTTCCGCGTCGGCGTGTCGAAACTGCTGGTGACGCGCGCGCTGGCGAACATCGCGGCGGTGGACAGCAAGCTCGTGGCCCAGCGCCTGATGGGCTGGACCGACGGCAGCGTGCGTCCCACCGCCACCAAGTTCCTGCAACTCATCGCCGCCCAGTCCGACGAAGAGCACAAGCTGCGCGGCGGCCAGCCTTATCCCTTCTTCCTGGCGCACCAGCTGCAGGGCGACCCGGCCGCGCTGGGCGAGCTCAAGGAATGGCAGGTCGAGTGGAAGTACGACGGCATCCGCGCCCAGCTGGTGCGGCGCGGCGCGCAGAACTATTTGTGGTCGCGCGGCGAAGACCTGATCTCCGAGCGCTTCCCCGAGCTGTGCGCGGTGCGCCTGCCCGAGGGCACGGTGGTCGACGGCGAAGTGCTGGTCTGGGACCATGCCAACGATGTGCCGGCCCCGTTCGCGGAACTGCAGCGCCGCATCGGCCGCAAGACGCTGTCCGCCAAGCTGCTGGCCGAGCTGCCGGCGGTGCTGGTCTGCTACGACCTGCTGGAACTCGACGGCGTCGATTTGCGTGCGCTGCCCCAGCACGAGCGGCGCACGCTGCTGGAAACGCTGGTGGCCGCCGTCGACCAGGCGCAGCTGAAGGTGTCGCCCGTGGTCCATGCCGACGACTGGGCGGCGCTGGCCGAGCTGCGCGCCGAATCGCGTGCGCGCGGCGTGGAAGGCATGATGGTGAAAGCCAGGAGCGCCCAGTACGGCGTGGGCCGCACCAAGGACGTCGGCACCTGGTGGAAGTGGAAGATCGATCCTTATTCGGTGGACGCGGTGCTGATCTACGCCCAGGCCGGCCACGGGCGGCGCGCCTCACTGTATACCGACTACACCTTTGCCGTCTGGGACGACGAAGACGGGAAGGGCGAGCGGCGCCTGGTGCCGTTCGCGAAAGCCTATTCCGGCCTGACCGATGCCGAGATCGCCCAGGTCGACAATGCGATCCGCAAGACCACGGTCGAGAAGTTCGGGCCGGTGCGCTCGGTGAAGCCGACCATGGTGTTCGAGATCGGCTTCGAGGGCATCGCTCTGTCGAGCCGGCACAAGGCGGGCATCGCGGTGCGCTTCCCGCGCATCCTGCGCCGGCGCGACGACAAGCCGATCGAGGAAGCCGATACGCTGGACACCCTGAAAGGCCTGCTGGCCGCCGCCGGTGCATGAGCGGGCCGAGTAAGAAGGAGGTGAAAGCGTGGTTCGACGCGCGCGGCTGGAAGCCTTTTCCCTTCCAGAAGGCCGTGTGGGACGCGGCACTGGCCGGCCAGTCCGGCCTGCTGCATGCGAACACCGGCGCCGGTAAAACCTACGCGGTGTGGCTGGCGGCGCTGCAGCGCGGGGCCCTGACCAAGGGACGCATGAGCGGCCTGCGCGCGCTGTGGATCACGCCGATGCGCGCACTGGCCGCCGACACCCAGCGTGCGCTGGAAGAATCGGCGGCGGCGCTGGCGCCCGAGTGGACGGTCGGCGCGCGTACCGGCGACACCGGTTCCGCCGAACGCGCGCGCCAGGCACGCAAGTGGCCGTCTTCGCTCATCACGACTCCCGAAAGCCTGTCGCTGCTGCTGTCGCACGCCGCGGCCGAGGAACAGTTCAAGCACCTCGACATGATCGTCATCGACGAGTGGCATGAGCTGATGGGCAGCAAGCGCGGCGTGCAGGTGCAGCTGGCGCTGGCGCGCCTGCGTACCTGGCGGCCGGGCCTGGTGATCTGGGGCGTCTCGGCCACCATGGGCGACCTCGATTTGGCGCGCCAGGTGCTGCTGGGCGCAGATTCGGAAAATAAGCCGGGCGTGCTGGTCGAAGGCGATACGAAAAAGCAGATCGTGGTCGATTCGCTGATCCCGAAGGACGTCTCGCGCTTCCCCTGGGGCGGGCACCTTGGCCTGCAAATGCTAAAGCCCGTCATCGACGAAATCGAGCATTACGACGCGACCCTGGTCTTCACCAACACGCGCTCGCAGTCGGAGATCTGGTACCAGAACATCCTCGAAGCGCGCCCCGACTGGGCCGGCGTGATCGCGTTGCATCACGGTTCGCTGGCGCGCGAGGTGCGCGACTGGGTCGAGATGGGCCTGAAAAGGGGCGAGCTGAAAGCCGTGATCTGCACCGCCAGCCTGGACCTCGGCGTGGATTTCCTGCCGGTCGAGCGCGTGCTGCAGGTGGGCAGCGCGAAAGGCATCGCACGCCTGCTGCAACGGGCCGGGCGCAGCGGCCACGCGCCGGGCCGGGTCTCGCGCGTGACCCTGGTGCCGACCAACAGCATGGAAATCCTGGAGGCGGCCGGGGCTAAAGTGGCGGTGGCCAAGCGCCGCATCGAAGGGCGCTACGTGCCGAACAAGCCCTTCGACGTGCTGGTGCAGCACCTGGTGACGGTGGCGCTGGGCGGCGGCTTCCGCTCCGAGCAGCTGTTCGAGGAAGTCAGGCGCGCCTGGTCTTACCGCGACCTGAACCAGGAAGAATGGCAGTGGGCGCTGGATTTCGTCGCGCGCGGCGGCCAGAGCCTGACGGTGTACCCGGAATACCGGCGCGTGCTGCCCGACGAGGAGGGCGTGTACCGCGTGCCGGACGTGGGCATCGGACGGCGCCACCGCATGGGCATCGGCACCATCGTCTCGGATGCCTCGATCCAGGTGAAGTACGTCAGCGGCGGGCGTATCGGCAGCATGGAAGAATCCTTCATCTCGCGCCTGAAGCAGGGCGACCATTTCCTGTTCGGCGGACGCATCCTGGAATTCATCCGCGTGCACGAGATGACGGCGTTCGTGAAACGCGCCACTGGTTCGCGCGGCGCCATCGCGCGCTGGCAGGGCGCGAAGATGCCGATGTCCTCGGAACTGGCGCACGCCGCGCTGGAACAGCTGCGCCAGGCCGCCGAAGGACGTTTCGAGGGGCCGGAAATGCAGGCCATCCGGCCGCTGCTGGAAATCCAGGAAAAATGGTCGGCGCTACCCACCATCGACACCCTGGTGCTGGAATCGATGAAGAGCCGCGAGGGGTATCACCTGTTCGTGTACCCGTTCGCGGGACGCTCGGTGCACATGGGCCTGGCCTCGCTGTTCGCCTGGCGCATCGGGCGCGTGCAGCCGATTACCTTTTCGATTGCGGTCAACGACTACGGTTTCGAGCTGATGGCGCCGGAGCCGGTGGATTGGGAAAGCATGTTCGCGGGCGCCACCGGGCTTGAGGTACCGCTGTTCGCTACCGAGCACCTGCTGGAAGACGTGCTGGAAAGTTTGAACGCGACCCAGCTCTCGCAACAGCGCTTCCGCGAAGTGGCGCGCATTGCCGGGCTGGTATTCCAGGGTTATCCGGGACAGCCGAAATCGAACCGGCAGGTGCAGGCCTCGTCCTCGCTGTTCTTCGAGGTCTTCCGCAAGCACGATGCCGGCAATCTGCTGCTGACGCAAGCCCAGCGCGAAGTGCTGGAACAGGAGCTGGAACTCACGCGCCTGCGCGAGACGCTCGAGGAACTGCATGCGCGCAAAGTGGCGTATCGTGTGGTCAAGCGCGCCACGCCCTTCGGCTTTGCGCTGATGGTGGAACGCTTCCGCGAAAAGGTGAGCACCGAAAAACTCAACGACCGCGTGGCGCGCATGGTACGGGAACTGGAAAAGGCAGCGCAGGTATGAGTGGTACGGGTGAGGTAGTAACAACCGCGTCGGCGGTGGCGGTGGCGGGCGAAACCTTGATGCTGTTGCCGGAAAAGGCCGTGTATTGGCCGGCGCGGCGGATGCTGATCATCGCCGACATCCATTTCGGAAAAGCGGCGTCCTTCCGCGCCCAGGGCATTCCGGTCCCGCGCGGCACCACTACGGAAAACCTGGCCGGGCTCGACGACCTGATCGAACGCCATGGCGCCCGCCACGTGATGTTCCTCGGCGACTTTTTGCATGCGCGCGCGGCCCATGCGTCCTCGACCCAGGGGGCGATGCTGGCCTGGCGCCACACGCGGGCCGACCTGCAGCTGACCCTGGTGCGCGGCAACCACGACAAGCACGCCGGCGACCCTGCCGCCGCGCTCGGCATCGAGCTGGTCGACGAGCCGCATACGGTGGGGCCGTTCGCTTTTTGCCACCATCCGGACCTCGATACAGGGGGCTATGCCCTGGCCGGGCACGTGCATCCGGCCTGGGTGCTGGCCACGCGCTACGATGCGCTGCGCCTGCCTTGCTTCGTCGTGGGCAGCCAGCGCATGATCCTGCCTTCCTTTGGTTCCTTCACCGGCGGCCATGTGGTCACCCGGGAGGCGGGCGACGCCATCTACGTGACCTCGGGCGAGGCAGTGCACGCCATCCGCTAGGCCGGCTTCGCTCTGGCATCCCGCGTTTTCGCTCCGCCGAAACCGGCTTTCGTCGCAGCCGGCTTGCCGCCGCCCGCGCGGCTCGGCAGAATGGGCTCGTTGCTAACCAGACAAAGCAAGCGCCGATGCCCACCACTCTTTTTCCTGCCGAGGCAGCGCCGGCGCCATCGCCATCAACCCCGCCTGTGCTGCGGCGCCTGCTGGCAGACCTGCGCATTGCCTTGCCGGTCAGCCTGCTGGCCGGCCTGGTGATCACGCTTGCCAACGGCTACCCGGAATTGCTGTACGAACAGCTTGTCTATTCGCTGTGCATCGGTGTGATTGCCTTCGGCATGGTCGACCTGGCGCGCCTGCTCATCTGGCCGCATCCGAATCGGCGTGTGCTCCAGTGGCTGGCGTTTCTCGTCTTCATGCTGGCCGCTTCGCTGATCGGACATTTCATCGGGATCCATGTCGGTGCGCTCGTGCTGGGCCACACCGTTCCCACGCTCGCCGACTATCCCTCGATTGGTCGCATCAGCATGGTCCTGTTCACCTTCCTCGGCATGTGCACGATGATCGTCCTGGTCGAACAGCGCGAGCGGGTTGCACGCATTGGCCGCGAACACCAGGAAGCGCGCCTGCGCGCCGAAGTCGTCGAGCGCCAGGCCGTGCAGGCGCAATTGCGTCTGCTGCAGGCCCAGATCGAGCCGCACATGCTGTTCAATACCCTGGCCAACCTGCAGGGCCTGATTGCCCTCGACCCCGAGCGCGCCAGCCTCATGCTCGACCAGTTGATCCAGTACCTGCGCGCCACGCTCGGCGCCACGCGCGCGGACAGTACGACGCTGGAGCAGGAGTTCGCTGCCATGCAGGCTTACCTCGGCCTGATGGGCGTGCGCATGGGCGCGCGCCTGGCTTACCGCTTCGACTTGCCGCCCGAACTGCGCAAGGCGCGGCTGCCGCCGCTGCTGCTGCAGCCGCTGGTCGAGAACGCCATCGTGCACGGGCTGGAGCCGAAGATCGAGGGCGGTGAGATCCTGGTCGAAGCCCGCGCCCGCGACGGCCTGCTCGACATCGCCGTGCGCGACAGCGGACTCGGCCTGAATGAAGATGCCGCGCCAGCCCGCAGCGGCGGCGGGGTGGGCGTGGCGACCACCCGCGAACGCCTGCAAGCCCTGTATGGCGAGCGCGCCAGCGTGCTGCTCGCGCCAGCCCAGCCGCAGGGCACGATCGTCCGACTCACCCTTCCATTGGAGAATCCATGAGCATCCGCGCCCTGATTGCCGAAGACGAACCGATCCTGGCCGCGGTGCTGGCAGCCAGCCTGCGGCGCCTGTGGCCGGAACTCGAGATCGTCGGCTCCGCGCCGAACGGCGTCGCCGCGGTCGAGCAGGCGCTGGCGCTGCGGCCGGACATCCTGTTTTTCGACATCAAGATGCCCGGGCAGAGCGGGCTGGAGGCGGCCGAGGAACTGGCCGAGTGCTGGGACGCTAATGGAGAAAACGCGGCGCCGTTCCCGTAGGTGGTGTTCGTCACCGCCTACGACGAGTACGCGGTGCAGGCCTTCGAGCAGGCCGCCGCCGACTACGTGCTCAAGCCGGTGAACGACGCACGCCTGGCGCGCACCGTCGAGCGCCTGCGCACGCGGGTTGCCAGTCGCTCGGACGATGGCGGGCTGGCCAGCCTGGTCGGCCAGTTGCAGGCGCTGTTGCCGGCGGTGGCCGCACACGAACGCCTGAGCGTGATCCGCGCCGCCGTCGGCAATACCGTGCGCATGATCCCGGTGCAGGAGGTAGTGTTCTTCCAGGCGCTCGACAAGTACGTGAACGTGGCCACCGCCGACAGCGAGGCCCTGATCCGGCTGCCGCTGAAGGACTTGCTGCCCCAGCTCGATCCGGCCTGCTTCCAGCAGGTCAGCCGCAGCACGGTGGTAAACCTGCGCTGCGTGGCGCATGCCGGGCGCGATACGGCGGGCAAGGTGGTCCTGCACCTGCGCAACCGGCCCGACAAGCTGCGCGTGAGTCCCGTCTACGCCCACCAGTTCCGGCAGATGTAGGCGCGCCTTCGCGCTTTCTCGGAAGTCTTTGCCGCTGCGCTTTACTGCTGTGCTCGTCTGCACGGTACGTTAGCGCACGGTAGCCGCGCCTGCGCAGGCGTACTTTCATTCCATGCCCCAGGTCCGCACCGGACCCATCCAGAGGAGGGAAACATGAAAGCACGCAAGACAATCTGCAGCCTGGTGTGCGCGCTGCTGCCGCTCGGTCCGCTGACCCTGGCACCCGTGGCCGCACAGGCACAAAATTATGCTCGCGACCGCATGCCGGCGCCCGACATCCGCGGCTTCGACGTCGAGGAAGTGCGCCGCATCGCTCCCGGCGTGGAACTGCATTTCAATCTGTACGGCACGCCCGGCGGCAACGCCACGGTGAAGATCGACGGCGCCACCCGCAACCTGCGCCTGCACGAGCTCGACCGTGGCCAGTACGCCGGCACCTACACGATCGGCACCCACGACCGCATCCGCAACGGTAGCCGCGTGACGGCCGACCTGCGCGTGGGCGACCGCGTGGCCAGCGACGTGCTGCGCGAAACCCTGGTGCGCGACGGCGCGCCGCCGGCAACCCAGCGCAACCTGGCCGCCGACAACCGCGGCCGCACGACCGAGTCCCCGCGCGCGGCGCGCTACTGCACCAATTGCGCCACCGTGGAAGCAGTGAACGTGGTCGAGCACAAGGGTTCCGGCGCCCTGGGTACGGTGGGCGGCGCCGTCATCGGCGGCCTGCTCGGCAACCAGGTCGGCAGCGGTAGCGGCCGCACGGCGGCAACGGCGGCCGGCGCCATCGGCGGCGCAGTGGTGGGGCGCAATATCGAGCAAAATCAGCGCCGCGACCAGCGTTACGAAGTCGTGGTCCGGTATTCGGGGAATGGCGCGACGCAAACCCTGCAATACGACAACGATCCAGGCTTCCGTGCCGGCGACGCGGTACGCGTGAACGACGGCGTGCTGTCGCGCGACCAGTAAGAGCCTATCTCAGTAGGCTCGAGTCGCCGCTGGTGCGCCTGACAAGCGGGGGCTGCGTTGCTCGTCGTTGCATGGAACCACCATGCGGCCTCCTCGCGCCTTGCCCGCGCTTGCCATGCATCGCCATCCGCTTCCTCGTGCCGACTGAGATAGGCTCTAAGGCGGCGATTCAAAACGAAACCGGCTCCGATAAGGCGCTCTCGTCCTGAGAAAGCCGCATCGGAGCCGATTCCTGCACTGCTACAACTGCCGGGCATTCCTGTGAACTGCTCCGGTAAAACATGTGCCGGTAGGAGCGATCAGGCGGTGGCGAGCATCTGGTCGTCGCCGGCCGCATCGAGCTCGGCCTTCTTGCCGGCAGCCTTGGTGCGCGAGCGCGATGGCGGCAGGCGGCGCAGCGTCTTGAGGGCTTCGGCGTCCTTGATGCCGATGGTGCGCTGGTCGACGGTGATCAGGCCGATTTCGTTGAACGCCGACAGTGTGCGGCTGACGGTTTCCAGGGTCAGGCCGAGGTAGCTGCCGATCTCGTGGCGCGTCATGCGCAGGTTGAACAGCTTGCTCGAGTAACCCATGGCGGCGAAGCGGTCGGCCAGCGACACCAGGAAGCGGGCCACGCGGGCTTCGGCCGAGAGGGCGCCGAGCATGCCGATCATCGCCTGTTCGCGCACCAGCTCGCGGCTCATCACGCCGTACATCAGGTTTTCGAGCTCCATGTGCACGCGGCCCAGGGCGGTCAGTTTCTTGAACGGCAGCAGGATCAGGTCGCAGTCGGACAAGGCCACGGCCTCGGAGGCGTAGTGGCGGGTGTGGATGCCGTCGACGCCGAGCATGTCGCCCTTCATCGGGAAGCTCAGCACCTGCTCATTGCCGAATTCGTCGATGAGCACGGTTTTCAGGAAGCCGGAGTTGACGATGTACAGGGTGTCGAAGGCCTGGCCGATGGTGTGCACGCGCTGGCCGGTCTTGAATTGTACGTGCTGGAACAGCAACTCTTCCGAGTTGACCGAGACCGCGGCCGGAATATGCAGCAGGTCGCAGACTTCCTTCAGGTTGGACCACAGGCGGCCCTGGCGCTGGCGGCCGGCCTCCATGGGCGTGGTATGCATGGTCGACGTGCTGGCGGTGCGTTGGTCTGTCGTTTGCTGGGACTGCATGCTCATCTCCAGTGAAGAATTCTTTCGGGTGAGGCCGCGAGTGGCGCTGCACCGGTGCTTCAATAGGAATTCAGGAACGGCGGCAGGCTGGCTTACGGAGAGAAAGGTGATCGCAAGCAAGTCGATACGCTGGATTCAGTATGCCAACACGAGTCCGGCAGTGGTATCAGCAATGGCTGAATGTGTAGGTAGGAGAGAAGGTAGGAATGTAGGAGTATTCCGACCGAATTACTTGCCGCATAGAGGGAGAGGCTTGTTCGCAGCGGATGCGGACCACTGCGAATGGATCAAAGTGCGCGTGGCGCTGGTGGCACGAATGCGACTGGACGGTGTCCAAGTTGATTAGGCTTGTTGACGCGTCCTTGCCCATACCGCAGTCGTGCCGGAAATACTTTTACGCCAGCATACGGCGGCGCGGTCAAGCCTTCATCGGCGCCAGCAGGCGGTGCGCCACCGCATACTGCACCATTTCCGACAACGAAGTCATGCCCATCTTCTGCATGATGCGCGTCTTGTGTGTGCTGACGGTTTTCACCGACAAGTGCAAATTGTTGGCGATCTCGGTAATCGACTTGCCGCCCACCAGCAGCGAAAACACCTCGAACTCGCGGTCCGACAACTGCTTGTGCAGCAATTGCTCGTTCGGCGCCATGATGTTCAGGGCCAGTTGCTCGGCCACCTCGGTGCTGATGTAGGGCCGCCCCGAGGCCACCTTGCGGATCGCCCCCACCAGCTGGGTGCCCGCGCTTTCCTTGGTGAGGTAGCCCTGGGCCCCGGCGCGGATCGCCCGCACCGCGTACTGTTCCTCTTCGTGCATGGTGAGGATGAGGATGGCCAG
Organism: Massilia sp. IC2-278; assembly: GCF_020708045.1. Taxonomy (GTDB): domain Bacteria; phylum Pseudomonadota; class Gammaproteobacteria; order Burkholderiales; family Burkholderiaceae_D; genus Telluria. Next base: position 61,207 of record NZ_JAJFES010000012.1, read on the forward strand.
CTTCGGCGCCTCGCTGCGCACCTGGCGGATCAGGTCGACCCCGCTGCGCCCGGGCATCGACAAGTCGAGCAGCAGCAAATCGAAGCCGCCCTGGCGCACCAGGGACAGCACCTCGAAGCCGTTGGTGGCTTCGCCGACGATCTCGACGTCGAGTGCGCCGTCGAGGATGCGCTTGAGTCCTTCGCGCATGATGGTGTGATCATCTGCGATGACGATTCTGATCATGTTGCATTCTCCCCAGTTCCAGGCAAGCCGTGGCTATTGCTTCCACCTTATATATAGATGCAGGGTGCACGGGACGGCGCGCACCCGTCCGGCCGCTCAGTCCGGCGCCGGCTCGCTGATCAGGCGGTGCACCAGCACCGGGCGCGTGGTTTGCGCCAGCACCTTGTTGGTGACGCTGCCCAGCAGCAGCTGCCCCCAGCCGCTGCGCCCGTGCGAGCCCATGAAGATCAGGTCGCAGCCCTGCTGCTCGGCGACCTCGACGATCTTCAGGGCGGTGGCGTCGGAAAACGCCGTCATGCAGCTGTGCTGCAGGTTGGCCCTGGCGCAGGAATGCATGATGCGGCCCATGTAGTCCTCGCCCATGCGCTTCATCTGTTCGGCGTATTCTTCCTCGCTCGGGTAGGATGGCGGGATGATTTCGACGTAGACGGGGTACTGGTACTCGGGCGCGACGAACAGGGCCAGCACTTCGGCGCCCATCTGTTGCGCGAATTTGACGCCGGCACAGGCCGTATGTTGCGAGACGGCCGAGCCGTCGGTGGTGATCAGGATTTTCCGGTACATGGTTATGTCCTCCCAGACGCACGTATTGTTACCTCACTGGGCAGTCCCGTGATTGCGATGACGCAAGCCCTTGAGTTTGCTCAAACATGAGCTCGCTAGCACCGGACCGGTCCGGAAAACCGTGCACAATCGACGCGACCACAAAACAACACCTGGCTTGTGAAAAGATTCAGGAACCGCATGGTTTTATTGTCGCGGAATTAAGTTTCCTTGTCCATTTTGTTGTACCGCGATCGCCGACATTTACCTACGGCAACCACACTGCTACACTCGCTAACTGAATTTTGGGCTTCCTGCGAGGAAAGTAACGCGCGCGGAAGTCCGCATTACCAACGGACCGAAGCACGCAGACCGCGACATTTATATTATGGAGAAGCAGGGATTATGACCGACGCCGCTGACGATTTCGACGCACTATTCGAGGAAGTGGCGGCCCAGCGTGCCAACGCGGCGCCGGCTCCTGCCGCCCCCGCAGCCGCTCCCGCAGCACAACCCGCCGACGAGGACGACCTCGAGGCCTTGTTCGACCAGGTAGCCGCCGCTACGCCGGTAGCCGCAGCCGCAGTACCGGTAGCTGCCGCGGCCCCCGCGGCGGTGGCCTCTGCAACCGCAGCCCCTTCCGGCGACGCCGCCGAAGGCGAGGGCGGCAACATGTACGAGCGCCTGGGCGGCATCGTGCGCCTGCTGCACGACTCGCTGCGCGAGCTCGGCTACGACCGCGCGCTGACCGAAGCCTCGTCGCAGATCGTGGACGCCCAGGATCGCCTGGAATACGTCGCCACCCTGACCGAGCAGGCCGCCAACAAGGTGCTGAACACCCTGGACGAAGGCATGCCGGCCCAGGACAAGCTGTCGAAGCAGGCCCAGGACATGGAAACCCGCTGGAACGATCTGTTCTCCGGCAAGCTCGGCCTGGACGAATTCAAGGCCCTGGCCGGCGATTCGCGCCAGTTCGCGCAGGCCGTGTCGGTGGCCGCCGAAGCCGAAAAGGCGCGCCTGCTCGACATCATGATGGCCCAGGACTTCCAGGACATCACCGGCCAGCTGATCAAGAAAGTGGTCACCATCACCAAGACCGTCGAGAACGAGCTGGCCCAGCTGCTGCGCGACAACGCGCCGCCTGAAACCCGTGCCAAGCTGGCCGAGAAGGAAGCCGCACCGGCGCCGCTGATGCAAGGCCCGTCCGTGCCTGACGTGGCGCTGGACCAGGACAATGTCGACGACCTTCTTGCCGATCTGGGATTCTAATGGACGATATGCTCAAGGACTTCGTCGTCGAGGCGATGGATCTGGCAGTCAATGTTGAAGAGCACCTGCTGCGCCTCGAACGCGACCCCGAGAACAAGGAAACGCTGAATGCGGTGTTTCGTTCGTTCCACACCATCAAGGGCGGCGCCGGCTTCATGGGCCTGCCCGCGCTGGTCGCGGCCTGCCACCTGACCGAAAACCTGTTCGACGCGCTGCGCACCGGCGCCGCGCCCGTCACGCCGCTGTCGATCGAAGCGGCGCTGCAGGCATCGGGCTTCGTGGCCGACCAGCTGAACGACCTGAACAACGGCGCCGCGCCGGAACAGCTCGCGCCCATGCCGCAGGACCTGGAACGCATCCTGATGGATGCGATCGAAGGCAAGGCCGCGGCTGCGTCGACTACCGCGCCGGCTGCTGCTGCGCCGGCTCCGGTGGCTGCGCCGGTTGTCGAGGCCGCTCCGGTTGCCGCGCCTGCCGCCGCCGCCGGCGAAGATGGCCTGGACTGGACCGCGATGTACAACGCCGTGGTGCCGGCTGCGAATGCGATCGCCGTCGCTGCGCCGGTTGCAGCGCCTGCCGCGTCTGCCGCCGCCCCTGCACCGACCGAATCCGCGCCTGCCGCGGCCGCATCCGCCGCGCCTGCCGCAGCCGCGCCCGCCGCGGGAAAGCCGGGCTGGGACGGCGTCGAGCGCCGTGGCGACAACAAGGTGGCCGACGCCCGCGCCGCCGCCGCGCCGGCAAAGGACGAAAGCATCCGTATCGATGCCGTGAAACTCGACGCGCTGCTGGAAGTGGCCGGCGAATCGGTACAGGCCGCCAACCAGGCTGCCGTGCTGCTGGAACGCCTGTCACAGTTCAAGTTCGAAGGCCAGGCCGCCACCCTGATGGCCACGCTGACCGAAACTCTGGAGCGCGCCTCGCGCTACTCGGCCGAACTGCAGCGCGCTACGCTGGCGACCCGCATGCAGCCGGTGGGCCGCCTGTTCCAGAAGTTCCCGCGCTTGGTGCGCGAACTGGCGAAGGACCTGGGCAAGGACGTTGAGCTGACCATCGAAGGCGCCGAGACCGAAGTCGACCGCGTCGTCGTGGACAGCCTGTACGACCCGCTGGTGCACATGCTGCGCAACGCGCTGGACCACGGCGTCGAATCGCCGCAGGACCGCGTCGCCGCCGGCAAGCCCGCGAAGGCCTTCATCCTGCTGAAAGCCTGGCAGGAAGCCAACAGCGTCATGATCGTGCTGCAGGACGACGGCAAGGGCATGGACCCGGCCAAGCTGCGCAAGAAGGCCTTTGAAAAGGGCCTGATCAGCGAGAACGGCGCGCCGAACGACGAAGACGCCTACCAGCTGGTGTTCCTGCCGGGCTTCTCGACCAAGGAAGTCGCTTCCTCGGTCTCGGGCCGCGGCGTGGGCATGGACGTGGTCAAGACGGCGGTGGAAAAGAACCGCGGTGCGATCCGCATCGATTCCCAGCTGGGTTCCGGCACCAAGTTCGCGATCCGCCTGCCGATCGAACTGTCGATCGTGCCGACCATGCTGGTCTCCACCTCGGGCGCCTCGCTGGCGCTGCCGATGGCGGTGGTCGAGCGCGTGGTCGAGCTGCCGGAGGAATTCTCGATGGTCGGCGGCGCCCCGGTGCTGAAGGACCAGGGCCGTCCGCTGCCGGTGCGCTCGCTGGCCGGCGCGCTCGGCTACGAGGAAGCACCGGAACGCGTCGGCATCGTCATCAACGCACCGCAGCCCTACATCCTGGCAGTGGAAGCGGTCGATGGCACGGCGGACCTCGTGATCAAGCCGATGACGGCGCTGACCGTCGAGGGCATCACCGGTACCGCGCGTTCGGCCGAAGGCGAGCTGGTGCTGGTGGTCGGCCTGTCCTTCCTGATGGACGGCTGCCGCAGCACGGTGCGCATGGCGGCGTAACAACGCACCAAATCCGTGAAAAGGGCCCGCCGCGGCCCTTGCAAGAAAAAGCCTGTGCAAACCCTGCACAGGCTTTTTTATTTGCATTTGCGTCTTTACGTTCAAACGAAATTTGCATCGATAGGCCATTATTGGCAGAATCGTGCAAACGGGTCCGCTTGCCGCACTGCACAATTGTGGGCATAATCAAAAAACGCTTCCCCATTTCTACGCGCCCGCACAGGAAACCGCATGTTAAAGACCCTCTACGACAAACTCTGGGACGCCCACGTCGTGCGTGCCGATGCCGACGGAACGACGGTGCTGTACATCGACCGCCACCTGGTACACGAAGTCACCAGCCCGCAGGCCTTCGAGGGACTACGCGAAGCCGGCCGTCCGCTCTGGCGCAACGCCGCCAATTTGCTGGTGGCCGACCACAACGTGCCGACCACCGACCGCCGCGACGGCATCGCCGATCCGACCTCGCGCCTGCAGGTGGAAACGCTCGACGCCAACGCGAAGAGCTATGGACTTACCTACTTCAACATGAACGACAAGCGCCAGGGCATCGTCCACGTGATCGGGCCGGAGCAGGGCGCGACCCTGCCGGGCATGACCGTGGTCTGCGGCGACTCGCACACCTCGACCCACGGCGCCTTCGGCTGCCTGGCGCATGGGATCGGCACCTCCGAAGTCGAGCACGTGCTGGCCACGCAGACCCTGCTGGCGAAGAAGTCGAAGTCCATGCTGGTGCAGGTCGACGGCGCGCTGCCGAAAGGCGTGACGGCGAAAGACATCGTGCTGGCCGTGATTGGCAAGATCGGCACCGCCGGCGGCACCGGTTATGCCATCGAATTCGGCGGTTCGACCATCCGGTCGCTGTCGATGGAAGGCCGCATGACGGTCTGTAACATGGCCATCGAAGCCGGTGCACGCGCCGGCATGGTGGCCGTCGACGATACCACGATCGAGTACGTGAAGGGCCGTCCGTTCTCGCCGGTTGGCCCGCAGTGGGAGCAGGCGGTGAGCTACTGGCGCACCCTGCATTCCGACCCGGGCGCCAGGTTCGACATGGTCGTGACCCTGAACGCCGCCGACATCCGTCCGCAGGTCACCTGGGGCACCTCGCCCGAGATGGTGATCGCCATCGACGGCCGCGTGCCCGATCCCGAGCAGGAAAAGGATGCCGTGCGCCGCGACGCCATGGAAAAGGCGCTGACCTACATGGCGCTCGAACCGAACACCGCCATCGAGGACATCCGCATCGACAAGGTCTTCATCGGCTCCTGCACGAATTCGCGCATCGAGGACTTGCGCGCCGCCGCGGCAGTCGTACGCGGGCGCCAGCGCGCCTCGAACGTGAAACTGGCGCTGGTGGTGCCGGGTTCCGGGCTGGTGAAGGAACAGGCCGAGCACGAAGGGCTGGACGCGATCTTCAAAGCCGCCGGTTTCGAATGGCGTGAGCCGGGCTGCTCGATGTGCCTGGCGATGAACGCCGACCGCCTGGAGCCGGGCGAACGCTGCGCCTCGACCTCGAACCGCAACTTCGAAGGGCGGCAAGGGCAGGGCAGCCGCACCCATTTGGTGTCGCCGGCGATGGCCGCCGCGGCCGGTATCGCCGGCCACTTCGTCGATGTACGCGCATTGTAGAATTCGGATTTTTGACTCTTTCGATCACCATGAAAAAAGCATTCGCACTCACCCTCGTCGCTATCGTCCTCACCGGCTGCAACACCATCTCCGGCATCGGCCGCGATGTACAGAAGGTCGGCCAGGTCGTCACCAGCGCCGGCGGCAAGTAAGCACATTTGAACATGCCATCATTCGGCGAATCAGGAACAGCACATGGATAAATTCACCGTACACGAAGGCCTGGTGGCGCCGCTCGACCGCGCCAATGTCGATACCGACGCCATCATCCCGAAGCAGTTCCTGAAGTCGATCCGCCGCACCGGCTTCGGCCCGAACCTGTTCGACGAGTGGCGCTACCTCGACCACGGCGAACCGGGCCAGGACAACAGCCGCCGCCCGCTGAACCCGGACTTCGTGCTGAACCAGCCGCGTTACCAGGGCGCCTCGATCCTCCTGGCGCGCAAGAACTTCGGCTGCGGTTCCTCGCGCGAGCATGCGCCCTGGGCCCTGCAGCAGTACGGCTTCCGTGCGATCGTCGCGCCGAGCTTCGCCGACATCTTCTTCAACAACTGCTACAAGAGCGGCCTGCTGCCGATCGTGCTGAGCGAAGCGCAGGTCGACCAGCTGTTCAATGAAGTGAAAGCCTTCAGCGGCTTCAAGCTGGTGGTCGACCTGGAAAACCAGGTGCTGCGCACGGCCGACGGACGGCTTGGTTTCGAGTTCGCCATCGACGACTTCCGCAAGTACTGCCTGCTGAACGGCCTGGACGACATCGGCCTGACCCTGCGCCACGCCGACGAAATCCGCGCCTTTGAAGAGCGCCACCTGGCGCGCCAGCCCTGGCTGGCCAACACCATCTGAAAGAACGCATGACCAAGATCGCAATCCTGCCGGGCGACGGCATCGGTCCCGAAATCATCGACCAGGCCGTACGCGTGCTCGACGCGCTGGGCGAATCCTTCGAGATGGAGCGCGCCCCAGTCGGCGGCGCCGGCTACGCGGCCCACGGCCATCCGCTGCCCGAAGCAACGCTGAAGCTGGCGAAGGAAGCCGACGCCGTGCTGTTCGGCGCCGTGGGCGACTACCAGTACGACACCCTGGAGCGCGCGCTGCGCCCGGAGCAGGCCATCCTCGGCCTGCGCAAGGAGCTCGGCCTGTTCGCCAACCTGCGTCCAGCGATCCTGTACCCGGAACTGGCCGGCGCCTCGACCCTGAAACCGGAAGTGGTATCGGGCCTGGACATCCTGATCATCCGCGAACTGACCGGCGACATCTACTTCGGCAAGCCGCGCGGCGTGCGCGAGTGCCCGGACGGTCCGTTCAAGGGCCAGCGCGAAGGCTTCGACACGATGCGCTATGCCGAAGGCGAAATCCGCCGCATCGCCCACGTCGCCTTCCAGGCCGCACAAAAGCGGGATAAACGCGTGACCAGCGTCGACAAGGCGAATGTGCTGGAAACCTTCCAGTTCTGGCGCGACATCGTCACCGACGTGCACAAGGAGTACCCGGACGTCGCGCTCGAGCACATGTACGTCGATAACGCTGCGATGCAGCTGGTGCGCGCACCGAAAAAGTTCGACGTCATCGTCACCGGCAACATGTTCGGCGACATCCTGTCCGACGCCGCTGCGATGCTGACCGGCTCGATCGGCATGCTGCCCTCGGCCTCGCTCGATGCGGACAACAAGGGCCTGTACGAACCCTCGCACGGCTCGGCGCCGGACATCGCCGGCAAGGGCGTGGCGAATCCGCTGGCGACGATTCTGTCGGCCGCGATGATGCTGCGCTATTCGCTGAACAGGGCCGAGCAGGCCGACCGCATCGAGACCGCCGTGAAGAGCGTCCTCCAGCAAGGATTGCGCACACCGGATATATTTGAGGATGGCACGCAGCGCGTTTCTACCGTCCAGATGGGCGACGCGGTAGTCCGCGCCCTCAATTAATGGCGCAGTTCGCACACCCCTAACGCGTGTGCTCGCAACGAATCGTAAGGTGGGCACTCTGTGCCCACGCGTGAACGCCGGGCATTGTTGGCTCCCATGTCCACCAATACGCCCTCGTCATCGTTAACGTATCAATGAATAACCCCTAAAGGAAAATAATGAAGTTAGTAGGCCTGGTTGGTTGGCGCGGCATGGTCGGTTCGGTCCTGATGCAGCGCATGCAGGACGAGGGCGATTTCGCCCACATCGAACCGGTGTTCTTCACGACGTCGAACCCGGGCGGCGACGCCCCGAAGATGGCGAAGAACGAAACCAAACTGAAAAGCGCCACCGACATCGCCGAGCTGTCGAAGTGCGAGATCATCATCTCCTGCCAGGGCGGCGACTACACCACCGAGGTGTACCCGCAACTGCGCGCCGCAGGCTGGAACGGCTACTGGATCGACGCCGCATCGACCCTGCGCATGAACGACGACGCCGTCATCGTGCTCGACCCGGTGAACAAGGACGTGATCCAGAATGCGCTCTCGCGCGGCGTGAAGAATTACATCGGCGGCAACTGTACCGTGTCGTGCATGCTGATGGGCCTGGGCGGCCTGTTCGAACAGGGCCTGGTCGAGTGGATGACCTCCATGACCTACCAGGCGGCCTCCGGCGGCGGCGCCCAGCACATGCGCGAGCTGCTCACGCAATTCGGCACCATCAACGCGGCCGTCAAGCCGCTGCTCGACGACCCGGCCTCGGCCATCCTGGAAATCGACCGCACCGTGCTGGCCACCCAGCATGGCTATGCCCCTGACGAGATCAAGCAGTTCGGCGCGCCGCTGGCCGGCAACCTGATCCCGTGGATCGACAAGGACCTGGGCAACGGCCAGTCGAAGGAAGAGTGGAAGGCCGGCGCCGAGACCAACAAGATCCTCGGCCTGGGCGAAGCCTTCGGTTCGGCCGCGATTCCGGTCGACGGCCTGTGCGTGCGCATTGGCGCCATGCGCTGCCACTCGCAGGCGCTGACCATCAAGCTGAAAAAGGACGTGCCGCTGGACGAGATCAACGACATCATCGCCTCGCACAACGAGTGGGTGAAGGTGGTGCCGAACACGCGCGAAGCGTCGGTGCATGATCTGTCGCCGGCCGCGGTGACCGGCAGCCTGACGATTCCGGTCGGCCGCCTGCGCAAGATGTCGATGGGTCCCGAGTACCTGTCGGCCTTCACCGTCGGCGACCAGCTGCTGTGGGGCGCCGCCGAGCCGCTGCGCCGCATGCTGCGGATCGTGCTCGAGAAGTAATCCGAACGGCGCCGCGTGCATCGCGGCGCACCGCTTCATTGCCGCGTAGGGTGGGTACTCGTACCCACCTCGTCGTCGGCCCCGTGCCATCGAGCGCAAGGCTGGTGGGTACAAGTACCCACCCTACGTTATCTCCTCACTCACACCTGTTATTCCCGCACTAATTTTCCGCCCCGCGTAACGATATCGAATCGTTACCAAACACGCTTTTACCCCACAGAAACACCCCGCTACGCCCCGTAGCGCTTGCATGCTCTAGTGCATGATGATATGTTCAGACTTCCGGGAATCCGTCCTTTCCCAGCTAACCTACCCGTCCCCACTATGCCATTGAACCGCCGTCCTCAGATCATGTCGTCCGCGCTGAAAACACTCACCGCCGCGGTCGCCAGTGCAGTGCTTCTGTCTTCGGCGGCGTCGGCAGCGGGATTGGGCAAGCTGACGGTGCTGTCCGCCCTCGGCCAGCCGCTGCGCGCCGAGATCGAGCTGACCGCGGTGTCGAACGAGGAGGCGACCGGCCTGGTCGCCAAGCTGGCATCGGCTGATGCCTACCGCGCCGCCAACATCGAATTCAACCCGGCGCTGCTGTCGCTGCGCTTCAATGTCGAACAGCGGGGCGGCCGCCAGTTCGTGCGCATCAGCTCGACGCAGCCATTGAACGAGCCCTTCGTCGACCTGCTGCTGGAACTGGCCTGGGACAATGGCCGCCTGGTGCGCGAATACACCTTCCTGCTCGACCCGGCCGAACTGCGCGCGCCGCAGCCGGCGCAAGTGGCCGCCGCGCCCGCCGCCGGACGCCAGCGCGCCGCCACGCCTGCAGCGGAGGCCCCGGTCCAGCCTGCGCCGGCCAGCCGCACCCAGCGCGCCGCGCGCGCCCAGGAACGGGCCGAGGAATTGGCCAACGAGCGCGCCGCCGCCGCGGAAAGTGCCCCGCGTTCGCCGAACGCCGCCTCGCGCTACCGCGTCCGCCGCGGCGACACCCTGAGCGACATCGCCGTGCGCCTGAAGCCCACCGACGTCTCGCTCGACATGATGCTGGTCGCGCTCTACCGCGCCAACCCGGACGCGTTCATCGGCAACAACATGAACCGCCTGAAGTCGGGCCAGATCCTGAACGTGCCGGCCGGCGACACCCTGCGCGGCGGCGATGCCGAGGAAGCGCGCGGCACCGTGGTCGCGCATGCGGCCGACTTCGACGCCTACCGCGCCAAGCTGGCCGGCCAGGTCGCCACCAGCACCCCGGCGCGCGAGACGGCGGCAGGGCAGAGCGCCACCGGCCGCATCACGGCCCGGGTGCAGGAACGCCCGACCGCCGCCAACGAATCGCAAGACCAGCTGCGCCTGTCCCGGGCCACGCCGGCCCCGGCGTCCGGGGCGGCCGGCGGCGCCAACGCCACCGGCGCGAACACCGAAGAAACGGTCGCCCGCGAAAAGGAACTGGCCGACGCCCAGCAGCGCGTGAAGGAACTGGAAACCAACGTCAACAAGCTCGAAGAGCTGATCACGGTGAAGAACGGCGCCGGCGCCGCCGCTGCCGGTGCGGCCGCCGAAGGCATCAAGCCGCTCGTGCCGGCGAACGAAGCAGGCGAGGCGCCTGCCCAGCCGGCGCCGAAGATCAAGCCCAAGGTCGCCAAGCCGGCGCCGCCGCCGGAAAAGTCGCTGCTCGACACGCTGATGGACAACATCACGTACATCGGCGCGGGCGTGGCCGTGCTGGCGCTGGCTGCCCTCGGCCTGTCGCAGCGGCGCAAGCAGAAGCCGGCGCAGAAAGGCAAGGGCGCCGCCGCCCCTGCCGCCGAGCCGAGCATCCTGGGCGCCGCCGCCCAGCCGTCCTCGTCGCAATCGCTGTATGCCGAGACCGGCGGCCAGAGCGTCGACACCAACGACAGCGTCTTCAATTCCAGCTTCGCACCTTCGGCCAGCCAGCTCGACACGAACGAGGTCGACCCCCTGGCCGAAGCCGAGCTGTACCTGGCCTATAACTTCGACACCCAGGCCGAGGACATCCTCAAGGAAGCGCTGCGCAACGACCCGCTGCGCCATCCGGTGCGCCTGAAGCTGCTGGAAATCTACGCCGCGCGCAAGGACGTGCGCGCCTTCGAGACCCAGGCCACCGAGCTGTACAGCCTCACCGGCGGCAAGGGCGACGAGTGGGCGCAGGCGGCCAGCATGGGCCTGGCCCTCGATCCGGCCAACCCGATGTACGCCGCGGCGGCCGGCAGCGGCATTGGCGCCGGTGCGGTGGCGGCGGGCGCGGCCGGTATCGCCGCCGGCGCGATTGCCGCGCAGGACGACAACAACCCGCAGACCCTGCTCTCGCAGCAGCTGGAGCAGGCCTTCCGCAGCCGCGCCGAGGACACCGGTTTCATCGAGCCGGTATCCACCACCGACGCCCTCACCGGCGCGCCGCTCGACACTGGCTTCGGCCTCGGCAGCGTGAGCCTGGACAAGAACGCCACCGCGCTGCCGCAGGCAGCCGAGACCGCCGTGGCGCAGGACGCCAAGGACGACAATCTCCTCGACTTCGACCTGGGCGGCCTGAGCTTCGAGCCGGTCCCGGCCAGCGAGCCGGCCTCGTTCGGCCGCAACGACATCACCGCCGTGCCGGCCGTCGATTCCGCCGTGCCGGACCTGCAGTTCGACATGGAGCCGTTCGCGCCGCTCGAACCGGACGCGACCCCGGCCGGCAGCGTCGCCGCCAACAGCCTGGACGATTTGTCCTTCGACATGGACTTCGACCGCCAGGACGGCGCCCAGCCAGCGCAGCCGGCCACCCTGGCGCCGCTGGACGACGACGACGGCTTCGTGCTCGATTTGTCGAAGAACGGCCCGGCCACCGACATCGACATGGCCGAACTGGCCAAGGAGTTCGAGCTGCCGCCGCTGCCGGAAGTGCCGCAGTCCCCGGCCGCGTCGGACCTGAAGGACCCGCTGTTCGACCTCGACGCCATGGACTTCAGCCTGGCCGACGACACCCCGGTGACCCCGGCCACGCCGGCAGCGCCAAGCCAGGACCTCGACTTCGCGAACGACCTGGACCTCGACTTCGCGCCCACGCCGGCCGCTGAATCGCCGGCGCCGGCGAAAGACCCGCTGTTCGACCTCGATACCCTGGACTTCGGCCAGCCGGCCGCGCCTGCCGCGCCGCAGGACGATCCGTTCGCGCTCGACGACGTGCCTGCCATCCCGAACCCGGGCACCCCGGTGCCGCGCTTCGACATGGACAGCTTCGACCTCGACCTGCCCGCCGGCGAGCCTGGCGTCACGCCGCAGTTTGCCGAGTCCACGCAGTCTGCTTCCGAAGGCGAACTCACCCCGGCCCAGATGGAAATGGAAACCAAGCTCGACCTGGCGATCGCCTACCAGGAAATCGGCGACAAGGAAGGCGCGCGCGAATTGCTGGACGAAGTCATCAAGGGCGGCAGCAGCGAGCAGGCCACCCGCGCGCGCACCATGCGTGACCAGCTGGCGTGAGGCGCATCGCACTAGGACTCCAGTACGTCGGCACCGGCTGGAATGGATACCAGAAGCAGCCGAGCCGTGACACCGTGCAGGACGCACTCGAGATCGCCCTCGAGAAGTTCGCCACCACGAAACTGCACACCACCTGCGCCGGCCGCACCGACGCCGGCGTGCACGCGGTCGAGCAGGTGGTCCACTTCGACACCGAACTCGATCGCGCCATGCAGAGCTGGGTGCGCGGCACGAATACCTTCCTGCCCGATTCGGTCACGGTGCGCTGGGCGCACGAGGTGGCGCCCGACCCCGAGGGCCAGGAATTCCACGCGCGCTTCTCGGCACGGGCCCGCACTTATCACTACGTCCTGTACAACAACGCCAACCCGTCGGCGCTGCTGGCCGGGCGCGCCGGCTGGGTGTTCCGCCCGCTCGACGTCGAGCGCATGCGCGAAGCGGCCCGGCACCTGATCGGCCTGCACGACTTTTCCTCGTTCCGCGCCTCGGGCTGCCAGGCGAACACGCCGGTGAAGGACATGCAGCACATCGGCATCGAGCGCCGCGGCGACATCATCGTGTTCACCGTGCGCGCCAGCGCCTTTTTGCACCACATGGTACGGAACATCGTCGGCGCCCTGGTGTATGTCGGCACCGGCCGCAACGAGCCGGACTGGATGGCCGAGGTGCTGGCCGCGCGCAACCGCGACGCCGCCGCGCCCACCTTCATGCCGGACGGCCTGTACTTCGCCAAAATCGATTACGATCCGAAGTGGGGGCTGCCGCAGGAGGCGGTCTCGCCTTTGCCCTGGCTGTAAGGTTCACCATGAAACGCACCCGCATCAAGATCTGCGGCATCACCCGCGAGCAGGATTTGATTGCTGCCGTCGATGCCGGCGCCGACGCCCTCGGCTTCGTGTTCTACCCGAAGAGCCCGCGCTACGTCACGCCCGAACGCTTCGCCGAATTGGGCCGGCTGGTGCCGCCGTATGTGAGCGCGACCGCGCTGTTCGTGAACGCCAGCCTGGACGAGGTGAGGGCGGTGCTCGATGCGGCGCCGGTCGCGCTGCTGCAGTTCCACGGCGACGAAACGCCTGAGGAATGCGCGCGGATCGCGGCTGTGGTGAAACGTCCATTCGTGCGGGCCTTCCGCGTCAAGCCGGACACGGCGCATGCCGAACTGCTAGAATGCGAACTCGCATACCGCGCTGCCAGTCCCTGGTTTTCGAGCCTGTTGCTCGATGCCCACGTGGATGTGTATGGCGGCGCAGGAAAGGTCTTCGATTGGTCTCTTATTCCAAAAGAGCTCGCGCCTCGGGTCGTTTTGAGTGGTGGCTTGAGCGTGCAAAACGCGACTGACGCAACGGTCCGCGTACGGCCCTACGCCGTCGACATCAGCAGTGGTGTCGAGGAAGCGAAGGGGATCAAGGACGCCCGCAAGATCGCGGCCTTTGTCGCCGCGGTGCGGGCAGCCGATGCCACCATAGCAAGCGAGTTTGACCATGACCATCAAAGACGTGCAGGAAGCAGCCCTGGAAGCCCAGGAACCCATCATTGAGCGCGGCGCCAACGCCCTGTTCCAGACCACCGAGTACCAGTTCCCCGACGCGCGCGGCCACTTCGGCCCCTACGGCGGCAGCTTCGTCGCCGAGACGCTGAGCCACGCGCTGGCCGAACTGAACGAAGCCTACGCGCGCTATTCGCACGACGCCGAGTTCCTCGAAGAATTCCGCTACGAGCTGGCCCACTTCGTCGGCCGTCCGTCGCCGGTCTACCACGCCAAGCGCTGGTCCGAGCTGGCCGGCGGCGCGCAGGTGTTCTTCAAGCGCGAAGACCTGAACCACACCGGCGCCCACAAGATCAATAACGTGATCGGCCAGGCCCTGCTGGCGCGGCGCATGGGCAAGACCCGCATCATCGCCGAGACCGGCGCCGGCCAGCACGGCGTGGCCACGGCCACCATCTGCGCCCGCTTCGGGCTGGAATGCATCGTCTACATGGGCGCCGAGGACGTCAAGCGCCAGGCCCAGAACGTGTACCGCATGAAGCTGCTCGGCGCGACCGTGGTGCCGGTGGAGTCGGGTAGCAAGACCCTGAAGGACGCGCTGAACGAAGCGATGCGCGACTGGGTCACCAACATCGAAAACACCTTCTACATCATCGGCACCGTGGCCGGCCCGCATCCTTACCCGATGATGGTGCGCGACTTCCAGTCGGTGATCGGCGAGGAATGCCGCGTGCAGATGCCGGAAATGACCGGCCGCCAGCCCGACTACGTGGTGGCCTGCATCGGCGGCGGCTCGAACGCGATGGGCATCTTCTATCCCTACATCGACGAGCCGGGCGTGAAACTGGTCGGCGTCGAGGCGGCGGGCGAGGGCATCGATTCCGGCAAGCACGCGGCCTCGCTGTCGGCCGGCTTCCCGGGCGTGCTGCACGGGAACCGCACCTACCTGCTGCAGGATGCGAACGGGCAGATCATCGAGACCCACTCGGTCTCGGCCGGCCTGGATTATCCGGGCGTCGGGCCCGAGCACGCCTGGCTGAAGGATTCGGCGCGTGCCGAATACGTGTCGATTACCGATGACGAAGCGCTGCAGGCGTTCCACGACTGCTGCCGTATCGAGGGCATCATTCCGGCGCTGGAGTCCTCTCACGCGATCGCCTACGGCGTGAAGCTGGCGGCGACCCTGCCGAAGGACGCGATCATCCTGGTGAACCTGTCGGGACGCGGAGACAAGGACATGCACACGGTGGCGCAGAGGATGGGGCTGGATTTCAGCTGAATCCCGACGCATACGTGCGTTGAACGCGTGGACGGCATAGCCGTCCACCCTACCTGCCGCCAACACCGATCATCCAACACGGAAAACCACCATGTCCCGCATCGAACACACCTTCGCCGCCCTGCGCGAACAAGATAAAACCGGCCTCGTCACCTTCATCACCGCCGGCGACCCCGGCCCCGGCCTCACCGTGCCGCTGATGCACGCGCTGGTCGAAGGCGGCGCCGACGTCCTCGAACTCGGCGTTCCCTTCTCCGACCCGATGGCCGAAGGCCCGGTCATCCAGCGCGCCTGCGAACGCGCTTTGAAATTCGGCATCGGCCTGCCCGACGTCTTCAACTTCGTGCGCGAGTTCCGCAAGACCGACACCAGCACGCCCGTGGTCCTGATGGGCTATGCCAACCCGATCGAGCGCATCGGCCCCGATGAATTCATCCGCTGCGCCAAGGAAGCCGGCGCCGATGGCGCCATCGTGGTCGACTACCCGCCGGAAGAATGCGAAGCCTTTGCCGACGCCATGCGCGCGGCCGGCCTCGACCTGATCTTCCTGCTGGCGCCGACCTCGACCACGGAACGCGTGCGGCAGGTGGCGCGCTACGGCAGCGGCTTCAGCTATTACGTCTCGCTGAAAGGCGTTACCGGCGCCGGCAGCATCGACACCGAGGACGTGGCGCGCCGCGTGGCCGCGATCCGCGAACACGTGAGCCTGCCGATCGGCGTCGGCTTCGGCATCCGCGACGCGGCAACGGCCAGGGCAGTGGCCTCGGTGGCCGACGCGGTGGTGATCGGCAGCCGCATCATCCAGGAAATCGAGAACGCCGGCGCGGAGCATGCCGTGGCGGCGGTGCGCGATTTCGTCGGCGGCATCCGCACGGCGCTCGACGCGGCCTGAGTCAGGCGCACCTTCCGGGTTCGCCCGGATCACATGCAAACCGGCGCCAGACACGTCTGCCGCCGGTTTTTTTAAGGCCGCGTTGCCTGCGCATCGGCTTGAACCGATCCTGTCCCCCAGGCGTCGAAGACAAAACGACTGCATTTGATTACTTGTCCAGTTGTCATCGCGTACGTTACATTACGTCAACTACAACTCTTTGTACGGACGGGGTCTCCCATGAAAAAGCAAGTCGTCAGCGTTTCCATCCTGCAGAACGCCAAGGTGATGGCGGCCCTGTATTTCGCCATCTCGCTCCCGTTCACGCTGCTGATGACCATCCCGGCCCTGATGGGGCAGGGGCAGGGCGCCGGCTTCTCGATCGTGATGCTGGTCCTGATGCCGTTTCTTTATACCCTGATCGGATTCGTGTTCACGCTGGTCGGCGCCTGGGTGTATAACGTCATTGCCGCCCGCATCGGCGGTTTCGAGTTCACGACGGCCGAGGTCGGTAAATAAGCGCACTGCGGAGTGATTGTCAGAAAGCCAAGCGGTCGACAAGCCCGGCGCTAGCGGCTACACTACGCCCCAACTTCAGACACGCCGCAAAGGAGATAACATGAGTTGGTTGGAAAAACTGCTGCCCCCACGGATCCAGCGCTCCGATGCCGCCAATCGCAAGACCATGCCGGAAGGCCTGTGGGTCAAGTGCCCATCGTGCGAAGCCGTGCTGTACCGCGCCGACCTGGACGCGAACCAGCACGTTTGCCCGAAGTGCGACCACCACATGCGCATCCGCGCCCGCGAGCGCCTTGACGCGCTGCTCGACGCCGGCGGCCGCTATGAAATCGGCCAGGAAGCGCTGCCGGTCGACACCCTGAAATTCAAGGACAGCAAGAAGTACCCGGACCGCCTGAAGGCCGCGATGGACGCCACCGGCGAAACCGATGCGCTGATCGTCCAGGGCGGCTCGATCATGAGCCTGCCGGTGGTCGTCGCCTGCTTCGAATTCGAATTCATGGGCGGCTCGATGGGCTCGGTCGTCGGCGAACGCTTCGCCCGCGGCGCCCAGATCGCGCTGGAACAGAAAGTGCCGTTCATCTGCATCACCGCCACCGGCGGCGCGCGCATGCAGGAAGGCCTGCTGTCGCTGCTGCAGATGGCCAAGACCACGGCCATGCTGACCAAGCTGTCCGAGAAAAAGCTGCCGTTCATCAGCGTGCTGACCGACCCGACCATGGGCGGCGTCTCGGCTTCGTTCGCCTTCATGGGCGACGTCGTGATTGCCGAGCCGAAGGCCCTGATCGGCTTTGCCGGCCCACGCGTGATCGAAAACACCGTGCGCGAAAAGCTGCCGGAAGGCTTCCAGCGCGCCGAATTCCTGGTGCAAAAGGGCGCCGTCGACATGATCGTCGACCGCCGCAAGATGCGCGAAGAAATTGCGCGCCTGCTGGCCCTGCTGCAGAACCAGGCTGCGGAAGTCGTCGCCGAGTAATCGCAGCGCAAGATCGAAGCTTCCTGACGGCCGGCCGTCCGCCTAGCGGGCCGCCGGCCGTTCCTCTTCACAGCCCCGTGTTCAATTCCATGCAAAACCTTCCCACCACCTTGCCTGACTGGCTGGCACTGATCGAGTCGCGCCACGCCGAAACCTATATCGACATGGGCCTGGACCGTGTGCGCGCCGTCAAGGAGCGCATGGGCCTGGCCTTCAGCTGCCCGGTGATCATGGTGGCCGGCACCAACGGCAAGGGCTCGACCTGCGCCATGCTCGAATCGATCCTGCTGCACGCCGGCTACCGCGTCGGCCTCTACATCAAGCCACACTTCCTCGATTTTAACGAGCGCGCCCGCATCAATGGCGAAATGGCGGGCGACGAGGCCATCGTCGAGGCCTTTGCCTATGTCGAGGCCCAGCGCGGCGACATTTCGCTGACCTATTTCGAATTCACCACGCTGGCCATCATGCATTTGATCTCGAAGGCCGGCGTCGACGTGGCGATCCTGGAAGTGGGCCTGGGCGGGCGCCTGGACGCGGTGAACGTGATCGACGCCGACGTGTCCATCGTCACCAGCATCGACATCGACCACGCCGACTACCTGGGCGACACGCGCGAAGCCATCGGTTTCGAAAAGGCCGGCATCTTCCGCGCCGGCAAGGCCGCGATCTGCAGCGACCCGGTGCCGCCCGCCACGCTGATCAAGCACGCCGAGGACATCGGCGCCGATCTGTGGCTGATCGGCCGCGATTTCAACTACCAGGGCGACCAGCAGCAGTGGAGCTGGGGTGGGCGCAGCATGCGCCGCAATTCGCTGGCCTATCCAGCCCTGCGCGGCGCGAACCAGTTGCTGAACGCCTCGGCGGCGCTGGCGGCCCTCGAGGCCCTGCGCATGCAGTTGCCGGCCGGCGCCCAGGAAGTGCGCACCGGCCTGGCACTGGTGGAACTGCCGGGCCGCTTCCAGGTACTGCCAGGCCGCCCGACCACCGTGCTCGATGTGGCGCATAACCCACATGCCTCGGCCACCCTGGCCCAGAACCTCGGCAACATGGGTTTCCATCGCTACACCTACGCCGTGTTCGGCATTATGGAAGACAAGGACATCGAGGGCGTGCTGGCCCCCATGGCCGGCCTGATCGACCACTGGTGCCTGGCCGACCTGCCGTCGCCACGCTCGGCAAAGGACGAGAAACTGGCTGCACAAGTGGCCGCCCTGAAGCCTGACGGCGCGAAAGAAGAGGACTTTTCGGTCACCACCTTCGCCGATCCTGCCGCCGCATTCGCAAATGCGGTGAGCCGTGCCGGGGAGAATGATAGAATTGTGGTCTTTGGCTCGTTCTATACCGTCGCCGGCGTGATGGCGGCCCGAAAAAACTCTCTTCACTGATTAAGACGCATGGGCTTGTTCTCGATCTTTAGTAAAAACAAGCAAGAAAACACTGCCCAGGACAGTGGCCATTTCTCCCGCGACGACGACAATCTTGCCGAGCGCGCCCGTGCCAAGCGGGCTGCCTACGCGGGCGAAGCGGCCAGCGTCTCGCGCCGCAGCCGTAGCGGTGGCGACCCCATGCTGCCCGAAAAGAAGCGCGCACGGCGCCGCCTGGTAGGCGCGATCGCGCTGGCGCTGGCCGCCGCCGTCGGCCTGCCGATGCTGCTCGACTCGGAACCGCGTCCGCTGGTAGGCGACATCGCCATCGACATCCCGGCCAAGGACAAGGCGCCGGCCCTGCCTGTGCCCTCGAGCCCGGTGCCGGCCGCCGACAGCGTCGACCAGGACGAGGAAATCATCGATCCGCCGGCGCCGCCTGCTGCGACCCAAGGCACGAACCAGGGAACGACGACGCCGCCGCCGGTGCGGATGGCCCAGGCGCCGAAGTTCGATCCGAAAGAGCTGGTGTATGCCGAGCCGGAACCGAAGCCGGCGCCCAAGGCGGAACACAAGCCTGAGGTAAAACCCGAGCCGAAGAAGCCCGAACCCAAACCCGTCGAGCACAAGCCCGAACCAAAAAAGCCCGAGCCGAAGCCGGAGCCGAAAAAGCCCGAGCCGAAGAAGGCGGAAGAGAAGAAGGCCGAGGACAAGCCGCGTGCGAAGGACCAGGACGCCGCGCGTGCGCTGGCCCTGCTCGAAGGCAAGCCGGCTGAAAAGGCCGAGAAGCCGGCCGCCGCCAAGCCCGAAGCCAGCGGGCGTTTCGTGGTCCAGGTGGCCGCCCTGGCGAGCCAGGACAAGGTGGCCGAATTGCAGGCGCGCCTGCGCGCCGCCGGCGTCAGCGCCCATACCCGCAAGTCGGGCGAGCTGATCCGGGTCCAGGTGGGGCCCTTCGGCAGCCGCGAAGAGGCGGAAAAAGCCCGGGCCAAATTGAGCAGCCAGGGCTTCAGCGGTTTCCTGGTTCCGGTGTAAGCGTGGTCGGGGCAGCGTGACGATTTTCGATTATCTGGTATTGTTCGTGCTGATTTCCTCCGTCATCATCAGCACCATGCGTGGCCTGGTGAAGGAAATCCTGTCGCTGCTGGGCTGGGTCGTTGCCTTCGTGGTGGCAAACGCCTACGGCGCCCAGCTCGCGCCGTTGCTGCCGGAAATGATTCCCGGCGACACGGTGCGCCTGATGGTGGCCTTTGTCGCCCTGTTCCTCGGCGTGCGCATTCTGATGGGGCTGCTGGCGCTGGCCCTCGGTTCGCTGATCGAGGCGGCCGGGCTGACCCTGGCGGACCGCGGCCTCGGTGGACTGTTCGGCCTGGCGCGCGGTGTTGTAATGGTGCTGGCCGCCGTCATATTGTGTTCGATGACTTCCATCCCCCAACAAGCATTCTGGAAAGAAGCGCTTTTATCGCCCCTGGCGGAGACCGGTGCACGCACGGTCAAGCCTTTCCTTCCCGCTGCCCTCGCGCAGCATGTTCAGTTTTGATCTTTCTGTAACTGCATTCAGTTCTTAGGAGCACACCATGTGTGGCATCGTCGGCGTCGTCTCGCAAACTCCCGTCAACCAGCTCTTGTACGACGCATTGCTGCTGCTGCAGCACCGCGGCCAGGATGCGGCGGGCATTGCAACCAATCACAGCAGCATGTTCTCGATGTACAAGGCCAACGGCCTGGTGCGCGACGTGTTCCGCACCCGTAACATGCGTTCGCTGCAGGGGAACACCGGCATCGGCCACTGCCGCTACCCGACCGCCGGTTCGTCGAGCGAGGAAGAAGCGCAGCCGTTCTACGTGAACGCGCCGTTCGGCATCACCCTGGCTCACAACGGCAACCTGACGAACCAGGCCGAGCTGAAAGACGCGCTGTTCCGCAACGACCGCCGCCACATCAACACCAATTCCGACTCGGAAGTGCTGCTGAACGTGCTGGCCCACGAGATCCAGGTGGCGGCGAACGGTTATTCGCTCGACGCCGAGGCCCTGTTCAAGGCGGTCGGCATCGTGCACAAGCGCGTGCGCGGCGCCTACGCCGTCGTCGCCCAGATCGCCGGCCACGGCATGCTGGCCTTCCGCGACCCTTACGGCATCCGTCCGCTGTGCCTGGGCATGAACGAGGGCGAGCACGGCATCGAATACATGGTGGCCAGCGAATCGGTGGCCCTGGAAGGCATCGGCTTCCGTTTCGTGCGCGACATCGCGCCGGGCGAAGCCGTGTTCATCGGCGACGACGGCCAATTGCACGCGCGCCAGTGCGCCGAGAACCCATCGCTGAATCCCTGCGCCTTCGAATACGTGTACCTGGCGCGCCCGGACTCGGTGATCGACGGCGCCTCGGTCTACGCCACGCGCCTGAAAATGGGCGAGTACCTGGCTGACAAGATCCGCAAGGAAATTCCGGTCGAGGAAATCGACGTCGTCATGCCGATTCCCGATTCCTCGCGTCCGGCCGCGATCCAGCTGGCGCTCAAACTCGGCGTCGAATACCGCGAAGGTTTCATCAAGAACCGCTACATCGGCCGTACCTTCATCATGCCGGGCCAAGGCATGCGCAAGAAGTCGGTGCGCCAGAAGCTGAACGCGATCGGCTCCGAGTTCAAGGGCAAGAACGTGCTGCTGGTCGACGATTCCATCGTGCGCGGCACCACCAGCCGCGAGATCGTGCAGATGGCGCGCGAAGCCGGCGCTAGGAAAGTGTTCTTCGCGTCGGCGGCGCCACCGGTGCTGTTCCCGAACGTGTACGGCATCGACATGCCGACCCGCGACGAGCTGATCGCCTATGGCCGCACGGTCGAGGAAGTGTGCAAGGAAATCACGGCCGACCGCCTGGTCTACCAGGACATCGACGCGCTGAAGCGCTCGATCTCGGACGTGAACCCGGAGCTGACCAACTTCGAGGCCTCGTGCTTCGACGGCGTGTACGTGACCGGCGACGTGACCCCGGCCTACCTCGACAACCTGGAGTCGGCGCGCCACAACGGCGGCAAGCCGGCGCCGGCGGAGGATGCCGTGCGCACGCAGCTGAACCTGAACCCACCGGTCGCCGCGGAATAACCTGCACCATGAGCGATAAAAAGAACTACGGTTTCACCACGACCATCCTGCACAACGACCGTCGCAGGACGATCGAGCAGGGCTCGCTGCACAAGCCGGTGCACACCTCGGTGGCATTCGGCTACAACGATGCGCGCCAGCTGGCCTCGGTATTCCAGGGCAAGGAGCCGGGCTTCCGCTACGGCCGCCAGGGCAACCCGACCGTGTCTGCGCTGGAAGACAAGGTCACGAAGATGGAAGACGGCGTCGCCACCCTGTGCTTCGGCACCGGCATGGCGGCCATCGGCGCGCTGTTCCAGGCGCTGTTGAAAGAGGGAGACCATATCGTCTCGTCGAGCTTCCTGTTCGGCAACACCAACAGTTTGTGGCAGACGGTAGCGGGGCAGGGCGTGGACGTGTCGTTTGTCGACGCCACCGACGTGGCTAACGTCGAAGCGGCCTTGACGCCGAACACGCGTTTCGTGTTCGTCGAGACGATTGCCAACCCACGCACGCAAGTGGCTGACCTCAAGCGCATCGGCGAGCTGTGCCGTGCGCGCGGCATCCTGTACGTGGTCGACAACACCATGACCACGCCTTATCTCTTCCGTCCGAAAGACGTGGGCGCGGGCCTGGTGGTGAATTCGCTGACCAAGTCGATCGCCGGCCACGGCATCGCGCTGGGCGGCGCGCTGACCGATACCGGGCTGTTCGACTGGAGCGCCTACCCGAACATCGCCGACAACTTCCGCAAGCAGCCGGCCGCCAACCAGGGCATGGCGCAACTGCGCGCCAAGGCCCTGCGCGACTTCGGCGCCTCGCTCGGGCCGGAAGCGGCGCACCACATCGCGGTCGGCGCCGAAACGCTGGCATTGCGCATGGAGCGCACGACGGGCAATGCGCTGGCGCTGGCGCGCATGCTGGAAGCGGATGAACGCGTGGCCGCCGTGCACTACCCGGGCCTGGCATCGCACCCGCAGCATGGCGTGACGACGGAACTGTTCCGCGCCGGCGGCTCGCTGCTGAGCTTCGAGCTGAAGGACGGCATCGACTGCTTCGATTACCTGAACCGCCTGAAGCTGGCCATCCCGGCGAGCAACCTGGGCGACACCCGTACCCTGGTGATTCCGGTGGCGCACACGATCTTCTTCGAGATGGGCGCCGAGCGCCGCGCCAGCATGGGCATTGCCGAGTCGCTGATCCGGGTCTCGGTGGGCATCGAGGACACCGAGGACTTGCTAGAAGACTTCCGCGCGGCTTTGGACGCGTAATCCATTCTGAAGAGACGCGACAACATGAAGAAAACTGCGCTGCTGTTTGCCGGCCTGCTGCTGGCAGGATTTGTTCACGCGGGCGAGCTGGAAGACGCCAAGGCCTTGTTCGAGCAGAAGAAGTATCCCGAAGCCATGAAGCTGTACACCAAGCTGGCGAATGCCGGCAACGTCGAGGCCCAGCAGAGCCTGGGCCAGATGTACTGGTATGGCGAAGCGGGCGAGGTCGACGAGGCCAAGGCCACCATGTGGTTCACCAAGGCCGCGGCCAAGGGCAACAAGGTGGCCGCGGATTCGCTGGTGATCATGCAGCAGCGCGTCGCGCGCCGTGCCGACATCGATTACTGGGTGTCGAAGTACGATGGCGAAGACCTGAAGTCCGGCAAGTTCCACTGCCCGGCGCCGCGCGTGCCGCCGATCTCGAAGCAGAGCGACGAAATCGACCGGGTCGCGAATGCGATCAACAAATGGCAGGATTGCTACAACGGCTTCGTGCAGAACCTGAATGCGGTGTCGCCCCTGTCGAACCGGATCCCGGCGGATGTGGCCAAGCTGATGAACGCGGCCGAGATGGAAAAGGCCAAGGCCCACCTGGCGCAGGTGCAGGAGAACGTGTCGGAAGAAGCCAAGGTCGGCGCCAAGATGACGCTGGCGGATGTGGCGGTGTGGCGTTCGGCAACCGAGGCGTATATTGCCGAGCACAATGCGATCGTGAACAAGGCGCCGAAGGAAGATTCGATCTCGAGCAAGCGCAAATAGGTGTTGTAGGGTGGACCGGGCCACGAAAGGCACCTGTGTCCACGCGGTAGGGCGCTTGAGCAATCGATCAGCATCGCGTAGCGCACGGCACGCCGGTATTCGACGCATTTCGATTTTCGTGTGTAGTACTGTGTCCACGCGGTATGGTGCGGTTGATTGATCGTGGATAAATATCGATTGATCAGATGCCGCACAGCGTGGACACAGGTGTCCACCCTACAAAAAAGGCCGCGTCAGCGGCCTTTTTCATGTCGACGACAGCTTAATGCCAGCTGCGCATCAAACCGACCGCCAGGCCTTCCAGCGCGAACTCGTCGCCTGGCGCGACCTGGATCACCTTGAAGTCCGGATTTTCCGGCAGCAGCTCGATCAGTTCGCCCGTCTTGCGGTAACGCTTGACCGTCACATCCTCGCCCAGGCGCGCGACGACGATCTGGCCGTTCTTGGCGCTGTCGACCTTTTTCACGGCCAGGAAGTCGCCATCCATGATGCCGGCGTCGCGCATCGACCAGCCGCGCACCTTCAGCAAAAAGTCGGGACGGGCCGCGAACATGGCCGGGTCGACGTTGTAGGTGGCTTCCACGTGTTCCTGGGCCAGGATCGGCGAGCCTGCCGCTACGCGTCCGACCAGCGGCAGCGACATCAGCAGGGCAGGCGGGATGACCGGCAGCGCCGGTTCGCTGGAGGCGCCGATCAGGCGGATGCCGCGCGAGGTTCCCGAGACGATCTCGATCGCGCCTTTGCGCGCCAGGGCTTGCAGGTGCTCCTCGGCCGCGTTGGCCGACTTGAAGCCCAATTCCTTCGCGATCTCGGCGCGGGTCGGCGGGAAGCCGGTGTTGTCGATCGCTTCCTTGATCAGGTTAAGGATCTGTTCTTGCCTTGCAGTGAGCTTGAGCATGGGTATACCACTGGTTATCGATTCAGACTGTATTTTTGTACAGTGCTTCGCATAATGCAAGGGTAAATGCAAATAAATCCCACTTTTCGCCGCATCTTCTGTCCTGGGTTGTCGCAAGGGCGGTACAAACCCCCGCGATTGCCACGCCGCCGACTTCGCGTTATAATTGCCGGCTTTCCCTTCCCACACTCGTCTTGACGCCGAGGTGGGCATTTGTTTAAACGTCCTCAAGGAGTGTTGCATGCGTCATTATGAAATCGTTTTTATCGTCCACCCGGACCAAAGCGAGCAAGTCCCGGCGATGATCGAGCGTTACAAGGCCAGCGTCACCGCGCGCGGCGGTAACATCCATCGCGTGGAAGACTGGGGCCGTCGCCAGATGGCTTACCAGATCCAGAAGCTGCCGAAGGCACACTACATCTGCATGAACATCGAATGCGACAACGAGACCCTGGTCGAGCTGGAAACCGCATTCAAGTTCAATGATGCCGTGCTGCGTCACCTGACCGTGAAGATGAAGAAAGCTGAAACCGCTCCATCGCCAATGATGAAGTCGGTCCAGCGCGAAGACGCAGCCAAGAGCCACCGCGCAGAAGCCCCAGCGGCTGCTGCTGCCCCAGCTGCTGCTGCCTAAATTCTTTCCCTAGGATTCGTGAACGGGCGTGAGCCCGAAGTGAAGTGAACCAGCTACAAGTCGTCGCCACCATCGCTGAACGCGACGTACTGCGCTATACCCCGGGCGGCGTGCCGATCGTTTCGGCAATCCTGCTGCACAGTTCGCAGCAGGTCGAGGCAGGGGTGGCAAGGCTGGTGGAGTTCGAAATATCCGCGTTCGCCGCGGGAGAAATTTCGGGCCGCTTCGCCAGCGCCGAGTTGGGCGCCGCCCACCGGTTCACGGGATTCCTGGCCAAGAAGAACCGCAACAGCAAAGCCCTGGTGTTTCACATCATTGATTTCAGTGCCGCCGCTTAAATAATTCAGCGGCCCACCTTTTAGATATACAGGAGCCTCAAAATGGCATTCGGTAAAAAGTTCGACAAAAACAAAGCCAAGGAAAAACTGAAGCGCAAACAGCAGAACCCGCTGTTCAAGCGCAAGAAGTTCTGCCGCTTCACCGCCGCCGGCGTTGAACAAGTTGACTACAAAGACGTCGACACCCTGAAAGACTTCGTCCAGGAAAACGGCAAGATCATGCCGGCACGCCTGACCGGTACCAAGGCGCACTACCAGCGCCAAGTGGACACCGCGATCAAGCGCGCACGTTACCTGGCCCTGCTGCCGTACACCGACCTGCACAACGCTTAAGTCGCCACGGCAACGAGCACAAGTAAATACTGGAGAATAATATGCAAGTTATCCTGCTGGAAAAAGTCGTCAACGTCGGCAATCTGGGCGACGTCGTCAAGGTCAAGGACGGTTACGCACGTAACTTCCTGATCCCGCAAAAAATGGCCCGCCGCGCAACCCAGGCCGCTGTGGCCGAGTTCGAAGTCAAGCGCGCCGAGCTGGAAAAAGCTGCTGCTGAAAAGCTGGCTGCTTCGCAAGCCCAAGGCGAAAAGCTGGGCGGCATGACCATCACCGTCGCTCAAAAAGCCGGCGTCGATGGCCGTCTGTTCGGTTCGGTCACCAACTTCGACATCGCCGAAGCCCTGACCAAGCAAGGTTTCGCAGTCGAAAAGGCGCAAGTGCGCCTGCCGACCGGCCCGCTGAAGACCACCGGCGAACACCCGGTTGCGGTCGCGCTGCACACCGACGTCGTCGTGGAAATCACGATCGCTGTCGTGGGCGAAGCTGCCTAAGTCAAGCTGAATTGCAGCTGCTTATGAAGCCATAATCAGTTGTTGTATTCTGGAAAAAGCCGGGTTCGCCCGGCTTTTTTTATGACCCAAAAGTCGCCAATTATTTCAGCCGTGTGACCGGAGCAGGTATAATGCCCGCCATGAATACCCCCGCAGATCCGCAAATCGAATCGCTGCGCATCCCCCCGCACTCCATCGAAGCAGAGCAGTCCGTCATCGGCGGCCTGCTGCGCGATAATGCGGCGTGGGACCGTATTGCCGACTTCATGCACGCGGACGATTTTTATCGTTACGACCACCGCATCATCTTCGAACAGATGGTGCGCCTGATCAACAGTGGCAAGCCTGCCGACGTGATCACCGTCTACGAGGCCATGGTGTCGCTTGGCAAGGCCGAGGACGTCGGCGGCCTCCAGTACCTGAACGCCATGGCGCAAAATACGCCATCGGCTGCCAACATCCGCCGTTATGCCGAGATCGTGCGCGACCGCGGCGTGCTGCGCAAACTCATCACCGTCGCCGACGAAATCTCCGGCAACGCGTTCAATCCGCAAGGCAAGGAAGTCAAGCAGATGCTTGACGAAGCCGAATCGAAGATCTTCGCCATTGCCGAGCAGGGTGCCCGTGGCGCCCAGGGCTGGAATCCGATCCAGCCGCTGCTGACGCAAGTGGTCGAGCGCATCGACGAACTATATTCGCGCGAAAACCAGGGCGAAATCACCGGCGTGCCGACCGGCTTCATCGACCTCGACCGCATGACCTCGGGCCTGCAGCCGGGCGACCTGGTCATCGTGGCTGGCCGTCCGTCGATGGGCAAGACCGCATTCTCGGTGAACATCGGCGAAAACGTCGCCATCGAAGCCGGCCTGCCGGTTGCCGTGTTCTCGATGGAGATGGGCGGCGCCCAGCTGGCCATGCGTATGCTGGGCTCGGTCGGCCAGCTCGACCAGCACCGCCTGCGTACCGGCCGCCTGAACGACGAAGACTGGCCGCGCCTGACGCATGCGATCCAGAAGATGAACGATGCCCAGCTCTACATCGACGAGACGCCGGCGCTGAACCCGATTGAGATGCGCGCACGCGCGCGCCGCCTGGCGCGCCAATGCGGCAAACTCGGCTTGATTATCGTCGACTACCTGCAGCTGATGCAGGGTAGCCAGCCGGGCGACAACCGCGCCGCCGAGATTTCCGAAATCTCGCGTTCGCTGAAGGGCTTGGCGAAAGAGCTGCACTGCCCGGTCATCGCGCTGTCCCAGCTGAACCGCTCGCTGGAACAACGCCCGAACAAACGGCCCGTCATGTCCGACTTGCGCGAATCCGGCGCTATCGAACAGGATGCGGACGTCATCATCTTCCTGTACCGCGACGAGGTGTACAACCCCGATTCGCCGGACAAGGGAACCGCCGAGATCATCATCGGCAAGCAGCGTAACGGTCCGATCGGGGCGATCCGCCTCACCTGGATCGGTCAGTACACCAAGTTTGGCAATTACAGCGGCAACCTCGCCGTCTACCAGGGCGATTAAGCCGATATTGCGCCGCTGCCCGGTACCCGACACCGCAGCGGACTTCGCAGTCCCAAGAGTTTTATCACGGAGAAATACATGTTTGGACGCCTGATGCCCACCGAGGGCAAGTTTTTTGATTTGTTCAACCAGCACGCCGCGCTGTGCGTGAAGGGTGCGCAAGAAATGGTTGGCCTGATGACCAACTTCGACGACCTGGAAAACCGCGTCCACGCCGTCGAAAGCATCGAAAAACAGGCGGACAAGATCACCTACGCCACCGTCGACCTGCTGCACAAGACCTTCATCACCCCGCTCGACCGCGACGACATCCACAAGCTGATCACGCGCATGGACGACATCCTCGACATGATGGAAGACGCCGCGCAAACCATTTCCCTGTACGACCTGCACGCCGTGACCCCGGAAGCCAAGCGCCTGGCCGAGCTGTGCCTGTCGGCCTGCCAGAAGGTCCAGGAAGCCGTGGCGCTGCTGCACGACATGGGCAACGCGCAAAAGATCGTCGCCATCTGCGAAGAAATCGACCGCTTCGAATCCGACGCCGACCACGTGATGCGCGCCGCGATGAGCAAGCTGTTCCGCGACGAGCCAGACGTCCGTAACCTGATCAAGATGAAGGCGATCTACGAGATCCTCGAGACCGTCACCGACCGTTGCGAAGATGTGGCCAACATCATCGAAGGCATCATTGTCGAGAACGCGTAAGCTTCCTTAGAACAAAAATAATTATGGAACATCTCACCATCAGCATTTACGTGCTGGGTATGCTGGTGCTGCTCGCACTGATCTTCGACTTCATGAACGGTTTTCATGATTCGGCGAACGCGATTGCCACCGTCGTCTCGACCGGCGTCCTGAAGCCCCAGTCGGCGGTCGCGATGGCGGCATTCTTCAACTTCGTCGCGATCTTCGTGGTCAACATGAAGGTGGCGCAGACGATCGGCAAGGACATCATCGACCCGCACATCGTCGACCACTACGTGATCTTCGGGGCCCTGGTCGGGGCCATCGTCTGGAACGTGATCACTTGGTACTACGGCATTCCATCGTCGTCCTCGCACGCCCTGATCGGCGGCCTGGTCGGTGCGGCAGTGGCCAAGTCGGGCACCGGCGCGCTGATCTCGGCGGGCCTGTGGAAAGTGGTCGCCTTTATCGTGCTGGCGCCGCTGCTGGGCTTTGTGCTCGGTTCCATCATCATGCTGATCGTATCCTGGGTGTTCGTGAAGAGCACGCCGCGCAAGGTCGACGTCTGGTTCCGCCGCCTGCAACTGGTGTCGGCAGCCGGCTACTCGCTGGGTCACGGTGGTAACGACGCGCAAAAGACTATGGGCATCATCTGGATGCTGCTGATCGCTGCCGGCTACACCAATGCGGCCGATGCGCACCCGCCGGCCTGGGTCATCATTTCCTGCTACGCGGCAATCAGCTTCGGCACGCTGTTCGGCGGCTGGCGCATCGTCAAGACCATGGGTCAGAAGATCACCAAGCTCAAGCCCGTTGGCGGCTTCTGCGCCGAGACCGGCGGCGCCATGACCTTGCTGATGGCGAGCTTCTGGGGCATCCCGGTCTCGACCACCCACACCATCACCGGCGCGATCGTCGGCGTGGGCGCCTCGCAAAAGGCCTCGGCCGTGCGCTGGGGCGTGGCGGGCAACATCGTGTGGGCGTGGATCTTCACCATTCCGGCAGCGGCCTTCGTGGCGGCGATTGCCTGGTGGATTGGTCGTCACATCATGTAATTCGCTTGCGCATGGATAGAAAACGCCCGGACTTGTGCCGGGCGTTTTTGTTTTGGGGCCTGTGGAGTGGCCGTCGTAGGGTGGACACCTGTGTCCACGCGGTATCACCGGTTAATGGACGGCGCCGTTAAACCCAACCGATCCGCGTGCACCATGGTGTTCGCCTGTGCAATCGCATATCAACTGCTGTACCGCGTGGACACAGGTGTCCACCCTACGCCCTTGCATCTGAACATGGCCGTAAAAAAACCTGCGGGCCGCTAGGCGCGCAGGTTTTTTGCTTGTCCAGCTATCGGAGCGTGACGCTTACAGCACGTCGCTCGCGTGATCCGCCAGGCGCGAGCGTTCGCCGCGCGCCAGGGTTACGTGGCCGCTGTGCGACCAGCCCTTGAAGCGGTCGACCACATAGGTCAGGCCGCTCGACCCTTCGGTCAAATAAGGCGTGTCGATCTGGGCGATATTGCCCAGGCACAGGATCTTGGTGCCTGGACCGGCGCGCGTGACCAGGGTCTTCATCTGCTTCGGCGTCAGGTTCTGCGCCTCGTCGATGATCAGGAACTTGTTCACGAAGGTACGGCCGCGCATGAAGTTGAGCGACTTGATCTTGATGCGCGAGCGGATCAGGTCTTGGGTGGCGGCGCGGCCCCAGTCGCCGGCGTCGTTGTCGGACTTGTTCAGCACTTCCAGGTTATCGTCGAAGGCGCCCATCCACGGCGACATCTTTTCTTCCTCGGTGCCCGGCAGGAAGCCGATGTCTTCGCCCACCGGCACGGTCACGCGGGTAACGATGATCTCGTTGTACTGCTTGGTTTCCAACACCTGCGCCAGGCCCGCGGCCAGGGCCAGCAGGGTCTTGCCGGTACCGGCCTGGCCGAGCAGGGTGACGAAATCGCATTCCGGATTCATCAGCAGGTTCAGCGCAAAATTCTGCTCGCGGTTGCGCGCGGTGATGCCCCAGACACTGTTCTTTGTGTGGCTGTAGTCGCGCAGCACTTGCAGCACGGCGGTCTTGCCGTTGATCTCTTTCACCTGCGCCTGGAAGGGCGAATCGTCGGACTCCAGGTAGACGAACTGGTTCACCAGCAAGCTGTTGATGAAGGGACCGGTCACGCGGTAGAAGGTGGTGCCGTTGCGCGTGTCTTGCCACGACTCCATGTTCTTGCCGTGCTTGTCCCAAAAATCGTCCGGCAGCTGGACGATGCCCGAGTACAGCAGATCGGTGTCTTCCAGCACATGGTCGTTGAAGTAATCTTCCGCCGGCAAGGCCAGAGCGCGCGCCTTGATGCGCATGTTGATGTCTTTCGACACCAGCACGATGGCGCGGTCCGGCTGTTCGGCGGCCAGGGCTTTCACCACGCCCAGGATCTGGTTGTCGGCCTTGCCGACCGGCAGGCCTTCGGGCAGGGTAGGGCCGTTCTGCAGTTTGGTCTGGAAGAACAGGCGGCCCTTGGCATCCTTGTTGCCCAGCTTGGCCAGCTCGATGCCGGCTTCGATGGTGTCGTCGTCGATGTCGGCGATCAGGGCGTCCAGGGTGCGCGACACCTGGCGGGCGTTGCGGGCAACCTCGGACATGCCTTTCTTGTGGTCGTCGAGTTCCTCGAGCGTCATCATCGGCAGGTAGACGTCGTGTTCCTCGAAGCGGAACAGGCAGGTCGGGTCGTGCATCAGCACGTTGGTGTCGAGCACGAAAACCTTGGTCTTGCCGGCACGGTCGGCCTTGCGGCTGGTGGAGGACTTGACGTTGACCTCGACCGGCTTGTGCTTGGCCGGATGCGGCTCGTCCATGTCCGTTTCCTTGAGCTTGGCAACGGTCGCGGGCTGCGATGCACGTTCGGGCGCGGCCTGGGGTGCCGGTACGGCAGCGAGCGGCGTGGCCTTGCCCTTGCGGGCACGGGTGGACTTGGCGGCAGGGACGGCCTTGCCGCTGATGAGGTCTTCGACAGGATCGGCCTCGACCGGCGCAGCGACGGCGCGCACAGGAGACTTGCCGGGTTCGGCCTTGGGGTATTCGTTTACCGGCAGCAGCGTGCCCGGCTTGCTAGGAATTTTTGGTAGTGGCATCAGGTTCTCAATCTAAAAAAGTGGAGGACGCTCGCGCCAGCGCACCATGAAGGGCGCGCTGCCGGGCGGGTTCTATGCACTGGAAAAATGTTGCGGGGGCGCGGGCCAAGGGAGTAGGGAAACCGCCTTGGCAGGCAGCCAGATTGGAATGATGCTGAGATGAAGCGGTGCGACTCAAAATAAGCGATAAGGGTCCAGCAGGTTGATCGACTGGAGCCATCCGTTCAAGGCTGGCTCTTCACAAATTCCAGCACTTCATCGACGTGATCGGCAACTTTCACGCCACGCCATTCTTTCACCAATCGGCCTTGAGCGTCAACGACAAACGTACTGCGCTCGACCCCGCGTACTTGCTTGCCGTACATGTTCTTCATCTTCATGACGCCGAACTGGTTGCAGACCAGTTCCTCGGGGTCGGAGATGAGTTCGAAAGGCAGGCCGAGCTTGGATTTGAAGCCTTCGTGCGAACGCAGCGAATCGCGGCTGATGCCGTAGATCTCGGTATTCGCGGCCAGGAATTCGTCGTGCTTCTCGCGGAAGGCAATGCTCTCGGTGGTACAGCCGGGGGTATTGTCCTTGGGGTAGAAATACAGCACCGTGTACTTCGCGGGACGGCCGCCAAGCTGGAAGGTCTGGTCGCCGGTCATGGCGGCGCTAAAGTTCTCTACGGATGCTGCGCTTGGGCTGTCGGCCACGTGAATTCTCCTGGACTGGTATTGGGCTGAACTTGGAGCCCTCATCATAATCTGCGCCGCTGCCGGGTGGTAGTGCTGATACGTCACCCGGGCGGTGCTCGATGCGCCAGATGGGGGCGAAAGATTGCCTTTCAACCACAATAGTCGGAATTTACACGAGGGCGCCGAAGGAGGGGTGTTCGATTGAATGGCGATGCAAAGGATATTTGCATGGAGAGCCGCCGATGCAAATATCGTTTGCCGGCTATTCGAGCCGCCCGGCAGGATTTACCCGGATTTACGCCGGGTCGATAATCAGGGCCAGGGTTACCTTGCGGCCTTCGCCCATCAGCACGTTATAAGTGCGGCAGGCGGCCTGGCTATCCATGCTTTCGACGCCGGTGCGCTTGTCCGTCAAGCTGGTGATCAGGCGCGGGTGCACGAAGCGCTGGCGTTCGCCGGTGCCGAGGATGACGACGTCCGGCTGGTCGGCGGCAATCTGCTCGAAATGGGCAGCGGTCAGGTCTTCGAAGCGCGTCACGTCCCAGGGGCGCGGCGGCGTTTCCGGCATCACCAGCAGGCTGTAGTTGAAACGCTCGGCATTGATCTCGACGCCCGAGGCATCGTAGCCGGTCACGGTCTGGTATTGTTGGTTGTCGTCGGAATGCAGCTTCATGGCGTCGAAAAGATAAGCAAAAGAGCCGCCCATTATAAGCCTTCCGTCCTTCCGGCTCTTTTCGCCTGCTCCCGGATGCGTATTGCGTAAATCTGGCGCTTTCGGCAGAATGGTATTTTTCGCACTGCAACATGCGGGCCAATTAAAGGTGACAATTTGCGACCGATTCTGAAATCGAACAAGCTCGACGATGTCTGCTACGAGATCCGCGGCCCCGCACTGCAAAAAGCACGCGCGATGGAAGACGACGGCCAGAAGATCATCAAGCTGAACATCGGCAACCTGGCCGTCTTCGGTTTCGATCCGCCCGACGAGATCATGCAGGACATGATCCGGAATATGTCCGGCGCCGCCGGTTATACCGATTCCAAGGGCCTGTTCGCGCCGCGCAAGGCGATCATGCACTACACCCAGCAAAAGAAGGTCGCGGGTGTCGGCATCGACGACATTTACCTGGGCAATGGCGCATCGGAACTGATCGTCATGGCCATGCAGGGCCTGCTGAACAATGGCGACGAAGTGCTGGTCCCCGCGCCGGACTACCCGCTGTGGACCGCTGCCGTCAGCCTGGCCGGCGGCGCCCCGGTGCACTACATCTGCGACGAGCAGGCCGACTGGATGCCGGACATCGCCGACATGCGCCGCAAGATCACGCCGAACACGCGCGCGATCGTCGTCATCAACCCGAACAACCCGACCGGCGCCCTGTATCCGCGCGAAATCCTGCTCGAGATCATCGAGTTGGCGCGCCAGCACGGCCTGATCATCTACGCCGACGAAATCTACGACAAGGTGCTGTACGACGGCCACGTGCACGAGTCGATCGCCGCCCTGGCCGACGACGTGCTGTTCGTCACCATGAACGGCCTGTCGAAGAACTACCGCTCCTGCGGCTACCGCGCCGGCTGGATGGTGGTGTCGGGCGAAAAGCGCCACGCGAAGGACTATATCGAGGGCCTGAACATGCTGGCCTCGATGCGCCTGTGCGCGAATGCGCCGGGGCAGTTTGCGATCCAGACCGCGCTTGGCGGCTACCAGAGCATCGACGACCTGGTGCGTCCGGGCGGGCGCCTGCTGAAGCAGCGCGATCTCGCGTACAAGTTACTGACAGATATTCCGGGTGTGTCCTGCGTCAAGCCAAAAGCGGCGCTCTACATGTTCCCGCGCCTGGACCCGGCGATGTACCCGATCGCCGACGACCAGCAGTTCATTTGCGAGCTGCTGGCCGAGGAAAAGGTCTTGCTGGTGCAGGGCACCGGCTTCAACTGGACTACGCCGGACCATTTCCGGCTGGTCTTCCTGCCCAACTCCGACGACCTGACCGATGCCTGCGGCCGTATCGCCCGCTTCCTCGACGGTTACCGACGACGCCACGCGCGCTGAAATTGACACACTGCTCATGAATCCCATCAAAGTTGGCCTCCTCGGCATCGGCACCGTCGGTGCCGGCACCTTCAACGTCCTGCAACGCAACGGCGAAGACATCCGCCGCCGCGCCGGCCGCGGCATCGAAATCACCATGGTTGCCGCGCGCAACGTCGAGCGCGCTGCGCAATTGACCAACGGACAGGTCGAGATCGTCGACGATCCCTTCCTGGTGGTCGACAACCCGGACATCGACATCGTCGTGGAACTGATCGGCGGCTACGAATTGCCACGCGAACTGGTGCTGCGCGCCATCGCCAACGGCAAGCACGTGGTTACCGCCAACAAGGCCTTGCTGGCCCTGTACGGCAACGAGATCTTTGCCGCCGCCCAGGAAAAGGGCGTGATGGTCGCCTTCGAGGCGGCCGTGGCCGGCGGCGTGCCGATCATCAAGGCGCTGCGTGAAGGCCTGACCGCCAACCGCATCGAATCGGTGGCCGGCATCATCAACGGCACCACCAACTTCATCCTGTCCGAGATGCGCGACAAGGGCCTGGATTTCCCGACCGTCCTGAAGCAGGCCCAGGAACTCGGCTATGCCGAAGCCGACCCGACCTTCGACATCGAGGGCGTGGACGCGGCGCACAAGCTGACCATCATGTCGGCGATCGCCTTCGGTATCCCGGTGCAGTTCGACAAGGCCCACGTGGAAGGCATCAGCCAGCTGCAGGCCGACGATATCCGTTACGCCGAGGAACTGGGCTACCGCATCAAGCTGCTGGGTATCACCCGCCGCGTGCACGCCGAAGGCGTCGAGGGCATCGAGCTGCGCGTGCACCCGACCCTGATCCCGGCCACGCGCCTGATCGCGAACGTCGAAGGCGCCATGAACGCGGTGCTGGTGCAGGGCGACGCCGTCGGCGCCAGCCTGTACTACGGCAAGGGCGCAGGCTCGGAGCCGACCGCCTCGGCGGTGATTGCCGACCTGGTAGATGTGACGCGCCTGGCCACGGTCGACCCGTACTGCCGCGTGCCGCACCTGGCCTTCCAGCCGAACCAGATGACCGATGTCGCCATCCTGCCGATGTCGGAAATCACGACCAGCTATTACCTGCGCGTGTACGTAAACGACCAGCTCGGCGTGATGGCCGACCTGACCCGCATCCTGGCCGACGCCGGCATCTCGATCGACGCCGTGCTGCAAAAGGAAACCCGCGGCGACGCGCGCACCGACATCATCATGATCACGCACCAGACGCGCGAAAAGAACGTCGACGCCGCCATTGCACGCATCGAGGCGCTCGGTTCGGTGGTCGGCAAGGTGATCCGGATCAGGCTGGAGACGCTGAGCTGATCCGGGCGGCTGAGTTGCCCGCCGTTGCGTCCTAGCAGGGCGGGCGGCCGCTGTCTGTCAGGCTCAGCTCGGCCAGGAATTCGTTATCGAACTCGTCGACACTGGTAGTGATAGAGGGGGACGAGGCGCCGTCGTCGTCGAGCGAGGCGGTGGTGAGGTCGAGCAGGTCTTGCTCGATATCGTCGAGCAGCGCATCGGGTGCGCGCTGCCGGAGGCTGGGGAGCTTGGGAGAATTCATCCGAGCATTCTACTCACGCTGCACTGCACAACAAGGTGGACGGGGAGGGCATTTGCGCTGTCTCAAACGCGTTTTGGCGCCGTCAACCGAACTTCTTTTCAGTGTTGCGCCATCTCCTGCGCTGGATACATGGATTGGCGGCGTTGCGCTTGCTCGACCTCAATGACCTCGTTTGACCCCGTGGCGGCGGTATCGCGCGCTGCTACCGGAAGTATTACTATCGGCGGCTGAATTGCTACACGGGAAATAGTTGTATTCAAGCCTGGCGAGGTATTGTAAATTACACACCGCCATCCGCACCGACGCCTACGAGACCGAAGCATGAGCCAATCGAGCCAGTTTTCCCTGTTGTCCCAACGCCGTTTTTCGCCGTTCTTCTGGACCCAGTTCCTGGGCGCCTTCAACGACAATCTGTTCAAGACGGCGCTGATGGTGGCGCTCACCTATGACGCCCTGTCCTGGACCACGCTCGAACCCGGCCTGCTGAACAACCTGATTCCCGGCCTATTCATCCTCCCGTATGTCGTGTTTTCCGCCACCGCCGGCCAGATTGCCGACAAGGTCGAGAAGGGCAGGCTGTCGCGTTTCGTCAAGCTGCTCGAAGTCGGCATCATGCTGGTGGCCGGCATCGGCTGGATGACCCACACCCTGTGGTTGCTGATCGCCGCCGTGGTCGGCATGGGCGTGCATTCGACCCTGTTCGGGCCGGTAAAGTATGCCTACCTGCCGCAGCACCTGAAGCCGGAAGAACTGGTTGGCGGCAATGGCGTGATCGAAATGGGCACCTTTGTCGGTATCCTGCTGGGCCAGGTGCTGGGCGCACTGCTCGTCGTGCACAAGCCTTGGGGCATCGAACTGGTGGCCGGCGCCAGCTTCGCCGTGGCGCTGCTCGGCCTGGCGACCAGCTGGCGCATCCCGGCCTCGCCGGCGCCGGCGCCGGAACTGCAGGTGAGCAAGAATTTCATTGCCGAGTCGATCCGCAACCTGCGCTTCTCGGCCCAGAACCGCACCGTGTTCCTGTCCATGCTCGGCAATTCCTGGTTCTGGTTCTACGGCGCCTTGGTGCTGTCGCAATTCCCGCTGTATGCCAAGGATTACCTGCATGGCGACAACAGCGTATTCGTGCTGCTGCTGACGGTGTTTTCGCTGGGCGTCGGCGCCGGCTCGCTGCTGTGCGAAAAATTGTCTGGCCATAAGGTGGAGATCGGCCTGGTGCCGTTCGGTGCGATCGGCCTGTCGGTATTCGGCATCGATTTGTACTTTGCCAGCCTGGCGTACACGAATACCGCGACGGTCGGCGCGGCGGCCCTGCTGGCGCTGCCGGGCACGCTGCGCATCCTGGCTGACGTGGTGCTGATCGGCGTCTTCGGCGGCCTGTTCATCGTGCCGCTGTTCGCGCTGATCCAGACCCGCTGCGACCCGAAGCACGTGTCGCGCACGATCGCCGGCATGAACATCCTGAACGCCCTGTTCATGGTGGCAGCGGCAGGCGTGGCGATCCTGCTGCTGGGGCAGGGTTTTACGATTCCGCAGATGTTCCTGGTCACCGCGCTGCTGAACGCGCTGGTGGCGCTGTACATCTTCTCGCTGGTGCCGGAATTCCTGATGCGTTTCCTGGCCTGGCTGCTGATCCACACTATCCACCGCGTCAAAACCGTGGACGTCGACCGGATTCCGGACGACGGCCCGGCCGTGCTGGTATGCAACCACGTCAGCTACGTCGACGCGCTGGTGATCGGCGCCGCCAGCCCGCGCCCGATCCGTTTCGTGATGGACCACCGCATCTTCAAGACGCCTTTCCTCGGCTGGATCTTCCGCACCGCCAAGGCGATCCCAATTGCGCCGGCCAAGGAAGATCCTTTCCTGATGGAGCGCGCCTTCATCGACATCGCCGAAGCCCTGCACCAGGGCGACCTGGTCTGCATCTTCCCCGAAGGGAAACTGACACGGACCGGGGACATGAGTGAATTCCGTGGTGGGATTTCGAAGATCGTCGAGCGCAGCAAGGTGCCGGTGATTCCGATGGCACTGCGCGGGCTGTGGGGCAGCGTGTTCACGCGCGATCCGGCGAATGTATTCGAGCGTTCACTGACGCGCGGGCTGCGCTCGAAACTGGCGCTGGCGGTGGGCGCGCCTGTGCCGCCGCAGGAGGCGACGCCGGAGTACCTGTACGAACAGGTGAGCGCGCTGCGCGGAGACTGGAAGTGAGTTTGGAACATGACTCGACTGTGACAAAAACCTAAGACATTTTCCTGTCTCTGGTATAATTGTTGACTAGTCGGGGCGTAGCGCAGCCTGGTAGCGTACGTGCATGGGGTGCACGGGGTCGGAGGTTCGAATCCTCTCGCCCCGACCAAAAGAATCAGGGAAAAAGGCCAATCTTCGGATTGGCCTTTTTCTTTTCTGGTCCGGTTAGCCCTACATTTACTTTATAGTTTTTACCTCTGTGTTTTACCTTTGCAAGGTAGCGCCGTAGCGTACGGCATTCGATTCTTGTTGTCGAAGTAATACCATCGTACACTGGGCCATTCTAATGTCCGCAATCGGCCAGAAGCGGTCGTTGGAGCAAGTAAGTTCTTGATGAGGCTACTAGGAAAACAGCAGAAGAATGGATCGTAAAACAGCACAAGCGCTTATGGCTGCCTACAAACGCATAGGTGAGGTCATGAACGAAGCGGATGGCATCATTCGAACGCTGCCGGAAAACGAGCGGTCGAAGCATTTACGCGGCCTTGGTGACATGATGGGTGACCTCTGGTTCAAGCTTCAGCTTCCGGTTGTTAGCGAACACCGGGATATCGATCCGGATGGTGATCGTTTGCAGAAGAAACTTACTCAAGAGCAATGAAGTATGGCTGCTTTGGATCGCTTACAGAGGTTCGTGACAGTTCGATAGATTTCTACTTGGCAAAATGCTATGCTCTCCTGACCTTTTTAAATCGGCCAGAAGCGGTTATCCAACACGACGAAGCCAAATCGATGAGTGCACGTGAAATAGATGAGGTCGAAATCTGCGTTGACGGCTGGATCATCCAAGATGGAAACTATGGCGACTTTCGCGTCGGTGAGAAGGTCAGATGTGCGCTCGAATTCTATGGTGACCTGAACGCAACTGCACAATGCGCACCGGCCATGACGCATCTTCGGCAGAACCACTACCGAGTGCGCGCACAGGTTGTTTATCTCGCACCCGATGCATGGGCAGTCGACTTTGGTCTAGCAGTGTTTCAGGAGTATCAACCTCCGGAATTCGCTCACATCGGCTCATGGGTAGAAGGCAAAATTGGACTCGCGCTTGATCCTTTCATGTACAAGGATCGCCTCGTGCACGAGATCGGCATGCCGGACCTATTCAACACATGGGAAATCACGGGCATAGCCCGCGACGATACACCTTGGGTCACTGCATCTTGCGGAAAGATGTTGTCCCGTGACCCGGAGCATCCGCGCTGGACTAAGGTGGAGCAAACTGACGCTTGGGATGACGACAACGGGCGAAGTTCCTACCTTCTCCGTCTCCGGGTATCACGACCATAAACTTGTAGGCCAAAGGCTTTGCCTCCTTGCCAAGCAAGGTCCGCTTTGGGTCGGTAGCGGACGCTACAATAGGTCTGTTGCTGGCCAAAAGCGGACATTAACAATCCGATAGTTGGCACCTGTTGCTCTGACGACAGGAATAGGTTTTACGAGGTGCATTAGTGATAAGTGACTTCCCAACTGGTCTGGGCAGACAAAAATTTTTTGTACACTCGCTTGATACCATATTAATACCCCGATTGTGAGGAG
Organism: Massilia sp. IC2-278; assembly: GCF_020708045.1. GTDB lineage: Bacteria > Pseudomonadota > Gammaproteobacteria > Burkholderiales > Burkholderiaceae_D > Telluria. The sequence goes on from NZ_JAJFES010000012.1 coordinate 101,207, forward strand.
CCTATGAGCGATAACAGTGCAAACATTTTGACCGGTCTATATTTGTATGGAGAGAGTCAGCGTAAGGCGCAAGAAGCAGATGTTAAGTATAGTGAGGTTCAAGGGCTTAACAACAGTTTGCAAGGTTCGCTAGATGATGCAGCTAGTCTGAATAACGAGCTTGAGGACGAGATTGGGACATTGGTGCGTCAGAAGAAGCACCTTCTTGAAGAATTCGCTAAAGAACGAGCGTATCGCAATGAACTTGTCGATCTACACGATGCGCTGTTAGATAAAAATGAAGCCCTAGCAAAGGAAGTCGAAGAGTTAAAGAGGCTTTTCCGGAAACCAATGCCCGAAATTGCTGAGATTAATGCGGATTTCCAGGCTACTTACGAAGCACACATGGAACAGTTCTGCGGATGGATTGTTTCACAAAAAGCATTTAAAGAGTTGGCTATTCAGCTAGGAGCAAAAAACGGCTTAAGCGCTGGTGAAGTCATTCAGCTGGGTCATATCAAAAGAATTGATGTGCTGGAGAATAAGAACGAAGCGAGCCACAATTCGAATGCGGTAGATTCACCCGCAGTATCAAATCGAATTTCGAAGTTAAAACAATCTGTGAATAAATGACTCTGCAAGTAAGCATTATTTTTTTGAACGACCGGTCATAACATAGATTATGGGATTTCTAGAAGTATGATCAGTTGGAAGGTCCGCTTCGGGTCGTAAGCAGTCGTTCAGGTCTTTGTGTCGACTTGGAGTCAGGCTGCGCCACGCCGGGTAGTCACCTTTATCGCCCGTTCGCTATCCATGGGTATTTATGCAAAAAACCTGGTCGGCGTCACGCCGAAATGGCGCTTGAACATGGCCGCAAAGGCGCTCGGGCTGGCATAGCCGCAATCAAGCGCCACGTCAATAATCTTGTCGCCGTTCGCGATCCGCTGCAGCGCATGCAGCAGGCGCGCCTGTTCACGCCAAGTGGCGAAAGTCATGCCGGTTTCTTTCACGAACATGCGGTGCAGCGTGCGCTCGGCAACGCCGATCGATGCCGCCCATTCGGCTGCGCTATTGTCCGCCGCCGGGTTGTCGCTCAGTGCGCGGCACAGCTTTCTCAGCCGTCCTTCGTCCGGCATCGGCAGGTGCAGCGGCAGCACCGGCGACATGCGGATCTCGTCGAGCAGCAAATCGATCAGGCGGGCGTCGCGGCCTTGCGGCTCCTCGCTCGGCGAAATGTGCACGGCTTCGACCAGCAATTCGCGCAGCAGCGGCGAGACGTTCATCACGCAGCTTGCCAGCGGCAGCGTCGGCACTTTCGCCACGTCGATGTAGGCTGTGCGGATCAGGACGTCGCCGGACATGGTGACGTTGTGGCGCAGGCGCGGCAGCATCCAGAGTGCGCGGTTCGGCGTGACGACCCAGGAGCCGGCATCGGTGTTCACCAGCATCACGCCTTCGGTCGCATACAGCAGTTGCCCGGTTGGATGGGTATGCCAGCCGGTCGAGGTGCCCGCCGGCCAGCGGTTTTCCATGACCACGAGCGGACGCGGCAAGTGGTCGAAGTGCGGATGTTTTTCGGACGGGTGCAAGGGTTTGTTCGAACTGGCCATGGCAGGAATTCTACAGGCGGTGGCAGCTTAGCGGGAGACGGTCACCGCCGGCTGACCTATGCTTCAGGATTGCGCTACCTTCCCCTGGATCAGCCGGGCAGGGCGCCGTTCACACTTCGATCTTTCATGACTGCCAAACCTTCCCAACTCGGTACGCCGGATGCTGCGCCGACGTCCCTGACTGCCGAGAAGCCGCATGGCTTCCTGCTGCCCATCGTCGGCGGCGCGGCCGTGGCCCACCTGCTCAACGACATGATACAGGCCATGCTGCCGGCGATCTTCCCTATGCTCAAAAGTAGTTTCGCCCTGGACTTCGGCCAGATCGGCATCCTGGCCCTGGTCTACCAGATCACGGCTTCGCTGCTGCAGCCCTGGGTCGGCATCTACACCGACAAGCATCCGCAACCCTGGCTCCTGCCTTCGGGTATGGTGATGACGGCGGTTGGCATTGCCTTGCTCGCCACGGCGAACAGCTACCACATGCTGCTGGTGGCGGCGGCCGTGATCGGCATCGGTTCCGCCACCTTCCACCCGGAAGCATCGCGCATCGCGCGTCTTGGCTCGGGCGGCAAGTTCGGCACCGCGCAGTCGACCTTCCAGGTTGGCGGCAACTCCGGCAGCGCGATCGGCCCGCTGCTGACGGCGGCGATCATCATTCCCCACGGCCAGGGTGCAGTGGCCTGGTTCCTGGTGGTGGCGATCGTCGCCATCCTGGTGCTGACGCGCCTGAGCAACTGGGGCCGTCATCATGGCGCGGCCAAGGCGAAAAGCCTGTCGCAGGGCCAGGGCGTGGGCCTGGACCGTGCCGGCGTGATCCGCGCGGTGGCCGTCATCTGCATCCTGATGTTCGCCAAGTTCGTCTACATCGCCTCGTTCACGAATTACTTCACCTTCTACCTGATCGAGCGCTTCCATCTGAGCGTGCAGCACAGCCAGATGTTCCTGTTCATGTTCCTGGCGGCCGTAGCTGCCGGCACCTTTGCCGGCGGACCGGTGGGCGACCGCATCGGCCGCAAGGCGGTGATCTGGATTTCCTTCCTGGGCGTGGCGCCGTTCGCGCTGGCGCTGCCTTACGCCAATTTGTTCTGGACGGCGGTGCTGGCGATTGCCATCGGCCTGGTGATGTCGTCAGCCTTTGCCGCGCTGGTGGTGTATGCGCAGGAAGCGGTGCCGGGACGCGTGGGCATGGTATCGGGCCTGATGTTCGGGCTGATGTTCGGTATCGGCGGCATCGGCGCGGCCGGGCTGGGCGAGCTGGCCGACAAGCACGGCATCGTTTGGGTGTACGGCGTGATTTCCTTCCTGCCGCTGCTGGGCCTGGCGACGGCCTTCCTGCCGAATGCGCGCAAGGCACATCGAAGCTGAGCGGCGGGCGTGATGCGGACTGGGTGGAAACGGTGAATATTTAGCCGCTTCAATAAAGTTCCCTTAACTCATCGGTTTTCTGCGCGGGTATCGACATCGCGCAATATTGCTCACTGTCCGTACCTTGCTCGCAACGCTTGAGCTCGTTAGATTGGGCGTTCCGCCAAACAGCCGCGTTCGCGGTGCTGGCGGCGCACCCAACAACGAGGAGCAAACATGCGTTCACTGTACTTGTCCGACCCCGTTCTTCCATCGCCGCGCCTGTTCACCCGGATGCGCACCCTGCTGGCCGCCGGCACGCTGGCGCTGGCCAGCCTGGCATTGCCGCTGGGCGCGCAAGCCGACCAGGGCTTGTGGGACCCGAGCCAGCAATGGGTCGGCACCTGGGGCACGGCGCCGGCCGGGCCGCCGCTGCCGGCGCAAACGCAAACCTTCACCGACCAGACCCTGCGCCTGATCGTGCACACCAGCATCGGCGGCAAGCAAGTGCGCATCCGTGTGTCGAACGAACTCGGCAGCACGCCCCTGCGCATCGGCGCCGCCCACATCGCACTGCGCCAGGCCGGCGCCGACATCGTGGCCGGCAGCGACCGTGCGCTGACCTTCAGCGGATCGACCACGATCACGGTGCCGGCCGGGGCGCCAGTGCTGTCCGACCCGGTCGACCTCGACGTGCCGGCCCTGGGCGACCTTGCAGTCAGCCTCTACCTGCCGGGCGACGTCCAGGCCACCACCATCCACGGCTCGGCCTTCCAGACGAATTACGTTTCGCTGCCGGGCAATTTCACTGCCGCGGCCACGTTGCCGACCCAGCGCACCATCACCTCCTGGCCCTTCCTGACCGAAGTCGACGTCAGCGCACCGGGCGCCGGCGCGATTGTCGCCCTGGGCGACTCGATCACCGATGGCGCGGTGACCACCGTCGACGCCAACCGCCGCTGGCCGGACCTGCTGGCGCTGCGGCTGCAAACCACGCGCGATGCCGCGACCGGCGGCGCCAGCGCCAGCACAACTACCGGCGCAGGCACGAATAGTGGTGCCGGCACCGGCGCCGGCACGCGCATGAATGCCAGCGCCAATGCCAACGCAGGCAAGGGCGCCGTCCAGGCCGCGCCGGGCGCCGTGGCGCCGGCGCTGCACGCGCTGAACAGCCCCCTGGGCGTGGTGAACCGAGGCATTGGCGGCGACCGCCTGCTGCGCGATCCCGGCGAGCAGCCGCTGTTCGGCCGCGCCGCCCTGGTGCGCTTCGACCGCGACGTGCTGGCCACCAGCGGCGTGCGCCATTTGATCGTCCTGATCGGCATCAACGACATCGGTCATCCAGGCACCGGCACGATTCCGGTCACGGAAACCGTGACGGCGCAGGACCTGATCGCCGGCTACCGCCAGCTGATCGCCCGTGCTCATGCCAAGGGCATCCCGGTCTATGGCGCGACGCTGACGCCCTTCGAGGGCACGGTCTTCCCCGGCTATCACTCGCTCGAGAAAGAAGCCGTGCGCCAGGCCGTGAACAACTGGATCCGCAGCGGCGACGAGTTCGACGCCGTGATCGACTTCGACCGCGCTGTCCGTGACCCGGCCAACCCCACGCGCATGCTGCCGGCCTACGACAGCGGCGACCACCTGCACCCGAACGACCTGGGCATGCAGGCGATGGCGAATGCGATTCCGCTCGAGTTGTTCCGTTCGAGCGGGGCGGCTTTGGCGCCGGCCGGGCAGAAGCTGCGCAAATAGTCGGCCCGGGATACGCGGTCGGGATGTGCAGCCCGCATACGGCCTGAATATGCGCAGATACGCGCACTTACGCGCTGCAGCAGGTGGCGTGACCAGGCGTTGGCGGTGCGCCGGACAAAGGGTCCGAGGATCATGAAACCATGCGCATCTCCTTTCGCCGATATGGCTCGGTCTGCTTGAGCAGGCTGCAGATCGCGTCGACCACCTGCTCCGGCGCCGGTTTTTCCAGGCAGTCGTGGTGGCCTTGCGGGCAGATGCTGCGTTCGCAGTTGCGGCAGTCGGCATCGCGGTTCAGTACGCGGCTCGGCACGCGCCAGGGCGTGTGCCGGGGATTGGTCAGCGCGTACAGGTCGACTACCGGGGCGCCGACCGCCGCGGCAAGGTGGGCGGGGCCGGTGTTGTTGCTCACCACCAGCGAGGCCTGAGACAGCAGCGCGCCGAGTTCGCCGATATGCAACTGACCGGCGAATGAGTGGACCGGTGCGCCGCCTGACTCCCTGGCGGGCGCCACGATCTGCGCGATCTGCGCAGCCTCGTGCGCCGCACCGGTAAAGACCAGCGGACATCGAACGCGTTTGCCCAGTTCCCGCACCAGGGTCTGCCAGTGATGCGGCGGATAGCGGCGCGACGGGGCGCTGGCGCCGGGATGCAGCACCAGCCAGCGTCCATCCGGATCGATGCCGGCTTGCCGCAACCTGCCGCGCACCGCATCGATGTCGGCGGGCGCGGGGGTGAACGCCAGGCGCTCGTCCGCAATCTCGGCGCCGACATGGCGCACTAGGTCGAGCTGGCGCTGCACTTCGTGGCGCACCATCGCGCCCGGTTCCGGGTCGGCGATCCAGTCGCTGAGCAACTGGTACGGCTTTTCGCGGCAATAGGCCAGGCGCAAGGGGATGCCGGCGAGCTGGCACAGCAAGGCGGCCGGCAGCGCGCTCTGGCTATAGGAGGTAAAGATCACGGCGGCATCGAAGCCGTGCCCGGCCAGCGTGGCGATCCAGTCGCGGCGCTGCTCGGGCCGCAGATCGGCGCTACTTTTCATCCACGGCGCCTCATAGGCGATGGCGGCGTCGACATCGTCGAGGTAGGGCGCCAGCGCCGCGCCGGCGGGCGAGGTGAGCAGGGTCAGGCGGCGCTCGGGGTGCTGGGCACGCAGCGCGCGCATCGCGGGCGTGCACATCAGCACGTCGCCGAGCGCGTCGAGGCGCACGCACAGCACGTGCCGGGCCTGGTTCCAGAGGTGTGTCATTCGTTGTCGTGTCCGGCGATGAGCACAGCGGCCGAGTACAGGTCGGGTGCCATGCGGGTGGGGATGCGGCGCGGTCCGAGACGCCATTCGCTTTCGTTGCCGTTGTCGAGCAGGATGGTGCGGCAGCCGGCGCGGTTGCCCGCTTCGACGTCGTGCAGGATGTCGCCAATCATCCATGACGAGCGCAAGTCGACGCCGTGCTCCATCGCGGCTTTCAACAGCAAGCCGGGCAGGGGTTTGCGGCAATGGCATTCGATGGCATACGGCGCCACCGTGCCGCCGGGGTGGTGCGGGCAATAGTAAAAGCCGTCGAGCATCAGGTTTTCGCGGAACAGCAGGTCGGCGATGCAGTCGCCAACCGCATGCATGGCTTCTTCCGGAAAACGGCCTTCGGCAATGCCGGATTGGTTGCTGACCACGAACAGGCGGTAGTCGAGTTTCACCAGCAGGCGCAATGCCGGGCCGGCGCCGGCGGCCAGGCGGATGCGGCGCGGTTCCACGTTGTACGGCAGCTTGTCGATCAGCGTGCCGTCCTTGTTGAGAAAGATCGCTTTCATGTCAGGGCCGGGTGGTGTCGTTCATCGTCAACAGCGCCGCTTCCTGCGTCTTTTCCTGCATCACTGCCATGTCTGCTCCTGATCATTGGGTATGTCGCGAATGTGGGTGGACCGGGGGCACGCAGCCTCCCGCTAGCTGCCGGTGACCTGGCGCAGGGCGGCGTCCCAGTCGGCGCTGAAGCGCTCGATCGAGAAGCGTTCCTGGGCGCGGCGGCGGCCGGCCTGGCCGATGTCGCGCGCCAGCGAAGGACTGCGCAGCAGCTCGCGCATGCAGTCGGCCAGGCGCGCGAAGCGAGTGTCGGAATAGCCGTTGGCGCCGTCCTCGATGACGGTGGCCATCTCGGCGGTGGCAAAGGCCACCACGGGGATGCCGCTCATCATGGCCTCGATCACTGCCAGGCCCAGGCTGGCGTAGCGGATCGGGCTGAACAGGAAGCGGTAATGCGATGCAAACGCCGGCAATTGCGCATGCGGGATGTCGCCGATGCCGCCCAGCTCTTCGGCAGCCATGCCGGCGAGGTCGAGCGGCAGTTCGGCGCGCGCGCGCAGGAACAAATCGGCCCCCATGCGCCGCCCGCGCCGGCTTAGATGGTTGCTGATGACCAGGCCGCGCTCGAGCTCGCCCCGGTAGCGCACGTTGTCGGGCACCAGCACGCCGTGCTCGATGACGGTGGTGGGCGTGCGGCCGTTGTTCCACATGAGCTCGTTGAAGGGCGTGACGTGCACCAGCAGCACGTTCGGGTCGTCGACCGGGTGCGGGGTATCGGTGGGGTGGGCGCGCGGCGGATCGTGTTCGAGGTAGATGCGCGGCAGCGCGCGCTGGGCGGGCGTGAGGAAGGCGTACTGGTCCTTTTCCCATTGGTGGTCGTCCTGGAACAGGATGCAGTCGAATTCCTGGGCGCGCACCTGCGCCACCGGCAGGTCGTGCACGTTGTCGCCCCAGGGCATGTGGCCGCAACGGCCGCCGTAGCCGGGCGGGCGGCCCGGCTTGGAGAGGACGTAGAAGTCGTGTGGCGCCTGCGACAGGTAGTACAGATAGCTGCCGTGGGTATGCCAGGTCAGGACCTTGAGTCGGCGCATAGACACCTCAGGTGAAGCGGACGCGGTAACGGACGGCTCCGGCCAGGCGCCAGAACACCGCCAGCGGAGGAATGAGGGCCGAGGTAACGATCATCTCGGCGATATGGGATGCGGTTTTCGCGGTCCCGCGCAGGCGCTGCAGGCACAGGCGCGCGGTGAGCCCCAGCCAGGCCAGGCCGGCCGCGCCGAACACGGCCGCGCTGCCCGCCCACCAGCCGGCCAGGGCCAGCAGCAGGGCCGCCACAGCGAGGTAATGGTCCCAGCGCGGCGCCGGTTCCACCTTGGCGCGGTACAGGCCGGGATGCTTCTTGTAGAGCAGGGCGTCGAACACCGCGCGCCGCGTGTGCAGCAGGCTCACGCCCCAGGGGGCCGGGCGCAGCGGATGCACCACCAGCGCCTGCGGCGCCCGCACGATGCGCGCCTCGATGCCGAGCAGGCGGAAGTGCAGGTCGGAATCCTCGCGGCAGGGTTCGGTGAAGCGCTCGTCGAAGCCGTCCAGGCGTTCGAGGATGCTCTTGCGGCAGAAGCAGTTGGCGGCCACGAACTCGGCGGTTTCGAGCTGGCGCGCGGTGCGCTGGTAATCGGTGGGCGTGGCCGGCAGCGGCATTTCCACGCGCCCGCAGAGGACGTCGACGTGCTCGCCGAAGGCGGCCAGGCCCTGGGCCAGCCAGGTGGGCGAGGGCACGGTGTCGTCGTCGGTAAAGGCGATGATGGAGGCCTGGGCCGCGCGCCAGCCGAGGTTGCGCGCCGCTGCCGGGCCGTGCTGGCCGGAATTGGCGACATACACCAGGCGCGGGCCGCGGTCGAGCGTGCGGGCGCGCCAGCCGGCCACCAGGTGCAGGGTGTTGTGGTTGGGCTCGTCGTCGACGATGATGATCTCGAAGGCGCCGCCCGGCAGGGTCTGGCGGGTGAGGGCGTCGAGGCAGCGGTCGAGCAGGTCCATGCGGCCGCAGGTGGGCACGACCACCGATACGCTGAAGGCCAGCCCGAGCGGCGGCCCGAGGCCGGTGCCGACAGTCTCCCTGTTCGCTTCTTGCATGCTCGCCTCCCTGTGTTGGCGCCCGCGGTCCATGACGACGATGAGGTCGGCGTTGACGATGGTGGACGGGCGGTGCGCAATAATCAGGGTGGTTCGATTCCCCAACAAACGGTCGAGTTCCTGCGTGATGGTGTGTTCTGAATCTGAATCAAGTGCCGACGTCGCCAGGAACACCCAACACTGTTGTGTCAATCCGCCATTCGGGTGTGCTTCCATGCTTGAAACCGTCTTAAATCATTTCACAAAATTTCCTTGATGGAGAAAGATTAGTCCTACATCGGGCGCGTGGATTTGCTGGCTCAGCATTGATTCCGAATGCATGAAACCTTACTGCCGATAGTCCACGCACATCGCAAGAGTTTAAAAAAAACCGGCCACCTTGCGGTAGCCGGTCAAGGTCCCCGGCCGAAGCCAGGGCTTATGGGAGCTGGTGAATACGGGCGATTACTTGCGCGAGAACCCGGTGTCGTCGTCCATCTTGCGGTCGCCTGCCAGGCGGTTGGCGCCGGCCGGGCTCTTCGGGTAGCCACCGGCGGCATCGTTCGACTGGTGCACCGGATTCGGTTCGTCCTTCATGCTGGCGCCGGGCTGCCATTCCTGGTTTTCGGTACGCGGCCCTGCGTTGCCCGGGCTGCGCGGCAGGCCGCCGGCGACGTCGTTCGACTGGTGCACGTCGGCGCCCTGTTCGCGGCCCTGTTCGCCGGTCTGCGAGCCGGCGCGGTCGGTGCTGTCCTGCCTTTCCCGAGCAGGCGAGCGCGGCAAGGCTTCTTCACGCTGGCTGTTGCCTTGCTGGGCCGATGCCATTTGCGCCGATTGGGCTTGCTGCCCCGACTGCATCGACTGGCTGCCGTACACCGGCTGGGCGGCGCCATGGTGGTGGCCGAGCGAGCCGCCCTGCAGTTCGGGCTGGCGCGCATCCTGTGGATTCATGCGCTCGGTCGCCTGGGTATTCCCGGCATGCTGGCCCTCGCGGTGCAGGAGGTCGGTGCCGCTGTCGCCGGAACGGCCGCCGACCGGCTGCTCGATCTGGCCATAGGCCTGGGAACGCTGTTCCATCTGGCGCTGGTGGCTGTCGGTGATGCTTTGCGTCGGGCCGCTGCCGCCGCTCTGCTGGGTCTGCATCGAGCCGCCCGGCAGGTCCCAGCGGCTGCTTTCCTCGGTCCAGGGGCCGTGGCCCATGCCGCTTTGCTGGGTACCCATCTGGTCGATGCCCTGGCGGCCCTGCTGCTGCGAGGCGCCTTGCGGATAGGTGTGGTCAAGCGGGGCGTCGGGAGCGGTCTTGCCCTTGGCATTCGCGTTCCACTTTTCGTTGCCGCCGTTATTGGTCTGGTTGTTCATTTCGCTGCGTTGATTCGCGTCCATGACGTTTCCTTTCACAAGACTGGTTGCTGGCGCGGCCGCCCGGCCGTTCGCCGCTGGCGCCGCCTGATTCTGCCATGATGCGCGCGCTGTCCGATGTCCAGTATAGGAAGACGTTGCGGTAGTGTGTAGGACTACAACTGATGGGCATTTTTGCCTATTGACACTACCTTTCGTAAGTGCATTTTCTCTTGCGTGTCGTCCTACAAAGTCATCTGAAAACGTCCTATACCCTCATCCAATCGCCCTGCCTAAGATGGTTTCAACCGAACACTCATCGGCGTTGGCGGATGGGACTGGGCGGTAGCCTGCCGCAGGACGCGGCGGTTTCCACAAGTGAACAGGGAGAACACGATCATGGCTTCGAGCAATCAAGGTAACAAACAGGGCGGCAACCAGTCCAACAGCCAGAGCAGCGGCACCCGCAACCGCGGCTTCGCTTCGATGGATCCGGCACGCCAACGCGAAATCGCCAGCCAGGGAGGCAAGGCAGCGCACCAGAAAGGCACCGCACACGAATTCACTTCGGAAGAAGCACGCCGTGCAGGCAGCATGAGCCACGGCAACCGCCAGTCCGCCAGCGCCGGTTCGGCCAGCGGCTCGCGTACGTCGTCGAAGAGCCGCAGCACGAAGTAAGCGCGCGGCAGCGATGAGGCTACGCATCTCCAGCCGCCGATCGGGCGGTTGGCAAACACATGGGTGATGGAGGGGAACGGGGAGCTGCGTGCTCCCCGTTTTCTTTCCTGGATAGTTTCTGAATACACACAATTCGACGATGGGATCAGGTAGAATCGCTGCGCCTTTTTCCAAGCAAATCAACCCAACCTGAGGAACCTCGTCGTGAAAGAAGCGGTCATTCGTCAAGTCAAGAGCATGTCCATGTCCTGCGATCGCGTGGGCAATTCGCTGCTCGCGAAATTTTCCGCCCACGGCGCCAGCGACGTTGCCCTGCATATTCCCGCCAGTATCGTGTTCTGGCTGAACAAGCACCTGCCGGTGAACCAGGACCCGACCCTGCAGCCGCCGCCGGCGCCGCCGCAAATCACCCAGTTCGACTGGGAAAACCCGAACAACCCGCGCGTCATCAGCCTGAATTGCCGCGAACTGCCGGGCAAGCTGCGCATGCAGTTCAACCTCGACCGCAAGCCCGACCTGGTGCTGGTGCTCGACCGCGGCAACGTCGAACTGATGCGCCAGATCCTGATCATGTACAGCCGCGAGCTGATCGACCTCGACGCATAAGCAGGCCGACCGCGCGTTTCTGCTGCCGCCACTGCTGCTGCTCGGCAGGAGAGGGCATGGCGCTGCCGAATCCAGTATCATGCTCCACTTTGTGAACGGGCCAAAAAGGGATCAGCCATGCCTATTAAAATCAGCCAGCATTTCGACTCCGGCGCCATCGAGGTGGTGTCAGCCGAGAACGCGAAACAGATCGATTTGAACCTGCGCCGCGACAACAACGCGGACATCCATCAGTGGTTCCACTTCCGCCTGCAAGGCGCGCGCGGCCAGGCCTGCACGATCCGTTTCCTGAATGCCGGGCAGGCTACCTACCCGAAGGGCTTCGAGGATTACCAGGTGGCGGCCAGCTACGACACCGAGAACTGGTTCCGCGTGCCCACCAGCTTCGACGGCCAGGTCATGACCGTCAACCACACCCCTGAACTCGACAGCGTCTACTACGCCTACTTCGAGCCCTACACTTGGGAACGCCATCTGCGCCTGCTGGGCGAAGTCGCCGAGAACCCGATCGCGCGCGTGCTCGACATCGGCACTACGGTCGACGGCCGCGACATGAACCTGGTCGTGATCGGCAACCCGAACGCCGAGAAAAAGATCTGGGTCATCGCCCGCCAGCACCCGGGCGAAACCATGGCCGAGTGGTACGTGGAGGGCATGATGGATGCGCTGCTCGACGACGCCAACCCGGTCGCGCGCAAGCTGCTGCAGCGCGCCGTGTTCTACATCGTGCCGAACATGAACCCGGACGGCTCGGTGCGCGGCAATTTGCGCACGAACGCCGCCGGCGCCAACCTGAACCGCGAGTGGATGACCCCGACGCCGGAACGCAGCCCGGAAGTGCTGTGCGTGAAGAACAAAATCCACGAGACCGGCGTCGACATGTTCTTCGACATCCATGGCGACGAGGCACTGCCGTACAACTTCGTGGCCGGCAACGAGATGCTGTCCGACTTCGGACCGGAGCGCCAGGCGCGCCAGGACGCCTTCGTGCAGCGCTACATGGCCGCCAGCCCGGACTTCCAGAACGTGTACGGCTACGCGGCCAGCAAGTACAACGAGGAACTGCTGACCCTGGCCTCGAAGTACATCGGCCACACCTTCAAGTGCCTGTCGCTGACCCTGGAGATGCCGTTCAAGGACAACGCCGATTTGCCGAACCCGCATACCGGCTGGAACGGTGCACGCAGCGCGGCCCTGGGCGCGGCGATCCTGCAGCCTATCCTGCAGACGCTGGACTAAGCAGATGGGCGTCGAGATCGAGCGCAAGTTCCTGGTCCAAGGCGACGCCTGGCGCACGCTGGGGAAATCGACCCTGCTGCGCCAGGGCTACCTCAGCCTTGACGCCGCGCGCACCGTGCGCGTACGTATCGATGGCGAGCAGGCTTTTATCACCATCAAGGGCAAGAGCGTGGGCGCCAGCCGCGGCGAGTGGGAATACCCGATTCCCGTGCTTGAGGCCGCCGAACTGCTCGACGGCCTGTGCCAGCAGCCGCTGGTCGAGAAAGTCCGCCACCGCATCGCCAGCGGGCCGCATACCTGGGAAGTCGACGAATTCCTGGGAGCGAATGCCGGCCTGGTGGTGGCCGAGATCGAGCTGGGCTCCGAGGACGAAGCCTTCGAGAAGCCCGACTGGATCGGCCGCGAAGTGACCGGCGACGCGCGCTATTTCAACTCCCGACTGATTTCCCATCCTTATTCGCAATGGAAGGACCCGGCATGACCATGTTGACCCGGCGCACTGCGCTCGCCCTTGGACTCGCCTTGTTGCTGCCGGCGCTTGCCGGAGCTGCCGACAAGCCGGCGGACAAGCCTGCCTATTTCCCGCCGGCGGGCGAGTGGGCCCGCAAGACACCAGCCGAACTCGGCATGGACCCGGCGGCGCTGGCCGCGGCGGTCCAGTATGCGCAGACGCACGAAACCGAACGCGCGCTCGACTTTTCCGACCAGGACAAGACTTTCGGCAAGCGCCTCGGTTCGATGCCGACGCGCCGCGCCCACACCAACGGCGTGGTGATCTACAAGGGCTATGTGGTGGCCGAGTTCGGCGACACGCAGTTCGTCGATCCGACTTATTCGGTGGCGAAGAGCATGCTGTCGACGGTGGCCGGCGTGGCCGTGCGCGATGGCCGCATCGGCCCGCTCGACGAGCCGGTGGCCAGGCGCGTAAACGACGGCGGCTACGCCTCGGCGCGCAATGCCCAGGTGACCTGGAAGCAGCACCTGCAACAGGAAACCGAGTGGGAAGGCAGCCTGTGGGGCAAGAATGCCGACTTCGTCGGCAAGGAAGAATTCGGCGCGGGCGAACGCAAGCCGCGTGCCCTGGCGGCGCCGGGCACGCACTACGAGTACAACGACGTGCGCATCAACCGCTTCGCGCTGTCGCTGCTGCGCGTGTTCGACAAGCCGGTGCCGGAAGTGTTCCAGGAACAGGTCATGGCCCCGATCGGCGCCTCGAACACCTGGAAGTGGGTGCCTTACACCAACAGCTACGTCGAGCTGAACGGCAAGCTGGCGCCCTCGGTGAGCGGCGGCACGCGCTGGGGCGGCGGCATGTGGATCAATTCCTGGGACATGGCGCGCTTCGGCTACCTGTGGCTGCGCGGCGGGCAGTGGAATGGCCGCGCCGTGCTGCCGGCGGCCTACGTGAAAGAAGCCCTGGCGCCGAGCGCCAACGGCCCCGACTACGGCTACCTGTGGTGGCTGAACACGAAAGGCAAGAATCTGCCGGGCCTGCCGGCGAATGCCTACGCGGCGCTGGGCGCGGGCAGCAACACGATCGTCGTCTCGCCGGACCACGACCTGGTGGTGGTGTGGCGCTGGCATGCGGGCAACCCGGCCGAGTTCACCAAGCGCGTGATCGCGGCGATTCGCTAAGCCAGAACCGCGCGCAAAAAACATCGCCCGCTACCGCCTTCGAGGCAGTAGCGGGCGAACGCATTTCCGGACCGGCGTTTTAGTGGAAGTGCTCGCTGCCGGCAGGGGTGTCTTCCGGCATTTCGGCATGCACCAGTTCGCCCGACGGATCGGCAAACAGCGGCGCGCCGCAGTCGTCGCAATACTCGACCACGTAGCGTTCGTTGATGCGTTTGACGTGGGTGACGCCGGCTTCGTTCAGGTAGGCGATGATTTCGTTGACCGGGGTCAGCGGAGGTGGCAGGGCGCCGCCGAAACCGCCTTCCATCGGCGTGCCTTCCTCGTCTTCCTGGCCATACAGCGGCCAGACGATGCCGTACACCACTTCCGGGCTCTGGCGCAGCGTGAAGCCGACGCGGTATTCGTCGACCTGGCCATCGGCCGCTTCCTCGCCGAAGCCGGCGATCACGGCACGCAGGTCGGACGGTTCGAGGTCGAGGGTATTCGTCAGGTAGTGAACGGCGGCGCGGATCGACACCGGGCGGATCAGTTTATCGGCTTCGCGGCAGGCCACGTAATACGCCTCCGGCAGCAGCAGCTCGACGCCGCAGCCCGGCAGCAGGCGCGCCACGTTGGCGGTGGCCTGGTCGCGCCAGGCGCTCAATGCATTGTTGCGCTCGGTGGCGAAGTTCAGCTGGTGCTGGGCTTCCTGCCAGCGGAACAGCGGGGCGCCGGCCGGGGCGACGATGGCCACCAGCAGGTAGCGCGTGTCGGCCAGGAAGGGCGCGGTGTCCGGGGCGCGCACGGCCGGCTTGACGCTGCCGCCCTTGTGCGCGGCCGCGGCCAGCTTGTGGGTCAAGCCATAGGTCTCGGCATGGGTGCGCGGCAGCTGGTCGATGGCGTACAGCGTCGGCGCCATGGCCGCGCGCGCGCCCTCGGCCAGCAGGTGGGCCGAGAAGTGCGCCTGGAGCGTGGTCAAAAGTTCCGGCGGGATCGTGCCCGAGCCGATGGAAAAGCGGGTCCAGGCCAGGATGGGCGCGGCCACCAGCAGGGCCTGCCAGGTGACCTCGGCCCCGTCCTGCTGCTCGACCATCGTCGACGATTCGCTGACCGCCTCGACGCCATCCATCAGCACGTCGTAGGCGGCAAGCTCGTCCTTGAACAAGGCGTTGAGTGCGGCGTCGATGCTGTCCTGGTGATTGGTCTTGAGCAGTTTTTGCAGTTGCGTGTCCAGTTGCTTTTCCCAAATCCGTTCTTCGACGCGGCTGGCGGACTGCACGATGGCCTGGGCAATGCTGGAGAGACGCTGGCTTTCTGCGGAGAGTTTGTTGGATGAATCTTTGGAAGGACGACGCATGGCGCTAGGGAGTCTCTTGTTTAAATGGGTGAGGATCGAAAGTCCAAGGGGGTCATGATAAACCCATATCTCCGGTATTGTAGTTGATTCGGCCACATGCCATGAACACAACGGTTCAGCGCCGCCGAGTGTGGAGTGCCAGCGTTCTATCTCAACAGTTGTGGCGAAAAGCGCACGTCCTTCCGCGTTCGCTACCGTAGAAATACGGGTAAGCCATCCTCCCGCCTTGCCAAACACTGCGATAAAAATCATAATGCGAATCGTTCTCATTATATTTACGTATGACTCGCGTCCAGCGACGACATAGCGATAACAAAAACGACCCGACGACATGAATAACAAAGCAGCGCCAGCAGGCCAGACCACCACTCCCTTTATCCGCAGCCGCAAGCACGTACGCAACGCTCCCGTTCTCACCGGTTCCGCCCTGGCCGTGCTGGCCACGCTGGGCGCGCCGGCGGCCCTGGCCGATACCGGCCACAAGGACATCGACCCGGCAGTGCCGGTGGTCGAAGTCACCGGCGTCAACCGCCGCGACGTCCAGGCCCCGGTAGTCTCGAGCTCGGACAAATTCACTGCGCCGCTGCTGGACACGCCGAAGTCGGTGACCGTGATCGGCCAGGAAGTGATCGCGCAAACCGCCGCCGTGTCGCTGGCCGACGCGCTGCGCACCGTGCCGGGCATCACCATCGGTGCCGGCGAAGGCGGCAACCCGGTCGGCGACAACGTCTTCATCCGCGGCTACAACGCCCAGACCGACACCTATGTCGACGGCATCCGCGACGCCGGTTCGCAGTCGCGCGAGATCTTCAACCTGGAGCAGGTGGAAGTCGTCAAGGGCCCGAACTCGGCCTACGGCGGACGCTCCTCGGCCGGCGGTGGCATCAACCTGGTCAGCAAATCGGCCCAGCTCGAGAACTTCTCGAACGCCACCGTGGGTGTGGGCAGCCATGACTACCGCCGCGTCACGGGCGACCTGAACCGCACCATCAGCAACGACATCGCCTTCCGCCTGAACGTGATGGCCCACGAAAACAACGTGGCCGGCCGCGACGTGGTCGGCGGCGACCGCTGGGGCATCGCGCCAACCGTCACCTTCGGCCTGAACGGTCCGACCAAGGCGATCCTCAGCTATTACCACCTGAAGACGAGCGAAATCCCGGACACCGGCATCCCGTTCAACAACCCGTTCTCGAGCGGCGCCAACGTGCGCCTGAACGGCAACGGCACGCCGGTCAGCGTCGACCGGTCGACCTTCTACGGCCTGGTCAACCGCGACTTCCGCGACACGAAGACCGATATCGGCACCGTCGACCTGCGCCACGACTTCGGCGGCGGCCTGGTGCTGCGCAACGTCACGCGCTACGGCAAGACGAAGAACGACTACGTCTGGACCCAGCCCGACGATTCCAAGGGTAACGTCCTGCTGTACGGCACCGTCTGGCGCCGCACCAACACCCGCGTCACCGATACCGAGACGGCGGCGAATGCCACCAGCCTGTCGGGCAAGCTGACCACTGCCGGCATCAAGCACAGCTACAACGTGGGCGTCGAGTTCAACCGCGAAACGACCGAGCGCGGCAGCTACGTGTTCACGCCGGGCACCAACAACCTGCTGACCAACAACACCGTCTGCGCGACCTCGGGTGCGGCCACCGGCTACAACTGCGCGCCGCTGAACAACCCGAATCCCTACGACCCATGGGTGACGACGCGCACCCTGTCGCCGGCCCGCACCGACATCGAAACCCGCACCCGCGCCGTCTACGGCTTCGACACCATCGAGTTCAATCCGCAGTGGCTGCTGAACCTGGGCGCCCGCTGGGACGACTTCTCGAGCGAACTGAACGTGAGCAATGCGCCGGCTTCGCGTGCCCGCGTCGACAGCAGCTTCGACACCTACCAGGCCGGCCTGGTGTTCAAGCCGGTGACCAACGGCAGCATCTACCTGTCGTATGCCACCTCGGCCACGCCGCCGGGCAACGATGGCGGCGACGGCCTCGATGGCCTGACGGTAGCGATCCAGAACCTGGAGCCGCAGACCAGCAAGAACCTCGAGCTGGGCACGAAGTGGGAAGTGCTGAACAACCGCCTGTCGCTGAACGCCGCCATCTTCCAGAGCAAGATGAACAACGGGCGCGTGACGGCGCCGGACGGCAGCACGCAAAACGTCGGCAAGAAGGAACTGAAAGGCGTCGAGCTGGGCTTCTCGGGCAAGTTGTCGAATGCATGGCAAGTGTTTGGTGGCTACACCTACCTGGATGCCACGGTCGAGGACAATGGTTTCGTGAACACCGGCACCGCCGCCGCGCCGGTCTGGAGCGCCTCGCCGTACAACGGCAACGCCTTCCCGACCACGCCGAAGAACGCGGCCTCGCTGTGGACGTCCTATGCCTTCGGCAAGAACATCACCGCCGGCGTCGGCATGAACTACGTCGACCGCGTGTATGCCAACGTCAACAACACGAAGTACGCGCCGAGCTACACCCGCTTCGACGCCATGGCCAGCTATGTGCTGAACAAGAACGTATCGTTCCAGCTGAACGTGCAGAACCTGGGCGACAAGGTCTACTTCGACCGCGTGTCGTCGCCGCACTACGCGGGCGTCGGCGCCGGCCGTTCGGCAACCCTGACCGCCAACCTGAAGTTCTAAGACGGGCATGGTGCACGCGGCCCTCCTTGCTGGCGGCGGGGAGGGCCGTTTTGTTTTCTAGAAAAGGAATACGAGCATGATGGTGCATATCCCCGGCGTCCTGAGCCGGGAGCAGGTGGCGCAGATGCGCCAACGCTTGAACGACACCGACTGGGTCGACGGCCGCGCCAGCGTCGGCGCCCAGGGCGCGCAAGTCAAACGCAACCGCCAGCTGGCCGAGGGTTCGCCGCTGGCTGTGGAGCTGGGGAACGCGGTCAGCGCGGCGCTGATGGCCAATCCGCTGTTCTTTTCCTCGGTGCTGCCGCTGCGCATCCTGGCGCCGTATTTCAACAGCTACGGCGGCGGCGAGCACTACGGCCTGCACGTGGACGGCGCCATCCGCGCCCAGCGCCCGGGCATGCCGGCCTTGCGCGCGGACGTGTCGACCACGGTGTTCCTGAGCGACCCGGACGAGTACGACGGCGGCGAGCTGGTGGTGGTCGATGCCTACGGTACGCACGAGGTGAAATTGCCTGCGGGGGATGCGATCGTGTATCCCTCGGGCAGCGTGCACCAGGTGCTGCCGGTGACGCGCGGCGAGCGGGTCGCTTCCTTCCTCTGGACCCAGAGCATGGTGCGCGACGACGGCAAGCGTGCGATGCTGTTCGAGCTCGACACCAACATCCAGGCGCTGCGCGGCGCCCATGGCGAGTCGGATGCCACGGTCGGGCTGACCGGGCATTATCACAACCTGCTCAGGATGTGGGCCGAAGTCTGACGATGCGGCGCTCTGCCGGCAAGGAGCGGTTTGGCAGGAAGGCGCCGGGCGGCGGCGGCGGACTGCCGGAAGCAAACCGCGCCTAGCAGGCGTTGCGGCCGCCAGAGCAATTATTTTGAGTTAAACCACTCGGCAGGAGAGGACGGGGAGGCTTTGCCGCGCCCCTCTGAAATCCTGTCTCGTTCAGCCTGTGCATCGTGTCGCATTCTGCCTCGTTTTGTCTCGGAAAATAACGCGACAAAAAAAGACAGGATGCGACAGGATTTCCACCCTAAACGAGACAGCTTGCCAGAGGGCGTTCTGATGCCTTCCCCAGTCTTCCCCGGCCCGGCTACACCCCTACATCAGAACGAATAATCGACCCGGGCATACATCGAGCGCCCATTGATGCCGAACGGGCAGGTTTCCCAGCAGTGGGTAAAGCCCATCGCCGGGAAGGGGTTGGTGTCGGAGGCTTGCCAGCGCGTCGGGTAGGTATCGAACAGATTGTTGATGCCGGCCGACACGCTCAGCGCCTTGCTGAACGAATAGCGCGCGGTCAGGTCGACGATCCATTTCGCGTCCCAGGTCTGCACGTCCGGCGTGAAGCCCTGGCCCTGCACCTTGCCGAAGTAGTTGGCGCGGCCGGTGACGTTCCAGGGGCCGGTCGTGTAGTCGGCCGCCACCACGTGGTGCTGGCGCGGCTGGCCGCGTTCGATCAGCACCACCTGCGCGTTGTCGAACAGCTGTTCGCCCGTCAGCACCGGCGATTGCGAATGGCGGTCCTTCACCTTGGTCTTGTTGAAGCCCAGCTGGCCGGACAGCACCAGGGTCGAGCCCGCGTTGCGCGTGGTGTGCTGGGCCGTCAGGTCGAAGCCGTCGGTGCTGGTGTCGATGGCGTTCGTGAAGAACTGGGCCTGGCCCACGCGCAGCGGTACCAGCAGCGCGCCGATCGGGCAGCGCACCGGATCGACACAGGCGCCGTCTTCGGCCTGCAGGACGCTCGAGAAGACGATGCGGTCGTCGATGTCGGTTCGGTACAGGTCGGCCGTGACTGAGAAGTTCTTGCTCGGGCGCAGGATCAGGCCGATGCTGGCATTCTTCGATTTTTCTTCCTTCAGCGGCGAGATGCCGAAGGCCTGGGTCACGGCGCTGCTCTCGCGCGCGGTCAGGGTTTCCGTCAGCGTGCCGTCCTGGTTCAGGTTGGTCGAGACCGAGCTGTAGAATTTCTGTTGCACGCCCGGGGCGCGGAAGCCCGTGGAGACGCTGCCGCGCACGCCGACGGTCGGCGACGGGTCCCAGCGCGCGCTCAGCTTGCCGGTGGTGGTCGAGCCGAAGTCGGAATAGCGTTCGTGGCGCACGGCCGCACCGACGTTCACCTGCTCGCCGAACTTGCGTTCGAGATCGAGGTAAAGCGCGATGTTGTGGCGGGCATCGTCGACTTCGTTCGACGGCGTGTAGCCGGGGAAGCCCTGGATGCCGGAGGCCGCGATGCCGCCGAAACGGTCGAGGATGAGCTTGGTTGGATTGTTGGTGCGGCCGTACTGGTAGGAGACCGGGTCGCCGGCCACGATCTCGTAGCCGTCGCGCCGCCATTCGAAACCGGTGGCCACGTACAGCGGCGCGCCGCCCACCTGCACCGGACCCTTGAAGTCGAGGTTGAAGGTGGTCTGGTTGAATTTCAGGGCGCCGGTGTCGGCCTCGGTCGGCGATTCGCGGCGGTTGTCTTCGTAGTAGTAGCTGACGTTGATCGAGTTGCGCTCGTGGAAGTCGAGCTCGCTGCGGCCATGGTTCACGCTCGCATCCATGCTCCACTCATTGCCCAGCTCGTGACGATAGCCGAGGGCCAACGACGCATCCTTGACCGTGGTGACGATGTTCGGCAAGAAGCCGTTCGGATAGATTTCGGGCACGGTGCGCGCATCCTCGGCAGGGCGGAAAAAGCCGCCGGAGTCGCCCTTGCGCTTCGAGGCGCCACCGAACACGTAGAACTCGCCGCCGTTCGAGCGCACCGGCAGCGCCGCGTTCAGCCACAGGTAGGCATCCTTGGCATTGCTGTCGCCGATGCGCTGGGTCACGCGCGGCGGATCGACGCGCAGGGTGTCGACGCCGGCGCGGTTGGTCTCGTTGCGCTTGCGGCCTTCGAGCGACAGGTTGAGGTAGCCGCCGTCGGCGCCGAGCGCGAAGCCCTTGTGGATGCTGGCCGAATAGGTGTCGCCGTCGCCTTCATCGGTGGTGCCGACGTTGGCGCTGAACTGGCCGAGGTCCGCGCCTTTCTTCAGGATGATGTTGATGACGCCGGCAATCGCGTCCGAGCCGTACTGGGCCGCGGCGCCGTCGCGCAGCACCTCGATGCTCTGGATGGCGGACAGGGGAATGGCGTTGATGTCGGTGCCGGCCGAGCCGCGCCCGATGGTCTGCTGCACGTTCACCAGCGCCTGCTGGTGGCGGCGCTTGCCGTTGATCAGGACCAGCAACTGGTCGGGGCCGAGGCCGCGCAGCGTGGCGGGGCGGATGATGTCGGTGCCGTCGCTGATGAAGGTGGTGGTGAAGTTGAACGACGGGTCGAGGTCCTGCAGCACCTTGCCCAGTTCCTGCATGCCGGTCGACTGCATGTCCTTCAGGTTCACCAGGCCCACCGGCACCGAGGTGTCGAGCGCGGTCTTGGCCTGGGTGCGCGAGCCGAGCACGATCACCTGTTGCAGCGGCTCGGTTTCCTGCGCTTGCGCCGGCGCGAAAGCAGCGAGGATTGCGGAAGCCAGCAGCGCGCGTTGTAGCGTTTGTTTCTTCATTGTTCTTGTCCCCTGAATGTTTTGTTACGCCATCGAGTGCATCCGTGTGTCATTTGTACCGACAACCCATCATAACTAAACGTTATCTATTGGCAAGCTTTAGTTATGCTGCATTGAAACTGTGGCCGGGCTGACACACTCGGCAATGTTGCTTGACAGGCATGGGCATGCGAGGATAGACGGATGAGCCCAACTTTCCTGATGCCGCTGGCCCCGTCCGACAGCGCGGCTTTGCGCGCCTTCGAAACCGCCAACCGCGCCTTTTTCGAGGCGGCCATCAATGGCCGGCCTGCCGGCTATTACGCGCCGGGCGGGGTGGAAGACGCGCTGGCGCTGGCGCTCGAGGACGCCCGGGCCGACCGCGGCTACCAGTACTTGTTGAAGAACGGGCAGGGCGCCATTCTCGGACGCGTCAACCTTGGCCACGTGCGGCGCGCGCATTTTCATTCGGCGGTGCTGGGCTACCGGATCGCCGAATCCGAATGCGGCAAAGGATATGCCGGCGAAGCGGTGCGGCAGGTGCTGGGAATCGCGTTCGGCGAGCTGGGCCTGGCCAGGATCGAGGCCGATTGCCGGGTGGAGAACGTGGCGTCGGCGCGCGTGCTGCTACGTAACGGCTTCACGCAGTTCGGTCATTCACGGCGCAGCTTCGAATTGCATGGCAAATGGTATGACCGCCTGCACTTCGAATGCCATGCGCCGGCGCGCTAGATACCTGGACCGGGATGGATTATTTTTCCATCAAAACCGGATAGGCAGGCCGGTATCTTATTTGTTGCTGTAATGCAAAGATATCGGTAGGATGGCTGTTCCCGTTCCTGCCGGAGTTGCCGATGCCTCGCCTTGTGAAGCTGCTGTCCGTCCTGTTGCTGTCGCTCCCCATCCTCGCTGGCGCCGCCTGCGAAGACCCAGCCAAGCCGATCGACGAGCAGGGCTTCGTCGCCATCAACGGCATTGAGCAATGGGTCACGATCAAGGGCCAGCGCTGCGGCAATCCGGTGGTGTTGATGGTCCATGGCGGCCCGGGCAACCCGCTCACCCCCTTGGCCCACAATATCTTCGCTACCTGGGAAAAGGACTTCACCATGGTGCATTGGGACCAGCGCGGCAGCGGCATGACCTGGGGCCGCAATCGCCCCGCCGAGAACGAAGCCCTGACGATGGAGATCTTGACTGCCGATGGCCTGGCGGTGGCCGACTACGCCGCGCGCCATCTCGGCAAGCGCAAGCTGCTGCTCTGGGGCAGTTCCTGGGGCTCGATGCTGGGCATCCAGATGGCGCATGCGAAACCGGCGCTGTTCGACGCCTACATTGGCGCGGTGCAGGTGATTTCGTACAAGGAAAACGAAACGGCGCTGTACAACAAGCTGCTGCAGCTGGCGCGCGCCGCGAACGACCAGGACGCCATCGGCAAGCTCGAGGCGCTCGGCGCGCCGCCCTGGAGCGACCCGCGTGCCTTCGGCATTGCCCGCCGCATCGACCGCAAGTACGAGGCCAAGGTGACCGATCCGGCGCCGGCCTCGTGGTGGAAGCCTGCGCCGGCCTATGCGACGCCGAAGTACGAGGCCGACTACGAAGCCGGCGAAGATTATTCCTTCCTGCAGTTCGTCGGGCTGAAGGGCGATGGCATGTTCTCGCGTTACGACCTGCACCGGCTGGGCACGGGCTTCGCGTTGCCCGTGTATTTCGTGATGGGCCAGGAAGACATCCTGTCCTCGCCCGAGGTCGCGCGGCGCTATTTCGACCGCATCGAGGCGCCGCACAAGCGTTTCGTGGTGGTGCCGCGCGCCGGCCACGACCCGAACGAGCCGATGATCGCCGCCCAGCTGCAGGTCTTGCGCGAAGCGGCGGCGCGGGCGCGCTAAAGGCCGTCAACCGGGCGTGTCAGCCCGCCGGTCGACGGCGGCCATCTCTCAAGTTTTGCCGTTGCGTTTGCGCGCCGCGAAGCCGGCGCCCAGCATCGCGATGCCGAACAGGGCCAGCGAACCCGGCTCCGGCACCTCACCGCCAACTTCGTCAAGTTTGAACTGGCCGTTGGCGCCGATGAAGAAATATTCTCCCGGAACGTTTGCATACGGTGTGGTGCCGCTGCATCCAGGTCCACCGAAATTGGCGAATTCGCAGGCCACTTCGTCTACCAGCGTGCCGTCCGGCTCACCGACGGCGTTTGCATTGGTGAAGGCAAATGCCAGGAGGGCCGCGTCCGACAAGTCGTCGCCGTCCGCATTGAAGAAGTAGCCTGGGGTGAGGGAGCCGGCGGAGGCCCGTGCGAATACGCTAACGTCGCCATTTCCAGTTGGGGCGCCCGTGGCATCCACCATGCCGCCGCCGCCTGCCAGCACGTCGAAGCTGGCAATCAGGTTGCCGAGGTTGGCGCCATAGATGCCGTCGGTCCCACCGTATTGGTTATTAGTGGAATTCTGGTACATCCGGATGGTGCCGCCCGAGAACGTGAATGCGCCGCTGAAGTCGCCGCTGCCGAAGCCTTCAAAGACAGCAGAGATATTGCCTCCCTGGTAATTCATCGGGAACAGGCGCCCGTTCGAATCGGCCTGGGTAATATTGAATACGGCGTATTCGCGGAATGTGAAGCTGCTGTCGCCTTCGGGATCCAGCCAAATGAAGGCATTGCCGTTGACGTCCAGATATTCGTTGATCGTTTGTCCGCTTTCGAAGCCACCACCAATCGGATTGAATACCCAATCGTTCAGTACTGTCTGCGCCTGGGCTGCGCCCATCGAGACTGCGAATGCAGTACCCAGGGCCAGTTTCTTCAGAAGTTTCATGATCGCGTCCTTGTGGTTGAGCGGTGCCGCCACCGCGAACGAGTACAAGCAAGGGCCGTACCTGTGTCACGAAATCCTTGTTAATCAAGGTGTTGTAAATACAAGGGTGAAGTGGCAAGTCGAGAGTGTAAAAAAATCCGATCTCTGCAGTAACTAAGTTTGTTCTAATTGCAATATATTTCACCCTAGCCAGAAGCAGGACGAAAAAAGGGCCGGCCCCTGGCGGGGACCGGCCCTCGGCTTACGCTAGCGCGTTCGCGGTATTACGCAGCCAGCAGCTGGCGCAGCACGAACGGCAGGATGCCGCCATGCTTGTAGTAGTCGACTTCGATCGGGGTGTCGATACGCAGCAGCACTTGCACTTCCTGCGATTCGCCGTTTTCGCGGTGGATCACCAGGGTCGCCTGTTGCTGTGGCTTGATCTCGCCTTCCAGGCCCTTCAGGTCGTAGGTTTCCTTGCCGGTGATGCCCAGGGTCTCGACGCTGTCGTTGCCGATGAACTGCAGCGGCAGCACGCCCATGCCCACCAGGTTCGAGCGGTGGATACGCTCGAACGAGCGTACGATCACGGCCTTCACGCCCAGCAGCTGGGTGCCCTTGGCTGCCCAGTCGCGCGACGAGCCGGTACCGTACTCTTCGCCGCCGAACACCATGGTCGGGGTGCCTTCGGCCACGTACTTCATGGCCGCGTCGTAGATCGACATCTGTTCGCCGGTCGGCTGGTGGATGGTGATGCCGCCTTCGACCGCGGAACCGTCGGCCTTGGCCGGGATCATCTTGTTCTTGATACGCACGTTGGCAAAGGTGCCGCGCATCATGATCTCGTGGTTGCCGCGGCGCGAGCCGTAGGAGTTGAAGTCGGCCTTCAGCACGCCGTGATCCTTCAGCCATTTACCGGCAGGACCGTCTTCCTTGATCGAACCGGCCGGGGAGATGTGGTCGGTGGTGATCGAGTCGCCGAACACGCCCAGTGCGCGCGCGCCCTGGATGCCGGTGGCGGCCGCTTTCGGGGTCATCTCGAAGTCGCTGAAGAACGGCGGTTCGGCGATGTAGGTCGATTCAGGCCAGTTGTACACTTGGCCTTCGGTCGACGACACGCGTTCCCACAGGGCGCCAGGGTTGCCCTTGACGTCGGCGTAGTTCTTCTTGAAGACTTCCGAGTTCATCGCGAAGCGCATCAGTTCGCCCACTTCCTGCGAGCTAGGCCAGATGTCGCCCAGGTAGACATCGACGCCGTTGCTGTCTTTGCCGACCGGTTCGGTCATCAGGTCGCGCGTCATGTTGCCGGCGATCGCGTAGGCGACGACCAGCGGTGGCGAGGCCAGGAAGTTCGAACGGATGTTCGGGTGGATACGTGCTTCGAAGTTACGGTTGCCCGACAGGACGGCCGAAGCGACGATGTCGTTCTGGACGATCGCGGCGTTCAGTTCCGGGGTCAGGTCGCCGGCGTTGCCGATGCAGGTGGTGCAGCCGTAGGCGGTCACGCCGAAGCCCAGCTTTTCCAGGTAAGGCAGCAGGCCGGCGGCGGTCAGGTACTCGGTAACGACGCGCGATCCAGGAGCCAGCGAGGACTTGATGTGCGGGGCCACGGTCAGGCCGCGCTCGACGGCTTTCTTGGCCAGCAGGCCCGCAGCCAGCAGCACGCTCGGGTTCGAGGTGTTGGTGCACGAGGTGATGGCGGCGATCAGGACGTCGCCGTTCTTCACGCGCACACCGTTGGTGGTCTCGTAGACTTTCGACAGGTCGTCGGCCGACTTGTTGAAGCCGTTCTCGGTCGTTGGCTTGCTGAACAGTTCGGTGAAGGTGTTCTTCACGTGGCCCAGTTCGATACGGTCTTGCGGACGCTTCGGACCGGCCAGCGATGGGGTGACGGTCGACAAATCGAGGGTCACCACGCGGGTGTACTCGATCTCGCCTTCCTGCGGGATGCCGAACATGCCCTGGGCCTTGTAGTAGTTCTCGAAGGCAGCCAGTTCTTCTTCGGTACGGCCGGTGCCGCGGAAGTAGTCGACGGTTGCTTCGTCGACCGGGAAGAAGCCCATGGTCGCGCCGTATTCAGGCGCCATGTTGCCGATGGTGGCGCGGTCGGTGGTCGACAGCGAACGGGTGCCTTCGCCGAAGAACTCGACGAACTTGCCGACGACTTTTTCTTTACGCAGCAGTTCGGTGATGGTCAGCACCAGGTCGGTCGCGGTGCAGCCTTCGCGCAGCTTGCCCTTCAGGTTCACGCCGATGACGTCCGGGGTCAGGAAGTACACAGGCTGGCCGAGCATGCCGGCTTCGGCTTCGATACCGCCCACGCCCCAGCCGACGACGCCGACGCCGTTGATCATGGTGGTGTGCGAGTCGGTGCCGACCAGGGTGTCAGGGTAGAAGGTGTCGCCGTTCTTCATGACGCCACGTGCCAGGTATTCCAGGTTAACCTGGTGGACGATGCCGAAGCCCGGTGGCACGACGCCGAAGGTGTCGAATGCCTGCATGCCCCACTTCATGAACTGGTAGCGCTCGTTGTTGCGCGAGAATTCCAGCTTCATGTTCAGGTCCAGCGCGCCCGGCTCGCGGAAGTGGTCGATGGTGACCGAGTGGTCGACCACCAGGTCGACCGGCACCAGCGGCTCGATCTTCTTCGGATCGGCGCCGGTCTTGGCGGCGACGTTACGCATCGCGGCCAGGTCGGCCAGCAGCGGCACACCGGTGAAGTCTTGCAGCACGACGCGGGCCAAGACGAAAGGAATCTCGTCGGTACGCTCGGCGGTCGCGCCCCAGTTCGCCAACTGGCGAACGTGCTCTTCGGTGACCTTCTTGCCGTCGCAGTTACGCAGCACGGATTCGAGGACGATACGGATCGACACCGGCAGGCGCGACAGGTTCACGCCCAGGCTTTCGCCCAGTGCCGGCAGCGAATAGAACTGGCCGGACTGGCCGCCCGCGAGCGGGAAGTCCTTCAGCGTGTTCAGGGTGTTGCGAGACATAAGCTCTCCTTCAGTAGGGGTCTCTTGTTATTGCTACTAAACTAATAATCAGCGTGAGCAAGGAAATCGGCCGACACAGGGCCGGCCTTCACTTTGCATCAGCCTTTCTTTTCTTCCAGGCCGGCGGTCACCAGCGGCTTGGACTGCTCCGCGTTCTTGCATTCGTTGGCCAGCTGGCGGTTCAGCTTCGAGTCGAGCAGGATGCCCTTGGCCGGGATGCCGATCCAGATCAGACCGTAGTTCTTGTTCTCGAAGCGCAGCGCGCCGGTGGTCGTGCCCACGCGCTCCAGGCGGTGCAGGCGCTTCTTCCAGCGCAGCGCGATGTGCGCATCGTCTTTTTCGTTCGTATAGATCGTGATCGCGTTGCCCAGTTCACAGGCGTAGTCGGTGACCTTGGTGTCGGTGATGTCCGGTTCCGGCTCGTCGATGGTGGCCGCGACCGCGGCGCCCGCACCTGCTGCGGCAACGGCGGCAGCCTTTTTACCCTTGGACGATTTCTTGGTTTGCGCCTTTTTTACAACATCGGCGGCTTTCGGATGGTTCTTTTCAGGGGCTGCCGATGCTGGAGCGGCGCACAGGCCGAGGGCCGCGAGCGCAACAGTGCCGGCGGCGAGGAGGTGTTTGACTGGGGTGGCCATTAGTGGATTTCCGTTTGGTTGACGATTGCCGCCGCGGATTCAGGCAGCGCCAGGCCGGCCAGCTTCGCGCGCTGCAAAACGGTCCAATAATATCGGTAGCTGGCGCGGTCGTGCAAGCGCCCATGCTGAGCGATCGGTCCCCAATTTACCGCCATCGCTTCCTGCAGGATGTTGGTGGCTTCGTTCACCTCCGACAGCCTTGGCGTGAACGCCTTGATGATCGGCTTGATCTGGTCCGGGTGGATGCTCCACATGCGCGTGAAGCCGAATTCAGCCCCAGCGCGTTGTGCGTCATTCGCCACAACCGCGCTGTCCTTGATTTCGGTCGTCACATTATGCGAGGCGACCTTGCCGTGCGCATGACATGCCGCAACCATTTCCAGCTTGGCGCGGACAACCAAAGGGTGCGAAAACTGTCCCGGGGTGCGCATCGCGCTGGCCGGAATCGCGCCATAGTGCGAGGAGACGAAGTCCATGATGCCGAACGACAGGCACTCGACCTGGGGCAGGGCGGCGATGTCCCAGGCTTCGCGCAGGGCGCCGTGGGTCTCGACCAGCACGTGCACCGGCAGCGCGGCGCGGCCGGCGGGAACTGCCACCCGGTTGATGATTTCCAGCGCGCGGCGCACGTCGGCCACGCCGTTGGCTTTTGGCAGTACCACGTAGGCCAGGTTGCTGGCGGCGGCGCCGACGATGGTCGTCACATCCGATTCGAAGAAGGGGCTGTCGATGTCGTGCAGGCGCGCGCCGATGCGCTTGTGGCGGTTGTCTTCGCTATTGATGAGATCCGCGACCAGCTGGGCGTGCGCGGCTTCGTTGCCGGCGGCGGCGCCGTCCTCGCAGTCGAAGGTGATGTCGAAGACGGGACCAAGCTCTTGTTGCAAGGCCATCGACTTGCGCATCAGTTTCTCCGAGCCGCAATAGTGATCGCAGGCGGGAAGAAGGAGCGGCTGGCGTTTGCCCTGGAATAAAACCTCGGAAGGATGCATGTGTGTTTCTTGTATCTCGTGTAATGCAGATGCTGGAGTGGAAAACGACGAAGCCGCCGACCCCTTGACAGGGGTGCGGCGGCTGCGGCGCACGGTCGGCTTGGCCGGGTCCATGGCGCCGCGACTCGGGCTTAGGCCAGCAGGTGGGCCACGCCTTCACGCTCTTCGGTCAGTTCCTTCAGCGTGAGGTTGATGCGCTCTTGCGAGAACTCATCGATTTCCAGACCCTGGACGATCGAGTATTCGCCGTTTTCGATGGTGACCGGGAAACCGAACATGGTGCCTTCCGGGATGCCGTACGAACCGTCCGATGGGATGCCCATGGTGGTCCACTTGCCATTGGTGCCGACGTGCCAGTCGTGCATGTGGTCGATGGCGGCGTTGGCTGCCGAGGCTGCCGACGACAGGCCGCGTGCTTCGATGATGGCGGCGCCGCGCTTGCCGACGGTCGGCAGGAAGGTGTCGCGGTTCCAGACGTCGTCGTTGATCAGCTCTTTCACCGACTGGCCGTCGATGGTGGCGAAGCGGTAGTCGGCGTACATGGTCGGCGAGTGGTTGCCCCAGACGGCCAGCTTCTCGATCGAGGCAACTGGTTTACCGGTTTTCGCAGCGACTTGCGACAGGGCGCGGTTGTGGTCCAGGCGCAGCATGGCGGTGAAGTTCTTGCTTGGCAGCGAAGGAGCCGACTTCATGGCGATGTAGGCATTGGTGTTGGCTGGGTTGCCGACCACCAGGACTTTCACGTCACGCGAAGCGACGGCGTCGAGCGCCTTGCCTTGCACGGTGAAGATCTGGGCATTCGCTTCCAGCAGGTCCTTGCGTTCCATGCCAGGGCCGCGTGGACGTGCGCCGACCAGCAGGGCGTAGTCGACGTCCTTGAAGGCGGTCATCGGGTCCGAGTGGGCGGTCATGCCGGCCAGCAGCGGGAATGCGCAGTCATCGATTTCCATCATGACGCCCTTGAGCGCCTTCTGTGCCTTTTCGTTGTCGATTTCCAGCAGTTGCAGGATGACCGGCTGGTCCTTGCCCAGCATGTCGCCGTTGGCGATGCGGAACAGCAGGGAATAGCCGATCTGGCCGGCCGCGCCGGTAACGGCAACGCGCAGTGGGGTTTTAGCCATGATGAATCTCCAAAAGTGGGAATGAAAACGGTCGACGCCGAGAATACGCCTGTTTGGGAAAACTGCAATGATACCAAAAGCGGCAAGTATTCAAGTGGATGCTCGCAGCCGGACGGGGCCTGTTTACCTTGCCGGTAGCAGGCTGCCCGCGGGGTGGCAAGCTTCCAATCGACCGCGAGTGTATTCCTCGCCACTTCCACCTGTCAATTGATATCATATGTCTTATATAAGACACATGTCCTTGCCATGTGTACACTGGACGAGGAAGGGCTTTCGTGGTGAAATAGCGGTCTATGAATCCCCATTCGTCCAACCCGAACAGCGACGGCACAGTCGGCAACGGTTCGCCGTCGTTCCGGCCGCTGTACCAGCAGATCAAGGCGCTGATCACCCAGAGCCTGCAGGCGGGCGAATGGAAGCCGGGCGAGTTGATGCCGAGCGAGGTCGAACTGGCCGCGCGCTTCAAGGTCAGCCAGGGCACGGTGCGCAAGGCCATCGACGAGCTGGCGGCTGAAAACCTGGTCGTGCGCCGGCAAGGGAAGGGCACCTTCGTTGCCACCCACCATGAAGAACGCGCCCACTTCCGCTTCCTGAAACTGATGCCCGACGAGGGCGTTCCCCACCATCCCGACAACCGCGTCATCGAGGTCAAGCGCATCCGCGCGCCGGCCGAGGTCGCCCGTTTGCTCGAGCTGAAGGCGGGCGACGCGGTCGTCTACATCAAGCGCGTGCAGTCCTTCGATGGCGCGCCGACGATCCTGGAAGAGCTGTGGCTGCCGGGGCAATTGTTCAAGGGCCTAACGGCGGAGCGGCTGGTGGAATACAAGGGGCCGATGTATGGCCTGTTCGAATCGGAGTTCGGCACGCGCATGATCCGCGCGACCGAGAAGATCCGCGCGGTCGGCGCCGACAGCGCGGCCGCGGAATATTTACAGGTGAGCGAAGGCACGCCGCTGCTGTGCGCGGAGCGGGTGTCGTTCACCTATGGAGACAAGGCGGTGGAGTTGCGGCGCGGGTTGTATTCGACGGCAAAGCATCATTACCAGAATGAGTTGTCGTAGCAAGGTCGAGGACGTTCGCGCCGGCCGGTGATTGTCGTATCGGCCGAGGCGGCGATGATGCCGATCGTAAGGTGGGCACCCCGTGCCCACGCGGAACGTGGATCATGGTTGACGCCGGGACGAATCGTGCAAACGGCCAACCCGCGGCGTCTCGGGAGATGCTCCCGATCACGGTTCCGTGGCCGCGAACGGATTTGATGTGACCAGCGGCCGGGAACGCCATCGCACGTACCGCGTGGGCACGGAGTGCCCACCGTACGGGATGCGTTTCGACCGGTCGGCGGGTGCGTTTCGAAGGAATTTGCAAGGCCCAGGTCGGGCCCTGCAACAATCGCTTCACGCGATTAAAATATGTTGGTTTTTAGAATGCGCCGAACAAAACCCTGTTCCCCGCGCGACTGACCGATATTCTGGAAACGGATATTGGTGCGGATCAAAAAATCGGCGAAAATTAAGGGTTAATCACATTTTGTCAGTCAAGGAGGTGTTGTATGTCCGAAGCCATAACAAAGCAGCAAAAGAGGGGACAGCCGATTCGTAATGTCAACATTGGAGACATTACGCTGAAGTATCGCCAGCCGCCGTCGGCGATTGTGTCGATCCTGCACCGTATCAGCGGATTCGGCATGTTCTTGCTGCTGCCTTTCCTGCTCTACCTGCTGCAGGAAAGCCTGCGCTCGGAGATTTCCTTCGCCCATTTCGCCGGGATCGTCGACAACCTGTTCGTCAAGGTCATCCTGCTCGGTCTGTCGTGGGCTTACCTGCACCACTTCACCGCCGGCATCCGCCACCTGTTCATGGATAACCACCTGGCCCTGGACAAGGATGCAGCACAGAAAACCGCACGCTGGGTGCTGGTGATCAGCCTGGCCCTGACCGTCGTCGTCGGCCTGAAACTGTTTGGAGTCTTCTAATCATGGCAAGCAAGAATAATATCGGCCAGCGCCGCCTCGTCGTCGGCGCCCACTACGGCGTGCGCGACTGGCTGGCGCAACGCGTCACCGCCATCCTGATGGTGGTCTACACCGTCATCCTGCTCGGCACCTTCCTGACCGCACAGAATTTCACCTACGAAGGCTGGGCGGCGCTGTTCTCGCGCCAATGGTTCAAGCTGTTCTCGGCAGTCACCTTCTTCGGCCTGTTCTACCACGTGTGGGTCGGCCTGCGTGACATCTGGATGGACTACGTCAAGAACGCCGGCATCAAGCTGTTCCTGCAATGTGCCACCGTGCTCGCACTGCTGGCCTATGCCGTGTGGACCGTGCAAATTCTCTGGAGTGTTTAATCGTGGCAGCATTTAATTCTGCAATCCCTACCCGCCAATTTGACGTCGTCATCGTCGGCGCCGGCGGTTCCGGCCTGCGCGCCGCACTGCAACTGACCGAAGCCGGCCTGAACGTCGCCGTGCTCTCAAAAGTCTTCCCGACCCGTTCGCACACCGTGGCGGCCCAGGGCGGCATCGGCGCCTCGCTCGGCAACATGAGCGAAGACGACTGGTACTGGCACATGTTCGACACCGTCAAGGGTTCGGACTACCTGGGCGACCAGGACGCCATCGAATTCATGTGCCGCGAAGCACCGAAGGTCGTCTACGAGCTCGAACACTTCGGCATGCCGTTCGACCGCAATCCCGACGGCACCATCTACCAGCGTCCGTTCGGCGGCCACACCGCCAACTTCGGCGAAAAGCCGGTGCAGCGCGCCTGCGCCGCGGCCGACCGTACCGGCCACGCCCTGCTGCACACCCTGTACCAGCGCAACGTCCGCTCGCGCACCCACTTCTTCGTCGAATGGCAAGCCCTCGACCTGGTGCGTAACAGCGACGGCGACGTGCTCGGCGTGGTGGCCCTGGAAATGGAAACCGGCGACGTCATGATGCTGCAAGCGAAGACCACCATCTTCGCCACCGGCGGCGCCGGCCGTATCTTCGCCGCTTCGACCAACGCCTTCATCAACACCGGCGACGGCCTGGGCATGGCGGCACGCGCCGGCCTGCCGCTGCAGGACATGGAGTTCTGGCAATTCCACCCGACCGGCGTGGCCGGCGCGGGCGTCCTGATCACCGAAGGCGTGCGCGGCGAGGGCGGTATCCTGATCAACTCGAACGGCGAACGCTTCATGGAGCGCTATGCGCCGACCCTGAAGGATCTGGCGCCACGCGACTTCGTCTCGCGCTCGATGGACCAGGAAATCAAGGAAGGCCGCGGCGTCGGCCCGAACAAGGACCACGTGCTGCTGGACCTGCGTCACATCGGCGCCGACACCATCAAGAAGCGCCTGCCGTCGATCCTGGAAATCGGCCACAAGTTCGCCAACGTCGACGCGACCAAGGAACCGATTCCTGTCGTCCCGACCATCCACTACCAGATGGGCGGCATCCCGACCAACATCCACGGCCAGGTCGTCGCTCCTGACGGCACCGGCGGCCAGAAGATCGTCAACGGCCTGTACGCGATCGGCGAATGCGCCTGCGTCTCGGTGCACGGCGCGAACCGCCTGGGCACCAACTCGCTGCTCGACCTGGTGGTCTTCGGCCGCGCGGCCGGCAACCACATCGTCGGCCAGAACCTGAAGGCGCAGGGCAACCGCGCGCTGCCGAAGGACTTCGCCGACTACGCCCTGGGCCGCCTGAACGCCCTCGAGAACTCGACCGGCGGCGAGCGCGTGCAGGACGTCGCCAACGCCATCCGCTCGACCATGCAGAAGCACTGCGGCGTGTTCCGTACGCAAGCGCTGATGGACGAAGGCGTCAAGGAAATCATGCAGCTGGACGAGCGCCGCAAGCACATCTCGTTCAAGGACAAGTCGAAGGTGTTCAACACCGCGCGTATCGAAGCGATCGAACTCGACAACCTGATCGAAGTGGCGAAAGCGACCGTCGTTTCGGCGGCAGCCCGCAAGGAATCGCGCGGCGCCCACGCCCACAGCGACTACGAGCAGCGCGACGACGAAAACTGGATGAAGCACACGCTGTTCTTCTCGGAAGGCAACCGCCTGGACTACAAGCCGGTCGTGACCAAGCCGCTGACGGTCGATACCTTCAAACCGAAGCCACGTACCTTCTAATCCACGACAAATCATTGATGAGGGCAGGGCACAGGTCCTGTCCCGACTGAATAGGCAAACAAATGGCACGCACAGTCCAACTGAAGATCTACCGCTACGATCCGGACAAGGATACGAAGCCTTACATGCAAGACGTCACCGTCGAACTGAAAGACACCGACAAGATGCTGCTCGACGCACTGCAGCGCATCAAGTCCGACGTCGACGACTCGCTGGCCCTGCGCCGCTCCTGCCGCGAAGGCGTGTGCGGTTCGGACGCGATGAACATCAACGGCAAGAACGGCCTGGCCTGCACCACCAACCTGAACGAGCTGACCCAGCCGATCGTGCTGCGTCCTCTGCCGGGCCTACCGGTGGTGCGCGACCTGGTGGTCGACATGACCAACTTCTTCAAGCAGTATCACTCGATCAAGCCGTTCCTGATCAACGACTCGATCAAGCCGGAAAAAGAGCGCCTGCAATCGCCAGAAGAGCGTGAAGAACTCGACGGCCTGTACGAGTGCATCCTGTGCGCGTGCTGCTCGACCTCGTGCCCGTCGTTCTGGTGGAACCCGGACAAGTTCGTCGGTCCGGCCGGCCTGCTGCAAGCCTACCGCTTCATCGCCGACTCGCGCGACGAAGCCACCAACGAGCGCCTGGACAACCTGGAAGACCCGTACCGCCTGTTCCGCTGCCACTCGATCATGAATTGCACGGACGTATGCCCGAAGGGCCTGAATCCGAACAAGGCGATCGGCAAGATCAAGGAAATGCTGGTTCGCCGGGCGATTTAAGTTTGTTGTTGTTTCGGCCGGCGCCGTAACGCCGGCCGTGCGGTGGTGGGTACAAGTACCCACCCTACGTAGGGTGGGTTCTCGAACCCACCATTACGCCGCATGCACACCGAAAACGCATGCAAAACCGGACACATCCGTCCGCGTAGGTAAAAACAACAAGACGAACAACTTACCGTCCGTCCCGTGTCGCAAAAATCGGATATCCTCCGCCTGATTGCGTCCAAAGTATTGCAATAAATACAGTAAAAGTACGGTACTGCCGAATACCGGCAGCCGGAGTATAGTGTTGACCCAACAACGGACTCTAGTGTGGAAACACAGCACAATCCGCAGCAAGCTGCGCATCAATCCGACCCGACCAACCGTGCCCGCCTGCGCTGGCGTGCACGCCGTGGCCTGCTCGAAAACGACCTGATCCTCACGCGCTTCCTCGATGCGCATGAGGAAACCTTGAGCGACGAGGAAGTCGACGCGCTGACCCGCCTGCTGGACCTGGCGGACAATCCGCTGATGGACCTGCTGCTGGGCCGCGCCGAGCCCGAGGGCGAAACCGACCTGCCGCACGTGCGCGCCCTGGTGGCGCGCCTGCGCCAAGCGTGAGCGAATTTCGTATTCGTTTTACATTTTGTAGATCCACTCCCAAGAAGGAAGTGCCATGAATATCTCTGATACCAAAGCCACCCTGTCGTTCTCCGACGGCAGCCCATCGGTCGACATGCCGATTTACAAGGGCACGATCGGCCCGGACGTCATCGACATCCGCAAGCTGTATGGCCAGACTGGCAAATTCACGTACGACCCGGGCTTCATGTCGACTGCCTCGTGCAACTCGAGCATCACCTACATCGACGGCGACAAGGGCGAGCTGCTGTACCGCGGCTTCCCGATCGAGCAGCTGGCAGTCAACTGCGACTTCCTGGAAACCTGCTACCTGCTGCTGAACGGCGAACTGCCGAACGCCGAGCAGAAAGCCAAGTTCGAGAACACCGTGACCCGTCACACGATGATTCACGAGCAGATGAACTTCTTCTTCCGTGGCTTCCGCCGCGACGCGCACCCGATGTCGGTCCTGGTCGGCACCGTCGGCGCGCTGGCTTCGTTCTACCACGACTCGCTCGACATCAACGATCCGGAACAGCGTGAAATCTCCGCCATCCGCCTGATCGCCAAGATGCCGACCCTGGTCGCCATGGCCTACAAATACTCGGTCGGCCAGCCGTTCGTGTACCCACGCAACGACCTGTCGTACAGCGCGAACTTCATGCACATGATGTTCTCGAACCCGTGCGAAGAGTACAAGGTCAACGACGTGCTCGTGCGCGCCCTGGACCGCATCCTGATCCTGCACGCAGACCACGAGCAGAACGCATCGACCTCGACCGTCCGCCTGGCCGGCTCGTCGGGCGCCAACCCGTTCGCGTGTATCGCTGCCGGTATCGCCTGCCTGTGGGGCCCTGCCCACGGCGGCGCCAACGAAGCGGCACTGACCATGCTGAAGGAAATCGGCTCGGTCGAGAACATCCCTGCCTTCATCGAGAAGGTCAAGGACAAGAACTCGGGCGTGAAGCTGATGGGCTTCGGTCACCGCGTGTACAAGAACTTCGACCCGCGCGCCAAGCTGATGCGCGAAACTTGCCACGAAGTGCTGGAAGAACTGGGCCTGCAAGACGACCCGCTGTTCAAGCTGGCCATGGAACTGGAACGCATCGCTCTGGAAGACGAATACTTCGTGTCGCGCAAGCTGTACCCGAACGTCGACTTCTACTCGGGCATCGTGCAGTCGGCACTGGGCATCCCGGTCTCGCTGTTCACCGGTATTTTCGCAATGGCCCGTACGATTGGTTGGATTGCGCAGTGGAACGAAATGATTGCCGATCCAGAACAGAAGATCGGCCGTCCGCGCCAGCTGTTCGTCGGTTCGCCGGTACGCGACGTGCCGTCGATCGACAAGCGTTAATCGAACGGTGTTTCATGAAAAGCGGGCTGCGGCCCGCTTTTTTATTGGCGGTCCGCATGCGTTGACGAAACGGGCAGGGTGGTTATACTGGGCCCTTGCGCGCCGTTCCGTAGGGTGGACTCCCGAGTCCACGCGGTACACCGTATGCGCGTTCGAAATTATTCTTGGGAACCGTGATCGGTTTTCATGTGTTGTACAGGGTGGACTCGGGAGTCCACCCTACAAAATACAAAAACCGGTGGGTTCAAGAACCCACCCTACCCATACCATGAACCTTGACAGCACATGCATGCATTGCGGTTCATCCCTGAACGAGGGAGGCGTCTGCACGCCTGGTCGTTGCGCCGTCGCTTCCCACTTTTCGCCGTCCGCGAAAGACATCGCCTGGCTCTCCCGGGCTCGGTGAGGACCATCCGCCTGGCGCCACGCCGGCCGTCCTCCCGAGCCACTCCATCGTAACGAACCTCGCCCCGATCCGCGGGCGATGGCCATTCATTCGGCCGCACTGAAGGCGGCCATACAAGGAGTAACAACATGAGACCGAACATCGTCGTATCGTCGCTGGACATGGAGCGCCTGGAGGCGCTGATCGATTCGCTGCCTGCCGCCCAGGCCGACAACTGCGCCGCCCTGCTGGAAGAGCTGGCGCGCGCCGAACTGATGGAACCCGAAGATATGCCGCCCGACGTGGTGAGCATGAATTCGCGCGTGCGCTTCGTGCTCGACGACGCGGCTGAGCCGATCGAGATGACGCTGGCCTACCCGAAGGATGTGCATGGCGAGGCCGACAAGCTGTCGGTGCTCACGCCGATCGGCAATGCACTGCTGGGCCTGAAGGCGGGCGACAGCATCGCCTGGGCGCGGCCGGACGGCGCCTTTTGCCAGGTGCGGGTAATCGAGGTGGTGTACCAGCCCGAGCGCGCGGGCGAACTGCACCGCTAACTAGTTACACTTGCCGCGCAGCTTGGCCACGGCAACGAAGGGCAGGGCGAACAGGCCGGTCAGGAAGAAGGTCGGCTGCCGCTTCAGGCCGTCCGGGTGCAGGCAGTCCGGCACCCTGGCTTCCGAGAACTCGCGCCCAAAACTCTCGTAGGGCGTGGCGGAAATCGTGTCGTTCTCGTAGCGGCGTGGGTTTTCCCAGGTGGTGTCCAGCGTTTCCTTGACCGCCTTGCGGATGGCGTCGTCGCTGATGCGGCTGCGCAGCGTGGCGCCCGGCTGTGGCGGCGTTGTTGCAGCTTGTGCCGCAGGCGGTGCCGTGGGCAGCAATTCGGACTGGACCACAGGCGGC
This sequence comes from Massilia sp. IC2-278, assembly GCF_020708045.1. Classification (GTDB taxonomy): domain Bacteria; phylum Pseudomonadota; class Gammaproteobacteria; order Burkholderiales; family Burkholderiaceae_D; genus Telluria. The sequence continues at coordinate 139,463 of NZ_JAJFES010000012.1, forward strand.
GGTTCGGCACGGGCAGCCAGGGACAGGCAGAGCAGGCAAGTAGCGAAAGGGCGCATGAACGGCTCGACAGACGTAACGTTGCCTAATGTACACGAAGTTGGCTGGGCGTGCCGAAATGGCAATCCAGCAAGCATATGGCTGTGTACAATCGCTACTTTCAGTCAACGGAACGTCGCCCATGAAACGCCTGCTGCTCGCCTGCTGTCTGCTGTTCTGCTCCCTCGCCGCGCAAGCGGATGCCAGCCTGAAGCGCAAGGTCGACGCCTTTGTCGACCGCTGGCACGACGATGCGGCGCACGCGCGTCCCGTCTACTTCGACAAGATCGCCAAGGATGGCATCTACATCGGTACCGACAAGACCGAACGCTGGCGCCGCGACGAGTTCAAGGCCTGGGCGCGGCCTTATTTCAAGGGCAAATCGGCCTGGGCCTTCAAGGCTATCAAGCGCCACGTGTATGCGTCCGATGACGGCTCCATGGTCTGGTTCGACGAGCTGCTCGACACGCAAATGGGCGTGTGCCAGGCCAGCGGCATCATGCGGCGCAAGGGCGACAGTTTCGAGATCGTGCATTACCAGCTGTCGATGGCGGTGCCGAATGAGGTCGGCGGCCAGGTGACCAAGCTGATCAAGGATTTCGAGGCCAAGGATGGCTGGAAGACCAGCAAGCGCTGACAGGCGCTATGTTATTGTGATGCCCCTCCAGCATGCATCCGGTAACGACAGTGAGCAACACCAGTCCTAGTCCTCGTCCCTATGTGGGACGCTTCGCCCCATCGCCCACTGGCCCGCTGCACGCCGGTTCGCTGGTGGCGGCGCTGGCCAGCTACCTCGATGCGCGCGCCCACCACGGCGAGTGGCTGGTACGCATCGAAGACATCGACGAAGGCCGCAGCGTGGCCGGCGCCGACACGGCGATCCTGGCGCTGCTGACTTCCCTCGGCATGGTGTCGGACCGCGAAGTCGTGTGGCAGAGCCGGCGCAAGCCCCTGTACGAAGCCGCGGCAGAACAGCTCGGCCGGCACGCCTACCCCTGCGGCTGCAATCGCCGCGAAATCCAGGATTCGCGCCTGGGCGTGGCGCCCGACGGCGCGGCGATCTATCCGGGCACCTGCCGCCATGGCCTGGCGCCGGGACGCGGCATGCGCAGCCTGCGCCTGCGCGTGCCCGACGTAGGCGCAGACGCCATTACCTTCACCGACCGTTTCATGGGCACGCTGACCCAGCGTCTGGCGAGCGAATCGGGCGACTTCGTCCTGAAGCGCGCCGACGGTTACTGGGCCTATCAACTGGCGGTGGTGGTCGACGATGCCGACCAGGGCGTGACCGACATCGTGCGCGGCGCCGATTTGATCGATTCGACGGCGCGCCAGATCTACCTGCAAACCCTGCTCGGGGTGCCGACGCCGCGCTACCTGCACGTGCCGGTGGTGCGCAATGCCGATGGCGAAAAGCTGTCGAAACAGACCGGCGCGCTCGCTGTGCTGCCCGGCGACGAGCCGGCCGCCATTCAAGCGCTGCTCGATGCCGCGCGCTTCCTCGGCCTGCCTCTGGATCGCCCCGACTCGCTCGCCAGCTTCTGGCGTGCGGCGATTCCCGCCTGGTCAGCCATGCTGGCCGAGCGGGAGGGGCGTGCTCCTCAAGCCGGTTAAGCCCGGCGGCGGCGCGCCATCATCCCCAGGCCGGCCAGGCCCATCCCCAGCATGCCCCAGGTGGCCGGTTCCGGAATCGGCGCCGCCACCAGGAAGCCGCGGATTTCGCCGGCCGGGTATTGCGAGGTGTGGATGTTGAGATAAGCCTCGTTCGAGGCGATGGCCTCGATCAGCGCGGCGCCGGCCGAGGCCGGGGTGCCGCCAAAGGCCGCCAGGAAGGCCGGGTCATAGATGGTGGCGTCGCTCAGGTCGAAGGATGCGCTGTAGCTGCCCGACGTGACCCCCAGCGGGAAATCGGTGAAGGGGATCGCGATCGGCGCCACGCCGGTGAACGCGGCCGTGGTGCAGCAGTGGATGTGGGCCATCGTGGTGCCGGACAACAGGTCGCGGAAAGGCACGTCGGCGGTCATGATGCTGCCTTCGATGTCGAAGGTAGCGACGCTGGAGCCGGGCGAGCCGTTCGGCGGGCTTTCGGCTGGTCCGCTGGCGACGGCCCGGATGATGCCGTCCTGGGCCTGCGCCAGGGCTGGCGCGCAGGCTGCGGCGGCGGCCAGGGCAAGAATGGACAAGCTGCGTTTCATGGTATACCTCCTGATCAGGAAAGAAACCAACGCGTCACGGCGTGACGCTGCGCAAAAAACTAGCACGTTGGCTCGTGGGTATACACACGGTACGGATGGGCAAAGGCTGCTGAGCAATTAGCTCGTGCGGAAATGGAGAAGTCTGTTGGATATGATTCGATTACAGGGCATGCGACTCTGAAATCGAATCATTTTTACAACATGTACACGGTCCTTATTTTTTCTTCTGGATCGTGATTTCGCCGTCGGCCTCCAGGAAGGCGCACTGCATGTCTGAGCGCTCGCAACCGGCGGCACGCAGGGCCTGGTCCAGGTCTTCGGCCGTGATACGGCAATGGCGCACCACCTTGTCGAAGAAGACGCCGTCGCGGCCGATCAGCACCGCCGTGCCGTCCAGCAGCACCGACATGCGGCGGCTATAGGCGGAGATGATCGCCACGGCCGTATTCAGCACGATCAGGGTGGCGGCGATGATCAGGCCGCCGCTCAGGGAATCGTCGCCGCCCGAGAGCGAATTCGACACCGCTTCCGATAGCAGCATCACGACCAGCAGGTCGAAGGGCGTGAACTGGCCCACGGTGCGCCGGCCCGAGATGCGCACCATCACCAGCAGGACCAGGTAGACCACCGCCCCGCGCACGATGAACTCCCACCAAGGCAAATCCATGTCGAACATCGCCATCTCCGAATGCACGCTGATGGGGCGATTCTAATCATTTTATTAACAGTGTGCCGTTCGGTTCGGCACGGCGGACACGTCATTCGCGGTGATAGCTGCGCATGCGGAACACCATCGTCCCTTTGCTGCGTTCGCAGAAGCCGCTCATGGTTTCACCCGGTGCGAGGGTCCGGCTCAGGCGCGTGCCGGGTTGCTTGCCGGCGCAGGCTGCGTGCAGTTCGTCGGGGATGGCGGGCAGGGGCGGTGGCGCAGGTGGCGCCGGGACGGCTGGTTCCGCAGGTGCGGCAGGGGCAGCCGGGGCAGCCGGTGGGGCCGGAGGCAGGGGCGCCATG
>NZ_JAJFES010000013.1 GCF_020708045.1 Massilia sp. IC2-278
ACCGTGCTACGGCCTGGCGCTTGAACTCGTCGGAAAAGGTGGCCCGCTGTTTAGGTGTCGAGTCCGATGAAGCGGGAACGATCTCCCGCTTCGATGGCAACTGCTTATTTGTCATGTAAATCCTCCAAGGACATATTGTCCACTATTTGGATGTCCATGAATCCCGGACCCTCTCAACCTGACCCCGGCTGTTTTATTGCACGTCGAGCAATTCGACTTCGAACACCAGGGTGGCGTTCGGCGGGATCGGGCCTGCGCCGCCTTCGCCGTAGCCCATGCTGGCCGGGACGATCAGGGTGCGCTTGCCGCCGACCTTCATGCCGGGCACGCCCTCGTCCCAGCCGGTGATGACCTGGCCGCCACCGACGTTAAAGCTGAACGGGGAGCGGCCGACCGAGGAGTCGAACTGCACGCCGCGCTGCTGCGGGGCGTTCGGCTCGTACAGCCAGCCGGTGTAGTTGACGACGGCGGTAGCGCCCTTGATGGCTTCCTTGCCGGTGCCGACGACGGTGTCGATCTTCTGGAAAGCGACGGCGGGAGCAGGCGCCGAAGCCTCGGTGGATGCAGGCGTCTCGGCACGCTTGCAGCCGGCCAGCGCAAAGGTGAGGGTCGCGCCAATGACGCAGCAGGAAAGCAGTTTGTTCAATGTAGTCTCTCGTGAAGGATGCCCGTATCGGGTGCCGCCGCAGCATACATGGCGGCCGATCTTGTGACAACTGTACACGCTCAGGGCGTCACCCGCACGTGGTCGACGTCGGCCCAGGCGCCGGGCGCGCCGGTGGCGAACATGCCGATCTGCGCACCGACCCAGCGCCCCATGGCCGCCTCGAACGGCAACCCAAGCCGTGTGTAGCGCAGGCCGTCGGCACTGTACGAGAACGACACCATCGCGCCATGCGTCACCTGCATGCGCAGGTGGGCCGCGCCCTGCGGCAGTGATTCACCCACCTCCTGTGCGCACGTGCCCTCCGCGCCGCAATGCACGCTCACCACGCGCGGCTGGCCGTCGACTTGGCGGATGCCGAACCAGCTGCTCGACAAGCCCATCATGCCGAGACCGGCCGCATCGCCATTACGCTGCGCATGCAGTTCGACCCTGGCGGTCACCGTGAACGCCGGCGCCGGGAATTTCTGGGTCAGGAAGGATGCCAGGCTGCGCACCGGCATTTCAGGCTGGGCAAACAGGCGCAAGTGACCAGGACGGGCATCGAGCGCATACCAGCCCGGCTGCGGATTGGCGGCCCATTGCCACTGCGGGCCGAGGGCCGGGCCATCGAATTCGTCGCCCGTCACCGGCACCTGCTGCGGGAAGCTGCCAGCCACCGGCTTGACGTGCTCCAGCACCGGCTGCCCGACGCCGGGCGTGGCCGACGGTTCGCCGATCAGCGGCCAGCCATCCTGCCAGCGCATCGGCTGCAGGTGCACCACGCGGCCATAGGCGCGGCGGTCCTGGAAGTGGAAGAACCAGTCGCTGCCCTGCGGCGTGCGCACCCAGGCGCCCTGGTGCGGGCCATTGACGTCGGTGCCGCCCTGGGCCATCACGATGCGCGCCACGTACGGCCCTTCGATGCGGCGCGAACGGAACACCGATTGCCAGCCATGCTCGACGCCGCCGGCCGGTGCGAACACGTAGTACCAGCCTTCATGCTTGTACAGCTTCGGTCCTTCCAGCGTGCGGTAGCCGGGCAAGGCGTTGCCGTCGATGACGACCCTGCCTTCCCGGTCCAGCAGGCTGCGGCCGTCCGGCGCCATGCGGCGCAGGGTGAGCACGTTGTTGAAGCCGGCGCGGCTCCTGGCCCAGGCGTGGATCAGCCATGCCTTGCCGTCGTCGTCCCACAAGGGCGCCGGGTCGATGATGCCCTTGCCCGGCAACAGCAGGTGCGGGGTGCTCCAGGGGCCGGCAAAGTCGGTAGCCGTGGTGACATAGACGCCCTGGTCCGGGTCGGGATAGAAGATCCAGAAGCGGCCGGCGTGAAAGCGCAGGCTGGGCGCCCACACGCCCTTGCCGTGCCGGGGCGCCGCGAATTGCGCTTCCGGCGCCAGGCGCGGCAAGGCATGTCCCTGCAGCGCCCAGTTGACCATGTCTTTCGATGCCAGCAGCGGCAGGCCCGGCGCGTTGGCGAAGCTCGACGACACCATGTAATAGGTGTCGCCGACGCGAATCACGTCCGGGTCCGAATAGTCGGCATGCAGGATGGGATTGCGGTAGCGGCCGTCGCCCAGGTCCGGCGACCACGGAGCCCGTGCCGGCATCGGTCCCAGCACGCGCTCCAGGAAGCCGCTCATCGCCTCCACCGTCGGCGCCAGCCACGGATCGAACAGCCAGAACGAATGCGGCGTGCCGGGCAGCGCCACGGTGTCGGTATGGACGCCATACCGCGCGAGCTTGTCGGTCATCGCCTCGCGGCCGCTTGAGAAGCGCGGCACGCCGCTGACGATGAACAGCAGCGGCGGGCTGTCCTTGCCGGCATGGGTGAGCGGTGATGCGTCGTGCCACAGTGCGGCTTTCTCCGCATAGCGCCCGCCGAACCAGGCGCCGGCGGCGGACGGGTTCTTGGCAGGGTCATCTTCATGGCGCAGCGCTTCCGGCGACGTGAAGTCGGACAGGCCGTCGATGTTGACCACGGCGCGCACCGCGTCCGGGCTCGTCACCCCGACCAGGGCCGCGATCTGCCCGCCGGCCGAGCCGCCGGCGACCGCCACGCGCGCCGGATCGAGGCCGAAGGCGCCGGCATGCGTGCGCAGCCAGCGCAGGGCTTCCTTTACGTCGTCGATGGCGGCCGGGTAGCGCGCCTGGCCGGACAGCCGGTAGCTGACGGTGGCCGCCGCATAGCCGCGCGCGGCCAGCCGTGCGGCCAGCGGCGCCATCTCGGTGCGGTCGCCGCTGCCCCAGCCGCCGCCGTGCACCAGCAGCACCAGCGGCGCCGGCTGGCCGGCCGAGCCGGGCAGGTAGAGGTCGAGCCCCAGCGCCATTTCGCCGCGCTGGGCATAGACCAGGTCCTTGCGCACCTGGACCGGCGCCGGTGCGGCGGCGCTCGCGACGCGGATGAAGGGGTAATCGCGCACCAGCTTGCGGTAGGTGGTCTCGGCGTTATACGGCGTTTGGGCGGAGGCTGACGCCGCAGCCAGCGCCAGCAGCAGGCCACCGGCAAGGGCACGAGCAGCGCCACGAACAACGCCACGAACAACGCCACTAAGCAGGCGCCTCACAGCGCCGAGCCCCGGAACACGCAGCGCCGCTCGAGCGTGGCGCCCGGCGCGAGTACCGTCAGGCCGGGATAGCCCGGCAGGTTGTGCGCATTCACCGGATGGTCGACCGGCTCGAAGCAGAAGAAATCGCGCCCGGGCGGCACGTACAGGATGAAGTAATCCATGTCGGCCTGCACCTGCAGGGAAACACCGCGGCGCGGCCAGGCGATGCGCGCGGCGCCGTTCCAGCCCTCGAAGGCGTGGTCGACGCCGTCCCAGGGCAAGGAACGCAGGCGCTCGAAGCGCCAGTAATCGGGCACGGGCTCGCGCCCCAGCGGCAGCTTGTCGGGGCCCGACAGCCACACGCCGGTGGCGCCGGCCTGCAGGAAGGCGCCCTGGGGATCGGGCATCCACGGGTGCAGGCCGATCCCGAACGGCAGCGCGACCGCGCCGGCATTGCGTACCGAGAGTTCGACGACCAGCGACTCGCCGGCCAGCGTGTAGCGCAAGGTGGCGCTGTACGAAAACGGCCGGGCGTCGGCGCGGTCGAGCGTCAGGGTGAGCGAGGTCCCGTCATGCGCCGCCGGCGTCCAGGCCTGCTGCCAGCCATCGCCGTGGATCGGGCACGGTTCCCCTGCCCGGTTCGGCGCCGGCACGTGGTGCACGCCGCCGAACTCGAAGCCCGTGGGCGCCATGCGGTTCGACCAGGGCAGCAGCGGGAAGCAGGCCAGTTGGCCGGGCAGCGGCGTGCTGGCAAAGTCCTCGGGCAGCGCGCGCAGCAGCGGCACCGGCTCCGCGCCGCCGAGCCAGTCCAGCCGCGCCAGGCCGCCGCCGATGTCGGGGACGACCTGCGCCAGCAGGCGGTCGTTCTGCAGCGTGAGCCGGTGCAGCATGACTGGATTACGAGGTGTACTGCGGGCCGTCGAGCAGGAACTTGCCGCCCTGGTACATCGTCGTCACATCGTCCGGCGCCGGGAATGCCGACGTGTCCGGGAACAGGTGCGCAAACTGAGCGGAGCTGTCCTTCGGCTTGTAGCCCAGGTGCGAGGCCAGGCGGTTGTCCCACCAGACGCTGTCGTTATCGGACATGCCGTAGACGATGGTGTGGCCGACGCGCGGCGCGAACAGGGCGCAGCGCAGCAGCTCGGTCAAATCGTCGTACGAGAACCAGGTGCTCATCATGCGTTTGTTCGCCGCCTCGGGGAAGCTGGAGCCGATGCGCACGCACACGGTCTCGATGCCGAAGCGGTCGAAGTAGTAGCGCGACATCTGCTCGCCGAACACCTTCGACAGGCCGTAGTAGCTGTCCGGGCGGGTCGGCGAGTTCGCGTCCAGCACCGTGGTGACCGGATGGTAGCCGATGGCGTGGTTCGAGCTGGCGAAGATCACGCGCCGCGTGCCCGCCTTGTGCAGGGCTTCGTACAGGTTGGCCACGCCCAGGATATTCGCCTGCATGATCGGCTCGAAGGCCTTTTCGGTGGAGATGCCGCCGAAGTGCAGCACCGCGTCCACGCCGTCGAGCAGTTTCAATACCGCTTCCTTGTCGGCCAGGTCGCACTGGACGATCTCTTCGCCTTCGCGCGCCGGGCCCAGGTCGGCGATGTCGGACAGGCGCACCACCTCGGCCCAGGGCTTGATGCGGTCGCGCAGCACCTTGCCCAGGCCGCCGGCGGCGCCGGTCAGCAGGATGCGTTTGAAGGGTTTTCCCTGTGCGGGTTGGGTCATGACACGTCTCCTATTTTTGTTCAGGTCACCGGCGCCGGATTGAACAGCGCCAGCGCATTATGCAGTTTCCAGTGCTCGGCCCAGGTCTTGCGTCCGCTCGCCACGTCCAGGATCAGCTGGAACAGCTCGAAGCCCACGTCCTCGATGCTCGCTTCGCCGCTGGCGATGCGCCCGGCGTTCACGTCCATCAGGTCGTGCCAGCGGTTGGCCAGCTCGGTACGCGTGGCCACCTTGATCACCGGGACGGCTGCCAGGCCATACGGTGTGCCGCGGCCGGTGGTGAAGATGTGCACATTCATGCCGGCCGCCATCTGCAGCGTGCCGCAGATGAAATCGCTGGCCGGGGTGGCGGCGTAGATCAGGCCCTTTTGCTGCAGCTTGTCGCCCGGCGAGAGCACGCCGGTGATCGCCGTGCTGCCCGACTTGACGATCGAGCCCATGGCCTTTTCCACGATGTTCGACAGGCCGCCCTTCTTGTTGCCGGGCGTGGTGTTGGCGCTGCGGTCGACGCCGCCGCGCACCAGGTAATCGTCGTACCACTGCATCTCGCGCACCATGGCCGCCGCGATCTCCGGCGTGGCGGCGCGCGCCGTCAACTGGTCGATACCGTCGCGCACTTCGGTCACTTCCGAGAACATCACGGCGGCCCCGGCACGCACCAGCAGGTCGGTGGCGTAGCCGACCGCGGGGTTCGCGGTCACGCCGGAAAAGGCGTCGCTGCCGCCGCACTGCACGCCGACCACCAGGTCGGATGCCGGGCAGGTCACGCGCTGGCGCGCGTTCAATTCCTGCAGATGCTTTTCGGCGGTCGCCATCAGCGAATCGATCATCGACATGAAGCCGACGTGCTGGCCGTCCTGCAGCGTCACCACCGATGGCTCGGCGTTACCGATCGGGATGGCGCCGGCCGGGAACAGGCGCGCCGGCGGCAGCTTTTCGCAGCCCAGGCTCACGACCATCACGCTGTCGCCGAAGTTCGGATTGCGCGAGAGGTTGCGGATGGTCTTGATCGGGATCTCGGCGCCGGGCGCGTCGATGGCCACGCCGCAGCCATACACGTGTTCGAGCGGGACCACGTCCTCGACGTTCGGGTAGCGCGGCAGCAGCTCTTCGCGGATGCGCTTGACGGCGTAGTCGATCACGCCGGACACGCACTGCACGGTGCTGGTGATGGCCATCATGTTGCGGGTGCCGACCGAGCCGTCCTTGTTGCGGTAGCCCTCGAAGGTGTAGCCTTCGAGCGGTTCGACGTCGCGCACGGCGCGGGTGCCGATCGGCAGGTCGTCGAGCGAGCGCGCGGCCGGCATGGTCAGTACGCGTTCCGACACCCAGCTGCCGCGGGCGATGGCGCCGTTCGCATAGCCGATGACCACGCCGTAGCGGACCACGGCCTCGCCGTGCGCCAGGTCTTGCAGCGCCACCTTGTGGCCTTGCGGGACGCCTTCGACCAGGGTCAGCCCATCCGGGAAGACGGTGCCCGCCGCCAGGCCGCCGTCGTTGACGACGATGGCGACGTTGTCGCTGGCCTGCATGCGGATGGTACGTGGAACTTGGGTGCTCATATGCGTCGCCTTGTGCATTACCTTGTGTGCTGCCTTGATGTGATGCCTTGATGTGAAGCCTGATTCGGCAGGGTCGAGCGCAGTATGCCATACAAACTTGAAAGGTGGCTAGTCCACCTTGCGATTTTGGCCTGACCAAATTAGAATGGCCTGACCAAATACGCAGTTCCACGCATTCAAAATACGATAGAGGACTGGAGACACATGAAGAAGACCCTGCTGGCAGCATCCGCTGCCGCTTTCCTCGGCTGCGCGCTCGCCTGCAGTCCCGCCCTGGCCGACGGCCCCTACCGCAATCCCGACAACAAGAACCCGAAGGACCCGGGCGAAGGGACGTATCCGGTTCCCTATAAAAAGCCGGTGGTGGCCGAGGTGACGGCGCAGCTGAAGGCGATCCGCGACTTCATGGACGGTGCCACGCCGACTCGCATCGTCGACAAGCGCAGCGGCGCGCCGGTCACCGACTTGTCGAAGCCGAACCGCGACGCCGTCTTCCAGCCCAGCGCCGGCGACTACGGCATCCAGGTGTACGAGATGGGCGTGGTCCATTCGGGCCTGTTGAAGGCGGCCGAGGTCACCGGCGACGCCGGCTTCACGGCGATGAGCCGGCGCCACTTCGATTTCTTCGCCCAGACGCTGCCCTACTTCCGCGCACAGGAACAGGCTTTCCACCTGGAGCGCGGCAATAGCTTCTCGCGCTTCCTCGACCCGCGCTCGCTGGACGATGCCGGTTCGATGTGCGCCGCCCTGATCCGCGCGCGCCTGGCCAAGGTCGGTCCCGACCTGAAACCTATGATCGACACCTGCAGCGACTGGGTCGCCAACAAGCAGTTCCGGCTCGAGGACGGCACCATGGCGCGCAAGCGTCCGCAGGAAGTGTCGCTGTGGGCCGACGACATGTACATGAGCATCCCGGCCCTGGCCGAGATGGGCCGCCTGAGCGGCAACCGCAAGCACTTCGACGATGCGGTGAACAACGTAATCGGCATGTCGAGCCGCATGTTCAATCCGCAGCTGGGCCTGTACACCCACGGCTGGCACGCGAACCACCCGGACGCGCCGCGCTTCTACTGGGCGCGCGCCAACGGCTGGGCGGTGCTGGCGATGTCCGACCTGCTCGACGTGCTGCCGAAGGACCACTCGGGCTATCCAAAGGTGCTGGCCCAGCTGCGCGCCTCGATCAAGGGCATCGCCGAGCTGCAGTCGGGCAGCGGCCTGTGGCACCAGATGATCGACCGCAACGACTCCTACCTCGAGACCTCGGCCAGCGCCATCTTCACCTACGTGATCGCGCACGCGGTGAACCAGGGCTGGATTTCGGCCACCACCTACGGCTCGATCGCGCAGGCCGGCTGGGCCGGGCTGTCGACCCGCATCACGGCCCAGGGCCAGGTCGAAGGCACCTGCGTCGGCACCACGCTCGCCAGCGACATGGTCTATTACTACCACCGCCCGACCAGCGCCGATGCCCTGCACGGCTACGGCCCGGCGCTGCTGGCCGGCGCCGAGATCATCAAGCTGGTGACGAACCCCGCCTTCGAGGTCCAGCACAAGGTGCGCACCTACCACTACCTGCCCAAGGGCGGGCAGACCGACTACCGCGAACATCACTGAGGAGCCGTAGATGAAACCCATGACCCTGGCTATGTCGCTTGCGGCGCTGTTCGCGTCGACCATGAGTGCGCAGGCCGCCGAGCGCCTGGCCGTCACCGTCGAACACGACCTGGCAATCGCCCGGCCGTCGGAAACCATCTCGATTCCCTGGAGCGAAGTGAACGCGGTGCTGCCCGGCGCCCTGATCCAGAAGATCGCGGTGAAGGATGCGCAGGGACGCGTGTTGCCGCACCAGGTGACGAACGTGGCGCCGCTGGCCAAGGATCCGAAGAACGTCGGCATCGCCTATGGCGAACTGCTGTTCCAGCACAGCTTTGCGCCGGGCGAGAAGCGCGCCGCTTTCACGGTGGAGAAGATCGACACGGTGGCGCCGGTGTTTCCGGTCAAGGCCTTTGCGCGCTACGTGCCGGAACGCCTCGACGACTTCGCCTGGGAAAACGACAAGGTTGCGCACCGCACCTACGGCCCGGCGCTGGCCGCACCGAGCCCGCCCGACGTGAAGAAGGAAGTGCTGGTGACGAGCGGACTGGACCTGTGGTTCAAGCGCGTCGACTATCCGATCGTCGACCGCTGGTACAACAAGGGCCACGACCACTACCACCATGACGAAGGCGAAGGCATGGACATGTACAACGTCGGCAAGTCGCGCGGCGCCGGCGGCACCGGCGTCTGGGACGGCAAGCAGCTGTACACGGGCGTGAACTACGCGTCGTGGAAGGTGCTGGCAAACGGCCCGGTGCGCGCGGTCTTCGAGCTGCACTATGCGGCATGGGAAGCGGGCGGCAGGCAGGTCTCCGAGGTCAAGCGCTTCACGGTGGATGCCGGCCATTACCTCGACCGCATCGACAGCACCTTCAGCTACGCCGGCAACGAGCCGGTCACGGTGGCCGTGGGCCTGAACCGCACGCCGAGCGACAAGGGACAGAATCCGCAGATCGCCACCAGACGCGAAGGCGCGGTGCTGCTGCAGTGGGTGCAGCAGGCCAGCAACGACGCCTTCGGCACGGCGGTGGTGCTGCCGGGGGCGGAAGGCTTTGCCCAGGATGCGCTGAACGACCTGGTGCTGGCCAGGGCCACGTCTGGCAAACCGCTGCGCTACTACGCAGGCGGCGCCTGGAGCCGCGCCGGCGAGATCACCTCGCTCGATCAGTGGCTGCGCCTGGCGCAGGACACGGCGGCGCGCGACGCCAGCCCGGTGCGGGTCACGCTCGGACGCAAGCAGTAGTTTTAGCTGGTGGGTTCGAGCCGCACGCGGACCGACCCACCCAACGTTGACGGTAGGGTGGGTTCTCGAACCCACCACTTGTGACGGGCGCACACGCACGCTGTGCGCCCTTACATGCGCGTCGCTCCGTGCCGCCCGCATTGCTCGCTCGCTGCACCTCTCCCGCACAGGCCAGACCAATTACTGTATTTATTTGTATTGGACTGACCAAAATTACAAATATTGCCTTAGAATTCCGGAACCGGCCTGACCAAATCTAATATTGCCGTAGCGGTGGGCGCGCAATTGGCACCTGCCTCGATAAAAACGTATGGAGACAGCATGACCAACAACCAGCACAGCGCAGCCTTACGCAAACTCACCCTCTGCCTGCTCGGCACGGCCTCCGTGTCGGCGATGTCGATCGGCGTGGCTTATGCGCAGACCGCGGCGCAAACCGCGGGTCAAACCGCAGAGCAGCCCGCCGCGCAAACCACCACCCAGGCCGGGGCGCCCCCGCAGATGCAGACCGTCCAGGTGACCGGCCTGCGCGCCTCGCTGGAGAGCGCGCTGAACGCCAAGCGCCAGGACAATGGCATCGTCGACGTCATCAAGTCCGAGGACATGGGCAAGTTCCCAGACACGAACCTGGCCGAATCGCTGCAGCGCGTGCCGGGCGTGGTGATCGACCGCGACGCCGGCGAAGGCCGCAACATCACGGTGCGCGGCCTGGGCCAGGACTTTACCCGCGTGCGCATCAACGGCATCGAGGGCCTGGCCACCACCGGCGGCACCGACAGCTCGGGCGGCACCAACCGCGGGCGCGGCTTCGACTTCAACGTGTTCGCCTCGGAACTGTTCTCCTCGCTCACCGTGCGCAAGAGCTCCTCGGCCGACGTCGACGAAGGCTCGCTCGGCGCCACCGTCGATTTGCAGACCCTGCGCCCCTTCGACCTGCGCGGCTTCAACGCGACGATTGCCGCCAAGGGCAAGTACAACGACGGCTCGGAAAAAGTCGATCCGCGCGTCGCCTTCATGGTGTCGGACACCTTCTTCGACCGTAAATTCGGCGTGCTGGTCTCGGGCGCCTTCTCCAAGCGCCGCGTGCTGGAGGACGGCTTCAGCACGGTGCGCTGGGACAACGGCCCCTCGTCGGGCGGCTGGTGCGCGCCGCAGGGCGTGACGGCGAATCCATCGAACTCCACCGCCACCACCTGCGGCCCGGCGGCCCAGGGCGTGGCGCGCCTGCCGAACACACCGGAAAACATCGCCGCCTACAACGCCGCCAGCGACCCGAACAACTTCCACCCGCGCCTGCCGCGCTACGGCCGCCTGACCCACGACCAGGACCGCCTGGGCCTGACCGCCTCGGCCCAGTGGCGCCCGCAGAAGGGCACCCTGCTGACCTTCGACGTGCTGTACTCGAAGCTCGACGCCACGCGCCAGGAAGACTTCCTGGAAGCGATCTCGTTCAGCCGCAGCGCCAGCCAGGGCGGCAAGCCGCAGATCAGCGTGGCCGAAGCCCAGTACGCACCGAACGGCGCCCTGCTCTACGGCCGCTACAACGGCGTCGACATCCGCTCCGAGTCGCGCTACGACGAACTGACCACCACCTTCACCCAGCCGACCCTGACGCTGGAACACAAGTTCACCGACACCCTGAGCATGAGCGCCAAGGTCGGCCGCGCGAATTCGAAATTCCGCAACCCGGTGCAGACCACGGTCACGCTCGACGCCCTGAACGTGAACGGCTACACGCTCGACTTCCGCCAGGACGACCGCGCCGCCATCATCGGCTACCCGTTCGATCCGGCCGCGCCGAACGGCGCGCTCGGCATCATCGGCGTGCCGCAGGTGGCCACCGGCACCCAGCCGACCACGGTGACCAACACCACCACCAGCGAAATCCGCATTCGTCCGCAAGGCGCGACCAACGTCAACGACGTCGGCCAGCTCGACCTGGCCTGGGAAGCAGTCGACGGCTTCACCATCAAGGGCGGCATCAACCGCAAGAAGTACGAGTCGGACACCTACGAATACCGCCGCGTGAACCAGAACGACACGATCTTCGCGCCGCCGGCGGGATCTACCGGCCTGACGAGCACCATCACCGGCTTCGGCAAGGGCCTGGATATGCCGGGCGGGAACGTGACGAGCTGGGTGATCCCGAACCTGAAAGCCATCTCGGCCGCCTACGACATCTACTGCAACTGCATCAAGGCGGGACCGGCCGGTGGCCCGGGCGACTTCACCCTGTCCTCGATCACCAACGGCAATGCACGCGGCAACAACCGCACGGTGAAGGAGCGCGACGACGGCTTCTACCTGATGGGCGAGTTCAAGTACGATCTGTGGGATATCCCGCTGCGCGGGAACGTGGGCGTGCGCCACGTGAAGACGGAACTCGAAGCGATCGGCTACCAGGCGGCCGGCGGCGGCACCGCAGTGCAGGTGAACCACGACTACAAGGACACACTGCCCTCGTTGAACATCGCGGCCAACCTGACCGACAACTTCATCGTGCGCTTCGGCACGGCGAAGGTGATGACGCGTCCGCAGCTGGGCTTCCTGTCGCCGGGCGGCACCATCTCGACCACCGGCACCTTGACCATCAACACCGGCAACCCGCTGCTGAAACCCTTCCGCGCCACGACCTTCGATTCGAGCTTCGAGTACTACTTCGGCAAGAACGCCTTTGTCGGCCTGGGCCTGTTCCAGAAGAACATCGACACCTATATCCAGAGCCTGCGCACCAACGTGCCGTTCCGCGATACCGGCCTGCCGCTGAACCTGCTGCCGTCGAACTTCACGGGCGAGGAAGTGTTTGCGGTGACGGCGCCGATCAATACCGACGGCGGCAAGCTGAAGGGCTTCGAGCTGAATTACCAGCAGCCGTTCACCTTCCTGCCCGGCTGGGGCAAGAACTTCGGCACGGTGCTGAACTACACCAAGGTCAGCTCGACCATCGAGTACGCGATTTCGCCAACGAGTACCGACCGCATCGTCGACGACTTGCTGAACCTGTCGCCAAAGTCGTGGAATGCCACGCTGTACTACGACGACGGCAAGTTCAGCGCGCGCGTTTCCGGCGCCAAGCGCTCCGGCTTCCTGACCCGCGTGCCGGGGCAGAACAACAACGACGTCGAAGGCAAGAACGGCACCTTCAACGTCGATTTGTCGGTGACCTACAAATGGAACGACAAGCTGGAATTCACGCTGGAAGGCGTGAACCTGACCAACGAGCCGAACGACCAGTTCATCAGCCGCGCACGCAACAGCGTGGTGGTGAACAACGTGACCGGGCGCGAGTACCTGGCGGGCCTGCGCTACAAGTTCTGATTGTCTCTTGCAGTCCTTTGGAGCCCGCGTTCGCGCGGGCTTTTTTCATGGGCGGACGCCGCTATCCGGTGCGCACCCTACGCGGCCGGCGCCTCTTGCGGTCCGTGGCTGGGTCCTGCGGTGAAGGGGCGCGCACCCTCCCAATCGAGACGGTCGATGCACATGCGCCGCGTGGTCTGCGCCACATCCCAGGCGTGGTACACGATCCAGGTCTGGCTGCCGTCCGGCGAAGTGGTGAAGGAATTGTGGCCCGGCCCGATCACCGCGCCCGGCACGCTGCGCATCAGCAGCGCTTCTTCCCCGCCTTCGGGACGGTGCCACGGCCCGAGCGGATGCTCCGCCACCACGTAGCTGACGCCGTAGTTGTCGCGCTCCCAGGCGCCGCCGCTGTAGAAGCAGTACAGCTGCCCGCCGTGCTCCTGCACCGACGCGCCCTCCACCGTATGCCAGTCATACACGCTGCCATACATGGTGCGGTCCTTGCGGAAGATGTGCCAGTCCTGGTGCGGGCGCACTACCATCTGCGGCGCGCCGGCCAGCGTTTCCATGTCGAGCAAACGATCGACGACGATGCCGGTGCCGACCCGGTGGTCGTCCGCCACGTGCAGGAAGTCGACGCAATAGAACAGGTACCACTGGCCGTCGCTGTGGCGGTAAGGATGGGCGTCGATCGAGAACGCCTGGTCCGGGACCAGGATCTTGCCGCTGTCGACGAAGGGTCCGGCCGGATCGTCGGAGACGGCCACGCGCAGCTTCTGGTCGGTGCCTTCGTCGGCCGAACCCGACGAGTAGTACATGTAGAAGCGGCCTTCGTGGAAGGCGACCTCGGGCGCCCAGTAGTGGGCGGCGCCAGTGGGCTCGAGCGCGTGGCCGAGCGCTTCCCAGTCGACCAGGTCCGGCGAACGCAGTACGGGAATCTGGCGGCCGTCGGCGCCGCCGGGCGCGGTGCCGTAGGCGTAATAGAAGCCTTCGTGTTTCAGGACGAAGGGGTCGGCCATGGTGTGAGGATAGACCGGGTTCTGGTAAGTGCGGGGCACAGCGTGTCTCCTGAAAAAGCGAAAGGCCGCCCACGCATGCGGGCGGCCTGTCTTGCCGGGGTCTTACATCTTGTAGCGCAGGCTCAGGCCATACGTGGTCATGTTGTAGCGGATGTCGCGCGGCTGGTAAGGGCCGAGCTCGCTCTCGAACTTCGCCTTGGTCAGGTTGATCGCGTCGAAGTGCAGCGACACGTTCGGGGTCAGCTCGTAGCCGATGCTCAGGTCGACAAAAGTCGTGGCCTTGACCACGCGGTCCTGGTCGTAGGGCGGCTCGGCGATCTGCTCGACGTAGTCGCCGCGGCGGGTCGCGGCCAGGCGGCCGGTGATGCCATGGCCTTCATACAGCAGGGCGACGTTGTAGTTCTGCTTCGCCACGCCGACCAGTGCCGTCTTGGTGAACGCACCGCTGTTCAGCGACGTCCTGGTTTCGTTGTCGCCGTCGATCCAGGTGTAGTTGGCCTGCACACCGAAGTCGCGCCAGAAACCAGGCAGGAAGTCGAAGAACTTCTGCGCACTCAGTTCGGCGCCGCGCAGCGTGCCCTTGCCCGAATTCTGCGGCCGGTTCACGCGGTAGGTGACGCCGTTGATGCTCTCGTCCTGGGTAAAGTTCTGGAGGTAGCCGTCGATGTCGCGGTGGAACAGCGCAACCTGGGCATAGCCGTTCTTCGCGAAATAGTATTCGAGCGTGGCGTCGATGTTCTTCGACTTGGTCGGCGACAGGTCGGGGTTGCCGGCGCCGCCGGTGCCCGGCGCGTTCACGGTCGGCGGCACCAGCGACAGTGCCGGGTTCAGCTCGCGGAAGCCCGGACGCGTCAGGGTCTTGCCGGCCGAAAGGTGGGACTGCCACTGCTCGTTCCAGTTGACGATCGCCGAGATGCTCGGCAGGACGTTGGTTTCCGACGTCGAGAGGTCGACGTCGGTCACCACGTCGCCGATGCGGTTCTGGCCGCGCAGCTTGCGCTTGTCCTTCAGCACGCGCGCACCGGCCTCGCCGCTGACCTTGATGCCGCCGATGTCGGTTTCCCAGCGCCCGGACAGGTAGAAGGTGGCGTTGCGCTCGCGCTGCTCGAACAGGCGCGTGGGGTCGTCCGGCACCCGGCCACTTGGCTGGCCGTAGGCATTGCGCACCACATCGGGGTTCTCGATCAGGTAGTTGGCCGAAGGCGTGTACCAGGGGCCGCCCAGGCGGTCCAGGCCGGGCACCAGTTCCTCGAAGGATGGTCCGAACAGGCCGATCGGGGTAGGACGGACCGCCGAGCTGAAGTCGGACGCGCGTTCGGCGCTGTGGTTGCTGACTTTGCGTTCGGACAGGCGCACGCCCGCCAGCACGGCCTTGACGAAACCGTCGCCGCCGAGCCGGTAGGTGGCGTCGGAACGCCATTGCGCCTGCTTGCCGGCCTGTTCGCTCCAGTTCTGCACCATGCCGCGCAACACGAACTGGTTCGGGTCGCGCAGGGCGTTCGCGCTGCCCGGCGTGGTGACCGTGTTGTAGCCGCCGTGGCCGTCGCGGCCGTAGGCATACACGCTGGAGCTGGCGCCCGGCACCTGCTGGTCGACGATAAGGGTGTCGTTGACGAACTTCGACTTGGTATAGGCCAGGTGGTTGTTCACCGTCAGCGGACCATCGTTGTAGCGCAGGGCGAGGTTCAGGAAGTGGGTGTAGGTGCGTTCCTTCTGGCCCCAGGTGCTGGTTGCCATGTACGGGTCCCAGTCGTAGGGGCTGGGGCTGAACTGGGCGGCCGGCGCATCGGCCGACATGATCGGGCAGATGACCCCGCGCGGCGTGTTGCAATGGTCGCCCTGCGGCGCCAGCACGACGTTGTTCAGGCGCGGCGCCCAGGTGACGATGTCGAGGATGTAGTTGACCGCATTGCGGCCCTGGTAGCCGGTACCGAGGTATTGCGCGGTCGCCTGCAGGCGCGGGCTGATCTTCCACTGGAAGGCGCCGTGGATGCTCTGGCGCTCGCGCGTGCCGCTGTTGTAGATGCCGCCGATGTTCGGCAGCTGGCCCAGCCTTTCGCCGGGGTTCAGCGCGAACGGTCCGGTATTCCCGAGCCGCCGGGCGCTGCCGTCCGTGCCCACGGCGAACACGTTCTCCGGCCGGTCGACCCATTGCACCGGGAAGGTCCAGTCTTCGCGGTTGACGGCGACGTCGAACAGCGCGCCCATTTCGCCGACGCCGGTATCCCAGCGATTGCTGACCGAGAAGCCGCCGCCCGGATTATGCGTGTCCTTGCTGGCGTCGCTGCCGTTGGTCTTGTTCATGCGGTCTTCGACGTAGCCGGTGAAGCTGTAGCCTTTCGAATCGAACGGCGAGCGCAGGCGCACGTTGACGCCGCCGGCGATGCCGCCTTCGAGCTGGTTCGGGGTGGCCGATTTATACACTTCCAGGCCGCCGATCGACTGCACCGGCAAGTCCTCGTAGGACAGGCGGCGCGCTGCCGCCGTGAAGATCTCGTTGCCGTCGATCGTGGTCACCACGTCCGGCAAGCCGCGGATGATCACGGTGCTGGTCTGGCCACGGTCGCGGCCCACCTGCACGCCCGCTACACGCTGCAGGGCGTCGCCGGCCTGGCGGTCGGGGAACTTGCCGATGTCCTCGGCATTGATGGCGTCGACCACCTGCAGCGAATCGCGCTTGATGGCCTCGGCCGAGCGCAGGCTGCCGCGCAGGCCGGTCACCTGGACCACGGCCGGCGCCGCCTGCGAAACCTCGGGTGCGGGCTGGACGGTGGCGGGAACGGATTGCCCGGCTTGCTGGGCTTGTGGGGACTCGGCGCCCGCGACGGTGCTGCCCGCCGCGCTGGCGCCCGCGCTGGTGCTCTCGCTGGCACTGGTACTGACGCTGGCGCCGGTACTGGCGCTCGTGCTCGTGCTGGTGGCAGCAGGCGTGTTATCGGTAGCGGTTTGCGCCAGCGCCGACGCGCTGGTTGCCGTCAGCAACATGATCGCCGCGCAGATCGGCTTGACTTCGAATCGTGTCATGCATGTCTCCTGAATTTATTATGAGAAACCACGTGCCCGCCGGTCGTTGCCGGCCTCAGGCCTCATCAAATAGTAAAAGAGCAAGCAGGGCGCCACCAATAACGAAACACGCAAGAGCTATCTGAAAACGTCATGGCTGACGCACGAATGACACAGTTCTAGCCGCCTTATGGAATCTGTGCTACCGGTTCGGCCGTGCTGGCCACCCAGCCTGGCGCGAACACCCGGCCGTCGGCATCGAACAGGAAGGCGCGCGTGGCCGGGAACACCAGCTCGACCCGGCTGCCCAGCGCCGGCGGCGCGGAATCGGCATCGGTCTTCACCGCCACCATTTCCCCGCCCTCGCCCACCTGCGCATACACCAGCGTGACGTCACCCAGGTACTCGACCAGCGCCACCGTCGCCGCGATGCCGCCGCCTTCCAGTCCCGGCCGGGCCAGTTGCAGATGCTCGGGCCGCACACCCAGGGTGACGCGGGCGCCGGTGCCGGCACGCGCCACGTCGGCCGCCACCTCCACCCGCTCGCCGCCCGCCAGTTCCACGGTGGCGCTGCGCGCGCCCTGCCCGGCCAGCGTGGCGTCGAAGAAGTTCATGCGCGGCGAACCGAGGAAGCCGGCCACGAACTTGTTCGCCGGACGCTCGTACAGGTCCGACGGCGTGCCCACCTGCTCGATGCGCCCGCCGTTCAGCACCACGATCTTCTGGCCCAGGGTCATGGCCTCGACCTGGTCGTGGGTCACGTAGATCATGGTGCTTTTCAGCTCGCGGTGCAGGCGCGCCAGTTCCACGCGCGTTTGTCCGCGCAGTGCGGCATCGAGGTTCGACAGCGGCTCGTCGAACAGGAAGACCTCGGGTTTGCGCACGATGGCGCGCCCGATCGCCACGCGCTGGCGCTGCCCGCCCGACAGCGCCTTGGGCTTGCGTTCCAGCAGGTGCCCGATCTGCAGGATCTCGGCGGCGCGCCCTACCCGCTCGGCGATCTCGCTTTTGGGCACCTTGGCCAGCTTCAGGGCGAAGCCCATGTTCTCGGCTACGCTCATGTGCGGGTACAGCGCATAGCTCTGGAACACCATGGCGATGCCGCGCCGCGCCGGCTCGACGTCGTTGGCCACGCGCCCGCCGATTTCGAGCGTGCCCTCGGTGATGTCTTCCAGGCCCGCGATGATGCGCAGCAGGGTCGACTTGCCGCAGCCCGAAGGCCCGACGAAGACCACGAATTCGCCGTCCGCGATCTCCAGGTCGACGCCCTTGATGACGCTGTTCTTTTCGTACTGTTTCTTGATGCCGCGAAGGCTGACCGATGCCATGATGACTCCTTTATGTTCTTATCCCTTGAGCCCGCTCGCGGCGAGGAAGCCCTGGGTTACCCGGCGCTGGAACACCACGTAGGCAAGCGCGACCGGCAAGGCGCCCAGCAGCGCCGCCGCCATCAATTGCGCGTAACGCACGCCAAAGGCGTCGTAGGTCTGGGTCAGGCCGAGCGGGATCGTCATCATGTCGTTCGAAGTGACGATGATGAAGGGCCAGAGGAAGTTGTTCCAGGCGCCGATGAAGGTGACGATCGCCATCGCCCAGACGATGTTCCCCGAGATCGGCAGATACACGCTCCACAGCACGCGCAAGGGGTTCGCGCCGTCCATCACGGCCGCCTCGCGGAAGTCGGCGGGAATCGCATCGAAGAACTGCTTGAACACATAGATGACGACCGGCGACACCACCTGCGGCAGCACCAGCCCGGCGTAGCTGTTGATCATGCCCAGCTGATGCATGGTGCGGAACAGCGGCACCAGCAGCGCCTCGAACGGCAGCAGGAAGGCGAGCATGGCGGCGCCGAACAGCAGCGCGCGGCCGCGGAAGCGCAGCTGCGAAAAGGCGTAGGCGGCCATCAGGCTGATTGCCATCGTCACCACCGTCACCAAAAAGGCGACCAGCGCGCTGTTGAACAGCCAGCGCGGCACGTTGCCGGCGCTGAGGGTCTTGGCAAACGCGTCCAGGGTCCAGGTCTGCGGCAGCCAGTGGAACACGGCGGACACGGTTTCGTGCTCGGGCCGCAGCGCCGTCGACAGGGCCCACAGCAGCGGGAACAGCCAGAGCGCCATCAGCACCACGCTGGCCAGCACGGCGGCGACAGTCCAGCCGACCTGGGAGCGCATGATATGGAAGCGCACGCTCATGCCGCCCTCCTTGCCACCATGCGCGCCAGCAGCGACAGCGCGATGACCACGAACATGAAGGCCATGGCCACGGCCGCGGCGTAGCCGGCGTCGCTCTGGGTGAATGCGGTTTCGTACATATAGTGCAGGGTGACACGGCTGGTGTTGTAGGGTCCGCCGCTGGTGAGGATATAGGTTTGCCCGAACACCTTGAGCGAGGCGATCAGCTGGATCAGCAGCGCCGTGCCGACCACCGGTTTCAGGGACGGCCAGGTGATGGCGCGAAACAGCGTGAAGCCGCTGGCGCCGTCCAGGGCCGCGGCCTCGTACAGCTCGCCCGGGATGTTGCGCAGGCCGGCCAGCAGCATCAGCATGTTGAAGCCGACCGTCCACCAGATGGTGCCGATCGCCACCGCCGGCAGCGCCCAGTGCACGTCAGAGAGCCAGGCATTCTGGCCGCCGACGATGTGGTTGATCACGCCCGACGAAGGCTGCAGCATCCAGTCGGCGATCAGGGTCATCACCGAGATCGGCAGCACGTAGGGCAGGAAGAAGGCGCCCTGCAGCCAGGACTGGATGCGGACAAAGCGGTTCACCAGCAGCGCCATCACCAGGCCCAGCGCCGTGAGCGGGATCACGGTCAACAGGGCGAAGTAGAAGGTGTTGCCGAGCGAGGACCAGAACGAGGGATCCTGCACCAGGGTCGCGTAGTTGGCCAGGCCGACGAAAGCGCTGGTGCGCGTCAGGCTGCTCTCGGTCAGGCTCATGTAGAAGGTATGCAGCGCCGGCAGCAGGAAGAACAGCAAAAAGGCGGCGGCGAACGGCGCCAGCAGCAGCGCGGCGGGCATGCTTTCCCTGCGGCCCTCGGCGTGTTTCCTGGTGCGCGCCCCGGTGGCGGCGGGTGTCAAGGTCGTGGTTTCCATGGGTGGCAATCAGTAGCGCGGCGGGCGTTTACGCAGCAGGCGCGAAGCCTCTTTTTCGAACATGTCCAGCGCTTCAGCCGGGGTTAGCTGGCCGGACAGCGCGCCCGGCATGAACTTCGAGGCCATGGCCTCGACCGGCCCGGCCGCACCCATGTACCAGCCGTCGGGGTCGTAGACCACGTTCTGCGCGGCCTCGGCATACAGGGCGTTCGGCATCAACGCCCTGGCCGCGGGCGATTCGGCCACCGGGCGGTAGGCCGGCACGTGGCCGCCCTCGGCCCAGCCCATCGAGTGGCGGCTGACGTAGGCCATGAAGGCGAGCACGCCCTGCAGCTTGGCCGGGTCCATGGGTTTGCCCTCGTTCGAGGGAATGGCAAATGCATGCGAGTCGGTCCAGACACTGGCGTCCTGGTACAGGCGCGGCAGCGGCACGATGCCGTACTCGAAGCCGAGCGTGCGCTGGCGCGTGGCGCGCACCAGTTCCGGCACTTCCCACACGCCGTTGAGCATGAAGCCGGCGCCGCCGCCCATGAACTGGCTGGTCGAGGCCGGGTAATCGAGGCCGGCCGGGCCATAGCCGCGCGTGAACCAGGCGCTGACCTTGGCCAGTTCCTCGACGCCGGCGCGGCCGTAGGCAAAGCGTCCGTTCTCGATCAGCGTGGCCTTGCGCTGGTTCAGCAGCGACAGCCACAGGCGCCAGATGGCGTACGAACCCTGGCTCGCTTCCATCGCCAGGCCGGCCTTGCCGCTGCGCTCGCGCACGCCGGCAAAGGCGGCCGTCAGGGCCTCGTAGCCGACGATGGGTTTGAGCACACCGGCGCCGTCGAGCAGCCCCGCCTTGCCGGCCAGGGTCTTGTTGTAGTACATGACCATGGGGTGCATGTCGAGCGGGATGGCGTAGTTGCGGCCTTCGTAGCGCGACTTTTCCCACTGGCGCGGGAAGTAGTCGCTGCCGCGCAGCCCGGCCGCGGCCAACTCGGCATCACTGATCGCGCGCAGCACGCCGCCGCCGGCCAGGTTGGGCAGGCGCGACAGGTGGACGGTGGCGATGTCGGGGCCGGCGCCGACCACCGACGAGGTGATCAGCTTGGTGTAGAAAGGCTCGCCCCACTTCAGGGTGGTGCTGGCCACGCGCACGGCGCGCTGGCTGGCGTTGAAGTCCTCGACCATGGCGCGCATGCGGGCGCCGTCGCCGCCGCTGAGCAGGGTCCACATCCGTATGTCGATAGGTCGCTGCGTGGGCCGCTGCGCCCGCGCCACCAAGGGGGCACCCATGCCCAGCAGCAGGGAAGCCGCGATAAAACGTCTGCGTTGCGCCACGATGTCTCCGTTTTTCTCCGCTTTTTTCTTGCGCCCGGCCTGTGCCGGCCGGTGCGCCATGTCTGTTACCTGATCAGGGTCGTGCCCTTCACCACCGGTTTGCCGTCCACCCAGTCGAGTTTGTCGATGTAGAGGAAGCGCCGTTCGGCGCGGGTGCCGTCAGGCTTCAGTTCCCACGCATGATAGGCGATGAAGTCCTGTTCGCCCACACGGAACACCACCTGGTGGCCCGGGCCGTACAGGTTGCGCTCGGCGCGGCTCTTCAGGAAAGGCGAGTCGTCGGCTGGCTGGCAGGGGCCGACCGGGCCGGCGCAGGTGGCGTAACCCACCGCGTAGGTGCCGTTGCCGAAGTCGTTGGCCGAGTAGAACAGGGTGTACTTGCCGCCGCGCTGCACCATGGTCGGCGCCTCGATCACCTTGCCTTCCCAGCTGCGGCCGTTCGTCAGCAACCGGGTCGGCTGGCCGGTCACGGCCAGGCCGTCGGGCCGCAATTCCTGTACGAAGATGTGGGTCGGCTGGTTGCAGCAGTTGCCGTCGCTCTTGAAGTACAGGTAAAGACGGCCGCCTTCGAGGAAGGGGCTGGCGTCGATGGTGCCGCCCAGTTCGGCCTGGCAAATCAGCGGCTTGCTGGCCTTGTCGACGAAGGGGCCGGCGGGCGACGCCGACTCGGCCGCGCCCACGCACTGGCGGTCCGAGGCCAGGTCGTGCGCCGTGTAGTACAGCACGTAGCGCTCGCCCAGCTTGATGACTTCCGGCGCCCAGACGTGCGGCACTTCCTTGCGTACCCAGCTGGCCAGTGCGGGCATCGCGTCCGGCAGTGCGCGCCAGGATTGCAGGTCGCTCGAATGCAGGGTCGGCAGGTTCTTGCCGTCGCCGTTGGTGGCGTAGGCATAGTAGCCGCCGGCGTCGGGCAGCACGAAGGGGTCGGGGAAGTTGCCGATCGAGCTCGTGACCGGCGAGGTCGGCGCCGGCGCCGCTGCGCAGCCACCCAGCACTGCAAGAGACAGGGCAAGCGGCAGTCCCGCCCAGCGCATCACGCCCCGCCTCCGCGCAGGTTCGCCGTCCGCAAAAAGTCCGTCATCGTCCCCTCCTCGTCTTGTCATTGCTGAGATCATACGGCGCGCAACCCGTGCTCTCCATAACGAAACACGCGCGATGTATGCCAAATCCGTATTCGTCAGGTATGTACGTCAGGTATGCACGGGCGGCGTCAGCCCGGCCGCTTCGCGCAGGGCCGCCAGCATTGCCTCGGCCGAGGGCGGCAAGTGATGGCGCTTGCGGGTGACGATGCCGTAGACGCCGGCGCGCAGGTCGACATCGAGCGGCAGCACGGCCAGCGTGCCGGCGTCCAGCGCGGACTGTACCAGTTCGAGCGGCAGCGCGACCACACGGTCGCTGTCGGCCAGCAGGCGCATTACCAACGGCAGCGAAATGGTTTCGACCACATCGGCGGGCTGCGGCAAGCCCCTGGCGATGAACAGCGCCATCAATTGGTCGCGCAGGCGCCCGGCCAACGGCAGGATCCAGGGCGCCTGCGCCAGGTCTTCGAAGCCGAGGTCGCTGCGGTTCAACCAGGGGTGGCCGGCGCGCACGATCAGGCTGTGCGGCTCGTCGGCCAGCGGTTCGAATTCGAGTTCGGCGGCGGCGCCGGGGTCGAGGATGCGGCCGATTACGATGTCGAGTTCGCCGGCGCGCAATCCCTCGATCATGGCCTGGCTGGTGTCGCTCGCCACCGCCACCTGCACGCGCGGATTGCGTTCCTTCAGCAGCCGGATCGCCTGCGGCAGCAGGGTCGCCGCCGCCGCGCGCACGCTGCCGATGGCCACGCGGCCGCCGAAGCCGGCCTGGCCCTGCATGATTTCCTGGTGCGCCGCGTCCATCTCGGCCAGGGCCGCGCCGGCGCGCCGGATCAGCACCTGGCCGTACCAGGTCGGCACCACGCCGCGCGGCAGGCGCTCGAACAGCGGCACGCCGAGCGCGTGTTCCAGCTCGCCGATGAGTTTCGAGGCCCCGGGCTGGGTCAGCCCGGCCGCTTCGGCCGCGTGCAGGATCGAGGCGTGGCGGCCCAGTTCGACCAGCAGCACCAGGTGGCGCGTCTTGAGGTGAAAGCGGATGAACCTTGTGGACGATGAATCGCGCATGCCGCTTTGTGAAATTTTTGTTAAGAAATCTTACGGCATGCGCGGGCCGGGCGTCAATGTCGTTCCGGCAAAATGTTGTTTATCAGGAAATGAGAGCCTTGGCCTTTGCCTGTTTAACCCAGTCCGGATACTCGTCCATCAGCAGGTCGTACAGGGCTGCGTCCGCATGCTCGTCGGGGCGTTCGACCGAAAAGAAACCGGCATTGTCGATCAGGCGACCGTCGAGTTCGTCCAGCTTTTCCAGGAAGGGGAAGTCGGAATCGGCGAAGTTAATCAAGCGCTTGCTCTTCGATTTCTTGCCCTTGCCGATGCCCATGAACTGCCAGAAGATCGGCTCGCGGCTCGACCAGCGCAGCTGGCGCTCGGTGAGCGGCTTGTCCGAGGTGCTGCCGTCGGTGACGAACATCACGTACACCGGCAGCGCGGCCTGGCATGGCGTCTTGCGCTCGCCGCCGCGGGCATCGGGGAAGTAGTGGCGGCGCACGGCTTCCATCGCCGCGCCATAGCGGGTGTCGCCTTCCAGCGGGTGGCGCTCGATGATCTCGCGCACGTAGTTGGAGAAATTCCCCAGGCCCATGGGTACGCCGCGGTGCACGTTGCGGCCGAACAGGAAGACGTCGATCTCGCCGTCGTCGTCGAAACGGCAACCCAGCGCCAGGATGCGCTCGGCAAAGCGCTGCACCAGCCCTTTTTTATACAGCGTGCCCATCGAACCCGAGATGTCCAGCACCAGGCAGACGCGGGCGCGGTGCTCGGCCAGGCCGACCTTCGCCAGCGACACCCCGGCCGACTTGACCAGGCTGACCAGCTGGGGCGCGGCCTGCTCGACGCGCTTTTCCAGGTTGATCGCGGCCGGCTTGGGCGGCGGCGCAGGTGGAGACACAGGTGGTGGCGCAGGCGTATCGGCGACGTCGGCCCCGAAGTGCTTGACCAGCGCCGCCAGCCCGCCATTGAAACCCTGGCCGACCGCCATGAAGCGCCAGCCGCCGTCCTTGCGATAGAATTCGCCCAGCATCACGGCCTGCTCGGCGGCGAAATCGCGCCCGGCGAAATCGAAGCGGGCGAACTCGCCCTGCGCGCTCACCAGGCGTAGGGCGCCGGACTGCAGTTGCGCCATGGTGCCGCCGCCGTCGATGCTGGCGGTGATGGTCACGCGCTCGACGGAGGCCGGCAGGCGGCCAAGCTGGAACAGGAAGCCGTCGCGGTCGGCGCCGACCGCTCCCACGCGCACGCCGCCGCACGGGCTTTGCGGCTGGTTGAAGAACGTCATGTAGCGTTCCTCGACCAGCTTGCCGCCGGCATCGAGGGCGAAGCAGGCGAAATCGAGCGCCAGGCCCTGGGCGGACAAGCCGGCCTGGATGGCGCCATCCGGCGCATGCGCTGCCAGCGCCAGGCGCTCGCCGCGGGACAGTTGTTTCATGTTTTACCTCGTGTCTGCTTGCTCGTATGTCAGTCCGCCGGCCCGGCCGCTCAGGCGATGTCGACGCCGTGCTCGGTGGCGAGCGCCGCCAGGCCGCCGGCATAGCCCTGGCCGACCGCGCGGAACTTCCATTCGCCGTTGTGGCGGTAGATCTCGGCGAAGATCATCGCGGTCTCGGTCGAATAGTCTTCCGACAGATCGAAACGCACGATCTCGGCGTTATTGTCGAGGTTCACCACGCGCACGAAGGCATCCTGCACCATGCCGAAACTCTGGCGCCGCGCCTCGGCGTCGTGGATCGTGACCGCGATC
Source organism: Massilia sp. IC2-278 (assembly GCF_020708045.1). Lineage (GTDB taxonomy): Bacteria > Pseudomonadota > Gammaproteobacteria > Burkholderiales > Burkholderiaceae_D > Telluria. Next base: position 24,925 of record NZ_JAJFES010000013.1, read on the forward strand.
ACCAGGCGCTTGATCTCGGCCGGCACGTCGGCCAGACGGATTTTCAGTGCTTCGTCGTCGCCATCGCCGGCGCCGGTCTTGTTGTCGCCGGTATGCTCGACCGCACCGCAGGTGGAGGTCAGCTGGTTATAGAAAATGAAGTCGTGGTCACCGCGCACCTTGCCGTTTTCCTGGACCATGAACAGGCTGGCGTCGAGGTCGAAATCCGCGCCGGTGGTGGAACGCGCTTCCCAGCCCAGTCCGACCAGCACCTCGCGCAGGCTCGGGTCCGTTTTCGATAAACTGAGATTGCCGCCTTTTTGCAGACTGATTGCCATAATCGTTTTCCGTCCTGGTTGATTCGGGCGGCGGGAATGTTTTCAACCGCCACAATTATTTATACAGAATAAACCCGTCATCGCGGTGGATTGCAAAACCGGCCGTTATCGGGAATTGGCGCATCTCATGCCGCTTGCATAGGACTTGCCCGGCGATGCACGCATTTGTGAATATTCACGCTTCCACACAATATTCCGACCCACAAAAAGCGTGAATATTCACATTTGGAATAGGAGCGTAATTAATCGAACCGAATAATCGACGCTGATGACAGATCTATTTCCAAAATTCAAGGTGCTGTGTAATATACATTAATCGTTTTGGATATTGAAGATGCCCGCGCGAGCTTCGGCATTGAATCCCGGACGCCCTGAATCATTTCCCAACCGTCTATTTGGTACGAAAGAACAATGCGAAAACTTCCCGTCTACCTGTTACTCGACACCTCGGGATCGATGAACGGCGAGCCGATCGAATCGGTGCGCAACGGCATGCAGACACTGCTGTCGGCGCTGCGCCAGGATCCCCATGCGATCGAATCGGCCTGGCTGTCGGTCATTACCTTCTCCGACACCGCGAAACAGGTCACGCCGCTGACCGAACTCGGCCAGTTCCAGATGCCGGCGATCACCGCCTCGGGCACCACCTCGATGGGCGCCGCGCTGTCGCTGCTGGCCGAGCGCGTGGGCCAGGAAGTGGCCAAGACCACCGCCGACCAGAAAGGCGACTGGAAGCCGATCGTCTTCATGATGACCGACGGCGACCCGACCGACGACCTGGCCGCCGGCATCGCCGCCATCAAGGCGGCCAAGCTCGGCACCGTGATCGCCTGCGCCGCCGGACCGAACGCCAACGTGCGCGAGCTGCAGCGCATCACCGAATCGGTGGTGCGCCTGGACACGGCCGACAGCAACACCATCCGCGCCTTCTTCAAGTGGGTCAGCGCCTCGATCGCCACCACCAGCCAGAAAATCGACCTCACCAAGAAGGACGCGAACGGCCTGGCCGATTTGCCGCCGCCGCCGCCCGAAGTCAACGTGGTCCTGTAAACCCCTCACCCATACTAGGAGAGCCACATGGCAGTCAGTCTGCGTAAAGGGCAAGGCGTCAGCCTGCGCAAGGAAGAAAACGACCTGTCCCAGATCACCATCGGGCTGGGCTGGGATGTGGCCGAAGAAAAGCGCGGCTTCCTCGGCTCGCTGTTCGGCGCCAAGCAGGAAGAGTACGACCTGGACGCCATCGCCTTTTTACTCGGCGCGAACGGCAAGCTGCCCGGCCCGGAAGACGTGGTGTTCTACAACGCCCAGCGCCACGCCAGCGGCGCGCTCTGGCTGACCGGCGACAACCGCACCGGCGAAGGCGATGGCGACGACGAGCAGATCATCGTGCGCCTCGACCAGCTGCCCGCCAAGTACGAGCGCATCCTGTTCGTGGTGTCGATCTACGAAGGCAAGAGCAAGCGCCAGGACCTGGGCAAGGTGGCGAACGCCTTTATCCGCGCGGTCGACAACAGGAACAAGGAGATGGTCCGCTTCGACATCAGCGGCGACGCCTCGATGGCCGGGCGCTGCTCGCTGACCTTTGCCGAAGTGGTGCGCGACGGCGGCGGCTGGAAGTTCAATGCGATCGGCACGCCGCACGAGACCGACCGCTTCGTCGACGTCATGCGGCCCTACATGCCATGAGCGTACGCCGCCTGCCGGTCTACCTGGCGCTGGACACCTCGGGCTCGATGCGGGGCGAGCCGATCCAGGCCGTGAACGTCGGCCTGCACGCCCTGCTCGCCTCGCTGCGCCAGAACCCGTTTGCGCTGGAAAGCGCCAGCCTGTGCATCGTCACCTTCGATGCGCGCGTCACCACCATCCTGCCGATGACGCCACTGGAAGACATCGTGCTGCCGGAAGTCGTCTGTCCGGACTCCGGCCCGACCTTCCTGGGCGCGGCGCTGCACGCCATCTGCGACATGCTGGCGCGCGACATCCGCACCTCGACCGTCGACCAGAAAGGCGACTGGCGTCCCCTGCTGTTCGTGATGACCGACGGTAAACCCTCGGACACCCAGGATTACCAGGAAGCGATCGTGCGGGTGAAGCAGGCCAACTTCGCCACGGTGGTCGCCTGCGCCGCCGGCCCGAAGAGCGACCCGGCCCAGCTGCGCCCGCTCACCGACCGCGTGGTCAGCCTCGACACCCTGGACAGCGCCAGCTTCGCCGGCTTCTTCCAGTGGGTGAGTTCGGCGGTCACGGCGGGCAGCGCCAGCGTCGGCGCGGTCGGCGCACCGGATTTGCCGCCACCGCCGCCCGAAGTGCAGGTCGTATTGTGAACACATAGGCACAGAGGAGAAGCCGATGCGGCGTTTACCCATCTTCATGCTGCTGGACGTGTCGGAGTCGATGGCCGGCGACAACCTGCGCCAGCTCCAGCACGGCCTCGAGCGGCTGGTGGCCGGCCTGCGCACCGACCCGCATGCGCTCGAAACGGTGCACCTGTCGACCATCGCCTTTGCCGGCAAGGCGCGCACGCTGGCGCCGCTGACGGAACTGGCCCACTTCTATCCGCCGCGGCTGCCGCTGGGCTCGGGCACCTCGCTCGGGCGCGGCATGCAGCACCTGATGGATGAACTCGACCGCAGCATCCAGCCGAACACGCCCGAGCGCAAGGGCGACTGGCGCCCGGTGATCTACCTGATGACCGACGGTAAACCCACCGACGACATCGAACCGGCCCTGAAGCGCTGGCGCGAGCGCTACGCGGCGCGCGCCACCCTGGTGGCGATTGCGGTCGGCAAGTTCGCCGCCATCGACGTGCTGCAGCGCTTCACCGACACCGTGCTGCGCCTGGATGCCCAGACCGAGCAGGACTTCCGGCGTTTCGTCGACTGGGTCACGATGTCGGTCGTGGCCCAGAGCCGCAGCGTGGCCGAGCCGCGCGCCGGCGTGAACCTGGCCAAGATCGACGAGTCGATCCTGAAAAAGATCGGCGATATCGAGAACGGCCTGAACGTCGACGAAGACCTGGTGGTCCTGACCGGCCGCTGCCAGAACAACCGCCTGCCCTACCTGATGCGCTACGAGCGGGTGCCGGCCGCCGCCCGCACCCGCCAGTTCGGAATGGCGCTCGACCTCTACCAGCTGGCCGGCGTGTTTGCGCTGGAAGCCGACTACGACGCGCTGTCCGACGACCGCGCCCTGGTGCGCACGGTCAGCACCGACGCCCTGATCGGCTCGCCGGGCTGCCCCCACTGCGGCAACCCGACCGCCTTTGCCATGTGCAGCTGCGGCGCCCTGATGTGCATCCGCGGCAGCGGCCCGGCGCTATGCCCGAGCTGCGACCGCGAATGCGATTTCGGCGAATGCAGCGGCGACGGTTTCGACGTCGCGCGTTCGCGCGGCTAGGAGAACCTTCACGATGGACCACAGTCTGCAGTCCTATGCGCGCGCCTACATCCTGCGTGCGCGCACCGAACTCGATCCCGGACGGGTCGACGAGTACGTGGCGAGCGAGGCGTTCAGGAACCTGGCGAACAAGTTCGCCGAAAAGATCGACCTGTCGCTGAATGCCTACCTCGGTGCGGCGCCGCCGCGGCCGGCGCCGGATGTCGGGGCACGCGCAGGCGTGCAGCCGGCCGCCGCGCAGCCGGCGAAGAAGATGCCGTTTGCCGAACTGACGCCGACACCGGCGCCGGTGCCTGCTGCCCGTACGGCCCCTGCGGCGACCGATGCCAAGCGCGGCGCCGCCATGCAGGGCGATGCCGGCAGGCCGGCGCCGGCCGCCGTGCCGCCGGCTCTTCCGCCTGCACCTCCCCTGCCTGCGATGCCCTTGACTCCGCCCATGCCGCCTACCCCACCGATGCCGCCGACGCCGCCCATGCCTCCTGTTCCGCCTTTGGCCGCCGCGCCTGCGCCTGCACCTGCTTCACCTGCTGCGCCTGCCTCGCCGCCCCCTGCTCCAGCCGCGGCCCAGCCTGAACCGGCCCCGGCACCCGTCCAGCCGCCGCAGCCCGACCTGCCCGACGCCGTTTTCCGCCTCCCGAACGCACGCGCCGGCAGCAGCTACGCGCACCGGCTCGCGCCAGCCGACGGCGAGGCGATCGTCTTCGAGGCCGTGCTGGTGCCCGAAGGCCTGGGCTGCAGCGCCGACCTGGCCAGCGGCACTGTCGCCGGCACGCCGGCCGCGGCCGGCGACTACACGCTGACGGTGCGCTACCACTACGCGCGCCAGCCGGCCCGCACGCGCCAAGCCCTGGTGCCGCTCGCCGTCATCCCCGACCCGCGCTCGATGTGGAAGAACCTGCCCTCGGACAAGACGGACCCGTACTACAAGGAAGACGAAGCCTGCGCCGGCATCGCCGGCAAGGATTACCGGATCGCCGCCGCCAGCAAGCGCGGACGCTCGCATGCGCACGTGGGGAGCTTCCGCGACGACGACTTCCGCATCGACTGCCAGGCCGCCGGCGGCTGGCACATCGCCGCCGTGGCCGATGGCGCCGGCAGCGCGCGTTACTCGCGGCGCGGCGCCGAGATCGTGTGCGAAGAAGCGCGCAGGCGCATCCTCGCCAGCCTGAGCGACAGCACCAGCGCCCAGATCGACGCCGCCGCCCAGGCCTATGCCGCATCCGGCGCGCTGCCGCCCGAGGAAAGGGCCGCCGTCGCCGACGAACTGCACACCCACCTGTCGCGCGTGGTCGGGAATGCCGCCTATTACGCGGCCCTCGCCATCCACGGCGAAGTCTCGGCACGCCCCGAACTGGGCGGCGCCTTCAAGGATTATTCGAGCACGGCGCTGATCGCCATCTGCAAGCGCTACCCCTTCGGCACCCTGTGCGCGGCCTACTGGGTCGGCGACGGCGCGGTCGGCGTCTACAGCCGGCGCGACGGCATCACCCTGCTCGGCGAAGTGGACAGCGGCGAGTTCTCCGGCCAGACGCGCTTCCTCGACAACGCGGCGGTGGACCACGCCATGCTGCGCAAGCGCACCCGCTTCGCCCTGGCCGAGGACATGACGGCGCTGGTGCTGATGACCGACGGCGTCTCCGACGCCAAGTTCGATACCGAAGCCCGGCTCGGGCGCGACGCCGACTGGCACGCCTTCTGGGAAGAGCTCGACCGCGCCGCCGGCTTCGGCGCCCAGGCGCCGGATGCCGAACGCAGGCTGCTCGACTGGCTCGACTTCTGGTCCCAGGGTAACCACGACGACCGCACCATCGCCGTCATCTACTGATCGAGACAAGACCCATGGCAAACACTGTCACCCTGAGCGCGGCCGACGGCAGCACCGTCCAGTTCATCGACGAAGTCAAGGCTTCCGGCGGCATGAAGGACGTCTACTTTTCCCCGAACCGGGACTACGTCGTGGCCTTCTTCCGCGGCAGCGCCGACGCCGCCACGCGCGAGCGCCTGTCGGTCATCACCACCGTCTACCGCGACCGCATCTTCAACCAGATCGGCGGCGACTACTGGAAGAACCTGTTCTGCTGGCCGACCGCGATGGTCGAGCACAACGGGCGGCTGGGCGTGGTCGTGCCCTTCTATGCGCCGGAATTCTTCTTCAAGCATGGCTCGCGCAACAACGACATGCTGGCAATTAAAGGGCGCGAAAAGGAAGGCAAGTGGTTCGCCTCGCCTTCGAACCGCAACAAGTTCATCGACCAGCGCGAACTCGGCAACTGGATGCTGCAGATTAAGCTGTGCCTGCAGATCGCGCGCGCCGTGCGCCGCATGCACTCGGCCGGCCTGGCGCACTCGGACCTCAGCTACCGCAACGTGCTGATCGACCCGTCCACCGGGCGCGCCTGCCTGATCGACATCGACGGCCTGGTCGTGCCCGGCAAGTACCCGCCCGACGTGGTCGGCACGCCGGATTTCATCGCCCCCGAATGCGTGGCCACGGCACATCTGCCGCGCGACGACCCACAGCGCAAGCTGCCCTCGATCGCCACCGACCGCCACGCGCTGGCGGTGCTGGTCTACATGTACCTGCTGCTGCGCCATCCGCTGCGCGGCGACAAGGTGCACGACCTGAACGACCCGCAGCGCGACGAGGAACTGTCGATGGGCGAGCGCGCGCTGTTCGTCGAGCACCCGGCGGACGCCTCGAACCGCATCAAGCTGGCCAACGTCAAGCCCTCGGAACTACCGTGGAAGGATACGGCGAAGCTGCCGTTCGGGATCGTCGGCCCCTATCTGGGCGAGCTGTTCACCAAGGCCTTCATCGACGGCCTGCACAACCCCAGCCTGCGCCCCAGCGCCGACGACTGGGAAACCGCGCTGGTGAAAACCGTCGACCTGCTCCAGCCCTGCCCGAACTTCGCCTGCGAACAGGGCTGGTACGTATTCGACAACAAGGCCAGGCCGCGCTGCCCGTTCTGCGGCACCGCCTTCTCGGGGCCGCTGCCGGTGCTGAATTTGTATTCGTCGCAGCGCGAAGGCAGCTTCCGGCCCGACAACCACCGCCTGATGGTGTACTCCGGCCAGTCGCTGTTCCAATGGCATACCAACCGCAACATCGTCCCCAACGAAAAGATCACCGAGACCCAGAAAAAGCGCGTCGGCTACTTCGTGCTGCACCAGGGGACCTGGTTCCTGGTGAACGAGGGGATGCCGGAATTGATGGAGCTGCCGGCCAAGACGCCGGTGCCGATCGGCGGCAAGGTGGCGCTCGAGGACGGCAAGCAGCTGCTGATGTCGCGCGAGCCGGGCGGCCGGCTGGTGGTGGTGCAGATGGCCAATCAGTAGGCGGCTGCCCTCGGTCAGAACAGTTCGAGATTCGGCGACGGCTCGGGCGGTTTGCGCCGCACCGGCGCCGGCGCCGCCGGCCAGTCGCGCATGCGCTCGGCGGGATAGTGGCGCAAGAAGGAATGGGCCATGTCCATGCTGCGGCAGGACAGCCAATCCTCGACCTCCTCATGCGGCAGGATCACCAGCGAGCGTTTTTCGTCGCCGGGCTTGTGCATGCGGTTCATCAGCGGGTGATCGTCGGCGTTGATCGTGATCTGGGTGAACGAGGACGCAACGCCCCCATCGGGCTCGGGCCAGTCGCGCCACAGCCCGGCCACGTAGAACAGCGATTCATCAGCCATGCCGATCGCATGGCGCACGGCGCGCCCGGTTTCGTAGCAGGGCTCGTAGAACCAGGCCATCGGCACCGCGCACAGTTGCAGGCGGCGCCAGGCCGGCGCAAACGAACGGCGCTCGACCAGCGATTCGGCGCGCGCGTTCATGGTGTCGAAGGGTTTCACGTCCGGCGGGATCTGGCGCCGCGGGACCATGCCGTAGGTGGCCAGCAATGCTTCCGGACGGCCGCTTGCGCCGCGGCGAACGATCGGCGCCAGGTAATCCTTCCAGGTCTCTTCGGGCCAGCGCCAGTCGGCGGGCAGTTCGCTGAAGGCGCCGATCGAGCCGAACTGCTCGGGCGTGGGCGGACGGTAGTTGACGCACATGGTGAACCCGCCTCAGAAACCTTCGAGCACCGTTTCCAGGTGGCTGACGTTCGGCGCGCCATCGAAGCAATGGCCGACCAGGCGGCGCCACTCCTGGAAATCCTCGCTGCCGCGGAAGTGGACGTTGTGGTCCTCTACCGTTGCCCAGCGCACCAGCAGGCGGTAGGCGCGCGGGTTTTCCACGCCGCGTTCCAGCCACATGCCGTGGCAGCCACGCGCGCGCTGGAACAGCGGCGTCGCCTGGCGCACGCCGGCTTCGAATTCGGCTACCATGCCTTCCTTGATCAACAGCTCCGCACTCTCGATTACCATCTATCTCTCTCTTTAGAAAAAAGGCCGGTTCGCGCCGTCATGCCCTTCAGTTCAACAGTGCTCCGTAGGGTGGACTCCCGAGTCCACGCGGTCATGCCTTTGCGCACTGCGGTGCTTGCGAACATCGTTGCAGAATGCATTCCAGGGCCAGGGTACGCGTTTCGATATGCCACGGTGGTACCGCGTGGACTCGGGAGTCCACCCTACCGGCTTTCATTGGAAGCGCCGCATGCTCGCGCACCATGTTCTCTCTCCTGAATTGAAAAAGGCCGGTTCGCACCGGCCTTCGTGACGGACGGCTCAGACGCCGACCATCGACACCGCCTTGGTGTTCAGGTAAGACTCCAGCGCCTCCGGGCCGCCTTCCGAACCGTAGCCCGAATCCTTGATGCCGCCGAACGGCAGCTCGGCGCTTGGCGTAGCCGGCTGGTTAATCCACAGCATACCGACTTCGACGCGGTTCATCAGCAGTTGCGCGTTCTTGATCGAGCGCGTGAAGGCATAACCGGCCAGGCCGTACGGCAGGCGGTTCGCTTCCGCAATCGCGTCTTCCAGGCTGTCGAAACCGCGGATCGCGGCCACCGGACCGAAGGGCTCGTCGTTGAATACGCTCGCTTCCAGCGGCACGTCGGACAGGATGGTCGGCGAGAAGAAGTTGCCGGTTTCGCCGACGCGCTTGCCGCCCAGCGACACGGTAGCGCCCTTGGCCTGCGCATCTTCCACTACCTTGGCCATGGCCGTCAGGCGGCGTGCGTTGGCGAGTGGCCCCAGGGTCGTGCCCTCTTGCAGGCCGTCGCCCAATTTGAGGCCTTCGGCGTGCTGCACGAAGGCGCGGGTGAATTCTTCCTTGATCGCGTTGTGCACCAGGAAGCGCGTCGGCGAAATGCACACCTGGCCCGCGTTGCGGAACTTGGCGGCGCCGGCGGCTTTCACGGCCAGGGCGACGTCGGCATCCTCGGCGATGATCACCGGCGCGTGCCCGCCCAGTTCCATGGTGGCGCGCTTCATGTGGGCGCCGGCGAGGGCAGCAAGCTGCTTGCCGACCGGGGTCGAGCCGGTGAAGGTGACCTTGCGGATGACCGGATGCGGGATCAGGTAGCCCGAGATTTCGGCCGGGTCGCCGAACACCAGGCCGACCACGCCCGGCGGCACGCCGGCGTCGACGAAGCACTGCAGCAGCGCGGCCGGCGAGGCCGGGGTTTCTTCCGGCGCCTTGCACAGGAACGAGCAGCCGGTGGCCAGCGCGGCGGACAATTTGCGCACGATCTGGTTGATCGGGAAGTTCCACGGGGTGAAGGCGGCGACCGGGCCGACCGGTTCCTTCAGCACCAGTTGCTGGGCTTTCGGGTTGCGCGACGGGACGATGCGGCCATACACGCGCATGCCTTCGGCAGCGAACCAGTCGATGATCTCGGCGCCGGCCAGGGCCTCGCCCTTGGCTTCGACCAGGGGCTTGCCCTGTTCCTGGGTCAGCAGGCGGGCGATGTCGCCGGCGCGTTCGCGCAGCAGGTTGGCGGCGCGGCGCATGGTAGCGGCGCGCTCGGCGGCCGGCACGTCGCGCCAGGTTTCAAAACCCTTCTGGGCGGCGGCCAGGGCGCGGTCCAGGTCGGCGATCGATGCATGCGCCACCGTGCCGATTTCCTGTCCCGTTGCCGGGTTCAGTACCGGGATGGTCTTGCCGCCGGTGGCATCTAACCACTCGTTGGCGATGAGGAGGCGGGTGTCGGGATAGCTGGACGTGGTCATGGCATGTCAATCCTGTGGTGGTTGAGACAAACATGATAACCGCTCTGCGCGCGGCGTGCAGGCGCGGCTGCGGGCCAGCCCCTGCACGGCCCGTTACCGGCCCGGCCGGTCTTCTTTCTCCAGGCGCGGCCGTTCGCTGCCCTCGCCCCGCGCCTCGCCGCGGTCCTTGCCCTCGCCCTGGCCGTCCCCATGGAACACGACGGTCTGGCTCGGATGGGCCAGCCGGATGCCCGCCGCCTCCAGCCGTTCGTAGATCGTGAACAGCAGGTTTTCGCGCACCACGACCTGGACGTCGAACTCCGGCGTATCGATGTAGCAGAATATATCGATGTTGAAGGCGCGGTCGGTAATGCCGCCCAGGCGCGCCCGCCAGCCCTCGGCGACTTTTTCCTCGTCCGCCAGCACCCCGCGCACGATGGCAAGCGCCTCCTTCAGCTTGGCCGACGGCGTGGCATAGCTCACCGCGATGGTCGGGTTGAACAGGAAGCGCTCGCGCGCCGCGAAGTTCTCGATCTGGCGCGCCGACAGGTCGCCGTTCGGAATGGTGACGACGGTGCGCTCCAGGGTGCGGATGCGGGTCGAGCGGATGCCCACGTCTTCCACGGTGCCGACCACGTCGCCCACCTTGATGAAGTCGCCCACCTGCAGCGGACGGTCTGCGATTACGGTCACGCTGCCGACCAGGTTTTCCACGGTCTTCTGGGCGCCCAGCGCCAACGCGATACCGCCGATACCGAGGGCCGCGATGCCGGTGGTGACATCGATGCCGAAGGTGTCGAGGATGCCGATGCCGGAGAACACCAGCAGCAGGATCTTGACGGTGCGGCGCAGCAGCGTGACCACCGAGACGATCTGGCGCCGCTGCCGCCGCTGCATGCGCGCGATCACCAGTTCCGACACGGCGTCGACCAGGCGCAGCCCGAACCACACCAGCGCGATGACGGTGACGATGCCGGTGTAGCGCAGCAGGGTCTGGCGCGCGACGATGGCCACCGCCAGGCGCTCGGCCCAGTTGTAGAAGATGGCCACCGCCAGCAGCAGGCTGGCCGGCGGCAGCGCCGCCTCGAAGAAGCGGTAGATGCCGCTGGCCGCTGAATCGGCCACCAGGCGGCGCATGGCGGCCACCACCAGCGCCGATACCAGCCACAGGCCGCCGAAGATCATCACGCCCAGGCCGAGCAGCATGCCCCAGTCCTTGACCGGCGCGCCGCCGACGAGGTATTCGTCCTGCGGCGCCTCGGTGCCGGCCGGCGTGCGGCGCGTGGCGGCCGCGATCTGGCCGAGCGTGGCCGAGGAAATGCGCCAGACCTGCTGGCCGTCGACCTCGGCGCGGGTGATCAGGATCGGGGTCTTCTTGTCTTGCACCGTGACTTCGCCGATGTTCTCCTGGTCCACAGGCAGGTCGTCGTCGACGCGCCCGCTGGCCTGGTTCGACAGGGTGGCGAAGGGTTTCAGGGAGCCGCCATTGTCGAGCAGCGCATGGAAGGCGCGCGCCTGGCTGACCGCGTTCATGCGCTGGCGGTTGCTGGTGGCGGCCGGCATCTCGAAGTACTGGGCGGCGCGGTCGTAATCGAGTTCGGCCAGGGCTTCGATCAGGCCCGACACCATCGAGCGCGGCGTTTCGCGGCGCAGCGGGTCGGGGTGGGCTGTTTCGGCCGCGGGCGCCTCGGTCTCGGGCGCGGCAGGCAGGGCGTGGACGGGGCCGGCCAGGGCGAGAATGAACAGGAAGAGGAAAGAGAAGGAAAGACGAAAGCGCAAAACGGCTCCTTGGATGCGAGTGAGCTGAACGCGAAGTCTAGCATCCGATCACGCAGCCCCCCGCACCGTTGCCGGACCGCGCCGGTTTGCGGCGCAAGGCGCGCGACTCGTATACGACCTTGCCGCCGACGACGGTCTGCAATACCTGGACCCTGGCGATGTCTTCATCCGGGATGGTCAGGACGTTACGGTCGAGGACGATCAGGTCGGCCAGCTTGCCCGTTTCCAGCGACCCGGTCAGCGTTTCCTGGCGCAGCGTCCAGGTCGCGTCGATGGTAGCGGCGCGCAGCGCGGCGGCGCGCGTCATGCCCGGCTGGGCGGTCAGGCGGCCGGCATACTCATTTCCCGCATCCGGCGCGGCGCTGCGGGTCACCGCCACCTTCAGCGCAAACCAGGCGTCGAGCGGATCGACCGGCCAGTCGCTGCCGTAGGCGATGCGCGCCCCGGCCTGCTGCAGCACGGCCTGCGGTTCGACCCTGGCGTAGCGCGCCGGACCCAGGTAATCGCGCAGCGCGCCGACCGTGTCCGGCGCCGGCTTGGCCCACTGGAAGGAGAGCACCGGCGTGACGTTCAGTTGCGCAAAGCGCGGATAGTCGGCGGGGTCGACGATCTCGGCATGCGCCAGCGCCGGCCGCACCTCCTTCCCCTCCGGGCTCGCGCGCAGGTCCGCGATGGCGTCCAGCGATTCGCGTACCGCGCGGTCGCCATCGGCGTGGATGTGCGGGTCGATGCGCGCCCGCGCGAGCTCCGCCAGCGTGCTGCGCAGGGCCGGCCCTGTAAAGTAGCCTGGCGGTCCCTTGCTCGGGCCAGGCTGCCAGTCCGGCCGCTCCTCGCTGCCCCGGTTCACGAGGTAGGGTTCGAGCATGGCGCCGGTGAACGCGGGAGCGGCGATCACGCCATCCATGAACAGCTTGGCGTGGCGCACCTGCATCGACGGCGCCGCCCGCGTCGGCCCCTGGTCGAACTGCCCTTGCTGGCGCAGCAGGTCGGCGACCGCGCCCTGCGGCGTGGCGCCCTTGTCGAGGTCGATCAGTACGGCGAAGTGGGCGCGCGCGGTCAGCTTGCCCTGGCGCTGCAGCGCCGTAAAGGCGGTCATGGTCTCCGGGTCGGTCCAGGCGTCGAGGAAGCTGGTGATGCCCTGGCGCCGCATCGCCTTCAGCGCCGCGCTCGACGCGGCCAGGTTCTCCCGTGCGTTCAGGGCCGGCACGAAGCGCATCGCCAGGTCCTGGGCGGCGTCTTCCAGCAGGCCTGTGGCGTTGCCTTGGGCGTCGCGCACGATCTTGCCGCCGCCTGGATCGGGCGTGTCGCGGTTGATGCCGGCCAGGGCGATGGCGCGGGAATTGAGCTGCACCGAATGCCCGAACGAGGAGCGCACGATGAGTGGGCGGACCGTTCTCAGCGCATCGAGCGTGGCCGCCGTGGTGCCGGCGCCGGCCGGCTCCATCCCCTGCTGGAACCAGTTCACGACCAACAGCGGCCGATCCGGCGGCTGGCCTTTGTCGCGGTCGATGCAGGCCTGAATGCGTGCCTGGAACTGCGGGACCGTGAGACGCAGGTAATCCAGGCTGCAGTTGAGCAGGCGGCTGCCGCCGGATTGCGGATGCATGTGCGCGTCGACCAGGCCGGGCATCAGCATGCGGCCATGCAGGTCGATGACGCGCGTGCGCTTGCCGGCCAGGGCCATGGCCCCGGCATCGCTGCCGACATAGGCGATGCGCCCGGCGCGCACGGCCAGCGCCGCGTGCACGCTGTCGCGCGCGTCGACGGTGTAGACGACGCCGTTGCGGTAGACCAGGTCGACCGCCGGGCCGGCCGCCTGCGCGCCGGCGCCGGCCAGCAGGAAGGCGACAACAACGAGGCGCCGCATCATGCGCGGCGCCGGCGCAGGTCGCGCAGGACTTCGCGCGCCGCGTTGTGCCCCGGCGCCCCGGTCACGCCGCCGCCCGGATGGGTGCCGGCGCCGCAGGTGTACAGGCCGGGCACGGGGCCGCGGTAGTCGGCGTGGCCCAGCATCGGGCGCGCCGCGAACAGCTGGTCCAGGCCGAGGGCGCCGTGGAAGATGTCGCCGCCGACCAGGCCGAAGGTACGCTCCAGGTCGAGGGGGCTCATGATCTGGCGGCCCAGCACCGCGCGCCTGAAATTCGGCGCCCAGCGGTCGACGGTATCGATCATCAGGTCGGCCACCTCCTCGCGGTGCGCATCCCAGCTGGCGCCGTCGGGCAGCTGGGGCGCCACGTGCTGGCAGAACAGGCTGACCACGTGCTGGCCGGGCGGCGCCAGGCCGGGGTCGAGCGTGGACGGGATCAGCATCTCGACGATCGGTTCGCGCGACCAGCCCCTGGTGCGCGCATCCATGTAGGCGCGCTCCATGTACTGCAAACTGGGCGCGATGATGATGCCGCTGCCGTGGTGTTCGGCGGCTGCGGTCGTGGGCAGGCATGTGAAGCTGGGCAGCTCCGACAGCGCCACGTTCATGCGGAAGGTGCCCGAGCCGCAGCGCCAGGCCTGCATGCGGCGCAGGAAGTCGCCGGGCAGCGCGCCGGGATCGACCAGCCTGGTGTACAGCAGGCGCGGGTTCAGGTTCGAGACGACCACGCGCGCGCTGAGGCATTCGCCGCTGGCGGTGACCACCCCGCTGGCGCGGCCCTTCTCCAGCACGACTTCGCGCACGCCCGCATCCAGGCGGATCTCGACGCCATGCGCCTGCCCCGCCCTGGCCATCGCCTGCGTGATGGCGCCCATGCCGCCCATGGCATGGCCCCAGGCGCCCTTCTTGCCGTTGACCTCGCCGAACACGTGGTGCAGCAGCACGTAGGCCGAGCCGGGCGTGTAGGGACTCGCGTAGTTGCCGACCACGCTGTCGAAGCCATACGCCGCCTTGATCGGCGCACTCTCGAACCAGCCGTCGAGGTAGTCGCCGGCGGACTTGGTGAACAGGTCGAGCAGGCCGCGCTGGGCGTCGAGCGACAGCGCGCGCATGCGGTTGCCAAGCTTGCCCGCCTTGATCAGTTCCGGCAGCGCGGCCAGCCAGCCGCCTTCGACCCGGTTTGGCGGCGTTTGCAGGACCAGTTCGCGCAGCAGGTCGGCGGCGGTGTCGAGGTGCCTGGCGTAGTCGTCGAGGCGGCTGGCGTCGCGCTGCGAGAATTTCGCGACCTCGCCGGCGGTCTTGCCGGCGCCGAGCTTCAGGTAGTTGCCATCGCCCAGCGGGAGGAAGTTCGACAGGGGCCGCTCGACGACACGCAGGCCGTGCTCGGCCAGGCGCATGTCGGCGATGACCCTGGGATTCAGGAGGGAGACGGTATAGGCGGCCACCGAATTACGGAAGCCAGGATGGAATTCCTCGGTCACGGCGGCGCCGCCGACGACCTGGCGCTGTTCGAGTACGGTGACCTTCAACCCGGCGCGGGCCAGGTAGAAGGCACAGACCAGGCCATTGTGGCCGGCTCCGACGATGATGGCGTCGCGCATCCGGTTCCTCCTCAGAGAACCCGGACATTATGCGCCTATGGAAGAGATTTGTAGCGGCTTTCTGCCGCTCTCGTGTCGAGGCCGTGTCCGGATGCCGGACCTGAGGTGACTCCGGCTGCTCGGCTACCCGGCATGACATCCCCGCGCTGCCGGAAAACCCGGTTCACGCATCAGTGTGGTGTTGTATTGTTCGGCAAAGTCAACCATCCCGTGATTGAGCTGGGAATGTGTTGCGCTGTAGAAGGCGTCGGTCCCGTGGAACCATATCGCGACATCCCTATCCTCGATCGCCTCGCATTGGCCTCCCTGGACCGACCAGAACCTTTTTAGTCCCGGTGGCGGCGGCCCACCGCCGACCACCGCCGCCAGGCGAAAATCGCCCCGCTGTGCTGCGGCACGCGCCTGCGCCACAGGGTCAAGGCGCGCCAGCGCGCTGAGAAATGCTTTCTGATCAGCCTCGTCGATCGTGCCGCAGTGTTTTTCAAGCAGCGGCCGGACAGGATGGGGGCCGAGTATCGAATAGTCGCCGCAGTTCGGCCGTCCGGCGCCCGGCGATACCGTTTCTGCCGCCGCCGCGTCCGTCGCATGGGAAACGATCGGCGCCATCGCCAGCACCAAACATATGTACTGAATACGCAAACATTTGTTCATCCGTATGGGGCTCCGGTTCGATGTAAAAAAAGCCCGCCCGCTTTGGGCGGGAGGGCCTTCGAATCATGCCGAAATGGGCGGCTGCCCGCAAGCGCCGTTGCTTCAGTCGCCGGTTTCGAGGAAGAAGATGGCGTAGGCTTTGGCCGGCGCGTGCTCGGTCGGCTTCTCGACCTGCAATTGAGCGCAGTCTTCGGCGACCAGGCTGCGCCAGTTGCGGATGCCGGCGTTGGCAAACAAGGGGTTGGCTTTGGCGCCGAGGCTGATGTCGAGGGCCAGGCGGGCGTTGCGCGGTTCGGTCTTGCCATAGCTGACGCCGCGCAGTTCGATGCCGAAGGCGGCCAGCCATGGCTCCCACAAACCGGATTCGGTCCCCATCACGATGCGCTCGAACATGTCGTTCAGCGACACGCCCTTCTTGACCACGCCGCGCAGCAGTTCCAGCGAAGGAGCGAAACGGGCGTCGGTGCTTTCCTTGCCGGCGCCGCGGTCGGCAATGGCCTTGAGTTCCTTCGAAAAGGTGGCGTCGCGTTCGGTGTAGTCGCGCACGCGGTCGTAGAACGCGCCGTCGATGAAGGGGTTCTCCGGCCGGCCGCCCTGCGCGCCCGCCGATTGCTGTTTTTTGTTCGTCATGGTGTCTGCAGCCTCGTGATAAGGGCGCGAGTGTAGCACCTCCGCCCCCCGGCGCGGACATGACGCTTGCCCGGCGCCGCGCCTCCTTTGCCGGCTTTCCCGGGCTTTAGCCTGCCGGGACTGCGCCGCCATCGAACGCGTCGGCCACGGCCAGCGCATCGGCCGCGGCATGGCGGGGCCGGGCCGGGTTGCGGTGGCCCCAGCGCTCGAGGTAGCGGCGCTGCATCACCGCCTGGCGCAGCGTGTGGGCGGCGCGCTTGACGGCGCGGTCGATGGCGCTGTACAGGTCGGCCTGGACGTCGCGCACCACCAGCGCCGGCTGCCCCGGCACCGCGATCAGGATATGGCATTGCTTGTCGTTCCCGCCGCGCGGCCCGTTGATGTCGCCGAGGCGCACCACGACGTCGCCGATCCGGTCGCGGGCGAACGACAAGCCGGTGCGCAGGCGCCGTTCGGCATAGCCGCGCAGGGCCGGCGTGAGGGGGAACTGTTTTGCAAGCAGATGGACTTTCATGGCAGGCTCCTGTCGTCGTTGAGATGGCGGGACCACATCCGTGGCCCGGCTCCAGTCTCGCCCATCCGGCCGCGCTTGACCATTCGCCACTTCCCCTAAGGGTTTCCCTTATAGGGTTTTCCCGATACAGCGCGAGTTGCCGCCGATGCGGCGATAATGCCCGCTCCACCATCGACGAAAGGCCATATGCACGGCACTTCCCCTGCCCGCCCGATCTGGCGCGGCTGCGCCTTCGTGGCGGCGTATGTCGCCTGCGACGTGCTGAGCGGCCCCGAGGCGCGCTACCAGGCCATCGCCCCGGTCTGGCATCCGGCTGCCGGGCTGGCGGTGTACGCGGCAATCCGGCATGGCAGGCGCGCCCTACTGCCGCTGGTGCTGGCGGCCCTGCTGGCGGCGAGCATCACGCCCGCCTTGCCGGCGCAGCCGCTGCCGTCGCTGCTGGCCGGGCTGTTGCCGGTGCCGCTGTACCTGGCGCTGGCGCTGTTCACGCGGCGCCGCCTGCCCGGCGGTGCGTTCTTCGCCAGCCACCGCGGCATGCTGCTCTGGGCCGCCCTGGCGGCGCTGGCCAGCCTGCTCGGCGCCCTGCTGTATGCCGTGACCGTGCGCGGCCCCGGGACGGCGGCCGGCCTGTCCTGGGTCGACGTCCTGAGCCGCTACGCCATCGCCGAGACCGCGGGCATGCTGGCCATCGTGCCGGCCGCCTGCTGCCTGTTCGACCCGGCGCTGCGCGCCGACTGCCTGGCCCGGATACGCAACTGGGACAGCGCCGCCTACACCGCGGCGATCGCCCTGCTGCTGGCCTTTGCGCTGCAAAGTCCGGCGCCGGCCTCGCTGGCCTACTACCTGTTGATGCTGCCGCTGGCCTGGGCCGCCTCGCGCCAGGGCATGGCGGGCGCCATCACCGCCGCCATCGTGCTCGAAGCCGGGGTGACGATCGCCGCGCTGTGGCCGGTGCTCCACCTCGAACGCATGCCAAATTTGCAGATGCTGGTCCTGAGCCTGATCCTGTCAGGCTTCCTGATCGGCATCGCGGTCGATATCGCGCGGCGCGCCAGCGACGACCTGCGCCAGTCGCTGCGCCTGGCCGCCGCCGGAGAAATGGCGGCCGCGGTGGCGCACGAGCTGAACCAGCCGCTGACGGCGCTCTCGGCCTACGGGAGCGCCTGCCAGCGCCTGGTGCTGCGCGATGGCGGCGATCCGCTGCTGACCAAAACCGTCGACGCCATGGCGGCCGAGGCGCAGCGCGCATCGAACGTGCTCAAGCGCCTGCGCGAATTCTTCCGCAGCGGCGCCATCGCCCTCGACACCCTGACGCTGGCCGAGCTGGTAGAGGACAGCGTGGCCGCGTTCGCCGGGCAGGCCGCCGCGGCGCAGGTGGAACTCCAGGTGCGCCAGGTGCCCGCCGCCGCCCTGCTGGGCGACCGCATCCAGCTCGACATCGTGCTGCGCAATTTGTTGACGAATGCGGTGCAGGCGCTGGCCGAGGGGCCGGGTAGCACGCCGTCCGGCACGCCGCGCCGCATCACGGTCGATGCGGGCGTGGACGGACTGTCGGTATGGGTCAGGATCGCCGACAATGGACCCGGCATCGCCGACACGGTGCGCAGCCGGCTGTTCCAGCCCTTCGTCTCGCTCAAGTCGAGCGGCCTGGGACTCGGCCTGGCCATCAGCCGCGCCATCGTCGAGGCCCACGGCGGCACGCTCACGGCGGCGCCGGGGCGGCACGCGGTCTTTACCATGACATTGCCGGCGCACGGAGTGCGTAGCGGAGCGGAGCGGCGAAAGGATGAAACGACATGAACACTGACAACACCGTCTACATCGTCGACGACGATGCGGCCGTGCGCGACGCGCTGGGCTTGCTGCTGAGCCTGAACGGATACAGGACGGCGTTCTTCGCCGATGCCGAAGCCTTCCTGCAGGGTTGGAGTCCGGCGCTGCGCGGCTGCATGCTGCTCGACATCCGCATGCCGGGCATGGATGGCCTGACCCTGCAAAAGACCTTGCGCGAACGGGGCTGCCGCCTGCCGGTGCTGGTGATCACCGGCCATGGCGACGTCGATTCGGCGCGCGAGGCGTTTCGCGCCCAGGCCGTCGATTTCCTCGAGAAGCCGCTGCAGGAGGCGCAACTGGTGCGCGCCATCGAAGAAGCCTTCGGGCGCCAGGCCAGCGACCTGCGCGCCAGCCCGGCCCAGGCGGACTATGCCCGGCGCCACGCCAGCCTGACCCCGCGCGAAGGCGAAGTGATGGCGCTGGTGGTGGGCGGGCGCCATAACCGCGAGATCGCGCGCGACCTGGGTATCAGCGTGCGCACGGTGGAAGTCCACAAGGCGCGCATGATGGAAAAGCTGCAGGCCGCCAGCGTGGCCGACCTGGTGCGCCAGCACCTGCAATACGGCGGCGGCTAGCGGGCCCCGCCTGCGATGCCGGCATCCCGCGCTACCAGAGCGCGGCTTCGAACAGGGTGGCGACGGTAGCGGCGGCCGCAATGGCGCCGCCTGACAGGACGACGCGGGCCAGGCCGCGGCGCTGGCGCTGGCCGCGCGCGACGATGTCCTTGGCAATCCGGCGCTTGCCGCGCCGTTCCATGCGCAACCTGGCATGGATGGCGGCGTCGGGTGGGTGGTTCGTTGGTTTCACTGTCAATCCCTCCTGTATAGGCGGCCTGCTGGCCTGCAGGAGGGATTATGGACGAGGGCGGCGCCAACCGAATCCGGGTCGCGCGTAAGGGTTTCCCTTACGGCGCGGCGGCTGCGGTTCCTGCCGCCGCAGTTGCCGCGGCCGGCGCCTCCTTCACGTACTTGTCGAACCAGCGCAGCATCTCGTAGATCAGCTGTTCGTTCGACTCGCGCGCCGCGTACCAGTGCGGCTCGTACGGCAGCATCACCAGGCGCGTGGTGCCGCCGTTGCCGCGGATCGCCTCGTACAGCTTGGTCGACTGCAGCGGCGTGGTGCCCGGGTTCGCGTCGTCGCCGCCGTGCACGATCAGGAGCGGCGTCTTGAGCTTGTCGGCGTAGAAGAAGGTCGAAGCCTTGGTGTAGACGTCCGGCGCTTCCCACACCGAGCGGCGCTCGTTCTGGAAGCCGAAGGGCGTGAGCGACTTGTTGTACGAGCCGCTGGTCGCCGCGCCGGCCTTGAACAGGTTCGAGTGCGCCAGCAGGTTCGCCGTCATCAGCGCGCCGTGGCTATGGCCGGTCACGCCCACGCGGTTCGGGTCGGTCACGCCCAGGCGCACGGCTTCGTCGACGGCCGCCTTGGCGTTCGCCACCAGTTGCTCGGTGTAGGTGTCGTAGGCCTTGCGCGGGTCGCCCACGATCGGGAAGGCGGCGCTGTCGATGATGGCGTAGCCCGACAACAGCAGCAGGCGGTACTGGCGCAGGCGCGTGAAGGTGGCTTGCGAACCGGTGGTCTGGCCGGCCTTGGACGCATCCGCGTAGTCGAGCGGATAGGCGTTCAGGATGGTCGGCAGGCGCGTGCCTTCCTTGTAGCCCGGCGGCGTGTACAGCGTGAACGAGAGGTCGACGCCATCGGCGCGCTTGTACTTCACCAGGCGCTTCTTGATCTCGCGTACCTGCGGCACCGGATCGGCAAGGCGGGTCAGCGCCACGCTGGTCGATGCGTACGACGGCTCGCCGGCGGCGGCCGAAGTGCCTGCGCCGACGGTGCGCACCATCGCGTTCGGCGTTTCGGCTGCCGACTGGTACCAGGTCAGCAGGCGGCGCGTGTCATCGTTGGCGAAGCCGAGAAACTGCTCGTAGGAGCTGTCGGTGCTGCGGTACAGGCGTTCGGCCTTCTGGGTCCCGAGGTCGAACTTGTCCAGGAAGGGACGATCGCCCGCCGGCGACGAGCCGTTCCCGGACAGGTAGATCGCGTTGCCATCCTGACGGATCACCGAGAAGCCGTTGGCCAGGGTGCGGCGCACCGGCGAACCCGGATCGGCGTATTTTTCGTCGGTCGACATGTCCCAGACCAGGCGGCGCGAGGCTTGCGCATCGTCGACGTTGATCTGCCAGGTACGGCGCCATTTGCGGTTGACGTCGTAGTCGGTCAGCAGGGCCGTACCGGGTTGCTCGCTCCAGGCCAGGCCGGCGTAGCGCTGCTCGGTGCGGGCGAATTCCACCGGCTCGCCCTTGAACGGGGCCTTCAGCATGACCAGCTTGTCGCGCTGGGCGGCCTGCACTTTCGGGTCGCCGCCGTCGAGCGCTTCGGCCCAGACCAGGGTCGCTGCATCGGTCGGACGCCAGGTGAAGTTGCGTGGACCGGTCGGCACGCCGCGGTTCGGCACGCGGTCGGCCAGCGGCAGCGCGGCGATTTCGCGCACGACCGGGTTTGCGCTCTTGCCCCTGGCTGCTGCCAGGTCCCACAGGTCGATCTGTTTCGGGAAGCGGTCGAAGGTGGTGACGTAGGAATACGGCGGGCGGATTTCGGTCACGACCGCATGGCGGCCGTCCGGCGCCACGTCGAGTTCTTCGTACAGGCCGGGCTTGCCGACCGGGGTGATCTTGCCGCTGGCGGCATCGACCAGCGCCAGCTGCGACTTGCCGTAGTGTTCGAACAGGGCTTCGTCGTGGCGGTTGCGCAGGGTGTCGCGGTTTTCGTAGGTGCTGCTCTGGCCGGTGGCGCCCAGGGATTCCTGGATGCCGGGGCCATCCGAGCCCGGCGGCGCGGCCGGCGGCGCCTTTTGCGCGTGCACCAGCTTCACCAGCAGGGTCTTCTGGTCGGGCATCCACTGCACCTGGTCGCCGAACATCTGGTTCAGGCGCACGCCGGGCAGGCGGCGCACGGCGCCGGTTTTGGCGTCGCCGATCCACAGCTCGACCGCTTCGTTCGTGATGTTCTCGAAGGCGAAGCGCTGGCCGTCGGCGCTCCACAGCGGGCGGCGCGGGCAGGCGCCGGCCGGCAGCTTGACGGCGGTGGTGGCGCCGTCGGCCACCTGCACCAGGTCGATCGCGCTCACGCAAGGCGGAATACCGTAGCCGCCCGGGGTATCGTGCTGGCTATGGTTGCCCGGCTCGATGCGCACGCCGGCCAGGCGCAGGAAAGGCGTGGCGACCTTGGCGATCGACGGGTAGTCGTCCATCGTCACCAGCATCAGCTTGTCGCGCTTCGGGCTCAGCGAAGGCGACGGCGAGGCCGGGGCGCGCATCACGTCGAGGATTTCCTTCGGCGGCTGGTTGTAGGCGCTCGTGGCCGGCGCGCTGGCCGCGGTAGCCGCCGGCGCCGCCACCGAGATGGACGTCATGCCCAGGGCGAGCGTGGTGCCCACCAGACCGCACAACAAGGATTTTCGCTGCATAAACATTCTCCGCTTTGTCGAATATGTGGAACACGAACTGGAGGAAACCTCACGCGTGATGACAAACATTGCCATAGAAATATTTCCCTAGCAACACTAAACGCTGGGCGGAAAACTTACGATACAAATATCTGTCACCGTCGCTGCAGGGCGGCGTTCCGGAACCGTCGCTGCAGGGCGGCATTCCGGACCGCCCTGCCCGTCTGCGCCCATTCCCGCCGGGTGAGCCGCCTTGTGCAGAAACGGGGGGCGGAGCGGCGACAGCAGCCGGCCCTAGCCGCGCGCCAGCAGCCGCAGCCGCCGCAACCGGGCCAGTCCCAGCCCCAGCACCGCCAGGCTCAGCACGGCCATGGCCACCGCCCCGCCCCAGGGCAGCGCCGGCTCGGCGACATGCGGCGCGAACGTCGGCCGCTTCGCGTAATCCGCCTGGCCGAACGGCCGGTCGTTGAACAGGTAGCCGTAATAAAAGGTCCGGATGGCGCGATGAAAATCCGCGATCCTGTCCTGGTAGGCCAGCTGGGCCGGCAGGTCGGTGCCGGCCAGGCGGTGCAGGATGGCTTGCGCGCCCACGCCCGGCAGGATCCATCCCAGGCGCCCGGTCCACGCCTGGCGCGCCATCAAGCCCGCGCGGTAGTCGCGCACCTGCGCCGCCACGCTTTCGTCGCCCAGCTGGTGGAAGGCGAAATACCATTTGTAGTGGAAGCCCGCCGGCAGCGGCGCCGTGCCCTGCCACTCGGGATGGCTGGCAAAGAACCTGCGCATGGTGACCTCGCGCGGGACTTCCCAGGCGCCGTGCACTGCCTGGCGCTGGGCCAGCATCAGGTCGACGCCCTGGTGCACGGGAATCGCGCGCGTCAACGCCACGTTGGCCAGGGCCGGCAGCACCAGGGTCAGGACCGCCCAGCTGCCCATCAGCGCCGTCGCATTCGCCACCGACTGCCAGCCGCGCGTGCCGACCAGCAGGCACAAACCGGTCCAGAAAGCGAGGTAAGCGGCGCTGACGGCCAACACCAGCGCCAGCCCGGACAGCGGCATGCCGGCCAGCGGCGCGGCCAGCAGCAACGGCAAGCCCAGGCAGGCGAAGACCAGCAGCGCGCGCAGGCCGACGCGGCGCCGCCACAGGCGCGCACCGCCGGGCAGCGACAGCAACAGGCGCAGGCGGCCGGACTGGCGCTCGCCGGACACCAGATCGTGCAGCAGCGCGATCACGAACAGCGGCGCCAGGTAGATCAGGACAAAGGCGTAGTCGAAGCGCCCGGCCAGCGCCAGCTCGGGATTGAAGGTCTCGCCTTCGTAGAGCTGGGCCTGCAGGCCGAGCGCGCGCACCCGCAGCACGTAGGGCGCGACGTCGCGCAGGCCGATGGCCAGGAAGGCGGCGTTCGAGGGCGCGTCCCAGGTCGTGTAGAAGGTGTAGTAGGCGGGCTGGCCGCCATCGGGACTGGCCGGGTAGCGCCGCGCGACCGAGGCCACGTCCTGCTCGTTCAGCGGCTGGACGCGGGCGATGGTCTGGCGCTGGCGCGCCACTTCGTGCAGGCCGGACCAGACGGCAAGCGCCGACAGCGCCAGCAACAGCAGCAGCGCCGCCAGCATCAGGCGCGCACGCAGGATCAGCTTCAGTTCGAATGCCAGGGAAGTCATCGCACGCTCCTTCCCAGGCGGCCGGCCAGGTGCCAGGCCAGCAGCGCCAGCGCGGCGATCCAGGCCAGCAGGACCAGGCCGGCCGGGGCGGCGCGGCGCAGGGTGTCGGCGGCCGGCGCGGCCTGGTAATGAAATTCCGGGAAGGCTTCCCAGTGCGAACGGGACACGCGGTTCTCCTTGTTCGGGGTGGTATCGTCGGTATAGGTCAAGGCTTCGGCCTGGAGCCGGTTCAGGCCCTGCACCAGTTCATAGCGGTAGCGTTCGCCCTGGTCGAGGAAGCGGCGGTAGCTGGCCAGGTCGGTGCTTGATGCCGCCATCGACAGGCGGCGCAGGGCCAGCGTGGGGCTGAGCCAGCCGAAGCCGTCGACGATGGCGTTCTGGCGCCCCTGGCGGTCGAACGCGGCTTCGGCATAGCCGTTGAACAGCTCGCTGGACAGGCGCTCGCCTTCCATGCCGACCAGGCCCTTGTAGTTCACCGGCAGGTCTTCCACGCGCGTCACGCCGTACTGCTTCAGCAGGTTGGCGCGGAAGACCGAGAACTTGGGGTCGTTCGGGTTGTGGGCGTCGCCCAGGGCCAGGTAGTCGCGCTGGACGTGGATGCCGTCCTCGAAGCGCGTGCTGAGCGCCACTGCGCTGTTCGCCAGGTCCGGCGCCCAGCGCGGCAGCAGGATCACGGCCAGCGCCCACACCGCGAGCAGCGCCAGCAGGGCGTCGCGCCCGCGCGCGGCCAGGGTCGAGGCCAGCACCACGGTCAATGCCCACAACAGCAGCCAGCCGGCATAGCCGGCGCCGAGCAGCAGCGCCAGCGGCCAGGGCGTGCCGCCCTCGAGCGCGAACCAGGCCAGCGCCGCCAGGGCCGGCAGCAGCGCCAGGCCGGCAAAGCCGCCCAGCGCCAGCAGCTTGCCGAGCACCAGCTGGCGGCTGCGCACGCCCTGGGCCAGCAGGATGCGCAGGGTGCCGCTCTCGCGCTCGCGCGCCACGCCGGCATGGCCGAAGAACACCAGCAATAGCGGCGCCAGCACCTGCAGCACGAACGCCGGCGACAGCTGGCCGAAGCGCAGCAGCAGCGAATTCTGGCGCACGTCGCCGAAGTTGGCGCTGTTCTGGCGGTGGCCTTCCAGGAACAGGGTGTGGCCGGTGTAGCCGTCGATGCCGGGATCAAATGCGGCTAGCGGGTTCAGGGGCCGGAACAGGAAGTGGCCGAAATGGACCACGCGGTGCGGGTGGCGGTCGGGCTGGGCCTGGAATTCGTGGTTGGCGCGGTCCTGATAGCGGGCGCGCTCGGCATCGGCGTTGCGCCGGTATTCGTGGGCGTTCAGCGCGGCCAGCAGGGTCAGCACGGTGAGCAGCACCAGGCCGAGGACGGCGGCGCGGTCGCGCAGCAGCGCGCGCCATTCTTCGCGCGCGATCCTGGCGACGATGGAAACCCGCGCGCTCATGTTGCCTGCCCTCCGTAGCGGCGGTGCAGCGCGCGCACGTCGAAGCGCTCGGCGCCGCTGGCCGCCACCTCTTCGCGCAGGCGGCCGCCATCGAGGAAGCCGATGCGGTCGGCGACGTCGGCGGCGCTGAGCAGGTCGTGCGTCACCATCAGGATGCCGGTGCCCTGCGCGCGCAGCTGCGCCAGCAGGCGGTTGAATTCTACGGTCGCCTGCGGGTCCAGGCCGGAGGTGGGTTCGTCGAGCAGCAGCGCCGGCACCCGGCGCATCGCCGCCAGCGCGATCGCCACCTTCTGGCGCATGCCCTTTGAAAAGCCGGCCACGCGCCGGTCGTGGGCCGCCGGGTCGAGGCCGCCGTTGGCCAGCGCGGCGCCGATGGCGGCGTTGGACTCGCGCTGCCCGGCCAGGTCGAGCAGGTAGGCCACGTTCTCGCGCGCCGTCAGGTGCTCGTACAGGGCCACGTTTTCCGGGATATAGGCCAGGTGGCGGCGCGCCTCGGCCGGCTGCGCGGCCGGGTCGGCGCCGTTCACCCGCACCTGGCCCGCCGAGGGTGCGACGAAGCCGAGGAAGAGGCTGAGGGTGGTGGTCTTGCCGGCGCCGTTGGCGCCGAGCAGCGCATAGATTTCGCCGGGGCGGATCGCCAGGTCGAGCTGGTGCAGGATGGTCTTGCCGCCATAGCCGGCAACGGCCGCACGCGCTTCGAGCACGAGGGGTTCGCCGGTGATGGCTGCTTGTGGATCGGTGGTCAAACGCGTCTCCTGAAGTGGACTAAGGCGGAACTATTGCAATACAATTGCAACACTAATGAGAATGCTATCTCATTTAATGCCGGGTTGCACTATCTGATTGCGAAAATACCGGGAACGGAAAAACTTGTTGCAACTGGCTTGCGTTTACGAAAAGGCACGACTATGATGCAAGCCGCTTGCAACAAGGGCCGGCATGCCGCCTGGCGCACGCCTGTTGCGCAGCGAGCGCTTCCCTTTACCGCTTTCCGATCACTCAGCCTGGAGTTCCCATCTTGTACCCCTCCCCTTGCCCGCTGCCCGTCCGCGCCATTTCCCACGCCGTCCTGCTCACCTGTGCGCTGGCCAGCCATTCCCCTGCTGCTGCCGCGCTGCCCGCTGCCGATGCGGCCGTGGACGACGCGCCGGTCCAGGTGGTCGAGGTCAAGGGCAGCCGGGAAGACGACAGCCGCCTGGCGCCCGGCAGCGACGCCCGCGCCCTGCCCGGCTCGGTGACCACGGTGACGGCCGCCGACATCGCCGGCATCAACGTCGGCCGCGACATCTCGAACATCTTCCGCCGCGTGCCGGGCGTGGTGGCCAACAACATCGACCAGGGCGACACCGGCAACGGCTTCCGCATGCGCGGCTTCGCCACCCAGGGCACGCACGGCGCCGACACCGCCATCAGCATCGACGGCGTGCCGCAGAACATTCCATCGAGCCAGGGCGGCGCCGGCCACGGCCCGGCCTTCCTGGAATGGCTGACGCCGGACATGATCGCGAACGTCGACGTGATCAAGGGTCCGGTCTCCGCCCTGTACGGCGACCAGAACCGCGCCGGAGCGGTGGTGATCGACACCCGCGAAGGCGGCGCGGCCACGCCGTCGAGCGCCGCCCTTACCCTGGAAAGCTACGGCGGCCGGCGCGCCTCGCTGACCCTCTCGAACGACTTCGGCGACGTGCGTTCGCTGCTGGTGGCCGACCGCTACCGCGTCGACGGCTTCCGCCACGGCGCCGGCAACGACCGCAGCAACGTGTTCTGGAAGCTCTCGCGCACCCTCGGCGATGGCGTCTACAGTTTGCGCGCCAGCTGGTACCGCTCCGACTATGCCGGCGCCGGCTACCTGCTGCTGCCCTCGCTCGAAACAGGCCTCGACCCGCACGCCACCCAGTTCGACCTGCCCGGCTTCGGCGACGCGCGCCGCGCCAGCCTGGTGTTCAACCGCCGTCCGGTTTCCGGCGACGCCGGCTGGTTCACCACCGTGTACGCCGAGGACTTCGAGCGCAGCCGCGCCATCACGACCAGCACCACGGCCCACACCTACGGCTACGACGACCGCGCCATCTACGGCGCGCGCGCTGGAAATACCTGGGCCTTCGGCGACGATGCCGTGCTGACGGCCGGCTTCGACGCACGCAAGGACAGCGGCGACGCGTACCGGCGCCAGTACCTGCGCCTGCAGCCGTCCGCCAACTACATCAACAACCAGGACCTCGACTTGCTGACCTATGGCCTCTTCGTGCAGGGCCAGTACCGCGTCCTGCCGACGCTCAAGCTGCACGGCGGCGCGCGCTACGACCGCTTCGACTACACCCTGGTCAACCGCAAGCTGCCGGCCGCATCGACCGGCTACACCGGCTCGGCCGTGACGCCGAAGCTCGGGGCGGCCTGGCAGGCGCTGGACGGGTTCGAGGTGTTCGCCAACGTGGCCGAGGGCTTCCGTTCGCCTGCGGCAGAGCAGATCAGCACGAGCGGGAGCCTGGGGCCGCTCGGCGCGCCGGGCGGTCGCATCAACGCCGGCATCGACCCGAGCAAGGTGCGCTCGCACGACCTCGGCTTCAACCTGCGGCCGGCCGCCGGGCTGGCTGTGTCCGGCGCCGTGTACACCATCCGCAACGACGACGAGATCGTCAACACCGCCCCCGACGTGTTCGTCGCCTCCGGCCAGACCACGCGCCGCGGATTCGAACTCGACGCGCGCTGGCAGGCCAGCCGCGCGCTGGGCGCCTACCTGAGCTATGGCCGCATCCTGCGCGCCCGGCTCGACAACCCGGCGCCGGGCACGGGTGCGCGGCTGTCGGTGCCGGAACATACCTGGAAGGCCGGCTTTCAACACCGCAGCGCCCTCGGCGCCGGCAACCTGGCATTGAACGGCGACGTGTACCTTACCGCCGGCAACCCGTACTACATGGGCACGCCGCTACGCGAGCGCGACATGCCGACCTATGTGCGCTACGACCTGAAGGCGACCTATGACCTCGGCAAGTTCCAGGGTTCGCTGTGGGCCACGCTGCAGCCGCACGCGTTCGCCAGCGACATCGCCTACGGCACCGCGGCCGGGCTGCTGGTGTCGACCGTGCCGCAGCGCCAGGCGGGAGCGTCCTTGCGCTACTTCTTCTGAGCCCCGTGCCCCCCTCCCGGTAGGCGCCGGGAGGCCATGCTAGAATCCGCGTGCAGAGGATGGAACCATGGAATCGACTACCGAACAGCGCGCGGAAACATTGATCAGGGCCACAGGTGCGCGCCTGACCCGTCCGCGCACCCGGGTCCTGAGCTTCCTGCTCGGGCACAGCCAGCCCCTGACCCACCACGAGATCCTGGCCCAGCTGCCGGGCGAGGCGCTCGATGCCGTCACCCTCTACCGCGTGCTCGACTGGCTGGCCGAGCACGGCATGGTGCACCGGATCGCCGGCGCCGACCAGGTCTGGCGCTTCGGCACCGGCCCCGCCGCCGGCGGGCAGGACCACGACCACGCGCACTTCCAGTGCACCAGCTGCGATTCGGTCACCTGTTTCAACGACACGCCCCTGCCGCGCCGGCTGAAGATGCCCGAGGGCTTTACCAGCCAGGAAGTCGATTTCCTGATCAAGGGAACCTGTCCGAACTGCAGCGGCAAGTAATCCACTGGCGCATGCTATGCTTTTCGCCTTTTCAAGCGGAATGCCAGGCATGACCAGCAGACTCAGCATTGCCCTGATCGGTCTCTCGATCGCGCTCCCAGCGGCCGCCCAGCAACAGCCGCAGCCCGACCCGAAAGACACCGAAGCCTGGGCGCCCGAGCCCGCCCGCGTCGTTCCCGCTTCCTCCAGCGCCGCGCCATCGGATGCGGTGGTGCTGTTCGACGGCAAGGACCTGCGCGAATGGGTGGCGGCAGCCACGCCCGACAAGCCTGCCGGCTGGACCGTGGAGAACGGCGTGCTGACCGTGCGCGGCGGCAGCGGCGATATCCAGACCCGGCGCCTGTTCGGCGACTACCAGCTGCACCTCGAATGGCGCGTGCCCGCTACCCTGGGCGGGACCGGCCAGGCGCGCGGCAACAGCGGCCTGTTCCTGGCCGCCACCGGCGCCGGCCGCGGCTACGAGCTGCAGATCCTCGACTGCGCCGCCAACAAGACCTATGTGAATGGGCAGGCCGCCAGCCTCTACAAGCAATTCGCCCCGCTGGCGAATGCCTGCGCCGCCCCTGGCGAGTGGCAGACCTACGACGTCATCTGGACCGCGCCACGCTTTGAGCCCGACGGCGCCCTGCTGGCGCCTGCCTACGTGACCGCGCTGCACAACGGCGTGCTGGTGCAGAACCACGCCGCGCTGCAGGGCGAAACGGTGTACGCCGGCAAGCCCTTCTACCGCGCCCACGGCCCCGCGCCGATCAAGCTGCAAGACCATGGCGACGCGGTCGGCTTCCGGAATATCTGGGTGCGGCCGCTCTGAGCGCACACGCCTTGCGCTCAGTCGACCAGCTTGTCCAGCGTAACAGGCAAGTCGCGCACCCGCCTGCCGCAGGCGTTGTAGATCGCATTCACGACCGCCGCACTCGTTCCCGTGATGCCGATTTCGCCGATGCCGCGCGCGCCCATCGGTGCGTGCGGGTCGGGGATATCGGTCCAGATCACCTCGATCTCGGGCACGTCCAGGTGCACCGGCACGTGGTACTCGGCCAGGCTGGGGTTCATGATGCGGCCGTTGCGCTCGTCGAATCCGGTTTCCTCCATCAGCGCCATGCCCATCCCCATGATCATGCCGCCGCGGAACTGGCTGGTCGCCGTCTTCGGATTGACCACGCGCCCGCAGTCGTAGGCGCCGAGCAGGCGGGTCACGCGTGTCTCGCCCGTGACCACGTTCACGCGGGCCTCGCAGAAGATGGCGCCGTAGGAATGCATCGACCAGTGCATGTACTCGAGCGGCGGCGGCGCTTCGCCCTCGGCGCTCAGCTCTTCCTGGCCGGCGCGTTCGAGCAGCGCCGCGTAGCTTTCGAAGCGCTGGGGTTCGTCGCGCTTGCACAGGCCGCCGTTGCGCGCGGCCACGTCGTCGGGCGCCAGGCCGTGCAGCGCGGATTCCTTCGGCGCGAGTTCGAGCAGCTTCGCCACCAGTGCACGCTGGGCCGCAATCACCGAATGGCCCACCGAGGCCGTTTGCTGCGAGCCGCCGGCCAGGATCATGCCGGGCAGCGTGGAGTCGCCGTAGGCCACCGTCACCTGCTCCAGCGCCAGGCCGAGGCGCTCGGCGGCCACCATCGCGTGCGTGGTGGAGGTGCCCATGCCCATTTCGTGGGCGGCGAATGCGACGTGGGCGCTGCCGTCGCGGCGCAAGGTGATGCGCGCCGCGCCGCCCGGCATGCGGTGATAGGGGTAGGTGGCGGCGGCGCAGCCCAGGCCGACCAGCCATTCGCCTTCCTGGCGCATGCCCGGCCTGGCCTGGCGCGCATCCCAGCCGAAGCGCTCGGCGCCCATGCGCCAGGCGGCCACCAGGTGGCGCGACGAGAAGCGCTTGCCTTCGAGCGGGTCCTTCTCAGGCTCGTTGCGAATGCGCAGTTCCACCGGGTCGATGTCCAGCCGCTCGGCCAGTTCGTCGACCGCGCATTCGAGGGCGAAGGTGCCGACCGCCTCGCCGGGCGCGCGCATGAAGGTATTCGCCAGCATGTCCATGCGTACCGCTTCCACGTCGAGCTTGAAGCTCTCGGCGCCGTACATGCACTGCGTCGCCAGGATGAAGGGTTCGGGGAATTCGTTATTCGGCGACATCGCCGTGGTCCCGGTATGGACGATGGCCTCGAACTTGCCGTCGGCGCTGGCGCCGATCGCGACCCGCTGCTCGGTCGGCGCGCGTCCACCGACGACGCGGTAGACGCCGGCGCGCGAGAGCATCAGGCGCACCGGCCGCCCCGCCAGTCTGGATGCGGCCGCCGCCAGCACCTGGTGCCGCCACAGGGTCTTGCCGCCAAAGCCGCCGCCGACGAAGGGCGAGCTGACGCGCACCTGCTCCTCCTTCAGGCCGAACACCTGGGCCAGCGACCAGGCCGTGTGGGCAACGGCCTGGGTGGCGTCGTGCAGGCGCAGGGTATCGCCTTCCCAGGCCACCGTTACCGAATGCAGCTCGATCGCATTGTGGCTGTGGCGCGGCGTGCGGTACACGGCGTCGACCTTGTGCGCAGCGCGCGCCAGCCGGTCTTCGGCATCGCCGACCTCCTTCTTGAGCGGCTCACCCATGAAGGCGCCCGGTTCGCTGCCGCGCGCCTTTGCCGCCTCCAGCGAGGTGACCGCCGGCTCGGTCTCGTACTTTACCCTCACCAGCGTGCAGGCATGGTCGGCCTGCTCCTGGGTCGCGGCCAGCACCAATGCCACCGGCTGGCCGTTGTAGCCGACGCGGTCGCCCTGCATGACCGCCGCTTTTTCGCCCGCCGCCGCCTTTTGCGCGCTCATGAAGAGCGGCATCGGCGCCATCTTCGGCGCGTTCTCATGCGTCATCACCAGCGCGACGCCGGGCGCTGCGGCGACCGCGGCCGTGTCGATGGTGGCGATGCGGCCCTTCGGCACCGTGCTGTAGACCAGGGCCGCATACAGCATGCCGTCCAGCGCGAACTCGGCGGCAAAGCGCGCCTGGCCCGCCACCTTGTGCGGGCCGTCGATGCGCGACACCGGCATGCCGATGTAGCCGTCGCGGCTGTCGCCCAGGGGATCGGGACGCCCGCCGGGCATCCACTTGTCGGGCGCGAGCTCGATCGCCTTCTTCATGACCTGCTGCGCTTTTTCCTTGACGATGTTCATGGCTGCTTCTCCTTCGCGCTCAAGCCCTGCAGGACAGCGACCATCGTGCGCTGTGCCAGGCCGATCTTGAAACCGTTGGCGCTTTGCGGACGGGCATCGGCCAGTTCCAATGCGGCGGCGGCGCGGAAGCTGTCGGCGTTCGCCGGCTGCCCCTTCAGCGCGCCTTCCGCCTTCCAGGCGCGCCAGGGCTTATGGGCCACGCCGCCCAGCGCCAGGCGCACGTCGCGCACGATGCCGTCCTGCACGTCGATGGCGGCGGCCACCGACACCAGCGCGAACGCATAGCTGGAGCGGTCGCGCACCTTGCGGTAGGCGGAGTGGGCGGCGAACGGCAGCGCCGGCAATTCGATGGCGGTGATCAGTTCGCCCGGCGCCAGCTCGGTCTCGTGTTCCGGGTGGTCCCCGGGCAGGCGGTGCAGCTCGGTCAGCGGCAGGGAACGCGTGCCTCCAGAGCCTTGCACGTGCACGATCGCGCCGAGCGCGGCCAGCGCCACGCACATGTCGGACGGATGGGTGGCGATGCAGGCGTTCGAGGCGCCCAGCACCGCGTGCATGCGGTTGAAGCCGTCGATCGCATCGCAGCCCTGCCCCGGCTCGCGCTTGTTGCAGCGCGAGCATTCGTTGTCGTAGAAATAGGTGCAGCGGGTGCGCTGCAGGAGGTTGCCGCCGACCGTGGCCATGTTGCGAATCTGGGCCGAGGCGCCGGCGACGATGGCGCGGCTGAGCAAGGGAAAACGCTCGCGCACCGCGCGGTGTTCGGCCACGGCGGTGTTCTTCGCTGCCGCGCCGATCAGGATGCTGCCGTCAGGGCGCGCCTCGATGGCGCCCGACAATCCGGTGACGTCGACCAGCGCGGCCGGCCGTTCCACGGTCTCGCGCATCAGGTCGATCAGGTTGGTGCCGCCGCCAAGGTATTTCGCGTCGCCCAGTGCGGCCAGCCGGATGGCATCGCCCGCGTCCTGGGCGCGGGCATAGGTAAAGGGTGTCATGGCGCCTCCTGTCCGGCCGCGGCCAGCTGTTCGTTGATGGCGGCGACGATGCCGTTGTGGGCGCCGCAGCGGCACAAATTGCCGCTCATGCGCTCGCGCACTTCGTCGTGGCTGGGAGCCATGTTGGCGGCGGCCAAGTCATCGGTGACGTGGCTGGGTACGCCGCGCTGCAGCTCGGCCGCCATGCCGATCGCCGAACAGATCTGGCCCGGCGTGCAATAGCCGCATTGGAAACCGTCGTTTTCGATGAAGGCTTGCTGGAGCGGATGCAATTGCCCGTCGGCGCCCAGTCCTTCGATCGAGGTAATGGCGCGGCCCTCGTATTGCACGGCCAGCGCCAGGCAGGACAGGATACGCTCGCCGTCGGCGAGGACGGTGCAGGCGCCGCAGGCGCCCTGGTTGCATCCGACCTTGGTACCGCTCAGGTGCAGGTGTTCGCGCAGGAAGTCCAGCAGGGACACGCGCGGGTCCTGCGGCAGGGGGTGATCGGAACCATTGATGCTGATCGTGGGCATGGCGGACATCCTTTCGACAGGGGTGTAACTGTAGCAAAGGGTGTTGCTGCGCTGCTGTGCTTCCGAAATGCCGGGTCCGGCTGATCGTTGCCGGGCCGTGAAGCGTGCGTAAAGCGGCTAGAGTAACGCGCCGGTGCGCTGCCGGGAAGGCTTGCGCCGGATTTTTTTTGCGATTAATGCAAGCAATGGACGCGTGGAATGAGCTGCCGAACATGGTGTCGAACACGAGACAGCGATCATTGACAAGTATCAAACGATACCGATCCAGCATAGGATTCCGCGCTAGGCAAACGTATGCTGGTCGGCCCACGCATCTTCCCAGGAGTCCCTCATGAAACGCCTTTCTTTCATGCTGGCCACGCTGGCGGCCACCTCCGCATTACACGCCGCGCCGCAGGTCGAGGTCGTCGCCACCGGCCTGAACAATCCGCGCGGGCTGGCATTCGCACCGAACGGCCAGCTGTTCGTTGCCGAGGCCGGCAGTGGCGGAAACGGGCGCTGCCTGGTCCTGGCCGACGGGCGCACCGCGTGTTATGGCGAGACCGGCGCGCTCACCCGGGTCGACCCGCGCGGCGTCAATCCGCCCAAGCGCATCATTACCGGGCTGCCGTCGGTGGCCGGGCAGCCGGATGGGTTTGGCGGAACCGGGCCGCAAAACATTGCATTTTCCCGCGATGGACGCGCCGCGCTCGCAATGGGACTCGGCGCCGACGCGCCGGCACGCAACGGTGTCGGGCGCAAAGCCTGGCTGTTCGGCAAGGTGCTGCAGCTCAGCCTGCATGGCGGACCCGTGCTGGCGGCTGCCGATATCGCCACCTACGAGTTCACCCACAATCCGGTGCCCGGCGGTGCGGACAGCAACCCGAACGGCGTCGCCCTCGCTTCCGGCCAGACCGTCGTTGCCGATGCCGGCGCCAATGCGGTTTTCGGCATTGCCGCGAATCGCAGCATCACCACGCTGGCCGCCTTTCCCCCAAGGCTGGTGCCCGCGCCGCCGTCGCTGGCGCTGCCGCCCGGCGCCACCATTCCGATGCAATCGGTCCCGACCACGGTCGTCGATGGCAGGGACGGCTGGCTGTATGTCGGCGAACTGACCGGCTTTCCCTTCCCGGTCGGCGGCGCCAACGTGTACCGGATGGCGCCGGATGGCACCCTGTTGCAAACGTATGCGAGCGGTTTCACCAACATCGTCGCGCTTGCCTTTGACAGCTGGCAGCGCCTGTATGTGCTGGAAATCGGCAATGGCCCGTCCTTCGGCGCGCCGCCCTTGCGGCCGCCCGGCCGCCTGATCCGCGTGAATCCCGATGGAAGCCGGACGGTGGTGTACGACCAGCTGTTCTACCCCGGCGGCCTGGCGATAGGCGAGGACAATGCGGCCTATGTGACGAACAACGGGGTCGTGCCGGGCCCCATCCCCGGAGGACAGTTTGCAGCCGGTGGCACCGTGCTTCGTATCCGCCTCGACTAGTTGGCCAGGCAGGCCGGGATCCGGTGCCGGGCCGACCCGGCGCCGGGCGGCTGGGCAAGCACACGATCGGTCTTCGCGCGCATAGTCTGGGCAGTATCCAAATGGCAAGTTCGTGTTATAGAATGGATAACAAGATGATCATTTGACACGAAGCGATCCATGCCCCGTTTCTTCCTGCTTCCTGGCGTTCTTTGCAGCGCCGCCCTGCTTGCCGCATGCTCTCCCTCTCCTCCATCACCGCCCACGCCCGGCGAGACCGGCCAGGCCGGTGGCCGCTCGTATCATGTCGTCACGGTCGAGCGTCCGGCATCGGCCACCGACCATCATCGCCTGCAGAAAGGCATGTACGACATGTGCGTGACCGTGCACCAGTTGAAGACGAAGTCGCCCCCCAAACCTTTCGTGACATTCCCGGCTGACTTCGTTACCGCACGCAAGACCTACGTCAGCGATGGCACATCGTATCTGTTCAAGGAAGAGCGCTTCGACGTCGAGGTGGGTGACGCGGACCAGGCCTGCGAAAGCCGGATCGTTCGTACCTGGACCACTTACCTTGGGCGTGCCGGCAAGCTGCACTACGACGGCATTGACAAGGAGGGCAAGCGCCTGGTGTCACCGCCCGGCGAATTCATGCCGCCGGAAACCGAGGGGAAAGCCGATCATTTCACCGAGGCGCGCACCATCGGGGGAATTGCGGTCAAGTGCATGCCGATTCCTCCCGGGATGCAGCAAGCGGTGAGCCAGATATGTGTGGCGGACGCAAAGCCGGGCACCCTGGTGGACGTGCACGGCGAGCCGATCACCCTGTTTTCCGAGACCGCCATCGTACAGGATATGGCAAGCGTGTTGCGGACCGAGGCGAAGTCGGTCCGGATAGGCGGCAAGGTGGACCAGGCCGTGTTCGACGCGGTCGCGGCGCCCTGAGACCGAAAGCGCGCGCCGAACACCGTAAGCTGAGGATGCAGGCACATCGTGGCGCCTGCCGGCGATGCTCAAACGGTGTCGCCAGGCGTTTCGGCATCCGGGGCCGGAACGCCGCGGCATCGGGCGCCGGTCAACCCATCAGCCGCGCTTTGCCGCCTCGGCACGCGCCTTGTGCAGCTTGCGGTAGCTGTCCATCAAGCGGTGATGACGGTCGAGTCCCTCGAGGCCCATACTGGTTGGCGTGAGGCCGAAGAAGCGGACATTCCCGTCCACCGACCCCAGCGCCGCATCCATGCGCGCGTCGCCGAACATGCGGCGGAAGTTGTGCACGTAGTCGCTAAGTTCCAGCTCGGGGTCGAGCACCACTTCCAGCACCACGTTCAGCGCCCCGTAGAACAGGCGGCGCTCGGCGGTGTTGTCGTTGTACTGCAGGAAGGCCCCGACCAGCTCGTGCGCTTCGTCGAACTGCTTCAGCGCGAGGTTGATCAGGAGGCGCAGTTCGAGCACGGTCAGCTGGCCCCAATCGGTGTTCTCGTCGAACTCGATGCCGATCAGGCTGGCGATGTCGCCGTATTCGTCCAGCTCGTTGGTCTCGAGGCGCTCCAGCAAGTCGGCCAGCTGCTCGTCGTCGAGACGGTGCAGGTTCAGGATGTCTTCGCGGAACAGCAGCGCCTTGTTGGTGTTGTCCCAGACCAGGTCTTCGACCGGATAGACTTCCGAGTAGCCCGGCACCAGGATGCGACAGGCGGTCGCGCCCAGGCCATCGTACACAGCCATGTAGACTTCCTTGCCCATCTCTTGCAGGATGCCGAGCAGGGTCGCCGCTTCGTCGGCGTTCGAGTTTTCGCCGTGGCCGGAAAAATCCCACTCGACGAAATCGTAGTCCGATCTGGCGCTGAAGAAGCGCCACGACACCACGCCGCTGGAATCGATGAAGTGCTCGACGAAGTTGTACGGCTCGGTGACCGCTTCGCTGGCAAAGGTCGGCTGCGGCAAGTCGTTCAGGCCCTCGAAGCTGCGGCCCTGCAGCAGTTCGGTCAGGCTGCGCTCCAGCGCCACCTCGAAGCTCGGGTGCGCGCCGAAGGACGCAAACACGCCGCCGGTCTTCGGGTTCATCAGCGTCACGCACATCACCGGATAGCGGCCGCCGAGCGAGGCATCCTTGACCAGCACCGGGAAGCCCTGCTCTTCCAGGCCCTTGATGCCTGCCACGATGCCGGGATATTTATCCAGCACGTCCTGCGGCACGTCCGGCAGGGCGAATTCGCCTTCCAGGATCTCGCGCTTCACGGCGCGCTCGAAAATCTCGGACAGGCACTGCACCTGCGCTTCGGCCAGGGTGTTCCCGGCGCTCATGCCGTTGCTGGCGTACAGGTTCTCGATCAGGCTAACCGGGAAGTACACCGTTGCGCCGTCCGAATGGCGCGTGTACGGCAGCGACACGATGCCGCGCGCCGCATTCCCGGAGTTGGTGTCGACCAGGTGCGCGCCGCGCAGTTCGCCCTCGGGATCGTAGATCTCCAGCGTGTAGTCGTCGAGGATTTCCTTCGGCAGCGCATCGCGGTGGCCGGGCTTGAACCAGCGCTCGTTCGGGTAGTGCACGAAGTCGGCGTTGGCGAACTCTTCGCCCCAGTAGGAACCGGCATAGAAATGGTTGTTGCTGATGCGTTCGAGGTACTCGCCCAGGGCCGAGGCCAGCGCGCTTTCCTTGGTCGCGCCCTTGCCGTTGGTGAAGCACATCGGCGAATGGGCGTCGCGGATGTGCAGCGACCACACGTTCGGCACGATGTTGCGCCAGGACGCGATCTCGATCTTGATGCCCAGGCTGGCCAGCAGGCCCGACATGTTGGCGATGGTTTGTTCGAGCGGCAGGTCTTTGCCGGGGATGTAGGTGGCGGCGCCGGCGTCGGGCTGCAGGGTCAGCAGCGCCTGGGCATCGGCGTCCAGGTTCTCGACTTCCTCGATCACGAATTCCGGCCCCTGCTGGACCACCTTCTTCACCGTGCAGCGGTCGATCGAGCGCAGGATGCCCTGGCGGTCCTTGTCCGAGATATCGGCCGGGAGCTCGACCTGGATCTTGAAGATCTGGGCGTAGCGGTTTTCCGGGTCGACGATGTTGTTCTGCGAAAGGCGGATGTTCTCGGTCGGGATGTTGCGGGTGTCGCAGTACAGCTTCACGAAATAGGCCGCGCACAGGGCCGACGAGGCCAGGAAGTAGTCGAAGGGGCCGGGGGCCGAGCCGTCGCCCTTGTAGCGGATCGGCTGGTCGGCGATGACGGTGAAGTCGTCGAACTTGGCTTCCAGGCGCAGCTTGTCGAGGAAGTTGACTTTGATTTCCATGGGAATTCCAGATTTTTACGCGAAAAGATGCGCGCATTATCCGTGGTTTCCGCCGCGCGGGAAAGGCAAGAATGCGAAAAGCCCTGTAAAAACAGGGCTCTATGATCGCGTTGCGTGTGCTGTGCGGCGGGGCGGCGCGCAGGCCAGGCGCTCTGCCAGGTCATGCGCCCACGGCGCCGGCATCGCGATACAGCCGCTCGAAATCCGCGATCGGCACCGGCCGCCCCAGCAGGTAGCCCTGCAGCGCGCCGCAGCCGCCTTCGACCAGGAAGCTGCGCTGCGCTTCGTGCTCGACGCCCTCGGCGACGATGTCGAGCCGGAGCCCGCGCGCCAGGGCGATGATGGCCTCGATGATCGGCGCGGCGGCGGGATCGAGGTGCACGTCGTGCACGAACGAGCGGTCGATCTTCAGGGCCGCCAGCGGAAAGCGGCGCAGGTAGGCGAGCGAGGAATAGCCGGTGCCGAAGTCGTCGAGCGAAAACTGCACGCCGAGGCCGCACAGCGTGTGCATGTGCGCGATCAGCTCGGCGACGTTTTCGGCGAACACGCTTTCGGTCAGCTCCAGGCACAGCTGGGCGGGCGGCGCGCCGGTGTCGTGCAGGATGCGCGCCACCTGCTCGGGAAACGCGTCGCTGCGCAACTGCTGCACGCTGACGTTGACGGCGAGCTTCAGCTTGTCCAGCGCCGCATCGCCCCGCCAGCGCGCCAGCGCGCGGCAGCTCTCCTCGAGCACGTGGCGGCCGAGGGGCACGATCAGGCCCGAGGCTTCGGCCAGGCCGATGAACTGGTCCGGCCCGAGCAGGACGCCGTCGGCGCGGCGCCAGCGCACCAGCACCTCGGCCCCGAACAGCGCACCGCTGCTGCTGAACTGGGGCTGGCAATACAGCACGAACTCGTGCGCCGACAGGCCCTCGCGCAGCGCGCGTTCGAGCGAGGCCTGGCGCTCGGCCGACGCCTGCATGCCCGGATCGAAAAAGCGCGCGGTGTTGCGCCCCTCCGCCTTGGCCTGGTACATGGCGAGATCGGCCTGCCTGAGCAGGGTGTCGACGTCGCTCGAGACGCCGTCGAACAGCACCAGCCCCATGCTTGGGGTACTCACGAAGGGGCGACCGTCCAGGCTGTAGGGCTGGTCCAGGACCAGCTTGAGCTTGTCGACGACGATGCCGGCTTCGCGCACCGCTTCTTCGCCCGACCCGCCCAGTTCTTCCAGCACGAGCACGAACTCGTCGCCGCCCAGGCGCGCCAGATGGTCGCTCTGGCGCAGCGTCTGGCGCAGGCGCCCAGCCACCTGGCGCAGCAGCGCGTCGCCGGCAGCGTGGCCCATCGTGTCGTTGATCAGCTTGAAGTTGTCGAGATCGAGAAAGACCAGGGCCCCGAGTCGTCCGGAACGGTGGCTGCGCGCCAGGGTCTTGTCGAGTTCCTCGATGAGCAGGCGCCGGTTCGGCAAGCCGGTCAGCTGGTCGAAATACGCCAGCTCGTATATATGGCGCTCGGCGCGCTTGCGCTCGCTGAGGTCGGTGTTGGTGCCGGAAATGCGCAAAGGTTTTCCAGTGCTGTCGCGCCGCACGAAGCCGCGCGACAGCACCGGCACGTAGTGGCCGTCGCGGTGGCGCAGCCGGAATTCGATGGCATAGCTCTCGCGGCGCTCCGCGGCCAGCGCCGCCATGAAGGCGTCGATGCCGGGCCGCTCGTCCGGGTGCACCAGGTCGAGCCAGAGTCCGGCATGCGGCGCCAGCTCGTCCGGCCGGTAGCCCAGCATGTGCCACCAGCGCTCGGAATAATAGAATTCGCCGCTCACGAGGTCGTTGTCCCAGGGCGCGTCGGTAGAGCCGCGCAGTACCAGGCGCAGGCGCTGCTCGGACTTTTGCAGGCGCTGCTTGGCGCGCTTGAGCAGGGTGCAGTCGGTGAAACAGACCACCGCCTCGCGCAGGTGGCCGGCCGCGTCGAATCCGGGATAGGCGTTGCAGATCAGCCAGCGTGGCTGCGTGCCCGGCGCGCCCGGGATGCCGACGATCAGGTGCGAGATCTTGCTGCCGGTGCGCAGCACGACGTTGACGGGGAATTGCTCCGACGGCATGGGGCTGCCGTCGGAGCGCACCAGCTCCCAGGCGGCGGCGCTTGCTTCGATGCCTTTCAGCTGCTGGGGACTCTGCCCCAGCAGTTCGCAGGCCAGCTTGTTGGCGCTGACGATGCGGCCGTCGGCGCCATGCACGACGACGCCTGCCGGCAAATGATCGAGCAAGTCATCGAGCCGGCGCTGGATCTCCACGGCAGTGCTGGAATGCATGGTCGCTGGATGATGCGTTAGTGCCTGCGGCCATACTAGCATGGCAAGCCGCGCGGGCGGCGTGCGTATGTACGCAGCGTGACGTCCCCCGTCTGCGGATAAACATTAACAATCCTTAATGTCCCAGACATCCACAGTTTAGTTCGCTGGTGGCATAGTGTTCCGCTACGCGATGTTCGCCAACCTCGACTACCAACTCTTCAATGCCATTCCACCTCCCTGAATGCCGCAAGGGACTGCCGGCCACCGGCAGCGCCCTCCTTCTTGCATGCCTGCTCGCCGCCTGCGGCAAGGACGCCACACCACCCGCCCCGGCCGTACCCGAAGTCACGGTCATGCCCGTGCAGCGCAGCGCCGTGCGGATGGACGTCGAGCTGCCGGGCCGTACTTCGCCCTCGCTGCTGGCCGAAGTGCGGGCGCGGGTCGACGGCATCGTGCAGGAGCGCAGCTTTACGGAGGGCAGCGACGTGCGCGCCGGGCAGCCGCTGTACCGGATCGACCCGGCTCCCTACCGCACCGCCCTGGCCAGCGCCGAGGCGCAGCTCAAGCGCGCGCAGGCGAACCTGGCCAGCAGCACCGCCCAGCTGAAGCGCTACAAGGTGCTCATCGTCAGCAATGCCATCAGCAAGCAGGACTTCGACGATGCCGAAGCGGCGCAGCTGCAAGCCGCCGCCGACGTCGCCGCGGCCGAAGCTGCCGCCAGCAATGCCCGCATCAACCTCGGCTACACCAGCGTCACGGCGCCGATCGCCGGCCGCAGCAGCATCTCGCAGGTGACGAAAGGCGCCTACGTGCAGGGCGGCTCGGCCACCCTGATGACCACCATCCAGCAGCTGGACCCGATGTTCGTCGACCTGCAGCAGTCGAGCGTGGAAGGCCTGGCCCTGCGCCGCGACATCGCGGCCGGCAAGCTGACCGCGAGCGGCCAGCAGACCAGGGTCAAGCTGCAGCTCGAGGACGGCAGCACCTATGCCCACGAGGGCACGCTGGAAGTGAGCGGCGTGACCGTGGACCCGGCCACCGGCTCGGTGACGCTGCGCGCGCGCTTCCCGAACCCCGACCATTTGCTGCTGCCGGGGATGTTCGTGCGCGCCTCGGTGAACCAGGGCATGCGCCCGAACGTCGTGCAGGTGCCGGCGCCGGCCGTCACCCGCAATCAAAAAGGCGAGGCCAGCGTGATGCTGGTCGGTGAGAACGGCAAGACCGTGCTGCGCCCGGTGCGCACCGGCGCACTCGCAAATGGCCAGTGGCTGGTCGAGGACGGGCTGAAGGAAGGCGAACGCGTGATCGTGAGCGGCACCCAGAAGCTCAAGCCGGACATGGCGGTGAAGGTGCGCGCCGCTGCTGCCGCTGCTCCGGCTGCTCCTGCTCCTGCCGCGCCAACCCCTGCCGCCGCAAGCTGAGGACCGTTCCCGATGCCTAAATTCTTCATCGAGCGGCCGATCTTCGCGATCGTCATTTCGCTTCTCATCATGCTGGTCGGCGGTATCACGCTGCACAACATGCCGGTCGAGCAGTATCCGCCGGTGTCGCCGCCGGCCGTGCAGATCCGCGCCAGCTTCCCGGGCGCCTCGGCCGAGACCATGCAGAACACCGTGGTCCAGGTGATCGAGCAGCAAATGACCGGAATCGACAACATGCTCTACATGTCGTCGAGCAGCGACGAGACCGGCCAGTCGACCACCACCCTCACCTTCGCCCCCGGCACCGACCCCGACATCGCCCAGGTGCAGGTACAGAACCAGCTGCAGGCGGCCGTGCCGCGCCTGCCGCGCGACGTGCAGAACGCCGGCCTGCGCGTCAGTAAATCGACCAGCGACTTCCTGATGGTGGCCGCCTTCGTGTCCGACAACGACAGCATGTCGAAATTCGACATCGCCAACTACGTGGCCTCGAACGTGCAGGACCCCTTGAGCCGCATCCCCGGCGTCGGCAGCATGAATTTGTTCGGCACCCAGTACGCGATGCGCATCTGGCTCGACCCGGTCAAGCTCACCAGCTTTGCGCTCACGCCGCTCGACGTGAACGCCGCCATCGAGGCCCAGAACGTGCAGGTCTCGGGCGGCCAGCTGGGCGGCCTGCCGGCCGTGCCCGGCCAGACCCTGAGCGCCACCATCAACCAGGCCAGCCTGCTGCGCACGCCCGAACAGTTCGAGCGCATCCTGCTCAAGGTCCGCCCCGACGGCTCCAGCGTACGCGTCAAGGACGTGGCGCGCGTGGCGCTCGGCCCGGAAAACTACAACGTCGACGTGCGCTACAACGGCAAGCCGGCCTCGGGCCTGGGCATCCAGCTCGGTCCGGACGCGAACGCGCTCGACACCGCCGACGCCGTTCGCGCGCGCCTCAAAGAATTGAGCGCCTTCTTCCCCGAAGGCCTGCGCGTGGTCTACCCGAACGACATCACGCCCTTCATCGAGGTGTCGATCCACGAGGTGGTGAAGACCCTGATCGAAGGCATCGTGCTGGTGTTCCTGGTGATGTACCTGTTCCTGCAAAACTTCCGCGCCACCCTGATCCCGTCGATCACGGTGCCGGTGGTGCTGCTCGGGACCTTCGGCATCATGTCGGCGCTGGGCTTCACGATCAATACGCTGTCGATGTTCGGCCTGGTGCTGGCGATCGGCCTCCTGGTCGACGATGCGATCGTCGTGGTCGAGAACGTCGAGCGCGTGATGCACGAGGACGGACTCGAACCGTACGAGGCGACGAAAAAGGCGATGGGCCAGATCACCAGCGCCCTGATCGGCGTGGCCCTGGTGCTGTCGGCCGTGTTCGTGCCGGTCGCCTTTTCGAGCGGCACGGTGGGCGCGATCTACCGCGAATTCTCGCTGACGGTGGTGGCCTCGATGCTGCTGTCGGTGTTCGTCGCGCTGACCCTGACGCCGGCGCTGTGCGCAATGCTGCTGAAGCGCCCCGACGACAACCATCACGAGAAACGCGGCTTCTTCGGCTGGTTCAACCGATCCTTCGAGCGCGAGCGCGACCGCTACCTGGGCAGCGTCACGGCCATCCTCGGCCGGCGCGGCCTGTGGATGCTGGTCTACGCGCTCATGATCGGCCTGGTGCTGGCGCTGTTCATGCGCCTGCCGGGCGGCTTCCTGCCGAAGGAAGACCAGGGCTACATGTTCGTGCAGGTGGAAACGGCGGCCGGCAGTACGGTCGAGACCACGGGCAAGGTGCTGGAACAGATCGAC
Organism: Massilia sp. IC2-278; assembly: GCF_020708045.1. Classification (GTDB taxonomy): domain Bacteria; phylum Pseudomonadota; class Gammaproteobacteria; order Burkholderiales; family Burkholderiaceae_D; genus Telluria. The sequence goes on from NZ_JAJFES010000013.1 coordinate 68,620, forward strand.
CACTACCTGCTGAACGACGAAAAGGCGATGGTCGACGCCACCTTCATGACCATCGGCGCCAATAACCCGGCGCGCGGCCAGAACCAGGGCCGCCTGTTCGTGCGCCTGAAGACCTGGGACGAACGCAAGGACGCGGAGCTGAGCGTCGCTGCCCTGAGCAGCCGCATCGCGGCGCGCTATGGCGACTTCCAGGGTGCCCGCATCACACCGGTGGAACCGCCGCCGATCCGCGGCCTGGGCTCGGCCGCCGGCTTCTCGATGCAGCTGCAGGACCGCGGCAACCTCGGCCACGAAGCGCTGGGCAAGGCGCGCGACCAACTGCTGGCCCTCGCCGCCAAGGAACCGAACCTGGTGCGGGTGCGCTTCACCGGCCAGGCCGACAGCTCGACCTACAAGATCTCGATCGACCACGAAAAGGCGGCTGCGCTCGGCGTCAGTCTGTCCAGCGTCGACCAGATCTTCTCGACCGCCTGGGGCGCGAAGTACGTCAATAACTTCTTCGATACCGACAACCGCATCAAGCGCGTCTACGTACAGGCCGATGCGCGCTTTCGCATGAACCCGGACGATCTCCGCCTGCTCCACGTGAGGAATGCCGACGGGCAGATGGTGCCCTTCTCCTCGTTCGCGAAAGCCGAGTGGTCGTGGGGCGCGCCGGCGATGCAGCGCTATAACGGCATCGAGTCGGCCGAGATCCTGGGCCAGGCCGCGCCCGGCACCAGCAGCGGCGAAGCGATGCAGATCATGGACCGGCTGGTGAGGCAGCTGCCGGCCGGTATCGGCTACGAGTGGAGCGGCATCTCGCTGCAGGAATCCCAGGCCGGCGCCCAGGCGCCCCTGCTGTACGCGCTGTCGATCCTGGTGGTCTTCCTCAGCCTGGCCGCGCTGTACGAAAGCTGGAGCGTGCCGGTGTCGGTGATCATGGTGGTGCCGATCGGCGTGCTCGGCGCGCTGGGTGCGGCCACCGCCTTCGGCCTGCAGAACGACGTGTTCTTCCAGGTGGGGCTCCTGACCACCATCGGCCTGTCGGCCAAGAACGCGATCCTGATCGTCGAATTCGCGCGCGAACTGCAGCAGCAGGGCTACGGCGTGGTGGAAGCGGCGCTGGAATCGGCCAAGCTGCGCCTGCGACCGATCATCATGACCTCGATGGCGTTCGTCTTGGGCGTGCTGCCGCTGGCAATCGCCACCGGCGCCGGCGCCGCCAGCCAGAACGCGCTCGGCATCGGCGTCATCGGCGGCATGCTGACGGCGACCTTCCTGGCGACTTATTTGATTCCGCTGTTCTTCGTGCTGATTGCGCGGCCGATCAAGCGGCGCAAGGCGGCTGCGGCCGTGCATGCGGCGGATGAACACAAGGTGGCCAGCCATGGCGCCCTCTGACACGCGGGCCGGTACAATGACGGCATCGCGCCCGCCATGTGCGGGAACCTGAAGGAAACGCTGTGAAACTGCTGCTAGTCGAAGACAACGAACGGGTCGCGCGCTTCGTGTGCAAGGGCCTGGTCGAGGCCGGCCATACCGTGCACCACGCCGACAACGGCCGCGACGGCATGTACCACGCCGTCAGCGAGCCGTATGACGCCATCGTCATGGACCGCATGCTCCCAGGCGGCATCGACGGCCTGGCCATCGTCGAAACGCTGCGCCAGGGTGGGAACCGGGTGCCGATCCTGGTGCTGAGCGCCCTCGACGGCGTGGACGACCGCATCCTCGGCCTGAAGCGCGGCGGCGACGACTACCTGGTGAAACCCTTCGCCTTTGGCGAATTGCTGGCGCGCCTGGACGCGCTGATGCGGCGCTCGCAGGTACAGGCGGCGGACACCACGCTCGCGCTCGGCGACCTGAGCGTCGATCTGCTGGCGCACAAGGTCACCCGCGCCGGCACGGCGATTGCCCTGCAGCCGCGTGAATTCAAGCTGCTCGAATACCTGCTGCGCCACGCCAACCAGGTGGTCACGCGCACCATGCTGCTCGAGAACGTGTGGGATTACCACTTCGACCCGCAGACCAACGTGATCGACGTCCATATCAGCAAGCTGCGCCAGAAGATCGACGCGCCCTTTGCCACGCCGCTGCTGAAGACCGTGCGCAATGCCGGCTACATGCTGACCGACCGCCAGTGAACCGGCCCCGTTTCGCCTTCATGCTCAAGCTGCCGACCTTTTCCGCCCGCACCATCGCCGCCGGCTACGGCGTCGTCAGCCTGCTGGTGCTGGCCATGTTCGCCGGCCCGCTGTGGTACGCCTGGCATACGAACATCGAACAGGTGCGCACCGAACTGCTGCGCTCCGACGCCCAGCGCCTGGCGAACCTGTTCACGCGCAGCGGCGAAGCGGCGCTGGCCAATGCCATCGACAGCCAGGTGGTCGGCACCAACGACGGCGTGCGCAAGATCATGCTGCTGGCCGCGTCCGACGGCAGCCGCATCGCCGGCAACCTCTCGCGCTGGCCGCAAGGCCTGCCCGACCGCGACGGCCTGTGCTCGGGCACCATCCACGTTGACGGCAAGGCGCGCCGCATCGAGTCGGTGCGCGTCACCCTGCCCGGCGGCTACCGCCTGCTGGTGGCGAGTAACCTGAACCGTTTCGAGGAGCTCGAACGCCTGTTCGTGTATGGCCTGCTCGCCTGCGCGGTCACGGTGCTGGTGGGCGCCATCCTGGGCGGGATGCTGATCCGGCGCGCACTGCTCGAGCGAATCGGCGGCATCAGCCAGACCACCGCCGCCATCATCGAAGGCAAGCTCTCGCGCCGCCTGGCCGAGCCGCACGATGGCGAGGAACTGCGGCTCCTGACCCAGACGGTGAACCGCATGCTCGACCAGATCGAGCAGCTGGTGACGAGCGTGCAGGACGTGTCGAACTCGATCGCCCACGATTTGCGCACGCCGCTGAGCGAACTGCGCGCGCGGCTCGAAGAACTGGCGATCACGCGCCCGGACACCGAGGAGACCTTTGCCGAGATCGACGCGGCGATCGGCGACATCGACCGCGTGATGCGCATCTTCCAGGCCCTGCTGCGCCTGGCCGAAATCGACAGCGGCAGCCGGCGCAACGGCTTCGTGGAGGTCGACCTCGCGCGGCTGGGGGCGGAGGTCACCGAGTTTTACCTGCCGGTGGCGGAGCTGAAGGAGATCGACCTGGGCTTCCACGCCGAGGGCGCGTTGACGGTGGTGGGCGACCCGCTGCTGATTGCGCAGGCGCTCGGCAACCTGGTCGAGAATGCGCTCAAGTACGCGCCGGAACGGGGTGCGATCGCGGTATCGGCGCGGCCGGAACCCGGTGGCGTGCTCGCCTTGGCGGTGGCGGACGATGGGCCGGGCATTGCCGAGGACGAGCGGCCGAAGGTGGTGCAGCGTTTCTACCGCGTGGACGGCAGCCGCGGCACGCCGGGCGTGGGGCTGGGCTTGAGCGTGGTGTCGGCCGTGGCGCGGCTGCATGGCGGAAGCCTGCGGCTCGAAGACAACGCGCCGGGGCTGCGCGCGACGCTGGTGCTGCCGGTGCAAACCACGCACGCGGCCGTCGAACGCACCGGCTGAATCCCGTACGGTGGGGTCATTGATGCCGGGGGCATCGATGACGAAGTGCCCACGCGGTTACGTGCGTATCCCTAGGACACGTGCACCGAGATGTCGCTCGAAACATCTGCCCCGGACGAACACCGTATCAGCATACTGCGCCATGCTGCAGAGGCCACGGAAATCTGCGGCGCGGCCAACGGCAACAGGATACGCGCGTAACCGCGTGGGCACGGAGTGCCCACCCTACGGAATCATCGATCAATCGGATACCCCGGCCGGTGCATCCGAAACAACTGCTCCTCCGTGATCTCGAAATAATCAGCCGGCCCGCCGCCGCGCAGGATGTGCCCCGCGCCGGCGGTGTCGTAGATGCCGTCCTTGAGCAAATGGCGCGCAATGTGCACGCCCACCACTTCCCCCAGCACCAGCCGGTTACCGGTATCGCTGCCGGCCGTGGTCTGCAGCGGGATGACCTGGGTGACGCGGCATTCGAAGGCAACCGGCGACTCCGCCACGCGCGGCGTCCCGACCACCCGTGCCGGCGCCGGCGTCAGCCCGGCCAGTTCGAACTCATTGACCTCGGGCGGCGCAGGTGCGCAGCTGACGTTCATCGCTTCGGCCAGCGGACGCGTGGCCAGGTTCCACACGAATTCGCCGGTCGCCTCGACGTTGTTCAGGGTGTCCTTGCGCCCCTGGCTGGAGAAGCCGATGATCGGCGGGACGTAGTTGAACGCGTTGAAGAAGCTGTAGGGCGCCAGGTTCAGGATGCCGTCCGCGCTGCGGCTGGAGATCCAGCCGATCGGGCGCGGGCCGATGATGGCGTTGAAGGGATCGTGCGGCAGGCCGTGGCCGCGCGCCGGTTCGTAGAAGTGATAGTCCTGGGTCACGTGAGCGTTCCGATGTCGATGGCAGATGCCCTATTCTGCCAAAGGATGCGAATCGCTGCCGGACGCGGCCTCAGGCCAGGCCAGCGCAGCGCAGCGCCACCCGCGCCGCCGCCAGGTCCCAGGCCGCGGTGCCGACGCTCTTGAACACCGCCGGGCGCACCGGGTCGGCCGGGGTGCGCAGCGAGTCGCCGAGCGAGCGCACGCGTGACCAGTCGACGCCGGCGCGCAGCAGGTCGCCGGCCTCGTGGCGCGCACCAGGCGGGTCGTCGGCATACAGGTCGCTGCCGTGCAGGGTCGTGGCGCCGAGTTCCGCCATCTCCGGCCGGAAGGCGCCGACGCCGATCACCAGGCAGCCAGGCCGGGGGGTTTCGTCGTACACCGGTTCGAGGCTGGTGGTCAGCGTGATCACCACGTCCATCGCGGGAGGGTCGGCCGCAAGCGGCTGCATACGGCTGTGCAGGGCGCGGTGCGCGTCGCAAAAACGCATGGCAGCATCCTGCGTGCGCGCCCGCACCCAGACCTGGGCCTGCGGGTGCAAGGCCTGCAGGGCCTGCGCGTGGTAGCGCGCCTGGACGCCGGTGCCGACGAGCAGGACGTGCCGTGGCGCATGCGGCAGCAACCGGCGGATCGCCAGCATGCTGACGGCGGCGGTGCGGCGGCCGGTGACTTCCGGGCCGTCGAGCACGCAGCGCACCTGGCCGGTGGCCGTGTCGCATACCGTCACCGCGCCGTGGATGGCCGGCAGGCCGATCCCCGGATTCCTGGGATGGACGTTGACCAGCTTGTGAATCGCGATGTCCGGCGCGGCAGCGGGCATGCTGAGCATCACCGCACCGGCACCCAGCGGCACCACCAGCCGCTCGGGGCTGCGGATGGCGCCGGCCTCGAGTTCCCCGGCAGCCGTGGCAATGGCGTCGACCAGTGCGGCGAAGTCGAGCACGGCGGCGGTTTGCTCGCGGTCGTAAACGATGAGTTTGCTGGAACGGATGGCGGCCGGATCGATGTCTTGCATGCGGTTTTCCATGGCGGGCTGGGGACCGGTCCATGATGTCTGATTGTTGAGCATTGCGCAACAATCAGCCGGCCCTTGCGTGTCGACCTCAGTGTATGAACGAGCCATGGAAGCCCAGCGGAATCGCGCTGGGTACGGTGGCGCGCACGATTGGCGTCATCGTCCTGGCATCGATGACGGCCAGTACCGACGTTTCCGCATCGCGCGCCGAGCCGACCGTCAGCAGCACACCATCGTCCTCGCTTTCGCCATGCGGGCGCGCGACGAAAACCGGTTCGCCGAACACGTAGGGTTCGTCGCCGAAGGCCGTCGACTGGCCGGTGTCGAGGTCGGTCTTGACGAGGGCCGAGGCATACGCGTGCCCGGCGTCGGGCCAGTTCGCGGCGCCATACACGTAGCGGTACGCGCGGCCGTTCACCCGCTTGTAGTTCGTCGCCGGGAACTCGAACCCGGCCTCGCCGGGCTTCTCGACCCGCGCCCGCGCCACACCGTGGCGCATGACGATGCGCAGCAGCGTCGGCCTGAGGTCGGGCAGTTCCGCCAGCATGCGCTCGACGCGCAGGGCCGCGACGATGCCGGCGTCGGGATAGGCCAGCAGGTCGAGCACGGTCTCGTCGCCGCGCTCGAAAGCATTCACGGTGTGGAAGGCGAAGAACGGCTCGGTCACGTGTTCGCGCACGGCGCCGCTGGCGCGGTCGATCACGACCAGGTGCGTGCCCTCTTCCGGGTGCCAGTCGAAGTGATCGATGTAGCCTTTGCTCGACCACAGCATCTTCGACGTCTTGACCGCGAACGGGTGCGCGACCAGGATCGCGTTCTCCGGCGTCAGCCCGAAGGTGTGGATATAGGGAATGCGCGCGGGTTGCCAGGACCCGACGACCTCGCGCCGGCGCGCGTCCGGTGCGTGCTCGTAGACCGAGATCGTGCCGTGCATGCCGAACTCCGTGGCGACGTTCACCACCTTTCCCTGCTCGGCGTCGAAGTGCGGGTGGGCCGTCATCAGGGCGCCGTGCAGGGTGTCGCCCGCATAGCGCACGGCGCCGTCCACGGCGAGCGTGGCGTCGTCGATGACGAGCTGGCGGCTGCCTTCGGTCATGGCCACCAGGTCGCGGCCGATGCGCACGATGTTGACGTTGTCGTTGTCGGTCATGCGCGGCACCGGCTCGACGATGCGCTGCCAGAGCGGGCGTTCGGTCGGCGTGCCGTAGTTGCCGAGTCGGGCCTTGCCGCGCCAGGCGTCGCGCGCCGCCTCCGAGTCGAGCAGGCGCGAACGGAAGCCGATGCCGGCCTCGCCGATGCGGAAGGCGTAGACCATGCCGAGTCCGTCGAACCAGTGCCGGGCATGCCAGCCCGCCGCGTCGAACACGGCCGGACAGGTGCGCACGAGTTCGCCGCGCAGCCAGCCTGGGATGTCGCCCTCGATCTCGGCGGGAACGGCCGTGTGGCACTCGCGCGAGCGGCGAAACGGCGCGAGGGTTTCGATGGAGGGCGGGTGCGCCAGCATGGTGGCCATGATGATCCTTTCCTGCGCCTGGACGCATGACGTGCGGAAGTATTCCGCGCTCGGACACGACTTTCGCGATCAAGAAGTGTAGATCGCATTCGGCACCACCAGGTTCCGAGAATTGTTACATCAGCCCGGCCGCGCCGCGCGTCCGCCAGCGTTCAGCCACCGGCTTTCCGGCAAGCGAGCCCGATCGAATCCGACAAGATCCGCCACAAGGCCGCATGCCGCTGGGCGAACGCCTGCGCGCTGCCATATACCAGTTCGACGTGCAGGCTGTCGACGATCCCGAGATAGGCATCCGCGAACTGCTGCACCGCCGCCTGCTCGATCGGCAGGCGCGCCAGCAGACCGGCGCCGTAGAGATGACGTACGGTTTGCAAATAGCCTTCGTAGCCGGGCGCGACAATCGGACGCAGGGACGCCGGCGGCAGGTAGGCCGTGCGCAGCAGGAAGCGCAGCGATGGCGAATCGCGGTAGCGGTCCGCCACCAGCCGGCAGTAGGCTTCGCCCGTGCCCTCCTTGCCGCTTTCGTCGTTGAAGCAGGCGCGCGCGAATGCCGTCTCCTGGGCGAGCGCATCGGCGAAGATCTCGCCGTACAGTGCGTCCTTGCTGGCAAAGTGCGCGTACAGCGAGGCCTTGCGCATGCCGACCTGCTCGGCGATGGTGGCCAGCGACGAGCCGTCGTAGCCGAACTCGGCAAAGTGGAGCACGGCGACGGCGCAGATGCGGTCGACGGAAGGTGAGCGGGTTTTCATGACGCAATTTTACCCTGTACCGTCGCGTCGACCTGCCACTCAATGCCCGGCCAGTTCGCGCAGCTCGGCCGGCACGCGCGCCGCGCTCGCCATTGCCAGCGCCAGCGCGACCACGCCGAGGATCACCAGCAACGACAGCCAGGCCACCGGCCCCGATTCGGCAAAGGCGCCGGCAACCGGCGTGGCGGCCGACGAGATCATGAGCTGGAAGGCGCCGAGCAAGGCCGCCGTCGAACCCAGCGCCACCTGCTGTGACGACATTGCCAGCGACATCAGCGTGGCTTCGGCGATGCCCAGGCCCAGCATGGCGACGAACATGCCGGCCGCGACCACGGCCAGGGGCGCATCGAAGCCGGCGGCCGCCGCGCCGATGGCCGCGCCTGCCGTCATGCAGCCAACGCCAGTCGTCGCCACGCGCGCCACGCCCATCCGTGCCACCAGGCGCGTGCTACCCAGTGCGCCGAGCAGCACCGCCACGCCGGTGGCGCCGAACACGAGGCCGAAGGTATCCGACGCCAGGCCGTAGTGCTGCTGGTAGACCAGCGACGCGCCGCCGATGTAGGCGAACAGGAAGAAGAAGGCGGCGGACAGCGCCAGCGTCGGCAGCAGGAAGGCGCTGTCGCGCACGATGCGCAGGTAGGTTTGACTGACCTGCCCCGGCTGCAGCGAGGAACGCTGTGCCTGCGGCAGCGTTTCCGGCAGGTTGACCAGGGTATTGCCGAGCGCCAGGACGCCGAGGGCGGCCAGCACCAGCATCACGGCACGCCAGCCATGGGCCGCGTCGACGTAGCCGCCGACCGCCGGCGCCAGCACCGGCGCCAGGCCTTCGATCGTCATCAGCAGCGCAAACAACTGCGCGGCGCGGGTGCCGGAACAGACATCGCGCACGGTACTCATCGCCACGACCAGCGTCAGCGCCGCGGCCATGCCCTGCACGAAGCGTGCGCCCAGCAAGGCATCGATCGACGGAGCGAACCCCGCGCCCACGGACGCGGCGATATAGACGAACAGCGCCAGGACCAGGGGACGGCGGCGGCCGTAGGCGTCGACGATGGGCCCGAACAGCAACTGACCGGCGCCCATCGCCAGCAAAAACACGGTCAGCGTGAGCTGCACCCGCGCATACGAGGTGTCCAGCTCTTGCGCCATGTGCGGCATGGACGCGAGGTACATGTCGATCCCGGCGGGACCAAGAATGGTGACGAGGGCCAGGGAGGCCGCGAGCTTGAAGCCTGTTTCAGGTGCTTCCATCGTAGTTCCAGAAGAAATTGTGCAAGAGCGCCGAATCATATTAACTACCTACCGACCGGTAGTCAATCATGTTATGATCGGCTCATACTTGGCTTCCATAAGCTGCTCAAAGCGGACATTCCTTTACCTCTCCTACCGATTGGAAGGCATGAATTCTGTGCGGCGCAGCTCCTATCACGCTCCGGGAATCGATTACTTTTTTGCCCCTGACCTTATGCTCAACCCCTTACTGTCCGGCCCCCTCTTCATTGGCGCAAGCCTTCTCATCGCCCTCGCCGGTGCCCGCCGCGATGCCAGCAAGGAAGACCTGCGTTTCCTCGGCGTCGGCGCCTTGGCGATGTTCGGTTTCGCCGGCATCGCCCTCCTCCTCGGGGCGCCGACGACATGAGCCATCCGCACCCCGCCCAGGGGCGAAATGGCCGTTTACGGCTGAGCAGTGCAAGCGCATTGCACTGCTCTGCACCCGGGTTGTAGTCAGCCGCGCGCCCCCGTCTCGCACCCTTCGTTACGCTTATGGGGTCAGGACTGGCGAATTCGCCTGACCTCTCGTCCAATCAGGGACGCTCCACGCGGGCAGCTTGTGTGCTGTCCAGGCCGCTGCAACACCTTGCGGCCTGTTTCCCGCGTGAACGTCCCATCGACCAAAAGGAGAACGATCATGCCGTACGAACTGCCACCCTTGCCTTACGCATACGATGCCCTTGAGCCGCATTTCGATGCACGCACGATGGAAATCCACCATACGAAGCACCATCAGACCTACGTCACCAACCTAAACAATGCGTTGAAGGAAGCCGGTGTCGACGACAATGCCCAGATCGAAGACCTGGTTGGCAGGATCGATAGCCTGCCCCAGCAGATCCAGACCGCCGTGCGCAACAACGGCGGCGGCCACGCCAACCACTCGCTGTTCTGGACCGTACTAAAAGCCGGCGGCGGCGGCCAGCCCTCGGGCCCGGTGGCCGAAGCGATCGAGCGCGATCTCGGCGGCTACGACAAGTTCAAGGAAGCCTTTACCAAGGCCGCGCAGACGCGCTTCGGCAGCGGCTGGGCCTGGCTGACGGTGGGCTCGGACGGCAAGCTGCTGGTGGAAAGCAGCGCCAACCAGGACCACCCGCAGATGGGCAGCTTCGCGGGCCTGTCGGGCGGCACGCCGATCCTGGGCCTGGACGTGTGGGAGCACGCGTACTACCTGAACTACCAGAACCGCCGGCCGGATTACATCGCGGCGTTCTTCAACATCATCAATTGGGATGAGGTCAACCGCCGGTATGAGGCGGCCGTGAAGTAAGACAGAGAGGGCCGGCGCGGCGTAGCTCACGCCGGCCGGATTTCGGTCAATCGATGTACAGCGCAGGCTGCTTGTCTCCATGCAGCCTGCTCTTCCTCCGTACTCGGGCACTCGCCTATCCGTACTTTTCCCTCGTAGTACTTCTCTTCCGCATCCCGCTGCACGTTATGCGCGTGTCATCGCACCGTCATGCGCGCCACTTACATTCTCTGCGTCCTGCAGTCGTATCGGCATGACAACACTCGGCAACATAAGTTGCTAATGAGTAACCACAACTTCTCCGGAAACGTTATGACCTCACGACGCAGATTCTTGCGCGGCAGTGCCCAGGCGGGCATCGCCGCTGCCACCTATGCGGCCTTCCCGCCGGCCATTCAGCGCGCGCTCGCAATCCCGGCCAACAATGCCACCCGCAGCATCCGGGACGTGGAACACGTGGTGATCCTGATGCAGGAAAACCGCGCCTTCGACCATTATTTCGGCACCCTGGCCGGCGTGCGCGGCTTCGGCGACCGCTTTCCGATTCCGCTGCCCGAGGGCCGCAACGTCTGGCAGCAGCGCATGGCCAACGGCAACCTGATGATGCCCTTCCACCTCGACTCCAGCCGCGGCAATGCCCAGCGCGCCAACGGCACGCCGCACGACTGGCTCGACAGCCAGCTGGCCTGGGACAACGGCCGCATGGACCAGTGGCCGCGCTACAAGAACGCGATTTCGATGGGCTACTTCAAGGAGAACGAAATCCCGTTCGCCTTTGCGCTGGCGAATGCCTTTACGCTGTGCGACGCCTACCACTGCGCGATGCATACCGGTACCGACGCGAACCGCTCCTTCTTCCTGACCGGCACCAACGGCGCCGTCCCCACCGGCACCGCCTTCGTGACCAACGAGTGGGACGCGATCGACGGCACGGTGGCCGGCGTGAACACCGGCTACACCTGGACCACCTATGCCGAACGCCTGGAGGCGGCCGGCGTCAGCTGGATCAGCTACCAGAACATGCCCGACGAATGGGGCGACAACATGCTCGGCGCCTTCCGCCAGTTCAAGCGCGCGAATATCGCATCGGGCTATCCGGTTTCCAGCGGCGGCGCGCCGAACCAGCCGTACACCAACACCGGCCAGGCCCTGCCCTACCACGCCTACGATGCGGCCACCGACAACGGCAGCAATCCGCTGTACAAGGGCATCGCCAACACCCTGCCCGGCACCCAGCCGGAGCAGTACCTGGACGCCTTCAAGCGCGACATCCGCGAGGGCAAGCTGCCGCAGGTATCGTGGATGAACGCGCCGTCGATCTACTGCGAGCACCCCGGCCCATCGAGCCCGGTACAGGGCTCCTGGTTCCTGCAAGAGGTGCTGGACGCGCTGACGGCGAATCCCGAGGTCTGGAGCAAGACCGTCCTGATCGTCAACTTCGACGAGAACGACGGCTACTTCGACCATGTGCCCTCGCCTTCCGCGCCTTCGCCCGACGGCAAGGGCGGCTACGCGGGCAAGACCACGCTGCCGCCGGGCGCCCTGGGTGCGGAATACTTCACGCACGGCCGGCCCGAAGGCAGCACCCGGCAGCCGGCGCCGGACGGCCGCGTCTACGGCCCCGGGCCGCGCGTGCCAATGTACGTGATCTCGCCCTGGAGCCGTGGCGGCTGGGTCAACTCGCAAGTGTTCGACCACACTTCGGTGCTGCGCTTCCTGGAAACGCGCTTCGGCGTCAAGGAGCCGAACATCAGCCCCTTCCGCCGCGCGGTGTGCGGCGACCTCACCAGCGCCTTCAACTTCGAGACGCCGAACAGCGAGGCCCTGCCGGTGCTGGCAGGCCGGAGGAGCAGGAGCCAGGCCGACGCCCTGCGCGCCGCCCAGCAGCGCCTGGGCCAGATCGCGCCGCCGGCATCGCCGCAATTGCCGCTGCAGGCCATCGGCACCCGTCCCTCGCGTGCGCTGCCGTATGAACTCGCGACCATCTGCGAAGTGCTCCCCGGCGCCACGATGGCCGCCGTGCAGGTGGCCCTGACGTTCGTGAACACCGGCCGCCAGGGCGCCGTCTTCCACGTGTACGACCGCAAGAATTTGGCCGCGGTCCCGCGCCGCTATACGGTCGAAGCGGGCAAGACGCTGTCGGACGCATGGACGCCGGCCGTGGGCGGCCCCTATGACCTGTGGGTGCTGGGGCCGAACGGCTACCACCGTCACTTCAGCGGCAGCGCACTGCGCGCCGTGGCGGCCGGCCAGCCGCGTCCCGACGTGCAGGTGCGTTGCGATGCGAGCACCGGCGAGCTGGTCGTGCGCATGGTGAATGCAGGCGCGGCCCCGTGCACCTTCAACCTGAACGCGAATGCGTATGCGGCGCTGCGCCAGATGCACACGGTTGCGCCGCGCACCGAACTGACAGTGCGTATCCCGACGGCGGCCAATGGCTACTGGTACGACATCAGCGCCACCGTATCCAGCCAGCCTGATTACCTGCGGCGCTTCGCCGGCCGCGTCGAAACCGGACGCCACACGGTCAGCGACCCGGCGCTGGGCCGCGCCTGACCGCCCACCCGCAGCCGGCCCTGCGCCGGCTGCTTTCGCTTACCAGCCATCCATCGAAAGGAACCGTATGCATCCCCTCATTCGCAAGCTCGCCGTCAGCGCCGCCCTGGCCATGGCCGCCCCCTTCGCCTCGGCCACCGTTCTCGGCTTCGACGACATCGTCGGCCCCGACGGCCATGCCGCCATGCCGGTCAACTATGGCGGCCTCGACTGGTCGGACGCGGGCATGTCCGTCTACACCTATGAGCAGGCGCCATTTACCCCGCATTCGGGCCAGGGCCGCGTCACCACCGACTGGACGGACAACTGGCCGGTGGCCAGCACCATCCGCTTCCTCTCGCCCACGGTCTTCGGCGGGGCATGGTTCGCGGGCTATGGCGACAGCAGCGTACGCTTCGACCTGTACTTCGGCGGCGAACTGGTTGCCAGCTCGGCTTCCCTGCAACTGTCGGACGTGCCTGCCTACCTCGGCGGCGGCTGGACGGGGGCGATCGACACGGTCGTCGTGGCCAGCGACTTTCCGGCGTCGTACGTGATGGACGACCTGAGTTTCGACAGCATCGCCGAAGTGCCGGAACCCGGCACGCTGGCCCTCATGCTGGCCGGCCTGGGCCTCGCCGGCACCGTGCGCCGCCGCGCAGCGCAGCGCTAGGCGCTACCGCGCAGGACTTCCCGGCCGGTCGCCACAGCGGCGGGCTGCATGCAAAGGCGCAGCCCGCCGTCAGTCACTGCGCAACAAGGCTGATGGCATAGCCGCCGCCGGGGGCACAGTACTGGCTCAGCCTGGTCTTGCTGTCGACCTTCATCTTGCGGATGACGTAAGCTTTCGGGTTGGTCTCATAGTGTGCATCCTTGCGGTCCGCATAGATCGTGGCGGCGTAGTGTTTGCGAGGATCGAGGAAGCCCAGGTCGATCTTCGACGTCCGTCCCTGCTCGTCACACGTGCTCCCCACGAACCAGCTGCTCTGGCCCTTGGCCTTGCGCGCAATCGTGATGTAGTCGCCCGGTTCGGCTTCCAGCACTTTGGTATCGTCCCAGTCGACAGCCACGTCCTCGATGAACTGGAACGCATCCAGGTATTTCTCGTAGGTCTCCGGCAGATCGGCCGCCATCTGCAGCGGCGAATACATGGTCACGTACAGGGCCAGCTGGCGCGCCAGCGTGCTGTGCACGAAGGACTTATTCTTCGGGTTGTAGGCGCTGATCCGCGTTTCGAAGATCCCGGGCGTATAGTCCATCGGTCCGCCGATCAGCCGGGTGAACGGCAGGATGGTCGTGTGGTCCGCATGGTTGCCGCCGAACGATTCGTACTCCGTGCCGCGCGCCGACTCGTTGCCGATCAAATTCGGATAGGTGCGCGACAGTCCGGTCGGGCGCACCGCCTCGTGCGCATTGACCATGATCTTGTACTTGGCCGCCTCGGTAACCGCATACAGGTAGTGGTTGTTCATCCACTGCCCGTAGTGGTATTCGCCGCGCGGCAGGATGTTGCCCACGTAGCCGCTCTTTACCGAGTTGTAGCCGTTGTCGGCCATGAACTGGTAAGCCGCCGGCAGGTGCCGCTCGTAGTTGCGGATCGAACCGCTGGTTTCGTGGTGCATCATCATCTTGATGCCCTTGCTGGCCGCATAGCGGTGCAGCTCTTGCACATCGAAGTCCGGGTACGGCGTGACGAAGTCGAACACGGCGTCCTTGTGTTTGCCGAACCAGTCTTCCCAGCCCACGTTCCAGCCCTCGACCAGCACCGCATCGAGTCGATGTTTGGCGGCGAAATCGATGTAGCGTTTTACATTCGCGGTGTTCGCGGCGTGGGTGCCGTTCGGCCTGGCCTTGGCATAGTCGAAGCTGCCGAGCTTGATGTTGCCTTCGTCGGTGTAGGACCAGGAACTGCGCCCGGTGATCATTTCCCACCACACGCCCACGTACTTGATCGGCTTGATCCACGAGACATCCTTGTATTCGGTCGGCTCGTTCAGGTTCAGCACCAGCTTCGATTCGAGGATGTCCCCGGCCCGGTCGCTGACGATGACCGTGCGCCACGGCGTCACGGCCGGGGTTTGCAGGTAGCCCTTGTCGCCGCGCGCGTCGGGCGTCAGGTGCGATTCGAGCACCATGTTCCTGTCGTCGAGGTCGAGCGACATGGCCGCGTAGTCGACCAGCGCCGCTTCGTGCAGGTTGATGTACAGGCCGTCCTGGCTCTTGAGCATAAGCGGCGTCTGCACGCCGGTCGGCGAGAAGGTGGTCTGCGAAGCGTTCGGCGTGACCGCCTTTTTCATCAGGCCGCGCACTTCCGACAGCTTCGAGGTCGTGGTGTGGTATTCCTGGGTGTCGTAGTCGCCCGGCAGCCAGAAGGCCTTGTGGTCGCCGGCCAGCGCGAACTGCGTGCGCTCTTCCTTGATCACGAAGTAGTCGAGATTCGGCTGCTTGGGGAAGTCGTAGCGCAGGCCCAGGCCGTCGTCGAACAGGCGGAAGTGCAGCAGCATGGTGCGCTTCGTGGCCGCCTGGGTCAGCGTGACGGTGAGCCCGTTGTAGTGGTTGCGGATGGTCTTGACCTCGCCCCACACCGGATTCCAGCTTTCGTCGAACGTGCTGGTGCTGCTGGACGCCACGGCGAAGCCGCCCGTGAGGCCCGGGCCTTCCTTCAGGTCCAGGCCGAGGCGGCTGGTCTTGATGACGGGGCGGCCCTTGTAGCTCAGGCTGTAGGTGGGCTCGCCACCCGCGCCGAGCGCGAAGTGGAGCGTGAGTTGACGGTTCGGCGAGTGGATGTCCTCGGCCCGGGCGGCATGGGCCGACAGGCAGAGGGCCAGCAACAGGAAGCGGGAAAATAGCGCGCGGACGGCGCGAGGGCGGAAAATATTGGTCATAAGTAATTATATACTTAACAAGACCACCCTTCCTCTCATCCGGACCGCTCACAGCAGCGCGCGCGGTAGCGAGCGCCTGCATGGCAACCGGACCTGCGCGACGCCATCAACAGCCTGCAGCCTGCGGCCGACTCAGGCCGCCAGCGCCCCCAGCTCGACGATCCGGTAGCTGGCCTGCGGCGCATCGTCACCACTGGTGGCGATGAACTCCCACCCCGCACCGGCGCCGCCCATGCGGTAGACCCGTCCGCTGCCGGGCGGCAGCAGCAGGTGCACGCGCGAGACGACATAGCCGACGCAGGCGCCGCCGCTGCGCACCACCATCACGTCGCCGCGTGCTGCATCGACAACAGCGGCAGCATCGCCGGTGCGCAGGTCGCGCATCGGGATCGTCCGGCCCTCCCACGCCATGGCGCCGTTGCCATCGGTTGCCGCCTCGCGCAGGCTGACGATGCGCTCCACCGTATCGATGGCGGTGGCGAACATGCCGTCGCCTTCGAACACGATGTAGGCGGTGGCGTTGGCCGCGCGCCGATCCTGCTCATGGCCGTGCCCCGCGCCGGCGCGCAGGCCGGCACCTGCGCCGATGCGCGTGCCGGCGTCGCGGCTGAGTTCCGCCTCCGAAAACCGCGCGAACAGGCGCGCTTCGTCGAGCAGGCGCAGCGGCGCGCCGTCGGCGTCGAACAGGGTCGACAGCAAGCCGTCCGCCGCCTCTAGCCCCGCCGTATCGACGGTTTGCAGGCTCAGCGCCGCGTGCACCGGCAGTCCCAGCGCCAGGCCGCCGTGCTCGACGATCGCCAGCAGCGCGGGGGCGGCGCCGTCCGCCAGCGCTTCCAGCCCCAGCGCCGCATGCGCCAGCACCGGCACGTGGCGGCCGCGCCAGGTGCAGTAGCCCATGCCGGCGCCCAGGGGTTCCAGCGCCGGCATGGGCAGCACCTCGGTCAGCGCGTCGGCCGCCAGGGCCAGCCGGTCGGCGCCTGCCTGCAGCACCGCATACGAGCGCGCGCCAGGCGGCGGCGCGTCCGCCGTGGCCGCCGGCATGCCGGAATCCGGCGAACAGCCGGCGTCCTGGTGCCAGGCCGCCGCCAGCCGCGCCAGGCGCTCGACGTCGAGCAGGCTCAGGATGCGCCCACTGGCCGGCTCGCGCACCACGCAGTGAAAGACTTCGTCCTCGCAGTCGTCGTGGTGCAGGCGCGTGACGGTGTGCGCGGCCACCTCGGCCAGGCCGCCGACGGTGTCGGCCTTCAGGCCGATGGTGCGCCCGCCGGCGTGCAGGATTAGCACGCGCGCCGCGGCGGCCGACCCGGGCCGCCCCTCTTCTGGCGCCGTGCCGACATCGACCCAGCGCGCCAGGTCGACCACCGGCACCAGCCGCCCTTCATGTTCGATCACCCCAAGCAGCGCGCCATGGCGACGCGGCAGCATGGCCGGCGCGGGCGGCAGCGTGACCGCCTGCAGCACGCTGTGCGCCGGAATGCCGACCCATACCGCGCCGATCCCGGCCTCGGCCAGGTGCAGGAGTTCTGCCGACGGCATCGCTCAGCGCTCCGTGGCGATGCGTTCCAGTTCGCCCAGCAGCGCCGAGGCGTTGCGCGTGGCGCTGGCCTGGGCGCTGGTCGAGGCATGGATGCCGCCGATCGACTCGCTGGTCTTTTCCACCGACACGACAATGCGGCCGAACGCATCCTCGACCTCGCCGGACAGGCGCGTGCCCTCGCCGACCCGGGTCACGGTTTCGTTGATCAGCTTGGCGATCTCGCGCGCGGCCAGCGCCGATTTCTCGGCCAGCTTGCGCACCTCGTTGGCCACCACCGAGAAGCCCTTGCCGTGCTCGCCCGCGCGCGCCGCCTCGATCGCCGCGTTGAAGGCAAGCAGGTGGGTCTGGCCGGCGATGTCGCTGATGGTATCGATGATTTCGCGCACGTTGCCGGAGGCCTGCTGGATCGCCCCGATCGACTGGCGCGAACGCGCCAGCAGCTTGCTGCCTTCGGCCGCGTCCTGCTGGGTGCGCGTGGCCAGTTCGCTCGACTGCTGCGAACCCTGGGCGATCGCCGCGATCGACTGGGTCAGCTCGTTGAGCACGCCGGCAATCGCCTTGACCTTGGCGCTGACCAGCTCTTCGCGGTGCACCTGCTCGGTGACGTCCATCGCGAATTTCACGACCTTATAGGGCTTGCCGTTGACGTCGAGGATGGGGTTGTAGGTGGCGACGATCCAGATGTCGGCGTCGTGCTTGCCGCGCCGCTGGAAGCGTCCGGACTGGAACTGGCCCTGGGCCAGGTTGGCCCAGAAATGGCGGTAGGCCGCGCTTTTCACCAGCGCCGGGTCGCAGAACATGCTGTGGTGGGCGCCGGCCACTTCGTCGCTCGTATAGCCCATGGTGCGCAGGAAGTTATCGTTCGCGCTCAATACGTTGCCGCGCAGGTCGAATTCGATCACGGCCTGCGAGCGCCCGATCGACTCCAGCTTGCCCTTGACCTCGGTGTCCTGGCGCTTCTGCTGCGTGATGTCGGTGGCGAACTTGACGATCTTGATCGGCTTGCCGTCGGCGTCGAAGATCGGGTTGTACGAGGCCAGCAGCCAGACCTCCTTGCCGGCGCGCGTCACGCGGCGGTACTCGCCGGCGTTGAATTCGCCGCGTCCCAGGCGGTCCCAGAAGGCCAGGTACTCGGGCGAACCGGCCAGGGCCGGGTCGCAGAACATGCGGTGGTGCTGGCCGCGGATCTCGTCCAGCGCGTAGCCCATGGCGTCGAGGAAGTTGGCATTCGCCGTCAGTACCCTGCCCTGCAGATCGAACTCGATCACGGCCTGGACCCGGTCGATCGCCTGGTTCTTGCCTTCGTAGTCGGCATTGCGCAGGGTTTGCTCGGTGATGTCGGTGGCGTACTTGATGACCTTGCACGGCTTGCCGTCGGGGCCGAACACCGGGTTGTACGAGGCGCTGATCCAGACATCGCGCCCGGACTTGTGGCGGCGCTTGAACTGGCCCGAGTGCACTTCGCCCTTGCCCAGGTGGGCCCAGAACAGCGCGTACTCGGGCGACGCCGCATAGGCCGGCTCGCAGAACAGGCGGTGATGCTGGCCACGCAGCTCGTCGAGGGTATAGCCGAGCGTATCGAGGAAGCTGGCGTTGGCATGCAGGATGCTGCCGTCGAGGCCGAATTCGATGACGGCCTGGACCCGGTCGATGGCGTCGATCTTGGCCGCGTTCTCGG
This sequence comes from Massilia sp. IC2-278, assembly GCF_020708045.1. Lineage (GTDB taxonomy): Bacteria > Pseudomonadota > Gammaproteobacteria > Burkholderiales > Burkholderiaceae_D > Telluria. The sequence goes on from NZ_JAJFES010000013.1 coordinate 87,457, forward strand.
CCTGCTGCAGCCTGGACTGGGTGATGTTGGTGGCGAACTTGATCACCTTGGCCGGGCGGCCCTCGCCGTCGAACACCGGGTTGTACGAGGCCTGCAGCCAGACCGGCACACCGTCGCAACCCAAGCGCATGTATTCGCCCTGGCTCGGCTGGCCGCTGGCCAGCGTGTCCCAGAAGGCGGCGTAGGCATCGGACGCCACGTAGTCGGCGGCGCAGAACATGCGGTGGTGGCGGCCCACGATCTCGCCCAGCGTGTAGCCCATCGCATCGAGGAAATTCTGGTTCGCGTGCAGGACGTGGCCCTGCATGTCGAATTCGACCACGGCCTGGGTGCGCTGGATGGCGTCGAGCGCGGCGTGGGCCATGTCGAGGCGGCTGTCGGGAGTGGCGAGGGTGGTAAAGGTGTGCATTGTTCTTGTCTTTTTTATCTGGTGGGTAGGCGCAGCCATGCATGCTGCCGGACGGATGTGCGCGATCCGACCGGCAGGCCTCGAAAATTCTTGCTGGGAGTGCGGTACTAGGTGGAGATTTCCAAACGGAAACAAGAATAGCAGGATAAAAACAATATCGCTGTTAAATATTCAATTGAACGGGGTATTTACTGATGAGGCGGGCCTGGACGCGTCGCAATTTGACAACGCAAACAGTCAGAACTGGTGAGGCTAGGGGCTGGCTTGGCGGATGGAAGATTTCCTGCAAACCGTAGACAAGCTTTAATGGGCGCGCGGCAGCGATTGCCACCGGCACGCCCGGGTTTCAGGCGAGACAGTGCTCAGGACTTCTTCGCCGTGCTGCGCCGGGTGCGCGAATGGCTGCTGCGGCTCTTGCGCCGCGATGCCGTACGGCGCTTCGGCTTGTGCTTCGTCTTGGTTTCGCCGGCAGCTGCGCGCTGCTTGTTGACGATCCGGGCTGCGACTTCGTCCTCGCGTCCCTTGTACCGTTTTTCCTTCTTGAACTTGCGTTCCAGTTTCTTGGCTTCGCGTTCGCGTTTCGGGCTGGCTCCTCGCGGCATGGCATTCTCCTGTTTGTCTTGATGTCTTCATGTTAGACAGGCGAACGCGACCGTGGCGCACGCGTGCTCTTGTCAGGACAACGGCATGCCCACTTGTGCCGAAGCCCAGGAATTGTTGATAATAAACAAGTCAGCACATTCTCCCTCCTCCCATGGCCAGCCTTTCCCCGCAACTCCTCCCCCCGCTTCGCACCGACGCCGGACGCTACCGCGAACTCGACGTGCTGGAACGACTGCGCGACCACCTGCCCGACGGTTTCGAGGTCTTCCACAACATCGCGCTCCATACCCTGCGCGGCGGACGCGATTGCTACGGCGAGATCGACGTCGCGGTGCTGTCGCCGGAAGGCTGCCTGCTGCTGATGGAGGTCAAGGCCGGGGCTGTGGTGCTGCGCGGCGGCGAGATCTTCAAGCTCTACGGCGACGGCGAATGCGACGTGGCGCGCCAGGGCCGCCTGCAGCGCGCGGCGATGCAGAACCGGCTCAAGCAAGCGGGCCTGGAGACAACCGTGATCAGCTGCCTGGTGCTGCCCGACTACGAACTCGGGGACAGCCAGGTGATCTCGGTTCCGCGCGACCGCATCGTCGACGCGCCCGGTTTCGGCAACATGGTGTCGACGGTGCGGCAATGGTTCGCCGCCACCGCCAGCACGGTCGACCGCACCGCCCTGCGCAGGCTGCTGCTGAACCAGTTCCAGGTCACGCCCAACCTCGAAGCGATGCGCGACCAATTGCTCGGCACCGTGCGCCGCCTCGCGGATGGCCTCGCGACCTGGGTCCCGCGTACCGGGTCGCCGACCGGCGTCTTCCGCATCCAGGCCACCGCCGGCTCGGGCAAGACCCAGCTCGCGCTGCAACTGCTCGAGACGGCCGCCGCCGAGCGCCGCAACGCCTGCTACGTCTGCTACAACCGCAGCCTGGCCGACCACGTACGCCGCCTGGCCTCGCCGAAAGTCGAGGTGGTGAATTTCCATGAACTGTGCGTCGATCACTACCGGCGCAGCGAGGGCGCGCCCGACTTTTCGCCGCACGCCTTCGAGCGCATGGCCGCGCATTACGTTGCCGCCAGCGCCGGCTTCCCGCAAAACCTGGACCTCCTGATCATCGACGAGGCCCAGGACTTCGACGCGGACTGGGTGGAAAGCCTGTGCAGCCGCCTGCGGCCCGACGCCAGGCTGTACGTGCTGGAAGACGAGGCCCAGCGCCTGTACCGCAAGGAAGGCTTCGAGCTGGGCGATGCGGTCACCATCGATTGCAGCGACAACTTCCGCAGCCCGCAGGTCATCTGCGACCTGATCAACGCGCTGGCCCTGGTACGCCCGCCGATCCGCGCCATGAATCCGCTGCGCGGCGACCTTCCCGGCATCCGGACCTACGCGTCAAGCGAGGAACTGCCGGCCCGGACCGAGGACGCGGTGCGCGCCCTGCTGGCGCGCGGCTTCGCCCTGGCCGACATCGCCGTCGTCTGCGGCCGCGGCCGCGACAAGTCGGCGCTCCTGAACCGGACCGCCATCGGCGCCCATGCGACCCGCCGTTTCACCGGCGAGTACGACGCCGGCGGCGAGCCGCGCTGGAGCCAGGGCGAGCTGCTGGTGGAATCGGTCTACCGCTTCAAGGGCCAGAGCGCGCCGGCCGTGGTGATCACCGAAATGGACTTCGCCGAGCTCGACGAGGCGGCGCGGCGGCGCCTGTTCGTCGCGCTGACCCGGGCCCAGATGGCGGTGGAACTGGTGCTGTCGGAACGGGCCGAGCGCTGCATGGCCGCCGTGCTGGCATAGTTCGCACCACGCACCGGGGAGCCGCCGGGGAGCGGTGCACTCCTCAGCATTCATACGGGGCCAGCTCGCCCTGCGTGCCCGCCGCGAGCGGCGCACCGGCGCCATAGGCCGCCGCCATGCGCCGCGCGACGCCGGCCAGTTCCTCGCGCAGCTGCGCTGGCTCCTGCACGACGACCCCGTCGCCGAAACCGAGCAGCCACCACACCAGCGAGCGGGTATGCGGCACGGTGGCCGCCAGCTGCAAACCTCCCGCCGCATCGGGCACCAGCACCTGGTCGGCGCTGAGCGGCGTTTCGAACAGGTGTTCGCCGGCGGCGCGGGTGAACGCGGCGCGCAGGACGATCGGCGCACCGGCGATCACGCCGAACTGGCCCGACGCGATATAGGCGTCGACGTCGAAACCGGGCTGGCGCCGCGCCGGTTCGTACAGCGCCTCGGCCTGCTGCAGCCGGTGCAGGGCGATGGTACGCACGTCGTCGTAGCCGCCGAAGGTGCACACGAGGTAGACCAGGCCGCCGCGCTGCACCACGGCCAGCGGGTGCACCGCGGGATAGACGATCGGGGCGTCGGCGTCGCGCTTGCGGTAGTGCAGCCTGAGCTGGCGGTCCTGCATCAGCGCCATGTAGACGATGCGCTGGCATTCGTCGTCCATGCGCGGCGGCAGCAGCGGCTGCTGGGGCGGCACGCTGCGCACCTTGTCCAGCCAGGCGCGCGGCGGCGCGGCGTCGTCCACCGCCGACAGGGTGCGCGCCGCCGACTGGAAGTGCGGGCGCAGCGCGTCGACCGCGTTCGGCGGCAGGTGGTGCCGCAGGTGCTGCTCGACCAGGGTCAGGGTCAGGGCCTCGGGCAGGGTCAGCCCGGGCAGGTCGAAGCTCGACGCCTCGCGCAGCCAGCTCCAGCCATACGGCTTGTCGCGGCTGTCGACCACGATCGGGAACACGTCGGACAGTTCCTTCAGGTCGCGCTCGACGGTCCGCTTGACGACCTCGAAGCCGGCCGCGCACAGGCGCTCGCACAGCTCGCGCGCCGATATTTTCAATGGCGCGCGCGGCACCATGCGCAGCATGTGCCACTGGCGCAGCAGCGATTGCTGGTTGGTCGCCATCAGAACTCCTCCGCCTGGCGTTCCCAGAAGCCCGGTTCGTCATGCGCGGCATTCTGCATCGCGTGCTCGAGCCGCAGGGCATAGAAGCGCACCCCGGGGTGGCGCATGGTCCCGTCCGGGTATTCCAGGTAGTCGCGCAGCATGCGGTAGGCGGGCAGCGACTCGTCGTAGGGAACGTCGAAGTAGACCTGGCCCAGGTAGGGCAACATCATGGCGGGATTGGCGATCGGGCCGCAGGGCGTCCAGGGCACGCCGTGCTGGTCGGCCCAGGCCAGCACCCGGGCGCGCAGCGGGTCGTCTTCGTACCGGTATGCGCGCCACTCGCGGAAGGACTGGGGATGGAATTCGAGGTAGAGGACGGCGCGCCCCTTCTTGCGGGCGATGGCGTCGATGTGTTCGATCAGTGCAGGCATGTGCGAGGGGGGCAGCCGGGCCGGCCACGGTGTGGGTTCCAGCTGCCATGTTAGCAAAAGTATTGTTAATAAGAAATATGAGCAGGCCTGCTCACGCCGGCGCCGCGCCATACACGCGGGCGTGCGCGGCCGCGCGCGGCTGTTCATGGACCAGCTCGCCGATCGCGGCGGCGATCTTCCGTCCGCCCCGGGCCGACGGTTCGATCGGCGACGAAGACGCGTAGTCCGCAGCATCGGCGCACAGCACCCGCAGGTCGAGCACCGGCAGGCGCCGCAGCACCGCTTCGCGCAGGATCACGTCGTTGAACGGCGCCAGCGCGGTGCGCAGGCCGGGCGACAGGCCGGGCACGGCGTCGTAGATGGTGGCCACGGCCAGCGGAATGTCCTGCGCCAGCAGCAGGTCGAGCATGCCCCGGTAGGCGTGGCGGAAGCTGGCCTGCCACGCGGCCAGCAGTTCGGCCGCCTCGAGGACGGTGCCGGCCTGCGCATGCATCGCGCCGACCAGGCCGAGCACGTCGTTGCCGCCGCAGCTCACCACCAGCCAGTCGGCCGGCGCCGGCAACGCGCGCAGGCGCGCCGCCTGGGCCGCCATGTCGGCCAGCACGCTGCCGTCGCGCGCCAGCAGCGACACGCGGTGCGGACGGCCCGGCAGCGACTGCAGGCAGGCCGAGACCTCGGTCCCGGCCGGGACATACGGCGCGTTATCGAAAATCGAATCCCCGAGCAAGACAATGTGCGCCATCGGCGCCTCCTTCCTTCAACGATTGGTGTCGGGCCACGAACGTGGCACCTGTTCATGCGCCTTACCGGCCGGCGCAACGCCAGCTTAAGCGCATGCCGCGACAAGCGCCGTCGCGCCGTGCTGCGACGCCGCCTGTCGCGCGCATCCCTATACTGATCCCTCGACCGCCGCGGCGGTGATTATCGAGGAGGACTGGCATGAGCAAGGGACTGGTACATTTCGTTCACGGAAAAGAAAGCGGCCCGAACGGCAGCAAGATCACCGCGCTGGCAGAGGTGGCGCGGCAGCACGGCTGGGACGTCGTCAGCCTCGACTACTCGCATACCACCGAACCGCGGCTGCGGCTCGACCAGCTGAGGGATGCCTGCAAGGATGTGGACCAGACCCTGCTGCTCGTGGGGTCGAGCATGGGCGGCTGGGTCGCCGCCGAAGCCTCGGTGCGGGTCGACGCCGAAGGCCTGTTCCTGCTCGCCCCCGCGCTCTACATGCCGGACTACCCGGTCCCGGCGCCCGCCATCCTGGCCACCCATGCGGAGATCGTGCACGGCTGGGACGACGAGGTCATCCCGTACGAAAATTCGGTGCGCTTCGCGCGGCTGCGTGGCTGCACCCTGCACCTGGTGCCGGGCGGTCATCGCCTCGACAATCGCATTCCGCTGCTGTGCGAGCTGTTCGGCGCCTTCCTGACGCGCTGCGCCGCCTAGACCTCGGCCTGGACCAGGTTGCGAACGGTGCGCGCAGCCTGCTCCTTCGGCGATTGCAACTTCACTAGGGAAAGGCAATCGGCGCGATGACATTTTATTTCAAATAAGCAATAATATTGACATAATCTTTCACCATGAGGCCGCGCCATGTCCCGCCTGTCCAAGTCCAAGCTGCTGGCCTTCCGCCAGTGCGAACGCCGCCTCTGGCTCGAACTGCACCGCCCCGGCCTGCGCCAGGACGACAACGCCAGCCAGGCTGCGTTCGCGAACGGGCACCTGGTCGGCGCGCTGGCGCGCCAGCTGTACGACCCGGGCCGCCAGGGCGTGCTGCTCGACCCGGTAAGTGACGGCGTCGACGCGGCGCTGGCACGCAGCCGCCACCTGCTCGCCGGCGCGCAACCGCTCTTCGAAGCCGGCTTCGAGGGCGGCGGCGCCCTCGCGTTTGCCGACATCCTGCTGCCGCTCGACCCAGGTCCCGACGCTGACGCTGACGCGCAGCGCTGGCGCATGGTCGAAGTCAAGTCCGCCACCAAGCTCAAGGACTACCACCGCGACGACGCCGCCATCCAGGCCTACGTGACGCGTGCCGCCGGCGTCGCACTCGACGGCATCGCGCTGGCCCGCATCGACAGCCGCTGGGTCTATCCCGGCAACGGCCAGTACGGCGGCCTGCTGGTCGAGGAAGACCTGAGCGCAGAAGCCTTCGGGCGCAGCGGCGAAGTCGCATCCTGGATCGCCCGCGCCGGAGAAGTGGCGGCGCAGGAGCACGAGCCGGTCATCCGGCCCGGGGACCACTGCGCCAGCCCGTACCCATGCGGCTTCACGGCGCACTGCACTGCCCGCATGCCGCAGGCCGCATACCCGGTGCACTGGCTGCCGCGGATCGCCAGCCGCGCCCTGAAGCAGCACATCATTGATGGCGCCGCCGACATGCGCGAAGTGCCGGACGCCCTCCTCAACCCCATCCAGCTGCGCGTCAAACAGCATACCCTTGAGGGCACGACCTATGTCGATGCCGGGGGCGCCGCCGCCGACCTCGCGCCCTACCCGCCGCCGGCCTGGTTCATCGACTTCGAGACCATCGCCTTCGCGGTGCCGGTCTGGGCCGGCACCCGCCCGTTCCAGATGATCCCGTTCCAGTTCAGCGTGCACAGGCTGGACGAGACCGGCAAGCTGGAACACCGCGCCTTCCTCGATTTGTCCGGGAGCGATCCCTCGCGCGCGTTTGCCGAGGCGCTGCTCGATGCCTGCCACGGCGAGGGTCCCGTGTTCGTCTACAACGCCGGTTTCGAGACCGCCCGCATTGCCGAACTGGCGGCGCGCTTTGCCGACCTGGGCCCGGCCCTGCTGGCCATCAACGCGCGCGTGGTGGATTTGCTGCCGGTGGCGCGCGAGCGCTACTACCATCCCGCGCAGGAAGGCAGCTGGAGCATCAAGCGGGTGCTGCCGGCAATCGCGCCCGAGCTGCGCTACGACCAGCTCGACGGCGTACAGGACGGCGGGGCGGCGATGCACGCCTTCCTGGAAGCGATCGCGCCGGATACCGCTGCTGAACGCAAGGGGCAGATCGAGCGCCAGCTGCTCGATTACTGCCATCTCGATACGCTGGCCATGGTGCGGCTGTGGGAGTTCTTCACGGGACGGCAGGAACCCTGCGACCTGGAGCGGCGTATCCTGCAGAACGGCGAACTGGTCGAACGCATCCTGGCGTCCGAGCAGGAAATGAGCGAACCGATGTCGGCCGAGGAATTCATTGCCTGGCTCGGCCAGGTGAAGAATGACGCTGCGCCCGAAGACCAGGCACAGGCCAAATAAAACCTGCACAGAGCGCGCATATCCAAGGTCGATTGCGCCGACCGTACGGTGGGCCGGCCGCGCAAGGCACCCCGTGCCCACGCGGAACGTCGCGTCATGTTGACGTTTGATCCCGCCGAAAAACAAGCGCCGCGTGATCGCTTCTGAGGCGATAACGCGGCGCTTGTTTCATGCCACGAACATGCTATATCACCGGCGTCAGCAGGAAGCCGCCAGGCACAGGAAGCGGCCGTCAGGCCGGTCCCGGATTTCCCAGGTGGCGTAGTAGCCCTTCGAGCAACCCGGCCAGCCACGCAGGCGCGGCCGGGGACAGGTCGAGGCAGTCATCCAGGGGAAACGCGTCGATCCCGTATCGCGCGCCGCCGGCATGCAGCGTTTCCATGAAGTTCATCGTCACCAACAGTCCTCCGAATCGCAATATCAGGCACGGTCCTCGAGCAGCACCGCTAGACGCTCGATGAAGCGCGCCTCGCTGGCGAGGACATCGTCGGCCCCCTCGCCGCCGCCTTCCGGCACCCGGATGCCGTCGACCACGAATGCGGTCGTTTCGTCGCCCATCCAGGCATCGTGGCAGCGCCGCGGGTCCGGCTCCGTCGCCAGCGGGTACAGCAGCCCGCCCAGGACCAGTCGCTTGCCGGGCAGGCGATCGAAATGGCTCATGTAGGTGGCAATCTGGAAGAAGTCTTCGCGGTCGACGTCGCCCATGCCGTGCGCGCTGCCGCCCTGGAAGTGCATGCGCTTGTACTTGGTGTCGAGTACCGCGACCCGGCGCCCGTCCTCGTGCAGCATGACGATGTCGGGGATGATGCGGCGTGCGTAGAACCGGCCCGCATGCAGGCGGATCGCGGGCGATGACACGCTCCATCCGGGGAAATGCAGCGCCAGCAGTTTGCCGACATAAACCTCGAACAGCTCGGCGACGTTGACCAGCAATCCCGACATGGATGTACTCCCCTCGGGTCTGTCGCGCGCGCTGTCGAGCGCGATGATCGTCTCGGCCAGATCCAGTACCTTGCGGTACGGTGCGAAAATCGGATTGGCCAGGCCCTTGTCCGATTGGGCGCGCCGGATGGTGGCGGCGTCGACTGCCCGGTTCGAGCGCGCGCCTGCCAGCTGCGTGCGGACGTGGGCGATACGCCGCAGCAGCTGCTCCCCGCCATTGCGGTCGATCACCTGGATCGCCCTGGCCAGCACGTCGATGATGGCCTGGCTCGGCACCTGCTCGCGCGCCACGCTGGCTACCTGGCCCCTGAACGGCAGGTCGTCCCTGACCATGCGCGGGATGTCGATCCGGCCGCGCACCACGAAGTCGTGGTGCTGGATGCTGCGGTAGGACTTGGGCAGGCCCAGCAGGAAGGCTTTTTCCAGCGCCCGCACGAAGCTCATGAAGATCAGCACGCGCGCATAATCGGTCGTGGCGGCGTCGATCCGTTCGGCCGGCGCTGCCCAGTCGTCGACGTAGATGTCGTTCGCAAAATTGAGCATGCGCTGCATGAAGGCATCGCCGAAACGCGAACGGATGTCGAACTCGTGCTTCTGGTAGCTCAGGCGCCCGACATAGTTTCCGGTCTGGGCCACCCATCCGGCTTCGCCCTCCTCGCTCAGGGCCAGGACCAGCTCGTCATTGCCGTTACGCTTGGCGCGCCTGTCCTCGTCCTCGCCGTGGAACGAGAACAAACGGTTGCCCGCCGCCCGGCAGGCGCCGATCGTCAGCGCCGGCAAGACGCCCGGTTTTTTCGGCAAATGCCTGACGCTGACGAGGCCGGCCAGCGGATGCGCATGGCAATTGTCGTGCAACCGGATCATGCGGCGGCCGGAGCCAGCGTGAAGATCGCGCGCGCCTGCTTGACCTTGCCGGCGATCTGCTCGGGCCTGTACTCGGCGCGCAGGTATTCGGTCAGCAGCGGCTCGATACGCGTGTCGAACAGCTGCTGTACCGCGGCGTCGCGCAGGGCGCGGCCCGCAACCGTCATGAAATAGGCATGGCCGATTTCGTAGGCCTGCCCCAGATTCAGGGTGTCGCGGATGAAATCGTTCAGCCGCTTGCAGATGTCGGTGTACGCGTCGGCATTCGCTTCGCCGTTCACGGCTTCGCGGATCACCTCGTAGTCGCAGCCGGTCCTGACCCAGGCGAAGCGCCGGCGCAAGGCCATGTCGAAACTGTCGATGCTGCGGTCGATGTCGTTCATGGTGCCGATGAAGTACAGGTTGGCGGGAACGCCGAAGCGGCCCTCGCCTTCCTCGGCCATGTAGCCGTACTGGGTACTGACGCGCAGGCCGGTCTCGATGCCGTCCCTGTCGAAGTCGACGCGCTTGGATTCTTCCAGGCAGACCAGGACTTCGCCCAGCACGCGCGACAGTTCGGCGCGGTTGATCTCGTCGGCCACGAAATAGAAGGTACGCGGCGCCTTCACCCCTGCCATCCGGTCTTCGCGCAGCGCTTTCATCGCCTTTTCGCAGAAACGCTTGAACACGCCCGGCCTGACCTCCAGCGCGATGCCACCGCCTGGCGCATTGACCGGTTTCAGCCCTTCGATGAAGTCTTCGTACGAATAGCTGGGGTGGAACTGCACGATCTCGCACACGTCGTCGAAGCGGGCTCCATCGGCCAGCACGCGCTGCGCGATCCCCTCGGTAACGCGATGGGTCTTGCCGGTGCCCGGCGGACCGTAATACACCAGGTTCTTCTGCTCGAAGTCGAGGGTGAGGCCGAAGCGCTGGAACAGGAATCCGGTCATCTTCTGGCTTACTTCGAACTCGCGCGTCAGGCGGATCTCTTCGTCATCGAGCGACCCGCCATCGGCCAGGGTCCATGCCCGCAGTTCGTCGACGTCCCAGGAGCAGACGTCCCCGGTGCTCACGCCCCATTCCATGGTGAGCTGGTCCTTGATCGCCGCAGTCGCCTGGTAGCCTTCGAGCGGCTGCTGGATGCCCAGGAAACCGCCGATGCGGCGGATCACTTCGTTCTTGTACAGCGCCAGCAGATTGCCCGGGTTGTACATGTAGGCGACCTTGCGGGCGAAGTTGATCTCCAGCGGCTTCAGGTCCTGGCACGGGTCGCAATTCGAGAGCGCCACCAGCACGGGGCGGACGGTGCGCTCGAAAACCTCGGTGGCAACCGCAAGGTCCACCTCGGCCCGCGCTGCGCGGCCGTTTTTTGGAATCGAGAACCGGGGCGCCGTGCCCTGCGCGGCATCGGCCGGCTTGACGCGGTAGATGCCGTATCCCGCGCTGCTGGCAGGGCGGAAGCGGCCGCAGCGCGTGGTGCGGCGTTCGATCAGGTTGGTGAAGTAGATGTCGCCGCCGTCACCGAGCAGGTTGGTGTAGCGTTCGAGCGCCAGGCTTTCCATCGGGTTGTTGCGCCTCCAGTCGAGGAACAGGCGCCATTCCCCGGCAACGCGCTCGTCGAGCGGCTTGTCCTTGAATTCGTGCCAGTCGCGTTTCAATGCGTCGCGGTGCGCCATGTCGCCCTGCCCTGCGTCCATCCTTGCCTCGGCCATGATCAAGCCTCTCCCGACAGCAGGCCGCGCGCCGCGATCACACGCCGCAAGGCCAGCTCGGGGTCGAAGCCTTCGATCAGGAGATTCAGGATTTCCTCCTTCTCTTCTTCGCTCAGGCCCGCGTAGGCTGCCCGGTTTGCCGAATAATGCGCCCAGCGCAGGTCTTTTGCATCCTGGAGGCTGCGGCGCCTCTTCGGCGCGGCCACCAGCTTCGCATCGTAGACATAGGCGTCCAGCTTCGCCTGGGCCGTCGACCAATCGAAGGCCGCGACCGCGCGCCGGTCCGCTTCCCAGTCGCCCTTGTACCCTTCGCTTGGCCTGCCGGTGCCACGGCTGACGGCCAGGCAGGCAAGGTTCGGATACCCGTTCGCGCTGCAGAAGTTCTCGACGAACAGCAGTTTCATGCCGATCCCGATCGGCACGGCACGCTGCAGTTCAGCGTCGTCCGGCGCCAGCGCCTTGGCCTGCGCAAGAATATCCGAATAGTAGACGGGCGCGCCTCCTGTCGAACGTGCATGCGCGACGAGCGCCGTGTACAGGCGCGTGCCCACATGGATATCGTTCAGGGTGTATTCGGAGATGTCGACCGCTGGTAATGCCACCGTCATGTCTAGCCTTGTGATGATAAAGTTGGGTATTCCGGTCAGGTTCCGGTCGTTCTAAAAACTATAGCATTCAACGACATTAATTGCACTAAGGTAATTTTCTGTTCCTCATGCGTGACCGCCCGGTGCGTACGCATCGCTTGCCTGGTGATAAGGGGATGTGAAGGCAGCGCTCGACCGCTGCCGGAGTGAACAAGGCCGGCTGAAGGACCCGCCACGCTCGAAGCGCACGGGGCCGGTCTTCCTGCTGTGATCGGAGCTTGTGCAGGGGCGCCGGGCTGAACGCCTAGCGCGCCAGCGCCGGATCGAGCGCCTCGGCAATGGCAATGCTGTTGCCATCCGGGTCTTTGATCATCAAAGTCTTGACGCGCTCGCTGTTCGTCCGGTCGCCAGTCTGCACGCCCATCGCCGCCAGCTGGCGCGCAACGGCCTCGATGTCGCTGACCACCAGCGTGAACGAGCAGTTTCCGGCGCGATCGGCGCCCTGGTAGACCTGCAGCCCGCCGCCGCGCGGAAACACCCACTCCTCGACTTCAGGCATCGGCCGGCTGCCTTTGACGCCCAGGAGTTCGGCGTACCACGCGGCGGATTTGTCGAGGTCCTTGACGGCCATGCTCGCCAGTGCGTTATCGATAGACATGTCGGACTCCTTTTCGTGCAGCGGGTTGATATCAGTTGTGCACCTGGATGGCCACTTCGATCACCCATCGATGCCGGTCCGGCTCGGTCCTGTCGTCAGTCAGGAAAGTTTCGTACCGGGACTGGAAGACCTCGCCCTGCTCCGATGCGTGGGCGACGGGCTGCTCGCCCTGCGCCGCGATCCAATCGAGGAACTGGCGGGTAGCCGACACGCCATTCTCTACTCCCGTGTATACCGTTACCGCGTAGCGGCCAGCCGGCAGCCGGTGGCTTGCCACCGCGCCTGTCGCTGCGTGCGCACGATCGGTCGGCATGCCGAACTCCACGTCCATGCGCTCCGGCATATCGATCACGTAATAGCGCAGGAATGGCTGGCCCGACGCGAGTACATTGTGCTCGTCCAGCCAGCGCGACAGCGTCTGCGCCATCGCGGGGATCTCGCGATCGAACTCGCGCATGGCGATGACCGTCCGCGTTCCCACATAGGGTTGCTCGAGCCGTATCTCGATCCTGGGTTGCGTGCTCATGTTCGTGCCTCCGATGCCAGCGCGTCGTAGCGCATGTCCTCAACCGTATGGCGCGCGATATCGGCCCGCTGGTCCTGCTCGGCCCGCACATGCGCGGGGCGCGCGAGTATGGTCCGCTGCCATGCCGCCAGCGCCGGCAATTCATCGAGCAGCGCCAGCCGGTCGGCAACCTTGAGGATGGAAGCGAGCATCAGGTCGGCGACCGTGAAGCCGTCGCCGACGAACCAGTCGCGCCCGGCGCGCGCGCTTTCCAGCATCGCCAGCCCGACGACCATCGGACGCCTGGCGCGCCTGGCGTCCTCGTCGTCCATGAAGTACTCGACTTCGGCCACGTTGAACAGCATCGGTTCGACCGAATTCAGGCCGGCGATCACCCATTGCAGCGCGGCCGCCCGCTCGGGCGTTCCCTCGGCGGCGATGCAACGGCCGGCGCGCATGGCGACGTCGAGCACGATGGCCCCGCTCTCGAACACCGGCGGCCGGCCCTCCTCCTCCAGCACCGGCAGCTGGCCGAAGGGCTGCAAGCCGCGGCTGTATGCGGCCGACTTCATGGTGGGCGCATCGACCAGCCGGACCTGGTAGGGCCAGCCCACTTCGTTGAGGATCCAGCGCACGCGGTGGTCGCGTACCTGGCCGGCGGCAAAGGGCGGCGCCCACTTCATGGCGGTGACCGTGATCATGACAGCCTCCGCGCCTTGCGCTGCAGCTTGTCGAGCGCGCCGTTCCAGCCGTGCTCGTGGCTGTCGCGCGTGGCGGCGTCGCGCAGCTGCGCATGCACGAAGGTGAGCTCGGTATGCCCTGAATCGGCCGGCGCGAAGCTGGCCTGCACATACGAGGCCGGCGTGTCCTCGCCCTCCCACGACCAGCTCATGGCGAGGCGGTGCGGCGGCTCGAACACCTCGAAGTTGCCGAAGCAGCCGTGCTCGCTGCCGTCGAGCATGCGAAAGCGCACATGGAAGCGGCCGCCGGGACGGGCATCGACTTCCGCGTGCGTGACGGGCCCGTCGTCGGGGCCCCACCACAGGGCGATCTTCTCGGGTTCGACGAAGGCGGCGAAGACGGCCGCGGGCGGCGCTTCGATGACACGGACGATGGTGAGGCTGGTCATGGCGATTCCTCCTCGGATGCGGGCGGCCCGGCAGGCCGCGCGGGTTCAACAACGGTGGCAAGCCGGTCGAGGCGGCTCGTCCAGAACGTTTCGGTGCGCTGCAGCCAGGCCAGCGCTTCGGCCAGGGCGGCCGGCTGCAGGGTCACGCTGACCGTGCGGCCGGTCTTGTGCCTGGACACCAGCGCGGCGCGCTCCAGCACGTCCAGGTGCTTGAGCACGGTCGGCATGGCCAGCGGCAGGGGCGCCGCCAGCTCGCTGACCGTGAGCGAGCGCCCGTCCGCCAGCCGCTGCAGCATTGCGCGCCGGGATGGATCGCCCAGCGCACGGTAGATGGTGTCGAGGCTCGCCGTGTGCATTACTTCACTATAGGGTGAAGTATTCGACTTGCAAGGAGAATCTGCGGGAGGTCCGGGCATGTGGAAAAAAGCCGGTGCGGCGCACTGTCCGCGCGGCGCGAAAATGTGGCAGGATAAGCCGTCCTGCCGAGGTAATGCGGCAGGACGGCCAGAGCTTTTTGTGCAAGCACTATGGAGCGCGCCATGAGTTGGATCACCCACCAAGTTGGTAGCCGGACCTATGCCTTCGCCGACCTGCGCGAGCTGCTGGCCAAGGCCACGCCCGCGCGCTCCGGCGACTACCTGGCCGGCGTGGCGGCCAGTACGGGCGAAGAGCGCGTGGCGGCGCAGATGGCCCTGGCCGAACTGCCGCTCACGACCTTCCTGAACGAGGCGGTGGTGCCTTACGAAAACGACGAGGTGACGCGCCTGATCGTCGACGGCGTCGACGCCGCCGCCTTTGCGCAGATCCGCCATCTTACGGTGGGCGATTTCCGCGACTGGCTGCTCGGCGACGAGGCCGACGCGGCGCGCCTGGCACAAATCGCCCCGGGCATCACGCCGGAGATGGCGGCCGCGGTGTCGAAGATCATGCGCATCCAGGACCTGGTGCTGGTCGCCCGCAAATGCCGCGTCGTCACGCGCTTTCGCAACACGATCGGCCTGCCCGGCACCCTGTCGACGCGGCTGCAGCCGAACCACCCGCTGGACGACGCATCCGGCATCGCGGCCAGCCTGTTCGACGGCCTGATGTACGGCAGCGGCGACGCCGTCATCGGCATCAACCCGGCCACCGACAACGGGCAGCAGGTGATCAAGCTCGTCAACATGCTCGACGAGATCATCGCCCGCTATGCGATTCCGACCCAGTCCTGCGTGTTGACCCACGTGACCAACACCATCGCCGCCATCGAACGCGGTGCGCCGGTCGACCTCGTGTTCCAGTCGATTGCCGGAACTCAGGCGGCCAACGCCGCCTTCGGCATCGACCTGGCGCTGCTGCGCGAAGCCCGCGACGCCGCCCTCTCGCTGCGCCGCGGCACACTCGGCGACAACCTCATGTACTTCGAGACCGGCCAGGGCAGCGCCCTGTCGGCCAACGCCAACCACGGCCTCGACCAGCAGACCGCCGAGGCGCGCGCCTACGCGGTGGCGCGCGCTTTTGACCCGCTGCTGGTGAATTCGGTCGTCGGCTTCATCGGGCCCGAGTACCTGTACGACGGCAAGCAGATCATCCGCGCCGGCCTGGAAGACCACTTCTGCGCCAAGCTGCTCGGCCTGCCGATGGGCGTGGACGTCTGCTACACCAACCATGCCGAAGCCGACCAGGACGACATGGACGTGCTGCTGACGATGCTGGGCACGGCCGGCTGCACCTTCGTGATGGGCGTGCCCGGCGCCGACGACATCATGCTGAACTACCAGACCACCTCGTTCCACGACGCCCTGTATGCGCGCCGTGCGCTCGGCCTGCTGCCGGCGCCCGAATTCCACGCCTGGCTGCGCGAGCTGGGCATTTTTACCGGCGATGCGACGCCCACGCTGGGCCGCGCGCTGCCGGCGCCGTTCGCGCAAGCGCTGCTGCAGCTGCCCTGAAGGAGCCGACATGACCGACCTCGATCCCTGGCAGGCACTGCACCGCTTCACCGCCGCCCGCATCGGGCTTGGCCACAGCGGCGCCAGCCAGCCCACCCGCGCCCAGCTCGACTTCCAGCTCGGCCATGCGCGTGCGCGCGACGCCGTGCACGGCGCCCTCGACACGGCGCAACTGGGCGCGGCCCTGGCGCCCGCCTGGCCGGCCGCGCCCTGCCCCCTGCTGCTGCACAGCGCAGCAGCGGACCGCAACATCTACCTGCAACGGCCCGACCTGGGCCGGCAACTCGACGCGGCGTCGCGCCAATTGCTGCGCGCCCGGCACGGCGGCGCGGTGAACGAAGACCGATACGACCTGTCCGTGGTCGTCGCGGACGGTCTGTCGGCCCTCGCCATCATGCGCCATGCCGCACCGCTGCTGCAGGCGCTGCATGCGCGGCTCGAGGCGCTGGCATGGCCGCTGGCGCCTGTCGCGATCGTGCAGCAGGGCCGCGTGGCCGTGGGCGACGAGGTCGGCGAACTGCTCGGCGCGAAGATCGTCCTGGTGCTGATCGGCGAACGGCCGGGCCTGAGTTCGCCCGACAGCATGGGCCTGTACCTGACCTGGGCGCCGCGCGTCGGCCTGACCGACGAACGCCGCAACTGCATCTCGAACGTGAGGCCGGCCGGGCTGTGCATCGAAGACGCGGCGGCAAGGCTGCATTACCTGCTGGCCGAGGCGCACAGGCGGCAGCTCTCCGGCGTGCATCTCAAGGATGACAGTACGGTCGCGGCCAGGCGCCTGGGCGGCGATGTGGGCAGCTTCCTGCTTTGACCGGCGCCGCCACGATGGCGGCAAACGGGCGCAGCCGGCAAACGGCCGCGTGTTGACAAGGTTTTCGTCCGATTGCACGGCTTCTTACAAATCGTTTCGATTGAAACCTTTATACGCTTTCGCGTGCGCTGAACAGCAAGTAGTCTAATGGCCTCGGCATCCGCCGGCACGCATCCTGGGTGGTGCGCGGCCGTCGCGCGTGCGGCCGACCGCTAATTCTACAAACGGAGTGTTCCTTGTCCGAATCCACAATTACCCAGCCGGCGACGGTCATCAAGATCATCGGTATCGGCGGCGCCGGCGGCAACGCCGTCAACCACATGGCGCCCACCGGCTCCTCCACTTTCGAATTCATCTGCGCGAATACCGACGCGCAGGCCCTGTCGACCACCCGCACCGAGCAGCGCATCCAGCTCGGCGAAAGCGGCCTTGGCGCCGGCAGCGACCCGGCCGTCGGACGCGAATGCGCCACCCGCGAACGCGAGCGCATCGCCGATGCGCTCAAGGGCGCCGATATGGTCTTCATCACCGCCGGCATGGGCGGCGGCACCGGCACCGGCGCCGCCCCGGTGGTGGCCGAAGTGGCACGCGAGCTGGGCATCCTGACCCTTGCCGTGGTGTCGAAGCCCTTCGACTTCGAAGGCCCGCGGCGCATGCGCGTGGCCGAGGAAGGCATCGCGACGCTGGCGCGCTGCGTCGACTCGCTGATCGTGGTCCTGAACAGCCGCCTGGAAGAAGTGCTGGGCGACGACGTCACGCAAAAACAGGCGTTTGCCGCCGCCGACGAAGTGCTCAGCAAGGCCGTGACCGGGATCGCGGAAATCATCGTCGTGCCGGGGATGGTCAACGTCGATTTCGAAGACGTGCGCACGGTGATGCGCCAGACCGGCATGGCGATGATGGGCTCGGCCGAACACGCCGGCGACGACCGCGCCGCCAAGGCCGCCGCCGAGGCCATCGCCTGCCCGCTGCTCGATGGCGCCAACCTGCGCGCCGCGCGCGGGGTGCTGGTCAACATCGCCGCCTCGGAAGAAACGCTGAAGCTGCGCGAAACCAAGCTCGTGATGAATACGGTCTGCGCCCAGACCAACGAAGACGCGATCATCAAGTTCGGCGCGGTGTACGACGAGACGCTGGGCGACGCCATGCGGGTGACGGTGGTGGCCACCGGGCTGACCCGGCCGAGCGACCTGCCGCTTGGGACGCGCAGGTTGTCGATGCCGCGCCCGGGCGCGCCATCGCAGCCGGTGCTGCGCCAGGGCGCGCTTCACTCGCAGGTGCGGCAGGGAGCGGCGCAGTACGAGTCGCGGGCCGGGGCGTCGTCGCGCCAGTCGGCCGGGCCGGGCGGCGAGGATGGCCAGCCGGGCTGAGAATCGGCCGGCGCAGGATGGCCGGATGCACGGCACACTGGTAGCGCCGGCGAAATGAGACGGGCCGCCTGACTTTACACGGGCCGCTGGCGATGGAAGGTCAGCGGGCTATAGGACACGGCGGACGGCGGCGGCGAGCGCAGGATGCCGGGCTTCATCGCGCCGACGACGTGCATCTCGCAGGGCTTGCAGTCGAAGCGCAGCGTGTAGGTGTCCTCACCCGACTTCAAGGTCATCGGCTCGGCCCGCACCTGGCCCTGCACGCCCTGCACACCCTTGGCCTGTTTCGGGCACAGGTTGAACGAGAAGCGCAGGCAGTGC
This sequence comes from Massilia sp. IC2-278, assembly GCF_020708045.1. Classification (GTDB taxonomy): domain Bacteria; phylum Pseudomonadota; class Gammaproteobacteria; order Burkholderiales; family Burkholderiaceae_D; genus Telluria. The sequence continues at coordinate 105,837 of NZ_JAJFES010000013.1, forward strand.
TTGGTGATCATCAGCGACACCTCGCCCGCTTCCTGGTGCGCCTCGTAGGCCGCGTCGATCAGGCCCACGCCATGCTTGTGGTAGAAGGCGCGCGCCTTGTCGTTGTAGACGTTGGCCAGGTACGAGAGCTGGGTCGCCGGATACACGGCGGGCGGTTCCACCGGCGCCTTGCGCTCCGGGCGTTCCCACGCTTGCAACCTGGCCGCTTCGTGCGCCGCCACCGCATCGCGCCGCAGTGCATTGATGGCGGCGGCAGGCACGAACCACGGGTGCGACAGATTCAAGACGATGCCGTCGGCTTCGAACATCGTGTTCCCCAGCTTGGTCAGGCTGGTGCGCAGCGCTGCATCGGCCTGATCAGGATTGTGCGCCGGCTGCAGCGCCAGCAGCGCATGCGTCACCGTCTCGATACCATCCTCGTCGCGCAAGGTCAGCGCCAGGCCTCCTTTGGTTTCCGACAGCGTCAGGTGCAGCGCCACCTTGCGGTCGGCCGAGCGTTTGGTGAGCGCCGTTTCCCACCCGTGGTCGCGGTTGCGGTGGACTTCGGTGCCGGGCTTCAGGCCAGGCAAGGCGCTGACCGGCTCGTTCGGGAACACGCGCCAGCGCTGGCCCTCCTCGCTCTCTCCCAGCTTCTGCACCGTGTTCACGCCGATGCCGACACTGGTGCGCTTGTTCATGTAGTTCAGGCCGTCGCCGTTGGCCAGCGGTGCGTCCGTCATCATCTCGACAAAATCCGGCGCGACCTTGCTGACGGCGCCCACGCGCACGCCCAGGTACTTCGGCGAATCGAAGGCGCCGATGTCGTCCTGGCGGCCCTGGGCGAAATAGTCGGTGTGGCCGCGGTTGAAGTTCTTGTCGACGTCGGGCGTGAAGAAGACTTGCGTGTGGCCGCTGGCGGCGCGCACGAAACCGGATCGACCCGCGGCGCGGCGCTCGAGGATCTCGTCGAGCAGCAGGCGATAGTGGGCCGTGATGTTCTTCACGTAGCCCATGTCCTTGTAGCGGCCCTCGATCTTGAACGAGCGGATGCCGGCGTCGATCAACGCCTCCAGGTTGCGGCTCTGGTCGTTGTCCTTCATCGACAGCAGGTGCTTGTCGTAGGCTACGACACCGCCCTGGATATCGGTCAGCGTATAAGGCAGGCGGCAGGCCTGGGAACAGTCGCCGCGATTCGCGCTGCGGCCGGTGTCGGCATGCGAGATATAGCACTGGCCGGAAAACGCGACGCACAGGGCGCCGTGGATGAAGTATTCGAGCGGCGTGTCGACCTGCGCGCGGATCTTGCGGATCTGGGCTATCGTCAGTTCGCGTGCCAGCACCAGCTGCGAGAAGCCGACGTCGCCCAGGAACTTCGCTTTCTCCACGGTACGGATGTCGCACTGCGTGCTGGCGTGCAGCTGGATCGGCGGGAGGTCGAGTTCCAGCAGGCCCATGTCCTGGACGATCAGCGCATCGACGCCCGCCTCGTACAGCTGCCAGACCTGCTTGCGCGCGAGGTCGAGCTCGGCGTCGTGCATAATCGTGTTCATCGTGACGAAGATGCGGGCGCGGTAGCGGTGGGCAAACTGGACCAGGCCGGCTAGGTCTTCGAGGGAGTTGCTGGCGTTGTGACGGGCGCCGAATGCCGGGCCGCCGATGTAGACGGCGTCGGCGCCATGCAGGATGGCCTCGCGGCCGATCTCGGCGGTTTTGGCGGGCGACAGCAATTCGAGCTGGTGGTCAAGTAGAGACATGGCGCGTTCCTCGTCGACGGAGCCTTGAAGTATAGCTTTGAAGGCAAACCATGTCACCAGCGAGGCCGGCATATAAGTCTTCAACGCCAGTTCCGAACCTTGTCATGCCTCGCACAATGCAGCAGCAACCTACTGGTTGCGCGCCAGCTTTCGAAGAACTAGAAAGGGTGCGTTTTACACATGTTGTTGGGGGGATTGGTAACGCCAGCATGGGCCGGCGACGAGGATAGTCAGGCAGGCGCCTGCACCCTGCTCTCGCCATTCACCGGCACCTGATGTGTGTGCATCCGAACAGACGCCGCCGTTATCGGGCAGCACGATGCCGTCATGCCGCCATTACATGAACACCAACCCTTCGGGGCGTGCGCTTGAGCACCCTGCCCATCGATTGCGACCGCACGCTCGCCGCTAGCGCACGCGCCCATGACAAGGCACCGGCACATCCGAACCTGGTGCTGTGCACCTCGATCCTGGCAAGCAGCCTGGCTTTCATCGACGGCTCGGTCGTCAACGTCGGCTTGTCGGCGATCGGCCGGGATTTCGCCGGCGGCGGCGCCGACCTGTCATGGGTCGTCAACGGCTACCTGCTGCCGCTCAGTTCGCTTCTGCTGCTGGGCGGCGCGCTGGGCGACCGCTATGGGCGCAAGCGCATGCTCGTGGCCGGCATCGGCGTGTTTGCGCTGGCCTCCCTGCTCTGCGCGCTCGCGCCGAGCCTGGCGCTGCTGGTGGCAGGCAGGCTGCTGCAAGGTGTGGGCGCGGCCATGCTGCTGCCGAACAGCCTTGCCGTCCTGAGCGCGACCTTCCAGGGGAAAAAACGTGGACGGGCGGTCGGTACCTGGGCTGCGGCCGGCGCCGCTGCCGGGGCGATCGGACCATTGCTGGGCGGTTGGCTGATCGACACCATGGGCTGGCGCGCGGTCTTCTATATCAATCTGCCGATCGCGGCGCTGGCGATGTTCATGGCCTGGCGCTTCGTGCCGGGGAACACCCGCGACAAGCCGGTTGCGCTCGATCCGCTCGGGGCCGTACTCGCCAGCCTGGGTCTTGCCTGCCTCACCTGGGGCCTGGCCGACGCGTCGGCAGAAAAACACCTGACCCCGTGGGCCGGCATGGCGCTGGCGGCCGGCGTCGTGATCCTGCTGGCCTTTTTGTGCATCGAGCGGCGCGCCGGCGAGCGCGCGATGCTGCCCCTGAAACTGTTCGGTTCGAGCGCGTTTTCCGGCTTGAACCTGATGACCTTCCTGCTGTACGGCGCGCTCGGCGCGCTGATGCTGCTGGTGCCGTTCGTGCTGATCCAGTCCCTGGGGTACTCGGCCAGGCAGGCAGGTGCGGCGCTGCTGCCCTTTCCGGTCGTGCTGGCGATCGGCTCGCCGCTGATGGGACGCGTGGCCGCCAGCCACGGCTCGCGCCTGCCGCTGTCCGTCGGTTCGCTGATTGTCGCCGGCGGCTTCCTGCTAGCGCTGCGCATTGGCAATGGCAGCTATGCGGCGACGGTGCTGCCGGCCTTGTTAGTGATTGCGCTGGGCATGGCTTGCGTGGCGGCGCCGCTGACCACGGCGGTGTTGTCGTCGGTGGATGGAAGCCATACCGGGATTGCATCCGGCTTCAATAGCGCGGTGGCGCGTGGCGGCGGACTGATCGCAACGGCGATGCTGGGTGTGGTGCTGACTGCGCAGGGGCGCGCTTTGCTGGCGCCGTTTCATGTGGCGTTGATGGTGTGTGCTGGCAGTGCGGCGGCGGCTGCGGTTTGCGCCTTTGCCTGGGTCCGGCCCGGCAATACGCCGCCGCGATAGGCGGATTCGGCCGAGTTTGATGCTGGTCGGGCGCTGTCTTCGTCTGGTACGTTCTGGAGCGAAAAAGGTGGCTGTAGATTGAGCAGCTGCTATTGCCAAGTCTGTCGCTGGCTAGCGATGCGGCGCTGCCCCTCTTCCCGCATTTTTCGCTGGTGCGCCCGACGGTACGCAGCGGCCGCTGCCGGCCATTCGCCCCAGTCGCGGTCCACTGGTCCTAGCGCAGCAAGGCCAAACCCAGCACTGCCAGCGATGACAGAAGGCTCGCAGCGCACATCGCTGCGAGCCAGCCGGACCGCTTGTTCAATGGCGCCAGCTGCAGAGCGAGTTCTTGCTGCACTACCGCACTGACGATGGCTTTTTGCTTGTCGGAGAAACTCGCATACGCGTCGGCGATATCGCGCGCAGAATCATCGACTGCGGCCTGCAGCCGGTCCAGGCGGGGCGCTAACGCCGGTTGCAGCGCATCCACACGTTCGGTCAACTGAGCCTGCTGACGCCCCAATCCCGTTACGTCGCGCAGCAGCCGGTCGGTGCCGGCCTGGCCGGCGTCGCGCAGCCCGGCGATCCCCGCATCGAGGCGCGTTTGATGATCGGCCTGCGCGGCGAACCCGTTACCCAGGGCCGTGGCTTGGCTGGCGGCCTGCTCGCGCATCTCGTCGACCGTGTGCTTGACGCCGGCCAGGTTGCGGTTGAGGCGAAGCGTGCTTTCCTCGACGGCCTCGGTAACGCTGGCGCTAATGGTCATGTTCAGCATCTTGCCGGCCTTCTCCTGCTGGTACAGCTGCTCCTGTACTTCCTCGAGCGCCTCGCAGATTGGCGCCAGCGGCGCCTGGATGATGCGGCCCAGCACGGCGGCCATCGCCTGCTCCTGCTGCTCGATGCTGCGCTGGAGCGCTTGTTCTTCGTTGTCCTGGAAATTCATGGTTGGTTTTTTCAAGTAGGTTTGATCTTGAGACGCTCTTCCTGCAGAAGAGCGATCGACAGCAGGATGGACAGGGAGTTCAGCGGCGACCTGCTCGCGGCCAGCGCCGCACGCCGCGAGCGCATTTCCGCCAGGTATTCCTGGTCGAGCATGATCCTGAAGCGCTGCGCGAGGGCGCCGTCCTGCTTGAGCCGCGCGCTCCGTGCGTCCAGCTCGCTGCGGGTTCGGTCGAGCTGGTTCATCAAGGACTGCTGTTGCTCGAGCAGGCTCTTGGCGACCTGGTCGAGCGCGGCGCGTTCGGCGTCCGCCGTGTTGGCCTCGGTTTCCAGCTGGGCGAGACGCACCTTGAACTGCCTGGTCCAGTCCTTGTGCGCGAGCTTGCCCGCCTTTTCGGCACAGGCGCGGATAGCGGCGCGCAGCTCGGAGGTGTCGTCGGCGAAGCTGCTCGACATCGATGGGTAATACTCGTCCCGCCAGTAGCCGTTCATGCGGCTGCGCAACGAGGAAAACTCGTCCTCGACGATACGGTTCAGGGCAATGACCTGGCCCTGCATGTCCGGCGCGCTCTGGCCGAAGAAGGCGAGCGCGTGATCGTCCGGTTCCCGCGCCAGGAACGCCTTGCGCAGCCAATCCTCGAATTGACTCATCCTGCCATACAGGTAGGTGGTATTCGTGCCAAGGCGGTCGACCAGGCCGGCCTGCTCGTCGACGTCGATTTTGGCGACCTGCGCAATCACCGCTTCGACGTGCGCGCGCTCGGCAAGGCGCGCGCGCGCGGCGGCCGCGCGTTTCGCGGCCCCCTGCGCGCCCTTGACGGACACACGGTGTCCAGCCTCGGCCTGCGCGAGCTCCCTCCCCAGCAGCTCCATCGTGGCCTGAGCCTGCTGGACTCCTGCCTCCTGCTGGCGGCGCGCGACGATGTGGATGTCGCAGGCATTGCGGAACCGGCTCGCCTCGTTGGCGGAGGCGCGGATGTCCGCGTGCAGCTCGGCCCTTACCTGCGCCACCACCGGCGCCAGCCGCGCCGCGAAGTCCAGGTCGACGTCAAGCATCGCTTGCCAGGATTGCCCGAACTCGAGGGGGTAGAAGCGGTGCGGTTCGCGCGCCTCGGGCGCCAGCGGCAGGCCGAAGGTATCGACCTGACCCAGCAGGCGTTCGCGGAACCTGGCCGGATCGGGCGCTCCGTCCAGCTGGCGTGCGTATTGCTGGACCGATTGCGGCGTGAACGAATACGTCGTGACGATGCGGAACCGGTTGGGCACGTACTGCCAGTCCTTGATGCCGGGCAGCGCCAGCGCGGCCGGGTCGAGGAAGGACAAGTCGTCGGCGCGCCCGACCAACAGGATCAGGTCCGCGTGCGGCACGTAGCGCTCGGCCATGCGCGCCACGTGAACGCGCTCGACCTCGTCGGTCGGGTTATCGCCGGGCAGGTCGAGCATGCGCACGTTGAGGCCCGCATCGGCCGAACGCTGGAAGCGGTCGGAAGGAATCGACACGACTACCGGATCGTCGCTCAGGAGCTTGCGCTCGCTCATCGCCTGGCGCAAGGCACCGAGCGCATCGCACATCGCGTTGTCATCGGCGTAGACGACCGGGCCGGCGCCAACATCGAGATGCCAGTCGTTGTCCGGCGAGCGCCGGTATTCCATCGCGGTTGCCGTCGCCGACTTGCCGTACTCGCGGCGCCCACGCAGCACGGCGCTGATGCCGGCCTGTGCGCTTTCGCGCACTTCCATCAGTTCGAGCAGGAGCGTGGTCTTGCCCACCTGCGTCTTGCCGTACACGGCGACATAGGGTTCGTGCACGCCGTCGCCACCGACCAAGTGTTCGCGCACTTCTGGGCTGAGTGCGTTGATAAAGCGCTGGTAGGCGCGGTGTGCCCAGCCGAGTCTGTCGGCATACAGACCGCTCGAATGCGCTCCTCCCCTGTCGACGACCGCGCTCATGCGTCGCTGCTGCGGAAGAGCACCAGGCTCTGGCCGGACTGGGCCAGCTGCGACAGCAGGTCCTGCTGCAGCGTCTTGACGTCGGCCAGCGCCTTGGTCAGGCGGTCGCGCTTGACCAGCCGCTGGTCCATGCCATAGCGTCGCCGCAGGCCTTCCTTCAGGCGCGCCTGCACCTGGTCCATGATGTCGTCGAAGCGCTCGTTATAGTGCATCGTATAGTGGTCATGGATGCTGCGCAGCATGCGGCGCGAGACCTGTCCGACCTTGTCATCGTAGTTGCGCATCTCCTTCATTGCCGTGTGAGCGAGGAAGCCGATCGCGAACACGCCGGCAACAGCGCCGCCGACCGTCATGCCGGCCGCCGCGGCCGCCCCTCCGGCCGCAGCCCCGCCCGAACCAATGCCGAGCACGCCGTTGATGATGTCGGCTTGGCCGTCGGCCGCGATATCGACGGCCATGACCGCCGCCACCCCTTTGAGGATACCGCGGGTTGCCTCCGAAAATTCGCCGAACTGCTTGCTGATGCTCTGCGCTGCCTGGGTCAGGTCGCCGCCAGGGATTTCCTGCATCGTGCTGCTGTCGACCCGCACCAGCTCGGGAATGGCCGACGCGATCCGGGTGTATTCGAGCGCCATCACCGGCAGCAGAGCGGCGGTATCCTCGAGCTTGTGGTTGGTCGCGCCGGTGGTGACGTCGCCCGCCTTGCTCTGCATTAGCGCGCGCAAGTTATCCTGAACATCTTTGTCGGCGAATTCGGATGTGACCGGTTTCCCGCCGGCATCTACATAGCCGAGCCGTTGCAGCGGCGTGCCCACCGACAGCACCGCCTCCTGCGACTGTTTTGGCCCAACGGCGCTGGTCAGCGTGCCCAGCGCCGCGGTATAGGCAGGGGCGAGCGAGCCAGGCTTGCTCCAGGCTCCCAGAACGGACGCTTCGATGCGATTCTTGTCCTCGGTAGACGTCGATCCGAAATTCTTGATCTTGTTGAGGAAGCCTTCATGCTCATCCGTGAGCCGTTTGTCGAGTTCCTTGTCCGCTTCGCTCAGGTGGGTGTCGACGATCGCCTTGACCTCTCGTTGATATTGCTTGCGCAATTCCTTGCGTGATTCGTCGAAGGCATGCAGACAGGCGGCGATCGTTTCCTGGGCGCCGTCGTCGGTGCCGGACTGGCGGAAGTGCATCGTCGCCTGGTTGCGCAGTCCACCAACGACCATGGTGAGGTCGGTAGCCAGGATCTGTTCGAGATAGGCGAGCTGTTCCTGACGCGAAACGGCGCCGGCATGGGACATGTCGTGCAGGCGTGCCGCCAGCTCCGGCATCCAGATGGCGGGATAGTCGATGGTGGCGCCGGGCGCATTGACGCCGGCGCACAGGACCTGGGCGGCGCCATGCTCGGCGTCGAGACCGAATGCCTCGACGGCGCTCGCACGCAATTCGTCCAGACGCTGCCGGTTTCCAGCCAGCGCTTCGGTCTTGGCCACTACGATGATCGGCCGCGCGGTACGCAATTCGCCGGCCAGCATATCCTTGACGATGTCCTGCTGGGCCTGGCTTGCCAGGCGGGTCGAGTCGGTAACGATGATGCAGCCCTTGGCGCCGATGAGCGCCTGGCGCATCAGGTCTTGCCACTCTTCGTTCTTGCGCGAGCGCTTTTCATAACCCGGCAGCAGCAGCAGGACCGGGCCGCCGCCGCCGAAGAAGCGCGGCGGGACATGCAGCACGGGCAGCAGGACGTTGGTGCCGCCACCGCGGCAGGCATCGACGAAGCTGCGGCTGTCGTCGCAACGGCGTTCCTGGATCTCGAAGTAGCGGCCGTCGGCATCGGTGGCCACGAGCATCAGCAGGAACCCGTGCGGCGTTTCGCAATCAGGATCTTCCTCGATCAGCACCGGCATCGTTTCGCCCCGGCCCTCGTTGGCCGGCAGCCACGGATCGTTCTCGCCGAGTCCGTACATGGTACGCACCAGCGTTGTCTTGCCTGCGCCTTGCGTGCCGCCGACGGCGATCGGCTGGCGGCTGCTCATCATTTCGGCAAGCATCAGGCGGCGCATGATCGGCAGTATCTTTTCGTCGAGACTGGTATCCTCCAGCTCGCGGGCTGCGCCGCGCAGTTCGCGCAGTGCCTGGTTGAGTTTAGTCAGCAGGAGTTCGGGTGTTTGCATGGTTCGAAGCAGCGATGGTTAGTCAAGCCGGGCCAATGGCCGACAGGCGGGATGGATTATATTTTGCGGATTCTGTCACAATACTCTCCAAATGTTGCGTTTCATAAATATTTAATTCATGAAAAGCATAAACATGGGCATGATTTCAAGATTCGACTGTGCAGCGCCTTGGATTCTCCGGCACGCTGCGACAAAGACTGTCGCATTCGGCGATGCCGCGCGTTCGCGGGCCTTCGCCATGCTGACGAAGCCGGCAATATTCTTGACGCTGATTTAGATTCGTATCGGGCCTTGGCGAGAGGTGCCTGACGACGAAGGACGGAGTGCAAAATGGTTAAGCAGTGCGTGACACTGTTGAGACACGTTATTGTTACAGCCGGGCTTTGAACCCGGACCTGGCGTTAAAGGCAAGCTCCATTAGCGATTGAACGACCTTGGGCGGTCGAATATCAATACTGAATGGGCCGAAGGCGACTGTCCTGGAATTGGTTAAGCTAAAAAAAAAGCTCGCCGAAGCGAGCTTTTTTCAAACCATACGCAAAATTTCTGCAGGAAACCTCATTCCCACTCAATCGTCGCCGGCGGTTTCCCCGAAATATCATACACAACGCGATTCAACCCACGCACCTCGTTGATGATCCGGTTCGACACCTTCCCCAGCAGCGAATGCGGCAGATGCGCCCACTGCGCCGTCATGAAGTCCAGCGTCTGCACCGCGCGCAGCGCGACCACGTATTCATAAGTCCGCCCGTCGCCCATCACACCCACCGACTTCACCGGCAGGAACACCGCAAACGCCTGCGAAGTCGCCTCGTACCAGTTCACCGGCGCCTTGCCCGGATCGATCCCGGCAACAGCTGGCAGTTCGAACGGCGTATTCCTCAGCTCTTCGATGAAGATCGCATCCGCCTCGCGCAGCAGATCCGCATACTCCTTCTTTACTTCACCCAGGATACGCACGCCCAGGCCCGGCCCCGGGAACGGATGACGGTAGACCATGTCATGCGGCAGACCCAGCGCCACGCCGAGTTTTCGCACCTCATCCTTGAACAGTTCGCGCAGCGGCTCCAGCAATTGCAGGTTCAGCGTCTCAGGCAGCCCGCCCACGTTGTGGTGACTCTTGATGGTCTGGCCCTTCTTGCCCTTGCCGGCCGATTCGATCACGTCCGGATAAATCGTGCCCTGCGCCAGCCATTTCGCATTGGTCAGCTTGCCCGCTTCCACCTGGAAGACTTCGACGAATTCGCGGCCGATGATCTTGCGCTTCTGCTCAGGATCGGTCACGCCAGCCAGGTGGCCCATGAACTGGTCTTCGGCATCGATGCGCAGCACTTTCACGCCGAGGTTCTTCGAGAACATGTCCATGACCATCTTGCCCTCGTCCTTGCGCAGCAGGCCGTGGTCGACGAACACGCAGGTCAGCTGGTCGCCGATGGCGCGGTGGATCAGGGCGGCGGCCACGCTGGAGTCGACGCCGCCGGACAGGCCGAGGATGACTTCATCGCTGCCGACTTGCGCGCGGATCTTTTCGACGGCTTCGCCGATGTAGTCCGGCATGTTCCAGTCGGATTTGCAGCCGCAAATCTCGTGCACGAAGCGGCCGATGATGGCTTCGCCTTGCGTGGTGTGGGTGACTTCCGGGTGGAATTGCAGCGCGTAGAAGCGGCGCTCCTCGTCGGCCATGGCGGCGATCGGGCAGCTGTCGGTCGAGCCCATCAGCTTGAAGCCTTCCGGCATCTCCAGGACCTTGTCGCCATGGCTCATCCACACGCGCAGCATGCCGTGGCCTTCGCCCGTGACGAAGTCGTTGATGCCGTTCAGCAGCTTGGTGTGGCCGCGGGCGCGCACTTCGGCGTAGCCGAATTCGCGCACTTTACCGTTTTCGACCTTGCCGCCGAGCTGCGCGGCCATGGTTTGCATGCCGTAGCAGATGCCGAGGACCGGGACGCCGAGTTCGAACACGGCTTGCGGGGCGCGCGGGGAGTCGCCTTCCAGGGTCGAGTTGTGGCTACCCGAGAGGATGACGCCGGAGGCGCCGTAGTTGCGCACGAAGTCGTCGCCGATGTCGTAGGGGAAGACCTCGGAGAAGACGCCGGCGTCGCGGACGCGGCGGGCGATCAGTTGGGTGACCTGGGAGCCGAAGTCGAGGATGAGGATTTTGGAGTGCATTGAGGCCGTCAAAAAGTAAGAATGTTGTCGTTCGTGGGCAGGGTTTGCGTCGCCGTCCATCAGCAGGTGAGACCGCGTGGGCACAGGTGCCCACCCTACGAAAACCAGTCGTGGTCGCCGGTGCGTTTTATCGCAACGCGAGCGGCCAGGACCGTGGCAGAAGCCAATACTAAAAGCGGCCGTTATCGGCCGCTTATGGAGCATTATTCCGAACGGTAGTTCGGCGCTTCCTTGGTGATCTGGACGTCGTGGACGTGCGATTCGCGCATGCCGGCCGAGGTGATCTCGACGAATTCGGCGCGCTCGCGCAGTTCGTCGATCGTCGCGCAGCCGCAGTAACCCATCGACTGGCGCACGCCGCCGACCAGCTGGTAGATGATCGCCAGCACGCTGCCCTTGTAGGCAACGCGGCCTTCGATGCCTTCCGGGACGAACTTCTCGGCCTTGGCCGAGGCGTCCTGGAAGTAGCGGTCGGCCGAGCCTTCGGCCATCGCGCCCAGCGAGCCCATGCCGCGGTAGGACTTGTAGCTGCGGCCCTGGTACAGGATCACTTCGCCCGGGGCTTCTTCGGTACCGGCGAACATCGAACCCATCATGACGGTCGAGGCGCCTGCTGCCAAAGCTTTCGAGACGTCGCCCGAGAAGCGGATGCCGCCGTCGGCGATGCAAGGCACGCCGGTGCCTTCGAGGGCTTCGGCCACGTTCGAGATCGCGGTGATCTGCGGCACGCCAACGCCGGCGACGATACGGGTGGTGCAGATCGAGCCAGGGCCGATGCCGACTTTCACCGCATCCGCGCCGGCCTCGACCAGCGCCTTGGCGGCGGCCGCAGTGGCGATGTTGCCGCCGATGACGTCCACGTGCGGGTAGCGGGTCTTGATGGTCTTGACGGCGTCGAGGATGCCTTGCGAGTGGCCGTGGGCGGTGTCGACCACCAGCACGTCCACGCCGGCGGCGACCAGCAGTTCCACGCGTTCGCGGTCCTTCTCGCCCACGCCCACCGCCGCGCCGACCAGCAGCTTACCCTGCGCGTCTTTCGATGCGAACGGGTGCTCGTGCGACTTCAGGATGTCCTTCACGGTGATCAGGCCGCGCAGCTCGAAGTCGTCGTTGACGACCAGCACGCGCTCGAGGCGGTGCTTGTTCATCAGGCGCTTGGCTTCTTCGGTGTCCGCTTCTTCGTTCACGTACACGAGTTTCTCGCGCGGGGTCATCTTGGTGCGGGTTTCCGCGTCCAGGTCTTCCTCGAAACGCAAGTCGCGGTTGGTGATGATGCCGACCACCTGCTTGCCTTCGACGACCGGGAAGCCGCTGAAGCCATGCTGGTGCTGCAGGGCGATGACGTCGCGGATCTTCATCGTCGGCGGGACGGTGATCGGGTCGCGCAGCACGCCGGCTTCGAAACGTTTTACACGCGCGACTTCACGGGCCTGGTCGGCCGGGCGCAGGTTCTTGTGGATAATGCCGATGCCGCCTTCCTGGGCCATCGCAATGGCCAGGCGCGCCTCGGTCACGGTGTCCATCGCTGCCGACAGCAGCGGGATGTTCAGCGTAATGTTCCGGGTCAGCTTGGTACGGAGGGAAGTGTCAGCCGGAAGAACATTGGAGTAGGCCGGGACGAGCAGCACATCATCGAACGTGAGTGCTTTTTGGAGTAGACGCATAGCATTTTCCTATAGGCGCAAAAGCGAATTATACAGAAACCTGTGGTTCGCGGCGCACGGACCCTCGAAATAATGACAACGCGGCCTTATCCGCGATTGACAGCCCGGGTGAATCATGGCGAAATCTCGAATAGTTACGTAAGGAAATATTCGATGTTACCCGTCATGCCGTCGCTTGCCTCGTCTTCCCCTGCCCTGCTGCTGCGCCGTGCAGCCGCCGTCGCCCTGCTCTTTGCCGCCGGCCTGGCCCAGGCGCAATTCGTGTGGGTCGATCCGAAAGGCGTGCGCCATTATTCGGACCAGCCGCCACCGCCCGGCACGCCGCCTGCGCGCATCCTGAAGGCGCCGGGCTTGCCGGCCATCTCGGTGCAGCCGGCCGCGCCAGCCCTGGCTGTACGAAGCGCGCCGCCATCAACGCCGCTCGCCCCCGCGAACCCGATCAATCCGGCAAGCCCTGCCACGGCGTCCACGCCGGCCGACCCGGCTGCCGCTGCCGGCGCAAAACCGGGCGCCAAGGCCCCGCAGACCCTGGCCGAAAAAGACGCCGACTTCCGCAAGCGCCTGAAGGAAGGCCAGGAAAACGAACTCAAGGCGCAGGAGCAGGCGCGCATTGCCGCGCAGAAAACCGAGCACTGCGGCGAGGTACGCAGGGCCAAGCAGATGCTCGACTCGGGCATCCGCATCGCCGACGTCGGCGCCGACGGCCAGAAGCGCTACCTGAACGACGCCGAGCGCGCCCAGCGCAGCGCCCGCGCCAATGCGATGGCGGCGGAATGCCGCTGAGCGGCAGCGACGCCAGCCTTCTTTAACCCTCTCCCGCCGCGCCGCGCGCGTCCTGCGCCGGCGCCGTGGCCACCGCCCGCGCCACCCGGTTGCGTCCGCCCGCCTTGGCCGCATACAGCGCCTTGTCGGCGCGCGCCATCAGCCCCGTGATGTTCTCGCCCTCTTCCAGCATGGCCACGCCGATACTCACCGTGTAGGCGACGGGAATCGTCGCCGGCGCCAGCTGCAGCGAGCGATCCAGCGCGGCGCGCACGCGCTCGGCCACGGCCAGCGCGGTCTCAAAGCTGGCGTCCGGCAGCAGCACCGCGAATTCCTCGCCGCCGAGGCGTGCGCAGTAGTCGATCTTGCGCACCACTTCCTGGGTGTGCAGCACCAGGTCGCGCAGCACCAGGTCGCCGACGGCGTGGCCGTGGGTATCGTTGATGCGCTTGAAATGGTCGACGTCCATCAGCAGCAGGCCCAGGCCGCTCCCGCGGCGTCCGGCGCGCGCATGCTCGCGCTCGGCGGCGGCGAAGAAGGCGCGGCGCGACGGGGCGCCGGTCAGGTGGTCGTGGTCGGCCGCATAGGCCGTTTCCGAAATCACCTGCGCGTTCGCCATCATGACCGCCCCCAACGTCAGGGCCGGCAGCGCCATCGTGCCGAAGCCGAAGAACACCAGGTTGTAGGTGGCGGGGTCGAGAAATACCAATGGCGACGAGGCTGCCGCGTAGCCGTAGAACACCGCGCGCGAGACGTGGATGGCGCCCACAACCGAGGCGGCCACGCGGGTAAACGCGAACGCGTAGCGCAGGCGGCGGTCGGCCGGGATCGGCAGGGTGGCGGCAATCGCGAAGCAGATGCTGGCGTAGTAGCTCGACACGGCCACGCTGCGCAGCGGCAGCGAATTCCAGCCATAGTGGAACACCGCCACCGCCAGCAGGGTGGCGGCGCCGCCGGCCAGCAGCAGGGCCTCGGGCACCGGCTGGCCCACGTGGCGCCGGAAGCCCGCGTACATCAGGGCGATGGTGGCGATGTACATGCCGTTGGCCACCTCGATCGACAGCACGTCGGGCATCACGCCGCGCGAGGCGAACAGCAGCAGCGCGATGACGGCCAGCGCGTTCGCCTGGCCCCATTCGCGGATGCCCGCGACCTTGCTGCCGGCGAGCGAAGACAGCACCAGCAACATGACCACCGAGAAGGCGGTGGTGACCAATAGCAGACTCAGGGCATTCAACATCGTGAAGGAAAGTAGCCGGAAGATGGCGGCAAGGCCGCGGGCAGCTGTTCCCTGTGCCGATGGCGGGCGCGTCGCGGCGCCCTGGCGGCTGTCGGACCTGTTCCGGTCAGTCCCGAGGAAAGCGAGACATGATATCAAGAAACGCCGAACCCTTCCCGACCGGTTGCAATAGCGCAACTACGGCACGCAGGTTTCAGTGATGCATATACCAACATTGCCATCGTTTTGGAACGATCAGTCTACCTCAGCCACGCGCTTAGTAGGCACGCTTCAAGCTAGCAATTGCCAGGTCCGTACAGGAAGCCGCAGGCTTAGCCGTATGCCCCGCGCCCCGTCCCCGCGCGCTGCGGACGCGGCGGCATGCCTGCCATGACAACGCGGTTCCGCCCGCCCGCCTTGGCCATGTACAGCGCCTCGTCGGCGCGCGCCAGCAGGCTGCCGACGCTCTCCCCTTCGGCCAGCATGGCCACGCCGATGCTCACCGTATATGCCACCGCGAGGCCGGGCGCGGCTGGCAGCGAACGGTCGAGCGCGGCGCGCAGGCGTTCGGCCACGGCCAGCGCCGTGTCCGCGCCGGCGTCCGGCAGCAGCACCGCGAACTCCTCGCCGCCGATACGTGCGCAATAGTCGACCGTGCGGATGGTGTCCCGGGTATGCCGAACCAGGTCGCGCAGCACTTGGTCTCCCACCGCGTGACCGCGGGTGTCGTTGATGCGCTTGAAGTAGTCGACGTCGAGCACCAGCATGCCGAGTTCGCTGCCAAAGCGCACGGCGCGCGCATGCTCGCGTTCGGCGGCGGCGAAGAAGGCGCGACGCGACGGGGCGCCGGTCAGGTGGTCGTGCTCGGCGGCATAGGTGGCATCGGACACCATGCGCGCGTTCGCCATCATCACCGCTCCCAGCGTGAGTCCAGGCAAGGCCAGGGTGCCGAGGGCGAAGAAGACCAGGTTCTGGGTGGTGGGTTCGAGGAAGCCGGCCGGCACGTCGGCCTGGAAGGCAAAGGCCAGGCCGCGCACCAGGTGACCCAGGGCCAGCAGCAGCGCCGCGCCCTTGGTGAACAGGCAGGCGTAGCGCAGGCGCGCCTGGGCCGGCAGGGGAATCCCGAAGCCGATGGCGCAGCAGACGATGGCGTGGAACAGCGACACCGTCATCGTGCGCAGGGGCAGCGAATCGACGCCGTAGTGGAACACGGCGACCATCGCCACAGTGAGGATGCAGCCGCCGGCCAGCAGGCGCACCGGCACCGGCTGGCCCAGGTGGCGCCGGAAGCCGGCCAGCATCAGGCAGATCGCCACCGCCAGCAGGCCATTTCCCGCTTCGATCGACAGCAAGTCGGGCACGATGCCGCGGCTGGCCGCCAGCACCAGGCCCAGGATGGCGATCGCATTCGCCTGCCCCCACTCGCGCACGCCCGCGATCTTGCTGCCGGCCAGCGAGGTCAGGACGAACAGCATCACGACCGCCAGACCAGTGGTTATCAGCAGGAGACTCAGGGCACTTATCATACGGGGCAAGAGGCAGGAGGAGCCGCAAAGGCTCGCCATCTTACCGTAAAACAATACCAATATCGCCATCGGCGGGCGAATTGGGGGATGATCCGCGTGCCCGGGGCGTGGGGCTGCGCGCTCGGGAAGCGGCGTCAGGCCTCGCTACGCGGCGCGTCTTTCTTGGCAGCGCGCTTGCGGCGCGAATCCTTGGGGTCGGCGATCAGGGGGCGGTAGATCTCGATGCGGTCGCGTTCGCGCAGGACGGTGTCCAGGGTTTTCTTCTTGGCGTAGATGCCGACCGGCTGGGTCACCAGGTTAATCTCGGGGAACTCGGCGAGTACGCCGCTGGTCTCGACCGCCTGGCCGATCGTGGTTCCCGGCGCGACCCGCAGCGGGCGCAGGAATTCGCGCTGCGCGGTGGCGTAGCTGACGTAGACCTGCAGGGTGTCGGCTACTGCGTCAGCCATACAGGGCCTCGGCGCGCTTGGAGAAGGAATCGACCATGCTGTTGGCGATCATGCCGAACACCGGGCCGACCAGCTGGGCCAGGATAATGCTCGAGAATTCGTAGTGCAGGTCGAAGTCGATCTTGCAGGCGTCGGCGCGCAGGGCCTTGAAGTTCCAGGTTCCTTCCAGCATCTTGAAAGGACCGTCGACCAGGTGCATCTTCATCTGCGTGGGGCGCTGGTTGTGGTTCGACGTGGTGAAGCTCTGCTTCACACCGTGGAAGTTGATGCCCAAGCTGGCAACCAGCTTGTCGTCGGTGCGTTCGAGCAGCTTCACGCCGCTGCACCAGGGCAGGAACTTCGGATAATCTTCCACCTTCGCGACCAGATCGAACATCTGTTCGGCGCTATAGCCTAAGAAAACTGATTTGTGCACTACTGCCATTGGTCAACCGTTTGTTATGATGTTGGACAAGTTGCATTTTGCGCCTTTCCGGGCGCGACAGCAGTAGTTTAACCGACCCGCGAGTTTTCGCTATTTCATGAGCATTGTTGATAACAAGAAAGCATTTTTCGATTACTTCATCGAGGACCGCTACGAGGCCGGCATCGTGCTGGAAGGCTGGGAAGTCAAGGCGATCCGCGAGGGCCGCGTGCAGATCAAGGAAGCCTACGTGGTCGCGCGCGGCGACGAGCTGTTCCTGTTCGGCGCCCACATCAGTGCGCTGACCACGGCATCGTCGTTCAGCCACCCCGAAGCGCTGCGCACACGCAAGCTGATGCTCAAGCGCGCCGAGATCGACAAGCTGATCGGTAAAGTCGAGCGCTCGGGCTACACGCTCGTGCCGCTGAACCTGCATTTCAAGGGCGGCCGGGTGAAGTGCGAGATCGGCCTGGCCAAGGGCAAGAAGCAGCACGACAAGCGCGCCACCGAGAAGGACCGCGACGCCAAGCGCGAAGTGGATTCTGCAATGAAGCAGCATCGGCGGTGATGTGTCCGGCCGGATCGTCGTTTGCGATTGATCCAGTACATCCTATCGACGCGTGGACGGCAGAGCCGTCCACGCCTTCAACTATTGGCTGAGCAGCCGGTCCCTCAAGCCAGCTTGCTTCCCCTCCATGCCAGGAAACTGAGCACCAGCCCCACCCCCACCCCGCACGCCAGCAGGAAGGCGCTCTCGAACAGCAGCGGCGCCACCAGTCCCGACACCAGCGCGAACGACATCATCTGGATGAAGCCCAGCATCGACGAGGCCAGCCCGCGGTTGTCCGGGAACAGGCTCAGCGCGTTCATCTGGATCGCCGGCATCGCCACCGCCAGGCCGAAGGTATAGATCGCCAGCGGCAGCACCGCCCACGGGATCGCCGCCGGGAACAGGGCGTTGTAGCCGATGTTCAGCACGGTCGACGCCGCCATGAACCCAAAGCCTATCCATTTCAGCTTCACCGGGTCGGTCTTCGCCGCGCGCTTGCCGCCCCAGGCCGACCCGAGCACCATGCCGCCGATCAGCGGAATGAACATCCAGGCGAACGCCGTTTCCGGCAGCCCCAGGATCACCATCACGAAGTTCGCCGCCGAGCCGATGTACAGCGACAGCCCGCCAAAGGCCAGGCCGACCGACAGCGACAGCAGCAGGAATTGCGGGTGGCGCAGCACCTTGCCGTAGTTGCGCGCGATCGTGCCCGGGTGGAAGGCCTGGCGCTTCTCGACCGGCAGGCTTTCCGGCAGCAGCTTCAGGCAGGCCAGGATGAGCAGCACGCCGAACACGGCCAGGAAGATGAAGGTCGAGCGCCAGCCGAAGTGCACGTGCAGCCAGCCGCCCAGGATCGGGGCGATGGCCGGGGCCAGGCCGAACACCATCATGATGTTCGACATCATCTTCTGCGCCTCGGCGCCTTTCAGGCGGTCCTGCACGATGGCCTGGCCGATCACGGAACCGGCGCCGGCCGACAGGCCCTGCAGCGCGCGGAAGGCCAGCAGCCAGCCGAAGGTCGGGGCAAAGGCGGCGCCGATCGAACCGATCGTGTACAGGGTCATGGCCACCAGGATCACCCGGCGGCGGCCGAAGGAATCCGACAGCGTGCCGTAGAACAGCATCATGAAGGCAAAGGTGAACAGGAACACGCTCAGCGTCTGCTGGACGGCCACCGGGCCCACGCCGAAGTCGCGCCCGATCGCGGGCATGGAAGGAAGATAGGTGTCGATCGCAAGCGCCCCGGCCATGCCGAGGCAGGCCAGGACGACGGTCAGGATTCGGTACATCAGGAGGCTTTCCAGGTCATCGTGATGCGCCACGACAGGCGGCGCACGGCCCGCGATTGTACAGAGATTTGCGGCAACCGGCCGGCAGCCCGCCTGGCGCCACCGGCACGCACGATCCGCCCCACGGTTTTGCAAGGTTGGTAACCTGTTGTATCTGGGCAACCTGATCGGCGGCACGCGAACGCGGAACCATCATTCCCAGCAATAATTAAAGTTGCTGCATAGATTTATTCTGCCCGGGGGGCTATTCTCGCTTCATCCCGTCCACCCCGAACAACATGCCTACTTCCGCAGACTCGAACCGTCGCCTGCAGCGCCTCGACCAGCAGCGCAAGCCGATGATGATGCGTTCGGTGCTCCTGATGACAGCCTTCTGCCTGCTGCTGGTGGGCCTGCACGCCTGGAGCCTGTGGGCGTCGCGCCAGGGCGAGCTGGAGCAGACGGCGGTCAGCACCGCCAACATGGCGCGCGCGCTGGCCTCGCATGCCGAGCGTTCGCTGAGCAGCGCCGATGCGGTGCTGGCGGAACTGGTCGAGCGCGCCCAGGAAGACGGACCGGACCGTCTCGACAGCGCGCGCATGCATGCGCGCATGGCCCACATCACTGGCGACAGCGCGGAAATCCAGGAACTGTTTGTCTATGGCGCCGATGGCACGCGCCTGGCGACCTCGCTGCCGGTCTTGCTGCCGGGCAGCAACATCGACCGCGAATACTTCCGCTACCACATGACCCATGCCGATACCGGCAGCCGCATCGGCAAGCCGATCCACAGCCGTTCGAGCGGCATCCTGACGATTCCCGTTACGCGCCGCATCAACCGGCCCGACGGCAGCTTCGGCGGCGTGGCCATGGCCTCGCTGCGGCTCGACTTCTTCGGCACGTTCTACGACAGCTTCGACGTCGGCCAGACCGGCACCATCATCCTCGCCATCGACGACGGCACCCTGCTCTACCGCCGCCCCTTCAAGCCTGAGATGGTCGGCACCAGCATCGCCGGCGGGCCGGTGTTCCAGCTGTACCGCAAGACCGGCGCGGCCGGCACCGCGATGCTGGTCGCCAAGATCGACGGCATCGAGCGCCTGTACAGCTACCGCCACGTCGACGGTTTCCCGCTGCTGGTCGCCACCGCCCAGGCCAAGGACGAGATCCTGAAGGACTGGTGGTTCGCGGTGATCAAGATGAGCTGCGTGGTGTTGTTTGCCGTGTGCATGCTGGCCTGGGGCGTGCGCCGCATGATCCGCCAGCTGCGCGTGCGCGAGGCGCTCGAGGACGAGCTGCGCGCCGCCCGCACCGCCCTCGAACTGCGCAACGTCACGCTGCGCCAGCTGGCCGACAGCGATGCCCTGACCGGGCTGGCGAACCGCCGCCGCTTCGACGAGACCCTGGCCGCCGAACACGAGCGCGCACGGCGAAGCGGCCAGCCGCTCTCGCTGATCCTGCTCGACGTCGACTATTTTAAAAAGTTCAACGACCGTTACGGCCACGTGGCCGGGGACGATTGCCTGCGCCGCGTGGCCGCCGCCATCGCCACCGGCCCGCGCCGCCCGACCGACCTGGCGGCGCGCTACGGCGGCGAGGAATTCGCGATCATCCTGCCCGATACCGACAGCGAAGGCGCACGCGCGGTGGCCGAGAAAATCCGCCAGGCGGTGCAGGCGCTCGGCATCGCGCATGCCGACAGTCCCTGCGCTGCGGTCACCGTCAGCCTCGGCGTGCACACCTGCCGCCCGGCGGCGGAGAGCGAAGCCGCGCCCCTGGCCTGCATCGAGGCGGCCGACGGGCTGCTCTACCGGGCCAAGATGGACGGGCGCAATTGCCTGGTCACTTGCGCCGAATCCGTGGCGGCCTGAGCCGCCCCGGCGCCGCTCAATCGCGCAGGGACTGGCCGAAGCGGTCGAAGCGCGGCATCCAGTTGCCCAGGGTGTCGGCCGAGACCAGCACCCGCTCCGCGCGCCCGATCAGCAGATTGCGCGGCACGAAGCCGATGTAGCGCGAGTCGGCGCTGTTGTCGCGGTTATCTCCCAGCATCAGGTACTGGCCGGCAGGCACCGTCACCGGGCCGAAGTTGCGCACCGGCGTCTTGATGCGCGGGACGAACTGCACCTGGCGCGTGCGGCCGTCGATCCGTTCGTTCACGCGCAGCGCCGGCACGTAGGCGTCGCCCAGCGGCTCGACCACCTGCTCGACCGGCCCCCACTGCGCTTCCTGGCCATTGATCACCAGGCGCTCGTTCCTCAGCTCGACCACGTCGCCCGGCAACGCCACCAGGCGCTTGATCAGGCGCATGCCATCATGCGGCGAATCGAAGGTGACCACGTCGCCGCGCTGCGGCTCGCCCGTGTGCGCCAGGATGTTGTTGGTGAGCGGGACCTTCACGTCATAGGCCAGGCGGTTCACGAAGACCACGTCGCCTTCCAGCAGGTTCGGCCGCATCGACGACGATGGAATCGGATTCCAGTCGGCCACCGCTGTCCGGAACACGCCGAACAGCAGCAGGAATGCGATGAAACCCTTGTTGGCGCGGATGAGGTCTTTCATTGTCGGTCTCCAGGTAAGGTTGAGTTGCTGTCAACGTTATACCCGTGGATTTCCTGGCAATGCTTAAGACCTGCTGAACGCCTACAATGTGGGCCTTTTGCGTGAACGAAGGGAGGACGGCATGCTTGACGATGCCAACATGAAGACCCCGGTAAACACCCCGGGCCGGAATAAACCGGAGCGCTTGCCCGAGGGCGTGGCCGGCTGGTCCTGGGGCGGCTTCGTGTTCAGCTGGATCTGGGCGATACCGAACCGGACGTGGTGGGGCCTGCTCGGCCTGGTTCCCGGCGTCGGCCTGGTCGTGCGCGTCCTGCTCGGGTTGAAGGGGCGGCAATCGGCATGGCGCAACGGGCGCTGGGACAGCCTGGAACACTTCCGGCGGGTGCAGCGGCGCTGGAGCATGGCGGCCGGCGCGGTCGTGGCGCTGGTGGTGATCGCGCTGGTCGCGGTGGTCGCGCACGACAGGCCGGCGCCGCGCTCCGGCGAGCACGCGGGCGAGCAGCTGGAATTGTGAGGCGCCGCTTGCGGCGGCGCCAGGAGGCGGTCAGTTCGGCTTGCGGCGCAGGCTGAACCAGGCGCCCACCGCCACCGGCGTGCCCAGCGCCAGCGCCGACACAGCATCCCACACGCCGTCACCAAACAGGGCACTGAGCAGGCCGATGAGGGTAAGGATGCCGAGCAGGATCGGCACGCCCCAGAGTTTCATGAAAGGGCTGCTCATCGCTGTTCTCCCGAACGCGCCAGCACCGGCTGCATGCCTGGCGCGGCCTTTTCCTGTTTAGCCTCTGCCTTGGCGCGGCGCCCGCGCTTGAGCCACAGATACAGCCCGCTGCCGAGCACGACGATGGTGGCGATATCAAGCACCGCCCACAGGAACTGCATCCAGCCGCCGCCGTAGTCGCCGAAGTGCAGCGGCTGCGACACCAGCAACGCGGTCAGGTACCAGGGCAGTTCGCGGCGGTCGGTGATGGTGCCGTTGCCGGCGTCGATCAGCACCGGCTTGTACAGGCGCGAGCTGAAGGCCTGGTCGCCGTGCATGTAGACGCCGTAGTGGTGCGGCGTGGCGAACGGCGTGCCGGGGAAGGCGATGAAGCCGACCTGCATGCCCGGCTCGGCCGCGACCGCCGTCTTCATGGCGGCGTCCACCGAGGCCATCTCGACCAGCGGCTTGGCGTCCTTGTAAGGCTCGATCATGGCGGCGATCTCGGTGGCTTGCCAGACCTTCAGCAGCACGTCGGCCAGGGTGTTGATGACGCCGGTGGCGCCCACCACCAGCGCCCATACCAGGGTCACGATGCCGAGCAGGTTGTGCAAATCGAGCCACTTCAGGCGCGTGCTGCGCTCGTGGCGCACGGTGCCGAAGTCGAGCTTGCGCATGAAGGGCGCGTACAGCACCACGCCGCTGATGATGGCGACGATCAGGAGCAGGCCCATGAAGCCGAGGAAGAGCATGCCCGGCAGGCCGGCGAACATGTCCACGTGCAGGCGCAGCATGGTCGACATGAAGGCGCCGCCCTCGAAGGCCGGCTCGGTGATGACTTGCGCCGTGCGTGCGTCCACCGCGATCGGCTTGTAGTGTTCGTCGTTCGGGTGGTCGCCCAGGGTGACGTTCCAGATCGCGGGTTCGTCCAGCTCCTGCGACATGTACATCATGATCTTGTTCGGGTACAGGGCCTTGGCCGAGGCGATCACTTCGTCGAGGTTGGCCTTGGGCGGATTGGCTGCTACCTCAGGCGCAAGGGCGGGCGCCTCGACGTCGTTGCCGAGCAGGTGGCCGATCTCGTGGTGGTAGATCAGCGGCAGGCCGGTGAGGCACAGCAGGAGCATGAAGACGGTGCAGACCAGGCTGCTCCACTTGTGGACCCAGCTCCACCAGCGCAGGGATTGTGCGGACATGATTACTCGGGACGGACGATGAGCCATGGATAATAATGGTTCTCATTTACAGCCGCAAGCTTTAGGAGGATAATAGTGCGAATCATTCTCATTTAATAACAAGATCCTTCTCGCATGAAACAGTCGACGTTCCGCCTCACCCCGCTCGCCTTTGGCGCCCTCTTCTTCTGCGCTTCGGCCGGCGCCCAGACCACCGCCCCTGCCGCCGGTTCCGCCGAGCAGCCGGCATCGGACCAGCCGATGCAGACCGTGGTCGTCACCGCCTCGGCCGACGCTTCGGCCCAGGGCCTGCCGAGCGATTACGCCGGCGGCCAGGTCGCACGCGGCGGCCGTCTCGGCCTGCTCGGCAACGTCGACATCATGAGCGCCCCGTTCAACACCACCAACTACACCCATGCGCTGATCCAGGACCAGCAGGCGCGCAGCGTGGCCGACGTGGTGCAGAACGACCCGTCGGTGCGCGTGGCGCGCGGCTTCGGCAACTATCAGGAGCTGTACGTGATCCGCGGCTTTGCCGTGAATTCCGACGACCTCGCGTACAACGGCCTGTACGGCCTGCTGCCGCGCCAGTTCGTCGCGGCCGAACTGCTGGAGCGCGTGGAAGTCTTCCGCGGCGCGAACAGCTTCGTGAACGGCGCGGCACCGGGCGGCGGCGGCATCGGCGGCATGATCAATTTGCTGCCCAAGCGCGCCCCGAACAAGGACCTGAGCCAGTTCACCGTCGGCGTCGAAAGCGGCGGCCAGCTGTACGGCGCGGCCGACCTGGCACGCCGCTTCGGCCCGGACAACCGCGGCGGCATCCGCATCAACGCCGTGCGCCGCGATGGCGACACCGCCATCGACCGCGAAGAACGCGAGCTGAGCGTGTTCTCGATCGGCGCCGACTGGCGCGGCGACGCCTTCCGCGTGTCGGCCGACGTCGGCTACCAGGACCACAAGCTGTACAACGCGCGCCCGAGCGTGACCGTGGGCGCCGGCCTGCCGATCGTGGCCGCCCCGGACGCCGACAGCAACTGGGCCCAGCCATGGACGAATTCGAAGGAGCGCGACGTGTTCGGCACCCTGCGCGCCGAAGCCGACCTGGGCGCCAACACGGTCGGCTGGGCCGCGCTCGGCATGCGCAAGACCGACGAATCGAACATCCTGGCCTCGATGAACGTCAACGCGGCTGACGGCGGCGGCTACCAGACCCGTTTCGACAACGTGCGCGAAGACGAAGTGAAAACCGGCGAAGTCGGCGCGCGTACCACGCTGCGCACCGGCGCGGTCGGCCACACGCTGTCGGCCACGGTCTCCGGCTTCCATTCCGAGTCGAAGAACGCGTATGCGATGGGCGACTTCAGCGGCTGGAATACCAACATCTACCGCCCGGTGGACGTGGCGGCGCCGCCGACCGGCTTCTGGCCGGGCGGGAACATGTTCGACCCGCTGGTCACGCGCAAGACCATCCTGTCGAGCGCCGCGATCGCCGACACCCTGGCCTTCATGGACGATAGCGTGCTGCTGACCGTGGGCATCCGCCACCAGCGCCTGAAGGACTACGGCTACGACTACGTGACCGGCCTGGGCAACGCCAGCTACGAGCGCAGCGCGAATACGCCGGTGGCGGGCCTGGTCTATAAGGCGACGCAGAACGTGTCGCTGTACGCGAACTACATCGAGGCGCTGCAGCAAGGCGGCTCGGCGACCAGCGCCTTTGGCGAACCGCCGCTGACCAACAACGGCCAGCCGCTCGCGCCCTACGTCTCGCGCCAGAAGGAAATCGGCGTGAAGGTCGACGGCGGCAAGCTGGGCGGCAGCGTGGCCCTGTTCACCACCGGCCAGCCGCTGGCCTACATCGCCAACAACACCTACGGCACCTTCGGCGAGCAGCGCAACCGCGGCGTCGAGCTGTCGGTGTTCGGCCTGCCGACGAAGGGCCTGCGCGTGCTGGGCGGCGCCACCCTGCTCGACACCAAGCAGCGCCGCACGCAAGGCGGCGTCAACGAAGGCCTGGAAGCGATCGGCGTGCCGGAAATCCAGGTCAACCTCGGCGCCGACTGGGACGTGCCGGCCGTGCCCGGCCTGTCGCTGAACGCACGCGCGCTGTACACCTCGACCCAGTTTGCCGACGCCGGCAACACCCAGAAGGTGCCGGCCTGGTCGCGCCTGGACATCGGCGCCAGCTGGGCCACGCGTTTGATGGACCGCGACGTGACGCTGCGCGCGCGCATCGACAACGTCACCGACAAGAACTACTGGGCATCGGCGGGCGGGTATCCGACCTATGGCTACCTGGTGGCGGGTGCGCCGCGTACGCTGGCGGTGTCGGCGACGGTGGATTTCTAAGGATCGTTGTAGAAGGATTGGAGGGCGGCGTTAGCCGCCCTTTTTTGTGACGTCCGCGTTATAGCAGCGTTGTTTATTGCGCTGGTGGCAACCGTAGGGTGGGCACCCCGTGCCCACGCGGATGCGTAATGGGTGTTGGCTGCGTTCAGGGCGCGCACGCGGCAAAGACGCAGCGCTTCCGAATGATCATTTGTTAGCGCTTCCAATGGTCGATCGGCTCGTCCCGGTCATGCGCCAACACGGCGCACGCTTCCGCGTGGGCACGGCGTGCCCACCGTACGGGACACGCCAACGCAAAGCGGACACAGATCAGCTCAGCAACTGCGCTAGGATCGCCCCCGCCATCGACGCCACCAGCATCAGCACCACATACCCCACGAACCCCGCCACGCCACGCAGTTTGCGCCCCTTCGGCCGGCTGCGCGCCAGGTAGTAAGGCACGGCCAGCGGCGTAACCGTCACGATGGCCACGCTGAGCCAGCGCGACCTCGGCCAGCCGCGCAGCTCGCGGTCGAGCCGGAACCAGTAAAAGCCCAAAAAACTCGACAGCAGTCCGGTCAGCAGCGACCACAGCACCGGCTCGCCGCGCCGGCTCAGGCCCGCGCCGACGTCGACCAGGGTGCTCACAAACATCAGCACCAGCAGCGCGACCATTGCGCCGCGCGGCGTCATGACCGGGTCATAGCCGTCGTCGGGCAGGTCTTGCGCAATCGGTTGTTCAGTGTGGTCGGACATCTTGTTTCAGCGCCGCTAAAGCCATCTTTTCGACCATGCCCGGCGCCAGCAGTTTCAGGAAGCGTCCCAGCTTACCCTTCGCGGTCATGACCACCTCGCGCTGGCGCCCGTTCATGCCGGCGATGATCAGCCGCGCGCATTCTTCCACACTCATCGCCCCCTCTTCGATCAAGCCGCTGGCGCCCGCTGTTTCGCCGGCGGCGTTGAAGCCGCGGTAGCGTATCTGCGTGGCCACCACGCCCGGATAGGCCGTGGTCACGCTCACGCCCGCACCGCGCAACTCCGCCCGCAGCGCCTCGAAGAAGCCGGTCATCGCGAACTTGGTGGCGCTGTAGGCGGTGCGTCCCGGCACGCCGATCAGCCCCGCCAGCGAGGATACGGCGACGATGCTGCCGCGCGCGCGTTTCAGGTGCGGCAGCGCGGCCTGGGTGCACCAGACGGCGCCCCACAGGTTCACCCGCATCAGCTCCTCGTACCAGTCCAGGTCCTCGACCTCCTCGAACAGGGCGTGCGCCGAGCGGCCAGCGTTGTTGACCAGGACGTCGATCCGTCCGAACTGTTCGACCGCGCCGATCACCAGCCGGCGGCACTGGATCTGGATCGACACGTCGGTCGGCACCGCGATCGCTTGCGCACCCAGCGCGATGCAGGCATCGGCCACCGCCTGCAAGGGCGCGGCCTGGCGCGCGGCCAGCACCAGCGCGACGCCGGCGCCGTGCGTCGCCGCCAGCTGCCGCGCCATCTCGGCGCCGATGCCGTCCGAAGCGCCGGTAATCACCACGACGCGCTGCGACTCGCCGGCCATCACTTCTGCGCCTTCACGATCTGCATCGCGCTGGCAATCAGGCCGCTCATCTCGCCCAGGTTGGCCGGCACGATGATGGAATTATTCGTCTTGGCCAGCTTGCCGAACGCGTCCACGTACTCCTCGGCCACGCGCAAATTCATCGCATCCTCGCCGCCCGGCTCGCGAATCGCCGCGCCGACCTGGCGCAGCGCCGTGGCGCTGGCCTCGGCCAGTGCGACAATCGCGTTCGCCTCGCCCTGGGCGCGGTTGATCGCGGCCTGGCGCTCGCCTTCGGAACGCGCAATCGCCGCTTCGCGCTCGCCACTGGCGATGTTGATCTGTTCCTGGCGCCGGCCTTCGGACGCCGCGATCAGCGCGCGCTTTTCGCGCTCGGCGGTGATCTGGCGCTGCATCGCGTGCAGGATCTCGGCCGGCGGCGTCAGGTCCTTGATCTCGTAGCGCAGCACCTTCACGCCCCAGTTGGCGGCCGATTCGTCAATGGCGTTGACGATGGTGGTGTTGATGTGGTCGCGCTCCTCGAAGGTCTTGTCCAGCTCCATCTTGCCGATCACCGAGCGCAGCGTGGTCTGGGCCAGCTGGGTGATCGCCTGCACATAGTTCGACGAACCGTAGGAAGCGCGCATGGCGTCGGTCACCTGGTAGTACAGGATGCCGTCCACCTGCAGCTGGGTGTTGTCGCGCGTGATGCAGACCTGCGGCGGCACGTCGAGCGGGATTTCCTTCAGCACGTGCTTGTAGGCGATGCGGTCGACAAAGGGCACGACGATGTTCAGGCCCGGCGCCAGCGTCGCGTGGTACTTGCCGAGGCGCTCGACCACCCAGGCGTGCTGCTGCGGCACAACGTTTATGGTCTTGATGACGAAGACCATGGCGATGATGAAGATCACCAGCGCCACCGTGCCGAAGGAGAGTTCGAATTCCATGAGCATCCCTTATAGATGAGTTGTAATTATCAGATTGGCTTATGAATTCGCCACGATCAGGCGATTGCCCTGCACCTCGACGATGCGGAAGTCGCCGGCCTCGGCAATGGCGCCGCCGCCCAGCTCCACGTCCCACAGCGCGCCGCGGTACATCACGCGCGCACGGCCGTTGTTCCAGGCGTGGACGGTGACGCGCCCGCCGATGTCGAGGTTCACGTTCTGGTCGCGCGTGGCGCTGGTCTTGGCCGGGCGGCCGAAGCGGCTGCGGTGCAGGATGCTGGTGGCCACCAGGCCGGTAGCCGCCGCCACCAGGGTCTGCATCGGGCCGGACAGGCCCAGCATCGCCGCGATGCCGCCGCAGGCCAGGCCGATGGCGATCATCAAGAGGTAAAACGTTCCCGTGAACAGCTCCGCCACCACCAGGATGCCGGCGCCGATCATCCAGTTCACCCAGTCGTCCATCTTGTCTCCTCTCGTTATCGCGGCCGCGCCGCATCGTTGCCGCGCGGCCGTGTTGCTCCTCAACCCGTGTTGCCGCGTTTGCGCACCGGGAAGGCGCCGTCCCCGCCAGGGGCCGCGCAGGTGCGCGTGCAGCGCTGGTATTTGTCGTCGCAGATGCCGACCTGCTGGGCACGGCGGTTCTGCTGGCCGCTGCGCTCCAGGGCCCGGGCGCCGGCACCGGCCACCGGGTCCTGGGCGGTGCGCGCAAAGGCATTCGTTTCCTGGGTACTGAGCAGCTTCACGGCATCGTCGCCCGAGGCCTTGCTCGTATTCGCCACGCACTGCGAGCGCGCGCTGTCGCACTCGGACTTGCAGAAGGCGGGTTCGTCGGCAAAAGCGGCGCCGGACAGCATGAGTCCCAGCAAACCCAGGACAATCGACAAGCGTTTCATTCCAATCTCCTTTGATTCCGAAAAAAACCCCCGTCGCCGCAAAGGCTGACGAGGGTTTCTAAAAGTCTAACGGGTTCTGGAACAGAGTCAACTAGTTTGTTGCTTTGTGGCTATCATTTGACGCTTGCCGATGGCTGTTGCCACTGCCCGGCCGCGTCGCCCATCGCCCGCAGGGCGGCGTCGAGCTGCACCTGGCGGATATCGACCGGCGCGCCGGCCGCCTCGGCCTCGCGGCGCCGCTGCGCCAGGTTCAGCGTAACGGTGTCGCTGGCGCGGCGCGCGTCGAGCCGGGCGCGCTGGCGCAGCATGGCCTGGTAGCGCGGATTGGCCGCGGTGCGCGCCGTGTGGCGCGCCGCCAGCGCCGGCGCCAGCGCGGCAAGGCCGGGACGTTTGCTGAAAGCCTGCGCCTGCACCTGTCCGGTCGGAAACACCGCGAGGTGGGCGCCCGGCAAGTACGCCGGCACGCCCGGAATGGCGATGTCGGGCACGACCCCGCGCCCCTCGAAGCTGTCGCCGCCCACGCGAAACGCCTGGGCCACCGTCAGCCGCAGGTCGCCATACCGGATGTCCTCCCGCGGCGCGAACCGGTCCATGCTGACGATCGTCTGGATCGAGCTGCGGCCGAAGCTGGTGTCGCCGAGGACCAGGGCGCGGCCGTGGTCCTGCAGGGCGGCGGCGAAGATCTCGGTGCCGGCCGCCGAGCCCTGGTCGAGCAGCACGCCCAGCGGCCCGTCCCACACCGCCGCTCCCGCCGCCGAGCGCTCGACCTGCAGCTTGCCGTCGGAGGAACGCTGCTGCACCACCGGCACGTCCGGCAGGAACAAGCCGGCCAGGGCCGTCACCTCGGTCAGCGAACCGCCGCCATTGCCGCGCAGGTCGAGCAGGACGGCGTCCGGGTGCTGCGGCGCCATCTCCTTGAGCAGGCGGGCGACGTCGCGCGACATGCTGGCGTAGCCGGCGCTGCCCTGGCGCCGCGCCTCGTAATCCTGGTAGAACGCGGCAATCTCGATCACGCCGATGCGGCGCGCCGCCGCGCCCTGGCCCACCGTTTCGATACGGGTGCGCGGCGCGGCAGTGGCGCCTTTCTCCTGTCCCTGGTCCGGCGCGCGCACCAGCGTCACGCGCCGCACCGGCTGGACGGCGCCGGGCGGCGCTTCCGGCGCCAGCACCGCGAGCGTGACGGCCGTGCCGGCGTCGCCGCGCATCAGGTCGCCCACGTCGTCGGCGCTCCAGCCGATCACCTCGGTCATCGCGCCATCCTTGCCCTGGGCCACGCCGACGATGCGTTCGTCGGGGCGCAGCTCGAGACTGCCGGGCGACGCCACGATGGTGAGCAGCTCATCCTGCATCTGCAGCACGAGTCCGATGCCGGCCATTGCCTTGCGTGGCTGCGCGCCGGCGCGAGGCGGCGCGAAGTAGCGGCCGTGCGGGTCGCGGGCGCTGACGTAGGCGTTCATGTAGATCTCGACCATGTCGGCGCCGGCCGCCTGTGCGCTTCCTGCGGCGCCGCCCTGCGCGTACGCCAGGGCCTTCCGGTAGCGCCGCTCGAGCACCGGCAGCACCTGGTTCTCGCTGCAGCCGGCCAGGCGCAGGCTGATGACGTCGTCGATCACGCGCTGGCGCCACAGCGCCTGCTGGGCGGCCTCGGACGCGGGGCGCGGCGCCTGGGTACGCACCAGCTCGACCTGCCCGCCGCCGTCCAGGTCGAGCGGTCCGTGCAGCACCTCCAGCGCGAATCGGGTCCAGGCCGCCTGGCGCGCCTGCCACACGGAGAAGATGGTGTGCGCCGCCGCCAGCTGCGGCGCTTCGGCCTCGCCCAGGTTTTTGTCGAGCACCGGGCGCAGCGCCTCGAACGAAGCGGCATCTGCCTCGGTGAACAACAGGCGGGCCGGGTCGAGGCTCTTCAGGTAGGCGTCCTGGACGCTGGTGCCGGCCCCCGCCGCCGGCGCATTCGACGCCGGCTTGTAGCGGTAGCGCTCGAGGACGCGGGCGGTCCACAGCAGGATGTCCGCCTGCTGCGCCGTGGGCCTGGCAGCCGGCGCCACGTCCGGCGCAGCCGCCACCGTAAGGGGAACGGCGGCGGGAAGAACGGCAAACAAGACAGCGGCGGCAAGTGCGCGCAGGGGGTGGCGCTGGCGGAATCCGTTTTTCATTGTCTCTCCAATAATGAACATGAAGTCTAGCATTCTGCGCATTAACGCAATGCCTGATTGACAACTTTATTTGGACGGGCATGAAAAAACCCCGCTGCCGGCGCGGCAAGCGGGGTTTGTGTTGGCGGGAACCCGCCGGATTACATGGCCGCCAGCTTCTGCCAGGTTTCGACCACCGAGTCAGGATTGAGCGACATCGACTCGATGCCCTGCTCCATCAGCCAGACCGCGAAGTCCGGGTTGTCCGACGGACCCTGGCCGCAGATGCCGATGTACTTGCCCTGCGCGCGGCAGGCCTTGATGGCCAGCGACAGCATGGCTTTCACGGCCGGGTCGCGCTCGTCGAAGTCCTTGGCCAGCAGCTCCATGCCGGAGTCGCGGTCCAGGCCCAGGGTCAGCTGGGTCAGGTCGTTCGAGCCGATCGAGAAGCCATCGAAGTGTTCCAGGAACTGCTCGGCCAGGATGGCGTTCGACGGCACTTCGCACATCATGATGACGCGCAGGCCGTTCTCGCCGCGCTTCAGGCCATACTTGGCCAGCAGCCCGATGACCTTCTCGGCCTGGCCCAGGGTGCGCACGAACGGGATCATCAGCTCGACGTTGGTCAGGCCCATCTCTTCGCGCACGCGCTTCATCGCGAGG
This sequence comes from Massilia sp. IC2-278, assembly GCF_020708045.1. Lineage (GTDB taxonomy): Bacteria > Pseudomonadota > Gammaproteobacteria > Burkholderiales > Burkholderiaceae_D > Telluria. Next base: position 137,340 of record NZ_JAJFES010000013.1, read on the forward strand.
CATTCCATCTCGAAGGACTCGGCGAAATCCTCGGCCAGGTAGCGCGCGGCGCCACGGAAGCCCAGCATCGGGTTCTCTTCGTCCGGCTCGTAGCGCGAACCGCCGATCAGCTTCTTGTACTCGTTCGACTTGAAATCGGACAGGCGCACGATGACCGGCTTCGGCCAGAAAGCAGCAGCGATGGTCGCCACACCTTCGGCCAGCTTGTCGACGTAGAAGGCCTTCGGCGAAGCGTGGCCGCGCGCGACCGACTCCACCGCTTTCTTCAAGTCGGCGTCGATGTTCGGGTACTCGAGGATGGCCTTCGGGTGCACGCCGATGTTGTTGTTGATGATGAATTCCAGGCGCGCCAGGCCCACGCCGCCGTTCGGCACCGACTGGAAGTCGAAGGCCAGCTGCGGGTTGCCGACGTTGAGCATGATCTTGGTCGCCAGCGGCGGCAGTTCGCCGCGCGACACTTCCGTGATTTCCGTTTCCAGCAGGCCGTCGTAGATCTTGCCTTCGTCGCCTTCGGCGCACGACACGGTGACAAAGGTGCCGTCCTTCAGGGTCTCGGTGGCGTCGCCGCAGCCGACGACTGCCGGTACGCCCAGTTCACGCGCGATGATCGCCGCGTGGCAGGTACGGCCGCCGCGGTTGGTGACGATGGCCGAGGCGCGCTTCATGACCGGTTCCCAGTTCGGGTCGGTCATGTCGGCCACCAGCACGTCGCCTGGCTGCACGCGTTCCATTTCCGACGGATCGGTAATCACGCGCACCGGACCGGCGCCGATCTTCTGGCCGATGGCGCGGCCGCTGGTCAGCACGGTGCCGCTGCCCTTCAGGGAGAAGCGCTGCTGGGCATCGGTGGCTTTCTGCTGCGACTTCACGGTTTCCGGACGCGCCTGCAGGATGTACAGCTTGCCGTCGCGGCCATCCTTGCCCCACTCGATGTCCATCGCGCGGCCATAGTGGTTCTCGATGATGACGGCGTACTTGGCCAGCTCGACGACTTCGGCGTCGGTCAGCGAGTAACGGTTGCGCATCTCGATCGGCACGTCGACGGTCTTCACCGAACGGCCGGCTTTCGCTTCGGCAGTGAACTCCATCTTGATCAGTTTCGAACCGATGTTGCGGCGGATGACGGGCGACTTGCCCTGCTGGAGCATCGGCTTGTGGACGTAGAACTCGTCCGGATTGACGGCGCCCTGCACCACCGTTTCACCCAGGCCGTAGCTGGAGGTGATGAAGACCACGTCCTTGAAGCCGGACTCGGTGTCGATGGTGAACATCACGCCGGCCGCGCCGGTGTCGGAACGGACCATGCGCTGCACGCCGGCCGACAGCGCGACTTCGGCGTGGGTGAAGCCTTTATGGACGCGGTAGGAGATGGCGCGGTCGTTGTACAGCGAAGCGAAGACGTGCTTCATCGCTTCCAGGATGTTGTCGATGCCGACCACGTTCAGGAAGGTCTCCTGCTGGCCCGCGAACGAAGCGTCCGGCAAGTCTTCGGCGGTGGCCGAGGAGCGCACGGCGAAGGACATCTCGGTTTCGGAGTCGGCCACCAGGCGCTCGTAGAACGAGCGGATTTCCTCTTCCAGGCGCGGCTGGAACGGGGTGTCGACGATCCACTGGCGGATCTCGGCGCCGGCGGCGGCCAGGGCGCGCACGTCGTCGATGTCCAGGCTTTCCAGGCGGGTGGCGATGCGGTCTGCCAGCGATGGGCCGCCGTCCGTCGAGTGGCCGAGGAAGTCGCGGAAGGCCTGCGCCGTGGTGGCGAAGCCGGTCGGCACGCGCACGCCGGCTTCGGCGAGCTGGCTGATCATCTCGCCGAGCGAGGCGTTCTTGCCGCCGACCGATTCGACATCGGTCATGCGCAGGTTTTCGAACGACGCTACGTACACGCCGGAACCTTGTTCGGGTTCCTTCAATGCTGCATTGGACAGGTTAGTCATGGTAAAGCACCTTACTTGATGATAGAAATCTGTCGTGCACGATGCTGGGCAGAGGGCGCGGTGTATTCTTGTTATTCTGGGCGCCGTGCAGCACAATGCAAATCCGTTGCCGAGCATTCTACCGCGAGCGCCCGGGTTTCACACCGCACGAAACGTGCAAATCTGTCAGCATAGCCAAGAATTCAATATGACCGCCGAGAACCGCCCCGCACTTCCCCCGACCGCGCGCACCGTGTTTTTCGTGTCCGATGGCACCGGCATCACCGCCGAAACCTTCGGCCACGCGGTGCTGAGCCAGTTCGAGATGCGCTTCCGCCAGATCCGCATTCCCTTCATCGACACGCTCGACAAGGCCCGCGACGCTGCGCGCCGCATCAACGAGGTGTATGCGGCCGACAACCAGCGCCCCATCGTGTTCTCGACCCTGGTAAAGCACGATCTGTCAGGCGTGATCCGCGCTTCGAACGGCATGCACATGGACTTGTTCCAGACTTTCGTGGCGCCGCTGGAAATGGAACTCGGCGTGAAATCGACCCACACCATCGGGCGCATTCACAACATCGTCGATTCCGAGGAATACAAAAACCGCATCGAGGCCATCAACTTCTCGCTGGCGCACGACGACGGACAATCGCACAAGAACCTGGCCGAGGCGGATGTGATCCTGGTCGGCGTGTCGCGCTCCGGTAAAACGCCGACCTCGCTCTACCTGGCCATGCAATACGGGATCAAGGCGGCGAACTACCCGCTGATTCCCGACGATTTCGAGCGCGGCAAGCTGCCGTCCTCGCTGCCGCCTTTCAAGCATAAATTGTTCGGGCTGACGATCACACCGGAACGCCTGACCGAAATTCGCAACGAGCGGCGCGCAGGCAGTAAATATGCGTCGATCGAGAATTGCCGCTATGAGGTGAACGAGGCGGAAGTGATGATGAAGCGCGAGGGGATTCGCTGGCTGTCGTCGACCACCAAGTCGATCGAGGAAATCGCGACCACGATCCTGCAGGAGATCAAGCCGGATCGGCGCGAGTATTAAGGCTGGGCCGGCGTCATCGCTTGCCAGCCGGCTGATTTCCCAGCGGCTTACCAGCCGAGGTAAGCCTGCAAGAAGCGCCATCCATAAGCCAGCGCCAGCACGCACGCGATCAGCCCGCAGAACATGACCAGGCAGTAGGCGATGCGCAGGAGCGAAACCTGTTTGGCGCTGGTGCGTGTGTCGATTCGGCGTGCGAGTGGATTATCCGAGATGCGGGTGCCTAGCCATTCGAACGCGAGTTGGATCGGAAGAATGAGAAGGAAGGCGCAAGCCCAACCGAGCGGCGAAGAAGGCCGATCGGGGTAGGAGATGATCAGCCATCCTGCAAGGGAAAGCAGCGACAGGCCGACGTACCATCCTGCGAACCACAATATTTTGCGCATGGCATGATGATATTGCATTTCGAAATGTACGGAAAGCGTGGAGCGGTCAGGGGTGTTTAGCACAGGGACATGGGTAACACATGGCTAGAGACATGGGTAACACATGTGCCGGGCTATTCTAGCTGCTCTCGCCGTCGATTCGTAGATCGATATTCTTTACTTCCCAGTTGCAGTAGAAGA
>NZ_JAJFES010000014.1 GCF_020708045.1 Massilia sp. IC2-278
ATGAACATCTCCGGAGATGAGTGTGCGTCAAGATTAGTTGACATTCATATGCGCGTCAAGAAAAATTGACGATAGCGTGACCTATAGGCATGTCGTTCGTAGGGTGGACACCTGTGTCCACGCTGTCCCACCTTCTATGTAGATGCGGCTTTTAAAAATGCCGCCATGCTGGCATTCCATTAATTGCAAATGGCGCATAGGCGCATGCGATGAGACCGCGTGGGCACAGGTGCCTTGCGCGGCCCGGCCCACCCTACAAAAGCAACCCCAGGCCGGCAGCGTCAGTTCTGCCGATGCGGCAAAAACGACGACCCGCCGCGCCGCCCATACATCATGACCTCGGCCAGCAGCGTGCGCGCCGCCTTCACCGCATCGAGCGTCGCCAGCCCCAGCCCGAGCACCGATTGCAGCGGGCCGCTGCCGACAAAGGCGCGCGCCATGGTGTCGGTAAGGGCGATGGTGAGCTTGCGGTCCTGCGCGCGTTCGTCGAGGAAGCGGCCGATGGCTTCGGGACCCGGGCAGCGTGCCAGCAGGCGCGCCAGCACGGCGGCGTCGCGCAGGCCCAGGTTCAGGCCCTGGCCGGCCACCGGGTGCAGGGTCTGCGCCGCATTGCCGATGGCGACGGTGCGCGTGGTGGCGTGGGCCTCCGCGTTCAGGCCGAGCGGATACGCAAGGCGCGCCGACACCTTGGTGAAGCGCCCCAGGCGCCCGCCGAAAGCCTCGCCCAGTTCGGCCAGGAAGCGGCTTTCTTCCATCGCCTGCAAGGAAGCAGCACGTTCCGGCTGCACGCACCAGACCAGCGCGTACTGCAAGCCATCCGCGCCTTCCTGCGGCAGCAGGGCCAGCGGCCCCTCATCGGTAAATCGCTCAAAGGCGCGATGCGGGATCGGGCTGCTGGCGGCCACGCGCGCGATCACGGCATGCTGGCCATAGTCGCGCGTCTGCTTCTTGTCTTCCTGCTGGCCGAACACACCGCCTTCGGCGCCCACCGCCACCTGGGCTGTGAGGGTGCGGCCATCGTCCAGCGCCAGGGTGACCTGGCCGCCGTCCTCGGCCAGCGAGGCCACGCGCGCCGGGCGGATCACCTCGACGCCGGCCGCGTCCACCGCGCGCGCCAGCGCATCGACCACCTCGCCGTAGCGGGTGACGTAGCCCAGCGCATCGAGCCTGTGCTCGGCACGGTCCATCAGGCTGCGGCCCAGGTGGCCGCGGCGCGAGACGTGGATGCTGTGGATGGGCGTGGAAGGGAAGGGCCAGGCGCCGACTTCTTCCAGCAGCATGCGGCTACCCCAGGCCAGCGCGATCGAGCGCGGGTCGGAAATCGACTGGCCGAGCGCGCGCGCATCGATCAGGACGATGCGCTTGCCGGCGATGCCACGCCGCGCCAGCAGGGCCGCCAGGGCCAGGCCCACCGGGCCGGCGCCGCAGATCGCCACGTCATAATGATCCTGGTGCTGTTCCATCATTGTCCTCCCATCAGGGCTTCGCGCATCGCAGCTTCAATGTCCGCCACCGTTTTCGGCGCCGCCCCCGATATTACCCGCGCGCCCGCTTCGCCCACGATCACGTTGTCCTCGATGCGGATGCCGATGTTCCAGAATGCCTCTGGCACGTCCGGCGCCGGGCGCACGTAGATGCCCGGCTCCACCGTCAGCGCCATGCCCGGCGCAAGAAGCCGCGAAGGCTTGCCTTCAAGCGCCAGGTCGCGGTAGGCGCCGGCGTCGTGCACGTCCAGGCCCAGCCAGTGGCCGGTGCCGTGCATGTAGAAGCGGGCATGGGCACGCTCGGCCAGCACGTTCTCGACGTTGCCGTATTTCGCCCGGTCGAGCAGGCCGAAGTCGAGCATGCCCTCGGCCAGCACGTTCACCGCGGCTTCGTGGAAGTCGCTGTAGGGCCGGCCCGGGCGGATCGCCGCCAGCGCCGCATCCTGGGCGCGCAGCACCAGTTCGTACAGCTGCCGTTGCGGCGCGCTGAACACGCCATTCATCGGGAAGGTGCGCGTGATGTCGGAGGCATAGCTGTCGAACTCGCAGCCGGCGTCGATCAGCACCAGGTCGCCGTCGCGGGTCCGGGCATTGTTGGTGTTGTAGTGCAGGATGCAGGCGTTCGCGCCGCTGGCCACGATGGGCGTGTAGGCCGGGAACTGCGCGCCGTTACGGCGAAATTCGTAGAGCAGCTCGGCTTCGATCTCGTACTCGAACATGCCGGCCCTGGCGGCACGCATGGCGCGCAGGTGGGCGGCGCCGGCGATCCGCGCCGATTTTTCCATCAGCGCCTGTTCGCTCGCGTCCTTCAGCAGGCGCATCTCGTCGAGCAGGGGCAGCAAATGCTGGATACGGGACGGCGCCACGACGCCGCTGCGCGATTGCCCACGCACTGCCTTCAGCCAGCCGGCCACCTGCGCGTCAAAAGCGGCATCGCGCGCGTTCGCGTAGTACACGGCCGGCACGTCGGCCAGCAGCCTTGCCATCTGGGCGTCGAGTTCGGCTATCGGAAACGCCTCGTCGAAGCCGAAGGCCTCGCGCGCCGCGGCCGGGCCATACCGGAAACCTTCCCAGGTCTCGCGTTCGACGTTCTTCTCGCGGCAGAACAGGATGGAACGCGCAGGCAGGTCGCCGCGCGCCGCCACCAGCACCAGCACGCTTTCCGGTTCGGTGAACCCGCTCAGGTAATAGAAATAGCTGTCGTGGCGGTAGGGATATTCGCTGTCGGCATTGCGCAGCGCTTCCGGCGCGGTGGCCAGCACCGCCACCGCGCCCGGCTCCATGGCCAGGGCCAGGTGGGCGCGGCGTGCGGCGTAGGGATTCACGCGCCGGCCTTTTTCGCCAGCGGCGCGTTCAGCTCCTCGAGCTGCTCGACCGTGCCGACGTTCACCCAGGGGCCGTTGTAGATTTCGCCGCCGATGCGTCCCTGCTCGATGAAGGTGCGCATCAGCGGGCCGATGCGCATCACTTCGCCCGGGGCGATCCCGTCGAACATCTCGGGCCGGTAGACGCCGATGTTCGCGAAGTTCCACTTCGGGTTGCCGTCGTTGGTCAGCGAGTACATGTTCAGCCCGAAGTCGCCTTCCGGGTTGTGCCAGGGGTTCGGCGTCAGGTAGAGCCAGGCGATGTCGCGTTTTTCAACGGGAATCGGCTGGCCCAGCATGTCGCGGTCGGGCAGGGCGTCGAGCACCTGCGAGAAGTCGAAGTAGGGCGCGTAGATGTCGCCGGAGATGGCGAGGAAGGGTTCCTCGCCCAGCAGGTGGCGCGCATTCGCGATGCCGCCGGCCGTTTCCAGCGCCTTCGGCTCGTGCGAATACACGATGCGCGCGCCGTACTTGCTGCCGTCGCCCAGCTCGTCCTCGATCATGTGGCCGAGGTGGGCGTGGTTGATGACGATGTCGGTGATCCCGGCGCGCACCAGGTTCAGCACGTGCCAGACGATGAGCGGACGGCCGCGCACCTTGAGCAGGGGTTTCGGGCAGGTGTCCGTCAGCGGACGCATGCGCTCGCCGCGGCCGGCGGCGAAGATCATGGCTTTCATGGGTGTTCCTGGAAAGGCGCTCAGAAGGTGTAGCCGACTTGCGGCGCCTTGCCGTCGCCGAATGCGTCGACGCTGTCGAGCAGGCGCAGCAGGGGCTTGAGTTCGGTGTAGCGGTTGGCGGTCTTGCGCACGTAGTCGAGCACGGTCGGCAGATCGCCCATGTAGATGGCCTTGCTGTCGCGGTAGTTCAGGCGGCAGAAGATACCCAGGATCTTCAGGTGGCGCTGCAGGGCCATGAACTCGAAGTCGCGGTAGAAGGCGTCGATGTCCGGGTTCACCGGCAGGCCGACCTGCTTGGCGCTTTGCCAGTAGCGCACGACCCAGTCGAGCACGATCTCTTCGTCCCACTGGATGTAGGCGTCGCGCAGCAGCGAGGCCAGGTCGTAGGTGACCGGGCCGTACACGGCGTCCTGGAAGTCGAGCACGCCCGGGTTGCCGGCGTCGAGGAACATCAGGTTACGCGAGTGGAAATCGCGGTGCATGAAGACCTGCTGCTGGGCCAGCACGTTCGAGGTGATGGTCTCGAAGACTTTATCCAGCTGGGCCTGCTGCGCCTCGGAGAGCGTAACGCCCAGGTGGCGCCCCAGGTACCACTCGGGGAACAAATTCATTTCGCGCAGCACGAAGGCGCGGTCGAATTCCTGCAGCACGCCGGGCTGGCTGTGCAGCTGGAACTTGATCAGGGCGTCGACCGCGTCCGAATACATGAAGGCGGAATTGTCTGGATCGAGGCGCTGCAGGTAGGTGGTGGTGCCGAGGTCGGACAGCAGCAGGAAGCCGCGTTCGACGTCGCGCGCGACGATGTTCGGCACGGTGACGCCGGCTTCCTGCAGCAGGCCCTGGACGTGGATGAAGGCTGGGACGTTCTCGCGCTCGGGCGGCGCATCCATGGCGATCAGGGTGTCGCCCAACTTGTCGCGTAGCGCCGGCGCCACGTCGAGACGGAAGTAGCGGCGGAAGCTGGCATCGGTCGATGCCGGGCGGCGCGAACCGGTTTCCACCAGGTTCAGCGAGCCCAGCCATTCGGTCAGCAGTGCGAGGCGCGCGTCCTGCTCGGCAGAAGTGGGGGTGTTTTGATACAAAGAAGACATGAAGCGTCCAGGTAAAACCGGTTGAGGAAGGCAATTCCCATATAATAAGGGATTCAATCTAAAAAATCGCCCTTTATGGTGCAGCCCAGGATTCCATGAGCTGGTTTACGGCCCTACCATTCCCGCCGCGGCAGGCAGTTGCCTTTTCCGCGCTCGTTACCATGGCCTCGGGGCCCTTGCATGCGCAAACCGCGCCGGCCACGCCCCGTGCAGACGAAAACGATCTTCCCGTCACCGTACGCGCCGAGGAGATCGGCGGCCGTCCCGACCGTGAGATCACCCTGGACCGCGACGTCGAGATCACGCGCGGCCAGACGAAGATGACGGCCGACACGGCCTGTTACCGCCTGGTCGAAGACGAGGTCACGGCCAACGGCAATGTGAATCTATGGCGTTTCGGCGACCGCTACCAGGGCGACTCGCTGCAGCTGAACCTGGAGAGCGGGCGCGGCTGGTTCCTGAATCCGGAATACCAGCTGCAGATGAACAACGCCCAGGGCCGTGCCGACCGCATCGACTTCCTCGGCGAAGACCAGGCCCTCGTGGTCGACGGCACCTACAGCACCTGCCAGGGCACGAACCCCGACTGGTACCTGAAGTCGAGCACGCTGCGCCTGGATTCCGGGCGCGACGTCGGCATCGCCGGCAAGACCATCGTCTACTTCAAGAACGTGCCCATCCTCGGCACGCCCGCGCTGTCGTTCTCGCTGTCGGGCGCGCGCCGTTCGGGCTGGCTGCCGCCCTCGATCGGCGCCGGCTCGAAGGGCAAGACCGAGGTCATGGTGCCGTACTATTTCAATATCGCGCCGAACCGCGATTTGACGGTGTTCCCGCGCATGATGTTCGACCGCGGCCTGCAGCTGGGCGCGACCGGACGCTACCTCGGCACCACCAGCCGCGGTCCTTACAGCGGCGAGACCCACTTCGAGTACCTGCGCAACGACCGCATCACCAAGACCGACCGCTGGCTGGTCGATTCGCTGCACAACCAGCAGCTCAGCCCGGCATGGTCCTTCGGCTGGAACCTGCACGGCGCGTCCGACGACCAGTACCTGAGCGACTTCTCGCGTTCGGTCTCGACCAGCGCCGAGCGCCAGCTGGTGCGCGAGGCGTCCACCACCTACATCACCGAGTTCTGGAACATGTCGCTGCGCGCCCAAAACTTCCAGGTGCTGCAGGAGCCGGCCGCGGCCACCAATCCGGGGCTGACGATTCCGCGTCCGTATGCGCGCATGCCGCAGTTCAGCTTCCATACCGGCCGCTTCGACGTCAACGGTTTCGACTGGTCGGTTGACGCCGAGGCGACCCGCTTCACGCACTCGGTCTGGAACAGCGGCAACCGCGCGGTGGTGATGTCGCAGGCAAGCTACCCCTGGGTGCGCCCCGGCTACTACATTACGCCGAAGCTGATGCTTCATGCCAGCAAGTACGATATGGACAGCAACGACGGGCGCCGTACCGATCTGTCGCGCGTCCTGCCGACCTTCTCGCTCGATGCCGGCATGGTGTTCGAGCGCGAAACCTCACTGCTCGGCACCGCCGCCACCCAAACCCTGGAACCGCGCCTGTTCTACGTACGCACGCCCTACAAGAACCAGGATGAATTCCCGCTGTTCGACACCGGCGAAAGCGGCTTCAGTTACGCCCAGCTGTTCAGCGAAAACCGCTACGTCGGCAGCGACCGCATCTCCGACGCCAACCAGCTGACCGCAGCCCTGGTGTCGCGCTACATCGAGGGCAGCGGCGCCGAGCGCCTGCGCCTGGCCGTCGGCCAGCGTTTCTATTTCACCGAGCCGCGGGTGCAGACCTCGGGCCGCGCGGACCAGAACCGCAAGGACCGCTCCGACCTGCTGCTGGCGGCGTCGGGCCGCATCGTCGAGAGCCTGAACGTCGACGCCAGCGTACAATACGACGCGACGAGTTCGAGCGTGTACAGCCGTAACTACGGCCTGCGCTGGAGCCCGGGCATGCTGAAGGTGCTCAACGCCGAGTACCGCTACGTGCGCGACAGCTTCCGGAATGCCGACATCTCGGCCCAGTGGCCGCTGTCGACGCGCTGGTTCGGCGTCGGCCGGGTCAGCTATTCGCTGCAGGACCACAAGGTGCTCGAAGGCCTGGTCGGCCTCGAATACAAGGCCGACTGCTGGGTGTTCCGGATGGGTGCGCAGCGCTTCGTGACGGCGGCCCAGTCGACCTCGACGCCGGTGTTCTTCCAGCTCGAGCTGAATGGCCTGTCGGGCTTCGGCATGGGCAACCCGCTCGACTCGTTTTACAAGAGTATTCCCGGCTATACCCGGCTGAACACCAACGTGGGCCGCCGCTGACCGGGACCATGGATGATTTTTGACCTGAATGAGTGCTTCCCAGATTATGCGTACTACCCGTTTGCATCAACTTAAGCTCGCAGCGGCGCTGCTGTGCGCGCTCACGGCCGGCACGGCCCTTGGCCAGGCAACTCCTGCGAGCACAGGCAGTGCCGGAGCGAGTGCTTCTTCCAGCGCTCCTGCAACCCCGGCAACCGGCACCGCGCCCGCCAATCCGGGCAGCGGCTTCCTGCCGCCGGCATCCAGCAACGCCAACGTCGTCGACGCCATCCGCGTGGTCGTCAACGACGAGGTCATCACCCGCAACGAAGTCACCAACCGCGTGGCCCAGATCGTCCAGCGCATGCGCGCCCAGAACGCCCAGCTGCCGCCGCAGGCCGACCTCGAGCGCCAGGTGATCGAGGCGATGATCGTCGAACGCGCCCAGGTCCAGCTGGCCAAGGAGATGGGCGTGCGCGTCGACGACCGCATGCTCGATGCCGCCATCGGCCGCATCGCCCAGGACCAGAAGCTGTCGGTCCAGGACATGCGCAACCAGATGGAAAAAGAGGGCATGGCCTTTGCCGCCTTCCGCGAAGAGATCCGCAACGAGATCATGATGCAGCGCCTGCGCGAGCACGAGGTCGACAGCAAGATCCAGGTGTCGGATGCCGAGGTCGACACCTTCCTGGCCGCCGAAAAGGCCGCCGCCGCCGACCGCATCGAGGTCGACATCGCCCAGATCCTGGTCGGCATCCCGGCCAACGCCACGCCCGAGCAGATCGCCGCGCGCCGCGCCCGCGCCGACGAGGTGATGCGCCAGCTGCGCACCGGCGCCGACTTCGCCAAGGTCGCCGCCACCTATTCCGACGCCGGCGACGCCCTGAAGGGCGGCGCGATCGGCTGGCGCGAGGCCGACCGCCTGCCGCCGATCTTCACCAACGAACTGCGCAAGCTGAGCGCCGGCCAGGTGACCCCGGTCATCAAGACCAACGTCGGCTTCTACATCCTGAAGCTGGTCGACAAGCGCAGCCTGGCCAGCGCCGCGGCGCAGGAACAGGCGGTGGTCGAGCAGACCCGCGCGCGCCACATCCTCATGAAGGCGACGCCGACCATGCCGATGGCCGAGGTCAAGCGCAAGCTCGAGGAAATCAGGGCCAAGATCGACAGCAAGGCCGCCACCTTCGAGGACATGGCGCGCCAGAACTCGCAGGACAACGGCTCGGTATCCAAGGGCGGCGACCTGGGTTGGCTGTATCCGGGCGACGTGATGCCGGAATTCGAAACCGCAATGGCGGCGTTGAAGCTTAACGAACTGTCCGGCGTGGTCGAGACCCCGTTCGGCTTCCACCTGATCCAGGTCCTCGAGCGCAAGAGCGAAGACGTGACCGCGCAGAAGGAGCGCAACCGCGCGCGCCAGGTGATCCGCGAGCGTAAACTCGGCGAAGCCTTCGAGGACTGGGCGCGCGAAGTGCGCGACCGCGCCTACGTCGAGTACCGCGAGGAAGGCTGAGGCCATGACGATGCAGGCAGCACGTCCGGCCCTGGCGCTCACGGTCGGCGAGCCGGCCGGCATCGGCCCCGAGATCGCGATCCGCGCCGCCTGGGCGCTGCGCGAGCAGGCCAACTGCGTGCTGGTGGGCGACGCTGCCTTCCTCGCGCTCACGGCCAGCCTGATCGACCCGGCGATCCGCCTGTCGGCCCTGTCCACCCAGGCGCTGCGCAACGGCGGCCTGCCGCATTTCGGCAAGGACCGCCTTGCCGTGGTCGACGTGCCGCTCGCGGCCCATGTCACGCCCGGCCTGCTCGACCGTGAGAACGGCCGCGCCGTGCTGGCCACGCTCGACCTCGCGATCGAAGGCGTGGGGGCAGGGTGGTTCGACGCCATCGTCACCGCGCCGCTGCAAAAAAGTACCATCAACGACGCCGGCGTCGCCTTTTCCGGCCACACCGAATACCTGGCCGAGAAGACCGGCACGCCGCAGGTGGTGATGATGCTGGCCGGGCAGCCAGGGAACGATCAACCCTATCTGCGCGTGGCGCTGGCCACCACCCACCTGCCGCTGAAGGAGGTGCCGGGCGCGATCACGCAAGAAGGCCTGGGGCGCGTGCTCGATATCCTGCAGCACGACCTGAAGACGAAATTCGGCATCGCCGCGCCGCGCATCCTGGTCACCGGCCTGAACCCGCATGCCGGGGAAAACGGCTACCTGGGACGCGAGGAGATCGAGGTCATCGAACCCGCGCTGGCGGCGGCCCAGGCGCGCGGCGTCGACGCCCGAGGGCCGTATCCGGCCGACACCCTGTTCCAGCCCAAGTACCTGCGGGATGCCGACTGCGTGCTGGCCATGTACCACGACCAGGGCTTGCCGGTCCTGAAGCATGCCACCTTCGGGCGCGGCATCAACGTCACCCTCGGCCTGCCCCTGATCCGCACCTCGGTCGACCACGGCACCGCGCTCGACCTGGCGGCGCAAGGCCTGGGCCATGCCGACTGCGGCAGCATGGAGGAGGCGATCCGCGCCGCCGCCGCCATGGTCGCGGCCAGCCGCGCCGCATCACACTAAACGAAAGCACCAATGAAACACGTAGCACGCAAGCGCTTCGGCCAGAACTTCCTGACCGATAACCACGTCCTGGGGAACATCATCGACGCCATCGGCCCGCGCCGCGGCGAGGCAATGGTCGAGATCGGGCCGGGCCTGGCGGCGATGACGGCGCTGCTGCTGAAGGAGCTCGACCACATGCACGTGGTCGAACTCGACCGCGACCTGGTGGCGCGCCTGGAAAAGGCCTACCCGCGCGAAAAGCTGACGATCCATGCCGGCGACGCATTGAAGTTCGACTTCGGCAGCATCCCGGTGCCGGAAGGGCAAAAGCTGCGCGTGGTCGGCAACCTGCCCTACAACATCTCGAGCCCGCTGCTGTTCCACCTGGCCGAGTTCGCCCACCTGGTCGAGGACCAGCACTTCATGCTGCAAAAGGAAGTGGTCGAGCGCATGGTGGCCGAGCCGGGCACCAAGGCCTATGGCCGCCTGTCGGTGATGCTGCAATGGCGCTACGACATGGCGCTGATGTTCATCGTGCCGCCTACCGCCTTCGATCCGCCGCCGCAGGTCGACTCGGCCATCGTGCGCATGGTGCCGACCCGGCGCCAGCTGCCGGCCGATGGCCCGACCCTGGAAGCGGTGGTGCAGAAAGCCTTCTCGCAGCGCCGCAAGGTGATCCGCAACTGCGTGGCCGGCATGTTCACCGAACAGCAGCTGCTGGACGCCGGCATCGACCCGGGCGTGCGTCCGGAGACGGTGTCGCTTGAACAGTACGTGGCGCTGGCGAACATCCTCAAGCCGGTGCAGTAAGCTTCTTCCCGGCGGCCCGCGCGGCCGCCGCGGCTCTCCTTTCCCGTCTCTCCCTCACCGAAGCGCTGCAGTGCCCGCTACTGCGCTGCACAAACACGCTACATCGCCGCCTGGCGCGCTCTGACGCCCGTTTTTTGCAGTTCGTCGCAGGCCGGTGGAAGGTGGCCGAGGTGCTTGCTAATCTACTCCCATCGAAAGCCCGAACGCAAACGCCAAGGGCCAGCCACTCAACCGAAGGGAGCCTGAAATGAACGTCCTCAAACACATGGAATCGATCTTCGTCGTCGCCGCACTGCTGGTGGGTGTCAGCACCTACGCCAGCGCCGAGAGCTACAAGGCGCAAGTGCGCGCGGAATCGATGGTGGCGGTGAGCACCGGCAAGATGGCCATCGTGAAGGTCAGCGGCAAGCGCCTGGTGCCGGTTACCAAGCTCGGTTGAGCGGCTGGGGCAAAAAAAAGCCCACCGTTGCGGGTGGGCTTAAATCCAATTCTTTTCTGAGGAGAGTTGGAGGAGACAGGTAGGATTATGCTGCGCTACAACATATAAATCCAATTTTCTTTTGGAATGATCGTCATCAGCGCAGCCTATATCTGTCTCAGGTCGGGTTGGCGACGCAGGTAACGTCGATGTTCGAGACCGGGTCGTCGCCCATCGTGCCGGTGGCATTGGCGACGGTGCAGGTATAGCCTGCGGGATTGGTCTGGACCGTCACGCCATAGGTCCTGTTGTAGGTAACCGCCACCGGGAAGACGTAGGCGATGTCGGCCGGCGGGGTCGCGGCCGGGGTCGGCGCGGGAATCGACACGAGACTGTCGCTGCCGTTGTTCAGCACCAGGGTGCCGGCGCCCAGGCCCTTGACCTTGCCGCCGATGGTCGGCGCCACCAGCTGGCAGACGAAGTCGGCGCTGATCACCGACAGGCGTCCTGCCGTGTCGCTGGTGCGGCTGTTGCTGGCCGGTCCGCAAATCTGGTGCGGCGGCTGCTGGATGGTCACGTTGCCGGACGCATCGGTGACCTGCTTGAGGATGACGTTATACACGTCGCCATACTCGAGCTGGTTCGGGAACGCATACGTGACGTCCTTGACCTCGGCGGCCGTATTCGCCGGGTTCGGCTGGACGGATGCCTCCATGCCGTTCGTGGTGAGTACCAGCGGACCATACTGCAGCCCGTAGACGACGCCGCCGATGGTGTACTTCGAGCCGCCGCCACCGCAGGAAGCCAGGGCCGCGGCCATGACCAGCGCCAGGCCCGCGCGGGCCAACACAGTGTTCTTCAAATTCATCTCCTGGAATGCGTTAAGCCGTCAGGCGCAGGTCACGCTGACGTCGATCGTTTTCGGTTCGTCGGCGCTCGGCACCGTGCCGACACCGTTCTGGACGGTACAGGTCTGGCCGCTCGGCTGCTCGTACACGGTCACGCCGTAAGGCTGGCCCCAGCCGGCCTTCAGCATCTCGAAGCTGCCGTTGGCCGTGACATCCTTGCGCACCGAGCCGTTGACCAGCACCAGGGTGCCGCTGCGCAGGCCGCTCACGTTGACGTTCAGGGGCTTCGACTTCAGCGTGCAGACGATCTCGATCGTGTTGATGTTGAAGGTGGCGCGGCCGACGCCGGTGGGCGAAATGACCTCGCACTTCTCGGCATTGCTCGGCGCCTGCTTGACCTCGACCCGGTACGAGGAATCGGCATCGACCAAGTCGGGGAAGAAGAAGGTGGTGGCGCCGGCGGGCACTGCATAGTCGGAGCCGCCGTTATTCGTCAGAATAAGGCCTTCCGCCGTGTTGTTGACAATGCTGCCGCCCAGGTAGAACTCACCGTCGCCGCCGCCGCAGGCGGACAGGCTCAACGCGCAAGCCAGCGCGACACCGGCACGCAGGGGGGAACGAATCATAATTTCTCCAAATAAAAGGGAACTGGACAAGACGCGCGACGGCGTCCGTGCCGCGTCGAAGCTGGAAGTTTGCCCATCATTTTAGAGCATTTGACAAGGCCCGGGCTCATCGCCGTTTGTATCACGGTGTAACGACGGGGCTGCGCACGGCGCGCGTTTGCATTTCGCGGCCGCCCTCGCTATGCTCGGCTCACCCTCTTTTCGCCCCGATGCCGCCTTGAAGCCCGAATTGAAGCCTGATTTGAAGCCCGCCCCGCAGCCTGCCACGACGCAAGCGCGCCGGCCCTGGCCGCGCGCCGTCCTGTTCGACCTGGACGACACCCTGTGGCCGATCGCTCCCGTGATCCTGCAGGCCGAGCAGACCCTGTTCGCCTGGCTGTCCAGCAACGCCCCGCGCGTGGCCCAGCGCTTCACCATCGACAGCCTGCGTCAGGCGCGCCTGGAACTGCTGGCCAGCCGCCCGGAATTCCAGCTCGACCTGGGCGCCCTGCGCCGCGCCGGGCTGCTGGCCGCGTTCGAGCAGGCGGGAGAAGACACGGCCAAGGTGGAACTGGCGATGGTCGAGTTCTTCGCGGCCCGGAATGCCGTGACGCCCTACGACGACGTGTTGCCGGGCCTGCTGCGCCTGAAGAGCCGGGTGCTGCTCGGCGCGGTCACCAACGGCAATGCCGATTTGCAGACCATCGGCCTGGCCCACCATTTCCAGGCCTCGGTGTCGGCCCCGCAATTCGGCCGCGCCAAGCCGGACCCGGCGATCTTCCATGCCGCCTGCGCGGCGCTCGGCGTTGCCCCGCACGAAGCGGTGTACGTGGGCGACGATCTGATCCTGGACGTGCAGGGCGCCCAGCGCGCCGGGCTGCGCGGCGTGTGGATGAACCGCACCGCCAGCCGCCGCCACCTGGAAGAGGGCGTGGCGCCGGACGCGATCGTGGCGAACTTCGACGAACTGATTGCCTGGCTCAGACACGAATTCGGCTGAATGCGTGGCTGACTGCGCGGCTGACTGCGCGGCCAACTGCACAGCCGCCTGCCAAAGGTGCATAATGGAAGCGCATCGCTTCCGATCCTCTTCCGCTTTCGCTTCTGCCCTTGCCTCTGCCTTATGCAACTTGATACCCGTGCCCAAACCCTGCTGAAAGCCCTGGTCGAGCGCTACATCGCCGACGGCCAGCCGGTCGGGTCGCGCGCGCTGTCGAAGATCTCGGGCCTGGACGTGTCGCCGGCCACGATCCGCAACATCATGGCCGACCTCGAAGAGATGGGCTATGTCGCCAGTCCCCATACCTCCGCCGGACGCGTGCCCACGCCGCGCGGCTACCGCCTGTTCGTCGATACCCTGCTCACCGTGCAGCACCTGGGCGAGGGCGGCGTCGACGCCGAGCGCATGCGCCTGCCGGCCTGCCAGCCGCAGAAGGTCATCGCGAATGCGGCGCAGATGCTGTCCTCGCTGACGCAGTTCGCCGGCGTGGTGCAGAGCCCGCGCCGCGAATCGGTGTTCCAGCAGATCGAATTCCTGCGCCTGTCGGAAAAGCGCATCCTGCTCGTCATCGTCGACCCGCGCGGCGACGTCCAGAACCGCCTGCTGCTTACCGAGGCCGACTACACGCCGGCCCAGCTGGTGCAGTCGGCCAATTACCTGAACCAGAACTTCGCCGGCCTCTCCTTCGACGAGGTGCGCACCCGCCTGACCGGCGAATTGCGCCAGCTTCGCGAGGACATCGGCGGCCTGATGCAGGTGGCGGTGGAAGCCGGCAGCGAAGCCATGGCCGAGGGCGAGGACATGGTGATTGCCGGCGAGCGCAACCTGCTGTCGGTGTCGGATTTGTCGTCGAACATGAGCTCGCTGCGCCAGATGTTCGAGATGTTCGAGCAGAAGACCGGCCTGATGCAGCTGCTCGACGTTTCCAGCCGCGCCGGCGGCGTGCAGATCTTCATCGGCGGCGAATCGAAGCTGGTGCCGATGGACGAAATGAGCGTGGTCACCGCACCCTACGAGGTGAACGGCAAGATCGTCGGCACCCTGGGCGTGATCGGGCCCACGCGCATGGCCTACGAGCGCGTGATCCCGATCGTCGACATCACGGCGAAATTGCTGTCGAATGCGCTGAGCCATTCCTGACAGGTGTAAAACGGCGTAAAAAAGATCTACGATAAAAAAACGGCGCCGCGGCGCCGTTTCTTGTTGTTGCTATCGCAATTGCGCGATCAATTGTTCCCGCGATGAGGGCAGGCCGTCTTGATGCAATTGCCGTAGATGGCCAGTGCGTGCTCGGCGATCTTGAAGCCGCGTTCGACGGCGATCTTGTTCTGGCGCGATTCGATTTCCTCGTCGAAGAATTCCTCGACATGGCCGCAGTCCAGGCAGACCAGGTGATCGTGGTGCGAGCCGGCATTCAGCTCGTAGATGGCCTTGCCGGTTTCGAAGTGGTTGCGGTTCAGCAGGCCGGCCTGCTCGAACTGGGTCAGGACGCGGTACACCGTCGCCAGGCCAACGTCCATGTTGTCGGCCAGCAGGATCTTGTAGACGTCTTCCGCCGTCAGGTGCCGCACTTCGCTGTTCTGGAAGATTTCCAGGATCTTGAGGCGTGGCAGGGTAGCCTTCAGGCCGCTCGCCTTCAGGTCGGTGGGTTTGTTACTCATGTTTGTTACTCGTAGATGGGCGGAGTGCTTTATGATATAGCGTTTTGGAAGCTCCCGCTTAAACGTTTTGAGGTTACTTATGCGTGTCACCGATGCCGTTGTTCACAGTTTTAAGGTCCGGGCTGCGCTCGCCGCGGGCCTCGCATGCACGCTGTTGCTGTCCGGCTGCGCATCCTGGCGTAACCAGACCCGGCCTGCTGCACCGGCAAGCACCGACGCGGCAGCCGTGGCAGCCGACGCCGACAAGGCGGCCTCCCTGGCAAATTCCGGCGCGCAAACGACCCAGGTGAGCAAGCTGCAGAAATTCCTCTGGGTCTTCTCGCCCTACCGTCCCGACATCCAGCAGGGCAACTTCGTGTCGCAGGAAATGCTGGCCCAGCTGAAGCCGGGCCAGACCCGCGACCAGGTGCGCTTCCTGCTCGGCTCGCCGATGATCGCCGACATGTTCCACGCCGACCGCTGGGATTTCCCCTTCTACCTGGCGCGCGGCGACGGCGAGCTGACCACCAGCCGCGTCACCGTCTACTTCAAGGACAATGTCGTCGAGCGTTTCGACGGCGGCAATCTGCCGACCGAGCGCGAGTACATCGACCGCATCGCCGGCCCGACCAAGTTCCCGAAGAAAAACGCGCCGACCCGCGCCGTGGCCCCGGTGACGCCTGCGTCGCCGACCAATTCCAACATCCAGTAATTAGTACGTCATGACGCAATTGAAAATCGCGGTTGCCGGCGCCAGCGGGCGCATGGGCCGCATGCTGATCGAGGCCATCGCCGCCGCGCCCGACGCCACCTTGTCCGGCGCCCTCGACGTCGCCGGTTCGCCCTTCATCGGCAGCGACGCCGGCGCCTTTTCGGGCCAGCTGACCGGCGTGGTGATCCACTCCGAATTCGAGCGCGCGCTGGCCGGCGCCGATTGCCTGATCGATTTCACCCGTCCCGAAGGCACCCTCAAGCACCTGGAGTACTGCGCTGCCAACGGCATCAAGGTCGTGATCGGCACCACCGGTTTCGACGAGGCCGGCAAGGAAGCGATCCGCGCCGCCGCCGAGAAGGTATCGGTCGTGTTCGCGCCGAACATGAGCGTGGGCGTGAACGTCACCCTCAAGCTGCTGGAAATGGCGGCGAAGAGCTTCGCCGAAGGCTACGACATCGAGATCATCGAGGCCCACCACCGCCACAAGGTCGACGCGCCTTCGGGTACCGCGCTGAAGATGGGCGAGGTCATTGCCGACGCCCTGGGCCGCGACCTGAAGGACTGCGCCGTGTATGGCCGCGAAGGCGTGACCGGCGAGCGCGACCCGTCGACAATCGGCTTTGCCACCGTGCGCGGCGGCGACATCGTCGGCGACCACACCGTACTGTTCGCCGGCACCGGCGAGCGCATCGAGATTACCCACAAATCCAGCAGCCGCGTCACCTACGCCCACGGCGCCCTGCGCGGCGCGCGCTTCATCGCCGACAAAGCCAACGGCCTGTATGACATGCAGGACGTGCTGGGTTTGAAGGGCTGACATGGCCAGCGTCCAACTGAACGGCGCCGCGATCGTCGACGAAGCGGCCTTCCATGGGGAGAGCCGCCGCGCCTTCGGCTTCCCGGAAAACTACGCCGACACCATCGACGCCTGGGTCGACTGCCTGAGCTACCTGCGCGACGACGAAAACATGACGGCGTTCCGCCTGAAGCCGAACGAAGTGCTGGAGATCGTCATCACCGACGGCGCGGCCCTGCAGGCGCGCCTGCCCGACCTGGTCGAGGAAATCGCCTACTGCGTCGGCGGCATCAACGAGCGCTATGAAGACTACGGCGAAAAGCCGGCCCTGAAGCTGGTGCTGCGCTAAAAAGCACCGTCGTTGTCTCCCACCTTTGCCCGCAAACGGTCCGGAGCAATACCGCCTTTTGCTTGCAAACGGCCCGGAACAATACCCGTAGGGTGGGCACCTGTGCCCACGCGGATCGAGCACACCAATAACAGGGCAGCAGCAGCTCCACGTACTGTTGAAGACGTAACGAGGTTCTCCTACCACCGCACATGGCCATGACCGCCGACGACCTCCTGCGCATCTCCCGCTACGTCATGCCCACCCTGCCGGCCCAGCCCTCGACGCTCGGCTTCCTGTTCGGCACCCGCCACGGTGTCGACGCATTCTGCCTCGACACCCACGCCCTCTGGCAAGCCGGCATGTTCCAGCGCCTGCTGGTCTCCGGCGGTCCCACCGGCGGCAATCCCCACCCCGAAGCCCTGGTCATCGCCGAGCGCCTGCTCCAGCTGGGCATCCCCGAGTCCATCCTGATCCTGGAACCCGCCGCCACCAACACCGGCGAAAACGTACTCCTCGGCCGCGCCAAAGTCGCCGAGACAATCGGCCTGGAACGCATCGACAGCCTGCTGGTCATCGGCAAGGTCTGCGCCATGCGCCGCTACCTGATGACCCTGGCGCGCCACTGGCCCGAACCGCGCGTCTCCGCCCATCCCGTGAACTATTTCGGCCTGCCCACCGAGCGCTGGCACGAGCACGACGAATTCCGCGCCCGCGTGCTCGGCGAGTTCGGCAAGATCCCCGGCTACATCGAGCAAGGCTTCCTGCGCGAGATCGCGACCCTGGGAGCCTATCCCGACGTGGCCAGGGCGCCATGAAGCGCCTCGCCAAAGTTTTGCTGGCGCTGCTGGCGGCGCTGGTTCTCTACCTCGCCATCGCCGCCGGCTGGGCCGCCGCTGCGTTCGACGATCTGCTGGCGCGCTGGCCGCAAGACAGCGCACCAGCCGCGCTGTCGCCGCGCCAGGTCGCCATCCTGCTGCGCATCGAAGACCCCACCTTCTATTCGCACCACGGCCTGAGCCTGGCCGAAGGGCAGGGCGTGGCCACGATTTCCTCCGCACTGGCGCGCGAGTTCTTCCTCGAAGGCCCGCAGCTGGATGGAACGAAAGGCCTGCTGCAGCGCTTCTACCGCCGCGTCTTCGACTGCTGCAAGCGCGTCGACTTCGGCCGCGACATCACGGCGCTGGTGCTGGACGCCCGCATGCCGAAGGAGCGGCAGCTGGCGATGTACGTGCAGTCGGTCTACATGGGCCGCCACAACCGGCAGCAGGTGCGCGGCCTGGCGCAAGCCGCCCAGGCCTATTTCGGCAAACCGCTGGCCCAGCTGGACGATGCCGAGAGCGCCGGCCTGGTCGCCATGATCAAGGCGCCGAACGCTTACCACCCGGAGCGCGAACCCACCGCGTACGCCTTGCGCCTGGCCCGGGTGCGGGCGGTGCTGGATGGAACCTGCCGTCCTGCGGGCTGGTTCGATACCGATTACGCCCATTGCGCCGCATCGAAATAACGCAGCTGGCTTGCCTCCAGGGGTAATTGGTCACTCACGCGGGGTGGTGCCGCCAACCACGCCGCAGTGCAAGATGAACCAGTATAATGTCCTGCTCACCCTCCAATATTCTTCCGCAGAACATCATGCAAGATAAATATAGTCCAGCCGAAGTTGAACAGGCCGCCCAGGCGTACTGGAAGTCGATCGACGCCTACAAAGCCGTCGAGAACGACCCACGTTTCCCGAAAGGCAAGTACTACGCCTGCTCGATGCTGCCTTACCCATCCGGCAAGCTGCACATGGGCCATGTGCGCAACTATACGATCAACGACGTGATGTACCGCTACCTGCGGATGAACGGCTACAACGTGCTGATGCCGATGGGCTGGGACGCCTTTGGCATGCCGGCCGAGAATGCGGCGATGGCGAACAACGTACCGCCGGCCGAGTGGACCTATTCGAACATCGCCCACATGCGCGGGCAGATGGAGTCGATGGGCCTGGCCATCGACTGGTCGCGCGAAATGACCGCCTGCAAGCCGGAATACTACAAGTGGAACCAGTGGATGTTCCTGAAGATGCTGGAAAAAGGCATCATCTACCAGAAGACCGGCACCGTGAACTGGGACCCGGTCGACCAGACCGTGCTGGCCAACGAGCAGGTCGTCGACGGCAAGGGCTGGCGTTCGGGCGCGCCGATCGAGAAGCGCGAAATCCCGATGTACTACGTGCGCATCACCGAGTACGCCGACGAGCTGCTGGATTTTGTCGACAACAAGCTGCCGGGCTGGCCGGAGCGCGTGCGCATCATGCAGGCCAACTGGATCGGCAAGTCGACCGGCGTGCGCTTCGCCTTCCCGCACGTGATCATGGACGATGCCGGTGAGCTGATCAACGACGGCAAGCTGTACGTCTTCACCACCCGTGCCGACACCATCATGGGCGTGACCTTCTGCGCCGTGGCGCCGGAACACGCGCTGGCCCAGCACGCTGCGAAAAACAACCCGGAACTGCAGGCCTTCATCGCCGAATGCAAGCTCGGTTCCGTCATCGAAGCCGACATGGCGACGATGGAAAAGAAGGGCATGCCGACCGGCCTGTCCGTCACCCACCCGGTGACCGGCGAGCAGGTGCCGGTCTGGGTCGGCAACTACGTCCTGATCACCTACGGCGACGGCGCCGTGATGGGCGTGCCGGGCCACGACGAGCGCGACTTCGAATTCGCCAAGAAATACGATCTGCCGATCAAGCAGGTGGTCGCTGTCGAAGGCCAGGAATATTCTCTGGATGCCTGGCACGAGTGGTACGGCGACAAGGAAACCGGCCGCACCATCAACTCCGGCAAGTACGACGGCCTGGACTACACCGCGGCCGTGAACGCGGTCTCGGGCGACCTCGCGGCCCAGGAACTGGGCGACAAGAAGGTCACCTTCCGCCTGCGCGACTGGGGCATCTCGCGCCAGCGCTACTGGGGCACGCCGATCCCGATGATCCACTGCGGCGAGTGCGGCGTGGTCCCGGTGCCGGAAAAAGACTTGCCGGTCGTACTGCCCGAACACCTGGTCCCGGACGGCACCGGCAACCCGCTGAACAAGGACGAAGCGTTCCTGAAGTGCGATTGCCCGAAATGCGGCAAGCCCGCACGCCGCGAGACCGACACGATGGACACGTTCATCGATTCGTCGTGGTACTACATGCGCTATACCTCGCCGGGCTCGAACGACGCCATGGTCGACGCGCGCAACGATTACTGGATGCCGATGGACCAGTACATCGGCGGCATCGAACACGCCGTCATGCACCTGCTGTACGCGCGCTTCTGGACCAAGGTCATGCGCGACTTCGGCCTGGTGAAGTTCGACGAGCCCTTCGTCAACCTGCTCACGCAGGGCATGGTGCTGAACGAGACCTACTACCGCGAAGACGCGGCCGGCAAGAAGACCTGGTACAACCCGGCCGACGTGGAACTCACTTTCGACGACAAGGGCCGCCCGCAAAGCGCCGTACTGAAGGCCGACGGCGAAAAAGTGGAAATCGGCGGCACCGAAAAGATGTCGAAGTCGAAGAACAACGGCATCGACCCGCAAGCGCAGATCGAGCAGTACGGCGCCGACACCGCGCGCCTGTTCACCATGTTCGCCTCGCCGCCGGAACAGACCCTGGAGTGGTCGGACAGCGGCGTCGAAGGCGCGAGCCGCTTCCTGCGCCGCGTCTGGGCCTTCGCTTATGCGCACTCAAGCCGCATCGCCGCCGCGCTGGGTAACACCGATGGCGCCGCGACCCTGGACGAAGCGCACAAGACGCTGCGCCGCGAAGTGCACAAGATCCTGCAGCAGGCCGACTACGACCTGAAGCGCATCCAGTACAACACCGTGGTGTCGGCCTGCATGAAGATGCTCAACACCCTGGAGCAGGCGAAACTGGCCGAAGGCCCGGCCGGCGACAGCGTGATCGCCGAAGGCCTGTCGATCTTCCTGCGCATCCTGAACCCAGTGGCGCCGCACATCACCCACGCGCTGTGGCAGGAACTCGGCTACGCGAAAGCGCACGGCGACATCCTCGACGTGCAGTGGCCGCAGGTCGACCCGGCCGCGCTGGAGCAGGCCGAGATCGAGATGATGATCCAGGTGAACGGCAAGCTGCGCGGCTCGGTCAAGGTACCGAAGGAAGCCGACAAGGCTGCCGTCGAGGCGGCGGCGCTGGCCTCGGAAGCGGTACAGAAGTTCGTGGAAGGCACGCCGAAGAAGGTCATCGTCGTGCCCGGCAAACTCGTCAACATCGTGGTGTAACCCATGCGCGCATCCTTTCCTTCCCTGATGCGCGCCGTGTGCGCGCTGTTGCTGGTTTCCAGCCTGGCCGCCTGCGGTTTCAAGCTGCGCGGCTCGAACGGCTCTTACAACATGCCGTTCCAGACCATCCATCTCGGCTTCGGCGAAGCTTCGTCGCTTGGCAACGAGTTGAAACGCAACCTGCGTGCGATCGACAACGTTACCATCGTGACCAAGGCGGAAGGGGCGCAGGCGCGCTTCGAAGTCGTCTCCGAGGCGCGCAACAAGGCGGTCCTGTCACTGAACAACCTGGGCCGGGTGCGCGAGTACCTGCTCAGCTACACGGTGGTGTTCCAGGTGCGCGACGCCAGCGGCAACCTGCTGCTGGGACCGACCGAGATCACCCTGCACCGCAACCTCACGTTCAGCGAGGAAGTCGTGCTGGCCAAGGAAGGCGAGGAAGCGCTGCTGTACCGCGACATGCAGTCCGACCTGGTGCAGCAGATCATCCGCCGCCTGGCGGCGATCAAGGCTTGACGAGCGGAGCAGGACAGCACGATGCAATTGCGGCTTGAGGCGCTCGAAGGCCATCTGTCGAAAGGCCTGGCGCCGCTGTACGTGATCACCAGCGACGAGCACCTGCTCGCGCTGGAGGCCGCCGACAAGATCCGCCGCGCCGCCCGCGCGGCCGGCCACACCGAACGCGACGTGCTGACGGTGGAGCGCACCTTCAAATGGGGCGAACTGCTGGCGGCGAACCAGGCCTTGTCGCTGTTCGGCGACAAGAAGCTGATCGAACTGCGTATCCCGGGCGGCAAGCCGGGCAAGGACGGCAGCGCCGCGCTGCAGGCTTACGCCAAGGACCTGAGTCCCGACAACCTGACCCTGATCACGCTGCCCAAGCTGGACTGGCAGACGGCCAAGGCCTCGTGGGTGACGGCCTTGCAGCAGGCCGCGGTGTACATCGAGATTCCGAACGTGGAAAGGGCGCAGCTGCCGGGCTGGATCGGCATGCGTCTGAGTGCGCAAGGGCAGAGCGCGGACCGCCAGAGCCTGGACTTCATCGCGGACCGCGTCGAGGGCAATTTGCTGGCGGCGCACCAGGAAATCCAGAAGCTGGGGCTGCTGCACGAGCCGGGCAAGCTGACGTTCGAGCAGGTGCACGACGCGGTGCTGAATGTGGCGCGCTACGATGTGTTCAAGCTGTCGGAGGCCATGCTCAGCGGGGATGCGGCGCGGTTGGCGCGCATGCTCGACGGGCTGAAGGGGGAGGGCGAGGCGCTGCCGCTGGTCTTGTGGGCGGTGTCCGAGGAAATCCGCACGCTGCTAAAATTGAAGTCCGGGATGGCGCAGGGGCGGCCGCTCGGAGCGCTCTTGAAGGAATACCGGATCTGGGGGCCGCGCGAGCGGATGATGGAACCGGCCTTGCGGCGCGTGTCGCTGTCCACGCTCGAAGCGGCGCTGCAGGATGCGGCGCAGGTGGACAAGATGGTCAAGGGATTGCGGGCCAAGGCGTTTGCGGGGGATGCGTGGGATGCGATGTTGCAGTTGGCGTTGCGGGTGGCACGCTAGCGGTATTCGTGGGCGCGGGACCTGCAGGTGAGCCGCTATCGGTGTTCATGATCCGCGTGGGCACAGAGTGCCCACCCTACAGGATGTGTCATCGATTCGCGTGCATCAACCCGTTCACACGACGCATGCATTCCGGCTCCGCTCAACGCTCATCAAACGCTACAACCGAACGCTCAACGCACACTGGAACCAAACGATGGACATCACCGACTACATGCACACGCTGGGCCGCAATGCCCGGGCCGCGTCGCGGGCGATGGCGCGCGCCGATGGGGCGACGCGCAACCGCGCGCTGCTCCTGATTGCCGAGGCCATCGAACGCGATGCGGCCGAACTGTCCGCCGCCAATCAGCTCGACCTCGACGCTGCCCGCGCCAGCGGCCTGGCTCCGGCACTGCTCGACCGCCTGGCGCTGTCGCCGGCGGCGATCGCCACCATGGTCGACGGCCTGCGCCAGATCGCGGCGCTGCCCGATCCGATCGGCGAGATCTCGAACATGAAGTCGCGCCCGAGCGGTATCCAGGTGGGCCAGATGCGCGTGCCGCTGGGCGTGATCGGCATCATCTACGAAGCGCGCCCGAACGTGACGGTGGATGCGGCCGGCCTGTGCATCAAGAGCGGCAACGCGGCGATTTTGCGCGGCGGCTCGGAAGCCATCCACTGCAACCGCGCGCTGGCGAAACTCGTCACCGAAGGCTTGACCAAAGCCGGCCTGCCGCTGGACGCCGTGCAGGTCGTGGACACCGTCGACCGCGCCGCCGTCGGCGCCCTCATCACCATGCCGCAGTACGTGGATGTGATCGTGCCGCGCGGCGGCAAGGGCCTGATCGCGCGCCTGATCGAGGAAGCCACGGTCCCGATGATCAAGCACCTCGACGGCATCTGCCACGTCTACATCGACGGCAAGGCCGACCTGGCGAAAGCGCTGCCGATCGCCTTCAACGCCAAGTGCCACCGCTACGGCACCTGCAACACGATGGAAACCCTGCTGGTGGCGCGTTCGATCGCGCCTACGGTGCTGCCGCAGCTGGCCGAACTGTACAAGACGAAGGAAGTCGAGCTGCGCGCCGACGACGAAGCGCGCGCGATCCTGGCCGGCTACCCGCACCTGGCCGAAGCGCTTGAAGAAGACTGGAGCACGGAATACCTGGCGCCGATCCTGGCGGTGAAGGTGGTGGCCGGCATCGAGGAAGCGATGGACCACATCGACCGCTACTCGTCGAAGCACACCGAGGCCATCGTTACCGAGGACTACAGCGCCGCGCTGCGCTTCCTGCGCGAAGTCGATTCGGCTTCGGTGATGGTGAACGCCTCGACCCGTTTCGCCGACGGCTTCGAGTACGGCCTGGGCGCCGAGATCGGCATCTCGAACGACAAGCTGCATGCGCGCGGCCCGGTCGGGCTCGAGGGACTGACCTCGCTGAAATACGTCGTGTTCGGCCACGGCGAAGTGCGCAGCTGAACGATTGATAAATAAAGGACCCGCATGTACCTCTGGATCAAAGCCTTCCACATCGTCTTCATCGCCTCCTGGTTCGCCGGCCTGTTCTACCTGCCGCGCATCTTCGTGAACCTGGCCCAGGAAACCAACAACGTCGCCACCGCGCGCCTGCTGCTGATGGCGCGCCGCCTGTTCCGCTTCACCACCATGCTGGCCGTCCCGGCGCTGCTGCTGGGCCTGTGGCTATGGCTGGGCTTCGGCATCAAGGGCGGCTGGCTGCACGCGAAACTGGCGCTGGTGATCCTGACGATCGGCTACCATCATGCCTGCGGTTCGATCCTGAAGAAGTTCGAGGCCGGCGTGAACAAGCGCAGCCACACCTGGTTCCGCTGGTTCAACGAAGTGCCGGTGATCCTGCTGCTGCTGATCGTGATCCTGGTGGTCGTGAAGCCGTTCTGAATTTTTTGATCGCGAGGTCATCCGCGCAGCGGGTTCGCGCGTTGATGGGCGTTCGCGGCTGTGCTGGCTGTGCGATGGTGGGTACAAGTACCCACCCTACGTGGGGTGGGTACAAGTACCCACCCCACGTAGGGTGGGTTCTCGAACCCACCGCTCCACCGCCCGACCATAACAATTAACTGAATCACCAACGTGGCTGCAAGCGACCGGCGCTTCCAGCCACATTATTTTTTTAACACCAACGGACAAAGGGTACCCCCATGACCTCATATTTTTGCCCATGCCCGCGCGGCATGGAAGCCGCACTGGCCGAAGAACTCACTGAAATCGCCCAGCAACACAGCACCACGCTGAAGGTGCACAACCAGGTCCCCGGCGGCGTGCACTGCTCCGGCACCCTGGTCGACGCCTACCGCGTCAACCTGCACTCGCGCATCGCCTCGCGTGTGCTGATGCGCATGGGCCAGCGCAGCTACAACAACGAAAACGACATCTACGACCTGGTGCTCGAGCAGCCCTGGGAAGACTGGTTCGGTGTCGACCACACGATCCGCGTCGACGTCACCGCCGTGAAGTCGCCTTTGAAAAGCCTGGAATTCACGACCCTGAAGATCAAGGATGCGATCTGCGACCGCTTCCGCGACCAGTTCAACAAGCGTCCGTCGGTGGACACGCGCGAGCCCGACATGCGCATCGTCGGCTTCCTGGATGCGCGCAACTTCATCATCTACCTCGACACCTCGGGCGAAGCGCTGTTCAAGCGCGGCTGGCGCGAAGAAACGGGCGACGCGCCGCTGCGCGAAAACCTGGCCGCCGGCATGCTGCGCGTGTCGGGCTGGAAGCCGGGCACGCCGCTGTTCGACCCGATGTGCGGCTCGGGCACCATCCTGGTCGAAGCCGCGCAGATGGTGCAGGGCATCCCGCCCGGCGCGCGCCGCCGCTTCGCCTTTGAAAAATTCGCCGACTTCGATAGCAAAGCCTGGCAGGAAATGAAGGCCGCGATCAAGGCCAACCCGCTGCCGAGCGAGCAGACCATCTTCGGCTCCGACATCTCGGGCGACATGGTCGCCATGACCCGCCATAACCTGAAGATCGCCGGCATCCTGTTCGACGTGCCGCTCAAGCAGATCGAAGCCCAGCACGTGTCGCCACCCGTGGAAGGCCCCGGCATCCTGCTGACCAACCCGCCGTACGGCGAGCGTATCGGCGTGCGCGGCGACTCGACGGTGCCGCAGGACGAGATGGCGGTGTCGTTCTACTCGGCGCTAGGCACCACGCTGAAGCAGCGCTTCGCCGGCTGGACCGTGTTCCTGTTCACGGCCGACCTGTCGCTGCCGAAGCTGCTGCGCCTGAAGGAAGCGCGCAAGACCCCGTTCTTCAACGGCGCCCTCGAATGCCGCCTGTTCCGCTTCGATATGGTGGCCGGCTACAACCGCCGCGAGGAAGCAAAGCCCAAGCAGGAACCGACCGCAAACTAAGTAGACCATGCTGCCACCGACCGAACCCGACGAACTGCCCAAGGACCCGGTGATCCCGGTTCCGCTGCCCGAACCGCACAAGATCACCATGCTCTCGGCCGGCGGCCTGGCCACGCTGCTGGCCGGGCTGTCGATGCTGGGGCCGTTCTCGATCGACGCCTATTTGCCGGCCTTTCCGCAGATCCAGGCCAACCTGCACGCCTCCGCGCTGGAGGTGCAGCAGACCCTGACCGCCTACATGCTGGCCTTTGCCGGCATGGTGCTCTGGCATGGCGCGCTGTCGGATGCCTTCGGGCGGCGCAACGTGATCCTGGTGGCGCTGGTGGTGTTCGCCATCGGCACCTTCGGCTGCGCGGCGGCGTCTTCGGTGCACTACCTGTGGGTGTTCCGCATCATGCAGGGGGTGTCGGCCGGAGCCGGGGTGGTGGTGGGGCGCGCCATCATCCGCGATCTGTATTCGGATACGGCGGCGGCGCGCCTGCTGTCGATGGTGACGATGATCTTCTCGATCGCGCCGGCGGTGGCGCCGGTGCTGGGCGGCTGGATCGTGATCCTGTTCGGCTGGCGCGCGATCTTCCTGGCGCTGTGCCTGTTCACGGTCATCCTAGGCTGGGTATGCTGGCAGCACCTGCCGGAGACCGTGCCCAAGGAAAAGCGCCAACCCTTCAACCCGCGCTTCCTGGCAGGCAGCTACAGCGCCATTTTCGGCTCCTTCCTGTTCCACATGAAGGCCGGGATCACGGCCCTGAACTTCGCCGGCCTGTTCCTGTACATCACGGCCTCGCCGGTGATGCTGCCGCAGCAGCTGCACCTGGGGCCGTCGGGTTTCGCCTGGCTGTTCGTGCCGACCGTGAGCGGCATCTTCCTCGGGTCGATGGCGGCCAACCGCATGGCCGGCAAGAAGAGCTTCTCGTACCAGATCTGGGCCGGCTTCGCCTTCATGCTGGGGGCGGTGGCATTCAACGTGGGTTACCACCTGTTCCTGCCGCCGGCGCTGCCCTGGACCGTGCTGCCGATGTTCTTCTTTACTTTCGGTAGCTCGATCATCGCGCCTGGCGCCACGCTGCTGGCGCTGGACCTGTTCCCGCACATCCGCGGCACCGTGGCGTCCTGCCAGTCCTTCGTGTCGACCCTGCTGGGCGCCATCGTCGCCGGGCTGATCGCGCCGGCGCTGTCGCATTCGGTGCTGGCGCTGGCGCTGGGCCAGGCCGGCTTTGCCCTGGCGGCGCTGGCGTGCTGGATAGTCTCGCGGCAGTACCGGCGCATCAAGGCACGCAATGGCAGACAGGTGTAGCGGCGTTTGCCGAAGTCGGTACCTTGATGTTTCCATATAGATAATGAAATTGTCTTGAATATACAAATCCTCATGGAAAAGCTCACACTTTTAACAGAAAGTATTGTTCCTGATCAGAAATGTATATATGCTAAGACGCTTATTTCGTGCGAAGTGGCAATAAAAATAACATCCGGTTTCACCAATACCTAAATGTCATGTCGTGGTAGCTCAGGGATGGAGCGCCACCTTCAAACCTTAGTGGCGTCCTCGAGCGAGACCATGCACCAACCAGACCAGGATATTCGCAATCGCCTGCTTGTTGCCAGGCTGCCGGCGATGCCGCAAATTCTCGTCAAGCTGCTCGGGCACCTGCAGGCCGACGACCTCGGCATGCAGGAACTGGCGGCCCTGATCGCCAAGGACGCCGGCATTACCGGCAAGCTGCTTACGGTGGCCAACAGCTCGGCCTACCACCGCGGCAACCGCGCGGCCAACCTGGAGCAGGCGCTGGTGTCGCTCGGCACCGACATGATCAAGACCCTGGTCATCAGCGATTCCGTCTTCCAGACCTTCAACAACTTCCCCCATTCCGGCAGCACCGACCTGCGCGCCTTCTGGAAGAATTCGCTGGCCGCGGCCGTGATCGCGCGCGACGTGGCGCGCCGCATGGACTATCCGCACCTGGAAGAAGCCTATCTCGCCGGGCTGCTGCACAACGTCGGCCGCCTGGCCCTGCTTGCCACCGCGCCCAAGGAATACGGCTTCAACTTCACCGCGCTCGACGACGAAGACCTGTGCGCGGTCGAGCAGCGCACCCTGCAGATCACCCATGCCGAAGCCGGCGCCTGGCTGGTCGAGCGCTGGGAGCTCGATTCCTTCCTGGCCGACGCCGTGCTGTACCACCACGAGTCGAGCGAACGGCTGGAGTCGGCCCATCCGCTGATTCGCATCGTGCGCCTGGCACACCTGATGGCCGGCCACCCCGACGATGCCGCGGCCCTGGCCGAAGGCGCGCTGCTGTGCGGGCTGGAGCAGGACGAGGTCGGTGACATGCTGGCCGCCAGCGCGCGCCAGGTCGACAAGGCCGCCCTCCATCTCGGCATCGACCTGGCCGGCGCCGACGACATTCCCGCGCCGCCTGCCTATGCGCCGCCCGTGGTCGACCCGGTCCAGCAGCGCCTGTCGGAAGAAGTGCGCAACCTGGTGCTGGTGTCCGAGGTCGGCCAGACCTTCGCACGCCAGGAAGGCGAGAGCGCGCTGCTCGAGTCGATGACGCGCACCGCGCGCATCCTGTTCGACTTCGACAACACCGTGATCCTGCTGGAGAACCCGACCGGCCAGCTGCTGGTCGGCGCGCCGGGCATCGCCACCGCGCGCATCGCCGAATTCGCGATCCCGCTGGCCAAGGGCGGCCCGATCGCCGCGGCCGCGCTGGCGCGCCGTCCGGCCTACCTGCAGCGCGGCGGCGACACCCTCGGCCTGCCCGAGGAGCAGCTGCTGCGCATGCTCGGCACCGAGGGCCTGGTCTGCCTGCCGCTGGTGTCGGGTGTGCGCTGCCTGGGCGTGCTGGTGGGCGGCGTAGCCTCGTGGCAGCTGGCGGCCTGCCAGAAGCGCGAGCGCTTCCTGCAATCGTTCGGCACGCAAGCTGCCACGGCGCTGGAAAGCGCGCTGCAGGAGCGCGCCAACGCGCGCCGCCAGGTGGCCAGCGTGGCCGAGGAATACCGCGAAGCCTCGCGCCGCGTGCTGCACGAAGTGAACAACCCGCTGTCCATCATCAAGAACTACCTGAGTGTCCTCGACAGCAAGCTCGAACGCCAGGAACCGGTGGCGGGCGAGATGTCGGTGCTGAACGAGGAGATCGACCGCGTCGGCCAATTGATCGGCACCCTTGCCGACATCAAGCCGGTGGAGACCGGCCCGCGCGCGCTCGATGCCGTGAAAGTGGTGGAAGACGTGGTGCGCCTGTTCCGCGCCGGCCAGTTCGTGCCTGGCAGCGTGCAGATCACCACCGCGCTGCACGACGATGCGCGCCTGGTCGAGGGCGACGCCGATACGCTCAAGCAGATCCTGGTCAACCTGGTCAAGAATGCGGTCGAGGCCCTGGCCGGCAGCGGCGGCGGACGTATCGAGATCGCGAACCGCGGCCACGTGCACCGCGAGCGCCGCCTGTTCCTGGAGCTGAGCGTGTCCGACACCGGCCCGGGCCTGGCGCCCGAGGTGATGGCGAACCTGTTCGCGCCCGTGAAGAGCACGAAGGACGGCGCCCACCGCGGCATCGGCCTGTCGATCGTGCATGGCCTGGTGAAGAAGCTGAACGGCCACATCGCCTGCCGCAGCGGCCGCACCGGCACCGCATTCGAAATTCTGCTGCCGGCGTGGTCCGGCGCCAGCGCCGCGCCGGCCCTGCCCGCGCGCGCCCTGGGTTCTGTATAAGGTAAGACCAACGTGTACTCAGCCAGCGCAAGTTCAGCCATGTTCGGAGATGCAGAGGGCCAGGGCGGCCTAGTGGCCGGCTCAGTTACCGGCTCGGTTGCCGGCTTCGAAGTGGGCGGAGACATCCAGCTTGAACCGCGCCTGCTGCTGGTGGACGACGAGCCGCGCCTGCTGGCCTCGCTCCATGAACTGCTGCGCGGCCGCGGCTACCACCTCACCACCGCCAGCTCGGGCAGCGAGGCCATCGCCCATCTGTCCTCGCAGCGCTTCGACCTGGTGCTGCTCGATTTGCGCCTGCCCGACATCGGCGGCCACGAGATCATGGACTTCATCAACGCGCGCGGCATCGATGCCGACGTGATCGTGATGAGCGGCGAGGTCGGCATCGACGCGGCCATCGGCGCCCTGAAGCGCGGCGCCTACGACTACCTGCGCAAGCCCTACGCCCGCGAAGAACTGCTGAAGACGGTCGGCAACGCACTCGAACAGCGCCGCCTGGCGACCATGAATGCGCATATCGCCAACCAGCTGGAAAACTCGGAAAAGATGTACCGCTACCTGGTCGACAGCTCGCCGGACATCATCTACACGCTGAACCACGAAGGGCGCTTCACGTTTGTGAACGACCGCGCGTACCAGTTGCTCGGCTTCTCGCGCGATGAGCTGATCGGCAAGCATTACTCGATCCTGGTGCACGACGAAGACCTGGAGCGCGCGCGCTACGTGTTCAACGAACGCCGCGTCGACGAGCGCGCCTCGCGCAACGTCGAGCTGCGCCTGAAGTGCCGCGGCGCACGCAGCAACGCCGGCGACCGCACCTTCAACAACACCCTGATGACGATCTCGCTGAACTCGATCGGCATGCACGTGCCCGACCAGGACGTCAAGAAGCTCGAGTTCTTCGGCACCTATGGCGTAGCGCGCGACATCACCGACCGCAAGCGCGCCGAAGAGGTGATCTCCTACCAGGCCTACCACGACATCCTGACCGACCTGCCGAACCGCATCCTGTTCAAGGACCGCCTTGGATTGGCCGTGATCCAGGCCAAGCGCAAGCAGACCGAGCTCGCCGTGATGTTCATCGACCTCGACCGCTTCAAGCTGGTCAACGACACGCTCGGCCACGTGAAGGGCGACGAACTGCTGCAGCAGGCCGCGGTGCGCCTGAAGGAGTGTTTGCGCAAGGGCGACACCCTGGCGCGCCAGGGCGGCGACGAATTCACCATCGTGCTGCCGGAACTGCGCGACCGCGACGACGCGCGCATGGTGGCCGACAAGTTCCTGGAAAGTCTGCACCGCCCCTTCGACCTCGATGGCCACGAAGTGCACATCTCGGCCTCGATCGGCATCGCCATCTATCCGGGCGACGGCGAATCGATCGACGAGCTGCTGCGCCATGCCGACATCGCCATGTACCAGGTCAAGGCGCTGGGCAAGAACGGCCACAGCTTCTACCACGACTCGATGCTGGACGTGTCGCACCAGAAGATCGCGCTCGAACACGCGCTGCGCCGCGCGCTCGAGCACAACGAACTCGAGATGTATTACCAGCCCCAGCTCGACGCGACCACGGGCCGCATCGTCGGCGCGGAAGCGCTGATGCGCTGGAACCATCCGACCCGCGGTCTGCTGTCGGCCGGCGAATTCCTGCCTTTCGCCGAGGACAACGGCCTGATGCTGCCGATCTCGGACTGGATGATCGGCGCCCTGTGCCGCGACATGCTGCAGTGGAACCTGGCCAGCGGCCAGGCGGTGCGGCTCTCGCTGAACCTGTCGCCGCAATACCTGGACCGCGGCGACTTCTTCGAGAAGATGCGCGGCGCCTTGGTGCGCTACGGGATTTCGCCTAGCCAGATCGAGGTCGAGATCACCGAGAACATCTGCATCCGCAACCCGCAGTACGCGATCGAGCAGCTGAACAAGCTGTGCCAGCTGGGCGTGTCGGTGGCGATCGACGACTTCGGCACGGGCTACTCCTCGCTGTCCTACCTGCACCGCTTCCCGATCCACACGATGAAGATCGACCAGTCCTTCGTGAAAGAGATCCACGACGAGAACGGGCACTACCCGGTGATCCTGGCGATCATCTCGATCGCGCGCGGGCTCGGGCTGCATCTGATCGCCGAAGGTGTCGAGACCGAGGTGCAGGCCAACTACCTGAAGGCCAACGGCTGCGAGACCATGCAGGGCTACCTGTTCTATCGCCCGATCTCGCTGTCGAACTTCATCGGCGTGCTGCGCGCGCAGGGCGCGCCGGCAGGGCCGATTGCCGCGCGCGCCGGCCTGGCCTGACCCCCGATTCCACCGATGGATTCCGCCACCGCCCCCGCCCAGGAACGCCACACGGCCGAATTCCTGCGCGTGAAGGGGCTGGCCGAGCGCGGCGTCGCCAGCGCCCAGCACAGCCTGGGCTTCATGTACGTGAACGGCCAGGGCGTGCCCCAGGACTATGAACGGGCCGTCTCCTGGTACCGCATGGCCGCCGCCGCCGGGCTGGAACAGGCCCAGTACAACCTCGGCGTGATGTACCAGAAAGGCCAGGGCGTGGCCCAGGACCACGCGCAGGCGCTGTACTGGTATGGCTGCGCGGCCGAGCAGGGTTATGCGCCGGCCCAGTACAACCTGGGCTGGCTGTACGCCAAGGGGCAGGGCACGCCCGCCGACGTGCACAAGGCGCTGCACTGGTTCCGCCAGGCCGCCGAGCAGGGCGACGCCGGCGCCCAGCACAACCTCGGCCTGATGTACGAGGGCGGCAAGGGCATCGCCCAGGACCAGGAGGCGGCCTCGAACTGGTACCGGCGCGCGGCCGAAGGCGGCTATGCGCGCGCCCAGTTCGCGCTGGCGCTGCGCTACGACAGCGGGCAGGCAGGCCTGGGAACGGCGCGCGACCCGGCCCAGGCCCTGGCCTGGATGCGCCGCGCCGCCGACCAGGGCCATGCGCCGGCCCAGTTCAACCTCGGCCTGCGCTACGACAAGGGCCAGGACGTGGAGCAGGACAGCGCCCAGGCGCTGCACTGGTACACGCGCGCGGCCGAGCAGGATCACCTGAGTTCCCAGTTCAACCTGGCCCTGGTCCACGATAGCGGCCACGGCGTGCCGCGCAACGAAGAGGCGGCGCTGAAGTGGTACCGGCGCGCGGCCGAGGGCGGCCATGCCGGCGCCCAGGACAACCTCGGCCTGCGCTACGAACACGGCCAGGGCGTGGCGCGCGACGCCGGCCTGGCCGCGCACTGGTACCGCAAGGCGGCCGAGCAGGGCCTGCCGGCGGCGCAATACCACCTCGGCCAGCTGTTCGATGCGGGCCAGGGCGTGGAACGCGACGCCGAGCAGGCCGCCGCCTGGTTCGCGAAGGCCGCCGAGCAGGGCCACCTGCGCGCCCAGTTTGACCTCGGCCTGCGCTGCGAAGCCGGCAACGGCGTGCCGCGGGATACGGCGCGCGCCCTCGACTGGTACCGGCGCGCCGCCGCGCAAGGCTATGCGCCGGCCCAACACATGGTCGGCGCCCTGCTCGAACGCGAAGAACAGGGCGACCCGCGCGAGGCGGCCGAGTGGTACCGCAAGGCCGCCGAGGGTGGCCATGCGCTGGCCCAGTTCGCGCTGGCGCTGCGCTACGACAGCGCCCACGGCGTCGAGCGCGACTACGAAGCCGCCCACTTCTGGTACCTGTGCGCCGCGCGCCAGGGCCATGCGCGCGCCCAGTTCAACCTCGGCGTGATGGCGGCGGCGGGGCAGGGCACGCAGCGCGACCCGGTCGAGGCCTATGGCTGGCTGCACCGCGCGGCGCGCGGCGGCATCCCGGCCGCCACCCCCTACCTGAAACGCCTCGCGGCGCGCATGGCGCCGGTGCAGCTGGCCCAGGCCCAGGTGCATACCGAGGGCATGTAGAAAGCCCGCACATCCGATGCAGCGGGCATTAGAATACCGCCCACAACACACCACCGTTTTCGGAGACACATGAACAAGAAGCTTCTCGCCGCGCTGGCGCTCGCCTTTGCCGGCAGCGCGCTGCACGCACCTGCATTCGCCGCACCTTTCGCCGCATCGTCCGCAACTGCCGCCAAGGCCGCGCCCTTCGACCGCGCCGCCTACAACATCAACTATAAGAAGTTCGTGCTGCAGAACGGCCTGACCCTGATCGTGCATGAAGACCACAGCGTGCCCGTGGTCGGCGTGAACATGTGGTACCACGTCGGTTCGCGCAACGAGAAGCGCGGCAAGACCGGCTTCGCCCACCTGTTCGAGCACTTCTTCTTCAACGGTTCCGAGAACTACCCGCACGGCTTCCGCGAAGCGATGGACGACCTCGGCGCGAACAACCGCAACGGCACCACGAATACCGACCGCACCAACTTCTTCGAAGACGTGCCGGTGTCGGCGCTGGAGCGCACCCTGTTCCTGGAATCGGACCGCATGGGCTTCCTCGGCAACTACATCTCGAAAGAGATGCTCGAGCGCGAGCGCGGCGTGGTGCAGAACGAGAAGCGCCAGGGCGAGAACCAGCCGTATGGCCGCGTGCGCATGGAAGTGAGCGCCAAGATGTACCCGTACTCGCACCCGTACTCGTGGTCGACCATCGGCTACATGGAAGACCTGCAGGCGGCCTCGCTGGACGACATCAAGGAGTGGTACCGCACCTATTACGGCCCGAACAACGCGGTGATCTCGCTGGCCGGCGACATTACGCCGGAACGCGCGCTGGAACTGGTCAACAAGTACTTCGGCGCGATCCCGCCGGGCCCGCCGCTGCCGCGTACCGAGGCCTGGATCCCTACGCTCGACCGCAACATCCGCGACGAGATGGAAGACCACGTGCCGCAGGTGCGCATCTATCGCAACTGGCATGCCGCCGCGTGGAAAGACGCCGACGCCGCGCGCCTGTCGCTGCTGGGCGCCGTGCTGGCCGGCTCGAAGAGCGCGCGCCTGGACAAGCGCCTGGTCTACGACAAGGGCCTGGCCACCAGCGTCAACGCCTACCTGAACGACGCCGAACTGGCCGGCACCTTCAACCTGGTCGTCACCGTCAAGCCGGGCGTCGATCCGCTGCTGGTGGAACGCGAAGTCGACGCCATCGTCGCCGAGCTGCTGGACAAGGGCCCGACCGCCGCCGAACTGGCGCGCGTGAAAACCAGCATCCTGGCCGACTTCTCGCGCAGCGTCGAACGCCTGGGCGGCATGGGTGGACGCTCCGACGTGCTGGCCGAAAGCATGACCTACGGCGGCACCCCGGACGCCTACCTGGACCGCCTGGAACAGATGGCGAACACCACCCCGGCCGAAGTGAAAGCCGCCGGCGGGCGCTGGCTGCGCGCGAACCACTACACGATGACGGTGCGTCCGTTCGCCAAGCTGGCGGCGGCGAAATCGAGCATCGACCGCAAGCAGCTGCCTGCCTTGGGCGAGGCGCCGGACGTGAAGTTCCCGGCCCTGCAGCGCGCCCAGCTGAAGAACGGCCTGAAGGTGATCCTGGTCGAGCGCCACAGCGCGCCGATCGTCAACGCAACCCTGGCGATCGACGCCGGCGCCGCCTCGGACAGCACGGCGAAGGCCGGCGCCGCCGCGCTGACGCTGGACCTGCTCGACAAGGGCACGAAGACGCGCGACGCCTTTGCGCTGTCGGACGCGCTGGAAAGCCTGGGCGCCAACCTGTCCACCGGCACGGGGCTCGACCAGTCGCTGGTGCGCCTGCAGGCAACGTCCGCCAACCTGGCGCCGTCGCTGGCGATCATGGCCGACGCCGCGCTGGCGCCAAGCTTCCCGCAAGACCAGTTCGCCCTGCAAAAGCAGCGCCGCCTGGCCGGCATCGGCCAGGAAAAGGCCCAGCCGAACAGCCTGGCGACGCGCGTCCTGCCTGGCCTGCTGTATGGCCAGGAGCACGTGTACGGCAAGCCGGCCAGCGGCTATGAAGCAAGCGTTGCCGGCATCACGCGCGACGACCTGGCACAGTGGCACGCCACCTGGTTCAAGCCGGGCAGCGCGACCCTGGTCGTGGCCGGCGACGTCACCATGGACAAGCTGCTGCCGGCGCTGGAAGCCTCGTTCGGTAAGTGGGCCGCCGGCTCCGCACCGGCCAAGCAGGTGAATGGTGCGCCGGCTGGAGCCCCACGCAAGATCTACCTGATCGACAAGCCGGACGCGCCGCAGTCGACCATCGTCGCGGCCCAGCTGTCGCTGCCGTATGGCCAGCCGGAAGACCTGGCGATCGAGCCGGTGATGACCAACTTCGGCGGCATCGCCACCTCGCGCCTGAACCGCAACCTGCGCCTGGACAAGCACTGGAGCTACGGCACCAGCGCGCGCCTGTCGGAAGTGCGCGGCCAGCGCAGCTTCGTGACCATCGCGCCGGTGCAGACCGACAAGACGATCGAGGCAATGCGCGAAGTGCGCAAGGAAGTGCAGGGCGTGGCGGGCGAGCGTCCGCTGGTCGGCGCCGAGTACGAGAGCATCATGCGCAACATGACCTCGCGCCTGGCCGGCCGCTTCGGCACCCTGAACGCGCTCGAAGGCGCGGCGCTGGCGACTGTCAACCTGGGCCTGCCGGAAGACTACTGGGCCAACTACGCGCGCAACGTCAAGGCGCTGACGCCGGCGCAGCTGGGGCAGGCGGCCGGCAAGTTCGTCAAGCCGGAAGAGGTGACCTGGCTGGTGATCGGCGACTTGCGCAAGGTCGAGGCGGGGATTCGTTCGCTGGGCTGGGGCGAGGTGGTCGTGCTGGACCAGGACGGTAAGCCAATCCGTTAATTTTTCGTCTGGTCCTTGTAGGGTGGACTCCCGAGTCCACGCGGTATGGCACAGTTGGTCAGCCGCGGTGCTTTTTGAGGATGCATTTGCCAATGATCTTCGGAAGCAGTGCGGTATGCATGAGCACGACCGCGTGGACACAGGTGTCCACCCTACGGAACCACGTCAGCGATACGGTGCTAATGGCGTTGTGGCCGGGCTAGCGACCATGCGGTGGGGGGCAACATCTTAACGCATACCCGCACCATTTTTTCCACTCCTGTTGTACCCCAACCTCACCCGCGCGCCACGCGCAACGCGACTGGTATATACTGTACATCCATACAGCTCCACCTTTCGCGATGGAACTTACCGACAAGCTCGAAATCCTGGCCGACGCCGCCAAGTACGACGCCTCCTGCGCCAGCAGCGGCGCCCCGAAGCGTGCATCCGACAGTAGCGGCGACGGCATCGGCGCCACCACCGGCATGGGCATCTGCCACAGCTACACGCCCGACGGCCGCTGCGTCTCGCTGCTGAAGATCCTGCTCACCAACTTCTGCATCTACGACTGCCAGTACTGCGTCAACCGCCGCAGCTCGAACGTGCCGCGCGCCCGCTTCTCGGTCGAGGAAGTGGTCAAGCTCACCCACGATTTTTACCTGCGCAACTACATCGACGGCCTGTTCCTCAGCTCGGGCATCATCCAGTCGAGCGACTACACGATGGAGCAGCTGGTCGAGGTGGCGCGCCAGTTGCGTGAAGTGCACAAGTTCCGCGGCTATATCCACCTGAAAACCATCCCCGACGCCGACCCGGCGCTCATCGCCAAGGCCGGCCGCTATGCCGACCGCCTGTCGGTGAACATCGAGCTGCCCACGCACGACAGCGTCACCCGCCTGGCGCCGGAAAAGAACGTGCACACCATCAAGCTGGCGATGGGCTCGATCCGCCGCAAGCTCGACGAAAAGGCCGAGGAACCGAAGGCGCCCGCGTTCGCACCGGCTGGGCAGAGCACCCAGATGATCGTCGGCGCCGACGCCAGCGACGACCACACCATCCTGAACACGGCCGAAACCCTGTACGGCAGCTATAAACTCAAGCGCGTGTACTACTCGGCCTTCAGCCCGATCCCGCAAAGCCCGAAGAGCGTGCCGCTGGCGCCGCCGCCACTCATGCGCGAGCACCGCCTGTACCAGGCCGATTTTCTCTTGCGCGGCTATGGCTTCACGGCCGGCGAAATCATTCCGCAGTCCGGCAACCTGGCGCTCGACATCGACCCGAAACTGGCCTGGGCGCTGGCCAACCGCGAGCACTTCCCGATGGACCTGAACCGCGCCGACGCCGAAATGATCGCGCGCGTGCCCGGCATCGGCATCCGCAACGCCAAGCGCATCGTCGAGTTGCGCCGGCTGCGCCGCGTGCGCTGGGAAGACCTGTCGCGCCTGCGCTGCAGCATGAAGAAGATCGCACCCTTCGTCGTCACGGCCGACTACAAGCCGGCCCAGGGACAATCGAGCACCCACCTGCTGCTGCGCCACCTGGCCGACGCGCCCGAGCAGATGAACCTCTGGCCGGAATTGCAGGCCGCATGAGCGCGGCAGCAGCGGCGTCGGCAGTTGCGGCCGGCCAGCCGCTGCTG
The DNA here is from genome assembly GCF_020708045.1 of Massilia sp. IC2-278. Lineage (GTDB taxonomy): Bacteria > Pseudomonadota > Gammaproteobacteria > Burkholderiales > Burkholderiaceae_D > Telluria. The sequence continues at coordinate 37,904 of NZ_JAJFES010000014.1, forward strand.
GTTGCCAGCTTCGCCGAATGGCGCGAAGCGGCGCGCGACTTGCTGGTCCACGCGGTGCCGCCCGAGCTGGTCACCTGGAGCCAGCCCGGCGCCGGCGATCTGTTTTCAGGTGCGCCGGCGCCGATGCCGGACGCTGCCACGCAGCATCCATCCATCAGCCTGGATCAGACACGGCCCGCGCCGCATGTGCCGCGCTCGCTGATGGACATGCTGCAGACGGCCGCCTGCTGCCGCATGCCGGACCGCTGGGCCTTCCTGTACCGCGTGATCTGGCGCTGGACGCAGGGCGAGCACGACGTGCAGTCCGCCGCCGATGCCGACGGCGGGCGCCTGCACTCGATGGTGAAGGCGGTGCACCGCGAGGAGCACGACATGCACGCCTACATCCGTTTCCGCGAACGTCCCGAAGCGGCCGGGCCGCCGCGCTTCGTCGCCTGGTTCGAGCCGCGCCACGACGTGCTGCCCCAGGTGGCCGAGCATTTCGTCAGCCGCATGGGCAAGGTCAGCTGGATGATCGCCACGCCCGACGCCAGCGTGCTATGGGACGGCGCCACCCTGCACAACACCGGTCCCCTGATGAGCAGCGCGGCCGATCTCGACGACGCCGGCGAAGCGCTCTGGCTCACCTATTACCGCAGCATCTTCAACCCGGCGCGCCTGAATACCCAGGTGATGCAAAGTCATATTCCCGCGCGTTTCTGGAAGAACCTGCCTGAAGGAGCGATTGTGCCGAACATGATTACCGATGCCGCCCTCGGCGCGCGCCGCACCGGCCAGGCCCAGGCCGTCGGCCGCAAGAGCGGCGCCACCATCCCGATTGCCCCGGCCGATGCCCAGCCCGAGCGCCAGCAGCCCTCGAAGCTCGACGAATGCCGGCGTTGCGAACTGTGGCAGTACGCCACGCAAGCCGTGCCCGGCGAAGGGCCGAAGCATTCGCCGATCATGCTGGTCGGCGAGCAGCCGGGCGACCAGGAAGACCTGGCCGGCCACGCCTTCGTAGGGCCCGCCGGCAAGCTGCTCGACAAGGTGTTCGATGCGGCCGGCGTCGAGCGGCGCGGGCTGTATCTCACGAATGCGGTGAAGCACTTCAAGTGGGAACCGCGCGGCAAGCGCCGCCTGCACAAGACCCCGGCCCAGCGCGAGGTCGAGGCGTGCCATTACTGGCTGGACAAGGAACTGGCGGCTGTGAAGCCGAAGGTGATCGTGGCGCTGGGCAGCACGGCGTTGAAGTCGGTGCTGGGGACCGGCAGCGTGACGCTGAAGGACACGCTCGGCAAACCGATCCCGCACGACGGCCGCTGGGTGGTGACCGTCTACCACCCTTCGTACATTCTGCGCGTGCCGGATGAAAACGCGAAGCAGCAGGCGTTCAAGGTGATGGTCGATGGGCTGAAGCTGGCGCAGGAGTTGCTGGAGCGGCCGCCGGAAGAACCGCCGGCCTGAGACGGGCTTGTTTTTCGTAGGGTGGACCGGGCCGCGCAAGGCACCTGTGTCCACGCGGTACGGCAGTGGCAAATCGTTGAAGGTGATCTTGCATACGACCGTGAATCAACCGGTGCTTGTTCAAACGAATGTTCGACATGCAACCGTGGCACCGCGTGGACACAGGTGTCCACCCTTCTAAGGGCTTACCGCCACATCGAAGCGCACCAGATCCCCCGCGCTGACCTGCTTCGCCGCCGACGCCGGCTCGATCCGGCCGATCGCAAACCCCGGCTGCACCTGCACGATCGCCACCGTCCCCAGCGGCGCCTCCACCGTCCCGAGCGGCACCAGCGGATCGTTGCCGTACACCTGCTGGCGCGCGTCGCTCCGGTACAGCACCAGCTGGTCGCCCGGCGTCACCGACGAGGTGCTGCCCGCATCGATGAAAATCCGCTCGCCCTGCACCTGCACCACCTTGGCCATGAAGGGCAGCGGCGCGATGTCGCGGGTGATCTGGGCAATCCCCTCGTCGAGCGCGCGCAGGATGGCGCCGCCGAAAGGCGTGGCCGCGAAGCTGGCGCTGCCGAAAGGCTTGTCGCGCCCGATGCGGCGCTCGCCGACACCCTCGGCCACCACGGTACGGCGCGCCACCAGGGCGCCGCTCAAGCCGTCGTGCACATAAAAGGCGATCTCGATGCGGCGCGCATCCTTCTTGAGCAGGCCGTAATAGGCCGGCTTGCCGAAGTTGCTGGCGTCGATGATCTCGCCCGAGATCACGAACTGGCTCTCGTACAGGGCGGCGATGCGGCGCACCGCGGCGGTGTCCGCGGCCGGCCCGGTCGTTCCCGGCGCAATCACGTAGGGGCTGTCCTTGCCGAGAAACTTACCGGTCTCGCCCATGCGGCGCAGCAGTTCCTGGGGCAGGCGGGTGGCGATATTGTCGATGTCGTCGAGCTGGGGCGAGCTGCGCACGTGGAAGGGCGTGACGACGATCTTCTTGCGGTAGGCCAGGTTGACGTTGCCGCGCGGACGCGCTTCCTCTTCCTTGACGGCCACGCGCACATGCAGCAGCTGGCCGGTCTGCCATTCGCGCACGACCTTGTAGTTGTCGAATTCGGCGCCCGGCTGGACGCGGCTGCTTTCGAGCGGCTTGCCCGCCGGCCTGGCGCCGCTGCCGGCGGCCACGTCGACCCGGGCCGCGCTGCGCAGGCCCAGCTGTTCGAGGGCGTCGCGGATCGCCAGCTGGCGCGCACGCGCGGTGCCGCCTTCGTCGATCAGGGCCACGCCTTCGGCTTCTGCCGGTGCCACCTGGGCCGGAGCGTTGAATGCCAGCAGCAGCGCCAGCAGGGCGCTGCCCAAGGAGCGGACTAGCTTATTGCTGGGCATGGTAGAACGACGCGCCGTAGGCAGCGCCGGGGCCGGCGTTGCCCACCAGGGTGCGGGCGTTCCTGGCCACTGCGGGCTGTGCGGAAGCTTGCGCCTCAGTTGGAACCTGCATCTGCGGTGCATTGGTGTCGAAATCCATCTCCACGGTGGTTTCATAGCTGCCGTCGTCGCGCGGGGCGACGTTGGTCACGCGCGCTCCACGGATGAAAGCGTCAATATACACCTTGAAACTGTCGTCCTTCAGGGCCAGCGAACCAACCGTGCTGCCGCCTTCAACGCGCACGCCGTACACCTGCTCGGCCATGGCGCGGTAGGCGTCCAGGCGCGCCGCGCGCATGGCCAGCAGCCTGCGCTGGGCCGGCGAGATGCGGTCGCATTCGCCTTGGCAAAGGGCGGTGTTGACGGCGCCATAGCCGGTGGCGGTGAGGGTGACGATGGCAGGCTGGGCCCGCTGGACGGGCGCCGGCTTGGCGGACATGGTGCGCACGGTGCCGCATGCGGTCAGCAGCGTGGTAGCGGCAAGGGCGAGAGCAACGACGAGTTTCATGACGTATCCGTAGAGTGTTCGATGCGCATTCGAGCGCGGTATCTCCATGGATAACGGACGCGCTCGCCGTATCTTGATGGCGTCAGGAAATATTTGTACCAGAATGTCGCAAAAATGCGCGATTCGTGACGGGTTTGATACCGATCCTGGTCAAATCGGCAGCGGCGAGATATTGATCATGCATATGCCTCTTGTAACATCTTGTTTCTTGCTTATATCGCTTAATCCCATGACAATGCTTTTAGTCAACTCAAAAAGAGGGATGTCACGATGTTCACACGCGCTTTATCCGCCCTGACCCTGTGTTTCCTGACCCTGCCGGCGCTGGCCCAGACCGCACCGGCGGCTGACCCTCCGACGCCTGTTGCTGATACCGCGCCGGCCGATGCTGCCGGCGAACCGCTACCGCAGACCATCCTGGTATCGGGTTCGCGTCCTGGTCCGGGACTGTGGAAGGTGTCGAAGGGCGACCACGTGATGTGGGTGTTCGGTGCCTACGATGCACTGCCCAAGAGCATCGAATGGCGCTCGAAGGATGCCGAGCGCAAGATCGCGCAGTCGCAGGAATACCTGGGTGGGCCCGGCATGGGAGTCGGGGTTGGCTGGGGCGGCATTGCTGCCTTGCCGTTCATGGTCGGCTTCAAGAAAAATCCGGACGGCGTCACGCTCAGGGACTTGTTGTCGCCCGATTTGTACGCGCGCTGGGCTCCACTGAAACAAAAATATTTCGCCAACGATGACGATATCGAGCGCGAACGCCCGGTATTCGTGGCGCAGGAACTGTACCGCCGTGCAATGGTCGAGGCCGGCCTGGCCAGGGGAACGGAGCCGCGTGAAGTGCTGGGCAAGCTGGCCAAGAAGCACAACGTCAAGTACACCGAGACCACGGTCCGGATCCAGGTGAAGGAGCCGGTCAGGACCGTACGCGAGTTCAAGAAGACCGTGATGGAAGACGTTCCTTGCCTGGCTGCGACCATGAGCAGCCTGGAAACCGACGTCGAGGCCATCCGCGTGCGCGCGAATGCCTGGGCCGTCGGCGAGCTCGACGCTATCGAAAAACTGAATTTCGACGAGCGCGAAACCGCCTGCACCAACGCTTTCCTCAGCAGCGCCATCACCAGGCTGCAACCGGAAATCCTGACTGCGAAGGCACGTTCCATGGACAACTGGATGGCTGCCGCCGAAAAGGCGCTCGAAAACAACACTAGCACCTTTTCTGTGCTGAGCATGAAGGAAGTCCTGTCGCCGCAAGGCGCACTGGCGAAATTGAAGGCAAAAGGCTATACGGTCGAGAAGCCGAACTGAGCGGCTTCACGAGAAGAAGGCGGGGGCTGGGCGGGCCAGTGCGGCCTGCCAGCCGCGCGCACGCCTGCCGTGCACTGAAATTATTGCTATTGCGATATGATTGCTGTCGCTGCGACATGGTTCCGTAACAATCGAGCCAGTGCATCCACAGAATAATCAGTGTAAACAAAAGGCCAGAGCATGAAGTTATCCCGCGTCGCCGAGACGATCTCGAATTACGCGCGCGCCGAAATGTACGCGTTGTCCTCGATCCGCAAGCTGTCGGACGTGCACCTGATCTGGGGGCCGCTGTATGCGCGCTCGGCCTACGGCATCGGCGCCAAGGATTTTTCGCTGTACCGCCTGGCCAGCACGCCGAAGCATGCCTGGTCCGATTACCTGATCAACGAGCCGCTCAAAGCCAAGTACGCGGCTATCACCTCGAAGGAAGCGCGCCTGATCGCCGACGACAAGTCGCGTTTCTTCGCGCACTGCCATGCACACGGCATCCGCACCATCCCGATCCTGGCGCTGGTCACTAGCCAGCCTGCAAATGGCGGCATCATTCCGCACCTGAACTCGGCCGCGGAACTGGCGCGCGTGCTGGTGCCCGGCGACTACTTCTTTAAGCCGAGCAATGGTTCGCACGGGAACGGCACTTTCTCGCTGCGCATCGAGGGCAATACCCTGCACTGGCTGGGCCGCAGCGGCTCGTTCGAGGATTTTTTCAAGCACTGCCAGGCCGCGCTCCAGTTCACGCGCGCACTGATCGTGCAGCCGAAGATGGTGAATCACCAGACCATCCGCAACATCACGCAGGCCAAGGGCCTGTCGACGGTGCGCATCGTTACGGTGCGCAAGGAAAGCGAGATCAAGGTGATCGGTTCCTGCCTGCGCATTATCGTTGGCGACAGCGAGACCGACAATTTCACGCATGGGTCGAGCGGCAACCTGGTCGGCGCCATCGATTCCGAGACTGGCGAACTGATCGGCGTGCGCTGCTCGATCTCGCGCACCTGGCCGAAGATGACCGACGTGCTGGCTCACCCGCGCACTGGCAAGACCATCGTCGGCCTGAGGCTGCCGCACTGGCAGGACGTGGTCGAACTGGTGACCCGCGCCCACCACTCGATCGACAGTCTGTACACGGTGGGCTGGGACGTGGCGATTACCGATGACGGCCCGGTGATCGTGGAAGCGAACTGGCGTTACGACATCGACATCCTGCAGGTGGCCTACAAGAAGGGCTACCGCCAGGTGATTGCCGAGAACATGACGTTCTGAGGTTTTGGCTGCAAAGTTGTCAACGCGCCGCAAACACGCGTAGAATGCTGGCAACGCGGGTGTAGTTCAATGGTAGAACGGCAGCTTCCCAAGCTTCATACGAGGGTTCGATTCCCTTCACCCGCTCCAAATCTGCTTCTCCCTTATCGTGCCGCCTTCTGGCGCAGCCAATCCGTGCTGCGGTGAAAACCGCTGCCCGCCGGACCAAAAAACACGCCGCTCGGCAATCCCTGCAATGCACACCGTGAGCGCGGCAGCGCCATGCTGGCATCGTGCTTGCCGCCTTCCATGGCGAAGGTGATGCGCGGATGGCTGCCGGCAATCGTCAGCAACTGCCGCTGGCGCGGCGCCGGGAGACCGGGGCCGGGCACATCCGGGCTGGCCGCCACGCGCGGCTGGTCGGCGAGCGACTTGCCTTTGAAACGTATCCTGAGCATCAACGACTGTGGGAGAGAAGTAGTTTCCATGCGAAAGCCTTGATCGGTAAGGGGCGCGGGCACGCCGATGATTGTGTTTTTTATATTCTAGTGGAGTCGGCAGCATGAGGCCGCCCGCCTCGGCCCAAGCGTGCGCCCCTTGAGCGCGCCGGGGAACTGTGATGACATGGGGGCTCTGCTGGTCCATACCGATCCTTGCCGGAGCGATCCATGTCATTGCCGTCCATCGAGCGCAGGCGCATCCTGACAGCCTCGCTGCAAGCCATGCTTGCCGCCGGCGGCTGCGCGTTCGCTCCACCCTTGCTGGCGCAGCAGCAGTCGCCCATCCTCACGCGCCCGATCCCGTCGTCCGGCGAACAGCTCCCCGTGGTCGGCCTCGGCAGCTGGATCACCTTCAATGTCGGCGACGACGCCCAGGCGCGCGCCGCCTGCACCGAAGTGGTAAAAGCCTTTTTCGCCGGCGGCGGGCGCCTGATCGATTCGTCCCCCATGTACGGCTCGGCCCAGTCGGTGATTGGCGACGCGCTCGCACGCCTGCAGTATCCGCAGGCGCTATTCTCCGCCGACAAGGTCTGGACCGGCAGCGGCGGTGCGGCCCAGATCGAGACCTCGCGCAAGCTGTGGCGCATCCCGCGCTTCGACCTGTTGCAAGTGCATAATTTGCTGGCCGTCGATGCTCACCTGCCGCTGCTGCTGCGCATGAAGGCGACCAAGCGCCTGCGCTACGCCGGCATCACCACGTCCGAGGGGCGGCGCCACGGCGAGATCGTCAAATTGATGGAAAGCCAGCCGCTCGACTTCGTGCAAGTCAGCTACAACGTGCTCGACCGTGAAGTGGAGAACCGCATCCTGCCGCTGGCGCGCGAGCGCCGCATTGCCGTGATCGTCAACCGGCCCTTCCGCCAGGGCGAGCTGACGCAAGCGCTGACCGGCAAGCCGCTGCCCGGCTGGGCGGCCGAGATCGGCTGCACGACCTGGGCGCAGGTGCTGCTCAAGTTCATCGTCTCGCACCCGGACGTCACCTGCGCCATTCCCGCCACCTCGAACCCGCGCCATGCAAGCGAGAACATGCTGGCCGCGCGCGGGCCGATGCCAGACCAGAACCTGCGCCGGCGTATCGTCGCCGACGTCAAGAAACTAACGTAAAGAAACTGATGCGAGAAAACTGACATGAGCGAGTGGTGGACCTATACCCTGTCGGACCTGCTGATGTTCTCGAAGCCGACGTATTTCCGCCTGTTCGCCCTGCTGAACGAGGCGGTATGGCCGGCGCACCTGGTGGCGCTGCTGGCCGGGCTGGCGCTGGTGGCGGCCATCGTGCGCGGCGCCGGCAAGGCCGGGCGTTTGGCGGCGGCGCTGCTGGCGCTGTGCTGGATCTGGGTAGCCTGGACCTACCACGCCCAGCGCTATGCCGGCATCAACCTGGCAGCGCCATACTTTGCGATGGGCTTCGCGCTGCAAACCGTGCTGCTGTGCTGGCTCGCCACGCGGCGGCGGGCGCCGGCCATCGCCTCCTGGCGCGGGCCGTTGGGCGGCCTGGCGTTTGCGCTGGTGCTGGCGGCGCTGCTGGTCTATCCGCTGTTTGCCGTGTTCGATGGGCGCGGCTGGCAACAGGCCGAGGTCTTCGGCATCGCGCCCGACCCCACGGTGGCGGCCACCCTCGGCATGCTGCTGCTGTGGCGCGCGCCGTGGTTTTTGTGGGGCGTGCCGCTGCTGTGGTGCGCAGTCAGCGGCGCCACCCTGATGGAACTGCGCTCGCCGCAGGCCTGGGCCTTGCCGGCCGCCGGCCTGCTGGCGCTGGCGGCGATGCTGGTTGCACGCCTGCGCATGCGGCCCTTGCCGCGCCAGCATCAGCACACCTCGTCTATTGGCTGAGCAGGCTGCCGGTGCGGTAACCCGTTTCGCCGGCGATCTTGCAAACGTGCATGCCGCGCAGCAGGTGGCGGTGGGAGGTGCTGGCAAAGAAGACGCCGGCGCGCGTCGGCTTCACCGGCGTGACCTTGCCCGTGACCGGGTTGACGATCTCGGCCACGGTTTCATCGGCTTGCACCCGGTCGCCCAGCTTTTTCAGGAACACCAGCACGCCCGAGTGCGGCGCGGCCAGGGGTTCCACGGCGTCGAGCGGGGTCGGCTTGCAGATTGCCTGCGGCAGGGGTTCGACTGGAATATCGAGCACGCCGGCGCGCGCCAAATATTGCAGCAGGGCTTGCGCGTCCGGCTGGGCCAGGTCGTAGCGCACATCGTTTTCGCCGCGCAGCTCGACGGTGATCGCCACGCAGGCCGGCGGAATCGCCACTTCCGGCCCGAAGTGCTCGGCCAGGTCCCACCACAGGCGGCTGCAGGCTTCGTCGAAAGGCTCGCCGCCCGACTCGCGCGCCAGCAGCACGGCGTGGGCGCCCATCAGCGCCGCCAGCGGCTGGGCCGCCTCGGCCAGCGGTTCGCCGGCGTACATGTGCAGCACCGATTCGTTATCGCAATGCAGGTCGAGCATGATGTCGGCATCGATGGCCATCGACAGCAGGGCTTTCTTCAGCACGCCGCCGGCGGTCGATGGCGCCCATTCGGCCAGCGAGCTGCGCGCGTGTTCGCGGATCAGGGCGACGTTCTTCTCGGCATCCTGGCCCAGCTTGCCTTCCAGGGACAGCTTCAGGTCTTGCGCCACGTGTTTATAGGCGCGGTTGAAGTTCACGCCGGTCGACAGATCGTAGCGGCCGAAGGGCGTGCCGTGGATGGTCTGCGACAGGCCGATCGGGTTGGCTGCCGGCACCAGGATGATTTCGCCCTTGAGGCGGCCTTCGGCTTCCAGGCGGTCGAGCTCCTGGCGCAGGAAATGGGCGACCAGCATGGCCGGCACTTCGTCGGCATGCAGCGAGGCCTGGATATAGACCTTCTTGCCGCTGCCCGGCTGGCCGTAGTGGAAGGAAGTGAGCTGGAAAGTGGCGACGTTGTCTTCGATCGCGATCGGGTGTTTGGTCGAATGCATCATGGCCTCGGCAGGTGCTGGAAGGAGGAAATATTATCGCGCAAATTGTCTTTATGACCACGCTCTAATGTGGCGTAGCAACAGCTGTGTGGCATGGTTACAGCGGTAATGATGCCGGGAGGGTAGGCTATAATGTCGCCGTTCTATCCTCCTACTCCATATTCCCATGTCCGAAGAAAAGCCAAGCAACGGCCCAGCCCGTACGATGCTGTACGACCCTACCGAACACCGCATCCGCAGTTTCGTCACGCGCGCCGGCAGGCTGTCGACGGGCCAGGCGCGCGCCTTTGAGGAATTTGGGCCGCAATTCCTGGTCGAGTACAAGAAGGAGCTGCTCGACTACGAAGCCGCCTTCGGCCGCAAGGCGCCGGTCATCCTGGAAATCGGCTTCGGCATGGGCGACACCACGGCGCACATCGCGCGCCTGATGCCCGAGAAGGATTTCATCGGCGTGGAAGTGCACACGCCGGGCGTGGGCAGTTTGCTCAAGCAGATCGGCGAGCAGTCGATCACGAACCTGCGCCTGGTCCAGCACGACGTGTTCGAAGTGCTGAACCACATGATCCCGGACGGCTCGCTGGCCGGCGTGCATGTGTTCTTCCCCGACCCCTGGCACAAGGCGCGCCACAACAAGCGCCGCCTGATCCAGGCGCCGTTCGTCAAATTGCTGTGCCAGAAGCTGGAAACCGGTGGCTACATTCACCTGGCGACCGACTGGGAAGATTACGCGGTGCAGATGCTGGAGGTGCTGGGCGCCGAAGAGCAGCTGGCGAATACCGCCGAGGGCTATGCGCCGCAGCCGGCCTACCGGCCGCTGACCAAGTTCGAGAACCGTGGCCTGAAGCTCGGCCATGGTGTGTGGGATTTGGTGTTTACGAAGAAGTAGGGTGGGCGGCTATGCCGTCCACGCGTTCAACGGACGGCTGCATTTCGCATTCGTGTGATGCACACCATGTTTGAACGCGTGGACGGGAAACCCGTCCACGCTACCGATCAAGCGGCGCGTGGACGCCGCGCAAAAATCCCGAAGCACAGGATGATGGCGTAGCAGATGGCCGGCACGGCCAGCGCCATCTTCAATCCCACCAGGTCGGCCGCGTGCCCGGTAATCAGGGGCACGATCGCGCCGCCGACGATCGCCACGCAGATCAGGCCCGAGCCTTCCGCCGCGCGCTCGCCCAGCCCTTCGCTGGCCAGCGAGAAGATGGTCGGGAACATGATCGAATTGAACAGCCCCACCGCCAGCAGCGACCAGCCCGACACCAGTCCGGTCGTATTCGCCGACACCAGCAGCAACAGGATCGTCGCACCCGCCGCGCAGGCCAGCACCTTCCCCGGCGAGAACATGCGCAGCAGGGCCGCGCCGATGAAGCGGCCGACCATCGCGCCGCCCCAGTACAGCGGCACGTGCTTGCCCGCCGCCTCCGCACCCAGCCCCAGCACGTTGGACTCCATCAGGTAGTTCACGATCACCGAGCCGACCGCCACTTCCGCGCCCACGTACAGGAAGATGCAGGCCGCGCCGAAGGCAAAGCGCGGCTGCTTCAAGAGTTCGAAGGCCTTCAGGATGCTCACCTGCGGCGCCGGCGTCTCCACCAGCTTGGTGCGGTTGTGCCAGACCAGGGCCGCCACGATCACCAGCGCCACCGCCAGGCCGATATAGGTCTGCACCACCACCCGCGTTTCCTCGGCGCGGTAGGCGTCGAGCGCGGCGCCGCTCAGGGTACTTGCATCCACCGTCGCCAGCGAGCCAAGGATCAGGATCGCGCCGACATACGGAAACACCGTGGTGCCGAGCGAATTGAAAGCCTGGGCAAAGGTCAGGCGGCTGTGCGCCGTCTGCGGCGCGCCGAGCAGGGAAATGAGCGGATTGGCCACCACCTGCACCACCGTGATGCCCGAGGCCAGCACGAACAGCGCGATCAGGAAAGTGGCGAACACGCCCGACGAGGAGGCCGGAATGAACAGCAGGCAGCCCGCCGTCATGGTCAAGAGGCCCACCACGGCGGTGCGCATGTAGCCGATGCGGCGCACGATGGCGGCGGCCGGGATCGAGACGATGAAGTAGGCGGCGAAGAAGGCCGACTGCACCAGCATCGCCTGCGCATAGCTGAGCGTGAACAAGTCCTTCAGCTTGGGGATGATGACGTCGTTCAGGCTGGTGATGCCGCCGAAGATGAAGAACAGCGCGAAGACGAAGGTCTGCAGGCTGGCGGCATTCGCCGGGACTGCATGGGCAGGGGAGGCGGCGGTAGAGGATTCGATGTGCATGAACTTGAACCGTATGAATCGTGCCGCGCCAAAGGGCTACAGCATCTCGTTGATGATACCGACGATGTCGTCGCCGTAGGAAACCAGTTTTTTCTCGCCGACGCCGGACACGCCGCGCAGTTCCTGCAGCGAGGTCGGCTTGACCTTGGCGATCTCGCGCAGGGTGGCATCCTGGAACACCACGTAGGCCGGCACGCCGTGCTCGCGCGCCGCGCCCATGCGCCAGGAACGCAGGCGGTCGAAAATCGCCTGCTCGGACTTCGACAGCTCCAGCTCCTCGTAGCCCTTGGACGACGCAAAGCTGCGTTTCGGCTTGACCGGCTTCTGGTACTGGCGCAGCTGCACCTTCTGCCCGCCCTTGAGCACCGGACGGGCGGCGTCGGTGAGTTTCAATGAACTGTAGGCGTCGTGGTCGACCGTCAGCAGGCCGAGCGCGATGGTCTGGCGCACGATGGCGCGCCATTCCTGTTCGCTGCGGTCGCTGCCGATGCCGTACACCGACAGCGCATCGTGGTGCCACTGGCTGATGCGGTCGGTCTGCACGCCGCGCAGCACGTCGATCACGTGGCCGGCGGCGAAGCGCTGGTCGACGCGGTAGATGGCCGACAGCAGCTTCTGCACCGGCACCGTCGCGTCGAAACTCACCGGCGGAATCAGGCAGGTATCGCAGTTGCCGCAGGGGCCGGACTTTTCGCCGAAATAGTCGAGCAGGCGCATGCGCCGGCACGACAGGGTCTCGCACAAACCGAGCATGGCGTCGAGCTTCACCGACAGCACGCGCTTGAAGGTTTCGTCGGCTTCGGATTCGTCGATCATCCGGCGCTGGAGCACCACGTCCTGCAAGCCGTAGGCCATCCAGGCGCTGGCCGGTGCGCCGTCGCGGCCGGCGCGTCCCGTCTCCTGGTAATAGCCCTCGATACTCTTCGGCAGGTCCAGGTGGCAGACGAAGCGCACGTCCGGCTTGTCGATGCCCATGCCGAAGGCGATCGTCGCCACCATCACGATGTTCTCTTCGCGCAGGAAGCGCGCCTGGTTCCCGGCGCGCACGCTGTGCTCCATGCCCGCATGGTAGGCCATGGCGCGGATGCCGTTCTCATTCAGGAACTCGGCGGTCTCCTCGACCTTTTTACGCGACAGGCAGTACACGATGCCCGAGTCGCCCGGGTGCTCGGCGCTGATGAAGTCGATCAGCTGCTTGCGGCCATTGGTCTTTTCGACGATGGCGTAGCGGATGTTCGGGCGGTCGAACGAGGACACGAACTGGCGCGCTTCGTCGAGCTGCAGGCGGTGCGCGATCTCGGCGCGGGTCTGCTGGTCGGCCGTTGCCGTAAGGGCGATGCGCGGCACCTCGGGGAAGCGCTCGTGCAGGATCGACAGGCGGATGTACTCGGGCCGGAAGTCGTGGCCCCATTGCGACACGCAGTGCGCTTCGTCGATGGCGAACAGCGAAATGCGCGAATCGGCGAACAGGTCGAGGCAGCGCTGGGTCATCAGGCGTTCGGGCGCCACGTAGACCAGGTCGATCTCGCCGGTGCGCACCAGGCGCTCGATGCGCAGGGTTTCCTCGAAGGTTTGCGTCGAATTCAGGAAGGCGGCGCGCACGCCGACTTCTTCCAGCGCGTCGACCTGGTCCTGCATCAGCGCGATCAGCGGCGAGACGACCACGCCCACGCCGTCGCGCAGCAGGGCCGGGATCTGGTAGCACAGCGACTTGCCGCCGCCGGTCGGCATCAGGACCAGGGCGTCGCCCCCATCGGCCACATGCTGGACGATGTCGGCCTGGTTCCCGCGGAACGCAGGGTAGCCGAAGACGGTCTGCAATACGTGCAGTGCGCGCGCTTCGGTGTCCTGGGCGTCGATCTCGGTGTTCATGATAAAAAGTTTCCTGGCTTTATTCCGCCCAGTCCACCAGGCCGTAGTGCGCGGTGACGAGGACGATCACGCCGAATACGATACGGTACCAGGCGAAGATCGTGAAGTCGTGCGTGCTGATGTAGCGCAGCAGCCAGCGCACGCACAGGAAGGCCGAGACGAAGGCGGCAAGGCCGCCGATGCCGAACATCGGCAGGTCGCTCATCGACAGCAGCGCGCGTTCCTTGTAGACCGAATACACGGTGGCCGACAGCAGGGTCGGGATCGCCAGGAAGAACGAGAATTCGGTGGCCGCCTTGCGCGACAGGCCGAACAGCATGCCGCCGATGATGGTGGCGCCCGAGCGGCTAGTGCCCGGGATCAGGGCGAATGCCTGGGCGCAGCCGACCTTCAGCGCGTCGAGCACGGTCATGTCGTCCACGGTCTCGATGCGCGCGGCTTTCGGCAGGTTCTTGTGGCGGCGCTCGACCCAGAGGATGACAAAGGCGCCGACGATGAAGGCCATCGCCACCGGCACCGGCTTGAACAGCTCGGCCTTGATGGCGCTGGCGAAGACCAGGCCGAGGAGGGCGGCCGGCAGGAAGGCCACGATCAAATTGATCACGAACTTCTGCTGGCGGCGCTCGCTGAACAGGCCGTTGCACACGCGGGCGATGCGCGCGCGGTATTCCCAGATCACGGCCAGCATGGCGCCGGCCTGGATCGCGATTTCGAAGACCTTCACTTTCTCGCCCGTGAAATCGAGCAGGCTGCCGGCGAGGATCAGGTGGCCGGTCGAGGAAATCGGCAGGAACTCGGTGAAGCCCTCGACCAGGCCCATGATGATCGCCTTGACGGCGAGAAGAATATCCATGAAGGTGTGCGTGTGATGAGTGGGAGGAAAGTAAAGGCGCGGATGAAGCGGAGGCGACCCACAAGGCGTCGAAGCTTACCACGGACCGGGCCGTTGCCGCTGAGTTGGCCACAACGGCCGGGGATATTTTACGACGCGCATGTTGCCTGTTTGTTACCGGAAATTGCTCGCTCTGCAAGCCTGGTACAGACGCGCGCAATTGTGAACAGGATGTGCGCCACGCCGGTTTGATCGTGCTAGACTGGTCCGCATGAGTAACGCTGCCGTTTTCAAATGAGCATATTGGCGATCCTCGTCCTGCTGGCCGTTGCATGGTCGGCACTGACATTCGGTCAACTGCCCAACCCCTTGCTTACCCGTACCAGCCAGGGCCGTTCATGGCGCCGCGCCTTTCCGCGGGCGTCGAACAGGCAAATCCGCGAATTCCTCTCCGTCTTCACCTCGGCCTTCGATTTCCGCGATGTCGACATGCTGAAGTTCCGTCCCGACGATCAATTGATCGGCATTTGCCGTGCCCTGCACCCGTCGAAATGGGCCGCCGATGCCGCCGAGTTCGACACCTTCGCGCGCGACCTGCGCACCCGCTTCGGCGTCGTGCTCGAAGACATCTGGGACGAAGGCCTGACGCTGGGCGCCTTGTTCTCGCATATCCAGCAGGCGCGTCCGGCGTCGCGCTGAAGCGGGGCGCAGCCCGCGCCACCCGCCGCGCAGCATATTTACACGGCGGGTCTTGAACTGCCATTGCCAGTGCTCATCTATTGGCAATGATGAAACAAAAGCTCAACTGGAAGCGTCCGCTCTTCTACCTGCTGCTGCCGGTGTTTTTCATCATGGTCTTTCTCGGCTTCCCGATCCCGGTGGCGCCACCGCCGGCCACCAAGCCCGGGCAAGAAATTTCCACCACGGTCAAGAAGAAGAAAAAGGCGCGCCTGCTGATGCCGGGCGAAACCGATACCGACGCTGATGCCGGCGCCGACGACGGCAAGCAATAAGCTATCAACCAGGTTCAGGGCGCCGTCGCCCGCTCGAGTTCATCCAGCCACATCATCGCCTGCTCGCGGCTGTTGCCGCACATCTCCAGCGAAGGCTGCAGGCCGGCGCACACGGCCGGCCGTCCCGGCTGCCCAAAAATACGGCAGCGGTTGTCGTCGGCCAGCTGCACGCAGCGCACGCCGGCCGGCTTACCGTGCGGCATGCCGGGTATTGGACTGCTGATCGAAGGGGCGGTGCAGCAGGCACCGCAATGGTCGCGGCAATTCATGGATTCAAGGAACAGGCGCCCGGCATGCGCCCGGCAGCCGGCAAGTATAACGCGCCGGCGCAGCCCCTGGACAGCAATGCTTGGCGGGCGCTGCGTTGTTGATGTTCCTGCTATGGTTGGTGCACCACATCACCGGAGCACCGCAGATGGCCAGTTCGCTGAAACCCCTAGCCCAGCAAGTGATGGTCATTACCGGCGCCTCCAGCGGTATCGGCCTGGCCACCGCGCAAGACGCCGGCCGGCGCGGCGCCAAACTGGTGCTGGCCGCGCGCAGCGGCGACGTGCTGGCGGCGGTCGTCGAGGGCTTGCGCGCCGGCGGCGTCGAGGCCATCCACGTGGTGGCCGACGTGTCCGACCGGGCCCAGGTGGACGCGGTGGCGCAGGCGGCGATCGAGCGCTTCGGGCGCATCGACACCTGGGCCAACGTGGCCGGCAGCACCATCTACGGGCGCCTGGAGGAAGTGAACGAGGCCGACAGCCGGCGCCTGTTCGACGTCAATTTCTGGGGCATCGTGAACGGTTCGCTGGCGGCGCTACCGCACTTGCGCCTGACCGGTGGCGCCCTGATCAACGTCGGCAGCGAAGCGTCGGAAGTGGCGATTCCCCTGCAGGGCATGTACACGGCCACCAAGCACGCGGTGAAGGGTTTCACCGATGCCTTGCGCATCGAGGTCGAGCAGGTCGATGGCGCGGCGGTGTCGATCACCCTGATCCAGCCGACCGCGGTCGACACGCCGCTGCCCCAGCACGCGCGCAATTACATGGCGCATGAGCCGAAGCTGCCTTCGCCCCAGATCGATCCGCACCAGGTGGCAGAGGCGATCCTGGACGCGGCGACGGCGCCGGCGCGCAACATGAAGGTCGGCGCGATGGCCAGCCTCGATGTGGCCGTGGAAAAATTCCTGCCGGGCGTGGCCGACGTGATGGCGGCCTTCCAGGTGCCGCGCCAGCAGACCGGCCAGCCGGCGCAAACCCGCGAGGGCGCGCTCTACCGGGCCGGTGCGGAAGGGCGTATTTATGGTTGCGGCAAAGGCAAGGGCTAGACCCTGGCATGCGGCGCGTGTGCCGCTCAACACGGGCCGGATGGGCTGCCACGGCAGGCGCATGCGCGCTTGACTGGCCTCCCACCCGGGACTATATTCGATGACTCTTTGAAAGTTGTCGGACAGAAGCATGGAATGCCCACTTGACACCAAGCCGCGCTGGGAGCGCCGCAAGGATGCTCGTCCGCAGGAGTTGCTGGCGGCGGCCATCGACCTATTCGTCGAGCGCGGCTTTGCCGCCACCCGGCTGGAGGACGTCGCCCGCCGCGCCGGTGTATCGAAGGGCACCTTGTACCTCTACTTCGAGAACAAGGAAGAACTGTTCAAGGCCGTGGTGCGCAACAGCATCGTGCCGGTGATCGGCCAGGCCGAATCCTCGGTCGCCGAATTCGAAGGCCACAGCGCCGAACTGCTGCGCAAGGTATTGATGGACTGGTGGGACCGGGTCGGCGCGAGCAAGGTCTCCGGCATCGTCAAGCTGGTCATGGCCGAAGCGAATAACTTTCCCGAACTGGCCAGGTTCTACCAGATCGAGGTCATCAACCGCGGCACGCGCATGATTTCCAGCATGCTCGAGCGCGGCATCGCCCGCGGCGAATTCCGCGCGATCAATGTCACCCAAACAACGCAAGTGCTGATGGCGCCCATGCTGATGCTGGTCACCTGGAAGCATTCGGTCGGCCCCTGCGAGCGCGGCGACCTCGAACCGCTGGCTTTCCTCGATTCCTTCCTCGACATGGCGCTGCACGGCCTGCTGCCTCCGGCCGCTCCGGCGGCGGCGTGAACGGTCGAGCGCAATACCGTCCTCTTCAGGACGCCTTTTTCGGGCGTTCATTCCCTGTAAACTGCAGACTGTCGCAATTTCACGCGATCTCGATGCCATCCCGATAAGATGTGCGTCCTGAGGCAGTTCAACGATAAAATATCGGATTATTTCTTTTACCACTGAGTATCAAGATGAATATCGAACAAGCCCGCTTCAACATGATCGAACAGCAGATCCGTCCCTGGAACGTGCTGGACCAGGACGTCCTCGACCTGCTGCACGTGGTCAAGCGCGAACAGTTCGTGCCAGAGGCGTACCAGAACCTGGCCTTCGCCGACGTCGAGATCCCGCTGCCGGGCGGCGCGGCAATGTTCAATCCGAAAGTCGAAGCGCGCATCCTGCAGGAACTGAAGCTGCAAAAAAACGAAACCGTGCTGGAAGTTGGCGCCGGGTCCGGCTACATGGCGGCGCTGATGGCGCACCGGGCGCGCCAGGTCACCACCGTTGAGCTGTCGCCGGAAATCAAGGCGCTGGCCGAGCAGAACCTGAAAAAGGCCGGCGTCGATAACGTCACCGTGGTCGAAGGCAATGCCGCCGCCGGCTGGGACAAGGGCGCGCCGTTCGACGTGATCGTCATCTCGGGCGGCCTGGAAAGCCTGCCGGAAGCCTTCCTAAAGCAGGTCAAGGTCGGTGGCCGCATTGCCGCCATCGTCGGCCAGGCGCCGGCCATGTCTTGCGAGATCGTGACCCGCGTATCGGAAACCGGCTACGACACGGTCAAGCTGTTCGAGACCAACGCCAGGCCGCTGGCCGGCGCGCCGGTTGCCTCGCGCTTCACGTTCTGACAGGCGGCGCGATGCAGCACATCACCGCTCCCGAGCTGGCTGAAAAGCTGGCTGCCGGCGTGGCCGCTCCCGAAGGCGAGCGCCCGCTGCTGCTGGACGTGCGCGAGAACTGGGAATTCGAGACCTGCCACATCGCAGGCTCGACCCAGATCCCGATGCACCTGGTGCCGATCCGTGCCGGCGAGCTGCCCGACGACCGGGAAATCGTCTGCATCTGCCACCACGGCGCGCGCAGCATGCAGGTGGCCGCCTTTTTGGAGCGCAACGGCTTCGACAACGTAACGAATTTGACGGGCGGAATACACGCCTGGGCTGTACAGGTCGATCCGGCCATGCCGAAGTATTGACCTGCTTTCCTAACTTTTGATGACTCCGACGGAGACCGCAATGCAGAAACCCCTCATCGCCATGCTGCTGGCCAGCGCGTTCGTGTCGTTCGATGCGAACGCGATCGACCTGATCCAGGTTTACCAGCAGGCCCTGGCCAACGATGCCGCCTACGCCAGCGCGCGCGCTTCGCTCGCCGCCGGCCGCGAACGGGTGACACAGGGGCGTGCGGGGTTGCTGCCGACGATCGCCGCGTCGGGGTCCTACGCCAAGAACGACAACGATTTTTCCCCGTTCAACCAGGGCCAGACGGTGGTCATCGACGGCGTGCCGACCGTGATCACCGGCAGCGGTTCCGACCTGCGCACCAACCAGTATGGCCTGTCGCTGACCCAGCCGCTGTTCCGCTGGGACCGCTGGCAGACCTACGAGCAAAGCAAACTCGCCCAGGCGATTGCCGAAGCCCAGTTTGCCCAGGCCCAGCAAGACCTGATCACGCGCGTGGCGCAAGCCTACTTCGACGTGCTGGCCGCGCAGGACACGCTGGAATCGACCCGCGCCCAGAAAAGCGCCGTGACCGAACAGCTGGCCTCGGCCAAGCGCAACTTCGAGGTCGGCACCCAGACCATCACCGACACCCACGAAGCGCAGGCCGCGTACGACCTGGTAGTGGCGCAGGAGTTTGCCGCCGTCAACGAGCTGGAAAACCGCCGCACCATGCTGCAAGTGATCATCGGCCAGGCGCCGGATGCGCTGGCGCCGCTGCAGGCCGGCGTCACGCTGACCTCGCCGCAACCGGCCGTGGTCGACCCGTGGGTGAGCTCGGCCGAAACCCAGAACTATGGCGTCACCGCTTCGGAACTGGCGCTGGAATCGGCCAAGCGCGACATCTCGCGCAACCGCGCCGGCCACCTGCCGACCCTGGACCTGGTAGCGAATACCGGCCGCACCAACGTCAGCGGCCGCACCCTGAATTCCGGCGACGGCCGCAACAACTCGATCGGCGTGCAGTGGTCGGTGCCGATCTTCAGCGGCTACGCCGTCACCAGCCGCGTGCGCGAATCGATCGCCCTGGAAGACAGGGCCCGCAACGACCTCGAATCCACCCGCCGCAACGCGGCCCTGCAGGCGCGCCAGGCTTTCCTGGGCGTGAACAGCGGCATGGCGCAAGTAAAGGCGCTGGAAGCGGCCGAAGTGTCGAGCCAGTCGGCGCTGGAATCGAACAAGCTGGGTTACCAGGTGGGCGTGCGCATCAACATCGACGTGCTCAATGCCCAGCGCCAGCTGTACTCGACCCGCACCGACCTGGCCCGCGCGCGCTACAACACGATCCTGAACGGCCTGCGCCTGAAGGCGGCGGCCGGTTCGCTGCGCGAGGCGGACCTGGTACCGGTGAACAATCTGCTGCAAAAATAAGTGTTCATATAAAATTTGCATCTTGAGTTCTGGATGCAAATAAAAAACGGCGCCTGCGTGGCGCCGTTTTTGTTCCTGGAACCCTTATTTTCCGCCATCTTTTCTTGGCCGCAGCAGGCCCAGCCCGGTGCTGGTACGCACGGCAATCGCGCCATCGTCGGCCACCGCCTCGGCCTCCAGCAGCACGACGCCCGCCGGCAAATCCTTCACCCGCGTATTCAGGTCGACCAGGCCATAGTCCGGCCCCCAGGCAACGGCGTGCTCGGGACCGGTGTTGCCATTCACCGCCTGGCCGACGATCAGGCCGGAAGCATTGATGGCATTGGCATCGGAAAAGCTGCCGCCGTTCAGCGTGCCCAAGCTGCGCATGCTCGTGCCGTCGTGCACGAAGGCGACCTGGCCGAAATTGCTGTAGACGTAGCCGACGACATGGCCGGCGTCGTTGATCGCATGCGGCACTGCACCGTTGGTATCGGGCAGCACGCCGAGGTCCTGGAGAACGCCGCCGCTGTAGCGGAAGGCGCGCAGCAGGCCATCGACCACGGGGTCGCGCGCGCTGATGGCGATCTGGCCGGACTCGTTGATGTCGATTGCCTGCGAGCTGAAGCCGGGCGGATTCAGGTCCTGCATCGGCGCGCCCGTGCGGGCGTCGTACAGGAAGGCGTGGAGTACGTTTTCGCCCGTGATCGTGGACGTGCCGACTACCTGGCCGGCCGCATTCACGTCGAGCGCCTCCGAGATCTGCCCGCCCAGGGTGCCGAGGTCGCGCATCGACTTGCCGTCGTAATAGAAGGCGTGCCGCGGCGAGCCGGGTACCGTGGACCACCCGGCTACCTTGCCGCAGGTGCTGATCGACACGCCCCAGGACTCGCCGCCCAGCGCGCCGATGTCGTGCAGGGTGCCGTCGTAGAAAAAGGCGTGGGGAATGCCGGACGGCGTTTGCCCCCAGCCGGCCACCTGGCCGCAGCGGTTAACGGCGAAAGCACGCGCGTTCGCCCCGCCGAAGGTGCCGAGGTCGATGTTGGTCTTGCCGTTGTACAGGAAAGCCCGGACGATGCCCGATGCATCCCACGAGCTGCCGGTCACCAGTCCGCCGTTGGCAATGCCTTGCCGGTCGACCACGCCGTACGTGATGCCGGGCAGGCCGATGGGGGTGAAGTCGTAGAGCGGCCCCTGGTTGACCGGTGGCGGAGGCGAGGGTGGCGATGGCTGGACGGGCGGCGTTGGGTGCGGGGTGTGACTGCCGCCGCCACCACCGCCGCAAGCGGTCAGCATGGCGCACAGCGCCAGGGCTGCGCCGGGCATGGCCCGGCCGTTTGAAAGAGAGCGCTGGAACGAACGGAAACCGGACATGGCGTGCCTCCATTGACGAGTTGATACTTCAGTCTAGGTCGGGCCCGGCTGCTGCGTTCGCGTATTGAAGAGTTCGTTTGGCTTCGGTCAAGGTAGCCGTTGACGCCGTGCAATAACAGCTTCCGAATGCTTCCGTAAAGAAAAACGGCGCCGCAGCGCCGTTCGTCATGTATGGCTAATCCCCAAGTTCAAGCCGGGTTCAGGCCTGCTTTTTGCGCCATTCGATCATCTCGGCAATCGTCAGGATCGAAAAGCCGCGTTCCTCGGCGAAGCGCTCGATGGCTTCGCCGCGCATCATGGTGCCGTCCGGGTTCATCAGCTCGCACAGCACGGCCGACGGCTGCAGGCCGGCCATGATGGACAGATCGACCGAGCCTTCGGTATGGCCGGCGCGCGACAGCACGCCGCCCGGGGTGGCACGCAGCGGGAACACGTGGCCTGGGCGGACCAGGTCGTCCGGTTTCGCATCGGCGGCGATGGCGGCGCGGATGGTGGTGACGCGGTCGGCCGCCGAGACGCCGGTGGTCACGCCGTGGCGCGCCTCGATCGACACCGTGAACGGCGTGCCGTAGCGGCTGCCGTTCTCGATGGCCATCGGCGGCAGTTCCAGTTCGCGCACGCGGTCGGCCGACAGGCACAGGCAGACGATGCCGCTGCATTCGCGGATCATCAGGGCCATGGTTTCGACGGTCAGCTTTTCGGCGGCAATGATCAGGTCGGCCTCGTTTTCGCGGTCGAAATCGTCGAGCAGGATGACGGGGATGCCGGCACGGGTGGCGGCCAGCGCCGCGGCGATGCGGCCTTCCAGGTCGGTGCTGTGAAGGGAGTAGGTATTGACTAACATTGTGAGACGCTCCTCGCGTAAAGTTGGCGAAAAACGCATCAGGGCAAGCGAATTGACACGCCTCGCCCGCGCGCCGCAGGGACGAGCAAAGGCAAGGCGCATTGCAGCGCACATCTTCTTTCATCCGGACTATAACCGTCGGCTCTGGAGTCGCACCAGATCTGCTGACCCTGCTCGTTGAAGCAGGCGCTCGCGGGCTTGGCCATGGCTGGCCTTACCGCCGGTGGGGATTTCCACCCCGCCCCGAAGACGTATTATTGCCTGTGGAAACAGGCGCAGGAATTTTAACAGCAAGCATGCAACCCTGCCGGGCAGGGCCGATTCTTGCCGTGGCAGGCGCGTGCCTTAGTTGCTCAGGCCGCCGCCGCCTTCGTTGTCCTTGCGCTGGATGAACTCGATCTTGTAGCCGTCCGGATCGGTAACGAAGGCGATCACGGTCGAGCCGCCCTTGACCGGGCCCGGTTCGCGCGTGATGTTGCCGCCGGCGGCACGCACCGCGTCGCAGGTGGCGTAGATGTCGTCGGCCGAGATGGCGATGTGGCCGTAGGCCGTGCCCATGTCGTAGCTGTCGGTGCCGTAGTTGTAGGTCAGCTCGAGTTCCGCGTGGTCGGGGTTGCTGCCGTAGCCGAGGAAGGCCAGTTTGTACTGGTACTCGGGGTTGTCGCTGGTGCGCAGCAGTTTCATGCCGAGCACGGTGGTGTAGAAATCGATCGAGCGTTGCAGGTCGCCGACGCGGAGCATGGTGTGCAGGATGCGCATGGGGTGGTGTCCTTCTGGGAAACGGAAAGCAGCAATTTTATGCGTTCGGGGCGATCCTTGCCGGAGGCGGGTGTGGCGGGAAGTTGTGATGGCCGTTGTGTGATGCTCCAGCGGCGTCATTCCATCGTTGGCATTAACCGTACGGTGGGCACCCCGTGCCCACGCGGTACGTGCGTTTGCTTACACCTGCGGCCGTGATTATTCGCTCGTACCGTATCCGAAGGGCGCTATACGCAAGTTTGTGGCCGCTGCATACCGTGCGAGCAGTTAGTCACGGCCACGTACTCCAGAGACGCCCGTATCGCGTGGGCACGGGGTGCCCACCGTACGATCAGCGCCGCGGGTGAAAGGCAGCGCCGACCGTCATCCAATTACGAAAACGAATCAGTTTTCCAAGCGCGACGCCAGCGTAATCTCGGCATTGAGCAACTTCGACACCGGGCAGTTTTCCTTGGCAGTGGTAGCCGCCTTGTCGAACGCTTCCTGGCTGGCGCCCGGAATCTTCGCGACCAGGTCCAGGTGCACGGCAGTAATCTTGAAACCGCCTTCGACCTTTTCCATCGACACCGTGGCCGTGGTGCGCAGTTCCTCGGCCGTCAGCCCGGCCTGGCCGAGCTGGCCCGACAGCGCCATCGTGAAACAGCCCGCATGGGCCGCGCCGATCAGTTCTTCCGGGTTGGTGCCGGGGCCATCCTCGAAGCGGGTGTTGAAACCGTACTGCGAATCCTTCAGCACGCCGCTGCCGGTGGACACGGCGCCCTTGCCGTCTTTCAGGCCGCCGCTCCAGACGGCGCTGCCATTGCGTTTGATGGTCATGTGTTCTCCTTTATCGGTTCTTGCCCGGTAC
Organism: Massilia sp. IC2-278; assembly: GCF_020708045.1. Taxonomy (GTDB): domain Bacteria; phylum Pseudomonadota; class Gammaproteobacteria; order Burkholderiales; family Burkholderiaceae_D; genus Telluria. The sequence continues at coordinate 61,707 of NZ_JAJFES010000014.1, forward strand.
GGGCTCGACGGAATCGTGGTCGCGCATCGAGCGATGGCGGTCGGGTTGCGGGTTGGCCTGGCCGGTGGCGTCGGCGTCGGGTTCGACCGCAACGCTGATGCCAGGGGTATTGCGGGCATCGGTATCGACCAGGCCCTGGGCCAGGTCTTCGGCGGCCTGCTTGATGATGCCGCGCGGCTCGGTGTCCTGGCCGTCGGGCGACTCGTCGCGCTCGTGCGGCTCGCGCTTGACGCCATCGTTTTCGATCTTCGCGTCGGTGTTCACGAAGCGGTCTTTGGTTTCGGTAACCATGGGTATTCTCCTGTTGCTGACTCTTGCATGAATCCTAACGCGTCGGGCGAGCGACAGTCGCGCAATTGAATGCGCGTTTTATGATGCTTTTTTGCAATTAACTGGATAACATGAACACTTCGCCATCATCGTGCTCGCCCGTTCCGTGAATTCCGAAGCCCACCTGCACCACAGCGCCACCCATTGCCCGAATTGCGGCACCTCCCTCGGCGGCAATTTCTGCCAGGAGTGTGGCCAGGCCGCCGTCCTGCACGTACCGAGCGCGCGCGAATTCCTGCACGAGTTCGTGGCCCATTACGTGGCGCTGGAAGGCAAGCTGTGGCAATCGGTCAAGCTGCTGCTGTTCAAGCCTGGCCAATTGACGCGCGAATACATCGAAGGCCGCCGCGTGCGCTACGTCGAGCCGCTGCGCCTGTACCTGACCTTCAGCATCATTTTCTTTGCGCTGTTCAAATTCAGCGGCATCAACATCGGCGCCCAGGAAAGGGAGACGGAAGCGCCGCAGCCGAAGGCATCTGCCGTGCAGCAGGCGCCGGCAGGGCAGGACAAGGCCGCACCGCCCACCGCCAGGCCCGCGGACAAGAAAACCAATCAACCCGCCCTGATCGAGATCGAGGACGACGACGAAGACCTGCGCAAGCTGGCGGCCAATGTGTCTCCATCCCTGGGCGCTAAGATCGATCACTTCGGCAAGCTGCCGAACGAGGTCCGCAACGAAGCCCTGAAGCGCGCCTTCTTCAGCTACGCCCCGTATGCCATCTTCCTGCTGATGCCGGTGTTTGCCGCCTTCCTGAAACTGTTGTATCTCGGCTCCGGGCGCCGCTATGGCGAACATGTGCTGTTCGCGCTGCACACGAATGCCTTTGCCTTCCTTTGCCTGAGCCTGCTTATGGTCATCCCGGACTTCATCCCGCTGGTCGGCAAGGCGCTCGGGCTGTGGCTGGTGTTCTATTTACCGACTGCCATGCGCAAGGTGTATGGCGGCAGCCGTACCCTTACCGCGCTGCGCTGGATGGTCCTGATGACGGCGCATATCGTGAGCATCATGCTGGCGGCCGTGTTCGCGGCAGCCATGGGCATGATGGGCTGAACTTGCAGTTACCGCACCCGCCCATCTATACTGTGATTTTGTACAGTATTCGATGCGCGGCGAAGTGGCAGGCGCTGGGATTATCGGTTAATCTCAGCGTGTTCGCCTTCTACTGCCGAGAGACCCATGCCCCCTGAGCAAGAAACAAATCAAGCGCAACAACTCATCGCGCTCGTGGTGCGGCAAAACACGGCCGGCATCGAAGAACCCGTCGAGCGCATCCTCGCCTTCTTGCAGGAGGCCGGCTACCGCGTGGTGTTCGAAGCCGATACCGCGGCCTACCTGGCCATGCCGGCCATCGAGGCGATGGACGTGAACGCCATCGGCGAGCAGGCCGACCTGGTGATCGTGATGGGCGGCGACGGCACCATGCTCGGCATCGCGCGCCAGCTGGCCAAGTACGACGTTGCCCTCATCGGCATCAACCTCGGCCGCCTCGGCTTCATCACCGACATTCCGGTCGAGCGCATGCTGCCGGCGCTCGGCGAAATCCTGCAGGGCAAGGCCACCGCCGAGAAGCGCAGCCTGCTCGAGGGGCGCGTAATGCGCGACGGGCAGATGATGTTTTGCGGCGTGGCCGTGAACGACGTGGTGGTGGCGCGCGGCAGCGGCGCCGGCATGGCCGAGCTGCGCGTGACGGTCGACGGCCAGTTCATGTACAACCAGCGTTCGGACGGGCTGATCGTGTCCACGCCCACCGGTTCCACGGCGTATGCGTTGTCGGCCGGCGGGCCGCTGCTGCACCCCAGCCTGCAAGGCATCGTGCTGGTGCCGATCGCGCCGCACGCGCTGTCGAACCGGCCGATCGCCGTGCCCGACACCAGCGAGATCGTGGTCACCATCGTCAGTGGCCGCGACATCTCCGTGAACTTCGACATGCAGACCTTCGCCAGCCTGCAGCACGGCGACGAAATCGTCATCTCGCGCTCGCCGAACACCATCACCTTCCTGCATCCGGAAGGCTGGAGCTACTACAACACCCTGCGCGAAAAGCTGCACTGGCACGAATACCCGTCCTACGACGGCAAACTCAAGTAAAAGAACCGACAGGAGACCTGTTTCTTCATGCTGCGCACACTGACCATCCGCGACTTCGTCATCGTCGACGCGATCGAACTCGAATTTGCCAACGGCTTTTCGGTCTTCACCGGCGAAACCGGGGCCGGCAAGTCGATCCTGATCGACGCGCTGCAACTGGCGCTCGGCGGGCGCGGCGAAGCGAGCATGGTGCGCGAGGGCGCGGCCAGGGCCGACATCACGGCCGACTTCGCCCTCACCGAGCAGGCCGCAAGCTGGCTCGAGCAGCACGAGTTTTCGAGCGAAGAGGGCGGGGCGCTGCTGCGCCGCGTGATCGACAACGCCGGCCGCTCGAAGGGCTACATCAACGGCATCGCCGCCACCGCCGGCCAGCTGCGCGAGCTGGGCGACATGCTGGTCGACATCCACGGCCAGCACGCGCACCAGAGCCTGCTTAAATCCGATGCCCAGCGTGCCCTGCTCGATAACCAGATTGCCGTGCGCGACCCGGCCGCTGTGCTCGAAGCCCAGGAAGTCGCCAGCGCCTGGCGTGCCTGGCGTGCGCTGTCGCGCCAGCGCGAGGAATACGAAACGAATGCCAAGAACGTGCTGCTCGAACGTGAGCGCCTCGAATGGCAGGTGAGCGAACTCGACAAGCTGTCGCCGAAGCCGGGCGAGTGGACCGAGATCACCAACGAACACAGCCGCCTGTCGCACGCCGCCAGCCTGCTCGACGGCGCGCAAGAGGCGCTGGCCGCGATCTCGGAATCGGACCACCCGATCCTGTCGCAACTGTCCTCGCTAAATACCAAGCTGGGCAAGCTCGTCGACGTCGACGCCGAACTGCAGGCCGTGCTCGACTGCATGGAGCCGGCCCGCATCCAGCTGCAGGAAGCGGTATATGCGCTGAACAATTACATCGACAAGGTCGAACTCGACCCGGCCCGCCTGCGCGAAGTCGACGCCCGCATGGACGCCCTGCACAGCGCCGCCCGCAAGTACCACGTCACGCCGGAAGAACTGCCCGAGGAGCACGCGGCGCTCGCCGCCAAGCTGCGCCAGCTGGCCGACGCCACCGACATCGATGGCCTGAAGCGCCAGGAAGAAAAGGCCGAAAGCGCCTATAGGAAGGTAGCGAACCGATTGTCGGCGCGGCGCGTGACTACCGCGAAAGCCCTGAGCGAACAGGTGACGCTGGCCATGCAGGAACTGAGCATGGGCGGCGGGCGCTTTGCGGTGGCGCTGAACCCGTCGGAACCGGGCGCGCATGGCCTGGAGCAGGTGGAATTCCTGGTGGCCGGCCACGCCGGCGTGGCGCCGCGTCCGCTGGCCAAGGTGGCCTCGGGCGGCGAACTGGCGCGTATCTCGCTGGCCATTTCCGTCATCACCTCGAATGCGACCGTGACGCCGACCCTGATCTTCGACGAGGTCGACAGCGGCATCGGCGGCGGCGTGGCGGAAGTGGTGGGACGCTTGCTCAAGCGCCTCGGCCAGCAGCGGCAGGTGCTGTGCGTGACCCACTTGCCGCAGGTGGCGAGCCAGGCCAACCAGCACTTCCAGGTGGCCAAGGGCACGACCGGGGAAGGGCGCACGGTCTCGCGTATCGAGGTGCTGAACAACCGGGCGCGCGTGGAGGAAGTGGCGCGCATGCTGGGTGGGATCGAGATCACCGAGACGACGCGCAAGCATGCGCGGGAGTTGTTGGCGTCCTGAAAATAGAACGCCATGGAATCCAGCCTGTACGAAGTCGATGGTTCATGTAGAGATATCAATTTCTCCGAGTACATCTCGACAAGCAGCGCCTGTTCCCTTATCGAATTTATCGGCGCCCGGTGGGAGCTCACCAGGGCGCTGGACAGCGAGGGTGAACAAGTTGAACGAGGCGCGCTGGCTGACTATCTTGGTCGGCGGGAGGGAACGCTGCTGACGGTATGGGATGGAACGCCCAGTCCGCGCCACCTCCAGGCATGGTTTCACTGGACCTCGATCGACCAGGTATTTTGTGAGCTGACGTTTTTTCCAGAAGATCTGGAGGCTGGGCGCTTCGACGATTTTCTGGATTTAGTGGCCTCCCTGGTCAAGCTTGTCCAATCCAGGGAATATTATGTGCGCGTCGAAAACGCTTCATGGCGGCATACAGACGGCGGCAGCAAACCCGACGTGATTTTCTCGCATGAGAGTCTGACGCTCCTTGGATTGGATGGTCGGGCAAGCGAAAAGCCGCACAACTGAACCGGGCGCTGCGCCGGTCGTCCATCTGCCACAATCTGCCCTCCCAACCACACACGGAGGATCGCATGAGCATCGACAAAGTCCTGTACCGCGCCAAGGCCACCTCGCAGGGCGGCCGCGAAGGCACCTCGCGCAGCGACAACGGCGTGCTGGACGTGAAGCTGACCACGCCGAAGGAACTGGGCGGCAACGGCGCCACCGGCACCAACCCCGAGCAACTGTTCGCGGCCGGCTACTCGGCCTGCTTCCTCGGCGCGCTGAAATTCGTCGCTGGCCAGGCGAAAGTGAAACTGCCGGAAGACCTGACCGTGACCGGTGAAGTCGGCATCGGCCAGATCCCGACCGGCTTCGGCATCGAGGCCGACCTGACCATCCACGGCCCGGGCATGGAGCAGGGGCAGCTGCAGGAACTGGTGGACAAGGCCCATATCGTCTGCCCGTACTCGAACGCGACGCGCAACAACATCGACGTGCGCCTGCACGTGACGACCTGAGCCTCATCAAGCGGCGCTAGCGCCAGCCCGCCAGCACGACAACGCCCCCCTTCTGCGGTGGCGTTGTCGTTTTCATTGACCGCGCCTATCGGTCCGATCAACTGTTGGGCTATCGCCGCAATCAGGAATATCTTCTCGAAGGCAGGGCGGCACCCACCTATAATGGAGCACCAAGCGTTTCTGTCTCCCTTATGCCCTTTCGAAAAGAACCACCCCACACCCACGGCAGCATTGCCCAAAGCGCCATCGTCCTCGTCAACCTCGGCACGCCGGACGCACCCACCCGGTCCGCGGTCAAGCGCTACCTGAAGCAATTTCTATCGGACCCGCGCGTGGTCGAGATCCCGCGCCTGGTGTGGTCGTTCATCCTCAACTTGATCATCCTGCCGTTCCGCTCGGGCGCCTCGGCCAAGAAGTACGGGATGATCTGGACGAAAGAGGGTTCACCGCTGAAGGTGCACACCCAGAAGCAGGCGCAACTGCTGGAAGCGGCGCTCGAGCAGCGCGGCCACGAAGGCGTGCAGGTGCGCATGGCAATGCGCTACGGCTCGCCTTCGCTGCCGGAAGTGCTGGATCAACTGAAGCTGGATGGCTGCGACCGCATCGCGGTGCTGCCGGCCTATCCGCAGTATTCCGGCACCACGACAGCCTCGATCTGGGATGCGGTGTTCGCGCACTACAAGAACGTGCGCAACATCCCCGAACTGCGCCTGGTGAAGCATTACCACGATCACGACGGCTACATCGACGCCCTGCACGACACCGTGCTGGCCTACTGGGACGCGCACGGCCGCGGCCAGAAGCTGGTGATGAGTTTCCATGGCGTGCCGAAGCGCACGCTGGAACTGGGCGACCCGTATTACTGCGAGTGCCAGAAGACGGCGCGCCTGCTGGCCGCGCGCCTGCGCCTGGCGCCGGACGAGTATGTCATCACTTTCCAGTCGCGCTTCGGCAAGGCCGAGTGGCTGCAGCCCTACACGGCGCCGACCGTGGCCGAGCTGGCGCGCCAGGGCGTCGAGCGTGTCGACGTGATCTGTCCGGGCTTTACCAGCGACTGCCTGGAAACGCTGGAAGAGATCTCGATGGAAGTGAAGCACGACTTCGAGGCGGCCGGCGGCAAGGATTTCCATTACATCCCCTGCCTGAACGAAGCGCCGACCTGGATCGTGGGCATGGCCGAGATCGCCGAGCAGCATTTGATCGGCTGGCCGACCATGATGAGTCCGTCGCAGCGCGAGGCCGAGCGGCGCGATGCGGAAATCGCCCGCGAGCATGCATTGCGTCTCGGCGCGTGATGTGAATGGTGGGTTCCAGAACCCACCCTACCTGGGACGGGTTCTCGAACCCACCGCCCATCGGCCCGGCCACAAACTCCGCAACCGGCCTCGTCCTATCCCAACCTGCTAAAATGGCACGTTTTTGTGGCGTGGTTTACACCCCGGCGTAGCAAATGCACGCCGTTGCAAGGGCGGTGTAGACCACGACGGCGCTGCTGATCAAGTGCAATCTCATGCTGCTCTCCCACGTTGGGTTCTTGTTCTGTTCACGCATCGAACGCGTGTTGAGGAACATGTTAGAACCTTGAACGCGGGAAAGAATCACCTCATCGGTAACTGTTGTAACAAATGTTGTCAGTCATTCTGCTAACAGAGTCGCAATATCCCTTGAAAATGTAGGAGATCGCCCCATATGCGGCGCTGTACGACAAGCAGCACTTGTCCAACCATTCAGCCAAGTCCTTGATTTCAGGAGTTTTTTCGATGCATGACCAAGAAAATCCAGAGGTGAATACCCAGCCGGAGGCCGAGGCCGCACCTGCCGCGGACACCACCGCAGCGAAAGGCGAACCGACCCTCGAAGAGCAACTGAGCGCGACCGAAGCCAAGCTGGCTGAAATGCACGATGCATTCATGCGCGCCAAGGCCGACGGTGAAAACATCCGCCGCCGCGCCCAGGAAGATGTCAGCAAGGCCCACAAGTTCGCCATCGAAAGCTTCGCCGAGGCCATGGTGCCGGTGCGCGACAGCCTGGAAATGGCCCTGAAGGTCGAAACGCAGACCGTCGAAGCCATGCGCGAAGGCGTGGAAATGACGCTCAAGCAGCTGACCGCCGCGTTCGAAAAGAACCGCCTGGTCGAAGTAATGCCGGCCCAGGGCGAGAAGCTCGACCCGAACAAGCACCAGGCCGTGGCCGTGGTGCCGGCCGAGCAGGAAGCGAATACCGTCGTGACGGTTCTGCAGAAGGGTTACATGATTGCCGATCGCCTGCTGCGTCCGGCCATCGTCACTGCAGCACAAGCGAAGTAAGAAGAAAAAGTATTGTGCTGCTTGGCAAGAGGCCTTGAAAGCAGTCAGGTATTTCCCCATATCCGAAGCATTAAAACATTTCAGCATTCAAAGGAAAATAAATCATGGGCAAAATTATCGGTATCGACCTGGGGACCACCAACTCCTGCGTCGCGATCATGGAAAACGGCCAGCCTAAGGTGATCGAGAACGCCGAAGGCGCGCGCACCACGCCGTCGATCATCGCTTACCAGGAAGACGGCGAGATCCTCGTCGGCGCACCTGCCAAGCGCCAGGCCGTCACCAATCCGAAGAACACCCTGTTCGCGGTGAAGCGCCTGATCGGCCGTAAATTCGACGAGAAAGAAGTCCAGAAGGACATCTCGCTGATGCCTTACCAGATCAGCAAGGCCGACAACGGCGATGCATGGGTCGGCGTGCGCGACAAGAAACTGGCTCCGCCGCAAATCTCGGCTGAAGTCCTGCGCAAGATGAAGAAGACCGCCGAAGACTACCTCGGCGAAGAAGTCACCGAAGCCGTCATCACCGTGCCGGCCTACTTCAACGACTCGCAGCGCCAGGCAACCAAGGACGCCGGCCGCATCGCTGGCCTGGACGTCAAGCGCATCATCAACGAGCCGACCGCTGCCGCACTGGCATTCGGCCTGGACAAGACCGACAAGGGCGACCGCAAGATCGCCGTGTATGACCTTGGCGGCGGCACCTTCGACGTGTCGATCATCGAGATCGCGGACGTGGACGGCGAGAAGCAGTTCGAAGTGCTGTCGACCAACGGCGACACCTTCCTGGGCGGCGAAGACTTCGACCAGCGCGTGATCGACTACATCATCGACGAATTCAAGAAGATCAACGGCCTGGATCTGTCGAAAGACCCGATCGCCCTGCAGCGTATCAAGGCTTCGGCCGAGCGCGCGAAGATCGAGCTGTCGTCGTCGGCACAGACCGAAATCAACGAGCCGTACATCGCCATGGCGAACGGCGCGCCGGTCCACCTGAACCTGAAGATCACCCGCGCCAAGCTGGAGTCGCTGGTCGAGGAACTGATCAACAAGACCATCGAGCCATGCCGCATCGCCATCAAGGATGCCGGCGTCAAGGTCTCGGACATCGACGACATCATCCTGGTCGGCGGCATGACCCGTATGCCGAAGGTGCTGGAAAAGGTCAAGGAGTTCTTCGGCAAGGAGCCACGCCGTGACGTGAACCCGGACGAAGCCGTCGCCGTTGGCGCCGCCATCCAAGGTTCGGTCCTGTCGGGCGAGCGCAAGGACCTGCTGCTGCTGGACGTGACCCCGCTGTCGCTGGGTATCGAAACCCTGGGCGGCGTGATGACCAAGATGATCCACAAGAACACCACGATCCCGACCAAGTTCTCGCAGGTGTTCTCGACCGCCGACGACAACCAGCCGGCCGTGACCATCAAGGTCTACCAGGGCGAGCGTGAAATCGCTGCAGGCAACAAGGGCCTGGGCGAGTTCAACCTCGAAGGCATCCCGCCGGCACCACGCGGCACGCCGCAGATCGAAGTTACCTTCGACATCGACGCCAACGGCATCCTGCACGTCGGCGCGAAAGACAAGGCCACCGGCAAGGAAAACAAGATCACCATCAAGGCGAACTCCGGTCTGACCGAAGAGGAAATCCAGAAGATGGTGAAGGACGCCGAGCTGAACGCCGAGGAAGACAAGAAGGTCAAGGAACTGGCCGAGTCGCGCAACCAGGCCGACGCGCTGGTGCACTCGACCCGCAAGTCGCTGACCGAATACGGCGACAAGCTGGAAGCCGGCGAGAAGGAAAAGATCGAAGCGGCGATCACCGACCTGGAAGGTTCGATCAAGTCGGGCGACAAGGCCGACATCGAAGCCAAGACGGCCGCCCTGTCGACCGCTGCCCAGAAACTCGGCGAAAAGATGTACGCCGACATGCAGGCGCAGCAGGCTGGCGGTGCTGAAGGCGGCGCAGGCGCGGCCGGTGGCGCCGACGCATCGGCCAAGGCCGACGACGTGGTCGATGCCGACTTCAAGGAAGTGAAAGACGCGAAGTAATTCCTAACGTGTAACGAACCGAGCCGACGTAGCCCCCGGGTGCGCGGCTCGGTTTTTTTGCTCAAACAGTTTCGATTAGTAGACAACAGCAAGGTGCCAAATGGCAAAGCGTGATTTTTACGAGATCCTTGGGGTCGCAAAGGGTGCTTCGGAAGAAGAGATCAAGAAGTCGTATCGCAAGCTGGCGATGAAGTACCACCCTGACCGCAATCCGGACAACAAGGAAGCGGAAGAGAAGTTCAAGGAGGTCAAGGAAGCCTACGAGATGCTGACCAATCCGGAGAAGCGCGAGGCCTATGACCGTTACGGTCATGCCGGCGTCGACCTGAACATGGGCGGCGGGGGCTTTGGCGGCGGCGCGGGCGGCTTCGGCGATGCCTTCGGCGACATCTTTGGCGACATCTTCGGTGGCGGCCGTGGCGGCCGCGGCGCGGGCCCGCAGGTGTACCGCGGCGCCGACCTGCGCTACAACCTCGAGATCACGCTGGAACAGGCGGCCAACGGCTTCGACACCACCATCCGCGTGCCGAGCTGGGACAAGTGCGACACCTGCCACGGCAGCGGCGCCAAGCCCGGCACCCAGCCGGTCACCTGCACGACCTGCCACGGCCACGGCCAGGTGCGCATGCAGCAGGGCTTCTTCAGCATCCAGCAAACCTGCCCGAAGTGCCACGGCAGCGGCAAGATGATTCCGGAACCTTGCCCATCGTGCTCGGGCGCCGGCCGCATCAAGCGCAACAAGACGCTGGAAGTGAAGATCCCGGCCGGTATCGACAACGGCATGCGCATTCGCTCGACCGGCAACGGCGAGCCGGGCACGAACGGCGGCCCGTCGGGCGACTTGTACGTGGAAATCCACATCAAGCCGCACGCGGTGTTCCAGCGCGAAGGCGACGATTTGCACTGCGAGATGCCGATTTCGTTCTCGAAAGCGGCGCTGGGTGGCGAGATCGAAGTGCCGACCCTGTCGGGCAAAGTGTCGTTCACGGTGCCTGAGGGTACGCAGACTGGTAAAACTTTCCGCTTGAAGGGCAAGGGCATCAAGGGCGTGCGCTCGGGTTACCACGGCGATCTGTTCTGCCACGTGATCGTCGAGACGCCGGTGAAGCTGACCGACAAGCAGAAGGACCTGCTGCGCGAATTCGACCGCCTGACCAACGAAGGCGGCTCGAAGCACAGCCCGCAGAGCAAGGGCTGGATGGACAAGGTGAAGGACTTCTTCGAGTAAGAAGGTCCATAAAAGACCGCCGGGTGCGCGAGCCCTCGGCGGTTTTTTTTGGTCGATATGCGGTGCAGTGCCTATGGCCGGGCAGGTAGATATCGTAAGGTGAGCACCCCGTGCCCACGCGGAACGATGCGCATGGTTAGCCGTGTCTTGACCCGTGCCGCTGGCTGATCGAAACGCGTCCAAATGATCATTCGGAGGCACTGACAAAGGGCCACCGGCGCGCTTTGAAGACTGTCATCACTAAGCACGCTTCCGCGTGGGCACGGAGTGCCCACCCTACAAACCCGTCCGCCAACGCACATTTCGACGCCCGACCCGCACCGCCAACGCACAATTCCCTGCCCCGACCCACTCCGCTTACAATACGGAAAATCTCACCGAACACCACACGGGCAGGCGCCGCGCGCCGCCCGCAGCAAGGAGAACCACATGGCAAAAACCCCCACCGGCCTGACGGCGGAAGACCTGTTCGAACGCAACCGCAAATGGGCGGCCTCGATGGTCGAGCAAGACCCGGGCTTCTTCAAGGACCTGGCCTCGCAGCAAGCCCCTGAATACCTCTGGATCGGCTGCTCCGACAGCCGCGTCCCCGCCAACGAACTGCTGGGCATGGCCCCGGGTGAACTGTTCGTGCACCGTAACATCGCCAACGTCATCTCGCATTCGGACCTGAACGCCCTCACCGTGCTGCAGTTCGCGGTCGACGTGCTGAAGGTGAAGCACATCATCCTGTGCGGCCACTATGGCTGCTCGGGCGTCGGCGCCGCACTGAACAATACCCGCGTCGGCCTGGCCGACAACTGGCTCGGCCACGTGCGCGACGTGCGCGACAAGCACGGCCAGTACCTGGGCAACGTCAGCGGCGTGTCGGCCATCAACCGCCTGGTCGAGCTGAACGTCGCCGAGCAGGTGATCAACGTGGCCCAGACCACCGTCGTGCGCGACGCCTGGGAACGCGGCCAGCCGCTGACCATCCACAGCTGGGTCTACGGCGTGCACGACGGCCTGCTGCGCGACCTCGGCATTACCGTCAGCAGCTACGACCAGATCGCGCCGAAGCTGGAAGTGGTGCTGGACGGCTACCGCGACCGCGGCGAGGAACTGTGAGTTCTTCCACTGAGCCGGGTGACCTCGCCCGGCTGCGCGAGCTCGTGCGCGTGTTTGTCGACGAGCGCGACTGGGACCAGTTCCATACGCCGAAGAATTTGTCCTCGGCGCTGAGCGTGGAAGCGGCCGAGCTGCTGGAACACTTCCAGTGGCTGCAGACAGGGCAGGCCGAGGAACTCGGACCGGACAAGCTGGTGCAGGTGCGCCACGAGATGGCCGACGTGCTGGTCTACCTGGTGCGCCTCGCCGACAAGCTCGACGTCGACCTGATGGCGGCGGTGCAGGAAAAGATGGTGCTGAATCGCGCCAAGTATCCGGCCGATAAAGTACGCGGCGACGCGCGTAAGTACCACGAGTACAAAGACGCGTGACGGGATTTTTCGGCGACGTGCGTTCGCATGGGAGTAGGGTGGGCACCTGTGCCCACGCGGTCGTGCCGATGCGTTCTGGTAAGCATCGCGCAGCGGTTGCGCCATATGCAAAAGGTTACGAGCGACACTTCCAGACACGTGTCCACGTGATGAGCACGTAACCGCGTGGGCAAGGAGTGCCTAGCGCGGCCCGGCCCACCCTACAAAATCACGCCGACATCATCTGTGCCGACGATTACCAGCAGCTCCTTCAACGCAACACCGAATCGCTTGCGTGTTTCAAGGTCCTCGCCGGCAACTGCTTCGACGGCCTTCTGCACGTGCTTTAATACCCAGAACCTGGTCGGATGCCCTTCGATCCCTTCGAGCAATCGCCCACGCAAACGCTCGAACTCCGCCAGCGCCTCACCATCCAGCGCCGGTCGAAACGAGCGCAAGCGCTCCAGCACCCGCGGCACGATGAACAGCGGTGCATCCACCGCATCGCGCAGCGGGTCGCGTGCCATCACATGCCGCCCATGCAGATATACTTCACCACGAGATAATCCTCGATCCCATACGCCGAGCCTTCACGCCCCAGGCCCGACTGCTTGACGCCGCCGAAGGGCGCCACCTCGGTCGAGATCAGCCCGGTGTTCACACCCACCATGCCGCTTTCGATGGCCTCGGCCACGCGCCAGACGCGGCCGATGTCGCGCGAATAGAAATACGAGGCCAGGCCGAATTCGCTGTCGTTGGCCATGGCCACGACTTCCTCTTCGGTCTGGAACCGGAACAGCGGCGCCAGCGGGCCGAAGGTTTCCTCGCGCGCCACCATCATTTCTGGCGTCACATCCGCCAGCACGGTCGGCTGGAAGAAGCTGTGGCCTAGCTCGTGCCGCTTGCCGCCCAACATCAAGCGCGCGCCTTTCGACAGCGCATCGGCAATGTGCTGCTCGACCTTCACCACGGCTTTTTCTTCGATCAGCGGACCCTGGGTCACCCCGTCTTCCACGCCATTGCCCACCTTCAGTTTTTCGACGGCGGCCACCAGCTTGCGCGCGAATTCCTCGTACACGCCGTCCTGCACGTACAGGCGGTTGGCGCAGACGCAGGTCTGGCCGGCGTTCCTGTATTTCGAGGCAATCGCGCCTTCCACGGCGGCGTCGATGTCGGCGTCGTCGAAGACGATGAAGGGTGCGTTCCCGCCCAGTTCCAGCGAGATTTTCTTCACGGTCGGCGCGCATTGTTCCATCAGCAGGCGGCCGACGGCCGTCGAGCCGGTGAAGCTGAGCTTGCGCACGGTCGGGTTGCCCGTCATTTCGCCGCCGATGGCTTTCGAGTCGCCGGTAACGACGCTGAACACGCCCTTCGGCACGCCGGCGCGTTCGGCCAGCACCGCCAGCGCCAGCGCCGAGTAGGGCGTCAGCTCGGCCGGTTTCAGGACGATGGGGCAGCCGGCGGCCAGTGCCGGGGCCACCTTGCGGGTGATCATCGCCGCCGGGAAGTTCCATGGCGTGATCGCCGCGCAGACGCCGATCGGCTCCTTGGTTACCACGATGCGGCGGTCGGGCCAGGGCGATTGTAGGGTGTCGCCATTCACGCGCTTGGCTTCCTCGCCGAACCACTCGAAGAAGGAGGCGGCGTAGGCGACTTCGCCCTTCGATTCGCTGAGCGGCTTGCCCTGCTCGGCCGTCATCAGGAGCGCCAGGTCGGCGGCGTTTTCCAGCATCAGATCGTTCCACTTGCGCAGGATCAGGCTGCGTTCCCGCGCCGTCTTCTTGCGCCAGGCCGGCCAGGCGGCGTTGGCGGCCTCGATGGCGCGCCGGGTTTCCCGGGCGCCCATGTGCGGCACCGTGCCCAGCTTGTCGCCGGTGGCGGGATTGATGACGTCGACGGTGGCGCCCTCAAGAGCGTCGCACCATTCGCCGTCGATATAGGCCTGCTGGCGCAGCAGGCCGGGGTCGTTCAGGTTCAGCATGGGAGTCCTCGATAGTCGTTCGATGACCCCAATACTAGACTTTTTTGCACGTTTCCGTGTCAGTTGCCTCGATACGTCGAGTAGCCGAAGGGGCTCAGCAGCAGCGGGATGTGGTAGTGCTGGTCCGTTTTGTCGACATTGAATTCGACCGGAATGCGCGGGAAGAAGGTGGACTGGCCCTGGCGCGCGTAGTGCTCGCCGGTGGCGAACACGATGCGGTATTCGCCGGCCGCGAAGGGCTTGTCTTCCGGGTAGAGGGCGGCGATGCGGCCCTTGGCGTCGGTGACGTTGGCGGCCAGCGTGCGCCAGTTGTCGCCGGCGCGCGCTTCCAGCGTCACCTTGATGCCGGCGGTCGGCTGGCCGCTTTGCAGGTCGAGCACGTGGACGCTGAGCGGGTTGGCGGCGGCCAGCGTGGCGGCCGAGAACAGGGCGCCGGCGAGGAGGAGCTGTTTGAAGGTCATGGGAATTCCTTTTGGTATGGATGGGAGGGATCAGTCGAAGGGGCGGTCGAGTTCGGGCACGGCGGCCATTGCGGCGCGCGCGCAGGCGTCGTCGTTGACGGCGCCGCCACCGCCGGCCACGCCGATGGCGCCCACCGTCTGGCTCTGGGCCCGCAGGGGCAGGCCGCCGCCGAGCAGCAGTAGTTCGGGCAGGGTGGCGAGGTTGCGCGCGTCCGGGTCGGCACCGGCCTTGCGCGCCAGGTCGAGCGTGCTGCTGCGCGTGGACAGGGCGGTGTAGGCCTTGCGCCGCGCGGCCTCGATGTTGTGGGGGCCGACCGTGTCGGCGCGTTGCAGCGCCACCAGGTTGCCGCCACGGTCGAGCACGGCTACCACGATGTCGCGTCCCTGGCGCCGGCAGGCCTCGATGGCGCCGGTGGCCAGGCGGTTGGCCGCGGCCAGCGTCAGGTCGGGCTGCTGGCGCAGCTGTGCGGAGGCGGGCGGGGCGGTGACTGTAAGCAGGGTAGTGAACAAGGCGGTGAACAAGGCGGCAGGCGGTCTGGTCATGGCATCTTCGGGCAAGTGGGCAAGCAGGTGAGCGAGCCGCCACCTTAGCGCGCGCCGCCCAACGGCAAGCTGACTGCCAGATGACAGTTTCGTCATCTTCGGCAGCGCCGGATCGGCATAGAATGGCGCTTTTGCGCGCACCCAGCCATGACCATCCTGGTAATTGAAGACGAGCCGAAGACCGGCGATTACCTGCAGCGCGGCCTGGCCGAATCCGGCTTCGGCGTGCGCCTGGCGCGCAACGGCCGCGACGGCCTGCACATCGCGCGCGAAGAAGAGATCGAGCTGGTCGTGCTCGACGTGATGCTGCCGCGCATGGATGGCTGGGAGGTGCTGGCCGCCCTGCGCGCCTACCCGGCCACGGCGCAGATGCCGGTGCTGTTCCTGACGGCGCGCGACGAAGTCCAGGACCGCGTGCGCGGCCTCGAGCTGGGCGCCGACGATTACCTGGTGAAACCTTTCGCCTTTGTCGAACTGGTGGCGCGCATCCGCACCCTGCTGCGGCGCGGCCCGGTGCGCGAAGAAGCGCAGATTTGCATCGGCGACATGGAAATCGACGTGCTCATGCGCCGGGTGCGGCGGGGCGGCACGCCCATCGTCCTGACGGCCCAGGAGTTCGCTCTGCTGCACCTGCTGGCGCGGCGCCAGGGCCAGGTATTGTCGCGCGCGCTGATCGCATCCCAGGTCTGGGACATGAATTTCGACAGCGACACGAACGTCATCGACGCCGCCGTGCGCCGCCTGCGCCGCAAGATCGACGATCCATTCCCGGATAAATTGATCCACACGCGGCGCGGCATGGGCTATGTGTGCGAAGCCGTCCCGGCAGCGGCGGCATGATGGCTTCTGCGATGGACAACTGGCGCCAGTCGCTGGCGCTGCGCGTGAGCGCCATGTTCACGCTGGTGGTGGCGCTGGCCGCTGCCGGCCTGGGCACCTACCTGTACCGCGCCTTTGTGCATGAAATCGAGCGGCGCGACGATATCCAGCTGCTCGGCAAGCTGCGCCAGGTGCAGATGCTGCTTGGCCGTCCCGGCGCGGCCGAGCTGCTGCGCGCCCAGCCGGATTATTTCCGCGACACGATGAGCGGCCAGGAAAATTCGCTGGTGCGCATCCTGGCGCCCGACGGCACGCCGCTGGCCGACATCAACGCCCTGCACGAAACTTATCCGCTGCCGCCCGTGGCCGGCGCGGCGCCCGGACGCGATGCGATCCGCAGCTGGACCGCGAGCAATGGCGCACCCGGCAGGGTGGTGGCCGGCAGCGCACGCCTGGACAATCGCCAGGTGAACATTGTCGTTGCCCGCGCCTATGCCGAGCGCAGCGCCATGTTCGCCGGCTACCGGCGCCAGATCGCCGGCGCGGCCCTGGTCAGCGCGCTGGCTGCCGCATTGCTGGCCGCCCTGTTGCTGCGGCGCGGGTTGCGGCCCTTGCGCAGCGTGGCCGAGCATGCCGCGCTGGTGCGGCCCGGCACCCTGGCCGGGCGCCTGGCGGTCGAGGGCGCGCCGTCCGAATTGCTGCCGCTGATTCATGCCCTGAACGACATGCTGGCCCGCCTGCAGGAAGCGTATGCGCGCCTGTCCGGTTTCTCCGCCGACCTGGCGCACGAATTCCGCACGCCGGTGGCGAACCTGCTCGGGCAAAGCCAGGTGATGCTGGCGCAGCCGCGCAGCACCGGCGAGTACGAGGACTTGATCGCGTCGAACATCGAGGAGCTGGAAAGGCTGGCGCGCATGATCGAGAGCATGCTGTTCCTGGCGCGCGCCGGGCAGGAAGAGGTGGTGCTGGTGCGCCAGCCGCTGGCGGCGCTGGGTGAACTGGACAAGGTGGCCGGTTTCTTCGAAGGCATGGCCGAAGAGCGCGGCCTGGTGTTCGCCTGCTCCGGCGACGCCGCCCTCACCGTGGAGGCCGATGCCGCGCTGTTGCGGCGAGCCCTGGCCAACCTGATGTCGAATGCGGTACGCCATGCCGACGCGGGCAGCACGATTGCCCTGGCTGCCAGCCGGCGCGGGGCCTGTGTCGAACTGAGCGTCAGCAACCACGGCGCGCCGGTCGCATCCTCGCACCTGGCGCACTTGTTCGAGCGCTTTTACCGCGCCGACCCGGCCCGCAGCGAGGCCGAGGGATCGACTGGCCTCGGGCTGGCTATCGTCGGCGCCATCATGGACCTGCACGGCGGCCAGGCAAGCGTCCACGCGGACGGCGGCCGCATCACCTTCACGCTCGTGTTTTCAGCTGAATCAGCAGCTGTCTGAGTAGCCCCCTGAGTCCGCCGCGAGCCCATGCAGGGCCGCGTATATTGGTGTCAGATTTTTCGACAAACGCCGATGCCGGCCCCGATTACCCATGAAAAAAGAGCGCCGCAAGGGCGCTCTTTCTTTTTGCATCCGGCAGGCGCCGGAGGGATTACTTGCGGCGGCGTGCAGCTGCCAGGCCCATCAGGCCCAGGCCCAGGGTCAGCAGCGTGGCCGGCTCAGGCACTTCCGACGGCAGGGTCGGGTTGGTCGGGTTGCCCGGCAGCTCGACCGGCGGGACCGGCAGGGTGACGACTGGCGGCTCGGTCGGCACGTCGACCGGCGGGTTCGGTTCGGTCGGCTGGGTCGGTTCCGTCGGGTTGGTCGGCTCGGTCGGGTTCGTCGGCTGAGTCGGCTCGGTCGGGGTGGTCGGGGTGGTCGGATTCGTCGGGTTCGTCGGCTGGGTTGGCTCGACCGGCACGGTCGGCTTGGTCGGCACGCGCTTGATGTCCAGCAGGATCTTCTTCAGCCACACGTCCTGGTCCAGGCAGAAGATGTAGTAGGCCGGGGTGCAGCCCAGCGAGATCGACAGGTCCAGCTTGTTATCGCCCAGCAGCGATGGCAGCACGTTGAAGCTGTAGGTCGTGTAGTCGCTGCCGACGTTGTAGATGGTGCCGGCCAGGACACCGTCGAGCTTGACCGAGATGGTTTCCTTGGTGGTCCAGGTGTTGTTGGTGACGTCGGCAAAGGTCAGGAACAGCTTGGCGGATTCGATCTCGGTGCCCGGCTTGCTGTCGATCTTCAGGGTGGTGTTGTAAGGATCGTTCGTGGTCAGGTAGGCCGGCAGGTAGGTCGCCTGGGCAGTGGAAGCAAAGCCAAGGGCGAGGGCGGCGGTAGCGATGATCTTTTTCATGGTCTGGGTTCTCGTCAGGTTGAATTCGGTTGGAAACACTATGCTTTCATAGAAAGCAATTAGTGTGCCTGAAAGGAAATATTCATTTCTTTCAAGAACTTATGTGAGAAAGATCAAATCGGACGAGCTCAGCTGTAAGATTTTTCGACAACCCGGCCGTACAAACCTGGCCGGACGGGCGCTGCCGGATCGTGTTGGCACCGATCTTCGGTTAACGTTAAGCTTTTGCTATGGAAATTGTGTTTTACTAGCAGATCGGCGCTGCCTGCGCGCGCAAAGCGCACGGTGTTTGATCTGGATTAACGGCCACTCGCGCCCGGACCAGATTGCTCGTATGATGGTCTTCGTGCGCTCACGACAAGGTAGACACCATGCGCCCCATCGTTATCGTTCCAGCATGCACGCGTGACTTCGGCGAACACCCGTATCACGCTGCCCAGCACAAGTATTGCGACGCCGTCGTCCTGGGAGCCGATTGCGCTCCCATGATCCTGCCCTCGCTCGGGCCGGCACTCGACCTGGAAACCATGCTGCAACTGTGCGACGGAATCATGCTCACCGGTTCGGCCTCCAATGTGCACCCCAGCTATTACTCCGAGGATGTGCTCGACCCCTCGCTGCCACAAGACCCGGCGCGCGACGAAACCACGCTGCCGCTGATCCGGGCGGCTGTGGGGCGGGGCATTCCGATCATCGCGATCTGCCGCGGTTTCCAGGAGATGAACGTGGCCCTTGGCGGCAGCCTGCACCAGGCGGTGCAAACCGTGCCCGGCAAGTTCGACCACCGCGAAAACGCCGAACTCGGCATGGACGAACAGTACGGCGATGCCCATAAAGTCAGCATCGTGCCGGGCGGCTTCCTGCACGGCGTGCTCGGCGCCGACGAAATTCCCGTCAATTCCCTGCACGGGCAGGGCGTCAATGAACTGGCGCCCGGCCTGGTGGTCGAAGCCACCGCCGAGGACGGACTGGTCGAAGCATTCTCGGTCGGCGCCGCGCCCGGCTTCACGCTGGCGGTGCAGTGGCACCCGGAATGGCGCATCACCCACAATCCGTATTCCATGAAGATGTTCGGCGCCTTCGGCCAGGCTTGCCGCGACTACCGCGCCAGGAAACAGGGACGCCTATGACCGCCTGGGAAAAGTGGGCGGCGCGCGCCGTTCCCTAGCTTGCCTCGTTCTCTCCAGCACCTACGTGCCGGCGTGCCTTTGCGCGCCTGCGAATCGAAGCGAACAATGAGGCAAACATGGCAATCCGCGAGAATTTTAGCTACACCGACATGGACGACTGGCTCAATGCCAAGCGCGTCACTGAAATCGAATGCCTGGTCCCCGACCTGACCGGCGTTGCCCGTGGCAAGATCCTGCCGCGCGTGAAGTTCACCGAAGAGCGCGGCATGCGCCTGCCGGAAGCCGTGCTCGGCATGACCGTCACCGGCAATTCGCCGACCCACGACGCCGCCTATGACAAGGCGATTTCGTCCACCGACCGCGACATGATCCTGAAGGCCGATCCCACCACCATCACCATGGTGCCGTGGGCGGTCGACCCCACCGCCCAGGTGATCCACGACTGTTATTTTGCCAGCGGCGAGCTGGTCGACTTCGCACCGCGCTCGGTGCTGCGCCGCGTGCTGAAACTCTACGAGAAAAAGGGCTGGAAGCCGCTGGTCGCGCCGGAACTCGAGTTCTATCTCACCGCCAAGAACATCGACCCCGACTTGCCATTGACGGCCCCGATCGGCCGCAGCGGACGCTCGGAAACCAGCCGCCAGGTCTACAGCATCGACGCCGTCAACGAGTTCGATCCGCTGTTCGAAGACATCTACGATTACTGCGACATGATGAACCTCGACGTCGACACCCTGATCCACGAGATCGGCGCCGGCCAGATGGAAATCAATTTCCAGCACGGCGATCCGCTGGGCCTGGCCGACAAAGTGTTCTACTTCAAGCGCACCCTGCGCGAAGCGGCGCTGAAGCACGACATGTACGCCACCTTCATGGCCAAGCCGATGGCGGGTGAGCCGGGCTCGGCCATGCACGTGCACCAGAGCGTGGTCGACGTGAACACCGGCCGCAACATCTTCAGCAATGAAGACGGTTCCGAATCGAAGCTGTTCCACCAATACATTGGCGGCCTGCAGCGCTACATGCCGTCGGCGATGGCGGTGGTGGCTCCCTATGTAAATTCCTACCGCCGCATCGTGCGCCATACGGCCGCGCCGATCAATCTGCAATGGGGCATCGACAACCGCACCGTCGGTTTCCGCGTGCCGGTGTCGGGCGCGCAAGACCGCCGCGTGGAAAACCGCATCATCGGCGCCGATGCCAACCCCTATCTTGCGCTGGCCGTGACCTTGGCTTGCGGCTACCTCGGCATGGTGGACGGCACCGAGCCGTCGCCGATCGTCGAGGGCAGCGCCTACAACATGCCGGTCGAGCTGCCGCAAGGCTTGCCGGAAGCCCTGAACCTGCTGCGCGGCGAAGCGGCGCTGCGCGAGGTGCTGGGCGAACGTTTCATCGACGTGTATTCGGCGATCAAGGAACTCGAGCACCAGGAGTTCATGACCGTCATCAGCCCATGGGAGCGCGAACACCTGCTGCTGCACGTCTAAAAACCAAAACAGGGATTTTCAACAACAACGAGGTGCCATCATGGCAACCGACGAAACGGCGGTGCTTGCCGCCAGCTTGAGCTCTGCACGCGTAGCGGACGTGGAAACCTTCGACACGCGCGCCATCCAGCAACGCGACGCGGCGCATTTCCTGCACCCGTTCACCGACCACGCGGCGCTGCGAAGTCGCGGCGCACGCGTGATCGTGCGCGGGCAGGGCGTGTACCTGTGGGATTCCGAAGGCAAGCAACTGATCGACGGCATGTCGGGCCTCTGGTGCGTGAACGTAGGCTATGGCCGCACCTCGATTTCCCAGGCCGTGTACCGGCAGATGGAAACCCTGCCTTTCTATAACAGCTTCTTCAACACCACCAACGTGCCGGCCGTCGAGCTGGCCACCGAGCTGGTGGCGCTGGCGCCGCCGCAGTTCAGCCACGTGTTCTTTACCGGCTCGGGCTCGGAAGCGAACGATACCGTGGTGCGCATGGTGCGCCGCTACTGGGACGTGATGGGCCAGCCCGCCCGCACTGTCATCATCAGCCGCCACAATGCCTACCACGGCAGCACCATGGCCGGGGCCTCGCTGGGCGGCATGGCCGGCATGCATGCGCAGGGCGGACTGCCGATTGCCGACATCGTGCACATCGGCCAGCCCAACTATGCCGAGAGCGGCCGCGGCATGAGCGAGCACGCCTTCGGGCTGCGCGCCGCCGGCTGGCTGGAAGAGCAGATCCTGGCCAGCGGGCCGGAACGGGTGGCCGCCTT
Source organism: Massilia sp. IC2-278 (assembly GCF_020708045.1). Taxonomy (GTDB): domain Bacteria; phylum Pseudomonadota; class Gammaproteobacteria; order Burkholderiales; family Burkholderiaceae_D; genus Telluria. The sequence continues at coordinate 83,381 of NZ_JAJFES010000014.1, forward strand.
CATCGGCGAGCCGGTGCAGGGCGCGGGCGGCGTCATCATTCCGCCGGAAACCTACTGGCCGGAAGTGCAGCGCATCTGCGACAAGTATGGCATTTTGCTGATCGCCGACGAGGTGATCTGCGGCTTCGGGCGCCTGGGCACGATGTTCGGCTCGGAACTGATGGGCATGCGGCCGGACCTGATCAGCTTTGCCAAGGGCGTGACCTCGGGCTACGTGCCGCTGGGTGGCGTGCTGGTGGGTAAGCGGGTGGCACAGGCGCTAATCGAGCGGGGTGGCGACTTCAACCATGGCTTCACCTATTCCGGCCACCCGGTGGCCTGCGCGGCGGCGCTGGAAAACCTGCGCATCCTGCGCGAGGAAAAACTGGTGGAAAAGGTGGCGCTGGAAACCGGGCCGCACCTGAAGGCGGCGTTTTCCGAGCTGGCCACGCATCCGCTGGTCGGGCATGCCGAGAGTTGCGGCATGGTGGCGGGGCTGAACCTGGTGCGGCGCAAGGGCAGCGGGCCACACGATTGCGAGCATTTTGCACGCGAGCTGGGAGTGGGGATGCTGTGCCGCGGGCACATGTTCGACAACGGGGTGATCATGCGCGCGGTCGGCGACCGGATGATCGTGGCGCCGCCGCTGGTGATGACAAAGGCCGAGATCGACGAGATGGCGGAGCGGATCTGGGATTGCCTGGATTTGACGCTGGCGGATGTGTACAACCGGGGCTGGATCTAGCCTGGGAGCTTATCGTACGGTGGGCACGCCGTGCCCACGCGGTTACGTGCGTGTCCGTAGTCAGCTGCGGCGCGATATCGCCCGCAAAGCGTGCCTTGGATACAGGCCGTGCTCGGCGTTTCGAGCGACATTCGGCGGCCAACGAAAAAGGATACGTGCGTAACCGCGTGGGCACGGAGTGCCCACCCTACGTACTGCCTACCTCATGCGCCAGCCGCGATGGTCTTCGCCGGCTCCGTTCGGTTCTTCAGCACCTGCGGCGCCAGCGAACCCACGAACATGCCGACGAACGCCGCCAGCAGGCCGGCAAGCTGCCCCGGGAAATGCTCGCCCAGCGTCGAGATCTGCGGGAAGAAGGCTATCCACACCACCAGCCCGGCCGCGATCGAGAAGATCGCGCCCTGGGTCGTCGCCCGCTTCCAGTACAGGCCCATCACCAGCGGCACAAAGGCCGCCACCAGCGTCACCTGGTAGGCCGACGACACCAGCTCATAGATCGAGGTGCCTTCCATCGCAATCGCATACACCAGCACCAGCGCCGCGAAGATCACGATGGTCACGCGCATCGCGAACAATTGCTGGCGGTCGCTCATGCCCGGGCGGATATTCTTCAGGATGTTCTCGGTAAAGCTGGTCGACGGCGCCAGCAGCGTGGCCGACGAGGTGCTCTTGATCGCCGACAGCAGGGCGCCGAAGAACAGGATCTGCATGATCAGCGGCATTTTCGTCATGACGAAGGTCGGCAGCAATTGCTGGTAATCGTTGCGCGCGATTTCCATGGCGTTACTGCCCATCACCACCACCGCTGCGGCAACGATGAACATCGGCACGAAACCGAACAGGATGTAGCTGGCGCCGCCGATCACGGCGCCGGCGCGCGCGGTCGGCGCGTCCTTGGCCGACATGACGCGCTGGAACACGTCCTGCTGCGGGATGCTGCCGAACATCATGGTAATCGCCGCGCCGATGAAGAAGATGATGTCGTTGAAGGTCGGTTCCGGCAGCAGGCGCCACAGGTTGGCTTGCTGGGCCATGTCCAGCACCTTGTCGGCGCCGCCGGCCAGGTCCGCGGCGAAGAAGGCGATGATCGACATGCCGATCACCAGCACGATCATCTGGATGAAGTCGGTCAGCGCCACGGCCAGGAAGCCGCCCACCACCACGTAGATCAGCACGGCCAGGGTGCCGATCACCATGCCGACGGCAGGCGCCATCGCGCCATTGGTCAGCACCGAGAACACCAGGCCGAGCGCCGTGATCTGGGCCGCGACCCAGCCGAGGTAGCTCAGGATGATGGCAACCGAGCAAAAGATCTCGATGCCCTTGCCGTAGCGCTGGCGGTAGTAGTCGCCGATGGTCAGCAAATTCAGTTTATACAGCTTGGTCGCGAAGAACAGGCCGACCAGGATCAGGCAGGTGCCGGCGCCGAAGGGGTCTTCGATGATGGCGTTCAGGCCGCCCTGCACGAACCTGGCCGGCACGCCCATCACGGTTTCGGCGCCGAACCAGGTGGCAAACGTCGTCGTAATGACCATGATCAAAGGCAGGCTGCGGCCGGCAACAGCGAAGTCGCTGGTATTCTTGATACGCGAGCCTGCCCACACGCCCAGCGCCAAGGTGCCCAGCAGGTAGATGACGACACAGGTAATCAGGGTGAAGTTCATAGGGGAAGATCCCTTGGCAAGGGCAAGAAATTATCAGGCGGAAAATCGGCGATTATAGCGGCAGAAAGTGCCAGGGAGATCACCCTGGCCTGGATTTTCGTGGATATCGAGTATGGTCGAATTAAATAGTTGTGTACGTGTCCAATTGTGATTATGAAAAGCACAATGGCCCTAGGTCAGGTAGCCAGGTTGCTCGGCATTACAGTCAAGTCGCTGCAGCGCTGGGAGAGCGAGGGACTGCTCGCTCCAGTAGCGCGCACAGCCAGTAACTGGCATGGTTACACGGAAAGCCAGTTGCACACGGTATTGGAGAACGACCATGCTGCTGGCACATCGAATCAGGCTTGATCCGTCACTTGACCAGCGCGACTATTTCACGCGCGCGGCCGGCACTGCCCGCCGGGTGTGGAACTGGGCACTGGCCGAATGGCAACGCCAGGTGGCGCTTGGCCAGCGCCCGAACGCGATGGCCCTCAAAAAGCGTTTCAACCGCATTAAATATACCGACCCGGACTGGCTCGACGAACATGGCCAGCCCTGGCTGCGCGCCATCCACCGCGACGCCCATGCACAGCCCTTTGCCAATCTGGCCAGGGCGTGGACCCGCTACGTCGAACAGCGCCGCGCCGGCCAGCCTGCCCACCCGCCGCGTTTCAAGAAAAAAGGCCGGTGCCGGGACAGCTTCTACCTGGCCAACGATAAATTCAGGATGGAAGGCCTGGCCGTCGTTTTGCCCAGGATCGGTCGTGTACTGCTGCGTGAGCCGCTGCGCTGGCCGGGGAAAATCATGGGCGCCAGCGTGTCGCGCCAGGCCGATCAGTGGTATCTGTCGGTTCAGGTCGAGGTGCCCGAGCAACTGGCGATGCGGTCGCGAACGGGCGATACGGTGGTTGGTGTCGATCTGGGCTTGCGTGCTGCGGTGACACTGTCTAGCGGAGAAAAGATCGCCGCGCCTCGTCCGTTAAAAACCGCGCTGCGGCGCCTTCGCATCCGCAGCCGGCGCCAGTCGCGTAAGCTGGAGGCGGCCAAAAAGGCGTCCGGCGTCACCGGACCGATCCCAAAAGGATTCCGTCTGCCGGTATCGAAAAACCGTACGAAGGGCGCGCTGGCGCTGGCGCGCCTGCATGCACGCATCGCGCGCGTCCGTGCCGATTTCACGCACAAGCTGACGACTCGTCTCTGCCGCGAAAATCAAGCGGTTGCGATCGAGGACCTGAACGTCCGCGGCATGCTCGCCAACCACAAACTGGCCCGGGCCATCGCCGACGTCGGCTTCCATGCAATCCGGCGCCAGCTGCAATACAAGTCGGCCCGTTACGGCACCAGGATCGTGCTGGCCGACCGTTGGTACCCGTCGAGCAAGCTATGCTCGGGGTGCGGGGTGCGCAATGGCGAACTGACCCTGGGTGAGCGGGTCTGGACCTGCGCCGCTTGCGGCATCCGCCACGACCGTGATGTCAACGCGGCCGTCAATTTGCAACGGCTCGCCACCGGCGCCCTTGCGGCGCATACGGCGCTACCCGAGGCGAGCCAAGCGGTAACGCCGGGCACTGCCGCTGGAACAGCTCCGGCGGTAGGCGGGGAAGTGACGCCTGCCAGGCACGAATGCGGTCAACATGACGGTTCGGGGCAGGAAGAATACGCTGCGCACGTTTGCGCACGTTTTTGATAGCAGGAATACTGGGATGACAACAACACCATGGCACGAACGTGCCGCTGCGCTGGAAATCGATGGCCGCGCCTTCATCGGCGGCGAACGGGTGCATGCCCGCTCGGGCACGCGTTTCGACTGCATCTCGCCGGTCGACGGCCGCAAGCTGGCCGAGGTGGCGCGCTGCGACCTGGCCGACGTTGACGCGGCCGTGTCCTGCGCCCGCGCCGCTTTCGACGACCGGCGCTGGGCCGGCAAGGCGCCCGCCGAACGCAAGCGCGTATTGGTCCGCTTCGCCGATTTGATGCTGGAGCAGCGCGACGAACTGGCCTTGCTGGAAACCCTGGACATGGGCAAACCGATCCGCTACAGCCGCAGCGTGGACGTGCAGCTGGCCCAGAACTGCATCCGCTGGTATGGCGAAGCGGTCGACAAGCTCTACGACCAGGTGGCGCCGACTCCCGAAGACAGCCTGGCCCTGGTCACGCGCGAGCCGGTCGGCGTGGTAGCCGCCATCATTCCCTGGAACTACCCGATGCTGATGGCGGCCTGGAAGATCGGCCCGGCCCTGGCCGCCGGCAACAGCCTGGTATTGAAGCCGTCGGAAAAGGCGCCGCTGACCGCCCTGCGCCTGGCCGAGCTGGCGCTCGAGGCCGGCGTGCCGCCGGGCGTGTTCAACGTGCTGCCGGGCTATGGCGAGGAAGCAGGAAAGGCGCTGGGCCTGCACATGGACGTCGACTGCATCGCGTTCACCGGATCGACCCGCACCGGCAAGCAGATCGTGCAGATGGCGGGGCAATCGAACCTGAAGCGCGCCTGGACCGAGCTCGGCGGCAAATCCGCCAACATCGTCTGCGCCGATTGCCCGGACCTCGATGCCGCCGTGGCCGCCGCGGTCGGTTCCATCTATTTCAACCAGGGCGAAAGCTGCAATGCGCCCTCGCGCCTGTTTGTCGAGGCGTCGATCAAGGATGCATTTTTGGAAAAGGCCCTGGCGCTGGTGCCGAACTTCACGCCGGGCGACCCGCTCGATGAAGACACGGTGATGGGCGCGATCGTCGATGCCGTCCAGATGAAGACCGTGCTCGGTTACATTGCCTCGGGCCAGGAAGAGGGCGCGCGGCTGCTGGCGGGCGGCGAGGCAGCGCGGGTCGAGTCGGGCGGCCTGTACATTGCGCCGACCCTGTTCGATGGCGTCGACCCCGGCATGCGCATCGCGCGCGAGGAAATCTTCGGGCCGGTGCTGTCGGTGCTGTCGTTCACCGACCTCGACGAGGCGGTGCGCCAGGCGAATGCCACGCCCTACGGCCTGGCTGCGGCGGTGTGGACGTCGAACATGAGCAAGGCGATCCGCACGTCGCGTGCCCTGCGCGCCGGCACGGTCCACGTGAACCAGTACGACAACGACGACATCACCGTGCCCTTCGGCGGCTACAAGCAGTCCGGCAACGGGCGCGACAAGTCGCTGCACGCCTTTGACAAGTACACCGAGCTGAAGACGACCTGGATCGGGCTTTGAGCGCGCGCGGCGGCATGGAAGGCGGTGCTATATTGGCCGCCTTGCCGGTGGCACGGGAGTAGCGATGAGCGAAGCGATGCACGCGTTCTTGCAGGAACACGGGATACTCGACGTGGAATGCGTGATCGCGGACATGACGGGCATTGCGCGTGGCAAGATCCTGCCCAAGGATCTGTTCCTGAAAGACGAGCACATGCGCCTGCCGAAAAGCGTGCTCCTGAATACCGTGAACGGCGAGCAGCCGAACAATCTGCCGTATGTCGGCGCGGCCGACCCCGACATGGTCTGCGTGCCAGACGAAGCCACTTTGCGCGTCGTGCCCTGGGCCTCGGAACCGGTGGCGCTCGTCATCCATGATTGCCAGAACTTCGATGGCACGCCGGTCGAGCTGGCCCCGCGTGCCGTGCTGCGGCGCGTGCTGTCTCAATATGCCGAACGCGGCTGGAAGCCGGTAGTCGCCCCCGAGATGGAGTTTTACCTGGTGGCGCGGAATACCGATCCGCACGTGCCGCTGATGCCGCCGATGGGCCGCAGCGGCATGGCGGAACTCGGCCGCCAGTCCTATTCGATCGACGCCGTCAACGACTTTGATCCCTTCTTCCTGGAACTGTCGAGCTTCTGCAAGACCCATGCGCTCGGCGTGGAAACCCTGATCCACGAAGCCGGGGCCGGTCAGATGGAAATCAATTTCACCCATGGCGATGCGCTGGAACTGGCCGACCGGGTGTTCCTGTTCAAGCGCGCCGTGCGCGAGACGGCGCTACGGCACGGCATCTTTGCCACCTTCATGGCGAAACCCATGGAAACCGAGCCGGGCAGCGCCATGCACGTGCACCAGAGCGTGGTCGAGATGGCGAGCGGCCGGAATATTTTCAGCAATGACGATGGTGGCCCGAGCGATGTGTTCTTCCATTTCATCGGCGGCCTGGAGAAATACGTGCCGCCGGCACTGCTGCTGTTTGCGCCGCACGTGAATTCCTACCGCCGCCTGTCGCGCTTCCAGTCGGCGCCGACGAATGTGCACTGGGGCTACGACAACCGCACCTGCGGCATCCGCGTGCCGAATTCCGCGCCCGAGAACCGCCGCGTGGAGAACCGCGTGCCGGGCGTCGACGTCAATCCCTACCTGGCGATGGCGGCCACGCTCAGCTGCGGTTACCTGGGCATGGTCGAGGGATTGATGCCGTCCGAGCCGACGCCGGACAGCGCCGAGCAGGTGCACGACGATTTGCCGCGCAACCTGGAAGACGCGATTTTGCGCCTGCGCGGTTGCGGGGCGCTCTCAAGCATGCTGGGGGAGCGCTTCGTGCAGGCATTCTGCGAAGTCAAGGAACTCGAGTTCGCCACCTTCAGCCGCGTGATCAGTTCCTGGGAGCGCGAGCACCTGATGTTGCTGGTTTGATCTTGTCCTCACACCACATGCCGCTCATGCGCTTCATGCGGTCGATTGACGCGGCTGCTCTGCCGCGGCTAGTGTCGATACAATGAATCCTGCACGTTGGTAACTAATCAGGAATCATATGATCTACGTATTCAATGCGGCATTGGTGTGCGTCTGGCTTGCCATCTCAAGCGCCATTTACGCCGGGCTGTGGCATGCCTGGTTGCGGAAAACGACGCTGCCATGGCGCACCGTGCTGAACCTGCTTGCGTCGGCGTTGTTGAGTCCTGGCGTTGTGACCGGACACGGCGTTGCGCCTGTTCCCGGCGGCCTTGCCTTCCTGGCGACGGCAACAGCCCATGGCAATTCGCTACGCATATTCAACTTCAGCATGTGCTTGCTGACCTTCGTCCTCTTCCTCGTGCTGGACCGGCGGCTCCAGCGCAGGAAAGCCCGGCCCGGGGAAGCATGGCGCTAGCCCGGGCCGAAGGCCGTGCGTTTCGTGTCCTGACAGCCCGGGATCAGGGCTTGGCCGCCGCCAGCGCCTGGGCGATCCAGCTGTCGAACAATTGCTGGTGGAACTTGATCCAGCCTGCTGTGTGGCGCGCGATATCGTCCTGCGAGTTTTCGCCGGTGCGCATGCGCTCGTTCTGCGCATTGATGTCGGCAATCGGCAAGCGCATGACCTGGAACAGCTTGACGGCGGCCGGGTTCTTCTCGGCCCAGGCACGGTTCACGACGATACGCGTGGTGTTCACCGAAAAGCCGTAGTCGCTGCCATCGTCCAGGCGGGTATTTTCCTTGCGCGGATTGGCCGAGAACGGCACCTGCAGCCACACCACATCCTTGCCCGGCACCAGCACGCCGCTCACCCAGTAGGGCGTCCAGGTGTAGTACAGGATGGGTTCGCCACGCTGGTAACGGCCGATCGTGTCGGCGATCAGCGCGGCATAGCTGCCCTGCACGTGCTTGACGGTCGCGCGCAGTTTGTAGGCGTCCATGTGGTGCTCGATCATGGCTTCGCAGCCCCAGCCCGGATCGCAGCCGGTCAGGTCCGCCTTGCCGTCGCCGTCATGGTCGAACAGCTTGGCCAGGCCCGGGTCGCGCAGCTGCTCGATGTTCGTGATGTTGTATTTCTCGGCCGTTGCCTTGTCGATCAGGTAGCCCTGCGCGGCCGGGCCAGCGTAGGCGCCGGTGCGCAGCAGCTTGGCATCGCCGCCGGCGTTATCGTAGTAATCCTGGTGCAGCGGGTCCCAGTGGACCGCGAGGAAAGTCGCATCGCCATTACCCACGGCGACGTGGGCGGTAGGATAGGCGACTTCCTTGATCGGCTGGGTCTCGTAGCCCAGCTTTTCCAGGGCGCGGTTCACCAGCATGGTCTGGAAGGTTTCCTCGGCAACCGAGCCTTGCAGCGCCTGTACCTGGATGCCCTTGCCGGGCAGCTCGGCAGCCGGCGTTTGCGCCATGGCCAGGCTCGTGGTGAGGGTGAGGGCGGCAAGCGCCATGGCCGAGAACCACTGGAAGCGGCGCTTCGTCTTGACTGTGTCTTTGAAGTTTGCGAGTTGATGCATCGAAATCCTTTCTTTTATTGGGTGCGCATCGAGCGAACGGGTGCGGCCGCGGCGGCATCGCCGCGTGCCTGGCTGCCCCGCACCAGGCGCAGGATGACGCCGGCCGGTCCGGTCTGGTACCAGTGGCGCACGCCGCGGCGCGCCTGGCCCATGGATTGCGTCAGGCGATCCAGCATGATGGCCAGCAGCACGATGCCGAGGCCGCCCACGGTGGCCATGCCCATGTCCAGGCGGCCAATACCGCGCAGCACCATCTGGCCCAGCCCGCCGACCGCGATCATCGAGGCGATCACCACCATCGACAGCGACAGCATCAGCGACTGGTTGATACCGGCCATGATCGACGGCATCGCCAGCGGGAATTGCACGCGGGTGAGCAGCTGCCACGGCGAGGCGCCATAGGCGCGCGCCGCTTCGATCAGGTCGGGACGGACCTGGCGGATGCCGAGATTGGTCAGGCGCACCAGCGGCGGCAGGGCGAAGATGATGGTGACGATCACGCCAGGCGCATTGCCGATACCGAACAGCATGACCACCGGCACCAGATACACGAAAGCCGGCGTGGTCTGCATGGCGTCGAGCAGCGGGCGCAGGATGGCTTGCGCGCGGTCGCTGCTGGCCAGGAAGATCCCCAGCGGCAAGCCGAGCGCCAGGCAGAAAGCGAGCGAAGTCAGCACCAGCGACAGGGTGACCATCGCTTCCGGCCAGACGCCCAGCACCGACACCAGCAGCAGGGACACCACGGTGCCGGCGGCCAGCGCGCGGCTGGTGAACTGCCAGGCCAGCAGGCCGATGATGGCGATCACCACCAGCGAAGGCGCGGCCAGCAGCAGATGGCTGAACGCATTCAGCGTGGCGTCGATCGGCGCGCGCACGGCCTGGAAGAAGGGGCGGAAATGGGCGACCACCCAGCCCAGGCCTTCGTTGATCCAGGATTGCAGCGGCAGCGAGCCATCGAGGATGTGCGTGACGTCGATGCCGGCTGCGTGTTCGGGCGTGGCCGAGGGCGGCACCGCGTCGAGCCAGGAGGTGTCGGACGGCGGCGCCGGCAGCCATGGGTTGACCTGGGCGGCCTGCTCGGCGACCGGTGCGCTGACCGGGGCGATGGCCGGTGCTGCGACCCCTTCTACTGCCGCTTGCGCAGCGCTGACAGTACTCGAATTCATGCTTGTCCTTTCTGTGTCTGGATTTCAGGAACGGCCGGCGTATCGCGGTCGAGGAACTTCAGCAAGGTCGTCTTGCTGATGGCGCCGCGGAAGCTGCCATCGTTGGCCACCACCGGCACCGCGTACGGCTGCTGCGCCACCTGGCCGAACAAGCCGGCGACGGGTTCGTCCGAGTTGATGGTCTGCACGTCCGGCAAGAAGGCATGCGCCAGGCCCAGCGGGCCGGTATGGCCGTCGAGCGCGCTGCGCAGGGAATCGGCCGATACCACGCCGAGGAATTCGCGCTTCGGGCTCACGACATAGGCATAGGCCCGGTCCTGTTCTTCCAGCATCGACAGCGCCGCGCGCGAACCGCGGGTGGGCGACTCCGACACCACGATCTGGCTCTTGCGGGCGATGTCGCCGGCCTTGAAGACGGCCGCCGCATCGACGCCGCGCACGAAGTTGCGCACGTAGTCGTTGGCAGGCTGGCGCAGGATTTCCTCCGGCGTGCCGACCTGCACCACGTGCCCGTCCTTCATGATGGCGATGCGGTCGCCGATGCGCATGGCTTCGTCGAGATCGTGCGAAATGAAGACGATGGTGCGGCGCTTGATCTGCTGCAGGCGCAGCAGCTCGGACTGCATGTCCGTGCGCATGATCGGGTCGAGCGCGGAAAACGCTTCGTCCATCAGCAGGATCGACGGGTCGGACGCCAGCGCACGGGCCAAGCCCACGCGCTGCTGCATGCCGCCCGAGAGTTCATCGGGATAGCTGGCGGCATAGCCCGCGAGGCCGACCTGTTCCAGCGCCTGCAGCGCCTGCGCATGGCGCTCGGCCTTCGGAATGCCGGCCAGCTCCATGCCGAACGCGGTGTTGTCGAGCACGGTGATATGCGGCAGCAGCGCGAACGACTGGAACACCATGCTGATGTCCTTGCGGCGCAGGGCGCGCAGTTGCGCGTCGGGCAGGGTATTGATGTCGTCGCCGTCGACCAGGATGCGGCCGGCGGTCGGCTCGACCAGGCGGTTGAGCATGCGCACCATCGTCGACTTGCCGGAACCGGACAGGCCCATGATGACGAAGATTTCGCCGGCCTCGATGGTGAAGGTGGCGTCGAACACGCCGATGGTGCAGCCGGTACTGGCGAGGATGTCCTGCTTGCCGGCACCCTGGCGGACCAGTTCCAGCGCCGCTTGGGGCTCGTCGCCGTAGACCTTGAAGACATGGTCGATGATGATTTGTTTTGCCACGTTGTGGTTCTCCTTCGATTTGGCGAATGGGCGCTTGGGCAAAACCCTGCAGCCATACCCGCCAAAGGAATGAATGGACCCGAGCCGTCGTCGATGCAAGGCGCACGAGCGCACGAGCGCGCAGGCGACGGAAAGGGGCGAGACACGCATTGCCGGAGCAAATGCCGTTCAAGGGTGTCGTACGCGTGTCAAAAGAGGCTGGGGTTCAGGACTTTTAAGCACGCAAGGCGCTGCGCAAAGTGCGACGCCGGGAGTGTTGACGAGAAAACTGCGTCAAACGATTACAGGTGTGGGCGCAAGGCCCTGGAGTGATTTCCCACGGGTGGGAAATACGGTGCAGCAGAAAGTCGTATTGACGACAATTGTTGTTAATTGTTGCCAATTGTAGTGCAAAATGACAAGAAAGTCAATTGGCATGGCGAAACGGATGTGCTAGTAATGTGCTCTGGCGCACCAACTGCGGAAACTACGTAGGCCCTGAATCAGCGTGGCTTAACTTTATATTGGCAGGAAATCGCGTGCGAAGCCCTGCCAAATCCCCGTATTTCCGAACTCAACTATTGCGGCTTGACCGCCGACGCGGAACGTCGTGCGCGTTCAGCCGTTTGTGCGGCTGCCAAGCCTGTTTCGAATGCGGTCGGGGCCACCGTTTTCTCCGCCGTTTTCTTCGCCATGTTCCTTTTACCCGCGCGTTGATCGACGTCGCCCGCTATCGTTTCGGCGATGCGGAAGCCTTCACCGACGCTGCTGCGATTGTCCTTGCCTGCATGTCCGCGATACGTCGGGCTGACGCCGACCGCCGCATTGTTGTAGCTGCCGCCGCGGTGGATCACCATGGCCGATCCGTGCCATGCCGGGCAGGCATTCGTCCAGGCCGATCCATCGCCTGGCGCACCTTCGTAATTCAGATGCTGGCAGTCCTCGACGAATTCCCCCACGTTGCCCAGCATGTCGTGCAGGCCGAACGCGTTCGGTGCGTACATGCCCACCACCGTGGTCAATTCCGCACCGTCGTCACAATGGATTTCCTCCCGGGTCTTGCCGGTCAGGCGCGCGATCGCCGCCTTGCCGCTGCGATCGAACACATTGCCGTACTTGCACAAGGCGGCAGGATCGTCGCCGAACGGATAACGGCCCTTGCCGCCGGCGCGCGCGGCATATTCCCATTCCGCCTCGCTGGGCAAGCGGTAGTGTTTTCCGGTTTGCTTCGACAGCCATGCAAGGTAAGCCTGGGCGTCGTTCCAGCTCACGCACAGGACGGGGTGATAATCGGTAGGCGCGTTGACAGGTGCATCCCAACCGGTCTTGCCCACTTCCATGCCCCAATCGTTGGCGGCGAGTTTCCAGCAGTCGCCAGTGGCCTGGTAGCCGGTCGCCTCGACAAACTGGCGAAACTGCCCGACCGTGGTTTCGTACCTGGACAGCCGGAAGGATGTGATCCTGACCGGATGCATCGGCTCGGAAATGGGAAAGTCAGGGTCCTTGGGATTGGCAAGGCTTCCCATCATGAATTCGCCTCCCTTGATCGTCACCATGGACGGTGCGATGACCTTGTCCTGGGCAGCGGCGGACGGCGCCTCCAGGCCAGCCAGGATGAGCAACGATAAAATGACGTAGTTTTTTTTCATAGAAGTGGCGTGAGAAAAGAAAACCTGCCGCGACCGGCGCGAGCGCGTCGCGGCAGAGTACACAGCCGTTCCATGGAAAACGGCCAGCCGCCAGTCTGGTCCGTCAAGGCAGGAAAAACGCCCTAGCCGATCGGCGCGGACGTCCTGGCATGCTGGCTGCGCCAGCTGGACGGCGCTAAGCCACTGATTTTCTTGAAAGATGCATTGAACGTGGATTTGCTGCTGAAGCCCGCTGCAAATGCCAGTTCAAGCAATGTACGCGTGTCGTTGGCGCGGTCGCGCATCATTTCCTGGATGGCGGCGACACGCAAGCCGTTGATGTAATCGAAAAAACTCAAGCCCAGTACGTCGTTGAGATACTGGGACACCAGCTGGGGCGATGTGCCGATGCATTCGGCCAGGTCGGTCAGCCGGATATCGGGATTGAGGTAACCGCGCGCATCCGCTACCCAGCGTTCCAGGCGCCGGCCGATTAACGCGCTTGCCGCGTTGGTCATGCCGGAGCGCGCATATTTATGGGATGCCAGCGCATCGGCAGCACCGGATGACGAGGGCTCGGCGGGCGATGCCGGCTCGACGGGCGGTGCAACCGGAACTTTGTCAGCGCCGGTGGCGTTTTCAGGGACGGATTTATCTGCTTCGCCTGCGCCGATCCGCGACGTGAAGACGGCAGTCTGGCGTAGCCCGAACCAGCCGACGAAGTACAGGGTAACCAGACGGCCCAGAATCAGCAGCAGTTGCCAGTACCCGCCAACCAGGTTGGCCGGGAACCACAGGATCAGCAATGTAATAAAACTCAGGCTGAGCCAGGAAAGCCAATGCAATTCACGGCGATCAATCGAGGAATAATGTACGCGCAAGCGCTGACGGTATTGCCTGAGCCGGTACAGCGCCGCAAGGGCATAAGCGCCGGCCAGCATCTGAAAACCCAGTAGCAGCATGTTGAACAAAGGCCGCGATCCATCCAGCAGCAAGCGCAGCAGGTCGATGCCGGATAACCGGGAGCGCCCATACGCCAGGGCGCATACCAGCAGGGCAAGGGGCAGGAAATGCCAACGCTGGCGGCGAGCATTACCGAGGCCAGTCAGGCTGCGCACATAGCAGTAGAAGAATGCGCCGACACCTGCAAGCGGCCAGTCGAACAGGCCGAACAGTTGCGGAAACCGCGCGTACACCGGAAAGGCCAGCGACAGCAGCGAGATCGACAGGATGAACAAGCCCAGCCAGCCATTCGCGGGCCGGCTGCGCGTCATGGCAAGCAACGGCAATGCCAGGAAGAGACCGAGCAATCCAGCCGATACGTCGATGCCGGCTAACATGGCGCCGCCCGGTCAACAGCTTCCGGTAACACCATCCGGGTAGCGCGGCGCTCCGTAGTAGGCTTCAAGAATAGGTTTCCAGCACCTGGTACACGCCGCCATTGTCCGGCTGCGATTCGACCAGCGCATAGCCATCGACTTTCCACACCAGCGGCGGCGCTTCGGGCGGCAGTGCGACGCCGCTGGCGCGCCGTGCAAACGTCACGTGCGGCCGGTACTTGCGCGCTTCCGGCTGCAGGCCGAGGGCAACGAGGGCGTTCGACAGCTGGGCGTGCAGTTCCAGCAGCTCGGGCGGTTCGCTGGAGGGTTCGAGCACGGCAATGCCGTTGTGCCAGAGCTTGGGCACACCCAGCGTCAATTCGAAAGGAGTAAAGGGAACGGCAAACCCGCGCCGCAGATCCGGCACGCGTTCTCCCGGCACGCTGCCGAGGAAGTGCAGCGTGACGTGGAGTTTATCCGGGTGAACCGGACTGGCGCCGCGCGGCCAGTCCCAGAGGTCGCGCCGCTCGCGCAGCGCATGCCGGACCGCAGGGTCCGGCCACAGGGCGAGGAACAGGCGAGTATGCGAGCCGCTGTCCATCGCTCTTCCTGTCAGAAGCAGTGTTCCGGCGCCGGGAAGCTGCCGTCCTGCACCGCCGCCACATAGGCTTGCACGGCGCCGTCGATGCTGGTCTGGCCGTCCATGAAGTTTTTCACGAAACGCGCCTTGTGGCCTGGGAAGACGCCCAGCATGTCGTGCATGACGAGCACCTGGCCCGAGGTGTCGGGGCCGGCGCCGATGCCGATGGTCGGCACCTGCAGCGATTCCGTGACTTCCTTGCCCAGCGCCGACGGCACCGCTTCCAGCAGCACGATGGCCGCGCCGGCCGCCTGCAGGGCCAGCGCATCGTTCTTCAGGCGCTCGGCGCCTTCACTGGTCTTGCCCTGCACCTTGAAGCCGCCCAGCTGGTGCACGAACTGCGGGGTCAGGCCGATGTGGGCGCAGACCGGGATGCCGCGTTCGGCCAGGAAAGCAACCGTCTCGGCGAGCCAGGCGCCGCCCTCGATCTTCACCATCTGGGCGCCGGCGCGCATCAGGGCGGCGGCGCTCTCGAAGGCGATTTCCTTGGTGGCGTAGCTGGCAAATGGCAGGTCGGAGACGATCAGGGCATTCTTGTTGCCGCGTACGACAGACGCCGTGTGGTAGACCATGTCGGCCAGGGTCACCGGCAGCGTCGACGAGTGGCCGGCGCAGACCATGCCCAGCGAATCGCCGATCAGCAGGATATCGACGCCGCAGCGGTCCATCAACGAGGCGAAGCTGGCGTCGTAGCAGGTCAGCATGGCGATCTTGGTGCCCGCCGCGCGCATGGCGTGCAGGGCGGGAATCGTGACGGGTTTGCGCGCCGGCCTGGATGGTGGTGGGGTGTCGCCGCCAGTCATTTCCTTGCCTTGCAAATAAGCGCTCATGGTCATCCTTTGAAATACGAAATAATCAACGGCGTAGTGTAATGCCGTCTACAAAATCCTGCCGGAGCCGCCGGTTTCCCCAGCGCTTCAGCTACGGAAAATGAAATACACCGCGCCCACCAGGCACAGCGCCGCCCATACGTAGTCGAGCTTGAACGGCTGGTTCATGTAGAACATCGCGAACGGCACGAACACGGTCAGCGTGATCGCTTCCTGCATGATCTTCAACTGGGCCAGGCTGTATTGCGTGGCGCCGATGCGGTTGGCCGGCACCTGCAGCAGGTATTCGAACAGGGCGATGCCCCAGCTGATCAATGCGGCGATGTACCAGGCGCGGTTGTTCAGGCTCTTCAGGTGCCCGTACCAGGCAAAGGTCATGAAGATGTTCGACAAGACCAGGAGGCCCGCGGTCTGGAAGAAAACGGGAATCTGCATGCGCTAGTCCAGTCTGGCGATGGCCTGGCCGGCCACGCCAGGCAGGAAATCGGCGGCGCGGCCGCGGCCGGGAATGGCGATGTCGGGAGCGATTTCCAGCAGCGGCGCCAGCACGAAGGCGCGCTCATGCATGCGCGGATGCGGCACGGTGAGGGTGGGGGTATCGACCACGGCATCGCCAACCAGCAGCAAATCCAGGTCCAGCGTGCGCGGCGCGTTGCGGTAGGGGCGCTCGCGGCCGTGTGCCTGTTCGATGTCCATCAGCGCCGCCAGCAGGGCGTGCGCATCGAGACCGGTATCGACGGCGGCCACCGCATTGATGTAGTCGTCGCCCGAGGAATCGATCGGCGCGGTGCGCCAGCAGCCGGAGGCGGCATGCAAACGGCAGCCCGGATACGCATCCAGGCGCGCCAGGGCGTCGCGCACGTTGGCGCGCGCATCGCCCAGGTTGGCGCCGATGCCGACGTAGGCGATCATTCCTCGGCGCCGCCCGAGCCGGCTGCAGCGGCGGCGGTGCCTTCGGCGTTGCGGTGGCGCGGGCCACGGCGCGGTGCGCGCTTTTTCTTTTCGCCGGCGGCCGGGCGCGCATTCGCCTGGGTCAGCAGGCGTTCGCGCTCGCCAGATTCGGCTTCGTAGAAGGCGGTCCACCATTCGCCGATCTCGGCATCGAGTTCGCCCGAGGCGCAGCGCAGCAGCAGGAAGTCGTAGCCGGCGCGGAAGCGCGGGTTCTCCAGCAGTTTATAAGGCGCCTTGCCCTGGCGGCGCTCGAAGCGCGGCTGCATGGCCCAGATGTCGCGCATGTCGGTGGCGATGCGGCGCTGCAGGGCCAGGTTCTCGGTCTGGGTTTCCAGCACGTCGTCGGCGGCCAGGTGCAGGGCGGGAATCGGCGACTCGCCAGCGGCGCGGTAGGCGGTCCACTTTTCCAGCACCTGGTGCCACAGCAGCGAAGCGAACAGGAAGCCCGGCGAGACGCCTTTGCCGGCTTTCACGCGGCCATCGGTCGACTCCAGCGCCAGGGTCACGAACTTCATGCCGATCGGCTGCTCCAGCACCACGTCGAGCAGGGGCAGGAGGCCGTGGTGCAGGCCGGCCGAACGCAGCTCCTTCAGGCAGGCCAGCGCGTGGCCCGAGAGCAGGAGTTTCAGCATTTCGTCGAACACGCGCGCGGCCGGCACGTTGTCGATCAGCGGCGCCATCACCGGGATCGGCGCGCGCGTGGTCGGCTCGATCGTGAAGCCGAGTTTCGCGGCAAACCGCACCACGCGCAGCATGCGCACCGGGTCTTCGCGGTAGCGCGCTTCGGGCACGCCGATGATGCGCAGGGTCTTGTCGCGGATGTCCTCGATGCCGCCGTGGTAGTCCAGCACGGTCTGCGTGGCCGGATCGTAGTACATCGCGTTGATGGTGAAGTCGCGGCGCGCGGCATCCTCGTGCTGGGGACCGAAGTTATTGTCGCGCAGGACGCGGCCGTGCTCGTCCTTCGGCGCGTTGGCGCTGCCGGCGCCGCGGAAGGTGGTCACTTCCAGCAGCTCCTGGCCGAACATCACGTGCACGATCTGGAAGCGGCGGCCGATGATGAAGGCGCGGCGGAACAGTTTTTTCACTTGCTCGGGCGTGGCGTCGGTGGCGATGTCGAAGTCTTTCGGCTTCACGCCCAGCAGCAGGTCGCGCACGGCGCCGCCGACCACGAAGGCCTTGAAGCCGGCTTCCTGCAGGGTTTGCGTCAGGCGGATCGCGTTTGGCGACAGCAGTTTGAGGTCGATGCCGTGCTGCTCGACGCCGAGGGTCACCGGTTCGGTAGGGTTGCGCCCGTCTTTCACGCCAAGGATTTTACGGATGAATTTTTTAATCATTGAAAAGATGAAGTAGTGGCCAGCCGTTGGCGTGTGCGTGTTGGGCGAGCGCCGCGTTGGGGTTGGTCGCAACCGGGTCCGACACTACGGATAATAGTGGAATATCGTTGTGCGAGTCGCTGTAGAACCAGCTGCGCTCGAAGGAGGCGAACTGACGGCCCAGGCCTTCCAGCCAGGCGTGCATGTGCGTGACCTTGCCCGGCCCCGAGGTCGGGGTGCCGGCCAGCTTGCCGGTCAGGCGGCCAGCGGCGTCCAGCGCGGGCATGGCGGCGATGTGGTGCTCCACGCCGAAGGCCCTGGCGATCGGCGCCGTGATGTAGTGGTTGGTGGCGGTGATGATGGCCACCAGGTCACCGGCGTCGAGGTGGCGCTGCACCAGGGCGCGCGCCTGCGGGCGGATCGCCGGAACGATCACTTCCTCCATGTACCGGGCGTGCATGGCGTCGAGCTCGGTGCGCGGATAGCGCGCCAGGGTGCCGAGGGCGAATTCCAGGTACTCCACGGGGTCGAGCACGCCGGCCTGGTACTGGGCAAAAAAGTCGTCGTTGCGGCGCTTGTATTCGAGCGCGTCGACGGCCCCGATCCGTACCAGGAACTGGCCCCACTCGTAATCCGAGTCGATCGGCAGCAGGGTGTGGTCGAGGTCAAACAGCGCAAGGTTTTTCATTCTTTGGATTCCGGCTGCGGGGTTCCCTGGAGCAGCAAGTCGCGCAGCAGCGGCAGCGTGACGGGGCGCTGGGTTTCGAGCGAATACTGGTCGAGGGCGTCCAGCATCGTCGCCAGGGAGCGCATGTCGCGCTTGAAATGGGACAGCAAATAGGGTAACACGCTGGCCGACAGCGTCAAACCGCGCGCCTCGGCAGCTTGCGTGAGGGCGGCGATCTTCTCGTCGTCGGACAAGCCGTGGATCAGGTAGATCAGGCCCCAGCCCATGCGCGTGCGCAGGTCTTCGCGCACCGGCAGCACGGCCGGTGGCACCGGGCCGGTGGAGACCATGTAGGCGCCGTGTTCGCGGATCTGGTTGAACAGGGCAAAGGCGTCGATCTGGGCTTGCGGCGAGAGCAGGTTGCAGTCGTCCAGCAGGTAGAGCGTGATCTCCGGCGTAAACACAAATTCTTCGCTCGGCGCGTCGGCGGCGATGTAGCGCGAGGCCGGCGTGGCCGCCAGGCCCTGCAGCAAATGGGTCTTGCCGGCGCCGGTGTCGCCCCACAGGTAGGCGAAATGCTCGCGCGACGCGCGCTGCGCGAACTGGTGCATCAGGTGCGTGAGTTCCGCATTCGCCCCGACCTGGAAGGTATCGAGGCTCTGCGCCGGCGCTTCGGCGCCGAGATCGAGCACCAGCTGTTTCATGGTGTCGGCCTCATGCGGGAATGATCGTGCATGATGGTGTGGGTTTCGTAGGGTGGGCCGGGCCACGAAAGGCACCTGTGCCCACGCTGTCTCACCGCATGCATGGTGGAACATCGAACGAAGTCCGTGCCGCCGCCCATACCCGACCGGAGCGCCGCCACAAGCTCGGCTGATTGTTCTCCAGTTGGCGAAAAGAATGGCATGTTTTTGTTGTTATCTCGGTTTAGCGGCGGTTTAGCGGTTGGGGCCAGCCCGTTTTGCTAGAATAGCGAATTGACCAGAAACAGGTCTACGCCTTCTATTTTACCGCCTCCGCTGCTAAATACCATGAGCCAACCATCTAATGTTTCTCTGTCTTACCGCGACGCGGGTGTCGATATCGACGCCGGCGATGCCCTGGTCGAAGCGATCAAACCCCTTGCCAAGCGCACCATGCGCGAAGGCGTGCTCGGCGGCATCGGCGGCTTCGGCGGTCTGTTCGAGATCAGCAAGAAGTTCAAGGAACCGGTCCTGGTCTCGGGTACCGACGGCGTCGGCACCAAGCTGAAGCTCGCCTTCGAGCTGAACCGCCACGACACGGTCGGCATCGATTTGGTGGCCATGAGCGTGAACGACATCCTGGTGCAGGGCGCCGAGCCGCTGTTCTTCCTCGACTATTTTGCATGCGGCAAGCTCGACGTGGCCACCGCCACCGCCGTGGTCTCGGGCATCGCCAAGGGTTGCGAAGAATCGGGCTGCGCCCTGCTGGGCGGCGAGACCGCGGAAATGCCGGGCATGTACCCGGACGGCGAATACGACCTGGCCGGCTTTGCCGTCGGCGCGGTGGAAAAATCGCAGATCATCGACGGCAGCAAGATCGTGCCGGGCGACGTGGTGCTGGGCCTGGCGTCGTCGGGCATCCACTCGAACGGCTACTCGCTGGTGCGCAAGATCATCCAGGTAGCCAAGCCGGACCTGGAAGCCGATTTCCACGGGCGCAAGCTGGCTGACGTGCTGATGGCGCCAACCCGACTCTACGTGAAGCCGCTGCTGGCACTGATGGCGGCGATGGAAGTGAAGGGCCTGGTGCACATCACCGGCGGCGGCCTGGTCGAGAACATCCCGCGCGTGCTGGCGGACAACCTGACCGCAGTGCTCGACGCCAAGTCATGGACCATGCCGCCGCTGTTCCAGTGGCTGCAGCAGCACGGCGGCGTGGCGGATGCCGAGATGCACCGCGTGTTCAACTGCGGCATCGGCATGACCGTGATCGTGGCCAAGGAAAATGCGGATGCGGCCATGGCCCAGCTGCAGGCGGCTGGCGAGACCGTGTACCGCATCGGCGAAATCCGTGCGCGCGAAGAAGGCCAGGCGCAGACCGTGGTGGTATAAGCTGGTCTGCAGCTCAGCAAAAAGGCGCTCCGAGGAGCGCCTTTTTTATTGTCCTCGTACGGTGAATGGCTACGCCGTCCACCGTACATGATCAAGCTGATCGGTTATTTCGCCCCGCTGCCGATATTCCGGTCCAGGAACTTCTCGACCCGTCCCCAGAAATCGACCCGGTTCGCCGGCAGGCTCCAGCCGTGCCCTTCGTCCTGGTACTCGAGCCACTCGACCTGCGTGTTGTTCGGCTTCACCGCGTCGAGGAATTTGCGGCCGTGGAACATCGGCACGCGGCGGTCGACGCCGCCGTAGGCCAGCAGCAGCGGCGCCTTGATGCGCGCCGCCTGCTGGATCGGCGAGGTCGCCTTCAACTGCGCCGCGTCCTTGACCTGGTCGCCGATCAGGTCGGGCATGCCGTACTGCTTCCACTGCGCGGTCATGTCCGAGGTGAAGCTCCAGTGGCCGTCGTAGAGCAGGTTGATGTCGGTAACGCCGACCCAGCTGACGCCGCACTTGTACAGGTCGGGGTCGTTCACCAGCCCCATCAGGGTGGCGTAGCCGCCATAGCTGGCGCCTGCGATGCAGATGCGCTTCGGATCGGCGTAGCCCTGCGCCACGGCCCAGCGGGCGCCGTCGGCGATGTCGTCCTGCATCTTCAGGCCCCATTGCTTCCAGCCGGCGCGGAAGTGCTTGTCGCCGTAGCCGGTGCTGCCGCGGAAGTCCGGCTCCAGCACCGCGTAGCCGCGCGAGGCCAGGAACTGGGTTTCCGGGTCCCAGCCCCAGTGGTTGCCGTGCACATACGGCCCGCCATGCACCAGCACCACCAGCGGCGCATTCTTTGCGCCATTTGCCGGCAGGGTCAGCAGCGCGGGAATCTCCATGCCGTCGCGCGCCTTGTAGCGCACCGCGTCCTGGCGGCCCATGCGCGCCGGGTCGATGCCCGGATAAGCCTGGCCGACCAGGTTCAGCTTGCCGGTCCGGACGTTGTACAGGTGATAAAAGGGCGGCGTCTTGTCGGAATACGAGCGCACCAGCGCCCATTCGGCGTGGTTCCCGGAAGGGAAGGACATCAAATTGATCGTGCCGGGCAGGGCTTCGTCGAGCTTTTGCTGCACCGCCTGCATCGGCGCGTCGAGCCAGACCGTGGTAACGGCATCGGTGCGCAGCCGGATGCCGAGCAGCTTGTCGCCGCTGCTGACGAGCGAACCCGAGAAGTCGTAGCCGGGCGTGACCACGAGCGGCTCGGCGCCCAGCTTGCCGGTGGCGGTGTCGACGGTGAAGACACTGGTGGTGTCCTTGCCGCCGTGGGCCACCGCGTACAGGGTGCCGTCGCTGCCGAAGCCGAGCGGCTCGAAGGCATCCTTGCCGCCCTTGTAGGTGTCGAAGGTGCTCAGCACGCGCCAGGCGCCCGTGGCGGGGTCGCGGTACCAGATGGTGGTCATGCCTTTGTCGCTGCCCGAGGCCAGGCGCGGCTCGCCCTTGTGGTCGAGCATCCAGCCGGTGACCCTGGCCGGCCGCTGCACGCTCTGGGTGGCGCCGGTGAGGGTGTTCAGCTTCAGCAGATTCACGGTGCGGATTTCGTAGCTGTCTTCCTCGTACTCGACGCTCTGGACGTAGACAAAGGCGGAATCCTGGGCGCCGCGCTCGTCCATCATGAAGGTATGCCAGGGCAGCACCTTGCTCGCGATGAGGGTCCCGGTCGACTCGATGGCGTTGCCGCGGCGATTGGCCAGCTGGCGCAGGTTGGCGCCGTCCTTGTCGACCGCATACAGCCCGGCCGCCATGTAGGCGCCGCCCGGCGCCACCTGGCGGTCGGTCACGTTGAAGAGCAGGCGGCCGTCGTTGACCCATTCGAAGTCGAGGATGTCGGCATCCTTGTAGCCGGCCACCGGCTTGGCGCTATTGGCCTGCAGGTCGATCACCACCAGGATGTCGCGCCGTCCGGGCGCGCTGGATACCGCCGCCAGGTAGCGCGCGCTCGGCGACAGCTTGGCGCCGGCCAGCACCGGATTGATGAAGAAGCGTTCGATCGGCGGCAGCGCCGATGCGGTGGATGAGGCGGTGGGGGCGGCAGTGGATGCGGCGTCAGGTGCGGCGTACAGCGGCGCGGCGACACACAGGGTCAGCGCCAGCGTACTGGCGAGCCGGCCCGGGAGAGGGCGTGAAAGCATGGATGTTCCGTTCAGGTCGTTATCGTTATCGGCCGCGTGCGCGGCCATTTGTGCCAGGAGCATAGCAGTTGGGCAAGCCGAAAAGCTCACCAATTCCCACGGCACATCCGGTATTCAGCGTCCCAGCACCTTCGGCACCCGTGCGCCGCGCAGGCGGAAGGCGTCCGGCATGCCTGAACCCAGCAGCGGGCGCAGGTAGAGGCGGAAGGCGTCGGTCACGTCGGTGCCGCTCTCGCTGATGAATTCGTCTTCCATGGTGCGCGTCTTGCCGGCCACGGCGTCCAGCGGCAGCAGTTCGTAGTCGACCGAATAAAAACCGGTGCGGCGGATGGCCACCGAGCCGTCGCGCTCGCCCCAGAAGGCGAACTGCACCGCCTTTTCGCCGACTTCGCGCGCCTCGCGCTGGTCGACGTTGGACACGCAGCCGATGAAGGAGCGCTGCAGGTAGCCGAAGGTATCGCCGCGCACGCGCTTGATGCCGAGTTTCGCCTTGATTTCGTCGCACAGCAGATCGGCCAGGGCGCCGCTGCCCGAGAGTTGCACGTTACCGTGCTGGTCGCGCTCGATTTCCCTCGCCAGCAGGGTGGCGACCGGTTCGCCGGAAGCATCGTGGATGCCTTCCGAGACCGCGATCACGCAGCGCCCGTGGCGTTCATACATCGCCTTGACGTCGGCCAGGAAGCGTTCCAGGTCGAACACGCGCTCGGGCAGGTAGATCAGGTGCGGGCCGTCGTCGGGGAACTTCTTGCCCAGGCTGGCTGCCGCGGTGAGGAAGCCGGCATGGCGCCCCATCACCACGCCGACATAGACCCCGGGCAGGGCGGCATTGTCGAGATTGGCGCCGGCAAAGGCCTGGGCCACGAAGCGCGCCGCCGACGGAAAGCCGGGCGTGTGGTCGCTGCCGGCCAGGTCGTTGTCGATGGTTTTCGGAATATGGATGCAGCGCAGCGGATAGCCGGCCTGGTGCGCCTCCTGGCTGACGATGCGCACCGTGTCGGCTGAATCGTTGCCGCCGATGTAGAAGAAGTGTTCGATCTGGTGCGCGCGCAATGTTTCGAAGATGCGCGCGCAGTAGGCGGCGTCGGGCTTGTCGCGCGTCGAGCCCAGCGCCGAGGACGGCGTGGCGGCCACCAGCTCCAGGTTGTGGCTGGTTTCCTGGGTCAGGTCGAGGAAGTCCTCGTCCACGATGCCGCGCACGCCATGCAGGGCGCCGTAGACGCGGGTGACGCCCTGGAAGCGGCGCGCTTCGAGCGCGACGCCGACCATGGACTGGTTGATGACGGCGGTCGGACCGCCTCCCTGTGCTACGAGGATCTTGCCAGATGACATAGGACCTCCTTCGGGTGATGGCAGGGCGCCGCCGTCGATGCGCTTACAAGGCTGCGCCCTTGCCGATGTTTTTGTCGAGGAACTTCTCGACACGGCTCCAGAAATCGATGCTGTTCTTCGGCAGGTAGAAACCGTGGCCCTCGTCCGGGTACTCGACCCATTCGACGTTCGGGTTGGTGCGCTTGACCGCCGAATAGAACTTGGTGCCGTGGTCGATCGGCACGCGCACGTCGGCGCCGCCGTAGGCCAGCAGCAGCGGCTGCTTGATGCGCGCCGCCTGCTCGATCGGCGAGGTCGCCTTCAGCTGGGCCGCGTCCTTGACCTGGTCGCCGATCATTTCCGGCATGCCATAGCGTTTCCATTCGTCCGGCATGTCGCTGGTATGGTTCGCGCTGCCGTACATCAGGTTGATGTCGGTCACGCCGACCCAGTCGACGCCGCACTTGTACATGTCCGGATCGTTGATCAGGCCCATCAGGGTGGCATAGCCGCCATAGCTGGCGCCGGCGATGCAGACGCGCTTCGGATCGACCAGGCCCTTGTCGACCGCCCAGCGCACGCCGTCGGCAACGTCGTTCTGCATGGCCAGGCCCCATTGCTTGAAGCTGGCCTTGTAGTGGGCCGAACCGTAACCCAGGCTGCCGCGGAATTCAGGCTCCAGCACCGCATAGCCGCGCGAGGCCAGGAACTGGGTATGCGGACTCCAGCCCCACGAGCTGCCGCGCACCCAGGGGCCGCCGTGCACCAGCACCACCAGCGGCAGGCCGCTCTTCTTGCCGCCCGGCGGCAGCGTCAGCAGCGCCGGAATCTCGAGGCCGTCGCGCGCCTTGTAGCGCAGCGCCTGCTGGCGGCCCATCTGCTTCGGATCGACGCCGGGGAAGGTTTCGCCGACCTTGTTCAGCAACTTGGTTTCGCGGTTGTACAGGAAATAAGTCGATGGAATCGCATCCGAATAGGCGCGCACCAGCACCCATGGCGTGGTGGTGTGCTGGGGCGGCGGCGACACCAGGTTGACGGTGGCCGGCAGCAGCTTGTCGACGCTGTCCTGCACCGCCTTCATCTCGGGATCGATCCACTCGACCGACTCGGCATCGGTGGTGAAGTGCATGCCCAGCACCTTGTCGCGGCTGGTCAGGATGTCGCCGTCGAAATCGTAGCCGGCCGCATTCAGCACCGGTTCGCTTGCCAGCTTGCCGCTGGCGATGTCGAAGGTGTACACGGCGCTGGTGTCCTTGCCGTTGCGCGCGGCCACGTACAGTTTGCCGTCCGGGCCGAAGGCCAGCGGCGTGATGTCGTCCGGGTTGTCGCCGTAGGACTTGAAACTGGTCAGCTTGCGCCATTCCTTGCTGGCCGGGTCGAGGTAGAAGATGTTCGTCACATCCTCGTCCTGGCCAAAGGCGATGCGCGGTTCGCCCTTGTGGTCGAGCAGCCAGCCGCTCACGTCCTGCTTCGGCCGGCTCACTTCCTGGGCCTGGCCGGTGAGCGTGTTCAGGCGCAGCAAACTGACGCGGCTGCGCTTGTAGCCGGTCTTCCAGACCACGTTGCGCACGTACACGAATTCGGAATCCTGGGCGCCGCGCGCCGGCATCAGGTAAGTGTGCCAGGGCAGGATGCGGCGGCCGGTCATCGTGCCCGTCTGCGAACGCACGCCGCGGTCGGCCAGCTGCACCAGTTGGCTGCCGTCGGCATTCACGGCAAACAGGCCCGGCGCGTATTCGACATCGCCCTGGGCGACGGTACGGTCGTTGACGTCGAAAATCAGGCGTTCGCCATTCACCCACTGGAAGGCGCCGATGTCGGCATCGTTGTACGAGGCAACCACCTTGCCCTGGTTGGTTTGCAGGTCGACCACCACCAGGAAGTCGCGCTGGCCCTTGGCGCTCGAGCGCGCGGCCAGGTAGCGGCCGTTCGGCGATAGCAGGCCGCCGTTGAAGGCCGGGCGCGAGAAGAACTGTTCGATCGGCGGCAGGGCCGGACTAGCCTGGGCCTGTGCCTGGGCTACGGGGCCGGCGCACAGCGACAGGGCCAACAAAACGGCGTGACAGAGTGAAGCTCGGGTGAACGACATGCTGATTCCTGAGAAGGTAAGTGGCCGCCCGCAGGCGGAACAGTTGTTTCTTAAGAATAACATTTGTGCATGCCGAAAAGCTATGCCTTTTGGGTAGACTGAGGCGGTGTTGCGTTCTTGCCGCAGCCGCCGCCATAGCCATAACCTGGCCGGCCACGCGCCTATTCCGGCGCCCGGATATAGTCGACCAGGCCATTGCTGGCGCGGCTGGGCGGCGCCGTCAGCAGGCTGACCAGCACCACCGCCGCGATCCCCGCCGGCACCCCGAAGATCCCGGCCGACATCGGCGCGATGTCGAACCAGGCCGCATCCATCCGCCCGCCCAGGATCGGATTGGTGCGCAGCATGTAGTACAGGCAGGTGAGAAAACCGGCGATCATGCCGGCGATCGCTCCGGCGTGGTTGGCGCGCTTCCAGAACACGCCCAGCACCAGCGGCGCGAACAGGGTCGAGGCCGCCAGCGAAAACGCGGCGCCCACCAGCGACAGAATGTCGGCCGGCTTCTGCGAGGCGGCATAGGCGGCGATGAAGGCGACGGCCAGCAGCAGCAGCTTCGAGATCGTGACCCGCTTCTGGGTGGACGCGCCGGGATCGACGATCTTGTAGTACACGTCGTGCGAGAGGGCGTTCGAGATCGCCAGCAGCAGGCCGTCGGCGGTAGAGAGGGCGGCAGCCAGGCCGCCGGCCGCCACCAGGCCCGAAATCACGTAGGGCAGGCCGCCGATTTCCGGCGTCGCCAGCACCAACACGTCGCCGTCGATGGCGATCTCGGCCAGTTGCACCAGGCCGTCGCCGTTGATGTCGGTAACACTGATCAAGGGATTGATCTTGTCGACATTCGCCCAGTAGGAAATCCAGGTCGGCAGCGAGCGGAAGTCGCTGCCTACCAGGCTCGTATAAATGTCGTATTTGGCCAGCACCGCCAGCGCCGGGATGCTCAGGTAGATCAGCAAAATGAAGAACAGGGTCCAGAACACCGAGCCGCGCGCCGCGTGCACCGAGGGCGTGGTGTAGGACCGCATCAAGATGTGGGGCAGGGCGGCGGTGCCGAACATCAAACAGAACACCAGGGCCAGGAAGTTGTTGCGGCGCGCATTCGATTCGGCCTCGGTGGCGCCGGGGAAGGGCGCGGCATGCGCTTCCGGTGGCTGGGCCCGCGCCAGCAGGCGCGCCCGCTGTGCGCGCCACAGGGCGTCGGCATCGTCCACGGTCTTCGGGTAGGCCGCCAGGGCGCGCTCGGCATTGCGCACCTCGCCCAGCGAGGCGTTGCGCAGGCGCGCGGTGTCGAGGCGGCGCTGGGCTTCCAGCCGGCCCCCTTCCCAGGACCCCGGCAGGGCCGCCAGGCGGGCGCCGTAGTCTTCGGCCTGGCGCCGGAACTGGGCGCGCACCGCTTCCTCGCGCGGGTCGGCCGCCAGTTGCGCTTCGCGCTGGGCCAGCTTCGGCAGCACCGAGCCGTAGGCCACCTGCGGCAAGGGATTGTCGGCATGCTTGGCCGACAGCCACATGGTCGGAATCAGGAAGGCGACCAGGATGATGATGTACTGCGCCACCTGGGTCCAGGTAATGCCGCGCATGCCGCCCAGGAAGGAACAGACCAGGATGCTGGCCAGTCCCAGGAAAATCCCCACCGAGAAATCGACGCCGGTAAAGCGCGAGGCGATCAGCCCCACCGCATAGATTTGCGCCACCACGTAGATGAAGGAGACGATGATGGTCGCGCCCACGGCCAGCGCGCGCACCGGCCCGCCGCGTCCGCCCGCGCCGCCGCCGTAGCGCGCCGCCAGGTAGTCGGGAATCGTGTACTGGCCGAACTTGCGCAGATACGGCGCGATTAGCAGGGCCACCAGGCAATAGCCGCCGGTCCAGCCCATGATGTAGGCCAGGGCGTCGAAGCCATACAGGTACAGGCCGCCGGCCAGGCTGATGAAGCTGGCCGCCGAGATCCAGTCGGCGGCGGTGGCCATGCCGTTGAACAGGGCCGGCACGCGGCGCCCGGCCACGTAGTATTCGGTCACGTTCGAGGTGCGGCTGACCACGCCGATGGTGGCGTACAGCACGATGGTGGCGAACATGAACAGGTGGCCGATCCACAGGCGCGGCATGCCTTCCTTTTCCAGCACCGTCAAGGCCAGCAGGAAACCGGCGAAGCAGACGCAGAACCAGGCGTAATAGCCGGACAGGCGCCGGAAGTAGCGCTTGTTGCTGCCCGGGGCGCTCAAGGCGCTCCCTCCGGCGCCTGGTTTTGCGTCGAATCCAGCGCGTTCGCGTAGGCGGCGTCGAGCTGGCGCATGCGCCAGGCGTAGAAGCCGATGATGGCCAGGCAGACCAGGGACGCGCCCTGCGCCGCCATGTAGAACGACAGCGGCCAGCCGAACACGGTGATGTGCGCCAGCTCGCGCGCAAAATACACGGTGCAAAAGCCGGTGAGCAGCCACAAGCCCAGCAGGATGGCGGTCAGGCGCCGGGTGCGGCGCCAGTGCAGGGCGCGTTCGGCCAGCAGCAGGCGCTGGCGGCGCAGGTCGGCATCGTGCGGCGTAGCCGGTGGGGGCAGGGATTCAGGCAGCATCGATGGGATCGCTGGCAGGTGGCGGGAAGGTCAGCCGGAACAGGCTGCCCGGGAATTTCTTGGAAAGACTGCGCGGGTTGTTGAAGATGTCGACCTCGGCATTGTGCTGGCCGGCGATCTCGCGCACGATCGCCAGGCCCAGGCCGCTGCCGCTGGCGCTGTTGCCGAGGATGCGGTAGAAGCGCTCGAACACGTGGGCGCGCTCGGCGGGGGCGATGCCGGGGCCGGTGTCCTCGACTTCCAACAGCGCGTGCTCGCCGCTGCCACCCCCGCGCACGCGCACCGTGACGCTGCCGCCGGCTGGCGTATACCGCAGGGCATTGTCGATCAGGTTCGACAGCAGTTCGCGCAGCATCATGGCGTTGCCGGCAATGACCACCGCTTCGTCGTGGGGCTCGTAGCCGAGGTCGATGTCATGGGCGAACGAGGCCTGGACCCAGTCCTGCACCACGCTCACCGCCAGCGCGCCGAGCTCGATTTCCTCGAAGGCGAGGCCGGCATGCGGCTGGTTTTCCGCGCGCGCCAGGGCCAGCAGCTGGTTCACCAGGCGTGTCGCCGACTCCGAACTCTTTGCCAATTGTTCCAGCGAACGGTGGATTTCGCCCGGATCCACCTGGCGCAGCGCCAGCTCGGACTGCATGCGCATGCCGGCCAGCGGCGTCTTCATCTGGTGCGCGGCGTCGGCAATGAAGCGCTTCTGCATGTCGATGGTCTGGGCCAGGCGGCCCAGCATGTCGTTCAGCGAGCCGACGAGCGGAGAAATTTCTTCGGGCACCTGGCGCGAGTCGATGGGCGAGAGGTCGTCCGAGGAGCGCGCGCGGATGCGCTCCTGCAGCTCGGCCAGCGGCGACAGCCCGCGCGACAGGGCAAACCAGACCAGGGCCAGGATCACCGGCAGGATGATGAACTGGGGCAGGATCACCCCTTTGATGATCTCGTTGGCCAGCAGGGCGCGTTTATCCAGGGTTTCGGCCACCTGCACCAGGGCCTTGCGCGCGGCCGGTTCGCCGTCGTTGGCCGCGGCGTCGGCCTGGTGGAAGGGGTCGAGGTTCAGATACAGGTAGGCCACGCGCACCGGCGTGCCGTGCACGGCGTCGCCGCGAAAGTGGACCGCGCCGTCCTTGTCGGCTTCGTCCTCGCGCGGGCGCTGCAGCTCGCGGTCGCCGTCCACATGCCGGCCCTGGGCGTCGAGGATCTGGAAGTAGACGCTGTCGACGTCGTCGGCGCGCAGGATGTCGCGCGCGCTGCCGGGCAGGCGGGTGGCGATTGCGCCGTCGACCTCGCGCACCTGCTGGGCCAGCACCGTGACCCGGTCTTCCAGGGCATGATCAAAAGGCTGGTTCGCGATCGACTTCGCCACCAGGTAAGTAATTGCGATGCTCATCGGCCACAGCAGCAGCAGGGGCGCCAGCATCCAGTCCAGGATTTCGCCGAACAGCGAGTGCTGGATGCTTTCCTCGGGTTCGGGATTCGGCGGCGCGTACAGGGGTTCGAGCGGCGGCTCGGACGCGCCCGGGGGCAGGGCGCTGTCGGGCGGCACCAGGCCGGCATCGCGGTCGTTCACGTGCGTCTGTCCGCTGCGGTTCGTGTCACTTGTGCTCGCTGGCAGGCTCGGCGCCTGCGCCTGCACCGGCGCCTGCGCCTGAGCGCGCGGCATCGGAATACTTTTCCAGGCAGTAGCCGAGCCCGCGCACGGTGGCGATGCGCACGCCGCCGACCTCGATCTTCTTGCGCAGGCGGTGCACATAGACCTCGATGGCGTTGTTCGAGACCTCCTCGCCCCATTCGCACAAGTGGTCGACCAGTTGTTCCTTGGAGACCAGGCGCCCGGTGCGCGCCAGCAGGATTTCGAGCAGGCCGAGTTCGCGCGCGGAGAGGTCGAGCATCTGCTCGTTGATGTAGGCGCTGCGGCCGACCTGGTCGTAGACCAGCGGCCCATGGCGGATCACGGCCGGGCCGCCGCCGGCGCCGCGCCGGGTCAAAGCCCGCACCCGTGCCTCGAGCTCGGACAGGGCGAAGGGCTTGGCCATGTAGTCGTCGGCGCCCAGGTCCAGGCCCTCGACGCGCTGCTCGACCGAGTCGGCGGCGGTGAGGATCAGCACCGGCAGCAGGGAGGAGCGGGCGCGCAGGCGGCGCAGCACTTCCAGGCCGGACATGCGCGGCAGGCCGAGGTCGAGGATGAGGAGGTCGAACTCCTGGGTGGAGAGGGCGGTGTCGGCATCGGCGCCGTTGCGCACGCAATCGATCGCGTAGCCGGATTGGCGCAGGGAGCGCGTCAACCCGTCCGCGAGTACGCTATCATCTTCTGCAAGTAGAATTCGCATGGTTGTACCTTGTTTTTCGATTAAACCCCGGTGCCGCCTTCATTGTGTTTGATTTAGCGCAACAATGCGAGTTTTCTCAAACCGACATTTCATTTTTTCGCTTGCCAAAACCACTGGATTTTTATACAGTACTAGCTATTGAAACGCGCGACGGCGCCCACACCTTGGTTACCTCCAAGACTGAAAGAAAATTATGGACGACAAAAAATCCGCAGTAAATGCCTCCGAAAAAGGCAAGGCGCTGGCTGCCGCCCTCGCGCAAATCGAAAAGCAGTTCGGCAAGGGCTCGGTCATGCGCATGGACACCAGCGCACCGGTCGAGGAAGTGCAAACCGTGTCCACCGGCTCGCTGGGCCTGGACATCGCCCTCGGCGTCGGCGGCCTGCCGCGCGGCCGTATCGTGGAAATCTACGGTCCGGAATCGTCGGGTAAAACCACGCTGACCCTGCAGACCATCGCCCAGATGCAAAAGCTCGGCGGCACCTGCGCCTTCATCGACGCCGAGCACGCGCTCGACGTCACCTATGCGCAAAAGCTGGGCATCAAGCTCGACGAGCTGCTGATCTCGCAGCCCGACACCGGCGAACAGGCCCTGGAAATCACCGACGCCCTGGTGCGTTCGGGTTCGGTCGACCTGGTGGTCATCGACTCGGTGGCGGCACTGACCCCGCGCGCCGAGATCGAAGGCGACATGGGCGACTCGCTGCCGGGCCTGCAAGCCCGCCTGATGTCGCAGGCGCTGCGCAAGCTCACCGGCTCGATCAACCGTACCAACACCCTGGTCATCTTCATCAACCAGATCCGTATGAAGATCGGCGTCATGTTCGGCAGCCCGGAAACCACGACCGGCGGTAACGCGCTGAAGTTCTACGCCTCGGTGCGCATGGACATCCGCCGTACCGGTTCGATCAAGTCGGGCGACGAGGTGATCGGTAACGAAACCAAGGTCAAGGTCGTCAAGAACAAGATCGCGCCACCGTTCAAGGAAGCCCACTTCGACATCCTGTACGGAGAAGGCACCTCGCGCGAAGGCGAAATCCTGGATCTGGGCGCCGACAACAAGATCGTCGAGAAGTCGGGTTCCTGGTACAGCTACAACGGCGAACGCATCGGCCAGGGTAAAGATAACGCACGTCAGTTCCTGAAAGACCGTCCGGCACTGGCACGCGAAATCGAAAACAAGGTCCGTGCTGCCCTGGGCGTGCGCGAGCTGCCGCCGGTCAGCGCCGACGCTGCGCCGGAAAAGGCCGTCTCGGAATAAGTTGAGCGCGGTTTTGGCAGTATCGGCAGCACTGGCAGCATCATGCGCGCGCCACCGCTGAGCCTGAAGGCACGGGCCCTGCGCTTCCTCTCCATGAGGGAGCACAGCCGGCTCGAGCTGGGGCGCAAGCTGGCGCGCCATGCCGAGGAGGGCGACGACGTCGAAGCCCTCCTCGATTTCCTCGAAAAGAACAACTGGCTGTCGCAGGAGCGTTTCGCCGAATCCCTGATTCACCGAAAAGCCTCCCGCTACGGCAACAGCCGTGTGGTGGCCGAGCTGCAAAGCCACGGCGTGAACGGCGAAGCCCTGGCCGAGCTCAAGTCCGAGCTGGCCTCGAGCGAAAAGGCGCGCGCCGTCGAAGTCTGGCGCCGCAAGTTCGGCACCGTGGCGCAAGACGCGGCCGGGCGCAGCAAGCAAATGCGTTTCCTAATGGCGCGCGGCTTCTCCAGCAGCGCCGTGCGCGAAGCACTCAAGGGTGCGCCGGAAGACGAAGACGACTTCTAGTCCGCCCACATCGCTGTAGCGCGTTGTAACGTTTAAACCAACTTTTGTAGGCGCCAGCGCGGAGCGCCATTCGTTGATATGCCTGGCATATTCCTCAACGACGGATGGCGCTGCGCGCTGGCGCCTGCACGCGGCTGCACTTTGGGCGGCCGAGCTCGCGGCGCTTGCCGCAACCCACGCGAACAAGAAGGACAAGCATGAAAGCGTTGCTCGCACTGGCACTGGCTGCCACCCTCGCCGGCTGTGCCCAGCCTCCCGTCACTCCCACCGGCGTCTACGTCCTCAGCACCGCCGAGATGTCCATTGTCCTCGACGTGCGACCCGGTGGCGACTACGTCCTGCAAACCAGCGGCCCCGGCCGCAATACCGACGAAATCCGCGGCTCCTGGCGCGAAGAGGTCGGCCCGGCCCTGTCGGTGTCGTTCTCCGGCATCGTCTGGCACGGCACCGAGCCCGAGGCCGGCAACGCCGTCTGGGCCGCCACCATCGACAGCGATTCCCAGATCTGCCTCGACCGCGACGGCCAGAACTGCTTCTTCCGCAACGACTTTTCCTGAGCCGGGCAGGGCCGCGCCGCGTATCCATACCCGGGCACCGGCAACATTGGCAGGCTTGCCACGCTTCCCGCGATACCCCGCCTTCCAGTATGGTCAATCGGGCATGTAAGAGTGCAACCGCTACCCGCCTGTGCTAAACTTTCACGGTTTAAGCAGCGCCGCATGAGCGGTTGTTGCCGCAGAAGCTGCGGCGACGTGCGAATCAAGCACACCGGCTGCATACATTTACCGCCGCCCTGTCGGCACCGTTTTTATGCCCTTGTCTTCTCCCGCTTCGCGCCAGCTCCGGCACACGCGCGCCATTACCGTCGAAGCGTATGCGCGCGACGATGGCTTGTGGGATCTTGACGCGCGTATCCGCGACATCAAGGCGCAAGACATCGTGCTCGCCTCCGGCAGGCGTCCCGCCGGCACCGCCGTGCACGACCTCAGCCTGCGCATCACCATCAACCGCGACCTCGAGATCGTCGATGCCGAAGCCTCGTCCGACTCGGTACCGTACCCCGGCTACTGCGACACCATCGGTCCCGCTTATAAAAAGCTGATCGGCATGTCGCTGGCCAAGCATTTCCGGCTGCACCTGAAAGACCGCTTGTCAAGCGTGCTCGGCTGCACCCACCTGACTGAACTGGCGCAGGTCTTGCCCACGGCGGCAATCCAGGCCTTCGCCGATGATGCGTTCGAGACGCGCAATGCCGCCGATGCCGGCGACGCTGAGCGTCCTTACGAGATCGACCGCTGCCACGCCTTGCGCGCCGATGGCCCTGCCGTGGCACAGTATTACCCTCGCTGGGCGATCAAGGCCGTACCGGAGTAGACTTCGCTGTCGAAGTTTTCCACGAAGTTTCTAATTAACTATCCAAATCAGTAACAGAGAAGAAGGGAAGCCAGCATGAAAATCCATGAGTATCAGGGCAAAGAAATCCTCCGGAAGTTCGGGGTGACGGTACCGCGCGGCATTCCGTGCATGTCGGTGGAAGAAGCCGTCAAGGCAGCTGAAGAGCTGGGCGGCCCGGTGTGGGTCGTCAAGGCCCAGATCCATGCTGGCGGCCGTGGTAAAGGCGGCGGCGTGAAAGTTGCCAAGTCGCTGGAACAAGTCAAGGAATACGCAGAACAGATCATGGGCATGCAGCTGGTCACGCACCAGACCGGCCCGGAAGGCCAGAAAGTGCGCCGCCTGCTGATCGAAGAAGGCGCCGACATCAAGAAAGAACTGTACGTCTCGATGGTCACCGACCGCGTGACCCAGAAGGTCGTGCTGATGGCCTCGTCGGAAGGCGGCATGGACATCGAAGAAGTCGCCCACAGCAACCCTGAAAAAATCCACTCGATCGCGATCGACCCATCGGTCGGCCTGACCGACGCCGAAGCGGACGACATCTCGACCAAGATCGGCATCCCTGCTGAATCGCTGGCCGAAGCCCGCCAGAACCTGAAAGGCCTGTACCAGGCTTACTGGGAAACCGATTCGTCGCTGGCCGAAATCAACCCGCTGATCCTGACCGGTTCGGGCAAGGTCATCGCCCTGGACGCCAAGTTCAACTTCGACGCCAACGCCCTGTTCCGCCAGCCGGACATCCTGGCCTACCGCGACCTGGACGAAGAAGATCCAGCCGAAGTCGAAGCATCGAAGTTCGACCTGGCCTACATCTCGCTGGACGGCAACATCGGCTGCCTGGTGAACGGCGCCGGCCTGGCCATGGCCACCATGGACACCATCAAGCTGTTCGGCGGCGAGCCGGCCAACTTCCTGGACGTGGGTGGCGGTGCGACGGCTGAGAAAGTCACCGAAGCATTCAAGATCATGCTGAAGAACCCAGGCCTGAAAGCCATCCTGGTCAACATCTTCGGCGGCATCATGCGTTGCGACGTCATCGCCGAAGGCGTGATCACCGCATCGAAAGCCGTCTCGCTGAAAGTGCCACTGGTCGTGCGCATGAAGGGCACCAACGAAGACCTGGGCAAGAAGATGCTGGCCGACTCCGGCCTGCCGATCATCGCCGCCGATACGATGGAAGATGCAGCCAAGGCCGTGGTCGCCGCTGCAGCTGGTAACGCCTAATTCGAAGGAATAAACAAATGTCGATCCTGATCAACAAAGATACTAAAGTCATCACCCAGGGTATCACCGGCAAGACCGGTCAGTTCCATACCCGCATGTGCCGCGATTACGCGAACGGCAAGGCCGCCTTCGTTGCTGGCGTGAACCCGAAGAAAGCCGGCGAAGACTTCGAAGGCATCCCGATCTACGCCAACGTGTCGGAAGCCAAAGCCGCCACCGGCGCGACCGTCTCGGTCATCTACGTGCCGCCGGCAGGCGCCGCAGCCGCCATCTGGGAAGCCGTCGAAGCCGACCTGGACCTGGCCATCTGCATCACCGAAGGCATTCCAGTCCGTGACATGATGGCCCTGAAGGACCGCATGGCAAAAGCCGGCTCGAAGACCCTGCTGCTGGGCCCGAACTGCCCAGGCCTGATCACCCCGGACGAAATCAAGATCGGCATCATGCCGGGTCACATCCACCGCAAGGGCCGCATCGGCGTCGTTTCGCGCTCGGGCACCCTGACCTATGAAGCAGTCGGCCAGCTGACCGCACTGGGCCTGGGCCAATCGTCGGCAGTCGGCATCGGCGGCGACCCGATCAACGGCCTGAAGCACATCGACATCATGAAGATGTTCAACGACGATCCTGATACCGACGCGGTCATCATGATCGGCGAAATCGGCGGTCCGGACGAAGCCAATGCCGCGCATTGGGTCAAGGACAACATGAAGAAACCAGTCGTCGGCTTCATCGCCGGTGTTACCGCTCCTCCGGGCAAGCGCATGGGCCACGCCGGCGCGCTGATCTCGGGCGGCGCCGATACCGCGCAAGCCAAGCTGGACATCATGGAAGAGTGCGGCATCAAAGCCACCAAGAACCCATCGGAAATGGCACGCCTGCTGAAGGCCATGCTGTAATACCGGACAGTTCTTGTCACGAGAAGGGAGCCTGCGGGCTCCCTTTTTTATTTCGACAACAGTTGGGCTGGCATGGAGGCGACAAATTTTGCGCGTTCGATCATTGCCTGACAGAAATTGCGCGTTGGCTGACAAAATTTGTCATGCCAGAAGCGGACTCTGCCGTAATTTGTCAGTTTTGTTTCAGAGAAACTAATGATTTTGTGGGGAAATGGCCTGGCACGGCGCTTGCAATAGGTAGAACGTGGCACCAAGCAAAGCATCACCAACCGAATTCACTTACCCCTCTGGAGATTCACCATGAAACAAATGAAAATCGTCAAGAAAGCACAAGCCGGCTTCACCCTGATCGAACTGATGATCGTCGTTGCCATCATCGGTATCCTGGCTGCTGTCGCTATTCCTGCATACCAGAACTACATTGCCAAGTCGAAAGCAGCTGCTGCCTACGCCGACATCAGCGGCGGCAAGACCGGCTACGAAATGGCCGTCGTCGAAGGCGCTACCGGCCTGACCGAAACGCAATACCGCGACAAAGCTGGCCTGGCTGCGACCACCGGTAACTGCTCGGGCATCGCCGCTGCTGCTCCAGGCAATGATACCGCTGTCCTGACCTGCACTATCGCCAACCCAGGTCGTCTGGCTGCCACGGGTCAAACCCCAACCATCGCTCTGCACCGCACCACCGCCGGCACGTATCACTGCGTCGCTACGGGTTTCGCTGATGCAGACTTCCGCCCAGCAGGTTGCACCGAAGGTACCGCTGCTGCTGGTGATGACGAAGACAACGGCTAATACGCTAGCTGCATGAAGGAAAGCCGCCCTCGGGCGGCTTTTTTTATTGGTAACGCGTCTGAACGCGAAGCGTCATGTAAGTCAAACGATCTTCTGCCGATCCGCCAGCAGCGCTTCGTAAGTCATGTTCTGCAGCAGCGTGTAATGCACGGCATCGAGCGCCACGAACTGCAGTCCATAGGTGTACACTTCGCCATCCCCCGCCTGCACCACATTCACATTCCGGATCGCCGCCCTGGTGGCAACCCGCACTTCCTGGTTGTCCGGCGGCGCGTTCAGCGTGAACTGCAGGGTCAGCGCTTCTTCGTCCTGCGGCAGCCGGCTCTTCGATTCGACCAGCGCACCGCTCACCGACAGGTTCACGATGGTGCACGCCTGCTGCCCGGCGTGATCTTCCCCGCCCAGCCGGGCCGGCAAGTCCACCTTTACCCGCATCGCCGTGCGTAAACTCGTGCCCTGTACCGATTTCGGGAACGACACGTGTACGTAGAATAGCGGCCGCATGAACACGCGCTCGACGGTGCAGACGAACGAGCACACCTTGATCCCAGAGAACACGCGGATCGTCAGGCGCTCGCCTTCGGCCAGGGCGATCGGCGCGCCATTTTCCATTGGGATCTTGAGGATGATGTACTCGTCCTTCAGGTAGCCGATCAGGCTAGAAAAATGCTGGACGGGCTTGATGCGGCGGTGGGTGAGGAGTTGCAGACGCGTGCCGACCTGCAAGTTCATGGACTCGAAATCGATATCCTCGGGTTTGAGTTCGTGCGCCTGGCCAACATGCATGGTGGGTATCCTGATAACTGGTTATCAATCCAGCAAAGCCCGCTATGATACCAGCCGTTGCTCAAATGAAAAAACGCCCATTGTCACATTCCACAAAAAAGCCCGCTACAGGAGCGGGCTTGGAGAACTGAAAGCGGGGGCGCGAACGGCTCAGCGCTTCAGGTAATGGTCGAGCCAGTCGATCACGGTGTGGTGCCAGAGCACCGAGTTGGCCGGCTTCAGCACCCAGTGGTTCTCATCCGGGAACATCAGGAACTTGCTTTCGATGCCTTTGCGCTGCAGCGCCGTGAAGGTCGACAGGCCTTGCGCGGTCGGGATGCGGAAGTCGAGGTCGCCCTGGACCACCAGCATCGGCGTCTTCCACTTGTTCACGTGGTGCACCGGGTTGAAGCGCTCATGGTTTTCCGGAACGGTGAAGTAGGGGCCGCCGCTTTCCCAGTCGGTGAACCATTGTTCCTCGGTCGAGTAAGCCATGCCGCGGGTGTCGAACACGCCGTCGTGGTTGACGATGCACTTGAAGCCGTCCGGCCAGTTACCCTCGATCCAGTTCATCATGTAGCCGCCGTAGGAAGCGCCGAGTGCGCAGCTGCGCTCGCGGTCCAGCCACGGGAATTTTTCGACGGCCGCAGCCAGGCCCTTTTGCAGGTCTTCGAGCGGCTTGCCGCCCCAGTCGCCGCTGATGGCGTCGGTGAACTTCTGGCCGTAGCCGGTCGAGCCGTGGAAGTCGATGAACACGGCGGCGTAGCCGGCGCCGGCATAGATTTGCGGATTCCAGCGGTAGCTCCAGGCATTGCCGAAGCTGCCCTGCGGGCCGCCGTGCACCAGGAAGGCGACCGGGTACTTCGCGCCCGGCGTGGCGTTCCACGGTTTCATCACGTAACCGTAGACGGTGTCGCCGCCCGCGCCCTTGAACGAGAACTGCTCGAACTCGCCGAAGCGCACGTCGGCCAGCTTGTCGGCGTTATTCGTGGTCAGTTGCTGCGACTTGCCGCCAGCCAGTTTCACCGAATACAGCTGGGCCGGTGAGTTCAGAGTGGCGAGCGAATAGGCGACGGTATTCCCGCGCACGTCGAAGCCGCCGATCGACCCCTTGTCGGTCAATGGCGTGATCTTGCCACTAGCGACCTCGATGCGGAACAGGCGGTGCTGGCCGATGTCCTCGGCATCGACCACGACCGACTTGCCGTCAGCGCTCCACTGCAGGCCGCCGGCCGAGCGGTCCCAGTCGGCGGCCAGCTTGCGCTTGGCGCCGGTGGCTACGTCCATCAGCATGATCTGGTAGCGGTCGGCTTCGAAGCCCGGGCGCGCCATGGCCAGGTAGGCGAGAGTGCGGCCGTCCGGCGAGAACACGGCCTTGGTGTCCCAGGCCGGATTCTCGGCGGTGAGGTTGCGCGGTGCGGCGCCGCCGGCGGCCGGCACGCTGTACAGGTCGAAGTTGGTCGACCAGGCTTCGGTCTTGCCGGCGATGCGCGCGGCGAACACGACGGTCTTGCCGTCCGGGCTGAAACGGTATTCCTCGCGGTCGCCAAAGGGTTTCGAGGGCACGTCGCCGTCGAGCGAGCCCGACAGGCTGACCGGCGCGCCGCTCACCACGCCCTTGCCATCCAGCGCGGCCGAGAACAGGACAGCATTGCGGCCATCGTTCCAGGTGTCCCAGTGACGCACGAACAGGCGGTCGTAGACCTTGCCGCTGGCCTTGTTCTTGGCTTGTTCCTTCAGGCGCGTCTCCGTGCAGGCCAGGTCCGCGCAGTCGCGGAACACGGCTATGCTCAGGGCGATGCGGTCGCCGCTTGGGGAAACGCGGAAGTTGTCGACGTCCAGCGGCAGGTTCGTCACCTGCACCGGCGCGCCGCCGGCGGCCGGCTGGCGCCACACCTGCGAGCTGCCCGAGCGGTTTGAGAGGAAGTAGACAGCGTCGCCCTTCGGCGACCATTCTGGATCGGTGCTGCTGCTCGCGTCGCTGACGAAGACGGTTGGGGCGGATTTAGCCCCGCGCAAGTCGACCATCCACAGTTTGGTATGGCCGCGGTTCTTGTCCATGTCCGTGCTGCGCACGGTGTAGACGGCGCGGCTGGCATCCGGCGACAGCACCGGGGCGCCGACGCGTTCCAGGGTCACCAGGTCTTCCACGGTCAGGCCGCGCGGCGCGGCGACGGCGCTGGAGGCGGCCACGGCCGCGCCCAGCATCAGCAAGCGTAATGTCATTCGATCCTCTTCAACGTGTCTCGGTGTTTTTGTGTTTCGCGCGCATGGTTGTGCCGCGGGCAAACCAGCAATTTAACACGTTGCAGAAATGACCGGAATGGGAGGCAGCTGCGGGCACGCGCCTGCGCGGTTCAGGGCGCCACGCTGAGCGATACGGCAACCAGCGTGTGCCGCGCATAGGTCAGGCGGGCGATGCCGTTGACGCCTGGGTCCTTGTCGCGGTACTCGACGATGCGTGCGCCGTCCTCGTGCAGGTGGTAGGGCGCCGTCCAGTCGATGTGCAGCCCGCGCTTGTCGGCATAGGCGCGCAGCTGCCCCTTTCGCGTCGGGCAGGCCGCCCGCGCGCGCGTAACGCATGATGGATATTTCGGGCGGCAGGACCGTTCTTTCGAAACGCGACCCGTCGGGCCAGGAAAATGCCAGCCAGCTTTGCGCCGCCTGGTCTGCCGCGCCTTCTGCCGCACCTTCCGCCGCACCGGCCTTGCCCCTGCATACCGACGGAGCGCCCTTGCGTGCGGCCAGGTAGCGATAAAAGGTGTCGCCGGAACGGATGTCCGCAGCCAGGGCGGCCAGCGCGGCCGGCGAGCCGCCGTCCGGGCGGCAGGGCAGGGCGCCGCTTGCCGCCATGGAAAACGAAGCGGCGGCAAGAGCGAGGCCCAGGCCCCATCGTGCGTAGCAGGTCTTGTTCACGGTTTTCCTAATGCTGGGTATTCATATGATAGGTATGAAGACGATGAGAAACTGTGAAGTTATTAATTCTTGTGCGCACTCGAGCAGGCGCGGGCTCGTTGCAGTGCAGCGGCGGTGGCGTCGCGCTCGCAGCCCTTCGAGCGCAGCCGACAGCGGCCAACGTCCACAGACCTGGCGTGCTGGCCAAGCGGTGCGTCTGGTGTCGCGAAAACATGTACCAGATATCAATTTACATGTCCCTGATTGATTCGTTTCCTGCACAAAGGTAATGTTGCAGAATTGAACTTAATAGCCAGGGGACAGCATGTTGTTTTCCGTTCTAACGGTAGGGGCGGTCATCGCCGTGATCGCTGCATTGATTGCCGTAGCAATCTACCAAACGAAGGAAACTAGAGCAGCCAGGAATCAGTACAAGCAGTGCTTGTCTCTGCTTGCCCGTGATCCAGCCAATCCGCAACTACGCTCCATGACCTTGACGATGGGCCAAATTTACGTGGGTCTGGTGAATGACGGCAGGGGCCGCTCGCGACTGAATGAGTGGCAGATCATGCGGGATATCGAGGCGGCCTGTGCCCGCGCTCCCATGGTTCCGACAGCGCCACCGGTGGACCCCACGCTCGATCCGGAGAGTCCGGAAGCTCGGCTTGCAACACTCAATCACTCCCTTTCGCAAGGCCTGATCACTGGGCAGGAGTACATCGCGAAGCGCGAACAGTTGGTAGGCAAGGGTTGAGGCAGCCGCTTGAGCGGTGTCGCATCATCCGTCGATGTGCCGGGCCCAGCCGCCGCTCTTGCCAACGTGCCTTTCCAGCGCCCGCACGTTGGTCATCACCATGCCGCGGCCGGCCGCCTTGCACATCGG
Source organism: Massilia sp. IC2-278 (assembly GCF_020708045.1). Taxonomy (GTDB): domain Bacteria; phylum Pseudomonadota; class Gammaproteobacteria; order Burkholderiales; family Burkholderiaceae_D; genus Telluria. Next base: position 124,764 of record NZ_JAJFES010000014.1, read on the forward strand.
TGGCACCAGGTCGCTGGCGCTACCGACTGGATGGCATGACAATGTGATGACAATTTGATGACAACTGGAACTTGTTAGATTTGCAACGTGCGTACATACTCTGGTAGAGCGACGATATCGTCGTCACAATAGATAACAAGGACACTGATATGCGTATATTGCTTCCAGTTTTGGCAGTAGCATCGTTGGCCGCGTGTGGTGGCGGTGACAGTGGGGGACCTGACATCGAGACCCGAGCCGCCGGAATCAAGGTGTTTAAAGCGACGGGCTCGCTCCAGTGCAGCGGCGGCGGTCTTTCGCTCAGCGCCCTGCAAGCGCAACTAACAGCGGCCAACGTCCAGGTTCGCTCCGCCGAGTGCGGGACGGATGGCCAGCCTGTGCCGGCAGTATGCGGTGTCCCGGACGGCAAGATCGGGATCTTCGAGCTTCCGATCGGTGAGGAGGCTGCAGCTGCCGCAGCCGGCTTCAAGCCCCTGAGCACCCTGCCGGGTGCAAAGACGGCCCCTTGCTTATGAAGGGATGTCGGGCTGGCCGAACGACGGCTATACAGCCGCTGTCCAATCGCCCGATTTCCCGCCGTGCTTTTCCAGCACCCGCACATTCGTCATGACCATGCCGCGGTCGGCCGCCTTGCACATGTCGTAAATCGTCAGCAAGCCGACCTGCACCGCGGTCAGCGCCTCCATCTCGACCCCGGTCTTGCCCACGGTTTCCACCTGGGCGCGGCAATGCACGCTATTCGCAGCAGCATCCACCTCGAAATCGACAGCCACCCGCGTAATCGGCAGCGGATGGCACAGCGGCACCAGGTCGCTGGTGCGTTTCGCCCCCATGATGGCGGCGATGCGGGCGATGCCGAGCACGTCGCCCTTCTTCGCGCTGCCCGACTGGATCAGGTCGAGGGTGGCCGGCTGCATGCGGATGGTGCCGGCCGCCACCGCGATGCGATGGGTTTCCTGCTTGGCGCCGACGTCGACCATGTGGGCCTGGCCGCTGGCGTCGAAATGGGTGAGCGGGCTGGTACTGGTGGTCGGCTTGGAACTGGTCATGGTCGTGTTGGTATGCTCGAGTAAGAAAGTGTTTCCGCTCGCGGCAAGCCGTGCGCGGATGCGGTTATCATAGCACCGTGAAATCGCTGACCTATTCCGCGTTCCTGCCCACGTTCCGGACACGCTCCCGGCGCTGGCGCCGTTCCCTGGCCGTCCTGCTCGTGACGACCGCAACCGGTTTCGCCTGGACGCCGGCGTCCGGGCAATCCCCGAATGCCGCCAGCGGGCCGCGCCTGCCGACCCTGGGCGACGCCGCGCGCGAAGACCTGTCGCCGGTCACCGAGCGCAAGCTGGGCGAGGAAATCATGCGCCAGATCCGGCGCGACCGCGATTACCTCGACGACGACCAGATCCTCGATTACCTGAACCATTTCGGCGGCGCCCTGGTCGATGCCGCGCCCGGCGCGCGCGGCGAAACCGGCTCCGATTTCGGCTTCTTTGCGGTGCGCGACCCGGTGCTGAACGCCTTTGCCCTGCCTGGCGGCTATATCGGCATCCATTCGGGCCTCCTGATCGCGGCGCAGACCGAGTCGGAACTGGCCTCGGTAATGTCGCACGAGATCGGCCACGTGTCGCAGCGCCACATCGCGCGCATGCTCGGCCAGCAAAAGCAGGATGCGCTGCTGCCGATCGCGGCCATGATCCTGGCGGCGCTGGCCGCGCGCGCCAGTCCGGATGCGGCAATGGGCGTGCTGATGGGCGGGCAGGGCCTGGCGCTCGACCGCCAGCTGTCCTTCAGCCGCGATGCCGAGCGCGAGGCCGACCGGGTCGGCTTCCAGATCATGAGCGCCGGCGGCTACGACACCACGGGCATGGTCGCCTTCTTCAAGCGCCTGCAAAGCGCCAACAAGGTATATGGCGAAATGCCGGCCTTCCTCAGCAGTCACCCGCTGACCGGCGAGCGCATTGCCGACATCCAGGCGCGCATCCGCGAAACGCCGCAGCGCCAGCGCGCCGACGCCATCGAATTCCACCTGGCCAAGGCGCGCGCCCGCGTGCTGCAGGACGGCAGCACGACCGGCCTGCGCGATACCCGCACCACTTTCGAAACGCAGATGGGCCAGCCGCAACGCCAGCAGCAGGTGGCGGCCCAGTACGGCCTGGCCTACCTGTCGCTGAAGCAGGGCGACCTGGCGGCGGCGCGCAGCTGGCTCGATAAATCGCGCGCCAGCATGAAGCCGAAGGAGGGCGTGCTGTCGGCGGCGCCCGCCAGCGACGGCGGCGCCATGTTTGCCGGGCTCGACCTGGAGATCAGGCTGGCGGCGGGCCAGCCGAAAGACGTGCTGCAAGGTGCGGTGAAGGATGCCGAGCAGGCCATCCACGCCTACCCGCTGTCGCGCGCGCTGGCACGCCAGTATGCCGAAGCGATGATTGCCGCCGGCAAGTTCGAGGATGCCACGCGCTACCTGCGCGACCAAGTGCGCATGTACCGCGAAGATCCGAAGCTCTACGACCTGATGGCGAAAGCCTATTCCAGCCAGGGCAAGATCGCGCTGCAGCACATGGCGCTGGCCGAATCCTATGTGCTGGCCGGCGCCATGCCGGCGGCGGTGGACCAGCTGAACTTTGCGCGCAAGGCGGGCGACGCCAGCTTCTATGAACAGTCGGTGATCGACGCCCGCGAACGCGAGATCAAGGAACGCCAGCGCGAGCTGAAAGAACTCGAAGAGAAGGTCAAGTGAGCGTGGACACCAGCTTGCCGCCAATGCCGGCGCGGTCTACTTATTGCCAGGGGTATGACCGTTGATGAAAAAATTTCTTCTTGCCGCGGCCGGTGGCGCCGTAGGCACCCTCATCTATACCGGATTCTTCAGTGACACGCATGCGCTCGACTGGTATCGGGCCGCGTTTGTCGGCTGCGGGATCGGACTCGTGACAGCCTTGTCTGCCAGGAGGAAAAACAGCACGCCTCCAGCCGACCGGCGCGGCTGAATCAGGCCGGCGCCGGCGTGCGCACGAAGCCGAAGCGCTGCGGCAGCGCATCACGCGCCACCCGCTCCACCGGCACCTGGGCGCCGCGGTAGTTCAGCGTCAGCGTTCCGGTTTCATTGTCGAGCCAGGCCAGCAAGGCTTCGTCGCCAACAGGCTTCCCATTCAATTCCAGATGCTCGAACAATGGCGCCACGTCGCGGTCGTCGACCTGGGCGACGATCTCGCCCGCCTGCACGATGGCCTCGCCCGACTCGGTCAGGAACAGGCGCTCGATGGAGGGCAGTGCGGCGCCGGTCTGCACCGTCATGCCCTGGGCCGGGTCGGTGCGCGCGATGAAGGGCGTCGCTTCGAGATTCACGTACACGCGCTGCGGGCCGTTCTGGAAATACCAGCGGCCCTGCTCGTCGTGCGCGTAATTGCGGTTGATGAAGCCGACCAGCGTCGGGTTGTTCAGCTTGTCGCCGGGTGCATTGGCCCCCTGCGCCGCTTCGTCGCGCATGCGCCAGGCGCCGCGCGCGTCGAGTGCCAGCCAGCCGTAGCAGTGCGGCACGTTCGGCCACTTGGCCATTGCCTGTTTTACGATGTCATCCATGGGCTGCAGCATTGCATAAACCCGGGTCATTCGGCGCGCGCATGGACAGGTCGTCGAAGAAGGAAAGGATGCGCGCCGGCAGCCAGTCGATCCGGCCCGGGAAGGGGCCGGCAGGAAAGCCGACGTGGCCGCCTTCTTCGGGATATTCCAGCGTCACCGCCTGCGAGGCAGAAGAGGGTAAATACTGGCCCGGCAGGAAGGGATCGTTGCGCGCGTTCAGGACCAGCGTCGGGACCGTGATATCCATCAGCACGTGGCGGGCGCTGGCGCGGTGCCAGTAGTCGTCGGTGTCGCGGTAGCCGTGCAGGGGCGCGGTCACCACATTGTCGAAGGCGTAGAGGTCGCGCGCAGCGAGCAGGGCCGTCTTGTCGAACAGGCCGGGAAATTGTTCCAGCTTGGCCAGGCACTTCGGCTTCAGGGTTTGCAGGAACATGCGCGTGTAGAGCATGTTCAGGCCCGAGGACAGGGCTTCGCCGCCGCGCGCCAGGTCGAGCGGGGCGGAAATCGCGGCGGCGGCCGTGACGAAACCGGCACCGTGGCCGGATTCGCCCAGCCAGCGCAACAGGGCGTTGCCGCCGAGCGAGACGCCGGCCACGTACAGCGGACCCGGCGCACGTTTGCGCAAACGCGCCATGATCCAGTCGATTTCGGCGGCGTCGCCGGAGTGGTAGAAACGCGGCGTGAGGTTGGCTTCGCCGGAGCAGCCGCGGAAATGCGGCACCGCGCCGGACCAGCCGCGCGCAGCCAGTGCCGCCATCAGGCCGCGCGCGTAATGGCTGTGCGAGGAACCTTCCAGCCCGTGGAACAGCACGACCAAAGGTTTACCCGGTTCGCCGTCGACGAAATCGACGTCGACGAAGTCATCGCCCAGCAGCGGGTCGTGCACGCCCCAGCGCTCGCGCCGGTAGGCGACCGGCGGCTTGGCGACGCAGGTCGCCGGGTAGATGGTTTGCAGGTGGCCGCCGGGCAGCCACCCTGGGGCGCGGTATTGCATGGGCATGCGGCGAAAGTATGCGGCGAACGACGGCCGCGCGCCGGATCAGTGGTGCTTGAACTCGACGCCGGCGGCCAGGCGGTAGTGGGTGCCGCAGTACGGGCACTTGGCCGTGCCTTCATGGTCGAAGTCGAGGAAGACGCGCGGGTGCGACGACCACAGCGGCATGGCCGGGTTCGGGCAGTGGGCCGGCAGGTCTTTGGCCTCCAGTTCGACCACAGGCATCGTCTTTACGTTCATTGCAATTCTCCGTCGGGCAGGGTTTGGATAAAGATGGGATTTTAACGGATTCGAGCGAGGGGGCGGGATGATCGGTAGAATGCCGGAATGATCACATCAGCGTGCGGCTCGCGGACGCGATGCGAGCGACAGCCTTCGGCAGCGGGCCAGCGCATAGGCAGGTAACGCGTGGGCACAGCGTGCCCACCTTACGGTCACCTGCCAGGCCGAATTCAAGACCTTCATTTCTCGACGTTTCATGTCCCATCATTTTGGTTTCGTTCTCGCTGTAACTCACCCAGGCTGTTGCAGGAAGGCGACATGAGCGCGCCGCCAGCCACGCAATCGACTCCCGTTATCGAAGAACACGATCCCGAACTCTGGCGCGAAGGCCTGAAGACGGGTATGCCGACGCTGTTCGGTATTGCCGCATGGGGCATGGTGGTCGGTATTGCCATGGTCAAGACCGGGCTCACGGTGTGGCAGGCGTGCGGTATGACCTTGCTGGTGTTCGCAGGTTCCGCCCAGTTGGCTTCCTTGCCGCTGATCGTTGCGCATGCGCCGATCTGGGTGGTCTTCGCCACCGCGCTGGTCGTGAATTTGCGTTTCGTGATCTTCTCGGCCCTGCTGGCGCCGCACTTCACGCACCTGCCCTGGCGCCAGCGTTTGTTCTACGGTTATATCTCTGGCGACTTGACGGTGGCGATGTTCCTGCAGCGATTTCCGACCGCGGTGCCGGTGAAGGGCAAGCTGTCGTATTTGAAAGGGCTGATGTTCCCGAACTGGTGCGCGTGGCAAACCGGCTCGCTGATCGGCATCTTCCTCGGCAGCACGATCCCCAGCGAATGGGGCCTGGGCTTTGCCGGCACGCTGGCCATCCTCTGCATCACGGTGCCGCTGATCATCAACAGCGCCGCGTTGTGCGGCGTGCTGGTGGCCGGCGCGGTGGCGGTGCTGGCGAACGGTTTTCCCTATAAATTGGGCCTGCTGGTCGCGGTGGTGGCCGGCATGGTGGCGGCCTTGGTAACCGAGAAATTGACTGAAAAGCGAAAGGCGCGCCATGGCTGAGTGGGAAATCTGGGTCGTCATTGGCGTGCTGGCGCTGTCCACCGCCATCACCCGCAGCGGCTTCTGGCTGATCGGTCACAAGGTCAGCATTCCGCCGCGCATCCAGGACATGCTGCGCTACGCACCGGCCTGCGCGCTAGCGGCCATCATCGGCCCCGACCTGTTGCTCGATAGCGGCGGCAATGTGCACCTGGAACTGGGCAATCCAAAACTGCTGGGCGGCATTGCCGCGCTCGGTTTTTACCTCTGGCGCCGCAACATGCTGCAGACGATTGTATTCGGCATGCTTGCTTTCACACTGTTGCGGGTAATGCACGTTTTTCAGGGTGCAGCCTAGCAATCCCCAATAAACCTACTGCGCGTTGGATTGTCGGCCTGCGCCGCCAAGGCGATAGCTCGCTGTACATTCGTACAGCTGCGCTTCTCGGCCAACACTCCTGCCGCTCGCAACGGTTTCTTGGGGTTTGCTGCGGTAGAATATCGTTCTTTCATTATTTCACTGTTGAGTCGCCATGGACGCCGTTCTCAGTTTCACCCGCTTGCAAGACCTGATCGACCGCGATGCGCTGAAAAACAAGCGCGTCTTCATCCGTGCCGACTTGAACGTGCCGCAAGATGACGCCGGCAACATCACCGAAGACACGCGCATCCGCGCTTCGGTGCCGGCGATCCAGGCCGCCCTGAAAGCCGGCGCCGCCGTCATGGTCACCTCGCACCTGGGCCGCCCGACCGAGGGCGAATTCAAGCCGGAAGACACGCTGGCGCCGGTCGCCGCGCGCCTGTCCGAGCTGCTCGGCCAACCCGTCGAACTGAAGCAGGACTGGGTCGATGGCGTGGACGTGGCCCCAGGCCAGGTCGTGCTGCTGGAAAACTGCCGCGTCAACAAAGGTGAAAAGAAGAATTCTGATGAACTGGCCCAGAAGATGGCCAAGCTCTGCGACGTGTATGTGAACGATGCCTTCGGCACCGCCCACCGCGCCGAAGCGACCACCCACGGCATCGCCAAGTTCGCCCCTGTCGTCTGCGCTGGCCCATTGCTGGCCGCGGAACTCGACGCACTCGGTAAAGCGCTGGGCCAGCCGGCGCGTCCGCTGCTGGCCATTGTGGCGGGCTCGAAAGTGTCGAGCAAGCTCTCGATCCTGCAAAGCCTGGCCGGCAAGGTCGACAACCTGGTCGTCGGTGGCGGCATCGCCAACACCTTCATGAAGGCCGTCGGCCTGAACATCGGCAAGTCGCTGGTCGAGAACGACCTGGTCGCTGAAGCGAAATCGATCATCGACATGATGAGCGCGCGCGGCGCCTCGGTGCCGATTCCGGTCGACGTCGTCTGCGCGAAAGAGTTTTCGCCGACCGCCGCTGCCACCGTCAAGGATGTGGCGGACGTCAGCGACGACGACATGATCCTCGATATCGGCCCGAAGACGGCTGCCATGCTGGCCGAGCAGGTGAACAAGGCCGGCACCATCGTCTGGAACGGCCCGGTCGGCGTGTTCGAATTCGACCAGTTCGCCGAGGGCACGAAGACCCTGGCGCTGGCGATTGCGGATTCGAACGGCTTCTCGATTGCCGGCGGCGGCGACACCCTGGCGGCGATCGCCAAGTACGACATCGGCGAGAAGATCGGCTATATCTCCACCGGCGGCGGCGCCTTCCTCGAGTTCCTGGAAGGGAAGACCCTGCCGGCAGTCGAGATCCTGCTGCAGCGTAATAGCCAATAAGCTCAGTAACAAGCGCAGCCCAGGCTGCGCTTCTCTTTTTCAAGAACAAGGATCAACATGTATTGCGCTACCAAGATCGTTGCCACCATCGGCCCTGCCTCGACCGACTTCGACATCCTCGTCAAGATGATCCGCGCCGGCGTCGACGTCGTGCGCCTGAACTTCTCGCACGGTAAGGCCCAGGACCACATCGACCGCGCCGCCCTGGTGCGCCGCGCCGCCGCAGCCTGCGGCGTGGAGGTGGCGATCATGGCCGACATGCAGGGTCCGAAGATCCGCGTCGGTAAGTTTGAAGAAGGCAAGATCTTCCTGAACAATGGCGACAAGTTCGTGCTGGACGCGAAATGGGGCGAGAACGGCGAGCTGGGCAACCAGGAACGCGTCGGCCTCGACTACAAGGCCTTGCCGCGTGACGTGCGTCCGGGCGACAAGCTGCTGCTCAACGACGGCCTGATCGTGCTGGTCGTCGACAAGGTCGTCGGCCACGAAATCTGCACCACGGTCAAGGTTGGCGGCGAGCTGTCGAACAACAAGGGCATCAACCGCCAGGGCGGCGGCCTGACCGCGCCGGCGCTGACCTCGAAGGACATGGAAGACATCAAGACCGCGATGAGCTTCCAGGCCGACTACCTGGCCATTTCCTTCCCGAAAAGCGCGACCGACATGGAAATGGCGCGCCAGCTGGCGAACATCGCTGGCGAGCCTTACCAGCACAAGCCGATGATGATCGCCAAGATCGAGCGCGCCGAAGCCATTCCCGTGTTGCAGGAAATCCTGGACGCGTCGGACGGCATCATGGTCGCGCGCGGCGACCTGGCCGTGGAAGTGGGCAATGCCGCCGTGCCGGCGCTGCAAAAGCGCATGATCCGCATGGCGCGCGCCTCGAACAAGCTGGCGATCACCGCGACCCAGATGATGGAGTCGATGATCGTGAACGCCGTGCCGACCCGCGCCGAAGTGTCGGACGTGGCGAATGCCGTGCTGGACGGCACCGACGCCGTCATGACCTCGGCCGAAACCGCATCGGGCAAGTACCCGGTCGAAACCGTCGAGATGATGGCCGCGATCTGCCTGGAAGCGGAACAATCCGAATACAACAAGCTCGACACGGACTTCCTGAACGTCGAGTTCACCCGCATCGACCAGTCGATTGCCTACGGCACCCTGTTCACCGCGCACCACCTGGCCGTGAAAGCGATCGTCGCCCTGACCGAATCGGGCTCGACCGCGCTGTGGATGAGCCGACATAACATCGACACCCCGATTTTCGCCCTGACCCCGTCACAAACGACGCAGCGCAAGGCCTCGCTGTACCGGAACGTGCGAGCATTCCCCCTGCTGCAGGAAGGCGGCAGCCACGCCGTGCTGCGCAAGGCGGAAGAGCTCCTGATCAAGGAAGGCATGGTCAGCCCGGGCGACACCATCGTCGTGACCTGGGGCTCGCCGATGGGCGAGGCCGGCGGCACCAATGCGCTCAAGATCGTGCGCGTGGGCGAGACCTACAAGGATTAATGGAGGCTTCGCTTGAGCGAAGCTCCCGAAACGGTTTCTTTATTGTTTTGGAGTACTACCATGGCACTCGTATCACTGCGTCAACTGCTGGACCACGCTGCTGAAAACAGCTACGGCCTGCCGGCATTCAACGTCAACAACCTGGAGCAAGTGCAGGCCATCATGGCCGCGGCCGACGCCGTCGGCGCGCCGGTCATCATGCAAGCCTCGGCAGGCGCACGCAAGTACGCCGGCGAAGCCTTCCTGCGCCACCTGATCGACGCCGCCGTCGAAGCCTACCCGCACATCCCGGTCGTCATGCACCAGGACCACGGCCAGTCGCCGGCGGTCTGCATGGCCGCGATCCGCTCGGGCTTCTCCTCGGTGATGATGGACGGTTCGCTGGAAGCCGACGGCAAGTCGGTGGCATCGTACGAATACAACGTCGAAGTCTCGAAGGAAGTCGTGAAATTCGCGCACTCGATCGGCGTGACCGTCGAAGCCGAACTGGGCGTGCTCGGTTCCCTGGAAACGATGAAGGGCGACAAGGAAGACGGCCACGGCGCCGACGGCACCATGACCCGCGAGCAGTTGCTGACCGACGTCGACCAGGCGGCCGATTTCGTGGCCCGCACCCAGTGCGACGCGTTGGCGATCGCCATCGGCACTTCGCACGGCGCCTACAAATTCACCCGCAAGCCGACCGGCGACATCCTGGCCATCGACCGCATCAAGGAAATCCACGCGCGCATCCCGAACACCCACCTGGTGATGCACGGTTCCTCGTCGGTGCCGCAAGAGCTGCTGGCCATCATCCGCGAATTCGGCGGCGACATGAAAGAGACCTACGGCGTGCCGGTCGAAGAGATCCAGGAAGGCATCAAGCACGGTGTCCGCAAGATCAACATCGACACCGACATCCGCCTGGCCATGACCGCGGCGATCCGCAAGTACATGTTCCAGAACCCGTCGAAGTTCGACCCGCGCGACTACCTGAAGCCGGCGCGCGAAGCGGCGATGGAAGTGTGCAAGGCGCGCTTCCAGTCGTTCGGCTGCGAAGGCATGGCCGCCAAGATCAAGCCGATTCCGCTCGAAAAAATGGCCGAGCGTTACAAGGCCGGCGAGCTGGCCCAGGTTGTAAAGTAATATAGCGTTTGGAACGGGCTGCTGCGGCAGCCCGCGCTTCTTTTCGGCGGGTGCGATTGCTGTGTCCGCCGCTTCTGTTTCCCTGATACTCCTTCTATGAACAGCCTCTACCAATCCACGATCCAGTCCCTGCCACTGCTCGGCCACGGCAAAGTGCGCGATAACTACGCTGTCGGCGACGACAAGATCCTGATCGTCACCACCGACCGCCTGTCGGCGTTCGACGTCGTCATGAACGAGCCGATCCCGGGCAAGGGCATGGTCCTGAACCAGATGAGCGATTTCTGGTTCGAGAAACTCGGCCACATCGTGCCGAACCACCTGACCGGCGTGGCGCCGGAAAGCGTCGTGGCTGCCGATGAAGTCGAGCAGGTACGCGGCCGCGCCGTGGTTGCCAAGCGCCTCAAACCGATCCTGGTCGAAGCCGTGGTGCGCGGCTACATCATCGGTTCCGGCTGGAAGGACTATCAGGCAAGCGGAAAGATTTGCGGCATCGAATTGCCGGCAGGCCTGCGCCAGGCCGATAAACTGCCCGAGCCGCTGTTCACCCCGGCCGCGAAAGCCGACATCGGCGAGCACGACGAGAACATCTCGTTCGCCGAGATGGAAGAGCGCATCGGCGCCGAACTGGCCGCGAAAATGCGCGAGGTCTCGATCGCCCTCTACACCGCCGCATTGGAATACGCCGCGACCAAGGGCATCATCATCGCCGACACCAAGTTCGAATTCGGCCTCGACGAGAACAACGTGCTGCACCTGATGGACGAAGTGCTGACGGCCGATTCGTCGCGCTTCTGGCCGGCCGATTCGTACGCGCCGGGCATGTCGCCGCCGTCGTTCGACAAGCAGTTCGTGCGCGACTACCTGGAAACCCTGAGCGACTGGAACAAGACCGCGCCGGCGCCAGCGCTGCCAGCGGACGTGATCGCCAAGACCCAGGCCAAGTACTTCGAAGCCATCGAACGCCTGACCGGCGAAAAGCTGAAAGTTTAAGATGACCGAACAAGCAGTCAAGCCGCTGGTCGGCGTCATCATGGGTTCCTCGTCCGACTGGGACGTGATGAAGAACGCCGTCGACGTGCTGAAGCAATTCGGCGTGCCCTTCGAGGCGCAGGTCATTTCGGCGCACCGCATGCCGGACGAGATGTTCCGCTATGCCGAGACGGCGCGTGCGCGCGGCCTGCGCGCCATCATCGCCGGCGCCGGTGGGGCCGCCCATCTGCCGGGCATGGTGGCGGCAAAAACCATCGTGCCGGTGCTGGGCGTGCCGGTACCGTCGAAATACCTGCGCGGCGAGGATTCGCTGTTGTCGATCGTGCAGATGCCGAAAGGCGTGCCGGTCTCGACCTTCGCCATCGGCGAAGCCGGCGCCGCGAATGCCGCGCTGACCGCGGTGGCGATCATCGCCGCCGGCGACGATGCCCTGGCCGCCCAGTTGGAACAGTTCCGCAAGGACCAGACCGCCGCCGCCCAGGCGATGACCCTGCCCGTATGAGATCGTATGAGTAATTCGCAGCATCCTTCGTTTCTTCCCACCGCCAACCCGCCGACCTGGTTGGGCGTGATGGGAGGCGGCCAGCTCGGCCGCATGTTCGCCCACGCCGCCCAGGCGATGGGCTACAAGGTCGCCGTGCTGGAGCCGAGTGCCGACTGCCCGGCCGGGCAGGTCGCAGAGCGCCTGGTCCAGGCCGGCTACGACGACAGCATCGCCCTCGGCCAGTTGGCCGCCCTGTGCAGCGCCGTCACCACCGAGTTCGAGAACGTGCCGGCCGACAGCATGAATTTGCTGGCGCAGGGCAGTTTCGTCGCCCCTGCGGGTTCGTGCGTGGCGATTGCCCAGGACCGCGTGCTGGAAAAGCGTTTCTTCGTTGATTGCGCGGCCAAGTCCGGCGTGCTGCCGGCGCCGCACAAGGTGATCGCCTCGCTGGAAGACATCCAGGCCATCGGTGACGATCTGCTGCCGGGTATCCTGAAAACCGTGCGCATGGGTTACGACGGCAAGGGTCAGGTGCGCGTGAAGAGCCGCGAGGACGTGCGCGCCGCCTTCGACTCCATGAACGGCGTGACCTGTCTGCTGGAAAAGATGCTGCCGCTGGCCTACGAGGTCTCGGTGCTGACCGCGCGCGGCGCCGACGGGCAATCCGTGGTGTATCCGATTGCCGAGAACGTGCACCGCGACGGCATCCTGTTCACCACCACCGTGCCGGGCCCGAACGTGTCGGCCGAATGCGCGCAGAAGGCGCAGGATGCGGCGCGCGCCATCGTGGCCGAACTCGGCTATGTGGGCGTGCTCTGCATCGAGTTCTTCGTGCTCGAAGACGGCTCGCTGGTCGTCAACGAAATGGCGCCGCGTCCGCACAACAGCGGCCACTACACGATCGACGCTTGCGTGACGAGCCAGTTCGCACAGCAGGTGCGGGCCATGGCGCGCCTGCCGCTGGGCGATGTGCGCCAGCATTCGCCGGCCGTGATGCTGAACATCCTGGGCGATGTCTGGTTTGAAGAGGGCAGCGGCGGCGACCAGCAACGCGAACCCGCCTGGGACCGCGTGCTGGCGCTGCCGGGCGCCTTTTTGCACCTGTACGGCAAGGACGATCCGCGCCGTGGCCGCAAGATGGGCCACGTGACTTTTGTCGCGCCAACGCTGGCGCAAGCACAGGAACAATTGCGCGCAGCCTGCGCCATCCTGGGGATCGCAGCGTGAGCACGAACGAGCACAGCATGGACGAGCGCGGCCTGAACGAGAATGTCGGCCAGGCCGCCATCGAAGCCGGCGCGCGCGCACTCGAAGCCGGCCAGCTGGTCGCTTTTCCGACCGAAACCGTATACGGCCTCGGCGCCGACGCCGAGAACCCGGCAGCCGTTGCTGCCATCTACGCCGCCAAGGGCCGGCCGCAGGATCACCCGGTGATCGTGCACCTGGCGCCGGAAGCGGACATCGCGCACTGGGCCTGCGATATTCCGCCGGAGGCGCATGCGCTGGCCGAAGCCTTCTGGCCCGGCCCGCTGACCATGATCCTGAAGCGCGCCCCGAACATTCCGGATGCGGTGAGCGGCGGCCAGGACACGGTCGGGTTGCGCTGCCCCTCGCACCCGGTGGCGATCGCCCTGCTGCGCGCCTTCAAGGGCGGGCAGCTGGTCGCTTTTCCGACCGAAACCGTATACGGCCTCGGCGCCGACGCCGAGAACCCGGCAGCCGTTGCTGCCATCTACGCCGCCAAGGGCCGGCCGCCGGATCACGTCGGCGCCCTGCCCGTCCATCGCGCGCAAGGC
>NZ_JAJFES010000015.1 GCF_020708045.1 Massilia sp. IC2-278
GCCTGGCCAGCGAAGGGCTGGGCGGGCGGGTGACGGTGGCTGCCTGGTTCAGCGAACGCGCCACCACCGCGCCGGTGGCGTCGAACACGCCGATGACCGATCCGGCCGGCGCTTGCTGGCGCTCGATGACGCGCAGGATGCGGTCGGGCTGGATCACGGCGGTGAGGGCGTACAGGCGCCCGGCCTGGTCGCGGATCGGCACGCGCACCGGGAAGGCGGCGCGCCCGCGCGGACCGTGGGTGACGCGGCCGACCAGCGGCCTTTGCACGGCCAGCAGCTGCTTCAGGCTCTCGGGGTCGGCCACGCGTCCGCCCGGTGCGCCAAAGGGATTCGTGGTACGGAACAGGACCTTGCCGTCGGCGTCGGTCAGGATCACGGCCAGCCATTCCGGCTGGGCCGCCGCCTGGGCGCGTGCGGCTTCGTAATAGGCGCGCAGGTCGCCGGTATCCATGGCCGGCGTGCGCGCCATGCTGGCCAGGGTGGCGATGGCGCCGTCGAGTTCCGCGTCCACCGCGCTCGACAGGGCGCGCGCCTGGTCGAGCATCGCGCGCTCCTGTTCGCGCTGCTGGTACTGGTCGGCCATGTCCAGCGACCACAGGCCGAGCAGGGCGAGCGGCAACAGCCCGATCGCACTCAGGAGGATGAGCAGCCGGCGCAGCGAAAGGGTGAAACCGGGAGTCGACTGCATGGTTGGCCTTGTGGCAAAAAGGCATTATAAGGTGAAATGCGCGGCCTCATTGCGTGGTGGAATGCCCGGCGCAAATCCAGTTGCCGTTTTTCGCCCGTTCTTGTCGATCAGTCCAACCTGGTTATGCAGCGAGCGGTCTGCGACCATCCGGTTGCCACGCCATTCGATGCGACCACGACGAATCCGGTAAAGCCCTTGTCGGCGATGCGCATCTCGCCTTTGCCGAGATGTTCGCAGATAAAGGCCAGGGCTTGCTCGCGCGGGAACAAGCCGCCGGTCTTGCGGCCGGCCCAAACCAGCAGCTCGCTTGCGCCGATGTGTTCGGCAATGAGTGCCGCAAGCGCTTCCTGGCGCACGCTGCCGTCACGCTCCATCAGGTTGATCCAGGTGCGCAGGTGTCCATCCACGCTCGGGAATGCTTTCATGTGCTGATGGACGGTGCGCGGATTCATGATGGAAGATCGTCGTTTTCAACCGTTTCAGGCGCGGCGCAGGAAGGGCGCCACTTTCTTTTCCAGCAGCCGCACCAGCTCGGGCTGCATGTACGCGTAGTCGTCGGGAATGTCGAGGCAGACGATGCGCTTGCCGTTCAGGTGGCGCCGGAACTTTGCGGACAGGCGGTTGCGGTGCGCCTTTTCCATCACGAAGACGATCTCGGCCCAGGCCAGCTGTTCCGGCGAGAGGGGCACGTCGGCGTCGTTGCCCACGCCCGCCGAGTCGGTCTCGACGCCGGGCCAGGTGGCGAACACCTGCTCGGCGGTCGGGCTGCGCAGGCGGTTCTGGGTGCAGATGAATAGCGCTCGGGTCATGTTTTCCTGTGTGGGTCGAGCACGCCCAGGCGTGCTTCGGCATTCTTGTTGCCCGGGTCGAGCTGCAAGGAGCGGCGGTAGTTCTCGATGGCTGCCGCCGTGTCTCCGGCCTGTTCACAGGCGTCGGCCAGGCTGTCGTAGGCATTGGCGCTGTCAGCGTACAGGAAAGTGGCCAGCTTGAAAATATGGATGGCCTGTTGCGGCTCGCCGCGGTTCAACAGTTGATAACCCCAGTCGTTCAGCTCACCCTCGCGCAGTGAAAAGGTCTTGTCGCGTGTGCGCATGGCGGCGTAGGCGGTGTGGACATGCTCGAAACCGTGCCGCGCCAGTTCCGCCGCCAGTTCCTCGCGGCCCGCCGGCGCCGCTGCCGCAGGCCGCGCTTCCATGGTGACGGCATGGGTGGGCATGCCGTGGCTGGACGGCGGCGCGTCCAGCCAGGCCTTGGCAGCGGCGTCTCGCTTCAGGTAGGCGTCGAGGAAGCGCAGCACGTACTCGGCGGTCCAGCCGTGGGCACGATTGACCTCGGCGCGCGGATACTGGTTGAACATCCCGTCGGAAGCAAAGCGCAGGTAGGTCGACGAAAAGGCGAAGTGCTCCATCGGATGCATGGTCAGCTTGTACAGGTCCGCGTACCTGATGTCGTCGAGGAAGCCCGAGACCGCCTTCTTGCGCGCGGCGAGTTGCTCGATCGACGCCGGGCGCCCTGCAACGTACAGCATCGGCACGCGGATGGTGAGCGGCGTGACGTACTTCGCCTCGGCGAGCAATTCCGGGTAGGCGCGCACCGAGCCGTCGAGACCGACCAGCGCCTTGATGCGCCGGTCCTTGGCCGCGGCCAGTACGTTGGCCAGTCCGCCCCAGCTGTAGCCGGCCACCGCCAGGCGCTTGACGTCGGCATTCGGCAAGCCGTGGGCATGGCGGATCAGGAAGGCGATGTCGGCGGCCTGGGTTTCGGCGCCTTCGAGGTCGCTTGCCATCTCGCGTGCACGCGTGCCGATGCTGGGGCTGGCGAGCACGATGTAGCCGTGGCTGGCCAGGTATTCGCAGAGGTCGGCGTTCTCCATGGCCGGCGCACTGATGCTGGGCGCATAGATCACGACCGGAAAGCGGCCTTTCGCAGCGGCGGCGTCCAGCCGGGCACGCATTGCGCCGGCCAGCGCCGCCTGGCCCTGCACCGGGCCGGACTCGGACAGGTAGCCACGGCGGACAACACTGTCCGCTACCTTTTGCGCCGCTTGCGCGCTGCGCGTGAAATCGTCTTCGCTGCCGATCAGGCGCAGGTAGTCGCCATAGACCAGCGGCTTGCCCGAGCCGGTGGCGGGATACCAGACCAGGGTCTGCACCGGCCGCGCCGTCTCTCCCTCGTTACGCTGGCCGGACACCGGGTCGATCTCGCCGCGCCAGGCGCGTGCTTCGTCGTACTGGTGCACGACCTGCAGGCCGACCTTGTAGGGGCCGGGAGGATTCGGGAAATCGAAGACGGCGGCAGCCTGGCTGGCACCCGCTGTGAAGAAGAACAGGACAACGGCAAGGGACGTGGCAAATACGCGCATGCGAAGCTCCGTGTGGTGGAGCTTCGCATTGTAGACCAGTTTGTCTAGATTGTGCCGGCTTGCGCTCTGCTTCAGCCGATGAAGGAATCGAACTGCATATCGAACTCCTGCAGCGCCTTTTGCGCATTCTGCATCTTGCGCCGGAACTCCGGTCCGCGCTGCAGCGCCAGGCCCACGGCCAGCACGTCGATCACGACCAGATAGGCCAGGCGCGCCGAGATCGGCGTGTAGGGGTCGATGTTGAAGACCAGGTCGATCGGGATCAGCACGGTCGCCATGTCGGCCAGCGGCGTGCCCGACGGCGCCAGCACGATCACGTCGGCGCCACCGCGGCGCGCCAGCTTGGCCGAGCGCGTCAGCGAGGGGTTGTTGCCGCGCTGGGAGATCGCCACCACGCAGTCGCCTTCGCGCAGCAGGGCCGCCGCAATCGAGTGGATCGCCGGGTCGGTGTAGCAGACCGTCGGCACGCCCGAGCGGAAGAATTTGTGCTGGGCGTCGGCTGCGACGAAGCCCGAGGTGCCCTGGCCGTAGAACTCGATCTTGTTCGCACGCGACAGGATGTCGAGCGCTTTCTGGACCGATTCGGCATTCAGGTTGTTGCGCAAATCGAGCAGGGTGTTGATCGAGCGGCTGCAGATTTTATTGACCAGGTCGGCCGCCAGATCGTCCTGGGCCGGCTGCTCGTTGGCGGCGGGCAGGGCCAGCGCCAGGCCCTGCGCCAGTTTCAGCTTGAACTCGTGCCAGCCGTCGTAGCCGAGGGTGCGGCAGAAGCGCACCACGGTCGGCTCGGACACCTGCGCATTTTTCGCCAGGGCCGTGATGTTCTGGCTGACGGTGGCGCTGGGTGCTTCCAGCACCGCCAGCGCTACCTTGCGCTCGGACTTCGAGAGCGAGTCGAGCTGGGTGCGGATCGAATCGAGCAGCATGGCTGGTTCAATCCTCAGGCAGCGCTTCTTCGCGCCACTGCAGGCCGTCGCGGCCGATCAGGGCGCTCGATGCCGCCGGGCCCCAGGTGCCCGATGCATACGGCACCGGTGCGCTGTCGTCCTGCTCCCAGTGTTCCAGGATCGGTTCGACCCATTCCCAGGCCGCTTCGAGTTCGTCGCCGCGCATGAACAGGGTCAGCTGGCCGCGCAGCACGTCGAGCAGCAGGCGTTCGTAGGCTTCCATGCGCGGCGCCTTGAACTGCTCGCGGAAGTCGAGTTCGAGCTCGGCCTGCTTCAGGCGCATCGAATCGCCCGGCGTCTTGGCCATCAAATTCAGCGACAGGCCTTCGTCCGGCTGCAGGCGGATCACCAGGCTGTTCGGCTGGAAGCTCGACGTCGGCTGGTTGAAGATCGAATGCGGAATCTGCTTGAAGCGCACCACGATCTCGGCGAGGCGATCGGCCATGCGTTTGCCCGTGCGCAGGTAGAAGGGCACGCCGGCCCAGCGCCAGGTGTCCACTTCGGCCTTCATGGCGACAAAGGTCTCGGTCTTCGAGCTTTTCGGCGCATCCGGCTCGTCGCGGTAGCTCGGCACGGCCTGGCCGTCGACGTAGCCGCCGCGGTACTGGCCGCGCACGATGTTCTGGGAGAGCGTGGTCGGGGTAAAACGCTTCAGCGAGCGCAGCACCTGCAGCTTGGCGTCGCGCACGGCGTCCGGTGCAATCGAGGTCGGCGGCTCCATCGCCACGATGCACAGCAGCTGCAGCAGGTGGTTCTGCAGCATGTCGCGCAGCGCGCCCGAGTTGTCGTAGTAGCCGAGGCGGTTGCCGACGCCGATCTTCTCGGCGATGGTGATCTGCACGTCCGAGATCCATTCACGGCGCCAGAGCGGCTCGAACAGCACGTTACCGAAGCGCAGGGCCAGCAAGTTCTGCACAGTTTCCTTGCCGAGGTAGTGGTCGATGCGGTAGATCTGCGATTCGGCGAAGACCTTGCCGACATCCAGGTTGATCTGCTTGGCCGAGGCCAGGTCGCGGCCGAGCGGCTTTTCCAGCACCACGCGCGAATGCGGCGTGGCCAGGCCCGTCTCGGCCAGGTTGTCGCAGATGCGCGCAAACAAACTTGGTGGCGTGGCCAGGTAGTAGACGCGGGTGATCGCCTCGTCGTCGCGCAGGGCGTCGACCAGCGGGCCGTAGCTGTCGGCCTGGGTGGCGTCGAGCGCGACGTAGGTGATGCGCTGCAGGAAGCGCTGCCACTTGTCCTCGACCACGGTTTCCTTGATGTGCGGCTTGGAGTTGGTCTCGACCATGTTCAGGAAGGCTTCCTGCGAACTGTCGTCCTTGCCGACGCAGATGATGCGCGCCGTGTCGGGCAAATCGCTGGCGACGTCGCGCGCATACATCGCGGGCAGGAGCTTGCGCATCGCAAGGTCGCCGCTGCCGCCAAAGAAAACGAGGTCGAAATCGGAAAGGGCCATGGTGGTATCGAGGACAAATGAGTGAAGATAAGGTTCATGTAAATTTACTACATGAATATGCTCTTTGCAAGAAATTCTACTACGCAAAGTGCATTGCTGGCCTATGGTGCCATAGGCGCAGCCTGGAGCGCGCGCCGCTAGCCGGCGCGGGTAGGCAGCGATGCGGGCCTTACTCGTCCTGCCTCAGGATGCGCACCAGGGCCGGCAATTCGGCCGGCTTGGTGAGATGGTGGTCGAAGCCGCAGGCCTGCGAGCGTTCGCGGTCGGCGCGCTGTCCCCAGCCGCTCAGGGCCACCAGCCGGACGCCCGCCAGGCGCGCATCGGCGCGGATGCGCTCTGCCACTTCGCATCCATCCATTCCCGGCATGCCGATGTCGAGCACGACCGCCTGCGGCAGCAGGGCGGACGCGCCGAGCTGCGCCAGCGCCGCCGCACCGTCGTAGCAGGCGCCGGTGTGCGCGCCGCGCGCGGCCAGCAGCTGGCACAGCGAATCGGCGGCGTCGCGGTTGTCGTCCACGACCAGGATGCGCAGGCCGTCCAGCGACGCGCCGGTATCGAGGTCCTCGCCGCCGGCCGGCCCGTTTGCGCGCTCGCACAGCGGCAGGCGCACCAGGAATTCGCTGCCTTGCCCGCTGCCGCCGCTGCGCGCCTCGACCCTGCCGCCATGCAGCTGCACCAGGCTGCGCACCATGGCCAGCCCGATCCCGAGGCCGCTGTCGGTATGGCCGGCGCGCCCATGCGGCTGCGAGAACATCTGGAAGATCAGCGGCAGCTGGTCCGGCGCGATGCCCATGCCGGTGTCGCGCACCGACACCACGGCCTCGCGCCCGTCCCGCGAGGCGCGCAGCCAGATCTGCCCGCCGTGGCCGGTGTACTTCGAGGCGTTGTTCAGCAGGTTGGAAAACACCTGGGTCAGGCGCACCTTGTCGGCGTCGAGCACCAGCGCCTCGTCGCCCAGCGCCACCCCCAGATACTGGCCTTTCTGCTCGAACGACGGCGCGCTGGTCTCGAGCGCACAGTGCAATACCTCGGCCAGCGCCACCGGCGCGCAGCGCAGTTCGACCTTGCCGCGGCTGATGCGGGTCACTTCCATCAAATCGTCGACCAGGCGCACCATCTGCCTGACCTGGCGCGCCACCATGTCGAGCAGGGCGTCGAGATTGCGTCTGCCTTCCGGGTGGCGCACGAACTGCAGCGCATTGCTGATCGGCGCCAGCGGGTTGCGCAGCTCGTGCGCCAGGGTCGCCAGGAATTCGTCCTTGCGGCGGTCGGCGGTGCGCAGGGCTTCCTCGGCCCGCTTGCGTTCGCTGATGTCCTGGAAAATGTTGATGGCGCCGTCGATCCCTCCGGACGCGTTGCGCAGGGCCGTGATGTTGACCAGGATGTCGATGCGCGAACCGTCGGGGCGCTCGATGCGCATTTCCCGGTTCACCACCGGTTCGCCGCTGGCCAGCACCGTGGCCAGCGGCGAGGCTGCGTCCTCGGCCCCCTCCTGGCCGGGCGCGCTGCCGAGCAGGGACCAGGCCGGATCGCCGTCCTGCGGCTCCCGTCCCCACAGGGCGGCGGCGCGTGCGTTGTAGTAGACCAGGCGGCCGTCGGCCTGGCAGGCATACACGGCCGCGGGAATGAAATCGATGAGCTCGCGGTACTTGGCTTCGCTTTCGCGCAGCCGGGTTTGCGCCATTTCGTCGCGCAGGCGCTGCACTTCTTCCTGCGCCGCCTTCCAGGCCGAGATGTCCTTGGTGGTGGTGGCCACGCCGTCGCCCAGCTTGACGACGGTCTGCAGGAACCAGCCGTCGAACTGTTCGTGGACGTAGTGGCGTTCGGCGCTGATCGGCTCGCCGGTTTCGGCGACCTGGCGGAAGGCGTCGAAGATGCCGGTCTCCACGACGCCGGGATTCCTCTCCAGCAGGCTCTCGCCTTCGACCTTGCCGAAGCGCGTCTCGGACGTGTAGTTGTTCAGCGCCCACATGAAATCGACGATCTCGCCGGTCTCGCCGCGCACCGCCTCGAACACCTGGATCATGTCGGTCGAGGCGTCCATGGTGGCCTGCAGCAGGTCGTGGCTCTGCTTCAGTTCGGCGGTGCGCTCCTGCACCTGGCGTTCCAGGTCGGCCCGGTGGCGCGCTTCGTGCTCGCGCAGGGCGTCCTCGGCCTGGGTGCGTTCGATCAGGTCGGCCAGCTGGCGCGCCAGCACGTCGAACAGGGTGAAGTCGTCGTCGCTGAAGCGGCGCGGCTGGCGCCAGTGGGTCGAGATCAGGCCGATCAGGCGGCCCGAGCGCGCGCTCAGCGGCGTCGACTGGATCGCGCGGATGCCCGAGCGGCGCAGTTCTTCCAGGTCGGCAGTGCCGGCCATGGCGGGGTCGGTGTCGGTATCCTCGACCACGGCGCGGCGGCGCTCGGCGACCGAACGCCCGCATGCGGTGGCGTGGCCGGTATCGACCTCGTGCCAGAACGCCGCGGACTGCGGATGGATGTTGCGCGCGGCGATCAGGCGCAGCCGCCCGCCCCCCGGGTCGAGCAGCTGGATGGTCGCGGCGTCGGCCTGCGCCAGCGAGAGCGCGGCGTCGAGGATGGCGTCGTACAGCGCCTCCGGCCTTTGCCCGGGGATCAGGCTGGTGCTCAGGCGCTGCAGCAGGCGCGCGCCCGACAGCTCGGCCGCGAGCCGCACTTCGCTGGCGCGCAGCGCTTCCTCGCCGCGCTTGCGCTCGGTGATGTCGCTGCCGGCGCCGAACCACTCGACGATCTTGCCATCCTCGCCCAGCATTGGAATCGCGCGCGAGAAGGTCCAGGCGATCTCGCCGTCGGCGCGGAAGACGCGGTGCTCGAGCTCGAAGGTGGATTTGTTGGCGATTGCCCGGCCGATGGTGGCCAGCACTTCGGGGCGCGCGTCCTCGGGGATGTATTTCTCGATCCAGCTGCAGGTGGGGTCGTCGGTATCGGCGAGGATGTTCTTGCCCTGTAGGGTGCGCATCTCGCTCCAGTCGGGGCTCATCTTGTACAGCATGTCCGAGCTGGCCGTGACAAAGGCGCGGAAGCGCTCCTCGCTCTCGCGCAGCGCGTCCTCGGCCAGGCGGCGCTGGCTGATGTCGAAGAAGGTCAGCACCACGCCCTCGACGCGGTCGTAGGCGGTGCGGTAGGGGTGCATGCGCAGGATGTAGTCGCGGCCGTCGCTGCTGCGCAGCTCGCGTTCGCTCGGTTCCAGGGTTGCGACCACCGCGGCGGCGTCGTCCAGCAGGCGCGGATGGTCGAGCCGGTTGGTGATGTGCGCCAGCGGCCGTCCGGCATCGGCAGGGATCAGGTTGAAGATGCGGGTCGCGCGCGGCGTGTAGCGCTGGATGCGCAGCTCGCGGTCGAGGAAGAGGGTGGCGATGTCGGTCGAGGCGATCAGGTTGCGCAGGTCGTCGTTGGCCTTGGCGGTTTCGTCCACCCGCATGCGCAGCTCGGCGTTCACGGTGTGCAGCTCTTCGTTGCGCGACTGCAGTTCCTCGTGGCCGATCTCGAGTTCGTCGATGGTCGCGCGCATCGCCTTGACGGTCTCGCGCAGCGTATCGTTGGCGGCGACTAGCCTGGACGTGGACAGTTCCGCCTGGTCGATGGTCTGCCGCAGGGTGCGCCGCAGGCAGGCGAGTTCGTCTCCATCGGCCTCCGGCGCCGCGCCGCGGCCGGGCGGCGGCGCCACGCCCAGGGCGTCCGTTTCTTCAAAGGCGACCAGCGTCGCCGCGCCGGCGCCGGCCTGCGGCGCCGGGCTGACCGCGATCCTGGTGCTGCGTGCGCGCTCCTGCAACACGTACTGCAAGGGGCCGGAACGCGCCGGCATGCCGGTCTCCTGCACCTGCAGCAGCAGGGTGCGCAGCGGCGTGCGCAGTTCGGGCAGCACCAGGGCCAGGATCCTGGTACTCAGTTCGCCGCCGCCGTGGCGCAGGAAGGCGGCCGCGCTTTCGGTGGCGTGCACGACGTCGCCTTCCGCATTCAGCAGCACGCTCGGGGGCGCGAGGCGCAGCAGCGCCTGCTCGTGGATGGCGGCGAACGAGGACGGGCGCGGCTCGGGCGCGGGCGCCGTGGCGCCGGCCAAGAACAGGCGCTGGCGCCTGGCCTCGGTGTCGGCGGTACTCATCGACAGGCGCCGCGCCGCGTTGTCGAGCGCGATGGCCTGGTACAGCCGGTGGCGCGCGCTGACGGGTGCGAACAGGTCGGGCGCGCAGTCGGCGGATTCGGCTTCGCCCAGGAACAGGTAGCCGCCGGGATTCAGGGCGCTGTGGAACATCTCCAGCACGTGGCGGTGCAGGTCGCGGTTCAGGTAGATCAGCACATTCCGGCAGGTGATCAGGTCGAGCCTGGAGAAGGCCGGGTCGTGCAGCAGGTCGTGGTGGGCGAACAGGATGCGGTCGCGCAGCACCTTGCGCACCTTGTAGCCGCCGTCTTCGGAAGTGAACCAGCGCGCCAGCAGGCCGGGCGCCATGTCGGCGGCAATGCCCTGCGGATAGCGTCCGGCGCGCGCCAGCACGATCGCGCGTTCGTCGGTATCGGTGGCGAAGATCTGCACGTGGGACGTCGCCGCCGGGGCGCCGCCCGGTTCGGCCAGCAGCATGGCAAGCGAATACGCTTCTTCGCCGGTGGAGCAGGCCGCCACCCAGGCGCGGAACTGGCCGCCGTTCTTTTCCGCTGCGCCCAGGCGCGGCAGCAGGGCTTCTCCTAGCGCCGCAAAGGCGTCGCGGTCGCGAAAGAAACTGGTGACGCCGATCAGGAGATCCTGCAGCAGCGCCTGGATTTCGCCGTGGTCGCGCTGCAGCAGCAGGAGGTAGGCCGCCATGTCGGGCGCGCCGTGGATCTGCATCCTGCGCTCGAGGCGGCGCAGGATGGTCGCCTGCTTGTAATGGCGGAAGTCGTGCCCGGTACGCGACCACAGCAGCGACAGGATCGCGTCCAGGCCCGCGCGCGGCAACCCGTCCGCAGCGCGCGGCGGCTCGGCCGGCGTGGCGCCGCGGCGCTCTTGCTGCTGTTGGCGCATCATGCGCATGGCGTTGCGCACGTCGACCAGCCTGGCCGGCATCTGCGCCGCCGGCAGCACGAAATCGGCCGCGCCGGCATCCACCGCCGCCTGCGGCATGCCGCTTTCCTCGGCCTCGCCCGGCGCCTGCGCCAGCGTCACGCCGCCATGCTCCTTGATGCAGGCCAGGCCCGCCACGCCGTCGGACCCCATGCCCGATAAAACGATGCCGATGGCCCCCTCGCCGTGGGCGACGGCCAGGGTGCGGAAGAAGATGTTGATGGTCATCGGGATGCCGGGCAGGGGACGCCGCTCGCCGGCCAGCAGATGGCCGTCCTTCATGGTCAGGCCATGCCCGGGGGAGATGACGTACACGTGGTCGGGCAAGAGCCGCGTGCGCTCGCTGACCTGGATCACGGGCAGCTGCGTGGCGCGCTGCAGCAGGCGCGCGGCCGAACTCGGATGGTCGGGCGACAGGTGCAGCACGATCACGAAGGCCATGCCCGGGGCGGCGGGCAGGTTTTCCAGCAGGGCGATCAGCGCCGGCAAACCGCCGGCGGAAGCGCCGATGCCCACGACGGGAAAGCCGGCAGCGCCGTCCGCCGCCGGCAAAGGTTCGCGTATATGCTGCTGCTCGTCCATGGAAACGCCCGGTCCGACATCCTCGTGAAGCTTCGAGTGTAAGCCAGGCGCCGTGGTAATTCAGACACTATTTCAATCGCGCGCGGGGTAAGGCGCACAGGCGGTGGCGCGCCTGCGGGCGGTGTTCAGCGCACGTACTCGGGCTGCACCAGTCCCGGCACGTCCACGCGCAGCGCCAGCACCTTGCCGGTCAGCGGATACTGCTCCTTCTCGGCGTTCGAGCGGCCGTGGCTGGCGCTGGTCACGTACAAGGTGCGCAGATCCGTGCCGCCAAAGGCCAGCGCCGTCGGGCAACGCAGCGGCAGCTGCACTTCGCGCAGCAGTTCGCCGGTGGGCGACAGCTTCAGCAAACGTGCGCCTTCGAACATCGCGATCCAGTAATTGCCTTCGCTGTCTACGGCGGCGCCGTCCGGACGGCCGCCGTAGTCGGCCGAGTTCTTGTCGGCGGCGAAGGTGACCAGGTTGCGGTTCAGCGTCGCCTGGCCCGCCTCGGCGTCGAAGTCGTACAGGTCGATGCGGTGGCTGGTGGTATCGGCATGGAACATGCAGCGCCCGTCCAGGCTCCAGGCCAGGCCGTTCGAATTCGTCATGCCGCCCGACCAGGCCAGGCGGAGTTGGTCGCGTTCGAACACGTACATCTCGGCGGCCGGCTTGTCGCGCGGCTCGTACATGGTGCCGACCCAGAAGCGGCCCATCGGGTCGACGCGGCCGTCGTTGAAGCGTACCTGCTTCGTGTCGTACGGGGCCGGGCAGATGTCTTCCATCTCGCCGCTGGTGGTGTTCAGGCGCACGAAGCCTTTACGGGTGGCCACCACCAGGTTGTTGTCGGCGTCGGCGGCAATCGCCGACGGCTCCGAGCCCATCTTCCAGGACGTGAACTTGCCGCTGGCCGGGTGCACGCGGTTCACGGTGAGTCCGTTGATGTCGACCCAGTACAGAGCCGATTCGACGTCGTGCCACAGCGGGCATTCGCCGACCTGCATCGCTTCGTCGTGGACGACTTCGATCTTCACATTCTTCATGGTGGTTTTCCGCGTGTTTACTCGTGCTTTTGCTGATTAAACGGCGGCCTTTGCGCGCGCGATCAGGCCGTTGGTGGAACTGTCATGCTGTGCCGGCTGCGCGTCGCCCGCCAGTTCGGCCTCGATCTTCTTGGCCAGCACCTTGCCCAGCTCCACGCCCCACTGGTCGAAGCTGTTCAGGTCCCAGATCGCGCCTTGTACAAAGGTCTTGTGCTCGTACAGGGCCACCAGGGCGCCCAGCGTGGCCGGGGTCAGGTATTCCATCAGGATGGTATTGCTCGGGCGGTTGCCGGGGAAGGTCTTGTGCGGCGCCAGGCGCTCGACTTCGCTCAGCGACAGGCCCTGGCCCTGCAGGTCCTGGCGCACTTCGTCCAGCGTCTTGCCCTTCATGAAGGCTTCGGACTGGGCGAAGCAGTTCGCCAGCAGGGCGGTGTGGTGGTTGTGCAGCTCGTGAGCCGGGCGCAGGGCGGCAATGAAGTCGATCGGCGTCAGGTCGGTGCCCTGGTGCAGCAGCTGGAAGTAGGCGTGTTGGCCATTCGTGCCCGGCTCGCCCCAGATCGCCGGGCAGGTCGGCGTATCGACCGGCTCGCCGTCGCGCGTCACGCGCTTGCCGTTGCTTTCCATGTCGAGCTGCTGCAGGTAGGCCGGGAAGCGGTTCAGGTCCTGGTGGTAAGGGGCGATGGTGACCGAGGTCGCGCCCAGGAACTGGCGGTTCCAGAAGCCGACCAGGGCCAGGATGATCGGCATGTTCTGCTCGATCGGCGCCGTGCGGAAGTGCGTGTCCATCTCGTGGGCGCCGGCCAGGAAGTCGGCGAAGTAGCCGTAGCCGACGGCCAGGGCCACCGGCAGGCCGATCGCCGACCACACCGAATAACGGCCGCCGACCCAGTCCCAGAACGGGAACATGTTGTCGGGGTCGATGCCGAAGGTCTTGATCGCTTCGACGTTGGTCGAGACGGCAACGAAGTGTTTTGCCAGCGCTTCTTCAGGCGCATGGGCCAGGAACCACTTGCGCGCGGTCTGCGCGTTCATCATGGTCTCGGCCGTGGTGAAGGTCTTCGAGGCGATGATGAAGAGGGTGGTTTCGGGATCGACCTTTTCCAGGGCCGCGTCCATGTCGTGGCCGTCGACGTTCGAGACGAAGTGCAGGGTCAGGCGCGGGTGGCTGTACTGGCGCAGGGCCAGGCAGACCATCTTCGGGCCGAGATCGGAGCCGCCGATGCCGATGTTGACGATGTCGGTGATTGGTTTGCCGCTATGGCCGACCCAGGCGCCGCTGCGCACGGCATCGGTAAACGTCTTGATGCGCGCCAGTACGGCGTGCACGTCGGCGGTCACGTCCTGGCCGTCGACGTTCAGCTGCGCCTCGCGCGGGGCGCGCAGGGCGGTGTGCAGGACGGAGCGGTTCTCGGTGTTGTTGATCCTGGCGCCGGCGAACATGGCGTCGCGCAGCTGCTCGACGCCGCGCTCGCGCGCCAGGCTTGCCAGCAGTTCAAGCGTGCGCCCGTCCAGCCGGTTTTTTGAATAGTCTAGGAACAGGCCTGCGGCATCCAGCGAGAGGCGCTCGAAGCGCTGCGGATCGGCCGCGAACAACTGGCGCATCTGCCAGTCTTCGGCCTCGACGGCGTGGGTTTCAAGGGCCTGGAAGCTGGCGGTGCTGGTCAAGGAAGGCTGGGGCATGGCTCGCGCGTGATAGTGTTTTGGACAGGTTATCGAATAATACAGGAATCGTTCGTAAATTCACTACACAATGGATGAGTCCGGACTCGCGGTCGTTGCTCGATATGCCAATGTTGTACCGCGTGGACTCGGGAGTCCACCCTACCACGGCAGACAACAGGAGCATCCGGGTTTCGTAGGGTGGACACCTGTGTCCACGCGGTATGGGACCGCCGAGCAGCCGCAAGCCCAACCCCACCCGATACCCCCAACCCAATTCTGTAGTAAAATTTCAGAGTCAAATTTTCGAAGGAACGATTATGGCGCTGCACCCTGTAGTTGAACAGGTAACGAACCGGATCATCAAGCGCAGCCGCGCCTCGCGTGCGGCCTACCTGGCGCATCTCGAGGCCGCACGTGTCCAGGGCGTGCAGCGCGGGGCGCTGTCGTGCACCAACCTGGCCCACGGCTTTGCCGCTTTCCCCGCCAACGACAAGCTGAAGCTGCGCGAGCAGAAGAAGCCGTCGGTGGCCATCGTCTCGTCGTACAACGACATGCTGTCGGCCCACCAGCCCTTCGAATACTTCCCGAAGGTGATCAAGGAAGCCGTGCGCGACGTCGGCGCCGTGGCCCAGTTCGCGGGCGGCGTGCCGGCCATGTGCGACGGCGTTACGCAAGGCCAGCCGGGCATGGAACTGTCGCTGTTCTCGCGTGACACCATCGCCATGGCCACCGCCGTCGCGCTGTCGCACAACATGTTCGACGCCGCCCTCTACCTCGGCATCTGCGACAAGATCGTGCCGGGCCTGTTGATCGGCGCGCTGCACTTCGGCCATATCCCGGGCGTGTTCGTGCCGGGCGGCCCGATGACCACCGGTATCTCGAACAAGGAAAAGGCGGCGATCCGCCAGCGCTACGCCAAGGGCGAAGCCACGCGCGAGGAACTGCTGGAAGGCGAATCGGCGTCCTACCACGGCGCCGGCACCTGTACCTTCTACGGCACCGCCAACAGCAACCAGATGCTGATGGAAATGATGGGCCTGCACCTGCCGGGCGCCGCCTTCATCACGCCGGGCACGCCGCTGCGCGACGCACTCACCGCCGCGGCATCGCACCAGGCGGTGGCGATCTCGCAGCAGGGCGGCAGCTACATGCCGATCGGGCACATCGTCGACGAGAAGAGCATCGTGAACGCCATTGTCGCCCTGCATGCCACCGGCGGCTCGACCAACCACACCCTGCACCTGGTGGCAATCGCGCGCGCGGCCGGCATCGTGATCGACTGGAACGACTTCGACGAGCTGTCGAAGGTGGTGCCGTCGCTGACCAGGATCTACCCGAACGGCGAAGCCGACGTGAACCACTTCCAGGCCGCGGGTGGCCCGGGCTTCGTGATCCGCGAACTGCTCGACGCCGGCCTGGCCCACGAGGACGTCAACACCATCCTCGGCCGCGGCCTGCGCAATCACTGCAAGGAGCCTTTCCTGGGCGAAGACGGCAAGGTGGTCTGGCGCGACCTGCCACAGCAGAGCGGCGACGAAAGCGTGCTGCGCCCGGCCTCGAACCCCTTCGCCAGCAATGGCGGCATGGTGCTGGTACAGGGTAACCTGGGCCGCGCTGTGATGAAGGTCTCGGCCGTGAAGCAGGAATATCACGTGGTGGAAGCGCCGGCGCTCACCTTCGACTCGCAGGAAGAGTTCATGCAGGCCTACAAGGACGGCAAGCTGAACCGCGACTTCGTCGCCGTGATCCGTTTCCAGGGCCCGCGCGCCAACGGCATGCCGGAACTGCACGCCCTGACCCCGGCGCTGTCGAACCTGCAGGACGCCGGCTTCAAGGTGGCGATGGTGACCGACGGCCGCATGTCCGGCGCCTCGGGCAAGGTGCCGGCGGCGATCCACGTGTCGCCGGAAATCCTGGCCGGCGGCCCGCTCGGCCTGGTGCGCAACGGCGACATCATCCGCGTCGACGCCACCAACGGTACGCTCGAAGCCCTGGTGCCGGACGACGCCTGGGCCGCGCGCACCATGGCAACGGCAGACCTGTCGAAGAGCCACATCGGCATGGGCCGCGAGCTGTTCGCCATGTTCCGCGGCCATTCGAGCCCGGCGGAAGAGGGCGCGGCCACCTTCCCGCTGCCGTCGCCGATTCCCACCACCGTACCGCTGCATGAAGGCGTCGATGCCAACGAAGTCGTGCCCGGTTCCGACGAAGACTTTCTCTTTAGGACGCAGAAATGACCATGACCGTACTTGACATCATGCGCTCGGCGAGCGTGATCCCCGTGATCGCCATCGACGACCCGGCGCACGCCGTACCCCTCGCCAAGGCCCTGGTGGCCGGCGGCATCCGCGTGCTGGAAGTGACCCTGCGCACCGCGCACGGCCTGCAGGCGATCCGCGACATGGCGCAGGTCGAAGGCGCCATCGTCGGCGTCGGCACCCTGACCCAGCCGGACGAATTCGCCGCCGCGCGCGATGCCGGCGCCGTGTTCGGCGTCTCGCCCGGCCTGACGCCAATGCTGATCGAAGCGGCGAAAAAGAGCGGCCTGCCGCTGCTGCCGGGCGTGATGACGCCGTCGGAAGTGATGGCGGCGCGCGAAGCCGGTTTCAGGCAGCTGAAGCTGTTCCCGGCCGTGCCGGCAGGCGGCGTCGGCATGCTCAATGCGATCGGCGGCCCGCTGCCGGACGTGACCTTCTGCCCGACCGGCGGCATCTCGATCGACACCGCCCCAGCTTTCCTGGCCTGCAAGAACGTGGCCTGCGTGGGCGGCTCCTGGCTGACGCCGAAGGATGCGCTGACCAGCGGCGACTGGGATCGGATTACCGAGCTGGCAAAGGCGGCGGCGGCATTGCGCAAGCAGTAAGCCGGTTACGCCATACGCTGGCGGAAAGGGAGGGGGACGGCTACAGGCACCTGTGGCCGTCCCCCTTCGTTTTTGCCGGGGCTGTCAGGTGCGCATAGCCGTGGCATTTGTATCGGTTCATGCAGCTTATGACTCGCCAAATGTAACCACAACTCTGCTATTCTGGCGATCCTGTTAACTTTTTCATACCGAACGAACCGCCATGAAGCGTCTCTCGATTCTTGCCCTGCCTTTGTTGATCGCCGCAAGCCTGACCGCTTGCAAACGCCACCAGAACGACGCCCAGGACGCGGACAAGCAGGTGCCTGCGGCTACGACGCAGGCGGCAGAGACGCCTGCCGCGGTTCCGGCGCCTGCAGCCGAGACGCCTGCGGCGGCGCCCGCCACGGCGGGGGTCAAGCCTTTCGATTTGCAATCGGTCCCGGTGACGACCAAGGAACTGCCGCCTTTCCCGTATGTCGCCATGCCTGCCGAGCTGAAACCAAGCGATGTGAGAGTGGACAGCGATCTCGATTTCGATCGTGCCTACGTGATCGCCGGCGAGGAACTGCGCCGGGTCGAGGGCAAGGTCATGCACCGGAAATTCTCGCTGAGCGACATGAAGTGGTCGGAGCTGGCTGCACACCGCAACTATGAAATGGCCCTGAAATCCCTCGGTGCCACGCGGGTCGACGCCGTCCACCCGAGGAACGAGAAATTCATCGAGCGCAATGGCGGCAGCTACCAGGCCATGTACGGCAAAATGAACTTGCCGTATATCGATGCGAGCACGGACCCGGATGCGCCTAATTTCGAGCAATGGCTGATCCGCACGCCCCAGACGAACATCTGGTTCACGCTGTATGTGGACGGCGGCGAGGTCGGCGTCGTGACCGTCGAAGAAAAGGCCATGCAACAGCAGGTGCAGGCCTTGCCCGCCGCCCAGCTCTCCAGCGCCCTGAAGAAGGACGGCCACGTCGCGCTTTACCTGAACTTCGATACCGATAGCCAGGTCATGCGCCAGGAAAGCCAGCCGGCGGTGGACGAGATCGTCAAGCTGATGCAGGGCGAGCCCAGCCTGAAGCTGCGCGTCGAAGGCCATACCGACGCCACCGGCGACGCGGTCCACAACCGCAAGCTGTCGCTGGCGCGCGCCGAATCGGTGGTCCAGGCGATCACTGCGAAGCAAATCGCCGCCGAGCGCCTGAGCGCCGTCGGCAAGGGCCCGGACCAGCCGCTGGCCGACAACACGACCGAAGAAGGCAAGGCGAAGAACCGCCGCGTCGAACTCGTGCGCGTTTAACCAGGCGCCGCGCGCCGGCCGTGCTGTGGAATCCGGGGCAGGCGCTTTCCTGCGTCGGATTCCAGATGACGATGGGTAAAAGCCAGGGCGCGCAACGGGGCGTGCCCTCTGGCTGATGGCGAAATCGCACTGGCGTCCCTGCTGTTTCGCGACGCCAAGCTCCGTAAATGAATACTTGAGAGACGATGGAAGATTCGGAATCGCAATTTCAGGAACTCCTTGCCCACTTTGCCGCAAGAGTCAACAAGGCACTTGCTGCGCGCGAAGCGATGGTGCTATGCCTCTTCCTTCGAGCCGATGGAAGCGTTGATGTCGCTGCAGGCATCGCTAATACGGCAAATGAACGCGCGGAAGTTCTCAACGCGATGCAAGCTTCTGCAAAAACGCAGGTAAGCGATGAATCCATCGAAGCGATATGCATTGCCTACCCCGACAGCAGTAACCAAGCCTACGTGGCGTTACTTGAAAATCGGGACAATTACTGTGCCAAAGTCATCATGCCCATTGTCATGCATCCGGCACCCGAACTGGATTTCGAGAACATCGACATTCAGGATGGTGACGTCTATGTCTTTCCGTACGTAGATGCTGAATAAGGCCCAAGTAGGGTACGAACAGCGTTTCTCAAGCTGATACACCAAGGAATGGATGCCACTTCGATGCAACGGTCAGCCTTGAGGACGAGATACGGCAAATCGTTGACCCAATAGCCGAGGTCGATGGACACGGCATGGGCAGCGGGGAATGAACATCTTGATTCTAACCGGAGCTTTCGTAGTTGCTTAGTCCGCTTTGGGTCGATAGCGGTAAACCGCAGTGCTCTCGATGAAACGCGTCAGTAGCGCGGTAATACGTGTGAAGAGGCTGTTCAAAACGGTATGCGAGTAACATCGATTAAGATTGCCACTGCCTCTCACTCTCGCCGAATCAGCCGATGGATGCAGTCCCTTCTCGTTTCCTGCGTTCGCTTCGCCCGCGCCTGCTCACCGCAGGCGAAATCGCGTTGGCCACGCTGCTGTTCCGCGATGCTATCGACTACCGGCGCGTGCGCATTCACGGCAGGCGCTACATGCCCTTCCAGCCAAAGAACTGCTGCATGACCCCCAACGGCAGCATGTACTTCCACCATTCCTGCTTCCTCGACGATTACTCTCAAGCGAACAGCACCGGCCAGCACTGGTTCATGCACGAGATGGTGCACGTCTGGCAGCACCAGCTCGGCTACCCAGTGCGCCTGCGCGGCGCCGTGCGCCTGGGCCTGCAGTACAGCTACGAATTGCGCGAGGGCGCGACGCTGGCCGACTACAACATGGAGGCCCAGGGCGACCTGCTGGCCGATTACTTCGTGCTGAAATTCCTGCGCCGGCCCGACGCCATGCGCCAGCGCCAGTACGGCAACGGGCTGGCGCTGTACGAGCGGGTGCTGGCCGGTTTCCTGGCTGACCCGCGCGACCGCGCCAGCCTGCACCGCGGCCTGGCTGGCCGCATTGCCCGCTTCGCCTGACAGCCCTGTCCAGCCTGTTGCGGCTTTCTTGTCTACCCATCCAGCATTGAGTTTCCTCAATGCTGCCATGCGGCAACAGCCTAGGCTTGGAATCCCTGCCTGCTCTCCTGTTTTCCGACGCCATGAAGCTGTTGCCGATACTGCTGCTGACCGTCCTGCTCGCGCTCCCGGCGCACGCGGCGCGGCGCGTCGGCGAGGTTGAGGTCCGTGCGGGGGCGAATGGCGTGCCGTGCTTTACGATTTCCAGGCGTGAAGAGCAACGCGGCGGCGCGCCGGACTTCCAAGCAGTGACGGTCAGCGACAGCAGTGGCAAGCCGATGTGGAAAATGGCGATGCCGCGCGAACGTACGTTTCCCGTTACTCACAGCATGTGCATCCCCTACGCCGGGCGGGTGCAGGCCTTGCCGCAAACGCCGGCGGCGGCGCTGGAACCAGGCAAGGCCTATCAGGTGCTGATCGATGCGCGCAAGGCGAAAAACGCCGGCAGTCCGCTGCGCTACCTGGCCTGGTTCTGCCTGGCGCCTGGGAGCGCCCCGGCTGGAACGGGCATTTCCCCGATAGGCATGCGCGGCGACTGCCAGCCAGGCAAAAAAACTGTGCCGGGCCAGTCCCGATAAAAACTCTGCCTGCTCGTTGGTCCAATAAGCTTTTATTCGAAGCGGCCGTGTGCTGGGCACAGATTCCTGCAATTCATCTCTTACTTATGTGAATTGCTCTGCAATAAAAAGAAAACAAGTAGCGTATCGATCAGATAATGCCGATGCCACTTTGTTATTCGCTTCGTTAATAAACAAGAATTGAACTGTCGCTTAAACGGTAAACCCGCGGTAAACCCGGCATCAATCCTTTGCCGTACGGAAATCATCTGTATAGACTTGTCTCAACTTGCTTGTCAGTCGATGTGTTGTTTCAAACCTGGCAGCGCAAATCCATTCACACCGCCTGTTATCGAATCACCTACGCACTGTTGCGTCATCGCGGTCTTGATATCCGATCCCGATAGACGATTCCTGAACATCTTCCACACCTTGCTGACATGACTATCCGAACCCGCCTGATAGCGACCATGGCATTGCTGAGCGTCCTGATGATCTTCATCGGGACCGCCGGCATCCTGGCCCTGAACGACACCAATGCCGTTCTCAAGAACGTCAACGAAAACTCGATGGTCTCCATGAAGTCCATCATGGATACCCAGATCCAGATCGACCGCGCGCGCCTGTCGATCGACCGCGTCGCGCTCCAGCCGGATGCGGAAAACGCCGCCGATACCCTGACCCGCGCCGAAGGCTTCCTCTACGCCAGCGACAAGGCCTGGGGGCGTTACCTCGCCTTGCCGTTCGACGACGGCGAGCAGGCGATGGCGAACGGGGTCGACGCCGCGCGCCAGGCCCTGGTCAAGGACGGCATCCGCGCCGCCATCAAGGCGCTGCGTGAGAAGAACCAGCCCGAGATCGACCGCCTGATGCTGAGCGAAGTCACGCGCCTGTTCCGCATCTACACCGACAGCGCCGAAAAGCTCTCGTCCTACCAGCTCGAATCGGCCACGCGGCAGTACACGGAAAGCCAGGCGGCCTATCACCGCAACATGGCGTTCTCGGTCGCCGCCATTGTGATTGGCCTGCTCGCGGCGCTGATCTCGACCGTGCTGCTGCTGCGCGCCGTGATGACGCCGTTGACGCAGGCCCTGGGCCACTTCAACGCCATCGCCGCCGGCAAGCTGACCAACACCATCGATGCTACCCGCAAGGACGAGATGGGCGCACTGATGCGCGGCCTGGCGGCGATGCAGGACAGCCTGGCCGACACGGTACGCGGCGTACGCAGCGGCAGCGACGCGATCGCCACCGCCAGCGGCGAGATCGCCGCCGGCAACCTCGATTTGTCGAGCCGCACCGAGCAGCAGGCCGCCAACCTGGAAGAAACGGCATCCTCGCTCGAGGAACTGACTTCGACCGTGCGCCAGAATTCGGAGAATGCGCGCCAGGCCAGCCAGCTGGTCGGCTCGGCGTCGCAGATCGCGGTGCAGGGCGGCGAGATCGTCTCGCGCGTGGTCGACACCATGGCCTCGATCAGCCAGTCGTCGGACAAGATCGCCGACATCATCGGCGTCATCGACAGCATTGCCTTCCAGACCAACATCCTGGCGCTCAATGCCGCCGTGGAAGCGGCGCGCGCCGGCGAACAGGGCCGCGGCTTCGCCGTGGTCGCCACCGAGGTGCGCAACCTGGCGCACCGCTCGGCCAGCGCCGCCAAGGATATCAAGCAGCTGATCACCGATTCGGTGGAACAGGTCTACACCGGCAGCGCGCTGGTGAACGAAGCGGGAACGACGATGCAGGAAATCGTCGCCAGCGTGCGCCGCGTCACCCAGATCATGGACGAGATCAGCGCCGCCGGCAGCGAGCAGGAAGTCGGCATCGAGCAGATCAACACCGCCGTGGCCGAGATGGATGTCGTGACCCAGCAGAACGCCGCCCTGGTCGAAGAAGCCGCGGCGGCATCGCAGTCCATGCAGGAGCAGGCAGCCCAGCTGGCCGGGATGGTGAGCGTGTTCCAGGTGGCCGGGAATCCGTCGCCAGCCGTGGCGCAACCCGTGGTGCAAGCCGCCGCGAAGCAGTTGGCGGCGCCGGCCAGGGCCGTCAAACAGCCTGCACCGAAGCCGACCCGCAAGCTGGCGCACGCGGCCGACAGTGCCGACGAGTGGGAGCAGTTCTAAGCGCGGTTCCGGGACCGGCCGCTCAGCGCGCGGCGCCGGATGGCGCCGCCATGCCCAAGCGTCCGGCCAGGGCTTCCAGCCCACCGGCCAGCACCCGGCACAACAGCAGGACCGGCAGGTAGACGACGAAGGTCCAGGCGTTCTCCTCGCCCAGCAGCGCGCGGTAGCCGGCCACCACGGCCAGCACCACGAACATGTGCGACAAATACAGCTCGTAACTCAGCTCGCCCATGCGCGCCAGCGGGCCCAGGCCGCGCCGTGGCGCCGGCGGATGCGCATGGAAGGCGAGCAGCAGCAAGCAGGCGCCGATGCACAGCCAGTACAGGCCGGACTTGTACAGGTGGCGCCAGGCCACGTCGCTCCACACGAAGGCCAGCACCAGGCACAGCACGCCGCACACGGCCATCGCCCGCGCCTGGCCTCGCGACGGCGACCAGCGCCGCGCCAGCAATGCCGCCAGCACGCCCCAGGCAATCGCCGCCATGCCGGGCAGGTAAGCCTTCTCGCGCCAGACTTCGTCCTGCGGCGGCACCAGGTCGCGCAGCGGCGACAACCCCAGCGCCCACAGCAGCAGCACGCCCACCAGCAGGCGGCGCGGCAGCCACAAGCAGAGCAGCGGGAAGCCGAGATAAAACGCTTCTTCGATCGACAGCGACCACAAGACATCCCAGCCCGCCGGCGCCCAGCCGGTGCGGCCTTCGTACAAATTGAAAGTAAAGGTGAGCGCCGAGGCCAGCAGGCCGAAGGTCGATTGTTCGCCCTCGGGCGCGAAGCCGGGCACGCCCAGCCAGGCCAGCGCCGCCAGCACCGCCAGGACCAGCCCGAGCAGGGGCAGGATGCGCCTGGCGCGGGCGGCGTAGAAGCGGCGCAGGTCGACGCGCTCCAGGCTGCCGTCGCGGTCGATGATGCGCGTCGTGATCAGGAAGCCGGAGATGACGAAGAACACGAACACCGCTTCGTAGCCGTTGAAGCTGACAGCGTCGACCAGGCGCTTCGGCCACCACTCGCCAAGCAGGCTGGGGCCGAGCGGCAGGCGGAAGGGCAGGGCGAGGTGGTGCACGATCACCAGCAGGATGGCCAGGCCGCGCAGGCAGTCGATGCCGGCGTTGCGGCTGCGCGCAGGCGCTGCATGTGCGGCCGCCTGCCGCGTGCCGTCTTGCGGAGCCAGGGTGCCGGTGTTCATCGGGTAGCGGAGTCCTGCCGGGTGATCGAAGCGATATCGTCGAGGATCGCATAGCCGGCCGCCACGCGGGCGGGGATCGGGTAGTTTTTGTTCGCCAGCATGACGATACCGATGCGCTGCTCGGGAACGAAAGCCGCATAGGCGCCGAAGCCGCGCGTGGAGCCGGTCTTGTTGAACAGGGTGCCGGGCGGCGCTGGCGTCGGCGTCAGCTTCCGCACCGGATTGGCGTCGTGGATCATGCTCGCCGCGTTCCCGTCCAGCAGGTGCTGCATGGTGAGCGGGCCGCGGTACTGCTCCCAGCCGAGGCCCTGTACCATCGTTCCCACCGCGTAGTAGCCGATGTGGATGCCTTCGACGGCGCGGCGCGTTGCTTTGTCCAGGCTGGCAGGGTCGATGTTGGCCTGCAGGTAGCGGACCATGTCGGCGGCGTTCGACTTCACGCCATAGCTCTCCGCATCCAGGGTTCCGGGACTCACCCGCACCGGCTTGCCCTGGTCGTCGTGGCCCCATGCGTAGTCGGGCATGGCCGCTGCCGGCAGGCGGATGGCAGTGCGGTGCAGGCCAAGCCTGGGAAACAGCGCGCGTTCGAGTGCGTCGCTGAAGTCGGTGTGCAGCGCGGTGGCGGCGATCCTTCCCAGCAGGCCGATGCTGGGGTTCGAGTAGCGGCGCTGCGTACCCGGCGCGGCGTCCGGCTGCCAGGCGCCCAGCCAGGCCAGCAGTTGCGCCTCGCCCTCCACCTCCTCAGGCACCTGCAGGGGCAGGCCGCCGGCGGTATAGGTACCGAGGTCGAGCAACGTGGCCTTGTCGAGCGCGCTGCCCTGCAAGGCGGGCAGGTACTTGCCGGGATGGTCGTCGAGCGATAGCTTGCCGCGCGCCTCGGCATCGGTGGCCAGCATGGCCGTGAAGGTCTTGCTGATCGAGCCCAGTTCGAACAGCGTGTGCTCGCTCACTGGCCTGGCCGGCGCTGTCGCGGCCAGTCCGTAGTTGAAGAACAGGGCCTGGCCGTCGACCGTGACGGCCACCGCCATACCGGGCACGCCATGCTGTTTCATCAGCGGCTGCACGGCGCGGTCGACGATGCGGCGAATGGCGGCGGCGTCCGGCGTGGCTGCTGCTGCTGCGGGAAGGATGCCTGAACAAACAATGGCGATGGCGAGGCGGCGGATGGACACGATGGCTCCGTTCTGGCGGTGGCTGGCCTCATAGTATAAGAGCGCCGGACTGGCGCAAACAGCAGCGTCGTCCCGCCCACGCGGGGTTTCGTCACATGGCCGCTCGCACGGCATCGAGATGGCGTTCGCTGACGGCCACCACCGCGCCGCAGCGCAGCGTGAGGCGCCAGCTGGCGTCGCCGCTGCTGTCCAGGCGCGCGATCTGCTCGCGCCGCACGATGGCGCTGCGGTGCACGCGCAGGAAGGCGCCCGGCGCCAGCAGCGCTTCCAGGCTGCCCAGCGTGATCCGGTGCAGCACGCTGCGCGCGGCCAGGTGCAGTTCGACGTAGTTGCCGGCCGATGCGGCCCAGCAGATCTCATCGATGGCGATGCGCTCGATGCGTCCGACCGAGCGCACGTTGAGGTGGTCCGGCCTGCCCGCATGCGCATAGTCGCGCAGGGCCGCGCCATAGGCCGCGCGCTGGCGTCCGCGCAGCAGGGCCACGCTGCGTTCCACGGCCTGGGCCAGCCGCGCATCGTCGACGGGTTTGAGCAGGTAGTCGAGGGCGTGGACCTCGAAGGCCTCGACTGCGTGCGCGCTGTGGGCGGTCACAAAAACGATCAACGGCGGTTCAGGCAGGCGGGCCAGTTCGTGCGCCAGCACCAGGCCGGATTCCTGTGGCATCTGGACGTCGAGGAAGACCAGGTCGATCTCGTGGCTGGCCAGGACCGTGCGCGCCTCTGCGGCGCTGGCGCATTCGGCCACCAGCTGCCAGTCCTGATGGGCGTCCATCGCCAGGCGCAGGTTGCTGCGGCCGGGCAGTTCGTCGTCGACGATCAGGTAGCGTACGGGCATGTTAGTCCTCCCCGGCCAGCGGCAGGCGCACTTCGGCAACGAAGCGTTCGCCCTGCAGCCCGGCCTGCAGCGAGGCGCCCGGGTGCATCAGGCGCAGGCGCTCGCGCGTGTTGGCCAGCCCGAGCCCGGCGCCGGGATTGGCCGGCGTGCCGGGGCCGGCCGGGTTGGTGACGCGGATCGCCAGGGCGTTGCCCATCTGCGCGAAGCTCAAGCGGATGTCGCCGGGGCCGGCGCGGCAATCGAGATCATGGCGCAGCGCGTTCTCGATCAGCGGCTGCAGCAGCAGGGGCGGGCAGGCGGCGTCGTGCAGGAGGGGGCCATCGCCTTCGATGCGCACCTGTAGCCGCTCGCCATAGCGCAGGCGCTGCAAATCGAGGTAGCCGCGCACGAAGTCCAGCTCCTCGGCCACCGTGGAGCTGCTGCGCGTGCTGGCCGCCAGCGCATAGCGCAGCAGCTCGCTCAGGCGGCCGATGCCGCCCAGGGCCAGGGCCGTGTCGCCGCCGCGCACCAGGGCGCTGATCGCGTTCAGGGCGTTGAACAGGAAGTGCGGTTCGAGCTGGGCGCGCAGGGCCAGCATGCGCTGCTCTTCCAGCGCCAGGCGCAGGTGCAGCATGTCGGTCTGCGAGCGCTGCCAGGCCAGTTCGCGTTCGCGCGCGCGGCGCCAGGTATGCAGGGCAAGGACGGCGGCAAAGGTGCCAGTGGCCGAGAACCAGCCGACCAGCAGCATCTTGCGCAGCAACTGCCAGACGTCGCCGAGGCTGGCGATATCGAGGTAGCCGCGCATCCACGCCATCCAGGTCCATTGCGCGGGCTGGAACACCAGCACCAGGCCGAGGAAGAGGGCGAACACGTGGCGCGGCCGCTCGGTGAGGCCGGGCCAGCGCGACAGCGCCAGCGACAGGCCGGCGCTGAGCACGATCAGCGGCACCGCGTATTCGAGGAACCAGGTGGCGAGCAGGGCGGGGTAATGGCTGTCGATGCCGCCGCGCAGGTTGTCGCTGTAGGTTTGCAGCGCGCCGAGCATGCTGATCGCCGTCCATAGCAGCAGCGCGAGGGCGATGGTCCGGGCGGCGGATACAGGGGCGATGGGGGCAGGTTGTGAGCGATCCTTCATCGACAAAAGTATAACAGTGGCAACAATTGTTGGACCGCTGCCGCTGCCCCGGCCGTCACACGAAACCGGGTTTTCATCCCTGCGCTGCTGCCGCCAGGCAGGCGGCACGGCAGAATTCAACGCATACCGACACTTTCAGGAGCACCCTTTGAAACGACTGATCCTCGCATCGGCTTTCCTGTTCTGCCTGGGCGCCGCCGCCGCGCCCTTGCCGTATCAGCTGGACGGCACCGAGGTGCGCGACATCCACTCCGCCAGCCTGAAGCGCGACTACCAGCTGCTGGTGGCGCTGCCCGAATCCTACGGAAGGTCGCAGCGCCGCTACCCGGTGCTGTTCGTCACCGACGCCGACTACGCCTTTCCGGTGGCGCGCGCCATCGCCAGCCGCCTCGCCAAGCACGCCGGCATGGAAGAAGCGATCGTGGTCGGCCTGTCGTACGCGAAGGGCGACACGCCCGGCTACAGCCGCCGCCGCGACTACACGCCCTCCACGCCGCGTTTGCAAACCTATACGTCGGACATGCCGGGCCGCGCCCCCGCCTTTGGCGAAGCCGGCGCCTATGGCCGCTTCATCGCCGGCGAGGTGTTCCCCCTGATCGCCGCGCAGTACCGGGCCGACATGCGGCGCAAGGCCTTCGTCGGCCATTCCTACGGCAGCCTGCTCGGGCTGGAGATCCTGTTGACGAAGCCGGCCACCTTCGAGCACTACATCCTCGGCAGCCCTTCGCTGTGGTTCGACCGCGGCGTGCTGTTCGCGCGCGAAGAGGCGTACGCCAGGGCGCAGCGCGACTTGCCGGCCTCGGTCTACTTCGGTATCGGCGGGCGCGAGACGCTGGCGCCGGGCAAGCGCCGTTCGCGTTCGGAAGAAGACGCCGACATGGTGGCCGACCTGAAGGAATTCGATTCGGCCTTGACGAGCCGCCGCTATCGAAGCCTGCGCACGCGGCTCGAGGTCTTCCCGGGCGAAGACCACGCCAGCGTGTTTCCCCTCGTGTTCACGCACGGCCTGCGCGCCTGGCTGGACAAGCCGCGCTGAGCGCCGCCGTCAGGCGCCATGGCGCGCACGCGGCAGGTGCACGCTGAAGGTGGTGCCGTCTTGCGCGGACGAGTCGACGGTGAGGGCGCCGCCATGCCCCTGGACGATTTCGCGG
Organism: Massilia sp. IC2-278; assembly: GCF_020708045.1. Classification (GTDB taxonomy): domain Bacteria; phylum Pseudomonadota; class Gammaproteobacteria; order Burkholderiales; family Burkholderiaceae_D; genus Telluria. The sequence continues at coordinate 27,593 of NZ_JAJFES010000015.1, forward strand.
GCGATGAACAGCCCGAGCCCCAGGCCGGAATCGTTGCGTGCCTGGTGCGATGACGTGGATGCGCGGCACAGCGGCTCGAAGATGCGGGGCAGGTCGTCCTCGGGTATCGGCTCGCCGCCATTGTGCACGGTCGCCACGATCCCGCTGGCGTCGTCGCCGTTCAGGACCACGTCGATGGGCGCTTCCATGCTGCCATGCTTGACCGCGTTGCCGATCAGGTTGGAGAAGACCTGGCCGATGCGCGCCGCGTCCCAATGGCCGTCGAGCTGCCCCGTCATCTCCAGCCTGATGCGGTGCTCGGGATGAAAGGCGCAGGCCTGGGCCACGGCCTGCCGCGCGACCTCGGCGATGTTCGCCGCTGCCGGCTTCATGGGCATGCCCTGGCCGAGCCGGGTCCGGGTAAAGTCGAGCAGGTCGCCGATCAGGGTGTTCATCTGCTTGCTGCTGTTGTAGATCATCGCCGCGGCCTTGATATGGCGGCTTTCGAGGCCCTGGCTGCCCATCAGGTACTGGGCCGACATGGTCACGGCGCCGAGCGGATTGCGCAAATCGTGTCCCAGGATGCTGAGGAAGACATCCTGGGATTTGCGGATCATGGACGAGTGCCGCGCAAGCGACTCGGCAACCGCCTGGTCGATCGCCTCGTTGAAGCGGGTCAGGTCGTCGAGGTGGGTGCGGTATTCGGTGTCGGCCGCGCGCCCGGTATGCCGCAACACGGTGGCGCGCAGCGCGCGAAATTCCGACACCAGGTCCTCGACGGTGAATCCCGCCTTCATCCTGGCCGTGGCATGCTTCTGCGCTGCGCTTTCCTCCTTGCCCTCGTTTCCCTTGCCGGGCCCGGCGCCTTCGGACTTCTGCTTCTGCTCGTCAAGCGTTTGCGGCGTGTCCAGGTCGCGGACGATCGTTTCCAGCATCTCGCGGGCATGGTCGCGCAGCGCATCCTTGTCCATCTCCTGCGCCGCCGGGATCTGCATGGCATAGCGCTCCCAGTCGTCGAGTATCGCCTCGATGTTGGCAATGATGAAGTCGGGCAGGCGCATCATGGCTGCTTCTTCCGGATCGGATGACAAGCGGTCCGTCCATACTAATCCACGGCGCAATCCGCTGGCGCGCGATGCCTTTACCCGCCGGGCCGGATGTTCTGGTTGCTGCGGAACAGGTTGTCCGGGTCGTACTTCGCCTTGATCTCCTTCAGCCGCGCGTAGTTCGGGCCGTAGGCTTCCGCGATGCGGTCGACCTCGTCCTCGTTGAGGAAGTTGATGTACACGCCGCCGGCCGCATGCGGCGCCGCCGCCTGGAAGAACTCGCGCGCCCAGGCCAGGCAGCGGGCGTCGTCCTGCGGGTCGAGCCAGCGCGTGTGCACGTTCATCGCATACAGCGCCGCGCGGTGCGGATAGGCCATCTCGTCCGGCGCATGGGTATTTGCCGCGCCGCCGAGCAGGCCCAGGAAGATTTCGCTGTGCGCGGACGGCAGCTTGCCCGCATAGCTGGTGACCACGTCGAGCGCGGCGTCGCTCAGCGTATTGAAGTTGTGCGACTTCCAGTAATTGCGCGCCGGCGGAATCAGCAAGGGATCGAAGACCTGCTGCCAGGCCGTATAAGGCACGGCGCCGACGTGTTCGCCCAGCGGCTCGCCAAAGGCGCGCACCTCGGCGATCGCGCTTTCGACCTCGTGCGAAGGCTGCGGCGAAAAGAAGACCAGGGCCACGATGTCGGTGCCGTACACGGTCTCGGCCAGGAAGGGCAGCGGCGGCGCCTTGCGCAGCACCGCCCACAGCGACAGGTCCGGACCCAGCGCCTCGGCGTAATCGCGGTACTTCCTCAGCACCAGCCCGGCCTGCGATCCCGGGAACACGATCAACCCGGCCGTAACGGTCGGGCCGACCGGATGCAGCGCGAATTCGAAGCTGGTGACGGCGCCGAAGTTGCCGCCGCCGCCGCGGAGCGCCCAGAACAAATCGGGATGGTGCGCGCCGTCGACGTGCAGGCGTTCGCCGCTGGCGACGACGATGTCGGCCGCCACCAGGTTATCGACCGTCATGCCATGCTTGCGTGTGAGCCAGCCGAAGCCGCCGCCCAGCGTCAGGCCGCCGACGCCGGTGCTGGAGTTGATGCCGAGCGGCGTCGCCAGCCCGTAGGCCTGGGCCTCGTGGTCGAAGTCGCGCAGGGTGGCGCCGCCCTCGACCCAGGCGCGCCTGGCATCGGGCGCGACCTGCACCGAGCGCATCGCGCTCATGTCGATCACGATGCCGTCGTTCACCAGCGCGCTGCCGGCGATGTTGTGGCCGCCGCCGCGCACCGCCAGCGGCAGGCCGTGCTCGCGCGCGAAGTTGACGCCGGCGCGCACGTCGGCCGCACCGGCGCAGCGCAGGATCATGGCCGGGCGCTTGTCGATCATCGCGTTCCAGATCGCGCGGGCGGCGTCGTACTGCGGCTCGCCCGGCAGCAGCAGGCTGCCACGGATGGCGGCCTGGAGTTCCTGCAGTTCGTTTACCCCTACGGTGTTCATCGCATCCCTCCGCAACGGTTCGTTGACGAACCTTCATGATAGGAAGGCGGGGGACGGATGCAAGCAGGCAGGGCAAGGGCCGCGGTCAGGTCTGGCTGACGTTAGTCCTTCGACGTTGGCGTGATCGACTTGCTGACATTGCCCTGTTCGTCGAGCATGCGGATCTCGGCCTTGCCGTCGGCGCTGACCAGGAGCAGCATGCGTATCCGTCCCTGCGCGTCCTTCAGCTGCAGCGACGAGCCCTTGTCGCCGGTATTCCCGAGCCAGATGCGGTTCTTGTTGAGGCGGCCCTGTTCGGACAGTTTTGTCCAGTACGCCTGCTGCTGCGCCTGCGGCAGCTTGCCGGCTTCCTCGCGGAAGCGTGCGAAGTCGTCTATCGACGTCGTCTGGAAGTTCGGGACGTCGTTGATGCGGATGCCCGTCATCTGGTGGCTGGCGCTGTCGTTGTTGAGGAGCTGCATGGCCTGGTCCTGGCGGAATCGGTCGAAGGTGAGCGACAGGCCGGAGGCGATCGTGCCGTCGGCGCCGATGCTGCCTTTCTGGATCAGGCCGCCGTTTTCCGTGCCTTCTTCGTTAATGAACAACATGCCGGCAACGTCGCGCCGGTCGGGGCGGGCGCCTTCCTTCCCTTGCAGGAAGTCGCCGGGGAACTGCGCCTTGTTCGACAGGATGATGCGCTTGGTGCCGTCCGGCTCGACGATGTTGATGCGGCCCACGGTAATCTCGTCGAAGCTGGCGTGCTGGGCGGGGAGTTTGGCGCCGGTGAGCGTGACGATGGCGGCCAGGGCGGCGGCCATGGTGGCTGCGCCGGTCAGAAAAGTGCGAATCTGCGACATGGTTTCTCCTTGGGTTGGCGAATCAACGTAACTTGGTTTTCAGGCGGCGCAGGCGCCATTCCAGGAACAGACCGACGAAACCGCTGGCCAGCACGATCGCGCCGATGTATTGCAGGAGGCGGTTAGCGGGCGCCTGCACATATCTGGTATCGATCAGGTCGAAGCGGCGGCGGCCGTTTTGCGCCGGCTCGCCATACACGGTGCCGCGGCTCTCCGGCCACTCCACGGTCATGGGCCGCGCCCGGTCGCTGCGGAAGACCGCCATCTGCTTCGACGTTTCCGGTTGCGTCAGGAGTCCGGCCGCCATCTTCAGGGCCACGATTTCGTCGTGCTTCTCGAAGATGTTTTCCGGCTCGCCGTTGAGAATCACGCCGGGCGAGGTGTATTTGTAGATTTTGTTGGAAAAGAAAATGCCGTCGTTCGCGGCCAGCATCAGGGCAAAGCCGAGTATCCAGGCCGCGCCGGAACCAACCAGCCACTTCTTCGAATCCTTCAGTTGGGTGACGCTTGCCGCCGTGGTGAACCGGGTCACGGCGGGAATATGGTTGAGCGTCGTCGACAGCACGTCCCTGTCGACCTCCTTCAGGAAGCTTGCCTCGTCCATTCCCAAGCCGGCGAGGATGGTGGAAAACATCTCGGCCGAGGGCACGGATTTATCGTTTTCCAGTTTCGACAAATAGGATTGCTCGATGCCTGCCGCCTGCGCAAACTGCGGCTGGGTGAGTCCTTTCTCGGTTCGGATCTGTTTCAGTCGTTCGCCAAAGTTCATAACCCGCTTTCCTTTTATTGATGGGAAAGTCATATTCTTTGCCATTCATGCATGACTTGAAAGATGAATATCCGCGAATACAGATGAATATGAAAGGAATCGACTCCGGTCAGGCTGATTCTGGGTCATGGCATACGACGCACAGCTTGTTACCGTCCGGGTCCCTGACATAGGCCGCGTAATAATGCGCGTGGTATTCCGGCCTGAGGCCAGGTGCGCCTTCGGTTGCGCCGCCATGCCGCACCGCCGCCTCATGCGCCGCATCCACCATCGCCCGGCTGGCGGCCATGAATGCCACCATCTGGCCATTGCCCGCGGCATGCGCCATCCGGTCATACGGCGCGCCGATCAGGAACAGGGGACGCGGCCCCGGCTCCGATTGCCAGCCCGCCCATGGCCGCTCGCGGTCGCAGAAGCGCAGGGGATTGCCGAGGACGTCCATCAGCGCCGCATAAAATGGCAGGGCGCGTTCGAAATCGGCGACACCCACGAACACATGCGAGTACATGACGAGTAGCCTAGACCGGCGCCATACGTGCCGGCTTTGCGGCCGAGCGGACGATATCGATGCCGAGCGCCGCCTTGCGCAGCCGGCGATGGCGCAGCAGGTAAGCAAACGCGGCGCGCGTGTCGTACATCAGCTGGTAATGGAAATAGTTGATCTGCTCCAGCACGGCGCCCGCGAGCAGGGCCAGTGTCCAGCCGAGATCGGCGTTGGTCAAGGCATCCCGGTCGGCCAGCAGCAGTACCGCCAGCATGACACCGATGGCGATCAGGTTCGACCATTTGAAGCCGCGGTACACCAGGGGGAACCAGGGCGGCAGTGCGATGTCGTTCTCGATTGCGCGCAGTTTCAGGTGCCAGTACAGCGTGCCCTGCGCCAGGATCCAGGTGAACAGGGCCAGCGCAGCGGTGCGCAGGGGCCAGGCGACATCGACTCCCTTGGCCCACCACGCCCAGGCGATCATCGCCGGCAGGACGACGGTCGCCAGCGCTTCGCGGCTGCGCAGATAGCGCAAGCGCAGCAGGAGTGGCTGCATTACCGGGCGTTCAGGAAGGTCTTCATCTCTGCCTGGAAGCGCGCCGGCTGGTCCCACATGATGAAGTGGGCGCTGTCCGGGATGCGCGTTAGGGTCAGCGCCTTTACCGGCGAATACGCGCCCTTGTAGGCGGCGTCGAACTGGGCGGCCGGGATCGGCACCGTCTTCGGCTGGACGTAGAGCACCGTCACCGGCACCGTGATTTTCGCCAGCTCGGGAATCAGGTTGGTGACGATCAGCTCGCGATAGGCGCGGATGCCCACGTCGGCGTCGCTGCTCATTGAATCGCTTACCGCGCCGGCGCGCATCGATTCGGTATCGACCATGCCGGCGATGGTGGCGTTGGCGTTCGTACGGCGCTGCTCCGGCGAGGCCGCGCGCATGCCGGCGGCAACCTGGTCGGCCACCGCCGTCACCTTGTCGGGGCCCGCGCCCGGGCCGGCGAAGAACATGCCGAGGTAGGGGAACATGTCGACCACCATCAGGCGCGACAAGCTGTCCGGATGGCGCGCGGCCAGCATCATGCCGATGGTGCCGCCCATCGAGTGCCCGATCACGGCCGGCCCCTTCAGGTCCGCTTCCTTGATGTAGCGTGCGATCTCCTCGGCCACCGGCGCGGCCACGTTGCCTTCCTTGTTGGCGCCCGCCGGCTGGCCGGCGAAGCCCGACACCTGCACCAGGTGGTAGCGGTAGCCCGGCACGGCGGCGACCGTCGAGGCCCAGGTGCGCGGCGAGGAATTCAGGCCGGGGATCAGGACCACGTCCGGACCGGAACCTTCGGTACGCACCGTGATGCGTTCCGAGGCGAAAGGCGCGGCCAGCGCATTCGTCAGCGGCAGGGCGGCGCCGGCAGCCAGGGCGGTGGCGATGAAGGTACGGCGCGAAAGCAGTGTGAAGCGCATGCAGATCCCCAGGTTCGTTGTTGGATAATTATTCGTGGCGCAGGCAATCGACCGGCAGCAGGCGCGAGGCCCGCCGCGCCGGATAGAAGCCGAAGAACACGCCGACCGCGCTGGCAAAGGCGCAGGCCACGATCACGGCCTTCAGGCCGACCGCCACCTCGAAGTCGGCAAAGGCAGTGACGGCCGCCGCGCCCGCCGCCGCAATCGCGATGCCGACCGCGGCGCCGGCCAGGCAGATCACTACCGCCTCGACCAGGAACTGCAGCAGGATGTCGCGCGGTTTGGCGCCAATCGCCATGCGGATGCCGATCTCGCGGGTGCGCTCGGTCACCGAGACCAGCATGATGTTCATGATGCCGATCCCGCCCACCAGCAGCGAAATCCCGCCGATCACGCCCAGCAGCAGGGCAATCCCCGTGCTGATCTTGGCGCCGGTGGCGGCGAAGGTCGCCATGTTCTGCACGCGGAAGTCGTCCGGGTCGTCGAGCTTGATGCGGTGGCGGTCGCGCAGCGCTTCCTTCATGTCCTCGACCGCGTCGTTCATCAGCGCTTCCGAGCGGCCCTGGGCGGCGATGTAGTGCACGTTGTCGGGGAAGGGGCCGCGCACCATGTAGGCGCGCGCCGCCGTGATCGGCACCAGCACCATCTCCGACAAGTCGCCGCCGTCGATCTGGCGCCCTTCGCCCTGCAGCACGCCCACCACCTGGAACGCCACGTTCTCGATGCGCAGGTAGCGCCCCAGCGGGTCGAGGCGGTAGAAGAACTGGTCGGCCACCTTCTGGCCGATGACCACGGTGCGCGAGGCGGCGCGCACGTCGTCGTCGGTGAACATGCTGCCCTGGTCGATCTTCCAGTTGCGGATCTTGAACATGGCCGGCGTCACGCCGAACACCAGGCTCGACGACGTCTCGTTGCCGGCCGCGAGCTTGAAGCTGCCCTGCAGCGCGGGCGCGGCGCCCGCCAAACTCGGCAGGCGGCCGAGGGCCTCGGCGTCGGCCAGCGTCAGCGAGGGCGCGGCGCCGCTGCGCATGCGCTCGGCCTGGGTCCGGTCGCCGCCCGGGAACACATAAACCATGTTGGTGCCCAGCGCCTGCAGTTCCTTCGCGATGAAGCGCTGCATGGTGTCGCCCAGGGCCAGCATCAGCACCACCGAGGCGATGCCGATCACGATGCCGAGCATGGTCAGGGCGGTGCGCAGGCGGTTTGCCGCCATCGAGCGAAAGGCTTCGACGATCACTTGCAGGAGCTTCATGCATCGCTCCCCTGGCCTGGCGCATGCGCCAGGTGCTCATGGCTGGCGGCCAGCTGGCGCAAGCCTTCCCCGGCCGGGCCGTCGTACAGCACGCGGCCATCCTTCAGGCGCACGAGGCGCCGGCTCCAGGCCGCGATGTCGGGTTCGTGGGTGACCAGCACGATGGTTATGCCGCGTTCGCGGTTCAATGCCTGGAACCCGCGCATGATCTCGTCGCTGGTTTGCGTGTCGAGGTTCCCGGTCGGCTCGTCGGCGAGGATCAGCGGCGGGTCGCCCACCAGGGCGCGCGCGATCGCCACGCGCTGTTGCTGGCCGCCCGAGAGCTGGTTCGGCGTGCGCTTGCCGAAGCCGGCCAGGCCCACCCGTTCGAGTTCGGTCGCGGCCTTGGCCAGTGCGCGTCCGCGCGGCACGCCGGCGTAGATCAGCGGCAGCGCCACGTTCTCGGCCACGCTCATGCGCTTGATGAGGTTGAAGCTCTGGAACACGAAGCCGATGGTGCGGTTGCGGATCTCGGCCAGCTGGGCGCGGCTCAATGCCCGGGTATCGGCGCCATCGAGCAGGTAGTCGCCGCCGGTCGCCTGGTCCAGGCAGCCGAGGATGTTCATCAGGGTCGACTTGCCGGAACCCGACTGACCCATTACCGCGATGAAGTCGCCGCGCTCGACCTGCAAGTCGACGCCGAACAGCACCGGGGTTTCGACGCTGCCGGAGAAGTAGCTCTTGGTGACGGCGCGGATGTCAATCAGGGCCTGATGCATCACATGCCCTGGCTTGGCGCCAGCGACCGCGTGACCACGCGCTCGCCCGCCTTCAGGTCGCCGCTCACGATCTCGGTATAGCGGAAGTTCGACAGGCCGATGCGCACGTCCACCGGCTTGGGCTGGTTGCGGGCGTCGAGCTTGTAGATCTTGAAGACGCGCGCAGTGTCGCTGCGGTCCTGCAGCGCCAGGTCGTCGTCCGGCGCCGCGGCCGGGACCGCAGCCGCGGTCTTGTTCGCATCCTGCTTTTCGCGCTCGGCCTTGCGTTCCTTTTCCTGCTCCTCGTCGGACAGGCGGAAGCGCAGCGCCGCGGTCGGGATGCGCAGCGCCTTCGGGCGGTTGTCGACCACCAGGCGCACCTGGGCCGTCATGCCGGGCTTCAGCAGTTCGTCGGTGTTGTCGACGTCGAGCACGACGTTGTAGGTGACCACGTTCTGGACCACGTTCGGCGCCAGGCGGAACTGGCGCATGGTGGCGTTGAACTCGCGGTTCGGATAGGCATCGACCACGAAGCGTCCGGCCAGGCCGCTCTTCAGCGCCCCGACGTCGGCTTCCGAGACGCTGGTGTCGATCTGCATCTTGGTGAGATCCTGGGCGATCTGGAACAGGTTCGGCGTGTTGAACGAGGCGGCGACGGTCTGGCCCAGGTCGATGGTGCGCTTGATGACCACGCCGTCGATCGGGCTGCGGATCACGCTGTTGTCGAGGTCTGCCTGGGCGCGGTCGACCTGGGCCTTGGCCAGCAGGATGTTGGCGCGCGCCACGTCGAGCTCGCGGCGCGACTGGTCGAGTGCCGAGCCGGACACGAAATTCTGCGCCACCAGCTGGCGGTTGCGTTCGTAGTTGGACTGGGCCAGGCTGAGCGAGGCCTGGCTCGAGGCCAGGCTGGCGCGCGCCTGGCCGACCTGGGCGTTGAAGATGGTGGGGTCGAGCTTCAGTAGCACCTGCCCCTTCTTCACGCGGTCGTTGAAGTCGGCCTTCAGCTCGACCACCGTGCCCGAGACCTGCGAGCCGACGTTAATCAGCGCGACCGGGTTGATGGTGCCGGTGGCGGTAACGGTGTGGGTGATGCTGCCGGTGTCGACGGTGGCCACGCGGTAAGCCAGCGGCGGCACCTTCGGTTCCTTGCCGCGGCTGGCGACGGCGAGGGCCACGGCGCCGGCGCCGAGGAGGAGGGCGGCTACGATGACCCGTTTCTTCGTGAAGATCTTCATTCCGTTCTGCCTGTCAAAATCCGATGCCAGAGATTAATCTTGAACAGTGTCGGAGATTTTTGTCGTTTCGGCAATGCATTATGGATATGCATGCGGCGAATTCGGATATGCACGCCGCCGGCGCGCAGGAACCGGGCGGCGCGCCGGCCGAAAGGCGGAAGAAGGGCGGGGCGATCCGCTAGAATGTCACCCTCATTACCGATTTATCCATTACCAATCCAGGCGAATCATCATGACTCAGGACGAACTCAAGCAAGCCGTTGCACGCGCCGCCATCGACTACGTGGTCGAGGGCGAAATCATCGGCGTGGGCACCGGCTCGACGGCCAACTTCTTCATCGACGAGCTGGCGAAGATCAAGGACCGCATCAAGGGCACCGTCGCGTCGTCGGAAGCCACCGCGGCGCGCCTGCGCGGCCACGGCATTCCGGTGTTCGACCTGAACGAGGTCGAATCGATTGCCGTCTACATCGACGGCGCCGACGAGATCACCGACGAAGGCGCGATGATCAAGGGCGGCGGCGCGGCCCTCACGCGCGAAAAGATCGTCGCCTCGGTGTCGAAGCAATTCGTGTGCATCGCCGACGGCTCGAAACTGGTGCCGACGCTCGGCAACTTCCCGCTACCGGTGGAAGTGATCCCGATGGCGCGCGCGGCCGTGATCCGCCGGCTGGCGGCGCTCGGCGGCCAGCCGCGCCTGCGCACCAAGCCAGGCAGCACCGATGCCTTCATCACCGACAACGGCGGCGAGATCATCGACGTGGCCGGCCTGGCGATCGCCGATCCGGTGGCGCTGGAAACCCAGATCAACGGCATCGTCGGCGTGATCGCGGTCGGCCTGTTCGCCCAGCGCGGCGCCAACGTCTGCCTGCTCGGCACCGCCGACGGCGTCAAGACCCTGTCCTTCTGATCCTGACTGTTCATTCCACGGAGACGCGATGAAACGACTGCTGGCGCTGACGGCCCTGGTCCTGGTGGGTGGCTGCGCGATGTTCAGGTCCAGTCCCATGCCGGCGGCCGCGGCGCCGGCGTCCAGCCGTGCCCCCGCGGCGGGCCTGGCCGACGCGAATGGCGTGCCGATCGAGCGCGTTCCCTACCGGGTGGGCGTGTCGTCGAACACGGTCGAGCAGCTGGCGCGGCAACATGCCTGCCTTGGCACCGGCGGCGCCGGGCTGGTGACCGCGGAAGGACCGGTCGAGGTCTACCGCATGCAATGTGCCGACGGCAAGGTGTTCATGGCGCGCTGCGAGCTGCGCCAGTGCCGCAAGATGTAAGACCGTGCCGGCTTCGGGAAGGCTGTTGCTTTCCTGATGCTTGCCGAGGCGCAAGTCGATGTGAAGCCTCCGAATGAATCGTGTATATTGGCAGGTTTAGTGACTGACCAGTCATTTTTGGCGGGCTCTTCGGCCTGCCGATTCCTCCTTTTATCCATGAATCCACTTTCCGCCCAATTCGACCGGATCGACCCACGCCGCATCTACCTCCAGCGTTTCCTGCTGCTGTGCCTCTTCCTTTGCTATCCGCTCTCGCGCATGGTGCCGGTGGATTGGGGCTGGGAAAACGGCGTCGTGGAAAATACCCAGGTCGTGGTCTTGCTGGCCGGCCTGTTCTTTGCCGCGCGCGCCTGGCTGCGCGGCCCGAACGATGTGCGCTCGGCGCTGGCCCTGTGCGCGATTCCGATCTGGATGATCCTTGCCGGCCGCGAACTGAGCTGGGGCGCCGTGTTCCTGCCGCCGCTGGGCTTTACCCCCGACGGTCCGGTCTACTCGTCGAGCATCCTGCCCTACCGGCCGGCGGTCCCCTTCGTGGCCGGCTTGCTGGTGCTGGCGTCCCTGGCCATTGGCTGGCGCCGCGGCGTGCACCGCCACCTCAAGAATATCGTCGCGCACCGCGCCTTCCCCTGGCTGTGCGTGCTCATCGTGCTCGGCGCCGCGCTCGGCTCGACCATCGGCGAAGGCCACTTGCCGAGTTTCGCGCGCGACCTGGTCAAGCGTTCGGAAGTGCTGGAAGAGATGGCCGAATGCGTGGGCTACCTGGCGATGGTGACGGCGCAAAGCGTGCTGCTGCGCTTCAAGGCGCCGGCGCTGGCCGGTGCGCGTACGGTAGAAGCCTGATCCGGCGTACTTCTTCATGCATACCAAATCGTTTGTCGGCCTGCAGCGCGTCTTGCTGCTGTGCCTGTTGCTCTGTTATCCGCTGTCGCTCGTCATTCCGCTGGCATGGAGCTGGGAAAACGGGATCATCGAAAATGCCCAGGTAGTGGTCTTGCTGGCCGGCCTGGTGCTGGCGGGCCGTGCCTGGCTGCGCGGCCCGAGAGACGGCGCCGCCATGCTGGGCCTGTGCGCAGTGCCGGTCTGGTTCCTGCTGGCCAGCCGCGAACTGAGCTGGGGCGCCGTGTTCCTGCCGCCGCTGGGCTTCGGACCCGAAGGGCCGGTGTTCTCGTCGCGCGTGCTGCCTTACCGGCCGCTGGTGCCGGCGATTGCCGGCTTGCTGGTGCTGGCGTCGTTCGTGACCGGCTGGCGTCATGGCGTGCACCGCTACCTGAAGCGTGTGATCGTGGGCGGCGGCTTCCCCTGGATGTGCGTGCTCGTGGTGCTCGGCGCCGCGCTCGGCTCGACCTTCGGGGAAGGACATGTGCCGGCGTTTGCGCGCGATTGGGTGGCGCATTCGCAGGTGCTGGAAGAGTTGTGCGAGCTGGTGGGATATGTGGCGCTGGTGCTGGCGCAGGGTGTGGTGCTGGGGTACAAGGCACCGGTGAAGGCGTCGAAGCGCGCAGCCGAAACCGTGTAGGGTGGGCACTTGTGCCCACGCGGTCGTACTCTCGTACACCCCACCGCTTCGCGAAGCAGTACGATCATCTGATGTTCTACCGCGTGGGCACAAGTGCCCACCCTACCTTGCTACTTTGCGCTGCCGTTCGCGCACCTGCGCGACAATAGGACTCCTACCCGCCGGAGACCCCCGTGAGCACGCACACCGTCTGCACCATCGGCCATTCGAACCAGTCCATCGAGGAATTCATCGAGCTGCTGCGCCTGAACGAGGTCGAGTGCGTGCTCGATATCCGCACCGTTCCCAAGTCGCGCCACAATCCGCAGTTCGGGCAAGACCAGTTGCCGGCCTCGCTGAAGGAAGCCGGCATCGCCTACCGCCAGATTCCCGGCCTGGGCGGGCTGCGCCGTCCGCGCCCGGATTCGCCCAACGGCGGCTGGCGCAATACCTCGTTCCAGGGCTACGCGGACTACATGCAGACGCCGGAATTCAACAGGAACGTGGACCTGGTGGTCGACCTGGCCGAGACCACGCGCTGCGCCCTGATGTGCGCCGAAGCCGTGCCCTGGCGCTGCCACCGTTCGCTGGTGGGCGATGCGCTGCTGGTGCGCGGGGTGGAGGTGGAAGACATCATCGGCAAACAAAAACGGCGTCCGCACAAGCTGACGCCGTTCGCGCAGGTGGAGGGCACCCGCATCATCTACCCGCCCGAAGGGGGCGAGCAGCTGGGACTCGATCTCTGATTACGCGGTCGGCGGCACGTAGCCGACAGCCTGGTCCGCGCCTTCGCCGAAGAAGTGCTTTTCCATCTGCGTGGCCAGGTACTTGCGCGCGCGGTCGTCGGCCAGGTTCAGGCGGTTTTCGTTGATCAGCATGGTCTGGTGCTTCAGCCATGCCTGCCAGGCTTCTTTCGAAACCTGCATGTAGAGCTTCTTGCCCATTTCGCCTGGCACGGGCGGGAAGTCCAGGCCTTCGGCTTCCTTCTTGAGTTTGATGCAGTTGACGGTGCGGGCCATGGTTGTGCTCCTGAAATTCGTGAGTAAAGGGAACCTCAAACAAACCTGCTGCGCGTTGCACTGTCGGCCTGCGATGCTCGCTGTACAACCGTACAGCTGCGCTTCTCGGCCAACATTGCTGCCGCTCGCGACGGTTTATTTGAGGTTCTAAAACCGAGATTATAAAGTCTTGATGAAAATCTGACTCTTGCGCTGCCAGTTATACATGTGGGCGCGGTCCTTCGGCAGGTCGTCGACGGTGGCCGGCTGGAAGCCGCGCTTCTTGAACCAGTGCGCGGTGCGCGTGGTCAGCACGAACAGCTTGGTCAGCCCGGCGGCGCGCGCGCGGTTTTCCATGTGCTTCAGGATGCGCTCGCCGTCGCCCTGGGCCTGGACGTCGGGGTTCACGGTCAGGCAGGCCATCTCGCCCATCTTCGCGTCCGGGAACGGGTAGAGCGCCGCGCAGCCGAAGATCACGCCATCGTGCTCGATCACCGAGAACTGGTCGATCTCGCGTTCGATCAGCTCGCGGCCACGATAGACCAAGGTGCCGTCGGCTTCCAGTGGTTCGATGAGCTTGATAATTCCGCCAACGTCCTCAATTGTGGCCTGGCGCAGGCTTTCCAGGTTCTCGTGGCTGATCATGGTGCCCACGCCGTCGTGGGTGAACAGTTCGAGCAGGGCCGAGCCGTCCATCTGGAAGGGCACGATGTGGGCGCGGTCGACGCCGCTGTTGCAGGCCTTGATGGCGTGCTGCAGGTAGAACGACGCATCCTGCGGCAGGAAGCCGGCCTGCAGCACGGCTTCGGCCTGGTGCGACGACAATTCGCGGATCTCGGCGCCGGCAGCATCCGTCATCATCGGCGTTTCGGTAATGTAGATCAGCTTGTCGGCGTGGAGGGCGATGGCGGCCGAGGCGGCCACGTCTTCCATCGTCAGGTTGAACACCTCGCCGGTCGGCGAGAAGCCCAGCGGCGACAGCAGCACCAGGTTGTCTTCGGTTTGCAGGATCGGTGCGATCTTGTCGGCCGCGATCTTGCGCGTCATGCCGGTGAGTTCGAAGTCGACGCCGTCGATCACGCCGAGCGGGCGGGCGATCACGAAGTTACCCGACACGATGCTGATCTGGGCGTTCGACATCGGCGTGTTCGGCAAGCCCTGGCTGAAGGCGGCCTCGATGTCGAGACGCAGTTCGCCGGCGGCTTCCTTGGCGCATTCCATGGCGGCGGTGTCGGTGATCCGCACGCCGTTATGGAAGCGGCCTTCGACATTGCGCAGGCCGAGCTGCTCGGCCACCTGCGGACGCGAACCGTGCACCAGCACGATGCGAATGCCGAGTGCGACCAGCAGGGACAGGTCTTGCGCCAGCACCGGCAGGGCGCCGGCGGCCACGAGTTCACCCGGGAAAGCGACGACGAAAGTCTTGCCGCCAAATGCATGAATATACGGCGCGACAGAGCGCAGCCACTGGACGAATTGGGTAGGGTTTTCCATTTGCCGCATTATAATTCGCTGCGCGACTTGCGCACCAAATACCTCGTAAAAACAATGTCTGAACAGAGTAACAAGCCTTCGCCGGACGCGGCGCGCGCAGCATCTTCTCCATCCGAATCGAACCCGCGGCGCGAGCGTGCCGGCGGCGAGTTGCGCGCGCCGATGACGCAGACGCCGGACGGGCGTTTGCAGACGAAAGGCGAACGCCGGCATGCGGGCGAGGGCGGTGCGCAAGCGCAGGGCGGCGAGCAGGGCGAGCGCCGCGCGCAGCGTGCGCCGCGGCCGCAGAACGAGCGCGGCGCGCAGGACAAGCCGCAGCCGCGCGAGCCACGTCAGCCGCAGGGCGAGCGTAGTGCAAAAGACAGGCCGGCGCAGGACGGGCAGCCACGCGAGCCACGCCAGCCGCGCCAGCCGCAGGGCGAGCGTGCCGAGCGTGCACCGCAGGGCGAGCGCGCCGAACGTGCGCCACGTCCACCGCGCGACGACGCCAGGGCGCCGCGCGCGCCGCGCGTGCGCAATCCGCTGCCACCGATCAGCTATCCCGAGGACCTGCCGGTATCGGGCCGCCGCGCCGAGATCGCCAAGGCGCTGATGGAGCACCAGGTCGTGATCGTGTCGGGCGAAACCGGTTCCGGCAAGACGACCCAGCTGCCGAAGATTTGCCTGGAGCTGGGCCGCGGCGAGAACGCGCTGATCGGCCACACCCAGCCGCGCCGTATCGCCGCGTCCTCGACGGCCAAGCGCATCGCCCAGGAACTCGGTTCGCCGCTGGGCGAGCACGTGGGCTTCAAGGTGCGCTTCAACGACACCCTGCAGCCGGGCGCCTCGGTGAAGCTGATGACCGACGGTATCCTGCTGGCCGAAACCCAGACCGACCCGCTGCTGCGTGCCTACGACACCATCATCATCGACGAAGCGCACGAACGCAGCCTGAACATCGACTTCCTGCTCGGCTACCTGAAGCAGCTGCTGCCGCGCCGTCCGGACCTGAAGATCATCATCACGTCGGCGACCATCGACGCCGATCGCTTCGCGCGCCACTTTGCCCAGGAAGGCAAGCCGGCGGTGCCCGTTATCGAGGTCTCGGGCCGCCTGTACAAGGTGGAAGTGCGTTATCGTCCGGTCGACCGCGATCCTGTGGTCGTTGGCGGCGGCGTCGACAACAAGCCCGCCCCGAAGGCGCAACAGGCGCGCGACAAGCGCGACCTGATCGACGCCGTGGTCGATGGCGTGGATGAACTGTGCCGCATCGGCCAGGGCGACGTGCTGGTCTTCCTGCCGGGCGAGCGCGAGATCCGCGACTGCGCCGAAGCCCTGCGCAAGCAGCATCCGCCGCATGTCGAGATCCTGCCGCTGTTCGCGCGCCTGTCGGTGGAGGAGCAGGACAAGGTGTTTCGCACCACGAATGCGCGCCGCATCGTCCTGGCGACCAACGTGGCCGAGACTTCGCTGACCGTACCCGGCATCCGCTACGTGGTCGATGCCGGCCTGGCGCGCGTCAAACGCTACAGCTTCCGTAACAAGGTCGAGCAGCTGCAGGTGGAACCGATCGCGCAGTCGGCGGCGAACCAGCGCGCCGGCCGTTGCGGCCGCGTGGCCGACGGCGTCTGCATCCGCCTGTATGAGGAAGACGACTTCCTGCAGCGTCCGAAATTCACCGAGCCGGAAATCTTGCGTTCGTCGCTGGCGGCCGTCATCCTGCGCATGAAGTCGCTGCACCTGACGGATGTGGAGACCTTCCCCTTCATCGAGCCGCCGCAAGGCCGCGCGATTGCCGACGGCTACCAGCTGCTGCAGGAAGTCGGCGCCGTCGACGACACCAACGAACTGACGCCGCTCGGCCGCAAGCTCGCGCGCCTGCCGCTCGACCCGCGCGTGGGCCGCATGATCCTGGCGGCTGTCGACAACGACTGCCTGAACGAGATGCTGATCATTGCGTCCGCCCTGTCGGTGCAGGACCCGCGCGACCGGCCGATGGAATACCAGCAGCAGGCCGACGAGAAGCACAAGAAGTTCGCCGACGAGAAGTCCGAGTTCAACAGCTACCTGAAGATCTGGGCCTGGTTCGAGGACGCCATCGCGCACAAGAAGTCGAACCGCCTGCTGCAGGAAAACTGCCGCGCCAACTTCCTGTCGCAGGTGCGCCTGCGCGAGTGGCGCGACGTGCATTCGCAATTGCTGACCATCGTGCGCGAGCAGGGCTGGCGCCTGAACGCGGCCGCCGCCACCTACGACCAATTGCACCTGGCGCTGTTGACCGGCCTGCTGGGGAACATCGGCTTCAAGGGCGAGGACGAGCCGGGCGCCGGTTACCTGGGCGCGCGCGGCATCAAGTTCCACGTGTGGCCGGGTTCCTCGCTGGTGAAAAAGCCCGGCAAATGGATCATGGCGGCCGAACTGGTCGAGACCACGCGCCTGTACGCGCGCACCGTGGCGCAAATCCAGCCCGAGTGGCTGGAAAAGATCGGCGGGCACCTGCTGAAGAAATCCTGGGGCGAGCCGCGCTGGGAAAAGCGTCCGGCGCAGGTCAGTGCGCTGGAACGCGCGACCCTGTACGGCATCGTGGTCTACAGCGGGCGGCGCATCAACTACGCGCTGCACAACCCGTACGAGGCGCGCGAGATCTTCATCCGCGACGCACTGGTCGCCGGCGACTACGACACGCGCCAACCCTTCTACGCGCACAACCTCAAGCTGATCAAGGAGATCGAGAACCTCGAGCACAAGTCGCGGCGCCAGGACGTGCTGGTCGACGACCAACTGATCGCGGCGTTTTATGACGCCGAGATTCCGAAGGACGTGGTGAACGGCGCCGGCTTCGAGAAGTGGTACAAGGACGCCTCGCGCGACAACCCCAAGCTGCTGTACCTGAACCGCGAAGAACTGATGCGCCACGAGGCGGCCGGCGTGACCACCGAGCTGTTCCCGAAGACGATGAACGTGACCGGCATCGAGATGGGCCTGTCCTATCATTTCGAGCCGGGCAGTGTGCGCGATGGCGTGACCCTGTCGGTGCCGCTGTTCGCGTTGAACCAGATTCCGCAGGAGCGCGCGGCCTGGCTGGTGCCGGGCATGCTGAAGGAGCGCGTGCACCTGATGCTGAAGTCCCTGCCGCAAAAGCTGCGCCGCCACTGCGTGCCGCTGCCGGACTACGCGGCGCGCTTCGTCGAGCGCATCCATGCGGCGGGCGTGTTCGGACGTGGCGACCTGATCGACGTGCTGATTGCGGACGTGCGCGCCGAGACCGGCGTGAACGTGCTGACCGGCGACTTCAAACTGGAGACCCTGCCGGCCCACCTGTTCATGAACTTCAAGGTGATCGACGAGCATGGGCGCCAGCTGGACATGGGGCGCAATCTCGCCACCTTGCAGGCCGAACTCGGCAGCCAGGCGCGCGAGAGTTTCCAGAAGATGGCAGAAGCGGCGCCGGCGGCCGTGGGCGGTCTGCGGCCTGCCGTGGCGACGCCGGCGGCCTGGGGCAAGGGCAAGGCGCCTTCGACGCCGGTAGCCGCGCCTGCCGCTGCCTCGGCTGCACCTGCGCCGCAGGGCAAGGGGAAGGGCGGGAATGCGCCTGCTCCGGCTGCGGCGCCGGCCGTCAGCCAGCATACGGGGCTGACCAGCTGGAGCTTCGGCGAGCTGCCGGAGCTATTGGAAATCAAGCAGGGTAAGCTGACGCTGATCGGCTTCCCGGCGCTGGTGGACAAGGGCACGCATTGCGACATCGAGGTGTTCGACGATCCGAACGTGGCGGCGCGCACGCACCGCATCGGCCTGCGCCGGCTGTTTGCGCTGCAGTTGAAGGACCAGCTGAAGTTTGCCGAAAAGAACATCCCGGGGCTGCAGGGCATGGGCATGCAGTTCATGACGGTGGGTTCGCAGGAGGAGCTGCGCGACCAGATCATCCAGAAGGCGATCGACATCGCCTGCCTGCAAGACCCGCTGCCGCACGATGCTGCCTCGTTCAACAAGCGCAAGGACGAGGGCAAGGGACGCATCGGCTTGCTGATCAACGAGATCGCGCGCCTGGTGGGGTCGATTTTGTCGGAGTTCCATGGCATGCCGAAGCGCTTGAATGGCTTGGCTGCGCCGGTGGCGGCCGACATGCAGGCGCAGTTGCAGGCGTTGGTGCACAAGCGCTTCATTGCCGATAACGAATACAGCCAGCTGGCGCACCTCCCGCGTTACCTGAAGGCGATGAACGTGCGGCTTGAAAAGCTGCGCGGGAATCCGTCGCGCGATGCGCAGTTGATGGCGGAATGGCAGAACGCGGCCAGCCAGTATCAGCGCATTTCCAAACAGCCGGGCAAGAGCCTGGACCCGCGCATGACGGAGTATCGCTGGATGCTGGAGGAATTGCGCGTGTCCTTGTTTGCGCAGGAGTTGAGGACGCCGATGCCGGTGTCGGCGAAGCGACTGCAGAAGGTGTGGGAGTCGATGATTCGCTAAGGCCGTTTTCGGCCAGCGGCAGTAACCGTACGGTGGGCACTCCGTGCCCACGCGGTTACGTGCTCGTCCAACGTCGGCGGCGGGGATGATGCGCTCCGGAACGCCGGCGATATTGTTGGCGCTAACTTGGCGCTTTGGGATGCTGTGTTGGTGTGATTAGGCTGCGTCAGCATGAGAAGCCAACACGGCGCATGCGTTCGCGTGGGCACGGAGTGCCCACCGTACGGTTGTAGCCGCAGGCTTGCGGAAGCTCCGCCACCAAGTTGATGGCGGATCTCTCGGTCACTCTTAACCGATATTGCTACCCCTGATCTTGCTCAGGTCCTTGTCATCGCCCAGGTTGCCCGGACGCGGATCGATGCTGCCGCCACCGCCGGTGCCCAGCGCCGAATCGTCGCTGATCCCCGTGCCGCTACCCATCGTGCCTCCACCGGCGCCGCCCAGGCTCCCGCCCGCACCCGCACCCGTACCGCTGCCCGCATGCCCGGCACCCAGCCCGCCGCCCGCACCCATGCTCGAGGCCGAGCCGCTCAGCCCGCCCACCGTTCCGCTCATCACCACGCCCGGACCCATGGTCGGGGCGCCGCCGCGGCTCGGGTCGGTGCCATAGAAACTGTGGATTCCGTTAGCCCAGGTGACGTCGGCCATGTCGGGCCAGGAATCCTTGTTGAAGCCGGGCGCCGTTTTCAGGCGTTCCTTCTCGACGTTCAGCACGAAGCGCTTGTTCACGGTGTCGAGGTGCAGGGCCTGCCAGGGCACGGCGAACAGTTTTTCGCCCATGCCGAGGAAGCCGCCAAAGGCGAGCACGGCGTAGGCCACCTGGCCGGTGTTCATGTCGAGCATGATTTCCTTGATGTCGCCGAGGTCTTCTTCCGCCCCGTTGACGACGCTGTCGCCGATCAGCGTGTCGGCGCCCATCAGCGAGGGGCCGGGACCGACGCTGCCGGTGTCCTTGTACATGCCATATTTGTCACGATCTGCGTAGCCCATTTCGTTCTCCCTGGTCTGTATGGAAAATATGGTTGCAAGCGCTCGCCTGTCGAGGATAGGGGCCGTCCTTGCTGCACCCATGATATGGCTCAATCGTGCCGGGGCGCGCGCGTTTGCCTGTCACGGTAGCGTCATTCGAGCATGCCTAAGATAGCGCTATGCGCGCTGGCGCACAGAAGAAACTCAGCTGTGTAGTTATTCTGCCAAGTAATGTTTCGGAGGCTAAAGAGATGACCGTCACTTCGCGCTGCAACCACCCCGGCCCATTGGGCAAACTGATCCCGACCCGCTCGATCTCGTCGCTGCTGACGCGCCTGCTGCGCAAGCGCTGATCGCATTACCGGCAAGCCTTGCCGGCCGCTCCAGGACGCTTGTCCCGCGCGGCCGTCGATCCTTGCCGTAGTAGCGGCGGCGATTACGGATTCCCCGCGCCCCCGGCCACGCCGTACACCTGCCCGGTCGTGTAGCTCGACTCGTCCGCCGCCAGCGTCACGAACGCCAGCGCCAGTTCGGCCGGCTGGCCTGGGCGGCCCATCGGCGACTCTTCCCCGAACTTCTTCAGGTTTTCCGGCGTCTGCCCGCCGCAGACCTGCAACGGCGTCCAGATCGGCCCCGGTGCGATCGCGTTCACGCGGATGCCTTTCTTGCCCAGCTGCTTGGCCAGCGACTTGGTGAATGCCACCTGGGCCGATTTCGTCGATGCATAGTCGAGCAGGTTCTCCGACGGGCTGTAGGCCTGCACCGAAGCGGTGTTGATGATGCAGCTGCCCTGTTTCAGGTGCGGAATCGCCGCCTTCGTGATCCAGAACATCGCATACACGTTGGTCTTGAAGGTCCAGTCGAACTGCTCGGTCGTGAGCTCGAGGATGAAGTCGTGCGACTGCTGGCGCGCCGCGTTGTTGACCAGGATATCGAGCCCGCCCAGCTGGCGCACCGCCTCGGCCACGAGCTTGCGGCAAAAGGCTTCGTCGCGGATGTCGCCGGGAATGGCCACCGCCTTGCGGCCGGCGTCCTGGATCAGTTTTACTACTTCGCGCGCATCGGCTTCCTCGGCCGGCAGGTAGTTGATGGCGACGTCTGCGCCTTCGCGCGCAAAGGCGATGACGGCGGCGCGGCCGATGCCCGAGTCGCCGCCGGTGACGAGTGCCTTGCGCCCGGCCAGGCGTCCGCTGCCGCGGTAGGTGGTCTCGCCGTGGTCGGGGCGCGGGTTCATCTTGCTGGCCAGCGCGGGCCAGGGCTGCGACTGCACGGCGAAGGGCGGGCGCGGGTAGCGTGCGGCGGCATCCTTTGCGCGGCCGGCGGGCGGCTGGCCTGGCGCGGCATCACCGTTCTGGGCCATGGCGGGGGAAGTGGCGACTGCGGCGGCCGATGCGGCAAGACCGGTGGCGACGGTGCTGACGAAGCGTCGGCGCGATGGCTGCGCACCATCGGCCGGCTTCTCGTTGTTCGAATCCATGTGTGCTCCTGGGTTGGTGAAAGTGGCGCCGCGACCCGACGGTGTCGGCGGCTGTAATCGATGGTAGCGATTCCCGGCAGAGTGCGGCATACGGTAGGCGCGAGGCGCCAATGCAAACCCTGCCGATCGGGTAGACTGCCGGGTTCAGCAACGAGCGGGCGGTAAGCAGTGAAACGAATAACGGTCATCGCGGCGCTGGCAGGCGCCGTTCTCCTGGGCGGCGGCGCAGCCTGGTACTTCACGAACAGCGGCGACGCCAGCGCACCGCGCCGCGCCTTGCTGCCGCTGCTCGAGGCGGCCACCCAGCCCTCATGGACGGCGCGCGTGACGCCGCTGGCCGGCGACGGCATCAACGGTGTGGTCGACGGCACCGCCGTCAGCCGCTTCAGCGACCCCTTCGGCGTGGTGGTCGACGTGAAGGGCAACGTCTTCATCGCCGACGGCGGCGACAGCAACCGCATCCGCCGCATCGGCGCGGACGGCGTGGTCGGCACCTACGCCGGCGGGCGCGAAGGCTTTGCCGACGGCATGCGGGAAGCGGCTGCCTTCAACACCCCGTCCGCGCTGGCGCTGGACCGCGCCGGCAATCTGTACGTGGCCGACACCGGCAACCACGCGATCCGCAAGATCGCGCGCGACGGCAGCGTGACCACGCTCGCCGGCGATGGCCAGCCCGGCTACCTCGATGGCATCGGCCGCACGGCGCGCTTCAACGGCCCAGTGGGCGTGGCGGTCGACCGGGATGGCAACGTGTTTGTCGCCGATACCTACAACGACCGCATCCGCCGCATCGCCCCGGACGGCGCGGTGACCACGGTGGCCGGGAATGGCCGGCCGGGTGCGATGGACGGCGCCGCCGCCACGGCCAGCTTCGATACGCCGGTCGGCATCGCGGTCGACAAGGCCGGTACGCTGTTCGTGGCCGATACCGGCAACAACGCGGTCCGCCGCATCGGCGCGGACGGTATGGTAACGACGGTCGCGGCGCCGATCCCCGGCGAGCCGAAGCCGGTGCTGACCCGGCCCGCCGGGCTGGCGCTCACAAAAGACGGCTACCTGTACGTGTCCAGCGGCGCGGGCGGGCGCATCGTCCAGATCGCACCGGACTTCACCTATCACGCGCTGCCTGACACCGACCGTCCGCCGGAAACCAGCTATGGCAGCGACGGCACGGTGCGCCTGTTCGGGCCGCGCGGCATTGCCGTGCGCCGCGACGGCAGCCTGGTGGTGGCCGACGCCCAGGCGCTGCGCGTGTTCTCGCTGGCCGCGCCGCGCCAGGGCGAAGCGGTACCGACACCCCTGCCGGCGGCGCCGGTCACGCGCACCGAACCGATGCCCTGGCCGGTGGGGCCGCAGACCGAAGTGCACGAAGTGGTGGGCGTGATGGGCGAGGTGCGCGGCAGCTACGATGGCGAAAGCCGCCACCACTTCCATGCGGGCCTGGACATCCGTGCCGACGTCGGCGCGCGCGTGCTGGCCATCGTGCCCTCCAAAGTCAGCGACCCGTATCCGAACTGGGCCTTCGGCAACCTGGTCGAGGGCATGAGCGTCGGGCCGCTGTCGTACATCCACATGCGCGTGGGGCGCGAGAGCAATGGCAAGGCGCTCGATCCGCGCTTCCATTTGCTGCTCGACGCGCGCGGCAAGCCCGAGCGCGTGCGCGTGCAGCGCGGCACCCGCTTTGCCGTGGGCGATGCGCTCGGCACCATCAATCCGATGGCGCACGTGCACATGGAGCATTACCCGGCCGGGGCGCCGTCGAATCCGCTGCTGCTGCCTTTCATCGGCCTGCGCGACACGATCGCGCCGACCATCAACGGCATCGCCCTGTACGACGGCGGCGGGCGGCGCATCAAGGCGGGGCGCAAGGGCGAGCCGCTGCGCATCGAGCGCGCGATGGGCGACGTGAACATCGTGGTCGATGCGTATGACCAGATGGACGGCAACCTGGCGCGCCGGCGCCTGGGCCTGTACAAGCTGGGCTACCAGGTGCTGCGTGCGGATGGGACGCCGGTGGCCGGTTTCGAGCAGCCTTTGATCACGCAGGTGTACGATCGCCTGCCGCGCGATCAGGAGGCAGTAAAGCTGATGTATGCAGACAGCAGCGGGATCACGGTATATGGCAGCAAGACCACGCGCTTTGCGTATGCGGTGAGTAATACCCTGCAGGGTGGGCAGGCGCTGCCGGGGAGCTGGAAGGTGGGCGGGCTGACGCCGGGCGAATACATCCTGCGGGTGTATGTGGCCGACTACGCGGGGCTTGTCGCCGTGGAAGGGCGGGACCTCTCCGTATTGGTGGAGTAGATCCTGCCGCCTCGACTGCCTGCGCTTATTCGTACAGGGTGCCGAGGGCGACCGGCTTTGTCTCGGTGAACACCACGCCATCGGCCGGCCAGTCGGCAAACCGGTAGAGCGCGACCTTGTACCGCCCCATCGTATTGTTCTCGAAAGGCTGTCCTTCGCTCATCGGCAGCAGCCGCTCGGTACCGGCCGCGTCGCGATGCAGCACCCGCGGCGGCCCACCGGACAGGCGGTAGACGAATTTGACGCCGGCGCAGTGCTTGCCCAGCAGCCGGAAGCGGTAGCCCGATACACGCTGCGCATCGATCAACTGTGCGCACGCCGCGCGCAGTTCGGCGGACGGATAGATGCCGTCGGCCTTTTCCCGGATCGAGTAGCGTCCGCTGAAAGCGTAGTGGCCCTTCTGGCGGTTCAGGCGCAGCACGGCATCCTCGTCAAACGCGGTCTTGAGCATGGGCAGCACGGCGCGGCCGATTTCGTCGACCGCAATCTCGACGTTCGTCGTCTCGCCCACGATTTGCACGCGCAGGCCCTCCATCGGCACGTCCGGCCGCAAGGGGCGGATCTGCATGTGCGCCTGGATCAGCGGCCGGGTGCGCAGATAAGGTTCGAAGAAGCGGGCCGCCTGGTAGGCGCGCCGGTAACTGTGCCATTCCGAGTCGCGCGCCGCGTTCACGAACACCTTGGGCGGTTCCGGTTCCGGTACCTGCTCCGGTTGCGGCGCGGCCCGGGCCTGCACAAGCAAGGCTGCAACAGCCAGCGCCAGGCCGGCGAACATCGTTTTCCTCATCGAATCCTGTCAAGGCGCAGTGGTAATCCAGCAGCGCCATTCTATGGCCGCCCCGGAAGTGCTTTCCATGTGCCGAAAGTCATGGCCGGGCGGCCAGACGCTTCCTACGCCGCAGGGGCTCGCGTAAAATTGCATTTTGGACATATCATAACGCAAACATGCACCCACTCCCTCTTCATGAACGGCCGCCTGCCGCCACGCGCTACGCCGGCGCGGCGCTTGCCGCCGGTGGCATTTGCGCCATCTCGGAACTGGCGTCGCGCTGGGTGCGCGGGACGAGTGGAGACAATCTGCACAATCCGATCGGCATGGCTGCCACCCAGGTCGCGACCATGTTTACGCCGGCGCCTTCGCTCGTCAGGGCAGGTTCGGAAAGAGCGGAGCTGGCGCTGCGCCTGTTCGTGGGCGCCGAGGCGCTGCTGATCGCGCTCTTCATCGTCCTGCTGTACCGCTGCACCTTCCGCAAGGGCGGCCCGGGTACGATGCTATTGATCGGAGTCCAGCTGGCCATCGGCATGGTGCTCGATTCGCTCGTCTTCAGCCTGCTGGCGACGGTGCAGCTGGCGGCGCTGCTGCCGCTGCGCACCGGCCTTGCCGGGCTGGCCGCACAGTTCGTGGCGGGCATGGCGCTGGACGCCTGGCTGCTGCTGCAGGCCGAGTCGCAACTGGGCGACGCAAGTGTCCGTACGGTGCTGGCGGTGCTGGTCTTCGAGCGCTGCATGCTGCCGCTGGCCTTTGCTTTCGCCTGGCTGGTGCGCAAGGACCGCGAAGTGCGTTTCAAGCTGGCCGCATCGCATGCGCAGTTGCAGGCGACCCAGGCGCTGCTGGGCGACACGGTGCGTGCATCCGAGCGCATGCGCATTGCGCGCGACCTGCACGACTCCATCGGGCATCACCTGACTGCGCTCAACCTGCACCTCGACCTGGCGCTACGCCAGGCCGGGACCGGCGCCGGCGCGTCCCTGCACACCTCGCGCGAGCTGGCCCATGGCTTGCTGTCGGAAGTGCGCGGCGTGGTCGGCATGGAGCGCGAACAGCGCCAGGTCGGTATCGGCCAGGCCCTGCGGCTGTTATGCGCAGGCATTCCGGCGCCGGCGATCGCGCTCGAACTGGCCGACGACATCGACGCCTGTTCGCCGGCGGCGGCCCACGCCCTGTTCTGCTGCGTACAGGAGGCACTGACGAATACCATGCGCCATGCGCGTGCGTCGAGACTGGTGATCCGGGTAGCGCGCCGTGGCGAAGCGCTGGTTGCGTCGGTGGCCGACGATGGCCGCGGCAGTGCCGCGCCCGAGGGCAACGGCCTGGCCGGCATGCGCGAGCGGGTGGCGGAACTGGGCGGCATGCTGCGCATCGACGGCAGGTCCGGCCGCGGCTTCGCGCTGTCGATCGAACTGCCGGCGTACGGGGTGGCGGCATGATCCGGGTTGTGCTGGTGGACGACCAGACGCTGGTACGCAGCGGCATACGCGGCCTGCTGGAGCTGACGCCCGACATCCGCGTAGTGGCCGAAGCGGCCGACGGCGCCGGCGCGCCAGGCGTCATCGCCGCGGCGCAAGCGGACGTCCTGCTGCTGGACGTGCGCATGCCCGAGGTTTCCGGCATCGAATTGCTGCAGCGCGAAGGCGCGGCACTGCCGCCCACGATCCTGTTGACCACCTTCGACGATGACGCGGCCTTGTTCGACGGCATGCGTGCCGGCGCCCGCGGCTTCCTGTTGAAGGACATTTCGCTCGAACGCCTGGCCGATGGCATCCGCAGCGTGGCGGCGGGCGCAACCCTGTTCCGTCCCGCGCTGACCGAGCGTACCCGCGCCAGCTATGAACGCAGCAGTAGCGAGATCGGGCCTGCACCGGCAGCGGCGCTGACCGGCCGCGAGACCGAGATCCTGGCGCTGATGGCGGCGGGCTTCAACAATGCCGAGATCGCCGCCGCGCTGGGGCCGAGCGAAGGCACCATCAAGAACCACGTGTCCAGCATCCTCGCCAAGCTGGGCGTGCGCGACCGCGTGCGCGCCGTGCTGCGTGGACTGGAGATGGGGTGCATCTGAGATCCGTCTGGGCGCTGGCCGCGCTGCTGGCCGGCGCCGCCTGCGCCGCCGATGCGCCTTTTCTCATGCCCGAGCACTCGCGCGAGTTCGTTGTCGGCGCCGCGCTGGTGTACCAGGACGAGGAGGAGGGCAGCGCACGGCGCTCGGCCTTTCTGCGCCCTCACTTCGAAGGGGAGTGGAGCAATGGCGTATTCCTGCAGGGACTCTGGCTGGGCAAGCAGCTCTCGACCGTGCCGCACCTGCGCTACGGGCCGCTGCTGAGCTTCGGGCGCGACCGGGTGTCCGCGCATGGCGGGCATGGCAGCCCGCGGCCGCTCGTCGGCGCCTTTTGGGAATACCAGGTGCTGCATAACCTGAGCATCAGGGCGCGTGGCCATCGCATGGCCGGCGGCGGCAACGGCGGACTGCTCGACCTGCAGCTGGCGTCTTTCAACAGCGTGGCGCCGCATCACGCGCTCGGGCTTGCAGCCGGCCTGCGGCTGTCGGACCGGCGCTACCTGCAGGCCAATTTCGACGCCGGCAAGGACGCGTCGGGCGGAGTAAAGGATGTCTATCTGAAGGGCGCCTGGCTGTGGGAATTAAACCCGAAGTACACCGCCAGTATGACGCTTGAATCCAGGCGGCTGGAAGGCAGTGCGGCAACCAGCCCCTGGGTGGCCAGGCGCAGGAGCCTGGCGTCGTCGGTGATGCTGACCTACCGTTACTGAATGTCAGAAGCTGAACCTGGCGCCCGCCTCGAGCTTGCGCACGATGAGCTTCGAGTCGGGCGTGCGCACCGTGCCGTAGTCGTTCAGTTCCAGTGTCAGGGCGGCCCTTGGCGTCAGGTTGTAGGCGGCGCCGATTCCGAACATCGGCCGCACTTCATGGTGTCGCGTGCTCGTGTCGCCCTGGTCCAGTTCCTGGAAATGGCGCGCCGCGCCCAGCTTGCCGTTGAACGACCAGGCATCGTTGAGGCGGTAGCTGGCGCGTACCGCCGCGTACACCAGGTTGGTTTTCAGGGTGGTGTCGTAGGGCGCGCCGGTCTCGGCCTTGTCGAACGTCGCTTTTCCATACGACGCGAAACCGCCTTCCAGCGCCCAGGTGTCGTCGAACGCATAGCCGCCGTACAGTCTGCCGAACAGGGTCATGTCCTCGCCGGCGGGTGCGCCAGGCGCGGTCCGGTACTTCAGGCTGGTGCCGTTGCCGAGTGCGGCGCCGACGTATGCTTGCTGCGCATGCGCCGACGATGCGAACAGGGAGGCGACGACGAGGGGCAAGAGTGATTTGAGCATGGTGCTTTCCTTGGTTGGTGGAGCCCAGATTCTAGGAAAGCCGCACACGGCGCACATGTGCCATCGGTCATGCATATTGCGCAGACGCGGTGCGGGCGGGAGGCCGCACCACGATCCGCCATGCTAGCGCAGCAGCTTCAGCCCCGGCGGCAGCGCCTCGCCCAGCATCCGCGTCTCGCTGGCCTGGTCCAGCTCTACTACCTCGCGCACCATCGCGGTCCATGACGAGGGCGCGCCAGTTGCCCCGAGACGGCGCAGTACCTCAAGCCGCACCGGCTCCGACACGTCGCGCGAGCGGTCGCCCGTCATGCGCGCGATGTGGGTGGCGGCAAAGCCCGCCGGCTCGACCTTCTTCCAGTCCAGCTTCAGCAATTTGCCCAGCCATTCCTCGGCCGCCTCGCTTGGAGCCACCTCGTGCGCGCTGCCGTGGAAGGACTGGCGCGCACCGACCCGGCCCAGCGCCCACAAATAGCGCGTATAGCTGGCCGCCGTCTTCGCATCCAGCTTCGCGCCGCTCGATGGAATGGCCTCGATCTGCTCCATCATCCAGTTCCCGATCTCGGCCTTGTATGCGGACGGAATCCGTTCCAGCGAGGCGCCCAGGCGCAGCATGTCCTCTTCGCTGCCGTCGACCAGGGTAATGGGCCGCTTGCCGCGTTCCGACGCATCGGCCTGCAGGTTGAAGGCGAAGTCGTCGAGCAAACGCAGCTGCGCGTCGGTGTCGAGACCGCCGGCCACGCGACGCCACAGCGTCCACCATTCGGCGCGCACCTGGCTGTCCTTGTGGTACTGCACGCCAGGCTCGAACATTGCCCACAGCTGCTCAATGCGCCAGCCGTCGAGCGGGTGGCCGAAGCCGGGACGCAGCGCGTAGCCGGCCAGGTTCAGCCAGGCGCGTTCGTGCTCGGCGGACCTGCGGCGGCCCTTGGCGCGTTCCATCAGCGCGTCGAACAAACGGCGCAGCAGCGGCGTGGCCCAGCCTTCGCGCCGGCCCAGCAGGTGTTCCAGGCTGGCGCGCAGCTGGCGTACCTCTTTTGGGTCGACCTGTTTCGAGCGGGTGCCGAAGATGCGGTCGATCCTGTCGATGGCAGCGCCCAGTTGCGGCGGCAGCGTTTCTTCTTCCGGCGTTTCAAGGATGTCGCCGCCTTCGGCCTCGCGCAACTGGAAAGCCAATTGCCAGCGCTGGCCATCGGCGGCCACGCAATGCACTTCCAGCGAACCGACTTCGCTCAGCGTCGTCACCAGTTGCACCGGAATGTCGCTCAGGGCCGCCGCACCGGGCGCGGCGCGCAGCACGGTGGCGATCGGCGGCAGGCGTACCACGTCATTTGCAGGCAGGTCGACCAGTTCGCCCGGCTGCGGCGCCTGGCCGGCATCGGCAATCGTCGACACCAGGTGGAAGCGCACCGGCCGCCCCAGGCGCAGCGCGAACGTGCGATCGATCAGGCGTACCTCGGTGGCGGCAGGCGTCCCGCGCGGCAGCAGGCAGACCGCGCGCAGGGCGCCGCCGCTGGCGCGTTCGCCTTCCAACAGCAGGTAGTAGCTGCGCGCCGCGCCGCTTTCGATGGATGGGGCCTGGCCCTGGCGCGCCAGCGAATAGGCAACGCCGCCACGGGCGACAGCCACGTCCGGATTCTCATTGTGCAGGATGGTGAGCGGGGCGCCGCGCCAGCGTACCAGCACTTCGCTCAGGCGATTGGCCAGCGCCACGCCACGGAACACGCCGCCGTTCAGCAGCAAGGTGTCCGGCACGGGCAGGGTGTCGTCGTCCGCGGGCAGGCCGAGCGCTTCACGCGCCGCCGCCGCGTGCTGGCGCAGGAAGCCCGCCAGGTGGTGCGTGACAGCCGGATCGCTCGCATACGGCAGGCCGAATTCGACGATGCCGGCACGCGCGCGCCGTGCGCCTTCCTGCTCCACGTTGAGCGGGAAGAAGCCGTCCAGCACCACGCGCTCGATGTCTTCGCGGCGCAGATCGGCCTTGCGGCTGCCGCCGATCAGGCGCGAGCCGGAGCCGAGCAGGGTCACGCTCACAACTTCCGGCGCGTCGGGCGCCAGCAACTGTTCCTTGGCGGCGCGGCAGCGTTCGGTCAGTTGGGCCAGGCGCGCGGCGCTCAGGCGTTCGCGCGGCGCGCTGTCGCCGGCGGCTTCGTTCATGCGTGATTCGACCAGATGGGCCAGCGCCAGGTCCATGTTGTCGCCACCGAGGATCAGGTGGTTGCCGACGCCGATACGGCTCAAGACCGGTTCGCCCTCGACCAGTTCGACCTTGACCAGGCTGAAGTC
The DNA here is from genome assembly GCF_020708045.1 of Massilia sp. IC2-278. GTDB lineage: Bacteria > Pseudomonadota > Gammaproteobacteria > Burkholderiales > Burkholderiaceae_D > Telluria. The sequence continues at coordinate 57,721 of NZ_JAJFES010000015.1, forward strand.
GGTGGTGCCGCCGCCGACGTCGGCGACCAGCACCAGGCGCGTCTGCGCCAGGTCTTGCGTCAGCGTGGCACGGTGGCGGTACAGCCAGTCGTACAGCGCCGCCTGCGGTTCTTCCAGCAGGCGCAGTTGCGGCAGGCCGGCCAGCCTGGCCGCTTCCAGCGTGAGGGCACGCGCGCCTTCGTCGAACGAGGCCGGTACGGTGAGGACCAGTTCCTGCCGTTCGAGCGGCTGGGAGGGGAAACGGGTATTCCAGTTGGCGCGCAGGTGGGCCAGGTAGCTGGCGCTGGCGGCCACCGGCGAGACCTTGGGTACATCGGGCTCGGCGCCCCAGGGCAGGATGGCCGCCATGCGGTCGACGCCGGGATGCGAGAGCCAGCTCTTGGCGCTGGCCACCAGCCGGCCCGGCGTCGCGGCGCCGAGATGGCGCGCCAGGCGTCCGACGGCGACTTGCGCCACGCCGGCCACGTCGTCCTGCAGCCAGGGCAGTTGTAGTTCGCCGGCGGCCAGTTCGCCTTCGGCCGGGTGGTAGCGGTTCGAGGGCAGCAGCGGCGCGCCGGTCACTTCGCCCGGCGCCACCAATTGGTCAATCAGGAAAAGCTCGACCTCTGCAGCACCGGGCGCCGCATAAGCCAGCACCGTATTCGTGGTGCCGAGGTCGATGCTGACCAGCCAGGGTTTCACTGGTTGTCAGTGTTACGAACGTCGAACTCGACTTTCCAGCGCTGGCCTTCCGGCGACAGTGCCGCCAGTTCCAGCGTGCCCGCCTCGGTGGCCAGCGCGTGCAGCTTCACCTGCACCACGTCGCCCGGCGTACGGCCCTCGGCCGGCAGGGTGGCCTGGATCTCGTTCATTTCCTGCAGCTCGTCCGGACCCCAGAAATCGAGCACGTCGCCGATCTGGTCTTGCCGGCGCGTGGTCGAGCCGAAGAAGCGGAAGTGCACCGGCTCGCCCACCACCAGGCCGAATTCCTGGCCCGGCAGTTCGAGTTCGCCGCCTTCTTCCATGCCGAAAGGCGCCACGCACAGGGCCTGGATCGGCGGCTCCATGCCGGGAATCGCCGGCATCGAGGACTCCACGCCCACGTAGTACGAGCGCGCCGTGCCGCCGCGGATACGCACGCCGCCGCCACGGCGGGCGTAGCTGTAGTAGGCCGCGCCACGCGCGACGGCCAGGTCGAGGTCGGCGCCTTCGAGCATGCGCGCCGGTTCCGCGCCTTCCATGTAGAGCCAGTCGTTGATGGTGTCCATCACGCGCTGGGACAGGATGCCTGACTTGAACACGCCGCCGTTGAACAGCACCGCGCTCGGATGCAGGAAGGAATGTTCGGCCGACACGCGGCCTGCAAAGCCTTCCAGCTCGGCGGTGGCGCCGGCCTGGCGCGCCAGGAAGGCGCTGAGGTGTTTGGTGATCGCCGCATCCTGCGCGTAGGGCAGGCCAAGCTGCGTCAGGCCGGCGCGGGTGCGCGTGGCCGGGCGGGCAGACGCTTCCACGCGCGGGAAGAAACCGTCGGTGATGAAGGCGGTGACTTCCTCGCGCGTGAGTTCGGTGCGGATCGAGCCGCCGATGAGTTTCGAGCCGCGGCTCGGCACCACGATCGGCCAGGTGGTGGCGTTCGGGTCGGCCAGCAGGTGTTCCTTGGCGCCGCGGCAGCCGTAGGTGAGGGCGCGCATCTGCCAGGCGTCAAGTTGCGTGCCGTTGGCGGCGAGTTTACGCGCCACCAGGTGCGCCAGCGCCAGGTCCATGTTGTCGCCGCCGAGCAGGATGTGGTCGCCCACGGCCACGCGGTGCGGCTCCAGCTTGCCGTCGCGTTCGAGGATGGCGATCAGCGAAAAGTCGCTGGTGCCGCCGCCGACGTCCACCACCAGCACGATGTCGCCGGCCTTGACTTGCTTGCGCCAGGCGCCGTTGCTGCCCTGGATCCAGCTGTACAGGGCCGCTTGCGGCTCTTCGAGCAGGGTGGCCGAGCTGTAGCCGGCGTTGCGTGCTGCTTCCGCCGTCAGTTCGCGCGCGCCCGGGTCGAACGACGCGGGAATGGTGACCGTAACTTGCTGCTGGTCGAACGGCACTTCCGGATGCGCGTGGTCCCAGGCGCGGCGCAGGTGCTGCAGGTAGCGGGTCGAGGCTTCCAGAGGCGAGACGCGCGTGACTTCTTCCGGCGCGTCCGACGGCAGGATGGCGGCGCGGCGGTCCACGCCAGGGTGGCACAGCCAGCTCTTGGCCGACGACACCAGGCGGATCGGCGTGGTGGCGCCACGGCTGCGCGCCATTTCGCCGGCGACCGCCGTTTCACCTTCGGTCGACCAGGGCAGGGCCAGTTCGCCCGGCGCCAGTTCGTCCGGATGCGGCAGGTAGAGGAAGGACGGCAGCAGCGGCAGCGCTTCCACGGTGCCCGGTGCGCTCAGCTGCGGAATCGGCAGCACGCCGTGCGCGGTCTGCTCGCCGTCGCTCGCTTCCAGGTCGACGTAGGACAGGGCGCTGTGCGTCGTGCCCAGGTCGATACCGATGGCGTAACGGGCGCTCACAGTTCCACCTCGGCCGGGGCGATGACGCTGGCGTCGTGTTCCTTGGCCAGCTGCGGCAGGCGCACATCCGTGGCGCGCCAGCCGCGGTGGCTCAGCGTGCCCTTGAACGGCGCCTTGCCGACCACGTTGCCGGTCAGGCGCACGCTGGCGGCATCGAAGCCTTCTTCCAGCGTGATGCGTGCGCCTTCGGCTTCGCTGCGCACCGGGGCGATGGTGAAGTGTTCCTTCAGTACGCGGGCGCAGCCTTCGTGCACCACGCGGGCGGCGGCGCCGATGTCGGCGTCGGCATAGCTGGCCAGGTTTTCGTTGGCGAAGTCGATCAGGCGCGCTTCGCGCTGCAGCAGGGTCAGGAGCTGCAGGGCCGATTCGGGCGTGTTCACGCGCAGCGGCGTTGGAGCCGGAGCGACGGGCGCCGGTGCAGGCGTCGGGACCGGGGTTGGAGCAGGAGCGGGCGCGGCCACGGGGCCAAGCTGGTCATCGCGCACGCGCGCGGCAAATTCGGCGTCGCCGGCGGCCTTGAAGAAGGCGCCGAAGGCAAGCGACAGCCGGCTCCAGAAGCCTGGCAGTTGGGTCGGTGTATTCATTCTTGGTGTTCTGTAGGTGAGGGACGGGACGCTGTTGGACAGCACCGGGGTCCGGAAAACGCGAATGATACCAGTTCGACCATGAGTGGCGCACGCGTGCACCTCAGTCCTGCCGGGGCTGCGGCCTACACGCTTGCCAAAATGCGTTGACTTTATCTTCTGTTTGTTCTTTAATTTCTGTCATAACAGAAAAGAGAGAAAATCATGGATATCAGCCCGACCGAACAGAAGTTCATCCTGCATTGGGGCGAGATGGGAACCCGCTGGGGCGTGAACCGCACCGTGGCGCAGATCCATGCGCTGCTCTACCTGGCCGAGCGTCCGCTGCCGGCCGACGACATCGTCGAGGTGCTGGGCGTGGCGCGTTCGAACGTCAGCAACAGCCTGAAGGAGCTGCAGAGCTGGAAGCTGGTGCGCGTGACCCATGTGCTGGGCGACCGGCGCGACCACTTCGTGGCCTTGCAGGATGTGTGGGAAATCTTCCGCGTGATCCTGGAAGAGCGCAAGCGGCGCGAGATCGACCCCACCCTGAGCGTGCTGCGCGAGTGCGCCATCGAAGGCACCCAGGACGAGCAGCTCGACGCCGCCACGCTGGCGCGCATGCAGACCGTGCTCGAATTCCTGGAGATGCTGAGCACCACCTTCCAGGACTACCAGCACCTGTCGCCGCAGACCCTGCAGCGCTTCATCAAGATGGGCGGCAAGGTGGCGCGCTTCCTCGGGCCGAACGATAAGGAGCCGGCATGAACACTCTCACCCTGTATTTCGACGGCCGCTGCCCGTTCTGCGTGAAGTCCATGCTGAAGCTGAGGAAGTGGAACACGGCCGGGCACCTGGCGTTCGTCGACATCACCCAGCCCGGCTTCGACCCGGCCTTCCTCGGTGCGGACATGGCGGCGCTGAACCGCGAACTGCATGCGCGCACGCTTGATGGCCGGGTGCTGGTGGGCATCGACAGCATGCTGGCGGCCTATACCCTGGTGGGGCGCGGCTGGATGGTTTGGCCCCTGCGCATTCCTTTCCTGCGTCCGCTACTGGCCAATCTGTACCGCTGGTTCGCGCGGCACCGCTACGCGATTTCGCGTCGCCTCGGCATCCGCCTTCCGCAGGGCTGCGACGGCGACACCTGCGGCATCGGCAGTCCCTTCCTCAACTAGGAGCACGGCATGAACATGACTTTACGCGGATGGCTGATCCGCTGGCTGCTGCTGGTGTCGATTGCCCATGTGCTGGTGGGCGCCGTGCTGCCGTGGATGGCGGCGGCGCCGGTATTCGACGCCTACCACGGCAGTATCGAAGCCGCCTTCTGGCCTGGTGGTGCGCCGGCCGGCGCGCGCGACCTGCAAACCTGGTGGATCGCGCTGTTCGGGCCGACGGTGCAATTGATGGCCTTGTGGATGATCGCCCTGATCCACCTGGCCGACCGCCTGCGCCAGCCGCAGGTGTGGCTATGGCTGATGGTCGGCCTCGTGATCTGGGCGCCGCAGGACATCATCGTGTCGCTGCGCGCCGCCTGCTGGGCGCACGTCTGGGTCGATGTCGCGGCGCTCGTCGCGATGCTGCCGCCGCTGTTCTGGCTGTGGCGCCACGACCGGGCGGCGGTGGCGTCATGAACACCCACTTGCTGGCGCTGCAGCTGATGGCGGCGCAAGGCTGCCTCGGCGCCTTCGACACGCTGTACCACCACGAGCTCACCGAAGCCCTGCCGCAAAAGCCGGGCGCGCGGCTGGAGCTGGGCATCCATGCGACACGCGCCCTGATCTATGCGCTGCTGTTCATCGGGCTCGCGTACTGGGAATGGCATGGCGTGTTTGCGGTCGCCTTATTGGCCATCTTCGCGGTGGAGATCGTGCTCACGCTGTGGGACTTCGTGGTCGAGGACCGCACCCGCCTGCTGCCGCCCACCGAGCGCGTGACGCACACGGTATTGGCGATCAACGGCGGCGCCTTCATCACGCTGCTGGCGATGAATTTTCCGGGCTGGTATGCGGAGCCGACGGCGTTGGTATGGAGTCCGCAGGGCTGGCTCAGCGTGTTCCTGGCGCTGTGCGGCGTGGGTGTGGGCGTCTCCGGCCTGCGCGACGGCATGGCCGCGTTGCGGCTTGGGCGCGTTGGCGGGCAGGGCGTGGCCGAGGCGCCGATCGCTTTCGATGAAAAGAAGCGCACCGTGCTGGTGACCGGCGCCACCGGCTTCATCGGCCGCCAGCTGGTGCGCGCCTTGCTGCAGGACGGCCACGAGGTGATTGCCCTGACCCGCCAGCCCAGGCAGGCTGCATGGACTTTCGACGGCAAGGTGCGCTGCATCGCCTCGATGCAGGAGGTGTCACCGGCATGCCGCGTCGATGTCGTCATCAACCTGGCCGGCGCCCGCATCCTGGGGCCGCGCTGGACGGCGAAGCGCCAGGCAGCCTTGCGCCGCAGTCGCATCGGCCTGACCGGGCAGGTGGTCGACTGGATCGCGCTCGCCGAACACAAGCCCTTTCTGATGCTGTCGGCGTCCGCCATCGGCTACTACGGCATCCAGCGCACCGGCGACGCCACGGAACTCGATGAGCGCGCACCGCCGCAAGCGATGTTCATGTCGGACTTGTGCCGCGAATGGGAACAGGCCGCAGGCGCCGCCGCGCAATACGGCACGCAGGTGGAATGCATGCGCTTCGGCCTGGTGCTCGGCATGGCCGGCGCGCTGCCGATGATGCTGCTGCCTATCCTGCTGGGATTGGGCGGCAGGCTGGCCAGCGGTAAGCAATGGCTGTCGTGGATCCACGTCGACGACGTGGTGCGCGGCATGGCGCACCGCTGGCGGCTGGCGGTGGGGCAGGCCGGAGCGGCCCCTGGCATGGGCGTGAGCAATTTCACGGCCCCCGAGTGCGTGACGCAACTCGGCTTCAGCCAGGCGGCGGCGCGCATCTGGCATCGTCCCTGCGTGATGCCGACGCCGGGCTGGCCGATGCGATTGGCGCTCGGCGAACAGGCCGATTTGCTGCTGGAAGGGCAACGCGTGGCGCCGAAGCGCCTGCAGCGGGAAGGTTTCGTCTTCCGTTATCCGGGCATCGCGGCAGCCTTGCAGAGCGTGAAGTGAACAGCCGGGGTCAGGTCTGACATTCGGACACAAGCTCGACTGTACATGGATGCCTGGCCTGGTATTACATGTCAAAACGTGCCGGTAACGAGGCCAAGGCAGAGTTCGTGTCCGAATGTCAGACCTGACCCCGGCTTGGATTCGGTATAGTCAAACCATGCCAACCCATCAAACTTACCCGCATACGCCCGACGGCCGCTACTTCGTGGTCTCGGGCCGCCTCTGGCGCACCAGCAATCCCGGCCTCGCGCCGGAGGTACGGCAGGAACTGGTCGACCAATTGATGCGCGCACGGCGCCAGGTAGGCGTCGCCAAGAAGGCGGGCGATACCGAGGCGGAGCGCGTGGCCCGCTCGGCAGTCGATGCCGCCAAGCGCGCCCTGGGCGAACGCGGGCCGGTATGGTGGACCGACGGTGCGCCGGACTTCAACCGCCGCATGGTCGCGAATACGCCGTATGCCGACTGGTACGCGGCACTGGCATCGAGCGCGGATTAAGAACCTAAGCCGATGCCGCCCCGGCGCGCGCCACCAGCGCCTGGCTGTAGGCACCGAAATCGTCGAGTCCGCGCTTGATGATGGTGACCAGCGCCGGCAGCGGCGCGGCCTGGTGGTCCCACTCGGCGCGGCAGAATTCGCCGGTACGCTTCAGGTCTTCGGCCAGCGCCGCCTCGATCCAGCCATGCTCGGCCAGCAGGGTTATCACCTCGCGCTCGTCGTGCGGGTCGCCCAGGCCGGCCACGCCGATCACGTAGTCTCCCATCTCGACCGCCGCTTCCCAGGCGCGGATCACGTTCAGCGTGGCCGCGTCCTGGCGCGTGATGTCGCCGACAAAGGTGGTCGGGTCCTTTTCGTACTCTTCGCGGGCGCGCCGGCAGCAGCGTTCGATGGTGCCGGTCTTGCCGATCAATACGGTGTCGTCCATGGGTGCTCCTTAGATCAGGAAAAGCAATGCTGCCACAGCGGTCGGCCCGAGCGCGCCACCCAGCAAACCGAGGGCGTTGATGGATTCGTCGGCAAAGCCATGCTTGAGCAGGGCCGCGCCGGCCGGGTTCGGGGCGTTGGCGATGACGGTCAGGCCGCCGCCGGCCACCGCGCCCGCCACCAGCATGTATTGCGACTGTTCCGACAGACCCGCGATCAGCGAGCCGAGATAGGTGAGGGCGGCATTGTCGGTAATCGCCGTCAGGCCCAGCGCGCCGAAGAACAGGGCGGTCGGCCCCAGGCTGGAGACGACCGGCTGCAGCCACCATTGCTGCATCCCGCCCAGCACCACCAGACCGGCCAGGAAGAAGCCGACCAGCAGGCCTTCCTTCAGGATCAACGGGTCCTGGTGGCGCTGGTAAGCCTGGGTAAAGCCGAGGAACAGCATGAACAGGCCGAGGAAGAGTACCGGATGGTGGGCCAGCAGCACCACCGCGGCCAGGAAGGCCAGGTGGATGACCGACACCTTCAGGGGCACGGTTTTCTCGTCGCCCGTCGCGGCGGCGGGCGCCAGGTATTTGCGCAGCAGCAGGGTGATGACGGTGGCGTTGATCAGCACGGCCAGGGCCGCGCGCCAGCCGAAGTGCAGGAACATGTAGGCGCTGTCCCAGCCCCAGGTGGACGCCACCATCAGCACCGGCGGCGCGGCATACGAGGTCAGGGTGCCGCCGATCGACACGTTCACGAACAGCACGCCCAGCGCGCCGTACTTCAGCGCTTCCGGTATGCCAGGGCGGAACACCTGGGGCGCGAGCATCAGCGCTGCCAGCGTCATCGCGGCCGGTTCGGTGATCAGGGAACCGGCCAGCGGCACCAGGGCCAGGCCGAGCCAGGCCAGCGCGACCTCGCTGCGGCCGGGCGCCAGCCGGGCCAGCGTGTGCAGCAAGGCGCGCACGGCGTCGAGGATGGGGCGCGAGGCGGCGATCACCATCACCACGAACACGAACAGCGGCTCGGTGAACTGGCGCGACTCGGCATAGTCCACCGCCGCACCCGGCCCGCCGATCAGGGCCATGGCCACGATCAGGACCATGGCCCAGAAACCGAACACCACCTCGACTTCGCCCAGCAGATGGAACAGCCCGGCATGGCGCGGGTGGCGGTGGGCCAGCACCTCGAAGCCCTTGGCGGCAAAGGTATGGACGAGGGCGCAGGCGAACAGGATGGCGCCGACCAGCTGCATGGTGGTCATGGCTGCCCTTGCTGTTGTAAATGGAAGAGATCTGTAGTCATTGTCAGGCGATTAATAGGTAAACCGCCATTATTTCATCTTTTGATGCGGCTCGGATAACTTGCCTGGCTAGGCCGCAAAGAGGTGGCCCGCTTGAGCGTACACAGGAACAAGGTGAAATCCTACATAGACAGACTATACACATCTTGCCAAAAGCTGAACGAGCTAGTACTGTATATCCATCCAGTATTTTTGCATTACCCGTAATCATGTCTTCCTTACAAAACAATACTTCACCGGAAGAATTGCATCCTTCGCTATGGTTGGCCTCGCAGCTGGCCCGCGCGAATACGCGCTGCGTCGACACCGGGCACCCGGTGCTATCGAAGCAGTTGCCGGGCGGCGGCTGGCCCACCGGCACCCTGGTCGACTTGCTCCTGCAGCAGCCCGGCATCGGCGAAATGCGCCTGCTGCGCCCGGCCCTGGTCGCGGCTGCGTCGCGCCGCATCGTGCTGCTGCAGCCGCCGCACCCGCCGCAGGCGCTGGCCCTGGCCGCGCTCGGCCTGCCGCCCTCGCAACTGGTCTGGCTGCGCAGCACGCGCAGCAACGACGCGCTGTGGGCCGCCGAGCAGGTGCTGCGCAGCGGCAGTTGCGGCGCGCTGCTGTTCTGGGCCAACCACGTGCGCGGCGAAAGCCTGCGCCGCCTGCACCTGGCGGCGCAATGCGGCGAAACCCTGTTCTTCATGATGCGCCCGCTCGCCGCTGCGCAAGATTCCTCGCCGGCGCCATTGCGCCTGTCGCTGCGGCCCGCCGCCGGCGGGCTCGACGTCGGCTTCGTCAAACGCCGGGGGCCGCAGCGCGAAGCGCCGCTGTTCCTGCCACTCACCCCAACTTTGCTTCAACGACATGCGTTTGTGGATCGGCCTGCACCTGCACCAGTTACCGCTCGAGGTCTTCAGCCCGAACTGGTGCAATGACGCCGGCAGCGTCGTGCTCGAGCAGGAGCGCGTGCTGGCAGCTTCCCCGGTGGCACGCGCTGCCGGGGTAGCACCCGGCATGCGCCGCGGCGGAGTGCTGATGCTGATGCCGGAAGCGCGCCTGCATGTACGCTCGCCCGAGCGCGAGGCCGAGGCGCTGAACACGGCGGCGCTGGCGCTGCTGCAGTACACGCCGCTGGTGGCGGTGGCCGAGGAATCGACCCTGCTGATCGACATCGGCGCCAGCCTGCGCCTGTTCGGCGGCATCCGCGCGCTGTGCCGGCGCGTGCGCGCCAGTTTGCGTGCGCTCGGCTATTCCGGCGTGCTCAGCTGCGCACCCACCGCACGCGGCGCCTGGATGCTGGCGCGGCGCCGCGCCGGCCGCGCCATGCGCATCGAGTCGCTCACGCGCCGGTTGGATAACCTGCCGGCCAGCCTGCCGCCGCCGGCGCGTGCCTACGCCACCTGGTTCGAAGGCATCGGCTGCTTCAGCCTGGGCGCCATGCGGCGTTTGCCACGTCCGGGTTTGCAGCGGCGCTGCGGCCGCGCGCTGCTCGACATGCTCGACGCCGCCTACGGCATGGCGCCCGAATTGTTCGAGTGGGTCGAGGCGCCCACCAGTTTCCACGCGAAGATCGAACTCTTCGACCGCCTAGAAAATGCCGAGGAATGCTTGATGGGCGCCGAACGCCTGGTGCAGCAATTGACGGGATGGCTGTGCGCGCACCAGCTGGCCGTCGAGCGCATCACGCTGCTGCTGGAGCATGAACGGGGCCGGGTGGCGCGCCCACCCACGCCGGTCGAGATCGCGCTGGCCGAACCCACCTGGCACGACGAACACCTGGTGCGCCTGCTGCGCGAGCGCCTGGCCAAGCTGACCCTGGAAGCACCGGTGATTGCCCTGGTGCTCGACGCCAGCCAGGTGCAGCCGATGGCGCCGCCGAACGAGTCACTGTTTCCCGAGCCGGGCGGCAGCGAGGAAGACCGCCTGCGCATGTTCGAACTCCTGATCGCACGCCTGGGGCCAGACAATGTGCTGCAAGCGCTACCGCAGGCCGATTACCGGCCCGAGGTGGCCAACAGCTGGGTGCCGGTGCAGGAAAAGGTGCGCGAAACGGTGCGCTCGGCGCAGATGCCGCCGGACGTCGAAAGCCTGGCGCGGCCGACCTGGATCCTGGCCAAGCCGATTGCGCTCTTGATGCGCAATCACCGGCCGTTCTATGGATCGCCTCTGAAGATGGCGTCGGTGGCGGAACGGATCGAGGCGGGGTGGTGGAGCCAGACGCAGACGCGGGATTATTTTGTCGCGGAGGGGCAGGATCACACGCTGTACTGGGTGTACCGCGAGCGGATTGTCGGGTCAGGTGAGGATGAGGCGCCGAGGTGGTACTTGCATGGGTTGTTCGGCTGACCGGCAGCCCGGGCGGCGCCATGGCCTTGCCGTCGCAGCCGCGAGGCAGGACATGCTCAGCGCGCCGCCGGAAACGTCACGCGCGCACGCAGGCCGCGCATGCCGTCGGGCCTGTCCAGCAGCGCAATGGCGGCGCCGGCCTGGTGCGCGATCGAGGCCGTGATGGCCAGGCCAAGGCCGGAGCCGATCGCGCCGTTGCCGAGCACGCGGTAGAAGGGATCGAACACGCGCTCCCGTTCTTCTTCGGGAATGCCGATGCCCGTGTCGTCGATGTCGAGCACGACGCAGCCGCCGGCCTCGGTCACGCTGATGTCGATGCGCCCGCCTTCGGGCGTATACCGGATGGCGTTGTCGACCAGGTTTTTCACGAGGATGGCGATATCCACGGCGTACCCGGCGACAGTCGGGTCGGCATCGCCCACCACGCCCAGGTCGATCGCCCTGGCTTCGGCCAGCGGCACCAAGTCCTCGAGGCATTCCTGGATGGTCTTTTTCAAGGGCACCTGCGCCAGCCGGCCATTGCCCGACTCCTGGGTGCGCGCCAGCGTCAGCAATTGGTCGAGCAGGATACGGGTGCGCGCCAGGCCCGCCGACAGGGCGCCCAGCCGTTCCCGCGCTTCGCCCTGCATGTCGCTGGCCGCCAGCCGTTCCGCCTGCAGCGACAGGGCGGTCATGGGCGAGCGCAGCTCGTGCGCGGCGTCGGCGATGAAGCGCCGCTGCAGCGACAGCGCGCGCACCGTGCGGCCGATCAGCTTGTTGATCTCGGCCACGAAAGGCCAGACCTCCGACGGCAGTGCGGCCCGGTCGAGTTCCCCGAGGTCGTGTTCCGGACGTTCGCGCAATTGCGCGGCAAGCTTTTGCAGCGGCTGGAACATGGTGCGCACCAGCAGCGTCACCATCAGCACCAGCAGCGGCCCGAGGAACAAAACCGGCGTCACCGCGCGCAGGGCGTTGGCGCGCGCCGCCGCGTCGCGCACGGCGGTCTGCTGCGCCACCGCCACGCGCACGCCCCTGGCGTTGGTGCGGATGAAGACGCGCCAGGTCTCGCTGCCGCTGGTCACGGTCTGCAGGCCGTCGGGCAGGGCAGGCGAAAAATGCGGCGGCCGTTCCGGTTTCGGCACGGGCACGCCGGGTGCGTCGATGAAGCGCACGACCAGGCGCGCATCGAAGTCGACGTCGCCGACCCGTTCGCGCGCCATCGGCGAGGTCGGTACGGCATCGAGCCTGCTGATCAGGTAGCCGACCTGGCGCAGTTGCGTGTCCTGGTCATGGTGGGCATCGCTGGTGGCGTCGACGTACGAATACAGGCCGGCCACGGCGGCGCCGAGCAGGATCGCCGTCGAGATCCACAGCGACAGCCTGAAACGCAGCGATGCCGCTACCGGCCCTTCGCGACCATCCATCCGACGCCCCGTACATTCTTGATGATCTCGCTGCCCAGTTTCTTGCGCAGCGAGTGGATCAGGAATTCGATCGCATTGCTCTCGACTTCCTCGTCCCAGCCGTAGACGCGGTGCTCCAGCTCCGCACGCGACAGGATGGCACCCGGGCGCACCAGCAGCGCCTGCAGCAGGGGAAATTCGCGCGCGGTCAGGCGCACCGCCGCCGTCGCGGTGCGCGCCTCGTGGGTTGCAGGGTCGAGGGCGACGATGCCGTTCCCGAGCACTGGACTGGCGCTGCCCTCCTTGCGGCGGGTCAGGGCGCGCATGCGCGCCAGCAGCTCGCTCATCGCGAACGGCTTGACCAGGTAGTCGTCGGCCCCGCCATCGAGGCCGGCCACGCGGTCTTTGGTAGCCTCGCGCGCCGTCAGCACCAGCACCGGCACGTCGTTGCGCGCCTGGCGCAATGAGCGCAGCACGGCCATGCCGTCGATGCGGGGCAGGTTCAGGTCGAGCAGGACCAGTCCGTACTCCAGGGTACGCAGCGCCGTCAGCGCGGCCTCGCCGTCGATCACCCAGTCGGCCGCATAGCTGGCGTCGCGCAGCGCATGCTGGACCACGCTGCCGATCATCGGGTCGTCCTCCACCAGCAGCACCCTCATCGGCCGGCTCCCCGGGGCGGCGGGCAACCGCATGCCGTGCGCCCTGCCGGGGCCAGGCCCGTCGTCGCTACTTTCATGTCTTGCTTTCTCCTGTGTTACGCCGCCAAGCTTACCAGCGGGCGGCACGGGGCCGCGTTCGCTGGCGCCTGCCCGGCCGGACTTCGTGCGAGCGCGTCATGTTAGGAGGAAACACTTAGCGAAGCCTTAGCGTACTTGATGATCCAGCAGGATGCTGGGCACCGCGCCGGCGCACCGGATGATCCTGCTCATCGCTAAGTGTTTGCTAATTCTCGGCCATTACGATGGCCGGATTCGTATGCTCCGCTGTCCGATCGAGGGCGGCGGAGGCTTTGCCTGCCTCTTTCGAAGATGAAAATACTGGTCCTCGTTTTCCTGTCCCTGGCATTCCTGCTGGGTTCCGCATCGTCCGTGCACGCCAACGGCAACCATGCCTCCGCCACGGCGCAGGCAAAAACAAAAGCGAAGGCAAAGACAAAAGCAAAAGCAAGAACAAAGGCAAGAGCAAGAACAAAAGCAAAAACCAGGGCAAGAGCCGCGAAGCGGGTGCGTCACCCGAAGGCGGCCACGGTCAACCGTGCCAACGCCCAGCTGGCGGCCCTGCGCTCGAGCGCCGTCCTGGTGCTCGATCCGAAGACGCAGCGGGTCCTGTACCAGAAGAACGCACACGCGGTCATGCCGATCGCGTCGCTGACCAAGCTGATGACGGCCCTGGTCGTGCTGGAAGCCAAGCAGGACATGAAGGAAATGCTGACCGTCACCCAGGCCGACGTCGACCGCCTCAAGTATTCCTCGTCGCGCCTGCGCGTGGGCACCCGCCTGTCGCGCTCGTCCATGTTGCACCTTGCCCTGATGAGTTCGGAAAACCGCGCCGCCTCTGCGCTCGGGCGCAACTACCCTGGCGGGACCGGGAAATTTGTCGAGGCGATGAATGCCAAGGCCAGGGCGCTGGGCATGCGCAGCACCCGCTACGTGGAACCGACCGGGCTGTCGAGCGCCAACGTATCGAGCCCGGAGGACCTGGCCAGGCTGGTGGTCGCCGTCGAGAAGAACCCATTGATCCGGCGCTACTCGACCGACCGCCACTTCACGATCCGGCAGGCGCGCGAGCAGACCGTCTACCGCAACTCGAACCGGCTCACCGCAAGCCGCAGCTGGAAGATCCGCCTGCAAAAGACGGGGTATATCTCCGAGGCCGGCCGCTGCATGGTGCTGCATGCGGTGGTCAAGGGCAGGGCGACGGTGATGGTCTTCCTGAATTCCCAAGGAAAATTATCGCGTGCGGCCGATGCCAACCGGGTGCGTGCCTGGCTGACCACCTTCAATCCCTGGCGGCGCTGACGCGGCGCTTTACAGCCTGCCGATCTGCCGGTCGATCGCCTTCTGCGCCCGCTCGTTGCGCTCGCTGTAGCGGTCCGTCAGGTAGTCCGTGCGGCCGCGCAGCAGCAGCGTCATCTTGAACAGCTCTTCCATCACGTCCACCACGCGGTCGTAATAGGCCGAGGGCCGCATGCGCCCGGCCTCGTCGAATTCCTTGTAGGCCATCGGCACCGAGGACTGGTTCGGGATCGTGAACATGCGCATCCAGCGACCCAGCAGGCGCAGGGTGTTCACCACGTTGAACGACTGCGAGCCACCGCACACCTGCATCACCGCCAGCGTGCGTCCCTGGCTCGGGCGGATCGCGCCCATTTCCAGCGGAATCCAGTCGATCTGGTTCTTCATCACCGCCGTCACCGCGCCATGCCGCTCCGGGCTGCACCAGACCTGGCCTTCCGACCACAGGCACAGTTCGCGCAGCTCGGCCACTTTCGGGTGCGTTTCCGGCACGCTGCCCGCCATCGGCAATTCCATTGGGTCGAAGATCCTTGCCTCGGCCCCGAAGTGCGTCAAAATGCGCGCCGCCTCCTCGGTCAGGAAGCGGCTGAACGAGCGTTCGCGCAGCGAGCCGTACAGCAGCAGGATGCGCGGCGGGTGGTTCATGTCGCCCACGGGCGCCAGCTTGTCCAGCGTCGGCAGGTCCAGCAGTGCGGGCCGGATGTTCGGGAGGTCGGCAAGCTTGTCCATGTGTTCCTTTCGTTCAGCCCAGGCGCAGCGCCAGCGCGGCCAGGGTCAGGAGGAGAATCGGCAGCGTCAGCACGATGCCGACGCGGAAGTAATAGCCCCAGGAGATGCGGATGTCCTTGCTGGCCAGTACATGCAGCCAGAGCAGGGTGGCCAGGCTGCCGATCGGCGTCAGCTTCGGGCCCAGGTCGGCGCCGATGACGTTGGCGTAGACCATGGCTTCGCGCACCACGCCTTGGGCCGATGTGGCGTCGATCGCCAGCGCACCCACCAGCACGGTCGGCATGTTGTTCATGACCGAGGACAGGACGGCCACGATGAAGCCGGTACCGAGCGCCGCGCCCCATACGCCATGTTCGGCGCAGCGCTCGAACAGGGCGGTGAGCCAGGCGGTCAGCCCGGCGTTGCGCAGGCCGTAAACCACCAGGTACATCCCCAGCGAGAACACCACCACCTGCCAGGGCGCGCCGCGCAGCACTGCCCAGGTCGAGATGCGGTGCCCGCGCGCCGCCACCGCCAGCAGGACCGCGGCGCCGCCCGCCGCCACGGCGCTGATCGGGACGCCGGCTTCGTCGAGCCAGAAAAAACCGATCAACAGCAGCGCCAGGACCCACCAGCCGGCGACGAAGGTGGCGCGGTCGTGGATGGCCTGATCAGGGCGTTTCAGCTGGGCCAGGTCGTAGTCGGCCGGGATGTCCTTGCCGAAGAACCAGAGCAGCGCTGCCAGGGTCGCGGCCACCGATACCAAGTTGACCGGCGCCATCACCGCGGCATAGCGCGCGAAGCCAATGCCGAAGTAGTCGGCCGAGACGATGTTCACCAGGTTCGACACGACCAGCGGCAGGCTGGCGGTGTCGGCGATGAACCCGGCGGCCATCACGAAAGCCAGCGTCGCCCGTGGCGTGAAGCGCAGCGCGGCCAGCATGGCGATGACGATGGGCGTGAGGATCAGTGCGGCGCCGTCGTTGGCGAACAGCGCGGCGACCGCGGCGCCGAGCAGCACCAGCATCGTGAACAGGCGCCGGCCATTGCCGCCGCCCCAGCGCGCCACGTGCAGCGCCGCCCACTCGAAGAAGCCGGCCTTGTCGAGCAGCAGGCTGATGACGATCACGGCGACAAAGGCGCCGGTCGCGTTCCAGACGATGTGCCAGACCACGGGGATGTCGGCGGCCTGGACGACGCCGCTGAGCAGGGCGGCGAGGGCGCCCGCGCTGGCGCTCCAGCCAATGCCCAGCCCGCGCGGCTGCCAGATGACGAGGACGAGCGTCACCAGGAAGATGAGGGAGGCAATCAGCACGGCAGGCTCTCAAGCATGCGGGTCATGGCGCGACGCCGCCGATGCGGTCGAGCGCGGCTTTGAATCTGGTGCGGTCCTGCGCCAGTTCGTCCAGCGGGAGGGCAAGGAAAGCTTCGATGCGCGCGCGCAGGATTGCATAGGCCTGCTCGAAGGCGGCAGCGATGTCCTCCTCGCTGCCGACGACATGGCTTGGGTCTTCCACGCCCCAGTGCGTGCGCAGGACCGGACCGAGGTAGGCCGGGCATGCTTCGCCCGCGGCGCCGGCGCAGACGGTGACCACGATGTCGGGCGTGGCCGGCAGCGCGTCCCAAGATTTGCTGTAGTAGCCGTCGGTGGCGATTCCCTTGCCGGCGAGTAGGGCCAGCGCCCGTTCGTTCAGCTTGCCGGTGGGTTGGCTGCCGGCGCTGATGGCGTGCCAGCCGGCTGGGGCGAGATGGTTGAAGACGGCTTCGCCAATCAGCGAACGGCAAGAGTTGCCGGTGCAAAGAAAGAGGATGTTCATCGGTACTTCCGAAAAATTCAGGTATCGCAGGCACCGGCGCCTGGTGCACAGGCGGGCCTGCTGCCTGGCGTGCAGGGATCGCCGCCGCAGCAGTTTTCGGTGAGGAAGCCGAGCAGGGCGTTCATCGTATCGAACTGCGCGGCATAGATGATGAAGCGGCCCTCCTGGCGCGGCACGACGAGCCCGGCGTGGGTCAGTTCCTTCAGGTGGAAGGAAAGCGAGGAAGCCGGCAGCGCCAGCGCCTGGGCGATCCTGCTTGCAGCCAGGCCGGCCGGCCCGGCCTGCACCAGCAGGCGGAAGGCGGCCAGGCGCGATTCCTGCGCCAGGGCGGCCAGCGCCGCCATGGCATCCGCATTGTCCATCTCTGCTCCATTTTTCAGTTTGACATTTCCAGTATAGTCGAAATTTCGTGCAGGGCAAGCCGGAGCGTGCCTTGCGCGCCTCGCCGATCCCGTGCAGAGTAGTGCCTTCATCGCAACAGAAGGACACCATGCTCACTGAACGTGTCGATTTCCAGGGGCCGCACGGCAAGCTCTCGGCCAAGCTGGACATGCCCAACGGCGCCCCGCGCGCTTACGGCGTTTTCGCCCACTGCTTCACCTGCAGCAAGGATGTGCTGGCGGCGAACCGCATCTGCCACGGCCTGGCCGAGCGCGGCGTGGCGATGCTGCGCTTCGATTTCGCCGGCCTGGGCGCTAGCGCGGGCAACTTTGCCGACACCAATTTTTCCTCGAACGTGGACGACCTGATCGCGGCCGCCGACTTCCTGCGCACGCGCTTCGAGGCGCCGCGATTACTCGTGGGGCACAGCATGGGCGGCACGGCGGTACTGGCGGCGGCGCAGCGCATTCCAGAATCGAAGGCCGCGGTGACGATCGCGTCGCCGAGCGATCCGCATTACGTGGTCGACAAGCTGCTGTCCGAGCACCTGGATACGCTGGCCCGGCTGGGCGAGGCGCGGGTCAAGCTGGCGGGGCGCGATTTCCAGATTCGCCAGCAGTTCGTGGAGGATGCGACGCAGCACCAATTGACGGATCGGATTGCAGGGCTGGGGCGGGCGCTGATGGTGATGCATGCGCCGCAGGACGATACGGTTGATATCGCGAATGGGCAGCGGATTTTCGAACTAGCGGCGTTTCCGAAGAGCTTCGTGTCGCTCGACGGGATGGATCATCTGGTGACGGGAAGGGAAGATGCGGCGCAGGTGGCCAGGATGATTGCGGCGTGGAGTGCGCGATATATCGATGGCGTGTAGCCGGTCTTAGCTTTTACCCAAGGTTGCGCTCGTGCAAAAATGAAATGATATGCTCAAGCGATGGCTTGGAATTTATATCCATGGAAAACGACTAAATGCGCGTTTGCTTTTATATATTTCTTGCTAGTTTGATGACTGGTCTTTCAATGCCCTGTATGGCGAAAGACGACAATGACGATTCCAATGTGACCCGGGTGCTGCTGCAAGATCTGGTCGCGCGACCAGCACGGTATGAGGGGAAACGCATTGAGGTTATCGGGATCTATATATTCTCTTTACCAAGAAGCTTTATCGTTTCAAGAGCAGAGGATTATGTTTCATTTGATGGTTCGGACTTAAATAATCAAAAGGTTGCTTTGGAGATTGGCAAATATCGTGCCAAAATCGGAGATGATGCTCGTATGGCAGAGTCCAAATATGGATATTTGGCCGACGGCGTCGTCGTTAAAGTAAGAGGCAAGTTTTTTAATCAACAATCACACGGTATGTGGGTTGCATTAGTAATTGATGATATTCAAGAGTTTGTAGCCTGCAATGATAGTGAAGTGCGTTGTTGACTTGGGAATTAATATAATTGTGGGATTCGGAAAGTCAAGTTGAATGAAAGCTTTGAGAGCAGACGAGCAGAGGCTTGTCCGACATTCGAACATGCCTCAACTATAGTTGTTTTTTTTGATAAAGAAGATATTACTCGCAGGTCGCCAGGATAATGGCGGCGTGGGGTGCGCGCCATATCAATGCGGCGTGACGGATCGACATGCTAATCGTACGGTGGGCACCCCGTGCCCACGCGAAAGCCAGCGTAAGTTAGCCTCGTTTGAGCGCGAATAGCTGATGCGCCGCGGAGTCTCATCAGGAAGCACCGCGACATGAAAACGGAGCCGGTATAACACGGCCAACATGGCGCCAGCTTCCGCGTGGGCACGGCGTGCCCACCGTACGGTTGACGCCAGTGGCTAATGCTTACTCGTCGAAGTCTTCGGCGAGGTTCTTCCAGCCGCGCGCCTTGGCAAACGCCGTGAATTCTTCCGGCGCCTCGAGCACGATCAGCTTGCGCTCCTGCAGCCCCGGATCGCTGTGTCCGAAGTCAGGCCCCTTGTACCCGAGCGCACGCAGGCGGTCGATGATGTTCTTAACCAGCACGCGGTCCTTGTACAAGCCGCTGTCGAGCGGTTTGGCAAAGTCCACGTACACGTCGATGATCCCGTAACCCTCGTCGAAAATGCGGATCGCCTTGACGTCGTGGGTACGGCCGGTGCTGTCCGCGGCCTGGAAAGGCCCGGACAACTCGATGTCTGAAGAGTCGGTAGTCATGCCCGAAGCATACCACCGACCCGGGATTACTTCAGCGCCTTGTAGATCGCGTCCAGGCGGTCCGGCGTGCCCGGGATGCGTTCCAGGCGCGGGTAGCGCAGGCCGTCGTGGTAGTCGAGCGAGATGGTGCGCAGGTTGTTGCCCTTGCGGACCAGCAGCTCGATCGGCGCTTTCGTGCCCTTGGCCGCCTTTACCGCCGCCTTCAGCACCTCCGCCTTGTAGGCCCGGTTGTTCACCGCCACGACCGTCGTGTTGCCGGCCAGGCCGGCGCGGAAGCCCACGCCATCCCAGATCACGTTGCTCACGCCGCCATCGGCGCGCACCGAGAAGCCCAACGAATAGCTGAAGTCGGCCGACTTGCTGCGTTCTTCGCTCGCCTTGATGGCGTCGGTCGGGGTGTCGGTGTAGACCAGCTTCCAGCCGGCGCGCTGCAAGCCGTCGAGCGGGGCGCCCGGGCCGTGGCCTTCGACGCGGGTGCGCAGGAAGGGCGCCCAGTCGAATTTCTGCACCTTGTCGAGCGCGGCGACCACGTCTTCGAAGGTGTAGAAGGCCGGCAGCATGCTGCCGTTGTTGATGCCGTAGAAGGCGCGTGCGAAGTCGTCGAGCGAGCGCTTGTCGCCGGACAGTTCGCGGATCTTGGTGTCGACGTCGAGCCAGATCAGCGCGCCTTCCGAGTAGTAGTCTTCGCTGCGCTGCCAGTTACTCCAGGCGAGCGCGCGGCGGCCGGCGATGATCGGGTCGTTCACCGTGTCCTGCATGGCGCGCCAGGCGCGGCCCTGGGTGTTGTCGTAGCGGGCGGCGGTGGCGGCCAGCGTGTTGCGTGCGGCTTCCTTCGAGACCAGGCCCGAGCGCGCGGCGAGGATGCCGCCCCAGTACTGGGTCTGGCCTTCGTACACCCACAGCAGGCTGTTCTGCAGCGGCGTGTTGAAGTTCGGGACGTCCTGGCCGGCCGGGCGGCGGAACTTGCCGTTCCACGAGTGGGTGTACTCGTGCGGCAGCAAATCGCGGCCTGCTTCGCTGCGCGCCCAGTCGGTGAAGTAGCCCGGCTTCACGCCGTTCTCGCTCGACTGGTGGTGCTCGCGGCCGACGCCGCCGAATTCGTCCGACAGGGCCAGCAGGAAGTCGTAGTGCTGGTAATGGTGCGAGCCGAACAGCTTGAGCGATTGCTGGACCATCGCGCGGTGGGCGGCGATCTGTTCCGGCTTGGCTTCCAGGCTCTCGGCGTTGTCGGCAACCACGTTCAGCGACACGCGCACCTTGGCGCCCGGGTCGAGGTCGAACTGCTTGAAGTGGCGGCCGGCGAACAGTGGCGAATCGATCAGGGTTTCCAGGTCGTGCGGCTGGAACTGGACTTCGTCGCCCTGGCGCGTTGCCGTCTCCAGCGCGGTGCCGTACTGCCAGCCTGCCGGGAGCGTGAGCGACGGCTGCACCGTGATGCGGCGCGCCACGTAGCCGGCGGGGTAGAGCGTCACCGATGGCCACTGCAGGCCGATGATGTCGTCGGTCATGACGATGCGGCCCTGGCCCGGGTCGAGCGGCGACAGGAACTGGTATTCGACGTCCAGCGTCGTGGCGCCTTCCGGCACGGTGACGTGGAAGGCGAAGACTTCGACCGGGTCGCGCGCCCATTCGACGGCTTTGCCGTTGGCGCTGAACTTCAGGCCGGCCAGCTGGGTCAGCGGACCGCTCGGGCCGTGGTTCGCCGGCAGCCATTGCGGGTACAGGAAAGTCATCGGGCCCGGTTTCACCGGCACCGTCATGCGCATGCGGAAGATCTGCTGCGACAGGTTGGTCGCATCGACCTTCAGGACGATGGTGCCGGGGTAGGGCTGGTCGACTGGGGCCGGCACGGCGGCTTGGGCCGGGAAGGCCAGTGCGAGCGCGAGGGCGAGGGCGGACGCCGATTTGGCGGCAAGGGAAAACGGGCTGTGAGCGGTCATCTTGTGATGTGTGCGGGTGACAAAACCGGACGAGTGTAGCACGCACCCTGTGCCGGAAAGCATTGAAATACTCCGAAACATCATTGCAAATAAAATTTGCAAAATAGCTTAAAAATCCGTATTTCGTATCCCTTGAAAATCGATTGGGATGGCATTAGATTGGTCCCAACGGATGCTCACGATGAGGTCCGTCAACTTATCGCTTAACTTAACGAGGATATTTAATCATGCGTACTTTCGACCTGACTCCCCTGTACCGTTCCGCCATTGGTTTCGACCGCCTGGCCAGCCTGCTCGAGCAACGCGCCGAGTCGCAGCCGAGCTACCCGCCGTACAACATCGAACTGGTCTCGGAAGACCAGTACCGTATCGTGATGGCCCTGGCTGGTTTCAACCGTAACGAAGTGGAAATCGTCACCGAGCGCGATTCGCTGCACGTGACCGGCCGCAAGCAGAAGGACGAGACCCAGCGTACCTACCTGCACCGTGGCATCGCCGCCCGCGACTTCGAACAGCGCTTCCAGCTGGCGAACCACGTGAAGGTCACCACCGCTTCGTTCGACAACGGCATGCTCACCATCGAACTGGTGCGCGAAGTGCCCGAGGCACTCAAGCCACGCAAGATCGCGATCGGCGATGCGGCAGGCACCATCGACAACGTTCAGCAAATCGAACAGCGTCAGGCAGCCTAAGGGCGTAGAGCAGTAACGAAAGAGGGTGCCCGTTGGGCGCCCTTTTTTACGTCCGGAAGCGGACAGGTTTGTCCGTCGCCGCGGCGGCCCGGCCTTCTCATACATAACGCTGAGTTTTAAGCATGTTCTAAGACAGATCGGCGAAACTAATCACCGTGCGATAACCCGTTATCGGCAACCCTTTCATCCAGGAGTACGTCCATGCAAAACGAAGGTGCAGTCACTGCCATCACCGCAAAACGTCTCACGCTGGCGCTCTGCGCGGCGGGCGTTATTGGCGGGGCGGTCGGTGCGATTGCAGTCAACCACAACAACGCCACCGCCCAGGCCCCGGCAACCGTTGCAGCGGCCCCGGCGCCCGCTCCGGTGCAGGCGCCGCCCGCCGTGGCAGGCGCCCCCGCGTCCACGGTCTCCCTGCCGGACTTCACCACCATCGCCAAGCAGAACGGCAAGGCTGTCGTGAACATCCGCGTCATGGGCACCACCAAGACCAGCTCGCGCGGCATGCCGCAAATGAACCCGGGCGACCCGTTCTATGAATTCTTCCGTCAGTTCCAGGACCCGCGCGGCGGTT
Organism: Massilia sp. IC2-278; assembly: GCF_020708045.1. Taxonomy (GTDB): domain Bacteria; phylum Pseudomonadota; class Gammaproteobacteria; order Burkholderiales; family Burkholderiaceae_D; genus Telluria. The sequence goes on from NZ_JAJFES010000015.1 coordinate 80,147, forward strand.
CCCAACGCGACGCTCCCGTTTTCGGCGCCGGATCGGGCTTCATCGTAAGCCCGGACGGCGTCATCCTGACAAATGCCCACGTGGTGCAGGGCGCCAGCGAGGTGACGGTCAAGCTGGCCGACCGCCGCGAGTTCCGCGCCAAGGTGCTGGGCTCCGACCCGCGCACCGACGTGGCCGTGCTGAAGATCGACGCCAAGGGCCTGCCGACCGTCCCGCTGGGGAACGCGCGTGCGCTGCAGACCGGCGAATGGGTGCTGGCCATCGGCTCGCCGTTCGGCCTGGAGTCGACCGTCACCGCCGGCGTGGTCAGCGCCACCGGCCGCAGCCTGGGCAACGACAGCCAGGTGCAGTTCATCCAGACCGACGTTGCCGTCAACCCCGGCAACTCGGGCGGCCCGCTGCTCAATACCCGCGGCGAAGTCGTCGGCATCAACTCGCAGATCTATAGCCAGACCGGCGGCTACCAGGGCCTGTCGTTCGCGATCCCGATCGACGTCGCGGCGCGCATCAAGGACCAGATCGTCGCCACCGGCAAGGTGCAGCATGCCAAGCTGGGCGTGTCGATCCAGGAGGTGGACCAGAGCTTCGCCGATTCCTTCAACCTGGCTTCGCCTGAAGGTGCGCTGGTGGCCAATGTCGAACGCGGCAGCGCCGCCGAAAAGGCCGGCCTGAAGTCCGGCGACGTGGTGCGCAAGGTGAACGGCCAGACGATCATCGCTTCGGCCGACCTGCCGGGCACGCTGGCGGTGGCCAAGCCGGGCGACAAGGTCGCGCTCGACGTCTGGCGCGACGGCAAGATCGTGCGCCTGAACGCGACGCTGGCGAATGCCGACGACAAGGCCGCGCCCGACGAGCGCGAAGAAGTGGCGGCAGCCGACAAGGGCGCCAAGCTGGGCCTGGCGCTGCGTCCGCTGGAGCCGATCGAACGGCGCCAGAGCGGCATCGCCTCCGGCCTGGTGATCGAAGACGCGCGCGGCGCGGCCGCGATTGCCGGCGTGGCGCCGGGCGACGTGCTGCTGTCGGTGAACGGCAAGCCGGTCAACAGCGTCGACCAGGTGCGCGACGTGGTCGGCAAGTCCAGCAAGTCGGTAGCCTTGCTGATCCAGCGCGGAAATGAAAGAATCTTCATTCCGGTGCGGATTGGCTAAGACGCCGTCTTGGCGCAGCCGGATCACACACAAGAGGTAAGGCGATGCGGCTGTTGTTAGTTGAAGACGATACGATGATTGGTGAAGTGGTGCTCGACCTGCTGCGGGCCGAGCACTACGCCGTCGATTGGGTGAAAGACGGCGAAATGGCCGACACGGCCCTGGTGCAGAACCAGAACTACGACCTGGTCCTGCTCGACCTGGGCCTGCCGCGCAAGGACGGCCTCGATGTCCTGCGCTCCATGCGCACCCGCAAGGACCGTACTCCGGTGCTGGTCGCCACCGCGCGCGACTCGGTTGCCCAGCGCATCGCCGGGCTCGATGCCGGCGCCGACGACTATGTCCTGAAACCCTACGACCTCGACGAACTGCTGGCGCGCATCCGCGCCTTGCTGCGCCGCGCCGCCGGCCGCGCCGAGCCCATCTTCGAATACAAGAACATCTCGATCAACCCCGCCACCCGCGAAACCCTGGTCGACGGCGAGCCGGTGTCGCTGTCGGCGCGCGAATGGGCCGTGCTGGAAGCCCTGGTGGCGCGCCCCGGCGCCGTGCTCTCGCGCGCCCAGCTCGAGGAAAAGCTCTACAGCTGGCGCGATGAAGTCAGCAGCAACGCGGTCGAGGTCTATATCCACGGCCTGCGCAAGAAGTTGGGGAGCGACTTGATCCAGAACGTGCGCGGCGTCGGCTACATGGTACCGAAGGCATGAGAATGACCCACTCGCTGCGCGGGCGCCTGTTATGGTTCCTGCTGGCGGCCATCACGCTGGCGGCGCTGGCGCAAGCCTCGATCGCCTACAACACGGCGCTCTCGGACGCCGACCAGATCTTCGACTACCACATGCAGCAGATGGCGCTGTCGCTGCGATCGAGCACGCCGCTGTCGAACACCGAGGCGCGCGAAAAGCTGGAGGAAGCCCCAGGCAACGATGACCTGGTGGTGCAGATGTGGTCGCCGGACGGCGTGCAGGTGTTCCACAGCGTCTCGCGCGCGCGCCTGCCGCAGCGCGCGGTGCTCGGCTTCTCCAACGTCAAGGCCAACGGCACCACCTACCGCGTGTTCTCGATCCAGACTTCCGGCCAGACCGTGCAGGTGGCGCAGGACCTGGCCGTGCGCCGCAACATGGCCGGCAACCTGGCCCTGCGCACGCTCGGGCCCACGGCCGTCATGATGCCGATCCTGATGCTGGTGGTGTGGTGGGTGGTGAGCGGCTCGCTGCAGCCGGTGGCGCGCGTGCGCAAGCAGGTGGCGGCGCGCCAGGCCGACGACCTGTCTCCGGTATCGGAAGCCGGCCTGCCGGACGAGGTGCGTCCGCTGGTGCATGAATTGAACCTGCTGTTCGGGCGCGTGAAAACGGCCTTCGACGCCCAGCAGCATTTCGTGGCCGACGCCGCCCACGAGCTGCGCACGCCGCTCGCCGCCCTGCGCCTGCAGGCGCAAAGCCTGGACCGCGCCGACAACCCGGAAGCGCGCAAGACGGCCGTGGCGCGCCTGACCGCCGGCATCGACCGCGCCACGCGCCTGGTCGAGCAGCTGCTGGTGCTGGCGCGCCAGGAAGCCTCGGCGGCGAACGGCGCGGCCACCAAATCGGTCGACCTGGCCGAACTGGCCCGGCGCACGGTGGGCGACCTGGCCGGCCTGGCCCAGGCCAAGAACATCGACCTCGGCCTGCAGCATGCCGACGAAGCCAGCGTCGCCGGCCAGCCCGACGCCCTGCACATCCTGCTGCGCAACCTGGTCGAGAACGCGGTGAAGTACACCCCAAGCGGCGGCACCGTCGACATCGCGCTGCGGCTGGAAGGTGGCGCCGCCGTGGTCAGCGTCGAAGACAGCGGGCCGGGCATCCCGCCGGAAGAACGCGAGCGCGTGTTCGACCGCTTCTACCGGGTGGCCGGCAGCGAGGCCGCCGGCAGCGGGCTGGGGCTGGCGATCATCAAGGCGATTGCCGAGCGCCATGGGGCGAGCTTGAAGCTCGACAAGTCGGAACGGCTGGGTGGGCTGGCGGCAGTCGTGCGCTTCCCGATGGGGAAGGCCTGAACTACGAACGCAGGTTCATCGGCAGGTCGCGCGACGGAAACTGATGGCGCCGCTCGGCCGGCCGCGTGAGCACGCGCCGCGCCACCTCGAACGGCACGCCCATCTTCGCCAGCTCGCGCGCAGGCGAGGGTTGGCTCTCATCCGCCGGGGTGTTGACGATGGTGTGGATGAGGAGGGCGGTCTTGTAGTCGGTGCGGCGGTCCATGTCCCATCCTACCATGCGCATCGCACGCACTGTGCATACGGCAGAGCACATTGTGGGCCACGCAAGTCACACTTGTCATTACGTTTCGTTACACTCCTTACATCAATCGTGTGACGTGCTTCCGCAGAAAGATGTAATCTAAATTACAACTTTTGATTTGGAGCTCATCATGAAAAAAATCACCATCCCCGCTCTGATGCTGGCCGTCGCCATGGTCGCCACCGGCTGCAAGAAAGCCGACGACAATCCGAACATGGGCCCTGCCCAGGAAGCCGGCGCCGCCATCGATAACGCCGGCGCCAACACCGCCGCCGCTGCCCGCGAAGGCGCCGAGCGCGTCGACGCCGCCACCGACCGCGCCGCCGCCAACATGGAAAACGCCGCCGAGCGTGCTGGCGAGAACATCGACCAGGCCACCGACCGTGCCGGCGAAAAGATGCGTGAAGCCGGCGCCGAAGTGCGCCAGGAATCGCGCGAAGCCGGCCAGAACATCAAGGAAGGCGCAAGCGATGCCACCGCTGCCACCGGCCGTGCCGTCGAACGCGCTGGCGAAAAAATCCAGGACGCATCGAAGTAATACGCTGACTGGCGAAGCCATGCTTCGCCTGGCAAGCGCCTGACCGGTGCTTGACACACCCGGCCCCGCCATAACCGGGGCTGTGTCGCTTTGCAGCCCCGGCTTCGGCGCGGGGCCTGCTTTCGCGCGGGCTTGCCGCGTCGTCGCCACCGTACGGCGCCGCCATGCGCCACCGACAAGAACGCCTGCCTCATGCTGCAAGCCATCCAGGATCTGCTTCGCCCGCCACCGGGCATGGAATTCGACTTCAGCCAGCCGGCCGGCGAGCCGGCCCTGGCGCCAATGGATGGCGTCACCTGGCGCGTGTTCGCGAACCCGGTTTCCCTGTTCGTGGGCGGCGTGACGGCCGTCTTGCTGGAGCTGGCCGAACCCTCGGTGCGCTCGGGCGTGTGGGACCATAGCAGTTTCCAGCGCGACCCCGGCATGCGCCTGCGCCGTACCGGCTACGCGGCGATGATGACGGTGTATGGCCCTCGTTCGGCCGCAGAACAATTGATCGCACGCGTGGTGCGCATGCATGGCCACGTGCGCGGCAGCACGCCCGATGGGCTGGCCTACCACGCGAACGATCCGCGCCTGCTCGACTGGGTGCAGGCAACCGCCGTGTTCGGCTTCACCGAAGCCTATCACCGTTATGCACGGCCCTTGTCGGCGCAGGAAAAGGATATGGCTTTCATCGAGTCGGCGGCCTCGGCACGGCTATACGGCGCCACCGGCCTGCCGCGTGCATGGGCCGAATGGGAAGCGCTGCTGGCCGCTACCGCGCTGGAAGGGTCCGCCACCCTGGCCGCGTTTCTGGAAATCATGCGCACGGCAGCGATCCTGCCTGCACCCATGCGTCCGCTGCAGCGCCTGCTGGTGCGCGCCGCCGTGGACATCACCCCGGAACCGGTGCGTTCGCTGCCGCAATTGCACGGCCACGGCCTGCGCTTTGGCGAAGCAGCCCTGGTGCGCACCCTGGCCCGTTCGGCCGCCTTGCTGCCGCTGGGTGATATGCCGCCGGCACAGGCAGCCCGCCGGTTGAAAAGCCGGGGCTAGGTCTGAATTGAACAGCCGGGGTCAGGTCTGACAAACGGACACAAACTCGACTGTAGGCGCGGATTCCTGCAGGCGCAATCTCCCTTCCCCGACCGGCCATCGAGCCTTAAAGCCGAGCCCGTGTCCGAATGTCAGACCTGACCCCCGCTGTTCAGTTGCCGGCGTCGACGGCCTGCAAGGCCTGTTTTGCCATCGCCAGCACGCCCTCGTAGGACTTGGCGGCGGCGATGAAGCGGCCGTTGTGGCAGAAGGTGGCGTCGGGTACGCCAGTCACCGCCGCCAGGTCGGCATCGCGCAATCCTGCCCAGAGCGCGGGCAGATCGGCACGGGCTTCGAAACTTTCCGTGCTGACCGAGACCGTGTGCAGCATGTAGCGCTGTTCGCCGATGCTGTGGCTGATCACGAACAGCACCTTCGGCATTTCCTTGCGCACGATGCTGGACCAGGGCAGGGCGCTGTTGCGCAAATACAGCAGGCGTCCGTTTTCGAGCGTCTCGGCGTCGCGCACCTGTTCTACGGCCAGCAACGCGCCGACGCGGTATTTCACGGAATTGACCATGATGTCGGTCAGCAGCGCCATGGCGCGGCGGAATTCCTGCAGGCGGTAGGCTTCGGTCGGCGCGCCGTAGCCGATGCGCTCTTCGTCGAGCCAGTTCGGGTTGAAGCCGGAAACGATGGCCGACAGGCCATAGCCGCCCGGCGCGTTCTTGGCGGCGCCGACGTCCGACAAATCCAGGTATTGCACGATGTCGGCGTCGATGGCGTAGGCCATCTCCTGGGCCGTGCTGTCCTTTAATTCGCGGCCGATGTGCTGCAGGGCGAGGGCGGCGACGCAGCGCGCGCCGTATTCGCGCCAGACCAGGCCGGCGCTGGCATAGGGCACGCCGGTGGGGCGGGCGCCGTCGAAACCTTTCTGGTGATGGTCGAAGCGGCCGCTGGCCGGGTCCCAGATGCCGCCGACGTCGACGGCGAAGTCGGCCGCCTCGATGACGGCGCCGTCGCGCGTACGTACCAGCTCGGCGTCGGGAAACAAAATCTGCAGGACGGCGCAAGCCCATGCATCATCCGCATGGAACTTGCCGTTGTGGGTCACGATGACCATGGAAACTCCAGTTCAATTCTTTTAGGCGAATGCGGATGATACCGGCTTCGGGAAAGCACGGCGAACATCCGGAGGCCGTGCACAAAAGAATTGGCGTTCTCTCAGCCATACGGTATCTTCTTCCACTTGAAGATCGGGCAACATTTCGATCGTCAACGATAACCGCCGTGTATCCAAAACCGAAGAGGATGATGTAGATGAACGAGTTGGTCAGCACTATCAATGGCATTGTCTGGAGCCCGGCCCTGGTCGTGCTCTGCCTGGCCGTGGGCCTGTATTTTTCGCTGCGCTCACGCTTCCTGCAAGTGCGCCACGTGCGCGAGATGACGCGCCTGATGTTCGAAGGTAAAAGCTCGGAGCAGGGCGTCTCGTCGTTCCAGGCGTTGACCATGACCCTGGCCGGCCGCGTCGGCACCGGCAACATCGCCGGCGTCGCCACCGCCATCACCTTCGGCGGCCCCGGCGCCGTGTTCTGGATGTGGGCCGTGGCCTTCCTCGGCGCCAGTTCCGCCTTTGTCGAGTCCACGCTCGGCCAGGTCTACAAGGAGCAGATCGCCAACCAGTACCGCGGCGGCCCGGCCTTCTACATCGAGAAGGGCCTGGGCATGAAGTGGTATGCGCTGACCTTTGCCTTCGCCACCATCCTCGCCACCGGCCTGCTGCTGCCGGGCGTGCAGGCCAACTCCATCGCCGAAGGCCTGCAGACCGCGGTCGGCATCGACCGCAATGTCACCGCGGCGCTGCTGGCGATCGCGCTCGGCTTCATCATCTTCGGCGGCGTGAAACGGATCGCCACCTTTGCCGAGATCATCGTGCCCTTCATGGCGCTCGGCTACATCATCGTCGCCTGCGTCATCATCTTCCTGAACATCGGTCAGCTGCCCGGCGTGCTGAAGCTGATCTTCAGCTCGGCCTTCGGCCTGGACGCGGGCTTCGGCGCCATCATCGGCATGGCCATCCAGTGGGGCGTGAAGCGCGGCGTGTACTCGAACGAGGCCGGCCAGGGCACCGGTCCGCACGCATCGTCGGCGGCGGAAGTGAGCCACCCGGCCAAGCAGGGCCTGGTGCAGGGCTTCTCGGTGTATGTCGACACCCTGTTCGTGTGCTCGGCCACCGCCTTCATGCTGCTCATTACCGGCCAGTACAACGTCGAAGGCCCGAACGGCGTGGCGATGTACACCGGCGTGCACGGCGTGGCCAGCGGTCCGGGCTACGTGCAGACCGCGCTGGAGAACGTGATGCCGGGCTTCGGCGCGATCTTTGTCGCGGTGGCGCTGCTGTTCTTCGCGTTCACCACCATCGTCGCCTATTACTACATCGCCGAAACGAACATCGCCTACATCGACCGCCATGCGCGCCATCCGTGGATGAAGTTCGTGCTGAAGGTGGCGATCATCGCCGCCACCGTCTACGGCACCGTCAAGACCGCCGACCTGGCCTGGGCGCTGGGCGACATCGGCGTCGGCCTGATGGCCTGGCTGAACCTGGTGGCCATCGTCCTGCTGCGCAACGTCGCCTTCAAGTGCCTGCGCGACTACGAGGCGCAGAAGAAGCTGGGCAAGGACCCGCAGTTCGATCCGCTGGCGCTGGGCATCGCGAATGCGCATTACTGGGAGCAGCGCGTGGCCGACGGCAAGCGTAGCAATGCGAAGGATGTGCACCTGGCCGATTGATCCGGCCGGTGCGAGCAGCAAGGACGGCAGCTTCGGCTGCCGTTATCGTTTCGGGTCGCCCATGCGCCGGGCCTTGCCGATGCCGGCCAGGATTGCTGCCAGTTGCGCGGTGTCGGCCGGCTTCACCAGGTGGTGGTCGAAGCCGGCGGCCAGGGCCTTGCGGCGGTCGCTGTCGTGGCCGTAGCCGGTCACCGCCACCAGCACCGTGTCGCCCGTCTCGGGCTGCGCGCGCAGGCGCCCGGCCAGTTCATAGCCGTCGATGTCGGGCAGGCCGATGTCGAGGATGCACACGTGAGGGCGTTCGCCTTGCGCGCGCGCCAGTGCGGCCAGCGAGCCGTGTTCGACCGCCACCTGGTGGCCGTAGGTCTCCAGCACCATGGCCAGCATGGCCGCCGCATCGGCATTGTCGTCGACCACCAGCACGCGCAGGGCCGGGCTACCCGGCGCCGAGGCGGCATCGTTGATGGCGGCGGGGTCGGGCGCGGCGCCGGCATGCAGGCGCGGCAGGCAGACGCTGAAGCAGCTGCCCTGGCCCGGCCCCGGGCTGGTGCAGGTGACGCTGCCGCCGTGCAGTTCGACCAGGCTTTTCACCAGCGCCAGGCCCAGGCCCAGGCCGCCGGCCGAGCGGTCCGAGCTGCGCTCGGCCTGGGCGAACAGCTCGAAGGCGCGCGCCGCCAGTTCCGGCGTCATGCCGATGCCGTTGTCGGCCACCGCGATCAGCACGTGGTCGGCGCGCACTTCCGAGGTGAGGGCGATGCGGCCGCCTTCGTCGGTGTACTTGGCGGCGTTGTTCAGGATATTCGCCAGCACCTGCACCAGGCGCTTCTTGTCGCCCAGGACGATCGTGGTGTCCGGCGGGATGTGCGACTGCAGGTGGTGGCCGCGCGCCTGCATCAGCGGCGCCACCTGCTCGACGGCGTCGGTGACCACGTGCCGGATGTCGAGCGGCGCCATATCGAGTTCGACCAGGCCGCGCGTGACGCGCGAAACGTCGAGCAGGTCGTTGATCAGGTGGGTCATGTGGTCGACCTGGCGCCCGATGATCTGGCTGGTGTGGCGCACGCGCGCCTCATCGAGCCTGCCCATGCGCAGCAGGTGGGCCGCCGCGCCGATCGGCGCCAGCGGGTTGCGCAGCTCGTGCGCCAGCATGGCAAGGAACTCGTCCTTGCGGCGGTCGGCTTCGCGCAGCCTGGCCTCGGCCGCCTTGCGTTCGCTGATGTCGCGGTAGAACACGGCCAGCCGCCCCTCGGGCAGCGGGTAGGCGCGAATCTCGAGCCAGGCCGTGGCGCCGCTGTCGAGCAGGTAGCTGTACTCCAGGGTCTCGGGCGTCTGCCGTGCGCGCACGCGCCGGTACAGCGCCTCGATTGGCCCGCCCACCAGGTGCGGCAGCACGCTCCACATGTCGCGCCCGACCAGCTCGGCGTGCTCGCGCCGCGCCAGGCGCGCGCCGAGCTCGTTGACCTGCAGGATCGTCCAGTCGCTGTCGAGCAGGCCGATGCCCTCGGCCATGTTGTCGAAGATCTGCTGGCTGCGGTCGCGTTCGGCGCGCAGCGCGGCCTGGGCGCGCGCGCTTTCCAGCGCAAACCAGGTGCGGTCGACCATGTCCTCGGCCATGGCGATGTGCTCGGCGCTCCAGTGATGCGGCTGGTCGTGGTGCACGCTCAGCACGGCGTGCAGGCGGCCGTTCTTCATCAGCGGAATGCCAAGGGCCGCGCCCATGCCGGCGGCGCGGTAGGCCGCGGCATGCGGGGCCGTGGCGGCGTCGCGCGTGACGTCGTCGAGCACCAGCTTGCGGCCGGCGCGCAGCAGATCGACCGCGGCCACGCCGAAGTCGTCGAGGCGCAGGCGCACGCCGCGCATCGAGGCCATGCTGCCGTCGGTCCAGTCGGGCAGCATCTGGATCCAGGCGCCAGCGGCGTCGGTCTCGCCGTACACCACGCGCTTGCCGCCGAGCTGCTTGCCAAGCAGTTCGCTGGCGGCGGCGGTCACTTCCTCGGGGTCGGTCAGGGGCCGGATGCGGTCGGCCAGGGCCAGCTGGAAGGCGTGGCGCCGGCCCGCCGTTTCCAGCGTCTCGAACAGCGAGCGGTAGCGCTCCTCGCCCGCGGCGAGCGCCACCCTGGCCAGCTTGGTTTCGTGGACGTCGGTCGAGGTGCCGAACCAGCGCTCGATGACACCGCCGGCATTCCAGTAGGGTTCTGCGCGCACCAGGAACCAGCGGTAGCTGCCGTTCTTCGAGCGGATGCGGTGCTCGGCCTGGAAGGCGCTGCCCGTTGCATAGGCTTTGTCCCATGCGGCCATGGTGGCGGCGCCGTCCTCGGGGTGGATGAAGGCGTTGGCCACTTCGGCCGGCGTGGCGGCGTCGACCGGCACCCCGGTATAGTCTTCCCACACCCGGTTGAAGTAGATGGCCTGGCCCGAGGCGGTGACGATCCAGACGATCTGCGGGATCGATTCAGCCAGCTGGCGGAAACTGCGTTCGCTCTCGCGCAGCGCCTGCTCGGTCGCTACCTGGGCCGTCACGTCGCGGAAATAAAAGGTGAGGCCATTCGCGGCGGGCGAAATCCGCACCTCGTACCACTTGCCGTGGTCGGGATAGAAGGCCGTGACGTCGGTGACGGTCTTTTCGCGGATCGCCCTGACGTAGGCTTCCTCGAACGCCGTGCCGGCCAGGCCGGGATAGGCGTCGCCCATGGCTTTGCCGAGGATCTGCTCGCGGCGCACGTCGAGGATGTGTTCGGCCTGGCGGTTCACATAGGCGATTTCGCCTTGCCGGTTGACCGAAAAATAACCGTCGGAGATGCTTTCCAGGATGGCGACCGCCTCGTCAGCCAGTTGCTGCGAGTCGGTGCTGCTGATGGCGGAGCGGGGTTCCGGCGATTCGGTCATGCCCGATTATAAATCGACGCGCGCCGGCTCCCCGCGGATATTTCACGCGATCAGAACTTGTGCCACAGGCGCGCGAAATAGGCCGCGCCGTTCAGGCCGAACTGCACGCTCTCGTACTTGAAGCCGTTGTCGGTTTCGTTCTCGTCCTGCGTGGTCGGCTTGACGTTGAAGATGTTGGTCGCGCCCAGGGTCAGCCTGGTATTCTCGCTGTACGACCAGCTGAACGAGAGGTCGGCCGAGGTCTTCGCCTTGTAGTAGGCGTTCGGCACCGGCGGGCCCGAGAAGGTGCCGAGCGTCTGCGGGCCGAAGTGGATGATGCGGAAGTCCGACCCGAATTTACCGAGGCTGTATTCGAAGCCGAGCGTGGCCTTGCGGCGCGGGCCGCCCTGCTCGATGAACAGGCGTTCGCGTTCCGACAGCAGCACGTCCTCGAAGCCGGCCAGGGCGCTTGGCGCGTGCACGCCAGCCACTTCGGTCTTGCTGAAGTTCAGGGCCAGGAAGGTGTTCAGGCGGCCGGCGCCCAACGGCATGCGGTGCGCGGCCGTGATGTCCAGGCCCTTGGTTTCGGTGTCGACCGAGTTGACGAAGAACTGGGCCTGGCCCACGCCCAGCGTCTGCAGCGTGGCGCCCAGGGCCGGGTAGTTGTCGGCGTCGAAGCGGCCCGACAGCACGATGCGGTCGTCGATGTCGATGCGGTACAGATCGGCCGTGACGGACGTGGTCTGCGACGGCGTCCAGGTGGCGCCGACGGTAAAGCTCTTCGACTTTTCTTCCTTCAGTTTTGGGATGCCGGCAGCGTTGGCCACCGGGCCGCCGTTCGGCGCCAGCACCACGTCGAGCGGCACGCCGCTGACGAAGTCGGTGAAGGTGGAAGAGAAGTAGACCTGCTGCAGCGACGGCGCGCGGAAGCCGGTGCTGGCCGAGGCGCGCAGCAGCACGTCGCCGCCGAGCTTGAAGGCGGCGGCCAGCTTGCCGTCGGTGGTCGAGCCGAAGTCGGAGAAGCGCTCGTGGCGCAGCGCGGCCTGCACTTTCAGGCGCTCAGTGACGTCGGCTTCGAGATCCAGATAAGCGGCGGTGCTGTGGCGGCTGCGCTTGGTGGCGTCGCCCGGCTGGAAGCCCGGGAAGCCCTGGCTGCCGCCGGCGCCGCCGATGCCCACGCCGTCGGCGTCGATCCAGGAACCCTGTTCGCCCGAGAAGATGCGGTATTGCTCGTTGCGGTATTCGAAGCCGAAGGCGGCGTTCAGGCCGTTCAGGACGTTGCCGTAGTAGCGGCTGAAGTCGGCGTTGGTGGTCAGCTGGCGGAAGTCGAAGCCGCCGGCGCTGAACGAGCTCGGGCTGATGCCGGCGCCGCCGTTCGTCAGGTCGAGGTTCGCGATCGAGGCGTTCAGCGTGTTGGCGATGGTGTAGTCGAGGCGGTTGTAGCCGTAGGTCTGGGAGAAGTCGCCGCTCCATTCGCCGAGCTTGGTGCGGTAGCCGGCGGTGGCGTAGCGGTCCTTCAGGTCGCCGTTGATGAAGGGGACGAAGCCGTTCGGGTACATGGCGGCCGAGTTGCGGGTCGGGATGTCGTCGGTGCCCAGGCCGCCGCGCGCAAAGGCGGCGCTCGACGCGTCGCGGCGCTGCACGCCGCCGGTGAGGTAGAGCTTGCCCTCGCCGAGTGCGACGTCGCCATTGATGTAAACCGTTTGGTTTTCGGTCTTGCTGTCGCCGATGATGCGCGGGTTGCCTTCCTCGGCGCGGTTCGAGCGGCCGCGGTACAGGTATTCGGTGGTGATGCCGAAGCTGCCACCGGCCACCGGGATGCCGCAGTAGGCCGATGCCAGGTAGTTGTCGCCGTCGCCTTCCTTGTACTGGCCCCAGCCGGCCACCGCTTCGCAGCCCAGGCTTTTCTTGAGTTCGATGTTCATCACGCCGGCGATGGCGTCCGAGCCGTACTGGGCGGCGGCGCCGTCGCGCAGCACCTGCACGTTACGGATCGCCATCAGCGGGATCGCGTTCAGGTCGGTGCCGGTGTTGCCGCGGTTGCGCGCGCCGAACAAATTGACGAGGGCGGTGGTGTGGCGGCGCTTGCCGTTCACCAGCACCAGGGTCTGGTCGGAACCGAGGCCGCGCAGGGCGGCGGAATCGACCAGGTCGGCGCCGTCGGCGCCGCTCTGGCGGGTCGAGTTGAACGAAGGGGAGATGTTGGTCAGCGTCTGCGACAGGTCGAACTGGCTGCCCTGTTCGGCCAGGCGCGTCATCGGGATGACGTCGACCGGGACCGGCGTGTCGGTGCTCGATGCGGCGCCGGTGCGGCGGGTGCCGACCACGTGCACGCTTTGCATCGTGGTGTTCTCGGCCGCTTCAGGCGTGGCGGTCTGGGCAAAGGCCGGGGGAACGAAGGCGGCCAGGGCGCTGCTGCCATACAGGCCAAGCAGCACGGCGCGGCGCAATTGAGTCGGTTTGAACACGCACATCTCCAGTTAGGCAAACTTGCATGCTAGCCAATATTGGCAGACTCAACTACTGGGTGTGTCTGAAACACAACGGATGCACCGAAATGGCGTGGATGACAATGCCGGGTGCATGGTTTCGGTGCAGGTTTTCGTAGGGTGGACTCCCGAGTCCACGCTGTGCATGGCATGCATCTCGAATATTTAACCGTGGTACAGCGTGGACTCAGGAGTCCACCCTACGAACATCAACAGCATGTAGGGTGGGTTCTCGAACCCACCAATACAACGGACGATCATTCGACATGCATGCGGTGAATGGTGGGTTCGAGAACCCACCCTACGCGATTACGCGGCTTTGCCTTGCAATGCCTCGCTACGCAACACCTTCGCCGCCTCCACCATGTTGCGCAGCGCCGCCCGCGTCTCAAGCCAGGCCCGGGTCTTCAGGCCGCAATCCGGATTCACCCACAAATTCGCCGCCGGGATCACCTCGGCCGCCTTGCGCATCAGCCGGGCGATGTCGTCCACCGACGGCACCCGTGGCGAGTGGATGTCGTACACGCCCGGCCCGATCGCGTTCGGGTAGGCGAAGTCGCCGAACCCGCGCAGCAGTTCCATGTCCGAGCGGCTGGTTTCGATGGTGATGACGTCGGCATCCATCGATGCGATCCCAGGCAGGATGTCGTTGAACTCGGAGTAGCACATGTGGGTGTGCAGCTGGGTCGTATCCGCGATGCCGGACGCCGAAATGCGGAAGGCGCGCGCGGCCCAGCCGAGGTAGTCGCGCCAGGCAGCGCGGCGCAGCGGCAGGCCTTCGCGGATTGCCGGTTCGTCGATCTGGATGATGCCAATGCCGGCCGCTTCCAGGTCGCGCACTTCGTCGCGGATCGCCAGCGCGATCTGCAGGGCGGTGGTCGAACGCGGCTGGTCGTCGCGCACGAACGACCATTGCAGGATCGTGACCGGGCCGGTCAGCATGCCCTTCACCGGACGCGTGGTGAGGCTTTGAGCGTAGGCGGTCCAGGCCACCGTCATCGCGGTGGAACGGGCGACATCGCCGAACAGCACCGGCGGCTTCACGCAGCGCGAGCCGTAGGATTGGACCCAGCCGTTGGCCGTAAAGGCGAAGCCGTCGAGCTGCTCGCCGAAGTACTCAACCATGTCGTTGCGCTCGGCCTCGCCATGCACCAGCACGTCGATATCGAGGGCTTCCTGTTCGCGCACGGCCTGTTCGATCTCGCGCCGCATCGCCGCTTCATAGCCGTCCTGCACCAGTTCGCCGCGCTTGAAGGCGGCGCGTGCGGCGCGGATGGCGGCCGTTTGCGGGAAGGAGCCGATCGTGGTGGTCGGGTACAGCGGCAGGTCGAAACGATCCTGCTGCGCGGCCTGGCGCACGGCGAAGGGACTCGATCGGCGGTCGGCATCCGCCGCGAGCGTGTCGACGCGTTCCCGCACGGCGCGCTTGCGCACGCGCGGGCTGTTGGCGCGCGCTTCCACCGCCGCGCGCGAGGCGCACAGTTCCAGATAGACGCTGCCGTCGCCTTCGACCAGGGCATTGCGCAGGATGCGCAGTTCGTCAAGCTTTTCCGCGGCGCCGGCGAGCCAGCCGCGCAGTTCGACGTCGATGGCGGCGTCTTCGCGCAGCGACAGCGGCACGTGCAGCAGCGAGCACGATGGCGCGAGCCAGAGTTCGCCGCGGCGGCGCTGTGCTAGCGGCTTGAGGCAGGCGAGGGCGCGATCGAGGTCGGTGCGCCAGATGTTGCGGCCATCGACGATGCCGACCGAGAGCACCTTGTTATCGGGCAGCCAGTCGGTCACCGATTGCAGCTCGTGGGCGGCGCGTACGCCGTCGACGTGCAGGCCGGCCACCGGCAGCTTGCAGGCGATGCTCAGCTGGCCTTCGAGCGGCGAGAAGTAGGTGGCCAGCAGCAGCGGCAGGCCGGCCGTGGCCAGCGTGTGGTAGGCGCGTTCAAAGGCGAGCAGCCAGGCGCCCGGCAGGTCCAGGCCGAGGATCGGTTCGTCGACCTGTACCCATTCGGCGCCGGCCGCTTTCAACTGCACCAGCAGCTGCACGTAGGCGGGCAGCAGGGTGTCGAGCAGGTCGAGCTTGTCGAAGCCGTCCTGCCTGGCTTTGCCGAGCCAGAGGAAGGTCAGGGGACCGATCAGCGCCACCTTGACCTTGTGGCCCAGGGCCCGGGCTTGCGCCATTTCGGCCAGCAGGCGCTCGGGCGCCAGCGCGAAGCTGGTGGCGGCATCGAACTCGGGGACCAGGTAGTGGTAGTTGGTGTCGAACCACTTGGTCATTTCCAGTGCCGGCTTGCCGCCTTGCTGGCCGCCGCAGCATCCTGCGCCGTGCGCGTGTGCTTCCTCGTTTGCCACCTCGTTTGCCACCCCGCGGGCGAGGGTGAAGTAACGCGCCAGCGCCGACTCGCTGCCGTCAAAACCGAAGCGCGCCGGCTCGCAGCCGAACAGCTGGATGTGGTTCGCCACATGATCGTAGAAGGCGAAGTCGCCGACAGTGACGAAGTCCAGCCCGGCGTTCGCCTGCTGCTGCCAGTGGCGCGCACGCAGTTCGGCGGCGGTCGCTTCCAGTTGCGCTTCGCTTGTTTCGCCGCGCCAGTGGCGTTCGAGGGCGAACTTCAGCTCGCGTTGCAGGCCGATGCGTGGATAGCCTAATGTATGAATCTTGATCATGATAAATCCAGTTCGTATGAATGATGCTAACGATTTTCGTCAGAACTCATGCATAATTCAAACGAAAAAATTTCGACTAAACGTGAAAATCATTCATGGCTACTTCCATTCTTGAACTGCGCCACCTGCGCACCCTGCTGGCGCTGAAAGAGGCCGGCACCATCTCGCGCGCCGCGCAATTGCTCAACGTGACGCAGTCGGCGCTGTCGCACCAAGTGCTGGCGCTGGAGCGGCAATACGAGACCGGGCTGTTTGAACGCAAGTCGTCGCCGGTGGCGTTTACGGCTGCCGGCCAGCGCTTGCTGGCGCTGGCCGAGCAGGTCTTGCCGCACATCGGCGCGGCCGAGCGCGACCTGGCGCGCCTGACCAGCAACGCCACCGGGAAGCTGCGCATCGCGGTCGAATGCCATACCTGCTTCGACTGGCTGATGCCGTCGATGGACGCGTTGCGTGCGCGCTGGCCGGAAGTCGAGCAGGACATCGTGTCGGGCTTCCAGGCCGATCCGATCGGCCTGCTGCACCAGGACCGCGCCGAGGTGGCGATCGTGTCGGAGCTGGACGAGAGCGAGACCGACGTGGACTTCCATCCGCTGTTCGAGTTCGAAATGGTGGCGATCCTGCCGCTGAACCATCCGTATCTCGCCAAGCCTTATCTGGTGGCGCAGGATTTTGCGGGCCAGGCCCTGATCACCTACCCGGTGCCGGACGACATGCTGGACCTGGTGCGCCAGGTGCTGCGCCCGGCCGGCGTCGAGCCGCCGCGGCGCACGACCGAGTTGACGGTGGGGATGCTGCAGCTGGTGGCCAGCGGACGCGGACTGGCGGCGCTGCCGCTGTGGGCGGTGAACGGCTACCTGGAGCGCGGCTACGTGGCGCGCTCGCGCATCGGGCCGGAGGGCTTGACGGGGCGCCTGTATGCGGTCACGTCGAAGCGGCTGGCGGGAAATGCCTGCCTGGTCGATTTCGTGCAGGTGATGCGCGAGACGTCCTTGCTGGCCTTGCCGGGGATTACCTTGCTGTGAGCGGAGCACGCCCATCCGATAGCGGCGTTGTTAGTAGGGTGGGCCGGGCCACGAATGGCACTTGTGCCCACGCGGTCTGACCATCGGCATGCTCGGCAGCCTTTGAGCTGGCCTGCAATCTTCCCGATCCCGGGAAGTTGTGAAGGTATGCTGGAGTACGACCGCGTGGGCACAAGTGCCCACCCTACATAAAAACGATGTTATGCGCCGCGGCTCACCAGCCCGCCCACCAGCACGGCATCGCCTTCCAGCGCAGTACGGATGGAGCAGGATTGGCCGGTGGCGCGGCCCTGGCGCACGTTCACACTCTGGCCCAGCAGCAGCGTGAGCGCCCCCGCCGCCACGCCGGTGGCGCTGTCTTCCAGCGCCGGTTCGAGGTGGTTGAAGTTGCGGCCCTCGACCTCGCCATCGCCGGTGCGGCACCAGACGTAGCAGCCGTTCACGCCGGCGTTCCTGCTCCAGACGTGGATCAGCGCCAGGTCAGGTTGCAAGCCGTACAGCGTGCCGACATCGGCTACTTCCAGCAGCAGCTTCGGGCTGCCGACCGACAGCACGCGCGGCGCGCTGGCCAGCACCAGGTCGGCCGCCGCCAGCAGGCGCAGCGGCAGGGCGGTATCCAGCTCGAGCGCGGGCGCTTGCTGGCGCTCCAGCCGCACGAACACCGTATCGCCGAGGCGCGACAGGACCAGCGGCTGGCCGTGCATCGCGGTCTTGACCGTCAGCGGCGCAGCGGCCCCGTGCCGCTCGAACAGCAGCGCCGCCGCCGCCAGGGTGGCGTGCACGCACAGCGAACTGCGCATGTGCGGATAGACGTAATCCAGCACCGCGGCCACATCGGGGGCATCGCCGGGGTCGACGAACACACAGGTCAACCCGCGCTCGCGCGCCAGCGCCCGGCGCCAGCCCGGGTTGCCGTTTCCTTCCTCGACGACCAGCGCCGGGTTGCCTGCTCCAGGCTTTTCTCCAAAACAATCGAACTCATGAACACGCATTGCTGATCCTTGCCAAATTTACCTCGTCAGTTATACTGTGTTTTTATACAGTAGTTTTGTGCGGTTTGCACGTTTAATTTTTGTCACCCCCGTTTTTCTCAAGCCCAGTCAAGAATGCCTTTACCTTCCGATCCATCGATGCAGGGCCTGCCCGACTATGCCGAGCTGTTCTGCCTCTCGAACTTCTCCTTCCTGCAAGGCGCCTCGCATGCCGAGGAGCTGGTGGCGCGGGCGGTGAAGCTGGGTTACGCGGCGCTGGCGCTTACCGACGAATGCTCGCTGGCCGGCGTGGTGCGCGCCCATGCCGAGGCCAAGAAGGCGGGGCTGCCCTTCGTCGTCGGCGCCCATTTCCACCTGCAGGAGCCGGACGGCAGCCCGGCGCTGTCGCTGATCCTGCTGGCCCGTAACCGCAACGGCTACGGCAACCTGTCCGAATTCATCACGCTGGGCCGCACGCGCAGCGAAAAGGGAACCTACTTCCTCACCCCGGGTGACATCGCCGACCCGCAAGGCGAGCTGGCGCACCTGAAGGGCATGCCCGACTGCCTGGCGATCCTGCTGCCGCGCTATCCCGGCCACGACCAGGCCGGCGTCGACCGCCTGCACGCGCAGGCCGCGTGGATGATCGAGCAGTTCGGCAACCGGGCCTGGATCGGCCTGACGCTGCTGCACCGCGCACTCGACGAAGCGCACCGCATCACGGTGGAAGAAGTGGGCTGGCAGCACGGCCTGCCGATCGTCGCGCTCGGGCACGTGACGATGCATGTGCGCTCCCGCAAGCCCCTGCAGGACACGCTCACCGCCACCCGCCTGAACAAGCCGGTGGCCGAATGCGGCTATGGCCTGGCGCAGAACGCCGAGCAGCACCTGCGCGCGCGCCTGCGCCTGGCGAACATCTATTCGAAGGAAGCGCTGAACGAGACACTGCGTATCGCTTCGGCTTGCACCTTTTCGCTCGACGAACTGCGCTACGAGTACCCGAACGAAGTGGTGCCGCCGGGGCAGACGGCCAGCAGTTTCCTGCGCAGCGAAACCTATATCGGCGCGCACCGGCGCTTCCGCGAGGGTATCCCGGCCAGGGTGCAGGCCCAGATCGAGCACGAGCTGGCGCTGATCGCCGAGATGGAATACGAACACTATTTTCTCACCGTGTACGACATCGTGCGCTTCGCCCGTTCGCAGGAAATCCTGTGCCAGGGGCGGGGATCGGCCGCGAATTCGGCGGTCTGCTACTGCCTCGGCATCACCGAGGTCGATCCGGCGCGGGCGAACCTGCTGTTCGAACGCTTTATCTCGAAAGAGCGCAACGAGCCGCCGGACATCGACGTCGACTTCGAACACCAGCGCCGCGAAGAGGTCATCCAGTACATTTACGCCAAGTACGGACGCATGCGCGCGGCGCTGGCGGCGGTGGTCATCAGCTACCGCCCGAAAAGCGCGCTGCGCGACAGCGGCCGCGCGCTCGGCATCGACCTCGCCATCATCGAAAAAGTGTGCAAGAACCACCACTGGTTCGACAGCAAGGAGAACCTGCTGATGCGCCTGGGCGAATGCGGCCTCGATCCGGATACGCCGCTGTCGCTGCAGTGGGCCACGCTGGCGCAGCAGCTGCTGAACTTTCCGCGCCATTTGTCGCAGCACCCGGGCGGCTTCGTCATCGCGCGCGGCAAGCTCTCGCGCCTGGTGCCGATCGAGAACGCCACCATGGTCGACCGCAGCGTCATCCAGTGGGACAAGAACGACCTCGAGGAACTCGGCCTGATGAAGGTCGACGTGCTGGCGCTGGGCATGCTGTCGATGCTGCGGCGCGCGCTGGCGCTGGTGAGCCTGCGCCACGACATCGTCTTCGAGATGCAGGACATCCCGCCCGACGACAAGGCGACCTACGACATGATCTGCGCCGCCGACACGGTGGGCGTGTTCCAGATCGAATCGCGCGCGCAAATGAGCATGCTGCCGCGCATGAAGCCGCGCGTCTTCTATGACCTGGTGATCGAGGTGGCGGTGGTGCGGCCGGGGCCGATCCAGGGCGGCATGGTGCATCCTTACCTGCGGCGGCGTCAGGGACTCGAACCCGTGGTGTATCCGAGCGAGCAGATGAAAGTGGCGCTGGAGCGCACGCTCGGCGTGCCGATCTTCCAGGAGCAGGTGATGCAGGTGGCGATCCTCGGCGCCGGCTTCACGCCGGGCGAGGCCGACCAGCTGCGCCGCGCGATGGCGGCCTGGAAGCGCAAGGGCGGCCTGGAACACTACTACGACCGCATCGTACGCGGCATGCTGGAGCGCGGCTACGACCTGGCCTTCGCCGAGCAGATCTTCAGCCAGATCCAGGGCTTCGGCGAATACGGCTTCCCCGAGTCGCACGCGGCCAGCTTCGCCTTGCTCGCCTATGCCAGCTCCTGGGTCAAGTGCCACGAGCCGGCCGCCTTCCTCTGCGCGCTCCTGAACAGCCAGCCGATGGGCTTCTACAGCCCCTCGCAACTGGTGCAGGACGCGCAGCGCCACGGCATCGAAGTGCGGCCGGTGGATGTGAACATCAGCGGCTGGGATTCGACGCTGGAAGAACTGCACGACCGCACGCGCCAGCCGGCCGTGCGCCTGGGTCTTTCGCTGCAGCGCGGCATGAGCCGCGAAGCGGTGGCGCGCATCGAGGATGCGCGCGCGATCAAGCCATTCGACAGCGTGGCCGACCTGGCGCGCCGGGCAGGGTTGGACCGCAGCGACCTGCAGGTGCTGGCCGGCGCGAATGCCCTGCGTTCGCTGGCCGGGCACCGGCGCGAAGCCTTGTGGCAGGCGGTGGGTGCGGTGCCCGACCGCGATTTGCTGCGTCCGACCACGGTGGATGAGGAGATGCCAGCGCTCGCGGCGCCGAGCGAGGGCGACGAGATCGTCGGCGACTACCGCGCCCAGGGGCTGACGCTGGGGCGGCATCCGCTGGCGCTCTTGCGCAAGCAGCTGCTGAAGCAGCGCTTCATGCCGGCGTCCGTATTGAACGAGTACGCCGACGGCCAGCTGGCGCGCGGCTGCGGCATCGTTACCGTACGCCAGCGTCCCGGCACCGCCAAGGGCGTGCTGTTCGTGACGCTGGAAGACGAGACCGGCAACGTGAACGTGATCGTCTGGCCCGACCTGGTCGAGCAGCAGCGGCGCGAGGTGCTGGGGGCGCATCTGCTGGGCGTGTACGGGGTCTGGCAGAGCCAGGGGCAGGTGAAGCACCTGGTGGCCAAGCGGCTGGTGGACATGTCGCATTTGCTGGGCAGGCTGGCGACGAACAGCCGGGATTTTTGCTGAGGCGGACAAGCGGCCGCGCCGCCTGCCCGCAGACGGCATGGCGTGTTACCGGATCGGCCGCATGCCGCAGATGCGCGGCGCCGCCTCCGGTTCCACGGCAGGCGGCTGCGCCATCTGGCGCAGCAGGCAGTCGTGCAGCCCGGACAGCTCGGGCAGCGTGTGAACCAGGTCCCAGGTCCGCGAGGCGGCATCGGCTTCATCGGCAGGATGCGCCGCCTGCGCCATCCGGCTCCAGGCCAGCGCCGCCGCATTCACTTCCCGTATTCCGGTGTCGGCGAGCCAGTCAATGACCACCGCGCGCTGCATGTCCCAGGCCAGCCAGTGCCGCTGCTGCTCGCTCGCGCCCTCCGCATGCAGCGCCAGGAAGCTCTCCAGTATCCCGCTCATGGCCACGGCAAGCTGCGATACGAGTTCGGGCGCCTGCGGCAGCAGCGGCTCGCGGCAAGCGTTGGCCAGCCAGTGCTCGGCCACGGGAACGAGTCCGGCCTCGAGCCAGACCAGCCTGCCATCGGGCTTCGTGGACAGCACGAGGAATGCGGGCAGTTGCAGGCCGGCCGCGGCCAGGCTGGCCAGGTCCTGGCGCACGCGGTTGTCGGTGGCGGTGGCGTCCTCCATGGGCTCTCAATCTCCGGCGGCGGCAAGCGCTTGCCGATGCCGCGCCTCCAGGCCGGGATGGCCGCGCAAGGCCGCCAGCAGCCTCGGGCCCTGGGCGGCGCAGCGCAGGCTGGCGATGAAGCGCGGGTGGTCCAGGGGCGCGCCGCGTAGGGCCAGCGAGACCAGCATGTCGGCCCTTTGCACGATGAATTCGGTTTCGCCGTTGTACAGGTCGAAAGGCCTGGCCGCGCATGCTGCGCACAGGGCCTGTTCCTGCAGCGAACCGAGGCTGGCGCCGGCATCCAGCAGCATCTCGACCAGGGTCTCGTCGAGCGTCGACACCGCCGCGAGCAGGGCGTCGTCGAGCGCGGCGGCGTCGGTCACGCCGTGCTCGAGCAGCCAGGCGACGGCATCGTGGGCGGCGTTCGATGCGGCCGCCGCCAATGCTTGCGGCCCGGCCAGCGCCAGGTCGGCGCCGCGCGTGGCCAGCTGTTCCAGCATCTGCGCATTGTCGGCGCGTGCTGCCGCCGTGAGCACCGTGGCGGACTCCCGATGCAGATCGAGGCCGGCTGCGCGCAGGCGGTCGATGAGGGCGAGGTAGCCGGCGTTGCTGCGGCCCTCGGTGTACCAGGGCGCATCGCGCGCCGGCGAGTGGACGCCTTCGGCCAGCACGTCGAGTGCAGCGGGAACCAGGTCCGTGAGCCGGACGCCGCGCGCCAGCGCCAGGTCGAGCGCGGCGCTGTCGGCCCAGCGGCAGGCGAGACCGGCATACGCCTGCCAGAACGCCGCGCGCCAGTGCGCGTGGTCTTCCCCGTTCCAGCGCAGCGCCTCGCGCAGGCTGGCCAGGGGGCCGAGCGCGAAATGCGCGAGCGCCGGGTCGCGCGCCAGGTCGTGTTCCATGAGTGCCGGGCAGGGACCGAGCAGGCCGGCCGTATCGGCAAGGGCTGCGGGCCAATCGGTATATGCGCTGTCGTCGTCCAGGTCGTCGAGCACGCCGACCGCCAGCCGCAGGTCGAAGTCGTAGCCGCTCACGCAGGCCAGCAGGGCGCCCAGCTTCAGGGGCGCCGGCAGCGTGGAGGTGGCGACGAAGGAGAGCAGGGCGTCCTGGTATTCCGGCGTCGCATGGCCCGGGTTCAGGTAATGCGCCTGCGCCGCGTCCTGCCAGCGGCCGTGGATCGCATCCAGGTCGGTGCAGCCGTCGAAGACGCGATGCCAGTCGAGAAGATTCATGGGTCGGTTCGTTGGAAAAAGTGGAGGCTCATCGGCGCTGGAAAGCGCCTTCCCTCAGCTATAATAAATTGCTTTTTAGAAACTGCAATATCTTCCTCATCGGAGACCAGCATGGCTACCCTGACCGGCCCCGCCGCCGTTGCCGTACCCGCCACTGCAACTGCCACTGCTACCGGTGTGCGCGTCCTCGACGCCGCCGGGATCGATGCGGTGCGCACAAGCGTGCAAGCCTGGCTCGACAGCCATGGCGTGGTGGAGCTGGCGCGCCTGTCCGACCGCATGCTGCTCACGCGTGCCACACTGTTTCCGGTGACGAAGCTGCAGCTGCGCACCCGCTACGAAACCCGCAGCGTCGCCAGCAAGACGGAGGCCCTGCAACGCGGTGCGGTTCCCGAAAAACGGAACTTCAGGGACGACGGTTTTCCGATCTGGGACCACATCGCCGGCGCCAGCGCCGCCGACATGCAACCCGGCGTGTTACCACCCGCGGTCACGAAAAAGGTGCGCTATTCCGACCTGGCCAAGGATTGCGCCGCCTGCGGTGCGGCCGGCAGCACGCGCTGCGCCAAGTGCGGCGGGCAAGGGCAGACGGCCTGCCGCTCCTGCGGCGGCGGACGTGAAGTCGACTGCAGCGCCTGCAGCGGCGCTGGCGAAAAGAAGTGCTGGACCTGCAACGGGCATGGCGAGCGCAAATGCGATGGCTGCCGCTCCGGGACGCGCCACAACGGCGAGCGCTGCACGCTGTGCCATGGCCGCGGCTATACCCGCTGCAACGAATGCCGCGACGGCATCAAGGCCTGCGGCGCCTGCTCGCGCCGGGGCAGCGTCCGCTGTGCCACCTGCGACGCGGCGGGACAGGTCCGGTGCGGCGGCTGCAGCGGCGAAGGCAAAATCGCCTGCACGCCCTGCGCGGGCAGCGGCACGCTCGTCACTTCGCTGCACCTTACCGCCAGCCATGCCGAAAAGCTGGCGGACGCCTGGGTCATGCCGCCCGAGTATGCCGCCATGGTGCCGGAAGAAGTCTCCGCCTGGCTGCAGCGGCATGTCGAGATCGGCGCCGCCTGCGAACTGTCGGCGCAGCAGTTCGACGGCGCACCTGGCTTGGCGCAGGGCGCGGCCGCTACGGCGCTGGGCCAGGCCGGGCAGCGCCTGGTCGAGGAGTCGAAGCGCCACGTGCGCTACCGCTCCAACCTGGAACGCGTCGACGTGTCCGGCGGGCCGGTGGAACGCATCGTCCGCCAGTGGTACAGCGAGTATGCGCTGCCGCTGGTGAAGGTCGATTACCTGTTCGACGGCGGGGTGCTGACTTTATGGACCGTCGCGCCCGGCCTGGCGACGGCTGACCACGAACAGGGCTACGCCAGGAAAGGCAGCGCGGTGTTCGCTTCCGAAGGCCCGGTGGCCGACTACGCCGGGCAGGGGCTGGCTGCCGCCGCAGCGGCCCTGGAGAACGGCAGGCTGGGGGAGTGCGGCCGTCTCGCCCGCGGCCTGCTGCAAGCCTTTCCGGGTTTGACGCAGGCGGCATCGCTGCAGGCGGCGGCCGTCCGCTCCCAGCGCATCTGCGCGTCGATCGGGTCGCTGCTTGCCGTGGCGGGCGCCGTGGTCCTGTACATGGCCACGGCGCCCATGCCACCGTCCGCCGTCGCCATGGCCGGCATCGGCTGCGCCCTGCTGGCGGCCGCGGCGCCGTTCGCGTTCAAGCGTGTCGTCTACGGGACGCGGACGGCCGCGCTGCTGGCGCAGTGCGCGCTGGTCGGCGCCATGCTGGTCCCGGCGGTCGCAGGCATCTAACGCGGCGTATCGCGGCGGTCGGTGAAGTAGCGAACCGAGCCCGGATGGCTGCGCGCGTATCGTCCGTGTTCCATCCACGGGAAAGCACGCCATGGCCACCGATTTCGACCGTACCGACAACCAGCACCGCCCACCCCTGGGCGCCACCCACGCGCCCACGGGCAAACCCCTGATCGTGACGCCGACCTTTGTGAGCCGCGTGGACGCTACCGCGCGCGGCGAACGCCCGCAGGACAGCGGCGCCTCGAAAAGCCGCCATGGCCACGAGGTGCATTTCCCGAACTGGCGCCCGCACGCGCTGGCGCTGGAAGGCGAGCCGAACCTCGCCTTCGAGCACTGGGACGAATACTGGCGCAAGGTGCATGGCCCGAAGTTCGCCTGGGACGAGCCGGGCAGCTCGTCGGCGGCCGTGCTGCGCTACGACCAGGTGCACCGCATCGCCTCCGGCCCATCCTCCTTCTTCGCCCCGCCTTACCGCGCGATGGTGACGGACGAAGGCAGGCTGCCCGACGATCCGGAAAAGCGCGTCCCGCCTTACGATCGCCCGCGCTGGGACGGCTTTGCCTACATCGCCTATGCCGACGAAGACGACATCGAGCGCACGCTGGGCCAGGACAAGTTCGACAAGCGCATCGTGGCCGACGAGCAGGTGGCCTTCCGCATGGTCACGCGCGAGATCACGCGCGAATACATCCTGATACCGAGCGCGCGCCACCGCGATCCGGTGAGCCTGGTGATGATCCACATGCGCGCATCCCACCTGTCGCGCGAGGCTTTCCAGGAACGCCTGCTGGGCGAGCATGCCCGGCTGGTGCTGGCCCAGCCGGCCACGCGCGAATTCGTGCGCCGCTACGCCCAGCTGCACAACATCGGCTCGACCCAGAAAGACCCCGAGGGCAGCCGGATCGACGCGGTGTCGGTGCTGTCGTTCGCGTCGCTGAACGACGTCGAGGATTACGTCGTCAGCGACGATTACGCGGCCATCCAGGCCTCGTACGATGCGCTGCTGGGCGAGGGTTCGGAGTGGTGGACCGGCATCAACTACAGCGTGATCAACCGTTTGATGCCGGAAGTGGCGACCGCGCTGCCCGCGTCCGGCGCACAGGATCAGGCCTGATCCTGCCTGCCCTCGGGCAGGCGCGCCACCACCTTGATCTCGAACTGGAAGCCATACAGCCAGGTCACGCCGACCGCGGTTACGGTGGGGTGAGGCGGGCCGCCCCAGAATTCCTGGGCCACGCCCCAGATTTGTTCGAAGCGCGTTTCCGGGTCGACGATGAAGATGGTCACGTCGACCACGTCGTCGAAGCTGCATTCCGCCGCCGCCAGCACGGCGTTCAGGTTCTGGAAGGCGCGCCGCACCTGAGCGTCCAGTTCCGGCTCGGGCGACCCATCCTCGCGGCTGCCGACCTGGCCCGAGACGAACAAGAAGCCGCCCGCGCGCACCGCCGGCGAATAATGGTTCTTTTCATATAAAGCCTGGCGTCCGGCCGGGAACACGACGTCGCGTACTGTCATTGCTGTCTCCTTTGGTGAAGCCGGCAATGCGCCGGCCGATGACAGCATTCTGCCTGCCCAGGGATCGCGGATAAACGGGCAGTTTTGTGCAAGACTGTTTGTATAATCCAAATAATCAAACAGGAGGCGGCGTGGACAGGTTCGACGCGATGCGGGTCTTCGCCAGGGTGGTCGAAGCAGGCAGTTTTACGAAGGCGGCGCAGACCCTGCACATGAACCGCACCACGGTGACCCAGCTGGTGCAGCAGCTCGAAGCGCGCCTGCGCCTGAAGCTGCTGAACCGCACCACGCGCAAGGTGGGCGTCACGGCCGACGGCGCCGCGTATTACGAGCGCATCGTGCGCCTGTTGGCCGACCTCGAGGATGTGGAGACCAGCCTGCCGAATGCGCTGGCGGCGCCCAGCGGCGTGCTGCGCGTCGACGTGCCGAGCCCGTTTGCGACGATGATCCTGATACCGGCGCTGCCCCGCTTCCACGCGCGCTATCCCGAGATCCGCTTCGACCTCGGCGCCAGCGACCGCAAGGTCGACCTGGTGGGCGAGAACATCGACTGCGTGGTGCGCGGCGGCGCCGTGACCGACGGTGCGCTCATCGCCCGCCACATCGGCGACCTGCGCCTGGGCGTGTACGCGGCGCCAGCCTACCTGGCCCAGGCCGGCATGCCAGGGCATCCGCAGGAGTTGCTGGACGCGCGGCACCGCATCGTGCGCTTTCGCTGGTCGCGCAACGGCGCCTTTCCGTATGCGATGCACAAGGACGGCGAGATGGTGCAGATCGGCGGGCGCCACGTGCTGTCCATCGACGATGGCAACGCCTACCTGGCGGCGGGGCTGGCCGGCCTGGGCGTGCTATGGCTGCCCGACTACATGGCGCGCGGGCATGCGGAGGCGGGCAGGCTGCTGCCCCTGTTCGAGGATTGGCGCATCGACCCGATGCCGCTCTACGTGGCGTATCCGCCGAACCGCCATCCCAGCAAGAAGCTGCGCGTGTTCATCGACTGGATGGGCGAGCTGATGGCCGAGCACGCGCCGCTGGCGCAGCGCGCCGGCGCGTGATAGCGGAAGCGGCGGAAGCGGCGGCGCGCCTGATTGTGAGGCAGGGCTGCCCCCGACTCAACTATGCGACAGGGCATTCCCATAGCCGCTATGATGACTTGTCAAAATCACCATCAAGGACAAGTCCATGTCTTCTGTCGTTACGGCCGGTTCGGCCTACCGAAGCCCGCCCGGCCGGCTTCACACCATCCTGCTTGCCGGGAGCGTTCCCCTGTTCCTCGGCGCATTGCTGAACGATATCGCCTACTACCAGAGCTACCAGATCCAGTGGAGCAATTTCGCTTCCTGGCTGCTGGCTGGCGCCGAACTCTTCTGCGGGCTGGCGCTGCTGTTTGCCCTGATTAACCTGGTGCGCGCGCAACGCAAGGGCGGCTATCCGCTGACCTATTTCCTGTTGCTGCTGGCAACCTTCGTCCTGGGCCTGATCGATTGCTTCCAGCACGCCAAGGATGCCTGGGCCGTGATGCCGGCCGGGCTGGTATTGTCGGCCATCGTGTTCCTGCTGAGCTGCCTGGCGGCCTGGGTGGGCCTGACCCCACGCACGGGAGGTGTGCAATGAAACGTTCGAACGCACTCGCATTCGTGAGCATGGCGCTGCTGCTCGGCGCATGCGGCGAAAAAGGCGCCGACACCCAGGCGCGCGGCCCCGATCCCAAGCTGCCGGAACAGCAGCGCGGCCTGCTGCCGAGCATGAAGATCGCCGAGCCGACGCCCTGGGGCGACCAGAAGCCGACCGTGCCCGAGGGCTACAGCGTCACGGCCATCGCCACCGACTTGCAGATTCCACGCCAGACCCTGGTGCTGCCGAACGGCGACATCCTGGTGGCGGAAGGGCGTGGCGGCAGCGCGGCCAAGCTCAAGCCGAAGGACGTGATCGCCGGCTACATCAAGGCCAAGGGCAACACCAAGGTGAAAAGCGGCAACCGCCTGACCCTGCTGCGCGACGCCGACGGCGACGGCACCTACGAGCTGAAGACCGTCTTCGCCGAGAACCTGAACGCCCCGTACGGCCTGGCGTTCGCGAACAACAAGCTGTACGTGGCCAACCAGGACGAGCTGGTCAGCTTCGACTACCAGGAGGGCCAGACGAAAGCCGCCGGCGCCCCAACTAGCGTGGCCAAGCTGCCGTCCGAGATCAACCACCACTGGACCAAGTCGCTGACCGTCAGCGCCGACGGCCGCTTCCTGTACGTCGGCATCGGCTCGAACAGCAACATCACCGAGCGCGGCATGGAGGCCGAACTGAACCGGGCCGAGGTGTGGCAGATCGACGCCGCCAGCGGCGCCCACAAGCCCTACGCCACCGGCATCCGCAACCCGACCGCCCTGGCCATGCACCCGGAAACCGGGCAGTTGTTCTCGGTGGTGAACGAGCGCGACGAGCTGGGTCCGGACCTGGTGCCGGACTACCTGACCTCGGTGCGCGAAGGCGGCTTCTACGGCTGGCCGTACAGCTACTGGGGCCAGAACGTCGACCCGCGCGTCAAGCCGGGCGACCCGAAGAAGGTGGCCGCCGCCATCAAGCCCGACTACAGCCTGGGCTCGCACGTGGCCGCGCTGGGCCTGTCGTTCTCGCAGGCCGCGATGGGCGACAAGTTCGCCAGCGGCGCCTTCGTTGGCGAGCACGGCAGCTGGAACCGCGACCAGCCGGTGGGCTACAAGGTGATCTTCGTGCCGTTCGCGAATGGACGTCCGTCCGGCCAGCCGATCGACTTCGTGACCGGCTTCCGCACGGAAGAGGGCAAGACGCGCGGACGCCCGGTCGGCGTCACCGTCGACCCGCGCGGCGCGCTGATCGTGGCCGACGACCTGGCGAATACGGTGTGGCGGGTGACGCGCAACCGCTAACCGCAGGTTGCCTGAAAAGCCGGAACAAGCCGGACACCAACTGGTGTCCGGCTTGTTCCATTTCCATTGCCATTGCCATTGCCAGGCATCGTGCGGCATGCCGGCGGCGTCGGCACATTTTTATTTCTTGAATGCATCCAGGGTGTAGACTCGTTCTTCTTGAACAATTTGTGCAGCGAGAACACCAGGATGGACGCGAATACCCGCAAGCTGGAACGCATTTTCGACCAGACGATTACCTACCAGATCCCCTTGTTTCAGCGTCCCTATGTCTGGAAAAAGGACGATAACTGGGAGCCGCTCTGGGAAGACATCCAGACCCTGCTCGACAAGCATCTGCGCGGCGCAAAAGTACACGCGCACTTTCTCGGCGCGGTCGTGCTCGAGCAATTGCCGAACCCGACCGGGTCGATCGAGAGCCGCCAGGTGATCGATGGGCAGCAGCGATTCACGACCTTGCAGTTGTTCCTGATGGCGGCGCGCGATCTGGCAGGCTTCCATCGTACGAACAAGTACGTCGAGCGATTCACCGACCTGGTAGCAAACCGGCGCAGCAGGATCGATCACGATGACGAGGTATTCAAGGTCTGGCCGACGAACAGCAACCGCGCGGCGTTCCGGCTTGTGCACGAGGCGGGTTCGCCCGAAAAAATAAACGAGGCGCTCAAGCGCTCGCGCGACGTCGACGAGCATGCGAATAACATCATCGGTGCGTACCGCTTCTTCCACACCCAGTTGGCGGACTGGTTCAAGGGACGCCTGGATGACGATGCCGATGCGGAACTGCTATCGAAAAAAACGGTCGACGACCGCTTCGATTCGCTGTGGCATGTCGTGAAAGAGTGCCTGCAGGTCGTCGTGATCGATCTCGACAAGGAGGATGAAACCCAGGTCATTTTCGAGACGCTGAATGCGCGCGGCGAGGACTTGCTGCCGGCTGACCTGATCAAGAACTTCCTGTTCCGCCGGGCTGCCGCCGACAACGAAGACGTCGAGAGGCTGTATGACAACCACTGGCATCAATTCGAGACGAGCTGGTGGCGCGAGGAAGTCAAGCAGGGACGTATCAAGCGGCCGCGCGTCGATGTGTTCATCAGCCATTACCTGACGATGATGATGCGCGAGGAGGTCAAGGCCTCGCATTTGTTCAATGCCTTCAAGGCCTTCGTGATGCGTCCGGAGGAGATCGACGGTTCGCTGCTGGTCGTGCCGAAAACGGCTGCGGACCACATCGCCCAGCTGTCGCGCTATGCCGAGGTCTTCAAGGCCCTGTTCGCACCAAACCATCACGCTCGCCTGCAGACTTTCCTGCTCAGGCTGGAAGCCGTCGATACGACGACGGTCTTTCCGTTCCTGCTGTATGCCTACGCGGAACTGGTGCCGCATGCCACGTCCGAGTTCGACGCCATCCTGGTCCTGGTCGAGTCCTACCTGATGCGGCGTATGATCTGCCACCTCACCGGGAAGCACTACAACCGTTACTTCGTCGACCTGATCCGGACGATCGACCGCAACGGCAAATTGAGCGCGGCCGCCGTCTCCGAACACATGGCGAAGAGCGGTGCGGACAGTATCCGCTATCCGGACGACCAATCCGTATCGACCGCCCTGGCGGAGTCGCCTCTCTACGGCCGTCTCGCACAGGCAAAGGTGAGGGCAATCCTGGAGGCGTTGGATGCCCATGCGTATGCCAGCAAGAGCGAAGCCCAGGCCTTGCCGCCGGACCTGACCATCGAACACGTGATGCCGCAAGCCTGGGCCGCCCACTGGCCCCTCGGGAAAGACGATGTGCTCGACCCTGTTACCGGAGCACCCGATCCGATCAGGGAACAAAAAGCGCGCCAGCGCCGCGAGCGCCTGATCAACACGCTGGGCAATCTGAGCCTGATCACGGGTAGCCTGAATCCGTCGTTATCGAATGCCGCTTGGGCCGACAAGCGTCGCGAGCTGCTGAAATTCAGCAGGCTCAATCTCACCCGTTACTTCCATGAAGCAGAGGCCGATGACTGGAATGAAGCGGCGATCGAGCGGAGGACGGCGTATTTGAGTGAGCAGGTGATCCAGATCTGGCCAGGGCTGGTCCAGGCTGGCGCGGAGACGCTACCACGGCATCCTGCATCCGCCGCTCCTGCGCTCGCCTCGGCCAGCCAGAACGATTACCTGGCAGTGCCCCTGGCTGCCGGAGCGGACCGGCTGCAGGCTTGTCCTGATTCCGGCGACCCGCCGTTCGTACCTGCCCTTCCAGGCTATACCGGCAGTGCGCCGAGCGCGTTCGCGTGGCGCGTTATCCATATGCTGAAAGACCACGGTTTCAAGGTTGACGTGACGACCCAGGGGCCGAACAGCCAGCGCAAGACCTTGCATATCAGCTGGCGCAATGTCCGGATTGGGCAGATGAGCGCAGGTCTTTGGGGACGGAAGCGTCCGTATGCCTGCCTGTACCGCTTCTGGAAGGACACGGCGCCGTTTTCCATCGCCAAGGCCCCTCATGGGTTCGACAAGCAGGTGTTTGCCACCGAACACGGATGCGACCCGGACCTGCTTCACGTCAACAGCGACTACAGCGGCTCCTATCTGTATGTCCAGGACGAAGCGACGAGCCTGCACCTGATGCAGGAATGGGCGAGGAAGATCGATGCCGCTTTCGGCGCTGGCGGTTCTCCCATCAACTGAGGCGCGCACCAGGCCGCGCTGATAGCGGCCCGGCATCATCGATTCATGCGCACCGATACGATATGTCGGCAAGCATGTCGCCTTCTAGAGACGCGGCATCGCGCGTCGACCGCTTCCTTGCCTATACTGGAGATTCATCCGTTTCGCATTGGGAGTAAGCCATGAAGACAATGTATCCGGTACTCGGCGCCCTGGGCGCCGTACTCGTGCTGGCGAGCGGCTCCGCGCTCAGCCAGTCGCTCAAGAAAACCGACGGCATCCTGACCGATGCCGCGGGCATGACGGTCTATACCTTCGACAAGGACACGGCCGGCTCGGGCAAGAGCGCCTGCAACGGCCAGTGTGCATCAATGTGGCCGCCGGTGCCGGTCACGGGCGGCAGCGTCGCCTCTCCGTACTCGACCGTCACGCGCGACGACGGCTCGAAGCAGCTGGCCTACAAGGGCAAGCCGCTCTACCTGTACGCCAAGGACGCCAAGCCTGGCGAACGCAAGGGCGACAAGGCGATGGATGTTTGGCACGTGGTCAGCGACTGACCACAACGCCGCTTACTGCGCCCAGTAATCCAGCACCAGCGAGCGCGCCAGGCTCGCGCCCAGGGTGTCGACGAAGCGTGCGTGCGCCGGGTGCACCAGGTAGCCGTCGCGCGCCTCGGCGCTGGCAAACGTCAGCGTGAAGCAGTGGGTGAAGCCGTCGTTCAGGCCTTCCGGGCTGACGTTGGTGCCCCATTCGTAGGAAACGATGCCCGGGATGGCGCCGGGCAGGGTGGCGAAGTCGGCGACCACGGCATCGACTTGCTCGGGCGTGGCGTCTTCCTTGAAGGCGAACAGAACGACGTGGCGCAGGGTGGCGGAAGCGTTGGCGGTCATGGAATGGAAGGTGAATAAAAAGATAAGCAATCTTACACGCCCCGGCTGTTCCGTGCGCGCCCCATGCATGCGCGTGCCGCGTCCGTTACGAAGCGTGTAGAGTGCGCGGACCGATAAGCCAAAGGAGCACGCCATGTTCAGCATCGAAGACTTCGCGCAGTTGCAGTTCCTGGTCGGCCGCTGGCGCGGCGAAAGCGCCGACGGCAAGCCCTTCTTCGAAGAGTACGACCATCCCGAAGCCAAGGTGTTCCAGTCGCACCGCTACGCCGACGAGAGCTTCGCCGAGCGCACCGACGGCAGCACCATCGCCTACGAGGACGGCGAAGTCACCTCGACCTGGGGCGACTTCACCTGGCGCGCGTCGAGCATCGGCGCCGACAGCGCCGTCTTCGAGCCGGTGAACGCACCCAGCCGCTTCGAGTGGCGCCGCGTCGACGAATCGACCCTGGAAGCGCACCAGCGCTGGACGGCCGAAGGCAAGGAGCAGCAGCACACGATCCGGATGACGCGCGTGATCAAGATCTGAGCCTGGCCGCGGCGCCAGCCGCCCTTATTTACTGCCTGTCTCGCCCGCCGCCGCGTCGATTGCGGCGCGTTCCAGCCACCTGCGGTAGGAGCCGTAGTGGTGGATCACGAAGCCCCCGAAGGGCTGCATCGCGCCCACGCTGCGCGCCGTCGCGCCGAGTTCGCGCTCCATGTCGGCTTCCTTCAGGTGGTGGAAGGAGACCTTCTTGATCGCGTTCGGCAGCGTCTCGACGCCGATCAGCACGCGCTTCTCGATGCGCTCGGCGTAGCGCAGCTCGTCCATCGCATGGCTGACGATACCGTCGCCTCCGGCCGCCTTGTCGCGGTAGTCCATCAGCGCCACGTAGTCGTAGATGTCCTGCACGTGCTGGCTTACCGGCTTGGTTTGCCCCTTCCATTCGATGTGCAGGCCGTCGAGCCAGAACGGGATCGCCGGCCCCATCGGCAGGGCCTGGCCGGAGGCGCGCTTGGCCTCCATCAGCGCATCCGACAGCGCCACGAATTCGCCCAGCAGCGCCACCTTGCGGGTCGACCACTCGTCGAGGATGTGCGGCTCGATGTCGACGTTGATGCCGTCGAAGCGTTCCTCGGGCGCGGCCGCCTTGTTGTAGTCGAGGACGCGCTGCAGCATGGCCAGGGCTTCCTTGCGGTGCCGGGGCAGCACGTAGCGCTCGGTATTCAGGTAGCCCGAGCCGAGCAGGGCGTAGGCCTTCAGGCCGGACGCATGCAGGCGCCGCACCAGGCGCCGGTAGAGCTGGGGCTGGTCTGCGATCGCGTTGCGCTTGCCGAAGGCGTCGGCGTACAGGAAGACGGTGCCGATTCCCTTCGATTGCAGGAAGCCGATGGCGCGGCCGGCCGTGGCCGGGTCGTCCAGCATCGCGTACGAGTCTTCTTCCCAGGTCCAGATGGCGCGCGGGCCGATGCGCTCGGCGGCCTGGGCGCCCAGGGAGACCAGCGCCAGCGACAGGATGGCAAAAAAACGTTTCACAGGCGCGTCTCCACATGGTATTGGCCGACGCCGAGCGGGCGGCCGGTGTCGGGGTGCGAGGGCAGGACCGAGACGAAGTAGCTGCCCGGCGCCACCTTGCGCAGGTCCGGGCGCAGGGCGATCGTCGCCGTTTCTCCCGGCGCCAGCGAGCGCGCCGGGGCGGCGGTTTCGAGCAGCTCCAGCCCGTGCTCGTCGGTGATCACCAGCAGCGGCACAAAGGCCGGCGAGGCATCGGCGCCGTGGTTGGTGAAGGTGGCTTCGAACACGACGCCGGCGCCGGCGGCGCGGCGCAGCTTCGTCACGCCCAGGTCGCCGGCATTCGCCGCCAGCGCGGTGCCGCGTAGCGTACGTTCGCCGCCGTAGCCGGCCAGGCGCGCATCGCTTTGCGGCCGCAGTTCGGCGCTGCGCCCGGCGATGGCGTTCGCTTCCAGGAAGTCGCGGAACTGGGCCTGGGCGCGCGCCAGGGCGCCGGCGTCGCCGTTGCGGTCGAGCTGCATGCCGTCGCCGATGGTGTAGAGCCGGTTCTGCGCCAGGTAGGCGGTACCCGAGACGAAGTCGCTCATCTCGGTCTTGGTCTGCTTCAGCGGGATCACGTGCAGGTTGCGGAAGGCGGGCTCGGTATCGAGGCCGGTGCCGATCCAGGTCACGTCCTGCGGCGACTTCAGGCCATGGCGGTTGGCCAGGTAGGCCAGCAGCGAGGGCGCGATGTCGAACTGCGAGGAGATGGACTTGACCAACAGCGGCTTTTTGAGCAGCGGCGAATGCACGATCAGCGGCACGTGGTAGCGCTCGATGCGCGTGTCCATCGGCAGCTCGGGCAGGCGGTGGTCGCCGGTGACGATGAAGATGGTGTTCGCGTAGTCCGGCAGCTGCGCGGCGCGCTCGAAGAACAGGCGCAGGGCGTCGTCGGTGTACAGGATGCTGGCGAAGATGTCGCGGTTGTTCTGGTGGACCGGGGCAAGCGCGAGCTTCAGTTGCGCCAGGCGCTCGTCGACGCGGCGCAGCCAGGCTTCCTTGCCGGGGAAGGTGAAGGGGCTGTGCATGCTGGTGGTCTGGACGATCGCGACCGCCGGGCCGGCGGGCGCTTTCGCTTCGCGTGCGGCGGCCACTTCCATCAAATCGCGGTCGGCGTAGCCCCAGTCGTTGCTGCGCCGGTAGGGCGGGCCGAAATCGCGTTCGCTGACGATCGTGTCCACGCCCTGTTGGCGCAGGAAGACGCCTTCGTTGTCGAATTCCAGGTTCGAGCCGGAATAGAAGCGCAGCCCGTAGCCCTGGCTTTTCAGGACCGACAGCAGCGAGTCGTGGCGCGGCAGCCTGTCGCCGAGCGCGGCCAGGCCGTTCTCGCCGAAGGGGAGGGAGCCGAAGACCGTGGTCAGCACGCCGAAGGTGCGGCCCTGGCCGGACAGGAAGTTTTCGAAGTACAGGCTGCGCCCGGCCAGCTCGTCGAGGAAGGGCGTGAAGCTGCCCAGGCGCGCGCCGGGACCGGAAAAGCTGCGGCCCAGGCCTTCGACGATGACGAAGACCAGCTTCGGCGGCGGCGTGCCGGGGCGCGTGTGCAGCAGCGGGCCGAGGGTGTCGGGCGTGCGCTCGGCGTGCACGAAGGGGTAGCGCGGGTCCTGGCCGGACCAGGGCGTTTGCGCCTTGGCGTGCGGCGCGACCGGTGCGACGCTGTCATGCAGGCGCGCCAGGTTGCTGTCGATGAAGAAGGCGGTCTTGTTCAGCAGGTAGTCGAGGTCGGCGTCGGTGCGCGCCACCGGCGGCGCGAAGCGCTGCGGCAGCAGGACGTGGGCCAGCAGGCTCGCCGCCACGACAAGGTAGCCTGCGCGCGCGCCCGCGCGCGGCCACCAGGGGCGCACGCTCAGTGCGAGCAGCGTCCACAGGCAGGCCAGCGCCGCCATCGTGGCCACGCCCAGCAGCGGACTCAGGGCCCAGCCGCCGGCAACCGTGGCACCGACTTCGCTCGCCGAATACGCGAACAAATCGGCGCCGAGCGGCACGCCCGCGACCCAGTGGTATTGCAGCAGGGCGGCATGGGCCAGCAGCAGCACGCTCCACAGCAGGCCGAGGGCGGCGCTGCGCCAGCGCGGCGAGGGAATCAGGGCCAGCGGCAGGGCGCCGAGCAGGAACACGCAGGCGAAGCGCAGCAGCGACAGCAGGTCGTTGCCCAGGCCCGCGCCGAACAGGCTCGATTGCGGCACGCCGGCGCCGCTGGCGTGGATAGCCTCGGCGACGCGCAGGCAGAACCAGGCCGCCACCAGGGCCGGCAAGGCTTGCAGCGGAAAGGCGAGCGCGCGTCCCAGGCGCTCGGCCATGGAAGGGCGCCCGCTTACCACCGGCGGTACAGCCCGAAGGAGACGCCGCGTTCGCGCGCGCCGTTGCCGTCTCCCGAATCGTGCGAGAAGCTGGCGCCGATCTTGCTGCCCCAGTCGCGCGACCAGTAGCGCACCCAGGTCAGGCTGCCGCCGCCGGACCGCGCACGGCCGCCGGCCAGGGACAGCGGGTCGTCGCTGCGGCCGCGGTTGGCCGTGGCTTCGATGTAGCTGTCGGCGTCGCCGGCATAGTAATAGCGCGCCAGCAGGCGGTCGCCGCTGCCGTGCGAGCCTTCGGACACGATGTTCTGGTGGCGCAGCTGGATGTACCAGTTGCCGACGTACCTGGCCAGGCTAACGCCGTAGATGTTCACGCGCGAATCGAAGCCCAGCACGTCGTCGCTGAGCGAGGCTTCCCAGCCGCCCCCGAGCGACTGCCAGACTTCGATGCGGCCCGCGTTTTCCGGGAACAGGCGTGCCGCCGGGGCGCGCTGGTAGCGCAGGTTGGCGTAGGCGCCGTTCCACAGGTCGGCATAGGCGTCCAGCGCCCAGGCGTAGCCGGACTGGTCGAAGCGGTGCGCGCGCAGGGTCTCGAAGCCGATCGAGCCGCGCTGCGTGTAGTGGCGCACGCTGGCGGTCTGGTCGTTCCAGCGTGGGCCGGGGCCCACGTCAGTCCAGCTGCCCGACAGGCTGGCGGCCCAGGTGTAGCCGGCGGCCAGCGCCGCTTCCGGGTTGCCGGCGCGTGGCTGGGGCGAGATGGCGGCGATGGCGGCGGTGTCCGGGGCAGGGTCCGCGGCAGGGGCGAGGGCGGCGTCGAAGGCGTCGATCTCGGCCGCGTTGCCGCCGGCCGTGCGCGCCCGCGCCAGATCGGCGCGGGCTTCCGGCAGCTTGCCGGCGGCGCGCCAGGCGCGG
Organism: Massilia sp. IC2-278; assembly: GCF_020708045.1. GTDB lineage: Bacteria > Pseudomonadota > Gammaproteobacteria > Burkholderiales > Burkholderiaceae_D > Telluria. The sequence goes on from NZ_JAJFES010000015.1 coordinate 117,554, forward strand.
GCGCGAGCCAGCCAGCTGGCGGCGTCATCCGGGCGCAGCGCGACCAGGCGGCTGTAGGCGGCAATGGCCGGCTCGGGCTGGCCGTGCCACTGGTGCAGGTTGCCGAGCGCGAGCCAGACATCGGCGTAGTCCGGCGAGGCTTTCGCCGCCGCTTCCAGGTCGGCCTGGCCCTCGGCCCAGCGCTCCAGACGCGTGTAGGCGATGCCGCGGCCGAGCAGGACGTCGACGTTGCCGGGGGAACGGGCCAGGAGGGCGTTGTAGGCTGCCACGGCCAGGGCCGGCTGGCCATTGTTGGCCAGGGTGCGGGCCTGTTCGTACTGTTCGTCGAAGGAGGCGTTGCTGGCGGGCTGGACGTGTTCGGTGGCGTGCGGGGGAGGCTGGAAATCGATAACCATGGGAAGGCGCGGAGTGATACGTGGCGCAACTCTGCCCGAGCGGCCGGGGAGCGTCAAGACGTGTACGGTTGTCTGTGGGGTGTAACCGCGAGTCCGGAACGGCGCCGGGTTTCCGCGTCGCGAGCCAGGAACGTATTCGGGTTCCCGTGCCGCGAGCCAGGAACGTCTCCCGTAGGGTGGGCACCCCGTGCCCACGCGGATCATGCGGACCGATAGCGGGGCAGGCAACAGCCCCGATAACGCATGCGGATCACCGCGTGGGCACAAGTGCCCACCCTACGTCTTGGCTATTGGCGAGATCGTCGAGCCGGAGCGGGAGGCGATAACGGTCGACGCGTGGACGGGGAACCCGTCCACCCTACGATTAAAACGCTTCCCACTCTTCGGTGGCGATGGTCTTGGCCGGGACAGCCGCTTTCGGCTTGGCCGCACGCGCCAGCTGCCTAACTGGCGCAGGCGCAGGCACCGGCGCCGCAAGCCCCGCACGCCCCTCCACCTTGAACACGCCCACCACCTCGGCCAGTTTCGCCGCCTGCTCGCGCATCGCGCCCGCCGCCGCTGCCGCTTCCTCGACCAGCGCCGCATTTTGCTGGGTCGCTTCGTCCATCTGCCCGATGGCCGCGTTCACCTGCTCGATGCCGCCGGTCTGTTCAAGGCTGGCGTGGGTGATCTCGCCCATGATGTCGGTCACGCGGCGGATCGCCTCCACCACCTGCTCCATGGTCGCGCCGGCCTGGTCGACCAGTTTGGTGCCGGCGTCGACCTTCCCGACCGAGTCGCCGATCAGGGTCTTGATTTCCTTGGCCGCCGCCGCCGAGCGCTGGGCCAGCGTACGCACTTCGGACGCCACCACCGCGAAACCGCGCCCCTGCTCGCCGGCGCGCGCCGCTTCCACGGCCGCGTTCAGGGCCAGGATGTTGGTCTGGAAGGCGATCCCGTCGATCACGCCGATGATGTCGACGATCTTGCGCGAGGAGGCGTTGATCGAACCCATGGTCGCGATCACCTGGCTCACCACGGCGCCGCCGTCCACGGCCACGTTCGACGCGGTCTGCGCCAGCTGGTTGGCCTGGCGCGCGTTGTCGGCGTTCTGGCGCACGGTGCCGGTCAGCTCTTCCATCGAGGCGGCGGTTTGTTCCAGCGCCGAGGCCTGCTGCTCGGTGCGTGCCGACAGATCCAGGTTGCCGGCGGCGATTTCACCCGAGGCGCCGGAAATGGTCTCGGTGCCGCTGCGCACCTGGCCGACGATGTTCACCAGGCTGTCGTTCATGTGGCGCAGGGCGCGCAGCAGGGCGCCGGTTTCGTCGCGCGCGTTCGACTCGATGCGGCGCGTCAGGTCGCCGCTGGCCACGGTTTCGGCCAGTTCCACGGCTTCGCGGATCGGAAGCACGATGCCGCGCGTGAGCAGCCAGGAGGCGAGGGCGCCGAGCAGTACCGAGCACGCGGTCAGCACCGCGATCAGGGTGGTGCCGAAGCGGGCGGTGGCCTGGATGTCTTCGGCCATGCGCGTGATGTGGCCGTGCTGCATGGCGACCAGCTGCTGCACCGATTCCTGGTAGGCACGGGCAGTCGGGGTGAAGGATTCGTCGAGGATATTGGTGGCGAGTTCCTGGTCGCCGTCGGCCTTGGCCTTGACGGCGCTGTCGCGCGCCTTGCTGTACAGCTTGCGCTGCTCGCCGATCTTGGCGAACAGCGCGGTTTCTTCCGGGCCGGCGATCAGCGGCTCGATCCGGGCTACCAGCTCGGCCGAGACCTTGGCGCTCAGCGCCGCGTCTTCCTTGAAGTAGGGGCCGAGGGCCGGGTCGCTGCTTTTCACGATGGCGGCGGTGCGGCGCACGGCCGAGAAGATCTGCGTGTACCACTCGGTAATCATGCGCTCCTTTGCCAGCGGCTGCGCCAGAATGGTTTGCGTGCCGGCGGCCACGTGCTGCAGGCGCCAGATGCCGGCCGAGGCGATCAGGACCGCCATGGCCAGGGTGAGGGCAAAGCCGATGGCCAGCCGTTTGCCGATATTCAGGTGTTTCAGGAAGCCCATTGCTGTCTTGCCTATACGGGTTGAAGGATCGAAATATCGTAGCTTGATTTACGGAAATGTTTGTTTCTTTCGAATTCAAACTGCACCAAAATGTCGCTTTCCCGACACTTGTTATCAAAATGAAACATTTGTTTGTCAAAAAACGCGTACCGCAATCGAGGCGTGGCCGGCCCTTACCAGCTTGATAAGAAGAAGTATTTGCGTGTTTAAGGTATAATTTCAATTTCCCGCGCGTGCCGTTCGGCACCTTCAGCACAATGACCAAATTTGTATTCGTCACTGGCGGCGTCGTGTCTTCCCTGGGTAAAGGGATCGCGGCCGCTTCCCTTGCCGCGATCCTCGAATCGCGCGGCCTCAAAGTCACCATGCTCAAGCTCGACCCGTATATCAACGTCGATCCGGGCACGATGAGCCCGATGCAGCACGGTGAAGTCTTCGTCACCGACGATGGCGCCGAGACCGACCTCGACCTCGGCCACTACGAGCGCTTCATCAGCACCCGCATGAAAAAGGTGAACAACTTCACCACCGGCCAGATCTACGAGTCCGTCATCCGCAAGGAACGCCGCGGCGAGTACCTCGGCAAGACCGTGCAGGTGATCCCGCACATCACCAACGAAATCCAGGACTACATCCGCCGCGGCGCCGAAGGCGTGGACGTGGCGCTGGTCGAAATCGGCGGCACCGTCGGCGACATCGAATCGCTGCCCTTCCTGGAAGCCGCGCGCCAGCTGTCGCTGCGCTCGGGCCGCAAGGGCGCCGCCTTTGTCCACCTGACCCTGGTGCCGTACATCGCCTCGGCCGGCGAACTGAAAACCAAGCCGACCCAGCACAGCGTGCAGAAGCTGCGCGAGATCGGCATTTCGCCGAACGCGCTGCTGTGCCGCGCCGACCGCCGCATCCCGGACGACGAACGCGCCAAGATTTCGCTGTTCGCCAACGTCGAAGAGCAGGCCGTCATCTCCGTGTGGGACGTGGACACCATCTATAAGGTGCCGCAGGTGCTGCACGACCAGGGCCTGGACGACATCATCCTCGAAGCCCTGGGCCTGGAAGCGCCGAAGGCCGACCTGTCGATGTGGACCAAGCTGATCCACACGCTGGAAAACCCGAAGCACGAAGTCACCATCGGCATGGTCGGCAAGTACGTCGACCTGACCGAGTCGTACAAGTCGCTGACCGAAGCGCTGCGCCACGCCGGCATCCACACCGAAAGCCGCGTCAACATCGAGTACCTGGATTCGGAAGAAATCGAGAGCAAGGGCTGCGAAGTGCTGGCCAAGTACGACGCCATCCTGGTGCCGGGCGGCTTCGGCAAGCGCGGCGTGGAAGGCAAGATCATGGCCGCGCGCTATGCCCGCGAACAGAAGATCCCTTACCTCGGCATCTGCCTGGGCATGCAGGTGGCGCTGATCGAATACGCGCGCCACATGGCGAACCTGCCGAACGCGAACTCCACCGAGTTCGACCTGGAAACCGACCAGCCGGTCGTCGCCCTGATCAACGAATGGCAGAACCACGACGGCAAGGTCGAGCAGCGCGACGAGAACTCGGACCTCGGTGGTACGATGCGCCTGGGCGCCCAGACCTGCGCGGTGAAGCCGGGCACGCTGGCCGCCGAGATCTACGGCAGCGTCGTCACCGAGCGTCACCGTCACCGCTACGAAGCCAACAACCACTACCTACCGAAGGTGGAAGCGGCCGGCATGGTGGTGGCAGCGCGCACCCCGAACGAAGACCTGTGCGAGATCATGGAACTGCCGCGTGAGGGTGAAAATTCGCACCCGTGGTACATGGGCGTACAGTTCCACCCTGAATTCAAGTCGACCCCGCGCAGCGGCCATCCGCTGTTCTCGTCCTTCATCCGCGCGGCCCTGGCACACCAGGCCGGCAATGACAAGACCGCGGCGAACACGCCAGTATTGCAAGGAGATGCAGCATGAAACTTTGCGGTTTCGAAGTAGGCCAGGACCACCCGATCTTCCTGATCGCCGGCACCTGCGTGATCGAGTCGCGCCAGATGGCGATGGACACCGCCGGCGCCCTGAAGGAAATGACCGAAGCCCTCGGCATCCCGTTCATCTATAAATCCTCGTTCGACAAGGCGAACCGCTCGTCGGGCAAATCCTTCCGCGGCCCCGGCCGCGAAAAGGGCCTGGAGATCCTGGCCGACGTGCGCAAGACGCTCGGCGTGCCGGTGCTCACCGACGTCCACGACGAAGAGATGATCCCCGAAGTGGCGAGCATCGTCGACGTGCTGCAGACCCCGGCCTTCCTGTGCCGCCAGACCGACTTCATCAACGCCTGCGCCCGTTCGGGCAAGCCGGTGAACATCAAGAAGGGCCAGTTCCTGGCCCCGGGCGACATGAAGAACGTGATCGACAAGGCCCGCGCCGCCGCGCGCGAAGCCGGCCTGCCGGAAGATAACTTCATGGCCTGCGAACGCGGCGCCTCGTTCGGCTACAACAACCTGGTGTCGGACATGCGTTCGCTCGCCATCATGCGCGAATCGAACTGTCCGATCGTGTTCGACGCCACCCACTCGGTGCAGCTGCCGGGCGGCCAGGGCACCTCGTCGGGCGGCCAGCGCGAGCACGTGCCGGTGCTGTCGCGCGCGGCGGTGGCCGCCGGCGTGGCCGGCCTGTTCATGGAAACCCACCCGGACCCGGCGAACGCCTTGTCCGACGGTCCGAACGCCGTGCCGCTGGGCCGCATGAAGGAATTGCTGACCACCCTGGTCGAGATCGACCGCGTGGTGAAGCGTACCGGCTTCCTCGAGAACAGCTTCAAGGCTTGAGCCTGAGTGATTAGTATTTAGTGAAAGATGCTTGTAGTCGAGGCGCCCCTGAGGCGCCTCGACTTGCATCTGCGAGACGATTTTTCTACTTTCCGGAGACTGAAACATGAGTGCTATCGTTGATATTATCGGCCGCGAGATCATCGACTCGCGCGGCAATCCGACCGTCGAATGCGACGTGCTGCTCGAATCGGGCGTGATGGGCCGTGCCGCCGTGCCGTCGGGCGCATCCACCGGTTCGCGCGAAGCGATCGAACTGCGTGACGGCGATCCGAAGCGTTACTTCGGCAAGGGCGTGCTGCAAGCCTGCGAGAACATCAATACCGAGATCAGCGAAGCCATCATGGGCCTGGACGCCAACGAACAGGCCTTCCTGGACCGCACCCTGATCGACCTGGACGGCACCGAGAACAAGAGCCGCCTGGGCGCGAACGCGATGCTGGCGGTGTCGATGGCCGTTGCCAAGGCTGCCGCTGAAGAAGCCGGCCTGCCGCTGTACCGCTACTTCGGCGGTTCGGGCGCGATGCAGATGCCGGTGCCGATGATGAACGTCATCAACGGCGGCGCCCACGCCGACAACAACCTGGACATCCAGGAATTCATGATCATCCCGATCGGCGCACCGTCGTTCAAGGAAGCCATCCGCTACGGCGCCGAGGTGTTCCACACCCTGAAGAAGATCCTGCATGCGAAAGGCCTGAACACGGCCGTCGGCGACGAAGGCGGCTTTGCCCCGTCGGTGGCGAACCATGAGGAAGCGATCAAGCTGATCATGGAAGCGATCGAGCAGGCCGGCTACCAGGCCGGCACCGACATCGCCATCGGCCTCGATTGCGCGGCCAGCGAGTTCTACAAGGACGGCAAGTACCACCTGGAAGGCGAGGGCCTGACCCTGTCGTCGACCGACTTCACCAACATGCTCGCGACCTGGGTCGACAAGTACCCGATCATCTCGATCGAGGACGCGATGCACGAAGGCGACTGGGAAGGCTGGGGCATCCTGACGCAAGCCCTGGGCAAGCGCGTGCAGCTGGTGGGCGACGACCTGTTCGTCACCAACACCAAGATCCTGAAAGAAGGCATCTCGAAGGGCATCGCCAACTCGATCCTCATCAAGATCAACCAGATCGGCACCCTGACCGAGACCTTCGCCGCCATCGAGATGGCCAAGCGCGCCGGCTACACCGCCGTGATCTCGCACCGTTCGGGCGAGACCGAGGATTCGACCATCGCCGACATCGCCGTTGGACTGAATGCCCTGCAGATCAAGACCGGCTCGATGTCGCGTTCGGACCGCATGGCGAAGTACAACCAGCTGCTGCGCATCGAGGAAGACCTGGGCGACGTTGCCAGCTACCCTGGCCGCGACGCTTTCTATAACCTGAAGTAAATGGAAGATGACTGGTGCGCCGTGGCGCACCAGTTGATCACAGTATGTAATGCTTTCGGCGTGCTGCGCACGCCGGTATGACTATCTATGCGCCTGATTTCGCTTGCCCTTGCCGTCCTGCTGTTGCTGATCCAGTACCCGCTGTGGCTGGGGAAGGGCGGCATGCTGGCCGTTGCCGATTTGCGCGACCAGGTGACCGTGGCCCAGGCCCAGCTCGACGGGCGCAAAGCGCGTAACGCCAAGCTCGATTCCGAAGTGCGCGATTTGCGCGAAGGCCTCGGCGCCGTCGAGGAACGCGCGCGCCTGGAACTGGGCATGATCAAGCAGAACGAAATCTTCGTGCAGGTGCTACGGCATAATGAAAAGCCGGTCGAATCGATGACCGTGCCGCCGCCACCGCCCGCGCCGAAGAACAAGGGCGGGCACGGGTCGCCCGCCGTCACGCACTGAACTTCCATGACACTTGACACCCTCGAAGAGCTGGCGGCTTACCTGGCCGGCGCGTTCGACAGCGGCGACGCCGCCGTGCTGCGCGGTGCCCTCGACGTCGCCTCGCGCGCCCCGGCAACGGCGCACCTGGCCGCGGCTGCCGGCATACCCCAGGCCGACCTGCGCGCCGCCTTTGCCTCCGGCGAGATGGACCTCGAGACCACGCTAGCGGTCATGAAGGTCATCGACCTGCATCTGCCGGGCTGATAGCCGACGCCTCGCGATGCCGAGGCTCCGCAAACCGCGCGGATTGGCCTAGAATGTTCCTTATCTCTTCATGACAAGGTGAGGGCACCATGAGCCAGCAACATGCCGCAGGACCGTTCGACGTCACCGTGACGCCCCAGGGCCAGCCCGAGGTGCGCAACGGCGTTACCACCGGACGCATGGCAATCGACAAGCGTTACCACGGCGAGCTCGAAGGCAGCGGCGTGGGCGAGATGCTGTCGGCGATGACCACCACCGAAGGCTCGGCCGGCTACGTGGCCGTGGAGCGCGTGACCGGCACCCTGCAAGGGCGCAGCGGCAGTTTCGTGGTCCAGCACAGCGGCACGATGGCGCGCGGCGCGCAGGCGCTTGCGATCAGTGTGGTGCCGGATTCGGGAACGGGGGAACTGGCGGGGATTGCCGGAACCATGCGTATCCGGATCGAGGAGCGCAAGCACTTCTACGAATTCGATTACGAGTTGCCGGACTTGTAAGAGGGCCGCAGCGGGCGCGGTGCGCCCGCGCGTGTATTTGCTAAAAGAAAAAGCCGCAGCGGGCATGGCGCGCGCTGCGGCTTTGGCCGGGCGGCCGCTTAGTCCGACGATGCGTCGCCCTGTTGCGCGCCGGCGCCTTGCTCCAGGAAGGAGCGCAGCATCCAGGCGTTCTTTTCGTGCACTTCCATGCGGGTGGTCAGCATGTCGGCGGTCGGGAAGTCGTCCAGCTCGTCGGCGACCTTCACGCCTGCGCGCAGGGTGCGGATCAGGATCTCGTTGCCTTCCACCAGCTGGCGGATCATTTCCTTCGACGAGAGCACTTCCGGCTCTTCGGTGATGTTCGACAGCTCGGCGTAGCGCTTGTAGGTGGCCGGGGCGAAGTGGCCCAGGGCGCGGATGCGCTCGGCGATCTCGTCGAGGGCGTTCCACTGCTCGGTGTACTGCTCTTCGAACATCACGTGCAGGCTCGAGAACAGCGGGCCGGTCACGTTCCAGTGGAAGTTGTGGGTCTTCAGGTAGAGCATGTAGGCGTCTGCCAGTACGGTCGAGAGCGATTCGACGATCTTGGCGCGGTCTTCGGTGCTGATGCCGGTATCCATGTGCATTGCGGTTCTCCTGTAGTGAGTGACAGTGCTTGTTGAAAGTTGTAGCACTATTAACAATGCACAGCTTAGCACCGGCGGCAAAATCCTGCGGCACGATAAGAATGACCGGGCACGCCGCTGCCGATGCTGTGCGTCGCGCCTGCCGGGCTGGTGCTACAGTTCGGATCACATCAGCACGGAGAGGCGGCATGGACAAGTTTCTGATCGTTTTTCGGGGATCGACAGCCGGGGAGGCGGAAGGCCGCCGGCACGATCCGCTGCAGTGGGAATCCTGGTTCGATTCGCTGGGCCGGGCCTTGCTCGACCGGGGCGCCCTCAGCCAGGGCAGCGTCGAGGTGCCGACCCGCCTGCTCGGGCCGAAGATCAGCAGCAGCGCCATGTCGGGCTATTGCGTGATCGGTGCCAACGACTTCAACGACGCGGTGCGACTGGCCAAGACCTCGCCCATCTTCGATGAAGACGGCTCGGTGGAAATCGCCCACCTGCGCTAGGGATGGCGCTCTGCGCCTCTGGCTTGTGGAAATGGGTGAGTTTTGCAGGCAATAAAATGGCTATGATCATGGCCGATGAACGTCCTGCTGATCAATCCTCCCCATACGGCCATCGGAAGCCGCATCCCGCGTGAACAACTGCCGCCGCTCGGCCTGCTGAGCGTCGGCGGGCCTTTGCTCGACGCCGGCTTCACGGTGCGCCTGCTCGATGCCGAGTTCGGCCCGATGCCGGAAGACGCCATCGTGCGCGAGGCGCTGGCCGCCATGCCCGACCTGGTGCTGATGGGGCACTCCGGTTCCACCTCAGCCCACGACACCATCATGCGCCTTGCCGCTGCCCTGAAGTCGGCCAGGCCCGGCTTGACGGTCGTGTACGGCGGCGTCTACCCGACCTACCACTGGGAAGACATTCTGCGCGACTATCCGCAGGTCGACTACATCGTGCGCGGCGAGGGCGAGCGCACCGCCACGCTCCTGCTGCAGGCGCTGCGCGACGGCGCCGGGCCCGCGTCGGTGGATGGCATCGCCTGGCGCGCGAGCGGCGTGCCGGCCTCCAGCGCGCCGGCCGAGATGATCCGCAACCTCGACGACTACCGCATCGGCTGGGAGCTGATCGACCACAGCCGCTATTCGTACTGGGGCGGCATGCGCGCCGTGGTCGTGCAGTTCTCGCGCGGCTGCCCCTACCTGTGCAGCTATTGCGGCCAGCGCGGCTTCTGGACCCAGTGGCGCCACCGCGACCCGGTGAAATTTGCCAAGGAACTGGCGCGGCTGAAGCGCGAGCACGGCGTTACGCTGATCAATTTTGCCGACGAACTGCCGACCGGTTCGCGCAAGGCCTGGAAGGCTTTCCTGGAAGCGCTGATCGCGGAAGACGTGGGCCTGACCCTGGTGGGGTCGACGCGTGCCGGCGATATCGTGCGCGATGCCGACATCCTGCACCTGTACAAGCAGGCCGGCGTCGTGCGCTTCTTGCTGGGCATCGAAAGCTACGACGAAGCCATGCTCAAGACCATCAAGAAGGGCGCGAGCATGAGCGAAGACCGGCAGGCGATCCGATTGCTGCGCCAGCACGGCATCATCTCGATGGCCACCTACGTGGTCGGATTCGAGGAGGAAACCGATGCCGACTACTGGCACTCGCTGAAGCACCTGCTGCACTACGACCCGGACCAGATCCAGATGCTGTACGTCACGCCGCATCGCTGGACGCCGTATTTCAAGACGGTCGAGGAGCGCAAGGTCATCGAAACCGATGCCGCGAAATGGGACTACAAGCACCAGGTGCTGGAGACCACGCGCGTGCCGCCCTGGCGCATTTTGCTGTGGGTGAAGTCGATCGAAGTCATCATGCAGCTGCGCCCGAAAGCCATCCTGCGCGTGTTGCTGGGCAAGGACCGTCACGTCCGGCACGGCATGCGCTGGTACACGCGCATGGGGCGGCGCGTCTGGTTCCATGAAATTGCCGAGTTCATTCTGGGCAAGCGGCTGAAGAACAGCACGCTGACGCTGCGCCGTTTCTGGGGCGCCTCGCTCGAACAGCACGAGGAATCGATGGTCAAGCGCAAGCGGTCCGTGATTCCGATCGAGGCCGTGCAGGCCGTGCAGGCCGGGCGGAAAGAGCAACAGCTGACCTGAAACGTCACCTGAGACGAGGCGAGCGAAGTCGCCGCATTGCAAGGCACTGTCCGGCACACTGCCGTTACCGGCTGGGCAAAGTCGCGAAGCCAACATCCTTCGAACTCTTTCTTTAAAACGATTTCCGCACCACTAGTTCTTTCTGCCAAAAATCCAGAAGGTGGGGAGGGGGAGGCTTGAATCACGCCCTCTCTCAAACTGTTTCGTTTGGTGTTCTCATTTCTTCTCATTCGGTCCCTTTTTGAACTTGTCTGAATAGCAGAGATCAAACGAGAACCGATGAGAACAAATGAGAGAGCCAAATGAGACAGTTTGATACAGGGCTGGATTTGCACGCTTCTCCCGCCCTGCGCGAGCTTGCCGATTATCTAGAGCGTTCAGGAAATATCTTTTCGCCAAATGCGGCGCTGGAGTTTGCTATCCGGGAATGGATCGCTGCGCGTGAGGGCGGGGAAATTTCTCGCGATGTCGCTGTGATGTATCGCAGGCACGGCGGCTACCAATGGAAATGCCTGTTTCTCGCGCACGGCAGCGAGCTACGTGTGTATCACGACGAGCGCTACCATTACGCCGAGGTCGATCGGGATGTGTTGATGTATCAGGGCCGGCCTGTATCGCCGCGCCAGTTCGTGCTGGCGGTGATGGGCGAGGCACGGAATGCATGGCGCGAGCTGTGGGTGCGCCGGCCAAGCGATGCGCGATGGAAAATGGCATCCGTATTGCGGCGCGAACTCGAATCGGGCCAGGCCCCACCCGAATCGCCCGTCGGCGCCATGCGCGAAGTTGCCGCCGCGATGGCGCAAACGCTCACTACTGCGCAAACCATCGTGAAGCGTGTGCAAGATTTCGCCGAGCCGAAATTTGAACGGCGCGGCAGAGGTTTGCGGCGCAAGGACGATGTACTCGCTGCTGACGATTAGCAGCCGGACTAAAGACAGCAGGGCTAAAGATCAGCGGGTGGAACGAGGGTCTGCAGCACCGCCCGCGCTCCCTCAGGAATCGGCACCGATTTGCCGCTCGGCCGGTGCACGTACACATGCACGAAATGCCCGGCGGCGGCCGGCATGGCCTCGTCGTTGCGGTATAGCGCGATCTCGTAGCGCACGCTGGAATTACCGAGCTTGGCCACGCGCACGCCCACGTGCACGACGTCGGGGAAGGAAATGGAACTGAAGTAGGAGCACCCGGTCTCGACGACGAAGCCGACGACCTCGTCCTGGTGGATGTCGAGCACGCCGCGGTCGATCAGGTAGCGATTGACCGCGGTGTCGAAGAAGCTGTAGTAGTTGACGTTGTTGACGTGCCCATAGCTGTCGTTGTCCATCCAGCGCGTCGGCAGGGCGACGATGTGGGGAAAGGCAGAGCGGGGCGTGTCGCGCATCGTCAACGGTCCTGTTTCAGTGTGGCTGTCAGTGCTTGGTGTCGTCGGCCGGGGTCATGGCATCGGCTGCGATCGGGGCGGCGAACAATTGCGCGCAATCGACCTTGTCGAAGGCGTAGTGCTTGCCGCAGAAATCGCAGTTGATGCCCAGTTCGCCCAGGTCGGCCAGCGCCGCGTCCACTTCCGGCTTGCCCAGCATTTTCAGCATGTTGCCGACTTTTTCGCGGGTGCAGGAGCAGTGGAATTGCGGATGCTGCGGGTCGAACACGCGGATCGTCTCTTCCCAGAACAGGCGGTTCAGCAGGGTCTCGATGCCGGTGCTCAGCAGTTCTTCCTGTTTCAGCGTGCTGCCCAGCATGACGGCGCGGTTCCAGGTTTCCAGGTCTTCCTCTTCGCTTGCCTGTTTCACCTGGTCGTCCTTGCCGGTGTGGCGCGGCAGCTTTTGCAGCAGCAGGCCGCGCGAGACCTTGTCGTCGGCCGCCAGCCACAGGCGCGTGTCCATCTGCTCGGAACGCAGCATGTAGTTCTCGATGACGGTCGCCATGCTCTCGCCGTCGAGCGGCACGATGCCCTGGTAGGGCTGCTGGCCCGGCACCTTGTCGAGCGGGTCGAGGGTGATCACGAAGCGGCCCTGGCCGTTGGCGTTGAGCAGCTGGCGCAGGGTGGCGTCGTCGGCCACCTCGGCATCCGGCGCCAGTTTCGCCGTGGCGCGGATGCGCAGATCGGCGTCGCATTCGACCACCAGCAGGCGCACCGGGCCGTCGCCGTGGATCTGCATCACGATCGAGCCGTTGAATTTCAGGTTGGCCGAGAGCAGGGCGGCTGCGGCTACCATTTCGCCCAGCAGGGAACGCACGGCTTTCGGGTAGCCGTGGCGGGCCTGGATCTCGCGCCAGGTATCGGAAATCTCGACCAGCTCGCCGCGCACGGCGGCGTTGTCGAAGATGAATTTCTGCAGGGTGTCCTTGGTGTCCGTTGTCGTCATTGTCTATCCGATTTGCTTGAGCTGCGCCTTGAACAATTGGCCACGCGCCACGTAACTGGCGGCATTGGCCTGCAAGCGCAGCAGGTCTTCTTCCGTGAGGGTGCGCACCGCCTTGGCCGGCGCACCGATGATGAGCGAGTTGTCGGGAAATTCCTTGCCCTCGGTAACCAGCGCGCCGGCACCGACCAGGCATCCCTTGCCAATCTTTGCGCCGTTCAGGATCACAGCCTGGATGCCGATCAGCGAACCGTCGCCGACCGTGCAGCCATGCAGCATGGCCTGGTGGCCGACGGTCACGCCCTTGCCGAGCGTGAGCGGGTATCCCATGTCGGTGTGCATGACCGTGCCTTCCTGTACATTGCTGTTCTCGCCGATCGTGATCCGCTCGTTGTCGCCGCGGATCGTCACGCCATACCACACCGAGGTATTCGCCTCGAGCGTGACTTTGCCGATCAGGTTGGCCGTATCGGCAACAAAGGCCGACGCATCGATCTCGGGCGCATGCTCGCCCAGCTGGTAAATCGCCATGGATTGCTCGCGGAAGGGTTGGTGTACCGCTATTTTACGCCCTTGCGTCCGCCATCGCCGGGTTGGCTCGATCTTCGATGAAGTCCCCCAAGTGGGGACGGCAGACAGGAATTCAACGGCATGCGTATAATCGGACGATTGATCCGAACGACCGTACTATTTTCTGCTGTATTACTTTCATTGGCGAAGCGACCCATGACACCATCCCGTTCCGAATTCCTCACCGTGCGCGGCCTGCGCACCCACGTGCGCCACTGGGGCCGCGAAGGCGCGCCGAAGCTCTTCATGGCGCATGGCTGGATGGATATGTCGGCCTCGTTCCAGTTCATCGTCGATTGCCTGGAAGGCGACTGGCACGTCATCGCCCACGACTGGCGCGGCTTCGGCCTGACCGAAAGGACCGGGACCGATACCTACTGGTTCCCCGACTACGTGGCCGACCTCGATTTCCTGCTCGACCATTATTCCCCGGACGCGCCGGTGAACCTGCTCGGCCACAGCATGGGCGGCAATGCCGTCAGCCTGTATGCGGGCGTGCGGCCCGAGCGCGTGGCGAAGCTGATCAACCTAGAGGGTATCGGCCTGCAGGGCAGCGTGCCGCAGCAGGCGCCGAAGCGCATGGCGCGCTGGCTCGACGAACTGAAGACGCCGCCGGTGATGCGCGGCTATGCCAGCCTGGAGGAGGTGGCGGCGCGGCTGAAGAAAACCAACCCGCGCCTGCCGGAAGAGCGCGCCGCTTTCCTGGCCGAGCACTGGTCGGCGCGCAATGAAGCGGGCGAGTACGAGATCCTGGGCGATCCGGTGCACAAGATGAGCGGGCCGCTCTTGTATCACCTGGACGAGATGATCGCGATCTGGAAGAAGATCACGGCGCCGGTGCTGTGGATCGAAGCCGCCGAGACGGACATGTGGCGCTGGATGGGGCCGCAGGACCAGATGCGGGCCGAGGTAGACAGCCGCCTGGCGCACATGGCGTCGGTCGAGGCGCATATCGTGCCCGGGGCAGGGCACATGGTGCATCACGACCAGCCGCAGGTGCTGGCGCGCTTGATCGAGGCGTTTTTGGGGCGTTGAACCACGTTTGCAGGCGCAGGTGGGGCCGTCGCCTGTGCCGTTATGGGTATGCATGATCCGCGTGGGCACAGGGTGCCCACCGTACGGTTACCGTTATCGGCGAGTTCACACAAAAACCGTCACCGCCAACACCAAAATCATACGAAACGCGGATACGCAACGTGTCCCCATCGACGGCAACATCATACGAAACGCGGATACGCGACCTATCCCGTAGGGTGGGCACTCCGTGCCCACGCGGATTCAAAACACCAATAACAGCGCAGGCAACAGCCCCACGTCCGCCCGCAAACCTTCCGCCCGCGTCACGCTCACAAATGCCGCGTCTCCACCGGCGCCGTCCCCCAATTATCATTGGCCCCATCGATATACCTGACCGGCGCTGAAACCAATTCTTCCACCTCCACACCATCCAGACTGGCCACCGTCACCGCCACAAACCGCCCCAGCGCCCCCGTCGAAAACACATTGATCCCACACACCCGGCAAAAACAATGCCCATCCCTTCTCGCCCC
>NZ_JAJFES010000016.1 GCF_020708045.1 Massilia sp. IC2-278
GCGCAAAGCCCGCCCTCCCCCGGCAACGTATATTTTTTCTTGCAGGAATTTGCATTTCTGCATGGAGGGCTTGCGTGCGACACCTTGCGCGGGTCCGCATCCCAATGCCGGACCCGACCCCATGCCCCATTTCCAGCGTTCCAGCCTGAGCCGCAAACTGACCGTGATGTCGCTGCTGTCGACCGGCAGCGCGCTGGTGTGCGTGTTCCTCGCCTTTGCCGTCGCCTCGGTGCTGAACGGGCGCAAGGACGAGGGCATGCAGCTCTCGTCCCTGGCCGGCGTGGTGACCACCAACAGCGCCGACGCCCTGGTCTTCAACGACCGCAGCCTGGCCGGCACCCTGCTCGCCGCCCTGGCGGCCAAGGAGGAAATCTCCGGCGCCGCCCTGTACGACCGCAAGGGCCGGCTGTTCGCGTCCTGGCAGTCGCCCCGTCACGCCAGCGCCAACGCCGCGCCGCAGCTGGACGCCTTTGACGAGGCGGCCCTGGCCGAAGCCAGCGGGCGCGGCAGCCGCATCTGGTCGCCGCGCATGCGCCTGTACCGCCCGGTGACCAAGGAAGGCGCCCAGGCCGGCGTGATCGTGATCGAGGCCGACCTGCTGCCGATGTGGCTGGACATCGCGAAAAGCGTGGGCGTGATCGGCGCGGCGACCTGCGTGTCGCTGCTGGTGTCGCTGGTGCTGGCGCGCCGCTTCACGCGCTCGATCGCCGACCCGGTGACGAAACTGATCCAGACCGCGCGCCAGGTGTCCGAGAGCCAGAACTACACCCTGCGCGTGGCGAATGGCCGCAACGACGAACTGGGCGCCCTGATCGACAGCTTCAACACCATGCTGGCCCAGATCGAGGGCCGCGGCACTGCGCTCACCAACCACCGCGACGAACTCGAACGCCAGGTCTCGGTGCGCACCGAGCAGCTGGAGCGCGCCAAGAACGCCGCCGAGGCGGCCAGCCGCGCGAAGAGCGCCTTCCTGGCCACCATGAGCCACGAGATCCGCACCCCGATGAACGGCGTGCTCGGCATGGCCGAGATGCTGCTCGGGACCGAGCTCACCGACAACCAGCGCAACTACACGCGCCTGGTCAAGCGCTCGGGCGAGCACCTGCTGGTGATCATCAACGACATCCTCGACTTCTCGAAAATCGAAGCCGGCAAGCTGACCATCGAGTACATCAACTTCAACCTCTGGGACCTGCTGGAAGACATCCACACCGTCTACACGCCCCAGGCCCAGGTCAAGGGCATCGCGCTCGACTTCGACATCGCCAACGACATCCCGGTGGCGATCTGCGGCGACCCGAACCGGCTGCGCCAGATCATGGCGAATTTGCTCGGCAACGCCATCAAGTTCACCGAGCAGGGGCGCATCCAGGCCAGGGTGCGCGTGGCCGGCGAAGACAGCCAGGCCGTGATGCTGCGCTTCGAGGTGCATGACACCGGCATCGGCATCTCGCGCGACGCCAGGAGCCGCATCTTCGAGGCCTTTTCCCAGGCCGACGATTCGACCACCCGCAAGTACGGCGGCACGGGCCTGGGCCTGGCGATCTCGAAGGAGCTGGTGGAGCTGATGGGCGGCGCCATCGGCGTCGAGCACGGCAAGCCGCAGGGATCGGTGTTCTGGTTCACGGTCGGCTTCGACAAGCGCCGCGTCGATCCGGATGCGCCGGGCGTCGCCACGCCGCGCGCTGCCACGCCGGGCGTCGCCACGCCGGGCGAACAGCACCACACCCTGGACGGCCTGCGCGTGCTGGTGGTCGACGAGGTGCACGACAGCCGCGTCGGCCTCGAACGCCACCTGGCCGCCTGGCAGGCCGACTGCGCCAGCGCCACCTGCGCCGCCGAGGCGCTCGACAAGCTCGATGGCGCCGCGCGCGCCGGCCAGCCTTTCGATGCGGCGGTGCTCGACATGGAACTGCAGCATTCGAGCGGCCTGCTGCTGGCCGCCACCATCAAGGCCAATCCGGTCACGCGGCCGACGCGCCTGGTCTTGCTCAGCCCCGAGCGCCTGGCGGCCGACCCGGTGCAGCGGCGCGAGGCGGGCGTGGCCTACCAGCTGATCCAGCCGGCGCGCGCCGCCGACCTGTTTGCCTGCCTGGCCACGCGCCCGCGCGGCGCCACCGCACCGGCGCCGCAATTCATGCCGCCGCCGGCCCTGCCCCAGCCGGGCGGCGTGACGCCGGTGCGCCGGGTGCTGCTGGCCGAGGACAACCCGGTGAACGTCGAGGTCGCGAAGGCGATGCTGGAAAGCCTGGGCCTGCAGGCGCAGGTGGCGCAGAACGGCATGGAAGCCTTGCAGGCGGTGCGCAAGGGCGGGGTCGAGGCGGTGCTGATGGATTGCCAGATGCCGGTGATGGACGGCTTTGCCGCCACCGCCGCGATCCGCCGCGCCGAGCGCGAATCCGGCGCTGCCCACAGTTCACCCCGCATTTTACCCCGCACCTTACCCATTATCGCGATTACCGCAAACGCCCTGCAGGGCGACCGCGAAGCCTGCCTTGCCGCCGGCATGGACGACTACCTGTCGAAGCCTTTCACCCAGCAGCAGCTGGCCGCCGTCATCGGGCGCTGGATCGCGCTGCCGCTGGCCGGCAGCGTGCACCACGCCGCGCATCACCCTGGTGCGCCTCCGACGCTGCCGCCGGAGGCGCGCGAAGCGATCCAGCGCGAGGCCATCAACGGCGCGGCGCTCGACAAAATCCGCGCGCTGAGCCGCGACGGCGGCGACGCTCTGGTGCAGAAAGTGATCAACGCCTACGTCGGCGACGTGCCCCAACACCTGCGTACGCTGCGCCAGGCGGTCGGCGGCCACGACGCCAATACCGTCAGGCGCATCGCCCACAGTCTGAAATCGGCCAGCGCGAACGTCGGCGCCGAGGCGCTGGCCGGCCTGTGCAAGGACCTCGAACAGCTCGGCCGCGCCGACACCGTCGAGGGCGCCGATGCGCTCCTCACCGACATGGAACACGCCTTCCAGGCGGTCCGGCATTCGCTCAATGCCATGCTAGAGAAGGAAACCTGAGATGCCAAGTTCTTCCCAACGCGGCGCCGTGCTGGTGGCCGACGACGATCCGGTGATGCGCATGCTGATGCTGGAAATGCTGGCCGGGGTCGGCCTGGATGCGATCGAGGCCGCCGACGGCGCCCAGGCGGTGCGGCTGGCGCACGAGCGCCGGCCCGACCTGATCCTGATGGACGTCGAGATGCCGCAGATGGACGGCTTTGCCGCCTGCCGCGCGATCCGCCGCGACGAGTCCGGCGGCGCCCAGGTGCCGATCGTGATGGTCACCGGCGGCGACGACATCGAGGCCGTCACCAGCGCCTACGAGGCCGGCGCCACCGACTTCGTCTCGAAGCCGATCAACTGGCCCATCCTCGGCCACCGCGTGCTGTACGTGCTGCGCGCCAGCGATGCGATTGCGCGCCTGCGCATCGCCGACGCCCAGAACCGCGCGGTGCTGGCGGCGATTCCGGACACTTTCTTCCGCATGAACCGCGACGGCTTTTACCTGGATTATGAACCCGGCCACGACAGGAGTGGCCAGGGCCGTACGCCGGGCGAGCGCGCCGGGCGCGCCGCCGACCGCCACGACGCCCCCTTCTCCAGCGAACGCTGCATCGGCCGCCACATCAGCGACATGCTGCCGCGCCCGATCGCCGCGCGCATGCTCGATCAGCTCGGCGAGGTGCTGCGCACCCAGGAAATCCGCTCGGTCGAATACGAGTTGATCCGCTTCGGCGCGGCCCAGCATTTCGAGGCGCGTCTGGTCGCCACCAGCCCCTCCGAGGTGCTGGGCCTGGTCCGCGACATCAGCGAGCGCAAGCGCAGCGAGGAGCAGATCCGGCGCCTGGCCTACTGCGACAGCCTGACCGGCATCCCGAACCGCCAGGCCTTCCTCGAAAACCTGGAACGCGAGCTGCAGCGCTCGAAGATCGGCAACAAGAAGTTCGCCGTGCTGTTCATGGACCTGGACGCCTTCAAACGCATCAACGACACGCTCGGCCACAACGTCGGCGACCACCTGCTGAAGATCGTCTCGGAGCGCCTGCGCGAAACCATCCGCCCGAGCGACCTGGTATCGCGCGGCGATGCGGGGCTGGATGGGACGACCGAGGACTCGGCCAGCAACCTGGCGCGCCTGGGCGGCGACGAATTCACCATCCTGATCCCGGACCTGGAGCGCGTGGAGCACGCGCTGAACGTGGCCCACCGCGTGAAGGAAGCGATGCGCCGCCCCTTCCTCATCGACGGCAACGAGATTTTTGTGACGGCCAGCATCGGCATCTCGCTGTTCCCGGAAGACGGCGACGACTGCAACTCGCTGCTGAAATTCGCCGACACCGCCATGTACCACGCAAAGAACTGCGGCAAGAACAACGCCAAGCTGTACAGCTCTTCGCTGACGATGCAGATCATGAGCCACGTGAAGCTCGAGGTCGGGCTGCGCAAGGCGCTGCAGAACGACGAACTGTATTTGCTGTACCAGCCCCAGCTCGACGTGCGTTCGCAGGAAGTCGTCGGCGTGGAAGCGCTGGTGCGCTGGCGCCACCCGGAGCGCGGCATCATCTCGCCGACCGAGTTCATTCCGCTCGCCGAGGAGACCGGCCTGATCGTGCCGATCGGCGAGTGGGTATTGCGCACCGCCTGCAACCAGGCGCGCGCCTGGCAGCGCCACGGCCGCCGCGCGCTGCGCATGGCGGTGAACCTCTCGGCCAAGCAGTTCAAGGACGAGAACCTGTCGCAGATCGTGCTCTCGGCCCTGCATGAGACCGGCCTCGATCCGAAGCTGCTGGAACTCGAGCTCACCGAGGGCACGCTGATGGACGACGCCCTCGCCACGCTGGCCACGCTCGAGCAGCTGCGCCGCATCGGCGTCTACCTGTCGATCGACGACTTCGGCACCGGCTACTCGTCGATGAACTACCTGAAGCGCTTCGACGTGCGTGCGCTGAAGATCGACCGCAGCTTCATCAACGGCCTGCCGCAGGACTCGGAAAACGCGGCGATCACGCGCGCCATCATCGCCATGGCCCATGGCCTGAAGATGGCGGTGGTGGCCGAAGGCGTGGAGACCGACGAACAGCTGGTACTGCTCGAAGAGTATGGCTGCGATGTGGTGCAGGGCTACTTCCTGGGCCATCCGTCGACGGCCGAGAGCATCACCCACATGCTGGGCCCGGTGCGCCTGGTGCTGCCCTCGGGCTGAACCGGCGCCCATGCCTGCCGCAGACCCTCGCCACGGCGAGGTTTTTTTCTGTCCGGCGGCAGGGTGGATCGGCTATGCTGTCAATACGACATCCACTACCCACGCCGCCCATGCCTGCCATCCGCTCCCTTTGCGCCGCACTCCTTGGTCTTGCCGCCTGCGCCGGCGCCAGCGGGGCCGCAGCCGAAAACACAAACGGAAGCGCGGTGCACCTGGTCCACGGCACCCCGGCCGGCCACGCCTATACCAATCACTACGAGAACATTGATCCCGTGGCCGACTATCCGGCCGGCGCCTATCTCGGCCTGCGCTGCGCGCCGGACTGCGAACTGGTCGAGGACCAGCTGCGCGTGCTGCGCCAGACCATCGACACCACCGACGGCCCGGCCCCGGGCCTGCTGCTCAAGAGCGCCGGACGCTCGCTGTTCCTGGTGCGCGGCATCCCCGGCCTGAAGAAGGGCCCGGTACGCACCTGGTACGTCAACAAGCGTTTCCGCTTCCCCGACGACGAGCGCGGCCCCGACCGCCCGTGGACCGCGAGCCAGACGCGCAGCTTCGATATCGACGGCATGCCGCTGTCCATGACCGGCGCCTTTTCGGCTGCGAAAGACCCGGAATGCGAACCGGTGGCGCAGTGCCCGGACGTGCTGCGCGTCGCCTGGGAATACCGGCTCGGCGACGTCAAGCGCACACTGGCGGTGGTGACGACGAACGCGCCAGAACTGGGCATGCCGCTGCCGATCGAGGACTTCGTGGTCTGGATCGGCGACCTCGATGGCGACGGCAAGCCGGACCTGGTGGTACGGCCACAGGACCGCAGCGACTACCTCGAGATGCAGCTGTTCCTGTCGAGCCAACTGGCGGCCGGCCAGCCCTGGCGGCCGGCGGCAAGGTTTTATTTCTGGGATCCGATGCGTTACGGTTGCTGACGCACCGGCAGCACACCTTAGGGCTGCAAGACCAGCGTATGCCGCGCCACGCCCGGCAGCAGCGGCAGCGGCGTGCCCTTCACCCACTCCGCGTGCCCGCGCCGGAACCAGGGCGACAGCGGATGCCCGCTCTGCCCGCCCGGCATGTTGTACAGCCCTTCTTCCTCGCGCCCCGGCGACACCGTCATGCGCTCGGACTGGCCGAACTTCGGCCCGGCCACGCGCGGCATGTGGGCGTCGCCCGGCAGCTGGTCGGGCGGCATGCCGAGCCAGCCGGCCAGGCTCGGGACGGCCAGCGCGATCGGGTGCGTGATCGTGGCCGTGTTGCGCTGGCCCCAGGTGGCCTGCGCCAGCGCCATGCCTTCCTTGTCGAAGTCCGCGATGACGCGGTCGACCGCAGCCAGCTGCAGGTCGCGCCAGGTTTTCTGGCCCGGCGGCAGCCAGCCGGCCGGCTGGGTGTCGAGCAGGCGCACCAGCACGGCCGGCCAGCGCGGATTGGCGCTGCCCATGCTCGCCTTCGGGTCGAGCCGCGCCAATTCTTCGTTGACGCCGGCGAACAGGATGTCGTGCAGCGCCCACATGGTGTTGCGCGCCAATCGGTAGCCGACCGAATCGACGTCGGCGCGGCCGTTCCAGCTGGTTTCCAGCAGGCGCCGGAACTCGGCGCGGCGCGGCTGGCCGGCGGTGGCGGCCGGGTCCAGCACGGCCAGGACGCGCTCGCGCCACAGGGCGATGAAGCGCGCGCGGTCGTCGAGCGCGGCCTGGAAGGCATGCGCGACGTCGGTGCGCGGGCCGAGGCGGTGCACGCGGTCGGCCAGCTGGGCATTGCGCTGGCCGAGGTCGAAGCCGCCGTCGCCCAGCAGCGCGGCGCCCGGCCCCGCCAACTGGCGGCTGTTGGCGGTGGTGATCTGGCCGTCGAGGGGATTGACCACGCGCGGATAATCCTGCGGCGCCAGCAGGCCCTGCCAGCCCGGGGCAGCGGCGCCGGCGGCCAGCGGGAAGCTGTGTTCCGCGCCCGGATGCGCGCGGCGCGGCAGCATGCCGGCGATGGTCCAGCCGATGTTGCCGGCGCGGTCGCCGCCGACGAAGTTCTGGGCCGGGATGCCGTCGGTGTTGGCGATGGCCAGCGCCGCGTCTAGCGTCTCCGCCGTTTCCAGCTTCAGGTGGTTCAGGTTGACCGCCTGCGGCTGGTGCGCCACCCAGTGCACCGCGTACTGCCTGCCGCCCGCCGCGCGCAGCGGTCCGAGCGAGGTTTCGCGCACCGCCAGGCGCTCGCCCGACGCGCCTTTCACGGCGATGGTCTCGACCCGTTCGATCACGCGCTCCCAGCCCGCCGGCGTGCGCACTTCATGCGGGCGCGCGGCGTCGACGCCGACTTCGACCAGGTCGACGGTGTCGGCATAGCTGTTGGTGAAGCCCCAGGCCACGTGGCCGTTGCTGCCGGCGATGACCAGGGGCGGCGCGCCCGGCAGGGTGACGCCGGCCAGGCGCCGCTGCACGCCCTGCTCGTCCTGGTACAGCAACGCCAGCCGGTACCAGATGTTCGGCAGCTGCAGGCCCAGGTGCATGTCGTCGGCGACGATCGCCGCGCCGCTGCTGCTGCGGCTGCCGGCAATCGCGTAGTTGTTGCTGCCGACCGCGTCGACAAAGGCGTTCGAGGCCAGCGCCAGCTGCGCCGGCGCCTGCGGCCTGCGTCCCCACCACGCCGGAGGCGCCGGCGGCAGCGGCGCTTCAGGCGGCGCGGCGTGCAGGGCGCCGTCGAGCGGGGCATCCCAGCGCGAGGCCTCCGGCAGCAGGAAGGCCAACTGGGACGCGTCGCTGTGCTCGCGCAGCCAGCCGCGCGCCAGTTCGCGTCCTTCCTGGCTGCCCTGCAGGTCGATGTACATGGCCCACACGGCGAGCAGCGAATCCTCGGCGCGCCAGGCTTGCGGCGCGGCGCCTGCCAGCAGGTATTCGAAGGGACGCGCCTTCAGGGCGCCCAGGCCGTCGTTGACGCCGGCCACGTAGCGGTCGACAAAGGCGCGCTCCTGCGGCGCCAGCAGGGCCAGCGACTGCTGGGCGCGGGCGCGGAAGCGGTGCAGGCGGCGCGCGCGGTCGAGCGGCAGCGCGCGTGGGCCAAACAGTTCGGCCAGTTCGCCGGCAGCGGTGCGGCGCAGCAGGTCCATCTGGAAGTAGCGCTCCTGGGCATGCACGAAACCGGTGGCATAGGCCAGATCGAGCCGGTCACGGCCTCGGATCAGGGGCACGCCCATGTCGTCGCGCTCGATGCTGACCGCTGCCCGCAGGCCGGGTGCGGTGCGTGCGCCGTCGAGCTGGGCCAGGCTGGCGCGCAGGAACAGCCAGGCGCCGAGGGCGCCGAGCAGCAGGAGCATGAGCAGGCAGGCAGCGATCCACCCGGTCCAGACTGTCCAGCGTCGCTTGGCCATGCGCTCCCCTATTGTTGCCATCTGTTAAACTCCGCATCTTGCCAGAAAAACCATCCTTGAGAAAGGCTTACATGGGCTTATATAAGAGTACCCAGCGATAAGCAGGCTCGTGGGCGAGCGCGATTGGCCGTGATCGAGCAATCGGGATGCGATTGCGCTAAGCTCGAAACAGGTCTGGATTCGGGACAAACCAACAACGAGGAGTTAATCATGCGTACCCTCATCGCACTATCCGCAGTGCTGGCGCTGAGCGCCTGCGCTACCCCGCAAGAAAAGGCCGCACGCAAACAGGCCGAAATGGCCGAACTCATGCAGGTTTACGGGCCAGCCTGCGACCGCCTCGGCTATGCCCAGCAGTCGGATCAATGGCGTAACTGCATTCTCAGCCTGAGCACGCGCGACGAAGTCCAGCGCGCCGGCAACTACGGGCCGTATGGCGGCTGGGGCCCGGGCTGGCGCGGCGGGTTCTGGGGCCGCGGCTGGTAAACATCGGCGCAGCCGGCCTTGGTTACCGCATGGCGGGTAGCCACCATTTGTTCGACCAGGCGCCTGGCATGCGCGAGCAGGCGCGGATGGCGCACGTCCGGCGGATGCAAGCTCAGGCGCACCAGCGGCGCGCCGGCCTGCCAGCGCGCGGCCAGCCCGGCCGCCAGCGGCGACAGGAAGCGTCCGCTGCGGTTGCGGGCCGCATACACCAGCGACGGCGCGAACAGCGCCGGGCCGAAGGGCGTCTGTGACAGCCGCGCGGCCGGCCCTGCACCGGCGCTAGTGCGTTCGTTGGCACTGCCTGTTTCGGCTATCGCGGCCGCTGCGGCGTCTCCCTTGCCGCCCAGCAGGTGGAAGTGCGTGAAGGTCGTCGTGTAGGCGAACGGAAAATCGTTCAGGGCTTCCCAGGCCCCCTCTCCCATCAGCCAGGCCGGCGGCACGAAGCCGCTTGCCGTCCAGCCGCGTTCGCGGAACCAATCGAGTCCCAGTGCGAGCCGGCGCCGCGCCTCGGCGGCGGACAAGGCGGCGAACTCGCCTTCGCGCTGGGTATACACCCCGCGCAAGAAACGCTGGCGCAGGCTAGTGGCCCGCGCTTCGGTATCCAGGTGGGTCAGGCCGTGCAGCACCAGTTCGTCGCCACGCGCCAGCGCCGCATCGAGCCCGGCGCGCATGGCCGCATCGTCGCCGGGACGGTCGTGATAACGCGGCACCACCAGCCAGCTCAAAGGAATGTCGGCCACTTCGCGCAGGGCGGCGGCCAGGCGTGCGCAATCGTCCCAGGTGGCGGGAGCGACGTCGTGGATCGAGACGCACAGCAAGGGCGGCGGCGACACGGCGGCCTGGCGCTGGACTTGCATCTCGGCCTGCACCTCGGCCTGCGCCTGGGTTCGGGACGGTGAAGGCCTGGCCACCGCGTCAGTCCGACACACAGATTTGCCCGGCATCCGGCTCGCCGCGTTCGCGTTGCCCGAGCACGGCCTGGTAGCGCCGCATCACCTGGGGCAGGATCTGGTCCCAGTCATAGTATTCGGCCGCCTTGCGGCGCGCGTTGGCGCCCAGCTGCGCCAGGTCGCGCGCATAGATGGCCTCGATGGCGGCGGCCAGGCTGTCGACGCTGTTCGGCGCCGCCAGCACGCCGGTGCGTTCGTCGACCAGTTCCGCCACCCCGCCGCCGGTGGTGGCCACCACCGGCAAGCCGCAGGCCATGGCTTCGAGCACGATCAGGCCGAAGGTTTCGCAATCGCCCGGATGGACCAGCACGTCGCAGCTGGCCAGCAGCCGCGCCAGCTGGCGCTGGTTGCGCTTGAACGGAATATAGGTGATTTGCGGATAGCGCGGCAGGTCGGCGCCGCCGCCGATCAGCACCAGGTGATAGGGCCGCCCCAGCTTGCGCACCGCCTCTATCAGCAGGGGCAATTTCTTTTCCAGCGTGAAGCGCCCGGCATACACCAGCAGGCGCGCATTCTCCGGCAAATGCAGGTGGTCGCGCAGGGTTTCGACCCGGCGCGCCGGGTGGAACACGGCGCTGTCGATGCCGAGCGGCTGGTGGCGCGCGCCGGGCACGCCGATGTCCTGCAATTGCTCGACCATCACGCGGCTGGGCGCCAGCACCAGGTCGAACTGGCGGTACAGGTGGGCCAGGTATTTGCAGGCGACACCCTCGGCGGCCTGGCCAAAGCGCGGACGCACCAAGCGCGGCAGGTCGGAATGGTAAAAGGCGATGGCCGGCACGCCGAGGCGGCGGCGCAGGCGCAGGGCGGCCCAGGCGCTGTGGCCGGCGTCGCCGACCTCGATCAGGTCGGGCCGGGCCTGGTGCAGCAGGCGCATCGGGGCGCGCACCGAGGTCGGCATGCGAAAGCCGTTGATGCCGGGCAGCGCCATGGCCGGCACGCGCACCAGGGCCGGGGCGGCGCCGCCGCTGTCGACGTTCGGACTGAGGATGGTGTGGCGAAAACGGCTCTGGCGCGCCAGCCAGCGCGCCTTGGCATTCAGGTAGGTGCTCACGCCGTTGCCTTCGGCGGCGTAGAACATCGTGATGTCGACAAGGTGCATAAACGCGGTCCGCATAAAGTGAGCCCACGATAGCAGCGGAGTGTCGACATCGATTGCGCGCACGCAAACGGGACGAGCACCGCTGCGGGGCTACTGGATGAGACCGATTATGCGGTACGGCGGTCCAGCATGGCGCGCGCGATGGTGCCGGCGTCCACATACTCGAGTTCGCCGCCCACGGGCACGCCACGCGCCAGGCGGCTGACCTTCAGCCCGCGCGCCTTGAGCATCTCGCTGATGTAATGGGCGGTGGCTTCGCCCTCGTTGGTGAAGTTGGTGGCAAGCACCACCTCCCCCACCACGCCGTCGGCCGCGCGGCCGACAAGCTTTTCCAGGTGCAGGTCTTTCGGACCGATGCCGTCCAGCGGCGACAGCCTTCCCATCAGCACGAAGTACAGGCCCTTCCAGGTCAGGGTCTGCTCGATCATCATCTGGTCGGCCGGGGTCTCGACCACGCACAGCAGCGTGTGGTCGCGCTCCGGGTCGGCACACATCTCGCAGATCTCGGTGTCGGCGAAGGTATTGCACATGGCGCAGTGGTGCACCGTGTCGACGGCCTGGTAGAGCGCGCGCGACAGCATGGCGGCGCCCTCGCGGTCGTGCTGCAGCAGGTGGAAGGCCATGCGCTGGGCCGATTTCGGCCCGATGCCGGGCAGGCGGCGCAGCGCCTCGGTCAGGAAGTCGAGCGACTTGGACATGCGGGCGCTAGCGCTTTCGCTCTCAGAAAGGCATCTTGAAGCCGGGCGGCAGGCCAGGCATGCCGGCGGTCAGGCCGCTCATCTTTTCGGCGGCGGTGGCTTCGGCCTTGCGCACGGCGTCGTTGAAGGCGGCGGCAACCAGGTCTTCCAGCATGTCCTTGTCGTCGGCCAGCAGCGACGGGTCGATCTGGACGCGCTTGACGTCGTTCTTGCAGGTCATGGTGACCTTCACCAGGCCGGCGCCGGACTGGCCCTCGACCTCGATCTGGGCCAGCTGCTCCTGCGCCTTCTTCATGTTGTCCTGCATGGCTTGCGCCTGTTTCATCAAGCCTGCGAGCTGGTTCTTCATCATGATGCGGTTCTCCAATAAGTCGGATGGTGAGAAATAAAGTTCAGGTCAGGCCAGCGGCGGCTTGACCGAGCCGGGCACGACGAACGCATTGAAGGTGCGCTCCATGTCCTGCACGAAGGCGTCGCCGGCCACCACGGCTTCGGCCTGGCGCTGGCGCTCTTCGCGCGCGGCCTTGGCTTCGGCGCTGGCGGTGTACCAGGTCGGACCGAGTTCGGTTTCCAGGTTGACGCGCACGGACGGGAAACGTTCCTGCAATGCCGCCTGCAGTTTTTCGCTGTTGCCGCTGGCGCGCAGGGTGTCGACCGGCACGCGCAGGTAGAAGGTGGCGGAGCCGGCGTCGGCATGGCACTTGACCAGTTCGGTCTGCAGCGCCAGCTGCTGCGACACGCCGCGCAGCGCCAGGCCCGCGGCCAGGGCCGGCCAGTTGCCGTCCCAATCGATGGCCGGCACCGGGGTGACGACATAGGCATGCGGCGGCGCGGCCGGTGCGCGCACTGCCGGAGCCGGCGCCACCACGGCCGGCGCTTCGGAGGCGACCGCGGTATCGTCGGAGAATTCGGTGACCCAGGACGGCGGGCCGTCGTCCTCGCCCGCATCCTGGTAGCCGGCGCGCGCCTGCGGCTGCTGGCGTATGCCGGCCTGGGCCTGGGCGCCTGCCTGCGGGCTATCCCAGGGCGGCGATGCCGCGCTCGGACGGGCGCCAGGCGCGGCCATGGCGGCCGATGGACCCGGCGGCGCAGAAGACGGCGCAGAGGAAGGCGCGAACGGCGGCGCAGATGGTGACGCAGGTGGTGACGCCATGCGGCCAGCCGGCGCGCCCGGCGGCATGCCTGCCGGGGCAACATTGATCGGACGTCCAGGCGGCGCGGTCGGCGCCGGGGCCTGCGGTGCGGTCGGGGCCTGCGGCGTGGCCGGGGCGGCATCGGCGCCCGGACGTTTTGGCGGCGTGCGGATGCCGGAGGCGGCGCGCGCCGCTTCCAGCGCGGCGTTGATGGCGGCGCGGGCGGAATTCATGGCCGGGGCCGGGTTTGCCGGAGCGGCCGGGGCAGCCGAGGCAGCCGGTGCGGCCGAGGTAGCCGGTGCGGCGGCGGGCGGCGCCATGTTCGGACGCGCCGCCGCGCCAGGCATCCCGGCGGACGGCGCAGCCGCAGCGGCGGCGGCAGCACGCCCCGCCGGCGCCGCCATGCGCGGCGCGGCTGCCGACGCGGCCGGCGCGGCCAGGCGCTCGGCCCCGCCCTGCCCCGGACGGAAGGCCAGCATGCGCAGCAGGGTCATGGTGAAGCCCGCATACTCGTCCGGCGCCAGGCCGATCTCGTTACGGCCGTGTACGGCAATCTGATAGTACAGCTGCACTTCCTGCGGATCGAAGGCCTCGGCCAGGCGCAGGATGTCGGCCAGTTCCGGCAAGTCCTGCGGCACGGCGGCCGGCACCGATTGCGCCAGCGCGATCCGGTGCAGCAGCGTGCCCAGGTCCTGCAGGGCGCCGTTGTACGACAGGCTGCGGCTGGCCATCTCGTCGGCCACGGCCAGCAGGTCGGCGCCGTTCTCGAGCGCCAGCGCATCGAGCAGGCGCACCAGGTAGGATTGGTCGAGGGCGCCGAGCATGCCCTGCACCGCGTCCAGCGTCACCGCACCGGCGGCGTAGGCGATCGCCTGGTCGGTCAGCGACAGCGCGTCGCGCATCGAGCCGTGCGCGCCTTGCGCCAGCAGGCGCAGGGCCGGCTGCTCGAAGCTCACGCCTTCCTGGCCCAGGATGTTCTCGAGGTGGCCGACGATGTGGCCCGGCGGCATCTGCTTCAGGTTGAACTGCAGGCAGCGCGACAGCACCGTGACCGGGATCTTCTGCGGGTCGGTGGTGGCGAGGATGAACTTGACGTGCTCGGGCGGTTCCTCGAGCGTTTTCAGCATCGAATTGAACGCGTGGTTGGTCAGCATGTGCACTTCGTCGATCATGTAGACCTTGAAGCGCGCATTGCTCGGCGCGTAGACCGCCTGTTCCAGCAGCTGGGCCATTTCGTCGACGCCGCGGTTCGAGGCGGCGTCCATCTCTATATAGTCGACAAAGCGGCCGGCGTCGATGGCGCGGCAGGCTTCGCACGCGCCGCAAGGGCTGGCCGTGATCCCGCCCTGCCCGTCGGGGCCGGTGCAGTTGAGCGACTTGGCGAGAATACGCGACAGCGTGGTCTTGCCGACGCCGCGGGTACCCGTGAACAGGTAGGCATGGTGCAGGCGGCCCGTGTGCAGCGCATGCGTGAGCGCGCGCACCACGTGCTCCTGGCCGACCAGCGTTTCGAAGTTCTTGGGACGGTATTTGCGGGCGAGGACTTGATAGGACATGCCGCGATTTTACCGCAGTTGAGGCTTGCCGCGAACATTACCGGCTGAGGTAAAGCGCGTTCAGGCTGCCAGAAGTACAACAATTGTTTTAGCTATAGAACAATTGTTCAGCGAACGAGCAGGCTGGCGCGAACGGATGGAGACAACAAGGGTGGAAGCTAATGCTGGGAACTACGGGAGGGAGGGAGGGAAAACGAAGGAGGCGAGCCTGATCTGCGGCACTTGCGGTGAACGGCTGTGGCTGCTTCGTTCCCGACCTGACCAGGTAAACCATGCCACAATGCGCAGGGGCCCGCCAGCCCTCATTATAACCGACGGCGCCCGCGTTGTGGCATCGTTTTTATTGCCCAGGAAATGACATGCGTATGCGACGGACCGGCTCACGCTCGTACGGTGGGCACTCCGTGCCCACGCGGTACGCACGTCACCTTGCACCTGCAACGGTGAATTGTCGCTCGTGACGCTTCCGCGAGTCACGAACGCTTCCTGGACTTTCCGTCCGAGGCAGACGTCGCGAGCGACACCTTGCGGCCGCCGGCCAACCGGACACGCACGTAACCGCGTGGGCACAGAGTGCCCACCGTACGGTTTGCGCTAGCGGCCGAGCTCGGCGCCGCGGATTAAATCCCCAGCTGCTGCCAGATCGCATCTACCTTCGTCTTGACCTCCGGCGCCATCACGATCGGCGTACCCCATTCGCGGCTGGTCTCGCCCGGCCACTTATTGGTA
Organism: Massilia sp. IC2-278; assembly: GCF_020708045.1. GTDB lineage: Bacteria > Pseudomonadota > Gammaproteobacteria > Burkholderiales > Burkholderiaceae_D > Telluria. The sequence goes on from NZ_JAJFES010000016.1 coordinate 15,214, forward strand.
GCATCGATCCCCATCTTGCTGCCCAGCCCGCTGATCGGCGAGGCGAAGTCGAGGTAGTCGATCGGCGTGTTATCGACCAGCACCGTATCGCGCGTCGGATCGACCCGCGTCGTGATCGCCCAGATCACCTCTTTCCAGTCGCGCACGTCGACGTCCTCGTCCACCACCACGATGAACTTGGTGTACATGAACTGGCGCAGGAAGCTCCAGACCCCGAACATCACGCGCTTGGCGTGGCCGGCGTACTGCTTCTTCATCTGCACCACCGCCATGCGGTAGCTGCAGCCTTCCGGCGGCAGATAGAAATCGGTGATCTCGCTGAACTGCTTCTGCAGCAGCGGAATGAAGACTTCGTTCAGCGCCACACCCAGCACGGCCGGTTCGTCCGGCGGTTTCCCGGTATAGGTCGAGTGGTAGATCGGGTCGCGCCGCATCGTGATGCGGTCGATCGTGAACACCGGGAAGCTGTCCTGCTCGTTGTAGTAGCCGGTGTGGTCGCCGTACGGCCCCTCCAAAGCATGCTCGAAGCCCGACGGATGATTCGCATCCGGGTAGATATGCCCTTCGAGCACGATCTCGGCGGACGCGGGCACCCGCAGCTCGCTGCCGATGGCTTTCGTCAGCACCGTGCGCTGGCCGCGCAGCAGGCCGGCGAACTGGTATTCCGACAGGCTGTCCGGCACCGGCGTCACCGCGCCGAGGATGGTGGCCGGGTCGGCGCCCAGGGCCACCGCCACCGGATACGGCTGGCCAGGATTGGCGATCGCGTGCTCGCGGAAGTCGAGCGCGCCGCCGCGGTGCGCCAGCCAGCGCATGATCACCTTGTTCGGCCCCAGCACCTGCTGGCGGTAGATGCCCAGGTTCTGCCGCTTCTTGTTCGGCCCCTTGGTAATGACCAGGCCCCAGGTGATGAGCGGCGCGATGTCGCCCGGCCAGCAATGCTGGATCGGCAGGCGGCCGAGGTCGACATCATTGCCCTCCCAGACGATTTCCTGGCAAGGCGCGCCCTTGACTTCCTTCGGCCCCATGTCCCACACGGCTTTTACGAGTGAGCCCATGTCCATGATGTCCTTGAAACCGCGCGGCGGCTCCGGCTCCTTCAGGCGCGCCAGCACGTGGCCGATGCGGCGCAGCTCGCCGACATTGTCGGCGCCCATGCCCAGCGCCACGCGGTGCGGCGTTCCGAACAAATTGCCGAGCACCGGGATCGTATGACCGGTCGGTTGCTCGAACAGCAGTGCCGGTCCGGCGGCGCGCAGGGTGCGGTCGCAGACCTCGGTCATCTCGAGATGGGGCGATACCGGGATGGTTACCCGCTTTAATTCGCCTATTTGTTGCAGTTGGGACATAAAATCCCGGAGATCCGAATATTTCATCAACTTTTACTTGTTTTTTCGATTGCTTGAGGTTAATCAAATACAGCGGCCAAGTGATTGATTTGCCACGGTATTGCTGAGCTGGCGTGACAATAATTAGATTTAAAAGTAATTAAGCGCGTTCGTGCTAGTATTGACTTGGTATAAACCACCTCTTAGAATCCCCCCTACTTGATGAGGCGGCCACATTTTGCAGTGATTGTAGCCGTTCTCATAACTTCACGGGGTCGGGGCCCCAACGACATTTTAAGGAGTGTTTTCACGAGGCGTCTGCCTCAAGAACCTTTCGGTTCTATCCCCCGAGACAGTTGTTGAGCCACTGGCAACGCCACCCACCCTTGGGTCATGCGGCCAGCTGTAGCAAAGCAATGACGGCGTTTTGGCCAGCCCACGATGGGTGGCCTGACGATTTTTCTGATGCACGGCATTGGTCACCACCGCAGCGCCTGGAGCGCCGCGACGGGATGCTTTTTGCCGCGACAAAGGGGACTTCGATGATCAATCGTTTGTTCGGCACGAGCGCAAGGCTCGTCCACCTGGCCAGCCAGCCAGTCTCATGGTCTTCCATGGGCAAAACGGCGCGTGGTCTGATGACCACCATGCAGCACACCCTGACCGTTTTCGGTCTCTCGGCAGTGGCGGTACTGGCCCTGCTCTACACGAATCCGGACGCTGCCAAGTCGGTGTCCCGCTTCCTGCACCCGGAGGCCGCCGCTTCCGCTACGCCTGCGGCGCCCGTGGTGGCAGCCCAGGCCGCACCTGCGCCCGCACCGGCCGCCGTGGCCGGCCCGGCCGAGGTGGCCCACGACGCCAAGCTGCTGGGTAATACGAAGCAGCAGCAGAACGTGACTTCCTGGCTGGCCAAGCGCTACCGCGTGGCCGGCGACGCCGCCAACATGCTGGTCTCGACCGCCTACGTGACGGCGCACGAGGTCAAGCTCGACCCGCTCCTGATCCTGGCGGTGATGGCCATCGAATCGGGCCTGAACCCGTTCGCGGAAAGCCCGATGGGCGCCAAGGGCCTGATGCAGGTAATGGCCAAGGTCCACCACGACAAGTTCCAGGAAGTGGGCGGCGCCCAGGCCGCGCTGAACCCGGTCGCCAACATCCGTGTCGGCGCCCAGATCCTGAAGGATTACGTGAAACGCACCGGTTCGGTGGAAGGCGGCCTGAAGACCTACGTGGGCGCGGCCGACTTCGAATCCGACTCGGGCTACGGCGCCCGCGTGCTGGCCGAATGGAAACGCCTGAAGCAGGTGGCGCACGGCCACAAGGTGCCGACCCGCACCCCGGCGGCCCCGGCGCAGATGGTCGTCAAGCGTGCCCAGCCGGAAGCGCCGGCTCCGGCACCGAAGACGGAAGCGGCACCAACTGCCGAAACGCATACCGAGACGCTGGCGGCGAACCTGTAAGCCTCTATATATCGATCCTCCTCATGGCCATCGCTTGCGGTGGCCTTTTTTATAGGCGAAGGTGGCGGGGCGCGTTGGTCACATTGGCAACGGTGCTGGATTCGCAAGCACCAACAAAAAAGCCACCGCGCCGCGAGGCAACGGTGGCTTTCTGGCCGATGCTACTAATATATATAGTAGCAGTACGTTTTAACGCCGCGCGTCGGCCGCCACTTCGTCCGGACGCAGCTTGCCAGCCAGCTTGTCGAGCACGCCGTTCACGTACTTGTGGCCGTCGATGCCGCCGAAGGACTTGGTCAGCTCGACCGCTTCGTTGATCACGACGCGGTAAGGGATTTCCGGCTGGTTCTTCAGCTCGTAGGCGCCGAGCAGCAGCACGCCGTGCTCGATCGGCGACAGTTCGGCGATGCCGCGGTCGATCAGCGGGGCGATCGTTTCGCGCAGCTCGGGCGAGGTGCTGATGGTGCCGTTGAGCAGGGAAGCAAAATAGTCGCCGTCGGCCTTGTCGAAACCATGCGCCTGGCGGATGTTCTTCGCCACCGTGCTCGACGGCTCATTGTTCAGCAGCCATTGGTACAGGCCCTGCAGCGCGAACTCGCGCGCGCGGTGGCGCGGGGTGCGGTTCTTGCTCGGGTTGGCGTGGGTGGTCTTGTCGTTCATCGTGTTCCTTCTGTTTACTCTTCTTCTTCCGGATGCAGCTCTTCGAGCGCCATCAGGAGGTTGGCCATCTCGACGGCCACCTTGGCGGCGTCGCTGCCCTTCTCGGCCATGCGCGCTTCGGCTTGCGCATCGTTCTCGGTGGTGAGGATGGCATTCGCGATCGGAATGCCGTAGTCCAGGCCGATGCGGGTGATGCCGGCGCCCGACTCGTTCGAGACCAGCTCGAAGTGGTAGGTTTCGCCGCGGATCACCGCGCCCAGCGCGATCAGGGCGTCGAACTGCTGGGTCTCGGCCATCTTGGCCAGCGCCAGCGGCACTTCCAGCGCGCCCGGCACGGTCACGTGCAGGATGTCTTCGTCGGCCACGCCCAGGCGCTTGAGCTCGGCCAGGCAGGACGACAGCAGGCCGTGCCCGACGTCGGCGTTGAAGCGCGCCTGCACGATCCCGATGCGCAGGTCTTCGCCCGTCATGTTGCTTTCATAAGTTCCTACGGTCATGGCTGCCCTCTTCTTGTTTGTTCGTTTAAATGGATAGTAAATGGTACCGCTTTACGCCGCGGGGCTGGCGATATACCCGGTGACTTCGAGGTCGAAACCGGTCATCGACGGCATCTTGCGCGGATTCGCCAGCAGCTTCATCTTGCCCACGCCGAGTTCCTTCAGGATCTGGGCGCCGATACCGTAGGTGCGCAGGTCCATCGTGGCGGCGCGGCCGCTCGGGCGCGCACCCGGGGCGTCGATCGAGGCAAATTGCGAGAACAGTTGCTCGGCGGTTTCGCCGCAGTTCAGCAGCACCAGCACGCCGCTCTCGCTCTTCTTGATCGCTTCCATCGCCGAGGCCATGGTCCAGGAGTGGGTGGTGGCCTTGTGCTCCAGGATATCGAGGATCGACACCGGCTGGTGCACGCGCACCAGGGTTTCGACGTCGCGGCCGATGTCGCCGTGGACCATCGCCAGGTGGGCGCAGCCGCTCGGCTTGTCGCGCCAGGCGATCAGCTTGAACTCGCCGTGGGCGGTGTTCAGGGTGCGCTCGGCAACGCGCTCGACCAGGCTTTCGTTCTGGCTGCGGTAGTGGATCAGGTCGGCAATGGTGCCGATCTTCAGGTTGTGCTCTTTCGCGAACTCGATCAGGTCGGGCAGGCGCGACATGGTGCCGTCTTCCTTGATGATCTCGCAGATCACCGAGGCCGGGGTCAGGCCGGCCATTTCGGTCAGGTCGCAGCCGGCTTCGGTATGGCCGGCGCGCATCAGCACGCCGCCCTTGACCGCGCGCAGCGGGAAGATGTGGCCCGGCTGCACCAGGTCGTCGGGTTTCGCGTTCTTCGCCACCGCCACCTGGATGGTGCGGGCGCGGTCGGCCGCCGAGATGCCGGTAGTGACGCCTTCGGCCGCCTCGATCGAGACCGTGAAGTTGGTGCCGAACGAGGTGCCATTGCGGGTGGTCATCATCGGCAGCGCCAGGCGGTCGCAGATGTCTTCGGCCAGGGTCAGGCAGACCAGGCCGCGCGCGTGACGGATCATGAAGTTGATCGCTTCCGGCGTGACGAAATCGGCTGCCAGCACCAGGTCGCCCTCGTTTTCGCGGTCTTCTTCATCGACCAGAATGACCATGCGCCCTGCGCGCAATTCGGCAACGATTTCCTGGGTGCTGGAGATAGACATGTGGATTCCTTGAGAGCGGTGACGGATGCGGGTGACAGATACGGTTGGCGCACGGGTGACGCGCCGCGCGTAATCCGCTATTTTAAAGGATTTGCCGGCATCCGGCCTCCCCTCCCGGCGATCCGGGCACGACAATGCCGCGCGCTCGCCATTCCATCCGTCTCGACTCGTTGCACTACCACAACAAATTAGCAATTGTTCAAATACAATTGTTAAACGTAATGTCTTAGAATGCAACTTCATGGTATTTGCGACATCGGCTGGATTATGATAATCCGGTCTAACGCGTCGGCGTGCTGCCGCCGGCGTATTCTTGGAGTAGTCATGCTGGTACTGCCATTCGACCGTCAGTTCACCGCCGCAGCCCGGGAGAACCACTGATGGCCACCATCCTCATCGTCGACGACCGGCCGAGCAACCGCGCCTATCTGCTGGCCCTGCTCGGCTTTACCGAACACCGCCTGCTCGAGGCGGACGACGGCGCCACCGCGCTCGACCTGGTGCGCGCCCACCGCCCCGACCTGATCATCACCGACATCCTGATGCCGAAGATGGACGGCTACGAGTTCGTGCAGCGCCTGCGCGCCGACCGCGAGCTGGCCGCCACCCGCGTTATCTTCTATTCCGCCGTCTACGCCGAGCGCGAGACCCTGGCCATGGCGCGCAGCTGCGGCGTCGAGCGCGTGCTGAGCAAGCCGTCCGACGCCGACGCCATCATGGAAGCGGTGAACGCCGAACTGGTGCTGGCCGGCGCGCTGCCGAGCGCCCCGCCGAAGGCGCCGTCTTCCGCGATGGACCAGGCCCCTCCGGCCAGCCTCGCTCCTGTCGCGACGGACGAGATTCCGAACAGCTGCGCCGCACCCGAAGGCCAGCTGAACGCGCGCCTGGCCGCGCTCGAGGCGATGTGCCTGCAGCTGGTGGGCGAGCGCGAGGTCGAAGGCCTGGCCGCCTGCTTCCTGCAGGCCGCCGCCCGCATCCTGTGCGCCGATGCCCTGGCGCTGTGCCTGTTCGAGCGCGACGAGCGCAGCGTGCGCCACCTGGCGGCGCAGGGCTTCGACGGCGCCCTGCTGGCGCAGCACGCGGCCAACGACCTGCGCCTGCCGGGCGCCCTGGTGCATGCGCGCGAGGCCCTGCTGCTGCAAGGCGGCGAGCCGCTGCTGGCCACCCTGCCCTGGCCGGCCCCGCAGCCGCGTCCCGGCGCCTTCCTCGGCCTGGCGGTGCGCGACCTGCACCACCTGCACGGCTGGATGTACTTCGTGCGCGCGCCCGGCGCCGCACCTTTCGGCGAGGAAGACCGGCGCTGGGCCTCGGCCCTCGGCGCCCACCTGGCGGTGGCCTACGAGAACCTGAATTTGTACCAGGTAGTGCAGCGCCACGCCGCCCAGCTGCAGCTGGAAGCAACCGCGCGCGCCAGGGCCGACGCCGCCCTGCGCGAGAGCGAGCACCGGCTGGAGCTGGCGCGCCAGGTGTTCGACAGCACCCAGGAAGCGATCATGATGACCGACGCCTGCGCCAACATCGTCGCCGTGAATCCCGCCTTCGAGCGCATCACCGGCTACAGCGAGGCCGAGGCGATGGGCAAGAACCCGCGTTTCCTGCGCTCGGGACGCCAGGACGCCGGCTTCTACCGCACCATGTGGGACAGCCTGGAGCGCCACGGCCAGTGGCGCGGCGAACTCTGGAACCGGCGCAAGAACGGCGAGATCTTCCCCGAGCACACCAGCATCAGCGCGGTGCGCGACGACGCCGGCAAGCTCACCGCCTACGTCTCGGTATCGAGCGATCTGTCGGCCCTGAAGGCCGCCCACAACCAGCTCGACTTCCTCACCAACCACGATGCCCTGACCCAGCTGCCGAACCGCTCGCTGTTCCAGGACCGCCTGCAGCAGTCGATCGCGGCGGCGCGCCGCAGCGGGCGCCAGCTGGCGCTCCTGATGGTGAACGTCGACCGCCTCTCGCGCATCAACGACAGCCTGGGCCACGCCGCCGGCGACGCCCTGCTGCGCGAGGTGGCGCGCCGCGCCAGCGAGATCGCCGGGCCGCTCGATACGGTGGCGCGCCTGTCGGGCGACGAATTCGTGCTGCTGCTCTGCAGCTGCGACGACACCGAGGACATCATCTTCTCGGCGCGGCGCCTGATCGACGCCATCGCCCAGCCGCTGCCGGTGGGCGGGCACGACGTGGTGGTCACCGGCAGCGTCGGCATCAGCGTCTTCCCGCGCGACGGCGACGCCCCCGGCGACCTGCTCAAGGCAGCCGACGCCGCGCTGGCGCACCAGAAGGAGGCCGGCCGCAACGGCTTCCGCTTCTTCAAGGGCGAGATGAACGACCAGGCGCTGCGCTGGCTGGCCCTGGAAACGCGCCTGCGCCGGGCGATCGGCCGCGCCGAACTGGCGCTGCACTTCCAGCCGCAGGTGGCGACGAACGACGGCCGCGTGCTCGGCATGGAAGCCCTGCTGCGCTGGCACAGCCCGGAACTGGGCCGCATCTCCCCGGCCGACTTCATTCCGCTGGCGGAGGATACCGGCCTGATCCTGCCGATCGGCGACTGGGTGATCCGCCAGGCCTGCATGCAGAACAAGGCCTGGCAGGATGCCGGGCTGGCGCGCGTGCCGGTGGCGGTGAACGTCTCGGCGCACCAGTTCAAGGCCGGCACCGTGCCCGCCGTGGTGCGCGCGGCCTTGCAGGAATCCGGACTCGAGGCGCGCTACCTCGAAGTGGAACTGACCGAAAGCGTGATGATGGGCGATACCACCGCCGCCGAGGCCCAGCTGGCCGAGCTGCGCGCGATGGGCGTTTCGCTGTCGCTGGACGACTTCGGCACCGGCTATTCCTCGCTCGGCTACCTGTCGCGCTTCTCGCTCGACAAGCTGAAAATCGACCAGGCCTTCGTGCGCAACATCACCCTCGACGCGCGCAGCGCGGCCATCGCCCAGGCCACCATTGCCCTGGCCGAAGGCCTGTCCCTGCGCGTGGTGGCGGAGGGCGTCGAGACCCTGGCCCAGCGCGACTTCCTCGGCCGCATCGGCTGCGGGGTGCTGCAGGGCTTCCTGTACAGCCCACCCGTGCCGGCAGGCGAGATGGGGGAGCTGCTGCGGGCCGGACGCGTGGCGCCCTGATGCCTTTGCTGCCACGCCTTTACAATAGCGCTCCGACCTTCATTTACAGAATCCTGTCACGGAATCCCGATGCTCATCCAATTCGTCCGTAGCACCTGTCTCGCCGCTGTCCTGCTGGTCCATCCCTTCGTTGCCGCATCCGCCGCCCAGCCCTCCCAGCCCGCAGCGGCCATCCAGCTCGATGCGCCGATCCCGGTCGGCCCGCAGGTGAAGGTCGGCAAGCTGCCGAACGGCCTGACCTACTACATCCAGAAGAACGCGCGCCCCGAGCGCCGCGTGGAACTGCGCCTGGTGGTGAAGGCCGGCTCCATCCTCGAAGACGACGACCAGCAAGGCCTGGCGCACTTCGTCGAGCACATGGCCTTCAACGGCACCGCCAACTTCAAGAAGCACGAGCTGGTCGACTATTTGCAGTCGATCGGCGTCAAGTTCGGGGCGGACCTGAATGCCTACACCTCATTCGACGAAACCGTGTACATCCTGCCGATCCCAACCGACAAGCCGGAGAACGTGACGCGCGCCTTCCAGGTGCTCGAAGACTGGGCGCACGGCCTCGCGTTCGAGGACGCCGAGATCGAGAAGGAGCGCGGCATCGTGCTCGAGGAACTCCGGCTCGGCAAGGGCGCGGGCGACCGCATCGGCAAGAAGCTGTATCCGAAGATGTTCAACGGCTCGCGCTACGCCGAGCGCCTGCCGATCGGTAAGGAAGAGGTGCTGCGCAACTTCCAGCCCGAGACCCTGCGCCGCTTCTACCGCGACTGGTACCGCCCCGACCTGATGGCGGTGGTGGCGGTGGGCGACATCGAGCCGGCCCAGGCCGAAAAGCTGATCCGCGCCCACTTCGGCAAGCTGAAGAACCCGAGCCCTTCCCGCAAGCGCGAATACGCGCAAATCCCGCGCCGCGACGACACCGAAGCCCTGGTCATCACCGACAAGGAAGCCGGCGGCAACAGCATCCTGATCCGCTATCCGGTGATGCCGGTGCGCGAGCCCGACACCGTGCGCGGCTACCGCGAGCAGCTGGTCGAAAGCCTGTTCACCGGCATGCTGAACCTGCGCCTGGTGGAACTGACGCAGCAGGCCGAACCGCCCTTCCTGCGCGGCGGCAGCGCCCTCGGCAAGCTGACGCCCTTCTATAAAGCCTACAACTCCAGCGCGGCCATCGGCCCCGGCGGCGCGCCGAAAGCCATCGACGCCCTGGTGCGCGAGAACGAACGCGCGCGCCAGTACGGCTTTTCCGCCGCCGAACTGGACCGGGCCAAGAAGGACATGATGCGCAGCTTCGAGCGCAGCTACAACGAGCGCGACAAGACCGACTCCGGCTCCTACGTGGGCGAGTACATGCGCAACTTCCTGCAGCAGGAACCGATCCCCGGCATCGCCGCCGAATACGGCTATGCGCAGACGCTGCTGCCCGGCGTGACGCTCGACGAAATGAACGCCTACGCGCGCCGCACCATTCCGGCTGACTCGGGCAAGCTGGTGGTCTACACCGGCATTGCGCGCCCGGACATGCCGCCGCCCGCAGGCGACGCCCTGCTCGCGGCCCTGGCCACGGCCGAAAAGGCGCAGGTGGCGCCGCGCGAGGAAAAGGCGCTCGGCTCGACCCTGATGGCGCAGCCGCCAAAGGCCGGCAGCATCGTCAAGGAAACCGAGAACAAGGCGCTCGGCCTGCTTGAGTTCACCTTCTCGAACGGCGTGAAGGCGATCCTGAAGTCGACCGACTTCCGCAACGACCAGGTGGTGATGAGCGCTGCGCGCTTTGGCGGCCAGAGCCTGTACGGTGACGCCGACATCCTGAATGCGCGCTACGCGAATGCGATCGTCGCCAGCATGGGCCTGAAGGATTACTCGCCGCTCGACCTGTCGCGCGTGTTGGCCGGCAAGGCGGCGGCGGTGACCATGGGCCTGTCGGGCTACAGCGAGATCGTCGGCGCCTCCTCGGGCGCGACCGACATCGAGACCATGCTGCAGATGCTGTGGCTGCGCTTCGACGCCGTGCGCCGCGACGAAGAGCTGTTCAAGTCCTTCATCGGCAAGCAGGTGGAAGCGGCGCGCAACCGCCTGGCCCAGCCGGGCGCGCGCTTCGGCGACACCCTGATCGCCACGCTGTACAACAACCACCCGCGCGCGCCGCGTGCGCTGCGTCCGGAAGAGTTCTCGCAGATCAGCCTGGACCGCAGCATCGCCATCTACCGCGAACGCTTCTCGAGCGCCAAGGACCTCACCTTCATCATGGTCGGCAGCTTCGACATCGAGAAAATGAAGCCGCTGCTGGCGACTTACCTCGGCAGCCTGCCGACCCCGGACATCCCGACCGCCTACCGCGACGTCGGCCTGCGCCCGGTGAAGGGCGTGATCAAGCGCGCCGTCCACAGCGGCAGCGAGCCGAAAAGCACGGTCTCGCTCACCTTCACCGGCGACGCGTCGTTCTCCGACGCCGAGCAGATGCGCCTGCAGGCCCTGGTCGAGGTGCTGAACATCCGCATCATCGAGGTACTGCGCGAGAAGCTGTCGCTGATCTACGGCGGCAGCGCCAGCGCCTCGCTGGGCCGGATTCCGTATGAAAGCTATTCGCTGTCGATCACCCTGCCGACCGGGCCGGAGAACGTGGACAAGGTGATTGCCGCCACCTTCGAGGAATTCGAGCGCATCAAGCGCGAAGGCCCGAGCGCGGCCGACCTGGCCAAGGTGAAGCAGAACTGGATCCAGAACCACCGCCGCGCCATGCGCGAGAACGGCTACTGGCTGGGCAGGCTGCAGTCGGCGCTGCTGGACGGGACCGACCCGGCGGCGATCCTGACGCACGAGCAGCGCGTGCAGGCGCTGGCAGCGGGCGAGGTGCAGGATGCGGCGAAGCGTTACCTGAACACGGGGAACTACGTGCAGGTGGTGCTGTATCCGGAAAAAGGCGCGGCGCCGGCGGCGAAGGAAGCGCCGGCGAAGGCGGCGGAGCCGGCACCGGCAAACTGACCACGGCCTGCGGCCAAAATAAGGCCTGCGGCCAAGACCGTACGGTCACCGCAGCCGTCCCATCACCCGAAAGCGTGAGATCGGCGTCCCGCAAATCCGCTCACTGCTTCAAATACTTCTCGAACCACTCCACCGTCCTCTTGCGCTGGTCCAGCTGGTGCTCCGGCTTGCGGATCGCATGTCCTTCCCCTTCGTAAATCACCAGCGCGGTCGGCACCCCCATCGCGCGCAGGCCGTGCCAGAACTCCATCGACTGCACCGCCGGCGTCTCGACGTCACGCTCGCCCACGTAGATCAGGGTCGGCGTCTTCGCCTGCTTGATGGCCTCGATCGGCGAGGCCCTGCGGTACACCGCCGGATCGTCGTACATGGTGGCGCCGAAGAACGGCACCATCCACTGGTCGATGCCGTTCTGGCCGTAGTAACTGATCCAGTTGGCGATGCCGGCGCCCGCCACCGCCGCCTTGAAGCGGGTGCTGTGCGTCACGCCCCACATGGTCATGAAGCCGCCGTAGGAATGCCCCATCAGCCCCAGGCGCGCGCCGTCGATCGGCGCCTGCGCGATGGCGGCGTCGACGCCGGCCAGGATGTCGCGCCAGTCGCCGCCGCCGAAGTCGCGCCGGTTGGCCGAGGTAAAGGCCAGGCCCTGGCCATAGCTGCCGCGCGGGTTCGGCTGCAACACGAAGTAGCCGCGCTCGACCAGCTCACGCACCAGCGGGTTGGCCGACGCGCCGGCGCCGACGTAGCGCGGCGTCGCGGCCGAGGCCGGGCCGCCGTGCACGATCACCACCATCGGGTGCTTGCGCGTTTGCTCGTCCTTGGCGTGCGGCTGGCGCGGGCCGATTAGCCAGCCCTGGCTGCGGTAGCCTTCGTTGGTCCAGGCGATGCTGCGCGCCGCCACCTGGGGCGCGGCGCCATCGTTGTCGCGGGTGAGCTTCACCAGTTCGTTCACGCGCCCGGCCGCGATGTAAGGCGCCTGCTCGTAGGTCTCGAACACCGACACCGCCGCGCCGCCGTCCGCGCTGAACACGATACGGCCGTCGCGCGAGCCGCTGGCCGTGACCGCGCGCGAGAACAGGCGGCGCGTGCTGCGCGCGTGCGGGTCGACCGCGACCACCGTCATCTGGTCGCCCTGCAGGCTGGAGGCGACCAGGCCGGTCCCTTTCCAGGCCAGGCCGTTGAACGAGCCGGCAAAGCCCGGGGTCACGTCGACCGGCTCGCCACCGGCCAGCGGCACCGTGAAGATGTCGCCGCCGACCGAGCCGAAGTCGCTCATCAGGCCGCCGACAAAGGCGACCGTGCGCCCGTCCGGCGACACGTGCGGCAGGCTGACCTGCATCTTCGGCGCGGCGACGATGCGCAGCGCGCCGCTGGCGGCATCGATGTGGCCGAGCGTGGCCACCCACCAGTTGTTGTCGCCGTTGCCTTGCGCGCTGGTCGCGATGAAGCCCTTGCCGTCGGGCGTCCAGTCGTATTCGTAGACATTGGTGCCGTCGGGCGAGACCATGCGCGCCTCGCCGCCCGCGCCTGGCACGATGGCGATGCGCTGGGCATCCTCGTTGACGCCGATCTCGCCGACCAGGCGTTCGCCCGCCTCGACCGCGCCGGTCTGTTTCTTCGCGCCGACCGTGGCCAGGAAGGCGATGCGGCTGCCGTCCGGCGACCAGCGCGCGGTGTTGGCCACGCCTGCAATCGTGGCCGCGGCTGCGGGCTGGCCGCCGCGCACCACCCACAGCGTGGCCGTGCCGGCCTGGGAATCGGCGGCGATGAAGGCCAGGCTGCGGCGGTCCGGCGACCAGCTCGGGAAATCGTAGGAACATGCGGCGCAGGGGTCGTATTCGGCCGTCACCTTGCCGCTCGCGGCGTCGCGCACGACGATGCGCCCGTGGGGGCGCTGGCCAGGCGCGCCGGCGTCGGATTCGATGGCGGCGATGCGCTCGCCGTTGGCCGTGATCGCGACCGAACGGTAGTCGCGCAGCGCGGTTGGGGTGGAAGCCGTGGTGGGAGCTGCGGTGGGAGCTGCCGCGGCGGCCAGGCTCGTGCCCACCAGGGCGCCGGCAGTCATGGCGCCGGCAAGGGCCTTGGTTACTTTCATTGTTCTCCTCCTCGTTGGCCGCCCTGGGCACGGGATATGCGCGGGCTGGCTCGTCGTTGTTTGACCTGGCGCAGTCTACGCGACATCTTCTGAGTTCGCCGCGCAACGATTCTTATGCCGGCCGCATGATTTTGCTATGAAGCAATGAAATATCATGATGGCTTCTTGCCCTGCAGCTACACTTCCCGGGTAAACCGAGCAGGAGACAAGCATGATCTACAAAGACACCGACAACAAGGAACCGGTCCTCGCCATTCTCGAGAAGATGCTGGGCCTGGCCGGCGCAGGCAAGAAGGCGCTGATCGAGCGCGAGCTGCGCATCATGCGCGCCGGCGTGAAGGGCGAGCGCGAATCGGCCTACCTGATCGACTTCCACCTGAAGGATTCGACCCGCACCGCCGTCGTGCACGACCTGCGCCTGGTGCTCGACGACGGCCGCGTGGCCCAGATCGACCACCTGCTGATCCACCGCACGCGCCGCATCTACATCCTCGAAACCAAGCATTTCGCACACGGCGTGAAGATCACCGAACAAGGCGAATTCCTGCGCTGGAACGACTGGAAGAAGACCTACGAAGGCATGCCCTCGCCGCTGGCCCAGAACGAGCGCCATGCGCTGGTGCTGCGCAAGGTGCTGGAGACGCTGGGGCTGGGCGAGTCGCCGATCGAGACCCTGGTGCTGGTGGCGCCCGACGCGCGCATCGACCGGCCGCGCAAGTTCGACACCTCGCAGGTGGTCAAGGCCGACCAGTTCATGGAAAGGCTGCACAAATCGCTGGAAGGCGCGCCGGTGCTGACGGTGCTCAGCGGCTTGCTGAAGAACACGGTGTCGGACTCGATCGGCGACATCGCGAAGAAGCTGGTGGCGCTGCACCGGCCCTCGACCTCGGACTACATGGCGCGCTTCGGCGTGCAGCGCGACGCGTTGATGCAGGCCGCGCCGGCGCCGTCCAGGGCGGACCCGGCGCCGCCCTCTGCTGCCGCACCGGCGCCCGAAGCGCCAGCGGCCCGCGCAATGGCGCCGCAGGAGCCGGGTCCGGCCAGGCCGGCGCCGCCACGTTCCGCGCCTTCCGCCAGCATGGAGCGGGAACCGGCGCTGGCAGCGGCGGCCGCGCCGCGCGCCGGCCCGCGGGTGGTCATCCTGCCGCAGGGGAGCACCGCCCGGCCGATGACGCACGGCGCCGCTGGCGCCGCGTCTACACACGCTGCCGCCGCGCCGGCTGCGGACCATGACGCGGCGGCACAGCCGCATGCCTGCCGCAGCTGCGGCGGTGCGGACCTGTCCATCGTCTGGGGAAAATACGGTTACTACTTCAAGTGCGGCGGCTGCGGCGGGAATACGCCGTTCAGCGTGGGCTGCGGCGGCGCCGACCACAAGGAACGCATCCGCAAGGACGGGCGCCACTTCTACCGCGAGTGCACGGGCTGCGGCACCAGCTCGCTCTACTTCACCAATCCGCAATAGGCACTGCGGACTGGTTCAGGGCTTCAGACCTTCGAGGCCGACAGCATGCGCTCGACGTAGCGGGCGATCAGGTCGATCTCGAGGTTGACCTTGCTGCCTGCGCGCAGGTGCTTCAGGGTCGTGACCTCGATGGTGTGCGGGATCAGGTTGATCGAGAAGCGGCAGACCCTGGCGCCATCGGCTTCCAGGTCTTCCACGCGGTTGACGGTCAGCGACACGCCGTTCACCACCACCGAGCCTTTATAGGCCAGGAACTTGGCCAGCTCCTGCGGTGCGTCGATCACCAGCTCGTGCGACTCGCCCACCGGCGCGAAGCTGTGCACCGTGCCCAGGCCGTCGACGTGGCCCGAAACCAGGTGGCCGCCCAGGCGCTCGGCCAGGGTCAGGGCTTTTTCCAGGTTGACTTCGCCGGCGGCGTCCAGGCCCGCGGTCTTGCTCAGGCTTTCGCGCGAGACGTCGACGGCGAAGCTGTTATCGGTCTTGGCGACCACGGTCATGCAGGCGCCGTTGATGGCGATCGAGTCGCCCAGGATGACGTCGCCCAGCGGCAGGCTGCCGGCGTCGATATCCAGGCGCACGCCCGCGTCATGGCCACCCGCCAGCGGCGAGACCGAAGTGATGTTGCCGACAGCGGCGACGATTCCAGTAAACATACGGCTTGATTCCTCAGGTTGATTCTAGGGGTTGTTCTTGTTTTTCGAAGCGCGCCAGGATGCGCAGGTCGACGCCGACCTGGCTCACGCCGTGAAAACGCAATGCGTGTTTATCAGCCAGGCGGGCCAGCGGAGGCAGCGCGAACATGCCCTGCCCCGCGCCGATCAGGCTGGGCGCCAGGTAGACCAGCAGCTCGTCGACGCAGCCTTCGCGCACCAGCGAGGCGTTCAACTTGGAGCCGGCTTCGACGTGGACTTCGTTGATCTCGCGCCGGCCCAGTTCGCGCATCAGGGCCGGCAGGTCGACCTTGCCGGAAGCGTTGGGCAGCAGGATGATTTCATGGCCGAGGGCGCGCAACATCGCCGCCTTGTCGCCATCGTCGGCGGCAGCCACGATCCAGCACGGCTCACCCTGCAGGATGCGTGCATCGAGATCGATCTCGAGGCGGCTGTCGACGATCACGCGGCGCGGCTGGCGCGCATTGGCCACATCCATGTCAATCCCGCGCACCGTGAGTTGCGGGTCGTCCGCCTTTACCGTGCCGATGCCGGTCAGGATGACGCAGGCGCGGGCGCGCCAGGCATGACCGTCGGCACGGGCTTCGGGGCCGGTGATCCATTGGCTTTCGCCATTCTCCAGCGCCGTGAAACCGTCCAGGCTGGCCGCCGTCTTCAGGCGCACCCAGGGCAGGCCCTGGCGCATGCGCTTGAAGAAGCCGATGTTCAGTTCGTGGGCTTCGTTCGCCAGTTCGCCTATCGCCACCGCGATGCCGGCCGCTTCCAGCTGGGCCATGCCGCGCCCGGCCACCAGCGGGTTCGGGTCACCCATCGCCGCCACCACGCGCCCCAGCCCGGCCTCTACCAGCGCCTTCGAGCAGGGCGGCGTGCGGCCATAGTGGCTGCAGGGCTCCAGCGTGACGTAGGCGGTGGCGCCGCGCACGTCGTTGCCGCGGGCGGCGGCGTCGCGCAAGGCCTGGATCTCGGCATGGGCCTGGCCGGCCGGCTGGGTGTGGCCGGCGCCAATCACTTCCCCATCCTTGACGATCACGCAGCCGATGCGCGGGTTCGGCGCGGTGATGTACATGCCCTTTGCGGCCCATTCCAGGGCCAGCGCCATGCCTTCGGTATCGGTCTTGATCTGCACTGTGTTCAATGTGGTTGGTTCAGGAAGGCGCCTCGGCGCCTTCGCAGTTGGCGTCGCGCTGCGGGTCGCATACGCGGGCGCGGCCCAGCATGTTGATTTTAATACGCCGGATCGCATTGCCGTAGAACAGTGACAGCGTGCCCCAGCGCGCCGACGCGCTGCTGGTGTCGCTGCAACTGCGCCCGGCGCCATTGTAGGCGATGTAATACGGCGCTGCAGGACTGGTGAAGGCGAATACCGACGCCACGCCGCTCGGCAGCGGCCCGTGCACGGCGATGATGTCGTCCGGCGGGCCGGGTTCGCCGTCGCCGTCGCGGTCGGCGAACACGGTCCAGCCGCGCGCCCACTGCGTGCCCTCGGGGTCGCGCGGCACCATCTTGACGCGCTCGTTGCGCGCGATGGCCTGGGCACGCGCCAGGTTGATGGCGCCGAACAGATCGTTGGTGGCGCTGCGCACCTGCTGGGCGTGCACCAGCGCCTGCAGGTTGGGCAGGCCGACGGCGAGCAGGGTCGCCGCGATGGCGGTGACGATGATGAGCTCGGGCAGCGTCATGCCGCGCTGTGGCCGTTTGCTCATGGCCAGCAGCGTGACGAGGTGCCGCTGGCGCCCTGCTCGCCCGTGCTGCGCATGCTGAGCGTGCCGCATGCGCTGTCGCTGTAGCTGGCGTCCACGTTCGGCGTGCCCGGTGTGGCGACAATCTCGACGCAGTCGCGCAGCGCGCTGTCCGGGCAGGCACGCGCCTCGAGTTCATAGGCGCTCTCCGGCGCGTGGCTGCCCGACCACCAGCGCTGGCCCTCGACCGGCGCCGCCGCCGAGAACGCGACATAGCTGTGGTGCAGCGAATGGTGCCGCTCCTGCTGCTGCATGGCGTCGATCAGCGCCACCTGCCCTTCGATGCGGCGCATCGTCGCCAGGTGCTCGGTATAGCCGGGATAGGCAATCGCCGCCAGGATAGCCAGGATCAGCAGCACGACCATCGTTTCGATCAGGGTAAAGCCGGGACTGCGGTACATCGTCGTTCTCCTTCGATTGAGGGTGGATGTCAGAGCGTGGCGGCATGCAGCTCGGGCCAGTTGGCGACCTCGCGCCAGCCCAGGCGCCGCGCGGGCGCGGTGGCGCTGGCGCGGCGGTAGTGGCCCTGCAGGACCACGCGCGTGGCCTCGCTGGCGCCGAAGCCGATGGCGGTGATGCGGTAGACCGGATCGGCTGCCGGGTAGTCCAGCAGTTCGACGATGTAGCGTGGCGGCCGGGCCGGCAGCAGGCCAAGGCCGGTCGGCATTGCGGCGCCGGTGAAGCGGCCGTATTCGACCGACACTGCGCCAGCGAGATCGACTGCCTGCCAGGATGGAATGCCCGGCGCCGGGACGAGGTGGCACAGGCCTGCGTGTTCGGCGCTGCCGGCACAGGCGGCGATGAAGGCTGAAGCGTTTGCCGCGACGAAGATGGCAGTACGCGGCGAGGCCGGACCTGCCGCGCCGGCGATATCGCGCTCGGCGTCGAACAGCGCCACCTGCGCCGACTGGTGCGCAATATGGCGGTCGCGCTCATGGCGTGCCGACTTGACGGCGGCCAGCGACGCGCGCGTGCTGGAGACCGACATCATCAGCACGGCCAGCATCAGGAACAGGACCGTGACCAACGCCGCGCCGCGCTCGCGTTCTTTTTGAAGGGTATCCATTGCAGCCTCAAGGAACGGTGGCGCCGGTTGCATACACGGCCGTGAAGAGGCGGCGCAGCGGTTGCCCGGGTGCGCCCTCGCCGCTGGCGAGCTCGGCCTGCCCCAGGCGCACACCCGGGTCGCCCGCCGCGTGCGCATCGCTGTACGCCTGCCCGAACAAGTCGTAGCCGGCCGGCGCCGCGACAGTCGATGGCCGCTCGCCATGCAGCAGCAAGGCCACCTTCACATTCGTCACCCGCTTCCACCAGGTCCTGGCATTCCGCTCCGCTTCCAGGTCGGCGGGCGTGGCGCCGCTCGGCACCAGCGCCGCATCCAGGGCGTTCAGCGCGCTGGCGTTCACGAAGCGGTTGGCGATACCGTCGCGCGGCGTGTCGGTGTCGATGCCGTACAGGACCTGGAAACCATCGACGCCGGCCACCACCGCATCCGCGCCCCAGCTCGCCGTGCCGCGGTACTTGCAGCGCAGTTCATCCTGGCCGTCGCTATTGCGCGCCACATAGAAGATGCTCCAGCCATCCTCGGCTTCGTGCACCGGAAAGCCCGCGCAGTTGAGCACACTGCCATCGCCATCCGGCCCCGCCCCGGCGCCGCCGTAGCGCACCGCCAGCACGTCGCTATGGTTGACGCTGGCGGGAAGCGGACTGTCGATGCCGAAGCTGGTCTTGCCAATCGAGCGGTCGTCCAGACCCAGCAGCGGCGCCGGCGCACCCGGAGCCGGCCCGGCGGCTCCCAGGCGCTCCCAATCGGCAAAGGCGCCCTGGCGCACGGCACGGCCGATGACTTCCAGCGCATAGCGGCCGTTGTCGTCGATGGCAGCCGCATCGGCATGGCCGGCATACGCAGCGTTCGCGCCGAGCAGCAAGGTGGAACCGGCCAGCAGCACGCCCAGGCCGAGCGACAGCGCCACAAGCAGCTCGACCAGCGTCATGCCACATTGATGGACTGCGGCCTTCATCCCGGCACCGCCATCGTGACAAAGGCCTGCGCGCCGCTCGCCGGCTGCCCCTGGCGCGCGTGCAGGCGCCAGCCGAGCTTGATGACGATCGGCGCTTGCGCCGAACTGACGCACTCCCAGTCGGGCGCCTGCAAGGCCGGATTCCACACGGCGGCGTCGCGGCAGACCGCGATACGGCCACCCGGGAAGGCACGCTGCACGAGGCGCGCCGTTTCGTACAGGTCGAAGCGGGCCAGGCTGGCAGGGTCGCAGTCGGCGCCATCGAAACACTGCACGGGCGCGGCGTCCGGGTCGCCGTCGTCGGCGTCGTAGTCGAGCTGGAGGTAAGGGTTGGCCGCGTCGGGCAGCGCCATCTGCGCCGGATTGGCCAGCATGCGCGCCGACAGCGAGGCGGCCAGCTGCACGGCTTCGGATTCGAGCGCAGCCTGTTCGCGCAGGCGCGCCACGGTCGATTGCGTGGCCGCCGCACCGATGGCGCCGACAGCCAGGATGAACATCGCGACCAGTACTTCGACCAGCGTAAAGCCCTTGGCACCACAGCGTTGCACGGCCACCTCCACAGGTTCAAGGCGCGGGAATCCGCGCGAGCTGTGAAGTTATCAGCGAGCTAAGGTGCACCCATGCGGCCGCTCAAGCGTGCGCGCTTGCCAAAGTTGTGTGTGCCAGGGTCGCGTAGAACCGCGAATTTATTTGCGCGGATGCCCGACTTCGGCAAGCGCCTGCTGGAACTCGGCGAGGTCCTTGAAGTCTTTATAGACGGAGGCAAAGCGGATGTAAGCGATCTCGTCGAGCCGCTTGAGTTCCTGCATCACCAGTTCGCCGACATAGCCGGTATCGACTTCGCGGCGGCCGCTGGTGAGCAGCTTTTCCTCGATCGAAGCGACGGCGGCATCGATGGCTTCGGCGGAGACCGGGCGCTTGCGCAGCGCAAGCATCAGGCTGCCGCGCAGCTTGCTCGAGGCGAATTCGGTGCGGCTGCCGTTCTTCTTGACGATGATCGGCATCGACAGTTCGATGCGTTCGTAGGTGGTAAAGCGCTTGTCGCATTGCACGCAGCGGCGGCGGCGGCGGATGGCGTCGCCTTCCTCGGATACGCGCGTATCGAGGACCTGGGTATCTTCATGCTGGCAGAACGGACATTTCATGGGGCGCCGATGGTGCTGATGATGCGGATGGTGCGGGGTGATGCAAGGAACGGCGCCATGCTTCCGGCGCCGTTCCTGAACTCTACTACGTTTGCAGCGTCGTGACGATTACGCTGCGTACACCGGGTACTTGTCGGTCAGGACCTTGACTTCGGCCTTCACGCGCTCGATGGTGGCGGCGTCGTGCGGGTTGTCCAGCACGTCGGCGATCAGGTGGCCCACCTTGGTTGCGTCTTCTTCCTTGAAGCCGCGGGTGGTGAAGGCCGGGCTGCCCAGGCGGATGCCCGAGGTCACGAACGGTTTCTGCGGGTCGTTCGGGATGCCGTTCTTGTTGCAGGTCATGTGCGCCTGGCCCAGGATCGCTTCGGCTTCCTTGCCGGTCAGGCCTTTCGCGCGCAGATCGACCAGCATCACGTGCGACTCGGTACGGCCCGACACGATGCGCAGGCCGCGCTCGATCAGCGCGTCGGCCAGGGCCTTGGCGTTCTTCACGACCTGCTGCTGGTAAGCCTTGAATTCCGGCGACAGCGCTTCCTTGAAGGCGACCGCCTTGCCGGCAATCACGTGCATCAGCGGGCCGCCCTGGATGCCAGGGAAGATCGCCGAGTTGATGGCCTTTTCGTGCTCGGCCTTCATCAGGATGATGCCGCCGCGCGGGCCGCGCAGCGACTTGTGCGTGGTCGAGGTGACGAAGTCGGCATGCGGCACCGGGTTCGGGTACTCGCCCGCGGCGATCAGGCCGGCGTAGTGAGCCATGTCGACCATGAAGTAGGCGCCGACTTCCTTGGCGATGCGGGCGAAGCGCTCGAAGTCGATGCGCAGGGCGAAGGCCGAGGCACCGGCGATGATCATCTTCGGCTTGTGCTCGCGCGCCAGGCGCTCCATGGCGTCGTAGTCGATGTCTTCCTGCTCGGTCAGGCCGTAGGAAATGACGTTGAACCATTTACCAGACATGTTCAGCGCCATGCCGTGGGTCAGGTGGCCGCCTTCGGCCAGCGACATGCCCATGATGGTGTCGCCCGGCTTGAGCATGGCGAAGAACACGCCCTGGTTCGCCTGCGAACCCGAGTTCGGCTGGACGTTGGCCGCTTCGGCGCCGAACAGTTGCTTGACGCGGTCGATCGCCAGCTGCTCGGCGACGTCGACGTATTCGCAGCCGCCGTAGTAGCGCTTGCCTGGATAGCCTTCGGCGTACTTGTTGGTCAGCTGCGAACCCTGCGCCTGCATCACGGCCGGCGAGGTGTAGTTTTCCGACGCGATCAGCTCGATGTGATCTTGCTGACGGGTGTTTTCCTTCTGAATCGCATCCCACAGTTCCGGGTCAACATTGGCCAGCGTGTGATCTTTTGCAAACATGAACAAAACTCCAATCGATAAGAGAACCAGACAGGGCAGAGCCGGATCGGCAGGAAGCCTGGACGCAACCGGCCGCGCTGCAGGGTCTGCTGCGCGTGCACTTTGTCGGTTGCCCAGGCGAACGGCGGATGAGGTCTCACGCTCCACGGTGGTAGCCACCTTGCCGCAGAGCCAGGCTCATGCGGTTTTCGCCAGTCACGTGAGACGCAAATGGAGCTCGGATTGTATGTGATGCGCCCTTTTAGGGCAAGGAAACCGCCGACCTGGCGGCAATGGGCCTTAAACAGCTGGCAACATGATTGTTTCGGCTACAATCACCGGGTTCAGCCAACCCGAGGACTCATCATGATCGTTTTCATCACCGGCGCATCGGCCGGCTTCGGCGCCGACATGGCGCGCACTTTCGTCCGCAACGGCCACCAAGTCGTGATGGCGGCGCGCCGCAAGGACCGCCTCGACGCCCTCGCCGCCGAGCTGGGCGAATCGGCGCTGCCGGTGGAAATGGATGTGACCGACAAGGCCTCGATCGAGGAAGCGCTGGCCCTGCTGCCGCAATCCTGGCGCCCGATCGACGTGCTGATCAACAACGCCGGCCTGGCCCTGGGCACCGCGCCGGCCCACCAGGCCCCGCTCGAAGACTGGGAAACCATGATTGCCACCAATTGCCAGGGCCTGGTGACCATGACCCGCGCGATCCTGCCGGCGATGGTCGAGCGTGGCAGCGGGCTGATCATCAACCTTGGCTCGGTGGCCGGCCACTATCCTTACCCGGGCGGCAACGTGTACGGCGCCACCAAGGCCTTCGTCGAGCAATTTACCCTGAACCTGCGCGCCGATCTGGTCGGCACCGGCGTGCGCGCCACCAACCTGGCGCCGGGCCTGTGCGGCGGCACCGAGTTCTCGAACGTGCGCTTCAAGGGCGACGATGCGGCCGCGGCCAAGGTATACGAAGGCACGACGCCGCTGACCGCGCAGGATATTGCCGAGACGGCGTACTGGATCGCGACCCTGCCGCCGCATATCAACGTCAACCTGATCGAGCTGATGCCGACTTGCCAGGGATTCTCGCCGTTCAATATCAAACGTACCTGATCAGCAAGCTCCAACGGAGCGTAATTGATTTTGTAGGGTGGACACCCGTGTCCACGCTGTCCGACCGTCGAGCAGATGCGATGCTGACCGGCAAGCCGGTATGCGTCAGTCCCATACCGCGTGGACACAGGTGTCTTGCGCGGCCCGGCCCTCCTACGAACCCCACGGAAACTGCATATGCACACCGTGCGCCCTGCCTTCGATAATTGTGAGAAAGTGTTACAGTTGTTGTCTTGACAGGGTTGCATCTCGTCTACTACCTCGCAATCCTGGCAATTCACCAGCATGCGCCTGGTCGCGCTCTCCATCCGTCATGTTCGCTGGAGTACATATGCGGAATCGAATAGCGTAAAATGTTTCCTTTTATCATTTATGGCTTGTAGCATGCCCTCCGTTTTCACCTGGCCTGTCAGGGTCTATTACGAAGACACCGACGCCGGCGGCATCGTGTTCTACGCGAATTACCTGAAGTTCTTCGAACGCGCGCGCACCGAATGGCTGCGCGCGGCGGGCATTGGCCAGCAGGACCTGATCGCATCCGACAATGCCGGCTTCGTGGTGAAAAGCGCCACCATCGACTACCACGCGCCGGCGCGCCTGGACGACGAAATCACGCTCACCCTGGCGGTCGAAAAGCTCGGCCGCGCCTCGGTGCAGTTCGCGCAGAAGGCCTACCGCGGCGACCAACTCCTGGCCGAAGCCAGCGTCAAGGTCGGCTGCGTCGACCTCGCGTCTGTACGGCCGCGCTCGCTCCCCGGCCACGTGGCTGATAAAATGCGTGCCGCTTGAATAAACCGACAATATTGCCCAACCGATGACCCCGACCCACGACCTTTCCTTCATTGCCCTGATCAGTAACGCGCATATCCTGGTGCAGCTCATCATGCTGTTGCTGTTGCTGTTGTCGGTCTTCTCGTGGTCGTACATCTTCCGCAAGCTGTTCGCGATCCGCGCCGCACGGCGCCAGACCGAGCAGTTCGAGCGCAGCTTCTGGGCCGGCGGCAACCTGCACACCCTGCACCAGAGCGCCAGCGCCCAGCGCGACCAGAGCGGTGCCCTGGCCCGCATCTTCGAAGCCGGCATGGGTGAGTTCATCAAGGGCAAGCAAGCCTCGCGCGACGCCCTCGACATGGGCGCGGTCCTCGACGGCGCCCGCCGTGCCATGCGCGCCGCCTTCCAGCGCGAACTCGACGCGCTCGACCTGCACCTGAACTTCCTGGCATCGGTCGGCTCGGTCTCGCCCTACATCGGCCTGCTCGGCACCGTCTGGGGCATCATGAACGCCTTCCGCGGCCTGGCAAATGTCCAGCAAGCGACGCTGGCCGTGGTCGCCCCCGGCATTGCCGAAGCGCTGATCGCCACCGCCATCGGCCTGTTCGCCGCGATTCCTGCCGTGGTCGCCTACAACCGCTTCACCCACGACATCGACCGCCTGGCGATCCGCTTCGAGAGCTTCGTCGAGGAATTTTCGAACATCCTGCAGCGCCAGTCGCGCTGATCGGCAGGAGGAACCGACATGGCCTATTCCGGCAGCAGCATGCGCAGCGGGCGCCGCAGCAAACTGAAATCCGAGATCAACGTCGTGCCCTACATCGACGTGATGCTGGTGCTGCTCATCATCTTCATGGCGGTGCCAGCCAACGAGACGCCAAATGTGGTGAATTTGCCACGCGCCGAAAAGTCGACGCTGCCGCCTGACACCTATATCCAGATTTCGATCAAGCCGAACGCGGAACTCTCGATCGGTGTCCACGGCAAGGAATCGACGCCGGCCGAAAGCATGGACAACCGCGCCGCCCTGCTCGCCCGCCTGCGCACCCTGCACCAGGACAACCCGGATTACCCGGTGCTGATCGCCGGCGACCGCGAAAGCAAGTACGAGGAAGTGATCGAGATGATCTCGGAAGCGAAGAAGATGGGCATCGCCCGTGTTGGCCTTGCCACCCAGTAAAGAGTCATACCAGGAATGAAGCCAGCTTCCCCCGGCGCCCCGTACACGGTGCCGCCCGAACCGAGCCGCATGCCAGCGATCCTGCTGGCGCTGGCCGTGCACGCCCTGCTGCTGGCCTTTTTGTATTTCGGTATCAGCTGGCAGAGCAATACCCCGATCTCGGTCGAGGCGGAAGTCTGGGACATGAAGGTCGAGACGGCTGCCGCGCCGCCGCTGCCGGCGCCTCCGGCGGAAGCGGAACCGCAGCCCGAACCGGAACCGACGCCGCCAGCGCCGACGCCACCGCCGCCCACGCCGAAAGTGGTGGAGCCGGAGCCAGTAAAACCGGCCGCGCCGGACATCGCGCTCGAGCGCGAGAAGCAGCGCAAGATCGAGCTGGCGAAGAAGGAACGCGACGAGCGTGAACTGGCGCAGAAGAAGGAACGCGAACTCGCGGAGAAAAAGGAACGCGAAGAGCAAAAGCGCAAGGAACTCGCCGAGGAAAAGCGGCGTGAAGAATTGAAGGAACGCGAAGAGCAGAAAAAAGAACTCGCCGAGAAAAAGAAGGAAGAAGAGAAAAAGAAAGAAGCGGAGAAAAAGCTCGCCGCCGAGAAAGCCGAAAAAGCCGAAGCCGACAAGAAAAAGAAACTCGCCGCCGAAAAAGCCGCGAAAGCAAAAGCCGACGCCGCCGAAAAGGCCCAGCTCGATAAACTGCGCGACCTGGAACTCAAGCGCATTGCGGGTGCCGCCGGTTCGACCGGCAATGCCCAGAAATCGAGCGCGCCAAAACTCGACAGCGGTTACCAGGCGGCGATTGCGGCCAAGGTCAAGAGCAATACGGTCTATCCGGGCGGCGACGAGCCGGGTAATCCGACCGTCGAATTCCGCATCGAGCAACTGCCGACCGGTGAAATCCTGTCGGTGCGCAAGACCAAGAGCAGTGGCGTTCCGGCTTTCGACGAAGCAGTGGAAAGGGGCATTAACAAATCGTCACCACTACCGAAGAAAAAAGATGGTACGGTAGAACGGACTTTCCCACTCGTCTTCAAGTTAAAAGATTTGCAGTGACCACCAGTATTCAAGTATTGAGAGGCCCATGAAGAAACTACATACCCTTCTGTTCAGCGTTTCCCTCCTGATGGGCAGCGCCGCGCACGCGCAATTCCGCGTCGAGATCGCCGGCGTCAGCAGCACCCAGATCCCGGTCGCCGTCGCCGCCTTTGCCGACGAAGGCGTGGCGCCCGACCAGGTGTCGGCCATCATCCGCGCCGACCTCGAACGCAGCGGCGTGTTCAAGGTCATTGACGCCGGTCAGGTGATCAGCGACAGCGCGAATATCGACGCCGGCGCCTGGAAAGCGCGCGGCGCCGATGCACTCGTCGTCGGCAGCGTATCGCGCCAGCCGGACGGCCGTTTCGCCGTGCGCTATAAACTGTTCGATACCGTCAAGGGCGGCCAGTTGTCGGCCCTCGGCGGCGAAGTGCAGCCGCGCTATACCCGCCTGCAAGCCCACCGCATCGCCGACGACGTGTACGAAAAACTGACCGGCGTGCGCGGCATTTTCTCGACCCGCATCGCGTACGTGAAAGAAAACCGCGCCGGCCGCAATTACGCGCTGGCCGTGGCCGATGCCGACGGCGAAAACGAAATCATCGCCGTGCAGGGCCGCGAGCCGATCATTTCGCCATCGTGGTCGCCGGACGGCGGCAAGGTCGCCTACGTTTCGTTTGAAGACCGCAAGCCTGTGATCTACATGCAGGACCTGGTCAGCGGCAAGCGCCGCGTCATCGCCAACGAAAAAGGCAGCAATTCGGCGCCGAGCTGGTCGCCGGACGGCAGCAAGCTGGCGATCGCCCTGTCGAAGTCGGGCAGCTACCAGGTGTATATCGTGAATGCCGACGGTTCCGGCCTGCGCCGCCTGTCCAACAGCAATGGCATCGACACCGAGCCGCAATTCTCGGCCGACGGCCAGAGCATTTATTTCACCAGCGATCGCAGCGGCGGCCCGCAGATTTACAAAATGAGCGTGAATGGCGGGAATGCGACCCGCGTCACCTTCAATGGCAGCTATAACATCAGCCCGCGCGTGGCTCCAGACGGCAAGACCCTGGCCTGGATTTCGCAGCGCGACGGCGGATATTCCCTCTTTGCGATGGACCTGGCCAGCGGCCAGGAACTGCGCCTGGCCGATGGGGCCACCGAACCGAGTTTTTCGCCTAACGGCAAGTACATCATGTATGCGAACAAAGGCGGCGGGCGTACTGCGCTGGCCGTGGTTTCGGTGGATGGACGGGTCAAGCAACGTTTGACCACCAAAGCGGGAAACATTCGGGAGCCCAGCTGGGGTCCTTTCATGAAGTAATAGCAGTAAATCACTAACCAAGACCAGGAGAGAAACCATGCGCAATACCAAGAGCCTCGCATTCATCATCGCCTCCGCTGCCCTGCTGGCAGCGTGCAAAACCCCAGTGCCGGACGCACCAGCGCCAGTCGAAGAAAAGTCGCCTGCGCCAGTCGCCGCCACCACCGACCCACGTGACGTGCGTCCAGTCGAAACCGCAACCGTCGACCCACTGAACGACCCACAGGGCGTGCTGGCCAACCGTAGCGTCTACTTCGACTTCGACAGCTACGTTGTGCGTGAAGACGGCAAGCCAGTCGTCGCCAACCACTCGGGCTACCTGACCAAGAACCAGGGCCGCAAAGTCCTGATCCAAGGTAACACCGATGATCGCGGCGGCACCGAATACAACCTGGCCCTGGGCCAGAAGCGCGCCGAAGCCGTCCGTCGTTCGATGGCATCGCTGGGCGTGTCGGAAAGTCAGATGGAAGCCGTCTCGCTGGGCGAAGAAAAGCCAAAGGCAACCGGTTCGGGCGAATCCGCCTGGGCTGAAAACCGTCGCGCCGACATCGTTTATCAGTAATCCTGTCGCGTCCGGGTCGCATTAAGACCCGGTTAATTGACAGCGGGGCGGGTGCAGTGCAGACTGCAACCCGCCCCGTTTTCCATTGCAACACTGGTTTAGAAAGAGCCACGACATGATGAAACTGCTTCCGTCCCGTCTTGCCTGCCTGCTGATCGCCGCCTGGCTGCCGCTGCAGGCCAACGCCGGTCTGCTCGACGACGATGAAGCCCGCAAGGCCATCCTCGACCTGCGCGCCAAAGTCGACAACATCGCGCGCGACCTGAACGGCCGCCTCGACAACAAGGCCGACAAGACCGCGACGCTCGACATGCTGAACCAGAACGAGCGCACCATGGCCGAGATCGCCAAGCTGCGCGGCCAGATCGAAGTGCTGGCCAACGAAATCGCCAAGGCACAAAACGGCCAGCGCACCCTGTACGCCGACCTCGACGCCCGCATCAAGAAACTCGAGCCGCGCCAGGAAAACATCGACGGCCAGACCGCCGAAGTGCTGCCGTCGGAAAAGCAGGCCTACGACACCGCCATGGAAACCTTCAAGGGTGGCGACTACAAGGCAGCCGCCGCTGCCCTGCAGGATTTCGTGAAGCGCTATCCGGATTCGGCCTATGCCGCGAATGCGCAGTACTGGCTGGGCAACGCCTATTACGCCCAGCGCGACTACAAGAAGGCGATCGCGGCCCAGGAAATCGTGACCACCAACTACGGCACCAGCCCGAAGGCGGCCGACGCCATGCTGAACATGGCTACCAGCTATGCCGAACTGAAAGACCTGCCGAAGGCGAAGAAAACGCTGCAGCAGCTGGTGTCCAAGTTCCCGGGCACCCAGGCGGCGCAATCGGCCAAGGACCGGCTGGCAGTGCTCAAATAAGGTTCTATGGCAAGATTTTGGGCGCGGACGTTTGACAGCATCGGCGTTCGCCCCTATAATCTTGCTTCTTTTGGGTCGTTAGCTCAGCTGGTAGAGCAGCGGACTTTTAATCCGTTGGTCGCAGGTTCGAATCCCGCACGGCCTACCACGAATTTGTAGTATCAGATCAAGGCGTTACGAGCAATCGTGACGCCTTTTTTTGTATCCGCAGCAGTTCGCTCTTTTACCTGCTGTGCCGTACTTGTGACGCGCAGCAGTCCATCGACTACGGCCGCGCGACGCGCCATGTGCGCCGGTGCCAGGTGCGCGTACCGCCGCACCATCGCCGCCGACTTCCAACCGCCTATCTTCTGCAGGTCGTACAAAGAAGTGCCGTTCTGGATCAGCCAGCTCGCCCAAGTGTGCTGCAGGTCGTGCCAACAGAAGTCGGCAATTCCTGCGCGCTTGAGAGCGTGCGCCAAGCCTTTGTGTTTACGTACCTGACCGGTTTACCTTCATACATGAAGACGCGCTCTGGATGCTTTCCGTGCTGGCACTCCAATACCTTTAGAGCCAAGTCGCACAGCGAAACGTGAATGTCCTCGCCACCCTTCGCGTCGTCAGCTGCGATCCAGGCTGTGCCGCGCTTGAGGTCAACCTGCCCCCAGCGCAGACCGGTGACGTTGCTCTGCCTTAGCCCGGTAGCAAGCCCAAACAGTGTCATGTCGCGCTGGTGCTCCGGCAACGCCTCCAGCAGTGCCCTCGCCTGCTCTGGCGAGATCCAGCGAACGCGGCGCTTGAGTTCGGGGTACATCTTCACTTTGGGCGCACGCCTTCCGCAGAATAGAGCGGATAAGAGCCAGGTAACGGTTCGCTGTCGCGTTGCTCGCCTCTCCTTTCTTGCGTAGCCCGATTGCCACGATCTCGTCGCGCGTTATTTCAATCAGCACCCGGTCTTGCAAGAACGGACGTAGCCAGTCCAGCTTGAGCAAATCCTCATGATGAGTGCGCTTTTGTGCCGTTTCCTGTGACCACTTCGACACAGCCTCGTCCCACGTATGCTTGGGCCGTTCACCTAATTTTTGCACTCGCCAGTGTTCTGCCTTTAGTCGGTCGTGCAGTTCCTGTGCTTCGACTTTGTTAACCGTTTCAGCAGAGTGCCTGATGCGTTCTCCTGATGGCGTGGTGAAATCGATCCACTACGTACTACCGCGTTTGTAAAGTGACATGACCCGATCTCTTGAGGTGTCACTTGCAACGCTTGCAGTGGCTAAGCATAGCGCACCTCTCGTGCGCTATAAGGCTGACTACAGCAGCGCACTCTCCGCGCACATGATCAAATTGCTTTTTGTTCGTCCGAACCTGCTCATTGCATGCAACGCCGTATCAAGTTGGTTCCGACGAAGCTATGCAGCTTGAAAAATTGCCAGACTATCTGTTCAAGATATCCATCACCTCAGGTGGAGTTCAATGTTGTCTGGTCTTTCAGCTTCGAGAAATTAATTCTTTCCCGGCTGCCCGCGTACAACGCTCTTTCGTGGCTTTGCATAGCGCTGGTAGTGCGGGAAGTCTGGTCAAGCCGTCCCAGCCTGACACACTAATCGGCCTTCACGAAAGCCGGAGCGATTCAGTCCTGTATGAGCGCCACATTCGGTTGCCGTTGGTCAACTTCAACGACATGGATCTGGGTATCGTTCCCAAACAATGACCACCGGAGCATCCTATGAGCAAGTTTGGTGTATGCGAGGCGATCGCCGTGCCGCTGCTGGTGCTCGGCTACTGTCATTTTCCTGAGAGGTCGTGCTACACCCGCTGGAAGGACAGTGCCGGCGAGAAGATCGCTGAGCCATTTTCCAGCTGCTCGCACAAATTCGCGAGCCGCACGGTCGGGCGCTACGAGCTGGCAGCGATCGGAGGAGCTGTTTATGCAGTGGGAGAAACGGAAAACCGGCAGGCCGCCGGATTCCCCTGCATGACGGGTGTCGCTTGCCTGCCAATCTGGTCGCGGCCGAAGATCTGGCGGCACAAGCACTTCACCAAGCTTGACGGTCCTGTCGACCTTGACCGGATGCGGCCGTTTCTCGACGGGTGGATCCTCAGCGATGGCTCCGCCGTGTTCATCCGCTTGCGCCGTGTCGCGGACCAGACGCCACCGGTCAACGCGACGCGGCTGCGCCAGCTCCTGCCTGGCTATGTGACTGACGGTCGCTGGGTACTGTACGAGCACCACGTACTGGCCGGCGCCGACCCAGCCACCTTGCGCAGCGACATCCCCGTCGCCATCTCACGGACCGACGGCGGCCACCCTCCCGAGATCACAGTAGTGCGTGATCGCCACGCAGTGTTTCACGAATACGCGCGGATCGACGGCGCTGACGCGGCGACGTTTACCGTCGTGAACTACCATTTCGATGATCTGCCGCTAGGAACCGGCCTGTCCGGCGGCGGATGGTATGGCGTGGACAAACGCGGCGCGTGGCACCTTTCACTCGGCAACGACGTTGTCAATCTAGACAAGCAGCAGCACCGCGCCCTTCGTGCGGACGTGGAACGCGCGCTGGCGGCGCGCCACCGGTTGGATGGATCGTGACGCCGCCCGTCGGGGCGGGAGCGGCGTATCTACCGGCCCGACGCCCAGGCTGGCATGCAAGCCGCCATCCTGCGGCGCTACCGCTACGCCCCGTCCGGCCAACTGACCAGTGTCGAAGACAACGGGCGTGGACGTATCGAATACCGCTACGATCCGGTCGGGCGGCTGCTGGCGGCACACAGCGCGTTGGGCCATGAAACCTTCGCATTCACACTGACAAAAGATCTTTGCGTAGGAAAAGCTTACGCCCTGGCCAATGACCAATATGGACCGGGCGGCGGATTGCAGTATTTTATAAGTAAAAATGATCGTCGGACCTTAACAGCAGGAGCAATGATACCGTTGACAAACCCATGATTAATTTCATTGAAGGACAAATCAATATCGGCGAGAAAAATATCCTCGCTGTTTCTAATGAAGAATTAAGTAACCTTGCCCGACATGGTCTAATTGAGAAACGAAAAGACGCTATTGGAACTTACTATTACCTCGAAGATGAGGCAGACGGCATGAGGTTTGGCATCACCATTAGCTTGAAAGAGAAAAAAACCCAATCGCTACGATTGCACTGGTTAGGCAGTTCAATGAAGGGGTGGGATGATGTGAGCGTTACAGAGGTAAAAAATGAATATCATCTTCTATTAAATTTTGTCAAAAAGGTCGTTGGACGTCCGCCTGATGTTAAGAAAAATAGAGAGCATACGTGGCGCTTTAAATGGGGGAAAATTGACGTAAGCTTTGACCTACGTGCCTTTCAGGCGGATATCTTTATAGTACCTCGATGAAGTCACTCGACAGGAAATCAATTGGTGCATATCATGAGGCTACATAAGTGGGGCACTCTAGAAATTCCAAGCTCTTCCCGCGAGGTCCAAGGCAGCAGGTACAGGCATTCACACTCAGAGAAGATCTTCGTTTCGGAAAAGCTTATGCCCAAGCCAACGACCAATATGGACCGGGAGGGGGGACGCAGTATTACATCACCGCAAATGATCGTATGAGTATGGAAGAGGGGCAATTATAGATTGACAAGCCCATGATTAATTTAACTGGAGAAGAAATCGAGCTAGGCGCGAAAAATATTTCCGTTGTGTCCGGTTATGAAAATCTAATCGCTCTTACCGAAGAAGGCTTAATCGAGAAACGGAAAGACCCAGGTGGAGGCGAACCTTATTTCTACGTCGAGGCCGTAGCGGACAACATGAAATTTGGCGTTACCATCTCATTGCGAGAGAAAAAGATTGAGTGGTTACTATTGCGCTGGCTAGACGGCCCTTGCACCAATAAAGGGTGGGATGGCGTAAGTGAAGAGGTGTTGAAAGATGAATATCATACGCTATCGAAATTCGTAGAGCAGAGGGCTGGAAGTCCGCCGAACGACAAAAGGAATAGACGGCGCATGTGGTGCTTTCAGTGGGGAAAACTTGAAGTGAGCTATGAGCCACGTTCCTTTAATGTGGCCATTTTTATGGAACCTTGATAAGGTCGCTCGGCATAGACGCTTCATCGACATCATTAGGCGCCAACGTGTTCGACTTTCCTTGGGTCGGTGTAATTTCGAGAGCCGATTTGAAGTCGACTTTGTGCGGTATCGAGGTTGGGTATACATAAACAACCATGTATCTCTTGGAGAGTTGGCGGTGCGCAATAGTCCATGTTCACACCATTTGCATGCGATGAAGGGACGATATTCGTTCATGACTTCCTCTGCTAACTAGAATCTTTTGCAGTGAAACATTCGAGCTCTGCGTGGCCTTTTAGCGAACTGATTTGTACCATCTGACTCTAGAGCCACTCTCGCACACTAAATTTCGCTAGATGCTGATTATTCAGGCCAAGTAGAAAACAGTTCTACACAACCCTGCTTTCCAACTTAACTTTTTGCCCAAGCTTATTATCAATTTTGGCTGCCAAAATAAATCATGTCAAAGAATAAGTTAGTCATCAAAGATTTAAGCCACATCGTCGGAGCAACTCTACCTGTGTCGGATTGGACATTCTATCAGTGCATCAACTGCTGGAGTATTCTATGGTCAAATCCTACGGATAATAAATACTGTGTTTGCGGAAATGTTTCCATTGATGTTGATGCCGGAAAAGCTGGGGCTAAGAACGATCAGTTGCTTCGAGTGTTGCAGATCGCACATGCAGACTCATTCGAACTGTAAGTAATCGTCCGTTTTTTGCTGTCAAAGTCAGAACACAAAGGTTTGTTAGAGACCTTAGTTTGTAATGAGCACATATGGAATAGAAGCACTCCCTGTCCAAATTCTTCCAGACCATTATTATCGACCAAAGGTTCGAAATCGCAGGGATCTGCTTAGGAGGTGGTATATGAATTTGGAAGTCGTACACGTCTCACGAGGCGCTATACAGTTAAAGAGTGGAGACAGGCATGTACGGGTCTTAGGCGAGGCGCTCATTGCCTCAGCGCCAACTGAACCAAGTTACGTCATCTATTTGAACTCATTAAATGAATGGAAAATACCGCCAGAGGTTGCCTTGAATGAAACCGAGAAGCAAGATATCGTCAGCGCAATTCGAAAACATTTTCAGGATAGTGGCTTGATTGTCGAATTCGAATAGGAGTGCCATCGCGCACATAAATCGATAATGCATACAATTACATTCGATCCCAAGAACGGTTCGGTTTTTGTTAATTCGACGCCCATAACTGTTGACGAAAAAGGCGTTCTCGTCGGATCTATCGCAAGACTATGCGGACCACCGCTTCAAACAGATGAGAACCAAACACAATATCGCCTCCTAAGCAAAATAAGTGTTTTTGGAAAATCCGCCGATGGCGTGATTGAAATCGGAGAAGGAAGATTAAGCGCAGTAACGTTTTTATTTGATTCGATCGAATTTTTCGAATCCAGCATTCTTGAATCAGATGCAATCAAGGCATGCGAAAAGTCTTTGAATTTGAATTTAATAAGCGATCACCCGAGCACTGCCTCTTCAGACTTTTACAATTGGGGAAGACTCATTTTTTATTATGACTTCAAGCAAGGCGATTTAAGCTTGGAGATCACATTCCAATACAGTTCAAACGAACCAAATTTAGAGGTTTAATATAACAAAATATGACCTAGCATCTTTAACAAGATCTACAGTCGCTTGCATTTTTTGCGCTACCCTTCCTTGCCTAAGACATGAACGCGCTGGCTCGAATCTATCTTGCGAATGAGGACGATATTTGCAAGATGGCGCACAAGACCAGGATATCGAATTCAATAAGACCTAATCCGGGCGTGAGTACGGTACGTTTATTAATTCCAGGCGTATTGCAGCGATCACCGATTGCTACTGCAATCTTCAGCTAAAACATATATGAGGCTGCCTAACGAACGCGATTAGCCGGATGGTTAGCCGATTTGATAACGTCACCAATTCCACTGGAGAACCAATGTCAATTAAGTTCATCACCGTCGGAGACAAAACCAATCATGGCGGTACAGTGATCAGCGGTTCGCCCGACCACGACATTAGGGGAAGAGCAATCGCTCGACTGGGTGACAAAGTTGACTGTCCAATGCTCTACCCCGGCGGCAAGCCTCACGGTGTGAACAAGATCATTACTGCCCACGACACAGTTACAGTCAACGGGATAGCCGTTGCGGTCGAGGGATGCACGACCGAATGTGGCTGCAAGCTGATCGGCAGCTTGCCTGCGACTGTCGGTTGAAGTTCTCCTAGCGCTCCATGAAAATTCATGGAGCCTTTCGTCTTTACCGCTCGCTTTCGATTGTCGGCTTTCTTCAACAACCACACGCTGGCATTGTCGCGTTGCCAAGGCTTGAGGTAGCATGTGTTTGTTTGGAAACTTTTGCAACAGATATCATGCAGACTGCTGCCGTACAAAGTACCCTCGCCCCGCACTCCGCCCTTCCCATCTCACACTGTCGCAGTTGCAACGCTATCGTCACCGATAACTTCTGCGCAAAATGCGGAGAACCGACCCATGCCCACGTCCCGAGCGCGGGTGAGTTTGTGCATGAATTCGTCGGCCATTACGTGGCATTGGAAGGCAAGCTCTGGCAAACGCTGAAGCTGCTCGTCCTGCGTCCTGGCGAACTGACAAAGGAATTCCTGGCTGGGCGCCGCATGCCGTATATTCCGCCGTTGCGGCTGTATCTGACCCTGAGTCTGATCCTGTTTGCTCTAATTAAAGTCTTTCATATTGAACTGCCTCAGTTGCTGATCGAAGACGGGCAATTCGGCTTTACGTATAGCCACGCGGCTCCAGGAACTTATGCTCCAGGCAAGACACCAAGAGCGATTTTCACGCTGGCGGTGCATGACCCGCAGCATGCGGAAACAACGGACGAATCTCCAACCGTGAACGACAGCATCCAGGACGCCATCGCCGCCATAGGCAAGGTCAATGCACACTGGCAGGATAAGCTGAACAACTTTCTCAGACAAACCGACAAGGAAAAAAGCGCGGCGCTGAATCACGGATTCCTTGCATATGCGCCCTACATGCTGATTGGCGCACTGCCGCTCTTTGCGCTGTACCTGAAACTGATTTACCGGCGCTCCAACTTCCGCTACGGCGAGCATCTGGTATTTGCCTTGCATACCAATGCGTTTGCCTTTCTAGTTGTCAGCCTGATGATCGTCATCCCTGGAAGCATAGGATGGGCCGCGATGTTCCCATTCCTGAAGGGCGTATCCAGCGACGTGCTTTCGGCATGGGACATTTTCCAGATCATTCCCTTTCTGTGCCTGATAGCCTATCTACCGATGGCGATGCAGCGGGTTTATGGCGGAAGCCGTTTCGCCACATGCTGCCGCTGGCTGGTGCTGGTGACCGCACATGTACTGGTGGTTGGTGCGGCGACGCTGATTGTGGAATTCATCGGCATCGTGAACCAGGCCTGAGCCTGAGCCTTGCGGGTTTCCGCAGCAAAATTTAATACATACGTGCAGTCGCGCTGAAACCCGGCCTGTCCAACCTTCGTCAGTCGTGTCGTTCAACGTTCGATGAAGGAGACAGCCATGCGTGCCCTGCTTTGCCTTGCCTTCGTGTCGTCCACCGCTTTCATTTCATCCGCGCTTGCCGCCGCATCCATGGACCGTGGCGATGCGGAAAACCTGAAAGACGCCGTTGCCGGTCAATACCGGTTGGCGAGCGGCCTCGACGTACGCCTCAGTCTGGTCGACCAGCAGTTGTATGCCGACCTGAACCGACATTACCGCAAACGGGTGTTCCCCGTATCGCCAAACCTGCTCAGTTCGCAGGACGGCAACTTGACGATCGAATACCTGCCGGAGGGTCCGGTCGAACGCATCCTGATCCGCCATCAGCGCTTCCCGCATGGTCAGCGGCTTGGCGAGCGCAGCTGGCTCGGCAAGTAAGCTGCCATCGGATTGAACGATAGAACGAGCTCATCTATAACCCCGGCTTCTGGTCCGCTGCCGGCTCCCGGTTGCCGCGCACTTCGAAGCGGCTGGTGGCGAGTACCTTGCCTGCCGCGTCGAGCAATTCCAGGCGGTGCGGGCCCACCGCCGGGCGCCAGGCCAGGACGGCATCGGCGGCGCCCTGCTCGGCATCGTCGAGACGCCAGCGCAGGCCCTGGCCGGCCTGGGCCTGGAACAGCACGCGCTCGCGCTCGGCCGGAATGTCGGGGTCGGTGGCCAGGATGCTGCCGTCGACCGGGTAGATGATCTTCGGCGTGCGGCGTTCCGGCGCCACCGCTTCGACCAGGCTGGTTTCGGTGCCGCGCAGGAACCACTCCTGGCGCGCGGCCTCGTGCGCCGGGGCGTAGCGCAGTTTGCGCCGCACTACCCCGTCCGGCGCCGCGGCTTGCCGGGGCGGGTTCTCGCGGTGCAGGAAGTCCATCACGTCGCGCCAGACCGGCGCCGCGCCGGAGACGCCGGAGACGTCCCACATCGGCTGGCCGTCGAAATTGCCGATCCAGACGCCGACCGTGTAGCGTGTGGAATAGCCCACGCACCAGTTGTCGCGCATGTCCTTGCTGGTGCCGGTCTTGACGGCGCTCCAGTAGGCGGTGGCAAGGTCGCTGCGCAGGCCGAAGGTCGGGCTGCGCGCGCCGCGGTCGGACAGGATGTCGCCCACGATCCAGGCGGCGCCGGCGTCCAGCACGCGCTGCTTCGGCCCGGGCCTGGACGCGGGCGCGTGGGCGCGCAGCGTGACCGGGCCGTACAGGCCGCCGTTGGCCAGGGTGCGGTAGGCGTTGCTCAGTTCCAGCAGCGAAACGTCGGCCGAGCCCAGCGCCAGCGAGGGGCCATAGAATGCCGCGTCTTCCTTCAGTGAGCTGATGCCGAGGTCTTGCAGGCGGCCGTGGAAACGCTCCGGTCCGAGCAGCAGCAGCGTGCGCACCGCCGGGATGTTCAGCGAGCTGGCCAGGCTGGTGCGCACGCTGGCGTAGCCCTTGAACTGGCGGTCGTAATTCTGCGGCACGTAGAGGCCGGCCTCGCCCGCGACGTCGATCGGGCTGTCGTCGAGCAGCGAAGCGGCGGTGAGCAGGCGCCGTTCGAGCGCCAGTTCGTACAGGAAGGGCTTCAGGGTCGAGCCGGCCTGGCGCAGGGCGGCCACGCCGTCGACTTCGCCCTTGCCGCCGTTGCCGACATAGGCCAGCAGCTCGCCGCTGGCGTTGTCGATGACGACCACGGCGCCGTCGGCGACATTCCGGTCGTTCAGTTCGCGCAGGTGGCGGCGCAGCGAGTCGAGCGCGAAGCGCTGCAGGCCGGCGTCGAGGGTGCTGCGCACGTCCTGCCCGCCCGTGCCGAGCAGTTGATTGGCCACTTGCGGCGCCATTTGCGCCTGCCCCTTGATGGCGGCAGCGGCGGGACGGCCGAGGGCGACCTCGGCCTGCCACTCGATGCTGGCGCAGCCGGTGCGCGCCTTGAGCTCGGCGGCAATGGTGCAGGCGCGCATGGCCACTGTTTTTGGGGCCGCGCCGGGCGCGCGCAGCAGTGCCGCCAGGATGGCCGATTCGGCCAGGTCGAGCCCGGACGGTGCCTTGCCGAACAGTGCCTGCGAGGCGGCGGCGACGCCTTGCAGTTCGCCGCGGAAGCTGGCCAGGTTCAGGTAAGCTTCGAGGATCTCGGCCTTGCCCCAGCCGGCTTCGAGTTCGCGTGCAGCCAGGGCCTGGTTGAATTTCTGGGTCCAGTTGCGTCCGCCCGCGCCGGCGCGCAGTTCGGCGTCGAGCAAACCGGCCAGCTGCATGGTGATGGTCGAGGCGCCGCGCGGGCGTGCGCGGAACAAATTGTCCCAGGCGGCCTGGCCGATGGCGCGCAGGTCGATGCCGCCGTGCTCCATGAAGCGCCCGTCCTCGGCCTGCAGCACGGCCAGGCCCAGGGCCGGCGAGATGTCGGCCAGCGGCGTCCAGGCCATCCTGCGCACGCGCATGTCGATGCGCACCGATTCGACCGGCACGCCGTGGCGGTCGAGCAGCCGCGCGCTGGACGGCTTCCAGGCCGCGCGCACCTGCTGCGGCGTCGGCATGGCCGCCGAGGCGCCGAGGTGCACGGCGGCCGACAGCACCAGCACCACCGGCAACAGCATCGAACGGCGCATCACGGCCCCACGGCCAGCACCGGATTCGGCAGCTCGCCGAAGGTCTCGGGGTTGTACATGGCCTCGACCCGGGTCGGCGGCAGGCTGAAGTTGCCCGCGTTGTTCAGGCGCACCGTGTACTCGACACTGAACTGGCCCTTCGGCACGAAGGAGTAATAGGCGCGGAAGGCGCCGTGGGTGCGCTCCTCGTATTCGAGGCCGCCATAGCCCCAGCCGCCACCACCCCAGGTATCGCCACCTCGGCCGCCGCTCCTGCGCCCGCCTCCCGCCAGCTGCGAATCGCCGCCCAGGCTGCTGCCGAGGATGCTGGCGCTGGCCGGGATCGGGTCGTCGACCACCACCCAGGTCATGTCGGACTGGGCGTCGATGACCAGGTTCACGCGGTACACGTCGCCGCGGCTCCAGGCGCCCTGCTTCGCCTGCTCGACCGGGGTGACGGTGCGCTTGATGCGGTAGCCGGCGGACAGCGGCGCCTTCAGGGGCACCGCGGCCAAGCTCTGCACCGTGGCCCAGGGTTTGCCGCCGCCCTCGTGGCGCAGCGTGAGCTGGCCGCTGCCCGCCTGCGGCCAGGCCTGCAGCACGGTCGCGGGCACGGCGCCGCTCCAGGCGGCGGGGCTGGCGCTTGCATTGCCTGCATTCGCAGCCAGCACGGCGCTGCTCTTGCCGGTTACCGGCACGGCCTCGAACTTGTCCGAGAATTTCTCCATCGCCAGCACGCCCCAGGCATTCGCCAGCGTCGTGTTCCAGCGCCCGCGCTGCTGGCGGCCCAGGGCGCCGCGCGCCAGGCGGCCCATGTCGCCCTGCCAGGATGGATTGTCGAGCATTGCCAGCAGCAGGCGGTTGGCGTTCACGTCAGGCGAGGCCATCAGCCACCACCAGTCGTCGCTCGCCTCGGTGGAAAATCCCATGGTGGTGCCGGCCAGGGTCAGGCGCGCGCGCAGGATGCGTTCGGCCTGGGCCATTCGGGTGTCGTGCTCGGCCAGGCCGGGGGTGCGCTGCAGTACCAGGTACCAGTCGAGCACGGCCGAGGTCGGCCACAGGTTCGGTTCGATGCGGATCGATTCGAGCCAGGCGTCGCGCACTTCCTGGGTGCGCGACAGGGCTTCGAGCGCGGCCAGCTTGCGTACCGCCAGGTCGCCGCTGCGCAGCGACTGGCCGCGCGTCAGCTTGCCTTCGACAAAGGCGACCAGGGCCGCCTCCATGCGTTCGCGCTGCTCTGGCGCGATGGCGTAGCCTGCCTCGCTCGTGACCGACAGCACGTAGGCGGTCAGGCTGTCGCTGCCTTCGAGCATGCTGGCGAAATACTTCAGCATGCCGTCGCTGTCGAGGTGGGCCGGCAGCGTGGCGGCCAGGCCCTCCCACATCTTCGCATCGCGCAGCGCGACGGCGCGCGAGGTGTTCTGCTCGAAGCAGGTGTAGGGGTAGGCGGCCATGTAGTCGCGCACCCCCGCCATGCTGCCGGCCAGGCGCGGCGTAAACGTGGTGCGGATGCCGCCGTAGCCCGGCAAGGCGTCCTGCGGACGCGCCACGGGAATCGTCTTCGGCGCGTCGAGCTGGAGCAAGGTGGCCTGCATCACGCGCACCGGCACCGCCGCCGTCACCTTCTGCACGATGCGCAGGCTGTCGCCGGTGCCCGCGCCTTCGCCGGTACGCGCATCGACCTGCCAGCGCAGGGCCTGGGCCTGCGGCACCGTCAGGTCCCAGCCCACCTCGCGCGATTCGCCCGGCTCCAGGCGCACGCTCTGCGGCGCCTGGGCGCGGGCCTGGCCGCCGTCGGCGCTCACGCTCGCGCTCAGCTGCACCTGCAGGCTGCGCTCGGAGGCGTTGCGCAGCGTGAAGCCGGCGCGCAGGCGGTCGCCCTCGCGCACCAGGGGCGGCAGACCCGACATCAGCATCAGGTCCTGGGTGCTGCGGATGTCGGTGGCGCCGGTGCCGAACAGGCCGGCGCCGGCATTCGCCACGGCGACGATGCGGAAACTCGTCAGTGAATCGTTGAGCGGCACCGGCAGCGTGGCTTCGCCCTTGGCGTCGAGCTTGACCTTGCCCTGCCACAGCAGCAGGGTCTCGAACAGCTCGCGGCTCATGCCGCGCCCGCCGCCGCCGCCGTGCGCTACCGCCTTGCGCCCGAAATGGCGCTTGCCGACCACCTGCATCTGCGCGGTCGAGGTTTGCACCTGCAGGCTGCGCTGGCGCATCATCGCTTCGAGCAGCTTCCAGCTCTCGTTCGGCATCAGCTCGAGCAGGCCGGCGTCCACCGCCGCCAGGGCCACCTCGGCCCCGGCCGGCAGCGCCTTGCCGTCAAGCCGCGTGACCTTCACGCGCACTTGGGCACGGTCGCGCACCTTGTAGACCTCCTTGTCGGTGCTGACGGCCACCTTCAACTCGTGCGCGGCCCAGCCCACCTTCACCTCGGCGATGCCGAGCTTGTAGGCCGGCTTGCCGAGGTCGACCAGCGCGGTCGGCTGCACGCCGGCCACGCGCCCGCGCACGACCATGGCCGACACGAACACGTTCGGCGCATAGCTGCCCTTGATCGGCACGCTGATGGTCGTGTCCTTCGCCGAGAAGCGCCGCACCCAGGTCTCGAGGATGCCTTCGCGTTCGACGGTCACCAGCACGGTGCCGGAGCGGAACGGCGCGCGCACCTGGAAGCGCGCGTCCTCGCCCGGTTCGAAGCGCGGCTTGGCCGGCAGTAAGTCGATGCGGTCGTTGTCGGAGACCTCGAACCAGTTGTCGTCGCGCGCCTCGGCCTCGGCCCCGGCGCCGGCCCAGGCCTCGGTGTGGCTGACCACCGCGCGGCCATCGGCATCCTGGGTGCGCGCGCGCAGGATCAGGTTACCCTGGACCGGCGCCGCCACCTCGCAGGCCAGCAGGCCGCGGGCATCGGTCTGGCCGCTGCAGGCCGCGCCGATGCGCTTGATCTCGCTGCTGTTCTCGTAGGCGTAGAAACCGCCGACCAGGCGGCGCCGGTGCGAGTAGCTCGTGCGCTGGAACAGGTCGACTTCGACCTGGCGCCCCGCCACCGGCTTGCCGTGCACGTCCACCACCACGGCCTGCAGCTTGACCGGCTCCTTGTTCAGCCAGCTGACGGTCTTGATGCCGAGCATGACCTCCGACGGGAACAGGCTGACCCGGGTCGCGGTCGTGAGCGTTTCGCCGTTCGCGTCCTGGTAGCTCAGCTCGGCCAACAGGGTGCGCGGACCGTCGATCGGCGGCAGGTCGCGCACGGCGATGCGCGCGCCGCCGTTGC
This sequence comes from Massilia sp. IC2-278, assembly GCF_020708045.1. Classification (GTDB taxonomy): domain Bacteria; phylum Pseudomonadota; class Gammaproteobacteria; order Burkholderiales; family Burkholderiaceae_D; genus Telluria. The sequence goes on from NZ_JAJFES010000016.1 coordinate 57,092, forward strand.
GGTCGAGGGTGGCAGTCTGGGTGCGCGCGGCGTTTGCCGCGGCTTCGCTGCCTTCGGCCGTATTCGCCTGCTCGTCCGGCGCCTCCCCGCCCTCGTAGCCATCGTCGTAACCGTCTTCGTTGTAGCCCGTGCCTTCGCGCTCGATGCCCTCCTTGACGTCGCCGGCGGCAAAGGCAAAGCCCTCGTAGCCGGGGAACGCGGCGCCGCCGTATTCGAGCACGGTGCGCAGCTTGACCGGGGCCAGGCCGGCCGGGCCGCCGGACAGGTAGTTCACCTGGGCGTCGATGCTGACGCCGCGCGCCGCCACCACCGGCCCGCTCGGTCCTTTCAGCAGCGCCTTCATGGTCGGCACGCGGAACTGCTCGACCCGGAACTCGCCCGCCACCTGGCCGCCGATCACGACCTGGTATTCGCCGAGCTTGGCCTCCATCGGGATCTTCCATTCGCCGAGGGCGGCGCCGCCGGCATCCCAGCGCAGGGCAAAAGCGACCTTTTCGCCGCTGCCGCCGTGCACCAGCCAGCCTTTGGCCGGCAAGGGACCCTTGTCGGCGGCCGCACCCTCTTCACCCGGGTCCCCCTCGTCGTCGGCCCAGCGCGACACGTTCTGCGGCGCCTTGTCGCCGGCACGCACCAGGGCGATACCGGCGGCCACGCGGCGGCGCAGGAAGTGCTTCATGTGCACGGTTTCGCCGGCGCGCAGCAGGGTACGGTCGAAGACGGTGGCGACCAGGCGACTGTCGGTATCGACGCCCTCGGTGGAGACGTTGTAGCGCCAGGACTCGATGCCGCGCTGCCACTCCGACAGCGTGAAGGTGAAGTCCTCGCCGCTGCGCGCGGTAATGAAGAAGCCGCCGCCGGACTTGCAGCTTGATGCACGCAGTTCCTTGCGGATGCGCGCCACGCCGCTGGCGTCGGTGCTGCCGCTCCAGAGCGGCTTGCCGGCGCAGTCGCGCACCGCCACCTGGGCGCCGGCTACCGGACGGCCCTTGTCGAGCGAGGTCACCCAGACCAGCGAGGAAGCTGCCCCATGCTTGAAGTGGGCGGCCAGGTTGGTCACTAGGGCAGCGGTGTGCACATAGGCCCGCTTGCCCTTGTCGTTGAGCGCCGCGCCCAGTTGCGGACTGCTGAGCTCGACCACGTAGAAGCCGGGTTTGCGCAGCGGGATGCCGATCACCTCGAAGGCGCGGCGCCCGTTCGGCTTAGGCAGCGCGAAGCGCTCGATGCTGCCCTCGGCGCCCTTGCCCAGCACCTGCTCCTGGAGGCTGTGGTACTGGCCGCTGCCCGCCTTGCGCATCCAGGCCAGCACGTCTTCCTCGCGGCTGACGCGCTGGCTGGCGCCGCTCGTGCGCACGGCGGTGGCCAGGGCCGGCTCGACGTTGCGCACCGTGACCGGCAGCATGCGGTCGCCGCGCGCTTCGATGATGCCGAAGGGCGCGGCGAACTTCACCAGCGGCGGCTGGCGGTCGGTGCGCAGGACCAGTTTCGTCTTCGCGCGCAGCACCGGGCTGCGGCCGGCGTCGTCCTTCAGGCCAGGAGGCAGCAGCAGGCGCAGTTCCGCGCGTTCCGGGAAGGGGCCGGCAAACGACATGCCGGTGACATGGCCGGCATGCTCGTCATCGAACTTTGCTGGGTAGCGCTTGCCGCCCGGCCCTTCGAGGGCGATGGCCTGGGCATCCTTCAGCGCCACCGGCGCGCTGAAGCCGACGCGCACCGGCAGGAAAGGCACGCAGCCGGCGCGCGCATTCACGCGCTCGCAGCTGGCCGAGACCGTGAAGTCGGGACGGGTGCGGAAGTCGAGCTGCTGGTCCTCGGTGGTGGCGATGCCGTTCGGCGCGGCCACGCCCTTGCCCCACATCAGCGCGATTTCCTTGTTCGGCGGCAGCGTGCGGCGGCACTGCACCACGGCCAGCGGCAGCTCGCCGGAAAGCGGCACGTTATCGCGCCAGCTGCGCCCGCGCGCCTTGAACCAGCGGCCCAGGTGGCCGTCGATGAAGTCGCGCCGCACGGCGCGGATGCGTTCGCGTTCCTCGCCTTCCAGCACGCGCAGCGGGATTTTCTCGTTGATGCCCTCGGCGCGGCACCAGGCATGGCGCGCGATGCTGGCCGGCGCCACCTGGGCATCCAGCGCCAGCACGAAGATCTGGCTTTCGTCGATGTGGCCGGAACCCTCGTAGGGCCGGGTGCGCACCACGGCCGGGCCGCCGGTGGTGAAGGCAAAGGCGCGCTGCCCGCCCAGCGGCTTGCCGGCCAGGTCGCGGCTGTCGTCGCGCAGGGTGAAGCGGCAGGCCGTCGCGCCGGGCAGGTCGGCGTCGAAGTCGTAGCTCCAGTTGGCGCCGTCGATCCAGCGGCCCTTGCCCTTGGCCGGGCAGTCGACGGCGAAGGGGTCGGCGCCGCGCGGGTCGCCAAAGGCAACCATGGGCTGGGTGAAGCGCGCCGTCACCTGGCGCACCTGGCGCACTTCGCCCTCGGGCGAGAACGACTCCACGCTTGTCTGCGCCGAAGCCGAAGCCGGGGCCGGCGCCTGAGACTGCGGCCCCGGCGCCCCGGATTGCGCCGCCTGCGCGCAGAAGGATAAAGCCATCAGAAACAACACTCGGGGCAAGGCGCGCATCGGTTCTCCGACTGGATCGTCGCCGCCGGCCCGAAGCAGCGCACCACGCGTGCTTACCGTGCTCGACAGCTACCTGAGTGTTGCAAAAAGGCACAACGTTGTCAACGGAATAAGGCTCCCCGCGTGCGCAGGCGGCGCCGCCAGCCGACCAGGGTGCAGCCAGCCAGCAACATGCCCCAGGTGGCCGGCTCGGGCACGGCCGGGACCAGGTCGAGCCGCACCGCATGGCAGCTGCCGTCTCGGCAGGCGGTACCGGCGATCTGGCCCAGGTCGTTGATGGCATTCGCCTCGGAGATCACCCAGCCGGAGGCGGGGTCGATCAGGGTATTCAGGTCATAAAAGCTGCCATGTTCGAAGAGGAAGCCACGCTCGCTGGCGAAGTTGCCGAACCAGCCGACCACCTGGCTCGCATTATTGATGCCGTAGGCGAAACTGTTGGCGCCACCGCTCAGCGCGCCGATATCGGTGAGCACGCCGTCGTCCCACATGAACGCGGTGCGCGGATACAGTTCCGGGCCGTTCGGCAGCAGGTTGCCGAAGCCGACGATCTGGTCGTGGTCGTTGATGGCCGTGGCCTCGCTCCACGGACCCGGGAACTGGGCGATCTCGCTCATGGCGCCGTCGCGGTAGAGGAAAGGCGTGAGCGGGTAGTTCGGTGCGCCGCCGATGTCGCTGCCGCCGACCACGTGGCCCTGATTGTTGACGCCGTAGGCCCGGCTCTGGAAGCCGTACACGGTGCCGAGGTCGGTGGTGACGCCGTTCTGCCAGCTGATGGCGTGGCGCACGAAGCCGTTTTCGGCGTCCTCGAATTCGGCCATGCCGACCACGACGCCGTCGTTGTTCAGCCCGCGGGCGGTGGTGAAGCCCCAGCCGGTGATCGCGGTCATCACGCCGCCGCTGTAGAAGAAGCCGTTGTTGCCGGAATGGCCGGCGACCTGGCCGGAATCGTTGATGCCGAACGCTGTGCCGCTGCCGAGGTCGATGTAGGCGGCGCCGTCGTGCAGCCAGGCGTTGTCGCCGTTCGCGCCGACGACCTGGCCGGAGAGGTTGATGTCCCAGGCGCGGCTGTCGGGGCCGGCCAGGACGGTGACGGTGTAGCGCGGGTCGGCGGCGGCGAGCAGCGGCATGGCCAGGAACAGGCCTGCCGCGAACCGCGCCAGCAAGGGGGTTCGCATCACATCCTCCATCAAAGTCGATCTATACAGTCAGCGTAACTGCCGCGTTGGCTGCGCGTTTGCGCAAGCGCAGCGGTAGCGAAGATCGATTTTGCTCAAGGAATTTGTTTGCGGATAAGAAAAAGGGCGACTGGTGTCGCCCTTTGGGAATGCGTGTGTGTTGGGGTTCGTGGTGCTGTTGGCGTTAACGCATATCAGTTTGTTCGGCCAACAATGTTCAGCGTTCCGCGTGGGCACGGGGTGCCCACCCTACGACACGGGCGTGTCCGGTGCCTAGAACTCTTCCCAGCCGTCGCCGGCGGTGACGGCAGCCTTCGACGGTTCGGCGGCAGGTTTCGCCGTGGCGGCGGGCTTGGCCGCTGCAGGGCGTGCCGTCGGCCTGGCCAGTTGTGCGCGGGCCGGGGCGGCCTTGGCGGCCGGCGCAGCGGTGCGTACGAGGCTTTCTTCGATGCGGAAGGCGCCGACGGTGCGCGCCAGCGTCGAGGCTTCCTGCTGCAGCGACTGGGCCGCGGCCGATGCTTCCTCGACCAGGGCCGCGTTCTGCTGGGTGGTCTGGTCCATCTGCGCGATGGCCGCGTTCACCTGCTCGATGCCGGCGGTCTGCTCCTGGCTGGCGGCGGTGATCTCGGCCATGATGTCGGTCACGCGGCTGACGCTCTGCACGATCTCGTTCATGGTGGCGCCGGCCTGGTCGACCAGGGCCGCGCCGTGGTGCACCTTGTCCACCGAGTCGTCGATCAGCAGCTTGATTTCCTTGGCGGCGGCAGCCGAGCGCTGGGCCAGGCTGCGCACTTCGCCGGCCACGACCGCGAAGCCGCGGCCCTGCTCGCCGGCACGGGCCGCTTCCACGGCGGCGTTCAGCGCCAGGATGTTGGTCTGGAAGGCGATGCCATCGATCACGGAAATGATCTCCACGATCTTGCCCGCCGACGTGTTGATCGCGCCCATGGTCTGGACCACCTGCGCCACCACCACGCCGCCCTTGCCCGCCACTTCCGAGGCCGAGCCGGCCAGCATGTTGGCCTGGCGCGCGTTGTCGGCGTTCTGCTTCACGGTCGAGGTCAGTTCTTCCATCGAGGACGCGGTTTCTTCCAGCGAGCCGGCCTGCTGCTCGGTGCGCGACGACAGGTCGAGGTTGCCGTCGGCGATTTCGCTCGAGGCGGTGGCGATGTTGTCGGTGCCGGCGCGCACCCGGGTCACGATCTCGACCAGGGAATCGTTCATGTCCTTCAGCGCTGCCATCAGGCGGCCGGTTTCGTCGTTCGAGCGCACCTCGATCTGCTGGGTCAGGTCGCCCTGGGCCACGCCGCCGGCGATCTTCACGGCGGCCTGCAGCGGGATGACAATGGCGCGCACCAGCATCCAGCCGAGCACGCTTGCCACGAGCACGCCGAATACCAGGCCGGCGATGCAGACCGCCAGCACCAGGCGGTACATCGCCTGCGATTCCTCGTAATTCGCCTTGGCCGAGGTTTGCTGCAGTTCCACCAGCTCGGTCACGGTCTTGTTCATCGGCGTGAACAGGCGCTGCATGTCGCCGTTCACGATCTCGGCGGCGCGCGCGGTGTCGCGGGCGCGAACGGCGGCGACGGCCGGGTTCAGGCCACCTTCGACAAACGCCTTGCGTTCGACGGCGAAACGCTCGGCAAGCGCCTTTTCGTCGGCCGCCATCTCGGTGCCCAGGTATTCGGTCCAGCGCGCCGCCACGTGCTTGGCGTTGGCTTCCACCTGCTCGATGACCGCGTCGGTGTTCTGGGCATTCGGCAGGCTGGCCTTGGCCAGGTTCAGCTGGTTCAGCGTCATCAGGCGGCCGATTTCGTCGAGATCGGCCAGGGCCAGCAGGCGGTCGCTGTACATGTGCTCGAGTGCCTCGTTCGACTTGTTCAGGTTGAGGATGCCGATCGCAAAGCCGACGATCAGCTCGAAGACGAGGAAACCGAGCACGAAGATCAGGCGCGACTTGATGGTGAGATTCTTGAACATGTAAAAGCCCGCGATGGGGTAACAGTTGGTCGGCAGCAGGTTCGGGACCGGCCGGCTCCCTTGATTATAGGAACAAGTGAATCCGTACGGAAACTTTCTGTCTAATACCTTACTGGTTTCATGGGTTTATCGTCGTCCTTGCACAACAAGCGTTGACAGAGCGTCATGGGCTGTGGGCGGGTCCTTCCCTGCGGGCCGCAGCGTTTGCCTATAGAATGCTGCGATTCAATTGATGTTTAAAACAAGAGGCAGCCATGACCCTCCCCATCCTCCTCAACCTGGCCGTTGCCGCCGCCGTCTGCGTCCTGCTCTACCGCATGCAGGCGAGCCACCAGTCGTTCACGCGGCGCGTGTTCACCGGCCTCGGCCTGGGCGTGGTGCTGGGCGCGGCCCTGCAAGCCATCTACGGCGCCGCCTCGCAGGAAGTCGCCGGCACGAATGCCTGGCTCGACGTGGTCGGCAGCGGCTACGTGAAGCTGCTGCAGATGATCGTGATCCCGCTGATCATGGTGTCCATCATCGGCGCCATCCTGAAATTGCGCGACGCCGCCTCGCTCGGCAAGATCAGCGCGCTCACCATCGGCATCCTGATCGCCACCACCGCCGTGGCGGCCCTGATCGGCATCGCCATGGCCAAGGTGTTCGGCCTGTCGGCGGTGGGCCTCACGGCCTCGGCCGCGGAAGTGGCGCGCGGCGAATACCTGCAGGGTTCGCTCTCGACGGCCAAGGAAATCTCCCTGCCGTCGATGATCCTGTCGTTCATCCCGGCCAATCCCTTCCTCGACATGACCGGCGCGCGCAAGACCTCGACGATTGCCGTGGTCCTGTTCTCGGTCTTCATCGGCATTGCCGCGACCGGCATCGCAGCCAAGAAGCCGACCGAATTCGCCTCCTTCAGCCACTTCGTGCACGTCGCCCACACCATCGTGATGCGCATGGTGACCCTGGTGCTGCGCCTGACGCCGTTCGGCGTGTTCGCCCTGATGACGAAAGTGGTTGCCGGCTCCAGCCTGCAGGACATCCTGAATTTGCTGAACTTCGTGCTCGCTTCCTACAGCGCCCTGTTCCTGATGTTCGGCGTGCACCTGCTGCTGGTCGCCCTGGCCGGCTACAACCCGCTGCGCTACGTGAAGAAGATCCTGCCCGTGCTGGTGTTCGCCTTCACCTCGCGCACCAGCGCCGGCGCCATTCCCATGAACGTGGCGACCCAGACCCGCCGCCTCGGCGTGCCCGAGGGCATCGCCAACTTTGCCGCCTCGTTCGGCGCCACCATCGGCCAGAACGGCTGCGCCGGCATCTATCCGGCCATGCTGGCGGTGATGATCGCGCCCACGGTCGGCATCGACCCGTGGAACATCGGCTTCCTGCTGCCGCTGGTGGCCATCGTCGTGTTCGGTTCGATCGGCGTGGCCGGCGTGGGCGGCGGCGCCACCTTTGCCGCCCTGATCGTGCTGTCGGCGCTCGATTTGCCGGTGGCGCTGGCGGGCCTGTTGATCTCGATCGAGCCCCTGATCGACATGGGCCGCACCGCCCTGAACGTGAGCGGCTCGATTACCGCCGGCACCCTGACCGCGCGCGCCCTCGGCGCCAGCAACATGGCGGTATTCAATAGTGATGCGGAAACGAATCTGGACGGCGAAGAGCAAACCGCCTGAGCGAATTTTTCGCTGTTTTTTTCGTAATTTGTTAGCAAAAAGTATCGTGCGCTGACCCGCTGCAGAATCCGTCTATGATGACGTCATGTCAATAATCATGGCGGGCAGCTAATGGAACGGAAGTGGCCTCAGGAAATCTGGCTGGTCAGGCACGGTCAAAGCGCGGGTAACGTCGCGCGCGACGTGGCCGAGGCGGCGGCCGGGCACATGATCGACATCGCCGAGCGCGACGTCGACGTGCCCCTGTCCGAGCTCGGCATCCGCCAGTCCGAGGCCCTCGCTTCCTGGTTCGCCGCCCTGCCCGAGGCCGAGCGCCCGAACGTGGTGCTGCACTCTCCTTATGTGCGCGCCGCCGAAACCGCCAACATCCTGATGCGCCGCCTCGAGCGCGAATCCTTCCTGGCCGTGCACCACGACGAGCGCCTGCGCGAAAAGGAATTCGGCATCCTCGACCGCCTCACCACGCACGGCATCGCCCACAAGTATCCCGAGCTGTACGCCCAGCGCCAGCACGTCGGCAAGTTCTATTTCCGCCCGCCCGGCGGCGAGAGCTGGTGCGACGTCGTCCTGCGCCTGCGCAGCCTGCTCGACACCATCGCGCGCGAATACGGCGGCGAGCGCGTGCTCATCGTGGCGCACCAGGTCATCGTCAACTGCTTCCGCTACCTGATCGAGCGCCTCGACGAAGCCAGCATCCTGGCCTTCGACCGCGCCGAAGACGTGCCGAACTGCTCGGTGACCTCGTATGCCTTCGATGCCGACGCCGGCAAGCGCGGCAAGCTGGTGCTGCGCCTGGTGAATTTCGTCGCCCCGCTGGAAGCGAGCGGCACGCCGGTCACGGTCAGCAAGGACGTGCCGGCGGCGCCCAAGGCCTGACCCCTACCCGAACCGACCATGAACGCCATCCAGAGCGCACCTGCCGTGCACGACGTCACCACCGAGCTGCTGCGCGCGTGGCCCTTGCCCATGCCCGGCGAGGACAGCGACAAGGAAGTGCGCGGCCACGTGCTGGTGCTGGGCGGCTCGCGCGAAATGCCGGGCGCCGTCATCCTGGCCGCCACCGCCGCCCTGCGCGCCGGCGCCGGCAAGCTGACGATTGCCACCGGCGCCAGCGTGGCCCAGCTGGTGGCGCTGGCCATGCCCGAGGCGCGCGTGATCGGCCTCGCCGAAACCGAGGCCGGCGGCTTCACGCCCGAGGCCATCGCCCGGCTCGACCCGCTGGCCGACCGCGTCAGCGCCGTGCTGATCGGCCCCGGCATGCAGGACGAAGCGGCCGCCGCCCAACTGGTGCACGGCCTGCTCGAACGCCTGCAGGGCGGCGACACCGCCGTGGTGCTCGACGCCTGCGCCATGGGCACGCTGCTGCACGCGCCGCCGGGCTGGGACCCGAACGAGAATTACCGTTTCGAGCAGCCGGTGATCGTTACCCCGCACTGCGGCGAAATGGCGCACCTGACCGGCATTGCGAAGCCCGACATCGTGTCCGGGCCCGATGCGCGGGCGCTGGCCTCGGCCGCCGAATGGAACGCCGTGGTGGCGCTGAAGGGTGCGCGCACCGTGATCGCCTCGCCCGACGGCGAATTGTGGCAGCACGAAGGGGGCAACGTCGGCCTGGGCATTTCGGGCTCGGGCGACACCCTGTCGGGCATCATCACCGGGCTGGCGGCGCGCGGCGCCTCGCTGGCCCAGGCGGCCTGCTGGGGCGTGGCCCTGCATGCGCGCGCCGGCGAACGCCTGGCCGAGCGCATGGGTGTACTCGGTTACCTGGCGCGGGAGATCCCGGACGAGATCCCCGCCCTGCTCGAATTGGTTGCCGGCAAGGATGCCGGCAACGAAAAGACCATCCGGCCTGCGCCGGGGGACACGGTCGGGCGGGAAACCGTTTGACTGGTATCAAAATCCGCATGCCGTACCGCGGAATAAAGCAAGATGTGCGCAATCCGGCGAACTGGTGGTAACAATGTCAGTCTAATCACTAGTCGGATTCGTGCACCGAACGGGGCCGCGTGTTGCGTCGGTTCCCTGAGGGTTTCGCCAATGGGCCCAGCGAGGTTCCATGGTGAAACTGAACTGGCGCCGTTAGCCCTCCAGCGCCTCACCTGGAGTCAACGGCACAAGATAGACGTGAACGAGGAGTATAAACAATGAACGCAATGACCAAAGCACCAAAAATCCTGCTGACCGCAGCCCTCCTGGCCACCATGCTGGGCGCATGCAAGAAGAACGACACCGCCGGCACCACTGGCGCCGGCGACACCTCGGCAACCTCGCCGAGCTCGACGTCGGGCACCAGCGGCACCACGGGCACCACCGGTGACACCGGCACGGGCGCCACCGGCACCGGCACCACGGGCGACACCACCGGCACCGGCGCAACCGGCACCGGCGCCATGGGCACCACCGGCACCACCGGCGACACTACCGGCACTGGCGCCACCGGCACCGGCGCAACGGGCACCACTGGCGACACCACCGGCACCGGCGCGACCGGCACCACCGGCACGGGCACCAGCGGCACCTCGGGCACGACCGGCACCACCGGCGCCAGCGGCACCACCGGCAGCACCGATTCGTCGGGCACCGGCACCGGTACTTCGGGCACCACCGGCCGCTAATCGGGCCGCGTTTGACCACTCAGCAGGGCCTGCTTTTTGCAGGCTCTGCGGTGTGCGCATGTCATCAGTGCATCACGCCGCCGGCGATCGAGCCGGTGTTGCGTGGTTTTACGCTTGTTTGTTCAGTTTTCTCCACATCGCTTTTCCTCTCCCCTTTGGCGCGATCGCTCTAGCCTTCCATCGCGTTGCATCGTTCCATCGTTGCATCGTTCCATCGTTCCATCGTTCCATCGTTCCATCGCTCCTTCGTTCCTCTTTCTTCTTCCCTTTTTCCCTCGTACCAGTCTTGTGCAAGCCTGCGGCACGCTGCCAGACCTTGCTTCACACCATGACCGCCATCCGCACCTGTTTGCGCCTTACGTTGGCCCGCGCACGGACTGCGCATCTGCGCGCCGCCAGAATGGGAACCAACGCGGCATTGCTGCGACTCTTTTTCCCATATTCTTAAGGAGGTTCACCATGAACCGCACCACTACCCTACCGAAATTCATCCTGGCCACGGCCGTCGTTGCCGCCATGCTGGGCGGCTGCCGCAAGGACGAGCCGGCTGCCGATCCTGTCGCCCAGGGCGCCGATGGCGGCCCGGTCGCAGGCAGCGGCCTGAGCACCAGTACCGCGGTCGGCACCAGCGGCGCGGCCGGCACCACCTCGGGCGGCGTCGACAACGCCACCGCCAGCCAGAATGCCGGCGTGAACCCGACCAACGGCGAAACCACGAACATCGGCGTGCAGGGCGACAACGAAGGCGCGGCCGGCAACAACGGCGGCACCAGCTCGGGCAGCACCGGCAGCACGGTTTCGGGCGGCCCCGGCGCCAACACCATGACGCCGGCGAATGCCGACGGTACCAATGCCGCCACCACCGGCACGGGCACCGGCACCGGCGCGAATAGCCGCGATACCGGCACCGGCACCACCACGACCGGCCAGTAAAGGCCGGCGCAACGCGGCAATCGCCGGCACGGCGCCGGCGTACCGACGACAACAGACAAAGGACCCACCATGAAAACGACACGTAAAATTCCAGCCATCATCATGACCACCGCCCTGCTCGCCGCCGTCCTCGGCGGCTGCAAGAAGGAAGACAACGGCATCGGCGGCGACGGCGACGCGGCAGCGGTCTCCAGCCGCAGCGAAGGCGCGGGCAGCGGCGGTGCAGCCGGCACCAGCGGCGCCACCGGCAACGCCGGCGATACAGGCCTGGGCGGCGTCGAGTACAACACCAACAACAACCCGCGCACCGTCGGCGAAAACGAAGGCGGCTCGCGCGAGAACACGCCAGGCGCGGTCGGCGGCGCCAGCGGCGTGAGCGGCGCCGTGGAGGTCGGCCCGAACGGCAGCACCACCGGCGGCGCCAACCCGGGCGGCGCGCCGATGGCCCCGGCCCCGGCCGCCGGCAGCGAAGGCGCCGTCAGCGGCGGCAGCACCGGCAACACCACTGGCACCGGCCCGGCATCGACCCGCGCCGGTTCCGGCGAATCCGGTCCGCTGAACCCGGCTCCCGGCACCGGCCGCTAATTCAGGTGCAGCATCCCCCTCTTGCCTGGCTGCCGCTGCCGGGCCAGGACGGGATACCTGCAGAAACAAAAGAGCCCGCACATGTGCGGGCTCTTTTATTATGCAGCGCCTGAAGCAAGCTCAAGCGCCCCGGACGGCCCCGAAGCGGGCCGCCGTCTTACACGCCTTCGGCCACCTTGGCCGGCTTCTTCGCCAGCGGCACGCTCTTGCCGGCGCCCGGGCCACGGCCGCGGCCGGTAGCGAAGCGGAACAGCCACATGATCATGCGGAACACGAAGCGCACCAGGATCAGGGTCAGGATCGCTTCCACGAAGGTGACCACGAAGGCCGGCAGCACGTGCCAGCGTTCCGCGCGGCGGTGGAACTTGGCGGCCATGCGGTCGCGCGCGATCTCGATGCTGTCGTAGAAGGTCGGCACCACCAGCAGGGTCAGCAGCGTCGAGGTGATGGTGCCGCCGATGATGGCCACCGCCAGCGGCTGGTAGAACTTGCCGTCCGGGCCGAGCGCCAGGGCCACCGGCAGCATGCCGGCGATCAGGGCGAAGGTGGTCATCAGGATCGGACGCAGACGCACGCGGCCGGCCTTCATCAGCGCTTCTTCCCTGGCATAGCCTTCGTGTTCCAGCGCGCGCGCCGCTTCCAGCAGCAGGATCGCGTTCTTCGCCACCAGGCCCATCAGCATGATGATGCCGATAAAGCTCATCAGGTTCAGGGTGCCGCGGGTGAGCAGCAGCGCCACCACCACGCCGATCAGCGACAGCGGCAGCGACAGCATCACGCCCAGCGGCGCGGTGAAGGAACCGAACTGCATCACCAGGATCAAATACATGAGCCCGATACCGCCGAAGAGAGCGATCGTCATTTCGCGGAACAGCTCGGCCTGGTCCTTGCCGGCGCCGCCCAGCGCCAGGCCATAGCCCGGCGGGAAGTCGAAGCTCTTGGCCAGGGCCATGGCGTCGGCCGTGACTTCGCCGTTCGAGCGGCCCTGGGCATTCGCCGAGACCGTGATCACGCGCTTGCCGTCCTTGTGCACGATTTCCGACGGGCCCTTACCCATGCTGATGCGGGCGATCTGCTCCAGCGGCACCATGGTGTTGGTGCCGGCAATCGCGATCGGCAGGCGCTCGATGTTCTCGATGCTGACCCGGTCTTCCGGATGCAGGCGCACCGCCACGTCGCGGGTTTCGCCGGTCGGGTCGACCCAGTCGCCGACCTCGATGCCGGCAAAGGCCACGCGCAACGCGGTGGCGGCGTCGCCCACCGACACGCCCATCGAGTTCGCCAGGCCGCGGTCGAGCTCGATCTGCAGCTCGTCCTTCGGATCCTGCTGCGACAAGGTCACGTCCACCGCGCCCGGCACCTGGCGCAGCTTTTCCATGTAGGCCGTGGTCAGCTCCATGAGTTTACGCGAGTCGTTGCCGGTGAATTCGATCTGCACCGGCTTGCCGCCGCCCGACAGGTCGTCGAGCACGGTGTACTCGGCGCCCACCAGGCGCGAGACCTTGGCACGCAAATCGGCGCCGATCTCGGCCGCGCTGCGGGTACGGGTATTGCGCTTGCCGATCTCGATGTAGATCGAGCCGCCGCTCGGGCGGGCGACGATGTCGGTGGCGCGGGTTTCCGGCAGCGTGTGGGCGAGCTTGGCCGCCTGCTCCATCTTGATGCGTGCAAATTCCAGGCTCGACGAGGCCGGGGTACGCACCTCGATCATGATCTTGTTACCGTCGCCGGCGGGCAGGAAGCTGGTGCCGCCGAACATCACCTGCAGCGTGATCGCCGCGGCAAAACTCAAGGCCGCGATCACACCCATCCACACGCGGTGGTGCAGCGCCCAGGCAATCACGTTGCCGTAGCGGCCGGCCAGGCGGTCGAACCAGGCATTGAAGTGGCCCAGTGCTTTCGACAGGCCCTTCTTCGGCTCCAGGTGGTGGCCTGGCGGGTCGCCCCAGTAGGCCGACAGCATCGGGTCGAGCGTGAAGGAAATGAACAGCGAGACCAGCACCGAGCAGGTGACGGTCAGCGCGAACGGACGGAACCATTCGCCGGCAATGCCCGGCATGAAGGCGACCGGGATGAACACGGCCATGATCGAGAAGGTGGTGGCGGCCACGGCCATGCCGATCTCGGAGGTGCCGACCAGGGCCGCGGTACGGCGGTCGGCGCCGTTTTCCATGTGGCGCACGATGTTTTCGCGCACCACGATGGCGTCGTCGATCAGCACGCCGATTGCCAGCGACAGCCCGAGCAGGGTCATGAAGTTCAGCGTGAAGCCGCACAGCCAGACCGCGATAAAGGCGGCCAGCACCGATGTCGGCAGCGACAGCGCGGTAATCAGCGTCGAGCGCCAGGAATTCAGGAAGGCGTAGACCACGAACACGGTCAGCACGGCGCCGAACACCAGCGACTCGATCACGTTGTTCAGGCTGCTTTGCGCTTCCTCGCCGCCATCGCGGGTGATGGTCAGCGTGGTGCCCTTCGGCAGTTCCTTGTTGATCTCGGCCACCAGCTCGTGCACGCGCTTGGCGATCGACACGGTCGAGGCGTCGCGGGTACGCACGATCGAGATGCCGACGTTCGGGCTGCCGCTATGGATCGAGGCGCTGTCGATGTCGGCGAAGCCGTCCTGGATCGTGGCCACCTGGTTCAGGCGCACGATGGTGTCGCCGCTGCGTTTTACCACGATCTGGGAAAAGTCCTCGGGGCGCTCGATGCGGCCGATTAGGCGGATGCCCTTTTCGTCGAGCACGCCACGCACCTTGCCCACCGGCGCGTTCGTGTTCTGCCGGCTCAGCGCATTCGTGACGTCGCTGACCGAGATGTTGTATTCGCGCAGCTGGTCGGCGCGCAGCAGCACCGACAGTTCGCGCCGCAGCGAACCGTTCACGTTGACGGTGGACACGCCGTCGATGGCGCGGAAGCGGTCGGCCAGCACGTCCTCGGCCAGGCGCGAAATGGTGGCGTGGCTCTGGCTGCTCGACGACAGGGCCAGCTGCATGATCGGCTGGGCCGAGGGATCGACGCGGCGCAGGATCGGCTCGCGCATTTCCAGCGGCAATTTATAGCGCACTGCCGAGATGGCGTTGCGCACGTCGTCCGAGGCTTCGATCAGGTTGCGCTTGAAGTCGAATTCCAGCACCAGGGTGGCGCTGCCTTCATTGGCATAGGAGGTGACCTCGGTCACGCCCTGCACGCTCTGCATCTGCTTTTCCAGGCGGTCGATGATCTCGCGCTCGGCCGTTTCCGGCGAGGCGCCCGGATACGGCACGTTGACCACGATCACCGGAATATCGACGTCGGGATTCTGGTTGACGCGCAGCTTCGACAGGGCCAGCAAGCCGATGCACATCATGCCCAGGATCAGCACGATCGTGGCGACCGGCTTCTTGACACTGAAATTGGAGAGGAACATGGCTTATTTCCCTTGGGCCTGGGGAGCAGAGGCTACGCGGGCGGCGGCCATTTCCACCTTCTGGCCATCCTTCAGGTTCGAGCTCGGGCTGCGCAGCACGGTGTCGCCGGCGGCCAGGCCGGTCTTGATCTCGTAATTGCCGGTGCGCTGGTCGCGCATGCCGACTTCCAGGTTCACTTTCGCCAGCGTGCCGCCCTTCACGCGCCAGGTATAGGTGTCGTCGCCGCTGCGCACGATGGCGCTTTCCGGCAGCATCAGCGCGTTCGAGGTCTCGGCGTCGATCCGCCCTTCCGCGTACAGGCCGGCCACGCGCGGTTGCTCGCCGGTCAGGCCGACCAGCACCTCGACCTGGCGCGTGATGTCGTTGGCCGAGGGGTCAATGCGTTTGACCACGCCGGTGAACGCCTGGTTGCCGTAGCCGTTGATGTGGAACTTGACTGGCTGGCCGAGTTTCACGGTGGCGATCTTGTCGGTCGAGACGCGGCCCTCGAAGCGCATGCTGTTCGGGTCGATCACTTTCACCAGTTCCTTGCCGACGGTGGCGGTGTCGCCGGCCGACACCTTGCGGTCGCTGACGATGCCGTCGAACGGCGCGCGCACCTGGGTGCGGCTGGTCTGCTGGCGCGCCAGGGCGGCGCGGCTCTTCGCGGCCGACAGTTCGCTCAGGGCGCTGTTCTTGCGCACTTCGGCTTCGTCGAAGGCGGCGGCCGAGGTCATGCCCGAGGCGCGCAGGGTCTTCAGGCGTTCCAGCTGGCGATTCGACTGGTCGAGTGCCTGCGAGGCGGCGCGCACGGCTTCGTCGGCCGACAGCAGCGTATCGCGGATCGCGGTCTCATCCAGTTTCACCAGCAGGTCGCCGCGCTTGACCGGCTCGCCGTTCTCTTTCAGCACTTGCAGCACCACGGCCGAGACTTCCGCGCGCAGATCGGCGCGGCGTTCCGGCTGGATCGAGCCGGTGATCACCGGGCCCGAGGCCAGCGCATCGCTCTGCACCGTCAACAGGTCTTCGGGCGCAACCAGCAGCTGGCTCGGCTTGTTGTCCTTGGCCTGGGCGGTGGCGTTCGGACCGGCCTTGGCCGGGTCCTTGCCCTCCTTGCTGCAGGCGGCCAGGGCCGACGCGATGGCAAGGACGAGTAGAGTGTTGCGCAGCATGTTGAGTCTCTCCAATTGGACGCTGATGACTTATATTTTTAAGAGGCGGATTTCACCAGCGCGCAGTATCCGGGAGCCGGACCCACCCGTCAATCGACGGTCCTGCGCACTGTGGTTTTCGAGGGATGAACTGCGTCCTGGCGCGATGGACTGCAGCGGCGGCGGACAAAATTCGCGGTGGGCGGACAGTTGGCGGACACCCGGCGGACACTGTCCGGCAGGCTGTCCGCGTTTTTTATCCGGCGATCAAGCGACCAGCAGGTGGTACACCAGGAAGCCCATGCCGATGCCGGTGACGATGCCGCCGCAGATTTCGACCAGGGTATGGCCCATGCGTTCACGCAGGGTGACGTGGCCGGTGACCTCGACCGCCAGGCGGTTGATGGCGGCAGCCTGGCGGCCGACGTGCTGGCGCAGGCTGTTGGCGTCGATCATCACGATGAAGGCCAGGGTGACGGCCACGCCGAAGGCCGGGTGGTCCATGCCTTCGCGCAGGGCGATCAGGGTCGCCATGCTGGTGACCACCGAGCTATGGTTGCTGGGAAATCCACCGTTGCCAACCAGGTTGAACGCCCAGCGCCGCTGGCGTGCGCTGTTGATCAGGAACTTGATTGGACCGACGACGAGCCAGGTCAAAAAAGGCGTGATGAGGTAAGTAAGGTCCATGTATTATCCAAAATGTAAATGCCGGGCGGAATTATCGCAGAAGGCATGCACGCGGGCGACCTGCGCTGCGACCTCCGCCTGTACGAAACGGTAAGATGCCTGAAAACTGTGTCATTTCAACCAATATTCGAATAAGAAGAGGAACCAGATGCAACACTTCCGTTTATCGTTCATCGTCACTGCCGTGCTCATGGCCTTGTCGGGCTGGTGGGGCTACGAACATGGAGGCGTGAGCGGCCTGCTGTCGGCGCTGTGGATCACCGCCATCCTGGGCGTGCTCGAGGTCTCGCTTTCCTTCGACAACGCGGTCGTGAACGCCTCGGTGCTGCGCCACTGGAACGAGTTCTGGCGCAAGCTGTTCCTCACCGTCGGCATCCTGGTGGCGGTCTTCGGCATGCGCCTGCTGTTCCCGCTGGTGATCGTCTCGGTGGCCACCGGGCTCGGCCTGCTCGACGTCTGGCACATGGCCATCGACACCCCGCAGGAATACTCGCGCCACCTGACCGAGCACCATGCGGAAGTGTCGGCCTTTGGCGGCGCCTTCCTGATGCTGGTCTTCCTGAACTTCCTGTTCGACGAGGAAAAGGAACTGCACTGGCTCGGCTGGATCGAGGAAAAAATCGGCAAGTACGGCTCCGAAGGCCTGGCCGTGCTGCTGACCCTGCTGGCGGTGTTCTTCGCCATGTCGCTCATGCCCGAGCAGCGCAAGCTGGCCGTGCTGATCTCGGGCGTGGTCGGGGTGGCCGTGTACATCGGCGTGAACTGGATCAGCGGTCTGCTGGAAGAAGAAGAGCACGACCCGACGGTCGGCAAGATGATCTCGCAGGGCAGCATCGGCGGCTTCCTCTACCTGGAAGTGCTGGATGCCTCGTTCTCGTTCGACGGCGTGATCGGCGCCTTTGCGATTACGAACGACGTGGTCGTGATCATGCTGGGCCTGGCGATCGGCGCCATGTTCGTGCGGTCGATGACGGTGTTCCTGGTCTATAAAGGCACACTGCAGGAATTCGTGTTCCTCGAGCACGGCGCCCACTACGCGATCGGCATCCTGGCCCTGATCATGTTCGCCAGCGTGCACTTCCATATTCCCGAGTGGTTCACGGGCCTGTCGGGGCTGGCCTTCATCCTGGTGTCGCTGTGGTCGTCGGTGCGCTACCGCAAGCGGGTCGAGGCGGAAGAGGCGCGCGCCGGTGTCGGCGTATCGTCAGAGGTTTGAGGTCATCGGCTTCGGTCCTAAGCTTTACTTAAGCCTGGACCTTTTGACAATCCGTGCGGCCGTGGCAGAATGGGCGCCGCGCGGTACTGCCGCGCCAAATCATCCATACACCGCTTCACTTTTGAAACCACACCGATCATGCCGAAAGCCTTGCCCAAGCGCGCCTTTGCCATCCTGCTGTCCCTGCTCGTCGCCCTCGTGGTGGTGTTCGGCCTGTACACCTGGTTCACGCTGACCTGGTCCTACTCGGAAGGCACGCGCGCCGGCTACCTGCAGAAGTTCTCGAACAAGGGCTGGCTGTGCAAGACCTGGGAAGGCGAGATCCTGCTTTCCAGCATGCCGGGGGCGATTCCCGAGCGTTTCGCGTTTACCGTGCGCGACGAGAAGCTGGTGCAGAAGCTGCAGTCGACCATGGGCCAGCGCGTGGAAATCAGCTACGAACAGCACCGCGGCGTGCCGACCAGCTGCTTCGGCGAGACCGAGTATTTCGTCGAGAGCGTGAATACCGGGCCGGTGAATCCGGTGGCGCCGAGCGATGCGCCGGCCGGGGCGCAGTGATACGTTGCACGTATCGATAGCGGTTGATTGAGACGAATTGCATATCGGATTCGATACGCGCGCCGTAGGGTGGGCACCTGTGCCCACGCGGTCGTGCTTATGCATGCCACAACGTCTCCGAAGCTTACGGGAACGCAGCACAAGAAAGCCTACAACATTGGTACGCATGCGATACCAATGCCAGATAGTTACCAGAAGCAGCACGGTACGACCGCGTGGGCACAGGTGCCCACCCTACAACCCCCTCGCGGCGCTGACGTTTACTCCCCGTTCGTCCGCCGCTGGTTCATGATCACTTCCGCCAGCCTGGCCGCGGCCTGCTGCGCCGACGGCTGCTTCTTCAAGCGCCCCAGCACTTCGCGGGTAATGTTCTCGGACGCCGCACGCTGACGCGCCTCAGCCTTGCGTTCGTTGATCGCATCCTCGGTCGCCGATAATTCCGCCGCCTGCTCTTCCAGGCGCTTCGTTTCCAGTTCCAGCAGTTCGCGCCGCGAGTCGGCCATCTGCTGGGTGGTGGCGGCCGTGCGGCGCTGCATCTCGGCGTGCGCCTGGGCGTGTTCGAGCAGCGCGCGCTGGGCGTCGCGCTTTTCAAACGCGGCCTGGGCCGCATCCTTCTCGGCCGCTTCGCGCGCCAGGGCCAGGCGCGCGGCTTCGGCTTCGGCCTCCGCACGCAGGCGTGCGCTTTCCGCCGTGGCCTGTTCCGAGGCCAGGCGCGCTGCCGCCTCTTGAATGGCGCGCGCCTCGGATTCGGCCTGCAGGCGCTGCGCCGCCAGCTTTTGCTCGGCCAGCGCCAGGGCGCCGCGCGCCGCCTCGGCGGCGGTCCGTTCCGCCTCCAGGGCGGCGCGTTCGGCTTCGAGGGCAGCCTCGGTCGCGGCGAGGCGCGCCCCTTCGGCCTGCGCGCGTTCGGCCTGCAGCTGCGCCAGCTTGGCGGCGGCAGCCGCCTGGGCCTGGGCGGCAGCGGCTTCGGCCTGGGCGGCGGCGGCGGCGGCTTCTTCCTGCGCCGCTTCCTCCAGCACCCTGGCCGCGGCTTCGCGCTTCGCTTCCAGGGCCGCGTGCTGGGCCTCGGCGATGCGGCGCTCGGCCTCGAACTCGTCGCGCATCAGCGCCGCCTGCCCTTCTTCCGCCTCGGCCCGGGCCTGGGCGGCGGCGGCCAGCGCGCGTTCGTTTTCCAATTTTTCCTGCAGGCGCGCCAGCGCCGCTTCCTCGGTGCGCAGGCGTTCGCGCTCGGCCGCCGCAAGCTGCGCGGCCTCGGCTTCGCGTTGCGCGGCCAGGGCCGCCGCGTCGCGCGCCATGGCCGCCTGTTCGTTCGCCAAGGCCAGCGCCGCTTCGGCCGCCGCGTTCTCGGCCGCGCGCGCCTCGGCGGCGGCGGCGGCCTGGGCCGCGCGAGCTTCGGCCAGCTCGCGCGCGCGGGCCTGCTGTTCGGCGTCGCGCCCGGCCGCTTCGGCGGCGATGCGGTCGGCCTCGGCGCGCTGCTGCGCGTGCTCGGCCGCCGTCAGCTCGGCCTGCAGGCGGGCCTCGACCTGCATGCCCGCTTCTTCCTCGGCCTGGGCGCGCAGGAGCGCCGCTTCGCGCAGCTTGCGGTCGGCCTCGATGCGCGCCTCGGTGGCGGCCACGATCTTCGCTTCGGCCTCGCGCCGCGCTTCGGCGGTGGCGGCGGCCATCTGCTCCAGGCGCTCGCGGTGGACGGCGGCGTCGCGCAATTCCTTTTCCAGGTCCAGGCGCGAGCGCACGGTGTCGGCCGCCACCCGCTGCGAATCGGCCTGGGCCTGGGCGATGCTCTCGCGTTCGTGCTCGACGTGAGCCAGGGCGCGCGCTTCTTCCAGCATGCGCGCTTCGGCGGCGGCGCGGGCAAAGGCCGAGGCCAGCGCGATCTGGTCGGCGCGCTCGCGCTGCACGGCCAGTTCCAGGGCTTCGGCTTCGAGCTTGGCCAGTTTTTCGGCGGTGACGCGGGCGGCCTTTTCGGCGCGCTCGCGCTCACGCGCCAGCACCGCCACGCGCGCATCGGCGCTGGCGCTGTGCAGCACCTCTTCGCGCGCCGCATGCACGGCGGCCACGCGCTCGGCGGCCTGGCGCCGCGCTTCCTCGGTCTGGGCCAGCAATTCCTCGGCGGCGCGCGCCGCTTCCATCGCCATCGCCGCTTCGGCTTCGATCTGTTCGGCGGCGCGCCGGCGCGCTTCCTCGGCGGCGCGGGCGCGGGTTTCGGCGGCCAGGCGGCTTTCGGTGTCGGCCTGCACACGCGCGCGCAGCTCGGTGGTTTCCTGGCGCATCGCTTCCAGGCGTTCGTTCGATGCCTGGGCGGCGGCGCGCAGGGTTTCCAGGCGGTCGCGGTTGGCTTCGATGGCCTGCTCCGACACCTGGGCGTTCGCCAGCGCGGCGGCTGCGGTGGCGGCATCCATGGCGGCGCGCTCCTCGGCCAGCGCGCGCGCATGGGCCTCGGCGGCGGCGCGGCTTTCGGCGGCGACATTCGCCTTGGCCTCGGCCTCGACCCGCGCGATCGCTTCCTTGATCGCGGTCTTTTCCAGTGCGCCACGGTCGGGGGCCGATGCGGCTGCCGGTGTGGCTGCAGATACGGCTGCAGGGGTGGCTGCAGATACGGCTGCCGGCGCCGACGCGGCTGCCGATACGGGCGCAGGCGCCGGCCTGCCTGCGGATGGCACGTGCCCGCCGGCGGGCGGCGGCAGGTCGATCGTGAAATCGGTATCGTCGTGGGGAGTCGGTGGGTGTTCCATGGTATTTCTCGGTCTGGAAAAGGGAGCCTGCCAAGTCATTATCGGCGAAAGACGCGAATCGTGTCACGCCGAGCTGCGCGGCAAAACCCTTGCAATTCCGGCCTTCAGGAATGACAACCGACTGTCGGTTGCGGCGGGCGCCCGAGCGGGCCTTTCAGACCGGCCACAGTGGCGGCTCGTCCATCAGCGCCACCTGCTCGCGCAGTTCGAGAATGCGGTCCTGCCAGTAGCGCTGGGTGTTAAACCAGGGGAAGGCGGCCGGGAAGGCCGGGTCGTTCCAGCGCATCGCCAGCCAGGCCGAATAATGGATCAGGCGCAGGGTGCGCAGGGCCTCGACCAGGTAGAGCTGGCGCGGATCGAAGTCGCAAAAGTCTTCATAGCCGGCCAGGACGTCGCTCATCTGGCGCACCATGTCCTGGCGCTCGCCCGAGAGCAGCATCCACAAGTCCTGCACCGCCGGCCCCATGCGGCTGTCGTCGAAGTCGACGAAGTGCGGGCCGTCGCCGGTCCAGAGCACGTTGCCGACGTGGCAGTCGCCGTGCAGGCGCAGCAGCGGCACCTGCCCTGCCCGCTCGTAGCAGCGCGCCACGCCCTGCAATGCCTGTTCGACCACGCTGGCCCAGGTGGCGCGCAGCTCGGGCGGCAGGAAGTCGTGCCGCAGCAGCCAGTCGAAGGGTTCCTGGCCGAAGGTGCGCGGGTCGAGCGCCGGGCGCTGCGCATACGATGCCAGTGCGCCGACGGCGTGGATGCGGCCGATGAAGCGCCCGATCCATTCCAGCGTGGCCGGGTCGCCCAGTTCCGGCGCGCGTCCGCCGCGGCGCGGAAAGACCGCGAAATGAAAACCGTCGAAGCTGTGCAGGGTACGCCCGTCGACCGTCAATGCCGGCACCACCGGCACTTCGCGTTCGTGCAGCTCGGCGACAAAGGCATGCTCCTCGAGGATGGCATCGGTGCTCCAGCGTTCGGGGCGGTAGAACTTGACCACCACCGGCGGCCCCTCTTCGCGCCCGACCTGGTAGACGCGGTTCTCATAGCTGTTCAGGGCCAGCAGGCGGCCGTCGCCGTACAGGCCGAGGCTTTCCAGGGCGTCGAGCACGCGCTCGGGGCCGAGCCTGGCAAAGGGGTGGGAACCTGATGAATCCGGCAAACCTGACAAATTATCCATACCGCCATTGTAAGGCGGCGCGCAGATTTTCGTGTGCCGCAGGCCCGCCACGCGTTAAACTGGCGGCTTCACCGCAACAAGGCACCCCATGCAACTCGAACAGCCCCTCACCGAAAAAGAATTCGACGAACTCGACCAGTTCCTCCTCTCCGAGCGCAGCCCGGAAGACGCGATGACGATGGACACCCTCCACGGCTACCTGACCGCGATCGCGATCGGCCCGGAAACCATCATGCCGGCCGAGTGGCTGCCGCGCGTCTGGGGCCAGGACGGCAAGCAGGCGCCGAAGTGGAAGAACGCCAAGGAAGAAGAACGCATCCTCAACCTGATCATGCGTTTCATGAACGAAGTGCTGATCACCTTCGAGGTCGCGCCGAAGGAATTCGAGCCGCTGTACTGCGAGCACGAGCACAACGGCCAGACCCTGATCGACGCCGAAGCCTGGTGCTGGGGCTTCTGGGAAGGCATGGAACTGCGCCCGGGTTCCTGGGACCCGGTGTGGGATTCCGAAGTCGGCGAGCTGATGCGCCCGCTGTATTTGCTCGGCGCCGACGAGATCGAGGAAGACGAGCTGCCGCTGGTCGAAGACCCGGTCAAGGCCCACCAGCTGGCGCTCGAAATCGAGGCCAACCTGCCGGCGATCTACCGCTACTGGCTGCCGCTGCGCAAGCCGGCGGTCGAGACCATCCGCAACGAAGGGCCGAAGACCGGCCGCAACGACGACTGCCCTTGCGGCAGCGGCAAGAAGTTCAAGAAGTGCTGCGGGGCCGACCAGGCTTGATGCAGGAATGAACCGGGGCGCGTCCCCGGTTTTTTTTCGTCATGGCGCCACGGCCAGCGTCGGCGCTTCGCCGAACGGCCGGCAATCGACCGGGATGTCGATGACGAAGGTGGTGCCGCGCTCGCGCGAACTGTCGACGCCGACGCTGCCGCCATGGCTCTCGGCCACCGCGCGCACGTAGGGCAGCCCGATGCCCCAGCCGGCCTTCACGCCCTGGCGCGCCGCTTCCGCGCGGCGGTACATCTGGAAGATGCTTTCCTGCTCATCTTGCGGGATCGGCTCGCCGTGGTTGTGGACGGTGAGCAGCAGGCGCTCGTGCACCTCGTCGATCTTGATGGTGACCGGCGTGCCGGGCGTGCCGTACTTGGCCGCGTTCGACAGCATGTTCTCGATCGCGCGCCAGAGCGCCTTGCGGTCCCACCAGCCGTGTACCGAGTGCGGCGTCATGTGCACCGGCAGGCCCTGGTGGGCCACCGCGTCGAGCTGGACTTCGCGCACCAGTTCGCAGATGTCGAACGCGCTCAGTTCCAGCGGCACTTTCTGGCCGCCATGGAAGGCCATCGAATCGAGCAGCTCGCTCACCATGCCGCCCATGCGCTGCACGCTCGACAGCGCCTTGGCGGCCACGGTGCGGATGCGCGCCGGGTCGTTCGTCATGAGGATGATTTCCAGCGCCATCGAGGCCGCATGCAGCGGCCCGCGCAGATCGTGGGTGAGCGCCGCCGTGAAGCGCTCGCGCAGGCCCTGGTGGACCAGGGTAAAGGCATTCACGGCTTCCTTGATGCCGGCATCGATCGAGCTGTCGATCACCAGCACCTCGGCGTGGCTGAGCGAGATGCCGTCGCGCGCCAGCGCTTCCAGGATGCAGCGGCGCAGGATCTGGTATTCGTCGATCAGGGCCACATGGTCGTAGCTGGTGATGCGGGCGCGCTCGCCGCCGTGCTCGGCCGCGACCGTGGTGCCGTCGGCGCCGCCCTGGCGGCCATAGCCGGGCGTCAGGCTTTCGGCGATGTTGTCGTAGAAGACGGGCAGCGTGTCGATCAGCACCGGGTGGCGCAGCTGGGCCGCTTCCTCGACGTTCGCGCGCACCGCACGTTCCCAGTCGGCGAACACCTGTTCGCGCAGGGCGAGCATGCGCGTCGATGTGGCCGACAGATCGGCGGTATCCTGCTTCTGGTCGCTGGCGTAGGTCACGCGTGGTCCTCCTGGCTGGCTTCGTATCCAGCCTGCATGGTACGCCGGATACGTCCGCGGCGTCGCTCAGCAGTATGGACGGGGTGCGGCCGAGCCCCGCAGGGGCCGCTCAGGCCGCCGTTTCCAGTTGCCGCTCGCACAGCGCCGCCAGCAGGTCCGAACGCCCGACCACGCCGACCACGGCCCCACCCTCCCCGGTGATCGCCACCTGGTGGTGGCCCTCGCCGCTCAGCAGCGGCACCAGCCGCGCCAGCGGCGCAGCGGCGTCGAGCACGGCGACGATGCGGTGCATCGCGTCCTCCACGCGCGGCGCGGCGCCCGGCACCAGCGCGCGCAGGCGGGCGCCCCATCCGCTCTGGCGCAGCAGGTCTTCCTGCGACAGGAAGCCGAGCAGGCGCCGGCCTTCGTCCAGCACCGGCACGCCCTGCAGGCGGTGGCGCAACAGCAGTTCGCGCGCATGCTCCAGGGTGTCGCGCGGGCCGACCGCGACCACGTGGCGCGACATCAGTTCGGCGCAGCTGCGTTCGCGGAAGTGGCGGTGCAGGGCCAGTTGGCGGGCGTCGTCGACGATCGCCAGCAGATCGTCGCGGCTGACGTCCAGCACCTCGCCGTATCGGGTCATGGCCGCTTCCAGGTCCTGTTCCGTGATGCCGAGGCGTGCGGCCGGGGCCGGGTCGCCGGTGGCGTGGATGTTGCGGTCGGCCGCGTGCGGCGCGTGCGGGTAGCGGCGGCCGGTCAGGTTGTTGTAGAGGAGCGCGGTGCCGACGATGACGGTGGAATTGAGCGCCACCGGCAGCAGGGCGAACTGCCAGCTGGCCGCATGCACCGCCGCGCCGCCCAGCACCGCGGTCAGGGCCACGGCGCCGCCGGGCGGATGCAGGCAGCGCAGCGCGAACATGGCGGCAATCGCCAGGCAGCCGGCCAGCGGCGCGGCCAGCAGCGGGTCGGGCACCAGGTGCCAGCAGCCGACGCCGACCAGGGCCGACAGGGTATTCCCGCCGACCACCGACCAGGGCTGGGCCAGCGGGCTGGCCGGCACGCAGAACAGCAGCACGGCCGAGGCGCCCATGGGCGCGATCAGCCAGGCGGCAAGGCCTGGCGCCAGCATGTGGCTGGCCAGTGCGGTAACGAACAGGCCGACGCAGGCTCCGACGGTGGCGCGCAGGCGCTCGGTGCGGCTGGCGGCAAGCGGCTGCGGCAGGAAGCCGTGCAGCCATTGGGTAAAACTTGCTTGCATGACAGAACGATTTAAAGCGAAGACCGCCATTACACCATACATGGCGCGGGCCTTGCTGACGCTAGAGCGTCCGCGTTTGCTTGCACATCGTCTGGTTGAGCACGCAAATTCGTCAAAGCGCGTTGGCGCACGGACAGTGCAATCGTGCAAGGCGATGCTGGTCCCAGCGAAGGACAGGCATGCACGAGCGGCGCGCCGCGCTGCGTGATGCCGAATTTGACGAAAAGGGAGTACCCCACATGAAAAAAACAATTTCTCTCACGCTGATGGCGGGCGCTGCCGCTCTGGTCGCCGGTGCCGCCCTGGCCCAGTCGCCGCAGCCGGCCAAGGCCGACGCGGCCATGCAAAAGGTGCTCGACGCCCAGGCATCGCTGAACCCGAAGCCGATCGAGACCCTCACGCCCGAAGAAGCGCGCAAGCAGCCCACGCCCGCCGACGGCGTGAAGAAAGTCCTGGCCGACATGAAAAAATCGACCGCACCCGAACCCGGCGTGACGGTCAAGGACATGACGGTGGGCAGCGGTGACGCCAGCTTCCCGGTCCACATCTATACGCCGGAAGGCAAGGGTCCGTTCCCGGTGATGGTGTACTACCACGGCGGCGGCTTCGTGATCGCCGACACGGAGGTCTACGACGCCACCCCGCGCGCGCTGGCCAAGATGGCGAATGCGATCATGGTCTCGGTGGACTACCGCCGCGCCCCGGAACACAAGTTCCCGGCCGCCCCGAACGATGCCTTCGCGGCCTACCAGTGGGTGCTGGCGCATGCCAAGGAAATCAACGGCGACCCGATGCGCGTGGCGGTCGGCGGCGAGAGCGCCGGCGGCAACCTGGCGACCGTGGTCTCGATGATGGCGCGCGACAAGAAAGTCCAGATGCCGGTGCACCAGCTGCTGGTCTACCCGGTCGTCAACGACGACATGAACACGCCCTCGTACAAGACGAATGCGAATGCCAAGCCGCTCAACAAGCCGATGATGGCCTGGTTCTTCAAGCACTACGGCGGCGATCCGAAGAACCCGTACGCACTGCCGATGAAGGCGACTTCGCTGAAGGGCCTGCCGCCGGCGACGATCGTCGCTGCCGAAATCGACCCGCTGCTGTCCGAGGGTAAAGCCTATGCGGACAAGCTGAAGAAGGATGGCGTGGCCGTCAGCTACAAGGAATACAGCGGCGTGACCCATGAATTCTTCGGCATGGGCGCGGTGGTGCCGAAGGCGAAGGAAGCGGAACAGTTCGCGGCGGACGAACTGAAGAAGGCGTTTGCAGCGAAGAAGTAAGCGAAAAGCCAACCCGGCTGCTGTCAGGCTGGGTGACCGATGGCTTGCCCAGCGGTTCTCCGGTGCTTGATGTAGGATGCGCAATATTATCGTTTACGCACACCGCGTCATCTCCGGAGAACCCATGAACAAGACCGTCCTGCGCGCGCTGGCCGCCGCCTGCGCTGCCGCCTGCATCGCCGCCCCTTCCTTCGCCGCCGCCCCGATGGCGAAGACCCCTGCTCCCGGCTACTTCCGCGTGATGCTGGGCCAGTTCGAAGTCACCCCGCTGTCCGACGGCACCGTCGACCTGCCGGTCGACAAGCTGTTGAGCGACAAGGCCGAGAAGACGCAGGCCACGCTGGCGAAGTCTTTCCTGAAAGCCCCGCTCGAAACCTCGGACAACGCCTTCCTGGTCAACACCGGCAAGAAGCTGATCCTGGTCGACACCGGCGCCGGCGTGCTGTTCGGGCCGACCCTCGGCAAGCTGCTGGCGAACATGAAGGCGGCCGGCTACACGCCCGAGCAGGTCGACGAGGTCTACCTGACCCACTTCCACAGCGACCACCTGGGCGGATTGACCAGCGCGGCGAAACCGGCCTTCCCGAATGCCGTCGTACGCGCCTCCAAGATTGAAGCCGATCACTGGCTGAGCCAGGCGAACATGGACAAGGCGCCGGCCGACGGCAAGGACACGTTCAAGAACGCGATGGCCGCGCTCGACCCTTACGTCAAGGCCGGCCGCTTCAAGACCTTCGAGGGCGATGTCGAGGTATCGCCGGGCTTCCGCGCGCTGGGCGGGCATGGGCATACGCCGGGGCACACCACCTTCGTCGTCGAGAGTGGCGGGCAGAAGATGATACTGATCGGCGACCTGATCCACGTGGCGGCGGTGCAGTTCGAGAATCCGGCGGTGACAATCGGCTTCGACGGCGACCAGAAGGCGGCAGCGGCGGCGCGCAAGAAGCTGTTCGACATGGCGGCCAAGGATGGATCACTGGTCGGCGGCGCGCATCTGCAGTTCCCGGGGCTGGGGCATCTGCGGGCCGAGGGCAAGGGGTATCGCTTCGTACCGGTGAATTACACGCAGATGCGGTAAGGGCGGCCGGCGATTGCTAATACGTTAGCGATCGACGCGTGGACGGCGCAAGCGGCGCGGGTACCTCAGGCGTTACAGGCAGAGCCGTCCACCCTACGGATACGCCGCCGGTGCCGCAGGTGCTTCACGCCGGCGCGCCGCGCACGTCGGCCAGCAACTCCGCCAGCTGGTCGAAATCCACCGGCTTGACCAGGTGATGCCGGAATCCCGCCTCGCGCGCGGCGCGCTTGTCCTGCTCCTGGCCATAGCCCGACACGGCGATCAGCACCGCGTCCGCCGTCTCGGGCTGGGCCAGCAGGCGCCGCGCCAGTTCGTTGCCGTCGATTTCGGGCAGGCCGATATCGAGCAGGAACACGTCCGGCGCCGCCGCGCGCGCGCGCTCCAGCGCGCGGCGCGAATCGTGCTCCACTTCCACCGCGTGCCCGGCCGCATCGAGCAGCATGGCCAGGGTCTCGGCGGCGTCGACGTTGTCGTCCACCACCATCACCCGCAATGGCCCGCCCGATGCCGCGGCGCCGGCGGGCGCGGTATCGGGCACGGCGACCGGCGTGGCCAGCGGCAGTGTCACGGTAAAGATACTGCCCCGCCCCGGCCCCGGACTGGCACAGGCAACGCTGCCGCCGTGCAGTTCGACCAGGTTGCGCACCAGCGCCAGGCCCAATCCCAGCCCGCCCTGCGAACGGTCGCTCGAGCGCTTGGCCTGGGCGAACAGGTCAAAGGCGCGCTCGGTGAGTTCCTGCTCCATGCCGATGCCCTCGTCGCACACGGCCAGTTCCAGCATGCCGTCCTTGTGCCGCACCTCGATGTCGATGGCGCATTCCTCGGGCGTGTACTTGACGGCGTTGTTCAGCAGATTGGCGAGCACCTGCACCAGGCGCGCGCGGTCGCCTTGCACGCTGAGGGGCACGGCAGGCAGGTGCACGCCCAGGGTCTGGCGCCGCGCCAGCAGCAGCGGACGGACCTGCTCCGCCGCCTCGTCGACGATGCTGCGTACGTCGAGCACGGCCTTGTCGAGCACGATCAGGCCGCGCGTCACGCGCGACACGTCGAGCAGGTCGTCGACCAGGCGCGTCATGTGCTTCACCTGGCGCCCGATGATGGCGCTGCTCTGGCGCACCCGGGTTTCGTTCAGCATGCCCATGTCGAGCAGCATGGCGGCCGACTTGATCGGCGCCAGCGGGTTGCGCAGCTCGTGCGCCAGCATGGCCAGGAATTCGTCCTTGCGCTGGTCGGCCGCCTTCAGCTTTTCCTCGGCCAGCTTGCGGTCGGTGATGTCGCGGAAGAAGATCGCGATGCCGCCGTCCTGCATCGGAAAGGCACGGATCTCGTTCCAGCCGCAGCGCCCGTCGACCGGCGGCAGCTGGTACTCGGCGGCGCCGGCGCGGCGCCCTTCCATCACCCGGCGCAGCATGAGGCTGGCCTCGTCATCGGCCGATTCGGGGAACAGTTCCCAGTGCGTGCGGCCGACCACCTGGTCCAGGCTCAGGTGGCAGATGCGCAGGCCCTCGGCATTCATTTCGACGATGCGCCAGTCGCGGTCGAGCCGCGCGAAGCCTTCGCCGATGGTGTCGAAGATGTAGCGGCTGCGGTCGCGTTCGGCGCGCAGCGCGGCCTGGGTGCGCGCGCCGTCGAGCGCGGTCCAGGTGCGTTCGGCGGTGTCGCGCGTGAAGCGCAGTTCGTCCGCGTTCCAGCGATGCGGCGCGTCGCGGTTGATGCTGAGGAAGGCGTCCAGGCGGCCGGCGCGCACCAGCGGCACCGTCACCAGCGCGCCGATGCCCTCCTCGTGAAAGCGTACCGGCCAGTCGGCGGTGCGCGCATCGAGCGCGGCATTGTCGATGACCACGGTCTCGCCTGCGCGCAGGGCGGCGCCGAGCCCGGGACCGAAGTCGTCGATCCGGTAGCTGGCCTGCGACAGGCCGGGCGTACCCGGGCGCAGCCACTGGCTGGCCAGCGTGAAGTGCATGCCTTCGGCATCGACCTCGCCGTACAGCACGCGCGCCAGGTCGAGCTCCTCGCCCAGCAGGGCGCCGGCGGTGGCCAGCACCTCGGCCGGCGCGTGCAGCGGGCGCAGGGCGTCGGACAGCTTCAGTTCGAGCGCGCCGCGGCGCTCGGCGCGCAGGCGTTCGGTGGTTTCGACGGCGGTGCAGTACATGCCGGCCACGCGCCCGGCGCCGTCGTGCAGCGGCGAGTACGAGAAGGTGAAATTGGCCGGCTCGCGCGCGCCGTTGCGCACGATGGGGATTTCCAGGTCTTCGAAATGGACACCCTTGCCGGACAGGGCGCGGTCGATGATCGGCACCAGCTGGGGCCAGGCATCGGACCAGACGCGCTGGAAGGGCTCGCCCAATGCCGCCGGATGGCGTTCGCCCAGCATCTGCACATAGGCGTCGTTGTACAGCATGCGCAGGTCCGGCCCCCAGGCGATGAACATCGGCAGCGCCGAGTCGAGCGCCATCGCGACGGCGGTCGCCAGTTGGGGCGGCCAGTCGTCGGGATGTCCGAGGGGAGAATGCCGCCAGTCGTGCGCGCCGATCAGGGCGCGCAGGCTGGCGGGGGCCGCGTCATGGGCAGCCCGCAAGAATCCGTGCATATTGACATTTTCTCACATGATGTCCGCTGCACGATGCACGGATGGGGCGGGGGTTACGGCTTACGCATTACAGCTTGCGCATTACAATTTAATAAAGTGCTCGCGGTAGTACTTCAGTTCCTCGACCGACTCGATGATGTCGGCCAGGGCGGTGTGCTTCTGGTGCTTCTTGAAGCCCGAGGCCAGTTCCGGCTTCCAGCGGCGGCACAGTTCCTTCAGGGTCGACACGTCCAGGTTACGGTAGTGGAAGAAGGCTTCCAGCTTCGGCATGCCGCGCGCCATGAAGCGGCGGTCCTGGCAGATCGAGTTGCCGCACATCGGCGATTTGTTGGCCGGGACGTACTGCTTGAGGAAGGCGATCAGCTGGGCTTCGGCATCGGCTTCGGTGACGGTCGACGCCTTGACGCGGTCGATCAGGCCCGACTTGCCGTGGGTGCCCTTGTTCCAGTTGTCCATCTTGTCCAGGGTTTCGTCGGACTGGTGGATGGCGAACACCGGGCCTTCGGCGATCACGTTCAGGTCGGCGTCGGTGACGACGACAGCCACTTCGATGATGCGGTCGTTGTCCGGATCGAGGCCGGTCATTTCCATGTCCACCCAGACCAGGTTCATCTCGTTCGGACGCTGGGGGGCTGCAGCAGGGTTGGCCGATGGGTTGCCCGCCGGGTTGTCCGATACAGTGGATTCGTTAGCTTGTGACATAATTCTCTCTTTGCCTTAAACAATCCTGCATTTTCTCACAGGCACAGAATGTCTTCACTTGCGTTTTCGGTCTTGTTCGTCGTTTTCTTCGTGCTGACGCTCGGCCTGCGCTTCTGGCTGGCCAACCGCCAGGTCCGGCACGTGCTGCGCAACCGCGCCAGCGTGCCCGGCGAATTCGCGTCCAAAGTCTCGCTCGAGACGCACCAGAAGGCGGCCGACTACACCGTGGCCAAGACCCGCTTCGGCATTGTGGCGCTGCTGTGGGGCGGCCTGGTGCTGATCGGCTTCACCCTGCTCGGCGGGCTGCAGGCCATTTCCAGCGCCCTGCTGCCGCTGGCCGGCCCCGGGATGCTACATCAGATCCTGCTGGTGATCGCGTTTGCCGCCATCTCCGGTGTGCTCGACCTGCCTTTCGATTACTACCGCCAGTTCGTGCTCGAGGAGCGCTTCGGCTTCAACAAGATGACCCCTGGCCTGTGGCTGGCCGACCTGGTGAAAGGCACCCTGCTCGGCGCCGCCATCGGCCTGCCGCTCATCTGGGTCGTGTTGAAACTCATGGAGACCACCGGCTCGCTGTGGTGGTTCTGGGCCTGGTGCGTGTGGAGCGGCTTCCAGCTCTTGATGATGGTGCTGTACCCGACCGTCATCGCCCCGCTCTTCAACAAGTTCACGCCGCTGGCCGACGCCAGCCTCAAGACACGCATCGAAGGCCTGATGGCGCGCGTCGGCTTTGCATCCAAGGGACTGTTCGTGATGGACGGCAGCCGCCGCAGCGCCCACGGCAACGCTTATTTTTCCGGCTTCGGTGCGGCCAAGCGCATCGTCTTCTTCGACACCCTGATCGAGCGCCTGGCGCCGCAGGAAATCGAGGCCGTGCTGGCCCATGAACTCGGCCACTTCAAGCTGCGCCACATCGTCAAGCGCATGGTCGTCATGTTCGCGCTGTCGCTGGGCTTCCTGGCCCTGCTCGGCTACCTGAAGGAGCAGAGCTGGTTCTACACCGGCCTGGGCGTGACGCCGATGCTGGGCGCGCCGAACGACGCCATGGCCCTGCTGCTGTTCATGCTGGTGCTGCCGATCTTTACTTTCGTGCTCGGCCCGCTGAGCGCCATCACCTCGCGCAAGCACGAGTTCGAGGCGGATGCCTTTGCGGCAAAGCACAGCAGTGCCGACGACCTGGTTTCGGCCCTGGTCAAGATGTACGAGGACAATGCCTCGACGCTGACGCCGGATCCGCTGCACTCTGCTTTCTATGATTCGCATCCGCCGGCCTCTGTCCGGATTGCACACCTGAATGCGGCGGCGGCATGAAGCTGGTTGAGCAGCATTGCGTGCATGGTGCGCCGGCGCTCGACGCCGGCGCCGTGAACGCGCACCTGGCCGCGCTGCCGGACTGGCGCCTGCTTGGCAAGCGCATCGAGCGCGAGTACGCCTTCACCGATTACCACGAGACCATCGCCTTCGTCGATGCCCTGGCCGCGATGATCCACCAGCAAGACCACCACCCCGAACTGCGCGTGCGCTACCGCCACTGCTTGGTCGCCTTTACCACCCATTCGGCCGGCAATGCCGTGTCGATGAACGACTTTATCTGCGCTGCGAAAGCCGACGCAATCTACGAGGAACGCCGCGCATGAGCATGCTTGGAACCATCATCGCGGCCCACGGCCGCCACTACCTGGCCGATGTCGACGGCGCCAAATTTCAGTGCGTCACGCGCGGCAAGAAGACCAACGTGGCGGTCGGCGACGTGGTCCACCTGAAGCAGACCTCGAACGACCAGGCCGTGATCGAAAAGATCGCCGACCGCACCACCCTGATCTACCGCTCCGACCAGTACAAATCGAAGCTGCTGGCGGCGAACATCTCGCGCCTGTTCATCGTGGTGGCGACCGAACCGGGTTTTGCCGACGACCTGGTCTCGCGTGCGCTGGTGGCGGCCGAGGCGGCCGGCATCGAGGCCCATCTCATCCTGAACAAGACCGACGTCGCCGATTTGCTGCCGCGCGCGCGCGAACGCGCCGCCGTGTATGGCGCGCTGGGTTATCCGGTGCACGAAGTCTCGGCGCGCGCCAATCCGGAACATGCGCTGGCCGTGCTGCAGCCGCTGCTGGCGGGGCAATCGTCGATCTTCATCGGCCAGTCGGGCATGGGCAAGTCCTCGCTCATCAATTTGCTGGTGCCGGATGCCGACATCGCCGTGCGCGAAATCTCGTCGGCGCTCGATACCGGCAAGCACACTACTACCTTTACGCGGCTGTACTGGCTGCCGGGCGGCGCGGCGATCATCGATTCGCCGGGCTTCCAGGAGTTCGGGTTGTACCACCTGAGCGAAGGCATGCTGGAGCGCGCCTTCGTCGAGTTCAAGCCTTATCTCGGCGGCTGCAAGTACTACAACTGCCGCCACCTGGCCGAGCCGCAGTGCGCGGTGCTCGATGCGGTAGCCGCCGGGAAGATCGCCAAGCATCGGCACGAGCTGTATGCGCAGCTGCTGCACGAGTCGGCGCAGACGCTGTATTAAGGTAGGTAGTTCCCCGAGGCCACGCGAAAAACAAAAGCCCTTATAATCGAAGGGATAACAGACAAGCGAACAACGATATGCCAGGCTCCAAACCGATCAAGCACTTCCTGCAGTTCTCCGACTTCACGCTCGACGAATTCAATTACGTGATCGAGCGCGCGACCGTCATCAAGCGCAAGTTCAAGGCCTATGAGGTCTACCACCCGTTGGTCGATCGCACGCTGGTGATGGTGTTCGAGAAGAGCTCCACGCGCACCCGCCTCTCCTTCGAGGCCGGCATGCACCAGCTGGGCGGCGCCGCGATCTACCTGAACACGCGCGACAGCCAGCTGGGCCGCGGCGAGCCGGTGGAAGACGCGGGCCAGGTGATGAGCCGCATGTGCGACATCATCATGGTGCGCACCTTCGGCCAGGACATCATCGAGCGCTTCGCCGCGCACTCGCGCGTCCCGGTCATCAATGGCCTGACCAACGAACACCATCCTTGCCAGGTGCTGGCCGATATCTTCACCTTCCACGAGCACCGCGGCGCGATTACCGGCAAGACCGTGGCCTGGATCGGCGACGCCAACAACATGCTGTACTCGTGGCTGCAGGCGGCCGAAGTGTTCGGCTTCCACTTGAACATCGCCACGCCAAAGGGCTATGACCTCGACCCGAGCCTGGTGAGCACCAGCCGCTACACCCTGTTCGACAACCCGGCCGATGCCTGCGAGGGCGCGCACCTGGTCAGTACCGACGTGTGGACCAGCATGGGCTTCGAGAAGGAAAACGCCGAGCGCCTGAAGGCTTTTGACGGCTTCATCGTGGACGCCGCCAAGATGGCGCGCGCCACCCCGGACGCGCTGTTCATGCACTGCCTGCCGGCCCACCGCGGCGAGGAAGTCGCGGCCGAGGTCATCGACGGCCCGCAGTCGGTGGTCTGGGACGAAGCCGAGAACCGCCTGCACGTGCAGAAGGCGCTGATCGAATACCTGCTGCTCGGCCGCATCGAAGACAAGTAAAATACCCGGGATTGTTAAGCAGTACCCTTTGAAAGCAGCACCCTTTGTTTGATCGTCGGCCGCCCTTCCTGCCCCCAGCAGGAAAGGCGGGCCGGCTGACCGACCTCCCCTCCCTCCACACTGGAACACCAATGAGCGACATCAAAAAAGTAGTTCTCGCCTACTCCGGCGGCCTCGACACCTCCGTCATCCTGAAATGGCTGCAAGACAATTACGGCTGCGAGATCGTCACCTTCACGGCCGACCTCGGCCAGGGCGAAGAACTCGAACCGGCACGCGCCAAGGCGATCAAGTTCGGCATCAAGCCGGAGAACATCTACATCGACGATGTGCGCGAAGAATTCGTGCGCGACTTCGTGTACCCGATGTTCCGCGCGAACACCGTCTACGAAGGCGAGTACCTGCTGGGCACCTCGATCGCGCGTCCGCTGATCGCGAAACGCCTGATCGAGATCGCCAACGCCACCGGCGCCGACGCCATCTCGCACGGCGCGACCGGCAAGGGCAACGACCAGGTGCGCTTCGAACTGGGCGCCTACGCGCTCAAGCCGGACGTCAAGATCATCGCTCCATGGCGTGAATGGGACCTGCTGTCGCGCGAGAAGCTGCTGAAGTACGCGGAAGACGCCGGCATCGCGGTGGACATGAAGCACAAGAACGGCGGCGCGCCCTACTCGATGGACGCCAACCTGCTGCACATCTCCTTCGAAGGCCGGCACCTGGAAAACCCGAGTGCCGAAGCCGAGGAATCGATGTGGCGCTGGACCGTGAGCCCGGAGCAGGCGCCGAACGAAGCCGAGTACCTCGACATCGAATACGAGAAGGGCGACATCGTGGCCCTGAACGGCAAGCGCATGAGCCCGGCCGAAGTGCTGACGGAACTGAACCGCGTCGGCGGCAAGCACGGCATCGGCCGCCTCGACCTGGTGGAAAACCGCTACGTCGGCATGAAGTCGCGCGGCTGCTACGAGACGCCGGGCGGCACCATCATGCTGCGCGCGCACCGTGCAATCGAGTCGATCACCCTGGACCGCGAAGTGGCGCACCTGAAGGACGACCTGATGCCACGTTATGCTTCGCTGATCTATAACGGCTACTGGTGGGCGCCGGAACGCGTTGCGCTGCAGACGCTGATCGACCACACCCAGCAGACCGTGAACGGCTGGGTGCGCGTGAAGCTCTACAAGGGCAACGTGATCGTGGTGTCGCGCGACTCGAAGACCGATTCGCTGTTCGACATGAACATCGCCACGTTCGACGAAGACGGCGGCGCCTACAACCAGGCGGATGCGGGCGGCTTCATCAAGCTGAACGCGCTGCGCATGCGCATTGCTGCCAAGGCGCGCGCAAAGCGCGGGCAATAAGGCGGCCAACAAGCTCGCTGCTGATGAATGAGAAGCCGCCTTCGGGCGGCTTTTTTTATGTCGTCGAACCGGGGGAGCCACCCTACAAAACCGCGCACGTGGGTAAAATATTGTTTTTACGACCACGGCCATGAACGACATCAGCGACAACCCCTGCCTGTCCTGCGGCGCCTGCTGCATGAGCTTTCGCGTCTCGTTCTACTGGGCCGAAGCCCTGGCCCTGCCCGACGATTTGACCGAACGCGTCACGCCGCACATCGCCTGCATGATCGGCACCAACGCCGCCGCGCCGCGCTGCGCCGCCCTCGGCCGCGGCAGCGCCGGCCCGATGGCCTGCGGCGTCTATGAGGCCCGCCCCAGCCCCTGCCGCGAAGTCCAGATCGGCGACGACAAGTGCACGCGGGCGCGCGAACGCCACGGCCTGGCCTCGCTGCGGCACATGGCGTGATGGCCATGACGCGCGGTCGCCTGGCCGCGGTTCTCGGGCCTTCCGCCCGATGCGCGCGCAACAATTCGCGAGACTTCCGGCATCGCTTGCTGGCTATACTCGGCATCTGACCATACGCCCGGATAGTGCCGGCCACATTGCCATGACCCGTACCGTTCTATTGTTTCTGTGCCTGGCAGCATCCACGGCCACCGCGGCGCCGACGACAGGCAAGCCAGGCGCGGCCAAATCTGCGCCGACTACCTCGTCCGCCGCCGATGCCTTCGGCGCCTTTGTTGCAGAAGCCGCGCTCGACGCATCGTCGGTGCATGTACGGTGGAACGACGACACCAGGACATGGTTCAAGCAATACTTCAAGCGCAGCTTCGTCAGCCACGAACTCCTCAAGCCCAGGCCGCCTGGCCCGCCACAGGCGCTTGCCAGGTTCACCGTCGAGATCACGCAGTCCGAAGGCTTCGACACCCAGGAAGAAGCGGCGGCCTCCACGGGCCTGATGCCCATCCGCGTGCAGTGCCACCTGACGGCCAGGTACGCGCTTGCGCAGCAGGGGTGGGCGCTGCACCAGGCGTCCTACTTCATCTCGGTCGACGACCGGCAGCCCGATGCAGCGACCCACACCGTGACGCGCGACGACATCCTGCACGATACCGGCGACGCATTCGGGTTTCGCTATGTGCTCGGGAAATGGATGAAGTAGGTTTCGGGCAGCCTTACACCTCGCGCAAATCCGCCACCGCCTGGCTGCCGAAGCCGTCGGCCAGCAGATACGCCACCAGCTTGCGCGCGCAGTCCTCGGGCGAGGACAAGCCGCCCTGCTCCTTCAATTGCACGAAGCGCTCGCGCAGCGGGAAGCGGTCTTCGCCGGTGGCGCGGATCTCGGCCTGCATGCCGGTGTCGATCACGCCCGGCGCCAGGCTGCACACGCGCACGGTGGCGTCGCCATCGAGCAGCACCGCCTCGGCATGGCGGTCGAGCGCGGCCTTGGTGGCGCAGTACACGCTCCAGCCGGGATAGGCCGAGCGCCCCGCGCCGCTAGACACGTGCAGGATGCGGCGCTCGGCGCCGACCGTTGCCGCCACCACGCTCGCCGCCAGCGCCAGCGGCGCCGCCACGTTCAGGGTGACGGCGCGGATCGCCTGCAGCGGGTCCTGCCCGGCCAGCGGGCCGACCGGCGACACGATGCCGGCATTGTTCACCAGCAGCGCGGTGCCGCAGCCGGCCAGCCAGGCGCCCACTTCGCCGCGGCCCAGCCAGGCCGCAAAGGCCGCGCTGTCCGACAGGTCGAGTTCGATCTCGGTGAGCAGGCCGGGGTAACGCGTGGCGGCGTCCGGCGAACGGCCGCGCGCCAGCCCCAGTACGGGAATGCCGCGCTCCAGCAGTTCCTGCGTGATGGCGGCGCCCAAACCTTTGGTATGTCCGGTAACGATGGCTTTCATGCTTGTCTCCAGGATGATCATGAACAGGAGCATAGACGATCGCGCGGGCCTGCGCACTGTTGGGCCGAACCGACGCTGGCATCGACTTGCAAACCAAATGTCAATGCCGCAGGGTAAAATGAGCGTCTTCCGATTAACCCTTCTCCATCGATGATATCCGACAGCGAGTTCCCCTCCAGTCTTCCCTGCCGCGTGCTGCTGGTCGGCAGCGCATCGCCCGTTGCCGCCGCCCTGGCCGAAACCCTGTCGGGCGTCGACGGCGTCGAACTGCACCAGGCCGACCAGTCCGAGGCGCGCGAGCGCGCCGCCGCGCTGGCGCCGTCGGTGCTGCTGCAGGCCCTGCACGGGTACGAGGATGGCGGCGGCTTCGTCCATGCCTGCCGCAAGAGCGACGTGCTGAAGGACGTGCCGCTGCTGGTGATCGCGCCGCAGGCCGAGGCGGCGGGTCGGGAGGCGGCCTTTGCCGCCGGCGCCACCGATTACCTGGCGCACCTGCCGGCGCGCACCGAATTGCTGGCGCGCGTGCGCTACCATGCCGATGCCCACCTGGCGCGCCAGCAGCGCGACGCCGCCGTGTGCCGCCTGCGTGCGAGCGAGGCCACCCTGGCCCGCGCCCAGGTCGAGATCGAGCAGCTTGCCGGGCTCGACGCCCTGACCGGCGTGGCCAGCCGCAGCCGCTTCGACCACGTGGCCCAGAACGAATGGCAGCGCGCGCGCCGCAACGGCCAGCCACTGTCGGTGCTGGTCTGCGACGTCGACCATTTCGACCAGTTCAACGAGCGCCTGGGCCAGGATGCCGGGGACTTGTGCCTGAAGAAGCTGGCCGGCCTGCTGGTCGGGCAGCTGAAGCGCCCGTCCGACCTGGCGGCGCGCTACAGCGGCAAGGCGTTTGCGATCATGCTGCCCGACACCAGCCTGGACGGCGCGGTGCGCGTGGCCGAAGCCTGCCGCGCCTCGCTCGAACGTTTGGCGCTGTCGCATCCGGCGCCGGAGCGGCGCGTGGTGACGATGTCGATCGGCGTGGCGTCGAGCGTGCCGGCCGAGGATGCCGGGCTGGAAACGCTGCTCGAGCGTGCGGACGAGGCGCTGGAAGCGGCCAAGGCGCGCGGGCGCAACCGGGTGATGGCGCTGCGCGGCTGACTGGATTTGTCGTTGTAGGGTGGACTCCCGAGTCCACGCTGTACAGCCTGTGAGCACTCCTGGTCTCTGCAAGAAGGCGCGTCGGCTTGCAGTCTGCTGTCTGTTGTTCGACCGATCAAATGACGTACCGCGTGGACTCGGGAGTCCACCCTACAAAAGCAACACCAGCCTTAGACGAACACCGGCTCCGGCTCCAGTTCGACCCCGAACTTCTCCAGCACATCCGCCTGGATCGCCCTGGCCAGCGCCAGCACTTCCGCCCTGCTCGCCCCGCCATTATTCACCAGCACCAGCGCCTGCTTCGGATACACCCCGGCCGCGCCTATGCTGCGCCCTTTCCAGCCGCACTGGTCGATCAGCCAGCCGGCCGCCAGCTTCTCGCTCCCGTCCGCCTGCGCGTGGTGCACCAGCGTCGGAAAGCGCGCCAGCAGCGCCGCGCACTGCTCGCTCGTGACCACCGGATTCTTGAAGAAGCTGCCCGCATTCCCGATCACTGCCGGATCGGGCAGCTTGCGGCGCCGGATCGCCACCACCGTTTCGCTCACCTGCCGGGGCGTCGGTTCGGCGATGCCCGCTTCCTGCAGCGCATTCGCCAGTTCGGCGTAGCGCAGGTTCGGCTGCCAGGCGCGCGGCAGGGCGAAGGTCACGTCCAGCACCACCAGGTTCGCCCCATCGGCATGCTTGAAAATGCTGTCGCGGTAGCCGAAGCGGCAATCGGCCGCGCGCAGCACGCGCTGCGTCCCCGTCGCCAGGTCGTAGGCCGTGAGCGAATGGAACACATCCTTGATTTCCAGGCCATAGGCCCCGATGTTCTGGATCGGCGCGGCGCCCACGGTGCCCGGGATCAGGGACAGGTTTTCCAGCCCGCCCAGCCCCTGCGCCAGGGTGAATTCGACAAAACCATGCCAGTTCTCGCCGGCGCCGGCGCGCACCAGCACGGCGCCGTTTTCTTCGCCGGCGATCTCGCGCCCGGGAATCGCCATGTGCAGCACCAGCGCCGCGACGTCATGCGTGAGCAGCACATTGCTGCCGCCGCCGAGCACGAAGCGCGGCAGGCCGGCGGTGGCGGCATCGGTGCGCAGGCTGTCGAGCTGGGCCGGATCGGTGATGCGCAGGTAATGGCGCGCCCGGGCCGGCAGGCCGAAGGTGTTGAAAGGCTGGAGGGAAACGTCGTGTTCGATGGAGAGAATGGGCGGCATGAGCGCTGGTGGACGAGGCTGGAATCGGGGGAATTATAGAGCCAAGGTGCTGCGCCAAGGCAAAAACCATCCTCGCACAGGGGCTTGTCCGTTAAAATACCGCCACTTACAAATACAGCAGCTATAAGGAAAAACACCATGCCATCGTTTGATGTGGTCTGCGAAGCAGACATGGTCGAAGTCAAGAACGCCGTCGAGCAATCGAACAAGGAAATCACCACCCGCTTCGACTTCAAGGGCAGCTCGGCCAAGGTCGAGCAGAAGGAACGCGAACTGACGCTGTTCGCCGACTCCGACTTCCAGCTCGGCCAGGTGCGCGATGTGCTCATCAATAAAATGAGCAAGCGCAAGGTCGACGTGCGTTTCCTCGACGAACAAAAGGTTGAGAAAATCGGCGGCGACAAGGTGAAGCAGGTGATCAAGGTGCGCAACGGCATCGAGTCCGAAGACGCCAAGAAGATCACCAAGCTGATCAAGGAAAGCAAGATGAAGGTCCAGGCCAGCATCCAGGGCGAGGCCGTGCGTGTGACCGGCAAGGACCGCGACATCCTGCAGGAAGCCATCGCCCTGCTGCGCAAGGACGTGCAAGACCTGCCGCTGGCGTTCAACAACTTCCGCGACTGAGCGGTCACGGGACAGCAGCGGGACTGCGGCCAGGTCGGCGCCGCAGTCCTTTCATACGCCTCACCCACAATGAGCTGGGGTAGAATTGAGGCCGCATAAACTCGTTCCGGATTTGGCGTCGCCAGATTGAACGAGCGCACATTCGGTAGTGTTAAGGATAGCAATGAAACGTGTAGATGATTTCCGCCTGCGTCTGGGCAACAAGGAATACGTGCCCATCATGATCGGCGGGATGGGCGTGGACATCTCGACCTCCGAGCTGGCGCTAGAAGCGGCGCGCCTCGGCGGCATTGGCCACATCTCGGACGCCATGGTGCAGGACGTGTCGGACCGCAAGTTCGATACCACCTTCGTCAAGGACAAGACCAAGCTCTACAAGTTCAACATCAACAACATGGACAAGGCCGTGGTGCAGTTCGACCTCGAGCGCCTGGCCGAGGCGACCCGCCTGCACGTGGGCGCCACCATGGCGGCGAAAAAGGGCGATGGCCTGATCTTCGTCAACGTCATGGAAAAGCTGACCATGAACGCACCGAAGGAAACCCTGCGCACCCGCCTGGCCTCGGCGCTCGACGCCGGCATCGACGGCATCACCATGTCGGCCGGCCTGCACCTGGGTTCCTTCGAGCTGATCAAGGACCACCCGCGTTTCCGCGAAGCCAAGCTGGGCATCATCGTGTCCTCGGTGCGCGCGCTGCAACTGTTCCTGCGCAAGGTTGCCAAGCTGAACCGCCCGCCCGATTTCATCATCGTCGAAGGCCCCCTGGCCGGCGGCCACCTGGGCTTCGGCTTCGACTGGAAAGAATACGACCTGCACACCATCATCGATGAAATCCTCGCCTACATGCGCGCAGAAAACATCGATATCCCGCTGATCGCGGCCGGCGGCGTGTTCACCGGCTCCGACGCCGTGCGCTTCCTGGAAAAAGGCGTGGGCGGCGTGCAGGTGGCGACCCGCTTTACCGTGACCCACGAGTGCGGCATGCCCGACAGCGTGAAGCAGGAATACTTCCGCGCCAGCGAAGAAGACATCATCGTCAACGGCATCTCGCCGACCGGCTACCCGATGCGCATGCTGAAAAGCACGCCGGCGATCGGTTCCGGCATCCGCCCGGGCTGCGAATCCTACGGCTACCTGCTGGACGCGACCGGCAATTGCGCCTACATCAATTCGTATAACCGCGAAGTGCTGGCCAATCCGGACGTGAAAAACCCGCCGGTGATGGACAAGACCTGCCTGTGTACGCACATGCGCAACTACAATTGCTGGACCTGCGGCCACTTCACCTACCGCCTGAAGGACACGACCCACAAGCTGGCCGACGGTTCCTACCAGATCCTGTCTGCCGAGCACGTGTTCAAGGACTACCAGTTTAGCGTGGACGACCAGGTGGCGCTGCCGGAAAAGCAGGAAAGCGCGGCGGCGTAAGTCCGACCTTATTTCCTGGCCGGCGCTTCGTGGCGCCCTGATGTATATGTCGCGGCCCGATCGATTTCTCGATCGGGCCGATTTTTTTAGTGGTATCGCATATGTTCTTCTGTATAGGATTAATGCGGCAAACCTGCGTGTGCATCCGTGCCATCGTACTGTACGCTTGCCGGCATGGATATCCGCCTATTGGACCATTTCGATGGAATGCAGGGAGCCTATGAGCTCATCTGTATTAAGCATTTCCCTAAATAACATTCAGAATCTGCCTAACTAGTTTTGCATGTTTCTCCGAGATGCAATAGGCAATCTTTTGAGGGGGATCAGAACATAGGGCTTAATGGAAGTTAGTCTTATTTCCATACTGAGGAGAACGCCATGCACGCCCTTTACCGTAAGTATCGGATTCGTCTCCAATATCAATGGCTGAGATACCGCCTCCAAAAAAAGATTGAAGAACTGCATTACATTGCTTTGCAGAATGCTGCAGACAAGTTTCGAGAGCAAACGCTATTGTCTGAAATCCGCGGGCTGCAAGAACTTATCGATGGCAGCCCTCTGCAATATGCACCGATTTCAAGCCCAGGCCATACCTAGCTTTTGCACGCCAACTCAGCAATACCCAGCGCATATGAATAGCGCCATCCTCCTGGCGTTCCAGAATTTATATACGATATCGCGACAAGCAGTTCTTCAGTCTGACTTCGCCCCCTTCCTGACCCAATGCCTGCCAGCAACGATCGATCTTGCTGGCATTTGCATCCACAGAACAATTCAGCTAACAATGCATGAATTGATTCGCTACTACACTTTCTACAGAAATATTGATCTGCCTCAAATCTACCTCGCTTATCTCCTTCCTGTAGAGGTTTCATAGGATGATTGCCTATGCAAGACGAGTAAAACACCATGCGTTTCGTCAACGCATCAATTTCTAGAGGAAAAGCCATGCGAACGTCCATGTCGTCTTCAGTATTGCTCGTTGGCGGTTTGATTGCAGCTTGCTCGGCTGCGTCACAGGCACAAGGCATGCAAGCCGGTACGACATCGCCTGCGGAACGACGCCCTTCTGACATCGCACCGATATTTCCCCAGCCTGGCATCCTGACACCCGCAGGGAATTATGTGATCGAGCCAGCCCTTCAGTTCAGCCACTTGTCGAGTACCCGGGCATCCATTGTCGGCTTCAATGTCATTCCAGTGTTG
This sequence comes from Massilia sp. IC2-278, assembly GCF_020708045.1. Taxonomy (GTDB): domain Bacteria; phylum Pseudomonadota; class Gammaproteobacteria; order Burkholderiales; family Burkholderiaceae_D; genus Telluria. The sequence goes on from NZ_JAJFES010000016.1 coordinate 100,777, forward strand.
CCCAATTTTGTCGAAGCACGCGAAGTCCGGCGAAACAGCACTGCGGCGAGTTTGACTGTCCGGCATGGCGTTACCAACCGTCTCGAACTGGAGATAAAAGTTCCTTATGCTTATCGCAGCGACACCATCAATGGAAGCGCGCCTGCAGTCGGCATTGGTGACGAGCATGTTTTCGAAGGCAGCGGCAAGCATCTTGGCGACGTTGAGATAGCAACGCGTTATCAGTTCAACGAAGGCGGTATTGGAAAGTTATATTTCATCGGTGGCCTGCGCTATAAGTCGAGGACAGGCCGTGATCCATTCGAGGTTGTCAGTGACTGTGCGACACGCTGCGTGGCAGGTGTGAATGGTCGGACTGGTCTTCCATTAGACTTGCCCACTGGCTCTGGATTCCGCGCTGTTGAGTCGAGTCTAACCTGGCTATTACCATCCAAACCGGCAATTTTCTTCGGCACATTCAGTTACATGCATAATTTCAAGCGGCAGAACGTGAATCGCACAGTATTAAATGGTGAGCAGGAACCGCTTGGCGAGATCAAGCCCGGTGCAGCATTTGGCGTCAATGTCGGCATGGGCATTGCTTTGGACGAAAGATCCGCAGTGAGCTTTGGCTACGAGCACAATTCCATTGCACGGATGCGCCAGAACGGACAATACCTGCCAGGTGCCGTGCGTATTCAGCTTGGAACTGCCATGGTAGGGTTCTCGTACCGCATCGACCGCGTTCGATCCCTCAATGTGTCCCTTGGTGCCGGACTAACGCGCGATGCGCCAGACGTGTCCGTCATGTTGAGGTTACCGATGACCTTCTAGGCGCCCTGGTGCCTGTCGTTCCGTTGTGGCAGACACGACCTTTACGTCGATAAAGTAATGAAAATGCAATCAAGTCACGAATTTTCAGTAAAGAAACTGTTCATTCGTATTGATGGCTGCACGGTTGAATGATTGTTTCTTATGCGATGCCTCAAGGTTCGTGTCAAATCCGTCAGATAAGGTCAACTATAGCCGCTCGACGAATGTTTATCCAGGCTGCAAGATGACGCATAAAATCACGTCTGATTTTACTGAAAAAATCCTCTTCAGGATGAATGCTCAAGCCGCCCTGGCGCTTGGGTCGTCTAATGACAGAGGCCGCACTGTCGCGGAAATTGTCGAGTATGAACCTGCTCAAGTTAACGAGGTATGGTGCAGGAATATCCTGAGGCAGTTATTGCACACTCTTGAGCGTCAATATGCAATGCAATTGCCGCCCCAGCTCATAACGCCTGATACCGTGTTTGTTCGCGAAAGTGGCGAGGCTATATTACTGGTAAGCCAAGGCCATCGTCAGCCAGACCTGCCAGACGACTTGACTGCGCTGGCAAAAGTCATTCACTTTGCCATTACGCACGAGCCTGGATCAATACGTCCCCTGCGAGGCCGCGTATTGCCAGGCTATAGTAATTCGCTGATCACCGCGATTGACAGGAGCATGGACCGTGATCCGGATGCGCGTCCACACTCCATTGAAGAGCTTCGTGCCATCCTGGGCATGCTTGGCCTGAAGGACGTCCCTATAACGTCAAGATCAGCCCTGCCAGCAGCTGGGCATTCGCCCTACTTGCATGGTTCGCCCTCGTCCTGGCAACATGAGCCTGCGGAAATCCGACGTCCCTGGCTCGTATGGACCCTTTCTGCCAGTGCGGCGATTGTCTTCGGTATCTTCCTTGGCAAACTGGACCTGCCCGGCGACGATCCATTCGCCGACAATTCCAGGACGAAGCCGTCCGAGGCTGCAGGCCTCCCGACGGTACGCGTTGACGAGGCATCGCCTCTTGCCACGAAGCCGGTATTACCTGAGCGACCGCCCATGGAAACGAAGGATGTCGCTACGCCGAATGTCGATGCGCCATTACCTCTGGATGAACCTACCTCATGGGTGAAGGAATCTGAACGGATCAGCGTGCCGCAGACAACAAGCGCACCAATGCTTTCAACCACTGGTAGACGGGAGAAGAAACACGCGAAGCCAGACCCAGCAAAGCAGGTGCACGCGGCCCCGTCAAACGACAGCGTCCGGCCTGTTGTTCGACCAAGTGCCAGCCTGGCAGAACCGAAAGAAACAGCACAGCCCCAGACGACTCGGGTACCGGAGGGCAGTGATTTCATAGAACTGCAGATTCAGCCCTGGGGAGTGATTTACGTGGATGGCAACGCGCATGGTGTCAGCCCTCCATTGAAACGCTTGAAAGTAACGGCTGGGCGCCATGTGATTCGTGTCAAGAATCCGAATGCCGAAGAACGGGTTTTTCAGATCGACGCTTCAGGCAGCGTGCGTCGTATTGCAGTGGACTTTACTGATCGGTCAGAATGAACATGTTTTTCCGTTACCGGAATCATTTATCTGGCCTGGGGCTGTCGCTATTGCTGGGTTGCACAAACATACAAACCGCTGAAATGGACTCAGCCGAGAACGGCTATGCGATCGGCAAATATGCGGATGGACAACAGTACAATTATAATCTTGTGCGTAAAGCTGCAAATACGATGCTTGAAGGAATCCGGCTTTATGACAAGGGCGACTACCTGGAAGCAATCGAACAATTCAGCTCCGCCGAGATGGAATCTGCTCCCGTTGTCCTGCGGGTCGAAGCAGCAAAATACAGGGCATTCAGTTATTGTGTAATCGAAAATTACGTAAGCTGCCGGCAAGCCTTTGACCAGGCATTCAGCATGGACGCTGGCTTTGAGCTTCTCTCAAGCGAAGGTGGGCACCCAATGTGGGGGCCGGTATTTGAACAGGCAAGAATCGCCAGCCGCCAGGCCCGCTCACACTTGCCAGCAGGTCAGGAGCGCGAGCGGTGGCGTGGTATCGATCCCTGGCGCCCCAGGTGAAGCTTTCCAATTTCTATCAACTTAACCTGCGTATGTCCTCGGCAGGATCATCGTGACGGGAAATCGGCAAGTAGGTATGCTTTTCCATGCGCCTGCGCCCTGCAATCAATACGCGAAATGCGATCCGCAAGGTGAATCCTTTATGGAAGAGATAACGTACCCCGTACAGGATGCCATAGTACTGGCGGAGATACAGCGCACGATCGACTTCAATGGATGACTTCTCGTCCTCGCGCCAGTCCACAAAAAACTTGATCTTTCGTTCATCGTTCATATTACACCGCCAAGGTAAGTCGACACGGCGATAAGGCAGGAGGTGCTACGCAACATACACTGCAGACATTCTCCATTCGATCTCCTGGCGCTGCACAGAAGCGCGATAGCAGGCGAATCGCAGGGATCAACGACTTTTGCAAACGGAAAAGAAGGCCCGCATCACAATCTGTACCAGAGGACGCCCTACTCAATGCAGCGACCGCTTGCTGCGCACCCGCTCAAGACCCTTCCAGTTCCTGATCCTGACTTGCCGCCCGCGCACCTTGACATAACCTGTTTCAGCGAGAGCGGTCAGCTTTCTCGAGACGGTTTCGACGGTCAGCCCGAGATAGCATCCGATTTCTTCCCGTGTGAATCCGATATTGAAAGGCTGCGTTGCAGCGCGCCCTTCGGCAAGCTTCGATGCAAGCTTCAGCAAGAAAAAAGCGATACGCGCTTCGGACCTCGCCTTCGCGAGAAGTCTGATCAAGTCGAGGCTTTCCGCAATCGCCTTGCCCAACCTGAAATGGAGGGCTGCACGAAAAGCGCGACTGCCCCGTAAAAGCTCACTTAACACATTTGCCGGTACCCGCACGACCGTTAAAGGCGTGACAGCAACCGCCCTGGTGACAAAGGTGGTGGTGTGAAGTGCATCCGCTCCCAATACATCCGACCGCGTTGCTATGCCAGTCACGACTTCGGTCTCATTCATGACCAAAACCGTTTTTGCAATTCCTTCAATAACGACGTAAATTCCATGAAACTCTTCGTCTAAATCGTACAATACGCCCCCTGGCGGAAAACGAAGCCTGTCAAGCCGCCCGGAACATCCGCGCAAAGCACAGATATCGACACCTAATACCTCAGCGGTATCATGACATAAGGTGTCCATATCAGCCTCGCATTCCAACAGCAGATCGGAAACTGTGCAGTTTAAGTAGTGAATCGGCTGCTGTATATAAATCCAGCATCTTTGGACTGATCCGCAGCGGTGAATGGAAAATCACATTCATTTGATACCGCCGATGCAATAGCTCTTTCCTTATAGAATTCATTTTTTCCTCCTGCTCAGTTATGCCAACTAAAAACGTACACTTCCGGTTTCTTTTTTTCTAAAAATATTCACGAATACTGACTTATGCATTTAGAATGTTCCTTGATCTAAAACAATGGAAAACACGTAAGCTTTAGCGGAAAGCGGTCTAAACTGACTACATCAATTCCTCGAATTCGAGGGAAAAGCTTATGACGACAGTTTTTATTGCAGACCCGAATGACACCTTGCGTGCCGGCATCAGGGCGATACTCGACCGTTCAGACAAATACAAAGTCGTCGGTGAAGCGTCGAGTCGTTTTCAATTATTGAATGCGCTAAAAAACTGTCGAGCTGACGTATTGCTGTTGGAACCCAAGATGGGCGGTGCGACGGGAGAAACTCTGATCCGACAAATTGCCGAGCTCGCTGCGAGCACGATTATTCTGGGGATCTCCGACCTGGATGAGAAAAAATACGGCGTCCGCGTCTTGCGCGCGGGTTTAAAAGGTTTTCTTAGAAAAGACTGCGAAAAAGATGAATTGCTGAGCGCGATCGAGCAGGTCTCGACAGGTCACTTGCACATCAGTATGGCGTTGGCAGAACGCCTGGTAGCGGCTCTTTCGCCATTCGAAAGAGTATTACCGCATCACCGCTTGTCCGAACGTGAGCTGGACGTTTTTTATCGTCTACTTCACGGAGACAAGATCAATCAGATCGCAAGAGATTTGTTATTGAGCCCGAAAACGATCAGCACACACAAAGTGCGTGTATTTCAGAAGATCGGCGTGTCGAATCTTAGCGAACTCATCCGTTATGCATTGGCTCACGGCATCACTTGACCGATTCGAAATTGCTTTTTCGCATGCAGAAGCACTCATCGCTCGCGCGTGTGAGCGTCCTACCGGAGCCGGCGGTCGGGAAATATACCGGCACCATTATCTTTGTCTGCGTACTTGAACCATGGACCGCATCCTTGTCATGACTGGGCAACACCTGCTGGGGGAGGGGCTGGTGTACCTGCTCAATGCGGGAAATCCTGGGTATGAAGTGAGTTACTGTTCCTCTTTGGAAGAACTGTCGGCTGCCATGATTCATGCGGAGTTCCAGGCGATCCTGCTGGCGGAACCGACCGATGGCCTGTTGATCCTCTCCACCATCAAGAGGATTCGTTCCATCGATAATCCCCCGCGTATTATTGTTCTGCCACGCCGCGATACGTTTTCATCCCCTGCGCACCTGTGCCGCCTGGGTGTGCACGCGGTACTCCATTTCGACTGCAGCCCACAGGAGCTTCAACATGCCGTCGCATCTACAATTGAAGGGCGAACATACATGAGCAGCACAGCCAGGCAACAGCTTGCTGCCGAGTTATGCGAGAACGATCATTTTCACATAAAGCTCAGTTATCGAGAATTCGAAATTTTTTCTCTACTCATCAGGGGATACAGCATTGAACAGATCGCCCGATGGGTTTCGATCAGTAAAAAAGCAGTCAGCACCCACAAGACGGCCATTCAAACCTGCCTCCACACCCACGGACTGAGTGGAATGGTTATTTATGCATTGAAACATAGATTGTTAATCAGTCAAGAACAGTCTGGTATCTGATGAATAAAGCAAGCGAGAGCACTGCTCTAACACAATATCAACGTCTTGCATATCGGAAGATGCTGATTATCCCACTGGAAACTTGATTAAGGCACGAAAGCTTGCGCAAAATCAAACTCGTTGTAACTACAAGTAATAGTTGATGAGACAATGTGTAAGCTTATCCAGTCTGCATAACGCACGTGAACAGCGCCCCGGATGTTGCCGATCGGAGATAAACATGAATGCAGTGACGACGAACGACATGATGGAACAGATTATCGGGGCACTGGCAGGGCACGAATCCAAGGAGTTTCTTGGACGGAGAAACCACCTACTGAAACAGCAATTAACTATTTTAGTGTGCCAGGTTAGAAGTGAACAGCTATCACAGATTACGCGTGAACTGGCAGGACTCATTGTCATTGCACGGGCACATAAAAAGCTTTCGGATGCGCTCGGTTAAAAACCGACGTATGCCTGCTTATCAGCATACGAGTAGATATTGTTTGCAACGAATTTTTTGTGGCGCAGGTAAGTCCTAGCGTTCAATGTGCTCGGGTTCTGACTTCGACGACTTCGCGGCATTTGCAAGGCGGTGGCGAATGAAAGCCAATAATTGCTCATCAGTACGATCAAGAATTTCTTCCGGATATATAAAAATGCTTCTGGAACGTGCACGCACTGCTACGAAAATAATCCCGGGCTCTTCTGCTCTAGCACGAAGAGTCGCTAGCCATTCAATTGTTTCCTTCCTCATCATTCCTCCATCAAAAGTCAATCATTACGGCCACATGCAGTGCCGTTCGGTGATTGGACTACGATGACGAAAAAGGGTTCATTGATGCTGGCGCCAATTACATCCGCCATATGATCGAGAAAGTAATCGTGTGCCAGTCCAGAGAGGATCGATAGGATCCGCAGAACTTTTACCTTCACTTGCAACGCCATGAACAAGCGAAAAGACCATTTTCTGGAACAGGTCATACGGAACGGTATCTTTCTGGAGATGCGATGTGGATCAGTACACGCCTGGGCCTACATGTTCAAGAATGGAATAAGCGAAGCACTCATCTTGCGGGTCCTGTCGTCCCATACATGCCGGCGTGCCGCAGATACGGGCAGCTTCTTGAGTTGGAAACCATGCGCAGCGACGCCTGCCTTGCTCCCAGGGACGCGGGTGCCCGATGTGGCAAACGATGAGAACCTGAATAGACAGGGCTATCCATAAAAATTGGCAAGACACGATTAACATCCCAGGACGCCTTCCGACTGGATCATCGGTAGCCTGGACAGTCAGTGATATCGGATGAGATATGGCCAAGAGACTCGAACATTATGTTGTTATCGCGGAAAGAGAAACAGGTTTCTGGCTTACGTTGCCTGCGCCTACAGGCAAAACGGTGGCACGCGACGACTGGCTCAAATTGAACGATGAGGATCCCGAGCATTTCCAGCTTATCTCGCTTTCCCTTGACGCCCATCTTCCGCCTCAGCTGATGCCTAACGAAGCAATCACGCAAGTGGTCATCGAACAGGCTGTCTTCGTGATGTGGTCGGATGAGGTGCTGCAGTGATCCATACATCGTGCAGTGCAGATTTTGTAGGCATTGAATGATTTGGCAGGACAGCCTGTAACCCCGCGGACCTCAGTCTGAAGATATTGATTTCTATCCAGGACATGCGGAGTAAGGGAACGTAAGCGTTCCTGGCGAGTCCAAGTTTAGTCTCTTCGATCAGAAAGGCATTCGCATGTTCATGTCTCTGCCCACCGCAAATGCTGCCTTTCTTATTGACGAGACCGGTATCATCATGACCTGGAACGATAGCTGTGAACGCCTGCTCGGCTTCACATCGTCTGATGCAATCGGGCAACCCGTCGGCGCCCTGCTGGTCGGCGTCAGCGTCGAGGACAAGGCCGAGCGCTGGCGCGGCATGGTAGCCGACCACGGACGCACCAACAAGGTCGTATTGCGGCATTCCGGCGGAAGCCATGTCTACGCCCAGTTGGCACTATCGCCCCAGGCCGGGGCCGACGGCGCAATACATTATTGGGTTGCCGCCATCGATAACGTGCACGACGATTCCACGCCCGAGTCGGTCCGCGTCGGGCGCGTTCCGCTCGCGGCCGTCGTCGACACCTTGCCCGGCACCTTCTATGCCCTTACCCGCGAAGGCCGCTATGTACTGTGGAACCGCAACCACGAACGCATCACTGAAATGATGCCGGACGAACTGGCGGCCACCAACGCGGTCGAACTGTTCGATCTCCAGACCCGTCCCTTGATTGCCGAAAGCATCCGCCGCGTGTTCGAGGACAACGAAGAAGTCGAGATCGAGGCGGATTTCACATCGCGCAGCGGGCGCGTTACACCGGTCCTCCTGTGCGGCTCACGCGTCACCTGCAACGGCGGCGAATACCTGTTCGGCATGGGGCTCGATCTCACCCGGCGGCGCGCGCAGGAGCAGCAACTGCGCCTGCGCGAACGTGCCCTGCATGCGGCCAGCAATGGCATCGTCATTACCCGCATCGATGGCAACGATTGTCCGATCGAATACGTGAACCCGGCCTTCGAGCGCATCAGCGGCTATCCAGCCGCCGAGGTCATCGGACGAGATTCGCGCTTCATGGCCGCGCCTGGCATGGACGGCAACGAACGCGCCCGCATCCGCGCTGCCGTTGCCGCGCGCCAGCCTGTGAACGTTGTCTTCCGCAACATGCGCAAGAACGGCGAGCTGTTCTGGAACGACCTGAGCATTACGCCTGTACTCGACGAGCATGGCAAGGCCAGTCACTTCATCGGCGTCATCCTCGACGTCACCGCGACCAAGCAGCGCACTGCCCACCTCGAGCACGAAGTGAACCACGATGCCCTGACAGGCCTGGCCAACCGCAACCTGCTGTGGGACCGGCTGGAACAAGCGCTGCACCTGGCGCAGCGCCAGAAGTCCCTGGTTGCCACCGTGCTGATCGACCTGAACAACTTCAAGACCATCAATGACACAAACGGCCACGAGGCGGGCGACGTGGTGCTGAAGGTCGTGGCCAAGCGCCTGCTGGCCTCGGTGCGCGACAGCGACACGGTGGCGCGCCTGTCCGGCGACGAGTTCGTGCTGGTGCTGGTCAACCAGCCCTCGCTGCGCTTCACCCTGCGCATGATCGAACGCCTGCGCCAGGGCCTGACCCAGCCTGTGTCCTTCATGCACAAGGAAATCGCAGTCGGCGCCAGCCTTGGGGTCTCGGTGTATCCGCATGACGGCCACACCGCGGCCGAGCTAGTGCGCTCGGCCGACGTGGCGATGTACCACGCCAAGGCCACCGGCCGCAACGAGATCCATTTCTTTTCGAGCGACATGAAGTCGACCACCGACGCTCGCCAGCAACTTGACGCTGGCATGGCCCAGGCCATCGAGCGGAATGAACTTTTCATGCTGTACCAGCCATGCGTCGACGCGCGTACCGGCACCGTAAAAAGTTTCGAGGCCCTGCTCCGCTGGCGCCATCCCGAGCGCGGCGTACTGCTGCCGTCTGCCTTCCTGCTTGAAGCCGAGGAAAGCGGCCGCATCGTCCAGTTTGGCGCCTGGGTGCTGGACCAGGCCTGCGCATTCTTGCGCGAACTGAAGGCACTCGGCGTGAGCGGAGTGCCGGTGTCGGTGAACGTGTCGGCGCGCGAGTATGTTCAGCAGGATTTTGTTGCCAATATCGCCAAGTGCCTGGCCCAGTACGGCCTGGCGCCCGACAGCCTGCAGATCGAGCTGCGCGAGGAAGCGCTGATCCGCAACCCGGGCCAGGTACGCGACCTCGCCTGCCAGCTGCGCAAGCTGGGATTGACCCTGTCGGTAGACGAATTCGGCCACGGCATGAGCGACCTTGGCTTCCTGCGAGAGCTATCGGTGGGGCAACTGAAACTCTCGAAGCAGGCTGTGCACGCGATTGCCGAAAACGAGGACGCGCGCGAAGGCAATATGATGGCGCGCACGCTCATCGATATCGGGCACAACCTCAAGATGCCGGTGATCGGCGAAGCGGTGGAGACGCGCTCGCAGATGGAGTTTCTCAAGACGCATGGCTGCGAGGGCTTGCAGGGGACGTGGCTGGGCGAGCCGATGGAGGCGGAGGCTGCGCGCGAGCTGGTGCGGGACCGGATGCCGGCGTGAAGTAAGCTGGAGGGTACAAACGATCCGGATTGTCGCTCTCGTTCAGGCCCGAACGCTACCCGTAGGGTGGGCCGCAGGCCGGCCTTATCCTTCGCTGGTAATCCGGTGGATCAGGGCCCCCAGCACATCCTCCGCCATTTCGTTCGCCACCTGGCAGGTCCCCGCATTCTCATGCCCACCACCGCCATATTCGAGCATCAGCGCCCCGATATTCGTCTGCGAGGTCCGGTTCAGGATCGACTTGCCCGTCGCGAACACCGTATTCTGGTTCTTCAGCCCCCACAGCACGTGAATCGAGATGTTCGTCTCCGGGAACAGCGCATAAATGATGAAGCGGTTCCCCGCGAAAATCGTCTCTTCATTACGCAAGTCCAGCACCACCAAATTGCGCTCGACCCGCGCGCAGCGGCGGATCTGTTCCTTGCAGCGCTCGCTGTGTTCGAAATACAGCCGGGTCCGCTCCTGCACGTCGGCCAGCGCCATGATCTGGTCGATGTTCAAGGTGCGGCAGGCGTCGATCAGCGCCATCATCAGCTGGTAGTTGGAAATGCGGAAGTCATGGAAGCGCCCCAGCCCGGTGCGCGCGTCCATCAGGAAGTTGAGCAGGTTCCAGCCGCTCGGCTCCAGCACCTCGCTGCGGGTGAAACGCGCGGCGTCGGCCTTGTCGACCGCCGTCATCATCTCGGCCCAGCTGGCCGGGAAGGCGGCGGCGCCGTAATGGTCCCAGACCACGCGCGCGGCCGAGGGGGCGTTCGGCTGGATCACGTGGTTGGCACGCGGCCCGGTATTGCGCATCGTTTCCGACAGGTGGTGGTCAAACACCAGGTGCGCGCCGGCGACGTAGGGCAAATTGGTGGTGATGTCGCGGCTGGTGATGGCGATCTTCCCGTCCTGCATGTCCTTGGGGTGGACGAACAGGATGTCGTCGATCAGGTCCAGGTGTTTCAGGAGGACGGCGCAGACCAGGCCATCGAAATCGCTGCGGGTGACGAGACGGAATCGAGCAGGAACGGCAGACATCGGCATACCCTTTCATCGGACGGATCATGGGCTGGCGCGGCCAGGAAGTGAATTCATCATACCGCGCAAAATTTCCGATGGACAGCTTTTGTGTGTATATTCGGCAACTTACAACGCCGCAGCAGGCGTTTGCATGCAGCCTGTTGCCCGCTTTGTGCAGGCTGTCGCACAGCGCGTGCGGGGTGAGCCTCCCGGCGCTAGAGTTGTGTCATTCCAACACAGCGAGACCGGCGGCGATGTATTCCAGGCATCACTTTTTCGTCACCGGGCGGCGGCAACGCGGTACACTCGCACCCGCAATGACACCTGACAAACACCTGACCATGCAAGCGCGCAGCTCTGCCCATTACTATTTTTCCGGCACCTTGTCGTGGCTGTACCGCGCCTTCGACAGCGTGGCCACCTGGGTGACGCAACTGTCGTGGTGGAAATTTTTCCTGTTCGCGGCGCTGATGCTGATCGCCGGCACCATCTTGCAGGAAGAGCTGTTTTCCGGCAGCGACGAAGAGCCGCGCCTGGAACGCGGCGAGCGCAAGGAGCGGGCCAGCATCACCATCGACGACAGCGGCATCCGCTTCAATTCGCGCAACAAGAACCCGCCGGCCGCGCCCGGCGCTCCCCCGGCCCCGCCCGCTGCGCCTGGCGCTCCGGCGGCG
>NZ_JAJFES010000017.1 GCF_020708045.1 Massilia sp. IC2-278
GAGAAGTACTACAATACGCGGCGGTTACATCAGACCTTGGGCTACCAAACGCCTGCCGCCGTCGACGCTGCATACCGTGTGCCTAAATAACTGTCCAGGATATCCGGATCACCTCAGGTCTGACATTTGGACACGAGCTCTGCTTTATCCGGCCGGCGAGGAGAGGACTGCCATACAAATCCGGGTCGATTTCGCACCTACAGTTGAGACCGTGTCCGAATGTCAGACCTGACCCCGGCTTGGCCGGCTTGGTTTCAGACCTTCAGGAATTCCTCGCGCCCGCCCAGCCAGCGCGCCAGGTGGGCGTCGACGATGGCCACGTTTGCCGGTGTCTCGTGCTCCAGCAAACTGGCCGCGATGTCGCGCGCATGCTCGACCAGCCACTGGTCGGTTTCCAGGTCGGCAAAGCGCAGCATGGCCTGGCCCGACTGGCGCGCACCGAGGAATTCGCCCGGGCCGCGGATTTCCAGGTCGCGCCGCGCGATCTCGAAGCCGTCGGTGGTCTCGCGCATCGTCATCAGGCGCTGCTTGGCCACCTGGCCCAGGGGGCTCTGGTACAGCAGCAGGCAGACGCTGGCCGCCGAGCCGCGGCCGACGCGTCCGCGCAGCTGGTGCAGCTGCGACAAACCGAAGCGCTCGGCATGCTCGATCACCATCAGCGAGGCGTTCGGCACGTCCACGCCGACCTCGATCACGGTGGTGGCCACCAGCACGTGCACCTCGCCGGCGGCAAAGGCGTCCATGATCACCTGTTTCTCGGCCGGCTTCAGGCGCCCGTGCACCAGGCCGACCTGCAAGTCGGGCAGGGCTTCGGCCAGCGTCTCGTAGGTTTCGGTGGCCGTCTGCAGCTGCAGCGCCTCGGATTCCTCGATCAATGGACACACCCAGTAGACCTGGCGGCCTTCCAAAGCCGCCGCGTGCACGCGTTCGATCACTTCGTCGCGCCGGTTCTGGTCGATGGCGCGCGTGACGATGGGCGTACGGCCCGGCGGCAGTTCGTCGATGACGGACACTTCCAGGTCCGCGTAGTAGGTCATGGCCAGGGTGCGGGGGATCGGCGTGGCCGACATCATCAATTGGTGCGGCACCAGGCCGTCGCTGCCCTTGTTGCGCAAGGTCAGGCGCTGGCCGACGCCGAAGCGGTGCTGCTCGTCGACCAGCACCAGGCCGAGTTTGGCGAACTGCACCGAGTCCTGGATCAGCGCATGGGTGCCGATCACGAGGTGCGCCTCGCCGGTTTCCGCCATCTCGCTGGCCGCCGCCTTTTCCTTTTTCTTCAGGCTGCCGGTGAGCCAGGCCACCTTCACGCCGAGCGGCTCCATCCAGGCGGCGATCTTCCTGAAATGCTGCTCGGCCAGGATCTCGGTCGGCGCCATCAGCGCGGCCTGGTAGCCCGAGTCGATGGCCTGGGCGGCGGCCAGCGCCGCCACCACGGTCTTGCCGCTGCCGACGTCGCCCTGCAGCAGGCGCTGCATCGGATAACCCTCGCGCAGATCGGCGCTGATTTCCTTCACCACGCGCGCCTGGGCATTGGTCAGCTTGAAGGGCAGGGCCTGCAGGAAGGCTTTCGACAGGTCGCCCACCGTGCGCAGCGTCGGCGCACCCTTGTCGCGGCGTGCGCGCTGGGCCCGTTTCAGCGAGAGCTGCTGGGCCAGCAGTTCGTCGAACTTCATGCGCGTCCAGGCCGGGTGCGACTTGTCCATCAGCGCGTATTCGTCGGCGTCTTTCGGCGGGTAGTGCAGCAGCTTGACAGACGGCTCGAAGTCGCCCAGCCCCATCTGGCGCCGCACCGCCAGCGGCACGGTGTCGGTCCAGTCGACCCGCTTCATGGCTTCGCCGATGGCGCGCCGCAGGATAGGCTGCGACAGGCCTTCGCCCGACGGATACACCGGCGTCAGCGAGGTCGGCAGCGGCGCGCCTTCATTCACTACCTTGTAAGTAGGGTGGACCATCTCGGCGCCGAAGAAGCCGTGCTTGACCTCGGTGCGGGCGCGCACGCGCACGCCTTCGGCTAATTGCTTGACCTGGCTGCCGTAGAAGTTCATGAAGCGCAGCAGGATGTCGCCGGATTCGTCGGCAATCGTCACCAGCAGCTGGCGCCGCGGCTTGAAGCTGATCTCGTTTTTCGTGACCACGCCCTCGATTTGCGACACATGGCCGCCGCGCAGGCAGGCCTCGCGTATCGACACGATTTTTGTCTCGTCCTCGTAGCGCATGGGCAGGTGCAGCACCAGGTCCATGTCGGTGCGCAGGCCAAGGCGGGCGAGCTTGCTTTCTGTGGTTTTCGGGGCGGAAGTGGGTTTTGGCGAAGGCATATCTGCGGCAATTTGGCGCGGGCTGACGTAAAATAGAGGGTTCGCCGCACGCGCTGCAGCCCGTATTGTAAAGCTGCCAGCCCCCATTTTCCCAGAAATGAACAGAATGTACTCGCTTTCCGATTTCGATTTTGACTTGCCGCCCGAGCGCATCGCGCAGCTGCCGCTGCCAAACCGCAGTGCCTCGCGCCTGTTGCAGCTCGATGGCGAGCAGATTACCGACCGCCATTTCGCCGACATCGTCGACCAGCTGCAAGCCGGCGACCTGCTGGTGATGAACAATACCCGCGTGCTCAAGGCCCGCTTCTTCGGCGTCAAGGAGACCGGCGGCCAGGTCGAGGTGCTGGTCGAGCGCGTGCTGGACAACCGCACCGTGCTGGCCCAGGTGCGCGCCTCCAAGTCGCCGAAACCGGGCAACCGCATCCGCCTGGCCGACGCCTTCGAGGTCACCACCGGCGAGCGCGCCGGCGAATTCTTCACCCTGCATTTCGAAGGCGACGTGTTCGACCTGATCGAAGCCCACGGCCGCCTGCCGCTGCCGCCCTACATCGAGCACAACGCCGACGAATTCGACGAGCAGCGCTACCAGACCGTGTATTCGAAGGAGCCGGGCGCTGTCGCCGCGCCGACCGCCGGTTTGCACTTCGACCAGCCGCTGCTCGACAAATTGGCCGCCAAAGGCGTGCGGTTTGCATATGTAACGCTGCACGTGGGCGCCGGCACCTTCCAGCCGGTGCGCGTGGAAGACCTGTCGGAACACAAGATGCATTCCGAGTGGTACACCATCGGCCAGGACACGGTCGATGCGGTGCGCGCCGCGAAGGCGGCCGGGCGCGACGTGGTGGCGGTCGGCACCACCAGCCTGCGCGCGCTGGAATCGGCTTCGCAGTCGGGCGAACTGGTGGCGGGCAGTGCCGACACGGCGCTGTTCATCACGCCCGGCTACACCTTCAAGACGGTGACGCGCCTGATCACCAATTTCCACCTGCCGAAGTCGACGCTCATGATGCTGGTGTCGGCCTTTGCCGGCTACGACGCGATCCGCAAGGCCTATGCGCATGCGATCGCCAGCGAATACCGCTTCTTCAGCTATGGCGACGCCATGCTGCTGACCACTACCTCAAAATAAGCCCGTCAAGACTACCGATGCTCGAATTTACGCTACTGAAGAAAGACACCAGCGGCCTGTCGCATGCGCGCCGCGGCCGCCTGAAACTGAACCACGGCACCATCGAAACCCCGATCTTCATGCCGGTCGGGACCTACGGCTCGGTCAAGGCGATGGACCCGACCGAACTGAAAACCGTGGGCTCGCAGATCATCCTCGGTAACACCTTCCACCTGTGGCTGCGTCCGGGCACCGAGGTGTTCGACAAGTTCGGCGGCCTGCACCAGTTCATGGGCTGGGACAAGCCCATCCTGACCGACTCGGGCGGCTTCCAGGTGTTTTCGCTGGGCGCGATGCGCAAGATCACGGAAGAGGGCGTCACTTTCGCTTCGCCGATCGACGGTTCGCGCCGCTTCCTGTCGCCCGAAGTGTCGATGCAGATCCAGCGTTCGCTGAACTCGGACATCGTGATGCAGTTCGACGAGTGCACGCCATATGAAATCGACGGCCGCGCGGCCACCGCCGAAGAAGCGGCGAAGTCGATGCGCATGTCGCTGCGCTGGGCCCAGCGCTCGATGAACGAATTCAACCGCGGCGAGAACCCGAACGCGCTGTTCGGCATCGTCCAGGGCGGCATGTACGAGCACCTGCGCGACGAATCGCTGGCCGGCCTGGAAGACATCGACTTCCCGGGCCTGGCGATCGGCGGCCTGTCGGTGGGCGAGCCGAAGGAAGACATGAAGCGCATCCTGGCCCACGTCGGCCCGCGCCTGCCGGAGAACAAGCCGCACTACCTGATGGGCGTGGGTACGCCGGAAGACCTTGTGGAAGGCGTGGCCAACGGCGTCGACATGTTCGACTGCGTGATGCCGACTCGGAACGCGCGCAACGGCTGGCTGTTCACGCGCTTCGGCGACGTGAAGATCAAGAACGCCCGCTATAAAGAAGACATGGCGCCGCTGGACGAATCGTGCACCTGCTATTGCTGCACCAACTTCTCGCGCGCTTATTTGCACCACCTGCACCGCTCGAACGAAATTTTGGGTGCGCGTTTGAACACGATCCACAACCTGCACTATTACCTGAACCTGATGCAGGAGATCCGCGATGCGATCGATGCGGATGGGTTCCATGCGTTCCGGTTGCAGTTCGCGGCGGATCGCGCGCGCGGGGTGTAAGGTTTCGTAGGGTGGACACCTGTGTCCACGCTGTCGTACCTTTGCATACCGCACGATATGCAAACGTTGTACCGCGTGGACTCGGGAGTCCACCCTACAAGCCCCAACAGCCATAAAAAAACGCGGCCATCGAGCCGCGTTTTTTATTCCATCTCTACCCTTACTCCGCCGCGCGATACCGCTCCAGCCAGTGCGCATACGGCGCCGGCAGCGTCCACGACGGTTTATCCTGGCCCAGCGCCTTGGCTGCCGCATACGTATAGTGCGGATTGCCCAGGTGTGCGCGGCCGATCATGACCAGGTCCATCTGGCCTTCTTCCACCACGCGGTTGGCTACCGTCGGCGAATCGATGTTCCACGACGACGCCACCGGCAGCCCGGCTTCGCGCTTCACGCGTTCGGCGATCGGCGCCAGGAAGCCCGAAGCCCAGGGAATGTTCGCATCCGGCGTCGAGAAGCCGACACTCACGTTCAGCATGTCCAGGCCGGCGGCGCGGAACTGGCGCGTCAGTTCGATCGCCTCGTTCAGGGTTTCTTCGTCGCGGCCGTCGAACTCGATCACGCCGAAGCGCGCGGTCAGCGGGAGATTTTCTGGCCAGACGGCGCGCACGGCCGCCAGGGTCTCGAGCAGGAAGCGGCTGCGGCCGGCGAAGCTGCCGCCGTAGTCGTCGCTACGTTGGTTCGCGTGCACCGAGAAGAAACTCTGGCCGAGGTAGCCGTGGGCGAAGTGCAGCTCCAGCCATTCGAAGCCGGCCTCCAGGGCGCGGCGCGCGGCGGCGACGAAGTCGGCCTTCACGCGCTCGATGTCGGCAATCGTCATCTCCTTCGGCACCTGCGGCAGGTTGGCGCCAAAGGCGACCGCCGACGGCGAGATGGTTTCCCAGCTGCGCGGGTCGCTCGCCGGGATATGGTCGTCGCCTTCCCATGGACGCTGGGCGCTGGCCTTGCGGCCGGCGTGGCCGATCTGGATGCCGGCAACGGCGCCGCCCGCCTTGATGCCGGCGGCAATGCGCGCCAGGCCCGGCACGTGCTCGTCGGACCACAGGCCGAGGCAGCCCGGGGTGATGCGGCCTTCCGGCGAGACGCCCGTGGCTTCCACGATCACCAGGCCGGCGCCGCCGCGGGCGATGCTTTCATAGTGGGTGGTGTGCCATTCGTTGGTATAGCCATCGGTGGCGCTGTACTGGCACATCGGCGGCACCGCGATGCGGTTGCGCAGGGTGACGCCTTTGAGGGTAAAGGGAGTAAACAGTGCTGACATGAATGCGATTCTTTTTACGAGGGTATGGCTGTCCTGCGCGGCCAAGCGAATGGCTGCGCGGAACGGGAAAAGCGGGATTTACTGGTAAGCGCCGGCCGAATAGGTCAGCTCGTAGCTGTGGCTGTAGATCTCGATGATGTTGCCGAACGGGTCTTCCATATAGACCATGCGGTAGGGCTTCTCACCGGGATAATACTCCCGAACCGGCATTCTCTGCTTGCCACCGGCCGAAACGATCTTTTCAGCCAGGCCTTCGACATCCGGGTCCTGTACGCAGAAGTGGAAGACGCCGGTTTTCCAGTATTCGAAATTGTTCTGCGGACGTTCGGCGTTCGGGAATTCGAAGATTTCCACGCCAACGCGGTCGCCGGTCGACAGGTGGGCGATCCGGAACGACGACCAGCCGGCGCCGAAGACATCGGTGCACATCACGCCGATGGCGCTGTCGTCTTCCTTGATCGTGGTCGGCGCCATGATCAGGTACCAGCCCATGACGTCGGTATAGAACTTGACGGCGGCGTCGAGGTCGGTGACCGACAGGCCGATGTGGGAAAAGCTGCGTGGATAGGTAGGTGGCATGGCGGCGCTTCCTGTAAAGAGTGATGCAACCAGCCTAAGGTTTGGACGACTTAATGTAAACTAATGCATCCTTATCCATCCCATAAGAGTTGCTTATGCTGAGTCCGCAATGGCTGCGCACCTATGCTGCGGTGGTCGAGGCCGGCAGCTTCACGCGCGCGGCCGACAAGCTGGGCCTGACCCAGGCGGCGGTCAGCCAGCACATCGGGCATCTGGAAGACGCCTGCGGCGCATTGCTGATCCGCCGCCCGCGCCAGATCGAGATGACGCCCGCCGGCCGCGCACTGCTCGACTATTGCCTCGAAGTCTCCGGGGCCGACCAGCGCTTGCAGCTGCGCCTGCTCGATGCCAGCGCCGAGACCGGCGAGATCAGCCTGGTCACGCCGGGCAGCGTGGGGCTGGCGCTGTATCCGCTGCTGCTCGACTGGCAGGTGCTGCACCGCGGGCTGGCGGTGCGCCACCGCTTCGCGCCGGACCCGGAAATCCGCGACGCCGTGCTGGACAACCGTTTCGAGCTGGGCCTGCTGACCCTGAAGCCGGACGATCCGCGCCTGGCCGCCGAGCTGTTCATCGAGGAACCGCTGGAGCTGGTGGTGCCGGCCGGCGCCGAGGTGCGGGGCTGGGGCGACCTGGAGCGCCTGGGCTTCATCGACCATCCCGACGGGCAGGCAATGGCCACGCGCCTGCTGAGCCGGGCGTTTCCCGACAATCCTGGCGTGCGCAGGTTGCCGTGTACCGGCTTCGTGAACCAGATCGGACTGATCCTGGAGCCGGTGGCGCGCGGGCTGGGGTTCACGGTGATTCCGCGCCATGCGCGCCAGGCGTTTGCGAACGCGGCGGCGGTGCAAGTGGTGGAGCAGGCGGCGCCGGTGGTGGATGGCTTGTGGCTGATTCACCGGGCCGAGTGGCCCTTGTCGGCGCGGGCGGGGAGGGTGGTGGAATATTTGCGCGAACGGATGAGGTAAGCGCCCACTTACCGCTTTTGTAGGGTGGACCGGGCCACGGAGGCACCTGTGTCCACGCGGTCGTACCGATGCGTACCGTACTCGTGGTGCTCGCAATGTTCGATTGATCACCCGTGGCACCGCGTGGGCACAAGTGCCCACCCTACGAAACCCGTCTGCCGCTGTTGTGGATTTCCTACTTGCATTTTTTACAGCCAACCCCACATGCGGCGGAATGGCCGCTGGCAGTGCGCCGGTGCTAGAATACAGCGCTGTTTTTTTCATCTCATAATCGGAGTCCTTGTGTTCATTTCCAACGCTTACGCGCAAACCACCACTGCAGCCGCCGATCCTGGCCTGATGGGTAACCTGACGACCTTCGCTCCGCTGCTGATCATGTTCGTGGTCATGTACTTCCTGATGATTCGCCCACAGCAGAAGCGCCAGAAAGAAGCCAAGGCGATGATGGACGCGCTCGCCAAGGGCGACGAAGTGGTCACCGCAGGCGGCATCCTGGGCCGCGTGACCAAGGTTTCCGATACCTATGTGACCCTGGAAATCGCAACCAACACCGAACTGGTGGTGCAGAAGAACGCCGTGACCACGCTGCTGCCGAAGGGCACCCTGAAGTCCCTGTAAGCCAAGCGCCGCGGCCTGCTCGCGGGCCGCACGCCGCTCAACATAGAACGCTGGAACATCATGAATCGCTATCCGCTCTGGAAATACATACTGATCGCTGTTGCGCTCCTGCTGGGCGCGCTGTACACGGCGCCCAACTACTTCGGCGAATCGCCGGCGCTGCAAGTGACGACCGGCAAGACGACGGTCAAGATTACGAGCGACACCTCGGCGCAAGTGGCCGACGTGCTGAAACGCGAGGGTGTTCCGGCCAACCAGGTGTCGCTCGACGGCTCCGGCAACTCGACCGCCGTGCGCGCCCGCTTCGACACCACCGACGCCCAGTTCAAGGCCAAGCTCGCGCTCGAGCGCCAGCTCAACCGTGACGCCACCGACCCCGATTACATCGTCACCGTCAACCTGGTGAAGAATACCCCGGCCTGGATGCAGTCCCTGCGCGCGCTGCCGATGAACCTCGGCCTCGACCTGCGCGGCGGCGTCCACTTCCTGCTGCAAGTCGACTCCAAGGCTGTGCTCGAAACCCGCGTGAAGAGCACCCAGACCAGCGTGCGCAGCGTCCTGCGCGACGCCAACGTGCGCCATGCCGGCATCGAGCGCAACGGCAATGCCATCGAGGTGAACTTCCGCGACGAGCAGACCCGCACCGCCGCCCGCAACGTGCTGGCCAAGCAGATGGCCGACCTGACCCTGGCCGACGCCGCCGACGGCACCGAACTGAAACTGGTCGCCACCATGAAGGCCGAGGCGCTCAAGCGCATCGTCGAGGAAGGCGTCAACCAGAACATCTCGACCCTGTCGAAGCGTATCAACGAACTCGGCGTGACCGAGCCGGTCATCCAGCGCCAGGGCGCCGACCGCATCATCGTGCAATTGCCGGGCGTGCAAGACGTGGCCCGTGCGAAAGACCTGATCGGCCGCACCGCCACCCTGGAACTGCGCCTGGTCGACAACAGCGTGACCCCGGGCACCGAGCTCTCCAGCACGATCCCGCTGAACTCGGAATTGTTCACCGAAGGCCGCGGCGCCCCGGTCGTGGTGTCGAAAGACATCATCCTGACCGGCGACTACATCACCGGCGCCGTTGCCAGCTTCGACCAGAACCAGCAGCCGGCCGTCTCGGTCGACCTGAACGGCGACGGCGGCCGCAAGATCCGCCTGGTGACCCGCGAAAACGTCGGCAAGCGCATGGCGATTTTGCTGAAAGAGAAGGGCAAGTACACGGTGCCGTCGGCTCCGACCATCCAGAGCGAACTGGGTTCGACCTTCCAGATCACCGGCATCGGCAACGCCCAGGAAGCCAACGAACTGGCCCTGCTGCTGCGCTCGGGCGCGCTGTCGGCGCCGATGGAATTCATCGAGGAACGCGTGGTCGGCCCGCAGCTCGGCGCCGAGAACATTTCGCGCGGCCTGCACTCGACCCTGTGGGGCTTCGTGGCGATTGCCGTCTTCATGATCATCTACTACCACATGTTCGGTGTCTTCAGCGCCGTGGCGCTGGCCGCCAACGTGCTGTTCCTGCTGGCCCTGCTGTCGATGCTGCAGGCAACGCTGACCCTGCCGGGTATCGCCGCTATCGCGCTGGCGCTCGGTATGGCAATTGACGCCAACGTGCTGATCAACGAACGTATTCGCGAGGAACTCCGTGCCGGCGCCACGCCGCAGCAGGCGATCACGCATGGTTTCAGCCACGCCTGGGACACGATTTTCGACTCCAACGTGACCACCCTGATCGTCGGCCTGGCGCTGCTGATCTTCGGTACCGGTGCGGTGCGCGGCTTCGCCGTGGTGCACACCCTGGGCATCCTGACCTCGATGTTCTCGGCCGTGTTCGTCTCGCGCGGTTTCGTGAACCTGTGGTACGGCCGCCGCGGCAAGAAAGTGACCAAGCTGTCGGTCGGTACGGTGTGGACGCCGGGCCTGCCCGCTGAAAAGAAATAAGGACGAGGAACTGTCATGGAATTTTTCAAAATCAAACGGGACATCCCGTTCATGCGCCACGCGTTGATCTTCAACGTGATCTCGGCGCTGACCTTCGTGGCTGCCGTGTTCTTCCTGGTAACCAAGGGCCTGCACTTCTCGGTGGAATTCACCGGCGGCACCGTGATGGAACTGCGTTATCCGCATGCGGCCGACCAGGAAAAAATTCGCGCGACCCTGCGTTCGATCGGCCATGAAGCGCCGGAAGTGGCCAGCTTCGGCACCGCCCAGGACATCATGCTGCGCCTGCCGCCGGTGAAGACCGCGGTCGGCTCGACCGTGTCGGGCGAAGCCTTCAAGGCGGTCTGCGCCTCGGAAGGCGGCACTCCGAAACAGATCAACGTGACGGAAAAGGGCCAGCAGATCGAACGCACCAGCTGCGCGAATGCGGCCGGCGCCGAAGTGGTGAGCCTGCAGCGCGTCGACTTCGTCGGCCCGCAGGTGGGCGACGAACTGGCCGAAAGCGGCCTGCACGCGCTGATCATGGTGATCGTCGGCGTGGTGATCTACCTGGCCGTGCGTTTCGAGTGGAAATTCGCCGTCGCCGCGATCCTGGCCAACCTGCACGACGTGGTCATCATCCTGGGCTTCTTCGCCTTCTTCCAATGGGAATTCTCGCTGACGGTGCTGGCGGCGATCCTGGCGGTGCTGGGTTACTCGGTCAACGAATCGGTGGTCATCTTCGACCGTATCCGCGAAACCTTCCGCAAGCAGCGCAAGATGAGCGTGACCGAGGTCATCGACCACGCGATCACCAGCACCATCTCGCGTACCATCATCACCCACGCCTCGACCCAGATGATGGTGCTGTCGATGCTGTTCTTCGGTGGCCCGTCGCTGCATTATTTCGCAATGGCGCTGACGATCGGTATCTGCTTCGGTATTTACTCGTCGGTGTTCGTGGCTGCCGCGCTGGCAATGTGGTTCGGCGTGAAACGCGAAGACCTGATCAAGCCGGTCAAGGAAAAGGACGAGACCGACGGCGCCGTGGTGTGATAAGCCGGCCCGCATGAAAAAGCCGCCACGGTAAAGGCCGTGGCGGCTTTTTTTATTCCCTGCACATTTCCGCACCTCGATTTTTACAAGGAATTTGCTGATATGTGACATTTCCCGGTGTTGTGTGAGTTAACGCACAGAGCGTTGGGGTAGGGGAACCGTATAGTGGACCTGTCTCTTTCAGGACATCCCTAGTTTTGGACTTCACCCGCTCCGCTTGGAGCGGGTTTTTTTTTGCCCGGTCTGCTTACGCGGCGAATAAAACAGAAATGTCACATGAATGTGAAATGGCGCACAGAGTGTGCGGGAACCGGGAACTATAGTGGAGCTGTCTCTTTCAGGACATCCCTAGTTTTGGACTTTGCCCGCTCCGTTTGGAGTGGGCATTTTTTTTGTGGAATGGAATTGCGAAGGGCAGGATGGCAAGCGGTATTGGGGCTGTTGCCTGTTGCGCTATTGGTGTGTTGAATCCGCGTGGGCACGGAGTGCCCACCCTACGGGATACGTTGCGTATCCGCGTTTCGTACGATTCGCTGCTGGTGGTGGACTGTATGGGTTTGTATGAACTCGCTATTAACGGCGCCCTCACGGTTTTCGCGTGAACTCGCCATTAACGGTGACCGTAGGGTGGGCACTCGTGCCCACGCGGATCATGCAAACCGATAACAGCGCAGGCAACAGCCCCATTAACAGCCGCGTACGATTTAAAAATTACAATAACGCCGACGTCAAACTCTGCACCTCTTCCGCCGACTCTTCCATAATCCGCGCCAGGGTCCCATCCCCCACCGCAAAATCAATGGTCGCCGCCGCCTGCACACTGGTCGCACCCGGCCGTTCCAGCAAGGGCGAATGCTCCGGCGACAAATCGTTCGCCAGCAACAAGGTATCGCCCAAGGTCTCCGGCGGCAGCGCCCGCATGCCATTCCACATGGCCTCGATCGCCCCCATCACCGGCGCCGGCACGCCCAGCTTGAGCAGCACGCCGCGGCCGATCGCCACTTCGCCATGCTCCAGCCAATCCTCGGCGCCGCCTTCGAGCAGCCCCGGATACGCATGCGCGCGCGACAGCATATAAAAGCCGCCCACCTCGTGCACGATGCCGGCAAACATCGCCGTCTCCGGATCGACAAACGACACCCGGCGTGCGATCACCTGGGCCAGCGCAGCCACGTGGGCCGAGTGGCGCCACAATTGATCGGCCTTGGCACGTAGCACCGGATCGGTGATCTCGCTGCTGAGCTGGCGCACGATGACGGACGCCGCCAGCGCGCCCAGCGTACGGAAACCCACGCGCTGCACGGCGGCGCGCACGTTGGTCACGTCGTTGCCGGCGCGGTTATAGGTAACGGAATTGGCGATCGCAACAGTGCGCGCCGCCAGCAGCGGCTCGGCCTGCACCAGGCGCGCCGCCGCATCGGCGTGGCAATCGGGATCATTGAGCGCACGCTGCAGCTTGAGCGTGGCGTCGACATTGGTCGGAAAACTGAGCTCGCCGCGGATGGCCTGGGCGGCGATGCTCTTGAGGGCGTCTAGTCTGTCCATCGAAAAATTATACTCCCTGCGAACAGCCACACTTCGGAGTATTTGCTCCAAAGCATCTTTTTACAACGCCAAACGTCTCGCGATCAAGGCTCGCTGAAGATGGCGTCGCAGTCTTCCTTCGGCTCTTCGGTGTCCTGCAGTTCGTCGACCAGGCCCAGGTCGAACAGTTCCTCGACGGCGTTCATGAAGCTGTTCAGCTTGGTGGCGCCGATCAGGCGGTAGATCTCGCCGTCTTCGTTGCGCACGCCGATTAGCATGGCTTCCTCGCGTACTTCGGCTTCCGACACCACGTCGAGCAGGATATTGCCGATGATGTGCTTGTCGAAGTGGGCCGGCTTCTTGCCGTCGATCAGGGAAGTTTTCAAGATGGTTCCTTTTGTTGTGATAATGAAGGGGAAGGGCGTCCTGCCCCGAGTATCCGTTCGCGCAATTTCCTCAGCGCGCCGTCGACCTCGTCGAATTCGGCATCGCTGAAATCTTCGAACAATTGCTTGCCGTGTGCAACCACCTTCGGGAACACATCGCGAAACACCGCTTCGCCGCTATCGGTCAGGCGCACGAAATACGAGCGTTTGTCCTCATCGCTACGTTCGCGCAGCACCAGCTGTTTCTGCTCGAGCCGCTCGATGACGCCGGTCAGCGTGCCTTTCGTAATCAGGGTGCGTTCACCCAATTCCTTATAGCTCATGCCGCTGGTATTGCCGAGCGTGGCGATGATGTCGAATTGCGCGTGCGTCAAACCGTACTGGCGCACGGATTCGCCCGAATACCGTTCGAAGCCCTGCAGGCATTCGGCCAGCAAGCGGACGCTCTTTAAATATCGTTCCCCCATGAAGCGAGATTATAGCCGCGAGCAGCCTTTCGGCGACGACGGTTCGCCTTTTACGGCCGAGGCGCGTACCATACCCGCTTTTCTCCGCGCCGCATTCCATGACCCGCCATCTCCACGGCATATTCGCTCTGCTGCTCGTCACGCTGGTCTGGGGCACGACCTTCCCGGCAATGAAAGACCTGACCGGCCATTTCTCGGCCGTGTGGATCATTCTCGTGCGCTTTGTCCTCGCTGCCGTATTGTTGTCGCCCTTCCTGTGGCGCGGCAAGCTGGCAGACATGCGTGCCGGCGCCATACTCGGCGCTTTGTTGTTTTTCTGCTTCGTGTTCCAGGTCGAGGGCCTGGCCCTGACCAGCTCGAACCGCAACGCCTTCATCTGCGGCCTGAACGTGCTCGTGGTCCCGCTGCTGGGCGTGCTGGCTGGCCGCTTGCCGGAGCGCCGCATCGTGCTGGCGTTGATTATGTCGATCGCCGGCCTGGCCGCCCTGTGCTGGGACGGCGGCGCCTGGGGCACGGGCGACTCGCTCGCCCTGATGAGCGCGCTGTGCTTCGGCGTCTACATCAAGGTAATGGAAGTGCAGACCCGGCGCGCAACGCGCCTGCTCACCGTCACCGCCGCCCAGATTGCCACGGTCGGCCTGTGCGCCGCGCTCTGGCTGCTGGCGCGCGAACTGCCGGGCGAGGCGGTGGCGCGCGCCGCCTACCTCGACGGCGTATTCAGCAAGCTCGGCCAGCACGGCTGGAACTTCGCCTACCTGGGCGTGGTCGCCACTGCCGCCATCATCTCGCTGCAAACCTGGGGCCAGTCGCGCACCTCGGCCAACGAAGCGGCGGTGGTGTATGCCTTCGAGCCGGCCGCGGCCGCCTTCTTCGGCTACTTCTGGCTGGGCGAAGCCTTGACGGCGCGGGGCTGGCTCGGTGGCTTGCTGTTGATCTCCGGTATGATAGTCAGTCAATGGAATTCCGAACGCCGGCCATCCGCCGCGCTTGCTCCCGAGTGAACAACATCACGATCCGCTTCAATGCCGCAAGCTGAACTGTCCCGCCTGGCGCAGGAGAGGCCGCTGCGCGTGCTGCTCGTGAATGCCGGCGAGCCGGACACGATGAGCTGGTCGGGCCTGGCCCAGCCACTGCGCCTGGCCGCCAAGATCCTCGGCCCCGAGCGCCTGCACGTGGACGTGCGCAGCCCCGACAAGTTCACCAGCGACGCCCAGCGCCACTGGCACCTGGTGCTCCTCGCCGCCGACGAAGCCCAGGCCGGCCTGAAACCCGCCAACTTCCGCGCCCTGGTCGAACGCTGCCGCGCCGCGCCGTTCTGGGGCGGCGTGGGTGCCGGCGTGCTGTGGCTGGCCGAGGCCGGCGCCCTGAACGGCGTGCGCACCGCGCTGCCATGGTCGCTGTACGCCGGTGCCGACAGCCGCGCCGACCAGGCCGTCTTTACCCCCAATCTCTACGAAATCGAAGGCGAACGTTTGACCTGCTGCGGCGGCGCGGCGTCCGTGGACTTCGCGCTGACCTTGATCGACATCATTTTCGGCTCGACCGTGCAGGCGCAGGTAAAAGAGATCTTGTGTGTCGACAGGGTGCGCGGCAAGGAAGAGCGCCAGCGCGTGGCCTTGCAAGCGCGTTTCGGTGCGCTGCAGCCGAAACTGACCGAGGCGGTGACGCTGATGGAAGCAAATATCGAGGAGCCGCTGTCGACCGACGAGATTGCCCAGCTGGCGGGGGTGTCGCGGCGCCAGCTGGAGCGGCTGTTCAAGCAGTATCTCGGCAGTTTGCCGTCACGCTATTACCTCGAACTGCGCCTGACGCGGGCGCGGCAGCTGCTGCTCGATACCAATTACTCGATCGTGCAGGTGGGGCTGATGTGCGGGTTTTCGTCAGGGTCGCATTTTTCGACGGCGTTTGGGGCGTTGTTTGGAAATACGCCGCGGGAAGAACGACAGCGCAGGCTCGCTGAATGAAGTAATAGTTGTTAAGCTATTATGTAATAGCAAAATTTACTGCCTTAACCGCTAAAATCTATTTGACGGTTAAGGCAATTAAGATACTGAGTCTTTTGCGTCGTTAGCCGAGATTCTTACACTCGTCTAAAACCGGGACGCGGTACGTTGCAGGTGAGTGAATAATTGCGAGGGCATCCTTGCGTTTGGTTCGGCTGCCCGAATAAATCGTTTTCCCCTGCCGTCCGCTTGTTATTAAAAATCCGTTTTTGACTAAGCTCTCGATTACCTCAGGGGCGATCATACGTGCACGATGGTCTAATCCACGTAACAAAGCACTTTCGAGCCTTGAGTTACCTGCTTGAGCATAAATTTTTCTAAGAGTAACCACTAGAACTCGCACTCCTAACGGGAGGCCCGAGCTGAGAACATCACTATTTACAGAATAGGCACTAGAGAAGTTGTCGATCTCGCAATCTGAAAACTGTTTGGTTGGAAGATCGTGAGTCGACGCTCGTCCTTCAACGTTTCCAATAAGGCAAGCAATAAATTTAATATCTTTTGGAGCGTCGGTACCTTCAGGAAGGATTAAGTTCTCAATTAAGCAATTTGCAAAGTTTATTTTAAGATTTTCAAAATAATCTTGACAAAGGTCGAGCTCTTTCACGTCGATTCCATTAAATTCTAAGTGCGACGTTGGCATTCCTACATAAATGAGAGCCGAAAATATATCATAGGCTAACTCATTGTTGCCCCCGCTGAGCTCACGCGATAAACATGCTTCAATTGCTCCGGGTAAAATCCCTTCTTGTTCAAGATTTGCACACACAACGTGGATCCCAACTGAATTTAACTGTTGAGAGACATTTCTTATCTCTTCTTTATAAGAATCAGTGCCGTAAGGGAATTTAATATGGGATGCTACCAAAGTCGCGCTAGCAGCGTTTAAAAAATCATCATCAATGAATATGCGGCTGCTCGGATTGTCCGGGGCGATCCCTAGACCAGGCAGTCTTAACAACAACCCTCGCTCGTCTTCAGTTACGGCATTTCCTGTTGCATTATAAAAAATCTCGTCCATTTCAGTTGGGGTAAAACTCTTCTGCAAAGAGATGCTTTGACGTGCCTTTGTCGCCATCAAGCCCCAGAATTTAAGAATCGAGTCTTTGTCAACCCCCTCGGACTGGTCACTCTCGCGCCCAGCAATCATTGTAAGCAAAGCTGACCACGCAAATCCTTCAGGAAAAGCTCCAGTAGTTGATACCTTCACCGCATCTTGAATCAGTTTCTTATTAATTAAATAGCTTAAAAATAACGGGCGAGTTGGTATCCACTGCGGCAAAGCCTCATTATAACCTTTACGTGCCAAAAATTTGCTTGCTTGTTCAGAATCAAATGGTTGAACCATGAAATGTTCAAAAACTCCTTCAGGAACACCTAGGGCCTCTCTCATTTCTACATCTGAATCAAAATAAGCCCCACGCCCGGCAATAATGATTGATGAATTTTTTGGAGTCTGTCGAATAAGCTTTTTTACAACAGCGTGTGTACTTCGTTTGAACTCACGAAGCTTCCTATGATCACCTGTCCAACCTCGTGTCGACAACTCATCGAACCCATCGATAATCAAATCAATATAGCCGGCACTCCACGCAGCGACCAATTTACGAGGTTCGACTGCGTTTGCTCTTGCATGTCGTTCAAGGAGTTCAACGGGCTCTTCTTGTCCGATATGCTCGCGCAGATTAATTGCAATCGGACACCGAAAAGTCTTATTTTCTGAAAAGTCTCTTAGTAAATGGAAGAATACTTCGCGCAATAGCATACTTTTGCCGATGCCATACTCTGCTGTAATAACCACACGGGCTTTGTTGCGCACTTCTTCAATGAGTTCATTCAAGGTCTTACTGCTACTGTCTACGACGCGCGTTATCGTAGGTTCTACAAAATCGCTTCTAGGGACTTCAAAAGAGTGTCCAACGTGATCGTACACGGATCCAAACTGTTTGCCAGCTCTAATGCGAAGATATGATTGTGCGTCAAACAAAAGCGATCTTAGCTCATCAAAAGAGACTATTTTTGTCGTTTTTTCATATTTCTTGACCGCTGCTTTTTGATCTGCAGTCGGTTCATGAAGTGTTACAAGAAAACCTCGTGCCATGTGGCCTTCAGTTCTTTTCTTTGCAACTAAATCATGGGTTTTCTTCGCATCGTATTCAGCTTTGTCTTTCTTCTTTTCAGTAGTTGCTTCAACTATAGTGAAGAAGTCTCCATTCCAAAATATACCGTCTCGCTCTCGCTCATCGACCTTCTCAGCTCCTTGCCCTAAGGAGTTGGAAAATAAGTTGCGACAAATTCTCCGCACCTCATCTTCGAATTCTTCACCAGTAAAGTGGCGCATTAATATTTTCTCCCTAAGTTATTGGTATAATTTCATCCACAGCGACATGAGATTATTTTTAATATAAAATGCAGTTGTGCTCATATCAGTATTGCTCAGAACGACGAGCCTGTAGATTTTTCACAAAACATCAAAGCTTGTTCTTAAATAATATTATATTCGCGCCGTAAATAATACTAAACATAAACCATGTAAAAATCCCAAATTTTGAAATTTTATGAGTTTGCTGCTGACATCTACTAGAATCTTACATAATAGTTAAGTGATAACGGAAGAGCAAGCTTCTTCCGCAATGTTTCCAATATGAAACATTTGATGTTTAAGTCGTCGACGAAAAATGAAAATCCCCGTCGCACTTCTGTAAGAACCCACCCCCCGACCTCCCTATAATGACCAGACTCGGCGCCCGTCCCTTGGCGCGCCTGTCACGAACTTAGGATGAGGAAAAAGTCATGAATGCAAAGCTTGATTCGGGTGTCACAACGCGGCCTGTCACTCGGCAGACCTTCGACGAAGTCCTCGTCCCGACCTACGCTCCGGCTGCGATGGTGCCGGTGCGCGCTTCGGGCCTGGACGTGTGGGACCAGGAAGGCAAGCACTACCTCGACTTCACCTCCGGCATCGCCGTCTCGAGCCTGGGCCACTGCAACCCGGTACTGGTCGACGCGATGACCAAGCAGATCAACACCCTCTGGCACCTCGGCAACGGCTACACCAACGAGCCGGTGCTGCGCCTGGGGTCGGCCCTGACCGAAGCGACCTTCGCCGACCGCGCCTTCTTCTGCAACTCGGGCGCGGAAGCGAACGAAGCAGCCCTGAAGCTGGCGCGCAAGTACGCGCACACCAAGTTCGGCCCGCACAAGTCGCGCATCATTTCCTGCCTGTCGTCCTTCCACGGCCGCACCCTGTTCACCGTGTCGGTCGGCGGCCAGCCGAAGTACACCGAAGGCTTCGAGCCGCTGCCGCAGGAAATCAACCACATCCCGTACAACGACATCGATGCGGCGCGCGCCGCCATCCTCGATGACGTGGCGGCCGTGATCGTCGAGCCGATCCAGGGCGAGGGCGGCGTCATCCCGGGCAACAAGGAATACCTGCAAGCCCTGCGCGAGCTGTGCGACAAGACCGGCGCGCTGCTGATCTTCGACGAAGTGCAGTCGGGCGTGGGCCGCACCGGCACCCTGTACACCTACATGGAAACCGGCGTGACCCCGGACATCCTGACTAGCGCCAAGGCCCTGGGCAACGGCTACCCGATCGGCGCCATGCTGACCACGAACGCGATCGCCGAGCACTTCAACGTCGGCTCGCACGGCACCACCTACGGCGGCAACCCGCTGGCCGCGACCGTGGCGCTGAACGTGATCGAAACGATCAACCAGCCGGCCTTCCTGGCACGCGTGAAGGAAGCCAGCGCCAAGATCTTCGCCAACCTGGACAAACTGTCGGCCGACTACCCGCAACTGTTCGGCAAGGCCCGCGGCATGGGCCTGCTGATCGGCCTGCCGATGGCCGAAGGCTACAAGGGCCGCGCCAAGGACCTGACCAAGGTCGCCGAAGGCCTCGGCCTGATGCTGCTGGTGGCCGGCTTCGACGTCGTGCGCCTGGCGCCGGCGCTGATCGTCTCGGACGAGCAGATCGCCGAAGCCGACCGCATCATGCGCGCCGCCGTCGAGCAGTTCCTGGCTGCCTGATCCGCGAAAAGCCATAGCACGCTGCAGTAACAAGGCCCGCGGAACAGCGCGGGCCTCCGTTCGTTTGCACTGAGGTCTTTTTGGGAGTTCACATGTATGTTGTCCGTCCGGTAGAACTGTCGGATATCGGCGCGCTGGAAAGCCTGGCCGCCGTGACGACGCCGGGAGTGCACACGCTGCCGCGCACGCGCGACGCGATCACCGCCTTTGTCGAGCGTTCCATCGCCTCGTTCGCGGCGCAGGTCGACATCCCGAGCGAAGAGTCTTACCTGTTCGTGCTGGAAGACACGGCCAGTAACGAGGTTGTCGGGACCGCCGCCGTGCACGCCTCGGCCGGCTCGAACGGCACCTATTTCGCCTTCCGCAACGACGTCATCCAGCAGGTCTCGCGCGACCTGAACATCAGCCACAGCGTGCACGCGCTCACCCTGTGCTCGGAGCTCACCGCCTGCTCGCAGCTGGCCGGTTTCAACCTGCGCGACCGCGAGCGCGCCGGCATCGAGGCCGCGCTGCTGTCGCGTGCGCGCCTGCTGTTCGCGGCGCTGGCGCCGCACCGCTTCGGCGACCGCTTCTTCGTGCCGCTGCCCGGCGTGACCGATGGCGACGGCCAGTCGCCGTTCTGGAATGCGCTTGGCCGCAAGTTCTTCAAGATGGATTTCCTGGAGGCCGAGCGCATTATCGGCGGCGCGCGCAACCGCACCCTCATCGTCGAGCTGATGCCGCACTATCCGGTGTATGTGCCGCTGCTGCCGGGCGACGCCCAGGCGGCCATGGGCCAGATCCATCCGAGCGGCCAGCTGGCCTTCAAGCTGCTCACGGAAGAGGGTTTCGAAGCGGACGAATATGTCGACATCTTCGACGGCGGCCCGATCCTGGCGGCGCATAAACTGTCGCTGCGTTCGTTCTGCGGCTCGCAGCAGCGCCGCGTCGAGAGCGCATCGCGCGGCAATGGCGCCACCGTCACCTACGCGGTGGCGACAAGCGCCGACCGCTTCCGCGCCGTCACCGTGTCCTGCCCGCCCTGCGATACGTCCGACGCCATCTGCCTGCCGGCCGAGGCACAGCAGGCGCTGGGCGTGGCGCCGGGCGATTCCGTCATCTGCGTCAGAATCTGAGAGAGGCACCATGCTCGTCATTCGTTCCATTGCCGCCTCCGATCTCGACGGCCTGATCGACCTGGCCACCCAGGTCGGTAGCGGCATGACCACCCTGAAGCCCGACCGCAAGATGCTCGGCGATCGCGTCGACTGCGCCGTTGCCTCGTTTGCCGAAACGATCCCGCCCGAAGAGCGCGACTACATGTTCGTGCTCGAAGACACGAGCAACGGCCGCCTGGCCGGCATCTGCGCCATCAAGGGCGCGGTCGGCCTGACCGAACCGTTCTATAACTACCGCATCGGCACCCTGGTGCACTCCAGCCGCGAACTGAACGTGTTCACGCGCATGGAAACCCTGTACCTGTCGAACGATCTGACCGGCGCGACCGAACTGTGCTCGCTGTTCCTGCAGCCGGACTACCGCAGCGGCGGCTACAACGGCAAGTGGCTGTCGAAAAGCCGCTTCCTGTTCATCGCCCAGTTCCAGCAGCTGTTCACCGAGAAGATCATCGCCGAGATGCGCGGCTATTTGCTGGAAGACGGCACCAGCCCCTTCTACGAAGGCCTGGGCCGCCACTTCTTCAAGATGGACTTCAACCACGTCGACGGCCTGACTGCCATCGGTAAAAAATCCTTCATCGCCGAGCTGATGCCGCGCCAGCCGCTGTACGTGGACTACCTGCCGGAGTCGGCGCGCGAAGTGATCGGCCAGGTGCACCGTTCGACCCTGCCGGCGCGCAAGCTGCTGGAGCAGGAAGGCATGCACTACGACGGCTATGTCGACATCTTCGATGCCGGTCCGGTGCTGCAGGGCCGCGTGTCCGACCTGCGCTCGGTGCGCGACAGCGTGCTGCGCGTGGCCGTCGAAGGCAAGCCCGAGGGCGACACCGATTGCCTGCTGGTGTCGAACACCAAGCTGCACGATTTCCGCATGGTGCTGGCGCAGACCACGATCGACGGCACGGAAGCGGTGCTCTCGGCCGACGAGCTGGCGCTGCTGCATTGCGAGGCGGGCGACACGGTGCGCACGCTGTCACTCAACGTTAGGAAGAACAATGGCTAACCTGTCGAACTACATCAACGGAGAATGGCTCGCCGGCAGCGGCGCGGAACTGGTCACGATCGATCCGTCCACCGGCCGCCAGACCTGGACCAGCAACGAATCGAACGAAGACGACGTCGCCCGCGCCGCGCAGGCCGCCCGCGACGCCTTCGAGGACTGGGCCTTGACGCCGCTGGAAGAACGCATCGCCATCTGCACGCGCTTCCGCGATTTGCTGAAGGAGCACACCGAGGAACTGGCCGCGACGATTGCCGAGGAAGTCGGCAAGCCGCTGTGGGAAGCGCGCACCGAAGTGGCGACCATGGCCAACAAGATCGACATCTCGGTCCAGTCCTACGGCGCGCGCACCGGCGAAACGAATGCCAAGGTCGCCGACGGCAATGCCGTGCTGCGCCACCGCCCGCACGGCGTGTTCGCCGTGTATGGCCCGTACAACTTCCCCGGCCACCTGCCGAACGGCCACATCGTGCCGGCCCTGATCGCCGGGAACACGGTCGTGTTCAAGCCGAGCGAATACGCGCCGCGCACCGCGGTGAAAACCGTGCAGTTGTGGGAACAGGCCGGCCTGCCAAAGGGCGTGCTGAACCTGGTGAGCGGCGGCCGCAACACGGGTATTGCGCTCGGCGCGCAGCCGCAGATCGACGGCGTGCTGTTCACCGGCAGCAGCCAGACCGGTGCAGCCCTGCACAAGCAGTTCGGCGGCCAGCCGGGCAAGATGCTGGCGCTGGAAATGGGCGGCAACAATCCGCTCGTGGTGTGGGACGTGAAGGATATTGATCCGGCCGTGCACCATGCGGTGATGTCGGCCTTTATCTCGGCCGGCCAGCGCTGCACCTGCGCGCGCCGCCTGGTGGTGCAGGACACGCCGGAAGGCCAGGCGTTTATCGACCGCCTGGTGGAAGTGGCGAGCAAGCTGCAAGTTGGCCCGTCGAACGCCGAGCCGCAGCCCTTCATGGGACCGGTCGTCTCCGCAGCGGTGGCCGCGCGCCTGGTGCAGGCGCAGGCCGAGATGGCGCAGAAGGGCGGCAAGGTGCTGCTGCAGATGCGCCAGCTCGACCCGAACGCCGGCTTCGTCACCGCCGGCATCGTCGACGTCACCGATGCGCAAGGCATCCCGGACGAAGAGTGGTTCGGCCCCTTGCTGCAGATCTTGCGCGTGAAGGATTTCGATGCGGCGCTGAAGGTGGCGAACGCCACCGAGTTCGGCCTGGCCGCGGCGCTGCTGTCGCCGTCGGAAGAACTGTGGAAGCGCTTCGCGGTGCGCGCCCGTGCCGGCATCGTCAACTGGAACCGTCCGACCACGGGCGCGGCCAGTTCAGCGCCGTTCGGCGGCGTGGGTAAATCGGGCAACCACCGTCCGAGCGCCTACTATGCGGCGGACTACTGCGCCTACCCGGTCGCTTCGATCGAAACCTCCGAACTGGAAATGCCGGCCAAGCTGTCGCCTGGTCTGAGCTTTTAATTGAGCTTCTGATATGTTTAACGCGCGCGAATACAACTTCGACGGCCTGGTTGGCCCGTCGCACAACTATGCCGGCCTCTCGTTCGGCAACGTCGCTTCGTTCAGCAACGTGAAGAGCGCCTCGAATCCGCGCCAGGCGGCGCTGCAGGGGCTGGCCAAGATGCGTGCGCTGGCTGCGCGCGGCTTCGGCCAGGCGGTGATGCCGCCGCAGGCGCGTCCGAATTTCCGCCTGCTGCGCAGCCTGGGCTTCTCGGGAACCGATGCCGACGTGCTGGCGCAAGCCTGGCGCGAGGCGCCGGTGATCCTGTCCTGCGCCTGGTCGGCCGCGCCGATGTGGACGGCCAACGCCGCCACGGTCAGCCCCTCGGCCGACACCCGCGACGGCCGCGTGCACTTCACCGCCGCCAACCTGAACAACAAGCTGCACCGCTCGGAAGAGCACGTGCAGGCCACGCGCACGCTGCGCCACATCTTTGCCGACCACGACCACTTCGTGGTGCACGA
Organism: Massilia sp. IC2-278; assembly: GCF_020708045.1. Classification (GTDB taxonomy): domain Bacteria; phylum Pseudomonadota; class Gammaproteobacteria; order Burkholderiales; family Burkholderiaceae_D; genus Telluria. Next base: position 23,539 of record NZ_JAJFES010000017.1, read on the forward strand.
CACGCTGCCGGCCACGCCGGCCTTTGGCGACGAGGGCGCGGCGAACCACACGCGCTTTGCCGCCGACCATGGCGCACCGGGCGTGGAGTTCTTCGTGTACGGCCGTGTCGAGTTCGACCCGTCGGCCCCGGCCCCGAAAAAATACCCGGCGCGCCAGACCCTGGAAGCCTCGCAAGCCGTGGCGCGCCTGCACGGCCTGGACCCGGCGCGCACCGTGTTCGCCTCGCAGAATCCGGACGTGATCGACCAGGGCGTGTTCCACAACGACGTGATCGCGGTCGGCAATGGCAACGTGCTGTTCTACCACGAGCAGGCATTTGCTGACGAAGCGGCAACCATCGATGCGCTGCGTCGGACGGCAGCGGGTGTAGGCTTCGAGTTTGCGCCGGTGCGCGTGGAGACCGGCATGGTGCCGGTTGCCGACGCGGTGGCGAGCTACCTGTTCAACAGCCAGCTGCTGTCCAAGCCGGACGGGAAGATGGCGCTGGTAGTGCCGCACGAGTGCCGCGAGAACGACGCCGTGGCGCGCTATTTGAACGGGCTGGTGATGAGCGGCGGTCCGATCGACGAACTGATCGAATTCGACCTGCGCCAGAGCATGCGCAACGGCGGCGGGCCTGCCTGCCTGCGTCTGCGTGTGGCGCTGACCGACGAGCAGGCGGCGGCCATGCATGGCGGCGTGATCATGACCGAAGTCTTGTACGCGCAGCTTGTGGAGTGGGTGGAGAAGCATTACCGCGACCGGGTCGAGCCGAAGGATTTGATGGACCCGCAGTTGGCGATCGAGTGCCATACGGCGTTGGAAGCGCTGGAGCGCATTCTCGGTTTGCCCGGTTTATACGATTTCGGTTGATATCGCCGATGATCAGCCGGTGAGACCGCGTGGGCACAGGTGCCCACCCTACGAAAGCGGCACACCGTAGGGTGGACTCCCGAGTCCACGCGGTGCAGCGGTAGAGAACAAACACAGCGTCGCGCAGCGCCGCCAGCAGTAGAACAAGTAGGGTGGGCTCTTGAGCCCACGCGGTACAGAAGCGAAGAACAGATAATGCGTCGCGTAGCGCCGCACACGTAGGGTGGGTTCTCGAACCCACCAACAAACAGCAGCACAGAAACAACAGCAGCAAAGACCCGACGCCGAGCGCAACCGCGCCATCGTCGACACGATCAACGAGTTACACGCTTCCAGGACAAGGAAGCCAAGGACCTGGACGGGACAACCCCGTCCACCAAACGCCGGTGCATGCAAAGCCACAAGCCGTAGCGCGCACAAGCGACAACATCAAGCTTGGAGAAGCAACAATGAACGACATGACGCAAGATCTGCGCACCCAGACCCTGGCCCTGGTGACGAACCAGCCGGCAGCCGGCGCGACCGAGCCGGTAACGGCCCTGATCACCGCCTGGATCCGCTCGCTCGACGAAGAAGACCTGGCCGGCATCGCGCCGCAAGCCCTGGCGCCCGTCCTGTGGGACGGCTTCATGCAGGCCGCGAAGCGCACCCAGGGCTGCCAGATCGCGCAACTGCGCTACAACGACACCAAGGGCGGCAATGCCACGGCCCTGTTGATCGTCAACGACGACATGCCTTACCTGGTCGATTCCTTCGTCATGGCCCTGCGCAAGGAGCGCATCCTGGCCGCCGGCGTGATGAACGCCGTGCTGCCGGTGCAGCGCGATGCATCGGGCATGGTCGCCGGTGTCGGCGCCGCCGGTTCTCCGCTTGAGTCCTATGTCCTGGTCCTGCTGAACGACGAACTCGCCTTTGAAGAACTCGACAAGCTGACCGCGCGCATCCGCATGGTCGCCAACGACGCCGCCACCGTGCACCGCGACGCCGTCGCCATGGGCGACCGCATGACCGAAGTCGCCGCAGCGGCCAGCACCCACGGCACCCCGGCCGGCCAGGAAGTGGCCGCCTTCCTCGAGTGGGCCAAGAACGAAGGCTTCGAGCCCTTCGGCTACGCCTACTACGAAGTGCAGCCGGGCCAGCCGCAGCTGGTGCGCGACATCCCGAGCCGCATCGGCGTCCTGAAGGACACCGCGCACCCGGTCTACGGCACCTGCCTGGCCAATATCCCGGGCGAACTGGCCACCCTGTCGGCCCGCGCCGAGACCCTGTCGATCGTCAAGGCCGACGTCGAAGGCACCCTGCACCGCGACCAGCCGCTGGACTTCATCGGCGTGCGTAACACCGATGCGCAAGGCAACATCCTCGGCGAGCACTGCTTCGTCGGCCTGTTCACCCGCGCCGCCACCTCGACCCCGCTGGCGCGCCTGCCATTCGCGCGCGGCCGCGTGGCCAAGGTCCTGAGCCTGGCCGGCGTGCGCCAGGAAGGCTTCCGCGCCGAGAAATTCCTGGAGATCATGGAATCGCTGCCGCGCACCGAAGCGCTGGAAGCCGATCCGGAGTGGCTGGCGCAGGTCTGCAGCTCGGTCGTCTCGCTGTACAAGCAGCCGCGCCCGAAAGTCTTTGCGCGCCGCGACGTGTACGGCCGCCACCTGAACGCCCTGGTCTACCTGCCGCGCGAGCGCTACAGCGCCGCCGTCGCAGCAAGCCTGGCGCAAGCCCTGAAGGAAAGCTCGGGCGCGCATGACGTGCGCGTGCAGACCCTGGTGGCCGACGGCCCGCTGGCCCGCGTCTACCTGATCGCCCACGCCGCGCGCAATCCGCTCGACCTGGAAACCGACATCCAGCAGCCGCTGCTGGCCGTGCTGGACGGCTGGCACGACCGCTTTGCCGCCATGACCAATGGCGTCGAAGAGCATGCCCAGCGCAGCAACCTGCGTAAACTTGGCGCCAACCTGCCGGTGTCCTTCGTCACCGCCACCGCGCCGGACGTCGCCTTCCGCGACCTGCAGGCCATGCTGAACATCGGCCAGCACGAGCGCGTGGCCGTGCGCATCGAGCCGGGCAGCGGCGAAGGCAACGCCGCGCGCGACGCCTCGATCCGCCTGTACTCGAACGAGAACGTGCCGTCGCTGTCGCGCATCCTGCCGGCCCTGCAGAACGCCGGTATCGCGGTCGACCGCGAACAGACCTGGTCGATCACCACCGCCGACGGCGTGCGCCACCACGTGACCGCGCTGGCTGTCGACGACGAAAGCGGCGCCAAGCTGGTGAAGGCCGGCATCGCGCCGGTGGCCGAGGAACTGTTCACCGCGCTGTTCAACGACGAAGCCGAAGACGGCCGCATGAACGGCCTGACCATCGAAGGCGGTTTGTCGATGCGCGAAGTGCAGCTGGTGCGCGGCTACATCAGCTACTGGCGCCAGCTGGGCTCGAAGTTCTCGGTGCGCTACATGGCCGAGACCCTGCGCATGCAGCCGGCCCTGGTGAAGGAGTTCGTGACCGGCTTCGTGCAGCGCTTCGATCCGAAGCTGTCGCAGTCCGAGCATGACGCCGGCACCGCGAAACTGTCGGCACTGAAAGCCGGCCTGTCGAGCGTGAACCACGCCGACACCGAGGAAATCATGGCGGCCCTGGTCGACCTGGCCCTGGCCACCGTGCGCACCAACTACTTCCAGAACAGCGGCGAGAAGATCATCTTCAAGTTCGACACCAGCAACCTGGCGCTGGCGCCGGAGCCGCGTCCTTACCGCGAGATCTACGTGTTCTCGCGCCGCTTCGAAGGCGTGCACCTGCGCGGCGGCCCGGTCGCCCGCGGCGGCCTGCGCTGGTCGGACCGCATGGAAGACTACCGTACCGAAGTGCTGGGCCTGGTGAAGGCGCAGATGGTCAAGAACGCCGTCATCGTGCCGGCCGGCTCGAAGGGCGGTTTCGTTTGCAAGCAGATGCCGAAGGACGCAGCACGTGAAGTCGTGGCGGCCGAAGGCGAAGCCGTCTACCGCCTGTTCATCTCCAGCCTGCTGGAAGTGACCGACAACCGCGAGCGCGGCGCCATCGTGCCGCCGCAGGACACCGTGCGCTACGACCAGGACGATCCTTACCTGGTGGTGGCTGCCGACAAGGGCACCGCAACCTTCTCCGACATCGCCAACGGCATCGCCGTGCAGCGCGGCTTCTGGCTGGGCGACGCATTCGCGTCGGGCGGCTCGAACGGCTACGACCACAAGAAGATGGGCATCACCGCCAAGGGCGCATTCGAAGCCGTGAAGCGCCACTTCTACGAACTGGGCCACGACATGAGCACGACCCCGATCACCATGGTCGGCGTGGGCGACATGTCGGGTGACGTGTTCGGCAACGGCGTGCTGCTGTCGCGCCAGCTGAAAGTGCTGGCCGCGTTCGACCACCGCCACATCTTCCTCGATCCGACCCCGGACGTCGCCGTGTCGTTCGCGGAACGCCAGCGCATGTTCGCGCTGCCGCGCTCGTCGTGGGAAGACTATGACAAGTCGCTGATCTCGCAGGGCGGCGGCGTGTTCCCGCGCTCGGCCCGTTCGATCGAGCTGACGCCTGAAGTGCGCGCTGCGCTGGACATCAAGGAAACGTCGCTGGCGCCGGAAGAACTGATGCACCGCATCCTGCTGGCGCCTGTGGACCTGTTCTACAACGGCGGTATCGGCACCTACATCAAGGCCTCGAACGAGACCCACGCGCAAGTGAAGGACCGCGCCAACGACCGCATCCGCGTCAGCGGCAACGAGCTGCGCTGCAAGGTCGTGGCCGAAGGCGGCAACCTGGGCGCGACCCAGGCCGGCCGTATCGAGTTCGCGCTGAACGGCGGCCGCATCTTCACCGATGCGATCGACAACTCGGCCGGCGTGGATTGCTCGGACCACGAAGTCAACATCAAGATCTGGCTCGACACCGAAGTCAACCTCGGCAAGCTGCCGGAAGCCGACCGTAACCGCATCCTGAACGAGATGACCGGCGACGTCGAGAAGCTGGTCCTGCGCGACAACTCGCAGCAGACCCACCTGCTGACGCGCGAAGTGCAGGCCCAGTCGAACGCCTCGGTGGTCGACGCCTACGCCGCGCTGATCACCAGCCTGGAAAGCGAAGGCGCCGTGTCGCGCGAGCTGGAACAGCTGCCGACGGATGCCGAACTGCAGCGCCGCAAGGCGCAAGGCGAAGGCCTGACGGCGCCGGAACTGGCGGTCGTGGTGGCAAACGTGAAGAACCGCTTCAAGCGCATCCTGGCGACGCTGCCGCTGACCGACGAACCATGGGCCGACACCGTGTTGCGTCCTTACTTCCCGGCCCAGCTGGTTGCCACCCGCGATCCGCTCGACCACCCGCTGGCCAACACCATCCTGGCCACCGTGCTGGCGAACGAAGCGGTCAACCGCTGCGGTCCGCTGATGATCCGCGACCTGGCCGCCGAGCACCGCATCGACGACGCTGAAGTGGTCAAGGCCTGGGGCCGTGGCTGGTCGGCGCTGCAACTGGCGCCGGTGTTCGACGCGCTGGATGCCGACGCGCTGAACGTGCCGCGTGACGTCTCGATCGCGGTCGACGCCCGCACCCGCGCACTGCTGCGCGCCGTGATGGAAGGCGTGCTGTCGATGCCGGCAGGCGCCGACGGCATGAAGGAACTGACCTCGCTGTTCGCAAGCAGCGACCAGATGCGCCAGCTGATGCCGGCCAAGTCGGAAGCCGATGGCCACGCTGGCCTGAGCAAGAACTTCGTCGCGTCGTGGAAGGCGGTCGAGGCCATCGAGTCGCTGGCCACCTTCCTGTTCGCGGCGGTCTCGGTGCAGCGCCCAGCGGGCATGACGCTGGCCCAGTTCCTGCAGGTCGGCATGGCGCTGCGCGAGCGCGCCGGCATCGACACGCTGGAGCGCGGCCTGAAGCTGCCGGCCACCAGCAAGTCGCAGGAACAGCTGCGCAACTACGCGATGCAGGCGCTGCGCCGCACCCAGCAGCGCCTGCTGCTGCAGGTGATCGAGCGTGCCGGCACGGGTGACGCGCTGGCGGCCGTCGATGCGGTGACCACCGAGCGTGGCTTGAAGGGCTATGCGCAGGTGACCGACCTCGAAGAAGCGATGCTGGACGTCTGGGCGCTGTCGGAAGGCTCGAACCCAGAGCGCCTGGCGGCCTAAGCGATGAGCGCACCCGACCAGGCACAGGTGCCGGACGCGGTGCGTGCGCTGGCCGAGGCCGATTTCGGCACGGTCGCGCAGCGCTTCGCGGACGCGGGGTTCATCGTTGGGACGCCTGCCAAGGGCATCCTGACGGTGAAGGGTTCCGGCGGCGTACGGCCGGCGGTGTTGCTGTCGGTTGGCGTGCACGGCGACGAGACCGGGCCGATCGAAATGGTCGCCTACGTGATCGAAGCCCTGTCGCGCGAACCGTCGGCGCTGGCGGTGGACCTGATGCTCTGCGTCGGCAACATCGATGCCATCGCCGCCGGCAAGCGTTTCATCGATGCGGACCTGAACCGCATGTTCAAGCGCGACCGCGGTGCGCTGGCCGGCACCTTCGAGAGCGCGCGGGCCGACGAGATCATCGCCGCGACCGATGCGTTCTTCGCCGATGCCGGTCCGGTGCGCTGGCACCTGGATTTGCACACCGCGATCCGGGCCTCGCACTACCCGATGTTCGCGATCGTGCCGGATTTGATCGCGGATGGGCGCAAGGCGGACTTGATCCGCTGGCTGGGCGAGGCGGCGATCCAGGCCATCATCATGAATCCGAAGTCGGCCGGCACCTACAGCTACTACTCGAGCGAGCACCATGGCGCCGCCGGCAGCACGGTGGAGCTGGGGAGGGTGGGCACGCTGGGGCAGAACAACCTGGCCCAGTTTGCCGATGCCTCGGCCGCGCTCGACGCCATGCTGCGCGGCGTGCCGGCGCCGCCAGCCAAGGCCGCGCCGCACGTGTTCAAGGTGGCGCAGGAAGTGGTCAAGCTGTCGGATGCCTTCACCATGGGCTTCAGCAAGGAGACGCCGAACTTCGCCTCGCTCAAGCGCGGCGAGGTCATCGCCACCGATGGGGAGACGGTGTACACCGTGTTCCATGAAGAGGAGATGGTGGTGTTTCCGAATCCCGATGTACGAGTGGGATTGCGCGCCGGCCTGATGGTCGTGCGCATCGATTGAACCGAAGCCGCGAGCAATCGCGGTTTTTTTCATGCAGGCCCGGGACGTCTTTTTGTGTTAGCCCTCGCATGGGCGTAAGGTGGGCACCCTGTGCCCACGCGGAACGATGACCATCGTTGGCGCTCGATGATGGCATGTCCGTCGCGTATCGGCGGCGTCTCCCGAGCGCCCGGTTAGCGCTATCTCCATCGTTGACGCCGCGGGGCGAATAGTCGCCGCCGCCGGCTACCGGACGAGCACGTACCCGCGTGGGCACGGCGTGCCCACCCTACAAAAGCACGATTTCCCAAGCTTCGATAGACTTTGTGCTTTGCACAAGACCGGAGCCGTCCATGAGCAGCATGCTGTTTTCCCCATACAAACTCGGACCAATGGAGCTGTCCAACCGCATCGCCATCGCCCCGATGTGCCAGTACTCGGCCGACGAAGGCCTGGCCACCGACTGGCACATGATCCACCTCGGCCAGCTGGCCCTGTCCGGCGCTTCGCTTCTGATCATCGAGGCCACCGCCGTCACCCCCGAAGGCCGCATCTCGCCCGACGACCTGGGCCTGTGGTCCGACGCCCACCTCGACGCGCTGAAACCGATCATCGCCGCCATCCGCCGGCATTCGCCGATCAAGGTCGCGGTGCAACTGGCGCACGCCGGCCGCAAGGCGTCGAGCGCGGCGCCGTGGCTGGGCGGGGCCAACATCAAGCCCGACGAGGAGCGCGGCTGGCAGACGGTGGCGCCGTCGGCCGTGCCGCACGCCGAAGGCGAGACCGTGCCGCTGGCGCTGGATGCTGATGGCCTGCAGCGCATCAAGCAGGGCTTCGTCGATGCCGCACGCCGCGCCGCCGCCCTCGGCCTGGACGGCATCGAGCTGCACGGCGCCCACGGCTACCTGCTGCACGAATTCCTGTCGCCGCTGTCGAACCGGCGCGAAGACCAATATGGCGGCTCGCTGGAAAACCGCATGCGCTATCCGCTCGAAGTGCTGGAGGCGGTGCAGGCGGCCGTGCCCGAGACCATGGCCGTCGGCATGCGCATCTCGGCCACCGACTGGGTCGAAGGCGGCTGGAACATCGAGGAAAGCGTGGTCTTCGCCAGGGAGCTGGAAAAGCGCGGCTGCCACTTCATCCACGTGTCGAGCGGCGGGCTGTCGCCGCAGCAGAAGATCCCGGTCGGCGCAGGCTACCAGATCGCCTTTGCCGAACGCATCAAGCGCGAGAGCAGCATGCCGACGATCGGCGTGGGCCTGATCACCGAGCCGCAGCAGGCCGAGCACATCCTGCAATCGGGCCAGGCCGACATGGTGGCGCTGGCCCGCGCCATGCTCTACAACCCGCGCTGGCCCTGGCATGCCGCCGCCGAACTGGGCGCCCAGGTGGCCGCGCCGCAGCAGTACTGGCGCTCGCAGCCGCACCAGTTCAAGAACCTGTTCGGCGACACCCGGCTCGGGCAACGCTGATCCGCGGTTTCGCACGGTTCAACCCGGCAAAAGCGCAGCCTGTCGCAGGGTGCGCGACAGTGGTGCGGACAAATTCTAAAGTGGCAACATCAGCGCTGCGGCGCTCCACCACGACAAGAAAAGGTCCCACTATGCGTACTCTGCTCGCTCTCGCCTGTGCTGCAACTCTCAGTGGCTGCATCATCGTTGCCGGTCCTCCGGGTAGCGATTATGCGGTGCACACGCCGTTTAGCGGCAAGACGGTGGAAGGCGACGGCGTTGCGACGCGCGACGTGCGCAGCGTGGCGGCCCTGACCGGGCTGAACGTGGGCGGGTCGATGATCGTCGAGGTGCGCGTCGGCGCGGCGCCGTCGCTGGTGGTCGAAGGCGACAGCAACCTGGTGCGCCTGGTGCAGACCGAGACCCGCGGCTCGACCCTGCACATCGGCACCGACGCGCGCATGCGCAGCACCACGCCCCTGAAGGTCATCTACACCACGCCGCGCCTGACCGAGCTGCGTGCCGGCGGTTCGGGCAACGTGACCGTGCGCGACTTGCGCGGCGATCCGCTGGAAGTGCGCCAGGGCGGCTCGGGCGTGACGCGCCTGTATGGCGACGTCGCCGATCTCGAAGCCAGTGTGGCCGGTTCGGGCAAGATCGAAGCGACCGAGCTGCGCGCCGGCAGCGCACGCATGGGCGTGAGCGGGTCCGGCCGCCTGAGCGTGGGCCAGGTGCGCGGCGATTATGCGCGCGCTTCGGTCAGCGGGTCGGGGCGGGTGGAAGCGGGTGGCGCCGTGCAGCGCTTGAACGTGAGCGTGAGCGGCTCGGGCAGCGTGGACCTGGTGAATCTCACCAGCGAGCAGGGTGAATTGAGCACCAGCGGCTCGGGCGGGATTTCGGCCACGGTGCGCCAGTCGGTGGTGGCGCAGGCCAGCGGTTCGGGTCCGATCCGTGTGTATGGGCAGCCGGCGCAGCGCACGATCAGCGGGCGTGGTGTGCAGGTGATGTAAGCGGACGGGGTGTCTCGGTTCTGTATGTGATGGCCCGAGGCTTGACCCGTACGGTGGGCACTCCGTGCCCACGCGGTTACGTGCGTATCTCTTGGCCACGTGCCGGGAGGTGTCGCTCGTAACGCATCCGCGAGCTATTTGTTCGTGGCCGTTGAATGGGGTGCGAGCGACGATTCAAAGCACGTGGTGCAAGGATGCACACGTAACCGCGTGGGCACAGAGTGCCCACCGTACGGGTCAGGTTTCGACCGTTCAGACGTTGCGTCTTACAGTAAGTGATCCAGCAACTCCGGCCCGAACACCTCGCGGTGCAAACGCGTCGGTGGCACGCCGGCATCGAGCAGCGCCAGCCACTGCGCCTGCATGAACTTCAGCGGGCCGCACACCCATACCTCGGCAACATCGCGCTCCCACTCGGGCAGGCGCGCCACCTCCATGCGACCAGCCAGCACGTCGGCCTCGCCATTTGCCTCTTCGTAGAACGTTACCACCTGCAGATTCGGCATCACGGCCTGCGCCGCCGCCACGTCGGCCTGCAGCGGATGGTGCCGCGCATCGCGCGCCGCATGCGCGAAGATCACGCGGCGCTGCGGATTGACCAGCGCGATCCGGTTCAGCGCCGACACCATCGGCGTGATGCCGACGCCGGCCGACAGCAGCACGATCGTCTCAGCCGATTCGGTATCCGGCGTGAACTCGCCGAACGGATGCGTCACCCGTAGCACGCTGCCCGCTTCCACGTTCGCATGGATCCAGTTCGACACTTCGCCGGCCGGCGTGGTATCGATTGCATCTTCGCGCTTGACCGAGATGCGCATGCTCTCCTTACCAAACGCGTCGGACAGGCTGTACTGGCGCAGCTGGTGGCGCCCGCCCGGCAGGTCGACGGCGATGCTGACGTACTGGCCGGCCTGGAAGGTGGGCAGGGGCTGGCTGTCGTCGGCGACGAAGCGGATCGACAGCACGTTGTCGCTCTCGCGCTTCACTTCGGTTACGCGCATCGGACGGGTGGCGCCGGGTTCGATGCCGGCGGTGCTGTACATCTCGGCCTCGGCGGCGATCAGCAGCTTGGCCAGCGAGTTGTAGGCTTCGGCCCAGGCGTCCAGCAGCGGCGGCGTGGCAGCCTCGCCCAGGGTGGCGGAGATCGATGCCAGCAGGTGGCGGCCGACGATCGGATAGTGCTCGGCGCGGATGCCGACCGAGACGTGCTTGTGCACGATGCGCTTGACCACCGGCCCCAGCGCTTCCGGCGTGCCGATGTTCGCGGCATAGGCGAAGACGGCGGATGCCAGCGACTGCTGCTGCGCGCCGCGTGCCTGGTTACCCATGTTGAACAGGCGCGTCAGTTCCGGGTGCTCGCCCAGCATGTTCTTGTAGAACAGGCTGGTGATGGCGAGGCCGTGCTCGCGCAGGACCGGGACGCTGGCATCGATGTAGGGGCGGGAAGCGGCGGAGATCATGTTGTTTCCTTATTCATGCAAATGAAATGCATATTTAAAGTTTAAAAAAACGCCGGCATGGGCTGGCGGGGAAAATAAAGGAGCGGCTGCGGAGCTGATGTACCGCGTGGACTCGGGAGTCCACCCTACGAAAAACCGATGCATTGGTGGGTTCGGAGAACCCACCCTACGCTGTACCTCCGGCGCCACTCCAGAACATCTTGTGCATCCGCACGATCTGCTCGCCGGTGCCGCCTTCGGTGATGCGGGCCAGCGTGTAGCGGTCCATTTCGGCGTAGAAGGCGCGCATGCCGGCTTTCAGGACGCCGCGCAGCTGGCAGTCCAGGCTGAGGCCGCACTTCGTGCCTTCGCAGTCGACCAGTTCGTCGTCGCCTTCGAGTTCGCGCAGCACCTGGCCGACGGTCAGCACTTGCGGATCGGCGGCCAGGCGCAGGCCGCCGTTGCGGCCGCGCATTGCGCGGACCCAGCCGGCGCGGGCCAGGTGGCCGACCACTTTCACCAGGTGGTTCAGCGGAATGTCGAACTGCGTGGCGATCTCCGCCACCGTCACCGGGTGCGGGCGTTCGCCGGCGCGCTCGAGGTAAATCAGCACGCGCAGGCCGATGTCGGAAAAGCGGGTCAGACGCATCGGATGCTGTTCAGAAAGTAACCCGGACATTCTAGCTTATAAATACGCATAGGAAATGCATATTTTCCGAAAACTATTTTCTCAACTCCAGCGGAACAGCCCTATAATCGCGAACTTTGGCTGTCCACATGTGCTCAGCCGTTTTCCTTTTCTAGTACGACCAAGGGACTTTTCGTGAATCTGACACTGGGCCAGAAGCTGTTTCGCACCAAATCGGCCGAACGCGCACACGAGGACAGCCATGCCCACGGCGGCGCCGGCCTGAACCGCACGCTGGGCCTGTTCCCGCTGACCATGATCGGCGTCGGCGCCACCGTCGGCACCGGCATTTTCTTTACCATGGTGGAGGCGGTGCCGAAAGCCGGCCCGGCCGTCATCCTCTCCTTCCTGATCGCGGCCCTCACCGCCGGCCTGACCGCGCTGTGCTACGCCGAACTGGCCGGGCGCGTGCCGGCCTCGGGCTCGTCCTACTCGTTCGCCTACGCCACCGTCGGCGAATTCGCCGCCTTTATCGTGGCGGCCTGTCTGCTGCTGGAATATGGCCTGGCGGGCAGTGCTGTGGCAATCGGCTGGTCGGATTACCTGAACAATTTCCTGCAAAATGCCTTCGGCTGGGAGATACCGGCTTCGTTGCGTTCGCCGATGTTCGTGTCCGACCACAGTAATTTGACGGTCCATTCCGGGAACTTTAATTTGCCGCCGGTGCTGCTGGTGATCATGTGCTGCATCCTGCTGGTGCGCGGCACCAAGGAATCGGCGACGACCAACGCCGTCATGGTGGTGATCAAGCTGGCGATCCTGGCTTTCTTCGCGGCGATTGCCTTCACCGGTTTCGACGCCAACAACTTCACGCCCTTCTTCAACATGGATGACAGCAAGGGCTTTGCCGGCATGGCCGGCGTGACCGCCGCCGCCGGCACCGTGTTCTTCTCCTTCATCGGCCTGGACACCATTGCCACCGCCGGCGAGGAAGTGAAGGACCCGCGCCGCAACGTGCCGATCGGTATTCTGGCGGCCCTGATCATCGTCACCCTGTTCTACCTGCTGGTAGCCATGGCCGCGATGGGCGCCCAGCCGGCGCACATGTTCGAAGGCCAGCAGGCCGGCCTGTCGGTGATCCTGCAGAACGTGACGGGCAAGGCCTGGCCGGCACTGGTGCTGTCCGCCGGCGCGGTGATTTCCGTGTTCTCGGTGACCCTGGTGACGATCTATGGCCAGACCCGCATCCTGTACGCCATCAGCCGCGACGGCCTGATTCCGAAGACTTTCCAGAAGGTCAATCCACGCACCGGCGCACCGGTGTCGAACACCCTGATCGTCTGCCTGGTGGTGGGCCTGGTGGCCGGCCTGGTCGATGCTACCTTCCTGTGGGACATGGTCAGCATGGGCACGCTGACCGCCTTCATCGTGGTCTCGATCGCGGTGCCGGTGATCCGCGCCAAGCAGGGACCGGGCGCCGAGCACGGCTTCAAGGTGCCGTTCGGCCCATACGTGATTCCGGGCCTGTCGGTGCTGGCCTGCCTGTACATCATGAAGGACTTGCCGGCCGCAACCTACCGCGTGTTCATCATCTGGATGGTGGCGGCGGTGGCGACCTACTTCCTGTACAGCGTGCGGCATAGTCGGCTGAACCGGAAGGGCTGATCGCCCCGCATGCACAACGCCGCGTTCGACGCGGCGTTTTTTTTGCCTGTAAAAAATGACATAAATGACGGGTTTTGCAAATCAGTGATAATCTGCAACATTCGCACGGCTGCCGTTACACAATCTATCGTCTGGCCCTGCTTTATCGCACGATTACAGGACGACCATGACTCCTACCGTCTCGACCGCTGGCGCTGCCGCCAGCGCGCCCACGTTCCTGCCTTTCCAGCGCCAAGCCCTGTTCGTGGCAGTCGTCATTGCCGTCGCCACGCTGCTGCTGATGCCGACCGCGGCCGACAAATGGCCCGCCATTCCGGCCTTCCTGCCGTCCTACCAGACCAGCATCATCGGCGCCTATACGGTGGCAGCCTATCTGCTCTACGGCTACTTCATGCAGACGCGCACCCACGCCGTGCTCTACCTCTGGGGCGGCTCGGTGTACACGGCGATCATCCTGACGGCCCAGTTTCTGTCGGTACCGGGCGCCTTCATTCCCGGCGAGCGCCTGCTCGGCGGCGGGCAGACCACCAGCTGGCTGTGGTTCTACTGGCACCTGGGCGCGACCGGCATGCTGTTCTGCTACGCCCTGTCCGAGCTGCGCGCACCTGGCCGGCGCGTGACCGACACCCGCGCCGCCTTCCTGCGCGCCCTGGGCTGGACCGGCGCCACCGTCGCCGTCACCCTGGCCTCGGTCACCCTGTTCGAGGCGCGGCTGCCGATTGTCGACATCGCCGGCGACTTCAACCGCATCACGCACAGCGGCTATGCCCCCTTTATTCAGGCCGTGATCATGGCGGCGCTGCTCATGATGTGGCGCGCCACGCGCTTCCGCACCCCGATCGCCGCCTGGATCGGCGTGGCCATGGTGGCGCTCGCCTTCGACAACCTGATCACGATGGCGGGCGGCACGCGCCTGTCGATCGGCTGGTACGTGGGACGCCTGAACGCACTGCTGGCGGCGCTGGTGATGCTGGGCCTCTACCTGAAGGAAGTCAACCGCGTCTACCTGCGCGCCACCGAGCATGCGCGCCTGCTGGCCGAGGCCCACGAACGCCTGGAAAGCGAGCACTCCCGCCTGCTCAGCATGTTCGAGCAGGCGCCGGGCTTTGTCGCGGTGCTGGGCGGCGACCATTGCCACCTGCAGATCGTGAACGCCGCCTTCCGCGAGCTGGTGGGGCCGCGTGAGCTGGCCGGCAAGCCGATCCGCAAGGCGCTGCCGGAGCTGGAAGGGCAGGGCTGGTTCGAGCTGGTGGACAAGGTCTGCGCCAGCGGCAAGTCGCACGTGGAAAACGGCATGAAGCTGAAGCTGCAGCGCGGCGACGGGCCGCCGCACGAGGTGATCATCGACGTGCTGTTCCAGCCCAACCTGGACCCAAGCGGCAAACTGGCCGGCGTCTTCATCCAGGGCCAGGACGTGACCGAGGAACACCTGGCGCGCCTCGAACTGGAGCGTTACCAGGGCCATCTGGAAAGCCTGGTGCAGGAGCGCACGCGCTCGCTGGAAGAAACCCGGAACGCGCTGATGCACTCGCAGAAGATGGAAGCGATGGGCAAGCTGACCGGCGGCGTGGCCCACGATTTCAACAACGTCCTGCACATCATCAACGGCAACCTCGACCTGATTAAGATGCTCGCCGCCGGCAACGCCAAGGTCGGCGAGCGCTGCCAGTCGGCGCAGACGGCGGTGCGCCGCGGGGCCAAGCTGTCCTCGCAATTGCTGGCGTTTGCGCGCAAGCAGCCGCTGCAGCCGAGTGCGCTCAAGCTGGAAGACGTGTTCGCGTCCATCGATTTGCTGCTCAAGCGTGCGGTGGGCGAGCGCATCGACATCCGTTTCGATAGCGCACCCGACGCCTGGAACGTGGAAGTCGACCCGCAGCAGCTGGAAAACGTGATCCTGAACCTGGCCTTGAACGCCAGCGACGCCATGCAGGACGGCGGCACCCTGGCGGTGACGGTGGCCAACGTGGACGACGGCCCCGAGGGCGGAGAATTTGTGCGCCTGTCGTTCGCCGATACCGGCGTCGGCATGAGCGAAGAAGTCAAGGCGCGCGCCTTCGAGCCCTTCTTCTCGACCAAGGGCGTGGGCAAGGGCACCGGCCTGGGCCTGAGCATGGCCTACGGCTTCGTCAAGCAAAGCGGCGGCCACATCGACATCGAGAGCGCACCGGGCGCCGGCACCACGGTCCACATCCTGCTGCCGCGCACCGGCGCGGCGGCCAGCGCGCGCAAGGCAGAGCGCGCTGCGGACGTCACCGGCGGCAGCGAGACCATCCTGGTGGTAGACGACGAACAGGACATCCGCGAGAACGTAACCCTGATGCTGACCGGGCTCGGCTATCGCGTGCTGGGCGCCGCCAGCGCCGATGCCGCCGCCCGCCTGCTCGAAGGCGAAACGCACGTCGACCTGCTGTTTACCGACGTGATCATGCCGGGCGCGATGAGCAGCCGCGAGCTGGCCGAGCGGGCCCGCGCGCGCCATCCCGGCATCCAGGTGCTGTTCACCTCGGGCTATACCGAGGACGCGGTGATCCGCAACGACCGCCTCGACGAAGGCGTGAATCTGCTCAGCAAGCCGTATGCGCGCGAGGAGCTGGCAGCAGCATTGCGCCGCCTGCTGGGCGAGGCCAGCAAGCCGGACGTGGAGGCCGAACCGGCGTAAGGCTCAGGGCCGGACCAGCGGCCGCACGTAATCCAGCAAACTGACCAAGGTCTTGCCCGGTTCTTCCCACGGCACCATGTGCGCCGAATGCTCGAACCAGACCGCCTGTTTCGACGGCGCCTGCACCTGCGCCAGCCAGTCCACCGTCGGCTGGGTGGGCGTGGTGTAGTCGTGGCGGCCGAGGAACATCACCACCGGAATCGGAAAGGTTTTGACCTGTGAGAAATCGACCTTCACGAATTCCGGCAGCAGGCGCCCGAGCGTGAACAGGCTGCCCTGGTCGATCGCCTTGACCTGGGCGTCGGTGTAGTCGGGCGAGAGCAGGGGGCCGCTGAAGTAATACGTCGAGGTGCTGCGGAAGGCGCTCAGGCCACCGTAGTGCTGGGGCCACTTGCGGGCGACGATGATGCGTTCGCGCGTGATGGGTTGCGTGCCGGGGTAGGGCGCGATCGAGGCCAGCTCCTTTAGCGCTTCCTCGTTCTTGTGCAGCTTCGCCTGCTCCACGGCGTACTCGTAGCTGATGCGCTCGTTCTCGCGGGTGCTGATCACCTGGCCGATGCCCACGTAGGCGTGGAACAGATCGGGGCGCTTGAGCGCCGCGCCCATGCCGACGATCGTGCCCCAGCTGTGGCCCACCAGGATCAGCTTGCGCTTGCCGTAGCGCTTGCGCACGTGTTCGGCCACTTCGATGGCGTCGTCGACATAGCGTTCGATGCGGATCGTGGGCGCGACTTTCTCCGGATCGGTTTCCAGCAAGGTCTTGCCGGCGCCGCGCTGGTCCCAGTGCACCACCGTGAAGTATTCCTCGATGGGGCGCTGGAACTCCCACATGGTGGGTGTGATCGGCGCCGCCGGGCCGCCGTGCACGAACAGGATGATGGGGTTATTGCGGTCCTGGCCGCGCACGTTCAGCCACTGGTCGATGCCGCCGATGACGGTCTTGTACGACTCCTGGATGCCGCTCGGGGCGGCGATGCGTTGCAGGTCTTCGATGGCGGCGCGGGCGCGGGCAAGGTGTTTCGCGTCGCCGGTTTCCTGGGCCAGGGCGGGGGCCAGGCCGAGCAGGGCGACGCAGAACAATAGGGCGTTCTTCATAGGGCCTCGCAAGCAAACGGTCGAATGCTCAGCATACGCCGGTGCTGGACGCGGGCGGGCACGCTTGCGACGGGCGGCCGGATGGTGGGAGCGAACGGTGCATTGGGCTTGCATCGCATCAATGCATGAGAAACCGTCTCGGATAGATTGGGCTGCCCGATCTGAACCCGAATGCACTGAACCTGACCCCGGGAATCCGCATGCCCAAACGCTATCTCATCTTGCTCGGCGCACAGACCACGGCTGGCGGTACGGTCAAGACCGCCACTTCCTTCCTGTCTTACAACGGTCTTCCCTATGTGCTCGAAGGCGACCTGGTCGACTGCCCGGCGTGCGGGCGGGAGGGGACGATCCAGTGCGTCGCGCCGAGGCTGGATGCCCGTTACAACGGCAGGCAATATGCGCTGGAACACGACTTGTGCCTGTGCGGCTGTAGCCCGCCGCCGCGCCTGGTTGCGAACCAGCAGCACAACTGCCAGTTTGTGGACGGCGCCGGTTCAAGCGGCAGCTCGCTGGACGCAGTGCTTTCCCAGATGCAGGCGAGCGCCGGCAAGACCGAGGCCGCACCGCTGCAGTTGGTCCGCGCATCGGATGAGCAGCCATTTCGCAACCGCCATTACATCCTCGAACTGCCCGACCGGAACATCGAGGGCGTGACCGACGCCGAAGGCTTTACCCAGCCGCTGACCCAGGCAGAGCGTGACGCCCTGGTTGCCTGGCATGCCGAGCAAGACCCGGCAGCGTGATCCGGTGGAAGAGCGCATGGCCGATATCCCATTCACCAGGCACGCTTCCGACGCCATCGCACTGAACCGCAACATTGTGCCTGTACCGGAATGCAAGGTCTATCCGGCACTGCAGGATGGGAAGCAGGTCGACTGCGTGCGGGTCAGCCTGCTCGACCCTGCCGCGGTATGGTTGCGTTGCCAGCACGAGGCCGAGCAATGGGTAACGGATGCGCAGAGCGGCAAAGCGTTGACCAGGCCGGACGCCATCAACCGGCGCATCAATTCGGCGTATGCTTTTCTGTGGCTGAAGGACAAGCGCTTCCAGTGGGCGGGGCTGGCCGCGTTTGCCTCGAAACACGTCGGGTGCGGCTTGCTGCATGCATCGACGACGCTGAAGGAAGCGCACGACCGGGTGCTGGCGAATCCCGACTTTCTGGATGTCGGCAGCAGCGGGGAGGCGGTTGGGGCTTATACGATGTACGGCAAGCTGGCGCTGGGGAACCTGTCGCTGTTTCTCGATATTTATCCGTTGCACAGATTTTATATGCTGCGCGGATGTAAGGCATTCGAGAGCAGCCTGAAGTATCGGCGCGAGATCAAAGACAAAGTGCGCTGGCCGGAAGAGGCGAAGCAGCGACTTGAGTTTGGGCGTCCGTTCTCTGAAATTCTCGAAGGCTTCAAGGCAATTGAAGACGGCAAGATCGAGGAAAGCGTCAAGATTCTGGCGCGGCATGAGCAAGTAAATATTCTACAAAAAGTCATCTACAACGACACGGATACGCGATTGGCCCTGGATGCCAACCAGTTCGCTTGGGTTCATCATCTGCGTGGCGCCGCCGAGATCCAGCTCACATTGTCGGCACAATGCAAACCCGATGGAAAATTGACGAGCTGGTTTTCACGTTTGACCTCAGTACATTTATGGGATGAGAACGACCGTATGGCTTTTGTCATCCGTACGGCAGGGCAATTCGCCAAGCTGTTGAAGGGCAGCGAACGTCCCCTGATCAAACGTGCGATAGCTGAGATTTACCATGGCGGAGGCATACCGTGAGCCCGAAAGTTATCCGATCAGTCATTGCAGCGCTGGCGATTCTATTTGCTGCTGCTTTTATGTCGCGACCAGCGCCGACTGTGCTTGTCGCGCGCATCGGCATGACGTATGACGAAGTGATCGAGCGCTCAAGCTATCCGGCATCAGCTAATGGGATGTCACCGGCTGGCGATGAACATGGATTCGGCACAATCGATGTAACGGAGCGTGCAGTCGTTATCAAGTACGACGATCCGCAGCACGGTTTCGAACTTCCACCGACGAAATTCGCTGCCCTGACATTTGGCGATTCCGTCCTCAGGACGATCTCGACCTCTCCTATGCTCGAAGCGCGCCGCTTTCCGGAGGCAGTCGAAGTACTGGCGCAATTGCAGGCGGCTTTCCTGGCCCGTGGTTGGGTGCCCTGGAAAGGAAACCAGAGCGTATGGTTCGACTTGACGCCAGCAGGACGCATAGCGCTGCATGCCGAGTTAATGCGCTATAGCCAAGCTGAGCAATGGCTGGTGGTGCCGCATCGGCATGTTGGCATGATCTTCCGGATCAAGTGCGTGGACGATTGCGATGACGAGGACGATGCGCGCTTCCTGATCGATGTCGGCTTGGGGAAAGAGGTGGGTGACGGAACCCCGTGATCGCCTAACGCATATAAAAAAGCCACGCGCCCGAAGATGCGTGGCTTTTGACTTCCTGTACTGCTATCGAACGGCCCGAATTACAGCGCGTTCATTTCCTTCAGCAGGTTATCCGCTTTATCCACGTGCTTCATGTTCCACAGGATGTAGCGCACGTCGACCTGGATGTCGCGGGTATTGGCCGCGTTGAAGTCCCAGTCCGAGATGATCGAGTCCAGGGTGCCGTCGAAGGCCAGACCGATCAGCTCGCCGCGCTTGTTCAGCGCTGCCGAACCCGAGTTGCCGCCGGTGATGTCCAGCGTCGCCAGGTAGTTGACCGGCACGGTCTTCAGCACAGGGTCGACATACTTGCCGAAGTCCTTGGCCTTGATCGCGGCCAGCTGGGCTGCCGGTGCATTAAACTCGCCTTCGCCGGTGTTTTTCGCGACCACACCCTTGACGGTGGTGAACGCGGTCCACGAACCGGTGCCGTCGGCGCCATGGTCGCGGCCCATGATCTTGCCGAAGGTCACGCGCAGGGTGCCGTTCGCGTCTGGGTAGACGGCCTGGCCCTTGCTGTTCATGTAGGCGATCTTGGCCTTCATGTAGCCGCCGTAGGCTTTCTGGATCTTGCCGGCAAGTTCTTCCTCTTTAGCTTCGTCCTTCAGGTCGGCGTCATACATGGCAACGGCTGCCTTGATGAAGCTGTCGTTGCTGGCCTTGAATTCGGCCGGCGACTTCTTCAGCCAGGCGGTGCGCTCTTCCTTGTTGGCCAGTTTCGAACCGGAGTAGGCCTTGTCCAGGGCGGCTTTCAGTTCGTCCTGGCTCATGCCTGCGCGCAGGCCGAGGGCGTCGTTGAAGGCCTTGTCCTGCTCGGCGGCTGGCTGGGCCAGGTACTTGGTCAGGAAGTTCATGACCAGCGCCTTGTCGACCTTCTCGTCGTAGGTGCGGTCCTGGCCGGTGATCACCGAGGTGACGCGCGCCATGTCGCGTTCCTGGTAGCCCGACTTGCGCTGGGCGTCCGGCTTGGTGCGCTCGTTGGCCAGGCGGTACAGGCTGCGTGCCGAGCTCAGGAAGCGTGGCTGGGCGTAGCCCAGGTAGAAGCCCTGCTTGGTGTGGGCGTCACGCTCGGCGATCAGCTTCTCGGCGGTGTCGATGTCGGCGCCGAATTGCTTCTTGCGCGCGGCATCGCTGTTCACCCATGCCTTCAGGGCATTGTGTTCGGCGGTCTTGCGCTGCAGGAAGTCGCTCTCGCCGTACGAGGTCAGCATGCCCTTGCGGTTCTTGTAGTAGTTGTTCACGCCCGCGATCTGGCCGGCGTACTTCAGCTTGGCGGCCGGGTCGTTCTTGGTTTCGCGTTCGATGATGGCCAGCACTTCACCCGAGGCTTGCACGAAGGCCGGGTAGTTCCAGTCGAAGGTGTACTGCACTTCCGACGGCAAGCGGTGGCGGTTGGTACGGCCAGGGTAGCCGGCGACCATGATGAAATCGCCTTCCTTCGAGCCTTCGGTGGCCAGCTTCAGGAAGTGCTTTGGCACGTAAGGAACGTTGTCGGCGGCGAAGTCGGCGGCCTTGCCGTCCTTGCTCACGTAGGCGCGGTAGAAGCCGTAGTCGCCGGTGTGGCGCGGCCACATCCAGTTGTCGGTGTCGCCACCGAATTTACCCACGCCCGACGGCGGCGCGTGCACCAGGCGCACGTCGCGGATTTCCAGCTGCTTCAGGCGGTAGAACTCAAGGCCGCCGTAGTAGCTGGCCACGGTGCAACGGTAGCCCGGGGTCTTCTCGCAGGCGGCAACCATTTCCTTCTGGTTCTTTTCGATCGCGTCGATGCGCGCCTTGCCGTTCAGCCTGGCGACTTTCTTGTCGATGATCTGGTCGGTAACGTTGGTCACTTCTTCGGTCACGAAGACGCGGCTGCCCGGGGCGGCCGGCACTTCTTCGCCCAGGGTCTTGGCCAGGAAGCCGTTCGCCAGCAGGTCGCGCTCAGGAGTCGAGTTGACGGCGACGCTGTTGTACACGCAGTGGTGGTTGGTGATGACCAGGCCCTGCGGCGACACGAAGGAAGCCGAGCAACCGCCCAGGCTCACGATGGCGCCCATCGGGAATTCGGTCAGCTGGGTCAGGGTGGCCGGATCGAGTTCCAGGCCGGCGGCTTTCAGTTGCTGGGCTACTTGTGGCAGCTGCTGCGGCATCCACATGCCTTCGTCCGCTTGTGCGGCGAAGCTGGTCAGGATGGCGAGCGAGAGAAGGGTCTTTTTCATTCGCGTGTCAGGGATGGTTGATATCAGGAGCGTCCGGCTCCGCGGAGCACCCCGGAGTATGGGTACTCCACTGTTGCCTCGTCAACCAATATTTCCGTTTCGTGACATGCAGTCTTTACAGCTGCGACCCCAGCAATGAGGCCACTTCGCCGGCCAGTTTTTCGGCCATCGGACGGTCGCGCCAGGCCTGCAGCGTGATCGGGCGCGCGCGCTTCCAGTCATCCTCGAAGACATCGCGCTGGGTCTTGGCAAAGTCCGGGTCGAGCAGGTTCAGGTTCGCTTCGTCGTTGATGCTGAACGAGCGGTTGTCGAAGTTGGTGGAACCGACCGAGACCATCATGTCGTCGACGATCAGCGCTTTCACGTGGTACATGGTCGGCTGGAATTCCGCGATCTTGATGCCGGCTTCCAGCAGCGGACCCCAGCGCTCGCGCGAGGCCACGCGCACGATGTCGGAATCGATGTCCTTGCCCGGCGTGATGATGCGCACGTCGACGCCGCGCTTGGCGGCCGCCACTAGGGCCTTGATCGCCAGCTCGTCGGGCACGAAGTAGGAGGCCGACAGCAGGATCGACTTGCGCGCGGCCGTGATCGCCATCAGGTACATCAAATGCATGCTGGCGCTGCCGCCGGTGGGCGAGCTGGAAAACATCTGCGCGGGAATCTCGCCGCGCGCCTGCAGCGGCGGGAAGTAATCGGGGCCGTCGAGGACGGTGCCGGTGGACTTGGTCCAGTTATCGGTGAACACGGCCTGCATCTGGCCGACCACCGGGCCCTCCACGCGGAAATGGGTGTCGCGCCAGTGATCCTCGTCCTGGGCATTGCCGCGCCACTGGTCGGCAATGCCGACGCCGCCGGTAAAGCCGATTTGCCCGTCGACGATCAGGAGTTTACGGTGGGTGCGGTTGTTCAGGCGCGCCAGTTTCCACCAGGCCGGCTTGTGGTAGCGCTGCACCTGCACGCCGGCGTCGCGCATCGTTTTCAACGAATCGTCGTCCATCTTGATGCTGCCGACGAAGTCGAGCATCACGTGCACCTTGACCCCGGCGCGGGCGCGCTCGGCCAGGGCATCGCGGAATTCGTGGCCAATGGTGCCGGACCAGTAGATATAGGTTTCGAAGGTGATGCTGGTCTTGGCCTGGCGGATCGCGTCGAGCATGGCCGGGAAGATCTGGTCGCCGTTCAACAGCACATCGACCTTGTTGCCCTCGATAATGGGCGGGCCCAGCAGCACGCCCATCGAGCGGCGGAACTGGGCATCGTGGATATCGTACTGGCGCGTCAGCTGGGTCTCGATCTGCTTTTCGCTCGGCATAAAGTTCAGGGCGAGGAAGCCGGCCAGCAGGGTGACGATGCTGGTGATCAGGACGATGGTAAAAATTCTGGCGCGCATGGCAGTCTTGGCAAATCGGGCAAAAAAAAACCAACGCGTAGCAGCGTTGGTTTATCAGGAACTTACCACGTTATTAGCGTACGCGGCCGCGGCGCAGCAGGTTGACGATGGCCAGCAGGATGACAGCGCCCAGGAAGGAAACCAGCAGCGACGACACGCTGAAGTCGTCCGAATTGATGGTGCCCGTGCCGAACAGCGGCGACAGCAGCCAGCCACCCAGGAAGGCGCCGACGATACCGACCACGACGTTCAAAATCATGCCTTGCTCGGCATCGGTCTTCATGACCATGCTTGCAAGCCAGCCCAGGATACCACCGACAACGATCCAGATAATGAATAGCATTTTTAGTTCCTCCTCATAGTGAAAAAACCTACCTGAGGCCAATTGTTTGAGTGGCCATGTGAAAAAGTCTACGGATTCCAACCGTAGCGGGTCGGTGCGGCAAGTAACGTTAGACGACGAATCTGATGCGTGTGTTCCGGCGCCGGATTTGATGCCGCTTCGACCACCGTTCGATGCCTTGTCCGATGCTTACCAAGAGGCGGTTAATTGATGCCGGGAATGTCCTGGACAGGGTGCGTCAGCGAACAGAAGTGAATAGCTCGGCAGGCATATCTTTCACGGACCGGCAAC
Organism: Massilia sp. IC2-278; assembly: GCF_020708045.1. Taxonomy (GTDB): domain Bacteria; phylum Pseudomonadota; class Gammaproteobacteria; order Burkholderiales; family Burkholderiaceae_D; genus Telluria. Next base: position 47,154 of record NZ_JAJFES010000017.1, read on the forward strand.
GCCCCACATTGAGGCGCGTTGCACCCCGATTCCGCGTCAGACCCTTTCGAAAGGATTCATCATGAGCTACGACACCAACAACAACCAGCAGTCGCGCATGGTCACCGGCCTGTTCCCCGATCGCGCCAGCGCCGAGCGCGCCTACGGTTCGATTTCCGACCGCGGCTATGGCCGCGACGACGTCAACCTGATGATGTCGGATTCGACCCGCAAGACCCACTTCAGCGATACCGATACCGAACTGGGCAGCAAAGCGGCCGAAGGCGCCGGCATCGGCGCGGGCATCGGCGGCACCATCGGCGCCGTGCTGGCCGGTATCGCCGCGGTCGGCACCACGCTGGTGCTGCCGGGTGTTGGCCTGGTCGTGGCCGGTCCGCTGGCGGCAGCCCTGGCCGGCGCTGGCGCGGGCGGCATCACCGGTGGCCTGATCGGTGCGCTGATCGGCGCCGGCATTCCGGAAGAGCGTGCCAAGCACTATGAAGAAGGTATCCATAACGGCGGCATCCTGATGGGCGTGAACGCCCGTTCCGACGAAGACGCGGCCCACATCCACCGCTCGTGGACCGAAAGCGGCGGCTCGCACGTGATCGGCGCCGGCGTCGGCGGCACGGCTGGCGCGCTGGTTGGCGCCGGTATCGGCGCCGCGGCCGGCCCGGTCGGCATGGTAGCCGGCGCCGCCATCGGCGCGGTCACCGGCGGCATCGCTGGCAAGGGTGCAGGCGAAGTCGTGAATCCGAAGACCGGCGACGATCTGTCGGAACACCACCTGGCCAAGGGCGTCGGCGCCAGCGCTGGTGCGGCCACCGGTGCGGCGATCGGCGCCGTGGGCGGCCCGATCGGCATGGCGGCCGGTGCCGTCGTTGGCGGCCTGGCGGGCGGCGCTGCCGGCCGTGGCGCGGGCGAAGTGGTCAATCCAAAAGCGACCGACGACCTGAACGACCATAACCTGGCGCAAGGCGTCGGCGGCGCCGGCGGCGCGGTGGCTGGCGCCACGGTCGGTGCGGTTGGCGGCCCGGTCGGCATGGCTGCCGGCGCCGTGATCGGCGGCCTGGCTGGCGGTGCAGCCGGCAAGGGCGCGGGCGAAGTCGTCAACTCGGCGCCTGGCGACGAGCTGCACGACCATAACCTGGCCAAGGGCGTGGGCGCCGGCGGCGGCGCTGCGGCGGGCGCATCGATCGGCGCCGTCGGCGGCCCGGTCGGCATGGTGGTCGGCGCCGGCATCGGCGCCGCTGTCGGCGGCATGGCCGGCAAGGGCGTCGGCGGCCTGGTGAACCCGGCCCAGGAAGACGACTACTGGCGCAACAACTACCAGAACCAGTCGCACTACACCCCGGGCTACACCTACGATGACTACGCACCGGCCTACGCGCTGGGCTACAACGGCAAGGGCCGCTATCCAGGCAGCTACGACCAGAACGAATCCTACCTGTCGGACGAGTGGAACAGCAGCAAGGGTTCCTCGCGCCTGTCGTGGGACCACGCGAAGGTCGCCAGCCGCGCCGCATGGGACCGCGTCGAGCGCGCGATTCCGGGTGACTCGGACCGCGACGGCAAGTAATTAGCCGGACGTAAAAAAGCCCCGCTGCAGCGATGCAGCGGGGCTTTTTGTTTTATCACATCAATTACTGCTTGACCGCTTCCACCTGGATCGCCAGCTTCACTTCCGGCGAGAAGCGCGGCAGGCCGAAGCTCACGCCGAAATCGCTGCGCTGGAAGGTGGCCGAGGCATCGGCGCCGCAGACTTCGCGTTTCAGCATCGGGTGGTCGATGCACTTGAACTTGTTGATGGTCAGGGTCAGCGGTTTCGTGACGCCGTGCAGGGTGAACTGGCCTTCGACAGCCACCGGGGTGTCGCCGTTGAAGCGCACTTTATTGCCCTTGAAGGTAGCGGTCGGGAACTGGGCGACGTCGAAGATGTCCGGCTTGCGTGCGTGCTCGTTCATCTTTTCATGGCCGAAGTCCACGCTGTTCATGTCCACGGTGATGTCGACGCTGCCGGTTTTCGCGGCGCGGTCGAGCGTGATGGTGCCCGAGGTCTTGGTGAACTTGCCGCGCCAGACCGAGATGCCCATGTGGTCGGCTTCGAAGCTCGGGTAGGTGTGGTTCGGCTCGATCTGGTAGGTATCGGCGGCGGCAAAGGCGAGGCTGGCGCTGGTGGCCAGGGTGGCGGCGACGAGGAACTTGAGTTTCATGTGTACATCCCTTGGTTGGCTTGGTGATTTACTGGCCCGCGGTAACGCGGAACTTGATGACAACTTCATCGGCGACCATGCTGGTGTCTTTCCACTCGCCTTCGCCGATATTAAAAGCCAGGCGCTTGATCGGCAACTGGCCTTCGAAAACCTGCTGCTTTCCTGCCGTTTTCACCGCCAGCGGGAAGCTCACGTCGGCAGTCTTGCCCTTGATCGTCAGCTTCCCGGCAACATTCAGCTTGTCCGCGCCGGCTGGCCTGATCGACGTCGAAACAAACGTCGCTTTCGGGAACTGCGCCGTATTGAACCACTCTTTCTTGGCAACCTCGCGGTTATATTCCGGGTCGCCCAGGTCCATGCTGGCCGTGTTGATGTCGACCGCGGCCTTCGAGGCGTCCGGCTTGGCCGCGTCGTAGTCGATCTGGGCGCTAAAGGTCTTGAACTTGGCCTCGACCGGCACGTTCATCTGCTTGAAGGTGGCCGAGACGCTGCTTTTCGCCAGGTCGGTTTTCAGTGGGGCAGCGTGGACGGCGGCGGCGGTGAACAGGGCGGCCGCGAGCAGGGTGCGCAGGGGTGTCATCGGAAACTCCTTATCGTGAAAAGGGCAGCATGCGCTGCATCACGCCGTCGCGGTCCAGCAGCAAGTGCTTGAACGCAGCCAGCACGTGGATGGCCACCAGGGCCGCGAGCAGCATGTTGAGCCAGTAGTGCAGGGCGCCGAGCGTGGGTTTCAGGGCGGCGTCGGCCTCGATCAGCGCAGGCAGCGGGAACAAACCGAAATACACGACCGGCACGCCGGCCGCCAGGCTGTAGAAATAACCGGACAGGGGCACGGCGAACATCAGCACGTAAAGCAGGCCGTGCAGGGAATGGGCGGCGTGGCGCTGCCAGGCGGGCATGTGGGCCGGGTAGGCCGGCGGGCGCGAGCGCAGGCGCCACAGCAGGCGCAGCGCGGCCAGCGCCAGTACCGTCACGCCGGCCCATTTGTGCCAGGAAAAGTAGCGCAGCTTGGTTGGGGTGAGGCCGGGAATGTCGGTCATCACCAAGCCGAGCGTGAATGTGGCAATGATGAGGACGGCAATCAGCCAGTGCAGGGCGATGGCGACGGAGGAATAACGCTGCATGGTCGATTGTCCGTGTTCGTACTGGTTAGCGCCAGACTATAACAAAAAGCCACGCCGGTGTGGGAGAGTCGGTTGTTTCTTTCTGTACACTAGCATGGATTGTTAAACGTGCACAGCCGTGAAGCCGCCGAATGTAAAATCGAGACTAGCGTGAATTTATAATTTGGACGCGGCGTCGTCGCACCGTGTAAAGGAAGTCATGCACCATCCCTTGTTCTTGTTGCGTCCGCGCGCACTGGCCATCTGGCTCGGCCTGGCGCTGTGCGCGTCGGCGCCGGCGATGGGCGCCACCTCCGCGCAGGCCGCAACGCCGTTGCCGGCGCCGCAAGCCGATTTCGCCGATCTGTCGATCGAGGAACTGGCGAACATCCAGGTCACTTCGGTCTCCAGGAAGCCCGAGCGCCTGCAGGATGCACCGGCCGCGGTGTTCGTCATCACCCACGAGGACATCCGCCGCGCCGGCGCGCGCAGCCTGCCCGAAGCGCTGCGCCTGGCGCCGAACCTGCAGGTGGCGCAGATCAGCAGCTACGGCCATGCCATCAGCGCGCGCGGCCTGAACGGCAGCAACAACAGCGCACCGAACAAACTGCTGGTGATGATCGATGGCCGCTCGGTGTATGCGCCGCTGTTTTCCGGCGTGTTCTGGGACATGCAGGACGTGATGCTGGAAGACGTCGAGCGCATCGAGGTCATCAGCGGGCCGGGCGGCACGATGTGGGGCGTGAACGCGGTGAACGGCGTGATCAACATCACGACCCGTTCGGCGCGCGAGACCCAGGGCAGCCTGGCCGTGCTGGGTGCGGGCAGCGACGGCGCCGACCTGGCTTTCCGCCAGGGCGAGCGCAGCGGGGACGCCAGCTGGCGCGTGTACGGCAAGGCGCTGCGCCGTTCCGCCGGCGAACTGGCCGGCGGCGCGCGCGTGGACGACGCCTGGCGCCAGGCGCAAATCGGCTTCCGTACCGACTGGGAGCGCGGCGCGGACACCTTTAGCGTCAACGGCAACGTGGTGCGCGGAGAGCTCGGGCAGCCGGAGCCGGGCGCCATTTCCGTCAGCGGCCTTGGGCTGCGCCTGGGCGACATCCGCACCGAAGGCGCCAACCTCACCGGGCGCTGGCAGCATGCGCTTCCCAATAGCGGCAGCCTGGCCGTGCAGGCTTACCTCGACCACACGCGGCGCGAAGTGCCGCCCACCTTTACCGAATCGCTGTCGATCGCCGATGTCCAGTTCCAGCACACCTTGCCGGTACGGGGCGCCCACAGCCTGGTATGGGGCGCCAACTACCGTCACAGCTGGGACCGCGTCACCAACAGCGAAGTCATCGCCTTCCTGCCGGCGCGCGACCGGCAGACCTGGGCCAGCCTGTTTGCCCAGGACGAGATCGCATTGCGTCCGGACCTGAGCCTGACGCTCGGCGCCCGCATCGAACACAATGATTACACCGGCAACGAATTCCTGCCCACGGCCCGCCTGTCCTGGCGCGTGGACCCGCACCATACGCTGTGGACGGCCGCGTCGCGCACGGTGCGCGCGCCGACCCGGCTCGACGTCGACGCGTATATCCCCGGCCGTCCGCCGTATCTGCTGCAGGGCGGACGCCAGGTGCGCTCCGAGGTGGCGCAGGTCTTCGAGCTCGGCTACCGCGGCCAGCCACTGCCGGGGCTGTCGTATTCGGCGACGCTGTTCCATAACGACTACGACCACCTGCGCACCCAGGAGATCGACCCGACCTCTACCTTCCTCACCTTCGGCAGCCTGATGGAGGGCAGGGCGACGGGGATTGAGATGTGGGGCAGCTACCAGCTCAACCGCGCCTGGCGCCTGTCGGGCGGGTTCACGGCGCTGCACGAGCGGCTGCGGTTGAAGGCGGGCAGCAACGACGCGGCCGGGCCGGGTTCGGCCGGCAAGGACCCGGAGCACACGCTGCAGCTGCGCTCGTACCATGCGTTCGATGAACGGCGCGAGCTGGAGGTGGCGCTGCGCAAGGTGGCGGCGCTCGAAAATCCTGGCGTGCCGGGGTACTGGGCGCTGGATGCGCGCTTCGGCTGGCGCTTGCGGCCGAACCTGGAGCTGTCGGTGGTGGGGCAGAATCTGAACGGCAGCCATGGGGAGTATGGGGCGGTGGCGACCAGGCTGGAGCTGGAGCGCAGGGTGGGCGTCAAGCTTGTGTGGACCAATTGATGCGGCGGTGGGGTGCGTAGGGTGGACACCTGTGTCCACGCTGTGCCACGGATGGGTGTCGATATGTTCTCCATGACCTGCTGCCGTGGAGCTTTGCGTGTTTTGCGGCTGACCAGCAGCTCTACCGCGTGGGCACAGGTGCCCACCCTACAAAAACGTCGCCAATAACGCGGTGAGCGTCACAAACAAAAAAGCCCGCATCATTTCTGATGCGGGCTTTTTTCATACGGAGGCTATCCTCAGATCGCCTTGGCCAGCTGCGCCGCAATCCCCGTGTAGTTCGCCGGCGTCATCGCCAGCAGCAGCTCCCTGGCTTCCTGCGGAATCGCCAGCTTGCCGATGAACTCCTGCAGCGCTTCGCGGGTAATGCCCTTGCCGCGCGTGAGTTCCTTCAGCTGCTCGTACGGGTTCTCGATGCCGTAGCGGCGCATCACGGTCTGCACCGGCTCGGCCAGCACTTCCCAGCTGGCGTCCAGGTCCGCTTCCAGGCGGGCCGCATTCACTTCCAGCTTGTTCAGGCCGCGCAGGCAGCTGTCGTAGGCCAGCAGGGCGTAGCCGAAGCCGACGCCGATGTTGCGCAGCACGGTGGAATCGGTGAGGTCGCGCTGCATGCGCGAGACCGGCAGCTTCTCGGCCATATGGCGCAGCACGGCGTTAGCCAGGCCCAGGTTGCCTTCCGAGTTCTCGAAGTCGATCGGGTTGACTTTATGCGGCATGGTCGACGAACCGATTTCGCCGGCCTTCAGCTTCTGCTTGAAGTAGCCCAGCGAAACGTAGGTCCAGATGTCGCGGTTCAGGTCCAGCAGGATCGTGTTGGCGCGCGCGATCGCATCGAACATCTCGGCCATGTAGTCGTGCGGCTCGATCTGGATGGTGTAGGGATTGAAGGTCAGGCCCAGGCGCGATTCGATTACCTCCTTCGAAAACGCCTGCCAGTCGAAGCCAGGGTAGGCCGACAGGTGGGCATTGTAGTTGCCGACCGCGCCGTTCATCTTGCCGAGGATTTCGACGTCGGCGATGCGCTTCACGGCGCGCTGCAGGCGGGCGACCACGTTGGCGAATTCCTTGCCGAGGGTGGTCGGGCTGGCGGTCTGGCCGTGGGTGCGCGAGAGCATCGGCAGCTCGGCGTTCACATGGGCGATCTCGGTCAGCTTGGCGATCACGTTCTGCAGGGCCGGCACGATCACGCCGTCGCGCGCGGCTTTGAGCATCATGCCGTGCGAGGTGTTGTTGATGTCTTCCGAGGTGCAGCCGAAGTGGATGAATTCCGACGCCGCCACCAGCTCCGGCACGTCCTTCACCTGTTCCTTCAGCCAGTACTCGACCGCCTTCACGTCGTGGTTCGTGACCGCTTCGATTTCCTTGATGCGCGCGGCGTCGGCTTCGCTGAAGTCCGCGGCCATCTTGTCGAGGTGGGCGATCGCTTCAGTCGAAAACGGCTTGATTTCGTCGAAGCCAGCCTGGGCCAGGGCCTGCAGCCAGGAGATCTCGACCTTCACGCGGTGGTGCATGAAGCCGGCTTCGGACAGGATCGGGCGCAGCTTGTCGGTCTTGGCGGCGTAGCGGCCGTCGAGCGGCGACAGGGCCGACAGGGAGGAAAGGGGGGCGGTAGCGGTCATGGCGGGCGTCCGTGCAAAAACGTCGATTTTACCATTGGACTGGCCCGCGCCCCTTGTTGCGGGCGCGTCGAAAGCGGCCGTGACGGCGGTTTTTCGCGGCAGGGCCAATGTTATACTCTTATTAAATTATCCTTTCCGAGCATCTATGAAACTCATCGGTTCGACCACCAGTCCCTATGTGCGCAAGGTCCGCGTCGTGATGGCGGAAAAGAAGCTCGACTACAGCTTCGAGCTCGATAACGTGTGGGCCGCGACCACCCAGGTCCACCTGTCCAACCCGCTCGGCAAGGTGCCCTGCCTGGTGATGGAAGACGGCAGCGCCCTCTACGACTCGCGCGTGATCGCCGAATACCTCGACACCCTCACGCCGGTGTGCAAGCTGCTGCCGGCCAACGGCAACGGCCGCGACCGCGCCGACGTGAAAGTCTGGGAAGCGCTGGCCGACGGCGTGCTCGATGCCGCCGTGCTGGTGCGCCTGGAACGCACGCTGCGCCCGCAGGAACAGCAAAGCCCGCAGTGGATCGCGCGCCAGCTGGGCAAGGTGACGGCCGGCTTGCAGATCATGTCGGAAAAGCTCGGCGACAGCGCCTACTGCATGGGCAAGAACTACTCGCTGGCCGATGTGGCCGTGGGTTGCGCGCTGGGCTGGCTGACGTTCCGCTTCCCGGAGATCGACTGGCGCGGTGACCATCCGAACCTGGCGCGCCTGCACGACAAGCTGGCCGAGCGCGCGTCCTTCAAGGACACCGTGCCGTTCGAAGCGTGAGCGGCCCGGTGGATAACACGGCAACCGTCGTCTTCGGCGAAGCCCTGGTCGACGACTTCGCCACCGAGCAGGTGGTGGGCGGCGCGCCCTTCAACGTCGCGCGCCACCTGGCCGCCTTCATGGCGCCGCAGTTGATGATCACCCGCGTCGGCGCAGACCGCAACGGCGAAAGCGTGCGCGCCGAATTCGAGCGCTTCGCCATGTCGCAGGCCGGCCTGCAGCGCGACGCCATCGAGGAAACCGGCCGCGTGCTGGTCGAGCGCCTGGCCAAGGGCCACCGCTTCGTGATCGTGCCGAACCAGGCCTACGACTACATCGAACGCGAGGCGGCGCTGGCGGCCATGGCGTCGGTGACGCCCTCGGCCATCTACTTCGGCACCCTGGCCCAGCGCAGCGAACGCTCGCGCGGCACGCTGCAGGCGCTCCTGTCAGCCACCCAGGCCACGCGCTTCCTCGACCTGAATTTGCGCGAAGGCCAGTACGGCGAGCGCACCGTCTTCCACGCGCTGCATGCGGCGGATATCGTGAAGGTGAACGAAGAAGAGCTGCAGGCTTTGTTCCAGTGGTACTTCCAGCTCGGCCCGAACGACCCGCCGCTGGCCCCCAACGAAACCCGCTCGGCCTGCGCCGGCCTGCTGAAGATGTTCGGCCTGCAGGCGCTGATCGTCACGCTCGGTCACCGCGGCTCGGTGTATTTCGGCCGCGACGGCGCCACGATCGACACCCGCGACACGCCGGCGCCGCCCTTCGTCATCGACACGGTGGGGGCAGGGGATGCGTTCTCGGCGATCTTCCTGCTGGGCCGCGCACGCGGCTGGCCGCTGGACGTCACGCTCACGCGCGCCAACGAATTCGCCGGCGCCATCTGCGCCGTCACCGGCGCCGTGCCGCGCGACCTGGGCTTCTACGACAAGTGGATGAGCCGCTGGCGGTAATCAGAAACCGAAGCCTTCGCCGGCGCCCAGCAGGGTGGCGACACCGAGCGCCGCAAAGATCAGCGCCGCAATCCCGTGCACCAGCGTGAGCGGAATCTTGTTCGCGATCCGCTCGCCGAAGTACACCGCCGGCACGTTCGCCAGCATCATGCCGAAGGTGGTGCCGGCCACCACCGTCACGATCTCGTTGTAGCGCGCCGCCAGCGCCACGGTGGCCACCTGCGTCTTGTCCCCCATCTCGGCGACAAAGAACGCCAGCACGGTGGTGAAGAACACGCCGAACCTGGCCAGCGAGGCCTCGGTCTCATCGACTTCGTCGGGAATCATCGCCCACACCGCCATGCCCAGGAACGAGAGCCCCAGCACCCAGCGCATGCTTGAAGGTCCCAGCAGCTCGCTCACCAGCGCGCCGACGGCGGCGGCAAAGGCGTGGTTGAGCAGGGTGGCGACAAGGATGCCGGCGACGATGGGCAGCGGACGGCGAAAGCGCGCGGCGAGGAGAAAGGCCAGGAGCTGCGTCTTGTCGCCGATTTCAGCGAGGCCGACGATGCCGGTAGCGACCAGGAAGGCATCCATAAAGTGGTGCGTGCAAAAGCGCGGATCATAGCAGAGTCCATCCCGCGTTAGCGCGTCAATACAGCGCCGGTTCCATGTTTGGCAGGGTGGACACCCGTGTCCACGCTGTACGGCGCTTGCATGTCGAACACCGCGCCGCGCAGCGCCCCATCCTTTCGCACACCACCCTAAAGTGCTATCCTGCCCAGCTGCTTCCGCCGCCCCAGGGCCGGCCCCACCACCGACGAGACACCATGACAACCAGTACCTTGCTGCGCGCCACCCTGTGCGCCATCCTCGGCACGGCCAGCGCGCAGGCCCTCGCGCTCGACCCGCTCAGCTACGCCAACTACGACCAGGTGCGCACCCGCGCCCTGCACATGGACCTGAAGGCCGACTTCGAGAAGAAGACCCTGTCCGGCTTTGCCGAACTGTCGCTCGACTGGCTCGACAAGTCCGCCCGCACCCTCGACCTCGACACGCGCGAGCTGACGATCTCGAAGATCGAAGCCCAGGATGCCATGGGCCGCTGGACCCCGGCAAAGTACACCCTCGACAAGTTCGACCAGGAGAAGGGCCAGGCCCTGCACGTGCAGCTGCCCGCACAAGCGCCCAAGGTGCGCATCCACTACCACACCGCCCCCACCGCCAGCGCCCTGCAATGGCTCACGCCAGCCCAGACCCTGTCCGGCAAGCGTCCCTTCATGTTCAGCCAGTCGCAATCCATTAACGCGCGCTCCTGGGTGCCGGTGCAGGACACGCCGTCGGTGCGCTTTACCTACACCGCACGCATCCAGGCCCCGCAAGGCCTGCGCGTGGTGATGAGCGCCGATAACGACCCGAAGGCGACGGGCAAGGGCGGCTGGAAATTCACCATGCCGCAGCCGATTCCGTCCTACCTGCTGGCCATCGGCATCGGTGAGCTGGAAGCGCGCACCCTGGGCGGACGCACCGGCGTCTACGCCGAGCCGCTGCGCATGGAAGCCGCCGCCTACGAACTGGCCGACACCGAAAAGATGGTCGAAGCCGCCGAGTCGCTCTATGGCCCCTATCGCTGGGGACGCTACGACATGCTGGTGCTGCCGCCGTCCTTCCCGATCGGCGGCATGGAGAATCCGCGCCTGACCTTTCTCACCCCGACCATGATCGCCGGCGACCGCAGCCTGGTCGACCTGATCGCCCACGAACTGGCGCACAGCTGGTCGGGCAACCTGGTCACCAACGCCTCGTGGAAGCACTGGTGGCTGAATGAAGGTTTTACGACCTACGTGACCACCCGCATTCTTGAGGTCCTGTATGGCCAGGAAGTCGCGCTGATGAATTTGCAGCTCGAGCAGGAAGAAGCGATCGACTCGCTGAAGGAGATCCCGCCGGCGAAACAGGCCTTGATCACGCGCGCCGCCGACACCGGTTCGGCCACCTACACCGACGAAGGCCTGGCCTATCCGAAGGGCGCCTGGTTCCTGCGCACCCTGGAAGAGCGCGCCGGCCGCGCCGTGTTCGATCCCTTCCTGCGCGGCTGGTTCGACAGCCACGCCTTCCAGAGCGTGACCACCGACCAGTTCGTTGCCTACCTGCGCAGCAATTTGCTGGCGAAGCACCCACAGGTAATGAGCAATGCGGAACTCGACGAATGGCTGTACGGCCCGGGCATTCCGGCGAGCGCCAAGCACGCCAAGTCGCAGCGCTTGACGGCGCTGGATACCGCCACCGCCGCCTGGATCAAAGGCGAGCTGCCGACAGCGAAGCTCGACACCAAAGGCTGGACGGCCGCTGAGTGGATGAAGTTCCTGAACGATATCGACAACAAGGTGGATGCGAAGCGCCTAAAGGAACTGGACACCGCCTTTGGCCTGGCCAAGACCGGCAACAACGAAGTCGCCTTCCGCTTCTACCGCGCCGCCGTGCACGCCGGCTACCGCGACATCCGCCCGCAGCTGAACGCCTTCCTGATGAGCGTCGGCCGCCAGAAGTTCGTGGTGCCGCTGTACACCGCACTGCGCGCGAATGCGGAAGACCGCGCCTGGGCCGAGAGCGTCTACAAGTCCGCCCGCGAACGCTACCACCCCGAAACGCAGGGAAGCGTCGATAAACAGATGGTCAAACAATAAAAGGAACCCGAGAGTGCAACAGATCAAACACCTTACAGCCGCAATCCTCATCGCGTTTTCTGCCGCTGGCGCCTATGCTCAAACACAAGCGCCAGCGATCGCCGCCATCGCGCCAGCCAGTGCCTACGACCTGGAACAGGACGTCACCCGCACCATGAAGGCCTTCGACGTGCCCGGCATCGCGATTGCCGTCGTCAAGGACGGTCAAGTGATCGCTGCGCGCGGCTTCGGCGTGCGTAAACTCGGCGAGCCGGCGAAAGTGGATGGCAAGACCCTGTTCGAAATCGCCTCGAACTCGAAAGCCTTTACCGCCGCCGCCCTGGCCATGCTGGTCGACGAGGGCAAGCTGAAATGGGACGACCCGGTGGTCAAGCACCTGCCGGACTTCCAGATGTACGATGCCTACGTCACCCGTGAAATGACGGTGCGCGATCTGCTGACCCACCGCAGCGGCCTGGGCCTGGGCGCCGGGGACCTGCTGTGGTGGCCGACCACCAACTTCAGCACCGACGAGATCATCGAGAAGCTGCGCTACATCCGCCCGGCCACCAGCTTCCGCAGCAGCTACGCCTACGACAACCTGCTGTACATCGTGGCCGGCAAGATCATCGCCCAGAAGTCCGGTAAATCCTGGGGCGATACGGTGCGCGAGCGCATCCTGAACCCGGTCGGCATGACCACGACCACCACCAGCCTGGCGGAAAACGAGGGCAACCCGAACGCCTCGAACGCGCACAGCAAGATCAAGGACAAGATCAGCGCCGTGAAGTCGATGCCGGTGGCGAACGCGGTCGGCGCGGTGGGCATCAACACGAATGCCGAAGACATCGCCAAGTGGATGCAGGTGCTGCTCGACGGCGGCCGCGTGGCAGGCGCCAAGGGCGCGGACGGCAAGGAACTGCGTTTGTGGAGCGAAGCGCAATCGCGCGAGATGTGGACCGCGCAGACGCCGATGAAGATCAACACGCCGAAAGGCCCGCTGGCGTCCACCAAGCCGAACTTCTATGCCTACGGCCTGGGCTTCCAGCTGCGCGACTACAAGGGCCAGCTGGTGGCCATGCACGGCGGCGCACTGCAGGGCTTCTATTCGCGCGTGCTGCTGGTGCCGGAATCGAAGCTGGGCATCGCGATCCTGACCAACGCCGAAAGCGGCGGCGCCCTGAGCGCGCTGCAGTACCGCCTGATGGACCAGTACATGACGGGTTCCACGCCGACCGACTGGATCAAGCTGGTGTCCGATATCGAGGAAGAAGCGCATGCCAAGGAACTGGCGCGTTTGAAGTCGGCATCGACCACGCGCGCGTCGACGTCGAAGCCGTCGCTGGCGCTGTCGGCCTACGAAGGCCAGTACGAGGACCCGTGGTACGGCATCATGAACGTGAAGCGCAATGGCAACAAGCTGGTGATGTCGTTCTCGAAGACGCCCGATTTGACAGGCGAGATGGAACACTTCCAGCACGACACCTTCATCGTGCGCTGGAAGGAGCGCAACTTCAATGCCGATGCGTATGCGACCTTCTCGCTGGACCATGACGGCAGCATCGATCATGTGAAGATGAAGGCGGTGTCCGAGGAGACCGACTTCAGCTACGACTTCCATGATTTGCTGTTTACGCCGGTGAAGGCAGCAGCGAAGAAGTAACAGAAAAAGGGGCCGCGGCCCCTTTTTCATTGTTGGCTTGTACCGTACGGTGGGCACTCCGTGCCCACGCGGAATGCGATGTCATCGGCGGCCGTGTTCTGGACGCGTTGCGCATATCGAGACAACGTGTCTCAAAGAACAATCGCTAACGTTTATCTTGGACGACAGCCAACGCTGTGCAGAGTACCGGCATCAAACGGAGCCAACCCGTATCAGGCTTCCGCGTGGGCACGGCGTGCCCACCGTACGGTCACCGCCCCGATCATTCCTGCCTCACGAATATGCCGGCGCTACGATAAAAAACGGGGCCATCGGCCCCGCTTACTTACTGCTTCACGAATTTCAACGTCATCCGATCGCTCTCGCCAATCGCCACGTACTTCTCGCGATCCTTGTCCTTGTTCGCCAGCACCGGCGGCAACGTCCACACGCCCTTGTCGTGGTCGGCCTTGTCCTTGGCATTCGCATTCACTTCCGACCTTCCCGCCAGCTTGAAGCCCGCGCTCTCGGCCATCTTGATCACGTACGACTCGTGCACGTAGCCGCTCGATGCCTTTTCGTCCTGCTTCATCGACGCCGGCAGACGATGGTCCACCACGCCCAGCACGCCGCCCGGCTTGAGCACCTTGTGGATCTCCTTGAAGATCGTCTTCACCGAGTCGTCGCCATACCCCACCCAGTTGTGCAGGTTGCGGAAGGTGAGCACCATGTCGACGCTGTTCGGCGCGGCGATTTCGTAGCGGCTTGGCGGCTCGAACACGCTGGTCACGACCTTGTCGTACAGCGCCGGATTCGAGTCGAGCTTCTTCTTGAAGGCCTCGCCATAGCGGTTGCCCGGTGCGACGGCCTGGCCGGCGCCGATCAGCTTGCCCTTGTCGCGCAGGTAGGGCGCCAGGATCTCGGTGTACCAGCCGCCCGAGGGCACCAGTTCCACCACCGTCATGTTCGGCTTGATGCCGAAGAAGGTCAGCGTTTCATAGGGATGGCGATAGACATCGCGTGCGCTGTTGGTGGCGGCGCGGTGCTCGCCGGCGATGGCGGCTTTCAAAGCGTCGTCGGCGTGGGCAGCGCCCAGCATGCCGGTGGCCAGTGCTGCTGCCAGGATCAGTCGTTTCATCGGTTGCGTCTCCATTGTGGTTGAGCGTCGCGCCCGATGATCGGGCATGCATACCGCACAGTCAAGCGAATCCGCGTGCACCTTCGGAGGGAGTGTCAATACAAAAACGCCCTCGCATGCAGCAGCCGTGCGTAGTCGTGTAGCCAGTTTGTATCGGCCGCAAAGATTGCCTATTCAAAACGTTTAGTTGCTGATAATGTTTAGCGGTTTGCCGTTGCGCTCGCAGCGCCGGCAGCCACGAGTTCACCATATACATACGCGGCACGGTCCGTATGAACGCCGCCCCAGAAGCAGCTTGAATTCAGGAGACAGAATGGAACGTCGTACCTTCCTCAACATCGGCACCATCGCCTTTGGCTCGATGCTGATCCCGGTGGCTGGCCGCGCAATCGCGGCCGAAGAGCTGCTCAATCCGATGGCCGCATCGGCGAAAAAGGCGCTGGCGGACATCGCGCTGAACGCCGCCACCAAGGCCGGCGCTTCCTACTGCGACGTGCGCATCGGGCGCTACCTGAACCAGTTCGTCACCACCCGCGACCTGAACGTCGAGAACGTCGTGAATACCGAGTCGGCCGGCGTCGGCGTGCGCGTGATCGTGAACGGCGCCTACGGCTTTGCCGCCACCTCCGACATGACCAACGACGGCATCGCCGGCGCGGCGCGCCAGGCGGTGGCGATTGCGAAGGCCAACGCCAAGCTGCAGACCGAACCGGTGCAGCTGGCGCCGGTGAAGGGCGTGGGCGAGGTTAGCTGGGCCACGCCGATCAAGAAGGACTGGCGCACGGTGCCGATCAAGGACAAGGCCGACCTGCTGATCGCCGCCAACAAGGCCGGCATGGACGGCGGCGCCAACTTCATGCAGTCGATGCTGTTCCAGGTGAACCAGCAGAAGTACTTTGCTTCCACCGACGGCTCCTACATCGACCAGGACCTGCACCGCCTGTGGGCGCCGATGACGGCCACCGCGGTCGACAAGGCCACCGGCAAGTTCCGCTCGCGCGCCGGCCTGGGCGCGCCGGTCGGCATGGGCTACGAGTACCTCGATGCCCGCCCCGAGCACAAGATCAAGGCCGCCGGCGGTGTCGCCACCCTCTACACCCAGTCCTACGACATCGTCGAGGACGCGCGCGCCGCCGGCCGCGACGCCAAGCGCAAGCTCACCGCGAAGTCGGTCACCCCGGGCAAGTACGACCTGATGCTGACGCCGGAACACCTGTGGCTGACCATCCACGAATCGGTGGGCCACCCGACGGAACTCGACCGCGTGCTCGGCTACGAAGCAAACTACGCCGGCACCAGCTTCGCCACGCTCGACAAGTGGCAGACCAAGAAATTCAAGTACGGCTCGGACCTGGTGAACATCGTCGCCGACAAGACCACCCCGGGTTCGCTCGGCGCGGTGGCCTACGACGATGAAGGCGTCAAGTGCAAGCAGTGGGACATCATCAAGGACGGCATCCTGGTCAACTACCAGGCCACGCGCGACCAGGCCCACATCATCGGCGAAAAGGAATCGCATGGCTGCTCGTACGCGGACTCGTGGAGCAACGTGCAGTTCCAGCGCATGCCGAACGTGTCGCTCGCGGCCGGCAAAAAGAAAATGACGCCGGACGAGATGGTCAAGAACATCAAGAAGGGCATCTACATCGTCGGCGACGGTTCGTTCTCGATCGACCAGCAGCGCTACAACTTCCAGTTCGGCGGCCAGCTGTACTACGAAATCAAGGACGGCAAGATCGGCGAGATGCTGGAAGACGTGGCCTACCAGGCGAACACCCAGGAATTCTGGAGCGCCTGCACGGCCCTGTGCGACGAGCGCGACTGGCGCATGGGTGGTTCCTTCTTCGACGGCAAGGGCCAGCCGCCGCAGATTTCCATCGTCTCGCATGGCGCCTCGACCGCGCGCTTCAACGGCATCAACGTGATCAACACCGCCCGCAAGATCGGTTAAGGAAACGCACATGACCATCCTGACCCAGGAACAAACCAAGCGCATCTGCGACCGCGTGCTGTCGCTGACCAAGGCCGACGAGTGCATCGTCAGCATCGGCGGCAAACGCGCCGGCAATATCCGCTTCGCCCGTAATGCCGTCTCCACCGCCGGCCTGACCGACGACACGTCGATTACCGTGCGCGTCGCCTTCGGCAAGCGCCAGGGCACCGCCAGCATCAACGAGTTCGACGACAAGTCGCTCGAACGCGTGGTGCGCCGCGCCGAAGAGCTAGCGCGCCTGGCGCCGGAAAACCCGGAGTTCATGCCGGCCGTGGCCAAGGCCGCGTTCAGGCAGTCGAACACCTTTGTCCAGAAGACCGCCGACATCGACCCCGAGATCCGCGCCCAGGCCGCCGCCTACAGCATCGAGGCCTGCCGCAAGCAGGGCCTGGTGGCTGCCGGCTTCCTGACCGACACCACCTCGTTCGAAACCATCGCCAACTCGAACGGCGTCTTCGGCCACCAGGTCCTGACCTCGCTCGACTTCACCTGCACCATCCGCACCGAAGACGGCCGCGGCTCGGGCTGGGTCAAGCGCTCGGCGCGCGACCTGGCGAAGTTCGATCCGCGCGAAGCGGCCGACGTCGCCATCGAAAAGGCGCTGCGCTCGGTCGACGCCAAGGCACTGGAACCGGGCCGCTACACCGTGGTGCTGGAACCGGCCGCCACCAGCGATTTGCTCGCCTTTATGTTCAACGGCTTCGACGCGCGCCGCGCCGACGAAGGCCGCAGCTTCCTGTCCAAGGCCGGCGGCAAGAACCGCCTGGGCGACAAGCTGTTCGATGAGCAGGTGAACATCTGGACCGACCCGTGGAACCCGGACGTGCCGGTGCTGCCGTGGGACGAATCCATGCGCGCGCGCGAACGCATCGACCTGATCAAGGGCGGCCGCGTGGCCTCGATGGATTACTCGCGCTACTGGGCCCAGCAAAAGGGCGTGCGCTCGATCGGCGGCGCCGGCAACTACATCATGGGCGGCACGGATAAAACCACGGCCGAACTGATCGCGAACACCAAGAAGGGCGTGCTGGTCACCCGTACCTGGTACATCCGCATGGTCGACCCGCAATCGGTGGCCCTGACCGGCCTGACCCGCGACGGCACCTTCTACATCGAGAACGGCAAGATCAAGCATCCGATCAAGAACTTCCGCTTCAACGAAAGCCCGGTGGCGCTGCTGAACAATATCGAGGAAATCGGCAAGCCGGTGGTGATCGGCGGCGACGAAGGCCCGGACCCGATGGTGATTCCGTCGATGAAGGTCAGGGACTTCAACTTCACGTCGCTGTCGGACGCGGTGTAAGACTCGTTGGCGCCGATATGAATGTTGGCGCTGACCGTACGGTGGGCACCCCGTGCCCACGCGAATGTTCGCGCCACGTTGACGCCGAAACGATATGCCATTGGATGCACCGTGGCAGCGCATCGGAAGCAGGCCACGACACAAGGTAACAACGCGTACGCATCCGCGTGGGCACGGGGTGCCCACCGTACGGGACGCAGCGCGGATATGGAAACACGCGCGGTAAATGGAGACAAGATGGAACGACGTAGCTTCTTAAAAATCGGCGCCGGCACCGCTGGCGCCATGCTGGTCCCGGTCTTCGGCAATGCCATCGCCGCCGAAGACCTGCTCAACCCGATGGCGCTGAGCTTCAAGAAATCCCTGGCCGACGCCGCCCTGAACGCCGCCACCAAGGCCGGCGCGTCCTACTGCGACGTGCGCATCGGCCGCTACCTGAACCAGTTCATCACCACGCGCGACCTGAACGTCGAGAACATCACCAACACCGAATCGACCGGCGTCGGCGTGCGCGTGATCGCCGGCGGCGCCTACGGTTTCGCCGCCACCAACAGCATGCATCCCGACGCCGTGGCCGCCGCCGCGCGCCAGGCGGTAGCGATCGCCAAGGCCAACGCAAAACTGCAAACCGAACCGGTGCAACTCGCGCCGGTGAAGGGCGTGGGCGAAGTCAGCTGGGCCACGCCGATCAAGAAGGACTGGCGCGCGGTGCCGGTCAAGGAAAAGGCCGACATGCTGATCGCCGCCAACAAGGCCGGCCTGGAAGCGGGCGCCAGCTTCATGACGGCGAACCTGTTCCAGATTAACCAGCAAAAGTATTTCGCTTCCACCGACGGTTCCTACATCGACCAGGACATCCACCGCCTGTGGGCGCCGATCACCGCCACCGCGGTCGACAAGGCCACCGGCAAGTTCCGCTCGCGCGGCGGCCTGGGTGCGCCGGTGAGCATGGGCTACGAATACTTCGACGTGCGCGCGCAAGACAAGGTGCGCGCCGCCGGCGGCGTGACCACGCTCTACACCAAGTCGTACGACGTGGTGGAAGACGCCCGCCTCGCAGGCAAGCAGGCGCGCGAGAAGCTCAGCGCCAAATCCGTCGAACCCGGCAAGTACGACCTGGTGCTGGCGCCGGAACACCTGTTCCTGACCATCCACGAAGCCGTCGGCCACCCGACGGAGCTGGACCGCGTGCTCGGCTACGAAGCCAACTACGCCGGCACCAGCTTCGCTACGCTCGACAAATGGCAGACGAAGAAATTCAAGTTCGGCTCCGAACGCGTGAACTTCATTGCCGACCGCACCACGCCGGGCTCCCTCGGCCTGATCGGCTACGACGACGAAGGCGTGCGCGCCAAGGAATGGGACATCATCAAGGACGGCGTGCTGGTCAACTACCAGGCCACGCGCGACCAGGCCCACATCATCGGCGAAAAGGAATCGCACGGCTGCTCGTATGCGGACTCGTGGAGCAGCGTGCAGTTCCAGCGCATGCCGAACGTGTCGCTGGCCGCCGGCAAGGCGCGCATGACGCCGGACGAAATGGTGGCCGACGTCAAGAAGGGCATCTACATCATCGGCCGCGGCTCCTACTCGATCGACCAGCAGCGCTACAACTTCCAGTTCGGCGGCACGCTGTTCTACGAAATCAAGAACGGCAAGATCACGAACCCGCTGGAAGACGTGGCCTACCAGTCAAACACTCAGGAATTCTGGAACGCCTGCAGCGCCATCTGCGACGAACGCGACTGGCGCATGGGCGGCTCCTTCTTCGACGGCAAGGGCCAGCCGAGCCAGGTCAGCGCGGTCTCGCACGGGTCGAGCACCACGCGCTTCAACGGCATCAATGTCATCAACACCGCACGCAAGATCGGTTGAGGAAAACACATGAAACATCTGAACCAGGAAGAAGCAAAACGCATCTGCGACCGTGTCATGGGCTTTTCGAAAGCCGACGAATGCAGCGTCGACATCAGCGGCAACCGCGCCGGCAACGTGCGCTTCGCGCGCAACAGCATCTCTACCGCCGGCCTGAACGAGGACATGACCCTCACCGTGCAGGTCGCCTTCGGCAAGAAATCGGGCATCGCCCAGCTGAACGAGTTCGACGATAAATCGCTCGAAAAGGCGGTGCGAAGGGCAGAGGAGTTGGCGCGCCTGGCGCCGGAGAATCCGGAATTCATGCCGGCCGTCGGCAAGCAGGAGTACAAGGCCACGCCGACGTTTGTCCGCGCCACCGCCGCCATCGACCCGGAATACCGCGCACAAGTGGCGGCCTACAGCATCGAGGCGGCCAACAAGAACAAGCTGGTCTGTGCCGGCTTCTTCAACGACAGCACCCGCTTCAATGCGGTGGCCAATTCGAACGGCGTGTTCGGTTTCCAGGAAATGACGGACCTGGCCTATACCTGCACCGTGCGCACCGAAGACGGCCGCGGCTCGGGCTGGGTCACCCGCTCGGCAGTCGATGCGTCGCGTTTCGATGCGCGCGAGGCGGCTGGCGTGGCCATCGAAAAGGCGCTGCGCTCGGTCGATGCGAAAGCGCTGGAACCGGGCCGCTACACGGTGATCCTGGAGCCTGCCGCCACCTCTGAAGTGCTGGGCAATATGTTCGCCAGTTTCGATGCGCGCGACGCCGACGAAGGCCGCAGTTTCCTGACCAAATCCGGCGGCAAGAACCGCCTGGGCGACAAGCTGTTCGACGAGCAGATCAACGTCTGGGCCGACCCGTGGAACCCGGACGTGCCGGTGGCGCCGTGGGATGGCCAGACCGGCCTGGCGCGCCAGCGTGCCGACATCATCAAGAACGGCCGCATCGCCTCGCTCGACTACTCGCTGTACTGGGCGAAAAAGCAGGGCGTGGCGCCGACCGCAAAGCACGGCAACATGATCATGGCCGGCGGCTCGAAATCGCTGGAAGAGCTGATTGCCTCGACCAAGAAGGGCGTGGTCGTGACCCGCACCTGGTACATCCGCATGGTCGACCCGCAGTCGCTGCTGCTGACGGGCCTCACGCGCGACGGCACCTTCTACGTCGAGAACGGCAAGATCAAGTACCCGATCAAGAACTTCCGCTTCAACGAAAGTCCGGTCACCATCCTCAACAACGTCGATGAACTGGGCAAGCCGGAAGTCATCGGTGGCGACGAGGTGCCTTACCAGATGGTGCTGCCGCCGATGAAGGTGCGCGACTTCAACTTCACGTCGCTGTCCGACGCGGTGTAATCGCATCAAGAGATGAAGCGGTTCGATTTTTACTTCACGCGCCTGATGTACGAGTCGGGCGACTGGGACGTGGACATCCGCATGCCCAGTAACGTGCTCAATTCGCTGGTCGAGTACACCACCCTGAAGGTGGACCCGGCCGAGCGGATGGTGTCGCTGTCCGACCCGAAGATGCTCGAAGCCCCGTTCTGCTACCTGGCGGGGCACAAGCTGGTGCAGTTCACCCCGGCCGAGCGCAAGAACTTCGAGCGCTACGTGAAGGGCGGCGGCTTCGTCTTCGTGGACGACTGCAACCACGACATCGACGGCCTGTTCGCGAAGTCGTTCGAGGCCGAGATGGCGAAGATCTTCGGGGCCACGGCCCTGAAGAAGATCCCGAATAACCATCCGGTGTATTCGAGCTTCTTCAAGTTCGACGGCCCGCCGAATACCTCGGTGGAGCTGAACGGCTGGGGCGACGACCTGGTGCACGAATACCTGAAGGCGATCGAGATCGGCGGGCGCGTGCGCGTGCTGTACTCGAACAAGGACTATGGCTGCGAGTGGGATTACGACTTCCGTAATAAACGTTTTCTCGCGGTCGACAACACCCGCTTTGCGGTGAACATCATTCAATATGCGTTAGGGGCTTGAGCAGTGGCTGAACAAGATGCGGTAGCGTGGAATGAAGTGGAAGTGGCAAGCCTGGTGGCCAAGACCGCCGCACTGAAGGCAAGCATGGGCCGGGTGATCATCGGCCAGGAAAACGTGGTCGAGCTCCTGATCACCTGCCTGCTGGCCGGCGGCCATGCGCTGGTGGAGGGCGTGCCGGGCCTGGGCAAGACCCTGTTGGTCAAGTCGCTGGCCCAGGCCACCGACATGCAGTTCCGCCGGGTGCAGTTCACGCCCGACCTGATGCCCTCGGATATCGTCGGCACCGAGATCCTGGAAGAAGACGCGGCCACCCGCCAGCGTTCCTTCCGCTTCCAGCCCGGCCCCGTGTTCACCCAGGTGCTGCTGGCCGACGAGATCAACCGCGCGCCGCCGAAGACCCAGTCGGCCCTGCTGGAGGCGATGCAGGAACGCTCGGTCACCTTTGCCGGCACCACGCACGCCTTGCCGCGTCCTTTCTTCGTGCTGGCCACGCAGAATCCGATCGAACAGAGCGGCACCTATCCGCTGCCGGAAGCCCAGCTCGACCGCTTCTTGCTGCGCATCGACGTGGTCTACCCGACCGAGGACGAAGAAGTGATGATGGTGGCGGCCACCACCCGCTCGAGCCTGCAGGATGCAGAAGCGGCGATGGATGTGGCGACCCTGCTGCGCCTGCAGCAGCTGGTGCGCGACATCGAGATCGGCGACCACCTGGTGCGCTATGCCACGCGCCTGGTGCGCGCCACGCGGCCGCAGGAAACGACGGTAGCCGCGGTGAAGAAGCACGTCGGCTGGGGCGCCGGCCCGCGCGCCGGGCAGGCGCTGGTGCTGGCCTCGAAGGCGCGCGCCGTGATGCAGGGCCGCCTGGCCGTGACGCGCGACGATATCGGAGCGATGCTGCTGCCGGTGCTGGCGCACCGCGTCGTGCGCAACTTCGAGGCCGAAGCCGACGGCGTGGCGATGGCCGACATCCTGCAGGCGCTGCGCAGCGAGATCAAGGTCGACTGAATTGGCAGTTGCTAGCTCGGCGCTGATCGCGCACACGACCAACCTCGACCTCGTCATCCGCCACGTGCTGGCCGGGCTGGGGCAGGGCATCCACGCCGGCCGCGAACGCGGTTCCGGCGTCGAGTTCTCCGAATACCGGACCTATGCGCCGGGCGACGAGTGGCGCCGCGTCGACTGGAAGCTGCTGGCGCGCGCCGACCGCTACTACGTGCGCGAGGCCGAGCGCGACAGCCATGTCGCCCTGTGGCTGGTGCTGGACGCCAGCGCCTCGATGATGGAGCCGAGCCGCAGCATTCCCGGCCTCGATAAACTCGCCTATGCGCGCACCCTGCTGGCCTGCGTGGCGGCGATCGCCCAGCGCCAGGGCGATGCCTTCGGGCTGGTGGTGCTGTCTGGCGGCCGCGTGCAGTTCACGCCCGCCGCGCGCGGTCCGCGCCAGTTGCAGCGCGTGCTGGCGAAATTGAACGCGGCCCAGGCCGAAGGCGCATTGCCGGACGCCGCCGCATTGAAGTCCGGCCTGCGCTTTGCACAATCGCCGTCGCTGGTGTTCGCCGCCAGCGACTTCCTCGATTTTCCTTCTCCCTTGTCGGAAGCGCTGCTGCGCCTGCGCCACATGCGCCACGACGTGCGCCTGGCCTGCATCCAAACCGAGGCCGAGTGCACGGGCGGCTTCGCTGCGGACCCGGCCTACCGCGACCCCGAGCTTGACGCCGGCGTGTTCCGATTCGGCGCCGACCTGCGCGAAGGCTACCTGCGCAACCGCGAGGCCCACTTCGCCACCGTAACGGCCGCCTGTCGCGCCGGCGACGTGCCGCTGGTGCATGCGCGTATCGAACAGGCGCCCGGTGACGTGTTGCGGCAATGGCTGCGCCAGGCGGGACGACGATGAACAGTTTGTGGTGGCTGGCTTTACCGACCTTGCTGCTGCCAATCTGGTGGCATCGCAAGAAGCGCGTCCAGGTTGCGGCAGAACCGCTGGCCAGCGCACGCTTCCTGCCGCGCACCGAACCGCGCCAGATGCGCGTGTGGCGCTGGGCCGACGTGATCCTGATGATCGTGCGCTGCCTGCTGCTGGCCTGCCTGATCGCCTGGCTGGCCGATCCGGTGCTGCCGTGGCGCGGGAATACCGTCGTGGTGGCCGAGGGCACGGACGCCGCCTGGGTCGAGCAGCAGGCCGCGCAGGCCGGCTTGGAGGATGCAGCGCGCCTGCCGCTTCCCGCAGCCGAGGCCTTGAGCTGGGTCCGCGCCCATGAGCGCGAATGGAAACCGAATGCGCGCCTGTTGGTGCTGGGCGATATCCCGATGCCGGCCACGCTGCCGCAGTTCCGCCATGCGCTCGAGCTGCGCACCCTGGCCAAGCCTGCCGCACCGCGCGAGGTACACGTGGCCATCGTCAGCGAGCGGGCAGGCGAGTGGCGCCGCATGTTCGCCGCCCTGGACGGCCCCTTGCGCGCCGTGGTCGACGCCGTGCCGGGTGCAAAAACCGAATTGATCGTCTGGGACAAGCCGGAAGCGCCGCCGCCATCGATGCGTGCGCCGCTGTGGTGGGCCGCGAATACGGCCGCCTTCCCCGAGCTGGCCAAGGCCCCCGGCGTGGACGGCATCCGCTACGCCGGCAGTGCGCGCGGCCGTCTCTGGACATCAGGTGCCTGGCCGCCGGGCGACGCGGCTGCCGCACGCCGCCTGCTGGAAACCTGGCGCAGCCTGCATTACGCGCCATTGCCCCATGCCGCGCCCGCACACCGCTTCGCCGCATCGAACGTGCCGGCAACGCAGCATGCCGACGGTGCGCTGCGCGATTTCCTGATGATGGCGCTGGTCGCCCTGTTTGCTCTCGAGAGGACCTTGACCCATGCACGCCGACGCTGACATCGCCGGGCGCATCTGGCGTGCCGCGCTGCTGCGGCGCCTGCCGCTGTGGGTACTGGGCGCCTTGCCCTGGCTGTCGCTGCGCCTGCTGCCGGGGCTCCTGGCCTGGGTGGCCTGGTGCATGTGGGACGGCGCGCGCCTGCGCCAGCGCGTATCGCATGGCTGGGTGAGCTGGCTCGACGCCGATGTGCCCGAGCTGGAAGACAGCAGCGCCTTATTGGTCGATGCCGACACGCCGCTGGCCCGGCTGCAGCGCGAGCGCCTGCTGGCGCGCATCGCCGAACGCCTCGACGCGCGCACGCTGCGCGCCATCGTGCGCCGTCACGTGGACATGGGCCTGAGCTGGCTCGCCCCCTGGCTGGTGTTTGCCGCGATTGTCTGGTACTTCGGCCAGCAGGGCAGCGCAGCGCAGCCCGCAGCGCCAGGCGCAGCGGCGCCGGCTGCCAGGGCGGCCGTGGTGCCGCAATTGACCCTTACCGCCATCCCGCCGTCGTACACCGGCCTGGCGCGCAGCGAAGGCGCACCGCGCCACCTCGAACTGCCGGAGGGGAGCAAGCTCACCTGGTGCCTGAAGAATCCCGAGGCCGGCCAGACCATCCTCGAACTGAGCGATGGCCGCACCCTGAACGTGGGCGACAAGTGCGCGGAGCTGGCCGCCACCGAATCGCTGTTCTGGCGCTGGCGCGGCGCACGCTACACGCTGAAGGTAACGCCGGACGCGCCGCCGCAGATCACGGTCTCGCAACCGACCCAGATGATCCAGGAACTCAAGCCCGAGGCGAAGACGGCCGCCATGGCATTGACGGTGCGCGACGACTACGCCGTGCGCCGCGCCACCCTGCACCTGACCCTGGCGCGCGGCAGCGGCGAGAACATCAAGTTCACCGACAGCGAAATGCCGATCCCGGCGTCGAAGGACCCGCGCGTGCGCAACTGGTCGAAACAATGGACCCTGGCGGAACTGGGCATGGAGCCGGGCGACGAGCTGTACTTCTTTGTGCGCGCCGTCGACAACGCCGCCAGGCCACACACCGTGCAGTCGCCGACCTACACCCTGCGCCTGCCCGCGCCGGAACAGGAGGAAGAAGAACAGACCTCGGCCATGCCGATGCTGGTCAAGCCGCAAAGCCTGCGCAGCCAGCGCCAGATCATCATCGACACCGAGCAGCTGATCGCCGACATGAAGGCAACCCGCATGAACGCGGGCGAAGTGCGCGAGCGCAGCGAAGCGATTGCCGCCGACC
This sequence comes from Massilia sp. IC2-278, assembly GCF_020708045.1. GTDB lineage: Bacteria > Pseudomonadota > Gammaproteobacteria > Burkholderiales > Burkholderiaceae_D > Telluria. The sequence continues at coordinate 72,666 of NZ_JAJFES010000017.1, forward strand.
AGGCCCAGCTGCGGCGCCGCTATGGCCAGTTCCTGGGCGAGGAGTCGACGCTGTTCGGCGGCGAGGAAGAGCACGACGACCACGACGACCACGCGGCGCCGGGTAAACCACTGGACGTGCTGCACGAATTCGGCCACGCCCACGACGAAGCCGAGAACGCGACGATGTACGACGAGGGAACGAAAAAAATCCTGCGCCGCGCACTGGTGGCGATGTGGGACGCCGAAAAGGCCCTGCGCGCCATCACCCCGAAAACCGCGCTCGCGCCCGAACTCAAGGCCCTGGAAGCGATCAAGGAATTGCAGCAGGCCGACCGCATCTACCTGCACAAGACTGCATTCGTGCCGCCGCCGATCAAGGAAGAAATCCGCATGACGGGCGACGTGGTCGGCACCGCCAGCTACCGGCGCGAGCAGGGCGAGGCCCAGGATGCGATCCCGCTGCCGCTGCGCGAGCTGGTGACGGCCTTGTCGAGCGAGGGACCGCTGCCCGCCCTGTGGACGCGCACCGCCCACGACTGGGTGCGCGAGCGCCTGGCTGACGACGAACAGCGCCTGGCCGCCCAGCGTGCGGTCCAGGACGTGGCGGACGGTTGCCTGCGCTGCCGTCCGGTCCTGCGCGCCTGGCTGCGCGCTGGTGTCGCGCAGGCGCCGGTGATCCTGCAAGCGAAACCGGTGGCGCAAACGCCGTTCACCCGCGCGTGGAGCAAAGGAGAGCCGAAGTGAGTATCGAACTGCGCGCAGCCATTGTCATCGTCGGCGCCCTCAGCCTGCTGCTGTACCTGTGGCGCCGCCGCCCTCTCGATGCGCTGCTGGCCGCGATTGCCACCGGCGCGCTGTTCCTGCTGGCCACGGGCTGGAAGCTGCCCGGCGAGCTGGGCACCACGTTGGCCATCGACCCGGCGAAACCGCCCACGACGCTCGACGGCGTGCGTGCCCTCACCCTGGAGGGCGACGGCATGCGCGCCGCGCAATGGCAGGACCTGCCGGCGCGTCCCTTGTCCTGGATACCGCCCACGTCGGAAACGCTGCGCCTGGACTTCCCGCGCCATCTGCCGCTGGGCCGCATGTTCACGCTCACCGTGCAGCGCACGGCCAAGACGCCGGCACGTCTGCAGCTGCTGGCCGAGAATGGCCAGGTGCTGGCCGAAGCGCGCGGCGATGGCGCGCTTACCGTCGACTGGCTGCCGCCGCTGGCCGAAACCCTGGATTTGAAGGCGCGCCTGCTCGATGCGGGAGGCAGGCTGGTGGCCGAAGGGCCGGTGCCGGTGGTCGTCAGTGCAACGCCGCCGCTGCAGGTGCGCGGACGCTTCAGCGCGCCATCGTTCGATTTGCGCGTACTGAACGAACTTTTGGGAAGCAGCCATGCCGTGATCGACTGGCAGGTGGCGCTCGGTAAAACCGTCACCCGCAGCGAAACCGCGCGCGAAAAGATGGACAAGCCTGGCCTGCTGCTGATCGACGCCGCGTGGTTTGAGCGCGCATCCAGCGCCGCGCGCAGCGCATTGTTGGAAGAAGTGAAGCAGGGCGCCGCGCTGCTGGTCCTGGGCGGGAACGCCAACGACAGCGCGGTCTGGTCGCGCAGCGTGCAGCTCGCGCTGCGTGCGCAGCCGGCCGATGCCACCGTCGGCTCGCTGGCCTTGACGGCGGCGCCCCTGAACCCGGCTGGTGCACAGGCCGGCGCCTGGAGCGGCAAGGACGCCGTGTGGGCGCGTGCCTGGGGCCAGGGCCGCATCGGCTGGCTCGGCGCCGCCGACTGGCACCGCCAGGCGATCGCCCAGCCGCGCGCGCTGGCGCTGTGGTGGCAGGGCGTGCTTGATACGCTCGGCGTGCAGCGCATCGAGGAAGTGCACTGGCTCGATCCGCAGGAAATGCCGCTGCCGGGCCAGCGTACCGAGATCTGCGCACAGGGCGTGACGGGCAAGGTCCACTTCCCGGCATTGGATCAGACCTTGGCCTGGCAGCGCCGCAGTGATCGCGTCGACGCGTCGTGCGTGGCCGTGTGGCCGCGCCAGGCGGGCTGGCTGCGCATGGAAACCCAGGGCGCCAAGCCGGCGGTAGGGCAGGTCTACGTGTATGCGCCGGGCGACTGGCCGCAGTGGCAGGCCGCCGAGCGGCGCGACGCTACGGCCCGCTATGCGGCGCGTACGCCGGTGGCCGCCGAACAAACCCGGGGCACGCTGCCCGGCTGGCCGTTCGGCCTCGTGTTCGCGCTGGCCATGCTCGGCCTGTGGTGGCGCGAGCGGCGCTGACCGCGTCGTGACAATCCGTGCATTTCGCCGGGATGGATTTGACTACACTCATGGTTCCATCCGCGATTGGAACACCATGACAGACCCGAACAGCCCGACCGCCCTTGCACTGGCACAGACGATCGGTACGGCACTCGAACTGGCCAGTGCCGGCAAGCCGTATGCCGACGTCATCCGGCACCTGGGCAGCATGCCCGAGCACCACCGCGACTACCTGATGTCGGGCGAGCGCGACGGCACGCTGGAGGCGTCGTCGCCCTTGTTCGACGAGATCCACTTTTCGCTGGATGCGCCCGGCACCTCACCCGAGGCCCGCATCGTGACCCTCGAGTTCATTTCCGAACCCGGCGCCTTTACCTTCCACGATTTGCGCGAGGCATTCGGCGAATGGCGCCGCTCGCCGCCGGAACCGGAAGAAGTATCGTTTGCCGTGGCCTGGTTCACCCGCTACGACGTGCGGGGCGGGGCGCCGTTCTCGCTGTGCGCCGAATACGGGGAATACAGCGCGGCGATCGACCCTGGACGGACGCCCGACCGGGTGGTTTTCCAGCCTGGGGATGGACGGTGGGACTAAGGCGCCTGACAGTACCTGTTACTTGACCAGATGGGATAAGCGCATACTCTGAGCTATACGAATGGCATGCTATCGGCCAGGAGCGGACCTTGGCATGGTCCTGCGCTCGTGCGTCTTGTTTCAAAGCGATTCCGCCGACGAAAGAGACTGATAACTGATCGCTTTCAATGTCCGCTCTTGTTCAGTGGCTACTAAACAGTTCCACTTCGGCACATCTGATGCCAATACGGGGTGGAGCGGTCTTCCATTGATAGCGGACGTATGCAGGCTCAGCCGAAGTACTAATATGCGTCCGTGTTTGTAGACGGATTGATGCCATGGTCTGCCCCGTACAACCGTCGAATATGCCTGTTTTCGGTTGCGTAAACAACCACGCTGCACGATAAATGGCTGCAGCGTTTCTCGCTGCCGCCACCGCCCGCCGACTGGTCGCTTGCGCCGCGCATGACTGGCTGACGTGCAGATGCGACTGAAAATCTCCTGGCATGGGTGCCTACCAAGACGTGGTCTCTCCGAGCAGACAAGTACGTTGCGTTGGCGATCGCGGGACTCAAATGCCACACCTGTCGTCAACGCGCTACTTGCGTCCCGATGCAGATGTTTCTACAATGCAACTACAATTAAATCTATCATCATTGCTGTCGACATGACCGTGTGCCGCTCCATGGACATCTGCATGAAGCGGACGTTGAAATTCGCACGTCGAAAACGAAGGGGAGTACATCACCCAATCCAGTTGCCTTTGTGGCAAATATTGTGTCGGTGGCGCCCTTGCCAAATGATTTTCAGAAGGTTTTAATGGCTTGCCGTTCCGCATGCAGAAGCGATGTACAAGCTTATTAAGGCTTCAACCGAAATATGTACATTACCGTTTAGAGGTTACTTTGCTGAATTTTGCAAAAATTATTGTTCCCGCTACCTTTATATTCACGACTGCACTGACCCAAGCGGCAAATCTTCCAGACGGCATCAAAGGTCTGCAATTAGGCATGACTGGCAAACAAGTCGTTGTTCAGCTCAACAAAATCTATGGCCGGGATGTTTCCAAGCTCACGGAATGCCACAAGGATGATGACTTCCAAGCTGGGGCTGGAACCTGTGTTGTTAAAGCTTCGGGGTTGAAATACGGCGGCGTTGACGTCGAATCTATTACCATGACCATTCTTGATATGGGTTTAGGGAATGTGTACTTGACTCTCGCTACCCCAAAAACTCGACAAGAGCACGACGGTCAGGTCAAGCAGGTAACGTCTGCTTTAGCCTCATTTCTTCCTATGCCATCCAATGTCGTCAAGGACGATCTTATGTGGAAGCTAGATGATGGTAACGCCTTCATGGTGGTGAACAATCAGCCAAAAGTGAGCATCATGTACATGTCTATGGCATATCAGGAAGTAAATAATGCCAAAATGCGTCAAGAACAAGAGGCGAAGCGCAAGCAAAAGGCGAAAGATGCAGGCCTTTGACTTGTATAGCCTTAAATGCAACAGCATCGTAGACTCATACGCCTCGGCTGCCTGCAGTTGCGCGTGGGCGGAAGGCGGCATCAATGCGCCCCTTACCGCAAGCGCATAGTCGTTCTAGACAACGTTGATGCCGCGTCCCCGAACTGCCAGGCAGTGCGATTGGTTCGAACTTTCCCTGTACAGCGAACTAAACAGTGGCCGCTGGCGACCGTCCGCTCCGGGTCGATAGCGGACGTACATAGCCGCAGTCCGAGCATGAAGAGTGCGGCCGTGTTTATAGACGAGTCATGCCATGGCCCACGCACTTCTTCCGAAAACCTTTAGGCATCTATCGCAGCTTGTCTCCGGGCTCATCAACAACTGCCGCAGGGCTTCGCTCACGTAGCAATGATCACACCATGGCGTGGGATGGCGAAAAGACGTGGAGGATGGCGTCGGATCGTGGAGCGTACCTCAGGTTCGATAGCCTCCTTTCGCGGGCTGCGCATCCGACACGAACGAAGAGCAGACATACATCAGACGTTCCTTTGGCCCGCTTGCCCGCTCATCCGTTGGCAGTACGACGAACGGTCTTGCCATGCGTTCTCAGGCCGGGCGACGCATTCGTTCCACAAGAAAACCTGAAGCCAGCCGCGAACTAGCCCGTCGCCGCCATCACCGGCGCCGGCGTCACCAGCTGCAGGCTGGCGCCAGTACCCGCACCAGTACCGCCGCCGCTGCCCCGCAGTGGCACGACCGCCCCATCGAACTGATACCCTTCGGCGTCATGCATCTCCCACGCGCCGTCGCCCAGCAGGCGCAGCACGTGCGTATGGTGGCGCAGCACGGCGGCGCGGTGGGCGATGCTGATCAGGGTGGTGCCGTTCGCGCGCAGGCGCGCATACAGCGAGGCTTCGTTGCCGCTGTCGAGCGCGCTGGTCGCTTCGTCGAGGATGACGATGGAAGGCCGGTGCACCAGCACGCGGGCAAAGGCCAGGCGCTGCTGTTCGCCGACCGACAGCAGCTTTTCCCAGTCCTGCACGGCATCCAGGCCGCCGACGCGCGCGGCCAGGTGCGGCAGGTGCGCCTGGTCGAGGATCTCCAGCAGCTCGGCGTCGCCCAGGCTGGACGTGCCGCTGGGGTAGAGCAGCTGGCTGCGCAGGGTGCCGGCCTGCAGGTAGGGCTGCTGCGGCAGGAAGAAGCAGCTTTCCAGCGGCGGATGCTGGATGGTGCCGCTGCCCGTGTTCCACAGGCCCGCGATCGCGCGCAGCAGCGAGCTCTTGCCGCAGCCGCTGTCGCCGGTGATCAGGAGGGCATCGCCCGGCTTCAGGACCAGGTTCAGCTCGCGGATCAGCACCCGTTCCGATTGCGGCGGATGCAGCGTCAGCGCTTCCAGCGCCAAGTGCTCGCCGGGGCGCATGCGGATGCGCGGATGTTCGCCAGCGGCGGGCGCTTCAGGCGCCGCGTCCGGCAGCACCAGCGCCGACAAGCCCTGCAGGCGGTCGATGCCGGCCACGAAGCGGCTCAAGCTCTCGAAGTTGTCGACGATGACGCCGACCGCCGTCAACACCGCGGTGAACGCGCCGGCCGCCTGCACGGCGCGGCCCACTTCCAGCTCGCCCGACAGTACGCCCTGGGCCAGGATGATAAAGGGCAGCACCAGCGTGAGCTGGCTGAAGGTGCGCTGGAACAGGTTCAGCGAGCACTGCTTGCGGATCAGGCGCGCGAAATTCTGGATCACGCTGTCGAACTTGCCGTCGATGTGGGCGCGTTCCTGCGCTTCGCCACGGTAGAAGGCGATCGACTCGGCGTTCTCGCGCAGGCGGATCAGGCTGAAACGGAAATCCGCTTCGCGCCGCAGCTGCCAGAAGTTCAGCTGGATCAGCGGATTGCCGAAGACGTAGAGGGCGACCACGGTGCCGGTCAGCGCATATACCGCCAGCACGCCAACCAGCACCTGCGAGATCGACCACAGCACCGTGCTGAAGGCGACCAGCTGCATGATCGAGCCGAGGAAGATCAGCAGGAAGTGGATCGAGCGGCCGGTGAAGGTGTTGATGTCTTCGCTGATGCGCTGGTCTGGGTTGTCGATCTCGCTGTTGGCACCCAGCGCATAGTACTTGCGTTCCTTCAGGTAGCCGTCGAGGAAACGGCCGGTGAGCCAGCGCCGCCACTGGTTGGCGAAGCGGTCGCGCATGTAGTAATAGAAGGCATACACCGGCACCGCAAAGGCCAGCACCAGCAGGCAGGCCCGCACCGCGTTCCAGAAGCGGTCGCCATTCCTTCCCGCCAGCGCCGAGGTCATTTCGCCGGCCTGGTCGTTCAGCATGACGGCCAGCTTGGTCTCGACCAGCATCAGCACGATCAGCAGCACCAGCAGGGTCCAGGCCGTCCGTTTCTGGTCGCCCAGCCAGTAGGGCCTGGCCACGTTCACGAATTGCTTCCAGGCGGCGAGCGACAAGGCAGCGGCCCGCCGCTTGTCGTTTGACGACGCCGGATCGTCATCGGTCCGGGTGTCGGTGGGGGCGGAGCGGGGCGTGTTCATGTTTCGTCACTTGCAAGGGGCAACCGGCGGCTGCGTTACAACCCCAGCATAGGACGCGGCAGAGCCCCGTTCAGTGCGGAAACAAACACAGCATGAATTTGTCTTTACGGGGCAACAAGGCTACATTGCTTGTCGGTCAACATGAAAGCCCCTGCATGCGCTCCATCCCCGTCCTGTTGGTGGCCACCGCGCTCGCCGCCGCGGCCTGTTCCGATGCCTCCGATACCAGCGAGGCGATCGGCCGCCTGATCCGCACGGATAAGCCGGCCGAGCTGCGCCTGGCCGACGCCACGCGTTTCGCGTGGGACCGGGTATTCATCTTCGAACCCTACACCTCGCGCGCGCGGGCATGCGGCGTACTGGGCGTGAAGGACGGGGATTGCGAACGCATCGTGCCCTTCGAATCCATGGACGATGGCGAGATGTCGCTGGCCTTCCTGGCGCAGGGACGCGTCGTGCGCTATGTGCGCCACAGCCGCGCCAACGGTGACTTCGTGCCGGTGCCTGCGAACCAGCCCCTGGCGCGGGACGATGCGGTGTTTCGCATTGTTCCGTTCGAGACGCTGGCGAATGGCAGGACCCTGCTCAGGCTGGTTAAGAAATGATCCTGCTGTTGCGGAACGCGTCGTCACCAATAGCTTGTGTCTAAGCGACAACACCCGCGCCCGTTGGCTGTTTATTTCTACTTGGCAATACTGTAAAGTTGCCAGGTTGTAATAATAATCAGACAATCGAAAGGGATGCAATGGATTTGGTGTACAAGAACGAACGTTCCCTGTTCGTCGTGATGCTGGTGTTGTCGCTGATCGTCTGGGCCGGCCTGGTGGCCGGCATGGGCGGGGCGGTGTTCGGGTATGCGGTGATGTTCTTCCTGTTCTACTGCTTCGCGCAGTCCGCCCTGATCTCCTACATCAAGGGCAATGCCGTGCGCATTACCGCCGACCAGTTCCCCGATCTCGACGCGCAGATCAACGCCTGCTGCGCCAAGCTCGGCCTGGAGCGCGTGCCCGACGCCTACCTGCTGCAGATGGGCGGCTCGCTGAACGCCTTTGCCACCCGCTTCCTGGGGCGCGACTTTCTGGTGCTGTACTCCGACGTGGTCGACGGCCTGCACGACAATCCGGATGCCCTGAACTTCTACATCGGCCACGAGATCGGCCACATCAAGCGCAAGCACCTGAGCTGGGGCACGGTACTGCTGCCGGCCTCGGTCCTGCCGCTGATCGGCGCCGCCTATTCGCGCGCCCGCGAGTACACCTGCGACCGCCACGGCCTGGCGGCCTGCGAGCAGCCGGTGAACGCCGAATTCGGCATGGCCGCACTGGCCGCCGGCGGGAAGCGCTGGCGCACCATGAACAACAGCGCCTTCATCGAGCAGTCGCGCGAGACCGAGGGTTTCTGGATGTCCTTCCATGAACTGGTGGGCGATTACCCGTGGCTGGTCAAGCGCATGGCCGCAATCCGCGCCCTGGCCGCCGGCCAGGAGCCGCAGCAGCCGCGCCGCCATTTCCTGGCCACCCTGCTGGCGCTGTTCGTGCCGCGCCTGGGCGGTGCCGCCGCCGGCAGCCTGGGCGGCCTGATTGCATTGGTGGCCGTCGCCGGCATCCTGGCGGCAGTCGCCATCCCGGCCTACCAGGAATACACGCAAAAGGCGGTCGTGATGGGCGCCTACGCCACCGGACAGCAGGCCAGCGCCAAGGTCGAGCACTATCTGGCCGAGCATGGCCGCATTCCGACGCTGGCCCAGGCTGGCATCCCGGCCAATCCGGGCGGCCAGGTGCGCGAGATCGAGATCGATCCGAAGAACGCCGTGCTGCGCGTGCTGACCAGCATCGAGACGAAAGAGGGCGCCGGCGTGCTGGTGTTCGAACCCTCGGTCGACAAGGAGGGGAATGTGTCGTGGAGCTGCAGCGGCGAAGGGATCGTGCCGAAGGCGCTGCCGCACGAGTGCCAGTAAGACCCCGGGAGCGCGGCCCTTACTGGGCGCTTACTTGGCCATTACTCGGCCTGGTCGCGCATCCACTCCTTCAGGCCATTCACCCAATCCTTGGCCGGCAGGTTATAGCGCCGCTTGATCTCGCCGGCGCGCTCGTAGAGCACGGCGAAATCGATCTGCGGCGCGTCCTTGAAGGCGATCACCACGATGTTCGCGTCGTGCACCTCGGGCAGCCAGACCACCGCGTCGAACACCTCGCGCATCGCGTCCAGGTTCTTGTCGTAGCTGGCGAAGTCGCCGAACACGTTGGTGGTCATGATGCCGTTCGGCGCCAGGCAGTCGAAGCAGCCCTGGTAGAACTCCGGCGTGTCGAGCACCGGGCCGCGCGCTTCCTCGTCGTACAAATCCACCTGCAGCACATCGACCTGGCCACGGTTCGCCGGGTCGAGCACGAAGTCGAGGGCGTTCATTTCGCGTACGTCCAGGCGCGCGTCGTTCGGTGGCAGCTCGAACAGCGCGCGGCAGATGGCGATCACGTTCGGATTCAGTTCGGCCGCCGTCACCCGCGCCTCCGGAAAGCGGCGGTGGCAGAACTTGGTCAGCGCCGCGCTGCCCAGGCCCAGCTGCACGATGTGGCGTGGCGCATCCAGGAACAGCAGCCAGGCCATCATCATCTGCACGTATTCCAGCTCGATCGCATCGGGTCGCGCAATGCGCATCGCCCCCTGTTCCCAGGAGGTGCCCAGGTGCAGCGAGCGCACGCCCTCGAACTCGGTGATGGTGGCGGGCGGGTGGCCCGGCTGGGCGAAACGGGGATCGAAGGGAGGCGGCTTGGACATGGAGAGGCGTTCTGCGGTGAAGGCCGATCTTACCAGAGCGCCGCGCCTGGCCGTGTCAAGGCGTGCCGTTGCGGCCGTACAGGCGGCAGCCTGCGCGTTCGTCGAGTTTCCCGAGCCAGGCCGCGACGTGCGGATAATCGGGCCGCGCCATCGGCGTCATCTGCCAGCGGTTGGCGGACAGGCCCAGCACGATGTCGGCCAGCGTGAAATCAGGGCCGGCCACCCAGGCGCCGGTCTGGCCCAGCTGGGCGTCGAGAATGCCCATGTGGCGGTTCCAGCTGGCGCTGCTGGCGTCGATCTGCGCCGCATCGGTGTGGGCGGGACTGCGGCGCACCAGCGCCATGAAGGCGTAGCGCCAGGCGGTGTTCAATTCCGTGGCCTGCCAGTCCATCCATTGTTCGACCTGCGCGCGCGGGCCTGCCTCGCGCGGCAGCAGGGCCTCGCCATCATACCGGGTGCACAGGTAGCGGCAGATCGTGTTCGATTCCCACAGCGCCAGGTCGCCGTCGACCAGCACCGGCACTATGCGGTTCGGGTTGAGAAGGGCATGCGCCGCGTCGTTCCACTCTTCGCGTTCGAAGGGCAGGCCGAGTTCGGCGCAGGTCCAGAGCACCTTGCGCACATTGATCGAGGTGGCTTTTCCGACTATCTTCAGCATGCAGGCGCTCCGTGTGAACCGTTCAGATGGGGAGGATCATGGTCACCGCCAGCCCCCCGCCTTCGCGGTTGGCCAGCAGTACGCGTCCGCCGTGGGCCTCGGCGATCTCGCGCACCAGCGCCAGGCCCAGGCCGGTGCCGCTGCGCTTGGTGGAATAGAAGGGCACCAGGGCGTTGGTCAGCACCGCCTCGCTCATGCCGCTGCCGCGGTCGGCGACGTCGATGCGCAGCAGGTCCTGGCCGCGCCGCACTTGCAGTTCCACGTCATCGGGCGGCGAGCCCGATTCGTGGGCGTTCTTCAGCAGGTTCAGCAGGGCCTGCTCCATCTGGGCGCGGTCGAAGCGGGCCGGCTCTTCGGGCAGGTCGCCAGCCACGCGGAAGCTCACCTGCGCCTGCAAGTGCGCCACCAGCTCGGGCCAGGCGCAGGCGTCGATGCGCGGCGCGGGCAGCTTGGCAAAGCGCGCGTAGCCGAGGATGAAGCTTTCAAGGTGACGCGTGCGTTCGCCGATGGTTTCCAGGATCATCGGCAGGCGCTCGGTTTGGCCGCGCCGCACCAGTTCCGCGCCGGAGTGGGCCAGCGAGGCGAGCGGCGCCAGCGAGTTGTTGATTTCATGGCTGATCACGCGGATCACCTTTTTCCAGGTCTGCACTTCCTGGCGCCGCAGTTCGGCCGTCAGGTGGCGCAGCAGCAGCAGTTCGTGCCTGCGCCCGTTCAGGCTGAAGTGGCTGCGCGCCAGGTGGTACACCTCTTCGTCTGCGCCTTCTCCGGCCGTGAACAAACCGTCGCCGCCGCGCGCCAGGGCATCGACCAGGGCCGGGCTGGCGCTGCCCAGCAGGTCGCCGAGGCGGTGGCCTTCGAGCTTGCGACCGTCGGCCAGCAGCTGGCGCGCCGCCAGGTTGGCATACACCACCGTGCCCGGGCGCTGCGGGATGTCGGCCGCCAGCAGCATCGCCACCGGTGTGTTCTGCACCATGGTGTCGAGCAGCAGTTCGCGCTGCACCAGGTCGCGGCGCTGCTCGCGCAGCACGTCGCCGAGGGCGTTGTGGGAAGCGACCAGGTCGGCCAGTTCGTCGTTCTGGGGCCAGTGCAGGCTGAAGGAAAAGTCGGCGTCGCGGTAGCTGCTGACCGTGCCTTCCAGCGCGCGGAACAGCGACAGGATGGGCTGCATCTGGGCGCGCACCGTGATGATGGCGAGCGGCACCACGCAGGCCAGGCAGAGCACGAACACCAACAGCGGGCGGCCGGGCAGGAAGTAATCGAGCGCCAGGGCCAGTACGATGCCGAGCGCGAGCAGGGTGCCGACCAGGGCCGAGAAGCGGGTGACGAGGGACAGGCGCATCGCGGTGGCCGGCGAATCAGGCGCCGCGCGCGATACCGAGGCGTTCCATGCGCCGGTAAAGGGCCTGGCGCGACAGGCCAAGCTCGGCGGCGGCCTGCGACACCACGCCGCCGGCGCGCGCGAGGGCGGCGGCAATGGCGTCGCGGTCCGGTTCCGCTTCAAGCGCCGGCGCCGCCGCTGCCGCAGCTGTAGCAGCTGCCGGCAGGCCGAGGTCGGCCACGCGTATCAGGTCGCCCTGGGCCAGCAGGTTGGCGCGCGCCATCACGTTCTTCAGTTCGCGCACGTTGCCGGGCCAGGCGTGGGCCAGCAGCGCGCTTTCCGCGCCGCGCTCGAGGCGCTTGCCTGGCGCCAGGAAGCTGGCAGCCAGCGGCAGGATGTCGCCCGGGCGCGCAACCAGCGGCGGCAGGCGCAGCTCGATCACGTTCAGGCGGTAGAACAGGTCTTCGCGGAAGGTGCCAAGCCGGATCATCGCCGCCAGGTCGGCGTTCGTGGCGCTGACCACGCGCACCTTTACCTGGCGCTCGCGGTTCGAGCCGAGCCGCTCGAAGCGCCCGGTTTCCAGCACGCGCAGCAGTTTCATCTGCCCGGCCAGCGGCAGGTTGCCGATCTCGTCGAGGAAGAGGGTGCCGCCGTCGGCCGCCTCGAACTTGCCTTCGCGCGCACGGGAGGCGCCGGTATAGGCGCCGGCGTCGGCGCCGAACAGCTCGGCCTCGATCAGTTCCGAGGGCAGGGCGCCGCAGTTCAGCACCACGAAGGGGCCCTCCCTGACCTGGGAATTGGCCTGGATGATCTCGGCGATGCGTTCCTTGCCGGTGCCGTTCGGGCCGGTGATCAGCACCGGGACGTCGGCGCGCGCCACCTGGCAGGCCAGCTGCAGCACACGCTCGGTGGCCGGGTCGGCCCAGACCAGGCCGCGCAAGTCGTACTGGTTTTCCAGTTCGCGCCGTTCGCGCCGCTCGCGCCCTACGCGCTGGGCCAGCGCGCGGTTCGCCTGGCCGAGTTCGACCAGGTTGGTGACCGTGGCCAGCAAACGCTCGTCGTTCCAGGGCTTGGGCAGGTAGTCGGCGGCGCCGGCTTTCACCAGGTCGACCGCCGCATCGAGGTGGGTCCAGGCGGTGAGCAGAATCACCGGCAAATCGGGATGATGCGCCCGGATCTGCCGGAACAGGGCCACGCCTTCCTCGCCGGAGGTGGTATCGGCGCTGAAGTTCATGTCCTGGATCACCAGGTCCACTGGTTCGCGGGCGAGGATCGCTAGCCCCTCCTCGGGCGAAGCCGCATGCAGCGCCGCGATGTCGTGCAGCGAGAACAGCACGTCGAGGGCGACGCCGACGGCGGCGTTGTCGTCAATGATGAGTACAGTGGGCATGGGCGCCAGCATAGCATTCTCGTCAAGTACTGCGTTCAGGTGCTGCGGGTGGCCAATGCCGGCGAGATGCCCGCCGCGCGCCAGGCCGGTCCATAGGCCGACAGGATGCCGATCGCCCAGAACACGGCGGCGCCGGCCACCAGGTAGGGCAGGGGCAGGCGCGACATTTCCAGCCGCGACACCAGCAGCGCGTTCAGGCCCACGCCCAGCAGCACGCCGCCCAGCACGCCGGCGCTGGTGATCATCACGTTCTCGACGATGAAGTAGCGCAGGATGTCGAGTTTGCGGGCGCCGAGCGCGCGCCGCACGCCGATCTGCTTGCGGCGCTGGTTGACCCACAGGCTGGCCATGCCGACGATGCCGCTGCAGGTGATCAGGAGCAGCAGGACGCTGACGGTGACCAGCATCCACGACAGCGCGGTGTCGGCACGGTAGCGGTCCTTGCGGTCGTCCTCGACGGTCTTGATGCGCAGGATCATCGGCGTGGCCGAGGACTTGCGCAGCGCCTGTTCGGCTTCCTGCATCACGCGGTCGCGCTGGCCGGCTTCGCTGCGGATCGCGTACATGGCGCCGCCTTGGCCGTACTGGCGCGCCGGCATGATCAGCGACGAGATGCCGGTGTCGCCCAGTTCGGCGTGGGCGCTCATCAGGCCCTCGACCACGCCCACCACCTGGGCGCCGGTGGCCCCGCTGCCGGTGCCGAAGTACATGGTCTTGCCGACCGCCGGGGCGCCCGGCCACAGCTTGTCGGCCAGCGGCTTGGTGAGGATGACCAGTTTCGGCACCTCGGCATTGGTCTGCTCGTTCACCTCGGGGATTTCCTGAGGCAGGAAGTCGCGCCCTTCCACCAGTTTCAGGCCCAGGGTCTTGACCAGCGAATCGCCGCTGAAATAGGTCGACGCGTAGCCGCTTTCGCGCTGCTGGCGGTAGTCGGCGGCGACGCTGGTGGTGCCGCCGCTTTGCGACATCGGCATCTGCGACACCTGGGCCACCGACACCACGCCCGGCACCGCGCGCAGCACTTCCAGCTCGCGCTTGATGGTGGACAGCATCTGCTCCGGCGTGTCCTGGTTCAGGTTACGCACTGCGAAATAAAAGGTTGAGGCTTCGTCGAGCAGGCCCGAGGGCCGCGCGGCCACGTCGCGCCGCTCGCTCACGATGTGCAGGGCATTCGCCAGGATGGCCAGGCTGAGGGCGACCTGCATCGCCACCAGCAGCGGGCCGGTCTTGTTGCGCAACAGCGCGGACAGGATGGGTCGGATTTCCATGTTCGGTCTCTCGTTATTGGACGGGGTTCATTGCGCTTATTGGGACTTCAGCTGCATGGCCGGCGTGACCTGGCAGGCGCGCCAGGTCGGCAGCAGGCCGGCAACCAGGGCGGCGCAGATCGAGATCACGAAGGTCAGTCCCAGCATCTCCCAGTCCATGCGCGCCATGGCCGCCATGCTGCGGCTTTGCATGCCGATCAGCGCCAGCGCGCCAAAGGCGAGCAGCAGGCCGAGAAGGCCGCCGGCCAGGCCGATCACGCCGGTCTCGATCAGGAACTGCTGGAAGATCTCGCGGCGCGAGGCGCCCAGGGCGCGGCGGATGCCTACTTCCGGCGCGCGCGCCGAGAACTTCGCCAGCAGCAGGCCGACGGTGTTCACCAGGCACAGGACCAAAAAGCCGAAGGCGAGCCAGGCCGACAGCCGGGTGTCGTTGCCGACCACCTTGCGCTCTTCCATCCACTCCATGACGTCAAACAGGCGGTTCGGCGCATTGCGCTTCAGGCGGCCGAGCTTGCGCTGCTCGCTTGCGTAGTTGTCGAGGAAGGATTGCAGCTCGGCGCGATCAGCGCCCGAGCGGGTCTCGAACCAGGCCTGGACCCAGGTGCATTCCGAGGCCAGCAGGCTGGCGTAGCCCGGGTCGCGGGTCTGGCTGCAATTCACGCTGCCGTAGGGCGTGAGCTCCTTGCGCACCGCCGTGGCCAGCGGGATCATGAATTCCTCGCCGGTGGCCGGGCCGCTGCCGATCAGCTTGTAGTAGCGCGGCATCGGGTTCCAGTCGCCGAGCACGCCGACCACGGTGAAGGGTTCGCCTTTCATCATCAGGCGCTGGCCGACCGGGTTGGCGTCGCCGTAGAGCTTTTCGGCCACCGTGCGATTCAGCACGACGACGTTGGCGCCGCGCGCCTCGTCCTGCGCGCTCCAGGGCTGGCCGTGCAGGAAAGGCACCTCGAACATGGCGAAGAAGTCGCGCGTCGGCGCCAGGCCGTAGGCCTGGAAGGCCGGGATGTCCTTGCGCGGCGGCTCAACCGGCATGCCGGTGCCGAACATGGCGGTGGCGCGCTCGGCCGGATGCTTGCGCAGCAGGTTCATCGCGTCCTGGTAAGACAGCTGCATGTCTTCGGGTTCCTCGTAGGTGGCGCCTTCTTCGGGCTGGCCGTTGTCGACGAAGGGCACGAACAGGCGCTCGCTCTTGCCCGGGATCGGGTCGCCCGACATCACGTGCAGGATGGCGAGCGTGGACACGCTGGCCGCCACGCCGACCGCCAGGATCAGCACCATCAGCGCGGTGAGGGCCGGGTTGCGGCGCAGGTTGCGCAGGCCGAGCTTGAAGTAGTAGGCAAACATGGCTGTGTCCTCAAGCGGTCGCGCCGGTGGTATCCACCAGCGAAGGCGTGTGCCGCACCAGGTCGGACACCTGTCCGTCGATGATGTGCACGTTGCGGTGGGTGCGCACCGCCAGCTCGGGGTCGTGGGTCACCATCAGGATGGTGGTGCCGGCGGCGTTGATCTCTTCCAGCAGCTCCATCACGCCGCGCGCCATCTGCGTATCGAGGTTGCCGGTCGGTTCGTCGGCCAGCAGCAGCTTGGGCGAGCCGGCCAGGGCGCGCGCGATCGCCACGCGCTGCTGCTGGCCGCCGGACAGCTCGGCCGGGTAGTGCTTCATGCGCGAGGCCAGGCCGACTTTTGCCAGCGCGTCCTCGATGCGGCCCTTGCGTTCGCGCGTATTGAAGCCGCGGTAGCGCAGCGGCACGTCGACGTTGTCGAACAGATTCAGGTCGGGGATCAGGTTGAAACCCTGGAAGATGAAGCCGAGCTTTTCGTTGCGCAGGCGCGAGCGCGCGGCGTCGTCCAGCCCTTTCACGTTGACGCCGTCGAGGATGTATTCGCCCGAGGTGAATTCCTCGAGCAGGCCGGCGATGTTCAGGAAGCTGGTCTTGCCCGAGCCGGAGGGGCCGGTCACGGTGACGAACTCGCCCTGCTTGACGTCGATCTCGAAGCCGCGCAGGGCGTGGGTCTCGATCATGTGGGTGCGGTACACCTTGGAGAGCTTGGTCATGCGCAGCATGGGATGTCCTTTCGGGTTGTTCGTTGTTGTCAGTTGATGGTGACGCGCTCGGCGTTCCTGAAGGCGTCGGTGCCCGAGACCACGACCTGGTCGCCCGGCTTCAGGCCGGACACGATCTCGACCGCGGACATGCTGGTGGCGCCGATCCGGATCGGGGTGCGCACCGCGGCGCCGTCGCGCACCACATAGGCGAAGCGTCCGCCCTCGTTTTCCACGAAGGGGCCGCGCTGCACCATCAGCACGTTCGGCTTTTCCTCGATCAAGAGGCGCGCCGACACGCGCTGGCTCTGGCGCAGGCCCTTCGGCTGGTCGCCGTCGAAGCGTACCCGCGCCAGCACCTGGTTCTTCACCACTTCCGGCGACAGCGCGGTGAGCTTGCCGCTGGCGCTGCCGGTGGGCAGGGTGATCTCGGCGTTCATGCCCAAACCGAGGTCGGAGACATAGGTTTCCGGGACTTCGATCTCGACTTCCAGGCGCGACAGGTCGACCAGGGTCATCAGGGGGGCATTGGCGGCCACCACCATGCGGTTCTGGACGTTCAGGGTGCCGATGAAGCCGTCGACCGGCGCGCGCACGGTGAGTTCGTCGACGCGGCGCTGGGCGTTCGCCATCGACAGGCGCGCACGTTCCAGTTCGTTGGCCTTGGTGCGGATCGCCAGGGCGACGTCGTCGCCTTCCAGGTTCGCCGCCTGGCTGGCATGGCGGGCGCGGATCTGGGCCGAGTTCAGGGCGTCCTTGGCTTTCTGGTAGTCGATCTTGGCGATGATGCCGACCTGGCCGACGCTGTCGTAGCGCTCCAGGGTGCGCTGGGCGGACAGGCGGTCGATCTCGGCGGTGTCGGCTTCGCGCTGGGCCAGCAGCTTCTGTTTGCGCGAGAGGATCTGCTGGCGTGCGACTTCGGCTTTCAGCTGTTCGTAGGTGGATTGTTCGCGCTTCAGGGCGTCGGACAGGTCGGGGGATTCGAGCACGGCGAGAATGTCGCCCTTCTTGACCGTATCGCCGGCGGCCACCTGCAGGTTGACGATGGCGGGAGCGGTGGAGAACAGCGTCGGGCTGACGGCGGCGACCACGCGGCCGTTGACCGAGGCATCGCGCACCAGGGTGCCGCGGCCGACTTCGGCAATGCGCAGGCGGCTGGCGCTGACCGAGTGGCCGGCGCTGCTCCAGTTGGAGAAGAGCAGGGCTGCGGTTGCTATCAGCACGACGGCTGCGCCGACCAGCAGAGCGGGGCGCTTGAACTTGTGGGATGGCGGCGCGGTGACGACGGCATCCTGGTGGGAGGTATCGCGGATCATGATGTGTGCGGGTAACGACGTTGTATGCGGTCGTTGTTGCACGATCCGTGCCAGGGTTTAAGTCATTGATTTTGCAGGATTGTGGTGGACGGGCAGACGTGTCCGCGGTGTCCGGTCACGGGTGGGCGGTCGTTCGCGGACACGGGCGTGTCCGCAGGGTGTTCGGGCGGTAATGGGGCTGTTGCCTGTTGCCGTTATTGGTATGCATGATCCGCGTGGGCACGGGGTGCCCACCGTACGGTCACCATTATCGGCAAGATCATACGAAACCCGGATACGCAGCGTGTCCCGTACGGTGGGCACCCCGTGCCCACGCGGATTCAACCCACCACGAACAGAACAGGCAACAGCCCCAACGCCATGTGCAAACCGCCTTTCACAACAAACGCATCACTTCTGCGGCTTCTGCTTCTGCCCATACTTCCCGACGATCTCGCCCTTGGCCATCACATGCCCCTGCATCGCCTTGAGCAGCGTATCCCGATCCGACCCGAACGGCACGTCCAGCATCACGTCCAGCGCATACACCTGGAAGTGATACGGATGCGCCGCTTCGCCCACCGGCGGCTTCGGCCCATAATACCCCATCGACCCGCGCGTGTTCCGCCCCTGCAGCACGCCTTCCGGA
The DNA here is from genome assembly GCF_020708045.1 of Massilia sp. IC2-278. Taxonomy (GTDB): domain Bacteria; phylum Pseudomonadota; class Gammaproteobacteria; order Burkholderiales; family Burkholderiaceae_D; genus Telluria. Next base: position 90,878 of record NZ_JAJFES010000017.1, read on the forward strand.
TCGGTCAGCCTTGGCTGCTCCTGCACGCCCTCCGGCAAGCTGGTGACATTCGCCGGGATATTCCACGCCAGCCAGTGCACGAACGGCGCCACCGGTTTCGAGTCCGGGTCCTCCGCAATGATCGCGTACGACTTCGCCCCCGGCACCGCCTTCCACGACAGCGCCGGCGACACGCCGTCGGCATACTCGCTGTACTTCTGGTCCATCATGCCGCCATGGCGGAAGCTGGACGAGCTCACCGTCACCGCCCCCGATGCCTGCGTCTCCGCCCGCTTATTCGCCAGCGGCACCCCATTTCCCTTGTTCGCCTGCTGCTCCATCGGCCCGGCGGGCGGCACCGCGGCCGCACCGCTCGGCGCCGAAGCGCCAGACCCGGTATAGGCCACCCGGTAGATCACGCCATTCGCATCGTCCGCCATCAAGAGCGACCCATCCTTCGCAAACGCCAGCCCGACCGGCCGCGCAATGTGGGTCTTGCCGCCATCGGTCAGGAAGCCGGTGACGAAGGGCTCGACGCCTTTCGGCTGCCCATTCTCGAAGCGCACGCGCACGATCTCGTAGCCGGAAGCCGGGTTGCGGTTCCACGACCCGCGCATGGTCGCGAACGCGTCGCCCCGGTACTGCGCCGGGAAGGCGCTCTTGTCGGCAAAGACGAACTGCATCGGCGCCGCGTGCGCCGTGTAGCCCAGCACCATCGGCGTGCTGCGCTTCTTCCATTCATCCTTGCCGATTTCTCCCTGCGGCGTGCTTTGCGGGTAGACCTCGTTGTTGCCGAAGACGTGAGGCCAGCCGTACTGCTTGCCCATCTCGATCTTGTTCAGTTCTTCCTGCTGCTGGTTATCGCCCAGGAAGTCGATGCCATGGTCGAAGCCCCACAGCTCGCCGGTCTGCGGATGCCAGGCAAAGCCGATCATGTTGCGCAGGCCGCTGGCGAAGATGCTGCGCGATTTGCCGTCCGGCGAGGCGCGCAGCAGGGTGGCGTTTTCCGGATTGCTTTCGTTGCAGGCATTGCAGGTGCTGCCGACGCTGATGTACAGCATGCCGTCCGGGCCGAAGGCAATCGTCCGGTTGGCGTGCTGGCCGGCGTCGGGCAGGTCGCCGATCAGCATCTTCAGCTCGCCCAGGCGGCCGTCCGGCTGGATGTCGGCGACGAACAGTTCCTTGGCCGTGATGAGGTAGAGCTTGTTGTCGCGGATCGCCAGGCCGTGGGCGCCGGCGCGATTCGCCACGGTGACCGGTGCGCCATCGGCACGGCCGTCGCCGTTCGCATCCTTCAGCAGCAGCACGTCGCCCTGGTCGCGCCGGCTCAGGTAGACGTCGCCGTTCGGCGCCACCGCAATGATGCGCGCGTTCTTCAGGCCGGTGGCAAAGGGTGTGACGGTGAAGCCGCTCGGCGCCTTGATGGCGCGCATGCGCTCGGGCGTCGGCTCGACCTTGTTCGGCTTCCAGATGTTGATGTTGGTCGAAAACTGGGTGCCGTCGCCCTGCTGGGCATAGGCAGCCGATATGGCAAGGCCCATCAGGGAAGCCGCGAGCGCGCGTTTCATCGTGCAGTCCTTTCGTGTCGATATCGTCGGGTAAGTATTGGTCGACTCATCGTGCCAGAGTGGCGCGCGGCGGTATGTGGGGGAACGAACATTTGATGAGTCCGGCTTAACGCACATTCGTATTGATTTTTGTCAACTTGTCCATAAGTGGGGCATGGATACTTCCCGACCTTGCCCTGGAAACGACCATGACCGCCTTTGCCGCCACGCTGTTCGACTCGTTCAGGAAGGGCACGCGCAAGCTGCTTGCCTGGCCGGACGCGACCCCGATCGACTATTTCTTTGCCGACAGCGACATCGCCCAGCTGCACCGGGTGGCGCCCACGGGCGATGCCGCGCTCGACGACCAGACCTGGAACGACCTGCTGCTGCCGCGCTACCACGAGCGCCTGGGCGCCGGCGTCAGCATCTTCGGCCGCCAGGCCTTGTACCGGCGCCTGCGCGGCGGCGCGAACGATGCGGAATGTGCCGGCCAGGCGGAGCGCCTGCGCGCGCTGATGGCCGACCCGGCGCGCCGCACGCAGCTGGAAGCGGCGCTGCGCCCCTTGCGCGATGCCGATACCGAAACGGCGGCCCTGCTGTTCGAAGGAAAGGCGCCCGCGCCGCCGGCCTGGCTGGGCTGGACCTGGCTGCTGCCGCTGGCGCTGCTGGCCTCGATTGCCGGCGTGATCCTCACGCCCTGGTCCTGGCTGGCCACGGCTGGCGTGCTGTACCTGCTGATCGCGGGGCAGATGCGCTACCACGAGCGCGTCGAGGCCTGGAAGCGTGCGCTGAACACGCTGCAGATGCTGCTCCTGGCCAGCAGCACCGTCGGCACGCGCGACGCGGCAGCGCCGGACGCATTGCGCGCGGGGGCCCAGCACGCCGCCAGACTGGGCGGGCGCCTGGCGCGCTCGATGTTCGCGCGCATGAGCCAGGACGGCGGGGCGTATGGCGACTGGTTCATGCTCTCCAACGTCAAGCACTATTACCGCAGCCAGGCCATCGCGTTCGCGGAGCGCGACTTCTTGGTCGAGTGTTACCTCGCCTGCGCCGAGCTCGAGGCCGACCTGGCGCTGGCGCGCACGCTGCTCGCGTCACCAACATGGTGCTGGGCCGGGCGCAGCGATGGAGCGATCGAGATCGAGGCCGGCGTGCATCCGCTGCTGGCTTCCCCGGCCGCGCTGTCGGTGGCGCTGGAAGACAAGGGCGCCTTCATCTCGGGGCCGAACGGTTCGGGCAAGAGCACTTTTCTACGGATGCTGGGCCTGAACCTGGTGGTGGCGCGCGCGTTCGGCTTCTGCCATGCGCGCCGCGCGCGTCTGCCGGCGCTGCCGGTATATGCCAGCATGCAGAACGAGGATTCGCTGCTGGAAGGCCAGAGCCTGTACATGGCCGAGCTGCGCCGCGCCAAGGAATTGATTGCCGCCGCCGAGGGGCCGCATCCGGGCATCTGCCTGATCGACGAGATATTCCGGGGCACGAACCACGTGGAGTCGGTGGCGTCCAGCGCGGCCGTGCTCGATACGCTGGCGGCGCGGGCGAGGGTGGTGGTGTCGTCGCACAACCTGGTGCTGGCCTCGTTGCTGGAGCACCGGCTGGAGGCGCTGTGCATCGACCGCGACGACGAGGGCCGGCTGGTGCTGGCGCCGGGCGTGCTGGCGCAGACCAACGGAATTGCGCTGCTGGCCACGCAGGGCTTCGGCGCGGAGATCGAAGGCAAGGCGCAGAAGGTGGCGGCCTGGCTGGAGACCTACCTCGGCCAGCCCGAAGCGGGTGCGCATGTGTTGGCTGCGCAATCGTAACGACCTTTTACCTCCTCGGCAGCGGCGTTCCCTTGTCGATCACCTCGCGGCAATCGCCGCGCATGCGCGCATTGTCGTAGTCGGTCCAGCCGTAGCTGTCGACATAGCGCTTGTGGCGCTTCCACTGCGCGCTGGCGATGCTCCACTCCAGGCGCTCGCCGGGATAGCGGATGTCGCCCAGGTCGACCAGCGTATGGAACACGTTCTCGGTCGACAGCCGCGCCTTGCGGTGCTGCTTCAGCTGCGCCACCTTGGCCGGGTAGAGCGCGGCGTACACGTCCGAATACCAGACAAAGGCCGGCACGTGGAATTCGTATTGCGTGTTGTGGCCGTGGAAGGCCAGGTCGCAGGACTTGTCGTACAGGGTCTGGCCATGGTCGGCCACGTACATCAGGGCCGCCGCCTTCTCGGGCGATCTTAACTTGTCGATCACCTGGCTCAGGAACCAGTCCGTGTACAGGATCGAGTTGTCGTAGCTGTTGCTCATCTGTGGCTCGATGGCGTCGTCGGTGACCACCGGCTTGTCGACGCCGCGCAGCGAGGGCGTCCACTTGTCGAACCGGGCCGGATAGCGGTGTGCATAGTTCCAGTGGCTGCCCAGGGTGTGCAGCACGATCAGCTTCTTCGGCGCCGGGTCGTCCAGGGCCCGCTCCAGCGGATCGAACAGCACCTCGTCCAGGTTCGAGCGCGTGGTGAAGCCGCCCAGGTTCAGGAACTCGACCGTGTCGGCCTCCCTGGCGAACACCGACACCGGCGTGTCGAACTTGCCGAAGGAGATCTGGTTCGACAGCCACCAGGTTTTATAGCCGGCTTCCTTGAAGGCGGTCAGGAAGGACTTTTCGGTAAAACCGTCCTTCAGGCTCTGCATCGCGGGTTTTCGCGAAATGATGACCGGCACCGACAGGCGCGTGGCCGATACCGAGGTGATCAGGTCCTGCAGCGGCACCAGGTTCGCTTCCTTCGCCAGCAGCGGATTGGTCTCGCGCGTGTAGCCGTTGATGCTCCAGCGGTCGAAGCGCGCCGATTCGCCCAGCACCATCACCAGCACGTCGGGCGCGTTCGCCGGGTCGGCCTGGCGCGCATCAAAGCGGAAGGCGGCGCTGCGCCGGTTCAGATCGGCCAGGTACTGGCGCTCCTTGTAGAAGTCGACGCCGCGCGCCACCAGGCCGAAGGGCCAGGAGCGGGCAAAGGCATCCAGCTCGACCGGCAGCCTGGCCCAGCCCGGCAAGCGCGGTGCGGACCAGGCACCGGCGGATGCGGAAACCGTCGCGGACGCCGCAGGCTTCGCCGCGGCCACCAGGTGCACCCGTGCCGCCGGGGCAGCGGCAGGCTTGGGTTCCGGCGTCACGCCCACCTGTTTTTCGTAGGCGAACACGGCCACCGCCAGCCCGAGCACACCCAGCACGACCCAGCGCGAGCTGTCGTTCCAGTCGAGCTGCCGGGTCTTCCATGCCGCGCGCCAGCAGCTGGCCCACCAGGCCAGCACGCCCAGCAGCACCGCCGCCAGCAGCCAGGCTTTGGAGCCCAGGAATTCCATGGCTTCCAGCGGGCTGGTCTCGGCCATGATGCCAAGGTGGTGGGTGGAAATGCCCTGGCCGTAGTAGGTATATAAGTAGAGCTCGGTCGGCAGCGCCAGGAAGGCCGGCAGCAGCAGTGGATGGAACCAGGCCGGGCGCTTGAACAGGGCCCAGGCCGCGATCCAGGCCATGACCTCGACGCCGAGCACCTGCAAGGGCCGCGTGACCGGCAAGCCCAGCAGCAGCGGGAAGAAAGGCATTGCCGACAGCAGCGCATACGTCAGCACCAGGTAGACAGTGGCCGGACGGACAGGCAAGCGCAACGGCAGACGCACGGGCAAACGCATGGGCAGGATATGGGCAGTAGCGGCAGAGGAAAGTCGGCTATTATCCGATTTTTATCGCCGGGAAAGCTATTCCTGCCGTGCAAGGTACTTCCAGAGGGCATGGCCGCTTGTGTCAGGACTACCACAAACACCGGGGTTTACCGGCGCTTTCGACCGGCCGCTCCCCGCGCTGCCAGTAAACCGGTTGACCTCAGTTTGCGGGAAGTCTATACTCGCGAGTTCTCGATTTATTCTGGCAATCGTATACGCTCTCGCAGCCGCTCCTTTTCGGTGAGTGGCTTTCGTCGCCTCCGCTGTCAGTCTTGAACGGGACTAGGTTTCAGTCCCCGGGTCGCTCCTGTGCGGTTCGGGTCATCAACTGTAGTACTTTGTTGGATTAGGAACGATGCCAACCATCAATCAACTGATTCGCAAGCCGCGCGTTGCTGCGGTTGTGAAGAGCAAGTCGCCGGCACTTGAAAACTGCCCGCAAAAGCGCGGTGTTTGCACCCGTGTGTACACCACGACCCCGAAGAAGCCTAACTCGGCACTGCGTAAAGTCGCCAAAGTTCGTCTGACCAACGGTTTCGAAGTCATTTCGTACATCGGCGGTGAAGGCCACAACCTGCAAGAGCACAGCGTTGTCCTGCTGCGCGGCGGTCGTGTCAAGGACTTGCCAGGTGTGCGTTACCACATGGTCCGCGGCGCACTGGATACCCAGGGCGTGAAAGACCGTAAGCAAGCTCGCTCGAAGTACGGTGCGAAGCGCGCCAAGGCCGGCGCCAAGAAGTAATCTGCGGCCCTGTCATCGACAGGTCACATTGAAAAGTTAAGTTGAGCCGGCCGGAAGGCCGAGTAAGTGAAAGATCATGAGGGTCTTTCGCGAGTGCTGAAAAAGCACTCAACTGAAGATAGGAAGGAATTGAAATGCCACGTCGTCGTGAAGTACCCAAGCGCGATATCCTGCCGGATCCAAAATTCGGTAACACCGATGTCGCCAAGTTCGTCAACGTTCTGATGCTGTCCGGTAAGAAATCGGTCGCTGAAAACATCATCTACGGTGCGTTCGAATACATCCAGTCGAAATCGGGCAAGGACCCGCTGGAAGTGTTCGCAGCCGCGATCAACAACGCCAAGCCAATGGTGGAAGTGAAGTCCCGCCGCGTCGGCGGCGCCAACTACCAGGTGCCAGTTGAAGTTCGTCCGGTTCGTCGTATGGCGCTGTCCATGCGTTGGTTGCGCGAAGCCGCAAACAAGCGCAGCGAAAAATCCATGCCACAACGCCTGGGTGGTGAACTGATGGAAGCCGCGGAAATGCGCGGCGGCGCGATGAAGCGCCGTGACGAAGTCCACCGCATGGCAGAAGCGAACAAGGCGTTCTCGCACTTCCGCTTCTAAAAAATATGGCTGGGTTCCCTTGGGGCTTGGCCGTGCAGTATCTGTTGTTCAGGCCGGGCGCGTTTTGATCTCAAAATGTTGCCCGGTTTTGTCCATTCAAAGATTTAGGAAAAATTATGGCACGCACTACCCCCATTGAGCGCTACCGCAACATCGGTATCTCCGCTCACATCGACGCCGGCAAGACGACCACCACCGAGCGCATCCTGTTCTACACGGGTGTGAACCACAAGATCGGTGAAGTGCACGACGGCGCCGCCACCATGGACTGGATGGAGCAGGAGCAGGAACGCGGCATTACCATTACCTCGGCAGCGACGACCTGCTTCTGGAAAGGTATGGCCAACAACTTCGAGCCACACCGCTTCAACATCATCGATACCCCGGGCCACGTCGACTTCACCATCGAAGTGGAACGTTCGATGCGCGTCCTGGACGGCGCCTGCATGGTTTACTGCGCAGTCGGCGGCGTGCAGCCACAGTCGGAAACCGTGTGGCGCCAGGCTAACAAGTACAAAGTCCCGCGTCTGGCTTTCGTCAACAAGATGGACCGTACCGGTGCGAACTTCTTCAAGGTCTACGACCAGATGCGCGCGCGCCTGAAGGCCAACCCGATTCCTCTGCAGATCCCGATCGGCGCCGAAGACAACTTCAAGGGCGTGGTCGACCTGGTCAAGATGAAGGCGATCCTCTGGGACGACGCTTCGCAGGGCATGAAGTTCGACTACGTCGACGTGCCGGCCGAGCTGGTCGATCAGGCCAACGAATGGCGCGAAAAGCTGGTCGAAACCGCCGCTGAAGCGTCGGAAGACCTGATGAACAAGTACCTGGAAGAAGGCGAACTGTCGGAAGCCGACATCAAGAAGGCACTGCGCGATCGTACCATCGCGGGCGAAATCGTCCCGATGATGTGCGGCACCGCCTTCAAGAACAAGGGCGTTCAGGCAATGCTGGATGCGGTCATCGAATACCTGCCATCGCCAGTGGACATCCCACCGGTCGGCGGTACCGACGAAGACGACCAGCCGGTCACCCGTAAGGCCGACGACAGCGAGAAGTTCGCTGCGCTGGCATTCAAGATCATGACCGACCCATTCGTCGGCCAGCTGATCTTCTTCCGCGTGTACTCGGGCGTCATCAATTCGGGCGACACCGTCTACAACCCGATCAAGGGCAAGAAGGAACGCGTCGGCCGTATTCTGCAGATGCACGCGAACCAGCGCGAAGAAATCAAGGAAGTCCGTGCAGGCGACATCGCTGCTGCGGTCGGCCTGAAAGAAGCGACCACCGGCGAAACCCTGTGCGATCCTTCGGCACCGATCATCCTGGAAAAGATGGTCTTCCCTGAGCCTGTCATCCAGCAGGCAGTCGAGCCGAAAACCAAGGCCGACCAGGAAAAAATGGGCCTGGCACTGAACCGCCTGGCACAGGAAGATCCGTCGTTCCGCGTGCGTACCGACGAAGAATCGGGCCAGACCATCATCGGTGGTATGGGCGAGCTGCACCTGGAAATTATCGTTGACCGCATGAAGCGCGAATTCAACGTGGAAGCAACCGTCGGCAAGCCACAGGTTGCATACCGCGAAACGATCCGCAAGGCAGTCACCGACGTCGAAGGCAAGTTCGTCAAGCAGTCGGGCGGCCGCGGCCAGTACGGTCACGCAGTCCTGACCATCGAACCGCAAGAACCGGGCAAGGGCTTCGAGTTCGTCGACGCCATCAAGGGCGGTGTGATTCCTCGCGAATACATCCCTGCGGTCGAAAAAGGTGTGCGCGAAACCCTGACCAACGGTGTCCTGGCTGGCTACCCAGTCGTGGACGTCAAGGTCACCGTCACCTTCGGTTCGTACCACGACGTCGACTCGAACGAGAACGCGTTCCGTATGGCCGGTTCGATGGCATTCAAGGACGGCTGCCGCAAAGCATCGCCAGTCATCCTGGAACCGATGATGTCGGTCGAAGTCGAAACGCCGGAAGACTACGCCGGTAACGTGATGGGCGACTTGTCGTCGCGTCGCGGCATGGTGCAGGGCATGGACGAAATCCCAGGCGGCGGCGGCAAGATCATCAAGGCCGAAGTTCCGCTGTCGGAAATGTTTGGTTACTCGACCTCGCTGCGTTCGGCGACCCAGGGTCGTGCAACCTACACGATGGAATTCAAGCACTACTCGGAAGCGCCGAAGCACGTCATCGATGCAATCGTGACCGCGAAAGCCAAGTAATAAAAAATGTGTGCCGTGGCGGGTGTCCGCCGCGGCTACAATAACGACACAAAGTAAAAATCGTTCTTTTAAAGGAAGATCAAAATGGCAAAAGGTAAATTCGAACGGACCAAGCCGCACGTCAACGTCGGCACCATCGGTCACGTTGACCACGGCAAAACCACCCTGACGGCTGCAATCGCAACCGTCCTGTCGAAGAAATTCGGCGGCGAAGCCAAGGCATACGACCAGATCGATGCGGCTCCGGAAGAAAAAGCACGCGGCATCACCATCAACACCGCGCACGTCGAGTACGAAACCGAAAACCGTCACTACG
>NZ_JAJFES010000018.1 GCF_020708045.1 Massilia sp. IC2-278
CTGGTGGGTTCGAGAACCCACCCTACAACAGCCCATAGCCCATGCGCCGGCACGGGCTCCGTTCATGTAGGGTGGGTTCTCGAACCCACCATATAAAAAGCCCGCGCCATCACTGGCACGGGCTTCGTTCAAGCGGTCAAGTACAGCGCCTCAGCAGCACCCCCCGCTGCGCCCCGACCCATACCGCGCTTCCTGGCGCTCGCGGAAAAACTCCTCGTAGGTCATGGGCGTCTTGTCCGGATGCTCGCGCTCCATGTGCGCGAGGTAGGTGTCGTACTCGGGCAGGCCGACCATCAGGCGCATGCTTTGCCCGAGGTAGCGGCCGGCCTGGGCCAGGGCGCCGAGCATCACTGCACCTGCGCGGTTGGTGCGGCAACAAACGGCGATTCCTTCACCGTCGGGCTGTTGCTGTTGCGCGCATTGATCACGGTCTTGATGCCGTACACCAGCACTGCAATCACCACCACCATGAAGAAGCCGGCCAGGGTGGCGTCAACGTAGTCGTTGAAGATGATGCGGCGCATCTCGTCGAGCGACTTGGCCGGGGCCAGCACTTCGCCGGCGTCGAGCGCGGCCTGGAACTTCTGGGCGTGGGCGACGAAGCCAACCTTCACGTTCTCGTCGAAGATCTTCTGCCAGCCGGCGGTGAGCGTGCAGATCAGCAGCCAGATGGTCGGCAGCACCGTTACCATCGCGTACTGGCCGCGCTTCATCTTGAACAGCACCACGGTGCCCAGCATCAGCGCGATACCGGCCAGCATCTGGTTGGCGATGCCGAACAGCGGCCACAGGGTGTTGATGCCGCCCAGCGGATCGACCACGCCCTGGTACAGGAAGTAGCCCCAGGCCGCGACGCACAGGCCGGTGGCCAGCAGGTTGGCCGGCAGCGACTCGGTGCGCTTGAGCGACGGGACAAAGGCGCCCAGCAAGTCCTGCAGCATGAAGCGGCCGGCGCGGGTACCCGCATCCACCGCGGTCAGGATGAACAGGGCCTCGAACAGGATCGCGAAGTGGTACCAGAAGGCCATCATGGCCTTGCCGCCGACCACGTTGGCCAGGATGTTGGCCATGCCCACGGCCAGGGTCGGGGCGCCGCCGGCGCGCGAGATGATGGTGTGCTCGCCGACGTCCTTCGCCACCTGCGTGAGCGTTTCGGGCGTGATCACGAAGCCCCAGTTCGACACGGCCGCCGCCGCCGATTGCGCGGTGGTGCCGAGTACCGCGGCCGGCGCGTTCATGGCGAAGTAGATGCCCGGGTCGATGGTCGACGCGGCCACCAGCGCCATGATGGCGACGAACGATTCCATCAGCATCGCGCCGTAGCCGATGAAGCGGGCGTGGGTTTCGTTCTCGATCATCTTCGGCGTGGTGCCCGAGGAGATCAGCGCGTGGAAGCCGGACACGGCGCCGCAGGCGATGGTGATGAACAGGAAGGGGAAGAGGTTGCCCGACCAGACCGGGCCGGTGCCGTCGATGAAGCGGGTCACGGCCGGCATCTGCATGTGCGGGGCGACCACCAGGATGCCGATGGCCAGGGCGACGATGGTGCCGATCTTCAGGAAGGTCGACAGGTAGTCGCGCGGCGCCAGCAGCAGCCACACCGGAATCACCGAGGCCACGAAGCCGTAGCCGATCAGCATCCAGGTCAGTTCGACGCCGGTGAAGGTGAACATCGGGCCGAAGGTCGGCGAATCGTGGACCCACTGGCCGCCGACGATGGCCAGCATCAGCAGCACGAAGCCGATCAGCGAGATCTCGCCGATACGGCCGACGCGCACGTAGCGCGAGTAGATGCCCATGAACAGCGCGATCGGGATCGTTGCCATCACGGTGAAGGTGCCCCACGGCGAACCGGTCAGCGCCTTGACGACGATCAGGGCCAGCACCGCGAGGATGATGACCATGATCATGAAGGTGCCGAACAGGGCGATCACGCCCGGAATCTCGCCCATCTCGGATTTGATCAGGTCGCCCAGCGACCGGCCGTCGCGGCGCATCGACATGAACAGGACGATGAAGTCCTGCACCGCGCCGGCGAACACGACGCCGGCCAGGATCCACATCATGCCCGGCAGGTAACCCATCTGGGCCGCCAGGACCGGCCCCACGAGCGGCCCCGCGCCGGCGATGGCGGCGAAGTGGTGGCCGAACAGCACGTAGCGGTTGGTGGGAACGTAGTCGAGACCGTCGTTGTATTTATAGGCGGGCGTCTGGCGGCGCGCGTCCAGACCCATCACCTTGGTGGCGATGTACAGGCTGTAGAAACGGTAGGCGATGAGATAAACACAGACGGCAGCGGCAACCACCCACACGGCATTGATCGACTCGCCGCGGCGCAGGGCCACATAAGCGAGCGCGAACGCGCCGAGGAGTGAGACTGCCAACCAGCCGAGCTTGTTTCCGAGGCTTTTCATGGTGGCTCCTTCAGTTTTTTATTCGTCAGGGTAGGGCGCATCCAGCGTCCTGCCGCGAGCGGCAATACGGCCGCAGCACCGGCCGCCAGACAGGCGACAGGTTGACAACGGCCGCCCCCGGCGTCCGATACATATCTTGCACCATTATGGAAATGGCAAGCGCATGATTCTACCGCCTGGCTCATGCGTATCCAGTTCGTATTAGTACGTAGTCAATGTATCTCTGAGGAAACAAATTTAGTTGCCATTCGCTAATCGCTCGTCTAATATGGCCCGATCACTCACTCAGAGGAAGCCGATGGCCGCCTTGGACTTGACCCCGTTCCCGCTGGTGCAGATGCACCCGATCGCCAATGGGCGAAACGAGTGGGTGGCGCTGGGCCTGGACTTGCGCGCCCGATCCGGCAACGCCGACGCGCTGCCGCTGCTGTTCGGTTCGCCCGATTTGCTGGCGGCAATCGCGCCGCTCGACTGCGTGCTGCAGCTCGACGGCCCGGCCCAGCTGCCCTTGCCCCTGTTGAAGCAACTGCCGCCGCAGCGCGTGGTGCTGGCCATCGATGCCGCCGCCCTGGCCCAGGACGGCGCGCCGCGCCAGCTGGCCGCCCTGCAGGAAGAGGGCTACCGCATCCTGCTCGACGGCGCCCTGGCGCCGGGCGTGGCCCGCCCCGCGACCCTGCGCGCCGTGGCCCTCGACTGCGGCGCCGGCGCGCCGCCGCCCGGCCAACTGCTGGCGCTGTTCGGCCCGCATTTGGCCTATGGCCTGCCTGATCAGCGCGCCATGCAGGCCTGCGAGAAGGCCGGCTTCGCCTGGTTCGCCGGCGCCTACCTGGAACGCTGCTGCCCGGCAGGCGCCGGCGCCAGCGAAGTGCCGACGCGCCGGCGCCTGCTCGGCCTCCTGGCCTTGCTCGCGCGCGACGCCGATTCGCGCGAACTCGAAACCCTGCTGAAGCAGGACCCGGTGCTGTCCTGGCACCTGCTCAAGCTGGTCAACTCGGCGGCCTTTGCCCTCAACACCCAGATCACCGGCTTTGCCCAGGCGATCGCGCTGCTCGGGCGGCGCCAGCTGCAGCGCTGGCTGCAGCTGCTGCTGTATGCGCGCACCGACGCCGAAGGGCCGCTCAACCCCTTGCTGCCGCAGGCGGCGCTGCGCGCGGCGCGCCTCGAGGTGCTGTGCAAGATGGATGGCGGCAACCGAGACGAGCAGGACCTCGCCTTCATGACCGGCGCCTTTTCCCTGCTCGACCACCTGCTCGGCATGCACATGGCCGAGATCGTCGGCGAATTGTGCCTGCCGGCCCACGTGGAAGCGGCGCTGCTGCGGCGCGAGGGGATCAACGGCGCGCGCTTGCGCTTGATGGAAGGCGGCGGCGCCCACGCCCAGGCGCTGGCCGCCGCCGGCGTCGATGCCGGCTCCTGGTGGCGCAGCCAGCTGCATGCCTATCACTGGGCGATCCAGGTGGGCCGCAATGTCTGAGCTGCTGGCGCTGCGCAGCCACGATTTCGCGGCCGCCGGCGCCGCCCTGGGCGAAGCCGTCATGCGCCTGCGCGGCGCAGCCTTGCACGAAGAACTGGGCCGCATCGCCCGCGCCCTGCTGGCCAGCCCGCAGGGCAGTTTCATGGCCGATGCAAGCGCGGAACTGCGTGCCGGCGCCTCCAGCGATCCCCACACGCTGCAGCAGGACATCCGCTTCGACGGCCATCTCTTCGGCAGCTTCGAGGTCGCCGGGCGCCACGACTACGACGCCGAGGACCGGCGCCAGCTGGCCAGCCTGGCGGCGCTCGCCGGTCCGCTGCTGCAGGTGCATTCGCTGGCCCAGCGCGCCACCCACGCCTACGCCCAGGTCGAGGCCCAGCTGGCGCACCAGTCGCAGATCCTCGACCAGATCCACGAGTCGGTGCTCACGCTCGACCAGATGGGCTACATCACCAGCTGGAACGGCGGCGCCGAGCGCCTGTTCGGCTACACGGCGCTGGAAGCAGTGGGCCGCAACATCCTCTTCCTGTACGCCGACGAAGACGCCAGCGACAGCCAGCCGGACCTGTTCGCCGAGCAGGGCGGGCGCATGATGGAAGTCCGGCGCCGCAAGAAATCCGGCGAGATCTTCTGGGCCAGCCTCTCGCTGTCGCCGCTGCGCGACCTGGAAGACCGCCCGGCCGGCCTGATCGCCTACCTGACCGACATCACCGAGCGCAAGCTGGCCGAAGAGCGCCTGCACCACCTGGCCTACTACAACGAACTGACAAGCCTGCCGAACCGCACCCTGTTCACGCGCCTGGTCGACCAGGCCCTGATGGTGGCCCAGCGCAACGAGCTGTCGGGCTGCGTGCTGTTCATCGACCTGAACCGCTTCAAGCTGGTGAACGACACCCTGGGCCGGCGCATCGGCGACGAACTGCTGCGCCAGGTGGCCATGCGCTTCCGGGCCGCCCTGCGCGAGGAAGACGTGGTGGCCCACCTGTCCGGCGATGAGTTCGCGGTCGGCCTGTTCGACGTGCGCCAGCACTTCGAGGCCACCACGGTGGCGCAGAAACTGCAGGCCGCGCTCGACGCGCCCTTCCTGATCGAAGGCCACGATTTACGCGTGGGCGCCAGCGTCGGCATCAGCGTCTACCCGCAGGACGGCTTCGATGCCGATACCCTGCTCGGCAAGGCCGACATCGCGATGGCGCGCGCCAAAGAAGGGCATGCGAATCCGGACCACAGCGTGGCCTTCTACAGCTTCGACATGAACAAGGGCATGCACGAGCGCATGCGCATCGAGTCCGGCCTGCGCCACGCGCTCGGGCACGGCGAACTGATGCTGGTCTACCAGCCGAAGTTTGAAATCGGTACCGACAGGATCGTCGGTGCCGAAGCGCTGGTGCGCTGGGTGCACCCGGAGCGCGGCGTGGTGCCGCCGTCGGAATTCATTCCGCTGGCCGAGACCACCGGCCTGATCGTGCAGGTGGGCGAGTGGGTGCTGGAACAGGCCTGCGCCCAGGCGGCCGTATGGCAGCGCGCCGGCATGCGGCCGTTCCGCCTGGCCGTGAACGTCTCTGCGCGCGAATTCACCGAGTCGCTGCCGAACCGCGTAGCCGACACGCTGGCGCGCTACGCCCTCGACCCGGACTGGCTCGAACTCGAGATCACCGAAAGCACGCTGATGCACGACATCGACCGCGTGATCGGTATCATGGACCGCATCAACGCCCTCGGCGTGGCCTTGTCGCTGGACGATTTCGGCACCGGGTATTCGAGCCTGTCCTACCTGAAGCGCTTCCCGATCCACACGCTGAAGATCGACCGCTCGTTCACCACCGGGATTCCGAACGACGCCAGCGACTGCGCGATTGCCAGCACCATCATCAGCATCGGGCGCCAGTTGGGGCATCGGGTGATCGCAGAAGGGGTGGAGACGCCGGACCAGCTGGCCTTCCTGCGCGACAGCGGGTGCGACGAGGTGCAGGGGTATCTGTATGCGCAGCCGCTGCCGGCGGCGAGGTTCGAGCAGGGGCTGCGCGAGAACTGGCTGCTGGTGGGGTAGGAAATGCAGGGTGGGGCACGCGCTGCAAGGACATGAAGCAAGGAGCCCCGATGGCAAGGGCTGATGCCGGGATCCTGGCGGAAGCGGTGTCCGCCGTTTTCCCTATGAAAAGCCAACGAGTTTGTCGCCTACCCACACTAGTGTCCATACGCCATTACGCCTGCGGGGCCGGCAGTATGGCAACTACACTAGACTGCTGAATAAGCCGACCCACTCTTACAGATGGCACTTTCGGCTTATGCACCTAAAAATTTCGTGCTTGCCCTGAGAGCAACATTCGCGTCTTCTGAACCATTCGAATTGAAAACACAGCCAAAAGCAGACGTACCTATGCCCTAAATCCGTCCGAGCTTGGCTATTACGCACTTAGCCCGTTTGTGCAACAAAGCTATTCGACATTACGGCCTGCTGAGGTTTGCCGTGCTAGCAATCAGAACGGCGCCGCAAGTGGTCTTGCACCCTTCATAAGCCACGCACACACCTTCGACAACGTGATGCGGGTCGCCTTCCGCAATGGTGCAGTTGTCATGCCCCTTGATGGGACAACTGCAAACATCGCCTACACGTGCGACCGCAATGCCCTCAACCGTAACATGACGTGCGCTTACACTTACGACCTTGCCACCGTGGGACGTGGCGTCGCCAAGACGAATCACGTTAGACATAAGTGAACCAATAAAAATAATAATGAAGACATTGCGCCGTCATTCGCAGCTCGCCCGACGTATTCCTGCCGGGCTGCAATGCGACTACGGGCTGTACGCGATGTGCCTGGTCTAGCTTGCCCTGCAGCATGTTCGAGATGTCACGACTGATCAGCTGCAATTTGGCTACCGCCCAAGCTGACATATTCAACGTCACCGCGCATTTCATTGGCTTGCCCCAGCCAATACCAGGTAACCTCATGACTACCAATGGCAAGATGGTGTGCCTCGGGATCCGGGAAACTCAGGCCTCGTGTTACATACGCTTGCTGGTGCCATTGATTGAATATGGAGGAGGACGGGTGATTTGGTGGCACGCTCGCGCTCCATATTCCTGTTTGAGGACATGGAAAATGGCCATTACATTCGCGCGGCAGTGAAGCCAAATCGCCATAACGGACAATGCCTCGGACGACAAGCGGATGTTCGGTCATCACAATCGGCACTGCCTGCTCGACTGGCTGTCCCAGATAATGGAATTGAATGCGGCCGTCGTCGTCGCGCAAGCCAGGCCGGCTACGGTCGAAAAGTTCGCCCTTTTCGTAACGCAGCGGGACCTGGGCGACATTCCAGGCATGATGACGCTCTGTAACAGGGCGCATCAAACGCGCAATCCAGTAACCGTCGAGTGGCGCGGAGGTGGTTTCGTACTGGGCCGGTACAGGTGTTTGCGGCTTGTCGGGAAGTCCCCAGCCATCGGGAATGTAGGCTCGCCCCGTGCGCACCGGCGCCGAAGGCGCAACAGGTTTGGTTGACGTTGCCGGTTTAGGTACGACAGCTTTGGCGGCATTGATGAGCGTTTCCTTGTCCCCGTTCCACATCGGCAGTTTGGCTGGTGGCAGCGGTAACACCTTGTCGAGGTTGGGGAAGCGCAGGTCGGAATTTCTAAAAAGTGCGTCGCCAAGAACCATGTAACGTTCGGAACGGGACTTGTCGACTTCCGCAGCTACACTTGCCGCAGTGGATGGGCCTGAGTGAAAATCAACACCAAGAAAATTCGCTGCCCTTTCGCTTCCCAACTTTGCTGCCTCATGAAAGTATCGAAGCGCCGGCACTTTTTTTGTCTTGTCTGTTTGACCAAGAATCGCATAGTCCAAGCCTAATTCATAGCCAGCCCTGCCATCGCCCTGAGCATATGCGCATTCCAACATCTTCAGGCCCACATTTCTGTTGGCCCACGCTTCCGGTGGTTGATCGCTAGCGGCGAGCAGCTTTGCCCCGATGTATGTCTGCGCAGCCATGCTCCCCATGTCGGCGGCCTTTTGCCAGAAGGCGTATGCGACGGTTGCGTCCTGTTCGAGCGGCCCGACGCCACCCATGTAGTAGGCACCCATGTTGTCCCAGGCGGCAGGCACGCCTTTCCGCATCAGTTCCTCGGTCAATACGATTGCCTTCTCAGTGTCTTGCGGTACGCCAATTCCTTTCAAGTACAGCCCGGCCAGGTTGAATTGCGCTTTCCAATGGCCCAGTTTCATGGCGTGCTCGTACAGGGTCGCGATCTTCGGATAATCCCGCTGGGCGGGCCACAGATCATGGTTATCCAACATTAGCGCCTGCTGGAAGATGGCTTCCGCTTCTGCCGAGATCGGTGGGTTGACGTCAGCTTCGTGTTTGCACGCAAAGTCCGGGCGATGAGGATTGAAGGCTTCGAGCTTGGTAAAGCGAGGCAACGCTGCGTCCTGTGAATGGTCTTTCATGGAGCATCCTGATATGAGAAATGCCAGGGCGATAATTGTCACCCTACCGAAGGGAAATATGTAATTGCGCCTAGAACCGCCAGTGCTGTTTTTCATTTTATGCGAGCCGAACCAGCGGCTCTCCGCGTGGATCTTCGAAGGGATGAATAAAACTATTTGCTACTGGCGGCCGATTCGCCAATTTAATCCCTTTGTTGAAATCCATTCTCTGCTGCCACGATTTAAGTGTTAGTTCCATATCCTTCCTCATACCCTCGCCACCATTCAAATCCTCCCCGGCCAAATTCCCCCATACCCGTTTGCGGGCCGTCTTGGTAAAAGCCCATTCCTCAGTGCAGATGTTTAATTCACTGTCGCCAGCCATGCTGCGCGCGTTAAGGTTCGCGCTGCCCAGCGTCGTGTACACATCGTCCACGAACATCAATTTGCTGTGAATATAAATTTCCCGGTAGCGGCGCGGGACGATGTTGTAGTCGCTATAGTTTTCCACATCTACGTCATCGGCCTTACCCTTGTGCACGTTGGCTTGAGTATTTTCTTTCACTTCCAAGTCCGCCTGTGCCTGCTGGGCATGGTTGTCGCGTTTCTTGATCAGAATATCCTTGGCCTCGTTCCCGGCATCATAGGTCATCAGCATGGCGACAACGGTTTTGATGCCCAAGGCTTCAAGTTCGGCTCGTGGATTGGCGGGAGCGGTTTTCAGCGAATCCTTGACAATGCCGCCGCCAGAGTTTTTCTCGTCGCCCTTGCGCCGGCCCTGCACCAGTTTATCGTAGGCGCCGACTGACCGGCCTTGGCCCAGTTGGTTGATGGTGTCGTAAGTGTTCGGCACCATCTCGCCGCGCTCAGGCTGCGGAATTACCACAAAGATATGTAGCGGCGCGATATCGGCCGGCTTGGCGCCAGCCTGCATCATCGCCTGGCAGTATTGCTCCCGTACTTTTTTTATCATGCGGACCCAGTCGTCCAATTGGAAATACTGGTTTTCGATATAAATATAATTGACGGCGTTTGACGCAGCCAGGATATATGCCTTGAGGATGGTAGCATCTTCTTTTTCTGGAAAAGTACGCAGGATTTGCGCCCGGCATCGGGCACCGCGTGCAATGGGGATATCCTTGGGCTGGACTGATTTGCGCTCCTTTTCCAAACTACTGCTGAAGATCGAAGCGCCATTTGCCAGGCCGTAGCCGCTGGCGTTATCCCATCCTTCAACGAAATTCTTGTTGAGGCAATGCAGCGCTTCACCTTGCACACGAATAGCGTAATCGCGGTAGGGTTTCCGGCGCCAAGCCTTTGTCCAATAGGCACCTTCGGGGCTGTATTCGCGTTTGGGATCGTTGAAGCGGTGCTCGGTAGTGTCCCAATAGTCCGTTACGCTGTTAAGGCCCATGACATAGCCACATGAGTTGGCTTTGGCGGCGTTTGCCTTACCTGGCGCATAATCGATGAGAACGGGTTTTTGGTGATGCGTACCGATTTCGATTATGCCGGCAGCTTCAGTCAAGGTCCTGACAGAGCCGGGCAAATATTTGCGTACGTTTTTCCCAATTGCGTCGCCATATGTTTTACGCAGGCGAACCTCAAGATTGGTAAAACCTCCACGAAGCGCGATGTCCCACCATGAACTGCAATACTTCTGCCGCATTTTTATTACCTCCGGCGCTGACTTGCCGACAGTATTAGGGGCGTGCAACTCCTTCGTTAACATGGACAATGGAATACAGCTCAGTGCGCCAATGTCTGGGACATTGCCTGTAGCATTTGCAATAGGGTTAAAAAATGGGACGCACCCGAGAAAAGGAATTTGTCCATAAAAGACCAAGAGGCGCACTTTCACCCCTTCTCGCGCCTTTGCGGTCAACAAATCACCGTAAGTGGTACCACGCGGCCAGACGCTCCCTGTACGCACCAGTTCCATGCCGGGGTCGAATCCCCAAAGAACCAGGTCAATACTACTGACCGCCGCGCGAATATCTTTTTCGATAGCAGCAAATCCGTCTTGTCCGCAAATATAAAATTCCAGGTGATTGTTGTCATGGACAGGATGTGTCTTACTTTCTTTTTCAAGAAACCACTGCAGGCTGCCCTTGGCACGTCGCTTGATCATGTCGACGTTGCTCTTTTCAGGATTCTGTATCTGTGCAAGAAGTTTGGTTAGATCAGTTGGCTGAAAGAAGTTCATGTGGATGGGTTCCTTGGGCGGTCAATTGATTAGGAATTGCCACGATTACGCTGTGATAGCCGTTTGCCGGCGTCCTGGCCATCGGCCCGATAGCCTTTATTCGATAACTGCTGTTCGTAGTACTCGGGTTTCTCCGGATCGGATTCCATCGACTCTTGCGCTATCGGCACGTCATGCAGCGTGCCATTATGAAGACGCACCTGATAAGTTGCTCCCTTCTCGGCTTTATCCACCGTCACGCGCCCATATTCATCGAATAAACCTTTCTTGATTTCTGCACCGTCTTTCAACAACGTATAGGGTTGCCCAGCAAACAGCGCGGGGGATGGCCCGGGGATGTGCTGCATCGAAAATGTCACTTGGTGTTCTAGCGGGGTTTCCTTCAATGCAACATCGATCTGCTTCGGCTCGAAAACGGGACCATTGGCTGGCCCGTCCATTACATGCTTAGTTGCGTGCGAGCGCCAAGTGCCATTCGTTCCTTCTTCTATACCCGACGCATTCCAACGAGAATAGCTACCTCCGCCGTTGATCACGACTTCTTCCTTGGCGGTAATCGAGATACGGTTGGCAGAATGCGTAATATTCAGTTTGGCGAGGATGTTGACGCTTTCCTTCAACGCCGTGATGTCGATGTCGGCACTGGCCGCCACGAGTTTCATGCCTGCCCTGTAGGCAAAAAGGCGCACGGCCTCCTTGGCACTGACCAGCAAACTTTTTCCGGCGCTGATACTGGCATGCCCACCGCTGGTAAGAACGTTATGCTGGGTGCTGATCACATGGGTTGAGCCCTCCGTACTGGCTTCAATGCCGGCAGGGCTGGCGAGTGTCAGATGGGGTGATTGAAATTCCGGAAACCGACCTTTCTCACGCGCGTTATCCGATCCTTTTATCGCATTGATCTGGTCTCGGATTGCCTCGACGACCTGATCTTGGTCGCCGCTTTGATGAGCCTCGGCCTGCTGGGCAGCTTGAGATAAGCTATCGTGCAGGTCGCGTCCTTGCGCCATGCGGGCCAAGGTCTCGGCCATGTCGGTGATATGGCCCTCCGCATCCGGCCGCGCTTCGGTAGTGAGCAGCAGCCCCTGTTGTGCCCGCACTGCGCCGTGTCCATCAGTGCGCAATTCAAGTCCCTGACCCCTAGGATCCTTGCGTCCGGCGTTGTCATCGATGCGCGTGATATAGCCGAGGCTAAGTTGACTAGTTTGATGGTCGCTCTTGAGTTGGACCTGGATCTGGTTGGCTGTGTCGTCGAGCACAAAATGGTTGCTACGTCCGCCCGGACGATTGCCGCCATCGGTGGTCAGCTCCCGGCTGCGAAGGCCAGTCAGCGCCTGTTGTTCAGGCAGCTTCCAGGGCGGCATCATGCTCTGGTTGTGCACGCATCCAGTTACCAATGGATGGTCTGGATTACCGTCGAGCCATTGCACAACAACTTCTGAACCTACTCGCGGATGGCTGACCAGGCCTTTTTCGCCTCCTGCCCAGTTCGTCGCGACCCGCACCCAGCAACTGCTAGTCTCGTTACGGTCCCAGTGAAAGCGAACTCGAATGCGACCGTATTGGTCGACATTCAGGCTGCCTTGTCCTTCGGGGCCGACTACCAGCGCGGTTTGTAACGCCACCAGTTTGGTGTCAAGACTGGCGAAGCCGCGACCCGGACGCCATGGCACGTTCCTGGGTTGGCAAGTGAAGCTGTTCTTGTACTCGGCGACCGCGCCTTTGCCTTGTAGGTAATTATTGCAGGCTTCGTGATGCACCTCCAAGATCAGAAATTCATTGGCCTGACGAGTATGATTGAAGTGATCTATCAGCCGAAACCACTTTCCAGGGGCAACATGTTTATTATTGCCGCGCGCTTCGTAATACATACCGCGTGCTTCAATTTCCTCCATACGCTGCCGGGCGAGGCGGTTCGCCCCTGCCATTCGACTAAAACCGTAGTGGCCTTCGTAACTATGCACTTCTAAATGAGGGACGTCGCCTTGCTGGTTGACAGTAGGAACGTCAACATGCATTGGATGCGGCCGTTTGAAGTCGAATCCACTGATCGCTGACTTTGCGGATGCCGATACCTTTACCGTGCTCCAATGCTCAATAGCGTTTTCCTCTAGTGAACCTTCCTTGCTATGAAAGCGGATCTCAGGTGGATATATGTCAATCGATTTGACACTTAGCGTGTCGTTGTTGATCGTTAGCGTGTGCTCCTTTTCCGAGTGCTCGTACCAGTAAGTATAGCCATCGGCTTCCCAGCGCCTGGACAGATAGTTGTGGTCAGACTCCGACCATTGCGCGCACATGGTGTATTGCGGCTGTTCTCCCAAGACTTTCCATTCCCATGTAGGGAGTCGACCGTAGGCCTGAAGGATTTCGTCTGTCTGCTGCCGAAGGGTCTGATCGTGGAACAAACGGTTGTTCTGCCGCAATCGCGCGTAGTACAGCCAAGGCACAAGTGTCGCTTCGTAAAACGCAATGCCTCCGTCGGCCTTGACGAGTTTGAACTGGGCGACGTACCCCGTGAACGGTCGTAAGTTGCCGTTTGCCTGAACCAAGGAAATGCAGAGCAGCTTGCCTTGCATGGTTTCGAGGGCAATGCTGGCGTCGTCACTGAGCACTTCAACAGTGAACTGGAAGTCGCGTGACAGCGATTCCGTGCCACTGAAACGATTGACCATGAGCCGGACCGGAGGAGCATCGTCGTGCGGAAAAGACAAGCGTAGCAGCCGCTTGTTCTGATGGGCTTGGAGCAGGTCTTGCAGAAGTGTCATATAACGATCCGTTATGTTGGGAATCAGAGCGTTTTTGATAGCTGGCCATGCTTCCATGTACTCAAAGTCTGCAATTCTTATTGGAGCAAATAAGCTATAGATACGGTAAAAAATTGCCCGGATTTTGAGGAGGCCCAATGCTGGAGAGAATGTAGTAAGGAAGAAACAACACAAGTATTCCGCTGCAATGATCGAGCGTGCGGTACGCATGATCACCGAAGCCGGCAGCGAGTATCCTTTACGGTGAGCGCGGTCACATCAATCGTAGCCAAGACTGATTGTGCGTCTGCATGGGTTCCGTCAAGTCGGCCGCGGCCATGTACTGGCTTGGCGGGCAGCCTGGAGCAGGGCGCCTTGGCAGCACAACCATCCGCTGCAATTTGTCGTCGCTGTTCGACGCGCTTGGCGAAGCGAATGCAATCGCCGGCAATGTGGTCGAGGGTATGAAACGCCCGGAGGCGGCCAGTCTGGAAGATGGAACATCGGCGATCGGCGACCACCAAGCGTGCGGTGCTGGCGGCACCGGATGACTCGACCTTGAGGCCTGCGATCGCGCCATCCTAGTCACCCAGCTCTACCACGCCTTGCGCCGCGCCGAGCTATGCGCTCTACGTCAGATCGACGTACACGAGCGCCGCAGCGTGTTTTACCTGCAGGCGCACGGCAAGGGCAGCAAGAGCCGACATATGCCGCTGCTACCTTGCGGCGCCGGTGAGATCGCCTCGAGGTGGATGACCAAGGTGACGACAAGGGGGCCGCTGTTCCGGTCCGCTGCAAATGGCCAAGAGCAGGCATGGCAGGAGAATGAAATTCAAAGACGAAGACGTTATGCAAGCACTAACGCACAATGGCATTCCTTTAGACCGTTGGCTTGCCACTGGTGGTCATCTCGTCGGTTATTTGATGAGACTGGTCGTTTAATGGCCCGCGTAATCGAAGAGAAGCCCTTGCCACAGCCGCGTCAAAGATGCTGCAAAAGCGTAGGCAGATTCACTATGCTGTCGCAGCCGAAAAGCCTGTTTGGCCATGTCTGCTTCGGGTCGCCGCAACCGTCGCAAAAGGCGGGGGCCGGCCAGAAGCGAACGGTTGAGATACCAAGGAATCTTGAGCAGCCCTGGCCTCCCTTCATCGGACGGCCGAGCTGTGTCAAGGGTGGGATGTGGTTAACCTGGGCGAGAAAGCGGGCGCCCATGAGGGGCAAACGAGAAAAAACCATTGCTGGGTTCTTCAAAGAATTCTGGCGGAAGCGGTGAGATTCGAACTCACGAACGGGTTCCCCCGTCGGCAGTTTTCAAGACTGCTGCCTTCAACCACTCGGCCACGCTTCCTTTGAGGAACCGGCATTATACATAAATCATCGCAAGCCGGGCAGTGGGGGCAAGGCGGCCGCCGGCGTGCAGAGCGAGACGGTGGTCCTTACCGGAGATGCGGATCAAGGAAACGAGGACCACGAAGAACACGATGAGGGAAGGGTTGCGCCCGGCGGCAATCGCATCGAGCAAGTACTGGCTGTCCGCCGCGACGAATTGCCGCACCGACGGGCGGTCGATGGTTTCCAGGTGGACGGGAGGACGCTTTTCCGCAAAGAGAGTAGTCATTTTTCTGGTGTAGAGCGACATGGAAGCGTGCCGTAACGCCGGAGCGCCATACCCGGCGCTCCAGCCGGTCCATCAAGTACAGCCTGTCGGATCACTTGCGCGTAAAGCGCTCGTTCACCACATACGTCGATCCGCTTGGCGTCAGTTCGAACATCTCGTTCTCGCGCAGGTACAGGCCGCCGTCGACGGTCTGCGCCGGCTGCGCGCCGCGGTCGTGGACGCAGGTGGACGTGCCGTCGCCGAAATTGATGCACCATTGCGGCTGGCCGAACTGCACCGTGTGGGTGACGTTAGGGCCGACGACGGACTGCGTGTGCGCCGGCAGGGTTGCGGTGACCTTGTCGACCCTGGCCGGCGTCGGGCTGGCGCCGGCCGTGAAGACGATCGAGGAATCGACGCTGCCGGCGTATACGGCGGTGGCGTCCGCGCTTTGCGTCCAGGTTGCCACCACGTTGCCGGTGCAATTCAGGTTGGCGTAGTAGTCGGACTTGTAGGAAATGACGATCGCATCCGCCGAACCGCTGGCGCGGGTGACGGTGACGCTGTTCAGCTCGCGGCCATCGCAGGCGGAGACCCAGGTGCCGACGTAGGCTGCCAGCTGGGACACCGGCGGCGGGGTGATCGGCGCCGGCGCCGGGGCTGTCGTACTGCCGCTACCGCCACCACCGCCTCCACAGGCAGCCAGCGCCATTGCCGCCAGCGCGGCCAGGACAATCTGTTTCATTGCTTTCTCTCTCAGTATGCCGGCGTCAGGTGCGCCGTTCGAAACAGATGATAATGCTGAGCAAGTCGCAGAAGGCTCACCAATTGTCACGCCAGCCAGCTTGCCGGGGTTCCCGAAACTGAAATACACACGAGTTCGTCATGAACGGCGGCGCACTGGCGCGATAGCCTGTCTGGCCCGCAAAGTCGTTGCTGTTAAACAACGACTTTGGCGTTCAACATCCGTTTGACTAACGGTTTCCTCTGCGGCAGTAGCCGGTTTTTGTTTTCTGGGCCGGCAAGGACGGTATCATGTCGTCTTGCCCGAGAGAATTAAAATGACGACGTGCTGACCATCTCCGCCACCCGCCCGCGCGCTTCCGTTAAACGTCCACTTCGCCTGGCTACCCTGACCATGCTCGTCGTCAGCGCCGCCGTCGTCCTGACCATGCTCCTGCACCTAGCCCTGGTCAGCCACTTCGCCCACCAGCAGGCGCGCAAGGAAGCGCAGCTGCGCCTGCAGCAGCTGTCCTGGCAGATGCGCGATTCGTTGAACCGGGTGATCGGCAATGCCGCCGCCAACGTCAAGCTGCTCTCCGAATTGCCGCAAATCCGCTCGGTGCACGACGTCGACGCCACCCGCAGCGCCCTCGAATCGCTGCAGCGTTCGGTGCCGGAGTACGCCTGGATCGGGGTGACCGATGCCAATGGGCGCCTGATGGCGTCCACCGGGCGCCTGCTGGAGGGCGCGCAGGTCGATGCCCGGCCCTGGTTCCAGGGCGGACGCCAGGGCTTGCACGCCTCCGACTACCATCCTGCCGTCCTGCTCGGCAAGCTGCTGCCGAAGTCGCCCGACCCCTGGCGCTTCGTCGACGTGTCGGCGCCGCTGAAGAACGATCAAGGCGAGTTCGTCGGCGTGGTGGGCATGCACATGAGCTGGCAATGGGTGCGCAAGCGTGCCGCCGAGCTCCTGACGCCGGCCTTGCGCGAATACGGCGCCGAGGTGCTGGTCGTGCGCGACGACGGCATGGTCTTGCTGGGCCCCGAACAACTGATCGAAACGCACATCGACACGCCCAGCCTGCGTCTGGCAGCGAAGGGCGAGACCGGTTCCATGAGCGAAACCGGGCCCGACGGCAAGGTGTATTTCACGGGCTACAGCCGCACCGGCGCCGATGGCGATCCCGCGACCCTGAAGTGGTCGGTACTGGTGCGCCACAGCGAGGATGCTGCCCTGGCCGGCGCGCGCGTGCTGGAGCGGCGCATGATCTGGCTGAGTATCCTGATGGCGGCGGTGCTGGCCGGTTCGGCGGTGCTGCTGGCGCGGCGCCTGACGCGGCCGATGGATGCGCTCAGCAATGCCATCGAACTGGCTGCCCACGAAACCGATGCCGGCCGCCCGGCGCCCGAGATTCCGGTGGTGGCCGGCTTCCACGAGGCGCAGGTCTTGTCGCAGGCAATGCGCGAACTGGTGCGCAGCGAGGAAACCCATCGCCAGGCGCTGGAAACCATGAACCTGCAGCTCGAATCGACGGTGGCGCTGCGCACCGCCGAGCTGCAGGCCCTGCTGCTGCGCGACGTGCTGACCGGCCTGCCGAACCGGCGCGCGCTGATGGAAACGCTGCCCGATGCGATGGAGCGCTCAGCGCGCAGCGGCAAGCCCTGCGCCTTGCTGTTCCTCGACATGGACGGCTTCAAGGCCGTCAACGATACCCACGGGCACGAGGAGGGCGACGAGCTGCTGCGCCAGTTCGGGTCGCGCATTGCCGAGGCGGTGCGGCGCACCGATACCGTGGCGCGCCTGGCCGGCGACGAATTCGTGGTGATCCTCGAGAACCTGGCCCATCTTGGCGACGCCGAGGACAAGGCGCAAAGCCTGCTGGCGTCGCTGCGCCAGCCGTATGCGCTGAAGAACGGCACCGTCAGTGTCGGCGCCAGCGTCGGCGTGGCCCTGCACCTGCCGGGCGACGCGGCAGACCTGGAGGCCTGGCTGGCGCGCGCCGACCAGGCCATGTACGTGGCCAAGCGCGGCGGCAAGAATGCGGTGGCGCTGGCGCCGCCGGCGCAGCGGACGGCAGCCGCTTAGTTGCAACCAAGAATCATCGTGGGAATATACCTACAAAAAGACAAGCCATTCTGGTGAGCGGTATGTGAGCTTTTTGACAGATGAACTCGCTTGGAGAGGCGTAAGGTAGAGGCGTAGAGAGGAATACGCCGATGCTCAAGTCGCTTGTCACATTTGCCATGCTGGGAGGAAGTGCCGCCGCTGCCTGCGCACAGGATGCGGGCCCACGCGGGATCACGACCTATGGCGTGCTCGACGCCGGCGTGGTTGGCGAGCGTGGCTGCACGAACGCTTGCACGACGCGTGTTGGCAG
This sequence comes from Massilia sp. IC2-278, assembly GCF_020708045.1. Taxonomy (GTDB): domain Bacteria; phylum Pseudomonadota; class Gammaproteobacteria; order Burkholderiales; family Burkholderiaceae_D; genus Telluria. The sequence goes on from NZ_JAJFES010000018.1 coordinate 17,971, forward strand.
CGGCGTGGCATCGGCCTCGCGCATCGGCATCCAGGGCAGCGAAGCGGTCGGCCAGAACACCAGCGCCATCTTCGGCTTCGAAACCGAGCTCCGGCTCGACACCGGCCGCGCCGCGAACAACCACGAGACCGGCCGCACGCTCGACCACGAACAGCGCCGCAACCCGGGCAGCGACTTCGCACGCGAGCACCTGGAGCACCAGGCCTGGGTTGGCCTGACGGGCGAATTCGGCGCCGTCACCATCGGCCGCCAGTACAACCTGGAATACCTGGCCCTGGCCGACGTCGCCGATCCCTTCAAGGGCGGCACCGCCGGCAGTGCGACCAACCTGATCGGCGGCCCGCGCCGCACCGACAACAGCGTCCAGTACTACAAGACCCTGCCGAACGGCTTTTCTGCCGGCGCCTCCTGGGCCGCGCGCGACCTCGACACTTCGCCGGCCGGACGTGCCTGGGGCATGACGGTGGGCCTGACCAGTGGCCCGCTGACGGTGCGCGCGGCGCACCGCAACCAGGGCGCGGTACGGGCCCAGCTCAACTACAAGACCAGCAACGACATGACGTCGAAGAATTCGCTGCTGGCCGCTAACCTGCGCCTCGGCTGGGGCACCGCCTATGCGGCCTACAGCATGAGCCGCGGCATTTCCAGTTCGCCGCTTTTCAATCCCGATAATCCCTACGCCGCCGGCATGGCGCGCACGCCGTCGAACAGTAGCCGCGACGTGCTGTTCGGGATGGCGGTGCCGGTCGACCGTTCCTTTACCCTGCTAGCGTCCTATATCCGCAAGGACGACCGCGACCTGGCCAACCAGGACGCCAACCAGGCCGCCTTCGGCGCCAGCTATGCGGTGTCGCGCCGTACCGATTTCTACGCCGCGTACTCGCACATCCGCAACCGCAATGGCGCCGGCTATACGGTCGGCAACGCCAGCGCGCCGGGCAGCGGCAACAAGGCCTTCAATATCGGCATGCGCCACGCTTTCTAGCAGCATCCACCGTCAGGCCGATGCCATGCGCTGCGACGCGCAGGCAGGAAACTCTGTAGCCTGACACCATCCACCCACTACCTGTATATGGAGGCAATATGACTGGAGCCAGCACCCTCGATCCGGATAACTTCCCGGAAGCCCCGGACCGCAGCCTTGGCAAGGGCCACGGCACCGACGCCCTCGGGCCGAGCGATATTTCCGATACCGGCAGCGACGTTGTCGGCGGCCCCGGCTTTGCCGGCAACCTCGACGACGACCAGCTGATCCACCTCGACGAAGGCACGACCTCGGACCTCGAGCAGAGCCACGCCGGCGACACCGCCGGCCCCGACGTCGGCGACGCCGATTTCTCGGGCGACACCGACATGGGCGGCACCGGCGAGCGCGCCGCCGCCGGCCGCGACACGGTGGCCAGGGATGGCGCCGATATCGATACGGACCGTATCGAATCCATCCCCGACCTGCCGCTCACGGAAGACGATACCGACTTCCTAGCGAGCCAGCCGCCGCGAGATCCCGCGGGCCGCGAATAAGGCCCCGAACAGCGCGCCACCGGCCAGCAGGGCGGTGGTGACCGGTTTCGAGCGCAGCGCCAGCGCCGTGTAGGCCGAGCTTTCGGCCACATGGCGCTCGGTCATGCCCTGGCGCTCGCGCAGGGCCTGGGTCGGATCGGGCGCATGCAGGGCGTCGGTGCGGCCGGGCTGCTTGTCGTATTTCGACTTCTGCTGCTTGAACATCGAGGCGTTCATGTACTTGTCGAGCAGGCGTGGCATGTGGGCAGCGCCCGAGGACACCAGCTTCGAGGCGCCGCCAACAAAAATGTCGCGCTTCGGATGCTGGGCGCAGTACAGAATGGCCTTGGCCACGATCTCCGGCGCATACACGGGCGCCGGCAGCACCGCTTCCTTCTCCATGTAGTTCTTCGCGTGCAGCGCGAACATGGTGTCGATCGCGGCCGGCCTGACCAGCGTCACCGAAACCGGCGCCTCTTCCTTTTCCAGTTCCATGCGCAGGGCGTCGGTAAAGCCTTTCACGGCGTGCTTCGAGGCCGAGTACATGCCCTGCAGCGGCGCGGCGCGCTCCGACACTTCGCTGCCGACGTTGATGAGGGCGCCGCCGCCGCGCTGCTTCATGCGCTTCACCGCTTCCAGCGAACCATTCACCACGCCCCAGAAATTGGTCTGGAACAGGCGGATGTGGTCTTCCAGCGCCACTTCCTCCAGGCGGCCGAAGGTGCCGACGCCGGCGTTGTTGACCCAGGTGTCGATGCGGCCGAAGCGCTCCATGGCGGTGGCGCCGATGCGCTCGACGTCATTGGCGTTGCCGACGTCGGCGGCGACGGTGGCCACCTGGCAGCCCTGGCGCCGCAGCTCGCTGGCCAGCTGGTCGAGGGCGTCGCCGTTGCGCGAGGCCAGCACCAGCTTGGCGCCCTGTTCGGCGGCCATGCGTGCGGTCGTGAGGCCGATGCCGCTGCTGGCGCCGGTAATCACGATGACTTGCTCATTGATCTTGCGAAGTTTTACGGACATGACGTGTTCCTTTCCTGTCGGTTGGTACGAAACAAGCGCGGGCTGCGGGATTGCGCGATTGCGCACAGACGGCAGCGCCGCGTTATCGAACTATCACAGTCGTGATCGTGCCGTGTATTTCAAGGCATTTTTTGTTGGGCTGGCGCGCCGTAGGCTTGCGGCACGCCGGCACGTGAAAGCAGGAAAGGAAGAGACAGTTGTGCGCGACAGCCGGGCGTTCGCTGTTAGCATTGAAGCAATGCCATTCGCAAGGCCGTGCACAAGGCTATGCGCAAAGGCATGAGCAAAGGCGTGCGCGGCGGCGCGGGAGAATGCTGGAGGCTGGAGGGTGGTCGCCCGGTGCGCCGCGGCCAGGAACGGGTCGCGCGGCGCATCGGGCGTTCTTGCACACTGCGGCGGCCGCTGCGAAGGAAGCAGGGCGCCGGGAGCAAGCCCCGCCGGCACGGATTGGTGCGCGCCGGTCGGGGAGGGAGGAAACTGGTGAGGCCCGTCTTGATGCGAGACTTAGTGCGAGACTTGATGCGCCTTCGAGAGGATCAGCAGCCAGCGGCCGAACAACAACACCTCGACGTGGCCCGCTTCGATGCCGGTATCGCATTCGATGACCGGGTTGACCGGGTAGAAGCGCTTGCGGAAGTCACGCGTGACGGTGAGTTCGCGGCGGCCGAAGCGCATCATGAAAGGAGCAGGAGCGTATTCCAGGCCGAAGGAGTTGTTCAGAGTGGTCATTGACGTTTCCCTATCGTTTTGTTGTGTTGGTCAAGTGAGTACAGAATAGCATAACCACTGTATAAATCTACAGGTACTGTACAAATAACCAGTAATATTTTTTGACTGTAGTTTTTTTGCCATGCATCCCCATTTGATGTCGATGGACAAATCATTGACTGCCCGCCTGCACCGTTTCGCGCGCGCACGCTTCTCGCCCGCAGAGGAATTCGGCCTGCACCTGACCCTTGGCGTGCTGGTGCTGCTACTGGCGATGGCCGGTTTCGCGCGCATCGCCGGGGCGGTGGTGGCAGGGGCGCCCATCACCCAGCTCGACGTCGACCTGGCGAACTGGCTGCATGCCCACGCCCATGGCAACGACGCCTTGCGCACCTCGCTGATGGTGCTGACCCAATTGCACAGCACCCCCGGCGTGCTGGCGTTGACCGGCCTGGCCGGCTGGTGGTTGTATCGCCGCGGCGCGCGTCACTGGATGCTCACCATCCTGGTGACGGTGCCGGGCGGCATGGTCCTGAACGTGCTCATGAAGCACACCTTCGAGCGTGCGCGGCCGCATTTCGAGGAACCCATCCTCACCCTCACGACCTACAGTTTCCCGAGCGGCCATACGGTGGCCGCGACCCTGCTGTACGGCTTCCTGGCCTGCTACCTGGTGCGCCATGCCCGTTCCTGGCAGGCGCGTGCCGGCTGGGTGCTGCTGGCCTGCGTCATGGTGCTGCTGGTGGCCGGCTCGCGCCTTTATCTGGGCGCCCATTATTTGAGCGACGTGCTGGCGGCCATGGCCGAAGGCTGTGCCTGGCTATCGGTGTGCGTGACCGGCGTGGCCACGCTGCGCCGGCGCCAGGCCGCGCAAGCTGCCCGTGCTTCCAGTGCCGCCAGTGCACGGAGCGCTTCCACCAACCTGAGCGAGAAATCCTGATGCGTACACTTGTCCACTTGTCCGACCTGCATTTCGGCCGCGTCGACCCGGCCCTGCTGGAGCCGCTGCGCAAGCTGGTCCACGAGGTCGCCCCCGACGTGGTGGTGGTCTCCGGCGACCTCACCCAGCGCGCCCGCAGCGAGGAGTTCGAGGAAGCCAAGGCTTTCCTCGACACCCTGCCGGGCCCGCAGATCGTGGTGCCGGGGAACCACGACATTTCCCTGTACAACGTTTTCCGGCGCTTCGCCAAGCCGCTCGACCGCTACAAGCGCTACATCACCGACGACTTGTGCCCGGTGCATCTCGATGACGAGATCGCCGTGGTCGGCGTCAACACGGCGCGCTCGCTGACCATCAAGGACGGCCGCGTCAACAAGGAACAGGTCACGCGCATCCACGAGCGCCTGGGCGGGCTGCCGCCGCACATCACGCGCATCGTCGTCACCCACCATCCCTTCGATCTGCCGGAAAGCTTCCAGGAGCGCGACCTGGTGAACCGCGCGCCGATGGCGATGGAAGTCTTCGCCCAGTGCGGCGTCGACGTGCTGCTGGCCGGCCACATGCACGTCAGCCATGCGGCCAGCACCGCCACCCGCTACCAGATCGATGCCTACGCGGCGCTGGTGGTGCAGGCCGGCACCGCCACCTCGACCCGGGGGCGCGGCGAGACCAATTCCTTCAACGTGCTGCGGGTGGAGCCGGAGCGGGTCGAGGTCGACCGTTATGGCTGGGACGTGGTGAACGGCGGCTACCGCGTGGTGCTTACCGAGAAATTCGTGCGCAGCGGGAATGTGTGGGCGCCCGCCAGCGAGGGCATGCTGGCGGCCGGCATCTAGGCCGGGCGAAGCTGCTACACTCGCGTGTTTTCACACACGCGTTTTCCCAAGCATGAAGCACAGTTCAAACAGCGGCCTGGTCTATTCCACCGAAAGCGGCCGCATGTGCCCCGATTGCCGCCAGCCGCTGGCAGGATGCCAGTGCAAGGCCGGCGCCGCCATCCTGGGCGACGGCATGGTGCGCGTATCGCGCCAGAAAAAGGGCGGCAAGACCGTCACCCTGGTCAAGGGCCTCGCTTTAGATGCCGCCGCGCTCGCCCAGCTGGGCAAGGCGTTGCGCACGGCCTGCGGCGCGGGCGGCACCGTCAAGGACGGCGTGATCGAAGTGCAGGGCGACCATTGCGACCTGGTGATGACCATGCTCGTTGAGCAGGGCCACCGCCCCAAGCGCGCCGGCGGCTGAACGCCGGCCGCCGCTCAGATCCAGTATTCGGTCAGGCGCGAAGCCCATTCCTTGATGCGGTCCGACCAGGGGCGGTCGCGCCATTGTTCCAGGGTGACTTCCTTGGACGAGCGCAGGTCTTCGTTGAAGGCGGCTTCCATGTCGCGGCCAAAGGCGGGGTCGATCACGACCACGTTCAGTTCGTAGTTGTGGATGAAGCTGCGGCGGTCGATATTCGCCGAGCCGATGGTCGACCAGGCGCCGTCCACGACCACGGTCTTGGCGTGCAGCACGGCCACCTGCAACTGGAAGATCTTGACTCCGCCCTCGAGCAATTGTTCGTAGAAGGCACGGCCGGCCTGCATCACCAGGCCATGGTCGGACACGCCCGGCAGCACGAGTTTCACGTCCACGCCGCGCTTGGCTGCTGCGATCAGGGCATCCACGATCTGCTGGTCCGGCACGAAATAGGCCGAGGTCACGTGCACCGACTTTTTCGCTTCGTTGATCGCCACCATCAGCGATTTGTAGATTTCCGAATGGCTGCCAGGTTCGGTGGCCAGCACGCGCACGAATTTCTCGCCGGCCGGGACCAGGCGCGGGAAATACTCGGCCGGCAGCAGTTCGCCGGCTTCCTGGCGCACCCAGTTGTTCACGAAGGCATATTGCAGGGTGGCGACGGCCGGGCCGTCGATGCGGATGTGGGTATCGCGCCAGCCGACCTTGTCTTTATCGACCTTGTCGCTTTTACGGCCCGAACGGAACAGCGAGCTGTTGGCATAGTCGGCGCTGATGTTGATGCCGCCGGTGAACCCCACCTTGCCGTCCACCACCAGGATCTTGCGGTGGTCGCGGTTGTTGATCGACCAGTTGCCCTTGGCCTTGGCCGGGTTGATCGGATTAAAGGCCAGCATGTTCACGCCGGCGGCGCGCATGTTGTCGAAAAAGGCTTGCGGCGTGCCGATGGTGCCGACGCTGTCGTACATCACGTTCACCACTACGCCCTGGCGCCGCTTTTCCATCAGCAGTTCGGCGAACTGCAGGCCGATCGGGTCCTGGTCGAAGATATAGGTTTCCAGGTTGATCGTACTCTTCGCGGCGCGCACCGCTTCGATCATGGCGCGCAGGGTGGCCGGTCCGTCGAACAGCAATTGCACGTTGTTGCCGGCGATCAGCGGCACGCCGGTGGCCTGCTCCTCGAGCACGGCCAGCGACTTCAGGTCGGGCGTGGCGTTGGCCCAGCGCCGCGACAGCAGCTTCGACGATTGCGCCTGGCTCAGCGTGCCCTTGGCCGTGGCCACCGTCGGCACCGCCTTGGCCGGGGTCTCGGGCAGGTGCTCGGCGTTCGGCAGGGTCTTGCAGGAAGCGACCACGCCCAGGAAGGCGAGCGCGGCAATCCACATCGACGTGCGGTGCTTGTTCATTTTGAGTGTCCTCGATGAGCCTCGGGCGCGGCATCGACGGCGTCGATGTCGCGCGGGCCGAATAAGAAGTCGAGCGGCGCGTGCAGGAAGCGCCGGCCGAGTGCGCGCATCAGCAGGATGCTGCGCGTGAAGCGGATATTCCGTGCACGCAGCGCCACCCACAGCGCCAGGTTGAAGCTGACCAGCAAATTCACGGCGCCGATCAGGGCCACGCCGGCGGTGGCGTTCGCGATCATCTGCCAGCTCATCTGGTAATCGAGGGCGACCAGGGCGGTGGCGAAGTTCGCGGTCGAGAAGGTGACGTGGCGGATGTCCAGTGGCAGCCCGAGCAGGTAGCCGACGGTGCCAGTGGTGCCGAGCAGGATGCCGAAGAAGAAGTTACCCATCAGGCCACCCAGGTTGTTCTCGATGTAGACGGAGACGCGGTCGCGGCGCTCGGCGCCGAGCAGCCAGCGCAGCCAGCGCAACTGGCGCACGCGCAGACCCATGCGCGTGTACAGCGCCTTGTTGTCGTAGTAGCCGGAAATTAGCCCGGCCACGAACAGCCAGACGCCGGCAATGGCCGCATAGAACAGGGCCGGTGTATGGAAGGGATCGATGTCGTGCAGCAGGTGGTGGGCCTTTTCCACATTCACCAGGTGGTGGCCCGTCATTTGCTGGACGGCGATGGCGATCACCAGCGCCGTCGGGAAGGCGACTACGACGTTGCCGAGCACCGAGACGATCTGGGTGCGGAACACTTTATTGACCAGCTCGGCCATGCTGTCGAAGTCGATCCCGCGCCCGTCGCGGCTGTGCAGGCCGGCGGCGATGCGCTGGGCCGTCATCGCCGGCTGCTTGGTGGCAATCGTCCAGTGCAGCATGTGCACCAGCATGAAGCCGAGCGAATAGTTCATGCTGAACAGGAAGGACTCGACCAGCGGCGCGGCGCGCAGGTAGCCCAGCAGAATCTTGAACATCGCCATGAAGCCGACGATGAAGCCGGCCCCGGCCGACGCGCCGAACATGCGGCGCAGGCCGGCGCGGCTTTCGGCGATGTAGTGCTCGCCGGTGCGGCTGGCGTTCTCGGTGACATTGCGCGCCAGCAGGTGGATGTTCTCGCGGAACAGCCCGCCCACCTGGTACTTGGTGTTGTGGGCCTCGATCAGTTCCTGGGCCAGGGCCAGGGCGGCGGCGCGCCGTTCGCTTACCAACGGCTGGGCCGGCTGGGCGACCGTGGCCGGCAGCATCGTGCCGCTGTAGCCGGGGCTGTCGGGCGAGCCGGGCGCGTCGAGTGCCAGCGGGGCGGTCACGGTCGGCGGCTCGGCCGCTTCGCTGGTGTCGACCAGGAACAGCAGCTTGCGCAGCCGCGCGATGCTTTGGGTAATGGCCACCAGCACATAGGTCAGGGCCACGCTGGTGCCGACCGACAGCGAGTTGCGGCGGATCTTGGCCACGACTTCGTCGCACTGGTCCAGCATCACCAGCAAATGGCGCGGATCGTCGGGGCGGTCCATCACGCCGTCGAGGTGGCGCGCATAGGCATCCAGGTAGGCGTTGACCTCGATGTTCTGCATCAGGAAGGGCGAATCGAAATCCTCGATCTGGCTGTAGCTGTGCACCAGCAGCGGCTCCAGGCCCAGCGCGCAGATGCGGCAGGACAGGGTGCGGATCGCGTCCAGGATGCCGGTCAGCGTCACGTAGCGGGCGCGGTCGGCTTTCGCGTCCTGGGGTGGCGGCGCGTAGGCCACCACGTCGAACAGGGCCAGCCAGTCGGCGTCGGGCACGGCGCGGATCCATTCGTGGTCGTCCTCGGCGTACAGCACGCCGGCCAGGGCGTCGGACAAATAGATGTCGTCGAGCGCGGGCGGCAGCACGCGGTAGGCGATGCGGCGCTTGAGTTCGGTAAAGAAACCGTCGTTCGAGAGGATGCCGACGTCGCTGTACAGGCTGGTGTGGCGGCGCTTCTCGAGCAGGGTGACGAGGTAGCTGCGCAGGGCCCAGGCCTGCTGCGGGTTGCCTCTCAACAGCTGCGTCAGCGTGCGCACATTCGCGCGCGCCTGTCCGCCGTCGCGCCGCCGTGGACGCAGGCTGCAGACCAGTTCGACCAGCAGGTCGATGCGGTCGCTGTGCGGGTCGATGCGTTCGAGAATGGCGAGCATAAGTAATCCGGTTTTCGTCAAAGAGAGTGTACGCGCTGAGGCCGCCCGCGATTGGTACGGCAACGTACACACAGAGGATGATGGCGAGAAAGAGCGATCCGGCTAGGAACCTATCCCAGTAGGGAATGAGTCGTTGCTGACGCGCCTGGAAAGCGGGGGCGGCGTTGCTCGTCCTTGCATGGCTCGCCATGCGGCGTCCTCGCGCCTAGCCCGCGCTTCCCAGTCATCGCCAGCAACTTCCTCCTCCCTACTGGGATAGGTTCTAAGGGCTAGCCGGGCGGGCACTATAACCGATCATGGCGGCCGGTGCCGAGGGAGGGGCGGTTCAGGTAAACGCGAGCAGCAGGGTGGTGAACAGGAAAGCGCCGGCCCAGCAAAGCCCGCCCAGCACCACGGCCAGGCCGAGCGCGCCGTTCCAGCCGCGCCGCGCATAGCGGCGCCCGTACTGGCGGCGCACCGCGATCCATTGCGGCCAGGCCGCGCCGAGCAGCCACAGCAGCAGCCAGGCCAGGGCCAGCCAGGCCATCAGCGGCGAGTCGCCGTTGACGCGGCGGTTGATGGCGCCAGCCAGCAGTTGCAGGGCCAGCATAGCGAGGCTGGCGGCCAGCCAGATGCGGGCGCGGCCGGCTGCCTGGGGCTGGCCGAGGGCGCGCCAGTTATGCATCAGCAGCCAGGAACCGAAGGCCGGCGTGAACACCAGGCTCCAGGCGGCCACCACCGAAGGACGCCAGAGAGCGGCGGCCGGTGCGGCATCGGACGAAAGAGAGTGGCTGGTGTCGCGCATGATGGCGATAGGAAATGTTGCCTGAATGAAGCAACACTATCGCGCGGACGCCCCGAGAAAGGTTTGTGCGGCATCGAACCGGCCATGAAAAAACCGCCCGGTTGTGACACCGGGCGGTTTTCGCTGGAGCTAAGCTTCGATCAAACGTCGATTAGAAGCGGTAGCCGGCGGTCAGGCGGAAGTAACGACCCATGCCGTTGTGCAGCTGTGGGTTGAAGCCTTCGCTTGGGTAGCGTGGATCGTACGGCGCCGCGGTGTCGAACAGGTTGCGGATGTTGGCCGACAGGGTCCAGTTCTTGAAGCCCGTGTAGGTGTAGCCGACGTTAACCGTGGTCCATTCCTGCACCGAGCAATCGCTCACCCAGTTGCTGAAGCGCGGCAGGCCGCCAACGGTCTGGCCGGTAGGCGCACCGGTGTTGCTGCCGTAGTAGCAGAACGGGGTCTCGAAGCGCTCGGCGTTGTCGTAGCGACGGTACAGCGAGACTGGCGACACGTAGTCGATCGAGCCGGTGACGGTGTGCACGCCCATGGTCCAGGCGGTCGACAGGGTAGCACGGTGACGCGGAATGTCGCCTACCGAGGTTGCCCAGTCAGCCAGGCCGCCGTTGGTGCCAACCAGGTTGTTCTCGTGGTCGCCCGGCATTTCGGCGCGCTTGTACGAGATCGCGTAGTTGTAGTCCAGCTTGGTCGACAGGCGGCCCTTGTCGCCCAGCGACAGGCGGTGCGCGACTTCGAAGTCCAGGCCCGACACGGTCGTCGAACCCTGGTTCACGTAGTAACGGTTGACGGCGCTCAGCGGGCCGCTGTTCGGGATCACGTTGCCGTTGGCATCGCGCAGCAGGTTGGCCGGGTTGTTGTCGCGAATCGCCAGGCCCGGGTACAGGTCCGGGTGGTCGACGACGTAGCCAGCCGACAGCAGCGCGGTCTCGTCTTCCTTGCGGATCTTGTAGTAGTCGATCAGGATGTCGAGGTTGCGGGTCGGGTTGATGATCGCGCCGAACGAGAAGCTCTTCGAGGTTTCCGGCTTCAGATTCGGGTTCGACGCCGACATGCTCGAGATGCGGCGTGCGCAGTCGGCATCCGACGCGCCCGGCAGCGGATCTTCGCCGTTCGGGCAGCGCACGGTGTCAGGCACGGTCGAGAACGACTGCACGCCGCCCTTGGCGATCTGCGACAGGGCCGGGGCGCGGAAGCCTTCGGCGTAGGTCGAGCGGAAGGTCAGCTGGTCGCTGACGGCCCACTTGGCGCCGACTTTCGGCACGAAGCTCGAATCGTTCGGGTACTTGTCGTAGCGGCCGGCGAAGTCCATCTCGAAGTTCTTGGTGAACGGCGTACGGATTTCGACGAATGCCGACTTGACCATGCGACGGCCTTCGATCAGCGAGTTCGACAGGCCGAGGATCTGGCCGGTCTGGGTCAGCTCGTCCGGGGTCATCGACAGTTTTTCCTGGCGGATTTCGCCGCCGAAGGCCAGGCCGATGTCGCCGCCGGCCAGGGTGCCGACCGTGGTCGAGGCTTTCGCGTCGAACTGGGCAACCTGGGCATAACCCTCGTTGCGCACGTCGCGCACAGCCGATGGATCGGCGGCGGTCTGGGCCAGGGTACGGCCTTCGCTGACGATGCGGTCGATGGTCGGGCGGTACAGCATGCCGCGCATCGTTTCGGTACGCTCGCTGCGGTTGATCAAGAGGCCCGATTCCCAGTCGAAGCGGCCGGTGGTGCCTTTCAGGCCGGTCAGCAGGCGGAAGGCCTCGTTGACGTTGCGCGAGCCGCCGTTCGTGCCGACGAAGCGGTAGCCGACTGCCGAGCGGGCATCGGTGAACGGATTGTCCGGGTGGCCGACCGGCAGGATCAGCTGGTAGTCGCTCGGCAGGCCGTCGGTGCGGAACACGGTGGTCGGCGAGGTCGACAGCAGGGTCGAAGGATTGCCGGTGTATTCGCGGTCGACGCGGCTGTAGCCGAATTCCGTGAACGAGGTGATGTCCGGGGTGATCTGGACGGTCAGCTTGCCCAGGATGTTGGCGTCCTTGCCCTTGCTCTGCGCTTCGGCGTTGTTGTCGGCGTCGTAGTTGCAGAAGGTGCGGCCGTTCAGCATCGAGGTCGCGGTCAGGTTGTTCGCAACGCGGTCGCCGGTGATCTGCTGCGACGGATCGCAACCGAGCTGGTTGACGATGCCGGCGCCGGTGGCCAGGTTGTTCGCGAAGTTGCGCGCGCCTGGGGTGCGCTCGCGGAAGAAGAAGGCCTGGTCCGACAGGTAGCTCGAATAAGGATTCAGACGGGCATTGATGTCCGAATACATGTTCTGCTTGATGTCCTTGACGTCCTTGATGCCGGTGCGGTCGCGCTGCGCCAGGTCGAAGGAGATGAAGGCATTGTAGCGGTCTGCCTCGAGGTCGCCGAAGCCGAACACGCCGTTGACGTTGTTGCGGGCGAACTCGCCGTCTTCGTTGGCGCTGGTCGAGACCTTGATCTCGGCGCCCTGGTAGTCGGTCTTGGTGATGAAGTTGATGACGCCGGCGATCGCGTCCGAGCCGTACACGGCCGAAGCCCCATCCTTGAAGATCTCGACGCGGTCGATGGCCGAGACCGGGATGCTGTTCAGGTCATACACGGCCGACTTGCCCTGGTTCGGGTCGGCGTAGGCCGATGCCGTGATGCGGCGGCCGTTCAGCAGGATCAGGGTCGAGGACGAGCCCAGGCCGCGCAGCGAGGCGGTCGAGGTGCCTTTCGAGAACGAGCCGTCGGTGATGTCGTTCGAGGTGCCCGAGCCGAAGGCCGGGATCGAGTGCAGCAGTTCGGCGACGGTGTTGGCGCCGGTCGCTTCGATCTGTTTTGCGTTCATGACGCCGACCGGCGAGGAGCCTTCCTTGTCGGCACGCTTGATGTTGGAACCGGTGACGTACACCTTGGTTACCGGGGCGGCAGCTTCCTGCTGCGCGAAGACGACGCTGGTCGAGGCCAGGGTCAGGGCGACAGCGACAACGCTGCGCTTTACTGCGAGATGCTGCTTAGTCAAAAAAATCTCCGATGCTTCTTTCACCGCGCGGCCCGCCTGTCCGGGGCTGGCTTGTGGCCGGGCCGTAGGGCGCTGACGTTCGGTTTGTTGCTGTTAATAGATTGCTCAAGCAGCAAATCGCGCTTGAGGGCAACATAAAAGCATTTCGGATAAACAAATGTCAAATTCGATTGGATGTTTGTTTGATTAACACAACAGGTATGCCATCAACTCATAGGGTCATAGGCTAATTACTCGTCTAGACGTCTATACAAAAAGGCCTCGAGCATAAGTAAAACTCACGCTCGAGGCCCTTTTTACTTATCCTCCTCGCCTCGCTCCAGCGGAGCCTGGCGGGATGGGACTCAACCCTGTGCCGGTTCGGCGACGAAGATCTCGACGCGGCGGTTGCGGGCACGGCCGGCCGCATCGCCGTTGTTGGCGATCGGCTCGCGGTCGGCGCGGCCTTCGATGGTGATGCGGTTCGGATTCACGCCGCGGCCAGCCAGGTAGTCGCGCGTGCGCGAAGCGCGGTCGACCGACAGCGGCTGGTTGATCGACACGCTGCCGGTGTTGTCGGTATGGCCGATGATGACGACGTTCGTGTTCGGGTTTTCCTGCAGGGTGGTGGCGAAGCGCTGCAGGATCGGCTGGAAGTTCGACTTGATGTCGGAGCGGCCCGTGTCGAACGAGATATCGCTCGGGATTTCCAGCTTCAGGCGGTTATCCGAGGTCTGCGACACTTGCACGCCGGTGCCTTGCGTGGCCTGTTCCATGGCCTGCTTCTGCTGCTCCATGCGCTTGGACCAGATGTTGCCGATCACGGCGCCGGCAGCGCCGCCGAGGACGGCGCCCTTGGTGGCGCGGCTGCTGCCGCCGCCACCGGTGGTGCCGCCGATGATGGCGCCGAGGGCCGCACCGGCGCCGGCGCCGGTGGCGGTGCCGCGCTGGGTGGCGCTCATGTCGGCGCAGCCGCTGACGCCGAGTGCGAGAATGGTTGCTGCGATGGCGGATTTGGTGAGGTTGGTAGTCATAATCGCTCTCCTTAAAGAAAAAATCCGTTTCGTAGGCGCACCCTGCGGGCACGTCCGCGAAACGGATTGGTCAAACAAACTTCTGTTGGCGCATGCGATTGTCGATGCAATCGCGGGCGGCAAGCCGACGCAAGGCGTCACTCGCGCGCTGGCGCCTATATGCCTCGTCCGCTGATCAGGCGCACCAGGATCATGATCACGGCAACGACCAGCAGGATGTGGATGAAGCCGCCGATGGTGTACGAGGTAACCAGGCCGAGCAGCCACAGGACGATCAAAACGATGGCAATAGTATAAAGCATGATGAGTCTCCTCAGACATTAGCGCCTCGGTGGCGCGGTAAGTCCAGTATGAGGCGGGCTGCTCAGCACCACCGTTCGATGGCCCACATTATGCGCGAGATTTTTGTTCTTTTTGCATCCCGCCGCTTTGCAGGCCGGCGCTTTGCAGCCCCGGAATCCAGCCCATGAAGCCGAGCAGGCCGACCACGCCGATCAGGCAGGTCAGCAGGCCGCCGGCAACGAGCAGCGTCACGTCGTGCGGCGCCACCGCATGCCCCTCGGGCAGCGGCGGACCCGCGGACACCAGGCCGAAGCCCGTCACAAGCAATCCCCAAACGATGATGCCGATCCACGCGAGGCTATTCATGGTAATCCCCTTTTCGATGGTTGGTGTCCGGGACTTGCCGCAGCAGGTGCCCGGCGCCGGCTGGTGTGCTCTTAGTTTCCGGCGTAGAAACATTCTGGTGCCAGCTCAGCAGTAATTCCGTGCGTTGGCGCACATTGCACTGGAGAAAATATCAAGGCCGGGCATCCTCGCGGATGGCCGGCCTCGAAAAGGGGAAGGATGATCTTGATCAGGCGGCGCGCAGGCGGCCCTTGACGATGCGCACGCGGTCGCCGCTGCGCCATTGCGGCTGGCTGCTCTGGTGGAAGGTGCGCAAGGTGCCGTCGTCCAGGCGCACCCGGATTTCGTAGCTGGTGCTGGCCTTCATGTTGCCTTCGACCTGGTTGCCGACCACGGCGCCGCCGATGGCGCCGGCGACGGTGGCCAGCTGGCGGCCATGGCCGCCGCCGATCTGGTTGCCGAGCAAGCCGCCGACCACCGCACCGCCGGCCGCGCCCAGGCCGCTGCCCTGGGCGCGCTGCTTGATGGCGCGCACCGATTCGATGTTGCCGCAGTTGCCGCACCATTTTGGTGTCTCCGCGGCGGCGACCTGGACCGGCTCCTTCTCGGCCTTCGGATGCACGACCGGAGCAGGGGCCGGCGCGGGCGCGGGGGCGGGAGCGGGGGCATAGCCCTGGGCCAGCTGCTGGGCAGGATAGGCCGGTGCGGCCGGGGCCGCAGTCATGGCGCCCTGGGCGGCGAGCGGATCGGCGCCGGCGGCCGGCAGGGTCGGCGCATCCTGGTTCGCCGGCGGCAGGGTGGCCGCCAGCGCGGCGCGGTCGGCTTCGCTCAATTGACGGCCCGAATTGCCACCGATCGAAGACGGAATCCAGCCCATGATGGCGGCGGTGCCGACCAGGCAGAACAGGACGACGGCAAGCGCCGCGATCAGGAGGAGCGGGTGGTGCTGGGCGCGCGCCGGGGGAGTAGGGATATTGTTCATGGCTTGTTCCTCGACAGATTGCAGGCCGCGTGTACGGCCCGCGCCGGCCAGGCAGCGCGCCCGGTCGACGCTGCTGATTGTCCTCAGGAACAACAAGGTATTCCGTGCGTCACCGAACATACTTCCTCCTATGGGAGGATTTACTCTGATCGAAATTGTTTGCAAATGTATCCGCTGTTCGTGCCCCGTCCTTTTACCCGAGGCGGGACGCGTGCAGCCTACCACGAGGGTCCGATGAATTTTGCCGCTTCCCACGACGTCGCCGAGCACAACGCCAATTTGCTGCTGGCCGCGCTCCCGCCGCAGGAGTTGGCCCAGGTGTTGCCGATGCTCGACCAGGTAAAGGTCGAGGCGGGAGAGGTATTGTCCGAAGCGGGCGAGCCTTTCCACCACATTTACTTTCCCCACGACAGCCTGATCTCGCTGCTCGGCGTGGCCGGCGGGCGCCTCACGCTCGAGGTCGGCCTGGTCGGGCGCGAGGGCATGCTCGGCGCCACCGTCGCGCTTGGCCACCAGACGGCCCAGGTGCGCGCGGTGGTGCAGCGGCCCGGGAGCGCCAGCCGCATGACGAGCAGCGATTTCCGCGCCGAGTTCGCGCGCAATCCGGCGCTGCAGCGCGTGCTCTACCGCTACACCGACACCCTGCTGGCGCAGGCGATCCAGATCGCCGTCTGCAGCCGCTTCCACGTGCTCGAGGCGCGCCTGGCGCGCTCGCTGCTGATCACGCGCGACCGCCTGCAATCCGACAAATTCCACCTCACGCACGAATTCCTGGCCCATGCGCTCGGCGTGCGCCGGGTCGGCGTAACAAAAGCGGCCAGCGCGCTGCAGCAGCAGGGATTGATCATCTACAGCCGCGGCAACATCGAGATCCTCGACCCGGTCGGGCTGGCCGCGGCGGCCTGCACCTGCTACGAGATCGTCAAGGATGCCTCGGTCGGGGCATTGTCGAGCGCCTTCGTTTGACGCGGGCGCGTAGGGTGGTCCGGGCCGCGAGAGGCGGCTTCATCCGGGCGTGTGCGGTCACGCGGCTTTTGCGCCGCCCACGCGTTCAACCATCTGCAAACCCGTCGCGGCGTGTCATCGTGGGTTTGAACGCGTGGACGGCGTTCACGCAGCATGCTCGTCCAGCACCAGGGTAAAGCCGTCCACCCTACGCCATCCCCCACACACAGCCTGCAAACAACAACGCCCCGCAAGCGGGGCGTTGTTGCATCGGGCTGAAAACGATTTAGTTCGTTTTGCCGGTCTGGTTGCCGATCACGCCGCCGACGGCTGCGCCGCCCACGGTGCCGACGGCCGAGCCACCGGTCAGGACGCCGCCGACCACTGCACCGGCGCCGGCGCCGATGGCGGTGTTCTTGTCTTGCTGCGACATGTTGGAGCAGCCGGTCATGCCCAGTGCCAGGGTTGCGATGGTTGCGCTCACTGCCAGTTGTTTGATGGTTTTCATAATGATCTCCTTGGGTGGGGTTTTACTTCAGGCGCAGGTCGTTGTGTACCGACTTGACGCCCTTCACGGTGCGCGCAACCGACGCTGCGGTTGCCACATTCTCTGCCGAGCTGACGAAACCGCTCAGCCTGACGATGCCTTCGCGGGTGGCGACATCGATGTCCGCTGCGCGCAGCTCCGGCGCCTTGCCGATGGCTGCCTGGACGCCGGTCGTGATCGTCGCGTCGTCCACAGCCCGGGCTTCAGTTCTTCCCGGCACATTGCCGGAGGAAACACAGCCGCTGGCCATGCTTCCGAAGCCCAGGACCGCGAGCAAGGCCACGGCCGGTTTCCAGTACGTCATGCAGTTTCCTCGAATGCCGCTTTTCACTTCGGCGATGGGTCCAGAATAGGCCAGCGCACAAATGAAGTCTGTTCGACAACACACACTGTGGCTGGCCCTGCTTTGGGTCTTACATTTTTACATTACTTCTTCGTCTTGCCGGGCGGCGGCGCGGTCGGCTTGGCGTTGGCCAGGGCCACCAGCTTGGCGCAGTCGCTGTTCTCGCCAGGGCCGGTATTGATCAGCGGGAGCAGGGCCGCCACCGGCGCCGCGATGGTCGCCAGGGCTGCCGCGCCGCCCGCCTTCAGGGCCAGCGTCTTCTTGTCGACCGACACGTCCGGGTCGCTGAAGGTGCCGCGCACGTAGAGCGGGGCGCGCAGCGTGAACAGGCGCAGGGCCTTGGTCTCGGGTTTCACGGTCAGGTCCATGCCTTCGTTGCCCAGGTTGACGTTGCCGCTGACGTTGATGATCGCCTCTTTCGTATCGACCACGAAGACCTGCGACTGCATCACGCCCTTCTTGACGTCGAAGTCGGCCGCCAGGCAGTTCAGTTCCACCGGCTTGTCGCCGAACAGCTTGGTGAGCACCATGTTGCCCACGTTCAGGCCGGCCATCTCGAGCAGCATCTTGCTGATCGTGCCCTGGTTGACCAGTGCCTTGACCTCGCCGTTCGAGGTGCCGAGCAGGGAAGCGACCGAGGTGCCGGTGGCCGACAGTTGCGCGTCGCCGTTCACCTGGCCGACCGTGGCCTGCATCTGCTCGATGGTCGGGAACAGTTGCTTGATCTGGATGTGGCGCGCCGAGACCTTGGCCGTGGCCGCGATGGTATTGCCGGCCGCGCCGCTGCCATCCAAACGGATCGTCGAGCGCAGCGTGCCCCCGGCCACGCCGAAGTCGAGCGGCGCCAGGGTGATGACGCCATCCTTCATGATCAGGTGGGCCGAGAGCTTGCTGATCGGCAGGGTCTTTTCGCGGACAATCTTGTCCGCTGCATACTTCACATCGGCGTCGATGGCTTTCCAGCGCTCGGTACGGAACTCTTCCACCGGCAAGACCTTGCCGCCCGGCTGCACCGCTTCCACGCCGCGCGCCTTCTTGCTGGCGTTCGAGTCGGCGCCGACCAGCGGGCCCAGATCCTCGAACACCAGCTTGTTCGACGCCACGTTGCCCGACAGCTTGCCGCGCGGCTTGCCGCCCTCGTAGACCAACTTGCCGTGGATGTCGCTGCTGCCGACCTTGCCCTTGAAGTCCTCGTAGGTCCAGCGCCCGTATTCACGGTCGAGCTCGCCGCGCAGGCGGCCAGCGGTCGAGAAGGCCGGGGTTTCCGGCAGCGTGATGCCGGTGAAGTTGTACAGGCGCGCCATGCTGCGGCCGGCCAGTTGCAGCTGCAAATCGACCGCCTTCAGCTTGGCCGGGGAGGTGACGGTGCCCTCGATCGCAATGCGGCTGGGGCCGCTGCGCATGTCGGCCTGGATCGGGTAGGGCGTGTTCTGGTCCTTCAGCGACAGCACCTGGCCCACCTTGCCGCCGCCCGTGACCGGCGCGCCGTTGTAGCTGCCGCCGACCTCGAAGCTGATGCCGTACTTCGGATCATTGGCGAGCGTGCGCACGTGGGCCGTGACGTCGGCCTTGGTGACGGCGTCGACGAAGCTCACCACGCCGTCGGTCAGGACCACGCGCTCGAGGTCGAGCTTCCACTTCGATTCCTTTTCCTCTTTCTTGTAGACCCAGTTGTAGTGACTGGCGTCGGTGCGCACCAGGTCCACGCGCGGCGAGTCGAAGCGCAGCACGGGGATGCCGATCGTGTGGTGCAGCAGGCCGAGCGGGTTCAGCGAGAACGAGAACTGCTTCACCGCCGCCATGTCGGCCTGCTTCATGTGGGCCGGGTTGCCGACGTGGACGTCGTTGGCGATCAGGTGCGGCCAGGGAATCCAGTCGCGCAGGTTGCGGTCGCCCGGCGCCATGCTGCGCGCCGGGATTTCCCATTCCACGTTCAGGTTGCCGCGGATGGCGAACGGACGTTCGATGGCCTCGCTGACCTTGGCGTTCAGCCAGGGGCGGGCCTTGTTCCAGTCGAAGGTCAGGATGAAAATGACGGCGATGACCGGGATCGCAATCAGGATACCGATTGCGCTGAGGATGATTTTCTTGCGGCGGCCGTTGTGGGGCTTGACGGCGCCGTGCTGGGGAGTTGTGGTGTCTGGCATGACGATCCTTCGCTGGGTGTCAGTGTTGAAGCCAGCTTAGCGCAAAGACAAGGGTCATCAATGTGCGGTGTCGCACGCTGAAAACGGATGAGCATTGCGATCGGTGGTCAGTGTGCGCTAGCGTACCGAACTCGTCTCATAACAAGCTTATAACGTTAACAACTTCCTCACATAAACAGGAGAACCGGATGGACAAGCAATTCCCGATGAAGCGTGCAGTTGGCAGTGCTGCGCTGGCAGCGATGCTGGTACTGACCGGTTGCGCCAGCCAGAAAGCGCCGGCCACCGCCGATGTCGCGGTGTCGCGCAATGCAGTCCAGAACGCCGTGCAGGCGGGCGCCGCCGAGCTGGCCCCGGCCGAGATCACTGCGGCGCGCGCCAAGATGATGCGCGCCAACGAAGCCCTGGCCGCACGCGACTACAAGCTGGCGCGCGAGCTGGCCATGCAGGCCCAGGCCGATGCGCAACTGGCGCAGAGCAAGGCGAACTCGGCCAAGGCCACGGCTGCTTCCGACGCGCTGAACGAAGACCTGCGCGTGCTGCGCCAGGAAGTCGAGCGCGCGAACTCGCAGTAAGAGCAATGAGGAGGACGGCAGTCGCCATGCGCGCCGTCCACCATGCAGTACGCCTGCACATCCGTGCAGCACACCATGACAGCGCCGCACCGCGCATGCCGGCGCACCGCGATCCCATGCGCCATGCGGCGCCAACGACAAGGAGGGCAAGAACATGAAAAACCGTTTCCTGAAACCGGCCGTCTTCGCCAGCGCCATCCTGCTGGCCGCCTGCAGCAGCACGCCGACCACCACGCCGACCCTGGACCAGGCGCGCGCCGATTTCGTTTCCGCCAACAATAACCCGCAGGTCTCGACCTACGCGCCGATGGAGTTCCGCGACGCCAGCGCCGCGCTCGACGCCGCCAACACCGCCGCCGCCAAGAAGGAAAGCCTGGAAGACATCGACCGCCTGGCCTATGTGGCCAAGCAGAAGATCGCCACCGCCCAGGAAGTGGCGCGCGCCAAGGCCGCCGAAGCGAATATCGCGAACGCCTCGATGGAGCGCAACGCCGTGCGCCTGGAAGCGCGCACCGCCGAAGCCGAACGCGCCAAGCGCGAAGCCGAAGCCGCCCAGGCCGCCGCCATGGCCGCCCAGCAGCAGGCGAACGCCGCCGCCGACCAGAACCGCGCCCTGGCCGAACGCGCCGCCAAGCTCGAAGCGATGCTGGTCGAACTGCACGCCAAGCAGACCGAGCGCGGCATGGTCGTCACCATCGGCGACGTGCTGTTCGCGACCGGCCAGGCGACCCTGACGCCTAACGGAACCTCGACCCTGCGCAAGCTCGCCGAGGTGATGCAGCAGAACCCGGAGCGTACCGTGCTGGTCGAAGGTTTTACCGACAGCACCGGCAGCTCGAGCTTCAACCAGGACTTGTCGCAGCGCCGCGCCAACGCGGTCGCCACGGCACTGGGTGAAATGGGCATCGAGCGCCAGCGCATCGCCACCAAGGCCTATGGCGAAGCCTTCCCGGTCGCAGGCAACGATACCGCCGGCAACCGCCAGCTGAACCGCCGTGTCGAGATCGTGCTGTCGAACGGCAATGCGCCGATTCCGCAACGCACTGCCGGACGCTGAGCAGGCGGACCCTTAGTTGAAGTAAATGAGCCGAGGTAAAGGAATCATCATGGAACAGTCCGGCAAGCCCCTGGCACACGGCTTCGACATCGAAGCCATCCGCCGCGCCGCCGCCAACATCGACGAAGGCGCCGTCACCGACGGCTACGCGGCCGACCGCGAAGCCGTCATCGCCATGCTGAACGATGCGCTCGCCACCGAGCTGCTGTGCGTGCTGCGTTATAAACGCCACTACTACACGGTGAGCGGGCCGAACAACGGCGCCCTGAAGGCCGAGTTCCTGGAACACGCCCAGCAGGAGCAGGACCACGCCGACCGCATCGCCGAGCGCATCGTGCAACTGAACGGTTCGCCGAACTTCAACCCGGCCACGCTGACCGCGCGTTCGCATGCCGAGTACGACGATTCCGACGATACCCAGGCCATGGTGCGCGCCGACCTCATCGCCGAGCGCGTGGCCATCGAGTCCTATCGCCAGATGATCCAGGCGATCGGCGACAAGGACCCGACCACGCGCCAGATGCTGACCGAGATCCTCGCCGTCGAGGAAGAGCATGCCGACGACATGCGCGATTTCCTCGTGCCGTAACCACGTTTTATCCAACCCCATAACCAACAACAGGAGTACATCATGCAAGACACCACCGCCCGCTCGATCGACAACGGCCTGAACAATGCAAATGCCGACATGAAAGTCCTGGTCAAGGATGCGCAATCGCTGCTGAGCGCAGCCGCTTCGCTGACCGGCGACAAGGCCGACGAGCTGCGTTCGCGCGGCATGGAACTGCTGGACCGCGCCATGGGCAAGGCCAGCCAGTACCAGGGTCAAGCTGTCGTCAAGAGCAAGGAACTGGCGCACACGGCCGATGTCTACGTAAAAGACAACCCATGGCGCACCGTCGTTGCTGCCGCCAGCGTCGGCCTGCTGGTCGGCATCGTCTTGGGTCGTAAATAACACACGTCGGAGAGCGCCATGGAAAAGACCGACACCGTTGTACATGGTCCCGGACTCATGGGCGGCATCTCCGGCCTGGCGAAGAACCTGTTCGGCCTCATCGTGTCCCGCGTGGAATTAGCGGCACTCGAGTTGTCGGAAGTGCGCAACCACGCGATCGAACTGCTGGCGATCTTCGCCGGCGCGATTCTCGCCGTGTGGTTCGCACTGGCCTACGGCACCGCGACAATCGTGGCGCTGGCCTGGGACGCCATGGGCTGGAAGATCCTGCTGGTGCTGTTCCTCGTGTTCCTCGTCATCACGGCCGTGCTGGTGATGCGCGGAATGGCGATGCTCAAGCAGGGCAAGCTCGCCTTCCCGGAAACGATGAACGAATTGCGCAACGACCGCGACGCACTGCTGTAAGCGTCTACCAGGGGAGGGAACATGGACAAGCATCATCATCATAACGACGAACCGACCGGCCTGGCCGGTCACAAGCACAGCCGCGACCCTGCAACCCGCAAGGCCGAGTTGCTGCGCGAGGGCGAGTTCTACCGTGCCGGGGTGGCGTACGCGCGCGCACAAGTGAAACACGGCGCGCGGCCCGAAGTCATGTTACATTCTGCTTTCGACCACGCGACATGGGCACTTCGGGCCAGGGCTGATGCTCTGCTGAAACCCACGGGTACCAGCATCTCGGTCCTGATGCCGTATGGCCTGGCTGCCTTCAACTTCGTGCGCCAGCGGCGCATGGGCAAGCAGGCACTGGCAGGTGCGGTACTGCTGGGTGTAGCGGGCTGGTTCATGCAGAAGCGCCGGGCAGCACGCGAAGTATCCTGAGCACGGCCGCGTTGCATGCGGCTTGCCTGGAATGCGCAACCCGTTTGCGCTCCTGGCAAGCCCGATCCTCGCGGTGTCGACGAAAGAATATGGTGGGGCTTGAGCGGCGTCGCAATCGTTGATTGGGCGCCGTCTTTTTTTGCTGATGGCCTGCAGACGGCCTCAGCGCCCCACCGTGGTAGTTCCGGCGCCGGCTGCCTGTTCCGTGCCGGCATTGCCCGTGCTGCCGGAACCTGTGCCGCCGGCGTCCGAGCTGCCAGCATTGCTGGAACCGGCATTGCTGGACCCCACGTTGTTCGAGCCAGCGCTGCTGGCACCCGCATTGCTGGAACCCGCGCTGCCGGCGCCAGCCTGCACCGGCGCCTCGGCGCGCACCGCCTTCATTTCGCTTTCCCAGGTGGCCTGGGCAGTCTTCAAGCAAGCCTGGCGCTCTGCCGCCGGCCCCGCCTTGCAGGCATTCTTCGCTTCATCCAATGCCGCGCCGATTTCCTTGGTACGCGTACGCATGCGTTCCTGGCGCGTCGTGTCTTCCTTGGACCAGCGCACCGGGTCGCCCTGGGCGATCTCGCGCGCCTGCTTGCTGGCCGCGGCCGGCGGCACGTTAGCATCGGTGCTGGCCTGGGCCAGGGCGAGGGGTGCGGCGGCGGCGAGGCAGGCGCCAAGCACGGCGCGTCCGGCGATCGTTCGAAGCTTCATGATGACCTCCACAAAGAATGCGGGCCGGCGCAGGCCGGCCCGTGGGCGTTTCGACAAGGAGGGAGCCGGGGAGCGCTCCCGGATACGGTCTTAGTAGCGGTAGACGCGGCCGTCGACCAGGCGCACGCGGTTGCCCACGCGCAGGTCGTAGACGCTGTCCTGGACCACGGTACGGTATTCGCCGTTGTCCATGCGCACGTTCACCTGGTACATCTCCTGGCCATTGCCGGCATTCCGGTTGCGCTCGACATTGTTGCCGATGGCGGCGCCGGCCACGCCGCCGGCCACCGTGGCCGCCGTACGGCCGCTGCCGCTGCCGACCTGGTTGCCCGCGAGGGCGCCGATCAGCGCGCCGGCCACGGCGCCGCCGCCGCTGGTGCGGTTTTCGGCCTGGGTCACCTGGATCGACTCGATCGTGCCGTAGCCCATCGAGGCGGTGTTGTTGTAGCCGCTGTTGTAGCCATTGTTGCCGTACGAAGGGCCGTTGCTGGCGCAACCGGCGAGGACGGCGCTGGCTGCGACGACCGCAGCTGCAAGGGTGCGGGTAGCTTTCATATTGTTCTCCTGGCAAATGATGTATGGCCAGAATAGGCAGTGCGGAGCAGGGGGTCTGTGCGATGACGCACTCATTGTTGCCGAGTTGCTAATGCTGAGCAGTATCACGCTGTTGTGTTCGACACCGTACAGAAATACACCGTCAAGGAGCGTAAAACATCATATGTGTTGACAGATAGAGCACAAATGGAGCACTCGAAGAACATGACGACAAGAATGAAAAATACGCATGCCCTGCTGATCCTCGGCGCCGCCCTGTTGTGGGTAGGCCATGCCCGCGCCCAGGCCGTCACGACGCCGGCCACGCCGGCCGCCACCGCGGCGGCAACTGCGGGCACGACGCCGGTGCCCGACGCCAAGACGGCCTATGAACGGGCGCGCGACACGGCCGCCGCCAACTACAAGACGGCGCGGGCGCGCTGCGACAGCCTGAGCGGCAACCCGCACGACGTGTGCGAGGCCGAGGCCAAGGCCGAGCGCGTGCGCACCGAAGAAGAAGCCGGCGCCGCCTACAAGAACACCCTGAAGGCCTATACCCAGGCCCGCATGCGCATCGCCGACGCCAACCATGCGCGCGACAAGGCGCGCTGCGGGGCGCTGGCGGGCAACGACCGCGACGTGTGCATCAAGCAGGCCAAGGCGACCCTGGTCGCCGCTCAGGCCGATGCCACCGCGGACCGCAAGATGATCGAGGCGCGCAGCAATGCGCGCGAAGACAAACTGACGGCTGAATACCGGGTCGCACTGCAGAAGTGCGATGCGTTTGCCGGCGCGGCGAAGGACCAATGTGTCCAGGCCGCAAAAACCGCGTACGGCAAGTGACGTACCGGCCCCGCTCGCAGTGAGCAAGCAGTAAACATACGACGCAGTGAATATTTTTTGACCAACGAAAGAAAGGGATACATCATGAAAATCACCCAACGCCTGGCCACCGCTGTCTTCACCGGCGCACTCGCCTTCACCATGGTCGGTTGCGCTTCCGGCCCGCAAAAGGAAAGCGCCGGCGAATACGTCGACGACAGCGTCATCACCGCCAAGGTGAAGGCTGCCTTCGCCGCCGACTCGAACGTCAAGGCAACCGAAATCAACGTCGAAACCTTCAAGGGCGACGTCCAGCTGTCGGGCTTCGTGTCCGATGCCGGCGATGCGCAGAAAGCCGTCGCGATCGCCCGCGGCGTGAAGGGTGTAAGCTCGGTCAAGAACGATATCCGCGTGAAGTAATCCACGCAGCCGGGGCGGCGCGGTCCGGCGACTAACATTCGGCAAACACATGCAACTCGCCAGACCGGGCTCGGCAGCAGCCGAGCCAAACCATTCCGCCGCCCCCGAGGGAGTGCCGGCATTCGCGGCAGACGCCGCCAGGCCGGACTCCCTCGAGCCGCCTTCTCACGGCCATCCGCATCATCCCGACGACCTGGCCCTGCATTCCGGCGGCCTGCGTCTTCCCGTCCATGTGAACGCCCGAGGGCTGTCGCTGGGCATCCTGGCCACCGTGGCCTTTGTCTTCGCGCTGCAATGGGCGCAAAAATTCTTCGTGCCGCTCCTGCTCGGCATCTTCATCGCCTACACCCTGAGTCCGGTCGTACGCTGGCTCGAGCGCCTGCGCATCCCGCGCCTGATCGGCGCCACCATCGTCACCGGCGTGCTGCTGGGCGGCATGGGCGCGACCATGTACCGGCTGCAGGACGAATTCTTCAACATCCTCGACGAACTGCCGACGCTCACGCACAAGGTGACCAAGCTCGTCACCAGCGCCACCGGCGGCGAGGGCTCGACCATCCAGCGCGTGCAAAAGGCCGCCGCCGAGATCGAGCAGGCCACCGCCAACGTCGGCGCCAACCCGCGCCTGATCCAGCGCCGTCCCACGGTCGCGGCCCAGCACTCCTCGAGTTTCCGCATCACCGACTGGCTGCTGGCCGGCTCGGTCGGCCTGGCTTCCTTCGTCACCCAGTCGACCATGGTCGTGTTCCTGGTGTTCTTCCTGCTGCTGGCCGGCGACACCTTCAAGCGCAAGCTGGTCAAGCTGACCGGGCCCTCGCTGACGCGCAAGAAAGTGACCGTGCACATCCTGGACGACATCAACACCTCGATCCAGAACTACATGTTCATGCTGCTGGTCACGAACATCCTGCTGGCGCTGCTGATGTGGGTGGCACTGCGCGCGATCGGCCTGGAAAACGCCGGCGCCTGGGCCATCTTCGCCGGCGTGGCCCACATCATGCCTTACTTCGGCCCCTTGCTGATCACCTCGGCCACCGGCCTGGTCGCCTTCATGCAGTTCGAGTCGCTGCGCATGGTCATCCTCGTGGCCGGCGCCTCGATGGGGATCGCCACCCTGGTCGGCATGGTCGTCACTACCTGGATGACCGGCAAGATCGCCAAGATGAACCCGGCCGCCGTGTTCGTCAGCCTGCTGTTCTGGGGCTGGCTGTGGGGCATGTGGGGCCTGCTGCTCGGCGTGCCGGTGGTGGTGGTGTTGAAGGTGGTGGCCGAGCGGGTCGAGGGGATGGAAGCGCTGGCGGAGCTGCTGGGCGAATAAGGGCACGGCATGCGGCAGGGGATGCCTATTGGCGACGGCTTATCTCACCGCGTCTGCGTCAAATTCGTTATGTAGATTGAATACGGTCCCTTTGCCAAATTGCGCTTCGAGCTTTTGCCGCGCGTCTTCGAGACTGTAGGCCGCGACTGCCACACGCTTGCCAGGAACGTCGGGACCGGCTTCCCAGATGATGGCGTGGTAGAGCTTCTGGTTCAGTTCCATAATGGTATGGTGAGAGCGAATCGGCGGCGAATGCGGGCCTCGGATTGGGGGCAGGCATGGGCGCTTATTGTAGACCGCCGCGCCAAAACTGGCGCGGTCTGGCTGAAGGTCGTTAATAGGATCGGCAAAGGCGCCTGTGATTATGTGGCGACGGAAGCGTGATTACTTTCGCTTCCATCGCCAAGACCTATGCACGGCACTCTGTGCTAGACAAAGAAAAAGTTCGACGCACGGTTTTCAGCTCATGCGCTTGACCTTCTTGGCCCCGGTCTCTTCCTTCGGCTTGTGCCGCAAGCTGCCTAGCTGCAGCGCATACTGGCGCGCGAACTCGGCGCCGAGGAAGAAGATCTGCGCCGAGTAATATACCCACAGCAGCAGGGCGATCAGCGAGCCGGCCGCGCCGAAGCTGTTGGCGGCGCCGCTGTTGCCGATGTACAGGCCGATGCCGAATTTCCCCAGCGTGAACATGGCGGCCGTGCCGAGCGCGCCGATGGTGACGTCGTGCCATGACAGGTGGACGCGCGGCAGCAGTTTGTAGATCGTCCCGAACAGGGTGGCGATGACGAGGAAGCTGATGCAGGAGGAAATCCAGCCGACGATGATCGACGCTTCCTTGTACATGCCGCCGAAATAATTTTCGACCACGGCCATTGCCGCGCTCACGACCAGCGACACCATCAGCAGGAAGCCCAGCACCAGGATCAGGCCGAACGAGAGCAGGCGCGTGCGCACCGTGTCCCACCAGCTGGCGTCCTTCGGCGGCGGCACGTCCCAGATCTCGTCCAGGCTGTCCTTCAGCTCGGCGAAGACAGAGGTGGCGCCGACCAGCAGCAGCACGGTGGCGATGATGGTGGCCATCAGGCCGCTGTCTTTGTTTTGTGCGCCGGCCAGGATCGCCTGGATGGTGTCGGCGCCTTGCGCCCCGACCAGGCCGCGCAATTCATTGAAGAGCTGACCCTGCGCCGCTTCGGCGCCATAGAAGAAGCCGGCGATCGCGATCACCAGCACCAGGATCGGCGCCAGCGAGAACAGGGTGTAGTAAGCCAGTGCGGCGCCCTTGCTGGCGGCGCGGTGCTCCAGCCATTCGGTGACGGCGCACTTCATCACGTGGATGATCTGGCGTGAATATGGGAACCATTGTTTGACGGCCATACCGGATCTCCAAAAAAGGGGAAAAGAAAAAGGGGCACGAGGCCCCTTGAGCCGGACGTCCTGGGACGTCCGGGTGAAGGGGCAATGTCGATCTCATTGCCCCTGCCGGCTGACCGGATTACTGCACGCGTTTTTCGATCGTGATCTGCTCGACTTCGACGCGGCGGTTCGGTTCCAGGCACTTGATCAGGTCTGCACGTTTCTTGTCGTTGCACTCGACGACAGGATTCGCTTCGCCCTTGCCGATGGCGTTCAGGCGGCTACCGTCGATGCCCTTGCTGACCAGGTAGTCACGCACGGCGTTGGCGCGGCGCTCCGACAGCTTCTGGTTGTAGCTGTCCGAACCCAGGCGGTCGGTGTAGCCGGTGATGTCGACGTTGGTGATGCTGGTGTCGGCTTGCAGGGCCATGGCGATCTCGTCCAGGCGGGTCTGTGGCATGCGCAGCTCAGCCTTGTCGAACTGGAACAGTTCGGTTGCCGACATCGTCACTTTTTCGAAACGTGCTGGCGGTGGTGGCGGCGGAGCGACCGGTGCCGGTGCCGGAGCCGGGGCTTCGACGACTGGTGCTGGAGCCGGTGCCGGTGGTGCTGGCGGCGGGTTGAACGCGTAGTTCAGGCCGACGGTGACGTACTTGTTGTTGCTTTGTTCGAAGCCGTAGCGTTCGTCGTCACGCAGGAAGCCGCGCACCGAACGGATGTCGGCCTGCAGCGACCACTGTGGGCTCAGGCTTGCCTGGAAGCCGATACCGGCGGTGGCATATGGCGAGTTCTTGCTGACGAAACGCTGAGCGTTTTCAACCTTGTCGCGCTCGGCGCCGACGCCGAACAGGATGAATGGGCGGAACTGTTTACGCGACAGCATCAGCAGCGCATCGACACCGACCAGGGTCTGGCGATAGCGTGCAGCGCCATCTTCGGTACGGACCTGGGTGGCGCCGATCTGGATGTCCCAGTACGGGTGCACGGCCTTACCGAACTTCAGGCCGCCGCCCCAGTCCTTGTCGTCCACGCCGAAGTTGCTGTCAGGCTTCATGCCGACAACGCTAGGCTGGATGTACCAGGACGGGTTAATGATCTCAGACGCTTCTTGAGCCAGCGCGGTGCCGGCGGCGCAGAGCATTGCGACGGCCAGGGCGATCTTCTTCGAATTATTCACAGGAAACTCCCATAAGTTGAAAAGGTAGGGTGACATCGCGTGCCTTGACAGTGATGTTGGAGTGAAGAATACGAGGCCGAGTTCCGGAGGGTCCGTGCGCTAGCGCACCTATGAGTACTGCTGAGTGACAAAACCGCAACGTTGACAGCTTGATTTCACATTTGCTCTATATAGAGGGAAGGCGGATTTAACTTAATTGGAGGAAACTTTCTAATTTGTCGTGCTCCGTTGTAATCGTACAACAAACGCGATTTTTCTCGAGTTCATTTGATTTTTGACAAGTTCCATGCTTGTCGAAATTCTTCATGGAATTTTACCAATGTGGGCTGGCGCACAGACCGGACAGTCTGACGCAGGCAATCTTGTGGCCAGTTAAGCGGAACCCAAGGTGTTGTCAGGGTGTCAGACAGACACACAGCGACCCGGACCACACAGTCTCTCTCTATCTCAACGGAGTACACCAACATGCATGCAACGACCCATCACAACGCGGTGCAAGGCGAACACGGCGCAGTGCACACTTCCAGCAACTCAGCGCTGATCGAACGCGTGCCGCCCCAACCGACCGAACGCGCCCCGATTTCGTTGGCGCCGATCGAGCGTGTGCGGTCTACCTCGGCCACCCAGCGCCGGATCGAGAACATGCAAAAGCTCATCAACGAACTGTCGACCCATGAGATGCTCGCCGACGAGATCGCATGGTTCCTGAAATTCTCGCCGTCCGGCGCCCGCAAGTACATCCGCGACCTGCGCGAAGCCGGCGTCATCGAACTGGCCCGCTATATCGAAGGCACCGCCACCTACCTGGGCAAGGCCGTGTACCAGATCTGCCCGGACCAGGAACGCGTGAAAGCCTTCCTGGCCGCCATCTGCCAGCCAAAGCGCGAAGGCGCCGCCCCACGCAAGGAGCGTCCAGGCCTGCGCGAGCAGAGCATGGCCGGCAGCGGCCGCCACTTCCACATCCTGGCCGACGACACCCACTACGCGATCCGCGTGAACCGCAGCCCGGTCGCCCGCGATCCGCTGGTCGCCGCTCTGTTCGGCCCAGCGCCTAACCAGGTCGGCAAGTAACGCGCTCCGGCGCCTGCCGGAAGTGCGCAGCGGTGGAGACCCGTGGCGCCCTTCCTGAATCGACGATCGCTGTCGTCAAGTAAACGCCGCCCAGTGCGGCGTTTGCCGTTTACATCGAGTGGTTGGTCATTGCCGCCAGTTGAAAACCTGCCAACAAGCCCCACCTGCGGCGGATATCCTGATAACAGAAAGGAATCCCATGCTGCCGAGTGCCGAATCGCTGGAAGGCAAACCAGTACCGAATGTCACGTTCAAGATCCGCCCGAACGACGTCTGGCAAGACCTGGGCAGCGACGAGCTGTTCAAGGGCAAGACCGTCGTCGTCTTTGCGTTGCCCGGTGCCTACACGCCTACCTGTTCCTCGACCCACCTGCCGCGCTACAACGAACTGGCCGCCGTGCTGCACGATAACGGTGTCGACGAGATCGTCTGCATCTCGGTCAACGATGCCTTCGTGATGAACGAATGGCGGCATGGCCAGGACGCGGACGCGATCACCTTCATCCCCGACGGCAATGCCGACTTCACGCGCGGCATGGGCATGCTGGTCGACAAGCGCGAACTCGGTTTCGGCCAGCGCTCGTGGCGCTATTCGATGCTGGTGCGCGACGGCGTGATCGAGAAGATGTTCATCGAAGAAGAGGGCGAGGGCGATCCTTTTGCCGTGTCCGATGCCGACACCATGCTCAGGCACATCAACCCGCAGGCCGTGGCGCCGGAACCGATCGTCATGTTCTCGCGCCCCGGGTGCCCGTTCTGCGCACGCGCCAAGGCGGCGCTGGCACATCACCGTTTGCGTTTTACGGATATTTCTCAGAGCCAGAAGATCAATATCAGTGTGTTGCGCGCCGTGAGCGGGAACATCACCTGGCCCCAGGTCTTCATCGGAGGCCGCCTGATCGGCGGCGCCGATGAGCTCGATGCGCACCTGGCCCAGCGCGTGACGGCGTGAGTGGCCCTGCTTTATCGGGCAAGGTGTGCGGCAACCTGCTTGCAGGCACGTCGGACAGCTTGATGGATGGCTTATTTGACAGGACGCGCTGATGGAAGCCCTGCTGACCGTTTCCGCCCTCGTGGCCGCGGGCCTGTTGGCCTGGGCAATCCCGCGCTGGCGCCTGCACCGCGCGCTGGCCCGGCCCTTGCCGCAGGAGGCGCTGGACACGCTGGCGCGCAATGTCGAGCAGTATGGCGGCATGGGCGCCGCCCAGCGCACCCGCCTGGAGCGCCTGGTGCGCCGCTTTCTGCACGAAAAAACCTTCGTCGGCTGCGCCGGCCTCGAGATCACCGACGAAATGCGGGTGACCATCGCCGGCCAGGCCTGCCTGCTGCTGCTCGGCACCAGGGGCGAGCTGGTCTATCCGACCCTGCATTCGGTGCTGGTCTATCCCGGCGCCTTCCTGGTGCCGCGGCGCCAGGTCGACGAAGCCGGGGTGGTCAGCGAGGAACGCCAGGACTTGCTGGGCGAATCCTGGGGCGACGGGCGCGTGATCCTGTCCTGGGACCACGTGCGCCGCAGCGACAACGAGGAGCCGCCTTCGCATAACGTCGTGCTGCACGAGTTCGCCCACCAGCTCGACAGCGAATCCGGCAGCACGAACGGCGCGCCTTACCTGGGCAGCGCCGAGCGCTACCGCAGCTGGTCGGAAGTGCTGTCGCGCGACTTCGCCGCCCTGCGCCACGATGCCTGGTTCGGCCAGCAGGGCGTGCTCGACCATTACGGCGCCACCAATCCGGCCGAGTTCTTCGCGGTGGCCACCGAGGCCTTTTTCGAGCAGCCGCACCGCCTGGCCGAACGCCACGCGGCCCTGTTCGAGGAATTCCTGAAGTATTACCGGGTCGATCCACGCGCCTGGAGTGCGCCGCCGGCGCCGGTGCCGGATTACGGCATGGTGTATGGGCAATGGCAGTAGACCTGTCCTGGAGCGCGAGGCGCTCCAACTGCGTGCGTTTGCGTACAGATTGAGCAGCCCAGCAGGAGCATCCTGTTGTCATTACAGACGCAGGAGAATCCCATGTCTACCATCATTGCAGGACACTTCGAACTCCAGGACGAGGTCGACGTCGCGCGCCGTGCCCTGGCCGAGGCCGGTTTCAGCCAGGAGCGCATCAGCGCGTTTTACCTGAGCCAGGCCGGCCAGCACGACATGACCCCGATCGGCGGCGACAACCTCCATTCGCCGGGCGCCAAGGAAACCCCGGTCGGGGTGGTGCAGGGCGCGGCCACCGGCGGCGCCATTGGTGCGGCCGTCGGCACGGCCACGGTGCCGCTGACCGGCCCGGCCGGCCCGATCGTTGGCGGCCTGGTCGGCGCCCACGTCGGTTCGCTGTTCAGCTTTTCCAAGATGAAGGAAGCCGGCGAGCACGAAGAGGGCGGGCGCGCGCCGGTCGAGCAGCGCAAGGCGGGCATGCTGGTGGCCGTCGCCTTCGACGAAGCCGGCGACGAGGGGCGCGCCGTCGAAGTGTTGCGCAAGCTGGGTGCGGTACAGATCGAACGGGCGCGCGGGAACATCGTGGACGGCGACTGGGCCGATTTCGATCCGTCGCAGCCGCCGGATATTGTGCACTGAGCGCCCACTGAGCCAGTACCGGGCGCTCACCGCGCATTCGCCGCCTGCTCGCTTGCCATTCGGCGAACCTGTTTTCCGGCGCACCGCAAGCGGGCCGGGCAGTATATGTATTTGATCCATCTCAATGTTCACGGGAGCCGCGCTCCTAGACTTGTCCGTTCCGGCCGCCTGGCCGTCGACAAGGGGACACAAGATGGAAGAGAAACGCGTAGCACTGGTGACCGGGGGCATGGGCGGCCTCGGCACCGCCCTGTGCCGCCGCCTGCATGACGCGGGCTTTGCGGTTGCACTGACCTATTCGCCGGGCAATCCTGCCCCCGCAGGCTGGCTCGCCGCCCAGCGCGACGACCATTACCACTTTACCGCGTACAAACTCGACGTGACCGATCACGATGCCTGCGCCGCCACCGTGGCGCGCCTGCTCGATGCCTTCGGCCGCATCGACGTCCTGGTGAACAACGCCGGCATCACGCGCGACCGCAGCCTGCGCAAGATGTCGATGGACGACTGGCGCGCCGTGCTGTCCACCAACCTCGACAGCGTATTCAACATGAGCAAGGCGGTGATCGAGCCCATGGTGAACGGGCGCTGGGGCCGCATTGTCAACATTTCCTCGGTGAATGCGAACGCCGGCGCCTTCGGGCAGGCGAACTACGCCGCGGCCAAGGCCGGCATGCACGGTTTCACCAAGGCGCTGGCGCTGGAAACGGCGCGCTTCGGCATCACCGTCAACACGGTATCGCCGGGCTACCTGCGCACGAAGATGGTGAGCGCCGTGCCGGCCGAGATCATGCAGACGAAAATCCTGCCGCAGATTCCGGTGGGGCGCCTGGGCGAGCCGGACGAGGTGGCGGCCCTGGTTGCTTACCTGGCATCGGACGCGGCCGGTTTCGTGACCGGCGCCGACATTGCCATCAACGGCGGCCAGCACATGCGCTGACTGCGCCTAGCGTTTCTCGAAGCGCGTCTGGCAGGCAATGCACAGGCGCGCTTCGGGGCGGGCCTGCAGGCGCGAATAGCCGATGTCGTTGCCGCATTCCTCGCACAGGCCGTAGCTGCCGTCCTCGAACTTGGCCAGCG
Organism: Massilia sp. IC2-278; assembly: GCF_020708045.1. Lineage (GTDB taxonomy): Bacteria > Pseudomonadota > Gammaproteobacteria > Burkholderiales > Burkholderiaceae_D > Telluria. Next base: position 51,770 of record NZ_JAJFES010000018.1, read on the forward strand.
CCTTGCGCATTACCTGCATCTGTGCCGCATTGTGCCCGGCCGCTTCGAGCGCGAGGTCGTTCAGCAGGCGCACGGTGGCCTTGTCGGCGGGCGAGGTTTCGACTTCGGACACGGGCAGGTCGCGCCCGCCCGCAGGGGGCGATTCGGCAACGTCGTTCAGGCCGCTGAGCGCGGCAAGGCGGGCCTCGAGGGTGGCGCGCAACTGCGCCAGCTGGCCTTGGTCGAGGGCGGCCATGGCAGGGGCATGCATTCAGGACCGCAGCGCGACAAGGCGTTGCGCAGGCCGCATGCTGGCCTGAAGCAAAGGAAAGCGGTCCATTGCGCACTCCCCGGGTGACGGTGTGGGGACAGTGTAGCGCGATGCGGGCGGGAAGAACATGGGCGCACGCGTGCGCCCATTACGGCGGCTCGGGCGGCTGATGTGCCCCGGGCGCTTGAAGTGGATCGGGTGGCTGGAGCGGCTCAGGCGGGCTTGCTGGCCGGGGCCGGCGTCTTGTTGGCCTCGATCGCCGCCATGTGCGCGCGGATCTTGTCGAGCGCGCCGACGATGGAGGCGGCCTGTCCGGTGGCCGCGGCGCCGGCCAGCTGCAGCAGGCCGCCGACCAGGCCGGTGATGTCGCCGATCAGGGTGATCTTGCGGATCTTTTCCGCCGCTTCGGTGGTCAGGGCGATGACGCCGCGCTGCGATTTGCCGAGCGACTTCACGGTGTAGGTGGCGGCGTCGGCGTACAAACCGTTGGCGCGCTGGCGCAGGATGACTTCGTCCTCGAGCAGGGCGCGGGCAGCGGCCTGCACCGCATCGGGTACGGTGCGGCCCTCGTAGGCGCGGATGTCGCGCATGATGCGATCGTGCAGCTGGTCTGCGCAGGCGGACAATTGATCCGCCAGCTCGACGATCTGCTGGACGCTGGCGAGGCCGCCGCCCTGGTCCGTCGCCGGGGTCGACGCACCCGCCGTGGCCGGGGCTGCCGTAGCGGATGCCGCGCCGCCATCCATGGCCGCGTCCGGTGCCGCACCCTTGTCCCTGGCCGCGCCGGCGGCTGCCTGATTCTCGTTTTCCATCGCATCTCCTTCGGATCAGTCGCCGGACAGGCCGTCGCGGATCATTCGCAAATCCCGCGCGTAATTGCCCAGCATGCGGCGCACATCTGCCTCGGACAGCTTGTGCAGGTTCTCGCGCAGCTTCTGGTGGCCGAGCGCGACTTTCGTCAGGCCCTGCAGCGCGAGGTCGTAGCGGCGGTCGATCAGCTTGTATTCGCTGGCCTTGTTCAGGTAATGCACCTTGGCCAGGGTAACCAGCATGCGGTCGCCGGTCTTGTTGTTGAACGGCAGCTCGACGTCGAAGATGCCGAGGATGGTCTTCTTTTCATTTTCATTGGTCTTGTAGTACAGGCGGGTGAGCGAGATCATGGCTTCCAGCAGCACCTGCACGTCGGCGTCGCCGTCGCGCACCATGGTTTCCACGCTGCGGTTCTGGTAGCCCGAGGCGATCACCCGCGTCAGCAGGCGGGTCAGGCCGGTGTAGGCGGCGATATGGCGCTGCTGCAGGCCCGATTCGGTATTCGCCTTCAGTCCGTTGCCGAGATCGTCGATGCGTTCCGACAGGTCGTAGCGGGTGTCGCCGGCCAGCAGGCTCAGGGTCTGCATGTAGAGCACCACCGCCTTTTGCACGCCGACGAAGTCGTCGTAGACGGCGCGGCGCTTGGCATCGTTCTCGCGCGCCAGCTTGTCGGCGGCGGCGGGCAGGTAGGGCTGTTCGCGCTCGTAGGTGTCGCGGTAGCGGCGCGAGAGCTCGGCATAGCCGCCCAGGCGCGCCGAGGCGTCGGCGAATTCGCGCACCTCGGTCAGGCTGACGGGACCGTTGGTGGTCGCACAGCCGCCCAGGAACAGGCTCAGGCCCAGCAGGGCGGTGGCGACGAGACGGGAAGTGTTCATCGGGTCCTTTCGAACGGCGAAGATGCCGGCCGGAAAGTACCCATTCTGGCAAACGCCGCCTGCCGCGGCGTTGCAGTTGGTCAACTCATTCGCTGAGGGTGTTGCGCCTTACGCGACCTTGCCCAGGTCGAAGTGGGGATTCTCGATGATGCCGAACAGGTTGCCGTACGGATCGCGGATGGTGGCGACCCGGATCCCGTCGCCGACGTCTTCCACCGACGACTCGACCGTGGCGCCGAGTCCTTCGAGGCGCGCCACCTCGGCCCCGGCGTCGGACGTGCCCCAGTAGGCGGTGGCGCCGGCGCTGCCGGGCACGCCGTCGGGAACCAGGCCCAGCTCGAAGCCGCCGACCTCGAAGCCCACGTAGAAGGGCTGCTCGAAGTAGGGCGCCTTGTCGAGCACGCGGCGGTACCACTCGGTGGCCTCGGTCAATTGCGTGACGGGGTAGATGACGGTGCGCAGTCCCTGGATCATGGCGGTCCCTTTAATTGATTTTGGAACAATCGTGCATCAAGCCGGAGGGCTTGTCCAGCCCTACCTTTTCTGACAGCCGGTCAGCCCGCCAGTTCCGTACGCCAGCCCAGGCTTTGCGCGGTATCGCCTTGCGGGTTGTATTCGCAGCCGATCCAGCCGCCGTAGCCGAGTTCGTCCAGCAGGCGGAACAGGTAGGGGTAGTTGATCTCGCCGGTGCCCGGTTCGTGGCGGCCGGGCACGTCGGCCAGCTGGATGTGGCGGATCAGCGGCAGCAGGGTGCGCAGGCTGTTGGCCAGGTCGCCCTCCATGCGCTGCATGTGGTAGATGTCGAACTGCAGGAACAGGTTGTCGGCGCCGCATTCCTCGATGATGGCCGCGGCCTGGCGCGAGCCAGTCAGGAAGTAGCCGGGCATGTCACGGTCGTTGATCGGCTCGATCAGCAGGGCGAGCTCTTTTTCCTTCAGCCTGGCGGCGGCGAACTGCAGGTTGGCGACGTAGGTGGCGTGGGCGCGTTCGTGCGGCACGTTCGGCGGAATCTTGCCTGCCATGCAATGCAATTGCTTGACGCCGAGTTCCTCGGCGTAATCGAGAGCGAGCCCGACGCTGTCCTGGAACTCGCCGATGCGGCGCGGATCGCAGGCCATGCCGCGGTCGCCGGCTGCCCAGTCGCCCGGCGGGAAATTGTGCAGGACAAGTTGGAGATCGTAGCGCGCCAGGCGGCCGGTGATCCATTCCGGCTCGCAGGCGTAGGGGAAGAGGAATTCCACGGCATCGAACCCGGCCGCCCGCGCCGCGGCAAAGCGGTCGAGGAAGCTGAGCTCGGGGAACAGCGTGCTCAGGTTGGCGGCGAATCGTGGCATGGCGGGTCTCGAATGTTGACAGCCCGCTATCGTAGCATTCGGGGTGAAAAGTTGCCGGGGTGGGGCAATCGTGTGGGAGGGGGCATTTTTTGCGGTGGCGCTGCCAACCGTACGGTGGGCACGCCGTGCCCACGCGGAAGTGGGCATGGTGATTGCATGCTTAGAACCCTGGTAGCCGCGTGTCGCCGGCGCGTTCTCGGGCATGCCGCGAGCGCTTGCTGAAGGCGCACACGGTGGTAACGCCGCGCTCGGACGATAACGCGGCATCACGTTCCGCGTGGGCACAGAGTGCCCACCGTACGGTTGAGGTCAACATACTTCGTGAGCCAACAAAAAAGGACAGGCCGGCATCCCGGTCCTGTCCTTCTCAGCAAACGCTAGCGCCGATTAACGGTCGCGCCCGCCCTGGCGTGGCGCCGCACCGGTACGCGGGCCGCGGCTGGCGCCGCCATTGCCGCCATTGCCGCCACGGTTGCCGCCGCCGGCACTCGCCGGACGCGAACCATTCCCGCCGCCGCCTGCCGGACGACCACCGTTGCCGGCGCCCGCACCCGCGCTACGTCCCTGGCCCTGGCCACCACGGCCGCCGCCTGGACGGCCGCCGCGGTTGGCATGGCCCGGCGCGCCGCTGCGCAGCTGGATCGGCTGGGCCTTGGCGTTCAGGTCCGGCTCGAAGCCAGGGATCACGTGACGCGGCAGGGTCTGCTTGATCAGCTTTTCGATGTCTTTCAGCATCTGGTGCTCGTCGACGCAGACCAGCGACACGGCTTCGCCGGTGGCGCCGGCGCGGCCGGTACGGCCGATGCGGTGCACGTAGTCTTCCGGCACGTTCGGCAGGTCGTAGTTCACGACGTGCGGCAGCTGGTCGATGTCGATGCCGCGTGCGGCGATATCGGTGGCCACCAGCACCTGCAGGCTGCCGTCCTTGAACTCGGCCAGGGCCTTGGTACGTGCCGACTGGCTCTTGTTGCCGTGGATGGCCATGGCGCCGATGCCGTCCTTGCCCAGCTGCTCGACCAGTTTGTTCGCGCCGTGCTTGGTGCGGGTGAACACCAGCACCTGGTGCCAGTCGTTTTCCTTGATCAGGTGCGACAGCATCGGGTGCTTCTTGTCGCGGTCGACCGGGTGGATCTTCTGTGCGATCACTTCCACGGTGGAATTGCGGCGCGCCACTTCGATCGAGGCCGGGTTGTTCAGCAGCTTGTCGGCCAGGGCCTTGATCTCGTCCGAGAAGGTGGCCGAGAACAGCAGGTTCTGGCGCTTCGGCGGCAGGATCGCCAGCACTTTCTTGATGTCGTGGATGAAGCCCATGTCGAGCATGCGGTCGGCTTCGTCCAGGATCAGGATTTCCACTTTCGACAGGTCGACGGTGCGCTGGCCGACGTGGTCCAGCAGGCGGCCCGGGGTGGCAACCAGGATGTCGACGCCGTGTTTCAGCAGTTTGATCTGCGGGTTGATGCCGACGCCGCCGAAGATCACGGCCGAGTTCAGGTTGGTGTACTTGCCGTACAGGCGCACGCTTTCCTCGACCTGGGCCGCCAGTTCGCGGGTCGGGGCCAGGATCAGGGCGCGCACGGCGCGTGGGGAAGTCTTGCTTTTCAGTGCGGCGCCGATAGCATCGGTCGACAGGCGCTGCAGCAGGGGAAGCGTGAAGCCGGCAGTCTTGCCGGTGCCGGTCTGTGCGCCGGCCAGCAGGTCGCCGCCGCCCAGCACCGCAGGGATCGCCTGGGCCTGGATCGGGGTCGGCGTGGTATAGCCTTGTTCAGTGACTGCGCGAACAATAGCGTCGGACAAGCCGAGGGTAGCAAATGACATAGATTCTCTGGTGAAGTTGATTCCGCCGCCGGCGCAAGCGGCGCCAGGATCGGATGGGCAGTTCAAGGCAATACCGGTGCAGCGTCGAACATGTCGAGCATGATGTTGAGCCTCATGTCGAACCTCATGTCGAACGATACGCGCCGGACCCGGAACCGATTATAGTGGGTTTGTTGCAGTGTGGAAATACATGCTTGAAAGGCCGCCCTGCGCGTCCTGCGCCGGCGGCCTGCAATCCATCTATTCTACGCGATTATGAAATTACGCGAATGGGACCATCAACGGCACCATCTGCGCGAACACCTTCGGGCCGGCGGCGATGATGTCGCCCTTGTTCAGGTATTGCGATTCGCCGTTGAACTCGCCGACGATGCCGCCGGCTTCGGTTACCAGCAGGGAACCCGCGGCGATGTCCCAGATCTTCAGGCCTTTTTCGAAGTAACCGTCGACGCGGCCGGCGGCCACGTTCGCCAGTTCCAGCGCGGCCGAGCCGGCGCTGCGCACGCCGTGGCAGCGCGAGGCGACGACTTCGTACATGCGCAGGTATTCGGCCAGCGCGCGCGGGTCAGGGCCGTGGCCGGCGGCCAGCAGGGATTTCAGGATGCGGTCGTTGTTCTTGACGCGGATGCGCTTGTCGTTCAGGTAGGCGCCGGCGCCCTTGGTGGCGGTGAACAGGTCATTGCGCACCGGGTCGTAGACCACGGCCTGCGTGATCACGCCGCGCTGTTGCAGCGCGATCGAGATGCAGTAGTTAGGATAGCCGTGCAGGAAGTTGGTGGTGCCGTCGAGCGGATCGATGATCCAGACGTATTCGCTTTCGTCGTTCAGATTGCGCGAGGCGCCTGATTCTTCCGCCAGGATGGCGTGGTCAGGATAGGCCTTGAGCAGGGTTTCGACGATGGCTTGCTCGGAAGCCTGGTCGACGTCGGTGACGAAATCGTTGTGTTGTTTTTCCGAAACGGTAACGCGGTCCAGATCGAAAGACGCGCGGTTGATGACTGTGGCAGCGCGGCGAGCGGCCTTGATGGCCGTGTTAAGCATTGGGTGCATGTAAGCTTTTTCCGTAAAAAAATGCTGACGCCCACCGCGCAACGTGGCGCCGTGAACCGTCGGAAACAAATGAATTAAAGAGCAAAGCGGCGCCGAACCCGTTAGAATCCCGGCCCTTGGGACCAGAATCTACCTGTTCGCGCCGCGCGATGGCGCTATTTTAAATGAACCCGACCGAAACCGACACGTCTCTTTTCACCCGCCTGCGCTTCGTGCTCGTCGAAACCAGCCGCGCCGGCAATGTCGGCTCGGTGGCGCGCGCCATGAAAACCATGGGTTTCTCGGAACTGGTGCTGGTGGCGCCGCGCTGCGCCGACCCGCTCACCGATCCCGAAGCGGTGGCCTTTGCCAGCGGCGCGCTCGACGTGCTGTCGAATGCGCGCATCGTCGGCAGCATCGGCGAGGCGTTGGAGGGCTGCAATTTCGCGGCGGCGGTGTCGGCGCGGCTGCGCGAATTTTCGCCGCCGGTGTGGACGCCGCGCAACTTTGCCGAGCACATCGCCGGGCAGCAGGACCTGCGGCCGGCGCTCATCTTCGGCAACGAGCGGGTCGGCTTGCCGAACGGGATCGTCGAAGACTGCAACGTGCTGATCAACATTCCGGCCAACCCAGCCTACTCCTCGCTGAACCTGTCGCAGGCGGCCCAGGTGCTGGCCTATGAATGCCGCATGGGGGCCGTGGGCGACGCCTTGCCGGCCACCCCGGTCGGCTTCCATGGCGACGCCGCCAGCCTGGATCAGGTCGAGGGCATGTATGCCCACCTGGAAGAAGCGCTGGTGGCGATCGGTTTCCTGAAGGCCGACAACCCGGGCAAGCTGATGCCGCGCCTGAAGCGGCTGTTCTCGCGCACCGGCCTGGAGACCGAGGAAGTGAATATCCTGCGCGGGATCGCGCGCCAGATCCTGAAGCGCTAGCGATTCAGTCCGGCATACGCCGCACTGCCTGCCCCAGGCCGGCGTATTCGTGAAACACGTCGTCCAGGTAGATGGCGATCTCGTCGCCGGCCAGCTGGCCTGGGATGACGACGTCGTGCAGGGGGCAGCGCTTGCCTTGTTCCGACCGGTAGACGGACCAGCCATCGTGCTCGCGCCGCACCTCGACCTGGAAACGGCCGTAGATATCGAATTTCATCAGGGATCGCTCCGGGGTTCGCCCTTCCACGCCACGACCGCCACGAAGAGGGCTGCCGTCAGGCAGCCCCAGGCGATGACGGCCGGCTGGCCCAGGGGCGCCAATCCGATCACCCCGCCGATCAGGGCGGACAGGAAGACGGCGTAGACGAGCCAGCCTTGCCACACCAGCGGCAGGCCCCAGCCCCAGCCATATCCCGGCGGCTTGACGGGAAACCAGTAGCGCTTGTCGTCCATGTTTCCTCCTCTTCGATGCGGTTCATGAAGCCAGGTCGATGACCTCGTCCCCGTCCATCGCGCGGCATTCGGCCCCGAGCGGCGGCCCGTCGCGGCGCACGACGATCCGCTGCGTATCGTGGCAGAGCTCGACGTGGCGCGCCTGCGGCACCTGCTGCCGCACGAAGCCTTCGATCGCGTCCGGTATGCTTACCTGCAGGGCCAGCGCGTGGATGTCCTCAACCGGATGGTCGTCGACGTGCACCAGCGGCACGAACTGGCCGGCGAACATCATCAGGTGCGAGGGAATCCGCACCGGCCCGGCGGCATAGCCCTGGGCGCGTAGCCACGCCTGGGACTGTTCGCGCGCCTGCGCGCCGCCTGCCAGCCGGCCCCAGGCGCTGGCGAGCAGCTCGGCCACCCATTGATTGCAGTTCTGGTAGCGCGTGCCGAAGGCATACGCGTTCGCGCTGTACTGGCCGGCCAGCAGCGACAGCACCAGCGGCTTGTCGAGCGCCGCCCGTTCCAGCAGGGCGCTGCGCTCGTCGGGCAGGAACAGCAGCGACACGTGCCCGTGGCCCGGCGCGTCGGCCCCCAGCGCGAAGCCGGAGATGCCCTGGTCGAACAGGCGCGGACGCGACTCTTCGCAGGCGTAGTACAGCTGGCGCACGCCCCAGCGGCTGCCTGGGTTGTCGCGCAGGGCCACGCCCGCATGCGAATACAGCAGGCCGAAGCGCTCCAGGTCGACGCCGGCGCGCGCGATCAGGGCCACGCCCTGGCCCGAGCGTTCCAGTTCCGCCTTCACCGCGCCGGCAAAGCGCAGCACGCGGTCCTGCTCGCGCGCCGTGATCGCGCGCGGGCGCTCGCAGAAGATCGGCAGGCCGGCCTGGGCCGCGCCGCCGGCGCACAGCAGCAGCGCCGCCATGGCGTGGCGTGCCAGGCGCGCCGGGCGTGGCATCAGATCGCGACCTGCTTCGAGCCCAGCTCGCGGTACCAGTCGTCCTGCAGCGCCAGGAAGAAGGGCTGGCGATCGTCGGCATGCGCGAACTCGTAGCCATACACGCGCTCGTTCACCCGCACCACTTCGCCTTTGGCGACGCCGCGTGCGGCCAGGGCGCGGTCGGGCACGTCGAGGTAGAACTCGCGGGCCGGGCCGGCGGCGGCGCGCAGGGTCATGCGCGTGGTGCCGGGCTTGGCCGGGGCCTGGGCGATGTCGATGACGCGGTAGTCGCCGGCGGCAACGCGGCGGTCGCCGCTGGAGCTGTCGCTGGAGGCGCCGATCGAGTCGGAAATGCTGCCCGACGAGGCCGAGCCGGCGCTCGATGCGACCGAGGAGGCGCTGTCGGCATGGGCGGGCAGGGCGCAGGCGGCGGCCAGGGTGGCTGCGCAGACGGCGCGCAGGAGTGCGGAAACGGTCATGGATTGCTTTCGTAAGCTGGGTTGAATGCCTTATGGTACAAGCCCCGGCCGCCGCTGAGAAGTGATGCTTGTGTTGGGTGGCCGGCGCTACCCGGGAACCGGCATGAACGCAACGCATGCGCTGCCCGCCCTACGGCCAGCGAACCACCGCTGCAAACAATATTTGCATCATTGGCCTCCCATGCAAAGGAGCTTTGCATGATTGTCATTCATGCCATCTTTTCGACTGTTCCCTCTAGTTCGCGTGCGATTTGCGGCCCTGCGTTTGGCGTACACTAAGAACATAACAACAAGGATGACAGATGGAGACAAGCCGCAGATCCTTCCTGAAGGCGGGCGTGCTGGGTGCGCTCGTCCTGGCCGCCGGCGGCGGCATCTACCGCGCCACGCAGGCCCCCAACCCTGAGCGCTTCGTGCTCGATGGCGAAGCACGCGCCGCGCTTGGCGCCATCGTGCCCGCCATGCTGGCCGGCGCCTTGCCGGCCGGCGCGGCCGAGCGCAAGGCCGCCATTGCCGCCACGGTCGAGGGCGTGCATACCGCCATTGCGAATCTGCCCCTGGCCGTGCAGAAGGAAGTCCAGGACCTGTTCGGCCTGCTCGCCCTGGCGCCCGCACGGCGCCTGCTGACCGGCATTTCCGGCGGCTGGGCCAAGGCATCCGAGAGCGAGGTCGCGGCCTTTCTCCAGGACTGGCGCCTGCACCGCCTGGCCCTGCTACGCGGTGCCTACGGCGCGCTGCACGACCTCTCGCTCGGCGCCTGGTATGCCCAGCCGGTGAGTTGGAGCGCAATCGGCTATCCCGGCCCACTGAAAGAACTGTCGTGAGGAGCCGGCCATGAACCAAGCCACCAACGATTTCATCCCCGACCCGATCGCACAAGGCATTGCCCGCGGCTGGCGCATCGTCGACGGCGCGGCCCTGGAGGCCGACCGCACGCTGGAAGCCGACGTCGTCATCGTCGGCAGCGGCGCCGGCGGCGGCGTGACGGCCGAGATCCTGGCGCTGGCCGGGCTGCAGGTGCTGATCGTGGAGGAGGGCGCGCTGCGCTCCTCGAAAGACTTCAAGATGCGCGAGGCCGATGCCTATCCCGCGCTGTACCAGGAATCTGCCGCGCGCCAGACGCTCGACAAGGGCATCAAGATCCTGCAGGGCCGCACCGTCGGCGGCTCGACGGTCGTGAACTGGACCTCGAGCTTCCGCACGCCGCCGTCCACACTCGATTACTGGCGCAGCCACTTCGGCCTCGACGGCTTCGACGAGGGGACCATGGCGCCCTGGTTCGCGATGATGGAGGCGCGCCTGCACATCCAGGACTGGCAGGCCGCGCCGAACGAGAACAACGCCCTGCTGGGGCGCGGCGCCGGGAAGCTCGGTATTTCCTCGGGCCTGATCCGGCGTAACGTGCAGGGCTGCTGGAACCTCGGCTACTGCGGCATGGGCTGCCCGACCAACGCCAAGCAGTCGATGCTGGTGACGACCATCCCCTCGGCCCTCGACCATGGTGCGCAGCTCGTCACGCGCGTCCGCGCCGAACGCTTCGAGATCGAGGGCGAGCGCGTGCAGGCGCTGCTGTGCACCGCCCTGCAGCCCGACGGCGTGGCGCCCAACGGCCGCCGGTTGCGCCTGCGCGCCAAGCATTACGTGGTGGCCGGCGGCGCCATCAATTCGCCGGCGCTGCTGCTGCGCTCGAACGCGCCGGACCCGAACAAGCTGCTCGGCAAGCGCACCTTCCTGCACCCGACGCTGATCTCGGCCGGCATCTTCCCGCAGCGCGTGGACGCCTATGCCGGCGCGCCGCAGACCGTGTATTCCGACCACTTCCTGCACACTGCGCCCATCGACGGCCCGCTCGGCTACAAGCTCGAAGCGCCGCCGCTGCACCCGGTGCTGCTGTCGACCACGATGAACGGCTTCGGCCAGGACCACGCCGCCATGATGCGCCAGTTCCCGCACATCCAGGGCATGCTGGCGCTGCTGCGCGACGGCTTCCACGAGGAGTCGCCCGGCGGCAGCGTGCAACTGAAGGATGGCGCCGGCGTCCTCGACTACCCCCTGAACGACTTCCTCTGGGACGGCGCGCGGCGCGCCCTGCTCACGATGGCCGAGATCCAGTTCGCCGCCGGCGCCAGCGCCGTGCGCCCGGCCCACGAAACCGCGCGCGCCTACACCAGCTGGAGCGAAGCGAAGCGCGAGATCGCGGCCCTGCCGCAGGCCCTGCACATGACGCGCGTGGCCTCGGCCCACGTGATGGGCGGCTGCACCATGGCCGGCGACGAGCGCCGCGGCGTGGTCGCGCCAAGCGGGCGCTACCGCGGGCTGGCCAACCTGTCGGTGCACGACGGCTCGCTGTTTCCGACCTCGATCGGCGCCAATCCGCAGCTGTCGATCTATGGCCTGGCGGCGCGCCTGGCAAGCGGCCTGGCGCACGAGCTGACCGGCCAGCCCGCGCCGCGTCCACAGGCTTGATACGGGAGGCGATGAAGCGATGACTGCGCGCCGCCTGCTGCAACTGGTGCTGCTGGTGCAGCTTCTCGCCGCGCTTGGGATTGCGTTCGCCGCGCTGCGCTGGCTCGGGCTGGCCCCCTGGACGGCCGCCGCGCTCGGATGCGGCTGCGTGGCCCTGGTGCGCCTTGCGATCAACATGAACAACTTCGTGCTGGCCGCGTTCTTCGCCAGCCCGACGCCGCCCGCGTTCCGCCTCGGCCTGGCGGCGCGCCTGCACCTGCTGGCCGAGGAATTCTGCGCCAGCATGTTCTACACCTCCTGGACCATGCCCTGGGCGCGGGAAGGGCTGCGCGTGTACCCCGGTTCGGCGGCGGTGCCGGTGCTGCTGGTGCACGGCTATGGCTGCAACAGCGGCTACTGGGCGCACCTGCTGCCGCGCCTGGAACGGGTACGGATCAGCCACGCGACGGTGGACCTGGCGCCCGTGGCCGCCGACATCGAGCATTACGTCGACCAGGTCGAGCGCGCCGCCGAGGCCCTGCGCGCGCAGACCGGCGCCGCCCGCATCGCCATCGTCGCCCACAGCATGGGCGGCCTGGTGGCGCGCGCCTGGCTGCGCAGATACGGTGCAGAGCAGGGAGGCAGGCGCATCGTGCGCGTGATCACGCTCGGCACGCCACACTTCGGCACCGGCCTGGCCAACTTCGGCCTCGGCGAGAACGCGGCGCAGATGCGGCGCAAGGGCGGCGTGCCCTGCGACTGGCTGCGCCAGCTCGACGCCGGCGAAGACGCGCCGCGCCGGGCCCTGTTCACCTCGATCTTCTCGCACCACGACAACATCATCTCGCCCCAGACGTCGAGCGTCCTGCCGGGCGCGCGCAACCTCGCCTTCGGCGGCATCGGCCACGTGGCGCTGGGGCGCAACCGGCGCATCCTCGACGCCGTCATGGACGAACTGGCGGCCCTGGAAACCGAGGAGTCCCAGCGGGCGTGATACAGTCCGTCTCATCGACTTCCGGAGCCATCGTGGCGGCCCGCATCCACATCCTCGACGACGATCCCGCCAGCTTTGCCGGCATGGCGCGCCTGCTGCGCGAGCGCGGCCATATCGTCAATACCGGCGCCCACGACCCGCAGGCGCCCGACCTGCTGCTCTGCCAGGCGCGCCATCCCGCCGCCTTCGGCCTGCCCGGCCGTGGCGGCGGCGTGCTGCTGGCGCTCGCGGCGCCCGGCGATGCGGCCCTGCGCGCGGCGCTGCTGGAAGCGGGCTTCGACGGCTACATTCCGCTGCCGGTGGAAGCGGCCAGCTTCGCCGACGAGGTCGAGGCCTTCCTGCCGGCGGCCACGCCGGCGCCAATACCGGCGCCAATGTCGGCACCAACGCCGGCACAGACCCTGCTGCTGGTCGACGACGACCCCTTCATGCTCGAGGTGCTGGCCGACATGGTCGAAGACCAGGGCTGGCGCGTGCGCACGGCGTCCTCGGGCGCGCAGGCGCTGGCCATGCTCAGGCACGAGCCGGTGGCGGTGATCGTCAGCGACCATTTCATGCCCGGCATGAGCGGCGCCGAACTGCTGGCCGAGGCGCAGCGCCTGTACGCGCCGACGGTGCGCATCCTGCTCTCGGGCCAGAGCGAGGACGAGGGCGAGATCGCTGGCGCCCTGGCCAGCGGCGCCGCCGACCGCTACTATGCCAAGCCCTGGATGGGCGCGACCCTGATGGCGGCCCTGCGCGACGCCCTGGCGCTGCAGCTGCGGCGCCGGGAAGGGACGTAAAAGCGGGGCGCGTTTAGAACCCGCCTTCTAGCGTGCGCTCCTACAATGGAGACCACACGGAAGAGGATGCGATGAGCAAGAAAATCGAGGACCTGGAGCAGGAAGAAGAAGCGTTGGCACGCGCGGTGCGCAGCTCGGCGCAGCAGATCTGGCAGGCCGGCCTGGGCGCCTTTGCCAAGGCCCAGCAGGAAGGCGGGCGCGAGTTCACGCGCCTGGTGCGCGACGGGACCGAACTGCAGAAGCGCGCGCGCAAGGTCGAGGACGCCACCGACACCGTGGCGCGCAAGGCCGAGCGTTCCAGCCGCCGCGCGTCGGGCACCTGGGGCAAGCTGGAGCAGGTGTTCGAGGAACGCGTGGCGCGCGCCCTGGCCGCCATCGACGTGCCGGCGCGCAGCGAGATCGAAGCGCTGAACCACCGCATCGACGAACTGGAGCGCATGCTGGCCGAGATTGGCGCCGCAGCGAAGAAACCCGCAGCGAAGAAACCGGCAGCGAAGAAACCCGCAGCGAAAAAGCCGGCCGCGAAAAAGGTCGAAGATAAGCGCAAGGACGGCGCCGATAAGGCCTGAATGATGGCATTTGCCAGTAACGCCGCCATCGCGTTCGATGTTATGCTTGCGGCTGACACAAATTCCGCCGCCTTCCATGCTACAGAAAGCACCACGCCGCACCCGTGAACGCATCCTCGAGCTTTCGCTCAGGCTGTTCAACGAGTTCGGCGAGCCGAACATCACGACGACCGTCATTGCCGAGGAGATGAACATCTCGCCCGGCAACCTGTACTACCACTTCCGCAATAAAGACGACATCGTCAACTCGATCTTCGTGCAGTTCGAGGCCGAGATCGAGCGCATCCTCACGGTGCCGGCGGGGCGCCGCTCGAACATGGAAGACGTGTGGCTCTACCTGCACCTGATGTTCGAGCTGATCTGGCGCTACCGCTTCTTCTACCGCGACCTGAACGACCTGCTGTCGCGCAACCGCAAGCTGGAGCTGCACTTCAAGGCCATCCTGGCCCACAAGATCAAGGTCGCGCGCCAGCTGTGCGAAGACCTGCGCAGCGAGAATTCGCTCGACGCCGGCGACCAGCAGATCAGCGCCATGGCCACCAACATGGTGGTCGTCGCCACCTACTGGCTGTCCTACGAATACGTACGCAACCCGCGCAAGTACAGCGAGCAGCAGGCCATCGCCGACGCCCTGGCGCGCGGCTGCTACCAGGTGCTGTCGATGCTCGGGCCGTATTTGCGCGGCGATACGCGACTGCTGTTCGAGAAGCTCTCGGAGGAGTACCTGAAGAAGCTCCCCGAAGAAGCGCGCGACCCTTCCTGATTACTGGAACACTGATGAAATCGATTGCCGTCTACTGCGGCGCCTCGAATGGCGCCAAGCCCCTCTACGCCGACGCGGCGCGCCAGTTGGCGCGGGCGCTGGTGGATCACAACATCGCCCTGGTCTATGGCGGCGGCAAGGTCGGCCTGATGGGCGTGATCGCCGACGAAGTGCTGCGCCTGGGCGGCGAGGCCACCGGCGTGATCCCGCGTGCGCTGGTCGAGCGCGAAGTCGGGCATGCCGGGCTGACGCGGCTGTTCGTGGTGAAGGACATGCATGAGCGCAAGGCCATGATGGCGGATTTGTCGGAAGGCTTCATTGCCATGCCGGGCGGGTTCGGCACGCTGGAAGAACTGTTCGAGATGGTGACCTGGGCGCAGCTGGGGATTCATGCCAAGCCGATCGGGCTGCTGAATACGGAAGGCTTCTACGATGGGCTGGTGGCGTTTGCACGGCACCAGCAGGAAGAGGGTTTTGTCAGGCCCGCGCATGCGGCCCTGATGAATATCGATGTGGATGCCGAAGCACTGGTACGCAAGCTTCTGGACGTAGCGTGAACCGTACGGTGGGCACACTGTGCCCACGCGGAACGTCGCGTCATCGGCGGCTTCATACCGGACGCGCTACAAGCACCGAGACAGCGTGTCTCAAAGAATAGGCGCTAACGTCCATTCCGGGCAGCAGCCAACACGACGCATAGCGCCGGCATCAAACGAAGCCAACACACATCACACATCCGCGTGGGCACAGAGTGCCCACCGTACGGGAAGTGGCCCGATTCCAGCCACGTATCAACCCGCCAGCGCCAACGCTGCCTGCGGCTGCAACGCCCCCACCTGCAAGCGCGCACACGACCCCGGCCGCGCCACATACTGCTCCACCATATCCTCGATCTCGCCCGCCGTCACCGGCTTGCTGAACAAGTAGCCCTGCATCTCGTCGCACTCGTTCTCGCGCAGGAAGGCGCACTGCTGCTCGGTTTCCACGCCCTCGGCGATCACCTTCAAATTCAACTTGTGCCCCAGCGAGATCACCGCCATCGCGATCGCCTGGTCGTCGGGATTCTCGGCCAGTTCGCTGACAAACGACTTGTCGATCTTCAGCCGGCTGATCGGGAAGCTCTTCAGCGCCGACAGGCTCGAATACCCGGTGCCGAAGTCGTCCACCGACAGCGACACGCCCATGGCCTTCAGTTCGCGCATCTTGTCGACCGCCTTCTGCAAGTCGCGCATGATCAGGCTCTCGGTCACCTCGAGTTCCAGCAGCTCCGGCGGCAGGCCCGAGTCCTGCAGCGCGGCCGCCACGCGCTCGACCAGGCGCGATTCCTCGAACTGGCGCGCCGACACGTTCACCGACACGGTGATCGGCGGCAGGCCGCAGGCGCGCCAGATCTGGGCCTGGCGGCAGGCGGTGCGCACCACCCATTCGCCGATCTGCACGATCAGGCCGCTTTCCTCGGCCAGGCCGATGAAGCGCTGCGGCGACACCACGCCGTGCTCCGGGTGGTGCCAGCGGATCAGCGCCTCGACGCCGAAGATGCGCCCGCTCTTCAGGTCGACCTTCGGCTGGTACAGCAGGTGGAAGCGGTTGCCGCCGGGTTTGCCGGCACCCTCGCCATCGCTCTCGAGCGTCTCCTGCACCGCATGGCGCAGGCCGTCGAGCAGCATCAGCTTTTCCTCGACGCTGGCGTTCATCTCGCGCGCATAGAACTGGAAGTTGTTCGAGCCCAGGTCCTTGGCGCGGTACATCGCGGCGTCGGCGTTCATCAGCAGGGCGCTGGCGTCGGCGCCGTCGCGCGGGTACATCACCACGCCCATGCTGCAGCTGACCTGCACCGCCTGGCCGGCCACCTGTACCGGCTCGGTCACGGCCACGCGGATCTTTTCCAGCAGCGGCGTGAGCGCCAGCGGGTCCTGGCCCTGGTCGGGCAGCAGGATCACGAATTCGTCGCCGCCGAAGCGCGCCAGGGTGTCGTTGCGGCGCAGGCAGGCGCCCATGCGCTTGCTGACCACCTTCAGCAGTTCGTCGCCGGCCTTGTGGCCGAGGCCATCGTTGACCAGCTTGAAGCCGTCCAGGTCGACGAAGGCCAGGGCCACGCCGCTGCCGGCGCGCGCCGCGTTGCGGATCGCCTGGTCGATGCGGTCGTGCATCAGGTTACGGTTCGGCAGGCCGGTGAGTTCGTCGTGGTGCGCCATGTGGAAGATGCGCTCCTCGGCCAGCTTGCGCTCGGTGATGTCGCGCACGATGGCGACGATGCCGTCTTCCACCGGCACCACCTGGCGCTGCAGCCAGCGGCCCCGGGCCGCGACCGACGACGCCAGCCATTCGCCCTCGCGCGCCTGGCCGGTGGTGACGACCAGCGCCATGTCGTCGAAGATGCCGTTGTTGCGGTAGTGCGGCAGCAGCGCGCACAGGCGCTGGCCGCGCAGGGCCTCGCTGCTCATGCCGAAGATGCCCTCGGCCGCGGTGTTGGTGGCCTCGATCTCGAAGTCGGCGACCAGGCCGCGCGCGTCGCGCACCGTGCGCATCACGCAAAACGCGTCCAGGCTGCCCTCGGAGGCGGCGGCATAGGTTTCCTGGGCGCGGTGGGCGCGCCGGCGCGCCTTGGCCAATTGCCAGGACCACAGCGAAATCGTCGCCACCACCAGCAGCAGCAGGGCGCTGGCGCCGGCCGCGGCCAGCAGCCAGGTGCGGCGCGCCGCTGCATATGGCGCGAACTGTTCGTCCTCGGCCAGGCCCACCACGATCGCCAGCGGGAAGCCGTGCAGGCGCTGGACGCCGGTATAGCGCGCCACGCCGTCGGGAAGCCCGTGGCCGAGGGTGATGGCGCCCGGCGCGCCGTAACCCAGCTCGATGCGCTGGCCCCAGCTGATGTTTTCGCCGATGCGCAGCGCGCGCATCACGCCGTCGAGCCCGGCCAGCCCGAGCATGCCGTGCCGGCCATCGCGCGCAGGTTCATAGGCGCTGGTGAAATAGGCCGGCTCGACCTCGACGATGGCAATCCCGGCAAAGCGCCCATCGGCGTCGTTGATGCGGCGCGTGAAGTGCAGGTGCGGCTCGGCCTTGGCGGCGTCGGCCATCGTGGCGCTGACGAAGGGCTCGCCCTCGTCGTTATCGCGGTGGTAGAGGAAGTAGGCGGCATTCGAGACGTCGAGCGCGCCTTCGTCCGGATTGCTCGCCACGATGCGGCCGCCGCGGTCGGTCACGGCCACCACGAACACCAGGGCGGGCGGCAGCAGGCCCTGTTCGCGCAGCGCAGGAATCGCGCCCTGCGCGCCCTTGGTCTCGACCGCGTATTTCAGCACCTTCAGGGTCTGGTCGATGCCGTTCAGGCTGCGCGCCATCTGCGCTTCGTAGGTGTCCAGGCGTTCCTGGGCGGCGGTGCGCGCAGCCACGGCGGCGGCCGCATGGTCGGCATCGATGATGCGCAGGGTCAGTACCCACATGGCGGCCACCAGTAGCAGCGCGAACACGGGCAGGGCGATGTGGGTCTCGAGTCCGCGCCCGAGCCAGCGGGTGAGACGGGCGCGGCGGGCCAGGCGGCCGGCTTTGGCTTGGATAGTCGGCATAATATTCCTTACCGCACCAGCAGGACCTGGCGCACGCTGGGATCGAGTGCTTCGCGGTCGATGTAGCCGATCAGGCCCGCATCCTCGGCCACGGCGCGGCGTACGGCAACGCTGTCCTGCAGTTCGCGCGGAGGCTGGCCGCGCCCGGTGAACACCAGCTTCGACCAGTGCGCCTTGAGCAGGGCCGGGGTCTTGCCGGTGACGCGCACATAAAACTGGTCGCGTTCGGCCGAGCCGATCGGCTGGTCGAGCGCGGTGGCCAGGGCGCCGCCGGGAAAGCGTGCGCTCTGGCCGAGGAAGATCGCGGCCACCTGGTCGGTGCGCAGCGTCTCGACGCTGCTGCGTGCGGAAACGATCACGACCAGGTCGCCGGCCCGGGCGCAGGCGCAGGCGAGGATGAGGGCGGCGGCGCCGAGCAGCTTGGCTGCAAGAGTCGTCATGGCGTCCTCAGAATACGAAATCGACCGTGGCGCTGGCCACGTGCGCGGTCTGGCCCGAGCGGAAGGCCGGGCCCAGGTTCATCATCGTGCCGCGCGAGCCGCCGCGCGGCGTCACGCGGTCGTACTGCAGCTTGAACGCCACGTTCGGCGCCGCGTCCCAGCGCAGGCCGGCGGAGAGCGTGGTCTGCGAGGCGATGGTGCGCAGCAGCGTGTCCAGGCCGGCGTTAAGGGCGCTGCCGGCGGCGGCGTATTCGGGCGGCAGGCCGTCCAGGTCGAGGGCATGCGGGCCGGACGGTTTCTTGCCCGAGATACGCGCGAAGCCGGCATACGGCGTCAGCGCACCGTAGCGGTACCCGCCGCTGGCGTACACGGAGTTCGTGGTGCCGAGGAAGGAATCGACCCGGTAGTGGCCGGCCTCGGCCATCACGAACCAGTTGCCCGGATCGTAGTTCAGGCCGATGCTGGCGGCGGTGGCGCGCTTGCGTTCGGTAATGATGGCGTCGGCCAGGGCCTGGCCCTGTTCGCCAAAGGCGCGCAGGCCGGCGAACAGTTCGGGGTACAGCGACACCGTCAGGCGCGTGGTGCCGATCGAGGCGGCCAGGCTCAGGTCGCCGATTTCGACGGTCTGCGACAGGCCGGCGATGCCGCTGCCGCGCAGGCGCGCGCCCTGGTACAGCGACATCTCGGTGCGGCCGACGTAAGCCTGGGTGGTGCCGCGCATGCTTTCGCCGTTCCAGCGCCAGGTGAGGTCGGCGCCGTCGCTGTTCGAGATCGGCACCGCGCCGTAGATTTCGACCGGCGTACGCACCCAGGGGTAGGCGTAGCCGACCTTGCGGTAATCGGCGGCGACGAACATCGGCAGCGCGATGCGGCCCACGCGCAACGACAGTTCCGGCGTGGCCTGGTATTTGACGTTGGCCCATTCGACCTGCGGGCGGTAGCTGTAGTCCAGGCGCTGCTCGGTCACCACCTGCAGCACCGCCGACCAGCGCGCATCGATGCGCAGGTCGATCTGGCCGCCGAGCTTGCTGTCGACGTCGGTGCTCCAGGCATGGCTGCGCCCCGCGCCATCGGCCTTCAGCGCCGAGGAACTGTAGTCGGCATGCCGCTCGCTCGAGTGCACCGCGCCGAGCGTGCCGAAGCCGGACAGCTTCCACGCCGGAGCGCCGTCCTCGGCCGCGCAGGCGGCGCCGGTCATCAAACATGCCAGCAGGCTGGCGCGCACGGCGCAGGACAAACCCTTGCCAGGAAAATGGATGGGGTACATGGTTTCGTTGTTCTCATGGGTCCCTCGCTGCGCACGGGCGGCGAAGGGAAGAAGGCGGCGCGGCCGGTGGGGCCGGTGCTGCGTTGCCGGCGAGGCGGCACTGTGCCTGGGGCACGAACCGACTTTAGCGAACGCGTCCCCAAAAGTCGATAAATTTACGCGTGGAAACGTCGGCAGCGAACTCGGCTGTTGTGATGGGGCAACGGGTATTGTTGAACATGTATCGTGGACGCGCTGCGGTTGTTGTCGTATGCGAAATGAACCAGCTTCGCCGGACATCGCCGTCCGGATCGGCGATTGCCTGGATGATTCGCCAGTGGCCGGAATACCAAGTATCATGGCAGGAACGGGCATGTCCCTTTCACGATTTGTATTCCGATCTATTCCGATGCGCCGCTGGGTCCTCATCATTCTGCTGCTGGTCTATCCGCTCCAGGTTGCCCTGGCCATGGCGGACCAGTGCTGCGTGACGACGCCGAACGGCGTCACCCATCACGTGGCCGAAGGAGAGCCGGGTGCCGCTACGTTCGAGCCGGCCTTCGTGGCCGACGACGGCGCGTCGCCCCTGGCCGATCCGCATTGCCCGTCCTGCATGCTCGGGCACATCATCTACCTTCCCCCGGGCGACACGGCCGTGCCGGGCCAGCGCCACGAATCGACGCCGGTTGCCGGCGTGTCTCCCTTCCTGAGTTCGCCCCCGGCGGCCCGCCCCGAACGTCCCAAGTGGCCTGCGCGCGCCGAGTAGCGCGCAGGATGCTTGAAAAGCGGAGCCAGCCGGCTCCCGCCCGCCTGCGCGCCTGATTTCCATTTTCATCAGGAGCCAAGCATGACACACCACCCCTTGCGGCATCTCGCCGCCGGGATCGTGGCGGCATGGGCGTTCGGCTGTGCAGCCGCCGCGCCCCCGCAGCCCGAACCCATAGACCTGCCCGGCGCGATCCGTCTCGCCCTCGACGGCCCGCGCCTGCGCGCCGCCGGCCACGAAGCCGCGGCCAGTGCCGCCGAGGCCGCGCAAGCCGGCCGCTACCCGAATCCCACCCTGGAATACCTGCGCGAAGGCGAGCAGGCCGGCACCCGCACCACCACCGTCCAGATCAGCCAGCCGATCGAACTGGGCGGCAAGCGGCGCGCCCGCGTGGCGCTTGCCGGCAGCACGGCGGCGCAGGCCAGGGACGAGCTGGCGGCGCTGCGCCAGGAAGTGCGCGCCGAGGCCATCGCCGCCTGGTACGGCGTGCGCACAGCCCAGGAGCGCCAGGCGCTGGCGCAGGCGCTGTCAGCCCTGGCCGGCAAGAGCATCGATGTGGCCGCACGCCAGGTCGCGGCCGGCAAGGTCTCGCCGATCGACGAAACCCGTGCCCGCCTGGCTGCGGCCGAGGCGCGCACGGAGCTGAATGCCGCTGCTGCCGACCTGGCCGTTGCGCGCACCCGCCTCGGCGCCCTGGTCGGACGGCCGGGCGAAGCCTTGGTGCTGGCGCCCGGCGACGACGCACCGCTGCCCGCCCTGAAGCCGCTGCCGGCGCTGCTGGCCGAGGCCGCGCAGTCGCTGCCGGTGCGGCGCGCGCGCGGCCAGCTGGCGGCCCAGGAAGCACAGGCGCAGGTGGAACGCGCCGCGCGCCTGCCCGACCTGACGCTGACCGTCGGCAGCCAGAAGACCGACGACGTGGGCCGGCGCCAGGCCGTGGTCGGCGTCTCGCTGCCGCTGCCGCTCTTCAATCGCAACGAAGGCAAATTGCTGGCGGCGCTGCGCCGCAGCGACAAGGCGCGCGACGAGCTGGCCGCCGCCGAAACGGACGCCGCGTCCGAACTCGGCGCCGCGTACACCCGCTACGAGCAGGCGCGCCTCGATGCGGACCTGCTGCGTGCCGAGGTGATCCCGAGCGCGCGCTCGGCCTATGAACTGACCTTGACCGGCTTCGAGCACGGCAAGTTCGCCTTCCTCGACGTGCTCGACGCCCAGCGTACCTTGGCCCGGGTCCAGTCGCGCCAGTGGGCCGCTACCCAGGAAGCCTGGCGCGCCTGGGCCGACATCGCACGCCTCGCCGGCGCCGCCATCGAACAAGAAGGACGGGAACAACCATGAACCGGAAACAGACCATCAC
Source organism: Massilia sp. IC2-278 (assembly GCF_020708045.1). GTDB lineage: Bacteria > Pseudomonadota > Gammaproteobacteria > Burkholderiales > Burkholderiaceae_D > Telluria. Next base: position 73,597 of record NZ_JAJFES010000018.1, read on the forward strand.
GATCGCGCTGATGTGCGCGGCCGCCGCCATTCTTGCCGCGCTGATGCTGTGGCGCCAGCCCGGCGCTACGGGCAGTGCTCAACAGGGCGGCGAGCATACTGGCCACGCCGATTCGCACGGCCACGACGACCGCCACGACGATGCGCCAGGCGCCGCGCCCGCCCATGCGGACGAGGACGAGCGCGCCATCGCCATGAGCGCGGCGCAGATCAAGACCGCCGGCATCGCCATCGACAACGCGAAGCCCGCCCTGATCCAGGAACGCCTGCACCTGCCGGCGCAAGTGAAAGCCAACGCCGAACGCAGCGTGGCGCTGGCCGCACCGTCCGCCGGCATCGTGCAATCGGTGCTGGTGTCGAACGGCGCTTATGTGAAGAAGGGGCAGGCATTGGTGACGGTGAACAGCCCGGCGGTGGCCGGCTGGCGCGCCGATGCCGCCGCCGCCCGCGCCCGCCTGGCACTCGCGCAGACGGTGCAGGCGCGCGAGCAAACCTTGTGGGAGCAGGGCATCTCGGCGCGCCAGGACCTGGACGCCGCCCAGGCCGCGCTGCAGGAAGCGCGCATCGCCGCCGCAGCTGCCAGGAGCCGCCTCGACGCGCTCGGCATCGGGGCCGGGCGTGACGCTGCGTCCGACAGCGTGTCCAGCACCGTCACCCTGCGCGCCCCGTATGACGGCGTGGTGATCGAGCGTCCGGTCGTCGCCGGCCAGTCGGTCGACGAAACGCGGCTGCTGCTGACCGTGGCCGATTTGTCGCAGGTGTGGGTGGAAGCGGCGGTGCCGGGCGTGAACCTGGCCCAGGTGAGCGCGGGCATGCCGGCCAGGGTGAGCATCGCCGCCCAGCCGCGCGAACTCGAAGGGACGGTCTCGTTCGTCGGCCCGGTGCTGGGCGAAGCCACGCGCATGGCCACGGCGCGCGTAATCCTGCCGAACCGCGACGGACGCCTGCGCCCCGGCATGCTGGCCGACGTCGACCTGATGGGCCAGCCGGGCAGCGTCGCCGTGACGGTGGCCGCCGATGCGGTGCAGACCGTGCACGAGCGCAGCGTGGTCTTCGTGCGGACAAACGCGGGATTCCGCGCCCAGGACGTGAGCATCGGCCGTTCCGACGGCAAGCGTACCGAAATCGTAAAAGGGCTGGACGCCGGCACGCCGTATGCCAGCGTCGGCAGTTTCGTGCTCAAGGCCGATCTCGGCAAGGGCGAAGCCGAGCACGATCACTGAAGGGTAGCCATGTTCCAGCAACTCATTGCATTTGCCATCGCGCGGCGCTGGCTGGTGGTCTTTGCCGCCCTCTGCCTGGCCGGCCTCGGCGCCTACCACTACGGCCGCCTGCCGATCGACGCGGTCCCGGACATCACCAACGTGCAGGTCCAGATCAACACCGGCGCGCCCGGCTATTCGCCGCTGGAAGTCGAGCAGCGCATCACCTTCCCGATCGAGACGGTGATGAGCGGGCTGCCCGGCCTCGAGCAGACCCGTTCGCTGTCGAAGTACGGCCTGTCGCAGGTGACCGTGGTGTTCGAGGACGGCACCGACATCTACTTTGCGCGCCAACTGGTGAACGAGCGCCTGCAAGGGGCCAGGGCCGCGCTGCCCCCGGGCCTGGAACCGGGCATGGGGCCGACCGCCACCGGCCTCGGCGAAATCTTCTACTGGACGGTGGAAGCAAAGGAGGGCGCGCGCAAGCCCGATGGCACGCCCTACACGCCGCAGGACCTGCGCGAAATCCAGGACTGGATCGTCGCGCCCCAGCTGCGCGGCGTGCCCGGCGTGACCGAGGTGAACACCATCGGCGGCTACCTGAAGGAATACCAGGTGGCGCCGAACATGGAGCGCCTGGCCGCGCACGGCCTGTCGCTGGCCACGCTGGTGAACGCCATCGACCGCAACAACGCGAGTGCCGGCGCCGGCTACATCGAGCGCGGCGGCGAGCAGTTCGTGGTGCGCACGCCGGGGCAGGTCAAGTCCCTGGACGAGATCCGCAACATCGTGCTCGACGTGGTCGAGGGTGCGCCGATCCACGTCGACGACGTGGCCGAGGTCCAGTACGGACGCGAGCTGCGCACCGGCGCCGCCACCGAGAACGGGCGCGAGGTGGTGCTGGGCGCGGTGTTCATGCTGATCGGCGAGAACAGCCGCGCCGTGGCCGAAGCCGCGCGCAGCAAGCTGGCCCTGGTGAACCGCTCGCTGCCCGCCGGCGTGCAGGCCTTGCCGGTGTACGACCGCTCGGTGCTGGTCAACAAGGCGATCGCCACCGTGCGCAACAACCTGGTCGAAGGCGCGCTGCTGGTGGTGGCGATCCTCTTCCTCTTCCTCGGCAATTTGCGCGCGGCCTTGATCACGGCGCTGGTGATCCCGCTGACCATGCTGATGGTGTTCACGGGCATGGTGCAGGCCGGCGTCAGCGCCAATCTGATGAGCCTGGGCGCGCTCGACTTCGGCATCATCGTCGACGGCGCCGTGGTGATCGTCGAGAACTGCATCCGCCGGCTCGGGCTGGCGCAGGCGGCACGGGGCAAGGTGCTCACGCGCGAGGAACGCTTTGCCGAGGTGGCGGCGGCGGCGCTTGAAGCACGCCGGCCGCTGCTGTTCGGACAGCTGATCATCATGACCGTCTACCTGCCGATCTTCGCGCTGTCCGGCATCGAGGGGCGCATGTTTCATCCGATGGCGATCACCGTGGTCATGGCCCTGGCTGCGGCGATGATCCTGTCGGTGACCTTCGTGCCCGCGGCCGTCGCTCTGTTCGTGAACAAGGCTGTGCCCGAGCACGAGAACCGGATCATGGACCATGCGCGCGGCCTGTACCGGCGCATGCTGGACTGGGTGCTGCGCAACCGGCCGGTGGCCCTGAGCTTTGCCTTGCTGAGCGTGCTGCTGTCCGGCGTGCTGGCCACACGCCTCGGCACCGAGTTCGCGCCGAACCTCGATGAAGGCGACCTGGCCGTGCTGACCATGCGCATTCCCGGCACCAGTCTGTCGCAGTCGGTGGCCATGCAGCAGCAATTGGAAAGCGCGCTACTGAAGGAATTCCCCGAGATCGAGCGGGTGTTCGCGCGCATCGGCACATCGGAAGTGGCGACTGACCCGATGCCGCCGAACGCGGCCGACAGCTACATCATGCTGCGCCCGCGCGCCCAGTGGCCGCAGCCGCGCAAGACGCATGCCCAGCTGGTGGACGCCATTACCGAGGCCGCGAACCGCATCCCCGGCAACAGCTACGAGTTCTCGCAGCCGATCCAGCTGCGCTTCAACGAGCTGATTTCCGGCGTGCGCAGCGACGTGGCGGTGAAGGTGTTCGGCGACGACACCGAGGCGATGGAAGCCACCGCACGGCAGGTGGCGCGCGTATTGAACGGCGTGCGCGGCGCGGTCGAGGTGAAGGTCGAGCAGACCGAAGGCCTGCCGGCGCTGACCCTCACGGTAGACCGCATCAAGGCTGCGCGCTATGGCCTGAACGTGGCCGACGTGCAGGACGTGTTCGGCACCCTGGTCGGCGGGCGCGACGTCGGCATGGTGTTCGAGGGCGACCGCCGCTTCGCCATCACCGTGCGCCTGCCGGAAGGGCCGCGCAACGACATCGACAGCCTGCGCCAGCTGCCGATCGCGCTGCCGCCGGTGAACGGGCACGCGGCCAGCATTCCGCTGTCCGAGATCGGCACGCTGGCCTTCGTGCCGGAGGCGAACCAGGTCAGCCGCGAGAACGGCAAGCGCCGCATCGTGGTGACGGCCAACGTGCGCGAGCGCGACCTCGGCTCCTTCGTCGGCGAGCTGGATGCCGCGTTGGCGAAGGTGAAGCTGCCCGCCGGGACCTGGCTCAGCCTGGGCGGGCAGTTCGAGAACCTGCAAGCGGCCAGCAAGCGCCTGGGCCTGGTGATTCCGGCGGCGCTGGCGCTGGTGTTCGCATTGCTGTACCTGATGTTCAACAGCGTGAAGGATGGGCTGCTGGTGTTCAGCGGGATTCCGTTCGCGATGACCGGCGGCGTGCTGGCGCTGTGGCTGCGCGGGCTGCCGCTGTCGATCTCGGCGGCGGCGGGCTTCATTGCGCTGTCGGGCGTGGCGGTGTTGAACGGGCTGGTGATGATCTCGTTCGTGCGCGGCTTGCGCGAGCAGGGGCATGGGCCGGAACGGGCGATGCGCGAAGGGGCCGAGGTGCGCTTGCGGGCGGTCCTGATGACGGCGCTGGTGGCCTCGCTCGGCTTCCTGCCGATGGCGCTGGCGACCAGTACCGGCGCCGAGGTGCAGCGGCCGCTGGCAACCGTGGTGATCGGCGGGATCCTGTCGTCGACCGCCTTGACCTTGCTGATCCTGCCGGCCTTGTACACCTGGGTGCATGGGGTAAAGGGCAGGCGCCGGAACGTGAACCTGAGGTAATGTGAAACTGTGCACCGGCGAGGGGGAGCGCCGGTGCTCCCCTGGTTAGATTGCCTGCTGATCAGCGCGCGTTCATGGTTCTGCCGGCGGAAGTGAAAGCCATGGATAACCAGCTTCTATACGTGCAGGGACACCGTACGCTCGGATGTAGCGGAAAACCGCTTGTAGCGGCGGAGCACTGTCGGGGCAGAGCTGGATATCTTGTGACCAACAATACTCAGCTGCCGGACTCACAGGCGACCACGCCGCGATGAGGTCACGTCCCGAGCGTAACGTCCTTCTCGACTATTTTGCCTTGACGGCTCAGCTTGATATTAACGCTCTGCCCGCGCTTCGTGTCGAGGAGGGTGTTCATCGATTCCGGCGTCGTCACCACGTGGTTGTCGATACTGAGGATGATGTCGCCTACAAGCAGGTCCGCCTCGTATGCAGCGGAGCCATCGACGACAGCACGAATGACCAAGCCTTTGTTCGTCTGCATCTGGGCACGTTCCTCATCGTTCAGGGCGCGCGTATTCACGCCAAGCACCAGTCGCTGCTTGATGAAGAAGGCTGCGCCATAGCCGGTATGATTGACCGTGACGGGGATGATGCTCGTCTGGGTGCCATGAATGGTAGTGGTCGAGTTGCCAACGGCCGTGGCGGTGCCGCCGCTGCCGTACACCGTGGCTGTCCCACTTGTGTACGCGGTAGTCGTGGTCGGCAACGTGAGCGGTATGTGGGTCGTGGAGGAACCCCGATGCACTGGCTCGGCGATGACGACGAGATCGGCGCCGACTGCCCGTGCTTGCTTGATGGCGGCCGCGTCCGACTCGCCGCGGTTACTGGTAAAGCTAGCGACGCCGATTACCCCATAGCCGCGCCGGTTATAGGCGTTAAAGAATGCGTCGTCAGCTTTGCCCGAAGTGCGTTCCACCAGCGGTTCGGCTGGTGGAGGGTTCGCGCGCAGCGCAGCGATACGTTCCGGGGTCATTCCCGTTGCGGCGCGGTAGGTGCTTTGATAGCCGCTGGCGCAACCCGCGAGCAGTATGGCGGTAGCGAGTGAGGAAAGAAAGCGCATGGATACGAAAATACTCGGCTTCATCGGATCGTATATGTTATTCAAAGTGCCAAAGTGATAATAGTAATGCCATTAAGAAATGTCGGCAATTGTTGCTTGCAAGTGTGTCGATTGCGCCACGACCAGCCTATCAGAGTGGGGCAGCGATTGTCTCAGGCGTGGAAAACCTTTCCCACAGCTTGCTTTTGCTTCTAGGCGTTCAGAAATATGCGACGACTTTTATCATGCCCAGAACATGCAATTTCTCGTCGCAATACAAGATCCGGAAGACCTTCAGCTCAGTATCCAAGCTCTTGCAGATGGCGAGGCATGAAACGGAGCTGGCCAGCTCACCGCCGACGCATAGGCGCTCTTGCCAGGTAGTATCACTGATCCTTCAACGAATGCGTGGGCGGCTATCCATGGCTGGCGGCGGAACATGAGGGCTGCGCGTGTTTATCGCGTGCATCTTCGTTAATGTCAAACCTCGCTGTATTCATTGAAATATCCGCCGGCTGCTGTCTGCCTTTATGGCAAATTCAAATCCATGCCCAGCTTCGTGGCAAGGAGCCAGGTGCCGTACACCAGGACCAGCACCAATGCCACGAAGATGACAGCGATCTTGACGGCCGTGCGCAGCACCGCGCGCCGCTCGGTATGCCTGCCTTTCTTCCCCTGGTCGTAGTGCCACTTGATGGCGAAGAACATCCCCGTGCCGAGCACGAGGAATTTAAATGCAAAGGCGAGTATCGGGAACCATTCCATGATGTGTGTATTTCCAGGCTATGTTGACGCTATCTATCGTGCGCAGCACCACGGCGGCTGGCGTGGAACGGTGGTGGTGCTGCCTATTTCGGGACATACTACGCAAAAGCAATCTCCATACATCGAGACAAATTGTCCCAGTTGAAAACCATACAAGATGAAAATCCGCCAGGCTGGCTGCCGCGCCTGGCTGCGCGCGCCGGGCCGCGTTTCCTGCAGATTGCCGATGCCTTGCAGGCGGCGGTGGCGGATGGCTCCTTGAGGCCGGGCGACCGCCTGCCGCCGCAGCGCCAGCTGGCGGCCCAGCTGCAGGTCGACCTGACGACGGTTACGCGCGCCTACGACGAAGCGCGGCGCCGCAACCTGCTGGAGGGCCGCGGCGCACGCGGGACCTACGTCGCGGCGCCGAAAGTCGAATTGAACGCGATCCTCGACCTGAGCATGAACACCCCGCCACCGCCGGACGGCGTGGACTTCGACGACATGCTGAAGCAGGGCCTGTCCCAGGTCTTGATGCGGGCAGACAATGCATCGCTGATGACCTATCACCTGGGCGGCGGAAGCGATTCCGACCGCAAGGCCGGCGCTGCCTGGCTGGCGCCGATGTTCGGACAGCTCGATGCCGCGCAGGTGCTGGTCTGCCCGGGGGCGCAGGCAGCGATCGCCGCCCTGTTCCTTGCGCTGACGGAGCCGGGCGATGTGATCCTGGCCGAGCCGATGAGTTATCCCGGCCTGCGCGCCGCCGCGGTCCAGTTCGGCCGGCGCATCCTTGCGGTGGAAGCGGACCGGCACGGGATGCTGCCGGCGATGTTCGAGGAAGCCTGCCGCCGGCACCAGCCACGGCTGGTCTACCTGAATCCGACCTTGCAGAACCCGACCGCAATCACCATGCCGGAACGCCGGCGCAAGGAGCTTGCTAGTATCGCCAGGCGCTGCCAGGTGCGCATTGTCGAGGACGACCCCTACTGGCTGCTGGCCGAGGCCCCGCCGCCGCCGATTGCCGCGTTTGCGCCGGACCAGGTGGTCTACATTTCCACCCTGTCGAAATGCCTGACGCCCGGTTTGCGGGTCGCCTTCGTGTTGGTACGCGACCCGCTCGAGCGCGAACGTTTCCTGGTAGCGCTCAGGTCATTCGCGCTGATGGCGGCGCCGCTGACGGCCGCACTGGCCACCCAGTGGATACTCGACGGTTCGGCCGGACGCCTGCTGGAGGGGGTACGCACCGAGGCGCGCCTGCGCCACCGGATGGCGCGCGATATCCTGGCGGGGCGCTACAGCGGCGCGGGCGACGGCCTGCATGTATGGCTCGGGTTGCCGGGATACTGGGCTTCCGCCCAGCTTGCGCGTGCGGCCGCCAGCGAGGGCATCGCCGTCACGCCGGCCGAGGCCTTCGCGACAGGGGAGGTTTCGGTGAATGCCATCCGGATTTCGCTGGGGAGCATCCAGGACCGCGCACGCTTGCAGGCCAGCCTGCAACGGCTGTCGCACCTGCTTGCGCGGCGGCCCGAGCCGTTCAGCGCTGCCGTGGTGTGACAGGATGGGGGCGTCTACCTGGACGCCTGCACCGTCGCCAGCGCCATCTTGATCATCCCCGCGACCACCTTGCGCAACTCCGGCAGGTTGTCCGCCGACGCCTTCACGCCGGTGGTGGCCACCCGCAGGATGTAGGCGATTTCGCGCGCGCTCATCACCTTCTTGCCGTGCATGGCCGGCGCCAGCACCGCTTCCAGCTGCCGCTCCAGGTGGGCATAGATATCGGCCAGCGCCTCAGGCGCATAGCTGCCGCAATTGGCCAGCAGGTCGATGCCGTTCGGCGAATCGATCACCGACGCCGCCGGCGCCACGACCCAGATATCGAACAGGCAGGCCAGCTGCGCTGCCAGGCCGCGCGCAAGCGGAAGCTGCTCGGCGGTGGCCGCTTCGTTGCGCATGCGCTGGCGCCGCACCAGCGCGGAGAATACGGCTTCCTTGTTCGCGAACGCGGCGTACAGGGTCGGGCGCGACATCGCGCTCGCATCGGCGATATCGCTCATGCTGACCTTGCGGTAGCCGTGGCGGTAGAACAAATCAAACGCCGCATCGAGGATGCGTTCTTCTTTTGCTTCCATTCTTGCTCTTCGGGTAAAACGTTCAAACGACATGTTTACAGTTTACAAAATGTGTAAACCTGTTAGGATGCTTACAGAAATCATCAAGTGTAAATCCCCGAGGAGGAGAAGTCCATGCGCACGTCCACACCCCATCCCGCCGCCGGCACGACCACGGCCGCCTATGCCGCCCTGGAACGCGGCGGTCCGCTCGTCCCCTGGCAGTTCGAGCGCCGCGCGCCGCGTCCCGACGACGTGGCGGTGCGAGTACTGTATTGCGGCGTCTGCCACAGCGATATCCACTCGATCGGGGAGTGGGGCCAGTCCTTCCCGCTGGTGCCCGGCCACGAGATCGTGGGCGAGGTCACGGCGCTCGGCGCCAATGTCGGCGGCTTTGCAGTCGGCGACCTGGGCATGATCGGCGTGATCGTCGATTCCTGCCGTGCCTGCGAGCCCTGCCGGCACGGCATGGAAATCTACTGCCGCGAGTTTCCGGTGCAGACCTTCGACGGCGTCGACCGCATCGACGGCACCCGCACCCGCGGCGGCTACTCGGCGCACTATGTGGCGGACCAACGCTTTGTCTACCACCTGCCGAAGGGGCTCGACCCGGCCGCCGCCGCACCGCTGCTGTGCGCCGGCGTGACGACCTATTCGCCGCTGCGCCACTGGAAGGTGGGGCCGGGCATGACGGTGGGCGTGGTCGGCATCGGCGGACTCGGCCACCTGGCCATCAAGTTTGCCCGTGCGATGGGCGCGCACGTGGTCGCGTTCACGACGTCGCCGAAGAAGGTCGAGGCGGCGCTGGCGCTGGGTGCGCACGAAGTCGTGCTGTCGACCGATGCCGGGCAAATGGCAGCGCAGGCATACCGCTTCGATTTCATTCTCGATACGGTGTCGGCCACCTATCCGATGACGCCGATGATCGCGGCGCTGAAACTGGACGCCACCCTGTGCTCGCTCGGGATTCCGGACAGCTTCGACTTTGCGCCGTTGATGCTGACCATGGGCCGCCGCCGGCTGGCCAGTTCGGGCGCCGCGGGCACGGCGGACACGCACGAGATGCTCGCCTTTTGCGCCGAGCATGGCATCGTGGCGGACATCGAGCTGATTGCGATGGACCAGATCAACGGGGCCTTGCAGCGGCTGGAGAAGGGCGAGGTGTACTACCGCTTCGTGATCGACATGGGCACGATCAGCGCGGGTCGAGGTAAGGCGCCAGCAATTCCTGCACCCACTCCATGAAGGCGAGGGTACGCGCCGGCACGTAGCGGCGCGAGGGATACACGAAGGCGACCGGCATCGGCTCGGGCCGGAAGTCCGGCAATACATCGACCAGTTCGCCGCTGTCGAGGTAGGCGCGGATGCCCACGTCCGGCGCCTGGATCAGGCCGAGGCCGGCGCGACAGGCGGCCTCGAAGCAGGCGGTGCCGTTCACGGTGAGCATGCCGCCGACCGGCGCCAGCCGGGTGCGCTCGCCGTCGAACCATTCCCATACCGGGGCGCTGCCGCCCAGCAGGGCGTCGTAATGGACGATGCGGTGCCGGGCCAGGTCGGCCAGCGTGCGCGGCGTGCCGAATGCCTCGAGATAGGCCGGGCTGGCGCAGTTGACCATGCGGTAGCTGCCCAGCGGACGCGCGACCAGGCTGGAATCGGCCAATGGGCCGGAGCGCAGCACGCAATCGAAGCCTTCGCGCACCACGTCGACGCGGCGGTCGGTGGTGCTGAGGTTGATCTCCAGGCGCGGGTGGCGCGCCATGAATTCCTTCAGGCGCGGCAGCACGATCCTGGCGGCGATGCCGACCGTCAGGTCGACGCGCAGGCGTCCGGTCAAGCCATCGGCATCGCCGTCGAACATGGCGCCGAGCTCATCGAACTCGTCGAGCAGGTCGCGGCTGCGCGCGTAGAAGGCAGCGCCTTCCTGGGTCAGCTTCACACGGCGCGTGGTCCGCTGCAGCAGGCGCACGCCGAAGTCTTCTTCCAGCTCGCGCACGTTGGCCGACACGGTCGTGTTCGGTAAGCCGAGCTGCTGGGCCGCGCCGCTGAAGCTTTCCAGCTCGGCGACCTTCAGGAAGATGCGAATGGGGTCGAGTTTGTTCATCCTTGGATTATGCAAAATATTCGCAGAATGCATGCAAATTTCGCCAGTTTATCCATGTGGGATGCAAAAATATACTGGCTGCTCATTCAATGAAGGAGCCCAGCATGATCCAACGTATCGCACTCATCACCGGCGGCAGCCGCGGCCTCGGACGCAGCATGGCGCTGCACCTGGCGCAGGCCGGCGTCGACATCGTCTTCACCTACCAGCGCAACGCGGCCGCGGCGCAGGAAGTCGCCGCGCGCATCGAGGCCCTGGGCCGCTGCGCCGCCGCGCTGCAACTCGACACCGGCGACAGCGCCGGCTTTGCCGCCTTTGCCGGCCAGGTGCGCGCCACCCTGGCCGAGTGGGGCGCGGAGCGTTTCGATATCCTGGTGAACAACGCCGGCGCCGGCCTGCACACGCCGCTGCTGGACGTCACCGAGGCGCAGTTCGACAGCATCGTCGCCATGCACATGAAATCGGTCGTGTTCCTGACGCCGCTCCTGCTGCCGCTGCTGAACGATGGCGGACGCATCCTGAACGTGTCGAGCGGCCTCACGCGCTTCAGCCTGCCGGGCTATGGCGTGTATGCGGCAGCGAAGGGTGCGGTCGAGGTGCTGACCCGCTACCAGGCACGCGAGTTCGCCGGGCGCGGCATCACGGTGAACACGCTGGCGCCAGGCGCTATCGAGACCGACTTCGGCGGCGGCGCGGTGCGCGACAATCCCGAGCTGAACCGCATGGTGGCGAGCATGACGGCGCTGGGGCGGGCCGGCCAGCCGGACGACATCGGCGCCGCCGTCGCGGCCCTGCTGGCCGAGGGCAATGGCTGGATGACCGGGCAGCGTATCGAGGTGTCGGGCGGAATGCTGTTGTAACACTGATAAGCCGGGGTCAGGTTGAGAGGGTCCGGGATTCATGGACATCCAAATAGTGGACAATATGTCCTTGGAGGATTTACATGACAAATAAGCAGTTGCCATCGAAGCGGGAGATCGTTCCCGCTTCATCGG
>NZ_JAJFES010000019.1 GCF_020708045.1 Massilia sp. IC2-278
TACAATACGCGGCGGTTACATCAGACCTTGGGCTACCAAACGCCTGCCGCCGTCGACGCTGCATACCGTGTGCCTAAATAACTGTCCAGGATATCCGGATCACCTCAGGTCTGACATTCGGACACGAGCTCTGCTTTGGATTGCCATCTACAGCTGGGGCCGTGTCCGAATGTCAGACCTGACCCCCGCTGTTGGGTTTACTCGAACCAGGAGAAGCCGTCGCGCGCCAGCAGGGCGAACGAGGCGGCCGGGCCCCAGGAGCCGGCGGCGTACTGCTGCGGCTTTTCGCCCAGGGCCTTCCAGCCTTCGATGATCGGGTCGGCCCATTCCCAGGCCGCTTCCAGTTCGTCGCGGCGCATGAAGTGGGTCAGGCGGCCGCGCACCACGTCGATCAGCAGGCGCTCGTAGGCTTCGGCGCGGCGCTGCTGGAAGGCCGATTGCAAGTCGAGGTTCAACTCCACCTGCTGCATCTGCATGCCGCTGCCCGGCTGCTTGGCCATGATCTGCAGCTTGATCGCTTCTTCCGGCTGCAGCTCGATCACCAGGCGGTTGGTGACGCCGGCCGGGTTTTCCGGGAACAGCGGGAAGGGGGGATTCGCGAACTCGATCACGATCTTCGATGAACGGCGCGCCATGCGCTTGCCGGTGCGCAGATAGAACGGCACCTTCGACCAGCGCCAGGTGTCGATGTGGGCGCGCAGGGCGACGAAGGTCTCGGTGCGGCTGTCCTGCGGCACGTTGGCTTCTTCCAGGTAGCCTTTCACTTCCTCGCCGCCGCCCACGCCGTGGCTGTACTGGCCGCGCACGGTGTCGCGCGCGATGTCGGCCAGGGTGAAGCGGCGCAACGAGCGCAGGACCTTCAGTTTCTCGTCGCGCACGGCGTCCGGCGCCAGCGAGGTCGGCGGCTCCATCGCCACGATGCACAGCAGCTGCAGCAGGTGGTTCTGCACCATGTCGCGCATGGCGCCGGTACTGTCGTAGAAGCCGGCGCGGCTACCGACACCCACTTCCTCGGCCACGGTGATCTGCACGCTGACGATGTTCGGCGCGCGCCAGATCGGTTCCAGGATCGAATTCCCGAAGCGCAGCACGGTCAGATTCTGCACCGTCTCCTTGCCCAGGTAATGGTCGATGCGGTAAATCTGCGATTCGGCGAAGTGCTTGCCGACGGCTTCGTTGATCTCGACGGCCGACGCCAGGTCGCGGCCGAGCGGTTTTTCCAGCACCACGCGCGCGTTCTTGTCGACCAGGCCGGCGGTCGAGAGCTTGTCGCAGATGGTGGTGAACAGCGAGGGCGCGGTGGCGAGGTAGAACACGCGCTGCGCGCCTTTGCGCGAAGCCTCGGCCAGGGCGCCGAAGTCTGGCGCGGCCTGCACGTCGAGGCGCACGAATTCGAGCAGGCCCAGGAAACCGGTCCAGGTGGTCTCGTTGAAGTTCTCGGCCGTGATGAAGGGGCGCGAGTGCTCGGTGACGTGGCTGGCGTAGGCCGCGTTGTCGTAGTCCTGGCGGCCGGTGGCGAGGATGCGGGTGGCGCCAGGCAGGTTGCCGTGCAGGTAGGCCATGTACAGGGCCGGCAGCAGCTTGCGCATCGCAAGGTCGCCGACACCGCCAAAGATGACCATGTCGAGAGGGAGTTCGGTGTCGTGGGCGGGTTGTGGCGTCATGTCGGATTCGTGTGTTGTTGAGCGGCCGCGCGTGCGCGAACACGGCAGGCCGGGTGTGATCGAGCGGCCTAGCATATCACTAGCTTGCCATGTCGGCATGTGGCGTGCACCGCGGCGCCCCGCGGGCGTGGCCGCGGCTGCGCATTTTTGCTGGCCCACGGATGGGCTGCGCTGGCATACTGGCGCTCGCCGGCCGCGCATGCATCCACGTGCGCCCGTTCCATCACCAGCACGGACCAGGATCATGATCGCCCCACTCGAAATCGCCGCAAACGGCTTCGCCACCGCCGCCATCCTCCTGGCCGGACGCAACAGCATCCACACCTGGTGGACCGGCATCGTCGGCTGCGCGCTGTTTGCCGTGGTCTTCTTCCAGGCCAGGCTGTATGCCGACGTGGTGCTGCAGGTGTTCTTCGTCCTGTCGAGCGTGGCCGGCTGGCGCCTGTGGCTGCGCGGCGACCACGGCCACGCCTTGCGCGTGCGCCCGGCCGATGCGCGCAGCCTGGCCTGGATCGTCCCGCTGGGCCTGGCTTGCGCCGCCGGCTATGGCGCGCTCCTGCACGCCTGGACCGATGCCTACGCGCCGTTCGCCGACTCGCTGGTGCTGGTGTTCAGCGTCATCGCGCAGTTGCTGCTGATGGGGCGGCGCATCGAGAACTGGCCGTTCTGGCTGCTGGTCAATTCGATCGCCGTGCCGCTGTATGCCAGCCGCGGGCTGTACCTGACCGCCGTGCTGTACGCGGTGTACTGGGTGAACGCGATCGTCGCCTGGGCCAGCTGGCGCCGACTGGCGCGGCTGCAACAAGAAGGCGATGCGGTGCTGGCCGAAGCATGAAGCGCTACCGGCGCGGCCTGGTGGTCGGCAAATTCTGCCCGCTGCACCGCGGGCACATGCACCTGATCGACGCCGCGCTGGCCGCCTGCGGCGAGGTGCTGGTGATCAGCTACACAAAGCCGGACTTTGCGCACTGCGCTACCGCGACCCGCGAGGGCTGGCTGGCCGATTTGTACCCGCAGGCGCTGCGCCTGGTGGTGGACGACGCCGTGCTGGCCGAGGCTTTCAAGCGGGGCGCGACCGACCGCCGCGTGACCCTGCCGCATAACGGTGCGCCTGCCGACGCGCACCGCCGGTTCTGCGCCTGGCTGTGCCGGACCCTGGGCGGCGGCCCGGTCGATGCCGTGTTCACGAGCGAGGATTATGGCGATGGATTCGCCGCCGTTCTGTCGGCCGAGTTCTCGGCGCGTCTCGGACTTGCGCATCGGGTCGAGCATGTCTGCGTTGACCTGGCGCGGCGCGCGGTCCCTGTGTCCGGCACCCAGGTGCGCGCCGATCCCGCTGCCTGGCGTGCCTTTCTCGATCCACGCGTGTATGCCGATTTCGTCGACCGCGTCTGCATCCTGGGCGGCGAATCGAGCGGCAAGACCACGCTGGTCGACGCGCTCGCCGCTGCGCTTGGCACCACCGCCGTGCCCGAAGTCGGCCGCACGCGCTGGGAAGAGAAGGGTGGACAGTTCGTTTATGAAGACATGCGCGCCATCGCCGAAGACCAGATCGCGCTCGAGATCGCCCTGGCCCAGGACACGCGCGGCCCCCTGGTCTGCGACGGCAGCGCGCTGACCACGGTGTTCTACAGCCAGGACGGCTACGGCAAGGTCGATCCGGCCGTCATCCGGCTCGCGGCAAGGCGCTACACGCACACCTTCGTCTGCGCGCCCGACTTCCCCTTTGTGCAGGACGGCACGCGGCGCGATGCGGCGTTCCGGCAGCGCCAGCATGGCTGGTTCCTGGAGTCGCTGGACCGGGCCGGCGTCGCGTACAGCGTCCTGCATGGGCCGGTGAACGAGCGGCTTGCCGCTGCCTTGCGCATCCTTCGCTGAATACGCGCCTTGTTGCTTGCGCTTCGGCAAATTAGACCGTGTCGATCGGGCTAGAGTAGCCAGGTTCTGCAATGCACACACCCCTTCGGGATGGGAGCGTCATGACATCAAGCTGCTATCAGCCTTCAGGACGGGTGCCTGCACACGGCGTCGTTGTCGTCCTCGCGTTTACCTTTGCGTCAGTGCCTATGGCCCGGCTGTATGCATGGGCAAGCGTGGCTGCCGGATTCGGTCCTGCTTTCCTCGTTTCGGCAGGCATGAGCATCTTCCTGGCCTGCCTGGTCCGCCTGGCAGCCGGGCATGGCAAGATTCGCAATCCACGCTGGATGGGCCGGGCTGGCGCTGCTTGCGGACTCTTCGTCTGGTATGTGCATTGGAGCGCCTGGCTGGTGTATGCGAATGCGGCCGGCAGCAGCCTTTACCTGGCGACGCACCCGTGGTCGATGGGCGAAGCGATGCTGGCGCGTCTGGCCGCCGTATCGGGCGCCGGGGCGGCATTCCTGGCGCTTTGCTGGCTCGTCGAACTCGGCCTGTTCGTGCTGCCCTGCATACTGGCGGGGCGGAGCCGCGCTGAGGAACCGTTTTGCGAAGCAGGCGGCCAGTGGGCGGAAAAAGTGAACGTGCCTGTCCGCTTCCATCCCATCCAGGATCCAGACGAGGTGCGGCGCTGCCTGGAGGCCGATCCGTCACAGGTGCTGGTGCTGCTGCAGCCAAGTATCGACGATCTTCCCGCGTATGCAGATCTCGACATGTACCGCTGCCCGGGAGGCGATGCATTCATCACCATCGCCAACTTCGTGGCAGTGGCGCCGGGCAGCAAGGAACACCGCGATATCGCGGCCATGCTCGCCCTGCCGGCCGATAAGGTAGAGATTGCCCATGAGGCCGATGCGCCGGTGGTCGAATTGCTGCAACTCCCTGCTGCCGTAACAAGCCAGCTAGTGCGCCACTGGGAAGCGATCGAGCGGGCGTCCGCTGCGAACGGGGATGGCGTCACGAAGGCCTAGCGCTGCGGCTAGCCCTTGTACCGGATCGCATCGATCACCAGCCCCAGTGCGCGCGAGGACTGGCGCCGGCTCGGGTAGTAGGCGAACAGGCCCGGAAAGCGCGGGCACCAATCCTGCATCACGGAGACCAGCCGGCCGTCCTGCACACAGGGCGCGGTCATCTCCTCGGGCAGGAAGGCGATGCCGCAGCCGTCGAGCGCCACCTGCAGGATGTGCGGCGCGGTGTTGCACACCACCTGGCCGCGCACGCGCAGTTCCAGGCTTTGTCCTTCGTGCTCCAGCTCCCACGCATACAGACCGCCGCTGCTGGCCAGGCGCAGGGCGATGCAGTTGTGCTTCATCAGGTCTTGCGGCGTGCCCGGCACCGGACGCTGCGCGAGGTAAGCCGGGGAGGCGACGATGGACATCGGCATGTCGACGGTGAGGCGTACCGCGATCATGTCCTTGTCGACCTGGTCGCCGTAGCGCACGCCGATGTCGAAGCGCTCGGCGGCGATGTCGACCAGGCGGTAGTCCGAGCTGAGCTCCACGTGCAGGTCGGGATACTGCGGCAGCAGCGGCGCCAGGCGCGGCCACAGCAGGCTTTCGATCACGTGGTCGATGGCGGTGATGCGGATGGTGCCGGCCGGCTTGTCGCCCAGGTCGCTCACCGCGGTGATCTCGGCCTCGATCTCTTCCAGGCGCGGGCCGACGTTCTGCAGCAGGCGCTCGCCGGCTTCGGTGGGCGAGACGCTGCGCGTGGTGCGCGTGAGCAGGCGCACGCCGAGCCGCTCTTCCAGCCCGCGGATGATGTGGCTGAGCGCCGATTGGGTCATGCCCAGCTGGGCGGCGGCGCGCGTGAAGCTGCGCTCGCGGGCGACGGCAAGGAAGACCAGGATGTCGTTGATGTTGTCGCGGGCCATGGTATGCAAATCGGGAGGGTGGACGACGCCGTTCGGCGGATTCGTTTATGATAGCGCGCACCGAATCGACGTGTCGATTCATGATGAATATTCATAAGGGCATGCAATTTCGCCTTCGTTTTGCCTGCCTTTTTGCCTGTACCATCCTTCCCCTGATTCGGCCTCGCGCCCTGCAAGCGCCAGGTCCTCGTAGCAAACCACAAAAGGACACTCCATGACCGTCAAAGCCTACGGCGCCCACGCCGGCGACCAGCCCCTCGTTTCCCTCGACATCACCCGCCGCGAGCCGGGTCCGCACGACGTGCAGATCGACATCGCCTTCTGCGGCGTCTGCCACTCCGACCTGCACCAGGTGCGCGGCGAATGGGCCGGCACCATGTACCCGTGCGTGCCGGGCCACGAGATCGTCGGCCGCGTCGCCGCCATCGGCGCCCACGTCAGCAAGCACAAGGTCGGCGACCTGGTCGGCGTCGGCTGCATGGTCGACAGCTGCAAGCATTGCGGCGATTGCGAAGACGGCCTGGAAAACTACTGCGACGGCATGGTCGGCACCTACAACGGCCCGACCGCCGACGCGCCTGGCCACACCCTGGGCGGCTATTCCGAGCAGATCGTGGTGCATGAGCGCTTCGTGCTGAGCGTGAGCCACGCCGAAGACCAGCTGGCCGCGGTGGCGCCGCTGCTGTGCGCCGGCATCACCACCTACTCGCCGCTGCGCCACTGGAACGCCGGTCCCGGCAAGCGCGTGGGCATCGTCGGTATCGGCGGCCTGGGTCACATGGGCATCAAGCTGGCGCGCGCGATGGGCGCCCACG
Organism: Massilia sp. IC2-278; assembly: GCF_020708045.1. Classification (GTDB taxonomy): domain Bacteria; phylum Pseudomonadota; class Gammaproteobacteria; order Burkholderiales; family Burkholderiaceae_D; genus Telluria. The sequence goes on from NZ_JAJFES010000019.1 coordinate 6,267, forward strand.
TGGTGGCGTTCACCACCTCGGAGTCGAAGCGCCAGGACGCACTCGACCTGGGCGCGCATGAAGTCGTGGTCTCGCGCGACGCGGACGCGATGGCGGCGCAAGCCAAGACCCTCGACCTGATCGTCAACACCGTCGCCGCGCCGCACGACCTGGACGCCTTCCTGAACCTGCTCAAGCGCGACGGCACCATGGTGCTGGTCGGTGCGCCTTCGTCGCCGCACCCGTCGCCGCAAGTGTTCAACCTGATCATGAAGCGCCGTTCGATCGCCGGCTCGATGATCGGCGGTATCCCGGAAACCCAGGAAATGCTGGACTTCTGCGCCGAGCACGGCATCGTCGCCGACATCGAACTGATCCGCGCCGACGAGATCAACGCCGCCTACGAGCGCATGCTCAAGGGCGACGTGAAGTACCGCTTCGTGATCGACAGCGCCACCCTGGCCGCCTGATCCGCAAGCACTCGATAAGGAAAGCAGGGCAAGCGCATGAACCCGCAAGCATCGACAAGCAATCCCGGTCTCGCGGGTAAAAGTAATCCAGCCTGGGGCGCGGTGTTCGCCATGGCCCTGGGTGCGTTTGCCCTCGTGGCCTCCGAGTTTATGCCGGTCAGCCTGCTCACGCCGGTGGCCGCGGAACTCGGCATCAGCGAAGGGCAGGCCGGGCAGGCGATCTCGGTGTCGGGCGCGTTTGCCCTGCTCACCAGCCTGTTCATGGCGCCGCTGTCCGGACGGCTGGACCGCAAGGTCCTGCTGCTCGGGCTGACGGTCATGATGATCGTCTCCAGCACGGTCGCGGCATTCGCGCCGAACTACACGGTCTTCATGATCGGGCGCGCCTTTATCGGCGTGGCGATCGGCGGCTTCTGGTCGATGTCGGCGGCCACCGCGATGCGCCTGGTGCCGCTTGACCAGGTGCCGCGCGCGCTGGCCATCCTGAACGGCGGGAATGCCCTCGCCACCGTGGTCGCCGCGCCGCTGGGGAGTTTTCTCGGCGGCGTGATCGGCTGGCGCGGCGCCTTCTTCTGCCTGGTGCCGGTGGCGGCCATCGCCCTGGCCTGGAAGCTGGTCAGCCTGCCGCCGCTGCCGAGCGGGGGCAGCGCCAGCCTGGGCGCGGTGTTCCGGCTGCTCAAGCGCCCGGCCATCGTGTTCGGCATGGCAGGCACCGGCCTGTTCTTCATGGGGCAGTTCGCGCTGTACACCTACCTGCGGCCTTTCCTGGAAACGGTGACGCATGCCGGCGTGTCGACGCTGTCGCTCTTGCTATTGCTGGTGGGCGTGGCCGGCTTTGTCGGCACCACGCTGATCGGCGGCTTCCTCAAGCAGCACATGTACGGCACCCTGGTGACGATTCCGCTGGTGATGGCGACCATCGCCGGCGGCCTGCTGGCCTGGGGCGGCTCGCTGGCGGCCACCGCCGTCCTGCTCTGCCTGTGGGGCCTGGTGGCAACCGCCGCGCCGGTCGGCTGGTGGACCTGGCTGGCGAAGAGCCTGCCCGACGAAGCCGAAGCCGGCGGCGGCCTGATGGTGGCCACCGTGCAGCTGGCGATTGCCGGCGGCGCCACCCTCGGCGGGCTGCTGTTCGATACGCGCGGCCATGCGGCTACCTTCAGCCTGAGCGCGGGCATCCTGCTGCTGGCCGCGCTGCTGGCGGCGCTGGCGGCGCGCGCGGCACGGAGCGAAGCGCGCTAGCGGCGAATTCCCCTGCGAATGTGAAACCGGCCCGCCTGCATGCGCAGCGGGCCGGTTTTTATTTGCGCCTTGCCGGTGCGGGAGGCGCGCTCAGGGCAGCGATTTCGCTTTCGGCCTCGCGCACGTCCGGATGCCGGGCGCCGAGCAGCGGCAGCAGCGTGGCATGCACCTGCTGCTGGAGCGCGAGCGCGCGGGCATGCTCGCCGCGGGCGCGGTAGACCAGCGCCATGTCGGCGCGCACGCGTTCGATCGCATACACGTTCGCACCGCTGGAGGACGGATAGTTCTGCAAGGCCTGCTCGTACAGCGGCAGCGCCAGGTCGAGCCGGCCCAGCGCGTGCTGGACTTCGCCGGTATTGCCCTGCATGTCGGCCAGCGCCTGCTGCCAGGTGTTGGCGTCGAGCCGCGCCTGCACCAGGCGCTTGCGCGCCGCCGCCAGGGCATCGGGCCCGCCGTCGCGCTTCTCCGTCTCCCACTGCGCCTGCGCTGTGGCCAGCGTCGCCTGGTTGCCTGCGCGGCCGGCTTCGATGCGCGCCAGCGCAGCCTTGCCCAGGGCCAGCGCGTCCTGCAGCCGCCCGCTGCGCACCTGCAGGGCCATGTCGGTTTCGGTGCGTTCCAGTTCCGCGCGCAGGGCGTCCTGGCGCCGCTGTGCGAGAACGCGCTGCGGCGCCAGCGCTTCGGCTTCCTTGTAGCGGCCCTGGGCGTAATAGATGCTGGCGCGCTCGGCGTTCAGGCGCGCCAGCATGGGGGCGCCCATCGCGCCTCCTGCTGCGCGCACGCGTTCGGTCAGCCCGTTCACCAGCACCTCGGCGCGCTCGTAGTCGTCGGCGCGGTAGAAGTGATCGGCGGCGGCCAGGTAGGCGGCGTAGCTGTTGCCTTCGAGCGGCGCGCGGTCGGCGGGCAGCGCCGCCAGCAGGCGCGGCGCGAGCGTGTTCATGGTCGGGTCGTCGCCCATGGCGCTGGCCAGCAGCATCAGTTCACGCGCCACCGACAGCGCCAGCGGATCGTCCGCGGCCCTGGTCTGGTCAGCCGCAGCATCGGCAACCCCGAGCGCCGACTCGTACAGGCTCAGCGCCAGCGGGCAATGGTCGGTGTTGCGGGCGCCGCGTGCGCGCCGCTGCAGGTCTTGCGCCAGCGTGGCGCTGGGCGAGGCCGCCCGCCAGATAGCTGCGGCGCGCTCGGCCATGTCGAGCGCCGCCTTGCGGTTGGCGTCGCGCTGCGCCTGCGGCCCGCCCTGGCGCGCCGTTGCCGACGCAAGGTCGGCCAGCGCGGCGGCCAGTTCCAGGTTCTCGGGGCCGGGCGCTGCCCTGGCCCGGTCCAGCGCCTGGCTGGCGCGCGTCAGGGCCTCGGGGTCCGTCCGGTAAACCGGGGTGTCGCAGGCGATGGCGATCGGACGCGCGACCGGAATCGGCGCTTGCGCAAGGGCGCCGGACGAGGCGGCCAGCAGCAGCGGCAGAAGGGGCAGGAGGGGCAGAAGGGGCAGGGAGCGCTTCAATCGAGTGTCCAGACGTATTGTACGTAGACCGTGGTCTGCACCGGCTGGCCATCGAGGCTGGCGGGGCGGAAGCGGCAGCGCGTCAGCGCGCCGTAGGCGGCGTTGTCGAGTTGGGGAAAGCCCGAGCTGCGCGCGACTGCCGCGCCCAGCAGGCGTCCGTTCTCTGCCACCGTGAACCTGAGCGTGACCGTGCCCGTCTCCTCGTTGCGGATCGAGGCGCGCGGATAGGTGGGACGTGGGCACAGGTCCCAGGACAGCACTTCGGCGCTCTCGGCGATGCGTGCAAACCTGGGGGAATACGGGGCGGGAGAATCGGGCACGCCGGCCCAGGCCAGGGCCGGCAACAGCAGGACGGAAAGGAGGAGTGGGCGCATTCGCTGGGCTCGTCGGGAATACCGAAAGTATAGCCAACAAAACCGACCGGGGCGACAGGAATCCGGCGCCTAGCGGACCGTGTCGGCCGCCGCTGGCTTTGGCGCCCAGGCCTCCGGCGCCACCACGTGCGAGGTGGCCGGCTCCTGCATGTAATGCGGCGACGTCAGCTGCACGCCATGGCGGTTGAACTCGTCCACGATGCGTCCGTGCAGGCGGCTGCGCAGCGCCACGCGCTCGTGCGGGTCGAATACGCCGGACTGCGCCACCAGCCGGTACTCGATATAAAAGTCCGACAACGCCGCCTGCGCGACGAAAGGCGCCGGCTCGGGCAGGATGCCCTGGGTGTCGCGCGCCGCCTGCAGCAGCAGCGCATGCACCTGGCGCCAGGGCGTGTCGTAGCCGACCGTGACCGCCGCCTCCAGCGCAAAGCCGTCGTCGACGCCGGTGCGCGAGAAGTTCTTCGTCGTGTTCGACAGCACCAGCGCATTCGGCAGCGAGATCTCCGCCCCCAGCCCCGTGCGCAGCCGCGTCTCGAACATGCCGAGTTCCACCACAGTGCCCTCGGCCTCGCCGATGCGCACGTACTCTCCTTTGCGCAGGGTGCGCGTGTACATCAGGATCAGGCCCGAGGCGCCCTGCGCCACCAGGCTCGAGCCGCCGATCGACACCATCACGCCGGCCAGCACGGTCACGCCCTGGAAGGCGGCGGTGTGCGAGCCGGGCAGGTAGGGGTAGGCCATCGCCAGCGCGAACAGCACGATGGCCACGTTCACCAGGCGGCGCGTGGGCGGCGCCGTGTCCTGGTCGAGCCAGCCCACTTCGAGTTCGCCGCTTTCCACGCGCTTGAGGATCGAGCCGGCGGTGCGGATCGCCATCCGCGCCAGCACGGCGATCACGGCCACCACCAGCAGGCCGGGCAGGGCGCGGCCGATGCCGCCAATGAGGTCGAAGCCGGTGGCGACCAGGTAGTCGCGCAGGCGGTCGCCCCAGTCGTGGAAATACGGGATGTGCCCGAGCAGGAAGGTCGCCCACAGGAAGGTGGCGAACAGGCGCAGCGCCCACAGCAGCAGGCCGGCGAGCTGGCGCAGGTTGCGCACGATGTAGTCGGCGTCGAGCAGGGCGACGTCCTGGAAACGCACCTGCTCCAGCTTGCGGCTGACCGAGCGCTTGGTAAAGGCGCGTACGCGCCGGTGCAGGATGCCGAGGCTGCGCAGCACCAGCCAGTAGCCCAGCGTCGCGGCCAGGCACCAGGCGCCGGCAACCAGCAGGGCGCGCGGGCTGCCCTGTTCGCGCCGTTCGAGCAGCACGCGGTTCAGCGCCGTTGCCGCTTCCTGGGCCGCCTCGTCGACGGTGTCGCCGGCCAGGGTGTTGACGTCGTTCGCGGTAACCAGGAACAGCAGGTGCCCGTCCAGCAGCACCTGGGTGCCTTCGCCGATCGAACGGGTGCCGGCATGCTGCGGGCCGCCGGCGGCGATGGCCTTGTCGAGGCGCTTGCGGGCGCCGTCGGCGCGGTCCCGGGCCGGAAAGCCCGCCAGGCTGGAGCGGAACACGAAGATGCTGCGCGCGCCGACCTTCAGTTCGGCGGTGGCAAGGTTGACGCCGTTGGCCGGCTGCGCCGCGGGCGCCGCCTGCGGCGCTGTCTGCGCCTGGCTCAGCGCACTGAAGACGAGGATGGTCAGGAAAACAAGAAGGCGAACCGGGGCAAGCATGGGTGGTTGCTGGTAGGAAAAACCCGCAATGATGCCATGCATCGCCGCGCTTGTCTGTGGTGCGAAAGCCGCTCTCGTGTGGAGCGAGGCGGCGACGCTAGTCGGAATGCGCGACGCGCAGGCCTTCCTTGTTGTCCGGCAGCCAGACCTCGGCGATGTCGGAACTCACATCGAAAAAGCCGAGCGCGTGCTTGGCTGCGAGCCGGTACACGGTCTCGTGCGCCTGGTCGATGCGGTCCCAGTCGAGGAAGGAGATGTAGATCAGGTCGCGCCCGATGGTGTAGTCGGTGCCCGATTCCAATTGTTCAGGGTTGTCCTCGGAAACCGGCGGGAATGTTTCGCTCAGCTCGGCATAAAAGGCTTGCAGCGCCGGCATGGCCAGCGCCGGATCGTCGTAGCCGTGGTCTTCCGGCCATTCGGTCTGCGCTTCGTACCAGTCGAGGAAGGCGGAGCGCTTGCGTGGCGCGGCCTCGGGCGCGAAGACCATCAGGTCGTAGCTCATGGCTTGCCTCTCTGGAAGAGGGTGCGTGGTCGGGTCGAATCGTGGTGCATGTTGTTGTTCCTGGAAAAAGGACGGCAGCGTGCGGCGCGAAGGCTGTGCAAGCCAGGGCGCCGCTGCCGGTGCCCGCCATGCTAACACTGCCGCCCGGTGGGTGGGGAGGCATGGCGGACCCTCGCTCAAGCTGTCTCATTTGGCATGCTCAAACTGTCTCATTTGTTCTTTTTGGCTTCCTGTTATTTCGACAAGGTCGAAACGAGAACACAAGAGACGAAATGAGAACGCGAAAAGAGACGGTTTGGGAGAGGGGCAGCCAAGGGCCTCCCCCAGGCTACCCGGTGTCGAGCTGGCAAGCCGGCAATTTATTTCAGCACCGCCTCCACATCCACGATGTCCACTCCCTGCATTTGCCCCAGCCAGGCGTCGAACCAGGGCTTGTGCGAACTGCCGACGATCGCCAGCACGCGTGCGCCGGGGCGTTCGCGGAAGGTCTCGCGCACGTTGGCCACCATGCGCAGGTTGCGGATCTCCCAGCCGGCCACGAACATCTGCGGATAACCGTCCGGCGACCTGGCGCGCAGCGATGCGCTGACGTTGACCTCGGCCAGCGCCTTCAGGCTCTCGGGCGTGTTGATGTAGCGGTAAAGCGGTAGCAGGTCGGTCGCCGCGCTCAGGGATTCTTCCTGCTTCTGGTGCGCTGCCAGGTGCGCGCTACCGGCCGCCCAGGCCGCTTCGAGCGAGCGCACGAAGGCCTTGATGTCGGGCAGGTCCATGCGGTCGCCGGTGTGGTTGTCGACCTGGTGCACGCGCTGCAGGCCGAGCCGGGCCGCCAGGCGCGCTGCGATCTGGTAGTTTTCGTTGTTGCGCCCGCCGATACGGCCCAGCATCGCGACCAGCTTCGCGTCCAGGCCGTCGCCGGCGCGGCGCTCGCCCTCGGGCAGTTGCAGCCACTGCACATAGCTCGATGCAGGATCGTGCGCCGCAAGGAAGGCGGCCGCCAGGCGCCGCCGCTGGGCCGGCGTGGGCCGGGCCGGCCAGGTCTTGAGCGTGGCGTTGATCTCGGCCAGCGCGGCCGGTATGTCCAGCCCGGTGGCCGCCTGGGCCTCCGCGGTCGGCGAGCAATAATCGGCGCCATATTTCGCCGGATGGCGGGCGGCCGTGTCGCATTCCTCGCCCGGCTCGTCCTCGACCGTGATGATCTCGGGCCTGTAAGCGGCCAGCCGGTCGAGCACGCCGTCGAGCGCTGCCGGCTTGAAGCCCGCCGGCATGCCGCTCAGGTGCACCGTGCCCAGCACCAGCACCTGGGCGCGCGGCCCGGTCATGCCCGCGTCGAGCGTGGTCAGGTCGAGTCTGTCGGCGGGGGTTTGCGCCCGGGCGCCGAGCGGCAGCGCCGCCAGCAGGCAGCACAGTCCATAGGTCCAGCGTTTCATTCCGGTGTCCTTTCCGTGGTTGTCGTACAGCTTGACAATGTAGAAAGAAGTTCCGTACAGCACAACGCCCAGCGGACAGACTGCAGGATTCACGGGCCAGGCTGCCGAATAGCCGGCATCGGCCCTGTCCCGTGATTAAGTCAACTTCATGCTTTACTTATCCGCAAGGCAACGGTCGGGGGTAGCTGCGCCCCCGCCGTCTTACTCGGCCGGCCCCTGGACGGCAGCCTCGATGCGCCGGATCGCCACCCGCGCGATGCGCCTTTCCTCGACCGCCAGGATCTCGAAGCGTAGGCCATCGAGTTCGATCGCCTGGCCGGCCTCGGGGAAGGTCTCGAAGCGCGCCAGCAGGAAGCCGGCCAGCGAGGTGTAGTCGTCGGACTCGCCGACCAGGGCGTCGGTCTCCAGCACCTGCTCCAGCAGGTGCAGGTCGGCGGCGCCGTCGACTTCCCACTGGCCCGGGCCTTGCGGGCGCACGGCCGGCTGCTCGTCTTCATCCGGGAACTCGCCGGCGATCGCTTCCAGGATGTCGATCGGCGTCAGCAGGCCCTGGACCGTGCCGTATTCGTCGGACACCAGCACCAGCTGGCCGTGGGCGCGTTTCAGCGTGTCCATGGCGCGCAGCACGCCGCTCGTTTCGGGCAGGATGATCGGCGTTTTCAGGGCCGGCGCGAAGCTGGCCTCCACCGGCACGTCGCCGCGCTCGCGCAGCAGCAGGGCCGCGATCAGGTCCTTGGTGCGCGCCACGCCGACCACGTTATCGAGCTCGCCGCGGCACACCGGCAGCAGGCTGTGCGGGGTGTCGCGCAGCTGGGCCAGGATGGCGGGCGGTGCGTGCTCCAGGTTCACCCACGACATCTCCGAACGCGGCGTCATGATCGAGCGGATCGAGCGGTCGGCCAGGGTCAGCACGCCGCTGACCATGTTGCGTTCTTCCACCGCAAAGGCCGGCTCCAGCGGCGCTTCTTCTTCGGCTTCAGCTTCGGCCTGGGCCGGGGCGCCGCGCTTGCGGCTGCCCAGCAGGCGCAGGACCGAGTCGGCGGTGCGTTCGCGCAGCGGCACGCGGGCCGCGTTCTTCAGGAAGTTACGGCGCGCGAACTGGTTCAGGGTCTCGATCACGATCGAGAAACCGATCGCGGCGTACAGGTAGCCCTTCGGGATGTGGAAGCCCAGGCCCTCGGCCACCAGGCTCAGGCCGATCATCAGCAGGAAGCTCAGGCACAGCACGACCACGGTCGGGTGCGCGTTGACGAAGCGCGTGAGCGGCTTCGAGGCCAGGATCATCACGCCGATCGAGATGATCACGGCCGCCATCATGACGCCGAGTTCATCGACCATGCCGACCGCGGTGATCACGGCGTCGAGCGAGAACACGGCGTCGAGCACCACGATCTGGGCGACGACGGCGGCGAAGCTGGCGTACACCTTCGATTCGCTCTGCGTATGCTCCACGCCTTCCAGGCGTTCGTGCAGCTCCATGGTTGCCTTGAACAGCAGGAAGATGCCGCCGACAAGGAGAATCAGGTCGCGTCCCGAAAAACTGAACGACCCCAGCGAAAACAGCGGTGTGGTCAGCGTCACCAGCCAGGACACGATGGTCAGCAGGCCGAGGCGCATGCCCATCGCCAGCGACAGGCCGAGCAGGCGCGCCTTGTCGCGCTGGTGCGGCGGCAGCTTGTCGGCCAGGATCGCGATGAAAATCAGGTTGTCGATGCCGAGGACGATTTCCAGCAGCACCAGCGTGAACAGGCCCACCCAGATGGTGGGGTCGAAAAGCCATTCCATGTTATTACCTCTTTGATGTGTCGACGGTCATGCGCGGGCGGGCCGGATGCGGCGCGCACGTGCGGCAGGGGAGCGTCAGACGGGGCGAGGCGGCCGGACCGGAGGCGGAATCGACAGGCATTGCCGGCGCGCGTCGTGGCACGAGGCCGCGCGGCCGGGGAGGGTGATGAACTGCGGGCCGGCCTCGTGGTTCACGATGTCGTGCAGGTCCATCGCAGGCGGTTCGTCGGGGTCCAGGTCGAGCGTGGTGTCGACGTCGAACAGCCTGGCGAAGAAGGAATCGGTAGCGCTGTCATCCGGTGCGGCGGCCGACGTTGCGACATGCGTCGCAACGTTCGTCGCGGTGTGCGTCGAACCTGCGGCAGGCTCGGTCGCGACGGACCAGGACAGCGCCAGCACGTTCAGGGGGAACAACAGGATCAGGAAGATGAGGAACGCGCGTCTCATACGCTAGCGGAAAAGATGACGATGCCAGTATAGCACGGCGATCCTGCCGAGTCGGGCACTGCCACCGCGGCCCATGCAAGCGGCATGAACTGGCTTTGCAAGGTCATTTTGCGCAATTTCTATGCTAAGGTTGTGCTTTTTATTGCATTGGAGATAAGTATGCGCCGCGCCATCCTGTTACCCGCCATCCTCGCCGCCCTGAGCCTGGGAGCATGCGGCAAGAAGGACGACGCGGCCGCGCCGGGCGCCGCCGGCAGCGCAGGCTCGGCCGCTTCCGCCGCCGACCCGTGGCCGGCGGTGGCGCCGCTCCTCGTCGGCAACGGCGGCCGCAGCTACACCGGCGGCTGCACCCGCACGCCGCAACTCGACACCATCGAGGCCAGCATCAGTCTCGATGCCGAGGGCAAGATGACCGCCCCCGACCTCAGCGCGGACGTGCGCAAGCCGCAGCTGATCACGCTGACGCGCGAGACGGCCGGCGGTGTCGTCAAGGCCAGCGCGATGCTGTCGATGGATGCGGACAAGGGCCCGGTACTGACCCTGAACGACCAGGGCAATCCGCAGGAGGCCAGCGCAAGCGTGGTGCGCGGCGAGCAGTCGCTCAGCTGCCCCAAGGGGCCGGCGCTGGACCAGCTGCGCGGCCAGCCCCTGTACAAGAGCATGGCGCGCTTCATCGAGACACCCGGCGTCGCGCTCAAGTGCTTCAGTCCGGCCAATCCGATGGATACAAAGGCGGCCGAGTACAAGCTCGCCGGCGGCATTGTCACCGTGGGCAGCGACAGCTTCGACCTGAGCCGTGCCACGACCGAGATGTTGACGATCATGCCGGGCGAGAACCAGGTAACCTATGTTTTCCAGTTGCCGGCGGGACCGATGTTCCATGTGACCTACGATACGTCGGGCAAGCTGATCGGCTTGCAGCGGCAGGTCGCGGGGGGCGTACCGGATGGCTGCCAGGCCGATGCCTGAGCGCAAGCGAGGTACGCGCGGCATGAGTAGAGCATGAGCCACTACGCCGAATTGCGCGACCGTCTCGGCACGCAGCCCGACCATCCCCGTTTCGTCGGCGCACCGATCACGGTCGACGGCTTGACCCCGGACGAGCTGGGTGCGCTGTGGCCGCTGCTGCAGCGCGTGCACTGGAACCCGGATGCCGGCGACGCGCTGCGCCAGCAGGCAGATGAGGTACTGCGCCAGGCCGCGCAACGCGGCCTCGTGCCGCGCCTCGACAGCGCAGGGCTGTTGGCCACGCTGCAGGCCGTGCGCGCGGGGCCCGTGCCCCTGTCCTGGCTGCTGCGCCAGGTGCGCTACCTTGCGCCGCTGCCCGGCGCCGGGATCGAGGCAGCCTTGCTGCCGCGCTTGCCGCCTGAAGAGCGCTGGTTCGCCGATCGCCACGCCTTGTTGGCCATCGCGCGCGCGGCGGGCGCCGGCGGCCTGCTCGCGCGCCTGGATGCGCTCGTCGCACAGCGCCCCCCGAACGACCTGGCCGCGCGCGAGTTTGCCGCCTTGCGCGAGGTCTCGCCCGAGAGCCTGTTCGCGCTGGCCGTCAGCGGCCATTACAGCGCCCTGGTCGCGGACGAGGACGAGGAGACCGACCCCGCCGCCATGCTGGCCGGCGAGCCGGGCTACCTGGATTTCGCGGGCGCCGCACTGACCGGGGCGGCGGAACAGCTGGCGCGCCTGCATGCCGGCGAGCTGCCATACGTCGCCGACGCCGCCTTCGACCGCGACGATGCGCTGGTGCTGGGCATGGCGGCGCGGGTGGCGGCCACGCGCGACGAAGCCTGGTATGCGGACCTGATCGGCCCCTTGCTGGCGCACGCCTGCGTGGCGCCGACGGCGGCGCGCACCGCACCCTCGCAGGCCTTGACGGTCGCGCTCGGGCACGCGATCGAAGCCGTGCCGACGCCCGAAGGCGTCGTCGCCCTGCGCCAGGCGCTGGCGCTGGTACGCCATGTCGGCCTGCAAAAGAAGCTGGCGCGGCACCAGAAGCCGGCCGAGCGCGGCTTGGCCGCGCGCCCGGCAGTGGCGCTGCGCTTGCTCGACGCCGGTCTCGCACCGAAGGCCTTGCGCGCCTTATTGATCCAATTTTTCGAAAGCTGCTTCATCGAACCGCTCGCGCTTCTTTACGGCGAGTGGCGCGCGCGCCTGCTGGCCAACAAGACCGCCGCCGACTTCGCCCGGGGCCTGGTCTGGCGCAGCGGCGCCGCCTGGATGCTCGGCCCGGCAGACGGGCCGCTCGATGCGCAAGGAGAGGCGGTAACGGTCGCGGACGACGAGCCGGTCACGCTCTGGCACCCGGTCGAGGCCGATGAAGCCGAACGCGAAGCCTGGCGCGCACGCATCCTGGCGCAGCAGCTGCGCCAGCCCCTGCGCCAGGTATTCCGCGAGTGGTACCGGCCAGCGGATGGCGAACTCTGCACCGGTTACGAACTGGATGCGATGCCGTTGATCGGGCTGGCGCGGCGCGAGGGCTGGAAGCTGGACTACGACGGCCTGCTGCGCCAGTTCGGCGCGCTGCGCGTGCTGTTCGTGGTGAGCGACCGCCTGTATCCGGGGTATGACGGCGTGGTCGCCAGCGGCGCGCTGCTGTTGCGGCATGCAGGCATGGCCGTGCCGCCAGCCGAGGTGCCGCCACGCCTGCTGTCGGAAGCCTGCCGCGCGGTGGACCTGCTGGTCAGCGTGTCCGCCGTCGCACTCGACACCGAAGACAGCGACTGTTACGAACGCAGCCGCCGGCTCCTGCTGCTGGCCGACCAGACCGGACGCGATGCCATGCGCCGCCGCGTGCTGGCCGCGCTGCTGGCGCCGCAGATCGCAGCCGGCAGCGTCAGGCTGGATGGCTTTCATGTGGAGGTGGCCGGCGCCCGGGTCAGCATGCGCACCGGCCGCGTGCTGCGCGATGGCGCGCCGGTGGAACTGGCCCTGACGCAGCCTGGCCGCCCGCTGAGCGCCGTGCCCTGGCTGCCCTACGACGAAGCGCTGCTCGAACGCGTGCTGCAGGGTGTCGGCGCGCTGCTCGACGGCGCCTGAACACGCCAGGCGGACGTATTATTCGGCGTCGGGCTGGTCTTCCGGCCGGGCATCGCGGAAAGCAGTCAGTTCCTCGCAGCGCGCCTCGATGGCCAGCAGAGTCGGATAGCGTTCGAGATCGCACTCGAAGCGGCGCGCGTTGTACAGCTGCGGCACCAGGCAGCAGTCTGCCATGCCAGGTGTATCGCCATGGCAGAAGGCGCCGGTGTCCGGGCTGTTCGCCAACTGGCGTTCCAGTGCATCCAGCCCCAGCGTCACCCAGTGGCGGTACCACGCGTTCTTCTGCTGCGCGCTCACGCCCAGCTCCCCGCTCAAATACTTCAGCACGCGCAGGTTGTTGATCGGGTGGATGTCGGCCGCGATGGCCTGGCTCAGGGCGCGCACTCTCGCGCGACCTTTCGCATCCGACGGCAGCAGCGGCACGGCGGGGCGGGTCTCGTCCAGGTACTCGATGATGGCCAGCGACTGCGGCAGGATCATGCCGTCGACTTCCAGCACCGGCAGCAGGTGCTGGGGATTCAGGGCGTCGAACGCTGGTGCGAATTGGCCACCGCCGTCCTTCGACAGGTGCACGTAGGCCTGGTCGTGGGCCAGGCCCTTCAGGTTCAGGGCGATGCGCACCCGGTAGGACGCCGAGCTGCGGTAATAGGTATGCAGTTTCATGTGAGCGAATTGTTGGTGGTGGGTTGGAGCGGCATGACCGGCGCGGTGTCGAGAGCGGCCGGTTCGGCGCGCTGCAGCCGGCCCATGGCCAGCAGGGCCAACGCCGCCAGCACCGCCGGCACGGCCAGCATCAGGAAGATGGTTTGCGTGCTCAGCTCCGCCGCCAGCAGGGCGCCGCCGACCATCGAGCCGAGCACCGAGCCGCTGCGGCCGATGGCCGAGGCCCAGCTGACGCCGGTGGCGCGGCTGGTGGTCGGGTAGAAGGCGGCAGCCAGCGCATTCGCGCCGACCTGCGAACCGCTGACGCCGAAGCCGACGCCGAACACGGCCAGCACCAGCAGCGGCACGTTCTGGGTGGCCATGCCGACCACCACGATGCAGGCGGCCGCCGCCAGGTAGGCCGTGGCCAGCACGCGGTGCGGACGGTAGCGGTCCATCCAGCGGCCCAGCAAAATCGCGCCGAGCGTGCCGCCGATCTGGAAGGCCGAGCTGATGAAGGAAGCCTGCGACAGGCTATGGCCGGCGCCGTTCAGGATGGTCGGCAGCCAGCTCGACAGCAGGTAGATGATCAACAGGCTCATGAAGAAGGTGGACCACAGCAGCAGGGTGCCGCCGATCAGGCCGGGGCGGAACAGCTGGGTCACCGGGGAGCCGGGCAGCTTGACGTCGCTGACCGTCAGCGGCGGCAGTGCCTCCGCGGTGTTGGCGATCTTGCGCATGATGCCTTGGGCGGCCGTGCTGGCGCCGCGTCCGCGCAGCACCATCCAGCGCAGCGATTCGGGCAGCGCGAACAGCAGGGCCGGCACCAGCAGCAGCGGGATCACGCCGCCGATGGTCAATATGCCGCGCCAGCCGACGCTGGCCAGCAACTGGGCCGCCACCAGCCCGCCCAGGGCCGAGCCAATGGTGAAGCCACAGAACATCAGCGTCACCAGGCTGGCGCGGCGCGGCTGCGGGCAGTATTCGGAGGTAAGGGTGATCGTGGTCGGCATCGCGCCGCCCAGGCCCAGGCCGGTGAGGAAGCGCAGCACCAGCAGCGTGGTCATGTTGTCGGCGAATGCCGACAGCAGCGAGGTCAGGCCGAAGAAGGCGACCGACAGCAGCAGGACGGGCTTGCGGCCAAAGCGGTCGGCCATCGGGCCGAGCAGCAGGGCGCCCGCCATCAGGCCGAACAGACCGGCGCCGAACAGCGGGGCTAGGGCCGCCGCGCTCAAGCCCCATTCGCCGCGCAGGGCGGGTGCGATGAAGCCGATCGAGGCGGTGTCGAAACCGTCGATCGCCACTACCAGGAAGCACAGTGCGAGCACGCGCTTCTGGAGCGGCGAAAAGGGATGTTGGTCGATGAACTGCTGGACGTTCTGCGCTTGCATGGGTGTCTCCTCGCTGCAGGTTGAACTTCAATATGGCCGCGCTCTTCGCTGGAGCGCTGGCCGGGGCTTCGGATTTAGACGACTTTCACGCTTATCGGTGTCAGGCCATCCACCGTGCCGTGCATGGTCTGGCCGCGCACCACGGCGCCCACGCCTTCGGGCGTGCCGGTCATGATCAGGTCACCCGGCTGGAGTTCGAACAGGGTCGAGAGCTGGGCGATGGTCTCGTTTACATTCCAGATCAGGTGGGTGATGTCGCTGCTCTGCACGGTCTTGCCGTCCACCGTCAGGGCGATGGCGCCGGCGTTCACGGCGCCGCCGGCGTCAACCGGCGTGATCGGGCCGATCGGCGCCGAATAATCGAAGGCCTTGCCGATTTCCCACGGGCGTCCCTGTTCGCGCATGCGCATCTGCAAATCGCGCCGGGTCATGTCCAGGCCGACCGCGTAGCCGAAGATGTGCGCCTGCGCGTCTTCCGGCGCGATGTTGGCTCCGGCCTTGCCGATGGCGACCACCAGCTCGATTTCATAATGGTAGTTCTCGGTGCGCGGCGGGTAGGGAATCTCGACGGTGGCGCCGGCCGGTACCGGCATGATCGACTGCGCGTCGTTCGGCTTGCAGAAGAAGAAGGGCGGTTCGCGCTCCGGGTCGAAGCCCATTTCACGCGCGTGCGCCGCGTAGTTGCGGCCGACGCAGTAGACGCGGCGCACCGGGAAGGCAGCCTCGCTGCCGTTGACGGGCAGGCCGACCGTGGCCTGGGGCGGGAACAGATAGTGGTCGCTCATGATGGTCTCTTTCTAGGTTATTCGGGAAGGAATTCTTCGCGCAGCAGGCCAATGGCCTCCAGCACCGGGCGGTCGGAAAAGCTGAACAGCACCACGTCCTGCGGCGCTTCGAGTTCGAGCGTGGCCCAGGACGGCACCACGAAGGTGTCGCGTGGGTCGAAGTCATGGCGCTGGCCGTCGATGACCGCCGTTCCGCTGCCTTCGACCACGCTGTAGACGGTGCCGTCGGTGCTGCGGTGGGCGCGGCCCTTGAAGCCGGCGGGGAGGAGCTGCATGCAGGCGCCGATGGTCGGCATCGGCGAGCCGCCGTTCAAGGGGTTGATGTAGCGGAGCTTGACGCCGACCCAGGGGTCGATCTCTTCCTGGCGGCGCAGGGTGTCGAGCGCCTCGCGCGAGCGTTCATACGGGTAGTTGAAGATCGGCGAGCTGGCGCGGGTGTGCAGCTGGCGCACCGGCGCCATGTTGTGGCCGTAGGCAGCCAGGCTGCGGCCTTCCGGGCGCGCCACCGGCTGGCTCGCCGCCTCGCCGTTCTCGGCAAAGCCGCCGCTGAAGAAGCGCGTCATCGGGATGTCCAGGCCGTCGAGCCAGACCACGGGTTCGGCCTGGCCGTCGATGCCGGGGTTGCCGTGGTCGTGCCAGGTCCAGGACGGGGTGAGGATGAAGTCGCCCGGGTGCATGGTGGTGCGCTCGCCGTCGACCGCCGTGTAGGCGCCCTTGCCCTGGACGATGAAGCGCAGCGCCGACTGGGTGTGGCGGTGCGCCGGCGCCACCTCGCCCGGCAGGATCAGTTGCAGGCCGGCGTAGAGCGAATGCGTGATCGAGGAGCTGCCCGGCAAGGCCGGGTTTTCCAGCACCAGCACGCGGCGCACGGCTTCCTCGGCCGAGATCAGTTCGCCGGCGCGCTGCAAATGCGGCAGGATATCGGCGTAGCGCCACAGCGCCGCTTCGTAGCCGGGCGCCGGGGTCTTGGGCACCAGGTTGTGCAGCGATTCCCACAGCGGCGTCAGGTGCAGGGACTGCATGTCGTGGTAGAGGGCGCGGCGCGCGCCTTGCAGGTCGTTGTGCATGTCGGTTCTCCTTGTTATGCGGTGGCCAGGCAGCGCTCGGCGCTCCAGCCGTACAGCCAATCCAGGGCGTCGTAGAAGCCGGCCTGGCCGCGGCCTTGCCACAGGTCGTTGCGCACCAGGCGCTCGACGCCGTGGGCGTGGTACAGGCGGCCCATCTCGCGCGCCGACAGCACCACGCGCGCGGTGCGGGCGATGCGCGATTTCTGGTACAGGGCAAAGGCGGCTTCCATGTCGAAACCGGTGACGCGCACGGCCTCGCCGAGGGTGACCGCGTCTTCCAGCGCCATGCAGGCGCCCTGGGCCAGGTATTGCAGGGTCGGGTGGGCGGCGTCGCCGAGCAGGGTGATGCGGCCCTTGGTCCAGTTGTCGACCGGATTCCGGTCGGCGGTGCTCCAGCGCCGCCAGCTCGACGGGCAGTGCAGCAGCTGGCGCGGCAGGTCGGCGATGCCGGTGAAGTAGGACAGCACTTCTTCCTTGCTGCCGTCGCGCACGTCCCAGACTTCGGGCTCGCGGCTGTGGAAGGTGACGACCAGGTTGTACTGGTCGCCGCTGCGCAACGGGTAGTGGACCAGGTGGCAGTTCGGGCCGGCCCAGACCACCGGCGCGTTCCAGCGCAAGTCTTCCGGCATCTCGGCGGCGGGCACCACGGCGCGGTAGACCACGTGGCCGGACACGCGCACCGGGTCGCCCACCACCACGTCGCGCGCCACTGACTTGATGCCGTCGCAGCCGATCAGGTAATCCGCCCCGTAGCGCCGGCCGTCGCGCGCCAGCACGGTGACGCCGCGTTCGTCCTGTTCGATGGCGTCGATGTGGCAGGAGGTGACGAGTTCGATGGCCGGATTGCCGCGCACGTGTTCGAGGATGGCGGTGTGGATGTCGGCGCGGTGGATCACGGCGTAGGGGTTGCCGAAGCGCTGGCGGAAGGGCTCGCCCACTTCGAAGGCGCCGACTTCGCTGCAGTCGACCGCGTCCATCATCACCAGGCGCTCGGTGAACACGGCGCGTGCACGCACCGCTTCGCCCACGCCCAGGGCGTCGAGAGCGGCAAAGGCATTCGGCGCGAGCTGCAGGCCGGCGCCGATCTCGCCCAGCGTGGCCGACTGCTCCAGCACCGTCACCGACAGGCCCAGGCGCGACAGCGACAGCGCGGTGGCGATGCCGCCGATGCCGGCGCCGGCCACGATCACAGAAGGTCTTTTCGTGTTAGTGGTTTTCATGATGGTCTCCATACATCCCGTGAATGACCACAGTCTGCCGAAAACCCCGTATGCCGGAAACTGATCGTTGTCGATTGTTATAATCAGGATTTTAAATAATGGTGCCGGCCATGAAACGTTTCGATATCGAGCTGCTGCTGATCTTCGACGAGATCTACAAGACCCGGAACGTGACGCGCGCCGCCGACAACCTCGGCTTGCCGCAGTCGACCGTAAGCCTGGGGCTCGGCAAGCTGCGCGAGCATTTCAACGACCGCCTGTTCAGCCGCACGGCCAAAGGCATGGAGCCGACGCCGCGCGCCGAGAACGCCATCGAGGACGTACGCCGCGCCCTGCAGGCGCTGCAGCATGCGCTGGCCGACGAGCCGGTGTTCGACCCGGCCGGCAGCACGCGCGAGTTCCGCATCTGCATGACCGACATCAGCGAGATCGTGCTGGTGCCGCGCCTGCTTAACCACCTGCGCCAGGTGGGGCCGGGCATCCGCGTCGACATCTCCAAGATCACGCCCGACAGCCCGCAGGACCTGGCCGATGGCACGGTCGACCTGGCGGTGGGCTTCATGCCGCACCTGGAGGCGGGCTTTTACCAGCAGGTGCTGTTCGACCAGCATTTCGTGTGCCTGGTCTCGAACCGGCATCCGCGAGTGCAGGACAGCCTGAGCCTGGCGGCGCTGCAGGCCGAAGACCACGTGCTGGTGCGCTCATCGGGCACGGGTCACGCCATCGTCGACAAGACCCTCGAACGCGAAGGCGTGGTGCGGCGCGTGCAGCTGCAGTTGCCCAGCTTCCTGGGCGTGGCGCGCATCGTGGCCCAGACCGAGCTGCTGGCCATCGTCCCTTACCGCTACGGCGCCTCGATGGTCGACAGCGAGGACGTGCGCATGCTGCCAGTGCCTTTGGCGCTGCCGAGCTTCCAGGTCAAGCAGCACTGGCACGAGCGCTACCATGCGGATGCGTCGAACCGCTGGCTGCGCGGGGCGATTGCGACGCTGTTCGGGTAGTTGGCCAAAAAAGCACGGTCGTAATAAAAAAATCCGGTTTGGTGTATGCTTCGAGCCGCGAAACCTCTGCCATTCCAATGCACGAGGGGAGCGTTGAAGAAGACAAACCGAACCAAGAGAACCACCGTGAACCAGAAACACCTGAACCTCATCATTGCGCTGGCGCTGGCCGGCATCTCCGCCACCGCCGGCGCATCCGGCTACCGCTTCGGCTCGCAGAGCGTGTCATCGCAGGGCACGGCCGAAGCCAACGGCGCCGAAGCCGCCGACGCCTCGACCGTGTTCGCCAATCCGGCCGGCCTGAGCCGCCTGGAGGGCCGCCAGTTCGCCGGCGGCGTCACCGCCCTGGTGCCGCATTCCACCTACCAGGATGCCGGCTCGACCCGCTTCACCGGCAGCCCGACTGGCGGCCAGGCTAGCCAGGATGACTATGCGCCAAGCGCCGTCGCCGCGCCCTCGCTGTACTACAGCCACAAGATCGATGACCGCTGGACCGCCGGCTTCGGCGCCTTCGTGCCCTTCGGGACCGACCTCGATTACGACCGCGACTGGGCCGGCCGCTACTCGCTCACCAATATCAAGCTCGAGTCGCTGACCCTGAACCCATCGCTAGCCTTCAAGCTGAACGAACAGCATGCGTTCGGCTTCGGCATCGACCTCGACTACATGAAGGCCAGCCTGGGCCAGGCGGTCGATGTGCCGGGCACGATCGCCGCCGCCCAGCACAGCGGCACCGGCGCCGTGCTGGCGCGCCAGATCGCCGGCCTGGGCGGGAACCCGGCCTTGTTGGCGACTGCCGGCGACGCGTATGCGGGCGTGAAGGGCAAGGACTGGGGCGTGGGCTTCAACCTGGGCTATCTGTTCACGCTGGACGAGAACACCCGTTTCGGCATCGCCTACCGTTCGTCGATCAAGCACGAGCTGAAGGGCGGGGCAATGTGGGACTTCTCGACCGTGACCTCGGATGCGGTGGTGAATGGCGTGCTGCAGGGCGTGTCGCGCCGCCAGAATTCGGATGCGCGCGTCGAGCTGCGTACGCCGGAGACGCTGTCGGTGAACGCCTTCCACCAGTTCGATCCGCGCTGGGCCGGCATGGCGGACGTGACCTGGTCGCGCAACTCGCGCATGGAGAACATCGACATCGAATTCCTCGGTACCAGTGAAGGCGACGAGGTGATCCGCCAGCAGTGGAAGAACACGGTGCGCGTGTCGCTGGGCGCGAGCTATAAGCTCAATGACGACGTGCTGCTCCGCGCAGGTATCGCGCACGACAATGCGCCGGTGCGCAGCAGCGAACTGCGTCATGCCGCGCTGCCGGATGCGGACCGCAACCAGCTGTCGTTCGGTGCGAACTGGAAGCTGTCGCCGTCGTCGTCGATTGATTTCGCGTACAGCTACCTGGACTTCAAGGATGCGTACGGCGCCTATACCAACAGCTGCAATCCAGGGGCAGTGGGCTGCACGGGCAATGGCGAGACCACGCGCGGGACGTGGAAGACGCACATGCAACTGGTGGGCGTGGCGTACAACCAGCGCTTCTAAGCGTTAGCTGACTGCGCACAAGCCGGTGTTCCCGCAAGGGACGCCGGTTTTTTTACGCCTGCGGATGTGGACAGACGCTCCAACGATTATCCGATAAAGGGATGGCCGAGCGACGAACAGGGGATTTGGCGGAAGGCAGAAAGAGTCGAACTTACAGGAGAGCGGCTGACGCCCCCCACCGGGTTTGAAGCCCGGCCCCATCACCGGATGAGAATGCCTTCCTTTTGCAGCGGCGGCGGCATGCCGCGCGCCCTTTGACTTACACCTGCGGTGGCTCGGGCCAGCTGGCTTGCGGCCTCGGCAGGTGGGTATTGCGGACCCGGCGAGTATACCCGACGCGGTCGAAGAACTCCAACACCTGGATCGCGCGCTTGCGTCCCAGGCCGGTCGCATCGCGGAAGCTCGCGGCCTGCGCATCCGGCAGCCCGGCGACGATCGATGCCATCTCCGCCAGCGGCGCCGGATGGTAGAACAGGTCCGGCACCACCTGGCTCAGTTGTCCTGCACGTGAGAGTTTGCGCAGCAGCGCGCGCACCGCGTCTTCCTCCAGCTTGAAGTCGCGCGCCAGGTCGCGTACCCACGGCGGATCGAAGCGGCCGGCCTGCAGGGCCGCCAGTAACGGTGCCGCCATCGCCTGTTCCGCCTCGCTCAAGGCGACGCTGTGCGACGGCAGGTGCAGGCTCGCACTGCTGCGCGCAATCGATCCCGCTTCCAGCATGCGCGCCAGTAGGGCGCTCCAGATTGCGTCGCCCAGTTCCGGCGCCACCATCCGCTTCAGGCGCCACATCTCGAGGCCCGCTTCGTCGGGCTGGCGCGTGTGCCAGGCGGCCAGGCCGTCCAGTACGCGCGTTTCCAGCGGCGCGAGCATAGCGGGTGCGATCAATAGGCTGTCGCCGCCCGCCAATGGCAGGCGGAGGATGTCGTCAGGGAGTTGCAAACTGTCGGGCGCCGACTGGGTCAAGCGCACCAGGCTGGATACCGCGATGCCGGCAGGACTGGCCGCGACCAGCTTGCCCAGATCGCCATCGGCGACCCAGCCAGCCAGCGCATCGAGCCAGGCCAGCCGCGCCGGGCTGCGCCGCTTGCGAGCAGGCCCGAACGGATCGAGCACCACGCCGCCGCCCAAGGTCTGCGTGGCGCCCGCATTGCGCAGCACGAAACGGTCTCCCGCCACCGCGTGCAGCGGCGCGTCGAACACCAACTGTGCGCGGGTACGCTTGCCCGGCGTGAGCTGTTCGGCGTCGAGCGGCACCAGGTGCGCCGTATGATGGGCAGCGCCGATGTGCACGTGCACCGGCGCCCACGAGCCGAGCGCCGTGGCATCGGGCAGCAGCGTGATGTCGGCATCGAAGCGCTCCGAACACTCCGCCATGCGCGGATCGACGATCCAGTTGCCGCGCGCGATGTCGTCCTTGGCTACGCCGGCCAGGTTCAGCGCCAAACGCTGGCCGGCCCGTCCTTCCTCGGCCGGCTGGCCCTGGGCGTGGATCGCGCGCACGCGCGCCTGCTGCCCACCCGGGGCCAGCTGCACCAGATCGCCCGGCGCCACGCGGCCCGCCAATGCTGTGCCGGTGATGACCGTACCTTGGCCAGACACGGTGAACACGCGGTCGACGCCCAGGCGGAACAGGCGCGCTTCGCTGCGGCCTGGCAGCGCCGCCGCTTCGTGCACGAGGTGATCGAGCAGCGCGGCCACGCCCGGATCGCCCGGATTTGCGGCAGCGGTGCGGAAGACGGGCGCGCCTGCAAACGGCGTACCGTCCAACAGCGCGGCAACCTCGTTCTCGACCTCGACCAGCCGCGCTTCATTCGCGCGGTCGGCCTTGGTCAGCGCCACGCAGGCACGGCGCACGCCGAGCAGTTCGAGGATCGCCAGATGCTCGCGCGTCTGCGGCATGATGCCGTCGTCGGCCGCCACCACCAGCAGGGCGAGGTCGATCCCGGTGACGCCCGAGGCCATGGTGCGGATGAATTTCTCGTGCCCGGGCACGTCGATCACGCCGAGGGTTTCGCCGCCGGGCAGCGGCGCATAGGCGTAACCCAGTTCGATGGTGATGCCGCGCGCCTTTTCTTCCTTCAGGCGGTCGGTGTCGACCCCGGTCAGGGCGCGCGTCAGCGTGGTCTTGCCATGGTCGATATGGCCTGCGGTACCGACGATCATGAAGCAGACGTCTCCCCGAGCAGCGCCAGCTGGTCGGCAAAGGCGGAGACCTGGTCGTCCTGCAGGCAGCGCAAATCGAGCCACAGGGTATCGTCGGCGATGCGGCCGATCACCGGGCGTGGCAGCCCGCGCAGGCGCCGTTCCAGCAGCCCGAGCGGATTGCCGCGCACGCCGGCGCGCGCCCGGATCGCCAGGCCATGGCTCGGCAGCAGTTCGACGGGCAGGGCGCCGCTGCCGATCTGGCTGTTCATGGTCGCGTCACCCACGGTGTAGCTGTCACCCAGTGCTTCCTGCAACGGTGCGACCAGCGACGCGGCCAGCGCACGCATCTCGGCGGCCGGACGGGTCAGCAAACGCAGCGTGGTCAGGCGCTGCGGCAGCAGGTCCGGCGCGCGGTACAAATTCAGCACCGGTTCCAGCGCGGCCAGGGTCAGCTTCGACACGCGCAGCGCGCGCTTCAAGGGATTCTTCTTGATCTTGGCAATCAGGTCGGCGCGCCCGGCGATGATGCCGCACTGCGGCCCGCCCAGCAGCTTGTCGCCGCTGAAGGTCACGAGATCGGCGCCGGCTGCAATGGTTTCTTTCACGGTCGTCTCGTGCGGCAAACCGTAGCGTTCCAGGTCGACCAAGGTGCCGCTGCCGAGATCGACGGCAATCGGAATCCCGCGCTCGCGCGACAGCGGCACCAGTTCGGCCACGCTCACTTCCTTCGTAAAACCGGTGATTGCGTAGTTACTCGCATGGACCTTCAGCAGCAGGGCCGTGTTCTCGCCCGCGAACTCCGCATAATCCTTCAGGTGGGTGCGGTTCGTGGTGCCCACTTCGCGCAGGGTGGCGCCGGCACGCGCCATGATGTCGGGGATGCGGAAGGCGCCGCCGATTTCCACCAGTTCGCCGCGCGAGACGATGACTTCGCGGCCCGAGCCCAGTGCATTGAGCATCAGCAGAACGGCCGCGGCATTGTTGTTCACCACGGTGACGGCTTCGGCGCCGGTCAATGCACGCAACTGTTCCTCGACCAGATCGTCGCGGTCGCCGCGCTTCCCGGTGTCGATGTCCCATTCCAGGTTCATCGGCCAGCGCAGCGCCTCGACCACCGCCTGCACCGCCACGTCCGGCAGCAGGGCGCGGCCGAGGTTCGTGTGCAGCACGGTGCCGGTGAGATTGAATACCGGGCGCAGGCGCGAAGCATTTGCCGCGGCCAGGCGCTCGGCTAGCCGGGCCAGGATCGCATCCGGCGCAAGGTCGAGCGCAGCGCCGTCGCGCAAGCTTGAGCGCAACGCATCGAGCAACGCGCGCAAGGAATCCACGGTCTGCTCGCGCCCGTACTCGGCAATCAATGCCTGGCAGCCCGGCGCATCCAGCAGGACATGCACGGCCGGCAGGCGTGGCATCGGCGCGGCGCCGCCTGTCACGCGTCGTCCTTCAGCCAGAGCAGCGGATTGCCGCTGGCGCGCGCATACCCGGCTTCGGACACGAGTACGTCCAGCAGCAGGCTGGCCAGGTCGTCGGCCAGCGGCTCCACGTGGTAGTCGTGTTCCTGGTTGAAGATCTTGCGGTAGGTGTGGCAATCGTCGCAGGTCTCGGCGCGCGCGACCTTGGTCGGGTCGTTGGCCTTGTCCAGGGTCTTGCCCTCGTTCGCGGCAGCCACGTTGGCGGCCTGCGGATCGGCATCCTTGCCGACCAGGCCCTGGTAGGCGACTTTCCCGTTGGCTTCGCAGCACGAGCACTTCACGCGCACCATGTGCCATTCGCTTTCGCAGCAGCTGCAGTGCAGGTAGCGATAACCCTGCGATTGCCCACCGATGCGCACCACGCTGGCCACCGGCTGCGAACCGCACACCGGGCACAGCGTGCCGGTCACGAGCGGCTGGGCCCAGGCCGGGTCGAGGCGCGAGGCCATCAGGCTCCAGCTCACTTGCAGGGCGGCGGCGATGAAGGGCGCGCACAGCGGGTCGATGCCCTCGGCATAACCGTTGAGGATGGCGTCGGCCATGCCTTCCAGTTCCGCATCG
Organism: Massilia sp. IC2-278; assembly: GCF_020708045.1. Classification (GTDB taxonomy): domain Bacteria; phylum Pseudomonadota; class Gammaproteobacteria; order Burkholderiales; family Burkholderiaceae_D; genus Telluria. The sequence continues at coordinate 30,552 of NZ_JAJFES010000019.1, forward strand.
CCCAGGCCGCGCAGCAGCGCCAGGGCCGGCGCCAGTTGCGGCGACGCCTCGACGCCTGGCTTGAGTGCTTCGAGCAGGGCGGCGAACACGGCGCGCCAGCCGGCCGGGCGTGCACCGCTGACCGGCAGTGGCGGCATGTTGTGGTCGTGGGCCAGCTTCATCGTCGCGTCCGGCGGCAGCTCGACCTGTTCGGCAACGCTGCCGGATACCACGGCCTGCTGGGCATCGGCCAGCTGCGCCATCAGGCTCAGGTAGCCGCGCAGGGCTTCTTCGACGGGAATGCCCGGCACTTCGCCGGCCGCCAGCTGGCGCAGGCGCGTGGCGCGTGCGGCGAACAGGGTGGCGGGATGAGGCAGCAGCAGACGTGGGATGGCGTTGTGATCGAGGCCTTCGATCTCGCCCGGTTGGAGTAGACGTTGTACCAAAATAATCTCTCGAAAAAAGCAGGGCCGGGTCGCGTGTGCGAACCCGGCCCATTGTAAATCAAGCAGAGGAAGCGCGTCGGCGGCGCTTCGATCCGCTCGCGGCGATGCCTTAGCGGCCGCCCTTGTTGCGCATCAGCTGCTCGAACCAGCGCGGATGGTGCTTGCGCACCCAGCCATAGGTCACGGTGCCGCGCACCATGGCGCCCATCGTGCCCTTGATCCAGATGCCGGCGTACACGTGCACGATGATCGAGACGATGATCACGAACGCGAAGAACGCGTGCAGCACGGCCGACAGGCGGATCACGCCGATCGGGAACAGGTGCGAGAACCAGGCGCGCCAGATCACGATGCCGGTCAGCAGCAGGAACACCATGCAGGCGATCAGCGTGAAGAACAGCATCTTCTGGCCGGCGTTGTAGCGGCCCACCTTCGGCAGCGCGTGCTCGTTTCCGTTCAGGACGTCCGGAATCTGGCGCAGCCACTGCTTGTCGCCCGGCTCGAACTGGTTGTGGTGCCAGAAGCGCACCACCAGCACGGCAAAGGCGGCAAACATCACCAGCCCGAAGAACGGGTGCAGGATGCGGGTCCACTGGCCGCCGCCGAACAGCAGCGCCAGCCAGGCCATGACCGGGTGGAACATGGCCAGGCCCGACAAGCCGGCCAGCACGAAGCAGATCGCCGTGATCCAATGGTTGCTGCGTTCATTGGCGTTGTAGCGCTCGATCAGCGGGTTGCCGTCCTTGTCACGCAGCTCACGCTTCATGCTTTTCTCCCTGCAGCTGCTTGGCGGCGGCCAGCGCTTCGGCTTCCTCTTCCTTGCTCACCTCGTTCGGGCCGACACGGGTGTAGTGGAACAGGCCGGCGATTGCGGCGGCAGCCATGCCGGCCATTGCCAGCGGCTTGGCCAAGCCCTTCCAGATGGCGACGGCCGGGCTGATGCTCGGGTTGTCGCGCAGGCCGCTGTACAGCGAGGGCTTGTTCGCGTGATGCAGGACGTACATCACGTGGGTGCCGCCCACGCCGGCCGGGTCGTACAGGCCGGCGTTCTTGTAGCCGCGTTCCTTCAGGTCTTCGATGCGCTCGGCCGCGTGCGTCTTCATGTCCTCCTTGGTGCCGAACATGATGGCGCCGGTCGGGCAGGTCTTGACGCAGGCCGGTTCCTGGCCCACGGCAACCCGGTCCGAGCACAGCGTGCACTTATACGCGCGGTTGTCCTGCTTCGAAATGCGCGGCACGTCGAACGGGCAGCCCGTCACGCAGTAGCCGCACCCGATGCAGTTTTCCTGCTGGAAGTCGACGATGCCGTTCGCGTACTGCACGATCGCGCCCGGCGACGGGCAGGCCTTCAGGCAGCCCGGGTCCTCGCAGTGCATGCAGCCGTCCTTGCGGATCAGCCACTCGAGGTTGCCGTCTTCGTTCTCGTGCTCGGCGAAACGCATCACCGTCCACGACTTCGGGGTCAGGTCGGTCGGGTTGTCATAGATGCCCGAGTTCACGCCCACTTCGTCGCGGATGTCGTTCCACTCCATGCAGGCGGTCTGGCAAGCCTTGCAGCCGATGCATTTCGAGGCGTCGATCAGCTTGGCGACGCTGCCGCCCACCGGCGAACGCGCGGTAGGCGGGGTCACGGTGGTGGCCGAGACCCGTTTGATGTCCAACGATTGTAGTGCCATATCTATTCTCCGGTCCTCAAGCCTTCTCGACTTTCACCAGGAAGGATTTGAATTCCGGTGTCTGCGAGTTACCGTCGCCCACAACGGGGGTCAGGGTGTTGGTCAAATAACCAGGCTTGGTCAGTCCCTTGAAGCCAAAGTGAATCGGGATACCGATCGTGAAGGTTTCCTTGCCGTCGATCTTCAATGCCTTGATACGCTTGGTGACGATGCACTTGGCGATGATGTGGCCGCGTTTCGACGTCACTTTCACGTGGTCGCCCGCCACCACGCCAATCGTCCTGGCATGGGCTTCGCCGATTTCCACGAACTGTTCCGGCTGGATGATCGCGTTCAGGCGGGCATGCTTGGTCCAGGTGTGGAAGTGCTCGGTCAGACGATAGGTGGTCGCCACGATCGGGAACTCGGCCGCCGTACCCATCTGCTTGCGGTCTTCCGGGAACACGCGCGCGCCAGGGTTGCTGGTCGCACGGGCATTGTTCGGGTGCATCAGGTTCTTGCCAACCGGATTCTCGAACGGCTCGTAGTGCTCGGGGAAGGGACCCTCGTTCATCATGCCGCGGGCAAAGAAGCGCGCCACGCCTTCGGCATTCATGATGAACGGGTTCATGCCGCCCACCGGGTTCTCGTCGACCTTGAAGTCGGGCACGTCGGCGCCGGTCCAGGCCGCACCGTTCCAGCCGATCAGCTTGCGCTTCGGATCGAACGGCTTACCCTGCGTATCGCAGGACGCGCGGTTGTACAGCACGCGGCGGTTCGCCGGCCAGGCCCAGGCCCAGTTCAGCGTATTGCCGATGCCGGTCGGGTCGCTGTTATCGCGGCGGCCCATCTGGTTACCGGCTTGCGTCCACGAACCCGCGAAGATCCAGCAGCCCGAAGCGGTGCTGCCGTCGTCGCGCAATTGCGCAAAGCCTGCCAGCTGCTCGCCCTTTTTCGCCAACACTTTCGTCGGGTCTTTCGGGTCGAGCACGTCGGCCAGCGCCTTGCCGTTGAACTCCATGGCGAGTTCTTCCGGGGTCGGGCTGTGCGGACGGGCGTAGTTCCAGGTCAGGTTCAGGATCGGGTCCGGGAACTTGCCGCCATCCTTCTGGTAGGCGCCTTTCATGCGCAGGAACAGTTCCGACATGATCTCGATGTCCGAACGTGCCTTGCCCGGCGGTTCCGCGCCTTGCCAGTGCCACTGCAGCACGCGCGAGGACGAGACCAGCGAGCCGCGTTCTTCAGCGAAGCAGGTGGTCGGCAGGCGGAAGACTTCGGTCTGGATCTGGGTCGGGTCGACGTCGTGGAATTCGCCATGCGACTTCCAGAATTCGGCCGTTTCCGTTTCCAGCGGGTCCATCACGACCAGGAACTTCAGCTTCGACAGACCGGCCTGTACCTTGGCCTTGTTCGGGGCGGACGCCAGCACGTTGAAGCCCTGGCAGATGTAACCGTTCATCTTGCCCTGGTTCATCAGCTCGATGGCTTGCAGCAGGTCGTACGGCTTGTCCAGCTTCGGCAGGTAGTCGAACGCGAAGTTGTTTTCCTGGGTTGCGGCATCGCCCCACCACGACTTCATGAAGGAGACGTGGAACTTCTTGTAGTTGCTCCAGTAGCTGAGCTGGTTCGGACGCAGGGCCTGCGGTGCGCGCGCCTTGATGTAGGCGTCGAAGTCCTGTTCGGCTTCGTTCGGCAGGGTCATGTAGCCCGGCAGCAGGTTCGACATCAGGCCGAGGTCGGTCAGGCCCTGGATGTTCGAGTGGCCGCGCAGCGCGTTCATGCCGCCGCCGGCGATACCCATGTTACCCAGCAGCAGCTGGACCATGGCGCCGAGGCGAATGGTCTGGGCGCCGGTGGAGTGGTGGGTCCAGCCCAGTGCGTACAGGATGGTACCGGCGCGGCCAGGCACGGCGGTCGACGCCAGTGCATCGGCAACCTTCTGGAACTGCGCAGGCGACACGCCGCAAATCTTTTCCACCATCTCCGTCGTGTAACGGGAATAGTGTTTCTTCATCAACTGGTACACGCAGCGCGGATGGCTCAGGGTCGGGTCGACCTTGGCGTAACCGTCTTCGCCGATCTCGTAGTTCCAGCTCGATTTGTCTGCGTATTTACCGGCTGCTTCGTCGTAGCCGGAATAAATGCCGTCATTGAAGGCGAAATCTTCGCGCACGATGAAAGGCATGTCCGTGTAATTGCGGACGTATTCGTGCTGGATCTTGTCGGTCGTCAGCAGGTAATTGACGATCGCGCCCAGGAACACGATGTCCGTGCCGGTACGCGTCGCGACGTAATAGTCTGCAACGGACGCGGTACGGGTAAAGCGCGGGTCGACCACGACCAGCTTCGCTTTATTGTGGGCCTTTGCTTCGGTGACCCATTTGAAACCACAAGGGTGTGCTTCAGCGGCATTGCCGCCCATGACGAGGATGACATCTGCATTCTTGATGTCGACCCAGTGATTCGTCATCGCTCCACGGCCAAACGTCGGGGCAAGACCTGCCACCGTCGGACCGTGTCAAACACGCGCCTGGTTATCGAATGTCAGCATGCCCAAAGACCGCACGGTCTTGTGGGTAATGTATCCGGTTTCATTGCTGCCGGCCGATGCGGCCAGCATGCCGGTGGTCAGCCAGCGGTTCACGACCTTGCCGTCTGCCGTCTTCTCGATGAAGTTGGCGTCGCGGTCTTCCTTCATCAGCGTAGCGATACGGTCCAGCGCCTGGTCCCAGGAAATCTTGGTCCATTCGGTGCCGCCCGGCTTGCGGTATTCCGGCTCGAGCAGTCGGCTCGGGCTGTGGATGAAGTCCACCAGGGAAGCGCCCTTCGGGCACAGGGTGCCGCGGTTAACCGGGTGGTCGGGATCGCCTTCGATGTGGATAATGGATGCGGCGGCGTTCTTGGCGCCATCGCCAAGGCCGTACATCAGGATGCCGCAACCGACGGAGCAGTACGGGCAGGTTTGACGGGTTTCGGTGGTGCGGGCGAGCTTGTACTGCCGGACTTCGGCGAGTGCCGTAGCCGGAGCAAAGCCGAGCAGCGCCAGGCTCGAACCCGCGATGGTGGCGCCAGATACCTTAAGGAACTGGCGGCGAGACATCTGGTTCATCAAAAATCCTTCTCACAGGAAACGAGGGCGCTAGCTTACACCTTGGACATACACTGATGAATGCTAAAATTGATGAATATTTCCTCTAAACTGCTCAAATACGTAGTTTCCACAATGACCGAAACGCAATTTCGGGCGTTTGCGTTAAAAAAATGACAAATCTGATTAACTCGGAAGAGGACGTTTCCGTGCCGACTGCCCGCTCGCGCGACGTGCTGCGCATGCGCGGCGGCGTGCTGGCCGAGACTGCCGACATGGTGGTCGACGAGGTGCCGGTGGCGCTGGTCTACAACGGCCTGTCGCATGCGGTGATGATGGCGACGCCAGCCGACCTGGAAGACTTCGCGCTGGGCTTTTCGCTGAGCGAAGGGATCATCGATTCGGCTGCCGCCTGCTATGGCATCGAGGTCGAGCAGGGCGGGCAGGGGATCGCGGTGCAGCTGGAGATTGCGTCGTCGGCCTTTGTCGGATTGAAGGAAAGGCGGCGCGTGCTGGCCGGGCGTACCGGCTGCGGGCTGTGCGGGGTGGATAGCCTGGAGCAGGTGCGGCGGCCCGAGCGTGTGCTGGCGCCGGCGATTGGATTTCATGCGGCAGGCGTGCGTGCGGCGCTGGGTGCCATCGGCGCCGAGCAGCAGTTGACGCGGCTGACCGGCGCGGCCCACGCGGCTGCCTGGTGCGGGATGGATGGCTCGTTGCGCATCGTGCGCGAGGACGTCGGCCGCCACAATGCGCTGGACAAGGTGATCGGGGCCATGGCGCGCGCGAAGTGTTCGCCCGAGGATGGCTTTTTCCTGATCACCAGCCGCGTGAGTTTCGAGATGGCGCAGAAGGCGGTGATGGCCGGGGTGCCGGCGCTGGTCGGCATGTCGGCGCCGACGCTGGCAGCCGTCGAGTTGGCGGAAAAGGCCGGCATGACCTTGCTGGCGTTTGCGCGTGGGCGCGACTTCGTTTGCTACACGCACCCGCAGCATCTCGGTCTCGACGTCACCGCGTCCGAAGCATGATCGAGGTGAACGAGGAACTCTGGGCTGCGCTGGCGGGGCGCCGCAATTATCCGCCACGCCGCTTGTCCGCACCCGGGCCGGATGCGGCTTCGCTGGAACGCATTTTCGAAGGGGCGGCACAGGTGCCGGACCATGGGCTGTTGCGGCCCTGGCGTTTTATCCTGGTGCCCGATGCGCGTCGCGCCGACCTGGGCGAGGTATTCGCGCAGTCGCTGGCCGAGCGCGATCCCGACAGTGACGAAGAGGCGCGATCGCGTGCCCGCGACAAGGCCTTCCATGCGCCGTGCCTGATGGTGGCGGTGCTCAGCGACGATCCCGAAGCGCGCCGGATTCCAAAGAGTGAAAAGCTGGTGTCGCTCGGCTGCGCGGTGCAAAACATGCTGACCATGGCGCAGGCGCTCGGCTTTTCGAGCGGATTGGCGAGTGGGGCGGCGATGGGCACCGAAGGCATGCGCAGCTTGCTGCGCCTGGCGCCGCACGAGGAAGCGGTCTGCTTCCTGGCGTTCGGCACGGCGAGCGATCCACGGCCGCCGCGCGAACGGCCGCATCCTTCGGAGTTCGTGACGACGCTCTGATCAGCGCTTTTCGTCAGCGCTCTTCGTCGCGGTGCGCTTCGGTCTTTTCGGGCCAGCGCGCCGTCGGCAAATGCCAGCCGTAGTGGATTGCGGCCAGGCGCAGTCCCAGGCACAGTGCCGCACCGGCGCAGGCAGTCGCCGTCGTCGGCCAGCCCAGCACGTGGCCGATCACCACCACGCTGGCGCCGGCCAGCGCCGCCACCGCATAGATATCCGACCTGAAGACACCCGGCACGTTCGACAGCAGCACGTCGCGCGCGATGCCGCCGCCGATCCCGGTCAGCATGCCCAATAGCGCCGCCATCATCGGCTCCAGCCCGAACACCAGCGCCTTTTGCGAACCCGCCACGCAGAACAGGGCCAACCCTACCGCATCGAAGAACAGCACCGGGCTTTGCAGGCGGTTGATGATGGGGTACCAGAAGAAGATCACGACGCCGGCCAGCAGCGAGACGGCCAGGTAGCGCCAGTCGCTGATTGCGGCAGGGGGCGTAGCGCCGATCAGGAGGTCGCGCACGATACCGCCGGAGTTGGCGGCGACAAACGAGAGCACTAAGACGCCGAAGATATCGAGCCGGCGGCGCGCGCCGGCTGTGGCGCCGGAGAGGGCGAAGACGAAGGTGCCGACCAGGTCGAGCGTGAGCACGAGGGTCTTGATGGCGGCGTCTACGTCGAGGGAAAGAACATCGAACACATTGTTACCTTGGGTGGACAGCTTGTATGGACAAAGGGCGCAATGATAGCGCAGTAGCTAGCTAATACAAACCTGTTCTTCTAGCCTATCACTCACTGCATCCCAGCAGACTCAGGGTCAAGTGCAAATCAAAGCATACTTGGGTACATCGAATGTGCCGCAGTGGCAGCGGAAGCAATGATCGAGGTCGTTATCGGAAACGAAGCAACCTTGTGTTTTATTCGGAATGCTCGGGTACTTTGCGGTTGTACAACCCATCCGATTAGAGCGCCAATCACGCGTAACAAGGTAGAAAGCGAAAGCCCCGCATTGCGAGGCTTTCGTTGTTATACTTCCTGTCGCAATACTAATACACCCAAACGAGACGTAATGGATTATGTAGGGCTAGAATAGTTTATGCTGCGATTACTTAGCGACTGCTGCGCGCATGGCTTGTGCAAGTTTCTCGAGAATTCTTTTAAGGTCTTCAACGTCTTGCTTAACCACGACAATTCTTTGACCTTCACGATAGTTTGGATCGTTTGTATTCGAAAGATACTTTGCATCGACGATGCCTTCCGAATGCGCAAGCAAGTGACGCTGCTGAAAGAGAATACGAAGGCGTGAAAGTTCGTTAGGTAAAAGCCAGTCCTCGTAACTATAACCTACTGCTCTCTTCCACAAATCACTACCGTCAGCGAGCCGTTGAAATACATTAGTAGACGCTGGTCGAACACCCAGCAATCTCATGTAAAGTGCTTCCGCAAGCTTTTGGAATGCGACAACACCGTCGGGCAAGCAAGATTCCAGCATCGACTTCGCTGCAATTGCGCCCGCATCCTTCCCGGAAGCGCGTTCAATCGCTTCACGCACAATTTCAGTCGACGATATCTTTACTTCGAGCTTACGTAGCGCATCATCAAACATTCGTTCGGCTGAGTTGTACCCACATGTTGGGCAAAAGAATGCCGATCCTACAACTGCAAATCGAGTCGCGCACTGCTCACAGGTGATCTCGAGTTCCATCGCCTCTGCAGCTTCGATCGGAACGATGATGGTAGAGTATGACGTACTCGCCCCGCTCACACTCATGGACATCTTCACAAGGCTATTTCTGGATTGGTGGCTATTAAAACCTTGCGCATCTTCGCGCATTGCACTATTTATCGCCCCCTGAAAGCTAGCGACCGCTTGACCTTGCGCTTCACTAATTTGGTCGGTCGTGTACCAGCTCTCAGTATGCGCCTTATGACCACACATAGGGCAGGTCACCATAGCGCCGCGCCCAATTGCGGTCCAATCTTCCGCTTTAACCTTGAAGTGAAACAAACACCCTTCTTTAGGGCATTCTTTGTCGATATACCCCTTACAGTCCGTGCTGACAGGAACAGAGATCGCACTCGTTTCGGAAAGTCCATGCAGCGTTTTCAAAAGGTTCTCAAACATATTGCGTATCAGCTCCAAAAAGGATTGTTAAATCCTAGCTGCTATTAGGACGCGGCCGCTGCTTTATCGATTATGCCGTCCAAAGACGACTTAAATTTTTGTTTCTTGTGATGCGTGTAGACCGTGCTCCATGGCTTTGTTCAGCCACACAGCAATGATTTCGTCAGCATGACCATCCATAAGGCGCACGTTACCTTGTTCGTCAATCCCCATGTCGGTTCGACCAGATTGGTCGAAATTGAACTCCCCGAGAACGTCGCAGTACTGCTTCGCACCTACCAAATACATGTGCAAACATACCACTCGGCCACTCACCCTGTTGTCTTTGTACCCTAAGTAAAGTTGAAGGCGAACGGTTGTGTTCACGTATGTTGCGTCAATCGTGTACGGGTCGACCTGAGTAACGTTCAATGTATTAAATAAGCGTGACGACCATTCCAGGGCAACTTCCTTCGCCCGCAGGAGGTGCTTAAATTCGGCTAAAATAGTCGGTACGTATTGCTCTAAAGAGCCAAGGCGTTTATAGGTTGGGATATCGATCACTTTGTCTCCGATCAGGTTGTTTTAATTGCAGGCCACACGTTGTAGACCCAACAATGTAGCCAATTGAGATGAAACTTTTGGGTTCAAGCAGTGCTAGAGCTTTATCGATGCCGTTTTGATTGATTGAGTCCCTTCAAAGATAACTTAACCCTGCTCTTCATCTTTTTTTGGCGATCATTTCCTGTGCAACGCTCCAACGTTTCCAGTAGCTGGCCCTCGTCTTCGTCGCATCGACATCAAGTACTTGCCACAGATGCCAGACGAAACTTCGCGGCGCTACTTGTTTGCCGCCATTGACCGAGCCATACACTGGGCGTTCATGCGAGTTTGCAGCAACATGACGGACAACAGCGGGACCGATCTCTTTCGCCAGCTTACGCTCGTTTTACTAATTAAAATCACCAAGATCTTAACTGGTAACGGCTCTAAATCCGCAGATCGCTTTATAATCAAAGATGAGAAGCCTATCGGCAGCCCCGCCTTCAATGTGGTCTGCGCAGCCATGCCTGCAGAGTGTCGCTTGGTGCAACTACGTCACCCGCGAAAAGAGGCGTGCACGTTGGCGTCAATGGTCGCATCGGCGAACTGCTGCAATAGACTCGCATTGACAGTCGGGCCACTCTGGAGACGGCGTTGCTAAACTACTTAAAACTGTAGACCTATCAAATTCCGCACTACGTCATTGAAAGCAGGACATCGATTCTGGCGCTCAATGAATGGCAGAAGAAGCATCGCGAATTATTCTTCAAACAGACTCACGACCAGACGAGACTTAACGCTCAACTTCATTGCTACTGCATTGAATTCGCGAATGCTGAGCTAATAAGATCTTATTCTGCGACTCGTGTCCCGAATGTTCGCCAGAAAGTTGGATGCACATAAGCCGTAGAGCTAGGCTTAATCGCTCCCGAACTCGGCCCCTCGGCGTTATGGAAGGACCAGTAGGTTCCGCTAGTGGAATCTGGTTTAATTCCAATTAAGCCAACTAAGTAAAATATCTCAAATAAAACTTGGGCGGCAGAATGTGTTGTGCCTTTGCCATTCACTACTAAATCCGAAATTGCGCGAATAACTGGGTCATGGCTTTCTAGATCGTCTTCGAATTCAGAAAACAATAAATCTTGAAGAACATCTTTTGAGATTAAGCTGAATTTAAATGATGCAGGCTTTCGTAGCAGTAGATGCGTATATCTAGTTAAATTCGGGAACGTCGCTCCCCATTCTTCCTGAAGAGATACTAGCCGTTTGCTTGAGTACTCACCCTCGGCATCCGAGACACATTGTGCTGTCACAGTGTTTCGACCCTCTGCGTGCTCTAGGCAAGCGTTTACAAACAAGATTGCATCACGCGGCCGATAGAACGTTCTCTCTGTGAGGTAATCCAAAAAATTTGTCTTCCCAACCTTGTTAGGAAACAACTCCCGCAATTTGACGGCGCGTGAGGTGTAACGTTCACGGACCAACTTTGCGATTCGAAGGTCAAGCAAATCTTCAATCTGACTCTTTGACCATTTTAATTTAAGATAAAGCGACTCGTATTTTTCTTCTTGAAAGCCCGAGTCTCTCGTTGCGGTTATGACGCGGCTTAGCAAGTCAACCCTCAACGAAATAACAACTTTCACAAACCTTATTTTTTGAAACGATCGAACCGTTTCGATAAGTGCGCGTATCAACTTATAGCGAAGTGAATCTTCGACCCAATGTTCATCTAACCCGTCAATGGTAATAAAATAACGCTTTTGCGGATCGTTGAAGATATCTTCAGATAAGACCCTTATTACATCTGAGAGAGCTTTGATCTGAATTTGATTTACTACTTTTCTCCCGTGCTGAATGACTTCTTGTTTCTGCTCTTCTGAAAGCTTCTTTCCGGCAGAAAAATCGAGTTTAACGTCACCCATTGTGGGCCCGAGCGATGCTTTAAGGTCGGATTCGACTTTCGTTGTGAGCTCTTTTACGCGATACTCTGTTTCCTCCCAAAACTTTTCACCCCACTCCCTCAGATAATTGATAGCCTGTTCTTTTGAACGATCCTTGTTGATGCTAGAAAAAAGATTTGCTAAGAAACTCTTCTTTTGATCTTCGTTCTTGATTTTATATTTATTTTTTAATAGCTCAACAGTGAGAACGTGCTTCCATAGGAGTTGATAAAATAAATCGAGGTTAACTCCGGCGGCCTCGAAAAACTTGAGAATATCAGAGTTGGCTATGTAGGCTAATGATAAATTTTGCGGCGGCAGTTCAATCACATTTTCTTCAACTTCCCTGAGCTTCCGGACTAACGCGCTTTTGCCGGAGCCTGTCCTTCCAACAATAATCCTTTTGGGACTAGCAAAATCCAAAAGTGCATCAAGGTCGCCGGTTTCGATAAAACAGTCAGAAATATACTTATCGTCTGATTCTGCGTCAGCAGTTCCAATGCTGTCGTTACGACGAAAACGAAAGTTGACACCGTTGCTGTTATTCAATTTAACCCTTCAAATTGCACAAGGAGGTGGTAGATAAATTTTGACCAGAGTGGAGAGCTTGAGATAGGGCAATATTGCTGGTTTTTAGGCGTCCATGCAAGGGGTAGTGGCATAAATTTTTATAGCTAAGGTATTTTCTACGATGGCGGTACAGCTCCGCCGTTGCTTAAGAAACGAACAATTATGCGCAACGCATACCTTCGCCGGAGACTACTTCATTGAGATATGCGAATGTCCTCAATATGCCTACGCTCTTGCACGACCGTTCGCTTGCGTTTAGTTTTCAATCGTTGGGCGGGCTTCTGGTGGTTCGCTCTTGGACACTTGTCATTCTCAAGCTCCAGCGCGCGAACTTAGCTTAGAGCTCATGCGTTATCTTTCAGTCTGAGCTTAGTGCCAGACTCACCGCCAATGCTGGCGATAAGATCTTCGCTCGATCGAAAACGGGCGCGGCCAGATCTTGCAACGCTGGAAGCGAAACCTGAGGTCGAAGACGACACGGATGTCGTTGATCTATACCGATATTGCGAACGTTGCTGGAAAAATCAGGTGCGACGCAAACTGCATAAGCCGGGTCACCTCAGGTCTGACATCCAGACACGAGCTCGTCCTTAACCAATTAGGTCCATGCGGCCAACTAGTGCTGAGGTCAAGCCAAACTAGCATAAAGCTGAGGCCGTGTCCGAATTTCAGACCTGAGCCTAGCTCACGATCCATCGATTCGGTGTATCGACAGCATCTTCCTAATTCATGCCAAATACTGGAGACTGTCCCGCACGCTTGAGGTCGACCGATGGGCGCCGATCCTGCAAATCTGGCATGATCCGGCAGAGATGAGCTATGTGGCTCGCAAACCATGACCAGTCCAATTTCATCCGGATTCGCGCAGCAAGACCTCGAAGGCCGAAGCGTCAGGGATGTCGTCGAGTACAGTTCCGAGCAGGTGAACGATGCCTGGTGCCGCAAGATCTTCCGTAAGATCCTGCAATCGCTCGAACTCCAGTACGCGATGCACATGCCGCACCGCGTCATCACGCCCGATACCATCGTGTTTCATGCGAACGGCGAGCCCTTGCTGATCTCGGACGATATCGATGCCGCTCCGGCACCCGAGTCGCGCCAGGCCGACGACTTGACGGCACTGGCGCGCGTCATCCACTACGCCATCACTAAAGAGCTCGCACCCACCGGGCCGTTGGCCGGACGCGCCGATGGCTATGGTGCCGCCCTGATTGCTACCGTCGATGCCTGTATGGACCCGGATCCGGCGCGGCGCCCGCCTTGTGTCGATGCGGTGCGCAGCATGCTCGGCATCGCTGCGTCCGCGCCGCCAGCCGGCGCCGTCACCGCGTCCGAGGTGCCAGCGCCGCGCGGCAACGACCTCGCTGCACCGGTCATGACCGGGGTGAGCGGATCCGGCATGGTTGCCGTGCCTAATGCATCCGTGGCCGCTATCGGCAGTGTGCCTACAGGTGCGGCCGACGACAGCGCCACCGGGGTAGTGGGCGCGCCAGTTGTGCCGGGCTTGCCGTCAACCGCGTCCACATCGGCGCAGTTACCATCGGGGCCCTTGTTGGCCGCCGCGTCTGCACCACCGGACGCGCAGGACGCAAACGTCGGAGTGCATCGTGCGGGTGCGCGCCGCGGCCAGCGCTGGGCCTTCGCAGCCGGTGGCGGAGCGATTGCAGTCATGGTCGTCCTGTTGTTGTCTACTCAATTGCGCAATCCCGGCCCGCGCGAGCATGTGGTGTCGACGGCGCCGCAGGCCGCCGCTTCCTCGCATCAGGGTCTGCCAGCGGCGGATTCCGGCGCCGCCTCCACGGGGACTGCGTCTACCGAAGCGCCGACGGCCCACATCGCCAACGCTGCGCCAGACGATCCGGGCCATACCGACGCACCCGTGACAGCGCCCGATGCAACGGGCAGCGCGGTCGGCGGCACGGCGAGCATTACGGACCCTGGCCTGAACGGGAATCCGGCAAGCGATCCTGTCGCTAATCCTGCCTCTGGCTCCTCGTCGCAGGGCGCGACACTAAGTGGAGGTACCGATCCGCAGGACGGCACGACCCGGGTCAAGTCCAGTCCGGCCGCTGCAAGCGGCAGCGTGGCGGCAAAGGGCCCGCCAGCCGCGTCCGCCCGCGCTGCCGCAGCGCCGCCACCGAAGGACGTCGCCGCCGTCCGCGCGCGTTCAGCCTTGCTGCCAAGCGCGGTGCCGGGCAAGGCCAGCTACCAACTGCAAATCGTGCCTTGGGGAGTCGTTTATGTGGATGGGGTCGAACATGGTGTCAGCCCGCCACTCAGGCGCCTGGCGCTGACGCCGGGAAGGCATACGATCCGGATCACGAATCCGAAGTACCGCGACAGCATCCTCGAGTTCGAGAGCGCACAGACCACCAGCATTGGGAAGATCATCGTCGAGTTCACCGACGCTACCGAGTAAGCAAAGCCTTCGCGCCGGCCGAATCTTCGATCCCCTGGTCGCGACTTGGCGCCAGCGTTCATTCAGCAGTCAAGTTAATGCATTGTTACAATACCGAGATGCGGTCCTTGGCCCTGAGCGTGATCGGGCTATATGCCGCGCATCGTCTTTGGGCGGGAAAACCCTTCTGCAGAGGAGCTGGTGCTCTTCAAGATAATCGGGGTGCGCCTCCTGGAATTAGCAAAACAATGATTTCAAAAATATGGCTCGCATTGGGCAAGTTCGTGTTCCTGGTCGTGTTGGCGATCGTGCTGGGCTACGGCATCGCCGCCTGGCGAGTCGCGGAGTTTGGAAATGAACGTTCAGACGAACCGGCCGATGCGGCGGTCGTACTCGGCGCTGCCGCCTGGGGCGACCAGCCATCTCCTGTGTACCGCGAGCGCCTCAACGAAGCACTGATGCTCTACCAGACGGGGAGGGTACGCTGGATCATCTTCACGGGCGGGACGCCGAAACCAGGCTATTTGACGGAAGCGGAAGTAGGCCGGAAATTTGCACTGGCTCACGGCATCCCCGCCAAGGCCATTCTGCTCGACACCGAATCCCGCAGCACGTGGCAAAACCTGACCAATGCAAAGAAGTTGATGACAACGGCGAGGCTGGACACGGTGCTCGTGGTGAGCGATCCGCTCCACATGCGCAGAGCCATGCGCATGGCTACCGATATCGGATTGCACGCAAAGCCGGCACCCACGACGTCGAGCCGCTACCAATCATGGCGTTATTGGAGCAACTTCCTGTGGCGCGAAACCTCGCTCTATCTCGCGTATATCGTGTTCAAGAAACTGACCTAGCATTGACTGCCAATGCGATCGCCTACATAGCCAGGCCAGAAGCATCAGCACGGATCAGAGCCGTCTTTTGAGTTGAAGTCCCAAATAAGAAACGCCGGCGCGACATAAATCGCAGCCGGCGTTTTTCGTAGGGCAGGGCTTAGAACGCAGCAATACCGGTTTGTGCACGACCCAGTATCAGTGCATGAATATCATGCGTACCTTCATAGGTATTCACCACCTCCAGGTTCACCATGTGGCGAATGATCCCGAACTCGTCCGAAATACCATTCCCGCCCAGCATGTCGCGTGCGGTACGAGCGATATCCAGCGACTTGCCGCACGAATTGCGCTTCATGATCGAGGTGATCTCGACCGCCGCCGTGCCTTCGTCTTTCATGCGGCCCAGGCGCAGGCAGCCTTGCAGGCCCAGGGTGATCTCGGTCTGCATGTCGGCCAGTTTCTTCTGCACCAGCTGGTTCGCCGCCAGGGGTTTACCGAACTGGTTGCGGTCCATGGTGTACTGGCGCGCCGTATGCCAGCAGGCTTCGGCCGCACCCAGCGCACCCCAGGCGATGCCATAGCGCGCCGAGTTCAGGCAGGTGAACGGACCCTTCAGGCCGCGCACGTCCGGGAAGGCATTCTCTTCAGGGCAGAACACATTGTCCATCACGATCTCGCCGGTGATAGACGAACGCAGGCCGAACTTGCCGTGAATCGCAGGAGCCGACAGACCTTCCATACCCTTTTCCAGCACGAAGCCGCGGATCGCGCCTTCATCGTCCTTGGCCCACACCACGAACACATCCGCCACCGGCGAATTCGTGATCCACATCTTCGAGCCGGTCAGAGAGTAACCACCGTCCACTTTGCGCGCACGGGTCACCATCGAACCCGGGTCCGAACCGTGGTTCGGTTCCGTCAAACCGAAACAGCCGATCCATTCGCCGGTGGCCAGCTTCGGCAGATACTTCTGCTTGGTCGCTTCGTTGCCGAACTCGTAGATCGGCACCATCACCAGCGACGACTGCACGCTCATCATCGAGCGGTAGCCCGAGTCCACGCGCTCGACTTCGCGCGCGATCAGGCCGTAGGCGACGTAATTCAGCCCAGGGCCGCCGTACTGTTCCGGAATGGTCGGGCCGAGGAGACCCAGTTCGCCCATCTCGCGGAAGATCGAGGTGTCCATGGTCTCGTGGCGGAAGGCATCGAGGATGCGTGGCTGCAGCTTGTCCTGGCAGTAGGCAGCGGCCGCGTCGCGCACCATGCGCTCGTCGTCGGTCAGTTGCTGGTCGAGCAGCAGGGGGTCGTCCCAGTGGAAAGCCGTTTTGGTCATGATGGTCTCTTCTTCAAAAATGGTTTACATGTTCGGGTAGTTCGGGCCGCCGCCGCCTTCCGGCGTCACCCAGACGATGTTCTGGGTCGGGTCCTTGATGTCGCAGGTCTTGCAGTGCACGCAGTTCTGGGCGTTGATCTGCAGGCGGTCCTCGCCCGCGTCGCTCTTCACGTACTCGTACACGCCGGCAGGGCAGTAGCGCCCCTCCGGTCCCGCATACTTGGCCAGGTTGATCTGCACCGGCACGGCCGGGTTCTTCAGCGTCAGGTGCACCGGCTGGTCTTCGGCGTGGTTCGTGTTCGAGATGAACACCGACGACAGCTTGTCGAAGGTGAGCTTCCCGTCCGGCTTCGGATACACGATCGGCTGGAAGTCCGAAGCCGGGCGCAAACACTCGTGGTCCGCGTGCTTGTGGCGCAGGGTCCAGGGCGCCTTGCCCTTGAAGACCATCTGGTCGATGCCGGTCATGACGGTGCCCAGGTACAGGCCCTTGCTCATCCACGGCTTGAAGTTGCGGGCAACGTACAGTTCTTCGTGCAGCCACGATTGCTTGAAGGCGACCGGGTAGCTGCTCAATTCATCGTGCTGGCGCCCCGCGCCCAGCGCCGCAAAGGCCGATTCCGCCGCCAGCATGCCGGTCTTGATCGCACCATGGCTGCCCTTGATGCGGCTGGTGTTCAGGAAGCCCGCATCGCAGCCGATCAGGCAGCCGCCCGGGAACACGGTTTTCGGCAGCGACTGCAGCCCGCCCGCCGTGATCGCGCGCGCACCATACGAGATGCGCTTGCCGCCCTCAAAGAAGTGACGGATCGCCGGATGCGTTTTATAGCGCTGGAATTCCTCGTACGGCGACAGATACGGGTTTTGGTAGGCCAGGCCCACCACGAAGCCCACCGCCACCTGGTTGTTCTCCAGGTGATACAGGAAGGAGCCGCCGTAGGTGTCGTTATCGAGCGGCCAGCCGGCCGTGTGGATCACCAGGCCCGGCTTGTGTTTCGCTGGGTCGATCTCCCACAGCTCCTTGATGCCGATGCCGTAGGTTTGCGGGTCGGCGTCCTTGTTCAGCTCATACTTGGCCATCAGCTGCTTGCCGAGGTGGCCGCGTGAACCTTCGGCGAAGAAGGTGTACTTCGCATGCAGCTCCATCCCGAGCTGGAAGTCCGGCCCCGGTTCGCCATCGCGCTTCACCCCCATGTTCCCGGTGGCGACGCCTTTCACCGAACCATCCTCGTTGTAGAGGATTTCGGCGGCAGGGAAGCCGGGGAAGATCTCGACGCCCAGCGCTTCGGCCTGCTGGCCCAGCCAGCGCGTCACATTCGCCAGCGAAATCACGTAGTTGCCGTGATTGGTCAGCATCTTCGGCACCATGAAACCGGGCGTGCGGATCGCCTTGGTCTCGGTGAGGAACAGCACTTGGTCTTCGGTCACTGGGGTGTGCAGCGGCGCCCCGAGCTCTTTCCAGTTCGGGAAGAGTTCATTGAGCGCAATCGGGTCCATCACCGCGCCCGACAGGATGTGGGCGCCGATTTCTCCGCCTTTTTCCAGCACGCAGACCGACACTTCCTGGCCCTTGTCGGCGGCCAGCTGCTTCAGGCGGATCGCGGCCGACAAGCCCGCAGGCCCGCCGCCGACGATCACCACGTCGTATTCCATCGACTCGCGCGGACCGTATTCTTCCAACAGACTCATATCAAAACACTCCGATCAGCGCGCGAAATACAGATCGTGCAGGTGGTCCAGGCTGACCTCGGACGCGGCCTGCGACAGCACCACTTTCCCGCTCTGCATCAGGTACACGTGGTCGGCCACGCCCACCGCGCGGTGGGTGTTCTGCTCGACCAGGATGATGGTGCGGCCATCCTGCTTCAGGCGTCCCAGAATCTCGAACAGTTCGTTCACCATCACCGGCGCCAGGCCGAGCGAAGGCTCGTCGATGATCAGGACCTTCGGGTCGCTCATCAGGCCGCGCGCCATGGCCAGCATCTGCGCCTCGCCGCCCGAGAGCGAACCGGCCAGCTGCTTGCGGCGTTCGCGCAGGCGCGGGAACATGACATACGATTTTTCCAGGTTGGCCGCGGCGCCTGCGCGATGCTGTGGCGAGAAGGCGCCCATCATCAGGTTTTCCTCGACCGTCATGTCGCGGAAGACCATGCGGCCTTCCGGGATCATGGCCATCGAGACCAGGTTCATGTCCCAGGTCGGCATGCCGTTGAGCGGCTTGCCATCCAGGGTGATCGACCCCTGCGACACCGGGATCAGGCCCATGATGGCGCGCAGCAGGGTGGTCTTGCCGGCGCCGTTCTGGCCGATGATGGTGGTCAGCTTGCCTGGCTGGACGCTGAGCGACAGGTCCCACAGCACGTTGATGGCGCCGTAGCCCGCGCGTACGTTTTGAACTTCTAACATCTCAGCCTCCCGTATAACTCTTGATGACGGCCGGGTCGCTGAACACCTGGGCCGGCGTGCCCTCGGCAATCAGCCCGCCGAAGTTCAGCACGGCGACGCGTTCGCACAGATTGCTGATGGTCTCGATGTCGTGTTCGATGATCACGATCCCGACTGCGAACTCCTTGTGCAAATCCTTCAGCATGTTCATGAAGGCGCGCTTGCCGTTGGTTTCCAGGCCGGCCAGCACTTCGTCCAGCAGCAGCAGCTTCGGATTGGTCGACAGGGCTTTCGCCACTTCCAAGGCTTTGAGTTCCGTCAGCGCCAGGCCCGTGGACGCGTCGCGTTCCGACTTGGCCGCCAGGTTGGTAAAGGCGAGGATCTCGTCGATGCGCTTCTGGTCGATGGAACCGGTGCCGAAGCGCTGGGCCACTTCCAGGTTCTGGCGCACCGTCAGCTCGTGCATCGGCTGCGGAATCTGGAAGGTACGGCCGATGCCCATGCGGGCACGCTGGTACATCGGCGCCTTCAGCACGTCGGTGCCGTTGAAGACGATGCGGCCGGTGGTCGGGCGTACCAGGCCGGAAATGGCGTTGAACAGGGTGGTCTTGCCGGCGCCGTTGGCGCCGACCAGGCCGACGACGTCGCCGGTACCCACCGACAGGGTCACGTCATTGACCGCCGTGAGGCCGCCGAAGCGGACGGTGACGTTTTCAAGCTGCAGCATCTTTTTTCCTCTTGAACTTGCGGAACAGGCCAAGCAGGCCATCCGGGCTGGCGATGATCATCACCACCAGGACCAGGCCGAGCACCAGCTGGTGGCCGGTCGGCATGATGTTCTTCACGAACAGCTGGTCGACCAGGTAGACCACGACGGCGCCGATCAGCGGGCCGGTGATGGTGCGGTAGCCGCCGAAGATGGCCGCCACGATCGGGATCGTCACCCACAGCGCGCTGAAGGCGTAATCCGGCTCGAGGAAGTTGATGTAGTGGGCGTTGAAGGCGCCGACCACGCCGCACATGAAGGCCGAGACCAGCAGCATCAGCGCTTTCAGCAGGGTGTTGTTCACGCCTACCACGCGGGTCGCGTCTTCGCTGTCGTGCATGGCGCGCAGGGCCAGGCCTTGCGGGCTGCGGCGGATGCGGTCGTAGATCCAGGCAAACACCAGCACGATGGTCAGGATCACCAGGTAGTTGCCGATCTTGGTCGAGAAGTCGATCCCGAACAGGGTCGGCAGCTGCGGAATGCTGGCGATGCCGGCCGAACCGCCGGTCACCGATTCCCACTCGGTGGCGAGGATGCGGAAGATGTGGGCGTAGGCCAAAATCGCCAGTGCGAAGTAGGGGCCGCGCAGGCGCAGCACCGGCAGCATCAGCACCGCCGACACCACGGCGCCAACGCCGCCCATCAGCAGGCCGAGGAAGATCGGCAGGCCATGCTGCATGCTCAGCACCGCCGACGTGTAGGCGCCGACACCGAAGAAGGCTGCGTGGCCGAAGCTCACCATGCCGCCCAGGTTACCGAGCAGGGCCCACGACAGGGCGATACCGCCGATGACGAGCGAGGCGATCACCAGCGACATCACGTAGGCGTCGCCGCCCAGCAGCACCGGGACCAGGATATACACCGCCAGCAGGACGGCAATGAGTAACTTATTGATTTTCATCCGCGCCTCCGGGCAGCACCAAACAGACCGTTCGGCATGACGAACAACACCAGCAGGAACAGACCCATGCCGGCCAACTCTTGCAGCGCCGAGCTGGCGAGCGTGACGGTCAGCGACTCGGCAATGCCCAGCAGGACTGCGCCGATCAGCACACCCGGGATCGAGCCGATACCGGCCAGCACGGTGATGATGAAGGCTTTCACGGTCAGCACGCCGCCGTAGGCAGGGGTGATGACGCCGTAGCTAAAGAGGGCGACGCCGGCGAAGGCGGCCAGGATGCCGGCCACGATGAACGACACCAGTTCGGTCTTGCCCGGGTTGATGCCCATGAGTTTGGCGGCGTCGCGGTTGCTCGACACGGCGCGCACGGCGCGGCCATACCAGGAGCGCGACAGCCACCACCAGAGGGCGACGATCAGCACGATGCTCACGCCGAAGAACAGCACTTCGGAACGCATCGAGTACAGTTCGCCGACCACGAAGGCTTCCTGCATCCAGCTCGAGCTGGTGGCGCGCACGTCGGCGCTCCAGATCATCAGCACCAGGTTGGTCAGGATCACGCCGACGCCATAGGTCAGGGTGAGCGAATTGATTTCGCGGTTGGTCTTGATTTTGCCGACCACGAAGTAAAGAAGGGCGGAGGTGATCGTCACGATGATCACCGCGGCCGGGATGGCCATGATTGGATTCCAGCCGAGTTTCGATTCGACCGTGTAGGCGATGTACGCCGCCAGCAGTACCAGTTCGCCGTGTGCCAGGTTGATCACTTTCATGGCGCCGAAGACCAGCGCCAGGCCAAGTGCGATCAGGGCGTACGACCCGCCCTGTAACAGCCCGGAATACACGGCTTGTAAGATCAAGTCCGTCATTTCTGCATTCCCATCGAATTCGTGCGGGCAGGGGAGTCCTGCCCGCTTACTTCAAACTACGGTTGCGGGTAACGCTCTATATATAGAGGAGACCAGCGAGAAGCGTATTACCAAGGCACGCCAGGGAATTTCGGCTTGGCGGTAGCCGCTTCCTTCGGCCACACCAGTTCGACCTTCTTGCCCTGGTGCTGGCCCATGCGCTGGGTGAAGTTCTTGTTGTCGCCGTTGGCGTCGAACTGCACGCGGCCGATCAAGGTCTGCTTGTCGGTCTTGCGCATTTCTTCGATCACGCCGCCCTTCTTGATGGTGCCCTTGTCGGCGGCGCGTGCGATGGCTTCAAACAGCAGCATCGATTGCACGTAGCCGAACTGGCCCAGGTAGTCAGGCTCCTTGTTCAGCAGCGATTTGTAGGCGTCGCCGAATGCCTTGCCGTCCGGCGAGGTGAAGGTGACAGGAAAGGGCAGGACGGCGGTGCCGTACACGTTCGGCATCAGGTCCGGGAAGTCGGCCGCCATTTTCGGGGTGGCCAGCGACCACACGCCGGCGATCGCCTTGACGTTCGGTTTCAGCACGCGTGCCGCGCGCAGGATGCCGACGTATTCGTTTTCGTAGCCGACCATGGCGATGAATTCCGACTTGTCGCGCAGCTTGACCTTGTTCAGGATAGGCTTGAAGTCGGTGATGGCCGGATCAAAAGCGTGCATGCCGACCTTGATGCCTTTCGCGCTCAGAGTCTTCTCGACGTCGGCAGCCAGGCCGTGGGTCGCATCCTTGGTCGAGTAGATGATCGAGACCGACTTCACGCCCAGGTCCGAGATCAAACCGACCAGGGCTTTCTGGTAGCCCTCGGTGTTATTAATACGGAAGAAGTTCTTGCGGCCGGCTTTCACCAGGCCGTCGTCGACGCCGCCCGAAGTGATGTAGGCCAGGCCCAGCTTGTTCGCCGCGTCCGACGCAGGCGAGATGTTGTTCGAGCCGTAGCCGCCGGTCACGGCGACCACGCCCTGGCTGGCCAGCTTCTCGACTGCCGCAACCGCCTTGGCCGGCGCCGATTCGTCGTCGACGGTGACCAGCTTGATGGTGTGCTTGCCGTTGGTCTTGTTGAAGACTTCCGCAGCGACGCGGATGCCTTCCTGCGTGCCCATGCCGACGCGGGCCAGTGGGCCGGTCAACGGGATCTGCACGCCGACCAGGAATTCTTCGGCGCTTGCCGACCCTGCGCTGAGTGCCGCGAATACTGCGAGGGCGATTGTTTTAGCCTTGCTCATTGTCTCCACCTATTCAGATTGTTGCCACGAATCGGATCCCGTTGCGGGGACCGGGTTTGTCTGCGATGGCCCGGGGTGCCGGGCCGTCGCATGTTCTTGTCATCAGCCGATGTTGCGGCCCATGCTCATTTCTACATTCCGTACCAGTTGCACCAGGCGCGGGCCGAGGTCTTCGATCAGCTTCTCCTGCGGCAGCAGGAAGGCCGGGCCGCCGCAGTTGAAAGCCATCGACTTCGCTGTGTCGGGGTCGACCAGCGGCACGCCGACGGCGCTGATGTTCGCGTCCCAGTAGCCCGACGACAGCACGAAGCCGCGGTCCTGGAAGTCCTTGAAGCCTTGTTCGATGTCGGCCTTGATCTTCGGCCAGTTGTTTTCCGCGTGCAGGCGGATGTGGTCCATCAGGAAGTCGCGGTCGGCCTGGGGCAGGCCGCACAAGTAGGCCTTGCCCATCGCGGTCGTCGCGAGCGGAATGCGCGAACCGGCGTCGCGGCGCAGGGTGACGGCGGCGCTGCCGCGGCAGGCCTCCACGTACACCATGTGCAGGCGGTCGCGGATGCCGATCGCCACCGAGCACTGGGCGTATTCGGCCAGTTCCTGCATGCCGGGGCGGGCGAGTTTGCGCACGTCGAGATTGGCCAGCAGCGTGTAGCCGAGCGCCAGCACGGGCGCGCCGAGCTGGTAGCGGCCCTGTTCGGGCGAATAATTCAGGTAGCCGAGCTTGGTCAGCGTGTAAGTGAGGCGGGAGATCGTGGGCTTCGGCATGGCCGTGCGCTTGGCCATCTCGCTGTTGCTGAGGTAAGCCTCGCCAGGACGGAAGCAGCGCAGGATTTCGAGCCCGCGCGCCAGGGCAGTCACGAATTGACGGTCCTTGGCATTTTCTTCCTCAGTGTATGACTGGATTTCTTCCATCTCATTGTCTCCGTTGCCCAGCATCTTTGGCTGAGTCTGGAAATGATGATCACATATCAAAAACGGGAGTGTCAACAGTTTTGTGAAATGGTCGTTCGCAGTGCGAAACACCAAATATTGACGTTCCTATGACAACTGGGTAAATCCGGGTTCGGTATGCGGATTTGTGGTTTTCTGGACGTGAAATCGGGGTCGGCGAGACGTTTACATTCGCGCCAAAAATGGGTTATCGTTGAATTCGCTGCAAGATGCAAAACACAATTTCGCACAGCGAACCAACTACAGAACAAGGAGACAGGACACATGAATTCCGGCGCAAATGCACAAGTCGCGGCTCAGGTCGCTCGTGAGCAGCATGGCGACATCCTTCTGGTCAGCATCGACAACCCGCCCGTCAACGCCCTCGGCGTGGATGTGCGCCGCGGCCTGCTCGAGGCCATCGAAGCCGCCGACGCCGATCCGGCCGTCAAGGCCGTGCTGATCGTCGGCGCGGGCCGCAACTTCATCGGCGGCGCCGACATCCGCGAATTCGGCAAGCCGCCGATGGCGCCGGCCCTGCCTGACGTCTGCAACCGCATCGAAGCCTCGACCAAGCCGGTGGTTGCCGCCATCAATGGCGTCGCCCTGGGCGGCGGCCTGGAAGTGGCCCTGTCCGCGCACTACCGCGTGGCCCTGCCGACCGCCAAGTTCGGCCTGCCGGAAGTCGCCCTCGGCCTGCTGCCGGGCGCCGGCGGCACCCAGCGTACCCCGCGCCTGATCGGTGCGCAAGCCGCTTTGGACCTGATGCTGACCGGCCGCCACGCCAGCGCCAAGGAAGCCGAAAAGCTCGGCCTGGTCGACCGCATCGTCGAAGGCGACGACCCGGTGGCCGTGGGCCTCACCTATGCCCAGGAACTGCTGGACGCAAAAGCGCCGGTGCGCCGCACCCGCGACGCCGAAGCGCTGGCCGACCGTGCTGCGCAAAGCGCCGTGGTTGACGCCGCGCGTGCAGATACCGCAAAAAAATCGCGCGGCCTGTTCTCGCCCTTGAAGATCGTCGACGCGGTGCAAGGCGCCATCGACCTGCCGTTCGACGACGGCCTGGCGCTGGAACGCAAGCTCTTCATCGAATGCCTGGACAGCCCGCAGCGCGCCGGCCTGGTGCACGCCTTCTTTGCCGAGCGCGAAACGGCCAAGTCGCCTGAAACCCGTGACGCGAAACCGCGCGCGATTGCCAGCGTCGGCATCGTCGGCGGCGGCACCATGGGCGCCGGCATTGCCGTCGCGGCACTGGACGCCGGCCTGCCGGTGACCATGATCGAGCGCGACGAAGAAGCGCTGGCGCGCGGCCGCAAGAACGTGGAAAAAGTCTACGATGGCCTGGTCAAGAAAGGCCGCATGACGGAAGAGGGCAAGACCGCCGTCATGGCGCGCTGGACCGGCAGCACCGCCTACGATGCGCTGGCCAATGTCGACCTGGTGATCGAAGCCGTGTTCGAAGAGATGGGCGTGAAGAAGGCCGTCTTCGCCGAGTTGGATCGCGTCTGCAAGCAGGGCGCCGTGCTGGCCACGAACACCTCTTACCTGGACATCAACGAGATCGCCGACAGCGTCTCGCGTCCGCAAGACGTGATCGGCCTGCACTTCTTCTCGCCGGCGAACATCATGAAGCTGCTCGAGATCGTCGTGCCTGCGAAAGTGGCGAACGATGTCGTCGCCACCGCCTTCGAGCTGGCCAAGAAATTGAAAAAGACCCCGGTGCGTGCCGGCGTATGCGACGGCTTCATCGGCAACCGCATCCTGGCTGTCTACGGCCAGGCCGCGCACTACATGATGGAAGACGGCGCGTCCCCGTACCAGATCGACAAGGCACTGCGCGACTTCGGCTACCCGATGGGCCCATTCCAGGTGTCCGACCTTGCCGGCGGCGACATCGGCTGGGCCACCCGCAAGCGCCGCGCCGCCACCCGCGATCCGAAGGCGCGCTACGTGCAGATCGCCGACCGCATCGCCGAGCGTGGCTGGTTCGGCCAGAAGACCGGCCGCGGCTACTACCTGTACCCGGAAGGCGCGCGCATCGGCACGCCGGACCCGGAAGTCGAAGCCATCATCGACGCCGAACGTGAACGCGCCGGCGTGACCCCGCGCGAATTCAGCGACGAAGAGATCGTGCGCCGCTACCTGGCCGCGATGATCAACGAAGGCGCGAACGTGGTGCACCAGGGGATCGCCCTGCGTCCGCTCGATGTGGATGTGACCTTCGTGCACGGCTACGGCTTCCCGCGCTACCGCGGCGGCCCGATGAAGTATGCCGATACCGTCGGCTTGCCGAAGATCCTCGCCGACATCCAGGAATTCGCGAAGGAAGACCCGATCTTCTGGCAGCCGTCGCCGCTGCTGGTGGAGCTGGTCGAGAAGGGCCAGGACTTCAGCAGCCTGAATCAAATCAAGTAAATAGAACAACCTAGGAGACTCGCCATGCGCGAAGCAGTCATCGTTTCAACCGCCCGCACCCCGCTGACCAAGGCGCACCGCGGCGAATTCAATATCACCTCCGGCCCGCAGCTGGCCGCCTTTGCCGTGCGCGCCGCAGTGGACCGCGCCGGCATCGACCCCGCCCTGATCGAGGACGCGATCCTCGGCTGCGGCTACCCGGAAGGCACCACCGGCCGTAATGTCGCGCGCCAGACCGTCATCCGCGCCGGCCTGCCGATCAGCATCGCCGGCACCACCGTCAACCGCTTCTGCGCCTCGGGCCTGCAGGCGATTGCCATCGGCGCCGGCCGCATCGTGGTCGACGGCGCACCGGCCGTGATTGCCGGCGGCGTGGAAAGCATTTCGCAAATCCGCACCCGCGAAAAGGGCGACTCGGGCATCGACCCATGGATCCTCGAGAACAAGCCGGAACTCTACCTGCCGATGATCGACACCGCCGACATCGTCGCCGCCCGTTACGGCATCAGCCGCGAAGCGCAGGACCGCTTCTCGTTCGAGTCGCAGCGCAAGACCGAGGAAGCCCAGCTTGCCGGCCGCTACAAGGACGAGATCATCGCCTGCACCACGACCATGTCGGTCACCGACAAGGAAACCGGCGCCGTCACCCAGCGCGAAGTGACCGTCGACCAGGACACCTGCAACCGCCGCGGCACCACCTACGAGGGCCTGGCGAAATTGGCCCCGGTGATGGGTGAAGGTAAATTCATCACGGCAGGCAATGCATCCCAGCTGTCGGATGGCGCCTCGGCTTGCGTGATGATGGAAGCAAAGGAAGCGGAACGCCTCGGCTTGACGCCGCTCGCCGCCTTCCGTGGCCTGGCCGTCGCCGGCTGCGAGCCGGACGAAATGGGCATCGGCCCGGTGTTCGCGGTGCCAAAGCTGTTGACCCGCTTTGGCCTCACCGTCGACGACATCGGCTTGTGGGAACTGAACGAAGCCTTCGCGTCGCAAGCCATCTACTGCCAGCAGCGCCTTGGCATCCCCGACGAGCGCCTGAACGTGAACGGCGGCGCGATCTCCATCGGCCACCCGTTCGGCATGACCGGCGCGCGCCTGGCCGGCCACGTCCTGTTGGAAGGCAAGCGCCGTGGCGTGAAGTACGCCGTGGTCACGATGTGCATCGCCGGCGGCATGGGCGCGGCTGGCCTGTTCGAGATTTTCTGAGGATAGTCATGGATCTGAATTTCACCCCCCAAGAAGAAGCATTCCGCGCCGAAGTACGCGCCTTCCTGGCCGAGAAGCTGCCGAAGCGCTTGTCGGATAAAGTCGCCAACGGCAAGCACCTGACCAAGGCCGACATGGAAGAGTGGCACGCGATCCTGAACGAACGCGGCTGGCTGGCGAACCACTGGCCGGAACAGTACGGCGGCCCAGGCTGGACCGCCATCGAGAAGTTCATCTTCGAGAACGAGTGCGCGCTGGCGAACTCGCCGCGCATCGTGCCCTTCGGCGTCAACATGCTGGGCCCAGTGCTCATCAAGTACGGTAACGAAGCACAGAAACAGTATTGGCTGCCGCGTATCCTGGACGGCTCGGACTGGTGGTGCCAGGGTTACTCGGAACCGGGTGCCGGCTCCGACCTCGCGGCCGTGAAGACCACCGCCGTGCGCGGTACCGATGCCGAGGGCGACCACTACATCGTGAATGGCCAGAAGACCTGGACCACGCTGGGCCAGCACGCCAACATGATCTTCTGCCTGGTGCGCACGAACCGCGAAGCCAAGAAACAGGAAGGCATCAGCTTCCTGCTGGTGGACATGAACACGCCTGGCGTCGAAGTACGTCCGATCATCACCCTCGACGGCGAGCACGAAGTCAACGAAGTCTTCTTCACCGACGTGCGCGTACCGGCCGAGAATCTGGTGGGCGAAGAGAACCGCGGCTGGACCTGCGCCAAGTACCTGCTGACCTACGAGCGCACGAATATCGCCGGCGTCGGCTTCTCGGTAGCGGCACTGGCGCGCCTGAAGCGCATCGCAGCGGAACAGACCCGCAACGGCAAGCCGCTGACTGAAGATCCAACGTTTGCCAGCCGCCTCGCGCGCGTCGAGATCGACCTGGAAAACATGAAGACCACCAACCTGCGCGTGATCGCGGCGGTGGCCGGCGGCGGCGTGCCGGGTGCGGAAAGCTCGATGCTGAAGATCCGCGGCACCGAGATCCGCCAGGAGATCCTGTCGCTGACGCGCCGCGCGATGGGCGTGTACGCGCGTCCGTTCACCCAGGACATGCTGGATGCCGACTTCGCCGGCGAGCCATTCGGCCCGGACTTCGCGGCAGCGGCCACGGCGCAGTACTTCAACAATCGCAAGCTGTCGATCTTCGGCGGCTCCAACGAGATCCAGAAAAACATCATCTCCAAGATGATCCTCGGCCTGTAAGAGGGAGACAGACATGAACTTCGAACACACTGAAGAACGGCGCATGCTCGCCGATAGCCTGAACCGCTTTATCGCCGAGCAGTATCACGTTGAAACGCGCAACCGTACCGCGGCGACCGAGCAGGGCTACTCGACCGAGATGTGGGAAAAATTCGCGGAGCTGGGCGTGATCGGCGCGCTGCTGCGCGAAGAAGACGGCGGCTTCGGCGGCGGCGGTTTCGACATCGCCGTGGTCTTCGAGGCCCTGGGCCGTGGCCTGGTGCTGGAACCGGTGCTGGGCAGCGCCGTGCTGGCGGCCGAGGCGATCTCGTTTGCCGGCAATGCCGAGCAAAAGGCCGTGCTGGAAGAAATCGCGGCCGGCGCCACCATCGCTACCTTCGCGCACGACGAGCCGAACACCCACTACGAACTGGCACGCGTGCAGACCACCGCACGCCGCGAGGGCGATGCCTGGGTGCTGGACGGCGTGAAGGCCGTGGTGCAGGCGGCCGAGCAGGCGAATGTCTTCGTCGTCTCGGCGCGTACTTCGGGCGAGGTCGGTTCCGAAGACGGCATCTCGCTGTTCCTGGTGCCGCAAGGCGCGCCGGGCGTCTCGACCCGTGGCACCCCGACCATGGACGGCGGCCGCGTCGCCGACGTCACCTTCGCCAATGTGCAGCTGAGCGAAGCCGCGCTGCTGGGTGAAGAAGGCAAGGGCTACGCCACGCTGGAGCGCGCGGTCGGCCGTGGCATCCTGGCGCTGTGTGCGGAAGCTGTCGGCGCGATGGAAGCGGCGAAGGAAGCGACCCTGGATTACCTGCGCACCCGCAAGCAGTTCGGCGTGCCGATCGGTTCCTTCCAGGCCCTGCAGCATCGCATGGCCGACCTGCTGCTGGAAATCGAGCAGGCCCGTTCGACCGTCATCAACGCCGCTGCGGCCCTGGATGCGGACCGCGTCACGCGCGAGCGCGCGCTGTCGGCAGCGAAGATGAGCATCGGCCGCATCGGCACCCTGGTGGCGGAAGAATGCATCCAGCTGCACGGCGGTATCGGCATGACCTGGGAACTGCCGATGGCCCACTTCGCCAAGCGCCTGGTCCTGATCGACCACCAGTTGGGCGACGAGGACCATCACCTGGAGCGTTACATCGCGCTGGGCCGCGCAGTTCAGCAAGACCCGGCTACGGCATGAGCGACGCACTGATCGTGCGGACCGAGGGCGCGGTGCGCGTCCTCGTCAACAGCAACCCGGCGGCGAGGAATGCCATCCGTCCGGAGCTGTACGACGCGCTGCAGGCAGCCTTGCTGGATGCCGCAGCCGATCCCACCATCGGCGCGATCGTACTGGTCGGCGACGGCGAGTTCTTCTGCGCCGGCGGCGACTTGCGTGCGCTGGCAACGCGGCGCGAACTGGCGCCTGCCGAGCGGCGCGTGAAGATCGAGCGCCTGCACGAGACCGTCCGCGCGATCCGCGCCTGCCCGAAGCCCGTCATTGCGGCGGTGGAAGGCGGAGCAGCCGGCGCCGGACTGTCGCTGGCGCTGGCATGCGACATGCTGGTGTCGGCGCGCGATGCCTTCTTTGCGATGGCTTATGTCAAAGTCGGCCTGAGCCCGGATGGCGGTGCGACGGCTTTCCTGTCGCAGTTCCTGTCGCGCCAGCTGATGACGGAATTGTGCCTGTTGGGCGAGCGCCTCACGGCCGAGCGCCTGCATGCGCTGGGCGCCGTGAATCGGCTGACCGAGCGCGGTGCGGCACTGGCGGAAGCGGTTGCGCTGGCAGCGCGCGTGGCCGATGGCCCGGCGAATGCCAATGCGCGCATCAAGACGCTGTGCGCTCAGGCGGGCTCGAACAGCCTGCACGAACAACTCGACCTGGAAGCGCAGCTGATGGTCGAGTCGCAGGGCGACGACGAAGCGCAGGAAGGCATCGCCGCCTTCTTCGGCAAGCGCGCACCGGATTTCAAGGCGCTGCGCCTGAAGCAGTAACAAGAACAAGCTGCCGGCGCCGCGATTGTGGACGCCGGCAGGTAGAACAGTGGAGATCAAGTTGAACAGCAAATCCAATCTGCCGCTGGCAGGCGTGCGCGTGCTGGACCTGTCGCGCGTGCTGGCCGGCCCCTGGTGCGCCATGGTCCTCGGCGACCTGGGCGCGGAAGTGATCAAGGTCGAGCATCCCGAGCGCGGCGACGATACCCGCGACTGGGGCATGCGCGTCGGGTCCACCGAGACCGCCTACTTCAACAGCGTGAACCGCAACAAGCGTTCCGTCTGTCTCGACCTGAAGACTCCGGAAGGCCAGGAAATCGCACGCGAGCTGGTACGCAAGAGCGACGTCGTGATCCAGAACTTCAAGTTCGGCGACGTCGAGCGCATGGGCCTGGGCTACGATGAACTCAGCAAGGAGCAGCCTGGCCTGATCTACTGCTCGATTACCGGTTACGACCGCACCGGTCCGGAAGCCACGCGTCCCGGTTACGACCTGGTGATCCAGGGCGAGTCCGGCCTCATGGCGCTGAACGGCGAGCCGACCCAGCCGCCGCTGAAGTTCGGCGTGGCGGCAGTCGACATGATGACCGGGATGTACGCGGCCCAGGGCGTCCTCGCCGCGCTGTATGAACGCGAAAAAAGTGGACAAGGACGGCATGTAGGCATGGCGCTGTTCGACTGCGGCCTGATGATCACCGCCTACTACGGCCTGGAAGCCCTGCTGCGCGGGAACGACCCGCCGCGCTTCGGCAACGGCCACCCGTCGATCATGCCCTACGGCGTGTACGAAGCGGCCGATGGCCCGCTGGTGATCGCCGTCGGGAACAACAGCCAGTTCCTGCGCTTCTGCACGGACGTGATCGACCGTGCCGACATCGCCAGCGACGAGCGTTTTAAAACCAACCTGACCCGCACCCAGCACCGCGACGAACTGATGCCGATGATCCGCAGCGAACTGGCCAAGCGCCAGCGCCGCGACCTGCTCGACGCGATGAGCCGGGTCGGCATTCCTTGCGGCGAAGTGGCGGGCCTGCACGAGGCACTGACCTCGCAGCGCGCCACGGACGGCGGCTTGGTGCAATACATGGCGCACGAGGAAGTGGGGCAGGTCGCTGTGCTGGCGTCGCCGTACCGCTTCAATGGCGAGCGCCTGCCGATCCGCAGTGCGCCGCCGCGTTTGGGCGAAGGCACGAACGAGGTGCTGGCCGACTTGCTGGGGCTGTCGGAAGAGAAGATCGCCAGCCTCAAGGAACGCGGCGTTTCTCGCTGAGCCGCTGAGCTGTTGAACCGCCGTCCGGCGGGTCGTCCGCGACCTGCTGGACCGTATGGAACCCTCGTTGAAAATCGCGCTCCAACGCCTTTGCCGGTAAACGCATTCGTGCGCCGGCAGGGAGGAGTACGAAATGAAATACCTAACAGCCGCGGCCTTGGCCGTGATGGTGAGCGCCTGCGCGCCGGTCACGCCGCGTCAGGACTTGCTTGGCACAACGGTGCCGGCGGATGTCGCCGCCCGCATCGTCAACATTACCCCCGCAACCCGCTACGTCAACGTCATCGGCGGCGACGTGGTGCGCTTCGAATCCGCAGGCCAGGCCTTTGCCTGGGACTTCAACGCCAGCCCGATCGTCAATGTATTTGCACTGAATCAGGTGGCGCCGAACGGCTTGCTGGACCACGAGGTCCTGGTCTACCTCATGCCCAACCCGCTGTATAACGAAGGAACCGAACTCTATGCGCGCAGCCGGCTAGCCACTCCCTGGCATCTGACCCACTAGGGTTCAGCCGGGGTCGGACGACATGCCCGCGGCATCGCCCGCCGCGGCACGGGGTTCGCGCATGCGCAGCATCGCCAGCAACGAGACCGCTTTCACCGCAATCGCGATCCAGAACACCAGCGTGAAGCCGAAGTGGTGGGCCAGCACGCCGCCCA
This sequence comes from Massilia sp. IC2-278, assembly GCF_020708045.1. GTDB lineage: Bacteria > Pseudomonadota > Gammaproteobacteria > Burkholderiales > Burkholderiaceae_D > Telluria. The sequence continues at coordinate 62,887 of NZ_JAJFES010000019.1, forward strand.
GCAGCGGCCCCACGGCCATCATCAAGTGAGACGCCGTGTCCGACACCGCGATCAGCATCGGCAGCTCGTGGTGCGAGCCGAACTCCAGTACGAAATTCTGCGAGGCGATCTGGTAGCCGCCCAGGCCCGCGCCGAGACCGCAGAAGGCCAGGATGAAGAGCGGCAGGCTGTGTGAGACCATCAGCGCCAAGGTCGACACCAGCCACAGGCCCACGCTGAGCAGGAAGACCAGGCGGTAGCCGCGCTTGTCGGCGATGCGGCCCCAGACCAGGTTGCTCACGGTCTGGGCCAACAGGAACGAGAGCGACAAATAGCCGAGCGTGGCGCCGGACAAATCGACGAACTTGCCGGCATGGATGGCGTAGAAGGGCGCCGCCGTCATGCCGAGTGCGGCGAGCGCGCGGGCGATGAAGAAGCGCGTGAACTGGCGGTCGCGGCGCAGGATGGCGGGGATGTCGCGCAATCTCTGTATCAGGCTGGATGCGGCGCGCACGGCCAGCGATTCGGGCTCGCGCAGGAAGCTGAGCGCCGAGATGCCGATGCTGGTCAATATGAATGCGACCATGAAGGTGGACGCATAGCCGTTGCCGAAGGCGTTCGCCTCGACCAGATGCTTGCCGCCGAAATAGGCCACGACCGAGGCCGACAACCCGCCGAGGAAGTTGCGCATGCCGGCCAGTTCACCGCGCCGGTTGGCGGGAATCACCTTGGCCATCACGAAGTTGAAGCTGACCGCCTGCATGCCCCAGAAGAAGCCGAACAGCGCCAGGAACACGCATACGGCCACCAGCGCCGCGTCGCCCCTGAGCAGGAAGCCGGAGAGAGCCAGGCCCAGCACCTGGGCGCGCATCAGCCAGCCGACGCCGAACACCACCGGCATCACGCGTTTGCGGTGCTCGATGAGCGTGGCGCTCCAGATCGAGGACAGCGCCATGCCCAGCGACTGGCCGGCCAGGGCCAGGCCGACCGTCAGGTTCGATTGCGAAAGCAGGTAGATGTAGGCGGGGACGAAGGTCGGCGCCGTGACCAGCCGGAAGCCGGTGACGCCGAGGAAGCCGTGAACCAGGTTGGCGGCATAGTTGCGCGGCAGGTCGCGGGCGACCTGGGCGTCGTAGGCCGCCTGTCGATCGTCGGCGCCGGTGGTTGCGTCAAGCTCGGGCGCCGCTTTGGTCGTCATGGCTTATTTGCTTTGGTGTCGCGGACGCGCGCCCGACAAATCGCTGATGCGTTCCCACTGCGCGGCCACGTCGTCGGCGCTCGATTGCGGGCCGAGGTCGACCCAGGGGCTCTCGACGATAGTGGCGACGCTGAAGTTGCCGCCGGCCGCCTGCAGGATCACACCGGTGGGCGCGTCATCGCTGGCCAGGTAGACCACGCCCGGCACGATGTGCTCGGGGCCGAGCTTGTCGAACTGCTCCTGCGGCAGCAAGCCTTCGGTCATGCGCGTGGCGGCCACCGGCGAGATGGCATTGATGCGGATGTCGCGCTTGGCGCCTTCGATCTTCAGGGTGTTCATCAGGCCGACCAGGCCCATCTTCGCGGCGCCGTAGTTGGCCTGGCCGAAGTTGCCATACAAGCCGGAGGGCGAGGTCGTCATCACGATGCGGCCATAACCCTGTTCGGCCATGATCGCCCACACCGCCTTGGTGCAGTTGAAGGAGCCCATCAGGTGGACGTCCAGGACGGCCTGGGCGTCGTCAAGCTCCATCTTGAGGAAGCTTTTGTCGCGCAGGATGCCGGCGTTGTTGACCAGGATGTCGATGCGGCCAAACGCGTCCAGCGCCTGCTGGACCATCGCGGCGACGCCGTCGCGGTCGGTAACGCTGGCGCGGTTGGCAATCGCCTCGCCGCCCATGGCCTTGATCTCCTCGACCACGGCGTCGGCCGCGCCGCCCGTGCCGCGACCATCGGCCGCGCCACCCAGGTCGTTGACGACCACGCGCGCACCGCGGCGGGCCAGTTCGAGTGCATAGCAACGACCGAGGCCGCCGCCGGCGCCGGTGACGATGGCTGTCTTTCCTGCGAAGCTGATCATGTGTCTCGCCTTTTTAGGGGTTATGGTATGTAGGTTGGAAAATCATAGCACGGTGCGGGTGGCTTGTAGTCGATGGAGCGACACATTTTAGAAAATTCGGTCTGGGCGTGTGGTGGCGTGCAATCGATGGTCACTTGTGTTTTTCGCCACGCTATAATGCGTGCTGCTCAACTGTCCCGGTGCCGCCATGGAAGAACCCGTCAACGCCAGCCGCATGACGCAGCGCTACGTGCAAAAGCGCGAGGCCATCCTGCACGAGGCGGCGCGGCTGTTCAATGCACGCGGCATGAAGGGCGCCACGCTGTCGGACGTGGCTGCCGCCGTGGGCCTGAGCACCAACAGCATCACCTACTACTACAAGAAGAAGGAAGACCTGGTCGTCGCCTGCCTGCTGCGTTCGATCGAGACGGTGAGCGGCATCATCGCCCAGGCCGCCGAGGAACCGACGCCGGAAGGGCGGGTACGCAGCTTCGTGCGCCTGTTCCTGGCGCGCTTGGCCGAAACCGCCGCCGGCGGGGCCAGCGAAATGATGACCTTCCGCGACGTGCACGTGCTGGCCAGCCCGCACAGCGAGGTCGTGTTCGCCGCCTACATCGAGATGTTCCGCAGCTGCCGGCGCCTGCTGCTGCTCGGCCCCATCAAGCCGGCCAAACGGCTGTCGCTGAATGCGCGCACCCACCTGCTGCTGACGCTCACGCTGTGGACGATGTCGTGGAGTGGCCGCTACGACCCCGAGGACTTCGGTATCGCTGCCGAGCGCATGGGCGACATCCTGATTGGCGGTATCCGTTCCGGCAAATCGGCGTGGCGCCTCGGTGCGCTGGACACGGCCCTGACGGCGCCGCCGATGGCAGGCGACAGCGCGCAGGACGCATTTCTGCGTGCGGCCACGGCGCTGATCAACGAGCAGGGTTACCGCGGCGCCTCGGTCGAACGCATCTCCGCGCGCCTGAACGTGACCAAGGGCGCCTTCTACCACCACAACCCGAACAAGGAAGACCTGATCGCCGCCTGCTTCGAACGCAAGTTCACGGTGATCCGCGAGATGCAGCGCGTGGCCATGGCCAACGGCGGCTCGGGCTGGGACAAGCTGTGCGCCGTGTCGCGCGCGTTGGTACGGTACCACTTCTCGGAACACGGGCCGCTGCTGCGCACTTCGGCGTGGAGCGAACTGCCGGACGATATCCGCGAAGCCAAGCTGACAGCCACGGCGCAGCTGGACCAGCGTTTCGTGAGCCTGCTGGTGGATGGCATGCAGGATGGGTCGATCCGGCCGCTGGACCAGGCGATCGCCGGGGCGCTGGTGAGCGGGATGGTGAATGCGGCCGTGCTGCTGGATCGGTGGGTGGAAGACGTGAATGGCGAGAATGCGCTGGAGCTGTTCGTACGGCCCCTTTTTGAGGGCTTGCTGTCCGAGTCGTGAACGGTTTTAGTGAGTTCGGTATCGCATCCATCCCATGCGCGCGGGATGGGTTTTGCATTTTTCGTAAAAGAGGTATTGCACAGTTAGGCAGACCGCGCTAACGTAGGGTGGACGGAAAACCCGTCCACCCTACAAAAACAAACGGAGGAGACACATGTCACTGTTCGACCTGAGCGGTAAAGTCGCCATCATCACCGGTTCCTCGCGCGGCATCGGCCGTGCGATCGCGGTGCGGATGGCGGAGCAGGGAGCCAAGGTAGTCGTTTCATCGCGCAAGGAAGCCGCCTGCGCTGAAGTCGTCGCCGAGATCACCGCCGCCCACGGCGAAGGCCGCGCCATCGCCATCCCCGCCAACATCTCGTCCAAGGAAGACCTGCAGCGCCTGGTCGACGAGACGAATCACACCTTCGGCCAGGTCGACATCCTGGTCTGCAACGCCGCCTCGAACCCGTATTACGGCCCGATGGCCGGCATCGCCGACGACCAGTTCCGCAAGATCCTGGAAAACAACGTCCTCGCCAACCACTGGCTGATCAACATGGTCGCGCCGCAGATGATAGCCCGCAAGGACGGCGCCATCATCATCGTCTCCTCGATCGGCGGCCTGCGCGGCTCGCCCGTCATTGGCGCCTACAATGTCTCGAAAGCGGCCGACATGCAGCTGGCCCGCAACCTGGCCGTCGAATTCGGCCCGTACAACGTGCGCGTCAACTGCATCGCCCCCGGCCTGATCAAGACCGACTTCGCCCGCGCCCTGTGGGAAGACCCGGCGCGCCTGAAGGAAGTCAACGAGCGCGCGCCGCTGCGCCGCATCGGCGACCCCGACGAAATCGCCGGCACCGCCATCTACCTGGCCTCGCGCGCAGGCAGCTTCGTCACCGGCCAGAACATCGTGGTCGATGGCGGCGTAACGATTTAAGGAGACCAGAATGGATGAACTCTTAGCCTTCCGCCAGGAAGTCCGCGCCTGGCTCGAAGAATACTGCCCGCCCGAGATGCGGGTACCGATGGCCGGTGACGACGAAATCACCTGGGGCGGCCGCAAGATGCAGTTCAAGTCCGAGGCCCAGCGCACCTGGCTCGAGCGCATGGCCGCCAAGGGCTGGACCGTGCCCGAATGGCCGGTGGAATACGGCGGTGGCGGCCTCTCGCGCGAGCAGGCCAAGGTGCTGCGCCAGGAGATGGCCTCGCTCGGCTGCCGCGTGCCGCTACAAAGCTTCGGTATCTGGATGCTCGGACCGGCGCTGCTGAAGTACGGCAGCGAAGAACAGAAGCGCGAACACCTGCCGCCAATCGCGCGCGGCGAGATTCGCTGGTGCCAGGGCTATTCGGAACCGAACGCCGGCTCCGACCTGGCTTCGCTGCAGACCCGCGCCGAAGACCGTGGCGACCACTTCGTCGTCAACGGCCAGAAGGTCTGGACCTCGTACGCCGACAAGGCCGACTGGATTTTCTGCCTGGTGCGTACCGACCCGGCGGCCAGCAAGCATACCGGCATCAGCTTCGTGCTGTTCGACATGGCCACGCCCGGCGTGTCGACGCGGCCGATCACCCTCATCTCGGGCAAGTCGCCGTTCTGCGAAACCTTTTTTGATGACGTACGCGTGGAAAAGCGCAACCTGGTCGGCGAACTGAATGGCGGCTGGACGATTGCGAAGTATCTGCTGACCCATGAGCGCGACATGATCGGCGCCATGGGCGAAGTGGCGCAGCCGCCGAAGCTGGGGCAGTTCGCGTCGCAATCGATTGGACTGGACGAGGGCGGCAAGCTGGACGAGCCAGTACTGCGCGCCGACATCGCGCGCTTCGAGATCGACGAAGTCGCCTTCCGCCTGCTGCTGGAACGCAGCGGCGACCTGGCGCGCCAGGGCAAGGTGCATCCGGCGTTTTCGTCGGTGCTGAAGTTCTACGGTGCGGAGCTGAACAAGCGGCGCTATGAATTGCTGATGGCGGCCGGCGGCAGCACTGCGCTGGAGTGGGAGGGCGAGCGCAGTCACGGTGGCGAAGTCGCGCGCGAATGGCTGCGCGCCAAAGCCAACTCGATCGAGGGCGGGACCAGCGAAGTGCAGCTGAACGTCATCTCGAAACGCATCCTCGGCCTGCCGGGCGCATAACAACGGAGCACAACATGGCATTGGTACTGAACCAGGAACAGGACATGCTGCGCGAGAGCGCGCTGCAGTTCATGAAGGAACGCGCCCCGGTGGCGCAACTGCGCTCGCTGCGCGACACCCGGAACGACGACGGCTTTTCGCGCGAAACGTGGGCGAGCTTTGCCGAGATGGGCTTTACCGGCGTGCTGGTGCCGGAAGAATTCGGCGGACTCGGACTCGGCATGGTGGAAGCCGGCGCGATCATGGAAGCGATCGGCCGCAACCTGACGGCGGTGCCGTTCTTCTCGACGGCGGTGCTGGGCGCCTCGCTGCTGGCGCGGCATGGGAACACGGCGCAGAAGGAACGCTGCCTGCCGGCGCTTGCCGGCGGCGGGATGATGGTGGCGCTGGCAGTCGACGAGTCGGTCAAGCACCGGCCGGAAAAGGTGGCGCTGCGCGCCGAGCAGGATGGCGATGGCTATGTCTTGCGTGGCGAGAAGGTCTTCGTGGTCGACGGCCACGTGGCCGACCAGCTGATCGTGTCGGCGCGCACCGGGGATGGCGTCACGCTGTTCCTGGTCGATGGCACGGCGCAGGGCGTGCGGCGCGAGCGCAGCATCATGGTCGATGCCCACAACGCGGCGCGCATCGTGTTCGACGGCGTGCGCGTGGGCAGCGATGCCGTCATCGGCGAGGCGGGGCAGGGTGCTGCACTGCTGGACGGCGTGCTCGATATCGGCCGCACTGCGCTGGCCGCCGAGCTGCTGGGCATCGCCGAGGAAGCCTTCGAACGTACCGCCGGCTACCTGAAGGAGCGCCGCCAGTTCGGCCAGATCATCGGCGAATTCCAGGCGCTGCAGCACCGGGCGTCGACGCTCTACACCGACATCGAGATCACGCGGGCGCTGGTGCTGGGCACGCAGCAGGCGCTCGACGCCGGTGCGCCGAATGAGGCGGCGCTGGTGTCGGCTGCCAAGGCCCGTGCTGGCACCACGGCCACCCTGGCAGTGCAGGAAGGCGTGCAGATGCACGGCGGGATCGGCATGACCGACGAGTTCGAAATCGGCTTCTTCATGAAGCGCGCGCGCGTGGTCGAGGAACTGCTGGGCGATGCGCGCTTCCATGCGGACCGCTGGGCGAGCCTGAGCGCTTATTGACTCTGGAGTGGCAGCGGCAGGATTGCCGCTGCCCTATCCGGGAAGCCGGATCTGTGCATTGAAACTTTACGGAGTCTCGGTAGCAGGCAGCGGTGTCGGATTCAATTCCTGCGACCACACCACCGCTGCGATCTTCCAGCCATCGGCAGTGCGCACCATTTGCCAGCTTTCCTTGCCCCAGTTTTCCTTATAGCTGCCATAGACGAAGGTGTAATCGAACCATACCTGGCCGACATCGCCGTCGCTGTCGATGCGTGCGTTCGAAATGGTTTCGGCAACATTGACCTTGGCCTTGACGAGAGAGCTGATAAACCTGCGTGGACTACTATTGAAGGTCTTGGACGGCCGCTTCATTTCTGGTTTGGGCCGGTTTGCGTATAGCCTTTCGATACTCGCATCGGTGGTGACACCGGCCCAGGTGATATCCTCTTTCAAGAAAAGCTTTAGAAATGCTTCCTCGTCTTTGTTGATGATGGCCATACGGAAGCTTTCAATCACCTGCTCGATTTGCGCCTTGCTGTCCGCAGGCTGGGCGAGCGCATAATCGGGAACGATGGATAATCCGCCAAGCATGAGCAATGCTGCCAAAAGTTTTTTCATTACATTCTCTGTCTGATGGGATCATTCCAGTCGGGTGACGGAATATTGAAATTGCCGGTTCGATATGCAAAGATACGCTCGATTGTTGAGGTCTGCAATAGGCACCAATCCAGACCGATTTTGCGGCACCATACGGTGGACGATGTAATTCTTGGGGGGGGCGGGAAGATTGATATGCGACGTCTCATTCGACTCGAACCAGCCGCTGCACCCGGTTTGCCGTTGGCCAGAAGCGGCTCTTGCTTAGGTAAATATGATCTCTGAATTAGGAAAGCGGTTTCTGTTTGCGGTTGTGGTCGCTGCTGCCGTGGCGGCTGCATATTTTGCTCCTTCCGCAGAGCGGTTTTTTGCCGCCATCATCACTACCCTAGGGTTGTCAGCATTTCTGTTGAGCCGGCCATCCCTGCCTTTACAAACGCGGCTGCAGAGGATCGGGAAACGGGATGTAATCGCACCCATGCTCTTGTTCGTGGCGGCCGCCTCAATGGATTCGGAAAGATTCGCACTCTGGATCAGGTTTTACCTATACGGGAGCGTCTTTTTCATCGGACTAGGTACGGGGCTGTCTCTCCTGTTTCGCACTGAAAAGCTCGATGCCCGGTAGGTCCGCTTCGGGTCGATCATTGGGAAATTCACTACGGCTTTCCGGATCGTGATTACCAATATCAAAGCTGCCGGATATAAGAATTCTTGAGAACCTTTTAGCTATGCACATGAGAATGTCGATATCGCTCTGTTTGATGTCGGCGTCGTCCGCAGCAGCAGGGACGCCGCTGGGAACAACATGCGTTACATTCCCATCCGATTACCGTGTCTCTTCTCCGCAGACCCTCAAGCAAATAGAACGTCAGGAAAAGGCTGAGCTTTCTCATTGGCGCAAGCTCATGAAAGGTTTGCCGGAAGTGCCCGCCGCTTCCCAGAATGCGGAGTGGGTCGCTTTTAAAAAGGCGATGAAACCGGGCGATAGGATTGTCAGATACATGTCAAACAAGGACTCGTGGGAGCACCTGGCGGGAGAAGCTGGCATTGCCTTGATGCGTTCCGGGTGCATCGTCAAGACAATGACGACGATGGTGAACTGATCGGGAAGACACGCTCCTGCGTGGGGATCGTTGTCGCCGGACGTTAGTCACCTGAAAACAGTGAGACCACCGATTCGCCGGTATCGTCGTCTTTGTTGAGAAGTAGTAGTTTCAGCGGCCTGTCTCGCGGTACGCGCTGAATACCTCTCCCACGAAATCCACCACCGCCCTGATGCGCGCGCTCGCACGCAGGCCGCTGTGCATCGACAGCCAGATATCCTGGTCGAGCTCGGGAATACGGGGCATCGCGGCGACCAGGTCTTGCTGGTCACTGGCGAGGAAGGTGGCCAGCACGCCGAGGCCGGCGCCATGCATTACGCCGTCGAGAATGCCGAGTCCATAGCTGCAGCGCATCCACGGCGCCGGCGCGCCGGGCAGGGCGCGCAGCCAGCGGTCGGACTGGAATTCCGCGCGCGGCTCGTCGAAGCCCACGAAGGGTAACTCTGCCCACTCCTGTTTCGCGATGGCTGCCGCATGGCGCGTTGCGACCTCGCGGTTGCAGTACAGGCCAAAGGACAGCGTGCCGAGCTGGCGCGCGACGAGGTCGAGCTGTTCGGGGCGGTAAGGCCGGATTGCGATATCGGCTTCGCGCCGCGCCAGGCTGTACGGCCGGTGCGAAGTCACGATTTCCACCTCGACGTTCGGATAGGCGTCGTGGAAGCGCGCGAAGCGGGTCGTCAGGAAGTAGGACAGCCACTCGTCGGTATTAATGCGCACGGTGCCCGACGCCGTGTGCGCATCCTGGTGATCGCGCGTGCGTTCGATTTCCAGTGCGATCTCGCCCATCTGGCCGGCCCAGGCAATGATGTCGGCACCGAAAGCGGTGGGAATGCAACCTCCCTGGAAGCGCTCGACCACCTTTTGTCCGAGCGCTTCTTCCAGCTCATCCAGCCGGCGCGACAGGGTCGGCGCACTCAGCCCTGCCTTCCTGGCCGCGCCGCGCAAGGTGCCTTCCTGCGCAATGAGCAGGAGCAGCCGCAAGTCATCCCAATTCGTGTGTTTCATATATGGAGCATGATGCACCGATTTTGTGTCTATGCATACATTTATTGAATATGCGATGATGCTCGGCTATATCAATCGAATATCCGGATAGCGCCACACCAGCCTGTCCGTGATCGTTACAAACAGCCGTCACGGACTACTTTTCATGTCGGCTGGCAGAAAGAGAAACAGCTATGCGTACCTTCCGCGACCGCGTGCGACACGCGCTCATGTTCGAAGCCGTGGCCCTGGCCATCTTCATCCCCGGTTCCGCCGCCGTCTTCGACCAGCCGATGAACCACATGGGCGTCATCGGCATTGTCTCGGCAACCATCGCCACCGTCTGGAATTTCGTGTTCAACATGGGGTTCGACCGCGCCATGCTGTATCTGCGCGGCAGCGTGCAAAAGACGATGGCGATCCGCGTGGCCCACACTTTCCTGTTCGAGGCGGGACTGGTCGTCATGCTGATTCCGATGATCGCCTGGTACCTTGGCATCGGCCTGTGGGCCGCATTGCTGATGGACCTGGCCATCGTCACGTTCTACCTCGTGTACGGCTTCCTGTTCAACATCGTGTACGACTGGATGTTTCCCGTCCCCGCGGCGGTACGGCCGCAAGGCGCCTGAAGACGCCAGGATGGCCGGTATAAAAAAAGCCGCTACCGGCCACGGTAACGGCTTTGCATGCCGACACAGCCCCACGGGCCGTGTCGATCGTGCTTACTTCCCGGCGTTCAGCGCGCGCAGGAACTGCCCCTTGATCTTGCCGCCCTCGACGGTCCCCAGGATCACGTTGGCGATGGTGCCGCCCTTGCTGTCCAGGCCATCGATATCGTTCGGGTTGTACATCGCCGGCAGCGTCGTGTACGCCTTTTCCATCTGCGCGCGGATCGCCGCGGCATCGGTGGTGGTGCCGGCCAGCTTCATCGCCGCGACGGTCGCGTGCACGGTCGAGTAGTTCAGGCTGATCTCGGTGCTCGGGTCCTTGCCCGGATTGAGCTTGCGATAGCGCTGGGTGAACGCCACCGCCTCCGGACGATCGTCGTTCGCCAGCGGCATCACGCCGATCGAGCCTTCCAGCGGCGCAATGCCGCCAACCACCTTGGCCATCTCGTCGATCTTGGCCTGGTCGAGGATGATGAAGCCGCCCTTGAAGCCCAGCTCGCGCGCCTGCTTGGCGACCAGTGCGGTCGGCTCCGAGGCGCCGCCGATGAACATGACGTCCGGTTTCGCCTGCATCGCGCGGCTCACGCCGCTGTAGAAGTCGGTCGCCTTGTTGTACGACATCGGGTTCTCGGCCACGACCTTGCCGCCTTGCGCTTCCCATACCGGCTTGAAGGCTGCCGACCAGGCTTTCGCGTAATCGTGGTCGGCCTGCACCATGGCGACGTTCTTGCCGTGCTTGGCCATCATGGCCTTGGTGAACGGCATGATGTAGCCGGTGAAGTCGGGCGGGATGCGGATGGTCAGCTTGTTGCCGCGCTCGGTCACCTGCGGCAGGCTGGTGTAGGCCAGCAGCAGGACTTTCGATTTTTCGTTGAAGGCCTGGACCGCGAACACGCCGCCCGAGTGCGGCACCAGCACGGCGGCGGTCTTGTGCTGCTGGACCAGGCGCTGGACGTTGATGCCGGTTTCGGCCGGGTTGTACTTGTCGTCGAGGGCGACGATCTCGACCTTGTAGCGCTTGCCGCCGATTTCCAGCGGCTTGGCGTTGATCTCGGCCGCGGCCATCTCCATTCCCGACAGGACGTTCTTGCCGTACAGGGCAGCGCCGCCGCTCAGCGGACCGGAGAAGCCGATCTTGATGACTTCCTGGGCGTGGGCAGCGCCGCCGGCCAGGGCCAGGCTGGCGGCTGCGGCGGCGAGGAGGGTGCGGCGGGTGAACTTGGCTTGCAACTTCATGGTGGTGTCTCCTTGGTTTTGCTTGTTGTGGGTGCTACGTGTCAATACTCTGTCGAATCCGTCTTGCTCGTCAAGCACTGCGAAGCCAGGCTCCAGAAGCTAGGCTCCGATATAGGCGCGCCGGACCTGCTCATTGTTCAGCAGCTCCTCGCGCCCGCCCTCGAGCACGATGCGGCCCTGCTCGATGACGTAGGCGCGGCTGGCGATGTTCAACGCCGCATACGCGTTCTGCTCGGCCAGCAGCACCGTGGTGCCGGCCTTGTTGATGCGCGCGATAACCTCGAACATCTGCTTCACCACCAGCGGCGCCAGGCCGAGCGAGGGTTCGTCCAGCAGCAGCGCTTTCGGGCGGCCCATCAGGGCGCGGCCGATCGCCACCATCTGCTGCTGGCCGCCGCTCAGCGAACCGGCCGGCATGTCCTTCTTCTCGTGCAGGATCGGGAACAGCTCGAACACTTCGTCCAGCGTGCGCTGCGTGCCCTTGCTGTCGCCGCGGTGCACGTAGGCGCCGAGCGTCAGGTTCTTCAGCACCGACATGCCGGGGAAGAGCTTGCGCCCTTCGGGGCAGTGGATCAGGCCATCGGCCACGATCTGCGAGGGCTTGCGGCCCACCAGGTTCTGCGAGCCGAAGTGGATCGACCCCGACGAGGCCTTGTTCAAGCCGCTCATGGTCAGGAATATCGAGCTCTTGCCGGCGCCGTTCGAGCCGAGCAGCACCACCAGCTCGCCCTCGTTCGCGTGCAGGGTCACATCGTGCAGCGCGCGAAAGCTCCCGTAGGACAGGTTCACCTTGTCGAGTTTAAGCATGTTCGCTCCCCAGGTAGGCTTCGATCACGACCGGGTTCGCGCGGATTTCGGCCGGCGTGCCTTCGGCGATGCGCTCGCCGTAGTTCAGCACCAGGATCTTGTCGGCCAGGTTCATGATCATGTCCATCTTGTGTTCGATCAGGCAGATCGTCAGGCCGCTGTCGGCCATCTTGCGGATCAGCCGCGCCAGGCCCTCGGTTTCTTCCGGGTTCACGCCGCCGGCCGGCTCGTCCAGCAGCAGCAGGCTGGGATCGGTGGACAGGGCCAGGGCAAAGGCCACGCGCTTGCGTTCCTCCTGCGAGATGTCGCCGGCGATGCGCGCCTCGATGTGGGAGAGGCCCACGAAGTCGAGCGCGGCGCGCGCCTTTTCGCGGCAGCGGCGTTCTTCTTCCTTCATGCGGCGCGTGCCGAGCACGGCGTCGATCAGGGTCGAGCCGGTGCGCAGGCGGTGGCCGACGATCAGGTTATCGAGCACGGTGGCCGTGTCGAACAGGGTCGTGGTCTGGAAGGTGCGCGCCATGCCGCGCCGCGCCACCTCGTCGGCGCGCAGGCCGGTCACGTCTTCGCCCTTGAAGATCACCTTGCCCGAGGTCGGGGCAATCGCCCCGCTGATCAGGTTGAAGAAGGTGGTCTTGCCGGCGCCGTTCGGCCCGATGATGGCGTTGATGGTGCCGGCTTCGCACGAGGCGCTGACGTCGTTCACGGCGCACAGGCCGCCGAAGCGCTTGGTCAGGTGTTCGATCTTAAGCATGCGTTGCTCCTTGCTTCGGTGCGGTCGTCGACGACGATGCAGCCGATGGTGCCGGCGCCGCAGGTGCGCGCAGCGCGGCCTTCCTGCGCTGGCGGTTCAGGTAAGTGCCGACGATCCCGTACGGCAGGAAGATGACGAGCAGGACCAGCACCGGCCCGAACACCACGAAGCGGTATTCCTGCAGCACCTGCAGGTACTGGGTCAGCCACGGCATCGAGATCGCGCCGAGCAAAGGCCCGAGCAGGGTGCCGATGCCGCCGATCAGCATGTACATCGTCATGTCGAAGGTGTGCTCGACGCTGGCCACGGCCGGGCCGAGGAAGCGCACGTAGCCGGCGTACAAACCGCCGGCCAGGCCCGAGAAGAACACCGACAGCATAAAGGCGAGCAGCTTGTTGCGCATCAGGTTGATGCCCAGGGCCTGGGCCAGGTCGTCGCCATTGCGGATCGCCATGAAGGTGCGGCCCAGCAGCGAGTGCACGATGCGGTGCATGACCCACACGCTCGCGGCCAGGAAGAACAGCACCATGTAGTACTGGGTGCGCGGCTCGGAAAAGTCGAGCGGGCCGATGTTTTCCGGCGCCGGGATGCCCATGATGCCGACTGTGCCGTGGGTCAGGCTCTCCCACTTCTCGATCACGAGGAACATGATGTAGCCGACGCAGAGCGTGAAGATCGAGAAGAAGTGGGTCTTCAGGCGCAGCGACACGATGCCGACGAAGAAGCCGAGGAAGGCCGCAACGAAACCGGACAGCGCGAACGACAGCCAGAACGACATGCCGTAGTCCACCGTCAGGATGCCGACCGTGTAGGCGCCCACGGCCATGAAGCCGCTGTGCGCCAGGTTGTACTGGCCGGTGTAACCCGTGATCAGGTTCAGGCCGATGGTGGCGATGGCGTAGATGAAGGCGGTCGACATCACGGTGAGGTGGTAGTCGTTATCGGCCAGGAAGGGGAAGCCGATGGCCAGCGCCAGCAGCAGCAGCCATCCGGTAGCGGGATTGAAGAGCTTCATCAGTGCGCTCCCTTCGCGAACAGGCCTTGCGGACGCAGCGACAGGATCAGCACCAGCAGGGCAAAGGCGATGATGTCCTTGTAGTCGGTCGAGATGTAGAAGGCGCCGAAGGCTTCGGCAAAGCCGATGATCAGGCCGCCGACAATCGCCCCGGGCACGCTGCCCATCCCGCCCAGCACGATGATGACGAAGGCCTTGGTGATGACCAGGTGGCCCATCGAGGTGTAGACCAGGTTGATCGGTGCGTACAGCACGGCGGCCATGCCGGCCAGCGCGCCGGCAATCGCAAAGGTGAGCATCGCCACGCGGGTGGCGTCGATGCCGACCAGGGCCGCGCCTTCGCGGTTCTGGGCCATGGCGACGATCGTCGCGCCAGTCACCGTCTTTTTGAGGAACAGCTGCAGCAGCACGACCAGCAGGAAGGCGGCAGCGATGATCAGGAGGCGCTGCGCCGGCATGGTCAGGCCGCCGAAGGTGAGGATCTGGTTGTACGGCGTGGCCATGCGGTGGAAGTCCGCACCCCAGATGGCCTGGGCGCCGGCTTCCAGGAACAGCAGGATGCCGATCGAGGCGATCATGTGGTGCAGGTAGGGCGCTTTACGCAGCGGGTGGAACACCAGGCGTTCCGACACCACCGAGATCAGGGCCACCGTGACGGCGGCGCCGAGCATGCCCCACCAGTAGTTCAGGCCGAGTCTATCGATGATGAAGAAGGCGGCGTAGGCGCCGGACATGTAGAAGGCGCCGTGCGCGAAATTGGGTACGTGCAGGATGCCGTACACCAGCGTGAGCCCGAGCGCGACGAGGCTGTACACGCCGCCCAGGGTGAGTCCGTTGAGGACCTGTTGCAGGAAAAGCTCCAAAATGTGTCTCCATTGTTTTCTATGTGCGCCTCTTGGGGCGCGCATTTATGTATGCCATGCTGCTTTTGGATGCCGTGCGGGAGAACAGGATTACTCGAACATGATGACCCCTCGTGCGTTGCGGCCTTCGGCCAGGTCGGCAAATGCCTGCGGCGCTTCTTCGATGCGGTAGCGGCGGGTGATGAGTTCGTCGAGCTTCAGGCGCTTTTCGCGGTACAGGGCCAGCAGGCGCGGGAAGTCCTGGCGCGGGCGGGCCGAACCGAAATAGCTGCCGGTGAGGGTTTTCTCTTCGAAGGTGAGGCTGGCGGTGCGCACCGTGGTGCTGTCCTTTTGCGAGGCCACGCCCACGGCCACCGCCACGCCGCCCTTGGCCAGCACGCCGTAGGCCTGGGCCACGATCTCGCCCTTGCCGACGCACTCGAAGGCGTAGTCGGCGCCGCCGCCGGTGAGCTTCTTCACGGCCTTGATCAGGTCCGGCGTGGCGGCATTGATGGTGTGGGTGGCGCCGAATTCCTTTGCCATTTCGAGCTTTGCATCGGACATGTCGACCGCGACGATGGTGGCGGCGCCGGCGATGCGGCAACCCTGGATCGCGTTCAGGCCCACGCCGCCGCAGCCGAAGACCACGGCAACCGAACCCGGTTCCACCTTGGCCGTGTTGACGGCGGCGCCGACGCCGGTCATCACGCCGCAGCCGACCAGGCAGGCGCGATCCAACGCGACGTCCTGGGCGATCTTGACCACGTTATCGACGTGCAGGGTAGCGTATTCGGCCATCACGCCGCAGCCGGAGAAGATGTTGATCGGCTGGCCATCGAGGCCGCGCGTGCGCACCGTGCCGTCGGGCAGGGAGATCGCGGCCTTGGCGGCCTGGTCGCACAGCTGCGGGCGGCCGGTCTGGCACCAGCGGCACTTGCCGCACATGCTCACGAAAGAGCTGAGCACGTGGTCGCCGACCGCGTATTCGGTCACGCCTTCGCCCACGTGCACGACCACGCCCGCGCCTTCGTGGCCGAGCACGAGCGGGGCCGGCATCGGGATGGTTCCGTTGGTGGCGGACAGGTCGCTATGGCAGATGCCGCAGGCGGCCATCTTGATCATCACCTCGCCGCGGCGCGGGTACTCGACGTCGATCTCTTCCACGACCACCGGTTCGCCGGTGGTGCGGCACACGACCGCTTTCGCGCGCTGGTACTTCGGTTCCGTCATTTGCGTGTGTCTCCTATATTGTTGCGCTTACCTTGTTACGTTTACTTCGGCACGCGGCATTGCAGCGATTTGTATTCGAGGAATTCGTCCAGGCCGTAGCGGCCCAGCTCGCGGCCATTGCCGGATTGTTTATAGCCGCCGAACGGGGCTTGGCCATTGAAGCCGCCGCCGTTGATGTCGACCTGGCCGGTGCGCAGGCGCCGCGCCACGGCAATCGCGCGCTCGTCGCTGCCGGCCCACACCGCGCCGCCCAGCCCATACGGCGTGCCGTTGGCGATGCGCACGGCTTCGTCTTCGCTGCGGTAGGTGATGATCGACAGGACCGGGCCGAAGATTTCTTCCTGGGCGATGGTGCTATCCGGGTGCACGTGGCCGAACACGGTGGGCTGCACGTACCAGCCGGTGTCGAGGCCGGCCGGCGCATCGGCGCCGCCGCACAGCAGCTCGGCGCCGTCCTCTAAACCGGCGCGGATGTAGCCGCGCACGCGGTCGCGCTGGGCTTCGGAAACGAGCGGGCCGAGGCGCGCGCCCGGCAGCAAAGGGTCGCCCACGGTGAAGGCCTTTGCGCCCTCGACGGCCAGGCGCGCCGCTTCTTCATAGCGCACCTCCGGCACCAGCATGCGGGTGTGGGCCGAGCAGGTCTGGCCGCTGTTCAGGAAGCAGGCGTTCAGCGTGCCTTTCACGGCGGCGGCCAGGTCCGCGTCTTCCAGCACCACGGATGCCGATTTGCCGCCCAGTTCCAGCGTCACGCGCTTGATGGTGCCGGCGGCCACTTCCGAGATGCGGCGTCCGGCGCGGGTGGAACCGGTGAACGAGACCATGTCGACGTCCGGGTGGCGCACCAGCGCTTCGTCGATGCCGGGGCCGTAGCCACTCACCAGGTTGAAGACGCCGGCGGGCAGGCCGGCCTGCTCAATGACTTCGGCCAGCACGAAGGCGTTCAGCGGCGCGATTTCGGAAGGCTTGAGCACCACGGTGCAGCCGGCGGCCAGTGCGGCGCCGACCTTGGCGGCGATCTGGTGCAGCGGGTAGTTCCAGGGCGTGATGCAGGCCACCACGCCGACCGGCTCGCGCAGCACGCGCGAATGGCCGACCGTGTGTTCCCATTCGAATTCGGTGACCATCTTCGCGTAGCCGGCGAAGGTGGCGAGCGGCGAGCCGACCTGGATCATGCCGGCCAGCTTCAGCGGCATGCCGACTTCGCGCGCGATCAGGTCCGCCAGTTCGTCAGCGCGCGCGCGCAGGCCGGCGGCGATCTTTTCCAGGTAGGCGCCACGTTCCTGCGGGGTGGTGACGCTCCAGCGCTCGAAGGCGGCGCGTGCGGCGGCCACCGCGGCGCCGGCGTCGGCATCGATGCCTTCCGGGATGCGGCCGATGACCTGTTCGTTCGAGGACTGGATGACGTCGATGCTGCCATGGCCGCGCGGTGTAGTCCAGCGGCCGTTGATGAAGACGTGTTCGTGGACGCGCAATGCGTCGCCGGATGAGGAGGAGGGCACGGCCGCGAAGCCGTTCGTATCGTTCGTGCTCGACTGAACCTGAGCTAATGCCATGCTTCTGACTCCTGTGCGTGAGCTCCGGGGAGCTCATGGGTATTCAGATCATTTGTTTTGCTAGGTGAAACAAAGCGATGTAAAATGGAACGAAAAAAGAATACGATACTTTTGCAACGGTAGCAACGATTTGTTCATCAATACCGCGGAGTCGTAGTTGGTTTGGTTTTTGTAGGGTGGACTCCTGAGTCCACGCAGTTTCACTACATGATCTGCCGCAAACTTTGTTCCATCGGACAGGTCCGAAATGGTATTTCGATTGAATAAGTGTGGCACCGCGTGGACTCAGGAGTCCACCCTACAAAAGCTTGGCCACGCCAAGTTTCGCAAACGAACAAACCGGTCCAGTTTGCCACGCGGAATCCCTCTCGCATAGAGCCTTCGCCGTAATCACCAAAGAAATCGTCGGACCACCGTTTTCACACCTGAGGTAAGCCATGCAACTGAGCGAATCGCACCGCACCGCCGACGACGCCGAACAGGCCGAGAGCCTGGACGCGGCGAAGAACAACGAGGACCGCTACTACATCACGGCCCTCGCGCGCGGGCTCGAGGTATTGGCCTGCTTCCGTTCGGCCGACAAGGGCCTGACCAACCAGCAGATCGCCGAGCGCTGCGGCCTGCCCAAGTCCACGGTCACGCGCTTCACCTACACCCTCACCAGGCTCGGCTATCTGACCCAGGAAAGCGGCGGGCGCTACATGCTCGGCACCGCCACCCTGGGCCTGGGCAGCGCGATGCTGGCCCGGCTCGACATCCGCCAGCTGGCGCGGCCGATGCTGCAGGAACTGGCGGACTTCTCCGGCACCACGGTCTCGATCGCCATGCGCGACCGCCTGTCGATGATCTACGTGGAAGTCTGCCGCAGCACGGCGGCGCTGTCGCTGTCGCTGCAGGTCGGCTCGCGCATGCCGCTGGCGGCATCGGCCATCGGCCGCGCCTACCTGGTCAAGGCCTCCGAGCAGGAGCGCAAGGATATCCTCAGCCGCTGCCTGGAACTCGACGAACTGGCGTTCACCGCCATGAAGGATGGCCTGGACAAGGGCCTGCGCGACTACGCCCAGTACGGCTGCGCCACATCCTTCGGCGAATGGCAGAAGGACGTCAATGGCATCGCCGTCGGCTTCTTCCCGATCGGCGGCAGCCAGCTGATGTCGGTCAACTGTGGCGGGCCGTCGTCGAGCGTGTCGAAGGAATTCCTGCTCGACGAAGTGCGCCCGCGCCTGATCGAGATCGCCTCACGGCTCGAGTCCTGAAAGCCGGGGTCAGGTCTGACATTCGGACACAAGCTCTGCCATAGAAGGCGGAATTGCAGCCTCCAAAGTTGAGGCCGTGTCCGAATGTCAGACCTGAGATGATCCGGATATCCTGGACAGTTATTTAGGCACACGGTATGCAGCGTCGACGGCGGCAGGTGTTTGGTAGCCCAAGGTCTGATGTAACCGCCGCGTATTGTAGTACTTCTCGA
>NZ_JAJFES010000001.1 GCF_020708045.1 Massilia sp. IC2-278
CAAACAGCGTGCGGCCAAGCATGAGCCGCAAGGGCAATTGTTGGGATAACGCTGTCGCAGAAAGTTTCTTCTCAAACCTCAAAAACGAAGTGATGTACGACCGCCTCTTTGCATCAAGGGACGAAGGCAAGGCCGTGGTCGGTGATTACATCGAGAAGTACTACAATACGCGGCGGTTACATCAGACCTTGGGCTACCAAACGCCTGCCGCCGTCGACGCTGCATACCGTGTGCCTAAATAACTGTCCAGGATATCCGGATCACCTCAGGTCTGACATTCGGACACGACCTCGGCTGTAGTCCTGTTTTTTCATTCCTATTAAGAAGCGACTGGGGCAGGCGTTACGTGGAGAATCGGTGGACAAGCTTCCGAAGGCAGAGCTCGTGTCCGAATGTCAGACCTGACCCTGGCTGTTTCACGCTTCAGCCCAGAGCCGTTCGCCGGTGTGCTCCATGTGCGTCAGGTAGAGGCGCAGGTCGAGCTCGAACTGGTGGTACTGCGGCTCCATCCAGCAGCACAGTTTATAGAAGGCCTTGTCGTGGTCCTTCTCCTTCAGGTGGGCCAGTTCGTGCACGGCGATCATGCGCAGGAATTCCAGTGGCGCGTCACGGAAGACGCTGGCGATGCGGATCTCGTGCTTGGCCTTCAGCTTGCTGCCCTGGACGCGCGAAATCTGCGTGTGCAGGCCGAGCGCATGCTGGACCACGTGGATCTTGCTGTCGTAGGCCACCCTCGACACCGGCTGGGCGTTGCGCAGGTACTCAATCTTCAATTCCTGCACGTAGTCGTAGAGCGCGCGGTCGGTGCGCAGGCCGTGGGCGCGCGGGTAGCGCGAGCGGAGCAGGGCGCCGAGGCGGTTTTCGCCGAGCAGGCCGGCTGCCTGCTGGCGCAGATGGTCGGGGTAGGCGGTGAGGTACTTGAGTGCTTGCATAGGGACGCGAATGTAGCACAGGCCGGCGCGGCGTGCCGGCCGTGGCCGGTTGGCCTGGAGCATGCGTGCGCCGCCGCGCACCGGCGGCTTTTATCCTTGTTCGTTCGATTACCAGCATCAGGAGAACAAGATGGAAACACTGGATTTTCAAAGCTGTATCGACGCCTGCAATGCCTGCGCGAATGCCTGCGACCATTGCGCGGCCTCGTGCCTGAAGGAAGAGGACGTCAAGATGATGGCCAGGTGCATTGCCACCGACATGGACTGCGCCCAGGTCTGCCGGCTGGCGGCGAGCCTGATGGCGCGCGGCAGCGAGCATGCGGCTGCGTTCTGCCGCCTGTGCGCCGAAGTGTGCCGGAACTGCGGCGACGAATGCGGAAAACACCAGATGGACCATTGCCAGCAATGCGCGGCAGCGTGCAAACGCTGTGCGGAGGCATGCGAGAAGATGGCCGCGTAATACCGTCGTAACGCTTGCAGACAAACCCGGCCGCATGAAGAACCCGGCCGTACGAAGAACCCGGCCGCATGAAGAACCCGGCCGCGCGGCCCGCCGAAGCAGCGAGACCGCGCGGGTACGTCAAGCGGGCAGACAAGGTCCGCCCGCCTTATTCCTCCTTGCTCCCCTGACGGTTGCCGGCTGCCTTGGCCGCGCTGGCGGCGCGGTTGGCGGACTGCCGGCTTTCGCCGCCCTTGCGGCCGATGTCGGCCATGTGTGCACGGTTGCGGCTGACTGCCTCACCGCCTTTCTGCCCCGCGCGGCGCGCTTCTTCGGAATCGAACTCGTGCGCCGTGCCCTTCTGGTGGGCGGCCTGGCCACCCTTGCTGGCAATTTCGCGCTGCTGGTTCTGGTCCATTGCCGCGAAGCCGCGCTTGGCCGGCCCGCTACCACTGCTGCTGCCGCTGCCGCTCTTCTGGGCGCTGCCGCCGGAGCTGCCCGCGCTCTTGCCGCTCTCCTTACTCGTCGCCATGTCGCTCTCCTGGTTGCCCTGCACGTGAATGGGAGTCAATCGCAAGCGCCGCATTGCCGCGCTCGTGCGGTTAGAGACACCACGGTCCCGTTAGTTCCTTCAGTCCGGCGCGCGCGGCGGCAGGCGCATGCCGGCGTGCGGTTCCATCGCGTCGATGACATCCGGCGCCTCGTTCAGGTCTTCGTCGAGCTCGCGCCGGCGCGCCTGCATCTTGCGCCCCAGCGCGGCCAGGTCGATGCCCGAGCTGCGCGCGGTGTCGAACATGTCGCTCTCTTCGATCGCCACGTGGTGCTCGACTTCCTCGGCCAGCACCGCGACCGTGGCCTCGAAGTGGTCGTCGCCGGGGTACATGACTTCCAGCTGGCTGATCAGCTCGCGCACGCCGGCGTGCTCGACCTCGGCCTCGTCCATCATCTCGTCGTCCTCGGCGGCGGCGCGCAGGAGCGGGTAGAACAGTTCTTCCTCGACGATAGCGTGCAGGGCCAGTTCGTAGCAAATCTCGTCGACCAGTTCGGCCTTGCGTTCGTCTTCGTCCTCGATGCCGCGCAGGCCCGCGAATTGCGCGAACAGCTGGCGGATCCTGTCGTGTTCGTGGCGCAGCAGCGCGAGCGCGTCTGCCGGCCGGTCCTGGCGTTTGCCGGATGGTGCCATGGGAGCCTCCGTTCGGTAGCAGTGGAAGGGGCGTCAGCGGACCGGCGCGTGCGCCGCCTTGCCGTCGGGTGCGGCGCCGCCACTACCGGCCTGCATGAAGCTCTCGGCGCCGCGCGCGGCCTGCCAGCTGCTGTTGTTGGCGTCGCGCGCCAGGGTCGCGGTGCCGGCGCCCAGCACTTTCATGAGTTCGCCCTGCCAGGCGCGCAGGTGCTCGACCGTCGGCTGCGTCTCGCGCATGGCGACGGCGCCCATCTGGAACGGGTCCTTGCAGGCGGCCAGGGCGCGGCCGAAGCGGATCGAATCGTCGAACATCTGGCGCATCATGCGCAGGTTGAGTTCGCCGATCTGGCCGGCGGCATCGACGGCGTGGCGCGACATTTGCGTGAACAGGTCGATCTGGGTGTCGAGCTGGGCCTGCAGGGCAGGATGATCGGTGGGGAAGGTTGGCATGCTGTCCTCGAAGTGAGCGGTGGGTTGGAAAGAGCGTCGAAGTAGACGCTCCCAGGCCGCACAAGTTCAAGGAGATTGCACGCGCCCTGAAATGGGTCAAGGCGCGTGCGGATACAGCGGTAAGGCTACAGCTTAGGCGTCCGCGACTTTCAGCACCAGCTTGCCGAGGTTCTTGCCCTCGAACAGCATCAGCAGGGCCGATGGGAAGTTCTCGAAGCCTTCGACCACGTGCTCGCGCGTCTTGAAGCTGCCTTCGCCCATCCAGCGCGCGATCGTCGCCACGCCTTCCGGGTAGCGCGCGGCGTAGTCGGTGACCAGCATGCCTTCCATGCGCGCACGGTTGACCAGCAGCGACAGGTAGTTGGCCGGGCCTTTCACGGCGCTGGTGGCGTTGTACTGCGAGATGGCGCCGCAGATCACGATGCGCGCCTTCATGTTGATGCGGGTGAGCACCGCGTCCAGGATGTCGCCGCCGACGTTGTCGAAGTAGACGTCCACGCCCTGCGGGCAGTGTTCCTTCAGCCCGGCGTGCACGGGGCCGGCCTTGTAGTCGATGCAGGCGTCGAAGCCCAGTTCCTCGACCACGAAGCGGCACTTGTCCTCGCCGCCGGCAATGCCGACCACGCGGCAGCCCATCTGGCGCGCTACCTGACCCACCGTCATGCCGACCGCGCCGGCCGCGCCCGACACCACCACGGTCTCGCCCGGCTTAGGCTGGCCGACGTCGAGCAGGCCGAAGTAGGCCGTCATGCCCGGCATGCCGAGCGCGTTCAGCCAGGTCGGCAGCGGCGCCATCGACGGGTCGACCTTTGCCAGCATCGCGCCCTTGTCGTCGGCCGGGCCGCTCCAGTAGCGCTGCACGCCCATCACGCCCATTACCGTGTCGCCGGCGCTGAATTTGCCCGACTTCGATTCCTCGACGATGCCGATGCCGCCGGCGCGCATGACTTCGCCGATGTTGACCGGGCGCACATAGGATTTGCCTTCGTTCATCCAGCCGCGCATGGCCGGGTCGAGCGAAATGTACAGGACCTTGATGCGTACTTCGCCATCCTGCAGTTCGGGCAGGGGCGGGGTGGCGCGCATCCAGTCGCTGTCCTTCGGCACGCCGACCGGGCGGGCGGCGAGGAGGAATTGGTCGTTCGCGGTGTGGGTCATCTTGTTGTCTCCGTTCAGGTTGGGTTGTCCGACGTGCTCGAAACACTATACCGAAAAAACAAACGGTCGTGCGTTTTCTCGCGTGGCCATTTTTGCAAGCACATGCGACAATCGAACGACCTTTGTCTTTATCTGCCAACTACTGCGAGCCGCCCACCATGACGCATCCGGAATACATCCTGACCCTGTCCTGCAACGACCAGCGCGGCATCGTGCTGCGCGTGGCAGGTTTCCTTGCCGAGCACGGCTGCAACATCATCGACTCGGCCCAGTTCGGCGATCCGGAGTCGCACCTGTTCTTCATGCGCATGCACTTCGCGGCCGAAGACCCGTCCGTGGGCGACGCCGATCTGCGCGGCGCCTTTGCCGCCCTGTGCGAGGAAACCGGCATGCGCGGCCAGCTGTACGATGCGCACGCCAAGCCGCGCGTGCTGATCATGGTCTCGAAGATCGGCCACTGCCTGAACGATCTGCTGTTCCGCTACAAGAGCGGCCTGCTGCCGGTGGAAATTTCGGCCATCGTCTCGAACCACATGGACTTCTACCAGCTCGCGGCAAGTTACAATATCCCGTTTCACCACTTGCCGCTGGCAACCGGCGCATCGGAAGACGCCAAGCTGGCCCAGGAAGCACGTGTGATCGAGCTGCTCGACATGCACAAGATCGACCTGGTGGTATTGGCGCGCTACATGCAGATCCTGTCGCCGGGGCTGTGCGAGGCCCTGAAGGGCAGGGCGATCAATATCCACCATTCCTTCCTGCCGAGCTTCAAGGGCGCGCGTCCGTATGCGCAGGCGCACCGCCGCGGCGTGAAGCTAATCGGCGCCACCGCCCACTTTGTCACCGGCGACCTGGACGAAGGCCCGATCATCGAGCAGGACGTCGAGCGTGTCGATCACGCGATGACGGTCGAGGAGCTGACGGCAATCGGTCGCGACGTCGAGTGCGTGGTGCTGGCGCGGGCGGTGAAATGGTTCGTGGAACATCGGGTTCTGCAGAATGGCGACAGGACCGTCGTCTTTAAATAATTTAAGTAGAGTATCAATGGCGCTGAAAGCAACGATTTACAAGGCAGACCTGCAAATCGCGGACATGGACCGCAACTACTATGCGGAGCACGGGCTGACCATCGCCCGCCACCCGTCGGAAACCGACGAGCGCGTGATGATCCGCGTGCTGGCCTTTGCCCTGCACGCGAGCGAATCGCTCACCTTCACCAAGGGCCTGTTCGACACCGACGAGCCGGACCTGTGGCAGAAGGACCTGACCGGCGCCATCGACACCTGGATCGAGATCGGCCAGCCCGACGACAAGCGCCTGCTGCGCGCCTGCGGCCGCGCCGAGCACGTGTTCGTGTACAGCTACAGCGCCACCAGCAGCATCTGGTGGAAGGGCATCGCCAACAAGGTGGATCGCGCGCGCAACCTCACCGTTATCAACATCCCGGCCGAGGCCAGCGCCGGCCTGGAAAAGCTGGCCAAGCGCGCGATGCAATTGCAGTGCACGATCCAGGACGGCCAGGTCTGGCTGACCGACAGCGTCGACACCGTGCTGGTCGAGCGCGAGACGCTCAAGGCCGGCGCCTGATTTATAATCGCCCGATTATCCCTTTCGTTAGCTGCCCATGAACCGACACCTGATTGCCTCCCTGGCCGCCGGCCTGTTCGCAACGAGCGCGCTGGCGCAAGTGACTGTCACCGAGCCCTGGGTGCGCGCCACCGTGCCGGCCGCGAAAAGCGCGGGCGCCTTCATGCACCTGCAGTCGGCCACCACCGCGCGCCTGGTGGGTGTGAGCACGCCGGTCGCCGACCGCGCCGAGATCCATGAGATGGCGATGGAAAACAACACCATGCGCATGCGCGCGGTGGAGGGGATCGACCTGCCGGCCGGCAAGCCGGTGCACCTGGCCTCGGGCGGCTACCATTTGATGTTCTTCGGGCTGAAGCGCCAGCTGAAGGAAGGCGAGACCGTGCCGGTGACCCTGACCGTGCAGGACGCGGCGAAGAAGCAGACCAGCGTGACGGTGCAGGCGCAGGTCAAGCCGCTGACGTATGTGGCGCCGGCGATGCAGGGGCATCACGGGCATTGATTTGACGCTGTTAATGTAACGGCGGTTTTCGCCCCTGCGGCAGCTTCAACCGTACGGTGGGCACCCCGTGCCCACGCGGAATGGCGCGTCATGTTGGCTTCTGTCTGGCCGTAAGCGACGAGGATCGGCGGCGCATCCCACAGCATCACGTTGGCTCCGCATCCACGCTCAGCGCTGCGGAGCGAGTATTCCCGGCCATGAACTCCCGGACCGGCACGTAACCGCGTGGGCACGGAGTGCCCACCGTACGGTTGCGGTTTCGACTCCGATCACCGTGCCGACGCACCCACCCGCCTGACTTCCCCCGACCCCGCCACCGACTTGCTCACCTGCGGATCGCCGTAATACTTCACATCCCCCGACCCCGCGATCGACACGCCCAGCCGGTTGCGTGCCGCCACCACCGCGTCGCCCGATCCCGCCACCGACACGCTGGCGCCTCCGGCCTGCACGCGCCCCAGGTCGACGTCGCCCGAACCCTTGATCGACACCGACAGCTTGTCCACGTTCCCGCCCGCAGCCTCGACGTCGCCGCTGCCGGCCAGCGATACCGACAGCGTCCCGGCGTCGACGCCTTTCAGCCGGATCGAACCCGAGCCGCCGACGTCGATGTCGAGCCCGCGCGTGCGCAGCGGGTCGGCGTGGATGCTGCCCGAGCCGCCCAGCGACAGGCGCTCGATGGAACGCGCCTGCACCACCACGCGGATCGTGGTGGCCTTCAGGGCGAGGTTGCGGCGCGCCGGACGGATCTTCAGCACGCCGTCCTCGACCACGGTCTCGATCAGCGGCAGCACGTTGTCGTCGGCTTCGACCGTCACGCTCTCGCTGTTCCCGATGCGCAGCTCGACCCGGCCCGGCGTGCCCAGCGACAGGCCGCTGAAGCCGCTCACCTGGCGGTCCTGTTTGACGATGCGCCCGCTGCCCTGGACCTGTTCGCCGCCCCAGGACCAGGACCCGGCCGTTGCCAGGCCGGGGCCGGCAAGGCAGGCGGCGATGCAGGCGCCGAGCAGGGCGCGGCGGGCGAAGGAAGATGCGGCGGGCTTGATCATGGTGTGCTCCTCATGGCTGTCGATGCTGTGACTGTAGCGAAGGACAGCCGGCCTGGCGCCCCCTTTGCGACGAACTGCAGGTGCGCGCGGCCAGGATGCAGCCGGACGCGCATGACCGGCGCCTGCGCCGATGGAACTCTGCGGCGCGCCGGGGTCTAACAAAAACCGGCACGCCCACGCGTTCTCGCTGCGGCGTACCGGCCAATCCAGGCCAATACCGGCCAAACGACAAACACGCGGAGGAAAGCATGGCGACCGTAGCGGGCGATCCCGGGCATGGCGGCAATAGCGGCAACAGCGGCGGCAACAGCATCGGCAATAGCGGCAGCGGCGCGATGACCGTGTCCGGCATGGCCAATGCCACCGATCCAGGCCCGTTCGACAACGATGCCACCCTCGATCTGGCGCGCCGGGTGCGCGCCGCCATGGCCAGGGAAAGCATCGACGTCGCGAGCGGGGCCGCCGAAGGTGCGCGCCTGAGTCCGGACGCCTACAAAGACAAGCTTGCCGCCGCCCTTGCCGATGCCGTCATGGGCTGGCTCGCGGCCGACGGCCGCAGCGCCGTTCCCGGCCTGCGCGCCGACTCGCCCGCACCTGCCAACCCGCGCGCTGCCCCGGAACGCAATGCCGGGAACGGCGCCGCGGCCAGCCAGCCGGGCGATGCCGGCAGCCGCCCACGCGGGGTAGAGGGCGCGGCGACGTCTCCGGCGGCCATCGGCGGCCACGTCGAACTGTCCGAAGCGGTCAAGTTCATCGGGGACCCGCAAGCACCCGCCGCCGGCGGCGCGGCCGGCGTCGGCAAGCTGGGCGAGATGCTGCGCGGCTGGCGCAAGGAACGCCTGCTGCCGGACGTGGAAAAGGCGGTGCGTCCGGAAATCGCCATCGGCCGCGACGAGTCGCTCGACGCCGCCTTTCTCGAACTGCTGGCGAGCCGCCGGCGGGCGGTCGGGATCGTCCGCACCCGAGGCACGGCCTACAACGGCAGCTACAGCGAGGCCTGGAGCGGCACCTGCTCGCTGGTCGCGCCGAATATCCTGATGACCAACCACCATGTCCTGAACTCGCCGGACGTCGCGGCCGCGGCCGAGGTGGCGTTCGACTTCGAGGTGAGCGCCCAGCAGCTCGCAAGCGGGAGCAACACGCCGCCGGCGCCCGGGCGCAGCTACCGGCTGCGTCCGGAGCAGCTGTTCGTCACCAGCCCGATCGACGGCGGGCTCGACTATACCTTCGTCTGGATCGACGAGGCCGCCGCGACGGGCGCCACGCCGCTGAGCATGGAGCGTGCGGCCTTTGCCATCGAACCGGGCGAGAAAGCCTTCATCATCCATCACCCGAACGGCAAGCCCAAGCGCGTGTCGCTCGACGACACCGACGTGGTGGCGGCGCATCCCGACGGCCCCCTGATCCACTACACGACCGATACCGAGCCCGGCTCGTCGGGCGCGCCGGTGCTCGACCGCAGCGGCCGCCTGATCGCCCTGCACCATGCTTCGCGCCGCAACCAGGAGGGCCTGCGCACGCCCGACGGCGTGGTGCCGGAATACGTTAACGAAGGCATCAAGCTGGCCGCCATCGCGCTCGATCTCGAGTCGCGCCGCGCCGGGGAGGCCAGCGCCATGATCGACATGGTGCTCGGTGAAATCTACGGCTCGGATACCCTGACCGGCTTTTTCGGCGCCGCCGGACGCGAAGTCGATTCAGCCCGGCCCGGGGCCGCGCGCGTGGCCGAACTGTACCGGGCGACCGGCCAGGACATCGACGTCGGCTTCTGGAACCTCGCCTGGTTTGCCGGCCGCTACGCGGACCTGGCAGGCGACGCCGCCGCCAAAATCGTCGACCTCGGCCTCGACGTCTGGGCGCTGGGCGGCAGCCCGCCGGCCGCCACCGCGGCGCTGGTGCAGGCGATCAAGGACAAGTTCGGTCTGGAGCTGAAATGCCTGTCGCTGCCGGCCGGGGCGCCTGACGCGGAGCAGACCGGCGCCGTGTTGTGGAATCCGGAAACCGTGGAGGGGCGGCAGCTTGCCTGGCCGGAGGATGTCGGCGCGCTGTTCCGGCTGCGCGGCGAAGACTTCGCCGGCGCGACGCAGCCGGCCCCGGCCCCGGGTAGCATCTTCATGCGCCAGCCGGCGCTGTTCCAGGTGCGCGGGCGTGGCCGCCTCGCCTTCAACCTGGTGCCGTTCGACCTCGGTGCGGCCGCCTCCGATGGCGCACGGCGCGGCATGGCCGCGCGCATCCTTGCCCGCGCGGTACAGGACATGATCGAACGCCACGGCGCCAGCCAGGACTGGCTGCTGGGCGGCGGCTTCGATGCCGAAGGCACGAACGCCAGCTTCGCGGCATGGGCCGGCAGCGGCTACACGCCGGCGTCGGCGCAGGACGAGGCGGGTGCGGCCCTGAGCTACCTGAAATGCCCGGGTTCGGGCGTTGGTCATGTTTTCCTGTCGCCCAACCTGTCGCGCCTCTATGGGCAGCAGGACGTGTTCCTCGTCGCCAGGGAGAAAAGCCAGGCCGACTACCTGAACCGATTCGGCGAGCACCGCCCGCTGCTGCTGCGCCTGTCCGCAAAGGGCGGCGGCGCGCCGGAAGCGAACATGGGGCAGGGGCCGGAATTCAACGCGCGCATCGACGCGGCGCTGCGGCGCGCACGCGCGTGAGTCAGCCAGCCCGTTCCACAACCGGTTCTGCCGCACCATGCACGCGTGCCGGCGGAGCTGCTCGAGGCACTGCTCGGCGATGCACCCGGCGTCAAGCGGCTGCTGCCGGGCCGTACGCTCGAATTTGTGCCCGATCCCAGGCCGCCGCCAACGGCCCCGGTGTTCAAGACCGACATCAGCACGCTGGGCGGAACCGGCGGCGGGCCGCTGGTCGAGCTGGTCAGCGGCCGGGTCATCGGCGTGCACTTCGCGGGCGAGTGGGACAACGAAAAAGGCAAGTTCAGCTCGTCCGAACTGATTACGCCGGAACTCGTCAAGGCAATCGCAGAGGCTCTCAAGCCGGCACCGGATGGGCCGGGTGTTCAGCCTGCCGCTGCGCCTGCCACTAGGCCTGGACCGGCGCCCCCACCGGCGCCACGCTGAATCTTGCAGCACACACGCTTGCCCGAATTGCACGCAGCACCGCGACATCCACTACAATCTCGCCCTTTTGACTCCGGCCCGGCCGGAAAGGAAGTGGAAGATGAATGCGGTCCTGTTTCTCCTGGCTTTTTGTGTCGGGCTCTTTATTTCGGTGCAGGCAGCCGTCAACAGCCAACTGGCCAGTGCGCTGCATGCCAACTCGGTGGTGGCGGCCTGGATCTCGTTCACGGTCGGCACCGTGGTGCTCGGCATTGCCGCCTTTGCCCGTGGCGGCGTGGGTGAAGCCCTGGGCGCCCTGGTGCACCAGCCGCTGTGGAAGATGAGCGGCGGCCTGCTCGGCGCGGCTTTTGTCTTCGGCACCGTATTCCTGGCGCCACGCATCGGTTTGCTGAACCTGGTGGTGCTGGTGATCGCCGGCCAGCTGATGATGTCGATGGCGATCGACAACTTTGGCTTGGTCAACATGGCTGTGCGCAAGGTCTCGGGCATCCGCCTGGCCGGCGCGCTGGTAGTGGTGGCCGGCGTGGCCCTGACCCTGTTCGGCGACCGGATCGTGGCAGCGTTGGAACGCTAAACAATTTCTAGCCAGCAGATGTATTTTCTGCGAGGCATGGTTTTATAATGGTCGAACTTGTCTGAACGACACTTCGATTGACCAAAGAGCCACGCCAGATGGAACATCACCAGTCCTCGCAAATCCCGACGCTGACCTATATCGAGAACGAAGACCACCCGGTCTTCGGCACGCTGGTCGAGCAGATCCTGCACCTGCTGAATTCCCGCCTGGTGTTTTCGGACATCATCATCCACCAGAACAGCCCGCTCATGCTGCGCCAGCCGAAGGGCCTGGTGGCGGTCACGGATTCGCCGATCACGCGCGAGGAACTGGAAGAATTCTTCGACGTCATCGAGCCGAACTGGGCCGAGCGCATCGCCGACCGCGCCTTCGATCGCTCGATCGACCTGCACACGGCGCGCATCCGCGCCAACTGCTTCAGCTTCCAGGGCAAGAAGCGCTGGGGCTGCGTGATCCGCCGCTTCCCGAAGGAACCGCTGCCCTTGGCCGAGCTGGGCCTGCCGCTCGACGCCCAGGAATTCGCGCAGCTCACCAGCGGCCTGGTGCTGATCATCGGCGACACCTGCCAGGGCAAGTCGACCACAATTGCTTCGATGATCGACGAAATCAACAAGCGCCGCTCGGGTCACATCATCACCATCGAAGACCCGGTCGAAACCCTGATCCCCCAGCGCAAATGCATCATCACCCAGCGCGAGGTTGGCAAGGACGGCGACGTCGAAAGTTATTACCTGGGCGCGCTGGACGCGCTGCGCGAGCGCCCGGACGTGATCGTGATCGGCGAAATCCGCGACGCCCAGACCGCGCAGGAAGCCCTGGCCCTGGCCGAATCCGGCCCGCTGGTGCTGGCTTCGCTGCACGCGCGCTCGACCGAAATGGGCCTGCAAAAGATGCTGCGCCTGCTCGGCAACGCCGAGTCGCAAGCCCAGGCGCTGGCGCATGCGCTGCGCGGCGTGCTGTGCCAGGCGCTGCTGCCTTCGCTCGACGCCAACCGCTACCACCTGGCCACCGAATGCCTGGGCAATACGCCGGCGGTGGCGCGCCTGATCGAGGCGGGCGACCTCGGCGCGCTGCGCGCCCACATGAACAGCGGCCGCGATCCCGGCTCGCACACGATGAACGCCTCGCTCGAGCGCCTGCTGGCCGGGCACAAGGTCAGCGTCGAGGATGCGCGCAACGCCACCACCGACCGCGTCGGGTTCGCCGAGCTGGTCTGAGTCCTAGTTCAAGCCCAGGTCGAAGTCGAAGTCGGTATCGGTATGGGTGTCGGAGGCCAGGCGTTTCGCGAGCAGGGCCGAAACCACGGCCTGGATCACGTGCACGGCCCAGCGCTCGGTCGCCTTGCGCGGGCCAGCCTTCACTTCGCCTTCGGTAATCCCGAGCACAGGCGCGATGCAGCCGATGTTCACCGCGTACAGGGCGGTGCCGTACAGCGTGCCCAGGGCGACCGGCGACAGCGAGGGCAGCAGTTCGCGCAGCTTGGGCAGGGCCGCCGCAAAGGCGGCCGAAGCGCCGAGGTGATTCGCGAATTCGACCACGCTGGTGCCGGTGTCGCCGATCATCGCGCGCGAACCGGTCAGGTCATCGATCCAGTCGACCGCATCGCGGTCCAGCGTCTTGTGCAGCACGCCGCTCTTGCGGCCGGCCACCATGACCGCCGTCGTTACCACGCCTGCAATCAGGCCGCCTACTATTGCTGCTTTATATCGTTGCATGAATACCCCGCTTGTCAGTGTAGAAGCAATGGGAGGCGGACAAGATCCACGGTCGCCATCGTCCTGGCAAATCCGCCTGATTCCATATAAACGCACACGGCGCCGCCTGTCGGCGAATGCAAACCTTACGCTGCCTTGTCAAATGCATCGGTTCGATATCGAACGAAATGCCACGCAACGACGTTATAAATGGCGTCCAACGCACGCGCAAACGTATTGATTGAATATGCGAAGCCGCGCTTCTCAAGCATGGGCAAATTGACAAAATAAAATTCCAAGATGACACATTTATTGCACCGCGTATGCTGGATGGTTATTATTGCTGAATTAGCAATGGTGACTTATGCGTGCGACCGACAAAACCTCTCCCCTCGACCAGACATTCTCGATTTATCTTGATTTGACCCGTTTTGTCGCCGCCGTAATGGTGGTGCTTGCCCACTATCTGCAATATGACATCGTCGAGGGAAAGCTGGCTGCTTTCGTTCCGAATATGGGCAGGGAGGCGGTTGTCGTTTTCTTCGTATTGTCCGGCTTCGTGATTGCGTATGTCACCGACAGCAAGAAAACCTCAGCACGGGAATATATCGCCGCCAGATGCGGGCGTATTTATTCCGTTGTGCTGCCGACCCTGCTGCTTGCCTGGGTGCTCGCCGAGGTGCTTGGCAAAGGAGGGGCCTACCAGTTGGCAAAGCCTTACATCTATATTCCCCTGCATTTGCTGTTTCTGGGTCAAAGCTGGAATCTATCCGAGGTCCCGCCTTTGCTGGCGCCGTTCTGGTCGCTGTGCTACGAAGTCTGGTACTACGTTCTGTTTGGCGTGGCGTATTACCTGAAAGGTTGGCGCAGATCGATTGCCATTGCCGGAGTACTGGCGGTGATGGGATTTAAGTTATGGCTGCTGTTGCCGGTATGGCTCAGCGGCGTGGCGCTCTACCATTTGCAGTCCCGATTGACCTTGGCCCGGTCGACGGCTCGCCTGGGCTTCGTGCTGTCGCTTTTGGCCTTAATCATTTACAACCTGGCCGGGATGGAGCTGTCATTGAGGAGCATTGCAGCATCCTCGTGGCCTTTTGCTTCGTTGCCGCTGGCCAGTGCAGAACGGTTCCTCGCGGATTACCTCGTGTGTTTGCTGGTGGTGGTGAATTTCCTTTGCGCCCGCTTTGCCGGACTGAGCGGATTGCGCCGGTATGCCGGCCAGATTCGCAGCGTCGCTTCCTGCACATTTACGCTGTATCTGTCGCATATGCTGGTAGTGCTGGCCTGGCTGCAGATCTATCCACACGAGAGCAAGAACGCATACGATGTGATCGGCGTGACGCTTGCCGTCGGGTTGGTAACACTCGCCCTGGCGCAGCTGACCGAGCGCCGGAAGGCGAGGTTCCGTCAGCCAATCGACTGGATACTGCGGCAGCGATCCACGAGCAAGGCATAAGAAGGAGCCGCCTCTGGCCCGATTGCGCGCGGTGATAGCACTGACGGCCATATCCAGCGGAACGTCGATGCCGTGTCGCGTGATGGAATCGAGGTGCAGGACAAGCCCACCCTGGCGCCGCTCAGTGTGCGGACAAGGAGGGCTGGTTGATGGATATCGTCAGATCCGTACCCTCGCCCAAGGCTCCGGGGGCGAACCGTAATGTGATTTCCGGCGACGCTGCCGCGTCCTGGGCCAGCACAGCCGTCACCTCGGCGACTTTCGTTTCCTCCGCGAGTTGACGCAGCATGTCGTCACGGGCCGCCGGCGCCAGACAGCGGGCCGCACGCCGCGCGTTGTGCACACCGTTTTCCCAGGAGCTGTGCGGTAAAAGGTAACTGCAGAATTCCTTGCCAGGCGCGCTGCCGGAATGAATGCATTCGTGTCTCATCAAGGGACGAGGCGGGACACCCCATCCCCCATGCAAAAGAACCGTGTGTTTTTCTCCCGGGGGAACCGCCCCTGCAAAATGCGCAAGATGCATGCACATCTCATCGCCCGCCCGGGCATCGGCAAAGCCGGAACAAAACAGCAAGGCGAAAGCGGCGGTCGCTACCAGGGCAGGTTTCATTGGTGTTGGATGTCCACGTTGATCAAGAACGGCTAATCGAGCGGCACGGCCCGATACCGGTTCACCTGCGCGCTCGACACCGGCGCCGCCGCATTGCCCCAGCTGGCGCGCAAGTAGGTCACCAGCGTTGCCACCTGCGCGTCGTCCAGCACGTGGCTAAACGGCGGCATGCCGTAAGGACGCGGATTGCCCGCGGTGGCCGGCGCAAAGCCGCCGTTCAGCACCACGCGGATCGCGTTCACCGGCTCCTCCAGGCTCAGCGCGCGGTTACCCGCCAGCGCAGGGTAGGGGCCGAGCCCCTCGCCGCGCTCGCCGTGGCAGGCGGCGCAATGCTGGCGGTACAGGCGGCTGCCTTCGTCCAGCACCTGCTGCGGCGCGCGCAGTGCCGGCTCGCGTGCTGGCGCCGGCCCGCCCGGCAGGGATTTCAGGTACACCGCCATCGCCCGCACGTCGGCTTCGTTCATGTGCTGCAGGCTCTGCGCCACCACCTCGGCCATCGGCCCGGTGACGCTGGCTCCCGGCGCCACGCCGGTACGCAGCAATTGCACGATGTGCTCTTCCTTCCACTTGCCCAGGCCCGCTTCGCTGTCTGATGTGAGCGAAGGCGCGTACCAGCCGATCGTCGGAATCAGGCCGCCTCCCAACGCATCGTCCGCGGCGCCGAAGCGGTTGCGCGTACTGTGGCAGGCGCTGCAATGGCCGAGGCCCTCGACCAGGTAGGCGCCGCGGTTCCATTGCGCATTGCGTTTCGCATCCCCCTCGAACACGCCCGGCTTGAAGTAGAGCAGGCGCCAGCCGGCCAGGGCGAGCTGGCTGTCGTAGGGGAAGCGCAGCGCATGCGCGCGGTTCTGCGCCTGGCGCGGCGGCAGGCTGCGCAGCCAGGCGAACAGCGCATCGGAATCGGCGCGCGAGACTTTCGTGTAGCTGGTGTAGGGGAAGGCCGGATACAGCAGGTGGCCGCCCCGCGACTTGCCATTGTGGAGGGCGTTCCAGAAATCGTCGGCGCTCCACTTGCCGATGCCGGTGGCGCGGTCCGGGGTGATGTTCGGCGTGTACAGGGTGCCGAAGGGCGTGTCCATGGCGCGCCCGCCGGCATAGGGGGCGCCGCCGCGTGCGGTGTGGCAGGCCATGCAGTCGCCGGCGCGGGCGAGATAGGCGCCGCGCGCGATGTTGGCCGAGGTGGGCGCCCAGGCCTCGGGCGAGGCGGCCGGCACGAACTGTTCGCGTGGCCAGGCGAGGGCGATGAGTATGGCCAGCGCGGCCAATGCGGCCAGCACGGCGCCGGAAATGAAACGCAGGCGCCGGCTCATGGCGCGCTGCCGCAGGCAATCGGGAGCGGGTGCTCGGGGCGGTCGAGCGGACGCAGGTCGGGCGGCGCCGGCTGGCCGGCCAGCCAGGCCGAGATGGCGGCCACGTCGCCCGGGCTCAGGCGCGCGGCGATCGTCGCCATGCAGTCCGGGGCATGCGCGCGGCGCACGCCGTTGCGCCAGGCGCCGAGCTGGGCGTTCACGTAATCGCGAGGCAGGTTTAGCAGGCCGGGGATGCCGGGCGCCACGCCGCCCAGGCGCGCGCCGTGGCAGGCCGCGCAGGCCGGCACCTTCAGCGCCGGGTCGCCGCGGCGCACCAGCTGCTCGCCGCGCGCCAGCACGGCGGCCGGTTCGCGGACCGGAGGAGGAGCCGGCACGGGCGGATGCTGGTGCGCGAAGTAGTCGGCGATCTCGTGCAGGTAAGGGTCGGACAGGTGGTTCACCATCCAGGTCATCAGCGGATACTGGCGCCGCCCTTCGCGGAAATTCACCAGCTGGTTGACCAGGTAGCCGGCCGGCTTGCCGGCGATGCGCGGGAAATACACGCCGCCGGCGCGGGTGCCGGCCGTGTCTTTTGGCGCGTGGCAGGTAATGCAAGCGGCAATGCGCTGCTCGAGGGTGTCGGGAATGGTACGGGGTGCCTGCGGCTGGGCGGGGGCGCCCACGGACAAGGAGGCCAGCACCGCGGCCGCCAGGCTTCGCGCCAAGGCTGCACGAGAGAGGGGAAAGCGGGGCCGGCTGGTCGTCAAATCGGTTTTCCTGTCGTTGCGGGGCCGGCTGCGCGCCGGCCCGGTGTCACGTCGAAACGTGCCTGTCAGCTTGCCAGGCAGAGCTCGTATTCTGCCCAGCAGTCGTAAAGGGTCTGGTCGCAGACCCGGTAGAACTTCCAGCATAGATCCGGGTTGGCGGCATGCGCCGCCGATGCGCCGAGGCTGAGGGCGAACAGAAACAGGGCAAATTTGCGCTTCATTTCATTTCTCCAGTCGGGCAGACGGATGACAGAATGATACCGCGCCGTCTGTTTGCGCGGCATCAATATTGCGAAAAAAATAAAGCGGAGCAGCCGGTCAGCGCGCCAGGCAGGCCAGCAGCTGCTCGTAGCAGAGGTCCGGGTCGTCGGTGCAGAGCTGGTACAGCTTGTTGCAGTGCGCCGGGTTGGCGGCGTGGGCAGCCGACAGGCCGAAGCTGAGGGCGAACAGGAACAATGCGACTTTGCGTTTCATGTATGTCTCCTGGGTACAGACGTGATGGGAGAACGATGCCGCGCCGTCTGGTCACGCGGCATCGCATTGCAGAAAGAGGGAAGTCATGCGCGTCCGAAACGCGCCTGTGGCCGGCGCCTTATTGCGACTGCGCCACCGTGCGCGGCGCGATGCCGGCGTTCTTCAGCGCGTCGTCGTAGACGGGGGCGTTGAAGCCGTCGATGCGGCGGTTGCCGATGAGGATCAGCGGCACACCCTTGCCGTCGAGCTTGCCAAAGGCTTCCCGGGCGGCCGGCGACTTCTGCACGTCGTAATCGGCATAGGCGATGCCGCGTTCGTTCAGGTACTCGCGCGCCTTGGCGCAGTAGGGGCAAGTGGAGGTGCCGTACATCACGACCTTGGTGCTCGGGTTCGGGAAGTAGGCGGCGTAGTTGCCTTCGGTGTAGTCACCCTTGAGCCATTGCGGCACGCGCGGCGCAATGGTGCCGATGGCGATGCCGGCGGCAATGATGAGGAGGTAGGAAAAGATGGTCTTCAGGTTTTTCAATGCGCTCTCCCGTGGTGACGTGGTCACTTGTTATCGACATACTGGCGTACGTATTTTGCGCAACGCCCTTGCGTGCTCAGGCGTTGTTGCCACGGGAATATTACCGCGCCGATTGTTAAACCGAAGCAGTCAACAATGATAGGTTTCTGCCAGGTTTTACGCGCCTGGGGCGGCGGGCGGCTGTGCGCGCCAGTGGCGGTAGATGCGCAGGGCGACATGGGCGTCGTCGGCCGCGTACAGGATCTGCTTCTCGGACAGGCGCGGCAACGCCCAGTTGGTGGTGGTGATGCGCTTCGATTTCGTCAGCGACTGGGCAAAGAAGCGCGCCACGGCGGTCTTCGCGCCCAGGGTGTTGCGCTCGCCGCGGCGGCGCAGCGCGGTCGACAAATCGATCACGTTCTGCGTGTCGATACCGAGCTTGCTGCGCAGGCGGCGCAGGTCGTCGCCCAGGCCGAAGCCGACCTTCAGGATGGCCGGCGACTCGAGCACGGTGCGCAGCAGGGCGTGCAGCTCCGCGCGCAGCGGCGCCGCGCCCACCTGCAGCAGGTAGGCGGTGTCGTCGGTGGCAAGCTGCACCAGGTGCGGACCGGTCGATTCCTCGCCCTTGGCGAAGGTCGGCTTGGATTCGGTATCGAAGCCGACCACGTCGGCCGCCGCCAGCGCCGCCAGGGCGGCGGCGGCGTCTTCGGGCGTTTTCACGAGCCGCACGTCAGCCAGGGCGATGCCGATGTAGGGAGGCAGCTCCTCCCCGGCCGGCATGTCCGTGCTGGTGCCCAGGTTCGCGCTCAACGACCGCTCAGCTGCGCGAGAACTTGGAGGCCAGCTGCTGCAGCTTTTCCTGGCGCAGGCGCGCCGCTTCGGCTTCGGCAGCGGCGGCTTTTTCCGCCTTCTTGCGCTCGGCTTCCTTCTTGAAGCGCTGCTGCAGCTGCTCCTTGGCGTGGCTGCGGTGGGTGTCGGTCACTTCGGCGCCGGCCGTACCGTCGAGGTCGTAGCGCACGGTGGCCTTTTCCATCGCGCGCAGGTAGCGCATCGAGCCGGTATGGATGCCGAGGGCGGCCCGCATGGTCTTGCGGTCCAGGCCAGGCATGCGCGCCAGCAGCTGCTTGTCGATGCCGATGGCCAGCGGCAGGCAGTCGCGGAAGGCGGGGAATTGCTGCTGCAATTGCTTGAGCAGGGTGCGGGCGGACGGGGCCGGCGCGCCAGCCGACGGGGCAGCCGCAGGGGCGGGCGTGTCGGACGCGGTTTCCGCCGGAGTGGCCGACGCGGTATCCGGCGCGGTAGCCGACGCGCTGTCCGATGCGGGACTCGACGTGGTCGCTTCCGTGCTGGTGTTCTCGGCGGGAGTGCTGGTGGTGACGTCGGCGGATTCGGCGGCAGGACTAATGGTGTTCATTGACTTCATGGTAATAGCAGGAAAGCGAAGGATAGCATGCGGGCTCGCACTAGTGCGGCAATCGTGTGACATTTGCGGGATGAACATTACCTGATGGAACCGGGCAAGCTCGCGCCGCGTGCCGCGAAATCGTGTATGATCCGCCCCTTGCCTTGCGCACGGCTTGCGCCGGCGCAGACGGACAGAAGAGTGGCTTGCTGACACTCTGGCAATATTATGTGGTTTGTTTATATCCATTATGGGATATTTCAATTGTCACCAATTCTTGCTTTAAGGCATAATGCCGACTGTCCCCTCTATTCTTCCTAACCGAGACTAGATACAAGCCCGTTTCAGCCGACGGGCTTTTTTTCGTTCCGACATGCACAGCGCCATCTTGATCACCGCCTTTCGACTCCCTGCCACCCGCGCATCCGGCCATGCCGCATGCTGCCGCAGGAAAAGGCGGGCTTGATTTGCGGCCAGTGCGCCCTTAGCTAGGGCCATTCCCGATTTCCCTTCCCCGGCCCCAGCGGGCCATGGTGAATTATTGACCTCGCAGGCATCCACCCGCCGCGACAGGAGAGTTTTTTTATGAAGAACACCGCCAAGACCCTGACACTGACAGCGAAAAAGGCGCCGGCAAAAACCACCACGGCCCAGTTGGCCGTGCCCAAAACCGCGACCTCCTACTTCCTCGAAACGGAAGCGGCGGCCAAGGTAACGGTGGTGAAGACCCGTTCGCGCCTGGCCTCGCTGAAGGCGCAGGCCGAGGCGGTGGAAGCTGCCGCCCTTGCGCCTGCCGCTGAAGCGCCTGCGGCCGAAGCACCGGTCGAGATGGCGCCGGCGGCTGTTGCGCCCGCCGCGGCTGCGCCGGCCGACACCGCGCCGGCCGTGGAAGCCGCAGCGCCTGCCGTCGAAGCCGCGCAGCCAGTGCAGCAGGCCGAACCGGCTGCCGCTCCTGTCGTGGCCGCCGCTCCTGCCGATGCCGACGCTCCCGAAGCCGACCTCGGCTACACCGTGCCGACCACCCCGGCGGTCGCCCCGGTCATCGTGCGCAAGCGCACCTCGAAGCTGGCTGCGCTGAAAGCCGCCGAAGAGCCGGCGCCGGCCGTGGCCGCCGTGGCCGTTCCCGTATCTGCATCCGCCTCTGCCGCTACTGCCGCCGCCGAAGCCGCGCCGAAAGTCGTGCGCACCCGCACCGCGCGCCGCATCGAACCGGCAGCGCCGACCGTGATCGCCACCGGCGGCAGCACCGTCAGCAAGACCACCGACGCCGCCACCCTGGCCGCCATCGACACCACCGGTTACCTGCTGCCGCAAGTCAAGGTGCCGGGCCGCCGTGGTCGCAAGCCGAGCGAATTCATGCCGGAGAACGACGAAGTCGCAGCGCTGAACGCCGTCGAGCGCGCCGAACTGAAGGCCGTGTCGAAGGCGCGCGAGCGCAAGGCCAAGGGCATCGCCGGCCTGAGCGAGGAAGGCTTCTCGGGCGAGGAACTGGAAAAGCGCCGCCAGCAGCTGCGCAACCT
This sequence comes from Massilia sp. IC2-278, assembly GCF_020708045.1. Classification (GTDB taxonomy): domain Bacteria; phylum Pseudomonadota; class Gammaproteobacteria; order Burkholderiales; family Burkholderiaceae_D; genus Telluria. The sequence goes on from NZ_JAJFES010000001.1 coordinate 20,672, forward strand.
GATCAACATGGGCAAGGAGCGCGGCTACCTGACCCATGCGGAGATCAACGACCACCTGCCGGAAAACATCATCGATCCGGAAGCGATCGAAGGCATCATCGCCACCTTCAACGACATGGGCATCGCCGTCTACGAGCGCGCCCCTGAAGCGGAAATGATGCTGCTGTCGGATAACGCCGTCACGCCGACCAGCGAAGATGAAGTGGAAGCCGCTGCCGCGACCGCGCTGTCGACCGTCGACTCCGACTTCGGCCGCACCACCGACCCGGTCCGCATGTACATGCGCGAAATGGGCGCGGTGTCGCTGCTGACGCGCGAAGGCGAGATCGAGATCGCCAAGCGCATCGAGGGTGGCCTGAAGGACATGGTGCAAGCCATTTCGGCCTGCCCGATCACGATTTCGGAAATCATCGCGCTGTCGCACAAGATCGCCAGCGACGAACTGAAGATCGACGAAGTCGTGGACGGCTTCGTCGACCTGAACGAAAACGCCGCCGCGACGACCCCGCCGCCTGCCGCCGCCTCGGACGACGAGGATGAGGAAGAAGTGGAAGACGAGGAAGAAGAGGGCGAATCGGCCAGCGGCGGCGCGGCCGGCTATTCGGCCGAGCAGCTGGCGCAGCTGAAGAAGAGCGCGCTGGAGAAGTTCAAGCTGATCGAAGAGCAATTCGACCGCATGGGCCACGCCTTCAAGAGCACCGGCTACGGTTCGGCTGCGTATGTGAAGGCGCAGGACATCATCTCGAACGAGCTGCTGGGCATCCGCTTCACCGCCAAGGTCGTGGAAAAGCTGTGCGATTCGCTGCGCGGCCAGATGGACGAAGTGCGTTCGATCGAGCGCGCCGTGCTGGACATCTGCGTGAACCGCTGCGGCATGCCGCGCGCCCACTTCATCAAGGTCTTCCCGGGCAACGAAACCGACCTGGAATGGGGCGACCGCGAAGTCGACTGCGCCTACCCGTACAGCGCGGTGCTGAGCCGTAACCTGCCGGCGATCAAGGAACTGCAGCAGCGCATGATCGACCTGCAGGCGCGCGTGGCGCTGCCGCTGGCCGACCTGCGCAAGATCAACAAGCAGATGGCTGCCGGCGAAAAGCGTGCGCGTACCGCGAAGCGCGAAATGACTGTGGCTAACCTGCGCCTGGTGATCTCGATCGCTAAGAAGTACATCAACCGCGGCCTGCAATTCCTGGATCTGATCCAGGAAGGCAACATCGGCCTGCTGAAGGCGGTGGACAAGTTCGAGTACCGTCGTGGCTATAAGTTCTCGACCTACGCCACCTGGTGGATTCGCCAGGCGATCACGCGTTCGATCGCCGACATGGCCCGTACCATCCGCGTGCCGGTGCACATGATCGAGACCATCAACAAGATGAACCGCATCTCGCGCCAGATCATGCAGGAAACCGGCAGCGAGCCGGACCTGGCCACCCTGGCCGAGAAGATGGAAATGCCGGAGAACAAGGTCCGCGAGATCATGAAGATCGCCAAGGAACCGATTTCGATGGAAACCCCGATGGGCGAGGACGGCGATTCGCAGCTGGGCGACTTCATCGAAGACAACACGACCCTGGCACCGCTCGACGCCGCGCTGCACGCGTCGATGCGCAACGTGATCAAGGAAGTGCTGGACTCGCTGACCCCGCGCGAAGCCAAGGTGCTGCGCATGCGTTACGGCGTCGAGATGTCGAACGACCACACGCTGGAAGAAGTCGGCAAGCAGTTCGACGTGACCCGCGAGCGGATTCGCCAGATCGAAGCCAAGGCCATGAGCAAGCTGCGCCAGCCTTCGCGTTCGGACAAGCTGAAGACCTTCCTGCACGAGAAGTAATCCGACTTCAGTCGAATGACAATGCCGCCCCGTTTCGACCGGGCGGCATTTTTTATTGGCGGCTTGCGGTTGTGGTGAACGGTGATCTGCGGCCTCCGTCAACAGCGGCCTGCGGCCAGGATCGTAGGGTGGGCACTCCGTGCCCACGCGGTACGCACGTGTCCGTAGTCACGGGCAGTGAGGTGTCGCTCGTACAGCATGAGACGGACATGGCCAGGGTTTGGGTTTGCGGGCGACTGGCCACGGCCGCGGGCAAAAGGATACGCACGTAACCGCGTGGGCACGGAGTGCCCACCGTACGGGTGGCGCCACGGGCTTGCGGTTACGCTGTCATTAACCACGTCTGCGCAAACACCTCCGCCGGCACTGGCTTCCCGAAATAGTAGCCCTGCGCTTCGCCGCAGCCGAGCGAGCGCAGCGCCTGCGCCTGCGCGCCTTCTTCCACGCCCTCGGCAATCACGTCCAGCCCCAGGTTGCGCGCCATGCCGATGATGGTGGTGACAATCGTGTAGTCGTGGCGGTCGGTCAGCATTTCGCGCACGAACGACATGTCGATCTTCAGTTTGTCCGCCGGCAGCCGCTTCAGGTAGGCCAGCGACGAATAACCCGTGCCGAAGTCGTCGATGGCAATCGCGAACCCGTCCTCGCGCAGGGTGGCCATGGTGCGGATCGAGCCCTCGACGTCGGCCATCAGCCCGCTCTCGGTCAGTTCCAGCGCCAGGCAGCCAGGGGCGATGCCGGCGGCGCCGGTGATGCCGCGGATGCTGGCCACGAGATCGGGTTCTTCCAGCTGCTGGGCCGCGAGGTTGATCCACAGCCGGCCCGGGAAGCGCAGGCCGGCGTCGTTCCAGGCGCGCATCTGGCGGCAGGCTTCGCCCAGCACCCAGCGCCCCAGCGCGCAGATCATGCCGCGGCTCTCGGCAATCGGGATGAACACGCCGGGACTGACCCAGCCGCGCCGCGGGTCGTGCCAGCGCAGCAGGGCTTCGGCGCCGATGGCGCGGCCGCTGGCCAGGTCGACCTGCGGCTGGTAGTGGAGCGACAGCGCATTGGCGGCCAGCGCGCCGGATAAATCCTTGGCCAGCTCGATGCGCTCGAGCAGGCCCACGCTCATCTCGGGCTGGTAGAACATGAAGCCACCGCCGGCCGCCTTGGCGCGGTACATGGCGATGTCGGCGCGTTTCAGCAGGTCGTCCATGCACAGGCCGTCGCGCGGGAAGGTGGCGATGCCGATCGACAAACCGACCGGGAAGGTCTGGCCGTGGGTCGCCACCGGGTCCTGCATGGCGTCGACCAGGCGCTGGGCGATGCGCGCGGCCACCGCGGCGTCGGCGCGCTCGGCCACCACCACGAATTCGTCGCCGGCCAGGCGCGCCAGCACTTCTTCCTCGCGCAGCGCGGCCTGGAAGCGCCGCGCCACCTTCACCAGCACCTGGTCGCCCACGCCGTGACCCTGCGTGTCGTTGATCTCCTTGAAGCGGTTCAGGTCGAGGAACAGCACCGCCAGGGGATCGTCGGCCTGTCCCGCGCGTTCGAGCGCGCTGGCCATGCGGTCGGTGAGCAGGGTGCGGTTGGCCAGGCCGGTGAGGGTGTCGTACAAGGCCAGGTTGCGGATCTTCTCGTCGCTGGCCTTGCGCTGGGTGATGTCGGTATTGATGACCAGGAAGGCCTTGGGACGCTCCGCGTCGTCGCGCACCAGGGTCCAGTAACCTTCGACCGTGAGCAGGGCGCCGTCCTTGCGCCGCTGGGCGATCTCGCCGCTCCACTCGCCGGCCTCCAGCGTGACCTTCACCACTGCGGCGGAGGCGGCCGGGCCGTCGCGGTACAGCCAGTGGTCGATGCGGTGGCCCAGCACTTCCTCGCTGCTCCAGCCGTACAGGCGCTGGGCGCCCTTGTTCCAGAACTGCACGCGGCCGTCGATGCCGCGCACGATGATGGCGTCGCGCGCCTTGTCCAGCAGCGAAGCCTGGTCGCGGTAGCGCGCGGCGTTGTGGCGGGCTTCGTCGCGCAGGCGCTGCTCCTCGGTCACGTCTTCGGCCATCACCAGCAGGCGCCGTTCGCCCTCGGCCAGCACGATCGCCGCCATCGCCACGCGCAGGTGTTTGTCTCCGAGGTCGACCACGATGCCGTGGCGGGTGTCGCCGGCGGCCAGCAGGGCGGCGGCCAGGTCGCGGATCTCCGATTTCGGGATCACCGCGCCGAAGTCCTGGCCGCGCATCTGCGCTTCGTCGGCCAGGCCGACGATGTCGCAAAAGGCGCGGTTCATGCTCTGGATGTACAGCTCGCCGTCGAGCACCATCAGCCCGGTCGGCAGGCTGGCGACGATGGCCTCGGCATAGCGCTTCAGGGCCAGCATGGCGCGCCGGTCGGTGATGTCGGTGAGGGCGCCGGCCACGCGGATCGCATGGCCGGCCGCGTTGCGCTGGGCGTGGCTGAGGGCGCGGAACCAGCGGTATTCGCCGCTCTTGCAGCGCAGGCGGTAGGTCACGTCGTAGGGCGTCTGGCCGCTGCGGTCGTGGATGTGGGCGGTGAAGGCAGTGACCGTCGGCAACACGTCGTCGGGGTGCAGCAGTTTCAGGAGGCTGGACAGTCCGTTCGGCAGTTCGCCCGTATCGCCATAGCCGACCATGCGCCGCACCTGCTCGGACCAGATGAATTCGTTGGCCGGGTCCATGAGTTTACGCTCGCCCAGTTCGACGTCCCACAGACCGTCGCTGGTCGACTCGCGCAGCAGCGCGAAGCGGGCCTGCAGGCGGTCGTGGGCATCGCGCAGGGTGGCCAGTTCGGTGCGTGCTGTGCTGCCCGCGCGCCGCGCGAGGTCGAGGCGTTGGCGCAGGCGCACACCAAGCGGGTTACCTGGTCGTTTTGAAAGAGGACGCACTGGTCACCTCGTGATGGTGGTGGGCTGATTGGCGGAAGCGGGAAGTATGAGCGCCGCGCCCGGTATTGTCTTGGTGCAATTAGCTCAACATCGAGGAATGCTGATGTTGGTCAAAATGCACCGTTGCGGCGCATGTGCAACGTTTCTTTATCACCCTGCAAATACCCGGATTGAATAAGGTTGACCAGCCAGATGCGCTCGGGAGACCATGCAATTGAGCAATTTTCCTTTTTCTAACAGATTTATTTCCATGTTTGCCCGACTCCTACGCCGCCGGTCGATCAAGACCAAGCTCATGCTCGGCATGGCCGCCTGCCTGCTGCTCTTCATCGCGATTTCCGCTGCCCTCAGCGTCAGCCTGACCGGACGCGGCATGCGTGCGCGCGTCGTCAACCACGAGCTGCCGGCCGTGGTCGGCGAGATCCGCAACGATGTGCTGCGCCAGATCACCGGCCCCTTGAGCGCCTCGCTCGGCGTTGCCGGCAATACCTATGTGCAGGCCTGGGAACGCGCCGGCCTGGACCCAAGACCGGCGAACTGAAACTCTTCATCAATACCCGTGCCGATGCCGGCGACGGCAAGCTGGCGGTGGCCGGCCTTGGTTTGTCGATCAATGCGCTTGGCGAAGCGGTGCGCGCCTACAAGGTCGGCGCGTCGGGCTACGTGTACCTGGTGCGCGAGGACGGTACCATCCTGCTGCACCGCGACGCCGCCCTGGCCGACGGCGCGCACAACATGAAGGACTTGCCGGGCTTCGGGCCGGACCTGATGGCCGGCCTGCTCGGCAAAGCGAAGTTCGCGCATGCCGCCCATGCCTCGGCGCAGGGCGAGATGATCGTGGCCTCGTCGTATATCCCCGAGCTGGGCCTGTACGTCATCGCCGAAGTGCCGGAAAGCGAAGTGCTGGGCGAACTGACCCGCTCGACCCTGCTGGCGAGCCTGGCGGCCGGCGTGATCGGTGGCGGCATTGGCCTGGTGCTGATCTTCCTGATCAGCCGCGCGATCGCCGCGCCGGTCTCGCGCGCCGCCGCCATGCTGGACGAGATCGCCGATGGCAAGGGCGACCTGACGCGCCGCATGCCGGTCGAGAGCGAGGATGAAGTCGGCCGGCTGGCCGACGCCTTCAACCGCTTCGTCTCGTCGCTGAACCGCACCATGAGCGAAGTGCGCGACAGCACCCACGCGATTGCCGGCGCCTCGGCCGAAATCGCGGCCGGCAACCTGAACCTGTCGAGCCGTACCGAAGCACAGGCGTCGAGCCTGGAAGAGACGGCCGCCGCGATGGAAGAGTTGACATCGACCGTGCGCCAGAATGCCGACAATGCGCGCCAGGCCAACGGGCTGGTGATGTCGGCCAGCGAGCAGGCGCGCGCAGGCGGCACGGTGGTGGGCGACGTGGTGGCGAAGATGGGGGCCATCTCCGACAGCTCGCGCAAAATCGCCGACATCATCGGCGTGATCGACGGCATCGCCTTCCAGACCAATATCCTGGCGCTGAACGCGGCGGTGGAAGCGGCCCGCGCCGGCGAACAGGGACGCGGCTTCGCGGTCGTCGCTTCCGAGGTGCGCAACCTGGCCCAGCGCTCGGCGGCGGCGGCCAAGGAGATCAAGGATTTGATCGGCGCATCGAGCGCGCAGGTGGAAGCGGGCGCGCGCCTGGTCGACACGGCCGGCGCCACCATGACCGGCATCGTCCAGGCGGTGCAGCGCGTGGCCGACCTGATGAGCGAGATCGACGCCGCCAGCAGCGAGCAGAGCCAGGGCATCGGCCAGGTGAACGTGTCGATCGCGGCCATGGACGACGTGACCCAGCAGAATGCGGCGCTGGTCGAGGAAGCGGCGGCGGCAGCAGGCGCGCTGGAAGAGCAGGCGGCCAGGCTGGCGCAGGTAGTGAGCGGCTTCAAGCTCGAGGACGAGGGCGGGGCGGTGATGGTGTCGAAGGCGCCGGTGCGCATGCTGCTCGGCCGTTAATAAGCATTGCAGCGCGCAGCCGAACAACCGCATGGACACAGGTGCCTTGCGCGGCCTGGTCCACCCTACAATTACCGAGTATTTCGTAGGGTGGACACCTGTGTCCACGCTGTAGAGCACACGCATACCGACAGCGCAACCGCGCCAGCCCGTTAGCGGCTCTGCCTTTCCGGACATTCCTGTCCACATTCTCCCGCCCACCGCCGCGATTTAACAATCCTCGCGGCTCGCGTGCGCGCCTTTTCGCTGCATCTGTCTATGATGCAGCGATGCGCGAAGACTATTCCCAGGTAGTATTTACCTGCACAAAAGCCCGCTGTCCTGGGGGATTGTGTATCGGGGTCGCGCACGATTGCCCTGCCTATTGTGGATTACCCGTAATCCGTCGCAGCTCTGCAACTGTTACATGGCCGTTTTGTATCAGCCGTGTATCCGCCTCCCGTGCGCGCGTATTTCCGTGTAGCATCGCCCCCTTTTTGAAAGTTCCCCACGCACGCCCGGCCGGGCGTGACGTCATTACCGAGAACTGTTATGTCTGACGAAACCAAATCCCCCTCCCGCCGGAGCCTGATCAAGAGTCTCGTCTTCGTGCCGATGGGCGTCGGCGTTGCCGGCGCCATCCAGGGCGTCACCGGCGCCACCGCCAGCACGACGACCACGGCCGAAGGCAAGCCCGACGACTACAAGCCGACCTTCTTCAGTGCCGACGAATGGCGCTTCCTCGGCGCCGCCGTCGACCGCCTGATCCCGCACGACGAGCACGGTCCGGGCGCCGTCGAATCCGGCGTGCTGGAATTCCTCGACCGCCACATGCAGACCCCGTACGCCAATGGCGGCGTGTGGTACATGCAGGGCCCGTTCCTGGAAGCGGCGCCCGAGTTCGGCTACCAGGGCAAGCTGCCGCTGCGCGACATCCTGCGCGTCGGCATCAAGGCCATGGACGCCCACTGCACCGCGAACTTCTCGGGCAAGCGTTTCGCCGACCTGGGCGTGGCCAAGCAGGAAGCCCTGCTGAAGGATGCCGAAGCCGGCAAGATCAAGCTGGAAAACATTTCGTCGAAGCTCTTCTTCAGCAATTTGCTGAACGAAACCCGCAACGGCTACTTCGCCGACCCGCGCCACGGCGGCAACAAGAACATGGGCGCCTGGAAAATGATCGGCTACCCGGGCATGCGCGCCGATTACCTCGACTGGGTCGAGGTGCGCGACAAACCGTATCCGATCGGACCGGTGGACCTGGCAGGACGCAGAGGATAAAAACAACATGGCAATCGTAAAAAACAAAGTAGACGTCGTTATCGTCGGCATGGGCTGGACCGGCGCCATCATGGCCAAGGAACTCACCGACGCCGGCCTGAACGTGGTCGCACTCGAGCGCGGCCCGGACCGCGACACGCAAACCGATTTCTCGTACCCGCGCGTGGTCGACGAACTCGAAGGCTCGGTGCACCGCAAGTACCTGCAGTCGCTGAACCAGGAAACCGTGACCATCCGCCACGGCATCAACGACACCGCCGTGCCTTACCGCCAGATGGGTTCGTTCAAGCCGGGCACCGGCGTCGGCGGCGCCGGCAGCCACTGGTCGGGCGCCCACTTCCGCGCACTGCCGGAAGACTTCAAGGTGCGTTCCAATCTGGAGCAGCGCTTCGGCAAGAACTTCATCCCGGCCAACATGACGGTGCAGGATTTCCCGGTCACGTATGAAGACCTGGAACCGCACTTCGACCACTTCGAATATGTGTGCGGCACCTCGGGCAAGGGCGGCGTCATCAACGGCCAGATCGTCGAAGGCGGCAATCCGTTCGAAGGCTCGCGCAAGCGCGACTACCCGCTCGGTCCGAACCCGAGCTACCTGGGCGCCGAATGGTTCTACAAGGCCGCGCGCGAAATGGGCTACCACCCGTTCCCGATCCCGGCATCGAACGCCTCGGCTCCGTACATCAACCCGTACGGCTGCCAGATGGGCCCGTGCAACGCCTGCGGCTTCTGCTCGGACTACGGCTGCCTGAACTACTCCAAGGCCAGCCCGAACGTCAACATCCTGCCGGTGCTGCGCACCCGCGAGAACTTCACCCTGCGCACCCACGCCCAGGTGCTGAAGGTGAACCTGACCGCCGACAAGAAGATGGCGACCGGTGTTTCGTACCTGGACGCGGAAGGCCGCGAAACCGAACAGCCGGCCGACCTGGTCCTGCTGTGCGCGTTCTCGCTGTTCAACGTGCACATGATGCTGGTGTCGGGCATCGGTACCCCATACGACCCGGTATCGAAAACCGGTAACGTCGGCAACAACTACTCGTATCAGAACCTGAATCGCGTTTCGCTGTTCTTCGACGAGACCGTGCAGGCCAACCAGTTCATCGGTATCGGCGGCGCCGGCACCACCTTCGACGATTTGAACGGCAACCGCAACGATTCGTCCAAGACCGGCTACATCGGCGGCGGCATCATCTGGGCGCGCCAGCCTGGCGCCGGTCCGGTGCGCGGCATCGCCACCCCGCCGGGCGTGCCGGCCTGGGGCAGCGAATGGAAGAAGGGAGTGAAGGAAGCCTTCCGCCACTCGTTCTACTACGAAGTGCAGGGTTCCTGCATGTCGTACGACGACGCTTACCTGAGCCTGGACCCGACGTATAAAGATGCCTTTGGCCGTCCGCTGCTGCGCATGACCTTCGACTGGCACGACAACGAGATCAAGGCCTCGCAGTACCTGGTCGAGAAAGCCACCGATATGTGCAAGGTCCTGGGACCGAAGGCGATGAAGGGCGACGCCAAGAAGGACGGCTCGCACTACAACATCACCCAGTACCAGTCGACCCACACCTGCGGCGGCGCGATCATGGGCACGAACCCGAAGACCTCGGCCCTGAACAAGTACCTGCAATCGTGGGACGTGGCCAACGTGTTCGCACCGGGCGCCAACGCCTTCCCGCAGAACAACGGCTACAACCCGACCGGCATGGTCGGCGCACTGACCTACTGGTGCGCCAAGGCGGTACGCGAGCTGTACTTGAAAAACCCGGGCCCGCTGGTGCAGGCATAAGACGCAAGGATGAGCATGAGTTCCAAGAAAAAAATCCTCGCCGGCGTCGTCGGCGCAGGCGCCCTGGTATTCGTCGGCGCACTGGCCTACGCGCTGATCCCGACCGATACCCGTGACATCGGCCCAGGCCAGCAAGTGGCGGCCGGCAGCGCCGAAGAAAAGCAGCTGATCGAAGCGGGCCGCTACGTGGCCGTGGCGTCGGACTGTATCGCCTGCCACACCGCGGGCAACGGCAAGCAGTACGCCGGCGGACGCGGCATCGAGTCGCCGATCGGCACGATGTACGCCACCAACATCACGCCCGACAAGAACACCGGTATCGGCAACTACTCGCTGAACGACTTCGACCGCGCTGTCCGCCACGGCATCAAGCCGGGCGGCGGCACGCTGTACCCGTCGATGCCTTACCCGTCGTACGCGAAGATGAGCGACCAGGACCTGCGCGCCCTGTACGTCTACTTCATGAAGGGCGTGGCGCCGGTGGCGGCGGAAAACCGCGCCAGCGATATCCCGTGGCCGCTGTCGATCCGCTGGCCGCTGTCGATCTGGCGCAAGCAGTTCGCGCCGGAAGTGGCACCGATCAACGCCGGCAAGTACGCCGACGCCAACATCGCACGCGGCGCCTACCTGGTGCAGAGCCTGGGCCACTGCGGCAGCTGCCACACGCCTCGCTCGGCTACCATGAGCGAACTGGCGCTGGACGAATCCGGTCCGGAATACCTGTCGGGCGGTCCGCTGATCGACGGCTGGCTGGCGGTCAACCTGCGCGGCGACAAGGTCGGCGGCATGGGCGACTGGAGCCAGAAGGACATCGTCGACACCCTCAAGAGCGCGCGCAACAGCCACACGGCTGTGGTGGGCGGTCCGATGAACGACGTGGTCTCGCACAGCACCCAGCACATGACGGACGCCGACCTGAACGCGATGGCCGCTTACCTGAAGACGCTGCCGGCAACGGGCAAGACCAAGTCGACCTTCGCGGCGAACGACACCACGGCCAAGGAACTGTTCGTCGGTATCGAGAAGAACCGCGGCGCCCAGCTCTACCTGGACAACTGCGCGGCCTGCCACCGTACCGACGGCAAGTCGAACCGCATCGTGTTCCCGGCACTGCCAGGCAATCCGACCGTGCTGTCGGACGATCCGACCTCGCTGATCCGCGTGGTCCTGGCCGGCAGCCGCCTGCCATCGACCAAGACCGCACCGTCGGACCTCGGCATGCCGGGCTTCGCATGGCGCCTGTCGGATGACGAGACGGCGCAACTGGTGACCTTCGTGCGCCAGAGCTGGGGCAACAACGCCGCAGCCGCCACCGCTTCGGACGTCAAGAAGGTACGTGGCAGCATCGACGAGCAGGAGCTGAAAGCCGGTAACGTGACCTCGCTGGAAGAAATGCGCAAGATCACGGGCGCGGAGCAGAAGGTGCACTAAGCCTTCGCCGCTGACGCGATACAGGAATGCCGCCAGGGTGCAAGCCCGGCGGCATTTTTTTCGACTGTTCGTTACCGTTAAGTACCGAACGCTGAGCTTGCCAGCTGTTGCGTAGAATCTGAATGAACCGGTGTGCACGACGATCAGCGCTGCCTCAGCGTGTCGCAGGTGCCCGCCGTTCAATCACGCATTCAACACAGGAGTACAAAGATGGAAATCCGCAGCCTGCTTTCGTCCATTTTGATCGGCGCCGTCGCCAGTGCGCGCTCGATGACGCCGATGGCCACCATTGCAACGGCACGCCTGGCGGGCCGCGATACGACCGGCGACATCTTTCTCCTGAACCGTCCGGTCTTCAAGTACGGCGCCCTGGCCATGGGCGTGGGCGAGCTGTTCGGCGACAAGATGAAGTCGGCGCCGGACCGCACCGTCGCCCTGGGCTTGCTGGCGCGCGTCATGAGCGCCGGGATTGCCGGCGCGGCGCTGGCGCCGAAGGGCCGCGAAAAGGCCGGCGCCGCGGTTGCCGTTGCCACCGCCGTGCCGCTCGCGTATGCCACGCTGGCCTGCCGCAAGCAGGCGATGGCGCGCATGGGCCAGACCCGCAGCGGACTGATCGAAGATGCGCTGGTGGTGGCCGCCAGCACGGCGATCGTGGCGCTGTCGACGCGCAATCAGCCCGGGGAATAAGCTTTCACCTGCTGCTGCGGGGGAGGGCGTGGCGGCCAAAGCCGAGGCCGTGTCCGGATGTCGGCCCCGACCCGGGCTGTTGCCGTCAGAAGGTGTGGACCATGCCCAGGCCATAGGTCGATGCGGTCCGCGTCGGGTAGGCCTTGCGCGCGAAGTCGGCATACAAACTGGTGCGTTTTGAGAGCGCCTGCTTAATGCCGAGTCCCAGCATCTTCTGCCCCATGACGCCGTCGACGTTCAGACGGCCGATGCCGGCGCGGAAGGTGGTCCGGCGCACGTCCATGCTGGCGCCGAGCGACCAGGCTTTGGCGGTCGACGCCCCCGACTTGCTGAGATCAACCCCGCCCATCACGCTGAACCCGGACGCGATCAGCTTCAAGCCGACGAAACTGTCCGTATCGCCCGCGCTGTTGCGGCCGTGCGCGAGCATCGCCGCGCCATGTTCGTGCTGGTAGCGCAGCGCCGTCATCAGCGCCTTCTCGCGGTCCCCGGGGGACGATTCGGGCGAGCCGCTCAGGTGCAGCGTGAAGCCGGCAAGGCTGGGCGAATCGTAGAAGATGCCGTTGTTCAGCCGTCCCCAGTCCGGCGTGCCGCCGCGGTTGGCGCTTGGGTCGGAGGCGAAGTGATAACGCCACAGGTCCCAGGCCGGGGAGGCGATGCGGTCGTAGTAATTCCAGGGATCGAAGATCCAGTCGTTCGCGTACAGCGCATCCATGCGCCGGCCCACCTGCAGCGTGCCGTACTTGCCGCTGATGCCGATCGTGGCTTCGTCGTGCCACAGCGGCTTGTTCGATTCCTCGAGGGTGCCGGTGTCGGTCTCGAAGCGTGTGCTGAGCCGGAAGATGAAGGCGGTGCCGCCGCCCAGGTCTTCCTTGCCGCTGAAGGCGAGATGGCTGCGCTGGATGGGGCCGATCTTCCAGTCCTGGTCGATGTCGCGGTAGATGCCGGCGTCGATGAAGCCGGATACCGCCACGCTGCCCTGGCACCATGCCGCGGGCGGCGCCAGCGTGCAGGAGACGAGAAAGGTCCAGGCGAGCGCCGACCGCGAACGCCGCTGCTGATTCGCTTGCATGCTGAAGTCTCCGTTGTTGCGAAGGGCGAAAGCGATGCGCCTTGGTGGGTTCGAGAACCCACCCTGCGTGGCAGGCCGCCTCAGTTGTTTGCTGCGGGCGCCCCTGCGGATGCTGGTGCGGTGCGCCTGGTGCCGGCGCGCGTGGCCAGCCAGCACAGGATGGCGCCGCCGCAAACCATGGCCGCGCCCTGCCAGAACGACAGCGGCAGCGGTGCGCGCAGCAGCAGCGTCGAGAGCGCCGCCGAGAACACCGGGATGAAGTAGGACGCCCCGGCCAGCACGGTCACGTTACCGTGCAGGATGCCCACGTTCCAGGCGCCGTAGCCGAAGCCCATGGCGCCGGCCGCCAGCAACAGGTAGACAATCGCCTCCAGGCTGAAGTCCATCGCGCCGCCGCCCTCGAGCAGGTATTTCACCCACAGGCTGATCGAGACCAGGATGAAGAACAGCGTCACGCCGTTCTTGCCGCCGGCGATGCGCGCGGTCACGGTGCAGTAGGCGGCCCAGATCAGCGCGCCGGCAAAGGCCAGGCCGTAGCTGAGCGGGTTGTCGCGCACGTTGGCCAGCATGCCGCCGACGTCGATACCCTGATCGCTGCCCAGCACCCAGCAGATGCCGACGATCGACAGCACGAAGCCGGGCACGATCAGCCAGTTGGCCTTCTGGCGGTTGAACAGGATCGCGGCAAGGACGGTGAAGGTGGGCCACAGGTAGTTGACCATGCCGACCTCGATGGCCTGGCGCGCGGTGTTGGCATAGCCGATCGACAGCGACAGGCAGAGTTCATACACCACGAACAGCAGGCTGCCCCAGACCAGGTAGCGGCGCGGGAACTCGCCCAGCCTGACCCAGCCCACCGACAGCAGCAAGAACACCGAGGCCACGCTGTACATCATGGCCGCGCCGCCGGTGGGGCCCAGGTGCTCGCTGACGCTGCGGATCAGGCCGACGATGGCACTCCACAGCAGTACCGCCACCAACCCGATCAGGGTTGCCTTGTTCGTGTTTTTCATGGTTCTGTCTTTCGAATTATGCCGGCGCGTCGATCCAGACGGTCTTGATCTCGGTGTACTGGTCGTGCGCCCATTGCGACTTGTCGCGCCCGCCGAAACCGGACTCCTTGTAGCCGCCGAAAGGCGTGCTGATGTCGCCTTCGCCGAAGCAGTTCACCGTGACCACGCCGGCGCGGATCGCGCGCGCGACCTTGATGGCGCTGCGCAGGTCGTCGGTGTAGACCGAGGCTGCAAGACCATACACGGAGTCGTTGGCCAGGGCAATCGCCTCGTCGATGCTCGTGAAGGTGGTGACCGCGAGCACGGGGCCGAAGATCTCTTCCTGGAACAGGCGGCTGCCGCTGCCCACGCCGTCGAACACGGTCGGCTGCACGAAGGCGCCATGTTCGGTGTCGCCGCCGAAGACCAGGTCCAGCTTTTCCTCCGCGGCCTGCGCGAGGTAGGAACGCACTTTCTCGAAATGGGCCTTGCTGACCATGGCGCCGAGGCGGTTGTCGGGGTCGAGCGGGTCGCCCATCTTCCAGTCGCGCAGGTGCACGCCGATGCGCTCCAGCAGCGCCGCCTTGACCTCGGCATGGACGATCAGGCGCGACGAAGCCGAGCAGTTCTCGCCCATGTTCCAGAAAGCGCCGTTGACCACGTGCCGGGCCACGCTGTCGAGGTCCTGCACGTCGTTCAACACCACGGCCGGGTTCTTGCCGCCGCATTCGAGCACCACGCGCTTCAGGTTCGATTCGGCCGCGTAGTGCAGGAAGCGGCGCCCGGTGGCGGTGGAGCCGGTGAAGCTGACCATGGCCACGTCCGGGTGGCGGCCAATCGGTTCGCCGACTTCCTTGCCGCCGCCGGGCAGCACGTTGAAGACGCCGGCCGGCACGCCGGCCCGGTGCGCCAGCTCGGCCACGCGCAGGGCGGTGAGGGTGGTTTCCTGGGCCGGTTTGACCACCACCGAGCAGCCGGCCGCCAGCGCAGGGCCGATCTTCCAGGCCAGCATCAGCAGCGGGAAGTTCCAGGGCAGGACCAGGCCGACCACGCCGATCGCTTCGCGCACGACCAGGGCCAGCGCATTCGACCCGACCGGCGCCGTGTGGTCGTAGATCTTGTCGATCAGTTCGGCGTGCCAGCGTATCGTGTGGATGGCCTCGGGCAGGTCGGTGTTCTGGCATTCGCGGATGGGCTTGCCGCTATCGAGGCTTTCCATCACGGCCAGCTCGTGCCCGTGTTGTTCCAGCAGGTCGGCAAAGCGCAGCAGCGTGTGCTTGCGCTCGTTCGGCGAAAGGCGGCTCCAGCGGCCGTCGTCGAAGGCGGCCCTGGCGGCTGCCACGGCCAGGTCGACATCCTCGGCCGCGCAGGCGGCGATCCGGGCCAGCACCTTGCCCGTGGCTGGATCGGTGGTCTCGAAGGTCCGGCCGGAGAGGGCAGGGCGGAAGGCGCCGTCGACAAAGGCCTGGGTCGGGAAGGCCAAGCTTTCAGCCAGGGCAGCGTACTCGGCTTTGTTCAGGAGTGCGGCGGTCATCACGCGGTCCCTCCAACGATGGCGGCCACGTCGCTTTTCAGCTTGGCCACGACCGCCTGCAAGGCCTGCTGCTCGCTTTCCTCCAGGCCCTGCAGCGGTGCGCGCACGCCGCCCGGACGCAAGCCGGCCAGGGCGCAGCCGTGCTTGATCGCCTGGACGAACTTGCCGCCTTCCAGGTAATCCATCAGCGGCAGCATGGCGGCCATGATGCGGCGGCCCTTGTCGAAGTCCTTCTCGACGGCGCAGGCCTGGTACAGCGCGATGTGCTCGCGCGGCAGGAAGTTCGAGCCGGCGCAGACCCAGCTGCGCGCGCCCCAGGCAAAGAATTCCAGCGCCTGGTCGTCCCAGCCGCAGGACAGGCCGATCTGCGGGAAGTCGCGCGCCAGCATGTGCAGCTGGTTCGTCTGGCCCGAGCTTTCCTTGATGGCGGCGACGTTCTTCGATTCGCGCGTGACGGTCTCGAAGAACTCGCGGCCCATGGACATGCCCATGCGGCCCGGGTAGTTGTAGAGCATGATGGGCAGGCCGGCGGCGGCGTCGATGGCCAGCGCGTGCGCCGCATTCTCGCGCTCGGTCGGCAGGGCGTAGGGCGGGGTGCCGACCAGGATGGCGTCGGCCTTGATGTCTTTCGCCAGCCTTGCGTACTCGACGGATTCCTCGGTGCGGATGGCGCCGGTGCCGATGATCAGCTGCGTGCGGGTGCCGATCACTTCCCTGGCCAGCTTCGCCAGCGCCAGGCGCTCCTGGGTGGTGTGGGCGTAGTACTCGCCGGTGGAGCCGGCGATGATGATGCCGTGTACGCCTTGCTCGACCAGGTATTCCAGCACCTCGGCGAATGCCGTGTTGTCGATCGTGCCGTCGGCCGCCAGGGGCGTGATCGCGGGGGTGTAAATGCCTTCGAATTTCATGATGGACCTCTCGTGGATAATCAGTGTTAGCGTTTCAATGAGGCGGCCTGCTCCAGGCTCATGCCGCGCGTTTCGGGCGCCAGCAGCACCGAGGCGAGCAGGCCGATCGCGGACACCGCCGCGGCCGCGTACATCGTGGTGCCGATGCCATAGTTGTGCAGCGAGATCGGCACCAGCCAGGTGCCGGCGGCGGACCCGACCCGCGTCATGGACGAGCCGATGCCGACCGCGAATGCGCGCACCTCGGTGGGAAAGAGTTCGTTCGGATAGACCAGTTCCAGCACCTGGGCGCCGCCGATGAAAAGGGCGTAGGCACCGAACATCAGCAATACCGGCAGCTCCGAGCCGCTTGAGAACAGGCCCAGCCCCAGCAAGGCCAGGCTCGACCACAGGAAGCTGTGGATCACGAGCGGGCGGCGTCCCATGGAGTCGATCAGGCGGGTGGCGACCACGCAGCCGACCACGAACAGCAGGGTGATCATCACCGAGCCGTAGGCGGCCCAGTCGCCCTTGAGCTTCAATGCGTCCAGCACCACGGGGGCGAAGGAGTACACGGCGAACATCGGCACCACGGCCGCGGTCCAGAAGACGATCACGAACAACATGCGCTTGCCGTAGCCGGAGTGCAGCAGGTCGCCGAGGCCGATTTTCCTTTCGCATTCCTGGCGCGGCATGTTGGCCAGCGAGAACGCGGGGCCATACACCTGCTTGATGACGCGGTCGGCTTCGTCGAAGCGGCCCTTGCTGATCAGCCAGCGCGGCGATTCAGGCGTTCCCAGGCGCACCAGGAACAGCAGCACGCCGAGCACCGCGGAGCTGGCCAGGACGGTGCGCCAGGCGTCGTCGCCGCCTTGCGCCAGGATCGCATTCCCGACCATGTACGACAGGGCGGCGCCGATGAACCACATGATGGTCAGCCCGGCCAGGCGCGGGCCGCGGTGTTTTTGCGGCAGGAATTCGGTGAGCAGCGAGCCCGCCACCGGGTATTCGAGACCGACGCCGACCCCGACCAGGAAGCGCAGGATCAGCAGCGCCGTGCCCGACTCGACCCAGTAGGTGCCGAGCGAACCGGCGATGAACAGGATGGGGCCGACGAAGAACAGGCGCCGGCGTCCCAGCTTGTCGGTCAGCCAGCCGCCGAGGAAGCCGCTGCAGAAGGTGCCGAGCATGGCCGAGGCTGCCACCATGCCTTGCCAGAACGAGTTCAGTTTCAGGACATCCGAAAACTGGACGATGGCGACGCCGATAATACTCAGGATATAACCGTCGAGTATCCATCCGCCGCCCGCGCGGATGGTCATGAGCTGGTGAAAGCGATTGAGCGGGACGTCTTCGATTGATGTCTTGTTTAATCCGGCATCATCGAATGCGAGGGTAGGGTTATTCATGGCAGATTGTCTCCTGGTATATTTAATGGATCTGCGACTAGTTAATGTCCGAATTAAAAAGCGGTTCGGGAATTGCGGTAATCGTTACGGCGTTAAAAACACTCCGGATTGAATAAAATAGGTCGATGAATCGAATCAGCTTTCCCGGCCGGCCTTGCGCTGGCCCCACCACAGCGTGGCATTCACGCCCACCGACAGGAAGGGTTCCGGCGGCAAAACGTTCGGGCTGGAGGTGGACAGCAGGAAGTCGGTCAGTTCATGGCGCTGCCCGGCGATCATGTCGGCCAGCAGGGTGCCGGTGACGGTGCCGCGGGTGATTCCCAGTCCGTTGCAGAACAGCGCGCCGTACACGTTCGGCGCCAGCTGGCCGAAGAAGCTCTGGTGGTTCTGCGTCAGGGCCAGCGAGCCGCTCCAGGTGTAGTCGAAATCGACCTCCGGCAGCATCGGGAAGCGCCTTGCGAACGATTCGCGGTGCTTGTGCACGAAGCGCGCCAGGCAGTCCGGCCGCGATTGCTGGTCGGGATTGAAGCTGAAGCTGTTGCGGATCAGGATGCGGTTGTCGTGCGTGCGGCGCACGGTGCTGCCGTAGGGATCGGCAGGAATCACGCCCCAGAATGGCTTGCCACCCAGGCTGGCTTGCTCGGCCTCGGTAAGCGGACGCGTCAGGCTGGCGTACAGATACATCGGCAGCACGGTGCGCTGCAGGAAGCCGAAGCGCGCGCCGAAGGCATTGTTGGCGAGGATCAGCTTGTCGCTCACAATGCGCCCTTTGGTGTGCGTCAGCGTGACCTTGTCGCCGTAGTCGACCTCGGTGATCGGCGTGTTTTCGTACAGGGTGACGTTCGGCGGCAGGGTGTCGGCCAGGCCCTTGACCAGGGCCGAGGGCTGCACCAGCATGGTGCCCGGCGTGAACAGGGCCTGGCGGTAGAATGCGGTGCCCAGGTGCCCGGGCAAGTCCTTGCCGGGGATGACTTCGTAGGGTTCGCCCAGCTTGTCCAGCCCGCGCCGGTAAGCCTCCAGCACGGCGATGCCGCGCGGCTCGACGGCGGCCTGGTATTTGCCGCTGGCGCGCAACTGGCAATCGATGCCGTGCTGTTCGACCAGGCCGTGCAGGATGGTCTGGCCGAGCCGGTTCAGTTTCAGGGTGGTTTTCGCGATACCGATGTCGCCGATGTAATCCTCGGCGCCGATATCGTGCGGCAGGTCGATGGCAAAGCCGGCATTCCGGCCCGAGGTGCCGAAACCGACTTCCTGGGCGTCGACCAGCACGATTTCCTGGTCCGGATAATGCGCGGCCAATTGGCGGGCAGCGGCGAGGCCGGTGAATCCGGCGCCGAGGACGGTCCAGCGGGTGGTTGTATTTCCCATGTGGGCAGGCCTGGCCTGGCGCGCAGGGGCGGTGTGATACCAGCCGCACATCGCATCGTCTTTGGGCGTGGCGCGAATCTTCATTTGTCGTCTCCATTTTCTGCGGCGCCGTAAATCGGCATGCCTGTTTGCAGAAAGTCGAGGCGCGTCGTCGAATCATTATTCCCGCTCTTATTTGCATCTACTCAGAAATAGATGGAAATAAATAATTGCCGGATAATGCGTGCGGGCCGCTGCCTCTGTCGTGTTTTATTTGTAATGAAGTCTAGATAGTCGGCGTGCTCCCCACAATCGACTTTTTGTCCGGACTATTGATAACATGGCGTTATGAATAAACACCCCTCCACCGACGAGACCCTGCTCAAGATGCCTTCGCTGCGGGCGGTGAAGTGCTTCGTGGTGGCGGCGCGCTACCAGAGCTTCACCCGCGCCGCCGAAGCGCTGTGCGTGACCCAGGCCGCAATCAGCCGCCAGATCCGCGAGCTCGAAGAGCACCTCGGCACCATCCTGTTCGAGCGCACCGGGCGTTCGGTGAAGCTGACCAATGCGGGCTCGATCTTCTTCGAGGCGGCCCAGCTGTCGTTCCTGAACATCGCCCAGGCCGCCACCCGCATCCGCAAGGACTACGGCGAACATGCCAGGCGCACGCTGGTGCTGTGCTGTTCGCCGGCGTTCTCGGCCCTGTGGATGGCGCACCGGCTGCCTGACTTCTTCAGCGCCAATCCCGACATCGACCTCGACCTGATCACCACGCAGAATTTCCTGGCGCTGGAGCCGGGCATGTACCCCGATGTCTTCATCACCAAGATGCCGCGCGTGCGCGAGGGCTATGTCAGCGTGCCGCTGTTCCACGATCGGATCTATCCGGTGTGTACGCCGGCCTATCTCGAGGCGCACCCCGGGATCCGCAGCCTGGAGGGACTACGGAATGGCGTGCTGCTGAACCTGAGTCCGCACGGACGGTCGCAGATTGCCGAGCATGTGGATTGGGGCGTATGGCTGGCGATCCATCACCTGGATATCGAAGAGCGCCTGAAGACCGGGGCGCACTACTTCAATGCCAACGACTACAACCTCTTGATCCAGATGGTGCTGACGGGGCAGGGCGTGGCGCTGGGCTTCGACCACCTGGTGGCGCCATTGATCGACAAGGGGTTGTTGATTCGGCCGGTGGAAGAGGAACTGGTGCTGGAAGAGACGCACCATTACTTTGCCTACCGCGAGGACAAGGCGCAGGACAGCGCCCTGGAACGCTTTCGCGGCTGGTTCTTCGGGCAAACCGGTGCGGCTGCCGCGCCCTCAGGGCCTGTTCAGGCGTAAAAAAACCCACGCGAGGTGGGTTGCTGGCGCCGTCCGGTTGCCGGAGCGGCGCGTCGTGGCGGAAGTGCTCAGGCCTTCTTGCCAGCCTTGCGGCGGCTCGCGCCGAGTGCCAGCATGCCCAGGCCCATCAGGCTCAGGCTGAGTGGCTCGGGAACGGCGTTGATCGACACGTTGTCGATGAACGAGGTTACGTCGCCGTTGCCGCCGATGCCGACGAAGCGCAGGGTGTGGGTGCCGGCGCTGAGGGCGATGAAGTCGCTGGTGTAGGTCGTGAACGACGAGTTCGAACCCGGGAGCAGGGTGGTCGCGCCGGTGAAGCTCAGGGCGACGCCGTCGACCAGGACCTGGATGACGTTGCCGCCCCAGCCCCAGCCGCGTGCTTCCGCATCGAACGACAGGGACAGCAGGCTCTTGGTGAAGTTGAAGACTTGCGAAATCTCCGCTTCCTGCTGCAGGAAGGCAGCCTGGGCGCCGGTGGCGTTCGAGACATTGAAGCCCGAGTTGTTCGCGGCGACGCCGGCGTTGCCGCTAAAGGTCCAGCCGTCGACCGTCTGGCCACCCAGGTAGGTGTAGTGGCCGTTCGTGCTCGGCCCTTCGAAACCGCCGTTGACGACACTGTTGACCGGTGTAGCGAATGCGCTGGCCGAAGCCATGGCGAGTGCGGCGGCGATGACGATGCTGCGACCGGTTTGTTTCATGCTTTTCATATACTCTCCTGGAATCAATAATTATGTATATGCAAGATTGATGCCAGGAAAAATATTCCCAGTAGAATCAATGTGTTGACTGTTGGGTACGCTTTTTCATGAGGCGGGCTGTAAAATTTCTCGACAGGCTAGCCGCGTGGGAGCGGACTGGCCGGCGTCATTCCAGGCGGATCGCCATGTCGAAGATCCAGGTGCGGCGAATCTCGATCACGTCGTACTGGCGTGCCAGGGCCGGCGGAAATTTGCCGTAGGGCGCCTGGCTGGTTACGACGTGCTCGATTGCGGCGTCCAGCGCACGCACGCCGCTCGACACCACGAAGGTCACTTTCTCGACCGTGCCGTCGGCGCGCACCGCGACCGTGACGACTGGCTGCGCATGCGGCTGTTTCACCAGTTCGCGCACGGTGTCGAAGGTCTGGTTCATTTCGATCTTCTGGCTCATCGCTTGCGCGTACTGGATCATCTCGGCGTTCGGGTCGCTGCGGCCGAACAGCCAGCCGCGGCGCAGGCCGCTGGTGGTGGGCGGGAGCTTGGCGGCGGCGTCACGCTTTGCGGCTTCTTCGTTCAGCTGGCGGCCGATGGCGCGCAGGCGCTCTTCGCGCTGCGCTTCACGCTCGGCTTTCTCGCGCTGGGCCAGGTCCAGTTTTTTCTGGGCCTGCCTTGCCGCGTCCTGGCGGGCCTGCTCCTGCCTGCCGGCTTCCTGGCGTGCAGCCTCCTGACGCGCCAGTTCCTGCTGCGCCGCTTGCTGGCGGGCGGCTTCTCGCTCGGCGGCTTCCTGGCGGGCGGCTTCCTGCCTGTCTGCTTCGCGTTGCGCCAGGCGTGCCTGTTCCTGGCGTGCGGCCTCGCGCGCGATGGCGTCCTGGCGGGCTGCTTCGCGTTGGGCGGCTTCGCGTCGCGCAGCTTCCTGCTTCTCCGCTTCGCGCTGTGCCAGGCGTGCCTGTTCCTGCTTTGCCTGTTCCAGGCCCGCAGCTTCCTGACGTACAGCTTCCTGACGTACGGCTTCCCGGGCGATGACTTCCTGTCTTGCGGCTTCGCGCCGGGCGGCTTCCTGCCTCTGGGCCTCAAGCTGCGCCTGTCTCGCACCTTCCTCGCGTTCGGCTTCGCGGCGTGCGGCCTCCATGCGCTCGGCGTCCTGGCGCGCCTGCTCGGCAAGCCGCGCCTGTTCCTGCGCTGCTTTCTGGTCCTGTGCCGCGCGGCGTTGCGCTTCCTGCTGCGCCAGTTCCCGGCGCTCGGCTTCCTGGCGTTCGGCCTCCCGCCGCGCGGCATCGGCCTGCGCTGCCTGCTCGGCGCGCGCCTGCGCCTGCAGGATGGCTTCGCGCTGGCGGGTTTCGTCCTGGACGAGTGCGATGCGTTCCGCCTCCCGCTGCGCTGCCTCGCGCGCGGCCGTTTGCTCGGCCTGGGCGGCGTCCTGGCGGCGTTGTTCTTCGTCTGCGGCCTGGGTGTCGGCGATGCTCGGCAGGGTCACGGCGGGACGATCGGCCAGCGGTGCCGGCGGTGCGGGACGCGGAGCAGGGGAAGGGGCAGGTGGTGCGGCAGCGGGCGCCGCTTCCTGCGCGGCTGGTGCCGGCAACGTCATCGTTGCGGGTTTGCCCGACTCGGTGCGCCTGGCTGCGAGGACCGGTGTCGCCTGGACGTCTGGCGATGGTGCGGGAGGTGTTGTCTCGGGCGCCTTCTCGGGCGCCGCTGCGGGCGCGGCGGGCTTCTGCCGGGCCGGCGCCAGCGAAATACGCAGGTCATTCGCGGCGAAGCGCCGTTCTTCCCAGGGGAAGTGCAGGCCGGGGAGGCCGAAGGCTTCACCACCGAGCGTGAGACTCAATAGCAGCGCGTGCGCGAGCACGGAGATTGCGATCGCAATCTGCAGGCGCCTGGGGCCGGGAGGAGTGAAGACGGCAGTTCTCAAATGCGGTAATCGTTGGGTAAACGACAGGATATTAGCAGGCGCGCGGCAAGCACCGCGAATATGGCCGGTCATCGCACGGCGATCGACGCGTGGAGTGATTCAGTCCGGGGACTAAAGTGATCCAGGCTGGGGGCCTGGATCACGAGCCATCCACGCTACGAAACCCTCAGCCCGTGTTACGCAGCCCGGCGGCGACACCATTGATCGACAGGTGAATCCCGCGGTGCACGCGCGGGTCCATTTCGCCGCCTCCGTCTTCGCCCGCCTTGCGCGACATCGCGCGGTGGCGGTGGATCAGCTCGACCTGCAAGTGGTTCAGCGGGTCGAGGTAGGCGAAGCGGTTCTGGATCGAGCGCGCCAGCAGCGGGTTGCCGGCTAGGCGTTCATCGGCGCCGGTGATCGCTTCCAGGCGGCGGATGGTTTCGCCGTGCTCCGCTGCGATGCGCTTGAAGATGCGCTCGCGCAGCGCCGCATCCGGCACCAGTTCGGCGTAGCGCGAGGCAATCGCCAGGTCGGTCTTGGCCAGCACCATGTCCATGTTCGACAGCAGCGTCGCAAAGAAGGGCCACTCCTTGAACATCTCCTGCAGCGTGGCCAGGCGCTCTTCCTGCGGGCCGTCCTGCAGCCAGCCCGCCACCGCCGACCCGAAGCCATACCAGCCCGGCAGCAGCAGGCGGCACTGGCCCCAGGAGAAGCCCCAGGGAATCGCGCGCAGGTCTTCGATGCGGCGCGTCGACTTGCGCGAGGCCGGGCGCGAACCGAGGTTCAGTTCCGCGATCTCGGCAATCGGCGTGGCGGCGAAGAAGTAGTCGGTGAAGCCCGGCGTTTCGTAGACCAGGTTGCGGTAAGCCTTGTATGCACGCTCGGACAGCTCCGCCATCACGCCCTCGAAGCGCGCCAGGCGCTCGGCCTTGGCGCCTTCGGTCGAGTGCGGCGTCAGGCTGGCTTCCAGCGTGGCTGCGACCAGCAGTTCCAGGTTGCGGCGGCCGATCTCGGGGTTCGAGAACTTCGAGGCGATGATCTCGCCCTGTTCGGTCAGGCGGATCTGGCCGTTCACCGTGCCCGGCGGCTGCGCCAGGATCGCCTGGTAGCTCGGGCCGCCGCCGCGGCCGACAGTGCCGCCGCGGCCGTGGAACAGGCGCAGTTTCACTTTCGCGCGCTCGAAGACTTCCACCAGCTTCAGCTCGGCCTGGTACAGCTCCCAGTTCGAGGTGAGGAAGCCCCCGTCCTTGTTCGAGTCCGAGTAGCCGAGCATGACTTCCTGCAGCCGCCCCTGGTGCTCGATCACGCGCGCCACCGGCGCCAAGGCCATCCATTCTTCCATGATGGCGCCCGCGCGCTGCAAGTCCGGGATGGTCTCGAACAGCGGGATCACCATCACGTCCGACTTGCCCTGGGCAACGTGGAGCAGGCCGCCTTCCTTCTGCAGCAGCAGCACTTCCAGCAGGTCGGACACCGCCTCGGTATGCGAAATGATGTAGTTGCGGATCGCGCGCGTGCCGTAGCGCTCGCGGATCTCGCGCGCGGCGCGCACGATGGCCAGCTCGGATTCGGTCTCGTCGGAATAGCGCTCGTACGGCGTGTAGAGCAGGCGTGGCTGCGCCAGTTCGGCCAGCAGCAGTTTCACCTTGTCGTCTTCCGACAGCGCCGCGTAGTCGGCTTCGACGCCGCCTTTTTCGAACAGTTCGGCCAGCACGCGCTCGTGCACGTCCGAAGTCTGGCGCATGTCGAGCGAGGCGAGGTGGAAGCCGAAGATGCGCGCCGCCCGCATCAGGCCCGCCAGGCGCGGGAGGATCAGCATGGCGCCGTGGTTTGCCGTGAGCGAGTCGGCGATGATCTGCAGGTCTTGCGCGAATTCGTTCGCGTCGGCGTAGGGCTCGGCGTGGCCGACTTCCTTGCGCAGGATATTGGTGGCGCCCAGTTCGCGCGCGCTGGCGGCCAGGCGCGCATACATGCCGATCAGGGCGCGGCGGTAGGGTTCGTCCTCGCGGTGCGGCGACTGGTCGGTCGAGCGCTCGGCCAGCGACTGCATGGCGGGCGTGATGTCGACCATCAGCGTGGAGGTCGACAGTTCGGCGCCGAGCGTGTGCACTTCGTCCAGGTACCAGTCGAGGATGGTGGTGGCGTGGCGCATCACGGCGTGGCGCATGGTGCCGGCGTTCACGTTCGGGTTGCCGTCGCGGTCGCCGCCGATCCAGCTGCCCATCTGCACGTAGGCGGCGTCGCCCAGCTGGGCCGGCGCGCCGTGGTATTGCACGCCGATCTCGTCCTCGATGTCGTCGTACAGGGCGGGCAGCTCGCGCAGGAAGGTGATGCGGTAGTAGGAGAGGGCGTTCTCGATTTCGTCGGCCACCGTCAGCTTGGTGTAGCGCAGCATGCGCGTTTGCCACAGGGTGGCGATGCGGGCATGCATCAGCTGCAGGTTGCGCACCTGCTCCTTGGGCGTGAGCGGCAAATCGCGTTCGGCCAGCAGGCGCGCGATGTCGTGCTCGGCGTCGAGGATGCTTTTCCGTTGCACCTCGGTCGGGTGGGCGGTCAGCACCGGCGAGATCAGGGCGTCCTTGAAGAAGCGCTCGACCGTGGTTTGCTCGACGCCGGCGGCGCGCAGCTTGCCGAGCGCGTAGCCGACGCTGCCTTCGCGCGGCGGCGAACCGTTCAGCAGGTGGGTGCGGCGCCGGCGGTTGTGGTGCTGGTCTTCGGCGATGTTCGCCAGGTGCGAAAAGTACGAGAATGCGCGCACCACTGAGATGGTCTGGTTGCGCGTCAGCTTGTGCAGCAGGCTTGTCAACTCCTGGCCGGCCTCGGGATCGGCATCGCGGCGAAAGCGCACGGCGGTCTGGCGGATGGTCTCGACGACGTCAAAGACGGCGTCGCCTTCCTGGTCGCGCAGTACGTCGCCGAGCAGGCGGCCGAGCAGGCGGATATCTTCTTTCAGCGGGGCGTCCTTGTCGGCGCCGGCGAGGGTGTCAGGTACAACTTGTTTGTCCATAGCGACCACTAATCTTCTTAAGTTAGAAACTTAGAGCGTGTGAAAAAACTTCAGGGCAAGGCGCATCGGCGACAGTACACTTGTACGGCGAGACGATGCAACGCAGCCATGGAGGATTTTTTCACGCGCTCGCCGGTTGGTACGTGGCGGTCGGCCACGATCTGCAATGAAGCCCCATGCTAAAATTTATGGTCCTTTGCAAGGGCCTTTACTGGCATCGGCTGGTGAGCAACGACAGTGAAAGAATTTGTTTTGAAAGCATCCGACATGACGCAGCAGGTGGAAGTGCCATCGCAACTGATTATCGCATCGCGCGAGAGCCGCCTCGCCATGTGGCAGGCGGAGCACGTGCGCGACCGTCTCGCCGCATTATATCCAGATTGCCAAATTAGCATCCTCGGGATGACGACGCGTGGCGACCAGATCCTCGACCGCACGCTCTCGAAGGTGGGCGGCAAGGGCCTGTTCGTGAAGGAACTGGAAGTGGCGATGGCCGAGGGCCGCGCCGACCTGGCCGTGCACTCGCTGAAAGACGTGCCGATGGACCTGCCCGAAGGGTTCGAGCTGGCCGCCGTGCTCGAACGCGAAGACCCGCGCGACGCGTTCGTCTCGAACGACTACGCCAGCCTGGATGCACTCCCGCCCGGCGCCGTGGTCGGCACCAGCAGCCTGCGCCGCCAGGCCCTGATCGCCGCGCGCTACCCGCACCTGGTCATTCAGCCGCTGCGCGGCAACCTCGACACCCGCCTGGGCAAGCTCGACCGTGGCGACTACGCCGCCATCATCCTGGCTGCCGCCGGCCTGATCCGCCTCGGATTGCCGCAGCGTATCCGCAGCGTGCTGGACCCGGAGATGAGCCTGCCGGCCGCCGGCCAGGGCGCGATGGCGATCGAGATCGCCAGCAACGAGCGCACCGATGGCGTCGACCTGCGCGCGCTGCTGGCGCCGCTGAACCACGTGGACACCGCCCATGCCGTCATGGCCGAGCGCAAGGTGTCGAAGATCTTCGGCGGCAGCTGCCAGATTCCGCTGGCCGCGCACGCCACGGTCGACGGCGCCAACATGCACCTGCGCGCGATGGTCGCCACGCCCGACGGCAAGCGCAGCGCGTTTGCCGAACTGACCGGCACCGCGAATCAGCCCGAGCTGCTGGGCGAGCGCGTGTCGGCACTGCTGGCACAGCAGGACGCGCAGGCGATCGTCGATGCGGTCAAGCAGGACGCCGCTGCCGATGCCTGACAAGGTCGTCATCACGCGGCCGCGCGCCCAGGCCGATGGCCTGGCGCAAGCCGTTGCCGCGCTGGGACGCACGCCGGTGCTGCTGCCGCTGCTGGAGATCGCGCCGCTGGCCGACCCCTCGGCGCTGCGCGCTGCCCTGGACGAGCTCGACAGCTTTGCCCTGGTCGCTTTCGTTTCGCCGAACGCCATCGACGCCGCATTCGCCCATGTGCCGCATCGGCTGAATGCCTGGCCGCGCCAGGTGGCGCTGGCCGTGCTGGGCGAGGGAAGCCGCGCCGCGCTGGCGCGCCATGGCCTGACCGAGGCCAATGCCACTATCCTCGGGCCGCAGGACCCGACCCGCAGCGACTCCGAGAACCTGCTGGAATCGCTCGACCTGGCGGCCTTGCGCGGCAAGCGCGTGCTGATCGTGCGCGGCGAGTCCGGGCGCGAACTGATGGCCGACGGCTTTCGCGCCGCCGGCGCCGAGGTCAGCGTGGTGCCGGCCTACCGGCGCAGCGTGCCGGTCCTGACGCCGGAACTGGCCGCGGCCTTGCGCGCATTGCTGGCCGAATCGAACGACTGGATACTCACCAGTTCCGAGGCGCTGCGCGGTCTTTTCGGCCTGCTGGCGATGGCCGATCCGTCTTTAGTGGCAAAAATGCAACAGCAGCATGCGATCGTTCCCCATGCGCGCATCGCGGAAACGGCCGCGGCGCTGGGAATGGCGCACGTCACGCTCACCGGCTCGGGCGACGAGCGCCTGCTTGCCGCGTTACAATCTAGAACATGAACGAATTGCCGAATCATCCAGAGCTGCCGCCGACGCAGCCCACCGTTGCGCCCCCGGCGCCGGCTCCCGATTACTCGCGCGCGCCGGTACGCGGCCCGAGCCTGGCCGACACGCTGATGCGTCCGCTGCCGCTGGCCGTGATCGCGCTGGCGGTGCTGCTGGCCGCCCAGACCTGGTCGAGCCACAGCCGCATCAACACGCTGCGCAAGGAGATGGCGCTCAGCCTGCAGAAGGGCAATGAGATCAACGCCGAGACCGCTTCGCTGGCGCGCGACGTTGCCGAGCAGTCGAAGGCCCTGCAGTTGAAGGTCGGGGTGCTGGAAAGCCGCCAGATGGAGAGCCAGAGCCAGCAGCTGGCGCTCGAGCAGCTCTACCAGGACCTGTCGAAGAGCCGCGACGAATGGGCGCTGTCGGAAGTCGAGCAGGTGCTGTCGACGGCCAGCCAGCAGCTGCAATTGGCCGGCAACGTGCAGGGCGCGCTGATCGCGCTGCAGAACGCCGACCGTTCGCTGTCGCGTTCCGACAAGCCGCAGTTCATCACCGTGCGCCGCGCGATTGCCAGCGACATGGAAAAACTCAAGGCCCTGCCGGCGGTGGACCTGGCCGGCGTGGCCGTGCGCCTCGACAGCGTGATCGCCCAGGTCGACACGCTGCCGCTGGTGTCCGACGAAAAGCCGCTGCTGCCGGCCGTGCCGGTGCGCGAAGCGCGCGTGCAGGAGAAAAGCGCCGCGGCATCCGCCCCGGCCGGAGCGGCTGCGCCGGCGCCGCTGGGCGTGGGCGAGCGCATGGTGCAAACCTGGCGCAACTGGACCCAGGAAATGTGGGACGACATCCGCCAGCTGATCCGCGTGCGCAGCGTGAACACGCCGGACGCGCTGATGCTGTCGCCAGACCAGCGTTATTTCGTGCGCGAGAACCTGAAACTGCGCCTGCTAAACGCGCGCATGGCGCTGCTCTCGCGCGACGAAGGCACCTTCGGCGACGACCTGACCGCCGCGCGCCAGACCCTGGACAAGTATTTCGACACGCGGGCCCGTACGACCCAGCAGGCGCAGGCGGCGCTGCGCCAGGTGCAGGCGAACAACCTGTCGATCGAGATGCCGACGCTGGCCGACAGCCTGAACGCCGTGCGCAACTACAAGACGAAGCCCTGATCCATGCGTTTACTCCTCTGGTTAGTCGCCCTGATGGCTGCCGCCATCGGCATCGCCGTGACGGCGCGCTTCAATCCGGGCAACGTGGTGCTGTTCTACCCGCCGCACCGGATCGACATGTCGCTGAACCTGTTCGTGGTGCTGCTGGCGCTGCTGTTCCTGATGCTCTACGGCCTGGTGCGCGCGGTGCGCTCGACGCTGCGCATGCCGCAGCGCGTGGCCGCCTACCGCCTGCGCAAGCGCGAGCGCGAAGGCAACAAGGGCCTGCGCGACGCCCTGAAGGCCTTGCTGGAAGGACGCTTCGGCCACGCCGAAAAGGCGGCCATGCGCGCCGCCGAGCTGCCCGAGAACGCCGGCCTGGCGGCCCTGATCGGCGCCCGCGCCGCGCACCGCATGCGCGAGCCGGCGCGGCGCGACGCCTGGCTGGCCGGCATCGCGGGCGACAACAGCATGAAAACGGCGCGCCTGATGACCGTCATCGAGCTGCTGGTCGACGACCACCAGCCGGAGGCGGCGCTGCAGGCGGCCGATGAACTGAACGCCAGCGGCCAGCGCCACATCCACGCGCTGCAATGGTCGATGAAGGCGCACCAGCAGGCGCGCAACTGGCCGGAAGTGCTGCGCCTGGTGCGCATCCTGGATAAACGCAAGGCGCTGCACCCCGCGCTGGCAGCGCGGCTGCGCGAGCTGGCCTACGAGGCGCTGCTGTCGGAAGAGGGCCACGATCCGGAGGCGATCCGCCGCGTGTGGGCCGAGGTGCCGGCGGCGGACCGTACCCAGCCCTACATCGCGGCGCGCGCCGCCACCGCTTTCAATGCCAGCGGCCTGCACGACGAGGCGCGCGTGATTGCCGAGGAGGCACTGCGCGCGGGCTGGGACGAGCGGGTGGTGCGGGCTTACCGCGATGCGGCCGGGCCGGCGGGATCGGCCACGCTGCTGGCGCAGATCGAGAACTGCGAAGGCTGGCTGCGCGAGCGTCCGAACGATGCGGAACTGGCGTTCGCGCTGGGCTCGCTGTGCCTGCGCCAGAAGCTGTGGGGCAAGGCGCAGCGCTACCTGGAGCAGGCATTGTCGGATGCGACGGATTCGGCGATGGTGCGCGACGTGCACCTGAAGCTGGCCCAGCTGCACGAGGCGCTGGGGCAGGATGCGAAGGCAGCGGGGCATTATCGGCATAGTGCGTTGGCGAATATTCTTTGATCGGTTTTTGGGACACCGATTGCTGCTGGTAATGGGGCTGTTGCCTGTACCGTTATCGGTACGTTGAATCCGCGTGGGCACGGAGTGCCCACCCTACGGGAAAGGTTCCGGGCCACAAAGCATTACGCTAACGTCGGGGTTTCCTTTTCGAGGCACGCAGTGCCGAACCCGCGGCCTCATCCGTAGGGTGGGCACTCCGTGCCCACGCGGATCAAACACACCACGAACGGCACAGGCAACAGCCCCACTACCGCTCGCGCACCGCCTTTCAAACCGCAATGCCGCACGGCACCCCACCGCACCGCACAAGCCCATGCCTATTCGATATAATGCTTCCCTTTATTGAATCTTCAGCAACCAAGGAACACTCCATGAGCTTGAACAACGTCCCAGCCGGCCGCGATGTGCCGAACGATTTCAACGTCATCATCGAAATCCCGATGAACGCCGATCCGATCAAGTACGAAGTGGACAAGGACACCGGCGCGATCTTCGTCGATCGCTTCATGGGCACCGCGATGCACTACCCGTGCAACTACGGCTACGTGCCGCAAACCCTGTCGGACGACGGCGACCCATGCGACGTGCTGGTCATCACCCCGTTCCCGCTGATTCCTGGCGTGGTCGTGCGTTGCCGCGCGATCGGCGTGCTGAAGATGACCGACGAAGGCGGCGGTGACGCCAAGGTCCTGGCTGTGCCGGTCGACAAGATCCTGCCGATCTACAGCCACTGGCAAAAGCCGGAAGACCTGCAAGACCTGCGCCTGCAGCAGATCCAGCACTTCTTCGAGCACTACAAGGACCTCGAAAAAGGCAAGTGGGTCAAGGTCGAGGGCTGGGCTGGTCCAGACGAAGCGAAAGCCGAGATCGTCAATGGCGTCAAGGCTTACAACGCCAAGCAGCAACAGCAGTAATACCCATAGGCGCCTCATCGGCGCCGTGAAAAAAGGCCGGCACCCTCGGGTGGCCGGCCTTTTGTTTTGCTACCGCCTGTCGGCTGCCGCTTCGGCGACCGCGTTTCACCTTCGCCGAACAACCGAACCCAGCGGTTACAGTCTTCAGCAGCTACAGCCTCCAGCAGCCACAGCCTCCAGCAATATCACCAGCCAATGTCCTGCAGCAGCGGATACGTCAGGTCGCGCGGCGGCGTGACCGTGTGCGACAGGTCCGAGTTGAT
The DNA here is from genome assembly GCF_020708045.1 of Massilia sp. IC2-278. Classification (GTDB taxonomy): domain Bacteria; phylum Pseudomonadota; class Gammaproteobacteria; order Burkholderiales; family Burkholderiaceae_D; genus Telluria. The sequence continues at coordinate 52,233 of NZ_JAJFES010000001.1, forward strand.
CGACGGCTCCATCAACTGGTTCGGCTTGGCATCGGTCGTGTAGTGCGAGGTCGACGAGCCCGGTGCGTTGGTGGTTGGCGTGTACATCAGGATGCGGCGCTGGGCGTCGGTGCCGGCCAGGCGGGTCGGGTCGATGCCGAGGCTGGCCGTCACGCCGGAACGGGTGCGCGAACGCGAAGCCAGCGCGGCGCGCAGGGTGTTGCCGGCTTCCTGGGTAACGCGTACCGACGGAATCGTGATGCTCGGATCGTCTCCGCTCATGCCGACCGCTTCGCCCGGCGCGTTATCCGCCACGATCATGCCGATCGCACCGGCAGCCTGGACGTTGCGCGCCTTGGCGACGAAGTCGCAGCTGCCGCGCGAGACCAGGGCGATATTGCCGCGTACCGCCAGCGCATTCACCTCGTTCAGGGCGGTACAGGCCAGGCCGGTGCCGTCGGGCTGCTCGACCACCGGCATCAGCTGGCCGGTGACGGCCGTGGCGCCCAGCGGCGGGCCGAAGGAGGCGTCGCCCACTTCGTAATTGCCGGCGGCGTTGCCGGCGGCGCTGCCAGCGACTGTCAGGCGCGATTTCGGATCGAGCACCTGGGGCACGGCCGCGGTGACGATCGGGCCGTTCCACGACAGGCCGTCGCCGCTGATGGCCGAGGCCACGCGCTCGGCAGGCGTCATGTCGACCCACAGGCGCTCGGTACGGTTGTCGACTAGGTAGTGGTCCCAGATCGAGGGGATGTCCTGGATCTCGGCGCCGGTTTCGTCGTCGGTGAAGGTCTGGAAGCCGAGACCGTGCGCCATTTCGTGCAGTAGCACGGTGACCAGGTCGATCTGGCCGGCGGCGTTGTTGTCGGTGCCGAGGTAGAAGCCGGAGCCGGGCAGGCAGTCGGCGAACAGGCCAAGGCGCGAATTGAAGCGCGCAATGATGTGCGGCTCGCCCGGCGTGGCGACGTCGACCCCGGCCAGCTTGCTGGCCAGCGCGCTCGGGTACCAGGTGTTCTGGCGCGGCGCGTTGGTGAAGTCGGACCAGATCTCGTTGGCGCCGGCCGAGCCGAGCACGGCGCTGTTGGCGGTGCACGAGAGCGGCACGAAGGAGGCGCCGATGCGGATCGGCACGTTGCTGGTGAGCGTGGCGCCCCAGATGTTGGCGGCGTACTGGAAGGCGTACAGGCGCTGCTGGCCGAGCGTGGTGCCCGGGTTGCCGCCGACCGGGGTGGCCGGCGTGGGGTCGTTGAAGCCGATGCCGGCGGCGTTCTGGTTGACGATGGTGATGGTGGCCGCCTGCACGGGCGCGGCGAATGCCGCAAAGGCGAGGGCGAGGGCAGCTGAAAATGCGGCGGCCGGGCGCTGCAGGGAATTAGCGGACTTCATGGCGACCCTCCTTGTCATCGTGTGCCTGCGTGGCTTGCCCGGTTTGCCCGTCTTGCCGGCTGTGCTTGGCATGGTCGTGCACGGCCTGCTCGGCCGCCTGCGCGCCATGGACGCACTGGTCGCTCAGCTTGCCGTCGCCGTCGCGCGTGACTACCGAATACACGAGGCCGCGCTCGCCCAGGCGTACCTGGCGCGCGCCGCCCGGGTGGGTGACCATGGCCGGGCGCGCCGGCGCCGCCATCGCGGCAGTCGACTTGGGCGCGAGGGCGCGGCTTTCGGCCGCGGTGGGGGCGCGCAGCTGGCCGGTCTGGGCGTCGCGGACGACGACCATGCCTTGCTGGTCCTGGGCTGAGGCGTGATGCGGCATGAGGCAGATGGCGGCCAGGGGCAGCGCCGCTAACATTTTTTTGGATGACATGGTGGGTCTCCGGAACGCGTTGAATTGCTCGGTTTGCTTCAGTCAGCCTGCCTGCGGCGCATGAAAGTCAGGGCGCCCAGGCCAAGGGCCAGCATTGCGTACAGCGAAGGTTCCGGCACCGCCGTGACTACTCGGACCGTATCGAGGCCGACATAGTTCAGGCTATCGGCGGAGCCGACGTAGCGGAACGCGAACCGGCCTTCGCCCTGGAGGTTGAGGTTGAGGTTGCTGCTCCAGGCGGTCCAGTTGGTGGGGTAGGGCGAGCCCACGCCGCCGAAGGTGGCCAGCAGGGTGTTGAAGGCGGTGGTGCCGCCGTTGCTGCCGGCCGCCCAGCGCACTTCCAGGAAGTCGGAGAAGCCGGGCGTCGCTTCGTGCGCGGTGTAGAACGAGAAGCTGGTCAGGCCGGTGAGGTTCAGCAGCGGCGTGATCAGCCAGTTGTCGACCACGCCCTGGCCGTTGGCGGCGCCGAGGTAGTTGGCGGCGGCATAGGCGTTCGGCGCGCCGGACTGGGCGCCGAACACGTCGGCATTGCCCTGGAACCAGTTGGTGCCGGGCGGCACGCTGTTGTTGACCAGGGTCCAGCCGGGGAGGGAGGCGACGTTGTCGAAGCCTTCGTTGAGGATTTCCACGCCCGCGGCACTGGCGGCCCCGGGCGCGAATGCCGCCAGCGCAAGCGCGCCGGCCGCTGCGTACGACTTGAGAGAGTTCATGGGTGAGCTTTCATGCGAAGCCAGAGGGATGGCATCGAACTCGCGCCTGGCTGACACGAGGCCATGGTTCAGTTCATCATATGAGCTGAACAAGAGCGAACCTTGATCTTTATTCAAGGTGTGCTGTAACTCGGCGGTTTGGGGGGAGGGGTGGTAGGGTGGGTGCAAGTGCCCACCCTACGAAAACCGGAGATGTTCAGCGGGGAGTGGCAAGCGCGGACAGAGGTGTCCGCGCCTCTGAAAGAACGTTCAGCGTTTCGCGAAATAGCTGCGCAGCCGCAGCTTGCCCACGATCCCGACCGGGAAGAAATAGATCGACAGCACGAACAACACGCCCAGCCACAGCATCCAGCGGTCTGGATGCAGGGCCGCCGCCAGCAGCGGCACGCCTTCCAGCGCGCTCGAGCCGTGCGCCATCAGTTCTTTCAAATAGTTCTGCGCCAGGATGAACAGCGCGGCCCCCACCACCGCGCCGTACATCGTGCCCATGCCGCCGATGACGACGATCAGCAGGATATCGGTCATCACCTCGAAACCGAGCGAGGTCTTCGGCCCGACATAGCGCAGCCACAGCGCCATCAGCGCGCCGGCCAGGGCCGCCACCAGCGCCGCCAGGCAGTTGGCCCAGATGCGGTAGACGACGGTGCGGTAGCCCAGCGCCTCGGCGCGGAATTCATTTTCGCGGATCGCCTGCAGCACCCGCCCGAACGGCGAATTCACCAGCCGCAGCAGGAACAGGAAGAGCAGCAGGCAGCCGAAGAACACCAGGTAATAGGTGAGCAGCTTGCCGTCGATGGCGCGCCCGAACACCTCGTTTTCCACCAGCGTGAAGCCGGGCGTCAACACTTCCGGCACGCTGAAGGTCTTGCCGTCCTCGCCGCCGGTCAAATCCGACAGTTGCGACGCCAGCACGGCAAACGAAGAAGCCACGGCCAGCGTGATCATGGCGTAGAAAATCGCCCGCACGCGCAGCGCGAACAGGCCGACGACAAAGGCCAGCACCAGGGCCAGCAGCAGCGCCAGGCCCAGGCCTTTCAAGGCCACGCCCCAGGTCGGTTCATCGACGGACGCCAGCCCCAGCCCGATGCCGTAGGCGCCGATCCCGTAGAACATGGTGTGCGCGAACGAGACGATGCCGGTATAGCCGAGCAGCAGGTCGTAGGAGGCCACCAGCACGATGTAGACGCAGATGGTGGCCGCCATGTTCAGCGGACGCGCGCCGCTGGTTAGAAAGGGCGCGAACGCCAGCGCGAGCAGGATCAGGACCAGCACGGCGGACAGGATGCGGCTGCGCGGCAGGTCGCCGGAAAGAAGTCGGTTCATCATGCTCAGCTCCGCATCTTCGAATACAGCCCGGCTGGGCGCCACAGCAGGATCGCGATCATCAGGATGATGTTCGACACCAGTGCGATTTTTGGGGCCAGGAAGCCGGCGTAGTTGGCCACCAGCGCCATCAGCAGCGCGCCGATGAAGCAGCCGCCCACCGACCCCAGGCCGCCGATGATGATGACGATGAAGATCATGATCATGATCTCGCCGCCCATGGCCGCCGACAGGGTTTCCTTGTACAGGCCCCACATCACGCCGCCCAGGCCGGCCAGCGCGGAACCGGCCGCGAACACGCCGACGAACAGGCGGCGGATGCGGTAGCCCAGGCTCTCGACCATCTCGCCGTTTTCCACGCCGGCGCGGATCAGGAGGCCGATCTTGGTGCGGTTCAGGACCAGGAACATGCCGGCGAAGACCACCAGCCCGACGATCACTGCCACCAGCCGGTATTTTTCGATGGCCGCGTCGCCGAGGAAGATGGCGCCGCGCAGGCTGGTGGGCAGCGGCAGCGGAATGGTTTCGGCGCCCCAGATCACGTTGATCAATTGTTCGGCGACGATCATGCCGCCCATGGTGATCAGGATCTGTTTCAAATGCTGGCCGTAGACAGGCATGATGATCACGCGCTCGAAGGCCCAGCCGAGCAGGGCGGTGACCAGCATCGCCACCGTCACCGCCAGGGCCAGCACGCCGAGGTTCACCAATAGCGAATCCATTTCGAGCCAGCCGCGCATCGGCAGCAGCACGAGGGTGGCGGCAAAGGCCCCCACGGAGACAAAGGCGCCATGGCCGAAGTTCAGCACGTTCATCAAACCGAACACCAGGGTCAGGCCGCTGGCCATGATGAAGATCATCATGCCCATGGCGAGGCCGGCGACGGTCAGCGTGACCCAGGTCGGGAAGCTGCCGACCAGCGGCAGCATGAGCAGGGCCAGTACAGGCACCAGCAGCACCGGCGCGATGTCGCGCGGCGCGCTCGGCAAGGGCGCATCGGCCTGCGGTGGCGGCATGGCAGCCGGTGCGGCCGGCGTGCGAGGGAGAGTAGCGCTCATGATAGAGGTCCTATTGGTGTGCGGCCAGCGACAGGCCGAGCAGGCGCTGTTGCAATGCGTCGTCGTTCGCCAGCGCCGCCATCGTGCCGGCGTGGGCCACGCGGCCGTCGTCCATCACGCTCACGGTGTCGCCGAGCGAGCGCACGAAGTTGAAGTTCTGCTCGACCAGCAGGATGGTGGTGTCGTGCTCCTTCAGCTCGCGGAAGGCGGCGATCAGGCTTTGCACGATGGCGGGTGCGAGGCCCTTGGTCGGCTCGTCCACCAGCAGCAGCTTGCGCGGCTCGACGATGGCGCGGGCGATCGCCACCATCTGCTTCTGGCCGCCCGAGAGGTTCCCCGCCGGGTAGTTCCAGAATTTTTTCAGGGCCGGGAAGAAGCCGAAGATCCACTCCACACGCGCCTCGTCCATCGGTCCGCTGCGCGCGGCCAGGTGCAGGTTCTCGCGCACGGTGAGGTCCGAGAACACGGCCATGCTTTCCGGGACGTAGGCGATGCCGAGGCGGGCGATGTCGGGCGTGGCCAGTTTACCGATGTCCTGGCCGTCGAAATGGATGCTGCCGGCGCTGGCCTTCCACAGGCCCATGATGGTGCGCAGGGTGGTGGTCTTGCCGGCGCCGTTACGGCCGAGCAGCACCGACAGGCCGCCGCGCGGGACCACCAGGTCCACGCCTTGCAGGATGTGGTACTGGCCGATGTGGGTGTGCACACCCGAGAGGCGCAACAGGGGTTCAGCCATGGGCAGCGGCGGGTTCGGTGTCGGGTGTTCCAAGATAGGCTTCCTGTACGATCTTCGATTGCATCACTTCATGCGGGTTGCCGTCCGCGACCAGGGTGCCGTTGTGCAGCACGATGATGCGGTCGGCCAGCTGGCGCACCACGTCCATCTTGTGCTCGACCAGCAGCACGGTTTTGGTGGTGTCGCGCTTGACCGACTGGATCAGTTCCAGCACCACCGGCACCTCGTCCACGCTCATGCCGGCGGTCGGCTCGTCGAACATCAGGATGCGCGGCTCCAGCGCCAGCAGGATCGCCACTTCCAGCTTGCGCTGGTCGCCGTGCGACAGCGAGCCGACGCGCGCCTCGCGCTTCGCCGACATCGCCACGCGCTCCAGGTAATGCTCGGCGCGCGCGATGAGTTCCTTGTGCCCGAACCACACCGAGAACATATTCATGCCCAGCCCGGCGCGGCTCTGTACCGCCAGGCGCACGTTTTCCATCACCGTCAGGTTCGGAAACAGATTCGTGAGCTGGAAGGCGCGCCCGATGCCCAGGCGCGTGCGGCGCGCGGCGCCGGCCTTGGTCACGTCGTGGCCGTCCAGCAGCACGCTGCCCGAGGTGGCCGGCAACTGGCCCGACACCAGGTTGAAATAGGTGGTCTTGCCGGCGCCGTTCGGGCCGACGATCACGGTCAGCGTGCCCGGATAAAAATCCGCCGTCACCGCGTTGACCGCGACGTGGCCGCCGAAGCGGATCGTCAGGTCGCGCGTCGACAGCGAAGGGGCTTGGTCGGTGGCCGCCATGTCAGCGCTTGTTCTTCACCGGCAGCGGCATGTCGGTGACCGGGATTTCGCGCACCAGTTCCAGCAAGTCCCACTCGTTGGCCTGGTTCTTCTTGATGCGGAAGTGGTACATCGATTGCAGCGCCTGGTGGTCTTCCTTGCGGAAGCTCATCTTGCCTTTCGGGGTGTCGAAGGACATGCCTTCCATCGCCGTCACCAGCTGTTCGCTGTTCCCGCTCGGGACCTTCGACAGGGCGGTGTAGACCGCGCTGGCCGCCGCGAAGCCGCCGGCCGTGAACATGTCGGGCGGGGCCTTGAAACGCTTCTGGTGCTCGGCCACCAGCCAGTCGTTCATCTTGTTCTTCGGGAAGGCGTAGTAGTAATAAATGGTGCCTTCGGTGCCGGCATAGTTCTTCCAGGTCTTCATCACCGGCAGGATGTTCCCGCCCGGCGCCAGGTGGATGCCATAGCGCTCGGGCTTCATGTCGGCCAGCTTGTTCATCGGGTTCGGGCCGGCCCAGACGATCTGCAGCACGCGCGGCTGCGGCTTGTCCTTCAGGGCGTCGAACAGGCGCTGGGTCGAGGCGGTGAAGTCGGTGGTGGTCATCGGCGCGTACTCTTCGTGCACCACTTTGGCCTTGCTGCCGGTAGCGGCCAGCGCTTCCTTGCCGGCCTTGATGGCGTCGCGCCCGAAGGCATAGTCTTGGGTCAGGAAACCGACGCTGCCCTGCTTCAGGGTGCTGGCCGCCGCCATCGCGTCCTGCATCGAGCTGCGCGCGGTGCGGAAGATGTACTTGTTCCACTTGTCGCCGGTAATCGCATCGGCCACGGCCGGCTCGATGATCAGCACCTTCTTGTATTCCTTGGCCACCGGCAGCATCGCCAGCGCCGAGCCCGACGAGGTGGTGCCGACCGCGATGTCGGCCTTGTCGTCGCCATAGGCCTCGGCCAGCAGGGTGCGGCCGAGGTCGGGTTTGCTCTGGTCGTCCTTGACGATGACCTTCAGCTTGCGGCCGTTGATTTCCATCTTGCCGCCGGTGAGGTATTCCAGGCCCATCATAAAGCCGGTCTCGGTTTCCTTGGCATAGGCCTCGAGGGCGCCGGTCTTGCCGGCGATGAGGGCGATCTTCAGGTCGGGGCCGGCGGCCAGCGCGCCGGGAACGGCGCTCACGGCAAAGGCGGCCACGATGGACATTGCGAGGGGTTTGATCAGGTGCTTCATGTTGTCTCCTGTCGATCTGATTTTCATTCTGTATTTATGGAAGCTGCGCCAAAAACCCGCGGATCGCGTCCAGCGCCGCCGGTTCGGTGAGCATCGGCGCATGGCCGACGTCCGGCACTTCAGCGTAGGCCATGGTGGGCGCGGCGCGGCGCATCCACGCCACCTGGTCGGGTTCGACCAGGTCGGACAGGGCGCCGCGCACCAGCAGGGTCGGACGGCGGTGCGCCAGGCGGCGGAAGGCCATGCGCGCCGCCAGCGAGGTCGGCTTGAGTTTACCCGTTTGCAAGGACAGCGCAATACGTGGGTCGTAACGCAGGGCCAGCGCGCCGGAGTCGTTGGCGGCAAAGGCGCGTTGTGCCCACTTGCCCCATTCCGCATCGGAGTTGCCGGGGAAGGCACAGGCGTTGATGTCCTTCAGGTAGCCGGCGGCGTCGTCCCAGGTCGAGAGTACGTTGCAGCGCCCCGCGTAGCCGGCGATGCGCGCCAGGCCTTTGGTGGACAGCACCGGGCCGACGTCGTTCAGCACGGCGCCGGCGATCAGGTCGAGGTGGCGCATGGCGAGCGTCATGGTGATCAGGCCGCCCATCGAGGTGCCGACGAACACGGCGCGCGCAATGCCGAGGTCGTGCATCAGCTTGACGACGTCGCCGGCATATACCACCGGGTTGTAGTTGGCCGGGTCGGGGTCGTAGGCCGAGTGGCCGCGTCCGCGCACGTCGAGCGCGATCACGCGCCGGCCCAGGAGCGCGATTTCCGGGGCCAGTTCGTCGAAGTCGGCCGAATTGCGGGTCAGGCCGTGGATGCAGATCACGGGCAGGCGTGCCGGAGCGGGTTCGGCCCCGGCCTGGGCGGCGTAGTCGCGTGCATACAGCGCCAGCCCGTCGCTGCTGTCAAAACGGAGAGGTGTGAAGTTCGGCACGCTGGCAAATCCTGTTGGTTCTTCGGGTGAGGGAAAAGAAGGCGTGGGCACCCGGGCCGGGCAGCGCCCGGATGCCCACGCAAGCGGAACGGTCTAGAAGCGGTACTCGAGGGTGGCCGAGACCGTGCGCGGGTTGCCGTAGAAGGCCGTCAGCGTGCCTTCGTTGCCGAGGGTCGGGAACAGGTAGCCGGCGGTCTTGTAGCGCTCGTCGTTCAGGTTCTTGCCGTGGATGCCGGCGCGGATCTTGCCGTCGGCGCGGGTCCAGACGATGCTCGCATCCCACAACTTGTACGAGTCCTGGTCGAGCAGGGACACGGTCTCGAACTGGTTGGTAGCGCCCTTGTACGACACGCTGCCAATCAGCGAGACCTTGCCGTTGTGGCCCATGATGGGCAGGGCGATGTCGTAGTTGGCGCGCAGGTTGGCCGAGTTCTTCGGCGTGTTCTGGAACACGCGCTGGTCGGCCACGTTCACGCCGGCGACGATGTATTCCTTGTAGTCGGCGTCGATGTAGCTGTACATGCCGGCAATCGTGAAGTCGCGCGTGATGTTGGCAATCGCTTCCAGCTCGACGCCCTTGATCTTGGCCTTGCCGGCGTTGGTGGTCACGCCGGCGAAGCTGTCGTCGCGGCCGTCGCCGTTGGTGTCGATCGCCACCGAACCCGGGATCTGCACGTCCTTGTAGTTGCTGTAGAACACGGCGGCGTTGGTGGTGATGCGCCCGCCATTGAAGGCCGACTTCAGGCCCAGCTCATAGGTTTCGATGGTTTCAGGCTCGTAGCCGGCGCGGGCCTGGGCTTCGGTCAGGCGGGTGCCGACCATGTTCAGGCGCGGATCGAAGCCGCCGCCCTTGAAGCCTTCGGAATACGAGGCGTAGACGTTGTGGTCGGCGTTGACCTTGTAGCCCAGAGCCACGCGTGGGGTGAATTTCTTGTCTTTGCGCTGCAGCGTACCGTTACGGAAATCGGTGTCGGTGCGGAACAGGATGGCGCCCGGGTTGCCCATCTCCGGCGAGCCGGCCAGGCCCAGGTAGATCTGGCGGTAGATCGAGGCGGTGCGCTCGTCGACCGTGTAGCGTCCGCCCAGCGACAGGCTGAAGGCGTCGGTGAAGTTGTAGCTGCCGTCGAAGTAGGCGGCCCATGCCTTGGTGTCGATGTCGCCGCTGGTGAAGGTCGAGGTTGGCGCGAGTCCGGCCAGCACGGTGTCGAACTTGTTGTAGGCGTTGGCGTCGATGTAGTACAGGCCGGCGACGCCCTGGATGCGCTCGCCGGTATAGGTGAGCTGGAATTCCTGGCTGAACTGCTTGTTGGTGTACAGGGCCGGCACTTCCATGTCGACCACGGGCAGGGCGTCGAAGTCGATCGGCGCGTACGACTTGTCCTTGCGGCTGGCCGTGATCGACTTGGCGCTGAACTGGTCGTTGAAGCGGTATTCCACCAGCGCCGAGACGCCGTGCGACTTGACTTCCTGGTCGTGGCCGAGGGCCTGGGTCAGGTTGGCGCGGGTATCGAATTCGTTCGACAGGATCGGCGCGCCGCTGGTGCGGCCGACCGTCAGGCGGTGACCGTTCTTCGGGTTCGAGTCGTCCTTCGTGCCGTCGCCGGCGATGCGGATGAAGAGTTCGGGCGTGGGCGTGAATTCGGCGGACAGGCGCAGCGCGGTGACGTCCTTGTCGTAGTTCTCGGCGCCGGTGTAAAGGTTGGTGCCGAAGCCGTCGCGCTTGAAGCGCGCCACCGTGCCGCCGATGCGGACGGTGTCGCTGATCGGGGTGCTGGCGGTGGCCACGCCGTCGAGCTGGCCGTAATTGCCGGCGGTGGCGCGCAGGCGCACGTCGGGTTTCGAGCCCAGTTTGCGGGTCACGTACTTGACCGCGCCGCCGATAGTGTTGCGGCCGTACAGCGTGCCTTGCGGGCCGCGCAGCACCTCGATGCGCTCGACGTCGTAGATGTCGGCCACGGCGGCCTGTGGGCGCGCCAGGTAGATGTCGTCGATGTAGATGCCGACGCCGGATTCGAAGCCGGCCAGCGGGTCGGCCTGGCCGACGCCGCGGATAAAGGCGGTGAGGGTGGAGTTGGTGGCGCGCGAGGCCTTCAGCGTGGTGTTCGGCAGCGCCAGGGCCAGGGCGGTCACGTCGGGTACGCCCTGCTTCGACAACTGGTCGGCGGAAAAGGCGGTGACCGAGACCGGCACGTCCTGCAGCGATTCCTCGCGGCGGCGCGCGGTGACGACCACCTTCTGGATGTCCGAGGCGGCTTCGCCGTCAGGTGCGGGTGCGCCCGAGGATTGCTGGGCGTGGGCAACGCCCAGTGCGCCGCTGGACAGGGCCAGCAGGGCGGCGGCGGAACGGTAGAGCAGCTTCTTTTTTCTATTTGTCAGACGCATCGTTGTCTCCTGTTTTTGGAATGGCGGCGCACGCTCGGCTCATTGCTCTTTCACGCACGGCTAGCAGTGTGCCTCGGTCCGGTTTGGCTGAAAAGATAACAATCCGCCCACCCTGTGTGCGAATTTGCACAAGGCCTCGCACCGGTCTGGTGCAGACCCGGCCTGCATGGCAGCGAGGGAAAATGCTGCAAGCGCACAATTTTCGTGCTCTGGCGGCGGATCGAGGGAAGTGATTGCAGGAGGAATGTGCACTGGTGCACAATAGGTCGTCTTGATATGAAATAAATATGCCGATGAACAGCCTGCCTGAGTGGACCGACCTCCGATTCTTCCTCGAGCTGGCGCGCGCCGGCACCTTATCCGGCGCGTCGCGCCGGCTGGACGTCGAGCACACCACGGTGGCGCGCCGCATCGACCGCCTGGAAAAGGAACTCGGCTCGACCCTGTTCGACCGCTCGCGCGAAGGCTACGAACTGACCGAGATGGGCCACGCGCTGCTGCCGCATGCCGAGGCGATGGAGGGCGCGGCGCTGGCCGCGGCCGAGCAGCTGGGCGGGGCCGAAGTGGCGGCGCACGGCGTGGTGCGCCTGGGCGTGCCGGAAGTCTTCGGCGTGAAGGTGGTGGCGCCGCTGCTGGCGGACCTGCTCGATGCCAACCCGGACCTGTCGATCGACCTGCTGGCGCTGCCCAGCTTTGCCAACCTCGCCAACCGCGAGGCCGACCTCGGCGTCATGCTCGACCCACCCACCACCGGGCGCTACATGGTCACGCGCCTGGCCTCGTTCCGCTTCTACCTGTACGCCTCGCCCGGCTACCTGGACCGGCATCCGCCGATCCGCCAGCAGTCCGACCTGGCCCAGCATTACTTCGTCGACTACGTGCAAGACCGCCTGGCCAGCCGCGAGCTGTCCTACATGGGCGAACTCGGTTTCACGCCGCGGCGGCGCCTGTGCTGCTCGGGCATGACGGCGCAGATCGAGGCGGCGTCGCTGGGCATGGGCCTGATGATGGCGCCGCCGTATGCCGTGCCCGACGACGGCAAGCTGGTGCAGGTGCTGCCGGGCTTCCATGCCGAGCGCTCGTTCTGGCTGGCCGCGCCGACCGACCTGTACCGGCTGCGCCGCGTGAAGGTGGTGTGGAACCTGCTGCGCGACTATGCCGACAGCCAGCCTTCGCTGTTCGTGTAGGTTGCGGGAGCGGCCATGCGCAGCCAGATCAGCGACGAGATCACCTTCCGCAAGCTCGAGATCCTGCTCGCCTACATGGAGGGCGGCAACCTGAACGCCGCCGCGGGCAAGCTCGACATCAGCGCCGTCAGCGTGCACCGCGCCCTGCATTCGCTGGAACAGGGCACCGGCTGCCAGCTGTTCGAGCTGAAGGGGCGCAACCTGGCGCCGACCGCGGCGGCCCAGGTGCTGGCCGAGGCCAGCCGCGAGGTCGTGGCCCTGATGGCCGAAGGCATCGCCGCCACCCGCCGCGCCGCCGGCTACTCGGCCGATTCCCTGAAAATCGGTTCGCTGTACTCGCTGACCACCAGCGCCGTGCCCGACGTCATCGTCGGCATCAAGCTACGCAAGCCGGAACTCGCGACCGAACTGGTGCTCGGCTCGAACGCCGACCTGCTGCACAAGCTCAGGCAAAACGCCATCGACGCCGCCCTGATCGCCGTGCCCGCACCCGAGCCGGACATCGAATCGATTCCGCTGTTCGAGGACGACGTGTTCTTTGCCGCGCCGGCGAATTCGCGCTATGCCGGGCTAACCGAGATCGACCTGCGCACCTGCGCGCGCGAGAAATTCGTCAGCCTGAGCGAGGGTTTCGCCACCTACCAGGGCTTCCAGGAAGCCTTCCGCATCGCCGGCTTCGAGCCGATCGTGACGATGCGCGTGGCCGACATCTTTTCGCTGATGAACCTGGTCAGCGCCGGCATCGGCTGCACCCTGCTGCCGGGGCGCATGCGCGGCGTGTTCGGCGACAAGGTGCAATTGATCCCGCTAACGCGCGACTACCCGGTGCGCCAGACCATCGGCCTGTCCTTCCTGCGGGTGCGCGAGCGCGATCCCAACCTGCTGGCGCTGGCAGCCGTCTGTCGCATGCTCAGGCACAAACCCGGCGCATCGGCCGGCTGAACTTCGCCGCCTGACGCCGCTCCAACACTTACGCCGACAGTAAACATCCTGCGCCGGCCGGAATTGATCCCGGCGGTATTCGGCGTTACCGTCACTGCTGACAAAAGAGCATGCCTTTCACAGGGGCTTCCCGTGGGGGCAATGCAATGGAGACGTTGGACCAAAGCGCCGCGCAGTCGGCGCGACACATGAAGGAGATGGCGGTGTCTTCTCATATGCTTTCCATTTATGCGCTGGCGCTCATGTTCGTGATCGCCACCATCCTGCCGATCAACATGGGCGTCATCGCCTTTGTCGGCGCCTTCCTGGTCGGCACCCTGGTGGCCGGCATGGGAACCAAGGCCATCATGGCCGGCTTCCCCACCGAACTCTTCCTCACCCTGGTCGGCATCACCTTCCTGTTCGCCCAGGCCCAGAACAACGGCACCATCGACTGGCTGGTGCGGCTGGCGGTGCGCGCGGTCGGCGGGCGCATCGCCGCCATTCCCTGGGTGATGTTCGCGATCGCGGCGGTGCTGACGGCGGTCGGCGCGGTGAGCCCGGCGGCGGTGGCCATCATCGCCCCGATCGCGCTCGGCTTCGCCGCCAAGTACGGCATCAACCCGCTGATGATGGGCCTGATGGTGATCCACGGCGCCCAGGGCGGCGGCTTTTCGCCGATCAGCATCTACGGCGGCATCACCAACAAGATCGTGCAAAAGGCGGGGCTGCCGATTTCCGAGCTGACCACGGCGTTCGTCAGCCTCGGGGTCAACTTCGGCGTGGCCCTGATCCTGTTCTTCGTGTTCGGCGGCCTGCGCCTGATGCGCCAGGCCCCGGCCGGCAAAGGCGGGGCCGGGCTGGGCATGCCGATTCCCGGCTATGGCACGCCGGTGGCGGTGGCGGCGCAGGGGCCGCAGATCTTCGACGAGGCCGAAGGCGAAGCCCTGACCGAGGAACGCCTGACGCGCAACCGCTCGCCGGAGTCGGTGAACGCGGTCAATCCCGGCGCGGGAGCAGGTGCAGCAGCAGGGGCGGGAGCCGCAGCGTCCGGAGCCGGTGCGGCCACCACCTCGGTCCTCACCGAAGACGTGCCGGTCACGGTGCAGCAGCTGGCCACGGTCGTCGGCCTGGCCGCGCTGGCGGTGCTGACCCTGGCCTACGAACTCGATATCGGCTTCGTGGCCATTACCATCGGCCTGCTGCTGTCGATGATGGCGCCGCAGGTGCAAAAGCGCGCCATCGGCCAGGTGTCGTGGCCGGAAATCATGCTCATCGTCGGCGTCAGCACCTATGTGGGCGTGATGCAGAAGATGGGCACGATCACCTTTGTCGGCGACAGCGTGGCCAGCCTGACCTCGCCGCTGGTGGTGGCGCTGCTGCTGTGCTTTGTGGGCGCCATCGTCTCGGCCTTTGCCTCGTCCACCGCCGTGCTGGGCTCGCTGATTCCGCTGGCCGTGCCCTTCCTGCAGGCCGGCACCGGGGTCGACCCGATCGGCTTCATCGCGGCCATGGCGGTGGCCTCGACCATCGTCGACGTCAGTCCGTTCTCGACCAACGGCGCGCTGGTGCTGGCGAATGCCCAAGGCATCGACCGCGACGTCTTCCTGCGCCAGCTGATGATCTACGGCGGCATCGTGACGCTGGTGGCGCCGCCCGTGGTGTGGTTGCTGTTCGTGGTGCTGTAACGATTCGAAAGGATGAAGATGGCTGACGTGGAAAACCGCTGGAACCGCCTGCAGGCCAATCGCAGCGCCCGATTGGCGCGGGCAGGCGAGGCCCTGGGCGACGGGCTGCAAGGCAAGCTCGTGCCGGCCGAACGCATCGCGGACCTGCTGCACGCGGTGCTGGAACCCGGCGACCGCGTCTGCCTGGAAGGGAACAACCAGAAGCAGGCCGACTTCCTCGGCAAGGCGCTGACGAAGCTCGACCCGGCGCGCATCCACGGCCTGCACATGCTGCTGTCGGTGCTGTCGCTGCCCGAGCACCTCGACGTGTTCGAGAAGGGCATCGCCGCGCGCCTGGACTTTTCCTTTTCCGGGCCGCAGGCGGGGCGCCTGGCCAAGCTCGCCGCATCGGGCAAGCTGAATATCGGCGCAATCCATACTTACCTTGAACTCTTCGGGCGCTACTTCGTCGACCTGACGCCGCGCGTGGCCCTGGTGGCGGCCGAGATGGCCGACCGCGAAGGCAACCTCTACACCGGGCCGAACACCGAGGATACGCCGGCCATCGTCGAAGCCACGGCCTTCAAGAGCGGCATCGTCATCGCCCAGGTCAACCAGGTGGTCGACAAGCTGCCGCGCGTGGACATCCCGGCCGGCTGGGTGGAATTCGTGGTGCAGTCGCCCCAGCCTTACTACATCGAACCGCTGTTCACGCGCGACCCGGCCCAGATTTCCGAAATCCAGGTCTTGATGGCGATGATGGCGATCAAGGGCATCTATGCAGAATACGAGGTCGAGCGCCTGAACCACGGCATCGGCTTCGATACCGCCGCCATCGAACTCATCCTGCCGACCTATGCGGCCAGCCTCGGCCTGAAGGGCAAGATCGCGCGCCACTGGGCGCTGAATCCGCACCCGGCGCTGATTCCGGCGATCGAGGCGGGCTTCGTCGAATCGGTACATTCCTTCGGTTCGGAACTGGGCATGGAAAACTATATCCGCGCGCGGCCCGACATCTTCTTTACCGGGCCGGACGGCTCGATGCGCAGCAACCGCGCCTTCTCGCAGGCGGCCGGGCACTACGCCTGCGACATGTTCATCGGCTCGACGCTGCAGATCGACTTGCAGGGCAATTCCTCGACCGCCACGCTGGGGCGTATCTCGGGCTTCGGCGGCGCGCCGAACATGGGGTCGGATGCGCGCGGGCGGCGCCACACGAGTCCAGCCTGGCTGAAGGCGGGGCGCCAGGCGCGCGAGGGACGCAACCTGGTGCCGCGCGGGCAGAAGCTGGTGGTGCAGATGGTCGAGACCTTCCGTGAGCACATGGCCCCGGCCTTCGTCGAACGGCTGGATGCCTGGCAGTTGGCCGAGCAAGCCAACATGGCGATCCCGCCGGTGATGATCTACGGCGAGGACGTGACCCACATCCTGACCGAGGAAGGCATCGCCAATTTGCTGCTGTGCCGCACCGAGGAAGAGCGCGAGCAGGCGATCCGGGGCGTAGCCGGCTACACGCCGGTGGGCATGGCGCGCGACAAGCGCATGGTGGAAAACCTGCGCGACCGGGGTATCGTCCAGCGGCCCGAAGACCTGGGCATCGACAAGCGCCTGGCCACGCGCGACCTGCTCGCCGAAAAGAACATGAAGGGCCTGGTGCGCGCATCCGGCGGGCTGTACGAGCCGCCGAAGCGCTTCCGGAACTGGTAAGCCGCATTCAAGGAAAACATATGGAGACGTTGCATTTTCGTTTCGACGCCGGCAGCAGGCCGCTGCCCGGCGCTCCCCAGCTGGTGGGCGTAGTCAGCTCGGGCAACCTCGAGGTGCTGATCGAAGCGGCGGCCCTGAACGGCGGCTGCGAGATCGAGGTGCGCACCGCGGCGAATGGCTTCGGCGCCACCTGGGAAGCCGTGATGCGCGACTTCCACGCGCGCTGGCAATTGATGGATACGCGCATCTGCATCAACGACATGGGCGCGACGCCGGCGGTGGTCAGCCTGCGCCTGGACCAGGCCGTGGAATCGGTGACCGGAGGCCCGCCGTGAGCAGCTATCTTGAACTGAGCGCGCGCGGGCGCATCCCGCATATCTTCGACGCCGGATCGTTCGAGGAATTCCTGCCGCCGGCGGCGCGCGTCGTTAGCCCGCACCTGGCCCAGCTCGACGCGCCGGTGTCGTTCGATGACGGCGTGGTGGTCGGGCGCGGCCTGCTCGATGGCCGGGTCGTGTTCGGTGCGGCCCAGGAGGGCGGCTTCATGGGCGGCGCGGTGGGCGAGGTCCACGGGGCCAAGCTGGTCGGCATGCTTGGGCGTGCGGTGAGCGAGGGCGCGCATGCCGTGCTGCTCCTGCTCGAATCGGGCGGGGTGCGCCTGCACGAGGCGAATGCCGGGCTGATTGCGGTGTCCGAAGTCATGCGCGCCATTCTCGACGTGCGCGCGGCCGGCATCCCGGTGATCGTGGCCGTTGGCGGCGCGAATGGCTGCTTCGGCGGCATGGGCATCGCCGCGCGCTGCGCGAACACCGTGATCATGTCGGAAGAGGGGCGGCTCGCGATGTCGGGGCCGGAGGTCATCGAAACCGCGAACGGCGTCGAGGAATTCGATTCGAAGGACCGGGCCCTGGTCTGGCGCACCACCGGGGGCAAGCACCGCTATCTGCTGGGCGACTGCCAGGTGCTGGTGGCGGACGATACCGATGCCTTCCGCGCGGCGGCCATTGCGGCCATCGCGGATGCGCGCGGCGGCGCGGCACTCACGCTGGCGGCGCTGGAGGCCGAGCAAACCATGCTGGAGCGGCGCATCCGCGACTTCGGCGATGCGGCCGACCCGCTGGAGGTCTGGCGCCGGCTCGGCGTACCCGAACCGGCGGCCGTGCCCATGCTCGAAGCCGACGCCTTTCTCGCAATCGCCGCGCGGCATCGCGCCGGCCCCGGCACAGGAGAAAACTGATGGATTGGCAGACCCTCGCAAACAACCTGTTCCCGGGCGGGCACGACATCGTCGAGCGCGACAACTTTTTATCCGGTACCGGCCAGGCCGGTGCGCCGGCAGGTTCGCAAACCGTGGCGGTGATCGGCACCACCGAACACGCGCCGATCGGCATCGAGATCGCCCTGGCCCAGGCCCAGGCCGTGCTGCGCACGGTGCGCGAGCATCCCGGGCGGCCCATCCTGATCCTGGTCGACACCCAGGGCCAGCGCCTGCGCCACCGCGATGAAATGTTGGGCATTAACAGCTACATGGCCCACCTCGGCAAGTGCATCGACTTCGCGCGGCGCCAGCGACACAAGGTGCTGGGGCTGGTGTACGACCAGGCCTTGTCGGGCGGCTTCATCACCAGCGGCCTGATTGCCGACGCCTGCTTCGCGCTGCCGCAGGCGACCATCCGCGTGATGGGCCTGCCGGCCATGGCGCGCATCACCAAGGTGCCGGAAGAGCGCCTGACCGAACTGGCCAGGGAGAATCCCGTGTTCGCACCCGGCGCCGCGAACTACCTGCGCATGGGCGGCTTGCAGGCGCTGTGGGAACACGAACTGGCTGCGGCGCTGGTGGAGGCGTTGGCCAGTGTCGACGCGGTCGACCGGCGCATGCTGCTCGGCCAGGAACGCGGCGGACGGCACATGGCGCAGGCGGTGGCGCAGGCGGTGCGGACGGGTGGCGATGTTCGCCCGGCATGACCTGGCCTGGCTGAATGCGGAGGGCTGGCGCCAGGTGCTGGCTGCTGCCGCAGCGGACCACGTGCAGGCAATCGCGGCATGGCAGCGCGCCGACTGGCCGCTAATCGTGCGCCGGGCGGACGTGGACCAGGCGCCCGGCGAGGTCGCACTCGGACTGGCGCTGCCGCCAAGACCGGAAGATGGGCGCAAGCTGCGCATTCCCTGCCGTGTGCACGCGTCGGGGGTGCGGCGCTGGGCAGCGCCGCTGCCGCTGGCGCAGCTTGTCGCGAACCTTGTCACGCAACCTGTCGGGCAACCTATCGGAAAGCCAGCCGGGCAACCTATCGGAAAGCCAGCCGGGCAACCTATCGCGCAACCTATCGCACAACCTATCGCACAACCTATCGAGCAGCCTGTCGCGCAGCTTGCCGCGCATCTTACTGCGCATTCGGCCAATATTCCGCCGCCCTGGCGCGGCGCTCTGGCCTCGCTGGCGGCGGACGCGGCCGGGCAGGGAATCGCGCTGCACGTCTATGGATCGGCTGCGCTGCAGGTGCTGACCGGCCAGGCCTATTTGCGCGATACATCGGACATCGATCTGCTCGTGCAGCCGCGCGACCGGGCACAGCTCGATGCCGCCCTGGCGCTGCTATGCTCCCACGCAAACGTCTTGCCGCTCGACGGCGAGATCGTCTTTCCCGGCGGTCGCGCGGTGGCATGGAAGGAGTGGGCCGCGGCGCGCCGGGGCGCACCCGGAACCCGCGTGCTGGTGAAGGAAATGGCACGCGTTTCGCTGGTCCAGCCGGACGTCCTGCTGGCGATGCTGAAGGAGGCGACATGCTTGAACTGAGCCTGGACGCACAGATCGACCCAAGGATCGGCCCGGGAAGCGATTCGCAACCTGGCGCGAGAGCGGTCCCGGTTCGCAGCCGCGCCATCGCCCAGGTTCCGGACCGCGCCGCCGCGCGCGCGCTGCCCGGCCAGGCCGCTTTTTGCCAGGCCATCGCCCGCCACGCCGTGCGCAGCCTGTACGCCGAACTGGCGCTTCATCCGAAACCTGGCCTGGTCTCCCTTGTCGACAACGGCAGCCACGACGACATGACGGCCGCCACCTTCATGCGCAGCCTGTTCGCCTTGCGCCACTATTTCGCCCACATCACCCGCGCCGGCATGCAGGATGCGCCGTTCGCAAGCTTGCGGCGCCTCGGCATCGATGCCGAGGCCAGGATGCTGCGCGCCACCGGCGGCATCAACACCCACCGCGGCGCGGTATTCTGCCTGGGCCTGCTGTGCGCCGCCATCGGCAATTGCCGCGCGCGCGGCATCGCACTCACACCCGGGGCCATCCGCGCCACTCTGCTGATGCGCTGGGCCGGCGCCCTGGCGGCCCACCTCGACCCCGGCACATCGGACTCGCACGGGACACAAGCGGCGCGGCGCCATGGCGTCGGCGGCGCGCGCCAGGAAGCGGCGCTAGGCCTGCCTTCGGTATTCGAGCTGGCCCTGCCGGTGCTGCGGTCCACGCTGGCGGCCGGACGCGGCCTGCGGCGCGCGCGCGTGGACGCGCTGTTCGCCCTGATGGCGCACATCAGCGACACCAACCTCTACCACCGCGGCGGTGAAGAGGGCGCCGCCAGCGTGCGCCGTCATGCCCAGGACTTCATGGCGCGTGGCGGCACGGCCAGCGATGACTGGGAAGCGCAGGCACTGGCCTGCCACCGCGCCTTCGTGGCGGCGCGCCTGTCGCCAGGCGGCGCGGCCGACCTGCTGGCCGCCGCCTGCCTGCTGCATGCCGTTTGCCCCGCGCCGGACGCCAGCCCGATGCGCGAACCCGGCAGCTTGGGCGACGCGCAGGTATCGCAGAAAGCTCTCCCCGCGCGCCACGCCTGCCTAGCGCAAGAAGCTGTGCCGAGATGCGATGTCTGCCTGGCGCAAGGAGCTGTGCCGAGATGCGACGCCTGCTTGGTGCAAGAGGCTGTGCCGACGTACGACGCCTGCCTGGCGCAAAAAGCCGTTCCGACACGCGATGCCCGCCTGGCGCACGAAGCCGGCGGCGAGGTCGCCTGAGCATGCGCAACCGGCTCGCCCTGCTGTGTCCCGGCCAGGGAGCACAAGGCCCGGCCATGTTCGACATGGCGCGCAGCGATGCCGCCACCGCCGCACGGCTCGATGGCTGGCTCGCGGGTGCCGGCCTGGATCAGCCGCTTGAGACCATCCTGGCCGACCCCGGCCTGCTGTTCGCCAACCGCATGGCCCAGCCGTTGATCGTGGCCGCCAGCCTGGCTACCTGGACCGCGCTGGGCAGCATCGCCGCGCAGCCGGCCATCGTCGCCGGCTACAGCATCGGCGAATTGACGGCCCATGCCGTGGCCGGGTCGCTGGCGCCGGGCGACGCCGTGCGCCTGGCGCGCCAGCGCGCCGGCCTGATGGACGCCTGCCTGCAGGGAGCGCCGCCCCAGGCGCTGGTGGCGCTCTCGGGCATCGCCGGCAGCAGCGCCGAGGCCATCGCCCGCGCGCATGGCTTTTATCCCGCCATCGACACCGCCGAAGACAGCCTGATCGTCGGCGGCCCGCTGGACGCACGCACGGCGCTGGTGCAGGCCGTCGCCACGGCCGGTGGCCGCGCCAGCGCCTTGCCGGTCGAAGTGGCCTCGCACACGCCCTTCATGGCGGGCGCCGTCGCGCCATTTGCCGGGCTGCTGCGCGCGCAGGGCTGGCGCGCGCCGCAGGCGCCGGTCATCTCGGGCATCGCCGCCGAGCCGCTCCACGCGGCCGACAAGGCCATCGACCATTTGTCGCGCCAGCTTGCCGAACCCATCCGCTGGCGCGAGGGGATGGACGCTTTGGCCGAGGGGGGCGTGACGGTGGCCCTGGAACTCGGCCCCGGCGCCGCGCTGGCGCGCATGCTGGGGGCACGCCACCCAGGCATCGCCTGCCGCTCGGTGGCCGACTTCCGCTCGCTCGACGGCGTGCGCACCTGGCTGGGAAAACATATCGAATAGCCTATTCACCTCACGGATACCTGACATTGCGAATCGGAATTGGATGTTCCGCCGCATCCCCCGTATAACGGTAGGATTGTCATCCAGGCGCCCGCGTTGCGGCTGCGCCGCCAGGGAACCGTGAAATGAAAACGCTGTTGAACACCATCGCCACCCGCCTGCTGGCCCAGGCCCATGCCCGCGCCGAACTCGTCATGCACAAGCAGGCCGCAGCGCGCGCGCCTTATCGCGAACACTACGCCGCGAACGCCGGCGGCTGGAACTGAAACTCGCCTCGGCGGCGAGTGATTGAAGTTGTAATAAATACATAATCATGGCAGGATCGTCTCCACTTCACTGGAGACGCCATGACGCTTGCCCAGCCCGCCGGCAGTACCCCTGATCCCGCCACCACGGCTGTCGCCCAGCGCGACATGCGCACCGGCTACCTGGGCGGCGCCCCCGGCGTGCTGGTTTCCGGTTCGGTCTGGGCCGTGGCCGCCTGCGTCGCCGCCTGGCTCTCGCCGCAGCGCGCCATCTGGGCGCTGTTTGTCGGCGGCATGTTCATCCATCCGATCGCGGTGCTGTGCACGCGCCTACTCGGCGCCCCGGGGCGGCACAGCCCCGGCAATCCGCTCGGCCCGCTGGCAATGGCCACCACGTTCTGGATGATCGCGATGCTGCCGCTTGCCTACGGCATTGCGCTCTGGCGCATCGAGCTGTTCTTTCCCGCGATGCTGCTCGTGATCGGCGGGCGCTATCTCTGTTTTCACACGCTCTACGGCAACCGCCTGTACTGGGTCCTTGGCGCCGTGCTCGGGCTGGCCGCGTATGGCCTGGCGGCCCTGCATGCGCCGCCGGCGCTGGGCGCGGCAGCCGGCGCGCTGATCGAGATCGTGTTCGCCTTCGTGCTGCTGGCCGACGCCTGGCGCGAAGCAGCCGCCCTGCGCACCGCCTCGGCCTAGCGCCGCCTCGGTCTAGCACCGCCTCAGCCGGCCGCGTTGCGGAAGGGGTTGCGCTCGTTCAGCTCGTCCATGTAGTCGTCGATCCCGCCCGCTTCGCGTTCGAGGAAACGTTCGATCGCATCTGCGAACGACGGGTGCGCCAGCCAGTGCGCCGAGAAGGTGCGGGTCGGCAGGAAGCCGCGCGCCATCTTGTGCTCGCCCTGGGCCCCGCCCTCGAACACCTTGATGCCTTGCTCGATGCAGAATTCCAGCGGCTGGTAATAGGCTGCCTCGAAGTGCAGGCAGGGCACGTGTTCGATCTCGCCCCAGTAGCGCCCGTACAGGGTGTCGGCCGTGTGGATCACGAGCGAGGCCGCGATCGGCCGCCCTTCGCGTTCGGCGATCACCAGCAGGATATTTTCCGGCATGGCGGCGCCGATGCGGCGGAAGAAGTCCAGGTTCAGGTAGGGCGTCGAGTAATGCGCCGCATAGGTGTGGCGGTAGCAGCGGTTGAAGAAACGCCATTCGTCATCCGTGATGTCGGCTCCGCGCACCCGGCGCATCAGAACGCCGGCTTCCTTCACCTTGCGCCGTTCGGCGCGGATGTTCTTGCGCTTCTTTTGTTCCAGCGTCGCCAGGAAGGCGTCGAAGTCGGCGTACTCATCGTTCAGCCAGTGGAACTGCACGCCGCTGCGCAGCAGGAAGCCGGCCTCCTGCAGCTGGCGCGCGTGCTCCTCGGGCGGGAACAGGATGTGGGTCGACGAAACCTCGGTGGCTTGCTGGGTCGCGCACAGCACCTCGATCAGGGCGGCGCGGGCATCGCTGTCGCGCGCCAGCAGGCGCGGTCCGGCCACCGGCGTGAACGGCACGGCCGACAGGAGCTTCGGGTAATACTCCAGGCCGTGGCGCTGGTAAGCGTCGGCCCAGGCCCAGTCGAACACGTACTCGCCGTAGGAATGTCCCTTCACGTACAGGGGCAGGGCGGCGGCCAGGTCCTCGCCATCGTACAGCGCGATGTACTGCGGCTGCCAGCCGGTCTCCGGGCAGGCGCTGCCGGATTCGTGCAGCGCGTGCAGGAAGGCATACGACAGGAAGGGATTGGCTTCGCCCTGCAGGGCCAGCAAGCCATCCCAGGCGGCCTGGCCGATTTCGGACAAGGATGAAACGATATGCGTGCGATAATTAAAAGTGGCGTTCAAGATGACGTCCAGACTGTTTCCATAACCAGGAGAGGGGTGGGCCGATGTGCCGGGCCGGGCCTTGCACACCGCTTGCCATGCGAAAGACTACGAGATGAACAAGCCATTCTATAACCTCTACTCGCACCAGTTCGCCCGCGTGGCGGTTGCCATCCCGCGTTGCCGCATCGCCGACCCGGCCTACAACGTCGAGCAAACCCTCGCGCTGGCGCGCCAGGCGGCCGATGAAGGCGCGGCGCTTGTCGCATTCCCCGAGCTGGGGCTGTCGGCCTACAGCTGCGAGGATTTGTTCCACCAGCGCGCGCTGCTCGACGCCTGCGAAGCGGCCCTGGCCGCCGTGGTCGAGGCGTCTAACGCTTTGCCCGTGGCGATGGTAGTGGGCCTGCCGCTACGGGTCAATCACCAGCTGTTCAATTGTGCGGCCGTGGTCGCGAACGGCCGCGTGCTCGGCCTGGTGCCGAAAAGCTTCCTGCCGAACTACGGCGAATTCTACGAATCGCGCCAGTTCTCGAATGCCGACAGCGCGAACGTCGATTGCGTCGAACTGTTCGGCGAGATGATTCCTTTTGGTGCGAACCAGGTGTTCGAGGTCGAGAATTTGCCGCTGCTGCGCTTCCACGTCGAGATCTGCGAAGACGTCTGGGTGCCGGTGCCGCCGTCCTCGTTCGCGGCGATGGCCGGCGCCACGGTGCTGGTCAATTTGTCGGCCTCGAACGTATTGGTGGGGAAAAGCACCTACCGCCACCAGCTGGTCAGCCAGCAGTCGGCGCGCTGCATGGCGGCCTACCTGTACACCTCGGCCGGGCGCGGCGAGTCGACCACCGACATGGCCTGGGATGGCCAGTCGCTGATCTACGAAAAGGGCGAATTGCTGGCCGAGTCGAAGCGCTTCCTCGACGAGTCGCACATCATCTTTGCCGACGTTGATTTGGAGCGCCTGTCGCAGGAGCGCATGCGCGCCACCACCTTTGCCCAGTCGGCGGCGCGCCATGGCGCCGAGGTGGCGAAGTTCCGCGTGCAGCGCTTCAGCCTGGCGCTGCCGCTGGAACGCACGCTGCCCTTGCAGCGCGAGATCGAGCGCTTCCCTTATGTGCCGGCCGACCGCGCCCTGCGCGACGAGCGCTGCACCGAGGTCTACAACATCCAGGTCCAGGCCCTGATCCAGCGCCTGTCATCGAGCGGCATCCAGAAGGTGGTGATCGGCGTCTCGGGCGGGCTGGACTCGACCCATGCGCTGCTGGTCTGCGCCGCCGCCATGGACCGCCTGGGCCTGCCGCGCACGAACATCCTGGCCTATACCATGCCGGGCTTCGCCACCAGCGGGCGCACCCTGAGGCAGGCGCACGACCTGATGCGCGTGGTCGGCTGCTCGGCCCAGGAAATCGACATCCGCCCGAGCTGCATCCAGATGCTGAAGGACCTGAACCACCCGTTCGCCGAAGGGAAGGAACAGTACGACGTCACGTTCGAGAACGTGCAGGCCGGCGAACGCACGAATCACCTGTTCCGGCTCGCGAACCACCTGGGCGCGATCGTGATCGGCACCGGCGACCTGTCCGAGCTGGCGCTGGGCTGGTGCACCTATGGCGTGGGCGACCACATGTCGCACTACAACGTGAACGCCAGCGTGCCCAAGACCCTGATTTCGCACCTGGTGCGCTGGGTGGCCGAGACCGAGTCGGTGGTGGCCGGCGGCACCGAGGTGCTGCTGAACATCCTCGGCACCGAGATCAGCCCCGAGCTGGTGCCGGGCAAGGAGGGAGCGGATGGTAATACACAGCCGGCCCAGGTGACCGAGAACGTGATCGGGCCCTACGAGCTGCAGGACTTCAACCTGTACTACATCCTGCGCTACGGCTTTGCGCCGACCAAGGTCGCCTTCCTCGCGTATTCCGCCTGGCGCGCGCGGCACGAAGGCCGCTGGCCGGACGAACACGGCGCGCGCAACGAGTACGACCTGGCCGCGATCAAACGCAACCTCGGCATCTTCCTATGGCGCTTCTTCAAGACCAGCCAGTTCAAGCGCACCTGCGTGCCGAACGGGCCGAAGGTCGGCAACGGCGGCTCGCTGTCGCCACGCGGCGACTGGCGCGCGCCGAGCGATTCCGAGGCCACGGTGTGGCTCGACGACCTGGCGAAGATTCCCGACTGAATACCCATTGTTGAACAAGGAGCAGACATGAAACAGATCACCTGCGTGATCAAACCCTTCAAACTCGACGAAGTGCGCGAGGCGCTGGCGGACGTGAACGTCACCGGCCTGACCGTCACCGAAGTGAAGGGTTTCGGGCGCCAGAAGGGGCATACCGAACTCTATCGCGGCGCGGAATACGTGGTCGACTTCCTGCCGAAGGTGAAGATCGAAGTCGTGGTCGACGATGCCATCACCGACCAGGTGGTGGACGCCATCATCAAGGCCGCGCGTACGGGCAAGATCGGCGACGGCAAGATCTTTGTGCAGGACGTGCAGCAGGTGATTCGTATCCGTACTGGCGAAACCGGGCCGGACGCCGTGTAAGGTGTTGTAGGGTGGGCTCTCGAGCCCACGCAGTGTCAGCGGTAAATACCATGCGGCGTCACCGGGTACGCCGCATGACCTGGCGTCCCGGAAGATGTTTCGGCACATTGTTGCCGTACCGCGTGGGCTCGAGAGCCCACCCTACAAAGGCGCGGTATCGAAGCGCCGCCCGTCAGGTCAAGTCATGCAAGAGCAAAATGCATGGTTCAGCGCCCCATCTGGATATCGAACTTCCAGGTAATCAAGCGCAGCGCACTGATGAACAGGGCGCTGGTCCACAGCGCGAAGTCGTGCGATACCTCGGTGTAGATACCCATCATCAAGAACATCCAGTTGCCCAGGAAGGCGCACAGGGCGTAGGGTTTGCCGTCCCTGAACACCATCGGCACTTCGTTGCAGACGATGTCGCGCAGCACGCCGCCGAAAATCCCCGTGATCACGCCCATCATCGAGGCGATGAAGATCGGCATGTTGGCGTCCAGCGCGGCCGAGGTGCCGGCAATCGAGAACAGGCCCAGTCCCACGGCATCGGCGATCACGATCAGGCGTTCCGACACGATGTGGCGCAGGGTGCGGATCAGCGGCGAGGCGATCAGGGCCAATACGAAGATGGCGATCGCGTATTCCTGGTGCGTGACCCAGAACAGTGGGCGGCGGTCGAGCAGGATGTCGCGCAGGGTGCCGCCGCCGAAGGCGGCGATGAAAGCGACGGTGAACACCCCCACCAGGTCCATGCGCTTGCGCCGTGCTTCGATGAATCCGGAAAAGGCGCCGACCAGGATTGCCACGATTTCGATGAACTTGATGAGGGTCATGCAAGGAGTGCGCAGTTGGACTGTTGCTAGCCTAACATGCAGCGGGCTCCTGCGGTAGGGAGCGCGTGCGGGGCCCGCCCTGCACGCGCACACCGGCGCCTCAGGTCGGCCCGGCCCGCTCCATCTCGGCCAGCGGCAGGCGCACGCCGAACACGACTTGCCCGTCCTGGTGGCGGTAGGCGATCTCGCCTTCGTGCTCGCGCACGATCTGGGCCGCGATGTACAGTCCCAGGCCCATGCCGGTGCGGTTGCGCGGGTTGTGCAGCGAGGTGCGCTTGAAGGGATTGAACATCGAGGCCGCCACTTCCGGTGCGATCGGCGCGCCGGCGTTGGCCACGGTCAGCTCGGCCCAGCCGTGGTCGACGGACAGGCTGGCCACGATCGGCCGCCCGACTTCGCCGTGGTGGCGCGCATTGCTCAGCAAATTGGTCAGCACCTGGGCCAGGCGGCCGCTGTCGGCGCGCACGAACACCGGCCCCGGATTGGCGAACACGTAGTCGATGGTCGGGTAGGCCAGGCGCGATTCGTCGATCACGTCCTCGGCCAGCGCGGCCAGGTCGAGCGGCGCCAGCACCATGCCCAGGCCCATGCCGCCGTCGATGCGGCTCATGTCGAGCACTTGCCCGATCAGGCGCTGCATGCGGTTGCTGGACGACTGGATGCGCCGCGCCAAAGTCGGCTGGGTGCTGCCGCGCTCGAGCAGGGTGCCGGCCATGTTAATCGAGTGCAGCGGGTCGCGCAGGTCGTGCCCGAGCATGGCGAGCAATTGGGCGCGCGTGGATTCGGTCTGGGCGCGCCGCGCGTTCGAGGCGCGCAGCAGTTCGGATTGCGTCAGGCGTGCATTCGACAGCACGGCCAGCTCCCAGGGGTGCGAGCGGCCGCGCACGGTTTCGTGCCAGGCGTCGAACGAGCCGCGCGGCGTCAGGCGCGCGCCGAGCGGGCCGATCTGGATCGTCTTTTCCGGACGGCCGCCCCAGGACACGTGTTCGATCTGCTCGGTGCGCAGCAGCAGGCACCAGCCGCCGCCGGGCGGATCGAAGGGCAGGGCCAGCATGCCGACCCACTTGCCCAGGCTGCCCTGCACTTGCGCCGGCCATTCGTCGAGCGCATCGAAGGTCACGATGTCGCTGGCTTCCTGCGGCAGGGCGCGCACGATGGCTTCGGCCGTCTCGCGCTCGATCGGGCCGTGGCTGAACACCTTGCCGTTGTGGACCGCCACCAGCGCCTGCGAACGGGTCGCAGACATCAGGTCCTGCGCGTGATGGGCCAGGGCGTCGAGCGGCTCTTCGTCGATCAGCAGCGACTCGACCAGGGCGGTGCGCACGCTGGCCGATTGCTCGACCAGTTCGGCGTCGGCGCGCGCCTCGATGCTTTGCACGGTCGAGGCCAGCACCTGGGCCAGCACGTCGGCCGCCATGCGCAGCGCATGCGGCACCTGCTTCGGCGTCATGTGGTGGCAGGCGAGCAGGCCCCAGAGGCGGCCATTGATGACGATCGAGACGCTCATCGAAGCCTGGATGCCCATGTTCTGCAGGTATTCCACATGGATCGGCGAAACGCTGCGCAGCACGCCGAAGCTCATGTCGAGCGGCGCGCCGCCGGGCGCACCCAGCAGCGGCACCGGCTGGTAGCCGATGTCGGCGATCATGCGCAGGGTGTTCAGTACATACAGGCGGCGCGCCTGGGCCGGGATGTCGCCTGCGGGATAGCGCTGGCCGAGGTAGGGGACCAGGTCGTCGTGGCGCGCCTCGGCCACCACGTCGCCGCTGTCGTCTTCGCGGAAGCGGTAGGCCATCACGCGGTCGAAGCCGGTGAAGTCGCGCACCTGGCGCACTGCCGTTTCCAGCAGGCCCTCGATGCTGCGCTGGCGCCGCACGCGCTCGATCGAGCTGTGCGCGCGCACGGCGAACAGGGCGACTTCGTCGGCCGGCACGTCGCGCGACTCGAATTCGGCCACGATGCGGCCGTTCGTGCCATGCACGATGGCGTCGAAACCGCGGCCGTCGACCATCACCGCCGCCACCATCGGCGCGCATTCGCCTTCACCTACGGCGTCGGCGCACTCGGCAATCAGTTCGGCGCAGGCGGCAGGCAAGGGGAGTTCGGTATAGGAGCGGCCAAGTTGCAGGGCGGCCAGCAGCCCGGCGGGCACGTTCGCGCTCCAGCCTTCGACAAGACCCTGCGTATCCATGAACACGAGGAAGCCGTGTGGTTGAATCGATCCCGGAACGTGGATGGGTTCTTCTGCGCAGTTCGCCAGGTCTGCCTGGGCGGGCACAGGCATCGGGACGGCCTGAATCGACTTCAATGTATTCCCTTCTATTTAGGGGGGCTGGACAGCTACGCTGGCATTCTACAACGCGACGTCGACGGGGAGCGCACCGGTTTGTTTCACGATAGTACTAAAAACGGAGAAGGCGCGCCGGATGAGGCTATTCTGACACAAGCTAGTGTCAATACGGAAATTCAGCGATCCAGCGCCGGCTTCAACAGCACGACCAGGGCGCCATGGCCGCCGTCGGCGCGGTTGGCCACGCAGAAGGCCACCACTTCGTCCTTTTGCACCAGCCAGCTGTGCACCACCGAGCGCAGCACCGGCTCGCCGTTCGGCGAACCGTAGCCGATGCCGTGGATGATGCGCACGCAGCGCACCCCGCGGCGCATGCTGCGGCGGATGAAGTCGCCCACCTGGCCGCGCGCGACGTCGCGCGTCATGCCGTGCAGGTCGAGCTCGTCCTGGATGGGCCAGTGGCGCTTGCGTAGTTTTTTTACAACATCCGGGCCGACGCCCTCGCGCGCATAGCTGAGGGTGGGGTCGTCGTCGAGCAGGCCGTCGACGTCGAACAGGTCCGACAGTGATTCCTGCAGCACCAGGGCGTCGTCTTCTTCCTGGCTCAGGCGGCGCTGCTCGGGCGTAGCGCGCAGCAGCGCTTCCTGCACCGGGCGGTAGACGTAGCGGTCCGATTCCGGCAGCTTCGTCACGCCGTCCATGGCGCCGCGAAATTCCACGGCGCGTTCGCGCGCGATGCGCTCGCGCCGCTCACGGGCGGCCTGTTCGATGGCGCGCACGCGTTCCTCTTCCTTGAGCTGGTCGCGCAAGGATTTCAGGTCGGCAAAGTCCTTCATGCCTGCCATCGTCAGTTTCGTCCTTCCATTAACGTGTGTGAAAAAGACGCCAGGGCAAGGCGCGTCGTCGAAGACAGTACGAATGTACGGCGAGACGATGCAACGCAGCCATGGCGTTTTTTTCGCGCACGTTTATTCGCCCAGGGCTTCCAGGTAGCGCTGCGCATCCAGCGCGGCCATGCAGCCGGTGCCCGAGCTGGTGATCGCCTGGCGGTAGATATGGTCCTGCACGTCGCCGGCGGCAAACACGCCCGGCACGCTGGTGGCCGTGGCCATGCCTTCGGTGCCGCTGCGGGTCTTGATGTAGCCGTTGTGCATGTCCAGCTGGCCCTCGAAGATCATGGTGTTCGGCTTGTGGCCGATGGCCACGAACAGGCCGTGCACGGTCAGTTCCTTGTCGGCGCCGTTGTCGGTCGACTTCAGTTTCAGGCCGGTCACGCCGCTGTTGTCGCCGACCACCTGGTCCAGGGTGTGGTTCAGTTCCAGTGCGATCTTGCCTTCGGCAACCTTGGCCATCAGGCGGTCGACCAGGATCGGTTCGGCGCGGAACTTGTCGCGGCGGTGGATCAGCGTCACTTTCGAGGCGATGCCGGCCAGGTACAGGGCTTCCTCGACCGCGGTGTTGCCGCCGCCGATGACCGCCACTTCCTGGTTACGGTAGAAGAAGCCGTCGCAGGTGGCGCAGGCCGAGACGCCGCGGCCCATGAAGGCTTGTTCCGATTCCAGGCCCAGGTACTGGGCCGAGGCGCCGGTGGCGATGATCAGGGCGTCGCAGGTGAATTCGTGCGAGTCGCCGACCAAGCGGATCGGCTTTTCGTTCAGGTAAGTCGTGTGGATGTGGTCGAACACGATCTCGGTGTTGAAGCGCTCGGCGTGCTGCAGCAGGCGCTGCATCAGCTCCGGGCCCTGCACGCCGAGCGGGTCGCCCGGCCAGTTTTCCACATCGGTTGTCGTCATCAGTTGACCGCCTTGTTCGACACCGGTGACCAGCATCGGTTGCAGATTGGCACGCGCGGCGTAGACGGCGGCGCTGTAGCCGGCAGGACCGGAACCGAGGATCAGGACTTTGGCGTGTTTCTTAGTGGTCATGAGAGCAGAGGAAATGATGTGGAAAATTGGAAACTGGGGGCGGGACGCGCAGAATCAAGACAGCGATTTCGTCGTCGAATACAACGCAGATTATAGACGATGATGCGCACAAGCATGAATGATGAGGCCGTCTTGGCAATATATGCCTTAGAATGGCTGGATTCCGCTATCGCGAAGATGAATGCACCACGCAGCATGAGCAAGAAGAGTTCCGCCCCTCCCTCGAATGTCCCCCGCAATACGGCCGGCCGCGCTCCGCTGCCGGGCAGGCTTGCGCGCCTCCTGCTGGAAGCGCGCTGGATCGCCATGGCGGTCGCCTTCCTGTATTTCGTCCTGATCCTGCTGAGCTACAACAAGGCCGATCCGGGCTGGTCGCACGCGAACACCGTGCCGCAGATTGCCAATCTCGGCGGCAAGGCCGGCGCCTGGCTCGCCGACTTGCTGCTGTTTATCTTCGGCTTTTCCGCCTGGTGGTGGGGCGGCCTGTTCCTGCGCGCCGTCTGGCGCGGCTACCGGCGCCTGAAAGACACCGATCCGGCCCCGCGCGAACCCGAGCACCAGGACGAATTCATCATCCGCTGGATCGGCTTCGCCCTGATGTTCGCCGGCAGCGTCGGCCTGGAATACCTGCGCATGTGGTCCTGGGACGTCGATCTGCCGCGCGCCCCGGGCGGCGTGCTCGGCCAGCTGCTGGGCCACGCTTCGCAGGTCGCCTTCGGCTTTACCGGCGCCACGCTGCTCCTGCTGCTGCTGTTCGGCCTGGGCTTTTCGCTGTTCTTCCAGGTGTCCTGGCTGGCCGTGGCCGAGCGCATCGGCGAGTCGGCCGAGATGACGCTGGACTGGTTCCGCCGCCGCATGGAGGCCGGCGAAGACCGCCGCCAGGGCGAAGCCGCCGCTGTCAAGCGCGACGAAGCGGTGGTCACCGAACGCGCCCGCCACGTGGAGAAGCAGCCGGCGCCGGCCCTGCGCACCGAGCCCCAGCTGGAACTGAGCAAGGCGGCCGCATCGGCCCCGGCGCGCCCGGCCATGAAGGAGCCGCGCCTGGAGCCGGACGAGGTGCCCGAATACATCGACCTGGACGAGGACTTTAGTAGCAGCCCGCCTCCGGCCGCGAAGCCGCCGCGCACGCCGGCCCCGGCCGCTGTCGGTGCCGAGCCGGTCCTGGCGCCGATCAAGATCGAGCCGCAAATGATGTCGGTGCCGAAAGGCGAGCGCGCGGTCAAGGAGCAACAGACCCCGCTGTTCCGCGACTTGCCAGGCGACTCGACCCTGCCGCCGCTGGCCCTGCTCGACGAAGCGCCGCCGGCCCAGGAAACCGTGGCCGTCGACGTGCTGGAATTCACGAGCCGCCTGATCGAGAAAAAGCTGTCGGACTTCGGCGTCGAAGCCGCGGTCGTGGCCGCCTATCCGGGCCCGGTCGTCACGCGCTACGAAATCGAGCCGGCCACCGGCGTGAAAGGCAGCCAGATCGTCAACCTGGCGCGCGACCTGGCGCGTTCGCTGTCGCTGACCTCGATCCGCGTGGTCGAGACCATTCCCGGCAAGAACTACATGGCGCTGGAACTGCCGAATCCGAAGCGCCAGATCGTGCGCCTGACGGAAATCGTCGGCTCCAAGGTCTACAACGACTCCGCCTCGAACCTGACGGTGGCGCTGGGCAAGGATATCGCCGGCAAGCCGGTGGTGGCCGACCTGGCCAAGATGCCGCACCTGCTGGTTGCCGGTACCACCGGCTCCGGTAAGTCGGTGGGCATCAACGCCACCATCCTGTCGCTGCTGTACAAATCCGACCCGGCGGACGTGCGCCTGATCCTGATCGACCCGAAGATGCTGGAAATGTCGGTGTATGAGGGCATCCCGCACCTGCTGGCGCCGGTGGTGACCGACATGCGCCAGGCCGGCCACGCCCTGAACTGGGCCGTGAACGAGATGGAGCGCCGGTACAAGTTAATGTCTAAATTGGGCGTGCGTAACCTGGCCGGCTACAACGCCAAGATCGCGGAAGCAACGAAGCGGGAAGAGCACATTCCGAATCCATTCTCGATCATGCCCGACAATCCCGAGCCGCTGGAAAAGCTGCCGACGATCGTCATCATCATCGACGAACTCGCCGACCTGATGATGGTGGTCGGCAAGAAGGTGGAAGAACTGATCGCCCGTATCGCCCAGAAGGCGCGTGCGGCGGGGATCCACCTGATTCTTGCGACCCAGCGCCCGTCGGTCGACGTGATCACCGGCCTGATCAAGGCGAACATCCCGACCCGCATCGCGTTCCAGGTCTCGTCGAAAATCGACTCGCGCACGATTCTCGACCAGATGGGGGCCGAAACCCTGCTCGGCATGGGCGACATGCTGTACATGCCGCCGGGCACCGGCCTGCCGGTGCGCGTGCACGGCGCCTTTGTCTCGGACGACGAAGTGCATCGAGTTGTAAAACATCTTCAATCGATGGGCGAGCCGAATTACATTGAAGGCATCCTGGAAGGCGGCACGATGGAAGAGGGCGGCGCCGGCGGCGATGCCACGGCCGGCGAGGGCGGCGGCGAGTCCGACGCCATGTACGACCAGGCGGTGCAGGTCGTGCTGAAGAACCGCCGCGCGTCGATTTCGCTGGTCCAGCGCCACCTGCGCATCGGCTACAACCGCGCTGCGCGCCTGCTCGAGCAGATGGAGCAGAGCGGCGTGGTCTCGCCGATGCAATCGAACGGCAACCGCGACATCCTCGTGCCCGCCACCAGCGCCGAGTAACCAAGCCGGTACTTTGAAGTCCATCCAACCGGGCGGTTTGCATGCCGCCTTCGTAGGGTGGGCCGGGCCGCGCAAGGCACCTGTGCCCACGCGGTCGTGCCCATGCACACCCCAACGCAAAAAAGGACCACGATGAAGAACAACACGAAAACGACTATCGCCACCCTGATCGCCACCGCCACCCTGGCCCTGGCCGGCACCGCCCACGCCGCCGCATTGGACCAATTCAAATCCTTCGTCTCCGGCACCAAATCCGCCAAGGGCGAATTCACCCAGCAACAGCAACGCAAGTCCACCAACGGCAAGGCCACGCCTGCCTCGAGCGGCAGCTTCGTCTTCGCCCGCCCCGGCAAGTTCATCTGGACCTACCAGAAGCCCTACGAACAAGTGCTGCAGGCCGACGGCGACCAGCTCTACATCTACGACAAGGACCTGAACCAGGTCACCACCAGGAAGCTCGGCAACGCATTGGGTTCCTCGCCGGCCGCCATCCTGTTCGGCAGCAACGACCTGGAAAAGAACTTCACCCTGTCCGAAGCCGGCACGCGCGACGGCCTGGAATGGCTGAACGCCGTACCGAAGGCGCGCGACACGACCTTCGAACAGATCAGCATCGGCCTGCGCGACGGCATTCCGCAGGCAATGGAACTGAAGGACACCTTCGGCCAGACCTCGGTGCTGAAGTTCACCAATTTCCAGCGCAACCCGTCTCTGGGCGCCCAGCAGTTCAAGTTCGAGATGCCGAAGGGCGCGGACGTCATCAATAACTGACGCGCCTAGCTGTAGCCTGCCATCCGAAGCCGCTCCTGACCGGGGCGGCTTTTTTCATGGGTGGGCCAGGCTTGCATCAAGCGTGCGAGGGCGCCCGGCATGCGTGCACTTCGCGGCGTGTGCAGGCATCGGCTACACTAGCTGCATGCACAACCATTCGCACTATTTCGCCGTTCCGGCACCCGTTCGGGGAGCGCCGCATGGATGACCTGTTCAAGCACGAACCCGCGGCCCCGCTGGCCGAAGCCCTGCGTCCGCGCACCATTGATGAAGTGATCGGCCAAAGCCACCTGCTCGGCCCCGGCAAGCCGCTGAACCTGGTGTTCAAGTCCGGCAAGCCGCACTCGATGATCCTGTGGGGCCCGCCCGGCGTCGGCAAGACCACGCTGGCGCGCCTGACGGCCTACGCCTTCGACTGCGAATTCATCGCCCTGTCCGCTGTGTTGTCCGGCGTGAAGGACATTCGCGCCGCCGTCGAGCAGGCCGAGCAGTACCTGGCGCGCGGCAAGCACACGATTTTGTTCATCGACGAGATCCACCGCTTCAACAAGTCGCAGCAGGATGCCTTGCTGCCCTTCGTCGAGTCCGGTCTCGTGACGCTGATCGGCGCCACCACCGAGAACCCCTCGTTCGAAGTGAATTCGGCGCTGCTGTCGCGCTCGCAGGTGTACGTGCTCAAAGCCTTGAACGACGACGAAATGCGCCAGCTCCTGAAGCGCGCGCAGGAAAGGGTGCTGAAGCACCTGACGTTTGACGAGGTCGCGGTGAATACCCTGGTCGGCTATGCCGACGGCGACGCGCGCCGCTTCCTGAACCTGCTGGAGCAGACCAAAACCTCGGCCGAGACTTCTGGCATCACCACCATTACCGGCGAGTTCGTCGACAACGCGCTGACCCTGAATTCGCGCCGCTTCGACAAGGGCGGCGACAATTTCTACGACCAGATCTCGGCCCTGCACAAGTCGGTGCGCGGTTCGCATCCGGATGCGGCCCTGTACTGGCTGTGCCGCATGCTCGACGGTGGCGCCGATGCTAAGTACCTGTCGCGCCGCATCGTGCGCATGGCCTGGGAAGACATCGGCCTGGCCGACCCGCGCGCGCTGCAGATCGCGAACGACGCCGCCACGACCTACGAGCGGCTGGGCTCGCCCGAGGGCGAACTGGCGCTGGGGCAGGCCGTGATCTATCTCGCCATTGCCGCGAAGAGCAACGCCGGCTACAACGCCTTCAATGCGGCCATGGCGTTCGTGCGCAAGGATAAGTCGCGCGAAGTGCCGGTGCACCTGCGCAATGCGCCGACCAAGCTCATGAAGGAGCTGGGCTACGGCCACGAATACCGCTATGCGCACGACGAGCCGAACGCCTATGCGGCCGGCGAAACCTACCTGCCGGACGGCATGCCCGAGCCGCGCTGGTACCAGCCGGTGCCGCGCGGGATCGAGGCCAAGGTGGCCGACAAGCTGGCCTTCCTGCGCCAGCTCGACGCCGACGCGCAAGGCGAAGAAAGTTGAGGGAAGGGGGCGCGCCCGCCGCCCTTAGCAAGCTCATCCATTACGCGCGTAAATCACGCTTTGGAAACGCTGTCCCCTTGGTACAATTGCGTTTTCGACATACGCCTCGCAGAAGCCGACAATGATAGATATCCAACTCCTCCGCAAAGACATCGACAACGTCGCCGCCCGACTGGCGACCCGCAAGTTCCAGCTCGACGTGAACGCCTTCAACGCCCTGGAGGCCGAGCGCAAGGCCATCCAGATCCGCACCGAAGAGCTGCAGGGCAAGCGCAACTCGCTGTCCAAGCAGATCGGCATGCTCAAGGGCAAAGGCGAAGACACCACCGCCGTGATGGCCGAAGTGGCCGGCCTGGGCGACGAACTGAAGGCCAACGAAGTCTCGCTGGCCGACGTCCAGCGCAAGATGGCCGAGTTCATGGAAGCCATCCCGAACCTGCCGCACGAATCGGTCCCGGCTGGCCAGGACGAAACCGGCAACGTCGAAGTGCGCAAGGTCGGCACGCCGCCGGCTTTCGAGTTCGAAGTGAAAGACCACGTCGATATCGGCGAAAAGCTGGGCCTGGACTTCGACACTGCCACCAAGCTGACCGGCTCGCGTTTCTCGGTGATGAAGGGCGGCATCGCGCGCCTGCACCGCGCGCTGGCCCAGTTCATGCTGGACACCCACACCGACAAGCACGGCTACACCGAGTGCTACACCCCTTACATGGTGAATGCCGATTCGCTGCGCGGCACCGGCCAGCTGCCGAAGTTCGAGGAAGACCTGTTCTCGGTGAAGAAGGGCGGTGCGGAAGGCGAGGGCGAGACCTTCTACCTGATCCCGACCTCGGAAGTCTCGCTGACGAATATCGTGCGCGACGAGATCGTGCCGCTCGACGCGCTGCCGATCCGCATGACCGCGCACACGCCGTGCTTCCGCTCGGAAGCGGGCAGCTACGGCCGCGACACGCGTGGCATGATCCGCCAGCACCAGTTCGATAAAGTCGAGCTCGTTCAGGTGGTGCATCCCGAGCAGTCGTACGCGGCGCTGGAAGAAATGGTCGGCCAGGCCGAGTTCATCCTGCAATCGCTGGGCCTGCCTTACCGCGTGATGTCGCTGTGCACCGGCGACATGGGCTTCGGCGCGGCCAAGACCTACGATCTGGAAGTCTGGCTGCCGGCGCAGAACACCTACCGCGAGATTTCCTCGCTGTCGAACACGGAATCGTTCCAGGCCCGCCGAATGGGCGCGCGTTTCCGCAATGCCCAGAACAAGCCTGAGCTGCTGCATACGCTCAATGGTTCGGGCCTGGCGGTGGGACGTACGCTGGTGGCGGTGCTGGAGAACTTCCAGCAGGCCGATGGCAGCGTGGTCATTCCGGAAGTGCTGCGTCCGTACATGGGCGGCCTGGAGCGCCTGGCAGTGGCTGCCTGAATGTCGAAAGGGGAGGGGTGATTCGTTTGAAACGAATTAGCTCTTCCGTTTTCGGTAGAGGCTGGCTATAATGCATGTCTCTTGCAGCGACCACGCCGCAATGAAGTAGGAGAGGTGGCAGAGTGGTCGAATGTACCTGACTCGAAATCAGGCGTACGGGTGACCGTACCGTGGGTTCGAATCCCACCCTCTCCGCCAAGTATTGAGCGAAAAAGGCTTCCGAAAGGAAGCCTTTTTTGTTTTCCGTGTCCCGTCCCTGTCATATCGTTTCCGTTCGCTGAGGCTGCCGACCCGTCGAAAAAGAAACTTTATGCTCTCGACATCTTTCTTCTTCCACAAACGGAAATGACCCGCTATAATGCGGCCTCGCTTGTAGCGACCGCAACGCACCGAATAAGGAGAGGTGGCAGAGTGGTCGAATGTACCTGACTCGAAATCAGGCGTACGGGTGACCGTACCGTGGGTTCGAATCCCACCCTCTCCGCCAGTAGTAGCAAAAGGGCTTCCGAATGGAAGCCCTTTTTGTTTCTGGCTACTTCACTTGGTAGATGGCGTCGCTCACCCTGCATCTTGCTTGAACCACTCGACTAGAAAGTCGATAAACGCCGTTACCTTCGCCGACAGATTCGCCCGTTCCGGATACACTGCAAACACATCCGCGCTCGGCAATTCCCAGTCCTCCAGCAGCGGCACCAGCTTCCCCTCGGCCAAGTGAGAGTGAATGTCCCACTCCGAGCGCATTAAAATGCCGAACCCGGCCAGCGCCCACAGCACACCCGTCTCGCCATCGTTCGTACTCAGGACGCCGCGCACCTTTACCGTTTCTTCCTTGTTCCCGCGCACGAAGTGCCAGGTGCCGAACGCGGCCGCGGTTTCGCGCAGCACGATGCAGTGGTGGTGTTGCAGATCGCGCGGCTTGCCAGGGATGCCATGCTCACGCAGGTAGTCCGGCGAAGCGCACAGTACTCTCCGGTTGGCGAGGATACGCCGCGCAACCATGCGCGAGTCCGGCACGGTGCCGAACCAGATGCCGAGGTCGAAGGCCTGGTCCGCCAGCTTGGCAGGGCGGTCGGTGAGGTCGAGCTGGACGTCGACCTGCGGATAGCGCCGCGCGAACGCGATGATGGCCGGCGCGATGTGCCGGCGACCGAAGCCGAAGGTGGCATTCACTCGCAGCAGTCCCTTGGGGACGGCACGGCTGCTCGAGACGGACTGTTCCAGTTCCTGCAGCTCCGACAGCAGGCGCGCCCCCGTCGCCAGGTAGACCTCGCCCTCATGGGTGACGCTGATGCGGCGCGTAGTGCGGTTCAGCAGGCGCACACCCAGGCGCTTTTCCAGTGCCGCCAGGCGGGCTGTGATGGCCGGCGGCGTCACACCCCATTCGCGCGCCAGCGCAGCCAGCGAACCCCGCTTGACCAACTCGACAAAAAAGGCCAGGTCGGAAACACTGTCCATTATTCAGTTTGATTTAAGAATGGATAAAGTTGCAGTTTATTATGAAAGTGGAGCGAATGGTTACACTGTGGTCTGCGGCAGGGCGGCATGACGCTGATCCATCCGCAGTACTCATGAACTTTTGCGCTGCCCGTGCCAGGGTAGGGCGCCCATTGCACCAATGACGAACATCCTGCCTGCCATCCTCCTGAACACCGCCCTCGGCGCCGGCTTGGGTTTTGCCGGCGGCCTGCTCGGCATCGGCGGCGGCCTGATCGCGATTCCCGTGCTGGCCTGGCTATATGGCATGGACCAGCACCTGGCCCAGGGCACGGCCCTGGTCATGATCGTGCCGAACGTGTTGATCGGCTTTTTCCGCTACCACCAGAAACACCGCATCGATTTGCGTGCGGTGGCCGCGATCAGCGTGTTCTCGATGGTGGCGGCCTACGTGGCAGGGCGCCTGGCCAGCGGCATCGATTCCGGCGTGCTGCGCATCGCCTTTGCCCTGTTCCTGATTGCGCTGGCCCTGTACTTCGGTAGCGGCGTGCTGCGCCGCGCGCGCGGTGGCGCCGAGGCGCCGGCCCCGGCGCCGCGCCAGATGACGCGCTCGGCCTTGCCCCTGCTCGGCATTGCCAGCGGCGCCATGTCGGGCATCTTCACCATCGGCGGCGGGCTGGTGGTGGTGCCGGCCCTGGTCAGTTTGTTCCGCATGGAGCAGACCCGTGCGCAAGGGACGGCGCTGGCGCTGGTGGTGCCGAGTTCGGCCATCGCCTTGTTTGCGTATGCCCAAGGGCAGCACGTGGCGTGGGACGTGGGCGTGCCGATGGCGGTCGGCGGCATCGCCAGCGTGTCGGCGGGCGTGGCGCTGGCCTACCGCTTCCCCGCGGCGCGTTTGCGGCTGCTGTTTTGCGCGGTACTGCTGGTCACCGCCGGGGCGATGCTGGTGACCGGGTAAGCTCGCCATCTTTTCTTGATATCAAGAATGCGTTATCATTTAGATCGCCGCGGTCGCGATGCCTTCCTTGCATCCGCCATTCCGATCCACCCACGCATGCCGGCAGTACCGGCGCCGGAAAGATTCCTGGTTCATGAAACGCAAGCTCCTGCCACTGGTCCTGTTATCGGCTTTTCCCTTCTCGACCCATGCCAACGAGATTGCCGGGACCGGGGAGCCCTCGACGGTGATGGGCGAGGTGCGCATCAGCGCCGCGCGCAATGCCGGCGCCTTGCTCAGCAACCGCATCCTGACCTCGGTCGACGTGCTGGGCAGCGAACAGATCGAGGACAAGACCGTCGGCAACAGCTGGGAACTGGTCGGCCAATTGCCCGGCGTGCAGCTGACGGAATTTCGCATGGGCGCCGAATCGGGCAAGGCGACCTTCCGCGCGTTTAACGGCGAGGGCTACATCAACGGCATCAAGGTGCTGATCGACGGTATCCCGAGCAATGTGAACAGCGGCAACCAGCGTTTCATCGACATGGTGTTTCCGCTCGAGATCGACTACATCGAGGTGGTGCGCGGCACCAACGATCCGCGCTACGGCCTGCACAATATCGGCGGCAACATCAACCTCGGCACGCGCCAGGGCGGCAACTACACTGACAGCCGCTTGACGGCCGGCAGCTTCGATACGCGCGAGCTGCAATTCGCGCTGGGCCGCGAGAGCGGCGGTTTCGCCCAGAATTACTTCATCGCGAAGCAGGACAGCGGCGGCTACCGCGCCCAGAGCGACTCCGACAAGTATTCGCTCGGCGCCAAGTGGTTTTTCACATCCGACGACAAGCGCCTGAAGACCGGCCTGGTACTGCGCACCTACCGCCACGATGCGGAAGAACCCGGCTTCCTGACGGCCCGGGAAATGGCCGAGGACCGCGACCAGTCGCCGCGCAAGAACGCCAATGATGTAACGGACCGTGAGATGAAGCACGCCAGCGTCCATCTCGACTGGCAGATTACGCCCGACGTCTTCCTCAGCAACAAGGTCTACTTCAACGATTACCAGGACGACCGCCGCGTCACCTTCACCAGCAACCCGGCCGGCACTGCGCCGCGCCAGCGCCGGCTGTGGGACGAGGAGCAGGTGGGCCTGCTGAGCACGCTGACCTTGCGCCTGGACGAGCGCGCCACCATCGAAACCGGCGTTAACACCGAGCGCCAGGATAACCGCTACGGCCGCCTGCGTTACACCTACGCCGTGCCGAGCGATTTCACGACGCCGGCGCAGATCCAGAACGACGACCGCTATTACCTGAACAATGTCGGCGCCTATGCCCAGGCCATCCTGAAAGTCGG
Organism: Massilia sp. IC2-278; assembly: GCF_020708045.1. GTDB lineage: Bacteria > Pseudomonadota > Gammaproteobacteria > Burkholderiales > Burkholderiaceae_D > Telluria. The sequence continues at coordinate 93,404 of NZ_JAJFES010000001.1, forward strand.
CGACACCCTGAAGATCGTGCCGGGCTTCCGTGTGGACCGCTTCACCGGGCACATGCCGCTGAAGGATGGCAGCACGCTGGGCTTGCAGGAATCCGGCTGGATCAAGCAGCCGAAGTTCAGCATGGTCTACAGCCCTTTGCAGAACCTCAGCGTGTACGGCAACTGGGGCTGCACCTTCCAGGTGCTGACCGGTTCCGGCGCGCCGGCCTACCTGGCGCCGGGCCAGGCGCGCTTTGCGCCGTCGATCAATACCGGCAAGGAAGTCGGCGTCAAGTTCAAGCCCGCCGCGCAAACCGAACTGCGCCTCGCGGCCTGGCGCCAGGATGCGACCGACGAAGTGGCCAACATGCCTGCAACCGGCACCACGGTCGGCCTGGGCGAGACGCGCAGGGAGGGTCTCGATTTGCAGATATCGAGCAAGCCGACCGACAAGCTCGGCCTGTGGTTCTCGCACTCGCTGCAGAAAGCCGAAGTGATGCGTGCGTTCACGGCCGAGGGCGTGTCGCTGGCCGGCAAGGAAGTGTTCGCCACGCCGCGCACGATCACGAATGCGGGCGCCGAGTACCGCGTGTCGGATAAGTGGCGCGCCGGTCTGCAGGGGCGGGCGCAGGGCAGCTATTTCATCGACAACCTGAATGCGCAAGGCAAGTTCGGCGGCTTCGTGCTGTTCGATGCCAACGTGCGTTACACGATTTCCGGGCGCGCCAGCATCGACTTCCAGGTCAAGAACCTGGCCGACCGGCGCCATGCCTACGCGTGGTACGACAATTTCTTCTGGCCAGCCGCCGATGCCCAGGCGATGTTCGCGCCCGGACCGGGCCGCGCCGCCTACCTGTCGTTCAACCTGAAACTGTAAGGGCAGGCAGATGCAGACACTACCAATCCACGCCCAGCGCCGCATCCTCAGCATCGACGCCCTGCGCGGCCTCGTCATGGTCTTCATGATGGTGGACCACGTGCGCGAGACCTTCCTGCTGCACCTGCAGGTGTCCGATCCGATGGACGTGTCAACGACGCCGGCGCCGCTGTTCTTCTCGCGCCTGATCGCCCATTTGTGCGCGCCGGTCTTCGTTTTCCTGACCGGGCTGTCGGCCTTCCTGTATGCGTCGCGCCAGGCCGACGGCCCGCGTGCGGCATCAAGCTTCCTCGCCAAGCGCGGGCTGTTCCTGGTCGTGCTGGAACTGACCGTGATCAATTTTGCCTGGACGGCGACCTTCCCGCCGAATGTGGTCTACCTGCAAGTGATCTGGGCCATCGGCCTGTCGATGCTGGCGCTTGCCGCCCTGGTGCATCTGCCGCGCGCAGCCCTGATCGCACTCGGTTTCGCGATCGTGGCCGGGCACAACCTGCTCGATGGGCTGCACTTCGCCGCCGGTCACCCGCTGCACGCCATCTGGGCCGTGCTGCACGACCGCGGCTGGATCGACATATCGGAGACATTGCGCCTGCGTACTTCGTACCCGGTGCTGCCCTGGATCGGTATCATTTGCCTGGGCTATGCCTGTGGCCCCTGGTTTGCCCAGGGCTGGGCGGCGCCGGATCGCCAGCGGCGCCTGCTCACCTGGGCCGCAGGTGCGCTCGGCGTGTTCGTGGCGCTGCGCGCGCTGAACGTGTATGGCGACCGGCCGTGGATCGCAGGCGCCTCGAGCGGCGAGACCCTGATGAGCTTTTTCAACGTGACCAAGTACCCGCCTTCGCTGTTGTTCGCGGCGCTGACGCTGGGCATTGGCTTATTGTTGCTGGTGCTGCTAGAGCGCAAGGACGGGCGCCTGACCGCATGGCTGGCGGTGCTGGGGTCTGCACCGATGTTCTTCTATATCCTGCACCTGTACGTGCTGCAATTGCTGGCACGCGGGTTGGAGGCGGGCGGCAGCGCGCCGCGCATGGATGGCGTGTGGCAGGTATGGGGATTGACGGCCGTGCTGACGCTGGCGTTGTATCCGGCAGTGCGCGCCTTTGCGCGCTTCAAGGCCCGGCGGCGCGACCTGGCCTGGCTCAAGTATTTGTAGGGCATCTGGCGGACCCGGCCTGATGCCGAGGCCGGCGCCCGAATGCGGGAGGGGCGGGTGGGGAGGCCCGTCCAGGCCCCTGTATCAAACCGTCTCGTTCCGCACCCTCATTCGTTCTCTTTCTCTCTCTTTTCGTACTTGTCGAAATGGCAGGGAGAAAAAGAGATGAAAAGAGAAGGAATGAGAACGCCAAAAGAGACACCTTGGCAGATGGCGGGATCTGCATGCCCCCCACCGGCGCCTTATCCAGGCAGGCTCATCCGCGCATGGTCGCGTGCAGCCACACCGCCGCGATCCGCTCCACGTCCTCGTAACCCTCGCAGTCGAGCTGCCCGCCGAAGATGTCCGGGTCGAGTTCCTCGTAACGCCAGCCGGGACAGCATGCGTCCAGCCGCGGCCGGACCGTGTCCAGGAACTCGTCGTGCCCGTCGACGATCGCGATGCCCGTGTACAGCAGCAGGGTCCCGCCCGGGCGCAGGCGTTCCAAGGCTGCCTCGACGATATCCACCGACAGCGCCGCGCCGTGCATGCCGCCGCCATGGCGGTAGCGCAATTCCGACGGGTCGAGGATGTAGGGCGGGTTCGATAGCACCAGGTCGAAGCCGCCGTCCAGGTCCTTCAGCAAATCGCTGTGCAGGGTCGGCACGTTGGCGGCGCCGGCCAGGCGCGCGTTGACGGCGGCCAGGCTTAGCGCGAACGGGTTGATGTCCGCGCCCACCGCTTCGCAGTCCGGGAAGCGGCAGCCGACCTCGATGGCGCCGGCGCCGCTGCCGGTGCCGATATCGACCGCGCGGCGTGGCGGCGCGATGCCTTCCATCGAGCGCTTCAGGGCGGCGACATAGCGGTAGGTGTCGGGGCCGAAGAACACGGCATCGTCTTCGCGCGTGGGAAACGCGGAATGGAAATACAGGCGCTCGCCGACCGTCGAGGCGCGCACGGTGGCGCACAGGTGGCCGTCGCGCTCGCGCAGCACGCCGGCGCGGCGCATCAGGGCCAGCATCTCGCCCGGCACGGTGTCTTCCGTAAAGGGCCGGCTCCAGCCGAACACGCCGCGCAAATCGCCGGCGCGTGCGTTGCCCTCGCGGCCGTTCACGCGGCGGTGGCTGGCGGGAGTGATGGTGACGAAGCGGTAGCCTGCGCGCTGCAGGGCCTGGCCCAGCTCGAACAGGGCGTCGGGGTCGTGGAGGGAAGAGGTCATGCCACGAGCATCAAGGATTCGCTAGGGCTACTCTGTACGCTAACGCACATAGCGTACACTGCGCCTGCCCGCACGCCATGGAAGAGCTATGTGAATGCCCGAACATACTGGCGCGCCGGGGCCGTCCATACTGCTACCATGGCCAGGCCGGCAGGAAGCCGGCTGCACCACCGGCCCCACGCATCCAGCACACGCATCCAGCACAAGTATTCAGCACAAGGACCATCATGAAGCCACTGTTACCGGACCAGGAACACGCCCGCATCGACCGTGAAGTCGAGCGCGAACGCAACGAACGCCACCTGAACGACGAGGCCCGCGCCGGCCTCGCCGTCGACGAGGAATTCCGTCTCAAGGATGCGCGTGAGAGCATGAATTCCAGCAACCTGCGGCGGTCGCGATGAAGTGGGAAGGCGGACGCGAAAGCGATAACGTCGAGGACCGCCGCGGCGAGGGCGGCGGTGGGGGCGGGTTCGGCGGCTTCGGCGGGCGCTCGATCGGCCTGGGCACGGTGGCGATTGCCCTGGTGGCATCGATCTTCTTCGGCGTCGACCCGCGCGTGGTGCTGGGCCTGCTGGGCGGCGGCGGCGGCGGCCCTTCGCCGCAGGTGCAGCAGCAGCGCCAGGCCGATGCGCCGAAGGCCACCGACCGCGAATCGCGTTTCGTGGGCACCGTGCTCGCCATGACCGAAGATGCCTGGACGCCCTTGTTCAAGGAGCAGGGTGGTACCTATAAACCGCCGCGCCTGGTCTTGTTCGAAGGCCGGACCGACACCGCCTGCGGCGCCGGCAACAGCGCCACCGGGCCTTTCTATTGCCCGCCCGACCAGACCGTTTACATCGACCTCAGCTTCTTCCGCCTGATGCAGGAGCGCTTCAATGTCGCCGGGGAATTTGCCCAGGCTTACGTGATCGCCCACGAAGTCGGCCACCACGTGCAGAACCTGCTCGGCGTTTCCGACCAGGTGCACAACGCCCAGCAGAGCGCGTCCGAAAAGCAGGGCAATGCGCTGTCGGTAAAGCTGGAACTGCAGGCCGATTGCCTGGCTGGCGTCTGGGCCTACCACGCCAACCAGAAACAGGCCATCCTGGAAAGCGGCGACGTCGAGACCGCGCTGGCTGCCGCCACGGCGATCGGCGACGACGCCCTGCAGCGCCAGTCGCAAGGCACGGTGGTGCCGGATTCGTTCACCCACGGCAGCTCTGCGCAGCGGGTGCGCTGGTTCCGGCGCGGCATCGACAGCGGCGACGTCCAGCAGTGCAATACCTTCGACGCGCGCCAACTGTAAGGCGGCGCGATGCAGGACGCTGCCATGCGGAATCGGTGCTTTCCTGATGTGAATAAAATATGCAAATAGATGGGTTATCCCAACAAATATTTGCATAAACTATCCTGAGGGTAACGTACGCGTTGGTGTTTTGGCATAAGCTTGGAAGAACTGATATGTCCGCATGGCCGCGGGCATCGCACACTTTCGAGGAGGTAGTATGCTGGCAATGAATTACCGCGGACCTTACCGCGTTCGCGCCCAACACAAGCCCGACCCCGTGATCGAACACCCGGGCGACGCCATCGTGCGCGTGACCCGCTCCTGCATCTGCGGTTCCGACTTGCACCTGTACCACGGCATGGTGCCCGACACCCGCGTCGGCCATACCTTCGGCCACGAGTTCATCGGCATCGTCGAAGACGTGGGCTCCGGTGTGCAGAACCTGAAGGTCGGCGACCGCGTGCTGGTGCCGTTCAACATCTTCTGCGGGTCTTGCTTCTTCTGCCAGAAAGAACTCTACGGTAATTGCCACAACACGAATGCGCAGGCTACCGCGGTCGGCGCCATCTACGGTTACTCGCATACCGCCGGCGGTTACGACGGCGGCCAGGCCGAATACGTGCGCGTGCCGATGGCCGACGTCGGTCCGATGGTCATCCCCGACGACATCGTCGACGACGACGCCGTCCTGCTCACCGACGCCCTGCCTACCGGCTACCAGGCTGCCGAAATGGGCAGCATCAAGGAAGGCGACACGGTCGTCGTGTTCGGCGCCGGTCCGGTCGGCATCTTTGCCGCCAAGTCGGCCTGGCTGTTCGGCGCCGGCCGCGTGATCGTGGTCGACGAGCTTGAGTACCGCCTGGAATTCGTCAAGCGCTACGCCCAGTGCGAGGTGGTGAACTTCAAGGACGTGGGCGACATGGCGCTGCACATCAAGAAGATGACCGACTGGCTCGGCGCCGACGTCTGCATCGACTGCGTCGGCGGCGACGCTGCCGGCAGCGTGGCGCAGACCGTTACCGGCCGCCTGCTGAAGATGCAGGCCGGCGCCGCCACCGTCCTGCACTGGTGCATCAACTCGGTGCGCAAGGGCGGCAACGTGTCGATCGTCGGCGTGTACGGTCCGACCTTCAACGCCGTGCCGATCGGGAACGCCTTGAACAAGGGCATCACCATGCGCATGAACCAGGCCAGCGTCAAGCGCCACCTGCCGCGCCTGATCGAGCATATCCGCGCCGGGCACATCGATCCGAAACAGATCATCACCCACCGCATTCCGCTGGAAGAAGTGTCGGACGCGTACCACATCTTCTCGAGCAAACTGGATAACTGCATCAAGCCGATCCTGATCCCGCCGCGGGCCCACGAGGTGCGCGCGGTGACGGCAAGCGTTGCGAAATAAGGAGCCGACATGGAAAGCCGTACCGACATCAAGCAACACGACGACCACCAGGGGCATACCCACGATCTCGACCAGCCCTGCCACCACGGCCACACGACCGAGGTGCAGCCGCAACTGCGCGCCGTCCGCCCGACCCGCGACCAGATGAGCCACATCAAGGGCTGGGGTGCCGACCTCGACCGCGAAAACCGTCCCGGCGTGCCGATGGAGCGCACCCCGCCGCGCTACACCCCGGCCGACATCGCCGAGCCTTCGCCGCAGCCGCAGAACGTCGAGGTGCTGGTCTCGACCGAGCGTCCCGGCATCACCCAGCTGTTCGGCACCGGGCAACCGCCGTCGGGCGTGTCGGGCATGATCCGCCGCGCCGCCTTCAGCATGACCGAAAGCGACATCCGCCGCTGGCTGCTGCTGCTGGCCGCCGACCGGGTGCAGGTGGTCGAGGGCGTGGTCGACGACCTGGCCCACGGCCACGTGCCGAACATCCTCGGCGAGATGGGCATCAAGTCCGAGTGGCAGTACAACAAGGCCGGGCTGGCGAAGAAGGTGGCGATTGCCGGCGCCATCGGCGCGGCTGCCTATTTCCTGCTGAAACGCGGCAAGGAAGAGGAGACCGATCGCTTCGACCGCTGGGATTGAGCGCGGCACCTGGTCTGGCGCGGACTGGTCTGGATTGCCTGAGCCAGCCTGAGCCAACCGAGCCGGGCCGGGCAGCCCGAGCAGCCGAGCACACTGAGCAGCTAGAGATGACGCCCCGTCCGTTGCGTGCAAGCGCAACCGGCGGGGCTTCTTGCGTTTAAGCAATAGACAAATATCAGCCTCGTCCACACTTCGAGATTGACCGGTTCGCCTGTGCGGCCGGCGCAATTCGAATGGAGACGAGATGCGTGTTCAACCAACCCTGTTGGCCAGCGCGCTGGCCACCGTATTTGCCAGCGCAGTGGGCGCCCTGTTCGCGAGCGGCGCCGCCGCCGCGCCAATGATGAGCGCGCCCAAAGCAGTCTCGGCGCAAGCAAACGCGGCGCTGGTCGGCAGGCTGGCGGCCGGACGCGGCGCGCGCGGGCTCGACAGTAACCACGGCTTCGCCATTACCCGGCAGCATCCGGGCGTGCAGGGCACCCAGGTGGTGCGCGCCGCCCACACCTACAAGGGCTTGCGCGTCTTCGGTTCCGAGTCGGTGGTGGTGCTCGACGCGACCGGCGCCATCGTCTCGGAAGTGGCGTCGGAGCGGCGCCTGCACCTGGGCCGCGGCAATGCCAACCGCCTGCGCCCGATGACGGCCGACTTCAGCGTCAGGCCGGCCATCTTTTCCAAAGCGGCCATCGATGCGGCGCTTGCCGCGACAGCGCCGGCCAGCGCCGCCACGGCCGGGGCGCCGGCGCCAGCCGCCACCCACGTGGCGCCGCCCACCGCCGAACTCCTGATCTACCCGGTGATGCGCACCGAGCGCACGCCCGGCGCCGCCGACAAGCTCGAAGCGGAACTGAACGCCGTCGACGTGGTCGAGGTGGTCGACCACTACGAACTGGCCTACCTGGTGCGCACCCGCATGCAACAAAACGGCAGGCCGCTGTACTTCGATACGATCGTCAGCGCGAAGGATGCCCACATCATCGACCGCTGGAACATGGTGCAGAGCGTGATCGGCATCGGCAAGAGCCAGTACAACGGCGAAGTGCCGATCAGCACTACCCTGAAGGATGGCAGCTACAGCATGCTCGACCCCGAGCGCGGCACCGGCGGCGCCCACGGCGCGATGGCCATCACCAACGCCGATAACAGCAGCAACGCCGGCAAGATGTACACCAATGCCAGCAACACCTGGGGCGACGGCAAGCAGTACGTGCGCGGCGGCTCCACCACGAACGAGAACGGCCAGACCGCCGCCGTGAACGCGATGTGGGGCCTGATGAACACCTACGATGCGCTGAAGAACGTGCTCGGCTGGCAATCGCTGGACGGCCGCAACACCGCCACCTATATCGCGGTGCACGTCAACAACGCCTACGACAATGCCTATTACAGCGACACCTGCGCCTGCATGTTCATCGGCGACGGTTCCAGCTTCACCAGCCTCGGCTCGATCGACGTGATCGGGCACGAGATGGGGCACGGTGTGACGGCCGCCACCTCGGACCTGGTGTATTCGGGAGAATCGGGCGGGCTGAACGAATCGAGTTCCGACATCGGCGGCGAGATTGTCGAAGCCTACGCGCGCGCCGGCGGCAAGGGCGAAGCGATCCCGAACGGCGGCAACGACTGGATGCTGGGCACCGAGATCAGCCGCGAACAGACCCCGCTGCGCTGGATGTACCGGCCCAGCAAGGACGGCAGCAGCCCGGACGCCTGGAGCACCGCGCTGCGCCGCCTCGACGTCCACTACAGCAGCGGGCCGAACAACCGCATGTTCTACTTCCTGTCGCAGGGCTCGAAGGCGGAAAAGGATGGCGATTACTACAGCAAGTACCTGGTGAAATCGCCTGGCGCCATGACCGGCATCGGCACCGACAAGGCCTTCAGGATCTGGTTCAAGGCGAATACCACCAAGTTCACATCGAGCACGAATTACGCCGGGGCGCGCGAGAAGATGGTCGAGGCGGCGCAGGAACTGTATGGCGTGGCGAGTGCCGAGGCGATTGCCGTGCAGCGGGCGTATGCCGCCATCAATGTCGGCGCGGATGTGGATGAAGTCGGTCCGTGAACCACGTAGCGGCCATTCCATCGCCAACGCCAACCGTACGGTGGGCACGCCGTGCCCACGCAGTTACGTGCTCATCTCCCGGACACGTGCCGTGAAATGTCGCTCGCACGGTAACACCAGGCCACGAAACATCTTCGGCTTTCGGACGCCGCGCGAGCGATCCGTCGCTGCACGTGGCCAACCGCAGACGCCCGTAACCGCGTGGGCACAGCGTGCCCACCGTACGAACATCGTCATCGTCATCGCCGGAGCACGGTGCAGCGCCCGGCTTCAATCCCCCAGCATCGGATACGGATTAACCGGCGTCCCTTTCCACCACTGCTTCTCCGCCGTCAGCGCCACCACCGCGAAATGCAAATGCGGCGCGTTCGGATCGGCATTCCCGCTTGCCCCCACGTAGCCGATCAGGTCGCCGCGCTTGAGCTGCTGGCCTTCCTTGATGCCGTCGGCATAGCGCTGCAGGTGGGCATAGTAATAGGCGTGCTTCTCGCTCGGGTCGAACTGGTACAGCGTGATCCCGCCCGGCTTGCTGTTGAAGAGCTTCACCACGCGCCCGTCGCCCGCCGCGCGTACCGGGGTGCCGGTCGGCGCCATGATGTCGAGCGCCTCGTGATGGCGTTCCTGGCCGCGCGGCTGGTCGAAGGTGTCGGTAAGCTGGGCAAAGGCGACGCCCTCAACCGGCACCAGCAGCTTGCCGGGCATGTTGCCGTCGGCCGTCAGTTCCGGCGCCGACGGCGTGCCGGTCGAGGCTTGCGGGGCAGGGCGGATCGGCAGGTCGGCCTCGAGCAGGTCGGTCTGCACCACGGGATTATCCGGCGTGCCCGTGCCCGCCGCGGGTGCGGCCGGCGGCGCGGGCAGGGCGCCGCCATCGATGACGAAAGGATCGGGCGCATCCGCGATCTGGCGCAGGTAGACGAACAGCCCACCTGCGCCCACCAGCACGCCCAGCAAGAATGTGACCAGCCATCTCATGCCCTACCTCCTCGACGAAACGCCCGGCGCCGCGCGCCGGCTGCGGTGATACTAGCCTGCTTTGCCCTTACTGCTGCAGCACGACGTCGGTGCCGGCCCCCACCACCTGGGCCACCGTGGCGGCGCTCCAGTTGGTCAGGCGGATGCAGCCGTGCGACTCGGTCTTGCCGATGAACTTCGGCACCGGCGTGCCGTGGATGCCGTAGTGCGGCTTGGACAAGTCGATCCAGGCCACGCCTACCGGATTGTTCGGGCCGGCGGCGACGGTCGCCTTCTTGTGGCCCGGGTCGGCGTCCCAGAACAGTTTCGGGTTGTAGTTGTAGGTCGGGTTCGGGAACACGCCCTCGATCTTCCAGTTGCCGACCGGGAGCGGGTCATGCTCGCTGCCGGTCGAGGCCGGGAACTGGGCGATCAGGCGGTCGGCGCCGTCGAACAGCATCAGCACCTTGCGGCTGTCGCTGACCACCACCTTGGCCGCCTGCGGCAATGGGGCGCCGCCGTGCACGGCCGGCACCAGGATCTGTTCGCCGGCGCGGGTGAAGTCCTTGCCCGGGTTCAGGCGCGCCAGCAGGTCCGGGCTGGCATGGAATTTCTCGCCCAGCCCTTCGAGCGGCGAGGCATAGCCCAGCTTGTCGAGCTTGGACTTCTCCATCATGTCGTCGGGAATCTTCACGAAGGGGCCGTCGACGTCTTCGCCGGTCAGCACATAGGCGGTGAGGGTGGGCGTGGTGTCCTGGTTCAGCAGGTTCCAAGTGGCGTCGTCGAGCTTGCCGCTGGCTTCGAGGTTGCGGGTCTTCTGGAAGCTGGCCAGGGCCTGGCGCATGTTCGAGCCGTATTCGCCGTCGATTTCGCCGGGCGAGAAGTACAGGCGGTCGAGCAGGACCTGGGCGCGCAGCAGGCGCTCGAATTCGGCGCGCGCGGCGGCGGCATCGGCTTGCAGGGGCTGGCCCGGCTGGACGGCGGCGGGTGCTTGCGCGCCTGCCTGCGCACCTGCTTGAGTAGCGGTCGGCATGCCGGGCTGCGGCGCCGAAGCGACCTGGGCGCTGGCAAGGCTGGCGGCGCCGGCACAAGCGGCGAGGAAAAGTGGGGCGATGATTTTTTGCATGGGGCACCTGCGTACGTACTGAAAGAACCCCCAGCGTAGGCGCGCGGCATTTTCCGGTCTGTGCGGAAACGTACTGAGGCATTGCCACCGCGGCGAAGCGGCCCCCGGCGTTACAATCGGGCGTATGAGCCACGACGCCACTTCCCATCCTACGCCGCCCGGCACGATCACGCTGCAACCGCTCCACTGCACTTTCCCGACAAACGGCAAGACCATTTTGCAGGCGGCCGAGGCCGCCGGCTTCGCGCTGCCCAGTTCCTGCCGCAACGGCACCTGCCGCACCTGCATCTGCCGCCTGGAGAGCGGCGCGGTGCGCTACCTGGTCGAGTGGCCGGGGCTGTCGATCGAGGAAAAGCGCGAGGACTACCTGCTGCCCTGCGTTGCCGTGCCGGTCGGCGACGTGGTGGTCAAGGCGCCTTTGGCGAAGCCGGCTGCGCGCTAGCCGGCGCGGCCGGCTTCGATGGTGCAAGCGCGCGCTCGATGGCGCCCAGCACCTGCGGCCAGGCCGGGGAAGTCGCTGCCACCTCGTCATAGTGGCTGGCGCCCGGCAGAATCACTACCTCGGCGCGGTCGCCGGCAGCCTGTGCGCGCGCCGCATAGTCGTGGGCCACGCGCGGCGGCGAAATCGTGTCGAGCTCGCCCGTCACCAGGATCGTGTGGCTGCCGTTGGGCAGCAGTTCGGCGGCATTCGTGTCGGCATACACGTCGGGCCTGCCCTTGCTTGGCGTGCCGGCCAGTTCCGGCGTATCGCGGCCGCAATTTGCCTTGATCAGTTCGCGCTCGCGGCGCAGATCGGCCAGGCCGCCCAGGCTGACCACGGCCCGCACCGGTAGCATCTGCTTGCGGTGCAGCACGCTGCCGGCCGGGATGCGTTCGCGCCCGGCAATCCACTGCACCAGCTGGCCGCCGGCCGAGTGGCCGACCGCCACCACGCGCCCGAGGTCGAGCCGGTGGGCGCCGGCCTGGGCCTGCAGGGTGTCGAGGGCGGCATGCATGTCCTGGTACATGCCGGGATAGCCGCCGCCGGCTTCGTCGACGCGCCGGTATTCCACGTTCCACACCGCGATGCCGCGCTCGCGCAGCGCGCCGGCCATGTTGCGCAGCTGGGTGATGCCGCCGAACTTGGCCGTCCAGCAGCCGCCGTGCACCAGCACCGCCACCGGGAAGGGGCCGGCGCCTTGCGGCAGGAACAGCTCGGCATACTGCGAGGGGGCGGGGCCGTAGGCGACGTGGGCGTCCGGCGCCGGGCCGCTCAGGGCCATGTAGTCGGCCAGCTGCATCGGGGCGGCGCTGGCCGCTGCGGGAAGGACGGCGGAGAGGATCAGGGAACGCAGCTTCATGGTCGAATTGATGGGGAGAAAACGCCACTATACCGGGGTTTCACGCTCGCGCACGATTGAAAACCCTTGTGGTTCTTCCATGCTAGTCTGCGCCAGACGTCAACGTTTTCACAACCACGGAGGACCATGATGAGCCAATCGAAATCGGGCGGCAGCCCGCAGAACAAGCAGTCGGACAACCTGTCGGAAGAAGACCTGCAGAAGAAACGCGCCGGCAAGGAAGACAAGAGCAGCCACGACGACAAGTCGCGCGTGCGTGCCGGTACCGGCGAAGGCGCCGGCGGCGGCGCCAAGCAGAAGCAGAACCACTGAAAACGGCATGAGCCGGTGCCCGGGCAACGCGCTTGCGCTGTCCGGCGCCATGACAACAGAAAGGACGATGATGGACATCACCGACCCGCGCGCGGACCGCGAGACGCTGCGCGCCCACTCGACGCCCGATCCCGAGCAGACCCCGACCCCGCCGACGATTCCGGTTCCCGACGACGTGCCCGATCCGGCGCACGCCCCGGTCGAGGAACCCGTGATCCCCGATCCGCCGATCCGCGCGCAATAAGAATCGCAATAAAAATCGCAATACAGCCGCAGTAGAAACAGCAAGGGCGGGTTCGACCCCGCCCTCTACCAACTTGGCCCTGTCCCGCACAGGCCTTGTTTTGCCTCTCGTCTTACTTCCCGTCCTGCTTCTCGTCCGACTTCAGGGGCGGGATTTCCTTGATCATTTCCTCGGTTTCCTTTTCGCCCGGTGTTTTCTCGCCGCTGCCGATATCGTCTTCGTGCAGGATGGCGCCGCCTTTGGCTGCCGGGTCGGTGGTCTGGTGACGTGTGTTCATGCTGTGCTCCTTTGCTTGCGAATGTTGGAACAATCCTAACAGTCGTAGCGCGAGACCGGCGCGCGCCATCGATCATGTTGTAATTCACACAAAGTTACAAATATGTTCGGTGCCGAACGTTCCCTGTTTATGGATTTTTTTATAATATCCATTCACAGATGATCGAATTTCGGAGTAACACAGATGGGCAATTCCCTGCACAACAAGATTTACCTCGGCCGCAACCGCGGCTTCACCTCGCGCCGCTTCCAGGGCGTGCTTGCCGTGGCCGGCATCGTCGGCGCCGGCCTGGTCTGGATCGCCCTGCGTTCGCTGCGCTGAGCCGCCAGCCGATCGCCAAGGTTGCCCCCGGGCGTCGCGGCGGTTACCATGACGGCCGCAACGAACCTTGAAAGCGGCAATGAAGAACGAAAAACTGACGACCGACGAATACAACGCGCTGGGAATGATCCGCGGCGGCGTGGCCAGCGACCGGGTGAATGCCTGTGTCGGACGCAACGCCAAGCGCCTCGCCGGCCTGAAAATGGTGGCTTACGCCCGCAATGGCCGGCTCGAGCTGACCGAAAAAGGCGAGCAGGTGCTGTTCCTGCGCAGCTGCGTCGAGGCGCTGAAGGCGCTGACGCAGGACCCGGCAGCCGCCGTCGGCGCCGATGTCGCCGGTTTTCTGATGCGCAAGAATCACATCGCCGAGCGCGAAGAAGGTGGTTTCAGCGTGACCGCCAAGGGGCAGGAATCGCTGGCGGATATCCTGGCGCAGGAACCGCGCAGCTGAATGGCTTGAGGAGTAGGTTCCAAGGGGCAGGCTCCAAGGGGCAGGCCTTGAAGGGCAAGCTATGCAGGGGCGGGCTGGAAGCCAGCCCTGTTCGCATGTCACGCGGCGCCCATGCCCACGCGTGAGCGTGACACCAGCTTACCCGCGCCGGCGCCGGTGCGGATACACCAGCGTGCGCACCGCAATCTCCGCCGGCACGTTCATCGCCGCCAGGAATTCCGCCGCCCGCTGCAAACCCAAAGTCGGGACCGACGCCACCGCCTGGTTCACCAGGTCGCGCGTGCGCAGGTCGGTGCGCACCACCCGTGCCTGTGCCGCCGGGCGGGTTTCGAGATCTTCCATGTTCATCCACTCCACGTTGCTACGGAAAAGCGCAATTCTAGTGGAATGATGTAGAAATTTCTACATAGATATAATTATTCTACGGCTTAAGCCGCAGCCGGCTCCGCTTCCGGCGCCGGCCCGATCTCGCCGGGCTGCAAGCCGCGTCCTTCGACCAGCAATTGCTCGAACTCGGCCGCCGGCAGCGGGCGGCTGAAGTAATAGCCCTGCATTTCGTCGCAGCCGTGGCGGCGCAGGTAGTCGAGCTGCTCGCCGGTCTCCACGCCCTCGGCGATCACCGCCAGTTTCAGGTTGTGGGCGAGGGCGATGATCGAGGTCACGATGGCCTCGTCGTTGGCGTCGCGCGTGATGTCGGCCACAAAACTACGGTCGATCTTCAGCACGTCGATCGGGAAGCGCGACAGGTAGGACAGGCTCGAGTAGCCGGTGCCGAAGTCGTCGATCGACAGGTTCACGCCGAGCGCCTTCATGCGATGCAGCAGCTCGACGGCCGGCGTGACGTCGCTCATGAACAGGCTTTCGGTGAGCTCGATTTCCAGGTACTTCGGCTCCAGGCCGGTATCGACCAGCACCCGTTCCAGGCCCTCGATCAGATCCGGTGCGCTGAACTGGCGCGCCGACAAATTCACCGCCACGCGCAGCTTGTCGAAGCCGGCATCCTGCCAGGCCTTGTTCTGGGCGCAGGCGGTGCGCATCACCCAGGCGCCGATCGGCACGATCAGGCCGGTTTCCTCGGCGATGCTGACGAAACGGCCCGGCGGCACCATGCCCAGTTCCGGGTGCTGCCAGCGGATCAGCGCTTCCATGCCGCAGATCTTGCCGGTTTTCATGTCCAGCTGAGGCTGGTAATACAGCACGAATTCGTCGCGTTCGAGGGCATTGCGCAATGCGCCTTCGATGCGCACGCGTTCCAGCGATTCCTCGTTCATGGCCGGGGTATAGAACTGGAAGTTGTTGCGGCCCAGTTTCTTGGCGCGGTACATGGCGATGTCGGCATGCTCGATCAATTCGTCAGCGCCCGTGCCTTCGCTCGGGAACACCGACACGCCGATGCTGCAGGTCACGAAGAATTCCTTGGTGCCGAGCATCACCGGCTGGGCCACCGCGTCCATCACGCGCTGCACGATGTCCGGGCTCAGGGTCTGCTCGCCGTGCTCGGACAGGATCACCACGAATTCGTCGCCCGACAGGCGCGCCACGGTATCGAGGTCGCGCAGCGAGGAGCGCAGGCGCGCCGCCACCGTCATCAGGAGCACGTCGCCGGCCTTGTGGCCCATGCTGTCGTTCACGAACTTGAAGCGGTCGAGGTCGATCAGCATCACCCACACCGGGTTGCCGCTGCGGCCCGCATAGGCCACGGCCTGCTCCAGGCGGTCCTGCAGCAGCGAACGGTTCGGCAGGCCAGTCAGCACGTCGTGCTGGGCCACGTGGTGCACGCGCTGCTCGGTCAGCTTGCGCGCCGTGATATCCGAGCCGGTACCGCGGTAGCCGCTGAAGTTGCCATGTTCGTCGAAGACCGGCTGGCCGCTGACCAGGAACCAGCGCGTGTCGCCGTTGTCGTCGGCCAGCTGGTACTCGAAGTTCGCGAACGCCTCGCGCGCCTTGACCTGGGCGATGTGGGCCCGTCCGGCCTCGCTGTCTTCCACGCCGGCCAGGGCTTCCCAGCGCGTCTTGCCGAGCAGGCGGTCGACCGCGACGCCGGATTTTTCGGCAAAGCCGCCGGTGATCGTCGTGAAGCGCAGGTCGCGGTCCTGTTCCCAGTACCAGTCCGAGGACATCGCCGCCAGCTGGCGGAAGCGCTGTTCGCTTTGCTGCAGAGCCTTTTCGGTGCGTTCGCGCGCCACCATGTCGTCGACCAGGCGCCGGTTGGTGCGCTTCAGGTCGGCGGTGCGCTTGCGCACCAGCTGCTGCACGAGACGGGTACGTACGCTGGAAGCCTGCACCCAGGCCGCGCTGAGCAGGCTGAGCAGGATACCGCCGGCCAGGATCGCCAGCGAGGCCAGGTGGTCGGCGGCGAAGGGGCGCGGCATGGCGGTGACTTCCACCAGCCAGGGGCGGCCGGCCACGTCCAGGGTGCGCGCCAGGCTGGAACGGTGCTGCGGCGCCAGCCAGGCGGCCATGGTGTCCTGCGGCAGCGGCGCGTCGTCGGCGCGCGTGCTGAAGACCAGGTTGGCCGGCTCCGGGCGCGCCGAGGCGTACACCGACATCACGATCTGCCTGTCGCCCAACAGGTTGGCGGCAGCCAGGACGCTGCTGACCAGTTCGCGCGCGCGCACCACCACGCCGGTGTCGCCGACCAGCTTGCCCTGGCTGTCGAGCACCGGCATCACGATCTGGAAGCTGGGCTGGGGCTGCGGGTCCTGGATCAGCGGAAACAGGGCGGTGGCGGCGGCGCGGCCGTCGGCCTGCGCGCGCGCCAGCGCCTGGCCGAACTGCGGACGCACGCCCACGTCGAAGCCGAAGGCGGCTTCGTTGCCGCGCATCGGTTCCAGGTAATGGACGATGTGGTAGCGTGCGCGCCGCTCGGCCGGCACGCGCCGGCTGTCGCGCACTTCGCCGATCACCGTGCCCGGCACGATCCGCCCTAATTCGGCCTCGACCGCGGGGCGCTCGGCGTCATCGACCACGCGGTGGAAATTGAAGGCCTTGATGAAGGGGTGGCGCGCCAGCAGCGGCGAGGTGAAGTCGTGGAACTGCTCGCGCGTCACCGGCGCGCCGAGGGCGAACAGCTGGTTGGTGACGGTCGCCACCTCGACTGCGTCGTGCAGGCCCTGGCGCACGGTGGCCACGCGCTGGTCGGCCCGCTGGCTGAAGGAGAGGGCGAGGTTGTCGTATTCGAGGTGGCTCACGCCCACGAACAGCGCGCACGAGGCGGCCAGGCCGGCCCCGAGGGTCAGGACGCTTGCGCGGGTGAGGGAAAACGACAGGCGACGCACCATGTACTGTTCCAGGAAAAATTTGCTTGCCCAAAGGCACCAAAGCCCGGAAGTGTGTCATAGTTCCGCGCTTTTCGCCAACCACTTCCGTGCCCGGAGAGGTAGCGGGCGGCGCCTGTCGTCAGGATCAGACAGGACGGCGTGCCAGCCAGGCAACCACGGCGCGCGCCAGCAGGCGGTTCAGCCAGGCCAGGCGCAGGCCGCGGCTGCTTGTCAGGCTTGTCAAGCGCGCATGGCGCCGCACGGCAAATGCCGCCGCCGAGCCTGGCGCCGGCCGGCGCGGCGCGCGCAGGGCGAACAGGATGTGGTTGTTGCCGGCAATGCCGGCGAACTGGCAGACCCGCTCTTCGAAGGCTGCATGGATGCGCGCCTGCAGCGCCGCATACTGCGGGTCGTAGCTGAGCAGGTTGGCCACCAGCACGCCACCGTCGCGTAGGGCGCGGCGGCAGGCCGCGTAAAAGCCGGCGCTGCCGAGTTCCGGCGGCATGCCGGCAGCGTCGAAGCCGTCGACCAGGATCACGTCGCAGCTGGCCGGCGCGGCGGCGATGAAGCGGGCGGCGTCGGCGTGCACGATGCGCAGGCGCGCGTCGTCGGGCGGCACGTGGAACTGCTCGCGCAGGGCGATCACCTCGGCGCTGATTTCGAGCACCGTGATGCGCGCCTGCGGGAAGTGGCGGTAGCAAAACTTGGCCAGCGAACCGCCGCCCAGGCCCACCATCACGATATGGCGCGGCTGCGGCACGAACAGGGCGAAGCACATCATGGCGCGCGAATAATCGAGCACCAGGGCGTCGGGGCGCGACAGCAGCATCTCGCTCTGGATATCGCCGGGCACGAATTCCAGCGTGCGGCGGTCGCCGACGGTGCGCACCAGGGGCGGCAGGGACGGTGCCGGATCGGATTCGGAAGGCATGGCGCCAGTATACCGAGGCGCGCCGGCGCCGGGCAGGGCAGGCGGGCGCCGAGCGGGCAGGGCGTCTTGTTTGCAAGCATTAAATTCTGATAAGCTGGTCCATGCCCTCACACGGAGTTCTTCATGTTCCTGGATCACCCGACGATCACCGCCACCAACAGCTTGACCGAGCCCGACCGCATCGAGCGGCTCAACCGTGTGTACGGCTACGCGATGGCGCTGGCCGACAGCGAGGGCAACGCCGGCTTCGTCGAGCGGCTGACCCAGCTGCACGACCACAAGGGCACCCTGATCGTGTTCTGGAACGAGGCCCCGGGCGAGCACGACCGCAGTTGCTGGGAGCGTGCCTGGGCCAGCCGGGTCGGCGACGGCACGGTCAACGTCGAACACGAATTCTGAATCCCATGATGAACCTCGATTCCACCACCATGGTGCTGGTGCTGGCACTCGGCAACCTGGCCCTGTGCAGCCTGCTGTTCTTCTTCGACTATGGCGCCGCGCGCAGCCCAAGCCTGGCTAGCTGGGGCCTGTCGCGCCAGGTCCAGGCAGCGGCCTGGGTGCTGCTGGCGCTGGGCGGGGCGCGCGTGCTGCCCGAGCCGCTGGCGCTGCCGGCCGGCTGGGCGCTGCTGATCGGCGGCGTCGCGCTCGAAGCCGGGTCGCTGTGGGAAGCGGCGAACCGCCCGCGCTGGCGGCGCGCCATGGTGCCCCTCGCCGTGGCCGCGGTGCTGGTGTTCCTGGTCTGCTACCTGATCGACGACATCGGCTTGCGCAACCTGGCCGCCTTGCTGCTGCTGGGCGGTTTTTACCTGCTGGCCGCCGCCGCCCTGGCCCAGGACTGGCGCCAGGCCGGCATGCTGCAGCGTGTGCTGGCCATCGCCATCGCGCTGCTGGCGCTGGTGGTCGCCGCGCGCGGCCTGCTGGTGCTGGTCATGCCCGACGGCTGGCGCTGGCTCTCGCACGAGCTGCTGCGCCAGCTCTCCAGCGCGGCGCTCTACCTGCTGATGCTGGCCGGCGCCTTTGGCTGCCTGCTGCTGGCGCGCGAACGCCTGCAGGCCGAGCTGGCGCGCCGCGAAACCGTCGACACCGTGGCCGACGTGCCGAACCGGCGCGGCTTCTTCGCCATGCTGGCGCCCTGGATGGCGCTGGCGCGCCGCCCCGGCCTGCCGACCGCGCTGGTGGTGCTCGACCTCGACGGCTTCAAGCGCGTCAACGACGGCTACGGCCACCCGGCCGGCGACGTCGTGCTGCGCCATGTCGCCGCCCTGTGCAAGCGCCAGCTGCGCGACAGCGACCAACTGGCGCGCCTGGTCGGCGGCGAGTTCGCGCTGCTGCTGCCGCGCACCGGCGCCGTCGAGGCGGCCCTGGTGGCCGAACGCATGCGCGCCGCCATCGAGACCACACCGGTAAAGACCGAACGCGCAATGATCTCGATGACGGCCAGCTTCGGCGTGACCACGATCCGCGCCGACGACAGCAATGCGATCCTGCTGCAGCGCGCCGGCGAGGCGATGCGGGCGGCCAAGGCGGCGGGGCGCAACCGGGTGATGCAGGCGGAAGAGGGCGGGGCCTGAGCATTCTGGACAAGCGGACACGCATTTAAGCCGCGTGGGCACAGGGCGCCTGGCGCGGCCCACTCTACGGGTATGCGTCCGGGTCCGCATCGGTGTTTCGGTCCGCCGGCGTCACCGATGCAGGGCGCCCGTGCCCGCGCGTTCATTGACGCATGCCGCAACCCACCGGGCGTGATCCCGACGCTGTCACAAGCGCCGCGCCCTCCGTCATCTCCCCGTCACAAACCCCCGGCATACTGCGTGCTTACTTGTCAACGCGCCTGTCAACACGTCCCCTGATGACCCATCCGCCCGCCGCAGTGCCCCTGTACGCCGCCGTGGAACTCGGCTCGGACAGCTTCCGTCTGCACGTGGCCAGCGTCGAGGCGGGCCGGGTGCGCGTGGTGGCCACCCTGAGCGAACCGGTGCGCCTGGGCGCCGAACTCGAAGCCGGCGGCAGCATCGGCGCCGACGCCATGCGCCGCGCCCTCGATTGCCTGGGGCGCTTTCGCGCGGTGCTGGCGCTGTGGGCGCCGCGTGCGGTGCGCGTGGTGGCCACCGCCGCGCTGCGCAGGGCGCGCAACGCAGCGGCCTTCGTGCCGGCGGCGGCGGCCGCGGTCGGCCATCCGGTCGACGTCATCGGCCCCGAGGAGGAAGGGCGCCTGGTCTACCTCGGCGTCGCGGCCGCGCTGGGGAACGGGCTGGAAGGCGCGCACGAAGATCCCGGCCAGCGGCGCCTGGTCCTCGACATCGGCAGCGGCTCGACCGAACTGGTGCTGGGGCAGGGCGAGCGCATCGAGCGCGTCTACTCGTTCGGCGTGGGCGCGCTGCGCCATGGCCTGACCTTTTTCGGCGACGGCATCGATCCCGGCGCCTTCGATGCGGCGCTGGAGTCCTCGCGCAGCCGCTTCGCCGATGCCGGCGCGGCGCCCGGCATGCGCGGCTGGCGACGCGCCCATGGCGCCTCGGGCAGCGTGCGTGCGCTGGCGGAACTGGCGGACGCCCTGCTGGGACAGGCGCCCAGCCTCGATGCCGGACGCCTGTACGCGCTGCGCCGGGCGGCGATCGAGGAGGGCGGCCTGGCGCGCGTGGCGGCGCAGTGGCCGCAGGGAGGACGGGCGGCGCAGGTGGCCGGCGCGCTGGCGATGCTGGTGGCGCTGGTCGAGGAACTCGGCATCGACGAAGTGGCGCCGGCGCAGGCCGGGCTGCGCGCGGGCGTGATCCGTACGCTGCACCGGCGCTGCGAAGAGCAGGAAGGGGAAGCAACCGGCAGGACGCCCTACCGGGAATGCGTGTGATCGACTATATTGTTTACCTTGTTAAGCAGTGGAATACCCAATGAGCAGAAAAACGGTTCCCGACGCGGCTGAATCCAGGCCGTCGGCACGAACAAAACAGGGCGCGGCAGCCAAGCCGGCGCCGAAAACCGCCAAGGCCCTGAAGGCGGCTGCGGCCGACGTGGCGGTGGCCAAGGCCGGCGCGAGAAAAACCAAAGGCGAAGCCAAGGGCGAAGGGAAGGCCGTACCGAAGGCCGCGGCCCCTGAGCCGGCAAAGCGCAGCACCAGGGCGGCGCCGAAAGCCGCCGACAAGGCACAGGCGAAAGCGGTCAAGCCGGCGCCAAAGGCTGGCAAGAGCGTGACGGCAAAGGCGCCCGCCAAGCCGGCCGACAAGCCGTCCGACAAGCCGTCCGCACCCGCCAAGGCAGGCACGAGGGCCGCCGCAAAACCAGCTGCAACGCCGGCCGCAAAGCCGGCCACCAGGGCGCCCGCCCGCAGTGCAGCCCGCAGTACTGCCGCTGCGCCCGCCACGGCGGCCAAGACCGCGGCCAAGGCCCTGGTCAAGGCAAGCGGCAAGGCCAGCGTACGCACCGTGCAGGCGCCGGCCGCCGAATCGGCGCGTCCTGCGCTGGTGCGCGACAGCTTCACCATGCCGGAGCAGGAATACGGGGTGCTGGCCGACGTCAAGCAGGCCTGCCTGAAGGCGGGCTTCGAGGTCAAGAAGAGCGAGCTGCTGCGCATCGGCGTGGCGCTGGTCGGCCGCCTCGACATGGCGACCCTGCGCCAGGTGCTCGACGGCCTGCCCCAGCTGAAGACCGGGCGCCCGCCCAGCCAGTAAGCATGCTTGAGCGGTAAGCCAGCTTATTGGCTGGCTTACTTGTTGGCTCCCTGGCTCGCTCCCTGACTCTTTCCCGCTAGTGGATCGAAGCGCTGGTCAGCTCCTTCAGTTCGCGGATCGGAATGTTCGACTTTTCGTGCATGCGCAGCAGGATCGTGGCGCCGACGTTCAGCTTGCGGTGGCGGATCTTGCTGATGATCGGGGGCTGGACTTCCAGCACCCGGCACAGTTCGGCGTCATTCTTCAGATGCAGCTTTTCGATGAGGGTGTCGAGCAGCTTGTTGGGGACGAAGCTCGACGGCTCGAGGGCGCGCGCGCGGTGCATCGCGGCCAGCATTTCCTGTTTTTTTTGGCGTACGTTCATGTACTCCTCCAAATACTGAATCTGGTTGAGGGGACAGGACCGTCTTGGATGCGCCCGATGTTGTGTTAGCTTATGCGTGCGGGTCGTTGTGATATTACTACGCCTCTGCGCAGTACGACGCACTTTTCGCACGTAACGTGCGGCATCATCGTTCTTTCTGCCAGGAACTTGCGATCAGAGGCTCAGGCGGCTTGCAGCCCGGAACGGGTCAGCAGCAAGACCTGGTCCGCCATCTCGGCGGCGGCATGCGAGTGGGTGACCATGATGGCGCCGGCGCCGGTCGCCTTGATTTCGCTGCGCAGCAGGCGCAGGATGCCTTCGGCCGTTTCCGGG
Organism: Massilia sp. IC2-278; assembly: GCF_020708045.1. Lineage (GTDB taxonomy): Bacteria > Pseudomonadota > Gammaproteobacteria > Burkholderiales > Burkholderiaceae_D > Telluria. The sequence goes on from NZ_JAJFES010000001.1 coordinate 115,556, forward strand.
TCGAGGTTCCCGGTCGGCTCGTCGGCCAGCAGCAGGGCGGGCCGGTGCACCAGGGCGCGCGCAATCGCCACCCGCTGCAGTTCGCCACCCGAGAGCTGGCGCGGGAAGTCGCTGCCGCGCCCTCCCAGTCCCACCGCCGCCAGCATGTCGTCCGCACGTGCGCCCGAATCGCGGTTTAAGAGCAGCGGCAGCGCCACGTTCTGGCGCAGCGTCAGGTGCGGCAGCACGTGAAAGGCCTGGAAGATGAAGCCCATGCGCGTGCGCCGCAGGCGGGTGGCGGCATCGTCGTCGAGCGCCGCCATCGGCTGGCCGTCGACCAGCACCTCGCCGCTGTCCGGCGCATCGAGTCCCGCGATCAGGTTCAGCAAGGTCGACTTGCCCACACCCGATTCGCCCATGATGGCAATGAACTGCCCGGATTCGAAACGGTGCGACAGCTTGGCCAGGACGGTGCGTCCGCCATAGGTCTTGGTGAGGTCGCGCAGTTCGAGCATGGTATTTACCGGGTAAGGGCGCGCCGCAGCGCGAAACTGATCCCATCGACCAGGGCCACCAGCAGCAGCATGGCAAGGATGACGGTGGCTGCGCTCGGCATCTGGAACAGCGACAGGTGGTACTTCAGCATCTGCCCCAGTCCGCCGGCGCCGACCACGCCTAGCACGGCGGCGGCGCGGATATTGTTCTCCCAGCGGTACAGGGTGTACGACAGCATCTGCGGCAGGGTCTGCGGCAGGGTCGCGTAGAAGAAGGCGGCCAGCGCGCCCGCGCCATTCGTGCGCAGCGTCGCTTCCGGCAGCGGCGCCGCGTTTTCCAGGGCGTCGGCGAACAGGCGCCCGAGCACGCCGGCGGTATGCGCCGCCAGCGCCAGGGTGCCAGCGAACGGCCCCAGGCCGGCGGCCACCAGCAGCAGTGCCGCCCACACCAGTTCCGGGATCGAGCGCAGCACGTTCAGCACCAGGCGCACGGCGCCGCGCGGGGCCGCGCCCCAGCGGCTTGATGCCGGCAGCGCCAGCACCAGGCCGGCGGCCACGGCCAGCAGGGTGCCGAGGGCCGACATCGACAGGGTTTCGATGGCCGCGTCCAGGGTTTTCATCAGGAAGGGCGTGGCCATTTCCGGCGGCGCGAAGCCGGCCAGGAATTCGGCCATGGTGCCGGCGGCGTCGGGCGTGAGGAAAGCGGCCAGGTCGAGCCGCAGCGTGGCGAAGCTGGCCACCACCAGCGCGGCCAGCGCCAGCAGCAGCAGCGGCGTGCCCCAGGAGCGGGGTGGCGGCGGTGGCATCTGGCGCGCTTCGCTCATCCCAGCCTCCGGCGCAGCAGCGTGGACACCAGGTCGGCGGCGGCCACCAGCAGCACGAACATCAGCAGCATGGTGGCGACTTCGCCGCCGGCCATCATCTTGGTCGATTCGTCCATGCGCTGGCCCAGGCCGCCGGCGCCGACAAAGCCCATGATGGCCGAGCCGCGGATCGCGCATTCCCAGCGGTAGACGGTATACGACACGAGTTCGGCCGCGGCTTCGGGCAGGGCGCCGTACAGCAGGGCCGCCAGGCGCCCGCTGCCGTTGGCGAGCAGGCTGTCGCTGGCATGGGCGTCGCTCGACTCGAGGATTTCGGCGTACACCTTGGCCAGCATGCCGCAATAGGTGAGGGCGATCGCCAGCACGCCGGCGGTCGGGCCCAGGCCCACCACGCGCACGAACAGCAGGGCCCAGACCAGTTCCGGCACGCTGCGCAGGAGCACCAGCACCCAGCGCACCGCCTGGCGCAGCAGCGCGCTGGCGCGGCGCATGCGGCCGGTGCCCAGCAGCGACACCGACAGGCGCTCGCTCACCAGCAGGGTGGCGGGAATCGCGCCGAGCAGAGCCAGGAACAGGCCGCAGGTGGCAATCGCCACCGTGATCCAGGTTTCACGCAGCACCATCGCCAGGAATTCGGCGGAGTGGGCGGGATGCAGGAAGTCCGACAGGAAGTTGCCGGCCGCGGCCAGGCTTTGCAGGTCGAACAAAATCCAGGGCTTGAATTCGCTGTAGACCAGCATCGGCCACAGCAGCACCAGTCCCAGGCCGCAGGCCATGAGGCGTCCACGCCAGGCCGGGTCGGGATGCAGAGGGGATGACGAAATCTGAGACGGCACGTATCGGATTCCAGGAATCAGAAGCAGGCGCCGACCGCGATGCGTTCAGGCGTCTCGTGCGGGTGGTGGTCGGGCGGCGCCGGCGTTTCGTTGGCGTACAGGGCGGCGATCATCTCGTCGCTCACCTGCTCGCGCGGCAAATCGAACACGATGCGTCCGGCGCGCAGGCCGACGATGCGCGCGAAATGGGCGCGCGCCATCTCCACCTGGTGCAGGCTGCACACCAGCGTGGCCTTGCGCGCCGCCGCCTCGCCCTGCAGGGTGGCGAGCGTGAGCTGGGCCAGCGCCGGGTCGAGCGCCGAGATCGGCTCGTCGACCAGGAAGGCTTCGGCGTTCGACAGCAGCAGGCGCGCCAGGCTGCAGCGCTGGCGCTCGCCGCCGGACAGGCGGTCGACGCGCGCGTAGAGCTTGTCGCCCAGGCCGAAGCGGCTGAGGGCGTCGTAGGCCGCGCCTGGATCGGCGGGCCTGAACAGCGAGGCCAGGGCCTGGCCCAGGCTCCACTGCGGCAGGCGCGCGGCCAGCACCGCGGTGACCACGCGCTGGCGCGGCGGCAGCGGCGGCGTCTGCGGCGCCAGGAACAGGCGCGCACGCAAGGCATGGCGCGCGCGCTGCGGCAAGGCCCACGGGTCCTGGCCAAAGAAGGAGAAGCCGCCCTCGGCCGGCTGGTGGGCCAGCGCCAGGGTGGACAGCAGGGTGGTCTTGCCGGCGCCCGACGGCCCGATCAGCGCCAGCTGCTCGCCCGGCGCGATCGCCAGGTCGAGCGCCTGCAGCGCGGGTGCGCGGCTGCCGGTCAGGTGGCGCACCGTGAGTTTCTCGAGCGTGAAGGACATCGGCAAAACCCCGTACGGCGTATTACTTCAGCAGGCCGGCGTTGCGCGCGGCCGCTTCGATCGCCTTGTAGTTCTCCGGCTTGGTGGCGATGAACTTGGTGGCGCGCTGCAGGTCCAGGATCTGCTTGCCTTCAGGCGTGGAATCGTCCAGGGCCAGGAAGGCGTCGCGGATCTTCTTTTGCAGCGCCGGGTTCATGTCCGAACGCACCGACCAGTTGTAGTCGTAGTAGCCAGGCGTGGTGTAGAACACGCGCACGACTTTCGGGTCGACCTTGTTCGATTCGACCAGCTTTTCCCAGACCGAGATGTTCAGCGCGCCCGCATCGACCTTGCCGCCGGCAACGGCCGCCACGGTGGCGTCGTGCGCACCCGAGAACGAGATGCGCTTCAGGTCGGTGTCCGGATTGATCTTGGCGCCGAGCAGGAAGGAACGCGGCATCAGGTGGCCCGAGGTCGAGGATTCCGAGCCGAACGACAGGGTCTTGCCCTTCAGGTCTTCCAGCTTGTTGATGCCGGGCTGGGTGGTGACGAAGACCGAGCGGAATTTCTCGTCTTCGGCACGCTGCACCAGCGGCGTGATCTGGCCCTTGCTGCGCACGTTGGCCTGCACGAAGGTGAAGCCGCCGAACCAGACCATGTCGAGCTTCTTGTTGACCAGGCCCTCGACCGAGGCGGCGTAGTCGGTCACCGGGGTGAACTCGACCTTCAGGCCGGTGGCCTTGGCCAGGTAGTCGCCCAGCGGCTTGAACTTGCGCTGCAGTTCGGTTGGCGCTTCGTCGGGAATGGCCGATACTTTCAGCACGCCGGGCGTGTTCTGGGCCGACGCGCCTGGCGCGGCGAACGCGAAGGAAACGGCGACGGAGGCTGCGAGCAGCGATTTGATGGCAGAGATGGGCGACATGGACATGGCTTTCTTATTGGTTGGGTACGGATGACGGCCGCCGCACGCTTGCGCGGCAGGCGGACGCGGAGATTCGGCGCTTCGGGCTATGATAGCAAAAACGGCAACATCCCCAGGCCAGGGCGCATCCGGCGCTTCGGCGGCACGAATGATAAACCCTATGATGACTTCCTGCATAACCGACACGCCCGAAACCCTGGCCAATGCCCACGTTCCCGCCGAGCTGTACGACGGCCTGGGCGCCCGGCATGCCACGATTTCGCCGAAATTCCTGTACGACGCGCTCGGCTCCAAGCTGTTCGAGGCCATCTGCGAACTGCCGGAATATTATCCGACCCGCACCGAAGCGGCGATCTTCGCACGCCAAGGCGCCGAGATGGCGCGCGTGGCCGGACTCGGCAGCACCCTGGTCGACCTCGGCGCCGGCAACTGCGCCAAGGCGGCCTCGCTGTTCCCGCTTCTGCGCCCGAGCCAGTACGTGGCGATCGACATTTCCACCGAATTCCTGCACGACGCCCTGAACCGGCTGCGCCAGCGCTTCCCGCACATCGCAATGGAGGCGCTGGGCCTGGACTTTTCCAGCGGCCTCGAACTCCCGAGCAATGTGCGCGCCGAGAAGCGCCTGTTCTTCTATCCCGGCTCGTCGCTGGGCAACTTCACGCCGCCGGAAGCGCGCGCTTTCCTGCGCCGCCTGCGCCGCAACTGCGGGCCCGACGGTGGCCTGCTGATCGGCATCGACCTGGTCAAGGACAAGGCCGTCATGGACGCCGCCTACGACGACGCCCTGGGCGTGACCGCCGCCTTCAACCTGAACGTGCTGCGCCACGTGAACACCCTGCTCGGGGCCGACTTCGACATCCGCGGCTGGCGCCACGTCGGCTTCTACAACGAGGCCATGGGCCGGGTCGAGATGCACCTCGAAGCGAAGACGGCGCAGCGCGTGCGCTGGCCGGGCGGCGGGCGCGACTTCGCGGCGGGCGAGCGCATCCATACCGAGAACAGCTACAAGTACCGCCAGGCCGATGCCATCAGCCTGCTGGAAACGGCCGGCTTCGAGGCAACCCGGGTGTGGACCGATCCCCACTGTCCGTTCGCCGTGATCCACGCGCAGGCGGCCGGCTGAAAGTTCGTATGTCGCACCATCGCATGCCGCAAGATTTTCATACCGTCCGCCAGCGCTCGCTGCACCTGGCCGAGCCGCTCTCGAGCGAGGATTGCTGCGCCCAGTCCATGCCCGACGCCAGCCCCATCAAATGGCACCTGGCGCACACCACCTGGTTCTTCGAGACCTTCATCCTGGAGCCGATGGAAGAGGGCTTCGCGCCTTTCCACCCCGCCTTCCGGGTGCTCTTCAATTCCTACTACAACGGCGTCGGCGCCAAGCATCCGCGCCCGCACCGCGGCCTGCTCACGCGGCCGTCGCTGGACGAGGTGCGCGCCTACCGCCGCGACGTCGATGCGCGCATGGCGCGCCTGCTCGGCCAACGGGCCGGCGATGCCCGCCTGGCCGAACTGGTCGAGCTCGGCCTGCAGCACGAGCAGCAGCACCAGGAGCTGATGCTCACCGACCTCAAGCACCTGCTGGCCCAGAACCCGCTCTATCCGGCGTATGCCGCCGACCCGCTCGGCGCCGAGGCCCCGCCCGCGCCCATGGAATGGATCGCCTGCGCCGGCGGGCTGGCCGAGTTCGGCTTCGACGGCCGCGGTTTCTGCTTCGACAACGAGCTGCCGCGCCACCGTGCCTACCTCGCGCCCTTCGAACTCGCCTCGCGCCTGGTGACCAACGGCGAATACCTGGCCTTCATCGAGGCCGGCGGCTACCGCGACCCCAGCCTGTGGCTGGCCGAGGGCTGGGACAAGGTCGCGGGCGGTGAACTGGCGCAACCCTTCTACTGGCGCCAGGACGAGGAGGGCCGCTGGCACGAGTTCACCTTGCACGGCCTGCTGCCGCTCGACCCGGCGCGCCCGGCCACGCATTTGTCGCTGTACGAGGCCGATGCCTATGCGCGCTGGTGCGGGGCGCGCCTGCCGACCGAGTTCGAATGGGAATTCGCGGCGCGCCAGGCCAGCATCGAGGCGGGGCGCTTCCATCCTGGCGCCGCCGCAAACAGAGGGCCGGATGCGGGCCTCAGCCAGATGTTCGGCGCTTGCTGGCAATGGACCAGCAGCAGCTACGCGCCCTATCCCGGCTATGCGCCGGCGCCGGGCGCCATCGGCGAATACAACGGCAAGTTCATGGTCAACCAGTACGTGCTGCGCGGCTCGTCCTGCGCCACACCAAGCGGCCATGCGCGCGCCAGCTACCGTAACTTCTTCCCGGCCGGCGCGCGCTGGCAATTTACTGGAATCAGGCTGGCGCGATGATACGGCTGCGCTGGCAGTCGGTGCGCCGCGCGCGCATCCGCATCCTGAACCGGCGCGCGAATGCCTATATCCTTTCCCATCCGCTGGCCTTTACCCTGAGCTGCCTGCGCGGCTTCCGCGCCAACCAGGGCTTGCTGCTGGCCGGCGCCGTGGCCTATTACGCACTGCTCTCGATCGTGCCCTTCCTGATGCTGGTGGTGGTGGCGCTATCGCACTTCATCGACCAGGCCGAACTGCTGGAAACCCTGCGCCGCTACCTGGAACTGCTGGTGCCGGGCCAGTCGCGCTCCATCGTGGCCGAGGTCGCCAACTTCCTCGACAACCGCGACCTGATCACCTGGGTGCTGGGCGTGACCATGCTGTTCTTCAGTTCCTTCGCCTTCACGGTGCTGGAAAACGCGATGAGCGTGATTTTCGTGCACCGCGTCGCGATCCGGCGCCGCCACTTCCTGGTGTCGGCGGTGCTGCCTTACTGCTACATCCTGGCGCTGGGATTCGGCGTGATGCTGGTGACCCTGGTGGCCGGCACCCTGCAGGTGATGGGGCGGGAACACGTCGACCTGCTCGGCTATAGCTGGTCGCTGGGCGGGGTGTCGGGGGCGCTGCTGTATCTGCTGGGCCTGGGCGGTGAGATCCTGGTGCTGACCTCGATCTACCTGGTGATGCCGGTGGGCCGGCTGTCGCTGTCGCATGCGCTGGTCGGCGGGGTCACGGCGGCGCTGCTGTGGGAACTGGCGCGCCACGTCCTGGTCTGGTACTTCTCGACCCTGTCCCAGGTGAACGTGGTGTATGGCTCGATGACCACCGCCATCGTGGTCATGTTCAGCCTCGAGATCGGCGCCACGCTGCTGCTGTTCGGGGCCCAGGTGATCGCCGAGTACGAGCGGGTCGGCAAGGGCAAGCCCGAGCGGGCACAGCCGCTGTCGACGGCAGCGTGATCCGGGGCGGGGCTTTGCGGTAGCTCAATTTCCAGTAGGAATAGAAATGGCACATTCGTTCTTGCGCCCGGCTAACAGCGGGCGATGTTCAACGGAACGGGAGATGTCATGGATCAGGGCGTATTCCTCGGTTTGCCGGCGCCGGTCGTCTTGGCTTTCGCCGCATTGCTGTTGCTGCTGGTGCTGGTTGCGCATGCCTTGCACGGCCTGCGCAAGCCGGCGCCGGTGCGCCGTCCTGTGGCGCACGAGCGGCGCCACCGGCAGGACGCTGGCGGCTGATTTTAAGATAGCAAAAAAAAAGCCCGGGTGTTTCCACCCCGGCTTTTTTTTGCAAGCACGGGCGCCATAGCGCCTGTGCCCTGTACTTATTTATTGCTTCTGCGCCACCACTGCTTCGCCCAGCCCGCCGTCGGCCGTCGTCAGGCCGAAGGTGAGGAAGGTCTTGGCGGTGTTCAGCTTGGCGATGCCGCTCAGCTGGGTGGTGCTGCCGGTGCAGGTTTCGGTCAGGGTGACGTCGAACACGGCCACGCTGCCGTGCGGCGCCACGCTGCCGTTGTAGCTGCAGCCCAGGGTGCTGGTGCCCGACAGCACGCCGTTGGCGTCGACGGTCCAGTTGGCCACGATGGTGCCGCCGGCCTTGGTGAAGCGCCAGTTGCCGGTGGCGTCGGCACGGGTCACGGCGGTGCTGTAGCGGGTGTCCGCCGTCAGCGCCAGCGAGCTGGTGCCGGCGTTGCCGCGCACCGATACTGCGAACGCGTTGCCGCTCGGTGCGCCACCCGAGACGGTGACCGTCTCGGCGCGGGCGCCCGACACCGGGTAGCGGGCGCCGTTGGCCGAGAAGGTCTGGCCCGACACGGCCAGCTTGGCGGTGGACAGGCCGACCAGGTTGTCCTGCGCATCGTGCAGGAACAGCCAGGCCGCGCCGTCGCTCAGGACCACGCTGCGCACGACGCTGGCGCCGCCGAAGCTGGCGCCGGTGACCGGGCCGTTCCAAAAGCCTTGCAGTTGGCCCAGGGTGATTGCCGGAGGGGTTACCACCGGCGGGGTGGTCGTGCCGCCACCGCCGCCACCGCCGCCGCCGCAGGCGGCCAGGCTCAAGACACTCGATGCAGCCAAGAATTTAATCAGTTTCATCTTCATTCCTTTAATCATGTATTTTCGGTGCTTAGTCGAACGCGTTGCCTGGGCCTTGCTCGTCCGGCGTGTCGATCACGTAGCCGATCAGGCTCAGCGATGCATGCGCCGCCACGCCGTTGCTGACGATGTTCGAATCGCCGGCCACGCCCACGTCGAACTGGCTGCCTTCGGTGATGTGGAAGTCGAGGCGGATCTTGTCGCCTTCGGTCACCATCTGACCGCCGTAGGCCGCGCTGGCCAGGTTGACCAGCACGCCGCTGGCATCCTTCGCCCAGTAGCCGTTCACACCCGAGCTCGCATCGACGTACAGGCTGAAGTTCTCGGTCGCGCCCGGTGCATTGACCTTGGCGGTGAACGAGATGCCGTCCATCGGGGCTTGCGCCCAGCTTGGCAGGTTGATCGCGTCGTGCACGCTGTGGACGTCGGTCAGCGGATTCGCGTCCGCCACCGGCTTGCCGTTCACCGCGCCTGCCACCAGCGTGACATAGGAGCTGCCATTCGCGGCGCTCGGTACGGCCATCGAGACCACCGAAGGCTGCAGGGCGTCGAGGATGCCGTCGCCGTTGCCGTCGCCGAGCAGGCCGCCGTTGCCAAGCGCCGGCGCCAGGGCTTCCACCGAAGGCGCCACGCCGTTGCCGTCACGCACCGCCTCGGTGGCCGCGCTACCCACCGCTTCCGCCGCGCCGAAGCCGTCGGTGTAACGGGCCACCACGCCGATCGTCTTGCCGATCAGCGCCGCGTCCAGGGTCAGGCTGCCGCCGGTGGCGCCGGCGATGTCGGCGCCGTTGGCTTGCCACTGGTAGCTCACCGTGCCCATGCCGTCCTGGTCCGCCAGGGTGTTCGAGGCGGTCAGGGTCTGGCCCAGGGTGGCGTTGCCGGCGATCAGCACCGCGCCGGTCGGCGCGTCGTTGACGTTGGCCACGCGCCCGGTGGCGCTGCTGCTCACGGTTTCCACCGTGCCTTCGGCGTCGGTGTAGCTGGCGACCACGGTGATCGCCTTGCCCACCTGGGCCTGGGTCAGCACATAGCTGCTGCCCACCGCCACCAGGGCGCCATCGGCCAGCCAGCGGTAGCTGACGTTGCCCATGCCGTCGGTGTCGCCCAGCGTGTTGCTGGCCGTTAGGGTCTGGTGCTGGGTGGCCGATCCGGAGATCGTCACCTGGCCGCTCGGTGCATCGTTGACACGGGTCAGCACGACGTCGTTGCCGGTGCCGCCCACGTAGCTGATGCTGAACAGCTTGCCACCCACCAGGATCGCCGCGCCTTCCGCCAGGCCGGCGAAGGTGCCGACCACGGCATCGCTGCCGTCGTTGTCGAGCAGGGTGATGGTGTCGCCCAGGTGCGCCGCGTAGTCCGGGTCCAGCGTCAGGTTCAGCGGGGTGCCGTCCAGCGAGACGGTGCCGGCCACGGTCAGGGCCGTGGTGGCGTCGCCGCCGAGCTTGATGCTCATCGCATCGCCGCTGTCGAGCTGCAGGTCGCCGATCACGTCGATCGTGCCCTTGCCGTTATTCGCCAGCTGCACGTTGCTGTTGCCCGAGGTATCGACCTGCACGTGTTCACCCTGTGCCAGGTTCGATTCCACCACCACCGGACCGGTGCCCTGCAGGACCAGGGTCGAGCCGGCCGGCAGGTGCTGCACCGTGACCGGGCCGCTATCGTCGTTGTCCAGCGTGAAGCCGCCCACCGGGTGGTCGATCAGCGCCGGGCCGGTGCCGGTCTTGGTCACCGTGCTGCCGTCGGCCGGCTGCTCGATGATCATGGTGCCGGTGCCGGCGTTATGGACATGCACGTCGCCGGCCGGGGCCAGGATCGTGATGTCGCCCGCGCCCAGGCTGTCGATCTGCGCGCCGGCTGGTGCATGCAGCACCTGCACGTCGGCGCCGTCGACGTTGTTCAGGCCGATGTGGCCATTGGCCGGGAAGCCTGCCAGGTCGACCGCGAACGGACCGCTGCCGGTGAAGTCCAGCTGGCTGTCCGGCGCCGGGCCGGTCACCGTCAGGACGCCGCTGCCGCCGTTGTGCAGGGTCGCGTCGCCTTGCGGGTTGCTGACCGTGGTCGGGCCGTTGCCGGTCACGTTCACGGTTTCGCCGTCGTTCAGGCCGATGACCGTCACGGTGCCAGGGCCACCGTTGTTCAGGTTGACGCTGCCTTCAGGCTGGTCGACGTTGACGTTGCCGGTGCCCGAGGTGGTGACCGTTGCATCGTCATCCAGGCCGGTGACCGTGGCAGTGCCCGGGCCGCCGTTGTTGACGGTGAGGTCGCCTTCAGGGTCGGCGATCGTAGTCGGGCCGTTGCCATTCACGTCCACGGTTTCGCCGTCGTTCAGGCCGATGACCGTCACGGTGCCTGGGCCGCCGTTGTTCAGGTTGACGCTGCCTTCCGGCTGGTCGACGTCCACGTCGCCATTGCCCGAGGTGGTGAGCGTCGCATCGTCGTCCAGGCCGGTAACCGTGGCGGTGCCCGGGCCGCCGTTGTTGACGGTCAGGTCGCCTTCAGGGTCGGCGATCGTGGTCGGGCCGTTGCCGTTCACGTCCACGGTTTCGCCGTCGTTCAGGCCGATGACCGTCACGGTGCCGGGGCCGCCGTTGTTCAGGTTGACGCTGCCTTCTGGCTGGTCGACATTCACGTTGCCATCACCCGAAGTGGTGACGGTGGCGTCGTCGTCGAGACCGGTCACGGTCGTGGTGCCCGGGCCGCCGTTGTTGACGGTCAGGTCGCCTTCCGGATCGGCCACGGTGGTCGGGCCGGCGCCGTTGACGTCGACAGTGCCGCCGTCGTCCAGGCCGCGCACGGTGACCGTGCCAGGACCGCCGTTGTTGACGTTGACGTCGCCTTGCGGCTGGTCGATATCGACGTTGCCGTCGCCCGAAGTGGTGACGGTGGCGTCATCATCGAGGCCGGTCACGGTCGTGGTACCCGGGCCGCCGTTGTTGACGGTCAGGTCGCCTTCCGGATCGGCCACGGTGGTCGGGCCGTTGCCGTTGACGTCGACGGTGCCGCCGTCGTCGAGGCCGCGCACGGTGACGGTGCCAGGACCGCCGTTGTTGACGTTGACGTCGCCCTGCGGATTGTTGACGTTCACGTCGCCGTCGCCCGAGGTGGTGACGGTGGCGTCGTCTTCGAGTTCCTCGACCGTCACGGTGCCCGGGCCGCCATTGTTGACGGTCAGGTCGCCTTCCGGAGCGTCCACGGTGGTCGGGCCGGCGCCGTTGACGTCGACGGTGCCGCCGTCGTCCAGGCCGCGCACGGTGACGGTGCCAGGACCGCCGTTGTTGACGTTGACGTCGCCCTGCGGATTGTTGACGTTCACGTCGCCGTCGCCCGAGGTGGTGACGGTGGCGTCGTCTTCGAGTTCCTCGACCGTCACGGTGCCCGGGCCGCCATTGTTGACGGTCAGGTCGCCTTCCGGAGCGTCCACGGTGGTCGGGCCGGCGCCGTTGACGTCGACGGTGCCGCCGTCGTCTAGGCCGCGCACGGTGACGGTGCCAGGACCGCCGTTGTTGACGTTGACGTCGCCCTGCGGATTGTTGACGTTCACGTCGCCGTCGCCCGAGGTGTTGACGGTGGCATCGTCTTCGAGTTCCTCGATGGTCACGGTGCCCGGGCCGTCGGTAACGACGTTGACGTCGCCGCGTGGATCGTGCAGCACGACCGGGCCGCCGCCTTCGTAGGTCAGGGTGCCGCCGTGCGGCATGCCGCCCACGGTCACCGGACCGTCGCCGCCGTTGCGCACGTTGATGTCGGCGATCGGATTGAGGAGCACCACCGGTTCGTCGGTATCGATGTCGAGCACGATATCGCCGTTCACGTCGGCCACGACGGCCGGCGCATCGGCACGCGCCGAGTCGAACACCGGCACCGACTGGGTCGCCAGGTCGTCTGCGTAGGTGACGACGACGCGCACTTCGCGGTTCGCTTCGGCCGCGGTCAGCAGGTAGGTGCTGGCGGTGGCGCCGGCAATCGCGGTCCAGGCGCCGCCCGGCACTTCACGCGACTGCCACTGGTAGAAGGTGGCAGCGGCGATCTCCAGGGCGCTGCGGTCGACGTCGGCGATGTCGACGTTGGCCGTCAGGACCTGGCCGTCGCGCAGTTCGCCGCTCACCGTCACGCTTGGCACGCCGGTGCCGTCCGAACCGGTCGGCAGGTCGTTGACCGGCACGACGTTCAGCGTCAGCGTGTTCGGGGTGGCGTCGAGGTCGGCGCCGCCGTTGGCGGTGCCGCCGGCGTCGCGAACCTGGAAGGTCAGCGTCGGGGCAGGCGGATTCTGGCCGTCGTTGGCGTTCGCCACAGGGCGGTACACCAGCTTACCGGCGGCAATGTCGGCCGCGCTCACTTCCTGGCCCGCGGTCAGCGCAACGCCGTCCAGGGTCAGGCTACCGGTGGCCGGCAGGGTAGCGATCTTCACGCCGGCCAGCGCATGGCCTTCGGCGTCGGTATAGCCGAAGTCCTGCAGGCGCAGCGTGTAGGCGCTGTCCTCATCCAGGCTCACCGCGCCGTCGAGGCCCACCGGGGCGTCGTTGACCGGGGTGATGTGGATGACGGTCGAGGCGCCGACACCGGTGTTGTCCTGCATGTCGACCGATTCGACGCGGATCACGCGGTCTTCCGGCGACGGATTGGCCGAGCTGTTCACGTACTGGATCGCACGCAGCGCCAGCTGGAACACCGAGCCGTCCTTGTTGCCGGTGACGGTGATCGCATGCGAGTTGTTGCCGGTGATGGTCAGGCCGATGGCGCCGAACTGGGCGATCAGGGCATCGGACACGAACAGCTTCTCGCTGGCGCCGTCCGGATGGTTGCCCAGGGTGACGACCAGGCGCTTGATGTTGCCGTCCTGGTCGACGATGCTGGCGTCGGAGGCGGCAATCGCCACGCCGGCGCTGCGTTCGACGTAGGTGGCCTCGTTGTTGCGGCCCGCGGCGCGGTCGCCGTTCATGTCGACCACCGGGGTCCATGGGACCTGGATGGTGGTGGTGACGATGGCCGAATCCAGGCCGTTGGCGGCGTCGCCGGTGCTGACCGAAGCGTCGCGCACCACGATCTGCACGGTGCGGTCGCCCGAGTAGGCGTTCGGGTTGCTGTTGTTGTACAGGACCGTCTTCAGCGCGTCCTGGTAGTCGGCGTGGGTGCCGGCGCCGCTGAAGTTCAGCTGCGTCGCGCCAACCAGGCCGTGCTCGCCCGTGCCGTTGCCGCTGATCGCGATCGCGCCCAGCGAACCGGCGAAGCTGGCGCCGGCGCTCGAGTACAGCGTTTCGTAGGTGGTGCCGAACAGGTTGTCCAGTGCGCCGCCGGTGAGGGTGACGCGGGCCGAGACCAGGGTGTCGGCCACGCCGCCGGCCAGGTGGTCGGCGTCGGTGATGACGATGTCGCCCACCACCGCCACGGCGTCGCCGCGCGGACGGAAGATGGTCGCCAGGTTGTTGCCGGCGCCGCCGCCGTTCAGGTCGACCACAGGGGCGTCGTTCGCGTGGGTGACCGTGATGCTCGAGGTATCCGAGCCGGTCGAGAAGGCGCTGGTGCCGCCGCGTACCGAGGCGTCGGCCTTGGCGCCGGCGCTGCCGCTGGCGCCATCCCACAGGTAGTAGGAGAAGCTCGCTTGCGTGCCGTTCAGGCCGTCAGGCTTGAAGCGGATCAGGTCGCTGCTGCGCAGCAGCAGGGCGTTGCCGCTGTCGACCGCGCCGACCGCCAGCCAGGTGCTGCCGCCGTCGAGCGAGTATTCCCAGACGCCGCCGTCGGCCGGGCCGTCGTTGGCCAGGGCGTGGATCGCGATGCCGTGGCCGGTGCCTTCCGGCGCGTAGCCGGCGCCGTTGTTGTTGAGGGCGTCGACGTCGGCCACGCCGGTCTGGCCCGGTGCGTTGCCGACCAGGGTCGAGACAGCCTGTCCGCCGTTGTTCAGCGCGTTTTCGCCGATCGTGAGCATGACTGGCGCAGCCGCGGTCATCACTGGCGCATCGTTCACCGGGGTGACGTCGATGCTCAGGGTGCGTGCGACCGGGTCGAGGTCGACGCCGCCATTGGCGGTGCCGCCGTTGTCCTGCACCTGGAAGCCGAAGCTGGCCAGGGCCGGGCCGCTGCGGTCGGGAGCCGGGGTGTAGACCAGCTTGCCGGCGGCGATGTCGGCCGCCGACACGAACTGGCCGGCCTCGACGGCAACGCCGTCCAGGCTCAGGCTGCCCGTTTGCGGCAGGCTCGAGATCTTCACGGCGACCAGGGTGTTGGCGTCGACGTCGGTGAAGCCGAAGTCGGCCACGTTCAGCACCAGCGCCGTGTCTTCCAGGGCGGTGACGGTGGTATCGGTGCCATGCGGCGCATCGTTCACGCCGACCAGGTTGATGGTGGTGCTGGCGCCGACGCCGGTGTTGCCGTCGACGTCGGTGCTGGTGACCGACACCACGCGCGGGGTCAGGTTCGGCAGGTCGGCGGCGTTCACGTACTGCACTGCGCGCAGGCCGATCTGGAAGTAGGCCGCGTCGACGCCGTTCGGGCGCGCTGCCGCGTCGTAGCCGAGGGTGATGGCAGTGCTGTTGTTGCCGCTCACGGTCACGCCGAAGACGGCCAGCTGGGCCACCAGGGCGTCCGAGATGAACAGCTTCTCGGCGGCGCCGTTCTGCGGGTTGGTCAGGGTCACGACCACGCTGGCGATGTTGCCGTCCTGGTCGGTGATGCTGGCGTCGGAAGTCGCCAGCGCCACGCCGCTCTGGCCTTCGGTGTAGGTGACGCTGTGGTCACGGCCTTCGAGGCCGTCGCCGTTCATGTCGATGACCGGGGTCCATGGCACCAGCACGGTGGTGGTGGCCACGACCGGGCCGCTCTGGACGGCGCTGGTGACCAGGCTGCCGGCGCCGTAGAACTGCAGGTTGGCGCCCGGCGCCAGGCCAGCCAGCGGGCCGGAAGCGACGAAGTGCTGGCTGTCGATGACCTGGCCGACGGTGAAGCCGGTGTCGACGCCGTTCATGAAGATACGCTGGCCGACCGCGATCAGGTTGTTCGCGCTGGCGGTGGCAAACGAACCGGTGTTCGAGGCCGAACCTTCGTCGTCGGTCACCGAGATGGTGATGGTGCGCTCGCCCGAGAAGGCGTTCGGGTTGCTGTTGTTGTAGACGACGGTCTTGAGCGCGTTCTCGTAGTCGGCGCGGGTGCCGTCGCCGGTCAGGACCAGCGAGGTGGCGCCGGTCAGGCCGTGTTCGCCCGTGCCGTTGCCGTTGATCGCGATCGCGCCCAGCGAACCGGCGTAGCTGCTGCCGGCGGTCGAGCGCAGGGTCTCGAAGATGGTGCCGAAGACGTTGTCGAAGGCGCCGGTCGCCAGGGCCACGGTGGCCGAGACGATGGTGTCCTGGACGTCGATGTCGGTGATGCGCACGTCGTCGGCGACGACCGCCACTTCGCCGCCGCGTGGGCGGAAGGTGGCGGTGAAGTCGTTGCCGGCGGTGGCGGCGCCGCCGACGTCGACGATCGGCGGGTTGTTCGCGTGGGTGACGTCGAGGAAGGTGGTGCCGGCGTTCATGAACGAGCCGTTACCGTCGCGCACCGCATAGGTCAGGGTGTCGTTCAGGTTGCCGTTCTGGTTAGGACCACTGGTGTACAGCAGCTGGCTGGCGGCCAGCCAGTTCTGCACGTCGCCCATGCTGTTGCCGGCGATGATCAGGACACTCGTGTCGGTACCGGTAACGGTCAGGCCGGCCGGGCGGATGTAGGCCGCCGGCTCTTCGCCGCGCAGGAAGCCCTGGTTGACGCTCAGGCGCAGCGCGAAGCTGGCGCCGCCGTCCGGATCGACGATCGAGAAGCTGGTACGGATCGCCGCCGCCACGTCTTCGGTGAACACGGCCGTTGGCGGCACGTCGTTCAGGGTCGGCGCGTCGTTGGCGCCGTTGATGGTGATGTTCAGCACGGCCGTGTCGAACAGGCCGGTGTCGTCGCCGATGGTGTAGTTGAAGCTGTCCTGCAGCGACTGGCCCGGGGCCAGCGCATCCACGGTGCTGTTGCTCTGGTCGACAACATACGACCAGGCGCCGGTGGCACGGTTCAGCGACAGGGTGCCGTACAGGCCGGTTACGGTGTAGACATCGCCGCTCAGCTGGCCGGCGTCGCCCAGGCCTTCGGCGTTGCCGCTGCGGACCGAGGCGATCGGGTTGACCGCGTTCAGGTTGTTGTTGATGTCGAAGTCGTTTTCCAGCACGTTGCCGGTCGGGTTCACGCCCGGGATGCTGTTGCCGACGCCGCTGGCTTCGACGGCGATGCCGCTGTCGTTGACCGCGGTCGGCTTGACGGCGCCCAACTGCACGGTGGCGGTCGAGCCCGAGCTGATGTTGCTCTCGAGGGTGCCGTGGTCGTCGGTGTAGCTGACGCGCACGCTCATGCGGTGGCCGCCGTCGGCGTTGGTCAGGGTGTAGGCGGCGTAGGTGGCGCCGTTGATCGCCACGCCGTCGCGGAACCACTGGTAGCTCGGCTCGGCCAGCAGCAGGCCGTCGCCGTCGGCGATGGTCGCGGTCAGGGTTTCGCCCGGGGTCAGGGCGCCCGAGACGGTGACGCTGCCCGGGGTCTGCAGATTCTGGATGGCGAGGGCGCTGGAGACTGGCGACTCGGCAACGCCGCCGTTGTCGTTGTAGAAGGCCTGCACGCGCACCAGCTTGGTCGATTCGCTTTCGGCCAGCACCAGGGTGCTGTCCTGGCCGCGCACGGCGCCGTTCGCGGCCGGGGCCACGTCCTGCCAGGTCTGGCCGTTGTCGCTCGAGACTTGCCACTGGTAGCGGGCCGGACCCGACACGCCGTCGGCGTCGGTCGGGGCGTTGGCGGTCAGGATCTGGCCTTCGAGCGGATTGCCCGAAATGGTCACGGCGCCGGGGTTGTTGGCGTCCAGCGCTTCCGGGCCGCCCTGCTGCGCACTGCCGTTGTTCAGGTTCAGCGTGAAGCTGGTGCTGGCCTGGCTGCCGCCCTGCTGTTCGATGCCGGTGACGAGGATGTTCAGGTAAGGCTCGGCTGCCGACGGGTTGCCGCCGAAGACCAGGCCGCCGTCGGCCTGGACGGTGACGGTCAGGCCGAAGTCGGACAGCGGCCGGCCGTTCGCGGTGACGATGTAGCTGATGCCGTTGGTCTGGGCGGTGCCGTCGTTGGTGCCGTCCGGGTTGGTGAACGGGGCCGGGACGGTCAGGCCGAATTCGTTGCCGGCGCCGACGATCTGGTCGGCGATCGGCGCGCTCAGCACGATGCCGTCGTTCGGGTTGGCGACCTGCAGGGTGAACGGCGCGCTGCTGGCGGTGAGGCCGTTGCTGCCGTGGGCGGTCACGACCACGCGTACGTCGCCGGCCAGGTAGGTCGGGTTGCCGAAGAAGGTGCCGGTATGGCCGTCGAAGTGCAGCCAGGCCGGGAAGGCGATCGGGTTGCCGTCGGCATCGACCGCGGCGACCGTGTAGGTCAGCGGCGTGCCGTCGTTCGCGACGTAATCGAAGGCGGTGGCCGGCAGGGTGTAGCTGCCGGTGCCGGCGCCGCTGGAGAAGCTGGTGTCGCTTGGTGCGATGTTGGCGCTCAGGCTGGCGACGGTGACGCCGCGGGTGACGGCCAGCTGGAACTGGCTGGTCGCGTACTGGCCCGAGGCGGTGTCGGTGGCGCGCACCTCGATCAGGGTGTTGCCTGCTGCCACGCCGTTGCCGCTGAAGGTGCCGGTGGCCGGGTTGAAGCTCAGGGCCGCGCTGTCGACCAGCGGGCTGGCGACGCCGGTGGACGGATCGAGGGTATACGCGGTGTAGACCAGGGCGTTGTTCTCGGCGTCGACGAAGGTGCCGGCCGGAATGGCGTAGGTCCAGCCGGCGCCGTCGCTGTGGCCTGCCACGGTGGTGGCGCCGCTGTGGTTGCCGCCGAAGTCGGCGTCGGTCAGGTCGGCCTGGTTGCCCGGTTCGTTGGCGACGACGCGGATGCTGCCGTTGCCATTGTCGACGATGTCGTGGTTGGCATAGGTGGCGCCGGCCAGGGCGGCGGCGGTGGCGGCCGCGGACACGGCGCTGCCCGCCGCGGCGCTCACGCCGGCGATGGTGATCTGAGCGCCGCCGTAGCTGCCGTCGAAGGTGATGTCGACCTGTTCGCGCACGGCGTTGGCGCCGTCGGAGGACTGGTTCACGACCGGGGCCAGGTCGCCGAAGCTGCCTGCGCTCAAGCCAGCCACGGGGCCCGGCTGGGCGACGAAGTGCACCGTGTCGGTATTCACGCTGTCGACGCTGGCGGTCCAGGTGCCGTTGCCGGCGTTCAGCTGCAGCACGATGGCGGCGGCGATGTCCTCGACGCTCAGCGGGCCGTTCAGCGTGATCGCGACGCCGTCGATGCTGAAGCTGGTCTGGGTGTCCGATGCAAGCGGGGTGCCGAACTGGATGTCGCTCGTTGCGCTGACGGCGTCGCGGCCCTCGGTGCGGACGTTGACGGTGTAGCTGCCGCCGTCGACGTTGTAGGTGCCGTTGATGAAGTCGCTGCGGGCGCCGGCGCTGTCGGCGCGCAGGGTAATGCGGTTGCCGAAGGCCGGGTCGATCGGGGTGTAGCCGTTGCCGGTGGCGGCGCTGAAGGCCTGCTCGACGGCGATGGCCACTTCGTCGCCGGTGGCGGCCGTGCCCAGGTTGACGGTCTGGCCGTCGAAGGTGATGGTGGTGCCGCCCAGGTTGGCGCTGAGGGTGACGTCGGTGGTCTCGAAGGTGGCGGCGACCGACTGCCATTTCAGCGGCGCGCCCACGGTCGGGCCCTGGTTGGCGGTGCCGGACAGGTTCAGGGCAAAGGTGTCGGTGGCGGCGGCGCCTTCGGCGTCGGTGGCGGTCACGCGCAGGGTCAGGCCGGCGTCGTTCCAGGCGGCGCTCGGGTTGCCGGTGAAGGTGCGGGTGCCTTCGTCAAAGCTCAGCCACGACGAGGCCTTGGCCGGGTCGCTGCCGTTGGCGGCGCCGATGGTGTCGACCACGACGCCCTGGGCGTCGAGCACGTCGACGGTGTAGGTCAGGCCGCGGCCTTCGGCGTCGGTGAAGCTGTCGGCAGGGATCTGGAATTTCCAGGTACCGGCGCCGGCGAAGGACTGGTCGGCGATGGCGTGCGCCAGGACCGGCACGTCGTTGGTGCCGGTGATGCTGACGTCGATGGTCTGGTTGCTCGAGGCGCCGCCCGAGTCGGTGACCTTGAATTCGAACACGTCGTGGCCGGTCTGGCCGGCGGCCAGCGCGTTGACCGCGGCGGCCTTGTTCGGGGTGTAGCTCCAGGCGTGGGTGGTGGCGTCCAGGCTCAGGGTGCCGTACAGGCCGACCTTGGTCCAGGTATTGCCGGACAGGGTGCCGCCGCGGATGCTGAAGGCGAGCGAACCGATCGGGCTGTCGACGTCGGTGCCGGTGAGGGTGCCGGTGATGGTGTTGTCGGTGGCGAAAGCGGCGCCGTCGTAGGCGACGGTCTCGGCGATGACCGGGGTGGCGGCGACGCTGTCGAAGGTCGGCGCGTCGTTGACGGCGATGACGTTGGTGGCGATCGCGCGCGGCGCGTTCGACACGCCCGAGGTGGCGGCGTCGTTCGTGGTGTCGAAGGTGGCGCGGTTGGCGCCGTTCGTGAAGGCGCCGGCGAAGTTGTTGTCGGCCGCGTGCACGCTCAGGCTGCCCGGGGTGCCGTTGTAATTCAGGGCCGGCACGAAGTGCAGGCGCGCGCCGGCGCCGAGCACCAGGCCATTCGCGGCGTCGACATTGCCGACGTCGAACCAGGTGACGCCGTCGGTCGAGTACTGCCAGGTACCTTGGGCGGCGGTCGCGGCGTTGCCGACGATGACGATGCCGCCCAGGCTGCTGCCGGCGTCGATATCGGAGAACACGCCGCCGGCCAGCTGCGAGACGGTGCGGCCAGGGTTCTCGCCGGTGGTGGCGCCGGCGTCTTCCAGCACCGGTGCCAGGTTCATGTCGGTGTTCAGGACCGGCGCGTCGTTGGCGCCGACCACGTTCACGGTGACGGTCTTGTAGCTGCTCAGGGCGCCGTCGCTGACGCTGACGGTGAAGGTGTCGGTGCGGGTCTGGCCGGCGGCCAGGGCGTTGATCGCGTACGCGTCCGGGGTATAGCTGAAGCTGCCGTCGCTGCCCACGGCCAGGGTGCCGAAGGCGCCCACGCCGCCGCCGCCGAAGCGCATCGTGCTGGTCGGGGTCGAGTCGGTGGCGGTGAAGGTGCCGGTGGCGGCGCCGAAACCGTCGGTGGCGCCGCTGTCGTTATAGGTCTGCAGCAGGTTGTGGCTGTCGGTGAAGACAGGCGCGGTCGGCGGCGGCGGCACAGGCGCCGGCGCGTTGCCGATGTCGGTACCCGAAGCAACCTGGCCGTTGGAGGTGCCGATGTACAGCGAGTAGCTGCCGCGGTAGCCCGGCGAGAAGGTGGTGGCGCGGATCACGTCGCCCGGCTGGTAGATCCAGGTGACAAACGCGTCGTAGCTACGCTCGCCGTCGCCGCCGTCGTCGTTCTGGGTGATGATGGTGCCGTTGCGGTCGATCTGCAGGTAGTCGTCGACCACATCCGAGTTACCCATGTACACGTAGACGCGGGTGCCGGCGGCGACGCCTTCGAGGATGTAGCGGTCCCACTTGTTACCGGCGCGCAGCGGGTTTTCCGGGTCGCTGTCGGTGATGGCGCCATCGAGGCGGGTCTGGAAGGTGTAGCCGCCCCAGGTGTAGGGGCCGTTGCCGCGCAGGCCGCCCGGCAGCTGGCCGTCGGGGCCGAGGGTCGCGTCGTAGTCGTCGAAGGCGAGCGCGGTGGTCTCGATGCTGCCGGTCTGCGCTTCCAGGACCCAGTTGCCGCCCAGGCGCGCGGCGCCGGTGACGTCGGTCGAGGCGGCCACGTCGGCGCCGGTGGCGGCGGCCAGGGCTTGCGTGAAGGCGGCGCCGCTGTCGCCGGCGGCGACGTCGCAGCCATACAGCAGCAGGTCGGCGCCGTCGCCCAGGGCGGCGCGGATGGTCGCCAGTTCGGCGCCGTGGGTGGCCAGGGCGGCTTCGTCGATCGTGACGCCGCCCAGCACCAGCGCGCCCGGCGCGCCGTGCGAGACGATGTGGAGGGCGCCGATGTCGGTGCGGCCGTCGAGGGCGCGCGCGATTTGCGCCAGCCCGTCTTCGTTGGCGCTCAGCTGCACCACTTCGATCGACGAATCCACCGATGCCAGCAGGGCCGCGACGTCGGTCACGGCGGCATCGATGAACAGGATTTGCGTAGCTTGGTTCGTGCTCATGGTAGGTATCTTGTCAAAAAAATACTGTGATGGAAGTGGTGTGTTACTGATTTGCTAACCAGCGAACAGCAGACAGCAGCGTTCCCGCGTCGATGCGGGAACGGGAAAAACGGGAGACTGCGGGAATGGCAGGCGGGAAATGCGGAATGTCGAGCAAGGCAGGAATCAACATGTTGTTCACGTAATGATGGTAACAGAGTCCGTTGGCTTGTGGAAACATCAGTTACACCCAGCAATACCAAGATTCTCAGAGGCACCGGAAAACAACACTTTCCGGTAGCGATTTAACAATTCAAGGTTGCTGCGCCCCAGGGGGCGACACATTTCCTTTGGCCAGGCCGACCGCGAAGAAACGGTCGATCCGGTCGAGCTGGGCGGTATCGAAGGCGCCGGCCAGCACCGCCAGGCGCACGCCGGCGATCAGGTACAGGTAGCGCGCCTGGGCCAGGTCGCGCTCGGCGGTGGTGCGCTGCTGCTCGGCGTTCAGGATGTCGACCGTGGTGCGGCTGCCGGCGGCGAACGACTTGCGGTTCGACAGCACCACCTGTTCGCTCGAACGCACCGCCTGCTGCAGGGCGCGGATGCGCAGCGCACCTTCGGCGACGCTGGAGAATTCGCGGTAGACGCGCACCTCGAGGTCGCGCCCCAGGGCTTCCAGCGCGGCTTCGGCCCGGGTGCGCTCGGCCACCGCCTGGCGCGCCGCCGAATTCACGGCGCCGCCGGCATACAGCGGCACGTTCAGCTGCAGGCCGACCGATTTGTTGTTGTAGCGCGAGCCGATGCGGTCGATGCTGTCGCTCTCGTTGCGCGAGTAGTTGGCGACCAGGTCGAGGGTCGGCAGGTGCTGGGCACGGGCCTTGGTCACTTCCAGCCCGGCTGCTTTTACTTGCGCCTGCAGGGCCTTGATCTCGGGGCTGTTGGCGGCGGCGCGCGCGGTCCAGGCATCGAGCTCGGCGGCGGCCGGCGCGTTCGGCTCGAAGCGGGCGGCGTCGAGCGGCGCCACGGCGTCGAAGGGGACGGTGACCATGGTGCGCAGCTGTTTCAGGGCGACCAGGCGGTGCTGGCGCGCCTGCAGTTCGTCGGCGGTGTTCAGGTCGAGGCGGGCGCGCACTTCGTCGATGTCGGTGCGGGTGCCGGAGCCGGCTGCGAAGCCGCGTTCGGCCGCCGCCAGCTGGGTGGTGTAGGCCGCCCGCTGGCTGGATACCAGGGCGATCTGCTCGTCGGCCAGCAGCAGCTCGAAATAGGCTTCGCAAACGCGCACCGCCAGGTTCTGGGTGTCGCGTTCGAGGTTCGCTTCGGATTCGTCGACGCGGGCATAGGCCTGCTTCAGGTTGACGACGTCGCCGGCACGAATCAGCGGCTGGCGCAGCGACAGCACCTTGCTCGACGCGAAATACTCGCGCTCGCTCCTGACCGGCTGGGCGCCGAGGCTGGTGCTGTCGAGTTCTTCCTTGCTGCGCGCGAGGTTCATCGAGACGTTCGGCAGCAGGCGGGCGCGGGCCTGGGGCACGGCTTCGCGGCCGGCCTCGGCCTGGGCGCGCGCGGCCTGCAGGGTGGCGTCCTGCTGGCGCGCGGCGGCGTACACCTGCTGCAGGGTCAGGGTCTGGGCCGCAGCCGTGACGCTCGCACAGGCGAGCACGGACGCAACCAGGTTGGAAAGCAGACGGCGCTTCATTACTCTTCCTTCATCGACGCGGCCACGCGCTTGACCAGCGGGTGCAGCATGTAGGTCAGCAGCGAGCGTTCGCCGGTCTTGAAGACCAGTTCCGCCGGCATGCCCGGCTGCAGCTGGCGCGCGCCGAGTGTGTGCATGCCTTCCGGCGTGACGGTCACGCGCGCCAGGTAGTAGCTGACATTGGTCTGCGGGTCGGTCAGCAGGTCGGCCGACACGGTCAGCACCTTGCCGCTGACGACCAGCTGCGGCGAGTGCGCGAACGAGGAGAAGCGGATGTCGACTTCCTGGCCGTTGCGGACGCGGTCGACCAGCTGCGGCGGCACGTGGGCCTCGACGGTCAGGGCCGCGCCTTCGGGCACGATGTCCATCAGCTTCTGGGCCGGCTGGATCACGGCGCCGGGCGACTGCAGGGCCAGGCCGACCACGTGGCCGGCGGCCGGCGAGCGGATTTCCATGCGCGCCAGTTCCTCGCCGGCGGCGCGGAATTTTTCCTGGTCGGCCTGGACGTCGCGCAGCACTTCGGTCAGCTGGCGCGCGCTGTCCTGACGGTATTCGCTGCGGCGCTGGGTGGCGCGCTGGCTCGCTTCGGCGATGGCGGCGCGGGCACGCGCGATGTTGCCGAGCAGGTCGGCCGAGGCGCCGCGCGCGTCGGCCACCATGCGCTCGAGTTCGAGCTGGCGGTTGCGCGGCGCATAGCCTTCCTTCACCAGGTCGCGCGTGGCGTTCAGTTCCTCGGTCAGCAGGGCGAGCTGGGCGCGGCGGCTCTCCAGCAGGCCCTGGTAGCCGTCGATGGCGCTGCGCTGGCCGCGGATGCCGTCTTCGATGGCTTGCAGGTCGGCCTGCAGCGCCGCCTTGCGCGACACGAACAGCTGCTGCTGGGCCTCGATCTGCAGGCTCACGCCCGGGTCCTGGCGCGCTGCCTCGACGTCGGGGTGCAGGGCGATGGCGGCGGCGCCGTTCTGTTCAGCCAGCAGGCGCGACTCGGCCGCGCGTTCGTTCAGGTAGCGCAGGCGCACCGCCGTGAAGTTGGCGCGCGCCACGGCGCTGTCGAGTTCGACGAGCGGCTGGCCCTGCTTCACGAGGTCGCCCTCGCGCACCAGTACCTGCTTGATCAGGCCGCCGGTCAGGTGCTGCACCGGCTGGCGCTTGGTGTCGACCATCACGGTGCCGGGCGCAGGCACGCCTTCGTCGAGCGGGGCAAAGGCAACCCAGGCCAGCAAACCGGCCAGGCCCAGGGCCAGGGCCAGCTTGCCCAGGCGCAGGCTGCGCCGTGCGCGGCCGGCGGCGGCAGGCGCATCGCCCGCAGGCGGTTCATCGTTGGCGGCCGGGCCGCTGCCCGGCCACAGGTCGGCGCCGGCCTGCGGCAGGCCGGGCTGGACAGGATCGATCTCGCGTTGAGCAGTGTTGAATTGAGGTTTCATGGCGTTTGCGGAAGAGGTTGGGAAGCGGCGCGGCGCACTTCTGCGAGCACCTGCTCGGGCGTGCCGTCGCGTTCTACTTTGCCGTCGCGCAGCATGACCAGGCGGTCGGCGGCGGCCAGGATGGCCGGGCGGTGGGTAATCAGGAGCACGGTCTTGCCTTCGACTTTCAGCTGGCGCACCAGGGCGGTGAGCGCGGCTTCGCCGGCTTCGTCGAGGTTCGCGTTCGGCTCGTCGAGCACCACCAGGGCGGGCGAACCGTAGACCGCGCGCGCCAGGGCGATGCGCTGGCGCAGGCCGCCGGGCAGCTGCACGCCGTCGTTGTCGACCGGGGTGTCGTAGCCGCGCGGCAGGCGCAGGATGATGTCGTGCAGGCCGGTCTTCAGGGCCGCGCCGATCACCTGCTGCGAATCGATCTCGCCGAAGCGGGCGATGTTCTCGGCGATGCTGCCGTCGAACAGGCCGACGTCCTGCGGCAGGTAGCCGAGCTGGGCGCCGAACTGGCGGCGCGGGTAATCCTGCAGCGGGCGGCCGTCGAGCAGGGCTTCGCCGCTGATGTGCGGCCAGGCGCCGACCACCACGCGCGCCAGCGTCGACTTGCCCGAGCCCGAAGGGCCGACCACCACGGTGACGCTGCCGGCAGCCAGCGCCAGGTCGATGCCGTCGAGGATGGTGCGCGCGCCGCCCTGGGTGTGGGCGCTCAGGGCGCGCAGCTGCACGTTGCCGCGCAGGCGTTCCTGGGGCAGCTCATTCGCCATCGCGACGGGCGCGTTGCCCTGTTCCTGCAGCAGCGCGCGCAGGCGGCCGTAGGCCAGGCGGGCGTTGATCAGGCCGCGCCAGAGGCCGACCAGGCTGTCGATCGGGGCCAGTGCGCGCGTCATCAGCACGTTGGCGGCGAGCATGGCGCCGACCGAGAGCTGGCCGTCGATCACGAGCAGGCTGCCCAGGCCCAGCACCAGCGACTGCTGGGCATAGCGCACGAACTTGCTGACCGCGGTCACGCGGGCCGTGAAGCCCTGGAGTTCCAGGCCGCGCTGCAGCTGCTGGCCGTGCAGGCGGTTCCAGCGCTGCCACAGGTTGCCGAGCATGCCCATCGCTTCCAGCGCTTCGGCGCCGCGCAGCTTGGCGCGCAGCCAGCCCATCTCGGCGCCGGACGCTTTCGATGCCGCATCGGCCGGGGCCACGCTGCGGCCGTGGCCCTGCCAGGCCAGCAGGCACTGGATGGCGGCGAACACCAGGGCCAGCGCGCCCAGCGCCGGATGCAGCACGAACAGCACGGCGATGTAGATCGGCGCCCAGGGCGCGTCGAAGAAGGCCAGGATGCCGGGGCCGGTGAGGAACTGGCGCACCTGGATCAAGTCGGCCAGCGGACGGGTAGCGGTCGTGCCCTTGCCCTGCAGCGAGGCGGTGAAATCGGCGTCCATCAGCGGGCCGGCGAGGGCGGCGTCGAGGCGCTGCCCGGCCTGCACCAGCACCCGGGTGCGCCACCATTCGGCCAGCGCCACGCAGGCAAACATCGCCAGCGCGATCAGCGACACGGCGAGCAGGGTCAGCTCGCTGCGGCTGAGCAGCACGCGGTCATAGACCTGCAGCATGTAGATCGTGGGCGTGAGCATCAGCACATTGGTGAGCACGCTCAAGAGGCCGGCGTGGCCGAATTCGCGGCGCAGGGACGCAAGGGCCCCGCGCAGGCCGTTCTGGCCTGTCGTTTTGGTGGTCATGGGGATCAGCCTTTCGCGGTGGCGAGGGGAGGAGTGCTGCGCTGGACAGGTGCAGATGCCGGTGCAGCCGCGTCGGGAGCGTTCGCCCGGCGCAGCGCGGCCAGCACCTCCTCGCGCGGCCCGAAGCCGGCCTGCTGGCCTTCGCGCAGCAGCAGGATCTTGTCGGCCACCGCCAGCACGTTGGCGCGGTGGCTCATCACGACGAAGGTGCAGCCGCGTTCCTTGTGTTCGAGGATGGCGTGGACCAGGGCGGCGTCGCCGGCATCGTCCAGGCTGGAATTCGGTTCGTCGAGCACGACCAGCGCCGGGTTGCCGTACAGCGCGCGCGCCAGGGCGATGCGCTGGCGCTGGCCGCCGGAGAGCGCATTGCCGTTCGGGCCGACCGGTGTGTCGTAGCCCTGTGGCAGGGTGGCGATCAGCGGCTCCAGGTTGGCGCTGCGTGCGGCGGCTTCGACGGCGGTGCGGTCGACCGCGCCGAAGCGGCAGATGTTCTCGGCGACCGTGCCTTCGACCAGGTCGACCGCCTGCGGCAGGTAGCCCAGGTGCGGGCCGAGTTCGGCGCGCGGCCAGGCAAACACGTCGACGCCGTCGAGGCGCACCTTGCCCGAGGCGGCCGGCCACATGCCCAGCAGCAGGCGCGCCAGGCTCGACTTGCCGGCGCCCGACGGGCCCATGACCACCGCCACTTCGCCCGGCTGCAGGCCGAAGGCCAGGCCTTTCAGGATCGGGGCGCTGCTGCCTGGCGCAGTGGCGACCAGCTGCTCGACCGTCAGCGTGCCTTGTGGCGCCGGCAGCGGCATGCCCGGGGCGGCGCTCGGGACTGCCTTCAGCAGGGCTTCCAGGCGCTGGAACGATTCGAGTGCCGAGGCCACGCCCTGCCACTGGGTGACGATCTGAATGAAGGGCGCCAGCACGCGGCCGCCCAGGATGCCGGCGATGACCAGCATGGCGCTGCCGCCGTTCAGGGAATCGTGCAGCAGCAGCCAGCACGACAGGCCGAGCAGGGCCGAGTTGACCAGGTTCTGCAGCAGCTTCGACAGGGCCTGGTAGCCGCCGCCGCGCTTCGAGGCCTCGGCCTGGAGCGCGGTCGCTTCCATCTGCTTGCCGAACCAGCGCGTGCGCAGGGCGCCATAC
This sequence comes from Massilia sp. IC2-278, assembly GCF_020708045.1. Classification (GTDB taxonomy): domain Bacteria; phylum Pseudomonadota; class Gammaproteobacteria; order Burkholderiales; family Burkholderiaceae_D; genus Telluria. The sequence continues at coordinate 143,011 of NZ_JAJFES010000001.1, forward strand.
ATGCCGAGCACGTCGATCACGGTGGCCTGCGACTGCAGGCGGTCGGCCTGCTGCTGGGCGGCGTAGCTGTTGCGGTTGGCCGCCAGCAGCGGCTCGCGCGTGCCGCGGCTGTTCAGCCAGCCGATCAGCACCTGCACCAGGGCCACGCCCAGGGCCACCACGCCCAGCAGCGGGCTGATGGCGAAGATCAGGGCCAGGAACAGCACCGCCAGCGGCGCGTCCATGGCGGCGGTGACGACCGGCGAATGGATGAAGTCGCGCACGGTACGCAGATCGTTCATGGCCTGTGCGCCGCCGCCCGGCAGCGATTTGCGGCTGGACTCGAAGGCGGCGTGGAAGACGCGGCGCGTCAGGCGCTCGTCGAGGTGGCAGGCGGCCGCATGCATCTGGTCGGCGCGCGCCCATTCCAGCACCTCCATCAGCAGGTAGGCGCCGAGCACGGCCAGGGTGAGCATGGCCAGGGTGGTGCCGTTCGCGCTGTTGACCACGCGGTCATAGACTTCGAGCATGTACCAGGACGGCGCCAGCACCAGCACGCCGCAGGCCAGGCTGAACCAGAGGGCCCTGCCCACGTAGGGCGACAGTTCGCGCAGTGCGGCGCGCAGTTCGGAGAGAGAAGACGATCGTGCCGGCGAATTCATCGATAGGATGCTTGGAAAATGATTGCTGGGGTGGGGAGCACGCGGCCGGGCATCGAGCGCTGCGGACGACTACCTGTTTCCGACCGCCCGACGCTGTCTTTCGCCTGCCGCTTTTGTTGCCAGTTGCTCTAAAACGGATGGAAAGTCCTGGTCACAGCCAAAATGGTAGCAGAGCACATTGATGTGCGGAAACAGTAATATCCGCAAACAATGATCTGGATCGCGTCGGGAACGCGAAAAACAACACTCCATGGCGATTCTGTCAGCACGCCCCGTGACAGAGCGTTAACGAGGCGTGCAAGGGAAATAACGCATTGTTCCTGTAGGAAACATCCTACATGACAACTTGTCATTCGTCCAGAGGGCTTGCGGGCTTTTCCGGTTTGGTGGGGTTGCTGCGGGCAGGCTGCGCCAGGCCGGAAGGTCCGGCCGCTGGCGCACGCGTTCAGGGTAGGAAGGAGAAGGGCGTCAGAGCACGACGCTGCGGTTGCGTCCCGCCGACTTGGCGGCGTACAGGGCGCGGTCGGCGCGTTCGATGGCCTGGTCGATGGGCTCGCCGTCTTCGTAGCGGGCGAAACCGGCCGAGAAGCGCACGCGCAGATCAGGCAGGGTGGGACTGGCCGGCATCACGGCCAGGGTGTCGCGCAGGCGCGCCACGCCCAGGGTCGGTTCGCCCGGCGGGGTTTCCGGCAGCAGCAGCAGGAATTCCTCGCCGCCCCAGCGCCCGATCATGTCGGTGCCGCGCAGTACCTGCTGGGCCTGGTTGGCAAAGGCGCGCAGCACGGCGTCGCCGGCGGCGTGGCCGAAGGTATCGTTGATGCTCTTGAAGTGATCCAGGTCGATGATGCAGACGTAGAAGCGCGGGCCGCCGCGCGCATGGCGCGTCGCGTGTTCCTGCAGCAGGGTCATCATGCGGCGCCGGTTCGGCAGGCCGGTCAGTTCGTCGCGCGCCGCCATCTCGTTGATGTGGGTAAGCGCCTGCTCAAGGGCGATCTTCTGGGTCTTGACGCGGGTGCGCATGTCCATCAACTGGCCGGACAGCTGCGACATGGCCAGCATCACCACCGCCGTCAGCGCGAAATTGAAGAGTTCGAGGCGCGCCGGGTAGAGTTCGGGCTGGTGGCGCACGCACCAGTACATCACTGCGCCCATCACCGCCACCGTGTACAGGCTGGCCACGCGCAGGGCGGCGGGGCGCAGGCTGAACATGCCGAACACCATCACCAGCGACAGCATGATGACGGTGGCGCCATGCACCGGGCCGGTCATGGCGTAGCCGGTAGCGATCAGGCTCTGGGCCGAGATCACCTGGGGCAGGGCCAGGGTGGGATCGCTGAAGCGGCGGTTCAGGCCGCTGCGGATGGTGGTGTAGAAGCCGACCATGAACAGGCCGAACAGGCCGGCCAGCCAGGCAATATGCTTCGCCTGCGCGACGCCGATCATGGTGGCATAGGCGAGCAGCACCACGACGGTCGCGGTGACGAGGGCGGCCAGCAGCAGCAGGCTGAGCGTGCGGCGCTGGCGGCTGTCGGTCGTCAGGATCGCATCGCCCAGCCGGGTCAGCCAGCTGGGGAGGCGCTCGAGCTCAGGGTCAGGATCGGGGGGCGCGGATGCGGCCACGGGCGTCGGCATGTGTCTCAAGAAGTCGTCGTGGGTATCGAAGTCCGGTCTGCGCCGGCGCAGCGATTATACAACCGACAATTCTCAAGAAGATAACTTGTTGCCGTGGGGATGCAAAATAATTGCTTAGACAAGTGTTGAAAGTATGTCAGCCGCAACAATTCGCAGAGCGCGGCTGACATTGCCTCCCACGGAATCAGGCCTGCACGACGACGCGCGCGCTGCCCGCTTCCATGCGGCCGACGACGCGGGCCTCACCGAAACCTTCGCGTGCGAACAGGGCCAGCACGGCGTCGGCCGCTTCCGGCGCGCACGACACCAGCAGGCCGCCCGAGGTTTGCGGGTCGGTCAGCAGCGCGCGCTGGGCAGCGGTGATGCCGTCGGCCAGGGCCACGTCCTTGCCGTAGGCATCCCAGTTGCGGCCGGATGCGCCGGTAAAGTAGCCGTCGTGGGCCAGCTGCAGCACCCCGGGCAGCAGGGGAATCGCCTCCATGTCGAGCCGCGCTTCGAGCCCGGCGCCGCGCGCCAGTTCCAGCAGGTGGCCGAGCAGGCCGAAGCCGGTGACATCGGTCAGGGCGTGGACGCCGTCCATCTCGGCCAGCAGCTTGCCCGGCTTGTTCAGTTTGGTGGTGTTGGCGATCATCGCGGCATAGCCATCCTCGCCCAGCGCGTCCTTCTTCAATGCGGCCGAAAGCACGCCCACGCCCAGCGGTTTGCCGAGGATCAGCACGTCGCCGGCGCGGGCGTCGGCATTGCGCTTCACGCGGTCCGGGTGCACCAGGCCCATCACCACCAGGCCGTAGATCGGCTCCACCGAGTCGATGGTGTGGCCGCCGGCGATCGGGATGCCGGCTTCGGCGCACACCGATTCGCCGCCGCGGATGATGTCGCCGATGGTTTCCAGAGGCAGCTTGTTGATCGGCATGCCGACCAGGGCCAGGGCCATGATCGGGGTGCCGCCCATGGCGTACACGTCGGAGATGGCATTGGTGGCCGCTATGCGGCCGAAGTCGAAGGGATCGTCGACGATCGGCATGAAGAAGTCGGTGGTGGCGATCAGCGCCTGCTCGTCGTTGAGTTTATAGACGGCGGCGTCGTCGGCCGTCTCGATGCCGACCATCAATTGCGGCGGCACGGGGAAGCCGCTCGACTTCTTCAGGATCTCGGCCAGCACGCCGGGGGCGATCTTGCAGCCGCAGCCGCCGCCGTGGGAGAAGGAAGTCAGTTTGATGGGTTGGTCGCTCATGTTCGGTTCCAGGGTTGTTGACGTATTCAGGACGCGCTCGCGCGCAGCAGATTATCCACCAAGTCGCACAAGGCTGCTTGCTCGGCGGCCGGGGCGAACAGCGGGGCGCGCGCGGCGCACTGGCGGCACAGCAGGGAATCGAATGCCGGGTCGCTTGCGATACGGTCGAGCAGCTGGGCCAGGGCGGCGGCGTCGCCGGGCGGGAAATAGCCGGCGTAGTCGTTCCCGAGCATGCCGCGGTTGCCGTCGATGTTCGAAGCCAGCACCGGCACGCCGCTGGTGACGGCTTCGATGATGACGTTGGCGCCGCCTTCCATGTGGGAGGCGATGACCATGGCCGCGCAGCGTTTCAGGCGCTGGCGCGTGGCGGCGTGGGACATCGGGCCGAGCCAGCGGTAGCGTGGGCATGCCTGTTCCGTGTCGCCTGCCGCCTCGGCCAGGGCCGGATCGAGGGCGCTGCCGATGTGCAGCAGGCGCAGGCGCGGGTGCGTCACCAGTTGCGCGGCGCGCATGAAGGTCTGCGGGTCTTTCTCAAGGCGCAGGTGGCCGATCATGCAGACATCGAATTGGCGCCGGTTCGTTTCTGGTGGCGGGCGCAGGGTGGGCGCGGACTGGTAGATCACGCGGGCCCTGGCGCGCAGCGGTGGCGGCAGGCGTTCCAGGCCGGCTTCCTGCAGCACGACCAGGGCGCTGGCGTGCTCGAGCGAAGCGCGGGCTTCAAGCGAGGTGTCGATGTCGCGGTACAGGTCGGTGCCGGTCAGGACCAGGATGCTGGGCCGGTGCGGATGGCGTTCGCAGAAGGCAGCCAGTGCGGCGGCCGAGCGCCGCGCGTGCAGGGCGATCAGGAGGTCGGGCTCGGGCTGGCCAGCATCCGGCCAGCTTCCGGCAACGCGCACGCGGTAGTCCATGCCGAGGAAACGCGCCCAGCGGCTGGCCGTTTGCCAATTGCCATTGTTGTCGCTGGCGGCGGCCGGGCTAACGATGGTAATGCGGGAGCGGGTGGTCACGTTGCAGAAGGCAATGGAAGAGGGCGCGATTATACGGCGGGTGGCGCCGGCGCGGTCTTACGCGACGAAAAGTGCTTTGAGAACAGGAAACCGGCGATCAGTGGGATTGGGACAGCATCGTCCTACGCCCGTGGCCGCTATGGGACTATGTTTGCGCAGTAGGCGCAGGATTATCATGGGACCACATTTCATGAGGAGGAGGTCAGCATGTCGATGCAAAGCGAAGTCGAGGACACCAAAGGACGGGATGCTCACGGAAGCACAGGTAGCGACGCGGGCAGTGCCGAGAGCGTCAACACCAGCGGCACGGCCGATAGCGGCGCCCAAGGGAAGCCGGGCGCAGGGAACGGCAACCAGCAGTCCGGCCAGCACACTGGCCAGCAAGACGCGATGCCCCCGAGCCAGACCGACGATGACCAGTACGACCAGGGCACCGTGCAGCGCGAGTCCTGACCGCCCCGGCTGGTCGACGCTGGCTGGCCGAGGGTCATACTGCTGACTGGCCAGCAATTGCAGCTGTCGTGCGCGACTTGGGATGAATAATCGGACCGGCCGCGTGTCCGCGCTGGGGAAATTTTGCCTACCGGCGTCTACTGTACGGTATAGCGTAGTTCGTCAAACTCGGCACTTCGTAAGCGCACCTGGTCGCCCGATGCAAATTGAATGCCTTCAAGATAGCCAATTTCGACTGTTTTGCCAGGAGCGACTTGGAAGGATCGTTGGTTTACAGCTCCAGTTGTCGGATTGCGTGTTGCCATCAACACTGGCAGTTGCATGGCTGATATGTTCGTGAACATCGCTACTAAACCACGGCCCATTGCAGAGCGGCGCATTTCGATTCGCACTGGTACAGCGGGCAGGCGAGACTTTTCCTGCTCAAGCGCGGCTTGCACGGACTCTGTCCTAGCTTTCTCCAATGCTAGGGCTTGCTCTTTGCTTTCCACTTCAGACGAAAGTTGAGCCGACTTACTGGCTAATGTTTGTGCGTCGGTACGAGCAGCATTCAGGTCTGTCTTTAGCTCAGCCGCACGGGCGACTTCTTTGGCAATCTCTAACTGTAAGGTTGCAACGGTTGCCTTCTGGGCGTCGAGGTCGCGGGTAGCTTGATAGTAGAGTGCTGCCAGGGCTACGGACGCGGCTGCAAGAGTAGCGACAGCAACCTTCAAGGTGAGGGACGAATTTGGTTGCCGGGAAACCGGTGAAGACAATTGGGCGCTCATGGATTCTTTCCGTACTCAGGTCAAGGGCTCGCGCGATAGGGAATGAGTTTAACCATTAGTAGGATAAGTGTCCATTGAGCAATACTAGCTTGCCAGGATAAGCGCTTGAGCATAAGTCGGCAGTAAATGCGAGGTTAAGCTCATCCGATTTGGATCAACAGCCACTGTAGTTCTTGCGGCCACTAGCAGTAAGGGTGTATGTACCGCCTCGGGGGCCTGTATAACAAGTTGACCCTGTGGGTCGATTATTTTGAAGCCGCTGCGCCTGCGACGGAGTTACTAGTTGCTGGGATTCGCGCTTTCTGCTGGGTTCATTCGCAACGGATTGGCTCGGTCTCGGTGCAGACACTTGCGGAGCTCGGTGGCAGTGGTAATCGCCTGTCTTGCGGTTGTTATGGCATCCCTGCGCATTCAGCCCACCGCCGTGGGCAAGCGCTTCCGAACCTGTCACTAAACCCAGAGCGAGAAATAGCAGGGAAAGTTGTTGTTTTCGCTTTCTATTCTCTGAGTACTCGGCTATGCCTCCCATAAAGATTCCTTGTTTTGTTGTTAGAAACTCATGCTACTACAAAATTTAATGGGTGAAACTATTCAAATACCACTACCCAGCTGCATTGCCACTGTACTACCGTGTAACGACCAAATCGTATTATCTTGTTAAAACGAAACAATCAATTTAAACTAAGATTGCAGAACTTATAAGAATTGAGGGGAATGATGAAGCACATGATTGGTCTAGCAGTTGTCGCGTTAGCATTGGTGGGATGCGGTAACAAAGCGCCTGAAATCGCAGCCGACAGTGGCAGCAATAGTGGAGACAATGTCGCTAGGTGCACCGAGCGCGGCGTCGCATACTTCAAAGAAATTGGTTCGTACCCGACGCTGACGAGCGCTCCAAATGCTGGCCGTGCGGCGGAGGATGTGGCAATGGAACGTTGCCAGCGCACGTTGACCGCTTTTTGACGATAAAAATCGTCCTTTTTAACTAGAGAAGTTAAGCATGCTTAATGTGGAAACTCCCTCTGTCCAATAGTCATATCAGCCTAGGACACGGCATGCGTTGACATCTGTTTTTGGCCGATAGCGGACAGTCGGAATGCTTAAGTGTACGAGTTCGTTTATCAATGCAAACGCGAGTTTTGCCAGGCATTCCCGATATGAATTTATAGGCGCGTCATAACGTAAGCCCCAGGCAGCAGGGTGTATGTCGTGCGACGACATACAGGGACGAAAAAAAACGGCTGCCATAGCAGCCGTTCTTTATTCAGATCACGTCAGCGATCAGTTGTCGCCGAAAGTGCGGCGCGCGCCTTCGAACGAACGCGGATGCGCGTTGCCGCTGCGGAAGCCGCCTTCACGGCGCTGGCCGCCTTCGCGCGGCGCTGCGTCGCGGTTGTAGCCGCGGTCACGGTTGTAGCCGCCTTCACGCGGTGCCGCGTCGCGGTTATAACCACCTTCACGCGGTGCCGAGTTATGACCACCTTCGCGCGGTCCGGCGTCCCGGTTGTAACCGCCACCCTGCGGTGCGCCATCACGCTGGCCGTAAGGCTTGCTGAAGCTGCGCTGGCCCGGCTTGGCGGCGCTGCGGCCGTCGCCTGGTTTCCAGCCGGGACGGGCGCCGCCGCGCGATGCCGGTGCGGCACGCTTCGGCTCGAAACCTTCCACCACGTTGACCGGAATCAGCTGCTTGGTGAAACGCTCGATGCGCTTGACGTTGATGCCTTCGGCGTGGTTCACCAGCGAGATGGCGAGACCGTTGCGGCCTGCACGGCCGGTACGGCCGATACGGTGCACGTAGTCCTCAGGGAACTTCGGCAGGTCGTAGTTCACCACGTGGGTGATGGTCGGCACGTCGATGCCGCGGGCGGCAACGTCAGTGGCCACCAGCACGCGCACCTGGCCGCGGCGCATGCTGTCCAGGGTGCGGTTGCGCGCGCCCTGGTGCATGTCGCCGTGCAGCGCGGCGGCTGCGAAGCCGGCGATGTTCAGGCGGTCGGCGATCATGTCGGCGTCGCGCTTGGTGGCGGTGAAGACCACGGCCTGGTCCATCGTGTCGTCGCGCAGCAGGTGGTCGAGCAGGCGGTTCTTGTGCGACAGGTCGTCGACGAAGTGCACGCGCTGGACGATGTTTTCATGGCGGTTGGCCGCGCTCATGATCTGGATCGTCTGCGGATTCTTGGTGATGCGGCGCGCCATGTTGCCGACCACGCCGTCGAGCGTTGCCGAGAACAGCATGGTCTGGCGGGTTTCCGGCGTCGCGGCGACGATTTTCTCGATGTCGTCGATGAAGCCCATGTCCAGCATGCGGTCGGCTTCGTCCAGCACCAGGATTTCCAGTTGCGAGAAGTCGATCTTGCCCGATTCCATGTGGTCGATCAGGCGGCCTGGGGTTGCGACCAGGATTTCAGGATTCTTGGCCAGCAGTTGCATCTGCTTCGGGTAAGGCATGCCGCCCAGGATCGAGACGGCGCGGATGCGGCGCATCGAGGTGGTGTACTGCTCGGTCGCGGTGGTCACTTGCAGGGCCAATTCGCGGGTCGGGGTCAGGACCAGCATCTTCGGCTTGGCGGCGGTAAAGCGAACGCGCTCGCCGCGCGAGCGGGCCGACTGCGCTTCTTGCGCAGGGGTGCGGCCGGCAGGTGCAGGCTCGGCGCTGGCCAGCTTGTGCAGGGCCGGCAGCATGAATGCCGCGGTCTTGCCCGAACCGGTTTGCGACGAGACCAGCAGGTCGCGGCCGCCGATGGCGGCAGGGATGGCCTGTTCCTGGACTGGCGTCGGCTTGGTGTAACCGGCTGCGGCGACTGCCTGGACGAGGGACGCGTGGAGACCTAGTGCTTCAAAACTCATTGTTTAATTTTCTTTCGGTAGAAATCAGCGCTCATGGATGATTTCGGAGCGCAAAATAGCAACGCGAACCAACACAACGAAATGACTCAAAAATGAAAGAAATTTCGGCACAAAAGCTTTGCGCCGGGACGGTGTCAAGGTGCGACACGCAGGGCGGGAGGGCTTTATGGGAGGGTATCTGATTGATACGCCTGGCTTGCGAAGCTGCTAGTAAATCGGTACTGACGCTGCCACGGCCATGAGTCTGGCGACTCAGGAATCACGTTCATTTTGCAGCGCACAAACGACACTATACAGCAGAATCGATCTGCTTGCACAGCGCCGTCCATTTGATGTTGCGCAAACAGCGGACTTGATAAAAGTCCGCTGCCTGGCGAGGAGGGCAGGAAAGCGGGTGCTTGGCCCGCCTGGGGGCGTCTCAGCGGTGCTTGCGCTTGCTGGACACGGCCACCGACTTGCTCTTGTAGCGTTGGGTGCGCGCGCCGCTGCGTTTCTCGCCGCGGTCGGCTTCCAGGGCCATCACGGCGTTCTCGACGATGTTGTCGGCGATGTCGCTGTGCATGCTGGCCGAGGTCTTCGGCACCAGGATGGTCGAGCCGGCCTTCAGGCGGGTTTGCGCCGGAATATTGTTGGCCTGGCGGATGATTTCCGGGGTGGTGCCGAACTTCGATGCCAGCGAGGTGATGCTTTCCTTGGCGCCGGTGATCTTGTGCGTGGTCCAGCTCGACAGCGCCTGGCCCCATTGCGCCAGGTTCAGGTGGAACTTTTCCGCGTTTTCCTTCGGCAGCAGGATCTTGGTCTTTTCGTCGCCGGTGATGACCGGGCGCTTGAACTGCGGGTTCAGGGCCTTGAATTCGGCGAGCGACATTTCGGCCAGCTGGGCGGCCACGGCGATGTCGATGTCGCTGGTCTTGTCGACCGCGGTGAAATAAGGCTGGTTGTCGATCACCGGCAAATTGACGCCGTACTGGCCCGGGTTGGCGACGATGTTCTTCACGGCCTGCAGCTTCGGCACGTAATTGCGGGTCTCGGCCGGCATCAGGTCGGCCAGGCTTTCGAAGTCGGTCGGCTTGCCGGCTTCCTGGTTACGCTTGATGGCTTTCTGCACGTTGCCTTCGCCCCAGTTGTAGGCGGCCAGGGCCAACTGCCAGTCGCCGAACATGGTGTACAGGCGCTGCAGGTAAGTCAGGGCAGCGTCGGTCGAGGCCAGCACGCCGCGGCGCTCGTCCTTGAACATGTTCTGCTTCAGGTTGAAGTCTTTACCTGTACCCGGCACGAACTGCCAGATGCCGGCGGCGTCGGCGCTCGACAGGGCTTGCGGGTTGAAGGCGGATTCGATGATCGGCAGCAGGGCCAGTTCGGTCGGCATGCCGCGCTTTTCCAGCTCCTGCACCACGTGGTACATGTAGAGCGAGGCGCGGCCGGAAATGCGGGCCATGTACTCCGGCTTGGCGCTGTACGACTTGGCGTGGCGCTCGACCAGGTTGTTGTTGATGTCGGGAATGGCGTAACCGCTGCGGATACGGCCCCAGACGTCGGTTTCCTTGTATTCGTCGACCTTCAGCGAGGCGGCGGTGGCCGGACCTGCGGTGCGGGAGAGGGTGGCGCTTACGGTGGCATTCGCCGGCGCGGCATCGATGGCCATGGCGAGCGGTGCGGAACACAGCAGCACGATCGCAGCGGCAAGGGAAGTGTAGCGGGTCATGTCGTTGTTGGCTTTCCAGTGTTGCGTCCAGGAACGGCGGGACTGACGATAAGGGGGCAGTGTAAGGAGGGGCTGTTGAGACAGTCAAGCAATAAGTCCCCTCGGTTACAAATTTTTCTGTCTACTCAATATGCTAACAGGCAATACTTTATGGAACTTTTTGACGGGGTATCGCATCTTTATTTGGTATCGACGCAGGAGAGTATCGGTTTCCTGCCAAGGTACTCCCGCCGGGTATGCGAAAAATTGCCGTGCGGAAGATATTCCTTGAAGCAATAAACTGAAGTGTGGCTGCCTTTCCGGAACGTCAATCGACCTGGCGATCCGGCCTGCCTGCTGACGTTTCCAACTTACCCGGCGCGCATTGCCGGTCTATGAGCGCACGCAAACTCTGCGTACAATCGCGCTTTCGCCCCAGGCGTTTCTTCTTATCGAAAGCACTACATGAGCAAGCCCAACCTGAACGCCGACGACGACGCGATCGTCGCCGCCACCCGCCGCTGGCTGGAGAAAGCCGTCATCGGCCTGAACCTGTGTCCGTTCGCCAAGTCGGTGTATGTGAAGGAGCAGGTGCGCTACGTCGTGTCGCCGGCGCGCACGCCCGAAGAGCTGCTCGAACAATTGATGGACGAGCTGCAGCTGCTGTCCGATACCCCGGCCGAGAAAACCGACACCACGCTGCTGATCCACCCTTTCGTGCTCGATGATTTCCTCGACTACAACGAATTCCTCGACGTGGCCGACGCCGCGGTCGAGGACATGCACCTCGACGGCGAGCTGCAGGTGGCCAGCTTCCATCCGGAGTACCAGTTCGCCGACACCGACAAGAACGACATCGAGAACTTCACCAACCGCGCGCCGTATCCGATCCTGCAGCTGCTGCGCGAAGACAGCATCGAGCGCGCCGTCGAGGCCTTCCCGGACGCCGCCGAGATCTTCGAACGCAATATCGAGACTATGGAAAAACTGGGCCACGAAGGCTGGGACAAGCTCGATGTCGGACCAGCACGCTAAGCCGCCGGCGCCGGTTCCGCAGCGTCCCGACACACCTTGCGTCGCGGTATGCTCGACCACCTTCGACGAAATCTGCCGCGGCTGCGGCCGTACCGTGGCCGAAGTCGCGAACTGGGTCTCGATGGATGCCGCGCAGAAGGAAGTCGTGTGGCAGCGCATCCTGGCCCAGGGCTATCCGCGCCGGAATACCTGATCGTTTCGACAATACCTGAGCACGGTTGAAGCCCGGCTGTAGTATTGACGCGCCGTGTGCGATCATGGAGCCGACACCGGCAGTCGCCATGCGTGCAGCGACTAGCGGTGTCAGGTGGTTGTGCCGCTCCAACGCATGGTGACTGGTGGCAATTAACTGTGCATAATCGTGGGCTTTCGCACACCCGACAGCCGGCCGAGCCGGCCCACATTACCGCGGCCCGATGATGTCCCCGATTGACTTGCGCGCACTTCCGTCCAGACTGAGCCGTTTATACGGCAGCTCGGTCTACGGCGCGCTCATCATCGTGGTGGTCTGCGGCCTGGTGATCCCGGCCCTGGCTGCCGGCTACCTGTTGCTGGCGGTGCAGGAACGGCGCGCCACCGTGGCCGAACTCGACGCCACCCTGCAGCGCAATGCCGAAATTCTCGCCCTCGGCATCCAGGAATCGCTCTGGAACATGAACACCGATGCCGCCCGCTCGCTGGTCGATTCGGTGATGCGCGACCCCTCGGTGGTGCGGATCGAGGTGCGCGGCGTGGCCGGCAGCGCCGGCGCCGGCCTGATCGACGCCCGCGCGCCGGCACGTCCGCTGGGCCGGGTGCTGCGCGCCGAGCGCCGGATCGTGGTGCGCGGCCAGCCGATCGGCCAGGTGATCATCGAGATGGACGACCTGCAAAGCGAGCAGGGGCTGCGCCACAAGCAGCGCAACTACGCGCTGGTGCTGGCGCTGCAGGTGGTGCTGTCGCTGGCGCTCATCGTGACCTTCCTGCGGCGCCGCCTGCACCGCCCGATGCGCGCGCTGTCCGCCTTTTCCGACCGCCTCTCGCGCGGCGACTTCGATACTCCGCTCGAACTCGAGGCCAAGGGCGAACTGGCGCGGCTCGGGCGCCAGATGGAGCGCATGCGCACCGCGATCCGCACCCTGTTCGTCGACATCGCGCGCCGCGAGGAGCAGTTCCGCACCATCGTCAACCAGGTGCCGGGCGCCGTGTTCCGCGCCCACCCCGGCGGCGCCATCGAGTTCGTCAGCGACGCCATTGAGGACATCTCGGGCTACCCGGCCGCGAAGCTGATGCGCGGCACCACCGAGGACTGGTCGAACATCGTCTGTCCCGAAGACCGGCGCCTGCAGCGCCGCATCACGCGCGAGGCGATCAATACCGGGCGCAGCTACGAAATCGAATACCGCATCGTCGACGCCCATGGCCTGGAGCGCTGGGTGATGGAAAGCGGCCAGCCGCAGGGCCGGCCGGGCGACCCCGATTTCCGCGTCGACGGCATCATCTCCGACATCAGCGAGCGCAAGCACAACGAAATGCGCATCGAGGCGCTGCTGGTCGAGCAGGGCGCGATCCTCGACAACGTGATGTTCGGCGTGGTGTTTACGCGCGAACGGCGCATCGTCTCGACCAACCGCCGCGCCGAAGACCTGTTCGGCTACCCCGACGGCAGCCTGGTCGGCCAGCCGGCATCGAGGCTGTTCGCCAGCCAGGACGAGCATGCGCGCGCCGAGGATGTGTTTTTCCCGATTCTGGCACGTGGAGCGGACGCGCGCCACGAGCGCCAAATGCGGCGCCGCGACGGCAGCCTGCTATGGTGCCTGGTGAGCGGCAGCTCGCTCGTGCCCGGCCACCCGGAGGCGGGGAACGTTTGGGTCTTCGCCGACATCTCCGAGCGCAAGGAAGCGGAAGAAGAGCTGGCCCTGTCGGCCACCGTGATCGCCCACATCGCCGACGGCGTGATGGTGACCGACACCGACGGCATCGTCGTCGCGGTGAACCCGGCCTTCACGACGATCACCGGCTATACCGAAGCCGAGGCGATCGGCCAGCCCTGGGACATGACCCGTTCGAGCCGCCATGACGATGCGTTCTACACGAACCTGGCGCAGGAACTGCAGACCGGCGGCTTCTGGCGCGGGGAAGTCTGGTCCTGCCGCAAGGACGGCGAGGTCTTTCTCGAGTGGCTGACGGTATCGGCGGTGCGCAACAACGAGGGCGTGCTGACCCATTACGTGGGCGTGTTCAGCGACATCACGCGCCTGAAGGAATCGCAGGAGCAGCTCGACTTCCTGGCCCACCACGATCCGCTCACCGGCCTGCCGAACCGCCTGCTGTTCCAGGACCGCCTGCTGCATGCGATCGGCCGCGCGGCGCGCGAGAGCCAGCAGCTGGCCGTGATGTTCATCGACCTCGACCGCTTCAAGAACGTCAACGACACGCTCGGGCACCAGACCGGCGACCGGCTGTTGAAAGAGGTCGCAAGCGCCCTGAGCGGGCGATTGCGCGAGGGCGACACCCTGGCGCGCCTGGGCGGCGACGAATTCGTCGTCCTGCTCGAACACGTGGATGGCCAGTACGGCGCGACCCAGGTGGCGCAGAAGATGGTGGCGCTGTTCGAGCAGCCTTTCCTGGTCTCCGGCCACGAGCTGTTCGTCACCGGCAGCATCGGCGTGGCCCTGTATCCGCAGGACGCGCTCGATGCGAACCTCCTGATCCGCCATGCCGACGTGGCCATGTACCAGGCCAAGGCGCGCGGGCGCAACGGCTACCAGTTCTATTCGCCGGCCATGGACGGCGAGGGCGTGGAGCGCCTGCGCATGGAAGCGCTGCTGCGCCGCGCCATCGAGCGCCAGGAGATTTTTCTTCAATATCAGCCGCAGGTGGAAATCGACAGCGGCCGCCTGATCGGGGTCGAGGCGCTGGTGCGCTGGCGCCATCCCGAGCTGGGGCTGGTGAGTCCGGCGCGCTTCATCCCGATGGCCGAGGACACCGGCTTCATCAACCAGCTGGGCGAATGGGTGCTGATCGAGGCCTGCCACCAGATGGCGCGCTGGGACGCGGCCGGCCTGCAGGTGCCGAAGATGGCGGTGAACCTGTCGGTGCGCCAGGTCGAGCGCGGCGCGATGACGCCGCTGGTTGCGCGCGCGCTGGCGGCGACCGGCCTGGCGCCGCGCCGGCTGCAGCTGGAGGTGACCGAATCGGTCATCATGAACACCGGCGACGCCGCCGCCTTCATCGGCGAGCTGCACGGTCTGGGCGTGGGGCTGGCGATCGACGACTTCGGCACCGGCTACTCGTCGCTGGCCTACCTGAAGCAGCTGCCGGTGGACGTGCTGAAGATCGACCGCAGCTTCATCAAGGACATCCCGGCCGATGCCGACGACGAGGCGATCGCGATCGCCATCATCCAGCTGGGCAAGAGCATGAACCTCTCGGTGATCGCCGAGGGGGTGGAAAACGAACAACAGGCAGCCTTCCTGCTGCGCCACGGATGCAACCGGGCGCAGGGGTTCCTGTACGGACGGCCGCTGGGGCCGGAAGCGCTGCTGGCAGACTGGGGACAGGACACGCATGAGAGACAATCCGAGCAACACGAGCATCGATCCAGCTCCTGAGCCTGCGCAGCATGGGGCGCCGCGCCGTTCGCGCCGACGCTTCTTGCTGGGCGGCCTGCTGGGGAGCGGCGCGCTGCTGGTCGGCTGGGGCATGCAGGCGCCGCGCCAGCGCCTGCATACTTCGGTGCCGCTGCCGGTCGAGAAGGGTGTGGTGGCGTTGAACGGCTGGGTCGCGCTGCATCCCGACGGCACGGTGTCGGTGGTGGTGCCGCGCAGCGAAATGGGACAGGGCGTGCACACGGCCCTGCCGATGCTGGTAGCCGAGGAGCTCGACATGCCGCTGGCGCGGGTAGACATCGCGCCGGCGCCGATCGACAAGATCTTCGGCAACCTGGCGGTGCTGCGCGAGAACCTGCCCTTCCACCCCGACGAGCGCGGCAACGTGAAGGACGGCGTGCAGTGGATGCTGTCGAAGGTCGGGCGCGAACTCGGCATCATGTTCACCGGCGGTTCGACCAGCGTCAAGGATGCCTGGGCGCCGATGCGCGAAGCCGGCGCCGTGGCGCGCGCCATGCTGGTGAAGGCCGCGGCCGAGGACTGGAAATCGCCGGTCGCGCATTGCCGCACCGAGGACGGCTACGTGATCCACCGCGATGGCCGCCGCGCGGCGTACGCCAGCCTGGCGGCACGTGCGGCCGAGGTGGGCGCCGGTATCGATGCGTCGGATGTGAAGCTGAAGGAGCCGCGCGCATTCCGCCTGATCGGCAAGCCGGTGCCGCGCCGCGATACGCCCGGCAAGGTCGATGGCAGCGCGCGCTTCGGTATCGATGCGCGGCCTGAAGGCATGCTGTACGCGGCGGTGAAGATGTCGCCGGTGATCGGCGGCACCGTCGCCTCGTTCGACGCCGCGGCCGTGACAGGCATGGCGGGCGTGACCGGCGTGGTCGACTTTTCGTCGTCGCTGGGCGCGTTCTCGGGCGCCGGCGCCGGCGTGGCCGTGGTGGCGCGCAGCTGGTGGCAGGCGAAGCAGGCCGCCGCCGGGCTGCCCGTCACCTGGAACGAGGGCGCGCATGCCAGGCTGTCGTCGGAAGCGATCTACCGGGGCCTTGCCGAGTCGCTCGACAACGAGTCGGGCTACGCCTATTTCGAATCCGGCACCCAGGACGTGCGCGGCGTGGCCCGCACCGTGAGCGCCGAATACCGCGCGCCTTTCCTGGCCCACGCCACCATGGAACCGGTGAACTGCACCGCGCAGGTGGCGAACGGCAAGGTGCGCCTGTGGGCCTCGACCCAGGTGCCGAGCATCGCGGTCGACGTGGCCGCCAAGGTAGCCGGCGTGGCGCGCGAGGACGTCGCCATCGAGGTGATGCTGCTGGGCGGTGGCTTCGGGCGCCGGCTGGAAGGCGACATGGTGGCGCAGGCAGTCGCGGTGGCCATGGCCAGCCATGGCAAGCCGGTGCAGCTGATCTGGACCCGCGAGGACGACACCAGCCACGACGTCTACCGCCCGGCGGCGCTGGCGCGCTTCACGGCGCGGCTCGATGCGCAAGGGCGTATCCTCGCCTGGAACAACAAGTCGGCCAGCGGCGCCATCGGCCACCAGTACTTCCCGCGCAACCTGGGCCTGCCCGGCATGGGGCCGGACAAGACCACGGCCGAGGGCGAGTACGACATGCAGTACGAGATCGAGAACCAGCGCATCGCCCACGTGATCGTCGACAGTGCCGTACCGCTCGGCTACTGGCGTTCGGTGGGGCACTCGCACAATGCCTTTTTCAAGGAGGCTTTTCTCGACGAAGTGGCGCATGCGGCGGGGCAGGACGGCGTGGCTTACCGGCGCGCGCTGCTGGCCCGGCACCCGCGCCACCTGGCGGTGCTGGAAGCTGCCGTGCGCGCTGCCGGCGAGGCGCCGAGCGGGCGCGCGCATGGCGTGGCGCTGCACCAGTCCTTCGGCAGCATCGTGGCGCAGGTGGCCGAGGTGTCGGTGGAGGGGACGGACATCCGCGTGCACCGCGTGGTGTGCGCGATCGATTGCGGTATCGTGGTGAACCCGAACATCGTGGCCCAGCAGATGGAGTCGGCGGTGGTGTTCGGTCTGTCGGCGGCGCTGGCCGGCGAGATCACCATCCAGGACGGGCGCGTGCAGCAGTCGAACTTCGGCGACTACCCGGTGCTGCGCATGGACCGCACGCCCGTGGTCGAGACCATCATCGTGCCGAGCGCCGAGCCGCCCGAGGGCGTGGGCGAGCCGGGCGTGCCGCCGCTGGCGCCGGCCGTGGCGGCGGCGGTGTTCGCATTGACGGGGAAACGCCTGCGCAGCTTGCCGCTGCGCCTGGCCTGAGGGTGCTCAGCGCGGGTTCGGATTCTCTTGCGCCGACCAGACCACGGCGGCGATCTTCCAGCCGGCGTCGGTGCGCAACAGCTGCCAGCTTTCCTTGCCCCAGGCGCTCTTGTAGTCGCCGGTCATGAAGGCGAAATCGAACCAGACCTGGGCGATCTCGCCGTCGGTATCGATGCGCACGTTGGAGATGACCTCGGAGCGCGCCTGTTTCGACCTGGCGATGCTGTCGATGAAGGTCCTGGGGCTGCCGCCCTGGACCCGGGTCGCCAGGGGAATGTTCGGGTCTTTCAGGCTGGCGTTGTAGCGTTTGACGCTGTCGTCGGTGTAGACGACGTTCCAGGTGATATCTTCGCGCAGGAAGAGCTGCATGAAGGCGGCCGGGTCCTTGTCGGTGATCGCGGTGCGGAAGCGCTCGACCACCTGTTCGATCTGCCGTTTGCTGGCATCGGTATCCTGGGCGAACGCCGGCAGAGGAGGCAAGGAAAAGAGTCCAACGGCGAGTACGACGGCGGAAAGCGCGGTTCTCATCTGGTATATCTCCTTGTTCAGCGGCACTGCGGCTGCTTATTATGGAATAAAATATTGCTAAATACTAGCATTGGATTATTCCTTTTTGTGGAAATATTCGGCAGTGTCAGACCGCCGGCAGATCCAGTGCGCCGCCACGCCAACCACCAGCCCCAGCCCGACATTCCACAGGGCCGCCGCCGCCGTCAGCGCCACCGGCAGCAGCACACGCCAGTCGCGCGTGCGCGGCGCGTTGCCGATTGCCAGCCGCGCGCCGGTGAGGAACAGGATCGCGCCCAGCACTGCTGCCGGTACGGCCTGCAGCAGGAAACCGATGGCGCCGCTGAAGCACAAGGCGAGCACCACCAGCGTGGCGCCGAAGATGACCGGTGCGCCGCCGCTGCGGGCGCCGAAGGCGGCGTAGGCCGCCATGCCGCCGGCGCCGTGGCACATCGGCACGCCGCCGATGGCGCCGCCGGCCAGGTTCATCACGCCGGTCGACACCGACACCTTGCGCACGCTGGTGGCGCGGTCCGGGAACAGGCGGTTGTTTTCCTCAGTGACGCCGATGACGGCATTCCCCAACGTCAGCGGCAGCTGGGGCAGGGCCAGCAGCAGGGTGCCGGTGACGAAATCCGTCCAGTGCAGGTCCATCACGGCCAGCGCGGGCAGGCGCAGGTGCAAGCCGAACGACGCGCCCTCCCACAGCGCCGGCTGGCGCAGCACGCCATAGGCCAGGCCGCCGATGAGCAGGACCAGCATCGCCGGGAACAGCCGGCTGTTCCTCAGTATCACGGCCAGCGCCAGCGCCGCCACGGCCGCCAGCCAGTCGCTGCCCATCATGCGCAGGCCCTGCAGCATGAAGGAGATGCCCAGGCCCAGCATCACGCCCAGCACCGCTTCGCGCGGGATCATGCGCGCCAGGCGGCTGGCGGCGCCGCTCAGTCCCAACAATAGCCACAGCACCCCGGTGACCAGGCTGGCCGCGACGATTGCGCCGACGGAAATCGTGGCTGCCTGTGCCAGCGCGACCGCGCCGACCGCCTTCATCGGCTGCACCGGCAGCGGCGTGCGGTAGAGCAAGCCGCAGGCGACCAGGGCCAGGCCGAAGGCGAGCAGGATGCCGACCGGGTCCATTCCGAGCACGCTCACGTAGGCGACCACGTAGGGAATGAAGGTGCCGAGGTCGGCCAAGGCGGCGGCCCACTCGGCGCGGTCGAAGCGCAGCGGCGCCCGGGCCATGTCCGCTTGCACGGCTTGCGGCAGCTCTTCATTCATACCGGCTCGTCACTTGGGTTTGCGGAAGGAATACCAGGGCAGGGCGCGGCTCAGCGACACGACCTGGCCGGCGCCGGTGGTGTCGTAGCCGGGCAGGTCCGCCGTCAGGCTTTGCCACTCGCTGCGCGCCAGCAGTTCGCGCAATGCCGCGATCGGCGCGGCGTCGACGGCTTCCTTCAGGCAGACAAAATAATACTGCTCGCGCATCACTGGAATGAAATCCAGCCCGAACTCGACGGCGGCGGCCTGGATGCCGAAGCCGGCATCGGCCAGGCCCGAGGCCACCGCCGCGGCCACCGACAGATGGGTCGGCTCGGCGGTATCGAAGCCGCGCACGCTGGTGGTGGCAATCGCCGCCTGGCGCAGCAGCTGTTCCACCAGCAGCCGGGTGCCGGAATTGACTTGCCGGTTCACGAAGCGCACGTCCGGGCGCGCCAGGTCCGGCACGGCGTGGATGGCTTTCGGGTTGCCGCGCGCGACCATCAATCCCTGCTGGCGGCCGACGAAGTTGATCAGTTTGTGGCGCCCCGGTTTCAGCAGCGACTTGAAGGCCTTCTGGGTCATGCTGCCGGGCGCGCGGTCTTCGCTGACGTGGAAGCCCGCCAGCTGGCATTCGCCGCGTTCCAGTGCTTCCAGGCATTCGACGCTGCCGCGAAACTGCAGGTCCAGGTGCAGCTTGGCGCTGCGGCCCATGAATTCCTTCAGGCGCGGCAGGGCCAGGTCGTGGCTGGCGTACATTGGGATCACGTGGGCGCCCGGGTCGAAGGCGAGCGCGAACTCGCGTTCCATCTCGGCCACCAGGTTCTCGATCTGCGGCAGCACGCGCATGCGCGCACGGCGCTCGGCAAACAGCAGCTTTTCGCCGAACGGCGACAGGCGCGCGCGCTTGCCGCGTTCCCAGACGATGAGTTCCGAGGCCAGCGCGGATTCCCACTTTTTCAGCTCGCCCCACACGTGGCGGTAGGACAGGCCGAGCGTGATTGCCGCCTGGCCGACCGAACCCGCACCGTGGATCGCCGTCAGGATGTCGAACAAGGGATTGTCGAGCTGGGAGCGCAGGGCGGCCGAATCGGCGAAGGTGTAGGCAAGCTTAACGTGCAACATATGCAATCATGTTCATATTGAAAGTTTCTGAGGGCGGCTTACCATAGCACATCGATAGGACACCGAGGGATGCCATGGGGCGGGATAGTAGCAAGCGCACGAGGCGAGCATGAAGCGTGCAGGCGGCGCGCTGGCGCTGGCCGCGCTGTTGCCATCGCTGCTGCCCTCGGCGGCGCTGGCGCAGGAAAGCGAACCGGCACAGCCTGCGTCCGCGAGCGCACCCGTGCTGCTCGCCGCCGGCAGCCTGCGCCAGGCCTTTGGCGACCTCCTGGCCGCCTATCGCGCCTCGGGCGGCGCCACCTTCGACGCCCGGTACGGCCCTTCCGGCAAGCTGCGCAAGGAAATCGAGGGCGGACGCCAGGCCGATGTGTTCGCCTCGGCGGCCAGCGAACACACCGAAGCACTGGCGAAAAGCGGCCTGCTGGGCGAATCGGCGGTGTTCACCCATAACGACCTGTGCGTGGTCTCGACGCCGCAGGCCGGCCTGCGCGCCGAGAACCTGCTCGACACCCTGCGCTCTCCGGCGCTGCGCCTGGCGACATCGACCCCGGTCAGCGACCCGATGGGCGACTACACCTGGCAGTTCTTCCGCAAGGCCGACGCGCAGCAGCCCGGCCTGTACGCCGTGCTCGATGCCAAGGCCCTGAAGCTGTCGGGCGCCGCCAATCTCGACCCGAATAGCACGCTGCCCTACATCACGGCCTTCGAGCAGGACCGCGCCGACGCCTACATCATGTACTGCACGAATGCCGTGCTGGTGACGCAGGCCTTGCCGCGCCTGGCGACGCTGCGCATTCCCGACAGCCTGAACGTGCGCAGCAGCTATGGCATCGCGGCGCGCAAAGGGTCGGGCGAGGGCGAGCGCCTGCTGCGCTTCGTACTGGGCCGGCAGGGCCAGGACATCCTGCGCAAATACGGATTCCATTGAACACACTTAAGCACGTCAACCTAGAGAGAGAAGCATGACCCACCTGAAGAAACACCTTGCCGTACTCGGCTTCCTGCTGGCTGCGGCCGTACCGGCGTTCGCGCAGCAAGTCATCAAGCTGTCGACCACCACCAGCACCGAGAACTCGGGCCTGCTGCAATACCTGCTGCCGAAGTTCGAGGCCAAGACCAATTCCAAGGTCAACGTAATCTCGGTCGGCACCGGCAAGGCGCTGGAACTGGCGAAGAACGGCGACGTCGACGTGACCCTGGTGCACGCGCGCTCCAGCGAAGACAAGTTCGTGGCCGAGGGCCATGGCGTGAACCGGCGCGACGTGATGTACAACGACTTCATCATCGTCGGTCCGGAAAGCGACCCGGCGAAGATCAAGGGCAGCAAGGACGTGCTCGACGCGATGAAGAAGATCACCGCCAGCCGCGCCAAGTTCATCTCGCGCGGCGACAATTCCGGCACCGACCAGATGGAGCGTGCCTACTGGAAGCAGGTGGGCAGCCAGCCGCAGGGCGCCAACTACGTGTCGGCCGGCCTCGGCATGGGCGAAGTGCTGACCATGGCCGCCGAACTGCGCGCCTATACGCTCACCGACCGCGCCACCTACATCGCCTACCGCGCCAAGACCGGCCTGCAGATCGCGGTCGAGGGCGACACCAAGATGTTCAACCCCTACGGCATCATCGCCGTGAATCCGAAGAACTTCCCGCAGGCGAACTACAAGGGCGCGATGCAGCTGGTCGAGTGGATCACCTCGCCGGAAGGCCAGGGCCTGATCGCCGCGTTCAAGGTCGAAGGCCAGCAGGTCTTCTTCCCATCGTACAAAGGCGGTAAGTAAGATGGCGCGCGCCGGCGGTCCTGGATGGCGTGTCGGGTTCTTCCTTCCGCTGCTGCTGGCGGCCGGCCTCGCGTTTGCGCAGGACAGTGGCGTCGAGGTGAAGATCGGTGAATCGGCGGCGCGCCGCTTCACCCAGGCCGAGATCGCCGCGCTGCCGCAGACCGAACTGGTCGAGACCCGCAGCATCGGCGCCGGCGCCAAGGCCGAGCAGGCCGAGGTGCGCTACCGTGGCGTGCTGCTGCGCGACCTGCTCGACGCGGCCGGCGTGCAAAAGCTCGACCGCTACGCGCTGCGCCATTCCGGCGTGGCCGTGCGCGCGACCGACAACTACGCGGTGCTGTTTTCCTGGGGTGAGCTCTACAACGGCCGCGCCGGCGACAGCGTGCTGGTCATCACCAGCATGAACGGCAAGCCGCTGCCGCCCGCCGAAGGACCGTACGCGCTGCGTTCGCTGTCCGACACGAAGCCGGGACCGCGCCACGTGAAATGGCTGAACCGGATCGAGTTCTTCACGCTGCCGAAACAGGCTTTGCCGCAAGGCTAGGTGACGCCGTGTGACGCCGGGCTGTGCCAGACTGGCGTCATCGAACATCCCGCAAGGAGCGTCACATGAGCACCAATAATCAGCCTACCGACATCCAGCCTGCCGAAGACCGCAACCCCGAAGACGCGGCGCAAGGGGCACGGGCCGAAGCCGGGGCCATCCAGCCCTCCCATCCATCGTCCGACGCGGTCGACGGCCTGAAGGACAAGAAGCCCGAGGAACTCACGCCGGAGGAATTGCGCCTGATGGCCGACACCATGCCGGGCGAAGGGCCGGGCGACTGAATCTTTCCGGCTTGTTCGACGCAGGCCTCAGCTGGCGTCCTGCAGCAGGGTGCGCAAGTTGCAGTCGCGCTGCCACGTGCGCCGCTCGGCGCTGGACTGGGCCAGGCGCGCCAGTTCGGCGGGCGCCAGCTCGGCCTGGGCCTTGACCAGGCGCTCGGCCACGGCGGGATCGGGCAGCATGGTGCCGAAGAAGGCGACCGTGTCGTCGCGCTGGACCAGCAGGGTAGGGAAGTTCTCGACGTCGAGGTCGCCCACCACGTCGGCCTGGTCCTCGATGTCGATCCAGACGAAGACCTTGTCCGGGTGGCGCGCGGCGATGCCTTCGAAGGCGGCGCGGTAGCCGCTGCAGGTGCCGCACCAGGCGGCGCACAGGCAGGCGACGACCCAGCGCTCGCCGGCAATGGCGTCGGCGACGGCGTCGCGGTTGTCGTTGTCGAGTGTCAGGCTATGCATGGGCGAATTCTACATCGCGCGGACGAATCCGGCAGCATCGGTATCGGGCGGCAGCCGTGGCCGGTCCTTGGTCGCCATCCCGCGGCGCGGTAAAATACCGCATGCCTATCATCCTTGCCATCGAAACCTCGTCGGAACTCGCCTCGTGCGCGCTGCTTATTGACACCCATCGCGGTTCCCAAGTCCTGTCGCGCGAATCCGGCGGCGTGCGCACCCATTCCCAGTCCGTGCTGCCGATGGTGCAGGAACTCCTGGTTGAGGCCGGCATCAAGCTGGCCGATTGCGAGGCGGTCGCCTTTGGCGCCGGCCCCGGTTCGTTCACCGGCGTGCGCACCGCCTGCGGCGTGGCCCAGGGCCTCGCCTTTGGCGCCGAATTGCCGGTGATTCCGCTGGTGACGCTGGCCGCCATGGCCGAAGCCTGCCGCGCCCGTACTGGCGCCGCCGAGGTGCTGGCGGTGCTCGACGCGCGCATGAACGAGGTTTATTGGGCGCAGTACCGTTACGATGGCGCTCGCTGGACCACGGTCGCCGAGCCGGCCTTGTGCGCGCCGGAAGCGGTGCAGCCGCTGGCGACCGATGGCCTGGCCGCCTGCGGCAACGGTTTCGCGGCCTATCCGCAAGCCTTCGAGGGCAAGGACTTTGCCATCGGCGCCCATGCCGATATCGTGCCGCATGCGCGCGACCTGGCCGTGCTGGCCGCGCCGGCGCTGGCCACGGGCCAGGCCCTGCCGGCCGCCGAAGCCCAGCCGCTCTACCTGCGCAACAAGGTCGCCTACACCAGCGCCGAGCGCCAGGCGATCAACGCTGCCAAGGCCGGCGCATGACGGGCATGCAGCACGCCAGCCTGGCCCTGGCCCCGATGGAGGCCGGCGACGTCGACGAGGTGTACGCGCTCGAATGCAGCGTGTTCCCGCATCCCTGGACGCGCGGGAACTTCGTCGACTGCATCGCCAGCGGCTACGACGCCTGGGTCGCGCGCGACGCCGGCGGCAAGCTGGCCGGCTACTTCCTGCTGATGTACGCGCTCGACGAGGCCCACCTGCTCGACGTGGCGGTGGCCGGCGAGCGCCATGGCACGGGCCTCGGGCGCTGGTTGCTCGACACCCTCGGCGCCCGCGCCTGCGCCTGCGGCGCCGAATCGGTACTGCTCGAAGTGCGGCCCTCGAACGAACGGGCCCTGCACGTGTACACGCGCTACGGTTTCAGGGAGATCGGCCGGCGCAAGGGGTATTATCCGGCGCATGAGGGCAAGCGCGAGGATGCGATCGTGATGAGGCTGGACTTATGAACATGAGCGAACGCGACGAGGTCTTCCTGCAGGAGATGGGCATTGCGCCGCTGTGGCGCCTGCGCCGCCAGCCGCAGGAAGACGCGCAGCCGGTAGCGGCGCAGGGTGCGGATGCTGCGCCGGAAGGCAACGCGGCGGCGGCCGAAGCCCCGGTGGCTGCACCGGCGCCTGCACCTGCGCCGGCGCCGGCCCCTGCACCTGCGCCGGCGCCGGCCCCTGCACCTGCACCTGCGCCGGCCCCTGCACCTGCACCTGCGCCGGCCCCCGTAGCGGCGGCCCCCGCATCCGCTCCGGCACCGGCCCCGGGCTTCATCCCGCCGCCGCCGCGCGATCCGGCCTGGGGCGAGGTACCGATGACCTCGGCTCCACCGCCCCCCGCCTGGGCGCCGCCGCCACCGCCCGCGCCGATCGAGGAAGACACCGGTCCCTCGGTCGAGGAGATCGCGCGTATGGACTGGGACGAATTGCGCACCGCGATCGCCACCTGCAAGCGCTGCGGCGCCTGCAAGGGCGGCGACGGCGCCCGCAAGCCGGTGTACGGCGCCGGCGCGCGCCAGGCACGCTGGTTCGTGGCCGCCGGCGCCACCTCGAGCGCCGACGAAAAGGCCGGCCAGCCGCTGTCGGGCGAGGCCGGCAAGCTGCTGGACAACATGCTGGCCGCGGTCGACCTCTCGCGCCCGGACACGGTCTACGTGACCAGCCTGGTCAAGTGCCGTCCGGCCAGCGCCAATGGCGGCGACCGCGCGCCCACCTTCGAGGAAGCGGCGGCCTGCCGTCCCTTCCTGGAGCGCGAGCTGGCGCTTACCGGGGCATCGACCGTGCTGACCCTCGGCCAGATCGCCGCCAACGGCCTGCTCGGCAAACCCCTGCAGGAGCCGCTGGCCGGTTCGCGCGGCGCCGTGCACGCGCTGGGCGAGGCCGACCTGGTGGCGACCCTGCATCCGGGCGAGCTGCTGCGCCGCGGGGCCGACAAGGCCCTGGCCTGGACCGACTTGTGCCGCGCGCGGGCTGCGCATGCGCGACGGGGCCGATAGTTACCAGTCGAGCTTCCACCGCCGCTGGTCCCACCTGCGGCGCGCACGGGTGCGGGCGCTGGCCTGGCTGCTCGACTCTCCCGACCTGCTCGACGGCGCCGCTCCGCACTGGCAGGGCCGCATCGCCTCGCTCGGGCCGGTAACGGAGGAGGCGGCGCGCTGGCTAGTCGGCCTCGACCACGATCCTTCCGCGCTCGACGCCGCGCTCGGCCCGCGCGTCTACACCCGCCTCGGGCTGTACGCGGAAAAGCTGATGGCCTTTTATTTCCAGCACCAGGGCCGCCTGGTCGAACACGGCCTGCAGGTGCGCGCCAGCCGCAACGACACCGTCGGCGAGTTCGACTTCCTGCTCGATGCCGGGCGGGATGCGCTGGAACACATCGAGTTCGCCACCAAGTTCTATCTGCTGCAGGGCGGGCAGGGGCAGGAATTCGACGCCCTGGTCGGTCCGAACCTGGCCGACAGCCTGGGCGCCAAGATGCGCAAGATCTTCGAGCGCCAGCTGGAGCTGGGCGCGCATCCGGCGGCCCAGGCCCTGCTGCCACGCCCGGTCACGGTGGCGCGGGCGCTGGTGAAGGGCTGGCTGTTCTATCCGGCCGGCAGCTGGGCGGCGATGAGCGGCATCACGGCCGGCCACTGCCGCGGCTTCTGGTGCGCGCTGAACGAACTCGACGCGACCGGAGCCGATGCCTTCCTGATCCTGCCCAAGCTGCAATGGCTGGCGCCGTTCCGCGCCACGCAGGCTGCCGGGCTATTGAATCGTGCGCAGCTGCATGCGGAGCTGGAGGCGCAGTTCGAGGAATCGGGATCGCCGGTGCTGGTGGCGGTAGTGCGTGAAACACCGGGCTACGTGGAAGAGATCGAGCGCGGGTTCATCGTACCGAACGATTGGCGCGAGCGGGCGGCGCTGCGTTATCCGGCGAATGTGAGTCGAAATATTGTTTGGTAATATTGCAATATTAGCAAATATTATTTGCAGCTGCGCATTATTTGCCGTCTTATGGCGGGTGATGCGTGGTGATGTCGTTATGACGAATGGCCTCGACCGTAGGGTGGGCACTCCGTGCCCACGCGGTACGTGCGTTTGCAGGTATTGTTGGCCGCACCGTCATCGCTCGCTACCGTCCGCAGTACTGCTGACGTCAGCGGGCGAAGTTTTGATGCACGTATCCGAGAGATAGACACGTAACCGCGTGGGCACAGAGTGCCCACCGTACGGGAGACGTCGCGGGCCGATCAGTGCTTATGCTCGCCAATCAACGCCAGCGAATCATGCTGCTTCTGGTTCAGCTGATGCCGCCGCAGGATCAGGTAAGTGATGCCCGCAATCGACAGCCCGAAGATCACGATAATCACGTTCAGGTTGAGGTTCAGGGTGATCATGATCGCGTACATCGCCAGCATGGTCAGGATCGACAGGTTCTCGTTGAAGTTCTGCACCGCGATCGAGTGCCCCGCGCTCATCAACACGTGGCCGCGGTGCTGCAGCAGCGCGTTCATCGGCACCACGAAGAAGCCCGACAGGAAGCCGATCATGGCCAGCAGCGGGTAGGCGATGATCACGTCGTGCACGAACACCATCACGGTCACGATCAGGCCCATGAAGATCCCCATCGGGATCACGGTCAGCGATTTCTTCAGCGGGATCATCTTCGCGGCCAGCGCCGCGCCCACCGCCACGCCGATCGCAACAACGCCGATCAGGCTGGTGGCTTTATCCAGCGGCATGTGCAGCGAGCGCTCGGCCCACTTCAGCACGATGAACTGCAAGGTCGCGCCCGCGCCCCAGAACAGGGTGGTCACGGCCAGCGAAATCTGGCCCAGCTTGTCTTTCCACAGCGTGGCCGAGCAGTTGGCGAAGTCGGCGATCAGCTTCATCGGATTGCGCTCCTGGTGCTCGTAGCGCGCGCCGGTGTCGGGGATGCGCAGGTTGAAGAGCGCAGCCAATATATAGATGAACACCACCACGGCCATCGCCGCTTCGCTGGTGCTGTCGATGCCGGGAATGCCGAAGCCGAGCAGCAGGCGTGAGCCGGCGTCGCTGACCAGGGCGCCGCCGAGCACGGTGCCGAAGATGATCGACATCACGGTCAGGCCCTCGATCCAGCCGTTGGCGGCGACGAGTTTTTCCGGTGGCAGGAGTTCGGTCAGGATGCCGTACTTGGCCGGCGAATACACGGCCGCGCCGAAGCCGACCACGGCGTAGGAGAGCAGGGGATGGACGGTCAGGAACATCAGGCCGCAGCCGAAGATCTTGATCAGGTTCGCGATGAACATCACGCGGCCCTTGAGCAGCGAATCGGCAAAGGCGCCGACGAAGGCGGCCAGCAGCACATAGAACAGCACGAACGACAGCTTCAGCAACGGCGTCAGCGATGCCGGGGCGTTCATCGTCACCAGGATGTCAATGGCTACGAACAGCAGCGCATTGTCTGCCAGCGACGAGAAGAACTGCGCCGCCATGATGGTGTAGAAACCACGGTTCATCGAAAGTATCTGAAAACAAGTCTGGGTTGCTTTATACCATGAAAGGGTGGCTCGCCAAAGAATTCACCCCGGCAGAAAGGGGGGCTGTCCGGTAAAATAGAGCCTTTCACCTAATACCGTTTCTCTTCTTTTTCCGGTCTCTTTCCCCATATAGTTGCCATGCCACGCCCCCTCTGCGCCACCATTCACCTCGATTCGATGCAGCATAACCTGGCCCGCGCCCGTGCCTGCGCCCCGCAGTCCAAGGCCTGGGCCGTGGTGAAGGCGAACGCCTATGGCCACGGCCTGGAACGCGGCATGAAGGGCTTCGCCCAGGCCGACGGCCTGGCCCTGATCGAAACCGAGAATGCCCTGCGCCTGCGCGAACTCGGCTGGACCAAGCCGATCCTGCTGCTGGAAGGGATCTTCGATGCCTCCGACGTGCCGCTGCTGGCCGAGCACGACATCAACAGCACCGTGCACTCGCTCGAGCAGATCAAGATGCTGGAATACACCCAGCTGTACCGCCCGATCGACGTGCACCTGAAGATGAACACCGGGATGAACCGTCTCGGTTTCCGCCCCGACGAATACGCCGCCGCCTACAAGCGCCTGCGCGCGATCCCGGGCGTGCGCAACATCACCCACATGACCCACTTCGCGAACGCCGACGAACTGGAACACCCGCGCCTGACGATTTCCGAGCAGGTGCGGCGCTTCCGCACCGGCGTCGAGGGCCTGGGCGGCGAGCGCAGCCTGTCGAATTCGGCCGGCGTGCTGCACCAGGAAGTGCTGGCCCAGGAACTGCAGAACGACTGGGTCCGTCCCGGCATCATGCTGTACGGCGGCACCCCGGGCGGTGGGCGTACGGCGCACGACTTCGGCCTGCGCCCGACCATGACATTGAGCAGCGAGATCATCGCGATCCAGCAGCTGGAAGCCGGCGACACCGTCGGCTACGGCAGCCGCTTCGAGGCGACCGGCGCCATGCAGGTGGGCGTGGTGGCCTGCGGCTATGCCGACGGCTACCCGCGCCACGCGCCGCACGGCACCCCGGTGATCGTCGACGGCATGCGCACCAGCGTGGTGGGGCGGGTGTCGATGGACATGATGACGGTGGACCTGACGCCGGTCGCCAACGCCCGCGTCGGCAGCAAGGTCACCCTGTGGGGCGACGGCTTGCCGATCGACGAGGTGGCAGCAGCTTCCGGCACCATCGGCTATGAATTGATGTGCGCACTCGCGCCGCGCGTGCGCGTGAGCGAAGGACGGATGGGAACCCATGGCTAAGGCAAAGACCCAGTTTGTGTGCAGCGAATGCGGCAGCGTCAGCAGCCGCTGGATGGGCCAGTGCCCGGACTGCAAGGCCTGGAACACGCTGGTCGAGTCGGCGGTGGAAACCGCGGGCGTGAACCGCATGTCGCAGACCAGTCACCACAAGGCGCTGGCGCAGACGGCGCCGGTGCTGTCGCTGGCCGACATCGAAGCCATCGACGTGCCGCGCTTCGGCACCGGCATCGAGGAATTCGACCGCGTGCTCGGCGGCGGCCTGGTGGCGGGTGGCGTGGTGCTGATCGGCGGCGACCCCGGCATCGGCAAGTCGACCCTGCTGCTGCAGGCGCTGGCGAACCTGGCCGCGGTGCGCAGTACTTTATATGTAAGCGGCGAGGAATCCGGCGCCCAGATCGCCCTGCGCGCCAAGCGCCTGGCGGTCGACGCCAAGGAGCTCAAGCTGCAGGCCGAGATCCAGCTCGAGAAAATCCTCGGCACCCTGGCCGATTTGAAGCCGGAAGTGGCGGTGATCGACTCGATCCAGACCCTGTATTCGGACGCGCTGACCGCCGCCCCCGGCTCGGTGTCGCAGGTGCGCGAATGCGCGGCCCAGCTGACCCGCGTGGCGAAGCAGACCGGCGTCACCATCATCCTGGTTGGCCACGTGACGAAAGAGGGCGCGCTGGCCGGGCCGCGCGTGCTGGAACACATCGTCGACACCGTGCTGTACTTCGAGGGCGATACCCAGTCGAGCTTCCGCCTGGTGCGGGCGATTAAAAACCGTTTCGGCGCGGTGAACGAGCTGGGCGTGTTCGCCATGACCGAAAAGGGCCTGAAGGGCGTGTCGAATCCGTCGGCGCTGTTCCTGTCGCAGCACGACAGCCAGGTGCCGGGTTCCTGCGTGATGGTTACGCAAGAGGGCACGCGCCCGCTGCTGGTGGAAATCCAGGCCCTGGTCGACGCCAGCCACCTGCCGAATGCGCGCCGGCTGTCGGTGGGCCTGGAACAGAACCGCCTGGCGATGCTGCTGGCGGTGCTGCACCGCCATGCCGGTATCGCCGCCTTCGACCAGGACGTGTTCATCAACGCGGTGGGCGGCGTGAAGATCGCCGAGCCGGCGGCCGACCTGGCCGTGCTGCTGGCGATTAACTCGTCGATGCGCAACAAGCCGCTACCGCGCGGGTTGGTCGTCTTCGGCGAAGTCGGCCTGGCCGGCGAAATCCGCCCGGCGCCGCGCGGCCAGGAGCGCCTGAAGGAAGCGGCCAAGCTGGGCTTCTCGGTGGCGATCATCCCGAAGGCCAACGTGCCGAAGCAAAAGATCGAGGGCATGAACATCATTGCCGTCGAGCGCATCGACCAGGCCTTCAGCAAGCTGCGCGAGCTGGACTGAGCTCCATCCTCCCAAGATTGCGCGCGTGCCGCGCCCGCGCGCGGCCCCGTATTGACCCACGGCGGCGGCCCGTATTGACTGACGGGTCCGCCGCTTTTTACCTATAATGGGTATCGTTCCATAGGCAAGTTGGTGAATTCGTGACAGAACAAAGGCAGTCCCCCCGTAAAGTATTCAAGACCCGCGCCATGCTCGCCGTCGAAGGCAGCGCTCCGGTGCTGGGCCGTACCACCGACATCAGCGCCCAGGGCGTCAGTATCAACCTGCCGAACCCGGTGCCGGCAGGGCAAACGGCGCAATTGCGATTCGACCTGCTGGTCGATGGCAACATCGTTCCCATCAACACCCGCGTCAAGGTCACGCACTGCATCCTCAGCCACGGCGAATTCAAGGCCGGCTTCCAGTTCCTGAACCTGGACCTGGGCGCGATGACCTCGCTGGCGCGCTTTTTACGCTAAGCTGCGCTGCGCTAAGCTTACGTCGAGACACATCGCGCAGCATGCGCCTTGCATGGCCGGTTCCAAAGCGAAGCGGCGAGCGCCCGTGGGCCTCGCCGCTTTTTGTCGTCTTGACGTCTGGCCCCGTGATGGGCCATGCACTATTCGTGATAGTGATCGCGCAGGGCTTCCGAACTGCCGCCGACTTCCTGGAAGATTTCGTAGGCAATCAGGCCAACCATGCCGCTGATGATAGCAAACACAAACATGTTAAACATATAACAAAAACGCTCTTCAGCATTCCCTCCATCGAGTTGATATGCCTTGAGCATAGCAGTCGCCGGTGTATTTACAAGAGCGCGGCAGGCCGATTTTTTGCACCCGGGGCCGCTTGACAAGTCGCCTGCCGGGGCCGCTTGCCAGGGGAGTCAGGATAGGTGTCATCAATTGTGTGACGGCCATTCCTGTAACACGGCACTATGGCGCGGACCGCGTTTCGCGGGGCGTGGATGTGGCCGCTGTTCAGCTGTAGTTCAGCTGTCACACGAATGAAACGCGGCTGAAATACGCGTATGACACGCCCAAAACCCCATGTCATGGATTTGATGACATGGATTTTTGCGATGTCATTAACTTGTCATATTCAATCAGTAGACTGCGCTGCAATGAAGCCGGACGTCCGGAAATGCAGTGTCGCACTACACCCTGAAAGGATATCGATATGCGTATGAAGCACCTGTTCCTCACCGTCGCGCTTGCCGCCGCCACCCTGGCGACGACTGCCCAGGCAGCGAACATCACCGGCGCCGGCGCAACCTTCCCTTATCCGATCTACGCGAAGTGGGCGGAAATGTACAAGGCGTCCAGCGGCACCGGCCTGAACTACCAGTCGGTGGGTTCGGGCGCCGGCATCAAGCAGATCAAGGCGAAAACCGTCGACTTCGGCGCATCGGACATGCCGCTGCCGGCCAAGGATCTGAACGACGCCGGCCTGTTCCAGTTCCCGGCCGTGATGGGCGGCGTGGTCCCGATTGTCAACCTGCCGGGCGTCGGCCCAGGCCAGGTGAAGCTCACCGGCGCCGTGCTGGCCGATATCTTCATGGGCAAGATCACCAAGTGGAACGCCCAGCCGATCGCGGCCCTGAACCCTGGCGTCAAGCTGCCAGCCGACGACATTACCGTCGTCCACCGCGCCGACAGCTCGGGCACCTCCTTCCTGTTCACCGACTACCTGTCGAAGACCAACCCGGACTGGAAGCTGAAGATCGGCGCCGGCACCTCGGTCAAGTGGGCCGTCGGCGTGGGCGGCAAGGGCAACGAAGGCGTGGCCGCCAACGTCCAGCGCATCAAGGGCTCGATCGGCTACGTCGAGTGGGCCTATGCCAAGAAGAACAAGATGTCGCACACCCAGCTGCAGAACCGCGAAGGCGCCTTCCTCCAGCCTGACGACGAAGCCTTCAAGGCCGCTGCCGCCAGCGCCGACTGGGCCAAGGCCCCGGGCTTCGCCGTGGTCCTGACCGACCAGCCGGGCAAGGCCAGCTGGCCGATCACCGGCGCCTCCTACATCCTGGTGCACAAGTCGCAGGCCGACGCCGCCAAGGGCAAGGAAGTCCTGAAGTTCTTCGACTGGGCCTACAAGAACGGTAGCGCCGCTGCCGCCGACCTGGACTACGTGCCGATGCCGGCCGCCGTCACCAAGCTGGTCCAGGACGCCTGGAAAGCCAACCTGAAGGACGCTTCGGGCAAGGCGGTCTGGTAAGGCAGTCACCCCGCCGCCGGCACCTGATCAGGCCGGCGGCGCCTGTTTGTCCCTGAAAGCAGTACATCCATATAAGAACATCACATGAGCGCACACCCATCAGTCGCCCTCGACAAGCCAGCCGGCGCGGCCATCGCCGACAAGCAGCAGGCCGCCCTCAGCAAGACTATGCGCAACCAGCGCATCCAGGACTTCTTCTTCCACAAGATTACCTTCCTGTTCGCCGCCAGCGTGCTGCTCGCACTGGTGGGCATCATCATTTCGCTGGCCATCGGTGCGGCGCCGGCCTTCAAGGAATTCGGCGCCTCCTTCATCAGCACCGTCGAGTGGGACCCGGTCGAGGATAAATTCGGCGCCCTGATCGCGATCTGGGGCACGCTCGCCACCTCGCTGATCGCGCTGGCCGTCGCCTTCCCGATCAGCTTCGGCATCGCGCTCTTCCTGACCGAAATCTGCCCGGTCTGGCTGCGCCGCCCGATGGGCACCGCGGTCGAGCTGCTGGCGGGCGTGCCGTCGATCATCTACGGCATGTGGGGCCTGTTCGTGTTCGCGCCGCTGTTCGCCGACCATGTGCAGCCGCTGCTGAAATCCACCCTCGGCCAGCTGCCGGTCATCGGCCAGCTGTTCCAGGGCCCGACCATGGGCATCGGCATCCTGACCGCCGGCCTGATCCTGGCCGTGATGATCATCCCCTTCATTTCCTCGGTGATGCGCGACGTGTTCGAGATCGTCCCGACCGTGCTGAAGGAATCGGCTTACGGCCTGGGCTGCACCAAGTGGGAAGTGGTGCGCAAGGTGGTGCTGCCTTATACCCGCAACGGCGTGGTCGGCGGCGTGATGCTGGGCCTGGGCCGCGCGCTCGGCGAAACCATGGCGGTCACCTTCGTGATCGGTAACGCGCATGAACTGAGCTGGTCGCTGTTCTCGGCCGGTAACTCGATTTCCTCGACCCTGGCGAACGAATTCGCCGAAGCGGCCTCGCCGCTGCACGTGTCCTCGCTGTTCGCGCTGGCACTGATCCTGTTCGCCATCACCTTTGTCGTGCTGTCGGCTGCAAAACTGATGTTGGCGGGGATGTCCCGCAAGGAAGGCACGAAATGAACGTTACCAATCCTGTCTACCGCAAGCGCCTGTTGGCGCACCGCGTCGGCATCGCCCTGTCGGTGCTGGCGATGGCGATCGGCCTGGCGATGCTGGCCTGGATTCTCTGGACCCTGCTGGCCAACGGCTTCGGCGCGCTGTCGACCACGATGTTCTCCGGCGACACCCCGGCGCCGGGCAGCGAAGGCGGCGGCTTGCGCAATGCGATCGTCGGCAGCCTGATGATGGTCGGTTTGTCGACCCTGGTCAGCACCCCGATCGGCATCCTGGCCGGCATCTACCTGGCAGAGTACGGCGAGACCAACCGCTTCGGCCAGATCACGCGCTTTGTCACCGACATCATGCTGTCGGCGCCGTCGATCGTGATCGGTTTGTTCGTCTACGCCCTGTACGTGGCGAACGTGAAGCACTTCTCGGGCTACGCCGGCACCATCGCACTGTCGCTGATCGCCATTCCCGTGGTCGTGCGCACCACCGACAACATGCTGCGCCTCGTACCGAATAGTTTGCTGGAGGCGGCGTTCGCCCTCGGCGCGCCGCGCTGGAAGGTGGCGATGCTGGTGCGCCTGCGCGCCGTGAAAGCCGGCGTGATCACCGGCGTGCTGCTGGCCCTGGCCCGTATCTCGGGCGAGACCGCGCCGCTCCTGTTCACGGCCCTGAACAACCAGTTCTTCAGCACCGACATGAATGCACCGATGGCGAACCTGCCGGTGGTGATCTACCAGTTCGCGATGAGCCCTTACGATGACTGGCGCTCGCTGGCCTGGGGCGGCGCATTGCTGGTGACCTTCACCGTGCTGTTCCTGAACATTTTGTCGCGCACCGTCTTCACCCAGAAGACTCCACGTTAATTTATCCTGACGAACCATGACCCTTGCTATGGCAACCCCGACCGCAGCTCCAAGCGCAAAAACCAAGACCATCGAGATTGCGGGCCTGAATTTCTTCTACGGTAAAACGCAGAGCCTGAAAAACGTTTCGCTCGACATCCACGACAAGCAGGTGACCGCTTTCATCGGCCCTTCGGGCTGCGGCAAGTCGACCCTGCTGCGCACCCTGAACCGCATGTACGATCTGTACCCAGGGCAGCGCGCCGAAGGCCAGATCAACTACCGCGGCCGCAACATCCTGGAGCCGGGCGTCGACGTGAACGCCCTGCGCGCGAAAATCGGCATGGTGTTCCAGAAGCCGACCCCGTTCCCGATGTCGATCTACGACAACATCGCCTTCGGCGTGCGCCTGTACGAAAACCTGTCGAAAGGCGAGATGGACGAGCGTGTCGAATGGGCCCTGAAAAAGGCGGCGCTGTGGGAAGAAGCGAAAGACAAGCTGAACAAGAGCGGTTTGTCGCTGTCGGGTGGCCAGCAGCAGCGCCTGTGCATCGCGCGCGGCGTGGCGGTGAAGCCGGACGTGCTGTTGTTAGATGAGCCGACTTCGGCGCTGGACCCGATCTCGACCGCGAAGATCGAGGAGCTGATCAGCGAACTGAAGCAGGACTACACGATCACCATCGTGACCCACAACATGCAGCAGGCGGCACGCTGCTCGGATTACACTGCGTACATGTACCTCGGGGAACTGGTTGAATTCGGCGAGACCGACCAGCTGTTCATGAACCCGGCACGAAAAGAAACGCAGGATTACATCACCGGCCGCTTTGGCTAATCGCCGCCCGGTACGATAACAATATTCAAGAATAGGGAGAAGCATATGATCGGCGAACACTCATCCAAACAGTACGACCAGGAACTGGAATCGATCCGCTCCAAGGTCTTGCTGATGGGCGGCATGGTGGAAACCCAGTTCGAGGAAGCGCTGAACTGCTTCCGCGTCGACGACGCCGCCCGTGCCGACAAGGTCATGGCCGATGACCACGCGGTGAACCAGCTCGAAGTGCAGCTCGACGACGCCTGCAGCCACCTGATCGTCAAGCGCCAGCCGACCGCCAACGATTTGCGCACCGTGATGGCCACCATCAAAGTCATCACCGACCTGGAACGCATCGGCGACGAATCGACCAAGATCGCGCGCACCGCGAAAAGCCTGCATGCGCGCGGCGTGGGCAGCTTCGCCCACTACGACATGATCCGCACCATCGGCAAGGCGACCTCGGACCTGCTGCACGACGCCCTCGACGCGTTCGCGCGCCTGGACGGCAAGCAGGCCTTGCAGATCATCGCGGCCGACGAAATCGTCGACCACGAGTTCCGCACCATCCTGCGCAACCTGATCACCTTCATGATGGAAGACCCGCGCACGATCTCGTCGGCACTGGACACGCTGTGGGTAGCCAAGGCCATCGAGCGCATCGGCGACCACGCCAAGAACATCGCCGAATACGTGATCTACGTGGTCGAAGGGCGCGACATCCGCCACAGCAAACCAGCCGTGCAAGAGGGCTGATCCACAATGCAGAACACGAGCGTACTGGTAGTGGAGGACGAGCCGGCGATTGTCGAGCTGGTGAGCTATTCGCTGCGCGAAGCCGGCTGGACCATCCGCTCGGTCGGCACCACGGCCGCGGCCTGGGACAGCATCGCGCATGGCAAGCCGGACCTGCTGCTGCTCGACTGGATGCTGCCCGACCAGAGTGGCCTGCGCCTGCTGGCGCGGCTGCGCGGCGACCGCGACTTCCAGGACATCCCGGTCATCATGCTGACCGCGAAAAGCATGGAAGAAGACAAGCTGGCCGGCCTGAACACGGGCGCCGACGATTACGTCACCAAGCCATTTTCGCCGCGCGAGCTGCTGGCCCGTTCGCGCGCGCTGCTGCGCCGCAAAAGCCCGCACCTGGCCGAGGCGCCACTGCGTGCAGGCAGCGTGGTGCTCGATCCGGCCAGCTGCACCGTCAGCATCGAGGGCAGCCAGATCGACATCGGCAATGCCGAATACAAGCTGCTGAAATTCCTGCTGGCGCACCGCGAGCGCGTGTTTTCGCGCGCCCAGCTGCTCGATAAAGTGTGGGGCGACCACGCCGTGATCGAGGAGCGCACGGTGGACGTCCACGTGCTGCGGCTGAGGAAAGCGCTGAAGGGCGCCGAAGGGCTGATCCGCACGGTGCGCAGCGTCGGGTATATGCTCTCGGAAAAATAACGCATTCGAAGGTCCGATGAATCCCACATTGCTGTTCTGGGTGCCGGCGCTGTTGCGCATGGCGTCCCTCTTCGTTGCCGCCGGCGTGATCTGGTGGATGGGCGGTCTGGTGGCAGGCTTGACCGCCGCGCTGCTGGGCATGATCGTGGTGCTGGTATCGCAGCTGCGCTACCTGCAGCAGCTGGGACACTGGCTGGACGACCCGCAGTCCGGCAAGCTGCCCGACGGCTGGGGCGCCTGGACCGACGTCTTCGCCCGCCTGTACCGCCTGCGCCGTGAGGACGAGCGCCACCAGAGCGAACTGGCCGAATGGCTGGCGCGCTTCCGCCAGGCCATGAGCCTGCTGCCGGAAGGCGTGGCGATCATGGACGACGTGCTGTTCCTCGAGTGGTGCAACCCGGCGGCCGAGCGCCACCTCGGCCTGACGCTGGAGCGCGACAAGGGCCTGCGCGTGACCAACCTGGTGCGCCATCCCGACTTCATCGACTACATCATCCTGGGGCGCTACGAGCAGCCACTGACCTTGTCTTTCCGGGGCCGCAAGATCGAGTGCCGCATCATCCCGTTCGAGAACCGGCGCCAGATCCTGGTCACCCACGACGCCACGGACACCGAACGGATCGAGGCGATGCGGCGCGACTTCATCGCGAATGCCTCGCACGAACTGCGCACGCCGCTGACGGTGATCGTCGGTTTCCTGGAAATCGCGATGTCCGATCCATGCATGGACGCGGCCACCCGTTCGGCGCACCTGAAGCTGATGACCGAGCAGGGCGGGCGCATGCAGCGGCTGATCGAGGACATGCTGACGTTATCGCGTCTGGAGTCGGACGAATTCCCGCTACGCCGCGAGCGGGTCGATATCGCGGCGCTGGTGGATTCGGTGGCGGCCGAGGCGCGCGCCTTGTCGGGCGGGCGGCACGAGATCACGGTATCGGTCGACGGGCCGGACGTGATGGGCAACATGGAGGAGCTGCGCAGCGCGTTTGCGAACCTGGCGTCGAACGCGGTGCGTTATTCGCCCGAAGGCGGACGGATCGAGCTGTCGTGGAAGCGCGGCGATGGCGATTTGCAGTTCTCGGTGAAGGACAGCGGGATCGGGATCGACCCGCAGCATATATCGCGTTTGACCGAACGGTTCTACCGCGTCGACAAGAGCCGCTCGCGCGAGACCCAGGGGACCGGGCTGGGGCTGGCGATCGTCAAGCACGTGCTGCTGCGGCATGGCGGGCGGGTGAAGATTTGCTCGAAGCCGGGGGAGGGGAGTACCTTCACGGCGTCGTTGCCCAACACCTCGTTGCCGGGATAAATCGGACGCTTTTTTGATTGGCGCAATACCGTAGGGTGGGCACTCGTGCCCACGCGGTACGGCGGTTGCAACCACGCCACGCGTGACGATGGTCCGCGACCGTGGCGATCTCTGGTCGCTTTGCGTGACGCATCGGTACGACCGCGTGGGCTCAAGAGCCCACCCTACAAAAAGCGGTATTCCGCCGTCCGCATCCGATTCACGCCCCCCTAAGTTCAGCCTCATCCACCGCCCCACATTGCGCGGTACAATCGAGAATTGTCCTTCTCGACCCGCACATGTTCTCTCGACGCACTTCCCTCATTGCGCTCGGCGCACTCGCCCTGGCCGGCTGCGGCAGCACCCCGCCACCCGTCGCTCCCACTCCCGCCGTGGTTGCCACCCCGGCGCCCCCGAAGAAAATCCGCATCGGCCTGGCCCTCGGCGGCGGCGCGGCGCGCGGCTTCGCCCACATCGGCGTGATCAAGGCCCTCGAAGCGCAAGGCATCATCCCCGAAATCGTGGTCGGCACCAGCGCCGGCTCGGTGGTCGGCGCCCTGTACGCGTCGGGCTACGACGGCTTCACCCTGCAGCGCACCGCGATGAGCATGGACGAAGCAACCATCTCCGACTGGGCGCTGCCGCTGTTCTCCAAATCTCCCGGCGTGCTGAAAGGCGAGGCCCTGCAGAACTACGTCAACAAGGCCGTCAACAACGTGCCGATGGAACGCCTGAAAAAGCGCTTCGGCGCCGTCGCCACCGACCTCAAGACCGGCGAATCCATCCTCTTCAACAAGGGTAATACCGGCCTGGCCGTGCGCGCCTCGTCGTCGGTGCCGAGCGTGTTCCAGCCGGTGACCATCGGTAAGAAAACCTATGTCGACGGCGGCCTGGTGGCGCCGGTGCCGGTGAAGTACACGCGCGACATGGGCGCCGATTTCATCATCGCGGTCAACATCTCGACCCAGGCCGATTCGCAAGCCACGGCCAGCTCGGTCGATGTGCTGCTGCAGACCTTCTCGATCATGGGCCAGCGCATCAATTCCTACGAGCTGAAGGAGGCCGACATCGTCATCACCCCGGCCCTGGGCAAGATGGGCAGCGCCGACTTTGCCGGCCGCAACCTGGCAATCCTGGCGGGCGAGCAGGCCGCCGCCGCCGTGATGCCGCAACTGAAGGCCAAGCTGAAGGCCAAACAACAGCAGCCATAACAATCAAAACAGTTTAAATAAGGAAACGATATGAAGACCAAGCCATTCCTGACCCTGGAAGACGTGAAAATCATCGCCGCCGCGGCCGAAGCCGAAGCGCTGGCAAACAACTGGGCCGTCACCTTCTCGATCGTCGACGACGGCGGCCACCTGCTGTGGCTGCAGCGCCTGGATGGCGCACCGCCGGTGTCGTCGCATATCTCGCCAGCCAAGGCCAAGACCGCCGCGCTCGGCCGCCGCGAGTCGAAGATCTATGAAGACGTGATCAATGGCGGGCGCGTGTCGTTTTTGTCGGCGCCGGAGATCGAAGGCATGCTCGAAGGCGGCGTGCCGGTGATCGTCGATGGCCATGTGATCGGCGCGGTGGGCGTGTCGGGCGTGAAGTCGGAGCAGGATGCGCAGATTGCCAAGGCCGGCATCGCCGCGCTGGTCGGTACGCCGTAACCGGGACGATGGCTGGGCACCGGGCGGCTGCGTGTGCGCATGCCGGTGCTGTCGGCCACGTCACAAGGTTAACGCCCGGAAAACTCCCGCTCATCGGTAAGTAAAAACACGCATTTCCCTCGAAAACCGTCTGTCGGTACATTGCCGCCACCCTCGAAGCGCGCTATAATTGAGGGGTTTAACCATTCTACTTACTTGCCGTAGCGCCTACCTTCCATTCCTCATTCCAAACGACCTCCATACTCGGATTGCACCCGTGCATCCGTGGTTCTTGGGTGTCGGTCTGACGTGGCGCCGCTACGGTAACTTTATTGGGAGTTACCCTTGCCGCCATTTTTTTCTGGCCCAGCCGTCCCGGCCATCCTGGCTCTCGCAGACGGAACGATTTTCAAAGGTGTTTCCATTGGCGCCGCCGGCCATACGACCGGTGAAGTGGTCTTCAATACCGCGATCACTGGCTACCAGGAAATCCTGACCGACCCCAGCTACTCGCGTCAGATCGTCACCCTGACGTACCCGCACATCGGCAACTACGGCGTCAACACCGCCGACGTCGAAGCCGGTAAAGTCCACGCCGCAGGCCTGATCATCCGCGACCTGCCGCTCTTGGCATCGAACTTCCGTTCTACCCAATCGCTGTCGGATTACCTGAAGGCCGAGAACGTCGTGGCCATCTCCGGCATCGACACCCGCAAGCTGACCCGCCTGCTGCGCGAAAAAGGCGCCCAGGCCGGCGCCATCCTCACCGGCACCCAGGGCAACCAGCCATCCGAAGCGCAAGCGCTCGAGCTGGCCCGTTCCTTCCCCGGCCTGGCCGGCATGGACCTGGCGAAGGTCGTGTCCGTGAAAGAGCCGTATGTGTTCACCGAAACCGAGTGGAAACTCGGCCAGGGCTTCGGCAAGCAGGAAAACCCGGAATACCACGTTGTCGCTTTCGACTACGGCGTCAAGCGCAACATCCTGCGCATGCTGGCTGAACGCGGCTGCAAGGTCACCGTGCTGCCGGCCGAATCCACCGCCGCCGATGCGCTGGCGCTGAACCCGGACGGCATCTTCCTCGCCAACGGCCCCGGCGACCCGGAACCATGCGACTACGCCATCAAGGCCACCGCGGAACTGATCGAGAAGGGCATCCCGACCTTCGGCATCTGCCTCGGCCACCAGATCATGGCGCTCGCCTCGGGTGCGAAGACCATGAAGATGAAGTTCGGCCACCACGGCGCGAACCACCCGGTGCAGGACCTGGATTCGAAGAAGGTCCTGATCACCTCGCAGAACCACGGCTTCGCAGTCGACCCGGACACGCTGCCGCAGAACTGCCGCGTGACCCACGTGTCGCTGTTCGACGGTTCGCTGCAGGGCTTTGCCCGCACCGACAAGCCGGCCTTCTGCTTCCAGGGCCACCCGGAAGCATCGCCAGGCCCGACCGACGTCGCCTATCTGTTCGACCGCTTCATCAAGCTGATGCAAGCCCAGGAAAAAAAAGCAAATGCAGGAGAAGTGAATGCCTAAGCGTAGTGACATCAAAAGCATCCTGATCATCGGCGCCGGCCCGATCGTCATCGGCCAGGCCGCGGAGTTCGACTATTCCGGCGCCCAGGCCTGCAAGGCCCTGCGCGACGAAGGCTACAAGGTCATCCTGGTCAACAGCAACCCGGCGACCATCATGACCGACCCGGAGATGGCCGACGTCACCTACATCGAGCCGATCACCTGGAAGGTCGTCGAGCGCATCATCGCCAAGGAAAAGCCGGACGCGATCCTGCCGACCATGGGCGGCCAGACCGCGCTCAACTGCGCGCTCGATTTGCACCGCCACGGCATCCTGGACAAGTACAACGTCGAACTGATCGGCGCTTCGCCGGAAGCCATCGACAAGGCCGAGGACCGCTCCAAGTTCAAGGATGCGATGACCAAGATCGGCCTGGGTTCGGCACGCTCGGGCGTGGCGCACTCGATGGACGAAGCGCGCGCCGTGCAGCGCGAACTGGGCTTCCCGACCATCATCCGTCCATCGTTCACGATGGGTGGTTCGGGCGGCGGCATCGCCTACAACGAAGAAGAATTCGAATCGATCTGCAAGCGCGGCCTGGAAGCCTCGCCGACCTCGGAACTGCTGATCGAGGAATCGCTGCTGGGCTGGAAAGAGTACGAGATGGAAGTCGTGCGCGACAAGGCCGACAACTGCATCATCATCTGCTCGATCGAAAACCTGGACCCGATGGGCGTGCACACCGGCGACTCGATCACGGTCGCGCCGGCGCAGACGCTGACGGACAAGGAATACCAGATCATGCGCAACGCGTCGATCAACGTCCTGCGCGAGATCGGCGTCGACACCGGCGGCTCGAACGTGCAGTTCGCGATCAACCCGCAAGACGGCCGCATGATCGTCATCGAGATGAATCCGCGCGTCTCGCGTTCGTCGGCACTGGCTTCGAAAGCCACCGGCTTCCCGATCGCGAAAGTGGCGGCCAAGCTGGCAGTCGGCTTCACGCTCGATGAACTGCGCAACGAGATCACCGGCGGCGCGACCCCGGCCAGTTTTGAACCGTCGATCGACTACGTCGTCACCAAGATCCCGCGCTTCGCCTTCGAAAAATTCCCGGCGGCCGACAAGCACCTGACCACGCAGATGAAATCCGTCGGCGAAGTCATGGCCATGGGCCGCACCTTCCAGGAATCCTTCCAGAAAGCCCTGCGCGGCCTGGAAGTGGGCGTCGACGGCCTGAACGAAATGACGCGCGACCGCGAAGTCATCGAAGAGGAACTCGGCGAGCCTGGCCCGGAACGCATCTGGTACGTGGGCGACGCCTTTGCCCAGGGCTTCACGCTCGAAGAAGTCCATCAGCTGACCAAGATCGACCCATGGTTCCTCATCCAGATCAAGGAAATCGTCGACATCGAACTCTGGCTCGACCACCAGAAGCTGGAGTCGCTCGACAAGCCGACCCTGTACAAGCTGAAGCAAAAGGGCTTCTCGGACGCGCGCATGGCCTTCCTGATGCACACCACGCAGGCCGCGGTGCGCGAGCGCCGTCACGCGCTGGGCATCCGCCCGGTGTACAAGCGCGTCGACACCTGCGCCGCCGAATTCTCGACCGACACCGCCTACATGTACTCGACCTATGACGAGGAATGCGAAGCGGCGCCGACCGACAAGAAGAAGATCATGGTGCTGGGCGGTGGCCCGAACCGCATCGGCCAGGGCATCGAGTTCGACTACTGCTGCGTCCATGCCGCCCTCGCCATGCGCGAAGACGGCTACGAGACCATCATGGTCAACTGCAACCCGGAGACCGTGTCGACCGACTACGATACCTCGGACCGCCTCTACTTCGAATCGCTGACCCTGGAAGACGTGCTGGAAATCGTCGAGCTGGAAAAGCCGGTGGGCGTGATCGTGCAGTACGGCGGTCAAACGCCTCTGAAGCTCGCGCTCGATCTCGAAGCGAACGGTGTGCCGATCGTCGGCACCTCGCCGGACATGATCGACGCCGCCGAAGACCGCGAGCGCTTCCAGAAGCTGCTGCAGGACCTCGGCCTGCGCCAGCCGCCGAACCGCACCGCGCGTACCGAAACCGAAGCCCTGGCACTGGCCCAGGAAATCGGCTACCCGCTGGTCGTGCGTCCTTCCTACGTGCTGGGCGGCCGCGCCATGGAAATCGTCCACGAGCAGCGCGACCTCGAGCGCTACATGCGCGAAGCGGTGAAGGTGTCGAACGATTCGCCGGTGCTGCTGGACCGCTTCCTGAACGACGCCATCGAAGTCGACGTCGACTGCATCTCGGACGGCGAAACCACTTTCATCGGCGGCGTGATGGAGCACATCGAACAGGCCGGCGTGCACTCGGGCGACTCGGCCTGCTCGCTGCCGCCGTACTCGCTGAGCGCGGAGACCATCGATGAACTGAAGCGCCAGACCGCGCTGATGGCCAAGGGCCTGAACGTGGTCGGCCTGATGAACGTGCAGTTCGCGATCCAGCAGTCGGAAGTCGACGGCAAGACGGTGGATACCGTGTTCGTGCTGGAAGTGAATCCGCGTGCTTCGCGTACCGTCCCATTCGTGTCGAAAGCCACCGGCATCCAGTTAGCGAAAGTCGCTGCGCGCTGCATGGTCGGCCAGAAGCTGGCAGAGCAGGGCATCACGAAGGAAGTGACGCCGCCGTTCTACAGCGTCAAGGAAGCCGTGTTCCCGTTCGTGAAATTCCCGG
Organism: Massilia sp. IC2-278; assembly: GCF_020708045.1. GTDB lineage: Bacteria > Pseudomonadota > Gammaproteobacteria > Burkholderiales > Burkholderiaceae_D > Telluria. Next base: position 187,130 of record NZ_JAJFES010000001.1, read on the forward strand.
GCGTCGACACCATCCTCGGACCGGAGATGAAATCGACCGGCGAAGTGATGGGCGTGGGCGAGACCTTCGGCGAAGCCTTCGTGAAATCGCAGCTGGGCGCCGGCATCAAGCTGCCGGAGTCGGGCAAGGTCTTCCTGTCGGTGAAGGGCTCGGACAAGCCGCGCGCCGTGAAAGTGGCGCGCGACCTGGTGTCGCTCGGCTTCTCGCTGGTGGCGACCAAGGGCACCGCTGCCGTGATCGCGGCGGCCGGCCTGCCGGTGACCGCCGTGAACAAGGTGATCGAAGGCCGTCCGCACGTGGTCGACATGATCAAGAACCACGAGATCGAGATGGTCATCAACACGGTCGAAGAAAAGCGCAGCGCGATTTCCGACTCGCGCACCATCCGCACCTCGGCGCTGGCGGCGCGCGCGGTGACCTACACCACGATCGCTGGCGCGGAAGCGGCGATCCAGGGCATGCGTCACCTGAGCGAACTGAAGGTCTACGATTTACAAGGCCTGCATAACACCTTAAACTAGTAGGCAAGTAGTACCCGTCAAACCACAGAGTTCGCGCGGCTCCCGTCGCGCGCCTCTGTGGTTTTCACTTGTACGTCCTACAAACATCAGCAGAAGCGACATTTGAAATGAACACTACCGTACCGCTCACCAAATACGGCGCCGAACTTCTGAAGGAAGAACTGCATCAGCTCAAGACCAAGGAGCGCCGCATTGTCATCGACGCGATCGCCGAAGCGCGTTCGCACGGCGACCTGTCGGAAAACGCGGAATACGACGCCGCCAAGGAGCGCCAGGCTTTCGTCGAAGGCCGCATCGCCGAACTCGAAGGCAAGCTGAGCGCCGCCCAGATCATCGACCCGGCCACGCTGGACGCCGAAGGCCGCGTGGTCTTCGCTTCCACCGTCGACCTGGAAGACCTGGAAAACGGCCAGAAGGTGAGCTACCAGATCGTCGGCATCGACGAAGCCGACATCAAGCTGAATAAAGTCTCGGTCACCTCGCCGATCGCGCGCGCCCTGATCGGCAAGTTCGCCGGCGACGTGGTCGAAGTGCAGGCGCCGTCCGGCCCGCGCGAATACGAAATCCTGGAAGTGCGTTACGTCTGATGACGGCCATGTCGGCGCGCGCAGTTTCCCGTATCGCCGGAGCACGGCTGCTGGTTGCGGCCTTCTGGGCTGGCGCCCTCTGGGTGCTGGGCTATGTGGCGGCGCCGGCGGTGTTCTCGACGGCGTCGGGGACAATGGCAGGCGACATCGTGGGTTCGTTCCTGCACCGGCTGGCCTGGATCAGTTTCGTTTGCGCGGCGCTGATGCTGGGGCTGGTGCGTGCTTCGGGCGACCTCGATGCGGCGCGCAAGCGCTTCCTGAACCTGCTGGTGCTGGCGATGCTGGCGTGTGCACTGGTCATGTACGTGGGCTTGCAGCCGGCGATGGCGGCGATGCGCGAGGCGGCAGGACCGGCCGGCATCCGCGCTTCGCCCGAGTGGACCAAGTTTGCGGTCATGCATGGGGTGTCGCAGTTGTTCCACCTGATCGAAAGCGTGCTGGCGGCGGTGCTGCTGTTGAAAAGCCGCTGACCTGCTCACCGCTACCGACGAAAAAAAACCGGGGAATCCCCGGTTTCTTTTTTACTTGTTCAGCGAGGTTTTCTTGCTGCTGGTCTGGCGCGGTTTGGCGCGCTTGATGTTGCCGCCGGCGGTGACTCGCTCGTTACCCTTGAGCATAACCTTGGTCACGCTCGGCTTCTTGGTGCCGCTGGCGCTGGCCTTGACGATGGTGACTTCGCGCATGCCCTTGCCGGCCTTGCTGCTGCGTTCTTTCACCGCTTCTTTTTTCGGACGGTAGAGCACCAGCAGCTTGCCGATGTGCTGGACCGGGGCAGCGTCGAGCTCGGCGCTGATCTGTTCGTACATGGCAACGCGGGCTTCGCGGTCGTCGCCGAAGACGCGGACCTTGATCAGGCCGTGCGCGTCGAGACTGGCGGCGATTTCCTTCATGACGGACTCGGTCAGGCCGGCTTCGCCGATCATGACAACTGGATTGAGCCCATGGGCTTCCGCACGCAGCGCGCTGCGCTCGGCCGGAGTGAGTTTAAGCATAATAATTTTTGGATGTACCTATAAAAGCAGTATTCTACGCGAATGGCCAAGAACAAATTAAACAAAAACTGGTTGCACGACCATATTAACGACCCGTACGTCAAGCTGGCGCAGAAAGAAGGCTACCGTGCCCGCGCCGCTTTCAAGCTCAAGGAAATCGACGAAAGCGAAAAACTCATCAAGTCCGGGCAGGTCATTGTCGACCTCGGCTGCACGCCTGGCAGCTGGGCGCAATACACCCGGCGCAAGCTGGCGGGCAAGGAAGGCGGCGGCATCAACGGCACCATCATCGGCCTCGATATCCTGCCGATGGAGCCGATTGCCGACGTCCATTACATCCAGGGCGACTTCCGCGAAGATGTTGTATTAGACCAACTCGCCGAGGTGCTGGAAGGCCGCAAGACCGACCTCGTGCTGTCCGACATGGCCCCGAACCTGTCGGGGATTCCCACGGCCGACGCGGCGCGCATGGAACATTTGATCGATCTCGCGATTGAGTTTTCTCAAATGCATTTGAAGCCGGGCGGCGCATTGTTGGTGAAGTGCTTCAAGGACATGGGCTTCACCCAGATCGTCGAGAAGTTCCGCACCGAGTTCAAGACCGTCAAGCAGATCAAGCCGAAAGCAAGTCGCGACAAGTCTTCGGAAATCTTCCTGCTCGGACGTGGTCTGAAGAATCCAGTGGAATATAAATCCGGCGTAAACGACGATCCGGCCCTTGATATTTGAGATCGCAGCCACACATGCACGCCGTGATGCTCCGTTCGGTACGCCTGATAATTGAGTCGTGCCGCACGGAACTGAAAAAAGTGGCAATATGGCATGTTGAGGCCCCGCGTGGAGCGTGGTCTCGTAGCACAGCATGTCTAATGCGGGTAAAATCGGCAATCTCACTGGTAATGGTGCGGATCGCATCGGAGGAGTTTTCGTGAATAATATGTTTTCCAAATCCGCCATCTGGGTGGTCGTCGCACTGCTGTTGTTCATGCTGTTCAAGCAGTTCGACAATCACAGCCCGGCCGGTGGCAGCAAGACCATCGCTTATTCCGAGCTGCTCGACGATGTGAAGGCGCGCCGCGTGAAGGACGTCGTGATCGAAGGCGCGAACATCACCGCCACCCGGACCGACGACACCAAGGTACGCGCCACCGCCACCATGCTCGACCGCGGCCTGATCGGCGACCTGCGCGAGAACGGCGTGCGCTTCGACGTCAAGCCGCCAGAAGAGCCATCGTTCCTGCAGCAGGTCTTCATCTCCTGGTTCCCGATGCTGCTCCTGATCGGCGTCTGGGTCTTCTTCATGCGCCAGATGCAGGGCGGCGGCAAGGGCGGGGCTTTCTCGTTCGGCAAGTCGAAGGCGCGCATGCTCGATGAAACGAACAACAGCGTCACCTTCGCCGACGTCGCCGGTTGCGACGAAGCGAAAGAAGAAGTCAGCGAAATCGTCGACTTCCTGAAAGACCCGACGAAATTCCAGAAACTCGGCGGCCGCATCCCGCGCGGCGTGCTGATGGTTGGTCCTCCGGGTACCGGTAAGACGCTGCTGGCGCGCGCCATCGCCGGCGAAGCGAAAGTGCCGTTCTTCTCGATCTCGGGTTCCGACTTCGTCGAGATGTTCGTCGGCGTGGGTGCGTCCCGCGTGCGTGACATGTTCGAGAACGCGAAAAAGCATTCGCCTTGCATCATCTTCATCGACGAGATCGACGCGGTCGGCCGTCACCGTGGCGCCGGCATGGGCGGCGGCAACGACGAACGCGAGCAGACCCTGAACCAGCTGCTGGTCGAAATGGACGGCTTCGAAGCCACTTCGGGCGTGATCGTCATCGCCGCCACCAACCGCGCCGACGTGCTCGACAAGGCGCTGCTGCGTCCGGGCCGTTTCGACCGCCAGGTGATGGTGGGCTTGCCGGACATCCGCGGCCGCGAACAGATCCTGAATGTGCACATGCGCAAGGTGCCGATCGGCGCCGACGTGAAAGCCGACATCCTGGCACGCGGCACCCCGGGCTTCTCGGGCGCCGACCTGGCCAACCTGGTCAACGAAGCCGCACTGTTCGCCGCGCGCCGCAACAAGCGCCTGGTCGAGATGCTCGACTTCGAAGACGCCAAGGACAAGATCTACATGGGTCCGGAGCGCAAGTCGATGGTCATGCGCGAAGAGGAACGCCGCAACACGGCGTACCACGAGTCTGGCCACGCTGTCATCGCCAAGCTGTTGCCAAAGGCCGACCCCGTGCACAAGGTCACGATCATGCCGCGCGGCTATGCCCTGGGCCTGACCTGGCAGCTGCCTGAGCACGATGCGCTGTCCGGCTACAAGGACAAGATGCTGGAAGAAATCTCGATCCTGTTCGGCGGCCGTATCGCCGAAGAGATCTTCGTTGGCCAGATGTCGACCGGCGCCTCGAACGACTTCTCGCGTGCGACCAAGCTGGCGCGTTCGATGGTCACCCGTTTCGGCATGTCGGAAAGCATGGGCGTGATGGTCTACGAAGACAGCGAGAACGAAGGCTTCTTCGGTGGCGCCACCAAGACGATTTCGGAGGCGACCCAGCAAAAGGTCGACGCCGAGATCCGCGCCATCCTCGACACCCAGTACGCCCTGGCACGCCGCCTGCTGGAAGAAAACCGCGACAAGGTCGAAATGATGACCAAGGCGCTGCTCGACTGGGAAACCATCGACGCCGAGCAGATCAACGACATCATGGCCGGCCGCGAGCCGCATCCGCCGAAGTCCAGCATCCTGACCAAGCGTACGCCTCCTGGCGACAGCGGTTCGGGCGGCGTGGCCACCAACGCACCGGCACCGGCTTGATCGGCCTGTAATACCCCTGCAAAAGGCATCCGTGGATGCCTTTTGCTCGTTAACACTCTGTATTTCTCCTTATGCGTCAATTCCTGCAGTGCGGCCGCTTCCGTTTCGAGCTGGGGCGGCGTCCCCTCGTCATGGGCGTCCTGAACGTCACCCCCGATTCGTTTTCCGATGGCGGCCATTACCGCTCCCTCGAGTTCGCGGTCTCGCGCGCCGAGGAGATGGTGGCCAGCGGCGTCGACATCATCGACATCGGCGGTGAATCCACCCGGCCCGGTTCGCCCAGCGTCCCGGTCGCCGAGGAACTGGCACGCGTGATGCCGGCCCTGTACGCGCTGCAGGAAGCCGGCAAGGCCTTGTCGGTCGATACCTGCAAGCCCGAGGTGATGCGCGAAGCCATCATCGCCGGCGCCGACATGATCAACGACATCAACGGTTTCCGCGCACCCGGCGCCATCGAGGCGGTCGTCAACAGTGACTGCGGCCTGTGCGTGATGCACATGCAGGGCACGCCGCAGGACATGCAGGCCCAGCCGGTCTACAGCGACGTGGTGGCGGAGGTCATCGCCTTCCTGCGCGAACGCATCGCTGCACTGGAGGCAGCCGGCGTCGACCGCGAACGTATTTGCGTCGACCCGGGCCTGGGCTTTGGCAAGACGGTCGAACACAACTACGCCTTGCTGAAGAACACGGGGCGCATTGCCGACGAACTCGGCCTGCCGGTGCTGATCGGCCTGTCGCGCAAGTCGATGATCGGCGCCATCACCGGCCGCCCGGTCGAGGAACGCCTGGCCGGCAGCCTGGCCGGTGCGTTGGCTGCGGTGGCGCAGGGCGCTAAAATTATTCGAGTACATGATGTCGCAGAGACGGTCGACGCGCTGAAGGTCTGGCGCGCGGCGACCATTGATTGACCCTCACAAGAAAGAGAAGAAGCATGGCACGCAAATATTTCGGTACCGATGGCATTCGCGGCGAGGTTGGCGTTGCGCCGATCACCCCCGACTTCGTGATGCGTCTCGGCTATGCGGCCGGCAAGGTGCTGGCCAAGGACAATGCCACGGCCACCCGCCCGACCGTGTTGATCGGCAAGGACACCCGTATTTCCGGCTACATGCTGGAAGCGGCCCTCGAGGCAGGCTTCTCGGCCGCCGGCGTCGACGTGATGCTGGCCGGCCCGATGCCGACCCCGGCGATCGCCTACCTTACGCGCGCGCTGCGCCTGCAGGCCGGCGTCGTGATCTCGGCCTCGCACAATCCCTTCCAGGACAACGGCATCAAGTTCTTCTCGGAACACGGCACCAAGCTGCCGGACAGCGTCGAACTCTCCATCGAGGAAGCGATCGACCAGCCGATGGACTGCGTGCCGTCGGATAAGCTCGGCCGCGCCACCCGCCTGCGCGACGCCCAGGGCCGCTACATCGAATTCTGCAAGAGCACCTTCCCCAACGAACTCGATTTGCGCGGCCTGAAGATCGTGGTCGACAGCGCCCACGGCGCCGCCTACAACATCGCCCCGCACGTGTTCCACGAACTGGGGGCGGAAGTGGTGTCGATCGGCGCCACGCCGGACGGCTTCAACATCAATGCCGGCTTCGGCGCCACCGCACCGAAGGCCCTGGCGCAGGCCGTGGTCGACAACAAGGCCGACCTCGGCATCGCGCTGGACGGCGACGCCGACCGCCTGATCATGGTCGACGCCACCGGCCGCGTCTACAACGGCGACGAACTGCTGTACCTGATGGTGCGTGACCGCATGGCCACCGGCCCGGTGGCGGGCGCCGTCGGCACCCTGATGACCAACATGGCGCTCGAAGTCGCGTTCAAGGAAATGGGCATCGGCTTCGCGCGCGCCAAGGTCGGCGACCGCTACGTGCTGGAAGTGATGCAGGAGCGCGGCTGGATCCTCGGCGGCGAAGGCTCGGGCCACCTGCTGGCGCTCGACAAGCACACCACCGGCGATGGCATCGTCTCCGCCCTGCAGGTGCTGTCGGCCCTGAAGCGCAGCGGCAAGTCGCTGCAGGAATGCTGCAGCGAACTGAAGCTGTATCCGCAGACCCTGATCAACAAAAAAGTGCCGGCTGGCTTCGACTGGACCCAGGATGCCGCCATGGTCGCCGAAAAGGAAGCCGTCGAGCGCGAACTGGGCGATGCCGGCCGCGTGCTGATCCGCGCCTCGGGCACCGAGCCGCTGATCCGCGTGATGGTCGAGGCGAAGGAAGCGGAACAGGCCGAAAGCATGGCGCGCAGGATCGCTGACAAGCTGGCCGCCTGAGCCGGAACCCGGTTCGAGCAGGGCGCACATTGACGCCGCGCCTTGCGGCGAGTATGATGTGCGTATTCGGAGTGTAGCGCAGCCCGGTAGCGCACCTGGTTTGGGACCAGGGGGTCCAAGGTTCGAATCCTTGTACTCCGACCAAAGCTTCATAACGGGCCGTCTTCTGACGGCCCGTTTTCATTTCTTCCGGCCGTTCCGCCGGACACTGACTGCCCATAGCTCAGTTGGATAGAGCATCAGCCTTCTAAGCTGAGGGTCGCTGGTTCGAACCCAGCTGGGCAGGCCAAGCAGTTTTTCCCTATCGAATCCTGCCCGACGCGTTGCCCGCGAGCCTGACGCACGACCGGACCGTATCGCGTCCGGCCGTGCATTTCCACCAATCAGCGGCGTCCTTCCTGGACACCCAGGTACTTGGCTGCCTTCGGATTACTCTTGCTCCACTTCGGCGCCTCGCTGCCGTTGGCGATGTTCCAGATCGCCAGCGCGACCGTACGGTCGACCGCCGCCATGTTCTCGTAATCGATCTTGTCCCAGTGGTCGCCCGCGCCGTGGTAATCCGGGAAGGCATAGGCGACGCTGACCGTGTGCGCTGGGATGCCCTGGTCGGCCAGCGCCTGGTTGTCGCTGTGCGCGAAATACTTGTCGCTGTTCACCGGATGCTTCCAGACCTTGATGCCGGTCTGGTCGCCTGCCTTTTTCAGGATCTCGCCGACGTCCGAGAAGTCATAACCAGTGACGGCAAAGGCGCGCTGCTGCGGGCCTTCGTTGTCGTCGGTGCGGCCAACCTGTTCGATGTTGATGCCGGCCACGGTCTTTTCGATCGGCACCAGCGGATTGGCGCCGTAGTAGCGCGAGCCGACCAGACCGTGTTCTTCGCCGAACACCGTCATGAAGACGATGCTGCGCTTCGGGCGTTCCTTGTTGGCGGCAAAGGCCTTGGCCAGTTCGATCACCGACACCGTGCCGCTGCCGTCGTCGTTGGCGCCGTTGAAGATGCCGTCGCCTTCGCCCGGCTTCATACCGACGTGGTCGTAGTGGGCCGTCACCAGGATGTAGGTGTCTTTCAGTACCGGGTCCGAGCCGCGCAGGATGCCGACCACGTTGCGCACCTTGGCGGGCGCCGCCGGTGCGGCGTTCTTGTCGCGGCGCGGGTTGATCTTGTTCCAGTCGGCAGTCTGGAAGTAGGGCTCGTCGCCCAGCGGCTCCAGGCCGGCGGCGCGGAATTGCGAGGCGATGAATTCGGCCGCGATGTCGAGCCCGCGCGAGGGCGTGCCGCGTCCTTCCAGCGCATCCGAGGCCAGGAAGGCCAGGTTGCCGCGCATGGCTGTGGCCGAGATGCGGTCCAGGATCGGCATGGCCGCCGCCGGTGCTGCGGCGGTCGGCGCCGAGGGGGCGGCTGGGGTGGCTGCCGGGGCTGCGGAAGCGAGCGACGCGGCGCTGGCCAGGGTGGCGAGCATGACTGCGCGGGAAAGGAGACGTCGGGTCATAGGCATAGGAAGTCCGTGAATGTCCGGGCAAGCGGTGAAGGTTGATGAAGTAACAAACTTGCGCAGTATAGCGCCGCAGGGGCGCCGAAGCACAGGGGCGGCAGGCTGGCAAGCCGAAGGCCTGCCGGTATGATACTTATCTGTTTGCAAACAAGCGCCGTCCTGCTGGGCTTCATGATAGCGTTCCGACATCGCGCGCCCATGCCGGGCCGGCCATTACGGAGTGGGTATGTCTTTTTGTCGTCTGTTCGGAAGCACCGTCTTGTTTCTTGTCCTAGGCTGCGGCCTAGCTGGCGGCGTGTCTGCCCAGGAGGCGCCAACCGCCGACACCTATACGCTGAAGCTGCCGGCGGGCGACCCGGCTGCCGCCAGCGAGCAGAACGGCAACGTGCAGTTCATCGGCACCGCCACGGTCCTGATCCGCTACCGCGGCCTGACCATCATGACCGACCCGAATTTCCTGCACAAGGGCGAGCACGTGCATCTTGGTTACGGCCTGACTTCGCAGCGGCGCACGAATCCCGCCATCGACTTCGACAAGCTGCCCCCGATCGACCTGGTGATCCTGTCGCACATGCACGACGACCATTTCGACAAGCTGGTCCAGGAAAAGCTGCCGCGCAATACGCCGATCGTCACCAACAAGGAGGCCAGCGAAGCGCTCAAGCGCCTCGGTTTCACCCAGCGCTTTGCCCTGAGCGTCTGGGACCGGCTCGAGGTGACCAAGGGCGAGGCGCGCGTGCGCATCACCGCCGCCCCCGGGCGCCACGGCGCGGCCGGCGTCTCGGTGCTGCTGCCGAAGGTGATGGGCAGCGTGCTCGATTTCGGCGCCAATGCCGACGCGCCAGACTACCGCATGTACATCAGCGGCGATACCCTGGTCTACGACGACATCCAGACCATCCCGCAGCGCTTCCCGGGCATCGACCTGGCGCTGCTGCACCTGGGCGGCACCCGCATCCTGGGCGTGTTCAAGGTGACCATGGACGGCAAGGACGGCGTGCAGATGCTGCAGATCATCCGTCCGAAAAAGGCGATCCCGATCCACTACGACGACTACGACGTGTTCAAGTCGCCGCTGGCCGATTTCGCGCGCGAAGTAAAGGCGGCCGGGCTGGAGGAGGGCGTCGTCTACCTGAAGCACGGCGAAAGCTATACCTTCACACCGCGCCAGCGCTGAGCGCCGGGCCGGTCACTGGCCCAGCAGGCTGCCGCCGACCGGCGATTGCGGGTCGATGGTCGACAGTTCGGTGTCGTATTCATGCGGCATCACCACCGGCACCTGCAGGCAGATGCTTTTCGTCGGCAGCACGGTTTCCCAGGCCCGCACGAGTTCGCGATAGGCCACGCCCACGGGCCGGATCTTGCGGTCGAGGTCGAACAGGCCGAGGGCGTTCACATTACCGTTGTCTTCGCGCAGGGCAGTGTCCCAGTCGACCTGGTCGGTCAGCGAATACCAGGTGAAGCCGATCAGCGGGACGCCGTTGTTGCGCACCCGCAGCACGTTGGCCCATTCCTTCTTCAGCCAGTACACGGCTTCGTCGCCAGCCGGACCCTGGCACAGGTTGGTTTCCGTATGCATCACAGGCAGGCGGTAGCGGTTGTAGTACTGGTGGGTAATGACCGCATAGCCGAAGATCTCGCCGGCCGCGCGTGTCATGCCGTCGGCCGAGACATAGTGCTCGTTGGTCTGGTAATAGTCGTTCCCCATGATGCAGTGGTGCTTCAGGTTGTGCTGGAGGAAGAAATGATATTCCTCGCGCGACATCCCGTTATCCAGCAGGTACTCGTACATCTCGGAGTCGACGCGCCGCCCATAGTTCAGGTCGAGCGCGAGGAAGCGGCGCGCATTGTTGAGCTCGGCCGGACCGATGGCATCCGGCGCCTCGGCGTGGAAGTATTCGGTAGACTCGCTCTGGATGAACAGGGCGTCCGGGCGCACCTTCAGGATCGCGTGCATGGCCAGGATGTTCGCCTTCACCACGTGCTTGATGGCGGTCACGAAGGCGGCGTCGGTGCGCATCTGCTCGTTCCACCAGCCGTACAGGGTCGAGAACACGGCGCAGATCCACATCTCGTTGATCGGCGTGTACATCTGCACCCAGGGATAGCGGCGTGCAAAGGCGCTGGCATAGGCCGCGAACAGTTCCGGGAAGTCGGGGTTCTGGAAGTTGCCGATCCAGTCGGGCACGCCGAAGTGGCACAGGTCGACGATCGGCGCAATGTTCCGGCGCCGCAGGTTGTTGAAGGTGAGGTCGGCGAATTCCCAGTCGTAGCGCTCGGGGCCGAGATAGCAGCGGTGCAGCGGCGGACCGTAGCGCAGCACGCGCAGGCCGAGTTCCTGCACCAGGTCGAAGTCGAGCTTCCAGTGCTTGTAGTGGCCGCATTTCTCGAGTTCGTCCATCCGGGTGCGGCCACCGTTGATGGTGGGATTGCTGTTCTCGATGCCTGTCGCGAAAATGAAACCTGGGTGCATGCAGCTCCTCCTTCGTCGCCAATCTGCTTCCAGTATTGTCCACGCAGCCATGGAATGCTAGCGTGCGCAGTGTTCCTTAAGTAAACGTTAAGCTGTGAGCTCATCCATACCGCCGCCGCGCATGACCCACTCCGCCACTGCACCCCGCGCTTCGGATCGCGCCAACCGCCGCATGCTGGCCGGCCTCGGGCTGTCGCTGCTCGTGCATGGCTTGATCCTGGCTATCCAGTTCGGCGTGCCGGGCATGGAGGCGGGAAGTGCGGGGCCGATCATGGTCACGCTGGCGCCCCCGGCGCCGCTGCCTGCCGCCGAGGACTTGCCGGCGCCCGTGTCCACGTCTCCTGTCACTCCGGCGCCTGAATCTCCGGTTGTTCCTGCGCTGGCATCTCCCGTCGATATGACGCCGCTGCCGGTGCCGCCGCTTGCCGCGGTACAGGCGCCGCGGCCGCCGTCTTCCGGTTTCCAGCTGCGCGATCCGGTACCGCTGGCGCCGCCGCCGGCGCCGGCCAAGCCGGTACGGCAAGCGGCAAAGCGGCGCCGTCCCCGTCCTGGTCCGCCGCCCTTGCAGCCGGGCCTGGAGACGCCGGTCATCGCCCAACTCGACGACGCCGATTCCGTATTCAGGCTGCCGCCTCCCGAGCTGGTCCCGGACGATCCGCCCGATCCGGCGCTTGATTCGGCACCTGAGCTGGCCCAGGCCGAGCCCGACACGGAGGCGACCGCCCAGGACGACCCGCCTGCCATCGATACGCATGCTGTGGACGAGGCCCTGGCGCGCGAGGGGGAGGCAGAGCGCATGGCCGCCGAGGAAGCGCAGCGCCTGGCGCGTGAAGAGGAGGAACGACTTGCCGCGGCGCGCCTGGCGGCCGAGCAGGAGACACGGCTTGCCGACGAGCGCAGGATCGAAGAGGAGCGCCGTCAGGATCGCCTGCGGGCGGAGCAGGAGGCACAGCGCCAGCGCGCCGACGAAGAACGCCGCCTGGCGCAGGCGCGCGCGGCCGAGGACAGCGCACGTGCCGCCGCCGAGCAAAGCCTGGCGCAGGCGCAGCGCGAGCGGGAAGTGATCGAGGCACGCGAGCGCCAGTTGGCTGCGCAGCGCGAGCAGGAGGCCGCGTCGCGCGCGCTTGCCGAACAGCAGGCGCTGGCCGAGCGGCAGCGCGCGGAAGCACTGCAACGCGAGCGTGCACTCGCGCAGCAACGCGAGGAAGAACAGCAACGTCAGCGTGCGCTGACGCAGCAGCGTGAGGCAGAACAGCAGCGCGAGCGTGCATTGGCCCAGCAGCGCGAGGAAGCACAGCAGCGCGAGCTGGCCCGGCAACACCTCGACGACGAGCGGCGCGCACGCGAGGCCGCGCTTGCCAGCGCGCGCCGTGCCGCCGAGCAGGAAGCCGAGCGCCTGGCGCTGGAACGCCGCCAGCAAGCCGACGCCACGCGCCGCCTGGCCGAACAGCAGGCGCGGCAGCGGGAAGAAGAGGCGGCACACCGCGCCGAGCAGCTTGCCCAGCAACGAATGCAGGAACAGATGCAGGCGCAGCAGGCGGAACAGGCCGAGCGCCAGCGTGCCCTCGAGGATGCGCGCCGCGAAGCCGGACGGACGGCACTGGCAGGCCGCGCCGGCCAGCCCGGCGCCGGCAGCGCCTTCGATCCCGGCCCGGACGCCGGCCCCGGGCGCGGCAATGGCGCCGGCGGTGCCGGCAATTCCGGCGCCGTCCCGCGCGGCATGCTCGGCAGCGATCTCGCCCTGCGTGCGCGCGAGATGATGCGCGGTATCGATATCCCGGCCAATCCGCCGGCAGCCCTGCGCGCGGCGCGCGAGGCTGCGCGCCGTGTCGCCGTCGCCGCAGACGAACGGGACGTTCCGGTGCGCATGTATGTCGACAGCTTCCGCCAGAAAATCGAACGCACCGCCGCGCAGATCCAGATGCGCGTGGCGGCGGCGCCGGCGCGCTACGACCCGCTGGTCAGCGTGGCGGTGCGCAGCGACGGCAGCGTCGACGAGGTCGTCATCCTGCGCTCGAGCGGACGCCCCGATATCGACGAGGCGATACGCCGCATCGTGCACCTGAATGCGCGCTACGCCGCGTTTCCGCCGAACGTGGCGGCGCGCTTCGATGTCATCGAGATCCGCCGCATCTGGACCTTCGCCGAGACCCTGAAGCTGCTCGAAGAGGTGCGCTGAGGCGCCGAAGCCCGTATGCGCAGCGCATTCGGGCGCCGGCGCACGGCCCCGCGCGCTACCTGAGCCTGCCGTTTGATTTGCAGCAAAGCTGCCTGTGGTGGACGCCTTACGCTGACTTGGTCAGCCAGACAAGGCGCTTCATTTTCATAGGCAAGCTCATGAATTTACCAACAGAAATTTTGCGTCTGCGCATTTTTGGCGCAGGCCGTACGTGCACGTTTGCGCGCGTCCCCGCGTTCGCTTCCGCGTCTGTCCCTGCGCGCGCGCTGGCCCTCGCACTGGTCCTGGCGCTGAGCGGCTGCACCGGAGGGCCACGCTTCCACTCCGAAGCCGGCGGCGCCGAAGCGGCGCCGCCAACCGAACTGATTACCGAGCAGCTGATCGCCGCCGAGCAGCAGGCCTACGCCGCGCGCGGCAACCAGGACCTGTCGAAGCTGCTGGTGGCGCACCCGCCGCCCTATACCATCGGCCGCGGCGACATTCTCTCGATCGTGGTCTGGGACCATCCCGAACTGGCCGCCGGCGGCATGACCGCCGCCACGGCTTCTGCGGACGCCGCGGTGGCCGTCGCCGGCGCCACCGCCAACGCGCAGCAGCCCGGCTTCGTGGTCGATCACCAGGGCCGCATCCAGTTTCCCTTCGCCGGCCTGCTGCCGGTCGAGGGCCTGACCGAGGAGCAGGCGCGCGCGCTACTGACGCAGAAGATCGCCAAGTACATCGCCAATCCCAATATCACGCTGCGCGTGCAGGCCTACCGCAGCAAGCGCGTCTACATCGACGGCGAGGTCAAGTCGCCCGGCCTGCAGGCCATCAACGACATTCCCATGACCCTGGTGGAAGCACTGAACCGTGCCGGCGGCCTGCTGCCCACGGCCGACCAGAGCCGCATCGCCCTCGAACGCGGCGACCTGCGCTACAGCATCAACCTGCGCGAACTGGTGCAGAAGGGCATCAATCCCGGCAACGTCATGCTGGCGCCGGGCGACGTGGTGCGCGTGCATTCGCGCGACGAAAGCAAGGTCTTCGTGTCGGGCGAGGTCGTCACCCCGCGCGCGCTCACCATGCACAACGGCCGCCTCACGCTCAACGAGGCGCTCGGCGAGACCGGCGGGGTGAGTCCCCTGAGCGGCGACGCGCGCCAGATCTACGTGGTGCGCAAGACGCCCGAGCGCACCCGCGTGTTCCAGCTCGACGCGCGCGTCACCGGCTCGCTGGCGATGGCCGAATCCTTCGAACTGCGGCCGAAGGACGTGGTGTACGTGGCCGCTTCGCCGCTGGCCAACTGGAACCGCCACCTGAGCCTGCTCTTCCCGGGCGCGCTGACGAATGCGGTCGGCGTCAGCACCCGGCCCTGACGGCAGTCGGCGCCTTATCGGGGAACACTCGACGCATACGGAGAACACCATGACCAAACCCGCCGACAACCATTCGCTGGCCCACGTCACCCACAGCCCGCCGATCCTGAGCGTGCCCTTCGATCCGCGGCCGACGGTGAGCGCGACCGACGAGCCGACCGTCGACTTGAAAGGGCACTTCAACACCCTGTACGACAGCCGCTGGCTGATCGGCGGCATCACCGCCCTGATCACGCTGCTGGCCGTGCTGTACGCGCTGGTCGCCAAGCCGGTGTACGAAGCCAACCTGATGATCCACGTCGAGGAAGAAAGCCCGAACGCCTCGAAGAACATCCTGAGCGAAGCCTCGTCGCTGTTCGAGACCAAGAAGGCGGCGATCGCCGAAATGGAGCTGCTGCGGTCGCGCATGGTCGTGTCGCAGGCGGTCGACAATCTCCAGCTCTACATCGAGGTGCAGCCGAAGTATTTCCCGGTGGTCGGCTACTGGTTCGCCACCCAGAACAATGGCGCGCTGGCCACGCCCGGCCTGTTCGGCTATGGCGGCTATGTCTGGGGCGGCGAAAAGGCCGAGGTCTCGGTGTTCGACGTGCCCGAATCCTGGCTCAACCGCGAATTCACCCTGACCGCGCGCGGCGTCAACCGCTATCACTTTTCCGGCGGCGGCCAGCGCGTCGCTTTCGAAGGCACGGTCGGCCAGCGCTACCGCGTGCCCACGCCCGACGGCACCGTCGAGATCAAGGTCGACCGCATGAATGCCAACCCCGGCGCGCGCTTCCGCCTGAAGCGCAAGTCGCGCCTCGGCACCATCCAGGCGATCCAGACCGCGATGGTGATCACCGAGCAGGGCAAGCAGTCCGGCGTGATCGAGGTCAAGCTGCAGGGGGAGAATGCCAAGCGCATCAATGCCTTGCTGAGCGAGATCGGGCGCGAATACATGCGCCAGAACCTGGCGCGCAAGACCGAGGAAGCCGAGAAGTCGCTCGCTTTCCTGAACAAGCAATTGCCCATCCTGAAGCGCCAGCTCGAGCAGTCCGAAGACCGCTACAACCAGTTCCGCAATTCGCACGGCACCGTCGACCTGCGCGAGGAAGCGCGCGTCAGCCTGGCCCAGGCCACCGCGGCGCGCGCGCGGCGCATCGAGCTGACGCAGAAGAAGACCGAGCTGCTGGCGCGCTTCACCGAAGACCATCCGATCGTCGCCGCCGTCAACCGCCAGCGCAAGGAAGTCGACGCCGAAATCGAGGCGATCGCCGCGCGCATCCGCACGCTGCCCGTGCTCGAGCAGGACGAGGCGCGCCTGACGCGCGACATCAAGGTGAACACCGACCTGTACACGGCCCTGTCGAACACGGCCCAGCAGCTGCGCCTGATTTCCGTTGGCCGCGTCAGCAACGTGCGCCTGGTCGACGCGCCGATCGCACCCGAGCGTCCGCTCAAGCCGAACCGTCCGCTGATCGTGGCCCTGGCCGTGATCACCGGGCTGTTCCTCGGCACGCTGCTCGCCTTTGCGCGCAAGGCCATGAAGGGCGGCATCGACGACCCGCAGAAGATCGAGCAGCTGCTCAATGCCCGGGTCGTCTACGCCACCATCCCGCACAGCGGCAACCAGGACAAGCTGCTGCGCAAGGCGCGCGGCGATGGCGGCGCCCTGCCGCTGCTGGCCCAGATCCTGCCGGAAGATCCGGCTGTCGAGAGCCTGCGCAGCTTCCGCGCCGCGCTGCTATTCGCCATGCCCCACTTCAAGAACAACATCGTGATGTTTGCCGGGCCGACGCGCGACATCGGCAAGTCCTTCGTCGCGGCCAACTTCGCCGCCGTGATGGCCGCCAGCGGCAAGCGCGTGCTGCTGATCGACGCCGACCTGCGCAATGGCCACCTGCACCGCTACTTCGGCGTTGCCCGCGAGCGCGGCCTGTCGCGCTCGATCATCGGCTCGATGCCGGTCGAGGACATCATCCACCACGACGTCATGGAAAACCTCGACTTCATTCCGACCGGAGAATTGCCGCCGAACCGTTCGGAATTCCTGCTGCACCTGAACTTCGGTGCCTTGCTCGAGTCCGTCAGCAAGCAATACGACCTGGTGCTGCTCGACCCGCCGCCGCTGCTGGCCGTGGCCGACGCCCTGATCATCGGCGCGCATGCCGGCGCCGTCTTTATCGTGGCGCGCGCCGGCATCACCACCGAAGGGCAGATCAACGAGTCGGTCAAGCGCCTCAATCACGCCGGGATTGCACCGCAAGGGGTGCTGTTCAACGACATGGCCCTGCGCCTCGGCGCCAGCGCTGCCCAGTACGGCGCGGCGACGGCGCAGATCGGCTACGTGGCCTGATCCGGAGGGGCGCAGCGCCTGCGCCCCGCGTGGGCGCGCTTGGCGCCGCATCGCGGCTTTCCGAGCGTTTCGATTACTGCTCCCATGCGGCGCTTGCCGCCGTCGCCGTGCCTTGTCGCGGTTCTCTGCAGCCAGGACGGCGCTGCGGCGCATTGTCCGTCCGAGCCATCCGGTGCGATCCGGCGCCATGCGGCGCCTTTCTGTGCCAGTCAGATACTAGATGCCAGGTGCCGGAGCGACGGGTAGCCACAGGCCGCTCTTCATGTGCCCCAGGCTGCGACGGCGCGATCCATCTCTTCGTACTAAACGAATCCTTGCTGTGGCCTACGCGTACTGTGGCGCGGTTCATGCGCCCGGTTCGCGGCATCGCGTTGAGCGGCAGGTTTGCGGACCCCGTCTGGCACACCGGCGCTTGCTTGCCGGATAAGGGACTTCAAGGAGAAGAGGAGCGAAAGGCGCCGGCCGGATAGACAGGGGCCGGCCGGATAAGCAGGGGCGTGGGAGGAGCTGGCGCTGCTGGCTGATGCAGCCAGCCGCGCCGGGCCGGCTGACTGGTGTAACCAGCCACGCCAACCGGACTAGCGGTGGCACCAGACATGCCAACCCGGCTAGCCGTGGCACCAGCCATGCCAAACCGGCTAGCCGTGGCACCAGTCACGCCGGCCCGGCTGGCCGATGTGACCAGCCGGGCCGACCCCAGCCGGGAGATGCGAAAACCAGTGCGCCTGCCCGGGGACAAGGCGCACCGGCCAACCGATGTTTATTTAGGGAAGAGCATGGGCTTGGCCACCGGCTTGCCTTGCGGCTGCAGCAGCAGGCGCTTGACCAGGCGGCGTACCCGGTAGGTATTGCGCTCGAACACCAGGTAGGAGAGCCAGGCCGACAGCATCAGGATGCCGAGTACACCGAAGTAGATCGCGAAATCGGCGGCGCTGCCGGGGTCGAGTTTTTCGCGGCCGAACTGCGTCAGGCCGATGTGCTGAACCAGGTCGATCACCGGCACGTGCAGCACGTACAGGGTGAAGGAGAATTCGGACAATTGCTTGCCGATGGTGCCGAGGCGGCGCAGGAAGGCCGAGTTGCGGTCGATCGGTGCGTGCATCGAGGCCAGTAGGAGCACGATCGGGATCGTGCAGATCAGGTCCTGGCCGAAGGACTCGGGCAGGATGTCGTCGTTGACACCGGTGAGCCGGTAGTACACCGACACGGCCATGGCCACCGCGAGCACGGCGATGCGGGTCCAGAAGCCGCAGTCGATGCGGATGCGCGAGAAGGCGGCGCCCAGCAGCCAGATGCCGAAGTAGAGCGTCATCACGTAGGGCAGGAAGGCCACGGTCAGCGCCAGCGCGGCGGCAGCGGCAAGCGGACGCAGGATGCCGCGGCCGGTGAACACCAGCACCAGCAGCGGAAACTGGATGTAGTACCAGGTTTCGTTGGCCAGGCTCCAGAGCGGATAATTGCCGCCGAACTTGTCCACCAAAATGGTCTGCAGGCCGAGCAGGTTGCCGACGAAGGCGGCGGCCGAGAATTCGTCGGACGCGCCCAGCCCGGCCGGCTCGGGCGCGATGGTGCCGATCACCAGGCCGATGCCGAGCATCATGACCAGCATCGGCAGCAGCACGGTCCAGAGCCGGGTCACGCGGTCGATCGCGTAGGAGCGCAGGGCCTGGGGCTTGCCGATCTTGTCGAGCAGGCTGCCGCCCACCAGCCAGCCGCTGATCAGGAAGAAGACCATCACCGCCTGGTGCGCGAAGCCGGTGAAGAAGGCCAGGGCCATGTAGGCCAGGCCGGGCTCTTCCAGCCCGCGCAGGCCGGGGTAGATTTCGGCGCGCAGGTGGGCTGCCGCAACCTGTAGCGAGGCGAGGCCGCGCAGCAGGTTCATCAACAGCGACTGCATGGCGTTTTCGTTCAGCTGGCTCTGTCGCAGACAGTGGAAGCTTGCAATGGACATGATAATTCTCCTCGATAGAAGTGCGGCTTAAAGGTGCGGCGCAAGACGGGGGCGGCTCAGCTGCAGCTGTCCCAGGGAAATGGGCGCGCATTGCCCGACAGGGCGAGGGCGACCTTGATCATCCAGTACCCGACCTGCGCCCTTTGCATGGCCCAGGCCACGCCGGCAAAGGCGAGCAGCGCGCAAACGAGTCCCGCAGCCGGGCGCGCGGCCGGCGCCGGCCCGGCGAGCTGGATGGCGGCCAGGCTGGCGCCGCAGCCGACCAGCCAGCCGGCCCAGGCTTCCGACGGGCTGTGCTCGCCGGCGAGCACCAGCAGGTACGCCGCTGCCGCGCCAAGCGCGATGCCGGCCGCGGCGCCGGCACGGCGCAGCCGCACGCCCGCGTGCCGCAGCAGCAGGTAGAACAGGGTTGGGAACACCACGCTGACGCCGGCCGCATGGCCGCTCGGCGCCTTGAAATCCAGGGCCGGCACGCCGGTGCCCCAGCCGAGGAAGGCCAGCTTGGCGGCGCCGACCGTGCCCAGCGCCAGCGCGAACAGGCAGGCCCAGGCGGCGCCGGCGCGCCAGTCGCGTGCGCCGAGCAGCCCGGCCGCCATCGCGGCGGCGAGCGGCAGCGTCAGCGTCAGGTCGCCGAGTTCGAAAATGGGGGGCCAGGACATTGCGCACCCGTCAATGTGCAAGCGCGCCCAGCGTACGGAAGATGATGCGCACGTCGCCCCAGAAGCTGCGTTCGCGGACGTAGCGGGCGTAATACTCGAGCTTGGTCGGCAGGATGGTCTCGATGTAGGCGCGCTCGGGGTCGGCCGCCTGGCCGAGGATGCTGCTTTCGTCCTTGTACAGGATGGCGGCGAGGTCGGTCACGCCGGGTTGGACCGACAGGACCAGGTCACGCAGGTCGGGCGGATAGCAGGCGACGTAGCGCGGCACTTCCGGACGCGGCCCGACCAGGCTCATCGAGCCGCCGACGACGTTGAACAGTTGCGGCAGTTCGTCGAGCTTGTACTTGCGCAGCACGTGGCCGGCGCGCGTGATGCGTGGATCGCGCCCGACGGTCAGCTGGCGCCGCGGGTCGGTTGCGGCGGCCATGGTGCGGAACTTCAGGATCTCGAACAGCTGGCCGCCACGCCCGACGCGCAACTGCCGGAACAGTACCGGCCCGGGCGAATCGAACTTTACCCACAGCGCGATCGCGGCCAGTAGCGGCAGCAGGAGCAGCACGCCCAGCGCTGCGGCCGTCAGGTCGAAGGCGCGCTTCATCATGACAGCAGCTTCTGCAGCGCCGCGATGACGCGGTCCTGGTCGGCGTCGAGCATGCGCGTGTACAGCGGCAGGGTCAGCATGGCGCCATAGGCGGCCTCGGCGGCCGGGAAGCGGGCCGGGTCCGAGGCGCAGTTGTCGCGCCAGTAAGGCTGGCGGTGCAGCGGAATGAAGTGCACGCTGGTGCCGATGCCCATTTGCGACAGGCGCAGGATGAGTTCGTCGCGGCCCAGCGGCGCCCCGGCGCGCAGGCGCACGACGTACAGGTGCCAGGCATGGGTGCTGTCGCCGGAAGGGCGCGGCGGCAGGAGCAGGGGCAGGCCGGCCAGGGCCGCGTCGTAGCGCGCTGCCAGGTGCTCGCGCCGCGCCAGGAAGCGGTCGATCTTGCGCAGCTGTTCCAGGCCGATCGCCGAGGCGATGTCGGTCAGGTTGTACTTGAAGCCGGCGGCCACGACTTCGTAGAACCAGGCCGGCGTCTTGGAGACATAGCGGTCGAAGGCATCCTGGCTGATGCCGTGCAGGCGCATCAGGCGGATGCGGCGCGCCAGGTCGGGGTCGCGCGCGATCACCATCCCGCCTTCGCCGGTGGTCATGGTCTTGTTGGCGTAGAAGCTGAAGACGGTGATGTCGCTGTCGAGGGTGCCGACCAGGCGGCCCCGGTAGCGGGTCGGGAAGGCGTGGGCCGCATCCTCGACCACGCGCAGGCCGTTGGCGCGCGCAATCGCCAGCAGTTCGTACATGGCGCAGGCCATGCCGGCATAGTGGACCGGGACGATGGCGCGCGTGCGCGGCGTGATCGCCGCCTCGACGGCCCGCGGGCACAGGTTCAGGGTGGCCGGATCGGCGTCGACCAGCACCGGTTGCGCACCCAGGTAGCGCACCACCTCGGCGGTGGCGGTGAAGGTGAGGGTGGGCACGATGACTTCGTCGCCGGGACCGATGCCGAGCGCTTCCAGCGCCAGGTGCAGGCCGGCGGTGGCCGAGTTGACGGAAATGGCCTGGACCCCGCCACCCAGGTAGGCGGCAAACGCCGCCTCGAAGCGACGGGTCGCCGGGCCGGTGGTGACCCAGCCGGAGCGCAGGCACTCGACCACGGCCGCGATTTCCTCTTCGCCGATGTCGGGTAGGGCAAACGGGAGGAAGGGCGCCGCAGTGGCGCTTCCGGCGTCGGGTGCGGCGCCGGCGGCCGATCCGGGCGAGGTAGAGGCGGCCTGCGCGGCCGGCGTCGCCGGCACCGTGGGCGCACCGGCTGCACCGGCCGAAGCGGGCGCCATGGACGCGGCGGGCATGGGGGGCGTAAGGGTGGCGATGGAAGCGGCGGGCGCATCGGTGCCGGCTCCGGCAAGCTGGTGATCATCCATGTTGTGGGTCTCCTGCGCAGGCGGTCAAGAAGCGTTGTCCGAGGACGGGATAGGTGAGGTGGGCGAGGGCGTGGCGCTGGCCGCGCAGGCCCATGGCTTCGCGCTCGGCCGGGGCGGTTTCCATCAGCGCCTCGATGGCGGCGGCCAGGGCTTGCGGGTCTTCGGGCGCGACAGTGAGGCCGCAGCCGGCCTCGGCCACTGGGTCGTTGCCGGCTTCGACCGCGTGCACCACCGGGCGCGCCGCCATCATGTAGTCGATCAGCTTGTTCGGCGCGATGCCGAAACGGTACAGGGGCTGGCGCTTCCAGCCGATGTAGGCAAGGTCGAAGCGGCGCAGCAGGGCCGGCACCTGCTGCTTCGGCACCGGGTCGAGGAAGTAAATGTTGTCGAGCGCCAGGGTGCGGGCGCGCAGGCGCAGGCGCTGCTTGTCGGGGCCGCCGCCGGCCAGTACGAAGGCGACGCGCCGGTGGCGCAGCAGCGAAGCGGCTTCGACCAGGGTGTCGAGGGCGTTCGCGATGCCGTGGGTGCCGGCGTAGCCGACGATGCAGTCGTTCGAGGCGCGCAGCGCCGCCAGCAGTTTATCGGTCGCGGGCGCCAGGGCCGCACTGTCCGCCAGCCATTCGGCCGGATCGGCGCCGTTCGGCACGATGTGCAGCTTGTGCGGCGCCATGCCGTGCGCTTCCAGGTGCTCGCGCACCTTGGGCAGGATCGAGACGATGGCGTCGGCATGGCGGCAGGCGTAGTTCTCGGCCGCCTGCAGCAGCATGATGAAGGGGTGCCAGCGCGAGTAGCCGCCCAGCTCCATCGGCGATAGCGGCCACAAATCGTGCAGCTCGAACAGCAGGCGCGCACCGGCCCGGCGGGCGATGCGGCGGGCCGGCCAGATGTCGAGCGGATAGGTGCTGGAAGCGATGACGATGTCCGGCTGCACCTCGCGTGCGAGGGCGCGTCCTTCGCGCAGCAGGCGCCAGACGAAACTGGCCATGTTGCGCACCCGCGCCGCGCCGTTGCCCTGGTAGGAAGGGGTGGCGAACCAGGTGTAGTCGACGCCCTCGATGGTCTGGTCGAGCCGTGCGCGCCCGTCCATTTCCGGCGCCTGGGCGCGGATGTGCGAGGTCGAGGACGCGACAATGCGCACGCGGTGCCCGAGCCGCACCCACTCGCGTGCCAGGTAGTAGGGGCGGTACTCCATGCCGTGGCGTACCGAGCCCGCGTAATGGTTGATCAGCAGGATATTCAGGCGCGCCATGCGATCTCCTCTGCCAGGCGGCGGACGTTGCAGCGGGTGTTCTCGATCCAGTTGGTTTCCCATTGCACCGGGTGGGTCAGGAAGCAGATGCGCTCATGCCGCTCGATGGCGTCGAAGGGCGACATCGGGTAGTAGAACTGCGGGTAGGAGCGGTCGCTGATGTACATATTGAAATGGCGCAGCAACTCGTTGTCGTAGGATTCGCACTCGATGCCGCAGCGGCGCCGCAGCTCGGGGTCGCGCAGCAGCTCGTGGTTGATGACATTCAGGCGGCGGTTGGCGAAATCGCCGTGGCTGGCGACGGTGACCATCTGCAGGCCGAGCCGTTCGCCGATGCTGTTGAAGTTGCGCACGAAGAGTTCACGGATTTCCGGAAAGCGCTGGCGGATCAGCTTGGCGCAGCGAATGCGGTGGCGCTTGGCGAAGTCCGCCACTTCCTCGTAGTGGTAGCTGGCTTCGCCGCCGGCGGCCTCGATTTCGCGCATGAAGCCGAAATCCAGGGTACTGAGCCGGAAGTAATAGCTGGCGCTGACGCCATGCCGGGTCTCCAGGTCGAACATCTTGCGCGCCGTGCGGACATCGCTGTCGATGTCGTGCCGGTGCACCAGGATCCTGGCCGGCGCCGACCCCGGCACCCCGCCGTCTGCCGCCACGAGCTGGCGGAAGAAGCTGCGCACGGTTATCTGTGCATAACCGCGGTCGCGCGCCTCGCGCAGCAGGGCGCCGTATTCGCCCAGCCTGGTCGGCATGAAATAGTCGGCATACAGCCGATTCAGGAGACTGATCATTGCAATGTGTACCTGGCGCGATAGGGGCGGAAACCGAGGATTTTTTTGAATGTCTGCAAACCTGGCTGGGCGCCGAAAAAGGTGTCGTACATCAGGTAGCGCGCGCGGCCCTGGGAAATTAATTGCTCGACGATATCGACCACCATCATGTGCATGATGCCGTCGTTGTTGCGGATGCCGATCAGCTGGGAAAACGAGGAGAAATTACCGTAATGGCCGAGATTCGCATAAGCGACCAGGCGATTGTCGGAATTGAAGACGCCGTAATAGCTGAAATGCGCAAGCGTATCGAATGCCGTGGATTTTTCGCGGTATTTCGCGTCCATCGGCCGGCCCTGGCGTTCCTCCAGCGAGGTATTGACCGCGTAGATGTCGTCGATATACGCATTGCGGTCGATGTGGCGCAGCTGGTAGCCGCGTGCGCGGGCGCGCCGTGCATGGTGGGCGCCGGCGTTTTTCCCCTTGATGGATTCCAGGTAGTGTTCCTGCGTGCCCAGGCTGCCGAGGTCGAGCAGGGCGGCGCCGATGGTTTTATTCCGGATGACTTTATAGCGCGGATGCGGTTTCGTGTAATAACGGTAGGTGGTGCGGATATCCGTAGGATGAATTGCCGAGTCGAAATGCAGATGGGCCACGGGGAGCCGGATAATATCGGACAGCAGGCGGTAATGGCGCAGGATGGAATTCATGGTGTCGGCTCGGCAGTTTAATAAGACAATAAATCCGGTCGGTAAATTGTTCTTTGAAGCTGATTAAATCTGCGTGTGGAATGCGCAATTAAAAAACACAATGATTTTCTGAATGGAAAATATCGCCGCCGCCGGAGATATGGCATGGCGATTCCATGGAGTTCCGGCGCGTCATGAGAAATCACACCGTTTCATAAAACGCGATCAGCTTTTCGGATTCGTGCAGCCAGTTGTAATGCTGCTCCACGGCGCGCCGGCCGTTCTCGCCCATGCGCGCTGCCAGTTCCGGGTGCTGGACCAGGTGGTCGATGGCGGCCGCGATCGCCGCCGGGTCGCCCGGGTCGACGCAGACGCCGCAACCGTGCCTGTCGATGATGCTGCGCCACAGGGGAAAGCGCGAGGCGATCACCGGGATACCCGAAGCCATGTATTCGAACATCTTCACCGGCAGCGCATCGAGGTAGTTCAGCACCGGATGCAGGGTCACCAGCCCGGCCATCGCGCCGCGCATCACGCGGTTCACGCCCACCCGCCCCAGGTGGCCGTGGGCGATGACCTTGTCCCAGCCCGGATAGCCGCGCACCTCGGCTTCGAGCTCGGCTTCGGCGAACTGCCCGGCCAGCGCCAGGCGTGCGTTCGAGCGCAGCAGCGCGCAGGCGCGCACCAGTTCGCGGATGCCGCGGATGGCCGAGATGCTGCCTACATAGCAGACCTGGGCCGGCTTGTTGCGCCAGTCGGCGGCGACATCGAATTCGCTCACCAGCGGATAGTTGTTGACGTCGACCGAACGCGGATTGATGGGCACGAACTTGTCGCGGATAGTCGGGGTGGCGGCGATCACGCCATCGAAGCGGCTGCAGGCGAAGCGCTGGTAGGCGCCGAAGGACTGCGACAGCAGGCGCGCCGACGTCTTGCCGAGATAGGGTTTCGCCAGCAGCTGCGATGGCACGTCTTCGTGCGAATCGAAGATCACTTTCTTGCCAAGGCGCTTCAGGCTGAGGCCGACGGGGATCAGTTCGGGATCGTGCAATTGATAGACGTCGGCGTCGAGGGCGAGCGCGGCGTCGCGCACGCGGCGGGTGGTGCGCAGCATGCGGTTCACGCGTCCGGGCAGGCGCCCGACGTCGACCACGCGCACGCCGTCGGCGCGTTCCGGACCGGCCCCGTCGGCCACCACGAGGCTCACGTCATGTCCATGCGCCGCCAGGCTACGACATTGCTTGATGAAGATGCGGGTGTCGTGGCGCGGGTGGGCGGAGGTCAGGTGTGCGATTTTTCGCATATTTCCTCTCGTAGAAGTAGCGGGAGCTGGCGCCCAGCGTGGCGCCGATCAGCATGTCGGTGAAGTAGTGCGAGGTAATGAGCAGCAGGACGGTGACGCAGGCCATGGAAAAGCCGAGCAGGAAGATGCCGCAGTGGCGTGGGGCAAAGTATTCGCGGATGAACATCGGGATGATGGGCACGATCGTCACCAGGCTGAGGTAGGCGATGCCGAAGAAACCGAGGTCAACCCAGGCCGAGAGCACGTTGTGCGAGTAGTAGCCGGGCTTGTAGCTGGCGTAGTCGCCGAGCAGGGGATGGGCCAGGATGGTCTGCACTGCGTGCACGGTCAGGTAGTGGCGCTTGTTGGCCGAGGTCGAGTGCGACAGGTCGAGCAGCTCGAGGATGCGGTTGTCGGGCAGTGCGGCCAGGATGCGGTCGAAGTACAGATGGATCACGAAGAACAGGATCAGGCCGCAGAGGATGAAGTGCAGCTTGTGGCGCGAGTAATAGAATTCGATGATGGGAATCACGAACATCAGGGCCGCGAACTCGCTGCGCGCGGTGTTCACGAACAGG
This sequence comes from Massilia sp. IC2-278, assembly GCF_020708045.1. Classification (GTDB taxonomy): domain Bacteria; phylum Pseudomonadota; class Gammaproteobacteria; order Burkholderiales; family Burkholderiaceae_D; genus Telluria. The sequence goes on from NZ_JAJFES010000001.1 coordinate 213,280, forward strand.
GTGGCGGCGCCGCCCGCATGCAGCAGCAGGCGCAGCGGCAGCGAGCGGGTGAACGCGACGACCGGCAGGAAGGTGATCAGGTAGGAGCGCGCGAAACCCTGGTAGGTGGCGAGCGCGTCGGCATCCTTGGCGATGCCCATGGCGCCGAGGTAGAACACCCCGTCCACCGAATAGGAAAAGGCGACCGCCGACATACCAGCCAGGCTGAGCAGCCCGACGATGCGGAAGGGACGGCCGGCAAAGTCGAGGAAGCTGGCGATCACGAACATGTTGAAGATGAACAGGCAGCCCAGGATGTGGTTGCCGACGATGGTGCGGTTCGCGCCCGCGGCCGCGTTCACGATGATGACGGCGGCGAAGTAGAGCAGGAACAGGCCCAGGTGCAGGTCGACCAGGTGGAAGCGGCGCGGGTCGCGTCGCATGCGCTTGATGTAGATCAGGGTGAGCGGCAGCGCGAACAGCACCGAGATCGGGGCGAAATAGCCGCCGAGGAAGGCGCCGGTGGTGCCTGTGCCGAGCAGGGTGTGATAGAAGAAAAATCCCGGGAACAGCAGGAAGAATGCCGCCAGCAGGATGGCCTGCTCGCGCCGCGAGGAAAGCGGACGCAAGTCCGAACGCAGGCGCGGGTGCAAAGCCGGGATGGCGGCGCGGATGTTCATGCTGTGGCCAGCCGGTTCTGGGAACACTGCCACGACATATGCAGGTAGACGAAATACAGCGAGGAATAGCCGATCGCGTACCAGAGCACGTTGTCGTGCAGCGAGCCGGGGATGACAAAGGCGCTGACCGTCATGACGAACAGGGTCAGCTGCCACCACAAATCGACGTTCTGCTTGCCGGTGACGAAGAACACATAGCTGAGCGGGCTGGCGACGAAGTTCAGGAAGTAGAGCGGGGCCAGGATCTGGGCCAGTTCGCCGGCTTCGCGCCAGGCCGGGCCGAATACCCAGGAGAACAGGTGCGGAGAAAACAGCAGCAGCACCAGCGAGGGCGCCAGACCCAGCAGCATCAGCACCTTGAAGGTGTAGCGGTAGGCCTGCTTGCAGTTGCCGACGGTCTGGAACTCGTGCACCGACTGGCGCTTGAACACTTCCAGCACCGAGGCCGCCAGCAGCGAGATCGGTGCGGCCAGCACGCGCTGGGTCAGGGCGTACAGACCGGCCGCCATGGCGCCATGGCGCATGCCGATCAGGAACAGCGGCAACTGGCCGACCAGGTTGTTGAGCAGGTTCGAGGGCAGGGCGTAGCGCCAGAAGTTCCGGTGCCGTACCAGGTAGGCGCGCGCTTCCGGGCCGAGCGTCCAGCCGATGCGCGCCGGAGGCGGTTGCAGGAAGTGGCGCGCCATCATCAGGCCCGTGAATAGGCCGATCAGTTGCCCGGCCAGCAGGGCCACGCCGCCGACGCCGACGAACAGCAAAATCAATTGCGACACGGCGATGGTGCCGGCGCCCCAGACCTTGGCGCGCGCCGCCTTGCCGAAGGCATTGTGCGAGGTGGCATAGGCGAGCGTGGTCTGCATGTTGGCGGTCAGCCAGGTGCCGACGCCGACGGTGAGCAGGGCCGGCCAGGTGAGCTGGTGGATCGCCGGCACGTCGACCAGGTGGGCGCCGACGGTGAGCGCGGTGACGATCACCGCGGTGATGGTGGCCGCGTACAGCACCACGCCGAAGCAGGTGCGCTGCTGCTCGGTGTCGTGGTCGAGGATCATCGCCGTTTCCATGCGCAGCGTGGCGCCGATGGCCGTGACCGCCACGATCGCCAGCCACAGGCTGAAGGCGCCCATGTCGGCCGGCGTGCACAGGCGCGTGATCAGCGGCGCCGCCAGCAGGGGCAGGGCCTGGGCGCCGAGCGCGCCGCCCAGCACCGTCATCACGTGCTTCCAGAAGGTCGGCGGATGCAGCTTCATGCTGTGGCGGCGCTCGCTGTGACGGTGGATGCCGCGGGGGCCGCGTCAGAAGCCGCAGCGGACGTCGGAACCGGAATGCGCAGCGACTGCAGCAGGGTCTGGGCCACGCGGCGCGTGCCGGCGTCGTCGAGGTAGGGGCCCATCGGCAGGCTGAGCACGCGTGCGGCCATGCCGCTGGCGACCGGGCAGGCGTCGGCGCTGGACAGGTGGGCATAGGCCGGCTGCAGGTGCATCGGCACCGGGTAGTGGACGGCGGTGGGAATCCCGGCCGCCTGCAGCTGGGCCTGGACGCGCTCGCGTTCCTCGACCACCACCGTGTACTGGGCATGCGCGCTGCTGCGGTCGCGCGCCTGGCCCACCAGCTGCACGCGGCCCGAGAGCAGGGCCTCGTAGCCGTCGGCCACGCGCTGGCGCTGGGCCAGCTCCCAGTCGAAGCGATCGAGCTTGGCCAGCACGATCGCGCATTGCAGGGTGTCCATGCGCCCGCCGACGCCGACGCGGGTGTGCACGTAGCGGCGCGACTGGCCGTGCACGCGGATTTCGCGCGCGGCGGCGGCGATCGCGTCGTCGCTGGTGAACAGGGCGCCGCCGTCGCCGTAGCAGCCCAGCGGCTTGCTCGGGAAGAAACTGGTGCAGCCGACCGTCGACAGATTGCAGCTCTGGCGCCCGCGGTAGGTGGCGCCGAAGCTTTGGGCGGCGTCCTCGATCACGGCCAGGCCGTGGCGGGTGGCGATGGCGTTGATTTCGTCCATGTCGGCCGGCTGGCCATACAGCGACACCGGCATGATGGCGCGCGTGCGCGGCGTGATCCGTTCTTCGATCAGGCCGGGGGCGATGTTGCAGGTGGCCGGATCGATGTCGACGAACACCGGCGTGGCGCCGAGCAGCACGATGACCTCGGCGGTGGCGATGAAGGAGAAGGGCGTGGTGATGACTTCGTCGCCGGGACGGATGCCGAGCGCCATCAGCGCGATCAGCAAGGCCTCGGTGCCGGACGCCACCGTGATGCAGTGGCGTGCGCCGGTGTAGTCGGCCAGGCGCGCCTCGAGTTCGGCCACTTCAGGGCCGAGGATGTACTGGCCGTGGTCGAGCACGGCCTGGATGCGTGCGTTGATCGTTTCGCGCGAGGCGGCGTACTGAGCTTTCAGGTCGATGAATTCCATGGTGGTTCCGTTCTCGGTGTCGGGCTCGGTGTCGGGCTTGGTATGTAGGCTCGGTATCAGGCGAAGGATCGGGCGCGGTGGCGACCATTCAAGCCTGTGCTTCGGGGACCAGCATGCAGACGCCGTCCTGGAGCAGGTACAGGTCGCCGGTATGCGGGCACAGGGCTTCGCCGTTGCCGCCCAGGCGCAGCGGCAGGCGCTCGCCGTGGCGGCTCATCCAGCCGATCTGGCGCGCGGGAACGCCGGCCATCAGGGCGAAATCGGGTACGTCGCGCGTGACCACGGCGCCGGCGCCGATGAAGGCGAATTCGCCGACCGTGACGCCGCAGACGATGGTGGCGTTGGCCCCGATCGTGGCGCCGCGTTTTACGCGCGTGCGGCGGTACTCGTGCTTGCGCTCGACGGCGGCGCGCGGATTGTGCACGTTGGTGAACACCATGCTCGGGCCGCAGAACACGTCGTCTTCCAGGGTGACGGCGTCGTAGACCGAGACGTTGTTCTGGATCTTGACGCGGTCGCCGATGACGACGTCGTTGGCGACGAACACGTTTTGCCCGAGCGAGCAGCCGGCGCCGACGCGGGCGCCGGCGCAGACGTGGGCAAAGTGCCAGACCCGGGTGCCGGGGCCGAGCGTGGCGCCGTCGTCGACGATGGCACTGGAATGGATGCCGGCGTCCATCTCAATACTCCAGCGGCAGGGCGACGCGCTTGCCGTCGCGCGCCGACATGTAGGCGGCCACCAGCACCTCGAGCGACTTCAGTCCCTCGCGGCCGTCGGTCTCGGGTTCGGCTTCGCCGCGCAGCACCTTGATGACGTTGTCGTAGTAGAGCGGGTGGCCGAAGCCGTAGACCGAGGTGGTCTGGTAGCTGGCGTCGCGCACCTTGTCGTCGTCGGCGTCAGGGGTGGCGAATTCCCATTGCTGCACTTCGTTGACGGCGACGCCGCCGATGCGCACCGTGCCGTGTTCACCCAGCACCGTGATCGAGCCTTCCATGTTGCGCGGGTAGGTGAGCATGGTCACGTTCATCGAGCCGAGCGCGCCGTTGCGCCAGCGCAGGCTGATGACGCCGGTGTCCTCGACCTCGATGTTGCGCGCCAGGGTGGCGGTGTAGGCCTGCAGGCTCTCGACCGGGCCGATGATCCAGTCGATCAGGTCGACGTAGTGGCTGGCCTGGTTCATGAAGGCGCCGCCGTCGAATTCCCAGGTGCCGCGCCACTTTGCGCTGTTGTAGTACTCGTCGGGCCGGGTCCAGAACACGTTCAGGTTGACCATGTAGATGCGGCCGAAGCGCTTCTTGTCGACCGCGCTCTTCAGCAATTGCAGGGTGGCGTTGCGGCGGTTCTGCTTGACGACGAACAGGCGCACGCCGGCGGCGTCGGCGGCATTCACCATGCGCTTGCCGTCTTCCCAGCGCGTGGCCATCGGCTTTTCGGTGATCACGTGGCGCCCGGCGCGCGCGATGCGCACCGCCTGCTCGGGGTGCAGGCCCGAGGGCGTGGTGACGATGAAGGCGTCGGCGTCGCAGCGCGCCAGCATGTCGTCCAGGCTGGCATAGGCTTCGGCGCCGGTCTTGTCGGCTGCCTCGCGCAGGGCGCGCGGGTCGATGTCGCAGACGCCGACCAGTTCGCAGCGTTCGCGGTGTTCGGCGATGGCGCCGAAATGGTTCTTGGCGATGCGGCCGCAGCCTACCAGGGCAAAGCGGATCTTGCGGTCGACGATGGCAGGGGGATAGTTGCGCATGACGTTCTCCGGTGGACGCTGGGTGGCCTCAGGCCTTGACGACGTGGGGCAGGCGTTCCAGGTAGACGCCGCGGGTGTCGACGATCAGGTTGGCATAGCGCCGGATCATGTCGTAGTCGAAGGCGCTGTGGCTGGTGGCCAGCAGCACCAGGTCGTAGGACGCCAGGGCGTCGGGCGTGAGCGCCACGCTCGACAGCTCGAAGCGGTGCTCGCGCATGCGCGGGAACACGGGCACGTGCGGGTCGGAATAATCGACGTGGGCGCCCTTGTCGCGCAGCAGTTCCATCAGTTCGACCGAGGGCGACTCGCGCATGTCCTCGACGTCTTTCTTGTAGGCGATGCCCAGCACCAGCACGCGGCTGCCCATCACCGAGCGCCCGCGCTGGTTGAGCGCATCGGTGACCTTGCCGATCACCCAGTGCGGCATGTCGCTGTTGATTTCGCCGGCCAGTTCGATGAAGCGGGTGTGCACGCCATACTGGCGCGCCTTCCAGGTGAGGTAGAAGGGGTCGATCGGGATGCAGTGCCCGCCCAGGCCCGGACCGGGGTAATAGGGCGTGAAGCCGAAAGGCTTGGTGGCGGCGGCGCGGATCACCTCGTGGATGTCGATGTCCATCTTGTCGGCGATGATCTTCATTTCGTTGACCAGGCCGATGTTCACCGCGCGGTGGATATTTTCCAGCAGCTTGGTCAGCTCCGCGGCGCGGGTCGAGCTGACCGGCACCACGCGGTCGATCGCGGCGCTGTACAGGGCGACGCCGGCTTCCAGGCAGGCCGCGGTGCTGCCGCCGCAGACCTTTGGAATGGTGCGGGTTTCGAAGTGGGCGTTGCCCGGGTCTTCGCGCTCTGGCGAGAACACGAGGAAGACATCGCGCCCGACTTCCAGGCCGCGCGACTCCAGGCGTGGACGCAGTTCTTCCTCGGTGGTGCCGGGGTAGGTGGTGCTTTCCAGCGAGAGCAGCTGGCCGGGGCGGATGAAGGGCAGCAGGGAGTCGACGGTGTCGAGCACAAAGGAGAGGTCGGGTTCGCGGTAGGCATTCAGGGGCGTGGGCACGCAGATGACCAGGGCGTCCGCTTCGTGAGCGCGGGTGAAATCGGTGGTGGCTTCGAAACCGGCCTCGCGCGCAGCGGCGATGTCGTCGGCTGCGATGTGGCGGATATAGCTCTCGCCGCGGTTCAGCTTCTCGACTTTCGCGCTGTCGATGTCGATGCCAAGCACGCGGAAACCCGCTTCGGCATAGCGCAGGGTCAGCGGCAGGCCGACGTAGCCGAGCCCGATGATGCCGACGACGGCTGTGCGGTCGCGCAGTTTTGCGGTGAGCTGTTGCAGGTGGGCCGATTGGTGTTCGTCGCGCATGGGTATCCTCGCCAATTCAAGGTAAAAGAATCAAAAACGGAAGCCGTGCCGCTAGATGCGGAAGGGCACGAACTTGTTGATCAGACTGAGACGGGCCGGCTCGGGCAGCGGCACCGGTGCGGCTGCCGGCAGTTGCGGCGTGTATTCGCTGACGATGGCCTTGACCATCGATTCGATCATGGCGCGCTCGTGGGTCTCGCAGGCCATCATCAGGCAGGTGATGCAGGTTTCCAGCACGCTGGGACGCAGCGCGTTTTCCTTCATGCGCATGATGCGCGGATGCTCGCTGGGGAAGACGGTGCCGTCGGTGAGCAGTTCCTCGTGCAGCTTTTCGCCCGCGAACAAGCCGACGAACTTGATCTCGATGTCGCCGTTCGGGTTCTGCGGCGATTTTTCGGTGAGGCCGGACATGGCGATCATGGTGCGCGCCAGGTCGACGATGCGCACCGGCTCGCCCATGTCGAGCACGAAGACGTCGCCGCCTTTGGCCATGGCGCCGGCCTGGATGACCAGCTGCGCGGCCTCGGGAATGAGCATGAAGTAGCGCGACACCTCGGGGTGGGTGATGGTGAGCGGGCCGCCCTTGGCGATCTGGCGCTGGAACAGCGGGATCACGGAACCCGAGGATCCGAGCACGTTGCCGAAGCGGACCATGCAGAAGGTGGTCTGGCTGCCGCGCGCGGCGGCCGCCTGGAAGATCAGTTCGGCGATGCGCTTGCTGGCGCCCATGATGTTGGTCGGGCGCACCGCCTTGTCGCTGGAGATCAGCACGCAGGTTTCGACGTTGTGGCGGGCGCAGGCGCTGGCCACGACCTGGGCGCCGAGCACGTTGTTGCGCAAGCCCTCGACGATGTTGGCCTCGACCAGGGGCACGTGTTTATAGGCGGCGGCGTGGTAGACGGTGTCGACGTGGCTGCCGCCGAGGATGCGTTCGACCAGGTCGGCATTGCAGACCGAGCCGAGGTGGGCGTCGATGCGCAGGTCGGGGAAACGGGTGCTGAGTTCCTGGCGCACGGTGTAGAGCGCGTATTCGGAGTGGTCGAGCAGGTGCAGGCGCGCCGGGCCGAGCGTGACGATCTGGCGGCACAGTTCCCCGCCGATGGAGCCGCCGGCGCCGGTGACGAGCACGGTCTTGCCGCGCACGCAGCGGGCAAAGAGGTCAAGGCGCGGCGGCACCGGCGGGCGGCCGAGCAGGTCTTCGAACTTCAGTTCGCGGATCGAGTCGCGTGGACGCACCCGGTCGTCGGCCAGGTCGACTAGGCGGCTGAGGATCTTGGTGGTGACGCCGGCTTGCGCCAGGCGCTGCATGATGTCGCGCAGGCGCTCGGCCGGCATGGCGGGCACGGCGATGACGACGGTGCGGATGCCGTGGGCGGCGACCAGGTCGGCCAGGCGGTCGGTGTGGAAGACGCGCAGGCCGGCGATGGTGCGGTCGACCAGGGCGCGCTTGTCGTCGAAGAAGCAGACCGGGCGGTGTTCGTCGCTGTTGCGCATGGTTTGCGCGAGGCGCGCGCCGGGTTCGCCGGCGCCGTAGATGGCGACGGCGTCCGAGGTCTGGCGGCCTTCCGTATGATTGCGCAGGAAATTGCGCATGCCGATACGCGAGGTGACGACATACGAGAAAACGATAAACCAGTAAATGGCCAATGCACTGCGGGGAAATACCGCGTCATTAATGGCAAACAGCACGACATAAGCACATAATACGGCGATGCCGAGGGCCAGGCCGGTGGCGCCCAATAAGCGCTGGTCGATGAAGCGGATAACGGCCCGATAAAGATCGGACATCGAAAAGGCGGCAATCGTGACCAGCGCCACTAATATATAAGAGGCCGGGCCGTAATTGGCGGCGAGCCGCATGTCGCCGCGCAGCAGCAGGGCGATCAGGAAGCAAAGGGGCAGCGCAAGCAGGTCGATCGCGACCATCAGGGCGATTTTCGTGGTCCGACCGAGCGACACCATGCGGGCACAGAACTGGTTCAGGATATTCGTGGACTGGGTCGACATGGTAATCGCGGTCAAATGGTTGCGGGAATGCGGATTATCCAGGCTGGTAAAAACAAGGAATTAACGTGCTCAGCAATATTTCCGCGATTAATTAAATCAATGAGCGAGAATTAGACTAATCATCGCTGAGTAAGTTTATTATCCGGCCGCCTTGGCATGCGGCGTTTGACCCTGCTCAACCGCGAATTGCGAATTAAAATGAAAAACGGCTGTCGTTAAATATAAGAAATGGAAATAGGAAATATATCGACGTAATTTACGTGATAGATTTCTTTATGGAACTATCTTTAGAGGTAAAGGCGTTACTGCCCAGGTGAACTGCAGGGAAATAGCGGGGAGGCCGAGAACGTGAGGGGGCGCCGGAAAGGCGGAGAACGGCGGAGGCAGGAAGCTGACGGAAAGCGGGGATGAAGAGCGGCGGTGGAGAACGGCCGTGAAGCGCGGGCAATCCGCCAGCGCCCGCCGTCCGGCATCGGGCGGCAGGCAAGGGCGGGCGGGGGAAGACCGCTCCGTCAGGCTCCCGGACGCGGCTGCGGCGCCATCGGCGGCACCACGATGTTGTCGTTCAGGCGCAGGAACTTGAAGCCGGCCAGGCGCTGGCCGTTCTTGCCCTCGCGCGCATTCTTCGCTTCGCGCTCGGCGGCGCGGGCGATGTAGGACTCGAAGGTCTCTTCGCGCACCCGCGGTTCCGACGAATGCAGGAAGTGGCGTTCGCCGTTCGGCCCCAACACCACCAGCCCGACGTGCGAGGCCCAGTGCTCGCCGTCGCGGGTCGAGATCACGTTCACGAAATCGCCTTCCTGCAGCTGCGCCGCGATCGCGGCCACGCTCTCCTTCGGCACATAGGCCTGGCGGCTGGTCTCGACCGGGATCTCGCGCACCGTGTTGTGGCGCGTCTTGAGGAAGCGTGCGCGGTCGACGCGCATGTCGTAGCCCGGAGCGCCAGCGCCGGCTAGTTCGGCGCTGATGTCGGTGACCAGCCAGCGGTTCGACACGTTCCAGTCCAGTTCCGTGTAGTGGTTGCGCGTGGCCACCCCAATCACGCCGTCCTTGTAGCGGATACGTTGCAGCATCCAGAAGAACTCTTCCCACGATTTCGAGAGCGCCATCGCGTAAGTGTGTTCCGCAAATACCACGCAGTCGCTGTGGTCCAGGCTGAACAGCGGCAGGTTGTCGTGCACCTCAAACGGGAATTCGCCCAGCAGATTCAGGATGTAGGGCTGGCCGATGTTCTTGCGGCCGATGGCCGCGATGCGCTTGCGCAGGTCGGGCTCGGCCGCATGCTGCCAGGCCACGTAGCGCCCGGCTTCCACCGGACTCATCTGATAAAGCGGTTTCTGCAGGATGGTCTCGATGGGGGCCGGGGCGGCCGGCGCCTGGGCGGTCTTCGGCGCGGGCGGGGTGGCGCAGCCGGCCAGCACGGCGCCGGCGAGGAGCAGGGAGAGTGAGCGCATGGGCAATGAATTCCGAGAATCGAAACGCCAACGCTAACGCGCGCCGAGTCAATTTGACAATGATTATTCGTGGCCCGGCCATAACCGGCGGTTGCAGGCGATATGTACATTCCTCCAAGTTATGACAGGAGGATGACAAGTGATTGTGCAAGTTATTTGCTTATAGCTAATACTTTCAGTATGGCAGAAAAGTCATGCTGCCGCAGGACGCCAATACTTATATCAGGAGAGAGAACATGTTCAAGCAGAAGCCGCTCGCAGCGGCCGTATCGACCGCGCTGTTAGGCCTGGCCGCACTGCCGGCCCTGGCCCAGGACAGCGAGGCGCAAGCGCCGATGCAGACCGTCGAGGTCACCGGCATCCGCGCCTCGATGGCCAAGTCGCTCGCCGTCAAGAAGAATGCCACCGGCAACGTCGAGGTCATTACGGCGGAAGACGTGGGCAAGATGCCCGACCGCAACCTGGCCGACTCGCTGCAGCGCCTGGCCGGCGTGGCCGTGCGTACCGACTATGACGAAGCGGAAAAGGTGTCGATGCGCGGCACCAACCCCGACATGTCCCTCATCCTGTTCAACGGCCATACCGTTTCCGGCGGCGACTGGTACGTCGGCGACCAGGGCTCGAGCTCGCGCTCGACCAGCCTGTCGCTGATGCCGTCCTCGGTCCTGAACCAGGCCCTGGTTTACAAGACCTCGTATGCCAACATCGTCGACGGCGGCCTGGCCGGCACCATCAACGTCACCACGCGTAAGCCACTGGCACAGAAGGAACGCCTGTCGGGCGTGGCCAGCATCGGCGCCAGCTATGCCCAGTTGCCGGACAAGACTGCGCCCGACGCCGACGTCTCGGTCAACTGGAAGAACGAAGCGAACACCTTCGGCATCATCGCCCAGGGCTTTGCCCAGAAGCGCTACGTGCGCCGCGATTCGGTGTCGCGCTTTGCCTACGGCACCAGCAGCGGCTGGGGCGAGATCAATACCGCCACCATGCTCGGCATCACCGACGCCTCGCTGGCCGGCACCGGCTATACCGCCGCCGACCTGAACGGCGTGCGCCTGCCGGGTTCGATGAGCTCGGAATTCGTCGAGTCCGTACGCGACCGCAAGGGCGGCATGCTGTCGATGCAGTTCAAGCCGAACGCCGACCTCGACGTGACCCTGACCGGCTTCCATTCGCAGATGAACGCGAACAACAATGGCCGCCTGACCTCGGGCGCCATCTACTCCATGCTGATGGGTAAGGGCGAAGCGCTGGGTGGCACCACCGGCACCTCGCCGAACACCTCGTCGAACGGCCAGCGCGTGTATGCCCAGATCCGCAACCCGGTGATCACCACCGAACGCACCCTGTACGGCCACGAACTGAAGGTCCTGAAGTCGGCCGACATCGTCTTCCCGGACGGCACCACGCCCCAGTACGTGGGCAACTCGGAAGGCTTCTACCGCGACGGCGCCAAGGCCACCAGTTCCTTCATCGACCTCGACGCGAAATACCGCGTGACCCCGGACCTGACCGTGAAGGGCCTGTTCGCGACCACGCGCGGCGTCGGCCAGACCGAGCTCGACCAGGGCACCACCTTCGCCCGCTACGGCACCGGCGTGTCCTACGCGCTGCGCGGCCTGCACGAAGCGCCGTATGTCCAGTACCAGGGCGCCGGCAGCAACCAGCCGGGCATCAACCCGGACGGCAGTGGCTACATGATCGTCGGCCGCACCGCCTCGGGCGTGAAGACCACCGACAAGGAATCGAGCGGCCAGGTCGACGCCGAGTACAAGCTGAACAACGCCTGGGTGCAGTCGCTGGAAATGGGCCTGCGCCACGCCGACCACAAGCGCGACAGCCGCCGCTGGGGCCCGGCCTTCCGCACGCCGCTGACCGTCACCTATGACGCCACCGGCAAGATCATCCAGTCGACCGTGACCCCGACCGAGGGCTGGCAGCCTTACCCGGGCAACTTCGGCTCCGGCCTGGGCGGCTCGGGCTGGGACAACACCGGCTTCACCTATTCGCCGGAAGCGCTGAAGGCCTATATCGCGGCCAACACTAAGGAAACCAGCGAAGCCTTCGAGCGCCGCGTCAGCACCGAAATCGACATGCGCGAGCGCCAGAGCTCGGCCTACCTGATGGCCAACCTGGAGAACGGTCCGTGGTCGGGCAACGTCGGCCTGCGCTACGTGCGCACCGTGGTCGACGCCCAGATCGCCACCCCGATCCCGAACCCGCGCACCTGCCTGCGCAGCGCGCCGGGCCAGGCGCCGACCGTCTGCGCGGCCTATCCAGGCGCGATCACGGATGCCGGCGATGCCGTGGCCTTCTACGACGGCACGACCTTCAACCAGCTGTCGGGCACGATGTACTACAAGACGCCGACCCACAAGGTGTTCAAGAACTTCCTGCCGAGCCTGAACCTGCGCTACGAGATCACGCCGGACATGATCGCCCGCTTCGGCGCCAGCCGTACCATCGGCCGCCAGAACTACAACGTGCTGGGGAGCGGCTTCGGCACTCCGGGCTGCGACGTCAACGGCTGCCGCGTGACGGGTCCGAACCCGGACCTGCATCCGCTCACCTCGGACAACGTCGACATCTCCTGGTCCTGGTTCTTCGCGCGCCGCTCGAACGTGACGGCCAGCGTGTTCCACTCGAAGATCGACGGCTACGTGAAGACCGGCACCGTCGGCACCTCGACCATCGAACTGACCGATCCGCGCGACCAGGTGGTGAAGACCTTCTTCATCAACACCTCGTCGCAGCAGGGCGCGAAGATCACCGGCATCGAGCTGGCCTACGAGCAGCCGTTCGGCAGCAGCCCGTTCGGCTTCACCTCGAACGTCAGCCGCGCCAAGACCAAGGTCGACGACGGCCGCCCGATGGTGGGCGCCTCGGAATGGGCCGGCAACCTGGGCCTGTACTTCGAGAACGACAAGGCCTCGGCGCGCCTGGTGGCGAACTACCGCGGCGAATACGTGAACAGCACCACGGCGCCGTCGCCGACCGCCAACAGCCAGGGCAACTCGGTCATCAACGGGATCGTGATGCCGACCGCGCCGACCATGGCGGCGCCGGTGACCACGCTTGCCCTGAACGCCAGCTACAACCTCACGCAGCAGCTGTCGCTGTCGTTCAGCGCGACCAACCTCACCAATGTGAAGCGCGCCTATTACCGCTACAGCGAGGAAGAGCAGCAGAAGCTGGACGTGAGCGGGCGCCAGTTCTACCTGAACCTGCGCTACAAGTTCTGACCGCGCGGTTCGCGCGAACAGGCGAGGGGAGCTGTGGCTCCCCTTTTTCACGCCTGGGCGTAGCAGCCGCGCAGACACTTAAGCCTGCCTTAATTGCCGAGTTCTTCCGCGCAGTGTGCGGCAGCTAACGGTGAACCGGCGACGCCTTCGCTATGATGAACCTGTGTGAGTGAGGCGCCTGCGATTCGATTCGGCGGGCAGCCAAATACCTCAACAGGTTAGCCGGTCGCCTCGAGGATCGGCACCAGATTCCACGCCGTCGCCATGTGGCGCCGGCATGCAGTGCAAGCGGAGGCGCCATGTCTGCAACGACCACGAATCCACCGAAGCATGTTGTGCGCGAATACCTCGAACGGCGTTCGCGCGACCCGAAACCGCCGCCGGCACCGGAAGAAATCCGCCGCCAGCTCGGTTGGGAAATGCTGATGCCGGCGGACGTGCGAGTGTCGCAGCACCGCTCCTGACCACTGCCTTGTATACCGTTTCAACAGAGGAGAAGGTCATGACCAAGAAAATCGGCAACAAGCACGAAGCCCAACACCGCGGCAAGCAGGAACGCCTGGAAATCCGCCGCACCAACATCGCACGCGAAGCCGTCAAGAAGGCCGAAGCCAGCGCCAAGTACCGCAACCAGGTCAAGAACCAGCCGGCGATGAACCTGTCCGCTGCAGCCTGACGCGCGGCAGCGTAGCATCACGCCATCCGGCCCGCCTTTCGAGGCGGGCTTTTTTTCGTCCCCGCGGTTTGTTTCCGCATTCCGTCTCCAGCGCCCCGGCCACGCCGCCCACCGCCAGGCGGCGCAGCCCGCCGATTCCTCCGTCATTCACCGATCCGGCGCCGCCGTTCGCCGAATGGCGCTTTCCCGCGCTCCCACACCCGGCTATCGTACAGACATCACAACACGGAGGACGGCATGGGCACCGAACACAATGGTTACAGGCAGCGCAAGCAGATGATGTGGGGACTGGTCCTGATCGCGGTCGGCGTCGCCTTCCTGCTCGACCGCGTGGACGTTCTCGACATCGCGACGCTGTGGCATTATTGGCCGCTGCTGCTGGTGGTGGCGGGCATCAACCAGACCATCGGCTACCCGAGCGCCAGGGAGTTCACGAGCGGGCTGTGGACGGTGTTTATCGGCCTGTGGCTGTTCGCGGTCTTCGAGGGCTTGCTGGGCCTGACCTTCCGCAACAGCTGGCCGCTGTTCATCCTGATGTGGGGGCTGCAACTGGTACTCGCGCCTGTGTTCGCGCGCCGCTTCGCATCGAACAAGGAGAAGGAAAATGTATAAGGACGGCATCGAAGAGGGCGGCATGAAGGGGCGTGATGTCAAGCGCCAGGAACGCCGGGCGCGCCGCGCCGCGCGCCGTGCCGAACGCGGCATGACGGGGCAGGTGGTGCTGGGGCTGATGGTCATCGTGGTCGGCCTGCTGTTCCTGCTCGATAACCTCGACATCCTCGACCTGCACGACGCGGTGGCCTTCTGGCCGCTGGTCTTCATCTTCGCCGGCGTCGCCAAGCTGCTCGACACCTCGACCCCGAGCGGCTACCTGATCGGCCTGGCCGGCATCGGCATCGGCACGGTCATGATCCTGAACCGGCTCGGCGTCATCTACATCACCTGGCGCATGGCCTGGCCGCTGTTCCTGATCGGCGCCGGCGCCGTGCTGGTCTACCGCGCCATGACCGGACAGCGCTTGGTTGGACACGGCATGGTCGACGACAGGCCGGGCGAGGGCCTGGCGCCGGCCGGCGACACGCAGAAGATCGACGTCACCGCCATCCTCGGCGGCTTCGACCGCCGCGTGCACAGCCAGGACTTCCGCGGCGGCGAAATCACCGCGGTGATGGGCGGCTGCGTGCTCGACATGCGCGGCGCCTCGATCGCGACCGGTGAAGCCGTGATCAACGTGTTCGCCTTCTGGGGCGGCGTCACCATCAAGTGCCCGCCCGACTGGACGGTGGTGTTGCAGGGTACGCCGATCATGGGCGGCTTCGATGAGAAGACGGTTGCGCCGCCCGACGGCAACAAGCGCCTGGTGATCCGCGGCTACGCGATCATGGGCGGCGTCGAGGTCCGCAACTGATGGTGACCGGCTGATGCATGCGCGGCGCAGCATCGCGCTCTACCTGGCGGCCTGGCTGCTATTCGGGCTGCTGCTCGCCGGCCTGATCGTGGCCGCCACCGGCGCGCGCATCGGCGCCAGCCTGCTGTTCGCCTTGCCGCTGGCGCTGGTGTATGGCTGCGCCAGCGGCTTTTCGTCGTATTACCTGTGCCGCGCCTACCCGCTGGCGAGCAGGCCCCTTTACTCGGTGCTGCTGGTGTTCGCGGGCACCGCAGTCTGCGCCAGCCTGCTATGGACGGCGGCCGGCAGCGGCTGGAGCGAACTGCTGCGCGGCATGTCGGCCGGCCCGGCGCAGGGCTCCCTCGTCGTGACGCGGCCCTTCGCGGCCCTGATGTTCGGCCTCGGCGTGATCCTGTACGCGATGACGGCGGTCGGCCAGTACCTGGCGCTGGAATTCGAACGCGCGCGCAGCCTCGAGCGGCGCGAACTCGAAATGAAGCTGGCGGCCCAGGAAGCCGAACTGCGCATGCTGCGCACCCAGATCGACCCGCACTTCCTGTTCAACAGCCTGAATTCGATCAGCGCCCTGACCTCGATCGATCCGCCGGCGGCGCGCAGCATGACGCTGCAGCTGTCGGACTTCTTCCGCCGCAGCCTGGGCATGGATGCCCAGCGCAAGGTGCCGCTGGCGCAGGAGATCGCGCTGGTGCAGGCCTTTTTGGCGGTGGAGGGGGTGCGCTTCGGGCCGCGTCTTGCGTTCGAGGACGACGTCGCCGGCGATGCGGCCGACTGCCTGGTGCCGCCGATGATCCTGCAGCCGCTGGTGGAAAACGCGGTCAAGCACGGGATCGGCCACCGGCTAGAAGGCGGCGCGATCCGGATCGTGGCGCGGCGCGCGGGCTCGCTGTTGCGCATCCGCGTCGAGAACGATGCCGACGACGAGGAAGCGGTGGCGCCGGTCGCCGGCTGCGGGATTGGTCTGGCGAACGTGCGCCAGCGCCTGGCGGCGACCTATGCGCACGAGGCCAGCATCCACTGGCTGCGCGAGCCAGGGCGTTTTTATGTCGACCTGACGCTGCCTGCGGCCGGCATGGCGCGGCACGCACCGGATACGAACTGAGGAGAGGGGCATGCGGGTCATTATCGTGGACGACGAACACCTGGCGCGGGCGCTGCTGCGCGAATTCCTGGGCGCCTGGCCCGACATCGAGATCGTGGCCGAATGCGCCAACGGCTTCGAGGCGGTCAAGGCGATCGGCGAGCTGCAGCCGGACCTGGTCTTCCTCGACATCCAGATGCCGAAGCTCGACGGCTTCGAGGTGGTGGAGCTGGCGCAGGCTGGTATTGCTGCAGGCAGCGTCGCGCGCACCCGCTACGTCTTCGTCACCGCCTACGACCAGTTCGCGCTGAAGGCCTTCGAAGTGCGCGCCGTCGACTACCTGCTGAAGCCCTTCAGCCGCGAACGCCTGGCCCAGGCCCTGGACAGCGTGCGTAGCCGCGCCGTGCAGCCGGAACAGGTGGACGCGCTGGTGCAGGAGGCAGCGAAGCGCAACGGTTTCATCGAACGCGTGCTGGTGCGCGACGGCGCGCGCGTGCACGTGGTGCCGGCGTCGACCATCGACTGGATCGAGGCCCAGGACGATTACGTGGCGATCAGCGCCGCCGGCAAGACGCATCTGAAGAACGGCCGCATGGCGGAACTCGAAGGCGGGCTGGACCCGGCGCTGTTCCTGCGCGTGCACCGCTCGTATATCGTGAACATCGGCGCCATCGCGCGCATCGAGGCGCCGACCCGCGACAGCTGGTGCGCGGTGCTGAAGGACGGCAAACGGGTGCCGATCAGCCGCAGCGGTTACGCGAAGCTTAAGGAGCTGATGCGCTGAGTGTGTCCACTTGCCACCAGCGTGGCAGCAGTTCGCGGACCGCGGGCTGGCCGAAGCGGTCGTCGATCAGGTAGACGGTGCCGCGGTCCTGCTCGGTGCGGATCACGCGCCCGGCCGCCTGCACCACCTTCTGCAGGCCCGGATACAGATAGGTGTAGTCGTAGCCGGCGCCGAACATGGCCTGCATGCGCGCGCGCAGCTGCTCGTTGACGGGATTGAGCTGCGGCAGGCCGAGCGTCGCCACGAATGCCCCGATCAGGCGTGCGCCCGGCAAATCGACGCCTTCGCCGAACGAGCCGCCCAGCACCGCGAAGCCGATGCCGCGGCCTTCGGGCTGGAAGCGGTCCAGAAAAGCTGCCCGTTCCGCTTCGCTCATGCGCCGCTCCTGGCGCCACACCGGCACGGCGGGATGCAGCCGGGTGAAGAGATCGGCGGCCTGCTCCAAATAGTCGAAACTGCTGAAGAAGGCGAGGTAGTTGCCGGGCGCCTGCGCGTACTGGTCCGCCATGAGTTGCGCGATCGGCGCCAGCGATGCCGCGCGGTGCTGGTAGCGTGTCGAGATGCGGCTGGCGATGTGCACCGCCAGCTGGCCGGCGGAGAAGGGCGACTCGACGTCGACCCAACCGGTGCTCTCCGGCAGGCCGAGCAGGTCGGCGAAATAATGCCAGGGGCTGAGCGTGGCCGAGAACAGCGTCACCGAATGCGCGCCCTCGAAGCGCGGCTTGAGGAAAGGCGCCGGCACGACATTGCGGATGCAGACCGTTGTGTCCTTGCCGTCACGCGTGATGTCGCACAGCGAATGCTCGCCGAAGGATTCGGCCAGGCGCCCAAAGCCCAGGGCGTCGAAATGAAAGCGCTGCAGGTCCGGGTCGAGCGGTACCGCCTGCTCGGCCAGGTAATCGTTGATGGTGCTGGTGGCGTTCTGCAGGGCCGACAGCAGCTTTTCCGGCGGCGCGGCCAATAGCTGGTAGGGCGCGGGTGCATGCGCATCCATCTCGCCCCAGGCACGCGCGACCTTGGTCAAGGCCTTCTTGACGGTCTCGGAAGGCGCGGCGGCGCGCGCCATGCGAAGAAGCGCGCGATCGAGTTCGCCCGAATACATCGAGCGCGCACGCGACACCATGTTGTGCGCTTCGTCGACCAGCACGCTGGCGCGCCAGCCCTGTTCCTGGGCCAGCGCGTAGAGCATGGCGCCGCCGTCGAAATAATAGTTGTAGTCGCCGACGATCACGTCGCTCCAGCGCGTCATCTCGCCCCCCAGGTAATAGGGGCAGACATCGTAGGCCAGGCCGACCTCGCGCAGGGCGGCGCGGTCGAGCACCGGCACCTCCAGCGCTGCGGCGCGCGCGGCCGGCAGGCGGTCGTAGAAACCCTTGGCCAGCGGGCAGGAAGCGCCCTGGCAGGCCTTGTCGGGATGCTCGCAGGCCTTGTCGCGTGCCGTCAGTTCCAGCACGCGCAAGGGCAGGCGCGGATCGGCGGCGCGGATGGTGGCGGCGGCGTCGAGGGCAAGCTGGCGGCCCGGCGTTTTCGCGGCCAGGAAGTAGACCTTGTCGATGCGCTGGCCCGGGGCCGCTTTGAGTACCGGGAACAGGCTGCCGACGGTCTTGCCGATGCCGGTCGGCGCCTGGGCCAGCAGGCAGCGCCCGGTGCTGTTGGCCTTGAACACGGTTTCGGCGAGCTGGCGCTGGCCGGGGCGAAAACTAGCGTGCGGAAAGCGCAGCGCAACCAGGGCCGCATCGCGCGCCTCGCGGTGGCGCAGTTCCTGTTCGGCCCAGGCGATGAAGCGGCGGCATTGGTCGTCGAACATCGCCTGCAGTTCGGCGGCGCTGCGGGTTTCGCGCAGCACCGTCTCATGGCCGCTGCCGATCTCGTAGTAGACCAGGGCCAGGTTGACGCTGTCGAGCCCGAACTGGGCGCACAGCAGGTGGCCATACACGCGCACCTGGGCCCAGTGCAGGTGGCGGTGATTCTCCGGCATCGAGGAAAGCTTGCCGCGGTAGGTCTTGATTTCTTCCAGCAGGTTCTCGCGGGCGTCGTAACCGTCGGCGCGGCCGCGCACGTGCAGCAGCGCATAGTCGCCCGAAAGGGACACTTCTGTCCGGTAACCGTCGCCGCGGCGCGCCGTCACCACGGCATGGCCGGCGATGCCTTCCTGGGCCGTGGGCGAGGGCGTGAAGCGCAGGTCGAGGTCGCCCTGCTTGGCCGTGAACTCGCACAGGGCGCGCACAGCCACGGTGTACTTCGCCGGCTCGCTCAAGCAGCCTGCTCCCACTGCAGGTAACACACCGAGACCGGCATGCCGTGGGTGGCGCAGTACTCGATCCAGCGCAGCTGGTTGTCCTGCAGGCGGTCGCCCGGCCCTTTTACTTCGATCATGTTGTAGCGCTTTTCATGCGGCCAGAACTGGATCAGGTCGGGGAAGCCGGTGCGGTTTTCCTTGACGTCGGCCAGGATGCGCTCGCACCACTTCTTCAGGTGGGCGGCAGGGATGCAGTCCAGGGCCAGTTCGAGCAGGCCGGCGTCCAGGTATTCCCAGGACACGAAGGGCGAGGAGATGCCGGCTTTTTCCGCGAAGTGCCCGAGGATGGTGGCGCGGTAGCGGCCATCGTCGCACTGGGCCAGGCAGTCGGCGAACTCATTCGCGCGGCGCTGGTGGAAGTCGGGGCTGTACAAATCGGCCGGGCCGCGGTGGAAGGGGTGGAAGAAGGCGCCCGGAATCGCGGCGAAGATCGCGCGCCAGCACAACAGCCCGAACAGGGCGTTGGCCAGCATGTTCTCGACGTAGAACACGGGTGCGTGTTCGCCGGCCAGGTGTTCGCGCACCACGCCCTCGACCCACCAGTCGCCCGAGGGCATGGGCAGGCAAAGGTCGAGGCGCACCGGGTCGGGCCGGCGCGCGATGGTCTTCGGGTGGCCGAGGCGGCGCGCCAGGCGCGGGCCGATGCGCAGCAGGTGCTGGCGCTCGGCGTCGTTCTCCGGCGCTTCGCGCGCCGCCAGCAGCAGTTCCCAGGCCTCGTCGTAGCGCTCGGCCTTTTCCAGCACGCGGATGGCGCGGCCGCGCGCGCCGGGGAAGCGGCAGCGCGTGTAGACGGCGTGGGCGTTCGGCCAGTCCTTCCCCTTCTCATAGTGCTGGCCCATCTGGAACAGCAGCTTTTCGCGCCGGCTTTCCAGCCAGTCGTTGTGGAAGGCGTGCTGCGGCACGTCGCGCACGATGTCCTCGAGCGGCTCCAGGCCCTCGGCGAAGCGCGCGCGGCAAGCGTGCAGGACGAGGTAGTGCTCGATGTCGCTGCGCTCGCGGAAACCGCGCGAGGCCGGCGAGAACTCGACCTGCTCGTAGCGGAACAGGCCCAGGTCGGACAGCACGAACTCGGTCCAGTCCTGGCGCAAATTGCCGAAGAAGATCAGGCGCAGGCGGTCGCACAGGGGCTTGACGTGGATGCGCAAGGCGAGGTCGCCGCTGTCCTGGAACCAGCTGGAGAAGGAGCGGACGGGAAGCGCGGCCTCGACGTCGCCGGATTGGTTGGCAACTTCGCCCGCCGCTTCGCCCGCGACTTCCCCCGCAGTCTGCTGCGCAGTCGCGCCCATGCTGGCGCGCAGGGCTGCGAGCTGCTCGGCCTTGCGTGCGTTCTTGTGCTGGAGGCGGTCGCCAAAGGCGAGGACGAGTTCGGGCTTCGAGAGCAGGTCGAACAGTTCGTCGAGGGTGAGGTCGGGGTCGCCAGAGACCCAGCCGGTCGGGAACAGGTGTTGCGCCGCTTCCACCGGGCAGCCGATTTCCGCATAACGCAGTTTGCTGGCGCGAAACAGCTCGCCCTTGCGCATGACCATGCGCACGAACAGGGCGCGCGCCGGCTGCGGCAGCGCCGGGAAGGCTGCAATGAAGGCCTGTTCTTCGTCGGTCAGCAAATCCGGGTAGCGCTGCGCGATCCAGTCCAGGACGGCCTGGAAGTTATCCAGGTAATAAAACTCGTTTTCCAGAACCCTGTTCATCTCGAGACGCCACTGTGCTTATGTACAGTATAGCCTCGGGCGCCGCCTTCATCCCAGCATTTTCAGGCGCCGGGATGCCTGGCCGTGGTTTTTTGCCACATCAGGGGCGGGGCGGAGGCGAGGGCTGCGGCGGGCATTTCGGCCCGGTGCAGGGCGCCGGCTGTTCGCGCTCGCCGCGATGGCGTTCGGAATGCGCGATGATGGCCGAGATCAGGGCGACGTCGGTATCGACCGCGGATTCGCCGGCGGCGGGCGACGCCGCCTTGTTCCGGGCACGCGCCGCCGCGCCGGACTTGGCGGCGGCCGGGCGCGCCGCCTTTGCCGTGCGCGGGGGCGCTTTCTCGGCTTTCTCGGCCTTCTCGGCCTTGTTGCTCCTGTCGGCCTTGGTCAGTGCAGCCGACCTGTCCGCTTTCGCGGGCCTGGCTTCGGGCGGCGGCGCCGGCCTGGCCGGGGTGGGCGCCATAGCAGCCTGGACCGGCGCGGTCTCCTTCGGCGGCGTGACCGGTTTGGCTTTTGCCGCCCCTTCCGGCGGCAGCATCACCAGCGGCGGCGGCGGGGCGGCCGGCATGCTCTGCGGCTGGTCGACGATCACGGCCGGCGCCGGGGCTGGGGCTGGGGCTGCCGGAGCCGGGGCCGGTGCATCCGCCAGGACCGGCGTCACGGTGTCCGCCTCGGCTACGCGCTCGGCCTGCACCTGGACCTGCATCGCAGTCGCCGTTTCGTGGTTGTCGTAGGCCAGCCACGCCACCGCACCGACCAGGATGCCGGAAAAGGCCGCCGCCGCGCAGTACCAGGCCAGGCGCGGGCTGGTCATGCGCGTGCCGCTGCGCCGTGCGGCATCGCGTTCCAGCATCGCCAGGATGTTTTCTTCACCGGCCCCGCGGCGCGACGACATCAAATTCGGTCGCGTCGAGGGCCCTTGATTTTCGTCTGTAGGGCGCACGGCATTACTCCTAAGATATTCGTTTCCAATCCGATTAGAAACAATCTGGGAAAAACCATGCTGATTTTTCTCGCACTTCTGTACTTTTGCGTCGCCTGCAGCCTGATCTGGCTGGCCTGTTTTCCAACCGGAAGGGCGATGCTGGGCCAATTCGTCTTCAGCCTGCGCAGCCGCATGAAGCGGCGCGATACCGAATGGCGCGGGGCGCCCGCACGCGAGCGCGGGGCGTTTAGGCGCGGCCTGGCCGGCGGGCTGGCGGCGGCCGTGAAGCTGGCGCGCCGCAACTGGATCGTGTTCGCCATCGGGGTGCCGGTGATTGCGATCCCCTCGCTGCTGGCCCTGGTGCTGCGCTCGCCCGCCATGCTGCCCGACTACGTGCCGACCGCCGCGCTGCCCGACGCCCAGATCGCCGCATTGCTGGAGGGCGAGCAGCTGGTGCCGCCGGTGGCGCCACCGCCGCTGGCCTTCACGACCCAGGAAGTGGTGCTGGTGCGGCCGATGCTGGTGAGCGCCAGCCGCAACTGGGGCCTGCTGCACCCGGACTTCAATGCGCGCCTGCTGCTCGCCTTCAAGATCATGAAGGAGCAGCACGGCTATGAAATGGCCTTGCTGGAAGGCTACCGCAGCCCGGCGCGCCAGGACCTGCTGGCGCAGATGGGCGGCACCGTCACCAATGCGCGCGCCTTCCAGAGCTGGCACCAGTACGGCCTGGCCGCCGACTGCGCATTCTGGCGCGACGGCAAGCTGGTCATTTCCGAGAAAGACCCCTGGGCCATGCGCGGCTACCGGCTGTACGGCGAGGTGGCCGAGCAGCTCGGCCTGACCTGGGGCGGACGCTGGAAAATGATGGACCTTGGGCATACGGAATTGCGCCTCCCGGGGGTGATGCGCCGCTAGCACACCTTCCCCCGGAGCTTGATATTGGTCAAATTTTGCCGGTAGGAATGGTGCGAGCATTGCCTGTCCGACTCTTTCCATAACCCACACAAGCTCCCGCCATGGCCCGTCTCTGGAAGTTCCTCACCGACAGCCGCGTGCTCGTCGTGATCGGCATTACCGCACTGCTTGGCTTCCTGCTGCTGGGGGCCGATACCTTCGAAATCGGCCTGATCTGGGCACTCATCGCGGCGCTCAGCCTGCTGGCGCTGTGGGGCATGTTCTGGGGCGCGCGCAAGCTGTGGCGCATCCGCGCCGCGAAACGCCTGACCGCCAGCCTGGCGGCCGGCGAAGCGGGCGCAGGCGCAGGTACCGACAGCGGCGGCAACGAAGTCGCGGTGCTGCGCAAGAACATGCTGGAGGCGATCAATACCATCAAGACCTCGAAGCTGGGCCTGACGCGCGGCGCCGAAGCCTTGTACGAGCTGCCCTGGTACATGATCATCGGGAACCCGGCGGCCGGCAAGAGCAGCGCCATCGCCCATTCCGGCCTGACGTTCCCGATCCCGGGCAGCAAGGCGGTGCAGGGCGTGGGCGGCACCCGCAACTGCGACTGGTTCTTCACCACCGACGGCATCCTGCTCGACACGGCAGGGCGCTATTCGGTGCAGGACGGCGACCGCGACGAGTGGTTCAGCTTCCTCGACCTGTTGAAAAAACACCGCCGCCGCGCGCCGATCAACGGCATCCTGATTGCGGTCAGCGTGGCCGAGCTCACGGGCGGGTCGGCCAGCGCCTCGATGGAACTGGCCAAGAGCCTGCGCACCCGGGTCCAGGAATTGACCGAACGCCTGGGCGTGTATGCGCCGGTGTATGTGATCTTCACCAAGGCCGATTTGATCGCGGGCTTTGCCGACTTCTTCCACGACAGCGAACGCAGCGAGCGCGACCGCGTGTGGGGCGCCACGCTGCGCTACAACCGCCGCAGCACGCCGCAGGACGTGCTGGCCTTCTTCGACCAGCACTTCGACGAACTGCACGACGGCTTGAAGGAACTCAGCCTGGCGAACATGGCCGGCAACCGCAGCACGCAGATGCGGCCCGGTGTGTTCACCTTCCCGCTCGAATTCGCGTCGGTCCGCAGCCCGCTGCGCGCCTTCCTGTCGACCCTGTTCGAAGAAAATACCTACCAGTTCAAGCCGGTGTTCCGTGGGTTTTACTTTACAAGCGCGCTGCAGGAAGGCGCGGTGCAGGACCTGGCCTCGAAGCGCGTCGCCAACCGCTTCGACCTGGAATTGCGCGAGGGCCGCGCCGTGGAAGGCGAGAACCCGGCGAAAGAAGGCGAGGGCAACGGCTACTTCCTGCTCGAGCTGTTCAGGAAGGTGATCTTCGCCGACCGCGAACTGGTCAAGCGCTACACGAATCCGGCCAGCGCGCGCCTGAAGTACGCGGCCTTCTTTGCCGCCACCATCGCCCTCGGCGCCGCACTGGGCGGCTGGAGCTGGTCCTACATGGGCAACAGCCAGCTGGTGGCGAATGTCCAGGCCGACCTAGACAAGGTGATGCGCATGCAGGACAAGCGCATCGATCTGCAGTCGCGCCTGGAAGCGCTCGACATCCTGCAGGACCGCATCGAGCAGCTCGACAAGTACAAGCAGGACCAGCCCTGGGCGCTGTCGTTCGGTTTGTACCAGGGCGAGAAGGTCGAGCGCAAGCTGCGCGACGAATACTTCGCCGGGGCGCGTGCGGTGATGGTGGAGCCAGTCGCCGCCGCGCTGGAGACCATGCTGGCCGAGGTGAACGCGAATGCGGCGGCGCTCGATTCAAATGCACAGGCGCCGAATACACAGGTGCAGGACGTGCAGGCCGCGCCCGCCGTCAAAACCGGCCAGCCTTACCAGGACGTCTCGCCGACCAACGTGGCCGACGCCTATAACGCGCTGAAGACTTACCTGATGCTGGGCGATAAAAGCCATGCCGAGCCGGGCCACCTGAATGACCAGTTGACCCGCTACTGGCGCACCTGGCTGGAAGCGAACCGCGGCGCCATGCCGCGCGAGCAGATGATCCGCAGCGCCGAGCGCCTGCTGAGCTTTCACCTGGCCCAGATCAACGACCAGGCCTGGCCGCAGGTAACGCTCAAGCTCGGCCTGCTCGACGGCGTGCGCGAGAACCTGCGCCGCGTGGTGCGCGGCACGCCGGCGCGCGAACGCGTGTATGCCGACATCAAGACCCGCGCCGCCACGCGCTTCCCGGCAGTGACGGTGGCGCGCATCGTCGGCGAGCATGGCGATGGCCAGGACCGCGGCCTGCTCGCCGGCAGCCATGCGGTCAGCGGCGCATTCACCCGCGACGCCTGGGACAAGTACGTGCAGGGCGCGATCCGCGAAGCGTCGAACCGCGAGCTGTCGAGCACCGACTGGGTCCTGAAGACCGTGGCCAAGGACGACCTGACGCTCGAGGGCAGCCCCGAGCAGATCCAGAAGACCCTGGTCGACATGTACAAGGCCGAGTATGCAAAGGAGTGGGGCCGCTTCGTGCAGGGCGTGACGGTGGCCGACCTGAAGGGTTTCGAGGCCAGCGTGCAGGCCATGAACCGGCTCGGCGACCCGCAGAATTCGCCGCTGGCACGCCTGCTGAAGACGATCTACGACGAGACCTCCTGGGACAATCCCGGCGCCGTGCGCGCGAACCTGAGCAAGACCGAGCGCGGCGTGATCGGCTGGTTCAAGGAAGTGGTGCTGCGCCGCGCGCCGTCGGATGCGCGCACTCTGGCCGATGCCGTCGGGCCGCTGGCCCCTGGCGCTGCCGGCACCCCGGGCGCCATGGGTGTCATCGCCCGCGAGTTCGCCGGCGTGGCGCGCCTGGTCGGGCCGCGCGAGCAGCAAGCCTCGCTGATGAGCGGCTACCTGGATGCATTGTCGCGCCTGCGCACCCGCTTGAACCAGCTGAAGAACCAGGGCGACCCCGGTCCCGGCGCCAAGCAGTTCATGCAGCAGACCCTGGAGGGCAGCGGCTCGGAACTGGCCGACGCCCTGAAGTACGTCGACGAGCAGATGCTGACCGGGATGAGCGAGCCGCAAAAGGCTGCCCTGCGTCCGCTGCTGGTGCGCCCGCTGATCCAGACCTTCGCCATGATCGTCCAGCCGTCCGAGTCCGAGATCAACAAGACCTGGCAGGCGCAGGTGGTCGAGCCCTTCCAGAAGACCCTGGCCGACAAGTACCCGTTCGCGCCGGGCAGCAAGATCGAAGCCACCGGCACCGAGATCGGCCAGGTGTTCGGCCCGGAGGGCGCGGTGGCGAAGTTCGTGAACGCCTCGATGGGGCCGCTGGTGGTGCGGCGCGGCGACGTGCTCTCGCCGCGCACCTGGGCCGACATCGGCATCACGCTGGCGCCGGCGGCGGTGCAGTCCTTCCCCGGCTGGGTGGCGCCGTTATCGAGCAACGGCGTGGCCTCGCCCACGTCGTCCGGACCGCAGACGGTGTTCCAGCTGCAGGCCACGCCGGCGCCCGGCACCACCGAATACACGATCGAGATCGACGGCCAGCAGCTGCGCTACCGGAACACGCCGCCGGTGTGGTTCAACATGGTCCATCCGGGGCCAGGCACCTCGGGGGCGCGCATCACGGCCGTCACCTTCGACGGGCGCACGGTGGAGCTGTTCAACGAGCCCGGCCAGTTCGGCCTGAAGCGCATGATCGAGGCGGCGGCCAAGAAGCGCAAGGATGGCGGCGTGCACGAGCTGCGCTGGAGCGGGCCTGGGGGCGCGGTGTCGGTGGCGGTCGACCTGAAGATTACCAGCAGCGCCGAAGCGAATGCCGGCGGCTCGGCCGCCGGCGGCCAGGGCTTCAAGGGCATGCGCCTGCCGCCGGCCATCGTCGGCCGTGCGCTCGAGCACCGGACCGAAACCCCGGTCATGGCCGCCGCCGGAGGTGTGCAATGATGCGTGCGGCATCGAGCCGGATCGGCTACTTCGGCAAGATCCCGGCGCGCAGCGACTTCGTCAAGCTGGCCCACGACGCCGCGGCCATCAGCATGCTCGACGACTGGCTGGCCGCCGTCATGCAGCGCCTGCCCTCCAACGCGCGCTGGAAGATCGACTACGACGCCATGGCGCCGGTCAGCTTTGCCTTTGTCGGTCCGGCGCGCCGCCACGCCGTGGCCGGGCACCTGGTGGCCAGCCACGATGCGCCGGGACGGCGTTTCCCTTTTCTCACCATGCGCACGCTGGACGTGGCCGATCCGCCGGCCTTCCTGTCGCGCTGCGTGCTGGCCTTTGCGCCGCTCTGGACCTTCCTCGAAGCTGCGGCGCCGCAGGTACTGGCGGCCTGCGATCCGGCGCCGCACCTGCAGGGCATCAGCGAAGCGGCGATCGCGCTGGGCGAAACCGACGCCGCCTTGTCCGGCTTCCTCGCCGGCGCCACCGTCGGCTCGCTGTCGGACCTGCTGGGCGGCCTGGACGCCAGCCGCACCATCCTCGCGCTCGGCCTGCTGCTGCAGCCGGTCATGCACAGCAAACCGGCCCAGGTGGACAAGAGCCTGGTGCTGCCGCTGCCTGCAGACGCGGCCCTGCGCCCCCAGGTCGCCGCCTTCTGGCTGGAGCTGGTCGCGCCTTTCGTGCGCCGCACCGGCTTCGACCTGGCGCTGTTCCTCACCTGCCTGGACGGCCGGCCGGTGCTGGTGATCGGCTTTTGCGGGGCCGCCGCCCAGACCCTGCGCGCAATCGTCGACCCGCTGGCCGGCGCCGAGCAGCAGGTGCGTTTTGCCGACCTGGGCTGGATCGACGAACAGCTCGGCCTGGACGTCGACGTGCGCGCCCTGGCCAGCTACCTCGACCAGCCGCAGCTGCCGCTGAAAATGGCGCGCGAGCTGTTCCTGAAGACTTTCATTGGAGGCGCAGCGTGAAACTATCCTTGATCAGCATGGCGGCGCTGCTCGCCGCCGGGGCCGCAGCGGCCCAGGCGCCTGCCGGCGCGTCCGCTTCTGCAACGGCGCCGGTGCAGGGCGCAGCAGCGAACGCACCGATCGTCGTTGCCGGCACCGTTGCCGACGAAGCCAGCAAGGCGGCGCTGCTGGCGCGCCTGCGCGCGGTGTACGGCGCCGAACGCGTGATCGACCAGCTCGCGGTCGGCACCGTGGCCACGCCGGCCAACTGGAACGACTACGTGCAGCGCCTGATCGGCCCGAACCTGAAGATGATCAGCCGCGGCCAGCTGAAAATCGACGGCAACAACGTCAGCCTGCGCGGCGACGTCGCCAACGAGGCCCAGCGCCAGCAGATCGCCGGCGACATCGCCGGCACCCTGAACCCGACCTACACGGTGAACAACGGCCTGCGCGTGGCGGCGACCCAGCAGGGCGAGCTCGATGCCGTGCTGGCCAACCGCATCATCGAATTCGAGTCGGGCAAGGCGGCGCTCGCGCCCTCGGGCATGGAGATCCTCGACCAGATGAGCCAGGCGCTGAAAAAACTGGGCGGCGTCAAGGTCGAGGTGATCGGCCACACCGACAACGCCGGCTCGCGCGCCGGCAATCTGTCGCTGAGCCAGGCGCGCGCGGAAGCGGTGAAGACCTACGTGGCGTCGCGCGGTGTGAATCCCGAGCTGATCGCGGTGTCGGGCGAGGGACCGGACCGGCCGGTGGCGGATAATCGTACAATCGAGGGCCGCGCGCGCAATCGCCGCATCGAGTTCAAGGTTGTCCAGTGACCGCAGACCCCGCCAAACGCCACCTCCTTCCGCTCCTGATCCCCTTCCTCCTTGCCGCGCCGGTGCAGGCCAGCACTTGCTACGGCCGCCCCGGCGCCGGCAGCATCGCCGGCGCCGTCGCGCTGCCGGCGGACGGCGCCAACTTCGAAGCCTACAGCCGCCTTGGCGTGCAGATGGGACGCACCCATGTCCATGCCCACGTGCGCGAGGTCGTGCTCGATGCCTACGCGGCGCTGGCGCGTAGCGCGCCGGGCACGCAGTTCGTGTACGGCGAAACCGGTTTGAAGGAGGGCGGCAGGATGCGGCCGCATCGCACCCACCAGAACGGCCTGTCAATCGACTTCATGGTGCCGGTACTGGATGCGCGAGGGCGCTCGGTGCCGCTGCCGTCCTCGCCGCTGAACAAGTTCGGCTACGGTCTGGAGTTCGATACAGGCGGCAAGGCAGGCGAGCTGCGTATCGACTACCCGGCGCTGGCCGAGCACCTGTACGCACTGAAGGAAGCGGCAAAGAGGCACGAGGTCGGCATCGCACTCGTGATCTTCGACCCGGCCTTGATGCCGGCGCTCCTGAAGACGGCGCGCGGGAAGGAGTTGGAGGGCTTGCCCTTCATGAAGGGCAAGCCCTGGATACGGCACGACGAACATTATCACGTGGACTTCGACGTGCCCTGCCAACCGGTGAAGATCAAGGCAAGGTGATGGTCACGTTCGCCGCGCGCGGCGGCAGTTTCACCAGGTCGTTGTAGCTGGCCAGCGTGGTCTCGGTGTCGTGCGAGAGCTTGGCCCGAAAGCCCACGTAGGCCGCCAGCCCGGCCAGCGCGAACACGGCCGACAGCACCCACAACGACAGATCGCTGCGCAGGGTGTTGACGACCTGGTCCGGCCGCTCGGCATGCGGCGCAAAGCCGCGGCTTTTCCCGCGCATGCGCGCGATCTCGTCGCCGAGGCGCGCCACCAGGTAATTCAGCTTGTCCTGGCCATCGAGCGCGTAGCGGCCCTGGAAGCCGAGCAGCAGGCACATATGAAAGACTTCCAGTGCCTGCAGGTGCACGCTGCCTTTCGCGCGCAAATCCTCCAGCCGATGGAAGAAGTGTTCGCCGGCCAGCTGGTCGCCGAACACGCGCAGCTGCAGCGGCCGCGTTTCCCAGGCTTCGCGCACCTCGAAGTTCGAGCGCAGGATGATCTCGTCCACCGCCGAACAAAAGGCGTATTTGGCGGCGGTGACGTCTTCGGCCGCCACGCCGAGCGCCTTGGCGTTGCGGTCGACGTCGCCGAGGAAGGCCGTCATGTGGTCGGCAAAGGCGGTCTTGTCGTGCGGGCCGCAGCCGTTCTTCAGCAGGAACAAGGCATAGAAGCCTTCGTACATCAGGTCCACCAGGTTCTGAGGCGTGCTGCCTGCCGCCCCGCGGTTGCCGGCTTGTGGCGCGGCGCGCCGTTCGACGTGGCCGCTCATGCCGCCACCGCGATCAGGTCGAGCTGCAGGTCGCGGATCCCGTTCGGCACATAGATCGAGATGGCCTGCGCCTTGAGCATGTTGTCGTACAGCGTGCCGCGGTTTTCCAGCGCAAAGTAATAGGTATCGGGCCGCACCGGCAAGGCCGCCGGCACCTGCGGCGCGTGCACCAGGCGTACGCCGGGCATGGCCGAGAGCACGAACTTGTCGACGTCTTGGGGTGCGCCGAGCTTGAAGCGCAGCGGCACGATGTCGACCAGCTGCAGGGCCGGCATGTCGGCCGATACCGCCAGGTACAGCGTGGTCTGGCCGTTGATCTTGCCCGAGTCGAGGGCGCCCAGGTGGTAGGACGGGCGGTCGTTCGACAGCGGGATCGAGAAGTATTTCGAGGACACCACGGTGTCGAGCAAATCGCGCAGGATGTCGACCAGGCGCGCGAATGCCGGTCCCGGATCGAGGTGGGAATAGGCGGGCAGGTCTTCCAGCTTGTAGCTGCGCGAATAGGCCATCAGGCCGCCGGCGAGCGACAGCAGGTCGCCGAACAGGCGTTCCGGATGCAGCTCGGGGTGGTGCAGGTAATGCGACAGGGCGGCGTAGCCGGTGCTGGCCGTGTGCAGCAGCCAGAACGAGGACATGTCGCCGCCGCGGATTTCGACCACGTTGCGGCTTGGCTCGCGCATGTGGCCATATAAGGCGTTGACCTTGGCCAGCAGCTTTTCCATCAGGCGCGCCACCGCGTTGTGCAGGCCGGGCGCGCCCTCGATCGACACGCTCGGCGGCGTGAACGAGGGGTCGACTTCGAAGCCGCCGGTCGCCACGCGGCGCAGGCGCAGCAGCGGGAAGCTGTCGAAGGCTTCCAGCGCATCCAGGTCGGGCACCAGGCGCACGGTCTTGCGCAGGTAGACCACCGGCGCGTCAGCCGCGTGCGTGAACAGGTCCTGGGTGTCGCGCTCGTGCTGGGCGAAGCGGGCTTCGGCGGCGTCTTCGTCGGGCTCGGCGCAGTTGTCGCCGTGGGGTTTCAGCGCGGGCAGGGCGGCGTGGAAGGTGATGGTCTGGGTATTCGGAGGCAGCTCGCCGAGGCGCACCTGCAGCGGTAGCGGATCAGATTCCGGTGCGCGGTACAACTCGCCGTCGGGGAAGACCAGCGACAGCGCGTCGATGCGCAGCGTGTCGGACTTCAGGGCCTCGTGGTCGACGGCGATGCGCCGCACGCCCCAGCAATACGGATGCAGGGCGCGCGCGGTCTGGTTCAGGCGCGCCTCGTGGTAGCGGTCTTGCTGCTGGAAATGTTGGGGGCGCAGGAACAGGCCTTCGCCCCACAGCAATTTCGATGGCATGGTCACGATGTACCTCGCAGAAATTGATCCAAGAAAATATCGAGCTTGATGGAATGCCGCGCCCGCTTATTGACACCGCGCAGGGCCGAGGGGCTTGACATCCGCAAGCGTCGGGCTGGCACCGGCCCCGGCGGACAGGGCGCAGGCATGCAAGCCCACCGTCAGCCCGGCTTTCTCGGCCTCGGCCGCGGAGAAAGCCAGGCGCCAACGCCCTGGCGCGGGCGAGTGGAACAGCGCGACCACGCCCACGTAGCCGGCTTCGCGCGTCACCTTTTCCAGGGTTTCGTAGTGCCGGCCCGGCACCAGGGTCACGTCCTTGACCTCGACCAGGTCGGCACCGAAGGCTTCCTTCTCGGCGCCGGGCGTGAGGAAGGCGGAATAGGGCGCCGCTTCGAAGGCGGCGTTCTGGCGCAGCTTGTACACGCGCGCCACCAGGGCCAGCGGGCGCCCCTTGGCGTCGACGTTCAGCTTGGGCGCGGCATGCAGGCGGACCATCACATTGCGCGGCGGCTTTTGCGATTCAGGAATCTCGGGCGCCTTGCCGGCGATGGCGGCAAGGCCGCCGCAGCCGGCCAGCGGTGCTGCAAGGCTGAGAAAGATCAGGCAGCGAAGCGAAGGAATCGAGTGCATGGCGTTCTTGCCTTTCGTAAATAAAACCACCGCTCATTTAACAGCAGCGCCGTGCAGGACGGCTGCGGCAGCGCAAGCGGTGGCGACTTAATGCGCGGCGCCACAGAAGCGACCGCTAGTTGACTCGGCGCAACTCTTGCGAAATCGCTTCCCGAATAATGGCGGCTGGTTCAACGTACTGGAGAACGAGATGATGTTGAAACGATTGATTCCGGCCATCGCCTGCGCCGCCCTGCTGGCGGCCTGCGCCAGCACTGGCGACGGAAGCAGTGCGGCCAGGCCGGCCACGGTGGCTGCCGCCGTGGCCGAAGCCGACGCCGCCGTGGCCGCCGGACAGCGCGACAAGGCCTTTGCCCTGTTGAAGACCGCCAGCCTGGCTTTCCCGACCGACAAGACACCGCTGGTACGCATGGCGCAGATGCGCTTCGACGCCAACGACTACGGCGAGGCCATCGTCCATGCGCAGGACGCGCTGGAGCGCGATCCCGACGACCTGCTTGCCAACAGCATCGCCGCCGTCAGCGGCCTGCGCGTGAGCAGCAAGGCGCTGGGCGAGCTGACGCGCAAGAGCAAGCTCAATGGCGACGTCAAGTCCGAGGCGGAAGGCCTGGCCAAGCTGCTGCGCGCCAGCCTGGGCGAGGAGGTGCTGGTGCCCAATAAACCGAAGTCCCCGCCAAGGCCGGCGCCGAAACCGCCGGCCTCGAATACGTCAAAGACCGCGTCTTCCTCATCGAGCGACCCGTTCGGCGCACTCAAGTAAATCCCCGTGGACCGGCCCGCGCCGGTCCGTCTTCCCCACCCTGGAGTCGACATGTCAAAAAATGAAAGCGTACAAAAACGCCTGCAAAAGGTGCGTGCGCCGCGCGTGCAGATGACCTATGACGTCGAGATCGGCGACGCCATCGAAAACAAGGAGCTGCCCTTCGTGGTCGGCGTGATCGGCGATTTCGGCGCCGACCCCGAGGCCGAGAAGAAGCGCATCAAGGACCGCAAGTTCGTGAACGTCGACGCCGGCAACTTCGACGAGGTGCTGGGCGCGGTGGCCCCGGCGACCCAGTTCCGCGTGGAGAATCACCTGAGCGAGGAAGGCGGCCAGTTCGGCGTGCAGCTGCAGTTCCGCGAGATGGCCGACTTCCGCCCCGAAGCCGTGGTGCAGCAGGTCGCACCTTTGAAGGGCCTGCTGGAAGCGCGCACCAAGCTGGCCGATTTGCGCAACAAGCTGGCCGGGAACGACAAGCTCGACGACATCCTGAGCGAAGTGCTGGGCAATACCGAAAAACTCGACAGTCTGCGCAAGACGGAGGACAAATAAATGGCGGCCATTCTCGAACAAGCCGCCAAGCCGGCGGCCGTAGAACTGGACAACTCGCTGCTCGACCAGATCGTCGAGCAAAGCCGCGTGGCCTCGTCAAGCAGCGAACATGCGCGCGCGCGCGACCTGATCTCGGAGCTGGTGACCCAGGTGATGTCGGGCACGATGGTGGTGTCGAACAATCTGTCGGCGATGATCGATGCGCGCCTTGCGGAACTGGACCGCATGATCTCGAGCCAGCTGTCCGCCATCATGCACGCGCCGGAATTCCAGAAGCTCGAACGCAGCTGGACCGGCCTGCAATACCTGGTCAAGAACTCGTCGACGAGCGCCGGCCTGCAGATCCGCATGCTCAACGCCAGCAAGCGCGAACTGGTGAAGGACTTCCAGGCCGCCCTCGAATTCGACCAGAGCTCGCTCTTCAAGAAGATCTACGAAGAAGAATTCGGCACCTTCGGCGGCGCGCCCTACGGCGCCCTGATCGGCGACTTCGAGATGAGCCGCCAGCCCGAGGACATGTACTTCCTCGAGCAGATGTCGCACGTGGCCGCCGCCGCCCACGCACCCTTCATCGCATCGGCCGCGCCCGACATGTTCGGCGTCGAGAGCTTTGGCGACCTGGGCAAACCACGCGACCTGGCCAAGGTCTTCGACACCGTCGAATACGCCAAGTGGAAGGCGTTCCGCGAGTCCGAGGATTCGCGCTACGTCGGCCTGACCCTGCCGCGCTTCCTTGGCCGCCTGCCTTTCAATCCGGTCGACGGCCAGACCACCGAAGGCTTCAACTACGTCGAAGACGTCGACGGCACCGACCACAACAAGTACCTGTGGTGCAACGCCTCGTATGCCTTTGCGGCGAAATTGACGCGCGCTTTCGAGGACTATGGCTGGTGCGCGGCGATCCGCGGCGTCGAGGGCGGCGGCCTGGTCGAGAACCTGCCGACCCACACCTTCAAGACCGACGAGGGTGAAGTTGCGCTGAAATGCCCGACCGAGGTGGCGATCACCGACCGACGCGAAAAGGAGCTGTCGGACCTGGGCTTCATCTCGCTGGTCCACTGCAAGAACACCTCGTACGCCGCCTTCTTCGGCGCCCAGTCGGCGCAAAAGGCGAAGAAGTACAACAACGAGGCGGCCAATGCCAACGCCATGCTGTCGTCGCAGCTGCAGTACATCTTCGCCGTCTCGCGCATCGCCCACTACATGAAGTCCATGATGCGCGACAAGATCGGCAGCTTCGCCGCCGCCTCGAATGTCGAGGATTACCTGAACCGCTGGCTGACGCAGTACGTGCTCCTCGACGACAACGCCAGCCAGGAGCAAAAGGCGCAGTTCCCGCTGCGCGAAGCGAGCGTGCAGGTGTCGGAAGTGCCGGGCCGGCCGGGATGCTACCGCGCCGTGTCTTTCCTGCGCCCGCACTTCCAGCTCGACGAACTCTCTGTTTCTCTCCGACTGGTCGCGGAGTTGCCGCAGTCGACCAAAAGCTGATCCACCATTAACCTGAACCTGGAGTAAACAAAAATGGCAATTGACGTGTACCTGCAGATCGACGGCATCAAGGGCGAGTCGATGGACGACAAGCACAAGGACTGGATCGAGTGCACCTCGGTGACCTGGGGCGTGAAGCAACCACGCTCGGCCACCGCGTCCACCGGCGGCGGCCACACCGCCGAACGCTGCGAGCACGAGGAAGTCGTGATCGACAAGCTGGCCGACCTGGCCTCGCCGATCCTGCTGCAAACCTGCTCGGCCGGCAAGACGATCCCGAAAGCCAAGCTCGAATTCATGCGCGCCGATGGCCAGGGCGACCGCATCAAGTATTTCGAGATCGAACTCGAGAACGTGCTGATCGGCGCCATCAAGCCGAAGGTGGAAGAGGGCGCGATCATCCAGGAAAAGGTTGGCCTGAAGTTCTCGAAGATCAAGTGGAAGTACACCCAGCAAAAGGTGACCGGCGGCGCCGGCGGCAATACCTCGGGCGGCTGGGACCTGGCGACCAACAAGGTCGTCTGACCTGCGGGGGCAGCTCCGCTGTTTGCGGCACACGGGCCGGCGTCCTGCCGGTCCTTCTTTTCCATCAAGGTTCGACATGAGCGGTTTCATCCCCGGCGTGCTGGATCGCCTGATGGACGAGCGCGCGGAAGGAAGCGCCCAGCTGTCGGTCGAACAGATCAAGGACCTGGTAGCGCGCGACCTCGAAGCGCTGCTCAATACCCGCGTGGCGCTGCCCGCCAGCGCTTTTGCCGGCCATCCGCTGGCCGGGGCCTCGATCCTGAACTACGGCCTGCTCGACTTCGCCGCCTTCTGCCTCACGAGTGCGGAAGACCGCGCCGCGATCTGCGCCAGCATCAAGTCCGCCATCGAAACCCACGAGCCGCGACTGAAGGAGGTCAGCGCCAGCCTGGTGCCGCTGGCCGGCAGCGTCAACCGGCTCGACTTCGTCATCCACGCGCGCCTCGCTCTGCTCGATAGCGGCGACGCGGTGAATTTCAGCGCGGTGCTGCAGCCATCGTCGCTGCATTACGCGGTGCGGCGCACGACGCGTCCACGCTAGTTTCCTCTATCGATATCAAGGACCCGACATCCATGGACATCAACCTCAAGACCCTGATCGGCAAAC
This sequence comes from Massilia sp. IC2-278, assembly GCF_020708045.1. Lineage (GTDB taxonomy): Bacteria > Pseudomonadota > Gammaproteobacteria > Burkholderiales > Burkholderiaceae_D > Telluria. The sequence continues at coordinate 248,966 of NZ_JAJFES010000001.1, forward strand.
TGAACGACGCCTCGCGCACCGCGGCCACGCGCGCCGCCAACATCTGCGTCGGGCTGGGCCAGTACGAAGTCGACGTCGAGCACGTGTTCCTGGCGCTGCTCGAACAGCCCGACTGCGACTTTGTGGTGGCGGCGCGCGCCTGCGGCATCAGCCTCACCGCGCTGGAAAACGATCTGCGGCGCGAGGTGGCGCGCTTTGCCACCGGCAGCGCGCGCACGCCGGTGTTCTCGAAACACCTGCCGATGCTGTTCGAGCACGCCTGGCTGATCGCCTCGCTCGGCAACGGCCAGCCGAACATGATCAGGAGTGGCCACCTGCTGCTGGCCCTGCTCACCGAGCCCGGCCTGGCCCAGCTGGCGCGGCGCGGCTCGCCGCTGTTCGCCGAATTCCCGCTCGACCGCCTGAAGCACGACTTCGACAAGCTCACGCGCGGCTCGAGCGAAGCGACGGCCGCATCCGGCGCACCGGCGATGGCGGGCGGCGACCCGGTCGGCGAACTCGAAGCGCAGGCGCCCGGCAAGACGCCGGCGCTGGACCAGTTCACCACCTGCCTGACCGAACGCGCGCGGGGCGGCAAGGTCGATCCGGTGATCGGGCGCGACCCCGAGATCCGCCAGGCCATCGACATCCTGATGCGCCGGCGCCAGAACAACCCCATTCTCACCGGCGAGGCCGGCGTCGGCAAGACCGCGGTGGTCGAGGGGCTGGCGCTGCGCATCGCCCAGGGCGACGTGCCGGAAGTGCTGCGCGGGGTCGAGATCCACACCCTGGACATGGGCCTGCTGCAGGCCGGCGCCAGCGTCAAGGGCGAGTTCGAGAACCGCCTGAAGAACGTGATCGACGAAGTAAAACGCAGTCCGCACGCGATCATCCTCTTCATCGACGAAGCGCATACGATGATCGGCGCCGGCGGCACGGCCGGCCAGAACGATGCGGCGAATTTGCTGAAACCGGCCCTGGCGCGCGGCGAACTGCGCACCATCGCGGCGACGACCTGGAGCGAATACAAGAAATACTTCGAGAAGGACGCGGCGCTGGCCCGGCGCTTCCAGGTGATCAAGGTCGAGGAGCCCGACGAAGCCACCGCCTGCGCCATGCTGCGCGCAATGGCGCCGCTGATGGAACAGCATTTCAAGGTGCGCGTGTTCGACGAGGCGATTTCGGAAGCCGTGCGCCTCTCGCACCGCTACATCAGCGGACGCCAGCTGCCCGACAAGGCAATCAGCGTGCTGGACACGGCGTGCGCCAAGGTCGCGCTGGGCCAGAGCGCCACGCCGGCCCTGCTGGAAACCTGCACCCGCGCCATCGAGCAGCTCGACGCCCAGGCCGCGGCGCTGGGCCGTGAACAAAGCGCGGGCCTGGACCATGGCGCGATGCTGGCCCAGCTGCGCGACGAACGCGCGCTGCAGGCCGCCGAGCAGGAACGCCTGCAGGCACGCTGGGAGCGCGAGCGCACGCTAGCCGACGAGATCGCGGCGATGCGCGGCGAACTCGAGGCCGGGCGCGGCGACGGCCCTGCCTTGAGAAGCATGATGGAGCAGCTGCACACGCTGCAGGGCGAAGCGCCGCTGGTGCCGGTACAGGTCGATGGGAATACCGTGGCGGCCATCGTCGCCAGCTGGACCGGCATCCCGCTCGGGCGCATGGTGAAGGACGAGATCAAGACCGTTCTGCAGCTGCAGCCGCTGCTGGAAGAGCGCATCCTCGGGCAGTCGCATGCGATCGGCGTGGTGGCGCAGCGGGTGCGCACCGCGCGCGCAAACCTGGACGACCCGAACAAGCCGAAGGGCGTGTTCCTGTTCGTCGGCACCTCGGGCGTGGGCAAGACGGAAACCGCGCTGGCGCTGGCCGATCTGCTGTACGGCGGCGAGCGCAAACTCGTCACCATCAACATGAGCGAATACCAGGAGGCGCACAGCGTCTCGGGGCTGAAGGGTTCGCCGCCGGGCTACGTCGGCTACGGCGAAGGCGGCGTGCTGACCGAGGCCGTGCGCCGCAATCCCTACAGCGTGGTGCTGCTCGACGAGGTGGAAAAGGCGCATCCGGACGTGCTCGAACTCTTCTTCCAGGTCTTCGACAAGGGCGTGCTGGACGATGCCGAAGGGCGCCAGATCGACTTCCGCAATACCATCATCATCCTCACCTCGAACACCGCGTCGAGTACGATGATGGGCGCCTGCCTGAACAAGAGCGCGGCCGAGATGCCCAAGCCCGAGCAGCTCGCGGAGCTGATCCGCCCGCAGTTGATGAAGCAGTTCAAGCCGGCTTTCCTGGGCCGCCTGACGACCGTGCCCTTTTATCCGATCGGTGACGAGGTGCTGGCCAACATCATCCGCCTGAAACTCGACCGCATCGGCAAGCGCGTGCGCGACAACCACCAGGCTGCGTTCGAGTACGACGACGCGCTGGTGAACGCGGTGCTGGCGCGCTGCACCGAAGTCGATTCCGGCGCGCGCAACGTCGACACCATCCTGAACGGCACCTTGCTGCCCGAGATCGCCGACACCGTGCTGGCGCGCATGGCCGAGGGCGGGGCGATCGCGCGCATCAAGGTGAGCGCCACCAAGGCGGGGCGCTTCAAGTACACGATCGAGCCGGCATAAGGAGGCGTCATGAGCACGCTCGAACAACTCCTCACACCGATCAGCGAGGCGGCGCCCTGCGGCGAGAGCCTGGCGTTCACGCCCGAGCTCGATGCGATTGCCCAGGCGCGCAAGGCCGACGACCCGTCGCTGGAGCAGGGCGCCTGGGTCACCACACTGAAGGAAGCCGACTGGAAGTTCGTCTCGAAACGCTGCGCGCTCCTCATCGAGACGCGCAGCAAGGACCTGCAACTGGCAGTATGGCTGGCCGAGGCGAACGCCAGGACCGCCGGCCTGCGCGGCCTGGGCGACGCGCTGCAGCTGATCGGCGCGCTGTGCGAACGTTACTGGGACGGCCTGTATCCGCTGCCCGATGAAGACGGCTTCGAGCAGCGCATCGGTAACCTGAGCTGGATCGCGGCGCGCGTGCCGCAGCTGGTGACGGAATGCCCGGTGACCGAAGGCGCGGGCTTTTCGATGCGCGACATCGAGGCCGCCCGCACGCACGGGGCCGACGCGATTGCCGATGTCGAAACGGCGCGCAGCCGTACCTCGAAAGCCTTTTCCGACAAGCTGCTGGGCGATGGCGAGCATTGCCTGGCGATGCTGGCGGAGATGGAAGCAGCCATCGACAGCCTGCTGGGGAGCGATGGTCCGAGCTTCAGCAATGCGAAGACGGCGTTACAGAACCTGATCCATTTCGTGACGCCGGCGGCCGGCAAGGCGGCTGCAACTGCGACGCCATCATCGGCGGTGCAGGCGGGTGCGCAAGCGTCGGTCCCGCTTCCGCCGGCGGCATCGGGCGCGGTGGCATCCGGGCCGCTGCAAAGCCGCGCCCAGGCCCTGGCCCAGCTGCGCGCAGTGGCCGAGTTCTTCCGCCACACCGAGCCCCACAGCCCGGTCGCCTACCTGGCCGACAAGGCGGCCAGCTGGGGCGAGCAGCCGCTGCACGTGTGGCTCAAGTCGGTGGTCAAGGATGCGGCGGCGCTGGCCCATGTCGACGAATTGCTGGGCGTGAGACGGGAAGGGGAAAAGGAAGAGTGAAATAATCTTTCATGGAATGCTTCCAGGTGAAAGAATATTTCAGGGCGGCCGCAGTGGCCGCCCTGTTTGTTGGCCGACGCTTATTCGACCGGCTGGTCGCCCGGCGCAGCCGGCTTGTTCATGCCGGGATTGACCATCGACGAAGCCTTGGCGATCTGCTCCTCGACGTTCTGTACCGCCTGGCGCGTGGCTTGCGTCACCTGCTCGTAGCCCTTGAAGGCGTTGTCGATGGCGGCCTTGATGATCTCGACCGCGTTCTCCGAACCCGGCTTCACGTTCTGCGTGACGTCGTAGATCAGGGCCGACAGCGTGCTTTTCGCTTCCGCCACGTGCACGTCGGCCGCGCGCCGGAACTCGCTCTGCATCTCGTCGATGATGGTCTTCAGCTGGGCGCGGTATTCGGCGCTGTCGGTGGCGCCCGGCGCCATGCGGGCCGACAGGGCATCGAAGGCGGCGCGGGCGTCGCGCGCCTGGCTCAGGTCCCGGCTGGCGGCCAGGGTCTGGTCCATCGTGTTGCGGGCGGTTGCCATGTTCAGCGCGACGACCTGCTCCAGACCCTTGACCGTTTTACTGGCAAGCATGTCGAAGGTCTGCATCTGCAGGTCGAACAGGGTTTTGGTGGCGCTGGCGAATTGCTCGGGGCTCGTGAACATCAATGTCTCCTCGGTATAAGTATGGAACGACGGACGACGTGCTGGCACACATGCTGGCTCAGTTGTAGAACGAGCAGCCTATTATTTAGCAACGATGAGCTTTTCGCAACGGGCGTCCCGATACGGACCGGCGGCGCGTTCCCAGCCCGGGCCGAGCGGGGTTTGCGAGCAGGCCAGCGAACCGTCGGCCTTGCTGCGCCACTGGAACCAGGGCGCGGGCCTGGCGAGGGCGCCCGCACAGACGGTTGCGATGATGAAGCCGCTGACAAAGGTGGAGAGTTTCATGTGAGGCCGAGCATAGCACAGGCGGGGGGGCGCAATCCGGTCTTGTGCTTCCCATGATGGGAAGGTGTATGCTTTTCGCTCGACTGGAGAACAATAGAATGGACAGCATGAATATCGGCGACGCCGCCCGCGCCTCGGGCGTATCGGCCAAGATGATCCGCCATTACGAATCGATCGGCCTGATTGGCGCCGCGCGCCGCACCGATGCCGGGTATCGCGTGTATGCAAGCCAGGACGTGCAGGTGCTGCAATTCATCCACCGCGCCCGCGCGCTCGGCTTTTCGCTGGACCAGATCCGCGATTTATTGGCGCTTTGGCAGGACAAGGGTCGCGCAAGTGCCGACGTGCGGGCGTTGGCCCGCGAGCATATCGATGAATTGAACCGCAAGATCGCGGAAATGGAGGCGATGCGGCGCACGCTCGAGCAATTGGCAGCGTCATGCCATGGGGATAGCCGTTCGGATTGCCCGATCCTGGATGACCTGGCTGCGCAATAGGGGAGTAGAAATGAAAAACGCCGCAAACCTTGGATAAGGATTGCGGCGTTTTGCACCGGATAACCGGGAAAAGCCTTTGGTGCCCACGGAGGGACTCGAACCCCCACACCTCGCGGCACATGGACCTGAACCATGCGCGTCTACCAATTCCGCCACGTGGGCACTGCTGGGTACTGCTAACACAACGATACTACTGACTACTGCGGATTACACTTCCGGTAGAGTGGTGCCCACGGAGGGACTCGAACCCCCACACCTCGCGGCACATGGACCTGAACCATGCGCGTCTACCAATTCCGCCACGTGGGCACTGATGCTGCTAACTTCATTTTTGCGTTACCTTGACGGTATCGCGGTACAACAAACTGCGGAGTACTGCCAGTAGTTGGTGCCCACGGAGGGACTCGAACCCCCACACCTCGCGGCACATGGACCTGAACCATGCGCGTCTACCAATTCCGCCACGTGGGCCTTATTTACTGCTCTTGCTGCTTGCTGCTCATTTACTGCTTTACTGCTGAAGCTGATACAATATCAGGCTTTCCTATTTTTCGCTAGATCAACTTTCGCTGTCTTACGTAGAACTTCCTGATCCTGCTGCTTCTTTTTCTTTCGCTTCAACATGTGTCGTTGCGAGAGAGCCGAGATTATAGCGGAAGGATTGCAAAAGTCAAAGACTCTCCTGCAAGGGCATAACGGACCCTGCAGCACATCGAAATGACCGCACCGAAATGCCCGGCAAGGTGCCAGCCTATTTCCATCGCTAATCGGCCCCACGTTTCAATTCGCTCTATATAGCGCCACGCAGCACGCTTCGTTAGGCGAATCGCCCGGTCCTCCGTTACACTACGCCTGTCAAGGTGTCAATCCAACCATGGTGCCGGCCGCTCCGGCGCTACTATAGAAGAATTCAAGAAACCGATTTGAAGCAACCTACTCATACCATTCCTAGCCGCGAGGAAATCCTCGGCGTCTTCCGCGATGCCGGTACCCCACTCGACGCGGCCACTCTCGCACGTGCCTTGAAGGTCAAGCCAGCTGCCCAGGAAGTCCTGGGCCGCCGCCTGAACGCCATGCAGCGCGACGGACAAATCACTGCCGGCGACGACGGCGTCTATGCGCTGGCCGATAGCGGCGACTTCATTGCCGGCCGTATCGCCGCCCACCGCGACGGTTTCGGCTTCGTGATCCCCGACGCGCCAGGTCCGGACCTGTTCCTGAACGACAAGGAAATGCAGAAGGTCCTGCATGGCGACCGCGTGCTGGCCAAGGTCACCGGCCTGGATCGCCGCGGCCGTCCGGAAGGCACCATCGTCGAAGTCGTGGAACGCGCGAACACCCACATCATCGGCCGCCTGCTCAATGAAGGCGGCGTCTGGATCGTCGCGCCCGAAGACCAGCGCATGAACCAGGACGTGCTGGTTGCCGGCGGCCCGGGCAAGGCGAAAGCCGGCCAGGTCGTGAGCGTGGAACTGATCGAACAGCCGGCGCGCTTCCAGCAGCCGACGGGCCGCATCGTCGAAGTGCTCGGCGAGCTGGACGACCCGGGCATGGAAATCGAAATCGCCGTGCGCAAGTTCGGCGTGCCGCACGTGTTCTCGCCGAACGCGCTCAAGCAAGCGAATAAACTGCCGAACGAAGTGCACGATCCCGACCTGGTCGACCGCGTCGACCTGCGCGACGTACCTTTGGTGACCATCGACGGCGAAGACGCACGCGACTTCGACGACGCCGTCTACTGCGAACCGGTGAAGCTCGGCCGCGAGCGCGGCTACCGCCTGCTGGTGGCGATCGCCGACGTCAGCCACTATGTGAAGCCGAACGATTCGCTGGATGCCGACGCGATCGAGCGCAGCACCTCGGTCTACTTCCCGCGCCGCGTGATCCCGATGCTGCCCGAGAAGCTGTCGAACGGCCTGTGCTCGCTGAACCCGGCCGTCGACCGCCTGACCCTGGTCTGCGACATGGTCGTGACGAGCAAAGGCGAAGTCACCGCTTACCAGTTCTACCCGGCCGTGATCCACTCGGCCGCGCGCCTGACCTATAACCAGGTCGCTGCCGTGCTGGCCGATCCGAAGGGCGAGGAAGCGCAAGCGCGTCCGGCCATCGTGCCGCACCTGCTGAACCTGAACGAGGTCTTCCACGCCCTGCTGGGCGCGCGCCAGGAACGCGGCGCCATCGATTTCGAGACGACCGAAACCTACATCGTCTGCAACCCGATGGGCAAGATCGAGAAGATCATCCCGCGTACCCGCAACGATGCGCACCGCCTGATCGAGGAGTGCATGCTGGCTGCCAACGTCTGCGCCGCCGACCTCCTGATCCGCCACAAGCACCCGGGCACCTTCCGCATCCACGCGGTGCCGACCGAGGAAAAGCTGAACCAGCTGCGCACCTTCCTCAAGCAGACCGGCCTGAACCTCGGCGGCGGCAACAAGCCGAGCGCCTCGGACTACGCTGCCGTCATGCGCGAGATCAAGGAGCGCCCGGACGCTGCGCTGCTGCAGACCATGCTGCTGCGCTCGATGCAGCAGGCCGTCTACAGCCCGGACAACGTCGGCCACTTCGGCCTGGCCTACGAGGCCTATGCCCACTTCACCAGCCCGATCCGCCGCTATCCCGACTTGCTCACGCACCGCGCAATCAAGGCGATCCTGCTGGGCAAGCGCTACGAGCCGAAAGGCCTGGACGTGTCGAAACTGAACACGACCGTCTCGAACGCCACCCGCAAGCAGGCCGCGAAAGACAAGGCTGAAGGCAAGGCGAAGAACGAAAAAGACCTGACCATCTGGGACGCCCTGGGCGTGCACTGCTCGGCCAACGAGCGCCGTGCCGACGAAGCCTCGCGCGACGTCGAGAACTGGCTGAAGTGCTACTTCATGCAGGACAAGCTGGGCGAGTCGTTTACCGGCACCGTGGCCGGCGTGACCACCTTCGGCATCTTCGTGCAGCTCGACGAGCTGTACGTCGAGGGCCTGGTGCACGTCACCGGCCTGGGCCAGGATTACTTCCAGTACGACGAAGCGCGTCACCTGCTGCGCGGCGAGCGCACCGGCAAGACCTTCGGCCTGACCGACCGCGTGACGGTGCAGGTGGCCAAGGTCGACCTGGAAGCGCGCAAGATCGACCTGGTACTGGCCGACGGCGAAGGCGCCGTGGCTGCGCCGGCGCAGGAACGCCAGCCGTCCCGTGCCGACGAGGGCAGGGGCAAGGCCAAGGCCGCGAATGGCCGCGATGCCAAGCCGGTCCAGGCGAACGGCACTGCGTCGCTGCTGAACTTCGACGACATCGTCGAGGCCAAGCCGTCCGGTAAATCGAAGCGTTCGCGCCGCGCCCGCAAGGAAGCGGCGGAACTGGCGCGCCAGCAGGCGAACGGCGTGCGCGCTCCAGAGCCGCAGGCCGATACCGAAGCCGAGACCGCGCCTGCCGAAAGCACCGGCAAGAGCAAGAACAAGCGTTCGCGCAGCGCACGCCGCAGGGCCGCGGCCGAACGCCAGGCAGCAAGTGCGCAGGCGGCGAACGTGCAGCCAGTGAATGTGCAGCCATCGAATGAGCAGCCAGCAGGTGCGCAGCCGGTGAATGCGCAGCCATCGAATGCGCAGCCATCGAATCCGCAGCCGGCCCAGGACGCGCAGGTGTACAAGGTCGAGGCAACGCAAGCGCAGGCGCAGCCGGAGGTGCTTGCACAGCCGGTAGCCAAGCCGGCGCGCAAGGCGAAAGCCAAGCCAGTCGCGGCAGCGCCGGTGGAAGCGGCCGCTCCTGCCGAAGCCCCAGCCAAGCCGGCACGCAAGCGCAAGGCCGCCGCCGCACCGGCCCCGGCCGAGCAGGAAGCCGTACGCGAGCCGGTCGCCGCCGCAGCGCCGCAGCCAGTCGAGGCCCCGGTGGCCCCGGCACCGAAGCGCACCCGCGCCGCCAAGGCCGTCAAGGCTGTGCTGGAAACCCCGGCCCCGGCACCGCAAGCCGAGACCGTGGCCGAGGCCGCACCGGTGGCCGCCAAGCGCGCACGCCGCACCAAGGCAGCTGACGTGGCTGCGCAGGTCGCCGAGGCCGCGCCGAGCGCGTCGCCTAGCGTTGCAGAAGCCATCGCCGCCGTCGAAGTCCCGGCCAAGCCACGCCGTACGCGTGCCGCGAAAGCCGTGGCAGACGTGACGCCAGTGGCCGCACCTATCGCCGAAGCTGCGGCAGCACCGGCAGCACCGGCAGCAAAGCGCGCAACGAAAGCCGCGACCAAGACCGCAGCGAAAGCCGCAGTCCCGGCAGCGGCAGCAGTAGAAACCCCTAGCGCCGCCGCCAAGAGCAGCGCCAAGAAGAAGCCGGCCGCCGAGGCCGGCACCGCATCCAAAACGAGCAAGAAAAGAAGTAAAGCATGAAGAATAAAATGATTTTCGGTTTCCACGCGGTGACGTCGCGCCTGCGCCACGAAGCCCAGTCGGTGGAAGAAATCTTCGTCGACGCCGAGCGTAACGACGCCCGCATGAAGGCCCTGGTCGCCAACGCCAAGGAAGCCGGCGTGCGCGTGATGCCGGTCGAGGCAGCCCGTCTCGACAAGATCGTCGGGACCCGTCGCCACCAGGGCGTGATCGCCTTTGCCAGCCAGCTGGCGCTGGCGCGCAACCTCGACGAGCTGCTGGACGCCATCGACGGCCCGCCGCTGCTGCTGATCCTGGACGGCATCACCGATCCGCACAACCTGGGCGCCTGCCTGCGCGTGGCCGACGGTGTCGGCGCGCACGCGGTCATCGTGCCGAAGGACCGTGCGGTCGGCCTGAACGCCACCGCGGCCAAGGTCGCCAGCGGCGCCGCCGAGACCGTCCCCTACATCACGGTGACGAACCTGGCGCGCACCATGCGCGACCTCAAGGAACGCGGCATCTGGCTGATCGGCACCTCCGACGACGCCGACAAGGGCCTGTACGAAGCCGACTTCACCGGCCCGACCGCGCTGGTGATGGGTTCGGAAGGCGAGGGCATGCGCCGCCTGACCCGCGAAACCTGCGACCTGCTGGTCAGCATCCCGATGTTCGGCTCGGTCGAGAGCCTGAACGTGTCGGTGGCTTCCGGCGTCTGCCTGTACGAAGCGCGGCGCCAGCGCGGCGCCTGATCCAATAGGCTTCGTTCCCGACAGCTTGCTGCCTGTCATAAGCGCCCTTCGCGGGCGCTTTTTTATTGTCTCATGGCAACTTAGATGACGCTCCGCTACGCATAATGGCTCGTCCGATCGACGATCCATCGACTGTATTTCATTGGAGCCGGCCATGAACACCACGTGCTATCAACCGTCAGGCAGGGTGCCTGTCGCCCTTTTGCCGATGTCCCTGCTGGGACTGCTGGCAGTCCTTCCCTGTGGCTGGATCTATGCCTGGGCCATCGGCAAGGTTCCCCTGGTGATCGGCGCATTTCTCGCCTTTGGCTACTCGGCCGTGCTGGGGCTGATCGTCAGCCTGGTGGCCGTCGGCGCCAAGGTGCGCAATCCCGGCTGGATGAGCAAGGTCGGTGTCGTGTTTGCCCTGGCCGGCTGGTACTGCCAATGGGTGTTCTGGCTCACGCTGCTGATGACCAGCAAGACCGAGGCGCTCGGTGCCGGCGAGCCGCTGCAGGTGGCGATCCGCGTGGCGGCGGACCCTGTCGGCATGTTCCTGGCGGCCTCCGACATCGCCACGAGCGGCGGCGTGACGATCAGCAAGGCGGTGGTGCCGGCCTTTATCGTTGCCCTGTTCTGGCTGGGCGAACTCGCCATGCACCTGATGCTGCCGTCTTTCATGGGCCGCCTGCGCGCCTGCGAACCGTTCTGCGAAGCCTCGCTCAGCTGGGCCAGGAAGCAAGTCGTGGAGTGCCGGTTCGCCTTGCTGGGGAGCGAAGATGTCGAGCGCCTGGCCGCCGACCCATCGCTGCTGCCGTCGTTGCTGGTGCCGCTGGCACCTGATGCGCCCGATTACGCCGAAGTCACCCTCTACCGCTGCCGGGCCTCCGACGCCTATGTCTCGCTGGTGAACGTCACCTCGCACCCGGGCGACAGCGGCCGGCCCGAGAAAAAGCAGGAACTGCTGGTCGATTACCTGCGCCTGCCCGGCATCGACGTGGATACGCTGATCCGGCAACTGACGCAGAAACAGCGTATTGTCGCCCAAGACGAAGATGCCGGGCGCCCGGTCGCCCCCGAGCTGGCGCCGGCCCTGGCCTTCCTGCAGGACGGCGCACACGAGCAGGCCTGCACCGCGGCGGCTGCCCGCTTGAGTTCGGATAATCCGGCAGTGCAAGCCGACGCCCTGCGCATCTGCGCGCTCGCCTGTTCCGGCCTCGAACGCTGGCTTGACGCCCGCTACTATTGGCAGGCGCTGTTCGACCACGAACCGAGCGCGCACAACGCGCTCCAGGCCGCGACGACGTCGGTAATGGCGGGCGCCACGGCGCAGGGAGTCGACTGGGTCGAGCAGGCGGCGGCGCTGAACCTGCGCTCGCGCGAGCTGCCGATGCTGCAGGTCTGGATCGGCTTCGTCACCGCGCTTGGCCGCACGGGGCAGGAGCGGGCGGCGCTGCCCTACCTGGAAAAGATCCGCCAGGTGTACGCCGAACTCGGCACCACCGATGCGACGGTGCTGTACGCCCAGCGCATTCCCTTCTTCGGCGCCTTCCTCGACAACACCCGCCCGCTGGTGCGCGCCGCGCTCGACGACGAGCAGGGCCGGCGCTGGTACGCGTCGCTGCTGCCGAGCCTGGACGACAGGGGCAGGCAGGAGCTCAATGCCTGGCTCGACGAGAGCTTTGGCGACAGCGCCTGCCAGCAGCCGGCAGTATAAACATCGATGCAATAGGCGAGGCAGGAGAAAACAAGGAGGGAGCCGGAAAGCGGCCAAAACCGGGGCCTCCCAAGCAGCCGGCAGCCGGATAAGCTACCATTGCCGCTGTTTTGCTTTTGTACTCATTATGTTTGCCTCCCTGCGCGAAGATATTCGCAACATCATCGAACGCGACCCGGCCGCCCGCAACGGCTGGGAAGTGCTCACGTGCTATCCCGGCCTGCACGCCATCGTCCTGCACCGCTGGGCCCATGCCTGCTGGCGCCTGAACCTGAAATGGCTGGGCCGCTTCGTCTCGCACATCGCGCGCATCTTTACCGGCATCGAAATCCACCCCGGCGCCACCATCGGCCGCCGCGTTTTCATCGACCACGGCTTCGGCGTCGTGATCGGCGAGACGGCCGTGGTCGGCGACGACTGCACCATCTACCAGGGCGTGACCCTGGGCGGCACGACGCTGGTGGCCGGCACCAAGCGCCACCCGACCCTGGAGCGCGGTGTGATCGTCGGCGCCGGCGCGCAGGTGCTGGGCGCGTTCACGGTCGGCGAATTCGCCAAGATCGGCTCGAACGCGGTGGTGGTCAAACCGGTGCCGGCCGGCGCCACCGCGGTCGGCAATCCGGCCCACATCATGCGCAAGGAAGACCAGTCGCGCAGCGCCCGCATGTTCGCCGCCTATGGCGTCACGCCAAACGGCGACGACCCCTTGAGCAAGGCCCTGCGCGGCCTGATCGACCACGTGGCGCGCCAGGACGAGCAGCTCGAACGCCTGACGGCAACCATCAAGGCGGCCGGCATCGCCTGTCCGAACGTGCGCGAGGGTGATAAACTCGATTCGGCCGAACTGAACCGGCTGGTCGACTGAGGAACCGATGACTGAAGAAACCAAGGATGTACTGGATCCGTTCGAGATCCGCGTGCTGGCCGTGCTCGCCGAAAAAGAAGCGCTCACGCCCGATAACTACCCGATGTCGCTGAACGCCATCACCAACGGCTGCAACCAGTTGTCGAGCCGCGATCCGGTGATGCAGCTGTCCGAAGACACCGTCCAGGACACCCTGCAGCGCCTGATCGAACGGCGCCTAGTGAACGGCATCACCCAGGCCGGCGCGCGCGTCACCAAGTACGAACATCGCATGCGCATCAAGTGGACGCTCGAGCAGGACAAGGTCGCCGTGCTGACCGTGCTGATGCTGCGCGGCCTGCAGACCGCCGGCGAAATCCGCACCCGCACCGGGCGCCTGCACGAATTCAAGAGCGTGGGCGAGGCCGAAAGCGCGCTCCAGTTCCTGATCGATAAATACCCGCCGCTGGTGGCCAAGCTGGAACGCGCGCCCGGCACCAAGGAATCGCGCTACGGCCAGCTGCTGGGCGGCGAGATTTCGGCCGCGCGCGACGATTCGGCCTTTGGCGCCGCTGCCGGCCAGGCAGCGCCCGCTGGCAGCCGCATCGGCCAGCTGGAAGCGGAAGTGGCCGCCCTGCGCGACGAAGTGGCCGACCTGAAGGCCCAGTTCGAGGCCTTCCGCCAGCAGTTCCAGTGACCTTCGCGTAAGACGTCAGCGCTGCGCCTGCAGCGCCGGCGCCCCCGCGGCCCCGTCGGCCGCGGCAATCACCTTCTTCACGGCCGCAATCACCAGCTCGGGTTCCTCGAGCTGGATGTTGTGGCCGCTCTTGCTGGTGACCACCTGCGAGCCATCCCGGAACTGGCGCACGAAGTCCGCATGCAGCTGCTGCTTGATGGCCACCGCCTGCGGCGTCTCCAAGAAGAATTCCGGCTTTTCCGCCTGCTGGTTCGAGGTCAGCACCACGGTCGGCACGTCGGGCAGCTTGCCGGCAAAGGGCAGCTTGCCGCTGTCGAGCACCGGCTGCAAGAGCTTCAGTTCGGGCTGGAACTTGGGCGGCACGATGGCGGCAAAGGCGCGGTCGTCGTTCGCTGCGCGCCCGGCGTCAAGCTGGCGCAGGGCCGGATTGAAACGCTCGTCGCTCGGATCGACCAGCACCATGCCGGCCACCTGGTCCGGATGACGCGCTGCGAACGAGCGCATCAATAACGCGCCGTAGGAATGCCCGACCAGCACGAAGGGCGGCGCCAGCTTCGCGCCCGCAATCAGTTCTTCCAGTTCGACCGTGCTCTGCTCGATGGTGCGCGCTTCGGGGCGCGGCTCGGACTGGCCGTGGCCGGCGCGCGAATACGTCACGGCGCGCGCCGATTTCGCCACTTCCGGCGCCACCTTGCGCCAGGCGCGCAAATCGGTGCCGAAGCCGGACTCGAAGATCACGGTGTAGCGCCCGCTGCCGAGGCTGGCCATCTGCATCGCATACGGCCTGGCGCCGACGGCAATTTGTTCGCTGGGGAGGGCGGCCGGCGCTTGCGCCTGCGCCAGGGTGCAGCAAGCCAGTGCCAGGGCCGACATCGTGGTACGCAATAACTTGTTCTTCATCTTGGTCTCGTTATCGTTATGGTTATGGGTTTGCCGGCGCGGGCGCGAACTCCAGCTCGATCAGCGCATCGTCGCCCCAGGACGTGTCGCCCAGCGCCACGCTGAAGCGGTCGCCGTCGGTCTTCAGCAGCTTGCTGCGGTTACCTTCCTGCAGGATCGCCCCGACGATCGGCACATCGCTGTCGAAGCCCCAGTCCGGCATCGCTTCCTTGTGCGTGAAGTTGCACCAGTCGCGGGTCAGCAGCAGTCCATTGATCGCCACCACCCAGAACAGCGGAATCTCTTCCTTGGCGATGGCAATCATCGTCTTGCACTCCAGCCGCAGGTCGCCCAGGCGGCGCACGTTGGCCGGCAGGCCCGGGGTGCGCACGTCGGGGTGGATGCGGTAGAGCTTGCGCTTCTGGTTCAGCACCACTTCGCCGTTCTCATCCTCGGCCGCCTCGCTGCGCGGCACGCTGAAGCGATTGGCGGCGTCCAGGTCCAGCGGCAGGATGAAGTCGTGGTCGTCCTCGATCCGCACGCGCGGCTGCTCGGGCAGCCCGGCGCCGCCGCGCGGCCGGATACGGAAGCGCAGTTCCGGCACCTTCGGCGCCAGAGCGTGGTACTCCTCGAAGCTGTCCAGCCCGGCCAGCACGGCCTTGTAAGTATGGATCTCCGGGTTGCGGATCGCGTTCACTTTCACGGTATCCGGCTCGTCGACGCCCGGCACGGCGGCGGCCGGCCTGGCCAGGAGCAGGGCGCCGAGGGCGCAGGCAAGCATGATGGTGCGCATGAAGGGCTCCCCTCAGCCTTCGTCGCGCCAGCGGCGCAGGCGGATGGCGGCGGCGATCATCGCCACGCCGCCTGCCGCGCCGACCCAGGCTTCCGGCCGCGCCAGGCTACCCCAGGAGGCGCTCAGCAGCGACAGCATGTCGGCGCCGTGCTGGGCACGCACCGGCAGGGCGGTGCCGCCGTCCATGAACCAGGCGCCGGGAACCAGGCCCAGCAGCAGGGTCTCGAGCACGTTGTTGATGATCCAGTCGGCGTTGATGGTGGTGCCGTACAGGACCAGCATGTAATCGAGCCACTTCAGCAGGACCGCGGCGATCAGCGGCACGCCCACGGCCCACAGGAAGACCTTCGAGCGCGCCCAGCTCGACACCAGCAGCAGCCAGCCGGCGGTCGGCAACGCCCACAGCACGTAGACCGGAATCATGGCCAGCAGGTACACCGGCGACAGGTACAAGTTGATGTTGCTGAGCACCGGCGCGAACAGATTCACGCCCTGGGCGCTGACGGCGACCCCGGCGAGTATCAGGATCACGAAGGCGGCGGCGCTGGCGATGCCGATGGTGATCGCCGGCGCCAGCACCAGCGCCGTCAGCAGCTTCGACAGCACGGTGGTGGTGTCGGAAATCGGCAGCGACTTCCAGAACAGGATGCTGCGGTCGCGGCGGTCGTCGTAGAGCGCGGCCAGGCAGTAGAAGAAGGCCACCACCGGCAGCACCAGGAAGATCGGCGCGCCGACGGCCAAGTAGTTGTTTGCCGCCACGTTCGCCATCTCGGTGCGGGTGTGGCCCGTGGCCAGCACCGACATCTGCGTACGGTGCACTTCCTCGCCGTCGACCCGCAGCGTGATGCTGTCGTTCTGGAACTTGTCGGCGCCGACGCCGTAGCCGACCACGCCCGCCACCAGCACCACCATGATCGCCGCTGCGATCAGCGGCGCCCACACGAAGCCGCCCTTGTGTTCCCAGAACTCGCGGCGCAGCAGCCATTTCATCGTATTCATGCGTAGGTTCCTTTCATCGTTGCCACGAACAGGTCGGCCACGCTCGGATTGCGCGTTTCGCCGAGGGCGGACAGCTGGGCGCGCGAGACGCCGTCGAACAGCATCACCGACTTGCCGAACACGGTGCGCTGGTCGATCGGCTGCAGCGCGTTCGCCGCATTCACCTTGTCGGCCGGGACCATGACTTCGACATAGCGCTCGCCGACTTCGTCCATCGAGGCGGCCAGCACGATCTTGCCGTCGCGGATGAACATCAGGTCGGTGAGGATGTGCTCGACTTCCTCGACCTGGTGGGTAGTGATGACGATGGTCTTGTTTTCGTCAAAATAGTCTTCCAGCAGGTTCTGGTAGAACTGCTTGCGGTACAGGATGTCCAGGCCCAAGGTGGGTTCGTCGAGCACGAGCAGCTTGGCGTCGATGGCCATCACCAGCGCCAGGTGCAGCTGGACGATCATGCCCTTCGACATCTGCTTGACCTTCATGGACGGGGTCAGGCGGGTATTCGCGATGTAGCGCTCGGCGCGGGCACGGTCGAAGCGCGGGTGGATGCCGGCCACGAAGTCGATGGCGTCGCGCACCCGCAGCCAGCGCGGCAGGATCGCCACGTCGGCGATGAAGCAGACGTCCTGCATCAGGGCGTCGCGCTGGGTGCGCGGGTCCAGGCCCATCACCCGCAGTTCGCCGTCGAACGGGATCAGGCCCAGGGCCGCCTTCAGCGTGGTGGTCTTGCCCGAGCCGTTGGGGCCGATCAGGCCGACGATGCGGCCGGCGGGAATCTCGAAGTCGATGCCGTCGATCGCCGTCTGCTTGCCGTATTTCTTGCTCAAATTCTTGGCGGAGATGACGGCGCTCATGCTGTGCCTCCCGGCTGTGCGGTGTGCAGCAATTGCTCGACATTCAGGCCGAGCTGGCGGATGCGCTCGACCATGGCCGGCCATTCCTCGCTCAGGAAGCGCTCGCGCTCGCTGGCCAGCAGTTTCTCGCTTGCTCCTTCAGTAACGTACATGCCAATTCCCCTTCGTTTTTCTACTAGGTTTTCGTCGACCAGCTCCTGGTAAGCCTTGGAGACGGTGATCGGGTTGAGTTGGTATTCGGCCGCGATCTGGCGGACCGAGGGCAGGGCGTCGCCGGCTTTCAGGACCCCGTCGAGCATCATGCCGATGACGCGGTCCTTCAGTTGGCGGTAGATCGGTGCGTTGTCGTTCCAGCCGATGTTCATGTCCGGCCTCCCTGTCGCGCTGGTGTTGCCACATGTTCCTGCATGTCTGGCTCCTGTGGATGAATGCGTTGGTGTTGTAGTGGAGTATGACACCAGCATTCCGGTCAACCACCGGGTTGCGATGGGCTGCAGGAAAACGGGAATAAACGGCAGGAAAGGCGCGCTGGACCGGAGGAAAGCCCGGCTGTTCATCAAGACCGAACAATGGTGTGGACACGACAAAACCTCTTGCAAGCGCTGTGGAATCAGCGGGCAATGATAGAGGATTTGTTTGTGAGAAAACTAACGAATTATTGCCGGCGGCAAGTTAATTCAGGCTGGGAGTGGCTGGCCGTCGAGTCCGGTGCGCACGATCTTGCCGGTACCGTCGACGGCGACCCAGCCGCCGCGCGCCGGCTCGGCATCGAGCTCCCAGTCCGGCAGCACGTAGCGCAAACGCGCGCCGTGCCGGTGAACGGCGGGCCGGTGGGTATGGCCGTGGATCAGCACCTGCGCGCCGGTGGCGTCGAGCAGGGCGTCGATGGCGTCTGGCGTGACGTCCATGATCTCGTAGGATTTCGTCGTGTGCGCTTCGCGGCTGCCTTCGCGCAGGCCGGCGATGATGGCCTTGCGCTGGGCCAGCGGCATGGCCAGGAACTGCGTTTGCCAGGCCGGCTGGCGCACCATGGCGCGAAATTCCATGTACTTGGTGTCGAGCGTGCATTCGGCGTCGCCGTGCACCAGGGCGATGCGCTGGCCTTTGACGTCGATGACATGCGGCTCCTGCAGCAGCGTCAGCCCTGCCGCATCGGCAAAGCCCTGGCCGACCAAAAAGTCGCGGTTGCCGGCCATCCAGAACAGTTCGACGCCGCCGTCGGCGAGCGTACGCAGGGCGGCAACGATGCGGGCGTGGAAGGGCGTATCGAGGTCGTCGTCGCCGGCCCAGTATTCGAAGATGTCGCCGAGCAGATAGAGCTGGCGGGTATGACGTGCGTGTTCTTCCAGGAAGCGGAAGAAAGCATCGAGGGTGCGCGGATGGGATTCCTGCAGGTGCAGGTCGGAAATGAAAAGCGCGAGCGTGCGCGCGGGAGTGGACATGGTGGTGCTGGTGTTCTCGTTCCCGCGCGCCTTTACTTGACTAGCTGATTACTGGACGACTTCGATCTTCTCGATGATGACCGGCTCGGCAGGCACGTCGGAGTGCATGCCCGAACGCGAGGTGGCGACGGTGTTGATCGCGTCGACGACTTCGGTGCCCTGGGTGACCTTGCCGAACACGGCGTAGCCCCAGCCGTCCTGGCCCGGGTAGTTCAGGAAGTCGTTGTTCTTGGTGTTGATGAAGAACTGGGCCGATGCCGAGTGCGGCGCCGAGGTACGGGCCATGGCGATGGTGTACTTGTCGTTCTTCAGGCCGTTCTTGCCTTCGTTCTCGACGGTGGCGTCGGTGGCCTTCTGCTTCATGCCCGGCTCGAAACCGCCGCCCTGGATCATGAAGTCCTTGATCACGCGGTGGAAGATCGTGTTGGTGAAGTGACCCTGTTCGACGTATGCCAGGAAGTTGGCAACGGTCTTCGGCGCCTTTTCAGCGTCCAGCTCGACGGTGATGTTGCCCTTGTTGGTGGTCATGAGTACGGAGGTCATGTGAGTTCCTTTTTGTTGAAATTCGTGTACGAATGCGAAATGTGCAAGCGTTATTTTACAAGCTTATCGCCCGACAGGATGGTCGCGTTCTGAATCACGACCGGCGTCACGGGCACATTCTGCATGCCGCGCACGTCGTCGACCATCACGTTCTTGATCTTGTCGACCGTTTCCTGGCCCTTCACCACGCGGCCGAAAACGGCATAGCCGTGGCCATCCATGCCCGGATAATCGAGGCCGGCATTGTCGTTGGTGTTGATGAAGAATTGCGAGGTGGCCGAGTTCGGATTCTCGGTGCGCGCCATCGCCACGGTATAGGGCTTGTTCGACAGGCCGTTCTGGGCTTCGCTCGGGATGGGTTTGCGCACGCCCGGCTTGTCGATCAGTTTCTCGGTGTAGCCGCCGGCCTGGATCATGAAGTCGCTGATCACGCGGTGGAAGACCGTGCCTTTATAAAAGCCGGCCTTGACGTATTGCAGGAAATTCGCCGTGCTTTTCGGCGCTTTTTCCTGGTCGAGCTCGATGACGATCTCGCCCATCGTGGTCTTCAGGGACACCTGCGGATTCTCGAAGGCGAGGGCAGCGCCGGAGACCAGCAGGGCGGCGCCGGCGGCGGCCAGGCGCATCATCAGGCGGCGGGTCGGGTATGCGGTGGTGTGCTTCAAGGGCTCTCCTCGGTGGACGTGGCGCAAGGCCGTGTCAAGTCTTTTACAGAAAAATAAACCTGAGCCGTAGGCGGCCAGTCGGGATTTTATCAATGCTATACTTTGCGCAGAACGTCCCATTCTATCAAGAAGAACAACAACGAGGGTCTCGACGATCTCGACGCAAAGCATCATCTCCCGGCGCGCGCCCCTTTTGGCGCCGTGCCCGGCATTCGCTTGCTCGGGCGTCCCGTCCCCTCAGTTTCATCATCACCAATGAGCCAATTAAAGATCTACAACACGCTGGCGCGCGAAAAACAGGTATTTGTCCCGATGGAGGCCGGCAAGGTCGGCATGTACGTATGCGGCATGACCGTCTACGACTACTGCCACGTCGGCCACGCGCGCATGATGATGGCCTTCGACGTCATCTACCGCTGGCTCATGGCGTCGGGCTACGAAGTCAAGTACGTCCGCAACATCACCGACATCGAAGACAAGATCATCAAGCGTGCCGCCGAAAACGGCGAAACCATGTCCTCGCTGGTGAACCGCTTCACCAAATACATGGACGAAGATACCGAGGCGCTGGGCATCCTGCCGCCGAACTTCGTGCCGCGCGCCACCGAACACGTGCCGGGCATGCTGTCGATCATCGACATGCTCGAAGCGAAAGGCCTGGCCTACCGCAGCGAAGATGGCGACGTGAACTTCGCCGTGCGCGATTTCGAAGGCTACGGCAAGCTGTCGGGCAAGTCGCTCGACGACCTGCGCGCCGGCGAGCGCGTCGACATCAACACCGGCAAGCGCGACCCGCTCGACTTCGTGCTCTGGAAAGCCGCCAAGGAATCCGAACCCGACGAAGCGAAATGGGATTCGAAATGGGGCCGCGGCCGCCCGGGCTGGCACATCGAGTGCTCGGCCATGTCGTGCGCGCTGCTGGGCGAACACTTCGACATCCACGGCGGCGGCCAGGATCTGCAGTTCCCGCACCATGAAAACGAGATCGCCCAGAGCGAAGGCGCCTTCGGCGGCCCGATGGTGAACTACTGGATCCACAACGGTTTCGTGCGCGTGGATAACGAAAAGATGTCCAAGTCCCTGGGCAACTTCTTCACCATCCGCGACGTGCTCAAGAAATACGACGCCGAGGTCGTGCGCTTCTTCATCCTGCGCTCGCACTACCGCAGCCCGCTGAATTACTCGGACGTGCACATCGACGACGCCAAAGCCGCCCTGACGCGCCTGTACACGGCGCTCGCCGACATCCACCTGGGCGATGAGGCCGCGGTCGACTGGAACGAGGAACACGCCGTACGCTTCCGCGAAGCGATGGACGACGATTTCAACACGCCGCTGGCCGTGGCCGAACTGTTCGACCTGGCAAGCGAAGTCAATCGCACGGAATCGGTGGCCACCGCGCGCCAGCTGAAAGCCCTTGCCGGCGTACTCGGCCTGCTCGAGCGCGCGCCGCAGGACTTCCTGCAAGCCGGCGTGGGCGCAGGCGAGGGCGGCCTCGATGAAACGCAGATCGCGTCGCTGATCGAGCAACGCGCCGCCGCCAAGAAGGCGCGCAATTTTGCGGAGGCCGACCGCATCCGCACCGAACTGACTGCCGCCGGGATCATCCTCGAAGACAAGCCGGACGGTACGACGAATTGGCGCCGCGCATAATGGCAGCCGAACAGGACAAGGCCGGCCCAGGGACGGCGGCGCCGGAACTCGACGTTCCCGCCTACTGGGCCGAGGCCAAGGCGGAACTGATGCGGCGCGACCGCATCATGAAGCGCCTGATTCCGCAGATCGGCGACATGCACCTGAAGGGCCACCCGGACCCGTTCACGACGCTGGCCCGTTCCATCGTTGGCCAGCAGGTCACGCCGAAAGCCGCCGACGCCGCCTGGACCAAGCTCGGACTGGCCTGCCCGAAACTGACCCCGGCGCAAGTGATCAAGCTCGGCGGCGAGGGGCTGGCCGCCTGCGGCCTGTCGAAGCGCAAGACCGAATACATCCTCGACCTGGCCGACCACTTCAAGGCCAAGCGCGTGCACGCGAATCTGTGGTCGCAGATGGATGACGAGGCCGTGATTGCCGAGCTGGTCCGGATTCGCGGCATCAGCCGCTGGACAGCCGAGATGTTTTTGATATTTAATCTGCTGCGGCCGAACGTCCTGCCCCTGGACGACGCCGGCCTGATCCAGGGCATCAGCCAGAATTATTTTTCCGGCGAGCCGGTGTCGCGCAGCGATGCACGCGAAGTCGCGGCGAACTGGGAACCCTGGCGCACCGTCGCCACCTGGTATTTGTGGCGCAGTCTCGACCCTGCAAATGGGTCTGATGGCGCGTCCGATACGGTCTAGGCTGCGGTAGAATAGCGCCGAATCAGGTCCGCCGGCCCCGCGCCGGCGCGGCCACAGAACAACCCCGGAGGTACAATGACTAAAACAACTTTCCTCAGCTTCGAGCAGCCGATTGCCGAGCTCGATTCGAAAATCGAAGAGCTCCGCTTCGTCCAGGACGATTCGGCCGTCGATATTTCGGAAGAAATCGACCGCCTGGCCAAGAAGAGCCAGCAGCTGACCAAGGATATCTACGCCAAGCTCACCCCATGGCAAGTGTCGCAGATCGCGCGCCACCCGCAGCGTCCCTACACCATGGACTACGTGAACGCGATCTTCACCGACTTCCACGAGCTGCACGGCGACCGTACCTTCGCCGACGACCAGTCGATCATCGGCGGCCTGGCCCGCTTCAACGGCCAGGCCTGCATGGTCATCGGCCACCAGAAGGGCCGCGACACGAAGGAACGCGCGATGCGCAACTTCGGCATGCCGAAGCCCGAAGGCTACCGCAAGGCCATGCGCCTGATGAAGCTGGCGGAAAAGTTCAACCTGCCGATCTTCACCTTCGTCGATACGCCAGGCGCCTTCCCCGGCATCGACGCCGAAGAGCGCGGCCAGTCGGAGGCGATCGGCCATAACCTGTACGTCATGGCCGAGCTGAAAGTGCCGCTGATCGCCACCATCATCGGCGAAGGCGGCTCCGGCGGCGCGCTGGCGATTGCCGTCGGCGACGCGGTGCTGATGCTGCAATACGCGACCTACTCGGTGATCTCGCCGGAAGGCTGCGCCTCGATCCTGTGGAAGACCTCGGAGCGCGCCTCCGATGCGGCCGACGCCCTAGGCCTGACCGCGCACCGCCTGAAGGCGATGGGCGTGATCGACAAGATCATCACCGAACCGCTGGGCGGCGCCCACCGCGATCCGAAAGGCATGGCGCAGATGCTGAAACGCGCGCTGGCCGACACCCTGCGCCAGTTCCAGGGCATGAAGACCAAGGACCTGCTCGAAGCCCGTCACCAGAAGCTGATGGCCTACGGCAAGTTCAAGGAAACCCTGCCGACCGAAGAGTAAGTTCTTCCTTCATTCGAGATGTTCAGTGAGTAGTCCTTCAGCCGGGCAAGTCCCGGCCATTTTCGCGCGCGCCCTCGCGGCGCTGCGCGAGCAAGTCCCTTCTTCCTCCCTTGCCATTGCCTGTAGCGGCGGCCTCGATTCGATGGTCCTGCTGCATCTGGCGTCCGGCTGGTGCCGCCAGCATGGCGTGTCCCTGTTTGCCTTCCACGTCCATCATGGCCTGAGCCCGAACGCCGATGCCTGGCTGGCGCACGTCGAGGCATCCGCCGCCGCACTTGGCGCCACTGTCGACCATCGCCGGGTGGCGGTGGAGCAGGGCGGTGCCGGCATCGAGGCGGCGGCGCGCAAACTTCGCTACCGCGCGCTCGGCGAGCTGTGCCGCGAACACGGCGCCGGCCTGCTGCTGACCGCCCACCATCTCGACGACCAGGCCGAGACCGTGCTGCTGCAATTGCTGCGCGGCTCGGGACCGGCCGGTTTGTCGGGCATGGATGCGGCCAACAGCGCCCCCGAACTGCTGGGCAACCCCAGCCTGGTGATGGCGCGCCCGCTGCTGCCGCTGGCGCGCGCCGAACTCGAAGCCTACGCCAACGAACACGGTCTGGCCTGGGTCGAGGACGAATCGAACCGCGATCCGCGCCATGCCCGGAATGCCTTGCGCCACACGGTGATGCCGGCGCTGGCCCAGGCCTTCCCCGGCTTCCAGCAGCGCTTCGCGCGCAGCGCCGCGCATGCGCAATCGGCCCAGCGCCTGCTCGACGAGCTGGCGGCGCAGGACCTGGCGGCCAGCCTGGCCGACGGCGCCGTGGATGTCGCACGCCTGCGCGCCATGTCGCTCGACCGCGCCTACAACATGCTGCGCCACTGGTTCCGCCAGCAAGGCCTGGCGATGCCGTCCACAGCCTGGCTGGTGGAAATGGTGGCGCAGCTGGTCGAGGCACGCCACGACGCCCAGTTGCTGGTGACGCACCCGGCCTGCCACATCCGGCGCCACCGCGACCGCCTGTACATTACGCCGAAACTGGCCGATCTGGCCGGCATGCGCGACCCGGACGACGAAGGCGTGATCGAGAAGCTGGGCGAAGGTTTTACTTGGCAGGGCGAAGCCTCGCTGGCCTTCCCGGCCTACGGCGGCGTGCTGCATTTCGAGCAGGCCGAGGTCGGCTTCGATGCAGCCTGGCTGCGTGCCCAATCCTTGCTCATCGATTTCCGCAAGGGCGGCGAGCGCCTGAAGCTGGCGCCGAACCGTCCGACGCGCGGCTTGAAGGCGCACTACCAGGCAGCCGACGTGCCGGCCTGGGAGCGCGCGCGTCTGCCCATCGTCAGCAGCGGTGCGGACCTGCTGTACGCGGCCGGGCTGGGCATGGATTGCCACCACTTCAGCCAGGACGCCGGCGAGCGCATCGCCCTGCGTTGGGAGTCCAGGATGGAAAGTTGTAATACGTAAAACGTATTACTTTATTTTGATTCCGTATAGCTTTTCGGACTTCCCTCTCTTGTGATTTTGCGATGCAGCATGCTAGAGTGATTATCCCCTTTTATCATTTTCAAGCTGGGAAGCTCCTTTTATGGCTTTAATTGTCCACAAATACGGTGGTACGTCGATGGGTTCGACGGACCGTATCAAGAACGTTGCGGCCCGCGTCGCCAAGTGGCATGACGCGGGGCACCAGATCGTCGTGGTGCCGTCGGCGATGTCGGGCGAAACCAACCGCCTGATCGGCCTGGCCAAGGCCATCATGGATCAGCCGGACCCGCGCGAACTGGACATGATCGCCTCGACCGGCGAGCAGGTGTCGGTCGGCCTGCTGGCGATGGCGCTGCTGGCCATCGGCAAGGACGCCGTCTCCTATACCGGCTGGCAGGTCGGCATCCGCACCGATTCCTCGTTCACCAAGGCACGCATCCAGTCGATCGACGACTCGCGCGTGCGTAGCGACCTCGAGGCGGGTAAGATCGTCATCATCACCGGTTTCCAGGGCGTGGACGAGCAGGGCAACATCTCGACCCTGGGCCGCGGCGGTTCCGACACCTCGGCCGTGGCGATCGCCGCCGCGCTGAAGGCCGACGAATGCCTGATCTACACCGACGTCGACGGCGTCTACACGACCGACCCGCGCGTGGTCGACGAGGCGCGCCGCCTGGAAAAGATCACGTTTGAAGAAATGCTGGAACTGGCCTCGCTCGGATCGAAAGTGCTGCAGACGCGCTCGGTCGAGTTCGCCGGTAACTACCAGGTCCCGACGCGCGTGCTGTCGTCGCTGACCGATCCCCTGATGCCATTGGCCGAGGAAGCCAATTCGGGCACCCTGATTTCGTTTGAGGAAGAAACCAACATGGAACAAGCCGTCATCTCCGGTATCGCTTTTCACCGTGATGAAGCCAAGATCACCGTCCTCGGCGTGCCGGACAAGCCCGGCGTCGCCTTCCACATCCTGGGCCCGGTGTCGGACGCCAACATCGAAGTGGACATGATCATCCAGAACCAGTCGGTGGACGGCAAGACCGACTTCACCTTCACCGTCTCGCGCGGCGACTACCAGCGCGCCCTGGCGGTGCTGGAAAGCCAGAAAGACGTGCTCGGCTACACCCGCGTCGTCGGCGACGCCAAGGTATCGAAGGTCTCGGCGGTGGGCGTGGGCATGCGCAGCCACGTCGGCGTTGCTTCGCAGATGTTCCGCACCCTGGCCGACGAGAACATCAACATCATGATGATCTCGACTTCCGAGATCAAGATTTCGGTGCTGATCGACGAAAAATACATGGAGCTGGCCGTCCGTGCCCTGCATAAAGCTTTTGATCTGGAGAAAGCTTAACTTTTTTCATATTTTTGGCCGTGCTTCCTTGACCAAACGGGGCGTGGCCATTAATATGCCTGCACTCAGCGACAACGAGCAACATTGTTAAGAGCTGATTGGAGACGTGGCCGAGTGGCCGAAGGCACATCCCTGCTAAGGATGCATACGGCTTATACCCGTATCGTGGGTTCGAATCCCACCGTCTCCGCCAAAGTTTCAAAGAGAAAAGCCACCGCAAGGTGGCTTTTTTCTTTCCCGCTTCCTATTCCTATTCCTGTACGTCTTTCTCTTCGATTCCTGCTTTCGCTTTCGGCCCCGTGTTATTCCTCATGACGGTGTCCGCATCCGCAACCGTGCGTGTGCTGGTGAAGATGTGGTGCGAGTGTGACCGTACGGACCTTTTCGCCGGCAGGACCCAGGGCAAGGATGTAATGCTGTTGCGCTACCGCGAGTAGCGGCGTTGCCCCGCGCTTGAATATTGCGTGGATATTGCGCGCCGCCTCAGGGGCAAGACGCAGGCAGCCCGATTTTCCGGTTCGTCCTTGCGCGATGCCGGCCAACTCTTCCGTCTCGTCGTCCCCGGTGTCCGGGTCGTTCAACGCATGAATCCGCCAGGCATGGGCACGGCCGCTCTCCAGTTCGGGCACGCAAATGGTCCGCGCCAGCGGCTCCTTCAAGGACGGCCCATCTTCGGCGTTGCGCGCAAACGTCTCCAGGTAATCCAGGCGCGCGGCGGCGTCAAAGGCCTCGCGCTGCTCGTCGGGGTGGAGCCGCATCAGCGCGTCCAGTGCCTGCTTGACCTTGCTCCGGTCGGTCGTGTCGCGGGCCGCCGCTTCCCAATACCCGGTCAGCCAGGACGACGCGCGCGTACTGCCGGCGGCGACGGCCTTTTCGTACCATTCCCGGGCCCGCTCCTGGTTCGCCGGCACGCCTTCGCCGGCCGCGTACAGGGCGCCCAGCTGTTCGCTGGACTTCACATAACCACCGCCGGCGCCGCGCTCCAGCCATGCGAGCATGGCCGGGTTGTCGCCGACCATGGCTGCCAGGCGCGCCCGTGCGTGCGTGGCAGACAGGCTGCCCGCGCTTGCGCCGCGTTCCGAGAGGGCGATTGCATCGGCGCAGGCGTTCGGTGGCGGCAGTTCGAACTGTCCCGACGCGCCACGGCTGGGGCGCGCGGCATGTTCGCAGTTGGCTGCCAGGGCATCGAGCGCTTTGGCGAGCGCATCGTCGGCGCGGGTACGTTCCCATTCGGCCTGGTAAGCCTGGGCCGCATGCGTGCACGCGCCGGGGTTACGTTCCTCGGTGCATGACATCCAGCGTGCGATATCGAGATCGGTGCTGGCCAGGTCGGCGCCGCCCATCTTCATCGCGCGCTGGAACAGCGCTGCCGCCTGGCCGGGTTGTTCGGCCTCGTGCAGGAAGAGGCGGCCAAGCTGATTCATGGCCCGAGCGTGGCCATTCCTTGCGGCCTTTTCATACAGTTCGAGGGCACGTCCTGCGTCCTCGTCCACGCCCTTGCCGCCGTGGTAGGCCTGGGCCAGGTAGAACTGCGCTTCGGCGTTGCCGGTTGCAGCAAGGCGCTCGGCCATCGGTATGAATTCTTCGTAGCGTGCCTTCTCAAATAAATCCTTCAGCGCGGCGCCTGGCGGATCGGCGGCGACGGACGAGCTGGTCCAGGCCAACAGTACCAGAATACCCAGGTATTTCATTGCAAGACTCCTTGGTGAAGGGCGACGGCAGCGAAGCCGGCCCGATGATGAAGAGGTAGATGCGCTGACGAGCTGGAAGAGGTCGGGACGCGAACTGCGCCGTCCCGAGAGGCATCCCGTATCGCAGTCCCGACGCTTCCAGGTCGGGACATGTCGCCATCCGGGCCGCCACGCCGCACCTGCCCGGCTGCAGAAGAAGCCTACCCAGGCTGCGCATCGGCATGGTGTGCGGGCGTAAAGGTTGCACCAAGGAAACCATGTGCTTTGTGCCTGCTCAGCGTTTTCGACAAGGATGGGAAATAAACGGCAGCGTTGGGCCGGGCCGATGTGCGACAGCCGCCGTTCGACACCTGAGCGCCGTCAATGCCGGCCTAGCGCCCCGATGGGAGCATGCATCTTGGTCTTCAGCAATTTTGCGGAGAGCACATGGATGAGCTTCTGCGGTATTTCGAGGAAGAGCTGGGCCTGTTCGGGGAATTCGCGCGCGAGTTTGCGCGGCGCTATCCGAAGCCGGCCGGCGCCCTGCACCTGGCCGGCGACAGCATCGAAGACCCCGGCGTGGCGTGCCTGATCCAGTCGGTGGCGCTGCTCAGCGCGCGCATCCACAAGCGGCTCGACGACGACTACCCGAAGTTCACCGAGTCGCTGCTCGAAAGCCTGTATCCGCACTACCTGCGGCCCTTGCCCTCGTATTCGGTCGCCCGGCTGGCCCATGACGGCGCCGGCGACAGCGGCGAATTCGCCGAACTGGCGCGCGGCACGGCCCTGCGCAGCGTGCCGGTCGAAGGCACGATCTGCCACTTCCGCACCGTCTACCCGGTCCTGGCCGGGCCGCTGCGTGTCTTGCGCGCTTCCTTTACGGCGCCGTTCGCCGCCGCGCGGGCGCCGGGTGCGGCGCGCCTGCCGCGCGGGGTGGGCGCCTGCATCGCCATCGAGTTCGGCGTGCGCGGTTCGCTCGGCGCGCTGTGCGCGCGCGGGATCGGGCGCGTGCGCCTGTTCGTCGATGCCGACGCCTCGCTGCGCGCGGCCCTGCTCGACGCCCTGTTCATCCACGCGGCAGGGGCCTGGGTCCAGGCTGCGGACGGCGCCTGGCAGGCGCTCGAGCGCGTGCCGCTGCAGTTGGCCGGCCTGGCGCCGGAAGACGCCATCCTGCCCGACAGCGGCCGCTCGCATCCGGCCTTTCGCCTGCTCACCGAGTACTTCAGCTATCCGGAAAAATTCGCCTTCGTCGAAGTCGACCTCGCGGCCATGGCGCGCGTGCTGCCGGCCGGCTGCGTGCGCTTCACGCTGCACCTGCCGCTGCGCGCGCCGGCCGCCGACACACCCGAGGCACGCCTGCTGGCGCCGCTGTCGCCGCAGCACCTGCTGCCGGGCTGCACGCCGGTGGTGAACCTGTTCCGCAAGGGCGGCGATCCGATCCAGCTGTCCCACACCCGGACCGACTATCCGCTGGCAGCCGATTCGGCGCACGCGGCCTCCTACGAAATCCACAGCATCGACCGGGTGCGCCTGGTGCGCGAAGCGCGCGCAGGAAATGGCGCGAGCGGCATCACCGAGTTCGCGCCGCTGTACGCCGTGGGCCACGATACGCCAGGGACCGGCGGCGCGCACTTCTGGGTCGCGCGGCGCGACGAGACGCTGGCCCAGGTCAGTCCCGGGCACGAGGTCCGGCTGGCGCTGGTCGACGCCGATTTCCGGCCCAGCGAGGCGGCCGGGGCGACCGTGTCGACCGAGCTCACCTGCAGCAACCGCGACCTGCCGGCGCAGCTGGGGGCGGGCGGCCCGGGCGCCGTCCTGATCGCCGAATCGGCGTCGAACAGCGCGCCCTGGCGCTTGCTGCGCACGCCAACGCCGAGCCGGCGCTTCGAGGGCAAGGGCGCGCACTGGCGCCTGATCGCCCATCTCTCGCTGAACCATGCCGGATTGACCGAGGCCGGGCTGGGCGACCTGCAGAAGATGCTGACCCTGTACGACTTGCCGAAGTCGGCCGGCGCGCGGCGCCAGATCGGCGGCATCCTCAAGCTGGAACACGGCAGCATGCGCGCCTGGATCCGCACCCGGCCGGTGTCGACCCTGATGCCCGGCATCGGCATC
This sequence comes from Massilia sp. IC2-278, assembly GCF_020708045.1. Taxonomy (GTDB): domain Bacteria; phylum Pseudomonadota; class Gammaproteobacteria; order Burkholderiales; family Burkholderiaceae_D; genus Telluria. The sequence goes on from NZ_JAJFES010000001.1 coordinate 278,533, forward strand.
CGCATGACGCTCGACGAGGACGCCTTTGCCGGCGCCAGCCTGTACGTGTTCGCCCAGGTGATGGACCGCTACTTTGCCCTGAACAGCCAGCTCAACTGCTTCACCCGGCTCGAGATCGTCTCTGCCCGCAGCGGCCAGGAAATCCTCGCATGCGCCCCACGCAGCACCGAAGCGACGTGAGCGGACTGGGCGGCTTGAGCGCCCTCGAACGCCTGCTGGCGGCGCCGCAGTCCTTCGCGTTCGTCCAGGCGGTGACGATCCTGCTGCGCTGGCTGGAAGAGCGGGGCGTGCCCGGCGAGCAGGCCTGGCGCGCGCACTTGCGTTTCGCGAACAGCCTGCGCCTGGGTTTCCCGGCGGGCGAGATCGAAGACCTGCGCGTGCTCGAAACGGATGCGACGCAGGCGCCGCAGTTTCTGCTCACGCCAGGCTTCATGGGCCTGCTTGGCGTCCATGGCGCGCTGCCCCTGCACGACACCGAGCGCATCCAGCAATGGCAATCGGTACACGGGGACGAGGCGCCGCGCGCCTTTCTCGACATCCTGTCCGGGCGCATGCTGGCCCTGTACTACGGGGCCTGGCGCAAGCACCGCGTCGAACGCGACCTGGCGCACGGGCCCGACCGCTTCATGCCGCGCCTGCTCGCCCTGGCCGGGGCCGCCGGCGGTGGCGCGGCAACCGAAGCGGCAACCCGCGTGCCGGCGGCGTCGCTGGCCTACTTCGCGGGTTTGCTGCACCAGCGCCCGCGCTCGGCGGCCGTGCTGCGCAGCCTGCTGGCGGGCTACTTCGGCGTGCCGGTGGCGCTGCAGGAAACGGTCGGGCACTGGAGCCGCCTCGCCGCCCATGAACAGAGTGCGCTCGGCGCCGCCTGCCTCGGCGACAACACGGTGCTCGGTGCGCGCAGCTGGCGTCCCGACCTGCGGGTGCGCCTGCGCATTGGGCCGCTGGACCGCTCCCGCTTCGGGCGTTTCCTGCCCAGCGGCGACATGGCGGCCGCCCTGCACCAGCTGCTGGCCCAGTTCGCGGTGCCGGGTATCGAGTTCGAAGTGCAACTCATCCTGCGCGCGGCTGACGTCCGGCCGAGCCGGCTTGGCGGTGCAGACGCAATGCCGGCGCCGCCGCGGCTGGGCCGCGACAGCTTCGTGGTGACGGCGCCGGTCAGCGCGGACCGGGCGGACATGCGTTACCTGGTCCGCCCGATGGCGCCGTTGCCACCTGCGTCCACCCCGCGCCGCTAGCACTGCCGGCGCCGTGGCTGCGGCCTTGCGTCCGCGCCTTATTTCAGCACAATGCCCGTGAACGCGATGGGCTGGGCAATGAACATCGTTGCGCAGTTCAAGGTCGGGTACTCGTAGTCGAAGGCGATCTGGCCGCTGCTGCTGATTGCGCGCAGCTTGCTGCGCGTGCGGCCTGCCGTCGCCGCGTACCCGATCAGGTAGTTGCCGGGCGTGGTTTCATAGGTGCTGGAACAGATGTCCGAATAGATCGGCGGCTCGGGAGCGTAGGTCCAGACCTCGGCAGCGGTGCGCTTCTTCTCGTCGATTGCGTAGCGCGAGGGTGTGCTGAAGTCGCGCGTGACCCCGGGTGCGGTGCCCGCCGGCTGGTTCAGGCTGCCCAGACCGTTATTGAAGAGCAGCAGTTCGCCGTTCGGGGTGACCGACAGCGTATGCTGGCCGATCGGCGCCTTGCCCGAGGTGAGTTCGAGCGCCAGTGCGCGCAGCGAGGGATAATCGACGTACCAGTGCTTGGTGGTGTCGCCGAACAGCCACTTGATCTTGCCTGTCTGGTAGTCGAGCTTGACGACGAAGTTTTCGCGGCTGGAAATCAGCAGCGAATCGTCGGCCGCCACGTAGATGGCGGAATTCATGTGGAACCAGTCGGTACCGTCGCGCACGAAGTTCGACGGATCGTCGCCGCCGGCTTGCATCGCTTCGCGGAAGATCGGTCCGAGGTCCCATTCCTTCAGGATGGCGCCGTCGGTGCCGATTTCGGCCAGGATCGACTCGATCTTCGGCACCCCGCCATCGTTCGCGTCGAGTTCAGCCAGCAAGCCCTTCTTGCCGGCCGACAGGTCGTGGTGGAAGTTGGTATAGCGCGTAGAGGCGAGCGGAACGTTGGTAAAGGCGCCGGTCAGGTCGAAGCGGCGCAGTTCCGGCGCGGCGGCGTTGCCGACATAAAAGGCGTCGCCGCTGAACCAGGTCGAGGGCGAGGAGTAGGGTTCGGCGCCCAGCCAGCGGAAATTGCCATCGGTGTCGAGCACGACAGGCGCATGGTCGCTGCTCTTGATGAGCATGTAGTCGAAGCCGGGCGCCGCCGCGGCGCTGCGCGCGGTCCTGACGTCGGGCGTGTTGTAGACTGCGGCCTGCCCTGTATACGCCGGCGTGGACACGCTCACCTGCTCGTCGTCGGTCGACTTGTCCTCGAACGCCGCGCTGACCGTGACGCCGTTGGCATACCCAGCATACAGCCCGAACACCGGAATGACCAGGCGCCGGTCGGCCGCGCGCCAGGCGCCGGTGCGCTCGATCCAGGCGCGGGTGAAGGTGGTGCTCATCGGCTTCGAAAAGGTGCCGGGCCGGGCGGCGATGGTGTACGACACGCTCGACAGGTGGGAAAAGTCGTCGAGCGAGAGGGTCAGGTTGGCGACGAAGGGCGTGGGGCCCGGCGCCTGGCCGACCACCTGCAGGCGCGCCTCCTCGGCCTGGGAGTCGTCGTCGGAATGGCTGCAGGCTGCCAGCAGCAGGCAGGGTGAAACGAGCAATACGGTACGCAATGCGGTCTTCATGCATCCTCCAGGAAATGGGATACTGACGAGTTACAGCTTCGACGCCGCCTCTGCCGTAAAGTTCTGGCAGAACGGCGATGCCACCGACCGGCTCAATCGTCTTCGCCATGCTGCCCGGCAGCGGCGCTTGACCTTCCCACGATGGGAAGCAATATGCTGTGGGTATCGGAAGGAGATGAACCATGAACAACAGCCTCGAACAGCATGCCAAGCCCGGCGCGGCAAGCTTTGATATTTCCGGTATGACATGCGCATCCTGCGTGGCGCGTGTGGAGAAGGCGCTACGCGCAGTGCCCGGGGTGGAAGAGGCCAGCGTCAACCTGGCCCTCGAGCGCGCCAGCGTGCGCGGCGCGGCGGACAGCGCCGCCATCGTCGAGGCCGTGCGCAGGGCCGGCTACGAGGCCGCTGCGATCGAGGCCGCGCCGCTGCACACCTCCGCGCCTGCGCGCGCCCTGCCGGCCTGGTGGCCGGTGGCCGCCGCCGCGCTGCTGAGCGCGCCGCTGATGCTGCCGATGCTCGGCCAGCTGGCCGGCGCCGATTGGACGCTGCCGGGCTGGCTGCAATGGCTGCTGGCCACCCCGGTGCAGTTCTGGCTCGGCGCGCGCTTCTACCGCGCCGGCTGGAAGGCGCTGCGCGCCGGCGCCGGCAACATGGACCTGCTGGTCGCGCTCGGCACCAGCGCCGCCTACGGCCTGTCGGTCTACCTGCTGCTGGCAGGCGGGCACGGCGCCGTCCACCTGTATTTCGAATCCTCGGCGGTCGTCATCACTCTGGTCCTGCTCGGCAAGTGGCTGGAAGCGCGCGCCCGGCGCCAGACCCTGGAAGCGATCGGCGCGCTGGAATCGCTGCGCGCCACCGAGGCCCTGGTGCGGCGCGGCGGCCAGGACAGCCTGATCGACGCCAGCGCGCTAGGCGTCGGCGACCTGCTGGTGGTACGGCCGGGCGAGCGCGTCGCCGCCGACGGCGTGGTGGAAGAGGGCAGCAGCCACCTCGACGAATCGCTGCTCACCGGCGAGAGCCTGCCGCTGGCCAAGGGGCCGGGCCAGCGCGTCACCGGCGGCGCCGTGAACGGTGAAGGCCTGCTGCTGGTGCGCGTGACGGCGGTCGGCGTGGCGACCCTGCTGTCACAGATCATCCGCCAGGTGGAAGACGCGCAGGCGGTCAAGGCGCCGGTCCAGCGCCTGGTCGACCGCGTCAGCGCGGTGTTCGTGCCGGCCGTGCTGATGATTTCCGCGCTCACCTTTGTCGGCTGGTGGCTGGCCACCGGCGACTGGCAGGGCGCGCTGCTGAACGCAGTGGCGGTACAGGTGATCGCCTGCCCCTGCGCGCTGGGTCTGGCGACGCCGACCGCGATCATGGTCGGCACCGGCGTGGCGGCGCGCCACGGCATCCTGATCCGCGACGCCGAGGCGCTGGAAACCGCGCACGCGGTCGATACCGTGGTGTTCGACAAGACCGGCACCCTGACCGAGGGCCGGCCGGTCGTTGCCGCGATCGAGAGCGGGCAGCCCGAACTGGTGCTGGCGCTGGCGGCCGCCGTGCAGCAGACCAGCAGCCATCCGCTGGCGCACGCCGTGGGCGAACTGGCACGGCAGCGCGGCCTGGTCCTGCAGCCGGCCGGCACGGCCCAGGCCCTGCCGGGGCGCGGCGTGCAGGCGAGCGTGGACGGCATGCGCGTCTTGCTGGGCAACGCACGCCTGGCCGGGGAACTCGGCGCCGCGCTTGGGCCGTGGCAGGAGGCGGCGGCGCGCCACGAAGCCAAAGGCCGCACCGTATCCTGGCTGCTGCGCGAGCAAGGCGGCCAGCCTGAGGTGCTGGGCCTGCTCGCCTTTGGCGACCGCGTGCGCGCCACGGCGCCGGCCGCGGTGGCGCGCCTGCAGGCGATGGGTGTGCGCACCAGCATGCTGACCGGCGATAACCAGGGCGCGGCGCGCGCGGTGGCGGCGGCGGTCGGCATCGAGGAGTTCGCTGCCGGGGTCCTGCCGGGCGAAAAGGCCGAGCACGTACAGCGCGCGCTCGCGGCCGGGCGCAGGGTGGCGATGGTCGGCGACGGCATCAACGATGCGCCGGCCCTGGCCGCGGCGGGCGTCGGCATCGCCATGGCCGGCGGCACCGACGTCGCCATGCATACCGCCGGCATCACGCTGATGCGCGCCGATCCGGCCCTGGTGGCGGACGCCATCGCGGTGTCGCAGCGCACCTACCGCAAGATCCGCCAGAACCTGGGCTGGGCCTTTGCCTACAACGTGGTCGGTATTCCGCTGGCCGCCTTCGGCCTGCTGAACCCGATGCTGGCCGGCGCCGCCATGGCGCTCAGCTCGGTGAGCGTGGTCAGCAATGCGCTGCTGCTGCGGCGCTGGCAGCCGGCCGCGCCGCATCGGGCGGCGCCTGCACCATCGGGCATGCATCCCGTAAGCATGCCATCATCAACGGGCGGGACCAGCCTGCCCCCATCGAAAGGAGAACACACCATGTACGAACTGACTGTCGAAGGCATGAGCTGCGGCCATTGCGTGGGCCGCGTGACTAAAACGGTGCAGGGCATCGACGCCGCCGCCAAAGTCGAGATCGACCTGCCGACGGGGAAGGTGAAAATCGACAGCAACGCCGACCTGGACCGGATTGCGGCGGCGATCGACGACGCCGGCTATCCGGTGACGGCGCGCGCGGCGGCCTGACGCGCCAGGAGACGATCCCGGGCAGCATTCTCAGGCTGCGATCCCGGGCTGCGATCTTAGGCCGCAATCTCAGGCCGCAATCTCGGGCAGCGACGTCAGTCCGCGCCCGATCTTTTCGCAATCCTCGGCCGTCGGCTTGCGGTCCTGGCTGATGCCCAGGCTGCCGGCGGTCCAGGCTTGTAGCCGCTGCTGCTCGTCGCGCACCACTGCGCTGGCGGCGGCGGCATCGCTGCGGCTGGAACGCGCCATCATCACCACGGCCGCCTGGTCGAGCGCCGGCTTGTGCGCCGCCTGCCATGCGCCGTAGGCATCCTGCACGCCTGGTCCGGCGGCGGGAAAGGCGCGCGCGCAGAACGACACGATCCCGCCGAGCAGGTCCTTGCGGGCCATGAGCCGCGTCAGGCGTTCTTCTTCGGCGGAGAGCGGCGCAGCGGGGACCACCGGCGCCGCAGGGGCGGGGACGGCTGCCTGTAGGTCGCGGTAGAAATCCTTCGGGTCTTTCGGGTTGGCCTGGATCTGCGCCACCTTGGCGAGGAAACCGCTGCTGTCCTCGAGCCTGCCGCCGACGGTCCCGATCGCCGTACCGCGCCGGAACACCATCTGCTCGGGCAGGCCGATCGGCTTGGTGAGCTTGCCGAAATCCGGAAACTTGTGCCACACCGGCCATTGCACGCGCACGTACCTGACCCTGGCATCGCGTGCCGGCGCGACGGCCTTGTCGAAGGCGCTGTCGGCGCCGATGCAGTAGCGGCACTTGGGGTCGGGCGAGGTGAACTGCACCACGACGGTGTCGTTCCTGGCCAGGAAGGCGGGCAGGTCCTGCATGCGCACTTCCTGCACGCGGGCAGCATGGGCGGGAAGGGCGGTAGCGCCCGCCAGGACAGCGGCAAGAATACATCCGGTACGAGAGAGGGTCATGGAAAGAAAGGCTGGAAGTCGACAGTTCGATTGTCGATTATTCAAGCCTTTCCTTCAATGCGGCATGCATGGGTGCGCCGAAAAACGCCTCAATGCCCGTGCTGCTGCGGCTTGCGCGCCGATGCCGCGCCCTGCGCGGGAGCGGGCGCCGTGCCCGGCGCCTGCGCGGCCGGCGGCAGGTCGCCATGCCACTCGCGCGCCACCGTGCCGGCCGGGTGCCTGTACCAGCCCGGGTCGCGGTAGTCGCCGCGCGCCAGCCCTTCGCGCACCTTCAGCACCGTGAACATCCCGCCCATTTCCAGGTTGCCGAAGGGACCGCGCCCGGTCATCATCGGCAGGGTGTTCTCCGGCAGCGGCATCTGCATGTCGCCCATCGAGCCGCCCTTGTCGCCCATCACCATGTAGCCGGGGATCAGGTCGTTGATCTTCTCGGCCACGCCGCGGTGATCGACGCCGATCAGGTTCGGCACCTCGTGGCCCATGGCGTTCATGGTGTGGTGCGACTTGTGGCAATGGAAGGCCCAGTCGCCGGGATTGTCGGCCACGAACTCGATGGCGCGCATCTGGCCCACGGCGACGTCGACGCTCACTTCCGGCCAGCGTGCTTCCGGCCGCACCCAGCCGCCGTCGGTGCCGGCCACCTCGAAGCGATGCCCGTGCAGATGGATCGGGTGGTTCGTCATGGTGAGATTGCCGACGCGGATGCGCACCCGGTCGCCCAGGCGCGCCACCATCGAGTCGACGCCGGGGAAGACGCGGCTGTTCATGGTCCACAGATTAAAGTCGAGCATGGTGTTGGTGCGCGGCGTGTAGCTGCCCGGCTCGATGTCGAAGGCGCCGAGCAGCATCACGTAGTCGCGCTCGACCGCATGCTGGCGCGGGTCCTTCGGATGGGTGACCCAGGAGCCCATCATCCCCATCGCCATCTGCTGCATCTCGTCGGCGTGCGGGTGGTACATGAAGGTGCCGGCATGGCGCGCCACGAATTCGTAGACAAAGGTTTTACCTGGGGCGATGCCGGGCTGGGTCAGGCCGGTCACGCCATCCATCCCGCAAGGCAGGATCTGGCCGTGCCAGTGGATGCTGGTGTGCTCGGGGAGCTTGTTGGTGACGAAAATGCGCACCCGGTCGCCCTCGACCACCTCGATGGTCGGGCCCGGGCTCTGGCCGTTGTAGCCCCACAAATTGGCCTGCATGCCGGGGGCGAGTTCGCGCACCACGGGTTCGGCCACCAGGTGGAATTCCTTGACGCCGTCCTTCATGCGCCAGGGCAGGGACCAGCCGTTCAGGGTGACGACCGGGTTATAGGGGCGGCCGTTGGGCGGGGCCAGCGGGGCGGCGGTGGCGCCCGGCGCCGCTGCAGCGGCTTGGGTGTGCGCTGCGTACGGCGCTTCCGGCAGGCCGGCCGCGGCGGCGCGGCTGACCGCCGCGGCGCCGACCAGGGTGCCGGCGCCGCCGAGGAATGCTCTGCGGGTGGTCATGGTGCGTGTTCCTTGTGTTCGTTGGTGGCGGCCTGCGGCGCGGGGCCGCCCAGGGCCAGCTGCAATGCCGCTTCCTGGATCCAGAATTCCTTCAGGGCCTCGATGGCGGCGTGCACGGCGCCGGCCTGTTCGCGCGCATCGAGCAGCAGCTCGAAGGGGCTGGCCAGCATGCCGTTGTAGCGCAGCAGGACTTCGGCGGAGATCTTCTTGCGCAGCGGGAGGACTTCGTCGCGGTAGTGGCGCGCCAGGTCCCAGCCGCCGCGGTAGGCCAGGTAGCGTTCGCGCGCCTCGCTGCGCGCATTGACCGCGGTCTCGGCCACGCGCCGCAGCGACTGCATGTAGAGCGCCTCGGCGCGCGCGCTGCGGGCGCCGCCCCAGTCGAACAGCGGCAGTTCCAGCGACACTTCGTAGCCGCGCGCGCGCGGTTCGCCGGTCTCGCTCTTGCGCTCCAGGCCGAGCTCGAACACGTTGACGAAGCGCGTGGTCCGGGTCAGGCCGAGGTTCGCCGCGGTGCTGGCCGCCTGCTGGCGCGCGGCCTGGACGTCGGCGCGGCGCTCCAGCGCAAGGCGCTCAGTCGCGCCGGACTCCAGTGGTGTAGCCGGCAGGTCGGGCAGGCGCTCCGGCAGCGTGAAGGCGGTTTGTTCGCCCCACAGGCCGAGCAGGCGCGCCAGGCGCTCGCGGCTGGCGATCAGCGCCTGCTCGGCGCGCATGACGCCGGCGGCGGCTTCGGCATGGAACAGCTGTTCGCGCGCGCTGTCGAGGGCGCTGGCGTTGCCGGAGCGGGTCATGCGGCCGGTCAGCTCGGCGCTGGCTTCGGCGGCGGCGTTCACGCGCCGCGCGTAGTCCAGGCCCTGGCGCGCGGCCACCGCCTCGGCCCAGGCGCGCCGGGTCTCGAAGGCGTGGCGCTCGATGGCGGCGCCCACGCTCAGGATCGCCTGGTCGAAGCGCGCCTGTTCCAGCCGCCGCGACAGGGGCAGGGTCAGCGCCTGCACCAGGTTGACGGTGAGCGAGCGTTCGATCTCGACCGAGCCGCCGCCGGCGCTGCGCTTGAAGCCGAAGCCCGGGTTCTGCAGGCGCGCGGCCTGGGCCAGGTCGGCCTGGGCGATGCCGGCGTCCCAGTAGCTGGCCTGCAGGCCGGGATGGTTCAGCAGGGCGATGCGCACCGCGTCTTCACGGCCCAGCGGCTGCGCCAGCAGGGCGCGCACGGTGTCGGCGACCGCGCGTTCGTCGGCCTCGGTGCGTACCAGCTTCGCTTCGGCGCCGGTGCGCGCGCGGGCCGCGTCGGCGACGGCAGCGAACCCGCCATCCTGCGCCACGCCGACACAGCCCGCCAGCAGTGCGGCGGCGCCGGCCAGGGCGCCGCGTGTCACGAGGGCGGCTGGCATCAGTGCTGCCCCTCGTGCCGGTGCGCCGGCGCGGCCGGACGGTGGCCGGCGTGCGGGTCGGCAGGTGCGGGCGCAGGCTTGGCGTGGCCGGCATGCGGGTCGGACGGTGCAGCAGCCGGCATGGTGTGGCCCGCATGCGGGGCGGCTGGTGCGGGAGCCGGCATGGCATGGCCGGCATGCGGATCGGCCGGTGCCGCAGCCGGCATGGCGTGCCCGGCGTGTGGGTCGGCCGGTGCGGGAGCCGGCATAGTGTGGCCCGCATGCGGGGCGGCTGGTGAGGGAGCCGGCATGGCATGGCCGGCATGCGGGGCGGCTGGTGCGGGAGCCGGCATGGCGTGCCCGGCGTGCGGATCGGCGCCGGGCGCCGCGTGGCCGTGGCCCGGCGTGGCGGCGACGATGCGGTTCTGCTCCTTCCAGGCCTGGTCGGGGGTGGCCGGTTCGGCGGGGCGCGGCAGGTAGGCGGCGCCGGTCTGGTAGCGCGTCGGCGGCACCGGCGCGTTCGGGTCGGCGGCGGGCATGCTGGCGGCGTGGGCGGCGGCCGTGGCCAGCAGGCCGGCCGTCAGGAAAGTCAGGGATGCGCGGGACGGCGCGATGCGCGCGACGCGCGAAATGGCGGATGGCATGGAATCCTCTCTGGTTGCATACGACAGGGCCGCGCGGCAAGCGGCGCGGCGGGCGGCAAATCAGGCGAGGACGAAGCGGGGAGGCCGTTCGGGCAGGGCGAGGTCGACCGAGGGCAGGAGTCCGGCCGAGAAGGGCGCCGCCAGGCGCGGCGGCGCATGCACCGGCAGGGCGAGGACGGGCGCCGGCACGATGGCCGCGCCGATCGAGCAGGCCGAGCAGGCACCGCACTTGGCGTTGCCGTGGTGCTGGGGCGAATGGTGGCCGTCGTCCGCATCCGCGGCCGGCATGGCGTGGTGTTCGCCGCCATGCATGCCGTGGTGCGCATGTTCCGCGCCCATGCCCGCCGGGGCGGGCGAAACCGGCGCCGGATGCCCCATGTTGCCCATCCCGCAGCCGAGCATGGCCGCCGAGGCGAATCCCTGGAAGGGAACCGCCAGCAGGACCAGCCACAGGGTCAGGGTGCGCAAGAGGGTATTCACGCGGCCATTCTAGCACGCTGTCCCGGCAATACGGCGGCAGGGCGGCAGTCCTTCGTCGCTGCCGCCTGCCCGTAAATCTTGATTGTCAGCATAAATACCTGCTGATAAAATGTTGCCTGTTGGTTAATCACTGTTAAACAAAGGACCACACAGATGGCCTGGATCGCCCAGCTCCTGATTCCGCGCCGCCGCAAGAACCGGCGCGAACTCGCCGACCGCGCCGCCGAGGTGGTCAGGCACGTCCTGTTCGACATGGGCGTCGAGCGTTTCCTGAGCGGGACCATGCTGGTCGACCGCCAGTACCGGATGCGCTTCGTGAGCGGCAACCTGCCCGGCGGCGGCGCCCTGGCCGCGGTGCCGGTGACGGCGCTGGCGCGCGCCCATGCGCTGCAGGCGAGCGTGCCGCAACTGCCGGCGCTGGCCGCCTTCCACCAGCACGACCTCGCCCTGCTGGTCGACGAACTGATGGCCGCGCTGCTGGCGCAGTCGGCCCTGCTGCGGGCCTTGCCCGAACAGCGCTACCGGCTGGCCGAACGCAGCGCCGCCGCTTCGAAATAAACGCGGCGGATCGCCGGATCGAATGCCCTGACCGCGGCCTCCAGGCGGGCGATCGCCAGGTCGACTTCGTCGATGCGCATGCCGCGCCGGAAGCGCACGGCGGCGGTCAGCAGCACGTCGTCGGGGCCGAGCTGCATGGTCATCAGCTGGCCCACGGTTTCCAACGCGGGGTCGGCGCGGAAGATGTCCTTCAGCTGGCCGGTCTGTTCCACGCCCACGCTCTCTCCTACCAGCAGGCCGCCGGTCTCGCGCGCCAGGGTCCAGGCCGCGCCCACCAGCAGCAGCCCGATCGCGATAGAGGCCGCCGGGTCGATGTAGGGATTGTCCAGCAGGTGCCCGAGCCAGATGCCGCCGGCCGCGACCAGGATCCCGAGCAGGGCCGCGCTGTCCTCGATGAAGACGGTGAACACCGAGGCATCCTTGCTGGCCTTGACGGTCTGCCAGAGCGTGGCGCCGGGCAGGCGGTTGCTGTTCAGTGCGCGCCGCGAAACGTTCCAGCTGTATCCTTCGAACAGGAAGGCGACGCCCAGCACCACGTAGTTCCAGAACGGGTCTTCGAGCGGCGCCGGTTCCTGCAGGCTGTGGATGCCGTGGTAGATCGACAGCCCGCCGCCCAGCGTGAACACGGACAGGGCCACGATCAGGGCCCAGAAATACACGGCCTTGCCGTAGCCGAAGGGGTGGCGCGCGTCGGGCTTGCGGCCTGAGATTTTTTCGCCGACCAGCAGCAGGAGTTCGTTGCCGGTGTCGACCGCCGAGTGGATGCCTTCGGCCAGCATGGCAGCGCTGCCGGTGACGGCGGCCACCGAGAACTTGGCGGCGGCGATGCCGAGGTTGGCGACGATGGCGGCGTAGATGACCTTGCGGCTGTCGGTGGCGGTTTTTGTGTTCTTGTCGTTGGACATAAAAAGGGGAGATATTCTTAGTGAAGCCGAGCGTGAAGCCCAGTCTAGCCAATTCGCCGGTTTCGCCGGGCACGCTTGCCGTACGGATCGCCGCCGCATGAGCACCCGCAACCTGCGCAGCCTGTTCGCGCCGCGCTCGGTGGCCCTGGTCGGCGCCTCGGAGCGCCCTGGCAGCCTGGGCGCGACCCTGCTGGCCAACCTGGCGGCGGGCGGCTTCAAGGGGCCGGTGTACCCGGTCAATCCGAAGTACACCGCGCTGCACGGCCAGCCGGTCTACGCCAGCGTGGCCGATCTGCCGGCCGCGCCCGACCTGGCCATCATCTGCACCCCGGCCGCCACCATCCCGGGCATCATCCGCCAGCTCGGCGAGAAGGGCACGCGCGCCGCCATCGTGCTGAGCGCCGGCCTGGCCGGAGCGCGCGACGAGCGCGGGCGCCCCGTCAAGCAGGCCATGCTCGACGCCGCCCATCCGTATTTGCTGCGCATCCTCGGCGCCAACAGCGCCGGGCTGCTGTCGCCGGCGCTGGGCCTGAACGCGAGCGTGGCGCACAGCGGCGCGCTGCCGGGGCGGATCGCCTTTGTCTCGCAGTCCGGCGCGCTGATGACGGGCGTGCTGGACCGGGCGCGCTCGCGCGGCATCGGCTTCTCGCACTTCATCGCGCTGGGCGATGCGAGCGACGTCGACCTCGGTGACGTGCTCGACTACCTGGCCAGCGACGGCGCCACCGGCTCGATCCTGCTGTACGTGGAAAACCTGCGCTATGCGCGCAAGTTCATGTCGGCGGCGCGCGCGGCGGCGCGCAGCAAGCCGACCCTGGTGCTGAAGGCCGGCCGGGTCGGCAACGGCGTGCGCGCGGCGGCCAGCGAGACCGGGCTGCTGGCGGCCCCGGACGACGTGTTCGACGCCGCCATCCGCCGTGCCGGCATGCTGCGCGTGGACACCACCGAGGAGCTGTTCGCGGCGGTCGAGACCCTGGCCCACGCCAGGCCGCTGTATGGCGAGCGCCTCCTGATCCTGTCGAACGGCGCCGGCCCCGGGGTGCTGGCGCTCGACGCCCTGGTGCGTGGCGGCGGCACCGCGGCCGCGCTCTCGCCCGAGTCGCTGGCGCGCCTGGCGGCGCTGCTGCCGGCCAGCCCGCCGCAGGCGAATCCGGTCAACCTGCTGGGCGACGCCGAACCGGAGCGCTACCGCCAGGCGCTGGAGATCGCCTTGCAGGACAAGGGCGCGGACGCGGTGCTGGTCGTGCATTCGCCCACGGCCACGGTCGACCCGGCCGATATCGCGCGGGCGATTGCGCCGCTGGCGCGCTCCGCCTCGCGCAACGTGCTGGCCTGCTGGCTGGGCGGCGATTCGGTGGCCGCGGCGCGCGAGATCGCCTCGCATGCCGGCATGCCGACCTTCGACACGCCCGAGGATGCGGTGGCCGGCTTCCTGCAGATCGTGCACTACCGCCAGAACCAGAACCTGCTGATGCAGGTGCCACCCTCGATCTCGAGCACGCTGGCTTCCGGCCGTGCCACCGCGCGCGCCCTGGTGCGCGAGGCGCTGGCGGCCGGGCGCCACCTGCTGTCCGACCCCGAGACCAAGGCCATCCTGCGCGCCTATGGCATGGCCCTGGTCGAGACGCGCCAGGCGGCGGACGCCGAGGAAGCGGTGGCGGCGGCAAGAAGCATCGGCTTTCCAGTGGCCGTGAAGATCCTCTCGCCCGACGTGATGCACAAGTCGGACGTCGGCGGCGTGGCGCTCGACCTCGACTCCGAGCAGGCGGTGCGGGCGGCGGCCGGGCGCGTGCGGCGCCAGCTGGCCGAACTGCGCCCCGACGCCCGCTTCGAGGGCTATTCGGTGCAGGCCATGGCGCGCCGGCCCGAAGGCCATGAACTGATCCTGGGCGCGGCCACCGATCCGGTGTTCGGGCCGGTGATCCTGTTCGGCCAGGGCGGCATCGCGGTCGAGGTGACCGACGACCACGCAGTGGCGCTGCCGCCGCTGAACGCGGTGCTGGCGCGCGAGCTGGTCGACCGCACCCGCGTGGCGCGCCTGCTGGCCGGCTACCGCAACCGCCCGGCGGCCGACATGAACGCCATCCTCGCCGCCGTGGTGCAGGTGGCGCGCCTGGTGGCGGATATCCCGGAAATCGTCGAACTCGACATCAACCCGTTGATTGCCGATGCCTCCGGCGCCGTGGTGCTCGACGCGCGCATGCGCCTGGCGCTGGCCGACCGCTCGGCCAGCACGCTCGACCGGCTGGCGATCCGGCCCTATCCGCGCGAGCTGGAGCAGACCATCCCCTGGCAGGGCGGCTCGCTGCTGCTGCGTCCCGTGCGTCCGGAAGACGGGCCGGCGCACCTGAAATTCTTCGACGCCCTCACGCCCGACGACATCCGTTACCGCATGTTCGTGCGCATCCGCGAGCTGCAGCCCTCGCAGCTGGCGCGCTTCACGCAGATCGACTACGACCGCGAGATGGCGTTCATCGCCACCCGCCCGGGGGCGGACGGCCAGCCCGAGACGCTGGCCGTGGGGCGGGTGGTGGCCGATCCCGACAACACCTCGGCCGAATTCGCGGTGACGGTGCGCTCGGACCTGAAGGGCATGGGGCTGGGCCGCATCCTGATGGAAAAGCTGATCGCGTATTGCCGTGCGCGCGGCACGCGCGAGATCGTCGGCGAGGTGCTGCCGCAGAACAGCCGCATGATCGGACTCGTGAAAAAGCTCGGCTTCGAGGTCACCCCGGGCGAGGAAGGGGTGCGCAAGCTACGGCTGGTATTACAGTAAATCCAAGCGGTGAAATAAAATTTCATCAGGTTTCTACCTGTGAAATTTTATTTCATGCGTGAGGTAATCCGTTTTTAGCGCCGGAAGCGCACATCCTCGGTCACCACGCGCTGTTCGCCGCGTGCTTCCTTGGGCTTCTTCGGTTTCTTCGGCTTCTTGACAATCTGTCCGCTCGCATTCGTTTCCGGCACCCGGTGGTCCGGCTCGAAGCCGCTTTCCTCGACCCGCTTCAGGGTCTGTTTGGTGAGCATCTCGATGGCCGCCAGCTGCTGCACCTCGTCGGCGCAGACCAGCGACACCGCTTCGCCCGAGGCGCCGGCGCGTCCGGTGCGGCCGGTGCGGTGCACGTAGTCCTCGGCCACGATCGGCAGGTCGACGTTCACCACCACCGGCAGATCGTCGATGTCGAGGCCGCGCGCGGCGACGTCGGTGGCCACCAGCACTTTCACCTCACCGGCCTTGAAACGCTCGAGCGCGCGCAGGCGCGCCGGCTGCGGCTTGTCGCCGTGGATGGCATCGACAGCGATGCGTTTCGCCTCCAGCAGCGCAACCAGCTCGTCGACGCCCTTGCGCGTCTTGGCAAAGGCCAGCACCTGGCCCCAGCCGTGCTTCTTCAGCAGGTGCAGGAATAGTTCCGGCTTGCGCTTTTTATCGACCGGCACCGCCCACTGCCGGATCGCCTTGACGGTGGTGTTGCGCGGCGCGGTTTCGATGCTGAGCGGATCGACCAGCAACTTGGCGGCCAGGGCGCGGATCGGGTCCGAGAAGGTGGCCGAGAACAGCAGGGTCTGGCGCTTTTTCGGCAGAGCCGCCAATACCTGGTCGAGCTCGCGCGAAAAGCCGAGGTCGAGCATGCGGTCGGCTTCGTCGAGCACCAGCATCTGTGTCGCGTTGAACTTCAGCGCGTTCTGGCGGTGCAAGTCGAGCAGGCGCCCCGGCGTGGCCACCAGCAGATCGACACCCTTGCGCAGGCGCATCATCTGCGGATTGATGCTGACGCCGCCGTAGGCGACCATGGTGCGCAGCGGCAGGCCGGCGCCGTAGGTCTGGAAACTCGTGTGCACCTGCTCGGCCAGCTCGCGCGTGGGCACCAGCACCAGCGCGCGTGCCGTGTTGCTGGCCAGCGGCGTCCCTTCCATCACCAGGCGTTGCAGCAGGGGCAGAGCGAAGCCGGCGGTCTTGCCGGTGCCGGTCTGGGCGGCAGCCATGACGTCGCGCCCGGCCAGCACGGCGGGAATCGCCTGGGCCTGGACCGGCGTCGGGTTCTTGTATTCGAGCGTTTCGAGGGTGCGGGCGATCGGGTCGATCAGGCCGAGCGAGGCAAACGACATGGAAACCTTGGGCAAAAATGAACAGCCGACAGTTTACCGTGCCGCGCGCCGGCGGGCGCAAAAACCGTACACCGGGTCTCAGGTATCGAGGAAACGGTCGATGACGGCAGGCGCGCCTGGGGCGGTTGGCTTGACCGGCTCATGGCGGTCCTTGCAGGCGCTGGCGAGCAGGCAGGCAAGGGCGAGGGCGGACCAGCGCAGGACGTGGTTTTTCATGGCGATCTCCTTGGTGCCGATGATACCGGAGTTCCTGCGCCGGCCGCGCGCACGCGTACGTCAAAAGCGATACGACAGGCTGGCGCGCAGCACCGGATAGACCTTGTAGTCCGAGGCTTCGTCGGCCAGGCGCGCTTCTTCCACCGCGACGTCGCTCGCGAGCTGGTTGCACAGGGCCGACTGCACGGTGCAGTTGACGCTGCGCAGGCTGACGCGCGCCTTGCCCTGGTAAAAGGCGCCGAGGTCGCCGCCAAAACTCCAGCCGCGCTCGCTGCTGAGCGCATTGCCCCAGCCGATGCCGATGTAGGGTGCGGCCTTGCGGAAGTCGACCTTGCCGACCAGTACCCCGACGTCGGCCGCGTTGTACAGGCGCTCGTTGAGGCGGAAGGTGCCGTTCAGGTCGGGCGTGGCGAGGGCGTCGAAGCGGGTGTCGTTGTAGAACACGCCGCCGGTGATGCGGAAGCTGCTGCCGGCGCGCGGATACCAGTCGAGCAGGGCATCGACGGTCTGCAGCTTGCCGTCGAGGTCGTACTCCAGGCGGCCGGAGCGCTTGGTGAAGTCGTGCTTGAAGTAATTGACGCCGAGACGGCCGTTGAGGCTGGGGCTGAAGCCGAACACCAGGTGGGCGCCGACGCCGGTGGTGCCGAGGTCGGCCGACACGCCGGTCTGGGCCTGGGTGGCGCCGGTGGCGAGCAGGCAAGCGAGAGCAAGGGAAAGACGCTGGTAAGACATGAACTCCTCCATGCTGGATGCGTTGGGCCGATTGTAGCGAGCCTGGCGTCGCATCCTTACCACAGCGCGAATTCCGCGCGGCATTTGTAAATGTGTGTTGCAGCGTACGGGAACGTAACGTTTCAGCTGATAAAGTTCACATCAACGAAACAACATGACAAGAGGACCTGTCCCATGACTTCTCCCTTCAAGCTCCTGCTCGCCGGCCTGGCCCTGGCCGCTTCCGCACTCCCGGCCGTGGCCGCCAACAACGTCAGCATCAACATCGGCCAGCCCGGCTTCTATGGCCGCCTCGACATCGCCGACTACGGCCGTCCGCCGGTCATCTACGAACGCCCGGTAATCGTGCGCGAAGTGCGCCACGTGCGCGCCGCCCCGATCTACCTGCGCGTGCCGGCCGGCCACCGCAGCAACTGGAAACGCTACTGCGGCCGCTACGACGCCTGCGGCCGTCCGGTGATGTTCGTGCGCGACGACTGGTACACCAACACCTATGCGCCGCGCTGGCGCGAGCGTCACCACCGTCCGGCGCACCACCATGGCCGTCCGGACCACCACGACCGCCGCGACCATCACGACCGCCACGACCGTCGCGACCACCACGGCCGCGACCGCGACCACCACGATCGTGGGCACGGCCACGGCCACGGACGATAAGCAGCGCCAGCCCCGCGCATCCCTTGCCGTTTTCGGGGTGCGCGCCACGCGATTTCCTCTGCCGGTGTAGACTTGCTCCCGTAACAAGGTACATACGGAATGGAGGTAAGTTTTGCAAAGTGAAATCGTGATCGTGGGTGGCGGGGCAGGCGGGCTGGAGCTCGCGTGCAAACTGGGGCGCAAGCTGGGGCCGGCAAAGGTGATGCTGGTCGATACCCGGCTGTACCATATCTGGAAACCCTCGCTGC
Source organism: Massilia sp. IC2-278 (assembly GCF_020708045.1). Taxonomy (GTDB): domain Bacteria; phylum Pseudomonadota; class Gammaproteobacteria; order Burkholderiales; family Burkholderiaceae_D; genus Telluria. The sequence goes on from NZ_JAJFES010000001.1 coordinate 296,303, forward strand.
ACGAGGTGGCGGCTGGCACCCTGGACATCCACCAGGAAGGCCTGTCCTACCAGATGCTGGCCCACGACAACGGCTTCACCTTCGTCTACGGCCCGATGACCGCGCTCGACGCGAACGCGCGCCGCATCACGGTCGGCGCGGTCAAGGCGTCCGACGGCGAGGACGTGCTGCACGAGCGCCGCATCGAGTACGGATCGCTGGTGATGTCAGTCGGCAGCACCTCGAACTACTTCGGCGTGCCGGGCGCGCGCGAACACACGATTTCCCTGAACGCCACCGAGGATGCCGAGCGCTTCCGCCTGCGCCTGCTGCGCCTGATGGCGGTGGCCGAGCAGGTGCGCGAGGAGCGGCCCGACGCCGCCGCCGCGCTGGACGTGGTGATCATCGGCGGCGGCGCCACCGGCGTCGAGCTGGCGGCCGAGCTGCGCGAAGCCTCGGGCGTGTATGCCACCTACGGTTTCTCGCGCCTGCAGGTCAAGCGCGACGTGCGCATCACCCTGCTCGAAGGCGCGCCGCGCATCCTGGCGCCGCTGCCCGAGCGGGTGTCGGCTTCGGCCCTGAAACTGCTGGGCGAGCGCGGCATCCAGGTGGTGACCGATTGCCGCGTCACCCAGATCGACCCGGACAAGGTGCTCGACAACGCCGGCAACGTGTATCCGGCCAACCTGGTGGTGTGGGCGGCGGGCATCCGCGCGCCGGAATTCCTGTCCACGCTGGGCCTGCCCACCAACAAGGGCGGCCAGATCGAGGTCGACGCGCAGTTGCGGGTGAAGGGCGTACCCGGCGTGTACGCGCTGGGCGATTGCGCCGCCTGCATCGACGAATCCGGCAAACCGGTGCCGCCACGTGCCCAGGCCGCGCACCAGCAGGCCGATTACCTGCTGAAGCAGTTCCTGCGCATCGCCGCCGGCAAGGCCTTCGACGAAAAGCCCTACCGCTACCGCGACTACGGCTCCCTGGTTTCGCTGGGCAAGACGACCAGCGTCGGCAACCTGATGGGTTCGCTGCGCGGGACCAGCTGGTTCGTCGAAGGCATGGTGGCGCGCTTCATGTACACCAGCCTGCACCTGATGCACCACAAGGCCGTGCTCGGCTCGATGCGCACCGGCGTACTGGCGATCGCGCGCTTCCTGATCCGCCGCACCACGCCGCTGGTGAAGCTGCACTAAGAGCCTATCTCAGTAGGCTCGAGTCGCTGCTGGCGCGCCTGACAAGCGGGGGCGGCGTTGCTCGTCGTTGCATGGAACCACCATGCGGCCTCCTCGCGCCTTGCCCGCGCTTGCCATGCTAACGCCATCCGCTTCCCCGTGCCTACTGAGATAGGCTCTAAGGCGGCATCGCGGGTAAGAGAAAGGCCGGCAATGCCGGCCTTGTTTTTATGCGCCCGGTACTTGCCGCGGCAACACCATCGTCAACGCCGTCCCGCCTTCGGGTCCCGGCCCCAGTGCCAGCGTCCCGCCCAGCGCCCGCGCACGCTCGCGCAGCAGGCGCAGGCCGTGGCAATGCAGCGATTCCGACGGCGCCGCCCCATCCGGCAAGCCGATGCCGTCGTCGCGCACGGTCAGCATCAACTGCTCGCCGTCGTCGTCCAGGATCACCTCGACCTTGCCCGCCTGGGCGTGGTGCAGCACGTTGCGCAAGCCTTCCTCGGCGCAGCGCAGCAGGGCCACGCCCTGGGCGCGTGCATAGCCGTCGTCGTCGTCGGGCAGGCTGGCGCTGGCCTTGACGCCGTGTTCCTGGCCGAACTCGGCCACCAGTTCGGCCAGCGCGGCCTTGATGCCCAGGAATTCGAGCTTGTCGTTCCACAGGCCCAGCTGCACCTTGCGGTTGGTTTCGATGATGTTGTTGAGCAGGCTCTTCATCTGGCTGGCGCGGTCCTTTGCCTTGTCTTCGCTCAAATTCTTTGCCAGCAGGCCCAGGTGCATGGTGAGGGCCGTCATCGACGAGCCGAGGCTGTCGTGCAGCTTGCGCGCCAGCAGGCGGCGCTCTTCGTCCCAGCAGCTCATCAGGTGACCGACCAGTTCGGTCAGTTCGGCAGTACGTTCGGCCACCTTGCGATCCAGTTCCGGGTCGGGGTGGTGCGGGTCCGGTGCAGTCATCGTCGGCTCGGTTAAATGTTTCCCAAATCATACAACAGAGTCGCCGGAGAAGCGCGCACTGACGCTGCATCCACGTTGAGCGTGCGCTTCCGAACAGTAGGCTCGCGCGTTTCGGCTCAGGCTGGAGGGGTAGTCAAAATTATTATATTCACAACCATCAAGGAGCTCACATGGCAACCAACAAGACCACCAGCGCGACCACCGGCATCGACGCCGTCGAGCTGTTGACCAAGCAACACCGCGAGGTCGAGGATCTGTTCGAGCAATTCGAGAAACTCGGCGACGACGCCAAGGACAAGAAGAAAAAGCTGGCCGAGGAAATCTGCAACGCCCTGACCATGCACACCATGATCGAGGAAGAAATCTTCTACCCGGCCACCCGCGCGGCGGGCGGCGAAGAGGAAGAGACCGAAGACATGGTCGACGAAGCCGTCGTCGAGCACGCGTCGGCCAAGGACCTGATCGCCCAGATCCAGGAAATGAGCCCCGAAGACGATTTGTACGACGCCAAGGTCAAGGTGTTGTCGGAAATGATCGACCACCACGTTGAGGAAGAAGAGAAGGAAATGTTCCCGAAAACGCGCAAGTTGAAACTGGACCTGGGCGTGCTGGGGGAAGAGATGAAGAAGCGGCAGGAAGAGATCGAAGCGTCGATGTGATTCGCGGCGCCCCGGTTACGGCCGGGAACGCTGACCGTACGGTGGGCACGCTGTGCCCACGCGGATGCTTGCCTGGTGATTGCTCCATTCTCGCGGTGGAGAATGCGTCTTAAAAACGGTATCAAAGAGCAGACCTAAGGCCGAGCGTGATTTCGCCGATGTTCAATCGATGACACCGCGTGGGCACAGGTGCCCACCCTACGAAAACCGCCGTTTCCCCAGTCGTGGCCCGCAGCGGCGCCGTTCAGCCCGCCGCCGTACGCAGCGGCGCCGGTTCCCCCAGCGCCCCCAGCAACTGCGCAATATCCACCGGCTTCACCAGGTGCATGTCGAAGCCCGCCTCCAGCACGCGGCGCTGGTCCTCGGCCAATCCATACCCGGTCAGCGCGATCAGCCGCATCGCCTGCGTGTCGGGATTCGCGCGCAGCCTGCGCGCCACCTCGTAGCCGTCGATACCCGGCAGTCCGATATCCACCAGCGCCACGCTCGGCAGCCGCGACAGGGCCTGCTGCACCCCATCGAGCCCGTCGGCCGACTGCAGCACCGGGTAACCATACACGTCGAGCATGGTCGCCATCATCTCGCGCCCATCTTCATTGTCCTCGATCAGCAGCACGGCCGGCTTGGCGCAGTCCGGTTCCGGCGCGGCGGCGCCCGGTGTGCTGGCCTGGGCCGGCTCGGCGCGCGGCAGGCGGATAGTAAAGGCGCTGCCGGCGCCGCCGCCGGCGCTGGTGGCCGACACGCTGCCGCCGTGCAGCTCGACCAGGCGCCGCACCAGCGACAGCCCGATGCCCAGCCCGCCCTGAGCGCGGTCGAGGCTGATGCTACCCTGTACGAACACGTCGAACACGTGCGGCAGCAGATCGGGTGCGATGCCGACGCCGGTGTCGCTCACCGTCAGCAGCACGTCCTCGTCCTCGGCGCCGATGCGAATCGCAATGCTGCCGCCGGCCGGGGTGTATTTCAGGGCGTTGTCGATCAGATTGGTGGCGATCTGCTCGAGCCGGGTCGGGTCGCCGTCGACCCAGTTCGGCGCCAGGTCGACGTCGATGCGGTAGCCGGCGGTGCGGCCGGTGGCGCGGAAGGTGTCGAGGCAGGCGCCGACCAGGCTGGCCATGTCCACCGGGCGCCGCGCCAGCAGGATCTTGCCGGACATCGCGCGCGACAGGTCGAGCAGGTCGTCGACGATGCGCGACAAGTGCTGGCTCTGGCGCCCGATGATCTGGCGCGCGCGGCTGGCCGTATCGAGGCCGGCGCCGGGCATGTCGATCAGGGCGGCGGCGCTGCTGATCGCCGACAGCGGGTTGCGCAGCTCGTGGCCGAGCATGGCCAGGAATTCGTCCTTGGCGTGGCTGGTGCGCTCGGCGGCCTGGCGCTCTTCGATCTCGCGCATCAGGCGCTCGTTGGTCGCGGTCAGTTCGAGGGTGCGCTGGGACAGGTCCTCGGTCTGGCGCCGCAGTTGCTCGTTCTTGTTGGCCAGGGCCACGAACACCGACACCTTGGCGTGCAGGATCTGCGGGATCACCGGCGTGAACAGGAAGTCGGCGGCGCCGCGCTGGTAAGCCTTCAGGCGGTCGATCTCGTCGGCCAGGAAGGCGGTCACGAAAATGATCGGGATGTCGGCCGAGCGCGCGCGCTGGTGGATCGCCTCGGCGGTCTCGAAGCCGTCCATGCCGGGCATGTTGACGTCGAGGATGATGACGGCGAAGTCGTGCAGCAGCACCTGGCGCAGCGCATCCTGACCGGAGCGCGCCGAGAGCACCGTGTAACCGGTGTCGGAGGCCCATTGGTCGAGCAGGCTGGTCAGGGCCAGCAGGCTGGCCGCGTCGTCGTTGACGACCAAGATCTTCGGTTTGGCGGTGGTGAGCACGTCGTTCCTGCTGCGGTTGTCGGGGCGTAGGGCCTGGCCTCGGCCGGTTAAAACAAGGATAGCAGAGTAGCTGCTGTCCAATGCGCTTTCCTATGGTAAAGACACGGCTGAGCGGCGTCGAATGATATCACGGCAATTTGCAATATTCGGGGGCAATCGTGCGCCTGATTGCACGGAGCTTGCGCGCTTCGTGTACGGCACCGCACATACGGTTTCGCGGGGCCATGCGATAGTGGAAGCGTGTCCGGTTCAACCGTGTCAATGGAGGACAGGCGCGCTCACTTGAAAGGACAAAAACATGAATATCAATACCATCGTCAACGAACAGTTCCACGGCAAATCGTTCAAGGAACTGGTAGATTGCCCGCTGACCGCACTGTGCGGCATCGGTCCGAACCAGGCCAAGGCCCTGGAAGACGCATTCGGCGTCACGACCATCGGCCAGCTGGCCGGCTTGAAGGTGGTCGCCCATGCCGTCGCCATCGAAATGATGGCCGGCGTGGAAACCCAGCCGCAGGGTGACGCGGCCAAGGAAACCCTGCTCGACGACGCCGTCGAGATGACCTTCCCGGCCAGCGACCCGATCTCGGTCGACGCCGGCATCACCCGCATCGAAGTCGCCCCGGACAAGGTCGACGCCAGCCGCGACCACCAGGGCGCGGTTGCGATGGCGGCGCACAACGAGCAGGCCGTCGGGGAATCGTGCATCGGTTCGAAGGACAAGGAACCGGGCAGCGCCTGATCGTTCGGTAACACCGTTCCAGGCCACGGCGCCTTGGGGCCCGCATCGCGCGGACCTCAAGGCGCCGTTGTTGTTTACAGGGTAGACGGGTTTCCCGTCCACGCGTTCGACGCACGGTGACACGGCGAGACAGTCCGCAGGATGGTTGAACGCGTGGACGGCATAGGCGTCCACTCTACCGCTTCGTGGCATCGCAGGACAAATAAAAACGGCGCCGGGCTGGTGGGCCGGCGCCGTGGAAGGCGGGTGTCCGCTCGGGGCGGCTGGCGGGGCTTCAGCGGTGCTGAGCCAGCTCAGCCACCTGCTTTGGGGGCGATTTCGCGGCCACCTGGCGCGCTCCTCCGGCCGTCGAGCAGAAACGGTTCTTGCCGGCGCGCTTGGCTTCGTACAGCGCGTAGTCGGCAATGCTGATCAGGGCGTCCACCGATTCGGCGTCGTCCGGGTAGATGCTGATGCCGATCGAGGTCGACAGGCGCAGCGTCAGGTCGTTGATGAAGTAGGGCTCGGACAGCGCCTCGACCAGCTTCGCCGCCGGCCCCTGCGCGTCGGCCAGGCTGTGGATGTCGCCCAGCACCACCATGAATTCGTCGCCGCCCAGGCGCGCCACCGTGTCTTCCTTGCGGGAAGTCGACAGCAGGCGCTGCGAGACCATTTTCAGGATGTCGTCGCCGTAGGCATGGCCGTAGGTGTCGTTGATCGCCTTGAAGCCGTCCAGGTCCAGGTACATGATCGCGGCCTTGGCATGGCTGCGGTTGGCGTGCTGGAGCGCGGTTTCGATGCGGTCTTCCAGGAGGCGCCGATTCGGCAGGCCGGTGAGGGCGTCGTGCAGGGCCAGTTCCTGCTGGGCCTTGGAATACTGGGCCAGCTCTTTATAGAGCAGGCGCACTTCGAGCATGTTGTGGATGCGCTTGTGCACTTCCAGCAAATCGAAGGGCTTGCTGATGAAGTCGCGCGCGCCCGCTTCCAGGGCCGCGATCTTGAAACTCGGCTGCGCCGTGAGGGCCAGCACCGGCAGGTAGCCGCCTTTTTCGATTTCCTTCAGGCTTTTCATGACCTGGAAACCGTTCAGGCCGGGCATCTGCAGGTCCAGCAGGATCAGGTCGTAGTTATGCTCGCGGTGCAGCGGGCACACCTGTTCAGGCTCCATGGTCGAGCTGACATCGGTGTAGCCCTCTTCGGACAATATCTCTTCCATCAGCTCGATATTGTCGGGCGAATCGTCTACGACCAAAATCTTGGCGTTCAAAATGTCTTGTCTGCTCGGCATGCTTCTCTCGTCGAAATAGGTACTGGAAGGACACAAATTTCACTAAGGAATCCGACTTTCCCATCCAGGCTAGTCTAGCAAAAGCACCAAAATTTCTTGTAGGACAGCGCCGCGTGCGCGGGTAGGATCATCACAATTTTGATTTGCCCGGCGCCGGACGCACCAATGATGCCACGGCAGCGATCAGTTCGCTCGGTTCCACGGGCTTGGAAATGTGCGAATTGAACCCGGCTTCGAGCGCGCGCAGGCGGTCTTCCGAGCGGGCAAAGGCGGTCAGGGCCACCGCCGGTAGCAGGCCGCCACGGTCGCGCCCCAGGCTGCGCACCCAGGACAGCAGTTCGAAGCCGTCCACTTCGGGCATGCCGAGGTCGCTGATCAACAGATCGGGCAGGTCCGCGCGCAGGGCGTCGAAGGCTTCGCGCGCGCTGGCGGCGATGCGCACCCGGGCGTGGCAATCGGTGAGGATGCGCGCGATCAGTTCGCGCGCGTCGCGGTCGTCGTCGACCACCAGCACCGACACGCCGCCCAGGTCGCGCAGGGTGAGTTCCGGCGTGGCCGGATTCGGCGCGCCAACCAAGCCGGCGCGCGAACGCCGGGTGGGCGGCGCCGCCTTGGACAGGGGCAGCTCGATCGAGAAGCTCGACCCCAGGCCTTCGCCGGCGCTCTCGGCACGCACCGTGCCGCCGTGCTGCTCGATCAGGTGCTTGACGATGGACAGGCCCAGGCCCAGCCCGCCGTGGCGGCGCGTCATCGAGGCGTCGGCCTGGCGGAAGCGCTCGAACACGTGGGTGATGAATTCCGGCTTGATGCCGGCGCCGGTGTCGCGCACCGTGATCAGGACCGAATCGCCGCGCCGTCCCAGTTCCACCGCCACCTGGCCGTCGCGCGGGGTGAACTTGATGGCGTTCGACAGCAGGTTCCACACCACCTGCTGCAGGCGCGCCGGGTCGCCGGCAATGGTGCCGGGGTCCGGGTCGTAATGCTTTTCGAGGCGGATGTTCTTGGCGTCGGCCGCCGGGCGAACGGTCTCGATGGCGGCGTCGAGGAAGCCGGCCGGGGACAGGTTCTGGATGTCGAGCAGCACCTTGCCCGAGGTGATGCGGCTCATGTCGAGCAGGTCTTCGATCAGCTGGGCCTGCGAGCGCGCATTGCGTTCGATGGTCTGCAAGCCGCGCTGGCGGTCGGCCTCGTCCTTGCCGCCGCGGCGCAGCACCTGGGCCCAGCCGAGGATGGCCGAGAGCGGGGTGCGCAGCTCGTGCGACAGGGTGGCCAGGAATTCGTCCTTCATCTGGCTCGAGCGCTCGGCCTCGGCGCGCGCCTCGCGTTCGCTCTCCAGCAGCACCTTGCGTTCCTCGGCGGCCTGCTGGGCCGCTTCGTACAGGCGGGTATTGTCGAGCGCTACCGCGGCCTGGGCGGCAATGCCGCGCACGATGCGCTCGGTGCGTTCGGTGAACACGCCCGGTTCCGGGTGGCCGAAGAACATGGTGCCGATCGCTTCGCCGCTGGCGGCCGTCACCGGCACCGACAGGTAGCTTTTCACGACCGGCTGGCCGGACAGCATGCCGAACTGCGGCGGCGCCGGGCCGTCGTGCCCATCGCTGCCGATGTCGGTCGAGCGCACCAGGCCGGCGCCGCGGAAACCGGCGCCGAACAGGGCGGTCGCATGCGGCTCGCCGAAGCTCTGGAATTCGTTGGCGCTGCCGCCCGAGACGGTGTACAGCGAGAACTTCGGTCCTTCGCCTTCCTTGCCGTGGTAGAAGAAGGCGCCGAAGCGGGCGCCGGCGATGCCGCTGGCGGCGTCGGTGGCCACCTGCAGCAGCGAGCGCAAGTCGCGCGTCGAGGCCAGGGCGCTGCCGGTGCTGTTGAGCAGCTCCAGCACCTTCGATTCCTCGCGCAGGGCCTGCTCGGCGCGCTTGACCTGGTCGACGTCGGTATTCGTGCCGAACCAGCGCACCACTTTGCCGCGCCGGTCGCGCACCGCGTTCACGCGCGTCAGGAACCAGCGGTACTGGCCGTCGGCGCCGCGGATCGGGTATTCCATCTCGAAGGGTTCGCCGGTGCGCAGCGAGCTGGCCCAGTGTTCCTGCATGGCCGGCAGCACGGCTGGGTCGACCGTGCCTTGCCAGCCCCAGCCGGCCGCGCCCTCGGGCGTGGTGCCGGTGTATTCGTACCAGCGCTCGTTGAACCAGACGATGGCGCCGTCGGGCTCGGCCATCCAGGCCAGCTGCGGTATGGTATTGGCCAGCGCGCGCAGCACTTCCTCGCTCTGGCGCAGGCTGTCCTCGGCAATCTTGCGCGACGACACGTCCTGGACCACGCCGGTCATGCCGATCACGCTGTCGCGCAGCGCCGGGTTGGTGTAGTCGGCGCGCCCGACCAGGGCGATCCAGCGCGACTGCCCGCCGTCGGGCAGCAGCCGGCATTCGATGTTCAAATCGGTATGGGTGGCAAACGCGTGCAGGACCGCGCGGCGCACCGCCTCGCGGTCGGCCTCGTCGAGGCGCGCGCGCAGGTGCGGCCAGGCCAGCGGCACTTCCGCTTCCAGGCCGAGGATGGTGGCGGCGCGCTCGCCCAGCAGCACGCGGTCGCTGGCGGCGTCCCAGCGCCAGTCGCCCAGGCGGCCGGCGGCCAGGGCCACCTGCAGGCGGCTGTTGCCGTCGATCAGGGCCTGCTGGTCGATGCGGCGCTGGGTGATGTCCTGGAAGTACAGGGTCAGGCCGTCGGGCGAGGGATACATGCGCGCCTCGACCCAGATCGCCAGGCGCTGGTAGAAGAACTCGCGCGTGCCCATCTGGCGCGATTCCATGGCCTGGACCAGGTTGCTGGCCAGGTTGGTGCCCTGCAGTTCGTCGAACTCGTCCCACAGGCTCTTGCCGAGCAGGCCTGCACGGGTCTTGTTCAGCGGCGCCAGCATGTCGAGCGCGCGGCCGTTGATGTAGGTGATGCGCCAGTCGAAGTCGACCGCGCAGAAGGCGTCGGTCAGGCTTTCGAGCATGTTCTCCATGCGCTCGTTGGCCTGGCGCAGGGCTTCCTTGGCGGCCATCAGCTCGGCCTCGGCGCGCTGGCGCGCGGCCAGTGCATTGCCGGCATTGCGCAGGGCGGCCGAGCGCATCATTTCGAGATCGTCGCGGTTATCGCTCACGCGCGGCTCCCCGTGCCGGAGGCGGGCGGCTGCATGGTCCTGCCAACGGACAGGCTGGAAATCGGGGTGGACATCGGGATGGAGATCATGGTCAGCAGCGCGCGCGGCGAAACTCGGCCTGGAACCATTCTAGCCCAGCCGCTCGCGCGGGATGCACACGCTTGGGCACTCAGGCGCCCGCCCGCAGCTGGTTGCCGACCTGGTTCAGCGCATTCTGCAGCTGGTCGAGTTCGTAGGGCTTTTGCAGCGACTGGTAAGGGAAGTCGAGATGCTTGAGCAGCATGTCGCCGTAGCCCGAGGCGAAGATCACCTTCAGGTGCGGATACAGGCGCATCGCTTCGCGCGCCAGGTCGACGCCGGACATGCCGGGCAGGCTGACGTCGGTGAACAGCACGTGGTAGCGCCCGGCCGCCAGGCGCGCCAGGGCATCGTCCGGATGGGCCACGCCGTCGGCTTCGTAGCCGAAGGCCTTGAGCATCTCGCAGACCAGGTATTGCGAATCGAGGTTGTCTTCGACCACCAGCACGTTCAGGGTGCCGATTTCCTCGGCAACAGCAGCCGATGCCTCGGCCGCGGTGGCGGGCGCCAGCATGCACAGCACGCCGGCCACCGCGCCATCCTGTAGCAGCGGGGTGAAATGCAGGTCGTACTGGCCGACGCTGGCATTGCCGAAGTTCACAGTCACGCCGGCGACCTGCACCGCTTCGCCGCGCCAGGCGCGCGCCGCGCCTTCCTGTCCGGCCTGCAGCGGCGGCGGCATGATGGCGGGCACCGAGCCGCCGGGCACGCGGCCATAGCCGGGGCCGGCGAGTGCGCCATACGCCTCGTTGCACAGGAGGACGGACTGCGGGCCCCATTGCAGCAGCATCGGCAGCGGGGTGTTGAACATCAGCCCGGCGGCGATGCGCAGCGGCTGCGGCCAGGCGGACGGGTCGCCGACCGTGCTGGTGCTCCAATCGTAGGTGGAAACGGAGGGTGCGGGCTTACCGGGAGCGGACATGGACGACGGCCTGTTGTGTATTCGAAAACATGGCCGAATCCTACACTAAACGGCGCGTCTCTGTCGGCGCGCAAGTGTGTGCGGGGAAAGGCAGTGCGCGCGCGGATGGCAAAAAAAAGCCCGCTCGGAGAGGAGCGGGCTGAATCTATTTCCTTGCGGGGAATAGAGGAGACAGGTGCAATTATGCTGCTCCGCAACAAAAGTTTCCAATTTATATTTGTAATGACAGATATAGTGTCTCTATATGGCTGTAACAAGCTTGTAACAGTCGGACAGCCCATGGCAGCTCTCCCTATGCGGCCGGAATCCCCCGCGCACGGCAGCCGCACACGCTTGGTGCACGTCAGAAAATGTTTTACCATGGCAAATATGTTAAAACGATGTCTGCCGACTTGCGCCTTTGCGGGGCTACTCACGGTGTTCCCCGATGTCCAGGCCCAGGAGGGCGGGTCGCTGGCCGACTATTCGCTCGAACAATTGGCCGATGTGGTCGTGACCTCGGTGGCGCGGCAGGAAACGCGCCTGTCCGAAGCGCCGGCCTCGGTATTCGTGATCAGCGGTACCGATATCCGTCGCTCCGGCGCAACAAGCCTGCCGGAAGCGCTACGCCTGGCGCCGAACCTGCAGGTGGCGCGCGCCGACGCCCACGACTACGCCATCAGCGCGCGCGGCTTCGGCTCGACGCTGGCCAACAAGCTGCTGGTGCTGATCGACGGCCGCAGCGTGTATTCGCCGCTGTTTTCCGGCGTGTTCTGGGATACCCACGACGTGGTGATGGCCGACATCGAGCGCATCGAGGTCATCAGCGGCCCCGGCGCCACCATCTGGGGCGCCAACGCCGTGAACGGCGTCATCAACATCATCACCAAGTCGGCGCGCGACACCCAGGGCAAGCAGCTGGTGGTGCGCGGCGGCGCCGAGGGCGCCAGCGCTTCCTTGCGCCACGGCGGCGAAACCGCGAGCGGCGGCCACTACCGCGCCTATGCCAAGCTGGTCCGCCACGACGACATCGGCCGCGAGGACGGCAGCGTCAGCGGCACCGGCTGGCGCCGCCAGCAGGCGGGCTTTCGCACCGACTGGGACGGCGAGGGCCGCAGCACGACCGTCAGCGGCGACGTGTACGACGGCAAGCTCGACGAGCTCGGCGAACAGGACACCCGGCTTGCCGGCGCCAACCTGGTGGCGCGCTCGCTGCGCACCCTGGCCGACGGCTCGACCCTGCGCCTGCAGGCTTACCTCGACCACACACGGCGCGAGCAGACCCTCGGCGCCCAGCGCCTGGAAACGATCGACCTCGAAGCCCAGCACAACCTGCGCGCCGGCGAGCGCCACAGCCTGGCCTGGGGCGGCGGCTACCGCATCAGCCGCGACCGCATCCGCAGCAGCCCCTGGCTGAGCATGCTGGACGAGAACAAGACCCTGCGCTGGGCGAACCTGTTCGTGCAGGACGAGATCGCTCTCACCGGCACCCTGCGCGCCACCGCCGGCATCAAGGCCGAGCACAATGTGTACACCGGCGTCGAGTGGCTGCCGAGCGCGCGCCTGGCCTGGAACACGGGGCCGAACGCGCTGGCCTGGGCGGCGCTGTCGCGCACGGTGCGCGCGCCGTCGCGCATCGACCGCGACCTGCGCCTGGCCGCCGGCATCGCGCCCGGCGGAGGGCCGCGCTACGTCGTCGAGGGCGGGCCGGGCTTCGAATCCGAGACCGCACGCGTGATCGAGTTCGGCTACCGCGCCCAGCCGGCGCCGGCGATCTCGTATTCGGCCACCCTGTTCCACAGCGAGTACGACCGCCTGCGCACGCTGGAACTGCGGCCGCGCATGCCGGCGCAGTTCGAGAACCATGCCAGGGGGCGCGTGAGCGGCCTGGAGACCTGGGCCAGCTGGCAGGTGCTGCGCGGCTGGCGCCTGTCGGGCGGCGCCGTGTTCCAGGACGTGCGCATCCGCACCGACGAGGCCAGCCGCGATCTGTCGCGCCTGCTGGGCCTGACCAGCAACGACCCGAAACACTACTGGAGCCTGCGTTCGGCGCACGAGCTGGGCGCCGATTTGCAACTCGATGTCGCGCTGCGGCACGTCGGCAGGCTGACGCGCCCCGCCGTACCGGGCTATCATGAGCTCGACGCGCGCATTGCCTGGCAGGCCAGGCCGAACCTCGAGTTCGCCCTGGTCGGGCGCAACCTGCTGCACGACCGGCATGCCGAATTCGGCGAGCCGGGCCTGCGCCAGACCTTCGAGCGCAACGTGGGCTTCAGCGCGATCCTGCAATTTTAAGCGGCCAATGATTCGACACCGATCCTTATTCTCTTCCACGCCGCCCGCCGGGATGCCCGCCGCCGCGGCGCGGCCGCTTGCCGTCGCGCCGGCGTATCCGCCCGGGCGCTCGTGGTGGCGTCCGGCGGGCCTGGCCGGCTGGACCCTGGCCTGCGCCGCGGCGCTGTTCACGGCCGCGGCGGCCGGTCCATCGCCGGCGCTGGCCCAGAACGGCGTCGCCAGCCAGGCCCTCGAGCGCCGCGTCAAGGCGGCCTTTATCTATAAATTCCTCGGCTATGCCGAATTCCCGGCCGGCGCCTTTGCCGACCCCGGCGCACCGGTCACGATCGGCGTGGTCGGTTCCGACGAAATGGCCGCCGAGCTGGCGCGCGTGGTGGCCGGGCGCAACGTGGGCGGGCGCCCGGTCGTGGTGCGCCAGCTGCGCGAAGGCGAGGGCGGCAACGCCGTGCACCTGCTGTTCGTGGCCGGCAGCGACAGCGCGCGCGCCGGCCGCATCCTGAAAAGCAGCCCGCCGGCGCTGCTGCCGGTCACCGAGTGCGAATCCGGCCTGCAGCAGGGCAGTGTCATCAATTTCCGGATCGTCGACGAGCGCGTGCGCTTCGACGTATCCCTCGATTCAGCAGAGAGAAATAACGTGAAACTCAGTTCGCGACTGCTCACCGTCGCCAACCGCGTCGTGAAGGGGAATTCCTGATGAACGCGCACGATACCGGTTCCGTCCGCAGCAAACTGATCAAGATGGCGGTGTTCACCACGCTGGCGGCCCTGCTGTCGGCCTCGATCGCCATGCTGGTGCTCGACTTGCGCACCTTCCAGCGCCTGTGGATCGACGACCTGACCACCCAGGCCGACATCATGGCCAGCGTCACCGCGCCGGCCCTGGCGTTTTCCGACGCCAAGACCGCCCAGCAACAGCTGGCGGTGCTGCGCGCGCGCCCGCAGATCCTGTCCGGCGCCGTCTTCACCGCCTCGGGTTCGCGCTTCGCCAGTTACGTGAAAGCCGGCAGCGACCAGGTGCTGCCGACGCGTCCGCGCGCGGCCGGCTACCTGATCGAGCGCGGCGGGCTCGAGGTCTGGCACAACATCGTCGAGAACGGGGAACTGGTCGGCACGGTCTACCTGCGCTCGCGCTACGGCCTGGTCGACCGCCTGCTGAACTATGGGGCGATTCTCGGCGGCGTGATGCTCGGCGCCCTCGTCATTGCCGGCCTGGTGGCCTCGCGCCTGCAGGCGGCCATCACCCGCCCGCTGGAAGCGGTGACGAACGTGGCGCGCCAGGTGATGCAGCAGCGCGACTTCACGCTGCGCGTACCGGGCAATAACAGCGGCGAGATCGGGGTGCTGGTCGACGCCTTCAACGACATGCTGGCGGAAATCGGCCGCCGCGCCGACGCCCTGCAGGCCGCCAACCGCACCCTGGAACACGAGATGGACGTGCGCCAGAAGGCCGAAGACGCGCTGATCGTGGCCGACCGTCGCAAGGACGAATTCCTCGCCACCCTGGCGCACGAGCTGCGCAACCCGCTGGCGCCGATCCGCACCGGCCTCGACATCCTGCGCATCCGCAGCGGCGACGCCCAGGCCACCCAGCGCGCCACCGACATCATGGAACGCCAGCTGCGCCAGATGGTGCGCCTGGTCGACGACCTGCTCGACGTTTCGCGCATCAATACCGGCAAGTTCGCCATCAAGATGGGCCGGGTGGAACTGAAAGCGGTCGTCAACGACGCGCTGGAGGTAGTGCGCTCCTACATCGAGCTGCACGGTCACGAGCTGGTGCTGGACCTGCCGGACCGCCCGGTCTTCCTGCACGGCGACGCCACGCGCCTGGCGCAGATCCTGTCGAATTTGCTGAACAACGCCGCCAAGTACACCAACCGCGGCGGACGCGTGACCTTGTCCGGCCACGTCGAGGACAAGACCCTGGTGCTGGAAGTAACGGATACCGGCATCGGCCTGGCGCCCGAGATGCTCGATTCGGTGTTCGAGATGTTCGTGCAGGTCGACTCGACCCTGGAGCGGACCAACGCCGGCCTGGGCGTGGGCCTGTCGCTGGCGCGCAAACTCGTCGAGCTGCACGGCGGCACGATCACCGCGCGCAGCGAGGGCCTGGGCCGCGGCTCCTGCTTCTCGGTGCGCCTGCCGATCGTGGTCGAGCCGGAGCCGCTGAGCAAACCGACGCCGGCCGCCTTCATCAGCACCGAAACCTACCGCATCCTGCTGGCCGACGACAACGTCGACTTCGTCAACAGCATCGGCGCGCTGCTCACCGCCATGGGGCACAGCGTGGTCATTACCCACAACGGGCCGGATGCGCTGGCGGCCGCCGCGCGCTTCTGCCCGGACTACGCCTTCCTCGACATCGGCCTGCCGCAAATGTCGGGCTACGACCTGGCGCGCGGCATCCGCAAGCTGTCGTGCGGCGCCATGACGGCCCTGATCGCGGTCACCGGCTGGGGGCAGGAAAAGGACCGCCAGCTGGCCTTCGAGGCCGGCTTCGACCACCACATGGTGAAACCGGTGCGCTTCGAGCAGATCGAGGAAATCCTGGGCAACCGCAGCATCATCAAGAAGCTCAGGACCTGAAGCGGGAGCAGGGTTTCTCGCGGATGAAAAAAACGGAGACGCATGCGTCTCCGTTTTTTCGCCTGGGCGGCGAACCCGGCCGTGGAATCAGCCGCGTTTGGCCTGGCGGCGCCGCGCCAGGAAGCCCAGGATGCCCAGGCCGCCCAGCATCATGCCGTAGGTTTCGGGCTCCGGCACCGGCGCCAGCATGATCGCGCCGCCAAAGGAGGCGCCTTCGCCCGAGACGACGTTGCCGTCGACCCGCAGGTAGTAGTCGCCGACGGCCAGGCCGTCGCCGGCCACCGTCCACACGTCCACCGCGCCCGACTGCAGCGAGGTCCCGGTGCTGACCAAGGTGTCGTTGCCGTCGTAGATCCAGAGCCCGGTGATGTCCAGCCCGACGCCGGCCGAGCGGCTGACCGAACCGACGATGGCGTCGACATTCACCCCCAGCGCCTCGTCGACCGTGAAAGTGAAGCGGTCGGCGAAGGTGGCGCCGCTGTTGCCCGCTTCCAGGCTGTCGCCGAAGAAGGCGGAGTCGTCCACCAGGTCGAGTGCCTGCGGCGAATTCCCGATGACCTGGGCCTGCGCCGCCGTCGAGCCCAGCGACGCGCCTGCCAGCACGACCGCAGCGAGTAAAGCGCTTCGTAAAGTGGGTTTTCTCATAGCATCCTCACGCGTAAGTCGGCCGCGGCTGCGGCCGGATTGTGGCAATCGGGGATGTTTATGCTAGCAAGCGGCGAAGCGCTACGGGAAACCGATGCTGAGGTGTGACGTTTCAGGAACAGCAGTGCTCAGCGGAACATAATTCCATGAGGCGAGGAATTACAGGTTCTGCCAGAGGGAGAGCGGATGATCTCGTTTTGTTGAGAAAAAGATCATGAGCATTGCTGGGATGACGTCAGTGTGATCCTACAAAAAGAGAAGTGTCTCTCCTGTGCAGAGCTTAGGGCTATTTAAGCGAATCGCTTGACCGCACGATGAAAAGAAGCAGGGAGGGTAGCGCAATGCCAGCCTGGATGCAAAACCGGAGGCGGAAAGAAAAATGGCTCAGAATTTCTTCTGAGCCATTTCCTTGAAAAAGTTGGTGCGGCTGGCAGGAATCGAACCCACGACCCCTTGGTTCGTAGCCAAGTACTCTATCCAGCTGAGCTACAGCCGCCCGAGGCACGCATTATAGCGGCACATCCGAAAAATGGGAAGGCTTGCATCCATCGTGACTTGGCGCCGGCATGTCGACTTCGAAAACGGCCACTTTCCCGATGCCTGGGTCATGTGCGTCCGCTATCGACCCAGGCGGTCAGCTGCTCCCCGTGGATGCGCGCGCCAGCCTGCTCGCTTGATCGGAAGCCGACGATACCAGGCGGTCGGCAACGACGTCGCCTCGAACCGGGCCTTCTACCAGCTCGGCACATTCACGCATCCGATTTCGCAGTTCGGCCATGCGTGCAGTCGGCTCGGGCTGTATTGCCCACGCACGTTCGGAGGGCCATTGGGCGTACGCAAAATAATGGCCATCGGCGCACCGATGCAAACGCGACCCCAGGCCGCCTCGCTCGTCGCGTATCAATTTGGTCAATTCCAGCCAGGCTTGCTCGAAGTCCGGCTCACGGCCGGGAGCGACTTTCCATCTGAAGTAAATTGCGTGCATACGATATGGTCGGGTTGGCCGATCCCGGCTTTGCGGCGGGACCGAATTGCCCAGTGTACGAGTTTGTTGCTATCGGCACAAACAAAGGCGCCGATGCGGCAGGAGAGGGGAATGGCCGATGCTTCCGATAGCGCCGGCATCGATGCGGCGCGCAAAACGAAAAAGGCCAGATCTCGCGATCTGGCCTTCATATTCGTGGTGCGGCTGGCAGGAATCGAACCCACGACCCCTTGGTTCGTAGCCAAGTACTCTATCCAGCTGAGCTACAGCCGCCCGAGCACGCATTATAGCGGGGCGGCTTCGAAAAGGGAAGCGAGCGGATGAAGCGCAGGCTCGTGGCCATTGGCGAGCAAATCGGCGTGCACGCTGGCGATGCCCTGCGGGATCGTCAGCCTTGGGGCTTGGTTGGATTGAATCATGTCGCCTAGCGCATTTCTCCTCGGCTGGTAACTCGCAGTGTGCATAGGTATTCCAGATACCCTGAATTAACTGATGACTTTAAAATAATGACAATTTTATATATTGGAGCGCAGTAATGGCGAATCGCGTTTATCTGTTGGGCGTGGATCAGGACTTTTTCGCAAGCGATGAGCCTGGGCTGCATCAGTTGCTGGAGGCCGAATATTGCCTGCCCCTGTTGTGGCTGTCGTTGTACCGGAAGAGAGATATACGCCTGTACCAGCAGGTTCCGCTGTTGCTGGCCTCGCGCGAGCAGGCCCTGGCCAATTTCGATGCGCGCCGTGCCGCGCTGGCAGCGTTCCTGGGCGGGTCGTCCGCCACCTTGCTCGACCAGTTCCGCCAGTTTATCGAGCAGAACGCATTTGCCAACTACATGGTCAACACCTATGAGCTCGACATGATGGAAGACGACGGTGTCTTCCATGAGCAGCTGCAGGGCTATATGGATGAGCTTGAAGCCATTGTCGAAGGCAGCTTTGAATCGAGAGAATTGCCGGTGCTCCTGCAGGCGGACGACGGGCTTGCCGAGTATCCCTACGTCGGCAACGCCCTGCCATTGTGCGGGTTCAGCTATGACCTTCCTCTGCCATGGGAGGCCAGGGCGGCCTGAGCCTTGCGCGCAAAGCGCCCAAAACGAAAAAAGGCCAGATCTTGCGATCTGGCCTTCATATTCGTGGTGCGGCTGGCAGGAATCGAACCCACGACCCCTTGGTTCGTAGCCAAGTACTCTATCCAGCTGAGCTACAGCCGCCCGAGGCACGCATTATAGCGGCACTTATTGTTTTATGGAAGCATCAATTGCGAGGATAACCACGCAGGGCAGGGCTGCAGCATCTTTCCCCACCCGCCATGATGAAAAACCGGTTCGGAAAAACGAAAAAGGCCAGATCTTGCGATCTGGCCTTCCGTATTTCTTGGTGCGGCTGGCAGGAATCGAACCCACGACCCCTTGGTTCGTAGCCAAGTACTCTATCCAGCTGAGCTACAGCCGCCCGATGCACGCATTATAGCAGTGTCATCCCCATCGGGGAAGTCTTAATTTATTACAACTCTTTGGCGGCATCTGGTAGATTGATCGCATCTGTTTCGGATACTGATACTTATGCTGGGGTTCACCACATGGCGTGGCGCCTTGCGCGCAGTCGCCTGCCTGCTGCTGGCGAGCATTTTCGCGAATGCCGCCCACGCCACCGCGCCGCGCAACCTGCGTTTCGAACGCCTGTCCATCGAGCACGGCCTGACCCAGGAATCGGTGCTTACCATCCTGCAGGACCGCCAGGGCTTCATGTGGTTCGGCACCCAGGCTGGCCTGAACCGCTACGACGGCTACCGCATCACCGCTTACCGCAACGACCCGCGCGACCAGGCGTCGCTGCCCGACGGCTACGTCAACGCCTCGCTCGAAGACGCCGAAGGGCGGCTCTGGTTCGGCACCAAGGGCGGGCTGGCGCGCCTCGATCCGGCCAGCGGCAAGTTCGTGCGCTATACCCTGCTCGACGCCGGCGCCGGCGAACGCGCCAACCGCAGCGTCAACGCGATCGCCGCCGACCGCCACGGCATGCTCTGGCTCGGCACCAGCGACGGCCTGAAGCGCTTCGATCCGCGCACCGGCAGCTTCACCACCATCCGCCAGCCCGGTAGCCGCCTCGGCACCACGGGCGACCACATCGTGAACGCGCTGGCTTTCGATGCCCAGGGCACGCTCTGGGTCGGGACCCTGGAAGGCGTCGCGCGCCTGGCGCCGGGTGCGGACCGGCTGGTCTATTTCGCTCCCCTGAACGGCGACCCGCGCCGGGCGCGCGTGATGGCGCTGGCCATGGGGCCGCGCGACACCCTGTGGGTCGGCACCGACGCCGGCATCGAGGAATGGCGCCCCGGCGTCGGCGCGGGCGAGCCGCAGCGGCGCGCCGTCGGTCCGGACGAAGGCATGGGCGACCTGCGCGTGCTGACGCTGTACATCGATGCCGGCGGCACGCTCTGGGTCGGCACCGAGTTCGACGGGCTGAAGTGGCGCGAGCCGGCCAGCGGCCGTTTCGTGTCCTATCGCAACCGCGCGCTCGACCAGCACAGCCTGTCCGACAACCAGGTGGCGGCAGTGCGCATCGACCGCACCGGCACGCTCTGGGTCGGCACCCGCTTCGGCGGTGTCAGCCGCACCGACCTGGCCAGCGGCGGCTTCTCGCACTTCAGCTACGAACCCGAAAGCGGCTACCAGAACGGCTACAAGAAGGTGCGCGACATCGCCGTGCGCGCCAACGGCGAGCTGTGGGTCGGCACCTCGGGCGGCGGCCTGCTGCTGTCCGACCCGGCCAGCGGCCGTACCCGCGCGCTGCGCCACGAAGCCGGCAATCCGCGTTCGCTGCCGAGCGACGCCGTGCACAGCCTGTCGATCGCCGATGGCCGCCTGTGGGCCAGCACGCCGGCCGGCCTGGCCTGGTGCCGGGAGGCCGGCGGCGACTTCCACCGGGTCGACCTGGGTCCGGACGGAAATGCCGCGCTGGTGCAGGCGGTGATGAAAACTCGCGACGGCGCCACCTGGGTGGTGTCGCGCGCCGGCCTGTATCTGCTCGGCCCCGACCTGGCGGTGCGCCGCTCATGGCGCCACGATCCGGCCGACCCGGCGAGCCTTGGCGACAACCGCATCTTCGCCATGGCCGAGGACAAGGACGGCATCCTGTGGGTCGGCACCGACAATGGCCTCGATCGCTTCGACCGCGCCACGAACCGCTTCACCCATTACCGCCACGACGACGCCGACCCCGACAGCCTGCGCCACGACCGCATCCACGACGTGATGGTGAGTAGCAAAGGCGAGCTGTGGCTGGGCACGGCCGGCGGCCTGCACCGCATGGAGCGCGGCCCCGGCGGCAAACCGGTGTTCCGCCACTTCACGATCACCGACAGCGGCCAGGCGGTGCCGATCGGCGCCGTGCTGGAAGACGGCGCCGGGCGCCTGTGGGCCAGCACCACCGTCGGCCTGTCGCGCATCGATCCCGCCACCGGCCAGTACAAGCACTACGCCGCCAAGGATGGCCTGATCGACGGCACGTATTTCGTCGGCTCGGCGGCGCGCGGGCCGGACGGGCAGCTGCATTTCGGCGGCGTCGCCGGCATGAATTCCTTCCAGCCCGATGCGATCCGCGACAACCCGTATCCGCCGGTGGTGCGCATCACCGGCTTCACGGTGTTCAACAAGCCGCGCGCGCTGCCCCAGGGGACGGTGACGCTGCCGTCTCGCGAGTCGGTGTTCGCGCTCGAATTCGCGGCCCTGCACTACGCGGCGCCGGGCAGCAACCGCTATGCCTACCGGCTGGAAGGCTTCGACGAGGCCTGGGTCGAGACCGATGCCGGTAAACGCTTTGCCAGCTACACCAACCTGGACGCCGGCGACTATGTGTTCCGGGTGCGCGCCAGTAACAAGGACGGCGTCTGGAGCGAGGCGCCGGCGTCGCTGGCGATCACCATCACGCCGCCCTGGTGGAAGACCTGGTGGTTCCGCCTGCTGGCGGTGGCGCTGCTGGGCGCGGCGGGGCTGGCCGCCTACCGCTACCGCATCCGCGCGCTGGTCCAGCAAAAGGGCTGGCTCGAGCGCCAGGTGAATGCGCGCACCGCCGAGCTGCTGCTGCAAAAGGACGCGGCCGAGCGGCGCAAGCGCGAGGCCGAGCAGCAGAAGGACGTCGCCGACCAGGCGCGCCGCAACATCGCCCTGCTGTCCGACATCGGCCGGCGCCTCACCGCCAACCTCGACATCGAGGCCATCATGGACACCCTGCACGAGCACGTGCAGGTACTGATGGATGCGCCGGTGTTCGCGGTGGTGGTAGCGCGCGGCGAGAGCGCAGGCGAGGGCGCGCTCGACATTCCGTATGCGGTGGTCGATGGCCGCCGCTGCGGCCCCTCGGTGCGCGAGCGGCGCGACCCGGCCTCGCTGGCCGCCTGGAGCATCGAGCACGGGCGCGAAGTCTTCGTCAACGACCTGGACCGCGAATCCGGACGCTACCTGCCCGGCGCCACGCCGGACGAAGTGGCGGCGGCCGCCTTGCCTTGCGCCGACGGCGACCTGCCGCCGCGCGCGCTGCCGCGCTCCCTCCTGTTCCTGCCGGTGGCGGTGGGCCAGCGCGTGCTCGGGGCGCTGGCGGTGCAGAGCTATGCGCGCGGCGCCTACCAGCGCGTGCACCTGGACATGCTGCGCACGCTTGCCGCCTACGTCGGCGTGGCGCTGGACAACGCCCAGGCCTACCGCCAACTGAAGGATGCCCAGACCCAGCTGGCGGCCCAGGAAAAGCTGGCCTCGCTCGGCTCGCTGGTGGCCGGCGTGGCGCACGAACTGAATACGCCGATCGGCAACAGCCTGCTGATGGCCAGCACCCTGCACGACAAGACGGCCGCCATCCACGCCGCGCTCGACGGTTCTGCCCTGCGCCGCTCGGAGCTGTCGGCCTACATCGGCGCCGCGCACGAAGCCTCGGAGCTGATCATGCGCAGCCTGCACCAGGCGGCGGAACTGGTGAACAGCTTCCGCCAGGTGTCGGTCGACCAGGCCAGCGCCCAGCGGCGCCGCTTCGACCTGGCGCGCGCCTGCCAGGAAATCCTGGCCACCATGATGAACACGGTGCGCATGGCCGGCCACACCCTGGTCCTCGAGGTGCCGGACGGGATCGTGATGGACAGCTATCCGGGCCCCTTCGGCCAGGTGATCATCAACTTCGTCAACAACGCGCTGCTGCACGCCTTCGAGCGGCCCGGCGGGCAGATGCGCCTGTCGGCGCGCCAGCTCGACGCCGCCTGGGTCGAGCTGCGCTTCGCCGACGACGGCCGCGGCATCGCGCCCGAGCACCTGGCGCGCGTGTTTGACCCCTTCTTCACCACGCGCATGGGCCAGGGCGGCACCGGCCTGGGCCTGAACATCGCGCACACCATCGTGACTTCGCTGCTGGGCGGCTCGATCCGGGTCGAGAGCACGCCGGGCGAGGGCACCGTCTTCATCCTCGCGCTGCCCCTGGCGCCGGCCGAGGCGCGCCCGCTGACACCACCTGCTTCCCATTCCACCGACGAGAGGAAACTGCACGCATGAGTATCATCACGACCATCGAAGACCTGCGCGTCCTGGCCAAGCGGCGCGTGCCGCGCATGTTCTACGACTACGCGGACGCCGGCTCCTGGAGCGAATCGACCTACCGCGCCAACGAGACGGACTTCGCCGCCATCAAGTTCCGCCAGCGCGTGGCCGTCAACCTGGTCGACCGCAGCCTGAAAAGCACGATGGTGGGCCAGGAAGTGGCGATGCCGGTGGCCCTGGCGCCGACCGGGTTGACCGGCATGCAGCATGCCGACGGCGAGATCCTGGCGGCGCGCGCGGCCGAGAAGATCGGCGTGCCGTTCACGCTCTCGACCATGAGCATCTGCTCGATCGAAGACGTGGCGGCGCGCACCACCAAACCGTTCTGGTTCCAGCTGTACGTGATGAAGGACCGCGATTTCATCAACCGCCTGATCGACCGCGCCAAGGCCGCCAACTGCTCGGCGCTGGTGCTGACGCTGGACCTGCAGGTGCTGGGCCAGCGCCACAAGGACATCCGCAACGGCATGACCGCGCCGCCGAAGCTGACGATTCCGAACATGATGAACCTGGCGACCAAGCCGCGCTGGTGCCTGAACATGCTGCGCACGCCGCGCCGCCACTTCGGCAACATCGTCGGCCATGCGAAGAGCGTGTCGGACATGAGCTCGCTCTCGTCCTGGACCTCGCAGCAGTTCGATCCGGCGCTGAGCTGGCGCGACGTGGAGTGGATCAAGAACCGCTGGGGCGGCAAGCTGATCATCAAGGGCATCATGGACAACGAGGACGCGCGCCTGTGCGTGGAAAGCGGGGCCGATGCGCTGATCGTCTCGAACCACGGCGGGCGCCAGCTCGACGGCGCGCAGTCGAGCATCGGGGCGCTGCCTGGCATCGTGGATGCGGTCGGCAAGCAGATCGAGGTGCACATGGACGGCGGCATCCGCTCGGGGCAGGACGTGATCCGCGCGCTGGCGCTGGGGGCCAAGGGCGTGTATATCGGCCGGCCCTTCCTGTACGGGCTGGGCGCGATGGGGGAGGCGGGCGTGGCGCGTTGCCTGGAGATCATCCGCAACGAGCTGGACTTGACGATGGCGTTCTGCGGGCTGCGCGATGTGACGCACGTGGACAGGAATATCCTGTTGCCGGGGACGTATTGAGACTGTTCGACGTGCGTATGGTGAACAGCGTGGACACAGGTGTCCACCCTACAACGGCGAACAGCGCGTAGGGTGGGCCGGGCCGCGCAAGGCACTTGTGCCCACGCGGTCTCATCGGTTGATCATCGGCGATTCAAACGACATTCGTCGGCCTTCCCGCCTCCCACGCCTCGATATTCCCCACCAACATATCCGCCAGCGTCTGCATCGCCCCGCCACTGGCCCACGCCACGTGCGGTGTGAGGATAAAGTTGGGCAGCCGTAGCCCCAGCAGCGGATTGTCCTGCCCCGGCGGCTCCTTGCTCAGCACGTCGAACCCGGCCCCGCCGATGGTGCGCCGCATCAGCGCCTCGGCCAGCGCCGCCTCATCCACCAGCCCGCCGCGCGCGGTATTGATCAGGAGCCCGGTCGGCTTCATCAGGCCCAGCTCGCGCGCCCCGATCATGTGGCGCGTCTGCTCGGTTAGCGGCAGGTGCAGGCTGATCACGTCGCAGGAGGCGAGCAACTCATCCAGCGGAACCTGCGTCACGTCCGCGTCCTCTACCGGCGAGCGCGAGGTGATGCAGACTTCCATCCCGAAGGCGCGCCCGATCTGCGCCACGCGCCGCCCCAGCGCGCCATAGCCGACGATGCCGAGCCGGCTGCCGGACAAGTCGCCGATCGGGTGGTCCAGCAGGCAGAAGCGGCTCGAATGCTCCCAGCGCCCGGCCTCGACGTCGGCGACGTAGGCGCGCAGGTTGCGGCGCAGGGCCAGCATCAGGGTGAAGCAGTGCTCGGGCACCGACACCACCGAGTAATCGCGGATGTTCGCCACCACGATGCCGCGTGCGCGGCAGGCGGCCAGGTCGACGTTGTCGGTGCCGGTGGCGGCCACGGCCACCATCTTCAGGTCCGGCAGCCGGGCGATGGCGTCGGCGCGCAGCGGCACCTTGTTGGTGATGGCGATGCTGGCGCCCTGCAAACGTTCGACCACCTGGTCGGGCGCGGTGGCCGCATGATCCTGCCAGTCGTGGGGAAAGGCGGGGCGGCGTACCTGGGCGATCAGGCTGTCGCGGTCGAGGAAGACGATCTTGTGCATGGCGCTCTCGGTGGGGAGGGATCAGGCAATTGTAGAGCATGCGACAAGTTATGCGGCATGCATCCTCGATGCGGGGACGAAAAAAAGACAGGGCGCACCCTGTCTTTTTTGGCGGTATATGGAGGGGGGCTCGAGCGGCCTTATTTGGTGGAGGCGGTGGTGCTGGCCTTGTGGTCGGCCGCATCGGCCTTGGCTTCGGCCTTGTCTTCCGCAGCGTCGGCCTTGGCCTCGGCTTTTTCCTTGGTGGCCTTTTTCTCGGCCTTGGCTTTCTTCTTGGCGGCGTCGGCCTTGGCTTCGGCGACATCCGACTTGGCCTCGGCCTTGGCCTTTTCTACCTTGGCATCGGCCTTCGCGACATCCTTGGCTTCCTTGGCCTCGGCCTTGGTGGCCGGGGTAGTTGCCTGGGTGGCGGTGCTCTGGGCGAAAGCCGAGGTAGCGAACAGGCCAGCGATCAGGGTAGCGACGATTTTGCTCATGGTGTGCTTTCCTTTAGTAGTGGAAAAGTATGGTCGTCCCACCGGTGTTTTCCGGCGTTACTGAGCCCTTAACGCGGGCCGGTCCGGCAACGTTGACGCTTATTACATCCCGTTACAAACGGCCATGCCAAAGGTGCACCGTTAACTGCCGTACAGTCGCGCCGGGCTGCCGCGCCTAGACTGGCTGCACCGCCGTGTTGCAGGAGAGGGCCATGCCAGACTCGCTGAAAGTCTACAAATCCAAGCGCGATTTTTCCATCACCTCGGAACCCGCCGAAGGCGGCCGGCCGGGAAAGGACGCGCTCACCTTCGTCATCCAGAAGCACTGGGCCAGCCGGCTGCACTACGACTTCCGGCTCGAGCTCGACGGGGTGATGAAAAGCTGGGCCGTGCCGAAAGGCCCGAGCTACGACACCCACGACAAGCGCATGGCCGTGCACGTCGAAGACCACCCGATTTCGTATTCCGACTTCGAAGGCACGATCCCCGAAAAGCAGTACGGCGCCGGCAAGGTCATCATCTGGGACAAGGGCACCTGGGAACCGGAAGGCGACCCGCATGCGGGCTACCGCAGCGGCAACATCAAGTTCCAGCTGCACGGGCACAAGATGCATGGCCGCTGGGTGCTGGTGCGCATGAAAGGGCGCGGCGACGAGAAGCAGGAACCCTGGCTCCTGATCAAGGAAAAGGACGATTACGCCCGCCCCGCCGAGGAATTTTCCGTGATCGACGAGATGCCCGACAGCGTCAAGAATCTGCCGATGCCGGGCGGTTCGGCCAGGGTGCCGGCCAAGACCAGGGCGACCAAGAACGGCCGCGCCGTCAAGGCCAAAGCCGACGCCGCCGCCGAGGAAGCCGTGGAAGAAATCGACGCGGAGCCGGCCGCGAAAAGCAGCGGCAAGCGTGCCACGAAAACCGCGGCAAAAACCGCTACGAAAACGGCCACGAAAACGACTGCAAAAACGGCCACAAAAACGGCCACGAAGACGACGAAAAAGGGCGGCGCCGGGTCCGAAGCGGCACGCGATGCCAGCCTGCCCGCAGGCGCGGTCGAAGCGAAGCTGCCGAAGGAATTCACGCCCGAACTCGCCACCCTGGTCGACGGTGCGCCGCCCGACCCGGAAAACTGGGTGTTCGAGGTCAAGTTCGACGGCTACCGCATGCTCACCCGCATCGAGAACGGCGAGGTGCGCCTCATCACCCGCAACAACAACGACTGGACCGACAAGCTGGCCCCGCTGCAAAAGGAAATCGCGCGCATGGGCCTGCCCGACGGCTGGTACGACGGCGAGATCGTCGTCCACGATGCCAACGGCCGCCCGAACTTCGGCATGCTGCAGCTTGCCTTTGACGGCAGCAACAAGGCCGACATCCTGTACTTCCTGTTCGACGCGCCTTACCTGGGCGGCTATGACCTGCGCGAAGTGGACCTGGTCGACCGCCGCGCCCTGCTCGAAGGCGCGCTGATCCAGGCGCAGGCATCAAGCAAGGTGCGTTTCTCAAGCGAGTTCGGCAACGATCCGGAAGGCCTGGTGGTCGCGGCCTGCAAGATCGGCCTGGAAGGCGTGATCGGCAAGCGCCGCGATTCGAAGTACGTGTCGCGCCGCTCGCCCGAGTGGATCAAGCTGAAATGCGGCCAGCGCCAGGAATTCGTGATCGGCGGCTACACCGACCCCAAGGGATCGCGCACCGGCGTCGGCTCGCTGCTGCTGGGCACCTACGACAAGGACGGCGTGCTGCGCTATGCGGGCAATGTCGGTAGCGGGTTTAATGCCGAGAGCCTGCGCGACGTCACCGCCAGGCTGAAGGCGCTCGATACCGACAAGAGCCCCTTCCCGCCGCGCTCGGTGGCGGGCCGCAAGCACCACTGGGTGAAGCCCGAGCTGATCGCCGAGGTCAGCTTCTCGGAGTGGACCAGTGCCGGCGCGGTGCGCCACCCGGTGTTCCAGGGCCTGCGCAGCGACAAGCCGGCCGAAGGCATCACGCGCGAGGTCGCCAAGTCGATCGACGAAGTGGCCGCCAGCGTGGCGCCGGAGGCCGCGCCCGAGCCGGCAGGCAAACCGGCGAGGGAGCGCACGGGCAAGCGCGCATCCGCAGTGGACCAGGAACCGGTGGCCCCGGCCGGCAAGCTGCCGGCCACGCTGAAGGTGACCCACGGCGAGCGCGTGATGGATGCGAAGAGCGGCGTCACCAAGCTCGAGCTGGTGCGCTACTACGCGCTGGTGGGCGAGCTGATGATGGAGCATCTGAAGGATCGCCCGGTATCGCTGGTGCGCGCCCCGGCCGGCGTGGGCGGCGAACTGTTCTTCCAGAAGCATGCCGATACCCGGAAGATGCCCGGCGTCGAGAACATGGACCCGGCGCTCGACCCGGATCACCCGCCGATGCTGACGATTGCCAGCGTCGAGGGCCTCCTGTCGGCGGCCCAGTTCAACGTGGTCGAGATCCACACCCAGAACGCCACCGCCAGGGCCTACGACAAGCCCGACCGCATGGTGTTCGACCTCGACCCGGGCGAAGGGGTGGAGTGGCACACGATGCAGGAAGCGGCCCAGCTGATGCACGCCTTCCTCGACGAACTCGGCCTGCCGAACTTCCTGAAGACCAGCGGCGGCAAGGGCCTGCACGTGGTGGTGCCGATCAAGGGCGGCAAGGACTGGGACACGGTGAAGGGCTTTTCGCAGGCTATCGTGAAGCACCTGGCGACGACCTTGCCGGACCGCTTCGCCTTCAAGAGCGGCGCCAAGAACCGGGTCGGCAAGGTGTTCATCGATTACCTGCGCAACGGGCAGGGCGCGACCACGGTCTGCGCCTGGGCTGCGCGCACGCGTCCGGGGCTGGGCATCTCGGTGCCGCTGGCCTGGGACGAGCTGGCCGGCCTGAAGTCCGGCGACCAGTGGACCGTGGCCAACGTGCATACGCGCCTGGACCGCGGCAACGAACCCTGGGCCGGTTACGCCAAGGCAGCGAAGACGCTGACGGCAGCTATGAAACAGATGGGCTATAAAGGATGAGCTGGTAGTCGGCTTTACCTATCGTAGGCATAGGGATAATTAATTTCTACTATGCAAGTATTGCGGTTAGGATAACTATCCCAAACGTAATGTTGATAGGTAGTAGCTATGAAATTGAATCCCCCGTCCCTCGGCCGGATGGCGCTGTGCGCGCTGACGCTGGCATCCGGCGTCATCGCCCTCACGCAAGGCGCGCAGGCCCAGACCCTGACCAAGGACAATGGCGCCCCGGTCGGCGACAACCAGAACAGCCAGACCGCCGGCCCGAATGGCCCGACCCTGCTGCAGGACGTGCACCTGGTGCAGAAGCTGCAGCGCTTCGACCGCGAGCGCATTCCCGAGCGCGTGGTGCACGCGACCGGCACCGGCGCCCACGGCGAATTCATTGCCACCGACGATTTGTCGGACCTGAGCAAGGCCAGGCTGTTCGCGAAGAACACGAAGACCCCGGTGTTTGTGCGCTTTTCCACCGTGATCCCGGGCCGTTCCGGCGCCGAGACCACGCGCGACCCGCGCGGCTTTGCCACCAAGTTCTATACGCAGGAGGGTAACTGGGACCTGGTCGGCAACAACCTGCCGATCTTCTTCATCCGCGACGCCATCAAGTTCCCGGACATGATCCACGCCTTGAAACCGTCGCCGGTCTCGAACGTGCAGGAGCCGGAACGCGTGTTCGACTTCTTCTCGCACGTGCCGGAAGCCACCGCCATGCTGACCCGCGTGTATTCGAACTACGGCACGCCGGCGACTTACCGCGAAATGAACGGCAGCAGCGTGCATGCGCTGAAACTGGTGAACGCGCGCGGCGACTACGTCTACGCCAAGTTCGCCTGGAAGTCGAAGCAGGGCGAGCGCAACCTGCGTCCGCAAGAGATCCCCGTGGTGCAGGGCAAGAGCACCAGCCATGCCACGGTCGATCTGTACGGCGCCATCAACGCCGGCAAGTTCCCGTCCTGGGACCTGACCGTGCAGGTCCTGAAACCCGACGAGCTCGACAAATTCGACTTCGACCCGCTGGACGCCACCAAGATCTGGCCGGGCGTACCGGAGCGCAAGGTCGGCACCATGGTGCTGAACCGCGTGCCCGACAATGTCTTCGAGTCGACCGAGCAGGTGGCCATGGCCCCGGGTAACCTGGTGCCGGGCATCGAGGCGTCGGAAGACCGCATGCTGCAGGGCCGCCTGTTCTCGTACATCGACACCCAGCATCACCGCCTGGGCGCCAACTTCCAGTCGCTGCCGATCAACAAGCCGCTGGTGGCCGTGAACAACAACCACATCGACGGCGCCGCCAGCACCGGCAACCGCAAGGGCATCGTCAACTACGAGCCGAGCCGCCTGGCGCCGCTGAAGGAAGACGCCAACGCCCGCAGCAGCGCGCTGCCCCTGAGCGGCAGCACCCAGCAGGCGCGCATCGCGAAGACGCTGAACTTCCGCCAGGCAGGCGAGTTCTACCGTTCGCTGAGCAGCCAGGAGCGCGAAGACCTGATCGTCAACCTCTCGGGCGACCTGAAGATGGTGAAGAACGCCGACAGCCTGAACACCATGCTGTCGCACTTCTGGAAGGCCGATGCCGACTACGGCAAGCGCCTGGTCAAGGCCGTGGGCGCCGATGCCGGCAAGATCGCCGCGCTGGCTGCGGCCCTGAAGGAATAAGCACGCCCGCCGTGCGGGTGATGGAAAGCCGGGCATGCGTGCCCGGCTTTTTTCTTGGGCGCTGTCTACGCATGACCTGAACAGTGTGGGCGCATGCG
Organism: Massilia sp. IC2-278; assembly: GCF_020708045.1. Taxonomy (GTDB): domain Bacteria; phylum Pseudomonadota; class Gammaproteobacteria; order Burkholderiales; family Burkholderiaceae_D; genus Telluria. The sequence goes on from NZ_JAJFES010000001.1 coordinate 326,569, forward strand.
GCCTGCATGCGGGGCTGTTCAGGCCATCCCGCCCGTGCTCATGAACCAGCCGAGCGCCAGGCAGTTGACGAAGACGGTAAACCACAGGCTGGGCTGGAAGCTTGGCTTCGACGATTTGTGCCGAAGCAGGTGCTGGGCCAGCAGGGCGCCGGGCCAGCCACCGGCCAGGCCGAGCATGTGCAGCGTGCTTTCCTTCGTGCGCCAGGCATTCTTGCGCGCCGCGGCCTTGTCGCTCGCGTAGACGAGGAAAGTCAGCAGGCTGATGCCGGCATACACGCCCAGTGCCCAGGCAGGCAAGCGGCCAACCGCCACGAACAGGGCGATCGCGCCGAAAAAGCCGCAGGCCAGCAGCGCCCGGGCCGGGCTGCCCGCAGAACCCTGGCGGCGCGCGGTCCCTGCGCGGTAGAAGGCGACCTTGCCGGCGCGCGGCTGTCCGCGTTCGTTGGCCGTCAGCTCATAGGTCACGATCTCGTTGCCGGCCGGGCGGCCGCGCTGGCCGTCGAACGCGCTGATGTGGACAAAGACGGTCGGCCCGCCGCCGTTCGGCGTGATGAAGCCGAAGCCTTGCTCGTCTTTCCAGGTCGTGATTCGTCCGGCGTAACGGATCGGTTTGGCGGCGCGCATCGTGCAGGTCACTCGTCGGTAAAACGGCAAGTGTAGTCCCGGTTTTGCATTCAGGCAATGCGCTGCGGGTGCCGCGGGCATGGCAGCGCCTGCCGTCCTTATGCCGCATACATCCGAACGCGCGCCGATCGAGATTGTTTGGTGATGCCGCAACCGGCCGCGCTTGCCATCGGGTATCGCGGTCCTAGACTGAATCGGCCGCGTGGCGTATCCGCGCAATCCCGCGCGGGCAAGCACACCCGGCTGGAGGGAGAATCATCATGCGAATTTCACTGTTCATGGCAAGCGCATCCCTGCTCGCGGCGGCGGCAGGCGCCCATGCGCAAACGCCCGGCGCTGCGCCGGGTCCAAGCGACGCGATCTCGTCGGTGCAGGTGAGGGCGCCGGTCTCGGCGCTGCGTATCCGCGACGACCAGGCCCGGCAGATCACCGGGGCCTACGGTTTGTCGAACGGCAGCTACCTGAAGGTGCATACCGAACCGCGCTACATTGTCGCCACCATCGACCACGATACGACGCTGCGGCTGTATGCCGTCAAGCCCTACCACTTCGTGTCGGCCGACAACAAGGTGACGATGGAATTCAACCGCGGTCCCGCCGGCGAAGACATGCTGATGAGCTATGTGCCGGAAACGGGCCTGGCCTGGATTACCTTGACGTCGGCGCCGCTGGCAGGGCGCTGAACGAAACGAAAAGAGGCGCCACAAAGGGCGCCTCCGTCCTGCCGGCCGCTGTCGATCAGTCGACGTTGCGGCCGCGCGCCTTCAGCGCCGCGCGCACGCCGCGGCCATAAGCCGGGTCCGCCTTGTCGAACAGGCGCAGCTGGCGCGCCAGGATCGCGTCGGTGACCTGGCTCAGCGGACCGGCCAGGTTGTCGAACAGGTTCTGCTGCTCCTCGGCGCTCATCAGGCGGAACAGGTTGCCGGGCTGGGTGTAGTCGTCTTCCTGGCCGCGGAAGTCGAAGCGGCCGGCGTCGCCTTGCAGCGGCAGCGCATGTTCGCCGTGGCCCATGCCGAGCGCGCCCTTGCCGACCGGGTCGACCGGGTCGTAGATCGGGGCGGCGCCGACATTCGCGATCGCCATCGCACCGTCGCGCTGCTGGTTGTGGAAGGGGCAGCGCGGGGCGTTCACCGGCAGGTGCTGGTGGTTGGTGCCGACGCGGTAGAGCTGGGCGTCGTGGTAGGCGAACAGGCGGCCCTGCAGCATCTTGTCCGGCGAGTAGCCCATGCCCGGCGGCACGTTGGCCGGCGAGAAGGCGGCCTGCTCGACTTCCATGTGGTAGTTGCGCGGGTTGCGGTTCAGTTCCAGCACGCCCACCTGCAGCAGCGGGAAGTCGCCGTGCGGCCACACCTTGGTCAGGTCGAACGGGTTCCAGCCGGTGCGCGCTTCCCAGTCGTCGAGCTGCTCCTGGGTTGCCAGCTGCACCTTCACGTCCCATTGCGGGTAGTCGCCGGCGGCGATCGCCTCGAACAGGTCGCGCCCGGCGTGGTCCGGGTCGGCGCCGCCGAGGCGCACGGCTTCGGCGTTGCTCAGGTTCTTGATGCCCTGGCGCGTCTTGAAGTGCCATTTCACGTAGGTGCGTTCGCCGTTCTCGTTGATCAGGCTATAGGTATGGCTGCCGAAGCCGTCCATGTGGCGGTAGCCATCCGGGGTGCCGCGGCTGGAGAACAGGATCGTTACCTGGTGCAGGCTTTCCGGCGCCTGGCTCCAAAAGTCGAACATCATGTTGGCCGACTTCAGGTTGCTGTCGGGCTGGCGCTTCTGGGTGTGGATGAAGTCCGGGAACTTGATCGGGTCTTTCAGGAAGAACACCGGCGTGTTGTTGCCGACCACGTCCCAGTTGCCTTCCTCGGTATAGAAGCGCAGGGCGAAGCCGCGCGGATCGCGTTCGGTGTCGGCGCTGCCTTTCTCGCCGCCGACGGTCGAGAAGCGCAGGAAGGTTTCGGTCTGCTTGCCGACTTCGGCGAACAGCTTGGCCTTGGTGAAGGCGGTGATGTCGCGCGTGACCGTGAAGGTACCGTAGGCGCCCGAACCCTTGGCGTGCACCACGCGCTCGGGAATGCGCTCGCGGTTGAAGTGCTGCAGCTTCTCGATCAGGTGGAAGTCCTGCAGCAGCAGCGGGCCGTTGCGGCCGGCGCTCAGCGAGTTCTGGTTGTCGGCAACGGGGATGCCGGAAGCGGTGGTGAGGCGTGGGCGGTTCATGCGATCTCCTGGTCAAAGTGCGTAATTTGATGAAGGAGATTCTATTTGCTGCTGAGTAAAAGATAAATTTAATTGATTTGATTATTCCGATAGTGATTCCCTAAGCAGCCTCTACTGCTGACAGAAAGTCCTCGCGTGCCGCTCAAGCCTGCCTATACTCAAACAGGAAAAAGGCGCGCCAAGACGTCAGTGGTTGATTACTCAGAGGAGACATCATGAAGCGACTGATTATCGGATTTGCCTGTCTGTGGCCGGCAATCGCCGCCGCCCAGGCGGCACAGGACCCCGCGGTGAACACGGCAGCGGCGGTGCGGGTGACGGGGACACCCGAGCGCATTTCTCTACCGCCTCAACTCTACAACGTATGGTATGACGAGTTCAATGCGGTCGCAGGCGAGTACAGGCTGTCGAACGGATCAAGTATGTCGCTGAGCATGTGGGGCAACCGCATGTACGCGCGAATCGGCAAAGAAGCACCGCTGCAGCTTGTTGCCGTGTCGCCTTACGTATTCGTGGGACGTGCGCGGCAGGTCAAGATCGTCGTCGAGGAACCGGATCGAGCCGACGGCAACCGGATTCATGCGACTGTGCTCCTGCCAGCCAGGATGCTGTCGAGTCACGCTTCCATGGAGGAATACACGACCATTCTTGCGCAGCGCTGATCCGGGTGGCCAGCGGTTCCGGGCCAGGTCCTGGATAAAAGACCTGACCCGGCTGTTTTCCCATCAATAGCGGCGCACGGACGCGCTGCCCTGGCGGTTCATACGGGTCTGGATTTTTTTCCAGATAAAGCCGGCAATCGCCATCATGATCATCTTGCGCATCGTAATTCTCCTTGAGTAAGCGGCCATCGCCGCGTGAAAAATGCCTCGGGTTCAGCCCGGCGATTTGCCGGCGCCGGCCTGCAGGCGGTTATCGGTCGTACCTTTGTCGTTTTTCCAGATGCCGCGGATGTTCATGGCCATCAGCGCCACCTGCAGCGCGATCAGGGCCCAGGCGCCGTCGTGCACGCCCCAGACGATCCACAGGATATTGCTGAGGATGAACATCCAGAAGCCGAACACGCGCTTCCCGGCGCGTTGCGAGCCGATCAGGAAGGCGGCGTACAGGCTCACCGCCATCGCGGGCCACTGGAGGAAGTCGATGAATGCATCCATGTGCGCCTACGCCGCCTTCCTGCGGCGTGCCGGGGCGGCTGCCGTGCTGGTCTTTTTGGCGGCGACGGCTTTCTTCGCCGGGGCCTTTTTTGCGGCCGGCTTTGCAGCCGCGGCCCGCTTCGGCTTGTCGGCGCTGGCGGCCACGTGTTCGCGCGAACTGGCGGCCGTCTTGCGGCGCGGCGGCGGCGCGTCGTCCTCGTCGTCGTCTTCGGACGGCTTGTGCGCGCGTTTTGGCGGCGGCGGTTCGTCGTCGTCATCGTCGTCCAGGGCGGCCGCCTTGCCCGGTTTCTTGCCCAGGCTGGCCTGCAGCAGCGACACCAGGTCGATGACGTTGGTGGTCTTCGCCGGTTTCTCGTCCGGGTCGGGCATGGTGATGGTCTTGGTCTGCTTGGCCTTGATCTTCTTCTGCACCAGGGCCAGCACGTCCTCGCGGTAGGTGTCGTGGTACTGGTTCGGTTTCCAGTCCTCGCTCATGCCCTCGACCAGGGCCATCGCCATCTTCAGTTCCTTGGCGCTGATCGTGGCGGCTTTCGCCTTCGGCGACGGAATCTTCAGGTCGTCGGTCTCGCGGATCTCGTCCGGGTAGCGCAGGGTGTTCAGGACGATGGTGTCGCCGATGCACACCAGCGCCGCCAGATGCTGCTTGACGCGGATAACGACGTTCGCGATGCCGATCTTGCCGACTTCCTTCAGCGTTTCGCGCAGCAGCGCATACACCTTGTCGCCGCCCTTGCCGGGCGCCAGGTAATAGGGATGGTCGTAGTAGAGCAGCGGCACGTCCTCGGCATCGACGAAGGCGAGGATGTCGATGGTCTGGGTCGCTTCCGGATTCGCGCGGCGCAGGTCCTCGTCGGACAGCACCACGTACTCGCCGGATTCGTACTCGTAGCCCTTGACGATGTCGTCCCAGGAGACTTCCTTGCCGGTGTTCTTGTTGTAGCGCTTGAACCCGATCGGGGCGAAATCGCGGCGGTCGAGCATGGAAAGGTCGAGCGAATTGCTGCTCACCGCGGGATACATTTCGACCGGAATGTGGACCAGACCGAAGCTGATCGCGCCCTTCCACATGCTGCGTGCCATGGCTGTCTCCTTTATTCGCCGACGCTGCCGGTCACCGGCAGCACGATGCCCGTGATGTAGCTCGAGCAGGCGTTCGATGCCAGGAACACGTAGGCCGGCGAGAGTTCCTCGGGCTGGGCCGCGCGGCCGTAGGTGGTGCTCTCGCCGAAGTGGACTATCTTGTCCGGCGACTGGTCGGCCGGATTGAGTGGCGTCCATACCGGACCCGGCGCCACGCAGTTCACGCGGATGCCTTTATCGAGCAAATTGGCTGCCAGCGACATGGTAAAGGCGTGGATCGCGCCCTTGGTCGAGGAATAGTCGAGCAGCAGCTTCGAGCCCTTCAAGCCGGTGACCGAGCCGGTGTTCACGATGGCGGCGCCGCGCTTCATGTAGGGCAGGGCGGCCTTGGCCATGTGGAAGTAGCCGTAGATGTTGGTGCGCATGGTTTCGTCGAAGCGCTCCTCGGTGATGTCGAGCAGGCTGCTGGCGTGTTCCTGGAAGGCGGCGTTGTTGACCAGTACGTCCAGGCGGCCCCATTCGGCCACCACGGCGTCGACCGCCTGCTGGCAGAATTCCATGTCCTTGACGTCGCCGGCGATGGTGACGCAGCGGCGTCCTTCGGCCTCGATGCAGCGCTGGGTCTCGGCGGCGTCTTCGTGTTCGTTCAGGTAGAGCACGGCAACGTCGGCGCCTTCGCGCGCGAACAGCACGGCCACCGAGCGGCCGATGCCGGAGTCGCCGCCGGTGACGATCGCCACCTGGCCCTCGAGCTTGCCGCTGCCCTTGTAGTGTTCCGCCATGAAGCGCGGCTTGACGGCCATTTGGGCTTCCAGGCCGGGCTTGGCCAGGTGCTGCTCGGGCATCGGCGGCACCGGCTGTTCGGCGCCGATCTGCACCGGCTTGCTACCTTCCTCTTCCTTCTGGCTGGCGTCGAGCTGGTCCTGGCGGTTCTGGATTGCTTTCTGGTGGTTTGCTACATCGTCCTGGTTGGCCATTGCGCTTCCTTTGAAAACGGGTTCTTGACCGGACCAGTATCGGCCGCGGGCGGGCAGCGCGACGGTGCGGTTCCACACACAAGGGCGAACGTCCTGTTCGATGGTATGCGAATATGTCAAAATTCACGGCGTAGAGTTGCATGGCGTAACGAATATGCATGACAAGGAGAAAAACATGCCTCAGCAGGCCGAGCCGCAAGGCCAACGTACCGGGTTGTTCGTCAACCCGGCCGCACCGCGGCGCGCGCAGTTCCAGGCCGAGGCCGGCAGCCGCTTCGCCAGCCTGGCGCTGGCCGACGGCGCCGAGGCCGCGCTCGAATTGCTGGGGCGCGGGCCGGTCGACCTGCTGGTCATCGACCTCGAACGCTTCGACCCCGAACTCGACCTGGCCGGCCTGGCCCAGCTGGTCGCGTTCCGCGCCGGCGCCCCGATCCTGGTCCTGTGCCCGTTCTCGAACGCGCGCTGGCTGCCGGCGCTGATGGCGCACGGCCCGCTCGCCTACGCCATCACCCCGCTGGCCCAGGACGCCATGGAAGCAGCGCTGGACGGGGCCCTGGCCGCCAGCCCAGCCGAGGCGCCGGCGCCGGCGCCGCGCGAAGCCGAACTCCTGGAACTGGCCGCGCTGCGCGCCCGCGTGCAGGCCGCCCTGGGCGAGGGCGAAGACCTGGCCGCGTTGTCCGAGCGCCTGTGCGAGGCCCTGTGCAGCTGGCCGGGCGTGGTGCACGCGTCCCTGTTCTGCCTGCAGCCGGGCGGCGACCTGCAACTGCAGGCCCAGCACGGTGTGCACCGCGAACTGAATCGCGAACTGAATTTGGCGCGTGTGCTGGGGCGCGGCGAGCGCCTGCTGCAGTCGCCGCTGCGCCATGCCTTCCCGGGCCTGCTGGCGGCTGCCACGAACAGCCTGGCCCTGCTCGACGCGCCGGAAAAGTCGGGCGAGCCGGAACTGAGCGCGGCGCTGCGCGCGCATGGCGTGGAAATGGTGCTGGGCTTGCCGATCCCGGCCGGCGGGCCGGGCGGCGCGCGCGGGTCGCTGTGCCTGCTGTTCGACGCCGGCCGCCGCTTCAGCCCGGACGCGCTGGCGGCGCTGGAAGGCCTGGCAGCGCTGGCCGCGGTCGGCCTGCGCCTGGCCGACATGGGACGCGAGAGCGAGGAACTGCTGGCGCGCCTGACCCACATCTCGACGGTCGACGCCCTGACCGGCGTGGCCAACCGGCGCCACGGCGAAACCCTGCTGGAAGGGGAAATCAAGCGCGCCCGGCGCTACCGCCTGCCGCTGGCGCTGATCGCCTTCGACATCGACCGCTTCAAGGAAGTCAACGACCGCTACGGCCACCCGGTGGGCGACATCGCCTTGCGCACGGTGGCGGAAGCGGCGCAGAAGCTGGTGCGATCGAGCGACATCGTGGTGCGCTCGGGCGGCGAGGATTTCCAGGTGATCGCGCCGCACACCAGCGCCATCGACGGCTTGAAGATGGCCGAGAAGCTGCGCGTGGCGATCGCCTCGACCCTGATCCCCGGCTGCGACCAGGTCACCGTCAGCCTCGGCGTGGCCCAGCTCGGCGACCAGGAAAGCGCGGACTCGCTGACCGTGCGCGTGAACGCCGCGCTGGCCAGGGCCAAGCGGGCGGGGCGCAATTGCGTCGAGCTGGCGATGTCGTAGGGTGGGTACCCCGTGCCCACGCGTGACGCGTGATCTGTGTTAGCCGTATTCGTACGGTGGGCACGCTGTGCCCACGCGGAACGACGCGCTAACGAGACGCTCGATCGGACGTTGGCGGCTGAGTGCTGATTCGTCTCCAAAAAAAGCAGCCACGGTGCACGCCTCCGCGTGGGCACGGAGTGCCCACCGTACGGTCGACATGTCGACCTGAACACGGGCGCCCACCCGAGCACAACACGACTTTAAAAACGGAAACACAATGCTGCACTGGTTGAAGCACTACCAGCGCGCCATGCTGCCGGGCGACATCAGCGCCGGGATCGTGGTGGCGATGATGATGATCCCGCAGGGCATGGCCTACGCGCTGGTGGCGGGCCTGCCGCCGGTGGTCGGCATCTACGCCAGCATCGTGCCGCCGGCCCTGTACGCGCTGTTCGGCACCAGCAGCACGCAATCAGTCGGGCCGATGGCCATCATCTCGCTGATGACGGCCTCGAGCCTGGCGCCGCTGGCCACGGCCGGCAGCGCCCTGTACGGGGTGCTGGCCGCCCAGCTGGCCTTGATGTCCGGCGCGGTGCTGATGCTGTGCGGGCTGCTGCGCATCGGCTTCATTGCCAACTTCTTTTCGCGCCCGGTGATGAGCGGCTTCACCATCGGCTCTTCGGTGGTCATCGCGCTCGGCCAGCTGCCGGTCCTGCTCGGCGCCAGGCTGCCGGCTGTCCACCTGCCGAGCGCGCTGCTCGGCGTAGGTTCCCTGGTCCTGCTGCTGCTCGCGCGCAGCCACCTGGCGCCGCTGCTGCGCCGGTGCGGGCTGCCGCCGGCCTGGGCCGACATCGGCGCCAAGCTCGCGCCGATGGTGGTGGTGCTCGGCGCCACGGCGCTGGTGCCGCTCCTCGACCTGCAGGCGCGCGGCGTGCACACCACCGGCACGGTGCCGGCCGGCCTGCCCCTGCTGACGTTCGGCGTCTCGCACGCGCACTGGCAGGCGCTGCTGCAGCCGGCCCTGCTGATCGGCTTCATGGTCTTCCTGATCAGCATGTCCGGCGCCCAGGCCCTGGCCCTGAAGCGCGCCGAAAAGCTGCACAGCGACCGCGAACTGATCGGCCTCGGCGCCGCCAACCTGGGCAGCGCGCTGACCGGCGGCTTTCCCGTTACCGGCAGCATTTCGCGTTCGGCGGTGAACTTCACAGCCGGCGCCAACACCCAGCTGGCCAGCCTGATCACGGCGGCACTGCTGGCCCTGGCGCTGGTGGCGCCGACCGGCTGGCTGGCCCTGATGCCGCTGCCGACCCTGGCCGCGACCATCATCGTGGCCGTGCTCGGCATGCTCGATACCACCACGCTGCGCACCGCCTGGCGCTTCGACCGCGCCGACGCGGCGGCCCTGGTCGCCACCGCCGGCGGCGTGCTCGCGCTGGGCGTCGAGGCCGGCGTGGTGATCGGCGTGGCGCTCTCGATGGGCGCGCTGATCTGGCGCGCCAGCCGGCCGCACATCGCGGTGCTGGGGCGGATTCCCGGCACCGAGCACTTCCGCAACATCGCCCGTTACGCGGCCGACACGGCCCCCGGCCTGCTGATGCTGCGCGTGGATGCCGGCCTGTTCTTCGGCAACGTCGAGGCGGTGAACGCGCGCATCGAGGACGAGCTGGCTGCGCGCCCAGCCACGCGCGACCTGGTGCTGGTGCTGTCGGCGGTGAACGAGGTCGATACCTCGGCCCTGTTCGCGCTGACCGGGCTGAACGCGATGCTCAAGACGCGCGGGGTGGCGCTGCACCTGGCCGAGGTCAAGGGGCCGGTCATGGACCGCCTGAAACACAGCGAATTATTGCCTGCGTTAAACGGTCGTGTCTTCCTGAGCACGGCCATGGCCTGGGACGCACTGGCCTACTAAAAAACCTATCAGAATTGATATTGATATTGCTCAAACCTCATGGCAGCATTTGCAGCAAATAAGAACGATGGAGGCTGCCATGACCTGTCTCTTCACCCCTGGCTATTTCAGCCCGGCGCGCTGTAGCAGCACCGCTTCGACGGAAAAACGCATCGTGTCGGCCTGGCGCCTCGGCTGAGCCGGGCCATGCCATGGCAACGCAGACAATGGCCCGACATCCGTCCGGACACGTCCCCCGCCGCCCGGCGTTCAGCCTGGGCCTGGTCCGCTCCCCAACCTTGCCCGGCCTGGCCGTCCTTGGCCTGGCACTCGGCAGCCCATGCGCGCAGGCCGTCGATACCAAGCTCAGCGGCCGTGTGATGCTCGGCGCGGTGGCCCGCAGCGAGGCGCGCGATCCGCAGCTCCTGACCGGCGTGAACGCCGCGGCGATCGGCCTGGCTGGCTTCGGCAGCGGCGGCAATGGCGACGACGGCAACATGAACTTCGGGCGCGGCGACCTGGCCTCGCTGGCCTGGAAAGCCACCCTCGACCTCGACCTGCGCCAGGGCCCCTGGTCGGCGCTGGTGCGCGTCAAGGCCTGGCGTGACGAAGCACTGGAACGGCGCAAGCTTCCCTGGGGCAACTCCATCAACGGCTACGCGCCGAATGCGCCGCTGGACGATACGGGAGCCGCACGCCTGGCGCGCTTTTCCGGCGTGGCGCTGGGCGACGCCTGGCTCCAGTATGCGGGCCAGGCCGGCGCCATGCGCTACAGCGCGCGCCTGGGGCGCCAGTCCCTGAACTGGGGCGAGCGCTCGATCACCCCGGGCGGACTCGAAGCCCTGAACCCCAAGGACTTGCCGGCCACGCGCAGGGCCGGCGCCATTCCCCAGGAAATGCGGGCGCCGGCGCCGATGCTGCTCGGGCGCCTCGAGCTGACGCCAGCCTTTAGCCTCGAGGCCTATTACCAGACCCGCCATCAGCCGACCGCGCTCGACTTGTGCGGCAGCCTGTGGTCGATGAACGATTACCTGGCGCCTGGCTGCGACCTGGTGATGTCGGGGCCGCCCGCCGTGAGCGACCGCGCCCGTATTCCGCTCGGCGCCTACCAGAAGCGCCTGCCCACGCCCGCGGTGAACGGCCCGGAATACGGCGTCGCGCTCAGCTGGAAGTCGGCGGCGCTGGCCACCGACTTCGGCCTGTACCACGCCCGCTACAATGCGCGCAGCGCCTTGCCCAGCCTGCGCCGCAGCACCCGGCGCACCGGCCCCGCCCTGATTCCGGGCGACCCGGACGGGCGCAACATGGCCTATTTTTCCGAATACCCGCAAGACCTGTCGATCACCGCGCTCACCTTCCAGCACAAGCGCGGCAAGGCCAGCGTGTACGGTGAAGCCTCGTACCGGCCGCGCCAGCCCTTCATGCTGGCTCCGGGCGACGTGCTGCCGCCTTTCCTGAATGCCACGGTGCCGGCCCTGCTGCGCGCCGACGCCAACGCCGTGCCGCCGGGCGGCGTGTACCACGGCTACGACCTGCATCCGATGTCGCAGCTGCAGCTGGGCGTGCAGCGCGAATGGCAGGCCGGGCCGGTGGCGCTGGCGGCCACGGCCGAGGTGGTCGGCAAGCATGCCGCCGGCTTGCCGGACCCGGCCGTGCGCCGCTATGGCCGCGCCGACATCTTCGGGGTGGGGCCGGTGAACGGCGCCTGCAACGTCACCACCGGGAACGCGGCGCGCCAGTGCAGCCTGCGCGGCTACGCCAGCACGAACGCCTGGGGTTACCGCCTGCGCGTCGACGCGCGCATGCCGGCCGTGCTGCCCAGCTTGCTGCCCGGCCTGGCCTGCAACGCCAGCCTGGCGCTGGCACACGACGTCAAGGGCTGGTCGGGCGACTTCCTGCTGAACGAGGGCCGCAAGACCGCCACCGCCGCGCTGCGCTTCGAATACCGCCAGCGTTACCTGTTGGAACTTGCCTGGGCGCCGACCTGGGACGGCGACTACAACCCGGTGGCCGACCGCGACGTCGTCGCGCTCGCCGCCGGGGTCCGTTTTTAGTGCATACGCCAGCCAATTGCACCAGCATGGGGCGCGCACTGCTGACCATCGCCCTCGACAAGCAGGCACGAATCCTGCACGCTCTTCCATTCGACAGAGGAGGAGGGTGGAAATGATGCAGATTCGAATGCTCGACGCCGCCGGCGCGGCAGCGCATGCGGCGCCATTGCGCGCGCTCTTGCTCGACGCTGTCGCGCACGGCGCATCGGTCGGTTTCATGGCCTCGATCGACGAGGCGGCGGCCGACGCCTACTGGGCCGGCGTGCGCGAGGCCGTGGCCGCGGGAACGCGGGTGCTGCTGGTGGCCTGGCGCGACCATGTACTGGTCGGCACGGTCCAGCTCGACCTGTGCCAGAAGCCGAACGGCCTGAACCGGGCGGAAGTGCAGAAGCTGCTGGTGCACAGCGGCGCGCGCCGCGGCGGGGCGGCGACGGCCCTGATGGAGGCGGCCGAGGTGCAGGCGCTAGCGCTCAAGCGCGGCCTGCTGTTCCTCGATACCGAGGCGGGGTCGCATGCCGAGGCGCTGTATGCGCGGCTCGGCTACACGAAGATTGGCGAATTGCCGGAATACTGCGCCACGCCGGATGGTGCCTGGCGCGCCACGGCGATCTACTACAAGACGCTGTTCGTGCGCGAACGCAAGGGCGCGCTCGCCAATTGAGGGCTCAGGGCCGGACCCAGGGCAACGCTCAGGCGCTCTTCCTGCGGTCCGGGCCGTTGTGCGGCGGCGCCAGCTTGATCGGTGCGGCCAGTTCCGGATGCAGGGCCTGCTTGCCTTCGTACACGGCGGCAATGGCCGCCATGTCGGCATCCTGGTCGCCGCTCAGGCGCACGGTGTCGACCACGCTCAGGACCTTGGTGCTGTAGTCCATGTAGACCAGCAGCAGCGGCACGTTCGCGGCGGCGGCCAGGTGATAGAAGCCGCTTTTCCAGTGCGGGCGGTAGCCGCGCGTGCCTTCCGGCGTGATGGCGACCCAGCACCATTTCTCGCGCAGCATGCTCTGCGCCAGCGAGCGGGTGGCGCCCATCGGCGCGCGGCGGTCGACGGCAATGCCGCCCCAGTAGCGCATGAGCGCACCCATCGGCCCCTTGAACAGGGAATCCTTGGCCAGCCAGCGGAAATCCAGGTTCATCGCCCACTTGCCGAGCAGGCCGATGGGGAAGTCCCAGTTCGAAGTGTGCGGGTAGACGACGACGATGCCGTGCGGGCCGGGCAGGGGCTTGTGGCGCAGCTTCCAGCCGAACATGTTCAGCAGGCGCAGCGAAGTGCGTTGGCGCCAGGTTGGCAGGTCTGCGGGGCGCAGCAGGTGGTCGATCATGTTTTCTCCGTCGTGCCGTGCGCGAGCCGGCCGTTTTCTGATAGCTATTCCCGCAAGAATTACTTCCCTCCCGGAAAACCGAGGGTGGATTCTATATGGCGAGAACAGGGGTGACAAGAAAAAAGAAATGTGCTGTTGCAAGGCGCACGCGGTATGATGCGGCCGCTCATGGCGGCACTTCCGCTACCATTTCATGCGACCACTTCACGCTGCCGGACCGGCAAGCCTTCACGATATGGATATCACGATTTACCACAATCCGCGCTGCGGCACCTCGCGCAATACCCTGGCCGCCATCCGCGACGCCGGCCACGAACCGCGCATCGTCGAGTACCTGGCCACGCCGCCTGCGCGCGCCGAACTGCAGGCCATGCTGGCGGCGGCCGGTTTGTCGCCGCGCCAGGCCCTGCGCAGCAAGGAAAGCCTGGCCGCCGAACTGGGACTCGATGCGCCGGGCGTGTCCGACGAGGCGCTGCTGGACGCCATGCTAGCGCACCCGGTCCTGATCGAACGCCCGTTCGTGGTCACGTCCAAGGGCGTACGGCTGTGCCGGCCCTTCGACAAGGTGCGGGAAATCCTGTAAGCGGGCGGGCCCCGCTGCCGGGTGTCGCTGGCACTCGCTCAGTTGCCGGCGTCGACGCTGCCCAGCCCTGAAGCGGACTTGTTCACGACCGGCGGCTTGCCGTAATAGGTGAGGCTGCCGATGCCCTGGACTTTCGCGTCGAGCCGCTTGCGGGCATGGACGCGAACGTCGCCCACGCCGCGGAAGGTGACGTCGACGTTGTCGGCGAGCAGGGCCTTGGCATCGACCTCGCCCACGCCCTCGGCCTTCATGCTGAAGGTCTTGACCTCGCCGCTCGCGCGCAGGCTGCCGGCGCCACGGTAGTTGATGTCGAAGCGTTCGCCGCGCACGTCGTTCAGCCGGATCTCGCCGGCGCCCTCGGCGGCAAAGGCGCGCAGCGCAGGCATGCCGACGATCACGCGCTCGTCGCCGCGGGTGGTGGTCTTCATGCGGTCGTCGCGCATGCTCAGGCGCAGTTCGCCGCCCACGACTTCGCTGACCAGGTTGTTGAGGAATTTCTCGTCGCCGCGCACGGTGAGGCTCTGGGCCGCGTTACGGTCGACGGTGACGTTGATCGCTCCTTTGACGTAGATCGAGGTAAAGGCCGGCGCGCTGCGCTGCTGGTCCTCGGCGTGTGCAAGGGAGGCAAAGGCAAGCGAGGAGAGGGTGGCGGCAAGGATGAGTCGGCGCATGGCGGTGTCCCGGTTTGTTTGAATGCAGCCATTTTAGATAGGGCATTTTTCAAAAACCAAGTTTTTGAGACGGAATGCGCTATTTGCCGGACAAGCTGCCGGAAACCACCATGTTTGCTAGTGCTGGTAGGCCCCGATATCGAACCCGGTCTCCTTGTTGCGCGGCTTGCCCTGGAAGTCCTGTTCCGGCTTGTCGCCGCCCACGCCCTTGCCGATGGCCGGCGAGCGGGAACTCAGGCGGAAGTCGGGCGTGCCGGTGCGGCTGTACTCGACAAAGGCCGGTTCGGCGGCAATCGTGCCGACGTGGCGCCGTCCCTCGGGCAATTTCCAGTCAGCCACTGCGTTCTGGAACACCAGGTTGTTTACGTAGATATTGTTTTCGCCCGTGTCGCCCTGTTCGATGACGCCGTGCTGGTTGTCGAACACGATGTTGTTGGCCACCTGCGTGAAGTCGTTCGGTCCCTTCGAGTGGTAGTAGTCGCCGCCGCCGACCACGATCCCGGTGCCCGAGGTGGAAATGGTGTTGCCGGTGACGTCGACCCGGTTGGCGTCGTGCCACAGGTGGATGCCGGCGCCGGCAACGCGGTAGATCAGGTTGTTGCGCACCCGGCCTTCGGTGCTGATGTAGATGCCGTGGTGGAAGCGGCAATCGAGCGGGCCGATGTCGTGCACGTTGTTGCCGATGACCTCGGATTTCGTGCCGCGGTAGTAGCTGTCCACACCGATGCCGGCGCCCCCCGCGCTTTCGCAAGGGATGTCGAGGCCGACGTGGTGCACGTGGTTGTGGCGGATGCTGTTGTAGGAACCGCCGTTGTAGATGCCGCTCACCCACTTGCTGCCGCTCTGGTACTGGGTGCCGTCGATCTCGAAGCCGACGACGTCGACGTAGCTTGCGCGGTTGTCCCAGGCGCTGGTGGTGCGCGAGTCGAGCGGTGGAACGATCTTGGCACCCCATCGTTCGATCGACTGGAAGATGATGCGCGCCTCGGCGCTGCCATTGACGTTGGTGCGGAAGCCGCCCGTGTATTGCCCGGGCGCGACGAATACCGTGGTCCCGGGAGTGACGACCTGGGCCGCTCGACTGAGGGTGCGGAAGGGTTCGGCCTCGGTGCCGGGATTGGCGTCGGACCCGCCCGGCGCCACATACAGGTTGGTGCGCACGACCTCGGGTACGACCAGTTCCTCGGATGCACCTTCTCCCCAGCGGCATCCATCGAGCAGCAGTAGTAGGACGCAGCAGAGCACGGCGAAGATCGGGTTGGCGGGGCGGTACGCTGGGCAGCGGGCGGCGCCGGGTTCGGGTTGGGACATGGCATTCCTTGTCGAGGCAGACACCCGCAAAGTGTCACCCGGCACCCCCGCGTCCCAACGCGATTTGATCAAGTTTGCCTTTGAGCGCGCGCAAGGTAGATGGCGCGCGCTCGTGCATTGCCTTAACTATCGCCGCCGGCGCCGACCACCTGCGGCATGTAGGCCTCCAGGAAGGCCGGCGGCATGCGCCGCGGGCGGCCGCCGCTGATGTCGATGCACACCAGTTCCCAGCGTCCGCGCAGCACGGTGGCGCCGTCGCTGTTCCTGACCAGCTGGAAGCGGCGCTCCATCGACAGCTTGCCGTCGCCGCCGACCAGCCAGGTGGCCAGGGTCAGCTCCTCGCCCAGCAGGGTCGGCAGGATGTACTCGTATTCGCCGCGCCGGATCGCCATCGCGCGGTCGAGGCGCCGGTAATCGTCGAGCGAGAGGCCGAGCGACTCGGAGTGGGCCCAGCCGACCTGTTCGCACCAGCGCACGTAGACGGCGTTGTTGGTGTGGTTCAGCCCGTCGATGTCCTCGACGCGCGGCACGAGGGGTAAGGTAAAGGGGTGCGGATAATCCCAGTTCAAGTGATGTCCTTGCAAAGCGCACGGCAAACGCCCGGGTCCGCCGTCAAAAGGAACATTCTAACCGCGGGCGCGGCCGCGTGCAGCCCAGCTCAGGTCAACCAGCTCAACCCAGCTCCAGCAGCAGCGCCTGGTGATCCGACCCGGTTTCCGCCGCGTCCACGCGCATGCGCCCGACCCGCTCGGCCAGGGCGGCGCTGACGAAAGCGAAATCGAAGGCGAAGGGCGCGTTGGCGTCGGGATGGTCGTCGTGCAGGCCGACCGTGGGCGCATGGCGCCGGCCCGGCTGCGACAGGCGCCAGGCGTCGCGCAGCGGCGGCGTGCCATCGGGGAAGGGCGCCAGCAGGCGCGCGTATTCGGGCGAATCGGGCAGCATGTTGAAGTCGCCCAGCAACACCGCGCTGGCGGCGCGCGGCAGGGCCTCGAAGGCGCCGTGTTCCGGCCCGCCCGGACGCAGCACGCGCGCCTGCAGCACGGCTTCGCGGTGCAGCTCGCGCAGGCGCTCGACCTGGGCCATGCGCTGGAGCAGCGAAAAATACTCCAGGTGCACAGACAGCACGCGCAGCAGCCCGGCCGGCGTTTGCAGCGTGACTTCCAGCGCGCTGCGCGGCATGCTCATCACCTCGGGATCTGCCGGCCAGGGCAGCGAGTGGCGCAAGACCTGCAGTATCCGGTAGCGGGAAAAAATCATGGTGCCGAGGCGGCGCCGGCTGCCGTCGGGCGCGAGCGTGTCGAGCGCGGTGCAGCAGGCCAGGTTGTAACCCGGCAGGCGCAGGGCCAGGCCGGCGAACTGGTCGCCGAGCGAGGTGCCGTCGCGCGATTCGTAACCACAAGCTACTTCTTGCAGGCACAGCACGTCGAAATGGGAAAAGCGGGTGAGCGTGGACACGACGCGGTCCAGGTCGGCGCCGCCTTGCGGCGTGCGGGCCGCTTGCATATTCCAGGTGATAAGCTTCGGCATGGCTGTCCTTTGCATGAAGAGCGCACAGCCTAAGCCGACTGCGTTGAAGCGGACTGATCCAGTTCAAGCGTGCGAACCGAACCCGGCAGACAGCTGCGGAGGCCGACATGTTCACGATCGTTTTGCTGCTCTACCTGCAGCAGCACCTGGAAGTAACGCTCGAAGGCAGCAGCCTGCGCGGCGTGTATGGAACGAAGCAGGAATGCGAGCGCGCGGCCGTGCGCCTGCGCGGGCCGGTGCCCAGGCCGCCCGGGGTGACGGCGGCCTGGCACGATGCAGTCTGCCTGCCGATCAACCGCGGCGTGCGCGTCAACGAGCTGGCGCCGCTGGACTTGCGCGAGCTGCTCGACCGGCAACCGCCGCCCGGCTGCGGCGGCAGCGGCGACTGGCGCCGCGTGGCCGAGCTATGCCGGCCGTCCAGCAATCCCGCACCTTGAGGACCACGGCGCGGGCCTGGATGCCGGCCTACATGCGCTCCCAGCTCACGCCCTTCGGGCAAGCGACGTTGCCGGCCGCGCTGCCGCCGCCGGCGGCGCCGGGACCGAAAACCACGGAGCCGGTCATGCGGCAGGTCTGCTTGCCATTCTGGGTCGTGCGGTAGATGACGACGCCGTCCGGCGACTCGTATTTTTCCATGCGCATGCTGAGCGAACGGTCGATGTGGGCGGCGGCCACGGCGCTGCGAAAGCGCGACCACGGGGTATCGGCCTCCAGGGGCAAGCCGCTCTTGCCCTTGCGCACCTCGCGGTCGAAGGCGGCGGCGCTGCGCTTGCCTGCGGCGAGCAGGTCTTCTCCGGCAAGCGTGACGGGGGCGTCGCCCGCAGGCTGCTCTGTCGGCTGCGGCATGTCCGCGGTGTCGGGCTGCACGGCGGGCGCCGTATCGGCGGGAGCGGGCGGCGCGCTTTCCGCCGGCGGCGCGGGAACGGTGTTGCGCGGCGCCGGCAAGGATGGCGGCGGTGGAGCGGAGTTGGACGGCGCGGGTGGCGGAACGGCGGCAGGCGGCGCCGGCACCGGGCGCATGGGCAGCAGTTCGATCAGCCGCTCGGGCAGTGCCGGAAGAGGCGCTGTTTGCGCCTGCCAGCGCCAGCCCAGCACCAGCAGCAGGTGGAAGCCGAGGGTCAGCGCGAGCGGCGTCCAGTTCGGCCGTGCAGCAGGGTGCCGGTCTCCGAAATGCATGTGGCTTAGAGCCGCGTCCAGCGGACGCCGGTCGGGCAGGGGATATTGCCGGCCGTCTGGCCATCGGACGGATTGATGCCGCCGACGCTGCCGCTGCGGTAGCAGCGCACCCGGCTGCCGACGATCTTGCGGTAGACGATGACGCCGTCGGCAGCCATGTGGCTGTCCAGGGTGCCGGCCATGCTGCCGGTCTTGCGCGCATCGGCAACCTGCGTGCCGAAGCGCTCCCACTTGCCTGCAGGTTCGGACGTCATGGCGCTGTCGCCCGTAGGCAGTTCGCGGCTGATGCGCCCGGCCAGGGCGCGTGACCTGGCGAGCAGCTCTCCAACGGAAGCGATGGGAGCGGCAACTTCGGCCTGGACTGGCTCAGGCTGTGGAGATTCGGCATCCGCCACCACGGCTGCAGGCGGTTCGGATGCAGGCAGGACGCGCGCCACTGGCCGTCGCGCGGGTTTGGGTACGGGTTCGCGTAGCGCGCGCGGCGCGGCATGAATGGGTTTTGCCGCAGGCTTGACCGTCACCAGCAGCGTGGCGCGTTCGGCGGACGGCTGCGGCACGGGCTGCACGCCGGGCCGCAGCAGCCAGGCCAGCACCAGCAGCAGGTGCAGGCCCAGCGTGAGGACGAGCGGCGTCCACGACACGCTGGAAGATGCCGGAACGCCGATCCGCATGGCGGCTTACTTCACCGTCATGGCTTGCTTGATGCTCACGCAGCGCCCGTCTTCCTGCAGCGTGTCGAGCAGGGCGCGGCGGGTGCCGGCCGACAGCTCGGTGTACTTGCCTGCCGCCGCTTCCAGGCGCTTGACGCTGGCCGGGGTGCAGGTGGCCGGGATCAGGGAGCCGGCGTACGAACGCATGTAGACCGGGCCGGCCTCCTTGTCGATGGCCGGCAGTTTGGCCAGGCGCGCCGCAGCGGTCTGCTCGGACAGGGCGCCCTGCTCGGCCGGGTACAGGCTGCCCATCGCGGTGCGGATCTTCGAGAACGGCTGCTTGGTCTGCAGGTCTTCGACGGTGGCCAGCCACTGCGATTTCACCTGCGCATCCGGACGCACGACAGTGGCGGCGATCGCCGCGGCTTGGCCGGTATCCGACTTGTCGCGCGCGGCTTCGCTTTCCACCAGCGCGCTAGCGCCGGCCACGTTGTAGCGATTCAGGCGGCGGATGATGGACCAGCGCAGGTCCTGGCTCACGTTCAGGCCTTCGACCGTGGTGCTGCCGGCCAGGATGCCTTGCAGGCGCTCGAGTGCGGCCGGGCTGGAGGCCAGGTTCAGCCAGGTGCCGAACCAGGCGCGCTGGAAGTTCTCGTTGCCCTTGTTCGCCTGCACGCCGTTCCAGGCCATGTCTTCCAGCTGGATGCGGGTCTGTTTCGCCCACGCCGAATCCAGGTTCATCGCGTCCAGGTATTGGCTTGACGCGACCACCTTGCCCAACACGTCGTTCAGCAGCGTGTAATCCTTTTCCAGCGGCGCGTTGGTCAGCGCGGTCTGAATGAATTCGTTCAGCGGCAATTGGCCGTCGCGCACGCCATCCCACAGGCTTTGCCACAGCATCGAGCGCAGCAGGGCGTCGTCGACTTTCGACAGGTTGGCGCGCGCGGTTTCGAACGAGCGCTTGTCGAGTTGGACTTTGACGAAGCCCCAGTCCTGGTAGTTCGGGTAGACCAGGTCAGGGCAAGCCGTGCCGACCAGGCCAGGCACTTTCGTCGTGGCGCCGGAATAGGTGACGGCCACGTTCCGGGTCAGGGCCAGCTTGCCGCCCTCGACCTTGAAGGTGCCGATCTGCACGCGCTGTTCGCGCAGGGTCGGCAACGCCTTGCTTGGCGCGGTCTGCTTCAGCGTGAACGAGGAGATCTTGCCGGCCTTGCAGGAGAAATCGGCGGCAACCGTGTTCACGCCCGCTTCGTACAGCCACTGGCGGGTCCAGCCCGACAAATCGCGACCTGCGGCTTCGCCCAGGCTGCCGATGAAGTCTTCCAGCTTCGCGTTCTGGTACGAATACTTGGCCAGGTAGTTGTGCACGCCCTTGCGGAAGACTTCCGCACCCAGCAGGTGGCGCAGCTGGGCCAGGGTCGAGGCGCCCTTCGAATAGGTGATGGCGTCGATGTTGTCGAAGGCGTTCGCTGTCGACGCCACCGGCACTTCGATCGGGTGGGTGGTGACCTTCTGGTCCTGGGCGTAGGCCGCCTGCTTGCCGCCCGAGTAGAAGGACTGCCAGGCATCCTTGAACTCGGTCGCTTCGGCGGTGGCCAGGGTGCCCATGAAGGAGGCGAAGCTTTCGTTCAGCCACAGGCCGTTCCACCACTGCATGGTGACCAGGTCGCCGAACCACTGGTGCGCCATTTCGTGCATGATCACCGAAGCCAGCGACTGGCGCTGGGCGTCGGTCATCTTCGCCTTGTGCAGGAAGCGGCCTTCGGCAAAGGTGATGGCGCCGGCGTTTTCCATGGCGCCGTACAGGAAGTCCGGCACCAGCAGCTGGTCGTATTTCTCGAACTGGTAAGGAATGCCGAAATACTGGTCGAAGAAGGCCAGGCCGTCTTTCGTGTAGCGGAACCAGTCTTCCGGCGTTACCTGGGCCGCGACCGACTGGCGCGCGAACAGGCGCATCGGGTACTTGCCGCTCTTGTCTTCCCATACCTTGTACGGGCCGGCGTGCAGCGAGAAGTTGTAGGGGCTGAGCTTTTTCGTGGTCGGGAAGGTCCAGCGGCGCAGGGCGCCCAGGTCTTCGATCTTCGTTTCGCGGGTGGTCGAGACCACGTGCCAGTCGGCCGGTGCGGTGGCCGTTACCTGGTAGGTCGCTTTCAGGTCGGGCTGGTCGAACACGGCGAACATCTGGTGCGCGGCGGCCGGCTCGAAATGGGAATAGGTGTAGACGCGGCCGTCGACCGGGTCGACCATGCGGTGCAGGCCTTCGCCGTTGGTGCTGTGCAGGCGCTCATAGGCGATGACGACGGTGTTGCGGCCCTTGGCCAGGTCGGCGGCGGCAATGGTGACGAACCAGTTGTTATACTTCGCATCCACCTTCTTGCCGTTGACGGTGACCGATTTCACGGTTGCCTTGTCGAGGTCGATGGTCAGGGGCGCGGCATTATCGGCCAGGTCGAAGCTGGCGCTGGTGACGCCGCTGAAGGTTTCCTTGCCGGTCAGCGCGAACTCGAGAGCGTAGGCGACGTTCGACACGCGTGCCGAGCGGGCGGCAGCATCCTGTTGCGAAAGGAAGGCGTTTTCGGCGCGTGGAGCGGGCGATGCAGGTGCGGCGTGGACGGTGCCGAAGGCGAGGGCGGAAGCGATGGCAAGCGCCATGGCGCGTGGTGCGAAGATATTCAATGCGGTTCCTTGTGAACGTGCCACGAGCGGCACGGATGCGAATCGCGCAAGAATATCATGAGTGCAATTAAGGATGCACCATGAACTTATATATGCATAACGCCCGTATTGACGGGCGTTATGCGTTTCAAGCGAGGCAGCGCAGGGCCGCCTCGTGGAGCTTATGCCGACAGTGCCGGGTAGTCCGTATAACCCTCGCTGCCTTGGCCGTAGATGACTTCCGCGCGCAGCGGATTCAGTTCGGCGCCTTGCTGCAGGCGTTGCGGCAGGTCGGGGTTGGCGATGAACCAGAGGCCGAAGGCGATCGCGTCGGCCTTGCCTTCGGTCAGCAGCTTCTCGGCGGTCTCGACCGACATCTTTTCGTTGGCGATGAAGGGGCCGCCGAATTCCTGTTTCAGCAGCGGGCCGAGGCTGTCCTCGCCCACGGCTTCGCGCGCGAAGATGAAGGCGATGCCGCGCTTGCCCAGCTCGCGCGCCACGTAGCCAAACGTTTCGGCCGGAGTCGAGTCACCCATGTCGTGCGAATCGCGGCGCGGCGCCAGGTGCATGCCGACGCGGTCGGCACCCCAGACGTCGATGCAGGCGTCGGCGACTTCCAGCATCAGGCGCGCGCGGTTCTCGATTGAGCCGCCATACTGGTCGTCGCGCTGGTTGGTGCTGTCTTGCAGGAACTGGTCGAGCAGGTAGCCGTTGGCGCCGTGCACTTCCACGCCGTCGAAACCGGCCAGTTTCGCGTTCTCGGCGCCCTTGCGGTAGGCGGCCACGACCTCGGCGATTTCCGCCGTTTCCAGCGCGCGCGGGGTGGTGTACTCGCGCTTCGGACGCACCAGGCTCACGGTGCCGGCCGGCTTGATGGCGCTCGGCGCGACCGGAGCGGCGCCGTCCAGGAAGATGGGGTCCGAGATGCGGCCGACGTGCCACAGCTGCATCACGATGCGCCCGCCCGCGGCGTGCACGGCGTCGGTGACTTTCTTCCAGCCTGCCACCTGCTCGTCGGACCAGATGCCCGGCGTATCGGCGTAACCGACGCCCATCGGGGTCACCGAGGTGGCTTCGGACAGGATCAGGCCGGCGCTGGCGCGCTGGACATAGTATTCGGCCATCAGCTCGTTCGGCACGCGGCCTTCGCCGATGGCGCGGGCGCGGGTCAGCGGCGCCATGATGATGCGGTTCGGCAGCTCCAGGGCGCCGATCTTGATCGGGTCAAACAGGGTCGTCATTCTTGCTCCAGGTATGAAAATGCGGGCACATGCGTGCCGTTGCTAGCAAATACGTGGCAGCCATCTTAAGGGATGCGCAAAATTCCTGCCGAGACCGGTCCAATTTTGGCTGGCCGGGTATACTTCGCCCGGTTTTCACGATGAATGGAAGGTGGGGGATGAGCTGGTTCTACTTGGTGATCGCGGGACTGCTGGAAGTGGCCTGGGCAGTGGGTTTGAAATACACGGAAGGATTCACGCGGCCGGTGATTTCCGGCTTCACGCTGCTGGCGATGCTGGGCAGCGTCGGCATGCTGGGCCTGGCGCTGAAGGAGCTGCCGCTGGGCACGGCGTATGCGGTGTGGACCGGGATCGGAACCATCGGCACGGCCGTGTTCGGGATGTGGCTGCTGGGCGAGCCGGCCGGTGCGGTACGGCTCGGGTCGATTGGCCTGATCGCGTTGGGGATCATCGGCCTGAAGCTGGTGGCGCATGCTTGATCGGGAACGTATCGGCGTTTCGTAGGGTGGGCATTCGTAGTGCTGGCATTTAGCCAGCCCTACTGCCCACGCGGTGAGGCGCTCGCGTGGTTGCGGCTCCGTTCACACGGCGGCGGATACGCGTCGAAACGGCACGAAGAGATCAGTCGAGACAGCAATGCTCTCCCGGCCGCGGGTTGGATGACGGCGCAGCACGTGGCCAACGGATGCGTGCGTACCGCGTGGGCACGGGGTGCCCACCGTACGGTCGAGGTCGCGTCAGTACGCATGTACCATTTCCTCGCATGCAGACGAAAAAAAGGCGCCACATCGGGCGCCTCGGGTTATGTCACACGCAATTCGATCAGCGGTAAAACGCCTCGACCTTGCCCTTCAGCTTGATCAGCATCGGCTTGCCCTTGCGGTCGAGCGTCTTGCCGGCGGCGACCTTGATCCAGCCTTCGCTGAGGCAGTATTCTTCGACGTCGAAACGGTCCTTGTCGTTGAAGCGGATGCCGATGTCGTTCTGGAACACGTCGCGGTTATGGAAAGGGCTGCTCGGGTCGATCGAGAGCCGGTCTGGGAGCGGGGGGAGGGTGGCGGTATCGTTCATGGGCCGAATTATCCACCAGAACCGCGCGCCTTACAACGGCGCGCACCGCTGACCGTACTTCGGTCCGCCATCAGCCCGCAGTTCAGCCGATCTTGCGCCGCGCCGCCGCCAGCCCCAGGATGCGCTCCAGGTCCCCCGCCGCGGCGGGCTTGGTCAGGTGGGCGTCGAAGCCCGAGGTCTTCGAGCGCTCCCGGTCCAGCTCGCCGCCCCAGCCGGTCAGGGCGGCCAGCATGATGTCTTCGTTGCCGGGCATCGCGCGGATCGCCCTTGCCACTTCGTAGCCGTTCAGGCTGGGCATGCCGATGTCGAGGATGGCCAGGTCCGGCCGCAGCTTCTCGACCAGGCGCAGCGCCTGCAAACCGTCGTGGACCGGCTCGGCCGTGTGCCCGGCCGCTTCCAGCAGCGCGCTGAGGATGTTCGCCGCGTCGACATTGTCGTCGGCCACCACGATGCGCAGGCCGTCCACGGCTGGCGCACGCTCCTCCTCTGGTGCCTGCGCGACTTCCGGACACCCGCCGTCCGCCAGCGGCAGCCTGAGCGTGAAGGTGGTGCCTTGCCAGGGACCGGGGCTGCTGACCTCGACGCTACCGCCGTGCATGCCGGCCAGGCTGCGCACCAGCGACAGGCCGATGCCCAGGCCGCCCTGGGCGCGGCCCATGTTGCGCGACACCTGGCTGAACATCTCGAACACATGCGCCTGTTCCTCGAGCGGAATGCCCATGCCGCTGTCGCGCACCTCGATCACGGCCATGCGGTCCTCGGCCCTGGCGGCGATGCAGATCCGGCCGCCCTGGGGCGTGTACTTCACCGCGTTCGTCAGCAGGTTGCCCAGGATTTGCGCGAGGCGGGTCGGGTCGGCATGCAGCATCAGCCCTGGCGGCGGCAGTGTCGTGTCGAGCCGGTGGCGTGCGGCCTGGGCGGCGGGCAGGGTGGTTTCGACGGCATTCCGGATGGCCTGCGCGAGGTCGATGTAGTCCTTCTGCAGCACGATCTTGCCGCTGTTGATGCGCGAGACGTCCATCAGATCGTCGATCAGGTGCACCATCTGCCTGAGCTGGCGGTCCATCATCTCGTGGATCTTGCCGCTCGCCGCAGCATCCGGCCCGGCGCGGCGCATCAGGTCCAGGCCGGTGCGCAGCGGCGCCAGCGGATTGCGCAGCTCGTGCGCGAGCGTGGCCAGGAACTCGGTCTTGCGCCGGTTCGCTTCCGACAAATCGGCGGCCAGCTGGCGCAGGTCTTCCTCGGCCTGGCGGCGCGCCGTCACGTCGGTGAACAGGATGCCGATGCGCAGCTCCTCCGGCGCGCCGATCGGCATCGCATACACATCCCACCAATAGCCCATGGCGGCCGAGTGCTCGACGAAGCGCATCGCCTCGCGCTCGACGGCCACCCGGCCATAGCGTTCGATCCACTTCGATTCGATGTCCGGCACCATTTCGCGGATGGTCTTGCCGGCCGCCTCGACCAGGCCGGACTGCTTTTCCATGGCGGCGTTGACTTCCTCGAAGCGGTAGTCGTAGGGCTTGCCCGCGGCGTCGACCAGCACCTGCACGATGCCGAAGGCCTCGTCGATCGAACTGATCAGTTTGCTGTAGCGCTCCTGGGTCGCGCGCAGCTGGTCCTGGGCTTCCTTTTGCTGGGTGATGTCGATGGTCACGCCGGCCAGGATCGCCGGTGCGCCGTCGGCGTCGAAGTCGACCCGTCCGCGTGCGCTGATCCAGCGGTAGCCATTGACCGAATCGGTGACGCGGTAGGTGGCGCGGTAGGGCTGGCGGGTGGCGATCGACAAATCGATCAGGCGCGTGACCTCGTCCAGGTCGTCGGGATGGATCGAGGCGATGTAGCGTTCCAGCGTGGCGTCCGCGGCCGCGCCTTCCGGCACGCCGAACAGCGCGGACAGGTTGCGGTCGGCCATCAGGTGGTTGTTGCGGATGTCCCAGATCCAGCTGCCCACTTCGCCCGCCGACAGCGTGGCTTCGAGCCGGATACGGGCGTCGCGCAGGGCCTCTTCATTGCGCTTGCGCTCGGTAATGTCGGCGGCGGTGCCGATGATGCGCAGCCGGCTGGCGTCGTCGGTCTGCGGCATGCCGCTCAGTTCCAGCCAGTGCAGGCCGGGATCGGGCAGGCGCCGGAAACGGCCGGTGAACTGGAAGCGGGCGCCGTGGCGGATGGCCTCGTCGGTGGCCTGGCGGAAGGCGGCGG
The DNA here is from genome assembly GCF_020708045.1 of Massilia sp. IC2-278. GTDB lineage: Bacteria > Pseudomonadota > Gammaproteobacteria > Burkholderiales > Burkholderiaceae_D > Telluria. Next base: position 352,599 of record NZ_JAJFES010000001.1, read on the forward strand.
CGTCGTCCGGGTGCAGGTAATCGGCAAGCAGGCCCTGCGCGGTGAGAATGGGCGAGCCGGGCGCGATATTGAAGATCTCGTACATGCGCTCGTTTTCCCAGGTGCCGGTGTCGTGCGTGACGTCCCAGGTCCAGATGCCGAGCCCGGCCGCCTCGGCCGCCAGGTGCAGCTGGGCCTGGGTCTTGCGCTCGCGGTCTTCCGATTCCTCGGCGGCAATGCGCTTGCCCTGCTCGCGCAGGGTTTCGTCGCGTGCGGCGCTGGCCGCGTGCACCGCGCTCACGTCGTTCATCGAGATCACGGCGCCGAGGATCTGGCCTTCGACGTCGCGCATCGCGCGGCCGGTGACCTCCACGTCGTGGCGCTTGCCGCCGGCGGACAGCACCGTGACCCGGGCGCTGTCGACGCGTTCGCCGCGCAGGGCGCGGTACAGCGGCAGCTCGTTCTCGGCCAGCAGGGTCGCGCCGTCAGGCTGGTACAGGCGGTAATGTTCAGCCCACTGTTCGGGAGGCAGCGGCTGTTCCTCGCGGCCATGGATGGCCCGCGCAGCGGCGTTGAAGAAGGTCAGCTTGCCCGCCGGGTCGCAGGCAACGATGCCGTTTTCCACGCTTTCCAGCACCGCGCCCAGGAACGAGCGCTCCTCGGTGCGCGCGCGCTGCGGCGCCTCACCTTGTTCCGCCGAGGTATAGCCCTCGCGCATGACCTTGCAAAAGCCGAGCACGGTCTTGCCGTCCTCGTCCAGGATGCTGTTGACGGTGCCGTCGCAGAACACCGTGCTGCCATCCTTGCGCAGGTGCCAGCGCACGTCGGAGCAACGCCCCAATTTGAGCGCGGTGCCCAGTTCGGTGCCTGGCGCGTCCGTTGCCCGGTCTTCGGGGGTGAAGATGATGTGTGCCGGCTGGCCGATGGCTTCGTGCGCGCTCCAGCCCAGCAAGCGCTCGGCGCCGTGCGACCATTCCAGGATGATGCCTTCGCTGTCGAGCATGATCATGCCGAACTCGACGGCATGGCGGGCAAGCAGGCGGTAGCGCTGGTCGGAGGAGAGCTGGTGCAGGGGGAGCGAAGGCATAGCGGGGCGATGGCTGGGTCAGCCGTTATTATAAAGGTCATCAATACGCTTTATACGGCGCCCCAGCGCCCTCGCCGTGCAAGAGATTTCCTACAAGAAGTGAAATTTCTGGCAATTCTGTTTCACATCGTTGCGCTGCCGGCTGCTTTGCAAGCGGCGACCGCTTGTGCAGCATGCTAGACTGCCGCTTCGACCGACCTCCCGCAAGCGCCGTGCCGCTCTCCCAACCTTTTCCCGTCGACCTGGCGATCCGCAGCTACGGCGCGATCCTCGACGCCGACCGCCACGATTTTGCCCAGCTGGTGCTGCCGCTGGCGGGTGAGGTGCTGCTCGACATCGATGGCCGGGCCGGACGGCTCGATCCGCTGCATGGCGCCTTCGTGGCGCCGCAGGCCTGGCATGCGCAAAGCGGCGCGCACGGTAACTGCTCGCTGATCGTGGACATCGGGCGCGGCGCCCTGACCCATGGCGCCTTCGAGCGCCTGGCCGAACGGCCGTTCACCGCGCTCGGGCCGGGTGCGCGCAAGCTGGTCGAGTACATGGGCATCATGCGCACGGCGCAGCCGGTGAATGCAGCCCTGCTGCAGGGCTGGACCGGGCTGCTGCTCGATACCCTGGCCTTCGATGCGCCGCAGCCGCGCTCGCGCCTGGCGGCGCTGCTGGCCCAGGTGGAAGCGCAGCCCGGCCTGCCCTGGAGCACCGAGTCGATGGCGGATGCGGCGCGCATGAGCGTGAGCCGCCTGCACGCGCTGTTCCGCGCCGAACTCGACACCAGCCCGCACGCCTGGCTATTGCAGCAGCGCCTGGACTTCGCCTGCCGCCGCCTGGCCGATACCCGGCTCCCGATCGCCGCGGTGGCGCTGGAAGCGGGCTTTTCCGACCAGAGCGCCCTCAGCCGCGCCATGCGGCGCCACCGCGACACCACGCCCGCCCTTTGGCGGCGCAACTGCGCAACGCAGCACGCCTGAGCACCTTGCTTGCCGCCGAAGACAAGCGCACACGAACACGGTACGGGGCGCAGCGCAGCGCCCGTGCGTGCAACGGTGTTCGCCCGGTGCCGATACGGGTTGGACCGCGAACGAGCCCGGTAGTCCAGTGCCCATTCATGGCCGGCGATTAAGGCGCCTGTGGGAATGTGTGATATTCGTGGCAACTTTTTTATGTATAGTCGCGTCGACATGCCGCGACGCAGCACCTGTCGTGTCATCCGGCCAGTGATTGACGCCTGCTCCGTTCGATTGCCACGCGCATCAGCGCGGGCGCGGCACGGCCAGCGATTACGCCTACGATGCGCAGGATCGCCTGATCGCCGCCGCCGGTAGCGTGCAGTGCGGCCACGCTCGACGGCGCGCGTACTGCACGCCACGCGCTACTTCTACGATGGGCCGGCAAGCGCTTGCTGGCGCAGGACGATGCGGCCGGCGTGGAAGGCGCCACGCTGCGCGTCAGTGACAGCGGCGGCAATCGCGCGCAGCCGGCACAAGGAGGTGCTGTACCCAGGGCGTGAATATCCGCTATACCGTTCCATCCAACCCTCGACCGTGTAATCGAGCCCCTATGAGACGTATCGTAATCAAGTCATTTCTTGCGGGAGTTATCGGCATGCTGGGCGCCGGCTGTGTAGAGGGCGGTGAGGGGCCGGGAATGGTGCTGCATTTCGCTTCACTAAAGGAAGGGGTCGTGGTTGCTTGTCGAGGAGGGAGCCTGCCTAGTGGAAAGCGTTTTCCCGGCCCTGGTGCGCTTGGTCGTACTAAAGATTGGTTGACCGGCGGTGCAACCGAGGGCGCAACGCCGGACGGCCGGCAATTGCCTGAATGGGTGGAGTTCGAGTGGAAAGAATATGTTTCCGATAAAGATTATGTGCTGGAAGAACTCAAAGCGCTTCCTGTGCATGTTGAACGGGTCACGATCAGGGAACGCGTTCCGCAAGATGTCATCGACGAAGTAATTCGCTCCAGGCGCGCAACCCCACCGGGGACATTGCCGGACAAATCCCTTTGGTTGGATTTCGTCTGGACTGACAGCGGCATCAAGTTTCACTGGCGGCTCGAGTCGATCAGGGCGGCACCAGAATACACACTGCGATCCGGTGGCGATGTCATCGAGCGACCTTGACGGTCCAAAAGGAGGTCCGTGAGCTGTTCCATCCAATCCTCAACCCTATGAGTCCTTATGAGACGTACCGTAATCAAATCACTCCTTGCAGGGGTCATCGGCATGCTCGGTACCGGCTGTGTCGAGGGCAATGAAGGCCCCGGAATGGTGCTGCATTTCGCGTCGCTAAAAGAAGGATCGTCGTTGTTTGCATGGGAGCGCGTTTGCCCAGTGGGCAACGCGTCTCTGGCCCCGGCGGGCTTGGTCGAAGCAAAGACTGGCTAAGCGGCGGGAAGACTGAAGGCGCGGCACCGGATGGCCGTCAATTGCCTGAATGGGTGGAGTTCGAGTGGACTGAATACGCTTCCGACAAAGACGATTTACGGAACGAACTCGGACCGCTTCCTGTGCATGTTGAACGGGTCATCATCCGGGAACGCGTCCGCCAGATGTGATCGACGAAGTAATTCGCTCCAGGCATGCAACCCCGCCCGGGAAACTGCCCGACAAATCCCTCCAGTTGAATTTCGTCTGGACCGATAGCGGCATCAAGTTTCGTTGGCTGCTCAGGGAAAAGGACATCCCCGGACGTATGTCGCGATCCGGTGGCGATGTCATCGAAAGACCTTGACCTTCAAAAGGCAGGGCAGGGTGCCCACATTTGATTCGGTAACGACGCAAAAACGCGGAGGCTGGCTCAAACTCCACACCCCGCAGCACGGTTGAACCGGCTCACTTGCCGAGGAGGCAAGAAAGCACTTACACTGCATGCGGGGCGCTAAGCGGCGCCCCGCGCGCGTTGTAGCGCATGTGCCGTGTACGTGCGTTTGCCTTCGTTTTGCGCAAGTCTGCGTGCGGGCGCTTGTTGTGTTCACCTGGACCTTGCCCGGCCCGGCAAGGAATTGCGATGCATTCCTCATCCTTATTCGAGTCGGTTTTCAACCACGCGCCGATCGGCAACTACCTGCTGTCGCCCACGCCCGAGGCCATCGTCCTGGCCGTGAACGACGCCTTCCTGGCGGCATCCGGCCGCACGCGCGAGGAAATGGTCGGCGTCAGCCTGTTCACCACCTTTCCCGCCGACCCCAACGATCCCACCGACGATAGCGAGACCGTGCTGCGCGCCTCGCTGATGCGCGCCGTCGCCAGCGGCAAGCCCGACAGCCTGCCGACGGTGCGCTATCCGATCCCGGTCACGCAGGCCGATGGCAGCGTGCGCTTTGAGGAACGCTTCTGGAACGCGATCAGCACACCGCTGTTCGATGCCGACGGCCGCATCCTGTGCGTGTCCCACTCCACCAGCGACATCACCGAGCAGGTACGGGCGGCGGCCGCGCTGCGCGAGAGCGAAAAGCGTTTCCGCGCCCTGACCGATGCCGCCGCCGACGTGGTCTACACCATGAGCCCGGACTGGAGCGAAATGCACCAGCTCGACGGACGCGGCTTCCTGAAAGACACGGGCGGCTCCGACGAATCCTGGCTCGACGACTACATCCCGTCCGAGGAGCGCGTGCGCGTGCGCCAGGCCATCGACACGGCGCGCCGCAACAAGGCGGTGTTCGAACTCGAGCACAAGGTGCTGCGCGCCGACGGCAGCTGCGGCTGGACCCTGTCGCGCGCGGTGCCGATGCTCGACGCCGAGGGCGAGATCTACGAATGGATCGGCGCCGCCAACGACGTGACCGAGCGCCGCGAAACCGAGGAAAAGCTGCGCCAGGCCGACCGCCACAAGGACGAATTCCTGGCGATGCTGGCGCACGAGCTGCGCAACCCGCTGGCGCCGCTGGGCGCGGCCGCCCAGTTGCTGCAGATGGGCAAACCCGACGAAGCGCGGGTACGCCACACCAGCCAGATCATCGCTCGCCAAGTGCTGCACATGACGCACCTGATCGACGACCTGCTCGACGTTTCGCGCGTGACCAACGGCCTGGTGTCGCTGGACAAGGCGCCCGCCGAACTGAACCGCATCCTGGCCGAGGCGGTGGAGCAGGTGACACCGCTGATGCGCGCCCGCGCGCACGATTTTTCCTGCGAATTCGCGCCGGGTACGGTGATGGTCGACGGCGACAGCAAGCGCCTGGTGCAGGTGGTGGCGAATATCCTGAACAACGCCGCCAAGTACACGCCCGAAGGCGGCACGGTTTCCCTGGTGGCCGAGGCCGACGCACGCGAGATCCGCATCACCGTGACCGACAACGGCATCGGCATGGCGCCCCAGCTGGCGGCGCGCGCCTTCGACCTGTTTGCCCAGGCCGAGCGCAGCCCGGACCGTTCATCCGGCGGCCTTGGCCTGGGACTGGCGCTGGTGCGCAGCCTGGTCGAGCTGCACGGCGGCAGCGTGGCCTGCGACAGCGCCGGCGAAGGGCAGGGCAGCCGCTTCACGGTACGCCTGCCGCGCCTGCCCGCCGGGGAAGGCCCCGCGCAGCCCGAAGCCAGTGGGGGCGTTGCGCACGATGCGGGCGCAGCGCTGCGCATCATGGTGGTAGACGACAACGTCGACGCTGCCTCGATGCTGGCCATGCTGCTCGAAATCGACGGCCACGAGGTGGCGGTGGAACACCATCCGCACCCGGCTTTGGCGCGGGCGCGCGCCGCGCCACCCCATGTCTGCCTGCTCGACATCGGCCTGCCCGACATGGACGGCAAGGAGCTGGCCCAGCGCCTGCGCGCCCAGCCGGAAACGGCGCACAGCTTGCTGGTGGCGATCACCGGCTATGGCCAGGACAGCGACCGCGCCTGCGCCCTGGACGCCGGGTTCGACCATTACCTGGTGAAACCCATCGACACGGCCAAGCTCGGCGATATCCTGGCCGAAGCCGGGGCCGCGGCGTGAGCCGGTTGAAGGATTTGCCAAGTTTGCAGTAGACGGCGCCAAGATTTTTCTCCTGCCGGCGTGCAGACTCTCCTTTCGAAGGAGAATTGCATGCACGCACAAACAACCTGGCGCGGTATCGGCGCCGGCATCGCCGCCGGCGCCTTGTGGGGACTGGTGTTCCTGGCCCCGGAACTCACCCACGGCTTCACCTCGATGCAACTGTCGGCCGGGCGCTACCTCGCCTATGGCCTGGTGGCGGCGCTGCTGATCGCGCCCGGCTGGCGCCGCGTGAGCGCGCGCCTGACGCGCAGGGAATGGTGGACCCTGGCCTGGCTCAGCCCCGCGGGCAACGTCGTCTACTACATCTTCCTTGCCAACGCGGTGCGCAGCGGCGGCGTGGCCATGGCCTCGCTGGTGATCGGCCTGTCGCCGCTGGCCGTGACCCTGTTCGGGCGGGACGAGCGGCAGGCGCTGCCGCTGCGCCGTTTGCTGCCTTCGCTGCTGCTGGGCTTTGCGGGCCTGCTCTGCATCAGCTGGGAGTCGTTGTGGCGTTCGGAACCGGGCTCGCTCTTCGGCCTGCTGTGCGCGGTCGGGGCGCTGGCGTCCTGGACGGTGTATGCGGTCGCGAACAGCCGCGTGCTGGCGCGCCTGACGGCGGTCACGGCGCACGAGTGGAGTTTGCTGACCGGGGTGATGACCGGCGCCCAGGCTTTGCTGCTGGCAGTGCCGGCCTTCCTGTTCGCGTCGAACGCGCAGTCGGCGGCGGACTGGCTGCGCTTCACCGGCGTGGTGAGCGGTGTCGCCATCCTGTGCTCCATCATCGGCAATGGCTTGTGGAACGTCGCCAGCCGCGCGCTGCCCATGAGCCTGATGGGGCAGATGATCATCTTCGAGACCGTGTTCGCGGCCTTGTACGGCTGGCTGTGGGAAGCGCGCTGGCCGAGCGGGCTGGAATGCGCGGCGATGCTGCTGCTGGTCGGCGGCGTGGTGTCCTGCGCTTCGGCGCACCGGAACGCGGCGCGAAAAGACCGGTCGCCCGAGGCCGGAAATGCGGTATGCTGATCGACGCACCAGCCTGTTGATCGACGCGTTTCCTCAACCTTGGGAGAAATAAAGTGACCAGCAAAAATACGGTATGCCTGTGGTACGACGGTACGGCTTTGGAGGCGGCGCAGTTCTATGCCGAGACCTTTCCCGACAGCGCAGTCGGCGACGTGTTCCGTGCGCCGGCCGACTTCCCGGCAGGAAAGGCGGGCGACGTGCTGACGGTGTTGTTCACGGTGGCCGGCATTCCCTGCTTGGGCCTGAACGGCGGCGCGATGTTCAAGCACAGCGAAGCATTTTCCTTCCAGGTCGCCACCGACGATCAGGAAGAGACCGACCGCCTGTGGAATGCCATCGTCGGCAATGGTGGACAGGAAAGCGAGTGCGGCTGGTGCAAGGACAAGTGGGGCCTGTCCTGGCAGATCACGCCGCGCGTGCTGACCGATGCCCTGGCCAATCCCGACCCGCAAGTGGGCCGGCGCGCTTTTGAAGCGATGATGACGATGCGCAAGATCGACGTGGCGAAAATCGAGGCGGCGGTGCGCGGCTAGCCGCTTGATCCGGCCCGGCGGCATCGACACCGGCGTCGGGCACGCCGGTGTCGTCGATCACGGCACAAAGACCATCTGGATTTCGGCCAGGTAGGCGCCATCCTGTTCGACCACGTGCAACTGCAGCACCAGGTCGCTACTGCCTTCTTCCTCGGTCCAGAGGTCGACCATGACGTCCCAGTGATGGCCGGTCCAGATGCATGCCGACGTGTTCCAGGCTTGCGGCGGCAGGGGCGCCAGGGTGGCGCCGTAGTCTTTGATGTAGCTGCGGATGTGGTCTGCGGTATCAGCGCTGACCGGCGCAACGCCGGCGACGCCGGTGCTCAGGGCATAGTCCTGGCGCACGAAGGCGTCGACCACCGCCTCGATGGCCGCACGCCAGGCCGTCGGTACCGGCCCTTCGCCGCCGCCGTCCTTCATGAAGGAAACGGCGTCGTGCATGCCCGTGCGCATTCAGTCCAGGTCCGACGCATCGTGGCGTTCCGCCACCTGCTCTTCCGGCTTGCCGCGCACGCGGTTGACCTTGCGGCCGCGGATCACGGCCGGACGCGCCGCCACTTCCTTCGCCCAGCGGTTCAGGTGCTGGTACTCGTGCACGGCCAGGAATTCGGCCGCGTCGTAGATTTCGCCCTGCACCAGGCCGCCGTACCAGGGCCAGATCGCCATGTCGGCAATAGTGTACTCGTCGCCGGCGATGAAGCGGTTCTGCGCCAGTTGGCGGTCCAGCACGTCGAGCTGGCGCTTGGCTTCCATGGCGTAGCGGTTGATCGCGTACTCGATCTTTTCCGGCGCGTAGGCGTAGAAGTGGCCGAAGCCGCCGCCCAGCAGCGGGCCGGCGCCCATTTGCCAGAACAGCCAGTTCAGGGTTTCGGTGCGCTTGGCCGCATCCTTCGGCAGGAAGGCGCCGAATTTCTCGGCCAGGTAGAGCAGGATGGAACCGGATTCGAACACGCGCACCGGCGCATCGCCGCTGCGGTCCAGCAGGGCCGGGATCTTCGAATTCGGGTTGACGTCGACGAAGCCGCTGCCGAACTGGTCGCCCTCGTTGATCTTGATGAGCCAGGCGTCGTATTCGGCGTCCTTGTGGCCGGTGGCCAGCAGCTCCTCGAGCATGATGGTGACTTTCACGCCGTTCGGCGTGGCCAGCGAGTACAGCTGCAGCGGGTGCTTGCCGACCGGGAGTTCCTTCTCGTGGGTCGGCCCGGCGGTCGGGCGGTTGATGCTGGCGAAGGGGCCGCCGTTGGCGGCGGGTACCCAGACCCTGGGCGGTTGATATTGCGTCGACTGGTCAGTCATCCTGTTCTCCTTTGTGGGGTGGACTTGCATGCCTGACCAGATTCTAGCCGCACTCGCCGGATGGCGCTGGCGGCGGACAAAATTGTACGGATCAGCGGCCGAATCAGCGGCCGAATTCCGGATTCGGGCGGGTCAGGTAGTACCACTCCGAGTTGGCGTTGGCATTGGCGTCCGGGAACAGGATGCGGCCGCTGAACTCGGCCACGACCGGCGTGCCGTCGGCGCGGGTGCCGATCTGTTCGCCCTCGATCACCGGGTCGAAACTGGCCCAGCTGCGGGAAAACGCATCGGCGGCGTCCGTCTTGTCGTGCACCACGACCATCTGCAGCGCTTCCATTTCGTCGAACGGGACCGGCTCCGGCTCCGGCGCATCGACCAGTTTCAAAAAGGCGAGGGTATTCATGATGGCCCGGTAGGCCACTTCCGGTGCGCGCGGGTCGAGGTGCTGGCCGCATTCGAGGGTCAGCGCGTAGCCGCCGGTAGTGCGCATGTATTCGGTGGTGCCGACGCCGTAGCGCAGCACGGTTTCGAGTTCGGCTGCATTTCCGCGCGAACGGCGCTTGACGCCGCCGCCGTAGGCCGCCATCCAGCCGGTCACGAAACGGCGCACGCCCAGGCGCCGCGCCAGCGCGCGCTCCTTCTCGGCGTGCCGGAAGGGTTCGAGGTCGCCGTCGTTGTTGACCGGGCCGACCATCACGAAGGGCTCGCCGTGGGCGGCGTTGAATGAGTGCAGGTCGAGCAGCACGTCGTGTTGGGCCAGCAGCGGACACAGCCAGTTGGCGATTTGGTCCTCGAAATCCTGCGGATCGTCCTTCGGGAACAGGTTGCGGTTCAGGTTGCGGTCGCCGTTGCGCTCGTTCTTCTGGTAGGCGAGGGGATTCACGATCGGCACGAAGGTGACGCTGCCGGCGGCAATGCGCAGGGCGCCGCTATCGAGCTCGGCCATCACGCGCTTGATTGCTTCGGTGCCGCAGATTTCGTTGCCGTGGGTGGCGCCCATGATGATGACGCGCGGACCCTGGCCGAGGCCGGTATAGGTGACGGATTTAAACTGGAAATTGCGGGCGGAGCTCATGCGATGGTGATCCAAGGAAATATCGGTCCTGCCATTTTATCGGTAAATGCTGGCTGCCGTGGATGGCGCGTGGCATCATTGCCACCTTCGCAAGCTCGCTCTTTCCAATGACTTCTTCCCGCAGTGCCCGCCTCAGTAGCCGCATACATGGACTCGACACCCTGCGCGCGCTCGCCGTGACGCTGGTGGTGCTGCACCACTACACCCTGTTCGTGTCGAACGACGACCACACCTTCGGCTGGGTCGGGCGCATCGGCTGGACCGGGGTTGATTTGTTCTTTGCCCTGTCGGGCTACCTGATCGGGAACCAGATTTTCAAGGCCCTGCGTACCGAACATGGTCTGTCGCTGAAAAACTTCTATGCGCGCCGCCTGCTGCGCACGCTGCCGAATTTCTGGGTGGTGCTGGCGCTGTACTTCCTGTGGCCGGCCTGGCGCGAGCATGCCGACCTGCTGCCGCTGTGGCGCTACCTCAGCTTTACCCAGAACATCGGCCTGCCGCCGGGCACCGGTTTTTCACACAGTTGGTCGCTGGCCATCGAGGAGCAGTTTTACTTGCTGCTGCCAGCGCTGGCCATGATCGGCGCGGCGCTGCGCTGGCGCATCGGCGTGGCCTGGATGGCGATTGTTTTGGTCGTCGTGGGCGGCATGCTGCTGCGCGCCGATCTGTGGAGCGCCCATGTCGACGGCAACAAGTATGGGACTTACTTCTATTACAAGCTCATTTATTACTCAAGCTTATGCAGGCTCGACGAACTGGTGGCCGGCGTGGCGCTGGCCTTGCTGAAGAACCGCCACGCGAGCGTCTGGGCCGCGCTCACGCGCCACGGTAACGCGGCGCTGGTGGCGGGCCTCGCCATCATCGGCGGCGCATTCTGGTGCTTCCTCGATAAGCGCTACGGCTTTGCGGTGACGGTGTTCGGGCTGCCGGCACTCGGCATGGGTTTCGGCTTGCTGATCCTGTCCGCGCTGTCGCAGCGCTCGCTCCTGCGCGACCTGCGTGTTCCCGGCGCCGCCAGCCTGGCGCTGTGGTCGTACGCGATCTACCTGACCCACCGCGGCGTGAGCGCGCTCGGCGCCGCATGGCTGGCGGAAATCGGCTATGGGCCGGAAACGGCGCCGGCGATTCTCGTGCTGCTTGCCCTGTCGGTACTGGGCGGCTGGCTGCTCTACGTGCTGGTGGAAACGCCGTTCATGCGCCTGCGCGAGCGCTACGTGCCGAGCAACCTGGCCAAGCCCTTGTTCAATCCCGTGCTTCGATGACGTCGAAGGCGGCCGGCATGGCGCCCAGGAAGGCGAGCGTCGCATGCACGCGTTCGCGCATGTCCTGCCCCTGCGTCGCCTCGATGGCGGCGCGCAGGCCGGGACGCGCTTCCAGCGTATGCGGACTGCGGTAGGCCTCGACCAGCAGGGCGACCAGGTCGAGCGGCGCGTTGCAACTACGGCGCAGGCGCGTGTCGATCACGGCGAGCAGGGTGCGCTGCATGGCCGGCGTGGGATTGACGATGTGGGCGAATATCGACGGCGTGTTCGCGATCGAATCGCACAGCGCGCGCTCGATGGCGTCGGGCTTCAGGTCGGAGGCGATGTCGAAGTAGGCCCGGTCCCAGCGCGTGCGCGCATAGGCGTGGCCGGCGGGGAAGCGATCGATGGTCTCGAAGCCGAGCGCATGGCTGGCTTTCGACAGCAGATCGAGCACGATGGGCATCAGCGGCATGGCTGGAAGGAGTACGGTGTAGACATGCCGTGAGTGTAATCGAAAGCGCAGTGGGCGATCGAACGACCGCCCGCCCACGCATAAACCTTTATGCTGAACGTCTGGCCGCATCCAGGGCAAGGCGCATCGGCGAAGACAGTACGCTAGTACGGCGAGACGATGCAACGACGCCATGGGTGCGGCCAGGCGTTCAGGCTGCGAATTTCCCGGAGCGGAAGTCCTCGACCGCCTGCTGCAGCTCGGCCTGGGTATTCATCACGAAGGGACCATATTGCGCGATCGGTTCCTTCAGCGGCCGGCCCGCGATCAGCAGCAAACGGGTCGGCTTCGCGGCTTTGACCACCACGCCATCGGCGCCTTCGGCATTGTCGAAGATCGCCATGCGCGTCTGCGGCACGCCCTTGCCGCCAACGACCGCTTCGCCACGGAATACGTAGATGAAGGCATTGTGGCCGGCGGGCAGGGCCTGTTCAAAAATCGCACCTTCCGGCAGCTCGATGTCCAGGTACAGCGGCTCCGTCCCTTCGCGCTGCACGGCGCCGGCCACGCCGTGGCTTGCGCCTGCGATCACCTGCACCGTCGCGCCGGAATCGAGCGTGAAGCGCGGCACCTGTTCGTTCGGGATGTCGCGGTACCACGGCGCCATCATCTTGTCCTTCGCCGGCAGGTTCAGCCACAGCTGGAAGCCTTCCATCAGGCCTTCGTTCTGCTCGGGCATCTCGGAGTGGATCACGCCACGTCCGGCCGTCATCCACTGCACGCCGCCGTCGGTGACGAGACCCTCGTTACCGGCGCTGTCGCGGTGGCGCATGCGCCCGGCCAGCATGTAGGTGACGGTCTCGAAGCCGCGGTGCGGGTGCTCCGGAAACCCCGCGATGTAGTCGCCTGCCTTGTCGCTGCCGAAGGCATCGAGCATCAGGAAGGGGTCGAGGCGGCGCTGCAGGGTGTTGGTGAGGACGCGGTTGATTTTCACGCCCGCGCCGTCCATCACGTACTGGCCGGCGATCACGCGCTCGACGCCACGCGCTTTGTTCACGCTTTGGGTTTGAATCGTTGCAGTCATCATCTTCTCCTTTGCTTGCGCCGCCTGAGCGGCAAATAATCTTAAGCCAGTGCCGCTGCGACGGTGGCGTCGGCTTCCGCCTGGCCCTTGGCGGCCGCTTCCGGACCCATCGATTGCGCAGCCGAGTACACGAAGGTCTGGTCGGTCATGCCCAGGAAGTTCAGCAGCATGCGCACGAACGGCACTTGCGGGTCGGCGTCCGCTGGATAGATGCCGCCGCGTGCGGTGGCAACAAAAACCTTCTTACCCTTCAGCAGGCCTTCCGGACCGTTCTCGGTGTAGCGGAAGGTGACGCCGGCGCGGGCAATCGCGTCGAACCAGCTTTTGAGCTGCACCGGAATGCCGAAGTTGTACATCGGCGCGCCGATCACCACCACGTCGGCAGCCTGCACCTGGGCGATCAGGGCGTCGTCCAGAGCCACGCGGGCCGACTGCTCGGCAGTGCGCGATTCAACCGGGGTGAACAGGGCGCCCAGGGCCGCTTCGTCGAGTTGCGGGTGCGGCTGGCGCGCCAGGTCGCGGGTGACGACGTTCGCGTTCGGGTTCGCTGCGACCAGTTTCGCCACGATGCTGTTGGCAACGCGGTTCGATTCGGATTGTTCGCCGCGCAGGCTGGAGGTGATTTGCAGGATGTTCATGGTGTCTTCCTTTGTTCTGGTGGATTGGTGTGTCGATGGGCTTACTTTAACCATTCCATAATCGATCCGGAAGCCGTTAGAATGGATAACATTATTCAGCCAGTGGAACAATCCCATGGAAGTCGAACCGAACGACCTGCTGCTCTTTGCCCGCATCGTCGAGGCGGGCAGCTTCAGCCAGGCCGCCACCCGCGTGAACCTGCCCAAGTCCACCGTCTCGCGCCGCATCTCGCTGCTCGAAGCGCGCCTGGGCGAGCGCCTGCTGCAGCGGACCACGCGTAAACTCGTCGTCACCGAGTTCGGCGCCAGCCTGCTGGAACATGCGCGCAAGGTGGCGGAAGAAGCCGAAGCGGCCGGCGCCCTGGCCCAGCACCGCCAGGCCGCGCCCAGCGGGCGCCTGCGCATTTCGCTGCCGGCCGATTTCGCCAACCTCGGCATGAGCGCCATGATTGGCCGCTTCCTGGAGCGCTACCCGGCCGTCAACGTGGAACTCGACTTGTCGCCGCGCCGGGTCGACCTGGTGGCGGAGAACTTCGACATCGCGATCCGCATGGGCGACCTGCCCGACGATGCCTCGCTCAACGCGCGCCGCGTCACGCTGCAGCGCTTCGGCCTGTACGCCTCGCCCTGCTACACGGCCGTGCGCGGCCTGCCCGAGCACCCCGACGACCTGCTCGGCCACGATTTGTTGTGCCTGCTGAGCCGCAGCGGCGGCGCCCAGCGCTGGACGCTCACGCGCGGCAAGGTCAGGTGGGAGCGCGAACTGCCGGCGCGCCTGACAGCCAATTCGCCCGACCTGCTGGCGCGCATCGCCTGCAGCGGCGCCGGCATCGCGGCCAGCTCGGAACTGTTCGCCCAGCCGCTGGTGCGCAAGGGCGAACTGGTACGCGTGCTGCCCGAATGGGACTTGCCGGCGGCGACAGGTTGGGCCGTGTTCCCGGGCCGGCGCCTGATGCCGGCCAAGACCCGTGCCTTCCTCGACATGATGGAAGAGGTGTTCGGCGTTGCCACGGCCGGCTGACTTCGCCCCGGCAGCCGCATGCTAGGATGAAGGGCTCAGCCACCATCCTTCGAGCACCAGTGCGGCACCAACTCTTCCTCTTCGACCTCGACGACACCCTGCTCGACTTCCGGGCATCCGAACAACTCTCTTTTGTCCGCACGCTGTCCGCGCTCGGCTACGGCGACGCCATCGAGCCCGTGTTCCAGGACTACCAGGCCATCAACGTGGGCCTCTGGCGCAGCTTCGAGCTCGGCTTGGTGGACAAGGACTTCCTGAAGGTCGAACGCTTCCGCCAGACCTTCGCCATGCACGGCCTTGCACTCGACCCGATAGCCGCCAGCCGCCTGTATCTCGACGCCTTGCCCGAGACCGTGGTGCTGGTCGAGGGCGCGCTGGACGTGTGCGCGACGCTCAGCCAACATGGCGAGATCGGCATCGTCACGAATGGCGTTGAGCACATCCAGCAGCGCCGCATCGCCAGTTCCGGCCTCGGCGCCTTCCTGTCCTTTGTCGCCACCTCGGAAGCCTGCGGTCATGCCAAGCCGGACGTGCGCATCTTCGACTACGCCGCCGGCATGGCGCGCGCCTTTGTGCCGGAGTCGACCATCATCGTCGGCGACAGGCTGGATGCCGATATCCTCGGCGCCAACCGCTTCGGTATCGACAGCTGCTGGTTCAATCCGGGCCGGGCGCCGAACGGGTCCGAGGCACGCCCGACCTTCGAGGTCGCCCGCCTGCACGACCTGGTTCCTGCGCTCGCTCAGTAAAAGCCGGTTGCGCGGGCATCGCTACTCTGCATATAATCCGTATACGTTTCGTATATGGAGAATAGTATGGGTATCGTGAACATCGACGACGAACTGCACGACCAGGTGCGCAAGGCAACGGTCGTGTCCTGCCGCTCGATCAACGCGCAGGCCGCGTTCTGGATCAAGGTCGGCATGCTGTGCGAGCTGAATCCTTCGCTCAGCTTCAACGAGATCGTCGCGCGCGAGCTGAAGGCGGCCGGCGTGAAGCCGCAGCCGGTGAAAGTGGCGGCGCTATGACCAAGCGGCCCGAGGAAATCGAACTGATGGCGGAGTCGGGCCGCCTGCTGGCCAGCGTCTTCGGCCACCTCGACAGGCTGGACCTGATCGGCATGTCGACCATGCAGGTCAACGACCTGGCCGAGCGCGTGATCGTCGAGGAACTGCAGGCGCGCCCGGCCAGCAAGGGCCAGTACGGCTACGCCTATGCGCTCAATTCCTCGCGCAACCACGTGGTCTGCCACGGCGTGCCGTCGCCGACCGAGCTGCTGCAAAGCGGCGACATCGTCAACTTCGACATCACCCTGGAAAAGAACGGCTACATCGCCGACTCCAGCAAGACCTACCTGGTGGGCGAGGTCGCGCCGCTGGCGAAACGGCTGGTGCAGGTGACCTACGAGGCGATGTGGAAGGGCATCAAGGCCGTGCGCCCAGGGGCGCGGCTGGGCGACGTCGGCCACGCCATCGAACGCCATGCGCGCAAGAACGGCTACACGGTGGTGCGCGAATACTGCGGCCACGGTATCGGCCGCGAGATGCACGAGCCGCCCCAGGTGCTGCACTTCGGTAAACCGCAGACCGGGCTGGTGCTGCAGGAAGGGATGGTGTTCACCATCGAGCCGATGCTCAACGGGGGCCGCCGTTCGGTGGTCACCGAGGACGATGGCTGGACCGTGGTCACGCGCGACGGGCAGCTGTCGGCGCAGTTCGAGCACACGGTGGCGGTCACGCGCAATGGCGTGCGGGTGCTGACGCTGCGGCCCGACGAGCGCGTGCCGCACTGAACGCGCAGGCGGGACCTCACGCGGCCCGTCGCGGCCCCTGCGCCAGCACCGTGGTCACGCCTGCCTCGGCAGCTTCGATAGCGCCCGCCAGGTAGCCGGGAAACTGCGGCGACCATTCGCTGCCGATGCCGGCCAGCCGCCCCACCCACGGGCCCGCATCCGGTCCAGTATCCGGCGCCTGTCCGTGCCCGTGGCCGGCATGCAGATCGCTTGCGGTGGCCGTGAACGGATCGGCCGCCCAGTCCTTGACGAATTCCGCCACCGGTTGGCCTGCCTCTTCACCGAACAGCCGCACCAGCTGCGCGCGGCAATGCGTGCGCAGCGCATCTTCGCCAAGCGTCGCGCGCAGCTGCGCCGGTATGCCGAGGAAGCCGAACAGCGCCGCGCCGGCGCCGGGTAGCGAAGCGTCGTGGATTTCCGCCATCGGTCCGCGCCCGCTGCGCGCTTCGCCGGACAGACCGTATTCGCGCCAGAACGACGACGCGTACACGGCGACGTACTTCGCATGCGGCGCCATCCAGGTAGCAGTCGCGTGCCACTGGCTCGCCAGGGCCGGCGGCAGCGGAGGATCGAAGGCCAGCGTCTGTGTCGCCAGGCGTGGCGGCAAGGCCAGCAGCAGGTGTTCCGCCTGCCAGGAAAAGGAAGCACCCTGGGCATCCACCCCATTCACTTCCATCTGCGCGCCAGGCATGCGCACCTCGCGCACCACGTGGCCGGCCAGGATGTGTGGGCTCACAAGACGCTGACGCAAGGCCCCGATCAGCGCCGCCATGCCTCCAGGCAGCCGCATCGAGGGCGGCGCATTGATGTAGCCGCGCATGCGCTGGATAGGCAATCCGCCGTGCTCGACCAGCATGTCGCCGCTTTCGTACTGGGCAAACCGTTCCAGGCCGAGGTCGCGCACCAGGCGGTCGAGCTGCGGCTGGATGGTGGGCCAGAACCAGGTGGGACCGAGGTCGAAGCTGCCGTGCGCGTCCGCTTCGCCCGCAGTGACGGACAGGATGCGTCCGCCAAGGTCGCCGCGCGCTTCCAGCAGCACGTAGTCGTGCACGCCGTGTTGCTCGAGCAGGCTGGCCGCGTACAGGCCGGCCAGGCCGCCGCCGATGATGGCAATCCGTGCACGCTTCATCGGCCGCTTCCATCCGCGTTGATGGGGGCGCCGAGCTTCAGATAGATGCGTGCGCCGGCGTCTCCTGCCCGGTAATCCGGCCAGGACCCGGCCGGCAAGCGCAGCCAGGCCCCAGCCGCGAAGCACTCGCCGTCGGCCAGCAGCTCGCCCGCGAGCACGAGGATCTCGGCGCCTTCCAGCGGCCCCTCGAACACGGCGGCGCCGGCGTCGAGGCGCAGCAGGCAGACCTGTTCGCATGCACTCTCGAAGAGCAGGCAGACCGCGCGGTCGCTGTCGCGCCGCCAGGCGCTTGGTGCGCGCGTATCGACCCGCACTTGCCGGTTGTCGCCGGCCGTCATCTGGCGCAGCTTGACGAAGATGGTGGCGCCTGCGCGGCTCGATGGCGTGTGCACCGAGCCGGGCGGATTGCGCAGGTAGTAGCCGGCCGGGTAATCCGCGGCGTCGTCGGAAAAGACGCCGTCCAGGACCAGGATCTCCTCGCCGCCGGGATGCGCGTGGCGTGGAAAATGCGAGTCCGGCGCGTAGCGCACGATGCTGGTGGCGCGCGCCTGTTCGGCGCCGATCCGGTCCAGCATGACGCGCTCGACGCCATGCTGGGGCGAGGCCACCCATTCGTAGTCGCCGGGGCGCACGACGGCGCGCCGGCCGAAGTCTGCATTCACGAGCATGATCGTTTCTCCACGGTTGCGGGGCGCGCGCGCCTCAGTTACGCCCGGCCATGACGCCGCCGTCCACGTCCCAGATGGCGCCGGTGACCCATCCGGCCTTGTCCGACAGCAGGAATGCGACGGCATCGGCAACATCTTGCGGCGTGCCGACACGCCCGATCGGATGGAAGCCATTGAAGCCTTGCAGCGCATTATGCACGTCTTCCTTGGGGATGAAACCTTCGTAGATCGGCGTGGCCACCACCGCCGGCGCTACGGCGTTCACGCGGATGCCGTGGGGCGCCAGCTCCATCGCCAGGTGCTGGGTCAGCGCGTGCAGGCCGGCCTTGGCCATCGAGTAGGCCGAGGACGGGGTGGCGGCAATTGCCTGCTTCGCCCACATCGAGCCGATGTTGACGATGGCGCCGGCGCGTCCGGCGGCGACCATGCCGGCGGCCACCTTCTGGGTGATGAAGAACACGGCCTTGTTCAGGGCCATGTAGCGGTCGTAGTCGGCCTCGGCGTGCTCGAGGAAGGGCTTGGGGAAGAACACGCCGGCGGCATTCACCAACAGGTCGATGTCGGCGTGGTGCGTCTCCAGGGTGTCGAGCAGGGCGGCCAGGCTTGACGCGTCGCCCAGGTCGGCGTTGAGGGCGCTGACCTGGCCGAGCGCGGTCAGTTCCAGGCGTGCGGCTTCGGTCTTGTCGGGACGGCTGCCGACGATGACTGCGTGGCCGCCCTCGGCCAGGATGGTGCGTGCGGTTTGCAGGCCGATGCCGCTGGTGCCGCCGACGACCAGCAGTTTCTTGCCTTCGAATTGTTTGCCCATGGTGAACTCCTTGTTCGTGATGATGGCAGCGTCGGGTGACGCGCCGATGAGGAGGATTGTCGCTGCGGCGCCGCACGGCGGCAAACGGGATAAACTATCGGTCATTGAAAGAAAAACTTTACCGCCATGACGTCTCTTGTCTACCTGAACGCCTTGCGTGCCTTCGAGGCCAGTGCCCGCCACAAAAGCTTTTCTGCGGCGGCCGAAGAGCTGAGCGTGACCCCGGCCGCGGTTGGCCAGTCGGTGCGCAGCCTGGAAGAATGGCTGGGGTCGCCCCTGTTCGAGCGCGGCCGCAGCGGACGCGCGCGCCTGGTTATGACCGAGGCTGCCGAGCGGGCGCTGCCGGATATCCGTGCCGGCTTCGACCGTTTGCTGCTGGGCCTCGAGCGGCTGCGCGAAGGCGCGGCGAATGGCGTGCTGACGGTGACGGTGAGTCCGGCCTTTGCCGCCAAGTGGCTGCTGCCGCGCATCGAGCGCTTCCAGGCCGCCTGGCCCGATACCGACCTGCGCCTCGACACCAGCAACAAGCCGGTGGATTTCGTGGCGCAGCGGATCGATATCGGCGTGCGCTATGGCGCCGGGAATTGGCCCGGCCTGGCGGCGCACAAGCTGATGGAAGAAGAGCTGTATCCGGTGTGCTCGCCGGCCCTGCTGCGCGAGCCGGGCCGGCTGGCCGAACCCGCCGGACTGGCCGGCGAAACCCTGATCCATGATGTATCGCTGGAAGGCAGCGCCGCATTCCCGTCGTGGCGGCACTGGCTGCAACTGGCCGGCGTTGCCGACACCGGCGCCGCGCGCGGACTGCGGATCAACAATTCGGCCGCGGTGCTGCAGGCGGCGGTCGATGGCCAGGGAGTCGCCCTGGCGCGCAGCGCGATGGCGCACGACGACCTGCGCGCCGGCCGCCTGGTGCGCCTGTTCCCGCACATCGCCTGTCCTTCGCCGCTGGCGTACTACGTGGTGCACCGGCCGGAATGCGCGACGCTGCCCCGGCTCGAGGCCTTCCGCGACTGGTTGCTGGACGAAGCGGCGCGCGACGCCGTCAGCGTGCGCTGAACCGGGCGCGTCCGCATGTCTGTCGGGCGCTTACCGCGCCGGATCGTTCAGCTTGTCCAGCGTGATCGTGCGTCCATCCTCGATCACCTCGCCGTTGCGCAGCAGGATCTGCGACACGCCGCCCGTCTTCGGCAGTTCCAGCGCGATGGTGTCGCCGCGCTGGCGGTAGCGGCCCTGGGCCGCGCAGGTGCCGAACAAGGGCGTGTTGCTGACGCGGTCGGCGTCGACGAGCAGGAAGAAGAACAGCGTGTCGCAGCTGTTGCCGCGCCCGCCGCTGCTGGCCATCAGGATGGCTTCGCGTCCGTTCGACTGGTTGAAGCTGCGTACCGGGAATTGCCACTGCGCGTCTTCGCCCTTGAACAGCGGCGTCCCGCTGACGGTCATCCGGTAGTTGCCGTCCGCGCCTTTGGTGCGCTTGAGTATGCCGGCACTCGTGTTCAGCGAGGCGGACAGGGGGACGGCAGCGCTGTTGAACCTGCCGCGCTCGAGCCGCGTGCCCGGCGTTGCCGGCAGGATGTCGTCGAAGTCGTCGTAAGGCGTGCCGTCGGCAACCGTGGTGCGCTCGTCGGCCATATGGGCGGGAATCAGCACGGCGGACACGATCCCGAAGATGAACAAGGCCAGCACGATGCCCACGCCCCAGCGCGACCAGTTTTTCTGGACCCGGTTGAAGTGATCGAGGTTCTGCCAGCCGCCGGCCCGCCATGCCATCTCGCGGCCCTTGAAGCCGAGCCAGATCGCCACCAGGAAGCCGACGTAGGGAATGATGGCCAGCAGGCCGATCCAGGTACGGTTGCCGATCGCCCAGATCCAGTTGAGCAGGAAGGCGCCCCAGCTCCAGCCCTTCACGCCGTCCGGCATCTCCTCGTCCATCTGGCCCGGGCGCCACATCGGCTGGCTACCAGCCTTGTCGAGCGACACAGCGGGCTGGGCTGCGGCGAGCGGCTTGCCGCACTGGCTGCAAAAGGCGCTGCCTGCGCCCGCCTGGGCGCCGCACGAAGTACAAAACATGTGAGTTCCTGATGAGGATGCTGGGCCGGGGCCGGAGCGTCCGATTGTAGGGGAAGTTGGCGCGAGGAAAACTATCGAATCCTCACCAAGGCTGGATTTTCCATGAGGGGGCGACGCGGATCGCCGCGCCGCGCGGCACTTCATCTATACTGCCGCTCGAGGCCGCATCCACGCCGGCTAACCATGGAGACAAGCAATGCTGAATCACGTCATGATCGGTTCGAACGATATCGAACGCTCGAAACGCTTTTACGATGCGGTGCTGGGCACCCTCGGCGCCGGCGAAGCCGTGCGCAACGTCGCATCGTCGGGCCACACCCGGCTGTTCTACCGCCACGACGGCAACAGCTTCGGTGTTAGCGAACCCATCAATGGCGAAGCGGCGACCTGCGCCAACGGCGCCACCATCGGCTTCAAGTGCCATTCGCCCGAGCAGGTGCAGCAGTTCCACGACACGGCCGTGGCCCAGGGCGGCGTCTCGATCGAAGACCCGCCAGGCCTGCGCGAAAGCAACATGGGTGCGCTCTACCTGGCTTATGTGCGCGACCCGGACGGCAACAAGCTGTGCGCCATCTACCGTCCTAAATAAGAGGGCTGGTTCATGCACGGTGAAGCCTTGTCCCTGCGCATCCGCACGCTGATCCGTTCGCTGCCGCGCACCGGAATCACGCTGAGCGAACTGGTGCACCGCGTCGGCAACGACGGCCTGCTGATCCTGGCCGCGCTGCTGACCCTGGTGTTCCTGATTCCGATCTCGATCCCCGGCGTGAGCACGGTGTTCGGCGCGGCCATCCTGCTGATCGGCATGGCGCGCCTGCTGCGGCGCGAACTCTGGATTCCCGAGCGCATCGCGCACAAGACCATCGCCACCCGCAAGCTGCGTCCCATGCTGCGCAAGGCGCTGCCTCTGCTGCACCGGCTGGAACGCGTGAGCCGTCCGAACCGCATCGCCTGGCTGGTGGCCAACGGCCCGGCCGAGCGCATGAACAATGCGTCGCTGATCCTGGGCGCCGTGCTGTTGATGATGCCGTTCGGGCTGATCCCGTTCAGCAATACCTTCCCGGCGGTGGCGCTGCTGTTCTTTGCCATCGGGCTGCTGCAACGCGATGGCGTGTGCGTGCTGCTGGGTTATGTCGCCAATGTGCTGACGATCGCGTATTTCGCGCTGCTGATCGGTGGCGGTGGGCTGGCGCTGCGCGAGATGGTGGGGCGGGTGATTGCCTGAGCTGTCTGGCTAACGATGGTGGGTTCGAGAACCCACCCTACGCATATTCGGGGACGCTGGCAATGGTGGGTTCGAGAACCCACCCTACGGCGACTCACGCCGTGAATGCCGGTAGGGTGAGTTCTCGAACCCACCGCACGTCACATCAAACTGGGCGATTGCCCATCAATTCCCCGAGCCGCACCGAACGCTCCGGCGCCCAGTCCTTGTTGAAGCCGATCGTCTTTTCCTTGAACAGCATCACCACCGTCGAGCCGAGCAGGAAGCGGCCCATCTCTTCTCCCTTCTTCAGCACCACCGGCGTGGTGTCGTAGGTCCAGTCGCAAATGCGCGCCATGCGCGGCGGGTTTACCACGCCATGCCAGGACGTCGCCATGCTGCCGACGATGGTCGCGCCGACCAGCACCATCACGAACGTGCCGAACTGCTCCGACTCGAACACGCACACCACGCGCTCGTTGCGCGCGAACAGGCCGGGCACGCCGCGCGCCGTGGTCGGATTCACCGAGAACAGGGCGCCGGGCACGTAGATCATGCGCGTCAGGCGGCCGTCGCAGGGCATGTGGATGCGGTGGTAATCCTTCGGGCTCAGGTAGAGATTGGCGAAGCTGCCGTGCCGGAAGTGCGCAGCTAGTTGCGCGTCGCCGCCCACCAGTTCGGTGGTGGTGAACTTGTGGCCCTTGGCCTGCAAAATGTGGTGGTCGTCGATGGCGCCGAACTGGCTGATCGCGCCGTCCACCGGGCACACGAAATCGGCCTGGGCCAGTGGCCGCACGCCGTCGGCCAGCGGACGGGTAAAGAATTCGTTGAAGCTGGCGTAGCTGGCGATGTCCGGATTGGCCGCCTCGGCCATGTTGACGCCGTACTTGCCGACGAACCAGCGGATCAGGCGGGTCGTCATTGCGCCTCCGCGGGCGCCGGCGACGCGTCCGGCAAACGAGGTCAGCGCCTGCTTGGGCATGACATATTGTGGCAGTACTTTTATGCGGGACACGGTGTTGGCCTCATAGCTTTAGTTATCCGGAATTATAACGGGCGTGCCCGATAGAATGGACAATTCAACAGCAAATCGGACGCCACTGGAAGAAGCGCGCCCGGGCGGTGCGGCTGAACTTCGCCATTGTGGATGAGTCCAAGTTCAGGACAGTCCATCTGATGAGCGCCGTCCTGCATGCATCGTTGCCCGAAAACGGTATGAACAACGCGATCGATACGATTAAAAACGGCGTCGCCAGGTTCGTCACGAATGTGTGGCAGTTCTTCGTCGGCGGTGTCGTGGTGCTGGCCGCATTTGCCGGTAATTTCGTCGACCTGAAGCAATCGCGTATTTCCGTCGAAATCACTGGCATTAACCAGAGCGCCTCGGCAGAGGTGGACATCGCGCGCATGCCCGGCTTCAGCAACTTCAAGAAACTCGCCGGTCCGCCGATGCTGCTGGAGCGTGACAAGAAATTCAACGTCGAGGCAATGAAGCAAGAGCTGGAGCGTTACAGACAAAATCTGGTAGAGCGACGCGGCGAATATTCGAAGTTGAGGGAAAAAGCCGCAATACTTCTGGAGCAGCCGGACGCGCCAGCCAAGAGCGCGACGGAAAGTGTGGAAAGCGCCGATTTCGATTTCCCCTTGGCGCTGCTACGCGATGAGCAGGTTCTGAAATTGCCGCGTGACAAACTTAAAGAGCGCCTGGCCGAAGACGAAGCGCTGCTGCGTAGCCAGGAAAACACGCTGGCGCTCGCGGAAACCGAAGTAGCCCAGTTCGCCGAGCGGGCCGCCAAGTCCGACTCCAAAATCGAGGTCACGGCCGCGATATCGAACTCGGGCGATGGCTCCACCTCCCTGAAACCCCAGGCGCTGCTGAGAGCCGATCTAGGGCAGGGAAATTACTTGGATATCTATCTCAGGATTATCCGCTACGAAACGGGAGTGGCGGAGCTGCGCCCACGCGGAACATCCGTATTGACCTTCGAATCACCGCCAATTAACCGCATGGCGCCGGCGGACCAGGAACGCTTCGCCAACTTTTTTCGAAATACCTCGCCGACCAATCTGTACGTGGTCGATGTGCGCAACCGCTATTACCGTTCGAATACCATCCCGTTCGCCCAAGGGATTTACGAACAAAAGATATACGACGCGATCAAGAATTACGCAACCAAGGCCAATGAATGATTCTTGTACCGGTGCATGAGGCAATGGCCTTGTAACAGCACATGCATATCAAAAAAATATTCTCGGAGGCAACACAAAGGATGTGATCTCGCAGACAATATCGGCTCCTATCATTGTCTGTTCCCTATGCACGCCCGACTCTCCCCGATTCGCCTGACGCTGCTGGCCGCCGCGTTGGCAACCACCTTCCCGCTGTACGCACAAGAAGCGCAGGAAACCAAGCAATCCGCAGCCGACACGACGGTCAAGAAGGGCGAAGCCGCCCAGGCCGGGCAGACGATGCAGCGCGTCGAAGTGAAGGGCGCGGCCCAGGCCTACGACCCGCGCCGCGACGATACCGCCACCAAGATCGTGGTCAACCAGGAAGAGATCGTCAAGTACGGCGATACCAGCGTCACCGACGTGCTCAAGCGCGTGCCCGGCATCACCGTCAACAGCAGCAATGGCCGCGGCGGCGAAATCCGCATGCGCGGCATGGGCGCCGGCTATACGCAGATCCTGATCAACGGCGAGCGCGCGCCGGCCGGCTTCTCGATCGAGTCGCTGGCGCCGGACGTCATCGAACGCATCGAAGTGCTGCGCGCCGCCAGCGCCGAGTTCTCGACCCAGTCGGTGGCCGGCACCATCAACATCGTGCTGAAAAAGGCGATCCGCACCGGCCAGCGCGAAATCAAGGTCGGCATGCGCCGTACCAGCAGCGGCATGCGCGGGCCGAACGCGAACCTGCAGCTGTCGGACAAGGTCGGCAAGATGTCGTACTCGATCTCGGGCAGCGGCGCGCACGAAAGCTTCGAGCGCACCGCCACCGTGTTTGAGGACGCCTACAGCGGCGCCGGCGTCCAGACCCAGGCGCGCAGCACTGTTGGCGTGGAAGACGGCTCCTTCAGCTACTTCAACCTGGCGCCGCGCCTGAACTGGAATCTCGAGAACGGCGACACGCTCACCTCGCAGACTTTCCTGAATTCGGGCCGCTTCCGGACCCGCACGAACGAGACGGCCACGACCACGATCGGCGCTGCGGCGCCTTACCCGGACCTGGCCCTGGCTAACGACAACAAGAACAGCTTCTACCGCACCGAGCTGAACTGGGTGCACAAGATGGAAGCCGGCGCCAAGCTCGACATGAAGCTGGGCGTGCAGGGCGGCGAGAACGACAGCACCTCGCGCCGCCTGACGCCCGCCGGCGCCGCACGCGCGCTCGACAACCTGATCGTCTCGGAAGGCGAAGACCGCGGCGTGACCAGCACCGGCAAGTTTTCGAAGACCATCTTCGAAGGCCACGCGCTGGGCATGGGCTGGGACGGCGGCTACAACACGCGCGAGGACAGCCGCGTCGAGACCGAAGCCGGACGCACCGTGTTTCCGGGCCTGCCGGACGGCGAGGAATTCGAGGCCCAGGTCTCGCGCCTGGCGCTGTATGCGCAGGACGAGTGGAGCGTCACGCCGCGCCTGTCGGTGTACCTGGGCGCGCGCTGGGAAGGCATCCGCACCCGCACCTCGGGCAACACATTCGACACCGGCCGTTCGCGTTCGAGCGTGTGGAGCCCGGTGCTGCAAACGCTGTGGAAGATCCCGGACACCAAGGGCGACCAGGTGCGCTTCGCCGTCACCCGCACGTATAAGGCGCCGAACGTCTCCAGCCTGATCCCGCGCCGCCAGACCTCGGTCGACAACCGCTCCACCGATCCCGACTACCAGGGCAATCCGGACCTGCAGCCGGAACTGGCGCTGGGCTTCGACGCCTCGTACGAGCACTACTGGGCCGAAGGTGCGCTGCTCTCGGCCAGCGCCTCGATCCGCCGCATCGACGGCTACACCCGCTCGGTCATCGATTTCGACGGCATGCGCTGGGTGGCGATGCCGATGAACGCCGGCCAGGCCGTCTCGAAGAACCTGGAACTGGAAGCCAAGTTCCCGCTGAAGGCGGTCATGGACGGCGCCCCGGCGATCGACCTGCGCGCCAGCATCAGCCGCAACTGGTCGGAAGTCGACGGCGTGCCCGGCCCGGGCAACCGCCTCGATGGCCAGACCCCGCTGTCGGCCAATCTCGGCATCGATTACAAGGCCGGCAAGGTCAGCACCGGCGCCAGCTTCGCCTACAAGCAGGGCATGACGGTGCGCGTGTCGGAGCGCCAGACCTCGGTCATGGACACGCGGCGCGACCTGGAAGCCTACGTGCTGTACAAGTTCTCGCCCAAGCTGCAGCTACGCGTGGCGGGGCAGAACCTGCTCGACGAGGACTTCAAGGCCAGCAGCAGCTACCTGGAAGATGGGCGCGGCCTGGTGCTGCGCCGCGGCAGCTTCCCGGTGGGCGTGACGCTGCGCGCGACGGTGGAGGCGAAGTTCTGACAAGTTGCCGGGCCTGTGCGGCAGCGCTGGCCAGGCCCGGCATGACCCCATTTTATAAAGACCATATCCATGGATGCTGCATCGCCGAATCTGTTCATTTCCTTCCTCCCAATGCTGCTGCTGTCGCTGCTGATGGCGGTTCCTGCCAATATGCTGGCCAGGCAAAAGGGGCGCAACGTTGTGCTCTGGACCATCCTGGCCCTGATCCCGCTCGTGAACTTCGCCTGCATGTGGTACTTCGTCGGCGCATCGAACCTGGTACTCGAGAACAAGATCGACGAGCTGATGCTCGAACTGAAGCGCTCGAAGCAGTAGGCGCTTGTCCGAGGCCGGCGCCGCACCACCCGGGTCGGGTGCAGGCGCCGGTTGGCGCTTAGTGCAGCCGCATCGCCGCCGCGCCGCAGGCGATCAATGCTGCTCCGGCCACGCGCAGCGGGCTTACGCGTTCACGCAGGACCAGCACCGCAATCGCGTTGGCAAACAGGATCGAGGTCTCGCGCAGCGCCGCCACCGCGGCCACCGGCGCCTGCGTCATCGCCCACAGCGACACCCAGTAGGCGCCGACCGACAGCGCGCCGCCGCCGGGCAGAGCCGGATTGCTGCGCACAAACGGCAGCAGTTCGCGCCGGCGCCGCAGGGCCAGCGCCGCGACGCCGGGCGCCGTGGCGGCGAAGATCCACATCGTGTAGGCGGCCGGTGCGTGCGACAGGCGCACGCCGGCGCCGTCGACCAGCGTGTAGGCCGCGATGGTCGCGGCCGACGCCAGCGCCAGCAACGTGGTGCGGCGGCTGACCGCAGTGTTGGTCCGGGCGCGCCCGGTCATCGCTAGCACGCCGCCGCAGATCAGGCAGATCGACAGCCACTGCATCGCGCCCAGGCGCTCGCCCATGAAGGCCAGGCCGAACGAGGCCACGAGCAGCGGCGCGCAGCCACGCATCAGTGGGTAGGCGAGGCTGACATCGCCGTCGCGGTAGGTGGCCATGAGCAGCGCGTAATACACCACGTGGATCAGGGCCGAGGCGGCGATATAAGGCCAGCTGGCGGGCGCCGGCTGCGGGAGCCAGGGCAGGGCCAGTGCGCACAGCAGGCCGGCGCTGACGGCCACCGCCACCGTCGAGAGAAAAGCGTCGCCTTTCGTCTTGAGCATGGCGTTCCAGCCGGCGTGCATCAGCGCCGCGGCCAGCACGGCCATCACCACTGTGCCCGACATGCCAGCCGCAAGCACGCTCATGCGGCGCGCGTCATGCCGTCAGGTGCCGCCGGCGGAACCAGCGCAGGGCCACCAGCACCGCCAGCGCCTGCATCGCCGCCGACAGGAAGAAGCTCGAACCGATGCGCCAGTCGTCGGGCGGCAGGTGGCTGACGGCGCCGAGGATCGAGGTGCCGATCAGCGGCGTCACCACGACCGCCAGGCTGCTGATCGACTGCAGGGAACCCATCAGCTCTCCCTGTTCGCCGGGGCCGGCGTCGCGTGAGACGATGCCTTGCAACGCGGGGCCGGCCGCAAAGGCCAGCAGGTTGCAGCAGATGAAGACGTACATCATCCAGCCCTGGGTCGCCAGGCCATACAGGACGAAGGTGATGGCGCCCGAGGCCAGGCCCATGATCGACAGGCGCACTTCGCCCAGGCGCCGGATCAGGACCGACACCAGCCCGCCTTGCACCACGGCCGCGGCCAGGCCGACGCAGAACATGGCGATGCCGTTGTCGCGCGGGGTCCAGCCGAAGCGGAAGGTGGTGTACAGCACCCAGGTGGTCTGGGTCATGATCTGGCCGAAGGTGGTCAGCGCGAACACGACCACCAGGCCGCGGATGGCGCGCCGCGCCAGCAACTTGCGCAGTGCATAGAACGGGTTCACCTTCTGCCAGCTGAAGGGTTCGCGCGTCGTTGCGGGCAGCGATTCCGGCACGAAGAAGTAGCCATAGACCAGGTTCACGCCGGCCAGCGCGGCCGCCGCGTAGAAGGGCAGGGCCAGGTCGTATTCGCCCAGCAGCCCGCCCAGCATCGGGCCGCAGATGAAGCCCAGGCCGAAGGCGGCGCCGATCTTGCCGAAGCTTTTCGCGCGGTTCTCGGGCGTGGAGACGTCGGAGGCGTACGCCATCGCCACCGACATGCTGGCCGCCGACACGCCGCCGATGGCGCGGCCGATGAACAGCCAGGCCAGGCTCGGGGCCATGGCGGTGACGAGGAAGTTCAGGCACATGCCGCCCATCGAATACAGCAGCACCGGGCGCCGGCCGATGCGGTCGCTGATGGCGCCGAGCATGGGCATGAAGACGAACTGCAGCAGGCCGAAGACGGTGGCCAGGATGCCGTACCACAGGGCCTGCTCGTCGCGGCCCTGCACGAACTGGCCGACCAGCGGCGGCATCACCGGCACGATCAGGCCGATGCCGATGACGTCGATGAACACGCTGACCAGGACGAAGTTCAGGTTGCCGGTCTGGGCCCGGTGCGTTGCAGCCTTCTGCAGCATGGAATGGTCCTGCCAAAAAAGAACGATCTTACACCGCTTGTGCAGAGCCGGCAGCGGCCGGCAGACTGCACCCTCAGACTTCCCACTGCAACTTGAAGGTCAGCGCGGTGCTGCGCTCTTTCACCAGCGGCAGCTTGTCGCTGGTCACCCCGAGCGACAGCGTGCGTCCGTGCTGCCACTGGTAGCGGTACAGCAGCGAACGGTGCACCTGGCGCTCGTTCCATGCTTCAAGCTGGGTCATGCCGTCGTCGCGCCTTGCGGCCCAGGTGTTCTGGGCCAGCAGGCGCAGCGAGTCGCGCGGGCTGAAGTGCAGCATCGCGCGCCAGCGCCAGGCGGTGTCGGTAAAGGCCGGCGTGCCGAGAGTGCCGCGCACCCAGGACCGGTTCAGGTGGTGGTCGAGTTCCAGCGACCAGCCGCGCCTGATCGGAAAGCGCAGGTCGACGTCCAGGATCGCCTGTCCGCCCGGACCCACGCGGTCGGCGTCGGCGTCCAGCTGGCGGCCCAGCGCCAGTTCGGCCGCGATGCGCGCGACCCAGGGCGCCGGTTTGGTCTCGATGCCGAGGTTGACCACGCGCGTGTCGTGCAGGCGCCCGCCGGGACGGGCGCGCTGGCGGTCGAAGCCGAGTTCGGCCCAGAGGCCGGTCTGCAGCGGCGCCGCCATCCAGACGCCGGGCCGCAGCCTGCGCTCGACGGTCTCGCCGCCGGCCTGGCCGGTGGGCTTGTCGGCCAGGGTGCGCATCTCGTGAAAGCCCAGGTAGGTTTCGAATTCGTAGAGTTCGAGCGCGCCCAGCGTCTGCGAGCCGAGGATGCGGTTCAGCGAGCCGCTGGCGCGCGCGATGCCGGCCTGCGGCACGAAGCCGTTGTCGTTGGCGAAGCCCGGCGCGATCGCCTCCAGCTCGACCTCGTGCCACCAGCGCTCGGTCTTGTGCAGGTACTTGTTCCACAGGTAGGCGCCCGAGCGGCGCGGCACCTTGCCGACGACGGCATCCTCGCCGAAGCCGGCGCTCGTGCGCGAGACCATCGCCACGCCCGACAATTGGTGCTGCACGCCGTCCTCGCCTTCGGCGCGCCACTGTGCGTCCAGCCCGAGCACGTCGTTGCGGCCGAAACGGTGGTAGTCGCGCTGCGAGGCAAAGGCGCCCAGCAGCAGGCCTTCGCCATGCCAGCGTGCGCGCACCAGGCTGGCGACGCTGCGGCCGGCCTGCACCGCTTCCAGGGTTTCGTAGGGGCGCCCGCGCAGGACCAGGCCGCCCGGCTCGTCGCGCAGGCTCATGGCGGTGGCGTCCATGTCGGACGCGCGCCAGGTGGCGCGCAGGCCGTACTCGGGGTCGTTCACGGTGCGCGAATAAAACGCCGGCAGGGGCAGGCTGAGTACGTCCGCGCTCTCCAGGAAGAAGCCGCGCTTTTCCGGCAGGCTGAGGGCGATGTTGCCGGCGCCCTGGGATACCGGCTCGTCGATCTCGACCAGCGAGAAGTCCGGGTTCAAGGTGGCATTGAAGACCCAGTCGGCGCGCGGGCGGGCATTGATTTCCAGGCCCAGTTGCGTGTCGCTGCCGCGCACGCGCTGGCCGGGCGCGGCGGCACGCGCGCTGCGCACCGTCAGTTCCGGGCGCCACTCGACGAAGCCGCGGTCGCGCACCGAGGCCACGGTGGCGTCCATGCCCTCGATCTCCTGCAGGAAGCTGAGGCGGCTCAGGGCGTCGATCCGGTAGGGCGCCGTCGCCAGCAGCGTGCCGTCGGCATGCGGGATGCTGCGCTCGACCATCACGCGCCAGTTGCGCCCGCCCGCGTAGGGAAAGCGCAGGTTCGACAGGGGCCAGCGCACTTCCATGCTGTAGCCGTCCGGCAGCAGGCGCACGGCGGCGTCGATCGGGAAGTCGGGGCCGAGGTCGGATTCGTCGTCGTCGGCGCGGTGCATTCCGTCGCTCACCACGCCGGCGATGTTCACGCGCACGAACTGGGCGGCGCGGCCATGGCCGGCCGGGTCGATCCAGATGCCGATGAAATCCTGGCCGGCGTCGACCTTGTCGCGCCGCGCCAGGGCGCTGCGCAGGCGCTCGGGGGAGGGGTCCCAGGCGCGGATGGCGAACACCAGGGCGTCGTCGTCGACCACCAGCTGCACGCTGGTGCGCATGCCCTTGGCGGTGGGCTCGCCGTCGCGCGGCAGGTGCTTGTGGAAGCCGTCGAACACGGGCGCGCGCTGCCAGGCGCGGTCGTCGAGCATACCGTCGATGGCGGGAACATCGGCGCTGGCAATGCGCAGCGCGCGCAGGCCGCGCGGCTCGGTGTCGATTGCCAGGGCGGGGTCGGCGGCCAGGACGGCGGCGACCAGCAGGCCGCGCACGCGGCCGGGGAACGAAGAAGTTTTCATTCAGGCAATTATAACAATGCCATCATGCCTGAGGCCGAAAAATGTGACTGTCGGTTTGCTTCAGGCGGCGGTCGCCGCTCCCAGCCACTCCGCCGCGAACTCCTGGCGAAATACCAGCAGTCTGCCCAGCCGTTCGTTGGCCAGGTCGCGCCCGGCCGCGGTCTGCATCATGTCCGGCAGTTTCGCCAGTTTCAGTACGATGTGGTCGAGCGTATAGGCGCGGTCGTCGAGCTCGCGGTTTTCCGCCAGCGGGTCGGTTGGATGCGCCAGGGCGCGGCGCATGCGGCCGGAAATGGAAAACATGCGCGCCAGGCCCACCGCACCGAGGGCGTCGAGCCGGTCGGCGTCCTGCACGATCCGCGCTTCAATGGTGGTGGGAACGATCGCCGCCGAAAAGCTGTGCGCTTCAATCGCATGCGCGACGGCGTCGAGCCGCCCGGGTGGGAAGCCGGCCTCCAGCAGCAGCGCGCGCGCGAGCAGGGCCGAGCGGCGCGAGGCCTGGGCGCGTTCGGGATCGTCCTTTTCCAGGTTGACCAGGTCGTGCAGGTAGCTGGCCGCCATCACGACCAGCGGGTCGGCATCGAGGTGGTGGCCGAGCAGGGTCGCGGCGCTGCGCCAGACGCGCTCCAGGTGGCTGGCGTCGTGGGCGCCGTCGTCGTTTGCAGCGGCAGCGGCCATGGCGGCCAGGCGCGGGCGCCAGGCGGCGAGTTCAGGCTGCGGCGCGGTATGGTCGTTCATTCGTGTCCTTCATGGATTGCTTCGATGTCGTCGGCTGGCGCCGCGGTGGCGCGCTGCGACAGGGCATCGGCTTCGCCGTTCTTGTGGCGCGGTATCCAGCGCAGCGTGGTCGCCGCCGGCAGTTGCGCCAGCAGCGCGTGCACGCGTGCGCGCAAGGGACGCAGCACGGCGGCGCTGTCGGCAGGGGCGCCGTTCACGTCATCGATCACCACCTGGCTGTCGCCGTACACGGTAAGCGGCCCGGCGCCCTGCGCGACGGCGGTTTCCAGCAGCAGGATCAGGGCGCGGTATTCGGCTTCGCTGCTGTTGCCGTAGCCGGCCGCTTGCGACAGCTCGACGGCCTCGCCGCCCGGCCCGAGCAGGCGCGCGCCGATGCCGCAGCGGCCCGGGTTCGGCTTGGCGGACCCGTCGAACCAGCCGCGCCAGGCGGTGGGGGCGCCTTCCTGGCGCAGGCGGCGCAGGGCGAGGGCGGTTTCGCGCGCCGCTTCCCTGGCGGCGTCGCGGTCGGCGCGGCGGGCGAGGGCGCGTGCTGCCTCGGCGGCGCGCAGGGCGGCGCGTGCGTCGAGCAGGCGGTCGAGGCCGGCGTCGCCCGCGCTCGCGGTGAGCGTGGTGCGCAGGGCGTCTTCGAAGGGAATGTTGGAGCGCAGGGCCAGTTTGCGGCTGGCGGCAAGTTCGGTCTTGCTGGCGGCGCCTTGCAGGCGGTCGAGGTCGTTCATGGCGTGAGCATAACCGCTTTCGGCGGCGTTGACACGGCATGCAAAGCTTGCAACACTTGCCTGGCGTTATTTCGCTGCGTCATTCATATCGTCGTTCCAGAGGAGAGCCCATGCGTTTGTTCCAGAAGGCCGTACGTGTATCCCTGCTTGCCGCCTGCATCGCGGCCACACTGTCCCCGGCCCAGGCAGCCGCCCCCGCGCCCACCGGCAAGGCCGCGCAAAAGGCGCAAAAGCAACCCAAGCGCTACACCATCGAGCAGTTCATGGCCACTACCTCGGTCAACGGCGCTTCCTTCAGCCGCGACGAGAAGCAGGTCCTGTTCAACAGCAATGCCTCGGGCATCTTCAACGCCTACGTGCTGCCGGTCGGCGGCGGCACCCCGCGCGCCTTGACCAGTTCGACCACGGACAGCACCTATGCGGTCGGCTTCTTCTACAACGACGACCGTATCTTGTTCACGCGCGACCAGGGCGGCAACGAGCAGAACCACCTGTACGTGCGCGAACTCGACGGCGCCGAGCGCGACCTGACGCCGGGCGCCAAGCTGAAGGCCGCCTTTGCCGGCTGGCAGCCCGACGGCAAGGCCTTCTACGTCAGCACCAACGAGCGCGACCCGAAATACTTCGACCTCTACCGCTACGACGCGAAGACCTACGCACGCACCCTGGTCTACCAGAACGAGACCGGGCGCACCGTGTCCGCCATCAGCCGCGACGGCCGCTATCTGGCGCTCGACAAGCCGAACACCACCGCCGACAGCGACGTCTACCTGTACGACGTGCAGACCCGCGAAACGAAGCACATCTCGCAGCACCAGGGCACGGCCAGCTACAGCGCCCAGGACTTCGACCCCGACTCGAAGCGCCTCCTGTTCGCCACCAACGACGGCGGCGAATTCACGCGCATCCGCGCCTACGATCTGGCCACGGGCGCCGTCACGGACGTGGAACAGGCCGACTGGGACATCGCCGGCACCGGCTACTCGCGCAATGGCAGGCACCGCATCAGCTACGTCAACGAGGACGGCAGCATCCGCATGCGCGTGGCCGACGGCGCGACCGGCAAACCGGTGGCGCTGCCGAAGACCGGCGGCGGTGAGATGCGCGGCGCCGTGTTCTCGGACAGCGGCAACCTGGTGGCCTTCTACGTGAACGGCGACCGCTCGCCGAACAATCTGTACGTGCACGACTTCCGCAGCAACAAGACGACCCAGCTGACGCGCAGCCTGAGCCCGGAGATCGACCCGAACGACCTGGTCGAGGCCGAGGTGGTGCGCTTCACCTCTTTCGACGGTACGGTGATCCCGTCGATCTTCTACAAGCCTAAGGGCGCCTCGAACGCGAACAAGGTGCCGGCCGTGGTCTACGTGCACGGCGGTCCCGGCGGCCAGACCATGCGCGGCTACAACGCCCAGATCCAGTACTTGGTGAACCACGGCTATGCGGTCCTGGGCATCAACAACCGCGGCAGCTCGGGCTACGGCAAGACCTTCTTCACCGCCGACGACCGCAAGCACGGGCAGGAGCCGCTGTGGGACTGCGTCGAGGCCAAGACCTGGCTGGCCAGCCTGGGCTGGGTCGACCCGGGGCGCATCGGCATCATGGGCGGCAGCTACGGCGGCTACATGACGCTGGCGGCGCTGGCCTTCCGTCCGGAAGCCTTCAAGGTCGGCATCGACATCTTCGGCGTCAGCAACTGGATCCGCACGCTCGAGAGCATTCCGCCCTACTGGGAATCGCAGCGCAAGGCCCTGTACGACGAGATCGGCGACCCGGTGAAAGACAAGGCCTTCCTCACCGCCACCTCGCCCCTGTTCCACGCCGCGAGCATCCGCAAGCCGCTGATGGTGATCCAGGGCGCCAACGACCCGCGCGTCATCAAGCCGGAAAGCGACGAGATCGTCGAGGCGGTGCGCAAGAATGGGGTCGAGGTCGAGTACGTGGTGTTTGCCGATGAAGGGCACGGGTTCTCGAAGAAAAAGAACCAGGCGGAGGCCAGCGCGAAGATCCTCGCCTTCCTTGACAAGCATTTGAAGAAATAACTCACGCGCGACGATTTCACCGCCGTACCGCGTGGGCTCAAGAGCCCACCCTACAACTGCCTCGGTAGGGTGGACACCTGTGTCCACGCGGTCTCATCGACTGATCATCGGCGAAATCCGCCAACGGCCACTCAATAAAAAAAGCGCCTCTCCCGAGGCGCTTCTCATTCCGCTATCGGCTATCCACTCAACGGCGATACGGATTATCCGGATTGCGATCCCGGCGGTTCCCGACCCCATCGCCATCCCGGTCGCGGTCATGGCGGTTGCTCACCCCATCGTTATCGCGGTCGCGGTCATACCGGTTCGGCACGCCATCGCGGTCGTAGTCGCGGCGCCCTTCGTTGCGGCCGTAATTGCCGCCGCGGTGATCGCGGTCGTTCCAGCCGCGGTCCGGTCCATGCCGGCGGTCCGGGCCGTAGTAGCGGTCGTTGTTCGCGTAATAGCGGTCACGCGGCGACCAGGCTCCCTGGCTCATGTACCAGCGCCCGCCGCGCTGGTGCCAGGCTGGCGGCGCGTACACATAGCCCGGACGCTCGACCACGTAGCTGCCCGGCACCCAGAAGTGGCGGCGGCCGCGCCACTCCCAGTAACCCGGCGCCCAGACGTAGCCATGGCGTGCGGCAGGGATGCGTTCGTAGACAGGCGCCGGCGGCGCGGTGCCGATATAGACTTCCAGGCCCTGCGCCATCGAAGGCAGCGGTGCGTACGCGGCAGCGCCAAGGGCGATCAGGGCAGCGAGAGTGAGGCGTTTCATGTTCGTTCTCCAAATCCAAAGCGGATGATTCACTATAGCGCCCGCTTGAGGGGATTGCTGCGTTTGACGCATGTGCTTACATCTGAAACAGATTGCTGTATCAGTGTGACAGCCGGAGATGAATGAGGAGGGGAGATGTAACGGAGGAGAAGGGGAAACCGCCGCCGGGCATGCCTGGGTCGTCAGCCACGACCCGGCACTGCCCAGCACGCGCGGGACATCAAATCACGCTCCCTGGTGCGCGGCGATCGGCCAGCAGCATCTGCTGTTTTTCCGCGGCGCTCGGACGCTTGCCTTTCACGACCACGACAGCCATCTTGGTTTCGGTGGCGATGCTCGAATCCTGGATGACGGCCGGGCGGGCATGCGCTTGCGGCACGCTGTCGGCAAAGTAGCTGAACGAGCCGGCGGCGGCGAGGGCAACGACGAAAACAACTTCCATGTGCTTGGCGATCTTCACGGTGTTCTCCTTGCGGGTGGGGTTTCGATGGATGCACTGTATCCGAGGGCCGTCCAGGGTGACAGCGGATTGCGACGAGCCGCACAAAAGGCGGGATGACCTGCACAGGAACGGCGCCGAACGTCCGTCTACGCGGCCGTATCTGCCTGTTTTCCCCTTCCCTCCGCTAGACCTGCGCGATAAGCGGCCACAGCGGAGCCGCGCGGAAGGAGAGCAATGGGGGGAATGATCGCCACGGTATTGGGCGGGCTGGCATCGAACCGCCGGGCGCGCCGGCGTGCACGCAACCTGCGTGCCGGCAGTCGCACGGCGCCGGTGAAGGCCGTTGCGGCAGAGCGAAGTGGACAGGCGCGTCCGCAGACCGGTCCCCGCGTCTGGATCGGCGTGGCCGCGCTGGCGCTGGCTATCGGTGGCGGCATCCTGATTGCCCATCACGCGCGCACCCTGGCCGCGGCCGCCGGCAACAGTGCTGGCAACAGCGCCGGCTCCGGCCTGGTGCGCGAGCTCGACGGCTTCCAGCCGGCGCTGCCCGGCCTGGCGTTCAGCGTGCCGGCCCAGGCCGGCGTCAGCCTGAACCCGCAGGGCGGCGGGGCACTGCTGGTGGTGGCCGGCATGCGCGCCGAGCGCCCGGTCGTGATCGACCTGTGCGAGCAGATGCTCGACCGCGCCAGCGGACGCATTTCGCCGGTACGGGTCGGCTATCCCTTCGCCGACGTGGCGCGCTGGGCCGCGCGCAACGAAACGGCGGCCAGCCCCATTACCCTGCGCAACGTGGTGCTGGCGAGCGGGGCGATGCCGCAGCTCGACATCGCCGGCAACGCCACGGGCGGCGCGCCGCTGCGCTTGAGCTGGAGCGGCGCCCCGGCGGCACGCTGGATCGGCGACCTGGGCGCCGGCGCCATCCATAAAGGCGGCGAGGCCAAGCTGGGCCGGCAGGGCTGGCTGGTCTGGGGCGATGCCGGCGCGCTGCGCGTGATGCGGCGCGCCAGCGCGGCCTGTCCGGCCGCGGGTGAACTGGTGCTGCAGCGCTGGCTGCCTGCTACCGGGCCGGTCCCGGCCGCGCTGGTGGCGGCCTTCCCGGCGCAGGGCGAACTGCGCACGGCCATGCTGGCCCCGGGCGAATACCGGGTGCCGGCCAAGGCCGCGCCGCGCCTGGAAGACGGCGCCCTGTTCGACAGCCTGCGCGAGCGCGGCTTGATCCGCCTGGCGCCGTCCGGTCTGATCGAGGTGGCCCCGCGCGATCTTGCGCGCTGGCGCACCGCCGAACCGGGCCAGCGCACGGGCGACCTGCACAGCTGGGACGGTGTCGTGCTCGACGCCGCCGGCCTGAAACTGCTGGAACGCCTGCATCACCGCGCCGACGGCGCCTACGTGCTGGAGCAGGTGCGCGTCTTTAACAGCGAACGGCGCTTGCTGGCCTGGCGCCTGCGTCCGAATGCGCTGGGTGGCAGCTGGCAGGCCAGCGCCGGCCCGGTAGCGGTCGGCGCCAGCACGGCCATGCCGCTGGCGGCGGCGCGCCTGTTCGAACGCCTGCCGCACGGCTGGGAAGCCTGGAGCCGCGTCGCCGACTGGCCGGCCGGCGCGCAGTCGGCGCGGCTGGCGCTGGTGCTGCCGCAGCCGGCCCGGGGCGGCGAACGCATCGAGCTGATGCTCGCCGGGCGCATGACCGGCATCGGCGGCGCCGAGCTGGTCGACACCCGCCCGGCCTGCGGCGGGCGCGCCTGCACCCGGCCCGACGACGTGCGCGAACTGGTGCTGGCCCTGCAGCCGGGCGCGCGGCGCGTGGTGCTGGAGGCGGCGCCGCTCGACATGGCCAACTTGGGCAGCGCCGGCGACGCGGCCTACCGCCACCTGGCGCTCGACGGGCGGGAATTGCGCTGGCAGCCCTTGCCCGATGCGAGCCGGGTCGCTCCGGCGGCGCCAGTGCCGGTACTGCTGGCCGACCGCAACGGCGCGCCGCTGTGGCAGGGCGGGCGTGCGCTGGAAGCCGCGCACGGTGCCGGCCTGGGCACGCTGCTCGGTCTGCGCGAAGGCCATGCGAACAGCATCGCCGGCATGCTGGGCCGCCTGCCTGCGCCGAACGGCCGCCCGCACGCGGCCAGGCTCACGCTCGACCTGGCCTTGCAGGGCGCGGCCCAGGGCGCGCTCGACTGCGTCGGCCTGCGCCGCGGCCAATGGGACGGGGCGCGCTGCAGCGGCGGCGCGGCCCCGGCGCCGGGCCGCCAGGCGGGCCTGGTGCTGCTCGACACCGGCAGCGGCGACATCCTGGCCGCCGCCAGTGCCCAGGCCGGCGCCCCGGCGTCGTCGGCGCCGTGGAGCGAGCTGCGCGACTTCGACCGCGTCGATCCGGCGCGCAGCCCGCTGCGCCAGGCGGCCCTGCAGCACGACGGTGGCGCCGAGCGCAGCCCCGGCTCGACGTATAAAATCGTCAGTGCGCTGGGCCTGGAACTGGCGGCGCAGGCCAATCCGCGCCTGGATGCCCTGCTCGACGGCATGCCGCTGGCCGCCATCAACGGTACGGCCGCGCGCGGCGGCTACGCCTTCCGCACCGACGCCGCCAGCTATCCACTCGGCAGCGCCGCCCACATCACCAACTTCCGCGACCAGCACCTCGACCGCCGCGCCCAGGACGGCAAGCTGGGCCTGGCCCAGGCGCTCACCTACAGCCTGAACACCTGGTTCGCCTGGACCGCGGAACTGGGCGACCGTAGCCTGCTCGGGAAACCAGAAGGCGGGGCGCCCAGCCTGCGCGCCCTGGACGGCGCGGCGCTCGACGCGGTGCGCCCGAGCGTGGCGATGGCGCGCCGCCTCGGCTTCGAGCGCCCGCTGCACCTGGACGGCGGCCTGCTGCCGGGCGACTATGCCTGGCGCAACTGGGATGCGCTGCAGGCAAGCGTCGCCGCCAGCGACCCGGTCGGCTCGCGCCACGAGCTGCGCCAGATGGCGATCGGGCTGCGCATGCAGGCCACGCCGCTGCACATGGCGCTGGCGGCCGGCGCCGTTGGCGAAGGCCGCGCGATTGCGCCGCGCCTGCTGCTGGAACTCGACGGAGCGCAGGCGCGCAGCGAAGCCGGCGCCAGGCTCGGCGTGCGCCTGGACCGCATCCGCGCCGGCCTGCGCGGCGTGGTCGCCCACGGCACCGCGGCGGGCGCCTTCCGCGCACCGGAGTTCGACGGCCTGCGCGCCGGCCTGTACGGCAAGACCGGCACCGCGCCGGTCGGCGACGCCGGCCTGGCCACGGTCTGGTTCACCGGCTGGCTGGAACCGGGCAGCCTGCCTGGGCAGGACCGGCGCCTGGCGTTTGCGGCCTTTGTCAGCCGATCCGAAGCCACCGGCGGCGAGCACGCGGCGCCGGTCGTGGCGGCGCTGCTGCGCTCGATGCTGGCGCAAAAGCCTGAACAGAAGGGTAACTAAGGTTCTCCAGCGCGCCTCGATTACATGTTTGTATGGCATGATTTGCAAAGTTCGTTATCTGACGGACATATTGCAGATACAAGAGGAAGGTGTATGCGTTTGCCGGGAACCCGGTACCAGGAACCTGGATGGGAGCAGGTAAGGAAACTGTTGGGCGCCTGTTCGCTCGACGTCTTTGCGCGCGTCGACCTGATCGAGCTGATCGAAGCCGCACCGCCGGGGCAAGCGTTGGCGCTGTACGTCGACCAGCTGGCCGAGTCGCTGCACGCGGCCGGCCGCACGGCGCGTGCGCAGGCGAATGGCAACAGCTACGGCGAGACGGTGGGCGAGCTGGCCCTGGGCCTGGCCTTCGAGCTGGGCGCACGCCAGGCCGACTGGGACGCTTTTTGCACGGCGCTCGCCGCCGAGCACGCGCGTGCGCCCGCTTTCTGGCGCCAGGCCGGCGGCGAAGCGCTGCTGCGCAAGAAGGTCAACGACATGTTCGCGCTCCTGCGCGACAAGGTCGATGCCGACAACTACCAGGTAGCCTGCGGCCGCCCCTGCAGCCCGAACCGCCTGTACGCCTACCGCATGCTCGACACGGCCTACGGCGAGATCGCGCGCCTGTTCGCCGGCTGGCGCGAGCACACGGCGCAGGTCGGCGCCATCCTCGGCCGTTCGGTCGATTTCACCGTGCCGATCGAGGTGCGCCAGCTGCAGTCGATCGCGGCCTGCCGCCCCGAGTGGATCATGCGCTGGAGCGAAAGCCTGGAGCGCTTCGGCGGCGCGCCCGGGCCCCTGCACACGAAGTCGAAACGCTTCGATAGCCTGAAGAACAGCCCGGACAAGATCGCCGACATGCTGCGCGAGATCGCCGAATACGAGGCGATTTCCAGCAACCGCGACAGCGGCTGGCTGCACGACCAGGACACCGCCGGCGCCTGGATCGAGGATTACTGGCGCGTGCTGGACGAGTCGGCGCATGGCGCCACGCCGGGTCCGGACCTGATACTGGAAGCGCGCGCGGAAGA
This sequence comes from Massilia sp. IC2-278, assembly GCF_020708045.1. GTDB lineage: Bacteria > Pseudomonadota > Gammaproteobacteria > Burkholderiales > Burkholderiaceae_D > Telluria. The sequence goes on from NZ_JAJFES010000001.1 coordinate 393,170, forward strand.
GCTGGATGCGCCGGTGGCGGAGCCAACGCATTCAGCGCCCGTGGCGGACGACGACCCGCTCGGCGCCGCGCGCGCGCAGGCGGTTTCACTGCCCCCCGGCTTTCTGTCTGCGGCGCGCGCCGCGCAGGACCCGGGCAGCTGGGCCGGGCGCATGCTGGAAGACGATTCGCTGCCGGTGCGCCTGGCCGTGTACCTGAAGCTGCTGGGCGCCGAGGACGACAGTTATCCCGACGCCTGGCGCGATCCGGCCAGCGGCGCGCTGCCGACCATGCAGCAGCTGGCCGCGCTGGACGCGGTGTCGCTGCCGACGCTGCGCAAGCGGCGCGACGCGGCCATCGCCAGGCTGGAAGCCGCACCACGAACGGGAGGATGAATTGATGACGACGAGCGAGATCGACCGCAAGCTGCAGGAGCACCTGCTCCTGAACCGGCGCGTGGAGGGCGACCGCCTGGTGCTGGCTGACGCCGTGCTGCTGGCGGCGCTGGACGGCAGCCGCCCGCTGACCGGCGGCGAACGCGCGGCCCTGGAAACCTCGCCGCTGACGGCGCGCCGCCTGCGCACGCTGGCGCTCTCACGTCAGCGCGCGCATGCGGCCAAGGGGGCAGCAAACGACGGGCACTGGCAGGGCAGCCACGGCATGCTGCGCGCGGCCGACAGCGGCGCGGCCCTGCACCAGCTGGCCACCGACGACGGCTACTGGCGCCTGCATTTCCTCGATGGCGGCGCGGCCTGCCGCGTGATCCTGCAGCTGGCGCCCGAGGCGCCGTTCGCGGCGCGCCTGCTGCGCGAGGCGGCGCTGCTGCGCGTGCTCGACGGCGCCGGCGCCGAAGTCCTGCAAGGGCGCCTGGATGCCGACGGCGAATGCGAATGCGCCTGGCCCTTCGCCGAGGCACCGGCCGCCCACTTCCAGCGCCACGGGGCCGCCTTCAGCGTGCTGCCGGCGCGGTGACATGATGTTCGATTTGTTCAAGCGCATGGCGCGCGCGCCGGCATTCGATGCGGCAGGGCTGGGCAGCGACGTGCTGGCGCGGCCGATCGCGGCCGGCTGCATGCTGCCGGCCGGCGCCACCGGCGTGGCGGTCGACCGCGGCGGCCGCACGCGCCGCATCAGCGCCGGCGGGCGCATGGGGCTGGTCGACGGCGAGAGCGGCTGGTGCTTCCATCCCGGGCCCTACGGCTGCGACCTGGTGCCGTTTGCCGCCGCGCCCGAGATCGGCCTGCGCCTGCACTTCGCGGTCGACAGCCCCGATCCGCGCGTGAGCCAGCAGCGCTTCGATTTGTTCCTGGCCAGCGAAGGGGCGGGCGACGTATCCCTGGCCGGCTTCGCGGCAAGTGTCGAGGCGGCGCTGCAGCGCGAACTGGCCCAGGGCAACCTCGACCTGCCGCCCTGCACCACGCTCGATGAATGGAACGCCTTCCGGGCCGGCTTCAACCAGCTGCTGTACACCCGCTTCGGCGTGACCGTCGACGACTGCGTGCCGGTCGACCTGCGGCCGGGGCGCGACTTTGCCCAGGTATTGCGTGCGCGCGCCGTGCACGATGCGGACGAGCCCTATATCGGTGTGGAAGCGACGCCGGCTGCCGCCGCCGCCGCGGCCGCACCTGCCGCCGGCGCTGCCCTGGTCAATGTGCCGGACCGGGCGCCTTTCGATCCCACGCAAGAGGATGCGCGTGCGCTGCGCCGTCTCTTCCTCGAACTGCCTTGCCTGATGTGCCGCGTGCGCCAGGCGGCGCTGCCCAGCGGCCAGGACCTGTTCCGCCAGCAGCAGGCGCTATTGGGACGGCTCGACCTGGTCTGCCTGGCGGCGAGCACCATGCCGGTGCTGGGCCTGGCCGCGCCCGGCAAGCCGCTGGCGCCGGGCCAGCAGCTGCGCCGCGCGCGCCACAGCGTGGCGGCGGCAGCGGCGCTGGACGAAGCCTGGGCCTTGCTGGCGCGCTTCGAACTGGCCGAGGACCGCGCCCTGGAAGTCCTGTTCGACGAAGCCGACCGCATCGTCGCCAATCTCGAACACGCGCTTGGTGCGCGCAAGCTGGCCACCGAAGGGGAGGACGCATGAGCGCACCCGTCAGCGAAGCGGTGTTTCGCAGCCTGCTGGCCGACGGCTCCGTCGTCACGGTCACGGCCACGCGCCGTCCGCGCGGCGGGCGCGCCGACATCAAGTGCAGTGCGCCCGGTGCGCCGGCGCTGGCCGCGCGCATGCAGGAAGTGGCGCGCCTGGCGCGCCATACCGAGGCCCGCTACGACAGCCGCGACCAGGTCGTGATCAGCATGGACCGGGCGCCGGGCGCGCAGGAACGCGACTGGGAGCTGGCCGTGGTGCTGGCCGACCGCACCGTGCGCGGCCTGCTGCCGTCGGCCGAAAAACCGCAGCTGGCGCTGGGCTGGTCGGACGGGTGGCAGCGCGGGCGCATCGACGGCCACGATGCCGCGCAGGCGCCGGCGGACGCACTGCTGGGCGGCCCGCGTCACCTGCGCCACCTGGGCGCCCTGGGCGGCCAGCCCGACGTCTCGGCATCGGTGTCGAGCGCGCGCGCCTGGTTCCCGCTGCACAGCGGCGGCATCAACGATAGTTTGTGCTGGGTCGAGGTGAGCGTGTATCCGCTCGAACCCGGCGAAGCCCCGGACGACGACGCGGTCGCGGCGCCGGGCCTGGACAGCGCGCGCCAGCACGCCGTGCGCCAGGCGCTGGCCGGCGCGCGCCACTTCGACGGCGAGGCCGCGCCGCGCTGGCGCACCACGGTGCGCTTCGGCCAGGACGGCCTGCACGGCAATTCCTATGAACTGGCGCTGGTGCTGGCCGACCGCCTGGCGCGCGGGCGCGAGTTCCTGCCGCGCGGGCGCATCATCGCCACTGGCTGTTCAGGCGCCTGGCATGCCGGCCAGGTGGAGGGCGTGGAAGGGCTGGCGCCGAAGTGCGCGCTGATTGCGCGCGAGGCGGTGGCGGGCGACCGCGTGCTGCTGCCGCGCGCCTGGGAAGCGGATTTGCCGCCCGGCCTGCGCGATGGATTGCGCGCCAGGGGCGCGAGCCTGGCCTGTGTCGAGCGGATCGGATTGATTTGATGCGGCGCGCGTTCTGGCAGGGGCAGGCGCTTGCGCCGGGTCCCGGCTGCTAGAATCGCCGGGCCAGGGATAGAGAAACTAGGGAGTCGGATCATGTTCCAGATGTTCGGTTTTGGCGGCACGCGCTGCCCGCGCTGCGCGCACAAGAATGCGGGCGGCGCAGGCTATTGCGCGGCCTGCGGCATCACGCTGGGCGCGCCGCGCAACGCGCCGGTGCTGGTCGAGAACCGCTGGGTGGCCGGCCCCGACGAGCTGGCGGTCTTCTTCGGCGTGGAGGCGCTGTCCGGCCTGTTCGTGAAGACCCTGCGCGTGCCCGCCACCGCGCGCGCCTACATCCTGCAGGGCAATCAGGCGACCGAGGTGCCGCAGGGCGAGTACGAGATCGAGGGTTTCTTCACGCGCCTGAACCACCTGCTGCGCGACAGCCATGCCGAGATACTGATCACGCGCACCAACGCGCTGCCGGTCGAATTCGCGTTCGACGACCTGGAAACCGCCGAGCACCTGGTGGTGGCGGCGCGCTTCAGCGTCAGCCTGCGCGTGGAAAACGTGCCGGCCTTTGCGCGCCACTTCATGACCATGCCGGGCGTGGTGGGCAGCGCGCAGTTGCGCGAACTGCTGGCGCTGGCGCTGCGCCAGCTGGCAGCCGAATTCGTGGCCAGCCAGTCGCTGCGCGAGATGGCGCAGAACCGCGACCTGCGCCCGCAGTTCGACGAACGCCTGCAGGGCGCGCTGCGCCTGCTGCTGGCCTCCTACGGCCTGGGCGTGGCCGGCGTCGATACGCTATCCCTGCGCCACGACAAGTTCGACGCCAACCGCGCGCGCATCGGCACGCTGTGGCTGGCGGCCGACGAGCGGCGCGTGCAGATGGAGCACGCGCGCCAGCTCGACGAGCTGTACGACGAGCAGGAATGGAAGCGCCTGCGCCACGAGGAACATGCGGCCCGGGTGCGCTTGCGTCGCATGGAACTGCGCCAGGACGAAACGCTGGACCGCGCCGAACGCACGCTCGATAACGCGGAGCGGGCGCAAGGCCTGCGTGCGCGCGAGATCGACCTGTATGCGCGCGTGGCCGAATCGAAGTCGCGGCGCGAGGCGATTGCGCGCGGCGCCGGCGAAGTGCTGGCCGAGCTGGAACACGATGTCGCGAAGAAGCGTAGCGCGCGCCTCGGCGAAGAAGCCGAGTGGAAGCAGCTGCAGGCGCTGGCGCAGATCCGCATGCGCGGCGCGCTGGAAGTGGCGCAGCAGGAAGCGCAGCAGGCGCGCCAGCTGGCGCAGCAGCGTTTTTCGCAGACCCTGCTGGTCCAGCAGATCCGCAACAAGGTCGAGCAGGCGAAGGAGATCGAGGACGCTGCGCGCCAGCGCGAGGAACTGGCGCGCCTGCGCGCGGCCGAGCGCCTGGCGGCCGAGCGGGGCCGCGCCATCGACGAGGAAGAGCATGCGGCCAAGCTGGCGCTGGTGGTGCTGGCGAACGCCGCGCGCCGCCGCGCCGCAGAGCGCGAGCAGGAATGGGAAGAGCTGGCCGGCGGCCAGCGCCTGCGCGAACTGCAGCGCGCCGAAAGCCTGGAAGCCGAGCGCATGCAGCAGAAGATCGACGCCTTGCGGCGCGAGGGCGGCCAGCAGGAGTCGATTGCCCAGCACGAAAAGCTGCTGCGCACCATCGAGGCCGAGCACCGCCAGGCCCAGCGCGCAAAGGAAGTCGAGCTGATGGCGGGCGAGCGCCAGGCCGCGCTGCGCCGCGCCGAGCAGGAAGCGGCCTGGCAGCAGGAACTGCGCCGCCTCGGCCACGAACGCGCCGAGCGCGCCGCCCAGCTGGAACACGCGCTGGAGCTGGCGCGTATCGACATCGCGCGCAACGAATCGATCAGCCGCATGGACGACACCGCCAAGCTGGCCGTGGCCGCCGCGCCGAACGCCGCCGTGCTGGCCGACTACATGAAGACCCGCGTGCACGCGACCATGGATGCCGGCCAGCTGGCTGCGCTGGCCGGCGTGGTGCAGGCCGGAGGCGGGTTGAGTCCGGCAGATGCCGCGCGCCTGGCCCAGGACGCCGTGCGCCAGGAACAGGCGCGGCGCGATGCCGAGGTCGACAAGGACCGCCGTCACCAGGTCGATTTGCTCGCCCTGCAGAACGACGTCAACAAGGCGGCGCTGGAGGCGCAGGCCCGGGTGGCTGCGGCCGTCACAGCCCGCACCTGTGCCAACGGCCATCCGGCAGGCGGAAGCGACCGCTTCTGCGCCAGCTGCGGCACGCCGCTGCAGGACTGAACGGCAATGCAGACAGCCATCGACAAGATCCGCGAACTGCGCGCGCTGCACGACGACGGCCTGCTGAGCCGCCAGGAGTTCGACCAGCGCAAGAACGCGATCCTCGATGCGGCCCACGCGCTGCCGGAGCCGGCGCAGCCCGACAAGGCGCGCCAGGCCGCGCGCGGCACGGAACTCGGCCTGATGCAGGGCCAGCATGTGGGCCCGGCCAACCGCCGTTACCGGCTCGAGCGCCTGATCGCGCACGGCGGCATGGGGCAGGTGTGGCAGGCCACCGATCTGGCGACCCACGCCGAGCTGGGCCACAGTGCCCAGGTGGCGCTGAAGATCCTCTCTCCCGAACTGACCGAGAGCGCCAGCCACGCCAAGCTGCTGGTGCAGGAAGCCACGCGCGCGCGGCGCCTGGCGCACGAACACATTGTGCGCGTGTACGACTGGGCCCAGGACCCGGCCACGGCCAGCTACTTCGTGATCATGGAGTGCCTGGAGGGCGAGGACCTGGAGGCCATGTTAACGAGCGAGTCGGGCCCGCCGCTGCCGCTGGCGCGCTCGCTCGCTTTACTGCGGCCGGTGGCCGAGGCCCTCGACTATGCCTGGGACCGGCACGGCCTGGTGCACCGCGACATCAAGCCGGCGAATGTCTTCGTCACCGCCAGGGGCGAGGTCAAGCTGCTCGACTTCGGCATCGCAGCGCGTGCGCGCCAGGGCGCCATGTCGCCGCTGGAAGCGCCGGCCGTATCCGGCACGCCCGGCTACCGCGCGCCGGAAGCGGCCACGCCCGGCCTGACGCCGGCCCGCACGCTGGACGTGTATTCGGTGGCGGCGATGGTCTACCGCATGGTCGGCGGCGCGCTGCCGGCCGGCGCCGTCGACACGCTGGCCCGCCCCGAGGCGCTGGCCGAGCCGCAGTGGCAGGCGCTGCGGCTCGGCCTGGCGCCGGACCCGGCGACGCGGCCGGAGAGCGTGTCGGCGCTGCTGGCGCGGTTGGATGGGGCCGCGCCGGAGCCGGAAACGCCGCCCGTGCAGGACGCGGTGGCGGAGACGCCGCCGCTGGCGCAGCCGGCGGCAGTCGAGCCGGCAGTAGCAGGGCCGACGACGGTAGAACCGGTGGCGGGTGAGCCGGCAGGGACGGCGCCCGTACCGGACGCCGCGCCTGCGCAGCCGAGGCCGCCCGCAGCGCGCGTGCCGAGCGAACGCGCCCGTGCCGAAGCCGCGGCGGCAGCGGCGGCCCAGGCGGCGGCCGAACGCCTGCGCCGCGAACAGCAGCGCCGCGAGCGCCAGGAAGCCGAGGAAGCGCGGCGGGCGCGGCGCGAAGCCCTGCGCGAGCAGCTGCGCGTGCGCCAGGCGGAAGAGGTGGCCAAGGCGCGCCAGGCCCAGGACGAAGCCCAGCGCAAGGTCATGCAGGCCAGGGCCGCGGCGGCTTACCTGGCCGAGCAGGAACGGGCGCGCGCCAAGGCGGCGCAAGCGCAGGAAGCGCCGGCGTCCGACACAGCCAAGCCGGGACAGGCCCCGGCGCTGCTGATGCGCGACCGCTTCCTCGACGGCAGCGCCCAGGGGCCGGAACTGGTGGTGCTGCGCGCCGGCCGCTTCCAGATGGGCTCACCCGAACACGAGCGCAAGATCGCGATGGCGGCCGGCGCCCAGAAGAACTGGCTGGCGCGCGAAACGCCCCAGCACTGGGTCGGCATCGCACGTCCCTTCGCCATGGGGCGCTACCCGGTGACTGTGGGCGAATGGCGCGTCTTCGCCAGGGCCACGCGCTGGCAGCCGGACGGCGACGTCGACTGGGCGGCGCCGGGCTTCCCGCAGAGCGACATGCATCCGGTGGTCGGCGTGTCCTGGGTCGATGCGCAGCGCTACCTGGCCTGGCTGGCGGAAGCCACCGGGCAGCGCTACCGCCTGCCGAGCGAAGCCGAGTGGGAATACGCCTGCCGCGCCGGCACCAAAACCGCCTTCAGCTTCGGCGACAGCATCGGCACCGACCTCGCCAACTACGACGGCAACTTCACCTGGAACGGCGGCGCGCGCGGCGAATACCGGCGCGGCACCACGCCGGTGACCCAGTTCGCGCCGAATCCCTGGGGCCTGCATGACATGCACGGCAACGTCTGGGAATGGGTGCAGGACGTCATGCACGACAGCTACGAAGGCGCGCCGCTCGACGGCAGCGCCTGGGAAGAGGGCGGCGACCGCGCGCGGCGGGTGCTGCGCGGCGGCTCCTGGCTATACAACCCGCGCTACCTGCGCTCGGCGCTGCGAAATGGGTTCTCGGCGGTGATGTCGAACGATATCGTCGGGTTCCGGGTGGTGCGCGAATTGCCGGCGGCGGAAGGGGATGTTGGAGTTTCCTGAGTGCGATTGATCGAGGGCTAGCGTGCGCCATGTGCCGGCGGCAGGCGTAGGCTGGAGACTCCCGATAGTGCTTGGTTTGTGGGAGGACGAATCGTGAACATTCCCGAAGAGCTGCGGATTCCTGCGATCGTGTTCGGGCTGCAGGCCGCATTGCTGGCTGGCTGCGCGTTGATCTTCCTGGTGTTGTTGCCGCTGGGGCATTAGGGCGGCCAACCGAAGCGTTGGCAGCAACCGTACGGTGGGCACCCCGTGCCCACGCGGATGCGTGCGTCGTGTTGACTGCGTTTCGGCCGTGCTGCCTGTTTCTTGCCGACGTTCGCAAATGATCATTGCAAACGTTTGCGACGGACGGATGTTTCGGCCGGAATGCCGATATCGCTGCTCCACCTTCCGCGTGGGCACGGAGTGCCCACCGTACGGTTTAAGCCAACGACTCGCGGGGCCCGCGGCTCTGTGCTCGCGTGGTGACGCTTGTTCGCATTTCCGGATACGCGCTCGCTGAAAAACCCGTTCCACGCGGCCACCCTGTGATCCGCTCGAACGCGGTAGCCGGCGTCAGCGGCGTCTCGTCGCCTCCGGTCCCGGCCGCCCAGAACCCGCCGTCGCGGTGAAACAACAGCGGCAAGCCAAGCGCGCCACCGTGCGCGGCACTGCCCGGCTGCCTGTCCGGATCGACGATATACAAGGCCTCGTACGCCATGCCCGCATCCACGCGCTGCAGCACCAGCGCGTGCGGCAGCACGGCAGCCACTTCCAGCGTCACGATGCCGGGAATGCTGGCCGTCAGTTCGATGCGCATGCCCGGATGCAGCCTGACCGATTTGTGCTTGCCCGGCCAGACGCCGTCAACCAGCAGCCCGTAGCGCGACACGTCCTCGATCTCGAAACCTTCGCGCCCGCGCCGGATCACGGCATGCTGGCCCGACAGCCGACGCGTCAGGCCTTCCAGCGTGGGACCGTGCTCGAGATGGTGGGCCAGCAGGATGTCGGCCTCGCCATCGGCGCGCCCCAGCACGCATTCGTCGAGCGCGAACAGGCGCAGGCGGCGCGCACGCGGCAGGTCGCCGGCGGGCAGTTCGAGGCAGGCCGTGCTGGCCGGGCAAGGGTGAATAGCGGGCTGGGCCGGCACGTCGATTTCCAGCAATTCCTCGTCCCAGGCGATGCTGGTCACGCCGAGGTCGATCTTGCCGCCGTGGGCGTCCAGCGCATCCAGGTCCAGGTGGGCGATGCCGGCATTGCTGGCATTCACGTCGATGTCGACCCGCCCGCCGCCGGTGCGCGCCTGCACCCGCGCGATCGAGGCGTCGTCGGCATGCACGCGCACGTTCTTGTGGGTGGCGAGGAAGGTCTGGTGGATGTCGCGCAGGCTGGCGTCGGCGCGCGGGGCAAGGATCAGCAGCGTGGCGACCCAGGTGCGGGCCGGCTGGCTGCGGCTGTGCAGTTCGAGTTCGACCCGGTACTGGCCGTGCTCCAGCCCGCGCGAGGAAAACTCGAGGAAGACCGGCAGCCAGTCGCCGCGCAGGGTGCGGGTGAAGCCGTGGCGCTCGCCGCCCTCGAGGCGCAGGCGCGAGCTGGCCAGCAGCGTGACCTGCGGCGCGCAATCGGCCGGCATGCCGCGCAGTTCGAGTTTCAGCACCTGGCGCCCGCCGGCCGCGCGCGGGTCGAAACCGCTGACGTGCAGGTGCGGGCGCCGGGGAGAGGCGGAAATCGGGGCGGAGATGGGTCCGGAAGTCGGTGCAGGGATCGACGAATGGTCCGCTGCCGCCACGATGGTCGGGCCAGCAAGGGTCTCGAAACCCTCGGCGCCAGCGGACGCAGGGGGCAGCGAAAACTCGGCAGGCGCCGGCTGCGGGTGACCGTGCGCGCAGGCAGCATCCCCTGGCATCACCCAGACGGTGCAATGCGGATGCGCGGGATTGCTGCAACGGTTCATGGAAATAGCCTGACTAGCGACCGGGCCAGCTTACGCGTTTTGGCTCGGCAGTGGCGCGCGATTATGGGTTAAAAATTGATTCTACGCACTATTTCCTATTTTAAATCAATTGTTTGCCGGCAGAGCCGTTTCGTCGCGCCGGAATGGGCGAAAGCGCAACACGATCGCGGTCAGGTTATCCGGCTGCAGGCCGACCGGCGGGCGTTCCTCCATCTCGGCGAACAGCGCCTCCAGCCCGTCCGCGGCGCCGTGCCCGCACAGCAGGCGCGGCCAGCGTGCGACGAACTCGGCCTGGTCGGCGCAGGACCAGAAGCCGTCGGTGGCCAGCAGGTAGCTGCAATCCGGCCGCAGCGACACCGCGCGGCGGTCGGGCAGGGCGCGCAGCCAGGGCGGCAGGTTGCCGGCATCGAGGGCGAACAGGCCGTCTTCCAGGTGGCGCGGGTCGGCAAAGGTGTTCCCGAGGATAAAAGCCTGGGCGATCTGCGGCCAGTGCTCGCCATGCACCTGGCGCCGCCAGTCGGCCTCGCCGAGCAGGCCGAGCATGGCATAGGCCGTGGTCGGCACGTGGTCGACCGTGAGCGGGGCCACGCCCGCGGGCTGGATCTCGACCAGGCGCGAATCGCCCGCATGCCACAGCAGGGGCGCGCCGAGGGGCGGGATTTCCAGCAGGGTGAGCGTGGTGCCGGGGCGCGGCCCGTGTTCGCCGAGGGCGTCGAAACGCGCCTGCAGCGCGGCATGCAAAGCATCGAGGTGGGCCGACAGCACGCCGATGTCGCTGCAGGCCGGGATCGCCAGCAAGCCTTCGGCGGCGGCTTCGGCCGCTTCGCGCCCATGCCCGTGCCCGCCCATGCCGTCCAGCACGGCCAGGCGCACGTGGCCGGCGGGCCAGCCCGGCACGCGCTGGCGCAGCTCGGCGCCGCCGCGCAGCAGGGCTGCATGGCCGTCGGCGCCGACCAGCACGCAGTTGTCCTGGTTTTCGGCGCGCGTGACCGGCCCGGCGCCGATGCTGCTGCGCGCGGCGACGTCGAGACGGGGACCAAACTGCAAACCTTCGAACATGCGCGCTGCCTCGGGCAAGTGGAAAAAACGGGGTGGCGGGAGCGGTGCTCCGTGCTCATGGTAAGCTAGCTTGCATCTTTGGCAAAGTCCCGCACCGCTCATGCTGATCCGGCCCCTCCTCGACTCCGACCTGCCCGCGGCCGCGCGCCTGCTGCGCGAGGCTGCGATCGAATTCATCGTCCACGAATCGACGCCGGAAGGCGCGGCGACCTTCCTGCGCGAGAACGACGAAGACGGCTTGCGCAACTACGTGCGCAGCGGGCACGTGTACCACGTAGCGGAAAGCGAGGGCACGCTGGCCGGCTTCATCGGCATCCGCGCCAACAACCACCTGTTCCACCTGTTCGTCGACAAGCGCTGGCACGGCCAGGGCCTGGCGCGGCGCCTGTGGCAGGTGGCGCGGCGCGCGGCGATCGAGCGCGGCGGCGACGGCGCCTTCCTGGTCAATTCCTCGAACCACGCGGTGTGCGTGTACGAGGCCTTCGGCTTCGTGCGCATGGCGCCGACCCAGTGCGTGAAGGGGCTGTACTTCAACCCGATGCGCTACACGCCGGCATAAACCGGACATCATCGGTGCGCTTCGTCGGCGCGGCGCAGCCACAGGCTGCTGGCCCAGCCTTCGCGCGCTTCGCCCGCGACCTCGGCGCGCACCTGCCACCAGTCGCCATCCTGCATGCCGGTTGCGGTGACGATGGCGCCGGCCGGCAGCACGGTCAAGCGGTCGGCGCCGACGCCGACCGCCGCGCGCAGGTTCAGGGCGTCGGCCACGCGGTAGCTGCGGCCGGGCAGGGGCGTTTCCTGGTGGCTGGCAAAGAGCGGGGCCGCCCCGGCCTGCGCTGTCTCGGCCTGTGCTGCCTCGGCCGGCGCCGGCGCTGCAAACCACCACAGGGCGCTGCCGATGGCGCCGGTGCCCGCCACCAGCACCGCCAGCGCACGCGCGTTGGCGCGTTTCCACCAGAGGCGCGGCGTCAACCAGGCGGCCGCCACCAGGGTCAGGACCAGCGCCGCGCCGAAGCAGGCCAGCGCGGTGAGCGCGGCGGACACCGCTCAGCCCTCGACGCGCAGCACGTAATGGCCGGCGACGATGTGGTGGCCGGCCGGCACGTGGCAGGGCGCGTCAAGCCCATGCTCGATCAGGGCCACGAAGCCGAGCCGCTCATCGAGGTGGTACAGGGCCTGGGTCGGCGACAGGCGGGCGACGCGGAAGCCGTCCGGGCCAGGCTCGACGCTGACGGCGTTGCGCGACAGGCCGAGGCGGTCGGCGCTGCCGGCATCCAGGCCGTCCGCGCCGCGCAGGCAGCCGGCGGCATCGAGTACGCGTAGGCCGGCCAGGGCTTGGGCGCCGCGGCCAAAGGCGATGCGCACGCCGCCCGGCACCGGCAGCGAAGGCGCCTGCGGCAGGCAGACCAGGGCGCTGTAGCGGTCGGCCATCTCCGGGGCCGGCGCCAGCACCCGCAGGTCGACGCCGTCGACCGGCGCGAAGCGGTTCGGCACCGCGATGCGCTGGCGTCCGGCGGCGCCGACCGCGTACACCTCGTCGGCCTCGTCCACGGCAAAGCCGATCAGCGCATCCTTGCCGGGTGCGCCCGCTACCAGGTTGCGGTCGAGGGCGAATTCGAGCAGGCCGGCGCCGGTCTCGCGGTAGCGGCTCAGGCGCGGCAGGGCTAGCGCGGCCAGGGCGATGCGCTGGCGCGCCACCGGCGCAAAGGTCGCTTCGTCCGCCGGCATGCGCGCGCTGGCGCGGTGCAGGGCGGGCGTGGCGGTCAGTTCGGCATCGTCCGGCGTGCGGGCGCGGGTCTTCCAGACGGCGGGCGCGCGGCTGGGTGCGGGCGGCGCGCTGGCCGGGCGTGCAGGGGCGGAGTTGCCTGGCATTGGGCTCAATGCGGTAGCTGACGCCGTGCCTGATACGGTAGCCAGGGCCGCGGCCGGATTGCTGCGCGCGATCTTCAGCAGCAGGCGTCCCGCATTGCCCGGCGTGTCGCCGTGGCGCGCGCGGATCGTGTAGTAGCCGGCGGCGGCGTCGAAGCTGCACTCGAAAGCCTCTTTCGGGCGCACGTGCACTTCCATCGGCGCATCCGGTCCATCGTTGATCAGGAGGATGGCGCCGTCGAGGGCGAAGGGCCAGCCGGGCACGGCGCAGGTGGCGCTGGCGGCGTCGTGGCCGAGCACGGTCAGGCGCTGATGCGGATAGATCGGGCAGACGGTCTGCCAGATGGCGCTGTCGCGCGACACGCTCACCGTGTATTGCACCTGCTCGCCCGGCGCCGGCAGGTAGACGGCGTGGCCGAACTTGACCTCCACCTGGCCCGCTTCCAACTGCTCCGAGCCAACCACGTGGTAGCGCACTTCGTCGGCGCCGAGCAGGTCGCCGAAGTCCTTCTGGTGCAGCGACTGCAGGGTTTGCGCCAGGTCGCGCACGCGCGCGCCGCGGGTCAGGTGGCGGTCGTCGTCGACCTCGTCCTGGGGCAGCACCAGGGTGACGTGGGAAAAGCAGCGGGTGGCGGCGCGCCCGCGCTGCTCGCGCGGCGAACGCTCCAATAAATCGCGCAGCAGCGGGCGGCGTGCGAACAGCGCCAGGCCCGGGGCCTGCCACAGCGCTTCGGCATTGAACACGTCGTTCACCTTGCCCAGGGATTCGTGTTGGACGTAGACCGGCATGACTGATTCTCCTCAAATGAATAAGCGCTCGTGGCACCGAAACCTAGCAGGGGGAAGATGAAAAACAGGAGGTGCGAGCCGCCCGCAGACAGGAAGCTCATCGGCTGTCCCATGATCGGGAAGAAGGACAGGTTCGTCCCCCAGGACAGCAGGAAGTGGCCGAACACGAAGGCCGCGCCGCCGCACAGCACGAAGCAGCGGAAGCGTCCTTGCCAGGCATGGCGGAAGTCGCGCGCGCCGGCCGCCGCCATCCAGGCGCGCAGCGCCGCCTGCAGCAGCGCGCACAGGAACAGCGCCTGCAGCGCCCACAAGGCCAGCGCGGCGCCCAGGCCGTGGCGGTTCAGGAAGAAGGATGGCGCGAAGTCGTCCTGCACCGCCGGAATGGCCAGCGCATCGGGGGCGCTGGCGCCCAGCGCGGCCAGGCCGAACACGCCGTCGGCGCCCATCCAACCGCCTTCCAGGATGGCGCGGGCGCCGAGCAGCAGCTGCTGGCCGGTATGCGGATGCGCGGCCGGGTCGAGCCAGACCAGGAAGCGCTCGCCGTAGAAATTCCAGTGCGCGATCTGGCCCGGGTCGGCGGCGCGCAGCAGGCCGATGGCGCCGACCACGCCGACCGCCAGCAGGCACAGCGCCGCCGTCGCCAGCCGCTGGCGCGCCGCCAGCGACCAGGCCAGCAGCATCGCCGCGCCCCAGACCAGCAGCAGGATCAGCGGGGAATAATCGTCGACCTGGACCAGGGCCACGGCCAGCAGCACGATGAACAGCAGCGCCGGCGAGGCCAGGCGCAGCCAGCGCAGCAGGGTGCCCTTGCCCTGGCGGGTGTCGCCGGCGCCGAGCCCAAGGGCGATGCAGTGTGCGGTCAGCACGGTCAGGGCGAGCTTGGCGAATTCCACCGGCTGCAGGTCGAACACGCCGGTCTCGCTGCCCCAGCCGACCTGCACCAGCAGGGCCAGCACGGCGCATCCGGCCAGCGCGAGCAGGGTCCATTCGACCCGCGCCTGCGAGGCCGGGCGGCGCGCCGTGCGCAGGCCCGCCAGGCCAGCAACGGCGGCGATGCCGACCAGCCCCAGGCCCAGCGTGGTGGCGGCGGCGGTTTTCTGGAAGTGGCGCATCCACGACGTGTCGGCGGCGGCCGTGCCCAGTTCCAGCTGCAGCAGCAGGCCGCCCGCCAGCAGCATCACGCCGCTGGCCAGCACGGCGTTCGGACGGCGCGGGTGCAGGCCGTACCAGAGCGCGCCCCATGCCAGCAGCAGGGTCGGCGCGATGCCGGGCGCCTGGCCGGCGCGCACGGCCAGCAGCAGGGCGAAGCCGCCCAGCGCCAGTGCGACGCCGGCGCCGAAACGCAGCGCGACTGCCGGCTGCTTGCGCCAGGCCGAGCGCCACCCGAGCAGGCCGGCCAGCAGGCCGCAGATCGCCGCCATGGCGCCGGCCCAGGGAGCACCGTCGGGCAATTGCCAGGGCTGGCGCGCCTGCCACTGCCAGCTGACGCCGTCGGGCAGCTCGGCGCGGGTGTCCGTGAAGAGGGCGACGCGGCTCACCGGCCGCAGCCGCAGGGTGTCGCCTTCGATGGCGGCCAGCAGGCGCGTGCGGCCGACGCCGAGGGCGCTCACACCGGCCAGCGGCAGTTCGCGCAGGGCCAGGTCGGCGGGAACACCGTCGACCTCGGCCAGCAGCGGCACGCGGCCGGCGCCGCTGGCGGCAAACAGGGTCGGCACGCCGTCGCTAAAAGCGATGCCGGCGCTGCCCGCTGCGGCGTCCGCGTTGCCGATGGTGGTGGCGCAGGAGAGGTTGCCGCCGAAGCTCAGGAGACGCTCGAAGCCGAGCGAGGCAGGCACGATCCGGTTCCAGAATCCGGCCAGCCGCTGGCCCGGCGAAGACTGCGGGCAGGCGCCCTGGACGCTGCCGTCGCGGCGCAGCAGGGCGCCGTCGTATTCCCAGGTGTGGCTGCCGTCGCCGAAACGCAGCAGGCCGTCGCTTGCGCTGTCGACGGTGTACTGGGCTGCGCCGAGCCGGAAGCGCTGGCCTGCCTGCAGCGCGAGCGACCCGCTGCGCGTGCGCTCGCCCGCGCCGGTTCCGTGCTCGACGCGCAGGCCTTGTACGCCGCTGGCGCTGGCAATCAACCAGCGCCCGGCGCTGTCGCGGCGCAGGCGCAGGTGGCGCGGGTCGGCCTGGGGCGCGGCGAGTTCGGCGCGTCCGAGTTCGATCGAATGGCCGGGCGCCAGCCTTACCGTCACCTGGCTCGGAAAAAAGGCGGGCGGCATGCGCAGCACGGCCAGCGCCTGCAGGGCGCACAGCAGGGCGAGTGCGGCGGCGGCCAGCATGCCCAGGCCGCCGCGTGCGAAGCGCTTCATGCCGCCCTCCGTACGATGGCTTGCGGTCCGGCGGCAGCGGCGATCATGCGGCTGATCTCGAGCGCGTGGCGCGGGCGGTCCTGGCGGCGCACGGCGAGCAGGGAGCGCAGCAGGGCCAGGGCGGCGGCCGGGTCGGCATCGCCGCTGCCGGCGCGGGCGCACTGCAGGAAGTGCTCGGCCTCATCCTCGGCCAGGGAGGGCGGCAGGGCGCCGTTCCAGGCCGCCAGCAGCTGGGCGGCGCCGTCGCGGCCATGGGCGCGCCAGGCATCGGCGCAGGCGCCACTGTAGCGCAGCGTGGCGCCGTCGGTGACGAGATAGAAGAAGATGGCGCCGAGGGCGAAGTAATCGGTGCGCGCATCGGTGAGATGGCCGGCGCCCTCGGGGAAGAACTGTTCGGGCGCCTGCCAGCTGGCGGTGCCGGTATAGGTGTGGGCGCCGGCGTCGAGCAGGCTGCGGTTGGTGCCGAAGTCGGCCAGCTTCAGGGTATGCGTGGACGCGTCGAGCAGCAGATTGCCGGGTTTCAGGTCGAGGTAGCGCCAGCCGTGCTGGTGGACTTTCGCCAGCGCGGCATTGACCTGGGCAAGCCAGGCCAGCGACTGCGCCAGGCCAATGCGCCGGGCGGCGGCGTTCTGCGCGGCCATGTGGGCGGCCAGGTCGCCGTCGAGCAGTTCGAGTGCCATGGCCGGCAGGCCGTCGTGCAGGCCGTGGTCGAGCAGGCGCACGATGTGGCGCGCATCCCAGGGTGCGAGCCGGGACAGGAAGGCGATCTCGCGCGCGGCGCATTCGGCCCAGCGCGCCTGCACGGTGGGTTCGGCGCGCGTCATCTGTTCGCGGTTCACCAGCTTGATCGCGACCTCGCCGGCAGCGCCGCCATCGGCGCGCCAGACCACGCCATAGGCCGAGCCGGCCAGCTGTTCGCGCAGCCGGTAGTGGCCGGCTGCCAGTGTCACGATGTCGCCGCTGTGGACCATGCCTTCCTCCGTCGAGACGGCAGGTGCCGCCGGGAGGAACTAGCCGGGGGAAGGGGAAAGGCGAAAAAAAGCCGCGTCGTAACGCGGCTCCGGTTGGTACTGCTTGATATGGCGGCCGTGGATCAGCGGCGGTAGCCGTCGCGGTAGCCGTCGCGGCCACCGCGGTCATGGCCACGGTCCCAGTCGCGGCGGTCGTGGTCGCGGCCACGGTCCCAGCCACGGTTGTCGTGACGGTGACGCGGTTCGACGTACACGACTTCCGGCTGGCGATAGTAGCGCGGGGCCTCGTAGTAGACCGGACGCGGCTGGGCATACACCGGCGCCGGCTGGTAGTAGCCTACCGAACCGTAGCCATAGCCGCCACGGTTGCCATAATATCGGCGGTCGTCGTGGGTGTTGATCGAATTGCCGACTGCCGCGCCGAGCACGCCGCCGACCAGGGCGCCGCCGCTGCCGCCAGCGCTACCGCCAATTGCCGCACCGAGCACCGCGCCGACCGCCGTATTGACGCCGCGGTCGCCAGCGAATGCCGAGGGCGAGACGGCGACAGCGGCCAGGATCACCGCACCAAAGCATTTTTTGTTCAACATGGCTTTTCCTTTTTACCGCAGCGCGGATCGGAGTGATCGCGGTTACGCCGGGTATGGACACACTATAGTCCCGGCCGCCGAAGGTCTCATCACCTAATACAGAATATTACAAGTGCAGAAAGCTCCGTAACATTCTTTTGACAAGCCTGGCCGGCCGGCCTTGCAGACGGCGCAGCCTGCCCCATCTAACACGCACGACTCATTCTTCCTCGCGTTTATGTCAGCCCGCCGCAACCTGTCCGTCGTCCTTTCCCTGCTCATCCTGCTGCACGTGTACATCGCTGCGCGCCTGATGCCCGACATGGGGCTTGGCTTGCCCGGCTTCGTAATCGGCATCGTGCTGCTGGTGCTGTCGACGCTACTGGTGCCGGTCGGATTGCTGTCCTCGTCGTTGCGGCGGCGGCGCTGGTCGGATGGCCTGGCCTGGGTCGGCCTGCTGGCGATGGGCCTGTTCTCGTCGCTGATCGTCACGACCTTCCTGCGCGATATCGTGCTGCTCGCTTTACTGGCGGCAGGGCAGGGGAATGCCGTCTTTACCTACTGGAGCGCGGTGGCGGTGCCGCTGCTGGCGCTGGGCGTGAGCTTCATCGGCTTCGTGAATGCGCGCCGCCTGGCAAGGGTGAAGCGGGTGGATGTGCCGATCGCCAATCTTCCCGAAGAATTGCACGGCTATTCGATTGCCCAGATTTCCGACATCCACGTCGGCCCCACCATCCGCCGGCCCTACCTGAACGCCATCGTCAACCGCGTGAACGCCCTGAAGGCCGATGCGATCGCCGTCACCGGCGACCTGGTCGACGGCAGCGTGCAGCGCCTGTCCCTGCATACCCAGCCGCTGGCGCGCCTGTCGGCGCCGGATGGCGCGTTTTTCGTGACCGGCAACCACGAGTATTACTCGGGCGCCGAGGAGTGGATCGCCGAGGTGCGCCGGCTGGGGCTGACGGTGCTGCTGAACCAGCACGTGGTGCGCCAGCGCGGCGCGGCCAGGGTCTTGATCGCGGGCGTGCCGGATTTCACGGCGCATCACTTCGTGCCCAGCCACCGCAGCAACCCGCAGGCGGCCGCGGCCGGGGCGCCGGAAGAGGTGGACGTGAAGATCCTGCTCGCGCACCAGCCGCGCACGGCGCCCGCCGCCGCCGAGGCCGGGTTCGACCTGCAATTGTCCGGCCACACCCACGGCGGCCAGTTCTTCCCGTGGAATTTGTTCGTGCCGCTGCAGCAGCCTTTCGTGGCCGGCCTGCACCGGGTGCGCGATTTGTGGGTGTACACCAGCCGCGGCACCGGCTACTGGGGACCGCCGAAGCGCTTCGGCGCGCCGTCGGAAATCACGCTGGTGCGGCTGGTGCCGGCCTAGCCCTCGCTGCCTCGTGCGCGGGGCGTAAAGACAGCGCAAAAGCGGCGGATGCGCTACCCTTCGATTCTTGTAAAAACTTAACCGAAGGAATTTCTGCATGAATCGCCGCACCCGCCTTCCCGCCCTCGGCCTGATGGCCGCCCTGTTCGCGAGTTCGTTTTCCGCGCCATTCGCCACCTCGGCCCAGGCTGCCAGCCCGGGCAACGATCCGGCGGCCCTGGCCAAGATCCGCGACGCCGCCATGACGAGCGATTACGCCTGGGAACGCACGGCCGACATGACCGACCTGATCGGCCCGCGTTTGTCGGGCTCGGCCGGCGCGGCGGCGGCGGTGAACCAGGTGGCGGACGCGATGCGCAAGCTCGGCGCGAAGGTGACCCTGCAGCCGGTGAAGGTGCCGCACTGGGTGCGCGGGGCCGAGACGGGCGAACTCGTGGACTACAAGGGCAGGCCGGACGGCATCACCCAGCGCGTGGTCCTGACCGCGCTGGGCGGGTCTGGCGCGACGCCGAACGAAGGCCTGGTGGCCCCGGTGATCGTGGTGAGCAGCTTCGACGAACTGAAGGCGCGCGCCGCCGAGGTCAAGGGCCGCATCGTGCTGTTCGACGTGCCGTTCGACCAGCACATGGCCGACCGCGGCCTGGCCGGCCCGGCCTATGGCCAGGGCTCGAACTTCCGTACCAACGGCCCGCGCATGGCGGCCGAGATGGGCGCGGCAGCGGCGCTGGTGCGTTCGGTCGGCGGCGCCAACTACCGCCTGCCGCATACCGGCAACACGGCCCTGCAGGATGGCGCACGCATCCCGGCGGCGGCGGTCAGCGTCGAAGACGCCATGCTGATGCGCCGCCTGGCCGAGCGCGGCCCGCTGCGCATGCGCCTGCTGCTGACGCCGAAGATCCTGCCCGACGCCGACAGCTTCAATGTGATCGCCGACTTCCCGGGCACCGACAAGCCCGACGAGGTCGTGATCGTGTCCGGCCACCTCGATTCCTGGGACCTGGCCACCGGCGCCCACGACGACGCGGCCGGCGTGGCCAGCGCGATGGCGGTGTTCGATGTCCTGAAAAAACTCGACTACCGTCCGCGCCGCACCATCCGCCTGATCGCCTGGATGAACGAAGAGAACGGCACCCGCGGCGCGCGCACCTACCTGGAAGCGCAACAGGCGAACGCCGGCAGCCACGTCGGCGCCATCGAAAGCGACAACGGGGTGGGGCGTCCGTTCGGCATGCGCGCCAGCGTGCCGGCCGCGTCCACCAGGCTGTTCGCGCCGCTGCAGGCGGCCCTGCTGCCGATCGGCGCCGCCGTGTTCCAGCGCCAGGATGCCTTGTCGACCGGCGATCTGTCGGGCCTGGAGCGTGCCGGCGTGCCGAGCTTCGCGCCGCTGGTCGACACCTCGGCCTATTTCGACTACCACCACACGGCCGCCGACACCCTGGACAAGGTCGATCCCGACAACCTGCGCCGCAACGTGGCGGTGATGACGGCCACGGCCTGGTTCCTCGCCAACGTCGAGGAGCCGATCGGCCGCGCCAACGTGCCGGCGAAGTAAGCCTGCGGGCTGCCTGCGGACGGGCAGCCCGGCGCCCGGGCCTCGCGCCCTTGTCCGGCTGCCAGGCGCTAGGCCGGTGGACCGTACGCTGCCCATTCAGCCATTCCGGTAGACTCCTCCGCACATTATCTCAACGGAGGACACCATGACTGGACGGAAGAAACTGGCAGGGCAGCGCATCGCCGTGCTCGCCGCGGACGGCTTCGAGAAAGTGGAACTCACGGCGCCGGTGGCGGCGCTGCGTGGCGCTGGCGCCGAGGTCGACATCATCTCGCTCAAATCCGGCAAGATCCGCGGCATGAACCTGCACATGCCGGCCGACCTGATCGCCGTCGACTGGACGATCGAGGACGTGAGCGCACGCGACTACGACGGCCTGCTCATCCCGGGCGGCTTCATGAACCCGGACGCGCTGCGCCAGTCGGCCGAGGCGCGCGACTTCGTGCGCGCCTTCGACCTGCTCGACAAACCGATCGCCACGCTCTGCCACGGCCCCTGGGTGCTGGCTTCGGCGGGCCTGCTGTCGGGCCGCACCCTGACTTCGTGGCCGGGCGTGCGCGACGACATGGTGAACGCCGGCGCCACCTGGCTTGACCAGGAAGTGGTGCGCGACGGTAACCTGGTGACCAGCCGAGGCCCGCAGGACATCATGCCGTTCGTGCGCGAGATGATCCAGCTGTACGCAGGCGGTCCGGCCAGCAGCGCCGCACTGCGCCGCCGCCATTCCGATCCACAACGCGAAAGCCCGAACGCCGTCACCGGCGCGGCGGCACGCTGGATTCCACGTTCGCCGCTCGGCGCCGTGCTCGGCTTGGCGCTGCTGGGCGCCGGCGTGATGGCGGTCCGCGCCAACAACGGCAACCGCATCTCGGCCAACGAGGCGCGGACGGCATCGGAGTAAGACGAGGCACCGCTGCGCGCACGCAGTGATGCGTGTGCGCAGTGTGCAGGAGTCAGTGTGCAGCTCACCGCTCACTGAGTCACTGCGCACTGCGTCACTGCGCACTGTCTTACTGCGTCACTGCGCACCGCTTCACTGCTCGCTGTTCGGTGCGCAATACTCGCTGCGCAAAACTCGCTGCTCGATGGACGATGCACGATGCACGATGCACGATGCTCGAGGCGTTCCAGCGGATCGCAGGTGCAGGCCCGCAGTCCAGCTGCGCGCCCACCGGCGGCAGGCACGCCCTCCCTGCTCGGGTACCAGCGTGCCTTCCTGTGCTGCCTATTCGATCAGGATGCGCCTGACTGCGCGCGCATGTCCGCGGAAGGGCCGGCCGTAGACGGTTTGGATACCGCTGGCAAAGTTCTCGCCCCAGACCAGCTGGGAACGGGTCTCGTGGGCCTCGGACGACCAATACCACTCCCTCTCGAATTGCTCGCGCAGGTTGGCGAACAGCAGCGACAGCTCGCGCCGGTTCGGCAGTTCGCCGCCCTGGCTGCCTGCCCAGTCGAGCGCGCCGGGCCAGCTGATGTCGCCCAGGTCGCCGGGCAGCAGGATCAGGTGGTGGTCGGCCTCGCCATCCTTGCCGAGGATGACCCCGGCGTAGTGCTCGCCTTCCTTCAAGGTTTCGCGTAGTTGCATATAAATGCCCATCGTATCCTCGTGCGTCAGTGTATGCGGTCCTGTAAGACACCGGCCTCTGCGCATTAGTTGCTGCTCAAGATACGACATGGATCAGAGCACTGTTTGATTTCAGAAGAATAAAGGCGTTTGATCCTTTGTTACTTGCAGAAAATTTTTTTTGAGAAAAAGTTGAACTAAGGAAGTTTCCTCCCCTCAAAGGTTACGTATTCGCGTTTTACACGCTTCCATTTTTTACCTTTGACGTTAGGAACTTCTCGCATGAAAAAGCAAGCCACCATCGCCCTGAACGCTGTTGCTACCGCTGTCGTCCTGGCCTTCTCCGTTACCGCCCACGCCGCCCCGACCAGCTTTGCGCTCTCCGGCTATGATGCTTCGTCGAACCTGACCGTGAACACCGGCAGCAACGCCACGACCCCAGCCACGACCCCAGCCACGACCTATAACTATTATGTGTCGCCGACTGGCTCGGATACCGCTGCCGGCACCAAGGCAGCACCATTCAAGACCCTGGCGCGCGCTGCAAAGGCCGTCACCAAGGCCGGCACCACTGTCTTCGTTGCGCCAGGCACCTACGACGGCGGCTTCAAGACCACCGCCAACGGCACCGCTGCAGCGCGTATCTACTGGGTCTCGACCACCAAGTGGGGCGCGAAGATCGTGCCGCCTGCGAACTCGACCAACAAAAACGCCTGGGACAATCGCGGCAACTACGTCAGCATCATCGGCTTCGAAGTCGACGGCTCGAAAGTGCGCAGCGGTACCAAGTGGACCCTCGGCATCTACACTGGCGGTTCCTACAACGTCATCGAAGGCAACCACGTCCACCACACCGCCACCACCATTCCGTGCAACAGCGCCGGCGGTTCGGCGATCGGCGTGGACAGCTACTACAAGGGCGTCATGACCGACGTGGTCGGCAACGTCGTCCACGACATCGGCCCGGCCGGTTGCACCTATGTCCAGGGTATCTACGTCAGCACCTCCGGCACGATCAAGAACAACGTGGTCTACCGCGTCGGTTCGGCGGCAATCCACCTCTGGCACGATGCAACGAACGTGAAGATCATCAACAACACGGTGAGCTCGTCGGTGTTCGGCATCATCGTCGGTGGCGGTGACTTCTACTTCACCTCGGCCGGCGCCAACAATGTCGCTGTCTACAACAACGTCGTCTACGACAACAAGTACGGTATCTCGGAGCAAGGCAAGACCGGCACCGGCAACTCGTACAAGAACAACCTGGTCTACAAGAACACGACCTACGACTGGCAGCTGCGCAATGGCCTGAAGCATACCGGCACGATTTCGTCGGACCCGCTGCTGGCCGGCTACTCGCGTACCGCCGCCATGCCGAACTTCAAGCCGAGCACCAGCTCGCCTGTGATCGGCCGTGGTATCGCCACCTACGCACTGCCGACCGACATCGACGGCAAGCCGCGTAACGCGTCGACCGGTTACGACATCGGCGCATACCAGCATTGATTCCGGAACTGTAGCCAGTACCAGGGGCAGCCACGAAGACTGTCCCTGAACGTACAGATGTACGTAAGGATGACTAAGCGTCCTCATCAGCCCGCGTTGCCTCGGCACGCGGGTTTTTTTATAAGCGCTGTCACCGTTTGATGTCGATGGGTTCGATTGGCAGGCCGGCAGGTGTGAGAGACCACGCGGCCGGATGGCGCTATTTGTTCTCCCGAACGCTAGTGACGGCGCCGTCCAATGCCCGCGCCCGGCTGGATAGTCGGGTAATGGGGCGATTTAACAATTGAGCCTTGCCGCCATCCTTGTTTCCATACGAAAATATTGCTTAAGTTATTGTTACCTAATGAAATTTTTTTTGAAAAACATTGAACTTAGGAAGTTTCCGGCGCTCAAAGGTTACGTATCATTTTTAACGTTAGGAAATTTCACATGAAGAAGTACGGTCGTTTTGCTACCCCTTTCCGTCTTAACGCACTCGCTCGCGCCAGTGCTGCCACCGTGATTGCCCTGTGCGGTATCTCGGCTGCACACGCTGCCGACAATTTCGCACTGTCCGGCTATGATGTGGCACACACTGCCGCCGTTTCCGTTACGGCAGGCGCCACTTCTACCCAGCAAGTCACTGAACTGTATCGGCAACTGCTGAACCGCACGCCTGATGCGGGCGGCCTCGCGCACTGGCTCAACTTGATGTCCAAGGGCTGGACCATCCAGCAGGTCGAAGCCGGCATAAAGCAGAGCCCCGAGTACCGTACCCTGGTAGCAAGTGGTAATGGTAGTGCTGGCGGTACGACCGTGTCCACGCCGCCGACGCCCAATAACTATTATGTGTCGCCGACCGGTTCCGACACCGCTGCCGGCACCAAGGCTGCACCGTTCAAGACCCTGGCCCGCGCCGCCAAGGCCGTGACGAAAGCCGGCACCACCGTGTTTGTTGCACCAGGCACCTACGACGGCGGCTTCAAGACCACCGCCAACGGCACCGCGGCCGCCCGCATCTACTGGGTCTCGACCACCAAGTGGGGCGCGAAGATTGTTCCTCCTGCGAACTCGACCAACAAGACGGCCTGGGACAACCGTGGTAACTACGTCAGCATCATCGGCTTCGAAGTCGACGGCAGCAAAGTGCGCAGCGGCACCAAGTGGACGCTCGGCATCTACACCGGCGGTTCCTATAACGTTATCGAAGGCAACCGCGTCCACCACACCGCCACCACCATTCCCTGCAACAGCGCGGGTGGCTCGGCGATCGGCGTCGACAGCTACTACAAGGGCGTGATGACCGACGTCGTCGGCAACGTCGTCCATGACATCGGCCCGGCCGGCTGCTCCTATGTGCAAGGCATCTACGTCAGCACCTCGGGCACGATCAAGAACAACGTGGTCTACCGCGTTGGCTCGGCAGCGATCCACCTCTGGCACGATGCGACGAATGTGAAGATCATCAACAACACCGTGTCGTCGTCTAACTTCGGCATCATCGTTGGCGGTGGCGATTTCTACTTCACGTCGGCTGGCGCGAACAATGTCGCGGTGTACAACAACATCGTGTACGACAACAAGTACGGCATTTCGGAGCAGGGCAAGACCGGCACCGGCAACTCGTACAAGAACAACCTGGTGTCCAAGAACACGACGTATAACTGGCAGTTGCGCAATGGCCTGAAGCACACCGGGACCATTACCTCGGACCCGCTGCTGGCCGGCTACTCGCGCACCGCCGCCATGCCGAACTTCAAGCCGAGCACCAGCTCGCCTGTGATCGGCCGCGGTATCGCCACCTACGCACTGCCGACCGACATCGACGGCAAGCCGCGTAACGCGTCGACCGGATACGACATCGGCGCGTATCAACACTAAGCATGCGCTAAGAAAACATTAGGCAGCATCAGCCGGCGGGAACAGGCAACGGCTGCGCGGAACGCGCAGCCAGCCAGCAAAAACCTGGGCGAATCAACCCGCGTGACCGCAAGGGCACGCGGGTTTTTTATTGCGCTTCTGTCCTTCATGGGCTGAACAAACTCAGCAAAACGAAATTTTAATGTTCGTTTCCACAGGCAAATAATATTTGTAGATTTGATAGTGCAGAGAAATTTTTCTTAGAAGACGTTGAACTTAGACATTTTCCAGCGCTCAAATCTCTCGCATTTCGCATTTAACGTAAGGAACTATTGATGAAACACTCCGCTACCAAGCCTTCCAATATCCGTACCAATGCACTGACCCATGGCGCTGCCGCCGTGCTGCTGGCGTTGGGCGCATCCACCGCCAGCGCTGCTACCAGCTTTGCCCTGTCGGGTTACGATGCCCAGGAAGGCCTGCGTGCCAAGGTTGCCGTCACCAGCAACGTGACGACGCCGGCTACCACCTATAACTATTACGTTTCGCCGACCGGCTCGGACACCGCAGCCGGCACCAAAGCCAAACCATTCAAGACCCTGGCGCGCGCCGCCAAGGCAGCCACCAAGCCGGGCACGACCGTGTTCGTGGCACCCGGCACCTATGACGGCGGCTTCAAGACCACCGCCAGCGGCAATGCCAAGGCCCGCATCTACTGGGTCTCGACCACCAAGTGGGGCGCCAAGATCGTGCCGCCTGCCAAGTCGAGCAACAAGACTGCCTGGGACAACCGCGGCAACTACGTCAGCATCATCGGCTTCGAAGTCGACGGCAGCAAAGTGCGCAGCGGCACCAAGTGGACCCTGGGCATCTACACCGGCGGTTCGTACAACGTCATCGAAGGCAACCACGTGCACCACACCGCGACCACGATTCCGTGCAACAGCGCGGGCGGCTCGGCAATCGGCGTGGACAGCTATTACAAGGGCGTCATGAGCGATGTCGTCGGCAACGTCGTGCACGACATCGGCCCGGCAGGTTGCACCTACGTGCAGGGTATCTATGTCAGCACCTCGGGCACGATCAAGAACAACGTGGTCTACCGCGTCGGCTCGGCAGCGATCCACCTGTGGCACGATGCGACGAATGTGAAGATCATCAACAACACCGTGTCGTCGTCGAACTTCGGCATCATTGTTGGTGGTGGCGACTTCTACTTCACCTCGGCTGGTGCGAACAACGTCGCCGTGTACAACAACATCGTGTACGACAACAAGTACGGCATCTCGGAGCAGGGCAAGACCGGCGCCGCCAACTCGTACAAGAACAACCTGGTGTTCAAGAACACGACCTACAACTGGCAGCTGCGCAATGGCCTGAAGCACACCGGCACCATCACCTCGGACCCGCTGCTGGCCGGTTACTCGCGTACCGCCGCCATGCCGAACTTCAAGCCAAGCAAGAGCTCGCCTGTGATCGGCCGTGGTATCGCCACCTACGCACTGCCGACCGACATCGACGGCAAGGCGCGTAACGCCGCGACCGGTTACGACATCGGCGCATACCAGCATTAAGCCCTGGCAGTCCAAGACTGAGTGGTAAAAAGGAGACCCCGGAAACGGGGTCTTTGACATTGCGCAACCCTGTTTCAAACGCGTATTGATCTAACAAGCTGTTCGTGTAGAATCAATTCTTTCATGCGGTCGGCGCTTGCCTTTTGCAGCGCCGATGGCGGATCGAACACGGTAATTGGCATGTCACGCTTTCAGCACGATCAGTCGTTCACTATCTCGTTCCCTCACGGCGCGGCACCAGTCCCTGCCGTTGCCGCTTTCCGCCTCGCGGCCGCGCGCTGTCGACTTCCCCTCAGCGCCGCCTGCGCCCGTATTTCCGAGCATCTCGCCCGGCTTGCCTGAGCTCGGCAGACAGCACCGCTGTCGTAGCCGAGCCTGCATCCACACCCTGTAGCCGGCCACGCCGGCCGGCATTATCAATCTTCGGCAATGACCATCGGAGCCGCCAATGGATACCATAGAGATGAACACGGAACCTACCATGCAACAAGAAAAAGCCACCCCGGAACGCAACGGATTGCGGCCACGCCGCCGCATCGCCAAGCAAATGGTCGAACGCGGCCAGCGCCTGCGCAGCCGCGCCGGCGTGATCATCGGCCTGTCGCTGGGATTGCTGGCCCTGGTCAGCGTGCTGGAGTAAATCCGGCGGCGCTTATTCCGGCAGGGGCAGCGCCATCTGCGGACTGTTGACGCCGGCGCGGTTGACCTCCGGCGTCACCTTGAACCACTCGAAGGCATCGGGCGGCAGCGCGGCATGGCGCGCCAGCTCGATGGCCGCGTCCGGCGCCAGGCCAGGGTCCAGCCACAGGGCGGCGTCGGCCGCCTCGAGCACCACCGGGCGGCGGTCGTGGATGTCGAGCATGCCTTCGGCCGCATCGTCGGTGACGATCACGAAGCCGGCCTCGGCGCGGTTTTCCGTGAAGCTGCCGAAGTTGGCGATGGCCAGCATGAACAGCGGCGCGCGGTCCTTGCGGTGGATGTGCCAGGGCTGCTTCTTCCCTTTTTCACCGGTCCATTCGTACCAGCCTTCGGCCGGAACCACGGCGCGTCCGTTCTTCAGCAGCCGGCTCCAGTAGCGGTTGTTGAGTTTATCCAGGCGGGCGTTGATGGTGATCGGCACCTTGCCTTCGGCCCACTTGGCGCGGTAACTCCAGAACACGTCGTCGACACGGCGCTCGCCGTCCTGCAGGTGCAGGACAGGGCGGTAGCTGCCGGGCGAGACGTTGTAGGCCGGCGCCGATTCGCTGTCGTACACCGCGTCGGCCCAGCCGAATACGCTCGCGTAGTAACGCGCCGTTTGGCTTTGGTCAAATCGTCCACACATGGTGCGATGGTAATGCATAAACGCGGCCGCACGATTGCACACTTGACCCGACTGTCCGGGCAACGATGAGGGGTGCTATGCTGCATCCCATTCGATTTGGAGGAAACAAACATGGCCGTAGCCTGGCTGAAGGTGTTGAAGGCGGTTCCGTGGAGCGAGGTCATCGCTGCCGCGCCGCAAGTGGCGAACGGCGCCCGCAAGCTGTGGGACACGGTCGGGCGCAAGGGCGCGCCGCAAGCCGGCATCGATGACGCGGCAATGGCGCCCATGCCCAGGGGCGAGGATGGCATGGCCTTGCTGGCCGCGCACATCGAGCAGCAGGACGCCACCATCGCCCAGATGCATGGGCAATTGCGCGAAGCCTCGAAGCTGATCGCCGAGTTGGCCGACCAGAACGCCCAATTGATCGCGAGGATGGAAGCGGCGCGCGGCAGGATCCAGGTGGTGGGCCTGATCGCGGCAGGGGCGGGCGTGCTCGGCTTCGTGTCGCTGGCCCTGGTACTGGCGCGGACCTGAGGCGGCAAGGATCATGATGAAATTTGTCCTGCTACTGTTTTTCCTGTTCATTTTCGTGTCCATGCTGCTCAATTCCAGCCGCAAGCGCGGCATGCTGAGCAAGGACGCCGACAAGGCCGTCGCTGGCCTGGCGAACGCGATGCGCTGGTTCCTGTTCGGCTTGCTGGCCCTGGGCGCGGCGGTATGCGGCGTGCTGATCTACCAGGGCGCCTGATCCGGGCCGCCGTTCAGACCGTCAACGGGTCCGGGTGCAACAAGGAAGCCGGCGCCGGACGCACGCTCGCATCCATGCTGTCGAGTAGCCGGTGCAGTTCGTCGGCCGTGCGCCGGCGTCCCTGCGGTGGCCCGCGCCGGTAAAACACCTGGTCGCAGTCCTCGCCAGCGCCGCGCATGCCGAGCTCGGTAAATCCCATTTTTTCCAGGCCGCGCCGCGAGCGCAGGTTGTAGTCGAAGGCCTTGGCATAGCAGCCGCGTAGCCCGTAGGCGCGTTGGCCCAGGTCCAGCAAGAGCCCACCGGCACGCGGGCCGAAGCCCTGGCCCTGGAAATCCTTCCCCAGCCAGTAATAGAAGAAGCCGAGGCCGCGGTGCAGCGTCAGGCTGACGCAGCCGATGAATCCCCATCCATCGTGCAGCACCGCGTACAGCAGGCGCCGGCCTTCGCGCCAGAGCCCGGCCAGCCAGCGGTGCCAGTCGAGCGCGTCGGCAAATACCGGCAGGCAGCACAGTTCGGCAATGGAAGGATCGCCGTATTGCCAGGCGAAATCGCGCGCGTGATGGTGGGCCAGCGGCTCGAGCGTGAGCGCGCCGCCGCGAGCGGAAGGAGGGAAGTGCCGGCGCCAGGCCAGCCAGGCGCGCAGTTCCGCAACGAGTTCGGCATGCCGGGGCTGCTCCCGCGCCAGCGCGCGCGCCAGTGCCAGCGCTTCGCCGCCCTTGCCGAGTGCGCGGCAGGCGTCGACCAGGTGCAGCGTGTCGTCTGTGTCGAGGTCGTTGCTGGCGGCCAGGCGCATGCCGGCGGCATGCACCAGCGGCCATGCGCCCCAGGCAGCGGCGTGGCCGAACAGGCTGCGCACGGTATCCTGCGGCAGGGCGCTTCCCTGGTCGCGCCAGATCCTGTGCAGCTCGGCAAGCCGGGCGTGGCGGTCGACAGGATGCAGCATGCCGTCTCCGCGTCACGAGTGATGGAAAAACCATCGTAGCGCCGTGGTACAGGCTTGCGGGTGGCGCGCCGTTTCTGCCTGCCGCTTCCTTGCGCTGGCGCAGACCGGGCGATGCGGCGCCGAGACATTCCCAACCACGATTGTCATCCCTGCATGCCAGCCTGGACACGGTGTTGCGCGGATCACGCAGTCGGCGAAAAAAGCGATGTTCATCCTGGCATCAAATCGCTGTGTGCGCGAAAAACCCCTCTAGAATTCCTTCATTCCATTGCCGCACGGCATTATCCAGAGCCTGTCGCGGCGCCAGCGTCCACCTTTTGCCCTCAACAGAATGACCTACTGCGCTCCGCGGCTGCTGCCGCTCGTCTGTCTTGTGCTGTTCTCGATGCAGGTTTCCGCCCACGCCTCGGCGCCAGGCCCGTTCGAGCCGGTTTTCGCCGCTGCGGACGAGGCCGCGTTCACGGCGAATGCCGGCGTCGCCAGCCAGTACGTGTGGCGCGGTCTGCGCCAGACCGATGGCAAGCCCGCCGCCCAGGCCGGCATCGACGTCGTGCACCCGGGCGGCTGGTCGGCCGGCACCCGCGTGGTGAACGTGGGCGACCGCATCATCGCCAGGGGCTCGGTCGAGTGGGACCTGTATGGCGGCTACAGCGGCAAGGTCGGCGACGTCGGCTATAGCCTGATGGGCCATTACGCCAGGTATCCGGGCGCCGGGCGCGGGCCGAACGGCGGGCGCTTCGACTATGGCGAGGTTTCGGCCGGCGTCAGCTACAAGGCGCTGTACGCCAAGTACAACTACACCGTCACCCGCAATTTCTTCG
Organism: Massilia sp. IC2-278; assembly: GCF_020708045.1. Taxonomy (GTDB): domain Bacteria; phylum Pseudomonadota; class Gammaproteobacteria; order Burkholderiales; family Burkholderiaceae_D; genus Telluria. The sequence goes on from NZ_JAJFES010000001.1 coordinate 423,621, forward strand.
GTATCGCGAATGCGCGCGGCACCGGCTACCTGGATGGCGGCGCGAATCTCGACCTGGGCGCGGCCACCACGCTGAACCTGCACGCCGGCGAGGGCCGGGTGGCCGGAGCCGGCAACGATTACTGGAACTGGCGCGACGTGAAGGTCGGCCTGACGCACCGCCTGAACGGCGGCTGGAAGGTGGCCGGCGCTTATACCCGCGCTTTCGGCGCGACCCATGCCTACGATCCCGGCACGAGCGGGGTGCCGAGCCGGAGCGAGCGCATCGGCTATACCGATCCGGGCAAGAATACGCTGGTGGTGTCCCTGAGCAAGACCTTCTGACGTGTCGCTGCCGGGCTTTAAGACATTTCCTGAAGTCTGTGCGAATCCGCCTACGTCAAGACAGGGAGAGTTTTCCCGGTGTGGCCCTTGTATGCCGGCCACACGCCCTTATCATAAGCAATGTCTCCAACTCAGACCAACTGAGCGTTTGCCGCCGCCGCACCCGATGCGACGGCGGCATTTTTTTGTCCGCGATGCGCTTTATTTCGCTGCCACCTCCTTGCCCGGAACGTACTTGAACCCGACCGCAACGACGTCGCCCAGCGCCACGTTCCTGTCCAGGGCCAGGGCCACGTACCCGGCATCGTCGCCGCCGTAGGCGATGGGCACGCTCGAGCGGCCGATTTCCCGGCCCAGCGCATCGTAGGCGAACATGCGCAGGCTGCCTTCGGCCCGGGTGCTGGCGATCACATAGGCCAGCAGGCCATGCGCCGCACCATCGCCGGCTTCGGTCCCATCCTGGACCCGGGAGACGGCCAGGCCGGCCTTTGCCAGCGATGGGTCAATGTTCAGTTTGCGGCCCACTTTCAGGGCGCCGCGCTCGACGCCATTGACCACGGTGCCGACGCCGGAAGCGATCGACTCGGCCGCCTTGCCGCCCCTGTCGGTCAATGCGTTGCCGATGCCGGTCACCATGTCGATTTTCTCGCCCGCCATGTCGGCGCCTTTTTCCTCGGCGCTTTTCGGCGAGCATGCGCACAGGGCGGCCGCCACCAGGCAAGCGGCGCCGCATCGAATCAGGGAAACGTCCATTCCTGCCACCTCCAAAGCTGAGCAAAACGCCAGCATCGCATGCATGCCTGGCGGCAATTTTGTTCGAGAATAAACCGCCGGGGAGGAGCCGGGCACTGCCGCCGCAAGCTTGTCAGTGGCTCAACAACTAACACTGAAGTTGCCGCACGGTGTACAATCCCCGCCGGCGCGGGCATGGCGGAACTGGTAGACGCATCAGACTTAAAATCTGCCGCCGTGAGGCGTGCCGGTTCGATTCCGGCTGCCCGCACCACCTTCTTCGCATCCACTGCAAAATCGGCCAGCCATCTTTGGCTCAGCCATCGAATGGTCTAGAATGCTTCCCGGCGCCATGACGGCGCACCAAGAAGCCTAGGACCATACATTGAACATCACCATCAACGACGAGCTGCGTGCCTTCGTCGACCCGCTGACCGATATCGAATACGCCGCACTGGAGCGCAGCCTGCTTGCCGAAGGCTGCCGCGACGCGCTGGTGCTGTGGGGCGACGTCCTCATCGACGGCCATAACCGCTACGAAATCTGCCGCAAGCACAATATCGACTTCCGTACCGTCCAGAACAACAGTTTCGCCTCCATCGAGGACGTGATGCTGTGGATGATCGACAACCACCTGGCGCGCCGCAGCGTGTCGGACTTCCAGCGCGGCCTGCTGGCCCTGCGCAAGAAGGAAATCGTCAGCGCCCGCATGGCCCAGCGCATGGCCGAGGAGCCGCCCGAGCCCAGCCCCGACGACATGGATTCGCGCCCGCCGCCACCCTGGAACACGCGCGAAGACGTAGCCAAGGCGGCGCGCGTGTCGAGCAACACCATCAGTCAGATCGAACGCATCCAGAAGGCGGCCGCGCCCCAGCTGGTGGAAGCCGTGCGCGCCGGCACCATCTCGATCAATGCCGCCGCGAACGTGGCGCAATTGCCGCCGGAAGCGCAGATCGCGGCCGTGGCCGGCGGACGCAAGGAACTGCAGCAGGCCGCGCGCCAGGTGCGCGAGCAGAAGCAGGCCACCAAGCCGAAGAAGACCGGCCCGGACGGCGAGCCGGTCGATGAAAAGGCCGCATTAAAGGCCGAGATCGCCGCGCTGAAGGACCGCATGGCGACCTTGCTGACCGAAAACGAGATCCTCAAGCAGAAGCTGGCCAACGCCGGACTGTAGCGAACCAGGCTGCCCGTCAGCCGGCATACCGATAACAACAAGGAGACCCGCATGATCCCGTCGCGCCGCTTTGCCCCGACCCTTGCCCTCGCTGCCTGCATGGCCGCCTTTGCCGGCGCTGCGCCGGCCGTCCATGCCGCGCCCGCCGCGGTAGTCAAGCAGAAGGCCGGCCACGCCGAGCTGGCGCGCTGGCAGGACACGGCGCAACGCGTGACGATCATGCGCGACAAGTGGGGTATTCCCCACGTGTTCGGCAAGAGCGACGCCGATGCGGTGTTCGGGATGATCTATGCCCAGGCCGAGGACGACTTCAACCGCGTCGAGCTGAACTACATCAATTCGATGGGGCGCCTGGCCGAGGTCGAGGGCGAGAAGGAAATCTGGCGCGACCTGCGCATGAAGCTCTACATCCAGCCCGCCGACATGCAGGCCAAGTTCGCGGCCAGCCCGGCCTGGCTGCAGGAATTGATGAGCGCCTGGGCCGACGGCCTGAATTTTTACCTGCACACGCATCCTGAAGTGAAGCCGAAGCTGATTACCCGCTTCGAGCCCTGGATGGCGCTGTCGTTCAGCGAAGGCAGCATCGGCGGCGACATCGAGTCGATCGAACTGAAGGACCTGGAAGCCTTCTACGGCAAGCGGCAGCCCGCCACGGCAGGCAAGGTGGCGAACCAGGTGGCGGACAACACCAACAGCCTCGACGCCGAACCGCGCGGCTCGAACGGCTTCGCCATCGCACCGAAACGCACCCAGGCCGGTCATCCGCTCCTGATGATCAACCCCCATACATCGTTCTACTTCCGTCCGGAAGTGCACATGGTCAGCGAAGAAGGCCTGAACGCCTACGGCGCCGTGACCTGGGGCCAGTTCTTCATCTACCAGGGCTTCAACGAGCGCGCCGGCTGGATGCACACTTCGGGCGGCGGCGACGTCATCGACGAGTACCTGGAAACCGTGACCGAGCGCGGCGGCAAGTTCTACTACCGTTACGGGCAGGAAGAACGCGCCCTGCGCGTGGTGCCGATCACACTGCCGTACAAGGCGGCGGACGGCAAGCTGGCCAGCCGCACGGTGACGGCCTACTTCAGCCACCACGGCCCGATCGTGCGCGCCGAGAACGGCAAGTGGGTGGCCGTGAAAATGATGGACGAGCCAATCAAGGCGCTGACCCAATCCTATTCGCGCACCAAGGCCAGGAACTACGAGGCCTTCTACCAGGCCATGCAGCTGCGCACGAATTCCTCGAACAACACCGTGTACGCCGACGCCGATGGGAATATCGCCTATTTCCACGGCAATTTCATTCCGAAGCGCGACACCCGCTTCGACTGGAGCAAGCCGGTCGATGGCAGCAACCCCGCTACCGAATGGCAGGGCCTGCATGAGATCAAGGACACGATCACGCTGTTCAACCCGGCCAGCGGCTACATCAGCAACACCAACAACTGGCCGTTCAGCGCCTCGGGCGCCAACAGTCCGAAGCAGGCCGACTACCCGGCCTACATGTGGTCGCTGCCGGAAAACGCGCGCGGCATCCACGCCGAACGCGTGCTGCGCGACGCGAAAGACCTAACGCTCGACAGCCTGATCGCCGCCTCCTACGACAGCTACCTGACGGCTTTCGAGCCGCTGGTGCCGCAGCTGCTGCGGGACTACGAAGCCTTGCCGGCGGCCGACGCGCGCAAGGCGGCCCTGAAGGACCAGGTCGCTGCGCTGCGCGGCTGGAACCTGCGCTTCGGCGCCGACTCGGTGCCGACCTCGCTCGCCGTGTATTGGGGCCAGGAAATGGTGGCTGCGGCGGCGCCGAAGGCACGCGCCGCCGGCCTGCCGTCGGTCGACTACATCACCACGCGCCTGGATGCGCAGGAGCGGCTCGATGCCTTGACGCGCGCCAGCGACAAACTCGCGCGCGACTTCGGCACCTGGCAAACCCCTTGGGGCGAGATCAACCGTTTCCAGCGCATCAGCGGCGACGTCGACCAGCAGTACGACGACAGCAAGCCGAGCTACCCGGTGGCGTTCACCTCGGCGCACTGGGGCTCGCTGGCCTCGTTCGGCATGGTGGCCAAGCAAAAGACCAAGCGCATCTACGGCGACCGCGGCAACAGTTTCGTCGCTGCCGTCGAGTTCGGTCCGCGCGTGCGCGCGAAGAGCATCCTGGCCGGCGGCCAGAGCGGCAACCCGGCCTCGAAGCACTTCGCCGACCAGGCGGAGATGTATGCCCGCGGCGAGTTCAAGGACGTGCTCTTCTACAAGGAAGACATCCGCAAAGCGCTGGAACGCCAGTACCATCCAGGCCAATAAGGAGAGCGGCCATGACACGCAGCGACAAGGAAAAGATGCTGGCCGGCGAGCTGTACCACCCGAGCGCGCCCGAGCTGCAAGTGGAACTGGCCGCCTGCGCGGCCTGGCTGGCGCGCTACAACGCGGCCATGGGCGAGCCGGCCGACACCTGGCACGCGCTGCTGCGCGAACGCGCGGGATCGGTAGGCGAGGGCGCCATGCTGCGCCCGCCGTTCTACTGCGACTACGGCTTCAACCTGCACCTCGGCAAGCACGTCTTTTTGAACTACAACTGCGTGATCCTGGACACCGCGCGCGTGACGATCGGCGACGACACCCGCATCGGCCCAGCGGTGCAGATCTACACCGCCGACCACCCGCGCGACCCGGCGCTCCGGCGCAGCGGGCTGGAGTGCGGCAAGCCGGTGACGATCGGGGCGAACGTCTGGATCGGCGGCGGCGCCATCGTCCTGCCGGGCGTGACCATCGGCGACGATGCCATCGTCGGCGCGGGCAGCGTGGTCAGCCGCGACGTGCCGCGGGGCGCCACGGTGGTCGGCAACCCGGCCCGCATTGTGTCGAAAAGCTAACGCTCTCATGCGCGGGATCGCTGTCCAGCCCGCGCTACTTCTGAGGCAGCGCAAAGTGTCATTCATTCAAGATTAATCGGATTGCAACATCCTGCGGAACGCGGTGTACTCGACTCTGGCAGAAGCCGAATCCACCGAACCCAAGGAGTGCAATCATGCAAAGCAAGCCCTTCGCCTTGAAAAGCCTGGTCGCCGCCATGCTCTTGTGTGGCGCTGTCAGCGCCAGCGCCCAGATCACGGTCTACACCGACCGCAACGCCTTCCTTGCCGCCGTCGGCGGCTACGGGGTCGACACCTACGACGACCTCGACATCGACCTCTACGACAGCCCGTTCGCCCGCAGCGCCGGCGCCTACAGCTACACCGCCACCGCCCCCGGCGGCCTGTACGGCGCGGGCAGCGGCAGCGACGGCTGGCTGTCGACCAACGTCGACGGCGACGGCATCGTGTTCTCGGATTTCGCCCCCGGCGTGACCGGCTTCGGCGGCTATTTCTTCGGCTCCGACGTGCTCGGCAGCTTCCTGCCCGGCGGCACCCTGCAGTTCACCGCCACCGGCGGCGGCACCCTGAACTACACCCTGAGCAACGCCACCACCTCGAGCTTCCTCGGCTTCGTCTCCAGCTCGCCGCTGAGCTCGGTGACCATGACCAGCGGCGGCGACTACTGGGTGACCGCCAACGACGTCACCCTGGCCATGCCGGTGCCCGAGCCGGAAACCTACGCCATGATGCTGATGGGGCTGGGCTTGGTCGGCTGGATGCGCCGCCGCCGCGGCTAAGCAAGTTCCTGCATGCCGGCCTGTGGCCGGGCAGCCGTCGCTCTGGCCCCGGCTGCCTGTCCACGCTATAATTCGCGCCATTTCGAATCCGGCAAGCAGGGCAGGGCAGTGGCAAAACTCTATTTCAGGTACTCGGCGATGAACGCCGGCAAATCGACTGCCTTGCTGCAGGTGGCGCACAACTACGAGGAGCAGGGCCAGCAGGTCAAGCTCTACACCGCCGCCATCGACGACCGCTACGGCGTTGGCCTGATCACTTCGCGCCTGGGCCCGCAGCGCCAGGTTGGCCTGTTCGATGCCGGCACCGATTTTCTCGCCGATGCGCCGCGCGTGGCCTGCGTGCTGGTCGACGAGGCCCAGTTCCTCACGACCGCCCAGGTGCAGCAATTGCACCAGCTGGCCCAGGTACGCGGCGTGCCCGTCATCTGCTACGGCCTGCGCAGCGATTTCCGCGGCGAACCCTTCCCCGGTTCGGCTTACCTGCTGGCCCTGGCCGACGACATCGAGGAAATCAAGAACATCTGCACCTGCGGCAAGAAGGCGACCATGAACATCCGCGTCGACGAAGAGGGACGCCGCATCCGTGAAGGCGAGCAGGTCAGCATCGGCGGCAACGAAAGCTACCGCCAGGCCTGCGGGCGCTGCTTCTACAGCAACTAAGCCCGGCCGCCTGCCGCATGGACCTGCCTGCCGCCTGTGGGAGCATTGCCCCGGTCTTCCTGTGCACCCATGCCGACATCCTGGTCTACCTGCTGCCCTCGCTGGCGCTGGCTTTCCTGTTCTGGATGCTCTCCAGCGCCCATCCGGGCTTCTTCGTCCTCACCGCGGCCGGCACCCTGTGCCACGAGCTGGCGCACTTCGGCGTTGGCCTCCTGACCAATGCCGAGCCGGTGGGGCTGAACCTGGTTCCGCGCCGCAAGGGGAAAGTCTGGGAGCTCGGTTCCGTCACCTTTGCCAACCTGCGCTGGTACAACGCCGCCCCGGCCGCGCTGGCGCCGCTGTTGGTGCTGCTGGTGCCGCTGCTGGTGGCGGCCTGGCGCACCCGGCCCGGCTGGCATTTCGAACCGCTCGACCTGCTGCTGGCCGTGTTCCTGGCGCCGCAATACCTGTCGTTCTGGCCATCCCCGGTGGACTGGAAACTGGCGGCGCGCTCCTGGCCCTGGCTGGTGCTGGGCGCGCTGGCGCTGGCCGCCTGGATCTGGCGCGCGCACCTGCCCGGACTTCTGCCAGCGCTCTAGTCGCGCATCAGCTCGTCCAGCACGGCGTCGGTCGCGACGACCCGCGCATACTCGCCGTCCAGGTTCGCCAGCGCCATCAGGTGCACTTCCTCGGCGCTGCGCAAGCTGCCGCCATAGTCGCGCTTCTCGAAGGCGAAGCAGGCGTCGGCTGCGACCGTGGCCAGGAAGCCCAGGTTGCCGGCGCTGCGTGCGCTGGCCTCGACCGAATTGTTGGTGCTGACGCCGGCAAGCACGAGCCGGCGGATGCCGCGCACGTGCAGCCAGCGTTCCAGGCCCGTGTTGACGAAGGCATCCGGCACATTCTTTTCGACCACGTGTTCGTGCGCCAGCGGCTGCAGGGCGGCCTGGAAAGCGGCGCCCGCTTGTCCCGGCGCGAACACCGAATCGGGCGAGCGGCTGATGTGGCGCACCGCGATCACCGGCTGGCCGGCCCCGCGCCAGGCCTGCAGCAGGCGCGCGATATTCTCCTCGGCTGCCGGATTGTTGCGCGGCGGCAGGGCAGGGCTGCGCATACCTTCCTGCATGTCGATGATGATGAGGGCAATCGGTGCGTGCATGGATTAATCGGCCCTGGGCATGGTGCGTGCGGTTCCTCGATTGCGATCGGGGTACTTGAGATTCTGCGGCCCAGCCCGACATGCAAGCGGCGGCGCGCAGCATTTACCCCTGTTTCAATTTGTAAAAAATTGATCATACCCGCTTAAGGCGACCTTAAGCTGGTCCGCTCATCCTCGACAAGCCAACTCTGCGCGCTTGCGCTATCCTGTAGAATGGTCCGCGCGGCCGGGATAAGCCTTGCACAGGTTTGCGGCGCGCTGGCAGACACCCAAGTACACGTTCGGAGAACGCATAAATGAAGAAGCAGATGTTGATGGTTGCGCTGGCCTTTGCCATGTCGACGCATGCAGTGACCGCACAGCCCGAAAAGGCCGTCGCCGTCCAGATGAAGCCGGTCGAGGCCCAGGCCCAGGCTGCCCTGTGGGCCTCGCGCGTCCTGGCACGCTACCACTACAAGGCGATGCCGCTGGACGATGCGATGTCGGAGAAGATCTTCGACAACTACTTCGAAGCGCTCGACGGCGAAAAACTCTACTTCACCCAGGTCGACCTCGACCGCTATGCGCCGCTGCGCACCAGGCTCGACGATGCGATCAACAACGAAGACCTGAGCCAGCCCTTCGCCATCTACAATCTCTACCAGCAGCGTTTCGCCGACCGCATGACCTACGCGCGCAGCCTGCTCAAGACGAAGTTCGATTTCACCGCCGACGAGACCCTGCAGCTCGACCGCGAAAAAGCCCCGTGGGCGAAGAACGAAGACGAAGTGCGCGAGCTGTGGCGCAAACGCGTCAAGAACGACTGGCTGCGCCTGAAACTCGCCGGCAAGGACGACAAGGGCATCCGCGAAACGCTCGACAAGCGCTATGCCAACTACGTGGCGCGCATGAAAAAGCTGAACAACGAAGACGTGTTCCAGATGTTCATGAACGCGTATGCCACCGCCATCGAGCCGCACACCAATTACCTTGGCCCGCGCTCGGCCGACAACTTCGACATTTCCATGCGCCTGTCGCTGGAAGGCATCGGCGCCGTGCTGCAGACGCGCGACGACTACACCATCATCCGCGAAATCGTGCCCGGCAGCCCGGCCGATAAATCCGGCAAGCTGAAGGTCGGCGACCGCGTGGTCGGCGTGGCCCAGGGCAATGGTGCATTCACCGACGTGCTCGGCTGGCGCATCGACGACGTGGTGCAACTGATCCGCGGCGAGAAGGGCTCGACCGTGCGCCTCGACGTGATCCCGGCCGACGCCGGCGTCGACGCCAAGCACATCACCGTGGCCATGGTGCGCAAGAAGATCAGCATGGAAGAGCAGGCCGCCAAGAAGTCGATCATCGAGGTCAAGGAAAACGGCGTCAACCGCCGCATCGGCGTGATCTCGCTGCCGACCTTCTACCAGGACTTCGAGGCGCGCCGCAAGGGCGACAAGGACTTCAAGAGCGCCACCCGCGACGTCGAGCGCATCCTGGGCGAACTGAAGAAAGACCGCGTCGACAACGTCCTGATCGATTTGCGCAACAACGGCGGCGGCTCGCTGGTGGAAGCGGTGGAACTGACCGGCCTGTTCATCGACAAGGGTCCGGTGGTGCAGCAGCGCACGGCCGAAGGCCGCATCGAGGTCGAGGGCGACGTCAAGCCCGGCCTGGCCTGGGATGGCCCGATGGGTGTGCTGATCAACCGCGGCTCGGCCTCGGCCTCGGAAATCTTTGCCGCCGCCATCCAGGACTACGGCCGCGGCCTGGTGATCGGCGAACCGAGCTTCGGCAAGGGCACGGTCCAGACCCTGCTCGACCTCGACCGCTTCTCGCAGTCCGACAAGGTGCGCTACGGCGAACTGAAGATGACCATCGCCCAGTTCTTCCGCATCAACGGCGGCACCACCCAGCTGCGCGGCGTGACGCCGGACATCAAGCTGCCGGTGCTGTCGGATACCGAGCACTTCGGCGAGTCCTCGTTCGGCAATGCGCTGCCCTGGGTGTCGATCAAGCCGGCGACCTATGTCCCGCTGGGTAACCTGAAGGAACTGGTCGACCCCTTGCAGAAACGCCACGAGGCACGTATCGCGAAGGACAAGGACTTCGCCGACCTGCGCGAGGACATGGCGGAAGTCATGAAGATCCGCAAGGAAAACGCGATCTCGCTGAACGAAGCCGTGCGCCGCAAGGAGCGCGATGCCCAGGACGCCCGTTCCAAGGCCCGCGAAGCGCGCCTGGCCGCAGGCAAGGATGCAACGGCCGACGAGCCGGCGGCAGCGCCGGGCGGCAAGGAAGCGCGCAGCAAGGTGCCGACGCCGACGAAACCGGCCAAGACCGTGGTTGCCGCACGCAACACGCCGCAGCAGGACGATGGCCTGCAGGGCGACGAGCGCGCACTGTCGGCCGAGCTGGCGGCGGAAAAGGCGGCCAAAGACGCGAAGGACGTGCTGCTCCAGGAAGCCGCCCACATCCTGGCCGACGAAGCCGGCATGCTCAAGACCGACACCCGCATGGCGTCGCGCGTCATGCCGTACATGGCGCCAGTCAAGCCGTAAGTAGGGGCGCCGCGGTCCAGCGCTTCCTGGAATATCCAAAGCCGCACCGGAGCGATCCGGGGCGGCTTTCTTGTTTCTGCCAAATGATAAAACCCGGAAATACTGATTAATAAAGAATCAATCTTTAGGCGTATTTATGTGAGGTAGCGCACATTCCAAAAGGAAAGAAATTCCAAAAGGAAAAGAAAATTAGTCATTTTCATTTCCGTTTGGAATGAATTCAATCGAAACAAGCCCTTTTTATGGTTGTGATAGCATGATCTTGCTGTTGTAATATTTATCACAGTCACTCTCAATAAGAAGGAGCAACCATGCAAGTTCGTCACCTCGTCATTGCCGCCCTGCTCGTCACCGCCGGTGCAGCACAAGCACAAACCGCCCGTCACCCAGGCACCCTGACCGGCTGGGCTGTCACCGGCGGCGCCGTTGCCGCTTCGTCCGCCGTTGCCGCACCAAGCGTCACCGCACCAAGCGTTGCTGTCGAATCGCCAGCGCCAGCCGTGATCGCTCCGGTCGCAGCCGAGCCAGTCCAGGTGCCGGTTGCTGCCGATCCGGTCGTTACCGCACCGGCTGCCGCCGAAGTGCCGGAGCCATCGAGCATTGCTCTGCTGCTGGCAGGCGCAATGGGTGTTGGCGCACTGCGTCGCCGCCGCGCGAAGTAAGCCGGCGAAGTAATCCCGGTCTACTGCAACAGCAAAAAGGGCGTTCCCCACCGGGAGCGCCCTTTTGTTATTTAAGTCGCCAGCGTTTCAGGTACAATCCTCGGTGAACGGTCGTGCTTTTTTGCGTCCGCGCGACAATAACAAGGAGACAGAATGGACCTGAATTACTCTGACGAAGAGCTGGCCTTCCGCAGCGAAGTACGGGCCTTCCTGGCCGCGAACCTGCCGCCGGACCTGCAGCACAAGGTGCGCAGCCACTTGCGCCTGAGCAAGGAAGACAGCGTACGCTGGCACAAGATCCTGGCCGCGCAAGGCTGGGTGGCGCCGGGCTGGCCGGTCGAGTTCGGCGGCCCCGGCTGGACCCCGGCCCAGCGCCATATCTTCGAGGAAGAATGCGCCCGCGCCGGCACGCCGCAGATCATGCCCTTCGGCGTAAACATGGTGGCGCCGGTGATCATGGCCTTCGGTAGCCCGGAACAGAAGGCCTACTACCTGCCGCGCATCCTGTCCTGCGAGGACTGGTGGTGCCAGGGCTATTCCGAGCCCGGCGCCGGCTCCGACCTGGCTTCGCTCAAGACCACGGCCGTGCGCGGCATCGACGCCGAGGGCGAGCACTACATCGTGAATGGCCAGAAGACCTGGACCACGCTGGCCCAGCACGCCGACATGATCTTTTGCCTGGTGCGCACCGACACCGGCGTGCGCAAGCAGGAGGGCATTTCCTTCCTGCTGATCGACATGCACAGCCCCGGCATCACCGTGCGCCCGATCATCATGCTCGACGAAGACCACGAAGTGAACGAAGTCTTCTTCGACAACGTGCGCGTGCCCGCCGCCAACCTGGTGGGCCAGGAAAACCGCGGCTGGACCTATGCCAAGTATCTGCTCGGCCACGAGCGCACCGGGATTGCCGCCGTCGGCCGCTCGAAGCGCGAACTCGCTTTCCTGAAGGGCCTGGCCAGACGCGAAAGCAGGAACGGCAAGCCGCTGATCGAGGACCCGCTGTTCGCCGCCAAGGTCGCCAGCCTGGAAATCGAGCTGATGGCGCTCGAGATGACCGTGCTGCGCGTGCTGGCGAAAGCCGACAAGGCGCCGGGACCGGAAGCCTCGGTACTGAAGGTGCGCGGCACCGAGATCCAGCAGATGCTGACCGAACTGATGGTCGAAGCCGTGGGTCCGATGGCCTTGCCCTTCGACCCGGCCTACCTCGACGGTGCGAACGAGCACAGCGTGTTCGACGACGACGACGCGGCGCCGCTGGCCTCGTACTACTTCAACTACCGCAAGACTTCGATCTACGGCGGGTCGAACGAAATCCAACGCAACATCATCACCCAGATGATCCTGGGTCTGTAAGGAGAGAGGAACATGGACTTCAATTTCAATCCCGAGCAGACCCAGTTCGCCGACGCCCTGAAGCGCTGGATCGCGCGCGACTACAACTTCGAGGCGCGCCGGGCCATCATCCACTCCGAGGCCGGCGTGTCGGATGCCGCCTGGGCCACCCTGGCCGAACTCGGCATGACGGCGCTGCCGGTGCCGGAAGCGCAGGGCGGCTTTGCCGGCAGCGCCGTCGACATGTTCGTGGTGATGCAGGAGCTGGGCCGCGGCCTGGTGGTCGAACCGTATTTCGCCACCGTCCTTGGCGCCGAGTTCCTGCGCCTGGGCGGCGGGCACGCCGCGCTGCTGGAACAGGTGGCAAGCGGCGAGCTGAAACTGGCCTGCGCACTGGGCGAGCGCCAGTCGCGCCACGACATGCGCGATATCGCCATGCAGGCCATGGTCGATGGCGACGGCTACGTCCTGAACGGCGAAAAGAAAGTCGTGCTGCATGGCGCGCAAGCCGGCATGCTGGTGGTCTCGGCGCGCATGACGGGTGAACGGTACGGAGAGCAGCGCGCCGAGGAAGGCATCAGCCTGTTCGTGGTACCGGTGGACGCGGCCGGCGTGCGCATCGCCGGCTACCGCACCCTGGACGGCCTGCGCGCCGCCGATGTCGTGTTCGACAAGGTGCGTGTGGATGCCGGCGCCGTCATCGGCACGCCGGGCGCGGGCTGGCCCATCCTCGACGCCGCCCTCGACTACGGCGCCGGCCTGCTGTGCGCGGAAGCCGTCGGCGCCATGGAAGCCATTTTCGAGGCCACGCTCGACTACCTGAAGACGCGCCAGCAGTTCGGCGCCCCGATCGGCAAGTTCCAGGCCCTCCAGCACCGCATGGCCGACATGTATATTCACCTGGAGCAGGCGCGTTCGATGGCGCTGCTGGCCGCGGTCAGGCTGGGTTCCGGCGATGCCAATGAGCGGCGCTGCGCCGTCTCGGCCGCCAAGTACCGCATCAATTTGGCCGCGCGCTTTATCGGCCAGCAGGCGGTACAGCTGCACGGCGGCATGGGCGTGACCGACGAACTGCCGGCCGCGCATTACTTCAAGCGCCTGGCCAGCATCGAGCTGACACTCGGCGACGCCGACCACCACCTGGCGCGCTTCATCGCCCAGCCGGGCTTCAGCGACGACACGACCGAAGGAGCGGCAGCATGAGGACCGACCTGACAGGCGACTGGTATTTCGAAGATTTCACCCCGGGCCAGGAGATCGAACTCGGCTCGCGCACCGTGAGCGAGGAAGAGATCATCGATTTCGCCCGCCAGTTCGATCCGCAGCCCTTCCACGTCGACCGCGAAGCGGCCAGCGGCTCGATCTACGGCGGCGTGATCGCCAGCGGCTGGCACACCTGCGCGATGATGATGCGCATGGTGGTCGACGGCATGCCTTTCGCCTCAACCAGCATGGGGTCGCCCGGCCTGGACGGCGTGCGCTGGCTGCTGCCGGTGCGCGCCGGCGACACCCTGTCGCTGCGCCACGTGACGAAACAGGTCAAGGCCTCGAACTCGAAGCCCGACCGCGGCGTGGTGTGGACCAGCTGGGTGGCCACCAACCAGCATGGCGAGACCGTGTGCACGATCGAGGGGATGGCGATGTTCAAGCGGCGGCCGGCGGGCTGACGGACCGCGGCCCGGGAATGCCGCTCGCTGGCGCGATCGAAGTCAGAAATGGGAACAGCGGTGTCGGACGCTTGAGCGCAGAGGCGAACGCCGCGTGTTGGCTACGGGGCGGTCAACGGGAGTGGATATGTCCGTAACCGCGTGGGTAGTGGGGCTGGCTAAATGCCAGTACCACAAAGTGCCCACCCTACGGACCCGGCCGCAGGCCCAGTGCGTGTTTCGGCCTGCGGCTGCTACCGTAGGGTGGGCCGGGCCGCGCTAGGCACTCCGTGCCCACGCGGTACGTGCGTGTCCGGTGGACGGCGGCCTGGAAATGTCGCTCGCTGGCCCGGTCGAAGTCAGGAACCAGAAAAGCGATTCAGGACGTAGCCGCTACCCGATACCGGTTCCTTCCCGCCGCCTTGGCCTCGTACAGCGCCGCATCCGCCGCGCGGATCAGCGCCGCGCTGGTCTGCCCCACGACCGGCACCACGGCCGCGATCCCCATGCTCGCGGTCAGCACCGGGCAGGTCGGCGAGGCGGCGTGCGGGATTGCCATGCCGGACAGCTCGGCCAGCAGGCGCTGGGCCACGCGCTCGGCGCCGGCGGCGTCGAGCTGGGGCAGCAGGATCGCGAATTCCTCGCCGCCGTAGCGCGCCACCAGGTCCTGGGCCCGGCCCGCGGTGCGCGCCATGGCGCGCGCCACCTGTTCCAGGCAGGCGTCGCCGGCCTGGTGGCCGTAGCGGTCGTTGTACATCTTGAAGTGGTCGATGTCGGCCAGGATCAGCGCCATCGGCAGCTGGGCGCGGTTGCAGCGGCGCCATTCGGACTCGATGCGCTGCGAAAACGCGCGCCGGTTCGCCACCCCGGTCAGGCTGTCGGTCAGGGTCAGGGCGCGCAGGGCGTCGGCCTGGCGCTTTACCGTCAACTGCGTGCGCACGCGGGCGCGCACCACCGCCGCGTTCACCGGTTTGCTGATGAAGTCGGCCGCGCCGGCCTCGAGGGCGCCGGTTTCGTCTTCCGGGCTGGAGAGGGCGGTCACGAAGATCACCGGGATGTCGCGCGTGGACATCTCGGCGCGCAGCGCGGCCAGCACGCGGTGGCCGTCCATGTCGGGCATCACGGCGTCGAGCAGGATCAGGTCCGGACGCTGGGCGCGCGCCAGATCGAGGGCCCTGGCGCCGTCCAGCGCAAACAGGACCTCGTGCTCGTCCTGCAGCGCGGCGTGCAGGATCTGGATATTTTCCATGGCGTCGTCGACAACCAGGATGCGCCCGTTCAGGGCCAGATCGGTCCAGCTCATGCGTCTCCTTTTGCGTCCAGTATAGCCTGCACCAGGCGCGCGGCCCGTTCGAAACGCAGCAGCCCGATCGCCTCGTCCAGCGCCGCCAGCTCGCCGGGCTCCAGCCGGTCCGCCAGGCCCGCGCGCAGCGCCGCAAAGGCGGCCATTGCCTTCATGTTGTTTTGCCCGAGCAGCTGGAGCAGGTCCGCCAGCGCCGCGTCCAGCGCCGCCCCGGGCAGCGCGGGATGGGCGTCCGGCCTGGCTTCGTGGCCGGCGTCATCGAGACAGTTCGCGCTGGCCAGCACGGTGTCCAGTGCGGCGTCGAGGGCGGCCAGGGGCGCGGCCGGGTCGGCGCCGTCGCGCAAGGCCTGTTCCAGCAGCCGGGCCTGGCCGGCAAGGGCGTCGGCGCCGAGGTTGGCGGCCACGCCGCGCAGGCGGTGCGCCAGCTGGCCGGCCTCGCCCTGCCTGCCGGATGCCAGCGCGGCGCGGATCGCGTCGCCGGCGCCGCCCTGGGTCTGGCCGAAGCGCCGCAATACCGAGGCAAAGGCGGCGAAGCTGCCGCCGAAGCGCGGTAGGACCGCGCGCAGGTCGATGCCCGCCAGTTCCGCTGCCGGAAGGGCGGCAGGAGCAGGAAGGGCAGGAGGGGCAAGTTCAGCGCCGCCTGCTGCCGCGCCGTCCGCGGCGCGGCCCGTCACGCGCAGCAGCGTGGCCACCAGCTCGTCGACGTCGATCGGCTTCGGCAGGTGGGCGTCCATGCCCGCCTCGAGCGCGCGCTGGCGGTCTTCCTCCATGGCGTTGGCGGTCATGGCGACGATCGGGAGGCCGGTGAGCCCGAGGGCGCGGATCGCGGCGCTGGCCTCGAAGCCGTTCATGACCGGCATCTGCAAGTCCATCAGCACGGCGTCGTAGCGCGCGCCGGCGGCCAGCCTGTCGACGGCGATGCGGCCGTTGGCGGCGGCATCGGCAATCGCGCCGGCATGGGCCAGCACGTGGTGCGCCACTTCCTGGTTGACCGGGTTGTCCTCGACCACCAGCACGCGCAGGCCGGCCAGGCGCGCCGCCAGCGGCGCCGGCGCAGGTGTGGAGACAGATGCGGGCACAGAGGCAGGCATCGATGCGGGCACAGGCACAGGCACAGGCGCGGATACAGGCGCGGCCACAGGTGCGGGCGCGCTGTCCGTGCCATCGCCGCTGCGCAGCACGGCCAGCACCTCGCGCAGGTCGGTGCGCGTAAACGGCTTGGCCAGCACCGGGTGCCCCAGGCCATCCTTGCCCGGATCGCCCGAGAGCAGGGCCGCCGGCGGCAGCGTGCAGCCGCTTGCGGCCGCCTCGGCGCGGGCATAGGCGAGCAGGGTGGCGCCGTCGAGGTCCGGCAGGGCGGCGTCGATAAAGGCGAGGTCGAAGCGCGGCGCTTCGCGCAGCAGGGCCAGGGCCTCGATACCGCCGGCCGCGCGCGCCACGTCCCAGCCGAAGCCGGCCAGCTGGGCCGCCAGGGCGGCGCCGGCCGTGTCGTTGGCGTCGGCGACCAGCACGCGCAAGGCGGCGCCGCAGGGCGCGGCCATCGGCTCGGCAATGCCGGCATCGAGCTCGAAGCTGAACAGGGCGCCGGCCCCGGGGCTGCTCGCCAGGGACAGTTCGCCGCCCATCATGGCCACCAGGCGGCGCGCGATCGACAGCCCGAGGCCGGCGCCGCCGTACTTGCGGCTGGTCGAGCTGTCGCCCTGGGTGAAGGGTTCGAAGATCTCGCGCTGCACGCCTTGCTCGATGCCGATGCCGGTGTCGCGCACGGCAAAGCGCAGGCGCAGGCAGTCGTCCTGGCGGTGCACGATCTCGACCGCGAGCACGACTTCGCCGCGCTCGGTGAATTTCACGGCATTCCCGACCAGGTTCAGCAGGATCTGCTCGAGGCGCATCGGGTCGCCCAGCAACTGCTCGGGCATGCCGGGCGCCACCGCGAACACTGGCTCGACGCCCTTGCTCCAGGCCTGCGGCGCGGCCAGCAGGGCGAGGTTCTGCAGCGTGCTGTCGAGGCGGAAGGGCAGGTGTTCCAGCGGCAGCGCGCCGGACTCGATGCGGGCATAGTCGAGCAGATCGCTCAGCAGGGCCAGCAGCGACTTCGAGGCGGCCGTGATGTGGGCCACATGGCCGCGCTCGCGTGCGCCCAGCGGTGCTTCTTCCAGCACGCGCGCCAGGCCCATGATGGCGTTCAGCGGCGTGCGGATTTCGTGGCTCATGTTGCCGAGGAATTCGGTCTTGGCGCGGCTGGCGCCCTCGGCCTGGCGCAGGGCCAGCACCAGGCGGCTCTCGGTGTGCTTCAGGTCGGTCACGTTCATGTGCAGCTTGTAGGCGCCGCGCACGCGGCCGTCGGCGTCGAAGTCGGGCAGGTAGCTGCCCCAGACGTGGATCGCCTCGCGCTGCGGCTGGCCTGCCGGCGTCGGCAGTTCGCACTCGAAGCGCTGCGGCTGCCCGGCCAGCACGCCGTCGAGGTAGGGTGCGAAGCAGGCCATGTGCTCGGGCGCGATGAGGTCGGCGGCGTGGCGGCCGATGGCCTGTTCTTCCGTGCATCCCAGCCAGTCCAGGCAGGGCCGGTTGGCGAAGCGCAGGCGCGCGTCGGCGTCCCAGTAGCTGACCAGGGCCGGCAAATTGTCGGTGACGGTGCGGATGAACTGCTCGCGCTCGCGTAGCTGGGCGCTCGTTGCGCGCAGGGCGGCATCGGCGGCCACGCGGGCGCTGATGTCGCGGATCGTCACCTGCATGATGCCGCGCCCGCCGACGTCGAGGGCGGTGAGCTTGACGTCGGCGTGGAAGTTGCTGCCGTCGCGGCGCCGGTGAACCCATTCGAACTGCGTGCCGCCCTTGTCGAGCGCCTGGCGCATCAGCTCCAGGGCCATGTCCTCGGACCGGCGCCCGTTCGGCTGGAATTCGGGCGAGGCGCCGGCCGGCGACAGGTCCATGAATTCCTCGACCGTCGCGTAGCCGAACAGGCTGGCGGCGGCCGCATTCGCGCTGATGAAGTTGGCGTTGTAGGCGAGCAGGGCCTGGGCGTCGCCGGAGGCTTCGAACAGCACCCGGAACATCTCTTCGTTGTCGCGGTTGCGCCGCTCCAGCAGCTTGCGTTCGGTGATGTCGATCACCACCGCATTGATGCCGACCAGTTCGTGCGCCGCGCCGAAGACCGGGTAATAGCTGGTCAGCCAGGAGCGCGTCGCGCCGGGATGGGCCGGCACCTCGCCGCTGGTCTCGATGTCGCGCAGCGGGCGCAGGGTTTCGCGCACGCGGCGGTAGGCTTCCTCGAACTCGAGGCCGATCTCGCCCAGCAGCTCGGGCAGGGTGTGGCCGATGTGGTCGGCCGCCGGCACCGCGTTGATCGAGGCCAGGTGCTCGTTGATCATCACGAAGCGCAGGTCGCGGTCGAGGAAGCACAGGCCCACCGGCGCGGTGGCGTATACGGTTTCCACCCGCGCCTTCAGGCGCTGCAGCTCGACGGTGCGGTCGGTCACCGCCTGTTCCAGGTCGCTGCGGTAGCGCAGCAGTTCGCCTTCGACCTGGCGCAGCGCGTCGCTCACCACCGCGGTTTCGCGGATCGTGGGCGCGGCCAGGCGCAGCGGCTCGCCGCGCCCCAGGGCCGCCGCCGGCCCGCTCAGCCCGCGAACCGAGCGCGCGATCGAGCCGCCGATGGCCCAGGCCAGCAGCACCCCGAGCGACAGCAGGGCCAGCGAGATGGTGACCGTGGCCGGCAGGGTGCTGCCCAGCAGCTCGCGCGCGGCATTGTCGGGATAGCTGACCGCTACTGTCCAGCCATGCTGGTCGGATTTCGAATACACCGAGTACCAGTCCGGCTCGCCCTCGCGCCCGGCCAGCTTGACCGCGCCCTCGGGGCCGTGGCCGATTGCCGCCGCCAGTGCCGCGTTCATGCGCCCGCCCAGGTAGCGCGCGTGGTCGATGTTGCGCGCCACCACCAGGCCCCCGGTGTCGAAGACTTCCGCCACCCAGCCTTCCGGCAGTTGCTGGGCGGCCAGCAGATCGGCGATGCGGCGCGGGCGGATCTGGGCCGACAGCACGTACTGCACCTTGCCGGCGCGCCAGACCGGCACCTCGGTCGAGACCACCGGCGACTGGCCCACGCCCGGGCTGTACAGGCTGGAGGTGACGGCGTCGCCGCGGTCGAGCACCTTGCGGATCGCGGCCAGGTTGGCCTGCGGCGGGCGCGGGCCGAAGGGCTGGCGCGTGCTCAGCAGCGCCTGGCCGTCGGCGCCGGCCAGGACAAAGGCGATCACGGGGAATTCCGGGCGCAGCAGTTCGCGCGCATGCGCGTGGAAGGCACCCAGGGTCTCGGGCGCCAGGGTCGGCCAGGCCGCCGCCACCCGCGCGGCCGAGCCGGCGCTGTCGAGCTCGCGGTCCAGGGCCGCGGTGAGGACCCGCGCCACGGTGGCGGCGTCGCGCGCAACGTGCACGCGCTCGCGCTGGCCGGCATCGTACACGAACGCGATGTAGCCCAGCACGAGCGGCAGGACACAGGCGAGTACGAGGGCGATCAGCTTCGAGCGGATCGAAGGCAGGGCGTGACTGGAAAAGGGGAACAAGCGGCCATCCGGGTTGAGGCGGCACGGTGTGCCGCTTCCTCGCATGGTAGCCGAGCCTTTACTGCTGAGGCAATAAAGTTGCCCTTAGGAAACTGCTATCGTGACGGGAATGTCGCCATCAGGCAACAACCATTGTCACAAAAGTTATGCGTACCGGGCCAGCTCCAGCTTGGCGATTGCATTCCGGTGTACTTCGTCCGGGCCGTCGGCCAGGCGCAGCGTGCGGTTGCCGGCCCATTGGTAGGCGAGCGGGAAGTCGTCGGACACGCCGCCGGCGCCGTGGGCCTGGATCGCCCAGTCCAGCACCTGCTGGGCCACGTTCGGACCGAGCACCTTGATCATGGCGATCTCGGCCTGGGCCCCCTTGTTGCCGACCTTGTCCATCATCCAGGCCGCCTTCAGGGTCAGCAGGCGCGCAGTGTCGATGCGGATGCGCGACTCGGCGATGCGCTCGCGCCACACGCCCTGTTCCGAAATCTTGCGGCCGAAAGCGACGCGGCTGTCGAGGCGCCTGACCATCAGTTCCAGCGCGCGCTCGGCCACGCCGATCGAACGCATGCAGTGGTGGATGCGGCCCGGCCCCAGGCGGCCCTGGGCGATCTCGAAGCCGCGGCCTTCGCCGAGCAGCATGTTCGAAGCCGGGACGCGCACGTTCTCGAAGGTGATCTCGCAGTGGCCGTGCGGGGCGTCGTCGTAGCCGAATACCGGCAGCGGGCGCTTGATGGTCACGCCCGGGGTATCGGCCGGGACCAGGATCATCGACTGCTGCTGGTGGCGCGCCGCGTTCGGGTCGTTCTTGCCCATCACGATGAAGATCTGGCAGCGCGGGTCGCCCGCGCCGGAAATCCACCATTTGTGGCCGTTGATGACATATTCCTCGCCGTCGCGTTCGATGCGGGTGGCGATGTTGGTCGCGTCCGAGGAAGCGACGTCCGGTTCGGTCATGGCAAAGGCCGAGCGCATCTCGCCGCGCAGCAGCGGTTCCAGCCAGCGCGCCTTGTGTTCCTCGGTGCCGTAGCGTTCCAGGGTTTCCATGTTGCCGGTGTCGGGCGCCGAGCAATTGAACACTTCCGGCGCCCAGGACACGCGGCCCATGATTTCGCACAGCGGGGCGTAGTCGAGGTTGGACAGGCCTTCCGGTGCGCGCGGCGACTTCGGCAGGAACAGATTCCACAGGCCCTGTGTGCGCGCCAGCGGCTTCAGGCGTTCGATGAGGTCAAGCGGCACCCAGCGGTTGCCGGCGGCCCCGTTACGGTCGACTTCTTCCTTGTAGGCTTTTTCGTTCGGGTAGATATGCTCGTCCATGAAGGCGAGCAGGCGGGTCTGCAGTTCCTTGCAGCGGTCGGAATAATCGAAATCCATGGGGCTCTCTCAGTTGTTGGACGACGGGCGGTTCGCGAATTGCCAGGCCATCTCGGCCATGGGACGGGCGGCTTTGCCGTTCTGCAGCGCCTGCGCGCTCGATGCGGTGCCGTCGACGTAGCGCTTCATGATCCCCTGCATGATGCCGGCCAGGCGGAACATGTTGTAGGCGAGATAGAAATTGAAATCCTCGGGGCGGATGGTCTTGCCGGTGCGCTCGCAATAGCGGCGCACATAGTCTTCCAGGCTCGGGATGCCGAGTTCTTCCAGGTCGAGGCCCGCGATGCCGCGGAATTTACCGGGCTGGATGTGCCAGCTCATGCAGTGATAAGAAAAGTCCGCCAGCGGATGACCAAGGGTCGAGAGTTCCCAGTCGAGCACGGCCAGGATGCGCGGCTCGGTCGGGTGGAAGATCAGGTTATCCAGGCGGAAGTCGCCGTGGACGATGGACGTGTCTTCGCCGGGCGGGATGTTTTGCGGCAGCCATTCGATCAGGCGGTCCATGGCCTCGATCGGTTCCGTGACCGAGGCTTGGTATTGCCTGGTCCAGCGCTCGATCTGGCGCGCAAAGTAATTGCCGGGCTTGCCATAGTCGGCCAGGCCGATCGCGGCGTAGTCGATCGTGTGCAGCTGGGCAATCACGCGGTTCATTTCGTCGTAGATGGCACCGCGTTCTTCCTTCGACATGCCGGGCAGCGACTGCTCCCACAGCACCCGGCCTTCGACGCATTCCATCAGGAAGAAGGCACGGCCGATCACGGATTCGTCGGTGCAGAGCACGATCTGGCGCGGCACCGGGAAGCCGGCGCCATGCAGGGCCTGCATCACGCGGAATTCGCGGTCGATGGCGTGGGCGGAAGGCAGCAGCTTGGCGGCCGGGCCGGGCTTGGTGCGCAGTACATATTGTTGGCCGCCGGCGCGTAGTTTAAAAGTCGGGTTCGATTGCCCGCCCTTGAACTGCTCGACCTCGAGCGGGCCGTCCGGGAAGCCCGGGGCGTGTGCGCGCAGCCAGGCGGCCAGCGCGTCGACATCGAATTTCTGGCCATCGGACACCGGCTTGGTGCCCATCATTTCTTCGTACACTGGCGTCTCCTCCTGTGTTGTTGTCGGGTGATTCTAGCCGATGAAATGCACGATCGTGCTATTTGTTTTGTTATTTTTTCACGTGTTTTGCCAGGCGAACCGAACCTTACCGGGCGCGCCCGTATTGCATGAACAGCTGTTCCATCGTGGTCAGGCGTGAACCGAGTTGGAGCGGGGCGGGCGGCACGTGGTTCACGAAGCGCACCACCCAGTCGGCGCGGTCCTGGCCTACGTCAAGCGCGTTGATGCAGCCGGCCGTTTGCGCCAGGCCGCCCAGGAACAGGCGCTGGCCGGTGAGGGCGAGCGAGAGGATGGCGCAGTTGACGCCGCCGTGCAGGACGAGCAGCACGGTGTCCCAGTCCGGGTCTTCGCGCAGCCTGTCGATGGCGGGGTGGACGCGGTCCATCATCTCGCCGACCGATTCGCCGCCGAGGAAGCGCTGTTCGGGATTCACCAGGCCTTCGAAGACGCCGGTAAAGGCGCGCTTCAGGTCCGCAGATGGGATGGTGGAAAGGCGGCCGCCCTTGATCTCGTGGAGTTCGGGCCAGACGTCGAGGGCGATGTCTTGTCCAGTGACGGCGAGCACGCGTTCGGCGGTTTCGACGGTGCGGGGCAGGCCGGAGACGATCACGCGGTCGAAGTGGACGTCGGCGGCGGCAAAGGCGGCGCCGGCGGCATCGGCCTGGGAACGGCCTTCGTCGTTGAGGGGGACCTGCTCGGGCAGGACCGGTTTGCCGGCAGCGTCGAAGTAGGTGACGCTGCCGTGGCGCATCAGGAAAATGCGGCGGCGCGCATTGGTGGGTTCTGGCATCTGCAACTCCATGGATTGAATCGACGGACGTGGCGCATGAAAACGTACGGTGGGCACCCCGTGCCCACGCGGTTACGTGCTCATGCGTGCACCGCTGGCCGTGATGACTCGCCCACAAACATCCAGCCCGGACACGGCATCGTCCGTTGCACGCGTTTCGAGCGACGCCTCACGGCAGCGGACTGCGGAGCAACACGTAACCGCGTGGGCACGGCGTGCCCACCGTACGGTCGAGGCCGCAGGCCGGATGATACGGACCGGACCACGCATCTCTTGCTTATCTTACACGCATCAAACCGCTGAGCGAGGCATCCGGGCCACAGAAATAAATTCCATCGGTAAATATTGTCCGGTTCTGCCTTAGAATAACTCCCCATTTCCAGATCAATCGCAAGGGGTGACATGGCAAGGCCGGAAAAGATTCGACTCGGTGAAGTGCTGATCCAGCAGAAGCTGTTGTCGGAAGAGCAGTTGAACCAGGCGCTGGCCGACCAGAAGCGTACCGGACGCAAGCTGGGCCGGGTGTTCGTCGAGAACGGTTTCGTGACCGAGGAACAGATTTCCGGCGCCCTGGCGCGCCAGCTGGACATTCCCTACATCAACCTGAAGTTCTACAACATCAGCGACCAGCTGGTGCGCCTGTTGCCAGAAACGGCCGCGCGCCGCTTCCGTGCGCTGGTGCTGGAAGACCGTCCGAACACGGTGCTGGTCGGCGTGTCCGACCCGACCGACCTGTTCGCCTACGACGAGATCGCGCGCCTGCTGAAGAAGGGTGTGGAGCTGGCCGTGGTCAACGAGACCGAGGTCCTGCACACGATCGACCGCATCTACCGCCGCACCGGCGAGATCAGCGACTTCGCGCGCGAGGTCGAGGCCGACGTCGCCGAGACCTTCGTCGACTTCGGCGCCATGACCGCGAATACCGGGCTGGAAGAAGCGCCGGTGGTCAAGCTCCTGCAATCGGTGTTCGACGACGCCGCCCAGGTGCGCGCCTCGGACATCCACATCGAGCCGCAGGAAGGGCGCCTGCAGATCCGCTTCCGCATCGACGGCGTGCTGCACCTGCAGACCGAGGCCGACATCAAGATCGCCACCCCGCTGGCGCTGCGCCTGAAACTGATGGCCGACCTGGATATCTCGGAAAAGCGCCTGCCGCAGGATGGCCGCTTTGCCATGAAGGTGAAGAACCAGCGCATCGACGTGCGTATCTCGACCATGCCAACCCAGTACGGCGAATCGGTGGTCATGCGTCTGCTGAACCAGGCCGGCAACACCCTGCGCCTGGAATCGATCGGCATGCCGAGGAAGATGCTGGAGCGCTTCCGCGCCGTGGTGCAGCGCCCGAACGGCCTGGTGCTGGTGACCGGGCCCACGGGTAGCGGCAAGACCACGACGCTGTACAGCGCGCTGGCCGAACTGAATTCGGTGGAAAAGAAGCTGATCACCGTCGAGGACCCGGTCGAATACCGCCTGCAGGGCATCAACCAGGTGCAGGTGAACGAGAAGATCGAACTGAGTTTCGCGCGCGTGCTGCGTTCGGCCCTGCGGCAAGACCCGGACATCGTGCTGGTCGGCGAGATGCGCGACCAGGAAACCGCCCAGATCGGCCTGCGCGCCGCCATGACGGGCCACCTGGTGCTCTCGACCCTGCACACCAACGATGCCGCCAGCACCCCGCTGCGCCTGATGGACATGGGCGTGCCGCGCTACATGGTGGGCGGTTCGCTGCAGGCCGTGCTGGCCCAGCGCCTGGTGCGCGTGATCTGCGAAAGCTGCAGCACGCCCTACGCGCCGACCCCGGCCGAGCGCACCTGGCTGCGCCCGGAACTGGGCGATTTCGCCGAGCAGGCCCAGTTCTTCCACGGCAAAGGCTGCCCGCACTGCAACGGCACCGGCTACCGCGGACGCACCGGCGTCTACGAACTGCTGGAGATGACGCGCGCCGTGACCGATGCCGCGAACCACCCCGATCCGGCCCACTTCCTGAAGGTGGCGCATGCCGAGATGGCCGGTGAAACCCTGCGCCGCCACGGCGTGCAGCTGGCGGTGCAGGGCCGCACCACGGTGGCCGAGGCGATGCGCATCAGTAACCAGCTGGAGGATTGAGTTGCCCTTCTATGCCTACAAGGGCCGCAACACACGCGGCGAGCTGATGCAGGGCGTGCTGGAAGCGGCCGACAGCGGCGCCGTGGCCGACCAGCTGTTCGGCACCGGCGTCACGCCGGTCGAGATCGTGCCCACCACGCGCAAGGCCACGAGCAACAGCGGCGCCCCGGATTCCTGGTGGGGCCGCCTGCGCGAAAAGCCTGTGGGCTCGATGGACGTGCAGCTGTTCAGCCGCCAGATGCACACGCTGCTGAAATCTGGCGTGCCGATCATGCGCGGCCTGGGCGGCCTGCAGGAATCGTCCACCAGCCCCGCCTTCGGGCGCGTGATCAAGGACCTGCGCGAGTCGCTCGACTCGGGGCGCGAGCTGTCCGCCGCCATGCGGCGCCACCCGGAAGCGTTTTCCACCTTCTACCTGTCGATGGTGCGCGTGGGCGAAATGACCGGGCGCCTGGAAGAAGTCTTCCTGCGCCTGTTCGACCACCTCGAATTCGACCGCGACATGAAGGACCGCGTGAAGACGGCGCTGCGCTACCCGAGCTTCGTCGTGATCGCCATGGTGATCGCGATGATTATCGTGAACGTGTTCGTGATCCCGGCCTTTGCCAAGGTGTTCGAGAGCCTGCACACCGAGCTGCCGCTGATGACGCGCATCCTGATGGCGACCTCGCGCTTCACGCTCGACTACTGGCCGCTGCTGCTGGCAATCGCCATCGGCGGCTTCTTCGGTTTCCGCGCCTGGGCCGGCTCGGTTAAAGGGCGCTACGACTGGGACCGTTACAAGCTGCGCCTGCCGATCGCCGGCAAGATCATCCATAAATCGACGATGTCGCGCTTTGCGCGCAGCTTTTCGCTGTCGATGCGCTCGGGCGTGCCGGTGGTGCAGGCCCTGACCGTGGTGGCCCAGACCGCCGACAACGCCTATCTTGCCGCACGCATCGAGCAGATGCGCGACGGCGTGGAACGCGGCGAAAGCATCCTGCGCACCTCGACTGCCGCCAACGTGTTCACGCCCATCGTGCTGCAGATGATCGCGGTCGGCGAAGAAACCGGCTCGCTCGACGACCTGATGGACGAGATCGCGCTGATGTACGAGCGCGAGGTTGACTACGAACTGAAGACGCTGTCGGCCCAGATCGAGCCGATCCTGATCACCTTCCTCGGCGTGATGGTCCTGATCATGGCACTCGGGATCTTCCTGCCGATCTGGGACCTGGGCCAGGCGGCCCTGCACCGGCAATGAGCGCACGACGGCACAGCGGCACGGCGCAGGCGTGGCGGGCGGGCGCAGTGGGCACGGTGAGCGGATTTGCGATGCTGGAACTGGCGGTCGTCGCCGTCGTGTTCAGCCTGGTGGCCGGTGTCTTGCTGAATCGCCTCGTTCCGTATGTGGGCGAATCCGAGTACGTTGCGGCGAAACAACTCATCGGTTCGCTGCGGACGGGCCTGGCTGTGCGCTCGGCGCGGGCGATATCGCAGGGCGGGCAGGGCGCTTTATTGGCGGTCGCACAAGAAAACCCCATGGATTGGTTGGCAGATCGACCAAAAAACTACCTCGGTGAATATTATTCTCCCAACGAATCCGAACTTCGGAAGGGGAATTGGTACTTCGATAAGGCAAATTCGACCCTGGTTTACCTATCGGCATCATCAAAAAGTTTTTCTGCTGAAACACCGAAATTTCTCAGGTTCAAGGTAGAATTGCTTCGCGTGCCCAATCCGGTTAAACCAGAAATACGGAGCGAGGTCACCGAAGGCCTGGACCTGGTCGAAATCGACAGCCAGCCGGCCGCTGCAGCAATGAATTAAGCAGCTTTATACCAGCGGTTCCCCCGCACATTTTTTAACTCGGAGAAACGTAATGAACAAGAGCATCAAATCGGCCCAAGGCGGCTTCACCCTGATCGAACTGATCGTCGTGATCGTCATTCTTGGCATCCTGGCTGCCACCGCACTGCCGCGCTTCACCAACCTGAGCGGCGATGCCCGCCTGGCCAGCCTGAACGCCGCAAAGGGTGCCCTGGCCGCAACTGCCGCCATGACGCATGGCCGTCACCTGCTGACTCCGAACGCTATCCAGAACGTCGAAGGCGCTTCCGTGTCGATGGATATGAACTCGGGCTACCCGGCCATCGTCAACGCCGCCGGCACGCAAGCCACTGACGGCCTGATGCAAGCCGCCGGCCTGTCGACCGACTACACCGTGTACACGGTCGGCGCCGCGACCGACAAGCGTCCGGTGGTGGCGACCGGTTCGATCGCGATCGTCCCGAACAGCTTCAAGGACAGCGCTACCGCCGTCAAATGCTACGTGACCTACACGCCTGCCACCGCTGTCAACACGGCGCCGACCATTGCTGTCGTCGGCAGCGTCAACGACTGCCAGTAATCCCTGCATAAAGTGGCTGGCGTGCACGTCGAATTGAACCGCGCATCCAGTCACGGCCGCTTCCGCACCCGCCAGTTCTACCAAGGCTTCACCATGGTGGAACTCATCATCGTGATCGTCCTCGTCGGCATCCTGTCGGCGCTGGCGATCACGCGCTTTTTCGACCGCACGGTCTACGATACCGAAACCGCCACCGAGCAGCTGCGCAACATCCTGCGCTACGGCCAGAAGACCGCCATCGCCCAGCACCGCAACGTGTTCGTGGTCCTCGGCCCGAACAGCGCCGGCCTCTGCTTCGCCAACGAGAATCCCTGCAGCGTGCCGAACCAGGTCCTGGCTCCCGCGGGCCAGAACAGCGATTCGGCCGCCACCCGCGCCGCCTGCAATTCGCGCACCTGGA
Source organism: Massilia sp. IC2-278 (assembly GCF_020708045.1). GTDB lineage: Bacteria > Pseudomonadota > Gammaproteobacteria > Burkholderiales > Burkholderiaceae_D > Telluria. The sequence goes on from NZ_JAJFES010000001.1 coordinate 451,490, forward strand.
TGTGCGAAGGACGGCCCGCCAATATCACGGCCGGGGCCAACCCCGCCATCACCTTCTTCGGCTTCAATTCGCTCGGCCAGCCGTTCAACAACCCGAACGCGGCGGCCTTTGGCGGCCTGACCTTCACGCTGTCCGGCGGCGGCAACACCCGTACCGTCAGCGTCGCCCCGGAGACCGGCTATGTCTTCTGAGGCGCGGTTCCCGCGCCGCCAGCGTGGCGTGACCATGATCGAGCTGATCATGTTCATCGTGATCGTCTCGGTGGCGCTGGCCAGCATCATCGCCGTCATGCGCATCACCACCGCCAACAGCGCCGACCCGCTGCGTCGCAAGCAGGCGCTGATGATCGCCGAGGGCCTGCTGGAAGAAGTGCGTTCGGCCGGCTTCACGCTGTGCGACCCGAGTTCGGCCGACTTCGATACCCAGACCGATCCGACCCAGTGCGCCGTGCGCGAGAACTGGGGGCAGGTGGCGCCGGAACCCGTGAATCCGCGTCCCTTCGACAACGTCAACGACTACGTGACCGCGCCGAACGTGGCGACCAACGCCTTCAACAATGCGGCCGGCGTGCTGACCGACGTCTCGGGCCAGCCGATCGGCGTCGACGGCTACACCGCCACGCTCACCGTCTCGCCGGCCCAGCTGGGCGGCTACGGGGTTGCCAGCGGCACGGCCGCCAACACGCCGGTGCTGCGCATCCGCGTCACCGTCGCCTTCGGCGGCGATGCGCCGGTGGTGCTGGACGCCTACCGCATGCGCTATGCGCGCCCGGGGTTCCAGTGATGCGCCGCACGCTCACCCTTGCCGCCCAGCGCGGCTTCACCCTGGTCGAGGCGATCATGGTGATCGTCATCATCGGCATCCTGGGTGCGATCGTCGCGGTCTTCATCCGCGCCCCGATCCAGGGCTACGTCGATGCCGTGGCGCGCGCCGAGGCCACCGACGAAGCCGACCTGGCGCTGCGCCGCATGGCGCGCGACATCCGCTTGGCGCTGCCGAACAGCGTGCGCGTGAACGCGGCCGGCAGCGCCATCGAATTCCTGCTCACCCGCACCGGCGGGCGCTACCTGGCGGCCGAGGACGAGGCGCAGAGCGGCACGCCGCTGTCGTTCACCGACACGAGTGCGGCCGGCCGCAGCTTTACCGTCGTCGGGCGCCTGGCGGCGAACATCGAGCGCGGCAACCAGATCGCCGTGTTCAACCTCGGCCTGCCCGGCGCCGACGCCTACGAAAACCCGAGTCCGACCCTGTCGGTGGTGGCAATTGGCGCCGCCGCCGGCGCCGAGAATGCCCTGGTTACGCTGGAGAGAAACCGCTTCGCCGACCAGCCGGCGCCGATGCCGTCGCCGGACGCGCGCTTCCAGGTGGTGGAGGGGCCGGTGTCCTACGTATGCGAGGCGGCGCCGGGCGGCGGCTTCATGCTGCGCCGCTATGCCGGGTATGCGATCAATGCCGCCATGACGGTGCCGCCCGCCGGCGTCCAGCCCGCGATGCTGGCGGCGCGCGTGGCCACTTGCGCCAATCTGTTCCGCAACGAAACCGCCGCCTCCAGCCGCGCCGGCCTGGTGGTGATGTCGCTGTCGCTGCGCACCCGTAACATCGCCGACCCCGCCGTGCGCCTCGTGCACCAGGTCCGCGTGGACAATACGCCATGATGCAGCAAACGATGCCTGTTCCTTCGCGCCGCGGCGCCGCCGGCGCCGGTCTCGTGACCGCGATCTTCCTGCTGGTGGTGCTGGCCGGCCTGGCCACGGCCATGGTCTCGATCTTCGGCGCCCAGCGCCAGTCCGGCGCGCTCGACGAGCAGGGCGCGCGCGCCTACCAGGCCGCCCGCGCCGGCGTGGAATGGGCCGTGTTCCGGCGCTCCACCGAAGGCGCCGCCTATTGCCCGCCCGGCAGCGCAGCCGCCAGCCGCACCGATTCGTTCGCGCTGCCGGCCGGCTCGACCATGGCCGGCTTCGTGGTGACCGTGGTCTGCACCATGACGCCGGGGCCGGTCTCGGACAATCCGAACATCGACCTGAGCCGCTGGACCATCCGCGCCACCGCCTGCACTACGGGCGGCAATGCCTGCCCGGCCCCGACCAACAGCCGCGACTACGTCGAGCGCGTGATCGAGGTGCAGCTGTGAGCGCGGTGCGGGCTGGCCTGCTGCGCCTGCTGGCCATGCTCGTCATGCTGCTGGCCATGCTGGCTCCGGCGCGCGCGGACACGGCGATGGCGCTGACCCAGACCTTTAACGGCGCCATCAATTTCACCGGCACCCAGGCCACGATCCGTTCCAACAGCAACAGCAGGGATGCCTGCTCGGTGTATGGCTCGACCACCAACCGCAGCGCCACGCTGACCATGCCGTCCGGCGCCACGGTGCTGTCGGCCCAGCTCTACTGGGCCGGTTCCGGCAACAGCGCCGACAACAGCGTCGTCCTGGAGGGCAAGACGGTCACCGCGACGCGCAAGTATTCGTCGGCCACGGTCGGCAACGGCCTGAATTTCTTCGGCGGTGCGGCCGACGTCACCGACATCGTCAAGGCCAAGGGCAGCGGCAGCTATACCTTCTCCGGCCTGACGGTATCGACCGGCAGCCCCTGGTGCGCGTCGCAGGCCGTGCTGGGCGGCTTTTCGCTGCTGGTGGTGTATGGGCATCCGAGCGAGGACGAGCGCATCCTGAACCTGTACGAAGGCTTCCGCTACCTGCAGAACAGCGAGTACACGGTTACGGCGACCAACTTCCGCTGGCCCACGCCGTGGCTGCCGACGCGCGAAAAGGCGCGCATCGGCTACATCAGCTGGGAGGGCGACGCCAGCCTGCTGTCCGACGGCGAGGCCCTGATCTTCGAAGGCAAGGAGCTGAGCGACGACATGAACCCGGCCGGCAACCAGTTCAACTCGAAGAGCAGCGTCAACCGTGACGCCAACTCCTACGGCATCGACTTCGACGTCTACGATACCGAGGTGGTGCAGTGGATCTTCTACGCGCCCACCGTGACCACCACCTACCGCGCCGGCCAGGACCTGGTGCTGCTGAACGCCGAGATCCTGGTGGTGCCGACGCTGCCGGTGTCCGATTTGTCGATCGCGATGACGCGCGCCGCCGGTGCGCTGCAGGTCGGCGGCAAGGCCACCTACACGCTTCAGGTGACGAACAACGGCCCCTACACCGAGGCCGGGCCGGTGACGGTGGTCGACACCCTGCCGGCCGGCATGAGCTACGTGTCCGCCACCGGCACCAACTGGACCTGCTCGAACAGCGGCCAGGTCGTGACCTGTACCTATAAAGCCTCGATGGGGCCGAACACGAATGCGGCGCCGCTGGTCCTGACGGCGAGCGTGACCCAGGCCGGCAGCCTGACCAACACCGCCCAGGTGACCGGCACCTCGGACAACAACGCCAACAACAATACCGCCAGCGATACCGCGACCGCCACCGCGCCGACGGTATCGGCTTCGGGCTACCGCTTTACCTCAAAGCCGTGCGACGCGAACGCGATCATCGATACCCCGGCCTGCCCCTTGTACGACGCGACGATGACGGGCGGCGCCAGCGCCGCCATCTACGTGACGGCGGTGAGCGGCAATAAGGCGATCGCCCTCAGCAGCACCCAGGAAACGACGGTGCCGATGCAGTTCAGCCTGAGCTGCCTGGACCCGGCGACCGGCACGGTGGGCGCCAGCTATGCCGGCGCCACGCTGCCCGTGTGTACGCCAAACGGGGCGGTGCCGTCTGCCACGGCGGCTTCTTCCTGGTCGAGTTCGGTCAACATGAAGTTCGCGTCAGGCAAGGCATCCGCTGCCATCAACACGGCCGGCGCCGCCATCCCGCCGCAGGCCGTGTTCGGCTATGCCGACGTCGGCAGCGTGCAGCTGAACCTGCTGGCCGCAGGCAAGACGGCGGCCACGGAGTCGTTCGTGGCGCGGCCCCTGCGCGTGGAGACCCGTAACATCACCAACGCTGCCGGCGGCGCCAATCCGAAGGTGAACAATCCCGACGGGACGGGCTTTGCCAAGGCGGGTGAAGACTTCAATGTCGAGGTCGTGGCCTTGCTCGCTGACGGCAAGACCCTGGCGCCGAGCTTTGGCAAGGAAAAGACAGTGCCGCAGCTGAACTTCAGCCACACCACGGCGGCCGTTGCCTCGGCGCCCATGGCCGATGCCGGCAAGCTCGCTTGGTCGAACCAGTCAAAAAACGGCAACGTGTTCTCGGCCCAGCTGAACTACAGCGAAGTGGGCGCCATCAACCTGGAGCCGGGACTTACCGATTACCTGGGCAGCGGCGCGGTCGGCGGCACACCGGTCGTGGTCGGCCGCTTCTATCCGGCCTACTACACCACCACCGTGACGACGCCGCTGGCCTGCCAGGCGGCGATGAACTGCGAGGCGGCGCCAAGCCCGGTGAATGGGGCTGCCTACTCGGGGCAAAACTTCGATGTCGAGGTCAAGGCCTTCAACGCCATCGGCGAGGGCCAGCCGCTGAAGAACTTCACTGGCGCCTGGCGCAAGCCCGTCACGCTGAGCGCAGCGGCGGCAAAGGGCGGCGCGGCAGCCGTCGGCGGCACCCTCGCGGCGATTGCCACCAGCCCCAACCCGAGCGACGCCACGCTGCTGGCGTCGCCGACCTACACGCTGGCGGTGCCCTTCGACGCCGACAAGCCGGCCAGCACGGCCTGGAGCGCGCCGACGGCGGTCTACCTGCGCGCCGAATCGCAGGAGCAGGTAGCCGGCTACGCCACGGCGCAGACGGTGTCGTCGAAGCGTCCGCCGGCGATCCAGTCCGAGGAAGATGGCCTGATGATCATCAACGGCCGCCTGAACGTCGGCAGCGCCCAGGGCGCGAATACCCAGCGCACGCCGCTCAGCCTGCAGGCCCAGTACTGGACCGGCAGCGCCTGGATCAACCACAGCTGGGCCGACGAGGCGGTGCCGCCGCCGGTGAGCATCGCACCGGGCGACGCCGTCTATACCTCGTGCCGGCGCAACCTGAACCGCACCACGGTCGAACCCGCCAGGGATGCCCAGAACGTCGACAACTGCCGCACCGGCAACGCCGGCATCGTGAAGGCCGGCTCGTCCCAGGCCATTACCCTCGGTAACCGCGGCGCCGGTACCTTCTGGCTGGCCGCGCCCGGCGCCACCAACGTGGGCAGCGTGCTGGTGCAGATGAAGTCGCCGTCCTGGCTGCCGAGCACGCGCGGGCGCGTCAGCTTTGCCACGACCCGGACGTCGACGATCTACCTGCGCGAGTTGTATGGCGTGCAGTAAGCGGGTAAAGACGTGACGCAGGAAGGCAGGGCGGCGATTAATTTGTATCGCTTTGTTTCCGTACTTGAATATAATCAAGCCTTTATTGGCGACACCTTCGGCAACACCTGAAGCCAGTGTCAACATCGAACCGGACCCGCATGCGTTTTTTTAGAAGAGCAAAGAAAAGAGAAGGGTGGCTGGCGATCAGCCTGCAGCGCGACGGCATTGCCGCCGTCAGCATGCAGACCGCGCCGGACATCCGTCCGCAAGTGCGCCAGGCGGTGTTTTACCAGGGTAAGGTCACGCCGGAGCTGCTGGAAAAGCTGGGCCGCGACCTGCACGCCAACGCCTACCAGTGCAGCACCGTGCTCGCGGCCGGCGAATACCAGATGCTGGCGGTCGACGCGCCCAACGTGGCGGCCGACGAACTGAAGACGGCGGTGCGCTGGCGCCTGAAGGACATGCTCGACTTCCACATCGACGACGCCACCATCGACGTGCTCGACCTGCCGGTCGACGCCGGTGCCGCTACCCGCGCCCAGCACTCGATGTTCGCCGTCGCCGCGCGCAACAGCATCATCGAAGGGCGCCAGAAACTGTTCAGCGGTGCGAAGATCGACATGGCCGTGATCGACATTCCCGAAATGGCGCAGCGGAACATCGCGAAGATGGTCGAGCCGGCGGGCCGCGGCGTTGCCATGCTCTCGTTCGGCGAAGACGGCGGCCTGCTGACCGTGTCGTACAAGGGCGAGCTGTACCTGACGCGCCGCATCGACATCGCGCTCGAACAACTGCTCGATGCCGACCACGACCGCAAGCACGCCGGCTTCGACCGCATCACGCTGGAACTGCAACGCTCGCTCGACAACTTCGAGCGCCAGTATTCCTTCATCAGCGTGGCCAAGCTGGTGCTGGCCCCCTCCAGCGTGACCGGGCTCGAAGAATACCTGTCGAGCAACCTCTACATGCCGGTCGATACCCTCGACCTGGCCGCGCTCTTCGACTTCGCGCGCGCGCCGGAACTGGCCGACAAGGCCCTGCAGCAGCGCTTCCTGGTGCCGCTCGGCGCGGCCCTGCGCCATGAGGAGACGGTGCTGTGAGCCAGCAGATCAACCTGTTCAATCCGATCTTCCTGCAGCAGAAGAAGATCTTCTCGACCCGCACCATGGCCCAGGCCCTGGGCGTGCTGGTGCTCGGCGTGGTGGCGATGGGGCTGTACGGCAGTGCGCGCGTGTCGGCGCTGCAGAAGCAGGCCGACGCCGGCGCCGTCCAGCTGCAGGCGCGCCAGGCGCGGCTGCTGGCCGTGAACGCGGAATTCCCGCCGCGCCAGAAAGACCCGGCCCTGGTCGAGGCGGTGCAGGAAGCCGAGCGCCAGCTCGCCACCCTGCGCGAGGTGTCCGGCGTGCTGCAGGGCGGGGAGCTGGGCAACACGCGCGGCTATGCGGAATACTTCCGCGCGCTGGCGCGCCAGCACGTGGACGGCCTGTGGCTGACCGGGCTGACGATCACCGGCGCCGGCACCGACATCGGCGTGCGCGGCCGCGCCCTCGATCCGGAAAGCGTGCCGGGCTTCCTGACCCGCCTGACGCGCGAGCCGGTCATGCAGGGCAAGGGCTTCGGCAGCCTGCAGATTTCGGAAGGGGCGCGCGAGCCGCAGGCCGGGGCGCCGGCGTCCGCAGTATCTGCAGCACCTGCCGGCCCGGCCCCCTACGTCGAATTCAGCCTGCAATCGAACACCGAGGCGCCGCGCACATGAAACAACAATGGATCAAGCTGGCCACGCGCGTCGATGCCCTCAGCCTGCGCGAGCGCATCATGGTGTTCGCGGCCTGCGCCGCCGCCATCGTCTTCCTGATGCACTTCTTCGCGCTCGGCCCGCAGCTGCGCAAGCAGGACGCGCTGAACGCCCAGATCACCCAGCAGCAGAACAACATCGAAGGCATCGACAACGAGATCCGCGCGCGCGTGGAAGCGGCCCAGAACGACCCGGACGCGGCGGTGCGCACCCGCCTGGCCGCGGTGCGCCGGGAAACCGAGGAACTCAGCGGGCAGCTGCGCGCGATGCAGAACGGCCTGGTGGCGCCCGAGCGCATGGCGCCGCTGCTCGACAGCATCCTGCGCGCGAACGGCCGCCTGACCCTGGTGTCGGTGCGCACGCTGCCGGTGGAATCGGTGCTCGAAGCGGGCCGCCGCGCGGCAGGCTCGGCGCCCAATGCGGCCCCGGCCCCGGCCCCGGCCCCGGCGCCGGCTGCCCAGGCTCAAGCCGAGCCCGGCAGCGCCGGCCTGCTCTACCGCCATGGCGTGGAAATCACCGTGCGCGGCAATTACCTCGACATGATCGCCTACATGAACGCGCTGGAAGGCTTGCCGACCCAGCTGTTCTGGGGCCGCGCGCAACTCGAGGCGGAAACCTGGCCGGCCTCGCGCCTGACGCTGACCCTGTACACCCTGAGCCTGGACCGCAAATGGATGAAGCTATGAAGCGCGCCTGTCTCGCCGTGTTCGCGCTGGCGGCGGCTGCCTCCTGCCTGCCGGCCGCCGCGCAAGCCCTGCGCGACCCGACCCGGCCGCCGGCCGTCCTGGTTCCGGGCGGCGCCGGCACACGCGCGGCAGCTCCGGCATCAAGCGGGCCGCAGCTGCAATCGATCCTGATCGCGCGCCAGCCCGGCGGGCGCCACGTGGCCGTGATCGACGGCGAGACGGTGCGTCTCGGCGACAGCTACAGGGGCGCGCGCGTGGCGCGCATGACCCCGAACGAAGTCGAGCTGGTGCGCGGGAGCGAACGTCGCGTGCTGAAACTGAATGCGCCTGGAAACGCGCTGCCGGCCGGCGGCATCGAACGCGCCCGCAAGGACTGAAACCAAGATGACGATGAACAAACGTACCCTCAATTCCACCTTGCTCCTCGGCGCCGCCTTCCTGGCCGGTTGCCAGGCTACGCCGCCGCACGCCACCTACGACACCATCAAGCGCGAGGTGGCCAAGGCCAGCGCTGCCAGCGCGCCGGCGCCCGGCACGCCAGCGACCGGCGACGCCGTCGCCGATGCGCTGCTGCCGCCGGCCGCCACCCTGGCGCGCGAGCTGCCGAAGGCGCGCCCGGCCCTGGAGGAACGCTTCAACGTCGCCTTCAACAACGTGCCGGCGCAGCAGTTCTTCCGCTCGATCGTGGCCGGCACCCGCTACAACATGGTGGTGCATCCCGAGGTCAGCGGCAGTATTTCCGCCAACCTGAAGGACGTGACCCTGGTCGAGACCCTGGACGCGATCCGCGACATGTATGGCTACGACTACAAGATCGACGGCACCCGCGTAACCATTCGCCCGCTGACCATGCAGACCCGCATGTTCCGCGTGAACTACCTGGTCGGCAACCGCAGCGGCAGCTCGAACCTGCGCGTGACGTCGACCTCGGTGTCCGATGCCGGCAACAACAACAACGGCAACGGTAACAACCAGGGCTCCGGCAACAACAACCAGAACAACCAGAACAACCGCAACAACAATAACAACAATAACCCGAACGACCCGAACGGCCAGAACGGCTACGGGGTCCAGAGCAGCGACGTCAACACGATCTCGAACAACGACTTCTGGCGCGACCTGGCGCTGTCGCTGGAAGCCATCGTCGGCGGCAAGCAGGGCGGGCGCAGCCTGGTGGTCAGCCCGCAGTCGGGCGTGATCGTGATCCGCGCCATGCCGGAAGAACTGCGCAACGTCGACGCCTACCTGAAGGCGACCCAGCTCTCGGTGGACCGCCAGGTGATCCTGGAAGCGAAGATCCTGGAAGTGGAACTGAACGACCAGTTCCAGAGCGGTATCAACTGGGCCTCGTTCGCCTCGATCAAGAGCTCGCACCCGAACCGCGTCTCCGGCGGCCTGATCTCGCCGGGCACCGGCCTGGCGCCGCTGCCCTACACCGGCGGCCAGCCGCCGGTGATCGCCAACGGCACGGGCCTGGCGGCCAGCACCGGCTTTTCGCTGTCGAACGCGGCGAACGCCGCCGGCTCGCTGTTCGGCCTGGCGGTGCAGACGAATAACTTCGCGGCGCTGATTTCCTTCCTCGAGCAGCAGGGTACGGTGCACGTGCTGTCCAGCCCGCGCATCGCGGCGGTGAACAACCAGAAGGCCGTGCTGAAGATCGGCACCGACGAGTTCTACGTGACCGGCGTGCAGACCAACATCACCAGCAACGCCACCGGCGACACCGTCACGCCAAGCGTGACCCTGCAGCCCTTCTTCTCGGGCGTGGTGCTGGACGTGACGCCGCAGATCGACGACGCCGGCAACATTTTGCTGCACGTGCACCCGTCGGTCAGCCAGGTCAGCACCGTGACCAAGGGCGTGAACCTGGGATCGGCCGGCAACCTGAGCCTGCCGCTGGCGGCGTCGAGCACCTCGGAACTGGACAGTATTGTCCGCGGCCAGGACGGCCAGGTGGTGGCCATCGGCGGCCTGATGCGCCAGGCCTCGACCGACGACACCAGCCAGCTGCCGGGCGCCGGCCGCGTGCCGGTGCTGGGCGCGCTGTTCCGCAACAAGAACAAGGTCAACCAGAAGCGCGAGCTGGTGGTGCTGATCAAGCCGACCATCGTCGACAGCGCCAACAGCTGGAACCAGGACCTGCTGGACGCCACGCGCCGCATCGACCAGCTCGATCCGCGCCAGCTGGAGCGCCGCTGATGTACGAAGCGCATTTCGGCCTGCGCGAGCTGCCGTTCGGGATCACGCCGGACACGAGTTTCTTTTTTGGCAGCCCGCGCTCGCAGGAAGCGCTCAACACCCTGCTGGTCGCGGCGCGCAGCGGCGAAGGCTTTATCAAGATCACGGGGGAGGTCGGTACCGGCAAGACCCTGTTGTGCCGCAAGTTCATGGCGACCCTGGGCGAGGATTTCATCACTGCCTACATCCCGAATCCCTACCTGGAACCGCGCAGCCTGATGCTGGCCCTGGCCGACGAGCTGGAACTGTCGCTGGACCGCGAGGTGGACCAGCACCAGCTCCTGAAGACCATCACCCACCACCTGCTGCGCCTGGCGGGCCAGGACAAGCGCGTGCTGCTGTGCATCGACGAAGCCCAGGCGCTGCCGCTCGAGACCATGGAAGCGCTGCGCCTGCTGACGAACCTGGAAACCGAGAAGCGCAAGCTGCTGCAGATCGTGCTGTTCGGCCAGCCGGAACTGAACCGCAAGCTGGAGCTCGATGCGATCCGCCAGCTGGCCCAGCGCATCACCTTCCACTACCACCTCGGCCCGCTGGGGCGCGACGACCTCGATTACTACGTGGCGCACCGCCTGCGCGTGGCCGGCTTCGGCGGGGCGCGCCTGTTTTCCGCGTCCGCCATCTCCCGTTTGTACCGCGCCAGCGGCGGCATCCCGCGCCTGGTGAACATCCTTGCCCACAAGGCGCTGATGCTGTGCTACGGCCAGGGACGCCAGCAGGTAACGGGCGCGCACGTGGCCGCCGCCGCAGCGGACACCCTGGCGGCGCGGGGCCGCGCCTGGCCCTGGCTGGCCGGCGTTGGCGCACTGGCCGCGATGGCCGCAGGACTTGCCTGGACCTTTGTACGATGAGCCTGATAAATAAAATGCTGCAGGACCTCGACGCGCGCGGCAATGCGCGCAGCGGGGAAATCTCGTCCGACGTGAAGCCGGTGGCGCCGGAAGCGGCGCTGCGCTCGAAGCGGCGGATTGCCGCCATCACCGCCGGCCTGATCGCGGTGGCGCTCGGCGTGACCGGCTGGATGATGTTGCCGCTGAAGGGCAAGAGCTTCGATGCGAAGCCGGTGGCCGTCGTGACGCCGCAGCCTGCGGCGCCGGCCCCGGCCGACCCTGCGCCGGTTGCCGTGGCCGAGGTGGCGCCAGCCGCCGACACGGCCGCACCCGCCGCCCCGGCCGACCCTGGGCCGGCGCCGCGCGCAGCCGAATCCGAAGCGGCGCCGCAGCGCAAGCGTGCCGAGGCTGCCGCTCCCGCGACAGTGCAGCGCGCACCGGCCAGCACGCCTTCGACCACTACCTGGGCCGAGGCGAATGCCCGTGCCCAGGCCGAGCAGGCCCGCCTGGCGCGCCGCTGGGCCGCCGAAACAGCCCGCATTGCCGCGCTGCCCGCCGCCGAACGCGCTGCCGCCGAAAGCCGCTTGCGCGCCGAGCAGGACCGGGCGGCCGTCACCGCGCGCCGTGACGCGGCCTGGGTCGCGGCCCTGAAGCGCAGGGAAAGCGCGGCTGGCGCCATCGCTGCCGAGGCCCCTGCGGTGCCCGCTGCGCCCGCTGTGCCCGCGAGCGGCGCCCAGGGCCGCAGCGAAACCGGTGTCCAGCGCGCCGACAATACCTATCGCCGCGCCCTGGCCAGCCTGCAGGAAGGCCGCGTCAGCGAAGCCATCGCCGGCCTGCAGCAAACCCTGGGCATCAACCCGCGCCACGACACCGCGCGCCAGACCCTGGTCGGCCTGCTGGTCGAGAACAAGCGCAGCGACGAGGCCGTACTGGAGCTGCAGGGCGCGCTGGCGCTGGATGCGCGCCAGCCGGCCATGGCGATGCTGTTGGCGCGCCTGCAGATCGAACGCGGCGGCAACGGCATCGAGACCCTGCTGCGCACCCTGCCTTACGCCAGCGGCAATGGCGAATACCAGGGCTTCCTGGCCGGCGCCCTGCAACGCCAGGGCCGTCACCGCGAGGCGATCGACCAGTACACTGCCGCGCTGCGCGGCGCGCCGAACAACGGCGTATGGTGGATGGGGCTGGGCCTGTCGCTGCAGGCCGAGAAGCGCAACGCCGAGGCGGCCGACGCCTACCGCCGAGCCCAGGCATCGGGAACGCTGTCGGGCGAACTGCAGGGCTTTGTCGAGCGCAAGCTGCAGCAGGTAGCGCGCTAGCCGGCCTCCTGCATCAGCTGGCGCGCCAGCAGGCCGGCATGCGGAGGCAAGGCCGCGAAATCGCGCGCGCACAAATACAGCCGGCGCGCGGCCCAGGCTTCGGCCAGCGGCAAAATCGCCAGGTCGCGCCGGATGGTCGCGGCCAGCGCCGCCGACATGATCGATACGCCGATGCCCGCCTCGACATACATCGCCACATGGTCGCTCGTGCGCAACTGGATGCGGTAGTCCAGCTGGCGTCCCAGGCGCGCGGCGCGTTCGGCCAGGTGGGTTTCGAGTGCGGTGTCCGCCATGCCGACGATCGGCTCGGACAGGATGTCGGCAAAGGCCACGCCCGCCTGCCGCGCCAGCCGGTGCGCATGGCCTGCCACCACCACCAGCTGGTCGCTGGCGATCGGGTGGGCCTGCAGGGTCGTCAATTCCGTGATGTCCGCCACCACGCCCATGTCGGCGCGCTTGTCGACCAGGGCCTGGACGATCTCCACGCTGGGCCGCTCGTCGAGGTCGATCGCCAGGTCGGGATGCGCGGCCAGGAAACGGCATAGCCGGGGCGGCAGGAAGCCGGCCATGGCGGCCGTGTTCGACAGCAGCCGGATGCGGCCCTTCAATCCCGTGGCATAGGTGCGCATCTCGCCGCGCATCTGCTCGACCCCTTCCAGGATGGAGCGTGCGTGCCGCACCAGCGCCTCGCCCGCGGGCGTGGGGCGCACGCCGCGCCGGTTGCGCTCCAGCAGGGGCGCGCCGAGCACTTCTTCCATGCCCGCGATACGCTCGCTGACCGAGGCCAGCGCCAGGTGCATCGCGCGGGCGCCGTGCGTCAGGCTGCCGCATTCCACCACGCTCAGGAAGAGCCGCAAATCCACCAGGTCGAACCGCATGTCGATGCTCCTGCCTTCGTTAAAACCGAAGTCTAGCACCGGAATTGCCAGATTGCCTACGGTGCTGGCCACGACTAGGATGGCTGCCATGGACACGATCTTTCTTACCTTTTCCGCCGGCATCCTGGCGGGTGCCATGAATGCGCTGGCCGGCGGCGGTTCCTTCGTCAGCCTGCCGGCCCTGATGATGGCGGGCGTGCCTCCGGTACAGGCGAATACTTCGAGTACGGTGGCGCTGTTCCCGGGCGGGCTGGCAAGCGCCTGGGCCTACCGCGATGGCCTGGGTCCGATTGGCGGCGTGCCGCTGCGCGCGCTGCTGGGGACGACGCTGGCGGGCGGCCTGATCGGGGCGCTGTTGCTGCTGCATACGCCGGCGACCGCATTCCGTTTCGTGTTGCCCTGGCTGCTGCTGGTGGCGTTGCTGGCCTTGGCCTGCGGGCGGCGCATCGGCGACGCCCTGCGCGCGCGCTGGCGCATCCGCGCGCCTGCCGTGCTGGCGATCCAGTTCGGGCTGGGCGTGTATGGCGGTTATTTCGGCGGTGCGGTCGGCATCATGATGCTGGCGGTCTGGGGCCTGCTCGACCGGCGCGACTTTAACAGCTGAACGCGCCGCGCACGCTGCTGGTGAGCGCGGCGAACACGGTGGCCGTGCTGGCCTTCGTGCTGGCCGATGCCGTGCACTGGCCGGCCACCCTGGGCATGCTGGCCGGCGCGCTGACCGGCGGCTATGGCGGCGCCTGGCTGGGCCGCCGCGCGCCTGCCGACGTGGTGCGCGCCGTCACCTTGCTGGCCACCTCCTGCATCACGGCGGCCTTTTTCGCCAAGACCTACGCACCCGCGCTGCTGGGGCACTAACCGAAGGGAGACATCATGCTGGACGCATTCATGGCAACGATCGGCACGCTGGGCATCATCGCCAGCATCCTGGCCAAACTGGGCAAACCGGACGGGCCAGACAAGGGCTAGCGCGCGATTGGCGCGGCGCGGCGGTTCTTCGCACGGCCGGCATCTACAGGCGCGCCAGCCGCGCCAGCGCCAGCTGCAGGGTATCGTCCTGCTTGGCAAAGCAGAAGCGGACGATGCCCGATTCCCGGACCTGGCTGTAGAAGGCCGAGACCGGAATCGCAGCCACCTTGCATTCGCCCGTGAGCCACTGCGCGAACTCGGCTTCCGGCAGATCGGAGATGGCGCTGTAGTCGACGCACTGGAAATAGGTGCCGTCGGCCGGCAGCAGGCGCAGGCGGGTGTCGGCCAGGCCGGCGCGGAACAGGTCGCGCTTGCGCTGGTAGAAGGCCGGCAGTTCCAGGTAGGGCGCCGGATCGGCCATGTAGCGCGCCAGCCCGTGCTGCATCGGCGTGTTCACGGTGAACACGTTGTACTGGTGCAGCTTGCGAAATTCCGCGCTGAGCGGCGCCGGCGCGGCGACATAGCCCACCTTCCAGCCGGTCACGTGATACGTCTTGCCGAAGCTCGACACCACGAAGGCGCGCTCGGCCAGCACCGGGTGGCTGGCCACCGAGGCGTGGCGCCCGCCGTCGTAGACCATGTGCTCGTAGACCTCGTCCGACAGGATCAGGATATCGGTACCGGCCACGATCTGCGCCAGGCGTTCGAGGTCGGCGCCGCGCAGGATCGAACCGGTCGGGTTGTGCGGCGAGTTGATCACGATCAGGCGGGTGCGCGGCGTGACGGCGGCGGCCAGCCTGTCCCAGGGCACGCTGTAGCCATCCGGGCCGATTTCCATGCAGACCGGCACCGCCACGCCCCCGGCCAGGGCGATCGCCGGAGAATAGCTGTCGTAGGCCGGTTCGATGACGATGGCTTCGTCGCCGGGATGCACGCAGCACAGGATGGCGGTGGTGAGCGCCTGGGTGGCGCCGGCGGTGACGGTGATCTCGGTGCTGGCGTCGTAGGCACGGCCATACAGGCGCCCGATCTTGGCGGCGATCGACTCGCGCAGGGCGGGCACGCCCGGCATCGGCGGGTACTGGTTGTGGCCGGCGCGCATGGCCTCGTTCACGTAATCGAGCAGCAGCGGATCGCAGCCGAAGTCGGGGAAGCCCTGGCCCAGGTTCACGGCGCCATGCTCGAGGGCGAGGGCCGACATGGTGGAGAAGATGGTGGCGCCGACGGCGGGCAGGCGCGACTGCAGTACGGGAGTGCTCATGGTCTTCCGGAATGGTTGCGGGTTTGGCTACGAACTGCCTATTCTAGCTGGCTTGCGCCTGCGCCTTGACCCAGGCTTCAGGCAGCATGATGCGGAACATGCCGGCCTGCTGGGTCTTGCGGCCGAGCTTCAGCAAGGCCTTGTCTTTCGTGACCAGGATGGCGGCCTGCGCGTCGCGCGCCAGTTCCAGGAATTTCTGGTCGTCGCGGTCGCTGCAGACCGGCAGGCGGAACGGCTTGCTGTCCGGCGCCACCACGGCGATCAGGGCGTCGAAGCGGGTGGCGGCCTGTTCGCGGCTGGCTTCGTCGAGCGGCAGGTGAGGGTAGTGCAGCACGACCCGGTATTCGTCGCGGCAGTCGGCGCGCGTGACGGCGCAGACCTCGCCACGCTCGAGCGCATGCAGCAGGCTGTCCCAGCGTTTGTCGTGAAAGACGAACAGATCCAGGCAGACATTGGTATCGAGGACGATGGTTGGTGCGGAAGCGGGTATCATATAGGAAATATTAATTGCTTTTGCGTTTGCGCTGTTAGGTTTCTATGCTGCTTGTCATTTCGCCTGCCAAATCCCTCGACCTCGATACCCCGACTCCCACCCGGGAGCACACGCTCCCCGATTTCATCGACCGCGCCGGCCAGTTGATCGGCGTGCTGCGCGATCTGTCGCCCGGCCAGGTGGGCGATTTGATGCACATTTCCGACGCCTTGGCGGCGCTGAACGTAACGCGCTACGCCAGCTGGACGGCGGACCACGCCGACGGCTACCAGGCCGTGATGGCCTTCGACGGCGACGTTTATGGCGGACTCGATGCGCGCAGCCTGCCGCCCGAGGCGATCGCCTTTGCCCAGCGCCACCTGCGTATCCTGTCGGGCCTGTACGGCCAGCTGCGTCCGCTCGACCTGATCCATCCCTATCGGCTGGAAATGGGCACGAAGCTGGCGAATCCGGGCGGCAAGGATTTGTACACCTTCTGGGGCGAGACCATCACGCGCGCCCTGAATGCCGAGCTGGAGAAGACGGGATCGGCGACGCTGGTCAACCTGGCCTCGGAAGAGTACTTCAAGTCGGTCAAGCCCAAGCTGCTCGCCGCCCCGGTCATCACGCCGGTGTTCGAGGACTGGAAGAATGGAAAGTACAAGATCATTTCCTTCTACGCCAAGCGGGCGCGTGGGATGATGGCGCGCTATGCGATCGAGAACGGGGTCACTGATCCGGAGGCATTGAAGGAATTCGATGTGGATGGGTATGCGTTCGTGCCGGAGGAATCGAAGGAGCGGACCTGGGTATTCCGGCGCAAGATCGACGCGTAATTTCGGCCCGCGGCTTCAACCGTAAGGTGGGCACTCCGTGCCCACGCGGAACGTTGATCAGTGTTGGCAGTGCAAACAGCATTTCGATAACATCATTAGGACCCGACACCGGACGTAGCCGGGCGATCCGCTAACAATATTCCGTGAATACGGCCAACAATGCTCATCGTTCCGCGTGGGCACGGAGTGCCCACCCTACGGACCGTGGCCATATCCCGCGCCAACGATGTTCACATCACCGCAATGCGGTGATTATTTTGCCACCACATCCTTCGGCGCCGGCTTCGGACCCGACTTCGACCAGAACTTCCACCACGGCGCATCGCCGCTGGCGTTCGGGTTGATGAAGCGGCTTTCCGGGTAGTTGCGCAGCAACACGCGCTGGGTGTCGTCGCGCAAGTCGAACATGCCGAGCTTGTCGTAGGAGCGCACCATGATGAACAGTGCTTCCTCGCGCGACGGCGATTCGCTGTAGTCGCTCACCGCACTCTGCGCGCGGTTCAGGGCCGCCATGTAGGCGCCGCGGCGGAAGTAGTAGTTCGCCACGTGCACTTCGTACTGGGCCATCGCGTTGATCAGGTAGTTCAGGCGCGCGACCGCGTCCGGCACGTACTTGCTGTTCGGGTAGCGGTCGACCAGGGCCTTGAACGCGGCGAAGGCCTCGCGCGTGGCACGCGGGTCGCGCTCCGACGGGTCCTGCGAGTAGATGATGCTCAGGAAGCCGATCTGGTCATTGAAATTGATCAGGCCGCGCAGGTAGTACATGTAGTCGACTTGCGGGTGGTTCGGGTGCAGCTTGATGAAGCGCTCGACCGCAGCCAGCGCTTCGGCCTGGTCCTTTGCCTTGTAGTGGGCGTAGGCAATTTCCATCTGTGCCTGGGTGGCATAGGTGCCGAACGGATAGTTCGATTCCAGGCGCTGGAACAGGGCAATCGCGGCTTCGTACTGGCCGGCGCTCATCTCTTCGCGTGCCTCAGCGTATAATTTCTCCGCTGACCACTTCTGGGTCTCGTCGGTTTTCGACGGCAACATGCCGCAACCGGACAGGGCCAGCAAGGCACTCGTAGCAACCACCACCAACAATTTTTTTTGCATAGCTTTTTGCAGAAAAGTTTTACCTAGATTCAACGAACGGCTGATTATAGCCGATGGGACTGACGTGATATTAACTCCTGCGCCGAATTCGGCGGAATTGCCCCTGGACCCCGAGTTCGACGACGACATCGTTGCCGAGTTCCCTCCTGCGACCGGCATCGACCTTTCTCCAATCACCCTGCACCTGGACGCCGACGCCTGCGGCCAGCGCCTCGACAAGGTCGTCGCCGCGCTGGTGCCGCAGTTCTCGCGCAGCCGCCTGCAGCTGTGGTTCGAGGGCGGCCACGTGCTGGTCGACGGCAAGCCGGCACGCGGCAAGAACACCGCCTACGGCGACGAAACCGTGGTCGTCGAGCCGCAGCCGGCGCCCGAGGACACCGCCTTTGCGCCCGAAGAAATCGCCCTGAACATCGTTTATGAAGACGAGCACATCATGGTGATCAACAAGCCGGCCGGCCTGGTCGTGCACCCGGGCGCCGGCAACTGGTCGGGCACGCTGCTCAACGGCCTGCTGCACCATGCCCCGCAACTGGCCTCGGTGCCGCGCGCCGGCATCGTGCACCGCCTCGACAAGGATACCAGCGGGTTGATGGTCGTCGGCAAGACCCTGGCCGCCCAGACCGACCTGGTGCGCCAATTGCAGGCGCGCACCGTGAAGCGCGAATACTTTGCGCTGGTGTGGGGCACGCCGAACCTGTCGGGCACCATCGATGCGCCGATGGGCCGTCACCCGAAGGACCGCGTCAAGATGGCGGTCTCGACCGGCATGGGCGCGAAACCGGCGATCACCCACTACGAGCGCGTGGCCGAGGGCATGCTGGACCGCCGTCCGGTCAGCCTGGTGCGCTGCTCGCTGGAAACCGGCCGCACCCACCAGATCCGCGTGCACATGCTGTCGATCGGCTTCGGCCTGGTCGGCGACTCGGTGTATGGCAAGACCCACCTGAGCCCGGTGTTCCACCGCCAGGCCCTGCAGGCGCGCCGTCTCGGCCTGGTGCACCCGGCCACGGGCGAGCACTGCGAATGGATCGTGCCGCTGGCCGCCGACTTTGCCGAACTGATCGCCCAGGCCGGCATCGAAGAACCGGAAGCCGTGTAATGGACGCGGCCAGCCTGATCGTCCCGGAATGGCCGGATGCGCCGGCGAACATCGGCGCACTGGCCACCACGCGCGCCGGCGGCGTGTCGCAGGGGCCGTACGACGACGGCCTCGGCGGCGGCGGGCTGAACCTCGGCCTGCACGTCAACGACGACCCGCAGGCTGTGGCCGAGAACCGCGCCCGCCTGCAGGCCTTATTGCCGGGCCGGCCGGCCTGGATTTCGCAGGTGCATGGCAACGGCGTGGTCGATGCGGCGACGGTCGGCCCGGACCAGCCGGTGCGCGTAGGTGACGCCAGCATTGCAGTGCAGCCGGGCGTGGTGTGCGCCATCCTCACCGCCGACTGCCTGCCGGTGCTGTTTGCCGACCGTGGCGGCAAGGTGGTGGGTGCGGCGCATGCCGGCTGGCGCGGCCTGGCCGGCGGAGTATTGGGAGAAACCCTGAAGGCGATGCGCGCGGCAGGGGCAGGGGAGATCACCGCCTGGATGGGGCCGGCGATCGGCCCGCTGGCCTTCGAGGTGGGGCAGGACGTGTTCGACAGTTTTGCCGCGGCCTTGCCGGGCGTGGACATCGGCTTTGCCTTCCGTCGCCAGCCTGAACTCGGCGGCAAGTACCTGGCCGATATCTTCGCGCTGGCGCGGCTGATGCTGGAACGCGATGGGGTGACCAGCATTGCCGGCGGCATCCATTGCACCGCCACCGAGCGCGACCGTTTTTATTCGTACCGCCGCGACGGCGTGACGGGGCGCCAGGCGAGTTTGATCTGGCTCAAGTGAGGCTGGCCGGCGTCATCAATACTCTGTCAGTCGCCGCCGCCTCCACCGCCACCATCGCCGCCGCAGTCACCGCCGCTGCCGCTGTCCGCACTGCCGCAGTGGCTGCTATGGCTGTTGTCGGAGGAGGGCAGGAAGAAGCCCGGGCTCGTCAACGGCACGCTGGCGTCGGCGCCGTCAGGCCGGGTTCCGGGCCTTGCTGTCGAGTAAGCCGATGCGTCGGCGCGACGCTGGCGCCGCTTTCCCGCCCCGGCGATATAAAAAAGTATAGACAAGGGCAACACGCAATAGCCGAAAAAAGTCATAATTCCGGCGATCACCGAGGTTTCGGTTGCCGCCATCAGGATGACGACATAGGCCCAGCCGACTGCAACGATCCACATGCTTTTCTCCAGTTGACCACCGATTCTAAACAACGGACGCCGACATGAACATGCCCGACCCCCACGCTTTTGCCGCTTCCTGGATGAACCAGCTGACCGATCCGTCGGCCTGGCAAGGGTGGCTCAAGATGCCGGCCGTGAATGGCGCCCCTGCCAATCCGCTGAACGGCGCCGCGCTCGGCGCCAACCCGCTGGCCGGTATCCTGAAGGACTTTCAGGTTAGCATTGCGCCGGCCCGCCTGGAAACCTTGCGCCAGGACTATTTGCAGAAAGCCGGCAAACTCTGGCAAGAAATGATGCTCGGCAAAACCCCCGAGCTGCACGACCGCCGCTTCTCCGCTTCCGAATGGACGGCGAATCCCTTCTCGGCCTTCTCGGCCGCTTCCTACCTGCTGAACGCCGAGTTCATGCTGGCACTGGCCGATGCCGTCGAGGCGCCGCCGCGCGAACACCAGAAGATCCGCTTCGCGGTGCAGCAAATGGTCGACGCCATGTCGCCGGCGAACTTCCTGGCGACGAACCCGGAAGCGCAGAAGAAGATGCTCGACACCAAGGGCGAAAGCCTGAACCAGGGCTTGCAGAACATGCTGGCCGACATGCAGAAGGGCCGCATCTCGCAGTCCGACGAGTCGGCCTTCGAGGTCGGCGTAAACGTCGCCACCACACCGGGCCAGGTGGTCTACGAGAACGAACTGTTCCAGCTGATCCAGTACAGCCCGGCCACACCGACGGTGCGTGAAGTGCCGTTGCTGATGATCCCGCCCTGCATCAACAAGTTCTACATCCTCGATCTGCAGCCGGAAAATTCCGTGGTCCGCTACGTGGTGGAGCAGGGCAATACCGTGTTCATGGTGTCCTGGCGTAACCCGGACAAGTCCATGGGTGCGCTGGGCTGGGACGACTACGTCGAGCGCGGCGCCATCGAGGCCATCGGCGTGGTGCGCGAGATCACCGGCCAGCCGAAGACCCACGTGTTCGGCTTCTGCGTCGGCGGCACGATTGCCGCCAGTGCGCTGGCGGTGCTGGCGGCGCGCGGCCAGCAGCCGGCGGCCAGCCTCAGCTTGCTGACCACGCTGCTCGACTTCGACGACACCGGCGTGCTCGAAGTCTTCGTCGACGAAACCCAGGTGGCGCTGCGCGAGCAGAACCTGGCCAAGGGCGGCATCATGCCGGGCCGCGACCTGGCCACCACCTTCTCGGCCCTGCGCCCGAACGACCTGGTCTGGAACTACGTGCAGCAGAACTACCTGAAGGGCAAGACCCCGCCGGCCTTCGATCTGCTGTACTGGAACGCCGACAGCACCAACCTGCCGGGACCGATGTTCTGCTGGTACCTGCGCAACACCTACCTGGAAAACAAGCTCAAGCATCCAGGCAAGCTGACCGTCTGCGGCGAGCAGGTCGACCTGGGCCGCATTGACGCCCCGGTCTTCATCTACGGTTCGAAGGAAGACCACATCGTGCCCTGGACCGCCGCCTTTGCCTCGATGAATTTGCTGAACCCGAAAAAGGCCAAGGCGAACCGCTTCGTACTGGGGGCGTCGGGCCACATCGCCGGCGTGATCAACCCGGCCTCGAAGGGCAAGCGCAGTTACTGGGTGAATGAAAAGAACGGCAAGACCCGTCCGCGCACGCCGCAGGACTGGTTCGCCGGCGCGGTCGAGCACAAGGGCAGCTGGTGGCCGGAATGGGCCCGCTTCCTTCAGGAAAATGGCGGAGCGGAAGTGCCGGCGCCGGGCCAAGCCGGCAACGAGCAATACCTGCCATCCGAGCCGGCGCCGGGGCGTTACGTCAAGGTACGTGCCGATTAAGCAGATACAGATGAGCGTGCGGGTATTGCTTAGAAATAAATTGGGTGGTAAAACCATTAATTGCTGCACCTGCACCAACAATCGCGGATTGTTGATCCTGTAGAGCAATACGGAGACAGCAGGAACCGGTGCATACCGGCTGTATGGTCATCATTCAAAAGCGGGGCCGATGAAGCCTGCGCAACACATGGAACTTGAGATGAGTAGTGCAAAAAACAGTACTGAACGCCTGATCAAGAAATACCCGAACCGTCGTCTGTACGACACCCAGACCAGCTCCTACATCACCCTGACGGATGTGAAGCAGCTGGTGCTGGATGCCGACGAGTTCACCGTGGTGGACGCCAAGTCGAACGAGGACCTGACGCGCAGCATCCTGCTGCAGATCATCCTCGAAGAGGAAGCGAACGGCGTGCCGATGTTCTCGAGCTCGGTGCTGGCCCAGATCATCCGCTACTACGGCCACGCGATGCAGGGCATGATGGGGTCTTACCTGGAAAAGAATGTCCAGGCGTTCACCGACATCCAGAACAAGTTCACCAGCAACGCCGCCGGCGCGTTGGAAGGCAAGCCCTTCAGCCCGGAAATGTGGACCCAGTTCATGAACGTCCAGGGCCCGATGATGCAGGGCATGATGAACAACTACATCGACCAGAGCAAGAATTTGTTCGTGCAGATGCAGGAGCAGATGCAGAACCAGAGCAAGGCCCTGTTCAGCGCCTTCCCGTTCCCGCCGGTGCCGCCCACCGATAAGAAGTAGGGTGGGTTCGTCATCGATGCCCCCGGCATCAATGACCCCACCGTTTCTGAACCGGCGCATCGTTACCCGAACGGCAACGATGCGCCGCGCAACAACACCTCCGCCCCACGACGGACGGCAAAAACGGCCCCCCGGTTTTCCGGGAGCGCCGCTTCGGGTACAATCGCGGATTGCCCAGAACATTTGCCGTCCTTCTCCATGACCGAACTCCGTCGTAATCCTCTCCCCACCAGTATCGATGCTGTCACCGGCGCCGCCGTTGCCCCGAAGGTCGGCTTCGTTTCGCTCGGCTGCCCGAAGGCGCTGGTCGACTCCGAGCAGATCCTGACCCAGCTGCGTGCCGAGGGCTACCAGACCGCCAAGTCCTACGACGGCGCCGACCTGGTGATCGTCAACACCTGCGGCTTCATCGATGCCGCGGTGCAGGAGTCGCTCGACGCCATCGGTGAGGCTCTGGCCGAGAACGGCAAAGTGATCGTCACCGGCTGCCTGGGCGCGAAGAAGGATGCCGCGGGCCAGGACATCATCACCAAGGTGCACCCGAAGGTGCTGGCCGTGACCGGTCCGCACGCCGTGGCCGAAGTCATGAACTCGGTCCACACCCACCTGCCGAAGCCGCACGATCCCTTCATCGACCTGGTGCCGGACCACGGCGTCAAGCTGACCCCGAAGCACTACGCCTACCTGAAGATTTCCGAAGGCTGCAACCACCGCTGCAGCTTCTGCATCATCCCGTCGATGCGCGGCGACCTGGTCTCGCGCCCGATCCACGAAGTGCTGACCGAAGCGGAAAACCTGTTCAAGGCCGGCGTCAAGGAACTGCTGGTCATTTCGCAGGATACCTCGGCCTACGGCGTGGACGTGAAGTTCCGCACCGGCTTCTGGAACGGCCGCCCGGTCAAGACCCACATGACCCAGCTGGTGGAAGCCCTGGGCCAGCTGGCGCGCCAGTACGACGCTTGGGTGCGCCTGCACTACGTCTACCCGTATCCGCACGTCGACCAGGCGATCCCGCTGATGGGCGATGGCCACGTGCTGCCTTATCTCGACATCCCGATGCAGCACGCGCACCCGGACGTCCTGAAACGCATGAAGCGTCCGGCCAGCGGCGAAAAGAACCTGGACCGCATCCTTGCCTGGCGCAAGATGAACCCGGACCTGACGATCCGCTCGACTTTCATCGCCGGCTTCCCGGGCGAAACCGAAGCCGAGTTCGAGTACCTGCTGGACTTCCTGCGCGAAGCGCAGATCGACCGCCTGGGCTGCTTCGCCTACTCGCCGGTGGAAGGCGCGACCGCCAACCTGCTGGACAACCCTGTGCCGGAAGAAGTGCGCGAAGAACGCCGCGCGCGCGTCATGCTGCTGCAGGAAGAAATCTCCGCCAAGCGCCTGCAGGCGAAAGTCGGCAAGACCATGCGTGTGATCATCGACGAAGTCAATCCGCGCGAAGCCATCGGCAGGTCGAGCGCCGACGCCCCGGAAATCGACGGCGTCGTCCACATCAAGCGCTCGCTGGTGCCCGGCAAGACCAAGCTCGCCGTCGGCCAGTTCGCCGACGTCGTCATCACCAAGGCCGACGCCCACGACCTGTGGGCCAGCGTCGCGTAAATGATCGCCAAGCCGGGCCCGGAAATGCGCCCGGTTTTCGTAGGGTGGACACCTGTGTCCACGCCGTGTAGCACCTTAATAATGCCGGCCCCTGTTAGCACCAACAGCGCCGGCATTGTCATATCCAGCATCCGATAGCGAAAGGGCCCCCATGACCAAGAAGTCCCTCCAGACCACCCTGATCCACACCGACTACACCGCGCCGCCCGGCTTCGACGCCTACCCACCCGGCATCCACCGCGCTTCCACCGTCCTGTTCGAAAACGTCGCCGCCCTCCGTTCCGGCGACTGGAAAAACAAGACCGCTTACACCTACGGCCTGCACGGCACGCCCACCACCTTCACCCTGGAAGCGCGCCTGGCCGAAATCGAAGGCGGCACGCACTGCCTGCTCGCCCCCTCCGGCCTGTCCGCGATCTCGATGGTCGACTTCGCCTTCCTGAAAAGCGGCGACGACGTCCTCCTGCCCGACAACGTCTACAACCCCAACCGCGAACTGGGCCGCTGGCTGCAACAGGACTTCGGCATCACCGCGCGCTACTACGACCCCATGGTCGGCGCCGGCATCCGTGAACTGATCCAGCCGAACACCAGGCTGATCTGGACCGAAGCCCCCGGCTCGGTCTCGATGGAAGTGCCCGACCTGCGCGCCATCTGCGCCGCCGCCCACGAACAGGGCGTGCTGGTGGCGCTCGACAACACCTGGTCCGCCGGCCTGGCCCTGCGCGGCTTCGACCTCGGCGTCGACATCGTCATGCATGCGCTGACCAAGTACCAGTCGGGCGGCTCGGACCTGCTGATGGGCACCGTCATCACGCGCGACCGCGCCGTGCACGACAGGCTGGCCACCGCGCACATGCGCCTCGGCCTGGGAGTCAGCCCGGACGACGCCTACCTGATCATGCGCGGCCTGCCGACCATGAAGCTGCGCTTCGAGGCCCATGACCGGGCCGCGCGCAAGGTGGCGGCATGGCTGAAGGCGCGGCCGGAGATCGTGCGCGTGCTGCACCCGGCCTTCGAGGAATGCCCGGGGCATGAGAACTGGAAGCGCGACTTTACCGGCGCGGGCGGGCTGTTCTCGGTGATCTTCGACGAGCGGTATGCCGAGGAGCAGACGGACCGCTTTGTCGATTCGCTGGAACTGTTCGGGCTGGGTTACAGCTGGGGCGGGGCGAACAGCCTGGTGGTGCCGTACAAGATGGCGGCGATTCGGCGCGACTGGCAGGAGAAGGGGACGCTGGTGCGCTTCAATATCGGGCTGGAAGAGCCGGATGACTTGATTGCGGATATTGAGCGGGCGCTCGGGATGCTGTGATGCTGGCGTTGTCGGCTCCGATGGCGCCGATGCTGCGCTGATGGGGCGACCGCGTGGACACAGGTGTCCACCCTACAAAGGCGGGTTTCGTAGGGTGGACACCTGTGTCCACGCGGTACGGCGCTTCAACAGTCGAAACGCCACCGGGACGCTCGCAAACGTCCCGACCAACAAAAATTACTGCTTCAACACCCGCCGCAAAGTCGTCGCCAGATCCTCCGCCGAGAACTTGGCCACATACGCATCCGCCCCCACGTTCTTGACGTGTTCCTCGTTCGTCGTCCCCGACAGCGACGAGTGGATCACCACCGGGATATTCCCGAAACGCGCATTCTTCTTCACGTTGCGGGTGAGCGTGAAGCCATCCATCTCCGGCATCTCGAGGTCGGTCAGCACCAGGGCCACCTTGTCGTTGATGCTCTTGCCTTCGGCTTCGGCCTGGGCGGCGATGCTGTTGAGCTGGTCCCAGCATTCCTTGCCGCTCTTGGTCATCACGTAGGGCAGGCCCATCGCATCCAGGCCCTGCTCGATGAGGGCCCGCGCCACCACCGAATCGTCGGCCGCCAGCACGATCGAGCCGGGCTTGATCTGGATGCGCGCACCGACCGCCTGCTGGCTGATGTCCGGGCCGGAATCCGGGTTCATGTTGCGCAGGATGGTTTCCACGTCGAGCACCTGGGCCAGGCGGCCCGGTTCGCCGTTTTCGCCATCGAGGCGGGCGATGCTGGTGACCATGCCGCTGCCGGCGCTCTTCTCGGCCGACATCACCTGGCTCCAGTCCAGGCGCACGATTTCCTCGACGCTCTCGACGGCAAAGGCCTGGGTGGTGCGCGCGAATTCGGTCACCAGCATGATGTTCAGGCCGGTCTTCGGCTTGACGCCGGCAATCGCCGGCAAGTCCAGCACCTGGATGATCTGGCCGCGCAGGTTGACCACGCCCAGCACGTGCGGCGGCGAACCGGCCACCGCGGTGATCGCCGGCATGGCGACGATCTCGCGGATCTTGAAGACGTTAATGCCGAACAGTTCGCTGCGCTCGCCATGCTCGTCGCCGCCGAGGCGGAACAGCAGCAGTTCGAATTTGTTGGTGCCCGTGAGGTTGCTGCGTTCGTCGACTTCCTGCTGTACCGATTTCATGTTTCGCCCTGGAGAGTATTGATGCCTGTTGATGCCACTGGGCAATCATTCTAGCTGCGAATTGCTGAAAAGCGTAAAGACGTCGTCAAAGAGGCATGGATTTGTTGCTGTTCAGATCCAAAAAACCACGAATCAGACGATATGCCTTCCATACCCAGGCCACGCCCCACACCAGGAAGGCCAACGGAATGCCGACCACGGTGGCAAACAGGATGCCGCCGATAACCATCCACAGCACGTAATACCAGAAGGAACGGATCATCCAGCTGTGGTGGCTGTAGACCATGCCTATCGTGTCCGGGCGTTTGACGTAATTGACGATCACCGGCACGATCGACAGCATGCCGAGCGAGAAAAAGAAGGTGGCGGCATGCACCAGGTAAAGGATGCGCGCGAGCTGCTTGGCGTCTTCGGTATCGCCGTCGAGTACGAGTTGTTGCGACATGCTGTTCTCCTTCGGGTCGGCCCCGTTTGCCCGGATTGTAGCAGCCGCCCGTGGCAATTTCGCCAACTGTTCCAAGCGTGCGCGGCGTCCTTACAAGTGCGATTGCACCCAGGCCGTTATGCGCCCGGCGTCCATGGCTCCGGCCTGGCGCGCGATCTCGCGCCCGCCCCGGAACAGCGCCAGCGTCGGAATGCTGCGGATCGCGAAGCGCGCCGACACATCCTGGGCGCGCTCGGTGTCCACCTTTAGCAGGCGCACCTGCGGTTCGAGGCGCTGCGCCGCCTGCGCGTAGTGGGGCGCCATCATCTTGCACGGCCCGCACCAGTCGGCCCAGAAGTCGATCAGCACCGGAATGTCGTTGCGGCCGATGTGGCGCGCGAACTGTTCGGACGTGACGTCCAGCGGTTTGCCGGCGAACAGGGCTTGTGCGCACTTGCCGCACACGGGCTGGTCAAGCAGGCGCGCCGGGGCCAGGCGGTTGACGGCGTCGCATTGCGGGCAGACGATGTGGATGGGGTCGCTCACGGATTCTCCTTGGATGGCTGTTGCCGTGATTGTAAGCCCGCCGCTGCAATCCTGCCGCTGCATTCCTCCCCCTGCAATCTCGCCTGCGTCCGCATCCAAGCATGCGCCGTAGAAGGGGCGCGGCGCGTAGAATCGAACTTATCAATATTGCAAAATAGCGGACCCCGATTCGATGACTGCGCCTGACCAAGCCTGCACCCACCTGATCGGCTGCGCCGGCTGGAGCATCCACAAGGATGCCGCCCCTGCGTTCCCGGCCGAGGGCAGCCACCTCGAGCGCTATGCCGCCGTGTTTCCCATGGTGGAGATCAATTCCTCGTTCTACCGCCCGCACCAGCCCAAGACCTATGCGCGCTGGGCCGAGTGCGTGCCCGAGGATTTCCGCTTCGCCGTCAAGGTGCCGCGCGCGATCACCCACGACGCCGCGTTGCAGGACGTCGATGCGCTGCTCGACAGCTTTGCCGGCGAAGTCAAGGAACTCGGCCCCAAGCTGGGCGCGCTGCTGGTGCAGCTGCCGCCCAAGTTCGGTTTCCACGACCTCACCGTGCGCGACTTCTTCCTGCGCCTGCGCGAGCGCTTCGGCTGCATGCTCGCCTGCGAAGGCCGCCATCCGAGCTGGTTCGGCGACACCGCTACCGACCTGCTGCGCGAACTCGGCGTGACGCGTGTGATCGCCGACCCGGCCGCCGGCCAGCCGGGGCCGCACGTGCCGACCACGCACGACATTTACATGCGCCTGCACGGCACGCCGCGCATTTATTATTCGGCGTACACGCCCGCCTTCCTGGCGGCGCTGGTGCGCGAGCTGGCCGGCTATGCCGCGGCCGGGCGCCGGGCCTGGTGCGTGTTCGACAACACGGCCGCCTTCGAGGCGGTGCCGAATGCGCTCGACGTGCTCCGTGCCTGCCGTGACGGAACGCCGCTCGCGACCTGATACTGCGATACTGCGTCCATGGTCACGGCGACGTTTCGCTTCTACGACGAACTGAACGGCTTCCTGCCGCGCGCGCGGCGCGGGCGGGAATTCGCCACGCCCTGCGCGCGCGCCGCCACCGTCAAGCACATGATCGAGGCGCTTGGCGTGCCGCATACCGAGGCCGCGCTGGTGCTGGTGAACGGCGAATCGAGCGGCTTCGGGCGGCTGCTGGAAGAGGGCGACCGGGTCGCGGTGTACCCGCGCTTCGGGACGCTGGACGTGACGGCGCTGTCGCGCCTGCCGCAACCGCCGCACATGGCGCAGGAATCGCAGCAGCCGCAGCAGCCGCAGGAGGCGCACGATTCCCGGATCGCGCCGCGCTTCGTGGCCGACGCCCACCTGGGCGGCCTGGCGCGCCTCCTGCGCATGGCCGGCTTCGACACCCTGTACGACAACGGTTACCGCGACGACGAGATCGTCGCTATCGCGGCCAGGGAAGGCCGCATCGTGCTCACGCGCGACCGCGAGCTGCTGAAGCGCCGCGCCGTGTCCCAGGGCTGCTACCTGCATGCGATCAAGCCGGAAATCCAGTTTCGTGAACTCTTCGATCGCCTCGGCCTGGCGCTGGACGCCCAGCCGTTTTCGCTCTGCCTGCATTGCAACCTGGCCCTGCGCGCGGTCGACAAGGCGCTGGTGCTGGACGCGCTGCCGCCCTCGGTGCGCGAGCTGCACGAGGAATTCACGACCTGCGAGGCATGCCGGCGCGTGTACTGGAAGGGCTCGCACCACAAGCGCATGCGCGCGCTGCTCGACACGGTGACCGGAGGCGCCTTGCCGGCCGCGCACGATGAAGCCGCCGCGTCCTGCGGCCAGGAGCCGGACTCCGCGCCTGGCGGACCGGAGACGGACGCCACGCATCGCGCCCAGGGAGGGCCGCAAGCATGAACGGGCCCGCCGTCCAGCTGCCGTTCCCGGTGCGGGTCGAGTGCCCGCCCGGCGCCTGCGTGTGCGAGCGCGAGCAGCTGCTGGCCGATCCCGCGGGCGACCACCGGCCGCTGGCCATCGACCGCAAGCAGGAGCAGAACCTGGTGGCGCGCATCGAGCGCGTGCGCGATTACCAGGACCTGCAGCACGTGCAGGCCCTGATCCGCAAGAACGTCGGCGCCGAGCTGCGCATCGAGCGGGGGCCGAACGAAGTACGCACCGTCCGCGGCATCATCGTCGTGCTCGAGGAAAAGCCGGGCCTGTGCAAGAAGGTGCGGCAGTCGGTGCCGGCCGCGGTGCGGCGGCTGTTGCAGGAGCGGCCCGAGATCGCCTACGCCATCCTCGATGCGCACGACCTGTTCGGGCAATGAGCCTTAGAGGCGCTTGAGCCCGCCGATCACGCTCGCCACCTTGGTGGTGATGACGTCGACCGCCGGGCCGTTGGCGCCGTGCGGCAGGATCACGTCGGCATGACGCTTGGTCGGCTCGATGAACTGCTTGTGCATCGGGCGCACCGTTTCCAGGTACTGGTTGACGATGCTTTCCACCGTGCGGCCACGCTCGTTGATATCCCTTTGCATGCGGCGGATGAAGCGCACGTCGGGCGCAGTGTCGACGAAGATCTTCAGCGACATCATCTTGCGCAGGTCGGCGTCGTACAGGGCGAACAGGCCTTCGATCAGGATGATCGGCGCCGGCTTGACGGGGATGGTCTTGTTCGAGCGGTTGTCGATCGTGAAGTCGTATTCCGGCATCTCGATCGCTTCGCCGTTGCGCAGGGCGCGCACGTGCTGCACCAGCAGCGGCCAGTCGAAGGCCTGCGGGTGGTCGTAGTTCTGCTTGCGGCGTACTTCAGGGGTAAGGTCGGACTGGTCGCGGTAGTAATCGTCCTGCATCACGACCGAGACGACGTCGGTGCCGAACGAAGCGAGGACTTGCTGGGACACCGTTGACTTGCCACTGCCGCTACCGCCGGCGACACCTATGACAAACGGAGGGGTAAAGATTGCATTCATCCCGACATGATACCGGAGCGGAAGCCGGACCGACAGGGCTGATTGCGGCCCCGTGGTGCGTGCGCCATGCCGCGCCGCCGGACTCCCTTACATCTTGACAAGGTATTTCAGGACGAAACCGACGACCAGCGCGCCGGCCATCAGCAGCGACAGGCCGCCGTGCAGCGCATCGCTGCCGATCGACACTTCGCGCGACATTTCTTCCTTGCTGATCTTGCCGGGCCGCGACAGCACGACCGGACGCAGCAGGCCCTGGATGCCGAGCACGATCAGGCCGAAGCCGATCAGCGATTCGCCCACCAGGGCGCGCTGCAGGCCAAGAAAGAGCCCGCTGACACCGAGGATCATGCCGAACAGGAACCAGAAAGCGCGCGAGCCGGAGTAGAGCTTGAGTTTGGAAAAGTCCATGGTTTTGCCGGAAGCGTTAAACCCGACATTATAGCGGTGCGCCCGGACTGCGCAGGCGCATCCGCCAGCGCGGGCCGAACACGACCAGCGCCAGCGACAGCACGATCAGCACGATGCCCGCCCATTGCCAGGGCGTGATGCGGTCGCCCAGCGCGAGCATGCCGGCCGCGATGCCGACCGGCGGCACGGCCAGGCTGAATGGCGCCACCCGGTTGGCCGGATGGCGTTTCAGCAGGCCGGTCCACATCGCATAGCCGAGGATGGTGGCGAACCAGCCGAGGTAGGCCAGCGAGGCCCAGCCTGTCATCGACAGGGCGCGCCAGTCCCAGCGCGTGCCGGGCGGATCGAAGGCGAGCGACAGCAGTATGAAGGGCGGCACCGCCACCAGGCTGCTCCAGACCATGAAGGAGAGGACGTCGAAGTCCGGCGCGATGTCGCGGATGCGCCGCACCACGATGTTCGAGGCGCCCCACATCGCGCCTGATGCGACGGTCAGCACTAGGCCGATGACCGTTACCTCCGAGCCGCGCCCGAAGAAATCGGCGCAGAAGCAGGCCAGGCCCAGGGCCGCGATCGCCATTGCCGCCTGCAGGGGCCGGCCGACGCGCTCGCCCAGCAGCAGGAAGCCGAGCAGGGCGGTGAAGAAGACCTGCATCTGCAGCATCACCGGCGCCAGCGCCGCCGACATGCCGGCCCGCAGCGCCAGGAACAGCAGGCCGAACTGGCCGACACCTTGGAACAGCCCGTACAGCAGCACCCAGCGCACCGGCAGCCGTGGCGGGCGCACGAACAGGGCCAGCGGCAGGAAGGCGAACAGGTAGCGCCCGGCGCCGAGCTGGAAGGGCGTCAGTTCGCGCAGGCCGAGCTTCATGGCCACGAAGTTGGTGCCCCAGACCAGCACCACGCACAGGGCGGCGAGGTAGTCGCGCCCCGCCAGGCTGCCGGTGTCGTCCGCCGCGGCTGCCGCGCCCATCACGCCGCTCCTGTCACGTGCAGGCCCCTCAGGTGCAGGCCCCGCATTTGCAAGCCGCGCCTGTGTAAGGTCCTCAAGTGCCGCCGCCTTATGTGCAAGCCGCGTATGTGCAAGCCCATCGCGCCGGCGCCCGCGCCATCAGTGCGCGTGGCCGCCCCCGAGGTAGGCCGCCACCACCTTCGGATCGTGCTTCAGGCTCTCGGCCGGGCCGTGCACCGAGATGCGGCCGTTCTCCAGCACGTAGCCATAGTCGGCCACGTTCAGGGCAGCGGCGGCGAACTGCTCGACCAGCAGCATGGTCACGCCCTCGGCCTTCAGGCGCGTGATGATGCGAAACACCTCTTCGACCAGGATCGGCGCCAGGCCCATCGACGGTTCGTCGAGCAGCACCACGTCCGGGTTCAGCATCACGGCGCGCGCCATGGCCAGCATCTGCTGCTCGCCGCCGGAGAGCGTGCCGGCCAGCTGCTCGCGCCGTTCCTTCAGGCGCGGGAAGAGTTCCATCGCCCGTTCCAGGTCGTGCTGCACGTCGCCTTTCGGGCGCGCGCGGGTAAAGCGCGGAAAGGCGCCCAGCAGCAGATTGTCGGTCACGCTCATGGTGGCGAACACGCGCCGCCCTTCCGGCGAATGCGCCAGGCCGCTGCGCGCGATGCGGTGCGAGTCCAGGCCGGTGATGTCCTTGCCGGCCAGCGTCACCTTGCCGCCGCGCGGCTTGATCATGCCCGAGATGGCGCGCATGGTCGTGGTCTTGCCGGCGCCGTTGGAGCCGATCAGGGTCACCAGGCTGCCCTTCGGCACCTCCAGCGAGATACCGTGCAGGACCTGCACCTTGCCGTAGGCCGCTTCCAGATTCTGTATGCTCAGCATGGGTTGTTCCTTTCAGGTGCGCGCTGCGGCGGTCGCGGACGGGGCCGAGGGGGCCGGCTCGCTGGCGCCGCCCAGGTAGGCCTCGATGACTTTCGGGTCGGCCTGGACGCTGGCCGGGTTGCCCTCGGCGATCTTCTGGCCGAAGTCGAGCACGGTCACGGTGTCCGAGATCGACATCACCACGTCCATGTGGTGCTCGATCAGGATGATGGTGATGCCGTGGTCGCGGATCTTGCGGATGATGGCCATCAGCTCGCGGATGTCGGGCGCGGTGAGGCCGGCGGCCGGTTCGTCGAGCAGCAGCAGGCGCGGGTTCAGCCCGAGCGCGCGGCCGATTTCCAGCAGGCGCTGCTTGCCGTAGGGGAGGTTGCGCGCTTCCTCGTCGGCCAGGTCGGACAGACCCACGAATTCCAGGATGGCTGCGGCGCGCTTCCTCGCCGCCGCTTCCTCGCGGCGCAGGCGCGGGGTTTTCACCATGGCGTCGAACACGTTCGAGCGGAAGCTGTGGTGCAGGCCGACCAGCACGTTCTCGGTGGCGGTCATCTCGCCGAACAGCTGCACGTTCTGGAAGGTGCGCGCCACGCCGCCGAGGGCGATCTGCGAGGGCGAGCGGCCGGTGATGGTGTCGCGGGCGAATACCACCCTGCCGGCGGTCGGCTTGTAGATGCCGGTGAGGACGTTCATCATCGTGCTCTTGCCCGAGCCGTTCGGGCCGATCAGGCCGTGCACGGCGCCGCGCTGCACATTCAGATCGACCTGGTTCAGCGCCTTCAGGCCGCCGAACTGCATCAGGATCTGCTCGGCGCGCAGCAAATCGCCACTGCCGCTGCCCATGGCCACGCCCTCGAACGGGTCGGTCTGGCGGTCGGCGTCGACGGCCCGGGTGTGCGCCACGCGCCGCCCCAGCAGCTGGCGGAAGAAGCCGACGATGCCGTCCTGCAGGTAGTAGACGACGAACAGGGTCATCAGGCCGAAGATGGTCAGGCGCCAGTCGACCATGTTCTCGATGCGGTAGGCCCAGACGGCAAGGCCGATGGTCGCCACCAGGGGCACCAGCACCTTGCGCGCCGTGGTGCGCCCGCGCGCCAGGGCCACGGCTGACCCGGCCACGCCCAGCACGGCGGCGGCCAGCGCGATCTGGCGGAACAGCACGATGTCGGCCAGCAGGCTGGGCAGCATGACGACGATGATGGCGCCGATGATGGAGCCGGTACGGGTCTTGCGCCCGCCCATGATCACGGCCAGCAGGAACAGGATGGTCAGCTCGAAGTTGTAAGTGTTCGGCGAGACGTACTGCTCGGAATAGGCATACAGGCTGCCGGCCAGGCCCGCCAGGCCGGCGCTGATGACGAAGGCATACACCTTGTAGCGGTACACCGACACGCCCATGCAGTCCGAGGCGATCGGACTGTCGCGCAGGGCTTCGAAGGCGCGTCCGAAGTGGGACTTGAGCAGGAAGTGCACCACCGTCAGCGCCGCCACCATGAAGACCGCCACCATGTAGAAGTATTCGGTCTCGTGCAGCTCGCGTCCGAACAGGCTCGGCTTGGTCAGCGTGATGCCCATCGGCCCTTGCGTGATGAAGGACATCTCGTTGATCAGGATCTGGATGATGGTGCCGAAGGCCAGCGTCACCATCGCGAGATACGGCCCGGTGACGCGCAGCGCCGGCAGTGCCAGGATGGCGCCGAACAGGGCGGTCACGACGATACTGGCGGGCACCGCCAGGAACCAGGGCGTGCCGAAGTGCATGATCAGCACCGCCGTCACGTAGGAGCCGATGCCGAACAGGCCGGCGTGGCCGAGCGACACCTGCCCGGTATAGCCGACCACGATGTCCAGGCCGAACAACAGGATGGCGTAGATCAGGATGGTCTCGACCAGGTGCACGTAATACGGGTTCGTCACGAACAGCGGGAACACCGCCAGCGCAACGATCCCGATGGCGGAAAACAGTACGGTGTTTTTCGTCATGGTCAGACTTTCTTGATGGCGGCTTTGCCGAACAGCCCGGATGGCTTGATGGCCAGCACCAGCAGCAGGAGCAGCAGGGCCGGCACGTCCTTGTAGCCGGTCGAGATGTAGTAGCCGGCCGTGGTTTCCGAGATGCCCATGATCAGGCCGCCGACGATCGCGCCCACGCCCGAGGTCAGGCCGCCGATGATCGCCACCGCAAAGGCTTTCAGGCCGAGCGAGGCGCCCATGGTGGCGCCGGTGAGGGTGACGGGCGCTACCAGCACGCCGGCAAAGGCCGCGGTAGCCGAGGACAGCGCGTACGAGAAGGTGATCACGCGCCCGGTGTTAATGCCCATCAGGCCGGCGGCGTCACGGTCGTTCGAGGTCGCGACCACGGCCTTGCCGTAGATCGACTTGCGGTTGAAGAGTTCGACCGCCAGCATGATCAGCAGGGCGCCGACGATGACCGCCACCTGCATCGGCTGCACATTGGCGCCCATTACCTGGAAGGGCGTGGAATCGAGCGGCGAAGGGAAGGGCATGTCTTCCTTGCCCCAGATGTTCTCGGCGATGTTCTTGAAGATGATGGCCAGCGCAATGGTCGACATGATCCAGCCGAACTCGGATTTCAGCTTGATCGCCGGACGCACGCCGATCCACTCGACAAAGGCGCCCTGGAATGCACCGAACAGGATGACGACCGGGATCATGATCCAGTAGCTCATGTAGGGACCGCCGTGCACGCCGCCGGCCAGGCTCAGGCCGACCAGGGCGCCGAGCATCAAGGCTTCGCCCTGGCCGAAGTTCAGCGTGCCGGACGTGGCAAAGGTTAATTGGTAGCCGAATGCGATGACGGCATAGATCATGCCGAGCGCGATCCCGCTGAAGACCAGCTGCAAAAGAATTTCCATGATGTTCACCCTAAGAGGTCGTGAAAAAATCGCCATGGCTGCGTTGCCTCGTCTCGCCGTACGCTCGTACTGTCTTCGACTCGGCGCCTTGCCCTGACGATTTTTTCACAACCTCTGGTGGCAGCGCATGCGCCGCCGGTCGACGAAGAAGCGACTACGAATGACAGGGCGCATACGCGCGCCCGCAGCCGGCTCCTGTTGCTGGAGCCGGCCGTGTCACGACAAGGTGCAGCTTATGTACGGCTTGTGTACGGCTTATGTACGGCTTTAACCCGGCCCGGTTGCGGCCAGGCGGTGCGCTTACTTTGCCAACACTTATTTAGCCAACACGACGCGCCCGCCACGCACTTCGCCGAAGCGGGTGTTCTCGAAGTTGATGGCTTCGTGGTCGTCCTTGCTGTAAGGCTTGTTGTAGGTGGTGACCACGCCTTCGACCCGTTCGTTCAGGTTTTCCAGCGCGGCTTTCACTTTCGGGCCTTCGGTGCTGTTGGCCTGCTTCATGGCGGCGGCCAGCAGGTAGATCGAGTCGTAGCCCTGGGCTGCCGACACGGCCGACGGCATGCGCCCGTTCGGCGGGTTGTAGGCCTTGGTGTAGGCGTCGATGAAGGCCTTGCGGCGCGGGTTGTCGGCTTCCTGGATGAAGGTCTGCGGCATGCGCGTGCCTTCGGCGTTCTTGCCGGCGTTGTCGATGAAGTTGGCCATGGCCAGGGTCCAACTGCCGATCATCGGCACTTTCCAGTTCAGCTTTTCCATGCCGTTGGCGATCTGGGCCAGCTCGGGGCCGATGCCGTAGGTGAGCACGACGTCGGCGCCGGCCTGCTTGGCCTTCAGCAGCTGCGGCGTCATGTCGACGTCCTTCAGGTTGTATTTCTCGACCGTGACGGCCTTGATGCCTTTCTTTTCCAGCGCCTTTTCCAGGTCTTCGCGGCCGAGCTGGCCGTAGCTGGTGGAGTCGGCCAGGATGGCGACCTTCTTGAAGCCGCGGCGCGCGACGGCTTCCTCGACGATCATCGCCGACTGGATGGTGTCGTTGGCGGAGTTACGGAAGACGTAGTTCTCGGGCGCGGTAGCGAATTGCTTGGTGATGACGGAACCGGTGGCGACGTTGTTCATCACCGGGATCTTGGCGTTCTGGTAGAAGCGCTGCGAGGCCAGGGCGACGGTGGTGTTGATGTAGCCGACGGTGGCGGACACGCGTTCCTTGTTGATCAGTTCCTGGGCGATCTGCACGCCGCGTTCGGGTTTCGCTTCGTCGTCGCGTTCGACCATCTGCAGCTGGCGCCCCAGCACGCCGCCCTTCGCATTGATTTCCTGTACCGCCAGCTTGACGCCGTCGCGCATCGACACGCCCATCGGGGCCGAGCCGCCGGTGAACGGGCCGGTGACGCCGATCTTGATCGGATCGGCGGCCAGCGCCGACATCGAGGTCCCCAGTGCTACACCTGCAACCAATGCTTTCATCTTGAAATTCATTGCTGTCTCCGTAGTGTTTATTAGGTGTTTCGGTACGCTGGAACCTGGACGGAAAGGCACCGCCACAGCGCCATCGACGATGCATTGTAGGTTAGCAATTGGCCAACAGCAATCGATTGCTGTGACGCGTCGCACCATGCGAACGGAATAGTCGGACGTAAGAAATCGGTAAGGGAAGGGGCGTATTCTGCTGCGCAAAAAAAAGGCCGCACGTGTGTGCGGCCTCCCCTTTTTGGTGCATCGGTACGGCGCAACGCAGCGGAACTGCGCGCCGTCCGATCGATCAGCGACGGTGGAAACGCGGTCGTGGCGCGTAGTGGCGATGGCCACCGCCCCAGCTGCGCCCGAAGCTGAAGCCCAGGCCGATCGACACCGGCGGATACCAGTACGGGTCCTGCACGATGACCGGCGCGCCGTACACTGGCGCACCATAGACCGGTGCGCCGTATACCGACTGCGGCGCATACACCGGTTGCGACGAATAGACGACGTTGTCCGGCGCCGGATTGACGACGACCGGCGAGCTGGTGACCACACCGGCGTCGCCGGAGCGCGCGCCCGTGCCCAGCGGTACCGGCGTCACCGACACGGTTTGCCAGCCGTTGGCGTCCGGCGCCTGGGCGTAGCCGCGCGTGCCGTAGTTGGCCGGACCCGGATACTGGGTGGCGCAGCCGGTAAGTGCCGCCAGGGCGGCAGAAATGACGATGAGTTTTTTCATGGCGGTCCTCCTGATGACGCCATGATAGTTTGTCGGCGTACATTTTGGCGCGGAATTACAGCTTGTTACAGGTGAAGGGACACCGGAAACCTCGGCGCCGTACTGCTGGCGCCGGGCTTTCGCTGCGCGGCAAGTGCTGCCTCTGGTATTGGCTCAGGTGTTGGCTCCCGTGCGCTCGTCAGTACCGGTTCACGAAATCCAGCGGCGGCGTGGTTGCCGCCACGAAGGGCGCCAGCGGGAAGGCATTCGCCATTGCCTGGTAACCGGCATCGTTCGGGTGCAGGTGGTCGCCGCTGTCGTACAAGGGCAGGATGTGCGCCGGAGCGTTCGGGTCGCGCAGGGCCGCCTCGATGTCGGCCACGGCATCGAATTCGCCGCTGAAGCGGATCCAGCTGTTTGCCGCACGACGCACCGCTTCGCGCGCCGCCGTGTAGTAGACGAAGCCTTCCATCGGCGGCAAGGTGGCGCCGATCACGGTGATGCCGTGCGTGTGGGCGCGCGCGATCACCTGGCGGTAGCCGGCAATCAGGTCGGCCGCGGGAATCGG
This sequence comes from Massilia sp. IC2-278, assembly GCF_020708045.1. GTDB lineage: Bacteria > Pseudomonadota > Gammaproteobacteria > Burkholderiales > Burkholderiaceae_D > Telluria. The sequence goes on from NZ_JAJFES010000001.1 coordinate 489,672, forward strand.
ATTCGAGCCGGAGCTGTAGCTGATGTCGTTGATGCCGATGAGGACGGCCAGGTAGCGCACGCCGGCGGTGGCCAGCACGTCGCGGTCGAAACGTTCGAGCACGTCGCGGCCGGCGATCAGCGCGGTGGCGTAATCGTTGAGCAGCAGGTTGGCGCTGATGCCGCGGTTGACCACGCCGATGCGCCCACCGGCGCCGAGCGAGGCTTGCAACCGGCGCACCAGGAAGTCGGGCCAGCGCCGGTTGACGTTGCCGGTGCTGCGCGCGCCGTCGGTGAGGGAGTCGCCGATGGCAACCAGCGTGGAAGCGGCGCCGTCGACGTCGACTTCGGTGAGGAAGGGCCAGGACGTGATCGAGCGCGACACCGGCATTGACACCGACGAGGTGTAGTCGCCGGCCGGCGACAGGTAGCTGCTGGTAAGCGCCATGTCGTGGATGGTGGTGGCCTGGACGGTGCCCGGCAAGTACAGGCTGATGGCCAGGTCGGCCTGGGCCGGCACGGCCAGTTCGACCGGGTCGGAGAGGGCCGGTGCGCCGGCCGGGATGGTGATGGCTTCCTGGCCGCCGAAGCTGAGGGTGCGCAGGGTTGATTGCAACACGGCCGAGCTCGACGAGCGTACGCCGATGCTGGCGGCGCCGATGCGCAGCGGGGTGCTGCCCATTTCGTTGGAGAAGCGCACGCGCACGCGGTTGCCGCCGATGCTGGTGTGGACGACCAGGCGCAGCGTCTGGCTGGTGAAGCTTTGCGTGCTGGCGCTGGCCGGCGGGCCGGCCGGGGCCGCGCCCCAGGTGGCGCTCCAGCGCTCGCCGGCGCCGGACTGGGCGCGTGCCGGCACGGCGAGACTCGCAGCCAGCAATGGACCGGCACGCAGGAAATTGCGGCGTGCCGGGCGGGCGGCGGGCCGGCTGGGTGGGACAGGCAAATGCTCGTGCATACCTACGCTCCATGGAGAAGGCGGCCCCGGAATCGCGACACGCGGGCGGTGGCCCATGTGTCCAATCTATGCTTCCGGTCGGGGCGACTCAATAGAAACTCAGCAGGGAGTTTGCGCTGGCGCAGGAATCGATGAGAATGAGCTTGCGGTTGGGCAATTCATTGCAGGACGCAACGAATTCACAGGTGTTCGGGTGTGGTCAGGCGCGTGGGCACGGGGCGCCCACGCGTCCACACGGCAAGAATCAGGCCAGTATCTTGACGATGCCGTCGAGCCCGCTAAAATTGAGTGCCACGTCGGCCTGCGCGCGCACCACCGGCTTGGCGCGGAAGGCCACCGACAGGCCGGCGATGCCCATCATGCGCAGGTCGTTGGCGCCGTCGCCCATGACGATGGCTTGCCGTGGCTCGATGCCGAGTTCCGCGCACACGCGCTCCACGGTGCGCCGCTTTTCCTCGGCGTCGACGATACCGCCGACCACGCGCCCGGTCAGGCGCCCGTTCTCGATTTCCAGCACGTTCGCATGCGCGTAGTCCAGCCCCAGGCGCGCCTGCAAACGCTCGGTGAAAAAGGTGAACCCGCCCGACACCAGCAGGGTCTTCAGGCCGGCCGCCTGCACCGCCGCCAGCATCGCTTCGCCGCCCGGCGAGATGCGCAGGCGCTCCTCGTACACGCGCGCCAGTGCCGACGCCTCCAGCCCTTCGAGCAAGGCGACGCGCCGCGTCAGGCTGGCCGCGAAATCGAGTTCGCCGCGCATCGCCGCTTCGGTGATCTCGGACACCTGGGCTTTCAGGCCTTGCATGTCCGCGATCTCGTCGATGCATTCGATGGTGATCAGGGTCGAATCCATGTCCATCGCCACCAGCCTGAAGTCGGCCAGTGTGCGGCCGGCTGCGATGAAGGTGGCGTCCACGCCGGCCGCGTAGGCCGCTGCGGCGACCCGGTCGCGCACGTCAGGCGAGGCATCCACGTCTTCGAAGCGCAGCGCGTGCTCCGAGATCGCCACCGACCGTGCCGGACGCGCCAGGGCGGCAACGTCCGTCAACAGCGCCTGCGCGGCGCCAGGCCCCTGCAATACCAGATTCATCGTCATGTTTCTTATGCCAGCAGTTGTTTGATGGTTTGCTTCACCTGCGTCACGCGCGTCGCCAGGTCCGGCATGGCGGCGGTGATGCGCAGCTTGTCCTGGCCGGCCAGCTTGATGTGGCGGTTCTTCTGGATCAGCGTGATGATCTTGATCGGGTCGATCGGCGGCTTTTCCATAAATTGAAGACTTGCCGCTTCGCTGTGGGCGTCGATCTTCACGATGCCCACGGTCTTCGCGGCGATGCGCAGGCGGTGGGTCTCGATCAGCGCCTTTACCTGTTCCGGCAGTTTGCCGAAGCGGTCGATCAGCTCTTCCTGCATGTCGTCGATCTTGCCCTGGCTTTCGCAGTTGGCCAGTCGCTTGTAGATCGACAGGCGCTCGTGCACGTCGCCGCAGAAGTCGGCCGGCAGCAGGGCCGGGCAGTGCAGGTTGATCTCGGTAGTGGTCGACAGCGGCGCCGCCAGGTCCGGCTCCTTGCCGGCCTTCAGCGAGCGTACGGCCTCGTTCAGCATGTCGGAATACAGCTGGAACCCGATCTCCAGCATTTCGCCGGACTGGTTCTCGCCCAGCACTTCGCCGGCGCCGCGGATTTCCAGGTCGTGCATGGCAAGATAGAAGCCGCTGCCCAGTTCTTCCATCTGCTGGATCGCGTCCAGGCGGCGCTGCGCCTGCTTGGTCAGGTTCTGCACGTCGTTCACCAGCAAATACGCATAGGCCTGGTGGTGCGAACGGCCGACGCGTCCGCGCAGCTGGTGCAGCTGGGCCAGGCCGAACTTGTCGGCGCGGTGCATGATGATGGTGTTCGCGGTCGGCACGTCGATGCCGGTCTCGATGATGGTCGTGCACAGCAGGATGTTGAAGCGCTGCGCCACGAAGTCGCGCATCACCTTTTCCAGGTCGCGCTCGTGCATCTGGCCGTGGGCGATGCCGATGCGCGCCTCGGGCAAGAGTTCGCGCAGCATCGCGTGCCGGTTCTCGATGGTTTCGACTTCGTTGTGCAGGAAGTAGATCTGGCCGCCGCGCTTCAGCTCGCGCAGGCAGGCCTCGCGGATGACGGAACCGTCTTCGCTGCGTACGAAAGTCTTGATCGCCAGGCGCTTTTGCGGCGCGGTGGCGATGATGGAAAAGTCGCGCAGGCCTTCCAGCGCCATGCCCAGGGTGCGCGGGATCGGCGTCGCGGTCAGGGTCAGCACGTCGACCTCGGCGCGCAGGGCCTTCAGCGCCTCCTTCTGGCGCACGCCGAAGCGGTGTTCCTCGTCGATGATCACCAGGCCCAGGCGCGTGAACTTCACGTCCGGCGACAGCAGTTTATGGGTGCCGATCACGATGTCGAGCGTGCCGTCGGCCATGCCCTTGATCGCGTTGTTGATCTCCTTGCCGGTCCTGAAGCGCGACAGCTCGGCGATCTTCACCGGCCAGTCGGCGAAGCGGTCGGCAAAGGTCTGCGCGTGCTGTTCGGCCAGCAGCGTGGTCGGCGCGAGGATGGCCACCTGCTTGCCGCCCATGACGGCGATGAAGGCCGCGCGCAAGGCGACCTCGGTCTTGCCGAAGCCGACGTCGCCGCACACCAGGCGGTCCATCGGCCGGCCCGAGGTCATGTCCTTGATGACGTTGTGGATAGCCTCCGCCTGGTCCGGCGTTTCGTCGAAGCCGAAGCTTTGCGCGAAGTTCTCGTAGTCGATGCTCGAATACTCGAACGAGTGGCCCTGGCGCGCGGCGCGGCGCGCGTACAAATTCAGCAGCTCGGCGGCGGTGTCGCGCACCTGCTCCGCGGCTTTTCTCTTCGCCTTGTCCCACTGGCCGGAGCCGAGGGTGTGCAGCGGTGCGTCTTCGGGCGACGTGCCGGAATAGCGCGAGATCACGTGCAGCTGCGACACCGGCACGTACAGCTTGGTGTCCTTGGCGTATTCCAGGTGCAGGAACTCGGTCTCGCCTTCGCCCAGGTCCATCGAGATCAGGCCCATGTAGCGGCCGATGCCGTGGTTGATGTGCACCACCGGATCGTTGATCTTCAGCTCGGACAGGTCGCGCACCATGGATTCGACCTGGCTGGTCGCTTCCTGCTTCTTCTTGCCGGCGCGCCGGCCCGAACCCGCATACAGCTCGGTCTCGGTGATGAAGGCGATGCAGCCGCTGGTCTCCTCGAACAGCTCGAAACCGGCCTGCAGCGGCGCCACGCCCAGGGCGAGCTTGGCATCGGAGGCACGGAAGCCTTCGAAGCCTTCCACCGGCGCCAGATCCAGCTTGTACTCGTTGAAGTACTGCTGCAGGGTTTCGCGGCGGCCGTTCGACTCGGCGCAGATCATCACGCGGCAGTCGGTGCGCGCCAGGTAGGAACGCAGGTTGGCCAGCGGGTCTTCCAAGCGGCGGTTGACGGCGATGTCAGGCACCGGCGCCGACAGTTCGGAGGCTGGCGCCTGTGGATCGCGGGGGATGTTCCAGCGCCCGTGCGGCTTGGCGCAGGTGAAGAACTGTTCGGCGCCGAGGAAAAGCTCGGCGGGTTCGAGGATCGGGCGTTCGCGGTCGCTCTTCAGGAAGCGGTAGCGCGATTCGGTGTCCATCCAGAAGCGCTGGATGGCCGCCTCGATGTCGCCCACCATGGCCAGCGGGCCGTCCTTCGGCAGGTAGTCGAACAGGGTCGCCGTCTCCTCGAAGAACAGCGGCAGGTAGTATTCGATGCCGGCCGAGGCGATGCCGCTGCCGATGTCCTTGTAGATGGGCGAGCGCGACGGATCGCCCTCGAAACGCTCGCGCCAGCGGCCGCGGAAGGCGGTGCGCGCGGCTTCGTCCATCGGGAATTCGCGGCCCGGCAGCAGGCGCACTTCCTTCACCGGGTACAGCGAGCGCTGGGTGTCGGCGTCGAAGGTGCGGATGGTTTCGATCTCGTCGCCGAACAAGTCCAGGCGGTAGGGCAGGGCGGAACCCATCGGGAACAAGTCGATCAGGCCGCCGCGCACCGAGTATTCGCCCGGCGACATCACCTGCGACACGTGGGTGTAGCCGGCCAGGGTCAGCTGGGATTTGAGCTTGGCTTCGTCCAGGTTCTCGCCCTGGCGGAAGAAGAAGGTGTAGGCGGCCAGGAAGGACGGCGGCGCCAGGCGCACCAGGGCGGTCGTGGCCGGCACCACCAGCACGTTGCAGTGGCCGTTCTGGATCTCATGCAGCGTGGCCAAACGCTCGGACACCAGGTCCTGGTGCGGCGAAAAGGCGTCGTAGGGCAGCGTCTCCCAGTCCGGCAGCAGGTGGCAGGACAACTTGCCGTCGGCGAACCAGGCGATTTCGTCGAGCAGGCGCTGGCCGTCGCTGGCGTTCGCCACGATGACGGTGAGCATCTGTTTTTGCGCCTTGTACGCGAGGCCGGCAATGGCCAGGGCGTAGGCGTCGGAGGAACCGGCGAGGGCCGGCAGGACGAAACGGTTACCCGCTTTGGGGAGATGTTTGTTGAGATCGAAAGGCATGCAGGCGGTGCTTCTCGCTGGAGAAAAATCGGGGCCGATGGGCCGCTCATTATAGACGAACGACCATCGTTTCGCCCCGCACACCTGCGCGGCAGGGTGGGGTTTACCTGCGCCGCATGTTCGAGACCACCAGCCCCGCCAGGATCAGGCCGAAGCCGGCCGCGTGGTAGGACTGCGGCGCTTCGCCCAGCAGCGGCCAGGCGGCCAGGGTGGCGAACAGCGGAATCAGGTAGAGCGCCATGCTGGCGCGCGCCGGACCGGCCATGCCGACCAGTCGGTCAAAGCAGAAATAGGCGCCCAGGCTTGGCACCACGGCCAGGAAAGCCAGCGCGATGTAGAGGCGGCCGTCGCCGAAGTTCGGCACCGTACCGGTCCAGGCTTCCAGTGCCGCAAACGGCGCCAGCACCAGCGCGCCGCCGCCGATCAGGCTGGCCAGCTTGACGGTGGCCGGCATCGGCGGCAATGGCAAACGGCGCCCGAACACGGTGTACAGGGCCCAGCCGCTGGCAGCGGCGATCACCCACAGGTCGCCCTGGCCGAAGCTGAGCGAACCGAGCGCTTCGAGATGGCCCTTGGACAGCACCAGCAGCGCGCCGCCGATGGCCAGCAGCATGCCGGCGGCCTGGCGCTTGGACAGCGGCGCCTTCCACACCAGGGTTTCGATCAGGGTCACCACGGCCGGGCAGGCCGCGAAGATGATGGCGATATTCGCCGCGCTGGTATGGCGCGCGCCGATGTATTGCGGGGCGACGGCCATGCCCATGCCCAGGCCGGACAGCAGCAGCAGGCGCGGCCAGTTAGCCAGCAGCGTGCCGCGCAGCGCCCACAGGCGCGGGCCGACGGTCGGCAGCAGGATTGCAAAGGCCAGCGCCCAGCGGCCGAAGGCGAGGAAGACCGGCGGAATCGCGGCGCTCTCGGCCCAGCGCGCCACCACCAGGTTGGCGGCGAACAGGGCAGGCGCGATGAACATGAGCGGCAGTTCGCCAGCGAAAGGATCGTTGCGGTAGCCTAGGGCGCTGCGGGAAACTGCTTCTGTCACGAAAACTCCGGAATTCGATTGCTGCGCTGCCGTAAACGCACTTGTATCGACAAGCGCCACGGCAGCAAATTGGGGTGTTTGTCTGGGAGATGTCGATTTTACTGCGCCGCACAAAAAATATTCTTTCGTATCCAGCGGAGATTGGCGGAGGCGGGTGAAGGTTCTTCTTTGTCTAGGCTAGAATGTAGAAGAATTATCTTGTGAGTTAAATTTTTGAAAAGGAGGCCTGGCAATGAAGGATGGCGTGCTCGACGAGATCGACCGCAAGATACTGCGCACCCTCGCGCGCGACGGGCGCATCAGCAACCAGAAGCTGGCCGAGACCGTCAATCTGTCGCCCACGCCATGCTGGCACCGGGTCAAGGCGCTGGAAGAATCGGGGCATGTGCAGGGCTATGTGGCGGTGCTCGACCAGCGTGCGCTGGGCGTACCGGACACGGTGATCATCGAGGTCACAGTGGACCGGCACGACGACGAGATCTTCCAGGCGTTTTCGGACGCGTTGGCGGATTTGCCGGAGGTGATGGAGGCCTACCTGCTGTCGGGCGAATACGATTACCTGATCAAAGTGGCGGTGTCGGGTACCGAGGGCTACGAGCGGTTCCTGCGCCAGAAGTTGTATAAACTGCCGGGAGTAAAACACACGCGCTCGACATTTACTCTGCGCTGCCTGAAGCGGGCGGCGTCGGTGGCGCCTTGATTGGAGACGAGGATGCACAAGCTGTCACATCAGGTCGACGGGGAATGGCTTGCCTTCCTGCCGCCGGCGCACTACCGCGTCGATGCCGGCCGGCTGAGCGGGCACCTGCGCGGCGGCGATCCGGCGGTTTTCGAGGAGTTGGCCGGCTGCCTTGCCGCGCCGGTGATGCTGCTCTACGTCCTGCATACGCCGCGCGGCGAAGCCGAGGCCGGGCGCTACTAAAGTCCCGAGCTCGATGCCGGCACCCTGCGCGCCTTTATCCGCAAGTTCGGCAGCTTCCTGCAAAGCGATGCGCGCTTCGACATCTGGGTCCATTCGCCCGGTGACGGGGCGACGGTGGTCTGGGATCGCCACGACGATTTGTACGCCTACGGTCCGATCGAGCGATTTGCCGCCGCGCTGGATGCGATGGGGTATCGGCAGGCCCCGCTCGTCAATCCAGGTGCGCACATGCACCATTACCGCAAAAGCTGCGACGAGATGGCGCGCGCACTCATCGAGGAATTCGACTGGGTGGTTTCTCCGCTGCGGCCCGAGGACGAGCAGTAATGGGGTACGTAGGGTGGACTCCCGAGTCCACGCGGTAGAGCGCTTGCGGGTCGAGACAGTGTCAGTGCCGACATGCTTGCGGATCGGCGCCCGGCGGTCAGGCCATGACTGATAAGCAGTCCTACCGCGTGGACTCAGGAGTCCACCCTACAACATCCAGAATCCAGGACCGGGACCGGGTCACGCCTGTGGCTCGTGCACATCCGACACCCGCACCGGCTCGGCCGCGATCTTCTCGTCGGCCAGCGCCTCGTCCTCGGCATCGGCTTCCAGCCCTTCCTGCGTCGCCCCATGACGGCGGTCGTAGGCCAGCTCCACCAGCATCGGGAAGTGGTCCGACCCGAACGCCGGCAGGCGCTGGATGTGGGCCAGCGTGAAGTGCTTGCTGTGGAACAGGTGGTCAAGCGGCCAGCGGAACAGGGGAATGCCGGCGTGGAAGGTGTTGAACATGCCGCGGCCGATGCGCGGGTCGAGCAGGCCGCTGATCTTGCGGAACAGGCGCGTCGTGGTCGACCACGCGACGTCGTTCAGGTCGCCCGCCACCACCACCGGGGTATCGAGATCGGCCACGCTGCGCGCCACCACCAGCAGCTCGGCGTCGCGCTCGGTCGATTCGTCGTGCTCGGTCGGGCTGGGCGGGGCCGGGTGCAGGAAGTGCATGCGCACCTTGCGCCCCGACTCCAGCACGATCATGGCATGCATCGAGGGGATGTCGTCCTCGACCAGGAACTGGATCGCCGTGTCTTCGAGCGGCAGTTTCGAATACACGTGCATGCCGTACAAATTGTCGAGCGGGCACTTCATGGCGTAGCGGTATTCGCCCTCGAGCGTATCGAGATGGCGCTGCCACCAGGCGTCGGACTCCAGGGTGACGAAGATGTCGGGCCGGTGCTCGCGGATCAGAGCCAGCAGGCCTTCGGCATTGTGGTTCGGCGCCAGCACGTTGGCGGTCAGGATGCGCAGGCGCTCCTCGCGGTCGCTGGACACCGCTGCCTTGACTTCGTTCGGGTAGATCCGGGTATAGGGGATGATCCACCAGGCCTGGTAGACCAGGCAGGCGGCGGTGACGGCGAGCAGGATCTCGGTTTCGTAGTCGCCCAGGTCGAGCAGCGACAGCTGGGCGATGAGCACGGCCAGCGCCACGGCGGCGATCTGCAGGCGCGGGAAGTCGAGGTCGCGCACCAGCCAGGTCGTGCGCTGCGAGAGCGGGACCAGGGTGGCGAGCGCGATCAGTACGACCAGGGTGGCAAGGATGGGAAAGGCCATGGCAGAGCGGTATTCTTGTTATTCGATGCCGCCAGTATGCCCGTGTCCGCCTTCTTGATTTGTTCGGAAACGAACATAGCCATTCGCCAATCAGGCGCCTGCCACGCCTTTACCTTCAGCTTCGCTTTCACTTTCACCGGGCGCCTGGACCGGCCGCCGGTTCGCGATCCCGAAGGGCACGTGCACCATCGGGATGGTGCCGCCCGGTGCGGCGCGCAGGTGCGACATCTGGTCGTCGAAGAAGATGTGCGGCTTGAACACGCCCAGCACGCGCGACTTGTCCATCCCGCCCAGGAAAAAGGTTTCGTCGGGCGACACGCCCCAGCTTTTCAGCGTGGTAACGACGCGCTCGTGCGAGGGCGCATTGCGCGCCGTGATGATGGCGATGCGCACGATGCGCCGGTAAGCCGGATCGGCGCGCGCGGCGTCGTCCTCGAGGCGCTGCAGCACCGCCAGCTGGCGGAACAGCGCCGCCAGCGGCCCCACGCTGTGCGGGCGCGCCACGTGCAGGGTTTCGTGGGCGTGGAATTCGTCGAGGTCGTTGTTGCGCTTGAAGACGGTCTCGGATTCGTCGTCGGCCAGCACGCCGTCGAAGTCGAAGGCCACGCGCAGTTCCAGGTCGCCGTCTTCGTCGGCGATCTTCGAGGGCAGCACCAGCCCGGCCGGGTAGTCGACGGCGATCGCATTCTTGACGTCGTCCTCGTTCGCGCTGAGGAACAGCGAGGCGTTAAAGGCCGGCAGGTAAGGGTAGGGCGGCTTGCCGTTCATGAAGGCGGCGCGCGAGATGTCCAGGCCATGGTGGGCGATCGAGCGCATCACGCGCAGGCCGGTCTCCGGGGAATTACGCGAAAACAGCACCACCTCGACCGGGGCCTGCTGCGGGAGCCAGCGGTTGATGTTCAGGAAGCGCCGGATGAAGGGAAAGGCCACGCCCTTGCCGAGGATGGTGTCGAGGTGCCGCTCCTGGTAGTCGCGGTAGGCCTCGGCGCCGTGCTCCAGGTAGACCTGGTGCGACTCGGACAAATCGAACAGCGCGCTGGAAGCCACGCCAATGACGAGTTTCTGTTCTATCGGGAAGGGCATTCAATCCTCGGTTCCTGGTTGATCGGCCAGCTGATCATAACAGGGCCGCAGGCGGGTGCCGAGGATGGCGCCGGCCAGCGGATCGTCGGGCTGGACGGCGCCGGCGTCGACGAGCAGGCGCAGCTTGGCGAGGCGGTCGCCCTGGGCCAGCACCTGGCCCAGCGCCGAGGAGTCCGGCCGGTTGCCTTCGAGGATGGCGCCGGCCACGGTTTCCGGAAATTCCCAGTGCAGCGCGATGCCGTAGGCCATGCGCCGCGCCAGCGCGAACAGCACCCCGACCACGCTGCTGGAGGCCGGCAGCCCCTTGCCGTCGCAGACCTGGTCGATCAGGCGGAAGGCCACCACCAGCCCGACGTTCTGCACCAGGCCGGCGAGATAGGCTTCGAAGGGGTCGGCGCCCGTGGTCGGCGCCAGCGTGCTGGCCGCCAGCGCGCATTTCTCGGACTGGCGCCAGATCTGCGGCGCCACCTGCTTGGCGAAGCGCCCGGTCTGCGTGCTGATGATGGGGCGGAAAGCCACGCGCGCCAGCAGCATGCGCAGGCCGTTACGGCCGAGCAGGATCAGCGCGCCCTGGATGGTGCGGATCGGTGCCGGCGGCCGGTACCAGGAACTGTTCGCTTCGCGGATCACTTCGCCCACCAGCACCACGTCCTGCGCCACCATGCGTGCGATGTCGGCGCCCGAGACGCTGTCGTCGCGCAGGCTGCGCAGCAGTTCCGGGATCACCGAGGGCACGCGCGGCACCAGCTCGGCCGCATAGGCCGGGCGCTGCGCCAGGCGCGACAGCTCGGCCAGAACCAGGGCCTCGGTGGCGGCGTCGGCCGGCGCTGCAGCCGGGACGGCGCCCGCCAGCCAGCGGTAGAAGGCCAGGTCGAGCGAGGGGCCGGGGTCGGGTGCGGGCGCAGGGGTGTCGGATGCAGGCACAGCAGGCGCAGCGGGCGCAACAGGGGGAGTAGCTGCGGGAGCGGGAACGCCGGAAGCGGCGCCAGGCTGTGCGGAGAGGCTGCCCGGCGATCGCGGCGCGGCGCCAAACAGGCGCGCGATCCAGTTCTTCATGATGGGAGGTGTCGGCCGGGGAAGGCCGGATTCTACCAAGCCACGGCGAAACGCGTTGCCGGGCCTGCGCTACGGTGTGCAAGCGCAGTGTGCAAGCGCGGTGCGCTACTGCGCCGCGGCGCGCTCCTGGCGCGCCGCGATTGCTGCACAGGGCTCAGCGGCCGGTGCCCGACGTCGTGCCGGTGCTCGAGGTCGTGCCGGTGCCGGTGGCCGAGCTGCTGCCGCCGCTGATGCCCACGTTGCCGTTCGGCTTGGGCGCCGGGTTCTCCGGCGACTCGGTCATGGGCACGCTGCCCGAACCGCTGCTCATGCTGCCGGACGTGCTCGAGCCAGTCGAATCGGTGGTGCCGGTGGAGCTGCAGGCGGCCAGGCCCAGGCTCATCAGGCCGGCCAGGACGATGCTGGTAGAAGTGCGCTTCATGGGTGTTCTCCGTGAGTGATTGAGAAGACAATCGAGGAATCCATCATGCAAGCGCTCTCGTCGGTTTGCTATAGGAGCGCGACGAGAGTCCTTGTAGGATGTGCCGGACGTTCGCTAACGGGTCGCGTCGCTGCAAACGGCGTGCCCGGCCCGGAGGCGATGCCGCGTTAACGCGGCGGCCGGGCGGGCTTAGCGGGTGCCGGTGCCGGTGGTGCTGCTGGTGCCGGTGCTGGCCGGGGTGGCGGTGCTGGTCGGCGTGGCCGAGGTGCCGGTCGAGGTATCGGTGCCGTTCATGCCGCTGCCCGAGGTGGTGCCCGACATGCCGGCGCCGGTGCTGCTGGAGCCGCTGCTCATGGTGCCCGACGAGCTGGTGCCCATCGACGAATCGGTGGTGCCGGTGGAGCTGCAGGCGGCCAGGCCAAGGCTCATCAGGCCGGCCAGCATGACACTGGTATAAGTGCGCTTCATGGTTATCCTCCGTTTTTGATTGAGGATTTCATGATGAGAGTGCCCTCTACAATTGGCTATAGGAACAAAGCGAGACCCGGTGTAGGAGATACCGGACACACTGCCGAGCTGCCCGGACGTAGCGTCTCAGGCCGCGTGGCGCTGCTTCAGCCAGTCCACCAGCGCCGGCGCCGGCAGCGGGCGGCTGTAGAAGTAACCCTGCCCCTTGGCGCAGTGCTGGGCGCGCACCGCCTGGGCCTGGGCCTCGGTTTCGATGCCTTCGGCCACGGTGTTCATGCCCAGGCTGCTGGCGACCTTGACGGTGGCTTCGATCAGCACCTGGTGGTGGTGGCTGGTGTCGGCCTTGCAGACGAAGGAGCGGTCGATCTTGACCGTGTCCACAGGCAGCAGGTGCAGGCTCGACAGCGAGGAATAGCCGGTGCCGAAGTCGTCCAGCGCGAGCTTGATGCCGAGCGCCTTCAGTTCGTGCAGGCGCAGCTGGGTCTGCTCGTCCTGGGCGGCCAGGCTTTCGGTCACTTCCAGCTGCAGGCTGGCCGCCGGCATGCCGGTCTGGGCCAGGATCGCCGCCACTTTCGCCGTCCAGTCGGGCTGGGCCAGCTGGGCGCGCGACAGGTTCACCGCCACCAGGCGCGGCGCGGCGGCGCCCAGCTCGCGCTGCCAGCGCATGAAGTCGGTACAGGCGCGCAGCAGCACGAAGTCGCCGATCTGGTCGATCAGGCCGCATTCCTCGGCCACGCCGATGAAGTCGAAAGGCGGCACCAGGCCGCGCACCGGATGCTGCCAGCGCACCAGCGCCTCGACCCCGGCCGAATGGTCGGTGCTGCCGTCCGGGTTCAGGCCGACCACCGGCTGGTACACGACGAACAGCTGTTCCTCGGCCAGCGCAGTGCGCAGCTGGGCCTCGATGTCGGCGCGGCGCGCGGCGCGTTCGCGCATGCTGGCCTCGAACACCACGTGGCGTGCGCCGCCGGCGCGCTTGGCCTCGACCATGGCGATGCTGGCGTCGCGCATCACGGCGTCGGCATCGGCCGCGAGTTCGTTCGACCCGCGCTCGGCGCCCTCGCTCCAGAACACGCCGATGCTGGCGCGGCAGGCCACCTCGCGCCCGGCCACCCGGTGCGGGCCGGCCAGGGCGTCGAGCAGGCGCGTTGCGGTACGCTCGGCCTCGTCGCGCTGGCGCAGGCCGTCGAGCAGGACCACGAATTCGTCGCCGCCCACGCGCGCCACCAGGTGGCCGCTGCCGGCGGCGGCATCGATGCGGCGCGCGCCCGGCGGCATGCCCCAGCCGCGTTCGGCCATCGCCGCCAGCAATTCGTCGGCCAGGGTCACCAGCAGCTGGTCGCCGAGGGCCTGGCCAAGAGTATCGTTGATCTGGCGGAAGCGGTCGAAGTTCAGGAACAGCAGCGCGAACTGGCCACCGCCAGCGCTGGTTTCGCCGCCGCCGGCCGCGGGGCGCTCCAGTATCGCCTGCAGCTGCTCGCGCACGGCGGCGCGGTTCGGCAGGCGCGTCAGGACATCGGTGCGGGCGGCGCTGCGCAGGCGCCGGCGCAGGGTTTCCTGCTCGCGCTGCATCTCCAGGGTGGCGTCGGTGATCACCGCCATCAGGCGCTGGGCGTCGAGTTTCAGGAGGCTGATCGACAGCACCTGGGGTGCGCCCGGTGCCGTGAATGCCTGCCCAAGCGGCAGGCGCAGCGCTTCGCAGACCACACCCGAGGGCTCGGCAAAGCCTTCGGCCAGCCGCTTCACCTGGGGCGCCACGTTGTCGAGCACCGCGAACAGGTTATCGAGACCGGCGTCGGTGGCGAGCGGCATCAGGAGGCTGGACGCCATCGGGTTGAGCATCTCGACCGCACCGGCGAGGTCGGTCTGCACCAGCCCGATGGGCGCGCGGTAGAGGAACTGGACGAGCGCCTCGTAGGCGTCGATGTTTTCAACCTGCATTGCGGCTTCGCTTTGGAATGTCTTCATTGTCGCTCAATCCGGAACTCCAGGAGGCCACGCAATTGCGCCCGCGGCCCTTGGCGAGGTACAGCGCCTGGTCGGCGCGCTTGATCAAATCGTCGATGCCGCGGTCGGCATCGCGCTCGCCTTCGGCGGAGGGCGCCAGCACCGCCACGCCGGCGCTGACAGTGTAGGCGATTTCGCCGGCATCGCTCGCCACCAGGCGTGTCGCCACCAGCGCGCGCAGGCGCTCGGCGCCCGCCAGCGCTTCTTCCTCGCCGGTGGAGGGCAGCAGCACGGCGAATTCCTCGCCGCCCAGGCGCGCCACGGTGTCGACGATGCGGAAGCTGTCGCGCAGGGCGTCGGCCAGGTCGACCAGCACGCGGTCGCCGGCCGGGTGGCCGTAGCGGTCGTTCACGTTCTTGAACATGTCGGCGTCGAACAGGACCAGTGCCAGCGGGCGCGGCGTGTGCGCGGCGCGGTCCAGTTCCAGTTCGGCGGCCTCGAAAAAGGCGCGCCGGTTCGCCAGGCCGGTGAGATGGTCGCAGAAGGCGGCCTGGCGCCGCTTCTCGCTGGCGGCGCGCTTGTCGCTGATGTCGCGCAGGATCAGGGCATAGGCGGGCGCCTGCGGATCGTCGAGGCCGAAGGCTTCGCGGTCGGGCAGCGGCGCGATCAGGGCGCTGGCCCAGAACTGGCTGGCGTCGGCGCGCAGGCGCAGGCCTTCGTCCAGGCTCCAGCCGTTGCGGTCGGCCTCGCGCAGGCGGTCGAGCAGGTGTTCGGGCGTCATCGCGCCGGGCGGATAGAACACGGAATACGGCGAGCCGATCACGTGTTCGCCGAAACCGGTGACGCGCGCGATGCTGTCGTTCCAGTCGACGATGCGCCCAAGGCGGTCGATCGAGACCAGGGCGTAGTCGCTGATGCGGGTCAGGATCGCGTTCAGCCAGGCGTCGCTCTGGCGCAGCTGGCGCTCGCGGCGCACCTCGGCGGTCACGTCCTGGATCACCGCCATGATGCGCGCCTCGTCGAGTTTCAGCAGGGTGAGCGAGAGGATCTGCGGCGCGCGCTCCCTGTGCTCGCCGGCGCGCAGGTGGATGTGCAGGCCCTCGAAGACCATGCCCTGCGCGCGCGGATACTGCGCGCACTGCAGGCGCAGATCGGGCGCCACGCCTTCGAGCGCGGCGAACAGGTTGGTCAGGCAGCCGTCGGGCGAGAGCGGCATCAGCAACTGCGCCGAGATCGGGTTGATCATCGCGATCTCGCCGTCGAGGCTGGCCTGCACCAGTCCAACCGGAGCCAGGTACAGGAACTGGATCAGGGCCTCGTGTTCGGCGCGCAGCTGCTCGGCGCTGTCGTCCCCCAGCATCACCGGCGCTGTACCAGCACGTAGCGGTTGGCGCCGCCGGCGCTTGCCAGCAGGCGCAGCTTGACCTTGATCGGTCGCATGCGCAGGGTCAGCACGTAGTCGATGGTGTCGTCCAGTTCGCTGTTCTGTTCCGCCGCGTCCTCGAAGCGCTGGGCCACCATGAAGTTGTTCAGGCAGGGCGCGACGTTGGTGAACAGCGGCTCGCCGATCACCCGCTGCGGCGACAACCCGGCCGCCTGCGACTCGACCGCGTTGTAGCGCTGGACGACGGTGTCGGCGTCGAAGCCGATCACGCCGAATTCCAGGGCGTCGAGCTGCTCCTGGCTGCTCGCGTCGAGCAGGTCGGCCAGGCCGGGCGTATCGAAGGATGGGGTGGCGATGGTCATGATGGACGGGCTCCGGGTGGGATCGACAAGGGAAATTGTCATAATTGACGTTAGGAAACGGATGTTGGCAGTGTTCAGCAATTGTGTCAATTGTGCGCGCTATTGTCTTTACAATTGTCGGCTAGCGATTGACATATGTTGTAGCTGGCTGGCACCATCGCCAACTTTAATTGCCGAGATGGAAACAATGGAGCAGTGTGCACCGCGTCGGGACTGGTGGCAAGAAGAATCGGCGCTGCGCCGCGTCGTGGGCGACCTGGTGGCGGCCGAGCTGGCGCTGGCGCGGCCGGGGCGAGCCTTGCCGGCCTTGCCCTGGCCGGAGGAGACCGACCTGGCGGCCGATCTCGGCGCCGATTCGCTCGACCTGATGGGCGCGGCCACCGCGCTCGGCGACCTGCTCCAGTTCGGGCAGGCCGGCATGCAGGATGCGCTGCTGGGCCGGCCGCGGCTGGCGGACTGGGTGGGTGCGGCGCGCGCCAGCCTGGCCGGGTTCGATGCCCAGCTCGTGTTTCGCACCTCGGGCAGCTCGGGCATGCCGAAGCGCTGCACGCACAGCCTGGCCGTGCTGTGGCGCGAGGTCGACGAGCTGGCGCGGGTGCTGCTCGGGCGGCGGCGCGTGCTGGGCGCGGTGCCGGCGCACCATATTTATGGCTTCCTGTTCACGGTGCTGTTGCCGCAGGCAGGAGCCGGGGCGCTGCCGGTGCTGGACCTGCGCGGCATGTCGCCCGTGGCGCTGGCAGGGCTGGTGCAGCCGGGCGACCTGGTGGTGGCGCATCCGGATTACTGGCGCCAGGTGGCGGCGCTCGGCCTGGCGTTTCCGGCCGATGTGACCGGTGTATCGTCGACGGCGCCGTGCCCGGACGACGTCGCCCAGGCGCTGCATGCTGCCGGACTGCGGCTGGTGCAGGTATATGGCAGTTCGGAGACGGCAGGCGTCGGCTGGCGCGAGGCCGCCGGCGAGCCGTATCGCTTGTTACCCTACTGGCGCGCAGGGGACGCCGGCACGCTGGAACGCGCGGGCGAAGGCGGCGCAAGCGAACGCTTCGCGCTGCAAGACCGGCTCGACTGGCGCGACGGCCTGCATTTCCTGCCGGCCGGGCGCATTGATCAGGCGGTGCAGGTTGGTGGCACGAACGTGTTTCCAGTATATGTGGCGCAGGTGCTGGGAATGCATCCGGAGGTGGCTCAATGCCAAGTACGGCTGATGAGGCCGGACGAAGGTACTCGATTAAAAGCATTCGTGGTGCCTCAGAACCCAAATGTAGATATTCCAGCATTACGCTCGATACTAATTGAATGGATCGTAGCGCGATTAACGTCGGTAGAGCGTCCTGCAGCTTTTTCTTTTGGGCCAGTTCTGCCTTGCCAACCAAGCGGAAAATTAACAGACTGGATTATTGATGCCTGGGACTAGAACTGTGGGTCTGATTGTCTTGCGTAGTGAGGCCAAAAATTTGTTATCGAACTAATCGGATTAAATTGATTTGAGCTAAGCTGAGCGAATCATATTTAATTAATGAAATCCACAAAAAATCTCGTAGCGCTTTGGGGGAATAGAATGAGACCTGTTGCACCGTTTTGGCTTGCACAGCGCCATGGACAAACTTGGCGCGATGAGGAAATTCTTAACGCGATCAAATGGCTGACTTCGTTTGTAAAGCAAGCCGATTGGGATCGAAGGATTGAGAGAGTTCGGCGAACATTTTGCAGTGGTACAGAGAGCTGGCGTAAAGGTCTGCCAAGTGCTTTGTTTGATCCGTCTGATGCTGTTGCTTGGTATATTTTTCAATCAAATGCTTATGCCCAACAGCGCGACGAATGGTTTGAGCCCGAGTGCTTTCGTATCGCGCCTCTCTTCAAGCGTATAGGACAGATCTTGCCCGAGTTGCAGCAGGTTGTCGGTATCGAAGAGCGAGTAGCAAGGCTAATGAATACGGGCACTGCACAGCCAGATGATGGATTATTTGAGCTACTGGTTGCAGGTGCATATAAATGTCGGAACTGGAATATTGTTGAGTTCGTTCAGGAAAAACCAGGTCTAGCAAAAACTCACGATCTTATGGTTTCGTCAAGGCGCCGTCGCTGGGCTGTAGAGTGCAAACGAGTAAATCGGTCTGGATACGAGGCAGCGGAGTATCAGGATGGTTTGCGAGTTGCGAAACCTGTACACGAGATGTGTCGAATCAAGAACTCCTCGCTAATTGTTGAGGTCGGTTACCTAGTTGAGTTGTCTAAAGTTGACGAAAACTACTTGGTTGAGCGTGTCGAGGCCTTTTTGCTTAACAAAAAATTCGCTCGATGGTCTGATTCCACGGGTTATGGGCAAATACGGCCTGTTAATCGGTATCTCACGGATACTGTGTTGGCTCACGATAATGTCTTCTTTGGTTCAAGTCGAATGGTCGAGCTATTGGCCGGCCAATATTTGCCATATCTCGATCATAGCGTTGTCGCGAACTGGACTCCTGCTATAACGCGGCCACTTCATGCATCCGTGGTGAACCAAGCTAGTGTCGTAAGCTGGCTCAGCATGTCTATTAATGCAGCACAACGCAAGGCAAAGCATTTTAGATCGCTTGTCGCTAAAGCAGAGCAGCAACTTCCAGCGGACTGCCCAGGTGTTATACATGTAGGATATGAAGCCCGCGGTGGAAATTCTGTTGACGAGCTACGCCATGCGCTAAATGATAAAGAAATGAAAAATTTTGTCCCCGAATCCTCTAGGCTGCGCTGGGTGTACGGTAATTATCTAATGCCGGAACATACAAACAATCCAAATGAATCGAGTGCACTCTCTGAAACGACTGCGACTTATAAAATTGGTAAGCATACGATGAAAGCGCCACTTCCAAGTCATCTGCTCTTTGATTCTGGCATGGGGGAGCCTGGTACACATTGGTAACTGTTAATTGTGAACCAAAATCTTATTTAATTTAATGTTAAGGTGAGGCGTTGGCGCGTAAATAATCTGAGGCCGCACCATGCGGTAGATTCGCCAGTATATATTCAATGAAATCTCTCGCAGTGTTTACGGCCCATTTTCCGACTTCACTGTTGTCAATTAGTCCAAGCCAGCCTAGATTTTCGTCTATCTGATCTTGAGATATAAGACCTAACTCTATTAGTCGAATGATTGAGGCGGGCAGCCCATGTTGGCAAGCTGCTGAGTCGTCGCTCTTAATAGTAGCGTCCCCATCACGATGGATAACCGAATGTCTTAAGTCAAAGAGATCAATGATGGGTGATGGTAAATGTTCCCGCTGATTATCTTTTGTAAAATCGCTTGATTTGCGTTCTTCGTTATGCGCGCAACCTAGTAGCTGGTAAAAAAGATTTAAAGCGGGCTTGCGGTTAACATTTCCCTTATTATTTATTTTTATCTCAACAATTTGAAGGGCAGCCATTTCTTGATGGGTTAGTGGGAGGATTTTGGCTGTATGAGGTTTTGGTTGGTTAAATATTAGCGCAAGTTTGCTAATGGGGATATCCATTTCTTCTGCTAAGTTATGGCGTGTAGAATAAGTCAGTCGGATATCTCCGAGAAGCGATTCAACTGCAGTCACGCTAGCAATGACGCTGGCAATGCCCATGCCGGATTTGGCTAAATCGATTGCTGTTTGATAAAGATAAGGCGAGTGATAATGAATTCCTACAGTTTTTTTCATTTGTTCTTTAGTCACCGGGTAATCTTATGAATAGAGGTAGGTAGCGTATTGTTTGCGGCAATCTCTATCGTGCTGGCTCCGCCAGCGGATGGGCATTCTCGGCGCCAGACTCCGGCTGCATCACCTCTTCACCCTCCGACAGCCCGTCCGGATTCTCTTCACTCGCCTCCGGCGCCACGTCGATCCCGCGGAATTGCGGCAGTTCGGCAAACTCCGCGAACACCCAGTCGTCGTTGTCGCGCACGATGCCTTCCGGCTCGGGGCGCTCCTGGGGCGGGTGCTTGGCCAGCGCCACCTGCATGTAGTCGAGCCAGATGGGCAGGGCCAGCGTGGCGCCGAATTCGCGTCCGCCCAGCGAGCGCGGTTCGTCGTAGCCCATCCAGGCCACCGCGACGATGTTGCCGCCGTAGCCGGCGAACCAGCCGTCGATGGCGTCGCTGGTGGTGCCGGTCTTCCCCGCGATGTCCGCTCGCCCGAGGCGCTTGGTGGCGGCGGCGCCGGTGCCGTAGCGGGTGACGTCGCGCAGCATGCTGTCGGTGATCCAGGCGTTGCGGGCGTCGAGCACGCGCGCGGCTTCCTGGCGCGGGGCGGCGGGCTTGGCTTCCTGGATGATCTTGCCGTCGCCGTCGACGATCTTCGCGATCAGGTAGGGCTTGACCGCGAAGCCGCCGTTCGCGAACACGGCGTAGGCGCCGGCCATCTGCAGCGGCGTCACGGCGCCGGTACCCAGGGCCAACGTCAGGTTCTTCGGATGGCGCGCCAGGTCGAAGCCAAAGCGGCCGAGGAAGTCGTGAGCGTAGGGCACTTCGAGCGCGCGCAGCAGGCGCACGGTCGGCACGTTCTTCGAGTGGGCCAGCGAGTAGCGCATCGTGATCGGGCCGTCGAACACGTTGTCGTCGTTCTGCGGCGACCAGGTGGCGCCGGCGTTCTCGCCCGGCATGTCGAGTGCTTCGTCGAGGATCAGGGTGCCAGGCGAATAGCCCTTCTGCACCGCGGCCGAATACACGAAAGGCTTGATCGCGGAACCCGGCTGGCGCCAGGCCTGGGTCACGTGGTTGAACTTTTGCAGGTTGTAGTCGAAGCCGCCGACCAGGGCCTGGTAGGCGCCGCTGTCGGCGTCGATGGCGACGAAGGCCGCAGCCACCTGCGGCACCTGGCTGATGGCCCAGTCTTTGCCGTCCTTGCCCATGCGGCTGATGCGTACCACCGCGCCCGGCGCCAGGCGCACCGAGTCCTTGGCCTTGTCGGACAGGGCATTCGCGGCGAACTTCAGGCCGGCGCCTGTGATGTCGACCGTGTCGCCGTCGATCGTTTCTACCTTCACGCGCTTGCTTGAGACCTCCAGCACCACGGCCGGTTCCAGTCCATCGCTGGATGGGCGCTTCTGCAGCGCGTCGACGATCGCGTCTTCGCGTTCCTCGGCATCCGCTGGCAGGTCGATGCGCGCTTCAGGGCCACGATAACCGTGGCGCGCGTCGTAGGCCAGCACGTTGCGGCGCACCGATTCGTAGGCCGACTTCTGGTCGGCTTCGCGAATTGTGGTGGTCACGCGGATGCCGCGCGTATAGGCTTCTTCCTTGAACTGGGCATACACGGCCTGGCGCGCCAGTTCGGCCACGTACTCGGCGTGGGCGCCGAATTCCTGCGGACGCGAATGCACGCGCATCGGTTCCTTCAACGCTTTCGCATACTGGGCGTCGTCGATCTGCCCCAGGTCGTGCAGGCGGCGCAGCACCTGTTCCTGGCGCTGCTTCGCACGCTTCGGGTTCACGGCCGGGTTATTGCGGGCCGGGTTTTGCGGCAGGCCGGCCAGCATCGCGGTTTCAGCCACGCTCAGTTTATCGAGGTCCTTGCCGAAGTAGGCGCGCGCGGCGCTGGCAAAGCCGTAGGAACGCTGGCCCAGGTAGATCTGGTTCATGTACAGCTCGAGGATCTGGTCCTTGGTCAGCGCATCCTCGATCTTGTAGGCGAGGGCGATCTCGTTGATCTTCCGCGACAGCTTCTTTTCCTTCGAGAGGAAGAAGTTGCGCGCTACCTGCATCGTGATAGTGGAAGCGCCGCCGGAACCGAAGCCGCTGCGCAGGTTCGAGCCGACCGCGCGCGCGGCGCCCATCCAGTCGATGCCGCCGTGCTCGTAGAAGCGCGCGTCCTCGATGGCGAGTACCGCGTTCTTCATCATCGGCGGGATGTTCGCGATCGGCACGAAGTCGCGGTGCTCCTCGCCGAATTCGCCGATCAGGACATTGTCGGCGGTGTAGATGCGCAGCGGGATCTTCGGCTTGTAGTCAAGGACGGCGTCGATAGGCGGCACCTTCGGTACGATCGCGGTGAATACATACAGCACCACGCCGACGATGAAGACGACGATGGCGGCCAGGACGAAGAAGATGAAGCCGCGTTCGCGGCCCTTTGGAGCAGGCCGCAGGGGCCGGGTAGACTTGGTCAAAACGGTTCTCGCTTGCTGTGACTTTTGCTATTGAGCGCAACGTGGATGCGGTCTCGGTCGGCGCATTATAATCCGCTTTCTTTCGCCTCAAGCATGTGCCATAGTCTCGCCTCCAGGCCTGCGCCAGACTGGCCGGAACATCCAGAACACAAGGAACACGATGCCCTACGATCCCGCTCCTCCCGCCGTGAAGCCGTATATCCCGGCCACGGCGCAACTACCCGAAATGACCATCCGCGCCCTCGTCATGGGCGTGGTACTGGGCATGGTCTTCGGCGCCTCCTCGCTCTACCTGGTGCTGAAGGTCGGCCTGACCGTCAGCGCCTCGATCCCGGTGGCGGTGATCGCCATCACCCTGTTCGGCATGTTCAAGAAGATGGGCGGGCGCGAGTCCACCATCCTCGAGAACAGCATCACGCAGACCGCCGGTTCGGCCGGTGAGTCGCTGGCCTTCGGCCTCGGCGTGACCATGCCGGCGATTATGATCCTCGGCTTCGACCTCGAAATCTCGCGCGTGATGCTGGTCGGGATCCTGGGCGGCCTGCTCGGCATCCTGATGATGATCCCGATGCGCCGCACCATGATCGTCGACGCCCACCGCGAACTGAAATACCCGGAAGGCACGGCCTGCGCCGAAGTGCTGAAGGCCGCCGCCACCGACACCTCGCGCGAAGCGGCCGGTGAAGTGCGCGTCGAAGGTTCGGATGCGGCGCGCGACGCCAAGCGCCGCGCCGCCATCATCTTCGGCGGCTTCGGCCTGGGCCTCCTGTACAAGGTGGCGAACGTCTCGCTCAAGGGCTGGAAGGACGTCGCCAACTTCGAGTTCGGCGCGCCGCTGAAGGCCGGTTCGGCCGGCGCCGAGCTGTCGCCGGAACTGGTGGGCGTGGGCTACATCATCGGCCCGCGCATCGCGTTCACGATGGCGGCCGGCGGCGTGCTGTCTTACCTGATGCTGATCCCGATGATTAAGTTCTTCGGCGAGCTGCTGACGGTGCCGCTGTCGCCGGCGACGATGCTCATCAAGGACATGTCGCCGGACGACATCCGCGACGCCTACGTGCTGTACATCGGCGCCGGCGCCGTGGCGGCAGGCGGCCTGATCTCGCTGGTGCGTTCGCTGCCGTCGATCTGGAATGGCCTGAAGGGCGGCCTGGCCGGCATGGGTAAGAATAAGGCCAGCACGCCGAACGCCGGCCTGCGCACCGACCAGGACATCTCCTTCAAATGGGTGGCGATCGGCTGCCTGGCGATTATCGCCATCATCACTTTCGCCACGCCGCTGCACATGAACCTGCTGGGCGCGCTGCTGATCCTGGTGTTCGGCTTCCTGTTCGCCACCGTGTCCTCGCGCCTGACCGGCGAAGTCGGTTCCTCGTCGAACCCGATTTCCGGCATGGCCGTGGCCACGCTGCTGTTTACCTGCCTGATCTTCCTGCTGATGGGCTGGACCGGCGGCCGTTACTACGTGACCGCGCTGTCGGTCGGCGCCATCGTCTGCATCGCCGCGAGTAACGCCGGCACCACCTCGCAGGACTTGAAGACCGGCTTCCTGGTCGGCTCGACGCCGCGCCTGCAGCAGTACGCGATCCTGTGCGGCGCTTTTGCCTCGGCGCTGATCCTGGGGCCGATTTTGCTGAAGCTGAACGATGCCGGCACCGTGTACGTGCCGGCGGCCCAGGTGGCGCCTGGCGTCACGGTCGATGTGACCAAGCTGACCGAGACCGCGCAGCTGCAAGGCCCGCAAGCCGAGAGCGACAGCAAGACGTATAAAGTCTGGCGCAAGACGGATACCGTGGGCGGGCCGGAAGGCAAGTACCTGGTGGCCGACGACGGCAAGCTGGCATACCTGGTCGACCCGGGTATCAATGGTCACTACCACCAGCGCCCGGACGGTACGGAGGTCAAGAAGTACGATGCGCCGAAGGCGGTGCTAATGTCCTACATCATCAAGGGTATCCTCGACCAGCAACTGCCGTGGACGCTGGTGCTGTTCGGCGTGATGATCTCGGTGGTGCTGGAACTGGCCGGCATCCAGGCGCTGGCGTTCTCGGTGGGCGTGTATTTGCCGCTGGTGTCGACGCTGCCGATCGCCGTCGGTGGCGCGGTGCGCTGGGTGGCGGACCGCCGCAACAACAAGCTGCCGCAGTACGCCAAGCTCAATGACGAAGAGCGCCAGGCCGCGGGCGACCGCAGCTCGGGCACCTTGCTGGCCTCGGGCTATATCGCCGGCGGCGCGCTGGCCGGCATCGTGATTGCGATCACGGCGGGCGTGATGACCAACTTCGACAGCATGATGGCGAAGTGGGCGGAAGGGTCGAATCCCTTCTTTGCGGGGGTGAATGCGGACTTGCTGTCCTTGATACCGTATGCGGCGATCGTGCTGCTGCTGTACTGGGTGGCGCGCGAAAAGGCGCAGAAGTAAAGAGAACGGGCGCTGGTGGCGCCCGTTTTCATTGGTACTGCATGCGTCGCCTGGTCACTAACGATGAGACAGCGTGGACACAGGTGTCCACCCTACGAAACCCCGCAGTTGTAGGGTGGACTCCCGAGTCCACGCTGTCTCATCGCATGCGTTGACGCGCCTTCAAACAAACGCCAGATCGTGCGTCCGAATCACATCATCCAGCCACGCGTCCGTATGGCTGAACCGATATCCCAACTCCAGCGCACGCGACGTATCCAGCACCATCGGCGTGCTGAAGTCAAAAGGCGACAACACTCCCGGCGCTGTCGCCTCGTTCACGCGCGTAAAGCGCGCCGATGCATCCAGCGCCTCCGCCACCCGCCCGAACAACGCATGCGCCGACAGCGGCCCGCCCGACGCCGCATTCACCGGCCCCGTGAAGCTTTCGCCACCCACCCAGTCCAGGAAGGCCGCCGCCTCCTGCGTCCCCAGGAATGACACCGCCGCCCCCGCATGCGCATACGGCAGCGCCGCACCCGTGCGCAGCAGATCGACGTAATACGCCAGCCGCCCCGTGAATTCCTCCGGCCCGCCCAGCACGTGGGCCAGGCGCGCCGTCACCAGCGGCAGCGAGCCGTCGCGGTAGAGGTAAGCCTCGGCCTGCACCTTGCCCGCCACGTAGCTTTCCACCGCCAGCTTCGGATCGTGCCAGGGATAGCCGGTGTCGATGGCCTGCGCCAGCACGGGCAGGTCGTCCTCGCATAGCAATGAGCCGCGCGGCCGGATGCCGCGGTACACGTCGATCGTCGAGGTCATCACATAACGCCCGACCTTGCCCGCAAAGCTGCGTACGGCGATCGCCGCATCCAGCGGGCTGTAGCACATCTGGTCGAAGACCACGTCGTAGCGCTTTCCGGCAAAGGCGGCGCGCATCGCGGCTTCGCTGCGGCGGTCGACGCGGATGCGCTCGATGCGGCTTCCGAAAGGATCCGGCGCATAGCCGCGGGTGGCGATCGTCACGCGGTGGCCGGCGCGCAGCAGGCGCTGCACCAGCAGCTTGCCGAAATAGCGGGTCCCGCCGATCACCAATAGTTCCTTCTGCATGGCTTCTCCTTGACGAATCGGATATATTTTGTGCTCAGCAGCAAAAACCGGCAAACAAGAAAAATCGGGCACTATGAACAAGAAAAATTTAATCTGGGCGGCGCCATGAAGCCGCTGCGCAGCCTGTCGGGACTCATCGATTTCGAGTGCGCGGCGCGCTGGGGCAGCTTCAAGCTGGCCGCGCGCGAGCTGCACAAGACGCCGGCCGCGGTCAGTTTGCAGGTCAAGCAGCTGGAAGAGACGGTCGGCTTTCCGCTGTTCGTGCGCCACCCGCGCCATATCTCGCTCACTGCAAAAGGCGAGGAGCTGGCGATTGCCATCGGCCGCATGCTGGGCGACCTGCGCGCCAAGGTCGGCGCCCTGCAGCGCGGCGACGAGGAATCGGTGCTGCGCATCTCGACCACGCATTCGTTCGCCATCAAATGGCTGGTGCCGCGCATGCACCGCTTCACCAAGCTGTATCCCGAGCTCGACATGCGCATCGACTCCAACGATGCGCCGGTGGACCTGGAAGCCGACACCACCGACGTCGCCATCCGCTACGGACAGGTGCGCGACGGCGACCCGGCGCTGCTGTTCCGCGAGCGCCTGGTGCCGGTGTACAGCCCGGAATTGCTGAAGGAGGGCGAGCCCGGGCTGACCCTGGCCGACCTGGCGCGCCAGCCGCTCCTGTGCGAAAAGTCGCCCGAATCCTGGCTGCAGCTGCTCAACGAAAACCGCGCCCTGAAGGGCAAGTACGATTTCTCGCGCGGCTACAGCCACTGGGGCGTGCTGGTGCAGGCAGCCGTGGCGGGGCAGGGCGTGGCCCTGGTGCCCTACGGGATCGCCTGCCAGGACATCGCCTCCGGCGCACTGCGCCAGATTCCCTGCCGCAGCGCGCCTTTCGACATGGGCTACCGCTTCCTGGCGAATCCGCACAAGGAAAGCATGCGCAAGGTACAGCGCTTCCGCGACTGGATGGTGAGCGAGATGGAGGCAATGCGGCGCGAACTGGATGAAGAATAAAAAAACGGCAGCCCGCAGGCTGCCGTTTTTCATTGAAGCTTGATGATGCGCTTACTTCACGCCGTGCATCAGCTTCTGGATCAGCGGTGCGATCAGGAACAGCAGCACGCCGCCGCCCACCAGCGACCAGAAGCCGAAGGTGTAGCCGTCGAGCGCCGAAACGATCGACATGCCCGATTCGCCCGAGACGTGCGAAGCGAAGATGCCCGACAGGTTGTTGCCGATACCGGTCGACAGGAACCAGCCGCCCATGCCCAGGCCGACCAGGCGTACCGGGGCCAGCTTGGTGACCATCGACAGGCCGATCGGCGACAGGCACAGCTCACCGATCGACTGGATCACGTAGACCATGAACAGGGTCCAGAAC
Organism: Massilia sp. IC2-278; assembly: GCF_020708045.1. Lineage (GTDB taxonomy): Bacteria > Pseudomonadota > Gammaproteobacteria > Burkholderiales > Burkholderiaceae_D > Telluria. Next base: position 516,416 of record NZ_JAJFES010000001.1, read on the forward strand.
GGGATCTTGTTGTCGGCGTCGACCAGCACGGACAGCGCATACATCAGCAGGCCGAAGGCCAGACCGTTGAAGATCAGGCCGAGGCCGAACTTGCGTGGGATCGACGGATTCGCGTTGCGCTTGCCGAGCATGACCCAGATGGCGGCGATGATCGGTGCGCAGGCGATGATGGCGACCGAGTTCACGCTCTGGAACCAGGCGACCGGGAAGACCCAGCCGTTCAGGTCGCGGTCGACGATTTTATCGGCCAGGAAGGTGAACGAGCTGCCCGCCTGTTCGAAGAACATCCAGAACAGGATGTTGAAGGCGAAGATGATCATCATGGCGATGGTCTTGTCGCGCGCGACCTTACCGTTGCGGATACCTTCGACCATCAGCATCAGCGCCAGGGCGATGAACAGCACGGTGAGGATCACCTGCAGGGTGCCGGCGCCGAGCTTCAGCAGGAAGTACACGCCCGGGATGACGATGATGCTGCCGACGACGACGGCGATCGAACGGCCATAGCCTTGCGCGTTGGCGTCGGGTGCGCCGATGCCGGCCAGGGTCTTGCGGCCGATGTAGAACCACACGAGGCTGATCAGCATGCCGATGCCGGATGCGAAGAACACGACCTTGTAGGCCGGGGTGTCCGGGTTGCCGAATTGCTGGGCCAGTACCTGGGTCAGGATCGGCGCGATGAAGGCGCCGGTGTTGATGCCCATGTAGAAGATGGTGAAGCCCGAATCGCGGCGGGTATCGTTCAGAGCATACAGCTTGCCGACCATGGTCGAGATGTTCGGCTTGAACATGCCGTTGCCGACGATGATGGTGGCGAGACCGAGCTTGAACACGTCTTCGCTCGGTATCGTGATCATGAACAGGCCGGCCGCCATGAAGACGGCGCCGATCAGGATCGATCGTTGATAACCGATGACGCGGTCGGCGATCAGGCCGCCGAAGACGGCGCCGGCATACACCAGCGCGAGGTAGGAACCGTAGGTCAGGTTGGCGCTCGCCTGGCCGACGGCGCTGCCCTCATAGAATTGGGCGACGATGTAGAGCACCAGGGCCCAACGGATGCCGTAGAAAGCGAAGCGTTCCCAGAATTCGGTCATGAACAGCATCCACAGCGGTGCTGGGTGGCCCATGATTTGTTTGAACTCTGGAATCGCGACCTTGTCGGCGGGTGTAGCAGCTGCACCGCTCATGCGGTTCCTCCCGAAATAGTTTTTAAAAAGCTCTCGTGTCGGAAGGCCTTGACGATCCAGCCTTCCAATCCGCTCGCATTTTAGTGGAAATTGCAGAGCACAAGAAAATTATTTGCCATTGTGGTAAACACGCGCGTGCATGGTGCAGCGCCGCACAAACAGGGCGCAAGGAAGCAGGCATCCTGTGCGCCTTTGTCGTATATTGGTGAAACAGCATTCGCTGTCATAAGAGTCCAGGAAAAAGGAAGACCAGCATGAACTATGAAGTCGTCGATACCCTGATTTCTCCGGAAGGCCGGCTGGAAGTGTTGTCCAAGGCCGAAGTGGCCAAGCTGCTCGACACCAGCCAGGGCGGCCTGTATTCCGTGTTCCGCAAATGCGCGCTCGCGGTCCTGAACTGCGGCAGTTCCATCGACGATGGCAAGGAACTGCTGGAGCGCTACAGCAGCTTCGATATCAGCATCATCCAGCGCGAGCGCGGCATCAAGCTCGATATCCGCGGCGCGCCGGCCATCGCTTTCGTCGACGGCAAGATGATCAAGGGGATCCACGAACACCTGTTCGCCGTGCTGCGCGATATCGTGTTCGTGAATTTCGAAGTCACCGACAACCCGCGTTTCAATTTGTCGAAACCGGAAGGCATCACCGATGCCGTGTTCCACATCCTGCGCAACGCGAATGTGCTGCAGCCGCAGCGCAATCCGAACCTGGTGGTGTGCTGGGGCGGGCACTCGATCAACCGCGTCGAATACAACTATTCGAAGGAAGTCGGTTATGCGCTCGGTTTGCGCGAGCTCGATATCTGCACCGGCTGCGGCCCCGGTGCGATGAAAGGCCCGATGAAGGGCGCGAACATCGGCCACGCCAAGCAGCGCTTGCAGAACGGGCGCTATCTCGGCATTTCCGAGCCGGGCATCATTGCGGCGGAATCGCCGAACCCGATCGTGAACGACCTGATCATCATGCCGGACATTGAAAAGCGCCTGGAAGCGTTCGTGCGCGTGGGTCACGGGATTTGCGTGTTCCCGGGCGGCGCGGGCACGGCTGAAGAGATTCTCTACATTCTCGGCATCCTGCTGCATCCGGATAATGCCGAGATGCCGTTCCCGCTGATTTTCACCGGCCCGGCCACTGCGCGCGAATACTTCGAGCAGATCGACGGTTTCATCGCGCAGACCCTGGGTGACAAGGCCCGCTCGCGTTACAAGATCATTATCGACGATCCGGATGCTGTTGCACGCGAGATGGCGGCGGGGATCAAGCAGGTGCGTGAATTCCGCAAGGCAAAGAGCGACGCGTATTACTTCAACTGGCTCCTGAAAATCGACCAGGAATTCCAGCGCCCGTTCAAGCCGACCCACGAGAACATGCGCAATCTGTCGCTGCACAAGAATCAGGAAACGCATTTGCTGGCGGCGAACCTGCGCCGCGCGTTCTCGGGCGTGGTGGCGGGGAACGTGAAGGAAGAGGGGATTCGCGAGATCGAAAAGCACGGCAAGTACGAGATCCATGGCGACCCGGAGATCATGGGGCCGATGGATGCGCTGCTGGCGTCGTTCGTGGAGCAGAGCCGGATGAAGTTGCCGGGCAAGGCGTATGTGCCTTGCTACACCATCGTCCAGTAAGCCAAGGGGGAGGTGGACGGCGGGGCCGTCCATGTCGCCGTGCCGGAGCCCGCGGAATCCGTAGGGTGGGCACTCTGTGCCCACGCGGAACGATACGCCGTGTTGGTGCCGTTTCATGCGCCATCGTAGGCAGGTGGCGGTGCATCCAAAAGCGCCATGTTGGCGTCATCGCAGCCGCGAACGTTTCGGGGCGAATGGTCGCGGCAGCGGACTACGGACAGGCACGTAACCGCGTGGGCACGGCGTGCCCACCGTACGGTTGCAGCCAACAATGCGATCGAAGCCAACAATGCGATCGATGTCAGCGATGCATTCGCGATCAACAATGAAAAAGGGGCGCCGAGGCGCCCCTTGCTCATCCAATCAAACGATCAGTCTTCCTTGCGCAAATGCGGGAACAGCAGCACATCGCGGATGTTCGGCGAATCCGTCAAGATCATGATCAAACGGTCGATGCCGATGCCGCAGCCACCGGCCGGCGGCATGCCGTATTCCAGCGCACGGATGTAGTCGGCGTCGTAGTACATCGCTTCGTCGTCGCCGGCTTCCTTGGCTTCGACCTGCGACAGGAAGCGCGCGGCCTGGTCTTCCGGATCGTTCAGCTCGGAGAAGCCGTTGGCGATCTCGCGGCCCACCATGAACAGCTCGAAACGCTCGGTGATGCCGGCACGGGTGTCCGATGCACGGGCCAGCGGCGAGACTTCGACCGGGTAGTCGATGATGTAGGTCGGCTCCCACAGCTGCGCTTCGGCGGTTTCTTCGAACAGCGCCAGTTGCAGCGCGCCCAGGCCGGCGGTAGCGAAAGGCTTGACGCCGAACTTTTTCAGTTCGGCCTTGATGAACTCCGCGTCTTCCAGCTGCTCGGCGGTGTAGTCCGGCGCGTACTTGTTGATGGCCTGGACGATGGTCAGGCGCTGGAAAGGCTTCGACAGATCCAGCTCGCGGCCGCCGTAGGACAGCACGGCCGTGCCTTGCGCGTCGATCGCGGCCTGGCGGATCACGGCTTCGGTGAAGTCCATCAGCCAGGTGTAGTCGGTGTAGGCCGCGTAGAACTCCATCATCGTGAACTCGGGGTTGTGACGGATCGACACGCCCTCGTTACGGAAGTTGCGGTTCACCTCGAACACGCGATCAAAACCGCCGACGACCAGGCGCTTCAGGTACAGCTCCGGCGCGATACGCAGGAACATCTGCATGTCGAGCGCGTTGTGGTGGGTGATGAACGGTTTCGCCGCGGCGCCGCCCGGGATCGGGTGCAGCATCGGGGTCTCGACTTCCATGAAGCCGTTCTTTTCCATGAAGCGGCGCATCGACGACAGCGCGGCGGTACGCGCCTTGAAGGTGCGGCGCGTCTCTTCGTTCATGATCAAATCGACGTAACGCTGGCGATACTTGGTTTCCTGGTCGGCCAGGCCGTGGAACTTGTCCGGCAGCGGGCGCAGGGCCTTGGTCACCAGGCGCAGGTTCGTGACCTTGATGGTCAGTTCGTCGACCTTGGTCTTGAACAGCGTGCCCTCGACGCCCAGGATATCGCCCAGGTCATAGGTGCGGAAGGCTTCCATCGCCGCTTCGCCGGTGGCGTCCAGGGTCACGTAGATCTGGATACGGCCGTCGGCGCGCGCGCCCGAGGCGTCCTGCAGGGTCGCGAAAGCGGCCTTCTTGCCGGCTTCGCGTTTCAGCATCATGCGGCCGGCCAGCACCACGGGAACGGCTTTCTCTTCCAGCTCTTCGCGGCTCAAGCTACCGAACTGCTCGTGCAGCTCGGCGGCCTTGTGTTGCGGCTTGAAGTCGTTCGGGAAGGCGACGCCTTTTTCGCGGATCGCGGACAGCTTCACGCGGCGCTCGGCCATGATCTTGTTTTCGTCGGCCGCCGGCGTGGCCTGCGTCGTCGCGTTTTCTTGGTTTTCGGTGGTCATGTTGGTACTCGTTTGGTTGGATCAGGCGAACAGCTCGTCCAGCGACAGCTGCGAGAAGTCGGAGACGATCGTGATCACGTTGTCGAATTCGGTAAAGGCTTCGGCGGGCAGGGTGGTGGTCAGCACCACCGCGCGCATGCCGGCGCGGCGTGCCGCTTCCACGCCCAGCGGCGCGTCTTCGAAGACGATGCAGTCGGCGGGTTCGGCGCCGCAGCGCTTCGCTGCTTCGATGAACACGTCCGGGTGCGGCTTGCCGCGCGCGACATCGGTGGCGCCGACGATGGCGTCGAAATGGCGGCGCAGGTCCAGGCCGTCGAGCGTGAACTCGACATTGGCCGGCGGCGCGGCGGTGCCCACGGCCAGCGCGATGCCCTGCGACTTCGCATCCGCGATCAGGTCTTCGAAGCCCTCGACCGCCTTGCGGTGCGGTGCGTACAACTCGCGGTAGACCGCTTCCTTCTCGTGGTTGAGCAGCATCACTTCGTCGTCGAGCAGGTCGGCGCCGAAGTGCGAGCGGATGATCTCGCCGCCCTGGCGGCCGGCCGTCGCACGGAAGAAGGCGTCCGGATCGATGGCATGGCCGCGCCGTTCGAAGAAGGTGATCCACGACTTCGTATGGAAAGCCATGTTGTCGACGATGGTGCCGTCCATGTCGAAGATCAGCGCGCGCTTGGCGTGGCTCATGCGCCCACGCCCTGTTTCAGCGAAGCGGAGATGAAGTCGTCCAGGTCGCCGTCCAGCACGTTCTTGGTGTTGCCGGTCTCGAAGCCGGTACGCAAGTCCTTGATGCGCGACTGGTCGAGCACGTAGGAACGGATCTGGTGGCCCCAGCCGACGTCGGTCTTCGAGTCTTCCAGCTTCTGCTGCTCGCTCATGCGGTTGCGCAGTTCCAGTTCGTACAGCTTGGCGCGCAGCATGTCCCAGGCCTCGGCCTTGTTGCGGTGCTGCGAACGGTCGTTCTGGCACTGGACCACGATGCCCGACGGGCCGTGGGTCAGGCGCACCGCGGAGTCGGTCTTGTTGATGTGCTGGCCGCCCGCGCCGGATGCGCGGTAGGTATCGATGCGCACGTCGGCCGGGTTGATCTCGATTTCGATCGAGTCGTCGACTTCCGGGTACACGAACAGCGAGGTGAACGAGGTGTGGCGGCCGTTGGCCGAGTCGAACGGCGACTTGCGCACCAGGCGGTGCACGCCGGTCTCGGTGCGCAGGTGGCCATAGGCGTACTCGCCGTCGACCTTGATGGTGGCGGTCTTGATGCCCGCGACCTCGCCCTCGGACTGTTCCAGGATCTCGGCCTTGAAGCCCTTGCGTTCGCAGTAGCGCAGGTACTGGCGCAGCAGCATCGAGGCCCAGTCCTGGGCTTCGGTACCGCCGGCGCCGGCCTGGATGTCGATGAAGCAGTTCGCGTGGTCCATCGGGTTGCTGAACATGCGGCGAAATTCCATCGATTCGATGATCTTCTGGATGTCCTCGGCATCACCGCCGATCGCTTCGAGCGTATCGTGGTCGCCTTCTTCGCGCGCCATCTCGAACAGGTCGCCGGCATCGGCCAGGTCGGCCTTTGCTTTTTCAAGCGTCAGCACGACGGCTTCCAGCGCCTTTTTCTCTTTACCGAGATCCTGGGCCCGTTTCTGGTCGTTCCAGACGGTCGGATCTTCGAGTTCCTGGTTGACCTGTTCTAGTTTCTCTGACTTCCGATCGAAGTCAAAGATACCTCCGAAGTTCGGCTTCACGGCTGGTCAGGTCGTTCAGCAGGGCGGAGATGGCGTTGATGCGTTCAGCTTCCATGATCTTGGCGTGTAATTTGAGTTGAATCGAACCTTCGATTATACCCCAGGCCACGCGCATGGCGGCCAGCCACTACCCGCGTTTCGGCGCGTTTCTTGGCATGGATTGCGCCGCTGCCGTATCATCGCCCGGTTCCCAACCCGAAGATGCTCATGCGTTATCCAATTTCTTATCAATTCGCCATCGCGATTTTGCCCGCCTTGCCGGCGCTGGCGGCCGCTCCGGCCCTCGCCGCCAAGGACGCACCCAGGGGCGCCTCCACCGTCCTCGCCGTCCTCGAAACCACCGACCTGCACGCCACCGTGGTCGGCTACGATTACTTCAAGCTGGCCGAGGAGCCATCGATCGGCCTGGACCGCACCGCGACCCTGATCGCGCAGGCGCGCGGCGAGTACGCGAATACCGTCCTGTTCGACAACGGCGACACCATCCAGGGCACGGCGCTGGCCGACTACCAGGCGCTCGTCAATCCGGTGCGCTGCGACCAGACGCTCGGCATCTACAAGGTCATGAACGCGCTGAAGTACGACGGCGCCTCGATCGGCAACCACGAATTCAACTACGGCCTGGGCTTCCTCGGCCAGGTGACCGGCCAGCAGTTCAAGGTGCCCGGCATCGATCAGCCCAAGAAGTGCGCCGGCCCGGCCTTCCCGCAGGTGCTGGCGAACGTCTACAGCGTCAGCACGAAGAAGCCGCTGTTCGAGCCTTACCGCATCGTCGAGAAGGAAGTCGAAGCCAAGGATGCCAAGGGCCGCGCGATCAAGGCGAAAGTGAAAGTCGGGATCATCGGCTTCACGCCGCCGGCCATCATGTCCTGGGACAAGCGCTGGCTGGACGGCAAGGTGTACACCACCGGCGTGCGCGAAGCGGCCGAGAAGTACATCCCCGAGATGCGCCGCAAGGGCGCCGACGTCGTGGTCGTGATTTCGCACGGCGGCCTCGATGGCAGCCCCTACACGCCGGAGATGGAAAACGCCGGTTACTACCTGGCGCAGGTGCCGGGTGTGGACGTGATGCTGCTCGGGCACTCGCACCAATTGTTCCCGAACGCGGCCAGCACCGCGCCGCAGTTCAACCTGCCGAACGTCGACAAGGCGAAGGGCTTCGTGCACGGCGTGCCGACCGTGATGGCGAACTTGTGGGGCAAGCACCTGGGCGTGGTGGCGCTGACCCTGCGCGCCGACGGCAAGCGCTGGACGATCGACAAGACCCAAACCACCGTCGAGGCGCGCGCGGCCCAGAACGCGGATAAAACCTTCGTGACGCCGAGCGCCGAGGTGCAGGCGCTGATCCGCGAAGAGCATGAGGCGACCATCAAGTATGTGAAGACGCCGGTCGGCAGCAGCGACTTCCGCCTGACGACTTATTTCGTGGATGTGGGCGACCCGTCGGCGATCCAGGTGGTGAACCAGGCGCAGACTGCCTACGTGAAGAAGTACGTGGCCACCAACCTGCCGCAGTACGCGAAGCTGCCGGTGCTGTCGATGTCGGCGGCCTTCAAGAACGGCTTTGCCGGCGCCTTCGATTACACCGACGTCGCGGCCGGCCAGCTGGCGATGAACAACGCGGCGGACTTGTACCTGTACCCGAACGCGCTGCATGCGGTGAAGATCGACGGCCACGGCCTGAAGGCCTGGCTGGAAATGGCGGCGCGCCGTTTCAACACCATCGACCCTGCCAAGACGGAGCCGCAGGAGCTGGTGAATCCGAACTTCCCGAGCTATAACTTCGATACCGTCACCTCCGACGAGATCAGCTACGAGATCGACGTCACCCAGGCGCCGGGCCAGCGCGTGAAGAAGCTGATGCTGCGCGGCGCGCCGCTCGACCTGGCGCAGGAGTTCATCGTTGCGACCAACAACTACCGCGCCTCGGGCGGCGGCAACTTCCCCGGGCTCGATGGCAGCAAGACCATCTTTGCCTCGCCGGATACCAGCCGTGACGTCTTGATCAGCTATGTGCGCGATACGAAGCACCTGACGCGCAAGGCCAACGGCGCCGCGCGCAGCTGGCGTTTCGCGCCCGTGAAGACGGCAGGACCGGTGGTATTCCACACGGCGCCGGGCATGCTCGGCATCGCGCAGGAGGCCGGGCTGGATAACGTGAGTTTGCTGCAAGCCGACGATGGGCTGGGCAAGGGCTTCGCGTTGTACTCGGTGGACCTGTCGAAATGACGATGCGGGCGCTGGTGCTGGCTTGCGCATTGGTGTGCACATCCACGGCACATGCTGGCGCGGCGCCTGTCGACACAGCGCCTGATGCGAAAGCGGCCTATAGGCTCGCGCTCCAGGTGCGCAACGGCGATGGCGTGGCGCCTGACCCGGCCAGTGCGCGGCTGCTGTTGACCCAGGCGGCGGAGGGCGGCGTGCCGGCGGCGATGTTCGTGCTGTCGAACATGCTGGCGGCGGGCGAGGGTGGTCCGGCCGATGCGCAGGAGGCGCGGCGCTGGCTGGAGCTGGCGGGCGATCTGGGCTATCCCGAAGCCTTGCAGCAGCTGGCGATGCTGGAACCCGATCCGCGCAAGGCGGAACTGCTGATGCGCCAGGCGGCGCATGCGATGATGCATCGGAGGTAGGGTGGTTAGCTTCACCCTTGTCGGGTGATCGGTCGAAACCATTGCGCGGCCCACGCGTTCTACCAGCCGGTGCAAAGCCGGAGCGTAGTTTCATGCGTGGTTTGAACGCGTGGGCGGCACACACTGCAGTGTGAATGCAGTGCTCAAGGTGGAGCCGCCAACCTAACCGCGTGCACCGCCGCAAGCAGTGCTGCTTACTTCCCTTCGCGCCCGATCTCGGCGGCGGCAATCGCCGCCAGGTCGAGCAGCGCCTGCAGCTCGTTCGAGCGCAGCTTGCGCGGTTCGCGGTCGATCACGCACAGGGTGCCCATGGCATGGCCGTCCGGGTCGCGCAGGGGAACGCCGGCGTAGAAGCGGATGTGCGGGTCGGCCAGCACCAGCGGATTGCCACTGAAGCGCTCGTCCGAGGTCGCGTCTTCCACCACGAAGGGCTTGTCCTGCAGGATGGCATGCGAGCAGAAGGCCCACTCGCGCGGAGTCTGCTGGGGCGCCAGGCCGACGCGCGCCTTGAACCACTGGCGCTTGGTCGTCAACAGCGAAATCAGGGCGATCGGCGAATCGGTGGCCATCGAGGCCAGGCGCACGATGCGGTCGAAACGCTCTTCTTCCGGACTGTCGACCAGGCCGGAAGCGGCCAGCGCGGCCAGGCGCGCGTTTTCGTCGTCCCCGACCGGGAACGGCGCGCCGGGTTCGGCAATGTATTCAGGATCGTTGGGGGCGGGCGGCACGCGGCGGCCGGCGGCACCCGCTTCGTGGCCCCCGACCTTGTTCATCAAGGCCCGGATCAGGCTTTCGCGCGTACGGCGGTGGCCACCCGGGGTTTTCCATGATTCGATTGCGCCGCTTTCCATCCAGAGCTGGACGGTACTGGTAGCGACGCCCAACATGCGCGCGGCTGCGCTCGTCGTGAGGATAGGATCCTCTTCCGTATAGTTGCTGGTCATCAATATTCCTACTTTTATTGAAGTATAGCCGATTTGATGAAACTACTTAAGCGCTATGTTCAAGTAACGAAAGGGCGTCATTAAAGCAACAAATATAGCAATTTAGATTGCCAAAAAACAATTGATAGTAGACAATCTGGCGCAATTCTGTCATTCCTGCGTACGTACGTACGCCTTTTCCCATCCGCCAGGAGCACACATGAACTTTTCCCAAGCCAGGCTTACGGTCCGGCTGTATACCGCGTTCGCCGCGGTCTTGATCGTCACGCTGGTCCTGGCCGCCTTTGCGATTTCGCGCGTGAACAGCATCGAGACCGCCCTGGTCGAGGTGGAGTCCTTCCACAACGCCCAGCTGGAACCGCTGTACGCCGCACGCGAGGCGCTTGGGCAAACCGGCATGGCGGCGCGCAATGCCTTCATCTTCCACGACGCGGCGCAGGCGACCCGCGAACTCGACATCCTCGACACGCAAAAGGCGGCCTACCTGGCGGCGATGGCCAGGCTCGACCCTGTCCTGGGCGGCAATGCCCAGTACGGGAAGGTAAAGGAAGGCATGCTGGCGATGGCGCGCGAACTCGAGCGTCCGCGCAAGTACCGCACGAGCGGCGACATGGATGGCTACGGCACCTTCCTGGTGCAGGAATGCAGCCCGTTGCGGCGCCAGATCGTGGCCGACATCGGGGTGCTGGTGCAGGAGCTGCAGGCGCAGACCAACAAGGCCGGCGCCGCCGCCGTGGCCGAAGCCGACGGCGCGCGCTACTGGATCAGCGGCCTGGCGATCCTGTGCGCGCTGCTGTGCGCCGTGATCGGCTTTGCCATCTCGCGCAACCTGCTCGGCCAGCTGGGCGGCGAGCCGGCGTATGCGACCGATGTCGCGCGCGCCATCGCCCAGGGCCAGCTGCACCAGCATGTGGACACCCGCCGCGCACCCCCGAGCAGCCTGCTGTCGGCCATGAGCGCCATGCGCGAAAGCCTGAGCGGCATCGTGTCCAAGGTACGCGGCGGCACCGATGCGATCGCCTCGGCCTCGGCCGAAATCGCCACCGGCAACCTGGATCTGTCGACCCGCACCGAATCGCAGGCCGCGGCGCTGGCGCAGATCGCCGGCTCGATGAAGCAGCTGATCGGCTCGGTGCGCCAGAACGCCGACTACGCGGCGCAGGCCAGCACGCTGGCAGGCGAAGCCTCGAAGGTGTCGGTGGAAGGCGGCGCCACGGTGGACGGCGTGGTCTCGACCATGAACCTGATCCAGGAATCGTCGCGCAAGATCGAGGAGATCATCAGCGTCATCGACAGCATCGCCTTCCAGACCAACATCCTGGCGCTGAACGCGGCGGTGGAGGCAGCGCGCGCCGGCGAGCAGGGCCGCGGCTTTGCCGTGGTGGCGAGCGAAGTGCGGAACCTGGCGCACCGCTCGGCGGCGGCGGCCAAGGAAATCAAGGTGCTGATCGAGGATTCGGTGAGCAAGGTCGGCGCCGGCACGGCGCTGGTGGCCCAGGCCGGCGACACCATGCGCAAGGTGGTCAGTGGTGTGCAGCGCGTGAACGACATCATGGGTCAGATATCGAGCGCGACCCGCTTGCAGAGCGAGGACATCGAGCATGTCGACTCGGCCATCGTGCGCCTGGATGAGATGACGCTGCAGAACGCGGCCCTGGTCGAGGAAGCATCGGCCGCGGCGCAATCGCTGCGCATGCAGGCCGACGAACTGGCGGCGGTGGTGAATACCTTCCAGCTCGAGGGCGCCGAGACCGTGGCCGAGTCGCAGCCGGTGCGCCGCGTGCGCGGGGCGGTGCCGGCACTGGCCCGCTGAGGCCGGGCGCGGCTCGCTGCACGAGCCGCGCGGTGAGTTCGAGAACCCACCTACGTTCGCCAGGTAGGGTGGGTTCTCGAACTCACCGCGCACAAGCACGAGCCAGGTAGGGTGGGTTCTCGAACCCACCACTTGCAAGTTCGAACCCCTACGACATCAAGCGCGCGCCAGCGCCGGCCGCGCACGCGGCGCTTCGGCATCCAGCCGGAAGGTGCTCACCAGCTGCGCCAGTTCGTCCGCCTGGTTCTGCATCGACTCCGCGGCCGCCGCCGCTTCCTCCACCAGCGCCGCGTTCTGCTGCGTTACCCGGTCCATTTCCGCAATCGCCACGTTCACCTGCTCGATGCCGTCGCTCTGCTCCTCGCTGGCGGCGGCGATGTCGGCCATGATGGTCGTTACCTGCCCGATGCTGCGCACGATCTCGTCCATGGTAGCGCCGGCGCGGCCGACCTGACTCGTTCCCGCTTGCACCTTGCCGACCGAGTCGTCGATCAGCGCCTTGATCTCGCGCGCGGCCGTGGCCGAACGCTGCGCCAGGTTGCGCACCTCGCCGGCGACCACCGCGAAACCGCGTCCCTGCTCGCCGGCGCGCGCCGCTTCCACTGCCGCGTTCAGCGCGAGGATGTTGGTCTGGAAGGCGATGCCGTCGATGACGCCGATGATCTCGACGATCTTGCGCGAGGAGTCGTTGATCGACCCCATGGTGTCGACCACCTGCGCCACTACCGCGCCGCCATCGTTGGCGATGGATGCGGCGGTGCGCGCCAGGCGGTTGGCTTCGCGCGCGTTGTCGGCGTTCTGCTTCACGGTGGAGGTCAGTTCTTCCATCGACGAGGCGGTTTCCTCGAGCGAGCCGGCCTGCTGCTCGGTGCGGCTCGACAGGTCCTGGTTGCCGGCCGCGATCTCGGTCGAGGCGGTGGCGATGGCGCCGGTGCTGCCGCGCACGCGGCCGACGATCTCGCCCAGCGCCGTGTTCATGGCGCCGAGGGCGCGCATCAGCTGGCCGGTTTCGTCGCGGCGGTCGACCGCGATGCGGCTGGTGAGGTCGCCGGCAGCCACCTTCTCGGCGACCGCCACGGCGGCGCGGATCGGCACCGTGATCGAGCGCGTGATCAGCACGGCGCAGGCGATGCCGAGCGCCAGTGCGGCCAGGCCGAGGGTGATCAGGATGATGCGGGTGTTTGCATACGCGTCGAGGATGGTGGTGGCGACGCCGTCGGCGGCCGCGATCTGCATGCTGGCGAGCTTGTTCATCGCGCCCAGGAAGGCGGCGCTGCGCGGCACCATCTGTTCGGCGTGGATCTTCGCGGCCAAGGTATTGTCGCCATCGAGCTTGGCCTTGAACAGGGCGCTGCGCGCCGCCAGGTAGCCGGTGCGTACTTCCTTCACGCGCGCCAGCTGGGCCTTGACTTCTTCGTTGCGCAGCGAGGCTTCGATTTCCGCCTGCAGCTCGTTCGAGTGCGCCGACACGGCCTTCATGCGCTCGGCGATGGCGTTTACCATGGCCGGGTCGCTTGTGGCGAAAGCGGTCTCGATCATGGCGCTGTTTACTTCGATCAGCTTGCCCCATTCGGCGACGTTGCGCTGGTTCTTGATGCTGGTATGGACCAGGCGGTTGGTCATGTCGCCGGCATACTGCATGCGGGTGAGGGCGGTGACGGCAAGGGCGAGCAGCAGGGCGAGCACGATCGCAAAGCCGATGCCGAGGCGGGCGCCGATCTTGAGGTTCTTCACGGTGGTTCCTGATTCAGACTGGTAATGAGCGCCATGGGGAATGGCGAGTTGCGGGGCTTGCGGACGGCGCAAGGCGGCTGGGTGCCGCACCGGCCTGGGCCGGATAGAATCGATGCGCCGATGCGGCCGAGTATAGCAGCCGTGTCAGGAAGATTGAGATGGAGTTGATGCTTAGCGGCAAATTTGCAACATCAAAATTTTCTGATGTTGCAATTGCCGCAAGCGGGGAGCGGCTTAGTTGATCTGTTTCTTGTCCGGCTGCACCAGGATAAAGGGGTGCACCACCGAGGCCCACAGGCCGACTTCGCCGGCGGCCCAGCTCTGGGCCTGCACATCCGATACCTTGGCAATTTTGCCTTCGCCCATCCAGCGCGCAATGCTCTCCTTGTCGTCGTGCGAGATGCGCACGGCGACGTCGATCAGATCGAGCGTTTCGCTGACGTAGATCACATTGCCTTGCGCGAAGTGGCGCTCCAGCTCGTCCCAGCCGACGCGGGCGGTTTCGCGGTTGATCTTGTCGTGCAGTTCGGTGTCTTTTTCAGGGTTCGTTTTCATTCTCTAGATAATCTCGATGCGCGGTTGCGGCGTACCCGCCCATGTTAACCGATAGGCCGGCCCCTTGCGCACATTGCCGACCAGCGCAGGACGGAAGCAGGCCAGGTTGACGCCTTCCGGACGCCGCACGCTCGGGTAGATCACGCCCATCGAACCCAGTTCGAGCAGCTCGGCCGCCAGGGACTGGGAGGCGATATAGCTTTGCGGGTCGAGGCAGTCGGCAAAATTGGCGATGCCGCGGATATCGTGGAAACTGGCATTGAAATCGGCCAGCATCGCCTGGTAGGTCACGCTGTCGTCGAAGCGGTTGATTTCCTGGTACTCGACCGTCTTGTGGAAGCCGACCTCGGCCAGCGCCGTCTCGGCCTCGAAGGCGCAATACCAGGCGCCGCGCGTGCCGTCGTTGAAGCGGCTGCCTTCCGGGCGCGCGTAGGTGTAGGCTGCGTTGATGATGCGGAAATTCGGTACGCCGAAGACCAGTTCGTCGACGCCGATGCCGGGCAACAGGCCGGCCTCGCCACGCAGGCGTTCGTTGGTGGCGTTCTCGAGGTCGAACAGGTCGCGCAGGGTCTTGTCGCCATCGGCCAGCGGGGCCAGCACCGAATCCTCGAGGTCGGCAAAGCGCGAGGGAATCAGGCGGCAGGTGTCGAACTGGCGCAGCGCCGTCAGTTTCGGGACGACCGCCAAGATCAGAGTCCTCCGCGGCGTGCGTCGAGCAGCTGGCGCACGGTTTGCATGGCCAGCATGCCGCCGCCCAGCATCAGGGCCAGCGGCGTGCGGCCCCCGAAGATGATGTTGGTGTTCGGCAGGTGCACCCATTCGTCGGCGAGTTTGTCACCGTACAAGATGTGCAGGGCCTTGTAGATACCTAATAGATAAGAGATGCGCGTGATGCGGTCGGCATCGAGCACGCGCTCGGGGTTCTTCTTCCAGTCGTAGAAACTGGACGCGGACAGGCCGCCGAGCAGCTCGCGCGCATCTTCGTCGCGCAGCTGCCAGGCGGCGGCCAGTTTGAAAAAGCCCTTCAGGGCCGATGCCGACAGGCGCTCGCGTTCGGCGCGCGAACTGAGGTCGACCAGCACGGTGGGCTCGAAGCGGCTCTTCGGGTAAGCATAGGCGAGGTTCATAGTTTCCTCCGGTTTTGGAGTACTTATACTCCTATTTCGGAGGCATTGCAACTGCTGGTTGTCAAGCCGGATAGACCGTGACAGAATTGCCGGCGACTTGTCAAAAGGAAAAGGATATTTCCATGCATTGGCGATCGAAGGGGATGGCGAAGTGGCTACCATGCGCGCTGGCAGGCGTGCTGGCGGCGGTCGTGCTGGCGGCCTGCATGGCGCGTGGCGCGCGCGACACGCAGGCAGAACTGCAGCAGCAAGTGATGGAGACGGAACGTGCGTTCGCCGCGACCATGAAGGCGCGCGACTTCGAGGCGTTCGGCGGCTTCCTGTCGAAGGAGGCGGTGTTCATGGGGCCGGGTGGAGCGAAGCGCGGGCGCGATGCGGTAACGCAGGCCTGGCGCGGGTATTTCGACGGGCCGAATGCGCCGTTCGCCTGGGCGCCGGACGAAGTCCAGGTGCTCGATTCCGGCACGCTGGCCTACAGCAGCGGACCGGTGCTCGATGCCTCGGGCAAGCAGATCGGGCGCTTCAATTCGGTGTGGCGGCTGGAAGGGCCGGGGACGTGGAAGGTCGTGTTTGATCGTGGGTGCGATTGCGGGCGGTGACGTAGGCTGGGTTTGCTGTTGTAGGGTGGGCACCTGTGCCCACGCGGTACGGCGGCTGATATGCTCTATGGCTTATTCGGGGCACGGTTTGCATGCGCATCGGTCGCCCGGCATCTGACGAGAACGCAGCGGTACAACCGCGTGGGCACAGGTGCCCACCCTACAAAACCAGGAAGCCGATCACGCCGGCTCTGCGTGCTCCACCAGCAGCTGCACCTTGGTCACGCCGTTGTACTCGTTGGCATCGAGCCGGAAGGCCACGCGCGCACGCTCGCCCAATCCGTCCGTGTGGCCGAACCAGATCGCGTCGTAACGCCGCCCGTTCTTCTCCAGCAGCAGCTTGAGATGCTTCTCCTTCAATATCCGCTGGCTCATCACGCGGAATTCGTCGCAGAACACCGGCGGCGCAAAGCCTTGTCCCCACACCTGGCCATCGCACAGCTCGATGAACTGGGTCGAGTAGAACTCGTCTTCCAGCGGCCCGTCGGTCTCGACCACGCGTTCCAGCTGGGCTTCGCTGAGCCAGGCGCGCCCGACCGCTTCGAAGGCTTCGCAGAAGGTGGTGAAATGCTCGGCCTTGATGGTCAGCCCGGCCGCCATCGCGTGGCCGCCGAACTTGTCGATCAGGCCAGGCACGCGCTTCGACACCAGGTCGAGCGCGTCGCGCATGTGAAAGCCCGGGATCGAGCGGCCGGACCCCTTGATCAGGCCCACGCCGCCCGGTGCGAAGGTAATCGTCGGCCGGTAGAATTTTTCCTTCAAGCGCGAAGCGACGATCCCGATCACGCCCTGATGCCAGCCTTCGTCGAAGACGGCGATCGTGCTGCTGGCGGCGGGCTGGAAGTCGTCGAGGTGCAGCAGCGCCGTGTCCTGCATGTCGGCCTCGATCTCGCGCCGCTTCAGGTTGATTTCGTTGAGCTGCTGGGCAATCGCCCAGGCGCGGCCTTCGTCGTCGGTGGTCAGGCACTCGATGCCGAGCGCCATGTCTTCCAGGCGGCCGGCGGCATTCAGGCGCGGGCCGACGGCAAAGCCGAGGTCGAAGGGCGAGGCATTCCGTGCTTCGCGCCCGGCCACCCGGAACAGCGCAGCCACGCCAGCATGCATGCGCCCGGAGCGCATGCGCTTGATGCCCTGCGCGACCAGGATGCGGTTGTTGGCGTCGAGCTTCACGACGTCGGCCACCGTGCCCAGGGCCACCAGGTCGAGCAAATTGTCGAGCTTGGGCTGGGTTTGCGCATCGAACACGCCGCGGCGGCGCAGTTCGGCGCGCAGGGCCAGCAGCACGTAGAAGACCACGCCGACGCCGGCCAGGTTCTTGCTCGGGAAGCCGCACTCGGGCTGGTTCGGGTTGACGATCACGCGCGCCGGCGGCAGGGCGTCGCCCGGCAGGTGGTGGTCGGTGACCACGACCTCGATGCCGCGCCGGTTCGCTTCCAGCACACCCTCGACGCTGGCGATGCCGTTGTCGACGGTGATGATGACGTCCGGGTTCTTTTCGCGCACCGCCAGTTCGACGATCTCGGGCGTGAGGCCATAGCCGTGCACCACGCGGTCGGGCACGATGTAGTCGACCCGGGCGCCCATCGCGCGCAGGCCGCGCAGGGCCACGGCGCAGGCGGTGGCGCCGTCGCAGTCGTAGTCGGCGACGATGGTCATGTTCTTGTTTGCCGAAATCGCGTCGGCCAGGAACACGGCGGCGTTGTCGATATGCTTCAGGCCGCCGGGCGGGGCCAGCGCGGCCAGTTCGCTGGCCAGTTCGCGCACGTCCAGCAGGCCGCGCGCCGCGTAGACGCGCGCCAGCACAGGGTGCACGCCGCCCTGGCGCAGCAGCTCGGAGGTGCGGAAAGGACAGGGACGGACGGAGATACGGGTTTTCACAGCAGGGATTCCAGGGTATTGCGGCGCCAGAACTTGCGTTGCGCCATGGCGTTGGTGGTGGCTTCGAGCAGGGCGTCGCGGTGGCTCAGCACCAGTTTCACTTCGCGTATGCGCCCGTTCTTCAGGCTCTCCAGGATGGGGGCGAACAGCTGGGCTTCAAGCTGGGTCATGACGGCGACCCAGCCGCCCCAGTCGGCCGCGGCCGCGTAAGGGGCGGCGCTGCCGCAGACCAGCAGGGTGTCGCCATCGATGGAGGAAGCAAACTGCGCCAGGTTGGACGGAACCGTATCGGCCAGCCGGGACAGCCACGCGGCCGTGTCGGCGCTTGCCAGTTTGACGCGTGCCGTCGATCCGGCGCCGCTGTCGGCTGCACCCCAAGGCCAGAAGGCGTTTACCACCGGCATGCGCCTCGCTTCGCGGGCGGCGTTCACCGGATGCGTGTGCCACAGGATCTGGATCTCGTTCTGCAGGCGGCGGAAGGCGGCGGCGCGCTCGCCCAGCGGCATCCAGTCGGTCAGGTCCATGCCGAGCGCCGCGTCGGGCGTGGCGGTGTCGAGGCCGGCCCAGTCGTCGGCGCGCAGGAACCAGGTCTGGGCGTCGCCGTAGAGCAGGGCGTGGCCGGCTTCTTCCACGTAGGGCCGGGCCGCATCGAACAGGGCGCGGCTGTCGTTCTCGGCCAGGCCCAGGTGGCGCGGGTCGCCCATCATCAGGTGGGTGCGTGCGATTTCGATATGCACCGGGTTGACGATGAACCAGGTGCCGCCATCGGGCGCCAGGCCATAGCCGCGCATGGCGGCGCCGGCAAAGGCGGGCTGGCCGGCTTGCTGCAGGCCGAGCGCGCGCGCGAGCCAGGTTTCATGAGGCAGGGCGCGTACGGACTCGTCGGCCGGCACGCGCCGCTGCGCACTTGTGCGCGACAGCAGGCTGGCCAGCGCGGGCGCCTGCAGGGCGCGCACCAGGTCGGGAGCGAATTCGGGGACGGGAAGGGCGGAGGGCAGGACAAGCGTAATCTGGGACATGCCGTGATTGTAGGCGAAAACGGCTGCCTCCACGAGGCGCGGCGCCGGCCGGGAGCCGCCTACGCGGCAGGGGCGTGACGCAGTTACCACAGCGTTACCACAGCGTTACCACAGCGTTACCACAGGCGTGCGCCCTGTCATGGATGAGCTTTGCGTGGCATACTGCGAGATCAGTTGTCAAACTCTACAAATTTCATGAGCATCATCCAGAAACTGCCGTACGAATGGGCAGTCGGCCTGCGCTATACGCGCGCCGGCAAGCGCAGCGGGCGGAATCGCTTCATCTCCTTCATCTCGATGATCTCGGTGGCCGGCATCGCGCTCGGCGTGGCCGCCCTGATCGTGGTGCTGTCGGTGATGAACGGCTTCCAGAAGGAAGTAACCGACCGCATGCTGTCGGTGCTGGCCCACGTCGAGATCTTCGACGTGCGCGGCGCCATGCCCGACTGGCGCGCGGTCGGGCGCGAGGCGGCGCGCAACCCGCAGGTGGCGGCCGCGGCGCCGTTCGTCGAAATCCAGGGCATGCTGCTGCGCGACGGCGTGATGAAGCCGGTGCTGGTGCGCGGCGTGCTCCCAGGCGAAGAAGCCAAGGTGTCGGACGTAGCGCGCGAGATGAAGCAGGGCAGCCTCGACACGCTCACGCCCGGCTCCATGAACATCGTCATCGGCCGGGCCCTCGCCGATGCCCTGCACGCGGGCGTGGGCGAGCGCGTCACCATGCTGCTCGGGACGTCGGGCGCCACGGAGTCGGGCGCCCCGGCCGCGCCGCGCACCCAGACCTTCATCGTCTCCGGCATTTTTGAAGCCGGCCACTACGAATTCGATTCCATGCTCGGCTTCGCCCATCTCGACGATGCAGCCGGGACCGTCGGTCTGGCCGGCCCGGTCGGGCTGCGCCTGCGCCTGCACGACCTGCACCTGGCGCCGCGCGTGGCGGCCGAACTGCGCCGGAGCATGGACCAGGACTACGTCATGCGCGACTGGTCGCAGGTGAACACCATCTGGTTCGCCGCCGTCGGCTCGCAAAAGCGCATGATGTTCATCATCCTGACCCTGATCATCGCCGTGGCCGCCTTCAACCTGGTCTCGACCCTGGTCATGACGGTCAAGGACAAGCAGGCCGACATCGCCATCCTGCGCACCCTGGGCGCCTCGCCGCGCTCGATCATGAAGATCTTCATCGTGCAGGGCACGCTGGTGGGCGTGCTGGGCGGCCTGCTCGGCGTGACGCTGGGCGTGGCGGTGGCGCTGAACGTCGACGTGATCGTGCCGGCCATCGAGCGCGTGCTCGGCATCCAGTTCATCTCGAAAGAGATCTACCTGATCAGCGAGATTCCGTCCGACCTGCAGTGGTCCGACGTCGGCAGCATCGGCGGCGTGGCCGTGCTGCTCGCCTTTTTCGCCACCCTGTACCCGAGCTGGGCGGCGGCGCGCGTGAAGCCGGCCGAAGCCCTGCGCTACGAATGATCCTGTTACCTTGAACTATTCATGAGTCTTTTACATAAACTGCCGTTCGAATGGCTGGTCGGCCTGCGCTACACGCGCGCCGGGAAGGGCACGGCCCACAGCGGCTTCCTGTCCTTTATTTCGCTGATCTCGGTGGCCGGCATCGCGCTCGGCGTGGCGGCCCTGATCATCGTGCTGTCGGTGATGAACGGCTTCCAGAAGCAGGTGACCGACCGCATGCTGTCGGTGCTGGCCCACATCGAGGTTTTCGATCCGCGCGGCGACATGCCGCAATGGCGCGAAGCAGCCCAACAGGCCCTGAAGAACCCGGCAGTGCGCGCCGCCGCGCCCTTCGTCGAATCCCAGGGCCTGCTGCAGCAGCGCGAGGGCGCGATGCGCCCGGCGACGATTCGCGGCGTGCTGCCGGAAGCGGAACGCACCATCTCGGATGTGGCCAACACGGTGGTGCAGGGCAGCTTCGAGTCGCTCAAACCCGGCAGCTTCAACATCGTGCTCGGCTACGCGCTGGCGTCGTCGCTGAACCTGCAGATCGGCGACAAGGTGACCATGCTGCTGGCGCAGGCCCAGACCACGCCGGCCGGCATGCTGCCGCGCATGCGCAGCTTCACCGTGTCGGGCCTGTTCCGCTCCGGGCATGCCGAATTCGACGCCGGCATGGCTTTCGTCAGCCTGGGCGACGCCGAAAAGATGGAGCGCCTGTCGGCGCCGGCCGGCCTGCGCCTGCGCATCGCCGACATGCATCAGGCGCCGCAGGTGGCGGCCGAGCTGGAAAAATCGATGCCGGGTAATCTCGAGATGCGCGACTGGTCGAAGCTGAACGCGGTGTGGTTCGGCGCCGTACAGACCGAAAAGAAGATGATGTTCATCATCCTCACCCTGATCATCACGGTGGCCGCCTTTAACCTGGTCTCGACCTTGGTGATGACGGTGACCGACAAGCAGGCCGACATCGCCATCCTGCGCACCCTGGGCGCCTCGCCAGCCTCCATCATGAAGATCTTCATGATCCAGGGCGCGCTGGTCGGCATCCTCGGCGCCGTGGTCGGCGTGGTGGGCGGCGTGCTCGTCGCGCTGAACATCGACGTCATCGTTCCATTCATTGAACATTTGTTGGGAGTGCAGTTCTTGTCGAAGGATATCTACCAAAACAGCACCGTGCCGTCGGACCTGCGCTGGCCGGACGTATTCAAGATCGGCGGCGTCGCCGTGCTGCTGGCCTTTGCGGCCACGGTCTACCCGAGCCGCTCGGCCTCGCGTGTGAAACCTGCGGAGGCGCTGCGTTATGAGTGACATGAGGAATAACACCGCCAATACGCCGGTGCTGGCCTGCCGCGGCCTCGGCAAGACCTTCAAGCAGGGCGACTACCAGGTGCAGGTGCTCGACAAGATCGACTTCGCTATTCAACGCGGCGAGCGCGTGGCCATCGTCGGCGCTTCGGGTTCGGGCAAGTCGACCCTGCTGCACCTGCTCGGCGGCCTCGATACGCCGAGCACCGGCTCGGTGACCCTGCTGGGCGAGGATTTCGCCACCCTGTCCGAAACCCGGCGCGGCGAGCTGCGCAACTCTTCGCTCGGTTTCGTCTACCAGTTCCACCACCTGCTGCCGGAATTCTCGGCGCTCGACAACGTCGTGATGCCGCTGATGATCCGCCGCGAAAAGCGTGCGACGGCCGAGCAGAAGGCGCAGGCCATCCTCGAGCGCGTGGGACTCGGCAAGCGCGTGATCCACCGCCCCGGCGAACTGTCGGGCGGCGAACGCCAGCGCGTGGCCCTGGCGCGCGCCCTGGTCACGGAACCGGCGTGCGTGCTGGCCGACGAGCCGACCGGTAACCTGGATCACGCGACGGCGATGGCGATTTTCGATCTGATGCTGGAACTCTCGCGCACCCTCGGCACCTCGTTCGTCATCGTCACCCACGACATGGAACTGGCGCGCCGCTGCGACCGCGCACTGCGCATGACCGAGCACGGGTTGCAGCCGCTGGAGGGGTAGCGCCATGTGGATCGACACCCACTGCCACCTGGACGCCCACGAATTCGGCGCAGGATCGCTGGACGTCGCGCGGCGCGCGGGCGACGCCGGGGTGTCGATGATCGTGATCCCGGCGGTCGAGCGCGGCAACTTCGAGGCGGTCGCGCAGCTCGCGGCGCACGCACCGAACGCCAGCTATGCGCTGGGCATCCATCCGATCTACGTGCCGCAGGCGTCCGACGACGATCTGCTGGTGCTGCGCGCCGCTGTCGAACGCGCGATGGGCGACCCGCGTTTCGTGGCCATCGGCGAGATCGGCCTCGACTTCTTCATTCCCATGCTGTGCGAGCCGGCCATGCGCGAGAAGCAGGAGCGGTTCTTGCGCGAGCAGCTGCGCATCGCGCGCGATTTCGATTTGCCGGTGCTGACCCATGTGCGCCGCTCCCAGGACCAGGTGCTGAAACACCTGCGCCAGGTGCGGCCGGCGGGCGGCATCGCGCATGCCTTCAACGGCTCCTTCCAGCAGGCCGAGACCTACATCAAGCTGGGCTTTCACTTGGGTTTCGGCGGCGCCATGACGTTTACGCGCGCGCTGCAAATCCGGCGCCTGGCGAGCGAGCTGCCGCTGGAGGCGCTGGTGCTGGAGACCGATGCGCCCGACATTTCGCCGAGCTGGATCCATCCCGGACGAAATAGTCCGGAACAGCTGCCGGCCATCGGCGCGGCGCTGGCGCAGCTGCGCGGCATGGACGAAGCCGCGCTGCGCGAATGCACATGGAATAACTCGCTGGCGGCGATACCGCGTTTGCAGGCGCTGCTGGCTTCTTGAACCTTGATACGGGAAGGCGGAATGATCGAGCGGCTGCTGTGGGTTGGCGTCTTCCTGGTGCTGTTCCTTTCCTTGCCCGCATCCGCCCGGGCCGGCGATGTGGAGATTGTCCTCGACACCCCGACCGGCAAGCTAGCCGGCAGCCTGCGCCTGCCCGCGGCAAAAGGGCCGGTGCCGGTCTCCCTGATCATCGCCGGCTCCGGTCCCACCGACCGCGACGGCAATTCCGCCATGCTCCCGGGCCGCAACGACAGCCTCCGCATGCTGGCCGAGGCCCTGGCGGAGCAGGGCGTTGCCTCGGTCCGCTACGACAAGCGCGGCATCGGCGCCAGCGCCGCGGCCATGCAGAGCGAATCGGCACTGCGCTTCGAGACCTATATCGACGATGCCGCGGCCTGGATCGCACGCCTGAAGGCCGACCCGAGCTTTGCCAGGGTGGCCGTGATCGGGCACAGCGAAGGGTCGCTGATCGGCATGGTCGCCGCGAAGCAGACCGGGGCCGCCGCCTTTGTCTCGATCGCGGGGCCCGGTGCGCCGCTGCAGGCGGTGCTGCGGCGCCAGCTGGCGGCCCAGCTGCCACCCGCGCTGATCGGGGAGAACGAGCGCATCCTCGGCAAGCTCGAACAGGGCGAACTGGCCGGCGAGGTGCCGCCAATGCTGGCCGCGCTGTATCGCCCCAGCGTGCAGCCCTACCTGGTGTCGCAGTTCCGCTACCTGCCGGCCGAGCGCATCGCCGCGCTGGCGCTGCCGGTGCTGATCGTCCAGGGCACGACCGACATCCAGGTGAACGTGGACGACGCGCGGGCGCTGAAGGCCGCCTGTCCGCAGGCACGGCTCGAGATCGTGGAAGGCATGAACCACGTGCTGAAACTGGTGCCGCCCGGTCCCGCGCAACTGCCATCCTACGGCGACCCGGCGCTGCCACTGGCGCCCGCGCTGGTGGCCGCCGTCACGGGCTTCCTTACCCGCTGACGCTAGCGGCACTGTCCATCCATACAGGCCGCGTGGCACGACAACGACAACCCGGTTTAGTTGCACCGTTTTGTGAGCGCATACAATGAGACGACTCAACGGGCCCAACAGGCCCTCGTGGGACGATTCTGTTTTCGAAACGGGAGACGGAATTGGACAGTGCCAGCGAGTTCCTGCGCGTACTGCAGCACGAGCGATCGCTCAGCACCGCGCACCGTGCACTGCGCCTGCGCCTGGCGCATGCCGAGGCACTCCTTGACGACGTCCTGCTGCCGCAACGGATCGAAGGCAGCGAAGCCATCTGCGGCGGCCTCGAATACCGCGTCTCCTGCGTCGCCAGCGACGCCACCCTGCCGCTGAAGGAACTGATCGCGCTGCCGGCCGAAATCCAGGTCGTCACCGACCGCGGCCAACTGCGCAGCATCTGCGGCATCGTCACCGAGGCCAGGTCCGGCGACGCCGACGGCGCCCTGGCCACCTACCAGCTGGTGCTGCGCGACGCCCTGTCGGTGATGGAAAAGCGCGTCAACAGCCGCATCTTCCGCTACCAGAACGAACTCGAGATCGTGCAGGTGCTGTTCGACGAATGGCGCCATGCAAACGCGGTGCTGGCCGGCGCCTTCGAATACGAGCTCGACCCGCTGTTCGACATGCGCCTGTATCCACCGCGCGAGCAGACCATGCAGTACAACGAATCCGACACCGCCTTCGTGCGGCGCCTGCTGCGCCGGCGCGGCATTTCCTGGACCGTGCGCCCCGGGCGCAGCCGCGGCACCTCGGTCGACCCGCTACACGACCGCATCCCCGCCCACACGCTGGTGCTGTTTGCCGACGCTAATCACCTGCCCGAGAATGCCGCCGGCAGCGTGCGCTACCACCGCGACGACGTCACCGGCGAACGCGACACCATCACCCATTGGGGCGCGGCGCGCACCCTGCAGCCGGGCAGCGCCACCCGCCACAGCTGGGACTACAAGAATCCCGGCGCGGCGCAGTTCATGTCGACCACGGCGCGCGCTAGCCACGACCAGGGCGGGCACGGCAACGGCCTCGCCGCCAGTCTCGACGACTACCTGATCGACACCCCGCACGCCGGCAACGACGTCGAGGACAGCTGGCGCCTGGGCCAGCTGCGCATGCAGCGCCACGAATTCGAGGCCAAGTGTTTTCACGGCGAAGGCAGCGTGCGCGACTTCTGCGCCGGGCAATACTTCACCTTGCAGGACCACCCGGAAATCGACACCCATCCGCTGGCGGAGCGGCAGTTCGTCATCACCGAAGTGCAGCTCAGCGCGCGCAACAACCTGCCGGGCGAGCTGTCGGCGCTGGCAGAGCGGCTGCTGGCGCAGAACGGCTGGCACGCCATGGCGGGCTTTTCATCGTATTCTGCGGCGGGCTCCGCGCAGGCTTCTGCAAGCGAGCGCGCGGTGCGGGTGCGCTTTACGGCGGTACGGCGCAGCGTACCCATCGTGCCGGCCTACGATCCGCGCGTCGACCTGCCGCACCCGCAGCTGCAAAGCGCGATCGTGGTCGGACCCCAGAACGAGGAAGTGCATTGCGACCGCCTGGGCCGGGTGAAGATCCGCTTTCCCGGCATGCGCACCGCAGACCATGAGCATGCGCACGGCGCCGGCGCCTCCGGCAGCGCGGCCGATTCGGCCTGGGTCCGCGTGGCCTCGAACTGGGCCGGCAACGGACCGGGCAGCCAGCAGCAGTTCGGCGCATTGACGCTGCCTCGGGTGGGCACGGAGGTGCTGGTGGCCTTTCTCGGCGGCGACCCGGACCGGCCGGTGATCCTGTCGCAGGTGTTCAACCAGAACGGCGAACCGCCTGCGCTCAGCGCCAATGGCGGCTTGCCGGGTAACCGTTATCTGTCCGGGCTGAAGAGCCGCGAGATCGGTGGGCAGCGTGGTAACCAGCTGCGATTCGACGATACGTGCGGGGAGATCAGCGCGAAAATAGGCAGCGATCATGCGCATTCGGAACTCAATTTGGGCTGGCTTGCGCGCGCCCGTGAAGACGGACAGGGGCAGCCGCGCGGCGAGGGCGCCGAGCTACGCAGCGACAAAGCTGTTGCGGTGCGAGGAGGGCAGGGCATCCTGATCAGCGCCGAGCAGGGCGAGCACGAGCAGCTCGAGCGTGCTGGTCTCGTCGGGTTGGCTGAAGTGATGCAGGGCGTGCTGGAAGAACTGGAACGTCAGGCCATCAGCCATAACGAAGACGAAGAAGCCAAGCCGCGCCTGGCAGAACTGGTCGACAAGCTCAAACGCTGGCATGAAGGCTCGAACGTGGCGCCGGGCGCGGGCGGTGCGCCGATTGTTGCAGCAACGGGGCCAGCCGGGGTGCTGGTGGCAAGCGAAGACAACGTGGCCATCGGTGCACAAAGCAAGATCGATCTGGTGTCGGTAGCCGATACCGAACTGTCAGCCGGGCGCAACCTGTTCCTGCGGGCTGCCCGCAGCCTGAGCATGTTCGCGTATTCACTGGGAGTGAAACTGGTGGCGGGGCGCGGAAACATCATGCTGCAGACGCACCAGGGGAATATCGAAATCAAGTCGGCGGGCCGTATCAGCCTGATCGCCGCAGAGGGCATCGACTTGCAGGCGCCGGAAGTCAAGGTCGTAGCGCAGGGGGCGCAGACTGTGTGGGGCGCAGGCTCGATCAATCAGCAGTGCACCTCCGAGCATCTGGTCCGGGCCGCCGTTGTCACACATGCCGGCGCTGCCGAGGCAGGGCCGGCAGGACTGGATCTGGTCCATGGTTCGCTTGAAACCGACGAACGAATGGTTGTCATTGATCGACAGACCGGCCTTCCTGCAAAAGGGCGTCGCTACATTGCGCGTCATGAAGACGGTACCATGATTGAAGGCATTACCGACGACGAAGGCCGCACTGATGTCCTTCAGGCGTATTCGCTTGGAGACATTGAGTTCCGGCTGCTACCGGAAGAGAGTGACAAGTCAAACGGTGCGAGCCTCGCATGAGCGAGCCGACTCGTCCGATTCGCCAGCCCACGGTCGATATCGATGGCAGTCTGGTTGCGCATAGCGTCGCTACCCCTAAATCGTTCCGAATGCGTGCGAAGGTGACGGTGGGATCGCATAAGGTCATTCCCGTGATCTTCGTGCCAGGGATCATGGGGTCGAATCTGCGTGCCCGTACGGAGCCATCAAAGGCGCGGACTTCGGCCTCGGAGTCATCCGGGCGAAACGTGAAGCAGCTGAACGATGTGCAGGCGATCGCCGCGAGAACGGGCGAGAAGCCGGATACAGATGCGGATGGCCCAGCCTGGCGCGCACCGAACGGGACAGTGGAGGGCTTGCGCGAAGCCCGGAAATGGAAGAGACGGACGCCAGCAACGAGGCAACGAATATTAAATCCTGCGGCGCTGGAAGTCGACGATGCGGGAGAACTCGAGAACGAAGTGGCGGGACTAAGTCTGACTGAGCTGCGTTCACGCGGCTGGGGCGAAGTCCATGCTGACTCATACTGGATTGTCCTTGAAAAGCTTCAGACCTATCTTGATAAGACGTTCCAGATCGATAAGCGCGGACAGCGCGAGATACGCGTCCACTGGAAGCGGGTGATGCAATGCAGTCCGTCGAGTTGGGGCGTACGGACTGTAGAACGGGTGACCGAATCGGAACTGGAAAACTTCGCGCGCTTCCAGTATCCAGTATATGCAGTTGGCTACAACTGGTTGGAATCGTGCGCCGTATCGGCCCAACGCCTCAACCGCAGGATCGATGAAATCAAAGCGTTCTGGCGTTCGCGCAAGCATGAATGCGAACATGTCATCCTTGTCACTCACTCGATGGGCGGTCTGGTTGCCAGGTCGTGCGCACGCATGCGCGCTGCCGACTCATCAGGCTCGTCCGATATCGCCGGCATTATCCATGGGGTCATGCCCGCATTTGGCGCGCCTGTTGCCTATAGACGCATCGCGTGCGGCACTGAAAGTACGCGATACACGAATGGACTGGTCGATAATGTCAAAGCCAGTCGATTTGCAGAAATCGCAGGCGTGACACCAGAGGAAACGACAGCCGTCATGGCGACCGCCCCGGGGGTTTTGGAATTACTCCCTAACCATTTGTATCCAAGACCATGGATTCTGATAAAGACACTCACCCGTGTCGAGAACGCCGATAAAGAACAGGAAATATTTGGGCTGCCGAGAGGTAATCCATATGATTTCTATAGGGACACCCAGTCGTGGTACCGGCTTATCAACCCGAACTTTGCTGATCCTGGTGGTTTATATAAGGGGAAATCGGGAGGAATAAAAGAGGCAATCGACAAAGCAGTAAATACCGCTGAAAAGTTTCATCAATCGATTCTCGAACGACCTCCGGACACAAACGGCGACGCCGCTGCAAAAGCCTGGTATCACCCGAATACCTATGCGTTTTATGGCGTCGACGAAGAGCGGCTTTCGTATGGCACCGTGCAGTGGGCCGCAAGGGTCCCCTCTGGCCAGGGCGTTGCGCTCACGCCAGGAAACGTACGCAATGCTCACCTTGTAGGGCAAGCCGCTAACGGCGCACGCGAAGTGCTTGTCGAAGACCGTTTGAAACTCAAGTTCACCGTTTGGGGACAGGATGCGCACGGTGACGATACGGTGCCGGGCAGGTCGGGCGCTGGAGCAAACGACGGCGTACGCGCAGCTTTTGCCGCTCGTGGTTTTGGGCATCAGGACAGTTTCACAAACGACGCGATGCTTTTGCTGACGCGTCATTTGATTGTCAAGATTGTCCAAGGCATCAAATGAAGCTCGCTGTCGGGAAGTGCGCAAAGTGGCTGCTTGCGCTCGTCATTGCCGGTACGGTTGGCTTCATGTATGTCAGGTCCGTCCACAGCAGTCAGGATACAAGGAAGGCGGGAGCGATGAGCGATAAGATGAAGACCGTATGCGCAGGCCGGTTGCTTATCGATTTGCCGGAGATTGCACAGGTTACGATGAAGATGGTCAATCTCGACGGCTTTGAAGTAACTTGGCAGGAAGAGACCGCCAGCCAGTTTTCCCGGTTTATCCAGGAACGCGAAGTAAAACTCGGGTCGTCACTCAACATGCTGGGACGGAAAAACATCGAACTCAGCAAGGAGATTCGCGAACCCGGTTCATTGGGAAGAGTATTCGTCCATAGTCGATACCGCGGATATGAGATGCGCAACGATCAGCGCGTCTATTTCGAAACCGTGACAATCGAGGGCCATATCAACAGGAACGGGGTGACTCATAGCTTTCATAGTGAAGGCGATGATGCAAAGCGTCTTCCTGTAGTGATCTCCCTGATGGGGCAACTCGTCAGCCAGACAAAAGACGGGCTTCCCAGCGCGCCGGGTTTTTGTCTCGACGGAGCATTGATCGCCGACCCGTTCGATACCAAGCGTCACGAAAGTGTGACCGTCTTCGCCACGTTGCCGGGGTATCCCGACATTACGTTGGCGTTCTGGACCAACACTGGGCTGCATCAGGGACCAGGCTTGATCGAACGCGATGAGGCCGCAACGGATGCCCTGACGCGCGCGCGTTCGCGAATATTGCGCTCAGGCGTACGGACGATTGGCGGGTTTGCTGGTGAGGAGGTGGCGGTTAGAACGACCGAACTGAATTTTTCGACGAACTTCAGTTTTGCTTGGGAAACTGGCGGTAGCGCGGATGACGCCTTCGTTCCACGCTTGCTTCTTGAACTCGATACCGGTGTCAATCCCCGGTCAGGCGGAAAGCCGGTCCAATCCAGCCTCAACGAAGAAGCGGTAACCCGATTATGGGACAGGATTTCATCGAGTGTGCGTCTGCGGCTGACTCGCCCTGTTGAGGTCGCCCAGAGCACGCCTTTGGCGTCTCCACTAGGCATCTACGTAGAAGCAGGCAAACGCTGCCCACAGAGCGGTTGGTGGTCGTGCAGCGAGCCGAATGATAATCTCGCAGTCCTTGGCGGGCAGCGCCAATACTTCTGCAAGGGTCAGAAACTGCCACAAGCCTTGCTCTTGCCCCCTCAATCGCTCTGGCAGAAAGTGCGCGGCCTGCAGCCCAGCTATGAGGCGAGTACGCGGACTACCTGGAAGCTGGTCGACAAACGCGAGCGCGATCGGATTTCATCGCCTGTGCCGTTGGCACAGGCGTCCCTCGCAGCGCAAACCGGCAGTGGGAATGCGATTGATAGCGCGAAGTCACGCGTTCAGCCAGGAGTTCCGATCGGGTGTGTTGCCAGGACCGGTATGCAGTGCCCGGCCTCGGGTTGGTGGCGCTGCGAGGAGTCGCATGCACTCGACGGTACCCGTTGGTTCGCCGCTGGCGCGCTCTTGCCAGCTGCAACGTTCAAGATATCTTCCACGACGTTCGGCCATCCGTTTGGCAAGGCGCAGGCGATCCAACGACGTAGTGTGTGGCAACTGGTACGGCACGCCGGTGCGCCGGGTTCGCGTGACCAAGGATCTCCTGCTGACGTCTAGGTAAGTCGCGTACGACACAAAGCCGTTGACTCTGGTGTTAGCCATTTCTATCGTTCTTTAGAGTACTTTCAGTAATGGTAACCAATGCGCGAGGCGGTACATGAAAGCCTTTCCAAAACTGTGGTGGATCGCAGCGCTGGTTGTAAGCATGATTACGCTCTATGGAACTTGGAGCGTTGCGGACATGCGCAATCAACCTGAAGTTCTTCGCATTACAGAACGGATGAAGACTGTGTGCGTTGGCAGGTTATTGGTTGACCTACCAGAGGAGGCGGAGGTTGAACTGTTTCGGCCACGAGTCCATGGTTTCGACATCAATTCCTTTCATGAGTCGGACGATGCGTTCCATTCTCGTGCTGCTGAGCGCGCGTCGCAACTCAGGGCAATACCAGATCGATTGGGCGGCAGCAGGAATTTGGAAACAGTAAACGAAGTTAAAACTGAAGCTGGTCTGGTTGGGAAGATATTCGTGCACGGTCGCACGATAACAGAAGGCACGCGAGCCAAGGGATTGGAGATTGAGCGCTACCGATACGAAAACATCAATCTTGAAGGGTTGGTACATCTGATGGGACCAGCTTCGATATCACTGGGACCAACTTTAGTCTACAGTTTGTAGGCGATTTATCAAAGCTGATCGACCGACTGATACCCAACACAACGAATCGAATACCGATTGCACCAGGATTTTGTATCGATCGTGCTTACATCCAAGAGCCCCTTTCCGCGAGTCAGAGCGAAGAAGTCATGATGGCAGCCCGCCTTCCCAGTTATCCAGACGTCGAATTCCTGCTGATCGTGGCAGCCGGCGTCGAACCGGCGGAACAGGGTTTGCTCGAGCGAAATCGTGACTCGCATGGATGGAGGTCGACATTTGAAACGAACCGCGTGTCGGTAATCCGCGCCGCGTCCCGGACTATCGGTGGAATCGCAGGTGAGGAGCTCGTGCAACGATTTGCTGAAGACAATTCGACCACTGCGTATGGTTTTTGGTGGGAGGTAGACGGTATAAGGGACAATGTATTGGTCCCACATCTTTCCTTCACCATGGACACGGGCAAGGGTCGGCATGGCCCCGTTCCGTCCTCCTTGTCGGAATCCGTTGCACTTGCTCTCTGGGATAAAATATCGTCCAGCATCCGGGTGCGCCCGACGGTGGGAACGCATTCAACCACGGCGCAAGTGCGCCTGAATCCTGTCGGCGCCGGATTGGCGGATCAAGCGCCAGCCCGACGCTGAGCCACTGCTCCGATGCGCTGCGCCATCCTCGGCTTCGTCGCAGGCGCAGCCTTCCTGCAAACACGCCCCGCGCTGCCCGACCCCTGGCACCTGCTAGCCTGTGCGCTCGCCGCGTTCGTGTTGCTGCTGGCCCTGCGCGGACCACTGCGTGCCGCCTGCGCCGGCGGCCTGCTCGGCTTCTGCTGGGCCGCTTTCCTCGCACACGCGGCCTTGTCGCACGAGCTGCCCAAGGCCGACGAAGGCCGCGACATCCAGCTCATCGGCACCATCGCCAACCTGCCGCACGACTTCGGCGAGGGCGTGCGCTTCCACCTCGACGTCGAGACCGCACTGACCGCTGCCGCACAAGTCCCGCCGAAGCTGGCCTTGTCGTGGTATGGCGCTCCATCAGGGGCCAGCACCATCCGCCCCGGAGCGCGCTGGCGCCTGACGGTACGCCTGCAGCGCCCGCACGGCAACGCCAATCCTTACGGCTTCGACTACGAAGCCTGGCTGCTGGGGCAGGGCGTGCGCGCCACCGGCTACGTGCGGCCGAATGGCGACAACCGCCGCCTCGACGCCTTTGTCCCCACGCCATCGAACCTGGTCGAGCGCAGCCGCGACGCCCTGCGCGCACGCATCATGGAAGCCCTGGGCGGCAAGCCGTATGCGCCGGTGATCGTGGCGCTGGTGATCGGCGACCAGCGCGGCATCGAGCAGGCCGACTGGGACATCTTCAACCGCACCGGCGTCAGTCACCTGGTCGCCATCTCGGGTTTGCACATCACGATGATCGCAGGGCTGGCCGCGTGGGCCGCCGCCAGCCTGTGGCGCCGCTCGTTCTTCACGCGCGCGCAGCTGCCGTTGCTGCTGCCCACGCAAAAGGTGGCGGCCCTGGCCGGCGCCACGGCCGCGCTGCTGTACGTGCTGCTGGCCGGCTTCGGCGTGCCGGCCCAGCGCACCCTGTACATGCTGTCGGTGGTGGCCCTGGCCCTGTGGTGCGGGCGACTGGCCAGCGTCTCGCACGTGCTCTGCCTGGCGCTGGGACTGGTGGTGGTGCTCGACCCGTGGTGCCTGCTGTGGCCGGGCTTCTGGCTCTCGTTCGGCGCGGTGGGCGTGATCCTGTTCGCCGGCGTCGGGCGGATCGCGCGCCAGGAGCAGGGCTGGCGCGGCGCGCTGCGCCTGGCCGCGCGCACCCAGTACGCGGTGACGCTCGGCCTGGTGCCGGTCACGCTGCTGCTGTTCGCGCAGGTGTCGTTGATCGGGCCGCTGGCGAATGCGGTCGCGATTCCGGTGGTGAGCTTCGTGGTGACGCCGCTGGCGCTGGCGGGCAGCCTGCTGCCGGCGCCCTTGTCGGCGCCGGTGCTGCTCCTGGCCCACCTTGCCATCGAGGCCCTGGCCGCCGTGCTGGGCTGGCTGGCGGCGCTGCCGCATGCCGTATGGAGCGCGCCCAGTCCGCCGCCCTGGCTGTTCCTGCTGGCGCTGGGGGGCACCGCCTGGATGCTGGCGCCGCGCGGCTGGCCGCACAGGTGGGTCGGCGCCGTCTCCTGGCTGCCGCTGTTCGCGCTGCTGCCAACGCACCCGCCACCCGGCCAGTTCCGCGTTACCGCCTTCGACGTCGGCCAGGGCATGGCGCTGCTGGTCGAGACCGAACGGCACCGCCTGCTGTACGACACCGGTCCGCAATACGCCGCCACCCAGAACGGCGCCACCCGCGTGCTGCTGCCGTACCTGCGGGCGCGCGGCATCCACCGGCTCGATGGCATGATCGTCAGCCACAGTGATGTCGACCACGCGAGCGGCGCGCTGACGCTGCTCGAAGCGCTGCGGGTGGACTGGATGGCGAGTTCGCTCGCCCCAGGCCATCCGGCGGTGCGCAAGGCGCAGTCAGGGCACCGGCGCTGCGTGGCCGGCCAGCGCTGGGAATGGGACGGCGTCGCCTTCGAGATGCTGCAGCCGGACGAGGCCAGCTATGCCGATCCGGGCCTGAAGGCGAACGCGCGCAGCTGCACGCTGCGCATTTCGGCGCACGGGCGCGCCATCCTGCTGGCCGCCGACATCGAGGCGGCGCAGGAGGCGCAGCTGCTGGCATCGGCGCCCGACCGCCTGCGCGCCGACGTGCTGCTGGCGCCGCACCACGGCAGCGGCACCTCGTCGACGCCGGCCTTCCTGGCGGCGGTGCAGCCGTCGATCGGCGTGTTCCAGGTAGGTCATCGTAACCGCTACAAGCACCCGAAGAAACAGGTCTACGAGCGCTACGGCGAGTTGGGCATCCGCCGCTTGCGTACCGATCGATCCGGCGCGCTGGTGTTCGACTTCGGCGAGGGCGCCGAGGATATCGCGGTCAGCGCCTACCGGCGCGAGCAGGCCCGCTACTGGCACGGGCGCTGACGCTCTAAGCGGCCAGCGGCAGCGCGATCGCCACCTGCAGCCCGCCGCCGTCGCGGTTGCGCGCGACGATGCTGCCGCCGTGGGCATGCACGACGCGCTGCGCGATCGCCAGTCCGAGGCCGTGGCCATCGACGTTGTTCTTGCCCGGGTTCGAGCGGAAGAAGGGTTCGAACACGGTCGGCAGGTCGGCGTCACGGATGCCCGGTCCGCGGTCCAGCACCTCCACGTGGACCAGTGGCCCGCGCGCGACCAGGCGGATGTCGACCCGGCCGCCCGCGCCGCCATGCTTGACGGCATTGCGCACCACGTTCTCGACCGCGCGCCACAGCAGGTCGGGCGCGCCGCGCACGGTGGCCTGCGGTTCGCCTTCGATCTCGACCTCGATGGCGGGGCCATCGTCGCCGGCCTCGAAGCGTGCATCGAGGGCGATGCCGTCGACCAGCTCCTGCATATCAACGGGTTCGTTCTTCGGCAGGTCGGGATTGGCCTCCAGGCGCGACAGCGTCAGCAGCTCGCCGACCAGTTTGTCCATGCGCACGCTCTCGCGTTCGATGCGTTCGAGCGAGGTGGCGATCTTGTCGGGCTGCTGGTGCGCCAGGCCGATGGCGGCCTGCAAGCGCGCCAGCGGCGAGCGCAGTTCGTGCGAGACATCGTGCAGCAGGCGGCGCTGGCCATCCATCAGGGCGCGCAGCTGGCCGCTCATGCGGTCGAAGTCGCGTCCGAGGTCATTCAGTTCGTCGCCGCCGAGCCGGTCGCCGTCGGTGAAGCGCGGCGACAAGTCGCCGGCCGATGCAGCCTCGAAGGCGCTGCGCAGCGCGCGGATCGGACGCGAGAAGTACCAGGCGAGGAGGGCGGCGAAGAACAGGCTGACGATGATCGCGGCCAGCATCGGAATCGGCCTGCTCATCGGCGAGAACGGGCCGAAAGGACCGCGCGGACCGTCGCCGCGGCCGAAGCCGGAACGGTCGTCGGGTCCACCCGGGCCATTCGGGCCAGGCATGCCGCCTGCGCGCTCGCCTGGGCCGGTCGTGTCCATGCCAGCCGGCGGCCCTTCGGCGCCGGGGCCGGCAACTTGCGCCGCGGTGAGCGTATCGCCGGCGGCATTGCGATACATGCGCGGCACGAACAGCAGCAACTGCTGGCCGTCGGGCGCCTTCAGCTGGCGCACCGGCCGGTAAGGACGGTCGGCGGCCAGTTCGCGGCGCGCCTGTTCGCGCATGCTCGGCGTGACTTCGCGCCCCAGCAGTTCGCGGCCGTTGCTGAACACGGCATACACGGAATGCCGGCCCTTCTGCGAGACGATTTCGCGCAGCGCCGGAACGCCGCCGTATTTCAGGGCGATGGCGGCCGAGTCGAGCATGAAGCCGGCCGGCGGCCCGGTTTCGATCAGGGTGATGGTATTCGACAGGCGTGCCTGCTCGCGCAGCCAGAACACGCTGCCGATGCCGACGGCCGCCGCGACCTGGGCCAGCAGGATCGACAGGAAGAACTTCCAGAACAAACGGCCAGTGCGGCGTCCCATGCGTCGGCCGATTTCAGTCGCGGATCAGCTGGTAGCCCAGACGGTAGACCGTCTGCAGCGGCGAGCGGCCGTCGTCGAGCGTGCCGAGCTTGTGGCGCAGGCTGCTCAGGTGGACGTCGATATTCCGGTCGAAGCGCGCCAGCGGCCGGCCCAGGCCCTGCTCGGACAGTTCGTTCTTGCTCACCGGTTTCCCCGCATGGCGCGCCAGCACTTCCAGCAGGTTGAATTCGGTGCTGGTCAGTTCCAGCGGCTTGCCGTCCCAGGTGGCGCGGCGCTGCGCGGGCATCATGAGCAGCTTGCCGACCGCGAGCACGACGCCGGCGCCGCTGCCCGGCTGGGTGTCCTGGGTACGGCGCAGGATGGCGCGCACGCGGGCCGTCAGTTCGCGCGGGGTGCAGGGCTTGGTCACGTAATCGTCGGCGCCGAGTTCCAGGCCGAGGATGCGGTCGGCGTCGTCGCCGCGGCCGGTCAGCATCAGCACCGGGATGCGGCTTTGCGCGCGGATGCGGCGCAGGGTGTCGATACCGTTTAGTGCCGGCATCATGACGTCGAGGATGGCGATCGCATAGCGCCCGCTCAGGGCTTCGCGCGCGCCGGTCTCGCCGTCGTGGGCGCAGGCGACCGCGAAGCCCTCCTGCTCGAGGTATTCGGTAAACATGCCGACCAGCTCGGCGTCGTCGTCGATCAACAGTACATGGTTCATCCTCCGGATGATAGCAAAGCGGCCGTTACCCTGCGCGTGCGGCAGGCGTGCTTTTACCCAGCTTTACACCCCGGCGGTCCGCATATGGACCGGGGTGTTCCTTACGCCGTTTTACGCCGGCTTTACAGCGCTTTACAAGGCCGCGCACCAGAATGGGCGCCATTCGACACGCAATGGAGCACCACATGAGCATTCTCCGCACCGCCGCCGCCGCATTCGCCGCCACCGCCTTCGCCTCGGCCGCGCTGGCCGCACCCGCAGCGGACGCGCCGCCGCCCGGCGCGCCGGCAGCCGCCGACTTCGACCCCGGCCCGGACTTCGACCGCGGCCCCGGCCCCGGTCCACGCGGCCCGGGTCCGCGCATGGGTGGTCCCGGCCTGCCTTTCCTGCACGGGATCGACCTGAGCGAAGGCCAGGAAGACCGCCTGTTCGCGATCATGCATGCCCAGGCGCCGCAACTGCGCGAACAGGAAAAGGCGGAGCGCAAGGCGCTCGAAGCCCTGGACGCGATGCGCGAATCGGGCCGCGTCGACGACGCCAAGGCAGCGGCGCAGGCCAAGGCCCTCGGCCAGGCCATCGCCGCCCAGGAACTGCTGCGCGTGCGTACCGCCGCCCAGGTGATGGCGCTGCTCACGCAGCAGCAGAAGGAAGCAATGGAACGCCAGCGCGCACCACGTGACTGAGGAGACGAACATGAGCGAACACGATCATCACGGCGGCCTTGCCGCCGACATCGACCGGCTGCTGGGTGCGGCCACTAACCGGCGCCAGACCCTGCGCTGGCTGCTGGCCGGCGCTGCCTCGGTGCCGCTGGCCAGCTGCGGCGGTGGCGGCGAAAGCGGTACAAGCGCCACCGGCAGCCTGCTATCGAGCGGCAGCACCGGCAGCGGCAGCACCGGTACCGGCAGCACGGGCACAGGCAGCGGCACCACGACCGGCAGCACGAGCTGCGCGGTGATTCCCGAGGAAACCGGCGGCCCGTATCCGGCCGACGGCACCAACAGCAGCAACGGCAAGGTCGCCAATGCTCTGGTCCTGTCGGGCATCGTGCGCAGCGACATCCGCTCCAGCATCGCCGGCGCGACCGGCGTGGCCCAGGGCGTGCCGCTGACGATCCGCCTGAAGATCGTCAACGCGGCCAGCAGCTGCGCCACGGTCGCCGACGCCACCGTCTATCTCTGGCACTGCGACCGCAACGGCAATTACTCGATGTATTCAGGCAGCATCAGCGGCGAGAACTACCTGCGCGGGGTGCAGGCCGCCGACGCCGACGGCTACGTGACGTTCCTCACCATCTTCCCGGGCTGCTACGACGGGCGGATGCCGCACGTACACTTCGAGGTTTATCCGACGCTGGCGAAGTCGACGGTCGCGTCGAACCGCATCAAGACCTCGCAGTTCACCTTCCCGCTGGCCACGCTGAACGAGGTGTACACGGCCACCGCCTACGCTAGCAGCGTGCAGAATCTGGCGCGTATCAGCTATGCCACCGACAACGTGTTCAGCGACGGCACCGGGCTGCAGATGGCCTCGATGAGCGGCGACATCGTCAACGGCTATGTGGCGGAACTGACTGTAGGGGTTTCCCTCTAAACCGGGAACGCACGGGACCTTGTCACATTACAATCGAAACCTCATCCGTTTCCTGCGTCCCGTGCTCCATGACCAAACCCTTGCTGCATTTTTGCCACGGCAATAGCTTCCCGTCCGGTACCTATCGTCAACTGCTTGAAGGCTTGAGCGCGCATTACGATGTGCACAGCACCGACATGGTCGGACACGACCCGCGCTACCCGGTGGGCGATGGCTGGAGCGGGCTGGTGGACGAGCTGATCGCCGAACTGGAAGGGTATGGCCGCCCGGTGATCCTGGTCGGCCATTCGCTGGGCGGCATGCTGAGCACGATGGCTGCCGCGCGCCGGCCCGAGCTGGCGCAATGCGTGGTGATGCTCGATTCGCCGGTGGTGGCCGGGTGGCGCGCCTTCCTCTGGCGTATCGTGAAGCTGCTGGGCAAGGGCACGAAGTTTTCGCCGGCGCGCTTTTCCGAACGCCGCCGGAATGTCTGGCCGGACCGCGACGCCGCCTACAAGCATTTCATCTCGAAGGATATTTTTGCCGCCTGGGCGCCGGGCGTGCTCGACGATTACCTGGACGTCGGCCTGAAGCCGCATCCCGAGGGCGTACAGTTGCGTTTTGATCGCGCCGTCGAAACCCAGATCTACAACTCGCTGCCGCACCACATGGGCGAGGTCATCCGTCACGACTTCCCGGTACCGGTCGGTTTTATCGGCGCCGACCGCTCCGAGGAACTGCGTCAGGCTGGACTGGAATCGACGCGCAAGCTGGTCGGGGCGAACTTCGTCATGACCGAGGGCAGCCATCTGTATCCGCTGGAGCAGCCAGCTCGCGCAGCGCAACTCACCCATGAGATGATCGGGCGCCTGCTGGCCCAACGTGCTAGTCAAGCTGGCAACGAGAAGCAGGACCAGCGCGGTCTTTTCGCGTAAAATCGCGGGATTTTCCGCACTTCCCGAAAGAACTCAGCATGGCAATTAAAAGCGATAAATGGATCCGCCGCATGGCGCAGGAAACCGGCATGATCGAACCTTTCGAGCCGGGCCAGGTCCGCGAGGCCGACGGCCGCCGCATCATTTCCTACGGCACATCGTCGTACGGCTACGATATCCGCTGCGCCGACGAGTTCAAGGTCTTCACCAACATCAACAGCACGATCGTCGATCCGAAGAACTTCGACGAGAAGTCGTTTGTCGACATCAAGAGCGATGTCTGCATCATCCCGCCGAACTCGTTCGCGCTGGCGCGCACCATGGAATACTTCCGCATCCCGCGCAATGTGCTGACCGTTTGCCTGGGTAAATCGACGTATGCGCGCTGCGGCATCATCGTCAACGTGACGCCGTTCGAGCCGGAGTGGGAAGGTTATGTGACGCTGGAGTTCTCGAACACGACGCCGCTGCCGGCCAAGATCTACGCGGGCGAAGGTTGTGCGCAGGTGCTGTTCTTCGAGTCGGATGAAGTCTGCGAAACGTCTTATAAAGACCGTGGCGGCAAGTACCAGGGGCAGCATGGCGTGACCTTGCCGAAGACCTGATAGGGTTTTTGAAGGCAGGAACCTGAACCCGTATCATATCGCGACGCTGGTGCTTGCCCGGGTAGGGTGGGCACTTGTGCCCACGCGGTTTCACCTTTTGCGCAGAGGCGCACGTGACGGAGTCACCGTGTAAGCATCTGAGATGTTTTCAGATGGCGCTGTACGCGGCAGTCCTATACCGCGTGGGCACAGGTGCCCACCCTACAAAAACATCGCGGTGCATGCCGTCGCGATTTCAGCGACAAAAAAAGAGGAGCCAGCGGCTCCTCTTCTCACATCAGGCTGTTACTTCAGTCAGTCCTGTCTCAGTCCTGTTTGACGCAATCCACGAAGTACCCCAGCTTGCCATCGATCTCGCGCTTGACCAGGCCGTGCACGTCGGTCTCGAAGCCCGGGAAGCGTTCGTTGAAGTCGCGTGCGAAGCGCAGGTAATCGACGATGGTCTTGTTGAAGCGCTCGCCCGGAATCAGGAGCGGAATGCCCGGCGGATAAGGCGTCAGCAGGATGGCAGTCGTGCGGCCTTCCAACTCCTCGATCGCCACACGCTCGATGTCGCGGCGCGCCATCTTGGCGAATGCATCCGACGGCTTCATTGCCGGCACCATGTCCGACAAATACATCTCGGTGGTCAGGCGCGCCACGTCGTATTGCTTGTAGAAGGTGTGGATCTGCGTGCACAGGTCGCGCAAACCGCGGTCTTCGTAGCGCGGGTTCGCCGAGGCGAACTGCGGCATCACCTGCCACATCGGCTTGTTGCGGTCGTAGTCGTCCTTGAACTGCTGCAGCGCCGTCACCAGGGTATTCCAGCGGCCCTTGGTGATCCCGATCGTGAACATGATGAAGAACGAGTACAGGCCGCACTTCTCGATGATGACGCCGTGCTCGGCCAGGTACTTGGTGACGATCGAGGCCGGGATGCCGGTCTCGCCGAACTGGCCGTCCAGCGACAGGCCAGGCGTGACGACCGTCGACTTGATCGGGTCGAGCATGTTGAAGCCTTCGGCCAGGTTGCCGAAGCCGTGCCAGTCGTCGTCGGCGTGGATCATCCAGTCCTGCTGGGTGCCGATGCCTTCTTCGCCCTTCACGTCCGGGCCCCAGACCTTGAACCACCAGTCGTCGCCGTATTCGGCGTCGACCTTCTTCATGGCGCGGCGGAAGTCCAGCGCTTCCAGGATCGATTCTTCCACCAGCGCGGTGCCGCCCGGTGCTTCCATCATGGCGGCGGCGACGTCGCAGGAGGCGATGATCGAGTACTGCGGCGAAGTCGAGGTGTGCATCAGGAAGGCTTCGTTGAAGGCGTCCTGGTCGAGCTTGACCGATTCCGATTCGCGCACCAGCACCTGCGAGGCCTGCGACAGGCCTGCGAGCAGCTTGTGCGTCGACTGGGTCGAGAAGATCATCGACTGCTTGGCGCGCGGACGGTCGCGGCCGATCGCGTGCATGTTCTTGTAGAAGTCGTGGAAGGTCGCGTGCGGCAGCCAGGCTTCGTCGAAGTGCAGGGTGTCGATGCGGCCATCCAGCATTTCACGCAGCACTTCCACGTTGTACACCACGCCGTCGTAGGTCGACTGGGTGATGGTCAGGATGCGCGGCTTCTTGTCCTTGGCTTCGCGTGCGAACGGGTTCGCCTCGATCTTGCGGGCGATCGATTCGGGCGTGAACTCTTCCAGCGGGATCGGGCCGATGATGCCAAGGTTGTTCCGGGTCGGCATCAGGAACACGGGGATCGCGCCGCACATGATGATCGAGTGCAGGATCGACTTGTGGCAGTTACGGTCGACCACGACGATGTCGCCCGGCGCGACGGTCGAGTGCCAGACCATCTTGTTCGAGGTCGAGGTGCCGTTGGTGACAAAGTAGCAGTGGTCGGCGCTGTAGATGCGCGCGGCGTTGCGCTCGGACTTCGCGACCGGGCCGGTGTGGTCCAGCAGCTGGCCGAGTTCTTCCACGGCGTTGCAGACGTCGGCGCGGAGCATGTTCTCGCCGAAGAACTGGTGGAACATCTGGCCGACCGGGCTCTTCAAAAAGGCGACGCCGCCCGAGTGCCCAGGGCAGTGCCACGAGTAGGAACCGTCGTAGGCGTAGTTCACCAGCGCGCGGAAGAACGGCGGCGCCAGCGAATCCAGATAGGCCTTGGCTTCGCGGATGATGTGGCGCGCCACGAATTCCGGCGTGTCCTCGAACATGTGGATGAAGCCGTGCAGCTCCTTCAGGATGTCGTTCGGGATGTGGCGCGAGGTGCGGGTCTCGCCGTAGATGTAGATCGGGATGTTCGAGTTCTTGTGACGGATCTCCTGCACGAAGGCGCGCAGGCGTGTCAGGGCGAAGTCGGTTTCCTCAAACGAGCCGCCGCCGAATTCCTCGTCGTCGATCGACAGCACGAAGGCCGAGGCGCGCGACTGCTGCTGGGCGAACTGCGACAGGTCGCCGTAGCTGGTCAGGCCCAGCACCTCCATGCCTTCTTTTTCCATCGCCGCGGCGAGCGCGCGAATGCCGAGACCGGACGTGTTCTCGGAACGGAAATCCTCGTCGATGATGACGATGGGGAAGCGAAATTTCATTGACAGCTCCAATGCGAAGCGCCGTGGGGGCAGCCACGTCGGGTTGACGCGGCCCGCTCACACGGCACCGAAAAATAAGAAGCGGATTTTCGCAGAAAACCCGCTGTCCGGTGAACTTTTTTTGTTAGGGTAACCACATGCGCCGTGGGGCGGCGCACTCTAGCGGCCAGCAGCGCAGTTCAGCCGCAAATCAGCCGCAGTTCAGCCGCGTGCGCGCCGTCCCAGGCCCTTCAGCAGCTCGACGCAGAGGATGGCGCCGAGTGCCGCAACGAAGGGCGCGGCCACCAGCGGCGTCGGCTCCACGTGCAGCCAGGCGAAGGCGCCGATCACCAGGCCGAAGACGGCCACGGTGACGGTGGCGCCGAGCAGCCAGGTGCGGCGCGCCAGCAGTGCCACGGCGGCCAGCGAGATCGCGATCTGCTGGGCCACCGAAGCCAGCGACCACTGGCGGTGGCGGTGCAGCGCCTCCTCCGACTGTTCGCTGAACTTGGCCGACGACGCGTCCCAGCGCTCGGCCTCGACCCGGATATCGTCCTTCTCCTGCTGGTAGCGCAGCACCTCGGCGCGGTAATGCACGTGGTCGACGCCGGGCAGGTTGGTGGCCAGCTCGGCCAGGTTCTGCTTGTTCGACTTGGCCTGGTAATGGTTCCAGGCGTTGGCCGCGCTGGTCTTGTCGATGGCGGCGCTGTTCTTCAGCAGCGCCGCTTCGTTGTAGCTGCTGTTGCCGATGAAGCCGAACAGCGTGCCGATGGTGGCCAGGATCGCGATCAGCACCGCCACCTTGCCGGCAAAGCCGTCGCCGCCGCGCGATGCCGGGGCCTTTGCTGCGGGCAGGCTCATGCCGCCGCCTTGCGTTCGTAGGTGACGAAGGCGTAGTCGTAGCCGTTCTTGTCCGAGTGATGGGTTTCGCGCGCGGTCTCTTCCCACACGGCCGGGTCGATGGCCGGGAAGAAGGTGTCACAGGCGAAGGTGTGGGCGATCT
Source organism: Massilia sp. IC2-278 (assembly GCF_020708045.1). Lineage (GTDB taxonomy): Bacteria > Pseudomonadota > Gammaproteobacteria > Burkholderiales > Burkholderiaceae_D > Telluria. Next base: position 559,370 of record NZ_JAJFES010000001.1, read on the forward strand.
CGGTGACGATCATGCGGTCGGCCACATCGAGCGCCGCGGTGAAGATCTGGGCGCCGCCGATGATGCTGGCTTCGTCGCCCTGCACCAGTGCGATCGCCTCGGCCAGCGACGTCACTGCATCGACGCCCTCATGCCGCCAGTCGGCGTTGCGGGTGACGACGATGTTCTGCCGGCCCGGGAGCGGGCGGCCGATCGAGTCGAAGGTCTTGCGGCCCATGATGATCGGGCGGCCGAGCGTGACGCGCTTGAAGTGGGCCAGGTCTTCGGGCAGGTGCCAGGGCAGCTGGTTGTTGACGCCAATGCCGCGCCCGGCGTCGATGGCGACGACCATGGTGAGGCGGGTCATTGGGATACCGCCTGTGGCATTGCGGAAGAAGATGGAAGGGCGTGCATGGTGTGATTCCTTGTTGCAATGCAATGAAGTCGGCAGATGGTGTCGTGACTTGCGGTGTCTGTCAAGATATTGGCGCTCAAGGCTGGCCGAACAGCTCCGAACCGTTCCAGCGCGGTGCCTTGCTGCCACTTCCGGCTGCGACCGCCCGGTTCGCATAGTGCGGCCCTATCTTGGCCAAAAAACGTGGAAAAGCGCGGCAATAGCTGGACTGGATGCCGGCCAGGCGAGCCAGCTGGGCATATTCGACGACGCTGCCCGCAGGCGCGGCATCCAGTACCGCCGTCACCCGTGCGCGCCAGTCGTCGAGCCACGGCGGCATGCGCTCGTCCAGCTGCACGATGGTATCGCCTGCAACGACGGTGCCGCCGTCGACGACGCGCGCCAGCATGCCGCGTCGGTTGCCGAGCGCCCGCGCCAGGCCAGGGCGCTGCAGGTCCAGCTGGCCGCAGGCTTCACACGCGAACATCAGGCGAATGCGCGCCTCTGCGCCGATCTGGAGAATGGTGCCGGAAGCGAGACTGGCCGTATCAACATCGACCAGCAAGTTCTCGCGCAGCGTGTGCGCGGGAAGACCGAGTGATTCGTACACCGAGGAACTGGCCAGCAGAAGCTGGCGCGGCGAGATCGGGTCGGCGTGGACATCGCCCTCAAAGCCCTGACCTGCCAGCGCCACGGCGCGCTCGACGCGAACCGGCAACACGCGGCGGTCTGCACGCAGCGACAAGGAACGAACCTGGCCGATGACCATCACGGGCCAGCGAACGTCAGACCGCGACCGGCGCCTTGATCCCCGGGTGCGACTGGTAATCGACGACCTCGAAGTCCTCGAAGCGGTAGTCGAACAGCGAGTCGGGCTTGCGCTTGATGACCAGCTTCGGCAACGGGAAGGGCTCGCGCGAGAGCTGTAAGTCCGCCTGTTCCAGGTGGTTCGAATACAGGTGGCAGTCGCCGCCGGTCCAGATGAAATCGCCCATCTCCAGGCCGGCCTGCTGGGCCATCATGTGGGTCAGCAGCGCGTACGAGGCGATGTTGAAGGGCACGCCGAGGAAGATGTCGGCGCTGCGCTGGTATAGCTGGCACGACAGCTTGCCGTCGGCCACGTAGAACTGGAAGAAGGCGTGGCAGGGCGGCAGCTTCATCTGCGGGATGTCGGCCACGTTCCAGCTTGATACGATCATGCGGCGCGAGTCCGGCGTGGTCTTGATCTGTTCCAGCACCTGGGCGATCTGGTCGATGTGCCCGCCGTTCGGCGCCGGCCAGTTGCGCCACTGGTAGCCGTAGATCGGGCCGAGGTCTCCGTTGGCGTCAGCCCATTCGTCCCAGATCGAGACGCCGTTTTCCTTCAGGAAGGCGATGTTAGTCGAGCCCTGCAGGAACCAGATCAGTTCATGGATGATGGACTTCAGGTGCACCTTCTTGGTCGTCACCAGCGGGAAGCCTTCCTGCAGGTCGAAGCGCATCTGGTGCCCGAACACGGACAGGGTGCCGGTGCCGGTGCGGTCCGTTTTATGGGCGCCATGCTCTTTCACATGGCGCATGAGGTCGAGGTATTGGCGCATCGCAGTCCTTCGTGGGAAAACCCGGCATTGTAACTTATGCAGGCGTGCGCAGTTCGGCTGCCAGCAAGGCCAGCGCCTCGACCACCTTCTCGTCCGCCGCGTCCAGCAGATTGTGGCCGACGTACAGTTCGAAGTAACTGGTATCCGGCAGCACGCCATGGCTGATGCGGTTGAACAGCCACACGCCGTGGCGCTCGGCCAGGCGTTCGCGGATCGCCAGCGCGCGTTCGCGGCTCACCGGCAGGTGCAGGTGAAGCATGTTGGCCGCGGGGCGGGCCGGATTCACGCGGATCTCCGGGTGCGCGCGCAGGGCCTCGAACAGGAACTCGGTGCGTTTGAAATAAGCGGGCATTGCGGCCAGGCGTGCGTCGAACTGCATGGCGGCGGCCACGATGTACGGCGAGCGGTGGATGACATTGCCGCCCTGGCGCCGGAACCATTCCGCGGCGCGCGCGACAAAGTCGTCGCTGCCGGCCAGCATGGCGCCGCCCAGACCACCGATGCCCTTGTACAGCGACACGTACACCGAATCGAAGCCGGCTGCGATCTCGGCGACCGATTTGCCATAGCCGGCTGCCGTTTCCCACAGGCGCGCGCCGTCCATGTGCAGGTGGGCGCCGCGCGCCTTGCAGTGGGCCTTGATGGCGTCGAGTTCATCCCAGGACGGCGCCTGGCCGCCGATCTCGCGCATCGGCAGCTCCACGCCCACGGCGCCGAGGCGGTCGGGGATGGCGCCCAGGTCGGCCGCGGTGAAGGGGCGGTGGCGGTCGCCGATTTGCAGGGCGTCGAAGTGATCGAGTAGCTGGTAGTTGGAGCGCTCGTGCACGAAGATGTGCGAGGTCGGGTGCAGGGCGACCGGAGCCCGATTGCGGTCGGTGCTGGCCAGGCGCAGGGCGGTGACCTGGGCCATGGTGCCGCTGATGCAGAACACGGCGGCTGGAAAGCCGAGCAGGGCGGCGATTTTCTTCTCGAAGGACTCGATCAGGTCGCCGCTGCCGTAGACGTCGTGCTCGATGTCGTTGGCTTCGCACCAGGCGGCCATGTCGGCGTACAGCTCGGCGGGGCGGCGAGCGCGGTGGCCGGGGAAGATGGTGTGGCAGCGGCGGATCAGGTCGGCGTCGGTCAAGATGGGCTCCGTTCAGAAGGAGCGCCAGTGTATACCGTGGATGGGGACTTGTCCCCACCGGCATCACTAGCCGAGTAGGACGTAGAGTGGACACCTGTGTCCACGCGGTCTCACCCTGCGAGACCACGGAACACGAACCATGGCGACTGCCGGAACTGACCGATGACGCAGCGGTGCTACACAGCGTGGGCACAGGTGCCCACCCTACGAAAAGCAACCCCGCAGATTCAACCCAGCGTCAGCGCAGGACGTCCTGCCGGCGCCGGCAGCGCCGCGTTGGCCGCCGCCGCATCCAGCCGGAACGCACGCACCGCGCGCGCCAGTTGCGCCGCCTGGTCCTGCATCGCCTGCGCCGCGGCGCTGGCTTCCTCAACCAGCGCCGCGTTGCGCTGGGTCGCTTCGTCCATTTCGCCGATCGCCAGGTTCACCTGCTCGATGCCGCCGCTCTGTTCCGCGCTGGCGGCGCTGATGTCGGCCATGATGTCGGTCACGCGGCCGACGCTGGCCAGCACCTCGTTCATGGTGGCGCCGGCTTCGCTCACCAGCCGGCTGCCGGCTTCCACGTCGCTGTTCGAGGCGGCGATCAGGGCCTTGATTTCCCTGGCCGCGGCGGCGCTGCGCTGGGCCAGGTTGCGCACTTCGTTGGCCACGACCGCGAAGCCGCGTCCCTGTTCGCCGGCGCGCGCCGCTTCCACGGCCGCGTTCAACGCCAGGATATTCGTCTGGAAGGCGATGCCGTCGATGACGCCGGTGATGTCGCCGATCTTGCGCGAGGACTGGTTGATCGACTCCATGGTGTCGATCACCTGGGCCACCATGCTGCCGCCCTTTTGCGCGACGCTGGAGGCGTTCACCGCCAGCGCGTTGGCCTGGCGCGCGTGGTCGGCGTTCTGGCGCACGGTTTCCGTCAGCTCGCCCATCGACGACGCGGTGGTCGCCAGGCTGGCTGCCTGTTCCTCGGTGCGCGAGCACAAGTCGAGGTTGCCGGTCGAGATTTCCTGCGAGGCGTTGGCGATCTGCTCGGCGCCGTCGCGCACGTTGCCGACCACCGAGGACAGATTGCGGCTGATGCCGTTCATGGCGTCGGTCAGGCGGCCGATCTCGTCCTGGCCGCGGCTGGCGATCTGCACCGTCAGGTCGCCTTCGGCGATGCGCACGGCGGCGTCGCGCACCTCGGCCAGCGGACGCGTCACGGCGCGGCGCACAAAGGCGTACAGCACCGCGGCAAAGGCGGCCAGCGCCACCAGGCCGAAGCTGATGTAGCGGTTGCGCAGGGTGGTGGCCTCGGCCGTGATCTCGTCGGCATAGGTGCCGCCGGCGATCACCCAGTTCCAGTCCTTGAACCAGGTGTAGACGACGAATTTCTCGCGCGCCGCTTTGTCGCCCGGATTCTGCCAGTCGTAGCTGATCTTCCCGGATTTGGTCTGCAGGATCTCCTTGACGTACTCGCGGCCGTCGGCGCTCTTGTTGGCCAGGATGTTCCGGCCTTCCTGCGCCGGGTGCACGACCAGCTCGCCATAGGCCTTGCCGGGCGCCGCGTTCAGCACGTAGAAGTAGCCGGTTTCGCCGACCCGGGCGGCGCGGATGCGTTCCTTCAGGGCCGCCAGGTGGGCGCTGATGTCCACACCCACGTACAGCGCGCCGACCACCTTGCCGCCGGCGTCGCGCACCGGTTCGTACTGGGTGATGAACTGCTTGCCGAACAGGGTCGCCAGGCCGACGTAGACCTTGCCCTCGCGCAGGGCGGCATAGGCGGGCGCAGCGTGGTCGAGCGCGGTGCCGACGGCGCGCTCGCCGTTTTCCTTCTTCACCGAGGTGCTGATGCGCACGAAGTCGTCGCCGCTGGCGGCGAAGATGGTGGCGTTGCCGCCTGTTTCGCTGGAGAAGCGATCGGCGGCGCTGAAGTCGAGGTTCAGGACCCTGCCGTCGATCTTCAAGCTGGGCACGGCCTTGCCGCCGATGTCGACTGTCTCGCCGGCGTCGAGTGCGAAGCTGCCCTTGAACCCGGCGGCGAAGATCTTGCCGAAGCTGACGGCCTCGTTCGAGACCGTCTTGTTGAACAGCTCGACGGTGGCCACCAGGCCGTTCAGTTCGGTCGAGACATTGTGGTCGGCGCGTTCCTCGAGCAGGCTCGAGGTGGTGGCGCTGATGGTGAGCACCAGGGCGCCGATGATGACGCCGACCAGGGCAAAGCTGAAGGCGCTGATCTTGGAGCCGACGCTCCAGCTGGCAATATGGAATGATCGCTTAGACATGGTAAGAGAAATAAGGGAAGTGCCGGTTTCTCTCCCGATCATAACCGCTGGTTATTCCTCATCGCAATGAAAGTTGACTCATGTTATTACAAATGCTGCTGCGCAACAACGCTTTGTATCAACCTTGTATATGTATGTGGTGAAATTGTAATGCAGCCAGGTTGGCATAGATGCCACCCTGGGCCACCAGCGAGGCATGCGTGCCGGTCTCGACCACTTGCCCGTCTTCCATCACCACGATGCGGTCGGCGCGCTGCACGGTGGCCAGGCGGTGCGCGATGATAATGGTGGTGCGTCCGACCATGGCCGCTTCCAGCGCGCCTTGCACCAGGCGCTCGGATTCGGCGTCGAGGGCGCTGGTGGCTTCGTCGAGCAGCAGCAATGGCGGGTTCTTCAGCAGGGCGCGTGCGATGGCGATGCGCTGGCGCTGGCCGCCAGACAGGCGTACGCCGCGCTCGCCGAGGAAGGAGCGGTAGCCCTGGGGCAGGCGCTCGATGAATTCGTGGGCCGCGGCCAGCTTTGCTACCGCAATCACTTCGTCGTCGCTGGCGTCCGGGCGGCCGTAGCGGATGTTTTCCATCGCATCGGCCGAGAAGATGACCGTGTCCTGCGGCACGATGCCGATCGCGTCGCGCAGGGTGTGCAGATCGAGGTCGCGGATATCGACACCGTCGAGCCGGATCGCGCCGGCCTGCGGATCGTAGTAGCGCAGCAGCAGCTGGAACAGGGTGGTCTTGCCGGCGCCCGAAGGGCCGACCACGGCCACGGTTTCGCCGGGCCGGATGTCGAGCGAGACGTGCGACAGCGCGGCGCTGTCCTGGCGCGACGGGTAGGCGAAGGTCACGTCCTGCAGGGCCAGCGCTGCGCCACGATCCGCGCCGGTGGTGCGCCGCGGCAGCGGCTGCGGGTGGGCCGGGTTGCGGATGTCCGAGCGTGCGGCCAGCAGTTCGAGCAGGCGCTCGGTGGCGCCGGCGGCGCGCTGGGCTTCGCCCATCACCTCGGACAGCGCGCCGATCGAGCCGGCCACGATCGAGGCGTACAGGATGAACTGCCCGAGTTCGCCGCCGGTCATGCTGCCGCGCAGGACCGCATGCGCGCCCAGCCAGAGCACGAAGACGATGGTGCCGAACACCAGCACGATGGCCAGCATGGTCAGCAGCGAACGCGCGCGGATGCGCTGCATGGCGGCCGCGAACGCGCCTTCCACCGAGGCGCCGAAGCGGCGCGCCTCGATCTTCTCGTGGGTGTAGGCCTGCACGGTCGGCATGGCGTTCAGGATTTCGCCGGCCAGGGCCGAAGCGTCGGCAATGCGGTCCTGCGAATCGCGCGAGAGCTTGCGCACGCGGCGCCCGAACAGCACGATCGGCACGATCACCGCGATCAGGAGGCCGAAGATGATGGCGGTGAGCTTGGCGTCGGTCACGAACAGCATCACCAGGCCGCCGATGAACAGCAGCACATTGCGCAGGGCGACCGAGATGCTGGTGCCGACCACGGCCTGGATCAGGGTGGTGTCGGTGGTCAGGCGCGACAGCACTTCGCCGGTTTGCGTGGTCTCGAAGAACTCCGGGCTCTGGTTCACCACGTGGCTGTAGACGGCGCTGCGGATGTCGGCCGTCACCCGTTCGCCCAGCCACGACACCATGTAGAAGCGCGCCGCGGTGGCGATCCCGAGCACGGTGGCCACGCCGAACAGGGCGAGGAAGGTGGCGTCGACGTTCTTGATGCTGTGCGCGCCGGCCGCCGCGCCGAAGCCGAGATCGATCATCTGCTTGAAGGCGGCCGGGATCGCGAGCGTGGCGCCGGCCGCGAACAGCAGGGCGATGCCGGCCAGGATGAACTGGCGGCGGTAGGGGCGCAGGAAGGGGAACAGGCCCTTGAAGGCGGCGAGGCTGCCCTTCTCGGGCGCGGAGGATGCGGTACGGGTAGTGCCGGGGGATTGCTTGGTCACGGGTTTGTTCACGGGTTCGGTCAAGGTATTGCCTGTTGTTGTTCTGTCTCGTGTCATTGTTCTATAGCTTCACGCCGTTCGCTTCATAGTTTCATTGCACGCAGGTAGCCGGTCATCTCCAGGTAGCCGCGGCCGGCGGGCACGCCGTCGCGCGCCACCGTAACCGCGCCTTCCCAGTACACGGCGCCGGTCGAGCGGCGCGAGTCGAGTTCCTGGTCCTGCTGCAGGGGCGTGACCTGCCAGCGCGTGGCGCCGATGGCTATCGTGGTGGCAACCGGGTATTCGGCATTCGTGCGCGGCGACTTCCAGCGCGCCTGCGGCGTAAAACGCACCTGGTCGGGCGCGTAGCGGGTGACCTTGCCAGCGCGGTCGCGCAAGGTGGCGTGCGCCCATAGTTTACCACCTCCCTTGGCCCTGATCTGGAAAGCCATCAGCGCCGAGCCGTCGTCGAGGTTGGCGGCGACCCAGTCCCAGCCGCTGGCCTCGGGCTGCAGGGCTTCGCTCGACCATTCATGGTCGAACCAGGCGCTGCCCGTCACCGCACCCGCCGCACCGGGCCGCCCGGCCGTGCCGCTCACGCGCAGCTGCGGGTGGCTGTAGTAGTAACTCGCGTGCTGCGCGGCCGCGCCCTTGCGCGAATAGCCGCCTTCGCCCTGCACCAGCACCGGCTGGGTCGGGGTCAAGATGAGGTCCATGCTCATCTCGCCGGACTTCACCGTGACGCGGTAGCTGCCGTCCGGGGAGCGCTGCATGCGCCAGTCGTCGAGCTTGACATCAAGATCGCCGGTCTTCGCCCAGGCCAGGCCGAAACCTTCGCGCGCGCTGCGCTGGTCGTGCAGCAGGCGCCCGACGGCGGGATCGGACAGCGCGGCATGGCCGATCACCAGCTGGTGCGGCGCAAAAGCGCTCGGGTTGGCGGTATCGTGCGCGGTGCGGCTGCGGAAGAACGTGACCTGGAAGCCGAGCGGCTTGCCGTCCGCCTGTTGCAGCCAGCCGGTGACGTACCACCATTCGGTGCGAAAGTCCGGATGGGCGCCGTAGTCGAGCGGGAACGTCAAGGCCCGGCCGGGCGTGACGGGCGCAAACACCGGCGGCGCGGCGAACGCCAGCTGGCTCACCCACAGCAGGATCAAGAAAACCACACGCATCACCAATCCTCCCTCACCGCCCGCACCGGCCCGCCGGACAAGGCATAGCGCCCCGACACCAGGGCCGTGGCCACCGAGGCGCCGACCAGCACGGCCGCCACGGTAGCCAGCAAGCCCCAGGGCAGGTGCAGCTGCATGGTCCAGTGGAAGGATTGCGGGTTCACGACGAACACCAGAATGAGGCTGATCACCAGGCCCAGGGCAAAGCCGCAGGCCACGCCCAGGCCGGTCAGCAGCCCGCCCTCGCAGGCCAGGATGCCGAGCACCTGGCCGCGCGTCACGCCCACGTGGCGCAGCATGCCGAACTCGCGCGCACGCGCCAGGGTCTGGGCCGAGAAGGTGGCGGCCACGCCGGACAGCCCGATCACGATGGCGATCGCTTCCAGCAGGTAGGTGACGGCAAAGCTGCGATCAAAAATCTGCAAACTGGCGGCGCGGATGTCGCCGGGCCGGGCCAGCTGCAGCGCGGGGCCGAAGGGCAGGGCGCGCAAGGCTTTTTCGATGCGGTCGGTGGCCGCTTCGTCCCCGGTGTAGATGGCGGCATCGGTCACCGCCGTCTCTCCGGTCAGCGCGCGGTAGTCCGGCAAGCGGATCACGACCGAACCGGACTGGTTGGCGTAATCGCGCCAGACGCCGGCGACAAAGAAGGGCGCCGGCTTGCCGCCCAGCGGCAGGGTGATCGCCTGGCCGACGCGCGCGCCGTACAGGTCGAGCATGGCTTCGGAAACCCAGGCCGGCCGCGCACCCTGCGGCAGCGGACTGGAAGCGCCGACCAGGAACAGCAGGCGGCCCGGGTCCGCCGCGTCGATGTCGCGCGCAATCAACACCACGTCGGGCCGGTCTGCCGCCAGCGAGACCGGGCGTGTGCGCAGGAACTGCACCTGGCCGGCGCCCGCCGTGGCCTTGATCGCCGCCTGTTCCTCCGGCCCCAGCGCACCGCTGCTGCCGCCGGTGGCGGTGCGCACGTACAGGTCGGCCGGCAGGATGTGGCGCATCCAGTCGTCCACCGACACGCGGAAGCTGGCGACCATGATCCCCATCGCCACCATCAGGCTGAAGCTGGCCAGCACGCCACCGAGCGCAATCGAGGCCTGGCCCGGCGCATTCGCCAGGCGCGACATCGTCAGCGCCAGCACCGGCGGCGGCGCCGGGCGCGTCAGGAGCGGCCGGTTCAGCAGGCGGAACACGCTGGCGGCCAGGCGCGGCATCAGGCCGATGCCGCCGATCAGCAGCAGGGCAATGGCGAGGTAACCGAACAGCGGCAGCTCGAACACCGGCGGCGCCAGGGCGAACAGCGCCGCCAGCGCCAGGCAGACGAGGGAAGGCCAGACCCGCGCCAGGCGCGCCAGCGCCGCTTCGTCGTTGCCGGACTTCAGGGCCACGGCTGGCCGCGCGCGCGCCGCGTCCCAGGCCGGCGCCAGGCAGCCGAGCAGGGCCACGCCCAGACCCAGGGCAAAGAAGACGCCTGCCGCCAGCGGCGTGAACACCACCTGCGGCTTGATGCCCGGGAAGTAGCCGGCGCCCAGGTCGCCCCCAAAAAAGCGCAGCGCCAGCGCCGCCAGCACGTAGCCGGCCGCCACGCCGAGCAGGGCGCCGATCACGCCCAGGCTGGCGCCTTCGAGCAGCACCTGGCGCAGCAACTGGCCGCGCTCCACACCCAGCACGCGCAGCAGCGCGAACTGGCTGCGCCGCCGCATCACCGACAGGGCCTGGGTCGAGAACACCAGGAAGGCGCCGGTGAACAGGGCCACCAGGGCCAGCACCGTCAAGTTCACGCGGTAGGCGCGGCTGAGGTTATTGTTGCGGCTTTCCTGGTCGCTGTCGTTCGGCTGCCCAATGCGGAAGCGTCCCGGAAAATCGCGTTCCAGTTCGCGCGTGAGGCGCGCCTCGAATTCGGCGCGGTTCACGCCGTCGCGCAGTTTCAGGTCCACGCGCGAGAGCTTGCCGAGCTGCCTGAAGCGCCACTGGGCGGCGCCGATGTCCATCACCCCGATGCGCTGGCCGGGGCGGGCGGCCTGCACCGGGCCGGCCACGCGCAGGCTGAAGTCGGCGGTGCCGGCGCGCAGCGTCAGCGTGGCGCCGTCGCGCAGGTCCAGCCAGCTTTGCGCGGCGGGCGACAAAAACACGGTGTCGTCGGCCAGCACGTCGGCCCCGCGCCCTTCGCCCGGCACGCCGAGCAGGTCGGGTGCGATGTAGCCGGCGCGCAGCGGGTCGATGCCGACGATGCGCAAGGCGCCCTTTGCACTCGGCACGGCAGCCTGGACTTCGAGCACCGGCGAGGCCAGCGCCACGCCCTCGTATTCGGCCAGGCGCGGATAGATCGCTTCGTCGAACAGGGCCTCGCGGCCCAGCACCTGGATGTCGGCCTGGCCGGACAGGCTCTTGATCGCGGCCGAGAATTCGTTAAAGGCAGCGGCATTGATCAGGTGGATGGCGAAGCCCATGGCCACGCCGACCGCAATCGCCGCGATCGCCAGCACGGCGCGCACCGGATGCGCGCGCCATTCGCCCAGCAGCAGCCAGCGCGACAGGAGGGGAGAGAGATTGTTCAGGCCGGACATTCCACCGCCAGCGCCTCCGCCTGCCGTTTCGCCTTCAGGCGCGCACCGGCCACGGCCTCGCCGCGGGCGCGGCCCAGGTCTTCGTCCAGCCACCTTTGCTTCAGGCGCAGGCGCTCGCATTTCTGGCGCTGCACCGCAAAGGCTTTGGCGGCGCGCTGGCGTTCGCGTTCTTCGCGCAGTTCGCCGGCGGCGCGTTCCTTTTCCAGCGCCAGCAGGCGCAACCGGTCGCCCGCCAGTTTGTCGCTCGCCGCCTTGTCGGGCGGCGGCGCGGCGCGCACGGCCAGTTCAAGGCCGGCGCCGTCGGCGCAGGGCTGGTCGCCGTAGGCCACCTTGCCGGCCACCGTACACTTGTAGATGCTGCCTGCCAGCGCGCCTTGCGCCGCCATGCAGGCAATGATTGCCGCCAAAAACTTTTTCATCGATCCACTCCCCGGTTCACAGAATTTTGCCGGGGTTCATAATGCCGAGCGGGTCGAGCGCCGCCTTGATGGCACGCATCATGTCCAGTTCGACCGCATCCTTGTAGCGCACCAGTTCCTCGCGCTTCAGGGCGCCGATGCCGTGCTCGGCCGAGATCGAGCCGTCGAAGGCGGCCACGCTGTCGTGCACGATGCGGTTGATGGCCTCCTGGTTGGCGAGAAAAGCTTCGTGCGCCACGCCTTCCATCGGCGCCACGTTGTAGTGCAGGTTGCCGTCGCCGAGGTGGCCGAAGCAGACCACCTGGCAGCCGGGGAAGCTGGCCGCCAGCTGGCGGTCGGTGCTGGCGATGAATTCGGCGATGCGCGAGATCGGCAGCGAGACGTCGTGCTTGATGTTCTTGCCGGCCGCGGCCTGCGCCAGCGGGATGTGCTCGCGCAGCTGCCACAAACTGCCCGACTGGGCGCCGGACATGGCCACCACCGCGTCGTCGGCCAGGCCCTGCTCGAGCGCGGCTTCGATGCCGGACTCCAACAACCCGACCGCGTGCGCCTCGGACTCGCTGCTCGACACTTCCAGCAAGGCGTATTGCGCATGGTTGTGCGCGAACGGGCGCGGCAGATGCGGGAAATGGGCGCCGACCAGGCGCAGGCAGAAGTCCGACATCAACTCGTAGGCGGTGAGGCTGGCGCCGCACACGTCCTGCATCAATGACAGCAAGGCCAGGGCGCGTTCGGGCGAAGCCATCGCGACCAGCGCCGTGGTCGATGCCCGAGGCTGCGGATACAGTTTCAATACAGCGGCGGTGACGATGCCGAGCGTGCCCTCGGCGCCGACGAACAAATCGCGCAGGGCGTAGCCGGTGTTGTCCTTGCGCAGGCCGCGCAGGCCGTCCCAGATCCGGCCCTGGGGCGTGACCACTTCCAGGCCCAGGCACAGGTCGCGCGTGTTGCCGTAGCGCAGGACGGCGGTGCCGCCGGCATTCGTCGACAAGTTGCCGCCGATAGTGCAGCTGCCCTCGGCCGCCAGCGACAGCGGGAACAGCAGGCCGGCTTCCTGGGCCGCGTCCTGGATCTGCCGCAGGATGCAGCCGGCCTGTACGGTGATGGTGCGGTTGACGGTGTCGACGCCGAGGATGCGGTCCAGGCGGCGCAGCGAGATCACCACCGCCTCGCCGCTGGCGTCGGGCACGCTGCCCAGTACGAGGCCGGTGCGTCCGCCCTGCGGCACGATCGGCACGCGGTGTTCGGCGCAGGCTTGCACCAGCTGCGCCACCTCGTCGCGGCTGCCGGGCAGCAGCACGGCGCGGGCGCGGCCGGTGAAGCGGCCGCGCCAGTCGGTGAGGAAGGGCGCCATCTCGGGCGCCCCGGTCAGCACCCGCGACGCGCCGCAGACTGCGCGGCAGCGCGCGAGGAAAGCATCAGTCATGCGGTACTTTCACCTTGTCGAGCAGCTCCTTGGCCATGCGCTGCGCCGCCTTTTTATACGGATGCAGGTAGAGCAGGGCACATGCGAAATACACGCAGACGAGGACGATCTCGCCCACGGCCATCAGGCGCGAGGCTTCCAGCTCGTCGCTCCAGGCGCGCACCGCGCCCTCGGCGAAGTAGACCAGGATCACCATCGACGACCATTGCAGGGTGTAGAGGTCGCGCTTGATGACGCCGCGCAGCGGCACCAGCAGGGGCAGCGCCTTCAGCGCCAGCAATGAGCCGCCGGGATGCAGCGGGGCGACCCAGATTTCCCAGGCTACCAGCCAGCCGATCAGCCAGATCAGGCTGGCAATGGCGCCGGCGTGAAAGATCTTTGGGGTTTCCATCAGCGTGGTCCGTGCAGTGGTGTGTGCAATGGCGATTGCAGGCGGGCGGCGGCTTCGGCCAGGCGGCGGCCCTGCGCGATGGCAAGGCACTTCTCGTCTTCCGTGATGGGCTTGTCGCCGTCGATTCCGGCCCAGTGGGTGGCGCCGTAGGGGCTGCCGCCGCTGGCCGTGTTCATCAGTTCCGGGTGGGCGTAGGGCAGGCCCATCAACAGCATGCCGTGGTGCAGCAGCGGGATCATCATCGACAGCAGCGTCGCTTCCTGGCCGCCGTGCAGGCTGCCGGTGGAGGTGAACACGGCGGCCGGCTTGCCGGACAGGGTGCCGGCCAGCCATTCCGCTGCGGTGCCGTCGAGGAAGTATTTCATGGCCGCCGCCATGTTCCCGAAGCGGGTCGGCGAACCCAGGGCCAGCCCGGCGCACTCGTGCAGGTCCTGCAATTCGACATAGGGCGCGCCGCCGGCCGGGATGTCGGGCGCGACCGACTCGGCCACCGTCGACACCGCGGGCACGGTGCGCAGGCGCGCCTCGGCGCCGGGAACGGACTCGATTCCCTGTGCGATGAGCTCGGCGAGTTTACGGGTGGCGCCATGGCGCGAGTAGTACAAAACGAGAATAGTCAGGGACGGTGGGTTCATCGTTGGTATTATAGGATGCTTTGCTCAAGTGATAATATCCCGGGCGTGTGAAAAACCTCGATGGCGGCGTTGTGTCGGCTCGCCGCACCGCTTGCCCTTAAGGCTTTTCACACGCCCGGCGGGCGAAACAAAAACGACAATATGCTTTCCAAAACGGTTCACTCGATCTCGCGTTCCACCAGCGACATGTTCAACGTCGGCGCCGAGCGCGTTCGCGCCCTCACGCTGCTTGAGGTGCGCGACCTGCTGCGCTTTGCGCGGCGCCGCCTGCGCGAGGAAAAACTGCCCCAGGTGGCAGGCAGCCTCACCTTTACGACCACGCTCGCCCTGGTGCCGCTGCTGACGATCGTCCTGGCGATTTTTACCACGTTTCCGATTTTCGGTCAGCTCCGCACGGCCATCGAAACCTACTTCGCCCAGGCCCTGATGCCGAAGGCTATTTCCAACACGATCATCTCGAACCTGACCCAGTTCGCCAGCAAGGCCAAGGGTTTGTCGGCGGTCGGGGCGGTGGCCCTGCTGATCACCTCGACGGCCATGATCGGCATGATCGAGCGCGTCTTCAACCAGATCTGGCGCGTGCGCCAGCCGCGCCCGCTGCTGCAGCGCGTGCTGATCTACTGGGCCCTAATCACGCTCGGGCCGCTGCTGTTCGGCCTGTCGATCACCGTGACATCGCAGCTGTTCACCGCCACCGACGGCATCACGCGTTCGGTGCCGCTGGTCGGCAGCCTGTTTGCCAGCCTGTTCTCGACCCTGGCCTCGCTGGCCCTGACCAGCGGCGCCTATACCCTGCTGTACGTGGCCGTGCCGAACCGCTACGTCAACTGGCGCGACGCCCTGTGGGGCGCGCTGGCGGCGGCGCTCGCCTTCGAGCTGGCCAAGCGCCTGTTCGCCCTGTTCATCCGCCAGTTCCCGGCCTACGCCATCATCTATGGCGCGCTGGCGGCGCTGCCGCTGTTCCTGGTCTGGATTTATCTGTCCTGGCTGATCACCCTGGTCGGCGCCGTGGTCGCCGCCGCGCTGCCGGTGGTCAGGCACGAGCGCTGGTGGCACGTGCCGGCGCCCGGCGGCGCCTTTGTCGACGCGATGGCGGTGCTGAAGGTGCTGCACGGCGGCGCGCATGCGACCGGATCGGCGCTGGTCTCGAGCGCGGCGATCCGCGCCCACACGCGCATCGGCTACGACGAGCTGGGGCTGCTGCTGGAGCAGATGGTGACGGCGGGCTGGGTCGGGCGGGTGCAGTCCGAGGTGCCGGCGCACACGCAGTGGGGGCGCACCGTGCGCGCCGGGCAGGACGACTGGGTGCTGCTGGCCGATCCGGGCAAGCTGAAGGTGGCGGATGTGTACCGGCTGTTCGTGTTCGGCGGGGCCGGGGCGGGCTTGACGGCGGCGGTGCCGGCGGCCGATTCGCCGCTGGCGCTGGATACGGCCGGGCTGGCGCGCAGTGTCGAGGCGGCGGTGGAGGCGGGGCTGGACCAGAGTGTGGATGAGTATTTCGGGAACAGGTGAGGCGTTTCCGGCCAGGGTGCTGACCGTACGGTGGGCACTCCGTGCCCACGCGGAATGCGGCACGGTGATAACATGATCCCCGTCGTGATCGTTGATCATTGTTGGCGTCGCCAAATGATCATTTGGATGCGTTTCGAGTATCCGCTGCCGCGTCACCAAATGGCGCTACCACCACGCCAGCTTCCGCGTGGGCACGGAGTGCCCACCGTACGGTCGCTGTCCCGGATCCCCGAGCTACCAGCTCAACTTCCCCGTCAACATCTGCCAGTACATCACCCAGTCCGCCTTGAACGACAGCCAGGGTTGGTCGAAGGTCGCGGGCCGGTTCTTCTCGTAATAGAAATGCCCGACCCAGGCGCCGCCGTAGCCGAGCACCAGCGCCGCCACGATCCACAATCCGCTGCCGCTCAGCAGCGCCGCCAGCAGCGCCAGGAGCGCGGCCGAGGTGCCGATGAAGTGGGCACGGCGGCAGCGGCGATCGGCGTGCTGGGTCAGGTACCAGGGATAGAACTCGCCGAAGCTGCTGTAACGGACCTTCATGGCGTAATCTCCTCGTGGTCGAGCGTGGCGGCAAACGCGATCAGGGCGTCGAGCACCGCGTCCGGCTGCTCGGCCATCAGGGAATGCCCGGCGTCCACCGTCACCAC
The DNA here is from genome assembly GCF_020708045.1 of Massilia sp. IC2-278. Lineage (GTDB taxonomy): Bacteria > Pseudomonadota > Gammaproteobacteria > Burkholderiales > Burkholderiaceae_D > Telluria. The sequence continues at coordinate 575,394 of NZ_JAJFES010000001.1, forward strand.
CTTGCCATGCGCAATGGCGCCGGTCAGCGCCTTCGTCGAACGCGGCGGCGTCATCATGTCCCTGGCGCCGAAGATGAACACGGCCGGGCAGCGCACCGCACCGGCCGCCGCCTCGCCGTTCGCGTAGGCATTGCAGGCGGCGAAATCGGTGTGGAACAGGGCGTCCGGGTTGATGGCCGACATGCGCTGCATCAGCCGCCGTGCGCCGCCCATCACCGAAAAGCCGGGGCCGGGGCTGGACGGCTTCTGCGCGATGCCCGAGTGCGACCAGATGTTGACCATGTCGATGGCGGCGTCCTCGTCGTCGCGCGAGGTGGCGAGCAGACTGTCCGACACCTTCATCGGCCAGGTCGTACCGAGCATGGCCAGCCCGCGCACGCGGCCTGGTGCCCGCGCGGCCGCTTCCAGCGCCACCAGCGAACCCATGCTGTGCCCCGCGAGCAGGGCGCGGCGCACGCCGGCCGCGTCCAGCAGGGCCAGCAGCCAGTCGGCCATCGCCTCGACGCTGGCCAGTGCCGGCCCGCCGCTGCGGCCGTGGCCGGGCAAGTCGACCGCCAGCACGCCGTAGCCGTGGTGCGCGAACCAGCGTGACTGCAGGCCCCAGACCGAGTGGTCGTTCTGGGCGCCGTGGATGAAGACGACGGTCGGCAGGGCGCGATCGAAGGCCTTGCCGCCGGTGTAGGCATAGGCGGAATGTCCGTTGAGATCGAGTTGCATGCTCAGGTCCCTTTCTGCGCCAGCTTCAGGCCGCGCGCCAGGTCGTCGATCAAGTCGTCCGGGTCTTCCAGGCCGACCGACAGGCGCATCGTGCCTTCCTTCACGCCCGACGCCGCCAGCTGCTCGGTGGGCACGCGGAAGTGGGTGGTCGAGGCAGGATGGATGACCAGCGACTTGGCGTCGCCCACGTTGGCCAGGTGCGAGAACACCTTCAGGCCGTCGACGAAGCGGCGGCCGGCGGCGCGGTCGCCTTTCAGGGTGAAGGTAAAGACGGCGCCGGCGCCTTTCGGCAGCAGCTGCTTGGCGAGTGCATGGTCCGGGTGCGTGTCCAGTTCAGGATAGGACACCGACTCGACCATCGGATGCGCCAGCAAGAATTCGATCACGCGGCGCGTGTTGGCCACGTGGCGCTCCATGCGCAGGCCCAGGGTCTCGATGCCCTGCAGGATGGCAAAGGCATTGTGCGGACTCATGACGGCGCCGAAGTCGCGCAGGCCTTCGCGCCGCGCGCGCAAGGCAAAGGCGCCGACGGTCGACTCTTCGGCGAAGACCATGCCGTGGAAGCCCTCGTAGGGTTCGCACAGTTCGGCGTAGCGGCCGCTGCGCGCATGCGCCTTTTGCCAGTCGAAAGTGCCGCCGTCGACCAGCAGGCCGCCGATGGCGGTGCCGTGGCCGCACAGGAACTTGGTGGCCGAGTGGAAGACCAGGTCGGCGCCGAGGTCGAAGGGACGCAGCAGATACGGCGTGGTGAAGGTGCTGTCGACCATCAGCGGCAGGTGGCATTCGTGGGCGAGCTCGGCGATGCGCGGGATGTCGAGCACGTCCAGGCCCGGGTTGCCCAGGGTTTCGCCGAACAGGACGCGAGTTTCGGGGCGGATCGCGGCGCGCCAGGCGTCGAGGTCGCGCGGGTCGACGAAGGTGGTCTCGATGCCGAAGCGCTTCAGGGTGTAGGCCAGCAGGTTGTGCGAGCCGCCGTACAGCGCGCGCGAGGCCACGATGTGCGAGCCGGCGCCGGCAATCGTCGACAGGCCCAGGTGCATGGCGGCCTGGCCGCTGGCGGTGGCGATGCCGGCCACGCCACCCTCGAGCGCGGCGATGCGTTCTTCCAGCACGGCGTTGGTCGGGTTCGAGATGCGCGAATACACGTGGCCGCTGCGTTCCATGTTGAACAGCGAGGCGGCGTGATCGGAATCGCGGAAGGCAAACGAGGAGGTGAAGTGGATCGGGGTGGCGCGCGCGCCGGTGGCCGGGTCGGGCGCGGCGCCGGCGTGCAGCGACAGCGTGTCGAAACCGGGATATCGTGGACCGCTCATGGATGTCTCTTGTCTCTTTAATGAAATAATTATGCGCAGAATCCTAGCATCGAATCGGCAAGCTGTGCCCATCGGCGCGGCCGGCGCGGCCGTCTTCCTCGGAAAACTGGATTTTCTGCTAGGCTTGCGCTACATTCAACTCAGTCTTTTATCAAAGTATTTACAGTGAATAATTTATCTGACGCGGGGGTGGCTAGCATGAAAGTCTCCGAGATTTTGCAGGTCAAGGGCAACATCCTGTACACGGTGACGCCGGATATGCCGCTGGCCGAAGCGGTGAACACGATGTCGGAAAAGGACATCGGCTCGCTGGTGGTGATGGAATACGGCGACCTGGTCGGCATGCTGACCTTCCGCGAAGTCATCAAGGTGCTGCACGAAAACGGCGGCTCGGTCGGCAACGGCACCGTGCGCCGCTACATGGACGACAGTCCGATCACCGTGACCCCGGACACCGAGGTCAACGAAGTGCGGCGCATGATGCTCGAGAAGCACGCGCGCTATTTACCGGTGATGAACGCCAAGACGCTCCTGGGCGTGATCTCGTTCTACGACGTGGCGCGCGCGGTGCTGGAAGCGCAGAGCTTCGAGAACCGCATGCTGAAGGCGTATATCCGGGATTGGCCGGCGGAGCAGGCGGCGGAGGACTGAGCCCGGGGGATATCGGGGCTGTGCTAACGGCCCGGAACCTTGACCGTACGGTGGGCACGCTGTGCCCACGCGGTACGTACGCGTCCCTGCACCCGATCCTCCCAAAATGTCGCCCGTAAGAAACGCAAATGGACACCCGGGTTGCGTTGCGGATCTGGTTCGACGTTTGCGAGCGAAACGTCACCGCAGCGTGGAAAAGGTGATGCACGTATCCGCGTGGGCACGGAGTGCCCACCGTACGGATAACGGCGCAGGTCGTATCAAGCCGCGTCGTTCAGCACCTGCCCACCCAGCCATTCGCGCAGCGCCCCCGGCGACAAAGGCCGCGAGAAAAGAAAGCCCTGCGCCAGCGGGCAGCCGAGCGTGGACAGGATCTGCGCCTGGCGTTCGTCCTCGACCCCTTCGGCAATCACCGACAGGCCCAGGTTGCGCCCGAGCTGGATCACCATCTCGGCAATGCTGCTGCCGCGCGCCGAGCCGGTGATTTCGGAGACGAAGGCGCGGTCGATCTTCAGGCGGTCGACCTGCAGGCGCTGCAGGTGCGACAGCGAGGAAAAGCCGGTGCCGAAGTCGTCGATGGCGATCGACACCCCGGTGCGCTTGACCTCGCCCAGGATCTCGGCCAGGTGGCGCGGGTCTTCCATCGCCATCGACTCAGTGATCTCCAGTTCCACGTAGGCGGGCGGCGCGCCGGTGTCGGCCAGGGCGCGCTGCAGCATCGGCACGAACTGCGGATGGCGGAACTGCGCCTGCGAGACGTTCACCGACATCGTGAAGGCCAGGTGGCCGGCCGCGCGCAGGCGCACCAGTTCGGCGCAGGCTTCGCGCAGCACCCAGGCGCCGATCTCGACGATCAGGCCCGAGGTTTCGGCGATCGGGATGAAGCGGTCCGGCGGCACCAGACGGCCGTCGGCCGTGCGCCAGCGCAGCAGGGCTTCGGCGCCGAAGGGGCGGCGGCTGGCCAGGTCGATCTGGGGCTGGTAGTCGAGGAACAGTTCGCCGCGGCCGAAGCCGCTGCGCAGCGCGTGCATCAGGTCGACCCGTTCGCGGATCTCGACGCCCATGCTGCGCGAAAAATAGAAGTGGCCGCCGCGCTGGCGGGTCTTGGCGCGCTTCAGGGCGATGTCGGCGTCCTTCAGGGCGTCGGCGCCGCTGCCGTCGTGCTCGCGCAGGCGCACCAGGCCCATGGTGGCCGAGGCGCGCACGTCCTGGCCATCGATGGCGAAGGGCGAGGCGAACAGGGCGTGCAGGGCCTGCGGGGTGCAGGCTTCGTCGGCGCCCAGCACGGCAAAGGTGTCGCCGCCGATGCGCGCCAGCGTCAGGCCTGCCAGGCTGGCCTGCAGGCGCGCCGCCACCGCCGCCAGCAGCATGTCGCCGAACTGGTGGCCGAGGGCGTCGTTGCTCTCGGCGAAGTGGTCGAGGTCGACCAGGGCCAGCGTGACGTCGGCCGACTCTGCGGCTCCCTCTGCGGCGCTTCTGGCAGCGGCCAGGCGGGCGTCGAGCTGCTCGATCAGGCTGGCGCGGTTCGGCAGGCCGGTGAGGGAATCGTAGAAGGCGGCGTCGTTCAGGCGCCCGACCAGTTCCAGGTTGTCGACGCCGACCGCCACCACGCTACTGAAGACGTCGAGCAGGCGCCGGCGGCCTTCGGTGAGAGCTTCGGACAAATACAGGCCGGCGGCGAAGTCGCGTCCGGACTTGCCGGCGAAGTAGAGCGCCAGGCGCTCGGGGGTGTGCTGGCTGGCGCGCTCCCGCAGGGCGCGTGCCACCAGGGTATGCAGTTCGGAGTCGTTGTGGCGCTCCATGGCGCCGCCTTCGAATGCGGTGCAGGTACCGGCCGCGCCGAGTACTTGCAGGCCGCCGCTGTCGCTCACGCACAGCACGCCGCCGGGTTCCTGCAGCAGCACGGAGGCTGCATGGCTCAGCACCGCGCGCGCGATATCGCGCGGCACGTGCAGGTTCATCAGCTCGGCGCCGGCGCGCGCGATGCGTTCCAGCGCCACGCGTCCCAGGGTGAGCGTATGTAACTGTTGGTAGCAACGCACCGCGGCCGCCACCGCCGTGTACAGCTTGGTGCGGGTGAGTTCCGACTTGGTGCGGTAGTCGTTGATGTCGAGGTCGCGGATGGCGTCCATCTCGGGCGCATAGCCCGGCTGGCCGGTGCGCAAAATGATGCGTACTTCCTGCAGGCCGAGGGTCTCGCGGATGTGGCGCACCAGGTGCAGGCCGGCGTCGGGCTGCTCCATCACCACGTCGAGCAGGACCACGGCGATGCCGGGCACGCGCGCCAGCAGTTCGCGCGCCTCGCGCGCCGAATAGGCGTGCAGGAATTCCAGCGGCCGGCCCTGGACCTCGAGGTTGGCCAGGGCAAAGGTGGTGGTCGAATGCACGTCGGCGTCGTCGTCCACCACCAGGATGCGCCAGGTGGCGCGTGCGTCTTGCGGGGCAGGTGGCGCGGGCGGCGCTTCGTCAAGGAAAACCAGGTCGTCGTGCGCGTCGGAGCCGGTTCCGGGCGTAATCGATGCGGGCATTATTGTTGCGTCTCCAGGATTAAGCTCGGCATTTCATCGCGACCAAGTATAGCGGCAAAAGTCCGCAACCGGCGCTTCCTGGTTGTGTGGATACAAAAATAAATTCTGTAAGGCAACACTTCAGGGCTGCGGATCGCACTTGACGGCGCGGCTGGAAGCCGTTCCATCCCCCTCCGGTGCTGGTAGAATGGTCTTTTCGTCACTCGTCCCGCATACCATGTCCGGCAATACCTTCGGCAAGCTGTTTTCCGTTACCACCTTCGGCGAGTCGCACGGCCCTGCGATCGGCTGCGTCATCGACGGCTGTCCGCCTGGCCTGGCGCTGTCGGAAGCCGACATCCAGCCCGAGCTCGACCGCCGCAAGCCCGGCACCTCGCGCCACGTGACCCAGCGCCAGGAAGGCGACCGGGTGCAGATCCTGTCCGGCGTCTACCAGGGCGTCACCACCGGCACCCCGATCGCGCTCCTGATCCCGAACGAGGACCAGCGCAGCAAGGACTACGGCAACATCGCCGAGAGTTTCCGTCCCGGCCACGCCGACTACACCTACTGGCACAAGTACGGCGTGCGCGATCCGCGCGGCGGCGGCCGTTCTTCGGCGCGCCTGACCGCGCCGGTGGTCGGCGCCGGGGCCATCGCCAAGAAATGGCTGCGCGAGCGCCATGGCGTGGAATTCATGGGCTGCATGCGCGCCCTGGGCGACATCGAGGTGCCGTTCGAAGGCTGGGAACACGTGGCCAACAATCCCTTCTTCGCCGCCACCGGCGACGCCGCCCTGATCGCGCGCATGGAAGCGGCGATGGACGAATTGCGCCGCGCCGGCGACTCGATCGGCGCGCGCATCGACGTGGTCGCGCGCGGCGTGCCGGTCGGCTGGGGCCAGCCGATCTACGACAAGCTCGACGCCGACATCGCCTACGCGATGATGGGGATTAACGCGGTGAAGGGCGTGGAGATCGGCGCCGGCTTCGCCTCGGTGGCGCAGAAGGGCTCCGAGCATGGCGACGAACTGACGCCTGGCGGTTTCGTGGGCAACCACGCCGGCGGGGTGCTGGGCGGGATCTCGACCGGCCAGGACATCACGGTATCGCTGGCGATCAAGCCGACGTCCTCGATCCGCATCCCGCGCCGCTCGATCGACAAGGCCGGCGAGCCGGCGACCGTGGAAACCTTCGGCCGCCACGACCCTTGCGTGGGCATCCGCGCCACGCCGATCGCCGAAGCGATGCTGGCGCTGGTATTGATCGACCACGCGCTGATGGCGCGCGCCCAGTGCGGCGACGTGCGCGTGGAAACGCCGCGGATCTGATCCGTGGTGTAGTTAGGCCTTGCCGCTGACGGCGGCCACTTCCGGATGTGCGCGCCGCTCGACGGTGCGCACCACCAGCGCGCGCAAGTCGTTCAGCAGGGCGAACTCGCCCTGGCTCAGGTGCACCGACGGGAAGGTGTCGTCCCAGTCGCCGTACACGAAGCCGACCGGCTGGCCCTGCATGCACAGCGGGATCACGACGAAGCAGCGCGCCTGCGCCAGCGTGCCGCGCCACCAGGATGGCAGCTTGGCCGCGAACTTCGGGTCGCGCGCGTTCTCGATGAAGATCACGCGGTCGCTGGCCAGCGCCGCGTGGAAGACGTTGGCTTCGTAGGCGTCGTCGAAGGCCAGGTGCGGCAGCAGGGCCCGGGCGCCTTCGCCGAGACCCATCTTGGCCAGGTACTTGCCTTCGCGCCGGTTGCGGAGAAAAGCGAACGCGCGCGTGAATGACAGCCCCTTGAACATGGTTTCCAGCGCCATCGCCGTCATCTGGCCGGCGCTGACGTTCGGGCCGGCGTCGCGCATGTCGGCCACGCCGCTCATCAGGATGCGGTTGCCGGCTTCGCGCTTGCGCTGCACGGCGTCCACCTTGGCGCGCTTCTCGGCGGCGTTGGCCAGCGGCGCGATCGACAGATCGTTCGCCGCTTCCAGCCTGGCCTTGTCGACGGCGCCGAGGATTTGCTCGGCGTCCACGCCCAGCAGCGGCGCAAAGGCGCCGACCAGTTCGCGCACCTGTTCGGCGCCGGCGGCGTCGTCGTTCCACAGCGAGTTGGCGCAGCGGGTCGACATGGTGCCCAGCGCCGCCAGCCAGTCCTCGTGGCCAAAGACGTCAGCGCGCTCGCCCGGCTCGACGCTGCGCATGCCGGCCACCAGGTTGCGCGGCAGGCCCCAGTGCTCGGCGGTGGCGCGGCCGATCTGCTCCAGGCTCAGGCCGAGGAGGGCCGGCGCAGCGCCGTCTTCGCCGCCCGGGCCGGCGGCCGCCTGCAGCTGGGTCCAGCGCTCGGGCATGTAGAAGGTCACCATCATCCGCCCCAGCGAATGCAGGATCGAGCAGACCACGGCTTCTTCCGGGTCGCGGGTGGCGGCGCGCGCGGCCACCTGCTGGGCCACCATCCCGGCCAGCACCGCCTTTTCCATCTCGACGTGGGCGACCGCCGAATCCGGCGTGCTTTTCGCCAGTTCCTCGATCAGCTTCAGGCCCAGCGCCAGGTGGCCGATGGCTTCCGTGCCCAGCACCAGCACCGCCTTCGACACCGTGTTCACGCGCTGGCCGAAGGCGGAGTACATGCCGCTGTTGGCCAGGCGCAGCACCTTCTGGGTCAGGACCGGGTCCGACAGCACCGTCTGCGTCATCGAGAATTCACGCTCGTCCTCGCCGCGCATCGAGGCCAGGATGGCGTTGATGGCGCGCGTGAAGCCGGGCATGTCGCCCTGGCGGCGGATGCGTTCCCAGAGCAGGGCCAGGGTGGCCTGGCCACGGGCGTCGACCCCGGCCGGGTGCGGCTGTGTCGGTGACTGGAGCGTCATTGGCCGCTTCCCCTTCGCGGTTCGGACGGCACCGGCGCCGTCAGCTGGTTATCCTGCAGGGCGGCGATCGCCACGTGGGCCGGCATCGGCTTGCCGGTCAGGTAGCCCTGGATGTAGCGGCAGTCGCGCGATTCGAGCCAGGCCAGCTGCTCCTCGGTCTCGACGCCTTCGGCCACCACCGACAAGTCGAGGTGGCGCGCCATGTCGAGCACGGCGCTGCAGATCGCCGCTTCCTTCTGCGCGCCGGGCAGATCCTTCACAAAAGCGCGGTCGACCTTCAGCACCGAGATCGGGAAGCGCTTCAGGTAAGCCAGCGAGGAGTAGCCGGTGCCGAAGTCGTCGATGGCGATGCGCGCGCGCCGTTCGGCCATGCGTGCCAGGATGGTCTCGGCGTGCAGCGGGTCGACCATCAGCGTGCCCTCGGTGATCTCGAGCACCAGCTTGTCGCCGGGCGTGCCGGAAAACGCCAGCGCTTCGTCGAGCACGTCGAGGAACTTGTCGTTCCTGAACTGGCGCGGGCTGATGTTCACCGAGATGTACAGATCGCGCCCGGCCGCTTCCTCGAAGTGGCGGATCTGGGCGCAGGCCGCCTTCAGGGCCCAGGCGCCGAGCAGGGTGATCAAGCCGTTCGTTTCGGCGATCGGAATGAAGCGCGCCGGCGGCACCATGCCCAAGGTCGGGTGCTTCCAGCGCATCAGCGTCTCGAAGCCCTCGATGCAGCGGGTGCGGGCGTCGACGATGGGCTGGTAGTAGAGCAGGAACTCGCCTTCGCGCACGGCGTTGAACATTGCCGCTTCGAGCGAGATGTCGTGCTGCGGCGGGCCCTGTTCGCGCGCGCTGTAGACCATGGCGCGGCCCTTGCCGCTTTCCTTGGCGCGCGACAGGGCGGCGTCGGCCAGGGCCAGCAGGCCGTTGTCGTCCTCGGCGTGCTGCGGGTACAGCGCCACGCCGACCGAGGCGCCGAGATAGATGGTGTGGCCGTCGGCCTCGAACGGCGACTGCAGGGTGGCCAGCATGCGTCCGGTGACCAGCTTGATCTGGGCCGCGCTGGCGGTGCCGGGCAGGACCGCGACGAATTCGTCGCCGCCGATGCGCGCCAGAGTGTCGCTGTCGCGCAGGGCCTTGCGCAGGCGCAGCCCGGCCTGGCGCAGAACCGCGTCGCCGACCGGATGGCCGACGCCGTCGTTGACCTTCTTGAAGCCGTCCAGGCCGACGATCGCCACCGCGAAGCCCTGGCCCGAGCGGCGCGCATTCGCCACCACCATGCGGATGCGGTCGGCCAGCAGCAGGCGGTTCGGCAGTTCGGTGAGGGCGTCGTGGGTCGCCATGTGGCGCAGCCGCTCCTCGGTGGCGTATTGCGCGCTCATGTCGCGCCCGACCACCAGCAGGGCTTCGCCGCCGTCTTCGTCCTTGCCTTCGTCCTCGCAGGCGGCGATGCGCAGCTCGAACCAGGTCTCGCGCTCGGCGCCGGGTTCGCCGCAGCGCAGGCGCGCGCGCACCAGCACCGGTTCGGCCGCGGCCTGCACGTCGACAAAGGCGGTGCGCAGGGCGGCATGGTCGAATTCCGACACGATGGCGGTCAGGAGCTGGCCTTCGAGGGGGATGCCGAGGCCGACGAGGCGCTGGGCGCGGCGGCTGGCGAGCCGGATCCGGCTCGAAGGCGCGACCCGGAACACGACGTCGCCCGCCGCCTCCATCAGGCTGTCGAAGCCGCTGCGCGCCTGGATCGGGCGCGGCGGATCGAACGGCACGGCGGAGGAACTGGAGCGCATTGTTGAATTTCTGCCTTATTCTCGGCTTGCACGCGCCACACCGGCAACAGGTGGAAGCATGCAAGTTGATCAAACCACGGGAGACTGTATCACTGAACCATTCCAAGAGGCATCAAAATTCACCTTCGCCGCGCGATGTTTGCGCTTGTCTTGCGCTACAGCAGGGGCGCCTTGCCGGAATGTGCGCTTTGCGCTAGCCTCTTGCCGGATCGTTAACAATACCCGCAGCGCAGGGGATTGTCACCGGCCATGGGCACGTGGAGCAGGCGTCATCGGTACAAATGATGCTTCTCTGCAACATTTTACACCAGCTTGGTGCGGGAAGCAGGAGGACGGCATGAATTCATTCGATACGCATGAGGTGTTCAACCAGGCGCCGCCGTTTGGCGACGTGAATCTGCTGCGCTGCGACCCGGCGCTGCGCGAAGCGGTAGCGCGCGAAGGCGCCGGCTGGGCCGCGGACGAGCTCGACGCGCTGGGCGCGCGCCTGGGCCGCGCCGAGGTCCTCGACCTGGCGCGGGTGGCGAATGCCAACGGCCCGCGCCTGGTGAACTTCGACCGCAGCGGGCGCCGCATCGACGAAGTCGAGTTCCACCCGGCCTGGCACGAATTGATGGCGCTGATGATCGGCGCCGGCGCCCACAGCGCGCCCTGGGCCGATCCGCGCCCGGGCGCCCAAGTGGCGCGCGCCGCGGCCTACCTGCTGTTCGGCCAGGTCGAGAACGGCGCCCAGTGCCCGGTGACGATGACGTATGCCTCGGTGCCGGCGCTGCGCCGCGCCCCGCGCATCGCGGCCAAGTGGCTGCCGAAGATCCTGGCGCGCGACTACGATCCGCGCTCGCTGCCGGTGGAGCAGAAGCGCGGCGCCCTGGTCGGCATGGGCATGACAGAGAAGCAGGGCGGCACCGACGTGCGCGCCAACACCACGCGGGCCGCCGAGATGGCGCCGCTTGAAGCGCGTGAACGCTTCGGCGACGAAGGCGAGGGCGCCTGGCGCATCGTCGGCCACAAATGGTTCTTTTCGGCGCCGCAGTGCGACGCCCACCTGGTGCTGGCCCAGACCGACGAAGCGGGCAGCGCCGGCCTGTCGTGCTTCTTCGTGCCGCGCTGGCTGCCCGACGGTAGCCGCAACGCGATCCGCGTGCAGCGCCTGAAGGACAAGCTCGGCAACCGCTCGAACGCGTCTTCGGAAGTCGAGTTCTGCGACGCCGTCGGCTGGCTGGTCGGCGCCATCGGGCGCGGCATCCCGACCATCCTCGAGATGGGCAGCCACACGCGCCTGGACTGCGTGGTCGGCACGGCGGGCATCATGCGCGCCGCGCTCTGCCACGCCCTGCACCATGCGCGCGGTCGCGCCGCCTTCGGCAAGCCGCTCGCCAGCCAGCCGCTGATGCAGAACGTGCTGGCCGACCTCGCCATCGAATCGGAAGCGGCGACCGCCTTCGCCCTGCGCCTGGCGCGCTGCTTCGACCACCCGGACGACCCGCTGGAAAGCGCGCTCGGGCGCCTGTTGACGCCGGCCGGCAAGTACTGGATCTGCAAGCGCGGCCCGATGCTGGGCGCGGAAGCGATGGAAGTCATGGGCGGCAACGGCTACGTGGAAGACGGCCCGCTGGCGCGCCTGTACCGCGAATTCCCGGTCAATTCGATCTGGGAAGGCTCGGGCAACGTGATGTGCCTGGACGTGCTGCGCGCGCTCGGCAAGAACCCGCAGGAGTCGCGCGCGGCCCTCGAGGCCGAGCTGGCGCCGGCGGCGGCGCTCGACCCGCGCTATGCCGCCTACGTGGCGCGCCTCGGCGACGACCTGGGCAGGGCAGGCGAGGCCGGTGCGCGCCGCATCGCCGAGCGCCTGGTGATCGCGGTGCAGGGCGCGCTGCTGCTGCGCCACGCGCCGCCCTTCGTGGCCGAGGCCTTCGTTGCTTCGCGCATCGCGCAGGACGCCGGCGGCGCCTTCGGTCGCTTGCCGGAAGGACTCGATGTCGAGGCCATCCTGGCGCGCGCACTGGTCCACTAGATACAAATTTCTACATTCAGTCGGGACAAACTCGCGCCGCACTGGGATAATGGCGGGTTTATACGCTCCTGTGGCCGCCGTGCCCGCACTCCGGCGGCCCCGTCACCGAACAAAGATATGTCGATAATGAAACAAGACCCGCGCTTCCCCAGTCTCTACATCCTGAATCACCCGCTGATCCAGCACAAGCTGTCGCACATGCGCGAGCACGACACCTCGACCCGCACCTTCCGCGAGCTGCTCAAGGAAATCACGCTGCTGATGGGCTACGAGATCACGCGCGACCTGCCGCTGACCACGCGCCCGGTGCAGACCCCGCTGGTGACGATCGACGCGCCTGTGATTGCCGGCAAGAAGCTGGCGATCGTGCCGATCCTGCGCGCCGGCATCGGCATGAGCGACGGCCTGCTGGAACTGGTGCCGTCGGCGCGCGTGGGCCACATCGGCGTGTTCCGCGACCCGGAAACCCACGAGCCGGTCGAATACCTGGTGCGCCTGCCCGACGTGACCGACCGCACTTTCATCCTGTGCGACCCGATGGTTGCGACCGGCAACTCGGCGGTGCACGCGATCGACGTCCTCAAGAAGCGCGGCGTGGCCGACGAGCAGATCCTGTTCCTGGCCCTGGTGGCGGCGCCGGAAGGCGTGCAGGTGGTGCAGGACGCGCACCCGAACGTGAAGGTCTACGTGGCCTCGCTCGACTCGCACCTGGACGCGCACGCCTACATCGTGCCGGGCCTGGGCGACGCCGGCGACCGCATCTTCGGCACCAAGTAAGCAGACGCATGGCCGGGCCGGTCGATGCCGCCTTCTTCGCGCGCCTGACGGCGGCGAACGAGCGCTTCCGCGCCGGGCTGCCGGCCACGCTGGCCCAGCTGGCAGCGGCGCGCGGCGAACTGCTGCCCGAGGCGCCGACGCCGGCGCTGGTGGCGGAGCTGCAGTCGCTGCTGCACACGCTGGCGGGTGCAGCCGTGACTTTCGGTTTCCGCGAACTCGGCCACGGCGCACGCGCCCTGGAGCAGCGCCTGCGCGTGCTGCGCGCCTTCGACGCCGTGGGCGCCGGCGACTGGAGCGCCTGGCTGGGGGAGCTGGACGGTTTCCTCGCGGCAGGCCTGGGGGCGCCGCCGCCGCATTACCATGGCGCCGGATTTTCTCCCTTGCCGTAATTCAAAAGTCCAACGCCGAGTCGTTTGATCCACCGCAAACTTGCCACCCTTCGTTGTCCTATATTCTCCTTACTGCCGAATCGAATACCGCTGACCTTGAAAGTTGGTTTCAGGCACTGTTACGCGTTTTCTTTTTTATTTTGCGAAAAATGCGTAAGCGGTGTTTTATTCGGTATAATACGGGATCGTTGGGTTCGAGGTAGTAGTGCAGTCTGTCTGTCATTTCTTTCTTGCTTCTTCAAACGATCATAAACGGGCGCAAGCCCACTTAACTGAAATAGGAAATTGTAATGGCAACTGGCATCGTTAAATGGTTCAATGACTCGAAGGGCTTCGGCTTCATCACCCCTGATGAAGGCGGCGAAGATCTGTTCGCGCACTTCTCGGCAATCCAGAGCCAAGGCTTCAAGTCCCTGCAAGAGAACCAGCGCGTCTCGTTCGACGTGACCTCGGGTCCTAAGGGCAAACAAGCATCGAACATCCAGCCGCTGTAATTTCAGCCGCTGTATCACGATGAAAAAATCCTCGGCATGCCGGGGATTTTTTTTCGTCCATTGAATTGACCGCTGCGTGGTTGTTCCGTTAATTCCGATAAATTCTATACCGGTCAGCGCCGCCAATAATCCGGCTGGGCATAAGTCCGGCGCAGGAAATCGACGAAAACGCGCACGCGCAGCGGTAAGTGACGGCGCTGGGCAAATACCGCGTAGATGTCGTTTCCCGGCGCCGCGAATTCATCGAGCACCGTCACCAGCTGGCCCGCTTCGATCTGCGCCGCCACTTCCCACATCGAGCGCCAGGCCAGGCCCCGCCCGCCCAGCGCCCACTCGTGCAGCACGGCGCCGTCGTTGCACACCATGTTGCCGGCCACTTTCAACGTCACCGTCTTGCCGCCTTCACGGAAGGTCCAGCCGCGCTGGCTGCCTTCGCTGCTGATCGCCAGGCAATTGTGGCGCGCCAGGTCGGCCAGCGAGCCTGGCCTGCCGTGCCGCTTCAGGTAGCCGGGGGCTGCTACTACCACGCGCTGGTTGTCGGCCAGCTTGACGCCGACCAGGCTGGAGTCGCCCAGGCTGGCGATGCGGATCGCCACGTCGACCCCTTCGCCGACGACGTCGACCACGCGGTCGTTCAGGTTCAGGTTGACGGTGAGATCCTGGTGCTCGGCCAGGAAGGAGGGCAGCAGCGGCGCCACGTGCTGGCGCCCGAAACCGGCCGGGGCCGAGACCAGCAGGTGGCCCTTGGCATGGGCGCTGCGCGCCGACACCGCGCTTTCCGCTTCTTCCAGCTCGGCCAGGATGCGCTGGCAATCTTCCAGGAAGGCGGCACCCTCATCGGTGAGCGCCAGGCGGCGCGTGGTGCGCTGCAGGAGTTTCACGCCCAGGCGGGCCTCGAGTGCGTCGAGGCGGCGCCCGATCATGGCCGGCGCGATGCCCTCGGCCCGCGCCGCCGCCGACAGACTGCCGCGCGCCACTACTTCGACGAAGGTGTTGATTTCCCTGAATTTGCCCATGCGCTCCGCTTTCATCTATGACAAAAACGCACAGATGATATGAATAAATGTATCGTTTGATGACTTCGAGTTGAATATACTTGATGCTATGACAAACGCCAAGCCGGCCTGGATCGCGCTATCCTGCCAGCCTGGCTGCACCGGCATTCAATCACATCGAGGAGTACGAGCATGACGATCGCAACCCCATCCGGCATGGAGATTCGCGCCGAGATCCAGCCCGGCTATGAGCAGATCCTGACCCCGGAAGCGCTGGCACTGGTGGCAGACCTGACGCGCCGGTTCGAGCCGCGCCGCCAGGAACTGCTGGCCGCCCGCGTCGAACGCGCGCAGCGCCTGGACGCCGGCGAGCGCCCCGACTTCCTGCCCGAGACCGCACACATCCGCGCAGGCGACTGGAAGATCGATCCGATTCCGCAGGCGCTGCAGTGCCGCCGCGTGGAAATCACCGGCCCGGTCGAGCGCAAGATGGTCATCAACGCCCTGAACTCGGGCGCCGACAGCTACATGACCGACTTCGAGGATTCGAACGCGCCGAACTGGGACAACCAGATTACCGGCCAGATCAACATGCGCGACGCCGTGCGCCGCACCATCTCGCTGGAACAGAACGGCAAGTCGTACAAGCTCAACGACAAGGTGGCGACCCTGGTCGTGCGTCCGCGCGGCTGGCACCTCGACGAAAAGCACGTGCTGGTCGACGGCAAGCGCATCTCGGGCGGCATCTTCGACTTCGCCCTGTTCATGTTCCACAACGCCAGGGAGCAGCTGGCACGCGGCGCCGGGCCATACTTCTACCTGCCGAAGATGGAATCGCACCTGGAAGCGCGCTTGTGGAACGACATCTTCATTGCCACCCAGGAAGCGCTGGGGCTGCCGCGCGGTACGATCCGCGCGACCGTGCTGATCGAAACCATTCTGGCTGCCTTCGAGATGGACGAAATCCTGTACGAGCTGCGCGAACACAGCGCCGGCCTGAACGCGGGCCGTTGGGATTACATCTTCTCGTGCATCAAGAAATTCAAGCTGGACAAGGACTTCTGCCTGGCCGACCGCCCGAAGGTGACGATGACCTCGCCCTTCATGCGCGCCTACGCGCTGCTGCTGCTGCAGACCTGCCACAAGCGCGGCGCACCGGCGATCGGCGGCATGTCGGCCCTGATCCCCATTAAAAACGATCCGGCGAAGAACGAGACCGCGATGGCCGGCGTGCGCAACGACAAGGCGCGCGACGCCACCGATGGCTACGACGGCGGCTGGGTCGCCCACCCTGGCCTGGTCGAGCTGGCCATGACGGAGTTCACCAAGGTGCTGGGCGACAAGCCGAACCAGATCGAGAAGCTGCGTCCGGACGTCGAGGTCACGGCCGCGCAACTGCTCGACTTCAAGCCGGAAACGCCGATCACGGAAGAGGGCCTGCGCTACAACATCAACGTCGGCATCCATTACCTGGGCGCCTGGCTGGCTGGCAACGGCTGCGTGCCGATCCACAACCTGATGGAAGACGCGGCCACGGCCGAGATCAGCCGTTCCCAGGTGTGGCAGTGGATCCGCTCGCCGAAGGGCGTGCTCGAAGACGGCCGCAAGGTCACCGCCGAGATGGTGCGCGCCATGATTCCGGAGGAACTGGCCAAGGCCAAGCAAGCCGCGCCGAACGGCGACAACCCGAGCTATGCGCGGGCGGCGGAAATTTTCGAAGAAATGTCCACTTCGGAGCAGTTCGCGGAATTCCTGACGCTGCCGCTGTACGAGGAAATCTGATCTTTCTTGAACCCTGAAAAAGCCACCCGGCGTTTGCGCACCGGGCGGCTTGTCGCATCCAACTCAGAACACGTTCTTCCACTCGCGCAGGGCGGCAAAGGCTTGCAAGGGCGTGGCGCCCTCGGCCAGCTTGCCGGCTTTCACCAGTTCGCCCACGATCTCCGCTTCGCGGTAGCGCAGGAAGGGATTCGTGCGGCGTTCCAGGCCGATGCTGGTCGGCACGGTCGGTACGTCGAGCGCGCGCTTGGCGCTTTCGTCCTTCACGCGCAGGGCCAGGGCTTCGTTGCCGGGCTCGACCGCCTGGGCGAAGCGCAGGTTCGACAGCGTGTACTCGTGCGCGCAATACACTTCGGTGTCTTCCGGCAGGGCGGCGAGTTTTTCCAGCGATGCCGCCATCTGCACGGGCGTACCCTCGAACAAGCGCCCGCAGCCGCCCGCGAACAGGGTGTCGCCGCAGAACAGCCAGTGCAGGCCAGGCGTGCGCCGCACATAGGCGATATGGCCCAGTGTATGGCCGGGCACATCGAGCACCTCGAGCTCCAGGCCGAGTTCCGGCACGGTGACGCGGTCGCCTTCGGCCAGCGGATGCGTGACGTCGGCAATGCCGTCATCGCGCGGCCCGTACACCGGCACCCGGGCGTTCTCCAGCAGCGCCGGCACGCCGCCGATATGGTCAGCATGGTGATGGGTGAGTAGAATGGCGGTGAGGGTCAGGCCATGTTCGGCCAGGGCCGCCAGGATGGGCGCGGCGTCGCCCGGGTCGACCACGGCCGCATGCCTGCCGTCGTGGATCAGCCAAAGATAATTATCCTTGAACGCGGGCACGGTCAGGACACTCAAATCATTGCGCGGCGCGCTGGGTTGCGTGTTTGCTGGGGTATCGGTCATGGTTTCAATTGAGGGTAGGCATGGATAGCGCTGCTTCCGAAAAATCCATTATAGCGCTCGACGAATGGCTGCTTTCTCCGGCCGGCGCCTACGTGCGCGCCTTCGAGCAAGCCTGCCTCGACGAGCTCACCGCCGACATCTTCGGCTACAACGCGGTGCAGATCGGCGTGCCGCAGATCGACGCCCTGGCTGCCAACCGCATGCCCAACAAATGGCAGGCCGCCACCCGCACCTCGACCGCCGACGAACTCGCGTTCGCCGCCAGCGGCAAGCAGATCGCCGTGGCCCTCGATTTCGCCGAGCTGCCCTTCGCCTCGCAAAGCCTGGACCTGGTGGTGCTGCCGCACGTGCTCGAGTTCGCGGCCGAGCCGCACCAGGTGCTGCGCGAGGTCGAGCGTGTGCTGATCCCGGAAGGGCAAGTGATCATCTGCGGCTTCAATCCGGCCAGCATGTGGGGCATGCGCCAGGGCCTGCAGCGCCTGGGCAGCCATGGCTACCTGCCTGCGGCGGGGGAATTCATTTCTATGCCGCGCATGAAAGACTGGTTAAAATTGTTGAATCTCAGCGTGGGCGGCAGCCATTTCGGCTGCTATGCGCCACCGTTCCGCTCCGCCAAGTGGCTCGACCGTTTCGCCATGATGGAAGGGGCGGGCGGGCGCTGGTGGCCTTATCTCGGCGCAGTGTACATCGTGCATGCGATCAAGCGCGTGAAAGGCATGCACCTGATCGGGCCGGCGTGGAACAAGAAGTCGAGCCGGGCGCCGCAGGCGGTGCCGGCAACGAACAGGAAATAAGCAGGAAATAAGCAGGAAACAAGCAGGAAATAAACCGGAAATAAAGAAAGCCAGCATGACGAAAGTGGAAATTTTTACCGATGGCGCCTGCAAGGGCAATCCCGGCACCGGTGGCTGGGGCGCGCTCCTGACCGCCGACGGCCACGAGAAGGAAATCTTCGGCGGCGAGCCGAACACGACCAATAACCGCATGGAGTTGAAGGCGGTCATCGAGGCGCTGAGCACGCTGAACCGTCCCTGCGACGTAGTGCTGCACACCGACAGCCAGTACGTGCAGAAGGGCATCTCGGAATGGATCCACGGCTGGAAGGCGCGCGGCTGGAAAACCGCGGCCAAGGAACCGGTCAAGAACGACGATTTGTGGAAGGCGCTCGACCTGGCCCAGCAGCAGCACACGGTCGAATGGCGCTGGGTGCGCGGCCACAACGGCCATCCGGGCAACGAGCGCGCCGACGTGCTGGCCAACCGCGGCGCGGCAACGGTCAAGCGTTGAGCGGGGCCGGCTTGCGCTATACTGCGGGCCTGCCTCAACTCATCACTTTTGAACCATGCGCCAGATCGTTCTCGATACCGAAACCACAGGCCTGAACCCCCGCACTGGCGACCGCGTCATTGAAATCGGTTGCGTCGAGCTGGTCAACCGCACCCTGACCGGCAACAATTATCACCGCTACATCAATCCCGAGCGCGAGTCCGACGAGGCCGCGCTCGCGGTGCACGGCCTGACCACCGAATTCCTGAGCGACAAGCCGAAGTTCCACGAAATCGCCGAGGAACTGCGCGCCTACATCGAGGGCGCGGAAATCATCATCCACAACGCGCCTTTCGACCTGGGCTTCCTGAACCATGAATTCCAGCGGCTCGGACTGAAACCCTTCGTCGACTACTGCGGCCCGGTGATCGATACCCTGGTCTTCGCCAAGGAAATGCACCCGGGTAAGCGCAACTCGCTGGACGCGCTGTGCGACCGCTACGGCGTGTCGAACGCCCACCGCAAGCTACACGGCGCACTGCTCGACTCAGAACTGCTGGCCGACGTCTACCTGTCGATGACGCGTGGCCAGAACTCGCTGTCGATGGATGTCGAGGTCGAGGAAACCGGCGGCGGCATGCTGCTCGACGCGGTGCCGTTGGGCGAGATTATCGTCGTGCCGGCCAGCGCCGAGGAGATGTCGCATCACGAGCAATTGCTGGCCGGATTAGACAAAGGCGTGAAAGGCGAATGTGTTTGGAGAAAATATTCGCCAATAGTTTGACGGTGGAGAAAGTTTTTGGCATAATACTCCTCGTTGTCAGGGAGGTTAGCTCAGGGGTAGAGCACTGCATTCACACTGCAGGGGTCGCAAGTTCGAAACTTGCACTTCCCACCAGAATTTATCGTTACGATTCAACGACCTAGATTGCCTCAGCGAGTTCAGCATAAGAACTTGGGGGGAATTTGGGAAGTCGGAAGCGAACTGAAGAGGCCAGCTTGAAAGCTGGCCTTTTTCTTTTTGCGTCTCGGGTTAGCACATCTGTTCTCTTGCGCTCGCCTTCGGGTCTGGCGGGCGTGCCCCAAAAAATTCCTTTCGACTTCCATTACGTGTACACGTCCGCGGAAAGGGCGGGGATGTGGAGTACTGTCACAAGATCGTCGATTGGGAAGCGGGCGCGTTGTACTTGAATTGCCGGGCCAGCCATGGCCCTGACTGGGAGCAGCCCTTCAGGGCCACGCTTGAAAGTAACCTGGCGCAGTTCAACGCCTGTGCTGATTGTTCGAGTTTCCATGTCTCTACCCAATTTTGCGCTGAAGGCAGATGCACCCAGAGCGCTTCATCGACAACCCGGCAGTGTTGACCGTCGAGCCACTTGCCGCGTGTTCCAGGGAGCGCGGCGGTGGATCAACTCGGCCTTGTAAAGCCCGATAATCGTCTCGGCCAAGGCATTGTCGTAGCTGTCCCCCTGGCTGCCCACAGACGGCTTAATGCCGGCCTCCGCCAAGCGCTCACTGTACTTTATCGACACATATTGCGAGCCCCTATCGCTGTGATGGACCAGCTCGTTTCGTTCCGGCTGACGCGCGTAAAGCGCCTGCTCCGAGGCGTCGCGGACAAAGTCGGTCCGCATCGAGCTGCTGACGCTCAGCACATCGTCACGCTGGACTCGTGCACAGCGCAATGCCGGATGGCGCTGCTGCGCTGCATAACGTCAGTAGCACGTGTCGTCGGCGAATTATTAAGAGCAATATAAGTCCCGATGAGCTGCATCAATGGGCGGACGTCATCACGACTAATCTGATATGTTGCTTCACAACAATTGCGTTGAATCAATCATATAAGGACATTGGAAGCTAGACTCGCTGTTTGGATGGCCTGATCGAACCGGTGTCAACGCGTAGATGGGAGGATCAAGAAAATGGGTGCTGCAATAGGTGCCAAGCTCGCTTCCCGAAGGGCTGTAGCGTTTCGCCGTGAGGAGGGCGCCATCGCGGTGATGTTCGCCGGGTCGCTAATAGTGATTATGGGCTTCATGGGTTTGGCGCTTAGTCTTTCAATGCTCTATAACCGCAAGGTGGAGATGCAAAATGTGGCCAGCACGGTGGCGCTCGCAGCCGCAGCCGAACTCAACGGGACGCCGGCAGGCGTGACGATGGCACTGCGAAGAGCATCGGAGCGTCTCGCTACACTGCCGGGTAGTGTGGTTGGTGGGATGTCTTATATGTACTCCAGCCGGACAATGGAATGGTCGGACGCAGCCATTGAATTTGGTCGGACGCCCACCGGTCCATGGGTAAGTGCTGCCACGGCGCTGGCGCAGCCCGGCGGGCTCTCGTATGTCCAGGTGGACACCAAGGGGCTAGACGCTGAGTACGGCCGAGTGAACACCGTGTTCATGAGCGTCCTCGATGCGGATTCTGCCGTTGTATCGACCAGCGGGCACGCGATTGCCGGGCGTACTGCCATCAGGGTGACGCCTATGGGGATTTGCGCAATGCATTCTGAAGCTGGCCGCGATCGTGGTGCCGGGGAATTGGAAGAATATGGGTTCCGGCGCGGCGTCTCTTACGACCTCATGCAGTTGAATCCGAACTCGAACGCTGCCGGTGCCACTTTCCTCATCAATCCCTTTGTATCACCTGGAACGCCGGGAATAGTCCAGGCTGCCAGTGTCGACACGGTAAAACCGTTCATTTGCACCGGCACGATGGCGATGGCGAGAGTAACAGGAGGAGAAATCGTCGTATCGTCGCCTTTCCCCCTCGCCGATCTACACAGTTCCTTCAACTCCCGGTTCGAGTCCTATACGCCACCGTGCAGACCTGAAACAGCGCCGCCGGATACGAATATCAAACAGTACACGTACGACGACGGCAGTGTTCCTTGGATGGAAGTTACTCCAGGTGGACAGGCGGCAGCTCAGTCCTTAGCCGGAGGCAAGCTCGGGACGGTGGCTGGCCCCGAGGCGACGCCAAGTACAACGACCGACAAGATGTTCGGACCACTGTGGTCATATGCCAAGGCGGCCAGATACTCGTCTTTCAGTGCGGGTTCCCCTGAGCCGGCATCCGGTTATGGCACTTTCGGCAGCGGCGATTGGGCCACCCTTTACAACCCTGGAAAGCCGAAGCAAAAGAGCTACCCGCCAGCTACACCATACGTGCAGACTAGCGCTCAATACTCGACCAAACCTGTAGGTATCGGTGTCCAAGGCCGGCGTGTGCTCAATATTCCCCTGCTGGCTTGCCCCGTGACTGGCAACCGTGCAACAGTACTCGCTGTCGGCAAGTTCTTCATGACGGTTGAGGCAAAACCCAACACACTATATGGCGAGTTTGCTGGGATCGCATCTGAACAATCGCTTGGCGCCCTTATAAAGCTTTACCCATGAAAAATCCACCATTTAGCACCGTTTGCTGGAAGGAACACGGGGGTGTGGCTGTGGAGATGGCGATACTGCTTCCCATCCTGGTTACGCTGATAACGACCCTGGTCTTATTTGCCCAGATATTCTGGTATTACGGGGTCATGCAAAAAGCAACCTACAACGCAGCCAGGTTTCTTTCCACAGCAACCCAGGTTGAGATCAGTACTCCGGGACCCGGCAATGCACCCGCGCTAGTCGCTCAGCTTGCGCAAGCAATTGTCGAGGAAGAAACCTCTGTAATGGACCATGTTCGAGAACTGAAGTACGTCAATGTTGACTGCGACTTTCGTATATGCGGAGCCAGGGTTCCGACAACGGTCCGAGTTTCAATCGAAATGCGTATGCCTTTCGCGATCCTAGGGGGGCGGAGCATGACATTATTGACAGATGTGACGATGCGCTATGCGGGCAATTAACTCATCTTCCTACAGATGTCTCCAACAGCGGAAGCAAGCAGGCGTGGCTGCTGTCGAATTCGCTCTGGTCGCGATTATTTTCTTTACGCTGATTTTCGGCGTACTCGAAATAGCGCGTGCTTTGTATATCTGCAATACTTTGCAGGAGGTTACACGTCGCGCAGCCGAGCTGGCTGCCAAAACAGACTTCTCAGACGCCGCCGCGATGCAGCGGGTTCGCGAAGTTGCGATCTTCAGAAATTCCCCGGGCTATCTGGCGTTTGGTGAACCGGTTTCTGACATCAACGTCAGAATAGATTACCTGCCGGTTACGCGCGACAGTGCGGTTCTGCCGACAGTGCCCATCCAGGCGCTTCCAGCTAATCCTCTGGAGAACCAGGCAATATGTATGAACGACCCGAATGATGCGAGGTGTATTCGCCTAGTCCGCGTTCGCATTTGCCAAGCAGGCGGCCCAGACCAGTGCGACCCCGTTTCATACCAGTCGATCGTTTCACTGACTCCATTTTCGTTCAATTTGCCGACATCAACCACGATAGTCGTGGCCGAAACACTCGGTAGGCCTGCCGGTTTACCGCCGGGATAGCCCTAGGAGCCAGGAGGACGAGTGTTCACGATATCTCCAGCCAGTTGCCCCAAGCGGTATGGCTGCACGGCAGGGCGTCGACGCGAAGACGTATTCAACATGTCGCACAGTCTGACCAACGTGGAATCCGATTGCTCGCTGATTCGTTCCAGCGTGCGTCGCTGAATGCGCAGCCAGGAGCAGGCTTCCGAGCTAAGGATTTTTGACTGGATACTGAGCCTTCTTTGCAGGCGCTCATAGGCACGAGCGTGTCGATTCAGCGGGGACCGAGTGCCATATCATAGGCTCTTCCGTTGTTCAGCTTGGCAAACTTCGCCAGCTTGGCTTCCGACAAGCTGATGTCATTCGTTTGCTGAAAGACGTGGATATCGGCATTCACGATAGCCAAAGCATTATGCCATTGCGCGAATTGTTGATCTTTCCCACTTTTAGCGCGCGACGGACCTCACTGTCAAAATGCCGGCCCAACCCGGCCGGACGTTGCCAGCATCACTGCCTTCGAAATCCCGACCGAACCGGCTAGCCCGTCGCGTACACGGCCCTGGTAGGAAATTTGCTCGAACACGTCCCACAGACATCGCTTCGGCGAGCTCGTCGCGTTGGCGTCTGGCAGGGCGAAAAGCGAGTTCGGGGCACTACTGGACGCCGAGATCCGGAAAACGCTCGACCTGACGCCGTCGGCGGTCACATCGTTGAGTTATGACACCGATATGCAGAAGTGCTCCCGCGTGCTGCTCCTGATGAACGTCGAGACGGTACGGCGCATGAAGGATTCGAGCGAGCGCTACTCCTTCCGTGCCTATCGCCAGCAAGCATGGTCGCTCGAGCACATCCACGCCCAGCATGCGGAGGGCCTCACCAGGCTTGACCAATGGAGGGAATGGCTCCGGCTTCACCGGCAGGCACTCGCGGACCTCCCTGCCATCGATGCGGCCCAGCGCGAGGCGCTGCTGCACCGGATCGACGACGCCGGCGACAACATCGACCGGCCGGCGTTTCAAAGGCTGGCGCGCGATGTGTCGGTCGCATTCACGCTCGTGGACGCATCGGCACAAGCCGGATCGCATTCGGTTCATTCGCTGGCTAACCTTGCGCTGCTTGCGAGCGGCCATGACAGCGCATTGAGCAATGCGGTATTCGAGGTCAAGCGCCAGCGCATCCTCGAGCTCGACCGGCAGGGGGCTTACATCCCTGTCTGCACGCGGCAGGTATTCCTCAAGTACTACACGGACGCCGACGCGCAGCAGGTGCATTTCTGGAGCGCACAAGACCGCGAAGCCTATATGAATGCGATCCTGTCGCCCGAAGGCGGCGTGGGCGCTTACCTGCAGACGGAGGTACCACTGTCATGAAGAGTTTCGTCACTTCCTTTAATGGGCTGTTCGGCCGGTTGGCACCGGATGCGCCCCAGGTGAAACGCATTGAGATTCCGCTCATCCAGCGCGACTATGCGCAGGGGCGGGACAGCGTCGCCGTTGGGCGCATCCGCGCCGACTTCCTTGACGCGCTCCACGAGGTCATGACCTCCGACGCACAATCCCTCAGCCTCGACTTCATCTATGGCGACGTCATGGACGGGACACTTCGCCCGCTCGACGGCCAGCAACGCCTCACCACCTTGTTCCTGCTGCACTGGTACCTGGCGTGGCGTGCAGGCCGGATCGAGCAGGACCTGGGATGGAAGCGTTTCGAGTACGCGACCCGTCCGGGTGCACGGCGTTTCTGTGCTTGCCTGGCCAGTTCGAACCCACCCGTTGGCTCGGAGCTTCGTACCTGGCTCGAGGACCAGCACTGGTTCCTGCACACCTGGCGGCATGATCCCACGATCGAGTCGATGCTGGTCATGCTGGGTGCGATCCATGAGCGGTTCGCCGATGCGGACTGCGATGCGGCCTGGGGACGGCTGGTGGACACCGAAGCGCCATCGGTCTCGTTTCACCTGCTCCCAATCGAGCAGATGGGGCTGAGCGAGGACCTCTACATCAAGATGAACTCGCGTGGGAAACCACTCACTCCGTTCGAGAACTTCAAGGCGCGGTTCGAGCAAGTGCTGGAGCAGTCCGCTCCCGGCCGGGTCGAGGACTTCGCCCGGAAGGTCGATGGCGCATGGGCTGATCTGCTCTGGCCGTACCGGGGGAGCGACAACATCGTCGACGACGAGTTCTTGCGCTACTTCCGCTTCGTTACCGAGGTCTGCGAATGGTCCGACGGGCGGCTTCCATCCGGCGATATCGACGTCCTCGCGGAGCAGGTGTACGGTCCCGGAAGTGCGCAACCCGAGGCGCACCTGGACTTCCTCGAACAATGCTTCGACACATGGGTGGGCGTGGACATCGCATCAGTGTTCTCGGAACTGTTCACTTTGACGCCGGCTTCACCGGGCTCAAGTCATACTGGCAAGGTGGTTCTCTTCGGCGCACCGGGCAGCACGGTCAATCTGTTCGCCGAGTGTTGCGAGGGCCAGGTGCGCCTTGGGTGGCCGCGAACCCTGCTTCTCTATGCAGTGTTGCTTCACCGCCTGTGCAAAACTGCGGAGTTTCCTCGAAGGCTGCGCATTCTGCGCAATCTCATCGAGGCATCGAATAACGAGCTACGTGCCGAAAAAATGCCCGCGCTGCTGGCGGATGTGCGGCGCCTGATCGTCGACGGAACGCTCGAAGGCATCTTGAGCTTCAACCAGGCGCAGGTCAGTGACGAGAAATTGAAAGCCGAGCTGTTAAAGACCGCGCCATATCTCGAGCACGACTTGTTCGCTCTGGAGGATCACGCGCTCCTGCGCGGTTGCCTGGCAGCGTTCGAACTCGATCCGGAGGTGTTTCAGCGCCGGGCTGAAAGCTTCCATGAGCTCTTCTCCACCACGAATGTGCTGCCTGTTCTTACGGGGCGCTGCTTGCCGCGGGCGACTATTCTCTTCGAAGCAAACTTCGGTTTGTACAGCTTGGCTCGGGCAGTGAGCTCTCGCAATGGAGGGAGGACATTCTCACCGGCTCGAGTCGAGCACGGCTCGCCGGCGTTCGCGGTGCGCTCGGACGCCTGCTCGACGATCTCGCGGATCGGGAAGGGATGTCGTGCCGGCGCTCGAATCCTTCGCCAACGGCTGGCTTGAAGGCCAGCACGAGGAAAAAGGCCTGGAGTGGCGCTGGTATTTCGTTCGCTACCCCGAGATGCGAGCGGGCCGCTCTGGCATCTACGCGTGCGCGGATGCCCGGATGGCGTACAGCCTCTGCATGCTGGACAAACAAACAATGAGCAGTTACTACCGCGACCCATTCCTCAGCGCCATCCGGCAGCAGAGTCATGTGCCGGAAGATGCCGTCCAGGGCGCAGTCTGGGAAAACTGGCCCGGTGGCCCGTGGTTCACCGGTTACGAAACGGAGGCGCGCTGGATGCGTCTCAAGGCGAGCGGACTGGAGATCCGGTGCATCGAAGAGGGGTTGTCAATTCGGGCTCGTTCGTTGGCGCCGTCGCACGCAGAAGCATTCGAGCGCGTGCGCGCGGAGCACGGGATCGGGCCGGAATTTCTCTTGAATATTCCTAAGGTCACGAGGGATGGTATCCAACTCGACAGCCGCGACCGGGTCCAGCTGGGAGCAGCCTTGTTGCGCGATCTGGTCGCCGCCGGCCTGTGAGCCGGCTGGCGCTCCGAGCAGGATCGTAACTCAGGCAGCGGCGCCGATCCAGTTACGGATCGTCGCTTCTGTCGTGACGTCCAGGATGATCTGCTCGCGCAGGCAGAGCGAGCGCACGTTGTTGACGAACTTGGCGGCCAGGTCTGCCGCCGAGTTGGCATGCTCCTCGAACCGGTGCCCTCGGAATACGAGTCCGCGTAGAACGAAGTCGACATCGGCGCGGCTCACCGGGTTCCCGGCGTCGCGGCAGCGATCGCGCACTCGCTTTGCCGTGTCCAGGAAACCATAGCCGTGTTCGTCGAGGTCGGCGGACAGCATCGCAAACAATGCGCTGTAGCGCGCCGGTGCGAGCAGGGGCACGCCAGCGACCTCGTGGAGCTGACGAGCGAGCGCCAGGATCGAAGGATCACTGGGCCACTCCTGCTCGGCAGGAGTGCTTGCGGTACTGCCCCGTGTCTGGTGTCCCGGGTCGTAGACGAGGCCTCCGGCGACCTTCCAGTCGAACTGCAGTGGCGCCAGATCGAGTGATTCAAGAAAACGTCGAAAGCTTCCATTGCCATACCAGTCCGCCGGTGTGGCGCCCGCATGGCGAACAATCAAGGTCGCCAGCCGCGCGCACGGCACTGGTTCGGCCGAATGCCGTACCTCGCGCCGCACGAGTTCGGCCAGCACCTGGGCGTTTGCACTCGGTGAGGCCGTTTCCGATATCGGTGTCTCCCCGGGCACCCCATGTCGCGCCGGATCGTAGACGACGCCTCCGTTATGTGGCGACGTGCGCAGGGTCCCGATGTCGCTGGCGCGCAGGAGCGCGCCGAATGATCCGTGGCCGCACCAGGACGCATCCAGACCGTCGATCCGCTCCTGGGCCTGCGTTGCCAGGCTGGCCAGCGATACCGGCCCGTTGGCTGTTGCGACCGTTGCGCGTACCAGGTCGGCCACGGCCGCGGTCGACGGGGGAGGACAGGCTTGCTTCGGCCGCTCTGCCTCAAGGGGCTTGGCCATGCCCAATGCGCCACGGACGAACTCGTCCTGGTCGATGACCAGATCGGCCGACGCGCGGTAGGCCGCGGACGGAAAGCCGATCGCCAATACCGTCGTGCGGCGATCCCAGCGGCGCAGCTTGCGTAGTACGGGCGTGAAGTCGGCATCGGCCGACAGGACAATGAATTCGTCGTAGTGGGCCTCGTGTTGGAGCAGGTCGACGATGTCGAGCACCATATGGATATCGGTACTGGTCTTGCCGCCGGTAGTCAGTGCCGGGCAGTCGATGATCTCGAAGCCGGCCAGGTTGAAGTATGGTCGGAAACGCTGGTACGCCTGAGGATTGAGGTAGCAGCGCCGGACAAGAATGCGCCGCCTGGGCGCGCCCGTCGCGTGCTCTGGCAGCGTCAGCGAATTGATCATCCAGCTGACCCATTCCGTGGGCGCCTTGGCGAAGCGATCGGCGGTCGCCTGGTCCAGCTGTCGCAGCCCCGAATAGATATTGTCGAAGTCGACGAACAGGGCGCTCTTCATGGTGCGCTCCCGCCAGGCATCAGGCTGATAGGTGGAAGTTTGTGTGTCCGGGCTCGATTTGGGTGCATTCTGTACCTTGTGACGGGAAAACGTAATGTCAGCATACCATTTCAATAGGGGAATATTTTGAATTCCTTGGACCGGCTGGTGCTGGTTCGCGCCTGTGGTCCGTCGGTGGGGAATCCAACCGACGAGCGATGTTCGCGTGGAGCGCACATCGCCGTCGAAGCTGGTCCTCAGGGCTTTCCGCCTTACGCGGGCATGGCCGAGGGAGGACTCATTCCGTCGCCTTGATCGGGGGCTTGTACCGGAAGAGGAACTTCGGCGCGGAGAATCGCATGCCGACGAATGCCGCCGATGCTCCGGCTTCCAGTATCGGCTGGCTATAGCGATAACCCCTGGCGGAGCCTCCCTCGACGTTCTGGAAGAACCGTCCCATCGGGTCGACCATCAGGTAGGACTCCGTCATGTCCTGGTTGTCTTCCACGTGCCGGATGGCCGCGAGGTGCGCGTGGCGCCTAACGAAGTCGTCGAATGCCTGCTGGGGCACTGCCAGGCGGTCGTCAACCACTGGAAGCATACGCAATACCTTCCACTTGTCGGGGCGCAAGCGCTGAATCACGTCGGTCAGGTCGTCCGACTGGTTGACCTTGTTGACCACGGTGTTGACTTTCACCTTCAGCGCGGGATTCTGGCGCCGGCCTTCGTCCACGGCGCGGGCAAGGCTGTCGATGTCGAGTCCGCGGCCACGGCGGTCCATCCGGCCGATCTCCCGGTTGTTCTGCGCGCGCGGCGAGTCAATGCTTAGTCCCAGCAGGCTGATCGAGGGTGCCAGGGAAGCCATGAGCCCAGGATCGAGTCGGCTGCCATTCGTGATCAAGGAGACATCGAAGCCGATGTCGCGGGCGACCGGCAGCATCTCGAGGAGCCGGCTTGCATAGAGCAGGGGCTCGCCGCCCGCGAGGTTCAATCGTACCGCGCTCCAGTCCATGTCCTGGCGCAAGGGATTGGCATGGTTGTCGGGATGGAAAAAATCGTAGAGGCGGACGAGCAGCTCCTTTGTGCGGACGGGATCGTGGACGAGGTCCCGTTGGCGATCGGGCGCCTCCCACTTGGCGTAGCAGTATTGGCAGCTGTAGTTGCAGGCCTCGGTGACATGCCAGTTGATGACTAGCTGGCCGGCCGGGCGAGGGGTGAATGATAGGTCGAGGGCCATGGAATTCTCCTGGAATGAAAGAAGGTGTATCGTGCCAACGGTATTGCCATAACAAAACGAAAGTTCGTGGCGCCCCCCTTCCGGCAGACCCATGGCCAACCGAAAGGGAGGGGGAGGCTGCGAAGTTTCGGTGACCGGGAACCGCGGCGACGCGATCATGGCGGTTCCATACAAACTTTCCCTTTATCTACATGGCCACGATCCCAACATTCGAAGAGTTGTTGCTTGAAGTACACCAAAGCTTGGGCTTGAAGTTCGAGCAAAAAGACAAGGACAAATTGCCCAGCCTGAAGAAGCCGCTTGCGGACCACCTCGAGCGTGTCCAAGGCCTGCTGGACGACATATTCGCCGCACTAGGGCTGGGCGACATGGCGCGCGTCGACGCCACGCATAATGTCCTCGAGTGGGCGAACTTCGACAAAACGATCGAGCTCGATACCTGGACCTTCAATGCCGACCAGCGGCAGGTGCTGTGGCTTCTGTCCGGATACTCCTACGCGCCGGCGCTGGGCCGCAGGCTCGCGTTCTGGACACTGCATGAGCGGCTGGACGCGGGAATGCCCGGCGGACGCTTCTGGTACCTGCCCGCCGAGCGCATGCGCGCCGGCGAGCGCCGACTGGTCATGCCGGTCGCCCAAGTTGTCGAATGGTTGCGCGACCTGTTGGGCGCGCCCATGGAACGGGCGAGGGTAGGACTCGGCGGCAGCGCGGCGCAGGCACGCCAGCAACGGATCGACGATGCCAGGGAGGAAACCGACGTCTACGCTTCGATAGCGCGCGAACTCGAGAACTGGCGCCGGGGGAAGCTGCCACACGCCTCGACCATCGAGAAGTACTTTCCCGACGACGCCCAGCTCGCCTTCAAGGGCGTGCTTTCGGCATCGCCCGACCTGCCGCCGGCTGCCCGGCTGCGAGCGGCCATCGACTTTGTAGCCGCAAAGGGGCTCGATGCTGACGCGTTGCGCGACGAGATCCCCATGACCCAACCCGGAAGGCTGGAAGCCGTCCTTGCATCCCAGGCGCCAGACGACGAAGTCCGGCGGTTCGTCGAGCTCGTCGAGGAGCGCTGGTCGGCCCCGTCGATGGCGACCGTCCGCCGCCGATTGCTGGTCGCGCGTATGGCACAGGATGGATATCGCCGGCTTGGGCGGTTCCTGCTGGGGGACGCGTTCGACGAAGACTGCGCCGACCCCGCGCGCAACAAGGTGCTGCAGCTCGTCGGGCTGTTCAAGCTTGGATACAACCTGACAATCCGGGCCTCCAGGGAATCGGACGATCCACTGGAACAGGACGCCTGGTTCGATAGCCAGCTTGCGCCGTGGCACAAGGCAGGCATATTCCTGGCGATCGCGCCATCGCGCCATGCAACTGGCGCCCGCGAGTTGTCCGAGTTGCTCACGCGCGCGTTCGCCAAGCTAGGTTCCGGCAGCCCGCTCGACGATTTGTTCGGGTACGACGAGGTGTCGGCGATGGCGATCGTCCAGCGCGAATGCCTGCGCCTGTCCGCGCGCGACGAAGAGAGGGCGGCAGTCCGGTCCTGCATCGAGTCCCTTGCACGTGGCGCACCGTTCCGAAAGCTCCAGCAACTGGCGAGCTACTGGGTAGCGACCCAGGTCGCCCAGTCCCCAGAGCTACCGCTGCGCGTCAGGGAAATGGCTAGCGCCAGGGCGAGCGAACTGGCGTCAACGCCGAGCGAGGCGCTCGGCGCCATCATCCTGCAACTCCATGCCCTGTTCCATCGTGGCCGGGCGGACCGGCCAAGGGACATGCGGCAGCGGGTCGAGCGTTTGCTCGCGCAGGCCGAGGCCAGCCCGGCGCTAGGCGAATGGGAAGCGGTGGTGCTGCAATACAAGGCCAAGCACCACCTGGCGGCCAACGAGTTCGAGGCAGCGCGCAGGCTGTTCGACGCCGCGCTGGACGCCTGCCAAGTGCGCAACTACGGAACCATGCGCGGCGAGATCGCGCGCGACGCATTCGCGGTCGTCGTCGAGCGTCCTCCGGTAGGCTTCAGCCTGGGGAACTACGAGGGCTACATGCGCAACATGCTGGCCTTCGGCACGCTTTTCCCGCAAGACGACGGGAGCCTGCCCACACTCGAGGATACGGCATGCGTGGTGTCGGAATACTTTTGGGAAGACCTGTATGCGCCGTACCCGGGCGAGCGCGCCGAGGAGCCGCTGGCACGCAGGCATACCGAGGCGGTCGTCGGGACCGAGACCATGGAGCTCGTCTTGCATGCGGACTGGGATGGCCTGGATGCCTGGATGGGGCGCAACGCGGAACTGCGTGACAAGCGGCTGCGCCACGTGCGGGGCGAAACCGTCCTCATGACCTGGCTGCGCGGTCTGTACCAGGCCCGCGCGCAGAGGTCGCGGATTCTGGAGCTCGGCCCGATCAAGGAAGTCGCGCCCGTGGCCAACGCGCTCGTGCGCAACCTGCGCGAGGCCATTCTCCGCGTGATCAGGAAATGGCCCAAGCTGGTCAACCTTGCGGATTTCAAGAAGCAGACGCCGTTGCTGCTTGCCGCTCGGAATGGCGACGCCGCCATGGTGGATGTACTCCTCGCAGCCGGGGCCAATGCCGATTGGCGGGACTTCCGAGGAAAGTCAGCGCTGGATCTTGCGCAGGCATCCGGCGTTTCACACTGCGTGGAGGTGTTGCGCATCCACGAGCGGTTGCGACCGGACCAAGGCTAATGCTTGCTGGCGCGAGGGTCCGTCCCGCGCCCAGCAATGCATCCGAAGCTATTGCCGGTACTGCCTCAGCTTCGCATTCTCTGCACTTCCCACCAGAATTGAGGAAAAGCCCATCAGCTTCGGTTGATGGGCTTTTTGCATTGGCGCTGTTGTCCTTAACCGCCGAGGCTTGCCATCACGGTTCATTCACCGTCACCGCCACCGGCTGCACTACCGACACTACCCCGCCGTACAGGCACTGGCAAGTGCTGCCGCTGCCGAGCGCCGGCACGCCGCCGATCAACACCGTAGGAGAGCCCGGTGTCCACGGCACGGGTGTGTTGGGCAGGCAAGCAGCTGGCGTGAACACGCCGAGTTTGGCTGCGGTGGCCGCGACCACGATGGGGTTGGCGATGGAGTTACACAAGGGGAAGGGCGCGATGTTCACCAGTGGAACATGGTCGGCGATCGTTGCCGCCGGCTGACCCTGTGCGCGGACACGGTGGATGGGGACGACCGTCAGGCTGGACACGCCGATTCCCATCGTGCACATCAGGCTGGCGGTCATCACGGTTTGCGAAGACATGCATGGGCTCCTCGGTTCAGTAAAGGCCAGGCGGCCCCGGCGCCCGATCAGGGTGGGCAATTTCCTGCCATCGACTGCACATCCGGAGGCGGACCGCCGGCAACGATGCTGCGGACATCGCGCAGCGCCAGTTGCCGGTACTGCGCGCGATCCCGGCTGTCGCCCTCCGCAGGCCCTTCGGACAGCGCCTGCCGTACCGTGGCGCCGCTGTAGCTTGTCAGCGCCGTGACCTGTTTGACGTAATTCGCGGCGAAATCGTTCATGTTGGCGTGGATGTCGACGACCTGCCGGGCGAAATCGTCCGCCAGTCCGGAGTTGCCGGACTGCCTGGCAAGGCGCAAGCCGTTCTGCTTCATCTTCAGCGTCCTGGCTTGCTGGCACAATAGCGCGTACTGGCTCGTGGCGGACTGCATATGTCCGCGCACGGCCTGGATCGTTTCCGGCCGCGTCTGGAAAAAATAGAAGGCCGACGCCGCCGACGCCAGGATCACGAAGGCCCACACCGTCCACCACAGCCGCCGGGGACGAATATAATCGTCGACCGTCTTCTGGAACTCCAGGCATCCCTGGAAGCGCCGGTCCGGGTCCTTGCACATCGCCCTGGTGACGATTGCCGCGAGCCGTTTTCCGATCGCGGGATGGAATGCCCTCGGGTCGGGCACGGGTGCGCCGATCTGTTGTCGCTGGACTTCAGCGGCCGATGATGCGGTGTAAGGCAGCTTTCCGGTCAACATCTCGAACAGCAGGATGCCGGCGGAATACACGTCGGAGCGGTGGTCCACCGTTTCCGGATTGCGTATCTGTTCCGGACTCATGTACTCGGCCGTGCCGAGCATCATGCCCGCTTCGCTGAAGCCCCGTGCGCCGGCCTGCCTTGCAATGCCGAAGTCCGTCAGGCGCGCGCGTCCGCTGCTGTCGACCAGCACGTTCGATGCCTTGACGTCGCGGTGCAGGATGCCCTTGCTGTGGGCGCAGTTCAGGGCGGCGAGCACGTCGCGGATGATCGCCAATGCCTGCTTTTCCGGAAGCGGCCCGTTGGCGGTGTCGATCATGTCGCCGAGCGCCTGGCCGTCCACGTATTCCATGACGAGGAAAAAATCGTCGCCCACATTGAAGTAGTCGTACATCTGGACGATGTTCGCATGATCGAGCTGGGCCTGATGCCGCGCTTCTTCATAAAAGCGCTCCCGGAAACCCGGCTTGTCGGTCAGCTCCCGCCGCAGGACCTTGATCGCGTATTTCTTTTCCCGCAGCTTGAGGTTCTCCGCCAGGTAGACGGTGCCCATTCCGCCTTGCCCGAGCTTTTTCTTGATGCTCAGGTTGGTGTGGATGATTTGTCCGATCAGCGTGTCGCTTTCCATGTCCTTTCCTCCGGTTGCCGCCGACCGGGCGCTTCCTGTCCTCCCACCTGTCGCGCATAGTCGCCGGTGCCGCTGCCCGCCGCCAGTGCCTGCACCGGCGCCAGTCCCTGTCCGTCGAAGCGCCGCCCGTTCGGCGTGGACAGGCTGCCCGTGGTCAGTACCAGCGCCGCGCCGTCCGCCAGGGGAATGATCTCCTGCAGCGTGCCCTTGCCGGCGCTGGCCGTGCCGATCGAGATGCCGCGCGCGTTTTCCACCAGTGCCGCAATGAAGACTTCGGCGGCGCTGGCCGTCGCGCTGTCCTGCCACAGGTAGACCTGCGGGATTGGATCGTCCCTGGCCAGCGTGCTGGCATAGGCGCGTGTTCCCGAACGGCGCTGCACCGACACGATGCGCTCGCCGCGGCGCAGGAACAGCATCGCCGCATCGACCGCCGCATGGAAATCGCCGCCACCGCACCCGCGCAGGTCGATCACGATCGGACTGCGCGCGTTCCAACCTGAGACCAGGTAGTCCAGCTCGCGGCGCGTGTCGGGCCCGAAGCTGGAGAGACGGATGATGCGCAGGGCGCCATGCCGGTAGTCGGATACCGTCTTCGCCCTGACGACCGCGCGCGTCATGCTCACCATGCGTGGCCGGCCGTCGCTGCCGACGACCTCCAGGCGCAGCGTGCTGCCCGCGGCGCCGGTGATCAGGGCGGCGAGCGCAGCCAGGGACTTGCCGCTTGCCGGCACGCCGTTCACGGCCGCCAGCTGCTCGCCGGGAAGGATGCCGGCCAGCGCCGCCGGACTGCCGGGCAGCGGATAGCACAGCACGCTGCCGGTGCGCCGCTTTTCCAGCTCCATGCCGACGCCGGCATAGGCGCCGCGCCCGGCCTGCCTGAATTTCGCGTATTCCGACGCGTCCAGCACATCGGAATAGGGGTCGCGCTGCGCGAGATAGGCTTTCAGGCTGTCGATGACGATGCGCTGCGCGCTGTCGCCGTCAGCGAACAGGGCGGAGCGCCCGATGTGTTCGACGGCCTGCGTGTACAGCGCCAGCTGGCGCGGGCCGGGCCGGTACGGCGGGTCGGGCCTGGCCGGCCCGGACGGCGTGCCGAGCATTGCCCATCCCGAGACCGCCAGCGCGGCCGCTCCCAGTACGGCACAGGCTGTGCGCGCGGCTCGCATCACGAATTGAGCAACAGCTCCAGGGCTTTCCGGACTTCGCCCTGCAGGTGCTTCAGCCGCTTTCGCTTCGCTTCCAGTTCGGCCCTTTGTGCTTCCACCGGCAGTCTGGCGCTCGTGTCGCCACCTTGCCGCAGCGCGTCGGCTTGCTGCTGATACTGATTCACTTGTTGCTGCAGCTGCTGCTTCGCGAGCGACCGCTGGCGGGTCTGCTCTCCGGCGGCGGCGGTCTGTTGCCGCAGGCGGTCCAGCTCGGATTGCAGCTCGTCGAGGGAGGACTCCCATTGCCGCAGCTCGGTCTCGAGCTGCCGGGTTTCGGCGCGCAGGCTGTCCTGGCGCGCGGTGTCGCCCGCGAGCAGGCTTTCCTTGCCGGCGATCCGTGCCTGCCGTGCCTGCACATCCTGCTTGAGTTCGTTGATGGTACAGCTGCCCAGGCCAAAGCACAGGCCCAGGGCCAGCATCGGCAAGGCGGCAACTCGGTGGATCGCCATCGTCTCGCTCCCTTGCCTTGGCGCGGCCTTCAGACCCGCTGCCGCTGCGACGCCAGCGCCGAAGTCTGGCGTTCGATTTCCTGGAGCAGCGCTTCGTTCTTCGCAAGCTCGGCGTCGAGCGCCTGCAAGCGCTCTGCCTGCCGTTCGCCGGCCGCCTGTTGTTCCTGTCGTGCCTGCTCCTCCTGGCGTGCGCGGTAGCGCTTCAGTTCGTCCAGTGCCGTGCGGCCCTGGGCCAGTTGCTGCCTGCCGGCCGCGATCTCCTCGTCGAGCGCGTTCTGCTGTTCCTGCAACTGCTGCTGCGTCATCCGGCCCTGGCCGACCTTCGCCACCGCGTCGTCGGTAAGGCGGGTGATCTCGGCGACGCGTTCACGCAAGCGCACGTTGAGCTGCTCGGCGTCCTGGTTCAGGCCGCGTACGTATTCCAGTTGCGCGTCGAGATCGTCCTCACGCCCGGCCAGCGCCTGGCGCCGCTGCTCGAGCTGGCCCGCGTAGTTGTAGCAGACCGTGGCGCCGACACCGCCGCCCGCGGCTGCCATCGCCATGCAGGTATCGTCGTTGCCGCCGAGCGCCTTGCACAACAGGAAGGCGCCGCCCGCGCCGCCGGCGCCGCATTCGAGCGCGGCGGTGCGCTGAGGGGTGCCGCATCCCGGCGTCAGGCAGGTAATGAGCGCGGCGACGGGCGCGGCAATGGTCGCGGAATTGGTCAACTTCATGATGGTTCTCCTCCCACCCGGGCGGCGCGCTTCAGCCCGGGGTGAATTTGGTGTCCGGCTCCGTCGGCTGCGTCGGGGTAGTGTCTGGCGCGGCGGGCGCGGACGCCGGCCGGCCATCGTCGATCTTCCTGAAGGTCCACACCGTCGCACCCGTGCCGATCCAGGCGCCATCGGCCAGCGCCACGCCCTCGGTTTCGACGAAGCGACCGTTCATGTAGGTGCCGTTCGTACTGTGGCGGTCGACCAGGTCGTAGCGGCCGTTCCTGCACAGGATGACGGCGTGTTCGTTGGACAGCATGCGGTCGTCGGTGATCTGGACGTCGCATTCGCGCCCGTCCTCGCTCTCGACCCGGCCCGAGCCGATCACGTTACGCCCCTCGTACAGGGCGAAAAGCTGGCCTTGCGGGCGCCAGCTGAAGGTCGCCAGCACCCCGGTGATCTTGCGTTCGTGCGAGCGCGCGAACTGCGGCGGGGCGTCGGCCGGGCCCGGCGCGCGGCCGCCAGGCTGACGGGCAGGCTGGCCGGTCTGCTGGCCCGGTTCGGGTTCATTGTCCGAAATGAAGGTGGAGCGGCGGTTCATGGTGGTCCTCGCTGATGGGTTGGCGTCGGTGCCGGCGCCTGGTGGCTCGAGCACGGTCTTCTCGCGGGCGCGCTGCTCGGCGGCGCAGCGGGGGCAGGTGTCCCAGTTCGGGTCCATCGGGTGGCCGGCGGGGCAGTATCGTCCGGGCCGCCCGCTGCCGCCACCAAGTTTGAGTCCGCGCCACCAGCGGACCATGGCGTCGATCATCGCGTTGTCCTTTGCGGTTGGCGCGGCCCGGCCTGGCGCGGCCCGGCCTCGTCGTGCAGCGCCGCTGCCGGCACCGCGGTCGGCTCCGGGCCGCAGCGGCGCGCGAGGTCCCGTTCGATGCCGTCGAGCCGCGCATGCAGCGCGTCCATTTCCGCCGCCGGGCGCCGCGCCAGTGCCTGCGATGGCGCTTCCTGTCCGCGCAGCAGGGCGGGGGCAAGATAGGCCTGGCTGATCAGCACGGCGGCGGTCGAGGCGGCGGCCGTGGTCAGCACCACCGCGAGATAATCCACCGGGCGCATGGCGCCATGCGCGCGGCCGCTTTCGTAGCGGATGACCTGGACCGTGATGTTGTCCTCGCCGCCCTTGGCCAGGGCCAGTTCCACCAGCCTGTCGGCGGCCTCCTGCGGGTTGACGTGGGCGCGCAGCACCGCCGCAATTTCCGCGTCCTGGGCGTAGCCGCACAGCCCGTCGGAGCAGACCAGGATGCGGTCGCCGTGGCGCAGCGGCAGCCAGGGGCTGATGTCGACCTCGACGCCGGGCGCGTGCCCGACCGCGCGCTCGATCACGCCGGCGTCGGGATGGGTTTGCGCCTGCGCCGGGCTCAGGACGCCGCGGTCGACCAGGCGCTGCACCAGGCTGTGGTCCTTCGTCAGGCGCTGGCATTGGCCGGCGCGGTCGAGGAGGTACGCGCGGCTGTCACCGACGTGGGCCACCATGATGCTGGCGTTGTGCAGCAGTACGGCGACGGCCGTCGCGCCCATGCCTGGCGTGCCGCCGCCTTCGCTATGGGCGCGCGCATACACCGCCTCGTTCGCCGCTGCAAAGGCGCGCCTGACGCTGTTCCTGCGGGCGAAGCGCACGGCGCCCAGGTGCCGCTGCAGGGCCTGGACCGTCAGCTCGGCGGCCAGGGCGCCGTCGCTCATGCCGCCCATGCCGTCGGACACGATGTAGACGTCGCCGAAGGGCGCCCTAATCCAGCCCATCCGGTCCTGGTTCTCGTCGCGCACGTAACCTGTCTCGGAGCGCGCTCCGACCGAGCAGTGGCCGGCATCGGGTTTCGCCATGGACGGCACCGTCATCGTTGGCTGTCTTCGCGCGAGCGCACCAGGGTCGGCTGGCGGCCGGAAGACGGCGGCTGGGCGCTCCCGGCAAGCCGGGAATCGGCAGGCTGCAGCTGCAGGGTGGTCCGGCCCAAGCGGATCTGGTCGCCGGGCGCCAGGGGCATGGCCGAGCTGCCCACGCGCTGCCCGTTCAGGTAGGTTCCGTTTGCGGAATCGAGGTCCTGCAGGTACAGGTGGCCGGCGTCGTAGCGGATGCTGGCATGCTCGCGCGAAACGAATTCGTCGCCGCTCAGGACCAGCTCGTTTGCCGGGCTGGCGCCCAGCCGCACATTGGCGTGCTCGATCGGCAGGCGCTGGCCCTGCAGCAGCCCGTTCATGCACAGCAGGAGGGCGCTCGGGCGTCCCGCTTCCGGCGCTGCGAACGACCCGCCGACAACCGTGTTGCGCCTGGAACGGCCGGGCATGCCGGCGTCGGGCTCACGCGGCGCCGCGGCGGGTGCGTCGACCGTGTCCGCGTCCGTGTCGGCGCCAGTGTCCGCATCCGTTTTGCCGCGCCGCTTCCACAGGACGACGCAGCCGATCACGGCCAGCGCCGTAGCAGCCACAGCCACCGCCACCAGTTCCGGGACGGGGCCGGCGGCGGCGTCCTTCATGGGTGCCGCAATTGCGCTCACGAGGCGCACCGGATACCGGGCCGGCGCCGCGCCGGGCGCTGCGTGGATCAGGGCGGCCGAACCGACGGCCGGCCGGTCGGGCGCCGGCGGGTAACGGAAGACCATGTCGACCCGCGCCGACGGTGGCTGTTGCAACAGGCCCTGTATGGCCAGCGTCAACTCGGCCGGATTGCCGGCCAGGACGAACTGGCCGCTGCTGGCCTGGGCGAGCGAGCGAAGGGCGGCCGAGGCGCCCGGTGCCAGCGCGCCATAGGCGATCGTGTCGAGCGGGACGCCGAGCGCCGCGGCATCCCGCGCGATGTCCTCGGGCGTGGCCGCGCTTCCTTCGTCTTTTCCATCCGACACCACCAGCAGGTGCCGGGACGCGGCGGCTGGAGCCTCCTTCAGGTTTGCCAGCGCCGTGGCGAGGGCGTCGTACAGCCTGGTCCGGCCGTCGCGCGCCGTCTCGGCAGGGAGCGCGTCGATCAAGGTCACGATCTCGTCCGCGTTGGCCGAGAAATCGCCCACCGGCTGGACCTCGCTCGCGAATGCCACGGTCTGGATGCGCAGCCGGGCGTCCGGGCCGGAGAGGGCGCTGTGCACGGCTGCGGCCAGGCCGTCTTTCAGGTCGTTGATCGACGACGACATCGAGCCGCTGTGATCCAGGCAGAGCGCCAGCCAGACCTCCGGCCCCGGGCCCGCGCCCGTCGATAGTTCGCTTGCCGCTACTTCGGTCCCGTCCGGCAAGAGCAGGCGCAAGTCGCCGGCACGCGGCGGCGGCGCCCCGGCCAGTTGCCCGGACACGATCACCACGCCGGGTGCGCTTTGCCTGAGGACCAGGGTCCCCAGGGACGCCACAGCGCTCGCGCAGGTCAGCGCGCTGGCGATCGACAGGATGCCGGCGGCTAGCCACCGGACGATTCGCAATATCAAGGCACCTCCCACATGGCATGAACGACGTCCAGATTCAACTTCTCCTTTGTCCGGGCTTTGATCTGGCACAAAGTAGATACCGATATGGAGTTTCGCTATAGCCTGCTTTTAGCTCGCGCTTCGTGGCAATAATCTTGCGGGAACTTGCGGAAACTTCGTACCTTATGTCGGCGGATGCCCAAGTAACGCGATTGATCGGAATCAAACGGGATGGCAGGTCGGCTACTACATTGAACGGGCGATGCGGGCAAGGACCCGCCCCCGAACCCGACACTTTGCGCCATTGTCCATGATCTACGACCTCGACAAGACCCTGTCCACCCTGTTGCTGCGCGAGTTGCGCGAGGAGTTCGTGGACCAGGTGGAGATCAGCTTCGCGGCGCCGGACGACGCGTTTCCGCCGCAGTCGGTCACGCTCCCGGCCATCGACCTGTTCCTGTACGACCTGCGCGAAAACCTCGAATTGCGCGAGAGCGAGGCATGGGTCGAGCGCGCCGGCGACGCCACGGCGCTCAGCCGGCCGGCGCCGGTGCGGGTGGATGCCTCGTACCTGATCACCGCCTGGCCCAGGCCGACCGTCACCGACCCCGCCAAGGATGAGCACCACCTGCTGGGAGAAGTCATGCGTGCGCTGCTGCGCCACCGGGCCTTGCCCCAGGACGTGCTGCAAGGCGAATTGCTTGGCCAGGCCCTGCCGCCGCCGGTCGCCATGCTGCAGCCCGGCCGGCTGCAAAGCGTGGGCGAATTCTGGCAGGCGCTGGGCGGCAAGCCCAAGGCGGCGCTGAACTATACCGTCACGCTTGCCCTCGAGGCCGGCCCGGCGCGGCCGGTGAAACTGGTGACCGACAAGCGCATCAGGGTGGGGCTGCAGCCGGGGGGAAGACCATGAAGCAGGCCATGAAGGGAACCATGACGCGCTCCGGCGCATGGGAAGAAATCCGCCGCGTGGTGCGGGTCGGCGGGCGCGTGCTCGACACGGCCGGCGCGCCGCTGCGCGATGCGGCCGTGACGCTGTGGACGGCGCCCGCCGAACCTGGCCCACGCGGCGCCGCTGGCCCCGGCCCGGTTCGCGTGTGCGCCGTGTCGGCCCAGGCGCGCAGCGGTCCGGATGGCCTGTTCTTCTTCCTCGATTGCCCGGCCGGCCGTTACGTCGCCCAGGCACGGGCGGCCAGCGGCGGCGCCCATGGGGCAAAGGTGGTGCAGGTTGATGCCGGCGCGGGAGGGCAGGCGCAGCTTGCCGTCACGGAGATCACCGTGGCGCAGGGACATGACCAAGGGAGAATGTGACATGAGAACCTCGTATCTGGCGCCGGGCGTGTACGTCGAAGAGATTCCTTCGGCGCAGCGGCCGATCACGGGCGTGGGCACGAACACGGTCGGCTTTATCGGTATCGTTCCCGGCAAGATCGTCTATCCCGAGCCGAATCCGCGCTACGACCCGGTCGCCGCGCGGCATGCGGCCAATCCGCAGGCGAGTTCGCGCAAGATCATCGACAACGAGATCGCGGCCAAGCGCTTCCAGCTCGAAAAGGCGCGCGCCGAGCTGGCCGCGAAGGAACAGGAGCGCGGCGAGGGCGAGCGGACCCTGACGGCCTTGCCGCCTGCGATCGCCGCGCTGGAGGGCAAGGCGGAGCGCAGCGAAGACGAAGAAAAGCAGCTGCAAGACAGGCGCCGCGAGCTGGCCGCCGCCGGCAAGCGCGCCGACGCCCTGGAGGCCGCCGCCAAGGGGCTGCAGGACGACGTGCAGGGCCTGGAAAATGCCATCAAGGGACTCGAAGGCGAAGCGCCTGCCGAGCCTGCGGTGGGCGAGGTGTCGGAACTGCGGCCTTATGTGCTGGCCGAATTCGATGTCGCCGTCGAGCCCTGCGTGACCAAGCTGTGCACGAACTTCACCGAGTTCACCTCGCGCTTTGGCCAGTTCTCCGCCGATACCACCGATGGCAAGGCCATGTTTCCCGGGCACCGTGCGCTGGCCCATGCGGTCAACGGTTTCTTCCGGAACGGCGGTACGCGCTGCTTCGTGGCCAGGATCGACCCCGACAACATCGCGGGGCAGCTCCCGCGCGCACTGGAGATGTTCGAATCGATCGACGAGCTGGCCATCATCGCCGCGCCCGGCCTGCCGCAGGACCGCTCCACCTGGGACGAGCTGGTGACCTTCTGCGAGCGGCGCGAAACCTGTTTCGCCGTACTCGACAGTCCGGAAACGGTGGAAGACAGCGAGGGCAAGCTCGACATCAGCCAGCTGGACTACAGCGCCGGCGACGAACTGCCGTCGCCCAACAAGAACGCGGCGTATTATTTCCCGCATATCGAAGTGACGGACCCGGCCAGGCAGCTGCTCGACCAGGACCCGTCGCGCAACATCGAACAGAAGTACCAGGGCCGGATCGTGGTGCCGCCCAGCGGCCACATCTGCGGTATCTACGCCCGCACCGACGAGGAACGCGGGGTGCACAAGGCGCCGGCAAACGTCACGGTACTGGGCGCGCTGAACGTCAAGTACTACGTCAGCAAGCCCAAGCAGGAACTGCTGAATCCCCAGGGCGTGAACTGCATCCGCAAGGTGAATGGCGCCGTGACGGTCTGGGGCGCGCGCACCATCGGCGGCAGCCGCAACACCGAGTGGATGTATGTCAACGTGCGGCGCACCTTCCTCTTCCTCGTCAAGTCGATCGACGAAGGCACGCAGTGGATCGTGTTCGAGCCGAATGATCCTGCGCTGTGGGGCAAGATCCGCCTGAACATCACGGCCTTCCTCACCAATATCTGGCGCACCGGCGCGCTGTTCGGTACCACGCCGGAGGAAGCTTTCTACGTCAAGTGCGACGCCGAGCTGAACCCGCCTGAAGTGCGCGATATCGGCCAGGTGGTGACCGAGATCGGGGTGGCGATCGTCAGGCCGGCCGAGTTCGTCATCTTCCGGATCACCCAGTCCACCGGGCAGCGGCAGGCTTGAACGGAAGGCGCGGACATGGCTGTTGAC
This sequence comes from Massilia sp. IC2-278, assembly GCF_020708045.1. Classification (GTDB taxonomy): domain Bacteria; phylum Pseudomonadota; class Gammaproteobacteria; order Burkholderiales; family Burkholderiaceae_D; genus Telluria. The sequence continues at coordinate 618,018 of NZ_JAJFES010000001.1, forward strand.
ATCCGACCCGATCGCAGCGCAGGCGCGGCCCGTGGCCCCGGTGTGTATGTCGAACACCGGTGGCAGGGAGCCGGGCATCAGGGCGCGCCACGCACCTGCATCCCTGCCTTTATCGGGTTCGGCGTGTGCCGGGGCGCCGCAAGCGCGGCCGATCCGGGCTGCCGGCTGGTGCAGCGCCGCGAGCAGTTCGACGGCTTGTTCGAAGGGATGCCCGAGGGGGCTTATCTCGGCCATGCGCTGCGCGGCTTCTTCGACAATGGCGGCAGGCGCTGTGTGGTGGTGCCGGCGGGCGTTGGCGCCCGGAACCCGGCCGCGATGGCGGCGGCCCTGGCGGCGCCCTTGCGGCCAGGGGGCCTGCTAGAAGACCTGGACGAGATCGACCTGGTTTGTGCGCCGGACCTGATGATGCTGGCGCAGGGCGATGCGTCCGCGGCGGTGATCGAGGTCCAGGGTGTGGTGCTCGAACATTGCCGGCGCATGGGCAACCGTTTCGCGATCCTCGATGCGCTGCCGGGCGAGGGAGCGGCGGCTGCTGCTGCGGGAAGCGCGGCGACGGAACGCGCGGCGACGGAACGCCGTGTCGAGACGGCCCTGCGCCAGTGGGATGCGCTGGCGGCCGAGGCCGGCGCCCTGTATTTCCCCTGGGTCTGCGTCGAGACGGCACGCCGCGCCCTGGACGCGACGGCGCATCCGGAGCACGGTGCAGCCACGGTCAGCGTGCCGCCCTGCGGCCACGTGGCCGGCGTCTATGCCCGCACCGACGAGCGCGCCGGTCCGCACCAGGCGCCGGCCAACGAGCTGCTGCACGGGGTGGTGCGGCTCGATCCCGACATCGACGACGAGCAGTTTGCGGCACTCAACGACAAGGGCGTGAACTGCCTGCGCAGCGTGCCGGGCCGCGGCATCCGTGTGTATGGTGCGCGCACGCTCAGCGGGCAACCCTTCTGGCGCTACGTCAACGTCAGGCGGCTGTTCCTGAGCCTGGCGCGTTGGGTAGAGCACGGTTGCGCCGACCTCGTGTTCGATACCAACGATGCCCGGCTGTGGGAACGGATCGAGCAACGTCTGCGCAGCTATTGCCAGGCCTTGTACGACGCGGGCGCGCTGGCCGGGCGCACGCCGGCCGAGGCTTTCCACGTCAAGTGCGATGCCGAAACCAACCTGCGCGAGGTGGCCGCGGCCGGAATGGTCGTGGCCGAAGTGGGGCTGGCGCCGCTGGCGCCGGCTGAATTCATCGTGGTTCGCATCACCCAGCATGCCGGCGGCGCGGCCGTCGGCATTCCCGTGGACGGGCGCGCGCTTAGTCGCGCAGATATTCGCGCGGGTATTCGCGCGGTGATTTGATAAAGGAGGGCTCAGGCATGGCTACCCGCAAAGACCCTTTCCGGGGTTTCAAGTTCAGGGTGCAGATCGACGGCATAGAGCGCGCCGGTTTTCGCGATGCATCCGGGCTCGACGCGGCAACGGACTCGGTGGACTACCGCGAAGGCGACGACAAGACGGCAACCATCAACAAGCTGCCGGGACTGAAGAAATTCTCGAACATCACGCTGAAACGGGGCATTACGGATGACCTTGATTTGTGGAAGTGGCGCAAGCAGGTCATGGACGGCAAGATCAAGGAAGCCCGCAAGAACGGCTCGATCATCCTGATGGACGACGAGGGCAATGACGTTGCGCAGTGGGATTTCGTTGCCGCGTGGCCAACCAAGTGGACCGGGCCAGGCTTCAACGCCACCACGAGCGAGGTGGCGATCGACACCCTCGAAATCACCCACGAAGGCCTGGATAGAACCAAATGACCCTGCAAACCGAATTCAGCTTCGCGCTGCCGCGCGGCTACGTGGACGGCGAGGGCAACCTGCATCGCGAAGGCGTGATGCGCCTTGCCACGGCCAACGACGAGATCGCGCCGATGAAGGACCCGCGCGTCCAGTCCAACCCCGGTTACCTGGCCGTGATCCTGCTGTCGCGGGTGGTGACCCGCCTGGGCGAGCTGCGGCAAGTCAATCCCCGGGTCATGGAAGAAATGTTCGCGGCCGACTTCGCCTACCTGGAAGACATGTACCGCCGCATCAACGAAAACGGACACAACCGGATGCAGGTGGTGTGCCCGGGCTGCCAGCAACGTTTCGAAGCGGAGGTGCCCGGATCGGGGGAGGCATAGGCTACCGCCTGGACCAGCTGTACGAGGAGGTAGCCTACGTCGCGTACCACTTCCACTGGCCCCACGCCGAGCTGATGGCGCTGGACCACCTCGAGCGGCACAAGTGGTTGCAAGAAATCGCAAAGATCAACGAGCGCATCAACAGCAATGGGGACGACGATGGCCAATAGCGTGGCAGCCAGCCAGGCGCAGCGGCAGGACCCGTATCTCGCCTTTGCCTTTTCAATCGAGATCGGGCAGCAGCGCGTGGCCGGTTTCAGTGAAGTGTCCGGCCTGGCAATGGAAACCGAGGTCGAGAACCTGCGCGTCGGCGGCATCAACGACCGCGAATGGCAGCTGGCCGGACCATCCCGGTATCCGTCGCGCCTGGTCCTGAAACGCGGCATGGGCGATGTCGCCTACCTGTGGACCTGGTATCAGGATGTCAGCCAGGGCAAGATCGTGCGCCGTGACGTCGCGCTCTTCCTGCACGACGCCCAGGGCGCCCGGCGGCGTTCGTGGAATTTTCGCGAAGCTTGTCCCGTCAAGTGGACCGGGGCGAATTTGCGCGCGGATGTGTCGGCGATCGCGTTCGAGTCGATCGAACTCGTGCACCGGGGAGTGTTGCCGTGATCGACCAGACTATGCGGCCGGCCCAATCGCTGGGCACGGAAGACCGCTTGCGCAGTGCGCTGGGCGAGGGCTCGTGGCGGCGCCATGCCTGCCCGGGTCCGGCGCTGCGGATGAGGTCGGCAGCAGACCGGACCGGCCTGGCGCTTTCGGTCCTGGAGCGGGATGCTTACTTCACCAGGCGCCTGCAGCGGCTGCGGATGCAGAAGGACATTGGCAATGCTGCGGCGATCTTGTCGGAACGGATGCTGCGCAGGCCAGCGCGCGGCGGCGCCGACGTGCGGGATGAGTGGGAGGCTGCCGTCCATGGCAGGCCGGCATACGACGCTGCTGTGAATGACGTGGTGGAATACGGCGCTGACGCTGATGGCAAGGCAGCCTACTATGCTGCTAGTCAGGACGTGGCAGCATTCGAACGGGCTGGTCGCGGCCGGGCGGAACATGGCGCTGCCGTTGAAGGCAGGGCGCCGTACGACGTTTTGCATGGCAAGGCTGGACGTGACGCTGCTGTTCATCGTCTGGCAGCACATGATGCTGCCGTTCATAGTCAGACAGCACCTGACGCCGCTGTTTCTCGTAAGGCAGCACATGACGGCGCTGCTTATCCCAAGGCGGCACATGACGCCGCCGCAAAGGACATGTTGGCATCCGACGAGGCGGCTCAAGACGCCGCGGTTCATGATACGGCGGCACACGGCAACGCCGTCCACGGCGACGCATTCCAGGACGAAGCCGGTTTGGCCGCAGCCGGAGTGCCGGGTGCTGTCCGCGCCAGCCCGGAGGCTAAAGGCCTGGGAAGAGGTCCCGACGCGGCGCCTGAACCCCACGGCCGGACATCCCAGGCTGCAACGTCACCCGCCCGTGCATCGGCGCCAGCAGCGGCAATCATGCGCGCGCTTTTGCCTCGCATGTCCGGAAGCGCGCCGGGTGCGGCGCCCCTCGTGCCAGCGGATACGCGCGGGTCTCATGCGGCCCCGGCCACGCTGCCGCCCGGGCCTGCGGATTCCTGGCGCACGTCGGGGGCATGGGCGACAGAGAGCACTGTAAGTGGCGCAGGGGCAAGTGAGCGCTCGTCGCCGGCGCCGTTCGTTCGTGTTCCGTTGCCCATGGGTGCGGGACGAAGACCCTGGCTCGCACATGAGCGGAACGTCATGGATCGCGTTCGTTCCGGCCCGGGATGGACTTTCACTCGGGCTGAAATGGCCTGGCGTGCATCCACACGCGGCACCTGGACCCCATTCAATGCCGTCTTGACTAACCCGGGGTTGAATCGGCCAGCCGCTCCTGTCGATGTGATGAGAGCGGCCACGGTAACCGCCAGCCTGGCTGGCTCCAGTGCACCGGCCGAGCAGGAACCGGTACGCCCTGGCCCGTATGCGGCCCGCGCGGAAGACCTTGCTGGCCCTGGCATGGCGGGCGTATCGGAGCCGGCGGCGCGGCGGCGATTGGACCTGTCGTCTGCGGGCCAAGCTCAACACAGTACGGCGGCTTTCCCGCATGCGGCATGGCTGATGCAGGCAGCGCAAGTGCCGCAAGTGCCGCAAGTGCCGCAAGTGCCGCCGCAGACCCTGCCTGCGCCTGCCGCATCGAGACAGACGTCGCCCCCGGAAACACCATCGGACGGCATACGTCGGCCGTATCCCTTGCAGGCCATCCGGCGCCTGCAGGCGCTGCGCGAGGAGCCCGGCGCCCATATTCTCGCGGCACGTTCTATCCGCGGAACGGTTGCTGCCCGCGTCGGGCTGACGCCGCTTCAGCGGCTGGCCCAGCGCATGCGGCCTGTCCATGCGCCGCTGACCATCGGTGTTGGCGGCGCAATCGCCGCCAGCCCTGGCAAAGCGCAGGCGGGCGCAGGTCACGCGACGGAGGCGGCGCCCCGCAACGCCAATCGTGCAATCTTGCTGAATCCCTCCGGCGCCGGCACAGGTAGGGCCGATGCAGGCCTGGCCCCAGGCGCGCCCGACGCATCGTGGGACGCCGGGTCCGCGTCGCGTTCCGGGCCAGGGCGTGGTGTGCAGGATGTTCCGTCCATCATGTTGGCCACAACACTGGCCGCAACAGGGGGCGAAATACTCGCTGGAGCCGCTGGAACGACAAGGCATGCCCCAGACCAGAGCAGCGACGTCACACTGGATTCAAGCTTCGACCATGACGCAACGCCACCCCTTATCGAAGAAGAAGTCGAGGCAGAAGCAGCGGAGTCGAAACGTTGGCGTGCGCGCGTCCCGCTGGCCCGAACGCCGTTGCCAATGACGCGGCGGCGGATGGCCACGTTGCCGCAGCTGTCTACTGCGCACTGGGCCGCAAGTGGCACCGGCCCGGCATGGCGGGCATCGGGCAGCCGTGCCGGCCATGGATTGCCGGTAGCAATGTCGCCCAGCCAGTCCCGGCCGCCTCGTGCCCAGGGGCTGCCGCCCGTCGTGGCGAGCGACGGTACCACAGGCGTACCGTTCCTTGCGCCTGCGCCGCCTGCCCGGCGACCCCGGCTCAGCGGCATACACCTCGTTCCCGCTGCGCACGAACCACAAGACTGGACCGGCGCCGACAGCATTGCCGACAGCATTGACCACAGCGCCGCCCACAGCCACGGCGTAGTGCCGGTGACCACCGAAGCAGTCCCTGCAGGCCAGGGGCTATCGCACCCGGACATAGCCGCACAGCGTGAGCTCGACCTGGAGCAGCTTGAAGAACACATCTGGCAATCGATCATGGACAGACTCGTGGTCGAGCAAGAGCGTCGGGGGACAGGAAAATGGCCTTAGACAAGCTGACCATCCTGGTCGAGCTGCCCGGCGGCCAGCTGCAGTTCGACGAAAAGAACGCCGATTGCTGTATCGTCGCGATGTTCAATCCGAACCGGCTGTCGGTCAGCCGCAGCGCGCAATGGCAGAGCCAGCAGACCGCCAAGCGCGACAATCCGGAGCTGCAGTACACCGGCGCCCAGCCGGGCACCCTCGGCATCGAGCTGTTCTTCGATACCTACGACAGCCCGACCCTGGATAAGCAGAGCGTGACCGACTACACCGGCAAGCTGCTGCACCTGACGACCGTGGAAACCCACGGCGACAAGCACCGCCCGCCCGTGTGCCAGCTCAAGTGGGGCAGCCGCGGGGTCTTCTTCCAGGGGGTGCTGCAACAGCTCGACCAGCAGTACACGCTGTTCATGGAAGATGGCACGCCGGTGCGGGCCACGGCCAGGTGCAGCTTCCGGCAATGGCAGACCAACCAGGCCGACATCAAGAAACAGAACCTGATGTCGGCCGACGTGGCCAAGGTCTGGACGGTTCGGCAGGGGCAGACCCTGGCCGCCATCGCGGCCCAGGAATACCGCGATCCGCGCAAGTGGCGCGCGATCGCCGACGCCAACAACATCGACGATCCGCTGAAGCTGGCGCCGGGCACGACGCTGCTGCTGCCGGCGCTGCGGCCTGTCGCGCCAGCGGGGTAGCGCCATGGCCGGCCGCGACGCGTTCGATACCCTGGCGCCGGAAGTAAAGGTGCGCGTCAACGGCGCCGCGCTGCCGGAGCCCGCCGCGGCCGACCTGGTTGCGGTCGCGGTCGTCAACGATGTCGATGCGATGGGCATGTTCACGCTCACATTGAGCGGCTGGGATGTGGTGGCGATGGAGGTGAAATGGATGGACGGCGAGCTGTTCCGGGAGGGCAATCCTGTGCAAATCGAACTCGGCTACCGTGACAGCACGCAGACGCTGTTCAGCGGCGAGATCACCGGGCTGGAACCGCACTTTCCGGAAGCGAAGCCGCCGATCCTCACCGTGCGTGGGTACGACCGCCTGCACCGGCTGATGCGGCAGCGCAAGACTCATTCGTTCACGAACGTGAAGGACAGCGACATTGCCAGTACGCTGGCGGGCACGGCCGGGCTGACGCCGGACGTCGAGGACAGCGGGGTCACGCACTCCTATGTCCTGCAGCACAACCAGACCGACCTCGCATTCCTGCTGTCGCGCGCGCGCCGCATCGATTACGAGGTCTTCGCCGACGACAGGACGCTGCACTTCCGCGCCCGTGCGCTGCGCGAAAGCGCGGCGCTGACGCTGCGCCGCGACATCGAACTGCTGGAATTCCACCCGCGCCTGACGACCATGGGCCAGGTGCAGGAATTCGAGGTGCGCGGCTGGAACCCACAGGACAAGCAGGCGCTGGTCGGGCGCACCGGCGCCGGCGACGAACCGGCCACGATGAAGGGAGCGGAATCCGGACCGGCCGCCGCGCGCCGCCTGTTTGCGCCGACCGCCTCCGCGCTCGACCGCGAGCCGGTGCAGAGCCAGGCCGACGCCGACCGGATCGCCCGGCAACGGTTTTCCGACATGGCGCTCGGTTACGTTTGCGGCGAGGGCGTGTGCATTGGCGATCCGCGCCTGCGCGCCGGCAGCGTCGTGGAAATCGAAGGGCTGGGGGTACGCTTCAGCGGGCTCTACTATCTTACGAGCACGCAGCACTGCTTTTCGCCCCGCAGCGGTTATCGCACCCGTTTCGCAGCCAGGAGGAATGCAACGTGAGCAAGGATGATCTGTTGCGCGGCCTGCTCGCGCACTCAAGCGACGAGGGCCGCTACTACGGCGTCGTGATCGGCATCGTCACCAGCAACCGCGGCGGCCCGCAGGGGATGCACTGCGTTCGGGTGCAGTTTCCATGGCTTGGCAGCGACGACGAAAGCCACTGGGCGCGGGTCGCCAGTCCGATGGCCGGCCCGGGCAGGGGCGCCTATTTCCTGCCCGAGGTGGGCGACGAGGTGCTGGTCGCCTTCGAACACGGCTGCGTCGAGCATCCCTACGTGATCGGTGCGCTCTGGAACGGCCGCGACGCGTCGCCTGAGAACAACGACGATGGCGAAAACAATTACCGGAGCCTCACTTCGCGCAGCGGGCATGTGATCCGCCTGTGCGACCGCGCCGGACAGGAAACCATCGAGATCGTCGACAAGACCGGCAACAACCGCATGGTGTTCAGTGCGGCCGACAACAAGATCGTGATCGAAGCCCAGGGCGACATCGAACTGGTGTCGCAGACCGGGAAGCTGTCGATCCGCGCGGTGGGAATCAAGCTGCAGTCGATGGCTGGCATCGACGTGTCGGCCAACGCAAGCGTGGACATCAAGGGCGCGCTGGTCAACCTGAACTGAAGACGGCGAAAGGAGCATGCAATGGCAAGTCCGGTTCTCGGCGTCGGTTGGGGCTTCCCGGTGGCGCGGGCGGGCAAGCGCTTTGCGCAGGCGCGCTACGAGGAAAGCGTCAGGCAATCGATTGTCCTGATTCTCTCGACGGGCAAGGGCGAACGCGTGATGCGCCCCGACTTCGGCTGCGGGCTGCAGGAACTCCTGTTCGCGCCGAACAGCAGCGCCACGCGCGGGATGGCCGAGTTTTCCGTGCGCGAGGCGCTGCTCGACTGGGAACCGCGCATCGACGTGCTGGCGGTGCGGGCGTCGAGCGCGGGCGAGGAGGCGCAGCAGATGCTGATCGACATCGACTACCGGGTGCGCCTGACCGACAGCCGCTACAACCTGGTGTATCCGTTCTACCTCGACCGGCCACTCGCATGACGCTCCTCCCGCCACCGCTGATACGCGAACACGACCGCCTGGCGCATCAGGTCGCCGCCGGCGTCATGCGCCGCCTGGCGATCGATCCCGGCAGCGCCGATCCGCTCTGTCACGGCCTGGTGCAGGCGTTTGCGCATTACGCAGAGCTGTTGAGCGAGCGTTTGAACCGGGTGCCGGAACTGCACCAGCGCGCCTTTTTCGATGATCTCGGCCTGTCCCCGGCGCCACCGACGCCGGCGGGCGTGCCGCTGTCATTTATGCCGGTGATGAAAAGCGGGCTGATCCCGCTCGTGCCGCGCGGTACGCAGGTCGCAGCGCTGCCGGTTGCCGGCGAAACTGAGCCGGTCGTGTTCGAGACGGACGCCGACCTGCCGCTGGTCTGCGCCCGGCTGGAACGCGCCTTTGCGGTCGGTGGGCGACCGCAGCAAAAGGCGGCGGTCGACGCCCTGGCCGGCCCGGACGGCATGGTGCAGCCGCTGCTGGCCGGTGCGGTTCCTGCCGAACGCGCCCTGCACATCGCGCAGCCGGCCGTGCTGGGGGCGCCCGGGCTGTCGCGCCTGACGGTGGCGCTGGAAGTCGCCGGCGGCGGCGCGTTGCCAGCCGGCGCCCGGCCCGAATGGGGCATCGCGACCGATGGCGGCTTCGTTCCGCTCGCCGTGCAGTCGGATACCACGGACGGCCTGGCGCGCAGCGGCGTGCTGGACTTCGCCGTCCCGCCCGACTGGCCGGCGCAGCGGATCGGTGGTGTGCAGGCGCATTGGCTCACCTGCCGCCTGCGGCCGGCGAGCCTGGACCAGCCCCCCGGGGCGGGAGCGGGTTCGATCAACCCGGGTCGTGTCACCGTCCCTGACATCGCCGCCCCTGACATCGCCGGCTTTCACATCCTCGGCCTTCACATCGCCGGCCTGCGCATCAGCGGCAGCGCGCACCTGGAACCGCAAGCGCCGGAGCTTGCATTCAACGGCGCGCTGGCCCTCGATACCAGCAAGGATTTCTTCCCCCTCGGCGAACGCCCGCGCTTCGGCGAGCTTCTGTACCTGGCCGCGCGCGCATTCGGCATCCCGTCCGCGCGGGTCGTGCTGGACGTGCGGCTGACGAACCCGGCCGGAGCAACGGATGCCCCGATCCCGCCGGTCAGCCGCGAAGGGCGGCCCGTATTGCTGTGGGAAGCGCACACGCGCCGCGGCTGGATCGCGCTTGGCGCCGAGGACGGCACCCAGGCGCTGACCGGCCACGGCCAGGTGCGCCTGGTGATGCCGCAGGACGTCGCCCCCGTCCAGGTGAACGCGGTCGAGGGCGCCTGGCTTCGGGTGCGTCTGGCGTCGGGCAGCTACCTCGCCGGCCCCGCGCCAGGCGAGCCGGCAGTGTTTCCCGTACTGGCCCCGCCGGCGATCGCCAGCCTCACGGTCGCCGCGGATATCGACTACGGCCCGGCGCCGGCCGAGCGGCTGGTGCTGGAGCACAGCTTCCAGTACTGGCCCCTGGACAGCGCGGACCGACTGGCTTTCGTCCCGTTCCCGGAGCCCGAGCTGCGCGGTGCCGCCCTCTACCTCGGACTGGCCGCGCCGCCGAACGCGCTACCGGGCCGCACGATGCACCTTTACGCCAGCGTCGACGACCGCGCCGGCCGTCCTTGCGTGCGCGACCTGACTGGGCAAGCCGTCGAGCCGCTGCGCTGGGAAGTGCGCGGCCGCGATGGCTGGCGCGGCTGCCCCGTGCACGACGGCACCCGGAGCTTGCGCCAGCCGGGCATCGTCGAGGTGACGCTGGGCGACGATGTGTCGGGCTGGACGGGTTCGACGCTCGACTCCGAGGCGCGCCTTTCCTGGTTGCGCATCGTCTGGGACGCGCCGCTGTCCGCCTTGCCGCCGCTGCGGCGCCTGGTATTGAATGCCGTTCCCGCGCACCAGGGCGTCACGCTGGAACACGAGCTCCTCGGTTCGGGCAGCGGGAGGGCTGGCCAGCGCCTGCGCACCGCCCGCGCGCCCGTGGTCGGGGAGTGCGTGCTGGAAGTCGCACTGCCTGCCGTGCCGCCCGCCGCGCCGCGGTGGGAACGATGGGCGCGTGTAGACCGCCTCGATGCATCGGCGCCCGCCGCCCGTCACTTCATGCTCGACCGGCTGAGCGGCACGGTGACGTTCGGCGACGGTGTGCACGGATGCATTCCCCCGGCCGGCGCCAACAATATCCGCATGCGCCGCTACCGGACCGGCGGCGGCCGGCGCGGCAATCGCGCTGCCGGCGCGATCACGCAGCTGCGCACCACGATCCCCTATGTGGAGTCGGTCACCAACCCGGCGCCGGCCACAGGTGGCCGCGATCCCGAGGGCGAACAGGCCCTGCAGCAGTCGGCGGCGGCGTGGCTGCGGCACCGGGACCGCGCGGTCGCCCGCGACGATTATGCCGACCTGGCGCGGCAGGCATCGCCCGACGTGGCGCGCGCCGCCTGCGTGGCCGCGGCCGATCTCGCCTCCGACGCGCCGTATGGCCAGGCGGCGCCCGGCGTGGTCAGCGTCGTGATCGTCCCGCAGGGCGGCGATGCCCGGCCGCAGCCCACGCGCGGCCTGCTGGAGCAGGTGAAGCTGTTCCTGGATGCGCGCTGCGCGCCCGGCGTGGACCTGGTCGTGCTTGGACCGCTGTACGCCGCCTTCGCGGTGGACGCCGAAATCGCCATCGGGCCCGGTGCGGCGGCCACCGAGGTAGTGGCGCGCTGCGAACGGGCACTGCATCGCTTCCTGCATCCGGTTAGCGGCGCCGCGCAGGGCGCCGGTTGGGCGTTCGGCGCGCGCCCGCATGCTTCCGATTTCCATGCGCTGCTGGCAGCCGTCGACGGCGTCGACCACGTCAGAACCCTGCGCCTGCGCGCCAGCGAAGACCGGCCCGGCCTGCTGGAAACAGGCGCCTTTCTTGCCTGCTCCGGCAGCCACCTGCTGCGGCCATGGACGATGCCGGGCCGCGCGGAGGGAGCGGCGCCATGACGGTCCAGCCTCCCCGCATTGACGATCGCAGCGACGACCGCAGCTTCGACGACCTGGTGCGCGAAGCGCTCGCGCGGCTGCCCGCGAGCGCGCCGGAATGGACCAACCACAACGCCTCCGACCCGGGCGTTACGCTCGTCGAGCTGTTTGCCTACTTCACCGAGATCCTGCTGTACCGCATGGGCCGCGTCCCGGCTGCGAGCAAGCTGCAGTTCCTGCGCCTGCTGCAAGGACAACCAGCGCTGCAGCTGGCTGCGGCCGGCGCGCGGTGGGACACGAATGCGGCGTCGGACGACCTGTCGCGCGCCATCGGCGACACCGTGCGCGAACTGGCGCAGGCCGAATGTGCCGTTACCGCAGCCGATGTCGAGCGGCTGGCGCAGCGGGCGGCCAGCGCCCACCTGGGTCCCGGCGTGCCGGTGCGCACGCTGTGCATCCCCGGCGTGCACCTGGACGGCGCGCGCCCGGGGGCGTCCTGCCGGGCCGGCAAGGCCCACGTCAGCGTGGTGGTCCTGCCTGCGCAGGCGCTGGACGGCGACGCGCTCGCGGCACTGTGCGCCGCGGTGCGCCGCGAGCTCCAGCCGCGCTGCCTCCTCACCACGCGCCTGCACGTGAGCGGGCCGATGTACCTGCGGGCGGGCGTCTCCGTCGCCGTCGTTCCCAACCCAGGGCAGGGTGGAGAAGCGCTGCTGCGCGAGGTGGCCATGGCACTGGCGCGCAGGTTCGGCGCCGGCAACCTTGAAGACGGCGCGCCGCTGCCGGGTCGGCCGCTCTACCTGTCCGAGATCATCGCGACGGTCGAACAGCTGGAGGGCGTGGACTACGTGGCGCAGGCGAGCATCCTGCAGCTGGGCACCGGCCACGCACCGCTGGCCAGCCTGCGCAGCAGCGTGGGCATCCAGCTCGGGCTGCGTTCCAGCCTTGGGCGCGACAGCCGGCTGGGCGGGCCCGCGCACGCAGATGGGCGCCTGCTGCGTTCCGACTCCGGCCGGCTGGTCGGTATCCGGCTGCAGCCGTGGGAATTGCTCGACCTCGTGGTCCTGGAAAATACACTGGCCGGGGCCGGGCGCGAGGCGCGCTTGCGCGATCCGCTCGACGGGAGGCACGATGGATAGCCCGCCGGCCCGCCTGCTCGGCCACCTGCCCGCCGTGTTCCGCGCCGCCGACACGTCCGGCGACCTGCGCCGCTTGCTGGCGGCATTCGAGGCCGTCCTGTTTGGCGAGGGCGACCCGGAGCGGCCCGGCATCGAAGAGCAGGTCGACGCCATCCCCCGGTATTTCGCGCCGTTGCCTGGTCCCGGCCCCGACGAGCCGGCGTGTCCGGACCGCTTCCTGCCCTGGCTGGCGCATTGGCTCGCCTTTGCGCCGCATGCGCTGTTTTCGCCGCCGGAATTGCGCCGGATCGTCGCCGGTATCGTGCCGCTCTACGGCTGGCGCGGCACGCGCGTCTACCTGGAACGGCTCCTTGCGCTCTGCTTCGAGGACATCGACGCGGTCGCGATCGACGAGTCGCCCGGTGCCGGCCTGCGCCTGGGGCAGGCAAGGATCGGCATGGACAGTCTGCTCGGCACCGATGCGCCCTTCCGTTTCCGAGTCGTGCTCGGCTTGCGCGGCGATGCGCCGGCCGGGGCGGCATTCGAAGCGCGGGTCCGCGCCATCATCGATTTCGCCAGGCCTGCCCACACCGCCTATGAACTGGCATGGCGCTCACCGAGGCGCGCGTGGCGCGGCGACGACGATGCGCAATGGCAGGGCTGAGCGGGCCTGAGCGCAACCAGGGGAGTGACGATGGAAACGAGACAGCTCTTGGGCACCAGGCCCCATTATTACCGGGGCCAGCTGCTGCTGGAAGACGACTTCATCGGCGAGCAGCACTTCCATGCGCAGGCGCGCCGCAGCCACACCCTGAATCTGCATGGCTGGGGCGTGGCATGGGGCCTGGAGGTGACGGCGGCCGGGGAGACGGCGGTCAGCGTGGGGCCCGGCTTCGCGGTCGATGGCGCCGGGCACGAGATCGCGCTGCGCGAAGCGGCCACCGTCGACCTGGCGCGGGCCCAGGGCGGCGAGGGCCTGTTCCTGGCGCTGTCCTACGAGGACGAGCCAGACACGCCTGACAACGAAGAAACGCGCAGCCGGCAATGCCACGCCGTGCTGCGCGCTGCCACCAGCCTGGCCGACGACGCTGTGCTGCTTGCCACGCTGACCCTGGACGCGCGCGGCAGGCTGGGGCCGGATGCGATCGACGGCGGCAGCCGGCGCCGCTTGCCCGGCACGGTGCGCCGTGGCTGGGTGCGCACGCCGTTCCGGCCCCTGCCGCTGCTGCCGGACAAGGAAAAGCCGAAGCTCCAGCCACCGCCGGCCTTCCTGGTCGGCGCCACGCGTGCGCAGGCCGAGGAAGGCGGGGCCGGCGGCACCATGGCGATCATGCTGCCGCCCGAGGTGAACCGGGTCCACCGCCTGCGCATCGCCGGCGAGGACAATGCGAAGGGCCTGCGCATCCAGTTCTGGATCGCCGGCTGGAACGCGGCCGAGCGCAAGCATGCGAAGCGCGCGGCGCTGACCGAGCGTATCGAGCCGGAGGCCGCGTTCGACCAGACCTTCGAGATTGCCGCGCCCGGCGGCGACATCGATCCCGAACTCGGTACGATGTCGATCGAAATCCACAGCGAGGGGCGCTGCTTTATCTCGCTGATCGCGGTCGAGGTGTCCTTTCCCGGATACCCGTAGCGGTTACGGAGCGCCGGATTCGTCCGCTCCCATGCCCGATATCGCCCCATGAGGTAACATCCTGTCTGACCGTCCGACCGGCGCATGTGTTCGCCGGTGCTGGCGTGGCGCCCAGCAGGTAGATTCGAAATCGGAATGCCACATCATTTTAGGAAGAACCATGAGCAGTAACAGCAATTTCAGCGACTCCGACGATTCCCAATTGCGCGCCGACGCGCTCGAATACCACCGCTCGCCGGTGCGGGGCAAGATCGAGGTGGTCGCCACCAAACCCCTGTCCAATCAGCGCGACCTGTCCCTGGCGTATTCGCCGGGCGTGGCCTACGCCTGCGAGGAAATCGCCGCCGACCCGGCCATGGCCGCCGAATACACCTCGCGCGGCAACCTGGTGGCCGTGATCAGCAACGGCACCGCCGTGCTCGGCCTGGGCAACATCGGCCCGCTGGCCTCGAAGCCGGTGATGGAAGGCAAGGGCTGCCTGTTCAAGAAATTTGCCGGCGTCGACGTGTTCGACCTGGAACTGGCTGAAAACGACCCCGATAAACTGGTCGACGCCATCGCCATGCTCGAGCCGACCGTGGGCGGCATCAACCTCGAGGACATCAAGGCGCCCGAGTGCTTCTACATCGAGAAGAAGCTGCGCGAGCGCATGAACATCCCGGTCTTCCACGACGACCAGCACGGCACCGCGATCATCTCCAGCGCGGCCCTGCTGAACGCCCTGAAGGTGGTCGGCAAGGACATCGGCGCGATCAAGCTGGCCGCCTCCGGCGCCGGCGCCGCGGCCATCGCCTGCCTCGACATGATGGTGAGCCTGGGCGTCAAGCAGGAAAATATCTGGGTCACCGATTCGAAGGGCGTGATCTGGCAGGGCCGCGAAGCCAACATGGAAGCCAACAAGGCGCGCTACGCCCAGGCGACCGATGCCCGTACCCTGGCCGACATCGTCGACGGGGCCGACGTCTTCCTCGGCTGCTCGACCGCCGGCGTGCTCACCGCCGAGATGGTCAAGACCATGGCCGCGCAGCCGGTGATCCTGGCGCTGGCCAACCCGGAACCGGAAATCCGTCCGGAAGTGGCGAAAGCCGCGCGCCCCGACTGCATCGTCGCCACCGGCCGTTCGGACTACCCGAACCAGGTGAACAACGTGCTGTGCTTCCCCTACATCTTCCGCGGCGCCCTCGATTGCGGCGCAACCCGCATCACCGACGAGATGAAGCTGGCCTGCGTCGGGGCCATCGCCCGACTGGCCGAGGCCGAAGCCAACGACACCGTGGCCGAAGCCTATGCCGGCCAGGACCTGACGTTCGGCCCCGACTACATCATCCCGAAGCCTTTCGACCCGCGCCTGATGGCCGCCATCGCCCCGGCCGTGGCGCAAGCCGCCGCCGACTCCGGCGTGGCCGCGCGCCCGATCGACGACATGGACGCCTACCGCGAGCGCCTCGGCCAGATGATCTACCACACGGGCTTTTTCATGAAGCCGGTGTTCGCCAAGGCCAAGGCCGTCGAGCGCCGCGTCGCCTATGCCGAGGGTACTGATGGCCGCGTGCTGCGCGCGGTGCAGACCGTGGTCGACGAAGGCCTGGGTAAACCCGTGCTGATCGGCGCCGCGGCCGAGGTCGAGGCGGCCATCAAGGCGGCCGGCCTGCGCCTGCAGCGCGGCGTCGACTACGAGCTGGCCGAACCCGACGGCAGCGGCGACGCCACCCTGCAGGGCACGCGCCTGCTGCAGTCGGGCGCGGTCGACGCGCTGATCTGCGGCATGCAGGGCAGCTACGACAGCCACCTGGCCCACGTGCGCAGCGAGATCGGCACCGCACCCGGCGCCGGCGCGCTGGCGGCGATGAACGCCCTGGTGCTCGACAAGATGACCCTGTTCATCACCGACACCTACGTCAACGACAATCCGAGCGCCCAGGAACTGGCCGACATCACGCGCCTGGCCGCGACCGAACTGCGCCACTTCGGCCTGGAGCCGAAGGCGGCCCTGCTGTCGCACTCGATCTTCGGCTCGTCCGAGCGCCCGTCGGCGCGCAAGATGCGCGAAGCGCGCGACCTGCTGGCGCAGTCGGCGCCGGAACTGGCCCTGATCGGCGAAGTGCACGGCGACGCCGCGCTGTCGGAAGAGATCCGGCGCCTGTACCAGCCGGCCGGGGATGCGGCCGGTGGCTTCGCGGGCAGCGCCAACCTGCTGGTGATGCCGTCGCTCGATGCCGCCAACATCCTGTTCAACGTGCTGAAGGTCGCGGCCGGCAAGGGCGTGACCGTCGGCCCGATCCTGCTGGGTGCGGCCAAGGCCGTGCACATCCTCAGCCCGAGCGCGACCGTGCGCCGTATCGTCAACATGACGGCGCTGGCGGTGGCTGGCGTGCACTGACGGTGGATAAGCAGACCGGACGCAGGCCGGCACGTTCCGGCCTGCGTCTACAATAAAAAAGCCGGGGCGCATCGCCACCGGCTTTTTTTTTCGCAGCGTCCCGTCCGGCGCCGCTGTCCCAAGCGTCAGGGCGTCAGGAGGCCGCCTCGACCTGCTGCGCCTGCCGCCCCGCTTCCCGCACAGCCGTGTCGGTAGAAGCCGCCGCGGGCAGCCGTTCCCACTCGCGGTACTCGACCAGCGACGGCACCCGCCCGATCGCTCCCAGCGGCGCGATCCCCATCTTCTCCAGCAGCGCCAGCAGCTCTGCCAGCACGGCCTCGCGCCGCAGCGACCAGGTCGAGGCGAAGCAGCGCCAGAAGGTCCAGCCGGCGCGTTCCAGCACGCGCTGGCGCGCCATGTCGGCCTGCCAGCGGTCCGGGCCGTGGAATTCGTCGCCATCGAGTTCGATCGCCAAGCGGCGGTCGTCGGCGCCTTCGACCACCATGTCGATCCGGTAGCCGGCCGCCGGCACCTGCGGCACGACACGGTAGCCGCGCGCGAACAGTTCGCCGTACACGTCGCGCTCGAAGCCCGACTCGCACAGGGCCGCCAGGCTGGTGCTTTCCTCGTTGCCGTCCAGCGGCCGGGCGAAGTGCTCGAGCAGCGTGCGGCGCAGGTCCAGCTGCGACAGTTCCTCGAGCCTGACCGAGCGCACCAGCACCATGCGGTCGCGCGCGCGCGAAGCGGCCACGTTGAAGCGCTGGTCGTACATCGCGCCGGACTGCGCATGGTGGTTGTCGCGGTCGGCCACCATGCTCAGGAAGATGATGTCGCGTTCGCTGCCCTGGAAGATGCGGGCGTCGCCGCAGGCGAACTGGCGCCGCGCCAGTTCCACCGCGTCGCAGCGCGCGCGCACCTGCTTGTCGATCAGCTGCGCCTGTTCCGGCCCGAGCAGCGACACCACGCCGAGCGTGCGCCCGGCCATCTTCGGGTCGCGCAGGATGGCCTCGATCTCGGCCACGATGCAGTCGGCCTCGGACGGGTTGTGGCCCTTGGCCGAGCGGTGGCCGCCGGGAACGTAGATGTCGACCAGCGGCGGGTCGAGCCGTTCCGATGCGCGCGGCACCCGCACCGGCTGGATGAAATCCTTGTAGAACACGCGGTTGCTGTAGGCGATGATCGGCTGCACGCAGCGGAAGTGCTCGCGCAGCATGACCTTCGAGGCCGCGAACACCGTCGAGGCGATGTCGTACAGCGACATGTCGGCCGTCAGCACGGCCTCGAACGGCTGGCCGGCCAGGAAGCGCCGGCGCAGGTCGCCGATCTTCGCGCTCGACACGAATGCGGCTTCGGGCGACACCTGCTTGTCGTCGCCGACCACCAGGATCTGCTTGCCGCGCAGGATCGCCGGCAGCGCCCACAAATCGGACTGGCTGGCCTCGTCGACGATTACCAGGTCAAAAGCGCCGAGCGCCGCCGGCAACGTTTCCGACACCCGCGCGTGGCTCATGATCCAGCACGGCACCGCGGCCTGGGCATCGACCATGGCCTGCTGTGCATCGCGCCGGTAGCGCGCGGCGTTCACGCCGGTGCCCTTGCCGAACTTGCGGATCGCGGTGCGGTAGGTTTCGAGTGCGCTCAACACGTTCGGTCCGGCGTTCTGGCGGGTGGCTAGCCAGGCCGACTTCGACACCAGCTCCTGGTACAGGCGCGCCAGCGCCGTTTCCAGTTCGCGCCGGCGCGCCGCCAGGGCACGCATCTCGTCGCGCGCGTCGATGCTGTCGAGGTGGCTGCGCAGGCGCGCCCAGGTCCAGGCATCATGCCAGCGCGCCGGGAATACCGGGTCGTCGCCGGCATCGTCCTGGGGCACGCTCGCCACCCGCTCGGCCAGGCGCGTGGCGCCGCGGGCGGCAATCGCGGCTGCGAAGGCCAGCACTTCCTTCAACGCGTCGGCCAGCGCCTCGATCCGGGCCAGTTCGGCCAGCAGCGCGCCATAGCTGCCCTGCAGCGCGTCGGCCGGCAGATCGGGGTTGCCGAGGTCGTTCTCGAGCAGCGCGCGCAGGCGCAGCGCCACCGGCCCGGTGGCGTCCGCCAGGCCGTGCCGCAGCTGGGCCGCATTGGCCGTGGCATGCGCCAGCTCGGCGCGCGCCAGGTGGCGGCGCAGCTGCTCGCGCACCTGCGCCAGCGCGTCCGTCCGTCCCAGCAGCGCCTCCGCCGGGAGCCGCTCGAATACCTGCTGCGCCAGCGGCGGCAGCGTGGCGTCGAATGTGCTGGCCAGCGTGTGGGCGGCGCGCGCCGTGCCGGCAATGGCTTCGATATGGCGCAGCTGGCCGATATCGGCCTGCAGGAGCGGCAGCGACAAGGGTTCCGCAAAGGCGTTCCAGCGCACGGTGAACGACAGCAGGCGCCCGTGCAGGGCGGCGAAGCGCGCCACATGGGCCCAGTCGGCGCTGCCGGCCGGGGCCAGGCCGGCGACGCGGATCGCGGCGATGTGCGGCTTGATGTCGCCCACGCCGAAGGCCAGCAGGCCGAAGGGCTTGCCGGTTTCGGCGGCGCGCGCGATTGCTTCCTGCGCCTTCGGCAGTTCGAGCGCCTCGCGCGGTGCGCTCACCGGCTTTTGCATGAATTCGGCGCGCGCCTGGAGCAGGGCGTCGAGTTCCGGGAACAGGGCTTCGAGCGCGCCGCGTTCGGTGGCGTACTGCGGGCGGCGCAGCTTCTCGCGCAGCGCATGGGCCCATTCGTGGCCGGACTCGTCGAGCTGGCGCAGCAGGGCCAGGGCGGCGTCGAGCGCGGCGAGCATTCGTTGCGCCGCGCCCAGTACCTCGGGCGTGGGCGCACGCAGCGGCGCCAGCGCGCCGCTTGCCTCGTCGCGCTCGATGCCGCGCAGGGTCTGCAGCAGCGTGTGCAGCTGGCCGATGGCGCCAGGCGCCGGCAGGCTGTGCGCAGCGGGAAGCCGCGCCCGGCAATAGGCCAGGTCGGCGCCGAGGCGGCGGCGCAGCGCACGCAGGCGCATGCCTGCTTCATCGTCGAAGGGCGGCGCATGCTCGGGCGCCAGCGTCAACGCGTCGTCGAACCAGCCGAACTGCGCCTGGCCGTCGACCACCAGTGCGGCCATCTTCTGGGCGCGCATCGGCACGCCGTCGACGTCGATTTCCGCCAGCTGGTTGTGGGCGATCGCGTCGATGCGGGCGTCGATCTGCGCCATCTCGGCATGGGCGCGGTCGAGCGCGGCGCGGCAGGCGGCGATCTGCTCGGCTTCCAGCCCGCTGTCGAGGTGGGTGAGCGTGTGGATGATCGCCTCGATCGACGCCTGGAACTGGCGCATGCCTTCCTTGTCGCCGGAGAGCAGGGCCACCGTTAGCGGCCGCACCGGTTCCGGTATCTTGTCCTGCAAGACTTTCAGGGCCGGCTCGCCCTTCGAGGTGACGAGGATGCGCTTGCCCAGCGCCAGGTAGTGGCTGATGATGTTGGCGATCGTGTGCGTCTTGCCGGTGCCGGGCGGGCCCTGGACGGTCACGCCGGACGAACGTTCCAGTTGCTGGATGATCGTTTCCTGCTCGCGGTTGTAGGGCAGCGGGAAGTACAGTTCGCGCGGCTCGCCCCGGACGGTCGGGCGCCCCGACAGGCCGCGGAAGGCGATCGGCGGGTGCGCGATGACGGCGCTGTCGGGCCGGGTGACGATGCTGGCCGCCCCGGCGGGCAAATCGCCGTCGCCATCGTCGATGCGCTCCTTCAGGCGCGCGATGTCCTCGGTCAGGAAGTGGGTGGCGCGCGGGCGGGCAAAGATCACCCAGCTGCCGGTGACCACCAGGTCCGGCCCCGGCGCCGGCGCGCCGTGGGCGGCGCCTTCGTAGCGGGCGTGCGCCGAGACCGTGCCGGCCACGCTTTTCAAAACGGGCTCGAACGACGCCGGTTCAAAAGGCGACAGGGCGCCGCCGTCGGCCAGCAGCAGCGTGCGCGCGGCGCGTTCGATGTCGCCGATGCCGGGCAGGTCGCATGCGGCAAGGGCATCGAGTTCGAGGCGCGCGGCGATGGGGCGCGGCCCGAGCGTGATCGCATGCGAAGCGCTGTCGATCTCGATGTCGAGCGCCTGGGTCAGCAGCGGATAATGAAAGTCGACGCCGGCGCCGTCGGCGCGCGGGATCTGCCACGACGACACGCCGACGCCCCACACCAGTTCCAGCGGACGCACCGCTTCCTGCGCTTCCAGGCGCGTCTTCAGTGCGAACAGATCGGCATACAGCGCGATGACCTGGCGCCGCGGCTGCTCGCGCGCCGCCCAGTTGTGCCAGTGCGGCAGGTAGGCCTGCAACAGGTGGCCGACCCGGGCGCGGCGCTCGCGGTCGCGCTGGTCGGCTTCGTCCTCGGCCACGACCTGCGCATCCTCGGCGCGCGCCGCGCCCAGGGCCGTTTCCTTCAGGGCCGGCGCAGGGCCGGCCGGATCGTCGCCGATGTCGAGGAAGGCGCCCAGGTCCGGTTCGGACAGGGCCGGCGCGCGCGTCGTTTCCAGCCGGTGCACGCGCAGCCAGGCATCGTCGCCTTCGCCGGCGCCGTCGACATTCAGGTCGACCCAGGGCAGGGTGGCCAGGTCGGACCAGGTTTTCTTGAATTCCGTGACCCGGGACAGCGTGAATGCGGCGGGGTCGATGTCTTTGGCTTGCTCGACCAGGTAGTCGAGCAGCCCGCTCATGAGCTGGGCAGGGGTGTGCATGTGGTGTTGCGGCTGGGCGATAGGAGGGCGCGGGCGAAGCGGCGCAAGCTACGCGGCCGGGTGCCGCGTACGTTGCCGCTCAGTTGCCGCTGAGTTGACGCAATTTTACCCTGCCGCGCTGCGAACGCGGTGTTCGCATCGAATCGCCCAGCCAGGCGGGTTGCCGCCGCCTTAGAGCGTATCCCAGTCGGTACGGGGAAGCGGATGGCGATGCATGGCAAGCGCGGGCAAGGCGCGAGGAGGCCGCATGGCGAGCCATGCAACGACGAGCAACGCCGCCCCCGCTTGTCAGGCGCGCCAGCAGCGACCCGGGCCGGCTGGGATAGGCTCTTACTGCTTGAGTGCTTCGACCTGGATCGCCAGCTTCACGGTCGGGTTGAAGCCCATCTGCACCGCGTAGTCGATGCCGAAGTCGGCGCGGTTGAAGGTGGCCGAGGCGTCGGCGCCGCAGGCTTCGCGCTTGAACATCGGGTGCTGGATGCACTTGAACTGGTTGATGGTCAGCTTCACCGGCTTGGTCACGCCGTGCAGGGTCAGTTCGCCGTTCACTTCGGCCGGCACGTCGCCCTTGAAGGTGATCGACTTCGACTTGTAGGTCGCGGTCGGGAATTTGGCGACGTCGAACATGTCCGGACCCTTGGCGTGCTCGTTCATCTTTTCGTGGCCGAAGTCCAGGGTGCTGGCATCGATGACGATGTCGACGCTGCCGGTTTTCGCGGCGCGGTCGAGGGTGATGCTGCCGCTCGTCTTGGTAAACTTGCCGCGCCAGACCGACAGCCCGCCCATGTGGTCGGCTTCGAAGCTCGGGAAGGTGTGGTTCGGCTCGATCGTGTAGGTGTCGGCGGCAAAGGCGGTGCCGGTGGCGGCGAGGGCGGCGATGGCAGCAAAGGTGGCAACTGAGTACTTGAAGTTCATGCGGATAACTTTCTTTTGTGAAGGTAACCGCAGCACTTTAACTGTTGCGCCAGGCGAGAGTAAGCCCTTGTTTCGGATAACACTGTTCCATTTTTGGCGCTAATCGCCGGGGGGCTGCCGTCACGGCTGCGTGCGTTCAGGCTGCGGCGTCCACCGCGAAATAAGCCAGGAACATCGACACCGCCGCCTCGACCACCTGCGCCTGCTGCGCGGCAGGCAGCGGCGCCGCGCCGAACGCCACTTGCGGCCAGAAGGCAAAGCTCTTGATCTGCCCCTGCAGCATGGTCGAGGCGAACAGCGGATCGCCCGGTTTCAGGCGGCCGTCGCGCTGGGCGGCGCGGATCCAGGCGGTCACGCCTTCCTCGCGTTCGCCCAGGCGCGCCAGCAGGGGCAGGGCGCGTTCCGGGGCATGGATCGCTTCGCCCACCGCCACCCGGGCCAGGTCGACGAAATCGCGGTCGGCCAGGGTGCGCATCTTCAGCATCATCAGGTCGATCAGCTGTTCGCGCAGGCCGCGCTCGCGGCTGTAGTCGAGTTCCACCAGGCCCGCGTTGCGCTCGAACATTTCCATCACGGTTTCCGCGAACAGCTCTTCCTTGCTGGGGAAATGGTTGTACACGGTGCGCTTCGATACCTGGGCCAGGGCGGCGATGCCGTCGACGCTGGCCGCATCGAAGCCTTGGGCACGGAACTGGTCGGCCGCCGCGTCGAGAATGGCGCGGCGCTTGCGGTCGGTCAGGCGCAGGGGAATGGTCATGCCGCGATTTTACACTCACCAGTTTACTTCCTCAAGAATCGATACTACACTGTGTAGTGTACATTTTATCGAAACGTCACCATGCGCCTGCTCTTTGGCATTATCCTGATCGGAGTCGTCCTCATCATGAGCCTTTCCTCTTGCGCTACGGCCGCGCCGGATTACCCTTCGTCCCCCCAGTTCCGCGACAAGGGCTTCGTCAATCCCGCGCCCATGCACGAGCATAGCGTCGGCGAGATGGCGCGCCTGTGGTGGACCTTCCTGTTCGACAAGCCCAAGGGCACGGTGCCGCGCCAGCCGGTGCCGGTGCGGGCGCTGACGCGCGAGGCCTTGCTCGCCGCGCCGGACAACACCCTGTACCGCCTGGGCCACTCGACCATGCTGATCAAGCTGGGCGGCGGGTTCTACCTCACCGATCCGGTATTCTCGAAACGCGCCTCGCCGGTGCAATGGGCCGGCCCGGCGCGCTTCCATGCGCCGCCGATCGCCATCGAGGACCTGCCGCCGATCAAGGCCGTGATCCTCTCGCACGACCATTACGACCACCTCGACCATGATGCGGTAAAGGCGCTGGCGCCGAAGACGGGCATGTTCCTGGCGCCGCTCGGTGTCGGCCGGCGCCTGGTCGACTGGGGCGTCGATGCCAGCAAGGTGCGCGAGCACGACTGGTGGCAGGAGACGGAGCTCGACGGCGTGCGCTTCGTGGCCACGCCGGCCCAGCATTTCTCGGGCCGCGGCCTGGGCGACCGCAACAGCACGCTGTGGGCGTCGTGGGTGATCCTGCACGACGACCTGCGCCTGTTCTTCAGCGGCGATACCGGTTACTTTGCCGGCTTCAAGGAAATCGGCGCCAAGTACGGCCCGTTCGACGTGGCCCTGATGGAAACCGGCGCCTACGACAAGCAGTGGCCCGACGTGCACATGCAGCCGGAACAGACCCTGCAGGCCTTCCTCGACGTGCGCGGCAAGTGGCTGGTGCCGGTGCACAACGGCACCTTCGACCTTGGCCTGCACCGTTGGCGGGAGCCCTTCGACCGGATCGCGGCACTGGCGGCGGCACGCAACGTGACAATGGCGACGCCCGAGATGGGCGAGGCGCTCGATTTGAAGGCGCCACACGCCGGGCGTGCCTGGTGGCGCGGCATGGACTAGAACGCGAGTGCACCGCGCTTGCCCAGGGTGGCCCCAGGGCGGGCGGGGCGCCGGTGAGAATTGTAGAGATTTGGGCGATTCCGCGCGGGTACAATCGAGCGGCGCGACCGACCATGAAGGCCGGCGCCCCCTTTTGGAGGAGAGCCCATGATCTTCGTTCATCAAGCGCCGGCCCCGGCCTTCTTCACCGCATTCGTGCAAGACTTCCTGCGCGGCCGCGACCGTAGTCCGGCACAGCTGGCGCAAGAGAGCCTCATCTACCCGCGTCAGGTAGAGCAAGCGCTGTATGGCGCGCTGCGTGAGCAATTCGCCGGTAAGTGCGCGTATTGCGAACACCCGCTGGACTTCAGCAACAAAGGGCATATCGAGCAGTTCCGTCCAAAACGCCTGTACGGCGCCCACGCGTCGCTTGACTGGAGCAATCTGCTGCTGGCTTGCGCGGTCTGCAACCGCAACAAGCGCGCCCGCTTTCCCCTGCTCGGAGACGAGATGCAACCAGAGCTGGCGTACGAGAACCGGCTACGCCGTGAGCAGCCGCTGCTGCTGCATCCCTGCATCGACCAGCCTGACGAGCACCTGCGCTTCTCCAGCGATGGCATGGTCCATGGGTTGACCGAGCGAGGCAACGTCAGTATTGCCTTGCTCGATTTGAACCGCATGCAGCTTGTCGCGGCAAGGGCGTCGGCCATCGCCGAGCTGATGCTACTGCCGGTCGAGGCGCGCGCAGCGCTCGTCACGCACGAGACGTCGTACGCGGCAAGCCTGATGCATGCACTGCGCTCGCTTGGGAACAAGGCATTCGTCGGTGAGATCCGCAAGGCCAGCGTGCGCCAGGTCCGCTTCTTCGAGGCCAGCGCGCCGGTCGCCACGGACAGGGGCGAAGGCCTGGCCGGCTACCAGGCATACGAGCGCTATATCGAGCGCGTCGAGTTGCGCAACATCGGTACGCTGGCGGCGCTCGACCTCGACCTGCTCGCCGAGACCGAGGAGCGCACGCCCGGGTTTGTACTGCTGGGGGAGAACGGCATCGGGAAGTCGACCATCCTGCGTGCGATCGCCTGCGCGCTGGCCGGGCCGGCGTATGCGCGCAAGCTGCGCCTGACCAGCAATTCCCTGCTGGCCGCCGGCGCGCGCACGGGGTCGATCATGGTGCGGGTCTCGGGCTATCCAGAACCGATCAAGGTCACGCTGCGGCGCGGCCGGCCGCTGGTCTACAGCACTCGGGACGGCAAGGCGCTGGTACTGGCCTACGGCGCCAGCCGGCTGCTCGCGGCGGGGCGCCACAAGGCGGAAACCGGGGAGCGCCACGCCAAGATCCGCAACCTCTTCGATCCCTTCGTGCCGGTGGGGGACGCCAGCGCCTGGCTCGACACGATCGGGGCTGGCCGGGTCGACGACGTCCGTGCGACGCTTGAACATATCCTCAACGAGGCACCGGCAGGGCCAGTGCGCGTGGTGCATGCGCAGGAGGGCGGCCTGCGCTTTGCGATCGGCGGCAGTGTGCCGCGGCCGGTGGCCGCCCTAAGCGACGGCTACAAGTCGCTGATCGGCATCGCCGGCGACATCATGGCGGTCATGCACGCGGCCCACTTCGAGACGATGGCAGAAGCAATGGGCATCGTCCTGATCGACGAGTTGGGCAACCACTTCCATCCGCAGCTGAAGCTGCGCATTGTCGGGGCGCTGCGCACGGCGTTTCCAAAAATCCAGTTCATCTACACAACCCACGAACCGCTGTGCCTGCGCGGCATGGGTTCTGGCGAGATCGCGGTGCTGCGCCGCGACGAGCAGGGCGTCTACCTGCTGACCGGCCTGCCCGAGGTGGCCACGATGCGCATCGACCAGTTGCTGGCGTCCGAACACTTCGGCCTGGGCAGTACGGTCGATCCTGCGCGCGTGGCCGAGATCAAGCGTTATCACATGCTGGTGTCCAGCACCGAACGCGACGCAG
Organism: Massilia sp. IC2-278; assembly: GCF_020708045.1. Classification (GTDB taxonomy): domain Bacteria; phylum Pseudomonadota; class Gammaproteobacteria; order Burkholderiales; family Burkholderiaceae_D; genus Telluria. The sequence continues at coordinate 643,907 of NZ_JAJFES010000001.1, forward strand.
CGGAAGAGGAAGAGCTGCGCGCGCTGCAGGACATGCTGGCTCAGACCGAATACCTAGGCGGATCGCGCCGCGAGCGCATGTTGCTGAGTTTGCTCGACATGCACGATGGCGAGTTGCCGCGGATGCCGGGTGCCGCGGTCGATGCGCGCGAAATTTCGGCGCGCACACGCAAGCGCCTGTCGCAGATACTGGAAGCGGTCGGTCCGGCCACTCATCCCGGCAAGGGGGCGGCATGATCCGCTATCCACGCCGCGGCGAGACCGTGCCGCGCCCGCCCGTCCCGCTGCGCGGCGGCAAGAAGGGCAACGCGCGCAAGGAGCGCGAGCACAACGCGCCCCATCTCGCCAGCGGGGACAAGGACAAGCTGAAGTTCGGCCTCTACAAGCACGACGACGTGCGCCAGGCGCTGCACCAGCTGTTCGGCCGCAAGTGCGTGTTCTGCGAATCGAGCCTGCTGGGTACCCAGCCCGGCGATATCGAGCATTACCGGCCCAAGGGTGAGGCCAGCGTCCTCGACCCGGCGAGCGGAAAACACCGTCCAATTTCCGCCGGCTACCCCTGGCTGGCGGCATCCTGGAGCAATCTGCTGCTGTCGTGCGCGGACTGCAACCGGCCACGCAGGCAGGTGGATGGCGCCGGCGCGGTTCGGGTGATGGGTAAGTCCTGCCTGTTTCCCCTGGCCGACGAGAAGGCGCGCGCGGCGACCCCCTGGGCGGTGCGCAGGGAAGCGGCCTTGCTGCTCAATCCGCGCCGCGATGATCCCGACTTGCACCTGGCCTTCACGGACGAAGGCGGGATCACGGCCAGGCGCGGCGAAGGCGGCGCCAGCGCGCGCGGCGCCGCCACTATTACTTGCTGCGGCCTCGACCGCGCCGAGCTGGTCGAAATGCGCCTGCGCCATGCGAAAACCGTCATGGCGGCGATCAGGCACATCATCCTGGCACTCGAGCAGGGCCGCGAACCGGACGACGACCTCGACGACCTGCTGGCGCTGCTCGCACCCCATTCCTCCTACGTCGCCTTTACCCGGCACCTGGTCCGCACCCATCTTTCGCCCTACCTGGACAAGCTCGGACTCGCACCATGACCATCGAATCTTCCGTATTCGCCGCCGGCGCGGCCTGCATCCCACCTGGCCCGGCAATGCCGGAGTGCGATCTCCTGATGAAGGGCGGCGTCACCAGCGGCATTGTCTATCCCCAGCTGGTCGAGCGGCTGGCGCGCGATTACCGCCTGCGCCACATCGGCGGCACCTCGGCCGGGGCTATCGCGGCCGCCACTGCCGCGGCGGCCGAGCTCGGGCGCCAGAGCGGCGCGAATCCCAATGCCTTTGCCGACCTCGGTCGCCTGCCGGCCTACCTCGGGCGCCAGATGCGCGGCCGCAGCCGTCTGCTGCACCTGTTCCAGCCGGCGCCGGCGCTGCGCCCAGCCTTCGAGATGGCACTGGCGCTGCTAGCCACGCCGGGCAAGGCGAATGCCTTCGCCCTGCTGCTGGCGAACATCGTGCATCCCTTTCTGCTGGCGCTCGGCGTTCTTGCGCTGGTAACAGGCATGCATGCGCTGGCCGACGCAGCGCCGGCCACCATGCTGGCCAGTGCCGCCGCTACCGCTTTGCCCGCAGCGCTGGCCTGCGGCGCCTGGCGCCTGGTTGCGGCGCGTAGCCGCGAACCGCGCGCCGCCATGGCCCGCGCGCGCGCAAACCGGACGGGGAAGCGGGTGCGCCTCGCCCAGCCCGCCGACTGGCTCGGCGCCTTCGGCTTCGCAGCCCTGGCGGCCGTCGTCCTGCTGCATGCAGCCTGGCTGCAGGGCGCGCCGCTGGTGCTGCTGCGCGCCCTGGTGGCACTGCTGGCAGCCAGCGCCATCGTGGCCGGCATCGCGGCCTGGCGCTGGCTACGCGAGCTGGCCGCTGGCGTGCGGGACAATCATTTTGGCGTCTGCTCAGGCTCTGGGTCGGCCAGCGGCCGTCCCGAGGCGCTCACCGACTGGCTCGAGCGCTACTTGGCCGGGCTGGGCGGTATTGAGGGCAGTATGCCGCTGACCTTCGCCCACCTGTGGAACGCCGACCCGCGCGGCGTACATGCAGGCATCGAGTGCGGCTGCGATCGTGGCGACCGGCGTATCCATCTCGAGATGATGACTACCGCCCTGAGCCAGCATACCGCCTACGCCATCCCGTTTCGCGCGAACGCCGGCGCCTTCTACTTCGCGCCCAGCGAGTGGGCGCGGCTGTTTCCGGCGCACGTGCTGGACTGGCTGCGCGCTAGCGCCCTGGGTACCTCGCGCCGCCACCCGGCAACAGGCGAGGAACTGGTGCCGCTGGTGCGCGACGGGCGGCTGCCGGTGATCGTCGGCGTGCGCATGAGCCTGAGCTTTCCGGTGCTGCTCAGCGCCGTGCCGATGTTTGCGCTCGACCAGACCGACAGGCAGGATGGCAAGGCGACGGTCAAGCGGGTCTGGTTCACCGACGGCGGCGTGACCAGCAACCTGCCGCTGCAAGCCTTCGACGAGCTGCTGCCGGCGCGTCCGGTGTTTACGATCAACCTGAAGCCAGAGCACCCGGCGCATCGGATCGACACGGCTGCCGGACCGGCATGCGGGCGGGTCTACCTGCCTCAGGATAACCGGGGCGGCGGCGGGCGCTACTGGAAGAGCTTCGACGAGTCCGGCGACTTCGCCATCGGGAAGTTTTTGTGGACCTTCGTCGATACCATGCAAAGCTGGCGCGACGAAATGCTGTTCCCGTACTCCGCCTATCGCGGTCGGATTGCCCAGATCAGCCTGCGCGACGAAGAGGGCGGCCTGAACCTGGCCATGTCGCGCGCGCAGATCCGTGAGCTGGCCGCCGCGGGCGGACGCGCCGGCAACCTAATCTACCGCCGTTTCCATCCCGGCGCGCAGGGAAGCGGCTGGCCCAACCACCAGCGCCTGGCCTTGCTGAACTTGTTCGGCAACCTGGAAACCATGGCGCTCGCCGCCGATGCCTCGCCCGACCGCGCCGCCTGGGACGCGGTGCTCGTGGACGCCGGCCTCAACCGAACGCAATTGGGCACCGCGCGCCTAATGCTGAGGGGGCTGGCCAGGACCGGCGGCCGCCTGCGCCGGACGCCCGCGGGACTGCTGGACTGCGCGGGCAATCCGCACACCAGGCTAGGCATGGGGCCTCAGCTCTAGGAGCAGGCGGACCGACCCGTCCAGTATACTCCTGTCATGTTCAACTGATACGGGAGGAAGGATGCGTCCGCAGATACTGGTGCTGGGTTCCGGCTGGATGCCGCAGGTAAGCGAGGAACTCGATCGGCATTTCGCTTGCCACTACTTGGCGCGGGTGCCGCAGGAAGAACGCCCGGGCTTCATCGAGCACATCGCCCCCGCGGTGCGTGCTGTGTTCACCAGCGGCACTGTCGGCATCGACGCCGCGCTCGCGGCCCGCCTGCCCGCGCTCGAGATCGTCGCGGTCCACGGCGTCGGCGTGGATGCGGTCGATTTCGCAGCGCTGGCGCCACGCGGCATTCTGGTTTCCAACACGCCCGACGTACTCACCGACGACGTCGCCGACCTGGCCGTGGCCCTGGTGCTGGCCGCCGCGCGGCGCCTGCCCATGCTCGACCGCTACGTACGCACCGGCGGCTGGGAAGCGAAGCGGCCCCTGGCGCCCAATCGGGCCCTGCGCGGCAAGGTTGCCGGCATCCTCGGGCTGGGGCGCATCGGCCAGGCGGTGGCCGCGCGCCTGGAGGGCTTCGGCATGCAGATCCGCTACCACCAGCGCAGCACGGCGCAGCTGGCGTATCCGCGCAGCGCTTCGCTCCTCGACCTGGCGCGCGACAGCGATTACCTGGTCGTCTGCGCGCCGGGCGGTCCCGGCACGCGCCACCTGGTCGACGCGGCCGTCATCGATGCGCTCGGTCCGGAAGGCACGCTGGTGAACATCGCGCGCGGCTCGCTGGTGGACGAGGCGGCGCTGGTGGAGGCCCTGCAGCAGGGCAGCCTGGGCGCCGCCGCGCTTGACGTCTTCGAGGACGAGCCGCGCGTGCCGCCGGCCCTGATGGCGATGGACAACGTGGTCCTGGCTCCGCACGTGGGCAGCTTCACGCTGGAAGCGCGCACGGCGATGGGCATGCTGGCGATCGCCAACCTGCTGGCCCATTTCGCGGGGGAGCCGCTGCCGACGCCGGTGCCGGGCAAGCCGGCCTGAGTCTCGTGTTGTCTCGTGTTCGGCTTCAGTGCGCCAGCAGCACCGGCAGGTGGGCGCGTTCGAGCAGGGTGCGGGTGACGCCGCCCAGCCGCAGTTCGCGGTAGCGGCTGTGGCCATAGGCGCCGCTCACCAGCAGGCTGGCGCGCTCGGCGATGTCAAGCAGGGCCTGGCCCGGCGCAGCCGCGGTGCGCTCGACCACCACTTCCACCCGCACGCCGTGGCGGGCAAGCCAGGCGGCCATGTCGGCACCCGGCTCGTCGCCGTGCAGGCCGACCTCGCGCTCCGGGTTCACCAGCACCAGGCGGACCGTGTCCGCTCCCACCAGCAGCGGCAGGGCGGCGCCGATGGCGCGCAGCGCCGGCACGCTGCCGTCCCAGCCGGCCACGATCGTGCGGTCCAGGGGCTGGCCGGCGTAGGACGCCGGCACCACCAGCACCGGACGCGCGCTGTGCACGGCCAGGTACTGCGGCAGCGCGCGCTCGGCGCCGCCGCCCGGTTCGTCCTGGCCGGTGACCACCAGGTCGGCGTAGCGCGCCTGCAGCAGCAGGGCGTCGCGGCTCTCGTCCTCCACCAGGCGTTCTTCCAGCGAGGCCACGCCGAGCCGGCCTGCGCGTTCGGCGAAGCGCGCCAGGCTGGCGCGCGCCGCGGCGCGCAGGCTGTCGAATTCGTCGCTCGGCGCCACCGCCATTGAGCCGGTGAGCAGGGCGTAGGCAGGCCAGCTCAAACCGGTGCTGGCGCTGCCCACCAGGTGCGCGCCGTGCGCCTGCGCAAGCCAAGCCGCCGCCTGCAGGCGGGCGTCGAACTGCGGGCTGTCGTCGACATGGACGACGATGGTCTTGAACATGATGATCGCTCCCTGTCAGGCAGCCGCTTATCGGCGCGCTTGGCGGCCGGCCTAGCGGCCCGATCCTCTGCTGCCAGATGCGCGCACCACGATCTAGACCGCCGCTACCCGGTCGTGGCGTTTGAAGCGTGCCGCCGAGCCGGCCGGCTTGCGCGCACGCGCGCCAGCGCCGACCAGGGCCAGGTCGGCCGTGAAGCGGTGCAGCGACAGGATGGCGTCGAGCGCGCCCAGGGCTTCACGCCCGAGCGTGGTGTCGCCGGCCTCGATGCGCGGCGTGACGCGGTGCAGGGCGCACAGGGCCAGCGCGTTGTCGGCCAGGTGGGCCTGCAAATTGCCGTGGCCGGTGCATTCCATCAGCGTTTCCTCATGGCGGAAGGCGGCTTCGACCTCGGCCACCAACAGCGGCCAGCCGGCGATGAACAGCGCGTCGGGCGCCGCCGCGAGCCGGGTGATACGTGCGCACAGCAGTTTGCGGGTATGGCGCATGACGCTGCCGATCACCTGCAAGCGCGCGTCGCTGCTATTGCCACGCATCATGGCTGTTCCCCGTTCTGATCTAGCACGATAAAAAGCCAGTTTCGGCGCGTTGCAAAGCGCGGGTTTGATTTAAATCAAAGTGTAGTCCACAGGCCGGAAACGCGCTGGCGCAAGACCGTGTCCGGCGCCGCGCCAGGGAATCATGCGGAACTCTGCATTTGTGCAAATGTAGTTGAGAGGTTAGAATCGCTTACTTTCAATGCGAACACCGGCGCAGCGCCGGCCGCATCGCCCTGAAAGGACCAAGACGATGAGCTTCGTCGCATCGCGCCGGCCCATGCGCCGGCAACCGCATCACCCCGGCCTCAGCGCCGACGCAGGCTGAGGGACGGCATGCGTTTTCTCCTGACTAACAACGACCTGCAATCCTGGCTGCTGGCGGTGGCGATCCTGGTGGCCGTGATCGTGCTGCTGTACGGCGCCAAGGCCCTGCTGCTGCGGCGCTTGAGCCACATTGCGCCGCACACCGACACCTACCTCGACGACCTGGCCATCAAGATCCTGGCCAGCACCCAGCCGCTGTTCATCTTCCTGATGGGCGTGTACTGCGGCGCCCAGGTCCTGAGCCTGCCGCCGCGCACCGACACCGTCCTGCACCACCTGTCGGTGACCGTGTTCCTGCTGCAGGCGGCGCGCTGGGGCGACGTCGGCATCAAGGGCTGGTTCCACCATTACCGCCTGCGCCGCAGCGCCGAGGACGCGGCCAGCACCACCTCGACCGCGGCGCTCGGCTTCGTGGCGCGCACGGTGCTGTGGGTGGTCATCCTCCTGATGATCCTCGATAACTTCGGCGTCAACATCACGACCCTGGTGGCCAGCCTCGGCATTGGCGGCATCGCGGTGGCGCTGGCGATGCAGAACATCCTCGGCGATCTGTTCTCCTCGCTGTCGATCGTGCTGGACAAGCCCTTCGTGGTGGGCGACTTCATCATCGTCGACGACGTGCTCGGCACCGTGGAATACGTGGGCCTGAAGACGACCCGGCTGCGCAGCCTGGGCGGCGAGCAGATCGTGTTCTCGAACAGCGACCTGCTGAAGAGCCGCATCCGCAACTACAAGCACATGCAGACGCGGCGCATCGTGTTCACCATCCGCACGCCCTACCAGATCACGAAGGCGCAGCTGCTGGCGGTGCCGGCGCTGCTGCGCGAAGCGGTGGAGCAGCAGGAGATGGCGACCTTCGACCGCGCCCACTTCAAGGGCTACGGCACCTCGTCGCTGGAATTCGAGACCGTGTACTACGTGAAGAGCGGCGACTACGGCGTCTACATGGACGTGCAGCAGGCGATCAACGTCTTCCTGTTCGAGCGCTTCGACGAGCAGGGCATCCCGTTCGCCTACCCGACCCAGCTGCTGAAGCTGGACCAGCCGGAGGAGTGGATGACGGTTGCGCATCCCGAGGAGCGGCGGGCCGCCAACGGCTAGGCGTCTCGCTCCGGGCACGCAGTATAATGTGGCCCGCTTGCCGGAATGGCAAGCGGGAACATGGATACCGGAGATCGAAGAGATGGAGGGGCAGGGGTTTCTGCTGACGCGGCACTGGCAGGACACGGATGCCGGCGTCGAGGTCGACTTCTGGCTGGCCACCGATGCCGGTCCGCGCCGCGTGCGCGTGGCGCCGCAGCCGGCGATCGCCTTTATCCCGCAGGAGCAGCGCGAGGCCGCCGAATTCGTACTGCGCGGCGAGCGCAGGGAGCACGGATGGGAGCTGCGCGTGCTGCAGCTGGCCGACTTCAACCACCGTCCGGTGCTGGGCCTATACTGCCGCCACTACCGCCAGCTGCTGCGCCTGGAAAAGCGCCTGCGCATGCAGGGCGTGGCCGTCTACGAGGCCGACATCCGCCCGCCCGAGCGCTACTTGATGGAACGCTTCATCACCGCGCCGGTGTCCTTTGCAGGCGAAGCAAATGGCGCCGATCCGCGCCTCATCGACGGACAAGTGAAGCCTGCACCGGGCTACCGCCCCAGGCTGCGCCTGGTCTCGCTCGACATCGAAACCACCTCGACCGGCGAACTGCGCTCGATCGCGCTCGAGGGCTGCGGCCAGCGCCAGGTCTACATGCTCGGCCCAGCGAACGGCGACCCCGCCGGCCTCGACTTCGACTTCGACTACTGCGCCAGCCGCGCCGAACTGCTCGATCGCCTGGAAGCCTGGTTCCGCGAACACGATCCCGACGCCATCATCGGCTGGAACCTGATCCAGTTCGACATGCGCGTGCTGCAGGAACACGCCGAGCGCTACAACCGCCCGCTGCGCCTGGGGCGCGACGGCAGCGCCATCGAGTGGCGCGAGCACAAGGGCGACGGCGAGCATTACTTCATCTGCATCGCCGGGCGCCTGGTCATCGACGGCATCGAGGCGCTGCGCTCGGCAACCTGGAGTTTTCCTTCGTTCAGCCTGGAGTCGGTGTCCCGGACCCTGCTGGGCGAAGGCAAGGCGATCGACAACCCCTACGACCGCATGGCCGAGATCGACCGCATGTTCGCCGAGGACAAGCCGGCCCTGGCGCGCTACAACCTGCAGGACTGCGTGCTGGTGACGCGCATTTTCGAGAAGACCGCGCTGCTGGACTTCCTGCTGGAGCGCGCCAGCGTCACCGGCCTGGCGGTGGACCGCAGCGGCGGTTCCGTCGCCGCCTTCGAGCACCTGTACATCCCGCTGATGCACCGCCAGGGTTTCGTGGCGCCGAACGTGGGCGACGTGGCCGGGGGCGACAGCCCGGGCGGCTTCGTGATGGATTCGCGCTCGGGCCTGTACGACTCGGTGCTGGTGCTCGACTACAAAAGCCTGTACCCGTCGATCATCCGCACCTTCCTGATCGACCCGGTGGGCCTGGTCGAGGGCCTGCGCGAGGACGAAGCCGGCACGGTGCCGGGCTTTCGCGGCGCGCGCTTTTCGCGCACCCGGCACTGCCTGCCCGGCATCGTGCGCGGCGTGTGGGAAGGACGCGAAGCGGCCAAGCGCGAGCGGAACGCGCCGCTGTCGCAGGCGCTGAAGATCATCATGAACGCCTTCTACGGCGTGCTCGGCGCCTACGGCTGCCGCTTCTTCGATCCGCGCCTGGCCTCGTCGATCACGCTGCGCGGCCACGCCATCATGCACCGCACGCGCGAACTGATCGAGGACGCGGGCTACCAGGTGATCTATGGCGACACCGATTCCACCTTCGTCTGGCTCGGCGCCGCCCACGACGACGCGCAGGCCGAGCGCATCGGCCGCGCCCTGGTGGCGCAGGTGAACGCCTACTGGCAGACCCACCTGAAGCTGGAACTGGGTTTGGACAGCGTGCTCGAACTCGAATACGAGGCGCATTACCGGCGCTTCCTGATGCCGACCGTGCGCGGCTCGGACGAAGGCAGCAAGAAGCGCTACGCTGGCCTGACCGGCACGCCCGGCGGCGGCGAGGAGATGGTCTACAAGGGCCTGGAAACCGTGCGCACCGACTGGACGCCGCTGGCGCGCAGCTTCCAGCAGGCACTCTACCTGCGCATCTTCAAGGGCCAGCCCTACGAGGACTATGTGCGCGAGACCGTGGCGCGCCTGCTGAATGGGGAGTGCGACGACGAGCTGGTCTACCGCAAGCGCCTGCGCCGCCGGCTCGACGACTACGAAAAGAATGTACCGCCGCACGTGCGCGCGGCGCGCATCGCCGACGAACACTACCTACGGCAGGGCAAGCCGGCGCTGTACCGCAAGGGTGGCGGCTGGATCCGCTACGTGATGACCGTGTCCGGCCCCGAGCCGCTGGAAGCGCTGCGCTCGACGATCGACTACGAGCACTACCTGACGAGGCAGCTGGAGCCGATCGCCGATGCGATCCTGCCCTTCCTGGGCGACAGCTTCGCGCGCCTGACCAGCAGGCAGGGTGCCTTGTTCTGACAGGTGATGCGATGCCGGCCGTCCGCGCATTGAAGACGACGTGCAAAACGGTTGCTGATGTGGCGCATCGCGTAGGGTGGGTTCTCGAACCCACCGTATGGGGGTGCGCTTGCATCGGTGGGTTCAAGAACCCACCCTACGCCACGGCCCACCCAATGAGTATCCGTTCCAGCTGTTCGAGATTCGCCGGCTTGACCAGGTGATGATCGAACCCTGCGCCTTTCGACAGGGTGAAGTCGTGCGCCTGGCCATAGCCGGTGAGGGCGATCAGCAGCGCATCGCGGCTGCCCGGCCGCTGGCGCAATTCACGCGCCAGCTGGTAGCCGTCGATGCGCGGCAAGCCGATGTCGAGGATGTAGACGTCCGCGTCTGCGGCATCCGCGTCTGCGGCATCCGCGTTCGCGGCATCGGCGGCCGGACCGGTGGCGGCCAGCAGCGCCTCGGCATCGTCGAACAGCGCCACCGTGTGGCCCTGGGCTTCGAGCGCGGCGGCGAGCGAGGCGCCGGCGTCGCGGTTGTCGTCGACCACGGTAATACGTAGCGCCCGCTGCACCCCGCCGGTAGCGATGGCGCCCGCGCCGGCCGGCGCCTCCACGGCAGGCGCCGCGATCGTCGGCAGCGTGATCGTGAACACGCTGCCCTGGCCTTGCCCCTCGCTGTCGGCGGTCACCCCGCCGCCGTGCAGCTGGGCGATGCTCTTCACCAGCGTCAGGCCCAGCCCGAGGCCGCCCTGGGCCCGGTCCGGCGTACGTTCGCCCTGGGTGAACAAATCGAACACGTGCGGCAGCAGGCCGGGCGGGATGCCGCTGCCGTTGTCGGCGACCGACATCGCCGCCTGCCCATCCTGCACCTGCAGGGCCACGCGCAGGCTGCCGTGCTGCTGGGTGTACTTGGCGGCGTTGTTCAGCAGGTTCGACAGCGCCTGCACCAGGCGCGTGCGGTCTCCGGACACGAACACCGGGCCAAGCGGCACGTCGACCGCCAGCCCGTGATGGCGCGCGTCGATCAGCGGGCGCACCTGTTCGACGGCGCTGTCGAGCACCGCGCGCAGCTCGACCGGCTCGCGTTCCATCTGCACCAGACCGCGCGTGACGCGCGACACGTCCAGCAGGTCGTCCACCAGCTCCGTCATGTGGCGCACCTGGCGTTCGATGATCTCGCCGGCGCGCAGCGCATAGGCGCTATCGCCCTGGCGCAGGCGCAGCACCTGGGCCGCGGTGCTGATCGGCGCCAGCGGATTGCGCAGTTCGTGGGCCAGCATGGCGAGGAAGTCGTCCTTGCGCTGGTTCGCCAGGCGCAGCGCATGCTCGGCCATCTTCTGGTCGTGGATGTCGGTGCAGGTGCCCATCCAGCGCACGATCTGGCCGCCGTCGTCGCGCACCGGCAGCGCCCGCCCCAGCACCCAGCGGTAGTCGCCGCTGCGGTCGCGCAGGCGGTACTGGATCTCGTAGGTGTCGCCGCTGTCCAGGCTGTGGCGCCAGGCGGCCCAGGCGCGGTCGCGGTCCTCGGGGTGGAACACGTCGGCCCAGTGGGTGCCGTCGGTGCTGCCCGGAACCATGCCGGTGAATTCGTACCAGGGGTCGTTGTAGTAGTCGTGGAAGCCGTCGGGCAGGGTCGACCACACCATCTGCGGCATGGCGTTGGCGATGGTGCGGAACATGGCTTCGCTGGCGGCCAGCGCGATCTCGGTGCGCAGGCGCTGGCTGGCCGTGTGGGTGCGCTCGGCCACTTCGCGCATCAGCGCCAGGTCCTGCGGCGACCAGTCGCGCGGCCCGGCCGCGTTCACGAAGACCAGGGCCACCAGCTGGTCGTCCTCGACCACCGGCAGGTCGACAAAGGCCGAGGAGCTCAGGGCCGTCAACGATTCCGCCGCCTCCAGGGTGCGCGGGTCGGCAAAGGCGTCTCGCACCACCACCGGGCGGTTGGCGCGCAACTCGTCGATGAAATTGCCGAACTGGCGCAGGTCGATAGCGCCGGCCACGCTTTCCACGCCCTCGGCGCACCAGTCGCGGTCGATATGCACGGTGTCGCCGGCCGCGCCGATCAGGCCGAAGCCGGCGCGGCTGGCGCCCAGGGTCTCGCCCAGGATGCGCGCGGCGCACCAGGTGATGTCCTCGGGCGTGCGCAGCTCGCGCAGTTCGTCGGTCAGGCGCGCCAGCGCATCGCGCCGCAGCTCGCCGAGCACGCGCTCGGTGACGTCCGAGCCGAGCACCAGCACGCCGCTGACCTGGCCGGAACGCCCGCGCACCGGCTGGAACACGAAGTCGACGTAGCGCTCGACGGTCGGGCCGCCGGGCTGCGCCTGCACGGCGTAGCGGGCGCCGTTGGCGGCGTAGGGCATGCCGTCGCGGTAGACCTGGTCCAGCAGGTGGACGTAGCCCTGGGTGGCCGCGTCGCCCAGCGCCTCCGCGATGCGGCGGCCGACGATCTCGCGCCCGCCCACCAGGCGCTGGTAGCCGGGGTTCACGAATTCGACCACGTGCCCGGGCCCGTGCAGCAGGGCCATGCACATCGGTGCTTCCTGAAACAGCGCGGCGAACTGGCGCCTGCTCTGGTAATCCTGGTCGTCGTTGTCGGCCTGGGTCATGCGTTCATGCAATGCGAATGAGTGAAAATGGTGGCGGGGCGGGGCGGTTCGGGGCGGAGGCGCTCTGCGGCTCAGGCACCATGATACCTGCTGCGCGCCGGTCGCGTGCGACCCGCAAGCCGCAAGATCATTACAATCGGGCATCCAATCACAAGCGGGGCAGGCACCATGGAATGGCTATCCGATCCGAACATCTGGGTGGGTTTCCTGACCCTCGTCGTGCTCGAGATCGTCCTCGGCATCGATAACCTGATCTTCATCGCCATCCTGGCCGAAAAGCTGCCGCCGCACCAGCGCGACAAGGCGCGCCTGCTGGGCCTGACCCTGGCCATGCTGATGCGCCTGGGCCTCCTGACCATGATTTCCTGGATCGTGTCACTGACCGAGCCCCTGTTCACGGTCGGCAGCATGGCATTCTCCGGGCGCGACCTGATCCTGCTGCTGGGCGGGCTGTTCCTGCTGTTCAAGGCGACCATGGAGCTGCACGAGCGGGTCGAAGGCAAGACCCAGCTGCACGCTGGTCCGACCGAGTTCGCCGCCTTCGGCGTGGTGGTGGCCCAGATCATCGCGCTCGACGCCGTGTTCTCGCTCGATTCGGTGATCACGGCGGTCGGCATGGTCGACTCGCTCGGCGTCATGATGGCGGCGGTGGTGGTGTCGATGGGCGTGATGCTGTTCGCCTCGAAGCCGCTGACGCGCTTCGTGAACGCCCACCCGACCGTGGTGGTGCTGTGCCTGAGCTTCCTCCTGATGATCGGCCTGTCGCTGATCGCCGAGGGCTTCGGCTTCCATATTCCGAAGAGCTACCTGTACGCGGCGATCGGCTTCTCGGTACTGATCGAAGCCCTGAACCAGCTGGCGCGGCGCAACTTCGCGAAGCACCAGGCGCATTTGCCGCTGCGCGAGCGTACCGCCGAAGCCGTGCTGCGCCTGCTCGGGGCGACGCCGGGTGCGGCATCCGGCGCCGCCTCGCCGGCCCAGGATGCGCCGCGCGACGACGCCTTCGAGCCGGAAGAGCGGCACATGGTCAGCGGCGTGCTGAGCCTGTCGCAGCGCTCGATCCGCTCGATCATGACCAACCGCGCCGATATCTCCTGGATCGACCTGGAGGCCGACGCGGCCACCATCCGCACCCAGCTGCTCGACACCCCGCACGGCTTCTTCCCCGTGTGCCGGGGCGAACTCGACGACATCGTCGGCGTGGCGCGCGCCAAGGACCTGATGGCGGACCTGACCCACGCCGGCAGCATCGACCCGGCCCACGTGCGCCCGCCCATCATCGTGCCCGACGCCAGCGGCGTGCTGCAGGTGATGGACACGCTGAAGCGCTCGCATGGGCAGGTGGTGTTGATCGCCGACGAGTACGGCACTATCCAGGGCCTGGTGACGCCGATCGACATCCTGGAAGCGATCGCCGGCGAATTCCCCGACGAGGACGAACTGCCGGTGGTGCGCGAGGAAGGCCAGGACCGCTGGCGCGTGGACGGCAGCGCCGATCTGCACTACCTGGAGCAGGTGCTCGGCACCGACGCCCTGGTCAGCGAGAACGACGACTACACCTCGCTCGCCGGCTTCATGCTGGAACGCTTCGGCACGCTGCCGGAAGTCGGGCAGGCGGTCGAACTCGACAACCTGCGCTTCGAGGTGGCCGAGGTGCTCGACCGGCGCATTGCCACGGTGCTGGTCACGCGCAGCAGGCCGCCGCAGCGGCAGGCGCGGGCGTCGCAGGGTTGAGGCGCAGTCCCGGCCCCGCCCGACACGGCCCGACCGGCCCGGCCTTGCCGCTCAGACCGGAATGGTCGAGGTGCCGCCGGCCACCGAGCCGTAGTTCTGCAAATCCTTGAACGGCAGGCGGCGCTCGTTCAGGGCGGCCAGGATGGTGGCCAGCTGCTCCTCGTTCGGGGAGATGTAGACGATCACCTGGTCGACTTCGTTTTCCCAGTAGGGCGTATAGGGCACGCCGGTTTCGGGCATGACCTTGGCGACGAAGCTGCCGTCCTGGAGTTCGGCGAAGACGGTGACGAGGAAGGCGGATGTGGTGCTGTTGTTGACGGTGAGATCCATGGTGCTCCAATGCTGGTTGACGAATGGGGCCGGCGCGCGCGTTGCGTGCCGCAGGCGGGCGCCCGCTGCGGCCTTATCTTCCGCGCAATCGCGGCTGGGCGGCGCAGCTTTGCCGCTCGTCAATTCACGGCGGCGTGCGCCCGCGGCGGACGCCTGCGCCGGCAGCCACGGCCAGGAAACAGTTCGCTACTAACGGTGCAGCGTCAGCGCGTTCGCGCGCAGGTATTCGTCGAGCGCGCCGATGGCCGGCGTGCCGGCCGCCAGCCCGACATAGGTGTCCGGCCGCAGCAGGTAGATGGCGTCGCGCGCCAGGCCGGCGTGGGCGCAGGCGTCGTTCCATGCGAACTGGCGCAGCGTTACCCGCTGCCGGTCGCACCACTGCATCAGCTCGGGCTGCGCCTGCCCGTACACGTGGGCCTGCCAGCCCGGCCTGGGCAGCGGCGCGTAGTTGTCGGCAGCGGTGCTTGCCACATTGCTGGCCACGTTGTCAGCCACATCGTCGGCCGCCTTGCCGGACCCTGCATCGCCGTCCGCAAACCGCACCCAGGGCAGGCGGTCGCCGCCATGGGTCCTGCCGGCCGTGCCCGCGTTCAGCGGCGCGTGGCGGTAGTGGATCACGGTCTGCGAAATCGTGCGGAAGAAATACTCGCGCGTGAACGGCAGCCTGGCCAGGAGCGGCAGCAGGCGCGGCGCCACGCCGGTGCGCACGATCTCGGCCACCGGGCCGTCGGCGGTGATGAAGCTGAACACGCGGTCGGTCGTGTCGACCAGGCGCCGCGCAAAGGGCAGGCGCTCGGCCTCGTAGCTGTCGAGCAGGGCGTCGGGGGCGCGGCCCTGGACCACGGCGGCCAGTTTCCAGGCCAAATTGATGGCGTCGCCGATGCCGGTGTTCATGCCCTGGCCGCCGGCCGGGCTGTGGATGTGGCCGGCGTCGCCGACCAGGAAGGCGCGCCCGCGACGGAAGCGCTCGGCCACGCGGTGGTGCACGCGGTAGGTCGAGAACCAGTTCAGCTTGTGCACGCTGATCATCAGGTTGTCGATGGCGCGCCCGCTGACGTCGGCAAACGTCAGGTTTTCCGCATGCTCGGCGCGCTCGTCGCGCACGGTGCCGACCAGGCGTCCGGCGCCGCGCGGCGCCGTGGCGAACACGGCCAGGATGTCGGACTCGTCGAGGTCGATGTTCAGTTCGCCGTTCAGGGCCGGGCTCTCGCCCTCGATGTCGGCCACGTAGAACACCTGGCGGTAGGTGCCGCCGGGGAAGCCGGCGCCGATGATCTCGCGCACCTTCGAACGCGCGCCGTCGCAGCCGACGATGTAGCGCGCCTCGCACTGCTCCTCGTTGCCGGCGGCGTTGCGCAGCTGGGCCACGACCGCGTCGCCGTCTTCGCGGAAGCCTTCGAGCCTGCACTGCCGCTCGACCTGCACGCCGGCGTCCTGCAGGCGCCCGCACAGCATGCGCTCGTGGCGGTCCTGCGGGTAAATTTGCAGGAAGGGGTAGGGCGTGACGCCGGCGCCGATGGCGCCCAGTTCGATGCGCGCCTTGTGCTCGCCCTCGGCCCAGACGTTGAAGGCCTCGACCGCGTAGCCCTGGTCGAGCACGGGCAGGGCGAGGTCGAGCTGGCGGTAGAGTTCGAGCGTGCGCGCCTGCACCGCCAGCGCGCGCGAGGTGGTGCCGGGGCCGGCGGCTGCATCGACGATGCGCACGTCGACGCCCATGCGGTTCAGCCACAGCGCCAGCACCAGGCCGCTGGGGCCGGCGCCGACGATCAACACCTGGGATTGGGTCATCGCATACCTCCGTCGGGAACGCCAGATGAGGACGGCGGTCTGCCGGCTCTTCATCAGCTTAGACACTCAGGCACTGCACCTGAGTTCCCGCGAGCGTGCACCGTGCCTTGACGAGGCCATGCTAACCTCGGCCCGGGACCAGGGCAATGGAGGCGAGCCTGACGACGGATGTACCGACAAGCGAGCATCGTGCTGGCGCCATCGCCCGCATCGGCGTGCTCACCGGCGGCGGCGACGCGCCCGGCCTGAACGCCGTGATCCGCTCGGTAGTGCTGGCCGCCCTCGGGCGAGGCTGGGAATGCCACGGCATCCGCGACGGCTTCAATGGCCTGCTGGCGCCCGACACCTGCGCCGGCGCGCCGGTGCAGCGCCTCACCGCCGAGGATGTACACGCCATCGGCCACCTCGGCGGCACCATCCTCGGCAGCACGAACCGCGGCAGTCCCCTGCGCTACCCGACCCGCCAGCCCGACGGCAGCCTGGCCGAACAGGACCGCACCGAAGAGGTCGTGCGCCTGTGCCGCGAGCGCGGGCTGGACGCGCTGGTCGTGATCGGCGGCGACGGCTCGATGGGCATCGCCGACGCCCTCTACCTGCGCGGCCTGCGCGTGGTCGGCGTGCCGAAAACCATCGACAACGACCTGGCCCACACCTTTTCCACCTTCGGCTTCGATACCGCCGTCGGCTTCGCCACCGACTGCATCGACCGCCTGCACACCACCGCGCACAGCCAGCACCGGGTGATGGTGGTCGAGGTGATGGGGCGCTATGCCGGCTGGATCGCCCTGCATGCGGGCATCGCCGGCGGCGCCCACGCGATCCTGATCCCGGAAATCCCCTACGACATCGGCAGCGTCGCCGCCGCCATCGCCCGGCGCGAGCGGACCGGCCACCATCATTCGGTAGTCGTGGTGGCCGAGGGCGCCCGGCCGCTGGCGGGGCAGCGCAGCGTGCAGGCGGCGGCCGCAGCCGGGCGGGCGGAGCGCCTCGGCGGCATCGGCGCCCAGGTCGAGGCCGAACTGGCGGCGTTGACCGGCAAGGAGTGCCGCAGCGTCGTGCTTGGCCACCTGCTGCGCGGCGGCAGTCCCTCGGCTTTTGACCGCGTCTGCGCGTCGCGTTTCGGCGCCGCGGCGGTGCGCGCGCTGGCAGACGGGCAGGCCGGTGTCATGGTCGCGCTCGGCTGGAAAGCCATCGACCTGGTGCCCTTGGCCCAGGTTGCCGGGCGCACCAAGACCGTGCAGGTGGACGGCGACACGGTGGCCACTGCCCGCGAATTGGGCATTTCGCTCGGGGATTGAACTGAAATCAGGCATAAAAATGCTCCACGTTAACATTTTTATACTTTTGTAATCCCTGTCTTACACCTTGGGAGCACGCGTGCCGATTCACCTTGAATAGCCCAGTCTGGATAATTCTGGTAATCAATCAACAAGAACCGGACCCGCATTCCATGACGCCTTCGTACGTTACCGATGTTCCTGAAGTCGCCCGCGCCAGCGCTGCCGCCCACCAGGTGGCAACGCCAGCCAAGGACCTGTATTTCGCGCTCCAGGCCGACCCGCTGGGCAATGCCCGCGCCGCCGAAGCCTTCCTGCGCGAACAGATCGCCGCCGTCCAGGCCATTCCCGCCGACCTGCCGCCCACGCTGGCGCAACTGCCGGCCTGGATCCAGGCCCGCACCGACGCCGTCGGCCTCGAATACCGCGATTACCTGAGTGCACGCAAGGCCGGCGCCCCGCGCCGCTACTTCGGCAACCGCGCCCATGCCCTGAACTTCCTGAAAGCCGCCGCGCCGACCAAGCTGGTCGACGGCGCCTGGCTGTACGGCATGCTGCGCCACTGGGACAACCCGGACTTCCACCCGCTGATCAAGACCTACCTCGAAGAGCTGGGCGAAGGCGTGCCGGACAAGAACCACGTCACGATCTACCGCAAGCTGCTGGCTACCCACGGCTGCGAAGGCTGGGAGCAACTGAGCGACAACCATTTCCTGCAAGGCGCAATCCAGCTGGCCCTGGGCCACAGCGGCGACCGCTTCCTGCCGGAGATCATCGGCTACAACCTCGGCTACGAGCAGCTGCCGCTGCACCTGCTGATCACGTCCTACGAGCTGAACGAATTCGGCATCGACCCGTATTACTTCACGCTGCACGTGACGGTCGACAACGCCGCCAACGGCCACGCCCAGAAAGCCGTGCAGGCCCTGGTCGATCTGATGCCGCGCGTGGGCGACCGCGCCGAGTTCTACCGCCGCGTGCTCGACGGCTACCGCCTGAACGAACTCGGCGCCAGCACGAATTCCGTGATCGCCGACTTCGACATCCAGGACGAGCTCGTCGACATCCTGGTGCAAAAGGCGGTGGTCGGCAAGAACATGCACTCGGACTACTGCCGCGTTGCCGGCCGCTCGGTGAACGACTGGCTGGCCGTGCCGGCGCAGGTGCCGGCTTTTCTCTCGGCCCTGGAAAGCGCCGGCTGGATCAAGCGCGGCGAAGACGTGGAGAACAGCCGCTTCTGGCGCCTGATCCATGGTGAGCGCGCCGAGATGTTCGGCGTGTTCAGCGCCTACGAGCAGCAGGTGCTGAAGGACTGGATCCTGACCGCACCCGACGGAAAAGAAGGGGGCAAGGAGCCGCGCATGCTGACCCACCGCGCCCGCCAGCGCACCATGGACAACCTCGGCCAGCACCAGGACCGCAGCAGCAGCTTCCCCGAGCGCGGCCTGATCCGCCGCCGCGCCGGCCGCGACCTCGAAACCGACAACGAACTGGCCCTGCTCGAACAGCAGGTGGCCGACGCCGCCGGCAAGCAGGAAGCGATGCAGCTGCTGGGCGAGCTGATGTCGCCGGCCCATCACCACAGCGCGGCCGGCCTGATGGCCACCCGCATGTACACCAAGCTGCTCGACATTTAAGCGCTTGTACCTTTTCGGCAGCCGGTGCGCCCACTGGGAGCGTACCGGCTGTCTCTGTATCCGCAGCACCGAACACGTTTTACTGCAGCAGCATCGACCGCATCACATCACCATACTAATTAGAGAACGATAGGGACATCCCGTGCATATCCTCGAACAACGATTCCTTCGTGGCCCCAACCTCCACGCCGATACCCCCTGCCTGCTGAGCGTCATCGACCTGGAAGACCTGTACGGCGTTTCCTCGAAAGACATCCCCGGCTTCAACGACGCGCTGCTGGCCATGCTGCCTTCGCTGCACGGCCAGCTGCTGCCGACCGGCCAGCCCGGCGGCTTCGCCCAGCGCCTGCGCGCCGGCACCTACCTGGCGCGCGTGGTCGAGCAGGTCACGCTCACCCTGCAATCGATGGCAGGTCCGACCGTCGGTTATGGCCGCACGCGGCCCAGCGCCGGCCGTCCCGGCCAGTTCCGCATCGTCGTCCAGTACGCCATCGAGAAGCTGGCCGAGCCATCCTTCCAGCTGGCGGTCGACCTGGTCACGGCGCTGGCGCTGGGGGCGCAGTCAGATCAACCTTTCGATATCGACAGCCGCCTGAAGGAACTGCGTTCGCTCGGCTCGCGCTATGCCATCGGCACCAGCACCGCAGCCGTGCTGGCCGCCGCCCACGAGCGCGGCATCCCGACTTCGCGCATCACCGACGATGCGAACCTGTTCCAGCTCGGCTGGGGCTCGAAGCAGAAGCGCCTGCAAGCCACCACCACCGGCGACACCAGCTACGTCGCCGTGAAGATCGCCAGCGACAAGCAATTGACCAAGGCCCTGCTGATGGAAGCCGGCGTGCCGGTGCCGGAAGGCGCCACCGTCACCACGGTGGAAGAAGCCCAGCGCGTCGCGCGCCGCGTCGGCAAGCCGGTCGCCATCAAGCCGCTCGACGGCAACCAGGGCAAGGGCGTGACCACCAACTGCGCCACGCCGGAAGAAGTGGCCAAGGCCTTTGAATTCGCGCGCCAGTACGGCCGCAAGATCATCGTCGAACGCTCTGTCGAAGGCCGCGACTACCGCGTGCTGGTGGCCGGCGGACGGATTGCCGCCGCCTCGTTCCGCCGCCCGGCGCACGTGATCGGCGACGGCGTCAGCACCATCACCGAACTGGTCGAGATCGAGAACCAGAACCCGGCGCGCGGCAGCGGCCACAGCAACGTGCTGACCCGCCTCGCGCTCGACGCCCACGCCGAGGACATGCTGCGCCGCCAGGGTTACACGCCGGACGCCGTGCCGGCCCAGGGCGTGTGCGTGGAACTGCGCAGCAACGCCAACCTGTCCACCGGCGGCACCGCCGAAGACGTGACCGACTTGCTGCCCGAAACCACGCGCGCCCTGTGCGTGCGCGCCGCCAGCAAGATCGGCCTCGACGTGGCCGGCATCGACATTGTCTGCCAGGACATCTCGCAGCCGCTGGACGAGCAGGGCGGCGCCGTCATCGAAGTGAATGCCGCGCCGGGCATCCGCATGCACCAGCATCCGAGCAAGGGCGAGCCGCGCGACGCCGGCGAAGCCATCGTCGACGGCCTGATGGGGCCATCGAACGGCCGCATTCCGGTGGTCGCCGTGACCGGCACCAACGGCAAGACCACCACCACCCTGATGATCGCCCACGCCGCGCGCGTGGCGGGCCTGGGCACGGGCGTGACCACCACCGAGGGCGTGTTCGTCAACGGCAAGCGCCTGGTGAAGGGCGACTGCACCGGCTACTGGTCGGCGCGCACCGTGCTCTCGGCGCCGGACGTCGACTTCGCCGTGCTGGAAACGGCGCGCGGCGGCATCCTGAAGCGCGGCCTGGCTTTTGATCAGTGCGACGTCGGCGTGGTGCTGAACGTCTCGCCGGACCACCTGGGCCTGGACGGCGTCGAGACCATCGAGGACCTGGCGCAGGTGAAAGCCGTGGTCGCTTCGTCGGCCGCGCGCGCGGTGGTGCTCAATGCCGAGGACGCGCTGTGCGTGTCCATGGTGCGCCGCGCCAAGCCAGGCGCCGAAGTCGTGTTCTTCTCGATGGAGCCGGAAAACCCGATCCTGCTCAAGCACATCGAGGATGGCGGCCGCGCGACCTACTTCCAGGACAATGCCATCGTGGTTGCCGACGGCAGCCGCCAGCAAGAACTGATGCGCGTCGAAGCCATGCCCGCCAGCTATGGCGGCCGCGCGCGCTACAACATCGCCAACGCCCTGGCGGCCGCGGCGGCGCTGATGGCTTCGGGCTTCTCGAACACGCAGATCGCGGCCGGGCTGTCGACCTTTGTTTCGGACAGCAAGACCAACCCGCTGCGCACCAACGTGTTCGACGTGCGCGGCGTGACCGTGATCGTCGACTACGCGCACAATGCGGCGGCCTACGCGGCCCTGGCCGAAATGGCACGCGCGCTGCTGCCGGGGCAGCTGGTCGGCATCGTCACCGCGCCGGGCGACCGCCGCGACAGCGACCTGATCCAGATCGGGGAAGTGTGCGGCGAGCGTTTCGACGAGCTGGTGGTGTACGAATCGCAAAGCCGCGGGCGTCCGGTGGGCGGGGCGGTGGACTTGATCATCCAGGGCGCCGAGAACGTGGTCGGGCCGTCGGATACGCTGCACCGCGAGATCGAGGTGGACAAGGCGATCCGGCATGGCCTGAGCCTGTGCACGGCGGGCGACGTGCTGGTGTTTGCGTGCGGGTCGTCGCTGCAGGTGTTCATCGACGCGCTGCGCGTGGATGATCCGGAAAGTGCGGACCGGATCGCGGCGCAGGCAATTTAAACACTTCAGTTTCGTATCGAATAGGCTCCGGAAACGGAGCCTTTTGTTTTTGTAGGGTGGACCGGGCCACGAAAGGCACCTGTGTCCACGCGGTCGTACCGGAGATCAGCCCTACGGCATGAAAGCGGACGGGCATGCCGAACAATCCCATCGGTCTTCGGGAGCAGCGCCGATGATCGATCGATGAGACCGCGTGGACACAGGTGTCCACCCTACGAACCGACGGCGGTCCGGTGGGGACGAGTCCCCACCCTACAGGCGGGAGGTAGGGTGGGGACTCGTCCCCACCACAACCCACCCCGAATATTCACGACACGCCCCGCACGGCCGCGCCACATCCGCTCGGCCAAAAAAAAGCGGCCCCGCAGGGCCGCCGTCACTCTCTCATGTCGAGATATTACACCGCTTCCGCCTCGATCCGGCGCGCGATTTCCGGCCTGGTCGGCCGCAGCGCCTCGGTCAGCTCGGAGATCGACGAGCCGCAGCCGAACACCAGCACATCCCCCGGCTGGCACAGGGCCAGGCCGGCGCGGATCGCCTTGTGCACATCCAGCTCGCACTGCAGATGGTCGCCTGCGATGCGTCCCAGGCGCGCGCCCTGCACCAGCAGCTCGGCCACGCTGCCCGCCGCACGGCCGCGGTTCTCGGTCTCGTACACCACCAGCTCGTCGAAGCCGGCGGCGCAGGTGCGGCCGATGTCGACCAGGTCGGCATCGCGCCGGTCGCCGGGCGCCGCCACCACGCCCACCACGCGTCCCGGCGTCATCGCGCGCGCGGTCTCGGCCAGGGCCGCATAGGCCGCGCAGTTGTGCGCGTAATCGACGATCACGGTCACGCCATCCACGTCGAACAGGTTCGAGCGCAGCGGGTTGTGCTTGCTGTCGGAGACGAAGCTGCGCATGCCGGCCACGATCTCGGCGTTGCCGAAGCCCGAAGCGGCCAGCGCCGCGGTCGCCGCCAGGGCGTTCGCGATGTTGTAGCGCGCGCAGCCGTTCAGCGACACCGGCATCTGGCGCACGTCGACCAGGGCCTCGTGGCGCGCGCCGGTGGCCAGCACCACGGTATTGTCCTGCAGGTAGACGCCGCGTCCGCCCGATTCCAGGTGGCGCAGCAGGACCGGATTGTCGGCATCGAGCGCGAAATACAGCACCTCGACGTCGGCCTGCAGGTCCTTCGCCATCGCGACGCAATAGTCATCCTCGGCATTCAGCACCACGGCGCGCGAGGCGCGCTGGGCCACCACCGCCTTGACCTTTGCCAGTTCCTCGACGGTGTCGACGCCGTCCAGGCCCAGGTGGTCGCTGGAGACGTTCAGCACCACCGACACGTCACACTTGTCGTAGGCCAGGCCACGCTTCAGGATGCCGCCGCGCGCCGTTTCCAGCACCGCGAAGTCGACTTCCGGCGAGGTGAGGAGGGCGCGTGCCGAGCGGTAGCCGGTGCAGTCTCCCTCCATGATGCGCTGGCCGTCGATGTACACGCCAGCGGTGGTGGTGACGCCGGTGCGCTGGCCGGTCAGGCGCGCGGTGTGGGCGATCAGCAGCGAAGTCGTGGTCTTGCCGTTGGTGCCGGTCACGGCGACGGTCGGGATGCGGCCGTCGTCCTGCCCGAACAGGGCCTCGACGATGGCGGCACCGGCGTCGCGCGGGGTGCCGCGGCTCGGGTACTGGTGCATGCGGATGCCAGGCGCGGCGTTCACTTCGATGATGCCGCCCTTTTGCTCGCGCAGCGGCTGCGCGATGTCCTGGCAGATCACGTCGATGCCGGCCACGTCCAGGCCGATGGTGCGCGCGGCGCGGATGCAGATGTCGCGGGTTTCCTCTGGCAGCAGATCGGTCACGTCTTCGGCGGTGCCGCCGGTCGACAGGTTGGCGTTGCCGCGCAAGTCGACCGAGACGCCGGCCGGCAGCACCGAGTCGAACTCGTAGCCTTGCTTGGACAGGATCGCGGACGCCAGCGCGTCCATCGGGATCTTGGTCAGGATATTGGTATGGCCTTCGCCGCGTGCCGGGTTCAGGTTTTCAAGCTCGACCAGTTCGCGCACGGTCGACTTGCCGTCGCCGGTGACGCAGGGCGGACGGCGCCACGAGGCGGCGGCGATCTTGTTCCCGGTGACCAGCACGCGGTAGTCGCGACCTTCCAGGAATGCCTCGACGATCACGTGGCGGCTGTACTTGCGCGCATGTTCAAAAGCGCGCTCGACTTCTTCCGGCGTGGCGCAGACCGTGGTCACGCCCTTGCCCTGGTTGGCGTCGAGCGGCTTGATGGTGGCAGGGCCGTTCAGGCGGCGCGCCACGCGCTGGGCTTCAGCCAGCGAGGTGACGGTGGCGCCGGCCGGGACCGGGCAGCCGGCCTGCTCTAACAGGGTCTTGGTCAGCTGCTTGTCGCTGGCGATGCCGACCGCGATGGAATTGGTGGCGCCGGTGATCGTCGCCTGCAGGCGCTTCTGGCGGCTGCCCCAGCCCAGCTGGAACAGATTCGCTTCGTCGGTGATGCGCAGGCTCGGGATGCCGCGCCGTTGCGCTGCCGTGACCACGGCGCCGGTGCTGGTGCCGATCGCATAGTCTTCGGCGACTTCGTGCAGTTCGGCCACGGCGGCGGCGAGGTCGAATTCCTTGTCGGCCTGCAGGGCCTCGATCAGGTCGAGCGCCACGTTCAGCGCGGCGCCTGCCACCTGCTCGGTGCGGTAGCCGCAGACGGCACGGCGCGCGCCTTCGTTGCGCGCAACTTCCAGCGTCTGGCTGAAATCGGCCGGCGCGCCGGCCAGGCGCTGCAGTTCCATGACGACCGGCTCGACGGCGTCGGCGGCGCAGGTGAGGGCCGCCAGGCGTGCCGAGGCTTCGGGACTCAGGTCCGGCAGCAGGGCCACCAGGCGTGCAACCAGGCCGGGTGCGGCCTCGGCGCCGGCGGTGTCGATCACCGCCATCAGGCAGGGAGCTGCGCTGTACAGATTGGGGCCGCGCAGGAAGCGTTTTTCGATGATTCTCATGAGATCGTGGTCCGTTTCGTTACATTTTCAAGAAATTCTTGCAGCGAGCGTGGCATCGGCTTGGCTTCCTCGCCTTCCTCGGGCAGGTGGTAGCTGCTGCCGGCGGGCAGCAGGTGCAGGCGCACGTCGATCAGTTCCGGCGTATCGCGCTCGCGGATGTCGGCCATGTTGGTGAGCATGGTGCGGCCGTCGACCACGGTGACCGAGCCTTCGCCCAGCACCTCGATGCCCCGCCCGCGCTCGACCACCAGGGCGGTGTCTTCGTCGATGCCGATGCCCATCAGGTACGGGTTCTGGGCCACCGCCGACAGCAGGCGCGCCAGGCGCTGGCGCTCCGAGAAGTGCTGGTCGATCACCACCTTGTGCAGGAAGCCCAGGCCGGCGCCCATGTGCACCGCGCCCTTCTCGGGCAGCAGGTCGGTCTTGCCCTGGGTGAGCATGTGGCCCGACATCGCCGAGGCGCCGGCGCTGGTGCCGCCGATGCAGGCGCCGCGCACTTTCAGGGCGGTGTGCATCTCGGCGTCGAGCGCGGTGCCGCCGATGATCGCCATCAGGCGCTTCTGGTCGCCGCCGGTCATGAAGATGCCGTCGGCCTCGGCCACCATGCGCACCTTCTCTTCGTCGTTGGCGTCCTGGCGCGATTCGAGCGACAGGTGCGAACGCTGGCGCACGCCGAGGTCGCCGAAGGCCTGGTCGTAGATGTCCCACATGTCGTCGGCGATCTTGCTGGCCGCGGTGATGACGACGATGCGGGCGTTCTCGCCGCCCGCCAGTTCGACGAAGCGGGTCAGGATTTCCTTGCGGTGTTCGCGGTCTTCATGGCCGCCGATGATGACGAGGTGGCCGTGCTTTGCAGTCTGGTGGGGTTCGGTTTTCATTTAGTCTTCGATTTTTGCGGTTGGCATGGTCTTGTTGCTGCACGAGCCGGCCTCGTTCTTCGTCACGGCGATCAGGCCGATGTCGACCTCCTTGTCGAAGAGGTCGATGCCGCGCTGCAGCGCCTGCTGCAGCGGCATGCCGGCTTCGATCCAGCCGTAGACGGTGCGGGCCAGCATGTGGCGCACGATGTGTTCGCCGATGCCGGTGGCGGCGATCGCGCCGTGCGTGCCGGCATAGAAGCCGGCGCCGACGATGGCGGTGTCGCCCACGCGGCCCAGCAGCGAGGGCGCCGAGCCGCCGGTGGAGCCGGCCACGGCGAAGTGGCCGTCCGGCGTGCGCACCACGGCGCCGACGGTGTCGCAGGCCTTCGAAGGCGGCAGCTGCAGCGGTGTCTTGTAGTTCCAGAAGCGGTCGAACATGCGGTTGCCGACGCCGGGCATGACCGGCACCGAGCCGGCCAGCTGGCACAGCAGCTCGCGGTGCTTTTCGCGCTGGTCGTCGGAGATCGGCCTGGCATGCGGCAGGCCGATTGCGCGTGCGAAGCGCTCGGCGCCTTCGCCGGCCAGCAGCACATGCGGGGTGTCGGAGATGGCGCGCGCCAGCAGTACCGGGTTGCGCACGTCGCGCACGGCCGCGACCGCGCCCAGGCGCCCGCGCGTATCCATGATCGAGGCGTCCATTTCGACCGTCGAGCCGTCCAGGCACAGCACCGAGCCGGTGCCGGCATTGAAGCGCTCGTCTTCTTCGAAGACCACGACGGCGGCAATCGCCGCGTCGAGCGCGTCGCCGCCGGCCAGGAAGCGCGCATGGCCGTCCTTGGCGGCGCGTTCGGCGCCGTCGGTCAGGTCCAGCGGTTCGCCGGCGCCGCCATGGGTCACGATGGCGAAGCCGCCTTGGGTGTTCTGCATGTTCCGTCTTCCTCTCTGTTTTCTTGTAATGCCTCGGCGCTCGTGACGCGTGGCATATCTAAGACAGGATTATGCAAAACGGGATAGAAAACACCTATCGGTTGCCCAGCCGTGACAATGTAAGATGAAACTTACAAGGAAGACAACTTGTTGATGAAAATCACAACAGACCGCTGCGGATCGCCTGTTTCAGCTCGCGCGCAACTTGCGTGCGCATGGCTTCGGATACGTAGGCGCCGAGTTGCACGCGCCGGCCGTGCGACTCGAGTTCGATGAGTTTACGTTCGCGCGGGGCGGGCGGCAGGATGCGGGTCCAGTAAGGGTCGAGGCGGATTTCCTCGCGCCGGCCGGCATCCCAGCGTTCGACCAGCAGGCAGCCTTCGTCCAGCACGATGGTCTCGACGTCGAGCGCGTGGCGCGCGTAATACAGCAGCGCCATGCCGACCGCCGTCATCTCGACCAGGGCAAAGGCCAGCACCATCCAGATGCCTTGCACCAGGAACACCAGGGCGATGCCGAACGAGGCCGCGCAGAGCAGGGCGTAGACGGCCGCCGACTGCCGCGGCGTCAGCGAGCAATTGCGTTTCAGGGTCCAGCGCCGGGCAAGCAAGCTCATCGCGTCTCCCGCTTTCCTTGTGGGTGCCGCAATTATAGGCAGACAGGGGCCACCGGCGGCGCGGGCCTGCACAGGGACTGGATCGCCCCGAAACGTGTTGCGCCCGCAACGCCGCGCGGCCCCGGTTCCCGGCAGCGCCTGCTTCTGGTAAAATCCCGCCCCTTCAAAAGAAAGGCAGACATGAGCAACGCATGCGGCGTCGACTTCGGCACCTCGAATTCCACGGTAGGCTGGATCGCCCCCACAACCGGCCCGGCAAACGCGCAGCGCACGCTGCTCGCCCTCGAAGACGGCAAGCCGACCCTGCCGTCGGTGGTGTTCTTCAATGCCGACGACGAAGAGGTGCGCTATGGCCGCGCCGCCCTGGCCGACTACCTGCAAGGCTATGAAGGCCGCCTGATGCGCTCGCTGAAAAGCCTGCTCGGCACCAGCCTGATGGACGGCCAGACCGAAGTGGCCGGCCGCGCGCTGCCGTTCCGCCTGCTGCTGGCCCAGTTCATCGGCGAGGTCAAGCGCCGTGCCGAGCGCCAGGCCGATCGCCCCTTCGAGCGCGCCGTGTTCGGCCGTCCGGTGTTCTTCATCGACGACAACCGCGCCGCCGACCAGTTGGCCGAGGACACCCTGGCCGAGGTGGCGAAGAGCGTGGGTTTCCGCGAGATCGCCTTCCAGTACGAGCCGATCGCCGCCGCCTTCGACTACGAGTCGCAGATCGACCGCGAGGAACTGGTGCTGATCGCCGACATCGGCGGCGGTACCTCGGACTTTTCGCTGGTGCGCCTGGGACCGGAACGCGCGAAGCAGACCGAGCGGCGCCAGGACATCCTGGCCACCGGCGGCGTGCACATCGGCGGCACCGACTTCGATAAATACCTGAGCCTGGCCACCGTGATGCCGCTGCTCGGCTACGGCAGCCTGCTGCGCTCGGGCGCCGACATCCCGTCGAGCTATTACTTCAACCTGGCGACCTGGCATACCATCAACCAGGCCTATACGCGCAAGAGCGTGGCCCAGCTGGAAGACCTGGTGCGCGACGCCCAGGAACCGGCCAGGCTGAAGCGCCTGCAGCACCTGATCGACGAGCGCGCCGGCCACTGGCTGGCGATGCAGGTCGAGGCGGCCAAGATCGGTTTGTCGGATCAAACGTCGGTGTCGCTGGCGCTCGACCGCCTGGCGCCGCCGGAAAACCTGCTGGTCGAGCGCGTGCAATTCGAAAACGCGATCGGCGGCCTGCTCGATGCCATCGACGGCACCGTGCTGCGCCTGCTGGCCGATGCCGGCCTTAAGCCGGACGCGGTCGACACCGTGTTCTTCACCGGCGGTTCGAGCGGCGTCGGCTTGTTGCGCGAACGCGTCGGCGCCCTGGTGCCGGGCGCGCGCAAGGTCGAGGGCGATCTGTTCGGCAGCATCGGCGCCGGCCTGGCCCTCGACGCGATGCGCAAATTCGGCTAAGGTTTCGGTATGCAACCGCTTATGTACCACTTTGAACGCCCCATCGTGATGCTCGACTTCGAGACCACGGGCCTGTCGCCAGCCATGGGCGACCGCATCACCGAAGTCGCGGCCCTGCGCATCGAAGGCGGGCAAGTCACCGAACGCTACGTCTCGCTGGTCAACTGCGGCGTGCGCATCCCGGCCTTCATCACCGGCCTGACCGGCATCACCCAGGAGATGGTCGACACGGCGCCGCCGGCGTCCCGCGTGGTGCCGGAACTGCTCGACTTCATCGGCGGCGACACCCTGTCGGCCCACAACGCCAGCTTCGACGAGAAGTTCCTGCTGGCCGAGGCCGAACGCCTGCAGCGCAGCTGCGGCCACGCCGGCCTGGTGTGCTCGCTGAAGCTCTCGCGCCGCGTGTTCCCGGGCATGGCCAGCTACAAGCTGGGCCAGCTCTCGCGCCAGCTCGGCATCGCCTTCCGCGGCTCCGCCCACCGGGCCGAGGCCGACGCCGAGGTCGCCGCCGACGTGCTGATCCACATCGGCCGCCACATCGCCTCGTCCTATGGACTGGAAGCGGTGGCGCCCGAGCTGCTGGTGTCGCTGAACCGGCTGGCCGCGGCCAAGGTGCCGGGCTGGCTGGACAAGTACGCCGCCGACAGGCGCGCTCTGCGCGCCGCCTGAGTCCCAAGCCTGAGCCCCGCCTGAAGAGCCCGCCGCGCAGCCGCCCGGCGGGCTTTTTTGTTTGTGCGCAGGCGGGCACGATTGCGCGCAGTCAAACTCCCGCTTTTCTCCGTCGTTAAAATTTTGCCAATACTTATCAGGTTGCCATGCGTCGGCGCGCACCTCGGCGTCCAGCCCTGCCGCGCATGAGGCAAACCACGCGTACACACGTCCAACTTCGGGAACCGGCATGAACCGCCAGAAGCTCCACCGCGAGAGCCATCAGACCTACGTGTGGTTCCGCGACGCCGCCGAGCGCGGCAATCCGTATGCCCAGTTCAATCTCGGCATCCTGTACAAGAAGGGCGAGGGCGTGGAGCGCGACGATGCCGCCGCCTTCCGCTGGCTGCGCCTGGCCGCGCTGCAGGGGCTGGCCTTTGCCCAGAACCACCTCGGCGCGATGTATTACCACGGCCGCGGCGTGGAAGCCTGCGACGCCGACAGCGCGCGCTGGTTCCGCCTCGCCGCCGACCAGGGCGACGCCTCGGCCCAGCAGAACCTCGGCCACATGTACCGCAAGGGGCGCGGCGTGGCGCAGGACCACGAGCGCGCGCTGTCCTGGTACTACCGCGCGGCCGAGCAGGGCGTGGCCAGCGCCCAGAACCTGCTCGGCGAATGCTACCTGCACGGCATGGGCGCCGCCATCAACTACCCGCTGGCCATGGCCTGGTTCCGCAAGGCCGCATTGCAGGGCGACGCCCCGGCCCAGTTGAACCTCGGCCAGATGTACCGCCGCGGGCAGGGCGTGGATGCCAGCGACACGCAAGCCCTGTACTGGTTCCGCCAGGCCGCAGCCGCCGGCGAGCGCGGCGCCCAGCGCCAGCTCGGCCTGGCCTATGCCGACGGCCTGGGCGTCAAGGCCGATTCGCGGCGCGCCCTGGCCTGGCTGCAGCGCGCCGCCAACCACGGCGACCGCGAAGCCCAGTTCATCCTCGGCACCCTGTATGCCGAAGGGCGGCACGCCGAACGCGACGAGCCGCACGCCATCGAGTGGTACACGCGCGCCGCCAGCCAGGGCCACGTCGGCGCCCAGTACAACCTGGCCAACATGTACGCGCACGGCCGCGGCGCCCCCGCCGACCCGCAGCGCGCCTTCGACTGGTACCGGCGCGCCGCCGAGCAGGGCGCGCCGAACGCCCAGTTCAACCTCGGCGTCATCTACGCCAATGGCCAGGGCGTGGAACGCGACGACGCGCGCGCCGCCCACTGGTACGGCCTCGCCGCCGGCCAGGGCGACGCCAGCGCCCAGAACAACCTGGGCGTGATGTACGCCAGCGGCCAGGGCGTGGCCCAGGACGACCGGCGCGCCGTCTACTGGTACACGCAAGCCGCCGAGCAGGGCCATGCGCTGGCCCAGTACAACCTCGGCGGCATGTACAACAGCGGCCGCGGCGTGGCGCGCGATCCGGTGCGGGCCTACATGTGGATGCTGCTGGCGGCCGATGGCGGCGATGCCACGGCGAACGTCAACAAGACGATCGTGGCACGGCGGTTGAATCCGTCGGAGATCGGGCGGGCGATCGACTTGTCGCACAAGTGGCAGCTGAGTCATCGGGAGGTGGGAGGGAGGCAAGCGCGGTAACGCGATCCATTGCGTGTCGTTGTTCGCGCCTGCGCTTGGCAAACGAATGACGAAGTTGCTGCACTGGTTTATGCTGACGCCCGCCTTTAGAAGGCGTCAGTGCGTGCAGACCAGCTGCTGTGGTTTTACCGGGTTGGGCAAGCGGCTGCATGCCCCACGCGCGATCATGATGTCCTGCGTCATATAAGACCACGTTGCGCTATCGGCCAGAGTCTGGCCATGGAAATTCTTCTGGTTAATGTCGATTCCGCGCGCAAGCAGAATGTCGAGAACTTCGGAAAACTTTTGCGGGTTGTTCCCCAGTTCGTACATCAGCTGATGCCACAGGATGCTTCCGAAATCGTTCAGCCTCTGGTCGAGTCCGCCACTTGTCACGATCAGCTTCTTCATCAGGCCATATGCGTCTGGTTCGCTGTAATAATCCGGCCGCCCGTCGATTTCAAGCGCGGTCAATGGCGTGCGCCCGTTGAGCGGTTGGACGATGTCAGCGCCGGTGTCGACCAGGGCAAGCGCCGCAGCGTAATTACGTTCGTCAATGAGGGTAATAACCTGGTTTGCGCTCGAAGCACCAGGGCGAGGCAACTCCGGCACTGGGGCAGGCGATAGCGCGGCAGTATGTTCACCCTGTGGATGTTGCGTGACAGGGGCAGCGGGCATTGTTGTATTTTCCTGATCCTGCACGACCGCTTGCATTGGGATACTTTCGGCAGCTAACTCCTCCGCTGTAGGGGTTATGCCGAAGAGCCGGGCTGCGATAACGGCAAGCACGCCAACGGCGCCGCAAACCGCGGCGCCGATTGCTGCTACCCTGAGCAGCTTGACAATCAG
The DNA here is from genome assembly GCF_020708045.1 of Massilia sp. IC2-278. GTDB lineage: Bacteria > Pseudomonadota > Gammaproteobacteria > Burkholderiales > Burkholderiaceae_D > Telluria. The sequence goes on from NZ_JAJFES010000001.1 coordinate 675,460, forward strand.
CTTGTACACGACAGCGGCCGTTCCCTGCAGGGCAGCCAAAATGCCTTGCAGTGCAGTGAGCACCAGCAAGATGTCGACAATGAGGACAATAGGAATCCCGGCCACGCTCGCGAAGCCGATCAGGTTAAACCCGGCAATCAATGCCCAGCGCACAAGGCGTCGGGCAAGGAATTTGGCAAAAAGATCAGCTAACATCGTCGCGTCGGAACGTGCCCTCGTTCATTCTGAGATGAATGTATTCCTGGCGATATTGCCGATCGTATTCGTAGTCACCGAATCGAATGTCGCGCCGACAATGCCGCCAACGAGCGGAATTGCCTTGCCGATGTTAACGACGCCGGTCTGGCCGAACTTGGTTAGCAAACGGAATCCGACCGCCTGGTTAATCCGCTTGATGACTTCGACCGAGATATTCTTGACTGCTTTTTCAGTCAGCTTGGTGCCGAGCTTGATGCCGACTTCCTTGGCGATGTCTTTCGCAGCATTACCGCACAGGCAGGCATAGACGAGCGCCTTGACTTTATCGCTCTTCAAATCGTGCCCGCCCATGTGCGCAATTGCTGCGATCATTCGGACTTGCACATACATGACGCTTGAAATATTCGCCGGGATTGTTACGGGCATTAATGCGATGCCGCCCAGTCCGTTAACGAAGCCAGACGTGCCGGCTTTCGTGTTCTGCCATCGGATAAGCGAATTGGCGCGGTCGTGCAGCGAACCATCGCCTTTCATGTATTCCTCTGCCATTTCCTGTGCAGAATCCAGGCCTGGGATACCGTTGACGGCTTTGTCGTAGGTCCAGTCCAGGACCTGCATGAGTTTTGATTCAGTAAGTTCGTTTGCCATGCTGATTGCAATTACAGAAAATGTTTTTAAACAGAAACAATACCATAATGTACAATTGCAAAGAAGAAATATTTTCACGCGAAAGAAGCGCGCTTTGACAATAGCTGATCGGAAGCGTGACGAGACTCGATCAAGGAATCGCCGTCTCGTCTTTGCGCTGGCACCCGTTGAAATCCTTACTGCGGTGGCTGCCCGTTCGACGCCATCAACCCCGCATCCACCGGCAGATTCACACCCGTAATCAGGCGCGCATCCTCGCTCGCCAGGAAGGCCATCGCCGCCGCCACGCCTTCCGGGTCTTCGGGTGCGCCGAGCGGCATGCGCTCCCTGAACTTGGCGACCAGTTCCGGATCGCTCACCATGTCCTCGGTCATCCCGGTTTTCGTGAAGCTCGGATTGACCGCGTTCACGCGCACCCCGTCTTTTCCCGCATCCATCGCCATCGCGCGCACCATGTTGCTGACCGCGCCTTTCGAGGTGTTGTAGGCGAACATGTTCCAGTCGCCGCCCAGGCCCGACACCGACGAGGTCATGACGATGGACCCCTTCGTTTTCACGAGTTCCGGCATCGCCGCCTTGGCCATGTGGAAGTAGCCGGCGACGTTCACGGCCATGACGCGCTCGAAGTCTTCTTCGCTGGTCTGCGTGATGTCGCCTTCGACCGCCATGCCGGCGTTGTTGACCAGGATATGCAGCCCGCCGAAGCGCTCCACGGCTGCCTTGACGGCGGCAACTGCGGTTTGCCTGTCGGCCGTATCGCCGACCTGCACCAGGACACGGTCCTGCGGCAGCCTGGCAGCGGCCTCTTTGAGTTCGGCTTCGTCGATGTCGAGCATCACGACACGGGCGCCTTCATCCAGGAAGCGGCGGGCGGCGGCCAGCCCGATGCCGGAAGCGGCACCCGTGACCAGCACGGTTTTGTCATTAAAACGATTCATGTTCGCTCCTTCGAAATTGGCAAATTCGCTACATTGCGAGTGAAACGAACATAGCACAGCGGTGGAAAGCGGGCTTTTCGGTTGCTGGTCCTGCGTGACCGAGAAAACGGACACTCACCCCGTCTTGACGGGCTTTCTTCGGTCGTGCAACGGATCGGCGGCCCTGCCGTAAAGTCGCGCACTGCCGGGTTCTAGGCTATGATGCCCGGCGGCACATCCGCCTTTCCCGAACCACGTTCCGAGAAGAATATGCACATGAGACAAGCAACGCTCGCCCTGGCCCTGATGATGGCTTTCGGCGCCCATGCCGCCCCTGCGTCCTGCCCAGCCGGCCAGGCGCCTACCTACCCGGTCACGAAGAAAGTCGCCCAGAGCGACAACTACCACGGCACCACGATTGCCGACCCTTACCGCTGGCTGGAAGACGCCAACAGCGCCGAGACCAAGGAATGGGTCGACGCCCAGGTTGCGGTGACCCAGGCCTATCTTGCCCAGATCCCGCAGCGCAAGGCGATCCAGGAGCGCCTGACCAAGTTGTGGAACTACGAGCGCTACTCGGTGCCGTCGAAAGAGGGCGGCCGCTACTTCTACAGCCGCAACGACGGCCTGCAGAACCAGTCGGTGCTGTACACGATGAAGAACCTGTCGGACGAGCCACGCATGCTGCTCGACCCGAACACCCTGGCAGCGGACGGCACGGTCGCCCTGGCCGGCGTCGAAGTCAGCCCGGACGGTAAGCTCATGGCCTACGGCACCGCTGCCTCGGGTTCCGACTGGAACGAGTGGAAGGTGCGCGACATCGACAGCGGCAAGGACCTGGAAGACCACCTGAAGTGGGTCAAGTTCTCGCAAACTGCCTGGACGAAAGACGGCAAGGGCTTCTTCTACAGCCGCTACGACGAGCCGACCGAAGCGACGAAGCTGGCTGCCGTCAACTACCACCAGAAACTGTATTTCCACAAGATCGGCACCCCGCAAAGCGCCGACACCCTGGTCTACGACCGTCCGGACGAAAAGGAATGGGGCTTCCGCGCCAAGACCACCGACGACGGCAAGTACCTGCTGATCACGGCCACCAAGGGCACCGCTCACAAGTACCGGGTCTTCATCAAGGACCTGTCGAAGGCCGACTCGAAGGTCGTGCCGCTGGTCGACAACTTCGATGCCGCCTACGACTTCATCGACAACGTCGGCGACGTGTTCTACTTCAGCACCGACCGCAAGGCGCCGCGCCAGCGCATCGTCGCCATCGACGTGCGTAAGCCTGCCGAGGCCAACTGGAAGGAGATCGTCGCGGAATCCGGCGACACCCTGAATGCCGCCCACGTCGTCGGCGACCGCCTGATCGTCGAATACCTGAAGGATGCGCGCAGCGTCGTGCGCGTGAGCGATTTGAGCGGCAAGTTCATCCGCGAAATCGCGCTGCCGGGTATCGGTTCGGTGTCGGGCTTCACGGGCAAGCGCGGCGACAAGGAAACCTTCTTCTCGTTCACCGGCTTCACCACGCCGACCACCATCTACCGCATGGATGTAGCCAGCGGCAAGACCGAGGTGTTCCGCCAGCCGAAGGTCGACTTCGACCCGAACGCCTATGAAACGCGCCAGCAGTTCTTCACCAGCCGCGACGGTACCAAGGTGCCGATGTTCATCGTCTCGAAGAAGGGCCTGAAACTCGACGGCAGCAACCCGACGTATTTGTACGGCTACGGCGGCTTCAATATCTCGATGCTGCCTGCCTTCTCGCCGGCCAACCTGGCGTGGATGGAAATGGGCGGCGTCTACGTGGTCGCCAACCTGCGCGGCGGCGGAGAATACGGCGAATCCTGGCACCAGGCTGGCACCAAGCTGCAGAAGCAGAACGTGTTCGACGACTTCATCGGCGCGGCGCAGTGGCTGGTTGATAACAAGGTGACCCAGCCGTCGAAACTGGCGATCGGCGGCGGCAGCAACGGCGGCCTGCTGGTCGGTGCGGCCATGACCCAACGTCCGGATTTGTTCGGCGCGGCGATCCCGATGGTGGGCGTGCTGGACATGCTGCGCTTCCACAAATTCACCATCGGCTGGGCCTGGACCTCGGACTACGGCTCGTCGGAGAATCCGGACGAGTTCAAGGCCTTGGTGAAGTATTCGCCGCTGCATAACCTGAAACCCGGCACGCAGTATCCGGCGACGATGATCACCACCGCCGACCACGACGACCGCGTGGTGCCGGCGCACAGCTTCAAGTTTGCCGCCGCCGCCCAGGCTGCGCAGGCAGGCTGCAATCCGATGATCATCCGCATCGATACCAAGGCTGGCCACGGCGCGGGTAAACCGACCGCCAAGCAGATCGAGGAAGTGGCGGACCGTTGGGGCTTCCTGACGAAGGCGCTGAAGATGTAAGCGCGTAAGCCCGGCTGCTCTCGGCAGCCGGGCCTTTTTGATTCTGGAGCCGGCGGCATAAAAGGAAGGACAGGCCCGTTTGAAGACTGCATCGGATGATTTCGACTATGACGCCGCCCTGGCCGCCTGTGCACGCGGCGACGAGCGCGCCCTGCGCGGCATCTATGACCGCGAAGGGCGGCGGCTGCTGGGCGTGGCGCTACGCATCGTGCGCCGGCGTGCGCTGGCTGAGGACGTGCTGCACGACGCCTTCCTCAGCATCTGGACCCGTGCCCGCAGCTTCGACCCGGCGCGCGGCGCCGGCCGCGGCTGGATCTACAGCATCGTGCGCCACCAGGCGCTCGACGTCGTGCGTGTCGGGGGGCGCGAAGTGCAGGCTGGCGAGGAAGAACTAGCGGCGCTCGACGCCGCTGCGGTGCAGGACGACGGCACGGCCGATGCCGTCGAGCGGCGCCAGGATCTGGGCCGCCTGCACGACTGCCTGGTCGGGCTCGATGAAGCGAAGCGTAACAGCATCCTGTACGCTTACGTCGATGGCTGCTCGCATGCGGAAATCGCGGCGCGCATGCAGTCGCCGCTGGGTACCATCAAGGCGTGGATCAAGCGCGGCCTTAGCGCGCTGAAGGAGTGCATGGGATGAGCGAGCCATTCGACGACGATATCGAATCCCTGGCGGGCGAATACGTGCTTGGCACCCTGCCTGCGGGCGAGCGGCGCCGGGTGGAGCTTGCGCTGCGGGGAAGTGAACATGAGGAGCCGGCCCTGCGTGCGGCCGTGGCGAACTGGGAGGCGCGCCTGCTGCCGTTGACGGCGCTGGCCGAACCGGCCGAACCGTCGCCGCAGCTGTGGGCGCGGGTCGAGGCTTCGCTGGCCGGCATGCGCCTGCATCAGCCAGCGCCGGCCGTCACCGGCTGGTGGCAACGCCTCGGTCTGTGGCGCAGCCTGGCCGCAACCGGCTTTGCCGCCGCTGCCGCGCTGGCCGTGGTAGTGGGCCTGCAGCCGCCGGGCGAACCGGCGCCGCGCTACACCGTGGTGCTGGCCGCACCGGGCAACATGGCGCCCGGCTGGGTGCTGCAAATGAACGCCGAGGGCAGCCTGACGCTGGTTCCGCTCGGGACCACCGTTGTACCGCCGAACCGGTCTTTGCAATTGTGGACCAAGGCCGATGGCTGGAAGGGCCCGGTGTCGCTGGGCCTGGTCGAGCCGGGCAAGCGGGTCGAGGTGCAGCTGGCGAACCTGCCGCCGCCGGTGCCGAACCAGCTGTTCGAAATCACGCTCGAGCCGGAAGCCGGCTCGCCGATCGGGCGCCCGACCGGGCCGATCCTGTACATCGGACGCGCGGTCCGTCTGTAACGCGCGGTGTGTAGTGCGAAGGCCGGGCCGATAAAGGTCCGGCCTTTTTTCATGCGCTTACGGTTTCATCCAGATCGCGATGTCGCGCAGGCCCACCTGGCCGCTGCCGATGCGCGACGCCGCCGGATTGGCGCTGCCGTTCGCCAGCGTCGCCGCGCCGGTCGCCAGGTCGATGCGGTACAGCGACGAGGGACCATTGACCGCCGTGCGCAGCGCCGCCAGCACCAGGCCGTTGGCGCCCCCCGCGATGTCCATGCCGTTGTCGCCCATCGCGGCCACGCCCAGTGCGCCGACATTCGCCAGCACGCCATCGTTCGGCGGATTCTGCATGGCGAGGCTGGCGCTGGCGCCATCGATGTCGTACAGCGTCGTCGCGGTCGCACCGGCATAGCTGTTGGTGTAGGCGCCGGCCGTCACCATCGGCACGGACCCGGCTCGGTTGATCGCGCCGTCCGTCGTGGTGGCGCCGCTGTCGACGTTGATGCGCAGGTTCTGGCCGCCGTCGCCGATCACGCGCAAGCGGTCGGCCACCGGGTTGAAATCGACGGCGAACGCCGCGCCCACCAGCCCGGCATAGGGCAGGGTCGTGTCGGCGGTGTCGGCTGCCAGCGTGGCTTTCGCGGTCGCCACGCCGGTGGCCGGGTCGATGGTGACGATACGCGCCGCCGAGGTGATGCCGTACAGGAGGCCGTCCTTCGGACGCACGTCGATGCCGAGCAGGGTTTCGCCGCCATTCAGGCCACCGATCGCCACCGAGGCGTCGATCGTGTTCGGCGTGCCCGGCTTGAAGCTGTGCAGGCGGCCGTCGTCGCCCAGGCCGAGCACCACCGGCGCCTGCGGCGTGCGCAGCGCCAGGCCGCGGATGTCCTCTGCGATGCCGAGCGCGCCGACGACCGTGGCTGGGTTGTTGGCGGCGCTCAGGTTGATGCTGTACAGGTTGCGCACGCCGCCTACCGTCAGCAGCGCGTAGCCGGTATTCGTGCGCGCGTCGATGTCCATGCCGTTGACCATGCCGGCATCCACGCCCAGCACCACCGGCGTGCTCAGGGTGCCGTTGTTCGGCGGGTTCTGGGTGTAAAGGGTATCCGTTGCGCTGTCGAGCACGTACAGCGTGGTGCTGGCGGTACCGGCGAAGGAGTTCGTGTAGGCCGCCGCTGTCACCGCTGCATTCGCGGCGCCGCCATTGATCGTGCCGTCGGTGGTGGTCGCGCCGCTGTCGACGTTGATGCGCAAATTCAGGCCGGTATTGCTGACTACGCGCAGACGGTCGGCCTCGGGGTTGAAGTCGACGCCGAAGTCAGTGCCGGCGAGGGCGGTAAAGGGCGCGGTGGTGTCGGCCGCATCCGCCGCCAGCATGGACTTCATGGTGGCGGCGCCGCTGGCGGTATTGATCGTATAGATACGGCCGCTACTGCCGACCGCGTACAGCTGGCCGTCGGCGGGGCGGAAGTCGATGCCGAGCAGGTTTTCGCCACTCTGCAGGCCAGTGATTGCCACATTCGTGCGCACGGTGCCGGGCGCATCGCGGTTGAATGACACCAGCTTGTTGCTCGCCGTAAGGGCAAACACGTCGCCGGCGGTCATCACCGGCGGGGTTGGCGTCGGGGCGGGCGTGTCGCGGTCGTTGTGATTGCTGCTGCCGCAGGCGGCAAGGGAAAGGGCGACGGTGGAAACGAGGACCAGCTTGGGCAGACGAGGTGTTTTCATGATCGGCATCCTGAGTAGGTTGGCACCGGGGTGCGGGTATGACGGCGACTGGGCGCTGTCGATACCCTTACTACGTTGGCAACGACGATCTGGATGCAGCGATCTGAAAATATTTTTTGCTAATTCTTGGAGGAATTTAGCGGTGCACGACCACCAACAAGGCCTTGGCCTCGGTCTTGCCCACATTTCTCAGCACATGATCCTGGTCCGCCGGATAGCGCGCCGTCCCGCCCGCCTTGACCTTGCGCTTCGATGCGCCGACTTCGATCTCCAGCGTGCCATTGATCACGGTCATGTGCTCCTTCGTGCCCGGGTCATGCGCCTGCGACGCCAGTTCGCCGCCCGGCGCCAGCGTCAGCTCATACCATTCGTATTGCCCGGCCAGTTCCATCGGCCCCAGGATGCGCAGGGTGTAGCCGGCATGCGTGCCGGGCAGGGTAGGGGTCTCGTGCGCATCGAGCACGCGGATCGACTCCACGTTCGGGGTTTCCGATGCCAGCAATTCGCCGATCTGCACGCCGAGCGCATTCGCCAGACGCCAGGTGATGGCAATGGTAGGATTCGCCTTTTCACGCTCGATCTGGGACAGCATCGACTTCGACACCCCCGCGATGCGCGACAGGTCCTCCAGCGTCAGGCCGCGCGCCAGGCGCAGGCGCTGCAGGGTGGCGCCGACTTCCGGCGGGGCATTATTCGTCGTGACCAGGGTTTTCATCGTTTTCAGGCGCCAGTAAATGGAGAGCCGCCGGACCTTGCCAAGTTCAACAGGTCGGCGTAATATTCATTATATTGAATTTCAGTTCGAGATAGCGAAAAAGCAGCGCGGCACCGAACTGGTACAACAAGCGGTCAACGGTACAGCATAGTCCAACGGCCGGTCAAGCCGGCAACCACAGACAGGGAAATCACATGAGCGAACAAGCGAAGAACGCCTTTTATACTGGCCTGCAGAACAATCTGTCGACCCTGCGCGACCAGGGCCTGTTCAAGCCCGAGCGCGTGCTGGCCTCGCGCCAGGGCGCCGAGGTGCAGTCGGAAGACGGCCGCACCCTGATCAACATGTGCGCGAATAACTACCTGGGCCTATCGGGCGATGCCGAAACCCAGAAAGCGGCCGAAGCCGCGCTGGCCAAGTACGGCTACGGCCTGTCGTCGGTGCGCTTCATCTGCGGCACCCAGACCGTGCACAAGGAACTGGAACAGGCGCTGTCGAAGTTCCTCGGTACCGAAGACACCATCCTGTACGCCGCCGCGTTCGACGCCAACGGCGGCGTGTTCGAGCCGCTGTTCGACGAAAACGACGCCATCATCTCCGACGCCCTGAACCACGCCTCGCTGATCGACGGCATCCGCCTGTGCAAGGCCGCGCGCTACCGCTACGCCAACAACGACATGGCCGACCTGGAAGCGCAACTGCAGGCCGCCACCGCCGCCGGCAAGCGCCACAAGGTCATCGTCACCGACGGCGCCTTCTCGATGGACGGCACCATCGCCCAGCTCGACAAGATCGTCGAACTGGCAGAAAAGTATGGCGCCCTGACCCTGATCGACGAATCGCACGCCTCGGGCTTCCTCGGCGCCACCGGCCGCGGCACCCACGAGCACTGCGGCGTGATCGGCAAGATCGACATCATCACCGGCACCCTCGGCAAGGCCCTGGGCGGCGCGATGGGCGGCTTCACCTCGGGCCGCAAGGAAGTCATCGAGACCCTGCGCCAGAAGTCGCGTCCTTACCTGTTCTCGAATACCCTGGCGCCGATGATCGCCGGCGCCTCGCTCGCCGTGCTGGACCGCATCAGCAAGTCGACCGAACTGCGCGACCGCCTGATGGAAAACACCGCCTACTTCCGCAAGGAGATCGAGCGTATCGGCTTCACCATCAAGCCGGGCACGCACCCGGTGGTGCCGGTGATGCTGTTCGACGCGCCGGTGGCACAGAAATTCGCCGCGCGCATGTTCGAACTGGGCGTGCTGCTGTCGGGCTTCTTCTACCCGGTGGTGCCGATGGGCCAGGCGCGCGTGCGCGTCCAGTTGTCCGCCGCCCATACCCGCGAACAGCTCGACACCGTGCTGGCCGCCTTCGAGCAGGCCGGCAAAGAGCTCGGCATCCTCAAGAATAATTAATTCATCAGGCTTCAAGGAATATCAGCAAATGGAACGACTCCTCATCATCGGCGCCAACGGCCAGATCGGCAGCGAACTGGTCTCCGCACTCGCAGAACAACACGGCGCCGGGAATGTGCTCGCCACCGACATCGGCAGCAACAACGTCTACGGCGCGGCGCGCTACGCCCAGCTCGACGTGCTGGACAAGGACAAGCTGGCGCAGGTGATCGCCGATGAAGGCATCACCCAGGTCTACCAGCTCGCCGCGCTGCTGTCGGCCACCGGCGAAAAGGCGCCTCTGAAGGCCTGGACCCTGAACATGGACGGCCTGCTGAACATCCTGGAAGTCGCGCGCGAGCGTGGCGAGGCCGGCAAGCCGCTGAAAGTGTTCTGGCCATCGTCGATTGCCGCCTTCGGCCCGAACACCCCGGCCGAGAACACCGCGCAGTACACGGTGATGGACCCGACCACGATCTACGGCATCAGCAAGCTGGCCGGCGAGCGCCTGTGCGAGTACTACCACACCAAGTACGGCGTGGACGTGCGCTCGATCCGCTACCCCGGCATCATCAGCTTCAAGTCGCCTCCGGGCGGCGGCACCACCGACTACGCCATCGCCATCTTCCATTCGGCGCTCAAGGGCGAGACCTACGAGTGCTTCCTGGGTCCCGAGACCACGCTGCCGATGATCTACATGCCGGACGCGATCCGCGCCACCATCGAACTGATGGACGCGCCAGCCGAGCAAGTGAAGATCCGCTCCTCGTACAACGTGGCCGGCGTGTCGTTCAACCCGCGCGAACTGGCTGCCGCGATCCAGAAGGCCGTGCCGGCATTCGAGATCGCTTACAAGCCCGACAGCCGCCAGGCGATTGCCGATACCTGGCCGAAGAGCCTGGACGACAGCCGCGCCACGGCGGACTGGGGCTGGAAGGCGCGTGTCGGCATCGAAGAGATGGTGTCGAGCATGCTCGAGAACATCGACGTCGGCGCCACCGCTTAATCCATCGCATAATAAGAAAAGCCGGAGACAAAGATGGACATGAGCGTTTTCGATCTGTTCAAGATCGGTATCGGGCCATCGAGCTCGCACACGGTGGGCCCGATGGTGGCGGCGCGCCGCTTCCTGCTGGAGTCGGGCGCGCTCGATGAAGCGGTCGGCGTCGAAGCCCACCTGTACGGTTCGCTGGCGCTGACCGGCGTCGGCCACGCTACGGACAAGGCGGTGATCCTCGGCCTGATGGGCGAGACCCCGCAGGACATCGACCCGGACACGGTCGAGGACAAGCTGGCTGAAGCGGAGCTCGACGGCGTGCTGCGCCTCCTCGGCACGCACGAAGTGCCGTTCACGGCGCGCAGCAATCTGGTCTGGCACAAGACCTCGACCCTGCCCGAGCACCCGAACGGCATGCGCTTCGTGCTGCAGCTGAAAGACGGCAGCGTCATCGAGCGCATTTATTATTCGGTCGGCGGCGGCTTCATCACCGCGGCCGGCGAAGCGCAGACGCGCTCGAACGAAGCGCCGCAGACGCAGGTGCCGTTCCCCTTCGACACCATGAGCGAACTGCTGGCCCACGGCAAGCAGCACGGCCTGTCGATCCCGCACATGCTGCGCGCAAATGAACTGGTGCGCATGAGCGAGGCAGAGCTGGATGCGGGCCTGGACCGCATCTGGGTTACGATGCGCGACTGCATCGCCCATGGTCTCGTCACCGAAGGCCAGCTGCCGGGTGGCCTGAACGTCAAGCGCCGCGCTGCCACCTTGTGGAAGCAGGCGCACTGCAACGAGGGCAAGCGCGTCAACGAACTGCCGCACGATGCGACCCACCATGTGACGCTGTATGCGATGGCGGTGAACGAAGAAAATGCGGCGGGCGGGCGTGTGGTGACGGCGCCGACGAATGGCGCGGCCGGCATCATCCCGGCGGTACTGCGCTACTACGCCGAGGACTGCCGCCCAACCGATGCAGCGAAAGGCATCCGCGACTTCCTGCTGACCTCGAGCGCGATCGGCATGCTGTGCAAGAAGAACGCCTCGATCTCGGGCGCCGAAGTCGGCTGCCAGGGCGAAGTCGGCGTGGCCTGCGCGATGGCCGCGGCCGGCCTGGTGGCGGCGCTCGGCGGGTCGAACGAGCGTATCGAGAACGCGGCCGAAATCGGCATCGAACACCACCTCGGCATGACCTGCGACCCGATCGGCGGTCTGGTGCAGATTCCCTGCATCGAGCGTAACGGCATGGGCGCGATCAAGGCGATCACGGCGGCCTCGCTGGCGCTGAAGGGCGACGGCACCCACTTCGTCAGCCTGGACAACGTGATCGAGACCATGCGCCAGACGGGGGCGGATATGCAGGCGAAGTACAAGGAAACCTCGCTGGGCGGGTTGGCGGTGCATGTGGTGACCGTTAATCACGCGGCTTGCTGATCCAGCGGTCGCGATCCCGCACCAGACGTCCGGCCCGCAGCTGCAACCGTACGGTGGGGTGTTTGAGGCCGGGGGCCTCAAACACGAAGTGCCCACGCGGAAGCCAGCGCAGCGTTAGCTTCTTCCACATCGAAACCGACGCGTTATCGCGGCGCTTCCAGAGGCGCTGTCGAAACGCGTCGTTTTCGATTCCTGCATGCGCCAACGCGACGCATGCATCCGCGTGGGCACAGCGTGCCCACCGTACGGTCGCCGCCAACGATTCCCTACACAATCTCGACCACACATACAGGATCTGCCGGCCCGCACTATAATAAAAGAATCAACGCGAGCCCAACCGGATCATTTACGTATGCAATATGTGTCTACCCGCGCAACGAGCGCGTCCGCTTCCCGCAATCCGGAAACCTTCTCGACCATCCTGCTCGGCGGCCTGGCCCCCGATGGCGGCCTGTTCATGCCGGCCACCTACCCGCAGGTGACGAACGACGAGCTGACCGCCTGGCGCAAGCTCTCCTACGCCGAGCTGGCCTATGAAATCCTGCGCAAGTTCGCGACCGACATCCCGGACGCCGACCTGAAGGCGCTCACCGCGAAAACCTACACGCCCGAGGTCTACCGCAACGCACGCGAGGGCGAATCCGCCGCCGACATCACCCCGCTGCGCACCCTGGAAGACGAAAACGGCCGCAAGCTGATCCTGCAAGCCCTGTCCAACGGCCCGACCCTGGCCTTCAAGGACATGGCCATGCAATTGCTCGGCAATCTGTTCGAATACGCGCTGGCCAAGAACGACGACGAACTGAACATCTTCGGCGCCACCTCGGGCGACACCGGCAGCGCCGCCGAGTACGCGATGCGCGGCAAGCGCGGCGTGCGCGTGTTCATGTTGTCGCCGAACGAGAAGATGAGCGCCTTCCAGACCGCGCAGATGTTCAGCCTGCAGGACCCGAACATCTTCAACATCGCGGTCGAAGGCGTATTCGACGACTGCCAGGACATGGTCAAGGCGGTCTCGAACGATTTGTCGTTCAAGGCGCGCCACAAGATCGGCACCGTCAACTCCATCAACTGGGCGCGCGTGGTCGCGCAGGTGGTCTATTACTTCCGCGGCTACCTGGCAGCGACGACCGGCAACGAGCAAAAGGTGTCGTTCACCGTCCCCTCGGGGAACTTCGGCAACATCTGCGCCGGCCACATCGCGCGCATGATGGGGCTGCCGATTCATAAGCTGGTGGTTGCCACCAACGAGAACGACGTGCTCGACGAATTCTTCCGCACCGGCGTCTACCGTGTACGCAAGAGCGCCGAGACCTACCACACCAGCAGCCCGTCGATGGACATCTCGAAGGCCTCGAACTTCGAGCGCTTCGTCTACGACCTGGTCGGCCAGGACAGCGAACGCACCGCGGCGCTGTTCCGCAAGGTCGACACCCACGGCGGCTTCGACCTCTCCGGCGGGCCGGGCAGCGACGGCGACGAATTCGCCCGCGTCGGCGAGTACGGCTTCGCCTCGGGCAAGTCGACCCACGCCGACCGCCTCGACACCATCCGCATGGCCTTCGACGACTATGGCATCACCGTCGATACCCACACCGCCGACGGCATCAAGGTCGCGCGCGAGCACATCGAAGCCGGCGTGCCGATGATCGTGCTGGAAACCGCGCTCGCTGCCAAATTCAATGAAACCATCCTGGAAGCGATCGGGGTCGATGCTGAGCGTCCCGCCGGCTTCGAGGACCTCGAGCTGCTGCCGCAAAAATTCGTGCTGATGCGCCCGAACGTCGACGAAATGAAGACCTTCATCGCCGCGCACACCGGACTGTAACCATGACCCCAACGAACGACAAACCCGCGCCGGCGCGGGCGATGCTGACCGTGCGCGAAGCGCTCGACACGCTGCTCGCCGCCGTGCACCCCGTAGCCGACACCGAACAAATCGCCACGCTCGAGGCCAACGGCCGCGTGCTGGCCCAGGACCAGGCCTCGACCATCGATGTGCCTTCCGCCGACAACACGCAGATGGACGGCTACGCCGTGCGCGCGCTTGAGTGCATCAATGGCGGCGCCGTCCTGCGCGTGGCCCAGCGCATCCCGGCTGGCACGGTTGGCGAGCCGCTCGAACCCGGCACCGCCGCGCGCATCTTCACCGGCGCAATGATCCCGCAAGGGGCCGACGCGGTGGTGATGCAGGAGCAGTGCGAAGCCCAGGGCGAGAACGTGGTGATCCGCCACACGCCAAAGGCCGGCGAATGGATCCGCCGCACCGGCGAAGACATCGTCGCCGGCTCCACCATCCTCGCTGCCGGCACGCGCCTGCGCAGCCAGGAACTGGGACTGGCTGCCTCGGTTGGGCTTGCGACGCTGCCGGTGTGCCGCCGCGTGCGCGTGGCCGTGTTCTTCACCGGCGACGAACTGACCATGCCGGGCGAAGCGCCGAATGGCCAGCTGGCGCCGGGCGCCATCTACAACTCGAACCGCTTCACCCTGCGCGGCCTGCTGGAAAATTTCGGCTGCCAGATCACCGACTTCGGCATCGTGCCCGATTCGCTGGACGCCACCCGCGCCACGCTGCGCGCAGCGGCGCGCGAGCACGACCTGATCATCACCTCGGGCGGCGTGTCGGTGGGCGAGGAAGACCACATCAAGCCGGCCGTGGAAGCGGAAGGGCAGCTGAACATGTGGCAGATCGCCGTCAAGCCGGGCAAGCCGCTGGCGTTCGGCAACGTGCATCGTGAGAATGGCAGCAGCGTAAGCAGCCCCACCGGGGCTGCTTACTTTATCGGCCTGCCGGGCAATCCGGTGTCGAGCTTCATTACCTTCCTGTTGTTCGTGCGGCCTTTCCTGCTGCGCCTGCAGGGCGTGAGCGGCCCGGTCGAGCCGCGCGCCTACCAGATGCGCGCCGACTTCAGCCTGCCGAAGGCCGACCGCCGCAACGAATTCCTGCGCGTGCGCGTGAACGCCGGCGGCGGGCTGGAGCTGTTCACCAACCAGGGTTCGGGCGTGCTGACCTCCACCGTGTGGGGCGACGGCCTGGTCGACAACCCGCCGGGACGCGTGATCAACGAAGGCGACATCGTGCGCTTCATCCCGTTTGCCGAACTCCAGCACTGACACCATGTACATCGAACTGCGATTTTTTGCCTCCGTGCGCGAGGCTTTGGGCCTGGCGCAGGAGCGTGTGGAACTACCCGACGACGTGCGCACCGTGGGTGCGGTACGCGACTACCTGATCGCGCGCGGCGGCGCCTGGGCCGAAACCCTGGCGCACGGACGCGCGCTGCGCATGGCCTTCAACCACGTGATGTGCGCGCCGGAGACGGCGATTGTCGAAGGTGGAGAAGTGGCGTTCTTCCCGCCCGTGACGGGCGGGTAAAAAAACGCCGGCTGGCGATAGCCGCAGGGTGGACGGGGAACCCGTCCACCCTACCGATCACAACGCCGCGATCGATTTCTCGGCCAGCGCCAGCAGCTTGGCGCAGTTGTCGTTGCGCCCGCCGAACTCGCGCCAGGCCGTGGTGCGGGCAACCGCCTGCCACTGCTTGAGCGACTCCGCATCCATGTCCGCCACGCGCGCGCCGGTGCGCGAGTAGTAGCCGGCCACCGCCTGGTCGTCGGCCATGGCCATGCGCATCGCGAACTTTTCCAGGTCGGCGCCAACGGTCATGATCGCCTCCTGCTGCGACTTGCTCAGGCGCGAGAACACGGTCCGCGACATCATCAGCGGCTCGAACATGAACCAGTAGCCGCCGCCGCGCGCGGTGGTCACCGAACGCGCCACGTCGGCCAGGCGGAAGGTGATGAGCGAGGTCGACGAAGTAAACGCCGCATCCAGCGCGCCGCTCTTCATGGCGTCGTGGATCTCGTTCGAGGGCATGTTGACGATGGTGGCGCCGGCGTCGCGCAGGATCAGGTCCATCTCGTGCGAGCCGCCGCGGGTCTTCAGGCCCTGCACCTGTTCCGGGCGCAGGATCGGCTCCGCGCCGCGCGAGGCCACGCCGCCGGCCTGCCAGATCCAGCTGATCAGGACCAGGCCCTGGCTGTCGAGGATGCGCATCAGCTCCTTGCCGACCTCGGCGTTTTTCCAGGCGTAGCCCTGCTGGTAAGAGGTCACCAGGCCCGGCATCAGGCCGATGTTCGCCTCGGGCGATTCGGCGCCGGCATACGACAGCGGCACCAGCGCCAGGTCGAGGCTGCCCTTGCGCAGCGCGCCGAACTGGGCGTTCGGCTGCATCAGCGACGAATTCGGGTAGATCGAGAACTTCAGGCTGCCGCGCGTGCGTTTTTCCACCTCGGTAGCGAACATGCGGCACAGGCGGTCGCGGAAGTCGCCTTCCGTGATGCTACCGCCGGGGAATTGATGCGAGATCTTCATCGACTGCGAAGCGGCCCATGCGCTGCCGAGCCACAAAGGACTGGATGCGAGCGCACCCAGCACTGTCCTGCGAGCCAAAGATGGCCGTGACATTTCCGACATACTCATCCTCCAAGATGATTGAACGACCCGGCGAATCGTGCGCCCATCGGGGAGCTGCATCGTTCACCTGCGTCTGTATAAGAATATTCTCATGACATTCCTTGTCAAGAAGAATATTGTTGACTTAACAAATGCAGGATGAATAACGCGCCGGGGAGCACAGCAACGAGGGCAGCAACGAGGGCAACAGTATCAGGCTTGTCCAGCGGGACAACCCTGATACCGCGCATCGTTCATCGTGGAGAAAAACGCCTTATTTCTTGTCGAGCCGTTCGCACACCGCGCAGTCCAGGCCCTTGCGCATGTTGTAGTACCGGCGGCCGATGAAAAGCGCCGAGGCGACCGCCGCCCAGGCCAGGGCCGAGGGCCAGGCGCGGGCAAAGGCTTCGCCGCGCACCAGCACGTCGACCACGAGCAGCAGGGCGAACATCGAGCCGGCGGCAAACGCGTACTGGCCGATCCAGTGGGACATGGGGGGCATGGTTGCGGACATGGGTGTCTCCTTACAGGTTGTTCAGGAATTGGCGCAACGCGTCGTTCACGGCACGGGGCTGGTCGAGCATGGCGAAGTGGCGCGCGTTGTCGATGGGTTTGACGTCCAGCGTCAAGGTGCCGGTCATCAGTTCCCGATAATACGCCACCTTCTCGCTGCCGGACATCCCCGTCAGGGCCGCATCCGGGCCATAGGTGGGCGCGAGCACCAGCACCGGTACGCGAATGTTCGCCAGGCCCGGGCGCAGGTCGCGCGCCATCACCGAGGCGGCATAGTCCGCCACCGCGATGGGGTCGCTGCGCGAGGTGAGCATGGCCACGTCGTCGGCCTTGCCCATGTCGACCAGGCCGATGGTGCGCATGTACTGCCGCTGCTGCGCCGCGAACGCCGGCCCGGCCGCCGCCGCCATCTGCCGGCGCACCGCCTCGGCCATCGCCGGACGCTGCGCGGGCGGCATGTCCTCGGTGCGCGGGAAGACCGGCAGGCCGTCGATGGCGACCACGCCGCCGAGTGCGCCGGGCAGGTCCTCGGCCAGCGCGATCGACAGCGTGGCGCCCAGGCTGTGCCCGACCAGCACCGGCCTGGCGAGCTTGCGTGCGGCGATCAGTTCGGCCAGCGCGGCCTTCGCGTTGTCGAAGGGGTCGCCTTCAAGCGCAGGGCGGCCATCGAAGCCGGGCAGGGTGACCACGTAGATCGTGTAGCCACTCCCCAGTTCGCGCACCGTTTCCTGCCACACCCAGGCGCCGCTGGACAGGCCGGGGATCAAGACCAGCGGGCGCGCGCCGCTGCCGTGGCGCTCGACCAGCATGCCCTTGAGCTCGAAGCGTTCGGCGGGTGCGAGGCTGGCGGCAAAACGGTTGGCAGGCTGCGGCGCGTCCTGTGCCATGGCGGGCGCCGCGGCGCCGAGGATCAATGCGAACAACAATGCTGCTTTCATGCTGGCTCCTGGTTGGGGGTAAAAATCGCTTCGATGGGTTGCTTGAAGATCTTCGAGATCGCAAAGGCGAGCGGCAGGCTGGGGTCGTACTTGCCGTTCTCGATGGCGATCACGGTCTGGCGCGACACGTCCAGCAGCTCGGCCAGGTGGGCCTGGCTCCAGCCGTGTTCGGCGCGCAGTTCGCGGATGAGGTTTTTCATCTGCCGTGCTTACCGGTCGATCAGCTTGCGCGCGATGCAGACGACGCCCGTGGCGCCGCACAGCACGCACCAGACCGTGAACATCGACAGCTTCGGGTAGCCTGCGGTTTCCAGGAACCCATAGGTGAAGGTGAGGCCGGCGGTGATCGCCGAGGCCAGCGCCACGTTTTCCATCAGCTGCTTGCGAATGAATTCGTCGACCCGCGCCAGGTGGCGGGCGATGGCCCAGATCATGACGCCGAAGCCGATCATCGGGCTCACCAGCACCAGGGTGCGTAGCATGCCGTCATCCATCGGCCGCCCGTAGCGGATGGCCGCCATCAGCAGGACGATGTAGAGCGCGATGGCGCCGAACAGTTCGCGGTGATAGGCCCTGGTAACGCGTTTTTCGTGCATGTCGGCTCCATGTAAAGTATGCTTTACATTGTGGTTCGGGCCGAATCCGATGTCAAGCACCCTTTACATTTTATTTGCCGGTGCGATCTCGACTACAATGCGGCCTCCGACTTTCACTGTCCTCCAGCATGTCCGCATCTTCCCCCCCTGTTTCCCGCGTCGCCATCATCGGAGGCGGCCCGGCCGGCCTGATGGCCGCCGAAGTCCTGGCGTCACATGGCGTCGCGGTCGACGTCTACGATGCGATGGCGTCGAGCGGACGCAAGTTCCTGCTAGCGGGGAAGGGCGGCATGAACATCACGCACTCCGAGCCGTATGCCCCCTTCGTGGCCCGCTACGGTGCGCGCAGCGCCGAGGCCGACGCATGGCTGCGCGGCTTCACGCCGCAGGGCGTGCGCGACTGGATCCACGGCCTCGGCATCGACACCTTCGTCGGCACCTCGGGCCGCGTGTTCCCGCTCGAAATGAAAGCCGCGCCACTGCTGCGCGCCTGGCTGCACCGCCTGCGCGAAGCCGGCGTGCGCCTGCACACCCGCCACCGCTGGCAGGGCTGGCGCGACGGCCAGCTGGTCTTCGCCACGCCCGAGGGCGAAACGCTGGTCAACGCCGACGCCACCATCCTGGCCCTGGGCGGAGCCAGTTGGGCGCGCCTCGGTTCGGACGGCGCCTGGGTGCCGCTGCTGGAAGCGCGCGGCGTCGAGGTCGCGCCGCTGGTGCCCTCGAACTGCGGCTTCGACACCGACTGGAGTGCCCACTTCAGCGAGAAGCACGCCGGCGCGCCCTTGATCACGGTGGCGGTCGAATACGAGAACCGTGAGGGACAGCGCGAACGGCGCCAGGGGCAGTTCGTCGTCACCGCCAGCGGCATCGAGGGCAGCCTGGTGTACGCCCTGTCGGCGCCGCTGCGCGACCAGATCGCGGCGCGCGGACACACCACGATCTGGCTCGACCTCGCGCCCGACCACGACGCGGAGCGCGTGCGCGCCGAAGTGCTGCGTCCGCGCGGCTCGCGCTCGATGTCGAGCCACCTGCAAAGCCGGCTCGGCATCAAGGGCGTGAAGGCGGGCCTGTTGCGCGAATGCCTGGATGCGGCCGGCTACAACGATCCCGCACGCCTGGCAGGGGCGATCAAGGCGCTGCCGCTGGTCTTGAAGCGTCCACGCCCGATTGACGAGGCGATCAGCAGCGCCGGCGGGGTGCGCTTCGAATCGATCGATGCCAACGGCATGCTGCGGGCGCTGCAGGGCGTGTTCGTGGCCGGCGAGATGGTCGACTGGGAAGCGCCGACCGGCGGCTACCTGCTCACCGCCTGCTTTGCCAGCGGGCGCGCGGCCGGCGCCGGCGTGCTGCGCTGGCTGGGCGAACGCGCGGCGCCTTGAGGTAAAAACACCACGGGCAAGCGCCGGGCATGCGGTTCCGGTTAGAATGCCCGCTTGCCGTTTGAATTCGCCGTCGCCCGTTTTTCCATGTCCCGTTCCATCGTCCATGTGCTGTTGTCGCTCCTGCTGCTGCTTGCGCAGCAGGCGTCGATCCTGCACGTGGCAACGGACTGGGGCGGCGCGCGCGGCACGGCCACGGCCACAGTCGGCGAGTCCGTGGCCAAGTCCGGCAAGCTGCCGGGCGGCGCCGCGCACGACGCCTGCGCACTGTGCATGGACAGCGCCCAGCTGGCCTTTGCGCTGCCGCTGCCGGCGCTCGCTTTCACTCCGCTGCAGCTTGCCTTCGACACTCCGGACGGCGCCTGCGATGCCGGCATCCGCCTCCTCGGTTCCTGCGTCTTCCAGCCGCGCGGCCCGCCGCAAGCCTGATAACACTGCCGTTCATTTTCCGCTGCCACGGCCTACGCGCCCTGGCGGCGCCGCATGTTATCCGTTTTGCCAGAGGTTGAACCACCATGAACTACCCACGCACGCTGATCGCCAGCGCGATTCTCCTTGCCTTCAACGCGCCGGTCCTGGCGCAAACCGTCCACACCCACGACGACGCTGTACCCCAGGTGCTGGTCACCGCCTCGCCCTTCCGCAGCGCCGCAGAAGATCAGATCCTCACCCCGGCCAAGGTGCTGGCCGGCGACGAACTGCGCGACAAGACCGGCAGCTCGATCGGCGAGACCCTGTCGCAGGAACTCGGCGTCTCGGCATCGGCCTTCGGCGCCGGCGCCTCGCGCCCGGTGATCCGCGGCCTGGAAGGCTCGCGCGTCAAGATGCTGGAAAACGGCATGGCCACCAACGACGTCTCCGGCCTGTCGAACGACCACGCCGTGGCCTCCGAAGGCGCGGTGGCGCGCCAGATCGAAATCCTGCGCGGCCCGGCGGCGCTGCTGTACGGCTCGGGCGCCATCGGCGGCCTGGTCAACATCGTCAACGAACGCATCCCGACCACGCTGGAGCCGAAACCCACCGGCCAGGTGGAAGCGCGCTACGGCACGGTCGACAACAGCCGCAACGGCTCGGCCAGCGTGGATGGTTCGAGCGGCCACGTCGCCATGCACG
This sequence comes from Massilia sp. IC2-278, assembly GCF_020708045.1. Classification (GTDB taxonomy): domain Bacteria; phylum Pseudomonadota; class Gammaproteobacteria; order Burkholderiales; family Burkholderiaceae_D; genus Telluria. The sequence continues at coordinate 696,212 of NZ_JAJFES010000001.1, forward strand.
TCGACGCCAACTGGCGCGAGACGAACGACTACAGGATCCCCGGCAACCGCGTGCTGGACGACCCGTCCACCAGCATGAAGCGCCTGCCGAACTCGGAAACCGAGGCAAAGGAAATCGGCGTCGGCGGCTCCTGGGTCGACGACTGGGGCTATGCCGGCCTGTCGGCCGCGCACCAGAGCAACCTGTACGGCATCCCGAGCCTGGAAGGCTCGCGCATCGACCAGAAGCAGGATCGCTACGACTTCGACAGCCTGGTCAAGGCGCCGCTGGCCGGCTTCGAATCCTTCCGCTTCAAGGCCGGCTACACCGACTACCGGCACGCCGAGCTGGGCGAAGATGGCCCCGAAGTCCTGTTCGCCAACCGCTCGCTGGAAACGCGCGCCGAGCTGGCGCATGCGCCAGTCGCCGGCCTGCACGGCACCTTTGGCGTGCAGACCGAGAACACCCATTTCTCGGCCCTCAGCGCCGAAGGCGGGCCGGACACGGTGCCGGTCACGCACTCGAAGACCGCCGCCGCCTTCATCGTCGAGGAGGCGAATGCCGGCCCGCTGCGCCTGAGCGCCGGCCTGCGCTACGAGAACGTCGAGCGCGACCCGGTCGGCAACCTCAAGCGCAGCTTCGACCTCGGTTCCGGTTCCTTCGGCGCTGCCTGGCCGTTCGCGCCGGGCTACAGCGTGGGCGCCACCGTGTCGTACGCCCAGCGCGCGCCGGCCATCGAAGAACTGTACTCGGGTGGCCCGCACGACGCCACCGCCACTTTCGACATCGGCAACCCGAGCCTGGACAAGGAAATCTCGCGCAACGTCGAGCTGTCGCTGGCCAAGACCAGCGGCCTGCTGCGCTGGAAGGCGAATGCCTACCGCAACAACGTGTCCGACTTCATCTACGGCCGCATCGACGACTCGTTGGTCGACGAAGAAGGCAACCCGGGCGATGAACTGCGCCTGCGCCGCTTCGAGCAGGCCGATGCGCACATTCGCGGCGCCGAGGCCGAAGTGACCTGGAACCAGACCGGCGCCGGCTGGTCGGGCCGCCTGTTCGCCGACACCTCACGCGGCAAGCTCGATGCGGGCGGCAGCCTGCCGCTGCAGCCGGCCGACCGCATCGGCGCCAGCGTCGGCTACCGCCAGGGCGACTGGCGCGGCGGGCTGTCGCTGGTGCACGCACGCGGCCAGGACCGCCTGGCGGCCTCGGAAACCACGGCCACGCCGGCCTACAACCAGCTGAACGCGAATATCTCGTACACCCAGCACCTGGCAAGCACCGACCTGACCTGGTTCCTGCTGGCGAAGAACCTGCTGGACGACGATATCCGCGTATCGACCTCGGTGCTGAAGGACATCGCGCCGCTGCCGGGCCGGAACTTCGTGTTCGGCGTGCGCGCGAAGTTCTAAACCGTAGGGTGGGTTCTCGAACCCACCCTGCAATCCTGTTCCACGAAGTTGTAGGGTGGACTCCCGAGTCCACGCTGTACTGCATGTGCATGTCGAAAAATGCGCGCTGTGGTCTGCACCGGTACGACAGCGTGGACTCGGGAGTCCACCCTACAGGATCAGCGCAGCAGCGGGCCGATATCCTCACCCAGCATCTTGCGCGCCAATGCCGGAATGTCCGGCTTGCCGCTGCTCGCCAGCACCGCGCTCACCCAGGCCTGCACGGCCGCCCGGCCATGCCGCGCTTCCAGGCCGTCGAACACGGCCAGCGCGGCGCCGTAGCGGCCTTCATCGTTGCCGTTGTCTTCCACCATATCTTCCGGCTTGAAGCTGAAGGGGCCGGGCGGAACATAGCCCGGGTCCCTGGCCCGGCGGGCGCGGTCTTCGGCCGACAGCTGGCGCTCGATGGCCTCGGGCTTGACCCGCAGGCCGCCCCAGGCGCCCAGGCGCGGCTGGGCCAGGGCTTGCGCATCGCGCCGGCGCCGGGCCCGTTCCTCTGCGGCCAGGTCGGGCCGGATCTGTTCGGTCACCTGCAAACCCGCCCATTCCGCATGGCCTTCCTGGAACCAGCGCGGCTGCCATGCACCGTTACGTCCCTGCAGCAGATGCGTCTCTTCATGCGGCATCACATTGACCAGCATGTCGATGGCGCGCGGCGACCAGGCGGCCGAGTCGAATTCGTTCAGCCAGCGCAGTTCGCCGTCGCGTTTCGGGGGAATGTAGTCGTGCTTGCGCGAGATGACCATCGGCGACCAGACCGCCTGGCTGCGCGCTTCGGGCACGGCCGCCGGCAGCAGGTCGAGCATGCCCATGAAGCAGGCGGCTTTCGAGGCGGCGGCAGCGGCCAGGTCGGGGTCGTGGTAGATGCGTACGCTGGCCCCGGTGACGCCGGAGCGGGCCTCGACATAAGGAAGGTCGCCCGGTCCGGCAGGCAGCGCGCGGACCTGGACCTGCGGCAGCGCCGCGTCCGGCCCGGCCTCTAGGCTGCATGCGGCGCGCAGGGCGTCGGGCGATGGCGCCGCTTCAGCCGCAGATGCGGCAGCCAGGCAGGCCGGGATGGTCAGGAAAACGAACGACAAGTGGGCGATGGTTCGGCGCGCGCGCAAGGAGGACTCCAATGACAGCTGCCGGTCCGGCGGACCAGCCAGCCCGCCATTGTAGCCACGCGGGCAGATGGCAAAATGCGCGCTTTGTCACGGCGCCAGGCCGCGTGCCTATTCCACGAAATGCACGGTCCCGCTGCCGCTGCGGCTGACGTTGCGCTGCGACGGCTCGCCGTGCACGTCGATGTCGCCGCTGCCGCTGACGGCGGCGCTCACCGTGTCGCGCACGGTGATGCTGGCGTCGCCCGAGCCGCTCTGGCGCAGCTGCGCCTCTTCGGTACGCAAGCGCTGGGCGTCCAGGGTGCCGGTGCCGCTGCCCTCGTACTTGAAGCGCCGGGTGGCGCCGGCCAGGCTCAGGGTGCCGGAGCCCATCAGCTCGGCCTCGATGCTGTCGCTGTTGCCGGCGTCCACGCTCAGGTCGCCGCTGCCGTGCAGGACGGCCCTGGCCTGGCGGTAGCGGCCGTTGAACTGCACGCTGCCCGAGCCGCTCAGCGACAGTTCGATGCGTTCGCCCGAGAAGCCGTTGATGCGGGTGTCGCCGCTGCCGTCGAGCGCCAGGCGCTCCAGCATCGGCAGGGTGACTTCCACTTCCAGCGGCTGGCGGTGGCGCAGCAGGATGCCCTGGGTGCCGATACGCAGCACGCCGTCGCGGCTGCTGGTGTCGATGTTCTGCAGCAGGCGCGCTTCGCCGCGCACCACCAGGCCGGGCTGGGGGCCGTAATGCACGCTCAGGTCGACCGGCGCGCTCAGTTCGATGGCGCGCACGCTGCGCTCGATGCTGCGCGTGTCGCTTGTCACGCTGCGGCCCTCGAGGCGCGTCGGCACGCCCTGGGCACGCAGCATGGTGTAGGTCAGGCCGATCAGCACGACGGCCAGGACCAGCAGGGCAAAACCGACTCGTAACAGGGCGCGCATCGGCTCTCCTCAGCTGCCGCGCAGGAGCGACATGTTCATTTGCAGGTAACGCCGGACGCCGCTGGCGGCGTAGCGCGTGACCACGATCGACACCAGGAACAGCACGATCCCGCCCAGCACCAGCGCGAAGCCGAGCACGGTCTGGGTCATGCGCGCGTCCTCGTCCAGGTCGGTGGAGATGCGCACGCTGCTGCCGGCCACGCGCTCGGCGCCGCGCACCACGCGCGAGGATTCGATCGAACGCCCCTCGGCTGCGTCGGCCGCCTCGGCTTCTGCGTCGCGCTCGGCAGCCGCATCGCCGGCGTCGTCGATCTCGATGCCGGTTTCGCTGATCGAGATGCGGGTGCGCACGCGCTCGCCCGCGCCGCCGTCGCCGAAGCTGACGTGGCGCAGCGGGCCGTCGAGCACGAGTTCGCTGGCGCCCGACAGGCCGCTGGCGGTGATCGCGATGCCGCCCACGTAGAACGCCAGCGCGGTCACGTACAGCGCGGCCAGCAGCGAGCCGAAGACGGCGGCCGGAATCACCATGAACAAATTGAAGATCAGCAGGCCGACGACCGAGACGCACAGGCGCAGCAGGTTGGCCGGGTTCTTCTGCTCGGCAAAGGCGGCCATGTGGCTGTTGGCGCGCAGGGTGAGGGCGACCTTTTTCGGGTCGTCGAGTTCGCGCGCGATGTCGGTTTCCAGGCGGCCGGCGGCGGCGCCGTCGACGAAGCGCTGCTCGTACCAGGCCAGGGTCCTGGCCTGCAGCTCGGGCGGCAGGCCGAGCATGGCGCGTTTCAGCGCGTCGAGGTATTCCAGCTTGCCCATGGCGATGGCGCCTGCCTCAGGCATGGCCGAGCAGGAGGATGGCGCGCAGCGCCGGGCCGGTGGCATTCGCCTGGCCGCCGAAGAGTTCGGGGGCGACCAGGGCGGCCGTGCTGGCGGCCACCACGGCCAGCAGGCCAAGCGTACGCACGCCGAGTTGGTAAGTCATGTTCCTGTCCAGGATGGGGTTTCCGATGCTGCTACTCTACGGAACCGGTGGCCGGGCCACCAGCGGCGTGCGACAGGCTGCTGTTTTCGCGGGGCAGGCGGGCGTAGGCGAGGATGGCCGCGGCGGCGCCCTGGCCGCTGCGCACCGCCGACTCGAGCGTGGCCGGGTAGTCGCTGGCGGTGTAGTCGCCGGCCAGCACCAGGCCGGGCAGCGAAGTGGCGTTGCCGGGACGCGCCAGGCCCGGGGTGCAGGCAAAGGTGGCGCGCTTGTCGGTGATCACCCGGCTCCAGAGCGGCGCGGCCAGGGCCGGCTGCCGGAAAGCCCCGGCCAGCTGCGCGGCCACCGCCGCGGCCAGCGCATCCTGGCCGAGCGCGGCGGCGGCGCCGGCGGCGCTGACCACCACCGCCAGCAGCCCGGCCTGGTTTGCGTCGAGCTGGCCGCGGTCGAACACGAACTGGCCGAAACGTTCGTCCCGCGGCGCATCCATCAGGGCGCAGAAGGGCAGTGGCAGGCGCAGCTTTTCGTCGTATTGCAGGTAGCAGGTGGAAATCGGCTCGTACTCGAAGGCGCCGATCTGGCCGGCAATCGCCGTTTCGCCCGCCGGCGCCAGCAGGGCGGCGCTCTGCGTGGGCGGCGTGGCCAGCACCACGGCGTCGAAGCTTTCCCGGTTGTCTCCGGCCTGGACTTCCCAGCCGGCGCCGACGCGCGCCAGCGCACCGACCTTGGCGCCCAGCCGCACGGCACCGCCTTCCGCTTCGATATGGCGCGCGGCGGCTTGCGGGAACAGGGCGCCCAGTTCCAGGCGCGGAATCAGCATGTCGGATGCCGCGCGTTTCGCGCCCAGGCTGTCGCGCAGCACGGCCAGGAACACGTTGGCGGAGGCGCGCTCGAGCGGCGTGTTCAGCGCGGCCAGGCACAGCGGGCGCCACATCAGGCGGATCAGGCGCTCGGTCTGGTCGAAGCGTTCCAGCAGCACGCTCACCGGCACGTCGTCGTTCAGGCCCCAGCGCATCCAGCGCGCGCTGCTGGTGAAGCGGGCCAGGGCCAGCTTGTCTTCGCGCCTCAAGCCCTGGGCGCGCACCAGGGCCACGACCATGTGCCAGGGCGCCGGCAGGCGCGGGGCGACGAAGTCCATGCCGCCGCTGCCGGCCGGATAGCGCATCTGCAGCGGCAGGCGCAGGAGCGCCGCATCGGGATCGACGCCGACGCGCCGCATGAGCTTCATCGTGTCCGCGTAGGCGCCGAGCAGGATGTGCTGGCCGTTGTCGAGCATCTTGCCCTGGACTTCGACCCCGCGTGCGCGGCCGCCCAGGGTGCGCGCCGCTTCAAACAGCGTCACCTGCGCGCCTTTGTGCACCAGTTCGACCGCGGCGGCGCAGCCGGCCCAGCCGCCGCCGACGACGGCAACGCGCAAGCCTGTCTTAGTTGCGGACATCAGTTACGCACATCAGTTACGCACATACGTTTTCCACGCCAGCCACAGCTTGCGCAGCGGCGTGAGGGAGATGCGCTGGGTCAGCACGTGGTACTTGTCGCGCGCGATCTCGTCCAGCAGCGTGCGGTAGATGGCCGACATCATCAGGCCCGGGCGCTGGGCGCGCCGGTCTTCCTTCGGCAGGGCGGCCAGGGCTTCGTCGTACATCTTCTGGGCGCGCTCGGTCTGGAAGGCCATCAGCGCTTCGAATTTCTCGCTGTGGCGCGCGTTCAGCAGGTCCGCCGCGGTGACGCCGAACTGCTGCAGCTCGTTCACCGGCAGGTAGATGCGGCCCTTGCGCGCGTCTTCGCCGACGTCGCGGATGATGTTGGTCAGCTGGAAGGCCAGGCCGAGCTTTTCGGCGTAGTCCAGGGTCTGGGCATTCTTGTACCCGAAGATGCTGGCCGACAGGATGCCGACCACGCCGGCCGCGTGCCAGCAGTATTTCTTCAGGCCCGCGTAATCGAGGTAGCGGCTCTGGTCGAGGTCCATCTCCATGCCGTCGATGATCGCCTGCAGGTGCTGCTCCTGCAGGTTGTAGACCGTCAGGTGCGGCTGCAGGGCCTGGGTTACCGGGTGCGTGGGCGTGCCCCCGTACATCTTCGACACTTCGGTACGCCACCAGGCCAGCTTGATGCGCGCGACCGAGCCGTCGGTGGCGTCGTCGACCGTGTCGTCGACCTCGCGGCAGAAGGCGTACAGCGCGGTGATCGCGCGCCGGCGCGCCGGCTCGAGGAATAGGAAGCTGTAATAAAAGCTGGAACCGCTCTGGACCGTCTTTTGCTGGCAGTATTCGTCAGGAGACATGTAAAAGATGCAATATTTGGCGATGCGAATCCGCTATCTTAGCCGAAGCGCGCGTGGCAGTGGCCGTCTAATGCGGCTTTTTGGCGGGCCGGTGCGCTTACATGCGCAGTCCGCGCCAGCCCATGAGCAGGTATTCGTGCTTGCCGAGCTTCGGCCGGCGCCGGAATACGTCGTACTCGGCCGCCTCGATCCGCTCCAGGATGCGCAATCCTCCCTGCACGATCAGGCGCAATTCCCAGCCGATGCGGCCCGGCAGGCGCCTGGCCAGCGGCGCGCCGCTCAGCATCAATGCGCGGGCGCGCTCGACCTCGAAGGCCATCAGCGCGCGCCAGGCCGGCGTGTCGGCGCCGGTACGAAGATCATGTTGACTCACGCCATAGCGGTCCAGGTCTTCCAGGGGCAGGTAGATGCGGCCCTTCTCGATGTCGATCGCCACGTCCTGCCAGAAGTTGATCAGCTGGAGGGCCGTGCAGATCGCATGCGAGTCGGCCAGGTTGCGCTCGTCCACCGCGCCGTACAGGGCCAGCATCAGGTGCCCGACCGGGTCGGCCGAGCGGCGGCAATAGTCGAGCAGCAGGGCGTAATCGGCGTAGCGCGTGGTGACCACGTCCTGGCGGAAGGCCGACAGCAGATCGCGCAGCGGCTGCAGCGGCAGGTCGAACTCGCGCACCACGCCGGCCAAACGCGCGAACATCGGGTGCGCCGGCGTGCGGCCGGCGGCGATCTCGTCGAGCGCGGCTTCGTATTCGGCCAGGCCGGCCAGGCGCTCGGCCGGCGCTGCATCGCCCTCGTCGGCCACATCGTCGGCGCCGCGCGCAAAGGCATAGATGGCTTCGACGGCAGGCACCAGGCGGCGCGGCATCAGGATCGAGGCGACAGGGAAGTTTTCGTAGTGGTCGACGGGCATGCAAATCTGATGACTGGCGGGTCATTTACGATGAATGTGAGCATGATTATAATTGCCGGGCTTTGGGCCGGCCCCGTTTGCATGGATAATGCGGCGAGGCTGCCCGAGACCAGCCTATCCCGGCCGCGTCAGTGGCCCGTATCCGAACACCGCAATCAAAAGGAAAAAGACGTGTCCGATTCGATCCGACTGCGCCGGCCGCTGGCCGCCCTGTGCACCCTGTCTGCACTGCTCCTGTCTGCCTGCTCGAAAGAGGCGCCCAAGGCCGAGGAGGTGCGCCCGGTGCGCGCCATCGTGCTGGCCCAGGGCGAGCTTGGGGCCAGCGCCGAATTCTCGGGCGAGGTGCGTCCGCGCATCGAGTCGCGCCTGGGCTTCCGGGTGGCCGGCAAGATCGTCGAGCGCAAGGTCGACATCGGCGCCACCGTGAAAAAGGGCGACGTGCTGATGCAGCTCGACCCGCAAGACCTGAAGCTGGCCGCCAGCCAGGCCCAGGCCAGCCTGCGCGCCGCCGAGACCAACCGCGACCTCGCCAATTCCGACTACAAGCGCTACCAGGAACTGCGCGAAAAGAACTTCGTCAGCCAGTCGGTGCTGGACTCGAAACGCGCCGCCCTACGCGCCGCCCAGGCCGAAGCCGACGCCGCCCGCGCGGGCTTCCGCGGCCAGTCGAACCAGGCCGGCTACAGCAACCTGGTGGCCGACATCGATGGCGTGGTCACCGGCATCGACGCCGAGGTCGGCCAGGTCGTGAACGCCGGCACGCCGGTGGTGCGCGTGGCTCGCACCGACGAAATGGAAGTGGTGATCGGGATTCCCGAAGACCGCGTCGACGACATCCGCAAGGTTGACTCCGTGACGGTGCGCCTGTGGGCCAATCCCGGCGAAGCGATCGCTGGCAAGGTGCGCGAAGTGTCGCCGGTGGCCGATGCCGCCACCCGCACCTACACGGTCAAGGTGGCGATCCCGCCGCGCGCCGACGTGCGCCTGGGGATGACGGCCGCGGTGCAGTTCGCCTCGCGCACGAAGAGCGACGGCCTGCGCGCGCCGCTCACCGCGCTGCACCACGAGAAGGGCGTGACGGGTGTCTGGATCGTCGAGAAGGATGTCGTGAAGCTGGTGCCGGTGCAGATCGCCGGCCAGGCCGGGAACGACGTTCTGCTCGGCGCCGGCGTCCGGCCCGGGCAGACCGTGGTCACCGCCGGCGTGAACCTGCTGTGCAATGGCCAGAAGGTGCGCATCCTCACCAGTGATGTCGCCCGCCGTGGCGACACCGAAGCCGCAGCGGCCGGCGCTGGCGCCGGAGCCCGGAAATGAAGGGCTTCAACCTGTCGCGCTGGGCGCTCGAGCACATTCCCCTCACGCGCTACCTGATCGCCGCGCTCCTGATCGGCGGCATCCTCAGCTACCAGAAGCTGGGCCAGGACGAAGACCCGCCGTTCACCTTCCGCGCGATGGTCGTGCGCGCCATCTGGCCCGGCGCCACCGCCGTGCAGATGGCCGAGCAGGTCACCGACAAGCTCGAACGCAAGCTGCAGGAAACGCCCTACATCGACCGTATCCGCAGCTTCTCCAAGCCCGGCGAAACCACCATCATCCTCGAATTGCGCGAATCGACGCCCCCAAAAGACGTGCCGGATTCCTGGTACCAGGTGCGCAAAAAGATCGGCGACATCCAGGGCACGCTGCCGCAGGGCGTGATCGGTCCCTTCTTCAACGATGAATTCGGCGACACCTACGGTTCGATCTTCGCCCTGTCTGGCGATGGATTCACCTATGCCGAGATGAAGGACTATGCCGACTTCGTGCGCCAGCAACTACTCGGCGTGCCGCTGGTGGCCAAGGTCGAACAGTTCGGTGTGCAGAACGAGAAGGTCAACATCCTGTTCTCGAACAAGAAGTTCGCCCAGCTCGGCGTGCCCTTCGAGCAGATCGTGAACCAGATCGCGACGCAAAACGGCATCGAGGCTTCCGGCGTGCTGGTGACGCCGACCGATAACCTGCAAGTACGCGTGACCGGGGCGATCCGCACGGCGAAGGAACTCGAAGACCTGCAGCTGCGCGCCGGGAACACCACCTTCCGCTTGGGCGACTTCGCCGTCGTGAAGCGCGAATACCAGGACCCGCCGCAGGACAAGATGCGCTTCAACGGCAAGGAAGTGATCGGCCTGGGCGTGTCGATGGAGAAGGGCGGGAACATCATCCAGCTCGGCGAGTCGCTGGACACGACCGTGGCGCGCATCCACTCCCAGCTGCCGGTCGGGATCGAGCTGGAACGCGTGTCGAACCAGCCGCAGGCCGTGACCGAATCGGTGAGCGAATTCATTCATACGCTGATCGAGGCCGTGATCATCGTGCTGGCCGTGAGCTTCCTGGCGCTCGGCCTGCACACCAAGCCAAAGCTGCGCATCGACGTGCGCCCCGGCCTGGTGGTGGCGCTGACCATCCCGCTGGTGCTGGCGATTACCTTCCTCTTCATGCGCATGCTCGATATCTCGCTGCACAAGGTGTCGCTCGGGGCGCTGATCATCGCACTTGGCCTCCTGGTGGACGACGCCATCATCGCGGTCGAGATGATGGTGCGGAAAATGGAGGAGGGTTTGTCGCGCTTCGAGGCGGCCACCTTTGCCTATACGTCGACTGCCATCCCGATGCTGACCGGGACCCTGATCACGGCGGCCGGCTTCCTGCCGATCGGCCTGGCCAAGTCGGCGGCCGGCGAGTACACCTTCTCGATGTTCTCGGTGAATGCGATCGCGCTGATCGTGTCGTGGATCGTGGCCGTCACCTTCACGCCCTACATCGGCTTCTTGCTGCTGAAGGTGAAGCCGCACGGGCAGGGGCATTCCGAGCACGACGTCTTCGACACGCCGATGTTCCGGCGCTTCCGTGCGCTCGTCACCTGGTGCGTCGAGTTCCGCAAGACCACGATCGTCCTCAGCCTGGCCGTGTTCGCGCTCGGCGTCTTTGGCTTCAAGTTCATCGAGAAGCAGTTCTTCCCCGATTCCAGCCGTCCCGAATTGATGGTCGAGATGTGGCTGCCGGAAGGGACCAGCTTTGCCGCCAACGAGGCGCTGGTGAAGAAATTCGAAAGTTTTGTTCGCAAGCAGCCGAACGTGGAGAGCATCACGAGTTATGTCGGCACCGGCAGCCCGCGTTTTTACCTGCCGCTGGACCAGATCTTCCCGCAGTCGAACGTGTCGCAATTCGTCGTGCTGCCGACGAGCGCGGCGCACCGCCAGGAATTGCTGACCAAGATCGAACGCGTCTTCCGCGAGGAATTCCCGGAAGTGCGCGGGCGCGTGAAGCTGCTGCCGAACGGGCCGCCGGTGCCGTATCCGGTGCAGTTCCAGGTGGCCGGGCCGGATATCGGCGTGGTGCGCGGCGTGGCCGATCAGGTGAAGGATGTCTTGCGCGCGAACCCGAATGCGGTGGGCGTGAACGATAACTGGAACGAGTCGGTGAAAGTCTTGCGCCTGGACTTGGACCAGGACAAGCTGCGCGCACTGGGTGTGACCTCCCAATCGGTGCGCCGCGCTGTGAATACCGTGTTGTCGGGGACGACCGTCGGCCAGTTCCGCGAGACCAACGAGCTGATCGATATCGTGGTGCGCCAGCCGGTGGAAGAGCGTTCGACGATTACCGTGCTGCGCGATACGAACATCCCCACCGCCTCGGGCCGCTCCGTGACGCTCGGCCAGGTGGCACGCGTCGAATTCGTGTGGGAGCCGGGCGTGATCTGGCGCGAGGGCAGGGAGTGGGCGATCATGGTGCAGTCGGACGTGGTGGCCGGCATCCAGGGGCCGACCGTGTCCGGGCAGGTGAACGAGAAGCTGGCCGAGATTCGCGCCAAGCTGCCGGCTGGCTACCGCGTGACGCTGGAAGGCGCGGCGGCGGACAGCTCGGAGGCGGAAGCCTCGATCACGGCGAACGTGCCGCTGGTGCTGTTCATCGTGTTCACGCTGCTGATGCTGCAGCTGCACAGCTTCTCGCGTTCGCTGCTGGTGTTCCTCACCGGGCCGCTCGGCGTGGCAGGAGCGGCGATGGCCTTGCTGTTGCTGGGGCGGCCGTTCGGCTTTGTTGCCAACCTGGGCGTGATCGCGCTGTTCGGCATGATCATCCGGAACTCGGTGATCCTGGTCGACCAGATCGAGCAGGACATCAAGGGCGGGGCCGAGGCCTGGGATGCGATCGTCGAGGCGGCGGTGCGCCGCTGCCGGCCGATCCTGCTGACGGCGGCCGCCGCGGCGCTGGCCATGATTCCGCTGTCGCGTTCCGTGTTCTGGGGGCCGATGGCGGTGGCGATCATGGGTGGCCTGCTGGTGGCCACGGCCTTGACCCTGCTGTTCCTGCCGGCGCTGTATGCGGCGTGGTTCAGGGTGAAGAAGCCGGTGCGGTGATTTGCCGGCGTGTCGATATTCAACCGTTCTATTCCGCGTGGACTCAGGAGTCCACCCTACGAAAAGCACATTCAACCATGACGTATCCGTGGTCGAATCCGTAGGGTGGGCACTTGTGCCCACGCGGTCTCGCCATTCGAATATCGGCGAATTTAACCGGCATAACGCTGCATGAAAACCATATTCAACATATGCATGAATAAACCCCACCGCACCCCAGCAAAATTCACTCCCTCTAGTGTCAGAAAATCCAGTAAAATACCGGGTTGAAGTTGTAGCCCCTAGACAATGGAGTGCAGGGCGGCCGGTTTCTACTGTCGGGCGCCCTTTGTTTTTGTGGCAATATGCAATCCTGCGCGAGGATGGCGAAATTGGTAGACGCACCAGGTTTAGGTCCTGACGCCAGCAATGGTGTGGGGGTTCGAGTCCCCCTCCTCGCACCACGAATAATTATTTTTTTGGACGATTTTTACGATGGCAACTGCAGTCGAAACCCTGGATAAACTCGAGCGCCGCTTGACGATCACTTTTCCGCTGAGCGATGTTCGTACGGAAGTTGAAAAACGCCTCAAGAAACAGGCCAAGACCGCCAAGGCGCCTGGCTTCCGCCCAGGCAAAGTGCCTCTGAAAATGGTCGCAGCCCAATACGGCTACCAGATCGAATCGGACGTGCTGAACGACCGCGTCGGCCGCGCCTTCAACGACGCCGCCAACGAAGCGGGCCTGCGCGTTGCCGGTTTCCCGAAGATCGAGCCGAAGGAAGAAGCGGCTGAAGGCATGCTGGCTTTCGACGCTACCTTCGAAGTCTTCCCTGAAGTCAAGGTCGGCGACCTGGCCGCCGTCGAAGTCGAAACCATTGCTACCGACGTCAGCGACGCCGAAATCGACAAGACCATCGACATCCTGCGCAAGCAGCGCGTGCACTACCACACCAAGGGCGAAGCCGGCGAACACGGCGACGGCGGCGAAGCCGTTGCAGCCAATGGCGACCGCGTGACCGTCGACTTCGTCGGCAAGATCGACGGCGTCGAATTCGACGGCGGCAAGGCCGAAGGCTACAGCTTCGTGCTGGGCGAAGGCCGCATGCTGCCGGAATTCGAAGCCGCCACCGTCGGCCTGAAAGTCGGCGAAAGCAAGACCTTCCCGCTGGCTTTCCCTGAGGATTACCACGGCAAGGACGTCGCCGGCAAGACCGCCGAGTTCACCATCACCCTGCAGAACCTGGAATGGGCGCACCTGCCGGAAGTCGACGCCGAGTTCGCCAAGTCGCTGGGCATCGAAGACGGCGCCATCGAAAAAATGCGCGCCGACATCAAGACCAACCTGGAGCGCGAAGTCAACGCCCGCATCAAGGCCCGCAACAAGGAAGCCGTGATGGACGCCCTGGTCAAAGTGACCGAGATGGACGTGCCGAAAGTCATGATCGAGCAGGATTCGCAGCGCCTGGCCGAGCAGACCCGCCAGGACATGGCCCAGCGCGGCATGGACGTCAAGAACCTGCCGTTCCCGACCGAACTGTTCGCTGAAAAGGCCGAGCGCCGTGTGCGCCTGGGTCTGATCCTGTCGCAACTGGTCGCTGACAACAACCTGCAAGCAACGCAAGAGCAGGTGAAGGCCCAGATCGAAGACTTCGCACAAAGCTACGAAGATCCGAAGGAAGTCCTGAAGTACTACTACAGCGACCGCCGCCGCCTGGGTGAAGTGGAAAGCCTTGTTTTGGAAGAAAACGTCGTTAACTATGTACTTGGCAAGGCGAAGGTCAGCACCAAGACCATCGCTTTCGATGAATTGATGGGTAGCAACCCACAGGCTTGATCGGATGGGTAGGCTCATCCTTCGAGCCTACCCTTCACCTTTTACAAGCCTCTTTTTCAAGGAACCAGACAGGTATGAACCATAATCCGGCATTGGACACCCAAGCACTCGGCCTCGTGCCGATGGTCGTGGAGCAAAGCGGCCGCGGCGAGCGCGCGTACGATATTTACTCGCGCCTGCTGAAGGAACGTGTGATTTTCCTGGTCGGTCCTGTCAACGACCAGATGGCCAACCTGATCGTCGCCCAGATGCTGTTCCTGGAGAGCGAGAATCCGGACAAGGACATCTCGCTCTACATCAACTCCCCGGGCGGTTCGGTTTCCGCAGGCCTGGCGATCTTCGACACGATGAACTTCATCAAGCCGGACGTCTCCACCCTGTGCACCGGCCTGGCGGCGTCGATGGGCGCCTTCCTGCTGGCCGCTGGCGCGAAGGGCAAGCGTTTCTCGCTGCCGAACTCGCGCGTGATGATCCACCAGCCGTCGGGCGGCTCGCAGGGCATGGCCTCGGATATCGAAATCCAGGCCAAGGAAATCCTGTACCTGCGCGAACGCCTGGCACGTATCATGGCCGACAACACCGGCCAGACCATCGAGCAGATCCACAAGGACACCGACCGCGACCGCTTCATGTCGGCGGAAGAGTCGGTGGAATACGGCCTGATCGACAAGGTTCTGACGAATCGCGCTTGATGCACCCCACAAGGTGTTGCTGAAAAACGCCCGGGCGCAAACACGTTCGGGCGTTTGTTTTTTATTTCGGGTAGCATGAGGGTGTGTGCGCCGACAGCGCGCGCGTCGTCATGACGTTATATCCATATTCAATAGAAACCTGCCCCCATGTCTGACAAAAAATCCTCCAGCGGCGAAAAGCTTCTGTACTGCTCGTTCTGCGGCAAGAGTCAGCACGAGGTGAAAAAGCTCATCGCGGGACCATCGGTCTTCATCTGCGACGAGTGCATCGACCTGTGCAACGACATCATCCGTGACGAGACTTCGAACGTCGAATCGGTGGCGGGCGCCAAGTCCGACCTGCCGACCCCGCACGAGATCGCCGAACTGCTCGACCAGTACGTGATCGGCCAGCAGACTGCCAAGCGCATCCTGTCGGTGGCTGTTTATAATCATTACAAGCGCCTCAAGCACCTCGGCAAGAAGGACGACGTCGAACTGGCCAAGAGCAACATCCTGCTCGTCGGCCCGACCGGTTCCGGCAAGACCCTGCTGGCGCAAACCCTGGCGCGCATGCTGAACGTGCCGTTCGTCATCGCCGACGCCACCACGCTGACCGAAGCCGGCTACGTCGGCGAAGACGTCGAGAACATCATCCAGAAGCTGCTGCAAAGCTGCAACTACGAGGTGGAAAAGGCGCAGCGCGGTATCGTCTACATCGACGAGATCGACAAGATTTCGCGCAAGTCCGACAATCCGTCGATCACGCGCGACGTCTCGGGCGAGGGCGTGCAGCAAGCCCTGCTGAAACTGATCGAAGGCACCATGGCCTCGGTACCGCCGCAGGGCGGGCGCAAGCACCCGAACCAGGACTTCGTGCAGATCGACACCACGAACATCATGTTCATCTGCGGCGGCGCCTTCGACGGCCTGGCCAAGATCGTGCAGAACCGTTCGGAAAAGTCGGGCATCGGTTTCGCGGCCAGCGTCAAGAGCCAGACCCAGCGTTCGAACAGCGAAATCATGATGGAAGCCGAGCCGGAAGACCTGATCAAGTTCGGCCTGATTCCCGAACTCGTCGGCCGTCTGCCGGTCGTCGCCACGTTGAACGAATTGACCGAAGAAGCACTGATCCAGATCCTGATCGAGCCGAAGAATGCGCTCATCAAGCAGTATTCGAAACTGCTGGAAATGGAAGGCGCGGAACTGGAAATTCGCCCGGCCGCTTTGCACGCGATTGCGAAAAAAGCATTGGCGCGCAAAACCGGCGCTCGTGGTTTGCGTTCGATCCTGGAACACGCGCTGCTCGACGTGATGTACGAATTGCCGAACCAGCAAAACGTGGTCAAGGTCGTGGTTGATGAAAACACCATCACCAATGGCGCCAAACCTTTGCTGATTTACAGCGAAAGCGCAAAAGCCTCGGGCGAAAACTAAAAAATTCCGCACGGAAAGCACAAATCCACTTGTGCGCCGGGAGCTTGAAGGTACAATTTACCTCAATAAAAGCATCCGGCTTCAATCGAAAAGCCACTCTCGGCCGCGTGCCGTGCAGTGGCTTTTTTATTTGAAACACGGGCATTTATTGGAACGGCAAGTCTCTTTTTCTTGAATGTCTTTTTTATTTCAAGAAATATTCGATTGCCGGTCTTGTGTTTTCACCGTGTGCGCCCAACATCGTCTACACGCTTTTTATAAGGTATGCCATGACAACTTCGAAATTAACCGAGCAAACGACGCTGCCCCTCCTGCCGTTGCGCGACGTGGTCGTGTTTCCCCATATGGTGATACCACTGTTCGTTGGCCGCCCGAAATCGATCAAAGCCCTGGAAGCTGCGATGGAGCAGGGCAAGAGCATCATGCTCGCCGCCCAAAAGGCTGCTGCCAAAGACGAACCTTCCGCCGCGGACATCTACGAGATCGGCTGCGTCGCGAACATCCTGCAAATGCTGAAGCTGCCTGACGGCACCGTGAAGGTGCTGGTCGAAGGCGCGCAGCGTGCCCGTATCGATCACATCACCGACGCCCCGACCCACTTCGTGGCCGAGCTGACCCCTGTGCGTTCGGAAATCGGCGACGACTCCGAAGTCGAAGCCATGCGCCGCGCCATCGTCCAGCAGTTCGACCAGTACGTCAAACTGAACAAGAAAATCCCGCCCGAGATCCTCGCGTCCCTGGCCGGTATCGACGACGCCGGCCGCCTGGCCGACACCGTTGCCGCGCACCTGCCGCTGAAACTCGAGCAGAAGCAGGTCATCCTGGAAATCTTCAACGTCGCCAAGCGCCTCGAGCACCTGCTCGGCCAGCTGGAAGGCGAACTCGACATCCTGCAAGTCGAGAAGCGCATCCGCGGCCGCGTGAAGCGCCAGATGGAAAAATCGCAGCGCGAGTACTACCTGAATGAGCAAGTAAAAGCCATCCAGAAGGAACTGGGTGAGGGCGAAGACGGCGCCGACATCGACGAGCTCGAGAAGAAAGTCATCGCCGCCAAGATGCCGAAGGAAGCGCTGGACAAAGCCACCGCCGAGATCAAGAAGCTGAAACTGATGTCGCCGATGTCGGCCGAAGCCACCGTCGTGCGCAACTACATCGACACCCTGGTGTCGCTGCCGTGGAAAAAGAAATCCAAGGTCGCCAACGACCTGGAAAACGCCGAGAAAGTGCTGGAAGCCGAGCACTATGGCCTCGACAAGATCAAGGAACGTATCCTCGAGTACCTCGCGGTGCAACAGCGCGTTGACAAGCTCAAAGCGCCGATCCTGTGCTTCGTCGGTCCTCCGGGCGTGGGTAAAACCTCGCTGGGCCAGTCGATTGCCCGCGCCACGAACCGCAAGTTCGTGCGCATGGCCCTGGGCGGCGTGCGCGACGAAGCCGAGATCCGCGGTCACCGCCGTACCTACATCGGCTCGATGCCGGGCAAGGTGCTGCAGTCGCTGGCGAAAGTCGGCGTGCGGAATCCGTTATTCTTGTTAGATGAGATCGACAAGATGGGTGCGGATTTCCGCGGCGACCCGTCGTCGGCCCTGCTGGAAGTGCTGGATCCGGAACAGAACCACACCTTCTCGGACCACTACCTGGAAGTCGACTTCGACTTGTCGGATGTGATGTTCGTGGCGACCTCGAACTCGTTCAACATCCCGCCGGCGCTGCTGGACCGGATGGAAGTCATCCGCCTGTCGGGTTACACCGAGGACGAGAAGACCAATATCGCCCAGCGCTACCTGCTGCCGAAGCAGGTCAAGGCCAACGGCCTGCGCGACGGCGAGATCAAGGTGGAAGAGTCGGCAATCCGCGACATCATCCGCTACTACACCCGCGAAGCCGGCGTCCGTTCGCTCGAGCGTGAAATCTCGAAGATCTGCCGCAAGGTCGTCAAGATGCTGCTGCTCAAAAAAGGCGACAAGGCCATCATCGTCAACGCCAAGAACCTGGACAAGTTCCTGGGCGTGCGCCGCTACGATTTCGGCGTGGCCGAGAAGGAAAACCAGATCGGCCAGGTGGTCGGCCTGGCCTGGACCGAAGTCGGCGGCGACCTGCTGACCATCGAAGCCGTGAACGTGCCCGGCAAGGGCGCCATCATCCGCACCGGTACCCTGGGCGACGTGATGAAGGAGTCGATCGAAGCGGCCCGCACCGTGGTGCGTTCGCGTGCCCAGCGTCTCGGTATCAAGAACGAGGTGTTCGAGAAGAGCGACATCCACATCCACGTGCCGGAAGGCGCGACGCCGAAGGACGGTCCGTCCGCCGGTATCGCGATGACCACCGCGCTGGTGTCGATCTTCACCGGCATCCCGGTCCGCGCCGACGTGGCGATGACGGGCGAGATCACGCTGCGCGGCGAAGTCCTGCCGATTGGCGGCCTGAAAGAAAAGCTGCTGGCGGCGCATCGCGGCGGCATCAAGACGGTGTTGATCCCCGAGCAGAACGTGAAGGACCTGGCCGAGATTCCGGACAACGTCAAGAACAAGCTCGAGATCGTGCCGGTGCGCTGGATCGAGAAGGTCCTGGAAATCGCGCTGGAACGCCAGCCGGAAGCCTTGGCCGACGTGCCGGCGGTGTCGGTCACTCCGTCGAGCTCGACCGAAGGGCAGGGCGATGTGGTGAAGCACTGATCGCTGGTAGATCGCAGTAAATGAAGAGGCGCCCAGGTGGCGCCTCTTTTTTTTGCCGGTTCGCGTCGTGTTCTTTGCTAACCGGCGTCACGTTTTGGGCCGGATGGCCTCCCGTACGGTGGGCACCCCGTGCCCACGCGGTACGTGCTCGTTCGCAGTCCGCTGCTTCAAGACTTCGCTCGAAACGCATGCAGTACTCTCGGCGCTAACAATGCGCCATTTGATCCGCCAACAATGATCACCGTTCCGCGTGGGCACGGGGTGCCCACCCTACGTTCGCGATTCCAAATACGCCGGCGGCCATGCGTATCGCGATTTCAAGCCCGTCCGTGGCCATGCATGCCGCGATTTCAATGCCGCCCATCGCCATGCATCCCCCAATTCCAGCCACGTCGCCCGCCATACGTGTTGCTTGACAGAAGCAAATCCCCCTTGTTTAATACGCGCTTGCAGTTTTTTGCAGGAAGGCGCAGCGCCGCCGCGTCAGAACGTACAAGAGGGAATAGAGTGAACAAGACTGAACTGATCGAAGAAATCGCGAAATCCGCGGACATTACCAAGGCCTCGGCAACGCGCGCACTCGACGCCATGATCGAAGCGGTGACCGCGACCCTGAAGAAGAACGACAGCGTGACGCTGGTCGGCTTCGGCACCTTCAGCGTGGGCGAGCGCGCGGCGCGTACCGGCCGCGATCCGCGCACCAAGGAACCGATCAAGATTAAAGCTGCAAAGGTTCCGAAATTTAAGGCTGGTAAAGCGCTAAAAGATGCTGTAAACTAATGCCTTCTCTGCAGCGACATGCAGAGAACACCAGGCGGTAAAGCGAGACTGTGTGTCTCGCAAAGTGGGAAGCTTTGGCCTCTCTGCTTTCTGCGGCCTGGTATGCAGTACCTAGTATGTGAAGTGGAGCGGTAGTTCAGTTGGTTAGAATACCGGCCTGTCACGCCGGGGGTCGCGGGTTCGAGCCCCGTCCGCTCCGCCACTCACCATACACAGATTCTGGAGCGGTAGTTCAGTTGGTTAGAATACCGGCCTGTCACGCCGGGGGTCGCGGGTTCGAGCCCCGTCCGCTCCGCCAGATGCAGTAGTACCGGGGCGCCACGAAAAGGCGCCTCAATAAGAAGAGGCGAACGCGAGTTCGCCTTTTTTTTTAACTGTGCTTTTAGGCCATTTCCTGAGTGATTGGTGACCATGTTTGATTTTGTACGTAACAACAAACGCGTGATGTACGGCGTGCTCGGCCTGATCATCGTTCCGTCCTTCGTTCTCGTCGGTGTCGACAGCTACCAGAGCCGCGGCGACAGCGCCGCCGGCGTCGCCACCGTCGACGGCCGCACCATCACCCAGCAGGAATGGGACGATGCCCAGCGCCGCCAGATCGACCAGGCCCGCCAGCAGATGGGTCCGCAATTCGACCAGAAGATGTTCGACACCCCGGAAGCCAAGCGCGAAGTGCTGAACAACCTGGTGGCCGAACGCGCCGTCAACGCGGAAATCGCACGCAGTCACCTCACGGTGGGCGACCAGGCGCTGGTCGGCGCGATCCAGAGCCTGCCCGGCTTCAAGAAGCCGGACGGCAGCTTCGACATGGACCAGTACAAGGCCGCGCTGGCCGCCCAGGGCATGACCCCGGACATGTTCGACGCGCGCATGCGCCGCGACATGGCGATCCAGCAACTGGCCGGTTCGATCCAGAGCACCGCCTTCGCCCCGCGCTCGGTGGCCAGCCGCATTTCCGACATCAACGACCAGGAACGCGAAGTCCAGGAACTGTTGTTCCCGATCGCGAACTACCTGCCGCAAGTCAAAGTCACCGACGAAATGGTCAAGGCCTTCTATGACAAGAACGCCAACCTGTTCCAGATTCCGGAGCAGGTGAAAGCCGAGTACATCGTGCTCGACGCAGCCGCCGTCGAAAGCCAGGTGAAGGTCAGCGACGCCGACGTCACCGCCTTCTACAACGCCAACCAGAAGCGTTTCGTGACGCCGGAACAGCGTACCGCCAGCCATATCCTGATCAACAAGGCGCGCGACGCCAAGCCGGCCGACGAAGCCACCGCCAAGGCCAAGGCCGAAGCGGTGCTGGCCGAAGTGCGCAAGAACCCGGCCGAGTTCGCGGCCATCGCCAAGACCCAGTCGCAGGACACCGATTCGGCGGCGCAAGGCGGCGACCTGGGTGCGATCGAGAAGGGCAACTATCCGGTCAAGGAAATCGAAGAGACCGTCTTCAAGCTCAAGGATGGCGAAGTCAGCGGCATCGTGGCCTCGGAATTCGGCTACCACATCATCAAGGTGACCTCGGTCAAGCCGTCGGTGCAGAAGCCGCTGGATGCCGCCCGTGCTGACATCAGCGACGAGCTGAAGAAGTCGGCGCTGTCGAAGAAATACTCGGAACTGGCGGAAAGCTTCAACGACATCGTCTACGAGCAATCGGACAGCCTGAAGCCGGCCGCCGACAAGCTGGGCCTGCAGATCCAGACCGTCGAGGGCCTCGGCCGCAAGGCGAACCCGGCGCTGGGCACGGCGCCTTACAACAACGACAAATTCCTGACCGCCCTGTTCTCGAACGAGTCGATCAAGAACAAGCGCAACACCGAAGCCGTGGAAGTGGCGCCTGCGACCCTGGTCGCCGGCCGCGTGGTCGAGTTCAAGCCGGCCACCAAGCGTCCGCTGGCCGAAGTCGAAGCGGCGATCCGCCAGCGCGTGACGCAGGAAGAAGCGCTGCGCCTGGCACGCCAGGCCGGCGAAGCCAAGCTGGCCGCCGCCAAGGCATCGGGCGACGCCACCGGCTTCGGCGAGGTGAAAGTCCTGTCGCGCACCAAGGAGCCGACCGTGAACCCTGCCGGCGCACTGGCCGTGTTCAAGGCCGACGTGACCAAGCTGCCAGCCTATGTGGGCGTGGACGTGCCGGGCGTGGGCTATGGCGTGTACCGCATCGGCAAGGTAGCGCAGCCGGCCCAGGTGGATACCACCCGCCGCAACCAGGAAGCCCAGCAGATCGGCGGCCTCGTTGGCCAGGCCGAGCTGTACAACTTCGTCGAGGCGATCAAGGTCAAGAACAAGGCCAAGGTGAATGTCGGTGCCGCCAAGCCGGCGGAGCAGGCTGAGTAAGTTGCTTCAGATGTAAATAAAAAACCCGGCTGTGCGAGCAGCCGGGTTTTTTTACGTCTGGCGTATCGTTGGTGGCAGAGATCGTGACAGTGCCAACCGTAGGGTGGGCACCCCGTGCCCACGCGGAAGCATGAGAGGTGTTGGCCCGGAGAGATGCGCTCCACGCCGCGCAATGACAAACGTTCAAAAAGAAATTCGTTAGCCCATCATTCCGGTCGGCGTTCCGGAGCGAACAGTCACCGTCGTGGGCCAGAGGATCGGCACGTAGCCGCGTGGGCACAGAGTGCCCACCGTACGGTTGAGGTCACAGGCCATAATCAAGCCGCAGACGCATCAAGCGCAGGCCACAATCAAGCTGCAGGCGACAATCAGTCGCCGCAGGACATAATGAATACGCAGGCCACAATCGCGCCGCAGCTGCCATCACGTCGCGGGCCACAATCAAGCTGCACGCCGCAGCCATCATGACGCTGCAAGCCGCCATTACCCCGCGTGCAGACTCCTCGCCGCACGCACGAAATCTTCCGGCGCAATATCCGCCAGCTCCAGCACCTGCGCCTTCGTATACTCCGTAAAGTTGCGGTCGATCGAGCGCAGGTAGGCCGGATCGTAGTGCTCCACCAGCAATTGATCGACCAGTTCCGGCATGGCCCCCGCATTCGCCATCGCATGCCAGGCGTCGATCTTCGCCCGCCCGTGCAATTGCACCAGGTGCTCGAGCTGCCCGTTCAGCGCACCGGCATCCTGTGCAAAATGTTCGTAGTCTTCCATCAGCAGCCGCACCCGGTTCGGGCGCGACAAATGCACTGCGATGCAGGGCGAGGCACGCATGCGGGCCATCACCGCGTCGGGCACGCGCAGGTTGCCGACCTTCTTGCTTTCAGACTCGACGAACACCGGTTGGTTCGGGTCGAAGTGACGCAGTTTGTCCCAGATCTGACTTTCGAACATTTTCTGGGTCGGCTGCGGTTCGTGCGGCAGGTGGCCGAGCACCGAGCCGCGGTGGGCCGCCAGGCGTTCCAGGTCCAGCACCTGGGCGCCGACGCGCTCCAGGGTCTCCAGCAGGCGGCTCTTGCCGCTGCCGGTGGTGCCGCAGATCACGCGGAAATCCACCTGCGGCGGATTCTCCAGCGCCGTGCTCACCTGGGCCCGGTACGCCTTGTAGCCGCCTTCCAGCTGCACCACCGGCCAGCCGATCCTGGCCAGGATGTGCGCCATCGAGCCGCTGCGGTTGCCGCCGCGCCAGCAATACACCAGGGGCTTCCATTCGCGGGGCTTGTCGGCAAACAGTTGCTCGATATGGCGAGCGATGTTGGCCGCCACGATCGGCGCGCCGAGCTTCTTCGCCTCGAACGAGCCGACCTGCTTGTATAGCGTGCCGACCCGGATGCGCTCTTCGTTGTTTAGCACCGGGCAATTGATCGCGCCCGGAATGTGGTCGAGCGCGAACTCGCCTTCGCTGCGGGCGTCGATGATGGTATCGAAGCTGTCGAGTTCGGGCAGGATGTCGGCGAAGGGCAGTACGGCGGGGTATTTCATTGTCGGGGAACGGGTTCCGGTTATTGTTGTCGGATCAGGCTGGAGAAGGTCGGCCAGATGTTCTTCAGGATGATGGGGTGGGCCTGGGCGTTCGGGTGCAGGCGGTCGGCCTGGAACAGCGCCGGCTTGTCGGCCACGCCTTCGAGCATGAAGGGAACCAGCGGCGCCTTCAAGTCTTTCGAGAGCGCGCCGTACATGCCGAAGAAGCGCTCCGTGTAGGCGCGGCCATAGTTTGGCGGCATGCGCATGCCGATCAGCATGACCTTGGCATCCTGCTTTTGCGAGAGCGTGACCATCTGGCGCAGGTTGGCCTCGGCCGAGGCCACCGGCAGGCCGCGCAGGCCATCGTTGGCGCCCAGCTCGATGACCACGATCTGCGGCTTGTGGGCGGTAAGAAGGGCCGGCAGGCGGGCCCGTCCGCCGCTGGTGGTCTCGCCGCTGATGCTGGCGTTGACGATGCGCGCGTCGATCTTTTCGGCCTTCAGTTTTTGTTCGAGCAGGGCGACCCAGCCCGCGCCGCGCGTCAGGCCATATTCGGCCGACAGGCTATCGCCCACCACCAGCACGGTTTTTGGTGCAGAATAAGCGCTCGCTGATGCAGCCAGCATGAGCAAACCGACAGACAATTTCTTGAGACGAGCAAGCATGCGTGATAATCCCGAGGCTTTCAAAAATGACGTATCCGCCGCAGCGGGGCGACCGGCCGCCATCGAGGTGACCGGGTTGTCCAAGCGGGTGGCGGACGCCAGCGGCGAACTCACCATCCTGCACGGCATCGATTTTACCGTGGGAGCGGCCGAGACGCTCGCGCTCGTCGGCGCATCGGGCTCGGGCAAGTCGACCTTGCTCGGCCTGCTGGCCGGCCTGGACACGCCGAGCAGCGGCAAGGTGCTGCTCGACGGCACCGACATCTTCGCGCTCGATGAAGATGGGCGCGCTGCGTTCCGCAAGGCCAAGCTGGGCTTCGTGTTCCAGTCGTTCCAGTTGCTGGCGCATTTGAATGCGCTGGAAAACGTGATGCTGCCGCTGGAACTGCGCGGCGACGACAACGCGCGCGAGAAGGCGGAGGCGATGCTGGGGCGCGTGGGCCTGTCGAGTCGGCTGAAGCATTATCCGAAGTATTTGTCGGGCGGGGAGCAGCAGCGCGTGGCCCTGGCGCGTGCCTTCGTCACCGAGCCACCGCTGCTGTTCGCGGACGAGCCGACCGGCAGCCTGGATGCGGCGACGGGGGAAGCGGTGATCCAGCTGATGTTCGAGCTCAATCGCGAGCGTGGGTCGACGCTGGTGCTCGTCACGCACGATCCGGCGATGGCGGCGCGCTGCGGGCGGACCTTGACCATTGCGGCGGGGCGCCTGGCGTAAGGTTTCGTAGGGTGGACACCTGTGTCCACGCTGTCTCAACCGTGGGCGTTCCGGTCAAGTTGCGGTGCGCCACGGTACGACAGCGTGGACTCGGGAGTCCACCCTACAACAGCCTGGCATCCCGGTAACAGTGGGGGATGCCGCAGTACGGCCGCGTCGGCACGCGTGCCTGGCGCGGCGCGGCCTGGCGCGGCCCGGCCCACCCTGCAAACCTAGCGTGTCACCAGGCCGTTTAATACCTTCCTGATCGCGGCCGGCAGCTCGCCGGCCGTCAAGCCGATCGGCCCGTAGCCATCGGCCACCAGATGGTCCGCCGCCGCGCCGTGCATCCACACCGCACCCACGGCCGCTTCCCACGCCGGCCAGCCTTGTGCCAGCAGCGCACCCACGACGCCCGCCAGCACGTCGCCGGTGCCGCCGGTCGCCAGACCCGGGTTCCCGGTCGGATTGACCGCCAGCGCTCCATCCGGGCCCGCCAGCACGCTGCCCGATCCCTTCAGCACCACGACCGCATTCAAACGCTTCGCCAGCGTGCGCGCCGCGCCCAGGCGGTCGGCCTGCACCTCGCCTGCCGACACGCCCAGCAGCCGCGCCGCCTCCAGCGGATGCGGCGTGATCACGGTCGCGCCTACGCGCCGGGCCACACGCGCCTGCAGGTCGGTGCTGCTCGATACCAGGTTCAAGCCATCGGCGTCGATCACCACCGGCGCGGTCGCATCGATCCCGTGCCCGAGCACCCGCATCGCCTCCAGCGCGTCGCCCATGCCCGGCCCCAGCACCAGGGTCCGGCCCTCGGTATCGAAGTCGTGCGTGGTGCGGAACATCAGTTCCGGCTGCATGCTGTTGTAGCCCGGCCCGACGTCGACCGTGGCCACGAACACGCGTCCCGCGCCGGCATGCAGGGCGCCGCGCCCGGCCAGCACGGCGGCGCCGAGCATGCCGTGCGCGCCGCCGACGATCGCCACGTCGCCGAAGCTGCCCTTGTGCGTGTTCTGTCGGCGCGGCGCCAGCTGGGCCGCGAACAGGGAAGGCGCGGCGACCAGCGCTGCCGCCGGCGGGTACAGTTCGGGCGCGATGCCGAGGCCGGCCACCAGTACCTGGCCCGCGTGGTCGCGCCCGCAGGCGGTGTGCAGGCCGGGCTTGTCGCCGATGAA
Organism: Massilia sp. IC2-278; assembly: GCF_020708045.1. GTDB lineage: Bacteria > Pseudomonadota > Gammaproteobacteria > Burkholderiales > Burkholderiaceae_D > Telluria. The sequence continues at coordinate 721,988 of NZ_JAJFES010000001.1, forward strand.
GGTGATGGTGTGGCTGGCGCGCACAGCGACGCCGCCTTCACCCACCGGCACGCCGGTGTCGGCATCCAGGCCGCTCGGCACGTCCAGCGCCAGCACCGGGCAGCGCACGTCGGACAATGCAGTGACCAGTTCCGGGTAGCGCCCCACCAGGTTGCGTGCCAGGCCGATGCCGAACAGGCCGTCGACCACCAGCGCCCAGTCGCGCGTATCGGGCGCGACGTCGGCAAAGTTGGCGCGGCTGGCGCGGGCGCGGGCCAGGGCCTGCGCGGATTCGGGCGAGGGCTGGCCGGTGGGGGCGAAGTAGAGCACCACCACGTCGAGGCCGTCCTCGCTCAGGTTGGCGGCCAGTTCCAGGGCGTCGCCGCCATTGTTGCCGGGGCCGGCCAGCACCAGCACCGGACGGGTGCGGGCGTCGCCCACGAGTTGCAGCGCGAGGTCGGAGGCGGCGCGGCCGGCACGGCGCATCAGCGTGCCGGTTTCCAGTTCCTGCATCGCCGCTTCCTCGACCGCGCGGATCTGGGCGACGGTGTACAGCGTGCCGCTGTCAAGCTTGCTATCCATAAGTCTTCTCTCGAATGTCGTTGCCCGCATTGTGCCTGATCCTGGCGCGACGGCGGCTACAATAGGGAAAACACAACCTGGAGAGACGCATGGACTGGCAGTTCTGGATCGACCGCGGCGGCACATTCACCGACATCGTGGCACGCCGCCCGGATGGGCAGCTGGTGACGCACAAACTCCTGTCCGAGAATCCGGAACAGTACCGCGACGCGGCGGTGGCCGGCATCCGCCACCTGCTCGGCGTGGCCGCCGGCGACCCGCTGCCCGCGGCCCGGGTCGAGGCGGTGAAGATGGGCACCACGGTCGCGACCAACGCGCTGCTGGAGCGCAAGGGCGAGCCGACCGCGCTGGCGATCACGCGCGGTTTTCGCGACGCGCTGCGCATCGCCTACCAGAACCGCCCGCGCCTGTTCGACCGCCACATCGTGCTGCCCGAACTGCTCTACGCCCAGGTGGTCGAGATCGACGAGCGCATGGGTGCGCATGGCGAAGTCGTGCAGCCGCTGGACGAAGTGGCGGCCCGCGCCGGCCTGCAGCAGGCCTACGACCGCGGCCTGCGCGCACTGGCGATCGTCTTCATGCACGGCTACCGCTACACGGCGCACGAGGCCGCGATAGCGCGCATCGCACGCGAGATCGGCTTCACGCAGGTCTCCACCTCGCACGAAACCAGTCCGATGATGAAGCTGGTCGCGCGTGGCGACACCACCGTGGTCGACGCCTACCTGTCGCCGATCCTGCGCCGCTACGTCGACCAGGTCGCGTCCGAGCTGCCGGGCGTGAACCTCCAGTTCATGCAGTCGAACGGCGGCCTGACCGATGCGCGCGCCTTCCAGGGCAAGGACAGCATCCTGTCCGGCCCGGCCGGCGGCATCGTCGGCATGGTGCGCGCCAGCCGCCTGGCCGGCTTCGAGAAGATCATCGGCTTCGACATGGGCGGCACCTCGACCGACGTCTCGCATTACGCCGGCGAGTTTGAACGCGTGTTCGAGACCCAGGTCGCCGGCGTGCGCATGCGCGCGCCGATGATGAGCATCCACACGGTGGCCGCCGGCGGCGGCTCGATCCTGCACTTCGACGGCAGCCGCTACCGCGTCGGCCCCGACAGCGCCGGCGCGAATCCCGGCCCGGCCAGCTACCGGCGCGGCGGGCCGCTGGCGGTCACCGACTGCAACGTCATGCTCGGGAAGATCCAGCCGGCGCACTTCCCGAAGCTGTTCGGCCCGAATGCCGACGAAGCGCTCGACGTCGACGTCGTGCGTGCCCGCTTCGCCGAGATGGCCGGGCAGATCTTCGACGCCACCGGCGACCGGCGCACGCCCGAGCAGGTAGCCGAAGGCTTCATCCAGATCGCGGTCGGGAACATGGCCAACGCGATCAAGCAGATCTCGGTGCAGCGCGGGCACGACGTGACCGAATACGCGCTGACCAGCTTCGGCGGCGCCGGCGGCCAGCACGCCTGCCTGGTGGCCGATGCACTGGGCATGAAGACGGTCTTCATCCACAGCCTGGCCGGCGTGCTGTCGGCCTACGGCATGGGCCTCGCCGACCAGAGCGCGATGCGCGAGCAGGCAGTCGAGGAAAAGCTGGGCGCGGCCGGGGAAGGGGCGCTGGCGGCACGCCTGGACGCGCTGGCCGAGGCCGCGCGCGGCGAGTTGCTGGGGCAGGGCGTGGGCGCCGAGCGCATCGACGTCATCCGGCGCGTGCACCTGCGCTACGAGGGCACGGACTCGGCGCTGGTGGTGGACTTCGGCTCGAACGCGGCCATGCAGGCGCAGTTCGAGACAGCCTATAAACGGCGCTTCTCCTTCCTGATGCCGTCGCGCGCGCTGGTGGTCGAAGCGGTGTCGGTGGAGGCGCTGGGCCGCTCCGAAGCGCCGCCCGAGACCATCACCGACAGCAGCCCGCGTGCCGGCACCCCGGCGCCATCGGAACAGGTGCGCATGTTCGGCAATGGCGAATGGCGTGAGACCGGTATCTACCGCCGCGCCGACGTCAAGCCGGGCGACACGATCAAGGGTCCGGCCATCGTCGCCGAGAACAATGCCACCACGATCGTGGAGGCTGGCTGGCAGGCCGAAGTCACGCCTTACAACCACCTCGTGCTGAAGCGGGTGGAGGCGCTGCCGGAGCGGCGCGCGATCGGCACCACGGCCGACCCGGTGATGCTCGAAATCTTCAACAACCTGTTCATGTCGATCGCCGAGCAGATGGGCCTGCGCCTGCAGAACACGGCCTATTCGGTGAACATCAAGGAGCGCCTCGACTTCAGCTGCGCCATCTTCGACGCCGACGGCAACCTGGTGGCGAACGCGCCGCACATGCCGGTGCACCTGGGTTCGATGGGCGAATCGATCAAGACCGTGATGCGCGAGAATGCCGGCCGCATGCGCGCCGGCGACGTATACGTGCTGAACGACCCGTACAACGGCGGCACCCATTTGCCGGACGTGACGGTGATCTCGCCGGTGTTCGACGAAGCGGGCCGGGAGATCCTGTTCTATGTCGGCTCACGCGGCCACCATGCGGACATCGGCGGCACCACGCCGGGCTCGATGCCGCCGGACTCGCACCACATCGAGCAGGAGGGTGTCCTGATCAACAACTTCAAGCTGGTCGACGGCGCTGACGGCGTGCTGCGCGAGGCAGAGGCGCGCGCCTTGCTGCTCGGGGCGCGCTACCCGGCGCGCAACCCGGACCAGAACATGGCCGATCTGCGCGCCCAGGTGGCGGCGAACCAGAAGGGCGTCGAGGAACTGCACCGCATGGTGGCGCACTTCGGGCTGGACGTGGTGCGCGCCTACATGGGCCACGTGCAGGACAACGCCGAGGAAGCCGTGCGGCGCGTGATCGGGGCGCTGAAGGACGGGGCGTTCACGGTGGAGCTGGACAACGGCGCCCACATCGACGTGGCGATCCGCGTCGACCGCGCGGCACGGGGCGCCGAGATCGATTTCACCGGCACCTCGGCCCAGCTGGACAACAACTTCAATGCGCCCTCGGCGGTGTGCATGGCAGCGGTGCTGTACGTGTTCCGCACCCTGGTCGAGGACGAGATACCGCTGAACGGCGGCTGCCTGAAACCTTTGCGGGTGATCATTCCGCCGGGCTCGATGCTCAATCCCCACTATCCGGCTTCGGTGGTGTCGGGGAACGTCGAGACCTCGACCTGCATCACGAATGCGCTGTATGGCGCGCTGGGCGTGATGGCGGCCTCGCAGGGGACGATGAACAACTTCACCTTCGGGAACGCAAAGTACCAGTACTACGAAACGATTTCCGGCGGCAGCGGGGCGGGCGAGGGCTTCGATGGCACGGATGTGGTGCAGACCAACATGACCAACTCGCGCCTGACCGATCCGGAAATCCTCGAGTTCCGCTTCCCGGTGCGGCTGGAGAGCTATGCGATCCGTGCCGGTTCCGGCGGGGCGGGGCGCTGGCAGGGCGGGAATGGCGGCGTGAGGAAGGTGCGCTTCCTGGAGCCGATGACGGCGGCGATCTTGTCGAACAACCGGGTCTATGCGCCCTTTGGCATGGCAGGCGGCGAGCCGGGGGCGCGCGGCGTGAACAGCGTGCTGCGCGCGGATGGCAGCGTAGAGGGGGTGGGGCACATCGGCAAGGTGGAGATGGCGGCGGGCGACACGTTCGTGATCGAGACGCCGGGTGGGGGAGGGTACGGCAGCGTGTAAAGCAATTATCGGCGTATTCCGTACGGTGGGCACGCTGTGCCCACGCGGTTACGTGTTCATGATGCGGGCACGTGCGGGGAGGTGTCGCTCGCGTCACTGAACGAAGCCGGCCAACGCGATTGGGTGTGCGGCAGGGCTTGATGCTACCGATTGGATCTCATCGGCCAACGGCAAAAGCAGACGCACGTAACCGCGTGGGCACGGAGTGCCCACCGTACGGGAGACATCAGCGGCCGAACGTTGCGTTACGACGAAATACCGTACTTGCGCCGCATCGCCATGTACTCGTCGGTCAACGGCCCCAGCCTCGGATGCTGGGCATCCACCGCCCGGATATTCTCCAGCTGCGCGAAGCACAGCTCCCCCAGCGGGTGATCCCACCCCAGCTCGTTGATCTGCCTGAGCACCCCGCCCGCCACCGCGATCATCACCTGCAGATTCCCCGGCGCCATGCGCAGCGCTTCGAGCAGGGTCTGGACCGCGCCGCGCACGTCGCCCATGTTGCGCTTCTCGTCGGCCACGCCGAGCAGGATCTGGGCCTGCGCCTTCAGTTGCTGGCCCATGCCGTCGGCCAGGTCGCGGCGGCCGGCGTCGGCGAACACCTGCAAGGCGCCGGCAGTCGTCATGCCGGCGGCCGGATCGTTCACCACCGTCATCATCACCTCCTGCGCCTGGCCGTCGAGCCGGTGCGCCAGGCAGGAGCGCACCAGACCCAGGCGCAGCGCCGGCGACAGGCCGCTGCTGGCGCGCACGGCCGTCACCGCCGTGTGCAAGTCGTTCAGCGCCGCGGGGCGGTTGCCGGCCGCGTCGTGCACGGCCGCGTTGGCGATCGCCAGGCAGGCGTCGGTTTCCGGGCTGGCGCGCAGCGAGCGTTCCAGGTCGCGCACCACGCCGGTGGCCTGCAGCACGTCGCCGCGCTTCACCAGGGCCTTGACCAGTTTCACATGGTCTTCGGGGTCGCGGAATTCCGAGTAGCGCGCCTTGCTCACCACCTGCCTGAGCGCGCGTTCCGCCGCCGCCGCGTCGCCGGCGTCGAGCGCCACTTCGCCGAGTTTGCGCAGGCGCCGTACCAGATGCGGCGACAAATTCACCGCTTCTTCCAGGATCTTCTGCGCCTGGGCGTGGGCGCCGGCCGCCTCGTGGCAGCGCGCCAGCAGGTCGTAGGCGCCCATCAGCTGCGGCTTGGCGGCGATCAGCATCTGCAGGGTCTCGCGTGCCTCGTCGATGCGGCCCTGGGCGAACTGCGCGCGCGCCAGGCCCAGGCCGGCCCAGCCCAGCGGCTTGAAGGCCAGCACCTTGCGGTAGATCTGCTCGGCCTCGCCATGCTCCTTCAGCTGCACGTGCAGTTCGGCGCGCAGGCGTGCGAAGTCGAGGGCGTGGCGCGCATGCGTGATCTCGGCCGCGGCGGCGCTGCGGATCGCTTCGCGGAGATTGTTCTGCGCCACCAGCTGCCAGGTCGGCAGGAACACGGCGCGCCGCTCCAGGGCGCGGGCGATGCGTGCGCCCAGGGTCTCGGCCGTAAACGGTTTCAGCACGTAGTCGGTGGGCGCGAGTTCGGCCGCGCTGACCACCTTGCCGTGCACCGCTTCCGAGGTCAGCATGATGAAGATGGCCCAGGGCGCGATCAGGCGGTGGTGGCGCAGGTCTTCCAGCAACTGCTGGCCGTCCTGGCCGTCGCCGGCGCCGCCGCTGCCGGCGCCGCCAAGGTCGTATTCGCAGAGGATGACGTCGTAGGCGCGGCGCGTCAGCTGGCGGATCGCGGTGCCAGCATTGATCGCGTACTCGACCTTGCTGATGCTCGCGGCATTGAGCATGTTCTGCAGGTTGCTGCGCATGCCTGGATTGGGGTCGATCACCAGTACCGACAGCTTGCTGTTGTCTTGCATGTGTTCTCTTTCGTTGCTCGGGCGCGAAACGCTTCAAACGCTACAATACCGGCAAGGGAAGGGCGCGGCAACCGGCAGTCCGCCACGGGGCGCGCAGAAGCTCGCCGGCCCTGCAGTCCACCCTGCGGTCCACCCTGTAGTCCACCCTCTGGTGCACCCTGTATAATAGCGGGCTATCTTCCACCCGCAGCCACGCTGCATCAACCGACTTCCAGCCATGTTGATTCTGCCGGGTTCCAACGCCCTTTCGGTATTCCGTAGCCAACGCCTCCTGAACCAGCTGCAAGCAGTCGCTCCCACGATTGCCTCGGTCCAGGCTCGCTTCTACCACTTCATCGACGCCAGCGCACCGCTGTCCACTGCGGACACCGAGCGCTTGACGGCCATGCTCACCTACGGCGAGCCTGTGCCCGAGACCCTGTACGAGGGCGCCGTCGAAGAGTTCTTCGTGATTCCGCGCCTGGGCACGATCTCGCCCTGGGCCTCGAAAGCGACCGACATCGCGCACAACTGCGGCATGTCGCACGTGCACCGCATCGAGCGCGGCGTGGCGTACAAGGTGGTGCTCAAAAGCGGCATCCTCGGCAGCAGCATCGGCGCGCCGAAGAAGCTGGACGCCGACGCCATCGCCGCCGTGGCCGCCCTGCTGCACGACCGCATGACGGAAAGCGTGCTGCGCAGCGCCGACGATGCCGTGCGCCTGTTCGATGAACTGCCGGGCAAGGGACTGGAATCGGTCGACGTGCTGGGCCAGGGCCGCGGCGCCCTGGTGCGCGCGAACGTCGAACTTGGCCTGGCGATGTCGGACGACGAGATCGACTACCTGGACGACGCGTTCACGAAAGCCCAGCGCAACCCGACGGATGTGGAACTCATGATGTTCGCCCAGGCGAACTCGGAACACTGCCGCCACAAGATCTTCAACGCCGACTGGATCATCGACGGCGTGAAGCAGGACAAGTCGCTGTTCGGCATGATCAAGAACACTCACCAGCTGCAGCCGAAGGGGACGGTCGTCGCCTACAGCGACAATTCCTCGATCATGGAAGGGGCGACGGTCACGCGCTTCTTCCCGCGCGAGAACGGCGAGTACGCGACCCTGAGCGAACTGACGCACACGCTGATGAAGGTCGAGACCCACAACCACCCGACCGCGATCTCGCCATTCCCGGGCGCCTCCACCGGCGCCGGCGGCGAAATCCGCGACGAAGGCGCGACCGGCCGCGGCGCCAAGCCGAAGGCGGGCCTGACCGGCTTCACGGTCTCGAACCTGGACCTGCCGGATGCCCGGCGCGCCTGGGAGAATGCGGCCGACGTGACGGCTGCCGGCGACAAGAGCTCGGCAGCCGTGTACGGCAAGCCGGAACGCATCGCCTCGCCGCTGCAGATCATGATCGACGGCCCGCTCGGCGGCGCCGCCTTCTCGAACGAATTCGGCCGTCCGGTACTGGGCGGCTACTTCCGCACCTACGAGCAGAACGCGCAGGCGGCGGGCGGCGTGTACGGCTACCACAAGCCGATCATGATCGCCGGCGGCATCGGCAACATCTCGGACCAGCACACGCACAAGAACGACATCCCGCCGGGCAGCCTGCTGATCCAGCTGGGCGGCCCCGGCATGCGCATCGGCATGGGCGGCTCGGCCGCTTCGTCGATGGCCACCGGCACGAACACCGCCGACCTGGACTTCGACTCGGTCCAGCGCGGCAACCCGGAAATGGAACGGCGTGCCCAAGAGGTGATTAACGGCTGCTGGCAGCTGGGCGCCGGCAATCCGATCATCTCGATCCACGACGTTGGCGCTGGCGGCCTCTCGAACGCCTTCCCGGAAATCGTGAACGACGCCAAGCGCGGCGCGACCTTTGACCTGCGTAAGATCCAGCTCGAAGAGTCGGGCATGGCGCCGAAGGAGATCTGGTCGAACGAATCGCAGGAACGCTATGTGCTGGCGATCGCGCCGGAGAGCCTGGAGACGTTTGCAGCCCTGTGCGAGCGCGAGCGTGCGCCGTTCGCCGTGATCGGCGTCGCCACCGAAGAGCGCCAGTTGCGCGTGGTCGATCCGGAAGCGGGTAACAATCCGGTCGACATGCCGATGGAAGTCCTGCTCGGCAAACCGCCGAAGATGCAGCGCACGGTCGAGCACGTGCAGCGCGACCTGCCAGCGGTCGACCTGACCGGCATCGCGCTGGAAGAAGCCGCCAAGCGTGTGCTGCTGCTGCCGACCGTCGCCGACAAATCCTTCCTGATCACCATCGGCGACCGCAGCGTCGGCGCCATGACCGCGCGCGACCAGATGGTCGGCCCGTGGCAGGTGCCGGTTGCCGACTGCGCCGTCACCGTGATGAGCCACGAGGGCTATGTGGGCGAAGCGATGGCGATGGGCGAGCGCACCCCGCTGGCCGTGATCGACGCCGCCGCTTCCGGCCGCATGGCCGTGGGCGAGGCGATCACCAACATCGCCGCCGCGCCGATCGCCTCGATCGAAGACATCAAGTTGTCCGCCAACTGGATGGCCGCCTGCGGCCAGCCGGGCCAGGACGCGGCCCTGTTCGACACCGTGAAGGCGGTCGGCATGGAGCTGTGCCCGGCGTTGGGGATCAGCATCCCGGTCGGCAAGGATTCGCTGTCGATGCGCACAACCTGGCAGGACGAAGGCGAAGCGAAATCGGTGATCTCGCCGGTGTCGCTGATCGTCTCCAGCTTCGCGCCGGTGCCGGACGTGCGCCGCACGCTGACGCCGCAACTGCGCACGGACCTCGGCGACACCGCCCTGATCCTGATCGACCTGGGCCGCGGCAAGAACCGCATGGGCGCCTCGGCGCTGGCGCAGGTTACCCAGCAGCTGGGCGACGCGGTGCCGGACGTCGATTCGCCGGAAGACCTGAAGGCCTTCTTCGCCGCGATCCAGCGTTTGAACGCGGACGGCAAGCTGCTGGCTTACCACGACCGTTCGGACGGCGGCCTGTTCGCCACCCTGTGCGAGATGGCCTTTGCCGGCCGCGCCGGCGTGTCGGTCAATCTCGACATCCTGACCATGGAAGGCGAGCACGCCTCCGACTGGGGCGACGCCAAGAACTGGGCCACGCAGGTCGGCGAGCGCCGCAACGAGATGACGCTGCGCGCGCTGTTCTCGGAAGAGCTGGGCGCCGTGGTGCAGGTGCGCGCTGAGGACAAGAGCCTTGTCATGAACGTGCTGCGCGAACTGAACCTGGGCGCCTGCAGCCACATCATCGGCAAGGTCAACGATCGCGGCGTGGTCGAGTTCACGCGCGACGCCAAAGTCATCTACCTCGAAAAGCGCAGCAACCTGCACCGCCTGTGGTCCGAGACCAGCTGGCGCATCGCGCGCCTGCGCGACAACCCGGCCTGCGCCGACCAGGAATACGAGCGCCTGCTCGACGAAACCGATCCGGGCTTCACGCCGAAGATCGCTTTCGACATGAACGAGAACGTGGCGGCGCCCTTCATTGCGACGGGCGTGCGTCCGCGCGTGGCCATCCTGCGCGAGCAGGGCGTGAACTCGCACATCGAGACCGCGTTCGCCATGTACCAGGCCGGCTTCAACGCCGTCGACGTGCACATGAGCGATCTGATCGCCGGCCGCGTGAAGCTCGACGACTTCAAGGGCGTGATCGCGGTGGGCGGCTTCTCCTACGGCGACGTGCTGGGCGCGGGCGAGGGCTGGGCCAAGACCATCCTGTTCAACGCCCAGCTGGCGGACCAGTTCGCGCGCTTCTTCGCGCGCCAGGATACCTTTGGCCTGGGCGTGTGTAACGGTTGCCAGATGCTGGCCAACCTGAAGCCGATCATTCCGGGCGCGCAGGCCTGGCCGAAGTTCACCCGCAACAAGTCGGAACAGTTCGAGGCGCGCTTCGGCATGGTCGAGGTGCTGGATTCGCCGTCGATCTTCTTCCAGGGCATGGCAGGTACCCAGGCGCCGCTGGCGATCGCCCACGGCGAAGGCTTTGCCGACTTCTCGCTGACCGGCGATCTGTCGCAGGTGGTGCAGTCGCTGCGCTATGTCGACAACCGCGGCCAGGCCACCGAGCAGTACCCGTTCAACCCGAACGGCTCGCCGGGCGGCCTGACGGCGGTCACCACCCCGGACGGCCGCTTCACGGCCATGATGCCGCACGCCGAGCGCGTGTTCCGCACCGTGGTGCATTCGTGGGCGCCGGAGAGCTACGGCGAGGATGGACCGTGGATGCGCATGTTCCGCAATGCGCGCAAGTGGGTGGGTTGATCGCTTAGCGTGGAAACAGGAACGCCTCCCTCGGGAGGCGTTTTTGTTTGGGGATGCGGCGGCGGGGTTGACGTTGTAGGGTGGACACCTGTGTCCACGCGGTACGACAGTTGCGTATTCGTGCAGGCTCCCCCAATGGTCAAACGATGAGACCGCGTGGACACAGGTGTCCACCCTACGAACACCGTTCGAGGCCATCTCACGCAATTCGACAACGCGCACGCTACACCGCGTGGGCTCGAGAGCCCACCCTACCCACTGTCGGCATAGTGCCGCGCAGGCCTCGTCGGACGGTGGGTTCGAGCACCCACCCTACAAATAAAAAGGCGCTTCCTCGGAAGCGCCTTTTGCTTGTTTCAGCCTATTACTTACAGCCAGCCAGGATTACTGGACCTTGGCCTTCTTCAGCAGCGACTCGCGGAACTCGGCCAGCTTCTTCTGCTGCAGCGATTCTGCAACCTGCTGCTTGACCTGGTCCAGCGGCGGGACTTGCACCGGACGCACGTCTTCGAGCTTGATGACGTGGAAGCCGAACTGGGTCTTCACCGGGGTGTCGGTGATGGCGCCTTTTTGCAGCGAGGTCATGGCTTTCGAGAATTCTGGAACGAAGCCGCGCGGGTCGGCCCAGCCCAGGTCGCCGCCGTTCTGGGCGGTGCCGTCCTTGCCCTGCTTGGCCAGTTCTTCGAACTTGGCGCCGCCCTTGAGCTTGGTGATGATGGCCTTGGCGTCTTCTTCCTTCTCGACCAGGATGTGGCGGGCGTGGTATTCCTTCTCCGGCGCCTGGGCCTTGGCCTTGTCGTACTCGGCCTTGATCTCGGCGTCCTTGACCGGGTTTTTCTTGACGTAGTCGGCCAGCATCGCGTTGATGATGATGCTCTGGCGGGCATTGTCGACCGCTGCCTTGACGTCCGCACGGCCGCCGACGCCTTGCTTGTCGGCTTCCTGGATCAGGACTTCACGGCCGATCAGTTCTTTCTTGACCATTTCGCGCAGCTGCGGCGAATCCGTGGCACGGCCTTGGGCGACGATCTGCTTGACCGCCTGGTCAACCTTTGCCGCCGGGATCGGCTTGCCATTAACGGTGGCGGCGTTCTGCGCGAACACAGGCGCAGCGACCAGCGCGGTCATGGCGAGCAACAGGCGGGTGGGCTTCAAAATCATTGTTCGGATCCTATAAAAACTCGATAAAGTCGCCCGCTGGCGACGAAACCCGGCGCGTCACCCAGGGGCGGGCGCGCCGGAGGCACAACATCTTACTGTACCTTCGCCTTCTTGACCATTTCCTCCTGATAGGCGGCGAGCTTGGTCTGGGTCAGGCTTTCGGCGATCTGCGGCTTGATTTCTTCCATCGCCGGAACTTTCACGGCGCGGGTGTCGTCGACCTTGATCACGTGGTAGCCGGCGCCCGTTTTCACCGGGGTCTCGGTCACGCCGCCTTTTTGCAGCTTGGTGAAGCCGGCTGCGAATTCCGGCGGGAAGGCGGCCGGGCTAGCCCAGTCGAGGTCGCCGCCATTGTTGGCCGAACCGGTGTCCTTGCTTTGCTTGGCCAGTTCTTCGAACTTGGCGCCGCCCTTCAGCTTGGCGATGACGGCTTTCGCTTCGTCTTCGGTGGCCAGCAGGATGTGGCGCACGTGGTATTCCTTTTCCGCGGCCTGGGTCTTGGCGAAGCGGTCGTACTCGGCCTTGATTTCGGCATCGGTGACCGGGTTCTTGGTGATGTAGTCGCGCGCCAGCTGGCTCACGACGATGGCCTGGCGGGCATTGTCGAGGGCGAGCTTGACTTCAGGCTTCTTGTCGTAGCCTTGCTTGATCGCTTCCTGCATCAGCACTTCGCGTTCGATCAGCTGCTTCTTGATCATGTCGCGCATTTGCGGCGAATCCTCGCCCTGGCCCTGGGCCACGACTTGCTTCACGATCGCGTCCACGCGCGAGGTCGGGATCGGCTTGCCGTTGACGACGGCCAGGTTCTGGGCGAAAGCGGGTGCTGCGATAACGGCGATCAGGGCTAACAGCAGTTGTGCTGGCTTAAAAGTCATTATGGTGTTCCTGTGGGAGGGGAGTTGCTTGGACGGAGTTCTGATTAATTCTTTTGCAGAGCAATTCAATTGTGCGAGAGATTTCTTAAGCTATGCTGAACGTGGCCTCAGTCCGTGTTCGGCATGCTTGCGGATGACAGCTCGGAGGGCGCCAGGGCGGTGATTGCCAGGGCGTGGATCTCGGCCTTCATCATATCGTGCACGGCATCATACACCAGTCGATGGCGCATGACGAGTCTTAGTCCCTCGAAGCGCTCGGAGACGATGCGCACGCTGTAATGACCACCGCCCGAGGCGGCGCCGGCGTGCCCGGCATGCAGGTGCGAATCGTCGCCGACGGCCAGGTCGAGCGGGTTCAGGGCTTCGGTCAGGCGCGCTTCGATGCGCTCGACCCGGGTGTCGACGCGGTTATCCAGACTCATGCTTCCTCCTGTGGAACGTGTTTTACCAGCATCATGGCTTGGCCGATAGAGAACAAGAAGAAGATCGCGGTCATGCCGAAGACCTTGAAGTTCACCCAGGCGTTCGTGTCGTTCTCGAAGACCACGAAGGCCATCACCAGGTTCAGCGCGCCCAGGAAGAACAGGAAACCCATCCACTGGAAGCCGACGCGCGGCCAGATGGCTTCCGGCAGCGGCAGGGCTTCGTGCATCACCTTGCGCATCAAATTGTTTTTCAAGAAGACCTGGCTGACGAACAGGGCCGCCGCGAAGATCCAGTACAGCATGGTCGGCTTCCACTTGATGAAGGTCTCGTCGTGGAAATAGATGGTGGCGCCGCCGAACACCACGATCACGAAGAAGGACACCCAGAGCATGGTGTCGACCTTGCGCCGACGTACCAGCAGGTAGCCCACCTGGAGCACGGTGGCGATGATGCCGACCACGGTGGCGAGCATGATCGGCGCCTGGCTGGCGATGATCTTGCCGCCCGAGACCAGGCCGCCGAGGTAAGTCTCGGCCAGCGCCACCGCGGCCGCCTCGTTGCCGGTGCCGTATTTATAGACCGCGAAGAACAGGATCAGCGGGAAGAAGTCGAACAAAAATTTCATGGGGCTCCAGGTAAAGCTTGGTGGTTACAGCGGCTTGAAGCTGAGCGCGGCCGAGTTGATGCAGTAGCGCAGGCCGGTCGGCGGCGGGCCGTCCGGGAACACGTGGCCGAGGTGGGCGTCGCACACGGCGCAGATGATCTCGGTGCGCACCATGCCGTGCGTACGGTCGACTTTCTCGATCACGTTGTCGGGATCGAGCGCCTTGAAATAGCTGGGCCAGCCGCAGCCGGACTCGAACTTGGCGTCGGACTCGAACAGCGGGGTGTTGCAGCAGACGCAGGTGTAGATGCCGTGCTCGTGGTGGTCCCAGAATTTGCCGGTGAAGGCACGCTCGGTGGCGGCGTGGCGCGTCACCTGGTATTCCATCGGGTCGAGCTGGGCACGCCATTCGGCGTCGGTCTTGGTCACTTTATCGGTCATGTCGGTCTTTCTTTTCAAAGCCTGCGCAAAGCACGCAGTGTAATCGCACCCGGCAGTATACGCATGCGGGAGGACCGGCATGCGAAGGATACGCCTGGCAACGAGGAAATCACGAGGTGCAGCTGACCTCGAGATGCGCGGCCCAGTCCGGCGGCAGCGCGGCATAGGCTTCGTGTTCGGGCTGTTCGTCGTAGGGCTGCTCGAGGATGGCGAGCAGTTTGTTCACTTCGCCGAAATCGCCGTTCTGTGCCCGTTCGATCGCCTGCTGGGCCAGATAGTTTCGCAGGATGTATTTCGGGTTGACGCGGTTCATGGCGGCGCGGCGTTCGGCGTCGTCGCTGCCTTCGGCGCGCAGGCGCTTGCGGTAGCGCAGGGCCCAGGCGTCAAAGGCGGCGCGGTCGATGAACAGGTCACGTATGCCTTCCTCGCTGCCGGGCTCATCTATCTTGAGGTCGGCCAGGCGCCGGAATAGCAGGGTGAAGTCGACGTGGCTGGCCTGCATGATGGAGAACAGGCCGTCGATCAGGGCGCGGTCGCCGTCGCGGGTGTCCGCCAGGCCGAACTTGGCGTGCAACAGCACGTCCAGGTGGCGTTCGAATTCCGGCATGTAGACGTCCAGTGCTTCCTGGGCCGCTTCCACGGTCTCGATCAGCGGCAGCAGGGCATTGCCCAGCGCGTAGCAGTTCCAGTGGCCGATGGCGACCTGGTTCGCATACGAATAGCGTCCGCCCTGGTCGGTGTGGTTGCAGATGTGGTTGACGTCGAAGGCTTCCATGAAGCCGAAGGGACCGTAGTCCAGGGTCAGGCCCAGGATCGACATGTTGTCGGTGTTCATCACGCCGTGCATGAAGCCGACCGCCTGCCAGTGCGCGATCATGCGCGCGGTACGGCGTGTGACTTCCGCCAGCAGCGCCGCATAGGGATTCGCTGCGCCTCGCAGATCGGGGTAGAAGGTGTCGATCACGTAGTCGGCCAGGGTGCGCAGTTCGTCCGGCTTGTCGCGGTAGTGCCAGTGCTCGAAGGAACCGAAGCGGACAAAGCTCGGCGCCATGCGCGTGACCACCGCCGCCGTTTCCAGCGATTCGCGCATCACCCGCTGCTGGGAGCCGGTGACGACCAGGGCGCGCGTGGTCGGAATGCCGAGCGCAGCCATGGCTTCGGAGCACAGGAATTCGCGGATCGAGGAGCGCAGCACGGCGCGGCCGTCGCCCATGCGCGAGTAGGGCGTCTTGCCGGCGCCTTTCAGCTGCAGTTCCATGCGGCCTTCCGGCCCCGGCAGGTCGCCGAGCAGGATGGCGCGGCCATCGCCCAGCTGGCCGGCCCAGACGCCGAACTGGTGGCCGGAATACACGGCTGCCAACGGCTGGGCGCCTTCGGGGACGGCGTTGCCGGTCAGGGCGGCCACGAAATCGTCCTGCGCCAGGGTGGCCGGGTCGAGGCCGACCAGGGCGGCTGCACGGCTACTTCCCGCGACGAAATACGGCGCAGGCATGGGCGTCGGCATCAGCCGCGTGTAGAACGCGGGCGGCAGGGCGGCAAAGCCGTTGCCGAAGCTGAGATCGTTGGGTGTAATGGCAGTTCCCTCACTAGGTATGATCGAGATGACGACAAGATTCTACCGTACCGGGCAGATTCTATTCGCGCGCACCGCGTCCGCAAGCGCGCTTACATCCGATAACATTTTGCAATTGCCCGGCTTTGTGCCGCGATCCGGGGCTGCTGCGCCGCAGCATCGAAACATGTTGACGCGCTGCATCAAGCCGAATCACACTCGTTCGAGCTTGACAATCAGACCACAGGAGACATTCGATGACGCCGTACCCGAAGAGCCCGCTGATGGGCCAGATGATGGACCAGCCCCTGCTCATATCAAACATCATCGAGTTCGCGGCGCGCCACTTCGGCGCCAACGAAATCGTATCGCGCCGCGTCGAAGGCGACATCCACCGCTACACCTACCGCGAATGCGAAGAGCGCGCCCGCCGCATGGCGCGTGCGCTGACAGGCCTGGGCGTACAGATGGGCGACCGCGTCGCCACCCTGGCCTGGAACGGCTACCGCCACATGGAGCTGTACTACGCCGTGTCCGGCTCCGGTGCCGTGCTGCATACCATCAACCCGCGCCTGCATCCCGAGCAGATCGCCTACATCGTGAATCACGCCGAAGACCAGTACCTGTTCTTCGACCTGACCTTCCTGCCGCTGATCGAGGCGGTGGCGCCGCACTGCAAGACCGTGAAGTCCTTCATCCTGATGAGCGACCGCGCTCACATGCCCCAGGAAACGAAGATTCCGAGTTTGCTGTGCTACGAGGACATCATCGCGTCGAGCAGTGACGACTACGTATGGCCGCAGTTCGACGAAAACTCGGCCGCTTCGCTGTGCTACACCTCGGGCACGACCGGCAACCCGAAGGGCGCGCTGTACTCGCACCGCTCGACCCTGCTGCACGCCTATGCCTCGAGCATGCCGGGCGCGCTGAACGTGTCCTGCCTGGACACCGTGGTGCCGGTGGTGCCGATGTTCCACGTGAATGCCTGGGGCTTGCCGTATTCCGTGCCGCTGTCCGGCGCCAAGATGGTGTTCCCGGGCGCGGCGCTGGACGGCAAGTCGCTGTACGAGCTGTTCGAGGCGGAAAAGGTGACCTTCTCGGCCGGCGTGCCGACCGTCTGGCTCGGCCTGATCAACCACGCGCTGCAGAACAATTTGCAGTTCTCCACTTTCCGCCGCACCGTGATCGGCGGCTCGGCCTGCCCGCCGGCGATGATGGACACCCTGATCGACAAGCTCGACGTGCACGTGATCCACGGCTGGGGCATGACGGAAATGTCGCCGCTCGGCACCACCGGCGGCCTGCAGGCCAAGCACCGCGAACTGCCGAAGGAAGAGCAGCGCAAGATCCTGCAGAAGCAGGGCCACGCCATCTTCGGCGTCGACATGAAGATCGTCGACGACGACGGCGAGGAACTGCCGTGGGACGGCGAGACCTATGGCCACCTGTACGTGAAGGGGCCGTGGATCGTGTCGGGTTACTTCCGCAACGAAGGAGGAGACGTGCTGAAGGATGGCTGGTTCCCGACCGGCGACGTGGCGACCATCGACGGCGACGGCTACATGCAGATCACCGACCGCAGCAAGGACGTCATCAAATCCGGCGGAGAATGGATCGGCAGCATCGACCTGGAAAACATTGCCATGGCCCACCCGGCCGTGATGCAGGCGGCCTGCATCGGCGTGGCCCACCCGAAATGGGACGAGCGGCCGATGCTGGTGGTAGTCAAGCGCCCCGGGCAGGAAGTGTCGCGCGAGGAACTGCTGGCCTTCTTCGAGGGCAAGGTGGCGAAGTGGTGGCTGCCGGACGACGTGGTGTTCACCGAGGCGCTGCCGATGGGCGCGACCGGCAAGATCCAGAAGAACCGGCTGCGCGACCAGTACAAGGAGCACAAGCTGCCGACGGCGTGAGCCTGCGCCGCCCGCAGCGTGTGGGCGGCGTCAATCGAGCGCCGGGGGCAGGCCTTCGGGCAACTCTTGCTTGAGCACCTGCTCGATGACGCTGCCCTCGACGTCGCGCGCCTTCAGGAATTCGACGGCGCTCGGCGTGCCGGCATCGAGCTGGATGGCGCGCGCCGCTTCGACGGTTTGCGCGTCGAGTTCCAGTTGTTCCATCGGTTTTTCGTTCTCTGTTCCCACAATCGGCCTCATACAGGTTGGATAGCGCCAGTGTGACCGCCCATTATGACCACCGCATTACCGCGTCACCGATAGTCGCTGCCACCCGGTGACCGTCCGTGCGCCTCATCCGTGTCGCCTGTGCTGTAGTAGAGGCAAAGGAGGATACCCCGCATGGAAACCGAACTCAAACTGAAAGTCCCGGCGGACGAGCTGGAACGGCTGCGCCGCCACCCGATGCTGCACGAACGCGCGCTCGGCGAACCCGTCGAGCATCACCTGGTCGACACCTATTACGACACTCCCGAGCGGGCCTTGTGGAAGGCCGGCCTGACCCTGCGTGTGCGCGCCGACAACGGACGCTGGATCCAGACCGTGAAGACGGCCGGCGATGCCTCGGGCAGCCTGCACCGGCGCGGCGAGTGGGAATGCGCGCTGCCCGACGCCCAGCCGCGCCCCGACCTGGTCGCGCGCCAGGTCAAGCCGGCGGCGATGGCCGAACTGCTGCGCAGCGCCGCCATCGCTGCCGACCTGGCGCCGCTGTTCCAGAACACGACCCACCGCACCACCTGGCGCATTGCGCTGGCTGACGGCCAGGAGCTCGAATGCGCATTGGACGCGGGCAGCATCGCCGCCGGCGCCCAGCAGGCGTCGATCGCCGAACTCGAGCTCGAACTGAAGGAAGGCGATCCGGCCCAGCTGTTCCGGCTGGCGCTGGACCTGCACCACGAGGTGCCGCTGCAGCTGGCCAGCGACAGCAAGGCCGCGCGCGGCTATGCGCTGCTCGACGCCGCCCCGCTACGTGCCCACAAGGCGGCGCCGGTACGCCTGCGCGCCAGGATGACGCTGGAACAGGCCTTTGTCGCCATCGGCGCGAATTGCCTGGCGCAGCTGGAGTCGAATGTGCCGGGCGTGCTGAAGCGCGACGTCGAAAGCCTGCACCAGATGCGCGTGGGCTTGCGCCGCCTGCGCGCCCTGGTCGACATGTTCGACGAGCTGGTGCAGCCCCCGGCCGCGGTGCGCGAGGGACTCGACTGGCTGGCCGGGGAACTCGGCGCCGCGCGCGACTGGGACGTATTGGCCGGCTCCACGCTGGAAAGCATCGACGGGCTGGACCCGGCGGCCCTGCGCCAGGCGGCGCAGGCCAAGGCAGAGGCGCATCACCGCCAGCTGGCCCAGACCCTGCGCGCACCGCATTTCACCCAGGTGCTGCTGCAGGTGGGAGGCTGGCTGCACGGGCGCGCATGGCGCGCAGGTGATGCGTTGGTGAAGGATTCGCCGCTGGCGGCGCCGGCCGGGCGCGGCATGCGGCCGCTGCTGCGCAAGGCGGAGAAGCGGCTCGACAAGCGTATCGACGGGCTGGATACGGCGGACGCGCACGCGCGCCATCGCACCCGTATCGCGGCCAAGAAGGCGCGCTATGCGGCGGAGTTTTTCCAGGACCTGCTGCCGGCCAAGCGTGTGAAGCCGTATGTCGGGCGCTTGTCGAAGCTGCAGGACAAGCTGGGCATGCTCAACGATTACGCGGTGGCCGACCGCTTGCTGGATGCGCTGAAGGGCAGCAATGCGCAGGTGGCGCGCCAAGCGGCGTATGCGCGTGGCTACCTGGCGGCGAGCACGGCGGCGCGCAGCAGCCGGCTGGGCAAGGCGCTCGCTTCAGTGGCGGGCCGGCGGGTCACCTGACAGCGGCAAGACTCATTGCCACAGTGCGACCGTGTGGATGGTCGTGGGCTGCGAGGAGAACGCCATGATCTCCAGCAGCAGTTCGCGCACGCCATCCCAGACGATCTGCACGCCCAGGCAGAGCAGGATGAACGCGGTCAGCCGCAGGAAGACCGCGGTTCCCGCTTCGCCGATCAGGCGCAGGAAATGCTCGCCGTAGCGGAACGCCAGGTAGAGCAGCACCCCGATCAAAGCCAGCGCCAGCAGCGCCGCTCCCATGCGCGCCGCCGACATCACGAGCTCGACATCATGCAGGGTGACGCCCACCGTGATGGCGACCGAGATCGACGCCGGGCCACAGCTGATCGGGAACGTCAGCGGATAAAAGGCCTGGCGGTGCGCGTGGTCGAGCGTGTAGGCCTCGGCCAGGGCCGCGCGGCTGTCTTGCGTTTGCGGTGTGGCGCCGAGCAGCCGCCATGCGACCGAAGCCAGTATCAGGCCGCCGCCGATGCGCACGATCGGCAGCGAAATGCCGAAGAAGTCGAGCACGTAGGAACCGATGAGCATCGATCCCGTCATCAGCCAGAACATGTTGCGCGCAATGCGGCTGGCGAGCAGGATGCGTGTGGCGGGCGACGCGCCTTCGGTCATGCTCAGGAAAATCGGCGCGGTGGCGGCGGGATTAAGGATGGGCAGCATCGTCACCAGGACGAACAGGAAGCTCCTGGCAGCGGCGAGCATGAGGTCGACAGTCATGGGATACGGATGACGTCTGCCTGGCGCGTGGCGCCGTCATGCACGCAAACGGCGCCTCCCGGCAGACCGGATGGGAAAGACCTCAATCTACAGGAAGTGGCGCCTTGGCGAACACACTGCTGCGCGGGATGGCATCCATGCGCGCAAGGACGGAGCGATTCGTCTTGCTTCCATGCCCGCATCCGGCTGGTTGAAGGCGCGTCCGGAGCCGCTCCGATCCTGCGTCAAGTCATCGACAGGGACGAGGAAGCCGGCGGCGTTCTTGTTGACGAAAATGATCTGGGGAGGCCAGCACCCTGAGCGCGACAGACCTCGGCACGCCGCCTTGTTCCAGGAACTGCAGGGCTGGGTGCAGCCCTTGCTCCGAGCATAATCGGATCCCCGCATCGACCTGGCGCGCGGTTTTCGTATCAGTACGAATGTCGTTTTTACTTTGCGATGCCATACGTCCCCTCCCGTTGCATAAAACTTACCAGATGCAACAGCCAACTTAAAGTAATTTATTAAGTATGTTGCGTAAATACTTGAACATAATAAAATACTTGAAAAAATGGAACTTGCATGGCAGGCGAGGGAACCGGCTGCGTCAGCTGGACCGCCCCGACGGCAGCACGTGCCGGAACGTCGGTTCGATGTTCATCGCATGCAGGTGGCGCACGATGTCTTCCAGGCTGGCGTCCTTCAGCAGCAGACCGTCCGGCGTGGCGCTGGGCGACGCAGGGGGCGCCGGCGCCAGGCTGCCTTCCGATGCGGCCGCACCGGCCCCGCGCGCCTGCAGGCGTTCCAGCGCCGCGCCGAAACGCGCCGCATCGATGCTCTCCAGGCCTTCCAGGAAGGCAGCCTGGGCCGCTTGCGGCGGTGCGATCTCCAGCCCGGGTTCGCCGATGAAGGAGGCGCCCATGCCCGGATTGATGAAGGCGGTCCAGCGCCCGCTGTCGCGGTTCAGGCAGGGCGGCAGCTCGACCGGCGCGCCCAGGCTCGGCTCGGTTTCCGGGAAATAGGCCTGGCGCAGCAGCTCGACGAACTGGCCGGCTTCCAGTGAAGGCAGCGGGGTGGCCAGCGACAGCCACAAGCAGAAGCCTTCCTGGCTGGCGATGCTCACGGCCGGCGCAGGCAGGTCGAGTTCTTCCTGCAGGGCGTTCGCCACCTCGCACAGCAGGGCCCAGTGGCGGCCTTCCTCGGCCTTCGGAATCCGGTGGAAGGGAATCGCGATGGTGCGGGTCAGGCCGTCGACGGTGGTGATGTCGGGCGGCAGGGTCTGCTGGCCGAGGATGTGGGCTTGCAGCGCCTCCTCGGTGACGACGCCTTGCGGCAGGTAGAGCCGCATCAGTTCCTGGATAAGCTTGAGCATGGGTTCCTTTTAGTCTGTAACTTTGCGGCGCAGGGCCTTGACCTGGCTGCTGCGCGTCTTGCCGTCGAGGCGGCGTAGCTGCGAGCCACGCGTCGGCCGGGTCGGACGGCGCACGAGCGGCACCTCGGCCGCGGCGTCGACCAGCGCCTGCAGGCGCCGCAGCGCGTCTTCCTTGTTCTGCTCCAGGCTGCGCGATTGCTGGGCTTTCAGCACCAGCACGCCGTCCTGCGAGAGACGGCTGTCGTGCAGCGCCAGCAGGCGCAGTTTGACGGCTTCGGGCAGCGAAGACGCGTGGACGTCGAAGCGCGCATGGACAGCGCAGGACACCTTGTTGACGTTCTGGCCGCCCGGACCCTGGGCGCGGATGGCGCTGAACGCCACCTCGAGCGGGTCGATCAGTGGCTTCATGGCGAAGGATGGGGCGGGCGGTTCATGCCCCGCATGATAACCGCAGGCGCGGCCTTCGCCAAAGGCGGGCCGCGCCTGGCCGGTTTTCCGGGTCAGTTGGCCTTGCGCGGGAAGAGGCGCACCAGGATGGTCTGGTCGCGCGCGGCGGGGCCGTCGGCCTGCGCCGTCTGCGTGCCCTTCGCCAGCAGCGTGTCGACCACCAGGGCGCCGCGGGCCGCGGTTTCCAGGACGCGCGCGGCATGCTTGGCGCGGGCCGCCGACAGCACCACGTTGCGGTCGGCGGATGGACCTTCGCAACCTGCCATCGTGTAATCCTTGCGCAATTTGTTGGAATAGGTGCAGGCGCTTTCCGGTGCGATTGCCGCGGCCTTGCAACCCGCGAGCGTGGCCGGGAGAACGGACGCATAGCCTTCCACCGTGGCCATGTGTTCGAGTCCGTGGCGCGCACGGTAGGCGGCCAGGCCGCGGCCGAGCGCGGTCAGCGCCGGCTCCAGCTCGGAGGCCAGGCAGGAGTCGCCGCGGAAGGAACGGGCGAAGGTGATGACGTAGCCGTCGGCGGTGCGGGTGCAGTCGGCGCCGGCGCGGGCCAGGCTGGGGTCGGCGCACAGCGAGGGGGCTGCGGCCGAAGGTCCGGTGCCCGGGCCCGAAGCGGGGGCGGGCACGGCCAGGTTGATGACGGGCGTGACGTTGTTGTAGTTGGTCGGCGTGAAGTTGTTGACGTTGCTGACGCTGAGGTTCAGTTTGAGGGTGACCGAGGCCTGGCTGACCGCCGTGGCGGCCGTGACGACCGAGACGTTGCTGCTGATGTGGTTGCTGACCTCGGCGCCGCGCATGGCCAGGGTGCCCGGCGACAGCCGTACTGCATCGTCGATGACTTTCGCAGTGGCGACATCGGCCAGTTGCTGAACAGTATTTTCGTCAACCAGGTCGACGCCGTTTAGTGGCTCGTTTGGTACTCCAGCCCCTGTTTGCCGCTTAGCCGAAATGGCCGCGGCCAGCATTTGCTGCCGCGCTGTCCAGGCGTTTGTCATGTGCACCCCAGCCGGCGTGACGGTGGACATTGGCATGACTTGACCTTGCCCGATCTCGGCTGCCGCAACGGACGTACCGTGTGCGTGTGCAACGAAGGAGAGCGCTATACCATCGGTATTTGTGCCGTCACCTTCTGGTGTCGACTCTAGGAATGAGCTTTTTTCCACGATAGGGGGAAGCGGCTTGAGCTGAGTCAGAATGGGATCATTTTTCTGGACTTGGAGGATGATCATGGTATCGATCAGTTCGGTAAGCATCGAGAACTGCGTACCCTGAACGAGGTTCTCGCAGGCGGCCCGGCGCAATTCGCGCAGCACCGGTCGGGTAAGGAGCGCTTCCGCACCGGACTGCGTCGCGGAAACAGGACCTGCAAACTGTGGCGCATTCAGGGGCATTTCAGTTTCCACGTTTCTTTGCTGTTCCCTCACCTGGAAACTGGCCTGGATGCTCGCGAACGCGGCAGTTACGGCATCCTGGAGGTCCGGGCCAAAAGCAAGATAGCCGATGCTGACTGCGCCATACGCCTTTTCATCTAGTTGTCGAAGCACGGCGTCCGCAGTTTTGAGCGAGTTGTGCAGCATTTCGAGTGTGCGGCGGGCAACATGAGTCATCACCAAGTCCTTGACGCCCTCGCGCACGGCGAGCGCGTGACTGCCACTCAAAACTTCCTCGAAGCGGGTGAGATGAATCCGAAGGTTCATGTCCCATGCCTCTAACTCAATGCGGGCGGCCGGCTCCAGTTCCGCACCGAGCAGCTGCACCGCACGTCTCAGCTGGTATTGACTGGTGCGCACCGTTGTCAACTTCTCCCTGACGGAAGTCAGATGGCACTGCATGGTTTGAAGCAATCGTGTCTGGGTATCATAACGGGACAGTGGCGCCATGGCACCGGCGGCGCTGGGCTGCGTACAAGGTGCGTCAGCGTCGTCGTCGTTTAGCTTTTTGATATCGCTGTCGATTGCAGCGACGCTCTCGGCGAGGTCTTTGAAGTCATCGCGCAGCGCGTTGACCGCTGTGGACACGGCGGTCCAGCGCGCTTCACGTGCGGCCCAGATTTCTTTTTCCTCTGTCGTTTTGGCGGAGTCGATGGGGTCCGGTTGACGCGGCTTGATGTATTTGCTCATGATTTGATCAACCGAGCACATTGGAAGAAGGGTTTGCGTCTGGTCCAAACTACATTTGCCGACATTCCCTAACTGGATGCTGGCAAACGCCTCGGGAATCTTGAATCTGGGGGGCAATGCACTCGTCGCCAGCCGGCATTGTTCGCTGATCGCCATGCGCTGTTCAATCGATTTCGACAGGGTACTGGCGCAGCCCGATAATAGGCCCATGAGCGCCACCATCAGGCACATCCGTTTCGGCAACATCGCTTCCCCTTTTATTGTTGTGGAAATGATATTTCTGCAACTACGATATCGCTGTGTTTGCCATTTCGTCAATACACCTGCTTCTTTATTTTTTTCCCTTACTGAAAAGGACGGCTCATGAAATAAGACGACCGTACTTTTTTGCGTTATAGTCATCGAAGCAGTTCAACTCGCGCAGTCAACTATTAAAAGGAAGAGACATGAGTGCAGACTACGTCGTTCACGGCAGCGTTGCCGTCATCACCCTGAACAATCCGCCGGTCAATGGCCTAGGCTTCGAGACGCGCACGGCTGCCGTCGCCGCTCTGCGCCGCGCCGAAAGCGACGCCGCCGTGAAGGCGGTTGTGATCACCGGCGCCGGCAAGGTGTTTTCGGGCGGGGCCGACATCCGCGAATTCAATTCGCCGAAAGCGCTGGCCGAACCAAACCTGCACACCCTGATCGCCACCGCCGAGAATCTGGAAAAGCCCGTGGTCGCCGCGATCCACGGCGTCTGCATGGGCGGCGGCCTCGAACTGTCGCTCGGCTGTCATTACCGCGTGGCGCTGCCGGGCGCCCAGGTCGGCCTGCCGGAAGTGAAGATCGGCCTGGTGCCGGGCGCCGGCGGCACCCAGCGCCTGCCGCGCGTGGTCGGCCTGGAGCTGGGCCTGAACATGATCGTCTCGGGTAACCGGTGCTGTCGGAAAAGCTGGCGGAAACGAAGCTGTTCGACCGTGTGTTCGATGCCGGCGCCGACCTGGTCGCGGCCAGCGTCGACTTCGCGAACAGCATCGCCGACGTGCGTCCGCTGCCGAAGGTGCGCGACCTGAAGATCGACTATCCGAATGCCGAAGCCTTCTTGCAGTTCTCGCGCAATACCGTGAAAGCCATGGCTGGCCCGTTCCCGGCGCCGCTCGAATGCGTGGAGTGCGTGGCGGCGGCGGTGACGAAGAAGATCGAGGATGGCCTGGCATTCGAGCGCGAGCGCTTCTTCGCCCTGGCCCAGACCGACGAATCGAAGGCGCTGCGCCATGCCTTCTTTGCCGAACGCGCCGCCAGCAAGGTGCCGGATGTGCCAGCCGACACCCCGACCCGCGAGATTGCGCGCGCCGCCGTGATCGGCGCCGGCACCATGGGCGGCGGCATCGCCATGAACTTCGCGAACGCCGGGATTCCGGTCACCATCCTGGAAACGAAGCAGGAAGCGCTGGACAAGGGCCTGGCGACCATCCGCAAGAACTACGAGAACACGGTCAAGAAGGGGAAGCTGGCGCCGGAGAAGGCCGAGCAGCGCGTCGGGCTGATCACGGGCACGCTGGCCTACGAGGACATCGCCGGGGCCGACATCGTGGTGGAGGCCGTGTTCGAGGACATGGAGGTCAAGGCCCAGGTCTTCCGCAAGCTCGACGAAGTCATGAAGCCGGGTGCGATCCTGGCCTCGAACACCTCGACGCTGGACCTCGACAAGATCGCCGCGTTCACGAAGCGTCCGCAGGACGTGATCGGCCTGCACTTCTTCAGCCCGGCCAACGTGATGAAGCTGCTGGAAATCGTGCGCGGCGCGCAAACAGGCAAGGACGTGCTGGCCACCGCGCTGGCGCTGTCGAAAAAGATCCGCAAGACCGGCGTGGTTTCCGGCGTGTGCGACGGCTTCATCGGCAACCGCATGGTCGAGCAGTACCTGCGCCAGGCTTTCTTCCTGCTGGAAGAAGGTGCGCTGCCGGAGCAGGTGGACAAGGCGATCGAGAAGTTCGGCTTTGCGATGGGGCCGTTCCGCATGAGCGACCTGGCCGGCAACGACATCGGCTGGTATATCCGCAAGCGCCGCTATGCCGAGTCGCCGGAACTGGTGTATTCGCCGATCCCGGACCGCCTGTGCGAAGCGGGACGCTTCGGCCAGAAGACCGGCGCCGGCTGGTACGACTACCAGGCGGGCGACCGCAAGCCGCATGCGTCGCCGCTGGTGAACGACATGATTACCGGCTATGCGCAGGAAGCCGGTATCGAGCGCCGCGCGATTTCCGATGCCGAGATCGTGCAGCGTCTGGTGTTTGCGCTGGCGAACGAAGGCGCGCGCATCCTGGAAGAAGGCATCGCCCTGCGCGCCTCCGACATCGACATGGTCTACCTCACCGGCTATGGCTTCCCGCTGCACCGCGGCGGACCGATGCTGTATGCGGACACGGTGGGCCTGACCAACGTACTGGACACGATTCGCAAGTTCGCACGCGGACGCCACGGCGAAGCATGGCAGCCGGCGCCGCTGCTGGAGCGCCTGGCGAACGAGGGCAAGGGTTTTAACGGCTGAGCTCCTATTGCTCGCTTGCGCTAGGAGGTGCGCCGGTGAGTGCGCAGTGCGATGCGCAAGCGAGCCGACAAACGCCGCTGGATCCAGCGGCGTTTTTTTGCCGTGCGAATAAATAAACAAATCCGTTTACTTATCGTTGGCTCAGGCATACGATGTTGGTATTGCAACGTCGATTCGATCCCATGAAGACCGTGCTCCTGATCGCCAGCGCCTGTTTGCTGGGTTTACTGTCCACCACCGGCGCCTCGCTGCCTTACCCGATCCTGCCGCCGCTGTTTGCCGGCGGCAGCGCCAATGCGCTGACCCATTTCCTGGGCTTGCCGCCGAAGCTGTTGTTCGGCATCGCGCTGATGATCAACCCGCTCGGCCTGCTGATCGGCAGCGCCATGCTGGGCCCGGTGTCGGACCGCTTCGGACGGCGCCGCCTGCTGTTGATCACGGCGATCGGCGCCGCCGTCGGCCACGGGCTCACCGCGATGGCGCTGGTGGCCCAGTCCTACCCGCTGTTCCTGCTGGCGCGCTTCGTGACCGGCCTGCTGGAAGGAAATGGCTCGATCATGCGCGCGATGCTGGCCGAACGCCTGACGGGCGGGCTGCGCAACCATGCGCTGTCGTGGCTGAACGGTTCCTTCAACCTCGGCTGGCTGGTGGGGCCATTGCTGGCCGGGCTCACGGTCGGCCCCGGGATCACGCTGCCGTTCTACATCGCCGCCGCTGCGCTGTTGCTGGGCGCAGGCCTGGCGGCGCTGGCGCTGGAACGCGAGCCGGTCGGCCAGGGACATGCGGCGCAGGCCGGGAGCTGGTGGGCGGTGGCGCGCGAGCGGCATGCTCTGACCCTGCTGCGCCATGGGCCGCTGCGCACCCTGTTCACGGTGCACTTCGCCTATGCCTGTGGCGTGGCGGCCTTTTACGAGTTCTTTCCCTTGTGGCTGGTGGACGTGGGGCGCTACGACACGTGCCAGATCGCTTTCGTGAACATGGGCATGTGCGCGCTGATGACTTTCGCCGCCCTGTTCGCGGGACGCGCCAGTGCGCTCGAGCCGCGCCGGCGCGCGAGTGCCCAGGCGGCGCTGGCGGCAGCGGCGATCCTGGCGGTGGGGTTTGGCAGCCTGTGGGTCGGGCTGGTGGGCATTGTCCTGTTCGGCTTACCGCATGCGTACTACAACGCCACGCTGCAGGGCTGGTCGGCCGACCAGTTTGCCGCGCACGGGCAAGGCGCCGTGATGGGCCTGCTGTCCACGACCTTTTGCCTGGCGAATATCGTGATGGCGCTGGCGGGCGGCGTGCTGACCCTGGTCGACACGCGCCTGGTGCTGATCGTCGGCGGCTTGCTGGCGGCCTGGGCGGCGCTGGCGCTGCGCCAGTGGAGCGGGCGCCGCCTTGAGTTGACCGTGGAGGCAAAATGAATACCTTCGACCAGGTACTGATGATGTTGAAGACGCGCGGCGCGCAGACGGCGCAGGCACTGGCCGGGCTGCTCGGCATGACGGCGATGGGCGTGCGGCGCCAGCTCGAGCTTGGCGTCGACAAGGGGCTGGTGACCTATCACGACAGTCCGGGCAAGGTCGGGCGGCCGGTGCGGCGCTGGCAGCTGAGCGACGCGGGACATGCGCGCTTTCCAGACCGGCATGCCGAGGTGACGCTGGACTTGATCGACGGTGTGCGCACCCTGTTTGGCGAAAGCGGGCTGGAGAAGCTGATCGTGGCGCGGGAGGCGGCCAGCGAGCAGGCCTACCGGGCGCAGGTCGACCCAAGCGGGACCCTGGACCAGCAGGTTGAGGCGCTGGCGGCGGCGCGGTCGCTGGAGGGATACATGGCGGAAGCGGAGCCGCGCGTGGATGGGAGTGTGCTGCTGCTGGAGAACCACTGCCCGATCTGCGCGGCGGCCCAGGCTTGCCAGCAGTTTTGCCGCTCGGAGCTGGAGGTGTTCCGGCGCGTGCTGGGGCCGGGGGTGTCTGTTGTGAGGATCGAGCATCAGCTGGAGGGGGCGAGGCGGTGTGCTTACCTGGTTAGTCAGGTGGGATGATCGGTGGTTCGGGAGCGGGTTGATTCGGGCCGTGTCCTGGCTTGGTGCTGGCGGGCGACGTTTCTCGGCCGCAGGGCATCGGTGACGTGCGTACCGCGTGGGCACGGGGTGCCAACCGTACGGGTGATGACCCAGGCCTCATCGAATGTACTGGTGTTGGAACAAACAAAAAATGCCGCTGTTTCCAGCGGCATTTTGCTTTCTACTAAGCCGATAAAACTCAGTCGGCGGCGTAGATGTTGTTGTCCTTGGTTTCGCGAACGAACAGGGCGCCGATCACGACGGTGATCAGGGCGATGATGATCGGGTACCAGAGGCCGTAGTAGATGTTGCCGTTGGCTGCCACCAGGGCGAACGAGATGGTGGGCAGCAGGCCGCCGAACCAGCCGTTACCGATGTGGTAAGGCAGGGACATCGAGCTGTAGCGGATGCGGGTCGGGAACATTTCGACCAGCATGGCGGCGATCGGGCCGTAGACCATGGTCACGTACAGCACCAGGATGAACAGCAGCAGCACGACCATCGGCTTGTTGATCTGGTTCGGGTCGGCCTTGTCCGGATAGCCGGCCGATTTCAGGGCGCCGGTGATTTCCTTTTTAAAGGCGTCTTCGCGGGCCTTGCTGTCGGCGTCGAAGTTCAGGCCGTCGGCGGTCATGTTGGCGTTGAAGGACTGGAACACCTTGTCGCCGACCTTGATGGTGGCCACGGTGCCGGCCGGCGCGTCGACGGTCGTGTAGTTGACCGAGGCGTTGGTCAGCACGCGGGTGGCGATGTCGCAGGAAGCCGGGAATTTGCGGGTGCCGCTCGGGTCGACCTGGAAGTTGCACGATGCCGGGTCGGCGACGACGACGACCGGCGCCGAGTTGATGGCTTGCTCCAGGGCCGGGTTGCCGTAGTGGGTGATGGCCTTGAAGATCGGGAAGTAGGTGGCCGCGGCGATGACGCAGCCGCCGAGGATGATCCACTTGCGGCCGATCTTGTCCGACAGCGCGCCGAAGACCAGGAAGAACGGGGTGGCCAGCAGCAGGGCGATGGCGATCAGGATGTTCGCGGTCGGGCCGTCGATCTTCAGGGTTTGGGTCAGGAAGAACAGCGCGTAGAACTGGCCGGTGTACCAGACCACGGCCTGGCCCATCGTCAGGCCGACCAGGGCCAGGATGACGATCTTCGCGTTTTTCCATTGCAGGAAGGCTTCCGACAGCGGACGCTTCGAGGTCTTGCCCTCGGCCTTCATCTTGGCGAATGCCGGCGACTCGTTCATCGACATACGAATCCAGACGGAGATGCCCAGCAGCAGGACGGAGAGCAGGAAGGGAATACGCCAGCCCCAGGCCAGGAATTCTTCTTCGCCGACGGCGGTACGGGTGCCGAGGATGACCAGCAGCGACAGGAACAGGCCCATGGTCGCGGTGGTCTGGATCCAGGCGGTAAAGGCGCCGCGCTTGCCTTCAGGAGCGTGCTCGGCCACGTAGGTGGCTGCGCCGCCGTATTCACCGCCCAGCGCCAGGCCTTGCAGGATGCGCAGGGTGACCAGGATGATCGGCGCTGCGATGCCGATCGAGGCGTGGCCCGGCAGCAGGCCGACGAGGAAGGTCGAGCCGCCCATGATGAGGATGGTGACCAGGAAGGTGTACTTGCGGCCGATCATGTCGCCGAGGCGGCCGAACACGAGGGCGCCGAAAGGACGCACGATGAAGCCGGCGGCAAAGGTGAGCAGTGCGAAGATGAAGGAGGTGGTCGGGTCGCCGAGGAAGAACTGCTTGCCGATGATGGCGGCAAGCGAACCGTAGAGGTAGAAGTCGTACCATTCGAATACGGTGCCAAGCGAGGACGCAAAGATCACCTTGCGTTCTTCCTTGGTCATTCCCTGGGAGGAAGGCACTGCCTTGCCGCCAGCGGTCATGCCGGGTGTGATAGCCATGTTGTTGTCTCCGTGTAGTAATAAAGTCTGCGACTAGCCGATACTTGGTCAGCTGAACGGAGTGTGGACCGCCAAACTTACGTCATGCTTGCTCCAAACTTACTGCAAACTTACTAAGGTTTGAGGGGGCCGCTTGACCTTGCCGCGGCCATGCCGCCTGGGCCGGCGCGACCCCGGCTTCCCACTGTCCCGTACTGAACATTGGACCGCGTTTCGCCCCTCGAAATCCCGGCTGCATATGATGAGGCGCAAGCCTTGATATTTGCGAACGACCGTACTTATCTGTGCTATTCTGGTTTGATCGAATACCAACAACCAGGGAGACCAGAATGCAAGACGCCGTCATCGTTTCGACCGCCCGCACCGGCTTGGCCAAGTCGTGGAAAGGGGCTTTCAACATGACCCATGGGGCCAGCCTCGGGGGCCACGTGCTGGCCGCCGCCATCGCGCGCGCCGGCATCGAGGCCGGCGAGGTCGAGGACGTGATCATGGGCTGCGCCAATCCCGAAGGCGCCACCGGCGGCAACATCGCGCGCCAGATTGCGCTGCGCGCCGGCTGCCCGGTGACGGTGCCGGGCATGACCGTCAACCGCTTCTGTTCTTCCGGGCTGCAGACGATTGCCCTGGCGGCCCAGCGCGTGCTGGCCGGCGAAGGCGAGATCTTCGCGGCCGGCGGCGTCGAGTCGATCTCCTGCGTGCAGCAGGAAATGAATACCCACATGCTGCGCGACCCGGCCCTGCGCGCGCAGAAACCGGAAATCTACTGGTCGATGCTGCAGACCGCCGAGATGGTGGCCAAGCGCTACGGCGTCGCCAAGGAGCGCCAGGACATCTATGGCGTGCAGAGCCAGCTGCGCGCGGCCGCTGCCCAGCTCGAAGGCCGCTTCGACGCCGAGATCGTGCCGATGACGACCGTGATGGGCGTGGCCGACAAGGCCTCGGGCCGCCTGCTCACGCGCGAAGTGACGATCGCCGCCGACGAGGGCATCCGCGCCGATACCACGCTCGAGGGCGTGGCCAAAATCCGCACCGCGCTGCCGGGCGGCGTGGTCACCGCGGGCAATGCCAGCCAGTTCTCGGACGGCGCCTCGGTGTCGATCGTGATGAGCCGGCGCATGGCCGAAGCGAAGGGGCTGGCGCCGCTCGGCGTGTTCCGCGGCTTTGCGGTGGCCGGCTGCGAGCCGGACGAGATGGGTATCGGCCCGGTGTATGCGGTGCCGAAGCTGCTGCAAAAGGCGGGCCTCACCGTGGACGACATCGGCCTGTGGGAACTAAATGAAGCCTTTGCCGTGCAGGTGCTGTACTGCGCCGACACGCTCGGCATTCCGATGGAGCGCCTGAACGTGAACGGCGGCGCGATTGCGGTCGGCCATCCGTATGGCGTGTCCGGCGCGCGCCTGGTCGGCCATGCGCTGATCGAAGGCAAGCGGCGCGGCGTGAAGTACGTGGTGGTGACGATGTGCATCGGCGGTGGCCAGGGCGCGGCGGGGCTGTTCGAGGTGCTGTAAGCCTTCTGTGATTCGTAAAACCATCTGAAATGACGCAATAGATTCGAGAAACATATGATCAAGCACATCGTGATGTGGAAACTGAAGGAAGAGGCCGAGGGCGCCGACCGGCTGGGCAATGCCCGGGAAATGAAGCGCCGCCTGGACGAGTGCGCGGCCATCGTGCCGGGCATCCTGCAGTTCGAGGTGGCGCTGGCCCAGCCGGGCCTGGAAGCCACCTACGACGTGATCCTGAATTCGGCCTTCGAGAGCCGCGACGCCCTTGAAGCCTACGCCAATCACCCCACGCACAAGGCGCTGATGCCTTTCTTCAAGGCGGTGCGCGACGAGCGCCAGTGCATGGATTACGAAGTCTGACCCAAGCAGATCAATAACAACGGAGACAGCATGCGCACTACCCAGGAACTCTTTTCACTGCAAGGCAAGACCGCCCTCGTGACCGGCGGCTCGCGCGGGCTCGGCCTGCAAATGGCCGAAGCGCTCGGCGAGCAGGGCGCGCGCCTGGTCATTTCCTCGCGCAAGCAGGAAGAACTCGACATCGCCGTGGCGCACCTGACGTCGAAAGGCATCGAGGCCTCGGCAATCGCGGCCGACCTGTCGCACGAGGCGAACGTGCAGCCCTTTGTCGAGGAAGCGCTGCGCCGCCTCGGCCAGATCGACATCCTGATCAACAACGCCGGCGCCAGCTGGGGCGCCCCGGCCGAGGAGCACCCGCTCGACGCCTGGGACAAGGTGATGAACCTGAACGTGCGCAGCATCTTCCTGGTGAGCCAGGCGGTGGGCAAGCTGTCGATGATCCCGCGCGGTTACGGCCGCATCGTGAACATTTCCTCGATTGCCGGGCTGGCCGGGAATCCGCCGGGCACCATGAGCACGATCGCCTACAACACCTCGAAGGGTGCGATCGTGAACTTCACGCGCGCACTGGCCGGCGAATGGGGCCGCCACGGCATTACCGTGAACTCGATCGCGCCGGGCTTCTTCCCGTCTAAAATGACCAAGGGCGTGCTGGCGACCATCGGCGCCGACGTGCTGGCCAAGGATGCGCCACTGGCGCGCCTGGGCGACGACGAGGACTTGAAGGGTGCGGTGGTGCTGTTCGCCTCCGACGCCGGCAAGCACATCACGGGCCAGATCCTGGCGGTCGACGGCGGCGTGTCCGCAGTCTGAAGGGGAAACGACATGAAGAATTTCAGCGGAAAAGTTGCCGTCATCACCGGCGCGGGCAGTGGCCTGGGACGCGAATTCGCCGACACGGCGGCCAGCCTCGGCATGAAGCTGGTGCTGGCCGACATCCAGGCCGACGCCCTGGAAAAGACGACCGACGCCTTGCTGGCCCAGGGTGTCGAGGTGCTGGCGATGGTGTGCGACGTCAGCAAGGCGGCCCACGTGGAGGAGCTGGCGGATGCGGCGGTGGCGCGCTTCCACGGCATCCACCTGGTGTTCAACAACGCCGGCGTCGGTTCGGGCGGGCTGATCTGGGAAAACAGCGCGGAGGACTGGGAATGGGTGCTGGGCGTGAACCTGTGGGGCGTGATCCACGGCGTGCGCGTGTTCACCCGCGCCATGCTGGAATGCGCGAAGAAGGATCCGTCGTTCGAGGGGCATATCGTGAACACGGCCTCGATGGCCGGGCTGCTGAATGCGCCGGCGATGGGCGTCTATAACGTGTCGAAGCATGCGGTAGTGTCGCTGTCGGAAACGCTGTACCACGACTTGCAGCTGGTGAACGCGCCGATCGGCGCCTCGGTGCTGTGCCCGTATTTCGTGCCGACCGGGATCAGCCATTCGCACCGCAACCGTCCGGAAGAGCTGAAGGCCGAGGGCGGGCCGACCAACAGCCAGATCGCGGCCCAGGCGTTGACCGTCAAGGCGGTGGAATCGGGCAAGGTCTCGGCGCGGGATGTGTCGCGCATGACCTTCGATGCGATCCGCGACGGGCAGTTCTACATCTTCTCGCATCCGCACGCGCTCGGCGGCGTGACCGAGCGCATGGAGGCGATCGTGGGGGCGAAGAACCCGCCCGATCCGTACGCGGCCACGCCGCACGTGCGCGAGATCTTGCGCGGTAAGTTGTAAGCGCAGCTGGAGGCGTGGACGGGCGACCCGCCTCTCGCGGCCCGGTCCACCCTACGGCCGCAAGATACGCTCGTGCAACTCCGCCGGCGCGCCGTCGTACAGCTTCACCACCGTCGACGTACGCGTGCCATACCCGGCGGTCTCGATACACACCGCCGACAGCACCCGCTCCAGGTCGAGCGGCACGCCGGTTTCCGGCAGGCGCATGTCCGGCGCGCGCGTGGTGTCGGCCAGCATCTCGAAATAGGCATCTTCCGGCGCGCCCTGGCACAGCAGGCTGGCGAACTGCGCCTTGGTGCGCGTGACCTTCGGCCACGGCGCATCCAGCAGGCTGTTCGAGATGCCGTAGATGCGGCCTTCTTCGAGCGGCTGGCCGTTGCGCGCATCGTCGCCGGCGCGGTTCGAGTACCAGTACAGGGCTTTCGCATCGCCCAGCACCAGGTTGTAGCCGTTATAGATGTCGCCGCGCTCGCGGATCACGTCCAGGTAGTCCGCCGCCGACAGCGAACCCTTCAGGAAGTCGGCCACCAGCGCCCCGCGTGAGGGCGCGTCCGGACGCACCTCGTGCGGCGCGCGGATATTGGTCAGGGCGGCGAACTTCGGGCCGTCCGGCCCTTCGCGCGTGATGCCCATCCAGCTGCCGCCGTGTTCCAGGTCGCGCCCGGCGATCACGTTCGGGTTCTCCGGCCAGGGCGCGGCCGGGGCTGCCGGACGGTCATAGAATTCGTCGCGGTTGGCGGCGGCGATGACGGGCACGCCCGGGATGACACGCCAGGCAAAGACGATCAGGCACATGTGAACTCCACGAAAACCTCGGCCCGGCGCGGACCGTCGATCAAACCGGCGATACCGGCCTCGAGTGCATACGATTCCAGCAGGGCGGAGAAATTGGCGTCGACGCCGGGAAACACTTCCATCCAGGTCTGCACGCCGTCCTTGCTCTCCGGGCGGCGCTTCAGCTGGCCGTGAATACCGGTGTCGGCGCCCAGGCGCGCCAGCAGCGCACGCACGGGCGGTTCGAGCCGCGCGGCGTTCGCCTGCGGCACCTTGTAATACACGTACAGGTCGACCATGCTAGACGTCGAGCGCATCGAGCGCGTACGGCAAAGGCTGGAAGCGCAGGGCCGGGCCGGCGGCCGAGCCGTGGCGCACGTCTTCGTCCAGAGCGGCCAGCTTCATTTCCACCAGCAAGTCGGCGCCGCCGCGGCCGTTCGGCGCGGCGTTGACCACCATGCCGCAGGGCTGGTCCGGGTCGGCGGTTGCAAACACTTCGTCGCCGGCACGCGCGGCGGCGTTCTCGACCGTGGCAAGGGCCGTACGGCGCTTCAGCTTGCCGAGATACTGGCTGCGCGCGACGATTTCCTGGCCCGGGTAGCAGCCCTTCTTGAAGTTCACGCCGCCCAGCAATTCCAGGTTGATCATCTGCGGCACGAACTGCTCCTGGGTCGGCTGCGTCACCTGCGGCACGCCGGCGTGGATGGCGGCCAGCTGCCAGGCCGCGTTGCCGCCGAGCGCCAGCTCACCCGCCAGGGCAGGAAACGCCGCTTCGGCGGTAGCGGACGACGTCACCCACAGGTAGCGCGGCGCACCGAAGGCGTCGGCCAGGCGGATCACCGTGCCATGCGCGCCGGTAACTTTGCCGTAGGGCGCGGCCGGCAGCTCGCTCACCTGGGCCCGCAGCGCGGCTTCGCCCTTGGCGCCGCCGATGCCGAGCACGGCCGCGAAGGCATCTTCCGCGGTCGCATCGCGCAGCTTGGCCTTGGCGCGCAGCACGAACATGCTCAGGCGCTTTTGCAGCGGCGCCTGGATCGCGCGCGGCAGCTGCAGGTAGACCGCATCCGCATCACGCCAGTACAGGAAAGTCGCCTGCAAGCGGCCCTTCGGCGTGCAATACCCGGCCAGGCGCGCTTCGCCCGTGCCGAGGTGCTCGACGTCGTTGGTGAGCTGGTTGTGCAGGAAGCCTGCCGCATCCTCGCCGGCCACGGCGATCAGGCCGAGGTCGGTCACGGGTGCGACGAAGCCGGCCGCCAGCTCGTCTGCGGTAAGGGTGCGGCCGAAGTCTTCGGCCTGGGTCGCTTCGTCGATATGGAAGCGGGCGCCGTGCGACGCCAGATAGTCTGTCCAGTTGCTCATAAATGCAATATGCTGTGCGATTAGGCTATATCATTACGGCCTCATTATAGAGTTGTCGAGCGAATCGCGCCGGAGACGGCGAAAAAACGGAGCCTCGCAAACCTGCTGCGCATCGGCTTGCGCGGGCTCGTTCAAACCAAAAACAGAATGGCACTGATAAAAAAACTCATCTTTACCGGCGCGATCGTGTCAGTCGCGGCGGCCGGCGGATTCGCCTGGTGGTCGGGCCACCCGCTGACCACGGCCGAGCCGCCGATCGAATTCACCATCACCCCGGGTAGCGGCGTGAACGCCGCTGCC
The DNA here is from genome assembly GCF_020708045.1 of Massilia sp. IC2-278. Classification (GTDB taxonomy): domain Bacteria; phylum Pseudomonadota; class Gammaproteobacteria; order Burkholderiales; family Burkholderiaceae_D; genus Telluria. The sequence continues at coordinate 758,376 of NZ_JAJFES010000001.1, forward strand.
CAGCAGATGGCCAAGGCCGGCGTGCCCGTGAACCCCTTCCTGTTCCAGCTGCTGGCGCGCTTTTCCGGCGACAGCGGGCGCATCAAGGCCGGCAGCTACGAGCTCAAGCCGAACACCACGCCGCGCCGCCTGCTCACGCAGCTGGTGCGCGGTGAATTCGCCCAGGAAGCCGTGACCATCATCGAAGGCTGGACCTTCCGCCAGATGCGCGAGGCGATCGCCGCCACCAAGACACTGCGCCACGAAACGGCGCAGATGTCGGATACCGAGCTGATGGCGAAGATCAGCCCGGAGTTCAAGCAGCCCGAGGGCCTGTTCTTCCCCGACACCTACCTGTTCGCCAAGGGTTCGAGCGATTTGCAGATCTACCGCCAGGCGCACCAGATGCTGGTGAACCGCCTGAACGCGGCCTGGGAAAAGCGCGACCCGAACCTGCCCTACAAGAATCCGTACGAGGCGCTGATCATGGCCTCGATCGTGGAAAAGGAAACCGGCCAGAAGAGCGAGCGCGCCATGATCGCCGGCGTGTTCGTGAACCGCCTGCGTACCGGCATGATGCTGCAGACCGACCCCAGCGTGATCTACGGCATGGGCCTGCGCTACGAGGGCAAGATCGCCAAGAAGGATTTGCTGACCGACACCCCGTTCAACACCTACACCCGCTACGGCCTGCCGCCGACGCCGATCTCGCTGCCGGGCGTGCAGTCGCTGGCCGCGGCCATGGCGCCGGCCAAGACCGACGCTCTGTATTTCGTCTCGCGCAACGACGGCACCAGTCAGTTCTCGGACAACCTGAACGACCATAACCGCGCCGTGAACCAGTACCAGCGGGGAGTGTCGCGGCCATGACTAGTGTGCAGAATCCCGTGCGCGGCAAGTTCATCACCTTCGAGGGCATCGACGGCGCCGGCAAGTCCACCCACATCGGCTTCGTCACCGAACTGATCAAGTCGCATGGCAAGACGGTCGTTGCCTCGCGCGAACCGGGCGGCACGCCGCTCGGCGAAAAGCTGCGCGACCTGCTGCTGCACGAAACCATGCACCTGGAAACCGAGGCCCTGCTGATGTTCGCCAGCCGCCGCGAGCATATCGCGCAAGTGATCGAACCCGGCCTGGCCTCGGGCGCCTGGGTGCTGTCGGACCGCTTCAGCGACGCCAGCTTCGCCTACCAGAGCGGCGGGCGCGGCCTGGACCGCACCAAGATGGAAGCGCTGGAAGCCTGGGTCCACCCGCAGCTGCAGCCCGACCTGACCCTGCTGTTCGACGTGCCCCTGGAAGTGGCGCGCGAACGGCTGGACGCCACCCGCACCCTGGACAAGTTCGAGCAGGAGCAGGGCGCATTCTTTGCGCGCTGCCGCGCCGAATACCTGCGCCGCGCGGCGCAGTTCCCGGACCGTTTCATCGTCGTCGATTCGACCCGCAGCATCGAGGCCACGCAGCAGACTCTCCGCGAGGCCCTGGAGAAATTCTTGTGATCTACCCCTGGCAGCAAACCGCCTGGACCCGCCTGCAGCAGATGCGCGAGCGCCTGCCGCACGCCATCCTGTTCCATGGCCCGGCCGGCATCGGCAAGGCCGACTTCATCGAGACCTTTGCGCAAGCTTTATTGTGCGAAAACGTGCAGCCCGACGGCCATGCCTGCGGCGCCTGCGCGTCCTGCGGCTGGTTCGTCCAGCACAACCATCCCGACTACCGGCGCGTGCGGCCGGAAGCGCTGGAAGACGACCCCGCGCCGGAAGGCGAAGAAGGGGGCAGTACGGAGGGCGAGAAGAAATCCAAGTCGGCCAAGGCGCCCTCGAAAGAAATCAAGATCGAGCAGATCCGCAACCTGGCGGACTTCATGAACATCTCGACCCACAGGCAAGGCTTGCGGGTGGTGGTGCTGTATCCGGCCGAGGCGCTGAACATGCCGGCCTCGAACGCCCTGCTCAAAACCTTGGAAGAGCCGCCGCCGGGCACCGTGTTCCTGCTGGCCTCGAACGGGCTCGACCGGCTGCTGCCGACGATCCTGTCGCGCTGCCGCAAGTTCGCGCTGCCGATGCCCGACCACCCGGCCGCGCTGGCCTGGCTGAAGGAGCAGGGCGTGCCGGATGCCGACAGCTGGCTGCGCGAGGAAGGCGGCGCCCCGCTGGCGGCGCGCACCCAGGCCGAGACCGGCAGCCGCGAGGAACTCGAGGCCCTGCTGCATTTCCTGGCGCGGCCGTCGGCCGAGAGCGCGCTGCGCAATGCCGAAAAGCTCAGCAAGACGCCGCTGGCGGCGCTGGTGGCCTGGCAGCAGCGCTGGCTGTACGATTTGTTGTCGATGAAATTGTCCGGTGTAGTGCGTTACTATCCGCGCTACCAGAAGGAACTTGCCGCCCTGGCCGGCAACGTGCACACTGGGAATGTGTTGCGTGCGGTGAAGTCCGCAAACGAACGGCGCGCGGTGGCGGATCACCCGTTGTCGGCTAAACTGTTCGTCGAAGACATGCTGCTCGATTACACATCCTGCTGCAGCCCCGTTTGAGAGGAACGCAATGAGCGGAAACACGAGCGGCAACACCACCGACCCGAATGCTTCGCTGCTGCCGCGGCCGGCGGTGCTGTCGCTGTCGATCAAGGAAAAGGCGGCCCTGTACGCCGCCTACATGCCCTTCCTGAAGAACGGCGGCCTGTTCGTGCCGACCAACAAGCCCTACAAGATCGGCGACGAGATCTACCTCATCCTGTCGCTGATGGAAGATGCGGCCAAGTACCCGATCGCCGGGAAAGTGGCCTGGATCACCCCGGCCGGCGCCAACAACAGCAAGGCGAAGGGCGTCGGCGTGCATTTCCCGGCCGACGAGACCGGCCAGCGCGCCAAGGCCCGCATCGAAGAAATCCTCGGCGCCGCGTTGCGCTCCTCGCGCGCCACCCATACCCTGTAACTTTCTTTTTTCCTTCATGCCGTCCTACGTTCACCGCCTCGCCCGCCGCGACGACTTGCCCGTCATCGTCGACATCTACAATTCCACCATCGCTTCGCGCGAAGTCACCGCCGACACCGAACCCGTGTCGGTCGAGTCGCGCGTGGCCTGGTTCAACGACCACACGCCGGAGCGCCGCCCGCTGTGGACCATCCACGCCGCCGACGATGGTGCGGAAAATGCTGCGGCAAACCCGGAAGTCATCGGCTGGATGTCGTACTCGAATTTCTACGGCCGCCCGGCGTATTCGGGTACGGCGGAGCTGTCGATCTACATTGCCGAAGCCTGGCGCGGCAAGGGGCTGGGCAAGTATTGCCTGGAGCAGGCAATCGCCTTTGCGCCGCAGATCGAGGTGCACACGCTGCTGGGCTTCATCTTCGGTCACAACGCACCGAGCCTGGCGCTGTTCCGCAAGTTCGGCTTCGATACCTGGGCTAATTTCCCGCGTGTGGCGAACCTGGATGGGGTCGAGCGCGACCTGATCATTCTCGGCAAGCGGGTCGCCGATTAAGAAGGCCTGACAAAACCGTCCGACTGGACTACGGCTGCCTTTTTTTTTGAACACTCACTACCAGACAATGACCACCATTCGACTTTCCCGTCCCGAAGAGGGCGCACGTGCTATCGACATCTGGCGCCGCGCAGTCGATGCTACACATGATTTCCTGAAGCCGGAAGACCGTCAAGCCATCGAAGAACTGGTCTGCGACTTCCTCCCGAAAGCCGTGCTCTGGCTGGCAGTGGATGCTGACGATTATCCCCAGGCATTCATGCTGATCGATGAGGGCCACATGGAGGCACTGTTCGTTGACCCTGCCTTCAGAGGGATGGGCGTTGGTGCGGCGCTGGTCCGTCACGGCCTGACGCTTGACCCGGCAATGACAACGGATGTCAATGAGCAGAACGGTCAAGCGATCGGGTTTTACGAGAAGATGGGCTTTAAACGGACAGGCCGCTCTCCACTGGACGGGCAGGGACGACCTTATCCTCTGATTCATTTGGCTCACAGCAGCTCCTGAGTGCATGCGCTTGGCCGGTAGCGGACGATCGACACGGCCGAGTGCAGCTGGCGCTTGCCTTGGAGACGAAAACAGGATCGGTCGGCGTTCCAAAGCGGGCCGCACCTCGACGTCATACACAACGAAAACGACCGCAAAGAAAGCCAGGATGCAGTCCGCATTCGATGCGCGGGCCTGGCGCCGGCGCCGTGCCCAGACATAGCCTGCACGGGCCGGCATGGCACGCGCGGGCGCCTGCCTTTACAATGTCAGCATGTACATCGATTCCCACTGCCACATCAATTTCCCCGAGCTGGCCGCTCGGATGCCCGAGATCCTGGCCAAGATGGCCGAGAACAAGGTCACGCACGCCATGTGCGTGTCGGTCAATCTGCCGGAATTTCCCTCGGTGCTCGCCCTGGCCGAGCAATATCCCCACATTTTCGCCTCGGTCGGCGTCCATCCCGACTACGAGGACACGCCCGAGCCCAGCGTGCAGCAGCTGGTCGAGCTGGCGGACCATCCGAAGATCATCGCCATCGGCGAAACCGGCCTCGACTATTACCGCCTGGAAGGCGACCTCGAGTGGCAGCGCGCGCGCTTCCGCACGCATATCCAGGCATCGCGCGAAACGCGTAAACCACTGATCATCCATACCCGCTCGGCCAGCGCCGATACCATCCGCATCCTGCAGGAAGAGCGCGCGGCGGTGCAAGAGGGGGGCGTGGCCGGGGTGATGCACTGCTTTACCGAGTCGCTGGAAGTGGCCGAGGCGGCCATCGAGATGGGCTTCTATATTTCCTTCTCCGGCATCGTGACCTTCAAGAGCGCCAAGGACCTGCAGGAAGTGGCGCGCACGATTCCGCTGGAACGCATCCTGATCGAAACCGATTCGCCCTACCTGGCCCCGGTGCCCTACCGCGGCAAGGTGAACGAGCCGGGCTACGTGCCGCACGTGGCCGAGTTCATCGCCAACCTGAAAGGCGTGCCGCTGCGCGAAGTGGCGGACCGCACCTCCGAGAACTTCTTCAACCTGTTCCAGCACGCCAGGGCCTGACATGATCCGCAAGCGCCGCGTTCTCCTTCAAGGTATGTTGTTCGCAATGTGCGCCGGCGCCGGCCTGGTCCATGCCGTCCCGGCCTTAGCCGCCCCGGCCGCACCGGATGGGCGCCAGCTGACTGCCTTCTTCCGCGCGGTCCAGCTCGACGATGCGAAGACCGTGAACGCCATGATCGGCAGCGTGGTGAATGCCAACCAGTTGAATCCCCTCGGCGGCGAACCTGGCCTGGTGCTGGCGGTGCGTGAAGACGCGATGCGCGTAGTGGAGGTTTTCCTCGCTCACCCTGGCACCGATCTCGAAGCAAAGGCCGCGAACGGCAATACCGCACTCATGATGGCGGCCTTCAAGCGCAACCGGCCGGTGATCGAGGCCTTGCTGGCGAAGGGAGCGAAGGTCAACCAGCCGGGCTGGACGGCGCTGCACTACGCGGCGGCGGCCGGCGACAACGGGATCGTGGAACTGCTGCTGAAGCACGGCGCCAGGATCGACCAGGCCTCGCCCCTGAAAAGCGGCGCCTATACGCCCCTGATGATGGCGGCGCGCGAAGGCAAGGACGATACCGCGCTGCTGCTCATGAAGCACGGGGCGAAGCCCTCGCTGAAGAACAGCGAGGGACTCACGCCGGAACAGCTCGCCGAGCGGGCCGGCAAGACGCGCGTGGCCCAGACGATCCGCAACGCCAGCCGCTGAGTTCTCGCTACGTTCCCGTGTATGGCGCTGGCGCTGCCTGCCGGGATGATGCCGGCCGTGGCCCGCTCGTCGGCGCTTGCGGCAGTTCGGCCCCGCACGGACCCCATTCGTCGCACGTCGGTGGCAAGGACGGGGCGGCTTGCCTACACTGGCCGCTCGTCAACCTGACCGGAGCGTGCGATGCTGGGCTTCCTGCTGTGGCTGCTTTTACTCTTCCTGTGCTGGCCGCTGGCCTTGCTGGCGCTGCTCGCTTATCCCCTGGTCTGGCTGCTGCTCCTGCCCTTGCGCCTGCTGGGAATCGGCGTCGAGGCCGTGTTTGCGCTGCTGCGCGCCGTCGTGCTGTTGCCGGCGCGTATCCTCGGCCTGTCGCCGGGACGCTGAGGTGTTTGCTATCCGGTTGAGTGGGGCAATTAACAGACGCGCCTCACGTGCTTCGTTACTGTGGAGTCGTCCGCTTTCATCCGAAAGCGAGCTTTAACGTAAGGAAACGATTATGCGCCTGGACATCTACCGCAGAGCCGAAAGCGACGGCAAGTTCTCCTACTTGGCCGTGCCGGAAACCCGCAACATTCCTGAAGAAGCCACCAATACCGATTGGGAAGTGGAGGCCCGCGCCTTCGAAGTCGACGACAACGCCGAGCAACTGCCGGACTACGACATCGACAACCTGAATGGCCAGCTCTCCGAAAAGGGCTATGCCATGACGGCGCTGCATTGATGTAGCGCGCGGCGCGTCCCGCGGCTGTTTCTCGGTCTGCTTCGGCGGACTTGCGGCAGCCCTGGCACGTGCTTCGTCATGAACGCGACAGTCCGCTGTCGATTTCGCCGGGCGCCGGACGGCCGCCTGGCGGATATGCTATTCTTGCGCCCTGTTTAATTCGATGCTGACTGCGTGGTCAGTTCTGGGAGTGCATGATGAAGTGGGTGGTCGTCGGTTTCTATTTTCTCTCGATTCTCCACATCCATTTCCGCGGCAAGGTGCGTCTGCCGTTCAGGCGCCAGCTGTTCGACCATTCGTCGTTCATGGCCCCGATTAACATCTTCATGCACCTGTTCTCGAAGGTGCCGAGCACGCCCTACATCCCGGTACGCGAATTCCCCGATCTGGCGCCGCTGCAGCAGAACTGGCAGGTCATCCGCGCCGAAGCCGAGAACATGCTGGCGCTGAAGAAGATCAAGGCCGCCGAGCAGAACGACGACGCGGGTTTCAATTCCTTCTTCAAGACCGGCTGGAAGCGTTTCTACCTGAAGTGGTACGACGCCAGCCACCCGTCGGCCGAACGCCTGTGCCCGCAGACCTATGCGCTGCTGCAATCGATTCCTTCGGTGAAAGCCGCGATGTTCGCCGAGCTGCCGCCCGGCGCCAAGCTGAACCCGCACCGCGATCCCTTCGCCGGCTCGATGCGCTACCACCTGGGCCTGGCCACGCCGAACGACGACCGCTGTTTCATCGACGTCGACGGTCAGCGCCACAGCTGGCGCGACGGCGAAGGCGTGATCTTCGACGAAACCTTCATCCACTGGGCCATCAACGGCAGCGACAGCGACCGCGTGATCCTGTTCTGCGACGTCGAGCGCCCGATGCGCTACCGCTGGATGCAGGCCATCAACCGCTGGCTCGGCCGCACCATGATGACGGCCGCCAGCTCGCCGAACGAAACCGGCGACCAGACCGGCCTGGTCAGCAAACTGTTCCGTATCTCGCACGTGATGGGCCAGTACCGCCGCCGTTACAAAGCCTGGAACAAGACCGCCTACAAGATCACCAAGGTGGCGCTGATCGTCGGCGTGGCTGCGCTGATTTACTGGATCTGATCCGGGCTACTGGCCATCCCCTTGCTGAAGGCGCCGCATTCGTTGCGGCGCATTTTTTTTGCCGCTTTTTCGCTGCTTTTTCGTCGTTTTCAAGCCGCTGTCGGGCGAAGGCGTCAACGGTAGACCAGCACCGGGATCGCACTGTGGACCAGCACCTTCTGGGTCTCGCTGCCGAGCAGCATGCCGGTGATGCCGTGGCGGCCGTGCGAAGCCATCACGATCAGGTCGCAGCCGCGCTCGCGCGCCGCCTGCAGGATCGCTTCAAAGGGCTGGTTCGAGCGCGTGATGAGGCTGGCGCAGGGCACGCCGGCGCTGCGCGCGGCGCTCTCGACCACGGCCAGGATATTCGCACCGCGCGCCTCGCTCGTGGCCAGGTATTCGTCCTCGGTGGTGGCGAGCATCTCGGCGTCGGCGGTAAAGGTGCGGTAGTCGGGCAGGGCGGTGAAGCCCACCACCTGGGCCCCGACGTCTTTTGCGAAGCTGACGCCGGCCAGCACGGCGCGTTCCGACAGCGCGGAGCCGTCGGTGGGCAACAGGATCTGCTTGAACATGGTCGCTCCTCGGGTTGGCGCGCCGGGCGCGCGGACGGCCCCAGTCTGCCGTCGGGGTAAGCCTGGCGTTTGATGCCGCTCAATCGCGCGCCGGCGATGCCTGGCGCATTGCCGAGGCCTTCACTCCGAGGGATCGGGCGTCACGCGCGTGAGCTTGTAGTCGGCGGCCGAGCGTTCCAGGGCAAGGCCCAGCACGTCCTTCAGCTCGTCCGGCTGGGTGCCGCTGTCGAGCTGGCGCCGGGCAAAGGTGTTGCGCAGGGTGCGCCCGCCGGCGCGCGACAGGTCCATGCCGGCGCGCTCGAACGTGGCGCGCATCTGCACGTACACCGTCTTGCGCGTCAGCCTGGCCCCGCCCACGTTGGCCGGAAAGACGAACTCGCCCGGAATCTTCATCGCCTCACGCTCCCGCAGCCAGGGCAGCAGTTCCTCGACGCCTTCGCGCGGCAGGGTGACCGCATGTTCGTGGCTGGTGTCGTGCTTTTCGTCGGGCGTAATGGTCAGCACGATCGAACCGTCGAGGCCTGGCTGGCTGCCCACCTCGGCCACCAGCAGGCCCACTGCTTCCGACACGCGCAGCCCAGCCAGCGCGATCACCACCTGCATGGCGCGATCGCGCCGGCGCTTCCAGCCGTCGAAGGGCGTGTTGCGCCGCTTGCGCGGGGTGTCGGCGGGGAGGGCGGCAAAGAAACGCTGCAATTGGTCGTCGGACAGGGTGCGGCCGGCCTCGTCCTTCGTCATGTGGGCGCGGTCGATGCCGAGGATGGCCTGCTGGGCCGGATTCGGGTCGACGGCAAGATGCTCATAGCAGCGCTCCAGCAGGCGGAGGTAGCGGTAGGCGATCTTGCTGTTCAGGACACGCTTGCCCTTGACGGTGCGGTCGATGAAGCGGTGCAGGTCGGCGTGGGTTAGGGTGGAGAAGACAAGACCCTGTTCCATGCACCAGCTCGCGAAGTTCTGGAACATGAAAACATAGATCCTGGCCGACTCGGCGGACAGCACCCGCAGCGTGCCGTCGGCGCGCTGGCGTCGGCCAGTCTCGGCAAACGCGGTGCTGGCGATGAACGCCTTGAAGGCCTTGATGGGATCGGCATCCCAGGAAACGATGGTGTGCATCATGCGCTTACATCAAAAGAACATGCCATACCCTACCATAAAAACGTAACTAACCAACAAATACCTACACAAAAACCAGAAAAATCACCTTACCGGACTACGGACACAATGCATGCTACAAGCTAGCCACCAGGATGAGGGGTCGCCCGGTAGCCGGCCCGGCCCACCCCGGGAGCGGGGCGGTCGGCGGCGGCAGGCAATCAACGATAGTAGGTGCAGATACGGTGGCCGCCCACCTCGTGCACGGCGATCTCGAGCTGGTACAGCGCACTCAGGACCTCGGGCCGGATGATCTCCTGCGGCGTGCCATAGTGGGCCAGGCGGCCGTCGCGCATGGCGATGATGCGGTCGGTATAGCAGGATGCGAAATTGATGTCGTGCAGGACCAGCACCACGGTCTTGCCGAGGTCGTCCGCGGCGCGGCGCAGGATGCCCATCATGTCCACCGCATGGCGCATGTCGAGGTTGTTCAGCGGCTCGTCCAGCAGCACATAGTCGGTGTCCTGGCACAGCACCATTGCCACGAAGGCGCGCTGGCGTTGGCCGCCCGACAGTTCGTCGAGGAAGCGCTCGGCCAGTTCGCCCAGGTTCAGCCAGCCGATGGCGCGCTCGACGTGCTCCTTGTCAGCCAGCGTCAGGCGCCCGCCCGAGTGCGGGAAGCGTCCAAAGGCGACCAGGTCGCGCACCGTCAGGCGCAGCGGCAAGTGGTTGTCCTGGCGCAGGATCGCCAGGCGTTTCGCCAGCGCCTTGGTGTCGCCGTGCATGACGTCGATGCCGTCGACCAGCACGCTGCCGCTACTGGCCGGCAGCAGCCGGCTCACCATCGACAGCACCGTCGACTTGCCGGCGCCGTTGGGGCCGATGATGGCGGTCAGGCCGCCGGCGGGAATCTCGAGCGACACGCCGTCAACCACGACCGTGTGGCCGTAGCGTTTGCCGAGTCCAGATATTTTGATCATGCTTGCTTTCTGCGGGTAACGAGGAGCAGGAACAAAAGCCCGCCCGCGAATTCGATGACGATGCTGATGGTCGCGTTCAGCTTGAGTATCCGTTCGAGCAGGGCCTGTCCGCCGACCAAGAAGATGACCGCCCACAGCACGGCGGCGGGCACCAGCCAGCGGTGCCGGTCGCTGCCCATCGTCACATACGCCAGGTTGCTCACCAGCAGGCCAAAGAACAGCACCGGCCCGACCAGGGCGGTGGACACGGCCACCATCACGGAGACTGCCACCAGCGTCGCCATCACGGTGCGCCGGTAGGGCACGCCCAGGTTGACCGCCACGTCGCGCCCCAGCGCCAGCACATCGTAGGAACGGCGCAGGCGCCAGGCAATCGCCGATGCCAGCCCGATCGCCAGCGCGCACGCCCACAGCAAGCCGGTCTCAATCGCACTGAACGAGGCGAACATGCGGTCCTGCAAATAGGCGAACTCGTTCGGATCGATGAGGCGCACCACGAGGCCGGACAGGCTGCGGAACAGCAGCCCGAACACGATTCCCATCAGGAGCATCAGGTGCAGGCTGTGCGCCGCGCCGTTGAACACGCCCCAGAACAGCAGGCAGGCGAAGCCGGTCATGGCGGCCACCTCGACCAGGAACTGCGCCGTCTGCCTTTCTTCGCCCTGGGCAGGGTTGATGCCCATGCCGAGCACCATCAAGGCCTGGATCAGGATGTAGAGGGCGTCGAAGCCCATCACCGAGGGCGTCAGGATGCGGTTGTGGGTAATGGCCTGGAACAGCACGGTCGAGACGGCGATTGCGAACGCCACCAGCAGCATGGCGGCGAGCTTGGCGCCGCGGAAAGGCAGCACGAAGCCCCAGTTGCCGTTTGCACCGGCCAGCATGTAGGTGGCGATGGCAGCGGCGGCCAGCGCCGCCAGGATGGCCATGCGCATGCGTGGAGAGACGTCAAGCCGCACGGCGACCCCGCAACAGCAAGACCAGGAACAGCACGCTGCCCACGATGCCGACCACGGTACCGATCGGAATCTCGTACGGATAATCGACCAGCCGGCCGGCGATGTCGCAGGCCAGCACGAACACGCCGCCCAGCAGCGCCACCCAGGGCACCGAGCGCCGCATGTTGTCGCCGAACAGCAGGCTGACGACGTTCGGCACGATCAGTCCGAGGAAAGGGATGCTGCCGGCCGTGACCACGACCACCGAGGCGATGGCCGACACGATCAGCAGACCCGCCAGGGTGAGTCGCCGGTAGTCCAGGCCCAGGTTGGTGGTGAACTGCTGCCCCATGCCGGCCACCGTGAAGCGGTCGGCGGCAAGGTACGCCGCCCCCGCCAGGCCGAAGCCGATCCACAGCAATTCATAACGCCCGCGCAGCACGCCGGAGAAATCGCCGACGGTCCAGGCGTGCAGGGTTTGCAGCATGTCGTGACGGACGGCGAAGAAGGTGGTAACGGCCTGCACCACGCCGCCCAGGATCAGGCCGACGAGCGGCACCAGGTAGGGCGAGCGCAAGGGAATGCGGCGCAGCAGGCCGAGGAAGGCGAGCGTGCCCGCCATGGCGAAGGCGGTGGCAACCAGCATCTTGCCCAGCACCGGGGTATCCGGCGCCAGCAGCATGACGACCAGGATGCCGAGCGTGGCCGATTCGATCGTGCCCGCGGTCGAGGGTTCGATAAAGCGGTTGCGCACCAGCATCTGCATGATCAGCCCGGCGACCGCCAGCGCCATCCCGGCCAGCAGCAGGGCGACGGTGCGCGGTACGCGGCTGACGGCGAACAGTTGCCAGGCCTGGGTGTCGGTGCCGGCCAATAGGCCGGCGAAGCTGAAGTCGCCCGCGCCGATGCTGATGCTGAGCAGGGAGAGAATCAGGGCGACGGCCAGCACCAGCGCCAGCCAGCCATGCGAGGCCGGGCGCCGGACCGCTGCCGCCGCGGCGCCGCCGGATGCCGGCGCCGGTTCGGCAAGATGGCTCATCGTTTGGCGTCGAGGGCCTGCGCCAGCTGGTCGATGTTCTGTTGGATCGCGGTCAAGCCTGCGCCGCCCAGGGTGTACCAGTTGCCGCCGTCGAGGTAGACCACCTGCTTGTTCTGCCAGGCTTTGGTCTGGCGCACCAGTTCGTTGTCGAGCAGGCGCTGTGCCGAAGCGCCCTGGCGGCCGATGGCGCCGTCGCGGTCGATAACGAACAGCCAGTCGGGGTTGGTCTTCTGGATGAACTCGAACGAGACCGCCTGGCCGTGGTTCGAGGTCTGCAGCGTGGCCACGGCCGGCTTGAAGCCGAAGGCGTCATGCAGGACGCCGAAGCGCGAACCCGGGCCATAAGCGCTCATCTTGCCGCCCGTCGTCAGCACGATCAATGCGCTGCCGGCAGTGGAGGCCTTGGCTTTCAGGCCGGCGATCGAGGCGTGCAACTTGTCGAGCTGGACCTTGGCCTGCGCCTGCTTGCCGAACAAACCGGCCAGCAGGTTGGTGTTGCGCTCGACGCTCTTGATCAGGTCGGTACGATCGACCGTCATGTCGATGGTCGGGGCGATCTTCGCCAGTTCCTTATACTTGGCCTGGGAACGGCCGCCGACGACGATCAGGTCGGGGGCGGCGGCGTGGATCGCCTCGAAGTCAGGTTCGAACAGGGTGCCGACGCGGGCGTATTTCTTGTCGCTGAAGCGGGACAGGTGCTTCGGCATCGGCGACTCCGGTACGCCGGCTACGTCGATGCCGAGGGCGGCCATGGTGTCGAGGCTGGTCAGGTCGAGGACGACGACCTTTTTCGGGTTGGGGACAACGGCGGTGGTGCCGCTGGCGTGCTTGATGTCGACTTTGGATTGGGCCAGGGCCGAGAGTGCGGACAGGGCGAGCAGGGCGCCGGCGGCGGCGAGGGCGCAGCGGCGGCGTGCGGTGTTGACTGGGTTCGAGAGTAGGTGCATGTGGTGGTGTAAGCGAGAGTGGTAAATCAGAATCATTATCATCTGCAATCCACCGAAAAGTTTGTCAACTTGTGGCAGAGCTTGTGCCGGGTGAAAGCGTAACTAACTAATTCCGATATGAAGGCAAGAATAGAACTGGTCCATCTCGGGCCAAAACGAAATACGAATCAAGAAACAAGCTTCCAGCAACGAGGCTCCGGGCGAATTCACCTGTCCAGCGACATTTGGCGTGCGCTAACGCTGTCCTGATACCACTGTTTTGGCATGGCTGGTGACCTTCCTGGGAGCGTCTGCGGTTCATGATATGCGTCAAACTCGGGTGGTTGCTCGTCAGTAGACTGCATGTTTTAACTCAAGCCGTGGCGACCACTCATGCACGTCGATCCATCTTCCGATCCACCAGACGCGCCCGTATCGGTCGCCGAAGTCGTCGCAGAGGCCTGGCATGCCAACTTCACCCTGGATCTCGACAGGGAAGAAGCGGCTTTCCTGGCGGGTCTGCACGCGTATTTGCTCGATGCCGTGGAGCCGAGCCTCGACGGTGAAACCTTGCGCCGTATCTTCGCGCCGGTATATGAGCTTGCCCAGGTCGACAGCGAAACCGAAGCCCAGCGCGCAACGAACATGATCGCGCGCTTGAAAGCGCAGGGCATCTTGTTGCGCACTGATGGCGCCGGCTTGGCCAGCGAAGGCGAATTTTCGCTTTCTCCGCTGGGATTGGCACTCGCCAGGTCCATGGAAAAAGATCGGGAACTGACGAAACGAAACCTGTCCTTCATGCTGATGAACATCAGGACGGTCATGGTCGAGATCTTGCGCGGCGCTGCCAGTGCGGATGGCGAAGAGGACTGGGAAAGCAGGGTCATCTGGCCACTACGTGACATCGTTGCCGAAATGATCCGGCTGGTCGATCAACGGCAGCGTGGGCTCGACCTTGCGCACAAGGCCTTGCGCAAGGAGATCACCGAACTGGTGGACAGCGAATGGGCGGAAGCCATCGACCGCTGCGTTGCCATGATCGACCGCGTGCACCGGACGCTGCGCGAGCTCAACGAAATACTGAGCGAACATGTCCAGCACCTTGAAACCCAGCTTTTCGAGCTCGCGGCATATAGCGGCAGGCACGCTGATCTATCCAGGCTGCTCGACCGCACGCGCAACCAGCTCGGACGGCTCGCACTCTGGGGACACCAGCGCTATGAGGACTGGAGCGGTTACTACCGGAATGCGCAGATCTACATCCGTGACGTTGTCCGCACCGACCCGGACAACCTGCTGCGGAGCCGATTGAGCGAGCAGATCCGCCGATTCCAGACCCGGCCCTTCGGACTGTTGGCCGTGGCGCCGGAACCGTTCCTGCACCTGCGCGACGTGACGCGGCCTTCCGCTTCCGTGGTAATCATGGTGCCGGACGAGGTGCTCGCGAACCGGACACTTTCCGAGCGCGTGCAGCCGTGCCCCGACGAGATCGAACTTGCGGTTGCGGCCCTTGTGGAGCGCCTCCGGCACGACGGCCGGATCGACATCGTGGCCGCGGTACGCGATATCGCCCCCGACTTCACCGAAAACGCGTATTTCCAGCTGCTGATGCGCGTCACGCCCGAACTGCTCAGGTTCGGCATGACGACCCGTGACATGCTCGAACAGGCATGGGTCAAGCTGTCGGAGCATCTCCATGCTCAGACCCTGGACCTGCACCTTCGCCTGGATGCAGCGCAGGCCGATGACGATGTGCTCGAATTGCCGTTCACGCCATCCTTGCCGGTCCATGACGAAAGACACCAACCATGATCTATCAGTCCCTGGAACAAGTCATTGCCGATCCGCTATTTCCACGTGCCGACTTGCAGCTGCGCGCCGGCAAGCACATCGGTGCGGATTACGATGCTGCCCTATTCGACTTCCTGACGGCCGCCAAGCCGCACCTCGACAGCTTCTACGGGCGCTACGAAGTGTCGCTGCTGACCCGTGAGGAAGCGTACTTCTATCTCGTGCCGGACCGGTTGGCGATACCGCCGCCGCTTGGGCAGCGCAGGCTCTACGCCATGGACATGCTGGTCGGCCAGGCACTCGCACTGATGCGCCTCGATCCGAAGTGGCTCGAGAATAATCTGTGCATACCCGAGAAGGCCGTGCTCACGCTGCTCGAGCAGCTGTTGGGCGAGGAGAGTTTGCTGCGTTTTATCCCCCGTCCACGGCGGCGCGGCAAGGACGTCGATCAGGATGCGCGCAAACTGCGCGAGACTTTCGCCACGTCGCTGCGATCGCTGGAGCGGCAGGGCTTCATCAAGCGCGAGGGGCGCGCCGACGCAACCGTGATCAGGCCGCTACGCGCCGTGATGCGCTTTGCCGACCCGGTCCGCACGTCCGCGGATCTCGAGGCAGCCTTGCAAAGCCTGATCGCGCAAGGACAGATCGCGGATGGCACCGATGATCCGGATGCTGACGGCCGGGAGGAACCCAGATGAATCTGCGTCGTGCTTTTGCCAAGCGCCTGGTCCTGGCAAACTGGAAGGGTATCGTTTTCCATTCGTTCGATCTGGACCGGCACGTTACCGGTCTCGAGGGACAGAATGGCGCCGGCAAGACCACGGTCATGGCGGCCTACGTCACCGCGATCCTGCCGAATCAGCGGCTGCTCTCCTTCAAGAACATCAATGGTGGTCCGTCCACGCGTGGCGATGGCGGCCTGTGGGGACGCATCGGCGAATTCGGTACCTGCTATACCCTGATCGAATGGGTTACGCCGCGCGGAAAAAACCTGTGGGCCGGGGTTGCGATGACGCGCGCAGGCATGCCCTCGGTCGACAGCAAACCTTTCATCATCCACGATCTGCCCCCGGATACCAGCCCTCATGATGTCCTGCTGCTGCGTGAGCCATCCGGCGTGATCGTGCCTCCTCTGGCGCGGCTGCGCGAGCAGCTTGCGATGCATGGCGCGAGAATGGTCGTGCACAAGTCGCTTGCCGATTACATGCGGGTCTTGTTCGATCACGGTATCACACCGATGCCGATGACAACCCACGAGGAACAGGAACGCTTCTACCGGGTGCTTGCCACGTCGATGGAGGGCTCCGCACTGGCGACACTCATCAAGACCGGCTTGCGCGACTATCTGCTGTCGCCCGACACCTCGCTGGAGCGGCGCATCACACTCATGCGCGAAAGCCTGGATCAGTGCCGGCAGACGCGGCGCGAGCTGGAGCACGCAAGGGAGGCTCACCATGAGATTTGCGAACTGTTCGACGCGGCATGGAAGATGGCGTCGTATGCGTACTTCGGCGCGCGCGGCCGCTATGAACAGGAGACACGAAACTGGAAGGAACAGGTCGACCGCAGCAGGGAGAGCCAGCGCCAATATGTCAGTCTGCAGGCGAGCACCGCCCACTTGCAGCGGCGCGTGGACGAGTTGAAGCAGGAGCTGGCAGCGTCCCGGGAGGCGATGGAAGCGAGACGTGCCGACGTGCAGAAGGCATTGCACGCGCGCTCGCTGAACCAGGATCTCGGTCGCGCCCGCGAGGAGCATGCAAGCCGTCAAGCACAAGTCGACCAGGCCGTGTCGCGCCGCGATCGGGCCGAGGCGGAAGAAAAGGAGGTCGCGCAGGCGCTGCGGCATGCCCAGGATGAATATGCACGCATTGCCGGAGAACTGGCCGATGTCCAGGCGGCCGTGGAAGGTTTGATTCGACGCGTAACCGAGTTGCGTATCGCCCGTGCTCACCTGGCGGATGCGCGCAAGGCGATGCGTCCGGCCAAGCTCGATCCGGCAAACGCATCGTCGACGAAACGGGACATCGACCGGCAGTATGCGGAGGAAACCCAGCGCCAGACACGATTGCAGACAGAGCTCGACGCGCTGGACGATCACGCGACGCGTTTCGCCTCGTTGCTTGCCAAGTTGCAGACTATTGCAGTTGTCGAAGAGGATCAGGACGGGAGGGAGGCCGGCGCCTACGACAGGGCACTGGCACTCGAAGCGAAACTGCGCGATGACACGCGCCTTGCTGGTCAGGTCGCCGCTTTCCAGACCGCACTGGTGCACGCGCGTAACCTGGCGGCGCAACAACGGGAAGTACGGAAAACCGGGGCGGACCTGGGGATTGCCAGCAGTGCGGCGCTGGCCGAGCAACTGGCAGCCGTGTCCGGCCAAATCGAAAGAATCGAGAGCGACCGGGCAAACCTGGCAGCAGAACTCTCCGAACGGCAAAACGCGCTCGTCGCATCCAGGAGCAGGATTGCGCAGCTCGAGGAGGAGGCGCGCCGTTACGTCGACGCACGCAACTGGCACGAGCAGTTGGCCGCATCATGTGCCGACTGGGCCAAGTCGGCAACGGCCGATAGCCTGTCAAACGCAATCGACGCGGGACGACGTGAATTGTCGAATACCGACGCGTGCCGGCGTCTTCTCGAAACCAGACTGCATGAGACGGCGGAGCGTATTCGCAACCTGGCGCATTGCGCCGGCCTGCTCGATGCGCGTCTCGGCACCGTCGCCGAACATGTCGATGGACGCCTGTTGGCTGCCCGGTTCGATTCGCTGACAGTGGAAGATGCTCCTGTGGTGCAGGCACGCCTGGGAATGTGGACCGAAGCGATCGTGGTGGCGGCACCCCGGCACGCGGCACGCGAGGCCGCCGAGCTGAGTGACCGTCCGGATAACCTGCTGTTCGTATCGGAGGCGGCAGTATACGGGGAGCGGGATGAGGAAAGCCTGGACGACAGCGAGCTCGTTGCCGAGCGCTTTCGCGACGAAGAAGCGGTACGCCTGACGCGGCGGCCGCGCCACCCCGTGTTGGGGCGCCACGCGCGTGAGCGCGAGATGGCGCGTCTCGAAGACGAGCGCAATGCCATGGAGAGCGAACTCAGCGAACTGCGGGAGACATCGCGGCGCCTGAAGGAGGGCGTTCGCCTGGCGGAAAAGGTGCTGTCCTATGGCAGCGCCGCCTGGGCAAGCGATCCTCGCCCGGCCCTGCATGCCGAGCATGCCGCCGTGCGGGCGCTGAGCCAGACGATCGAGAGCGCACAAAGCCAACTGGTCGAACTGCGCGAGACAGGCGCTACCATCGCCCGGCGGCGGCAAGTCCTGATGCGCTTGCAAACCCAGCATGCCTTGCTCGATGCGCCCGACCATGCCGAAGAAGCAGAGCGGCTCGATGCGCAACTTGCGGCGGCACGTGCTGCGCAAGCCTGGATCGGCCGGCATGGGCACACAGCACAGGAAATCCTCGCTGGGCTGCCGATTCTCGCGCATCCGGTGCAGCCCGGGCAGCGCGATCAGCTGAAAGCGTCGGTCGAGCGTCACCGGGGTGTGCGCGAGCGGCTCGCACATCAGCGTGAGGCGCTCGAACGCCTGCTGGGCGTGCTCACGCATCTGGACCGGGAAGAGGACGAACGGCACTATAACGAAAAAACCAGTGTGATCGAGGCGCTCCAGCGAAAAATCGAACCCGTACGACAAGGCGTCACGCATGCCGACAAACTGCTGCAGGTCCGGCGTGCCGAATTCGATGGCGCGCGGCGGGCGGAGTCGGATGCGTCGGCCGTCCTGCTGCAAGTCGTCGAGAAATGCCGGGAGCTCATCAGCACGCTTGACCTCACTGGCCTGCAGGGAACGGACGAGGAGGTCGCTTCCGCCGTGCAAACACATGACCTCGCCAGCGCCAATTCCCAGCGCCTGGGTGGCGAGCATGAAAGGTCGAACAATCTGCTCATCGAACAGCGCATCAGGCTGGAAGACCGGGCCGAGCAGATCAAGGTCGAACAACAGCGCGCATCGGAGCGGCTGGCATCCGTCCGCTACGAGCGTCGGGCGCAGCGCGAACTGGACCGGGTCGTGATCCAGCTGGGCTTACGCGGCCGCATCGAATCCGATCTCAACCGGCAGCAACATTTCCCGACAGGCAGCCAGATCAACGCTTTCCAGTCGTCGCAGAATCAGCAAGCCTTGTTGTTCGAGCGCTTGAAACCCTGGCCCGATGTGCTTCTGGACCTGAAGCGCATCGAGGGCTTCGACGATGTGCCCGGTGAACGGCGCGCCGTGCAAACCCTGCGGGCGTGGGAACGTGTGCGCCTGCATATCGAGCAGCGTATTCCACGCCATCTGGCCAGCGCCGACGATCCGCAAGTGGCGTTGGCCCAGATGCTGGAAAAGATGAGCGAGCTGGAGCGCACCCTGGCCTCGCAAGAGGACGAGATGCGGACACGTTCGTCCGGGCTTACCGACGGAATCGCCGCTCGCCAGCGCTCGGCCCGGTCGTTGATTATTCGTTTGAACCGGGAGCTGGAGAAGGTCAGTTTTGGCTCCATCAAGGGGCTGCAGATTGCGATCAGCTATCCAGACGACATGATTAACATGCTGGCTTGCCTGAAGCGCGATAACAGCATTTCGCTTTTCGATTCGGGCCTGCCGCTCGAGGACACGCTGGCAGCGCTGTATAAACGTGAGACTGGCGGATCGATCCAGGGGGCACGCCTGTTTGACTACCGCAATTATCTGCAGCTGAGGCTGGAAGTCAGGCGCATCAACGGCAAGTGGGAAGCCACCAGCGAGGTGTCGACCGGCGAAGCGATCGGTACCGGAGCCGCGGTGCTTGTCATGATCCTGCGCACATGGAACGAGGAGGCCAACCGGATTTCGGGATCGGGCGGCTTTGCCATGCAGCAAATCCTCCTCGATGAAGCCAATCGCCTGGACGAGCAGGCACTCGATACGTTGACGGAATTTTGCCAACGGATGGACGTCCAGGCCTTGGTGGCGGCCCCCGGACTGGACAAACCGCGCCGCTCGACCGTGTTCCAGCTGAGCCGAAGCCTGCGCGGTAACGACGAGTTTGTCACCATCCGCGGGACAAGGATCAGCGCGTGAACTGGGACAGCGACGAACTGCGGGCGGCGGCGTTACGGCTCCTGCTGCTGGGAACGATAAGATCGACTAGGGTTGCCGAGCCACTGCTCGTGGAGGCCGAAGAACTTGGCTTGGTCGTACCTGCCCGGCGCCTGAACGAGTTTCGCCTGCCACCTCACTGCAAGGAGAAGTTCCGTCGGTATCTGAAGGTGCGTTGGCCAGAACTGGACGATTCCGAGTCGGCGTTTTGTTCCTGTCCGGATACGATTTCGGCCACCGCGCTACGAACGATGCGGCGCATGTCGCTTGACCTCCCGGTCGGCATCGAGCGTCTCAACCGCAAAACCTGGTCCGCCTGGGCCGGTGCCCACTCCAAGTCGGGCTATCGCACGCCGCCGGAAGGCGTACTGCTGACAACAGACGAAGCGCTGAGACTGCGGGCGAACGCAGGACTCGAATTTTCAGGGGAGGGCGGAGAACGGTTTGCAGCCAATGCGTGCCAAGCGTTATTTGGGGAAACAATCGTGCCTGAACGAGGTCTGGCACGCAGCTGGCGCCTTTGCGGGGAGCTGCCAAAGCTGATCCTGACGGTGGAAAACATCGGCGCATACGTCGATTTTTCCATGCCGTCCTGGTTACTCCTGATCCATGCGCCGGGCCGGAACACCTTGTTGGCAACACGCTTCATCGACCGCTTGCCGAGTAATATTCCCTGGCTCCATTTCGGGGACGTCGATCCGGCTGGCCTCGACATTGGGCTCTCGATTCATGGGCAAGAGCCGGGACGCAGGCCAACGCCCTGGATCCCACGTGCCGCGAGTGTACTCCTGGCTACGCATTCGTTGCCTCTCGACTTGCCATGGCCGACACGACGTTTTCCACCTGATCTGTTGAACAATCCTATGCTGAAATGGTTGATCGATCACCAGCGCTGGTTGGAACACGAGGCAGCGGTGCTGTTGCCCGGCTTCAGGGACGAGTTGGACCAGCTCGGAGAATCCTTCATCTGACGCCACAGAGCGAATCAATCGCGGCCGCGAATCCAGATCATGTCGGAAGGTCGCATGATAGTGCGAACGTGGCCAAAGAGAGCAACGATGCCAGTGACGGCTTGGTCTATTGGATTCCAAACGATTCATCAAGCGCGCAAGCAAATTCTTCCCAAGCCTTTTCAAAAAAATGTGGAGGACGCCCGGGCGAGCATCAGCAAGCCCGTGTTCACCTTAAGTGCGCATAATCTATATTATGTTAAATGCGCTATCTGAGAAGCAGCATTGAAGCTCAAGAATCACCTCCCTGCCGGACGACGAGGTATGTATAGACGCCTGCACCTCGAATGCTTTAAGCCCCGGTTCAGGTCGCGCACCAGGAGCCGGGCAAGCATGCGCATTAGACGCAGATGGATAATTACCCCGGCCTGTACGAATTCCCGAAGTTGGTGCCGCTGACCACTCTCGTGCAGGACGGGCGACTGTACGAACGATTAGCAAACGATGGGGTTCTGAAGATCGAGGCGACTGGACCGGACGAATACGTCGTACCGAAATACCGCGCCTGTTTCACTTTCCAGCGCACTAATGCGAAGATCAGCTGCGTCAGCGTGCACCATTCGGCCGATTTGGTTCGAGTGAAAACCACTGAACCGATCCTGCCACGGCGTTCTCGAGCAACGCGGCCGAGGAACGCTACAGGAGCATCTACGCTTTCATGGGCGATAAGGACCAGCCAAATCTCGTGAAAGCAGCCAAGGGATTGGCCGGCATGAAGGTATCCGCCAGCTCTCCGCAAGAAAGCGCTGGCACGCGCTCAACGCGTCCCAGGTTGCAGACGAGCCCCTAGCTTTTCCTACCCGAGCGCAAGCTCTGTGCCGAGAGCGTGATGGCGAGTGCATGCATGGCATCCGGGTGCTTTTCCCAGCATTCGACAGGGAAGTTTTCGGCGTGTCGGCGCGTGACCGAGGTTGTGGAACGAATCGCGATCACACGAAAATCTGCGATGGAGGCCGTTCGGACGCTGGCGCGCATAGGCTGGCTTGATCAAGGGACCACGTCCCGGTCGGACCCGCGCCGCTGTTGAGTAAAGTCGACACACCGCCATGGTCGTGGACGGGGACCTGCTCTACGGAGTCCAAGACGCTTAACGCCACCCAACTCGACAATATTTTGCGTAATGTCGAGTTGTATATTCGATGCGGAATAGGCGCTTTTCGCGTACGTTCGAACAAAGTTCAGCGTCGTTGCTCAGAATCAGCGGAGCCGGCGTGCAGTCAGTCGGGATTCAAAGCGAGCACAGTGCACAGCCGGACCAGATGCATCCAGCCCGAAAAACAGCATTTGCTGATCCCGTAGTCTATCCTCTGACTCGGCACTCCTTCTACACACTGACACGCCAAGCGACCCTTCGCTCCCACCCGCAACACATGGACCGCCAAGCCAGACGCGCATGCCCCCAACCCGCACTTCCCACTCCACCCTACGCAATCCTGCGCACCGACTCCCTCACCATCAATCCCAGCTGTGGCGCCTCCACCTCCACCTGCTTCTGCCCCAGCATCCCGAGCATCATGCGTCCGATGCCCTTCCCCACCTCGTACAGCGGTTGCCGCACCGTGGTCAGGGGCGGCGTCGTGTACATCGAGCTGTGCAGGTCGTCGAAGCCGATGATCGAGATGTCGTCCGGCACGCGGATGCTGCGCCGATACAGGGCCAGCCTCGCCCCATAGGCGCTCAAATCGTTGCTGGCGAAGATGGCAGTAAAGCTCTGCTTCTCGGCCAGCAGCTGGTTCACTGCCAGCAGCCCGCCCGATTCCTGGAAGTCGCCCGGCACGACCAGCGCCGGATCGGCCGCGATCTTGTGGCGCGCCAGGGTGTCGAGGTAGCCGGCCAGGCGGGCGCGGGCATCCTCGTGGTCGTCGGGACCGGTGATGAAGGCGATGCGGCGGTGCCCCTGCTCCACCAGGTGCTCGACAGCGTCGCAGGCGCCCTGGTAGTTGTCGAGGCGCAGGCTCATCAGGCGCTCGCCTTCGAGCTGGCGGCCAAAGGCGACGATCGGCACGCGCTGGGAATAGCCGACGATCTGCTCGTCGCTAAGCTTGCCGGTGAGAATGGCGACGCCGTCGACGCGGCGCCCGATCAGGAGCTCGACGCGTTCGGCTTCCTCGTCGGCATGCCAGTGGCCGCTCATGATGAGGAGCGCATAGCCCGAGGCCTTGACGGCGTCCTCGATGCCGATCATGGCCTGGCTGAAGTAGCCGCTCTCGAGCGACTGGGTCAGTACGCCGATGGTGCGCGTGCTGCCCATCTTGAGGCTCTGGGCCAGGCGGTTCGGCTTGTAGTTGAGTTCCTCGATGACGCGCTCGATGGTCTTGCGCTTGTCGTCGGACACCTTGGCGGTGCCGTTCAGGAAGCGCGACACCGTCGCCGGCGACACGCCCGCCGCACTGGCGACTTCGTACAGGGTAGCGGTACTGCTGTCGTCGTTCTTCATCGTGTAGGCATCGTGGCGCCGTCACCGGCTAGTTGACTGAAGTATATCACGCGGGTTTTTCTCCTTTTTACAACGCCTGTTTGCAGCCAGTTGCCGCACAAGGCCGGCAGGCCTGGCCATGAAACGCTTTCACGCGACCGGTGCCAAGACCGCGAAAACACGCGTCACAACACTGTTGCAAATTTTGTTTGACTTTCGAACAAGTCCAAATGTAGCATGAAATCGTTTTCACGGCGGATGAAATCGATTTCTTAAAAAAGCTGCCGGCAGACGCGCAAATCAATAATTCCACATTGGAGACAACCATGGAAACCCTTGCACCGCAACGCGGGCGGCACGCCAACGCCCAGATCCAGCTCGCCATCCTGACCCTGCTGGCCGGTATCGGCAGCGCCCACGCCCAGGGAGTCCAAAATCCGGTCCAGACGCCTGAGGCCAACGCCGCAGCCGCCGTGCAGGCGCCCCCGTCCGGCGCTGCCGACTCGAACGTCATCCCCGAAGTGCGCATTACCGCAACCAAGCGCAATACCTCGCTGCAAAAGACCCCGGTGGCCGTCACCGCGCTGTCCGCCGCCACCCTGGCCGACAACCACGTCCAGACCATGCTCGACGTGGTAGCCCTGGTGCCCGGATTCCAGGCGACCGCCCAGGGCGACCACGGCGTTACTACCATGACCCTGCGCGGCATCGGCAACGACAGCGCCAAGACCCAGTACGCCGACCCGGAAGTCGCCTCGTTCGTCGACAACGTGTATTCGCCGCGCGCGGAAGGCGCGACCGCCCTGCTGTTCGACGTCGAAGGCATCGAGGTGCTGCGCGGTCCGCAGGGTACGCTCTGGGGCCGCAACTCGACGGTCGGCGCAGTCAACATTCAGACCGTGAAGCCAACCCTGAACAGCCGTTCCGGCTATGTCGAGGGCGGTATCGGCGACTACAAGCGCTACGGGGCGCGCGGCGCCTTCAACGTGCCGCTGTCCGATAACGCAGCCCTGCGCTTTGCCATCGTGCACGAGCAGCACGACGGCTACGTCGATTACCAGAAATTCCCGGGCGTGCCGCTCGCGGACCAGCGGGCCGCCTTTGTGGCCGCCGGCGGCGACCCGGCCGGTTTCCGCCCGATCAACCCGAACAACTACGTGGTCGGCAACCAGAAGTACAGCGCCCAGAACCAGACCTCCGCCCGCGTCAGCCTGCTGTGGCAGATCAATCCCGACCTGCGCTGGAACATCGCCTACGAAAACTTCGCCGACCGCGGCACCCCGAGTGCCAACCTGATGCAGACCCCGCGTCCGGGCCAGAAGCACTGGTCGACGCTGAGCGACAGCGCTCCCTGGATCGACCGCGACAGCCACAACATCCGCAGCCGCGTCAGCTGGGACCTGAACCCCGACCTCGCCTTCCACTACATTGCCGGCTTCTCGAAGTACCGCGGCTCGATGCGCTTCGACCAGGACGGCGGCTCGGTGCTGCCGACCAGCATCCGTTCTGGCGGCATCTGGCAGGAACACACGACGGTTGACTCGAACTACCGCAGCCATAGCCACGAGCTGGAACTGCAGTCGCTCGGCAGCAAGACCGTCGACTGGCAGGCCGGCCTGTATTATGCGGCCGAAAAGAACGACATCCGCTTCGACATCCCGGCCTTCGACGGCACCCAGGACGGTACGGTCCGCTGGCAGGGTTCCTTCATCCAGCCCGAGGAAACCGTGGAATCGAAGGCCGCCTTCGGCCAGGCCACCTGGAACGTGAACGCCGCCCTGCACCTGACTGCCGGCGTGCGCTACACCCACGACCGCCGCGAGAACGTGGGCGGGCGCGCTTTCAACTGGGTGGGCGGGCCGGGGCTGGCGGTGATTCCGCTGAACCCGTCGATCGACCCGAGCGTGCCGGGTCAGGGTTTCGTGGCCGGCGTGCCGGGTAACGACGGCGTGTTCAAGGGCAGCAAGGTCACCGGCCTGCTGCGCGCGAACTACGACATCGACCGCAACCACATGGTGTATGCGAGCGTGGCCACCGGCTACAAGTCGGGCGGCGTGCAGGACCGCGGGCTGCCCTACCAGCCTGAAACGCTGACCAACTACGAGATCGGCAGCAAGAGCACCTTCCTGAACGGCGGGCTGCGCATCAACAATGCGCTGTTCTATTCGGACTTCAAGGACTTCCAGTTCAATTCGCCGGTGAACTTCTCCGACGGTAACCGCGGCCTGGCCATCGAGAATGCCGAAGGCGCCAAGGTCAAGGGGCTGGAGAGCGAGATCGCGGCGCGCATCGGCGACAACGGACGCCTGCAGATTACGCTGGCCCTGCTCGACGCCAAGCTCGGCCGCCTGGTGGCCGGTTCCAACGACTACGCACTGCCGCGCTGCACGGTGGACACCACCATCGAAACCTGCGTTGACGTCACCGGCAACAAGATGCCGCATGCGCCGCGCTTCTCGACCACGGTCCAGTACCAGCACAACTTCCACATCGGCAGCGACGGCACCCTGTCGCCACGCATCACGGCCCACTACGAGACCGATGCCGAGCTGAGCGTGTTCAACCTGGGGCCGGAAGACCGCCAGGAAGCCTACACCACGGCCGACGTCGGCCTGCGCTACCAGAACGGCCGCGGCTGGTGGATCGACGCCTGGGTGCGCAACGTCAACGACAAGCGCATCAAGACCAGCGCTTTCAACGGCTTCGGCCCGTGGCTGGCCCAGTACAAGCCGCCACGCACGGTCGGCCTGAATACCGGCTTCGATTTCTAGGCCGGCGCCCGCCTTTCCGTACTACCGCATCGCCCTTGGCCGCCTGCATCGGCCAGGGCGGCGCACATCCCAGCATAACCAAGAGCTAACGTATGAAACCGATTTCAATATCTGCGCGGCAGTTTCCGAGCGACTTCGTCTGGGGCACCGCCACCAGTGCCTTCCAGATCGAGGGCGCATCCAGCGCCGACGGCAAGGGACCGTCGATCTGGGACAGCTTCTGCACCCGTCCCGGCGCCATCAAGGACGGCAGCGACGGCAAGGTCGCCTGCGACCATTACCACCGCTACCACGAGGACGTCGAGCTGCTGGCCGGGCTGAACGTGGACGCCTACCGCTTCTCGATGGCCTGGTCGCGCGTGCAGCCCTGCGGCAAGGGCGCCTGGAACGAGGCCGGCTTCGGCTTCTACGACCGCCTGCTCGACGCCTTGGCCGAAAAGCGCATCGATGCCCACCTGACCCTGTACCACTGGGATTTGCCTCAAGCCCTGCAGGACGAAGGTGGCTGGCTGAACCGCGACACCGCGCACCGCTTCGCCGACTATGCCTACGAGGTCAAGCGCCGCTTCGGCGACCGCATCGCCGCCATCGCCACCCACAACGAGCCCTGGTGCACGGCGAACCTCGGCTATGGCAACGCCCAGTTCGCGCCCGGCGTGGCCGACTTGGCGCAGAGCGTGCAGGTGTCGCACCACCTGCTGGTCTCGCACGGGCTGGCGATGCAGGCGATGCGCGCGGCGGCCGGCACGGCGCGGCTGGGCATCGTGCTGAACCAGTGGACCGCCGACCCGGCCACCGATTCCGAGGCGGATCGCGCCCTGGCCGAATGGGAATATGCGCGCTCGGTGCAATGGTTCATGGACCCTATCTTCAAGAAGCGCTACCCGGAACTGGCCCTGCGCGGCTACGGCGAGAACGGACCCCGGGTGCAGGAGGGCGACTTCGACATCATCGCCCAGCCGCTCGACTTCCTCGGCTGTAATTATTACTTCCGCGCCTGGTGCAGCGCCGAAGCCCCGCCCCGCCCTGCCCCCGCGCCACTCGGCACGACGGACATGGACTGGGAAATCTATCCGGAAGGCTTGCCGGAACTCCTGCTGAAGCTGAAAGCCGAGTACCCGCTGCCGCCGCTGTACATCACCGAGAACGGCATGGCGCGCGCCGATGCGGTCGAAAACGGCAGCGTGCACGACCCCGAGCGCATCGCCTTCGTCCAGGCTCACCTGGCGGCGCTGCATCGGGCCATGTGCGAAGGCGTCGACGTGCGCGGTTATTTCCTGTGGAGCTTGCTGGACAACTTCGAGTGGAACTCGGGCTATGCCAAGCGCTTCGGCATCGTCCATGTCGACTACCAGACCCAGCGCCGCACGCTGAAGGACAGTGCGCGCTGGTACCGCGATTTCCTGGCGCGCGCCGCGCGCTGAACCGAGGAGAGACCATGCATCCCGGCCCGCACACTCCCTTTCACATCGATGGCCCGCGCCTGCTGGCCGACATCGGCGGCACCAATGCCCGCTTCGCGCTGGAGCGCGCGCCCGGCCAGATCGGCGCCGTGCGCACCCTCGCCTGCGCCGACTATCCCCGCTTCGAGGACGCCGCCGCGGCCTACCTGGCCGGCGCCGGCATCCTGGTGCGGCATGCGGCAATCGCCATCGCCAATCCGGTCGACGGCGACGCCATCCGCATGACCAACCACGGCTGGGCCTTCTCGACGGCGCGCGCGGCGCGCGAACTCGGACTGGAAACCATGCTGGTGGTGAACGACTTCACGGCGCTGGCGATGTCGCTGCCGGTCTTGCCGCAAGCGAGCCTGGTGCAGATTGGCGGCGGTACGGCGCGGCCCGGCTGCGCCATCGGGCTGGTCGGCGCGGGCACCGGCCTGGGCGTATCCGGCCTGGTGCCGGCGCCGGGCGGCGGCTGGACGCCGCTGCACAGCGAAGGCGGCCACGTGGCGTTTTCGCCGGCGGACGAGCGCGAGCTGGCGGTGCTGCGCCATTGCTGGCAGCGCTATGCTCACGTGTCGGCCGAGCGTCTGGTCTCGGGGCCGGGCCTGGTGCTGGTGCGCGAAGCGCTGGCGGCGCAGCAGGGACTGGTGTTCGAGACCCTGGACCCGGCCGATATCGTGGCGCGCGCCCTGGAAGGAGGCGATGCGCTGTGCCTGAAAACGCTCGAGTGTTTCGCCGGCATGCTGGGCACGGTGGCGGCCAACCTGGCGGTGACCCTGGGCGCGCGCGGCGGCATCTATATCGGCGGCGGCGTGGTGCCGAAACTGGGCGCCTGGTTCGCACAATCGCCGTTTCGCGCCCGCTTCGAGAGCAAGGGGCGCTTCAGCGCCTTTACGGCGGCGATCCCGACCTTCCTGATCACGGCGCCCTGCCCGGCGCTGCTGGGTGCGGCGCGCATGCTGGCCAGCCACCTGGGTGAGGATGCGGCGCTGGCGCCGGAGCTAGCGCCGGTGACCGCAGCGGCAGCGGCCCCGTACGAGGAGCGCGAACATGTCCATTGCTGAGCGCCGCCATTCTCCGCTGCTCTGGGTGCCGACTGGCTATTTCACGATGGCCCTGGGCTACGTGATGCTGACCAGTGTCACCGCCATCATGTTCAAGAACCTGGGCATGGACAACGGCAAGGCGGCCCAGTATTCGAGCCTGCTGATCCTGGCCTATACCGTCAAGCCGCTGTTCGCGCCTTTCGTCGAGATGTACCGCACCAAGAAATTCTTCGTGCTCTGGGCCCAGGTGCTGATCGGCGCCGGGTTTGCCGGCGTGGCGCTGGCGATGGCGCTGCCCGGCTACATGTCGCTGCTGATGGCGCTGTTCTTCGCGCTGTCGTTCATCGGCGCGACCCAGGACATTGCCAGCGACGGCGTCTACGTGACATCGCTCGACACCCGCACCCAGTCGCTGTATTGCGGGCTGCAGAGCCTGTCGTGGAACGTCGGGCCGATCGTGGCGGCCGGCGGCATGGTCTACCTGAGCGGCTACCTGCACACCCACGTGTTCGGAAACGATCCGGCGCGCTTCGGCCCGGAGTGGATCGAATCTTGGCGCCTGATCTTCCTGCTGGTCGGCGGCGTGGTGCTGGCCATGGCCGCCTGGCATGCGCGCACCATGCCCGAGGGCGCGCGCGCCGCCGACACCCCGGCAAGCGTGCGCGATGCCGGCCGCATCCTGTTCGACGCCTTTGTCACCCTGTTCCAGAAACGCGGCATCTGGCGCATGCTGGCCTTTGCCTTCCTGTTCCGCCTGAGCATAGGCTTCCTGGAAAAGATTGGCCCCTTCTTCATGGTCGACCCAGCCAGCAAAGGCGGACTCGGGCTGTCCAATGAAATGCTGGGGCTGGTATACGGCACCTATGGCCTGGCCGCGGTGCTGCTCGGCTCGCTGCTCGGCGGCTGGTACGTGGCGCGGCGCGGGCTGAAGGCGACCCTGTTCGTGCTCTGCTGCGCTGTGAACATCCCGAACCTGACTTTCCTGCTGATGAGCATTTATCTGCCCAGCTCGCTGCTGGTGATCACGGCCGGCGTCGTGATCGAGAAATTCTTCTTCGGCTTCGGCGCGGTCGGCTTCATGATCTACCTGATGCAGCAACTGGCGCCGGGCAAGTACACGACCACGCACTACGCCTTCGGCACCGGCGTGATGGGCCTGTGCGGGCTGGTAACGGGCGTCGTCAGCGGCCATTTGCAGGAGTGGCTGGGCTACGTGCATTACTTCGTGTTCGTGATGGTGGCGACCATCCCGTCTTTCCTGGCGACCTGGTTCGCGCCGTTCTACCACGACGACGGGATGGGCGCGCCCGGCGCCGCGGGGAATGGCAAGACAGACGGCAAGGCGGTGCCGGCATGAGGCCGCCCTCCTTGCGCCTGCGCCTGGGTCTGGGGCTGGGTTTACACCTGGGCCTGCTGCTGGCCGGTAGCGCCGCCGCGGCCGGCCCGGCCCCGGGCATCAAGCTGAACCAGATCGGCTACCTGCCCCAGGCCAGCAAGCTGGCCCTGGTTCCGGCCGCGCCCGGCGCCGGCGCCGCGTTCGACGTGGTGACGGCCGACACCGCACGGGTGGTCCTGCAAGGCCGGCTCGGCGGTCCCACCAATTGGGCGCCGGCGGACGACACGGTGCGGGTGGCCGATTTCTCCGCCCTGCGCACGCCCGGGCGCTACCGCCTGCGCGTGGCCGGCCAGCCGGAGTCCGACGTGTTCACAATCGGCGCCGACTCCTACCGTGCGCTCGACGGCGCCGCCCTGAAGGCCTTTTACTTCAACCGCAGCGGCACCGCCCTGGCGGCGCGCCACGCCGGGCCGTATGCGCGCCCGGCCGGCCATCCCGACGACCGGGTGCTGGTGCACCCATCGGCAGCCTCGGGCACGCGTCCGGCCGGCACTGTCATTGCCGCCGCGCACGGCTGGTACGACGCCGGCGATTACAACAAATACATCGCCAGCTCGGCCATTTCCACCTATACCTTGCTGGCTGCCTATGAACACTTTCCGCAATGGTTTGCGAAGCTGGAAACCGGCATCCCCGAATCCGGCGACGCCGTGCCCGACATCCTCGACGAAGCCATGTGGAACCTGGACTGGATGCTGGCCATGCAGGACCCGGAGGATGGCGGTGTCTACCACAAGCTGACCAATCTGCGTTTCGACGCCATGGTGCTGCCGCACGAGGCGATGCGCGAGCCGCGCTACGTGGTGGCGAAAAGCACGGCGGCGGCGCTCGGCTTCGCCGCGACCATGGCCACCGCCAGCCGCGTGCTGGCGGGGCAGGAGCAGCGCTGGCCGGGCCTGGCGGCGCGCACCCTGGCGGCGGCCGAGCGCGCCTGGGCCTGGGCCGGGGCGCATCCGGCGCTGCCGTTCAAGAATCCGCCCGATGTGGTCACCGGGGAATACGGCGACGTTCATCTGGATGACGAGTTCGCCTGGGCGGCGGCCGAGCTCTACATCACGACCGGCAAGGACAGCTATTACGCGGCGCTGGCGCCGGAAGCCGTGTCGGCCACGGTACCGGCCTGGGACGACGTGCGCGGCCTGGCCTGGATGTCGCTGGCCCATCACCGCAACCGCCTGGGGCCGGGCGCCGACCGCGCGCTGATCGCCAGCCGCGTCGATGGCCTGGCGGCGCGCCTGGCCGCCGAGTGGCGCGCATCCGGCTACCGGGTGGCCATGAGGGGCGCCGATTTCGTCTGGGGCAGCAATGCGGTGGTGCTGAATGGAGCCATGATGCTGCTCCAGGCCTACCGCCTGAACGGCAAGCGCGACTACCTCGACGCCGCCCAGTCGAACCTCGACTTCGTGCTGGGCCGCAATCCGCTCGGCCTGTCCTTCGTTACCGGCTTCGGGGCGCGCACGCCGCAACACCCGCACCACCGGCCGTCGCTGGGCGATGCGGTGGCGGCCCCGGTGCCCGGCTTCGTGGCCGGCGGGCCTAACCCGCTGCAGCAGGACCGCGCCGAATGCCCGCCGTACCCGAGCAGCCTGCCGGGCCTGTCTTACCTCGACCATGCCTGCAGCTATGCCAGCAACGAAGTGGCGATCAACTGGAACGCGCCGCTGGTGTACGTGCTCGGCGCCCTGTCCACCCTGACTCCCGGAGAAGCGTCCATGCCCCCGACAGACTACAGCCTGGCCCAGTTGCAGCGCCAGGAAGACCTACTGCAGTTCGACAGCTTCGGCAACGGGGCGGCGCTCGACATCGGGCTGAAGCTGGTCGCGCTGGCGCGCGTCGAGGGCAAGGCGGTGGCGGTCGAGATCCGGCGCAACGGCATGCTGCTGTTTGCCCACGGCATGGACGGCACGGCGCCCGACCATGCGGACTGGATACGGCGCAAGAGCAATCTGGTGAACCGCACCGGGCACAGTTCGTACTACATGCACGCCCAGGTGAAGGCGGATGGGGGCGACATCGACGCCATGCCCACCTTTGACGCGCGCGAGTACGCGGCGCATGGCGGCGCCTTTCCGGTGCGCGTGCGCGGCACGGGGCTGGTGGGCAGCATCACCGTGTCCGGCTTGCCGGGCGTCGAAGACCATGCGCTGGTGGTGCGCGCCTTGCAGGATTATCTCGGCGTGAACGGAGCACTGTAAGTATTCCAAAGGGAGCGGCCATGGCAAGGACCATTCGTTGGGGCATCCTCGGTACGGGCGGTATCGCGCGCGCCTTTGCCCAGGCATTGCGCGACACGCCGGACGCGCAATTGGTGGCGGTCGGTTCGCGTACGCTGGCGTCGGCCCAGGCATTTGCAGACGAGTTCGAGGATGAATTCGGCGTGGCGGCCTGCCCATCCTACGAGGCGCTGGTGGCGATGCCGGAGGTTGACATCGTGTATGTGGCCACGCCGCACACCATGCATGCGCAGAATGCCCTGCTTGCGCTTGGGGCCGGCAAGCCGGTGCTGTGCGAAAAGCCGTTTGCCATGAACCTGCGCGAAGCCGAGGCCGTCGTCAGCCTGGCGCGCAGGCGCGGGCTATTCCTGATGGAAGCGATGTGGACGCGCTTCATGCCGGCCCTGGCCGAGGTGCGGCGCCTCGTCGACGCCGGGGAAATCGGCGAGGTCGCCCTGGTGCAGGCCGATTTCGGCTTTGCCGCCACGCGCGATCCCGAACACCGGGTCAACCGGCGCGAGCTGGGCGGCGGCGCGCTGCTCGACCTCGGCATCTATCCGCTGTCGATCGCCATGGCGCTGCTGGGGCCGGTGGAGAGCGTGCGCGCTGGGGCACGCATGGGGCCGACCGGGGTCGATCTCAGCACCGGGTTCACGATGCTGCACCGGGGCGGGACGGTGTCGGTCTCGAACTGCTCGCTGCGCGCCCGCACGGCGTGCGAACTCAGCATTTCCGGCGAGCTCGGTTGCATTCGGATGGAAAGCATGTTCCACATGGCGCGCGCGATCAGCGTCACGGCGGCCGATGGCAGCACGCGCCGCATCGCCACGCCTTTTTTGGGTAACGGCTATGTGCACGAGGCGATGGCCGCCGGCGATGCCCTGCGCGCCGGGCTGCTGGAACATCCCCTGATGACCCACGAGGAGACGCTGGCCGGCATGCGCGTGCTGGACGAGATCCGGACGCAGATCGGCTTGCGCTATGCGGCCGATGGCGAGGACGGGCGTGTCGGCCGCCTCGGCACAGTAACCGGTAACTAGGCGACAGGCGCCCGGGCGCGCGCTGCCGGTCACCGCGCGAACATGCGCCGGCATCCGGCAGCGCGCACTACCGCTCGCCGGGGCGACGATCGACTTCAATACGCGGATTGCCGGTCACCGATGCAACGATGAACTCGGCTTCACGTGCTCAAAACCGGTCACCGAGCCACTGATTACCGAGCTGTCCGGCGCCAGGACGCTGATCGCCGGGCTGCTGAGCTCCGGGGGCAAAGATCAACCGGCTGCTGAGCTCCGGGGGCAACGATCACCGGGCTGCTGAGCTCCGGGGGCAACGATCACCGGGCTGCTGAGCGCCGGGGAAACGACCGTCCAGGTGTCAACCGCGTGCGCTACCGGTCACAGAAGCGATGATCTCGTCATGGCGCTCATTGTCGGTCTTATGCAGGTAAGCCGCAGTGGTGGCGATGTTCGCGTGGCCGGCGGTGTCCTGCAGGGTCTTCAGTTGCACGCCGTTGTTGGCGTGGTTGGTCAGCATGCTGTGGCGCAGCCAGTGCGCGGAGGCGTGGCGCAGGGTGGCGGCGGTGTCGCTGTCGCCGTCCCGGGCCGCGCGGGCGGCGGCCTCGGTGAAGATGCCCTTCAATGCCTCGGATGCGGCTTCGTCGCTCAGGCGCGTGACTTCGCGGCTGCGGCTCGACAGCACCAGCGGGGTGCGGTCGACGCGCGCCGTCTGCGGCGGCAAGCCATAGGCTTCGCGGTAGCGCCGGAAGGCGGCGAGCATGTCGTCAGGCACCGGCAGGCGGCGCGGCTTGTTGCCCTTGCCGAGCACGTCGATCCACCAGCGCCCGCCGCCTTCGGTATAGATGGCGCCCATGTTGGCGCTGACGATCTCGTTCAGGCGCGCGCCGGTATGGGCGAACGCGATCAGGAGAAAGCGGTCGCGCTCGCGGCGCCGCTCGGCAGCCGGCGAATCGGCGAGGCGGTTGGTGACCGTGTCCAGGGCCAGGGCAATGGCTCCCGGCGTGAGGTAGCGCGTAATGCGGCTGGCAATCGGCGTGCGCACGTTGCGCACCAGGGCGCCGGGATTGCGGCGCAGGTAGCCGGTTTGCTCGGCAAAGGCCAGTAGCCCCTTGACCGCGATCATGGCCTGGCGCCGGCTCGGGTCGGACAGCGGCCCGCTGAACGGACGGTAGCGGGGGTCGCTGCGCGGCCACTTGGTGGTCGAGATCCAGTCCGGCGGCGGGTTGCGCAGGAAGTCCTTGTAGGCGTTCAGGTCAGCCACGTTCAGCTGGGACAGGGTTTTTTTCGCTTCTTCGCGGCACCAGGTGAGGAAGCGGAACAGTTCCTTTTGCGAATTGGCGATCGAGGCCGGGGTGAGTTCGCCGTTGGCGATGAACTCGCGCGCGATCTCGATGTCGGTTTGCGCTTCGGTGATCGGGTCGTCCGCGACACGGAACATCTTGACGCCGAGCCGGCCGCTGGGACCGGCGGCAGCCAGGACTTCGGTGTCGGGACGTGAGGGGCCGAGGTCGATGGGAGCGAACTTTGTCATGGTGAGGCTCAAAAATACTGTATTCATATACAGTATAACATTCGGCCAACATCAGGCACAGCCCCGTCGCTGCCGTGCTACCCTGTCCGCTTGATGTGTATCCATACAGGGAGGCCTGCTTTTATGAATCCGATCCGTCTGCAAGACAGCGATGCCTTGCTCGTCATCGACATGCAATACGACTTTCTGCCCGGCGGCAGCCTGGGCGTGCCCGAGGGCGACCAGGTGCTGGCGCCGGTCAACGAGGCGATGGCCAGGTTTGCCGCACTCGGCTTGCCGGTGTATGCCTCGCGCGACTGGCATCCCGAAAACCATTGTTCATTCGCCGAGCGCGGCGGCCCCTGGCCTCCGCACTGCGTGGCCGAGACCCGTGGTGCGGCGTTTTCCGAGGAACTGGCGCTGCCGGCCAACACGGTGATCATCTCGAAAGCCGACAGCGCCGATGCCGACGCCTATTCCGCCTTCAACGGGACCGCGCTGGCTGAGCACCTGCGCCAGCACGGCGTCAGCCGCGTCTTCGTGTGCGGCCTGGCCACCGACTACTGCGTGCTGAACACGGCGCTCGACGCCCGCACCGAAGGTTTCGAGACCGTGATCCTGCCGGAAGCGATGCGCGCGGTGAATGTGCAGCCGCAGGATGGCGAACGCGCGATCGCGCAGATGCGCCAGGCCGGCGTCACGACGGCGACGCTGGCCGAGCTGGGCGAGGTCGCCGCCGCGGCCTGAACCTGCCCGTATCGACCATCGCGGTCAAGGTCACAAACAAAAACGGCGCCCGTCGGATTGACGGGCGCCGTTTTCACGTCAGCCTGGAATGATCAGGCCTTGCTGTTGTTCAGCAGCGAGCGCTGGCGGGCGTAGCCGAAGTAGACGACCAGGCCCAGCGCCAGCCAGACGGCAAAGGCCACCCAGGTATGCCAGCTCAGGAAGGACATCAGGGCCACGCAGAAAATGATGGCCAGGGCCGGCACCACCGGGACGCCCGGGCAACGGAAGGCGCGGTGCAGGTCCGGACGCTTCTTGCGCAGGATGATGACGGCCAGCGACACCAGCGAGAAGGCGGCCAGGGTGCCGATGTTGACCAGTTCGGCCAGCACGCCCAGCGGCACGACGGCGGCGATCAGGCCGAAGATGATGCCGACCATCCAGGTGGCGAAGTACGGGGTGCCGTATTTCGGGTGCACTTCCGACAGTTTCTTCGGCAGCAGGCCGTCGCGCGACATGGCGTACAGGATGCGGGTCTGGCCGTAGGCCATGACCAGGATCACGGTGCTCATGCCCAGGATGGCGGCCAGGTCGACGAAACCGGCAACCCAGTCCTGGCCGGCGTATTGCAGCGCCAGCGACACCGGGTGGTCGACGCCCTTGAAGTTCATGTACGGAACGATGCCGGTCATGATGCCAGCGACCACCACGTACAGGATGGTGCAGATCGCCAGCGAACCGATAATGCCGATCGGCAGGTCCTTGGACGGGTTCTTGACTTCTTCCGCCGCCGAGGTCACCGCGTCGAAGCCGATAAAGGCGAAGAACACCAGTGCGGCGGCGCTCATCACGCTACCCATGCCGAATGGCATGAAGGGCTGCCAGTTATCCGGCTTCACGTAGCTGACGCCGACGAAGATGAACAGCAGCACGACGCCGGTCTTGATCAGCACCATGATGTTGTTCACGCGCGCCGATTCGCGCACGCCGAGCGAGAGCATGAAGGTCAGGACCAGCATGATCAGGAAGGCCGGCAGGTTGAAGATGGTATTCACGCCCGGGATCGCACCCGGCGCGGCGCGCAAGGCTTCCGGCAGCACGATGCCGATTCCCTTCAACAGCGACTGGAAATAGCCCGACCAGCCGACTGCAACCGTCGAGGTCGCCAGGCCGTATTCGAGCAGCAGGTCCCAGCCGATCATCCAGGCGACGATCTCGCCCAGGGTCACGTAGGAATAGGTGTAGATCGAGCCGGCCACCGGCACGCTGGAAGCGAACTCGGCATAGCAGAGCGCGGCAAAGCCGCAGGCAATCGCGGCGATGATGAAGGAAAGCGTCAGCGCCGGGCCGGCCGTGACCGCGCCGGTACCGGTCAGCACGAAGATACCCGTGCCGACAATTGCCCCGATACCCATCAGGATCAGGTCCATCGGTCCGAGGACCTTCTTCAGCCCGCCAGGGGTGCGGGCGTCCGCCACCATGGTATCGAGGTTCTTCGTCCTAAAAATACTCACTACGTGTTCTCCTGTTATGCATTGTCGTCTCCTCCTGGAAGGCCGCCGCTGTCACTGGCGCGCCCTCACCGCTTCCCTGCAGACCTGCTGTCGTTTGCCGGCTCGTGTCGTGCTCGTCTTGTACGCATGCGCACCCTGGCCGCCCGTGCATGCAGCAACATGCGCGGGAGCACAGGATACGGTCATCATCGGAACGGGGGAAAGCGCCTGCTTAACTGCCA
Source organism: Massilia sp. IC2-278 (assembly GCF_020708045.1). Classification (GTDB taxonomy): domain Bacteria; phylum Pseudomonadota; class Gammaproteobacteria; order Burkholderiales; family Burkholderiaceae_D; genus Telluria. The sequence goes on from NZ_JAJFES010000001.1 coordinate 795,602, forward strand.
GGCGCCAATCGGTTCACATGTTCAGCCCTGCGTCTTTACACGCAGCCGCGAAAAGCGATAACAATAAGCCAGCACATCCGCATTATTGCTCCGGCAACCCCTGTTGAGCAAGCGCCCGCCGAACGGCATCGGCTTCCGGCTCGCCTTTTTCGATGGCCTCGTAGTATTGCTTGGCCTGGGAACGGGTGATATGGGGCGGCAAAGGCGGGATATTCGCCTCGCTGACAATGTCGAGCACGAAGGGTTTATCGGCGGCGAATGCCGCGTCCAGGGCCGGGCCGAGCTGGTCCGGACGTTCCACGCGCGCGCCGTCGAGCCCGAGCAGGCGCGCATAGTCGGCGTACGCCACGTCGGGCAATTGCTGGGAGGTTTCGAACTTCGGTTCGCCTGCCATGCCGCGCTGCTCCCAGGTGACGAAGTTCAGGTCGCGGTTGTTCAGCACCAGCACGATCAGGCGCGGGTCGCCCCACTGCTGCCAGGTGCGGGCAATCGTGATCAGGCCATTCATGCCGTTCATCTGCATGGCGCCGTCGCCAGCCAGCGCCACCACCAAGCGTTCGGGATAGGCCATCTTGGCGGCAAACGCATACGGCACCGCCGAGCCCATCGTGGCCAGGCCGCCCGACAGCGAACCCAGCATCCCCTTGCGGGCGCGGATGTCCAGCGCATACCAGGAGGTCGAGGAACCCGAGTCGCCGGCCAGGATGGCATCCTCGGGCAGGCGCTGCGACAGTTCCCAGAAGGCGCGCTGGGGATTGAGCTCAGGCGTTTCCTGCATCGCCTTCTTTTCCAGCAGCTGCCAGCTCTTGCGCACATTCTCTTCGATGCGCTCCTGCCAGCCGCGCTCTTCCTTGCGCTGCAGGAGCGGGATCAGGGCGCGCAGGCTGGCCTGGGCGTCGCCGATCAGGTTGCTCTCCATCGGATAGCGCAGGCTGAGCATCTTGCCGTCGATGTCGATCTGCACGCCGCGCGCCTGGCCCTCCTCGGGCAGGAATTCGGAATACGGGAAGCTGGAGCCGACCATCAGCAAGGTATCGCACTCATTCATCATGTCGAAGCTGGCCCGGGTGCCGATGATGCCGATCGAGCCGGTCACGAAAGGCAGCTCGTCGGGCACGACCATCTTGCCGAGCAGGGCCTTGGCGATGCCCGCCCCCAGCAGCTGGGCCACCTCGATCAGTTCGTCGGCCGCACCATGCGCGCCGGCACCGGCCAGGATAGCCACCTTCTTGCCGGCGTTCAGGATATCGGCCGCCTCCTGCAGGGCCGCTTGCGGCGGCACCCCGGCGCGCGCCATGCTGCCGATGCCCGTGACGATGCTGCCGTGCTCGCGCGGCGGCTCGGTGACGGCGTCTTCGTCCTGCAGATCGGACGGAATGATGATGCAGGTGACGCAGCGCTCGGTACGCGCGATGCGGAAGGCGCGGTCGACCAGGTGGCGGATCTGTTCGGCGGTGGTGGCCATCTGCACGAAGGCGCCGGCCACGTCCTTGAACAGGGTGACCAGGTCGACTTCCTGCTGGAAGTGCCCGCCGAGCGAGGCGCGCTTTTGCTGGCCGACGATGGCGACCACCGGCTGGTGGTCGAGCTTGGCGTCGTACAGGCCATTGAGCAGGTGGATGGCGCCCGGGCCCGAGGTGGCCATGCAGACGCCGACCTCGTCGGTGTACTTGGCGTGGGCGCAGGCCATGAAGGCGGCCATTTCCTCGTGGCGGGTCTGGACGAAGTCGATGCGGTCCTGGCGCCGCATTGCGGCCAGGATGCCGTTGATGCCGTCGCCGGGGTAGCCGTAGATGCGGCCCACGCCCCATTCGTCGAGTCGTTGCAGAAGGAAATCGCCTACCGTCATCGTCATGAATCTCTCCTGGAATGGCCCGGGCAGCGGGCCGGATGCACTACGGACGAGCATAGCACCGAGGCCGCCACGCGCCCGCACGTTACCCTGCGTTCACGTGCGGCCCCGCCCCTGCCGCGCCCGCCACATCGGCCGCAGGACGATCCAGCCGTACAGGAGCAGGTTGACCCCGACCACGCCGGCGGCCAGCGCCAGCTGCAGTTCGCGCGTCAGGCTGCCGGGATAGATCAGCGGCAGCAGATAGTGTTCGACGAAGCTTTCGCCATAGCCGGCCAGGCCGGCGCGCATGCGCAGCAGGTTCTCGAGCGTGGTCAGCGGGCAGCCGCTTCCGCTTGCCTCGATATAGAAGCCCCAGGCGGAGGCCGGGAGGTGCAGCCAGGCCAGGCGCGGCCAGCGCGCCACCAGCAGCGCGCCGAACACGACGAAGAGCACGAAGGCAAGGTGCAGCAGCAGGACGGCGGCAGCGGCGGCGGAAAAGGCCATGGGGTCCTCGAAATCAGTCGGCGGGCGCCTCCTCCACGCGCGCTTGGGCAAAGGCGGCCAGGTGGCCGATGGCGTGCGCCGCCGAGCGCAGGTAGAAGGCCTGCAAGTGGAATACATGCCAGCGCCCGGCGTATTCCTCGAGTTGGCATGGTACGCCGCATGCGCGTGCATGTGCAGCCAGGCGCCAGGCATCGTCGCGCAGGATTTCCTGGTCCCCGACCTGGACGAGTATCGGCGGCAAGCCCGCCAGGTCCTGGGTCAGCGGCGCATGGACGCCCGCCTCAAGCGGACTAGCGTACCAGGCGATGCCCTGCGCAACCCAGGAACGGCGCACCATCGGGTCGATGCGGGCGTTCGCTTCGACTGAGGGACTCGACAGGGAGGGATCGGTCAATGGCGAGATGAGCGCCAGCCCCGCCGGCAGGGCCAGGCCCTTGTCGCGCAGCGTCAGGGCGAGTGCCAGCGCCAGCCCGCCGCCGGCCGAATCGCCGGCCAGCACGATCCGGTGGGCGGGGGTGCCGCTGTCCAGCAGCGCCTGGTAGCAGGCCAGTGCATCGTCGAGTGCGGCGGGATACGGATGTTCGGGCGCCAGCCGGTAATCCGGCGCCCAGACGGTGATGCCCGCGTCGCGCGCCAGGCGTGTGGTGATGCTGCGGTGGGAGGCAGGATTGCCGAGGCAAAAGGCGCCGCCGTGCAGGTAGAGGATGGCGCCAGATCCTTGTCCCTGAGCTTGTCCCTGCGGGATGACGGCTTCGGCTGGCTTTCCACCCAGCGCGCGGCGCACCCGCCGCACCCCGCGCACGCCCGGCATCAGCGGCGCGAGACAGGCGACCAGGGCCCGTTGCAGGCGCGGGCCGGCGGGCGGTCCGATCAGGGGCCGGAAGCAGGTGCGCAGGAACAGGCGCTGGAAGCCGGCCTGCAGGCGTTCGCCTAGTCCGGGCGGCGCGGCAATGCGCAGGCTGCCGGGTTCAGTCGGCAAGGGCGAGGCAAAACGGTAGGCAGCCAGGCTGGCATGCCGCGCCAGCCAGCGGTAAGTAAAGCTGAAGCCGGGCCAGTTGGTGACGTTACGCCCCTGGCGGTCGAGGTACCAGCTGTGGCAGCCATTCCACACCGTCCTGTCCAGATGCCGGCGCAGCCGTGTGTTGAAGCCGTGGTGCACCGCCGGCTCGACCTCGACCGTGGTGGAACCCGTCGTGCGCAGGGCATCCAGGCAGCGCATCACGTGGGCTACCTGGCTTTCGAGCATGTAGACGATGGAATTGTGGCCCAGGTTCGTATTCGGCCCATACAGCATGAAGAAGTTCGGAAAGTGCGGCATGCTCACGCCCAGGTAGGCTTGGGCGCCCTCGCGCCAGGCCCGGTTCAGGTCGACCTCGGCACGGCCCTGGATCGCCATCGGGGCCAGGAACTCGGTGGCGGTAAAGCCGGTGCCGTAGATGAGGATGTCGGCCTCGTGCAACTGTCCCGACGCCGTTTCCACGCCCGCTGGAACGATGCGGCGGATCGGCTCGCTGACCAGTCGCACCGCCGGATGGGCCAGGCTGGCCAGGTAGTCGTCGGAGAGCAGGACCCGTTTGCAGCCGATCGGATAGTCCGGTGTCAGGCGTGCGCGCAGCGCCGGGTCGGCCACGTCGCGCGCCAGCATGCGCCGGAAAGGCTGGCCGACGGCAAGTTCCATCATGCCCTTGAAGCGGGTAAAGGCCAGCGCGCGCGACTCGTATTTTGCATAAATCAGGGCGCGGTGCAGGCGCATCGCCAGCGGCAGGCGCCGGAACAGGCGCCTGCACCAGTCCGGGTAGGCGCGGTCGCCGCGCGGCTTGAGCCAGGCCGGCGAGCGCTGGAACACCAGCAACTCCTTTACCTCGCCGGCAATGGCCGGGATGAATTGGGTAGCCGAAGCCCCGGTGCCGATCACCGCCACCCGCCTGCCGGCCAGCGGCAGCGCATGGTTCCAGTGCGACGAGTGGAAGGCGGCCCCGGCAAAGCTGTCCATGCCGTCGATCCGCGGCAATGCCGGCCGGCCCAGCAGGCCGATGGCGCTGACCAGCAGGCGCGTGTGCAGGCTGTTGCCGTCCTCGAGTGTCACTTCCCAAGTGGCGCTGGCTTCATCGTAGCGGGCGCGATTGACCTCGCGCTTGACGCGCAGATGCGGGAGCAAGCCGAAACTGACGCTGCAGCCGCGCAGGTAGGCCAGGATCTCGGCCTGGGTGGCAAAGGTGCGCGGCCAGTCGGGGTTCGGCGCGAAGGAAAACGAATACAGGTGCGAAGGCACGTCGCAGGCCGCGCCGGGATAGCGGTTGTCGCGCCAGACCCCGCCGATGTCGTCGGCACGCTCGAGAATGAGGAAGTGCTTGATGCCGGCGCGCAGCAAGGCCCGGCCCATGCAGATGCCACCGAAACCGGCGCCGATGACGATGGCGTCGAACGGGGACGCCGGGGTGGTCTTCGGGATGCTTGACTCGTGGAAGATGCCGGTGGCTGCCGGGCCGCCGGCGGGAGGATGCGAGGTCATGCCGGGGTCTCCAGGTGAGCACTGCGCGACGTTGGATACGTTTCCGTAAAGATACTACGAATGCGGGCATGGCGGCTTGCCGGAGAGCTGGTGTAGGATGCCGCTTGCCGGCCCCCGCTTTCATGGCGCCATCGTGTCAACTGGAGAATCCATGCCTTCCCGAACCGCCCTGTCTTTCCTGCTGCCGCTCCTGTTCGCCCAGCCACTCCCGGCAATGGCTGCCCAGCCCGCCCAGCCCGCTCAGCCCGTTGTTGAGGTCTACAAGACCGCCACCTGTGGCTGCTGTAAACAATGGATCAGGCACCTGGAAGCGAACGGGTTCAGCGTCAAGGCCCAGGACGTGGCGAATCCGGGCGACTACCGCGCGAAGTTCGGGATCGCCGACGAGCATGGCTCCTGCCACAGCGCCAAGGTGCAGGGTTATGCGATCGAGGGGCATGTGCCGGCGTCCGACATCAAACGCATGCTGGCCACCCGCCCGCAGGCGGCCGGCCTTGCGGTACCGGGCATGCCGATGGGGTCGCCAGGCATGGAAGGCGCGCATAGCGAGCCGTACGAGGTGTTGCTGGTGAAGAAGGATGGAACGACGAGCGTCTACAAGCGCTACCGCTGACGCTTGGGTCCTGTCCTACAGCGGCGCCGCCAGGATGCCGATGGCGCCCGCCGCTGCGCTTGGCATAATCGGATATTCATGCAACCAGGATGCGGGAGGACGACGATGAATGCAGGGACGACGAACGGACCGGGGCAGAATGATGCTACCGATAGCGCCGCGATCGGCGTGGGTGGTGTGACCAGTGGCCAGGAAGGGGCAACGCCCAGCCATGAAACGCAGCAGGAAACGGGTGGCAACGGCGGTGAGCAATTGACCGCAAGCCAGGGCAACGGCGAGGAAGCGGCAGTGGCCGAGGCGCGGGATGCGGCGGCGCAGCAGGATGGAACGCCCGCGGCGGCGCCCGGCGCGGCGCCAAACCCTGCGGAGCCGGATGAAACCAGCATGCACAGCGGTGCCCGTGGCGCCTTCGATACCCGCTCCGGCCAGGCCGGCGGTACGGGCACCGGGATCGGCTCGCCGGAAAGCGGCGCCAACCAGTCGCCCGAAGACCTGGCGCCGCCTGCCGGCGAGACGAATCCGGTGCCGCCCGGCGGCCACAAGGCTTAGGTCAGCGGTAAGGCCTGGGCCCGGTTCCGGCAAGGTCCAGGTCCGTTCCAGCAGGTCCGGGCCTTTCGGCAAAGCCAGCGCGCTCCGGCAGGGCCGAGGCTCCGTTCTGGCGCGGCCAGCCGGCGACCAGCGCCGCGACGCGGACGCCGGCCCTGCCCTGGCTGGCCTCAGTTATCCAGCTTGATCGTGCCGTGCTCGCCGGGATCGACGTCCGGCGTGGTGCCGGTCACGGCCGCCTTGGCCATCTGGAACAGGCGCACCATCTTGCTGTCGTTCGAATCCCAGTATTCGGCGCTGTGCGGCGCCACGCGCACCAGCACCACGTGCTCGTCGTCGGGGCCGTGCGGGAACCAGGCCTGGACCATCGGGTTCCACAGCGCACGGATGCGCTCGCGGTCGACCACGCGCTCGGCGGTGCCGCTGATCGACACGTACAGGCTGTCCTCGGGCTGGGCGAAGCTGACGTTGACCTCGGGCTGCATCGCGATGTTCTGCCACAGCGGCGTATGGATCGAGGTGTAGAACCAGAGTCCGCCCTCGGCGTCGGTATCCTGGTTCGTCATCGGATGGCTGATCAGGTGGCCGTGTTCGTCGACGGTCGTAAACATGGCAAAGCGCATCGAGCGAATCTTGTCCGCCAGTGCAGCGGCCTGGACGGAAGCGTTCGTTGTGGACATGGCATACCCTTCAAAGTTGTCTGAAGCACCATCCTAGCCTGAGCACGCAGCCGGCATCGGTGCGGCGGCGAACGCAAGGCCCCGGCATGGGGCGCGAATACCCGCCGGGCCCCTCATCCGTGCCTTGTTATTAGGCCTGCCTGGCCCCGCGAGGTTCGGTCGCGCACATTGATACGCCTCAGCCACCTGCCCCGGCGCACACCGATACTGTGGCTTCGCGCGGCCAGCCAGGCCGCATCTCTCCACCACAGCCGACGGAGGAAACGTGACGCAGCCGGGCGAGAACGCGTGCGGTATCCAGGACCCCACGCAGGGATCCATGCAGGACGCCGCGCAGGCCGGCGGGCACGACGGCTTCCTGCACAGCCTCGACCTGTTCACCCGCCAGCACCGCGCCGGGCACTGGGCCGGCACCTTCGGCGACTTCCTGGCCACCATCCTGCCCGCTGCGCCGGAACGCGTCGCGCGCAGTTCGCACCAGTACATCTGGGACATGATGCGCGCCACCTGCCTCGACGATGCCGGCGGCACCCTGCGCTGCAGCCTGTTCGCCGACGACCTCTTCGGCATCGACGAAGCGCTGGCGCGGGTGGTCGACTATTTCAAGGCGGCCGCGGCCGGTTCGGAAGTGGGCCGGCGCCTGCTGCTCCTGCTCGGCCCGCCTTCTGGCGGCAAGTCGACCCTGGTCATCCTGCTCAAGCGCGGGCTGGAGGAATACAGCCATACCGACGACGGCGCCCTGTATGCGATTGCCGGCTGCCCGGTGCGCGAGTCGCCGCTGCACCTGGTGCCGCACACCATGCGTGCCGCCTGCCGCAACACCTACGGCATCGACATCGCCGGCGACATCTGTCCGCATTGCCGAGCGCGGCTGGAAGACGGGTTCGACGGCGACTTCATGCGCATGCCGGTCGAGCGCGTGTTCATTTCGGAAGCCGGCCGCAGCGGCATCGGCACCTATGCGCCGCACGACCCCACCACGGCCGACCTGGCCGACCTGGTCGGCTCGGTCGATTTGTCGAAGGTGGCGCAGTACGGCGACGAAGGCGACCCGCGCGCCTGGTCCTGGTCCGGCGCCGTGTACGCGGCCAGCCGCGGCGTGCTGGAAATGATCGAGATCCTGAAGGTCAAGCGCGAGTTCCTCTACCTGCTGCTCACGCTCACCCAGGAAAAGAACGTCAAGGTGGCGCGCTTTCCCCTGATCTACCTCGACGAAACCATCCTCGCGCATACCAATCTGGCTGAATTCCGCAAGTTTTTGCAGGAAAGCGAAAACGAAGCCCTGCTCGACCGCATGGTCATCATCCAGGTGCCCTACACCCTGAACTACCGCGAAGAAGCGCGCATCTACCGCAAGCTGATCTCGTCGGCGGCGCCGGCCTTCCGCGACGTCCACCTCGACCCGCACGTGCTGCATGCGGCGGCGGTGTTCGCCATCCTGTCGCGCATCCAGGACGGCGACGACAAGGAGGCCGAGCTGGTCAGGAAGGTGCGCATCCATGCCGACGAGGAAGTCGATGGCGTGAACCGGGCCGACATCCGCCGTGTCAAAGAAAAGGAAAAGGCGCCCGACGAAGGCCTGGCCGGGGTCTCGCCGCGCTTCGTGATCAACGCGCTGTCGAACGCCATCATCGGTTCGAACCAGAAAAGCCTGTCGACCATGGACGTGCTGCTGGCCCTGAAGGATGCCATCGAAAACGACGCCCGCATCGAGGCGCGCAAGAAGCGCAAGTGGGTCGACTACCTGGTCCTGACGCGCAAGGATTTCTATAACCGCTGGGTGAAGCAGGACGTGCACAAGGCGCTGTTTGTCTCCTTCGAGGGCGAAGCGCTCGAGCTGCTCAACAAATACCTCGACGAGGTGGAAGCCATGCTCGACAACCGCACCGTGAAAGACCCGATCACCAACGAGGAGCGGCGGCCCGACGAGCGCTTCCTGCGCGCGGTCGAGGAAAAGATCCACATTTCCGAGTCGGGCAAGCAGTCGTTCCGCCAGGAAGTCGTGCGCAAGGCGATGGGCGCCTACAAGCGCGGGGTCAAGTTCGGACTCGACAGCCACATCCAGCTCAACGACGCCGTCCAGCAGTATTTGTTCGAGGGGCGCCGCGACGTGCTGCGCCTGGTCAGTTCCAGCAAGCGGCCCGACGACGATGTGCGCACCAAGATCTCGGCCGTCGAGAAACGCCTGGTCGACGAGTATGGCTACGACGCGCACAGTGCGCGCGAAGCGCTGAACTACGTCACCACGCTGCTGGCCCAGGAATGAGGGAGCGGACCATCCCATGGCGCTCACCATCAGCACCGAATGGTACGAGTTGTTCTCGCGCGGCGCGCGCGACTGGCTACGCCACAACGACAAGGTGCGCGAGGCGGTGCGCCAGCACCTGCCCGACCTGATCGCCGGCCCCGACCTCATCACCGGACCGCAGCAGCGCAGCGTGCAGGTGCCGGTGCGCCTGCTCGAGCACGCGCGCCTGCGCCTGGCCGAAGGCCGAATCGAGACCGGCGCCGGCCAGGGCCGCGGCGAACCCGGCGACATCCTGCGCCATGCCGAGGACGACGACGAAGGCGACGATGGCGCCGGCGGCAACGAGGACGGCGAAGTGAAACTGCTGCTCGAATTTTCGATCGACGAGATCATGGACTGGCTGTGGGAAGACCTGCGCCTGCCCGACCTGAAGCCCGCGGCCAGCCCGGCCATTCCCGACACCGAACTCGTGCGCGAAGGCTGGGACCGCCGCGGCGCGCGCTCGCGCCTGGACCGTCGCCGCACCCTGAAAGAAGCCATCAAGCGCCGCGCCGTGCAGGACGATCCGCTTCCGTTTACCGACGAGGACCTGCGCTTTCGCCAGCTGGTCAGCCGGCCGCGGCCGGCCACGGCGGCGCTGATCTTCTTCGTCATCGACGTTTCGGCCAGCATGACCCAGCTCGAACGCAAGCTGGCCAAGTCCTTTTTTTTCTTCGCCCTGCAGGGCCTGCGCCGGCGCTACGCCAAAGTGGCGGCGCGCTTCATCGCCCACACCACGCAGGCCTGGGAATTCAACGAAGGCGATTTCTTCCAGGTGAGCGGCATTGGCGGCACGATCGCCTCGAGCGGATTCCGGCTGGTGCTCGACATCATCCGGCGCGAACGGCTGGCCGGGCAAACCAACCTCTACCTGTTCTACGCTTCCGACGGAGAGAATTTTACCGAAGACCGCGGCGCCACCCACCACAGCCTGAAGGAGCTGGCCGGCATGCTCAACTACATGGGCTTCGTCGAAACCCTGCCTGGCGTCACCCGCTCGCTCGATACCGAAATGCGCCGACTGTTCACCGACCTCGAGGCGCGCGGACTGGCGGTGGGCGCCAGCGTGCTGTCGAATGCCGACGATGTCTGGCGCGCCCTGCGCCGCTTCTTTGGCGAGACGGCCGACGCGCGGACCGCGGGCCTGGGTCCGCCGCGAGCCGATCTGCGAGCCGATTTGCAAGTCGACTTGCAAGCCAACCTGCAAGCCGATCTGCGCACCGGTCCGCTCGCCGGTTCACTGGCCAACCCGGGCGAGGTGCGCGCATGAGCAATCCCTTGTCCGGTGATCCTTCGTCCGATGAGCCCTTGTCCGGCGACCGCCTGGCTGACTATGCCGCCCGTCTGGAGCAGCTGGCGATCGAGCATGGCCTGGACTTCGACCCCGTGCACTTCGACATGGTGCCGAACAACTTCATGCTGGAGATCGCCGTCTACGGCTTGCCGGTGCGGATGCGCCACTGGTCGTTCGGGGTGCGCTACATCCACCAGCTGGTGCGCCAGCACATGGGGCACTCGCGCATCTTCGAGGTGATGTTCCCGGGCGACCCTTGCCGCGCCTTCATGCTCGAACATAATTCGCTGGCCGAGAACACCCTGGTCACGGCCCACGTGCTGGGGCATGCGGACTTCGCCAAGAACAATGCGCTGTTCCAGCGCTTCATGGGCATGGCAGGCGGCCACATCCTGGAACAGAGCGCGGCGCGCGCGCACCGGCTGGAGGCGGCCCTGGCCGAGCATGGCCAGGAGCGGGTCGAAGCCGTGCTCGACGCCGCGCTGGCGCTCGAGGCCCATATCGACATCGACCAGCCGCTGCACCGGCCGCGCTATCCCGACTATCTGGCGCGGCCCGGGGACGCGGCGGCCGGCGTACCGGTGCCGGGCGAGCCAGCCGCCGCCGCTTCGCCGGACCGTGCCTTCCGCGACCGCTACACCCGCCTGCCGGGCGAGGACGAACCGCCCGCGCCCGACACGCGGCGCCAGCGCGCACCCTTGCCGCCGTACCCCGAGCACGATCTGCTGTGGTTCATCGCCCAGTACGGCGCCGAACTCGAGGAATGGGAGCGCGACATCTTCCTGGCCGTGCGCGAGGAGGCATATTACTTCCACCCGATCTTCGCCTGCCAGATCATGAACGAAGGCTGGGCCTCGTACTGGCACGCGCGCCTGCTGCGCGAAGCCGGCTTCCTGCCGCACGAACTCTACCTGGCGGCACTGAAATCGCATTCGGACGTGGTGCGGCCGTATGCGGGCGGGCAGCAGCTGGCGCTGTCCCTGAACCCCTACCACCTCGGCTTCGTCATGTGGGAGCACATCATCGAACGCGAGGGGCTGGACGCGGCGCGCCGCATCATGCGCGAGGAAGACGATTTCGGCTTCGTCCGCAACTACCTCGACGAGGACCTGGCGCGGGAACTCGATCTGTTCGTGCACGAAACGCGCAAGGACGGCGAAACGCGGATCGCCAATCGCGACATCCACGCGATCCGCGAGGCGATCCTGGCCCCGAAGTACAATTATGGCGCGCCCTCGGTGGCGGTCACGCTGCTGAAACCCGACGGCAGCCTCGAGCTGCGCCACGACTTCCAGCACGACGGGCGCGGGCTCGACCTCCAGCAGGCCGAGCGCGTGATGGAATACGTCGACCGCATCTGGCGCCGGCCGGTGTCGCTGAACACGGTCGACTTCCGCGGCGTGGTGCGTACCCTGCCGGCGCGCAAGATCGGTTTCTGAAGCGGCCGTCCTGCCGATACCTACGTGCCGGTCTGTGCGTGCCAGTCCGCACACGCTGGTCCGTACGCGCTGATCCGCACCCCCCGGTCTGCACCTTCCGGTCCGCACGCCTCACCCTGGCGCCTGCGGTGCAGGACCGGATCGCGCTTGCGGCCAGGCGGCGCGCTGCGGCTGCATGGTCGAACGCGTTCAAGCATGCCCTCAGCACGCGTCCTGCCGCGCCGCCACGCCCGGCTCGTACCGCCCAGGCGTCAGGATGCCCTGCGGATCAAGCGCCGCCTTCAACGCCGCCACCGTGCGCCAGTAACTGTCGCCATCCGGGTCGAGCGCCGCCATCGAGTGGTTCCCGGCGCGGTAGGGAATGTAGCCGGCTTCGAGCATCTGCGCGAACACGGCGTCGTGGCAGGCCCGGGCACGCGCGGTTTCCTCGGGATCGTCGCGGTCGTAGGCCACGGTCAGGACCCCGCCCAGCGTGCGCTCGTTGATCATGCTGAAGGTGGCGAACAGATCGAAGCCGTAGTGCTCGAACTGGGCCTCGGCCAGGGCGTACACGGCCAGCATGTCCTCGCCGCGCAGCGGCAGCACCGGCGACACCCACAGCAGGCCGCAGCCGTCGCGCGCCGGATCGGCTCCTTCGGGAAAGCCGGCCGGCAACCCGCCGCGCCGACGCCAGTAGGCGCCGGCCAGGAAGCGCCCGTTCGGCACGCCGCGGTTCATCTCGAACAGCGATTCGCCCAGCGCCACGCTCGTGCGCAGGCGTTGCCCGACCCCGGTGTTGCCCAGCAGCCGGCCAGCCAGCGCCCCCCATTTCAAACCGCGCTCGCTGACGAAGCGTGCCTTGCCCCGGGTGCCGCGCAGCGCGCGCTTCACCGCTGCGCTTGCCAGCGCCACCTGGGCCTTGCTGCCATACAGGGCGCCGGACACCGTCCAGGCGCCCAGGCCGGCGCACAGTTGCGCGCGCACCTCGGGCGCCAGCCGCGAAGACGGCGCTGGTGTGCAGCCTGGGCCGGCATCGGCCCCGCATCCCGCTCCCGGTTCCGCCTCTGATTCCGCCCCAGATTGAGGCCCCGATTCCGCGCCCGATCGAGGCCCCGATCCAGGCCCCAGGTCAGGCTTGGCTACACGCTTGGCTGCCGCTCCCGACGCAGCACGCGCCGCCGGCGCCGCCTCATCGCGAGGAAACACCCGCCCGCCCGACAGCACCCGCAAATCGTTCCCGATATGCAGGATGCTGCGCAAGGTGCCGTCCAGGCGCAGTGGACGCAGGGCGTCGACCACGGCGGCAATGTCGCCATGGGCCGGCACGCTGCACAGGAAATGGTTAACGCAGGCAGCCTGGGGCATCAGCCAGATGCCCAGGCGCGTGACGATGCCCATGTTCGACTGCGTAAACAGGCCGTCGAGGAAGGGCCCGACACCATACGGGAACAGGTGGGTGGCGCGCGCCTGGCGGTAGTGGCCGAAGCCGGTGTCGAGCACTTCGCCGCTGGCCAGCACCACCTGCATGCCGGCCACGTGCTGCAGGCGGTTGCCGTAGGGCGAATGGCCAAAGCCGCGCTCCATGATGTTGCCGACGTAACTGGTATCCGGTCCGGCCCCGGTACAGTCGGCCCATAGCGGGTAGCCGTTGTCGCGCAGGAAGTCCGACAATTGGCGCTGGGTCACGCCCGGCTCGATGACGGCATAGGCCAGCTCGGCGTCGACCTGGACGATGCGGTTCATGCGCGACAGGTCGAGGATGACCTGGCCGGCGCCGACCGCGCAGGCATCGCCATAGCCCCAGTTCTTGCCGGTGCTGAGCGGATACACGGCGAGCCGGTGGGCTGCGGCGATGCGCACCAGCTGCGCCACCTCGCCGGCGCCGGCCGGCCGCACCACCGCCAGCGGCCGCACCGGGCGCGCGGCCGTGCTGCGCGCATAGCGTTCCAGGGTAGCGTCGTCGGCCAGCAGGTGCGCCGCGCCGACCACGGCTTCCATGGCGCGCAGGGCGGCGCCGGTATCCACGGCTCCCTGTAGTTCGTTCATGGCGGTCATGTCCGGTCCTCCCCCTGGCACAGCGCGGCCAGGCGCGCGCTGATCCCGGCTTCTTCGCGCAGCGGGAAGAAATACGGGTAGAAGGAGCGCTCGGCGCCGGCCGCGTCGAAGCTGCCGCTCCAACGGCGGATGCGCTCGCCCATCACGTCCAGCGGCAGGCGCAGCAGCACCGCCGGTGCGCCGACCCGGCTGCAGTCGCGTTCGCCGCCGAAGACGGCGAAGCCGAGCATGCGCTGGTAAAAGGCAACGTGGCGCGGGTTGACCTCGATGATGTAGTCGCTGAAGCCGCGCAGCCGGTGTGCATACAGATAGGAAATGTGAATCAGCGCGGCGAAGACCCGCTTCGACATGCCCTTGTCGATGGCCAGGCGCGAAGGCTCGCACAGGCGCCGCCCGGCCAGGCGCAGCGGCGCCAGGCGATCGCCGAAGTTCTCGTCGGCCGGCAGGCGGCCATGCAGGTCCAGCGCCAGGCTCATGGTTCCGACCAGTTCGCCGTCGGTTTCGGCGTAGAAGGTGACGCGGGCACCGTCCTGGCGTGCGGCCGGGTCGAGTGCATAGCCGCGCCAGGCATACATGCGGCGCACCAGGACCCCGGCGGCGTCCTGCCGGCCAGCCGAGCTCGCCAGGCGGACATTGAATACCTGGGGGCGGCCCGGCTCCGGATCGGGAAGTCCCGGCCGCGGCGGGTGTTGCGCGGCGTACGCCGCCGGTTCCGCGGACGGGATGGTTGCAAATGTTGCGATGGGCATGTCATCGACCAGCATGCTGTTTCCTCCTGAGTGGCGTCCCGCCGTTATTGGCGAAAACGGGATAGCTGCCAGTCAGACAAGGTCAGCCGTAGCCAGTTCCCTGCATTTCCTGTGATTCTTTTCTGTCTGAACATAGATCAAGCCCTAGAGAAATTTGCCACAAGCATGGGTCGCATTCCGGCGGGCGTTGCGCCCGAGGATGACAGCGCAAAGGCCTTTTTTGACAGGTATCAATTGAAAAAAGGGTAGCGAAATGCATGGTTTGCCCAGCCATATAATCGACAGACGGCAAGGGCTGCGCGCCGCGCCACCAGGCTTTCACTGGAGAATCCGACATGTTGCTCACATCACGCCGTGAATCGACCCGGCCGCACTTGCCGTCCCCGCCGTCCCTGGCGCACTCATCGTCTGCGCAAGGGGAGCGGCCATGAACGCGCGCTTCCTTCCTGCCGGCCCGGCTGCCGGCGCCGAACTGCTGGTGCTCGCTCCCTGCCTGCCGCGTCCCGACGGCGATGCCGCCAGCCTGCGCTGGTATCAGCTGCTGCGTTTCCTGGCCCGCCATTTCCGGGTACACCTGGGCTGCAGCGCCGACCCGCTGCGCGACGGCGCCCAGTTCAGCCGGGTGCGCGCCCTGTGCCATGAAACCTGTTTCGTGGCGCCGCCCGGGATTGGCCGCAGCATGCGCCTCGCTGCCATGCGGTTCGGCGCCATGCGCATGGACCCGGCGCTGCAGGCCTGGGCCACGCGCCTGTGCGCGCGGCGGCCGGTGGGCGCCGTGCTGGCCTGCGGGGCGGGCATGGGCGCCTGCCTGGCGGCCCTGCCCCCGGGTCTGGTGCGCGTGGTGGACTTCGTCGAGCTCGATTCCGACCGGCAGCGCCGCCGCGGCGCGGTGCGGCCTTGGCCTGGCGCCGCGCTGTGGCGGCGCCAGGCACGGCGCCTGCTGGCCATCGAGCGCGGCGCCGGCGCGGCCTGCGATATCGCGCTATTCGCCGGCGCCGCCGATGTCGCCCGCTTCCGGCTGTTCGCGCCGGAATCGGCGCACAAGGCGCAGCTGCTCGCCAGCGGCGTCGATCCCGAGCATTATTCGCCGCACATCCTGCAGCGCTCGCCCTACAGGCCTGGGGAAAGGGTGCTGCTGCTGGCCGGCCCGCTGCAGGGCGACGCGGCCGACGCCGCGCGCTGGCTGGCCGCCGAGGTCTTCGCGCCGCTGCGCGGCGCCGATCCGACCCTGTCGCTGTACCTGGCCGATACCAGTGCGCATGCGGGGCGGCGCTTGTCCCCGGGAGCCCTGGCGCGCCAAGCCGGCGTGACGCTCGTCGGCGGCCAGGGCGTCCCGTTCGACGTGCGGCCCTACCTGGCCCACGCCGCCCTGGTGCTGGCGCCGCCCGCCGACGGCCACGCGGCCGGCATGGCGGTGCTGGCCGCGATGGCGATGCAAAAGCCGGTGCTCGGCCTGCCGCGCTCGCTTTCCGGTTTGGCTTGCCTGCAGTTGCCGGAAGCCCTGGCGGCGGCGGACGCGCCGGGTTTTCGCGCGCGCATCGCCGCTGTCCTGGCAGAAACCGGAACCGAAACCGGAAACGGAACCGGCGCCGGCCAGGCAAGCGCGGTCGGGCGCGCGGCGCGGGCGCGGGTATTGCGCGAGCACGACTGGAACCTGCGCCTGGCCGGCTTGCCGGCCTTGCTGGCAAGCGCGGTGCAGCCGCTGGCCAGTGCCGGCTGAGCATGCCATGGGTAACCGGCCGCCAGACGCCATCGCGCACAGCGCCGCCTTGCCGCTGGTGGCCCACCTGGTCGAGCGGCTCGACACGGCAGCCCCCAGCCTGCTCGAACTGGTCGACCACTCGCCGGCCGGACGCTACCGCCACGCCGTGGTCTGCCTCGGCAGGCACAGCGCCCTCCATGCCGAGTTGCGCGAGCGCGGGGTCGAGGTGGTCGATGTGGCGCGCCGCGCCGGCCCCGGCTTCTACCTGGCCCTGTACCGCACCCTGCGCGCAATGGCGCCCGACCTGGTGCACACCCGGAATGCCGGCAACCTCGATGGCCAGCTGGTGGCCGCGCTGGCGGGCGTGCGCTGGCGCGTGCATGGCGAATACCCGCGCGACGGCCGCCGCCAGCCCGGCGCCGAGGCGCACGCCGGCCTGTTCGGGGCCGCGCGCCGGAAGGCGGCGCGGCGCCTGCGGATGCAGCTGCTGCGGCGCGCCTGCTGCCCGCTGGTGAACCACTATATCGCCGCCGGCGCCGAGCAGGAACGCTGGCTCATCGAGGCCATCGGCGCCGCGCCGTCGCGGGTTACGCGCATCCTGGCCGGCGTCGACAGCCTGCACTATCACCCGCGCCTGGGTCCGCATACCGCCGTCGGTCCGGCCGGCTTCATGCGCGACGAGGTCTTCGTCATCGGCAGCGTCGGCCGCATGGACGAAGCCGGGGGACACACCACCCTGGTCGATGCCTTCCTGCGCCTGATCGCCTCGCCGCATCCGGCGCACCGGCGCTTGCGTCTCCTGATCGCCGGCGACGGCCCCCTGCGCGCCGCCTGCCAGGCCACCCTGGAGCGCGCCGGCGCGGGGGCGCGCGCCTGGCTGCCGGGCGAACGCGCCGACACCGCCCAGCTGATGCGCTCGATGGACCTGATGGTCTTGCCGGCGCGTTCCGCCGGGCCGGGCACGGCGCTGCTGGAAGCGATGGCCAGCGGCTTGCCAGTGGTGGCGACCGCCGTCGGCGGCCACCGCGAACTGGTCCAGCCCGGCCTGACCGGCATCCTGGTGCCGCCGCTCTCGCCCGAGATCATGGCGGCGGCGATCGCCGACTATTGCCGGATTCCGGAAATGGGCCTGCGCCACGGCGCCCGCGCGCGGGGCCAGGTGATCAACCACCACAGCCTGGCGGCGATGGCGCGCAGCCACTGCGCGGTGTACGACGCCCTGGTCCAGGGCGCGGCCGGACCGGGGCAGCGCTGAAAAGCCTGCCCCGCCGCCGGTGGTGGCTCGGGCAGGCTCAGGGAAGCTTCAGGACAGCACCAGTGGCGCCACCGCATCCTGGCGCGTGCCGTGGGCGCAGCCGTCGTGGCGCTGGCGCGCGAACCACCCCTCCAGCATCATCAACTGCCATACGGTGCGGCCATGCAGTTCCGGGTCTTCCGGCAGGCGCCGCGACAGCAGCAGGTCGAGGAAGTCGCGGCGCAGGATGCGGCGCCGCGCCAGGTCGTTCAGGCTGTCGCAGGCCAGGGCGCGCAGGCGGGCATCGCGCTGCAGCCAGCGTCCGAGCGGCAGTGACGGCGCCGCGGCATGGCGCCAGGTGCAGCCGGGAGCCAGTTCGCGCAATACCGCGGCGAACAGGCGGCGCGGTCCGGGTCCGGCCTTGGCTGCCGGCGCCAGGCGCGCCGTCATCGCCACCACCGCGTCGTCGAGGTAGGGAAGCAGCGGTTCCACGCCGGCGGCGGCGCAGGCGCCGGCAAAGGCCGGCAAGACCCGGCCAGGTAAATCGAGCTGGAGTTCGAGTTCCACCTGGCGGTTGGCCGCGCTGCGCGCCTGGGCGCCCCACCACAGCGCTTCCTGCAGCGCGGCCGACGAATCGGGGTCGACCAGTTCCAGGAAGCTCGGCTCGAACATCGCCGCCACCCCGTGGCCGGATACGGCGTTGGCGCGGCGCAGGCGTGCCGGCAGCGGCGCCAGCGACAGCTCGATGCGCGCACGAAGGCGCGCCAGTACGCCCGGCACCTGCGCGGCCAGCTTGAACAGCAGCGGCTCGATGGCCAGCTGGCGCAGCGCGCCCGGCAGGCGCTCGTAGCGTCCCGGACGCGCCAGCTGGTCCAGGCGCCGGCCGCAGCCGAACAGCTGGGCCGCGCCCTGGGCACCGGCCAGGCGCAGCGCGCCCTCGGCACGCGCCGCGCGCGCCGCCGCCAGCAGGGTCACCGCCGCCGGATCGCCGCAAGGCGCGTCGCAGGCGGCCACCAGCAACGGCACGGCGTCGACCACATCGCGCGGGCCGATCAGGAGGTCGCGGTGGCGGCTGCCCAGGCGCCGGGCGGCGCCGCCCGCCGCGTCGGGCGTCGCGCCGCCCTCGAAGCCGACCGCGACGGTCGTGACCGACTCGCCGCCGGCGCGCTGCAGCAAACCGGCCAGGGCCACGCTGGCGGCGCCGCCGCCGAGCAGCACCGCAGTTTGGCTCGCAGCCTGGCCGGCCTCCTGCCCCTCGGCCGCGCAGGCCAGGGCATCGAGCAGCGCCGCCTGCGGCCTGGGGTCGAGCGCGTGCTCGGTAAAGCGCATGCGCCAGTAGCGCTGGCGCTCGGCGCGGCCGCCGCGCAGGTGCAGGCATTCGCCGGGCGCCAGGCGGCGCTGGCCGCTATGCAGGGTGCGTGGACCGGGCAGCGCCTCCAGGTACACGTAGTCGAAGACGGCCTGCGGGTCGATCTCGCGCCCGGCGCCGGGGTGGCGCGCCAGCGCTTCGCCGCTGCTGGCGAACAGCAGGGTCCGGCCGACCATCTGGTAATACAGGGGCCGGGTGCCGCAGCGGTCGACCGCCAGCAGGGCCTCGGCGCGGCGCTCGTCGAGCAGCGCAAAGGCGAACTGGCCCGACAGTGCGGCGCAGGCCTTGGCGCCGTGGCTGTGCCATAGCCGGGCCAGGGTCTCGGGCCGCTCGCCCCAGCAGGCGATCAGGAGGCCGTCCTCGTGGTACAGGCCGGGGGCGCCGGCCAGTGCCAAGGCGCCCAGGCTGTGGGCGGCGCAGCGCACCGGCGCGCCAGCCGATCCACGCAGGGGCGCCGCCATGTCGAGCACCGGCAGCGCGCCCGGCTCGCGCGAAAACCATCCGCACAGGCCGCTCATGACAGGGCCTCGGCAAACAGCGGCGCCAGTTCGCCGGCCAGCAGCGCGCGGTCGATCTGGCCGTCGCGGGCGCGCGGCAGCGGCGAGCGGCGCACGTCGACCATGGCCGGCAGCATGTGCCGGGGCAGGCGTTCGCGGCAGGCGCCAAACAGGATGCTGGAATCGAGGCGCGCGCCGGGGCGCGCCGTGGCCAGCACCGCGATCACCTGGCCCAGCACCGGATGGGCGACGCCGACCGCCGCCGCCTCGGCCACCAGGCCGGTGCCGACCACGATCTTCTCGACCTCGCGCGGGCTGACGCGGTAGCCGCCGGTGGTGATGGTGTCGCTGCGCGCATCGACCAGGTAGAGATAGCCGTCCATGTCCTTGCGCGCGACCGCGCCCGGCCAGCGCCCGTTCTCGCCGCGCGCCAGCCCGGGCAACGCCGGCAGCTGGCGAAATTCCAGGCTGCTGCGCTGCGGGTCGTTCCAGTAGCCGAGCGTGACCTGCGGCCCGCGCTGTACCAGTTCGCCCGCCTCGCCGGGCGCGCATTCGCGGCCGTCGGCACGCAGCACCAGCCAGTCCGAGTATGGCAGCGCGCGCCCGATCGAACCGGGGCGCTCGTCCAGCAGGGCCGGCATCAGGCTGGTCGAGCGGCAGGCGGCGCCGACGTCGTACATCAGGTGGATGCGGGTGCGCGGCAAGGCGCGGCGCAGCGCCTCGACCGCCGCGCGGCCCGGGCTGCCGCCGGCGCTGGCCAGGTAGCGCAGGCAGTCGGCGGCGCGCCCGAAGCGCATCTGCGCTAGCGCTTCCCAGGTGGCTGGCAGGGCCGAAAGGCCGGTCGCATCGCCGCGCTCGAGGAGCCGCGCCAGGCCGGCCGTATCCGGGGTAAGGTCGAGCAGCGCCGTGGCGCCGGCGGCCAGGGTGGCCAGCAAGGCGTTCAGGCCATAGTCAGTATGCAGGGGCAGCGCCGCCAGGATGCGGTCGCCTGCGCCGATGCCCAGGCAGCGCGCGGTGGAGGCGGCGCCGGCCACCAGGTTGCGCGGCGAGTGGGCGCTGGCCGCCGGCTCGCCGGCTTCAGGCTGGTACAGCAAGGCGCCCAGGGCCGGCATGACTGGCACGCCTGCCGTTCCCGCCGCCCTGCCGGCGCCCGCCAGCCAGTCGTCCCAGCCGACGCTGCGCGGGCCCGTGCCACCCCGGGCCGGGCGCTGCCCACCGCCCAGCACCACGACCTGGCGCAGCGCCGGGCAATCGGCAAGCAGGCCGGCCAGCGCCGCCGCCTGCGCCGCGCCGGCCACCAGCACGCGCGCGCCGCTGTGGCGCAGCTGGGCCAGCAGTCGCAGCGGGTCGAGCGCCGGATCGAGCGGAACAAAAGCGCAGCTTGCGGCCGAGGCGCCCAGCATGGCGGCCACGCTTTCGGGACAGGCGGGCAGGCAGAGCGCGACCCGCTCGTCGCGCCCGGCGCCGCTCTGGACCAGGGCGGCAGCGACGGCCGCGGCGGCTGCCGCCAGCCCGGCATAACTGATGCGCGCCGCGCCGTGGCGCAAGGCGGTGGCGGACGGTGCGCGCGCCGCAATGCGCTCGACCAGTTCATGGATCAATTCGGCCATCTCGTCTCCAATGATGCTGTGCATAAAGATTCATCATTGAGAAAATCTGCACGGGGATCATTGACCCGTATCAATTGATATTGCGACCGTTCCGCTGTCGGCAATCAAGACGCCACGCCCGAGCGCGTGTCAAATGACATAAATGCATGTTCCTGACATGTTCACCCGGCTACGACACGCACGTCACCGACGCGCCGCGCCGCGCCAGTGCAGGAGATCCACGCCATGAATGCCCCGCTCTTGTCCACGCCGCGCGTGGAACCCTTCTTCTTCGACGCCGAACCGGGCACGCGCTTCAGTTTGTATCACGCGCCGAATCCCCAGGTGGCGCCGCGCGGGGCAATCCTCTACGTCCATCCCTTCGCCGACGAACTGACGCGCACGCGGCGCATGGCGGCCCTGCAGTCGCGCGCATTCGCCGAGCTCGGCTTCGCGGTGCTGCAGATCGACCTTTTCGGCTGCGGCGACAGCTGCGGCGAATTCAGCGCCGGGCGCTGGCACCTGTGGCGTGAAGACCTGGTGCTGGCCGCGAACTGGCTGGCCGAGCGCGATACCGGCCCCCTGACCTTGTGGGGCCTGCGCCTGGGCGGCCTGCTGGCCCTGGACGTGGCGGCGCAGATCAGGCCGCGCCGCCTGCTGCTGTGGCAGCCGTACCTGAGCGGACGCGCCTGCATCAACGGCTTCCTGCGCCTGTCCGAGCAACTGCGCGACCCGGCGCCCGGCGCGCCGCGCAGCACCTCGGCCCTGCGCGCCCAGCTGGCGGTGCACGGCGCGATCGAGGTGGCCGGCTTCGAGGTGGCGGTGCCGCTGGTGAAAGCCATCGACGCCTGCGACGCCGCCCAGCTGACCCTGCCGCCCTGCGACATCCACTGGCTGGCCTACGCCGGGTCGGCGCCGGCGCGCGCCGCCGCCGGCGCCGCGCGCATGCAGGCGCGCTGGGCCGCCGGTGGCGCCCAGCTGCATTACTACCAGCTGGAAGGGGCGCCCGACTGGAGCGGCGCCGGCCACCTCGACTGCCCCGAGCTGCGCACCGCCACCGCCAGCCTGTTCGCGGGAGAACCGACATGAAGCTCGAACAGCGCGCCCTGCGTTTTTCTTCCGGCCGCAATGCCCTGATCGGCATCGTCGACGTGCCCGAACGCCCGCTGGTGCGCGGCCTGCTGGTGCTGGCCGACAGCCGCCAGTACCGCACCGGCAGCCACCGCCAGTTCACGCTGCTGGCGCGCCTGCTGGCCGGGCGCGGCGTGGCCGTGATGCGCTTCGACCGCAGCGGCGCCGGCGACAGCGAGGGCCGCGAGAGCGAGCGTTCCGACGACAGCGACCTGGCCGCCGCGATGAAGGAATTTTTTATCCACGTACCCGAAATGAAAGAATCCGTCATTCTCGCCGCCGGCGACGCCACGCGCGCGGCGGCCCTGTATGCCGCGGGGGACCCGCGCGTCACCGGCCTGGCCTTGTTCAATCCCGAGCTGCCGCCCCTGGAGTCCGGCACGACCGGCGCTTTGCGCTACATCCACCGCCTGGCGCCGGAGCTGCTGCGGCGCCGCCTGCCGGGCCTGCGCGGCGCACCGCCGCCGGCCCTGCCGCCCGAACTGGCCAGCGCCTTTGACGCCTACAGCGGCCACATCCTGCTGGTGCTGGGCAGCGCCGACCCGGCGTTCGAGCGCACCGCGCGCCTGCTCGAGCGGCGCCGCGCGCACTGCCGCCGGGTCGAGATCGCCGGCGCCGACGTGGGCTTCAGCCGCAGCGACTGGCGCGAAGCGGTGGCGGCGGCCAGCACCAGCTGGCTCACCTCGTGGTGATCGAACGGCCGCCGTCGCCGCGGGGGCAAGACGGATGGGTGCCAAATCGTCTATAGTGGCGCTCTTGTCCAAACAGTAGACTTGCCATGAAATTTGACGTCGCAATCGTCGGCAGCGGTCTGGCCGGCTTGTCGGTGGCTTTGCATCTCGCCCAGACGCGCAAGGTAGCAATCATCTCGAAACGCGCCCTCCTCGACGGCGCCAGCAACTGGGCCCAGGGCGGCATCGCCGCCGTGCTCGATTCCGGCGACAGCCACGACCAGCACATCGCCGATACCCTGGTGGCCGGCGCCGGCCTGTGCGACGAAGTGGCCACCCGCTACATCGTCGAACACGGGCGCGAAGCGATCGAATGGCTGATCGAACAGGGCGTCCCGTTTACGCGCGACGCATCGGCCGAACTCGGCTTTCACCTGACGCGCGAGGGCGGCCACAGCCAGCGCCGCATCATCCACGCCGCCGACGCCACCGGCCACGCGGTGCAGGTGACCCTGGAACAGAAGGTGCGCGCGCACCCGAACATCGCGCTGTTCGAACACCACTGCGCGATCGACGTCATCACCTCCGATAAACTTACCGGCAAGGGCGTGCATGGCGGCGCCCCTGCCCTGGTCGGCCAGCCGCGCTGCCATGGCCTGTACGTGCAGGACGAATCGACCGGCAAGGTGCTGACCTTCGAGGCCGAGCACACGGTGCTGGCCACCGGCGGCGCCGGCAAGGTCTATTTGTACACGACCAACCCGGACACCGCCACTGGCGACGGCATCGCCATGGCCTGGCGCGCCGGCTGTCGCGTGTCGAACATGGAATTCATCCAGTTCCACCCGACCTGCTTGTACCACCCCTATGCCAAGTCCTTCCTGATCACCGAGGCGATCCGCGGCGAAGGCGGATTATTGAAGCTGCCGCCGGAAGCCGGCGTGGCGGCCGGCACGCGCTTCATGCCGGCCCACGACGAACGCGGCGAACTGGCCCCGCGCGACGTGGTGGCGCGCGCTATCGACTTCGAGATGAAGAAGCGCGGCCTGGACTACGTCCACCTCGACATCAGCCACCAGAGCCCGGAATTCCTGCAGGAGCACTTCCCGACCATTTACGCACGCTGCCTGGAACTGGGCATCGACATCACGAAGGAACCGATTCCCGTCGTGCCGGCCGTGCACTTCACCTGCGGCGGCGTGGTGACCGACCTGGCCGGCCGCACCGACATTCCCGGCCTGTACGCGGTCGGCGAAACGGCCTGTACCGGCCTGCATGGCGCGAACCGCCTGGCCAGCAATTCGCTGCTCGAATGCGTGGTCGTGGGCCGCGCCTGCGCCAGCCAGATCGCCGCCGCCCCGCGTATCGAAAGCCCGGTCTTGCCACCCTGGGACGAAAGCCGCGTCACCAACGCCGACGAGGAAGTGGTCATCGCCCACAACTGGGACGAGCTGCGTCGCTTCATGTGGAACTACGTCGGCATCGTGCGCACCACCAAGCGCCTGGAGCGGGCCCAGCACCGCATCGCCCTGCTGAAGGAAGAAATCGACGAGTACTACCGCAACTTCCGCATCACGCACGACTTGCTGGAACTGCGCAATTTGGTCGACGTGGCCTCGCTGATCGTGAACAGCGCGCTGTCGCGCCGCGAAAGCCGCGGCCTGCACTACTCGCGCGATTATCCCGACACCCTGCCGAAAGCCCTGCCGAGCGTGCTCACGCCGCTCAGGCGCTGAGTCTGCGCCAAGCGTCCGGGACCCCATGAACCGCAAGCTCACCGTCTCCACCGCCCTGCTCCTGACCGTGCCGCCGGTGCTCTGGGCCGGCAACGCCATCGTCGGCCGCCTGGTGCGCGACGCCGTTCCGCCCATGACCCTGAACCTGCTGCGCTGGTCGATCGCGCTGCTGGTGCTGCTGCCGCTGGGGCGCGCGGCGCTGAAGAATGGCAGCGGCCTGCTGGCCAACTGGCGCCGCTACGCCCTGCTCGGCCTGTTCGGCATCGGCCTCTACAACTCGCTGCAATACCTGGCGCTGCAAAGCTCGACGCCGATCAACGTGACCCTGGTGGCCTCGGGCCTGCCGGTGTGGATGCTGCTGGTCGGACGCCTGTTCTTCAAGGTGCCGGTCAAGCCGCGCCAGGTCGGCGGCGCCGTGCTGTCCATCGCCGGCGTGCTGGTGGTGCTGTGCCGCGGCGATCTCGGCCAGCTGGCCGCGCTGCGCCTGGTAAGTGGGGATTTGTACATGATCCTGGCGACGATCGCCTGGTCCTTCTACAGCTGGCTGCTGATGCAGCAGCGCGACGTGCCCGGCATACGCGCCGACTGGGCCGCCTTCCTCCTGACGCAGGTGGTGTACGGCGTGCTGTGGTCGGGTGCGTTCTCCGGCGTCGAGTGGGCGCTCAAGGGTGTCGACGTCGCCTGGAGCTGGCCGGTGGCGGCCGCCCTGCTGTACGTGGCGATCGGGCCGGCGATCATCGCCATGCGCTGCTGGGGCGCGGGCGTGCAGCGCGCCGGGCCGGCGCTGGGCGCCTTCTTCATCAACCTGACGCCACTGTTCACGGCGCTGTTGTCGTCCGCCTTTCTGGGCGAGGCGCCGCACCTCTACCATGCGCTGGCTTTCCTGCTCATCGTGGGTGGCATCGCCGTGTCTGCGCGCCAGGGCTGATGCGGGAGTGCTAGGATCGGCAGACAGGAGGAGGCCGCACCATGTCTGAAGGATTCACGATCACCGAACGGGCCGAGGTCTTTGCCGAAATGCTGGCGGCGTTCCTGGCGCGCCACCCGAACACGCTGGTGCTGACCGGCGCCGGCCTGTCCACCGCCTCGGGCATCCCCGACTACCGCGACCGCGACGGCGTGCGCCGCGGCCGCCAGCCGATCCAGGGCCCGGAGTTCCGCAAGCTCGAAGCCGTGCGCCGCCGCTACTGGGCGCGCAGCATGGTCGGCTGGCCGACGCTGGCGCAGGCGCGGCCGAACGCGGGCCACGCGGCGCTGGCCGCGCTCGAATACGCGGGGCGCATCGGCCCGGTGCTGACCCAGAACGTCGACGGCCTGCACCAGCAGGCCGGCAGCCGCGCCGTGCTGGAACTGCACGGGAACATCCACACCGTGGTCTGCCTCGATTGCCGGACCCTGATGCCGCGTGCGCTGGTGCAGGGCATGCTGGAGGAAGCGAACCCGCACCTGCTCGGGGCCATGGCCGTGCCGCTGCCGGATGGCGACGCCCAGATCGAGCCGGAGTCGCTGGGGGACTTCACGCTGCCGGTTTGCCCGCACTGCGGCGGCACGCTGATGCCGGACGTGGTGTTCTTCGGCGATAACGTGCCGCCGGCGCGCACGGCGCATGCGCTGGCGTTGATGGAGGCGGCCGACGCCCTGCTGGTGGTGGGGTCCTCGCTGATGGTATTTTCGGGCTTTCGGTTTTGCCGCATGGCGGCGGCAGCGGGCAAGCCGATTGCCGCCGTGAACCTGGGACGTACGCGTGCGGATGACCTGATCTCGATAAAGATCGAGGATTCGGCCGAGCAGTTGCTGCCGCAGGTGGTGCGCCTGCTGGGGTGAGGTGGAACGCAGACGTTGCAGGTGCCGGGCGGCGGCGGGAGACACGGCGGTTCTATACCGCGTGGACACAGGTGTCCACCCTACGGAGCGCCACAACGCATACCAGGTGGGTACAAGTACCCACCCTACGGACCGCCATAGCGCATACCAGGTGGGTACAAGTACCCACCCTACCCGTTCAGCCGACGATGCGCAGCGAGAAGTCGGTGGCGCGGACGTCTTTCGTCAGGCTGCCGATCGAGATGCGGTCGACGCCGGTTTCGGCGATGGCGCGCACGGTCCCCATGTTGATGCCGCCCGAGGCTTCCAGCAGGGCGCGGCCGGCGTTCACTTTCACCGCTTCGCGCATCATGTCCAGGTCGAAGTTATCCAGCAAGACCGATTGCACGCCGGCGGCCAGCGCTTCTTCGAGCTGGGCGATGGTCTCGACTTCGATCTGCACGGTGACGCCGGCGTTCAGCGCTGCCGCATTCTCCAGCGCGCGGGTCACACCGCCGGCGGCGGCGATGTGGTTCTCCTTGATCAGGATGCCGTCGTACAGCGCCATGCGCTGGTTCTGGCCGCCGCCGACGCGCACCGCGTACTTCTGCGCCTGGCGCAGGCCCGGCAGGGTCTTGCGGGTGTCGAGGATGGCGGCGTTCGTGCCCTGTACCACGTCGACGTAGGTGCGGGTGGCGCTGGCCACGCCCGACAGCAGCTGCATGAAGTTCAGCGCCGCGCGTTCGGCCGTCAGGAGCGAACGCGGCGAGGCCTCGATCGTGCAGACCACCGAATCGGCCGCCATCAGGTCGCCCTCGGCATACTGCCAGCTGATCTCGGTGTCCTGGTCGATGGCCAGCATCACGCCTTCGAACCAGGGCGCGCCGCACAGCACGGCGGCTTCGCGCACGATCACGCGCGCCTGCACGCGTGGTTCGGTTGGGACCAGCATGCCGGTCAGGTCGCCGGTGCCCACGTCTTCCAGCAGCGCGGCGAGGATGTTCTGTTCGAAGGCGGCTTGCAGTTTGTCGTCGAACTGGGAATGCGGATTACGCAAGGTCGTCATGCTGGGCCTACTCCAGAGAAAAGCGTGGTGTTCTGTTCGAGCGCGCCGGTCGGCAGCGCCTTTGCCTTCTTGGCGGCGGCGAAATCGAGCATGCGGTCGATGGCGCGCACGGCTTCCTTGCCGACGGCGGGGTCGACGAAGACTTCGTTGGCGCCGGATTCGAGCACCTCGGCCAGGTTCTTCAGGCCGTTCATCGCCATCCACGGGCAGTGCGCGCAGCTCTTGCAGGTGGCGCTGTTGCCGGCGGTCGGGGCTTCGATGAAGGTCTTGCCCGGTGCCGCCATGCGCATCTTGTGCAGGATGCCGTTGTCGGTGGCGACGATGAAGGTGGTGGCATCCATCGTTTGCGCGGCGTTGATCAGCTGGGTGGTCGAGCCGACCACGTCGGCCTGGGCCACCACGTTGGCGGGCGACTCGGGGTGCACCAGCACCTTCGCGTCGGGATACTCGATCTTCAGGAGGTCGAGTTCGATGCCCTTGAACTCGTCGTGCACCAGGCAGGAGCCTTGCCACAGCAGCATGTCGGCGCCGGTCTCTTTCTGGATGTAGGAGCCCAGGTGACGGTCCGGCGCCCACAGGATCTTTTTCCCCTGCTCGTGCAGGTGCCTGACGATGTCGAGGCCGATCGACGAGGTCACCATCCAGTCGGCGCGTGCCTTCACGGCGGCGCTGGTATTCGCGTAGACGACCACGGTGCGGTCTGGATGCTGGTCGCAGAAGGCGGCGAATTCGTCGGCCGGGCAGCCCAGGTCGAGCGAACAGGTCGCTTCCAGGTCCGGCATCAGGATGGTTTTTTCGGGGCTGAGGATCTTCGCGGTCTCGCCCATGAAGCGCACGCCGGCCACCACCAGGGTCTTGGCCGGATGGTCGCGGCCGAAGCGCGCCATTTCCAGCGAGTCGGAGACGCAGCCGCCGGTTTCCTCGGCCAGGTCCTGCAGCTCGGGGTCGACGTAGTAGTGGGCGACCAGCACCGCTTCCTTTTCTTTCAGCAGGCGCCGGATGCGGTCTTTCAGTTCCGCCTTTTCTTCAGGCGTCGGGGTGGCGGGGACCTTGGCCCAGGCATGGGCGGTGCAGGCGGCGCCGTCCTGCGGGTGGTCGTATTCGAAGGTTTTGATGGGGATGTTCATCGCAGCGGATTCGTCAATGAATACAAAAACGGCGCCGGATCAGCGGCGCCGGTTGAACGCGTGGACGGCACAGCCGTCCACGATGCGAACATGCATCGGTTTAGTCGATGCCCTGGCTGGTCAGGTACTCTTCGTAGGTGCCGCGGAAGTCGACAACTTCGTTTTCCTTCACTTCGAGCACGCGCGTGGCCAGCGAGGAGACGAACTCGCGGTCGTGCGAGACGAAGATCAGCGTGCCTTCGTATTTATCGAGCGCGATGTTCAGCGACTCGATCGATTCCATGTCCATGTGGTTGGTCGGCTCGTCGAGCAGCATCACGTTGTGACGGCCCAGCATCAGCTTACCGTACATCATGCGGCCCTTTTCGCCACCGGACAGGACCTTGACCGATTTCTTGACTTCGTCGCCGCCGAACAACAGGCGGCCCAGGATCGAGCGCACGGCCAGGTCGTCGTCGCCCTCTTTCGTCCAGCGGCCCATCCAGTCGGTCAGGATGTCGTCTTTCGGGAATTCCTCGGTCGGATCCTGCGGCATGTAGCCAACGTTCGCGTTCTCGGCCCACTTCACGCGGCCGTGGTCGGCGTCCAGGCCGGTGATCGCGGCGCCGCCGATGCAGCGCAGCAGCGTGGTCTTGCCCGCACCGTTGGCGCCGATAATCGCAATGCGCTCGCCCGCTTCGACCATGATCGAGAAGTTCTTGAACAGGGTGCGGTCGTAGGCCTTGGTCAGGCCCTCGGTTTCCACGGCCAGGCGGTGCAGTTTCTTCTCGCCTTCGAAGCGCACGAACGGATAGGCGCGCGAGGACGGCTTGAATTCCTCGATCTTGATCTTGTCGATCATCTTGGCGCGCGAGGTGGCCTGGCGGGCTTTCGACTTGTTGGCCGAGAAGCGGCGCACGAAGTCCTGCAGCTCGGCGACCTTCTCTTTCGCCTTGGCGTTGTTCGCCAGCTGCTGGTTGCGCGCCTGGGTCGAGGCCAGCATGTAGTCGTCGTAGGAACCCGGATACACCTTCAGGGTGCCGTAGTCCATGTCGGCGATGTGGGTGCAGACCTGGTTCAGGAAGTGACGATCGTGGGAAATGATGATCATCGTCGAATTGCGCTGGTTCAGCACGTCTTCCAGCCAACGGATGGTGTTGATGTCCAGGTTGTTGGTTGGTTCGTCGAGCAGCAGAATGTCCGGGTTCGAGAACAGGGCCTGGGCCAGCAGCACGCGCAGCTTCCAGCCCGGCGCCACGGCGCTCATCGGGCCCTGGTGCAGTTCGCTCGCGATTTCCAGGCCGAGCAGCAGTTCGCCGGCGCGCGCTTCGGCCGAGTAGCCGTCGAATTCGGCGACCTTGCCTTCGAGCTCGGCGGCTTTCATGTAGTCGTCGTCGGTGGCTTCCGGATTGGCGTAGATGGCGTCGCGCTCGGCGATGGCGTTCCACAGCTCGGTGTGGCCCATCATGACGACGTCGAGCACGCGCACGTCTTCGTACGCGAACTGGTCCTGGCGCAGTTTACCGAGGCGCTCGCCCGGGTCGAGGCTGACGTTGCCGGCCGACGGTTCCAGGTCGCCGCCCAGGATCTTCATGAACGTCGACTTGCCGCAACCGTTGGCGCCGATCAGGCCGTAGCGGTTGCCTTCGCCGAACTTGACGGAAATGTTCTCGAACAACGGCTTGGAGCCGAACTGCATGGTGATATTGGCTGTACTGAGCACTGGGGTGACCTTTAAAGCAGGGTTTGCGCGAAGTTCGGACAGGGTTTGTACGAACTTTGCAATTAACCGTCGATTTTACCATTTTCGCCAGCGGCGAGCCTAGGAATGTCGTTCCGATATGCGATGGCGGACTGTGACCGCGGCGGCAGAACGTCGCGCAGGCCGGCCGCACGAGCCCTGGTCATCCTGCTGTTGTGTTTTTTATGCAATTTTATTCAAAGTAAATTGCCATAAACAAAACTTGTAAGTACATTTCAGGTTTGCTTAATAACAAGGCAACTTCATGTCCGATCCCAAGCATATCGCCTGCCTGGACGGCTGGCGCGGCGCTGCCATCGCCGCCCTGCTCCTCGGCCACTTCTATCCGGTACCCGGCATCAACTTCGGGACCCTGGGTGTGAACCTGTTCTTCGTGCTGTCGGGACTGCTGATGACGCGCATCCTGTTCGTCCAGAAGCAGCCGCTGGGAATCTTCTACCGGCGCCGTGTCGCGCGCATCTTTCCTTCGGTGTACCTGTTTCTGGCCGTGACGACGCTTGCTTTCCTGGTCGCGGGGCGCGACCTGAGCGTGCTCGAGCTGGCCAGCGCCGCCACCTTCACGAATAACTACATCGTGCCGGACGGGCCCTGGCGCATGCCTTTCGGGCATATCTGGTCGCTCAGCGTCGAGGAACACGCCTACGTCCTGCTGTCGCTGCTGGCGCTGCTCACCCGTGCCAGCCGTCGCCGCAGCGTGCGCGCGGTGGGCGCGGCCACGGCCGCCATCAGCCTGGTCGCCCTGCTGTATGCCTGGACCCACAGCGGCGCCGCGCTCTCGCGCCTGTGGCTGCATTCCGAGGTATCGGCTTTCGGCATTTTTGCGTCGAGCCTGGTGTTCCTGCTGGGCCTGGGCGCGCGTCCTTCGCGCTGGGATTGGATGGCGGTACCAGCCTTGCTGGTGATAGGTATCGCCGCGCACTGGTGGTCGGCGCCGGCGCCGCTGCGCATGCTGCTGGGCTGCGGCGCCTTTGCGCTGGCGGTGAACCGGCTGCAGCATGCGCCGCAGGCCGTGATCCGGGTGTTCGAGTTCGCCCCGCTGCGCCAGCTCGGCGTCTGGTCGTTCTCGCTCTACCTGTGGCAGCAACCCTTTTATCAACTGGTGCGGCACGAGGGCATGCATCCGGCCCTCGGCCTGGGGCTGTCGCTGCTGGTCGGGGCCGCTGCCCACTACCTCGTCGAAAAGCCGGCGCGCGCCTGGCTGAATGCGCACTGGGGCAAGCCGGCCTCGGCGCGTCCTCAGGCGCAGCGGATGGTCGGGTAATCTGAGAGTTTGATGCTGAACCCTTCGGCATCCGACACCAGGCGTGCCTGGGCGCCGAAGGGTATCGTCACGCGGCACGGGCCATGGCCGAAACGCAGGCCGGTCAGCACCGGCAGCGGCAGCGTGGCGCGCAAGTGGGCCAGCATGGCGTCGAAATCGTAGCCGTTGTCCATCGGCCCCAGCCTGTAGCCGGAAAAGTCGCCCAGCACAACCGCCTGCTGGCGCGCCAGCACCCCGGCCTGCATCAGCTGCAGCAGCATGCGCTCGACCCGGAACGGATGCTCGCTCACGTCTTCCACGTACAGGATGCCGCCTTCGATGGACGGGAAATACGCGGTGCCGAGCAGTGACACCAGCATCGCCAGGTTGCCGCCCCAGATGGTGCCGCGCACGTCCAGCGCCGGGTTGCCGCAAACCTGCTCGACGATGGTGTGCGTCGGCCCCGCCAGGCAGGACCAGAACTGGTCGAGCGTGAAATCGACCGGCTCGAGGGCGCCAAAGTCGCCCGCCAGCATCGGCCCGGCATAGCTGAGCGCGCCGGTTTTCGCGTACAGGCCCATGTGCAGGGCCGTGATGTCGGAAAAGCCGACGAACAGCTTGCCGCTGGCGGCCAGGCGTTCAAAGTCGATGTCGGGCAGCAGGCGCGTCAGGCCGTAGCCGCCGCGCAGCGCCATCACCACCTGGACGTCGGGGTCATCGGCCGCCGCATACAGCTGGGCCAGGCGGGCGGCGTCGGTGCCGCCGAAGCGCAGGTGGACGGCGTCGGGGTCGTAGTAATTGTGGACCAGGCAGCCGCGCGCTTCGAGACGGGCGATGCCGCGGGCGATGGAATCGAGGTCGTGCGTATGGCCGGCGGGCGCGACGATCGCGACGCCGAGTTGGGAGGTGATCACTGTTTGACGAAGAGGCGCGGTGTTGAGTCGAAAGCCATCTTACCGCGCGCATGGGCGTCGATCAAGGCAAGCATCCGCTCGTTCAGCTGGGCCGGCAGGTCGTGGCCCATGCCTTCGATGACCTCCAGGCGCGCGCCCGGCACCTGGGCCGCCACGTCTTCGCCGCAGGCGAGCGGCACCAGCGGGTCGCAGGCGCCGTGGATCACCAGGGTCGGCGCGGCGATCGACTGCAGCAGCGCGCTGCGGTCGGCGGCGCCGGCAATCGCCAGCATCTGGCGCGTGACGCCGGCCGGGCAATAACAGCGCCGCAGCGAGCGTGCGGCGCGCCGGCGCAATTGCTTTTCCGGCGTCGGATAGGCCGGGCTGCCGATCGCCTGCTGCACGGCCACTGCCTGGTCGAGGATGGAATCGACGTCCTTCGGGTCGGCCGGGGCGCGCAGCAGCGCATGGCGCGCCGATGCCGTGGGGCCGGGCAAGCCGCGCCGGCCGCTGCTCGACATGATGGACGTGAGGCTGAGCACCCGTTGCGGATGGCGCGCCGCCAGGATCTGGCCGATCATCCCGCCCATCGAGACGCCGACCACGTGGGCGCGGGCGATGCCGAGCGCGCTGAGGACGCCGAGGGCGTCGCCGGCCATGTCTTCCAGGCCGTAGGGCGGCTTGAACGGCAGCTTCAATCGGGACTTGAGCCAGCTCCACACCAGGCTGGGCTTGCCGGCGCTGTCGAACTTGGTGGACAGGCCGCAGTCGCGGTTGTCGAAGCGGATGACGTAGAAGCCCAGCTCGACCAGGCCGTCGACGAATTCGTCGGGCCAGTTGGTGAGCTGCATGCCCAGGCCGTGGATCAGCAGCACCGGCGTGGACTTGGCGTCCCCGGCGGTGTCGAAGGCGATGCGGATGCCGTTGGCGGTCAGCGTCGGCATGGCGGTGCGGTCGGCATGCTGGGCTGCCGGCTGGTGCGTGGATTGAATGGGCTCGGGCAAAACAAGGCTGGTCTCCTCGGCTGCCTGTCGGCAGCGCGCAAAACCAGCATAGCATTTTCAGCGCGGCGGCGGCGCTCAGGGGCAAGCGTGCGCCGGGGCGACGGACGGCATGCCGCGCCGGGCAGCGCCCTAGAGTTGCGCCTGGCCGACAGTTTTGCGCGCAGCGGCGCGGCGTTCGGCAAAAAAGCTTTTCAGCATCGCACTGGCTTCCTCGGCCAGCACGCCGCCGGTCACCTCGGTATGGTGATTCAGCACGTCGTGCGAGAACAGATCGAGCACCGAGCCGCAGACGCCGGTCTTCGGGTCGCTGGCGGCATACACCACGCGCGCCAGGCGCGCATGCATCATCGCGCCCGAGCACATGGCGCAGGGTTCGAGCGTGACGTATAGTTCGCAGCCCGGCAGCCGGTAGTTGCCGAGCTTTTCGGCGGCGGCGCGCAGCGCGCTCACCTCGGCGTGGGCGGTGGGATCGTGGCGCCCGATCGGCTGGTTGTAGCCGACCGCCACGACTTCGCCATCCTTCACCACCACGGCGCCGACCGGCACCTCGCCTTCCAAGCGTGCGCGTTCGGCCTGCTGCAGCGCGAGGCGCATGAAGCCCTGGTCGCGGGTGTCCGCTGCCGGCGGCGCGGACGGGTCTGCAACCGATCCCACAGCCAGTTCGGCAGCCGATTCCACAGCCGGTTCGGCAGCTTGCACGGCATCAGGCATCGGTGATCTCGGCCCAGCAGTTCGGGGTCTCGTGCAGCACCAGCTTGTGCAGGCGCAGGCCGGTGCCGAAGCGGTCGGTGTAAGCCGCCTTCAGGATGCCGAAAGCCACTTGCGCCAGGTTTTCCACGGTCGGGATACGGTCGATCACCACGGTCTTGTGGCCCGGCAGGCTGGACAGGAACTCGCGGACCTTGTCGTCCTTTTCGTACACCAGGAAGGCATGGTCCCAGACGTCGACCAGGTGCTCCTTGGCGAGCGCCTTGATGTCCGAGAAATCCATGATCATGCCGTTGTCGGAATTGCCTTCAGCCTGGATGACTTCGCCGATCAGCGTGATTTCCAGGGTGTAGCGGTGCCCGTGCAGGTTGCGGCACTGGCTTTTGTGGTCGGGAATCCGGTGACCGGCATCGAATTCGAGTTTGCGGGTGATGGTCAGCATCAGCTTGTCGTCCAGTTAAGGTATTTGCAGGAGTTTATGGGTCTGGAGGCTGAGCTTCCATTTCGGGTTGCGGCGGCAGGTTTCGATCGCCAGGCGGGTGTTCTGGGCGGCCAGCAGGCCATCCATCGGCTGCACGAAGAAATGCTCGAAGTCCAGGTGCTCGTAGGCCGCCAGGTCCTGGTTCGCCTGCGGGATCACGACCTTGATTTCGTTGCCCTTCCCGACCACCAGTGTCGAGCCCATCTTCGGGCTGACGCAGACCCAGTCCACGCCGGCCGGCACCGGCAGGGTGCCGTTGGTCTCGATGGCGATCGTAAAGCCGCGCGCATGCATGGCCTCGATCAGGGCCGTGTCCAGCTGCAGCAGCGGCTCGCCGCCGGTGAAGACCACGTATTTGCTGGGCGCGTAGGTGGCCGGCCACAGGCCGTCGATTTCGGCCGCCAGGCTGGCGGCGTCGCGGAACTTGCCGCCGCGTTCGCCGTCGGTGCCGACGAAGTCGGTGTCGCAGAACTGGCAGACCGAGGTGGCCCGGTCGGCTTCGCGCCCGGTCCACAGGTTGCAGCCGGAGAAGCGGCAGAATACCGCCGGCCGCCCGGCATGGGCGCCTTCGCCCTGCAAGGTGTAGAAAATCTCTTTGATGCTGTAAGTCACGTTAAGCCTCTCGTCAACCGGCCATTATAACCGCGCGCCGCCCCCTTTGCCGACCCCCGGGCCATCCGCCCTTCGCCGCTGTGGTTATTGCCATACGGCACGGGCTTTGAGCGCCAACAACACCCGCCGCTACGACAAGCGGTAACTTGTGTGCCGGAAAGTTCTGATAACCCGTCGGAAGGATCGCCATGAAATCAGCCTTTGTTCGTACAGCCGGTGCCGCCCCAGGCCTGATGATCGTGGGCGCCTGCGCGCTTGCCGCCGGCCTGCCCGGCAGTGCTTTCCCCTCCTCGGCCGTGACCGCGCTGATCTGGCTGCTGGGCGCGGCCGGCGCCCTGTGCCTGCTGCTGCGCCGCAGCATCGACCTCGACGACCGCGCGCGCGAACTGGCCGCCCGCCTCTGCCTCGAGCAAAAGGCGCGCCAGGTTGCCGAGGGCACGCTGGCCGATACGCAAACCGTGTTGACGCGCGTCGTGCGCCAGCAGGAAAGCGTGCGCGACGGCGAGCGCAAGCGGATCGCCCGCGACATCGACGACGAGCTCGGCCAGGTCCTGGTCGCCCTGCGCGGCGAAATGTCGCTGCTGCAGGTGGCGAGCGCCGGCATCCACCCGGCCACCCACCAGAAGACGGGCGCCATGATCGGCACGCTCGACCTGGCGCTGCGCGCGCTGCGCGTGCTGGCCGGCGAACTGCGTCCGCTGGCCGCCGGCGAACGCCTGGGCGACGCGATGGCGCGCCAGCTGGCCGAGTTCACGCGGCTGAACGGCATCGCTCACCAGTTCGAGGCCAGCGCCGGCGACGACGAGCGCGACGCCGACACCGACGCCCTGCTCTACCGCGCGTTGCAGGAAACCCTGGCCCAGATCGCCCGCAGCGCCCGCGCCACGCGGGTCGGTGTGCAGCTGAGCCGCAGCAACGCGCGCCTGTCCCTGTGCATCGAAGACGATGGCGATGCCGACGGCAGCTGCGCCGGCGCCGTGGCTGCGCTGCGCGAACGGGTAGCGGCCGCCGGCGGCGCCGTGCACGCCGAGGCCCTGCCGGGCGGCGGCAAGCGGCTGGCGATCGTGGTATCCGGCGTGCATGGGGTAGTCCCCGGCTGAGAAGTCAAGCCTGTGAATATTGCTGCACGTCAATAGCTCGGAAAGCCTGAGGTAGCAGAATCGGTCCTTGTCAGCGATCAATAGATTGCTTAACGGAACTTCGATAAGGCCGCCTCATGACCAGCACACACATGCAGCGCTCGCTCGATGCCACGCCCGGCGTCGTGGCGCATGGCAAGGATCTCGGCTTCGCCCACCAGTTGATGGAAACCCTGGCGATCCCCGTCTTTGTCCTCGACAGCAGCGCCCATGTCCTGATCTGGAACCGCGCCTGCGAGCGCCTGACCGGCGTGCCGGCGGACGAGATCGTCGGCACCAACAAGCACTGGCACAGTTTCTACGACCACCCCCGCCCCACCCTCGCCGACCTGGTGCTGCAGAACCGCACCGACGAAGTGCGCCACATCTACCCGCGCCACGGCAAGCCGCAACCGCTTGGTCAGCCGCTTATGCAGGCCGCGAATGCCCACCTGTCCGTGGAAACCTGGTGCGACATGCCGCGCGCCGGCAAGCGCCGCTACCTGGCCGTCGACGCCAGCCCGATCTTCGACCAGCACGGCCAGGTCACGGCGGTGGTTGAGTCGCTGCGCGACCTGACCGACGAAAAGATGGCGCAGATGGCGCTGGAAAAGCTGGCGACGCGCGACGGCCTGACCGGGCTGGCGAACCGGCGCTGTTTCGACGATACCCTGAACGCCGAATGGCAGCGCGCCCTGCGCCAGCACCAGCCGCTGTCGCTGCTGATGGTCGACGTCGACAACTTTAAAGCTTACAACGATGCCCACGGCCACCTCGGCGGCGACGAATGCCTGAAGCGCATCGCCACCGCGGTAGCCAGCGAAATGCGCGCGAACGACCTGGTGGCCCGCTACGGCGGCGAGGAATTCGCCGTGATCCTGCCGAACCAGTCGCTCAAAGGAGCGGCCATCGTCGCCGAGCGCATCCGCCGCCGCGTCGAGCAACTGCGCGTGCCCCTGTACGGCCCGGCCGGGCCGGCGCCGCTGCAGCACGTGACGGTGTCGATCGGCGCCGCCACCGCGATTGCCGGCGCCGACAACGACGCCAGCCAGCTGGTTGCGATTGCCGACGCCGCCCTCTACCGCGCCAAGCACCTCGGGCGCAACCGCATCAGCCTGCCGCTGGTCGAACCCGGCTGAGCCGCGCCGCTCCGCTCCGCTTTTCCGCGCGCAATGCAGGCCTGCGGCCGGCATGCATACGTGATAAAACTGTTCATTCCTTGGGGAATATCTTATGCTTCGTGCCAGATTTTTTCCCAAGGAGACAGTGTGTCCAAACTCTTCCCGATGGCGCTGCTCGCGCTGTCCGCGCCGGCATTCACCTTGCCGGTCCAGGCGGCGCCGGCCCAAGCCGCCCCTGCCGGCAAAACCGCCGGCAACGACGTCCTGCCTTTCAAGACCACCGAAAAGACCCTGGCCAACGGCCTGAAGGTGATCGTGGTACCGACCGGCTTCCCGAACCTGGTGTCGGTGACCATTCCGGTGCAGACCGGTTCGCGCAACGAAGTCGAGCCGGGCAAGTCGGGCTTTGCCCACTTCTTCGAGCACATGATGTTCCGCGGCACGAAGGCCTACCCGCCCGAGAAGTACCAGGAAGTCATCACGAAAGCCGGCGCGCGCCAGAACGCCTACACCAGCGACGACCTTACCAACTACTACACCACCTTCGCCAAGGAAGACCTGGAAACCGTGCTGAAGGTCGAGGCCGACCGCTTCCAGCACCTGTCCTATCCGATCGAGGCGTTCAAGACCGAATCGCGCGCCGTGCTGGGCGAATACAACAAGAACAGCGCGAACCCGATGCAGAAGCTGTTCGAGGTGCAGCGCGACGCCGCCTTCACCACCCACACCTACAAGCACACCACGATGGGCTTCCTGAAAGACATCGAGGACATGCCCAACCAGTACGAGTATTCGAAGGTCTTCTTCGACCGCTGGTACCGCCCCGAGCGCACGACCATCATCGTGGCCGGCGACGTCGAGCCGCAAAAGGCCATCGCCATGGTCGAGAAATACTGGTCGAAGTGGCAAAAGGGCAGCTATAACGCCCCGGTGCCGGCCGAGCCCGCTCCACGCGGCGCGCTGTACCGCCACGTGCCCTGGCCCACCGCGACCCTGCCGCTGGTAACGATGGCCTTCCGCGCGCCGGCCTTCTCGGATACGCAAAAGGACGGCGCCGCGCTCTCGATGCTGCTGTCGCTTTCCTTCGGCTCGACCTCGCCCTTGTACAAGCGCCTGGTGCAGGACGAGCAAAAGGTCGACCAACTCTTCGACTACACGCCGAACCGCGTCGATCCCTCGCTGGCGACCATCGGCGCGCGCGTAAAGAAGCCAGCCGACGCCCTCTACGTGCGCGACGCCATCCTGCAGACCATTGCCCAGCTGCGCGACACCCCGGTCACCGAAAAGGAACTGGCGGACGCGAAGTCGGCCAACAAGTATGGCCTGATCCGCTCGCTGGATAACACCGAGCAGATCGCCGCCACCCTGGCCTCCTACGTGCACTTCAACCGTTCCTACGGCACCCTGAACCGCTACTATCGCCTGGTCGACAGCCTGACCCCGGCCGATTTGCAGGCCGCGGCGCGCAAGTACGTGGTCGACGACAGCATGGTCGTCACCACGCTGGCGCACGACGCTTTGCCTGCCGGCATCGACGCCCTGCCGAAGCTGGCTTCGCTGGCGCCCAAGGCGTCGGATGCGAAGTTCGACGTGCTGGTGCAAAAGTCCGCCCTGCCGCAGGTGCGCTTCAAGCTGCTGTTCGCCGCCGGTTCGGCGCACGACCCGAAAGGCAAGGAAGGCCTGGCGGCCCTGACCGCGTCCATGGTCTCGGAAGCCGGTTCGCGCGAGCGCAAGATCGACGAGATCACCAAGTCGCTGTTCCCGCTGGCGGGCAGCTTCTCGGACCAGGTCGACAAGGAAATGACCACCTTCTCCGGCTCGATCCACAAGGACAAGTGGAACGAGTTCCTGGACATCGCCCTGCCGCAGCTGATCGAGCCGGGCTTCCGCGAGGAAGACTTCCGCCGCCTGAAGGACGCGCAGAAGAACGCCCTGCAGCTGGACCTGAAGGACAATAACGAGGAAGAGTTCGGCAAGGAGCGCCTGCAGGCCAATGTCTACGCCGGCACCGGATATGGCCACCCGGTACTGGGCACGGCGAAGGGCATCGACGCCATCACCCT
Source organism: Massilia sp. IC2-278 (assembly GCF_020708045.1). Taxonomy (GTDB): domain Bacteria; phylum Pseudomonadota; class Gammaproteobacteria; order Burkholderiales; family Burkholderiaceae_D; genus Telluria. The sequence continues at coordinate 835,000 of NZ_JAJFES010000001.1, forward strand.
CGACGACGTCAAGGCCTTCTACAAGCAGGCCTATACCCAGGGCGCGGTGCGGGTCGGCATTTCCGGCGACGTCAGCGATGCCATGACGGCCTCGCTGAAGACCGCCCTGGCGCGCCTGCCGCAGGGCGCCGGGCTGCCGGCCACCACGGTGCCGCAGGGCCGCAAGCCGCAGGGCCTGGAAGTCGAGATCATCGAGAAGAACACCCGCGCCACCGCGATCTCCTTCGGCCTGCCCCTGGAAGTGACGCGCCGCCATCCGGACTTCCCTGCCCTGTGGCTGGCCAAGACCTGGCTCGGCGAGCACCGTGCCTCGAGCGCCCACCTGTACCAGCAGATCCGCGAACTGCGCGGCCTGAACTATGGCGACTATGCCTACATCGAAGCCTTCCCGGGCGGCATGTACGGCTTCTTCCCGCGTCCTAACCTGGGCCGCAAGGCGCAATTGTTCGAGGTGTGGATCCGTCCGGTTGCGCCGCAGAACGCCCACTTCACGCTGCGCCTGGCGCTGTCGGAACTGGGCAAGATGGTCGACAGCGGCATCTCGCAGGAAGACTTCGAGACCACCCGCGGCTACCTGATGAAGAACGTGTTCGTGATGACCGCGACCCAGGACCAGCGCCTCGGCTACGCCCTCGATTCGCAGTGGTACGACACGCCCGAATTCACGCAGATGATGCGCGACGGGCTGTCGAAGCTGACCGCGGCAGACGTGAACGCGGCGATCCGCAAGCACCTGTCGGCGAAGAACCTGTCGGTGGTGGTGATCACCAAGGATGCGGCCGGGCTGAAACAGGCGCTGGTGTCGGATGCCTTCTCGCCGATCAAGTACGATGCGGCCAAGCCGCAGGCCGTGCTGGACGAAGACCAGGTGATCGGCAACATGAAGCTGGGGATTTCCGCGGACAAGGTGACGATCACGCCGGCGGCGCAGGCGTTTGCCGAGTAAACGTAAGCGCAGCTTAACCAACCCTGGTTGGATTAGCTGCGCTTACCCGGGCAGGTTCCGGAAAAAACGAAGGGCGCCGAGAGGCGCCCTTCGTCGTTAACGCTGGGCCGACGGCATTGCCGCCGGCCGCTGCGCGGAGTATTACGAGGTCATGCGGTCCCAGCCGTGACGGACGGCGGCCTTCATCTTGTCCCAGGTCGACACACCGTTGTTCGGGTAGCGTGCGTCCCAGCTGCTGCGCAGGTCGGGCTCGACTTCGTCCCATGGACGGTTGCGGTACATGTCGCTGTTGCGCATTTCCGAACCGTAGCTGTAGGCCGGCTTGTAGCTGTCGAAGTCGTCACCGGTGCCGGCGCTGCTGTAGGTGGCGTTGTAGTGGTTGCGGTAGTAGGAATCGTCGTCGTCGTTCGTCATGCGGTCCCAGCCATGCTTGACGGCGTTCTTCATCTTGGCCCAGGTCGAACCGGCCTTGTTGCCGGCGCGGGTCGACCAGTCGCTCGACAGGTCGGTTTCGACGTCGTCCCACTGGCGGCCGCTGTACTTCTGGTTGCGCGCCATTTCCGAGCCGTAGCTGTAGGCCGGGGCGTAGTCGTCGTACGAATCGCCGGTGCTGCCGTAGTTGCTGGTGAAGTGGTTGCGGTAGTAATCGTCGTCGCTCATCATGCTCGAGCGGGCCGAACCGCCGCCCAGTTGCTCGATCTCGACTTCGGTGTGGCGCACCGTGTCGTTGATCTGCTGTTCGCGCTGGGTGACTTCCTTGTTGATCGTCACTTCCTCGACCACGCGCGCCGATTTCTCGACCACGGCTTCCTCAGCCGTTTCGCGCATCTCGATCGACTGCTCCTTGAAGGCCGAGCTGTCGGCGGTGCTGATCGGCTCGTCGACGGCGCGGCGCTGCACGTTCACGTGCTCTTCGCGCAGGCCGATCGATTCGTTGACCGGGGTTTCGACGACACGCGAGAACACGCGCACGCCGCCGCGCTGGACTTCACGCTTGCCGACCTTCAGCTGTTCCTGCACCACGGGAATCGCGGCTGTGCTGGTGTCGCGCTGCTGCGAGCCGCTCAGGGAGGAGCCGCTCAGGGACGACGACGACGAGCCGCTCAGCGAGGAGCCGGTCAGCGAGGAATCCTGCATGCTGCCGGTCGACTTGGCCGAGCCTTCGAGCGAGGAGCCTTGCAGCGACGAGGACGAACCCGACAGCGAGGACGAGCCCGACAGTGCGTCGGAGCCGGTCGACGGGTTGCTCGAACCCATGCTGGTCTGCAGGTTGCCGCTGCCGGTGCCGTAGGTGCCGGCGCTCAGCTGGTCGTGCGAGGACATCGGTTCCTGGTAGGTGGTGCCCATCGGGTTCGGGTCGTTCAGCGATTGCTGGTTCAGCGGCAGGCGGTCGTTATCCGACTGCAGCGACATCGATTGCGACTGCTGCAGGCCACCCGCACCCACGCCCATCACGCCGGCGCCAGGCGAGTTCATGCTGCCGCCCATGCCTGCACCGCTGGCCCATTTCTCCGACTGTTCGTCGATGTCGACCGGGCCGTAGCGCTCGACGATGTCGGCGGCGCGCTCGACTTCCGGCTCGCTGTCGGTGTTCACGGTCAGCACGTGGTTGCCCTGGGCCACCGCGTTCGAGTACTTGGTGTGGTGCTCGTCGTTATCGGCGCCAAAGATGTCGCTGAAGAAGTTCTTGATACTGGTACCGATGCCCGGCTCGTCGTCGGTGCGGGTGACGCTCGTGTCGGTCATCGAGCCGGCCGGGGTCACGCCCTTCGAGGCCATGGCCGGATCCTCGTTGCCGTGCGAGAGACGCACGTCGGCGCTCGAGAAGCCCGAGGACAGCAGTTCGTTCTTGGCGCTTACCGCGTCGTTGTGATTGTCGAAGACAGCAATCAGGGTATGTTGCATGATCATTCCTCCAGTAATATGGTCACTTCGTTGGCGGGGTCCCGGATTCGTCGAAGCGTTCGATGCTGACCTGTTCGGCCTTCAGCACGACCGCTTCGCGATGCGTTTCTTCACGCTGAATACGGGTAATGTGGAGCTCTTCCTTGATGCGCACGCGGCGCTCGACCACCAGCACTTCCTCGAGAATCGGCACGATCATCGTGTCGCCTTCGTGGCGGGTGGTGGGCGCCTCTTCCAGCGCGACGATGCGGTCGACCGCGACGTGCTTGATCTCCACCTCGTCGCGCACGAGGCGCTCGTCGATGGTGACCGGCTGCTCGATTACGGTCTTGTGAATGCGGACGCCGCGCCCGGTGTCAACCGTACGGGTGCCGACCGCGAGCTGTTCCGCGACGACCGGGATCGTCAACAGATCCTGTCCTGTTGGGTCTGACGTGTTACCTGCCATTGAATCGGCTCCGTTTGGTCGCTGACGCGAGACCAGATCAGGTTACTCCAAACTGTCGGGGCCTAGCGCACCATTGACCCCAGTAAATGGATGAGGTTTTTGGGCAGTAAAACGCGCGGAAGAAAAGCCGGGAAAAACGCAGGAAGCCTGTAGATAAAGGCTTTCTGGAGAATGCTGGCGCGGGCCGGCAAGCGGGCGCCGGCAGCAAACGTGCCGGCGCGAAGGGAGCTACGCCCGTGGGCGAAACTTAATAGAAGCTTAATTAAACGGATTCTCGACCTGCTGCACCGCCGGCGGCGGCAATTGCGCCGGCAATTCCTGCGCCTCCATCTTGCCGACAATGTCGCCGAGCAGCGCATGCAGGCGCCGCGCCAGCGCCAGGCCGGCCTGGTCCAGCGTCAGGTCGACGTCGCCCGAAAGCGTGATGCGGTCCAGGCGGTTCTCCACCATCAAATCGCCGATGTGCAGCACGTCTGCCTCGCTGGCGAAGGGGACGAAGGTGTTCGGGTCAGACTTTTTCTTTGCGTTCATGTTGGCTCCTTATCCTTTCAGGCCCGACCAGAAGTCGCGCTCCTTGGGCTGTTTCTTTTGCTTGATCTTGGGCAGGCGCAGCATGCGTTCCTTTTGCTGCTGGCTCAGCGACGGCAGGAATTCGATGCCGACGATGCGCTCGAGTTCGGCTACGGGAATCACCTGGATGTCGGCCTGCGCGCGGTTCTCGGTGAACCAGGCCGCCGCCATTTTCTGGCGCGGGCTGTACACCACCTTATACATGTGGCTCGGCACCAGCACGTTGCCCACCTTGCGCAGGTTGTTGCCGAGGAAGGCCGGCCCGGTGATCACGTACAGCTGCCCTTCCTTCTTCGCCATCTTGCGCACCTCGCCCTCGATCGGCGCCCAGATGTGGCGGTTGTGGTCGCCGTCCTGCGGCACCATGTTCGCCAGCGTGAAGCTTTCGCGCTGGGTGCGCTTGTCGGGCATGTCGCCGTTCGGCGCCAGGTGGCCGCGGTCGAAGCCGCTGCGCGCATAGTCCGACAGTTCGGCGCGCTGCGAGCGCGGCAGGCGCGACTCGGCATGGAAGTCGTTGTCGCGTTTCATGCCCTGGGCGGCGGCGACGTTTTCGGCACGCAAATTCTCCGCCGACCACAGCGGCGTGCGGGTGATCCCGGAGTGCATCACGCCGAACACGCCGTAGCAGAGTTCGCGGGTGGCATTCGCCAGCTTGGGGTTGCGGATCTCGGGCGCGCGGCCGTCGACGTAGTGTGAAGGACAGCCGGTGCTGGCGCCGGCGGCGCTCGCCGCGCCGGGCGCGATGAGTGCGGCGGACAGCGCCACCGCAGTGAAGATTCTGTAAAACATGTGCTCGGTTGAAAGAATGTAACGAGCCCGCATTGTAGCCGACACATCCGCCCTCACCCGCCCTGCATGGCACAGTTTCAGGACAAACACCCTGAGATGGCGCACGATTGATTGTGCATTGTCTAAGGGAATCCTCTAGAATACGCGCTCTTTTGTTAACATTCCGTAACGGAAACAAACCACCGTCAATGGAAAAGGCCCCGATTCCGGAGGACCTACGGCGCTTTGTGCTGACCAGCATTCCGTCCGTACCCTTCCTCGAAGCGCTGCTGCTGCTGCGCGCCGATCCGGCGCAAGAATGGCACAGCGACATGCTGGCCCAGCGCCTCTACGTACGCGAGCGTACCGCCCACACCCTGCTGGAAGACCTGTGCCGCGCCGGCATGGTGGCGCCGTGCGCCGATAGCCCCGGCTGCTACGGGTACCGGCCCGGCTCGCCCCAGCTGGGCGAACGCATCGATGCGCTGGCCGAGCTGTATACGAAGCACCTGGTGGAAGTGACCCACCTGATTCACTCTTCCCTCGACCGCAAGGCGCAACAATTCGCCGACGCCTTCAAACTGCGAAAGGATTCGTAAGTGGCGGAAACGATCTATCTCCTGTGCATCCTGACCTCGCTCGCCTGCGCCTGGCTGCTGTTCGCGAGTTACCGGCGCACGCGCTACCGGCTGCTGTTCTGGAGTGGTTCCTGCTTTGCGGTGATGACGCTGAACAATCTGTTCCTCTTGCTCGACAAGATCGTCTTCCCGGATATTAATTTCCTGCCTGCGCGGCTGATCAGCGCCCTGGTCGCCATCGCCCTGCTGCTGTATGGCCTGATCTACGAGAAGGAATGACATGACCGAACTGTTCACCGGCGCCATCACCATGGGCTCGCTCGTCATCGCGCTGTTCTTCCTGCGCTTCTGGCGCGATTCGCGCGACCGCTTTTTCCTGTACTTCGCCCTCTCCTTCTTCATCGAGGGCGTGCACCGCCTGTATTCCGCGCTGCACGATGCCGGCGGCGAGGATTCGCCCCTGCACTACCTGATCCGCCTGCTGGCCTATGGCCTGATCCTGTGGGCGATCCTGGAAAAGAACCTGCCGAAAGCCAGGGCGCGCAAGTAGCGTGCGCCTGCGTCGGCTCCTCTGCGTGATAATCGCGTCATGATCTTCAACGCAAATATGGAGGACGCATGACGACACCAGACCAGCAAGCCAAGCCGCAAGACGATCAACAGGCCGCACAGTCGGGTACCGACGACCTGAACCGCTCGGAGAATTTGTTGCCGGGAGAAGAAGGCGCGGAGGATGGCCGCTTCGAGGTGGCCGAGGAAGTCAGCCTCGACATCCAGGGCGACGACACGCGCCGTGTCGGCCAGATGCCGGGCAGCATCACCGAGTCGCTGCCGGACACGGTCAGCACCGAGCCGGACAGCGAGGACGCGGGCAAACCCTGAGACCGGACTGAAGTGTTACAACAGCAGGAGGAAGCCTGCGCGGTGCAAGCCGCGCAGGCTTTCTTCTTTTCTGCCCTACATCGTCAGGCCCATGCGCAGCCCCTCGATGGTATGTGCCTGCACGATATTCTCCAGGCCGTCGACCACGCGGCAGGTGATGTGCTCGCGCAGATGCGGCGCCAGGCTCTCGTAGTAGGCGCGGCTCAGCTGCAGGTCGTGCTTGTCGGCATTGCGCGCATCCGGCGCGTCGACGCCGAGCACAAACACCGGGCGCGAACGGTCCGACCGGTTCGCCGTGCCGCGGTGAATGGTCAGCGCCGAGCGCGCCGAGATGTCGCCCATGCGCGGCAGCTTGCGCTGGGCGCGCGCCTCGTAGCGGCCCCACAGCTCGCGCGGCGGGAACATCGGGTCGCCGTCGCCCAGGTCGTCCCACTGGGTGCCGGGCGCGATCTCGAACGGCCCCATGTCCTCGTCCACGTTGACCGTGGTGATGTTAAAGGCCAGCGAATTCAGGCGCCGGCCCTTGAGGGTCGCCTCGGGCGAAGCGAAGTCGCGGTGCCAGGGCTGGTGCAGCGCGCCCGGCCCGGGGATGTCGAAGCCGGCCTCGACCACCCTGTAATCCGGTCCCAGCACGGCGCGGCAGACCGCCACCACCCAGGGATGGCCGATGATGTCGGCGAAGCCGGAAATGCGCTCGGGATGCGCCTCCACGTAATAGCGGTTCGGCCCGCGTTCGAGGGCACCGCCCGGCCGCGCGCGCGCTTCCGCGAACAGCGTGGCGATATCCTGCCCCAGGCGCTCGACCCAGGCGCGCTCGAAGGCGCCCTTGCAGGCGATGATGCCGTCGCCATACAGGCCGCCCATGATGGTGGCGACGTCGTAGCCTTCGGTGCCGTGCCCGGGGGTATGTGCTGCGTCTTGCATTTTGCTGTCTCCTTGTCCGCGCCCTGTCGTCTGCTGCCAGGTCACTTGGCCGGGCGTGCGCCCATGCTACGCCCAAACGCGGCCGGGGCGAAGCGCGGGAAGGCTTTTCGGCTTCGCCTGTGGAAACAATGTCACAGGCAAGGCAAGGCCGCCACGCACGCGTACGGCCGTGCAAAGATTGACATTCTCGCGCGCCGCTTTTACATTCTTACGTCGAGGACAACAAAAACCGGACCCGCCCCGTGCCCCGGCCGCCCACCCATGAGACCGACGCAATCCACATCCGCGCCCGCCGCGCTCCGCCCTAGTTTGCTGCCCGAGGCCGGGCGGTGAGCGCCGCCGGCCTGATCCTGTTCGTCTGCGAATCGGATAAGCTCGATCCTGCCGTGGCCCAGGTCGGCGCCCAGCTCGGCCAGGCGGTGGTAAGGGCCAGGTCCGCCGCCGACGCCCTGGGCCTGGCGGACACCACCGACTTCGCCCTGATCCTGGTCGGCCATGCCGGCGACGACGCCGCCCTGCTGCGAACGGTCGGCCTGGTGCGCGCCAACAGCCGTTCCAGCCACACCCCGGTGGTGGTGCTGGGCCTGCCGCCTTCTCCGCCTTCTCCGCCGGCCCTGCTGGAGCAAGTCTACGAAGCCGGCGCGATCGCGGCCCTGAACGATCCGGTGTCGCCGACCATCCTGGCCGCCAAGGCCCGCTTCTACCTCGATGCCTTCCACACCGCCGCCGAACGGCGCCGCGCCGAACGGGCCCTGGGCCAGGCCAGCGCGCGCCTGGAAACCATCCTCGCCGCCGCCAACCTGGCGGTCTGGGAATGGGACATCGCGGCCGACCAGGTGCGCGGCGACGCCCGCCTGGCCGCCATCTTCGGCGGCGTGCTGCCGCCCGGCGCCCCGATGGCCGCCTACCTGGCGGCGCTGCACCCCGACGACCTGGCCGCCACCCGCGCACGCCTGCGCGCCTCGATCGAGAGCGGCGCCGGCTACGACGCCACCTTCCGCGTGCGCGCCCCCGAAGGACGCTGGCGCTGGGTAATCGCGCGCGGCCAGGTCGACGCCGGCAGCGACGGCGCCCCGCGCGCGGTCAGCGGCGTGGTGATCGACGCCACCCGCCAGTTCGAGGCGGAAGCCCAGCTGCGCGCCAGCGAGGAGCGCTACCGTACCCTGTTCGAGGCCATGGACGAGGCGATGTGCGTGATCGAGGTGCTGTTCGACGAGGACGGCCTGCCCTGCGACTACCGCTTCGTGGAAACCAATCCGGCTTTCGATGGCCAGACCGGCCTGCAGGACGCCGTGGGCCGCCGCATGCGCGACATCGCACCCGAGCACGAGCAGCACTGGTTCGACATCTTCGGGCGCGTGGTGGCGACGGGCGAGCCGGCGCGCTTCGTCAACGAGGCGCGCGCGCTGGGCCGCTGGTTCGATTTGTACGCCACCCCGATCGGCACGCCGGCCGAGCACCGGGTCGCGGTGCTGTTCAAGGACATCACCGAACGCCGCCGCGGCGAGGAGGAACTGCGCCGCCTGGCGGCCGACCTGGCCGAGGCCAACCGCCTTAAGACCGAATTCCTGGCCACCCTGGCGCACGAACTGCGCAATCCGCTGGCGCCGATCCGCAGCGGCATCCAGCTGCTGCGCCACGGCGGCGCCGACCCGGCCGCCAGCGCGCGCGTGCACGCGATCATGGACCGCCAGCTCGACCAGCTGGTGCACCTGGTCGACGACCTGCTCGACGTCGCCCGCGTGACGCGCGGCCAGGTGGAATTGCGGCGCGCATGGATCGACCTGGGCGAACTGCTGCGCGCCGCCGCCGACACCAGCGCGCCGCTGATCGAGGCCGCACGCCACCGCTTCAGCCTGCGCCTGCCGCCGCAGCCCGTCACGCTGTACGCCGACCCGACGCGCCTGACCCAGGTGGTCAGCAACCTCCTGAACAACGCGGCACGCTACACGCCGCCCGGCGGCGTGATCGAACTGGCCGCCGAATGCCAGGGGCAGGAACTGGCGATCAGCGTGCGCGACAACGGCATCGGCATCCCGGCCGATTCGCTCGAACGCGTGTTCCAGATGTTCACCCAGGTCGGCGGCAACGGTAGCCTGGGCGGTCTCGGAATCGGCCTGTCGCTGGTGCGCAGCCTGGTCGAGCTGCACGGCGGCAGCGTGGCCGCCGCCAGCCCGGGCAGCGGCGCCGGCAGCGTGTTCACGGTGCGCCTGCCGCTGGCCGGCCCGCAGGCCGACGGCCCGCGCGGAACAGCGGCGGACGATCCTGTCCGCTTGCCGGTCTTTACGCCGCTGCGCATCCTGGTGGTTGACGACAACCGCGATGCCGCCGACACCTTGGCCGCCCTGCTGGGCGCGATAGGGCACACGACCGCCACCGCCCACGACGGCGACGCGGCGCTGCGCACGCTGGCGGCGTTTGCGCCGGCCGTGGTCTTCCTCGACCTCGGCATGCCGGGCATGTCGGGCTACGAGGTGGCGGCGGAAATCCGCAAGGACCCGCGCAACGACGGCCTGCGCCTGGTGGCGCTGACCGGCTGGGGCGGCCCGGCCGACCGCGAGCGCAGCGCGCGCGCCGGCTTCGACCTGCACCTGACCAAGCCGGCGACCCTGGACACGATCGCGACGGCGCTGGCCCCGCCGCTACCGGCCGCCGCCCGCGCGCCGGCGGGCCTCACCAGTCCAGCGTCAGCAGCAGGTTCGCCATCCTCGGCCAGCACAGCTGGCTGATGTCGGCACGGCCGGCCCAGCGGAAACCGTCCATTTCCAGGGTCGGCTTGCCGGTCCTGTGGTGCGGGAACCAGCTGGTGCACACCAGCTGCGACAGGTCGCCCAGCTCGCTGCCGGCATCGACCCGGTACAGGTGCAGGCGCTTGTCGCGCCGGTAGGCGAATTCGCCGAGGTCGGCGAAGCGCTCCGGCGCGAACGCGGCCCCGCTTTCCTCGCGCAGCTCGCGCATCGCCGCTTCCAGGGTCGTTTCGCCGGGGTCCTGCATGCCCTTCGGGATGTCCCAGTGGGCGGTGCCGGTGACGTGGCCGAGCAGCAGGCGGCCCGCGCCGTCCAGCACCAGGGTGCCGCAAGAAACTGTCCAGGTCCGCGTGTCCTTGCGCATGCCGTGCCATCCTCGCTTGCAAAGATGGCAATGTAGGACGCTTCCTGCCGAGTGTCAATTGTGCGCGCTCCGCCCGCGGGCCACAGCACACTAAGTGATGACAAGCTTGGCCGGAGCCCGGATGCACGTTACCTTCCTCAACAACAACCTCGAAAGCTGGGCGCTGGCCGTCGCCATCACCCTCGGCGTGACGCTCGCCCTGTACTGGGTGCGCCGTTTCGTCCTGCACCGCCTGCAGGCGGCGTCGCGGCGCACCGACGGGCTGGCCGATATCAGCGTCAACGAGCTGCTGGGTCAAATGCTGCGCAAGACCTACATCCTCATCATGCTGGCGATGGCGGCCTATCTCGGCGCCCTGGCCCTGGAACTGAGCGACAAGCAGCACCTGATCGTCTCGCGGGTGGCGATCGCGGCCCTGATCCTGCAGCTGGCGATCTGGGGCGACACCCTGCTGCGCGCCTGGCGCGACCACTACATCGCCAGCGACGGCCGCAAGGCCTCGCGCACCATCATCTGCTTCCTGTCGCGCCTGGCGCTGTGGGTGGTCGCCTTCCTGATGGTGCTGGATAATTTCGGCTTCAACATCACGGCCCTGGTGGCCAGCCTGGGCGTGGGCGGCATCGCGGTCGCGCTGGCGGTGCAGAACATCCTGGGCGACCTGTTCGCCTCGCTTTCCATCATGCTCGACAAGCCCTTCGAGATCGGCGACTTCATCATCGTCGGCGACGTGCTGGGCTCGGTCGAGCACATCGGCCTGAAGACCACGCGCCTGCGCGGGCTGGGCGGCGAACAGGTGATCTTCTCGAACGGCGACCTGCTCAAGAGCCGCATCCACAACCACAAGCGCATGGAAACCCGGCGCGTGGCCTTTGTGCTGCGCGTTGCCTACGGCAGCAGCGAGCAGCAGCTAGCACGCATTCCGGAGCTGATCCGGGAAGTGGTGGCGGCCGCTCCCAGGGCCGCCTTCGAGCGGGCGCACTTCTTCAACTACGGCGAGTGGTCGCTCAATTTCGAGGTCGTGTATCACTTCCAGAGCCCGGACTACATCGCGCACATGGATACCCAGCAGGCGATTTTGCTCGAGATCTACCGCAGGTTCGAGCGCGAAGGGATACGGTTTGCGCATCCGCTGTCGATCGTGCGGCTGGCGGACGGGAATGGTGGCGCACCGCATCCCGCGATGGCTGCGCCACCGGGTGCGTCCTTCAAACATTAAAGGCGCAACGCTGTGGTAGGGTGGGCACTCCGTGCCCACGCGGTACGCGCGGCTCCGAAGTTCGCTGCAGTGAGGTAACGCTCGATACGCATGCGACGAAGGCAAACCGACCACCCGGCGGGGGCTTCGCTCGGCGACACGAGCGACATCCTCCCGCCACGGGTGCAAGGATCAGCACGTACCGCGTGGGCACGGGGTGCCCACCCTACCGGCCCGTGTTCGATATGAGTCGCTGTCGTGACTCCTTCACGCACGCAAAAAAGCCCGCCAGGCTGTCGCCGGGCGGGCTTCTCATACAACCTGAATCGCTTACGCAGCCTGCACCGGCAGCGGCTCGACGCGCTTCTCGATCACGGCCTCGGTAACCACCGGCGCCGGACGGGCCTTGTTGCCCGGCACGGCGTTGCTGATCAGCTCATGCATGCGGGCGGCGGTCTTGTCCCACGAGGTGTTGGCGACGACTTCGCGCATGCGCTTGGCCATGGCCGCATTCTCTTCGGCCGACTGGGCCAGCATGCGTTCGCAGGCGGCGATGTACTCGGCCGGGGTTTCGGCAATCGCCACCACGTCGCCGTATGGCACCTTGACGTCGGTGATCGGGGTGCTGACGCTCGGCTTTTCGGCTGCCATGTACTCCAGCACCTTGGTCGGGCTGATGAACTTGGTCGATTCGTTCATGGCGAACGGCAGCAGGCAGACGTCCCAGCCGGCCAGGAACTTCGGCAGTTCCTGGTAGCCGCGCTGGCCCATGTAGTGCACGTTCTCGGCGCGCGGCAGCTCGGCCGGGTCGATCTTCACGACCGGGCCGACCAGCACGATCTGCCATTCCGGGTGGGCGGCGGCCATCTCGCGCACCAGGCCGGTGTCGAAGCGCTCGTCGATCACGCCGTAGAAGCCCAGGCGCGGACCGGCAACGTGGGCCTGCTCGGGGTGCGAGATGGCGGCGTCCAGGGCCTGGCGGAAGTGGGCGGCGTCGACGCTGCTCGAGAAGCAGTGGGCGTTCGGGTGACGGTTCTTCTTGGCTTCGTACAGGCTCGGGCCGCCGGTGAAGACCAGGTCGGCGATGTTCAGCAGGGCCGATTCGCGCTGCAGCAGCTGCTTCGGCGGGTTCTTGAAGGCGGACAGTTCGTCCATGCAGTCGTACACGACCAGCGCCGGGTCCAGGCCCTGCAGCAGCGGCAGCGCCATCGGGGTGTAGAACCAGACGACCGGACGCTCGCCTTCAGGGACCAGGTCGGACAGCAGGCCTTGCAGGACCGGGATCTGGTCGTCGTGGAAGCCGTAGTGCGGGACATTGGTATGCGGCTGGCACACCGTGATGTTCGGCGCGACGGCCGTTTTCTTCAGGTGTGCGGGCCCTTCGGTTTGCACCGGCTCCTCGACGAAGAGGATGTTGTAGTGTTCCGCCAGACGCGTCATCAGGTGCTGGGGACGCTGAAACACGAAATCCCAACGGAGGTGGCAAAACACGATAAGGGTCTGCATGTTGATTTCCTTTCGCCTTGGTGGCGTTTTAGTTGATCTTGGAGCCGGGTAGAACGGGCGCCCCGAAGGCTGGCGCATGGCGCAGCGGCCTTCGTTTCGGGCTGGGTTGTTACACCGGACCGAACAATCGTAACATGCAAATTTGCCATTATTTTCAGTTATGCATGGCAAGCTTCGGCTGAGGAAACAATCTTGGCTCAGCAGTAATCGCGTTCTCATAGGAGAGCCTGGTGTTGCGCTGCCTCATCTGTAGGGATCGTCCTACTTCGATACAAGAAGAACAACTACGAAAACTCGTCCATATTGCTGAGCTGAGCAATCGTGCGCAGCCCTGAAATACACTGAGCAAGCGCTGTACGCGCCATTTTTCGCATGGCGGGAGGCAGCACGAGGTTGTAGGCAAAGCGGAAAGGAACGACCGTGCGAAATGCACGGCCGCCAGGGTCAATACAGCCGAGAATGCTGCACTGCAGCAGGCGCAGGCCGCATCAAAAAAGCCGGCCGGGAGCCGGCCGGGCCGGGTACAGGATTAACTCTGCTCGTTCGGATACGGCTGGGCGCCTTCCGGATGGCCATCCTCGCTGAAGCCGTCGGCGGTCGAGATGTCGTCGATGCCGATGGTAGCGAGCGCGTCGCACAGCTCGTCGACCTCGGCGCCGAGATCGGCCGCCAGGTCCACCGGCTTGCTGACCCCGCCCCAGGGCGGGCCGCCGTCGAGCGCATACAGGTTCACGCGCAGGGTGGCGTGGTCGCCGCCGTCGAGCGGCGCCACCACGGCGCGCACCGCGTCCGGCGCCAGTTCCTTCTCAAGCAGCAGGCCGTTGATTTCCGCCAGCAGCCCGAGCATCGCCAGCTCGGCCACGCCCTGCTCCTTGGCGCCGTAGAACAGGTCCTGGTACAGGAAGCTGATCGCCAGGCGCTCGGGGTCGGCGGCCAGGCAGCGTGCCACCAGCGGCGTCACGCGTTCGGTCCAGGCGCGGTAGCGGCGCATGCGCTCGGCGAAATACACGTCGGCGCCGATCTCGTCCTTCGGCACCTCGTAGAACGGGTCGCCCACGCGCTTCATCGAGAAACCGAGCAGGAAGCGCAGCTCCATCGCTTCTTCGTCGGGGGCGAAGCGTTCGCCGGTCCAGCCGCGGATGCTCGCTTCCAGCAGCGGCGCCGCCACCGGCTTCTTGCTGCCGAGGCTGGCTGCCGCCTCGCGCAGCAGTTCCTGCAGGGCGCTGTAGGGAATGTGGTCGATCTCGGCCAGGTCGTAGGCATGGCGCACCAGCGCCACCTTCGCGTCCTTGCTGTCGAGGTCGGCGGCAACGAAGCTGGCCGCGAGTTCCTCGTAGGCGGCATCGTCGCCGAAGGTTTCTTCGGCCACCAGGCCGCCGCCGCTGCGCACGAACAGCGGAATCAGGAAGGCGTCGATCTCGCGTTCCGGCTCGCCTTCCTTGCGCAGGTGCAGGGTCGCGGCCTGTTCGCCCACGTGGGCGCGCAGCAGGCGGCAGGCCTCGGGATCGGTGTAGCGGGCCAGCTCGATGGCGCCGTACAGCACTTCGTCGCGCTTGCGGCGCAGGGCCTTGCGTACCGCCACCACCAGTTCCTCTTCGCGCGCGGCGGCCAGTTCGGGGTCGCCCTCCTCGCCTTCGGCCACCTCGAGCGCGAGGTCGGCCAGGGCCTGGGCCAGGGCATCGAGGTCGGCTTCGTTCGCGGACTGGCTGGCGGATGCGGCGGCGCCTTTGCGCGGCACCGGCTTCTTATTTTTCGGCATGGGCATGGATCTCGAATGATGAAGGCGCCATGTTAGCAAATCCGGGGTCCGGCTTACGCGTTCGTCGGCGCGCCCGCCGGATGTTCGGCGCCCGCCACGCGCACCCCGGCCAGCGCCGCCAGGATGGCTTCGGGTTCGGCCGGCTTGGCGATGTGCAGGTCGAAGCCGGCTTCGCGCGCCCGCACCTTGTCCTGCAGCTGGCCGTAGCCGGTCAGCGCGATCAGCAGGGTGCCGGAGAATTCCGGCAGCGCGCGCAGGCGCCGCGCCAGTTCGTAGCCGTTCATGTCGGGCAGGCCGATGTCGAGGATGAATGCGTCGGGCCGCTCAAAGGCCGCCCATTCGAGCGCGCTGGCGGCGTCGTAATAGGTCGACACCAGGTGGTCGCCGGCCGCTTCCAGCAGCAGCGACAGGCTGACGGCGGCGTCGATGTTGTCGTCGACCAGCATGATCCTCAGGCCACTCTGGGACGCGCCCTGGAGTGCGGGCGGGAAGGCGTGCTGCTGCGCGCCCGCTCCGGTCTCGGCCGAGCGCGCTGGCAGCGGCGCCCGGCTCAGGGCCGGCAGCTCGACCTTCAGCGGCAGCTTCACGGTGAAGATGCTGCCGCCGCCGCGCCCGGGGCTGCTGGCGTCGACGCTGCCGCCGTGCAGCTGCACCAGGCTGCGCACCAGGGCCAGGCCCAGGCCCAGTCCGCCCTGGGGGCGGTCCGGCTTGCGTTCGCCCTGCGAGAACAGGTCGAACACGCGCGGCAGCAGTTCCGGGGCGATGCCTTCGCCGTCGTCGGCCACGGTGAGCGTGGCCTCGTCGCCGCCGCTGCCCAGGCTCAGCTGGACGTGGCCGCGCGGCGGCGTGTACTTGGCCGAGTTGGTCAGCAGGTTCGCCACCACCTGGGTCAGGCGGGTCTGGTCGGCGCGCACCAGCACCGGGTGCTTCGGCAGGCGCAGCTCGAGCCGGTGCTGGCATTCCTCCATCAGGGGCCGGGTCTGCTCGACGGCGCGTTCGACCACGGCGCGCAGGTCGATGTCGTCCAGGTTCAGCGTGACCAGCCCGCGCGTGACGCGCGACACGTCCAGCATGTCGCTCAGCAGGCGGTTCATGTGCTCGATCTGGCGCCCGATCACGTCGGCGGCGTAGCGCGCACGGTGCACGTCGAGCCCGGGCATCTTGAGCAGCTGGGCGGCGGTGCCGATCGGGGCCAGTGGATTGCGCAGTTCGTGGCCGAGCATGGCCAGGAACTGGTCCTTGGCGCGGTTTTCCTCTTCCGCCATCTGGCGCGCCTGCTGCTCGCGTTCCAGCAGCAGCTGGCGTTCGTTGCCGGCGTGTTCGCGGAAAGCCTGGGCGCGGCGCAGTTCGGCGCCGGCCTGGCGCAGGGCATCGAGCAGGCGGTCGATCTCGACGATGCGCGAGCCCCTGGCGTCGGGCAGCACGCCGTGCCCGAGCGCCACGGCGGCATCGACCGCCACGCCGATCGAACGCGCATGCATGCGCGCGAACCAGGTGGCCAGCAGCGCCGCGCAGGCCAGCGCGGCCAGCAGGACGGCGCCGGCCAGCTGGCGCGGGGGCCCGGCCTGCGCCAGCCCGGTCCCGGCCAACGGCGCCGCCACGGCCAGGGTCCAGCCCCAGGACCCCACCTGGACCCAGGCGGCATGCGCCGGCTCGCCGCGGCGCAGGGCCAGTTCGAGCGTGCCCTGGGCGGCGCCGGCCGCCGCCTCGGCCAGCGCCGGCGCGGCCGGCTGCCCTACCAGCTCCACCGAACCCAGGTTCGAGGCGATCAGCTTGCCCTTGCGGTCGACCAGGTCGACCTGCCAGTCGGCCGGCACGCCGTCCTGGCCCAGGTGCGGCCGGAAGTGTTCGTTGCTGAAGCCGGCGGCCAGCGCGTAGCGGCGCCCGCCGGCCTGCACCGGGATGGCGAGGTAGGTCATCAGTCGCCCGCTCACCCGCCCCGGCATCAGGTCGGTGGCCACGGCGCGCTGCCGGTTGAACAGGCTGGCGACGTTCGGCGACACCGGTTCCGGCGGCAGCGGGGTGCCGGCCGGCGCCACGGTGTTGATCAGCTGGCGCCCCCCTTCGTCGAGCAGGACGATCCAGGTCGAGGTGCCATGCGGCGTGGTCACGGCTTCTTCGCGGAAGGCATCGAGGTCGCCGCTGGCCAGGGCCGGCGAGGCGGCCAGCGCGCGCAGGTGGACTTCGGTATCGGCCAGCTCGTCCTGCACCAGCAGCGCCACCCGGCGCGCGGTGTGGGTGATGTCGGCCATGGCGGCGTCGGCCTCGGCCTGCTGCAGCAGGCGCAGGGCCAGGCCCGCGAACAGGACGACCGGTATCATGATTGCTGCGGCCATCAGGTACAGGTAGGCACGGATTCGCATCGCGGGCTCACAGATTGGCGGCCGTCGACATGACAGCCAGCAAGTCGATGATACCAATGCTGCAACATAAATCAAGGAAAGAATATTTACATGGGGCGGAGCGGCAACGGGCAGACGAACGGGCAAGCTTCATGGCTGTTCCGACAAGCTTGCTGACGGCGCGGTGCGCGGCAGTGTATGCTTCGCCCATCCAATCCCCCCAACCATTCTCACATCGGAGCAGCGCTGCCCATGCTCGACAATTACTTCAAACTCAAGGAAAGCGGCACCGACGTGCGCACCGAGCTGCTCGCCGGCCTGACCACCTTCCTGACGATGGCCTACATCATCTTCGTCAACCCCTCGATCCTGGGCGACGCCGGCATGCCGAAGGAGGCGGTGTTCGTCGCCACCTGCATCGTCGCCGCCCTCGGCACGGCGGTGATGGGCCTGTACGCCAACTACCCGATCGGCATGGCGCCGGGCATGGGCCTGAACGCCTACTTCGCCTACGCCGTGGTGCTGGGCATGGGCGTGGCCTGGCCGGCGGCGCTGGGCGCCGTCTTCATCTCGGGCTGCCTGTTCATCCTGGTGTCGGTGTTCGGTTTGCGCGGCATGATCGTGAACGGCATCCCGCATTCGCTGCGGGTGGCGATCACGGTCGGCCTTGGCATGTTCCTGGCCCTGATCGCGCTGAAGAACGCCGGCATCGTGGTCGGCAGCGAGCCTACTTTGGTCAAGGCCGGCGACCTGCACGCCCCGCCGGCCGTCATGGCCATCGTCGGCTTCATCCTGATCGTCACCCTCGACCGCCTGAAGGTGCGTGGCGCGATCCTGATCGGCATCATCGTGGTGACCGTGCTCAGCTTCTTCTTCGGCGGGAATACCTTCAAGGGCATTTTCTCGATGCCGCCGTCGATCGACCCGACCCTGTTCAAGCTGGACATCCCGGGCGCCCTGTCGGTCGGCATCCTGAACGTGGTGCTGGTGTTCTTCCTGGTCGAACTGTTCGACGCCACCGGCACCCTGATGGGCGTGGCCAGCCGCGCCGGCCTGCTGGTCGAGGGCAAGATGGAACGCCTGAACAAGGCCCTGCTGGCCGACAGCGGCGCCATCGTCGCCGGTTCGGTGCTGGGCACCTCCAGCACCACCGCCTACATCGAAAGCGCGGCCGGCGTGCAGGCCGGCGGACGCACCGGCCTCACGGCCCTGGCGGTGGCGGCGCTGTTCCTGGCCTGCCTGTTCATCGCGCCGCTGGCCGGCGTGGTGCCGGCCTACGCCACCGCCCCTGCCCTGCTGTTCGTGGCCTGCCTCATGCTGCGCGACCTCGGCGACATCGAATGGGGCGACACCACCGAGAGCATCCCGGCGGCGATCACGGCGCTGGTCATTCCGTTCACCTACTCCATCGCGGAAGGCATCGCCTTCGGCTTCATCACGTATGCGGCCCTGAAGCTGACCACCGGGCGCGCACGTGAAGTCAAGCCGGTGGTCTGGATCATCGCCGCCCTGTTCATCTTCAAGATCGTCTACATAGGCACCTGAGCGCGACCTGCCCGCAAGCTAGCCGGCTCTGCGCGCTACCCAGCCCTTGAAGCTGAAGGCGCAGTAGAACAGCTCGATGTCCACGAACCCGACCTCGGCCAGCAGCGCGGCATCCTGTTCCGGCGCCAGGACCGGCAGGTGCGACCGCAATGCCGGGATGTTCGCGGCCAGGTGCGCCGGCATGCCGGACGCCGCGGCGAAGCCGGCATTGCGCAGCAGCCAGCGGTCCGGGTCCGCATCCGCCGCCACGAAGCTGTGGTGCGCAACCACCAGCCGCGCGCCAGACCTGAGGCGGCGCTGCAGTTCGCGCAGGGTCGCCAGCCGCTCCTCCGGCGCCAGGAAATGCAGGGTCAGCAGGCAGCAGGCGCCGTCGAATTCCGCGTGCGGGGCATTCCCGATATAGCCTTCGTGCAGCCGCACCCGGTCCATCAGCGGCCCCACGGTTTGCCGGGCGAGGTCGAGCATGGGGCCGGACGGGTCGATGCCGTCGAACCGCCATCCCGGCTGGGCCTGCGCCAGCGCCGCCAGCTCCATGCCGCCGCCGGCGCCCAGCACCAGGATGCGTGCGTCGGGTGGCGCAGCTTCGGCCAGCAGCACGCCGGTCATCCTGTGCAGGTCGTGCAGGCCGGGCACCATTCTGATGGCGTTCTGCGTGTAGCCGGCGACTGTTGCCGCATCCTTGAATCCGCTCATGTTTCCTCTCTTTCGCGTGGGGCCGAACGCCGGGCCGCGCTCGTGATTTCATGTAACTTATGATGATACGATAATGTTAGACTGTCAATGCCGCGCCGCGACGGCTGAGTCGCTTCAGCGCCGCAGACGGGATTTCTGTTCCGCCGGAAGGCGTGTTCCTGCTGCTTCTGGGATACAATGTCCGCCGAGCCCCACTGCCGCACGGCGTGCACCGGCGCTCCTTCCTCGAATGAACGACCGGCAGGCGCCTCCCCGGCCCGGCCCTGATGCAACGATGCTTATGAAATCACTTCCCCTGTACGCGCTGGCCCTGCTGGCATCCGCACACGGCGTCGCAGCTGCCGCCGGCGGCGCTGCCGACGAACTCCCGACCATCGGCAACATCCACAACGGCCTGACCGTCGCCCGTCCCGACATGATTCCCGAAGGCGGCTGGTTCACCTCGGCCGAGCTGGGCGCGATCACCACCACCGGCAACACCACCGGCACCTCGGTGACCGGCAAGATCGACGCCCGCCACGAGACCGCCGACTGGAGCAACGAGTACATCCTTAGCGGCTACTTCAAGGAAGACGAGATCACCGACGACGACGGCGAACGCTACCGCCAGCGTTCGGCCGAGCGCTGGGCCTTGTCGGCCAAGGCCGCCTACAAGCTGATGAAGGAAGGCTCGCGCGCCTTTGTGTTGGGCTCGCACGTGAACGACAAGTTCGGCGCCTACACGCGCTATACCTCGTTCGCGGTCGGTCACGGCTCGCAGCTGTTCAACACCGACACCAAGGCGCTCGACGTGGAAATCGGTCCGGGTTATTTCACCGGCCAGCGCGAGAGCGGCGACACCGAGAACGGCTTCACCGTGCGCGGCGCGGCGCGCTTCCGCTGGCAGGTCAGCCCCTCGGCGGCCTTCGTGCAGACCGTGAGCGTGGAGCGCGGCACCTCGAACGTGCACTCGATCGCGGAATCGGCATTGAGCACCAAGATCAACGACACGATGCAGATGAAGGCCGCCTTCAGCGCGCGCAACGACACCAACGTCCCCGAGGACAAGAAGAACACCGATACGCAGACGTCGCTGACGCTGGTGTATTCGTTCTGACTGCTTCGCCGGCCGGCACGCGTTCGGCCTATGCTCGAGCAGTCCCGTAGGGTGGACTCCCGAGTCCACGCGGTCGTGCCACAGAACACCGCAACGCTTGCGAACGTCCTCGCCTGCATGCAGTGCAGGCTGTGAACCCCATTCCGATAGGCCCGGGCACTACCGCGTGGACTCGGGAGTCCACCCTACGGACTGCAACGGCGCCGTGCAGCACGGCGCCGCCTCCCTTACTCCGCCACCGCCTTCTCGCGCACGTGCTCGCGCGCCTTGCCGCTGGTGAGGATCAGCGCCACCAGGCTCAGCAAGGCCGCACCCGACAGGTACCAGCCCACCGACGCGATCCCGTACTCGGTCGCCAGCTTGGTCGCGATGTAGGGCGCCAGCGAGGCGCCCAGGATGCCGGCCAGGTTGAAGGTCAGCGAGGCGCCGGTGTAGCGCACCGCCGGCGGGAACAGCTCGGCCAGCAGTGTGCCGAGCGGCCCGTAGGTCAGCCCCATCAGGCCCAGGCCGATGATCATGAACAGCATCACGGTGCCCATGTGGCCCGACACGAACAGCTGGCCGAAGGTCAGGCCGAAGAGGATGATCCCGAGCGTCACCGCGATCATCGCCGCGCGCCGGCCGAAGCGGTCGGCGATCAGTGCCGACGGCGGGATCGTCAGGCCGAAGAACACCACCGCGCCCAGCTGCATGAACAGGAAGTCGGTGCGCGAGAAGCCCAGGCTGGTGGTGCCCCAGCTCAGCGCGAATACTGTCATCAGGTAGAACAGCACGAAGGTCGACAGCGCCATCAGCGTGCCCAGCACCAGCGGGCCGCCGTGGTCGCGCAGCACGGCCAAGACCGGCACCTTCACGCGCTCGCCGCGATCGAGCACTTTCTGGAAGTCGGGCGTTTCGGTGATCTTCAGGCGCACGTACAGGCCGACGGCCACCAGGATCGCGCTGGCCAGGAAGGGCACGCGCCAGCCCCAGGCGAAGAACTGGTCTTCGCTCAGGGTCTGCGTGAGCAGCAGGAAGGTGCCGCCCGACAGGAAGAAGCCGATCGGCGCGCCCAGCTGCGGGAACATGCCGTACCAGGCGCGCTTGCCCGGCGGCGCATTCTCGGTGGCGAGCAGCACCGCCCCGCCCCATTCGCCGCCCAGGCCCAGGCCCTGGCCGAAGCGGCACAGGGCAAGCAGCAGCGGCGCCAGCGTGCCGATGGCAGCGTAGGTCGGCAGCAGGCCGATCACGATGGTCGAGATACCCATGGTCAGCAGGGCCGCCACCAGCGTGGCTTTACGGCCGATGCGGTCGCCGTAGTGGCCGAACACGGCCGAGCCGATCGGGCGCGCGAAGAAGGCGATCGCGAAGGTGGCAAACGACTGCAGCATGGCGGCAGTCGGGTCCGAGCCCGGGAAGAACAGCTTCGGGAAGACCAGCACCGCCGCCGTGGCGTAGATGTAGAAGTCGAAGAATTCGATGGTGGTGCCGATCAGGCTTGCGAACAAAACCGTGCGCGCGCGGTTCTTCGGCGCGGTCATGGATTGCCCGCCTTGCTCAAGGCCTGACGGACTTCGTCGGCGTCGACCGGGCGGGTCACGCGCGCCACTTCCACGCCGTCCTTCATGACCACCACGGTCGGCCACAGCTTGATGCGGAACGAGCGGCCCAGCGGCCGGCCGGGGCCATCCTCGACCTTGATGTGTTTCGCCTGCGGGTAGTCCTGCAAGGCCTGCTCGATCAGCGGTTCGCCGGCGCGGCAATAGCCGCACCAGTTGGTGCCGAAGTCGAGGGCGGTGATGCCGGAGGCCGCATCTATCGCGCTGCGCTCCGGCTGGGTTGTTTCATAGGTCATACGTTGGCTCCTCCATGGTGTTTTATGTAATAAGCCTACCTCAAAACGCCATGGAAGAGTTAGTCGTGCAACTTTTCATTCAATGCGCATGGCCCTCCTCGCTTTCGCAATGGTGCGGCTGCTCGCGGCACAGGCGTTCCTGGGCCTGCAAAGCGAGACGCCGTGCCTCGACTTGTTCCTTCGTGCGCGCCGGCGCCAGGATCTCGTCCTGGGTAAACACGCGCCCGTTCTTGATCACCAGGCGCACGTCGGCGGCCGCCTTCAGGTCCTGCAGCGGGTTGCCGTTCACGACGATCAGGTCGGCCAGCTTGTCCTTCTCGATTGCCAGGTCGTTGCCTACGCGTGCGATGTGGGGAATCATCGGGGAGGGTTAAGTGCAAGGAAACTTCAGACGCCACCGGTGGCGGGCTGATGTCCTTCATGTTCGTAACGCTGGCGTGAACTTGTTATAGCTGTGCCTAGTCATATGAACATGAGTACAAATATTTCATTAGCGAGACCGCGCAGGCACGTAGCCTTTGGACAAACGTTTTGCGAGACCGAGACCGAGACCGAGACCGAGACTGCGGTAGCAGGTCAACTCCAAATACGGCCGAGGACGGCCAGCATTGCTGCTTGTTAGACGCCTTGCGCCCCGAAATCCAAGTCGTTCCGCAGGCGTCTTGTGCAAGCAACGGGCGTTTGCCGGATGTCGGAAGCTACAACTACGCTAACCGGAAGCGAACCAACAGCCGGATGACTCCGGTTGAGGAGGCGCTATGCTCCTAGCGCACCGCATCTGTCTCGATCCTAGCAAAGTTCAGGCAACACATCTGGCGCGCGCTGCCGGAACTGCTCGATTCGCCTATAACTGGGCATTGAACGAGTGGCAGCGGCAGTACGAAGCATACAAAGGGAATCCTACCTTGCCGAAGCCGAACGCGGCAGCATTGCGGCGCCAGCTCAACGCTATCAAGCGTGCACAATTCCCCTGGATGCTGGAGGTGACTAAAAACGCGCCGCAGATGGCGATCATCCAGCTCGGCCGAGCTTTCCAGAATTTCTTCGAAAAGCGGGCACGCTACCCGAAGTTCCGACGCAAAGGCTGCGACGACCGGTTTTCGGTTACTAACGACCAGTTACGCATAGCAGGACAGCGCATCCGTATTCCCAAGCTCGGTTGGCTGAAGATGCGGGAAGCTTTGCGGTTTTCAGGACGAATTATCTCCGCGTCTATCTCACGCGTTGCCGATCATTGGTATGCCAGCGTCACTGTCGACACCGAACTCCGACCATCGCAAGCCGAGAATCAAGGCGCGGTGGGGATCGATCTGGGTGTAACGCATTTGGCTACCTTATCGACAGGCGAAATTGTCTCCGGCCCTAAAGCTCTGGGTGCCTTGCTCGGTCGCGTGCGGCGTCTGTCACGCAGCCTGTCACGCAAGATAAAAGGTTCGCGCAATCGTAACAAGGCGAGAGGCAAGCTGGCACGGTTGCACTGCAGGATCGCCAATGTGCGAGCTAACGGCCTGCATCAGTTCACCACCAGCATCACCCGACGTTTCCACACCATTGGTATCGAAGACTTATACGTCAAGGGCATGCTCGGTAACCGCCGTCTGTCGCGGGCGGTTGCCGACATGGGGTTTAGTACGCTACGCCGCCAGCTCGAGTACAAAGCAAAGCTTTATGGCAGCCAAGTGATCATCGCGGATCGCTGGTACGCCAGTAGCAAGACGTGCTCAAGCTGTGGAAGCAAGTTCGACAAGCTCAGCTTGGGAATGCGACAGTGGACCTGTCCAGAATGCGCAACACTCCACAGTAGGGATATCAATGCGGCAATTAATCTGAGAAACATCGCGGTGAGTTCCACCGTGTCGGCCTGTCGAGGGGAAGGCACTGGTCCTGCGCGTGAGCGCAGGGCGAAACCGGCCCCAGTGAAGCAGGAACCCAGCAAAGAAGCTGGCTGTGCTTAGCTTCGTGTCAGCCTGGGAGAACGGAAGATGTCTTCGTCGGTACTGAAGTGGGCAGTGCCCACTAGCAAATAATGCGCTGGGTTCCAGTCGAAAGGTGCTTTGCCGTTTGCCGTGCAGGTGGAGAGGACTGCTGGATTGGTGTAGGACCTCTCTGACTGCGTACATCGAGGCTGATTTCGCGCAAGTTTTCCTGCGGACTGACGGAATATTTATGAGCACAGCTGCATATAAGAAATGCAAGCAGAAGGTGAAGTGCTTAACGGACTATGCCCGGGGCCGCTGGCATATTGGATTCAAACTCGTCAATAGGAGGCCATCATGTCCGACAATCTGCAAAACCGCGGCCAACAAGACCGTTCCCGTATCAACGTGCACGAGGACTACGAAGTGCGCCACTGGACCGAAGCGCTGGGCGTGTCCAAGGAAGAGCTCGAAAAAGCCGTGAAAGCGGTCGGCCCTTCGGTCAGCGCCGTGCGCGAACACCTCGGTAAAAAGTAAGACGCAGCTTCCCCCGGACGCTTCGTGCGTCCATCCCCTGCCGCGCCTGGCCCGGCTTCCGGCCCGCCAGCCGCGGCAGCGCACCCGGCGGCCCGCGCCGCCGGCGCTTGCCGCCATTCGTCCGCGCGCCCTTGCGCCACCTCTTCCATGAAAGGAGCCCAATGTGGATATCCGCGCCTTTATCGCATCCCTCGACATCTCGCTGACGAACGCCCTGTTCGCCGCCGGCCTGGCAGTGGCCGCCTTCCTCGCCATCCATACCGCGCTGGTCCTGTTCCGGCGCCGCCTCGACCAGCTGAGCGACGAAGCCGCCCACCGTCCGGTCGCCGAAGTGCTGCGCCGCACCCTGGCCCGCACCAGCAACCTGGTGGTGCTGGCCACCGCCATCCTGATCGGCCTGTCCGCCCTCGACCTGCCGCCGCCCTGGAACGCGCGCGTCGGCCACCTGTGGTTCCTGACCCTCGGCCTGCAGCTGGCGATCTACCTGCACAATGCGGTCAAGGTCACGGCCAGCCGCTACTTCCGCACCCATTCGCATCACGGCAACGACGGCCAGGTGACGATCGCCCACACCCTCATCATCTGGGTGCTGCAGACGGCGGTCTGGGTGATCTTTGCCCTCGCGCTGCTGTCGAACATGGGGATCGACGTCAGCACCTTTGTTGCCAGCCTCGGTATCGGCGGTATCGCCATCGCGCTGGCGGTGCAGAACGTGCTGGGCGATCTGTTCGCCTCGCTCTCGATCGCGCTCGACAAGCCCTTCGAGGTGGGCGACTTCATCTCCACCGGCAGCATCTCGGGCACGGTGGAAAAGGTCGGCCTGAAGACAACCCGCATCCGCGCCTCGAGCGGCGAGCAGATCGTGATCTCGAACGCCTCGCTGCTGAAGGACACGGTGTCGAACTTCAAGCGCATGCAGACGCGGCGCGTGGTGTTCAACCTGCGCGCCCATCCCGACACGCCGGCGGCGCTGGCGGCGAAGGTGCCGGAGGCGGTCAAGGCCATCATCGAGGCGCAGGACCAGGTGATCTTCGGCCGCGCCCACCTGAGCAAGTACGACCAGAACTTCATCGAGTACGAAGTCGTCTACACCATGCAGACCGCGGACTACGATTTGTTCATGAATACCCAGCAGGCAATCCTGCTGGCGGCGATGCAGATGTTCGCCGAGCTGAACATCTCGACCGCGCCGCGCGCCCAGCAACTGCTGCTGCAGGAAGCGCTGGTCGACGCCGCACCCGAACTCCCGGCCGAAGGCCGGGTCCGACCGCCGGCAACCCTGCGCAGCCTGCCGCATGGCGCCTGAGGTTCCGGTCCACCAATCGATTGACGCAAGGAGGAATGTTTCGATGAACCAGCCCACGCAACAACAGCAGCCACCCGGTACTGAATCGCAACTGACGCCGAAGGCCGACCACGGCGAGACCAGCTACCAGGGTTCCGGCAAGCTCCAGGACAAGGCCACCATCATCACCGGTGGCGACAGCGGCATCGGCCGCGCCGTCGCCCTCGCCTTTGCGCGCGAAGGGGCCGACGTGCTGATCGCCTACCTGAACGAGCACGACGACGCGAAGGAAACCGCGCGCCTGGTCGAGGAAGCCGGCCGCAAGGCCGTGCTGGTGCCGGGCGACATCGCCGACCCGGCCCACTGCCGCGCCATCGTCGACAAGGCGGTGCAGGAGTTCGGCCGCATCGACGTGCTGGTGAACAATGCCGCCTTCCAGATGACGCGCGAGTCGCTGGAAGAGATTCCCGACGAAGAATGGGACTACACCTTCCAGGTGAACATCACGGCCATGTTCCACATCTGCAAAGCGGCGGTGAAGCACATGAAGCCGGGTTCCTCGATCATCAACACCAGCTCGATCAATTCCGACAAGCCGAAGCCGACCCTGCTCGCCTATGCCACGACCAAGGGCGCGATCGCCAACTTCACGGCCGGCCTGGCCCAGCTGCTGGCGGACAAGGGCATCCGCGCGAATTCGGTGGCGCCGGGGCCGATCTGGACACCGCTGATTCCGTCGACCATGCCGCCGGAGGAAGTGGAAAGTTTCGGCTCGCAGGTGCCGATGAAGCGGCCGGGGCAGCCGGCCGAAGTGGCGCCGGTGTACGTGATGCTGGCGTCGGACCAGGCGAGTTATGTGTCGGGTGCGCGGATCGCGGTGACGGGTGGGACGCCGATTTTGTAAGCTTCGCACCAGCCCGTAACGGCGACGGTACGGTGGGCACTCCGTGCCCACGCGGAAGCTGGCGCGGTGTTGGCGTCCGAGCCGATCGAAAAACAAGCGCCGCGTTGACGCATCCAGAAGCGTCAACGCGGCGCTTCCGTTTCGGCGTATTACAGCGCTATCACCGCGCGCCATTCCGCGTGGGCACGGCGTGCCCACCGTACGGTTCAAGCCATCGGCTTCGGCGGCGAATCGACCCCCGCCATTCCGTTGAAGCCCAGCAGCGTCGATGGACGGATCAATATTCCGGCGCCGGAACCGGCGTCGGCGGTGGTGGCGGCGGAATCTCTTCCTCCGGCACCGTCTCCACTTCCACCGCCTCGTCTTCCACCGGCGTCACCTCGACCGCCTCATCCGCCGGCACGCCTTCGTTCAGCTCCTCTTCATCGATGAACTCTTCCTCGGGCTCCGCGCGCCGGTGCACCGGTTCCGGCTTGCGCCCACCCGGGAACAGCGCCTCCTTGTCGATCTTGCCCTCGTCCAGCGCGGTCTTGAAGAAGTCGCCGACCAGCAAGATCGCGTTGTGCCCGCCCTGCCCCCAGTAATTGCTGCGCATGGTCACGCGGTTGTCGTTGAAGCCGACCCAGGCCCCGGCCACCAGGTTCGGATGCATCAGGATGAACCAGCCGTCCGCATTGTTCTGGGTGGTGCCGGTCTTGCCGGCCACGTCGCCGGTCACGCCGAAGCGGTAGCGCACCGCCGTACCCGTGCCGCGGTTGACCACCCCGCGCAGGATGTCGATCAGGGTCTCGCTCGCGGCCTGCGACATGGCGCGCTCCGACGCCACGGTGGCGAAGTCGGCCACCACCTTGCCGTCGCGGTCGAGGATGCGGCGCACGAACACCGGCTTGCGGTATTCGCCCTGGGCGGCGATGGTCGAATAGGTGTTCACCATTTCCAGCAGCGTCACCGGGCTGGTGCCCAGCGCCAGCGAAGGCACGGATTCGAGCTTGCTCTGGCGGATGCCCATGTTTTTCGCCAGCTTGATCACCGACGGCAGGCCGACGTCCTGCATCACCTGCGCCGTGATCGTGTTCTTCGAGTGCACCAGGCCTTCGCGCATCGAGATCTGGCGCCCGCTGGTGCCGGACATGTCGGTCGGGCGCCAGACCTTGCCGTTGCCCATGTCGAATTCCATCACCGTGTCGACATAGGTCTGCTCGGGCGGGATGCCGTTTTCCAGCGCCGCGCCGTACACGATGGGCTTGAAGGTCGATCCCGGCTGGCGCGCGGCCTGGGCCACGTGGTCGTACTGGTCGCGCGCGAAGTCGCGGCTGCCGACCCAGGCCTTCACTTCGCCGGTGGCCGGGTCCATCGCCACGAAGCCGGCTTCCAGGCGCGACTTGCCCTCTTTCAGCTCGCGCATGAACGTGCGGTCGCCCTTCAGCCGCTTCAGGGCTGCGGCAGGTGCCTCGCCGCCTTCCACCGCGCGCCGGTACTCGCCGCTTTCGCGGACAAAAGCGTCCAGTTGCGCGGCATGCGACAGCCAGTAATAGTCGAAGGGCTTGATGTTCGGGCGGATCGCCGCGTAGGTGCCGGTGGAGCTGGAATTCGGCAGGCCGGGATTGGCCCATTCGACGTCGGCCACCGCCTGCAGCGCGCCGGCCTGGCGCTCCACTGCGCGCAGCGCCGCCTGCTGCAGCTCGGCGTCGAGCGTGGTCTCGACGCGCAGGCCGTCCAGCTGCAGGTCGTAGTCGTTCTCGTCGGCCCATTCGAGCAGCCACTTGCGCACGTGGGCGGTGAAGTGGTTGTCGCGTCCGCTGCGGTCCAGCTGGCGTTCGAAGCGCAGGCGCAGCGGGCGTTTCGTCAAGGCCTTGAAGCGCTTCTCGTCAAAGGCGCCGTGCTTGTACATCTGGCCCAGCACCACGTTGCGGCGGCCGAGCGAGCGCTCGGGATTGGTCACCGGGTTGTAGTAGTAGGTCCCCTTCAGCATGCCGACCAGGGTCGCCGCTTCCAGCACGTCGAGTTTCAGGGCCGGCTTGCCGAAATAAGTGCGCGCCGCCATCTCGATGCCGCGCGCGTTGTACAGGAAGGGCACCGTGTTCAGGTAAGCCTCGAGGATCTCGGTCTTGCTGTAGGTGTTCTCGATCTTGATCGCGGTGATCAGTTCCTTGAGTTTGCGGTTGATGCTGCGCGCACGGCCGATCTCTTCGGGGAACATGTTGCGCGCCAGCTGCTGGGTGATGGTCGAGCCGCCCTGGGCGTCGCCCTTCAGGCTGGCCACGAGCGCGCCGGCGATGCGCGTGAAGTCGACGCCGTGGTGGTCGTAGAAACGATGGTCTTCGGTGGAGATCAGGGCGGTGACCACGTGCGGCGACACCTGCGACAGCTTTACGCGCTCCTGCAGCCCTTGCTCGAAGGTGCCCAGTTCCTTGCCGTCGCTGGAGACCATCACGCTCGGGCGCGCACTGCTCACCTGCTTCAGGTCGTCGATGCCCGGGGTGAGCGGAATCAGGATCATCAGATAGACCAGCAGCGCGATCAGCAGCGCCGCGAAGGACCACAGCCCGATCAGGACCGCCTGTTCCCAGCGCGGCCGCCCGTCGAGGATGCCAAGCGCGTGCCGGAAGCCCGCCCGCGCCTTGTTGCCTGCGCCATGAATCCATGTTGTCGCCTGCCGGCGGATGCCGCGCTCTTGCTCGCGTTCTTGTTGTTCTTCCTGGTCCACTGGTGTCCTTGCCTGCTGTATTGCGTTCTGTATTGCGCTGAATGGCAAGTATAGCCGACCCCGGCCAAGTTCCTGACTTGCAACGGCACGCGTGCAGCGTTACCAAAATTAGAACGGTTTCCGCTATGATAATGGTATGTCCCAACAGAACAACCAAGGCGAGGCGGACGGGCTCGCTCCCGAAACCCGGGTATTGCGCCAATTCCGTATCGTCTTCAATTCGGTGAAAAGCCATTTCCGCCAGGTCGAGCGCGACGCCGGCCTGGGCGGCGCCCAGCTCTGGGCCCTGTCGGTGATCGCCCAGTCGCCCGGCATTGGCGTGACCGAGCTGGCGCGCGCCCTCGACATCCACCAGTCCACCGCCAGCAACCTGGTGCGCGCACTGAGCGGCCGTGGGCTGATTGCCAGCGCACGCGAAGGCCAGGATCGGCGCGGCGTTGCCCTGCGCACCCTGCCCGCCGCCGACGCCGTGCTGCAGCGTGCGCCCCAGCCTTTCGTAGGTGTGCTGCCCGACGCCCTGGCCAGCCTGGATGCGGCCACCCTCGCCCGCCTCGAGCACGACCTCGCCATGCTGATCGTGCGCCTGGCCGCCGACGAAGCCGACGCCCATGTCCCGCTCGGCCAGGCCTGAGGCCTGGCGCTAGCTCTTAGACCGGAAAATCCTCGCGGAAGCGGCGCAGCGCCGCATCGACGATGCCCTCGGTGCTGCCCGCTTCCTCGTGCGCCGCGCGCAGGAAAGCGGCGTCGCTGCCGGTATGGGTTTCGTTGTACAGGTGTTCCAGCGCCGCCTCGCTGCCCAGCGCCTTGGCGTGCGGCTCGAGGTGGCGCAGGGTCGTCAGGATGTCTTCGCGCAGCGAGATCGTCTCATGGGTCTGCGGGTGCACCAGCGTGCCGTCCAGCCCGAAGCGGCAGGCCTGGAAGCGGTTGTAGTTGTAGACCAGGTAGTCGTCTTCCTGCGGCGGCGGTTCGTTCCGTTCAAGCAGGTGCCGACACAGCGCCTGCAGGTAGCAGGCCAGCGCCGCGGCGCGCTCCACCGTCAGCGGCGTGTCGCACACGCGCAGCTCGATGGTGCCGTACTCGGGCTTCGGGCGCAGGTCCCAGTAAAAATCCTTCATGCTGCGCACGATGCCGGTGTTTTCCATGCGCCTGAAGTAGTCGCGCTCGAATGCCTCCCAGCTGAGCAGGAAAGGCGCGCGGCCCGACAGCGGGAACGCGAAGACCGAATTCAGGCGCGCCGAATTGAAGCGGGTGTCGCTGCCCTGCAGGAAGGGCGAGGAGCTCGACAAGGCGATGAAGTGCGGGATGTAGCGGTTCAGCGCATGCAGCAGGAACAGCGCCTCGTCGCCCGAGCCGCAGCCGATGTGCACGTGCTGGCCGAACACCGTGAACTGCTTGGCCAGGTAGCCGTACAGCGCCGACACTTCGCGGAAACGCGGCTTGGAAAAGATCTTCCGCTGCGACCACTGCTGGAACGGATGGGTGCCACCGCCGCACACGCCAACGTTCAGGCGGTCGCCGGCGCGCAGCAGGGTGTCGCGGATCTCGCGCAATTCCTTCAGCAGTTCGCCGTGGTGGGTATGCACGCTCGAATTAATCTCGATCATGCTCTCGGTGATCTCGGGCGTGACGTTGCCGGGGAAAGGCGCGCGGCCCAGCAGTTCCAGCATGTCGGGCGAGGCCGCCACCAGGTCGAAGTCCGACAGGCTGACCAGTTGCAGTTCCAGCTCCACGCCCATGGTGAGCGGCTGGGATTGGGCGAATTGTTCGAGGGCCATGTCAAGCCTCCTTTCCGGTGCGGGTTTCGTTGGCCCAGATCACGGCGCGTTGCGTGAGGATCGGCCCGGCGACGTCGAGCAGCAGCATTACCGCCGCCAGCGGCGCCAGGCTGTCGAACAGGTCGACGCCGGTCCAGCGGGTCTGCTCCATCAGCAAGATGGCGAACACCGCCATCGGCGTGAGCGCCAGGCCGGACAAGGCGCCCTTGCGCGCCGAAATGCCCGACACGCGCGCGAACGCGGTGCAGATGCCGACCTTCACGACGGCGCGCACCGCCACCAGCAGCAGGCCCAGGGCCAGGCCGCCGCCGATCTGCTCGACCTCGACCTTGGTGGCCACAAAGAAGAACATCAGCACCGTCAGCAAATCGCCCAGCACGCCGAAGTTGCGCTGGGCCGGGCTGAGGGCGATGCGGCGGTGGCGCGCCACCAGGCCGAAGGTGAGTGCCGCCAGCACCGGCGACAGCGGCAGGACGGAGGTGATCGCCACCAACAGCACCACCGCCAGGGCAAACGCCAGGGTGCCGTCGCGCGAGGCGTCGATGATGCGCAGCCAGAGCGGCACCAGGGCGCCGAACAGCGCACCCAGGCCGCTCGACGCCACCAGCACCAGCGCGCTGCTGCCGGCGGCGTGGGTCAGGTCGCCCGAGGTCTGGAACACGCCGATGCCGACCACGATGTTGAAGGTGAAGACCGCCATCACGCAGTTCAGGGCGGTGAGGTGCATGGCCCGTTCCGTTACCTGGCCGGACGCGCCCTGCTCGTTCAGCACGCGCAGCAGGCCGGCCGGGGAACTCGACATCGCCAGCGAGGCCGTCAGCGCGGCGGGCAGGCGTTCCATGCCGAACCAGGACGCGACCAGGTAGACGGCGCCGAAGGTGCAGATCGCTTCGAGCAGCGAGGTGAGGACGATCCAGGGATTGTTCTTCAGCCAGCGCAGGTTGATGCGGTAGCCGAGCTCGAACAGGATCAGGCCGAAGCCGAGGTTGGCCAGCCACATGAAGTTCTTGGCTTCCGAGGGCGGCAGGTAGCCGGCGGCCAGGTTGCCGAACACGAAGCCGGCCAGGCCGTAGACGGCGATGCGCGGCAGCGCGGTCCAGCGGTAGACCAGTTCACCGGCCATCCAGGCAAGCGTCATGGCCAGCGGCCAGGCGAGTTGGAGACCGAGGTCGGAATAGTCGAGCATGCACATCCTCCAGGCAGTGCGGAAGCACGAGCGCCTGACAAAGATTCCATGGCTGCTTCACACCGTCTTGCCGTGGCAGCGTGCCGTCCTGGACGATGCTCCCGCCGTGAAGCCTTTGTCAGACGCCTGGGTGCGCCACCGGGCGGTGGGCCTCCCGCAAAAAACGGCCCCCGGGGTGCCCGGGGGCCCAAAAGAAACGTGTAGTACGCCTCATCGCTGATCGCGAGCCCGCCAGTGCGGCGGCTCCGATGGGCTCTATATTGCCTGAGAAATATTCTACTGGCAATTATATTTGGGTAAATGTATTGATGACTTGGTACCCTTCTATTTCACCTGTGCCAGCTCGCAACGTGAATGCCTGCCCTTGACGGTGCAGCTGTTGCGCTGCCTGCCGTCGCGGTCCATCACCAAGACCCGCCAGGCATCCGGGCCGGTACGCTCCATCGTCATGAAGCCGAAGCCGTCGATCCACGAGCTCATCGTCTCCACGATGGCGCCCGGGGCCGGCGTCTGGCCCGGCGCTACGCTGGCGGGCAGCGGCACGATGTCCTCGGCGGTGCCCGAGAAGCCGGCCACGAACTGGGTCGGGTGCGGCGTCGAGAAGCTGGTCTGCTCCCACAGGTGCACGTGGCCCGACAGCAGCATGCTCACCGAACGCGGGAAGTAGCCGGGGTCGACGTCGCCGAAGGCATCCAGCAAGCCCTTGTCGCCGCCGAACAGGGTGATCGCGCCGGTCTGGGCGTCGCGGTTGGCGCCGAAGGCGAACAGCGGATGGTGGTCGACGCCGATGTTGTACTGCGCGTTCTTCGCCAGCGCCTCGACCTTGCGGTAGGTGTCGGCATAGCGCGCGCGCCGTACGTCGCTCTTCGGCAGGCCCTTGTAGCTGGTGTTGGCGGTGTCGAAGACGATCAGCTGCGCCCCGCCGCCAAGCGGCACGGCGTAGGGGTCGCTGTAGTCGCCGCTGGCGTCATTTTCCGGCTTGTCGCAATCGCGGCCGGTCTCGAAGGCACGCGGATCGAGGTAGCGCCACCAGCCCTGCCCGCCCCGCGCGCAGTTCTCGTGGTTGCCGCGCGCAACCACCCAGGGCGCCGCCGCCAGCAGGGACTTCGCCGGGGTGAAGAAGTCGGCGGCCCAGGCATCGAAGCCATAGCCGTAGGGACTGCCGGCGCAGCCCGGACGGTCGCTCGGGCACGGGTCTTCGCGGTAGTGGTAGTCGCCGACGTGGATCACCAGGTCCGGCCGGAAGGCGGCGGCGCTGGCGGCGACCGTGGAGAACGGGAATGCTTTCGGATCGTTACAGTCCTGGAAGTCCTTGCCCTTCAGGCGGCAGCCGGTGTCGCCGATGACCACGATGCGTTTCGGCTCGCTCTTCGGAACCGGCAGCGGCTTCCCGGCCACCTGCGCCGTGAAGCTGCCGGCCGGGATCGGCGCCTCGCAGGTCAGTACCGCGCTCGAGGGCGGCGTGTGCGGCTGGCCGGCGCGCGCCGGGATAGGCGAATACGGCACGCGCACGCGCATCGGGATCAGGTGGCCGTCGACCTGCAGCGGCGGGCAGGCTTGCGCGGCAGTGATCACGCGCGCGATGGCCTGGCCGTTTTCGCCGATCAGCACGAAAGCGGATTCGGTGTGGGATGGCGCGGGCGTGTACGCCGCGCAACCGGCCAGGGTGGCTACGGCGGCCAGCGCCGCAAGTCGTGAAGAGGAGATCAAGGTCGGCTGCCTTTCCTGCAAAAGTGCCGAATGTAGCACAGCCGTATGACGCGCCTGTGAAAGCCCGCGTAACGAAACCGCCCCCGCCGCGCGCCGTAGTACCATTTCAACAAACACAACAATGGAGACCGGTTTGAGCATTCCCGTCTGGTTGCAAGCAGGCTTGTGGGGCCTGGTCGCCGGCGGCGCCCTGCTGCTTGGCGCATTCGCCGGCTACAAGTTCGCTGTCCCGCCGCGCCTGATTGCCGCCATCATGGCCTTCGGCAGCGGCGTGCTGATTTCGGCCCTCTCGTTCGAGCTGATGGAAGAAGCCTTCCACACCGGCGGCTTCACGGCCACCGCGCTCGGCTTCCTCGGCGGCGCGGCGGTCTACACCCTGGCCAACTGGTGGCTATCGCACCGCGGCGCCAGGCACCGCAAGCGCTCGGGCGACCAGCAGCCCACGCCCGACGAAGGCGGCAGCGGCGCGGCGATTGCCGTCGGCGCCCTGCTCGACGGCATCCCGGAATCCATCGTCATCAGCCTGTCGATGCTCGGCGGCGGCAAGGTCAGCATGGTGGCGGTGGCCGCGATCTTCCTGTCCAACGTGCCCGAAGGCTTGTCGAGCGCAGCCGGCATGAAAAAGGCCGGGCGCTCGGCAGGCTACATCTTCGGCATCTGGGGCGGGATCGCCCTGGCCTCGGGCGTGGCGGCACTGGCGGGCTACACGGTGTTCGAAGGCTTTTCGAACGAAGTGGTGGCGGCGACCACCGCGGTGGCGGCCGGGGCGATCCTGGCGATGCTGGCCGATACCATGATTCCCGAGGCGTTCGAGGAGGCCCACGATTTTGCGGGGCTGATCACGGTGGCCGGCTTCCTGTCGGCCTTCGCGCTCAGCAAGATGGGCGGCTGAGCGGCTGAGCGCCTTAGCCCAGCATATCCCAGAGCACCGCAATGCCCTCGAACACGGCAACGCAGGCCAGCGGAAACGCGTGTTCGCCCCGCGTGGCGGGCCTGGGTACGAACACCAGGCGGCCGCGCTCGTTTCCTCGCATGCCGTCCACGTTGCGCACCAGGCGCCGGCACAGGAAGCAGGCGTAGTGCCCGGCCGGTATGATGAAGAAGATCGTGGTTATGAACAGGAGGCCCCCGAGTTGCGCCGGCTCGATCGGGCGAAAGCGCACGCCGAACAGGGCCGCGCACAGGAACAGCATGCCGGTCAGGCCGGCGAACGCGGCGCCGATCCTGCCCTTGGCCGGCCAGGGCAGGACGATGCGGCTGGCCTCGATCGGCCGCCGCCGATTTCCTCGGCCAGGTAGTGCAGCAGCGTCGAATGCGCCAGGTAGAACATCAGGAAGGCGAAGCAGAGGATCAGAATCAGGGCCATGAGGCGAAGCGAAGGGAGGACGCGCGCCAGTCTACCTGCCGCCGGCCATGATGTCATGCCCGCGCGGCCGGCCTCCCGATCGCTGCGCCTGTCTTACACCCGCGGCGGATCGGTCTCGCGCGCATACACCCGGTGCCGCATGATCGCCGCCTTGAAGGCCGCAAACGCCGCCGCCGGCTCCCCTGCTCCCAGGATCAGCCCCCAGTCCTCGCCGCCGTCCGGCAGCCGGGGCGGAATTCCCGCGGCCTGCAGCAGCCCGGCGCCATTGCCGAGCGCCAGGATCGGCTTCAGGTGCCGGTACTGCTCGCGCACGAATTCGAGGGCGCGGCCGTCGCGGCTCAGGGCCAGCATGGCGGCGTCGCCGGGAGGCAGGACCAGGGCGTCGTACATCACTGCCGGGCTGGTCTCCAGCGTGATCTCGACATCGAGGGGGTGCCCGCCCGTTGACTCGGCCTTGCCCAGGCGCTGGCCGACCAGGCGCGGCTGGGCGCCCTCCTTCAGCAGCGCCGCGTACAGCTCGCGCACCGTGTCGCCGTCGACGCCGGCCGCCACCAGGATCGCGATGCGGCGCGTGCGGATGCCGGTCTTGCCGGGCCGCGCCAGCAGCGACAGCGGCGGCGAGGGCTGGTAGTCCGGGACCGGCAGTTCGGTGGCGCGCGGCAGCGGCGCCGGCACGGCAATCCCCAGCTGGCTCGCCACCGCGCTGGCCAGCGCGGCGTCGATGTTCGCCAGCCCGGCGACGATCCGCTCGCGCACGGCCGGCGTCTGTACCCGCGTCAGTTCGAAGCGGTAGGCATTGACGATGTGCGCCTGTTCGACCGGGGTCTGGCTCTGCCAGAACAGGCGCGCCTGGCCATAGTGTTCGGCGAACAGCTCGGGCTTGCCGCGCACTTTGCTCCCTTCCACCGGTTCGGGATAGCTGTTGAAGCCGCGCGCTCCGGCCTGGAACGGGCAGCCGCCGGCCAGCGAATTCGGCTCGTAGTTCACGCGGCCGCGGTTGATGGCCTGGCGGTGGAAGCCGTCGCGCTGGTTGTTGTGCACCTGGGCGATGGGCGCGTTGATCGGAATCTCGTGGAAATTCGGGCCGCCCAGGCGCGTCAGCTGGGTGTCGACGTAGGAGTGGATGCGCCCCTGCAGCAACGGGTCGTTGGTGAAATCGATGCCGGGAATGACGTGGGCGGTGCAGAAGGCCACCTGCTCGGTCTCGGCGAAGAAGTTATCGGGATTGCGGTCCAGCACCAGGCGCCCGACGGTGCGGACGGGCACCAGTTCCTCGGGCACCAGCTTGGTGGCGTCGAGCACGTCGAACACGCCGAAGCTTGCCGCTTCCTGCTCGGTGAACACCTGCAGGCCGAGTTCCCATTCCGGGAAGTGGCCGGCTTCGATCGCTTCCCACAAGTCGCGGCGGTGGAAGTCGGGGTCGGCGCCGGCCAGCTTCACGGCTTCGTCCCACACCAGCGAATGGGTACCCTGCAGCGGCGTCCAGTGGAATTTCACGAAGCGCGATTCGCCGGCGGCGTTGATCAGGCGGAAGGTGTGCACGCCGAAGCCCTGCATCATGCGGTAGCTGCGCGGGATCGCGCGGTCGGACTCGACCCACATCTGCATGTGGAAGGTTTCCGGCGAGAGGCCGGCAAAATCATAGAAAGTGTCGTGGGCGCTGGACGCCTGCGGAATCTCGTGGTGCGGCTCGGGCTTCACCGAGTGGATCACGTCCGGAAATTTCATCGCATCCTGGATGAAGAAGACCGGAATGTTGTTGCCCACGAGGTCCCAGATGCCCTCCTCCGTATAGAACTTGGTGGCGAAGCCACGTACGTCGCGCACCGTATCGGCGGAGCCGCGCGAGCCAGCCACGGTGGAGAAGCGCACGAACACCGGCGTCTTCTTGCCGGCCTTGGAGAACGGCGCGGCGCGCGTGATCGGCGACAGGTCCTGGTAGCTCTCGAAGTAGCCATGCGCGCCCGAGCCGCGCGCATGCACGACGCGCTCGGGGATCCGCTCGTGGTCGAAATGGGTGATCTTTTCGCGGAAGATGAAGTCCTCCATCGCGGTCGGGCCGCGCAGGCCGATCTTCAGCGAATCCTGGTTGTCGCCCACCTTCACGCCCTGGTTGGTGGTGAGCGCACGGCCGCTGTCGTCCACGCGCACGCGGTCGAGCGGGCCATTCAGTGGGTTCTGGCCGATCTCCGGCGTGCCGTCGCCCACCTTCGGCGAGGCAATATCTTCCGTGGTGGTGCTGGCCGTGGCCAGCGGGGTCGAAGGTGTGTGGCGCGCGCCTTCGTGCGGTGGAATCGCGTCCTCGCCGTATTCGCGCGGCTTGGTCGGATTGAAGGGCATCTCGGCGGCCAGGGCCATGTCGGACACGACCTTTTCCAGCAAGCGCTCGCTTTCCGGGGTCTTGGCGCCCAGGCTGGTTGGCGGCTTCGCGTCCGCAGGGCCTGCAATGGTGCTGAGGATGGAGCCGGCGCCGTCGAGCGCCCCGTTCTTCTTGCGTGTGGCCATGGGTTACCTCATCAATTGATTGTCGGATAGACGGCGCACAAACCCCGCATCGGCCGATGTGTGACTTGCGGCAAGATGCGATGAAACGGCGGCGCTCAATTGACGAGTCTGCTTTTGGTGTTCGCCCTACTCCTTGATATCAATCAAGCGGAGTGATCGTGCGAACGGAACTGATAGGTGGGGTATAGGTCAGCCCGGCTGCGCAGTAGCCGGGTCGGCCAGCGGCAGCGTCACGGTAAAGGTGCTGCCGCGCCCTGTCCCGGCGCTGTCGGCGCGCACGCTGCCGCCCTGCATTTCGGTCAGGCGCTTGACCAGGGCCAGGCCCATGCCCAGGCCGCCTTCCGCGCGCTCCGGCGTCAGCGCGGCCTGGGTGAACATGTCGAACACGCGCGGCAGCAGCGCCGGCGCGATGCCGGCGCCGTTGTCCTGCACCGCGATCCGGGCCTGGCGCGCGTCCGCACGCAGGGTCACGCGCAGTTCCCCTCCCGGCGGCGTGTACTTGGCCGCGTTGTTCATCAGGTTGGCCAGCACCTGCACCAGGCGCTTGGCGTCGCCCAGCACCCAGACCGGCTGCACGTCGGCGTCGATGCGGCAGGCGTGGTTGCGGCGTTCGACCAGGGGCCGCACCTGCTCGTGGGCGGCGGCGATCACCGCCTGCAGGTCGACCGGCGCGCGCTCCAGCGCGATCTGGCCGCTGCGCACGCGCGACACGTCCATCAGGTCCTCGACCAGGGTCACCATGTGATCGACCTGGCGCTCGATGATGCCGCTCATGCGCCGCAATTGCTCGTCGTCGCTGGCGCCCACCCGGCCCAGCAGCTGGGCGGTGGCCTTGATCGGCGCCAGCGGGTTGCGCAGTTCGTGCGCCAGCGTGGCGAGGAAGACGTCCTTGCGCGCGTCGGCCTCGTGCAGTTCCTGCATGGTGCGGCGCAGCTCGGTCTCGGCGTGCTGGCGCGCGCGTTCGACCTCGTGCAGTTGCAGGCAGAGGCGCCAGATGATCACCGTGAACGCGACGATCGTGCCCCATACCAGCAGCGGCAAGGCGGTGCCGGGGTCGTACAGGCCGGCGTCCAGGGCGAGGGTGACGGCGATCCCGAGCAGCAGCGGCACGCCGATGGCCGCCAGCAGCAGGCGGCGCGCGATGCGGATCGCCGGCATGCCGTCGGTGACGGCGGCCATGATGCCAAGGCGCGGACGCAGGAACAGGATGCCCGCGGCCAGCGCCATGGCAGCGACCGTGGTCAGGATGCCGACGCCCTGGCCGGGCAGCACCTGGTACAGGAAGGTATCGCGGAAAAAATAGCCGCTGGCGTTCAGCAGCGAGACCAGGAACCCGCCCATCGCCAGCGCCTGCGCGGCGACCGTC
This sequence comes from Massilia sp. IC2-278, assembly GCF_020708045.1. GTDB lineage: Bacteria > Pseudomonadota > Gammaproteobacteria > Burkholderiales > Burkholderiaceae_D > Telluria. Next base: position 874,359 of record NZ_JAJFES010000001.1, read on the forward strand.
CAGCGGCGCAGCACCATCAGCACCAGCGCCATGCCGAGCGCCGCGAACATCGTCGAGGTGAATGTCGACGACAGGCTGCCTGCGCCCTGGGAGCCGAACGCGTCGGCCAGCAGCGGCCCCACCGGCAGGCCGGTCAGGTGGCCAAGCAGCATCACCGCGGCCCCCAGCGCAACGGCCGCGCCGCTGGCAAGCGCCGCGAAGCGCAGCGGGCGCCGGCGTGCCTGGCAGGCCAGGCTGATGGCGGCGAGGAAGACCAGCGCCGCGCTCGCCGGCACCATCTTCGGCAGCGAAGGCCGGATCGAGATCAGGAGGGGTAGATCGAACAGCCAGCCGCCCGCATTCGCCAAAGCGATCGCGGCGCACAGCAGGGCGGCGGATTTGGGCACTACGGAACTGGAGATAATTCGATCCACTTTTGGAGGTCGTCGTTATGTGCCTGTCGGCGTGCCTGGGTGAAGCGCGTGCGCTGGGAGTCGGCTCGGCATTAATCCGTGCAATGTTATCAGCTTACTATTAAGCGATGCTGAAGGGGGCACGCCTTGCCTGCGGCTTTCCCGTATTGATGGGTTCTTTATTCTGTGCAGCGGCCTTTTTAGACCATCTTGATGGACGCGCCGATAAGCTGGCCGGGCTGTTTTGCTACGCCCGCCGGACCGTTCCGCCGGGTTTTAACGTCCGAAAGAGACCCATGAAGATCATCCTCCTGGCAGCCGCCTTGTCCACTGTTATGGCCGGCCTCGTCGGCGCCGCCCGTGCGGCCGATTCCCCCGACTTCACCCTGAGCGCGAATGCCGCCCTCACCTCCGACTACCGCTACCGCGGCATCTCGCAAACCCGCCTGCAGCCGGCCATCCAGCTCGGCGCCGACTACGCCGCGGCGTCCGGCTGGTATGCCGGCGCCTGGGCCTCGTCGATCACCTGGACCCGCGACGCCGGCGGCTCGGGCAGTATCGAAGCCGATGTGTATGGCGGCAGGCGCGGCGAGCTGGGCGGCGGCGTCAGCTACGACGCCGGCCTGCTCGGCTACGTCTACCCGTCGAACGGCTTGTCGAGGGTGAGCGGCTTCGACAACGCGAATAGCGCCGAAGCCTATGCCCAGCTTGGCTACGGCGTCGCCACCCTGAAGTACTCGCACAGCCTGACGAACCTGTTCGGCATCCCGGATTCGCACGGCAGCGGCTACCTCGACCTGAACCTGAACCTGGCCGCCGGCGACAAGACAACGATCAACCTGCACGCCGGGCGCCAGCGCGTGCGCCACGTGAGCGCCTCCAGCTACACCGACTGGAAGGCCGCCGTGGTTCACGACTTCGGCATCGCCAGCGTGACCCTGGCCGCCGTCGGCACGAATGCGGGCCGCAGCGCCTACGCTTCGCCGGCCGATGGCCGGTTCCTCGGCAAGCGCGCCGTGGTCCTGAGTATCGGCCGCACCTTCTGAGCCGTTTTTACATTTCCTTTACAGCGGCGGGCCGGGTCTTTACCCCATCTTGAGGCGGCCCGCCCTACGCTTGAAGAACAAGAACAACGTGAGGGTTTTTCCATGGATGTGATCTTTATTGCCGCCCTTGGCGGCTTCGCGGCGCTGTGCTGCGCCCTGGTTGCGCTGTGCACGCGCCTGGAGGCGAAATGAGCGGCCTGTATCTCGGGGCCGGCCTGCTGGCCGGCGCCCTGCTCGTCTACCTCGTCTACGCATTGCTGAAAGCGGAGGACCTGTGATGACGACCCAGTCCCTCCCGCTGCTCGCAGCCTTCCTCCTCGTGCTGCTGGCCCTGGCCTGGCCGGTGGGCCTGTACATGGCCCACGTGGCCGGCCGCGGCGCCGTGCCCGGCATGCGCTGGCTCGGCCTTGTCGAGCGCCTGCTCTACCGCGCCGCCGGCCCCGCCGCCGACCAGGACCAGGGCTGGCGCGCCTATGCCTTCGCCCTCCTGCTGTTCAATGCGGTGGGCGCCCTGTTCGTGTATGCCGTCCAGCGCCTGCAAGGCGCGCTGCCGCTGAACCCGCAATCCCTGCCTGCCGTGTCGGCCGATTCCTCGTTCAACACGGCGGTGAGCTTCGTTGCGAACACCAACTGGCAGGGTTACGGCAGCGAGCAGACCATGAGCTACCTGACCCAGATGCTGGCCCTGGCCGGGCAGAACTTCTTCTCCGCCGCCACCGGCATCGCAGTCGCGTTCGCGCTGATCCGTGCCTTCGGCGCCCGTTCGGCCGCGTCGATCGGGAATTTCTGGGCCGACCTCACCCGTTCCACGCTGTACGTGCTGCTGCCGCTGTCGCTACTGTTCGCGCTGTTCCTGGTGAGCCAGGGCGTGATCCAGAACTTCGACGCCTACCGGGAAGTGACGCTCGTCGACGCCAAGGCAGGCAGCGCCAGTCAGCTGCTGGCCATGGGCCCGGTCGCCTCGCAGGAAGCGATCAAGCTGCTCGGCACCAACGGCGGCGGCTTCTTCAACGCCAACTCGGCCCACCCCTTCGAGAACCCAACCACGCTGGCCAACTTCGCGCAGATGCTGGCGATCTTCCTGATCCCGGCGGCGCTGTGCTTCACCTTCGGCCGCGTGGTGGGCGACCGCCGCCAGGGCTGGGCCGTGCTGGCTGCCATGACGCTGCTGTTCGTGCTCGGCGCGGTGGCCGTCGCCGCCTTCGAGCAGCAGGCCAACCCGGTGCTGCAGGCGCTCGGCGTGGACCAGGCGGCCAGCAGCCTGCAGGCCGGCGGCAACATGGAAGGCAAGGAAGTACGCTTCGGCGTCGCCGCCAGCACCCTGTTCGCGGCCGTCACCACCGCCGCCTCCTGCGGCGCGGTGAACGCCATGCACGATTCCTTCATGCCCCTGGGCGGCATGGTGCCGCTGGTGCTGATGCAGCTGGGCGAAGTCGTGTTCGGCGGCGTCGGCTCGGGGCTGTACGGCATGCTGGTGTTCGCCATCCTGGCCGTGTTCGTGGCCGGCCTGATGATCGGGCGCACCCCGGAATACCTGGGCAAGAAGATCGGCGCCTATGAAATGAAGATGGCCGCGATCGTGATCCTGGCGGTGCCGACCCTGGTGCTGGCCGGGACCGCGGTGGCCGTGGTGCTTGATGCCGGCAAGGCCGGGCTGGCCAACCCCGGCGCCCACGGCTTCAGCGAAGTGCTGTACGCCTTCAGCTCGGCCGCCAACAACAACGGCAGTGCCTTTGCCGGGCTGTCGGCGAACACGCCCTTCTACAACACCATGCTGGCAATCGCCATGTGGTTCGGACGTTTTGCCGTGATCGTGCCGGTGCTGGCGATCGCCGGTTCGCTGGCCGCCAAGCAGAAGCTGAACGCGACTTCCGGCACCTTGCCGACCCACGGCCCGATGTTCGTGTTCCTGCTGGTGGCCATCGTGGTGCTGGTCGGGGTGCTGAACTACGTGCCCGCGCTCGCCCTCGGCCCTGTCGCCGAGCATATGCAGCTGTTCGCCCGCTGAATCCATCTGGAGTAAATCGATGTCCGCAATCCTGTCCCCAAGCCCCGCGGCCAAGCGCAGCCTGCGCCTGTTCGAATCGAGCCTGATCCTGCCGGCCGTGAAAGGCGCATTCGCCAAGCTCGACCCGCGCGTGCAGCTGCGCAGCCCCGTCATGTTCGTGGTCTACGCCGGCAGCATCCTCACGACCCTGCTGTTCATCCATTCCCTGGGCGGTGCCGGCGACGCGCCGTCCGGCTACATCCTGGCGATCGCCGTCTGGCTCTGGTTCACGGTGCTGTTCGCGAACTTTGCCGAAGCCCTGGCCGAAGGCCGCAGCAAGGCGCAGGCGGCCTCGCTGCGCGGTCTGAAGGTCGCCACCATGGCCAAGAAGCTGGACCAGCCGCGCCACGGCAGCAGCTGGCTGCCCCTGAGCGCGGCCGACCTGCGCAAAGGGAACGTGATCCTGGTCGAAGCCGGCGACGTGATCCCGATCGACGGCGAAGCGATCGAAGGCATCGCCTCGGTCGACGAAAGCGCGATCACCGGCGAATCCGCCCCGGTGATCCGCGAGGCCGGCGGCGACTTCTGCGCCGTCACAGGCGGCACCCGCGTGCTGTCGGACTGGCTGGTGGTGCGCGTCAGCGCCAACCCCGGCGAGACCTTCCTCGACCGCATGATCGCCATGGTTGAAGGCGCCCAGCGCCGCAAGACGCCGAACGAAATCGCGCTCACCATCCTGCTGGTGGCGCTGACCATCGTGTTCCTGGTGGTGACGGTGAGCCTGCTGCCGTTCTCGATCTTCGCCGTGGAGGCTGCCGGCAGCGGTGCGCCGGTGTCGGTGACGACCCTGGTGGCCCTGCTGGTCTGCCTGATCCCGACCACCATCGGCGGCCTGCTGTCCGCCATCGGCGTGGCCGGCATGAGCCGCATGATGGGCGCGAACGTCATTGCCACCTCGGGCCGCGCGGTGGAAGCGGCCGGCGACGTCGACGTGCTGCTGCTCGATAAAACCGGCACCATCACCCTCGGCAACCGCCAGGCCAGCGACTTCCTGCCGGCGCCCGGCGTGACCGAACCGCAGCTGGCCGACGTGGCGCAACTGGCCTCGCTGGCCGATGAAACCCCGGAAGGCCGCAGTATCGTGGTGCTGGCCAAGACCCGCTTCGCCATGCGCGAACGCGAGCTGGCGTCGCTCGGCGCCCATTTCGTGCCCTTCACCGCCCAGACCCGCATGAGCGGCGTCGACATCGCGGCCGACGGAACCACGCGCGTGATCCGCAAGGGCGCCGCCAGCGCCGTGCGCAAGCACGTCGAGGCGCTCGGCGGCACCTGGCCGGAGGCCGTGGCGCGCGCCGTGGACGATGCGGCGCGGCGCGGCAGCACGCCGCTGGCCGTGTCCGACGGCGCCCGCGTTCTCGGCGTGGTCGAGCTGAAGGACGTGGTGAAAGGCGGCATCCGCGAACGCTTCGGTTCGCTGCGCCGCATGGGCATCGAGACCGTGATGATCACCGGCGACAACCGGCTCACCGCGGCGGCGATCGCGGCCGAAGCCGGCGTCGACGACTTCCTGGCCGACGCCACGCCCGAGGACAAGCTGGCCCTGATCCGCCGCTACCAGAGCGAAGGCCGCCTGGTGGCAATGACCGGCGATGGCACCAACGACGCCCCGGCGCTGGCCCAGGCCGACGTGGCGGTGGCCATGAACTCGGGTACGCAGGCGGCCAAGGAGGCCGGCAACATGGTCGACCTGGATTCGAACCCGACCAAGCTGCTGGAGATCGTCGAGATCGGCAAGCAGATGCTGATGACGCGCGGCTCGCTCACCACCTTCTCGATCGCCAACGACATCGCCAAGTACTTCGCCATCATCCCGGCCGCGTTTGTCGGCGTGTATCCGCAACTGGCCGCGCTCGACATCATGGGCCTGCACAGTGCTTCGTCCGCGATCCTGTCGGCGGTGATCTTCAACGCCCTGATCATCGTGTTCCTGATTCCGCTGGCGTTGAGGGGCGTCGCCTACCGCCCGATCGGCGCCACTGCCCTCCTGCGCCGCAACCTGCTGGTGTACGGCGTGGGCGGCCTGCTGCTGCCGTTTGCCGGCATCAAGGCCATCGACATGCTGCTCGTTCTCTTCAACCTCGCCTGATCCGGAAACATCATGAAAAATGCCATTCGTCCCGCCCTCGCCGTATTCGCGGCCCTCACCCTGCTGTGCGGCCTGGCCTACCCGCTGGCCGTGACAGGCCTGGCGCAGCTGATCATGCCGCGGCAGGCCAACGGCAGCCTGGTCGAACACGACGGCAAGGTCGTCGGTTCGCAGCTGATCGGCCAGTCGTTCACCTCGCCGCGCTACTTCTGGGGCCGGCCGTCGGCCACGGCGCCTACGCCGAATAATGCCGCCGGTTCCTCGGGCGCCAACCAGGGTCCGAGCAATCCTGCCCTGAAGGAGGCGGTGGCAGGCCGCATCGCCGCCCTGCGTGCAGCCGATCCGAATAATCGCGACGCCATTCCGGTCGACCTGGTCGCCGCCTCGGCCAGCGGCCTCGACCCGCACATCAGCCCCGCCGCGGCGCTGTACCAGGTCAACCGGGTAGCCGCCGCGCGCGGTTTCCCGCGCGAGCGCGTGCTGGGCCTGGTCGAAGCGCATACCGAGCTTCCCTGGCTGGGCCTGTTCGGCGAAGCGCGGGTCCATGTACTGGCCCTGAATCTGGCATTGGACGAGCAGATGCCGCATACTCGCTGACATGAAAGCTGACGTGATGAGCCGACCCGACCCCGACGCCGTGCTGGCCCAGGTGCGCGCCCAGGAAAAACGCGACGCGCGCGGCAGCCTGCGCATCTATGTCGGGGCGTCGGCGGGCGTCGGCAAGACCTATGCGATGCTGCTCGAGGCGCGCAAGCTGGCGGCAAGCGGCGCGGACGTGCTGGCCGGCGTGGTCGAGACACACGGGCGCCAGGACACCGCCGCCCTGCTCGCCGGCCTCGACCTGCTGCCGGCGCGCAGCCTGCCCTACCGCGGCCGCGACCTGCCCGAGTTCGACCTCGACGCCGCCCTGGCGCGCCGGCCGGCGCTGGTCCTGGTCGACGAACTGGCCCATTCGAACGTGCCCGGCTCGCGCCACCCGAAGCGCTGGCAGGACGTCGAGGAGCTGCTCGCGGCCGGCATCGACGTCTTCACTACCCTCAACGTGCAGCACCTGGAGAGCCTGAACGACGTCGTTGCCGGCATCGCCGGCGTGAAGGTGGCCGAGACCGTGCCCGACAGCGTGTTCGATGGCGCCGACGAAGTCGTGCTGGTCGACGTGCCGGCCGACGAACTGCTGGCGCGCCTGAAGGCCGGCAAGGTCTACCAGGGCGCCCAGGCCGAGCGGGCGTCGAACAACTTCTTCCGCAAGGGGAATCTGATCGCGCTGCGCGAACTGGCCCTGCGCCGCACGGCCGAGCGTATCGGCGACGACGTGCGCGCCTACCGCGTCGAGCAGGCCATCGCGCCGGTGTGGAAGACCGACGGCGCCCTGCTGGCCTGCGTCGGGCCAAGGGATAACTCCGAGCACGTGGTGCGCAACTGCGCGCGCCTGGCCGGCCAGCTCGATTGCGCCTGGCATGCGGTGTACGTCGAAACGCCCGCATTGCAGCGCTTGTCGGATGCGCGCCGCGAAGCCACGCTGGGCGTCCTGAAACTGGCCCAGGAACTGGGCGCCACCACGGCCGTGCTGCCGGACGCCGAGCCGGCCCAGGCGCTGCTGGCCTATGCGCGCTCGCACAACCTGCAGCGCCTGGTGCTGGGCCGCCGGCATGGGCAGCGGCTGCGCCTGTCCCGGCCGCTGCACGCCAGGCTGTCGCGGCTCGCGCCCGACATCGACCTGCTCGAAGTCGGCGCCGGCGCCGCCACCCGGCCGCGCGCCGCGCAGGAGTCCCCGGGCGCCGAGTCGACCCACCCGAACCGGCTGCGCTATCTGTGGGCTGGACTCATCGGCCTGGGCGCGGCGCTGCTGTTCTCGCCGCTATCGAACTGGCTGGACCTGGCCAACATCGCCATGCTGTTCCTGCTGGTCGTGCTGCTGGTGGCGGTGCGCTTCGGGCGCGGCCCCTCGGTGCTGGCCACCTGCGTCTGCGTGGCCGGCTTCGACTTCTTCTTCGTCCCGCCGCGCTACAACTTCGCGGTGAGCGACGTGCAGTACCTGATCACCTTCGGCGTGATGCTGGCCGTGGGCCTGATTACCGGCCAGCTGACGGCCGGACTGCGCTTCCAGGCCCAGGTCGCGCGCCGGCGCGAGGCGCGCGCCCATTCGCTCTACGAATTCGCGCGCGAACTCTCTGGCGCGCTGCAGAACGAGCAGGTGCTGGAGTCGACCCGCGCCGCCATCGCCGGCGCCTTCGGTGCGCGCGCCGTGCTGCTGCTGCCGGATGCGGATGGCAAGCTGGTGTCCGGTCACGACGATCTGGCCGGCCTGGACGCCGGCGTCGCCCAATGGGCCTTCGACCATGCCAGCCCGGCCGGCCACGGCACCCACACCTTGCCGGGCAGCCCGCTGTTCTATTTGCCTCTGGTGGCGCCGATGCGCACGCGCGGCGTGCTGGCCATCGCGCCCGACGGCGGACGCTGGCTGCCGCTGCCGGAACAGCGCCAGCAGCTCGATACCTATGCGGCGCTGGCCGCGATCGCGCTGGAACGCGTGCACTACATCGAGGTGGCACAGGCCGCGCTGGTGAGCATGGAGTCCGAGCGCCTGCGCAATTCGCTGCTGGCAGCGCTGTCGCACGACTTGCGTACGCCGCTCACCAGCCTGGTCGGTTTGTCGGAATCGCTGCTGCGCGCCGAGCCGCCGCTGGCCGCGAACGAGCGCGAGACGGCCGCCGCCCTGCACGAGGAAGCGCGGCGGCTGGCGACGATGGTCGCCAATTTGCTCGACATGGCGCGCATCGAAAGCGGCGCCGTGCGCCTGAACCGGCAATGGCAGGCGCTGGAAGAAACCGTTGGCAGCGCCTTGCGTCCGCTGCGCCAGGCGCTGGGCGCGCGCAGCATCCGCACGCGCATCCCGGCCGACCTGCCGCTACTGCACTTCGACGCCGTGCTGCTGGAACGGGTGCTGTCGAACCTGCTGGAGAATGCGGCAAAATACACGCCCCCTGGCAGCACCATCACGATTGCGGCGAGCGCGCGCGAAGACCGGGTCGACGTCAGCGTCAGCGACGATGGCCCCGGCCTGCCGCCGGGCCGCGAGGAAGCGCTGTTCGAAAAATTTGCGCGCGGCCAGCAGGAGTCCGCCTTGCCGGGCGTGGGCCTGGGGCTGGCGATCTGCCGCGCCATCGTCGAGGCGCACGGCGGCAAGATCACGGCAGGCCAGGCGCCGGAGGGCGGCGCGATGATCACCTTCTCGCTGCCGCGCGGCACGCCGCCGGCGCTGCCCGACATGCATCATCTGGAGAACGAAGTCCATGAATGAACCACGCCCCACCGCCCTGCTGGTGGAAGACGAACCGCAGATCCGCCGTTTCGTGCGCGCCGCCCTGGAGCAGGAAGGCTGGCAGGTGCACGAGGCGGGCGAGCTGAAACGCGCCCTGATCGACGCCGGCACGCGCCGCCCCGACCTGGTCGTGCTCGACCTCGGCCTGCCCGATGGCGACGGCGTCGATTTCATCCAGGACGTGCGCAAGTGGTCGGGCATGCCGATCATCGTGCTGTCGGCGCGCGATGCCGAGCAGGCCAAGATCCGCGCGCTCGATGCCGGCGCCGACGACTATCTGACCAAGCCCTTCGGCACGGGCGAGCTGCTGGCGCGCATCCGGGCGACCTTGCGCCGCCAACGCCAGCCGGAAACGGCGGATGCCACCGTGCGTTTCGGTGAGATCGCGGTCGATCTGGTCGAGCGCATCGTCACGAAGAACGGCAGCCGCGTGCACCTGACGCCGACTGAGTTCAAGCTGCTGTCGACCCTGGTGGCGAATGCGGGCAAGGTGATGACCAATCCGCAGCTGCTGCGCGCGGTGTGGGGACCGTCGAACGGGGAAAACGGCCACTATTTGCGGGTGTACATGGGCCACCTGCGCCACAAGCTGGAAGACGAGCCGGCCCAGCCGCGGCACCTGATTACCGAGACGGCGGTCGGCTATCGGCTGGTGCTGGTCCCCTGATGTGGCCCGGCGGTTTACAATACGGCCGCAATCAGAACACGAGGCCGTAATGAAAGTATTGAAGGTTCCGTACGCGGAAAAAGACGAAGCCAAGGCGCTGGGCGCGCGCTGGAATCCCACCCGCAAGAGCTGGTATGTGCCGGACGGCGTGGCGGTGGAGCCGTTTGCGAAGTGGCTGGCGGGTGGCGGTGAGGCTGGCGGCGAGCCGTCGTCGCGCGATGCGCGTGCGGCCAAGCCGGTGGTCGGTTCGAAGTACGTCGAGCTGGCCCACGCCTGCAATCCGTTCGAGGAATGCGCCGAGTGCAGGCCGAAGCTGATCGACAGTGGGTGGCTGGAAGCGCACCAGGCCGTGCGCAAGATGCTGGCCGCGCTTTAATTCGTAGGGTGGTCGGCTATGCCGTCCACGCGTCGATCGCTGCGGGCTCCGATTTCGTGTCGGACGATCTCGCAGCAAACGATCGACGCGTGGACGGGGAACCCGCCTCTCGTGGCCCGGTCCACCCTACTTGACGCGCTGCTTTTCCAGCTTGCGCGCCAGCGTCCTGCGGTGCATCCCAAGCCGCCGCGCGGCTTCCGAGATATTGAAATCCGTCTCCGCCAGCACCGCGTGGATATGCTCCCACTCCAGCGTCTTGATCGACGTCGAGCGGTTCGTCACCTCGACATCCGTGCTCCCCGCCACGTGCCCGAAGGCGGCCTCGATATCGTCGGTATTCGACGGCTTGGCCAGGTACTGGCAAGCCCCCAGCTTGATCGCCTCGACCGCGGTGCCGATGCTGGCAAACCCGGTCAGCACCACGATCAGCATTTCCGGATCGTGCGCATGCAGCATCTGCACGCAGGACAGGCCCGACGCATTCCCTTTCAATTTGAGGTCGACCACCGCATAGCCCGGGTCGTGCTCGCGCAGGATCTCGGCGGCCTCTTCATACCCGGGCGCGTGCAGGACCTTGTAGCCGCGCCGCTCGAAGGAACGCCCGAGCGTGCGTGCAAAGGCTTCGTCGTCCTCGACGATCAACAGGACTGGCGTCTCAGGCATGTTCGCCCTCCCCGGCCAGGCGAATCGCTTCCAGTGGAATCGTCAACTTCACTTCCGCACCACCCTCTTCTCTATTCCGCGCCACCACCGCGCCACCCAGGGTGCGCGCCACGTTCACCACCAGGAACAGGCCCAGGCCGCCACCCGAGCGCCCCTTGGTGCTCTGGTAGGGTTTGCCGAACTGGGCCAGCACGGATGAAGGGAAGCCTGGCCCACGGTCGGTGACCACCACGCACAGGTGATCGTCCTCGACGCTCGCGCTCATGCCCACCCAGCCGGTCGGCGAGGCTTCCAGCGCGTTGTCGAGCAGGTTGTCGACGGTCTGCTTCAGGGCCGAGTCAAAGGCGACCGGCATGTCGTCGACGATCGAATTCTCGTACACGAAATCTTTTACAGGCCGGCTGTCTTCCCACTCTTCGGCCAGTCCGTCGAGGAAAGTATGGATGGTCGTGCGCACCGCCGACTCGCCGCGCGCCTTGCCGGCCGAGAGCAAAATCCCGCTGACGATCGATTTGCAGCGCTGGAGCTGGGTCTGCATCTCGCCGATTTCTTCCAGCAGGTCCGGGCTGTTGCGGAATTCCGGCATGCGCTTCCAGTCGCCCAGGATCACCGACAGGGTCGCCAGCGGCGTGCCGAGTTCGTGCGCCGCGCCCGAGGCCAGCAGCCCCATGCGCACGATATGGTCTTCTTCTGCCGCACGCTGGCGCAATTCTGCCAGCTGGGCCGCCTTGGCCCTGACTGTGCCGCTGATGCGCGACACGAAAATGACGAGTAGCGCCGCGTTCAGCGCGAAGCAGATCAGCATGCCCTGCACGTACAGGCTGGCGATGCCGCGCGCATGGTCGAACGGCAGCGCCAGCGGCTGGGCGTACACGGCCAGCGCGCCGAGGCAGGCGATGGTGATGGCGACGATGGTCCAGGTCGACCAGGCCTCCAGCAGCACGGCCGAGATGATGATCTGCAGCAGGTAGAGGAAGGCGAAGGGATTGGTGGTGCCGCCCGAGAGATACAGCTGGACGGTGAGCGTGGCCACGTCCACCAGCAGCGCCATGAACAGTTCGCTGTTGGCCACCGGCCGCCGCTCGTGCCAGCGCAGGTGGCTGGCGATGTTAAAGGCGATCAGGCAGGCCAGCACCTGCAGCATGTGCACCAGCGGCAGGTTGATGTCGAAGATGAGGATCGCGCCGGCGATGGTCGTGACTTGCCCGATGACCGCAATCCAGCGCAGCTCGATGAGCTGCAGCATGTTCTTGTGGCCGGCGGCGTATTCGACGTGGGCTTCTTCGGCAGAAGCGATCGAAGGCGTTATTCTTGTTAGTAGATCAAACTTTACTGCCATTGTTGCGCGACCGAGCGGTCTCTCCTTTACCCAAGCGCGCAATATACCACCACGCGCCCATCACCATCAAAGCCAATGCATACCAGGTACCGGCATACACGAGATGGTTGTTCGGGAAGGAGATGACGGTCAGGCCGCCAACGGGCTGGTCGGGCGCGCCAGCGGGCTCTTGCCCCTTGGCTGCGTCGACGAAGTACGGAGCAACATTGGTCAAGCCGCGCGCGGCGGCGATGCCGGCCACGTCGCGCGAGAACCAGCGGTTGCGCGCCGGGTCGTTTTCGCGCAGGAAGCCGCCGCCGGGTTCGGCGATGCGCAGCAAACCGGTGAGCGTATGCGGCGCATCGGCAGCGGCGGCGCAGGCATCGGCGGAAGCACGGCGCCCCGGGAAGCGCGCAGCGGTGTTGCCGGTAGAAGCGATGAAGCCGCGGTTCACCAGGACGATGGAACCGTCGGTCGTGCAGAAAGGCGTGAGCAGCCAGAAGCCGGCGCCGAGGTCGGACACCGCCTGGACAGGCGTCGTGAATTCGTAGAGGAAGTGCCCGGCGAGACGTACGTGCCGGTATTCGTCGGATTCTTTGGAGACTTGCGCCCAGCGCTCAGAAGGAGGCGGAGCGATTGGAGCCGCATGCACACGCGACTCCACCCGTTCGATCAGGGCCAGTTTCCATTGCAGGCGTACCACCTGCCAGGTTCCCAGCCCTGCGAACAGCACGATCAGGAGCAGCCCGAGGATCGCGAGGATCACTCGCACGAAACTACGCCGCGGAGCGGCTGCTGCCGGATCGTGCCTCGACATTATTGCATGTCGTGGTTACCGTGGCCGGTCACGGCCGCGGCGTCGCCCATGCCGGGCATCATGTTGGCGTTCATGTGGTGCATGACCCAGATCGAGCCCGAGAGCACGATCACCAGCAGGACGATGGTGAGGATCAGCGCCATCATGTTCCAGCCGCCTTCCGACTTCGAGTTCATGTGCAGGAAGTAAATCATGTGCACGATGAGCTGGACGCCGGCGAAGCCGAGGATGACGAACTTGGTGGTCGACGGATCGAGCACGTTGCCCATTACCAGCCAGAACGGGATGACGGTCAGGATCACGGCCAGCACGAAGCCGGTCGTGTAGTCCTTCAGGCTGTAATGCACGCCAGGGTGGTCGCCGTGGGTGTGGCCGTGCAGCGCGTCATGGCCATGGTCGTGGTGTTGGTTGCTCATGGCAGCACTCCCATCAGGTAGACAAAGGTGAAGACGAAGATCCAGACGACGTCCAGGAAGTGCCAGAACAGCGACAGGCACGACAGGCGGCGCATGTTCTCGACGTTCAGGCCGTGCTTGCCCAGCTGGACCATCAGGACGACCAGCCACACGATACCGAACAGCACGTGCAGGCCGTGGGTGCCGACCAGCGAGAAGAAGGCGGTCAGGAAGCCGCTGCGCGACGGGCCGGCGCCTTCGTGGATCAGGTGATAGAACTCGTACAGTTCCAGGCCCAGGAAGCACAGGCCCAGCAGGCCGGTGATGCCCAGCCAGAGCTGGGCCGAACCCAGCTTCTTGGCCTGCGCCGCGATCATCGCGAAGCCGAAGGTGATCGACGACACCAGCAGGAAGCCGGTATTGATCGCCACCAGCGGCAGGTCGAACAGCTCGGCGCCCGACGGGCCGCCCGCGAAGTTACGGCCCAGCACTGCATAGGCCGCGAAGAGCGATGCGAACAGCAGGCAGTCGCTCATCAGGTAGATCCAGAAACCGAGCAAGGTGCCCTGTTCCGGGTGATGCTCGCGCACGTGGTATTCGCGCACGGCATTGGCGCCGCCAGCGGCGCCTGGGAAGGTTGCGTTGGTGTTAGACATGGGCTTCCAGCAGTTTAGTACGCTCATTCTCGGTACGGGTCACTTCTTCGGCCGAGATGTAGTAGTCACGCTTGTAGTTGAAGGTGTGGACGACGATCGCCACCATCATCGCGATGAACGCGAGACCGGTCAGCAGCCACATGTGCCAGATAATGGCGAAGCCGATCACCATGGCGATGGCCGAGATCACGAAGCCAGCCCAGGTGTTCTTCGGCATGTGGATGGACACGTAGTCGTTCAGCGGACGCTTCCAGCCGGCTTTCTTCATGTCGGCGAAGGTGTCGTTGTCGTACACCACCGGGGTGAAGGCGAAGTTGTAGTCTGGCGGTGGCGACGAGGTCGACCATTCCAGGGTACGGCCATCCCATGGGTCGCCGGTGACGTCACGCAGTTGCTTGCGGTTTTTCCAGGTCATGAAGAACTGCATCAGCAGCGCGCCGATACCGCCGGCAATCATCAGGGTACCCACGAACGAGATCTGGAACAGCCATTGCAGTTCAGGATCTTCGAAGTGGCTCATGCGGCGGGTCACGCCCATGAAGCCCAGGATGTACGGTGGCGTGAACGCAACCCAGAAGCCGATCGACCAGAGCCAGAACGACACCTTGCCCCAGAACTCGTTCAGCTTGTAGCCGAAGGCTTTCGGGAACCAGTAGTTGATACCTGCGAACAGGCCGAACACCACGCCGCCGATGATGACGTTGTGGAAGTGGGCGATCAGGAACAGCGAGTTGTGCAGCACGAAGTCGGCCGCAGGGATCGCCAGCATCACGCCGGTCATGCCGCCGATGGTGAAGGTCAGCATGAACGAAATCGTCCACATCATCGGCAGTTCGAAGCGGATACGGCCGCGGTACATCGTGAACAGCCAGTTGAAGATCTTCGCGCCCGTCGGGATCGAGATGATCATCGTCGTGATACCGAAGAACGAGTTGACGCTCGCGCCGCTACCCATGGTGAAGAAGTGGTGCAGCCAGACCAGGTAGGACAGGACCATGATGACGCAGGTTGCGTACACCATCGAGGTGTAGCCGAACAGGCGCTTGCCCGAGAAGGTCGAGACGACTTCCGAGAAGATACCAAAGGCCGGCAGGATCAGGATGTAGACCTCAGGGTGGCCCCAGATCCAGATCAGGTTCACGTACAGCATGGCGTTGCCGCCGCGGTCGTTCGTGAAGAAGGCGGTGTCGAACAGGCGGTCCATGCCCAGCATGGCCAGCGTGGCGGTCAGGATCGGGAAGGTGACCACGATCAGGATGTTGGTGCACAGCGAGGTCCAGGTGAAGACTGGCATCTTCATCATGTCCATGCCTGGCGCGCGCATCTTGACGATGGTGACGATCAGGTTAACGCCGGACAGCAAGGTACCTACCCCGGCCACCTGCAGCGCCCAGATATAGTAGTCGACCCCGACACCCGGACTTGCCAGGATGCCCGACAGCGGCGGATAGGCCAGCCAGCCGGTACGCGCGAATTCGCCGACGAACAGCGAGGCCATCACCAGCACCGCGCCCATGGCCGTCATCCAGAACGAGAAGTTGTTCAGGAACGGGAAGGCCACGTCGCGCGCGCCGATCTGCAGTGGCACCACGTAGTTCATCAGGCCGGTAATGAGCGGCATCGCCACGAAGAAGATCATGATCACGCCGTGGGCGGTGAAGACCTGGTCGTAGTGGTGCGGCGGCAGGAAGCCGGCGTTCTCGCCGAACGAGAGCGCCTGCTGGGCGCGCATCATCAGTGCGTCGGCGAAGCCGCGCAGCAGCATGACAATACCGAGCACCATGTACATGATGCCGATTTTCTTGTGGTCGATGCTGGTGAACCAGTCGTTCCACAGTTTGCCCCACAGGCGGAAGTAGGTGATCAGGCCGAGAAGGGCCGCACCACCGACGAGCACGCCTGCGAAGGTAGCGAGCAGGATGGGCTCATGGAAGGGAATCGCGTCCCAGCTGAGCCGTCCGAAGATAAGCTTCGTCAAGTCAAATGAGTCTTGCATGGTTACTTCTTCACAGAATTGGTAGGGGTTTCGCAGACTTCCGTCGTCGCACCCAGCGCCGCATTCGCGGCAACCTGGCGGCGTGCTTCGGCCGGCAGGTTCTTCAGGGCGACGTCATTGCGCAGGCGGGTCATGTCGGAAGCCATCTGGTGGTTCGCGCAGACGGCGCCTTCGGCGACGCAGCGGTTCAGGATGGCGTTGAACAGGGCCGGCTGCACGCTGCCGTAGTGACGGACCGGCTCTTTTTCCGACGGCTTTTCCAGCGTCAGGTACTCGGCGCGGCCCAGGGTGTTGCCGCTGGCCTTGGCCTTGGCGACCCAGGCGTCGAAGTCGGTCGCCGACACGCCGCGGTAAGCGAAGTGCATGTGCGAGAAACCGTCGCCGCTGAAGTTGGCCGAGAGACCCTTGTAGTCGCCGGCCTTGTTGATCACCGCGTTCAGGGTGGTCTCCATGCCAGGCATCGTGTAGATCATGCCGGCCAGGGTCGGGATATAGAAGGTGTTCATCACGGTCGACGAGGTCATCTTGAAGCGGATCGGGGTGTCGATCGGCGTGACCAGCTCGTTGACGGTAGCGATGCCCTGCTCCGGATAGATGAACAGCCATTTCCAGTCCAGCGACACGACCTGCACCTCGAGCACCTTGTGCTCGGCGGTGATCGGACGGTTGGCGTCGATGCGGTCCAGCGGACGATACGGGTCGAGCTTGTGGGTGCTGATCCAGGTGATCAGGCCCAGCGCGATGATGATGAGCAGGGGCGCGCCCCAGATCACCAGTTCGAGCTTGGTCGAGTGGTCCCAATCGGGCTCATAGCGTGCGTTGGCGCCTTTCCGGTACTTCCAGGCGAAAACCACGGTCAGGATCAACACCGGAATGATGATGATCAACATGAGCAGAACCGATACGGTGATCAGGTCTGCCTGCTGCTTTGCAATGTCGCCGGCTGGATTCATCACCACCGTGTTGCAGCCGGACAGCACCGCAAGCAGGAGGAGTGAAAGTCCGGGACGGACTATTTTAGGAATCATGCTAGGTATCTAACGTTACATGGGAATGAGAACATGCTACTGTAATGCCATCGGCCTTCGTTGCACATTGGACGTTTTGTCCCACCCTTGCCCAGGCCAGGGGGATTCCTGAAGGCCATTGACTTACCTGGAGACCCATCTATGCAAAGCTCGAATACGTATGGCGGCGCAGGCGCCGCTCCCGTCACGGCGCCACATAGCGGCGCCCGTAACATCAATGCCCGGGATGCCCACATCTCGCCCGGTGAAATTGCAGTTGGTGTGGTCATTGGCCGCGCCTCCGAATATTTCGATTTCTTTGTGTATGCCATCGCCTCGGTGCTGGTTTTTCCAGCAGTTTTCTTCCCCTGGGCAGATCGGCTCGAAGGCACACTCTACTCGTTTACGATTTTTGCGTTCGCATTTATCGCGCGCCCCCTCGGCACCGTGATTTTCATGGCCATCCAGCAGCGCTTCAGTAGGGAAATAAAGCTCACGATTGCCCTGTTCCTGCTCGGGACGGCAACCGTGACCATTTCTTTCCTGCCAACCTATGCCCAGCTCGGCACCACGTCCATCGTGCTGCTGGCACTGATGCGCATTGCCCAGGGCGTGGCCCAGGGCGGCTCCTGGGACGGCCTGCCGTCGCTGCTCGCGCTGAACGCACCGGAACACAAGCGCGGCTGGTACGCGATGCTCGGCCAGCTGGCCGCGCCGCTCGGCTTCCTGATCGCCGCCGGCCTGTTCGCCTACCTGCTCGACAACCTGCAGACCGACGACTTCCTGGTCTGGGGCTGGCGCTTCCCGTTCTTCGTGGCCTTTGCGATCAACGTGGTGGCCCTGTTCGCCCGCCTGCGCCTGGTCTCGACCACCGAGTATTCGCACCTGCTCGACTCGCACGAACTCGATCCGGCCCCGGTCGGCGAACTCGTGTCGAAACAGGGTTCGAACATCGTCATCGGCGCCCTGGCCGCCCTGGCCAGCTACGCGCTGTTCCACCTGGTCACCGTGTTCCCGCTGTCCTGGATCCAGCTGTACGACACCCGTCCGGTCAGCGGCTTCCTCTACCTGCAGATGTGGGGCGCGGCCATTGCCGCCGTCTGCATCCTGATCTCCGGCCTGGTGGCCGACAAGGTCGGCCGCCGCACCACGCTCGGCACCATGGCCGCGCTGATCGCGATCTTCTCGGCCTTCGTGCCGATGCTGATCGACGGCGGCGAAGCCGGCCAGAACGCCTTCATCCTGATCGGCTTCGCCCTGCTCGGCCTCTCGTACGGCCAGGCTGCCGGCGCCGTGACCTCGAACCTGCAGAAGCGCTTCCGCTACACCGGCGCCGCGCTGACCTCGGACCTGGCCTGGCTGGTCGGCGCCGCGTTCGCACCGCTGGTCGCACTTGGCCTGTCGGCGCACTTCGGCTTGGGCTACGTGAGCCTGTACCTGCTGTCGGGCGCCGTGGGCTCGCTTGCGGCGCTGTCGCTGAACCGCAAACTCGAGATCAAGACCGACGGCGAATGATCGAACGCGTGTGAAGCATCCCGGCCCGATGCAGGCGCATCGGGCCGCCAATTCCGGCGGGCTGCGGCTCGCCGGAATTTTTTTTGCCTGTCGTGGTCTAAGGCGTATTTGGCCAAGGCCTGCACGATGACCCGCACGCTATCCGTGACCGTTCCCGCGGGAGCGGCCCAGCTGGAAGGCATACTCGCCCTGCCCGCCTCGCCCATCGGCGTGGTGCTGTTCGCCCACGGCAGCGGCAGTGGGCGCCTCAGCCCGCGTAACAACTACGTGGCAACCCAGCTGCATGCGGCAGGCATCGCCACCCTCCTCCTCGATTTGCTCACTGCGCAGGAAGACGCTGTTTACCAGAACCGTTTCGATATCGGGCTGTTGTGCCGGCGGCTGCATGCGGCGGCGTCGTGGCTGGGCACCGAGCCCCTGAGCGCACCGCTTGCGCTGGGCCTGTTCGGGGCGAGCACGGGTGCGGCAGCGGCCTTGCGGCTGGCGGCGGATGCCGGCAGCGGCGTGGCGGCGGTGGTCTCGCGTGGCGGCCGGCCGGACCTGGCGGGGCCTTGCCTGGCGCATGTGGATGCGCCGACCTTGTTGATTGTCGGCGGCGAGGATGGGGCGGTGATCGGGATGAATCGGGAGGCGCTGGACCTGCTGCGCTGCGAGAAGGAGTTGGCGATCGTGCCCGGTGCGGGGCACTTGTTCGAGCAGCCGGGGACGCTGGAGCAGGCCGCGACGCTGGCCTGCGCGTGGTTTGTGCGGCATTTCGAACCGGTGTGAGACGAGACCCCTGACGCGGCGCCTAAGGTAGGGTGGGCACCCCGTGCCCACGCGGAACGACGCGCGTAGTTACCACGTTTTGGAGCGCTGACGCCCGCCAATCGAGACGTATCGAATGATCATTTGGACGCGCTGACGGCTGGCCTCTGTCTCGACCATGAATCCGCAATCACCATGCAGCGTTCCGCGTGGGCACGTCATTGATGCCCCCGGCATCAATGACCCCACCGTACGGTTGCCGCCGCAATCACTGCGGACCCATCACGTCACGCCAGCGCCGTATCCAGCACCGTCATCAATATGAAGCCGAAGATCAGCGCAATCGTCGCCGTGGTCCCATTCCCGCTTTCGCGCATCTCTGGAATCACGTCGTTGACGATTACGAACAGCATCGCGCCACCCGCAGCAGCCAGGGCAAACGGCAGCAGCCCCGCCGAAATCCCGATCAAGGCGACACCCAGCGCGGCGGCGATCGGCTCGATCACACCCGACAGCACGCCCAGGCCGACCGAGGTCAGCCGTCCGTAGCCGACGGTGCGCAGCGCCAGGGCCACGACCAGGCCTTCCGGCACGTCCTGGATCGAGACGCCGGTGGTCAGCGAGTTCGCCTTTTCCAGGTCGATGCCGGCATAGGCCACGCCGATGGCCAGGCCTTCGGGCATGTTGTGCAGGGCGACGGCGGCGACGAACATCCAGGCGCGGCGCAGCGAGTTGCCGCGCACATCGTCGCGTTCGAGCACGTGGGCCGGTTCGATGGCGCGGCCCAGCAGCAGGATGGCGCCGGCGCCGAACATGATGCCGGCCCCGGCCAGCAGGCTGGCTTCCCAGGCGCCGGCGCCGGCCGAGCGGGCAGCCGCGAGCGCGGGAATGACGAGGGAGAAAGCGGTCGCACCCAGCATCACCCCGGCGCCGAAGCCGAGGAAGCTGTCGTAGGTGCGTTTAGAGAAATTTTGCGAGAGCAGCACGGGCAAGGTGCCCAGCGCGGTGGCGGCAGCGGCCGTCCCGCCGCCCAGCAGGGCCGCGTGCATCTTCGGATTGGCGTTCATGATTTGCTCGGCCAGGCTGCCGAGCAGGAGCAGGCAGCCTACCGAGCAGATCAGCAGGCCGACGGCGCGCCTGACCGTGAAGGCGCGCACCAGCGCGTCGGTCCAGCGCAGCTTCTGTGAATCTGAGTCCATCAAGGATCCTTTCCCCAACGCCATGCCCTTCAATCCACGACACCCCGCGCGCGGCGGGGTGTCGCAAACGACCGGATTGTGCGTCGATTCTACGCCAACGGCGGCGGACACGCCGTCACCGTTGGTTGCCAGACAAGCTTATGGCTTGCTGATGGCGGACGCGCCCTTCGGCGTGGACGGGTCGAGGCCGAGTTCGGCGCCGGTGGTCGGATCCTTGGACGGATCGGACATGGTGCGCACCTGCATCTGCTTCAGCACTTCGATGTCCTCGGCCGGCAGCTTGACTTCGGCTTCGCCGGAGCCGCCGTCGACGCCCATCTGCTTCTCGCGGTCGGTGACGTAGTCCCACTTCTCGCCCTGGTTCCATGGGCCGCGCATCTCGCCCGGACCCTGGGACATGTTGAAGTAGACGCTGGCAAAGCGCGGATCGGCCGGCATTTTGCCCGGCGGGAAGTTCGACTCCATCGAGTAAAGCGCTTTCTCGAAGGACTTCTGGTGCGCCACTTCGCGGGTCATCAGGAAGCCCAGCGCTTCCTTCACGCCCGGGTCGTCGGTACAGGCGATCAGGCGTTCGTACACGATCTTGGCGCGCGCCTCGGCGGCGATGTTCGAGCGCAGGTCGGCGGTCGGTTCGGTGATCGAGTCGATGTAGGCAGCGGTCCAGGGCACGCCGGCCGAGTTGATCAGCGGCGTCCCGGCGCCGTACAGCACCTGGGTGATGTGGCTGTCGTTGCCTGCGCCGGTGATCTGCTTGTACATCTCGGCTTCGGTATCGACGGCCTCGGCCAGGCGGCCCTTGGCGCCCTTGTTCAGCATCGCGATGATGTGGCCGATGATCTCGAGGTGGCTCAGTTCCTCGGTGGCGATGTCGAACAGCATGTCTTTACGGCCTGGATCGTCTTCCGATACGGCCTGGGTGAAGTAACGCATGGCGGCGGCGAGTTCGCCCTGTGGGCCACCGAACTGTTCCAGCATCAGGTTGGCCAGACCAGGGTTCGGTCCCGCGACGCGGACCGTATATTGCAGGCGCTTGTTATGTGCAAACATTCCGACTCCTTTGATAGATGAAAACTAAGCGTCCACGCGATAGCGTGCGACGCCATCCAATCACGGCTGCACGGTGCTGCACCGTCAGTCGAACGTGTAATCATCTTGGCAGGGATAAACGGCGAAGTAATCAGAAGCACTGCCGTATCCGTGTAGGACTAGGGTGACAAACTGTTAAGGGTGAAAAGAAACCTTTCCGCAACTCATCTTTCCAGAAGTTAATCGCAGATGGACGAAGATGTCGACATGAAATGTTGAACGGCTGCTCGCAAGTGCCAGTGAAAACCCTACTGACTACGCGGCTTATGCCGACGACGATATACGGCGGCGTCCTACGTGGTGTGTGATTTTGCAGAGCTAGGATGTTAGCCAATCACTAACACAGGAGAGCAGTCATGTTTTCACTGAAACAACTCAGCCCGACCATCACCGACATGATCCGCTTCGATCACTCCCACGTGATGGTCACTTTCCACCAGTACACCAAGGACAAGGCGCCGAGCGTCAAGAAGGCGCTGGCCGAAACCATCTGCACGGCGCTGGAAATCCACGCCACGCTGGAGGAAGAAATGTTTTATCCGGTGATGCGCCAGCTCGACAAGGGCGAGCCCTTCGTGCACAAGGCCGAGCCCGAGCACAACGACATGCGCCGCATCATCAGCGAGCTGCGCCGTACCAGCGGCTCCGACCCGCGCCACGACAAGCTGATCCTGGAACTGATGCGCGACGTGATCCACCACGTGGCCGACGAGGAAACCACCCTGCTGCCGCAGGCTGAAACGCTGATGAGCAAGCAGCGCTTGTCGGAACTGGGCGCGCAGATGACCAAGCGCCGCATGGAACTGGTGGCGCCGAAAGCCGGCAAGCTGGCCAAGAGCCATGCGGTCGGCTTCTCGGGCAGCACCGCGGCCATGGTGGTGGGCGCCGCCAGCGCGCTGCTGGCGCTGCGTACGCTGGTGAAGAAACCGTCGATGCCGGGGACGAACCGCACCTGGAAGCATGCTAATTCGACGCCGGGGCAGTAATCATTTGATTGGTCGAAGCAAGGTTTCGACTTGCTTCGGTCCTATGCAGCGTGGACTCGGGAGTCCACCCTACTGATTTCGTGGGGTGGACCGGGCCGCGCCAGGCACCTGTGTCCACGCCGTACCGCGTTTCCGAAATCGACAGCGAAAGCGTAGCCGCTAGGGTGGGTCCTCGTACCCACCGCCACGTTTCCGAAATCGAAAACCGCTTTACGCCACTTCCGCCTGCTTGAATGCCCCACGTTTGATCTGATCGCGCTCGATCGACTCGAACAGCGCCTTGAAATTCCCCTCGCCAAAGCCTTCGTCGCCCTTGCGCTGGATGAATTCGAAGAACACCGGTCCCAGCTGCGCTTCGCCGAAGATCTGCAGCAGCAGACGCGGCTTGCCATCGGTAACGGCGCCGTCGAGCAGCAGGCCGCGCTTCTGCAGTTCGCCCGGGTTTTCGCCATGGCCGGGAATGCGGCCCTCGAGCATCTCGTAATAGGTTTCCGGTGGTGCGCTCATCAGCGGCACGCCGGCGGCGCGCAGGCCGTCCACGGTGCTGATCAGGTCGTCGCACAGCAGGGCGATGTGCTGGATGCCTTCACCGTTGAACTGCAGCAGGAATTCCTCGATCTGGCCACCGCCGGCCTTGCCCTCTTCGTTCAGCGGAATGCGGATCTTGCCGTCCGGCGCGGTCATCGCCTTCGAGGTCAGGCCGGTGTACTCGCCCTTGATGTCGAAGTAGCGGATTTCGCGGAAGTTGAACAGGCGCTCGTAGAACGAAGCCCAGAATGCCATGCGGCCACGGTAGACGTTGTGGGTCAGGTGGTCGATGATCTTCAGGCCGTGGCCGACCGGGCGGCGCTCGACGCCCTCGATGAATTCGAAGTCGATGTCATAGATCGACTTGCCGTCCTCGAAGCGGTCGATCAGGTACAGCGGCGCGCCGCCGATGCCCTTGATGGCCGGCAGGCGCAGCTCCATCGGACCGGTCGGAATCTCGATCGGGTGGGCGCCCAGCTCCAGCGCGCGCTGGTAGGCGGCGTGCGAATCTTTCACGCGGAAGGCCATGCCGCAGGCCGACGGGCCGTGCTCGGCCGCGAAGTAGGCGGCGTGGCTCTTCGGCTCGTTGTTGATGATGAAGTTGATCTCGCCCTGGCGGTACAGCGCCACGTCCTTCGAGCGGTGCATCGCCACTTTGGTAAAGCCCAGCGCCTCGAAGATCGGTTCCAGCGTGCCCGGGGTCGGCGAAGCGAACTCGACGAATTCGAAGCCCATCAGGCCCATTGGATTCTCAAACAGGTCAGCCATGTTGTTTTCCTTCTTGTTGCAATTGTTATCTCCTCCAGGCGGCGCGCTTGTCTCGTGAACGCGGCGCCGCACCGAACCGTGACCCGAATCATACGCCAGTGCGGCCGCGTTCATGTACGGTTTTTGATGTCGAATCGGCACGCCCGGGCGCTTCGGCAAAGGCATCGGCGACCAGCTTGCGCAGCCAGGCATTGCCCGGGTCCTGGTTGTAGCGGCGGTGCCAGAACATGTTGGTCTGCAGCGTCGGCAGGGCCAACGGCGGCGTGATCCAGGCCAGGCCGAAGGGCGGCCCGGCGCGCTCGGCCAGCTTCTGCGGCACCGTCACCACCAGGTCGTGGCCGGCGACGATATACGGCACGGCCGTGAAATGCGGCACCCGGAACCGGGTCGAGGCGCCGATACCGGCCTTTTCCAGCAGGCCATTGACGCGATCATAGGGGCTCTCGCTGGAATCGACGAACAGGTGCTCGGCGGCGGCGAAGCGCGCCAGGTCGACCTTCCCTTCCAGTAGCGGATGGCCACGCCGCAGCATTGACACATAGGGCTGGCGGAACAGCAGGCGCTGGTACAGCGCTTCGGAGATGTCCTCGAAGGGGCCGATGGCCAGGTCGACGCGCCCGCTTTCCATCTCTTCCTTGAGGGCGATGCTGCCCGCACGCACCGTGCTGAGCTGCAGGTGCGGGGCCGCCACGCGGCAGCGCTCGATCAATGTTGGCATGAAATGCAGCTCGCCGACGTCGGTCATGGCCAGGGTGAAGCGGCGGCTGCTGGTGAGCGGATCGAAGCCGCTGCGCCGGTTCAGGGCCAGCGTCACCTGGGCCAGCGCGCTGCCGACCGGCTCGGCCAGCCCCTCGGCGAACGGGGTCGGCTGCATGCCCTGCCCGGTACGCACGAACAGCTCGTCGCCGAACACGCGGCGCAGCCTTGCCAGGGCATTGCTGACCGCCGATTGCGTGAGGCCGAGGCGCTTTGCCGCGCCGGAAATCTGGCGCTCACGGTAGACTTCCTGGAACACGGCGAGCAGGTTCAGGTCGATGCTGTGCGGCTCGATCATGGGCACTCCACTATTGATATCGTGAATAGTCTACATTTATCTATTCATGTCGTAAAATACCAACGGCTGACTTAGAGTGCAGGTCAATACCCGAATCAAGTTCAGTTCGCGCTTTGCGAGGAGACACGCATGACCCAGCATATTGGTACCGACACGCGTTACCAGTCCGGCTTCGGCAACGAATTCGCCACCGAGGCCCTGCCCGGCGCCCTGCCCCGGCACCGCAATTCCCCGCAGAAGGTGGCCTACGGCCTGTACGCCGAACAGATTTCCGGCACCGCCTTCACCGCCCCGCGCAGCCACAACCGCCGCTCCTGGCTGTACCGCATCCGTCCCGCCGCCATGCACGGCGCCTTCCAGGAAATGGGCAATGGCCGCATCGTGGCCGGCTTCAACGGCGTGGCGCCGCCGCCCAACCAGCTGCGCTGGAGTCCGCTGCCGATGCCGGATGCGCCCACCGACTTCGTTGACGGCCTGGTGACGATGGCCGGCAATGGCTCGCCGGAAAGCATGAACGGCTGCGCCATCTATCTGTACGCCGCCAACCGCTCGATGACGGAGCGCTTCTTCTACAGCGCAGACGGCGAATTCCTGATCGTGCCCCAGCAAGGCCGCCTCGAACTGGCGACCGAACTCGGCACCATCGACCTCGAACCGCAGGAAATCGCCGTGATCCCGCGCGGCATCCGCTTCCAGGTGCGCCTGCCCGATGGCGAGGCGCGCGGTTACGTGTGCGAAAACTTCGGCGCCCTGCTGCGCCTGCCCGACCTGGGGCCGATCGGCTCGAACGGCCTGGCCAATCCGCGCGACTTCCTCACGCCGGTGGCGCACTACGAAGACCGCGAAGGCGACTTCGAACTGGTAGCCAAGTTCTGCGGCAACCTGTGGCGCGCGCAGATCAAACATTCGCCGCTGGACGTGGTCGCCTGGCACGGCAACTACGCGCCCTATAAATACGACCTGCGCCACTTCAACACCATCGGCTCGATCAGCTACGACCACCCGGACCCGTCGATCTTCCTGGTGCTGCAATCGCCGAGCGACACCCCCGGCGTCGACACCCTCGACTTCGTGATCTTCCCGCCGCGCTGGCTGGCCGGCGAAGACACCTTCCGCCCGCCCTGGTTCCACCGGAATGTGGCCAGCGAATTCATGGGCCTGGTGCACGGCGCCTACGATGCCAAGGCCGAAGGCTTCGTGCCCGGCGGCGCCAGCCTGCACAATTGCATGAGCGGGCACGGGCCGGATGCGGCGACCTTCGAGAAGGCCAGCAACGCCGATACCAGCGCGCCCAGCAAGGTAGCGAACACCATGGCCTTCATGTTCGAGACGCGCAATGTGCTGTGCCCGACCGCCCAGGCCCTGGCTTCCCCGCAGCTGCAAGGCAGCTACCAGGATTGCTGGGCCAGCATCCGCAAGAACTTCCGCACGACGCCGTAAGGAGAACAAGCATGGCGCACCAGGCCATCCTCGAATTTGCCACGACCGGCCGCGGCACGCGCGATATCACCGATGCGGTGGCGCAAGTGGTGGCCCAGTCCGGCATCGCATGCGGGCTGGTGCAGGTGTTCGTCCAGCACACCAGTTGCTCGCTGACGATCACGGAAAATGCCAGCCCGGACGTGCGGCGCGACCTGGAAACCATCGCCCAGCGCCTGGCGCCCGATGGCGACCCGGCCTACCGCCACGACGAGGAAGGCCCGGACGACATGTCGGCCCACGCGCGCAGCGTGCTCACCGATATCGGACTGACGGTGCCGGTGGGCGGCGGCCGGCTGCTGCTCGGCACCTGGCAAGGCATCTATTTGTGGGAACACCGCACGGCGCCGCACCGGCGCAAGGTGGTGGTGACGGTGCTGTAGCGGCGGTTCAGCGCCCGGTTGCCACCTGGGTCATGAATTCGAGGTAACCCGGGAAGCGCGCCGCGGGACCGACCCGGAATGGCCAGCGCGGGTCGGCCTGTGCCGTGTTGAGCGTGACCGGGCCGTCCAACCCGTCCCCAATCACCTGGATGCCCGGCGCGTCCGGCAGGACCGCGCTCAGTTCCAGGTAATTCACCCAGTACGGCTCCTCCATCGTCGCGAGGAAGTAGCGCAGTTTGTCCTGCGTGCGCTGCCGTTCAACCAGCGTGTTGTAGCGCTGTTGCGGGTTCAGCTGGTGCAAGGTCGCGGTCGTGTAGGCCGAGCCGGCCGGCATGAATTCGTGCGGCACGATGGCCAGCAGCGCCGGCCTGGCCGACACCAGGAAGAAGCGGCTGTTCGCAAAATACACCGGCCTTCCGGTTCCCTTGCCGGGCAGGCGCGCGGCTTCCATGTTGTCGAGTTTCGCCAGGAGCCGGTTGCCGATCGCGGCCAGCTCCTGCGTGGAATAGCTGGTGAACAGGCCGGCGCCCTTCAGGCGCACGTCGCGCATGCGCGCGCCGGGGCTGAAATCGATCAGATGATAGCGGAACTGCGCCTGCAGCGGCGCGCCCTCGTGCAGGGGCGCCGAGGTGATCTCGGTGGCCGTTTCCCAGCCGGCCCGGGCATGGCCCATGGCGGCGCTCATCAACAGGCACAGCAACATTAATAATCGTCTCGGCATCGCCTCGCTCTCCGGTTCGCGTCGTGTGAACTGAGCAGCGCAAGGCTGCGGGAGCAATGTATCCGCGTGGGGCTTGCCATGTCAACAATACGCAGCGTGCGGTGCGGGCACTCCACGGCCTGCGCAGGCAGGGCCGGCGCCGATGTCAGTCACTGTCGGTTCATCGAGGTGTTGCCACGCCCCCGGCTTCGCTATACTGCCGGTTTTCCCGACCACTTTCTCCATGCACCCCATTTTCTCCCGTTGCGCCGCGCTCTGCGCCTGCACCCTGCTCGCCGCCTGCGCCATCAGCGCGCCCCGTTATCAGGCCACCGACAGCAATGTCGCGCTGCTGAAGGCCGCGGCCGGCGCCCGGGCCGGCGTCGGCGCGTTCACGGCCAGCCCGGCGCTCGGCCGGCCGCGCATCGACCTGCACGCCATCGACATGAAGGCGCCCGAGGGCGATTACGCGGCCTACCTGAAGGCGGCGCTGACGGCAGACCTGTCAGCGGCCGGCCTGTTCGATGCGGCGGCGCCGGCCCAGGTGAGCGCGACCCTGCTGCGCAACGAAATCAGCGCCGTGCGCATGCAGACCCATTCCGGCGCGGTGGAGGCGCGCTTCGTGGTCACGCGCGGCGGCCAGCCCGTCTACGACAAGCTCAAGCGCGCAAGCCTGAGCTGGGAGACGCACGTCGTGGGCGGCATGGACACGGTGACCGCCCGCGGGCAGTATCCGAAGCTGGTCGCCGCGCTGCTGGCGGAACTGTACGGCGACCCGGATTTCGTGCAGGCGCTGCAGCGCTGACACATGCCGGGGCCGGCGCCGGAACAAGCGCCAAGACAAGCGCCGCCATCCGTGCGGAGCCTGCCGCTGACCCCGTGAGATGATGTCTCCAGCGCCCCTGGCGCACTGGAGAGCGGCCCACTTGCCGCCTGGAGACACACTGCGCACCATGACCGACATCCTGATCATCCTGTTCCTGATCCTCCTGAATGGTGTCTTCGCGATGTCCGAACTGGCCCTGGTCTCGGCCAAGCGCACACGCCTGGAAAAGCAGGCGCTCGAAGGCAGCCGCGGCGCCCGCACCGCCCTGAAACTGGCGGACAACCCCAGCCATTTCCTCTCCACGGTGCAGGTCGGCATCACCGTGATCGGCATCTTCAACGGCGCCTTCGGCGAGGCCTCGCTGGTGGCGCGCATGACGCCCTGGCTGGAATCGATGCCGGCGCTGGCGCCCTACGCCTACCACCTCTCGCTCGGCATCGTGGTGGCCTGCATCACCTTCGCCTCGATCATCCTCGGCGAACTGGTTCCGAAGCGCATCGCCATGCGCTACCCGGAGGCGATGGCCACCCTGATTGCCCCGCCGCTGCGCGTGCTGTCGACCGTGATGTCGCCCTTCGTGAAAGTGCTGGCCCTCACCACCGAGGCGATCGCGCGCCTGATCGGCATCGGCAGCCACAAGGCCGAGGCGCCGACCGAGGAAGACATCACCGGCATGATCAAGGAAAGCACCGATGCCGGCGTTTTCGAGAAAACCGAATACGACATCGTCTCGCGCGCGCTGCGCCTGGACGACCGCCACCTGAAGGCGCTGATGACGCCGCGCATCGACGTCGCCTTTGTCGACCTGGAAGGCGAGCGCAGCGAGGTCCTGAGGCGCATCGCCGACAACAACTACAGCCGTTTCCCCGTGTGCCGTGGCGACCGTACCCGGGTGGTCGGCTTCATCCACACGCGCGATCTGTTCGCCCAGGCGGTGCGCGGCGGCTCGCTCGACGCGATCGACATCGACGCCGCCGTGCAGGAGATCCTGTACGTGCCGGAGACCGTGAGCGCCATGGCCCTGCTCGAACTGTTCAAGCAGCACGGCGCCGAGCTGGCCCTCATCGTCGACGAGTACGGCGACATCCAGGGCATGGTCACCCTCACCGACGTGATGAGCGCGCTGGTGGGCGACGTGAGCGTGATCGGCGAGCACCACGATGCCGATGCCGTGCAGCGCGAGGACGGCAGCTGGCTGGTCGACGGCGGCGTGGCCCTGGACCGCTTCCGCGACCTGTTCGGCCCCCACGTGCGCTTTCCGGGCGAGGAGGTCGCCGCTTACCACACCCTGGCCGGCTTCCTGCTGTACCAGCTCGGCTACATCCCGCGCGCGGCCGAGTGCGTGGAGTGGGACGAATTCAAGTTCGAGGTGCTGGACATGGATGGCAACCGCATCGACCGCATCCTGGTCGTCCACACGCCGCGGCCGCCGGCCCCGGGCGATGACGAGGATGGCGTGGTCCGCGACGACGGCTGAACACCGCCGCCATGCTCAAGCGCATCGCCGTGCCGGCCCTGCTGCTCTGCCTTGCCTCGGGCGCCTGGGCAGCGGACGCGCCGGGCCGCCCGGTGGAACTGCGCAACTACACGGGAACGGCGCAAGACCGCGCCGCATCAACACGCCTGCGCATCAGTATTGCCGGCGAGGCCAGGCAGGACAGGCGGGCGGTGCGCGTCGGAGACCTGCTCCTGTGTTCCGCTGCCGGATGCTACCGGGCGCGCACGGATGGCAAGGTGGATATCGCCGACACCTCTGCCGGCAAGGCGGCGCGCATCGCCGACGTGGCGATCCCGCCCGCCACGATCACCGACGTCCATTTCCCCGAGGTCCGCGGCGCTGCGGTCATCACGGGTCACCTGGAACTGGATACGCCGCTTGCCGTCGGCCGCGATACGCCGGGAGTCGAATTGATGCTCGCCGTGCGCCAGCGCCAGCAGGCCGGCCGGGCCGTCTACGTTCCGGCCGCATCGGCGCACATGGGGTTCGCCGACGACAGCGAACTCGTGCACTACCTGCCGTCCACCGCGACGGTGGCCAGGCTGTCGCTCGGCACGAGACTGACGCTGCTGGCGCGTGCCCTGGACCGGGCGCAGATTTTCAATGTGGGCATCGCGCGGACAGGAGAGCTGTTCCCGAGAGTGGACATCTTTCCTTACCTCGGCTTGAAGCAGCCGGGGATGCTCGAAGTGCGCGCCGTGGGTGGCGGGCAAGGTGGGCAAGCCCTGGCCGTGCCCGCCGGCCCGGCGGCGCACCGGCATGCGCGGCCCGTGCCGGACCCAGGGGCCATGCAGCGCTCAGCCAGGATGACCTTGTGGCGGACGGCGGTGATCGAACCTGCGGACCTGGAAAAGTCCCGGCCGGCTCCTCGGCAGGATTGACAGCCTGCCTGCAGGCGGTTCAGGTTCGCTGCGTCACGTGGGCTTCGCGCAGCGAGCGCCAGCCCAGGGTCGAGGCGATGGCGCGCCGGTAGCGGGTGTCGATGTGGGCGGGCGTGCGGCGGATGTAGTCCTCGGCCGCCTCGCGCTGCTCGCCGCTGCGGCTCGACAGCCAGGCCACGACTTCGTCGCTGCTCGGCACGCGGCCGCTGACGCCGTCGAACTTCGGCGGCAGCGCGGTCCAGACGGCGGCATCGATGCCCTTCTCCTCCAACCAGGCCTGGACCCGGGCGTCGACGCGGGCGCCGTCGACTGGCGGGATGCTGCCGATGTAGTCGGGCCGGTCGGCGGCGATTTTTTCGCGGGTGCCGAGCATGGCGCGCGCCGTGTCGAGGTCCTGGGTGGCGAGATAGGCCCAATAGGTCGGCATCAGGCGCGCGCCTTCGCATAGCACCAGGGCCAGCTCCGGGCTGTTGTCGCTCTGGCGCGTGTATTCCAGCGGCAGCCGGGGCCCGCCCGGGTGCCAGCCGGAGGCAAGTTTCAGGGGCTGCGGCTTCCACAGCAGCGAGCCCCAGGCGATGCAGACGATGTTCATAAAGGTGTATGTACCCGATAGTAGGAGAAACAAAACTACAGTCTAGTACGTTAATCGAAAGCGCGGTGCGCGGCTGGGTTGTGCCCGCTGTGGCGCCTACCGGCGGCGAAGGTTCGCTCCGTTCTGCGAGATAGCGAACGGAAGGCCGGCGCGCAAGCGCGCAGACTCGGGTTCACCACGTACCGGAGTCCCGCCATGACACGCCGTTTCACCCTCGCCACCGCCGTTCCCGCCTCCCCCGACGAAGCCTGGTCCTGGTCCACCTCGATCAAGGGCATCAAGCAGGAAATGTGGCCGGTACTGAAGATGACTTTCCCGAAAGGGCTGACCCACATTGGCAAGGAAACGACGCTGGACAAGCCGCTGGGCCGCTGCCAGTTCCTGCTGCTCGGCCTGTTCCCGATAGATATGTCGAAGCTGACCTTCGTCGAAATCGAGCCGGGCCGGCGCTTCGTCGAGCAGTCGCCGCTGCTGTCGATGCGGCTGTGGCGCCACGAGCGCATCGTCAAGCCGTCGGGCGACGGCGCCATCGTCACCGACAACGTGGAATTCACGCCGCGCTTCGCGCCGCCGGTCGTCGGCTGGTTCGTCAAGCGTTTCTTCGAGCATCGCCATGCGGTGCTGTCGCGTTCGCTGCGCTGAGTACGTTGGCGGTCTGGCACGAGAGCACTGCCCCTGATGCAGCGCCTGGCCCCTCCGTCGGGAGGCGGGAAAGTCATGCTTGTCAGTGACGAGCACGGTCAGAAAGACGGCTCGGCGCAGGATGAAATCGCGCGCTCCCTTGGCACAAGATTTCGATAGCGGATGCAGTGAATAAGCATGCGCATCGCCGCTAGCTGCCCCGCTTCGTCACTTCATGCGCCGCGACTGCTGCCAGATCGCTCAGGGCGTCAAGTTCGGCCTTGCGCAGGCGGCGCGCTTCCCTGTCCATTACACATAGCGTTCCGACGGCTACTCCCGCATGGTCGCGTAGCGCAATCCCGGCATAGAAACGGACGTGAGGATGAGCCAGCACGATGGGAAGCCCAGCGAAACGGGCATCCATGCTGGCGTCTTCGACAATCAGCGGATCCGTCTGCTCGACCGTATGCGCGCAGAACGTCCACTCCCTCCGGGCGTTCAGCAAGTCCAATCCTACACAGCCCTTGATCCACAGGCGTTCCGGCGTTAAATCAGAAACCAGCGCGATCGGTGATTTGGTCACTGTGGCTGCAAGTCGTGCAACACGGTCGAAACGCGCTTCGAACCGACTGCGCGCCGTCATGCAGCCGGCAGGGGCCTTGACCTGCGTGGAGCAACGATCCCGTAGTCCCGACCGACGCCAGGCTGTTTCGTGATCGGAAACAGGCCCGCCCTCCATTTCCGCTTGCATGGCGAGCACAGTGCTCGTACGAGTACGGCGATGCCCGCCGGGCGTTTTCCAGGAAAGGATCCGGCCCTCCTCCATCCACACCTGGACAGTGCTGACGGCAACTTCGAGAATGCCGGCAGCACCGGTCGTCGTCAGGATCGGGTCTTCTTCTTGTTCTGCTTGTCGATGCATCTTGCTCCCTCGTGAGGCACGAGTATAGCCGAGCCGGCGTGCATGAGCCTGTTTCAGACTCTAAACGGCATCAGGAACCACGCGACAGAGGGTTCAGCACGCCGCAAAACGGGCGAGCGCCGCCTGCAGATTGCGCCGGTATTCTGCAAAATACATGGCCTTGACGACGTAATCGGCAGCGCCGAGCGCATCTGCCCGGGTCCGGTCGGTGTCGAGGTTCGACCCACTCAGCACAATGATGGGAATCTCCAGACTTGGCGCCTGGGCGAGCAAGCATTCCATCAGCTCGAAGCCGTTGAGCTTCGGGAGTTTCAGGTCAAGCAGGATGAGGTCGAAATCCGGATCGCGTTGCAGCAGCGCGAGCGCCTCTTCTCCGTCAAAAGCCCTCACAATCTCATGCTCGATGCCGCAACTTCGGAGTACGCGGCAAGTCAGGTCGACATCGAAGGCGACATCATCCACGAGCAAGAGCCTGTTGGTCATCGTCTATCTAGCGCCAGATAAAAGTGTCATGAAGGGTCCGTGTGGCTCAAGCGGCCGGCGC
The DNA here is from genome assembly GCF_020708045.1 of Massilia sp. IC2-278. Lineage (GTDB taxonomy): Bacteria > Pseudomonadota > Gammaproteobacteria > Burkholderiales > Burkholderiaceae_D > Telluria. Next base: position 907,476 of record NZ_JAJFES010000001.1, read on the forward strand.
ACCGGGATGGGGCAAGGGTTCCGGTTCCGCGCCATGGGGCCGCTTACGGGGGATACGTACGACAAACTCGCTGCCGCGCCCGGCGCCGTCGCTGCGCACTTCGACGGTTCCCTCGTGCTGCGTCACGATATCCTTGACGACAGCGAGGCCGATGCCAAGCCCGGATCCGCGCTCCGTGGTCTCGTTCGACGCCTGGGTGAAGATATCGAAGATTTTTGGAAGAATATCGGCGGCGATGCCGCGGCCAGTGTCGCGCACGTACAGGACGAAGTGGGTCTGGTCGAGCGTGACCGTCAGCCAGATCGTGCCTCCCGTGGGTGTGAACTTGATTGCATTGTTCACCAGGTTGAGTACTACCTGCTGTAAACGCTGGGCATCGGCCTCGATTGTAATCGGCACGCCAGGCTGCAGCAGGTGCAGGGCCACGCCTTTGGCGGCAGCCACAACATGAGCAGGCTCCAGGATCTCGTTCAGGTAGGCCTGCAGCTCGATCCTGCAGTAAGCCATGCGCATCTTGCCGCTGCTTGCCCGCGTCACGTCAACCAGGTCTTCGACCAGCTTGCCCAGGAACGCGACCTGCCTCTCGATTACGGCAAGCGGCCGGGCAAACTGCCCTTCCTGGTCGGGAAGCCGCTTCATGAGTTCCGAGGCGGTGCGGATCGGCGCGAGCGGGTTGCGCAGTTCGTGCGCGACCGTTGCAATGACCCGGCTGTGTTCACCCTCGCGCTCGCGGAATTCCTGGACCGTGTTTTCGAGCGCCTTGGTACGGGCACGCAGGTGCGTCACGTCCCGGAAGACCTTGACGAAGCTGACGATACGTTCCGCCTCGCGCCTCAGCGGAAAGCTCATGCCGCTCGACCAGAACCAGGAACCATCGCGTCGCGTGTGCCAGCGCTCGTTCTCCGCCGAGCCGATCACGGCGGCGGTGTGTGCTTCATGTTCGGGGAGGCCAACCGTGATGTCATCCGGGACAAACAGCATGGCGAACGGCTGGCCGATTACCTGTTCCGGCGCCCAGCCGGTAATCGCCATCGCGCCGGCACTCCAGCCCGTAATCTGTAACGCGGCATCGTAGAAAACAACGCCGTACTGGTCCGTACGGTCAAGTATGAACGCCTCGAACGCACGTGCATCCACGGGATCGTACTGGCTACTTAACATGTCGGACATGCATCTGTTCCTAGCTATGGGCAAACGCCGCCCGCTTTCGGTTGGCGTGATCAGGAAGTCATTATAAAGCTTGCAACTGTGCGCACGATACGACAGTCAATGCCGGCATTCATTGCCAAGCTGCATCGCGCAAGCGACAATATGCGCCTGCCGCCGGGTGGCCGCGCCAGTCGCTTCCGCCCCGGTCTTCCCATCCCATCTTTATCGATTCACCGTTTTATGCCTCGCAGTGTATTGCTTGTCGAAAGTGACCAGGATCTCGCTGAAACAATCTCGGGCATGCTGGGCGCGCTTGGGTATTCGGTCGTCGTGCTGGGGGATCAGGCACGTGCGCTCGGGATCATGCACGGTATCCGTTTCAGCCTGCTGGTGACCACGGCGCGCGACGGGACAAGTGCGGCCGCCCAGTTCGCGCGGGAAGCAAGGTTGCTCTTGCCGGATTTGAAGGTACTGCTGATCACCGGCGCGGGTTATACGGCTGGCCTGCTGAGCAATGCGTTCGATGCCACGCTGTACAAGCCTTTCAATGTGAGCCAGTTGCTGCAGGTAATCGCGCCGCTCGCCCGCACATCGGGCAGCAGCGCCTGAAAGCCGGGCGGCCCGGCCACGCAGCCGCCCACCGCCGGCATCATGCCGCTGTCAGGTCCCGGCCTGCGATCAGGGACAGCACAGCCTGGAGGTCTGCCGGCTTGGTCAGGTGGTGATCGAACCCCGTCTCGACGACACGCAGGCGCGTCTTCAGATCGTTCCAGCCTGTCAGGGCGGTGATGTAGGCGCCGCGTACTTCGGGCAGGGAGCGCATTGCCGCGGCGACCTCGTAGCCGCTCATTCCAGGCATGCCCAGGTCGAGAAAGACGATCTCGGGACAAAATGCTTCGGCCAGCCTTAGGCCCGTAGGACCGTCGTTGGCAACTTGCGCCTCATGCCCGTAGGCAGCGACGAACATGGCCAGCAATTGTGCCGCGTCGGCGTTGTCGTCGATGATGAGCACGCGCCGCGCTATGGTTGTGGGTGGTGAAAACATCCAGCTTCCTGCTGATACTGTGAACCAGAATAAACTTGCATGACACAATGCGTCATCCGGTCCACATGATACCGCTCATCTACCCAAACGGTGCCGATTTTGTAACCTGTACCGCAAGAACAACAACAAGACGGTTTGCGGCACCGTCCCGGCTGCCTGGATCATGCCGAGATAAGGCGGGTTATGGCGGCATGCATTTGTTCGGACGAGACTGGTTTTTGCAGTACCACGTCGATTCCTTCGGAGGCGTGGACCGGCTGTTGTGCTTTAGTCGCACGCGCCACCTTTATCTGCCGCTGAGCTTGTTTGGCTCGGACAGCGATCCGGCTTGCCGCAACGTCGTCGCGCTCGTCGCCCACAACCAGCACATCGATACACACGCCTTCCATCACTTCGAACGCCCGGGCGGCATCGGCTACCCCGACCACAATGTACTTTCTGCAGTCAAGCATGTAGACCAGGCTTTCGCGTACGAGGGGATCTTCTTCGATGATCAGGACGGAGATCGACATGCAAGACGTAGGTGATGTGGGAGGCGGCATTATACCGGCAGCCGGCAGGCGCGTCTGTACGCCTGCCTGGCGAACTACGCCTGCCTGCTCTGGCCGGGGTCGAACAGCGCCTGGACAGTCTGTATGTCGAGCGGTTTGGCTAAATGGGCGTCGAAGCCGGCCGCGAGCGAACGCTGCACATCTTCGCCCTGCGCATAGCCGCTGATGGCAACCATCCTGGGCGGCGCAGACATGGTCTCCTTCAGGCACCGCGCGACCTGGTAGCCACTCATTCCCGGCAGTCCCAGGTCGCAGAGAATCAGGTCGTATCGAATCTGGCGGGCCCGGGCGACCGCCGCGGCGCCATCATAGACCACGTCCGCTTCGTGATCGAACATCCGCGCCAGCATGGCGAGCGAGTCGGCGGCGTCGGGGTTGTCGTCGACGACGAGTATCCGCCTTGAAGCGACGCCGGCTCCACAAGTGGCGGCTCCAGTCGCCGTCTCCCCGACTGCGGTGCCGTCGGCGAGCGGCAGCACGACAGTGACACAGGTGCCCTCGCCCGGAGTGCTTTCGATCGCCACGCTGCCGCCATGAAGTTCAATAATGCTCTTGACCAAGGCAAGCCCGAGACCCAGGCCCCCCTCGGTGCGTGCCAACGACTGGTCAGCCTGCGTGAACGGTTCGAAGACATGGGGCAACAGGACGGGAGCGATACCGGCGCCATTGTCGCGCACATGGATGTTGACGTGCGCGCCCGCGCGGACTGCCGCCAGGGCAATGTGTCCGCCAGGCGGCGTGAATTTTGCCGCGTTCCCGAGCAAGTTGCCCAGTACCTGCACCAAGCGTGTTTCGTCGCCGTCCACGCGGAGCGGCTCGTCGCATACGGACACCGTGAAATCACGATCCTGCCCACCGATGACGTTACGGTAATCGTCGGCTGTCTTTTGCAGCAACTGACCCAGGTCCAGCGTGGCCCGCTGGAGGGCTATTTTTCCCTTCGCGATACGGTTCACGTCCAATAGATCGTCGACCAGACGCGTCAGTTGCCCGACTTGCCTGCCGATCACCTCCCTGGCAAAACGCATCTGGTCATGACTTGCGCCGGGCTGATCGAGAAGGAACAAAGCATTGCGGATCGGCGCCAGCGGGTTGCGCAACTCGTGCGACAGCATGGCCAGGAATTCATCCTTGCGCCGGTCCGACTCCTGCAGTTGCGCCTGCGCGGCCCGCAATTCGGAGATGTCCATGTTCGCGGCGACGGCGGCGATAACGCGGCCCGTTTCGTCGCGGATCGGCGCGCTCGACACAACGATGGTGCCGCGCGTTCCATTGAAGCGTTCGATGTCGAGGATAACGTCGCGTGTCTTCAGACCCTGTTTCAGCGATATGGCGCACGGCCATTCCTCGGCAGCGATACGCTCGCCGGTATCTGGCCGGAAACCCTTGTAGCTATCGTAGTCCACGACGGAATTGAGGAGCGCGTTGCCGGCCCAGGTACGCTTCCATTCCGCGTTTTCCAGAACCATCGCGCCGACCTCGTCGAGCATGATGAGGCCGGTCGGAATGGTATCGACAATCGTTTGCAGGCGAGCACGTTCGGCCTCCAGCTCCGTCCTGCTGGCCACCAGCGCCTGCTCGGCCGCCTTGCGCTCGCGGATGTCGTCGACGATCGCCAGCTGGTAATCCGGATTGCCGTCCGTATCGCGCACCAGCGATAGTGTCAGCCTGGCCCATACATGGCTGCCATCCGCATGCAGGAAACGCTTTTCGACCGCATAGGAATCGAGCTCGCCGGCCGCCATGCGTGCAAACAGGACGCGTGCCGGCGCAACATCGTCGGGGTGGGGGATGACGGGCCACGACGAGGACAGCAGTTCCTCGCGCGAGCGTCCGAGCATCCGGCACAAGGCATCGTTGACGTCGATCCAGCGGGCGTCGGCAAACCGCACGGTGGCGATACCGAGGGCGGACTGCTCGAACATCGCACGGAAAGTCGTTTCGTTGGTGCGCGCAACGTGAGAGGAGAAAGTACTGGTAGGCATGGCGAATCCTACCATGGCTTGCGGGGCGCCGAGCCTGGCAAGCCGCGCTCAGGCGCGCAACAGTAATCCTGCCAGCACCAGCATCGTCAGGCCGGTAAATGCCTCGACCCCGCGCCACACGGCGGGCCGCCCCAACACGCCGGCACAGCGGCGCGCCAGTAAGCCAAGTCCGGTAAACCACAGCAGCGAGGCCGCCATCGCGCCGGCCGTGAACGAATGGCGGTGTTCCAGCGCCAGGCTGCTGCCCACCGCGCCCAGCAGCACGACGGTGTCCAGGTAGACGTGGGGATTCAGGAGCGACATCGCCAGTACGGCGGCCAGCGCCTTGCGCGCGCCGCCCCTGCCCGCCTTGCCTGCTCCTCCTGTGGACAGCCCCGGCGCCTCGGCGCCGCGCCAGCTGCTGCGCAGGCAGCGCAACCCGTACCACAGCAGGAAAGCGGCCCCGCCGTAGCGGCAGGCAGCCAGCAGGCCGGGCGAGGACTCGACCAGCGCGCCGAAGCCCGACATGCCGAGCGCGATCAGGCTGACGTCGACCAGCACGCAGGCCGCCACCGTCAACGCCACGTGCCGCCCAAGAATGCCGGTGCGGATCACGTGCGCGTTCTGGGCGCCGATCGGCATGATCAGGCTGGCGCCCAGGCCCAGCCCCTGCATGAATACCTGTTGCGAAAACATCTGTTGCTCCTCCTGAAAGTCGACAGCATGGAGGCGCCGCCCTGTCTCATCAATTATATTAATGCTTTTTAATCCTGGATTAGCGGGGCTAATGTGATGACCATCGATGCCCGCCGCAGCGCAGCCTTTGTCGCCGCCGTCGATACCGGCAGCCTGGACGCGGCCGCCGCCCTGCTGCGCATCACGCCCTCGGCGGTGTCGCAGCGCATCACCGCCCTCGAGCAGGACATGGGCACACCCCTGCTGGTGCGCACCCGTCCCTGCCGCCCGACCGCGCCCGGCGCCCGCCTGCTGCAGTACCTGCGGCGCCAGGCCCTGATGGAAGCGGAATTCCTGGCGGATCTGGACAACGATGCCGGCCCGGTGCGCGTGGCGCTTGCCGTTAACAACGACACCCTGGCCACCTGGCTGCTGCCGGTGCTGGCGCCGGTCCTGATCGCCGAACAATTGCTGGTCGAATTCGTGCTCGACAACCAGGGCCATACTTTCGCCCTGCTGGAACAGGGCCAGGCGCTGGCCTGCGTGTCCGGCGAATCCGAACCGATGCGCGGCTGCAGCGTCACCCCGCTCGGGCACATGCGCTACCGCATGGTGGCCTCGCCCGCGTTCGCCCGGCGCTGGTTCCCGAACGGCATCGACCGCGACGCGGCCCGGCGCGCGCCGGTGATGGTGTTCGACCGCAAGGACACCCTGCAAACCGCTTTCCTGCTGCAGCACTTCGGCTTGCCGGAAGGCGCCTATCCCTTCCATTACGTGCCAGCCAGCGACCCGTACGTGCAGGCCATCCGGCTCGGTCTCGGCTACGGCATGCTGCCGCAGGAACAGTGCGCGGCCCTGCTGGAGGGCGGAGAACTGGTCGACCTGACCCCGCAGCTGCACGTCGACGTGCCCTTGTACTGGCACGCCTGGCGCATCCAGCCGCCGCGCATCGAGCGCATGGGCGCGGCGCTGGTGAAGGCTGCCCGGGCGGTGCTGCTGCCGCTGGCTTGAACCGGGAGGTCTCATCGGTATAGAATGAGAATCATTCTCATCTAAAAGCCCATCAATGACCGCATCCGATCCTTGCCACCAGCTTCTGCGCCGCCGCCTGCTCGGCGGCGCCGCCCTCGCCACCATCGGCGTCCCCTTGATTCCGGCCGTTCGCGCCGCCGACGGCTGGCAGCCGGCCACCCTGCCCCAGGGCCTGCAGCGCGACATCGATTCCAGCATCACCGGCCAGCGCTACCGCATCTACCTGAGCGTACCGACCACGCCGGCGCCGCCCGGCGGCCACCCGGTGCTGTACGCCCTCGACGGCAACGCCACCTTCCCGGCCCTGGCGCTCATGGCGCGCAGCACAGCCAGCCGCAGCGCCAGGACCGGGCAAGTGGCGCCGGTGATCGTCGGCATCGGCTACCCGAGCGGCCAGGACTTCGGCGGCGGCCGTGCGCGCGACTATACACCCCACATCGCGCCCCGCATCACGGCCGCCGGCAACGAGCAGCCGGCTGGCGAAGGCGGCGCCGACCGCTTCCTCGATTTCATCGAACGCGAGCTCAAGCCATTGATCGCCAGCCTGGCCCCGCTCGACCCGGCGCGCCAGGCCCTGTTCGGCCACTCCTACGGCGGTTTGTGCACGCTGCACGCGCTGTTCACGCGGCCGGGCATGTTCCAGACCTACCTGGCGGCGAGTCCGTCGATCTGGTACGGCGAGCGCGTCGTGCTGTCGGAAATGTCGGGCCTGGCAAAACGGACCGCAGCATTGCCACGCAAGCCGGCGCTGATGCTGTCCGCGGGCGAACTGGAACAGTTCAAGACGTGCGGACCGGCGCCCCAGGGGCACGAGGCGGTCGCCGCCGAACGGCGCATGGTCGGCGAAGCGCAGGACCTGGCAGACCAGCTGGTCCGCTCGGACAGCCTGTCGCGCGTCCAGTTTCACTTGCTGGCCAGGGAAAACCACGGCAGCGCGATGTTCCCGGCCATGGCGCGCGGCATGGAGTTCTTCCTCGGCTAAGGCCCAGGGATTTGTTTATTGCTAATGGTATAGGATAATAAGCAGCAAGCCTCCCTACACTCCCAGGACCCCATGTACAAAGCCGCCTCGCTGTTCACCCTCGCCCTGCTGGCCGCCAGCCCGGTCCTGGCAGCCGACATCTGCAAGGGCGACGTCCCGGAAGAAGTCGTGCTGGCCGAGCGCTACCAGTACAAGGTGGCCGGCACCGGCCGCCTGCACCTGCATACCGGGCCCAGCGAAAAATGCATCAACAAGAAGGTGTTCGTGATTCCCGGCGACGACCTGGTCGCGTTCACCGAGGCCGGCGACAACGGAGAATGGACCAGCGTGATGTACATGGCGAAGAACGGCGACGATTACAGCGGCTGGGTGCGCACCGAGCGGCTCCGCTTCATGGGCGCGATGGGCGGCAACATGTCGCCCGAGACGATCAGGTTCTATCAAAAGGCAGCCAAGGCGGCGGCGGACGGCAAACTCGGTTCGCCGACGGCCGAGGCGCACTGAGCTCGATGTTCCGCCGCCCGACGGAGTCAGCCGCGCGACGTCCCGGGAACCGGCAGCAAGGAATCGCATGGATGCCGTGACCATCGGCCCCCTGGCCATGCCGGTGCGGGTGGTGGCGGCGCTGGCCGCCATCGTCGCCGCCAACCTGGCCGTGCTGTGGTGGCGGCGCCGGCGCGGCGTCGATGCCGACCCGGCCCTGTGGCGCATGATCGTCTGGGGCCTGCTGGCGGCGCGCGCCGCCTTCGTGCTGAAGCACTTCGACAGCTACCGCACCGATCCCCTAAGCATGCTCGACATCCGCGACGGCGGCTTCGTCGCCTTTGCCGGCCTGCTGGTGGCCTTTGCCATCGGCTTCGAGCAGGTGCGCCGCCAGCCCGCGCTGCGCCGGCCCCTGCTGGGCGCTTCGCTGCTGGGTGTGCTGGTCTGGGGCGGCGCATCGTTTGCCGCCTTTGCCACCGGCCCGGCTGCGGCGCCCCTGCCGCAGGTGAGGCTGGAGCGCATGGACGGCAGCGCCGCCGCCCTGCATGCATTCGCCGGCAAACCGATGGTGGTGAACCTGTGGGCGACATGGTGCCCGCCCTGCCGCCGCGAGATGCCGGCCCTGGGCGCGGCGCAGGCGGCCCATCCCGACGTTGCCTTCGTGTTCGTGAACCAGGCCGAGGATGCCGCGGTCATCGAACGCTACCTCGAGGGCGAAGGCCTGCGGCTGGATAACCTGCTGATCGATCCCGCCCTCGCCCTGGCCCGCGCCACCGAGGTCAAGGGCTACCCGACCACGCTGTTCTACGACAGGCACGGCAAGCTGGTGGCGCGCCACATGGGCGAACTGTCGCCGGCCCAGCTGCGCGAGCGGATGGAAGCGCTGCGCTAGCCTCCGCACAGCGCGGCGCAAACCGGAAGCCCGCAGGCGCGATCGACGAAAGCGGCGTATGCTCGCTGCGTGTCCCCGAACCATGCAGGAGAACCGCGATGACGATCGCCTGGGCGCACTTCACGCCATGGACCGCGCTGGCCGGCGGCATGCTGATCGGCCTGGCCGCCTCCCTCTTCATCCTGCTGGGCGGGCGCATTGCCGGCATCAGCGGCATCCTCGGCGGCCTGCTGCGCCCCGCGCGCGGCGACGTTGCCTGGCGCCTGCTGTTCCTGGCCGGGATCGTCCTCGTCCCCTGGGCCTGGTCCCTGGCCGCGGCCCTGCCCGAGGCCAGCATCGACGCCGACGGCGCCACCCTGCTCGTGGCCGGCCTGCTGGTCGGCATCGGCACCCGCTACGGCGCCGGCTGCACCAGCGGCCATGGCGTATGCGGCGTGGCGCGCCTGTCGCCGCGTTCGCTGGCGGCCACCGCCACGTTCGTCGCGGCCGGCTTCCTCACGGTCCGGCTGCTGCGTCACGTTTTCAGCTGAGGAGCACCGCATGCAACTGCTCATCGTCTTCGTCAGCGGCCTGGTGTTCGGCCTGGGCCTGCTGCTCTCCGGCCTGATGAACCCGGCCAAGGTGCTGGCCTTCCTCGACCTGGCCGGCGCCTGGGACCCCTCGCTGCTGTGCACGATGGGCGGGGCCACGCTGGTCGCGACACTCGCCTTCCGCATCGCCAAGCGGCGCGGGCGCACCCTGTTCGGCGCGGCGCGGCGCTGCGCCTGCCATCGGCCACCGCGATCGACCGCAGCCTGGTGCTGGGCAGCGCCGCGTTCGGCGTTGGCTGGGGCCTGGCCGGCTTCTGCCCCGGCCCGGCCATCGCCTCGCTCGGCGCCGGTTCGCCAAAGGCACTCCTCTTCACGCTGGCGATGCTGGCCGGCATGGGCCTGTTCGAGCTGGCCGAATGGCTGCGCCGCCGGCAGCACCGGCCGGAATCGGCCTGAGCCTGCCCGCGCTGCCGTACAATGCCGGCTTCGCCAGGAGACCGCCATGCACGTCAACCCGATCCAGCTGTTCGACGCCGAGTCGTCGACCTTCACCTACATCCTCGCCGCCCAGGACGGCAAGGAAGCCGTCATCATCGACCCGGTCGACCGCCACTGCGAGCGCGACCTGGCGCACCTGGCGCGCCTCGGTTTGAAGCTCACCTACGTGCTGGAAACCCATGCCCACGCCGACCACGTCACCTCGGCCGGCCGCCTGCGCGAACTGACCGGCGCGCGCGCCGCCGTGCCCAGCGGCTGCGGCATCGCGCCGGCCGAAGTGCAGCTCGACGACGGCGACACCGTGCGCTTCGGCGCCGGCGAAGAAATCCGCGTGCTGCACACCCCGGGCCACACGTCCGGCAGCGTCAGCTTCCTCTGGCGCGGCAATGTGTTCAGCGGCGACACCCTGCTGATCGACGGCTGCGGCCGCACCGACTTCCAGGGCGGCAGCGCCGCCGCCCTCTACGACAGCATCATGCTGAAGCTGTTCGCGCTGCCGGACGCCACCCGGGTCTGGCCCGCGCACGACTACAAGGGCCAGAGCGTCTCGACGATCGGCTGGGAGCGCAGGCACAACGCGCGCCTGGCCGGACGTTCGCGCGAGGACTTCATCCTTCTCATGGACAAGCTCGACCTGCCGCGCCCGAAACTGATCGACATCGCCGTTCCCGCCAACCGCCAGCTCGGCCTGGCGCATGCCGCCTAGACTCACCGCCTGAACGGCATCGCCCGCCGACCGTGACAAGATTGCACGCCGGCATCGCCAACATGCATTAGAATCATCGACTTTTGCATACTGGCGCAGGCGGCAATGTCAGAACCGACGCAACAACTCAAACGCGGCCTCAAGGGCCGCCACATCCAGCTCATCGCCCTCGGCGGCGCCATCGGCACCGGCCTCTTCCTCGGCATCGCCCAGACCATCCAGATGGCCGGCCCTTCGGTGCTGCTCGGCTACGCGGTGGCCGGCCTGTTCGCCTTTTTGATCATGCGCCAGCTGGGCGAGATGGTGGTGGCCGAACCGGTGGCCGGCTCGGTCAGCTACTTCGCCGACAAGTACGGCGGCCACATGGCAGGCTTCGTCACCGGCTGGAATTACTGGATGATGTACATCCTGGTCAGCATGGCCGAGCTGTCGGCGGTCGGCGTCTACGTCCAGTACTGGTGGCCCGAGATCCCGACCTGGGTCTCGGCGCTGGCCTGCTTCGCCGTCATCAACTCCTTCAGCCTGCTGAACGTGCGCGCCTTTGGCGAGCTCGAATTCTGGTTCGCCGTCATCAAGGTCGTGGCCGTGATCGGCATGATCCTGTTCGGCGGCTATCTCCTCATCAGCGGCACGGCCGGCCCCGAGGCGGGCGTGGCCAACCTCTGGCGCCATGGCGGCTTCTTCCCGAACGGCGTTTCGGGCCTGGTGATGGCGATGGCCGTCATCATGTTCTCCTTCGGCGGCCTGGAACTGATCGGCATCACCGCCGCCGAAGCGGCCAACCCGGAAAAGACCATCCCGCGCGCCACCAACCAGGCCCTGTACCGGGTGCTCATCTTCTACGTCGGCGCCCTTTTCATCCTGCTGTCGCTGTTCCCGTGGCAGAAAGTGGTCAGCGGCGGCAGCCCCTTCGTGCTGATCTTCGCGGCCCTGGAGAGCAATGCGGTGGCCACCATCCTGAACGTGGTCGTGCTCACCGCCGCGCTGTCGGTGTACAACAGCGGTGTCTACGCGAATACCCGCATGCTGTACGGCCTGGCGGTGCAGGGCAATGCGCCCGGCGTGCTGAAAAAGCTGACGACTAGCGGCGTGCCGCTGGCGGCGCTGGGCGTGTCGGCCGCGGCCACCCTGGTCTGCGTGGTGGTGAACTACCTGCTGCCGGGCGAAGCTTTCGGGCTGATGATGGGCCTGTCCGTGTCGGCGCTGATCATCAACTGGGCCACGATCTCGCTGGTGCACCTGCGCTTCCGCCGCCGCCGCGCCGAAAGCGGCCAGGGCGCCACCGTGTTCCCGAGCCCGGTGCATCCGCTCTCGAACTGGCTGTGCCTGGTCTTCCTGGCCGGCGTGCTGGCGGTGATGTACATGACGCCCGGCCTGCGCACCTCGGTCTACATGATCCCGGCCTGGCTGCTGCTGCTGTGCGCCGGCTATGCCGTGCGCCGCCGCAGGATGGCCTGATAACGCAGCCAAGGCGCGGTTCGCCCGCGCCTCGGCTGCGCCACCGGTTTTGCTTTAAGGTTACTATTCCCGGCTGACTACAGCGCAGCCGAGCATGAGAACACATCACGAACCAACAGGGCCAGGGGGAATGTCCCTGCCGCAGCAGGGCCTGCGGGCCATGCCGCTTGACGCCGCCGCGCCGCCGGGCGTCGACGCCCTGCTCGACATCGTGCCGGCCGGCGTGGTGGTGCACGGCGCCGATTCGCGCGCCTTCTACGCCAACCGCTACGCGCTCGCCCTGCTCGGCCCCGCCCTCGACCTGATGCGCGCCCAGCCGGCGGCCTCGGGCGCCTGGCCGCTGCTGCGCGCCGACGGCAGCCCGCTGCCGATCGATGACAACCCTGTGCAGCGCGTGCTGGCAAGCCGCAGCGCGGTGGTCGACGCCGTGATCGGCCTGCGCGGCCCCGCTCCACGCTGGCTGCTGTGCAGCGCGCACCCGGCCTTCGGCCCCGGCGGGCAAATCGACGAAGTCGTGGTCTGCTTCACCGACTGCACCGAACTGAAACGCATGGAGCAGACCCTGCGCGACTCGAAGGAGCGCCTGCGCCTGATGCTGCAGGGGTCGACCGACGCGCCCTGGGACTGGAACCTGGCCGAGCCGCAGCCCTATCTGTCGCCGCGCTGGTGGGACATGCTCGGCTACGCCAAGGGCGAGCCGGATGCCGACGACGCGGCCTGGCCCGCGCGCGTGCATCCCGACGACCTGGCGCGCCTGAACGACTACGTGGCGGGCCTGCTGGCCTCGAACGAGTCGGCCTACCGCATCGAATTCCGCCTGCGCCACCGCGCCGGCCACGACGTGCCGGTGCTCTCGCGCGGCCTGGTGCAGCGCGACGCCGCCGGCCGGCCCCAGCGCATCTCGGGCACGAATACCGACCTCACCGAAGCCAAGCACGCCGAGCGGCGCATCTACGAGCTGGCCTACTTCGATGTCCTGACCGGCCTGCCGAACCGGCGCCTGCTGCACGAGCAGATGGCGAAGATCCTGACCCGCAGCGCGCGCTCGCGCCAGTACGGCGCGCTGATGTTCATCGACCTCGACAACTTCAAGCTGCTCAACGACACCCTCGGCCACGACGTCGGCGACCAGCTGCTGCGCCTGGTGGCCGGAAGATTGCGCGACACGGTGCGCGAAAGCGACCACCTGGCGCGCCTGGGCGGCGACGAATTCGTGGTGGTGCTCGAGAACCTGGGCGAGAGCGAAGACGTGGCCGTGCACGAAACCCAGGCCATCGGCGCCAAGCTGCTGGCGGCATTGGGCCAGCCGTATCAGCTGGCGGCGCGCGTGCACCGCAGCACGCCGAGCATCGGGGTGGCCCTGTTCGGCGCGCAGGCCACCAGCGCCGACCTGCTGCTGCGCCAGGCCGACCTGGCGATGTACCGCGCCAAGGGCGACGGCCGCAACACGGTGCGCTTCTTCGCGGCCGGCATGCAGGCCGCGGCCGACCGCCAGATCGACCTGCAGAACGACCTGCGCGACAGCATCCACCACGAGCACTTCGAGCTGCATTGCCAGCCCCAGTTCGGCGCCGACGGCCGCCTGCTCGGCGGCGAGGTGCTGGTGCGCTGGCGCCACGACGCGCGCGGCCTGGTCGCGCCGGGCGAGTTCATTTCGCTGGCCGAGTCGTCCGGCCTGATCGTGCCGCTCGGCGCGTTGGTGCTGGCCGAGGCCTGCCGCGTGCTGGCGCGCTGGGCCCTGCACCCGCGCCTGCAGGGCTTGACGCTGGCGGTGAACGTCAGCGCCTACCAGTTGCGCGAACCCGACTTCGTCGAGCGCGTGCTCGATACCCTGATGCGCAGCGGCGCCAACCCGCGCCGCCTGTGCCTGGAGCTGACCGAAAGCGTGTTCGCCGAAAACGTCGACGCCGTCAGCGCCAGGATGAACGCCCTGCGCGCCCACGGCGTGCGCTTTTCGCTGGACGACTTCGGCACCGGCTACTCGTCGCTGAGCTACCTGAAGCGCTTTCCGCTGAACGAACTGAAGATCGACCGCAGCTTTGTTGCGGACCTGCCCGGCGACGCCCACGCCGGCGCCATCGTCGACGCGGTGCTGGCCCTGGCCCATACGCTCGATTTGCAGGTGGTGGCCGAGGGCGTCGAAACGCGCGCCCAGCGCGACTTCCTCGAGGCCCACGGCTGCCGCGTGTTCCAGGGCTTCCTGCTGGGCGAGCCGCTGCCGATCGCCGGTTTCGAGGCCGGGTTCGGCGCTCCCTGACGATTCCGCAGGCTGTCGGAAAAGGATTACAATCGTGTATTGACAGCGCTGCAGGCAGGCATGATGAGTTCTGATCGATCCGATGGAGAGTCCCCCGCGCCGCCCGGCTGGTCCTCGCGCGATTTCAAGGTCCTGCTCGACCATATTCCGGCGGGCGTGGTGATCCACGGCGCCGATTCGCGCGCCGTCTACGCCAACCGCTGCGCGCACCGCCTGCTCGGCCCCGCCCTCGAGCTGATGCGCATCTACCCGGCCGACTCGAATGCGGTGCCCTTGCTGCGTGCCGACGGCAGCCCGCTGCCGGCCGACGCCAATCCCGTGTCCTGCGTCCTGCGTACCGGCAGGACGGTGCACGACGCCGTCGTCGGCCTGCCCGGCGACAGCCTGCGCTGGCTGATCTGCAATGCCTATCCGCTGCACGACGCCGAAGGGCGGGTCCACGAAGTGGCGGTCTGCTTTACCGAATGCACCGACCTGAAGCGCACCGAGGAAACCCTGCTGCGCTCGGAAGAGCGCCTGCGCCTGGCCATGCAGGGCAGCACCGACGCGCCTTGGGACTGGGATGTCAACAGCGGCCTGGTGCACTATTCCGAGCGCTGGTGGGACATGCTCGGCTTTCCGCATTCGCACGGCGAGCGCGACCCGGTTGCCTGGCGCACCCAGATGCATCCCGAGGACATGCCGCGCGTGGACGCCTTTGTCGAGGCCCTGCTGGCATCGAACGAGACGACCTACAGCCTGGAATTTCGCCTGCGCCACCGCGACGGCCACTACGTGCCGGTGCTGTCGCGCGGCTTCGTGCAGCGCGACCGCAACGGCAAGGGCGTGCGCATCGCCGGTACCAACACCGACCTGACCGCCGCCAAGGAAGCCGAACGGCGCATCCACGAGCTGGCCTATTACGACTATCTCACCGGCCTGCCGAACCGGCGCCTGCTGATCGACGAACTGTCGCGCATCCTGTCGCGCAGCGACCGCAACGGCCAGTTCGGCGCCCTGATGTTCATCGACCTCGACAACTTCAAGCTGCTCAACGATACCCTCGGCCACGACGCCGGCGACGCCCTGCTGCGCGAGGTGGCAACGCGCCTGCGCGGCACCGTGCGCGCCAGCGACCACCTGGCCCGCCTCGGCGGCGACGAATTCGTGGTCGTGCTCGACGACCTCGGCACCTGCGAGCGCGACGCGGTCCACGAGGCGCGGCTGGTCGGCGCCAAGCTGCTCGACGCCCTGGCCCAGCCGCACGCGCTGGGCGCCCGGCCCAGCATCAGCACCCCCAGCATCGGCGTGGCCATGTTCGGCGCCGGCGCCGGCGCCGACAGCGTCGACCAATTGCTGCGCCAGGCCGACCTGGCCATGTACCGCGCCAAGGCCGAGGGCCGCAATACCCTGCGCTTCTTCGACCCCGACATGCAGGCGGCGGCCGAGCGCCAGGCCGAGCTCGAGGGCGACCTGCACGACGCCATCGGCCAGCACCGCTTCGAGCTGTATTGCCAGCCGCAGGTCGGCGTCGACGGCAGGCTGGCCGGCGCCGAGGTGCTGCTGCGCTGGCGCCACGCCACGCGCGGCCTGGTGCCGCCCGACGAATTCATCGGCCTGGCCGAAACGAGCGGCCTGATCGTGCCGCTGGGCGCGATGGTGCTCGCCGAAAGCTGCCGCGCCCTGGCGCGCTGGGCCGGCACGCCGCTGCTGCGCGAACTGACCCTGGCCGTGAACGTCAGCGCCCAGCAGCTGCGCGACCCCGGCTTCGTCGACGCCGTGCTCGCCATCCTGGCCGCCACCGGCGCGCCGCCCCAGCAACTGTTCCTGGAACTGACCGAGAGCGTGTTCGCCGAAGACCTGGACGCCGCCTGCGCCAAGATGCATGCGCTGCGCCTGCACGGCGTGTGCTTCTCGCTCGACGACTTCGGCACCGGCTATTCCTCGCTCGCCTACCTGAAGCGTTTTCCGCTCACCGAACTGAAGATCGACCGCAGCTTCGTCAAGGACTTGCCGGGCGAAGCCCATGCCGGCGCCATCGTCGACGCCATCCTGGCCCTGGCCCGCACGCTCGACCTGGACGTGGTGGCCGAAGGCATCGAGACCGGCGAGCAGCGCGATTTTCTCGTTGCGCGCGGCTGCCGCCTGTTGCAAGGCTACCTGCTGGGCAAGCCGCGTCCCATGGCCGAATTCGAAGCCGGTTTCGGTCTTGCCGGCGCCTGAGCCGCGCGTGGCCGGCAGGCCGCCGGCTTTCAGGCTCCTTTTCCTTTCTCTGTCAATGTATTCAGCCGTGCATGCCGGCACAGGCACCTTATGCGATCCTGTCGCCAACCGCTTAGCTCTTCTTGACCATGGACACGCAAAAACCTGACCATCCAAGCCCGGACACGCACGCGGATGCCCGGCTTCCCTTCCCGATCGTCGGGATCGGCGCCTCGGCCGGCGGCTTCGCGGCACTCGCCGCCCTGCTCCAGAACCTGCCGCCGGCGCCGGGCATCGCGCTGGTGGTCGTGCTGCACCTCCCGTCCGACCAGCAAAGCAGCGCGGAGCGCGTCCTGCAGCGCTCCACCGGCCTGCCGGTGGTCAGGGTGAACCATGCGATGCCGATCCTGCCCGACCAGGTCTATGTCATCCCTCCTGCGCGCAGCCTGAAAATGGAGGGCAGGCGCCTGGTGCTGCACGATCTGGATCACGCACCGGGCGCCCCGGCGGCCGTCGATGCCTTCTTCCGCTCGCTGGCCATGGCGCACCGCGAAAAAGCCATGGGCGTGGTCCTGTCCGGCATGGGCTCGGATGGGACAGTTGGCCTGGCGTGCATCAAGGAACAAGGCGGCGTCACCGTCGTCCAGTCGCCCGCCGATGCCGCGCAAGCCGGCATGCCGCAATCGGCCATCGATTCCGGCATGGCGGACTTCGTCCTTGCCGCCGCCGACATCCCGGCCAAGATGGCGGAACTGGGCGGCATCACCCGGACGATCCGCGAGCACGCCCGGCAGGGGCATCGTCCTGCCGAGGTCGCGTTCGACATGGGCCCGGACCCGGAAGGGGCGCTGCGCGAGGTGCTGTCGCTGCTGCGGCAACATACCGGCCACGACTTCGGCGAATACAGGCGCGCGACCATGCTGCGCCGGCTGGAGCGCCGCCTGCAGGTGCGCGGCCTGCCGGATTTGCCCAGCTATCTCGACCTGCAACGGCGCGACGCCGGCGAATCCCCTGCGCTGTTCAGGGACCTGCTGATCGGCGTGACCCGGTTCTTCCGCGACCGCGAAGCGTTCGCCGCCCTCGAACACAAGGTCGTGCCCCAGCTTTTCCGGGACAAGGGGCCGGGCGACACCGTGCGGGTATGGGCGGCGGCCTGCTCGACCGGCGAGGAAGCGTATTCGCTGGCCATGCTGCTGGCGGACCATGCCGCTTCGATGGCAGCGCCACCCGCGATCCAGGTATTTGCCTCCGACATCGACGCCCAGGCAATCCGCACGGCGCGTGCCGGACGCTATCCGGCTTCGATTGCCGAGGAGGTGCCGCCCGAGCGGCTGCAGCGCTACTTCACCATGGAGAACGGCGTCTACAAGGTACGCAGGTCGCTGCACCGGCAAATACTGTTCGCGGAACACAACCTGCTGCGCGACCCGCCGTTTTCGTCGCTGGACCTGGTCAGCTGCCGCAACTTCCTGATCTACCTGAAACCGGAGATGCACTGGCACCTGCTGGGTACTTTCCGTTTCGCGCTGCGCCCCGGCGGCTACCTCATGCTCGGCAGCGCCGAAAGCGTGGACGATGGATCGGGCCGGTTCGCCGCGGTCGATGCCGGCAACAGGATTTATCGGATGAAAGCGGAACCAGGGCCGCGCCGGCTTGCCGCGCCCGCCGCGCTACCTGTCGACAAGGTACTGCGCCCTGCCGCCGCAACGGCCGCGCGCGATGAAGCGGCGCCGGTCGAGCGCCACGGTCGCCCCCGCGGGCGCCTGTTTTCCTTCGCCGAGATCCACCTGCACAAGGCGGCGCAGCAGGCGCCGCCCAGCATCCTGGTCAATGGCAACGGGGAAGTCGTGCATATCGCGGCAGAGGCCAGCCACCTGCTGCGCCATCCCGGCGGCGAGCCGACGCGCGACCTGGTATCGCTGGTGCCCGCGCCATGCCGGCTGGCCTTGCGTACCGCGCTGTTCCAGGCGCAAAAAAGCGGTAGCCAGGTCGGCACCGGCGCGGTGCGCTACGAGCAGGACGGCGAACAGCGCAGCGTCGACATGACGGTGCTGCCTTTCCACGACGAGCATGCCGAAGGTTTGCTGATGCTGGTCGGTTTCAGGGACGTTACCGGCGTGCCTGCCACCGCCGCGCCCGCCGCGCCGCGCGACCAGTCGCTGCTCGAGCAGCTCGACGAGGAGCTGCGCCATACCCGCAAGAAGCTGCAGGAAACCATGGACCAGGCGGAACAGTCGAATGCCGCACTGCGCTCCACCGTGGAAGAGCTGAAGACGACCGTCGAGGAGCTGCGCGCGGCGAACCGGCAACTCGACACCACACTGGACATGTCGAGCGCCGCCAACGAGGAGCTGTGTACCGCCAACAGCGAGCTCGCGCAGCGCCTGGAAGACCTGGGCAGGTCCCATGACGACCTGAACAACCTGATCGCCTCGTCCGACGTGGCAACCCTGTTCCTCGACCGCCAGATGCGCATCGAGCGCTACACGCCGCGCATCGCCGGCCTGTTCAACATGATTCCCGCCGACGTCGGCCGCCCGCTGCAGCACATTACCAGCCGGCTCGACAACCCGAACCTGGCCGACGACGCCGCCCGCGTGTTCGAGACGCTGCAGCCGCTGGAGCAGGAAATCAGCAGCCGCGACGGCCGGGTCTACATCGTGCGGGTCTACCCTTACCGGACCGGCTCGCACCGCATCGCGGGCGCGGTCATGACCTTCTTCGACATCACGGGCCGCAAGCAGGCCGAAGACAGGCTGCGCGAAAGCGAAGTCCTGCTGCGTACGCTGCTGGAAAGCCATGCCCAGGCCATCTGGCAGACCGATGCCCAGGGCCACGTGGTGGCCGATTCCGCGTCCTGGCGCGCCTACACAGGCCAGACCGGGGCGGAGTGGTCGGACGAGGGCTGGGCCAACGCACTGCATCCGGACGACCGCGCGATGGCGCTGCGGGTCTGGCGCGCCGGCACCGCTGCCGGCCACGTCATCCGCAACCGCTTCCGGCTGCGGACAGCGCAGGGCGGCTGGCGCTGGACCAGCGTGCTGGCCGCGCCCGTGCGCAACGGCGATGGATCGGTACGCAAGTGGGTGGGCATGAACATCGACATCGATACCGAAAAGCGTGCCGAGGACCTGCTCCGCGCGAGCGAATCGCGCTTCCGGGCGCTCGCCGCAGTCGGGGCGTCGACGCTCTACCGCATCGGCGCCGGCTGGAATACCATCCGCCGGTACGACGGCTCGGGCATGCTGGCCGGCGAAGACGAAGCGGGCTGGATGGAAGACCATATTCCCGCGGACGAGCGCCCACGGCTGCGCGCCGCCATCGCACGCGCCATCGCCAGCCGCGGCGAATTCGAGCTCGACCACCGCGTGCTGCGCCCGGATGGGGCGGTGGCCTGGGTCTCGTCGCGCGCCGTCCCGCTGCTGGGCGACGACGGCGAAATTCTCGAATGGTTCGGCGCCCAGACCGATATCACGGCGCGCGTCAAGGCCGACCAGGCTTTCGCTCGCCTGTTCGAGGCTGCGCCGGCGCCGCTGCTGGTGGTCGGGACCGACGCGCCGCGCTTCACCATCCGCGCGGTCAACGGCGCCTGGCTGGCGGCGACGCTGCGCACGCGCGAAGAGGTGGTCGGGCGCGGCATGTTCGACGCCTGTCCCGGCAATCCGGAAGGCGCTGGCGCCGACGGTGCGGCGCTGCTGCGCGCCTCCTTCGAACGCGTGCTGGCCTCGGTCCGGCCCGACTGCTTGCCCGACCTGCGATACGACATCGCGCGGCCCGACGGCAGCGTCGAGGAACGCTGGTGGCGCCCGGTCAATGCGCCGGTCCTCGACCAGGACGGCATGGTCGAGGCCATCATCCACCATGCCCACGATGTGACCGCCGCTTGCCGCGCCGGGTACGGCAACGAGCAATAGCGGGCGCGCCCGGCACGGCCTTCCGGCGTGGGGGCCGTGGCGTGCGCTGGATACCGCGCGAATCGCAGTATTCTAGTAGCAAATAGACAATGAGCAACGCCGTGCGCAAACGATGCCGTACCGCCCTCCTTGCCTGCCCCGATTAACCGGACAAAGGTGTCCCACTTGACGACCACGCTACGATCCGACGCCGCCCTGCGGCGCGACCAGATCCTCGACGCAGCCGATGCCGTCTTTTCGCGCCATGGCGTGACCGCGCCGCTCGAACTGGTGGTGGCGCAGGCCGGCGTCGGCCGGGCTACCCTGTACCGCAACTTCCCCGACCGCGCGGCCCTGATGGACGCCCTGCTGGAGCGTTCGCTGGCCGGCCTCGAACGCCAGGCCGACGGCGCCGATCTGTTCGCCCTGCTGGAACAGGTGGCGCAATGCATCGTCGCTTCGCCCGCCGTGACCGATTACTGGCGCGCGGTCGACGCCGACCATCCGGTCGCCAGGGCCGGGCGCGAACGCCTGGCCAAGCTGTTCCGCGCGCCGCTCGCCGCCGCCGTGAAGAGCGGCGCCTGCCGCCCCGACTTGAAGCCGGCCGACATCGTGCTCGTCTGCGGCATGCTCGGCGCCGCCCTGCGCGGTGCGACGCCGGCCCAGCAGCGCAGCCTGGCGCGGCGCGCGCTCGACCTTCTCTGCTCCGGCATCGCCACGCCTGTCCGGAGGCGTTAGCATGGCGGTGCTGCTCAAACCGACGCCGAACTGGGAAGAGCACGAAAAGCCGACCCTGCCCGGCTCCGCCTCGATGCCCTACCATACGCCCGCGGTGCGCGTGGCCTATGCTTGCGTCGCCCTACTGGTCGGGATCACGGGCGGCCTGGGGAATGCGCTGGTCACGGCCAACCTGGCCACCATCCAGGGCCAGCTCGGGCTGACGCCGTCGGAAGGCGCCTGGCTGCCGGCCGCCTACGTGATGGTCAACATCACCGTGAACATGCTGGTCTTCAAATTCCGCCAGCAGTACGGGCTGCGCCTGTTCGCCGAGATCGGCCTCGGCCTGTACGCCGCCGTCACCCTGCTGCACCTGCTGGTCGGCGGCTTTGCGATGGCGGTGGTGGTGCGCGCCGCCAGCGGCTTTGCCGCCGCCACCGCCACCACGCTGTCGATGCTGTACATGCTGCAGGCGGCGCCGCGCGCCTACACCGGCAAGATGGTAGTGCTCGGCGTCGGCATCCCGCAGCTGGCCACGCCGCTGGCCTGGCTGCTGTCGCCGACGCTGCTGGTGTTCGGCCAGTGGCACAACCTGTACCTGTTCGAGGCCGGCCTGGCCCTGTGCTCGCTGGCGGCGGTGGTGGTGCTGAAACTCCCGCCGGGCATGCACGTGAAGGTCTTCGAGAAGAAGGACTTCATCAGCTTCGCCCTGATGGCGCCGGGCGCGGCGATGCTGGTGGCGGTGCTGGCCCAGGGCTATTCGCACTGGTGGTTTGACGAAGCCTGGCTGGCCTGGCTCCTGATGGGCGCCGTGGTCTTCATCCTGGCCGCCCTGTTCGTCGAGCACCACCGCGAGAACCCGCTGCTGCAGACGCGCTGGCTGGTCACGCCCAACATCCTGCGCTTCATCGTCGGCGCCTTTTTGATCCGCTTTCTCACTTCCGAGCAGACCTTCGGCGCGGTGGGCCTGCTGCGCACCCTGGGCATGGGGCCGGACCAGATGCAGCCGCTGTTCGTGGTGATCCTGTTCGGGACGATCGTCGGCATGGTTGCCAGCGCCCTGACCTTCAGCCCCAAGACCCTGATCGCCCAGCTGATCGCGGCCATCGTGCTGTTCGGGGTAGCCGCGCTGATCGACTACGGCCGCACGAGTCTCGACCGGCCGCAGGACTTCTTCCTCAGCCAGTTCCTGGTGGCCCTGGGCAGCGGCATGTTCATGGGGCCGCTGGTTTTGCTCGGCATCACCCAGGCGCTGAAGTTCGGCCCGAACTACGTGGTGACGTTCACCGTGGTGCTGTCGCTGACCCAGTCGCTGGGCGCGATGACCGGCTCGGCCCTGCTGAGCACCTACCAGCTGCACCGCGAGCAGGTGTATTCGAGCGAACTGACGGCCGACATCAACCCGGCCGACCCGCAGGTGGCCACGCGCCTGCAACAGCAACAGGGCGTATACCGGGCCCTGATCACCGACCCGGTGCAGCGCGCGGCGCAGGGCACGGCCCTGCTGTCGCAGATCGCGCGGCGCGAAGCGAACGTGCGCGCCTTTAACGACGTGTTCGCGCTGTCGGGCATCCTGGCCATGGCCTTCCTGTCCTGGTCGCTGTTCGTGGCGATCCGTGCATCGATCCGCAACCGCCGCGAGGCCGCTGCAGCCCTTACCGCTTCCCCCAATCCGGCGCCGCCAGGCGCCACCAAGGCCTGAGTCAGGCATGAGTCTTGCGCATGAACACACCGATCCATCCGACCCGCGAAGAAACCGAAGAAGCCGAAGCCAACCCGCCACCGCCAGGCGACGGCAACGACACCCAGCCGGCCATGGCCACCACGCCGTCCGCCGACCCGCCACCGAGTCCGTATGCGGCAGGCGCAGCACCCACGGCAGCGACGGCAACCATTGCGCCGGCCGCCGCACCCGCAGCCCCGGAACCGCCGCCGAAGAAGATCCGCGCCACCCCGGCCGCGATCGGCATCATGATCACGGTGGCGGCGGTCGGCATCGCCCTCATCATGTGGGCCTGGCACATCGGCCCCTTCAACAGCACCCGCATGAGCACCGACAACGCCTACGTGCGCGGCGCCGTCACCGTGCTCTCGCCCCAGGTGAACGGCTACGTGGCCGACGTGCTGGTCAAGGACTTCCAGTTCGTCAAGGCCGGCCAGGAACTGCTGCGCATCGACGACCGCATCTACGCCGAGCGCGTGCGCCAGGCAGAGGGCCAGCTGGCGAACGCCGTGGCGCAGCTGAACAACGCCGAGCAGACCCAGGCCCAGAACACGGCCTCGGTGGGCTCGGCGCGCGCCAACCTGGCGGCCGTGGAGGCCGAGCGCGCCCGCGCCCAGGCCGAGCAGGGCCGGGTCGAGGAGCTGGCCGAGCGCGGCTCGGTGTCGCTGAATGAACGCGACCGCGTGCGCACCACGGCGCGCCTGGCCGCCGCCAATGTGCTCAAGGCACAAGCCGACATCGACATCGCCCAGCAGCGCGTGAAGTCCACCACCGTCGCACGCGGCGGCCTGGAGGCGCAAGTGAGCATGGCCGAGGCCCAGCTGGCCCTGGCGAAGATCGACCTGGCCAACACCGTGGTCACGGCGCCGCGCGACGGCCAGGTAAGCGAGGCGACGGTGCGGCGCGGCCAGTACGTGACGGCCGGCTCGCAGCTGCTGTTCCTGGTGCCGGACCAGCTGTGGGTGGTGGCCAACTTCAAGGAAGGGCAAACCTGGCGCATGCGCATCGGCCAGCCGGCGCGCTTCACGGTCGACGCCTTCGAGGGCGCGGCGCTCACCGGCCACGTGGAACAGATCGCGCCGGCCACCGGCTCCGAATTCAGCGTGCTGCGCCCGGATAACGCTTCCGGCAACTTCACCAAGGTGGTGCAGCGCCTGCCGATCCGCATCGCCATCGACCCCGGCCAGGAGCTGGCCAGGCGCCTGCGCCCCGGCATGTCGGTGACGGCCGAAGTCGATACCGGCGCCCAGCCGCGCGAAGCCGGCCGCCCGGCCAGCCCGCCTGCCGCCCAACCTGCCGTTCAGCCCGCCGCCCAGCCCACTCCGGGGACGGCGCGATGAAGCGGCGTACCTTCAATACCGCACTGGCCATCGCTGGCATCGGCATGCTGGCCGGCTGCGCGCCGGCCTGGCGTCCGGCGCCGCCGTTGGCGAGCGTCGCGCCGCCGGAAGGCTGGCGCGAACCGAACGATGGCAGCGGGAGCGTCAACCCGCAGTGGTGGATCGCTTTCGGCGATCCGGAACTCAACCGCCTGGTCGGCGCGGCCCTGGTGCGCAACAGCGACGTGCTGATCGCCGTGGCCAGGGTCGACGAAGCGCGCGCCCAGGCTGAACTGGCCGAGGCGGCGCGCCTGCCGGCGCTGAACGGCGCCGTCGGACTGCAGGCCGGGCGCGCGCTGCAGGCGACCGGCATCAGCACGGCGCGCTCGGTCCAGCCTTCGCTGCAGGCCAACTGGGAACCCGATTTGTTCGGGCGCATCCGCACCCAGATCCGCGCCGCCGCATTGCAGTTCCGCGCGACCCAGGCCGAGCGCGACGCCGCCGCCCTCACGGTGGCGGCGACCACCGCGCAGAACTACATCGCCCTGCTGGCCATCGACGCCCAGTTGCGCATCACGCGCGAGACGGTGGCGTCGCGCGCCGAGGCGCTGCGCCTGGCCAGCGACCAGGCGCGCGTGGGCTATATCTCGCAGCTGCAGCTGACCCAGGCCCAGTCCGAGTACGAGGCGGTGCTGCAATCGATTCCCGAACTCGAACTGGCGATGCGGCGCCAGGAAAACGCGGTGCGCCTGCTGGCCGGGGAGCTGCCGGGCGCGGTGGAGCGCGGCAAGGCCTTCGAGGACTTGACCCTGCCGACGGTGCCGGCCGCCCTGCCCTCGCAGCTGCTGGCGCGCCGGCCCGACGTGGCCCAGCGCGCACTGCTGCTGGCGGCAAGCGACGAAGCGCTGGCCCTGCGCCGCCAGGCCTTCCTGCCGCAGGTGACCCTGAGCGCGCAGCTGGGCAGCATTCTCACCAGTTCGCTCGATTATGACCCGGTGAGCGTCTGGAGCATCGGCGGCAGCGTGCTGGCGCCGCTGTTCTCGGGCGGTCGCCTGCAGGCGCAGTACGCGGCATCGGCCTCGGTGCGCGACCAGGCCGCCTTTGCCTACCGGCGCACGGTGCTGACCGCGTTTTCCGAAGTCGAGAATGCGCTCGCCGGGGTGCCGCGTTTGCAGGACCAGGTGGGGCATGCGATGCGGCGGCGCGAGGTGCTGACCCGCTCGCTGGGGTATGCGCGCGACCGTTACCAGGCCGGGTATGCCTCGTATCTCGAGGAATTGGACGCGCAGCGCAATTTGTACCAGGTGGAGTTGGCGATGGTTACGCTGCGGCGCACACAAATCGAAAACCTGATCGGCTTGTATCGGGCGCTGGGGGGCGGATGGTCGTCGGGTTGACGGCCTGAAGTGCACACCTCGGAGCCGGAGCCCGGTCGCAGTTTTGGTTTTGTAGGGTGGGCACCTGTGCCCACGCTGTCGTGCTTGGAGACACCAATAGAAGCCATCCTGGCCCGCGCTCCGGGCGTCCCGGTAACGTAGCCGGAGCGCACCAGTCGTACCGCGTGGGCACAGGTGCCCACCCTACAAAACCAAACAGCGGCACATTTGGCCGATGTCGCGTCACCGGTTTCTACCGCGTAGTACGGTCCTGATTGCGTCGACATGCGCAATGATAAGGCACGCACTCACGTCGCCCGCGCATTATTTCACCCAATAAATGCTGCAAAGCAGCACGAAAATACTTTCACGCAATGCTCGTGCGCGCTCTTGCAGGATTTATCATTCCCGCCTGCCGCACATCACCTTACAAAGGGAAAGCGTATTATGAGCCAGGGTAATCCTCTGTCGCTGCACGTCCCGGAGCCAACCGGCCGTCCGGGTTGCAAGACTGATTTTTCGTATCTCCAGTTGTCCAGGGCAGGCGAAGTCCGCCGTCCCGAAGTCGATACCGCGTTCGGCGACACCGCCGACCTCGTATCGTCCCTCATCCGCGTCCTCGACGAAGACGGTAACGCCGTCGGCCCGTGGGCGCCCGACATCGGCGTCGACCAGCTGCGCTTCGGTCTGCGCACGATGATGAAGACCCGCATCTTCGATGCGCGCATGGTCATCGGCCAGCGCCAGAAGAAAATGTCCTTCTACATGACCTCGCTCGGCGAGGAAGCCATCGGCACCGCGCATTCGCTCGCCCTGAAAGACGGCGACATGTGCTTCCCGACCTACCGCCAGCAAAGCCTCTTGATGGCGCGCGAATACCCGATGGTCGACATGATCTGCCAGCTGCTCTCGAACGAGCGCGACCCGATGAAGGGCCGCCAGCTGCCGGTCATGTACTCGGTCAAGGACAAGGGTTTCTTCTCGATTTCCGGCAACCTGGCGACCCAGGTGCCGCAAGCGGTCGGCTGGGCCATGGCCTCGGCGATCAAGGGCGATACCAAAATCGCCTCGGCCTGGATCGGCGACGGCGCCACCGCCGAATCCGACTTCCACACCGCCCTCACCTTCGCCCATGTGTATCGGGCGCCGTGCATCATCAACGTCGTCAACAACCAGTGGGCGATCTCGACCTTCCAGGCGATCGCCGGCGGCGAGAGCGTGACCTTTGCCGCACGCGGCGTGGGCGCCGGTATCGCCTCGCTGCGCGTGGACGGCAACGACTTCCTGGCCGTGTACTCGGCTTCGTGCTGGGCCGCCGAGCGTGCTCGCCGCAACCTCGGGCCGACGCTGATCGAATGGGTCACCTACCGCGCCGGCCCGCACTCCACCTCCGACGATCCGTCGCGCTACCGCCCGGCAGACGACTGGACCCGCTTCCCGCTGGGCGACCCGATCGCCCGCCTGCGCCAGCACCTAACGAAAATCGGCGCCTGGTCGGACGAGGAACACGAGCGCGTCCAGGCCGACCTCGAAGCCGAGGTGCTGGCCGCGCAAAAGCAGGCGGAACAATACGGCACGCTGGCCGACGGCCGCGTCCCGAGCGCGGCCTCGATGTTCGAGGATGTCTACAAGGACATGCCGGAACACCTGCGCCGCCAACGTCAACAACTGGGGGTGTGAGATGGCACGCGATAGCGACAACAATACCGTGGAAAAAGACCCGGTGAACGAAGGCGCCGCCAAGGCTGGCACTTCGCAAATGACCATGATCCAGGCCCTGCGTTCGGCCATGGACGTGATGCTGGGCCGCGACGACAACGTGGTTGTCTACGGCCAGGACGTCGGCTACTTCGGCGGCGTGTTCCGCGCCACCGACGGCCTGCAGGTCAAATACGGCAAGCAGCGCGTGTTCGACGCGCCGATTTCCGAAGGCGGCATCGTCGGCACCGCGGTCGGCATGGGCGCCTATGGTTTGCGCCCGGTGATCGAGATCCAGTTCGCCGACTATTTCTATCCGGCGTCGGACCAGATCGTCTCGGAAGCGGCGCGCCTGCGCTACCGCTCGGCCGGCGACTTCACCGCCCCGCTGACCATCCGCATGCCTTGCGGCGGCGGCATCTACGGCGGCCAGACCCACAGCCAGAGCCCGGAAGCCCTGTTCACCCACGTCTGTGGCCTGCGCACCGTGATGCCGTCGAACCCGTACGATGCGAAAGGCTTGCTGATTGCCGCCATCGAGAACGACGATCCGGTGATCTTCCTCGAACCCAAGCGTTTATATAACGGCCCGTTCGACGGCCACCACGACCGTCCGGTCGTGTCCTGGGCCAAGCACCCGATGGGCGAAGTGCCCGAGGGTTACTACACCGTCCCGCTGGACAAAGCAGCCATTTTCAGGCCGGGCAACGACCTGACCGTGATCACCTACGGCACCATGGTCTGGGTGTCGGAAGCGGCGGCGCTGGAAAGCGGCGTCGACGCCGAGATCATCGATTTGCGCACCCTGTGGCCGCTCGACCTCGACACCATCGTCGAATCGGTGAAAAAGACCGGCCGCTGCGTGGTCGTGCATGAAGCCACCCGCACGTCCGGCTTCGGCGCGGAACTGGCGGCGCTGGTGCAGGAACACTGCTTCTATCACCTGGAAGCCCCGATCGAGCGCGTCACCGGATGGGACACCCCCTACCCGCACGCGCAGGAATGGGCGTACTTCCCCGGCCCCGACCGTGTCGGCGCCGCGTTCAAACGCGCGATGGAGGCGAAATAAATGGGTATTCACGTCATCAAGATGCCTGACCTCGGCGAAGGCATCGCGGAAGTCGAAGTCGTCGCCTGGCACGTCAAGCCGGGCGACATGGTCAAGGAAGACCAGGTGCTGGCCGATGTCATGACCGACAAGGCCACCGTCGAAATCCCGTCGCCGGTGAACGGCACCGTCACTTCGCTCGGCGGCAAGCTGGGCGAAGCGATGGCCGTCGGCGCGGAACTGATCCGCCTCGAAGTCGAAGGCGCGGGCAACCACAGTGGCGAATCCGCATCGGCCAACACCGCGACCGCGGCGCGCCAGCATACGAGCAGCGCCAAGGCCTCGGGCGGAAGCAGCGACACGGTCGACGAATTCATCCCGATCACCGTCGCGCAACCGGAAACCGTGGTTACCACGGTCACCAGCGAAGCGACGGCAGCGCCGGCCAAGGCAGCACCGCAGCGCCCGAGCACGCCGGCCTACACCCAGGGCGGCCAGGCCGAGGCGCCATCGCACCACGGCCGCGCTGCCGGCGAAAAGCCGCTGGCCGCACCGGCCGTGCGCCAGCGCGCCTGGGACATGGGCATCGAGCTGCAGTACGTCACCGGCACCGGCCCGGCCGGCCGCATCCAGCACGCCGACCTCGACGCCCACGTGGCGCGCGGCCAGCGCAAGGCAGCCGAAGGCGACCGCCGCTACGCCGTGCTCGAAGGCGAGCAAGCCATGCCGGTGATTGGCATGCGCCGCAAGATCGCCGAGAAGATGGCCGAAGCGAAGCGCCGCATCCCGCACTTCACCTACGTCGAGGAAATCGACGTCACCGAACTCGAAGCGCTGCGTGTGCAGCTGAATGCCCGCTACGC
This sequence comes from Massilia sp. IC2-278, assembly GCF_020708045.1. Taxonomy (GTDB): domain Bacteria; phylum Pseudomonadota; class Gammaproteobacteria; order Burkholderiales; family Burkholderiaceae_D; genus Telluria. The sequence goes on from NZ_JAJFES010000001.1 coordinate 936,516, forward strand.
CGGCCAGCGTCCGAAGCTGACCCTGCTGCCGCTGATCATGCGCGCCGTGGTGCTGGCGATCCGCCGCTACCCGTCGGTGAACGCCCGTTTCGACGACGACGCGAATATCGTCACCACCTACAACGCCGTCCACCTGGGCATCGCCGCCCAGACCGACGCCGGTTTGATGGTGCCGGTGGTGCGCAACGCCGAAGCGCGCGATCCGTGGTCGGCGGCAAGCGAGGTGGCGCGCCTGGCGGAAGCCGCACGCAGCGGCAAGGCCCTGCGCGAGGAACTGTCCGGCTCGACCATCACCATCACCAGCCTGGGTGCGCTGGGCGGCATCGTCACCACGCCGGTCATCAACCGGCCGGAAGTGGCGATCGTCGGCGTGAACCGCATCATCGACAAGCCGGTCATCTTGAACGGCGCCATGGTGGCGCGCAAGACCATGAACCTGTCGTCCTCGTTCGACCACCGCGTGATCGACGGCATGGTGGCGGCGGAGTTCATCCAGACCATCCGCGGCTACCTCGAGTGGCCTGCAACCCTGTTCGTGGAGTAAAGCAGTGAACCCTATCTCTACCAATCTGCTGGTGATCGGCGGCGGCCCCGGCGGCTATGTGGCCGCCATCCGCGCCGGCCAGCTCGGCATCAAGACCATCGTGGTCGAAGGCGCCCAGCTGGGCGGCACCTGTCTGAACATCGGCTGCATCCCGTCGAAAGCCCTGATCCACGCCGCCGAGGAATTCGACAAGGCCCAGCACTACGCCAGCGGCTCGGCCATCGGCATCTCGGCCAGCGCGCCCAGCATCGACCTGGGCCGCACCGTGGCCTGGAAAGACGGCATCGTGAAACGCCTGACCGGCGGCGTCGGCGCCCTGCTCAAGAAGAACGACGTGCAGGTGATCAACGGCTTCGGCCGCATCCTCGACGGCAAGACGGTCGAAGTGAAACAGGCCGATGGCGAGCTGGTGCGCATCCGCTGCGAGCACCTGCTGCTGGCCGCCGGCTCCGAGGCCGTCGAGCTGCCCTTCATGCCCTATGGCGGCATGGTGGTCTCGTCGACCGAGGCGCTCTCGCCCGAAACCATACCGCAGCAGCTGGTGGTGGTCGGCGCCGGCTACATCGGCCTCGAACTCGGCACCGCCTACCGTAAACTCGGCGCGGAAGTGACGGTGGTGGAAGCGGCCGACCGCCTCCTGCCGGCATACGATGCCGAACTCACGAAGCCGGTGGGCGCGGCGATCAAGCGCCTCGGCATCGACCTGCGCCTGGGCACCTCGGTGCTCGGCCTGAACGCCGGCGGCAACGGCGTGCGCGTGCGCGAAGCCAACGGCGAAGAGACCCTGCTGTCTTGCGACCGCGTGCTGGTGGCCGTCGGCCGCCGTCCGCGCACCGGCGGCTGGGGCCTGGAATCGCTGCAGCTCGACATGAACGGGCGCGCCGTGAAGATCGACGACCAGTGCCGCACCTCGATGCGCAACGTCTGGGCCATCGGCGATTTGGCCGGCGAGCCGATGCTGGCGCACCGCGCCATGGCGCAGGGCGAAATGGTGGCCGAGATCATCGCGGGCAAGCGCCGCCACTTCACGCCGAACGCGATTCCGGCGGTGTGCTTCACCGACCCGGAAGTGGTGGTGGTCGGCATGTCGCCGGGTGAAGCCGAGAAGGCGGGGCTGGATGTAATCAGCGCCAACTTCCCGTTCGCCGCGAACGGCCGCGCCATGACCATCGAGTCGACGGACGGTTTTGTCCGGGTGGTGGCGCGCCGCGACAACCACCTGATCGTCGGCTGGCAGGCGGTGGGACGCGCCGTTTCGGAACTGTCGGCAGCGTTCGGCCAGTCGATCGAGCTGGGCGCCACGCTGGAAGACATCGCCGGCACCATCCACGCCCACCCGACCCTGGGCGAAGCGGTGCAGGAAGCGGCCTTGCGCGCGCTGGGGCACGCCTTGCACATCTGATCCGACGACGACCGGAACCCTGAACGCGTACCTGCGGGGACGAGGGATTTGTATCCTTCGTCCCCGTTTTCTTTATATCCCAACCATAGTGTCGTTTTAGTACGACATTTCCTGCCTAGCGTGCGGGGTGCGCGGACCAGGATGTGGCATAACGTCGCTACCGTTTGTCCTGGTTTTATCAAAAACGCACGACAAATGCGATAACCGACATGGCGGCACCGGGTGCCGCCTGATTTCCCATTTGTGAGAAAGCCCATCATCATGTTCAAGAAAATCGCAGCCGCAGCAGCCCTCGTCGTCGCTTCCTCCTCCGCCTTCGCCCAGCAAATGCCGCAGTGGTATGCCGGCGTCGACGCTTCCTCGACCAAGATCGAAGGTGCGGACCGCGAAGGCGGCGGCGGCGTCTTCATCGGCTACAACCTTAGCCCGAACTTCGCCATCGAAGCCGGCTGGCACCGCCTGGCCGAAGCCGACCTCTACTACTGGGACCTGGACGCGCGCGCCAAGGCCAAGTTCGACCAGACCGACGTGTCGCTGATCGGCACCCTGCCGCTGAGCAATGGCTTCGGCGTGTATGGCCGCCTTGGCTACAACCACCTGAAGATCAAGGCATCGGCGAGCGCCGGCAACGTCCGCGTGTCGCAATCGGATTCGGAAGACAAGGTCCTGTACGGCGCCGGCCTGTCGTACACCTTCAACCCGCAGATCGTCGGCCGTCTGGAAGTGCAGAAGCCGCATAGCGACATCACCAAGGTTGCGGTTGGCGTGGGCTTCAACTTCTGATCTTGCGCTTCCGGCCAGGCCGGATTCCCATGAAAACCCGGACCTTCGACGGTCCGGGTTTTTTTATGCATGGTGATTGTCGGAAATCTTTACGCTTGTGTATGGATAAGATTTCATCTGATTAATTTTCCTTTTAGAAATCAATGACATAAATAAATATTTGCATATTGGCACGCTAATTGCTCACACGAAGGGCTCAACCTAACCGGAGATTACCCATGTCACTGCGTTCCCTGAAAGCCCTGTTCGTCAGCTTGTCCCTGCTTGCTTCCACCTCGGTCTTCGCTGTGCCATTGGTCGTCAACCTGAACAACATCGACAGCGTCGGTGAAATCGGTGACCCAGGTAATACGGTCCTGACCTATGACATCGGCGCCAATTCGCTGGTAACCGGCATCACCTACGACGTCAACGTCACCGCCTACCGCCCAAGCTGGCTGGACGAACTCGGCCTGGCTTTCACCAACTCGAAAGGCACGGAAGGCGTCTTCTTCAATCCGGGAGTGGGCCTGCTCTTTGCCGGTACCGGCAGCTTTGCCGACTCGGCTGACCTGACGGCGCTTGGCCTGGCCTTCAATGTCGGCGTCGACGGCATCCTGCGCCTCGAATTCTTCGAAGACTTCGACGACTTCGGCTTGAACCCGGACGGCCGCTGGAACTTCGGCACCATTACCTTCGACTACACGCCGGCGGAAGTCGCAGGCGAAGTGCCTGAGCCAGCCACCGCCCTGCTGCTGGGAGGCGGCGCCATGCTGATGGGCTTTGCCAACCGCCGCCGCCGCGCTGCCAAGGCGCTTGACGCCGCAACTGCCTGATCTGTATCAACTTTTCCCGCAAAGGCGCCTCGGGCGCCTTTGTTCGTTTACGGTGGTCTTTGCCCATCGATACGCTTTCTTCAGAACGATTCCGGAACACAAAATTTAGCGTTGCCAGCAGGAAAAGTATGATCGTGCGATAATCCGGCCCCGGCCGAAACATGGCGTTTCGGCCCTTTCCGTTTTACCGCAAGAAAAGGCATTACCATGTTTAAAAAAATCGCAGTCGCAGCAGCCCTCGTCGCCGCATCGTCGGTCTCCATCGCCGCACCACAGACCCCGTTCTACGCCGGTGTCGACGTGTCTTCGACCAAGGTCGAAGGCTTCGACGACAAGGGCGGCTACGGCGCCTTCGTCGGCTACAAGCTGAACGAGAACGTCGCGGTCGAAGGCGGCTACCACCGCCTGGTCGACACCGACATCAACTTCGGCGGCTACCGCGCCGACACCACGCTCGACCAGATCGACGTTTCGCTGATCGGCAGCGTCCCACTGTCGAACGGCTTCAGCCTGTACGGCCGCATCGGCTACAACCGCCTGAACGGCGAAATCAAGTCCGGCGGCGAAAAGGCCAAGGACCACCAGCAGAACGCCCTGTACGGCATGGGCCTGGGCTACGCCTTCACCCCGGTCGTCACCGGCCGCCTGGAAGTGCAAAAGCCTGACAGCAACGTGACCAAGCTGGTTGCCGGCGTCGCTTACGCCTTCTAAATCACGCTTGTTCCGGCGCTAAGCCGGAAGCGACGAAACCGGGTTGCTTGCGCAGCCCGGTTTTTTTATGCCCGTATGGATGACCGGCGCTGCGGGCGGCCTGCTTGTACAATTCGTACAACATCACTACTCAGCCACCATGCCGAATCACCGCATCCTGGTGCTCTACGCCCATCCGGCGCCGCACCGCTCGCGCATCAACCGCCGCCTGGCCGACGCCGCGCGCGCCATCGACGGCGTGCTGCTGCATGACCTCTACGAAACCTACCCCGACTTCTTCATCGACGTGGCGCACGAGCAGGCCCTGGCCGAACAGGCCGAGCTGATCGTCTTCCTGCACCCGCTGCGCTGGTACAGCATGCCTTCGCTGCTCAAGGAGTGGGTCGACGCCGTGCTCCAGCCGGGCTGGGCCTACGGCCCCGGCGCCACGGCCCTGCAAGGCAAGGGATACCTGCTGGCCCTGACCACCGGCAGCGGGCTCGACGCCTATGCGGCCGGCGAGCGCCACGGCCATCCCTTCGAGGCTTTCCTGCCGCCGTTCCGCCAGACCGCCGCCCTGTGCGGCATGCGCTGGCTGGCGCCGCACATCCTGCACGGCGCGAACAGCACGAACGAGGAAGCGGTCGATGCCCACGTGGCCGCCTTCCGGTCCCGTCTCGAAGCCTGGCTGCGGGGAGATCGTCATGGAGCATAGCCTGCTGACGAACGCCCTGATCTACCTGGCCGCCGCCGTGGTCGCGGTGCCGTTGGCCAAGCGCCTCGGCCTGGGCGCTGTGCTGGGCTATCTGCTGGCCGGGATGGCGATCGGCCCCTGGGGCCTGAAGCTGATCGGCGACGTCGAGGTCATCCTGCACTTCTCGGAATTCGGCGTGGTGCTGCTGCTGTTCCTGATCGGCCTGGAGCTCGAACCGAGCCGCCTGTGGTCCTTGCGGCGCCAGATCTTCGGCTGGGGCACGGCCCAGGTGCTGCTGGTGGCCGCGGCCCTGTTCGGCGCGGCGCTGCTGGTCGGGATCGACTGGCGCGTGGCCCTGATCGCCGCGCTCGGCCTGTCGCTGTCGTCGACTGCGATCGCGCTGGCCACGCTAGGCGAACGCAACCTGATGGGCACCCCGGCCGGGCAAGCCGGCTTCGCCCTACTGCTGTTCCAGGACATCGCCGCGATCCCGATGATCGCGCTGGTGCCGGTGCTGGGCGTGGCGGTGGCAGACAGTGCCCATGCCGGCGGCTGGCAGAACGCGGCGCGCCTGGCGGCGGTAATCGCCGGCGTCGTGGTTGGCGGGCGCTACCTGGTGCGTCCCGCCCTGCGCATCATCGCCAAGGCCGGCATGCGCGAGATCTTCACCGCCTTTGCCCTGCTGCTGGTGATCGCCATTTCGCTGCTGATGCAATGGGTCGGCATGTCGATGGCCCTGGGCGCCTTCATGGCCGGCGTGCTGCTGGCCGACTCCGAATACCGGCACGCGCTGGAAACCGACCTCGAACCGTTCAAGGGCCTGCTGCTTGGGCTGTTCTTCATCGCGGTCGGCATGTCGGTCGACTTCGGCGTGTTCCTGGCGAAGCCAATGATCATCCTCGGCCTGGTGCTGGGCTTCCTGGCGATCAAGCTGGCGGTGCTGTTCCTGCTCTCGTTCCGCTTCGGTATCGCGCGCGGCCAGCGCTGGCTGTTCGCCTTCTTGCTGTCGCAGGGCGGGGAATTTGCCTTTGTCGTGTTCGGCGCGGCCGCCACGGCGCGCGTGTTCGCTCCCGAGACCGGCTCGCTGCTGGTGGCGGTGGTGGCGCTGTCGATGGTCTCCACGCCGCTGCTGCTGCTGTTCCACGACAAGGTGCTGGAACCGCGCTACCGCGGCCAGAACAAGCGCGAGCCGGATGCCATCGAGGACAACGAAGGTCACGTGATTATTGCCGGCTTCGGGCGCTTCGGCCAGATCATCGGCCGCCTCCTGAACGCCAACCGCATCAAATTGACGATCCTCGATCACGACCCGGACCAGATCGAACTGCTGCGCCGCTTCGGCTTCAAGGTGTTCTATGGCGACGCAACCCGCATTGACCTGCTGACCGCCGCCGGCGCCGCCAAGGCGCGCGCCCTGGTGCTGGCCATCGACGACATCGACGACAGCCTGGCCCTGGCCGACGCCGTGCGCGAGAACTTCCCCGACCTGCCCATTCTCGCCCGCGCCCGCAACGTGACCCACATGTACCAGCTGATGGACCGCGGCGTCACCATCGTCGAGCGCGAGACCTTCGAATCGGCCCTGCAGCTCGGGCGGCGCGCCCTGTCCCAGCTGGGCTTCGGCGCCTACCGCGCACGCGAAGCCATGCTCAAGTTCCGCGAGCACAACAAGAACAGCGTGGACGCCGTCTACCCCTACTACAAGGACCGCGAGCAGTATGTCTCGATGGCCAAGCGGGCGCGGGACGAACTGAACGCCATGTTCGCGCGCGACCTGAAGAACATTGACAACGAGACCGACCAGGGCTGGGATTAACGCCTGACACAGCCGGGGTCAGGTCTGACATTCGGACACGAACCCATCTGTAGGGATAATTCCGTGCCCGGATAGCCCGCTGTTCGCAGCATCGGCGCGCCGATAATGTAACCAACAGTCGAGCTCGTGTCCGAATGTCAGACCTGACCCCCGCTGTTCATTTCGATTTGGCTGGGCTCAACTGCCCGAACAGCTTCCCGGCCAGGCCCATCAGCACTTGGTCGGCGCCCATGTCCGGACCTGCATTGGCTACCATCAGCGCCCCGGTCCCCTGCCCGGGAAACAGCACGGCAATGGCCAGCCAGTTGCCGTCCGAGCCCTGATGCACCAGGACGGGGCCCTGGCGGCCCGCGATCGATTGCTGCACGCCCCAGTCCAGGCCGGCCGGACTGCCGGGCTGCGCCGTCTGCATCAGCCGGTAGGACGCGGGCGAGAGCAGCTTGCCCTTGCCTGCCGCCCCCGCCAGCTGGTCGAGATTGAACTTCGCCCAGTCCTCCAGGCTCATATGCAGGAAGCCGGCGGGCGCGTACATCCGGGGCGCGCCGTCCTCTAACCTGGCCATGTGGCGCATCGGCTTGCCGTGTTGGTGGCCGCGGTTCTGTCCGTCGCCGGTATTGCCGAAGCCGGTGCGCGTCATGCCCAGCGGCTTGAATACCTCCGCGCCCATCAGTTCCTCGTAGCTCGCATGCGCGGCGCGCTCGGCGATGACGGCCGCGACAATGAAGCCCGCGTTGCTGTAGCTGAAGCTGCCTGCTTGCGCTTCCGGCTTGTCCTGCAGTGCGGCGGCCACATAGCTCAGGCGCTGCTCCGCGCTGGGGCGGCCGTCGCGGAAAAATGCCACCATCGTCTTTTCGTCGCCCAGGTCGCGCGGAAAGCCGGCGCGGTGCGACAGCAGCTCGACCAGGGTCACCTTGCGGTATTCTGGCCTCATGCTTGCCGCCATCTCCGGCAGCATGGCATCGAGCGGCGTGTCCCAGGCCAGCACGCCGCGTTCGACCAGGCGGGCAATCATGGCCACCGTCATGACCTTGCCCGTCGAACCGATCAGCCACACATCGTCGATCGTCACCTCGGCCTTGCTACCCGCCTCGCGCACGCCTAGTACGGCCTGCGCCGAGATGGCGCCGTCGCGCAGGACGACGGCGCCGACGGCAGGCACGTTCGAACCGGATTTCGCCGCTGCGACGGCGGCCGCCAGCTCGTCCGATGGGCTTGCTGCGGCTGCCGCAGCCAGGGTGAAGGCGGCAACGCCGCAGAAAAACCGTTTCAGCATGGTGAGTCCTTGTTGACTTGTGTAGCCCAAGTGTAGCCAGCGAACTTGCAACGTGGGCAATATTGCGATGAATGGAAGAATGCAGGGAATAAACAGGGGCAATGTGCCGCCAGGTTGCAGCGTGAGGCGACTGCGGCCGTTGACTGGCGCCGCCAGGATGCATTTCGCGCCACAGGCAAGCGTTTCGTCGCATGGGTCCTTTGCGCTCGCCGGGCTCTGGCACAGTGGCTGCAACTTAATTCACTTTGCGGAGCCTGCCATGAACCACCTGCTGACCCATACCCCCGTCTACGTCTGGATGATCCTGGCCCTGGTGGTCGCGCGCGGCCTGGTGGCCCTGCGCGAGCGCGAGACGACGCTGAAGAAGCTGTGCATTATCCCCGCCATCATGCTGCCAGTGGCCCTGCTGGATATCGCGCGCAAGTTTGGACTGGAAGGACTGGCTCTCGGCGCGTGGGTGCTGGCGGTGACGGCGTCGATGTGGGCGGTGTGGTCGCTGGGCGGGCGGCAGATCGCCGCCGGCGGCGCGCCGGGCACGGTGCGGGTTGGCGGCAGCGTCATGCCGCTGGTGCTGATGCTGCTGATCTTCATGGTCAAGTATGCGACCACGGTGATGCTGGTGACGGCGCCGACGCTGTTGCACAGCGCTGCCGTCACCTCTGCGGCGTGCGCGCTGATGGGTGGCGCGAATGGCTGGTTCTTCGGGCGCCTGCTGCGCGATGTGCTGGACGCCCGGGCAGCCGGTGGCGGGATCGCGCAAGCCGACATCATCGCCGCGTGAGGTAGGGTGGGTTCCCCGACAATCCATGAAAAACAGGCGCCGCAGCGCCTGTTTTCCGTTGGATCACGCGATCTTCAACCGCCCAGCTGCTCGCGCAGCGTCGCTGCGAAGCGCTCCTTGTCGAACAGGCAGATCACGCGCTCGGCGCCATGCTCGTCCGGCACTTCAAGCACCTCGTTCAGGTCGCGCCGCATGTCGCCGGCCAGGCCTTCGTTGCGGGTCAGCTTGGGCGACGGGCGGCGCTGGCGGTCCGAGACGGTCATGATGCTGTCCACGCCATCGACCACCAACCCAAAACTCTCACCCTCGTGCTCGAGGATCAGGATCTTGCGCTCCGACAGGTCGTCCAGGGCCGGCATGCCGTACAGGCGGCGCAGGTCGACCACGCAGACCATCTGCTGGCGCAGCTGCATCATGCCCTCCACGCAGTCGGGCATGCCCGGCGGGCGCAGGGCAATGGAACCGAAGGGCACGATCTCGCGCACCTGGCTGATGTCGGCCGCCCAGCACGAACCCAGCGAGAACGCGAGGTAGACCTGGCGCCGCGTGACGCTCGCTTCGCGGCGGGTGGCGGCGGCGGCTTCGTCGCCGTACAGGCGGCGGTGGCCGGCGCAGATCTCGGCCACTTCGCCTTGCGTGAAGATGTGCTCGGGCGCCAGGAACAGCGCGTCCTTGCCGTCCGGGTGCGGCAGGCAGCCGCGGAACATGCCGGCGCGGCGCGTGCCCAGCATCGGGATCGGCAGGATGTCGCTGTCGAAGTAGGAACGCACGTCGTCCACCGAATCGACCAGCAGGCCGAGCAGGTCGTCGCCCAGGCGCACGATCAGGATGCGGCGTTCCTCGTCGCCGGCGGCTGGGGCGGCGCACTGCAGCAGCACGCCGAAGTCGACCACGCCGACGGCTTTCCCGCGCAAATTGATCCAGCCCTTGCACAGCGCGCTGAGCATGACCGAGGCCTTGATCTCGGGGACACGGATGATTTCCTGCACCGCCAGCATCGGCAGCGCGAAGGTCATGGCGCCGGCACGGAAGGTGATGCCCTTGTGGCCTTCGGCCTGGCGTAGGAAGCGCGCACGCTCGGCGCTGCGGGCGGCGCCGGCCAGCGAACGCACCTGCGGCACGTTTTCCACGCGGATCAGGGCGTTGGCATCGAGCACCTGCACCAGGCGCCGGCCTTCGTCGAGCAGGATGGCGCCGTTGATCACGGCGGCGGCGCCGCCCGCTTCGGCATACTGAACGCTGCTGCGCTGCTCGGGACGCACGCGCAGCACTTCGCCGGTGGCATCGAACAAGAGGCCGACCTGCACGCCGTCGTGGTCGAGGATGGCGATGCGCTGGCCTTCGCTCACGCCGGGGGCGGCGGCGTCGAAGATGCGACCCAGGTTCAGCACGGGAATGGCCGCGCCGCGCAGGGTGAAGATGCCCTCCAGGTAGCATGGCGACAGCGGAATCGCGGTAATGCGATCCGGCAGGTTCACCACTTCGCGGATCGCCAGAGCCGGCAGCGCGAATTCCTGGCCGTTCAGGTGGAAGGTGCCGTACAGCTCCATACCGGCAGCATCAGCCAGCACGCGCGCGGCCTGGGCACGGGCGGCGTTCATCGCGGCCAACGCCCCTTTCGGATCGAGTGCAGGTTCGAGCGCGGCGGCTTCGTGCCCCAGCGCCGGCATCATTGCAGCACTCCCGGGGTGCGGCCGATGCCCACCACCGAGTAGCTGTGGCTGTCGCAATCGATGCTGATGCGGCGGCCCTGGTGGCCACCGACGTCCTCGAAGCGCACGCGCAGGCCGCGGCGGCTCAGGTGCTCGCGCGCGGCGGCCACGTTGCGGCGGCCGATCGGCTCGGCGCCGCGCAGGGCGGCCAGCATGCTGGCGCCGCCCGCCACCACCACTTCGACTTCGTCGTACTGCTCGCGGCGCACGCCGAGTTCGCGCAGCATGCGCGGCACGGCGTCGCTGACGTAGCGCGCATTCGCCTGCGGCGAGGCGGCGTCGGTTTCCGGCAGCAGGCAGTGGGCCAGCGCGCAGCGGCGGCCGTTACGCCAGATCATCCCGATGCCCACGCAGGAGCCCAGCAGCGCGGTCAGGACTTGCTCGCCGGCGCCAACCTGCAGCTGGCCAGCGAAGACGTGACGGGTTTGTTCGATCGAGTGCAGGTTCATGCTTGGCCTTGGCGAATGCGGTAGACGTGGGTTTGTTCAAAATCGAAAGGGGTGGCGATGCGGGTAATCGACTCCTGCTCGCCCAGGATCAGGCGCGCCTGCGGCGCCATGGCGGCGCGCACGCTGTGCAGCACGCGCTCCTGGGTCGCTTCGTCGAAATAGATCAGCACATTGCGCAGCAGCACCAGGTCGAACTGGGCGCCCTGGCGCCACGGGGCCAGCAGCTGGTGTTCGCCGAAGCGCACCGTGGCCCGCAGTTCGGGGATCGCGCGGATGCCCGCCCCTTCGCTGCGAAAATACTTGCGCACCAGGTCGGGCCGGCTGGCGCCGAAGCGCTCGGCCGAGCGGCCCTCGTAGTAGCCGCCGGCGGCGGTCGCCAGCACGCCGGTGTCGATGTCGGTGGCCTGGATCGCGAACTTGAAGCCGCGGTGGCGCTCGCCGAACTCGCTGCACAGCATCGCCGTCGAGTAGGCTTCTTCGCCGCTGGCGGCGGCGGCCGACCAGATGCGCAGGGTGCAGCCCGGGTTGGCCGCCAGCCAGCCTGGGAGGAAGTCGCGCTCCAGGTAGTCCCACACGGCCGGGGTGCGGAAAAAGGCGGTGTCGTTGGTCGTCACCAGGTTGATGAAGGGCTGCAGTTCCGAGCGGTCGGCGCGCACGCGCTCGATGTAGTCGCGGTAGCGCGCCAGGCCCAGCGTGCGCATGCGCGGCAGCAGGCGGCCCTGCAGCAGCACGCGCTTGTGCTCGTGCATGGCGATGCCGGTGTGTTCGCGCACCAGTCCGGCCAGCGCGGCGAATTCCAGCGGGTTCAGTTCGGATTGGTCCGGCATGCCTTACACCACGAAGCTGGAAACGATGCGGTTCAGCTGCTCGGCGTTCTCGTTCAGGCCTTCGGTCGAGCGGGCGATGCTGTCGCAGGAGCCGGCCGAACGCTCGGTTTCCTGGGCGATGTACGAGATGGCGGCGGCCACTTCCTTGGCAGTGAGTGACTGCTCGTCGGCGCTGCGCGAGATGTCGGAAATCGCCAGCGAGGTCTTTTCCACGCCCGAGGCGATGCGATCAAAAGCGTCGCTGGCCTGGCGCGAGATGTCGCTGCCCTGTACCACGCGGCGCACCGATTCGTTGATCAGCTTCGAGATTTCCTTGGTCGCCTGCGAGGAACGCTCGGCGAGTTTACGCACTTCGTCGGCCACGACCGAGAAGCCCAGGCCGTGTTCGCCGGCGCGCGCCGCCTCGATGGCCGCGTTGAACGCCAGCATGTTGGTCTGGCTGGCGATCTCGCCGATCACCTTCACGATTTCGCCGATGTCTTCCGAAGACTGGTTGATCAGGCCCATCGCCTCGATGGTCTTGGCCACGGCCTTGGCGCCCACTTCGGCTTCGTTGCGGGTGGCTTGCGCCAGGGCGTTGGCATCGGTGGTGCTGCGGGCGATCGAGCCGATCGAGGCGGTCAGGCCGTCGACCGAGGCGTTCATTTCCTCGACGGTGGCGCCGAGCGCCTGGGCGCTGGCGGCCACCACGTTCGAGCGGTCGGCGATGGTGCGCGAGGAACCGGACAGCTTGCCGGCGGCTCCAACAACCTCGCCGATCACGCCGCGTAAATCGGCAATCATCTTCATGACGCCGCGCGAGAGCTGGTCCAGCGGCTCGTCGCCGACGACATCGGCTTCGCCGGTCAGGTCGCCATCGGAGGCGCGCGCCACCAGGTCGAGCAGCACGGCCACCTTGCGCTGTTCGGTTTCGGCACGCGCGGCGCTGCGCTGCTCCAGCAGCACCTGCTCGGTGATGTCGGTGGCGAATTTCACCACTTTGACCGGCTTGCCGTTCAGGTCGAGGATGGGATTGTAGGTGGCCTGGATCCAGACCACCTTGCCGTTGTTGCCCAGGCGGCGGTAGCGGCCGCAGTCGAACTCGCCGCGGTTGAGCTTTTGCCAGAACTTGCGGTAGGCCAGGCTGGCAGCGTAGTCGTCGTCGCAGAACACGCGGTGGTGTTCGCCGCGCACGTCGTCGATGGCGTAGCCCATCAGGCCCAAGAAGTTCTCGTTGGCATTGACCAGCAGGCCTTCCATGTCGAACTCGACCACGGCTTGCGCCTTTTGCATGGCGTCGACCAGGCCGGCCAGCTCGGCGGTGCGGGCTTTCTCGGCGGTCACGTCGGTGGCGAACTTGACGATCTTGTGCACGCGGCCCTCGATATCCAGCACCGGGTTGTAGGACGCGTTGATCCAGACTTCACGCCCGCCCTTGCCGATGCGCTTGTACTCGGCGCGCTCGATCTTGCCCGAGGCCAGGTCGGCCCAGAAATCCACATACGCCGCCGATTGCTCGAACGACGGTTCGCAGAACATCGAATGGTGCTGGCCGACCACTTCTTCCAGGGTGTAACCCATGACGTCGAGGAAATTCTCGTTGGCGTGGGTGATGTAACCGTCGAGGGTGAATTCGATGACGGCCTGGGCGCGGTTAAGTGCGCTATGGATGGCTTGCAGTTCGTGCACGGCGTTCTGGGATTCCTGTTGGTTGATTTGCATGGCTGACCTGTCGAGAGCGGATTGGAGCGAATGGGCGCCGGCACCCTGTGTGCCGGAGGCGGGGCTGACGTTCTTTCTTGGTCAGCGGAAACTATGATGCCGCAAATCAACGAATCAGTAAATCCGGCAAATCGGAAAATAACGAAATGTTTTTGAACGCGTTGCCAGTGAACAACAGCGGCTTGACAAGCCATGAAACATGCCGAACTGGCACCAAATTTCCTACAGCTGAGCACTGTGAGGGCTTGTAACCGGAAGTCATGCGCAAACCGAATTTAATATTGCTGAGCTATGCGGCGTCTGCTTTCGCCGAAGCACGGCACCGAATTTCCTACAGCTGAGTAATAGCCGCCCTCCCTGCGGCGCCCCGTGACAGAGCGGCTATCCATATTCACAAGATCTAGACAGGTCGCCATCCCGGCAGTGACATCGACCAGGCGAGCGCTGCGAATCGCGCCTCCCCACCGCACCGGACTGGTGCATCACAGCAACAATGATTCCGTACGGCAAAAAAAGCTTTGCATCAAATCAGTAAATTCGATACGATGCGTTTCGTCACGGCAATTCAGTAAATTCAGTAGTCGTGAACGGCCTTCGTCACCCGGGCCTTTTCCAGCGGGCGGCACTCGATACCGGAGCATTTGTGGAACGCGTCTTTCTCTTCCTGGCACTCTGCCTGTTTCAACTGAGCTCGGCATTTGCCGCCCCCAGCGACGTCGACGTCACCCTGCAAGCCTTCCAGGTTGTCGGCACCAAGGATGTGAAGCTGGTCCCGACCACCCGCGCCAACCCCGGCGACACCATCGAATACCAGGTGACCTACCGCAACAACGGCACCACCCCGGCCAAGCAGACCAAGGCGGTGCTGCCGGTTCCTGAAGGCGGAATGGCTTACCTCCCGGACACTGCCTCCCCCCCCAAGGTGGAAGCCAGCCTGGACGGCAAGACCTACGCCGCGGTGCCCCTGAAACGCGAAGTAATGCGTGATGGCAAAAAAATTACCGAAGCCGTACCCGCAACCGAATACCGCTTCCTGCGCTGGGACCTGGGCGATCTGCCCCCCGGCCAGGCGGCGACCGTGAAGTCCCGCATGCGCCTGAACAGCGCTTCCAAGTAAACATAACCCACTGTTTTTAGAAGGAAAAAAATATGAAACTTCGTCTGAACGCTCCAGCACGCCTGTCGCTCGCGGCAACCATGCTCGTGCTCTCTTCCCATGGCGCGCATGCGGCGACCACCGCCGCCGGCACCGAAATCACCAACCAGGCCAGCGCCGTCTACCTCGACTCGCTGCTGCGCGGCCATACCGCCGTGTCGAACATCGTCACCACCGTCGTGCAGCAGGTCGGCAGCGCCGACATGGGCGACGGCTCGGCCAAGAACGCCGCCGCCAGCGCGCAAGTCGTGTATTCGCACAGCATCACCAACAGCGGCAACGGCGCCGACACCTTCACCCTGAGCTCGACCAATGGCGGCAACTTCGCCATGGCCAACGTCGTGTTCTATGCCGACGCAAATGGCGACGGCATCGCCGACAACAACACCCCGATCACCAGCACCGGCAGCCTGCCGGCCGGCGAAACCTTCCGCTTCGTTGCCGTGGCAACCCTGCCGGCGAACGCCGCCGCGGGCACCAACAACGAGCTGACCGTCACCGCCACCAGCACCTTCAACCCGCAAGTGACCGCAACCAGCAAGGACACCACCACCGTCACCGCCTCGGCACTGATGGACATCACCGCCAACGCCTCGGGCAACGGTGCAGCCGGTGCAGGCGCCGGCGCGGAACAGGCCGCTGTCATCACCAACACCACCACCGCAGGCGCGACCACCCGCTTCACCCTGTACCTGAACAACGCCGGCGGCAGCAACGAGACCTTCAACCTGGCGGCCAGCACCAGCTCCACCTTCGCCAACACCGACCTGCCGAGCGGCTGGACCGTGGTGTTCAAGGATGCCTTCGGCAACACCATCAACAACGCCACCGTGAACAGCGGCGCCTACCGCATGGTGTACGCCGACGTCACGGTTGCCGCCGGCGCCACCCCGTCGACCACCCAGCTGTACTTCCGCGCCCTGTCGGGCACGACCAACGTGGGCGACACCATCCACCAGGCCGTGAACGTCGTGAACGAAGCCGTGCAAGTGACCCTGACCAAGAAGCAAGCCCTGGACAAGACCTGCGACGGCGTCGCCGACACCGAGTTCAGCGCCGACAACATCACCGCCGGCGCAGTGCCGGGCGCCTGCATCCGCTACCAGATCACCGCCACCAACACCGGCGCGACCGACGTCAACACCCTGGTGATCCGCGACACCATCCCGGCCTACACGAGCTTCCACTCGGCACCGGGCAGCACCACCGGCGCGATCATCGCTCCGATCGTCAACCTGCTCGGCACCCTGTCGGCCACCATCGGCACCATGTCGCCGGGCCAGTCGTCGACGATGACCTTCGGCGTCAAGATCTCGCAGTAACACCTACCGGCATTCGCCAACAAAACAATAAGTAATTAACAAGAACGTCCCTGTCCAGCGCCAGCAATGGCGATGGATGGGGATCTCTACGCCCGAATTCCTGAGTTTGCCGCCATGAACAATCGTCTGCGTTTCCTGATCTCCCTGTTCACCCTGCTCTTCCTGTGCACCGGCGCCCATGCGGCGATCCGCAACCAGGCCACCGGCGCCTATGCCGATCCGCAAGGCAAGAACGTGAACCTGCAATCGAACGTCGTGCGCGCGATGCAGCCGGAAACCATCCGATATTTCACCAACGCAAACTACAACACCCCGGCCATGGCCACGACCTATGGCCGCGCGCTGTTTGTCGAAGCGGTCGCGCCGGCCTGCGACACCGACCCGAACAAGATCGACACGATTACCCTGAACATCGCGTCGACGAAGACCGGCGACACCCAGAGCTACCTGGCCGACGAAACCGACGTCGACAGCGCCGTGTTCCACATCACCTCGAAAGTGATGACCAATGAAGCGTCGAAGATGAGCGACGTCAGCGCCAGCAATGGCGCCCTCGACGTCATGGCCGACGACACCCTGATGGCGACCATCGAGAGCTGCGGCAGCAAGACCGCCTTCGCCTCCATCCTGGTCGACCCGGTCGGTATCGTGTTCGACAGCAAGAGCAACCAGCCGCTGGCCGGCGCCACCGTGACCCTGATCGACGTTACCGGCGACGGCAACGGCGGCCGCCCGGGCGAAGCCGCCATCGTCTTCGACGTCGACGGCGAAACCCGCGTGCCGAGCACCGTCGTCACCGATGCCGACGGTCACTACCACTTCCCGCTGGTCGCGCCGAGCCTGTACCGCCTGGCCGTGACCGCCCCGACCAACTACACCTTCCCGTCGAAGCTGGCCGCCGGCCTGCTGCCGGAAGGCCGTGAAATCAATCTGTACGGTTCCTACGGCGGCAGCTTCACCGTCAGCGCCGCCAGCGGCGTGGTGACCATCGACGTTCCCGTGGACGCCGTGCCGGGCACCCTGTACCTGGAAAAGAACGCCTCGCGCGCCATTGCCGAGATCGGCGACTTCGTCGACTACACCGTCATCGTCCACAATACCGCCGAGCAAGCCCTGGCCGGCGTGAAGGTCGACGACGTGCTGCCGGCCGGCTTTGCGCTGGTGCCGGGCACCGTGCGTCTCGACAACGTGAAAGCCGCCGATCCGAAAGCCGGCCTTGCCACCGCCCTGCAATTCGACATCGGCGCCGTGCCCGCAAGCGGCAGCGTGACCCTGCGCTACCGCGTGCGCATCGGCGCCGGCGCCCTGCAAGGCGACGGCATCAACCGCGCCAGCGCCACCAGCGGCGCGCCCCTGGCCCTGGCCAGCGTGGTCGCCGCCGCCAAGGTGAAGGTCGAGGCCGGCGTGTTCACCGAAAAAGGCGTGATCCTGGGTAAAGTGTTTGCCGACTGCAATGCCAACGGCGTGCAGGACGCGGACGAGCCGGGCGTACCGGGCGTGCGCATCTACCTGGAAGACGGCGCCTTTGCCCGTACCGACATCGACGGCAAGTACAGCTTCCTGGAAACCCGCCCACGCACCCACGTCGCCAAGGTCGATCCGTCGACCCTGCCGCAGGGCGCGACCCTGTCGGTGCTGTCGCAGCGTAACGCTGGCGACGCCGGCAGCCGCTTCGTCGACGCCAAGGACGGCGAGCTGGCCAAGGCCGACTTCGCCATCAAGGGCTGCGGTGACGCCCTGCGCCGCGAGATCGCCGCGCGCCGCGCCGCCATCAAGGCCGACAACAAGATCGCCGACGCCGGCGTCCAGCAAGCCCCGGCCGCCAAGGCCGCGGCAGCCAAGGTCGCTAAGGTTGACATGGCCCAACTCGACAACACCCTCGGCTTCGTCGACCTGAAGGACGGCGCCGTGCTGGCATCGAGCCAGGCCACCGTGCGCGTCAAGGGCGCGCTGGGCGCGCGTTTCGCGCTGCTGGTGAACGGCGAAGCCGTGGCCGACACCCACATCGGCCAGCGCAACAAGGTCGCCGAGCGCCAGCTGGAAAGCTGGGACTACGTCGGCGTCGCCCTGCGCGCCGGCAAGAACACCTTGGAACTGCGCCAGAACGACAGCTTCGGCAATGCCCGTGGCAGCAGCCGCGTGGAAGTGATCGTGCCGGGCGCCCTGGCCAAGCTGCGCGTCGAACTGCCGCAAAGCAAAGTGGCCGCCGACGGCCGCGCCACGGCCGGCGTCATTGTGCACCTGGAAGACGCACAAGGCGTGCCGGTGCTGCAACGCACTCCGGTTACCCTGGACGCGACCCACGGCGCCTGGCTGCAGGCCGACCTCGACCCGCGCGAAGCGGGCCTGCAAGTCTTCGTCGAAGGCGGCCAGGCGGAATTCGCCCTGCGCGCCCCGGCCGAAGCCGCCGAAGCCAAGCTGGCCGCCGCCAGCGGCGCCGTCAAGGGCGAAGCACTGGTCTCGTTCGTGCCCGACCTGCGTCCGCTGATTGCGGCCGGCGTGATCGAAGGCGCCGTCAGCCTGAACAATATCCGCGGCAACACCAGCAACCCGAACCGTTCGTTCGACGCCTTTGAAGACCAGCTGCGCAGCGTCTCCGGCAAGGTCGGCAATACCGACGCGGAAATCGGCGGCCGTGCTGCCGTCTTCATGAAGGGCACCGTTGCCGGCGACACGCTGCTGACCATGTCCTACGATTCGAGCAAGGAAAAAGAAGAAAAGCTGTTCCGCGACGTCGACCCGGTGAATTTCTATCCGACGACCGGCGACAACGCCGAGCGCGGTTTCGAAGCGCAGTCGACCAGCCGCGGCTACCTGCGCGCCGACCGCAACAAGTCCTGGCTGCTGTACGGCGACATGACCCCGCCCGGCACCACCCCGGCGCGCAACCTGGGCGCCTACAACCGCAGCCTGACCGGCCTGCGCCACCATTACGAGGCGAATGGCCTCACGGTCGACAGCTTCGCCAGCCGCGACAGCACCCGCCAGATGGTGGAAGAGATCGCCGCCAACGGCACCTCGGGTCCTTACCTCACCGGCAGCGCCCTGATGGTACTGAACAGTGAGCGCGTCGAGATCGTCGTGCGCGACCGTAACCAGAACGGCATCGTGCTGTCGAGCACGACCCAGGTGCGCTATGTCGATTACGACATCGAGCCGCTGACCGGCCGCATCCTGTTCCGCGGCCCGGTGGCCAGCCTGGATGCCGACCTGAACCCGGTGTCGGTGCGCATCAGCTACGAAGTCGACCAGGGTGCGCCGCAGTTCTGGGTTGGCGGTGTCGCCGCCCAGTACAAGCTGAACAAAGCCGTGGAGATCGGCGCCAGCTACGTCAACGACCGCAACCCGATCGCGCAGCAGACCCTGACCAGCGTTAACGCCACCGTCAAGCCGGACGACAAGACCACCGTCATCGTCGAAGCCGCGCAGATGGACAAGCAGCTGCACGACGGCAGCGCCGCCCGCATCGACGCCACCCGCGTCGACGGCAAGCTGGAAAGCCGCCTGTACGCCGTGCGTACCAGCGAGTTCTTCGACAACCAGTCGGCGATCCTGCCGAAGGGCCGCATGGAAGCCGGCCTGCGCGCCAGCTACAAATTGACCGAACAGGTGCGCCTGGACGCCGAAGCCCTGCATACCGAAGACCTGGTGAGCGGCGCCGCGCGTGACGGCGTGCAGCTGGGCGCCGGCTACGCCTTCAAGAACGGCGTGCGCGTCGAAGGCGGCGTGCGCCACTCGAAGGAAACCGCGGCCGAAGGCACGACCCTGGTCCAGCCCGACCTGACCAGCGTGCGCGCCAGGGTGAGCAGCCAGATCCCCGGCCTGCCGCAAGCCAGCGTCTCGCTGGAAGCCGAGCAGGACATCAAGGACAGCGGCCGCCGCATGGTCGCCCTCGGTGGCGACTACCGCCTGGCCGGTGGCAGCCGCCTGTATGGCCGCCACGAACTGATCAGCAGCCTGGGTTCGAACTACGCCCTGAACGAAGGCCAGGAACGCAACGCCACCGTGTTCGGCATGGATTCGGAATACATGAAGGATGGCCGCGCGTTCTCGGAATACCGTGCCCGCGGTTCGGCCATCGGCTCGAAGGAAGCCGAAGCCGCGATGGGCCTGCGCAACCTGTGGACGATCGCCGACGGCGTGCGCGCCAGCACCAGCTTCGAGCGCGTGCGCGTGCTGAGCGGCCCGGCCACCAACGAATCGATTGCCGCCGCCGGCGCCATCGACATCACGCGCAACCCGCTGTGGCGCGGCAATGCGCGCCTGGAAGTGCGCCACGGCGAAGACAGCGACGCAGTGCTCAACACCCTGGGCCTGGCCTATAAGCTGACCGAGGAATTCACCTTCCTGGGCAAGAACACCTACGCCGCCAACCGCAGCCGCACCACCGACAGCAAGCGCGTCAACGAACTGCTGCAGAGCGGCGTGGCCTACCGCGCACCGGGCACCCTGGGCGTGAACGCCCTGGCCAAGTACGAGTTCAAGCTGGAGTCCGACAACGGCCCGGCGGACCTCAAACGCGCCGTGCACGCCGTGTCGGTGGCCGGCAACTGGCAGCCGACCCGCGAGACCGTGTTCAGCGGCCGCTATGCCGGCAAGCTGGCGCACGACCGTTCGAGCGGCCTGGATACCCGCGGCACCGCCCACCTGCTGGCCGCGCGCGTCACCCACGAGCTCAAGCGCGACTGGGACGTCGGCGCCGTCGCCCAGGTCTTGTTCAATGGCGAAGGCAGCGGCCGCCAGTACGGCCTGGGCCTGGAAGCCGGCTACCAGCTGCAAAAGAACATGTGGGTCTCGGCCGGCTACAACTTCCTGGGCTTCAAGGAACGCGACCTGGCCGGCGCCGATGCCACCAGCAAGGGCGTGTACCTGCGCCTGCGCATGAAGTTCGACGAACGCGCCCTCGAGGGCATGATGAACGCTTTCAACTAAGCCGCATTCAATTTTGGAAACGACGATGACTTTCTTGAAGAACCGTTTTGCCTGGCTGCGCGCCCTCTTCCTTGCCTGCACCGTGCTGGCCATCCTGCCGGCGCAAGCAGCCTGCGTGGCCGGCGCCTGCATCTCGGCCGGGCCGCGCCTGGCCAGCGTCGACAGCACGCAAAGCGCCCTATTGAATCCCCTGCTCGGCGGCCTGCTCGGCACCAGCCTGAACCTGAACGTGGCCGACTGGAACGCGCTGGCCGGCGGCGACGTCAAGCTGCTCGACTTCCTGAACGCGCTGAAGGTCCAGGCAAATGTGTCGAGCCCGACCCAGGCGCTGGGCACCACCGTCACCCTGGGCCAGGTGGCCGCGGCCCTGAACGTCGCAGCCCAGGCGGAGGCCAAGACCAGCCTGTCCGGCGTGCTGGGCCGTTTGCAGCCGCTGCTGGCCAATACCGGCGCCAGCGTGCGCGTGGGCGACCTGGTGAAAGTAAGCACCGATGCCGGCGCCCTGGCCGGCACCGCGATTAATTCGCTCGACATGCTCACCGGCCTGATCCAGCTGTACAACCACCGCAACATGATCACCACCCCGACCCCGGTCGGGATTTCCGGCGGCGCCCTCGGCATGCTGGGCCTGATCAACAACCTGCAGCTGTACGCGCAGGTGATCGAGCCGCCGGTGTATGTGTGCGGCCCGACCGGCTCGCAGTTCCATACCGCGGCGATCCGCCTGAAACTCAAGCTCGACCTGGTGACCCTGAGCCCGGTGACCGACACCCTGAAACAGGTGGCCGGCGTGAACAGCGCCTCGGTCGCCATCGGCAAGCTCGACGTGTATGTGGAAGCGGCGCGCGGCGAAGGCAGCCTGTCGGCGGTCGACGCCGTGGCCAAGGCCGTCACCCTGCAGGTGGCGCCGGGCGTGGGTGACATCTACCTGGGCAGCATTCCGGACAGCGTGTTCTTCAATCGCACCCGTACGCTCTCCGCCGCCGACGTCGGCTACGGCCAGATCGGCGAACTGGTGCTGAACGGCATCCGCGTCGCGCTCGAGATCAAGACCACCGCGCGCGGCCAGGCGCCCTTCGCTTCCAGCGTGACGATGTCGGGCACCTTCCCGCAGACGCGCACGGTGAGCACCAGCGCCGCCTTCATTACCGGCCTGACCAACAGCCTGGTCGGCAACCTGTCGCTGCGCACCACGATCCTCACCGGCGGCTTGCTCGACGCGCTGCTGGTGCCGGTCACGAACCTGCTGAACGGGCTGCTGCAGCCGGTGCTCAAGCTGCTGGTGGTCGACGTGCTGTCGCCGATCCTGACCCCGGTGCTGACCGGCGTCGCCGATCCGCTGCTGAAACTGCTGGGCATCGGCCTGGGCCAGATGACGGTGACGGTGAACGGCATCTGCCAGTCCTGCGACAGCTTCATGCTGACCAAGACCGCCGACAAGGCGAACGCCGTGCCGGGCAACACCATTACCTATGAAGTCGCGTTCGAGAACACCGGCACCACCACCCTGTCCGGCCTGACCGTCACCGACAACACCCCGGCGTTCACGACCTTTGCGAGTGCCGAATGCGGCATCCTGCCGGCGGACCTGAACAGCTGCGCGATCGCGGTCCAGCCCAAGGCGGGCGAGAACGGCGCCGTCGAATGGCGCTTCACCGGCAGCCTGCAGCCGGGGGCCAAGGGGAGCGTGCGCATGAAGGTCGTGGTGCAGTAGCGTCGTCGGGCCGCGTCCGCGCAACAGGGTCCCAGCCGGACGCGTTCCCGCCGTCAACTATGTGTACAATGCAAGCTTTTTCCTCAAGGGCAGCCGTGAACAGCACCAGCCAGCATGCGTTCCTGGACAACGGCGGCGCCATGGGTGAACGCATCCGCGACATGGACTGGTCCGCGCATGCGCTCGGGCCGGTGTCCGGCTGGCCGCCCGTGCTGCGCACCGGCCTGGCCATCGTGCTCGGCTCGGCCTTCCCGACCTTCCTGGCCTGGGGCGAGAAGCTGACCCTGTTCTTCAACGACGCCTACCTGCCGATGCTCGGCAACAAGGCGCCGACCGCGCTCGGTGCGCCCCACCCCGAGGTCTGGCACGAGGTCTGGCACGAACTGGAACCGACGATTCGGCGCGTGCTGGCCGGCGAGTCCTTCTTTTTCGAGAACCTGGCGGTCACGGTCGAACGCCACGGCTACCCCGAGCAGGCCTGGTTCACCTTTTCCTTCAGCCCCCTGCGCGACGAGCTGGGCGCGGTGCAGGGCCTGATCTGCACCGTGGTCGAAGTGACCGACAAGGTGCGGGCGCTGGCGCGCCACAAGGACGCCGAGGAGCGCCTGGCGCTCTCCCTTGAGGCCTCGGGCAACATCGGCACCTGGAGCTACGAGCTCGACACCGGCGCCACCCACGTCGACGAGCGCTTTGCGCGCCTGTTCCAGGTCGAGGCCGCGCTGGCGCGCGAAGGCACCGAGCTGAACCGCTTCACCGACATGATCCACCCGGAAGACCGTCCGCGCGTGCTGGCCGCGATCGCGCACGCCATCGAGACCCGCACCCTGTACGACGCCGAGTACCGCATCCCGCAGCGTTCGGGCCTGGACGTGTGGGTGAATGCGCGCGGCAAGGTGTTCACCGACCCGGCCGACGGCACGCGCCGCTTCGCCGGCATCGCGGTCGACATCAGCGAGCGCAAGGCGCAAGCCGAAGCACTGCGCGCCAGCGAGGAGCGCGCCGAAAGCGACCGCCGCCGCCTCGACGTGCTGCTGGAAGCGGCGCCGGTCGGCATCTTCTACGTCGACCCGAACGGCCGCCTGCTGGTGGCGAACGCCGCCAACCAGGCGATCTGGGGCCATTATCCCGACAGCCAGTCGGTCGACGAATATGGCGCCTGGCGCGGCTGGCACATCGCCGGCCCGCTGGCCGGGCAGCCGCTCGGCATCCAGGACTGGCCGGTGGCGCGCGTGCTGGCCGGGCGCGACACCGATGCCGGCGTGTTCGAGATCGAACCCTTCGACGTGCCTGGCCTGCGCCGCACGGTGCTGGTGCGCGCCGCCGCCCTGCGCGGCGCCGACGGCGCACTGGCCGGCGCGGTGGCCGCCCACATGGACATCACGCCCCAGGTGGCGGCCGAAAAGGCGCTGAAGGAAAGCGAACGGCGCTTTCGCGCCATCGCCAACGTGATCCCGCAAATGGTATGGTCGACCCACGTCGACAGCGGCGTGTATTACTTCAACGAGCGCTGGCAGGAGTTCACCGGCCTCGACGCCATGGCGCTGCAGGAAGGCGCCTGGCGCGCCGCCGTCCACCCCGAGGACCGCGACGCCCTGCGCAGCGCCTGGCAGCGCAGCCGCGACGCCGGCGTGCCCTTCGAGTTCGAGCACCGCCTGCGCCATGCGGGCGGCGACTACCGCTGGGTGCTGAGCCGCGCCCTGCCCTTTGCCGACGCCGCCGGCTGCGTGACCGACTGGATGGGCACCCTGACCGACATCCACGCGCAAAAGACCGGCGAAGCCGAGCTGCGCGCCCAGGCCCGGCGCAAGGACGAATTCCTGGCAATGCTGGCGCACGAACTGCGCAACCCGCTGGCGCCGATCAGCAACGCCGCCCAGCTGCTCGGCATGCCGGGGCTGGACGCACGGCGCCTGCGCCAGTCGAGCGAGATCATCGCGCGCCAGGTGCGCCACATGACCGAACTGGTCGACGACCTGCTGGACGTGTCGCGCGTCACGCGCGGCCTGGTGCAGCTCGACCGCGCCCTGGTCGACGTCGGCGCGGTGGTGGCCGGCGCCGTGGAACAGGCGCGCCCGCTGATCGAGGCGCGCCGCCACACGCTGGAACTGCAGCAGGATGCCGGCGGCTGGGTCGACGGCGACCGCACGCGCCTGGTGCAGGTGGTGTCGAATCTGCTGAACAACGCCGCCAAGTACACGCCGCAGGGCGGACGCATCGCCCTGCAGGTGGCGCGCACGGATAGCCGGGTGACGGTCTCGGTGCGCGACAACGGCATCGGCATCGCGCCCGACGTGCTGCCCCAGGTGTTCGATCTGTTCACCCAGGCCGAGCGCACGCCGGACCGTTCCCAGGGCGGCCTGGGCCTGGGCCTGGCGCTGGTGAAAAGCCTGGTGCAGCTGCATGGCGGCAGCGTGCACGCGGCCAGCGCCGGCCTAGGCCAGGGCAGCAGCTTCAGCGTGACGCTGCCGCTGGCCCAGGCCGGCGTTCCGGCCGCGGCGATGTCCGCGGCCCTGCCCGGCGCGGGCGCAAGCGGCCAGGTCCGCATCCTGGTCGTCGACGACAACATCGATGCCGCCCAGTCGCTGACCGAGGTGCTGCGCGCCTGCGGCCACGAGGTAGCCAGCGCCGCCTCCTCGCGCGAGGCCCTGGACCTGGCCGGACGCGACTGGCCGCAGGTGTTCGTGCTCGACATCGGCCTGCCCGACATCGACGGCTACGAACTGGTGCGGCGCCTGCGCGCCCTGCAGGACGGCCGCCCCGCCCTCTACCTGGCCCTGACCGGTTACGGCCAGGCCCACGACCGCGTGCTTTCGCGCAGCGCCGGTTTCGACCACCATTTCGTCAAGCCGGTGGACCTGCGCGCCCTGATTGCCGTGATCGACGGCATCAAGGCGGCTCCATGAATGCGCACCCTTGCCCGGACACCTATAAATACACGCACGCCAGCCAGCGCCGAGACGGCTTCAAAACCGGCGGTGGTGTAGCATGATCCCTTCGCGCCTGCGCCCCCGGGCCATGCGCCGTACCTGGACCGCGCCCGCTGCCTTGACAGAAGCCGCTGCGGACCCAAGAATTCATATCTATGTTGAAACCTGAAGAAGAAGCCCGCGACCCGGCCTACAACGCCGCCGAGTTCTGCTCCACCAAAGACGCCGCCCGCCTGCTCGGCGTATCGCACCGCACGGTGCAGCTGTGGGTCGAGAACGGCACCCTGCAAGCCTGGAAGACCGCCGGCGGCCACCGCCGCATCACGATGGCGTCGGTGAACAAGCTGGTCAACGAACGCCACGAGGCCACCGCACCGGTGGCGCCGGCGGCCGTGGCCGAGCCGGAAAAACCACAGCGCAAGAAGGTCCTGCTGGTCGACGACGACCGCACCCTCCTGCGCCTGTACGAACTGGAGCTGTCGGGCTGGGACCTGCCGCTTGATGTGGTCAAGGCCCACGACGGCTTCGAGGCCCTGATCCGCATCGGCGAACAGCGCCCCGACCTGCTGGTGAGCGATCTGAGCATGCCCGGCATGGACGGCTTCCGCATGATCCGCACCCTGCGCGGCGACGCCGGCTATGGCCAGATGGCGATCATCGTCGTCAGCGGCCTGGACCGCGCGACCATCGCCTCGATGGGCCTGCCCTCCGATATCCCGGTGTTCCCGAAACCGGTACCCTTCGCCCAGCTGCGCGCAGCGGTCGAGAATGCGCTGGACATGCGCGCGGACGCCACCTGAGCCGGGCACCACGCCCTTTAATGCCATGCTCCAGCCTTTACTGCCGGAAGACGAAGCCGCCCGCCTGCAGGCGCTGGTCGACCTGAAACTGCTCGACACAGCGCCCGAGGAGCGCTTCGAACGCATCACACGCCTGGCGACGCGCCTGTTCGACGTGCCGATGGCGATGGTCGGCCTGGTCGACGCCGAACGCCTGTGGTTCAAGTCGCGCATCGGGGTCACCGACCAGGAAATCCCGCGCGTGGCCACGTTCTGCGGCCATACCATCCTGCAGGACGATGTCTTCGTGGTCGAGGATACCGCCGCCGACCCGCGTTTCGCCGACAATCCGGTCATCACCGGGCCGCTGCAACTGGGCTTCTATGCCGGCCTGCCGCTGGCCGCGCCCTGTGGCAGCCGCGTCGGCACCCTGTGCGTGCTCGACCACCGGCCGCGCAGCTTCAGCGACGCCGACCGCCTGCTGCTGCGCGACCTGGCGGCGCTGGTGACCTCGGAATTCGCCAGCGACGCGCTGCAGCGCGCGCTGCGCCAGCAGCGCGACAGCGAAACCTGGCTGCGGACCCTGCTCAACCACCTGCCGGAAACCGTACTGATGCTCGACGAGTCGGCCAACGTGCTGTCGGTGAACCCGGCCGCCGAGCGCATGTTCGGCGCGCCCGCGGGCGAGCTGGTCGGGCGCAACCTGCAATGGCTGCTGGTGGAAGCGGTGCCCGACCTGGTGCGCTGCCTGCCCGAGGGCGAGGTCTGCACCCGCGAAGGCACCGGCCGGCGCGCCGACGGCGCCACCTTCCCGCTCGAGATCTCGACCAGCGTGATGCACCTGGGCGGCCACCGCCGCTACGCCGCCATCGCGCGCGACAATGCCGCGCGCCTGGAAGAAACCCGGCGCCTGCGCGCCGCCGGTGAACAGCGCAGCCGCTTCTTCAAGATGGCCGCGCACGAGCTGCGCACGCCGCTGGCGAGCATCATCGGTTTTTCGGAACTGCTGCTGAAGCGCGACTTCGACGCCGCCACCGCGCGCGAACTACTCGACATCGTGCACCGCCAGGCCGGCCACCTGTCGGCCCTGGTGACCCAGGTGCTGGAACTGGCGCGCCTGGAATCCGGCGGGCCGGCCGTGCTGCAGATCGGCCCGCAGCGCATCGAGACCATCCTCGGCGAAGCCCTGAATACGGTCGAGCCGCTGGGCCAGAACGGGCGCATCGCGCTCACGCTGGAACCCGACCTGCCGCCGGTCGCGGCCGACCCGCACAAGCTGGGCGCGGCGCTGGCCCACGTGCTCAACAACAGCCTGGTGTACTCGGCGCCCGGCACGCCGGTGACGGTGCGCGCCTGGCGCGGGCCAGACGCCGCCGTCGGCACCGTGCTGCTGCGCATCGGCGACAGCGGCATCGGCATGAGCGAAGAGCAGCAGGCCGCCATGTTCGAGGCCTTTTATCGCGCCAAGCCCGACGCCCGCCCGGAAAGCACGGGACTGGGCCTGGCCATCTTCCGCGAGACAATCAAGCTGCACAATGCCAGGGTCGACGTCGTATCGACACTGGGACGCGGAACCGACATCACCCTGACCTTGCCGGCTGCCGCCGCCCTGCCCCATGCCTGAATCCATCCTTGTCGTCGACGACCAGCCCGAACTGCGCCTCCTGATCCGCCTCACCCTGCAAACCTTGGGCAAGGTGGCGGTGGCCGGCTCGGGCGATGAAATGATGGCGCGCATCGCCGCCGAACGGCCGCACGTGATCGTGCTCGACGTGTCGCTGGGCGGAGAAAGCGGCCTGGAACTGTGCCGGGCGCTGAAGGACGACCCGGCGACGAACGGCATCCGCATCCTGCTGCTGTCGGCCTTCGTGCAGGCAGCCGACGTCGCGGCCGGCAAGGCTGCCGGCGCCGACGACTACATGGCCAAGCCCTTCAGCCCGCGCGAATTGCAGGACGCGGTGAACGCACTGCTGGCCTGAACCGTAACGTATTTGCCGAAATCGCTCAAATCCAGTAAAAACGATACCAACATCGGCCAACGTGCAGCGATCCTTTGCCCCGGAGGCGCTGGAGGCAAATTTCGTGTATCATGGACCGTAATTGATTTGAAGCAATATCTATAGCAACTGTTACCACTTTCCACCATGAGCCGTTTCCTGATCCCTGGCGCCTTGTTGCTGTCCCTGCTGGCGCTCCCCGCGCAAGCCGGCATGGCAAATGCCACGATGCAGGTCGGCTTCGTCCTGACCGAGGCGTGCACCGTCAGCGCCCAGGCCGGCACGCCGAACGTCTCCTGCTCGCACGACAGCCCCTATCGCCTCGGGCGCGTGGATACGGGCCTCCGTCAAGGCAGCCAGGCGGGTGCTGCCTGGACCGTCTACTTCTGAATGCCGACAGCCTCCCCGGCTGAGCGCGTGCGTCCCAGCCGCTCCGCTGCCGAGTGCATGGGCCCGGCAGCCGGTTCCAGCTTGCCCGCGCGGCCCAGCCCAAACGCCGGCATGTTCACGTACACGCTTTCGCTCGCTCCCGCGGCCACCGCATAGGTTTCGTGCCAGATGCCGACCGAACCGTCGGTGCCGACCGATTGATTGAACGCTTTCCAGGCCGGCAGGTGCGCCGCCTCCTTGCTGGTGGCATAGGCCAGCAGCTGGTCCATCGAGCGCCAGTATTGCACCAGGATGATCGTGCGTGAAAACCACATCTCGGCGTGCAGGAAGCCGAGCTCAGGCTGGCGCCGCAGTTCGCCGATCATGCGCGGCATGGCGGTGGCGACCGGCCACCATTTGTGGACTTTCCAGGGCTGGTTGATGCGCATGCCGATCAGGAAAACCACGAAGTCGCCATCGAGCGTGGCGGTCAAACGTTGCTGGTGAATCATGGAGCGATTCCCGGGTCGAAGTTCGGACGCGCGCAGCTGCCCGCGCCGGCTGGTCGGCCAGCCGAGTGTACGCAGTTTCTTGCCTTTATGCAAAGACCTGCTGGCCCGATCAGGTTCTCACCGTGACGCTTCAGGCGAAGCGCGCCTGGTATTCGCTCGGCAGCACGCCCAGCTCGGCGGCAAAGGCGCGGCGCAGGTTGTACACGCTGCCGTAGCCGCTGTCGCGCGCGGCCTGCTTGACCCGCATCCCCGGCTGCTCCAGCAGCAGGCAGGCGCGTTCCAGGCGCAGCCGCGCCAGCAGCTGCACCGGGGTCAGGCCGGCCTCTTCGTGCAGCCTGCGGTACAGCGAGCGCTCGGACAAGGCACAGGCGCCGGCCATCTGCCCGACGCCGATGTCCTGCGCCAGGCGCGGGCGCAGCCAGGCGGTCAGCTGGGCGCAGACGCCCGGCGCCGGCGACTGCGCCAGCAGTTCGGAACTGAACTGGCGCTGCCCGCCTGGCCGCTTCAGGAACAGGACCATGCGCTTGGCCACGGCCAGCGCGGCTTCGCGTCCCAGGTCTTCCTCGACCAGGCTGAGTGCCAGGTCCATGCCGGCGCTGATGCCGGCCGAGGTGTGGAACTTGCCATCCCGAACGTGCAGCGCGTCGTCCAGCAGTTGCAGCGCCGGGTGTTCGCGCCGCAAAGCCTCGACGTCGGCCCAGTGGGTGACGGCGCGGCGGCCGTCGAGCAGGCCGGCGCGCGCCAGCACGAAGCTGCCGGTGCAGACCGAGCAGCAGCGCGCCGCCGCCGTTCCCGCCTGCTGCACCCAGTCCAGCACGGCGCGGCCCCCGGCCGTTGCGCCCGATGGCAGGGCCGCGACACGGCCGCCGGCCACGATCAGGGTCGCGCCTTCGGCGCCGGCCGGGGGCAGCGCTTCGGCCAGCACGCTGAGGCCCGAGGACGAGACGACCGCCCCGCCGCCGTCCGCCAGCAGCCGGATGCGGTAAGGGGGCGGCAAGCCGGCGTCGCGCGCTTCGTCGTTTGCACTGGAAAATACCTGGGCCGGGCCGGTGGCGTCGAGCAGCAGGAAGTCGGGGAAGACCAGCATCCAGATTTCATGGATGGCGGCGCTTGCCGCCGCGGCCGAATTGGAAGGCAGGACAGGAGGGTTCATATTGGCAGATAGTCAAGCATCGCCAACATTTCTGTCAAGCATCTCGCCACCCGCGTGACACGCGGCACGTAGCCGATCCGCGCCGCCATGGCCGGGCCGGCGCCGCTCAGAAGTAGATGGTCGCCGTCACCGTGTCGCGGTAGTCGCCCGGCGACGGCGTGGTCTGCTTCGGCACACTGCCGAACAGCGGCACGCTCTGCACCGCGCCGGTGCCGGTGCCGGTGACCATCACCGTGCCCTGGCTGCCGTCGCCCCAGCTTGGGCCATCCGGCGTGCCCGCGATCAGGTATTGCACGGTTTCGCCGGTGGCCGCGTTGCGCATGCGGCGCGCGGCCACGCTGCCGTTCATGCCGCCGTTCATGCTGATGCGGTAGGCGTTGTTCGCCGTGCACTGCACCGACAGTGCCGCATTCGCGCGCACCGCCGAAGTGAGCACGGTACTGGCGCCGAAAGCCAGGTTCGAGGCGCTGATCACGCAGTTGTTGACGACGGTGGCGCGCACCCGGAATGGCACCGTGGTGCTGACCCCGGCCGTGCAGGGCGAGGACAGCAGGCTCCAGAACGAATAGTTGACGATCGCCTCGCCCGAGAAATCGCTGGAAAACTCGGTGTCGGCGTTGCCGACGGTGCCGACGCCGCTCAGGGCATTGCCCGGGATCTTGCCGTAGATGGTAAAGCTCGCGGTCTGGGTGCCGAGCGAGAGCAGGCCCGCGCTCAGGTTGAAGTTGAGCGAGGTCGGGCTGTTCGGGGTGGCCGGGCTGCCCCACACCGCGGCGGCGGCATAGCTGCTGTCGCGGTAGAGGTTGAACGGCAGGCGCCCGGTGCCGCCGCTCATGGTGCGCCACTGGCCCTGGGTGCCGCCGCTGCCGGCGCCGAGATAGATGCAGATCGAGGCGTTCGGGAACAGCAGCTGGGGAGGAATGCCGGTCAGGAGGCCCCAGGTGCAGCTGACCGTCAGGGTGCCGCTGGCATAGCTGTCGCTGGCCGCGATCGGGCTGACGTTGGCGAACACGATATCGGTCATGCTGGCGCTGCAGCTGTCGGCGCGCGCGGCGCCGGCGCCCGCCAGCCAGAGCAGCGCCGCCAGGCCCAGGACCTGCGTCAGACGTTTGAACATCACTTCCCTCCCTCGATGGGCTTGCAGCGCAGCGGCCCGATAATTGCCATTCCTCCGCCGGCCGCGCCGTCGCCGGCGGCAGGATAGCGGAATCTTACCTCGCACGCGCCTTCGCGTGCGCGCAGCACGAGGCGGTTGTCGTCCCCGGCCTGCTCGACGAAGACCATGCCGTCGTGGCCGACGACCGTGCCGGCGCCGCCGTTTACCTCGACCGGGGTGCCGATGGCGAGCGGCTGGCCGTTGGCATCGTGCACGGTGACGCTGGCCGCGCGCACGCGCTCGAGCGCGAAGCCGGCCACCACGCCCGACAGCAGGCGTGGCGCGATCTCGACGTTGGTGGCGCGCACGCGCATGTCGAGCGGCAGGCTGCTGGCGTCGATCGCCAGCTGGTTGGCCGCGTACGGCACCAGGTCCGGCACCAGCAGGCGGCCGTGGCGGTCGGTGCGGCCGATGACGCGGTTTTCCTGCAGCACCGGAACGTCGGCCACGCCGGCCGAGACCATGGCGAAGGCGCGGCCCACCTGGCGCGCCGGCAGCACCGCGCCGTCCATCGCCACCAGGGCGCCGGTGGCGTTCAGCGCGGCGGTGACGCCGGCGCCGCCGTCCTGCACCAGCAGGCCGAGCTGGCCGCCGCTGCCGAGGTACTGCACTTGGCCCTGGCCATAACGCTGGCCGGCCTGGGTGGCGCTCTGCAGGTTCCAGCCGAAGCCGCCGGCGAAGTCGGCCGAGCGGTTCAGGCCGACGTTCCAGCTCGGCTCGCCCGCGCGGCGGCCGGCGCCGACGCTGGCGCCGATCCGGCCGGGCAGGCTGAAGCTGAGCGAAGCGGTGACGCCGCGCGCCGAGGCCTGGCCCAGGTCCTGGTAGGCGTTCACGCCGAGGTAGACGCCTTCGCCCAGGCGCATCGACCAGGCCAGGGACGCGATGCGCGCGGTGTCGCGCCCGGGCAGGCGGTAGGCGACCAGGCTGGCGCTGAGCGACTGGCCGGCCGAAGGCGAAAAGTTGGCGGTGATGCGGTCGTTGACGCGGTTCACCGGCACGCCCTCGCCGGTGCCGAGGTCGGCGTAGGCGCTGCTGGCGCGCGTGCTTTGCAGGTCGAGCGAGAAGCGCGGCGACAGGTACTGGTAGCCGAGCGTGGCCTGCAGCCCGCGGCCGTCGCCGCCGCCGCTGGCGGCCAGCGCGCCGTGCAGCACGCCGGCGTGTCCCAGGCGGATCAGTGCGCCGGCGCCGGCGTTCGCCACCCCGGCCGCCGCTTCCGCGTGCGCCTCGACGGTCAGGGCGTCGTTCACGCCATGGCGCAGCGAGCCGGTCAGCGCCGGGCGCGCCGCGTAGCCGAACGAGCGCAGGCCGTAGTCGCGGCGCGGCAGGCCGAAGGCGACGGCGTAGTCGGACAGGCCGGGCGCCAGCAGGCGCGTGTCGACGTACAGCGGTACCGAGGTGGCGACTTCGCGCCCCAGGCTGTCGCGGGTGACGACGGTGGCCTGGCCGGCGCCGTTCAGGCCGGCCACCTGGTCCAGCACGAAAGGACCGTCGGGCACGGTGGAACTGAACTGCTGCATGCCGTTCACGTACAGGGCGACGCTGCTCGGCACCACGGCCGAGCCGGCGATCTGGGCCATCGGGTAGGTGACCAGGTCGGGCCGCAGGTCGAAGTTCTTGCGCCACTCGATGCCGCCGAGGCGCAGCGAGCGCGACCAGGTGAGCGAACGCGTGATCAGGTCGCCCACCTGGAGCGAGGTCAGGGCCACCGGGTCGGCCCAGCTCCAGGAAGTGTCGTGGCGCAGGTAGCGGCGCCCCGGGCCGTGCAGGGTGACGACGCCGGTGCTGCTGATGGCGCCGCGCGCGTCGAACCAGCGCAGTTCGTGCAGGGCCGAAGCCCGGGACTCGGCACTGGATCCGGCGCGGGGCTGGGCATAGACGTCGTAGTTGAGCAGCATGCCCGGGCTGGCGCTGCCGGCGCCGATTTCGCGCGGGTTGCGCGCCTGCAGGCGCAAGGGAGTGCGGAGCGCATCGGCCAGGCGCAGCGCGATGCGCTGGGCGGCGGCGTCGAAGCTGTAGGACAGGCCGGGAATGGCGTCGAGCTCGCGCTCGCGTTCCTCGCCGAAGCCGAGAGCGGCCGGGTCGAGCCCGAGCTCGCGCAGGGTGTCGGCGTCGACGCGCAAGCCTCGCGGGCCGCGCGTGAAACGGGCGACGGCGCCGGTGTCGGCGCCGTTCAGGGACACTTCAAGCCAGAGTTCGACCGGCGCGGCGGGCGTTGCGGGGGTGGTGGGAAGGGCTGGCGCTGTGGTAACGGCAGCGCCGGCAGCGCCCTGCCCGGCCCGG
This sequence comes from Massilia sp. IC2-278, assembly GCF_020708045.1. Lineage (GTDB taxonomy): Bacteria > Pseudomonadota > Gammaproteobacteria > Burkholderiales > Burkholderiaceae_D > Telluria. Next base: position 970,300 of record NZ_JAJFES010000001.1, read on the forward strand.
GCCGGCAAGGGCCCAGCCAGGGCAGCAGCCCAGGCCAGCGCGAGGAGCGCGCAGAAGCGTGCGCGTGCGCGGGTACCGCCTTCCTTCATCGGCCGTTCACTTGGCGCCGGCGCTCTCCGCCGCCACGCTGGCGGCTGCGCTCGCGGCGCGCGCATTCACGTTGGCGCGCACGGTCAGCGGACCGGCCACGCGGGCAGCCGGCTCCAGCGGCAGGCGCCATTCGCGCTCGCGCCCGGCCAGGGCATAGCCCAGCAAGCCCTTGCTCAACTCGATTTCGTTGCCGCCGGCGTCGACCAGGCTGGCCGCGCCGACCTGGGCGTGCAGGCCGCCGCTGTTCTTCGCGCGCAGGATCCAGCCGCCGTCCTTGCGCAGCACGGTCCAGGCCAGGCTGGGAGCGGCCGCCTCGTCGTTCGGCGCCACGAACACCGGCACCGAGTACTGCAGGCGGATCGCCACGCCGCTGGCCTGCTCGTCGTCGCGCGGGATCTCGTCGATCAGCAGGCGGTAGGTGCGTTCCGGCCCGGGGGCGGCGCCGCCCTTGCGCACCAGGCGGATGGTCTGGCTCGATTTGGCGCCGACCTCGATGATCGGCGGGCTGGCCACCAGTTCATCGGTCGGAGTCAGCACGTCTTCGCCGTTGCGCTGGTCCCAGGCGAATACCCGCACCTGGCCGTAGACCGGACGCTCGCCCAGGTTCTGCAGGCTGATGCCGCCGGCGGCCTGGCCGGCGCGCAGGCTGATCGACACCGGCGAGATCTGCAGGCTGGCTGCCTGCGCGGCGCAGGCCAGGACCAGGCCGGCGCAGAGGGCAAAGGCGGCGCGCCAGGAACGCAGTGACGAGGACAGGATCATCGGTCAGAAGTAGACGGTGGCGGTGATGGTGCTTTTGTAGTTGTCCGGGGTCGGCGTGTTCTGGGCCGGGATTTCGCCGTAGACGGTCAGGTTCTGGGCGGCGCCGTTGCCGGTGCCGGCCAGGGTGTCGGTGCCCTGGGTCGCGCCCCACGGGGTGCCGCCCGGCGCCTGGAACAAATTGAAACGCACGGTCTCGGTGTTGGCGCCGGTGCCGCGCATGTAGCGCGTGGTGCCGCTCGAACCCGGGCCGTTGCCGGCGTCCAGGCCGATGTTGTACGGGGTGGTGTTGCTGCAGGTGACGCTGATGTTCGCGGTGGCCGACACGGTGCTCGACAGCACGCCCTGGCGCTGGCCGAAGTCCAGGCCATTTGCCGAGATGGCGCAGTCGGCATTGATGCGCAAGGTCACGTCGAAGCTCGCAGGCTGGCCGGCCTTGCCGTAGACGGCGGCGCCGGCGAGCGCCGGGAAGGCTGCGATGACGATGGCGCCGAAGGCGGCGGCGCGGAGCTTGGCTGCGAACATGGTATCCCCTGTAAAAAACGAAATTGATGAATTGCCGTACATCAACTATACGGCAATTACCGAAATCGGTAAAGTCGAAACTTTCAGAAATTTCGATACAAGTTGCGCGAAAGCATCATCCTTCGGTTTGTCTATCCTTTCAGACCGTGGCGGTGGTTTTCATCACGCTGGGCGCCACTTCGCGCGGCAGCGTCACGTGGAACACGGTGCCGCCGCCCGGCGCATCGGCGATCGAGATCGTGCCGCCGTGCTCCTCGACGATGCGCTTGCAGATGGCCAGGCCCAGGCCGGTGCCGCCGGTGCGCGGCTTGCCGCCGTCCTTCTGCCCGATCTGCACGAAGGGCTGGAACACGCGTTCGCGCAGCTCGGGGCGGATGCCGGGGCCGCGGTCGGCCACCGACAGGCGCGCGCCGTGCGCCTGGGCGATCACATGCAGGATCACGGCGCTGCCGCGCGGCGCCACCTTGATCGCATTCGACAGCAGGTTCGTCATCACCTGGGTCATGCGGTCGTAGTCGATGGCGGCCACGGCCTCGTTGGCGTCGGCCCCGGTGTCGAGCACCAGCGAAACGTCGTTCGCGGTGGCCATGCCCTGCATGGTGCGGATCGCCTCGCGCGCCAGCGGCAGCACCGGCTGGGTCACCGGCACGAAGGACATCATGCCGGCCTCGATCTTCTGGATGTCGAGCATGTCGTCGACCAGGCGGTTCAGGCGGATGCAGTTGTTGTAGCAGATGTCGATCAGTTCCTGCACGTCGGGCGTGAGTTCGCCCATGGCGCCGTCGGCCAGCAGCGACAGCGAGGCGCGGATCGAGGTCAGCGGCGTGCGCAGCTCGTGCGACACGGTGCCCACGAACTCGTTCTTGGCGCGGTCGATGCGCTTGCGCTCGGTGATGTCGCGCAGGAAGATGCTGAGCATGGTGGTCTCGCCCTCGCCCGTCAGGCTGGTGCTCATCTCGACCGGGATCTCGGCGCCGTGGCGGTCGGTCACCACGCGTTCCACGCGGCGGTCGAGGGCGCCCTGGCGGTTCGAGGCCAGCAGCTGGGGCAAGGCGTCGCTGTCGCTGGTGCGCAGCGGGTCGGCCAGGTTCAGGTCGTCCAGGCGCCGCCCCAGCGCCTCGGCGCGGCGCCAGCCCAGCATCTGCTCGGCCTGCGGATTCCACTCGCTGATGCAGCCCTTCAGGTCGACGCCGATAAAGGCGTCCTGGGCGGTGTCGACGATGGCGCGGATGCGCGCTTCGCTGCCCTGCACGGTTTCCAGTGCGCGCCGCAGCTCCACGGTGCGCGACTCGACCAGCTGCTCCAGGGTGCCGTTCAGCTGCTGCAGCTGGCGCCGGCGCTCGCCCAGGTCCTGCACCAGCAAATTCAGCGAGCGGCTCAGTGCCGATACTTCCGCATAGGGTCCACCGCTGGCGATCTGCACGGACCCGCCATCGCGCAGTTCGCCGGCGCTTGCCGCCAGCTGCTTGAGCGGGCGGGTGATGCGACGCGCCAGGGCTACGCCGGCCAGCGAGAACAGCAGGGCCAGCAGCAGGCCGCTGACCAGCGCGTGGCGGCGCATGTCGAACAGCGGCTGCCAGGCGGTGTCGACCTGCTGGCGCACCAGCACCACCCAGCCCAGGCCGGGGTAGCTGGCGTAGCCGCTGCCCTTCTGGAAGCCGACCACGTAATCCTTGCCGTCGGGCCAGCGCTCGACCGTGAAGTCGCCGCGCTGGGTGGGGCTGGCGTTGCGGAAGCTGTCCAGGGCCAGCGTGGTGTCCATCAGTTCGCGCGGACCGAGCAGCACGCGCCCGGTGCTGCTCAGGATCAGCGTTTGCGTATCGCTCTCGCGGTCGGCCGAACCGACCACCGAGCGTTCGACGTCGCGCGCCCAGTTCCACGACAGGTGGGCGCCGAGCACGCCGCGTACCTTGCCGTTTTCGTCGGCATACGGGAAGGCGACGTCGACGAAGCGGCGCGGCGCCTTGTCCGCCTGCGGCGGCAGCAGCTTGTCGAGCAGCAGCGCCTCATGCACGTCGCCGACGTGGCCGCCGCGCATGCCCTCGATGAACCAGGGCCGCTTTGAGACGTCGGCGCCTTCGAGCAGGCGGTTGCCCGAGACCAGCACCTTGCCGTCCGTGTCGGTGAGGCCGATCCACTCGTAATAATTATAGCTGCGCTGCACCCGCTCGAGCGCCTGGCGGCGCTGGTCGAGGGTGTATTCCTCGGTCGTCAGGACCGGGCGCGAAGTGACCAGCGCGATCTCGCGGTAGCGTTCGAACATGCCGCGTTCGAGCTTGTCCGAGGTCTGGGCGGCGAGGTCGGCCAGGCTGTGTCCGATGCGGTCCTTGATCTGGTCGATGGCGCGCCGCTCCACCACGAGGATCAGGGCGATCGTCAACACGACCGACAGCAATGAGAAGGCCAGCGCCAGCTGGGCGCCGAGGCCACGGGGAATGAAACTGGTGAATGTGCGTTGCAAGGCAGCCCTCTGGTTCGATCCGCTGATGCCGACGTGGCCGAGCCTATCACAGGGCATATTGCCGAGCGATTGACTTGCCAGGCGTGCGCATTCATGCGTCCTGCATGACGTGCAGTCCTGGCTGCCACGGAGGTCTCACCGCCGCCGCGAACACGGCCGCAGGGGCGGTCTTGCGCAGTATAGGGAGGGTCGCGTTGCTTGTTGAGAACTAAAAATGCGTAACCAAAAAGCTGGGCAAGAGGGTGCCCGCGGGTTCGTTTCAGCCGGCCTTGCGGCGCGGCGCCGGCCCGGCCAGCACCATGCCCAGGCGCAGCGCGGTCTCGACCACGCTGTCGAGCGGCGGCTGATAGCCCTGGTCGATCCAGCGCAGGGCGATGTGCATCACGCCGCCGATGACGCCGGCGCGCAACAGTTCATCGTCCGCGGCGCCGGGCGCGGAGTGGCGCGCGATCTCGTCGCCGATCGCCTGCAGCGAGGCGTCAAAAGCCTGGTCGACGGCCCGGCTCACGCCGCGGATCTCGACCAGGAACACGCGCGCCGACTGCGGGTCGCGCTGCAGCGCACCGAAGTAGGCGCGCAGCATGGCCCGCGCCCGCTCGCCGCGCGCGCGCCCCGCCGACTGGCCGGCGGCGGCGATCTCGCCGAACACTTTGTAGGTGACGGTCCGGTAGGACGTGATCAAGAGGTCTTCGCTGTTCTCGAAGGATTCGTAGAAATAGCGTTCGGTGAGCCCGGCTTCCTCGCACACGGCCTTGACGGTGGCCTGGCGGTAGCCGCGCTTGCCGTACACGGCGATCGCGGCGGCGATCAGCTTGCTGCGCCGCTGGGCGCGGCGTTCTTCGATGGATACGCCGCGGTAGGCGCGCGCTGGTTGGATTTCTGGCGTCATCCATCTATTTTGACACAGGCCGGGTGCGCTACGGAAAGTTTCAGCTTGCAAAGGCAAAGTTGACAATGTACAGTGTCAATTACGTTCTTAATACTAGATCAATATCGAGACACCATGCTGAACCCTCCTGAAGAGGACGGCCTGCTGGACGTGCTGATCGTCGGCGCCGGCCTCTCGGGCATCGGCGCGGCAGCCATCCTGCAGGCGCGCTGCCCCGGCAAGCGCTACGCGATCCTGGAAGCGCGCGACGCCAGCGGCGGCACCTGGGACCTGTTCCGCTATCCCGGCATCCGCTCCGACTCCGACATGTACACGCTGGGCTATGCCTTCAAGCCCTGGCTCGACGCCAGGGCGATTGCAGACGGCCCGTCGATCCTGCGCTACATCCGCGAGACCGCGCGCGAGCACGGCATCGACGCCCACATCCGCTACGGCCACAAGGTGGTGCGCGCCGAATGGTCGAGCGCGGCGGCCTGCTGGACCGTCCATGCCGATGGCCCCGATGGCGCCACCCGCACCGTGCGCGCCCGCTTCCTCTACATGTGCAGCGGCTACTACAGCTACGACCGGGCCTACCGCCCCGAGTTCGAGGGCGAGGACGGCTACCGCGGGCGCATCGTGCAGCCGCAGTTCTGGCCGCGCGACCTCGATTACAGCGGCAAGCGCGTGGTGGTGATCGGCAGCGGCGCCACCGCCGTTACCCTGGTGCCTGCCATGGCGCAACAGGCCGCCCACGTGACCATGCTGCAGCGCTCCCCGACCTACGTGGTGGCGCGCCCCTCGGAATACCGCTTCGCGCGGCGCCTGCAAAAACTGCTGCCGGCCAGGGCCGCCTACTGGGGCACGCGCTGGCGCGTGATCCTGGAATCGATGCTGCTCTACCGCCTGGCGCGCGCGAAACCTGACCTGGCGAAACAGCGCATCGTCGAGATGGCGCGCCACCAGCTGGGGCCGGGCTTCGACGTCGCCACCCATTTCACGCCGAGCTACAAGGTGTGGGACCAGCGCGTCTGCGTGGTGCCCGACGGCGACATGTTCCGCGCCATCCGCAAGGGCCAGGCCTCGGTGGTCACCGATCACATCGCCCGCTTCACCGAACGCGGCCTGCTGCTGGAGTCCGGCCGGGAACTCGAGGCCGACGTGGTCGTCATGGCCACCGGCCTGAGCCTGTCCATCCTCGGCGGCGCGGCGATCACGGTCGACGGCCGGCCGTTCGCGCCGAACGAGGCGATGTCGTACAAGGGCATGATGCTGTCCGATCTGCCGAACTGCGTAATGAGCTTCGGCTATACCAACGCCTCGTGGACGCTGAAGGCCGACCTTACCGCCGAGTGGGTCTGTCGCCTGCTGAAACACATGGACCGGCGCGGCCAGCAGGTCGCCGTGGTGCGGCGCGAAGCGGGCGTGACGCCCGCGCCCTTCCTCAGCTTTACCTCAGGCTACGTGCAGCGCGCCGCCGCCCTGCTGCCGCAGCAGGGCTCGCGCCGGCCGTGGCAGGTCTATCAAAACTATTTGCAGGACATGATGACGATCCGCTACGGCCGCATCGCCGACGGCGTCATCCGCTTTGGAAGAGAAGGAACCATGCCTTGAAGGTCTCGAACCGTGTCGCCCTGATCACCGGCGCCGGCAGCGGCATCGGCCGCGCCACCGCCCTCGCCCTGGCGCGCCGCAGCTGCCACCTGGCGCTGGCCGACATCAGCGCCGAAGGCCTGCGCGAATCGGCCCGCCTGCTCGCCCACATGGGCGTGCGTGTTACCACCCACCTGCTCGACGTGGCCGACCGCGAGGCGGTGCAGTCGCTGCCGGCCGAGGTGCAGGCCGCGCACGGACGCATCGACATCCTGATGAACAACGCCGGCGTGGCCCTGGGCGGCAGCTTCGAGCAGGTATCCGAGGCCGACTTCGAGTGGCTGATGGACATCAATTTCAACGGCGTGGTGCGCATGACGCGCGCCTTCCTGCCCATGCTCCGCCGCAGCGACGATGCGCGCGTGGTCAACGTGTCGAGCATCTACGGCATCGTCTCGCCGCCGGGCCAGTCGGCATACTCGGCCAGCAAGTTCGCGGTGCGCGGCTTTTCCATGGCCCTGCGTCACGAGCTCGAAGGCAGCACGGTCAGCGTGAGCGTGGTCCATCCGGGCGGCGTGGCCACCTCGATCGCGCGCAACGCCCGCATCCCGGCCGGCGCCCCGCCTGAGGAAATCGAGCGCGGCCGCAAGATCGCCGAACGCCTGCTGCGCCTGGCGCCCGAGGAAGCGGGCGAAATCATCGCGCGCGGCATCGAACGGCGCGACGCACGTATCCTGGTCGGCAGCGATGCCAAGGCCGTCTCCATCCTCGAACGCCTGGCGCCGGTGAATTACTGGCGCTACCTGAAGAAAGCGACTTCCCGATGAAAACCCTCCTCTTCTTCCTGGGCCTGGCGGCGCTGCCGCTGCTCGGCCTGGCCTGGTTCACGCGGCGCACCGCGGCGCGCATCGTCCAGTACCTGCCTGCCAAGGGACGTTTCGTCGACGTGCCCGGCGGGCGCCTGCACGTGCTCGAGAGCGGGCCAGAAAACGCCCCGGCCGTGCTGCTGGTGCATGGCCTGGGCGGCCAGATGAGCCATTTCGACTATGGCCTGGCCGAGCAGCTGGCGCGCTCGTTCCGGGTGGTCGTGGTCGACCGCCCCGGTTCCGGCCATTCGCTGCGCGATGAGCTGACCTCGGCCGACGTCTCGACCCAGGCCGCGGCATTGGCCCTGCTGATCGACAAGCTCGCGCTGGGACGCCCGACCGTGGTCGGCCACTCGCTGGGCGGGGCGATTGCCCTGGCGCTGGCCGTCGAGCATCCTGCCTCGGTCGGCGCCCTGGCCCTGGTGGCGCCGCTGACCCATGCGCCAGAAACCGCGCCGCAGGTGTTCAAGGCCCTGACCATCGAGACGCGCTGGGTGCGCAAGCTGTTCGCCTGGACCCTGGCCACGCCGGGCGCGATCGTCGGCAGCAAGAAGGTGCTGGCGGCCGTGTTTGCACCCGAAAAGGCGCCGGCCGACTTCGCGGTCAAGGGCGGTGGGCTGCACAGCCTGCGCCCTTCGCAGTTCCTGGCCGCCTCCAGCGACCTGCAGGCGATCCCGTTGCGCATGCCGCTGGTGCAAGGCCGCTACGCCGAACTGGCGCTGCCGCTCAGCGTGCTGTACGCGCGTCAGGACGCCATCCTCGACTGGCGCGAAAACGGCCAGGCACTGGTCGACAAGGTGCCGGGCGCGCGTCTGGAACTGGTCGATGGCGGGCACATGCTGCCGGTGACCCAGCCGCAGGTGGTGGCCGATTTCGTCGAACGCGCCGCGCGTGCGGCAGCGCCGCAACAGCGGGCGGGGTGAGTTAGTCAGCGAATGGTGGGTTCGAGCCGCACGCGGACCGACCCACCCTACGGGCATCTGAATACATCGCCGAAATCCAAAAGCGCTCACAGATCCGTAGGGTGGACTCCTGAGTCCACGCGGTACTACGTAAGCATATCGAAACGGGCACTGTCGTCCCGGAACGCATATTGCAACGATGTTCGCAACTGTCGCGATGTACGAAGGCACGACCGCGTGGACTCAGGAGTCCACCCTACCGACCTGCTGTAGGGTGGGTCGGTCCGCGTGCGGCTCGAGCCCACCAACCGCAACGCTGACACCCCGGCGTTTTTCCATTGCCTCCCACCTCGGCTTGGCTCTACACTGGCGTTGGCGCCCGGCCGTCGAGCCGGGTTTTTCGCAACCGACCCCCAACCCGGCCACCATGCTTACCGCGCTCGACAACCTCCTGCTCGACGACCGCCCGCGCCAGCTGGCCGGCCTGCGCCGCGGCGCACTCGAATTCTGGTACTTCGGCATCAAGCAGGCGCGTGCCTGCCTGTTCGTGTTCACCTTCATGGCCGCCGTGCTGCTCATGCCGCGCACCGGCATCGCCGGCATCCCGCGCTACGACCTGCTGCTGGTGGTGGCCCTGGCCATCCAGTTCGGCATGGTCTGGTCGAAACTCGAAACCTGGGACGAACTGAAGGCGGTCTGCCTGTTCCATGCGGTCGGCTTCGCGCTGGAAGCCTTCAAGGTGTCGAGCAGTATCCAGTCCTGGAGCTACCCCGACTTTGCCTACACCAAGGTACTGGGCGTGCCGCTGTTCTCCGGCTTCATGTACGCAGCAATCGGCAGCTACATCATCCAGGCCTGGCGCATGCTGGATCTGCGCGTGCGCCACCACCCACCCTACTGGATGGCGGCCACGATCGCGATCCTGATCTACGCGAACTTCTTCACCCACCACTACATCGGCGACTACCGCTGGTACCTGGCGGCCTGTGCGCTCGGCCTGTATTCGCGCACGGTCGTGATCTACCGCCCGCTCGACCGCGAGCGCCAGATGCCGCTGCTGCTGGGCTTCGTGCTGATCGGCTTCTTCATCTGGCTGGCCGAGAACATTGGCACCTTCTGGGGCGTGTGGCGCTATCCGAACCAGCTCGGGGCCTGGTCGCTGGTCCACCTCAGCAAATGGAGTTCGTGGTCGCTGCTGGTGATCATGACCTTCACCATCGTCGCCAGTCTGAAGCACGTAAAGGCGCGCATCCATATTCCCGAAGACTGAGCGCCTTCAGAACCGGTAGTACAGGTGGAGCGTCGCGGTGCGTTCCGCACCCGGATTCACCCAGGCCTCGCTGTAGGAACTGGCGTAATAGGTCCGGTTGAACAGGTTGTCGATGTTCAGGGAGATGCGCAGCCTGGCGCTCGGCGCATACGAGGTCATCACCCGCGCCGTGGTGTACGAGGGCAAGGTGAAGCGGCTCGATGCTGCCACGTTGCCGAAGCGCTCGCCCACATAATTCAGTCCGCCGCCCAGCGTCGCCAGGCCGCCGCCGAGCGCGAAGCGCCGGGTGACGATCAGGCTTGCGCTCTGGCGCGGCACGTTCGGAAAGCGGCTGCCGGTGACGATGGTGTTGTCGCCGCGGGTGACGGTGGCGTCAGTGTATGCATAGGCGGCCGACAGGCGCAGGTTCCGCTTGATCTCGCCGGAGACGTCCAGCTCCACGCCCTTGCTGCCGACTTCACCGGCCGAGATCGCGTAGTCGGTATTCACCGGATTCGTGGTCAAAACATTGGTCTTGTCGATCTTGTAGAGCGCCAGCGTCGCGCTTGCCTTGCCGCCGGCGCTGTCGAGCTTTGCCCCGATCTCGTAGGAACGGCTGCTTTCGGCCGGAAAGGCCGTGTTTTCCAGGCTGATGCCGCTGTTCGGCCGAAAGCCCCGCGCCGCGTTCGCGTACAGCGCGACATTCGGCAGCGGCTGGTACACGAGGCCGATGCGCGGGCTGGTCTCGGACAGCGTTTGCGTGTTCGACAGCGCCGTGCGCAGGTTGGCCACGGTCTGCTCGTAGCTGTCGTGGCGCAGGCCGAGCAGCGCCTTCCAGCGCGCCGACAAGTCGATCTGGTCCTGCACGTAGAGGCCGCGCGCCTGCTGCCTTTCCCGCGTCGAGGTCGACAGGGCGAGCGGGTCGGCCACGCCGCCGTAGACGGGGTCGAAGATGTCGATGAGGTAGCCATTGGCGGCCGAGGGATTACGCCGCAGCAGGATGCGCGCGTCCCTGAAGCGGTAGAAGTCGGCGCCGGCCAGGACGTTGTGGACCAGCCCCGCCGCGCGCAGCTTGCCGACAATCTCGATACGACCGGAGGCGTCGGTCGAGGACCAGTCGCGGTAGCGGTGCTGCCGGCGCGCGGTGCGGCCGTCGGCCAGGATGTCGTTGACTTCGCTGGAGAAGCCGCGCAGCGAACTGTCGCGGTAGGACAGGCCGCTCTGCAGCGACCAGTCGGGGTTGAACTCGTGGCGCAGGAACAGCTGCTGGCCGAAGGACTTGACGGTGACCTTGCCGTCGCCCGGCTCACCGAGGAAGCGCGTGTTCGGCACCACGCCCAGCACGCCCTTCACCGCCGGCACGCCGCGGTCGAACGGCGTTTTCTGCTGCGCGGCCTCGATTTCGTAGGATAGCGTGGTCGCGTCGCCGATCAGCCAGATGAACGAGGGCGCCACCAGCGTGCGTTCGACCGTGATGACGTCGCGGAAGCTGTCGCCCTTTTCAAAGGCCGCGTTCAGGCGGTAGGCGAGATTCTCGCTCAGCGGCCCGGTCAGGTCGACCGCGCTGCGCCAGGTGTGGAAGCTGCCGGCGGACAGGTCGGCCGAGTAGCCGGGGGTGAAGCGCGGCTTCTTGGTCACGATGTTCACGGTGCCGCCCGGTTCGCCGCGTCCGTAGAGCGCCGAGGCCGGGCCCTTCAGCACCTCGATGCTGTCGGTATTCGCGTTGTCGCGCAGGCCGTTGTAGCCGCGGCTGGAACTGAAGCCGTTGACCATGTAGTCGGAGCCGAAGTTCGGGTCGCCGGTGAAGCCGCGCATGGCATAGCTGTCCCAGAGGCCGCCCAGGTTGCTCTGGCGCGTGACGCCGCTGGTGAGGTCGAGCGCGCCCGCGAGCGTCTGCACGCCGGCATCGGCCAGCAGGTCGGAAGTCAGCACGCGCACGCTTTGCGGCAGGTCGATCAACAGGGCGTCGGTCTTGGTGGCGCCGGTGGCCGACAGGCTGCGGTAGTGCTGGCGCTGTCCGGTCACGCGTACCGTGGACTGGGCCGGTGCGGCGGGCGTGCCCGCATTGGCTGCATTGGCTGCGTCGGCAGATGCGCCGGCGGTCTGCGCCTCGCCGTGTGCATTACTGTTTGCAGCGCAGGACAAGGTGGCGAGCAGCACGGCAAGCGTGATACGACGGGGTACGGGCATTCTTGCGGTCATGTGGTGTGTTCAGCAATACGGCTGCCGGCCAGCGTGGTCGAAGGCCGGCGAGGCGGGACAAGCACAGCGGGAACTGGGCTTTAACGATAACTCATTCTCATTATAAGGAAGAGCTATCTCCCTGGCAATTAAATAACTGCGATGGCGCGTCGTGCACGACCCCGCTCGTCCCGCCGGGCTGGCCCCCGTCAACCGGCTTGCGCGCTGACCATCCAGCAGGCCGCCCGGAACGACACCGTGTCGCCGCTGATAAAAGCGTTGAACGCGGGCCGCACCGCGCCGAGCACGCGCTGCCGCATGCCGGCATCCAGGCCCGCGAGCGCCCGCCCGACCGGGCCCATGCGGCTGAGGTAGCCGTCGAGTTCGCTCTCGGGAAAGCGGCATGGCACATCGAGGCGTTCGACTGTCGCCCGCTCCCAGCCGCCCCGCGCCAGGATGGTACGAATCCTGTCCTCGCGTGCAAAGCCGAACTGGCCGGCTTCGTCGGCGTGGCGCTGCGGCAGGCTAGGGAGCAAGGGGCGCGCCGCGTGTTCGGCCGCCGTCATGAAGGGGTTTTCCTCGGCCGTGCGCCAGGCGACGAAATACAAGCGGCCACCCGGGCGCGTGGCCCGGCGCAGGTTGGCAAAGGCGGCGACGGGGTCGTCGAAGAACATCACGCCGAAGCGCGACAGCACCAGGTCGACGCTGGCCGGCTCGAAGCGGTGATGCTGGGCGTCGGCGCAGACGAAGTCCACCGGCAAGCCCTCCTGCCGCGCCTGGCGCCGGGCGCTGGCGATCATCGGCTCCGAGATGTCGATCCCGGTGCACCTGGCGCCCGGCCCCAGGCGCCGCGCCAGCGCCAGCGTCGTGCCGCCGGTGCCGCAGCCGACGTCCAGCGCCCGTTCCACCGGCGCCGTTGCCGCCGCCTCCACCAGCAGCGTCTCGATCGGCCGGAACATCTGGTCGAGTACCGCCTGCTCGTCCACCCAGGCATTGCCGGCGCTGCCTGTCCACAATGCGCCCTGCCCGCTCGCTTCGGTTCCCATGCTTGTCTCCTTGTCTGGAATGATCGTCCGATGCTATCGTGCCAGCTCAAGTGGACTTGAAGTCAAGGACGAATCGATGGACATCGCGGAAGTGGCGGCACGCAGCGGCTTGCCGGCCTCGACGCTGCGCTACTACGAGGAAAAAGGCTTGATCGCCTCGACCGGCCGGCGCGGGCTGCGGCGCGTGTTCGGCGCCGGCGTGCTCGAACGCTTGGCCCTGGTTGCCCTCGGCCGCGCCGCCGGCTTCTCGCTGGCCGAGATCGGCGCCATGTTCACGGCGGACGGCAGGCTGGCCATCGACCGCACCCTGCTGAGCGCCAGGGCCAACGAGCTCGACCACACCATCCGCAAGCTGACGGTGTTGCGCGACGGCCTGCGCCATGCCGCCGCCTGCCCCGCTCCCAGCCACCTCGAATGCCCGCGCTTCCGGCGCATCCTGGCCGGCGCTGCCCGGCCCGTATCGAAAAGGCGGCGTGTGCCTGGGCAGACCTGAGCGGCACGCCTGAGCTGGGTGCTTGAGCTGCACACCTGAGCTGCATGCCTGAGCTGCACCCGTGCACGGCCGAGTCCGGCAAGGGGGCAGCGGATGGGTTAAGATCGCCGCTCTTCCGGCGCCGCCTCCAGGCCCGCCGGCCCCATTCGATACTGCCGCCCGGCGGCGCAGCCAGACCATGTTTTCGATCATCCTGAACGTCATCGGTTCCCTCTTCCACTTCTACGTCGCCCACCGCATCCACCGCGTCGGTCCGGTCCACCGCCGCGTTCCGGCGCGCGCCTGGTGGATCGCCGCCGTCCTGGTCTGGATCGTCTACCTGTGGGGCGTGCGCCTGGGCGACGAAGCGATCGACTGGCGCTGGTGGCCGGGGCAGTTCGCCATGACCTGGCTCGGGGTGCTGTTCTTGATGACCCTGTGCCTGCTGGTAGCCGACCTGCTGACCGGCTTCGGCCTGTGGTGGCGCGACCGGGCGCCGCGCCTGCTCGGCATGGCCGCCGTGGCCGGCGTGCTGGTGAGCGGCTTCGCGATTTTCCAGGCGGTGCGCGCACCAGCCATCAGCGAATACGAGGTGGCCTTGAAGAACCTGCCGAAGGAGCTCGACGGCATGGTGCTGGTGGCGGTGTCCGACCTGCACCTGGGCGCCCAGCGCCGCTCGGCATGGATGGCGCAGCGGGTCGAGCAGATCAACGCCCTGCAACCGGCTGCCGTGGTGATGGTGGGCGACCAGGTCGAGGACAATCCGCTGGGCGAGCCGGAACTGGCCGCCGTGCTGCGCCGCCTGAAGGCGCCGCGCGGGGTGTGGGCGGTGACCGGCAACCATGAGTTCTACGGCGACGTCGACACCACGATCACCGAGTTTACGGCAGGCGGCGTGCGCTGGCTGCGCAACGAAAAAGTGGAGCTGGCGCCGGGCCTGGTGCTGGCGGGAATCGACGACATCGGCCGCACCATGCGCGGCGGCGGCGAGTTCCTGGGCGGACTGGATACCGTCGTGCCGGCGGATAGCGGCGTGGCAACCATCCTGCTGTGCCATATTCCGGCGACGCGCATCGTCGAGGGTGCGGCGGCGCGTGGTGTGGATTTGATGCTGTCGGGGCATACGCACGGCGGGCAGATCTGGCCCTTCAATTACCTGGTGCAGCGCCAGTTCTCGCGCTATATCGGCGAGTACAAGGTGGGGGGCATGGACCTCGTGGTCAGCCGCGGCGCCGGCGGTTGGGGACCGCGCATGCGCTTGTGGCAGCCGGGGGAGATTGTGAAGCTAACGCTGCGGTCGAAGTAAGTTGCAAGGCACCAGGCCTGTGCGGGGTTGTGCTAGGTGACACCGGCGGAGTTGGCCGGGTGATTCAGGAGAGCCTGCAAAAACGCCCTGTTTGTCCTGGAAGCGACACCGCATACTGAGTCCTTCGAACGTCTGCTAGCGACCTGAAGCGGGCGTTCAAGCTGCTTCGTACATTCTCAGCAATTCATCCTCGCGGCTTGCTGCCGCAATGTGCAAAATAACGGTTTGTATCAGTGCAACGGTAGGATGTTCCGCATGCGTTTTCGAGTATCGAAATACTTCCTCGAGCGACTCGTTCTCGTGCCACGTCGTCATCACAAGCGATTCTGGTGGCGCGTCTTCGAAATCGAACTTTTCCAGACCGGCACAGTCGACGGAGTCGTCCCATGCGCTGCAGTCCTTACCCCATGCCATCATGTACAGACAGCCACAATCCACTATCCAGGTGCTCAAAATATTACGCCAGGCATCGGAAACTTGGTCCTCGATGACGACGACGCACTTCGACTCCGTGGTTGTCAGCACAGGTGGATCTTGCCCAGGCTTGAGATGGACGTAAGTAACGGTCATCAAATCGTTCGTGGAATAGCCGCTCGTGGCCGATTATCAACCTGAGCGGACGTCCAGCTGCTCCTGACTCATGATGTTTGGAGCCGCCGTGCGTCCATTCGATTCACTAAAGCTGAGGTAAGAAGAAACAAGCCAAACATCGGTGGGACAACTGGCCAATCTGGTGCTGAATCACCGATCAGAAACGCCGGCACGCCGATTAACAACACGGAGTAAAACGCCCTGCCAATTCGCAACTCAGCAAGAAAGGGAACTGCAGCTTTATTTGGTGAAGCCAACAAAGATAGCCACGACAGGATAACTGCAAATGACGGAACAAAAAAGTTTTCCTCCGCCGTGGCAAGCAACATGTAAATATAGCTGGCTCCCCAAATTGCCAGCAGTGCTAACACAGCGTTTTGTCGTCTTTTCACAGGTTTTTCATTCATCGTAAGCGTCTGCTTTTGGTCGATTGCAGTCCTATTGTAGAGCTCGCTACCGACCCTAAGCGGAAGTGCCAAAAAACATTGAACTGCGCAGCCTATCGCTCCTGCCTTTTCCTGGGCCACACGGCAGAGCAGACACCGCAGAAGGCACCCACGAATACGGCACGCCCCCAGTCAGGTTCATGTGCACTGCTCAAAAAGCCAGTATAGAGAAGTGTGCCGACCGCTGTCCCCGAAGCTGTGATTAAAAAATTTTTCATTATTCGTCATGTAATCGCTGAGTTGAGCATGTTATTGCTGGCGGCTGCACTAGCGTCCGGTTCTGGTCGGCTACGGATTTATTGTAGCGTCCACAAACAACCAAAATCAGACGAATCAGTCGCAATCTTGCGTGACCAGGTTAATCCATATCGTTTTGAAGCGGCGCTTTGAAATGCTTCGGTCTTGGAACCACATTACGGCGCGCCTTTCTCAGCAAAACGGAAACATCTTCCGGCGCGTTTGTGCTTCTCAAAGAACGGGCCGTCAATGTCCTGCTGACATAATCGGCTAACGGAGAGTCTGGAATCTTTCGCCAGGAATTCTTGCCAGTCTTTCGGACTACTGGATCGGCCTCGCCAAGGACGACAACCAATTTAATCGTTGCGACGTTTTGCGCACGTCGTAGCGATCGGCTTGCAAGCGCCTTTCTATTTGCAATAGCCTTCCTGCTTAGAGCTCGGGACTCTGCGTAGGTATTCCGTCGGTCCTTTTCGTAGCACAAAACTTTTTTCTCTTGTGGTGTCAAGAAGCGTTTCTTGGGCATTTCTTTCTCTTGTCGTTTTAACACAGCCACCAAATAATGGGTTCGCTTCGGAGGTCCGCTCCTGGCCGATTACGCACCTATTGTATCGTCCGCTTCCGCCCCGAAGCAGACGTTCCCAAACCGCGCAGTCAGTCCTCGAAAAGCACGCTCTCAACCCAGATGTGCTTTCCCGGGTGATGGTTTTCGATTGTCCATAAGGCACGTTGAATTGTCGCCTTTTCGGCATTCGCGAGCGAGTAAGTGAACCGGGTGACATTGCTACGCTCCAGCTTCGCAAACTCAGCTTCGGACAACACATTGGCCCCACACCATACAGGCGCCTCTGCTGCTTCGGGAATATCAAGGATTTCTTGCAGACCTTGCGGAGTCAGAGCTAAGTACACCATTTCAACCTCGTTATAACTTCATGATCTGGGCGGGTTGCGACGTCCGCTTCTGGCCGGTTGCAGTCATTTGGCCGCTTCTGCTTGCGACCCAAAGCGGACCAACCGCCTTCTGTATAGCCGCTTTCCCGGTACCAATCTCCCGATTAGGCTTGTACTAATTCCGATATGTGTCGATGTCAATCGTTGCACTTATTGCGGTCAAAAAGGCCAAGACCGGCCGTTCAAATCCGATCGCAGGCATTGACGCGGTTTCGTCCTGGTCAATCCAAAGTACGACTTGAAGGACGGCAAATAGTCGAAACGATCGTACGGCTTCTACTATTTTTGATTCATAGGGCGCTAGCTGTTCAAGAAGACTATTTGACATCTCATACACGTCGATGACATCGGCTTCGACCTTACCGAGAGAGAACTTCCAAGAAGATTCCCTTGGTAGAGGTACCACAGCATTGCGCTCGCCTCTGCGCGCGATTTTGGTGGCTGGAAGGCCGATGAGAGCAGTAACATCCTCTGGCTCAAAATCGTCTCCATACAGCCCAAGATACACTTCTTCGGTACTCGCCATGAACTTGTCCTAGTTGTCATCGTTGTCCGCTTCTGGCCGATAGCGACTGTTCGAGGCAGCATAGCAGGTTGCTGAGGCACCAATTCTCCGACTGTCACGGCCGGCCGCTACCGACCCGAAGCGGACTGTCACGGGTTGAACAAATGGTGACTAACGATGCCTACGCAGCGTAGGTAGATCCTCGCAATTCATCAGTAATGCGTACGTGTCTTCGCTTCTCCCGACTATCGAAATTGGAACAGAGGTGTCGCCGCTGTCGATGGAGATGCGAACTTCCAGTTCCTGATTTTCGAAGGTTTGAAGCTCTTCGATAAGTTGCCTGACGGTTTTACCTCTTCGAGTCCATTCGGCTGAAGACATCCCGACTCCAAAGAAAAATTGAACATATCCCAACAAAATATACGTCCGCTTTTGGCCGATTGCGGACGGTCGGTACTGCCCAGTGTACTCGGCTGTTGCCTGAACAGCAATTAAAGAGTTTTCCAGGCGCTCTTATGATCAGGCGCTTACCAAGTGGTTTCACTGCACTAGCACGCAAATTTGAAAGTCGAGCTATCTTCGGGGCCTTCCTCTCGGTGGTCGTATATCCTTGGGGTCGAGATGTTCGCATGACCGACCCACATTTGCACCTTGCCTAAGTCCCCCTTGTTATCGAGCGCGTTCGCGAAGGCAGTGGCGCGCAAGGCGTGCGGGCCGAAGCCGTCGACGTCGATGCCAACCTGGCCGGCAAACCTGACCAGCACACGATAGATGCCACCGGCCTGATCGCGCGCCGCGCGCGTTGTTGCTGACGAGCCGGAACATTGACGTCGCCTTGTCAACGCCGTAGCTAACCGCTTCCATAGGGTGGGCCGCGCCGCGCTAGGCACTCCGTTGGGCATCATTGGGACACGTGCGGCGACATGTCGCTCGAAACATCCACCCCTGACGAACACCCGTCACGCATATCCTGCCATGCTGCCGAGGCCACGGAAATCTGCGGCACGGCCAACGGAGAATGGGTACGTACGTACCGCGTGGGCACGGAGTGCCCACCCTACCGTTGCGCGATCCCGATAATTCCAGGCACCTGCTTCACGCCACTGAGTCGAGCGGTCACCCGCCTCAACCCGCGTCCGCAGCCCTGGCCAGCGCCGCACGCGCCAGCAGGCGGGTCGAATCCAGCGTGGGCAGGCGCGAATTGCCGGGATTGATCACCAGCGGAATCTCGGTGCAGCCGAGCACGACCGCGTCGCAGCCCTCGGCGGCCAGCCCCTGGATCACGCTCTGGAAACGCGGCACGGCCTCCGGCGTGATGTCGCCGCGCACCAGTTCGTCCATGATGAGCCGGTTGATGTCCTCGCGCTCCTCCTGCGGCGGGCGCACGCATTCGATGCCGAGCGGCGCCAGGCGTTCCGGATAGACCTCGCTTTCGACCAGCCAGCGCGTGCCGAGCAGCCCGAGCCTGCTGTAGCCGCGCGCCTGCGCCTGGGCCGCGACGGCATCGACGATGTGCAGCCAGGGCAGCGGCGAACGCGCGGCGATCAGGGGCAAGGCCTGGTGGATGGTGTTGTCCGGGCAGATCAGGAAATCGGCGCCGCTGCGCGCCAGTTTCTCGCTCGACGCCAGCATCAATTCGCCCACACCCTGCCAGTCGCCCGCCTCGATGCAGGCAAGGTAGTCGGCCAGCGAATGCGTGTGCATGCTGACTTCGGGATGGGCGTGCGGACCGAGCTGCTGTTCGCCTTCGATGCAGATGGTGCGGTAGCACAGGGCCGCACCCTCGGCCGAGCAGCCGACGATACCGATGTGTTGGGTCATAGGTGTTTCACTCCGCCTGTTCGTTCCCGTGCGCCGCAGTGTGCACCACGGCGTGCGACGACGCACGCAACGAGACGCCCGCGCGGCATATTGCCCGGGCGTCCCGTCTTGCAGAAGCATCCGGTACGGGCCGGATGCCCGCCCGCTTAGCGGTTCTCGCTGCCGCTGCCCGACTCGGAGGCGCCGCGCGCCTCGGATTGGGCCTTCTGTTCGTCCTGCTGGCGGTTGCCGGCGCCGTTGCCGCTCAGGCTGCCGATGCCGGCCATGCCGGTCTGGATCTCGCCCTTGCCGTTCGGGTTCTGGAAGCCCTCGGCGCCGCCTTTTTCGTCGGCGCCGGATGCGAGCAGGTCATCGGTGCGCGTATCCTGCTGGCTGCTGCCGGCGTCGGTATTGCCCGACATGCTGCCGATGTCGCCGGTTCCGCCGGCGCCCATGCTGCCGGCGCTGCTGGTGCCGTCCTTGGTGATCTGGTCCCAGGAGCGGCCTTGTACGTCCTGCTTGTTGTCTTTCGTATCCATCGTGCTCTCCATATCGTGACTGTGGTGTCGATACTAACAATCCGGCAGAGCATCGCAATAGGTACACGGGCGATGGTGTTGTAGGACTAGCCGCACGGGGCCGTATGCATGGGTGAAGGAGGCAAGTTCTCAGGCACCGGGCTTGTCGCCGGCGCCCGGAATGCGCTCGAGCTGCAGGCGCGCCAGTGTCGGGTACAGCGGCGGGCTGATCAGCCGTGAGACGAAGCTGGCTACCAGTGCGCAGCTCATCAGGCTGAGCACCATCGCGTGGCCGTTCACCATTTCCATCACGATGATGAAGGCGGTCAATGGTGCCTGGGTAGCCGCCGCCAGGAAGCCGACCATGCCCAGCGCAATCAGGGCCGGCACCTGGGTATGGAAGACCAGCAAGGCCACGTCGTTGCCAAGCGCGGCGCCGATCGCCAGCGAGGGCGCAAAGATACCGGCCGGCACGCCCGACCAGGTCGAGAGCCAGGTAGCAACGAACTTGAAGACCACATAGGCCGGGTGCATCACCTCGCTGCCTTCGACCATCGCGCGGGTCGATTCGTATCCGGAACCAAAGGTGGCGCCACCGGTCACGATGCCGATCACCGCCACCACCAAGCCGCACACTGCGGCAAAGACCACGGGCCGGCTGCAGCGCAGCCGGCTCATCGGGTCCCGCCCCTGGCCGCGCAGCGAGGCGATCAGCAGGCGCGAGAACAGCCCGCCGGCCACCCCGGCAAGCAGGGTCAGCACCAGGCCCGGCAACAGCAGGCCGAGGTCGAGCTGGGCCACGCGGATGATGCCGAAATAGGTGGCGTTGCCGTACACCGACACCGCGACCAGGCCGGCAAGCACGATGGCGGTGATGATCAAGCCGCTGTTGCGCTGCTCAGGGGCACGCGCCAGTTCCTCGATGGCGAACACGACGCCGGCCAGCGGCGTATTGAACGCCGCCGCGATACCGGCCGCGCCGCCGGCCACCAGCAGGCCATGCACGGGAATGCGGCGCAGGTCGGGCATCAGGCGCCGCGCCTGCAGCATGACGCCGGCGGCAATCTGCACCGACGGGCCTTCGCGCCCGATCGACAGGCCGGCCAGCAGGCCGCCGGTGGTCAGCGCAATCTTCGCCAGGCTCAGGCGAAGGGAAACGAACAGGCCGCGCGCACCGGGGCCGGAATCGAGGGCCGCCATCACCTGCGGAATGCCGGAGCCGGCCGCGCCGGGAGCGAAGCGCCGCGTGAGCCAGACCAGGCCGGCGGCCAGCGCGGGCGTCCACAGCAGCGGGAACCACCAGCCCATGCCGCGCAGGTCCTGGAAGATGTGGAAGGCGTGCTCGCCCAGCGCGGTAAAGGCGACGATGACCAGGCCCGAAGTGACCGCCATCGCAACCACCACGGCGCGCGCCCACCAGGTGCGCCAGTCCGAGAACTCGGTGCGCATTTCCAGGCGCCAGTCGTGCCGTTGCCCGCCCTTGCCTGCCGGTGGAGGTGAAGGGTCCTGCGCTTCCGGTGGCTGTGCACCCGGATCTGGAGCTGTCATGTGAAACGTGGCCTGGAATGAAAAAACGAGCCCGCAGGCTCGCCTTTCAGCTTACTCCTGTCAGCAAAACTTGGCAACTCCATTTGTGCAAATGAAGTTGCGTTTCGCCCTTTTCGGATTACTTGTCCTTGTACAGCACGCGGCCGACCAGCTTGATGGTGCCCTTGCCGGTGGCCATGTCTTCGCCGCCGCTCAGGACGCCGCCGCCGGTGATCTTGGCATACTTGCCAGTGCCGCCGGTCACCTGGAAGGTGGCGCCCGAGAACACGTACTGGGTGCCCTGGCCGGTCGGCACGAACTGGCCGCTGTAGTTGGCGTAGATCTGGTCGCCCGAGGTGGTCATCACGATGAACTTGCCGCCGCTGAAGTTGAACAGCGGGCCGATCGGCGTGATGCAGTCGGTGCCGATGAAGACCACCTTGCCCATGAGCGCGCTGTTGCCGTGGCCGCTGATGGTGCCCCCGAATTTCGACAGGCAACGGCTCGCCGGGCCGACTTCCTCGACCAGTTCGCCTTCGATCTCCAGCGGCTTGTAGACCCAGCCGCCGGCGGCGGCGTGGGCGGAAGCGGCCAGCAGAACGGAAGCGGTGAGCACGCGCAGGGGGTTTTTGAACATGAACATCTCCAGTGGTGGTGTGTAAAATCTCATGTTACCTATTTTGCAAATTACAGCGCGCACGCTCAGCAGTATCCGCGCGCAAGCGGTAGCCTCATGCACGGGGCATGAAAAGGCCATAAAAAAGGGCTGAGCCGGGCCGCTGGCGTGCGCCAAAACGGGCCGCACTGGCATATAAATCAGTTAACTCATCAGATCGGAGAATCCATGCGCATCGCCACGTTCAACGTCAACGGCATCGGCAGCCGCCTGCCTGCCCTGCTCCAGTGGCTGGAAGAAACCAAACCTGACGTCGCCTGCCTGCAGGAACTGAAGGCGCCGCAGGAGCGCTTCCCGCTGGCGGAAATCAACGCAGCCGGCTACGGCGCCATCTGGCACGGCCAGAAAAGCTGGAACGGGGTCGCGATCCTGGCGCGCGGCGTCGACCCGGTGGAAGTCACGCGCGGCCTGCCGGGCGACCCGAGCGACGAGCAGAGCCGCTATATCGAGGCGGTGGTGAACGACATCGTGGTCTGTGGCCTGTATTTGCCGAACGGCAACCCGGCGCCGGGGCCGAAGTTCGAGTACAAGCTGGCCTGGTTCGAGCGCCTGATCACGCGCGCGGCGCAGTTGCTGGAGACCGGTGCGAAGGTGGTGATTGCCGGCGACTACAACGTGATGCCGACCGAGCTCGACGTGTACAAGCCCGAGCGCTGGGGCGACGACGCTCTTTTCCGGCCTGAGACGCGCGAAGCCTTCCACCGGCTGGTGGCGCAGGGCTGGACCGATGCGCTGCGAACCATGCATCCGGGCGAGGTGATCTATACGTTCTACGATTATTTCCGGAATGCCTATGGGAGGAATGCCGGGCTGCGGATCGACCACCTACTGCTCAGCCCCAGCCTGGCGCCGGCCCTGGTTGCGGCCGGGACCGACCACGAGGTGCGCGGACGGGAGAAGCCGAGCGACCACGTGCCGACCTGGGTCGAGCTGGATTTGTCGAAGGTACAGAAATAGCGATTGTTGCGGTAACCGGATGACGCAGCGACAACCGTAGGGTGGGCACCCCGTGCCCACGCGGAACGCGCTGCTATGTTGGCGGTGTTTGAACCCGAGACGTGGCCATGTGGACGCGCATCCGAATGATTATCCCGAGACGTTTCGACGATCACATCGCGCGTCTGAAAGGACGCCAACGATATGCATGATTCCGCGTGGGCACAGCGTGCCCACCGTACGGTTACAGTCCGAGGCCACCACAGGCATGGCCGTTACTCAACGATTGCTGCGATCCGCCAGGAACTGCTGCGCCCGTGGATGTTGCGGGTTCGCGAAGAACGCCTCCGGCTCGGCTTTCTCGAGGATCTTCCCCTCCGCCATGAACCAGATCCGGTCCGCCACGTCGCGCGCGAAGCCCATCTCGTGGGTCACGCACACCATGGTCATGCCCTGCCCGGCTAGCTTGCGCATCACCTGCAGCACCTCACCCACCATTTCCGGATCGAGCGCGCTGGTCGGTTCGTCGAACAGCATGATCGGCGGCCGCATGGCCAGTGCGCGGGCGATCGCCACGCGCTGCTGCTGGCCGCCGGACAACTCGTGCGGATACGCGTCCGCCTTGTGCGCCAGCCCCACGCCGTCGAGCAGTTCCATGGCAAAGGCACGCGCCTCGGCCTTGCTGGCGCGCTTCAGCGACACCGGCGCCAGCATGCAGTTCTCCAGCGCCGTCAGGTGCGGGAACAGATTAAATTGCTGGAACACGAAACCGATCCCGGCGCGCAGCGTGTTCACGTCAAGACCGCGCGCGTGGATGTCGCGGCCATCGATGGCGATGCGGCCGCCGTCGATGTCTTCCAGCCGGTTCAGGGTGCGGATCAGGGTCGATTTGCCGGAGCCCGACGGCCCGCACACCACCACCACCTCGTTCTTGCCGACGGTTTCAGACACGTCGACCAGCGCGTGATACTCGCCGTACCACTTGTTGACTTGTTCCAGAACGATCATCGTTCGAATCCTTACAGCGAAATGGGCGCCACCGGCGTGCCTTGTTGGCTCGACCGGCGCCCGAGCCGGCGTTCCAGCATGAAGGCCAGCCGTGACAACCCGAAGCACAGCACGAAATAGGTCAGCGCCAGGATAATGTAGACCTCGACCGCCTTGGTAAACACCAGGGTATTAACCTGGGTGGCGATGAACGACACCTCGGACAGGCCGATGATGTAGCCGAGCGACGTCGCCTTGATGGTCGATACCAGCTGGTTCACCAGCGAAGGCAGCACGTTCTTCAGCGCCTGCGGCAGCACCACCAGGCGCAGCGCCCCGAAGTAGCCCAGGCCGAGCGAGCGCGCGCTTTCCATCTGCCCTTTCGGCAGCGCGCGGATGCCGGCGGCCACGATCTCGGCCAGGTAGACGGCGTCGAACAGCACCAGCGTCATCAGCATGGTGGTAGCCTGGCCGGTCTTCACGCCGGTCACGGCCGGCAGGAAGAAGTAGGCCCAGAACACGACCAGCAGCAATGGCACGGCGCGCACCACCTGCACCAGCGCGGTGGCGGGCCAGCGCACGGCGCGGAAGGGACTCACGCGGGCGATGCCCAGCAGCAAACCGAGCGGCATCGCCAGCAGCAGCGCCGCGCCGGACAGCAAGATCGTCAGCGACAGGCCGCCCAGCGGCCCATTCGGGTACTGGCCGACGAGGAAGTACAGCCAGTATTCCTGGATCAGTTCGATCATGCCGTCTCCCTTACACCGTGCGCACCGGGAAGCGGCGCCCGTACAGCTGCGCGGCCAGGGAAATCAGCAGCGAAACCGTCAGGTAAGCCAGCGTCGCAAACGTAAACGCCTCCACGCTGCGAAAGCTTGCGGTTTCCACGCGCGCGGCCTGGTACATCATTTCGGCGGCGCCGATCACGGTGGCCACGCTGGTGTCCTTCCACAGGTTCACGGTCTGCGACAGCAGCGGCGGCACGGAAATGCGGATCGCCTGCGGCATCAGCACCAGGCGCACGGCGGCGAAGCGCCCCAGGCCCAGCGAACGCGCGGCTTCGAGCTGGGCGGCTGGCACGGCGCGGATGCCGCTGCGGATGTCCTCGGCCATGTGCACGCCGGCGTACAGGCTGAGGGCGATCACGGCGCAAATCGCTTCCGGATTGCTGTCGTAGAGCGCCATCTTCACCGGCTCGGGCAGCAGCTCGGGAAAGGCGAAGTACCAGAACAGCAGGTGCGCCAGCAGCGGCACGTTGCGGATGCTCTCGACGATGACGGCGCCGATCGATTGCAGCACGCGGTTCGGCGAAGTGCGCATCAGCGCCACGAGCGCGCCAAACGGCAAGGCCAGCACAAAGCTGGCCGCCGTCAATTGCAGGGAAAGGATGAGACCCTGCACCAGCCAGTCATGGTACTGGCCGGATTGCAGTATGGATGGATCGAAAAAGCTCAAAGCGACAACTTAGATCTTGTCGGTGCTGATGGTGAAGTTGCGCTTGGCGATGTTCGGGCGGGTGCCCGGGCCGTACCACTTGTTGAACAATTGATTGGCCGCGCCGCTGGTTTCCAGCTCGCGCAGGGTGGCGTCGACCACGCCCTTCAGGTTCTTCTCGCCCTTGCGCAGGCCGAGCGCGATCGACTCGACGCCGATGCTGGTCGGCAGGATGGTGAAGTTCTTGGCTGCCGGGCCCAGCTTGCCGTAGTCGGCCAGCAGCGAGGATTCGTCGTTCACGTAGGCGATGCCCTTGCCCTGCTGCAGCGCCTGGAAGGCTTGCTGGGTGTTCTCGAAGGTGACGATGTTCGCGGTCGGGACGGCGGCGCGGATGTTCGTTTCCTGGGTGCCGCCGCGGACGGTAACGACCTTCTTGCCGGCCAGTTGCGGCAGCGCCTTGATGCCGCTGGCGCTGCGCACCATGACTTTCGAGCCGGTGACGAAGTGGGTCAGCGCGAAGTCGACCTGGGATTCGCGTTCCTTGTTGTGGGTGAGCGTGGCGGCCAGCACGTCGACGTGGCCCTGCTGCAGCTCCGGAATGCGGGCGGCCACCGACAATTGCTTGAACACCGGCTTGACGCCGATCTTTTTCGCCACGGCCTTGGCCAGGTCGATCTCGTAGCCGACCAGTTCGCGGGTTTTCGGGTCGATGAAGCTGTTCGGTTCGTCGGTGCCGAGCACGCCGAAGACGATCTCGCCCTTTTTCTTGATGTCGGCCAGCTGGTCGGCGTGTGCGGTGGCAGCGAACGACAGCTGCGCGGCAAGCGCGGCTGCGACGGCGATGAAAGTGCGGCGATTGCCCATGAATTCTCCAACGGCGAAATAACGAGCCGTGCAGTATAGGGCATGTTCACTTCTGCAAGAACGATAAATTTCCCATATAAACATCCGTAGTTGCTATAAGCGGAGCCGCAGTCCAGGTCCCATCGTTTCATCGATGGCAAGGAAAGGGCCGCTGCCAGCAAGCCCGGATTCGCTGCTATACAATCAATATTGAGCAGCGCTCAACACGGCGCAGCCAGTTTATTTTGGAGAAATCATGTCGGGCTTTAGCATTAACATCGAACAAAAAACGCTCGCGGGCAACAACTTCCGCGAAGTCCTGTACACCACCGAGCGCAGCCAGCTGGTCATCATGACCCTGCAGCCGGGTGAAGAGATTGGCCTGGAACACCACACCGGCCACGACCAGTTCATCCGCGTGGAAGCGGGCGAAGGCGTGGCGATCCTGGACGGCGAACAGCACAAGCTGGAAGACGGCGTCGCGGTCGTGATCCCGGCCGGCACCGAGCACAATGTGATCAATACCTCGCAAACCGAGCCGATGCGCTTGTACACGCTGTACACCCCACCGGAGCATCCGGATGGCATCGTGCACGCGACCAAGGCGGAAGCGGACGAGTACGAGAAAACGCATCACGCGGAGTAAGCTGGTATTGCCGTGGCGGCATGCCATCGTCTCGGTGGTGGGTTCGAGAACCCACCCTACGATCAGCACCACGGTTCTGTTTTTCCGCAGTTGTAGGGTGGACTCCCGAGTCCACGCTGTACGGCGGACGCATGTCGATATGCGGCAGGAGCCCCGGATTGTGTGCGCAATGGGTTATTGAAATAGCTTGTGGTTCGCATACGTACGACAGCGTGGACTCGGGAGTCCACCCTACGAACTTCGGCGCCCGTAGGCGATTTTGGAGTGGTGGGTTCGAGAACCCACCCTACGGCCCCGCGCCACGCTTAGTCGTTTGCGCGGGCACGCTCTTCCAATAAGGCGCGTTCGCGCGCATTTGCAGTGAGCGCCGCGGCGCGGGTGAACTCGGCGCGCGCTTCTTCCCTCCTCCCCAGCTTTTCCAGCAGGTCGCCGCGCACGCTCGGCAGCCACTGGTAATCCCTGAGCAGTGTTTCGCCCGCCAGCACGTCGACCAGCGCCAGGCCGGCCGCCGGCCCCTCGGCCATGCCCACCGCCACGGCCCGGTTCAGTTCGACCACCGGCGAGGGCATGGCGTGCGCCAGGTCGCCGTACAGCGCCGCGATCCGCGCCCAGTCGGTGTCCTGCGCCGTGCGCGCCCGCGCATGGCAGGCGGCAATCGCGGCCTGCAGCGCGTAGGGGCCGAGCTGGCCGCCGAGTTGTTCGGCGCGCGCCAGCGCCGCCAGCCCGCGCCGGATCAGCAGGCCGTCCCAGCGCGCGCGGTCCTGCTCCAGCAGCAGCACCGGCCGCCCGGCCGCATCCACCCGCGCTTTGGCGCGCGAGGCCTGCAATTCCATCAGCGCGATCAGGCCATGCGCCTCCGGCTCCAGCGGCGCCAGCCCGGCCAGCATGCGGCCCAGGCGCAGCGCTTCGTCCAGCAGCGCCGGGCGCATCCAGTCGTCGCCGGCCGTGGCCGTGTAGCCCTCGTTGAAAACCAGGTAGACCACCTCGAGCACCGAGCCCAGGCGCTCGACCAGCTCCGCGCGCGGCGGCAGTTCGAACGGCACGCCGGCCTGGCCGAGGCTGCGCTTGGCGCGCACGATGCGCTGCGCGACCGTCGGCTCCGGCACCAGGAAGGCGCGCGCGATCTCGTGCGTAGCCAGGCCGCCGACCAGCTTCAGGGTCAGGGCGAGGCGCGCCTCCTGCGGCAGGATCGGATGGCAGGCGATGAATATCAGGCGCAGCAGGTCGTCGCCGACGCCGCTGCGCGCCTCGTCCAGGCTGTCGACAAAGTCCGGCACGGTGGCGGCCTCCTGCGCTTCCAGGTCGAGCCCGATCTGCTGGAGCTTTTCCCGGAGCAGCTTGTCGCGGCGCAGGCGGTCGAGCGCGGCGTTCTTTGCCGTGCGCATCAGCCAGGCGCCTGGGTTGTCGGGCAAGCCGGCGCCCGGCCAGGTTTCCAGCGCGGCCACCAGGGCGTCGCCGGCCAGTTCCTCGGCCAGGCCGATGTCGCGCACCAGGCGCGCCACGCCGGCCACGATCTTCGCGGACTCGATGCGCCAGACCGCGGCGATGGCCTTGTCCGTGGCCGCCCTGGTGGTGGCGTGCATCAGGAGTGCGGCGGCACGGCGTTCGGGTCCATGTACATCAGCTCCCAACCGTGGCCGTCGAGATCCTCGAAGGCGTGGTAGTACATGAAGCCATGGTCCTGGCTGGCATTCGGCGCCCGCCCGCCGCCGGCAAGCGCTTTCGCCACCAGGCTGTCGACCTGCTCGCGGCTGTCGCACGACAGGCAGGTCAGCACCTCGGTGCTGGTCCTGGCGTCCGCCACCGGCTTCGTGGTAAAGGTCTGGAAGTAGCTTTCCTGCAGCAGCATGGCGTAGATGTTCTCGCCGATGATCATGCAGAGCGCGCGCTCGTCGCTGAACTGCGGATTGAAGGCGAAGCCGAGGCTGCCGAAGAATTCACGGGTCTTGCCGATGTCTTTGACCGGCAGGTTCACGAAGATCTGCTTGTGCATGGGATATCCCTGTTCTATGTGGTCGAGGATGGTGTCGCGCGGCGCTCAGTGCTGGACCGGGCCGCCGGCTTCCAGCTCGCGGAAGCGCTCGATGGCCGGCGTTTCCGGAAAATCGTCGAGCTCGATGATCTGGCGCACTTCGATTTCCGCGTCCAGGCCCTCGCCGCGCGGGTTCGGAAAGCGGCGCGCCCATTCCAGGGCTTCCTCGCGCGAGCGCACTCCAATCATGGTGAAGCCGGCGATCATTTCCTTCGACTCCGTAAACGGACCGTCGATCACGGTGCGTTCGCCGCCGCGGTAGCGGATGCGCATGCCGTGGCTGCTCGGATGCAGGCCGCTGGCGTCGAGCAGGACGCCGGCACGGGCCAGCTCGCCGTGGTAGTCGGCCATTGCATTGAGCAAGTCTTCGCCGGGCATGCAGCCGGCTTCGGACTCGGGCGTGGCCTTGACGATGATCATGTAGCGCATGTTCGTTCTCCTGTGCTTGAAGACACCGGTCCGGGTCGGGCGACCCGTGAAAACCGGCTTTCGACAACACGACGAACGGGCGCGCCGGAAATCGACACGCCCTGCAAAAATTATTTAGCGCACTGGTCAACGCTCGTAGCAAGGCGCCAAGCCGCGCACCTCCACAGTGGCCCACTCGGCCGCAGGGCAACGTGCGGCGAGCGCCAGCGCTTCTTCGCGCGTAGCCACGTTCACATGGAAAAAGCCGCCGATCATCTCCTTGGCCTCGGCAAACGGACCATCGACCACCCGCGCCTTGCCGCTGTCGACACGCACCCGCGCCGCCTGGCCCAGCGGCGCCAGCGATTGCGCGTCGAGCAGCACGCCTTCCTCGCGCAGGGCATCGCCGAAGCGCAGCATGCGCTCATACAGGGCGCGGCCCTCGGCTTCGCTGCGGGTGGCGCGCTGGCTGACGGGTTCGTGGATCAACAGCATGTAAGACATGGAGGCGGCCCCTGTGAATCGACATGGATGGGAGCACGTATTCTACGGGCGGATGGCCGAGTAAAGCACGCTGCGCTGCGGTATCCAGCCTTTTTGCTCGGACTAGGCTGAGGCGCCGTCCGACCATTCCTACAGACTTGTCGCCCTCTCTCCTATTGCCCCACACTGGCGACGCGCTACCATGGGTCATCGACATTCAAAGCGGGAGGCCAGAATGGGTGAAAACAAGGGTAAAGGTACGAAAGGCCGCAACTACGACGAACTGAGCGGCGTCGGCACCAGCAGTGCCGGCATCACCGGGACGACCGGCAACCTGAACAACGGTGTGCGCGACGGCGGTATCGGCAAGCCATCGGCACGCGACAGCGGCAACCGGGCGGGCAACATGCAATCGGCCGACCTGGACGACGATGTCACCCCGGCACTCGGCACGGGCAGCCGCTCGGGCGGTGCAGCCGGCAACCAGCAAAGCGGTCAGCCGCAGGGCCAGCAGTCGAACCTGCAGCAGTCCGGTTCGCAATCCGGTTCGCAACAGTCGGGCCTGCAGCAATCCGGTTCCCAGCAGTCGGGGTCCCAGCAGTTTCAATCCGGGCAATCCGGGTCGCAACAGTCCAGCACGCTGCAATCGAAGCGCAGCCTGGACCAGGACGTGTTAGGCAAGGAGAATTGAACTCCGGCGGCATCCTCCGCCGCCATGACTCCGACCGGCGCAGGCGCAGCGGCACACACCGCTCGCCTGCGCATTCTTGCGTCCGGCGCCGTCCCGCGCGCCGGGCAGCGCCTACCCTACTCCTTATCCCATGCGAATACTGCTGCGCAGCCTGGTCCTGATTGCCCTGTTTGTCGGCGCCTACGCGCTGTTCGGCCCGTATATCAAGAACGCGCTGTATGCGATGCGCCTGGCATCGCAACCGGTGCCGACAGCCCTGCCGGTGCCGGTGCGCGGCGTCGAAGCGCGCGCCCTGCGCGACACCTGGGGCGGCGCGCGCAGCGGCGGGCGCCGGCACGAAGGCATCGACATCTTTGCCAAGCGCGGCACGGCCGTGGTGTCGGCCACCGAAGGGGTGGTACTGCGCGTGAGCACCAATTCGCTCGGCGGCCAGGTGGTGTGGGTGCTCGGTCCCGGCGGCCAGCGCCACTACTATGCGCACCTCGACCGCTATGCCGACATCGAGAACGGCCAGCGCGTGCGTCCAGGCACCATCCTCGGCTATGTCGGCACCACCGGCAACGCGGCCGGAACGCCGCCGCACCTGCACTATGGTATCTACGAAAGCGGCGGCGCCATCAATCCCTATCCGCTGCTGCGGGCGAAAGCCGCGCCGGCGCGCACCACGACGCCCGCGCGCTAGGGTCCCGCGGCGACGCCCTTCGCCCGCCTGTGATGTAATGCAGTCCTGACTACCGAACAGGAGAACCCGATGCAAGCCCAGGAACCGACCCGCCCCGCCAACCCCAGCGAGCTCGACGAAGACACCCTCGCCTTCGTGCGCCGCGTGTTCCAGCACGCGCGCACCGGGGAAGCCGGCGAGCTGGCCACGCTGCTGGGCCAGGGCCTGCCGCCTAACCTGCGCAACGAACGCGGCGACAGCCTCTTGATGCTGGCCTGCTACCACGGCCACCTGGACGCCGCGCGCGTGCTGCTGGAACACGGCGCCGACCCGGAACTGCTGAACGACGCCAGCCAGACCCCGCTGGCCGGCGCCGCCTTCAAGGGCGACCTGGCCGTGACCACGCTACTGCTCGACAGCGGCGCCGGGGTCGACGCCGCCGGCCCGAACGGCAAGACCGCGCTGATGATCGCCGCCATGTTCAACCGCGTCGACATCGCCCGCCTGCTGCTGGCGCGCGGCGCCGATCCCTTCGCCGTCGACGCCGCCGGCATTTCGGCGCTGGACGCCGCCGCGAAGATGGGCGCCCACGACACGGTCGCCCTCCTGACCTCGATCACCGAAGAACGTTGATGTAGGGTGGACCGGGCCGCGCAAGACGGCTACGCCGTCCACGCGTTCAACGGACACCGAACATTCGCGCTGCGATTTCTTCTTCCGGATCACTCGCCCTAAAACGCCCCCACATAATTCTCCGCCAACGCCGTACTCATCGCCCGCGACGCCACCACATTCTCCAGCTCCGCCCTCTGCACCTGGCGTTCGAACGGCGACGCATCCGCGAACGTGTGCAGCATCCTCGTCATCCACCACGAGAAATACTCCGCGCGCCAGATGCGCTTGAGCGCCGTCTCCGAATACCCATCCAGCCCCGCCTCGCTGCCCTTCTTGTAGAAGTCGTCCAGCGCCTGCGCCAGGATCTTCACGTCCGAAATCGCGAGGTTCATCCCCTTGGCCCCGGTCGGCGGCACGATGTGCGCCGCATCCCCCGCCAGGAACAGCCTCCCCGAACGCATCGGCGCACACACGAAGCTGCGCATGCCGATGATCCCCTTCTGGAAAATCCGCCCTTCGTTCAGTTTCCAGCCGTCGTCGTTCTCCAGCCGGCCGTGCAGCTCGGCCCAGATACGGTCGTCCGACCAGTTGTCGACGTGGTCCTTCGGGTCGCACTGGAAGTACAGGCGCTGCACGGTGGGCGAGCGCGTCGACACCAGCGCAAAGCCGCGTTCGTGCTGCGCGTAGATCAGTTCATTCGATGACGGCGCCGATTCCACCAGGATGCCGAACCAGCCGAACGGATAGGTCCGTTGAAAGTCCTGGCGCAGCGAAGATGGAATCGCCGGGCGCGACACGCCATGAAAGCCGTCGCAGCCGATCACGAAATCGGCCTCGATGCGTTGCGCCTCGCCCGCATGCACGAAGCTCACCGACGGACGCACGCCATCGGTGCCGTCCAGCGCCACCTCGCTCGTCTCGAACAGGATCTGCCCGCCGGCAGCCAGGCGCGCCGCCACCAGGTCGATGATGACCTCGTGCTGCGGATAGACGGTGATCGCCTTGCCTGTCAGTTCGGTCAGGTCGATGCGGTGGCGGCGCCCGCCGAAGGCGAATTCGACGCCATGATGCAGCGCCCCTTCCGCACGCATGCGCGCGCCGACGCCGGCGTCGTTGAGGATGTCCATGCTGCCCTGTTCCAGCACGCCGGCGCGGATCGTGGCTTCGATCTCAAGACGGCTGCGCGACTCGAGCACCACCGACTCGATGCCGTTCAGGTGCAGCAGATGGGATAGCAAAAGGCCGGCCGGACCAGCGCCGATGATGGCGACCTGGGTACGCATGGTGATGTCTCCGTTTGTGTTTTGTATAAGGAGATCGTAGCGCGCAAGGCCACCGATATGAATGGATGAAACGCGATAAAACTTGTACTATTTTTGCATTCGCCAGCGGACACTCCAGACCAGCCATGCATTCGACGACCTCGCACCTTCCCGCCCGGATCCCGCAATTCGCCTTGTACGGCGAGCTCAAGCGGGGCACGGACGCCGAAGGCGTGCATATCGAGCTGATCGAAACGCGCAGCCGCAAATACGACTGGCATATCGACACCCACACCCATGCCGGCCTGTTCCAGGTACTTTTTTTACTGGGGGGACAAGTCCGCGCGAACATCGACGGCGACCTGTGGGAATGCGACGGGCCGGTGGCGCTGACCATCCACCCCTCGCTGCCGCACGGCTTCGATTTCTCCGCCGAGGCCCACGGCTACGTGCTGACCATCGACCAGGACATGCTGTTCGCGGCGGACGGCCACGAAGGCGACCTGTTCACGCCGCTGTTCGTGCAGCCGCTGGCTGTCCGGCTCGATGCCGTACCCGAGACCTGCGCCCGCATCGAAGCCCTGCTGCAGAACCTGATCTTCGAGGCCGCCTGGCCGCGCCAGGGCCATACGCTGATGCTGGAATGGCTGGCGCGCAGCGCGCTGTTGATGCTGGTGCGAGTACAGGCCGAACGGAGGATTGCCGACACCTCCGGCCGCGGCGATTTCGAGCTGTTCAGCCGCTTCCGGGTCGAAGTCGAGCGGCACTACAGGGAGCAATGGCAGGTCAGGCGTTATGCCGACCTGCTGCGGGTGGCGCCGACGCGCCTGAACCGGCTGTGCCTGAAGCTGTCGGGGAAGTCGGCCTTCGAGATCACGCAAGACCGGTTGATGCTCGAAGCCTGCCGCAAGCTGACCTACGTACCGGCGGGGATCGCCAGCATCGCCTACGAACTCGGGTTCCAGGACCCGGCCTACTTCAGCCGCCTGTTCAAGAAGCTGATCGGCGTAACACCCAAGGCGTTCCGCCAGCAGACCGCCGGCGGCGCGGCCAGGACGATCGAAGACGTCCCGGCCTGATCGCACACACCGGAATGCCGCCTGCGCCGCGGGAGCGCAGGCGGCTTTTCATCACCAGGTATAGCCCGCCTTCAGGTAGTAGTAGCGGCCATTGAAGCCGTTCGGCGCCCACACGCTGTACGGCTGGGTGCCGTTCACGTTCAGGTTGGCCAGCGAGGTCACCTGCGCCGGATAGCGGTTAGTGGCGTTGTCGATGCCGGCGGTCAGGCGCCACCCGCTGCCGACACGCACGCTGGCGGCCAGGTCGAGCACCCATTGCGGATCGTAGTCCTGGTCCAGCGCCGGGTCGTTCTGCGGCACGGTGAACTCACCGTAACGGGTGACGGTGGCGCGCCCGTTCCAGATGCCGCGGGTGTAGTCGCCGGCCAGGCTGAACTTGTCCTTCGGCGAGCCGACGGTCAGGCGGTTCACGGTCTGGCGGTCAACCAGGCGCAGGTTCTGCGCCGCCAGCACGGCCGGCGAGTCGGCCACGCGTTTTACTTCGTTGTCGTTGTGGTTGTAGGCGAGCGTCAGGTCGGCGCGGCCGTACTGCTGGAGGTTCAGGCGATAGGTGCTGACCAGGTCCACGCCCTTCGTGCGGGTGTCCACGGCATTCGTGAAGTAGCGCGCGGCGCCGACGTAGATGCCCTGGCTGGCCAGGGTATTGGCGAGCGCCGGCGCATTGGCCAGCTGCAGGTTCGACGAGAACACGATGCGGTCGTCGATGTCGATGCGGTAGAGATCGAGGGTCGTGGTCCAGTTGCGGGTTGGCTGCCACTGCGCGCCGATGCTCAGGTTGCGCGCCTTTTCCGCCTTCAGCGGCTGCGCGCCGAGGGCGGCGGCGGCGGCGCTGGCGACCGGGAAGGTGCCGGTTTCGACCAGCGCGCTGGTGCCGTTCACCAGCAGCGAATTGGTGGTCGTGATCGTGTAGAACGACTGGGCCAGCGAGGGCGCGCGGAAGCCGCTCGACGCGGTGCCGCGCAGCGCGAATTCCGGCGTGAATGCGTAGCGCGCCGAGGCCTTGGCCGAGGTGGTGTTGCCGAAGTCGCTGTAGCGCTCATGGCGCACCGCCAGCGCACCCGACAGGTCCTGCGTGATCTCGCCTTCCAGGTTCAGGTAGAGCGACTTGTTGTTGCGCGTGTTCTTGCCGGCGTTCTCGGGACGGAAGCCGGAGTAACCCTGGGCGCCGCCGCCGAAATACGAATTCGCTTCGCCCGCGCCGATCTTGTACGACTCGAAACGCGCCTCGGCGCCGAGGGCCACCGTCAGCGGGCCGCTCATGAAGGAGACCGGAATGTCGCGCGCGACATCGAGGTTGGCCAGCTTCTGGGTCGAGATCAGCTCGCCCGCATAAAAGCTGGTCGGGCTGGCGGCGCCCAGGCTGTAGTTGACGGTGTTGTCGACGTCGAGCGTGAAGCGGTTGCGGCCGAAGTTGACGCTCGCATCCCAGCGCCAGCCGGCCAGGTCGCCGCGCAGGCCGGTGACCAGCGATGAGTCTTCCGATTTGCTGTCCAGCAGCGGGCTGAAGCCTTCGGGATACAACGGGGTGCGCAGCGTGGTCTGCGTGTTGTCGGTAAAGGCGGTGCGGAAGGTCGCTGCCGACGAGGTCTTGCGCTCGCCGTAGTTGGCGAAGCCGTACCAGTCCATGTTCTCGTTGATGCGGATCTGGCTATTCAGGAACAGCGTGCGCGGTTTGCTGTCCGGGTCGCCGTAGCGCTGGGTCACGGTGCCTTGGCGCGGGCCGGCCGACGGACGCGGGTCGGCGAAGGCACGGTTGGTGTAGTCGCGGTCGGCCGCTTCCACCGCCACGCGCACCCAGCCATCCTCGCCGATCTTGAAGCCAGCCGAGCCGCGCACGGTCACCTGTTCGCCGTCGCCCTTGTCGTATTGGCCGTAGACCAGCTCGGCCTCGCCGCCATCGGCGCCCTTTTTCAGGATGATGTTGACCACGCCCGCGATCGCGTCCGAGCCGTATTGGGCGGCGGCGCCGTCGCGCAGCACCTCGATGTGGTCGATGGCGGCCAGCGGGATCGCATTCAGGTCGACCGGGGCCGAACCACGGCCGAGGGTGCCGTTGACGTTCACCACGCTCGACGCATGGCGGCGCTTGCCGTTCACCAGCACCAGGGTCTGGTCGGGCGACAGGCCGCGCAGCTGTGCCGGACGCACCGCGTCGCTGGCGTCGGCGCCGGTCGGGCGCGGGAAGTTCATCGACGGCAGCAGGCGGCCCAGCACGGTGGCCAGCTCGCTCGATCCGGTGCTCAGCAGCTCCTTGCTGCCGATGACGTCGACCGGGGACTCGGTTTCCAGGGTGCGGCGGTTCAGGGAGCGGGTGCCGGTGACGACGACGGTTTGCAGCTGGGCGTTGTCTTGTTGCGCGTCCTGGGGGACTGGGGCGGTCTGGGCGAAGGCCGCTGGTGGGACCAGGGCGGCGATCAGGCCGAGTACGAGGACGGCGCGGGCCGGGTTGGCGTGTGGGTGTCTGCAGCTCATGAATTCTCTCTGTTTTCTTGGATGTGAGGCGACAGCTCCATGGCTGCCGACGGTGACCAAGCTTAACAGGGAGGCCATTGTGACACCAATAACGATTCGTCCTATGCTTATGCAACAATTTGAGCGATATGCAGCCTTCGGCGCACGGATACCGTGCGAGCCGACTGGCTTACTGCCTGTCGTTCAACGAGGACAGGCATCGGGCATTAACGAACATTTGTTCGCGAAAAAGAGACAACTGTTGTCACTAAGTCAATTAAAGATTGATCGCAGATGACAAAGCCAGAAGGTACGGCATGTGAGCCTAGCGGGTATTGCCGCGCAGTTCGTACCATTCTTGAATGGTCGTCGACGCCATCTTTTCAGGCGTGTTGCCATCCCCTCTTTGTAGCACCCACCCCCGAATGTCCGTTTCGAGTGGAATCGCATTGATCGCTGTCGCTGCCCATTTTCCAACGACGCGTTTTTCGGGTTGCCGCACCCCGTTCGCATAGAAATCGAGCGTATAGCGCAATGAATCGCGTTCGCCCTCGACTGTCCCGGTAACCCTGTCGGCGCCCCTGCCCCACCCATCGTCCTTGCCGGGTGTTAGCTGGAACGCCGATGCCAGGAACGCATCGCATGGCGTGGCAAACTTCTTCTGGAGGATATGAACCGGTGCACTGGCCGCGAGGTCGGCAAACATGAAGTCCTTGGGTCCGTGAACTGCGCCACGGTAAAACTGTTCGCCTTTTTCCAGTTCGATCAAGGATTTCTCTGCACCAGCGCTGTCGATGTCGATGCGAACGGCATTCGTGTAACGCTGGATGCGCATACTGGTTTTGCTCTCTTCGGAATACATCGACACAAACGTCGCCGACGCCCAGCTTATGCCATTTCCGCACAAAACTGGTACGCCTGCATGCGCAGGAACGCTGACACACCAAACGGAAGCCATCAATGCGAGCGGGAGCATCATGCCTCACATGCTGTAGCGGGGTAAATCTTGCCTGCCAGGCTCGTTGGAGATTAAGGGCATGCGCGGCATCCTCTCGTTGACGCTAAATAGACGAATGATCCGCTTATATTAACAATAAAATAATTCCGAGAAACAGAAAATGACGGGAGCCCGCATTCATAGTAAAGCCCCCAATTCCACCTGGATCTTGATCATCGCCGGCAAACAGTGCTCGACCATCTGCTCCACCGGCAACCTGCCGGCGTGCACGCTGACATTCATCGCCGCCACCACCTCGCCGCGGAAATTGCGCAACGGGACAGCCACCGTGCGCAAGCCCAGCTCCAGCTCCTGGTCGACCAGCGCATAGCCCTGCGCCCGCGCCCGCGCGATTTCCAGCGCCAGGCGCTCCTTGTTGACGATGGTATGCCGGGTGATCTGCTCGGGCTCGGCGCGGCCCAGGAAGCGATCGATCTGCTCCTGCGACAGGCTGGCCAGCAGCATGCGCCCGTTCGCGGTGCAGTAGGCCGGCACCCGCGTGCCCGGCTGCAGCGTGGCCGACACCAGCTGCCCGGCGCTGACCGCCGCCACGCACACCAGCTGGTCGTGGTCGAGCACCCCTACCGAGGCGGCCTCGCCGAGCGAGTAGGCCAGCCGGTACAGCAGCGGCTGGGCAATGCGCGGCAGGCGCGCCGAGTGCAGGTAGGACTGGCCCAGCCGCAGCACTGCCGGCGTCAGCGAAAACAGCTTGTTTTCGTGGCGCATGTAGCCGAGGTGGGTCAGCGTGATCAGGTAGCGCCGGGCCGCGGCGCGGGTCAGGCCGGTGGCTTCGGCGACTTCGGCAATGGTCAGGCGCGAGCGCTCCTGGTCGAAGGCTTCGATGACTTTCAGGCCCTTTTCCAGGCCGGTGACGAGGTCGCGTTCGAGAGGTGCTTCGCTGTCTGGCGCCATTGTGAGCAGAAAATCCACGGTTTGTGCGAGTATCGCACACTTCGTGCGCTCTGCGATCATCGCCGTTACGCCACCGCTTGTGAGTAAATGCGTGATTGCCTACCATTTTTGGCACCAAGACCAAAGCGAAGGAGACACGCCGTGAAATTCGATACCGTCGAACCGGGCACCTGGCCGGAACTCATCTATCCCCCGTATAAATCCACCGTCAAGCGCGGCCCCCTGCAGCCGAGCCTGCGCATCGAGGCGCCCGTGCCGGTATCGCAGAACATCGCCGCCACCCCGCGCATCCTGCTGCCGCACGACGCCGACCTGACTGCGCACGGCGAATCCGAGCCGCTGGGCGAAAAGATCGTCGTCACCGGCCGCGTGCTCGACGAGGACGGCAAGCCGGTGCGCAACTCGCTGGTCGAAGTCTGGCAATGCAACTCGGCCGGCCGCTACTGGCACAGCCGCGACCAGCACGCCGCGCCGCTCGACCCGAATTTCTATGGCCTCGGCAAGATGCTGACCGACGACGACGGTCGCTACCGCTTCGTCACCATCAAGCCCGGCCCCTACCCCTGGGGCAACCACGACAAAGCCTGGCGCCCGGCCCACATCCACTTTTCCCTGTTCGGCAACGTGTACGCCCAGCGCCTGGTGACGCAGATGTACTTCCCGAGCGACCCGCTGTTCGACTACGACCCGATCTTCCAGAGCATTCCCGACGAAGCGGCGCGCCAGCGCCTGGTTTCGCGCTTCAGCCTGGAGCAAACCGTGGGCGCCGAGATGCTCGGCTACGAATTCGACATCGTCCTGCGCGGACGCAACGCCACGCCGATGGGCCTGTAAGGAGACGACCATGGAAAACATCACTGCAAAGATCACGACGTCGCAAACCATCGGCCCGTTCTCGCACGAAGCCTGGAAGTGGGCCACCGACGCCGCGCAGCCCGGCACCCTGAAGATCGACGGCCCCAGCATCCTGGTCAGCGGCGTCATCTACGACGGCGACGGCAACCCGATCAACGATGCCCAGATCGAAGCCTGGATGCCGGATGGCGCCGCCATTGAAGCCGAGCAGGCGATTCCCGGTTTCCGCCGCGTGCCGAGCGGCGCCGACGGCGAGTTCAGCATGCGCGTGTCGCTGCCGCAGCCGGCCACGCGCGGCGAGCCGGTCATGTACGTGACCGTATTCGCGCGCGGCCTGGTCAAGCACCAGTTCACTGCCGTCTTTTTGGAAGACGACACCGGCCTGGCCCAGTCGACCATCCTGAACCAGGTGCCGGAAGAGCGCCGCGCCACCCTGCTGGCGCGGAAAACCGGCGACGAGCAGTATCATTGGGACATCTGGATGCAGACCGAGAAGGAAACCGTCTTCTTCGACTATGCATAAGCCTACGCATCAACCACGGGAGCCTGCATGAGTGTGTCGATCTTCGACAGTTTCCTGACCACGCCCGACATGATCGCCGCCTTCGACGACGCGGCGGTCGTGCAGGCGATGTTCCGTTTCGAGGCCGCCCTGGCGCGGGCCCAGGCCGAGGAAGGCCTGATTCCAAAGGCCGCCGCCAGCGCGATTGCGGGCGTGTGCAATGCCCAGCTCTACGACATCCCGGCCCTGATCGTCGCCGGCCGCCGCGCCGGCAGCCTGGCCATTCCGCTGGTGAAGGAACTGACCAGGACCGTCGGCCTCTACGATGAAGCGGCGGCGCGCCACGTACACTGGGGCAGCACCAGCCAGGACGTGATCGACACGGCGATGGTGCTGGTCACGCGCGAAGCCCTGCAACTGCTCGACGACGGCCTGCACGACCTGTGCGGCCACCTGCTGCGCCTGGCCGACGCGCACCTGGCCACGCCTGTACTGGCGCGCACGCTGATGCAGCCGGCCCAGGTGACCAGTCTCGGCTTCAAGGCCGCCGGCTGGCTGGCGCCGCTGGTGCGCGCACGGGCGAGATTGCGCGAGGCGGCGTCGCGCGCGCTGCAGCTGCAGCTGGGCGGCGCGGTCGGCACCCTGTCGGTGATGGGCGAGGCCGGGCATGCCGTGGCCGAACGCATGGCGCGCGAACTGGGCCTGAAGGTGGCCGACGCCGCCTGGCATACCCAGCGCGACGAATGGGTGCGGCTCGGCATGGAAGTCGCCGTACTCACCGGCAGCCTGGGCAAGCTGGCCACCGACCTGAGTCTGATGGCGCAGGGAGAAATCGGCGAGCTGGCCGAGCCCTCCGGCGGCGGGCGCGGCGGCTCCTCGGCCATGCCGCACAAGCGCAATCCGGTGTCGGCCATGATCACGATTGCCGCGGCGCGGCGCACTCCCCAGCACGCGGCGGCCCTGCTGGCCTGCATGAACGGAGAACACGAGCGCGGGCTCGGCAACTGGCAGGCGGAACTGGCCGAGTGGCCGCAACTGTTCCTGTCGGCGCACGGCGCCCTGCGCGCGCTGCACGAAGCCTTTGCCGGCCTGAAGGTCGACAGCGAGCGCATGCTGGCGAATATCCACGCCCTGCACGGACTGGTGTTTGCGGAAGCGGCATCGAGCTACCTGGCTTCGGCCGTCGGCCGCCCGAAAGCGCACGCGCTGCTGGAAGACCTGAGCGGCCGCGCCGCCGGCGGCAAGCACGGCCTCGACGAACTGCTGAAGGAGGCGGTACAGGCCGATCCGGCCCTGGCCTCGCATGTGGACCTCGACAAGCTGGCCAGCATCTTCGACCCCGCCACCGCCGCCCTGCCCGCACGCCGCCTGGCCGAGCGCCAGCTGGACGGACTGCGCGCCGACATGGCCGCCTTCGGCCACCACCACCCTTTTCACGAGTGATTGACAAAACATGAGTTTCGACCCGATTGACCACGACTTCGAACGCGGCCTGCAAAACCGCCGCAATGTGCTCGGCGACGCCTGGGTGGACCGTTCGCTGGACAAGGCCACCGGCTTCAATGCCGACTTCCAAAATTTCATCACCCGCTTCGCCTGGAACGAGATCTGGGGCCGGCCCGGCCTGGACCACAAGACGCGCCGCGCGATCGTCCTGTCGATCACGGTCGCGCTCGGGCGCTGGGAAGAATTCGAGTTGCACGTGCGCGCCGCGCTGCTGGGCGACGAGGGCAGCCGCCTCACGCCCGACGAGATCATGGAAATCCTGATGCAGTCGGCCATCTACGCCGGCGTACCGGCGGCGAATACCGCCTTTACGCATACGCTGGCGATCCTGCGCGAGGTGGGCGAACAGATTGGGTACGTGCTGGAGCCTGCCGCCCCGGCCGATGCAAGCCACAGCGGCATCGGCCGCGAAGGCCGCACCGCCAGCAGCCCGGTACTCCACTACAGCGTGCGCGAACCGCGCAATGGCAAGGCGCCGCGCCACACGGTGGTGCTCAGCCACGCGCTGGGCTGCGACCTGACCATGTGGGATACGCTGGCCAACACCCTGGCGCTTGAACACCGCGTGATCGCCTACGACCACCGCGGGCATGGCAGTTCCGATGCGCCCGACGCCCTGTACTCGATGGCCGAACTGGCCGACGACGCCGCGCGCCTGCTGCGCGAACTCGATACCGGGCCGGTGGTGTGGGTCGGTTTGTCGATGGGCGGCATGGTCGGCCAGGAGCTGGCGCTGCGCCACCCTGCCCTGGTGCGCGCGCTGGTGCTGGCGAATACCACGAGCGGCTACCCGGAAGCCGCGCAGGCGGTCTGGGAGCAGCGCATCGCCACCGTGCGCGAACAGGGAATCGAGGCGATCGCCGATGCGGTGATGGGGCGCTACTTCCACGATGGCTTCCGTGCGCAGAAGCCGGGCACCGTGGCGCGCTTCCGCCGCCGTGTGGTGAGCACCGATGCGGTCGGCTATGTGGGCTGCTGCAATGCGGTGGGCAAGGTGGATACGGCTTCGCGCCTGGGCTCGATCGCCGTGCCGACGCTGGTGATTGCCGGTGAACTGGACCAGGGCACGCCGGTGGCGATGGCGCAGGCGCTGGCCGATGGCATTCCCGAAGCGCGCCTGGTGGTGCTGCAGGAGGCGTCGCACCTGAGCGCGATCGAGCAGCCGCAGGCGTTCCAGGAGGCGGTGGTCGGCTTCGTTACCTGGATCTGATCCGGGCGGCCGGTGTGATGCTAGGATGACGGGACTTCCTTCGCATCCATCGGAGCGGTCATGGTCCTGCATCCCCAGCACACCTACGTTCATCTTGCCGAAGACGGCGCTGCGCGCACGTTTTCCGCCGCCGAGTTCTGGCAGCTTCCCGAGGGCGAAGCTGAACAAAGCGGCCGGGGATGGCTGATCAGCGAGTACGAGTTCACCGAGGATTGGCCGACCTGGGAGATGCATCCGGAAGGTGACGAATTCGTTTACTTATTATCGGGCGCGGTGGAGTTGTTGCTGGAACGTGAAGGCACGATCGAGCGCATTGCCGTGGATGGCACCGGCGCCGTGGTCGTACCACGCGGCGTCTGGCACACCGCCAAGGTCCGCACCCCAAGCCGCATGCTGCACGTTACGCGTGGCGCCGGCACCCAAACCCGTCCCGTGTAGGGTGGACACCCGTGTCCACGCTGTACTGCACCTGCAAATCGAAACACCGCCCGGTAGGCATCGAGATGCCAGCACGGTTTCTTAGGGTGGGCTCCCGAGCCCACGCGGTGCGGCATCCGCAAGTCGAATCACCACCCGGTAGGGTCGGGACGCAGGCACAGAGATAGGTTTGCGGGCGAAACCTCCCTGTCACAGGTGTAAGCAAACGCACGTAGCCGCGTGGGCACGGAGTGCCCACCGTACGGGGAAGGTTCCCGATTTTATAAGCCCAGCACCAGCATTGGCGTCTTCGCCCTTGAACAGCACGGCGTAAACTGATCGTTCGCCGCCTGCTCCTCTTCGGTCAGGTACATGTCGCGGTGATCCGGCACACCCTCGATCACGCGCGTCAGGCAGGTCCCGCACACCCCCTCCTCGCAGGAATACGGAATCACCACACCCTGCTCTTCCAGGATCTTGATCACCGTCTTCCCGGCCGGGATGGTAAACGTCTGCCCGCTCGAGGCCAGCTTGACCTCGAACGACCCATCCCCGCTGGTATCCACCGCCGCCGCACTGAAATATTCCACGTGCAGCTGCGCCGCTGGCCAGCCCTGCGCATTGGCCGTGTTCATCACATACTCGATAAAGCCCTGCGGACCGCACACGTAGACGTGCGTGCCCTCTTCCGGCTTCGCCAGCAGCGTCGCCAGGTCGAGCTTCTGCCCCGCGTCGCCGCTATCGTAATGAAACTGCACCTGCGCCGCGAAGCCGCAGGTCGCCAGGCGCTCCTTGAACGCCGCCTTCTCCGGCGAACGGGCGCAATAATGCATCTCGAAAGCGGCTCCCTTGGCTGCCAGCGATTCAGCCATCGCCAGGATCGGCGTCACCCCGATCCCGCCCGCCAGCAGCACGGTGCGCTGCGCCTCAAGCAGCGGAAAATGGTTCTTCGGCGCGCTGATCTGCAGGACCGATCCGAGGTCCACATGATCGTGCATGGCCTGCGAACCGCCGCGCGAGTCGGCGTCGCGCAGCACGCCGATCTGGTAGCGGTGGGTCTCGCCCGGTGCATTGCAGAGCGAATACTGGCGGATCAGGTTCCCGGCCAGGTGCACGTCAATGTGGGCGCCGGCCTCGAAAGGCGGCAAGGCCTGGCCATCGGTGCGCACCAGTTCGTAGCTGCAGATGCCATCAGCCTCGCAGACACGGTTCGCCACCTTCACTTCGATGGTGCTCATGCCGCCACCTCGTGCTGTTGCGGCTGCTCGCGCGCCAGCCATGCGTCGATGACGCGGCGCGACTGCACGCCGCCGGCGTCGATGTTCAGCATCAGGAGCTTACGGTCCGGGTGGCGCAGGATGTTCTGCTGCTGCAGCTCCAGCATCTCGCGGTCTTCGCTGAAGATCTTGCCCTGGCCGGTGCGGATGGTGTCGGTCAGCGCCGCGTCGTCCGGCTTGAAGTGGCGCGCCATGCCCCAGAAGTACCAGTGCGAGGTTTCGGTTTCGGGCGTGATGAAGTCGACCACGATACTCGACGCCTTGCATTCGGCCGGCGCATGGTAGCCGCCCTTGCCCGCGTGCGCCACGCCGACCTCGATCATCACGTGGCTCGGCGCGTTGAAGCGGCAGATCTGCCAGCGGTCGACCGGTACATCGTCGGCCAGGCCGTTGCCGCGCAGCGCCGCCTGCCAGAACGGCGGCGGCATGATGTTCTCCATGAAGCGGCTGGTCACCACCTGCTCGCCTTCGAGCTTGGTGGTCACGGGCGCCTCGTCGATTTCCTTCTGGCCGATGGACGAGGCATGCACGTAGGTTTCGTGGGTCAGGTCCATCAGGTTATCGACCATCAGGCGATAGTCGCAGTTGATGTGGTACAGGCCGCCGCCGTAGGCCCACTCCGGGTTATCGGCCCACTCCAGGTGGTGGATGGTGGCCGGATCGGCCACCGCCTT
Source organism: Massilia sp. IC2-278 (assembly GCF_020708045.1). Classification (GTDB taxonomy): domain Bacteria; phylum Pseudomonadota; class Gammaproteobacteria; order Burkholderiales; family Burkholderiaceae_D; genus Telluria. The sequence goes on from NZ_JAJFES010000001.1 coordinate 1,014,747, forward strand.
GTCGCCCGGCCAGACCCAGATGAAGCCGTAGCGCTCTTCGACGGCGTAGCTGCGGATGCAAGGGAAGCCGCGCACGCGCTGGCCGGGCATGCTGACCGCCTTGCCTTCGCAGCCCATCTCCAGGCCGTGGTAGCCGCAGACCAGGTTACCGTCGCGGACGAAACCGAGCGACAGCGGCGCGCCGCGGTGCGGGCAGAAGTCTTCGACGGCGGCGACCTTGCCGCCTTGCCCGCGGTAGAACACGATTTTCTCGCCGCAGATCTGGCGGCCGAGGGGCTTGCCTTCTATTTCGTCGGGGGTGCAGGCTACGTACCAGGCGTTTTTCGGGAACATGCTCGTCTCCTTGATGGTTTAATCTTCAGTGCACTGAATGTAGAAAAAAGTATCACGCGTTTGCGGGACAAAGTAAACTAGGTTTTCAGACTTTTTGATGGTGCAGCGCACCAGATTTAGATGGGAAATATGCCGACAGAAAAAGCACACGAAAACCAGGGCAGGATGCTGGATTTGTACGAACATCCGGGGCACTTGCTGCGGCGGGCGCAGCAGATTTCGGTGTCCCTCTTTTACGACGAAATGGGCGATGAATTGACGCCGGTGCAGTATGCGATGTTGAGCCGGCTGGCGGAGCATCCGGGGATCGACCAGGTGTCGCTGGCGGGGCTGGCGGCGATCGATACCTCGACCGGGGCGACGGTGTGTGCGCGGCTGGAGGAAAAGGGGCTGCTGGAGCGGAAGGTGTTGCCGCATAATCGGAGGCAGCGGGCGTTGACCATTACGGCTGAGGGGACGCGGCTGTTGCAGGGGCTGGTGCCGGGGGCGCAGAAGTTGCGGGATCGGTTGCTGGCGCCGTTGAGTGAGGCCGAGCAAGCGCTGTTCATGGAGTTGCTGGGTAAGTTAGTGCGCGAAAATAACGGGCAGAGCCGGGCGCCTTTGACGTTGTAGGGTGGGCACCTGTGCCCACGCGGTCTCATCGAATGCGCATCGGCCCCGCAAATCAACACCGTATGCTTGCGCTAATGGGGCTGTTGCCTGTGCCGTTATTGGTGTGTTGAATCCGCGTGGGCACAGAGTGCCCACCCTACGGGAGACGTCCCGGACTGGCGATTGCGAAAACCGCGCTATTTGTCTTAATCCACGCCTGGGTCCTTGAACTTCTCGACCTTGTCGAACTCGACGTTGTAGATCCCGCCATCGACCTGCTCGGCCTTGCGGATATACACGGTCTGCACGATATCGCGCGTCGCGGGGTCGATGCTCACCGGCCCGCGCACGCTATTCCACGACAGGCCCTTCATCGCTTCGACCAGCTTCGGCCCCGTGCTGTCGCCGTTCGTTTTCTTCAGCGCCGCATACAGCATCTGCATGCCGTCGTACGCGCCAACGGCGTGGAAGTTCGGCCGCATGTCCTTGTTCGCCTTGGTGAAGGCGGCGACGAAGGCCTTGTTCTCGGGCGATGGGTGGGCTGCCGAATAATGGTGGCTGCTGACCACGCCCAGCGCAGCCTGGCCGATGCTCGGCATCAGGTCGTCATCCAGCACGTCGCCGGTGGCGATCAAGCGAATGCCGGCGGCAGCCAGGCCTCGGTCGGTGAACTGCTTCAGGACGGCGGCGCCCTCCCCCGACGGCACGAACACGAACACGGCGTCCGGCTTGGCATCCTTCACGCGCGCCAGGAATGGCGCGTAGTCGGGATTGCGCAGCGGTGCGCGCAGCGAGGCGACGATCTTGCCGCCGGCCGCGGTGAAGTCCTTCACGAAGACCTTTTCGGCGTCGATGCCGGGGCCGTAGTCGGAGACGAAAGTGACCACCGACTTGATCTTGTTCTTTGCCGCCCATTGCGCCATCGGCGCGGTCACTTGCGCCAGGGTGAAGCCGCTGCGCACGATATAGGGCGAGCGCTGCGGGATCACCGAGGTGGCGGCGTTCATGACGATCATCGGCACCTTGGCTTGCGTGGCGACCGGGGCGGCGGCAAAGGCCAGCGGCGTTAGCCCGAAGCCGGCCAGCACCTGCACCTTGTCGCGCGCGACCAGTTCCTGGGCCAGGCGCTTGGTGACGTCGGGCGAGACGCCGCCGTCGTCCTTCAGGATGATCTGCACCTGGCGGCCGGCGACCGTGTTGCCATTCTGCTGGAGGAAGAGCTTCACGGCTGCGTCGACCTGGCGGCCGGTGGAGGCGAAGGGGCCGGACATAGGGACGATCAGGCCGACTTTCAGGGGTTCGGCGGCGTGGGCAGTGAAGCCTGCTGTGAGCATGGCGGCGCCGAGCAGGATGTGGCGGCGGGTGGTGTTTGCTTTGTTTGACACGTTGTCTCCTCGTTTTTATAAGTTCGCCCGTCGGGGCGTCTGGAAAACCGCAGGGTGGACGGCGAACCCGTCCACCCTGCGTCAAGCAACTGCTACCAGCCGGTCCAGCTTCTCGCCATCGGCCAGCAAGCTAGCCGAATCCGAGTCATGCACGATCCGCCCACGATCCAGCACGATCGCACGCGAGGTCAGCGACAAGGCCAGCCGCGCATGCTGCTCGACCACGATCACCGACATGCCCTCGTCCGCCACCAGCCGCCGGATCACGCGCACCAGTTCCTGCACGATGATTGGGGCCAGGCCTTCCATCGGCTCGTCCAGCAACAGGATGCGCGGGTTCGTCATCAATGCCCGGGCGATGGCCAACATTTGTTGCTCGCCACCAGACAATTGATTGCCCATGTTCGCGCGACGTTCGTGCAAGCGTGGGAAGATCTCGTAGATCTTGGCCAGGTTCCACGGCCCCGGGCGTTCCACCACGGTCAAGTGTTCCTCGACCGTCAGCGAGGGGAACATGTGGCGCTCCTGCGGCACCCAGCCCAGCCCCGAGCGCGAGCGTTGATAGGTCGGCACGCGCGCGATGTCGCCGCCGGCCCAGCGGATCGCGCCCTTGCGCAGCTTGGTCAATCCCATCAGCGTCACGAGCAGACTGGTCTTGCCGACGCCGTTGCGGCCCAAGAGGGCCAGGCTGTCGCCCTCGTTCATCGCGAACGACACGTCTTCCAGCACGATCGACTCGCCATAGCCGGCGGTCACGCGGTCCAGCGCAAGCAATTCAGGCATGTTCGGCCTCCCCCAGATACACTTCCTTCACGCGCGGATCGGCCGCGATTTCCTCGGGCGTCCCTTCGGTCAGCACCTTGCCGCCCACCAGCACGGTGATGCGGTCGGCGAAGCGGAACACCAAGCCCATGTCGTGCTCGATGAAGAGCACCGTCACGTCGCGCGGCAGGCCGGCAATCACCTCAAATAGTTCCTTGCTCTCGGCCGATGGAATGCCGGCCGCCGGTTCGTCCAGCAGCAGGATCGTCGGCCTGGTGGCCAGCGCCAGGGCGATCTCCACCAGGCGCTGCTTGCCGTAGGCCATGCTGCGCGTGATGCTGTTCGCTTCCTTCGTCAGCTTGAGCGTGGCCAGCAAGGCCATCGCTTCCTCGACCACGTCGGCGTGGTTCGCCACCGTCTCCCACCACACCTTTTGCAGGCCGCGCCGCTCGCAGATCGCCAGCATCACCGATTCCAGCACGGTCATGCCGGCGAACAGGGTATTGATCTGGAAGGTGCGGGTCATGCCACGTTTTACGCGCTCGTGCTGGGCCAGGCGGGTGATGTCCTCGTCGCCCAGGAACACCTTGCCGCTCGATGGCGGAAAGCCGCCGGTAAGCAGGTTGATGAAGGTGGTCTTGCCGGCGCCGTTCGGGCCGATCAGCGCATGGCGCGCGCCGGGTTCGAAGGTCAGCGAAATATCCGTGTTGGCCTTGAAGCCGCCCCACTGCTTGCAGAGCGCTTCGGTGCGCAGGGTCATGGTCATGCTGCCTCCGAACGTTTGAAACGGGCGACGATCTTCTCCAGGCCGCCCAGGATGCCGCCGCGTGCGAACAGCACGATCAGCACCAGCAGCAGGCCGATGTAGAACTGCCAGTAGGTCGGATCGAAGCCCGAGATCTTGTCCTGCGCGACCATGAACACGGCCGCGCCGACGAGCGCGCCGTACAGGCGCCCGGTCCCGCCCAGCACCAGCATGATCAGCAGTTCCGCCGAACGCGGGAAGCCGAGTACGTCCAGGCCCACGAACTGCGTGGTCTGGGCCAGCAGCGCGCCGGCAATGCCCGCCACCGCCGCACCGAGCGTGAAGATGGCGACCAGGCGGCGGTCGACGTTCGCGCCGATGGCCGGCATGCGCCGCCCGCCTTCGCGGATGCCGCGCAGCGACAGGCCGAAGGGCGAACTCACCACGCGCCGCATGACGACGAACAGGATGAACAGCACGGCGAAGCTGTACCAGAAGGCCGTCTTGCCGAAGAGGTCGAACTCGAAGGCCCCGAACAGCGGCTCCATCACCATGCCCGACAGCCCGTCGACGCCGCCGGTGATGAAGGCCGCTTTATTCGCCGCCTCGAACAGCATCAGGCCGATGCCGAGCGTGACCATCAGGCGCGCCAGGTCCTGGCCGCGAATCACCAGGAAGCTGACGATGAAGCCGGCCACCGCCGCCACGACCGCCGCCGCCAGCAGCCCGGAAATCGGCCCGCCCCAGCCATGCACCGACAGCAGGCCGGCGGTGTAGGCGCCCAGCCCGAAGAAGGCGGCGTGGCCCAGCGAGACGATGCCGGCATAGCCCAGGATCAGGTCGAGCGACATCGCGAACAGGCCGATGATCATGATCTGGCTGATCAGGACCAGGTAGTCCGGGAAGAAGAAGTAGGAGGCGACCGGCAGCAGCCAGAACACGATTTCCAGCGCCTTCCAGCGGTCGTTCGGCAGGCGCAGCGCGCTGTGGTTCACAGGCTGGGAATCGGCCGCTGCCGGCGTATCGGTGGCAGCCTTGGCCTTGAGAGCCGTCGTCGAATAGGCGTTCATGCTTTCCTCCGTACCAGGCCAAACGGGAACAGGATGAGCAGCACCACCATCAGCGTGTAGATGACGAAGGCGCCCACTTCCGGCACATAGTATTTACCGGCGACGTCGAACACCCCGAGGATCACCGCCGCGATCAGCGGCCCCTTGATGGAACCGGCGCCGCCCACGGCCACGACCAGCAGGAAGTAGACCATGTACTTGACGGGGAAGCTCGGGTCCAGGCCCAGCACGTCGATGCCGAGGCCGCCGCCCAGGCCGGCCAGGCCCGAGCCCAGCGCAAAGGTCAGCGAGAACACGCGGCTGACGTTGATGCCCAGGCCTTCGGCCGCCGTCTGGTTGTCGACCGAGGCGCGGATCTGGGCGCCGAAGCGGGTGCGCTCGATCAGCAGGTACAGGCCGAAGGTAATCAGGATCACCACGGCGATCAGGAACAGGCGGTAGGCGCCGAGGTCGAGGCCGAGCACGTGCACCTGGCCGCGCAGCCAGTCCGGCAGGTGCACCGGCTGCTGGGTGGGGCCGAACAGGAAGGTGGCGCCGGCCACCGCCATGAAGGTCAGGCCGATCGAGAACAGCACCTGGTCGAGGTGGGTGGCTTTATACAGCTGGCGGTACAGGGTGCGTTCCAGCACCAGGCCGACTACGGCCGCCGCGACGAAGGCCAGCGGCAGCGTGGCCAGGAAAGGCAGGCCTAGCTTGCTGAGCAAGGTGACGCAGACATAGCCGCCGACCATGGCGAAGGCGCCGTGGGCCAGGTTAATGAAGTTCATCATGCCCATCGTGACCGACAGGCCGACGCTGATCAGGAACAGCAGCGCGCCGTAGGCAACGCCGTCGAATAGCACGCCGATGAAATTGCCGATCATGGCAGCCTCCCGCGTGAAGATGCTTTGTAGTTCATGTTTGTCTCCTGCTTCTCTTCTGCTTCTTTTCTTGTGGTTGCGGGTGGATCAGACGCGCTCGATGACCATGGCGATGCCCTGCCCCACGCCGATGCACATCGTGCACAGCGCGTAGCGCCCGCCGGTACGGTGCAGCTGGTACATCGCCGTGGTCACCAGGCGCGCGCCGCTCATGCCCAGCGGGTGGCCCAGGGCGATGCCGCCGCCGTAAGGGTTCACTCTTGGATCATCGTCGGCAACGCCGAGTTCGCGCAACACGGCCAAGGCTTGCGATGCGAAGGCTTCATTGAGCTCGATGATGTCCATCTGGTCGATGGTCATATTCAGCTGGGCCAGCAGCTTCTTCGACGCCGGCGCCGGGCCGATGCCCATCACGCGTGGCGGCACGCCGGCCGTGGCCATGCCGACGATGCGGGCACGCGGCGTCAGGCCATGTTTGGCCGCCGCTTCGCCGCTGGCGATCAGCACGGCGCAGGCGCCGTCGTTCACACCCGATGCGTTACCCGCGGTAACCGTTCCTTCCGGATGCACCACGCCCTTCAGCCTGGCCAGCGCCTCGAGGCTGGTCTCGCGCGGATGCTCGTCGTGCTCGAACTTGATGTGGTCGCCTTTTTTCTGCGGAATCAGGACCGGCACGATCTCGTCCGCGAACAGGCCTTCCTTCTGCGCGCGCGCCACCTTCTGCTGGCTGGCCAGGGCAAAGCGGTCCTGGTCTTCACGCGACACCTGGTAGTCGACCGCCACGTTCTCGGCCGTTTCCGGCATCGAATCGGTGCCGTACAGGTGCTTCATCTGCTTGTTCGGGAAGCGCCAGCCAATGGTGGTGTCGTAGATCGTGGCCAGGCGCGAGAAGGCGGAATCCGCCTTGCCCATGACGAAAGGCGCGCGCGTCATCGATTCGACGCCGCCGGCGATCATTAATTGCGTCTCGCCGGCCTTGATGGCGCGCGCGGCGATGCCGATGGCGTCCATGCCCGAGCCGCACAGGCGGTTGACGGTGGTGCCCGGAACGTCTGGCGGCAGGCCGGCCAGCAGCGAGGCCATGTGGGCGACGTTGCGGTTGTCTTCGCCGGCCTGGTTGGCGCAGCCGTAGATCACGTCGTCGACCTGCGTCCAGTCGACGGAAGGATTGCGCGACATGAGTTCGCGCAGCGGGATGGCGCCGAGGTCGTCGGCCCGCACGTCCTTCAGTGCGCCGCCGTAGCGGCCGATCGGGGTGCGGATGGCGTCACAAATGAAAGCGTCGGTCATGCTGGGTCTCCTGATTCAGGCGGCAGCAAAGGCGCCGCGGTAACAGCCTGCAGTTCGTAAAGGCTCAGGCCCGGCGCCATTTCGCGCACGCGCAGGCCATGCGGGGTGACGTCGAGGACGGCCAGGTCGGTATAGATGCGGTTCACGCAGGCCACGCCGGTAAGCGGATAAGTGCATTGCCGGACCACCTTGCTCTCGCCGGTCTTGGTCTGGTGGTCCATCATCACGAATACCTGCTTGGCGCCGATGGCGAGGTCCATCGCGCCGCCCACGGCCGGAATCGCATCCGGCGCGCCGGTGTGCCAGTTGGCCAGGTCGCCCTTTTCCGAGACCTGGAAGGCGCCCAGCACGCAGATGTCGAGGTGGCCGCCGCGCATCATGGCAAACGAATCGCCATGGTGGAAATAGGCGCCGCCGGTGAGGATGGTGACCGGCTGCTTGCCGGCGTTGATCAGGTCTTCGTCTTCCTCGCCTTCAAGCGGAGCCGGGCCCATGCCGAGCAGGCCGTTCTCGCTGTGCAGGAAGACTTCGCGGTCCGCCGGCAGGTAGTTGGCCACCTTGGTCGGCAGGCCGATGCCGAGGTTCACGTAGGCGCCTTCGTGGATGTCCTGGGCCACGCGCGCGGCGATCTGGTCGCGGGTGAAACGCGTTTCGATGGTCATGCTGCCTCCTTCACGACGCGCTGGACGAAGATGCCCGGGGTGACGATGACTTCCGGATCGAGTTCGCCCAGCGGCACGATTTCCGCTACCTGGGCAATGGTGATCTTGGCGGCCATCGCCATGATCGGGCCGAAGTTGCGTGCGGTCTTGCGGTACACGAGGTTGCCCCAGCGGTCGCCGCGGTGCGCTTTAATTAATGCGAAGTCGGCGTGAATCGGCGCTTCCAGCACGTAGTGGCGGCCGTCGATCAGGCGCGTTTCCTTGCCCTCGGCCAGCAGCGTGCCGTAGCCGGTGGGCGTGAAGAAGCCGCCGATGCCGGCCCCGGCGGCGCGGATGCGTTCGGCCAGGTTGCCCTGCGGGGTGAGTTCGAGTTCGATTTCGCCGGCGCGGTACAGGGCGTCGAAGTGGTAGGAATCGGTCTGGCGCGGGAAGGAGCAGATAATCTTGCGTACCCGTTTGGCGGCCAGCAGTGCGGCCAGGCCCGTGTCGCCGTTGCCGGCATTGTTGTTGACGATCGTGAGATCACGCGCGCCCTGCGCGATGAGGGCGTCGATCAGCTGCGCCGGCATGCCCGCATTGCCGAAGCCGCCGATCATGACGGTCGCCCCGTCGTGCACGTCGGCGACGGCACGCTCCAGCGATTGGTAGGTTTTGTCGATCATGTCTCCGCCTTGGGGCCAGAACCATCCGGCCCACTTGAAATGATGTTGCCGTTGTTCGATAATCGAACTATTGTTTGATTACCGCCCAACGCAGTGTAGTAGTAGCGTGGCCGAAAGGTCAAGAAAAAAGACCAATCGAAGCGCACCCCACTGCATTACAATCCCGCCATGACAAATATTGCGATCACCAACAACGAGGCCGACAGCCCGGAGACACTCGACGCCGGCGAGGAGCGCGAACTCAGCATCGCCGAGCAGATCGACGCCCTGACCGATCCCAGTTTCATGACCTCGCTGGCGCGCGGCCTGGCCGTGGTGCAGGCCTTCAGCGACTCGCGCAAGCCCCAGACCATCGCCCAGATCAGCCAGAAGACCGGCATCCCGCGCGCCGCCGTGCGCCGCTGCCTGTACACGCTGCAGCAGCTCGGCTACGTCGACGCCGAGCACAACAACTTCTCGCTGCGGCCCAAGGTGCTGACCCTCGGCTACTCCTACCTGTCGTCGACGCCGCTCACCGTGTCGAGCCAGCCCTACCTGAACAACATCAGCCGCGAGCTGGGCGAATCGAGTTCGCTCGCCGTGCTCGACGACGGCGAAGTCCTGTACGTGGCGCGCGCCGCCACCACGCGCGTGATGTCGGTGGCCCTGAACACCGGCAGCCGCCTGCCTGCCTACTGCACCTCGCTGGGCCGAGTGATGCTGGCCCACCTGGCGCCGGACGAGCTGAACGCCTACTTCGCCAGGACCCGCCTGAAGGCGATGACCGACAAGACCGTCACCACGCAGAAGCGCCTGCGCGAGATCCTGGCCGGCGTGCGGCAAAGCGGCTATGCGATCAACGACGAGGAACTGGAACTGGGCCTGCGCTCGATCTCGGTGCCGGTGCGCGGCGCCTCCGGCCAGGTGGTCGCGGCGCTGAACGTGGGGGCGCAGGCGGCCCGCGTCAGCGTGGAGCGGATGCAGGGGGAGTTCCTGCCGGTGCTGCTGCGCGGGGCGCAGGAGCTGTCGGTGCTGCTGCCCTAATGGTAGTCGGACGTTCGTAGGGTGGGCTCTCGAGCCCACGCGGTACTGCGCATGCATCTCGAAATGCGTCTGCAGTTCGTAGGGTGGACTCCCGAGTCCACGCGGTACTGCGCGTGCATCTCGACATGCATGCATAGGCAGGCCCGCATGCAGTACTGCGCGTGCATCTCGACATGCATGCATAGGCAGGCCTGCATGCAGGATCCGGTCATGTCACGCTTAGCGATGTGCACAGGTACGACAGCGTGGACTCGGGAGTCCACCCTACGAACTACGAACGACAACACCATCGCGGTGCCATCAGAAGTACCGTAGGGTGGGTTCTCGAACCCACCAGCCAGCACCGTAGCCTGTAAATCAGAAGTGGTGCCGCAGCCCCAGCATCACTCCATTCTGCGTCTTGCCCGCACCCACCGTGCCGCCCGCATCCAGCGCCACTGCCGAAGCGCCATCGTTGTCCATGCGGCCGACTGCCGTGTACAGCACGGTGCGCTTCGACAGCGCGTAGCTCAGGCGCGCCACCAGCATGGTGACGTCGTCGTCGGAGTTCTTCGTGTTGCGCGCCGCCGCCTGGACGTCGATCACGAAATTGTTGACCGGGTGGCTCACGCCCAGGTACCACAGCAGCGACTCGGTCTGGCCGGTGGCCGCATTGGTTTCGCGGTCGATGGCACCGCCGCCGATCTTGGTCGGGCCGATCATCAGGTAGCCGTTGACGGTGGTGCGGATGTCGGTGTTGTTCGCGCTGGTCAAGCCGCCGGCTGCGCCGGTGTTGCCGTTCAGGCGGTCGTAGGAGGCGTTCAGGCCCCACTGCTTGTTCTCGTAGCCGAGCAGCGCCGTGTACTGGCGGCAGGCCTTCGAATTGCCCGCCACTTCGCCGGCGCAGTTGGTGGCGGCCGGTCCGCCGGCGGCGGAGGCATCGCGCCCGAAGCTGTAGGTGGCACCCACCACGACGCCATTGAAGTTGCCCATGTAGCCGATGGCGTTGTCGCTGCGCGCGTTCGGCAGGTAGGGGTCGATGCTGCCGATGGCGAACAGGTGCGGGCCGAGGACGTCGGTCTTCAGGCCCGAAATATAGGTCATGTTGTTCTGGCGGCCCAGGGTCAGGATGCCCCAGTCGCCCTTCAGCCCGACCTGCGCGGCGCGGCCGAACATGCGCCCGCCCTGCTGGGACGAGCCGTTGTCCATGGCCAGGCCGCTTTCCAGCACGAAGAACGCCTGCAGTCCACCGCCCAGCTCCTCGGTGCCCTTGAAGCCGATGCGCGAGGGGAAGGAACTGGTCAGCGACGGCACCTTGGTGTTGGAATCGCCGGCGGCGTTGACGTTGGTCAGGTGGGCGACACCGCTGTCGACGATACCGTAAACCTGGACCGAGGTCTGGGCGTGGGCAGAAGTGCTTGCGGCGGCGGCAAGGCCGCACATCAGCGCGGCGGCGCTGGACAGGACGTTCTTCATGTTGTCTCCATGGGTTTATTGGTATGGCGTGTGCGATTACCGAACAAGAGGTTGTTAATCGAACGCTAAAACGATACTATTGTTGTCACGTAACCTTGTCAACAATATGCTTGAGTCATTTTTTGATGAGGTTGCGACATGGCGACGACATCGCCGGCGCGCACATAGACGACAAGCAGACGACAAGCAGACCAACCGACAGGAGATAAGCATGCAATCGAAGACCATCGCGGCGCTCGCCGTAGCCACCGCCTTTGCCACCACGTTTGCCGCACCTGCGGCCTGGGCCCAGGACACCATCAAGGTGGGCGTGATCGCCTCCTTCTCGGGTCCCTTCGCCGACTACGGCAAGCAGATGCAGGGCGGTATCAAGGCCTGGATGGCCCAGCATGGCGACAGCGTCGCCGGCAAGAAGATCCAGATCATCTACAAGGACACCACCGGCCCCTCGCCGGAGATCGCCAAGCGCCTGGCCCAGGAACTGGTGGTGCGCGACAAGGTCGATTTCCTGGCCGGCTTCGGCCTGACGCCGGAAGCGCTGGCCGTGGCCCCGATCGCGCAGCAGGCGAAGAAGCCGATGATCATCATGAACGCCGCCACCTCGATCATCACCACGAAGTCCGACTACATCGCGCGCTTCTCGATGACGCTGCCGCAGATCTCGGCGCCGATGGGCGACTGGGCGCTGAAGAACAAAATCAAGAACGTGGCGACGGTGGTGGCCGACTACGGCCCCGGCATCGACGCCGAAAAGGCCTTCAGCGACCGCCTGGTGAAAAACGGCGGCAAGATCGTCGAGGCGATCCGCGTCCCGCTGCGCAACCCGGAATTCGCGCCCTTCATCCAGCGCATCAAGGACGCCAAGCCAGACGCCGTGTTCGTGTTCGTGCCGGCCGGCGAGCAAAGCATCGCCTTCATGAAGGGCTACCGCGAGCGCGGCCTGGCCGCTGCCGGCATCAAGGTCATCGCCACCGGCGACCTGACCGACGACCACGTGCTGCCGGCGATGGGCGACAACACCCTGGGCGTGATCACCACCTTCCACTACTCGGCCGCGCACAAGTCGCCCGAGAACGACGCCTTTTTGAAGAACTTCGCCGCCACCAACCCGCAGGGCGGCCGTCCGAACTTCATGGCCGTGGCGGCGTATGACGGCATGAACGCGATCTACCAGGTCAGCAATAAACTGGGCGGCAAGATCGACGGCGACAAGGCGATGGCGGTCCTGAAAGGCATGAAGATCGCCAGCCCGCGCGGCCCGATCAGCATCGACCCGGCCACGCGCGATGTGGTGCAGACGGTGTACGTGCGCAAGGTCGAGAAGGTGAACGGCGAACCCTACAACGTCGAGTTCGACCAGTTCCCGAACATGAAGGACCCGGGCAAGCAATAAGCTGGAAATAGCCGGAGAAACAGCCAGGGTCAGGTCTGACATCCGGACACGAGCCCAGCCGTGGTATGGCGGTGCCCGTGTCCAGGGCACCGCGTGCGGGACTCAGGGCTGGGCCTTTCCTCCCGCCTCTCCCGCCTTGCGCACGGTCGCCACCACCACCGGCAGCGACCAGGCGCCGCCCGGCGCCACCATCCGGCAATCGCCCGTATCGCCCTCGCTGGTCTGGACGAAGCGCCTGCCGTCCCAGGTCCAGGCTTCGTACGCCCAGCAGTCGCCCAGGCCGCGTCCCTTGTGCGAGCCGCTGATGGTGCCGCCCTCGTACTCTGAGCCGGCGGTCGTGACCAGCTGCGGCGCATACGGAGGATTCGCGTTGACGACCCAGTAGGCATAGCCCTCGTTGTAGGCTCCGCGCCAGCAGAGCATGGAGGCCAGCAGCTTGCCGCCCGTCAGGCGGCTTACGCTGATGTCGGCGGGTTTGCCCTCGCTATCCGTCGATTCCGTGCACGTTTCGTCGTCCACCTGCAGGGCCTTGCGCAAGGCGGCGATGCGCTCCTTTGGCAGGTTGATCGCTTTGTCGTCGAGCGCCGGGACCACCACCACGGGTTCGGCCAGGGCGGGCAAGACGCTGCTCTCGGGCTTCGCGCCCTTGCGCATCACGGCGCCGGGCGTGCCGATGCGGCCCTGGAACTCGTCCATCTTGAGCAGCACCGCCGCCGCACCCGCGTCGGACAAGCGCCAGGTGCGGGCGCCGTCGGTCCATTCGATCTTGCTGACGCGCGTGAGCGCGGCCAGCAGGGCCTGGGTCTGGGCCGGAGACAGGCCGACGGTCCAGTCCTCTTCCGGCACCATGAGCTTGCCGTAGGCCTTGCCGTTGATCTTCATCGTCGGCGCCAGCGTCTTGGGCAGGGATTTGGCGGTGTCGTCGTCCATGTAGGTGCCGAACTGTACTTCGCCCTGCACGGGAGCGTTCGGTCCGGCCTTGCGGGTCAGGAGCACCGACACCGCCAGCGGTTCGGATTCGCTGTCGTCCTCGCCGCTCCTGCCGATGTAGTAACCGGCGGCACGGCAGGTGCGCGTGTTGTCGCAGGCGATTTCCCAGTCGCCGTGGGAGAACTGGAGCTTGGGCAGGTCGGCGGCGCTGGCGTGAGAGGCGCCGGCCAGGAGGAGCAAGCCGGCGCATGCGGCGATCGTTCTGTTCATAGGTTTCGAGGTGTGCGTGAACCCGGTGCGGCGTGGCGCCGGGTGGTCGGAAGCCAGAGTCTACGTTGCCGTTGTTTTCCAGGCAAGCTTTCGCACTCGGCTTACCGGGCCGGCACGGCGCGCGCGTCCTCGCACCCCGCTCCCGGCCAACCGTGCCAGCCGCCATGCTGGAGCGGTGTAGCATAAGTCAGCGGGGCAGCAAGGCGGCCCCACCGACTATCCGAACACGAAAGGAACAAGGGTGAACCAACGCTATCGACCGATCACGCGCCTGGGCCTGGGTGGCACCGGGCTGGGCGACATGTACCACACCACGAGCGACGAGGCGGCCATGACCACCGTCGACGCCGCATGGGAAGCGGGCATCCGCTATTTCGACACGGCGCCGCACTATGGCGCCGGCCTGTCCGAGCACCGCTTCGGCCAGGCCCTGCGCCGCCGCAAGCGCGAGGAGTTTACGCTCTCGACGAAGGTCGGCCGCCTGCTGGTGCCGCACGGTCCCGGGGAGATTGCGGCGCCTTTCGTCGGCTCGCTGCCCTTCAAGCGCGTGCTCGACTACACGGCGGACGGCGTGCGCCGCGCGGTGGAAGACAGCCTGCAGCGCCTGGCGCTGGGCCACATCGACATCGTCTACGTGCACGATCTCTCGCCCGACGCCCTGCCCCAGGCCGAGTTCGAGCATCACTTCGGCATCGCCGCCGGCAGGAACGGCGCCTTCGAAGGCCTGGTCAAGCTGCGCGAGGAAGGCGTTATTAAAGGCTGGGGCATGGGCGTGAACACGATCGAGCCCTGCATGCGCGCGCTGCAGCAGTCCGACCCGGACATCTTCCTGCTGGCCGGCCGCTACACGCTGATGGAAACCACGCCGCTGCAGGAATTCTTCCCGCTGTGCGAAGCGCGCGGCGCCAGCGTGGTGATCGGCGGGCCGTTCAACTCCGGCTTCCTCGCCGGCGGCGAGCATTACGATTACCAGCCGGCCAAGCCCGAGCAGCACGCGCTGCGCGAGCGCCTGCGCAAGGTGGCCGCCGAGCACGGCGTCGACTTGCCGGCGGCGGCGCTGCAGTTCGGCCTGGCCCATCCGGTAGTGGCCGCGACCATTCCCGGCGCCAGCAGCCCGCAGCACCTGAAGCGCAATGCCGCGTTGATGGATGTCCAGATTCCGGCCGCGTTCTGGGAAGCGCTGCTGGCCGAAGGCCTGCTGCCGCAGGAGGCGCCCATCCCACCGCGCAAGCCGGTGGTGTAAGCTGTAGCATAAGCAAACGGGCCGCCGCGCTTCCATGCGGGCGCGGCGGCCCGATGCCCTGCGCCTGCGGGGCATTGCCGTATGCATCGCACAGACCGATACGACGGCACACCATAGACAACGACAAGGATATGGAGACAACCATGCAGCCCCTGCCCAGCTACGTCCATGGCGCGCACGACGTGCCGCTCATCGGCGACACCATCGGCGACTTCCTCACCAACATCGCGGCGCGCCATGCCGATAACGACGCCCTGGTCGTCCCGCACCAGGATGTGCGCTGGACTTACCGCGAATTTAATGAGCGCGTGACGCGCCTGGCCGCCGGCTTGCTGGCGCTGGGCCTGGAACCCGGCGACCGCGTCGGCATCTGGTCGCAGAACTGCGCCGAATGGGTGCTGGTGCAGTTCGCCACCGCCCGCGCCGGCCTGATCATGGTGAACATCAACCCGGCCTACCGCCGCTCGGAACTCGAATACGTGCTGGGCAAGGTGCAGTGTTCGGCCCTGATCCTGTCGCCCGTCTTCAAGACCAGCGACTACATCGGCATGGTGCAGGACGTGGTGCCTGAAGTGCGGGATGCGGCGCCGTCGCAGCTGCGCTCGGAAAAGCTGCCGCAGCTGCGCCATGTGATCCGCTTGGGCAGCGAGCGCACGCCCGGCATGCTGAGCTTCGGCGACTTGATGGTCGAACCGAGTGCAGATCAACTGGCGCAGCTGGCCAGCCTTGGCGCGGCGCTGCAGTTCGATGACCCGGTGAACATCCAGTTCACCTCGGGCACCACGGGGTCGCCGAAAGGCGCCACGCTCACCCACCACAATATCCTGAACAATGGCTTCTTCATCGGCGAGGCGATGAAGCTGACGCACATCGACCGCCTGTGCATCCCGGTGCCGCTCTACCACTGCTTCGGCATGGTGCTGGGGAACCTGGCCTGCGTGACGCATGGCGCGACGATGGTGTTCCCGGGCGAAGGCTTCGAGCCGAAGTCGGTGCTGGAAACCGTGCAGGCCGAGCGCTGCACCGGCCTGCATGGCGTGCCAACGATGTTCATTGCCCTGCTCGACCATCCGGATTTCGCGCAATACGACCTGTCGACGCTACGCACCGGCATCATGGCCGGCTCGCCCTGCCCGGCCGAGGTGATGAGCCGGGTAATCGAGCGCATGCACCTGTCCGAGATCACGATCGCCTATGGCATGACCGAGACCTCGCCGGTCAGCTTCCAGAGTTCGACCGACGACCCGGTGCATTTGCGCGTATCGACCATCGGCCGCGTGCACCCGCACCTGGAAGTCAAGATCGTCGACGCCGACGGGCGCATCGTGCTGCGCGGCGTGAAGGGCGAGCTGCTGACGCGCGGCTACTCGGTGATGCTCGGCTACTGGGGCGACGAGGAAAAGACCCGCGAGACGATCGACGCGGCGCGCTGGATGCACACGGGCGATTTGGCCGTGATCGACGAGAACGGTTTTGCCACCATCGTCGGCCGCGCCAAGGACATGGTCATTCGCGGCGGCGAGAACATCTACCCGCGCGAGATCGAGGAATTCCTGTACAAGCACCCGAAAGTGCTGGACGTGCAGTGCGTCGGCGTGCCGGATGCGAAGTTCGGCGAGGAGCTGTGCGCCTGCATCATCCTGCGGCCCGGGATGGAAGCCGAGGCCGAGGAGATCCGCGAGTTCTGCAAGGGGCAGATCGCGCACTACAAGATCCCGCGCCATATCCGCTTCGTCACGCAGTTTCCGATGACGGTAACCGGCAAGATCCAGAAGTATCTGCTGCGCGAGCAGGCGGCGACCGATCTCGGGCTGGCCGGCTGAGGGCGCCGACATGGAACGCGCGCTCTGGTACTACGATTTGATTTCGCCCTTCGCTTACCTGCATTTTCATTCCCTGGCGCCGCTGCGCGAGCGGCTGCGGATCGAGCCGGTGCCGGTGCTGTTTGCGGGCATGCTGAAGCACTGGGGCACCAAGGGGCCGGCGGAGACGGCGCCGAAGCGGCTGCATACCTACCAGTATTGCGTGTGGCAGGCCGGTGTGCAGGGGATTCCCTTCCGGATGCCGCCGCGTCATCCTTTCAATCCGCTGGCGGCGCAGCGGCTGATGGTGGCGCTGGAGGCCGGCGATGACGTGATCGGGCAGGCCTTCGGCTTCGTGTTTGGCGAGGGGCGCGATCCGGAGCTGGAGTTCGATGCGCTGGCCGAGCGGCTCGGCGCCGGCGATGCTGCGGAACGGGTCGCCAGGCCGGAAGTGAAGCAGCGGCTGGTCGCGAACACGCAGCAGGCCATCGACCAGGGCGTGTTCGGTGTGCCTACGCTGGTGCTGCGCGGGCAGGTCTTCTGGGGCAATGACACGGTCGAATGGGCGACGCGCTTCCTCGATGAGCCGGATTTGTTCGAGCACCCCGAGTACGCAACCGCACGCGCAACCGGAGCCGGTATCGTCAGAGGCTAGTGTGCATTCGGGGCTACAGCCCCTGCACGCTCAGCGCCCTGACCGCCCCGCGCAGCTGCGCCTGCAGCGTCGCCTTCGCGTCCTCGTCCAGGTCCGCAAACATCAGCCGCTCCAGCTCGGCCACGTGCGCATCGCACTCGGCCAACACCGACTGCCCGGATTCGGTCAGGCTGATCTGGATGATGCGGCCATGCGCCGGGTCCGGCGTGCGCGCAATCCAGCCCTTCACTTCCATCTGCTTGACCATCTCGTTGGCCGACTGCGGCGACGTCATCGTGCGTGCGGCCAGTTGCGCATTCGACAGCGAACCATGCGCGCGGAATACCGACAGCGCCGTGTACTGCGGCACCGAGAGGCCGCAGGGCGCCAGGCTATCGCGCAGGCGCTGTTTCAGGATGTGGTCGAGGCGGCCAACGAGATAAGCCAGGCTGGTCGGTTTCGAGGTCTTCGGGACGGGCGATAATTTTTTTGCAGTGTTCATAAAAAGCTACTTGTAAAGCCGATCAGGCCCGTATAGTATAAGCCACATATCAGGCAGCCTGATAACAAATTTACTACCGAGGAGACATTGTATGTCCAAATACGAAGCACGCTGGCAAACCGTCAAAGTGGATGTAGAGAACGGTATCGGCTGGATCACCCTGAACCGCCCGGAGAAGCGCAACGCGATGAGCCCGACGCTGAACCGCGAGATGATCGACGTGCTCGAAACCCTCGAGCTCGACGACGATGCCCAGGTCATCGTCCTCACCGGCGCTGGCGACGCCTGGACCGCCGGGATGGACTTAAAAGAGTATTTCCGCGAAACCGACGGCAAGCCCGAGATCACCCAGGAACGCATCCGCCGCGACTGCTCGCAGTGGCAATGGAAACTGCTGCGCATGTACAGCAAGTCGACCATCGCCATGGTCAACGGCTGGTGCTTCGGCGGTGCGTTTTCTCCGCTGGTGGCCTGCGACCTGGCGATTGCCGCCGACGACGCCGTGTTCGGCCTGTCCGAAGTGAACTGGGGCATCCCGCCCGGCAACCTGGTAAGCAAGGCCGTGGCCGACACCATGGGCCACCGCAACGCCCTGCACTACATCATGACCGGCGACACCTTCACCGGCAAGGAAGCCGCCGCCATGGGGCTGATCAACAAGAGCGTGCCGAAGGAACAGCTGCGCGAAGCCGTGATCGAGCTGGCGAATAAACTGCTGGAGAAGAACCCGGTGGTGCTGCGTTACGCCAAGATCGGCTTCAAGCGCGCCCGCGAACTGACCTGGGAGCAAGGCGAGGACTACCTGTACGCCAAGACTGACCAGTCGAATTACCGCGACCCGGAAAAAGGCCGCAAGGAAGGCCTGAAGCAGTTCCTGGATGACAAGACCATCAAACCAGGGCTGCAGACCTATAAACGTGGCTAATAAATAAAGTCGCGTATTAAGAACAAAACAATAATAATGGCGGCGGCCCTGCACGGCAGAGGCCGCCTTCTATCCGATAACAGAGGAGACCTCTGATGTTCCAGACCGATCTGCTGATCAACGGCGAGTCGCGCCCCGCCTCCAACGGCGCCAGCTTCGAACGCCACAATCCCGCCACCGGCGACGTCGCCACCCGCGCCCCGGCCGCCACGCTCGACGACGTCGCCGCCGCCATCGCCGCCGCGCAAGCCGCCTTCCCGGCCTGGTCTGCCATGCAGCCGGGCGCCCGCCGCGCCTTGCTCCTGAAAGCCGCCGACAAGATGGAAGCCCTGCGCGGCCAGTTCGTCGAAGCCGCCGTCGAGGAAGCCGGCGGCGCGCCGGTGTGGTACCAGTTCAACGTGACCCTGGCCGCCAACATGCTGCGCGAAGCGGCGTCGATGACGACGCAAATCGCCGGCGAAGTCATCCCGTCCGACGTGCCGGGTTCGCTCGCCATGGGCGTGCGCCAGGCCTGCGGCGTGGTGGTCGGCATCGCGCCCTGGAATGCGCCGGTCATCCTGGGCACGCGCGCGGTCGCCATGCCGCTCGCCTGCGGCAATACCGTGATCCTGAAAGCGTCCGAGTTGTGCCCGGCCCTGCACCGCCTGATCGGCCAGGTGTTCGTCGACGCCGGCTTCCCGCCAGGCGTGGTCAACGTGATCACCAACGCGCCGGACGACGCGCCGGCCATCGTCGAGCGCCTGATCGCCGCACCGGCCGTGCGCCGCGTGAACTTCACCGGCTCGACCAAGGTCGGCCGCATCATCGCGCAGACCGCCGCCAAATACCTGAAGCCGGTGCTGCTGGAACTGGGCGGCAAGAACCCGGTCGTGGTGCTGGACGACGCCGACCTCGACGCCGCCGTGGAAGCGGCCGCCTTCTCCGCCTTCTTCAACCAGGGCCAGATCTGCATGTCGGCAGACCGCATCCTGGTCGATGCCAAGGTGGCCGATGCCTTTGTCGCCAAGCTCGCCGCCAAGACCGCCACCCTGAAGGCGGCCCGCGCCGACGCGCCGCTGGCCGGCATGGTCGACCCGAGCGCAGCCCTGCGCGTGGACGCCATGCTGCAGGACGCGCGCACCCGCGGCGCCACTGTCACGCAATCCGGCGAAGGCGTGGACGGCAACATCATGCAGCCGGCGATCGTCGACAAGGTGACGCCGGAGATGCTGGTCTACCAGGAAGAATCCTTCGGCCCGATCGTCTTGGTGCTGCGTTTCGACAGCGACGAGGAAGCGATCCGCCTGGCCAACGACAGCGAATACGGTTTGTCGTCGGCGGTGTTCAGCCGCGACATCGGCCGCGCCATGGCCGTGGCCCAGCGCATCGAATCGGGCATCTGCCACATCAACGGCCCCACCGTGCACGACGAGGCGCAGATGCCCTTCGGCGGCGTGAAAGGCAGCGGCTACGGGCGCTTCGGCGGCAAGGCGGCGATTGCCGAGTTCACCGACCTGCGCTGGATCACGGTCCAGACCACTCCGCGTCACTTCCCGATCTGAGCGGAGGCCGCCATGACACTATCATCGATTGTGGAAGGCGGCAGCAGCGAGGTGGGTCAAACCACGAAACGGCGGCACGTCGAGCTCGGGCACCCCGAGGTCGCAGCGTACCAGGTGGATGGCACCTGGCACGTGGACGCCGTCACGCCGCTGCAACCCGTGCCGCAGCGCTTTACCGACCGCCTGGTCGACGGTGCGCGCGCGCACCCCGAGCGCACCCTGGTGGCGCGCCGCGGGGCGGATGGCGAATGGATACGCCTATCGTATGCCCAGGTGCTGGACAGCGCACGCCGCATCGGCCAGGCGCTGCTCGACCGCGGTCTATCGGCGGAGCGTCCGCTGGTGATCCTGTCCGGGAACGACCTCGAACACTTCCAGCTGGCGCTGGGCGCCATGTATGCGGGCGTGCCCTATTCTCCGCTATCGCCGGCCTATTCGCTGGTGGCGACCGACCCGGCCAAGCTGCGCGACCTGATCGAGCAGCTGACGCCCGGCGCCATCTATGCTTCCGACGGCGCAGCGTATGCACGCGCCATCGACGCCGTGCTGCCCGATGGCGTGGAACTGATCCTGGCCGATGGCGCGGTAAGCGGGCGCACGGCGACAAGCTTTGCTTCGCTGCTCGCTACCGAGCCGGCCGGCATCGACGCCCGCAACGCGCAAGTCGGCCCGAAGACCATCGCCAAGTTCCTGTTCACCTCGGGCTCGACCAAGAAGCCGAAGGCCGTGATCACCACCCACGGTATGCTCTGCAGTAACCAGCAGATGCTGCTGCAGACCTTCCCCTTCCTGGGCATGGACCCGCCAACCCTGCTCGACTGGCTGCCCTGGAACCATACCTTCGGCGGCAGCCACAACGTCGGCATCGTGCTGTACAACGGCGGCACGCTCTACATCGACGACGGCCGTGCGACCCGCCGCGAGTTCGAGGGCACGCTGCGCAATTTGCGCGAGATCGCGCCGACCGTCTACTTCAACATCCCCGCCGGCTGGGAGATGCTGGCCGAGGCGCTGGAAACCGACGATGAGCTGGCCGCCAACTTCTTCTCGCGCGTGAAGCTGTTCTTCTGCGCCGGCGCCGGGCTGTCGCAGGCCTGCTGGGACCATCTCGACCGCGTCGCCCTGCAGCGCGCCGGCGAAACCATCCGCATCATGACCGGCCTGGGCATGACCGAGACCTCGCCGTCCTGCACCTTCGGCACCGGGCCGATTGTGAAAGCCGGTTACGTCGGCGTGCCGGCGCCGGGCTGCAAGGTCAAGCTGGTGCCGATCGGCGACAAGCTCGAGGCGCGCTTCCACGGCCCGCACGTGACGCCCGGCTACTGGCGCGCGCCGCACCTCACGGCCGAAGCCTTCGACGCGGACGGCTACTACTGTACCGGCGACGCCCTGCGCTTCGTCGACCCCGCGCAGCCGGCGCTGGGATTCATGTTCGACGGCCGCATCGCCGAGGACTTCAAGCTCAGCTCGGGCACCTTCGTCAGCGTCGGCCCGCTGCGGGCGCGCGTGATCAGCCAGGGTGCGCCCTACGTGCAGGACGCGGTGGTCACGGGCATCAACCGCAGCAGCATCGGCCTGATGGTGTTCCCGCGCCTGGACCACTGCTGCGAGCTGGCCGGCTTGCCTGCCGGTTCGCCGGTCGAGGACGTGCTGGCCAGCGAGCCGGTGCGACATCATTTCAAGGCGCTGCTCGACAAGCTGAACGTCGGCGCCAGCGGTTCCTCGATGCGCATCGAGCGCCTGCTGCTGCTGGCCGAGCCGCCGTCGATCGACCACCGCGAGCTGACCGACAAGGGATCGATCAACCAGGCGGCGGTGCTGAACCGGCGCGCGGCACTGGTCGAGGCGCTGTACGACGGGGCGGCGCCACACACGATCGTTGCGGCATAAAGACAAGCATCAATAACTACGACAAACTGGAGACGACATGAAACTGAAGACCCTGGCTTGCATCGGATTGGCATTTTCTTTCGCGGGCGGCAGCGCATATGCCCAGGACGACACCATCAAGATCGGCGTCATCGCCGCCCTGACCGGCCCCTTCGTCAACATCGGCAAGCCGTTCGAGGACGGTATCAAGACCTACATGAAGCAGCATGGCGACACGGTGGCCGGCAAGAAGGTGCAGATCATCTACCGCGACGACGGCGGCAGCAACGTCGAGCTCTCCAAGCGCGCCGCGCAGGAGCTGATAGGGCGCGAGAAGGTGAACTTCCTGATCGGCTTTTCGCTGACGCCGAGCGCGCTGGCAGTGGCGCCGGTGGCGACCCAGGGCAAGACCCCGATGATCGTCATGAACGCGGTCACCACCGGCATCACGGCCAAGTCGCCCTACATGCTGCGCACCTCGATGACGATGCAACAGATGACCGAACCTTTCGGCACCTGGACCGCGAAGAACAAGATCAGCAACGTGTACTCGCTGGTCACCGACTACAGCACCGGCCACGACGCGGAAGCGAAATTCGCCAAGGGCTTGCAGGAAGGCGGCGGCAAGATCGTCGGCTCCTCGCGCGTGCCGCTGGCGAATCCCGACTATTCGCCTTTTGTCCAGCGCGTGAAGGACCAGAAGCCGGACGCGCTGTTCTTCTTCGCCCCCGGCGCGGAAGACGGCGCGGGCCTGCTGAAAGCCTTCTCCGACAAGGGCCTGGACAAGGCCGGCATCAAGTTCCTGGGCGTGGGCGACATGACCAGCGATTCGCCGACCCTGGAAGCGCTGGGCGAGCGCGCGCTGGGCGCCGTCACGGTCCTGAACTATTCGACGGCACTGGACAACGACGCGAATAAAAGCTTCCTCAAGGCGTATGCCGAGGCCAATCCCAACCGTCCGGCGCCGACCTTCGTCACCGTGGCCGCCTACGACACCATGGGCATGATCTACGAGACCGTGCGCCGACTCAATGGCAAGGTCACCGGCGACGCCGCCGTCAAGACCCTGTCGGGCATGAAGTGGAACAGCCCGCGCGGGCCCATCTCCATCGACCCGAAGACCCGCGACATCGTACAGAACATGTACATCCGCGAAGTCAAGAAAGTCAACGGCAAGCTGGTGAACCAGCCGATCGGCACGCTCAAGGACGTGATGCCCGACTAAGGCTCGTGTAGTCCCTTTCCCCGCAGTGCAGGCCTGCCGCAGCCCATTCGATGGGCTGCGCGGGCCGGTTCGTCCCGACGTTTTGCAAATCCATTCGGTTTCACGACAGGAGACAACGCGCATGAAGATCATCCACACCACCCACCTCGCTGGCCTCGCCACCCTCGCCCTGCTCGGCCTTGCCGGCTGCGGCAGCAACAACCACGACGATCCGCCCGGCGTTCCCGCGCCGCCACCGGTGGCCCAGCTGCCGCAACTGAGCCCCGCCGTCGGCGCCACGCTGGGCGCCTGCACCGAGCTGGCAACGCGCGTCAACATCGCGGACACCACCATCACCGCCGCCAACGAGATCGCCGCCGGCACGCTGGCCATCGCCGGCAAGCCGGTCGCCGCGCATTGCCAGGTGCTGGGCCAGATGTTCCGCCGCGTCAGCCCGGTGGACGGCAAGAGCTACGCCATCGGCTTCGAGATGCGCCTGCCGCGCAACTGGAACGGCCGCTTCTTCTACCAGGCCAACGGCGGCGTCGATGGCAGCGTGGTCACGGCAACCGGCCCGGTGGGCGGCGGCGGGCCGCTCGACAACGCCTTGAACCAGGGTTTTGCCGTGCTCAGTTCCGACGCCGGGCATGGCGCGCCGACGCCCTTCTTCGGCATCGACCCGCAGGCGCGCCTCGACTATGGCTACCAGGCCGTCGGCAAGCTGACGCCGATAGCCAAGAGCCTGATCGCGGTCGCCTATGGCAAGGCGCCGGACCGTTCCTACATCGGCGGCTGCTCGAACGGCGGACGCCACACCATGGTGGCGGCGGCGCGCTATGCCGAGCAGTACGACGGCTACCTGGCCGGTAACCCGGGGTATCGGCTGCCGCTGGCGGCGCTGGCCAACATCGCCGGCGCCAAGACTTATGCCGCGCTGGCGTCGACGCCCGGCGACCTGACGACCGGCTTTACCCAGGCCGAGCGTACGCTGGTGTCGAATGCGGTGCTGGGCAAGTGCGATGCGCTCGATGGCGCGGCCGATGGACTGGTCCAGGACACCGGCGCCTGCCAGGCCGCCTTCAGCCTGGAGCGCGACGTGCCGACCTGCAGCGGCACGCGCGACGGCACTTGCCTCAGCAGCGCGCAGAAGACCGGGATCGCGGCGCTGTTTGCCGGCGCCAGGACTGAGAGCGGCACCACGATCTATACCAGCTTCCCGTACGATGCAGGGTTCGGGACGAACGGCTGGGCGAGCTGGAAGTTTGGCGCGCCGATCGACCGCGACTCGGGCGCGGCGGCGTTCATCTGGGCGGTGCCGCCGGAAGACCCGGCCACCTTCAACGGGCGCGACTTCGTGTTGAACGTGAATCTCGCAAGCCTGCTGGCGCGGGTGAATGCGACGAATGCCACCTACACCGAATCCGGCACGAGCTTCATGACGCCGCCCGACGGCGCCAACCTGGCCAGGCTGAAGAACCGTGGCGCCAAGATGCTGGTCTACCACGGCACCAGCGACCCGATCTTCTCGAGCGACGACACCACCGCGTGGTATGAGGCTCTGCGCACGGCGAACAGCGGCGATGCGTCGAACTTCGCGCGCTTCTTCCGGGTGCCGGGGATGAACCACTGCTCGGGCGGGCCGGCGCTGGACCAGTTCGACATGCTCACGCCGCTGGTGAACTGGGTCGAAAAAGGACAGGCGCCGGACAGCGTGCTGGCCAGTGCGCGCGGTGCGGGGAATGCGGGTGGGGTGAATGCGGACTTGCCGGCGGCGTGGTCGGCGGCGCGTAGCCGGCCGCTCTGCCCCTATCCGAAGGTGGCGCGGTACAAAGGGAGTGGGAACGTGGAGGATGCGGCGAGTTTCAGTTGCCAGTGAATTGAAGCTGGGAGCGGGCGCGCGGGCGGAGGATGGCCCGTGCGCTCGGTTTGGTTTTTGGGTGGGTGCCGACCTCTCTTCGTGGTGGCTTGTTCGAGAGTGGTAAGTCTGGTCGTAGTCAGGGGCGGTTGAGTTATAGGTTTGGTGTGTTTTATTGGTTGGTTAGTTACATTTTTATTCTGATGTGATGCTCGTGGCGGTTGATTCTTTTCTTGGCTTGTTACTGCTGGGGTGCGAGGGGTCGACTCGCGCTGGGTGGCGGATGAGGCTGGGGTTTGATGAAGGCGCTCTACTGGTAACGCGAGCGCCGCGGCGACCGTCGCCGATGGGCATGGGGTGAGACGGCGTGGGCTCGAGAGCCCACCCTACCGGCGGGGGTTCGCGGCGTCGCGTCATGGTGGGTTCGAGAACCCACCCTACCCGATGCCGACGTGGTGGGTTCGGGAACCCGCCCTGCCTTATTTGGTGACGGCGAGGACGGTGCGGCGGCCGCCCTTGAAGGTGTACAGGGTGATGGTGCCGTCGCGGATGTCGCCTCGCGCATCGAAGGCGATCGGGCCGGTCACGCCCTTCGTTTCGATCTTCGCCAGCACCGGCAGGTACTTGGCCGGTGCGCTGGAGCCGGCCTTGACCATGGCTTCGGCCATCGTCATCACGGCGTCGTAGGCATACGGCGCGTTGATCTGGACGTCGATGCCGAAGCGCTTCTTGTAGTCGGCGCGGAACTTGTCCATGCCGGCCTTGCCGGCCGCGTCCACCCCGCCCGCTTCCGCGCAGAACACCTGGCCGTCGGCCATCACGCCACCCGACAGTTTATGGATCTCGTCCGAGCAGATGCCGTCGCCGCCCATCATCTTGACGTTCATGCCGAGCTGCTTCATCTGGCGCAGCATCGGGCCGGCCACGGCGCTCATGCCGCCGAAGAAGACCAGGTCCGGTTTCGCGGCGCGGATCTTGGTGAGAATCGCATTGAAGTCGCTTGCCTTGTCGTGCGTGAATTCGCGCGCGACGACGGTGGCGCCCTGGTCGCGCAGGCCTTTCGAGAACTCGGTCACCAGGCCCTGGCCATAGGCGGTGCGGTCGTCGATCACGGCGACGCGGCGCGCGTTCATCTTCTGCACGGCGTAGTGGCCCAGCGCCTGGCCCAGCTGCACGTCGTTGGCCACCACGCGGAAGGCGGTGTTGAAGCCCTGCTTGGTGTAGACCGGGCTGGTGCTCGACGGCGAAATCTGCGGGATGCCGGCCTGGTTGTAGATCTTCGAAGCGGGAATCGTGGTGCCCGAGGTCTCGTGGCCGACCACGCCGTTCACGCGGCCGTCGACCAGCTTCTGGGCCACGTTGGTCGCCTGCTTCGGATCGCCGCCGTCGTCTTCGGCCACCAGCTCGAAGCGCACCTTCTTGCCGCCGATGGTCACGCCGCGCGCATTCAGGGCCTCGATCGCCATGCGGGCGCCGTTTTCGGTGTCCTTGCCGAAGTAGGAGACGGGGCCGGTAACGGCGGCCGAGTGGCCGATTTTGACCACTTCCTGGGCCGTTGCGGTTCCGGCGACGGCCAGGATGGCGGCGGCGATGATCGTGTGCTTCTTCATTACTTCCTCAAATGATGTTGACTGCGCGCGTACTTCGCGTACGCCGCGCGCGAAAGGAAGAACTATAGCAAGGATGCGCACTTCCCGCGCAGCAGGCCTACGCCCCGCTGCACATGTAGAGCGCCACCGGCGGGTAGGTCGCCAGGGCCACGCGCGCCTCCTCGCCGGCGCAGTCGGTTGCGCGAAAACCCAGGCGCTCCCAGAAGGCTTGCGAGGACTGCACCGAGACCAGCGCGCAGTTGCTCAGCCCTCGTACGCGCGCCAGTGCCTGCAACTGCTCCACCAGCAAGCGCGCCAGGCCGCGCCCCGCGGCGGCGGGCGATACCGACAGGTCGTGGATGTACAGGGTATCGCCGTCCTCGGCGACATCGAAACGGGCATCCAGCGGCGTTACCGCGCCTTGCCGGCTGCGGTAGGCGAACACATAGGCGCAGACTTCGCCATCGCACTCGGCCACGAAGGAGGTGTCGCCGGCGGCACGGATTCGGGCGAGCACGACATCCGCCGCCTCCTGCATCGCCGGTGGATAGCATGCGGCCTGCACACGCAGCGCAGCGTCGAGATCGGTGTCGCGGATGGTGCGCAGGAGGACGGGTGACTGGAGCGTGGTTGTGGAGTCGCGCGGGTTCATGCAGGGTCGAGCCGGACAAAACCGCCATCCTAGCGCCCCGCCCCGCATTTGCCCAGCCGTGACTTGCTTGCAACGCAGCGCTGCCACGCAGAATTTTGTTTCCGCACGGTTTGACACTGCCGGGCAGCGCCTGCCCGGCTTCCGGCATACTGGGGTTTCGTTTGCCCGCCCTGGACGAAAGCCGACCATGACGACCACGCCGGAACCACAGCGCACACCGCCCACGACCGCACAGCAGGCCGAGGAGCTGCCGTTTTGCACCCTGCTCTACCGCTTCATCTTCTTCGACTGGCTGTTCAAGGACGTCGGCGGCGCGCGCACGGCCATCGAGCGCCATGCCGCCTTCCAGCACAACCGGCGCATGAGCAAATACCTTCCGATCTACCTGCGGCGCTGGTCCTTCCTCACCGCCTTCGACTTCGTGCTGGGCTTCGTGCTCGAGCGCGCCTTGCAGGCCACTCTGCTGTCGGCCTGGTTCTTTACCTGGAGCTGCGTAACGGCTACCGGCATGGTCGTAATCACGGTTGCGTGGATCTTCCTGACCCAGCCGCCGCAGTCCTAGATTCACGTTCGCGCAACACCTGTTCAAAATCGAGGGTTGACACCGAACTATATTCGGCCTACAGTCATATCAATGTCTACCCAATTGCATCTGCTAACTGTCCTACCGCTCGCCGGCGCGCTATCGCCAGCGTTGCTACTACTACGCGCCTGACCGTCGCGTTCGAGTCCGGCCACCGTTGCCGGAACCCCAAAAGTAGTTACAGGAAGTTGTACGATGCCAGTCCCTCAGAATTCCTCGTCATTCATCATCCGCCAGGGCGCGACCCTGCCAGCCGGCGCACGCGCTGTGTTCCGCCTGCTGCTAAAACTACCGATCGGTTGCCGGGCCTAGCGTTCGTGGCCCGTCCGGCAGCCTCCGCCACATCGACGCCTTCCAGGCACGCATTCACAGCACAAGCAGGAGTACCGATCATGTTGACCAACCCATCCGCCAAATACCGCCCCTTCGCCGCCGTCCCATTGGAAAACCGCCAGTGGCCGGGCAAGACCATCACCCAGCCGCCGATCTGGATGAGCACCGACCTGCGCGACGGTAACCAGGCCCTCATCGAGCCGATGAGCGTCGACAAGAAACTGCGCTTCTTCCAGACCCTGGTGCAGATCGGCCTGAAGGAAATCGAAGTCGGCTTCCCGTCTGCCTCGCAGACCGACTTCGATTTCGTGCGCATGCTGGTCGAGGACGGCCACATTCCCGACGACGTCACCATCATCGTCCTGACCCAGGCGCGCGACGAGCTGATTCGCCGCACCGTGGACTCGGCCGTCGGCGCCAAGCGCGCCATCGTCCACATCTACAACTCGGTGGCGCCGGTGTTCCGCCGCGTGGTGTTCGGCATGGAGCGCGAGGAGATCGTGCAGATCGCCGTGAACGGCACCCGCCTGATCAAGGAGCTCGTCGCCCAGCACCCGCAAACGCAATGGGGCCTGGAGTATTCGCCGGAATCCTTCTCCACCACCGAGCTCGATTTCTCGAAGCAGATCACCGATGCGGTGAGCGCCGTCTGGCAGCCGACGCCCGAGAACAAGATGATCGTGAACCTGCCGTCCACGGTGGAAGCGAGCACGCCGAACGTGTACGCCGACCAGATCGAATGGATGTGCCGCAACCTGAACAACCGCGAGTCGCTGGTCATCAGCGTCCACCCGCACAACGACCGCGGCACGGCCGTGGCGGCGGCCGAACTGGCCGTGATGGCCGGCGCCGACCGCGTCGAGGGCTGCCTGTTCGGGAATGGCGAACGCACCGGCAACGTCGATCTGGTCACCCTCGCCATGAACCTGTACACGCAAGGCGTGCACCCGGGCCTGGACTTCTCCGACATCGACGCCGTGCGCCAGCTGGTCGAGGAATGCAACCAGTTGCCGGTGCACCCGCGCCACCCGTATGCGGGCGACCTGGTGTTCACCGCCTTCTCGGGTTCGCACCAGGACGCGATCAAGAAGGGCTTCGCCCAGCAAAAGGCCGACGCCATCTGGGAAGTGCCGTATTTGCCGATCGACCCGGCGGACCTCGGCCGCAGCTACGACGCCGTGATCCGCGTGAACAGCCAGTCGGGCAAGGGCGGCATGGCTTACCTGCTCGAACAGGAATACGGCCTGCAACTGCCGCGCCGCCTGCAGATCGAATTCTCGCGCGTGGTGCAGCAGCTGGCCGACAGCAGCGGCCGTGAAATCGCCGCGGGCGACATCCACGCCCTGTTCGGGCGCGAATACCTGGAACAGCGGACGCCGTGGCGCTACGTGTCGCACCGCATGACCGAAGACAGCACGGGCGAGCAGCCGGTGCAGATCGAGGTGACGGCGCAGCAGGAGCGCGTCCAGTCGGTGCGCCGCGGCGCCGGCAACGGCCCGATCGACGCCTTCGTGAATGCGCTCGGCCTGGACATCCGCCTGATGGACTACCACGAGCATTCGATCGGCTCCGGCGCGAATGCGCGCGCGGCCTGCTATGTCGAGCTGCGCGTCGGGAACGGCCCGACCCTGTTCGGCGCCGGCATCGACAGCAACATCGTCACCGCCTCCTTCCACGCGGTGCTGTCGGCGGTGAACCGCCATATGGCGGCGCAAGGCGCGGCAGGGGGCGCGGCGCACAGCGCCATCGCGGCCTGAGGCAGCGGCCCCGGCAAACAGGGCTGGCGGCAGCGCACTGCCCGCCGGCCCCTTCATGTGGCTATAATTGGACTCAGCCGTGCACTGGCGCGGCGTGTCCACTTAACGGAAAGCCCATGAAGAAAGCTTCGCTCCTGCACGCGCATCTGGTTTTGTCCCTGTCCCTCGCATCCGGCGCCGCCCTGGCCGACGATGCCGCCGTCCTGAAATGCCGCACCCTGCCTGACACCGCCCAGCGCCTGGCCTGCTACGACGCGATGCCGGTCGGCGCCGCGCCGGCCGCCGCAAGCGCAGCCACCACCGCCGCCGCCGCAGCCGCCCCGGTCCGCGCCGCCCAGGCGCCGGAACAGCAGTTCGGCATCGAACACAGGGCCAAGGAAGCCGAGCCCGACCAGATCGAAAGCAGCATCGCCGGCGACTTCGACGGCTGGAGCGGCAACACCACCATCAAGCTCACCAACGGCCAGGTCTGGCGCATCACCGACGGCAGCCAGGCCGTGCTGCCTCTGATGCATAACCCGAAGGTCCGCATCAAGCGCGGCCTGTTCGGCGCCGCCTTCTTCTTCCAGGTGGACGGCCAGAACAGCACGGCGCGCGTCCGCCGTGTTCAGTAACCGCGTCCAGTAACCGCGTGCAGTAGCGCAGCTTCCCGCCGGCGGCGCCGGCCATTCCCTACACGAGCCCATGACGAAAAGCGAAGCCCGGCGCACGGCCATCCTGCGCACGGCCACCGAAGTGTTCCACGAGGCCGGCTTCGACCGCGCCTCGATGTCCGACATCTGCAACCGCGTCGGTTATTCGAAGGCGACGGTGTATGCCTACTTCAAGTCGAAGGAAGAGCTGCTGGTGGCGATCGCCCTGGACGCCGCCGAAGCCGAGTACGAGGCGGCGCGCGCGGCGCTGGCGGAGAGCCCCGCAGGCATCTGCGCCGCGCTCGAACACGTGGGCCGGCGCTACCTCGCCTTTGCCTGCGCGCCCGAGACGCTGGCCACGCGCCGCCTGGTGCTGGCCGAAGCCGGGCGCGCAGGCCTCGGCAACCAGTGCTACGATCTCGGCCCCGGCCGTGTGATCGCCGCCCTGGCCGCCCTGCTGCACGGGGCCATGGACGACGGCGAACTGGTGGAGGCCGGTAGCGAACTGGCGGCGCGCCACCTGAAGGCCCTGTTCGATGCCGAGTGGGGCGAGCGCCTGCTGTTCCAGGCCATCGAGGCGCTCGGGCCGGAACAGCTGGAGGCCAGCGCGGAGCGCGCCGTGGGCGTTTTCCTTGCCGCGTATGGCGCCGGCAAAGCCGGAGCCGCCACCTGAATCCTGCCTTACCGATGAAAACACTCTGCCTCATTGCCCTGCTCGGCCTGCACCTGAGCGCCGGCGCCGCCGACCTGGCCAACGGCCAGCGCCTGTTCAACGTGCGCTGCGCCTCCTGTCACGCCGTGGGCCCGTCGGCCAGCAACGGCTTCGGCCCGCAGCTCAATGGCCTGTTCGGGCGGCGCGCCGGCAGTGGCCCCGGCTACAGCTATTCGCCCGCCATGAAACGCGCCGGCATCGTCTGGAACGACAAGACCCTGGCCGCCTTCCTCGACGACCCGGACGACCTGGTCCCCGGCACCAAGATGCGCTTCTGGGGCATGAGCAACCAAAAGCAGGTGGGCGACCTGCTGGCCTGGCTGCGCAGCCAGCAGCCGGCGCCGCAGCGCTGAACCTGCCGCTGCCTGCGCGCGGCGGGGTCCCCTGCTTCTCAGTCCGGACCGGGCCGTGCGATGCGGTAGAGCACATGCTGCGACAGCGGGTGTTCGGGCGGCAGCGCCGGATGGGCAAAGTCGTCGGCGGGATCGCGGCGCATGCCAAGGCGCTCCATCACGGCACGCGAGCGCAGGTTCGCGGGCACGGTGAACGAGACGATTTCCTCCAGGCCGAGCTTGTCGAAGCCATACGCGATGCAGGCGCGCGCGCCTTCGGCCGCGTAGCCCTGACCCCAATAATCCCTCCCCAGGCACCAGCCCAGCTCGAAGCATGGCGCGAACGGCCGGTCGAAGTCCTGGTGTTTCAATCCCACGAAGCCCAGCAGCGCACCGGTCTCGGCCAGCGTCGCGGCAAAGTAGCAGGTGCCGTGGCGTTCGTACTGGGCGTTCTGGGCGGCCGCGAGCGCTGTGGTCTTGTCGCGCGTCCAGGGGCCGGGCAGGAATGCGTGGACCGCGGGGTCGGCAGTGACCCGCACGAAGGCGTCGATATCGTCCTCGCGCCAGGTGCGCAAGGCGAGCCGGGAGGTACGCAGGATGTCCACTGTTGTCCTTATATCGGGGGAGGCCTGCGATTGTAAGCCTGAGCCGGGGACCAGGCCAAGCGTCTGGTGCGCTGCACGAATCTGCACCTTCTAATGCGGAAAACTGCGTTTACTTGCCGATTCGGGCAAGAACAGCTAGTATCGAGGCAAATTCCTGGAGCAATCATGCAACTACCCGAAGAACGGCGCCGGCTGATCCTCGACGCTGTCGAGCGCGAGGGCAAGGTCCTGGCCGCCGAGCTTGCTACCCGCCTGGGCGCGTCGGAAGACACCGTGCGCCGCGACCTGCGCGACCTCGACAACGCCGGCCTGCTGCGCCGCGTGCACGGCGGCGCCCTGCGCCGCAGCGCGGGCGAAGCGCCGCTGCAGCAGCGCGCCGAACGCGATGCGCCGCGCAAGGCCGCCCTCGGCCTGGCCCTGCGCAGCCTGGTCCAGCCGACCGACACCGTGCTGATCGACGCCGGCTCGACCAACCTGGCCCTCGCCAACCAGCTCGATGACGGCTGCGCCGCCGCCATCGTCACCAACAGCCCGCAGGTGGCGCTGGCGCTGCGCGGTTTCCAGCGCACGCGCATCGTGCTGATCGGCGGCGTGTATTCGCCCGCCTGCGGCGCCGCCCTCGGCGCCCAGGCCGTGGCCGAGGTCGGGCGCATCCATGCCGATCTGTGCATCGTCGGCGTGTGCGCGGTCCATGCGCAGAAAGGCCTGTACGCCGCCGATCCGGAAGAAGCCCTGTTCAAGCGCGCGATGCTGGCGGCATCCGGCCGCCGCGCCGCCGCCGTCCTCAACGAACGCCTGCTCGACACCGCGCCGTTTGCCGTCGGCGCCCTCGCCGAACTCGATCACCTGGTGCTCGAGGCGGACGCGCCGCCCGAGGTGCTGGCACGCCTGCGCGATGCCGCCGATGGCCCCGATATCCTCCTCGCCAACAAGGTTTCATGATGTCTCCAACCAGCCCCTCGCCAGACACGGTGCGCCGTGCGCGCCGCGCCATCTCCACCATCTTCCTGCTGAACGGAGCCGGCATCGGCGCCTGGGCCGTGCACGTGCCCACGGTGCAGGCGCGCGCCGGCTTCGACACCGCCACCCTCGGCCTGCTGCTGCTGACCATCGCCGCCGGCGCCATGACGGCGATGCCGCTGTGCGGCGCGCTGATCGCGCGCCATGGCAGCCGCCGCCTGACCTTGAGTTCGGCGCTGCTGTTCCCGATGATGCTGGCGGCCCTGGTCGGCGCCTCGTCGCCGGCCTTTTTGTTCGTCTTCGCTTTCCTGTTCGGCGCCGCCAACGGCACGCTCGACGTTGCCATGAACGCGAATGCCACCGAAGTCGAAAAGGCGCGCGGCGTGCCGACCATGTCGTCGTTCCACGGCTTTTTCAGCCTGGGCGGCCTGTTCGGTGCGGCCCTCGGCGGCCTGATGCTGAAGTTCGGCCTGGGAGACGGCGACGGCGTGCGCATGCTGGCAATGGCGATGCTGGTTGTGGTGATGCTGACGGTGAGCTCGACGCTGCATGTGGCGCCGGTGCCGGGCGAGCACGGCCCCGGCCTGCGCCTGCCGCGCGGCCCGGCGCTGTATCTCGGCCTGCTGGCCCTGCTGTGCATGGCGGTGGAAGGCGCGCTGGTCGACTGGAGCGCGCTGGTGCTCAGGGAACGTACCGGCGCCTCGGCGGCCGGGGCGGCGCTGGGCTTTTCGCTATTCTCGATCGCGATGGCGGCCTGCCGCTTTGCCGGCGACGGCCTGGTACTGCGCTTCGGCGCGCGCGGCGTGATGGTGGCGGGCGGGCTGGCGATGGCGGCCGGCGTGCTGCTGGCGGTCGGCACCGACCATTACGTGCTCGCGGCGCTGGGCTTCGGGCTGGTCGGGCTGGGGGCGGCGAACGTGGTGCCGGTGATCTTTACGGCGGCGGCGCGTACGCCGGGCATGGCGCCGGGCGTCGGGCTGGCGACGGCGG
Organism: Massilia sp. IC2-278; assembly: GCF_020708045.1. GTDB lineage: Bacteria > Pseudomonadota > Gammaproteobacteria > Burkholderiales > Burkholderiaceae_D > Telluria. The sequence continues at coordinate 1,048,898 of NZ_JAJFES010000001.1, forward strand.
CCACGGTCGGGTATAGCGGCTTGCTGCTGGGGCCGCCGGTGATCGGGTGGATCGCGGCGCATGCGGGGCTGGCGGTGGGGGTTGGGTCGCTGGCGCTGGCCGGGGTAGTGATTGCGGCGAGTGCGAATATCGTGCGGGGTGCGGGGGCGAATCCGGTGGTGGCGCAAGCGGATGGCGGGGTGGTGCAGGATTAGTGCGATGCCGGTTGGCAGACCTTGGCGGCAGGGTCATCGTTTCGACCGGCAACTGTTCCATACCGCATGGACACGGGTGTCCACCCTACCCGCCTGCAGGCGTTCCGTGCCGGTGGGTTCGAGAACCCACCCCAACGAAACCCTGCGATGCGTAGGGTGGGTTCTTGAACCCACCATGCCCCATCGCATTCCACGCAAGTTCGTAGGGTGGACTCCCGAGTCCACGCTGTCTCACCACCTGCATCGACGCAGCGCCAACGAAAACCGCTACGGCTCCCCTTCCCCCGCCAGGTTCGCCCGCACCCGCTGTAGCAATGCATACAGCTGCTCGCGCTCCGCCTCGCTGATCCCATCCAGCGCCACGCCCGACAACGCCGCGCCAACGTGGTGCAGCTGCCCGTGCAGCGCCGCCCCCGCCTCGCTCAGGTTCAGCCGCGTGCTGCGCCGGTCCGCTTCGTCCGCGCTGGCGTCGAGCAGCCCGCGCTCGCGCAGGCCCTTGATCAGGCGCGTCAATTGCGCCTTGTCGCGCCCCGAGTGCGCCACCAGGTCGCTCAGCGTCGCGCCCGGCTGGCGCGCGAAGAAACGCAGCACCTTGCTTTCCATGTGCGTCAGTTCGTGCTCGCCGCCGGCGAACGCGCGGAACTGCTGCGTCCGGTACAGGTGCATGATCGAATGGATGGCATCGAATACGTCGCCCACCGTCCCCGACGGTTTTTGGTTGACTTTATCAACTGGTTTTCGCATAATGGGTGACATTATCAACTAATTGGAAGAATCATGGAACAGCCATCCCGCAAGACCGTCCAGCGTGTGCGCCATGAGCTGCGCATGCGCGAGGTCAGCGTCGCGAGCATCGAAACAGTCGGCGAACACTTCGCCAGCATCACCTTCCAGGGCGAGGCCCTGGCCGATTTCGTCTCGCTCTCCTTCGACGACCACGTGAAGTTCATGTTCGACGACGGCGCCGGCACCCAGGTGCGGCGCGACTATACGCCGCGCCGCTTCAACGCGCAATCGCGCGCGCTGACCATCGAATTCGCCCTGCACGGCGACGGCGCGGCCTCGAACTGGGCGCGCCATGCGCAGCCGGGCGACCGGGCCATCATCGGCGGCCCGCGCGGCTCGATGATCGTGCCGCCCGACTTCGACTGGCACCTGCTGGCCGGCGACAGCACCGCCCTGCCGGCCATGCGCCGCCGCCTGGAAGAACTGCCGGCCCACGTGCACGCCACGGTGGTCGTGCTGGCCGGCGCGGGCGACCGGCTGCCGTTCAGCAGCGCCGCGCAAGTCGAGGTGCATTGGGTCGACAGCGAAGACGCCCTGCTCGAACGCGTGCGTGAGTTCACGCCGCCGGCGGGCGAAGGCTTCGCCTGGGGCGCCGGCGAAGCGGCCACCATGCGAAGCCTGCGCGCGCTGCTTGCCGAGGAAAAAGGCTTCGCCAAGGAAGCGATGCGCGTCTCGGCCTACTGGAAACAGGGCGTGGCCGACCACCACGAGAACCTCGAGTAAGCGTTGGTCCCGGCGGGCCGCACCGCTCAGCGCTTGCGGCCGTGCAGGGCCTGGCGCGAGCGCTTGCGTTCCTCGGCCTTCTGGTAGCGCCGCACCGCGTCTTCGCCTTCCGGCACCAGCTTCGGCACCGCCTGCGGCTTGCGGTGCTCGTCCACCGCCACCATCGTGAAATAGCAGCTGTTCGCGTGGCGCACGGTGCGCTGCTGGATGTTTTCCGTCACCACGCGGATGCCGACTTCCATCGAGCTGGTGCCGGTGTAGTTCACCGAGGCCAGGAAGGTCACCAGTTCGCCCACGTGGATCGGTTCCAGGAACATCACCTGGTCCACCGACAGGGTCACCACGTAGGACCCCGAATAGCGGCTGGCGCAGGCATAGGCCACGCTGTCGAGAAATTTCAGGATGGTGCCGCCGTGGACGTTGCCGGAAAAGTTCGCCATGTCCGGCGTCATCAGGACCGTCATGGTCAGTTCGTGGATCGGGCGTCCGTGTTGGTCGTTCATGGTGTAGGCCTGCGAGACTGAGAGTCAAAAAACCATTGTAGCGGGATTTTCCCTGGCGCAACCATCTTAGGCCGGTGCAAACGCCACGCTCCCCTCGACCGCCAGCCGGCCCTCGCACACCAGCGCAAACTTGGCGGTGCCAGGCGCATGCAGCATTTGCACGCTTGCGCCCAGCGGCACGGCCGAGCGAAAGCGCACGCCGACCGCGCGTACATGCCCGCCCTGCGCTTCCAGGCAGGCCAGCGCCTTGGCCACAGAATGCATGCCGTGGATGATGGGCGCGCGCAGGCCGAACAGCCGCGCCGCCGGCCGCGCCAGGTGGATCGGATTCCAGTCGCCCGACACGCGCGCGTAGGCGCGCCCGGCGTCGTGCCGCACGTCCCAGCCGGCGAACAGCGGTAGCGCCGGCGCCGGATGGGGCGCGCTGCGCGCACCGCCGCGCCGCCCGGCCAGCGCCAGGTACTTGCTGGTGCAGCCGAACACCGCGGTCGAACCATCCCAGGCCGTGGTCTCGAGCACGCAAAAGCGCGCGCCAGATGCCGTGGCCGGCTCGAACCGCAGCTGCGTCGCCAGCCGCAGCTGCGTGCCTGGTGCCACCCGCGCATGCTCGGCGATGGCGTTCTCGACGTGGACCATGCCCGGCAGCCGGAACGGAAACGCCGGCGCCAGCATGCTTGCCAGGTGGGCGCGCTGCACCAGCAGGTAATGCGCGCTCACCGGCTGCGCATCCGGCGCGAAGCCCAGCAAAGCGTTGTAGCGCGCCAGCGCTTCCGGACCCGGGGCGGTGCAGGTGAAGACGGTTGCCGGCAGCTGCGGCGGGTCGCCGGTGCGGGCGCCGCGCTTGAACAGCGCACGCAACAGCAGGCCCGCGCCGGCGGGCGGCAGCGGGGCACCTGGTGTCTGCGGTGGCTGGTTCTGGAACAAGGCGTCACTCCTGCGGGGTGGAACCGAATTATACGAGGCCAAAGCGGCCATTCCGGCAATGTTGACGCTTTCAAAACGGCGCCTGCAACAAATACCGCGAATTGACCGATAATAGTGGTTTTGCGGGCCAGCCGGGCAGCACTGAGCGCCCACCCGCCGTTTCTGGAGACTGTATGACCAAAGAAGGCCAATCGACGCTGTCGATCGAAAAATGCTTGATTCCCCTGCCGCCGGCGGAGCGTTCGGCGCTGCTGCAAAACCCGGGCTTCGGCCGCGCGTTCAGCGACCACATGGTCACGATCCGCTACACCGAAGGCAAAGGCTGGCATGACGGCAAGGTCGTGGCGCGCGCCAACCTGCCGCTCGACCCGTCGACCATGGTCCTGCACTATGCGCAGGAAATCTTCGAAGGCCTGAAGGCCTACCGCCTGCCGCAAGGCGGCGCCGCCCTGTTCCGCCCGGACGCCAACGCGCGCCGCTTCGCCAACTCGGCCCGCCGCCTGGCCATGGAACCGCTGCCGGACGAGCTGTTCCTGGAATCGGTGCACGCCCTGGTCAGCGAAGACCGCGACTGGATCCCGGAAGCCGAAGGCTCGGCCCTGTACCTGCGTCCGTTCATGATCGCCACCGAAGCGGCCCTGGGCGTGAAGCCGGCCAACGAATACCTGTACTGCGTGATCGCCTCGCCGGTCGGCGCCTACTTCAAGGGCGGCGCCGCCGGCGTGACGCTGTGGGTCTCGGAAAACTACATCCGCGCCGCGCCCGGCGGCACCGGTGACGCCAAGTGCGGCGGCAACTACGCCGCCAGCCTGGCCGCGCAGGCCGAGGCGATCCGCCAGGGCTGCGACCAGGTCGTCTTCCTCGACGCCGTCGAGCGCAAGTACGTGGAAGAGCTGGGCGGCATGAACGTGTTCTTCGTGTTCGAAGACGGTTCGATCCAGACCCCGCCGCTGACCGGCACCATCCTGCCGGGCATCACCCGCGACTCGCTGATCACGCTGGCGCGCGACATGGGCATCACCGTGCGCGAAGAAGCCTACTCGATCGACCAGTGGCGCGCGGACGCCGCCAGTGGGCGCCTGACCGAAGCCTTTGCCTGCGGCACCGCGGCAGTGGTGACCCCGATCGGCAAGGTCAAGGGCAGCAGCTTCGAAGCGACCATCGGCAACGGCGGCGCCGGCGAGGTGACCACCAAACTGAAGGCGGCCCTGCTCGACATCCAGAACGGCCGCGCCGAAGACAAGCACGGCTGGCTGCAGCGCGTGTTCTAAGCCAGGTTATTCCCTTTGGCTACCCGCGCGGCCCTTCCGGCCGCGCGTCTTATCGCAGCGGCGTCCTGCCGCTGCAACACTTCTCCCTGGTGAACCTGTCAAGATTGCAAATAAGCAATTGCATCTTTACAATGCTTGAGCACGGAAATGCGCAAGCCCGCGCAGTGCCGCGACTACAACAACGACAAATCACCATGAAAACCATCGCACTCGCACTTGCATTCTCCCTGGCTGCGCTGAACGCGGCCCAGGCCCAGACCACCACCGAACCGGCACCGGCGGCGCCCGTTGTCCAGTACGAGCCCGTCGGCGCCAAGCCGCTGCGCTTCGTGGTCGGCGCCGGCCTCACCCACGGCGGCGACAAGCTGGCCACCGTGTACTACGAGGACGGCTTCGACATCAACATCCGCGGCGGCGGCACGGTCGCCCTGCTGGCCGGCCTCGACTACCGCATCAGCCCCGAATTTTCGGTCCAGGGCACGGTCGGCTACCACGTCGACAACGCCAGCGCCCGCAACGGCGACACGCGCTTCCAGCGCATTCCCTTCGAGCTGCTGGGCTACTACCACGTGAACGACAAGGTGCGCGTCGGTGGCGGCCTGCGCTGGGTAACCGGCACCGAGTTCCGCAGCAGCGGCGCCAGCGACATCGGCGACTACGATTTCAAGGACACGACCAGCGCCGTGGTCGAACTCGAATACCTGTTCACGCCGCAAATCGGCGTCAAGCTGCGCTACGTGAACGACGAGTTCAAGGAAAAAACCTACGGCGGCAAGGTCAAGGGCGACCACGCCGGCATCTTCGCCAACTTCTATTTTTAAAGTAGCGAGGCGGCCGGCACTCTCGCCGCCTTTCGCTATCATCCAAGCATGTTGAAACTCAGCCTCGACGCCCTGCTCACCGTCGACACCATCGCCCGGCGCGGCTCCTTTGCGGCCGCCGCCAAGGAATTGTTCCGGGTGCCGTCGACGATTTCCTACACCGTGGCCAAGCTCGAGGAAGACCTGGGCGTGCAGTTGTTCGAGCGCTTCGGCCCGCGCGTGGCGCTCACCGAAGCCGGCGAGGAACTGCTGAAGGAAGGCCGCTACCTGCTCAAGGCAGCCGGCGACCTGGAGCGGCGCGTGCGGCGCGTAGCCTCGGGCTGGGAAACCGAATTCACGATCGCCATCGACTCGATGCTCGACCCGTGCGCGCTGATGCCCGATGTCCAGGCCTTCTACGAGGTGGCGGACCAGACCCGCCTGCGCCTGCTGAAGGAAGCCCTGTCCGGCACCTGGGAAGCCCTGCTCGACCGCCGCGCCGACCTGCTGGTGGGCGCGGCCGGCAGCGGACCCTCGGGCGGCGGCTATAGCTCGATGCCGCTGGCCACCGTGTCGTTCGCCTTCGTCGTGGCGCCCGCGCATCCCCTCGCCGGCATCGACCGTACCCTGTCGAAGGCCGATCTTGCCGCCTACCGCGCGGTGTCGGTGTCGGATTCGGCGCGCCAGCTGCAGGCGCGCACGGTCGGCCTGCTGTTCGGCCAGGACACCCTGGCAGTGCCCGACATGCAGACCAAGTACGACTACCAGCGCGCCGGCCTCGGTTTCGGCTTCCTGCCCGAACCCTGGGTGCGCGAGGACGTGGCCGAGGGCCGCCTGGTGGTGAAAACAGTGGACGAACCGAAGCCGGACGAAACCCTGCACCTGGCCTGGCGCACCGGCGAGGAAGGCGCGGCGCTGGCCTGGTGGAAGGCGCGCATGCGCGACGGCGCCACCGTGACGGCCATGCTGCAGCGCGGCCCGCGTTGAGCGCACGATAAAAAAAGCGCCGAACGTTTGGCGGCGCGCCGGGTCCAATCGCATGAGCTAACGATCTTGCGAGGACGCCATGACCACCAGCACGAGCACTGACTCCGGCAACACCGTCACCACCCGCGACGGCACCGCCATCTACTACAAGGACTGGGGCCAGGGAACGCCCGTGGTCTTTTCCCACGGCTGGCCGCTGCAGGGCGACGCCTGGGAAGACCAGATGCTGTTCCTGGCCGAGCGCGGCTACCGCGTCATCGCCCACGACCGCCGCGGCCACGGCTTCTCAGGCAAGCCCTGGGACGGCAACCACATGGACACCTACGCCGACGACCTGGCCACCCTGCTCGACGCGCTCGACCTGCGCGGCGCGGTGCTGGTCGGCCACTCCACCGGCGGCGGCGAAGTCACGCGCTACATCGGCCGCCACGGCACGGCGCGCGTAGCCAAGGCCGTGCTGATCAGCGCGGTGCCGCCGCAGATGCTGCGCACCGACAGCAACCCCGAAGGCTTGCCGATGGAGGTGTTCGACGCCATCCGCGCCGGCGTGCTCGCCGACCGCTCGCAATACTTCAAGGACCTGGCCCTGCCGTTCTACGGCTACAACCGGCCGGGCGCGACGCCCTCGCAGGGCGTGATCGACACCTTCTGGCTGCAGGGCATGCAATGCAGCATCCGCAGCGCCCATGCCTGCATCGCCCAGTTCTCGGAAACCGACTTCACGGCCGACCTGGCCAAGATGACGATCCCGACCCTGCTGCTGCACGGCGACGACGACCAGATCGTACCGATCGTCGCCAGCGCCCGGCGTTCGGTGGAACTGCTGCCGCAGGCGCGCCTGGTCGTCTACGAAGGCGCGCCGCACGGCATCCCGACCACGCACAAGGAGCGCATCAACGCCGACTTGCTCGACTTCCTGCGCTCCTGACCGCGGCCGATGAAAAACGCGCCAGCCACGATTGCCGGTGCCAGCGCGCTTTACGGTGGGTTCTCGAACCCACCCTTGTCACCACCGGCCCGCTACCACGTGTAGGGTGGGTTCTCGAACCCACCATTCACCACCGGCTTGCTACCACTCTCAGTGCGGCAAATCGAACAGCAGCACTTCGGCATTGTCTGCCCCATTCAGGGTGATGGCCGCTTCATCGTCCACCCGTACCGCATCGCCAGCCTTCAGTGCGATCCCGTTCACGCTCAGCGCACCCTGGGCGACGTGCAGGTAGCCGATGCGCCCAGCCTGCAGCGGGAAGCTGACCTCATCGCCGCCGGTCAGGATGCCGGCATACAGCGCCGCGTCCTGGCGGATCGTGACCGAGCCCTCGCGGCCATCGCTGGACGCCACCAGGCGCAGGCGGCCCAGCTTCGACGCGCGGTCGAAGTGCTTTTCTTCGTAGCCGGCCGGAGCGCCGACCTGGTTCGGCTGGATCCAGATCTGCAGGAAATGCACCGGATCGGTCTTCGAGCCATTGAACTCGCTGTGCACCACACCCTTGCCCGCGCTCATGCGCTGCACGTCACCATAGCGCAGCACCGAACCGTTGCCCATGCTGTCCTTGTGTTCCAGTGCGCCGTCGAGGACGTAGGAGATGATTTCCATGTCGCGGTGGCCGTGGGCATCGAAGCCGCGGCCAGCCTGCACCCGGTCTTCGTTGATCACGCGCAGCGGACCGACGCCCATGTGGGCCGGGTCGTGATAGTGCCCGAACGAGAAGGTGTGCTTCGAGTCCAGCCAACCCAGGTTGGCGATGCCGCGTTCTTCGCTTTTACGTACTTTCAACATGATGCGCTCCTGTTCTTGTGGGCCGTTCGAAGGGTTCGAACATCTGCGCCGGTATCTGCTTCGCTTCACCGTGTGCGCCGTGGCCGCGTTGTCGATGGAGTCATTATGCGATGCCGGAGCGGGAACAAAAAGCGAGTAGTTTGCCGTCCTATCGTCGAAATTTTCGAACGCCGGCAGGAAGCCTTATTCGTCGTCCGTCGACCGCGCCGCCATCGGCTCGCCGATCGCATAGAAATGGCCGCCCGCCACGTGGTGGATGCTGCGCCATTCGGGACCGGCGCTCTCGAATTCCCAGTGGCCATTGCGGAAAACGCGGTCATCCGCCCAGGCAGCCGTGACTTCGCCGATGAACAGATCGTAGACCTGCTGATTGTGCGGCTCCGGCAGCAGCCGGCATTCGAGCCAGGCCGAGCAGCCGGCCACGTAGGGCATGCCGCTGGCGCCAAGACGCATCAGCTCGACGCCGATGGCATCCAGCTTGCCGGGCTCGCTCGCGCGGCTGCGTGTACCGACCTCGTGCGTCAGCTGGAGCAGTTGCGCCGTCGGCACCTGGATCACGAAGCTGCCGCTGGCCTCGATCAGTTCGCGCGTCAGGGTACTCTTGTCGAGCACCACGGTCAGCTTCGGCGGCGCGAAGTCGAGGGCGCAGGCCCAGGCCGCGGCCATGACGTTGTCGACGCCGGCGTGGTGGGCCGAGACCAGCACGGTCGGCCCGTGGGTCAGCAGGCGGTAGGCTTTGTCGAGCGGGACAGGCTGGATATGTTCATTCATTGTCGATTCCATGTTCGGTCAAAGGTGCAATTGCGGGTGGGAGGCGAACAGCGCCTCGATCCAGGCGCCAAAGACGCGCAGCTTGGGCGCCGCCATCTGCCCCTTAGCATAGACCAGCGAGACCGGCATCGCCGCACACGGGTAGTCGGGGAGCAGCGCCACCAGCGCGCCGCTGTCCAGGTGCGGCGCGACCTGGTAGCTGGCCGCCTGGATCAGGCCCAGGCCCTGCAGGCCGGCGCAGACGTAGGCGTCGGCATCGTTGACCGATACCGGGCCAGTGAAATTGAAGCGCCGCACCGCGCCATCGACCTCGAAGTCCCAGTCGAAGGGCCGGCCGGTGCGGCCCGAAAAATGCACGACTGCCTGGTGCTTGCCGAGGTCGTCCAGGGCCGTGGGCGTGCCGTGGCGCGCCAGGTAGGATGGCGCCGCGCAGGTGACGAAGCGCATGCTGCCGACGCGGCGGCCGACCAGGGCCGAATCGTCGAGTTCTCCCACGCGCAGCGCGCAGTCGATGCCGTCGCGGTTCAGGTCGGCCAGGCGGTCGCTCAGGCCGACCACCAGCTCCACGTCCGGATAGGCGGCATGGAACTCGCCCAGGCGCGGCATGACCACGTTGCGGCCGAGGGCGCCGGGCAGCTCGACGCGCAGGCGGCCCTGGGGCGGCGCACCGTCCGCCCGGAACGGCGCTTCCGCCGCATCGAGGGCGGCCAGGATCTCCCGGCAGCGTTCGTAGTAGTCGGCGCCGTCGGTGGTGAGCGACAGGCTGCGCGTGGTGCGCTGCAGGAGCTTGCGGCCCAGGTAGGCCTCGAGGTTCTGCATGGTCGCCGTCAGCGAGGCGCGCGGCAGGTCCAGGCTTTCGGCGGCGCGCGAAAAACTCCTGGCTTCGACGATGCGGACAAAGGTCTGCATGGCTTTGATACGGTCCAAATCACCTCTCCCCAGCATGGCGCTGATTGTTCAGATAAGATGAATTGTAAGGGAGGCTGGGCAGCTGATTATCTTTCGCCCCAGACTTTCTAGAATGGACACATCGCATGTCCATACCACAGGAGAATCCATGAACCACCCCACGACACACGGCGCCGACATCGCGCCCGGCATGGTGCGCCTGCTGGCGCTTGCCGCCGGCCTGATCGTCGCCAACCTGTATTACTCGCAAACCCTGGTCGGCCCGATCGCCGCCAGCACCGGCCTGTCGCTCGACGCTGCCGGCCTGATCGTCACGCTGACCCAGATCGGCTACGCGCTCGGCCTGTTCTTCATCGTGCCGCTCGGCGACCTGCTGGAAAACCGCCAGCTGGTCTTCGTCCTGCTGCTCGGCACCGCCGCCGCCCTGGCCTGCGCCGCCCTGAGCAGCAACGCCTGGCTGTTCCTCGGCAGTTCGCTCGCCATTGGCCTCGGTTCGGTGGCGGCCCAGGTGCTGGTGCCCTTTGCCGCCCACCTGTCGCGCGAAGAGACGCGCGGCCACACGGTCGGCAAGGTGGTCAGCGGCCTGCTGCTGGGGATCATGCTGGCGCGCCCCGCTGCCAGCCTGGTGGCCGACCATGGCGGCTGGCACACCGTGTTCGGCGCCGCCGCCATCATCGTGATGGTGCTGGCCTTTGTGCTGCGCACCCGCCTGCCCGAGCGCCAGCCCGCGCACAGCATGTCCTACGGCCGCCTGATCGCCTCGCTGGGCAGCCTGTTCGCCAGCACCCCGGTGCTGCGCCGCCGCGCCGCCTACCACGCCGCCATGTTCGCCTGCTTCAGCCTGTTCTGGACCGTCACCCCGATGCTGCTTGCCGGGCCGGCATTCCACCTGTCGCAGACCGGCATCGCCATCTTCGCCCTGGTGGGCGTCTCGGGCGCCGTGGCTTCGCCGATCGCCGGCAAGCTGGCCGACCGCGGCCATACCCTGCCCGCCACCGCGGTGGCCATGCTACTGGCGATCAGCGGCTTCGCCCTGCCACTGTTCGCCCCGGATTCACGCAACATCGCCCTGGCCCTGCTGGTGATCGCCTCGATCGTGATCGACATGGGCGTGGCCGCCAACATGGTGCTGGGCCAACGCGCGATCTTCTCGCTGCCGGCGGAAGTGCGCAGCCGCCTGAATGGGCTGTACTTCTCGCTGTTCTTCGTCGGCGGCGCGGTGGGTTCGGCGGCCGGCGGCTGGGTGTATTCGCAATACGGCTGGCATGCCGCGCTGTTGCTCGGCACGGCTTTCCCGGCCGTTGCTCTGCTCTACTGGGCCAGTGAGCTGATGGCCAGCACCAGGACCGTGCGCGAGACCGTGTAGGGCGGGCCGCGCTCAACCGAAGCGCGCCAACTCCGCTGCGATGAAGCCCGCTCCCCGGCGGGCTTCGAAATTGAGCCGCCGGCTCAACACAGGCGCCCTGTAGCTTCGCGAAATCCGTAGGGTGGACTCCTGAGTCCACGCGGTACGACCGGTGCACATCGAAATGAGTAACGTAGTCCCTTAAGGCATAGCCGCGCTGACGTCCGCAAGTGCTCCCACGAATAAATTCACAACCGCTTATCCTCATTAAGTCCATGGACGTAATGATGAGCCTTTTAGGACTGGAGCATTCAAACAGCACAGGGCTAAGTACCGACCAGCATGCGCCTCATTTTCGGTTTGGAACGCCTGACAAAACCGGTTACTTGCGGTGATAGCAACAAGTCCGTAGACTGAGCCATTCCGATTGTCTGCTCGCGGCCACAAGCGGACGTCGACTGAAAGCTCAGGATGAACCAAGAAATTAACAAAATCGCAACGAGCTCGATCCAAGAAGGTCTTGATTTTGCATGCAGCCTTCTCTCCGATGCGATCGCGACTGAGAGCCGATCTGAGCCGGCTAAGGCCGTGCAATTACTTAACGAACTTACGAGCTATATCCGATTCCGATATGTCGGCGAAGAGGGGCTCGCATTAGAGAGCCTCTGGTGGCTTGGGCGCATGTGTGATGCTGGGGCATTTCAAAGCAACCAGTTTTGGTCGCAGATGAGGTGGCTGGCATCTGCGTGTGGGTTGGAAGGTGAAGATTTGGCGAGACTCGAACTGCCCCAGTAACAAGGTTGATGATCCGCTCTATAAAGTCGACCGCCGCGCTTGCTGTTGATTCCGGGTTAGGTCTGCTCTGGGCCCGGAGCCGCCTGTCAGGACAGGCAGGGCTTGGCCAATAGCGGCCATAAGGAACATATGGAAACGCTGGACAGTTTGCTGGACGAGACATATGAAGACGCAACTTTTCATGATGCAGAACTGTTGTCGTTTGCCGTCGACTTTCTGCGCGCAACTGCGACGCTCGAGTTCGACATCCAGTGCCGTGTAGCCGCGCCAGACCAACAATTCTCCCTGCAGCGGGGAACGGTTGAGTTTTCTGGGCTATGTTTTTGGTTGGTTGAGCCAGCACTCTGCCAAACCAGGCCAACGGGCGACTCTTCTTTGTGGATCACCGCAAATGGCCCACTGCCCGACAAACGACTGGAGATAAGCAAGATTGTGCCTAGTGCTCTACCTTCCGGTGCCTTCGTGCATTATTTGTATTCGAGTTCAACGAACAGCTTCCTTGTCATCGGCGCCACAAACGCGACATTCAACTGGAAGCACGGTGAGACGAATGTTCGCTGAGGGAGCGCGCCTGCTTCGGGTTGGATGCGGTTCTTCGTGACAGTCTGCGATTTTTCCTTCCCGCTGGCCAACTATCCCGAACTAAACGGCCGCCTTGGGCCAGGATCGATTTGACCATCGTACGTAGAGAAAAATGAGAAAGCCCACGTATTTCAGTCCCAACGAGCAAGCGTCTTTCAACGAACTGCATTCTTGCTGCTGGCAATGTAGTCCTAGCGGGGCACGTTGGTGCTTGCGTAATGGGTTTGATCCAAACGCTCAGGACGATCGAGGGTGGACTCCACTGATATGGCTCGTCCGTATGCATGACAAGCACGCGAGAACGCGAAAGAAAATGTTCAGATGGCTCATCCGAGCCGGCGCCGATATTGAATACCGTACGAAAAGTGGTGACGGTCTTCTTGAGCTGGCTAAAGGTTGCTGTTCAAAAGAATTCTATCGTTTTGTACGTAGCGAATACCAGCGTCTGACGCACCAGTCATAGGACTTGGCCAAGGTCTGTTTTGGGTCGACAATGGATGCACCAGACAGGTCTGCTACTGCCCAGACGGTCGCACGCCCAAGATCACACGGAGTGAAATGGACGAATTACCACACGCAGGCCTTGTGCACGATGGTGCGACACGGAAAAGCATTGATGCTGCTGTCTCTGCCAGAAATCTGGCATGCGCTTCGAATAATACTCGCTGGGATGAACTCATTAACTATTTCCGTAAGCAAACGGGATGGCGGCCGTCGTATAGGTCCAAGTCGGTCACAGGCTATATTTCTGGATGGGATGTTGAGTGGTTTTACCATCTGCCGTTTCCGTTTGCGTCGGTTGAGTGGTTCGATATTGCCTTGTATGAGAGCATACCGGCGGAAGGACGGCTTCTTAAACCTAGAGTTATCGACCATACGAAAGATATCTCAAACGCCGTCCAAGCCATTGGCTTCGAATTCGAAGTGCGTGGCGGTGTGCTTAGGATCTGGGGCTACTTGCCTAAACCGTATGAGGATTTTCTTCCTGCGTAATGTCGGCTTTAGGATGCAAAGCCGCAGCCAGACCAGTGCAAATCCACCAGTCACCCGAAACGCGCCAACTCCGCTTCGCTGAAGCCCGCCCGCCGCCGGGCCTCGATGTTGAACGGTCCCTTCAACACCGGCGCCTTGTAGCGCAGCGTCAATTCGTCGTAGGTCGCCATCGGTTCCAGCCCCTGCTGCGCGCACAGGTGGAAGAACCAGCGATTGCCGATCTCCACGTGGCCCTCTTCCTCGACCAGCAGGATGTCGAGGATGGCGGCAGCCGCCATGTCGCCGGCCTGGGCCAGCTTCGCGCGCAGCGGCGGGATCGCATCGAGGCCGCGCGCTTCCAGCGTGCGCGGCACCAGGGCCATCCGCGCCACGACGTCGCCGCTCGTTTTCTCGACCATCTCCCACAGGCTGTTATGGGCCGGGAAGTCGCCGTAGGCATGGCCGAGCGTCGCCAGGTGCTTTGAGAGCATGTCGAAGTGCGTGGCCTCTTCCTTCGCCACGCGCAGCCAGTCGGTGTAGTAGGCGTCCGGCAAGCCAGGGAAGCGCCACAGCGCGTCGAGCGCCAGGTTGATGGCGTTGAACTCGATGTGCGCCAGCGCGTGCACCAGCATCGCCCGGCCTTCGTTGGTCGCCATCGAGCGGCGGCCAACCTGGAGCGGCGGCACCAGGTCGGGTTTCGACGGACGTCCCGGGATGCCGACAGGGGCCGCCAGCGCGGCGGCGGCGTCGACCGACCAGTTGCCGTTACGCTGATGCGCGGCGAGTTCCAGCACCATGCGCACCTTGGCCGCCGGATCGCATTCCAGCAGGCAGGCCAGCGCGCGCGTGCGCAGCTCGATAGGGAGCGACTTCATACACTTTCTCTATATGTTTAGAAGGAGGCGCGCAGTTTACCGCATCGCCGCCCGGTCCTGCCCCGGCAAGCGGCTTCTTATGCGAAAAACAAATACGCATGGTCAAAAAGCTTCGTTCACACGCCCATGCCCCGCCAGTAAGGTAATCCCACTGATGACTTCCTTACAGAAATAACCATGATCAAGAAAAAACTGCTGGTCCTGCTCGCCGCCACCGCCCTGCTGCAACCAGCCTTTGCTGCCGACATCAACCTGCTGAACGTGTCCTACGACCCGACCCGCGAACTGTACCAGGACGTGAACGCGGCCTTTGCCAAGTCGTGGAAAGCGAAAAGCGGCGACAACGTCAAGATCAAGCAGTCGCACGGCGGCTCGGGCAAGCAGGCGCGCTCGGTGATCGACGGCCTGGAAGCGGACGTGGTGACGCTGGCCCTCGGCTACGACATCGACGCCCTCACCGACAAGAACCTGCTGCGCAAGGATTGGCAAACCCGCCTGCCGCACAACGCCTCGCCTTATACCTCGACCATCGTGCTGCTGGTGCGCAAGGGAAATCCGAAAGGGATCAAGGACTGGAACGACCTGGTCAAGCCGGGCGTGGCCGTCATCACCCCGAATCCGAAGACCTCGGGCGGCGCGCGCTGGAACCACCTGGCCGCCTGGGGCTATGCCCTGCGCCAGCCGGGCGGCAACGAAGCCAAGGCCAAGGACTTCCTGACCAAACTGTATAAAAACGTGCCGGTTCTCGATTCCGGCGCGCGCGGCGCCACCACCACCTTCGTCGAACGCGGCATCGGCGACGTGCTGATCGCCTGGGAAAACGAAGCCTACCTGGCGGTCAAGGAACTCGGCCCGGACAAGTTCGACATCATTACCCCATCGGTCAGCATCCTGGCCGAGCCGCCGGTGGCGATCGTCGACAAGTTCGCCGACAAGCACGGCACCCGCAAGGTGGCCGAGGCTTACCTGAACTTCCTCTACACCGACGAAGCGCAGGCCATCATCGCGCAGAACTACTACCGCCCGGCCACGCCGAAAGCGGCCCAGCAATACGCGAAGAACTTCCCGCAGGTGAAGCTGTTCACCATCGGCGATGTGGCAGGCAACTGGGCGAATGCGCAGAAGACCCACTTCGCCGACGGCGGCGTGTTCGACCAGATCTACCAGCCGAAGTAATCGCTGTCTTGTTGGTCCACGGGCGGGAAATCCGGGCGATAATCGAGCGATTGTCGCCCTGAGCATGACCGCCATGTACATCCCCGCCCATTTCGCCGAATCCCGCCCCGAGGTCTTGCACGACCTGATACGCCGGCATCCGCTCGGCATGCTGGTCACGCATGGCGCGGCGGGACTCGACGCGAATCACCTTCCCTTCGAACTCGATGCCGCATCCGGCAGCCTGGGCACGCTCGCCGGCCACGTGGCGCGCGCCAATCCTGTCTGGCAGCAGCTGCGCGATGGCGACGAGGTGATGGTGATCTTCCGCGCGGCCGACGCCTATATCTCTCCGAACTGGTATCCCTCGAAGCACGAACAGCACCGGCAGGTGCCGACCTGGAACTACATGGTGGCGCATGTGCACGGGCGGGTACGGATCGTCGACGACGAGCGTTTCGTGCGCGGCATCGTCGGGCGCCTGACGAAGACGCATGAAGCCTCGCAAGCGCTGCCGTGGAAGATGGCGGACAGCCCGCGCGAATTCATCGACGGGCTGTTGCAGGCGATCGTCGGCATCGAGATCGAGATCACGCGGCTGGAGGGCAAATCAAAGCTCAGCCAGAACAAGGATGCGCGCGACCTGCGCGGGGCAATCGAGGGACTCGCGGCGGTGGGCCGGAACGATGTCGCGGAGGCCATGCAGGCGGCCGCGCCGCACGCGCCCTGACGCGCGCCTGGGCTGGCGCGCTGAATGCTTTACGCGGTCCCGGGTGTTGCGGTGCCGGATGCAGTGCTGTGCGCAGTTCCATGAACGCGCGCCAGCGCCGTGGCGACGAGTTCCCGCACGTCCGGGACCAGCTCATCCCATCCGAACTCCTGCAAATGCCGTTCGAGCGGCGCGACTTCCTCGGGAAGCAGCACCACGCCGATCAATGCTGCAACCGCCACCTCTTCCGCATTGAAGTGCTTCAGCCGGACATAGTGCTCGGCCAGCGTGTTCAACTTCGGAATGATCTCGGCCGGTGAGCGCGGCACGCGCACGCGTGGCGCCTCCTTTCTGAGCAGCTTGACGGGAATCGACGCGGCAGCCTCGTTGCGCATCAGGCCGACTGCCTGCGCGAGCAAGTTAGCCACGTCCCCGCACGTGGCTTCATCGACGCCGTCGCCGATCGACACTTCCACGCGGTCGAGGTCATCGGGACGCGTGACATACTCCCAGGCCCTGAAACACTGGCCGCGCAAGTAGAAGCTGAGCTGGCGATCCGGATACTCCGAGTAGTGAAACGGATGCGGAATCAGCGCGCTGCACGCGGCAAGATCATGGATAAGGTCACGGCCGATCGGATTCAGGCTTTCCGATTCGTGCAGGCTTGCCGGCAAGCGCAATGCATCGAACACCTGTTCCGTACACGGCGCCTTGGTAAAACCCATCCGCATCCTTTCCACAGGCGTATCAGTGCTTCTCGTTGTTCAGCGCTTGGAGCAGCTTGAACGCCTCATGCTGGATGGCCGGCTCCGCCGCGGCCAGCTCCTGGCTCGCCTGGACATACGCCGCGCGCTTGCGCTCCTTCTTTTCTTCCGGCGACACGGCGCCCGACATCCCCGGCATCATGATTTGCGGGCCGCTGTTGTACTTCTGGTGGATGATCTTCTTGCCGTACGGAGTGCCGTAGAAACGGGTCATCTCGGTGGCGGTATCGAGCGAAATCACGCGCGCCAGCGATGGCGCCAGGCGCCGATGCACCTCGGCCGGCGGCATCTTGTCGAGCTTTGCGTTCACGGCCTTGCGCTGCGCTTCAGTCGGGAAGCGGGTGCGGGCGGCGACGGCGCGCAGTTCGTACTCGACGTGCATCACGCCGAGCAGGTTTTGCACTGCCTGGATGTGCGCGGTACTGGCCGCTGCGGCCTTGGGCGCCGGCGCCGCGGTCGCGGAAAATGCCGGTGCGGCGACAAGGATGGACAGGCCGAGCACGGCGTGAGTGAACTTCATTGATTCCCCTTCATATGAGCGTGGCATGGCGTCGAAGAAAACGCGCAAGGAGTATAAACCGCCGGCTGCCCCGGAAATCTCGCCAATTGTTGCAGGCGGCCCTGGTGTCGAAAAAACTGACAGCACAGTTGCATCGGTAGTTGATCAGTGCGCCAAGTACTTGTTACTTCAGGCTTTTGCAGGCATGGCATTCGGCTTGCTATACCGTGGTCACCACTTAACCGGGGATCACAATCATGATGAAAAAACTTGTAGCGTTCGCAGCCGCCGCATTATTTTCGCTTAACGCATCCGCGGGCTATGCCCGTTATGACCTGGACGGTCCTATGCTGAGCGGGTATTTCTTCCAGAATGAAGAAGACTTGTCGATCGCCGGGTACAACTTCACCGTCGACAATGGCCGCTACGCCTTTAATCTCTTTGCCAGCGGTAATTATGGAAACCTGAACTGGACCCGTGCGCGATACGACAACGAAGGGCCATCCCGCTTCAGCGTTTTCAGTTATCTCGACGAATGGACCAACGTGAACATGTGGTTCAATTTCTCGCCGACTGATAACGCCGATGTCTGGAGGATTACCTCGCGCTTTTCGGCCGTGCAGTGGTACCGCGAGCCATTCTGGGAACCCTTCCCCAACCTCGTGCTGTACCCGACGGGAACGGCCACGCGCCACGCGGTCGAGGACGGCGTCGCGGACGAGTTCGATCTCTATCTGCGCGAAATCGGCGAGTATCCGGACGGCCTGGAACATATCGCCCCAAGGCTGAATGTCATTCCCGAACCCGGCAGCCTTGCGCTGCTTGCTCTGGGGGCCGCTGGCCTGACGGGCGCGGCACGTCGCCGCAAGGCACGCAACGCCGCCTGCTGATACGGCAAAACAGGCCTGCATCTTTGGCGCCAGCCGCCTGCGGCAATGTCCTAAGCGGCTGCGATAGCAGCGCCATCGGCAACCACCCGGTCGCGCCCGCCGCGCTTGGCTGCATACAGCGCCCGGTCCGCCGCCGCGATCAGGGCGGCGGCATCGCTCAGGCGCGCCTTGTCGAAGCTCGCCACGCCGATGCTGAGCGTCATCACCGGCCACACCGCCGCCGGCGCCTGCTCCAGCGCCAGCGCCGCCACCTGCGCGCGGATCGCATTCGCATGCGCGCACGCCTGCTCCAACGTGGTATCCGGCAGGATCGCCGCGAACTCTTCGCCGCCGTAGCGCGCCGCCACATCGGCCGGGCGTTTCAGCATGGCCGCCAGCGCCTGCGCCACCGCCGTCAGACAGGCGTCGCCCTGCTGGTGGCCGAAGTGGTCGTTGTAGGCCTTGAAGGAATCGATGTCCATCATCAGCAATGACAAGGGGCTGCCGGTGCGCCCGGCGCGGCGCAGCTCGCGGTCAAGGGCGACGTCGAAGTAGCGGCGGTTGGCGATCCCGGTCAGGCCGTCGCCATACGAACGCGCACGCAGCGTTTCGGCGTGCTCGCGCAGCTGGCGTTCGCGGTCGACCGTGCCGCTGACGTCGCGCACTTCGATCAGGCAGTAGCGTTCACCATCCTCGGTGAACGGTGTCACCGACACCGCCTGCTCGATGCGCGCGCCGTCGAAGCTGCCGGCCTCGCGCAGCGGGAACGGCGCCGGCGCCTGGCCTTGCGGCAGATTCGCCGCCACGCCCGCGCCCAGCGCCGCCAGCACCGCCTTCTCCACGCGCGCGCCGCGCAGTTCCGGGAAGACCTCGAACAGCGAACGTCCGTGCACGCGCGTGGCGGCATATCCCGAGCGCGCCGCCATCCAGCGGTTCCACAGCACGATGCGCTGCGCACTGTCGAGCACCACCAGGCCGCAGTTGACGAGGTCGAGGGTACGCGGCAGCAGGCTGGTTGGAGAGATCGTGGCGCTCACGGGCAGGTTCGCGGATGCGGAACCGGCGATGATAGCGGAAAAGCATGCCCCTGCGCAGGGGCAGGTTCTACTTTGCCGCGCGCATACGTGCCCGGTCGAGCGGCAAATCGCGCACGCGCACGCCGGCGGCCTGCGCCACCGCGTTCGCCAGCGCCGCCGCTGCCGGCCCCTGCGCCGCCTCGCCGGTGCCGAGGAAAGGCTGGCCGGGGCGGTCCATCAGGTGCACCTCCAGGCTGTGCGGCACCTGGTTGAAGCGCAGGATGGGATACGAGGCCCAGTCGACGGTCTGCACCTGGCGCTCGTCGAAGCGCACCTGCTCCAGTAACGTCCAGCTGGCCGACTGGATGATGCCGCCCTCGATCTGGTTGCGTACACCGTCGGGATTCACGACCTCGCCGCAATCGACCGCCGCCACCGCGCGCAGGATGCGCACGAAGCCGGTCTCACGGGCGACCTCGACTTCCAGCGCCAGCGCGCAATACGCCGCCAGGTTCTTGTAACGCGCAAAGGCGAAGCCGCGGCCGCGGCGCGGGCCTGGCCGGTAGGCGTTCCAGCCGAACTTGTCGGCGGCCAGCTTGACCACGTCGATGGCGCGCGGATCGTCCAGGTGGCGCAGGCGGAAGGCGACCGGGTCGGCATTCGCCGCCAGCGCCAGTTCGTCCATGAAGCTCTCGATGGCAAACACGTTGCAGTAGGCGCCGAGCGAACGCAGGGCCGAGGTGCGCAGCGGCGCGTTCTGCTGGAAGCGGTGGGTCACGCGCGCGTTCGGCAGCACGTAGTACGGAATCGCGTTGCGGTCGCCGCCGCCCTCGGGCTGGGGAATCGGCTTGCCCGGAGGCGGCGTGAACGCCTTGGCCAGGTGGGTCGCCGCCAGCAGGTTGCCGGCCTTGCCCGGGCGGTTGTTGTGCGAGGGGCTGGTGACCGCGTACTCCCAGTCGGCGATGCGTCCGTCGGCGCCGAGCGTGGCGCGCGCATCCACCAGCATGGCCGGGCCGAAGGGTTCCCAGGCGTGTTCTTCCTCGCGCATCCACTGCACCCGCACCGGACGGCCCGGATAGCTGCGCGCCAGCAGCGCGGCGTCGGCGGCCACGTCGTCGGCCGCGTTGTGCCCGTAGCAGCCCGAACCCTCGACGTGGATGCAGCGGATGGTTTCCTTGTCCACGCCCAGCAGCTCGGCCAGCGCTTCGCGCAGCGGGTAGACGCCTTGCGAGTGGGTCCACACGGTGTACTGTCCGCCGATCAGCTGGGCCACCGCGCACGACGGGCCGATTGAGGCGTGCAGTTGCCAGGGGCGGGTATAGGTTGCGCTGATGGTGCGCCCCCCTGACCCGGCCGAACCGCGTTCCAGGATAGGCATGTCTTCGGCAGGCCGCGCCCGCACGTCGGCCGGCACATTTTTCGTTCCGGGCAGCGCGGCAGGCACGTCCCAGCGCGTGGTACGGGCCAGCATGGTGGCTGCCTTCACGGCGCGGTATTCGCCATCGGCGATGACTGCCAGATAGCGTCCATCGCGCACGACTTTCAGTACACCGGGCTGGCGCGCCACGCCCGCCGTATCGACGGCCACCAGTTGCGCCGCCTGCGAAGGCGGACGCACCACGCGCGCATGCACCATACCCGGCAGGCGCAGGTCCTGCACGTAGGCGCTGCCGCCGGTGACCTTGGCCGGAATGTCGGTACGGCGCAGCGGCTTGCCGGAGACCGTGTGCGCGGCACGCGGGCGCAGGGGCGCCTTGCCGTCGGCGCGCAGGTGCAGCTGGCGGCCGGCCAGCAGTTCGCCGTACGTCACGCGGCGCCCGCCCGGCGCCTCGAACACGCCGTCGCGCAGGGTCAAGGCGTTCTCGGCGACCTGGAAGCGCTGCGCCGCCATCCCGGCCAGGATGAAGCGCACCTGGGCGGCGGCGTGGCGCAGCGCGGTGCCGCTGTCCTGCATCGAGTGGCTGCCGGCGGTATAACCTTCGTTCGGGGTGCGCGCGGTGTCGGCGGTGACCAGGCGGATGCGGCCCGGGTTCACCTGCAACTCTTCGGCCGCCACCTGCAGCAAGGCAGTCTTGATGCCCTGCCCCAGTTCGGCCTTGCCGGTAAAGACGGTGACGGCGTTGTTCGCCTCGATGCGGATCCAGGCGTCGAGCCAGGGTTCCTTTTCCAGGCTGCCGGGCAGGCCGCCTTCCTTGCCCTTGGCGCCGCCCTCGCCCTGCGACCAGGCCGGCGCCAGCGAGAACGCGAGGGTCAGGGAGCCGGCGGCAGCCAGCAGGCGGCGCCGGCCCGGGTTCGGCAAGGGCGCGTTCACGAACGGCCTCCGGCCGGCTGCCTGCTCAAGGTATTCGCCGCGCGCCGCACCGCGCGCAGGATGCGCATATGCGTGCCGCAGCGGCACAGATTCGGCATCATGTGGCTGCGAATCTGCTCGTCGGTCGGGCTCGGATGCTTGTCGAGCAGGGCTTGCGCACGCATGATCATGCCGGCGATGCAGTAACCGCACTGGGCCGCCTGCTCGTCGATGAAGGCCTGCTGCAGCACGCCGGGCTTGTCCACCGTGCCCAGTCCTTCCACCGTGCGCACCGGCCGCGCACCCACGACCGACACCGGCACGATGCAGGACATCACCGGCGCGCCGTCGAGCATCACGGTGCAGGCGCCGCACTGGCCAAGGCCGCAGCCGAACTTGGCCCCATTCAGTTGCAGGTCGTCGCGCAGCACGTAGAGCAAGGGCGTGTCGGCGTCGGTGTCGACGCGGTGCCGTTTGCCGTTGACCTGGAGTTCGTAGTTCATTGCTTGCCTTTCCGGACCTGTTTCTCGAGCTCGGGCCAGACCGGCTGGCCGGCGCCATAGCGCCGCAGGTAGGCCGCCAGCGCGACCGTTTGTTCGTCGGTGAGGATGGCGCCGAAGCCGGGCATCCAGCGCGCCGGTTCGCCGTCGGGCGGGGCGATGCCGTCGCGTACCAGGTGGATCAGGCTGCGCGGATCGGGGTCGTACAGGGCCACCGCCTGCTGCAGCTGCAGCGCCGTGCCCGAGCTTTCGGTGCGGCCGGCGTCGTGGCAGCGCGCGCAGGCGTTCACATATACCTGGTGGCCGAGCTGCATGCGCGCCAGGTCGGGATCATCCGGCTTTGGCGGCGGCAGGCTGCCGGGGCGGCGTGCCGGGGTGTCGCGCGCCGGGGCCTGGGCCAGGTAGCTGTGGATGTAGGTGGCCAGCGCCTCGACGTCGGCCGGGTCGGCCTGGCGCAAATTCTCGACCACGCCCTGCATCGGCCCGCCCGCGGCCGCGTGGCCGGGCGCGATGCCGGTGCGCAGGTAGGCGAACAGGTGTTCCTGCGTCCAGGGCAGCGGCGATGGGGACTTCGCATTCAGCGCCGGCACGTACCAGTCCTCGGCCTCGCCGCCGTCGAAGAAGCGCTTGTCGTCCGGCCCGCCCAGGCGGGTGCGCGGCGTGTGGCAGGCGCTGCAATGCGCCAGCGCGTCGGCCACGTAGGCGCCGCGGTTCCATTCGGCCGACTGCTTCGCGTCGGGGCGGACCGGTTCGTCGCTGAGATACAGCATGTTCCAGAAGCCGACCAACGGACGCAAGCCGAACGGGAAAGTCATCTCGTTTTTCCGCGCCGGGGCATCCAGCGGCGGACGCGTCATGAAGTAAGCGTAGAGGGCGCGCACGTCGTCCTGCTCCAGGCGCGCATAGTGATTGTAGGGAAAGGCCGGATACAGCAGATGGCCGTCGCGCGACACGCCCTCGCGCATGGCGCGTGTAAACGCTTCTTCGCTCCAGCCGCCGATGCCGGTACGGGCGTCGGGCGTGATGTTGGTGCTGTAGACGGTGCCGAAAGGCGTCTCGATGGGGAAGCCGCCGGCGAAGGGACGCGCCGGGTCGACCGTATGGCAGGCGGCGCAGGTCCCGAGCGCCGCCACGCGCGCGCCGCGCTCCACCAGGCCGGGCTCGAAGCGCGGGGCGGCCTCGACCGGCGCCAGCGCCGGGCGCCACATGATGGCCACGGCCACGATGCCCAGCAGGGCGGCAGCCAAGGATAGCCAACCCAGCCGGCGCCGGGTATGCCCGCGGCGCCGCCGGCGCCCAGCCTGTTCCATCTCCGCTCCTGATTCTTGTGTATTCTTGACATGCATTGTCGAGCGCCCCGCCAAGCCCGGTCTGTTCGCTCGCGCACGATCCGGCCTTGCCTCCTGCCGATCGAACCCCATCTGATCCCGATGAACGACCGCCCTCCTCTCGACAATTTGCGGCACGACTTCCACCCGGCCGTCAGCGCCTGGTTCGACGCCAGCTTCCCGGCCGCCACCGAGGCCCAGCTGCGCGCCTGGCCGTCTATCCAGTCCGGCCGCGCCACGCTGGTGGCGGCGCCCACCGGCTCGGGCAAGACCCTGACCGCCTTCCTGGCCGCCATCGACGCCCTGGTGCGCGAGGGCGCCGTGGCGCCGCTGCCCGACGAGACCCGGGTGCTGTACGTGTCGCCGCTCAAGGCCTTGTCGAACGATATCCGCGTCAACCTGGAAGGGCCGCTGGCCGGCATCGGCGCCCGGCTGGAAGCGATGGACCTGCCGCCGCACGGCATCCGCAGCGCGGTGCGCACCGGCGACACCACCACCGCCGAGCGCAACGCCATGCGCCGGCGCCCGCCGCACATCCTGGTGTCGACGCCCGAGTCGCTGTACGTGCTGCTCGGTTCCGACAGCGGGCGCGCCATGCTGCAGACCGTGCGCACCGTGATCGTCGACGAAATCCACGCCGTGGCCGGCAGCAAGCGTGGCAGCCACCTGGCGCTCAGCCTGGAACGCCTCGATGCCCTGTGCGCGCAGGGCGGGCGTCCGCCGCCGGTGCGCATCGGCCTGTCCGCGACCCAGAAGCCGATTTCCGCCGTGGCCGACTTCCTGGTCGGGCGCGCCGGCGGGCCCTGCGCCGTGGTCGACGTCGGCCACGTGCGGGCGCGCGACCTGGGCCTGGAACTGCCGCCGGTGCCGCTGGAAGCGGTGATGCCGAACGAAGTCTGGGAGCGCGTCTACGACCGCATGGCCGAACTGGTGGTGCTGCACCGGACCACGCTGATCTTCGTGAACACGCGGCGCATGGCCGAGCGCCTGGCGCGCCACCTGGGCGACCGCCTCGGCGCCGGCCACGTGGCCGCCCACCACGGCAGCCTGGCCAAGGAATACCGGCTGGAGGCCGAGCAGCGCCTGAAGCGCGGCGAACTGCAGGCGCTGATCGCGACTGCCTCGCTGGAGCTGGGCATCGACATCGGCGACGTCGACCTGGTGTGCCAGGTCGGCTCGCCACGCAATATCGCCGCCTTCCTGCAGCGCGTGGGCCGTTCCGGGCATTTTGTCGGCGGCACGCCCAAGGGGCGCCTGTTCCCGACCTCGCGCGACGACCTGGTCGAATGCGCGGCCCTGCTCGACTGCGTGCGGCGCGGCGAACTCGATATGCTGCGCATTCCGCAGGCGCCGCTCGACGTGCTGGCCCAGCAGATCGTGGCCGAAGTGGCCTGCCAGGAGTGGAGCGAGGACGCCCTGTTCGCGCTGGTGCGCCAGGCCCAGCCCTATGCGGAGCTGGCGCGCGAAAAATACGACGCCCTGCTGCGCATGCTGGCCGAAGGCTATACCACGCGCGCCGGCGTGCGCGGCGCCTACATCCACCGCGACGCCGCCACCTGTTCGCTGCGCGGGCGGCGCGGCGGCAAGCTGGCGGCGGTCACTTCGGGCGGCACCATCCCCGAGAATGCCGACTACACGGTGCTGCTGGAGCCGCAAGGGCTGTCGGTCGGCACCGTCAACGAGGACTTCGCAGTCGAAAGCCTGGCCGGTGACGTCTTCCAGCTCGGGAACACCTCCTACCGCATCATGAACATCGAATCGGGCCGCGTGCGCGTGGAAGACGCGCATGGCGCGGCGCCGAACATCCCGTTCTGGCATGGCGAGGCACCGGGACGCAGCGACGAACTGTCGCACGGCGTGGCGCGCCTGCGCGCGGAGGTCGAGCGCCAGCTGGCCGGTCCGGCTGGCGGCAAGCGCAAGGACGCCCCAGTTGACAATAGCGCCGCACTCGAGCGCGCCGCCGACTGGCTGGGCGAACACCTCGGCCTGAAGGAAGACGCGGCCGGCCAGATCGTCGACTACCTGGCCCGCGCCCGCGCGGCGCTGGGCGCGCTGCCGACCCAGGACACGCTGGTGATGGAGCGCTTCTTCGACGAATCCGGCGGCATGCAGCTGGTGATCCACACGCCTTTCGGCAGCCGCATCAACCGCGCCTGGGGCCTGGCGCTACGCAAGCGCTTCTGCCGCAGCTTCAATTTCGAGCTGCAGGCGGCGGCCACCGAGGACGCGATCATCCTTTCGCTGTCGACCAGCCACAGCTTCCCGCTCGACGAAGTCTGGCGCTACCTGCGCGCCGCCAGCGCCGAACCGATCCTGGTCCAGGCCCTGCTGGACGCGCCGCTGTTCAACGTGCGCTGGCGCTGGAACGCCACCACCGCCCTGGCCCTGCCGCGCTTTGCCGGCGGGCGCAAGGTGGCGCCGCAACTGCAGCGCATGAAGAGCGACGACCTGCTGGCGACTATTTTCCCCGACGGCGCGGCCTGCCTGGAAAACATCGCCGGCGACCGTGAACTGCCGGACCACCCGCTGGTCGACCAGACCCTGGACGACTGCCTGCACGACGCCATGGACAGCGAGGGCTGGCTGGCGCTGCTGCGGCGCATGGAGAACGGCGAGATGCGCCTACTGGCACGCGATTTGCCGGCGCCCTCGCCGCTGGCGGCCGAGATCCTGAATGCCCGCCCCTACGCTTTTCTCGACGACGCGCCGCTCGAAGAACGCCGCACCCAGGCCGTGCTGAACCGGCGCTGGAGCGACCCGGCTTCGCCGGACGACATGGGCGCGCTCGACCTGGAGGCGATTGCCGCCGTGGCCGAGGAAGCCTGGCCGCGCGCGCGCAACAGCGACGAAGTCCAGGAAGCGCTGGTGGCCCTGGCCTGCATCACCCAGGAGGAGGCCGTGCGCCAGGCGCAGGCAGATGAAAATTGGCCGGCCTGGCTGGCTGAACTCGCGGCGGCAGGCCGCGTGACGCGCATGCGCGATGCGGGCGGCATCGATTTCTGGGTGGCCCTCGAGCGGCTCGATTGCCTGCAAGCGGCCTATCCCGATACCAGCATCGAGCCGCCATTGATTGTGCCCGACAGCCACCGCGGCAACGATGGCGAACCCTGGACGCGCGATGCGGCGCTGGTTGAAGTGGTGCGCGCGCGCCTGTCCGGGAGCGGGCCGCGGCCGCTGGCCGCGATTGCCGCCAGCCTGGTCCTGCCAGTGAGCACCGTCGCCATCGCCCTCGGCCAGCTGGAAAGCGAAGGCTATGTCATGCGCGGGCGCTTCACGCCGGGCGTGGAAGAGGAAGAATGGTGCGAGCGTCACCTGCTGGCGCGCATCCACCGCTACACGATCCGGCGCCTGCGGCGCGAAATCGAGCCGGTCGAGCTGCAGGACTTCATGCGCTTCCTGTTCGACTGGCAGCACCTGACGCCGGAGACGCAATGGCAGGGCCAGGACGCGCTGCCCCAGCTGCTGTCCCTGCTGGAAGGCTACGAGGCCCCGGCCGGTTCCTGGGAACCGGATTTGCTGGCGCTGCGCCTGCCGGATTACTCGATCCTGTGGCTGGACGACCTGTGCCGCGCCGGCAAGACCGTCTGGACCCGCATCGACGCGCCGCGCTCGGCCGCCGGAGGGCCGGTGCGCACGACGCCCATCGTGCTGCTGCCGCGGCGCCAGACCGCGCTCTGGCATGGCATCCCACAGCCGGACGGGCCGCCCGAGGTGTCGCCGCGCGCCGCCCTGGTGCTCGATGCCCTGCGCCGCCACGGCGCCATGTTCTTCGACGAACTGCAGTTTGAGGTGCGCATGCTGCCGATGGAACTGGAAAACGCGCTCGGCGAACTGGTCACCACCGGCCTCCTGAACGCCGACAGCTTCGCCGGCATGCGCGCCATGCTGCTCCCTTCCAGCAAGCGCGCCAGCAACGACCGCAAGCGCCGCCGCGGCGCCGGCCCGACGATGGAAGAAGCCGGGCGCTGGGCCCTGGTGCGGCGTGCCGAAGCGCAGGCGCCGCTCGATCCCGGTACGCCGCCACGCCGGCGCCGGCTCGCCCCGGAAACCCTGGAGCACGTGGCAATGACCCTGCTGCGCCGCTATGGCGTGATGTTCTGGCGCCTGCTCGAACGCGAGGCCGGCTGGCTACCGTCGTGGCGCGAGCTGCTGCCGGTGTACCACCGCCTCGAAGCGCGCGGCGAGATCCGCGGCGGGCGCTTCGTGGCCGGCTTCTCGGGCGAACAGTTCGCGCTGCCGGAGGCGATCGCCCAGCTGCGCGAGGTGCGGCGCCGCCCGCACGACGGTGCGCTGGTCGCCCTGTCCGGCGTCGATCCGCTGAACCTGGGCGGCATCCTGCTGCCGGGCGACAAGGTGCCGGCCCTGGGCGCGAACCGCATCCTGTTCCGCGACGGCTTGCCGGTGGCCTCGATCGTCGGCGCCAAGATCGTCTACCCGACGCCTCCGGGCGCCGACCGCGATTTGTTCCACGCGCACCTGGTCGGGCGGCGCTGACGGCGGCCGGCGGCGCGTTGTGGCGCAGCCACTCGGCAGCTGGCTGCCGCGACATTTTTGCTGGACAAAAGCCGCCGGGAAGCGAACTCTCCCATGCCGCTGGCATACTCGCTTGACCGGATGCCAGCGCGCCGCATGCAATGCGAACTCGGCGTGCCCCCCGCTGTCGAACCGGTTTTGACACGCACTCTGCCTTCGTTGCCAGACCTTGCCACCGGACTCCGCCATGGACCCTGCCGAAGCCGCACACGCCGCCTCTGCCGCACCCGCCTCCGCCGCATCCTCTGCCGCGGCGGCCCGGCCCCAGCCGGCCATCGGCCTGCGCGCGGCCATCGCGCTGATCGTCGGCGTCGTCATCGGCGCCGGCATCTTCAAGGCGCCCTCGATCGTGGCCTCGCTCAGCCCCAGTGCCGAGGCGATGTTCGGCATGTGGCTGCTGGGTGGCGTGGTCTCGCTCATCGGCGCGCTGTGCTACGCCGAACTGGCCACCGCCTACCCGCATGCCGGCGGCGACTATCACTTCCTGATGCGCGCCTACGGCCGCCCGGTGGCATTCCTGTTCGGCTGGGCGCGTTTCTCGGTCATCACCACCGGGTCGATCGCGCTGCTCGGCTTCGTGTTCGGCGACTACCTGCAGCAGGTCCTGCCCTTCCCGCTCGGTCCGCCCGGCGCCGGCCCCACCCTGTACGCCGCCGCCATCATCGTGGTGCTCACGCTGGTGAACGTGCGCGGCATCCGCGCCGGCGCCGCCACCCAGACCTGGCTGACCCTGCTCGAAGTCGGCGGCCTGCTGCTCATCGCCGCGGCCGCCGCGCTGCTGGCCGACCCGCCGCCCGCTGCGGCCGTGGTCGCCGGCGCCGCCGGAGCAGGCGGGCCCCCTGTCTCCTATGGCATGGCGATGGTCTTCGTGCTGCTTACCTACGGCGGCTGGAACGAAGCCGCCTACATCAGCGCCGAAGTGCGCGACGGGCGGCGCAACATGGCCCGGGCCCTGACCCTGTCGGTGCTGCTGATCACGAGCCTGTACCTGCTGGTGGCCTGGGCCTGCTGGCATACGCTGGGCATGGCCGGCATGGCGTCGTCGGAAGCCCTGGCCGCCGACGTCATGCGGCGCACCCTCGGGCCCGGCGGCGAAGCCCTGATCGCGCTGCTGGTCGCGGTCTCGGCGCTCACCTCGATCAACGCCACCATGATCGTCGGCGCGCGCAGCAGCTATGCGCTGGGCTGCGACTGGCCGCGCCTGCGCCGGCTCGGGCGCTGGGACGGCGCGCGCGGCACGCCGGCGGTGGCCATGCTGGTGCAGGGCGCGGCCGCGCTGCTGCTGGTCGCCTTGGGCGCCGGCTTCGGCAGCGGCTTCCGGGCCATGGTCGAGTTCACGGCACCGGTGTTCTGGCTGTTCTTCCTGCTCGCCGGCCTGTCGCTGTTCGTGCTGCGCCGGCGCGAGCCCGACCTGCCGCGCCCGTTCCGCGTGCCCCTGTTCCCCCTGCTGCCCCTGCTGTTCTGCGCCACCTGCGCCTGGATGCTCTGGTCCAGCCTGTCCTACGTGTTCTCCCAGTCGCTTGGCGGGCTGAACGCGGCCTGGATCGGCGTGGCCGTGCTTGCCGCCGGATTGCTGCTGTTGCCCCTGCTGGGCGGCCCTGCCCCGCCCCAGGCCCCCGCCCACCCGCTAGCCCCCACCGAGGAGAACTGACATGAACGAGAATCCGAGCCGCCGCAAGCTGCTCCTGCTGGGCGCCGCCAGCGCCGGCCTGGGCGTGCTGCCCGCACGCGCCGTGCTGGCCCAGACCGACACCGCCACCGCGCCCAGGCTCGACGTGCCCTATGTGCCGACGCCGCAGGAAGTGGTCGACCGCATGCTGGCGCTGGCCAAAGTCGGCAAGAACGACGTGCTCTACGACCTCGGCTGCGGCGACGGCCGCATCGTCGTCACCGCCGCCAAACAGCTCGGCGCACGCGGCACCGGCATCGACATCGACCCGGTACGCATTGCCGAAGCCCAGGACAATGCGCGCAAGGCCGGCGTCGACAAGCGGGTCAGCTTCAAGGTGGGCGACCTGTTCCAGGCCGACCTGTCGGACGCCTCGGTCGTCACGCTCTACCTGCTGCCCACCATCAATACCCGGCTGCGCCCGCGCCTGTGGCAGCAGCTGAAGGTCGGTTCGCGCGTGGTTTCGCACGCCTTCGACATGGGGCCGGAATGGCCGCCCGAGAAAACGGCAAGCGTCGAGGGACGGACGATTTATTACTGGACTATTACCGAGGCGCAGAAGAAGAAGGCAAAGGCCTGAGCGGCTGGATCGGCCCGGGGCAGCCCTGGCTGTCCCCCGGGCCGTGCCGGATGGCGCCCGGCCGGGCTGGATGGGCTGCACTGGATGGGTTGCGCTGGCTGGGTTGCGCCCGATGCCTTGAACCGGATGGCTGAGCTGGATGGCCGGACCGCGCGCACGGCAGCGATGCTGTTTGCACGCGCGGCGATTCCGTGTACACTTGAATGCGAATCATTCTCATTCAAAAGCTAAGCGAGGCCATGCCGCCCGCTTGCCGGAGACCTGAGACCGTACACAGCCATTCGCCCAAAGGATCCGTATGTGCGACAAACACCCTTCGCTCGACCCAGCCAATGTGCAGTTCCAGACCCAGCATAGCTCGCGCCGGCGCCGCATCTGGGAATTGTCCCGCAATTGCCACTGCCCGCTGATCGGCGTCGCCCTGCCGCTGGGAACGCTGCGCAAGCTGGTGGAAAAAGTCACCGGCGGCGCGCTCATGCACGACGACTACGAGGTGCACGTCGGCGCCGTCAACGATTGCACCAGCCGCAACCGCCTGGCCGAGGCCGTGCAGAAGGAACTCGAGCGCCGCTATGCGCAAGTGATCTTCCGCTTCCGCAGCGCACGCACGGCGGCCCAGGTGGCCGAGCTGTGGGAAGCGGCGGTGAACGCGGGCGACGTCGCCGGCGCCTTCTGGGCCGGGCTATCGCACCCGGCCTGCGTGCCGGCGCTGGAAGAAAAGATGTGCCGCGACATCCACATGGTCCAGCACCAGGCCGGCGCCTGCGCCCGCGCCGACATCGGCAAGTACAACGCCCTGCTCGGCGACAAGGCCCGGCTCGAAGGCGAACTGGCGCGGCTGCAGGCGCGCTGCAACACCCTGCTGCAGGAAAGGAAAGGCGACGCCGACCGCTTCGAGCAGCAGCTGATGCAGGCCCGCGCCACCACCATCGCGCGCGAAACCGACGTCCACAACCTGCGCAACGAGCTGGCCCAGCTGCGCTCGACCATTCCCGAGCTGGAAACCCGCAAGCGCCTGGCCAACCAGCTGGCGCGCATGGAGCTGCGCGAAGCGGCGCTGCGCGGACAGATTGCCGAGCTGAAGGCCAGCCGCGCGGAAGCCGTCGCGCGCGCAAGCGAAGCGGCGCCGCCAGCGGCGCCTGCCGTGCCCACGCCCGCCGCTCCCCAGGTCACGATCCCGATCCAGCTGGTCAACCAGAGCGTGCTCTGCGTCGGTGGGCGCAGCGGCAACATCTCCTTTTATCGCAAGATGGTGGAAAAGATCGGCGCCCAGTTCGCCCACCACGACGGCGGCCTGGAGGACAGCAGCAACCAGCTTGACGCCAGCCTGGCCGCCGCCGACCTGGTCATCTGCCAGACCGGCTGCATCAGCCACGGCGCCTACTGGCGCGTGAAGGAATACTGCAAGCGCACCGGCAAGCGCTGCGTGTTCGTCGACAACCCGAGCGTGTCGAGCCTGGCGCGCGGACTGCAGGAAATCGGCGCCGAACCGGTCCTGGCTGGACAGGTGGAAGAAGCGGCAAGCGACAGCGATACCTGCAAGGCTTAGCCTGGCGGCAAGCATTGCGGGGCCGCGGCTGTCCGCATTTAACGCCGCGCAAACGGGGCCGCGTTCGATTGGATTGCGCTTGGAAGCGGGCGCAACGCGGCGTAGAGTGCTGCCACCAGAACCGGACGAGGACGCCATGTACGCAAGCAACTGGAACGATCTGTCGACCCTTGGGGTCGCCGCCCTGAAGCAAATGGACCGCTCGCGCCAGGCGCGCGGGCAGCTGCTCGACCGCGCCGGCTACGGCCCGCGCGAAACGCCTTCGATCGTGCTGCACGCCGAGCCTGGCCTCAAACTGCGCCGCTACGCTGCGGCCGAGACAACGGCCGACGGTCCGGCGCGCGCCCCGGCGGACGGGCCGGCCGTGCTGCTGGTGCCGGCGCCCATCAAGCGCGCTTACATCTGGGACCTGGCGCCCGGGATCAGCGTCGTGCAGCGCTGGCTGGAACGCGGCTACCGCGTCTACCTGGCCGAGTGGGTGCCGCTGGGCGAGCAGCACACCGGCGCAGGAAGCGACGCCGATGCCGCCTCCGATGACAATGCCGATTTCGGCCTGGCTGGCTACGGCGACCGCTTGCTGCGCAGTTGCCGCGAGCAGATCCGGCAAGACAGCGGCGAGGAGCAGGTGATCATCGCCGGCCACTCGCTCGGCGGCATCCTGGCGGCCATCCATGCCTGCCTGTATCCCGAGGCGGTTGCCGCCACCGTGCTGCTCGAAGCCCCGCTCGGCTTCGATCCGGCCAGCGACTGCTTTGCGCCCCTGGTCCGGGCCACGCCCGACGCGCGCCGCATCGCCGACGCCTTTGGCCAGGTGCCGGGCAGTTTCCTGAACATGATGAGCGCCGCCGCCGAGCCGCACGCCTTCGGCTGGGAACGCCTGCTCGATCGCACGGCGTCGATGACCAGCCCGCAAGCCTTGAACAGCTACATGCAGGTCGAACGCTGGACCCATGACGAATTTCCGCTGCCGGGGCCGTTGTTCGTCGACCTGGTGGAATCGCTGTACCGCAACGATGCCTTCACCCAGGGCAAGCTGGCGATCGGCGCGCGCACGGTCGGCCCGCAGGACCTGCGCTCACCGCTGGTCAGCGTGTTCGACGGGCGCAGCAAGGTGATTCCGCCGCAATCGGTGCATCCCTTCCACGAGGCGGCGGCCAGCGTCGACAAGCTCCTGCTCGAGTACAGCGGCGACATCGGCGTCAACCTGCAGCACGTCGGCGTACTGGTCGGGCGCAATGCGCATGCGCGCATCTGGCCGGCGATCTTCAACTGGCTGGAAACGCTGCGCACGCGCGACCCTGCCAAGACGGACACGCAGGCGGAGGCAGAGCCGAACGCAGAGGTGGGCGTCAAGCCGGACGCAAAAGCGCCGTCCGCCTGAACGGCTCCGCCACAGGTGCGAGGCAGCGGCACCCGGTGCCTGCAGGCGCGGGTGCCGCAAATGCAGCTGCTGCCGTTGCCGCTGCCATTGCGGCAGCGGTTGCGGTTGCGGTTGCGGTTGCGGTTGCGGTTGCGGTTGCGGTTGCGGTTGCAGTTGCGGTTGCAGTTGCCGTTGCGCTTGCCGTTGCGGTTGCGATTGCCATTACCGTGAATGACGCGGATGGCGCCAACGGCGCCGGTCCGGACAGTTCCGCCAATTCGGCCCAAATTCCCCGCACAAGGCCCGGCAGCGTAAAATCGCGTTTTTGCCCGGTGCCCGCGCATGACTACCCCACCCAAGCTGTCCACCCCGCTTCCCGAATCGCCCCATGCCTCGCCTCCCGGCTCGTCTGCCGGCGCTCCGCCCGCCACACCGGACCTGGTCCTCGGCCTCGAAGACCGCCCCACCGCCTGGGTCGGCATGCTCGCCGCCCTCCAGCACCTGCTGGCCATCATCGTCCCCATCGTCACGCCGGGCCTCCTGATCTGCCAGGCGCTGGGCGTGCCCGCGCGCGATACCAATCTGATCGTCTCGATGTCGCTGGTCATCTCCGGCATCGCCACCTTCATCCAGTGCCGCCGTTTCGGCCCCTTGGGCGCGGGACTGCTGATCGTGCAGGGCACCAGCTTCAACTTCGTCGGCCCCTTGATTGCCGGCGGCTCGCTGATGGTGAAACAGGGCACGCCGGTGGAAGCGGTGATGGCGGCGATCTTCGGCGTGGTAGTGGCCGGTTCGTTTGTCGAGATGGGCGTCTCGCGCATCCTGCCTTTTGTAAAACGCATGATCACGCCGCTGGTCACGGGCATCGTGGTACTGATGATCGGCCTTACCCTGATCAAGGTCGGCCTGATCAGCATGGGCGGCGGCTTTGCTGCCATGGCCAACGGCAGCTTCGCGAATGGCGAAAACCTACTGCTGTCGGGCATGGTCCTGGCCATCATCGTGGCCCTGAACCGCATTCCGGTGGTCTGGCTGAGGAGCAGCGCCATCGTGATCGCGCTGGCCGCCGGCTACGCGCTGGCCGGCTTCATGGGACGGCTCGATTTCACGGGCATGCATGAGGCCCCGGCCTTCCAGGTGCCGGTGCCGCTGCACTTCGGCCTGAGCTTCTCCTGGTCGCTGTTCATTCCGATGATCGTCATCTACCTGGTGACCTCGCTCGAAGCGATCGGCGACGTCACCGCCACCAGCAAGATATCGCGCGAGCCGGTCGAAGGACCGGTATGGATGCGCCGCATCAAGGGCGGCGTGCTGCTGAACGGCGCGAATTCCCTGCTGGCCGGTATCTTCAACACCTTCCCCAGCTCGATCTTCGCCCAGAACAACGGCGTGATCCAGCTGACCGGCATCGCCAGCCGCCACATCGGCATCTGGATCGCCCTGTTCCTGGTCGTGCTCGGTTTGTTCCCGAGCGTGGCCGGCGTGATCCAGGCGGTGCCGGAGCCGGTGCTGGGCGGCGCGGCGATGGTGATGTTCGGCGCCGTGGCCGCGGCCGGCATCAACATCCTGGCCAGCGTGGCGCTGGACCGGCGCGCACTGCTGATCATCGCGGTGTCGCTGGCCCTGGGCCTGGGCGTGTCGCAGGTGCCCGAGTTCCTGGTGCACATGCCGGCCGCGATCCGCAACGTGCTCGAATCGGGTGTCGCCACCGGCGGCATCTGCGCCGTGCTGCTGAACTGGTTCCTGCCGGACAGCCACCCGCAGCAAGACAGCGCCGCGCACTGAGCCGCACTGAGCCGCACTCCCGGCTCCCGCCCCGCGCGGGAGCCACCTCCCCTCCCCGCCCCCTTGTCACATTCTCACGAGTAAGTGATTTCACGTACTTACTTCAGAAATGTACTATTCAGTGTTAAAATACGTTCCGACGGACCGATACGGCCCGCCTTCTTTCACTCACATTGGCGGACAACATGAAAACCACTTACCTGATTCCAGCACTTCTCGTTACCCTCCTTGCCGGTTGCGCTTCGACCAACCAGGTTGCCTCGAACGACCCGGTGCGCCAGCGCGTCCTGGCCGAGCTCGAGCAAGCCAAGGCCGACGGTTCCTACCCGTTGACTGAAGCCTTCTACGCCAACCTGCCGCTGCCTCAAGAAAAGCATCGCCGCCAGGTGGCCCAGCAGAACGCGGCCGCTGCCGCAGGCGCAGCCACCGACGCAACGGCGGCCCCCTGATACCGGCGGGTACAATCTGCGCTTTCTTCTCTGCAGGGGATTTCGATGAGCGACTTTGGCCCGACCGACCAGCGACTGCGACGCGTAAAGGCGCGTATGCCTGACTTTGCCGTAGATGCCATGCGCCTGGTGCGCATGACGAATCACCTGCAGAAGACCTTCCGCGATCGGACCAACGGCCTGCTCAAGAAGTTCGACCTTGCCGACCCCAGCTACACGGTGCTCGCCATCCTGTATGGCAGCGTCGACGAGTCGGCCAGTGCCTCCGAACTGAGCGAAACCTGCCACGAAAAGCCGGCGAACCTCACCCGCGTCTGCGACGAACTGGTCGCGCGTGGCCTGATCGAACGCCGGCCGAAGCCGGGCGATCGCCGCTCGGTGATGATCTCGCTGAGCGACGCCGGCCGCGCCCTGATCGAACAGGCCATACCGGAAGTCTCGAACATGGTCGGCGAGGCAACCGCCGGCTTCACCGCGGAAGAACTGCGCCAGCTCTCCAGCCTGTATGCACGGCTGCTGGCGAGCCTGAATGGGCGCGCCTGACGACGCTCGCCGTCGGCCCGCGCCCTGTTTTACCCGGCCTCTCGCGGCAGGGTTCATTGTTGTACCGAGCTTTGGATTTAACAAAAAATGCGTAAATTACTTGCAGTTCCTTTGACCGTCGCTGTTTCTGGCGCCCTCCTCGCTTCCTGTGGAAAGGCCCCTGCACCGTCGAAAGACAAACCAGTCGACGTGGTCCTGATCGGCGCCGGCGTCATGAGCGCCACCCTCGGCACCATGCTGACCGAACTGCAGCCCGACCTGAAGGTCGAAATGTTCGAGCGCCTCGACAAGGTTGCCGCCGAAAGCTCGGATGCGATGAACAATGCCGGCACCGGCCACTCGGCCTTCATGGAGCTGAACTACACGCCCGAAGCGAAGGACGGCACGATCGAGACCAAGAAAGCGGTCGACATCAACGAGCAGTTCGAAGTGTCGAAGCAGTTCTGGGCCTTCCAGGTCAAGCACGGCTACCTGCCCGATCCGCGCGCCTTTATCAACAACGTGCCGCACATGGCCTTTGTCTGGGGCGACGACAACGTCAACTACCTGCGCAAGCGCTACGCCGCCCTGCAGAAGGAAAACCTGTTCAAGGGCATGCTGTACAGCGAAGACCGCGCGCAGATCCGCGAATGGGCCCCGCTGACGATGGACGGCCGCGACCCGAACCAGAAGGTCGCCGCGACCCGCATGGACATCGGCACCGACGTCAACTACGGCACCCTGACCCGCACCATGGTCAAGAACCTGACCGAGAAAAAGGGCATGGACCTGCACCTGCGCACGCAGGTCGAGGACATCAAGCGTGGCGCCGACGGCATCTGGAACGTCACGGTCAAGGACCTGGCCACCGACAAGCTGCAGACCGTGCGCGCCAAGTTCGTCTTCATCGGCGCCGGCGGCGGCGCCCTGCCGCTGCTGGAAAAGACCGGCATCCCTGAAGTGAAGGGCTACGGCGGCGTGCCGGTCGGCGGCCAGTTCCTGGTCACCACCAACCCGGCGCTGGTGAACACCCACCTGGCCAAGGTCTACGGCAAGGCCTCGGTCGGCTCGCCGCCGATGTCGGTGCCGCACCTGGACACCCGCATCATCGACGGCAAGAAGACCCTGCTGTTCGGACCGTTCGCGACCTTCTCGACCAAGTACCTGAAGAACGGTTCCTGGATCGACATGCCGGCCGCGATCACGACGAATAACGTGCGTCCGATGCTGCAGGCCGGTATCGACAACATCCCGCTCACCAAGTACCTGATCGAGCAGGTGATGCTGTCGCCGGAAGACCGCCTGGCCACCCTGCGCGATTACCTGCCGAACGCGAAGATGGAAGACTGGACCCTGGCCACGGCCGGCCAGCGCGTGCAGATCGTGAAGGACAGCAAGGATGGCGGCATCCTGCAGTTCGGTACCGAAGTCGTGGGTTCGGCCGACGGCAGCGTGGTGGCCCTGCTCGGCGCTTCGCCGGGCGCCTCGACCGCCGCACCGATCATGCTGAAGGTGCTGAAGCAGTCGGCCTTCAAGAATGCGCTGGAAACCCCGGCCTGGAAGGCGAAGATGCTGGAAATGGTGCCGTCCTACGGCCAGAAGCTGAACGACGATCCGGCCCTGGCGAATCGCATCCGCCACTACAGCAGCGACGTGCTGGGCCTGAAGGCGTTCACGCTGGACGAGCCGGCCGTGGCAAGCGCAGCGGCGGCCGGTCCGGTCGTCGCCAAGCAGTAAGCTGGAGCGTTTGCTACAAACCCGAGGCGCCGCAATTGCGGCGCCTTTTTTGTAGGGTGGACGGCTGCGCCGTCAGCGCGTCCAGGCGGAGGCAGTGCCGAGGAAGTGCAGAATTGCGGGCGGCGGAGACCGCAAGGCGGTTTCTTGTGGGGGCGCATCGGCGCAGACGTGGTTGAACGCGTGGGCGGCGCAAGGGCCGCGTCTGCGCACAGGGTTGGGTAGAGCCGACCACCCTACGGCTTGCACACGGCTGCGGTTCCATTGGACAGGTAGGCAGCGCGCAGCGCGGTTGCTTGCGCATCCTCTTCCAGCGACAGGGTCCGGTACAGCCGGCCATAGTCCCAGCCATAGCCCCAGCGGAAAGGCGACGGCAGCCAGGGCACGCCGCCGGCGCGCACCGCGCCATACATGGTGCCGGCCAGCGCCGGGCTGCGGCTGGCCGCGCGCACACATTGCCTGAAGACGCGGTCGGATTCCAGGCGCTCGGCCGCGCTGCCGCCGCGCCAGTAGGCCAGGTCGTGCGCGACGCAGCAGCCGCACCAGTCGGCCTGGCCGGCCGGGGCGCGGTCCGGGAACAGGCTGCAGCCGTCGGTCGTGAACGGCGCGGGCACCGGGGCGGACGCGCACCCGGACAGCACCAGGGAGGCGCCCACGATGGCGCCGGCAGCGACCCGTCTCAGCATCGACCTGGCACCGCCTCAGCCCATGCCCGCAAAGGCCAGCTGTTCGTCCATCTGGCGCTCGCGCAGGGCCAGCGAGGCGCGGTAGCGCGAGGCCTGGCGCGCCGCATTGCGCTGCGCCAGCCGGAACAGGGCAGCGGCCGTCCACGGTGCACGCGCCAGCCCGGCCACGGGCAGCGGCAGCCACTCGGGCAGCGCGCGCGCCAGCAGCTCGTCGCTGGCGGCGCCGAACACCTCGCCGCTGGCGCACCAGGCGAAGAAGGCGGCGTCGGTACGCGCGCTGTCCCAGTGCTCGAACAGCATGCCGTGCACCTGCGCTCCCGCGCCCGTATCCGCATCCCGCTCCGGCCCCCGCTCCGGCTCCGACTCCGGCTCTACCTGCACGCCGTTGCGCAGGGCGGCCGCGATCACCAGCGTCACCCGGCCCGGCTCGGCGGCCGCCGCCAGGGTCGCGGCGTCGGCCTCGGGTTCGCGCCCGTCGGCCAGCGCAAAGCCGATCTGACGCGCGGCCAGCAGGCGCCCGACCGCCGCCAGGTCGGCCGTACGCGGCGCCCCGACCAGCAGCGCCTCGCCGCGCGCCTGGCGCGCGCCCACCGCATCGGCAAAGGCGTCCAGCTTGGCGGCCGCGTCGCGGTAACCGTAGCGGCGCTGCGGACGCAGTTCCGCATGTGCCGACAAGGCCACCGTCTCCAGGCCGTAGCAGTCGCGCAGTTCGGCACGCATGCCGCGCAGCGAGGCGCCGATGCCGGTCAGGCGCCGGTAGCGCGGCAGGAAGCTCTGCACGGCGGTGCGCGCCACGGTGCGCGGCGGCGCCGACAGCGGCAAGCCCTCGCGCGCCTCGACCGCCTGCAGCATGCCGAACTGCCAGACGCGCCCGGCCAGGCGGCGCAGCACGCCGTCGTCGGCGATCAGCACGCGGCCTTCCTGCACCAGGTAGTGACGCTCGCGCCCCAGTTCGTCGCGCGCCAGCAGCGCGCACGAAACGATGTCGTCGCGCCGCTGCGGATGGCGCCAGTACACCGGCAGGCGCAGGGCCAGCAGTTCCAGGCGCGCCTGGCCGGCGGCGCTGAAGCGCACCTGCCAGCCCGGCTCGCGTTCGATGTGGTAATCGCGTCCGGCCTCGAGTTCCTCGACCAGGGCGCAGGCGGCCAGGGTCGCCGCATCCAGCACGCCGGCGCTGCCGGCGGCACTGATCA
This sequence comes from Massilia sp. IC2-278, assembly GCF_020708045.1. GTDB lineage: Bacteria > Pseudomonadota > Gammaproteobacteria > Burkholderiales > Burkholderiaceae_D > Telluria. The sequence continues at coordinate 1,088,305 of NZ_JAJFES010000001.1, forward strand.
CCACCGGGCTGGCGGCTTCCTCGGCCAGCACGGCGTCGAGGTCGTCGACCAGGGCCACCTCGGCCGCCGGGCGGCAGGCCGCGGCGGCCATGCCGTCGGCCGCCAGGCGCGCGCGCAGCAGGTCCGACAGCAGCTGGCGCCCGGTGGCGTAGACCAGGTCGGCCTCGTAGCGGCGCGCCAGTTCGGTTTCGCCAAGGTCGGCCTCAAGCGCCGCCGCGCTCACGCCGCACAGCGCGAACAGCGGCGCGAAGCGGGCCTGATCGCGCCCGGCCAGGTAGTCCGAGGCGCGCACCAGGTGGCAGCGCCGCCCGCTCCACACGTGCAGCAGCGCGGCCAGGGCCACGGCCAGCGGCGCGCCGCCGGCCTCGCGCATGGCGCCCGATTCGACGGCGCGGCCGGCATGCATCAGGAGCGCCGCTGCCAGCTGGCGCACCGAAGGCGTTCCCAGGCCGGCGGCGCGGCAGGCGGCGGCCAGCGCCGCCAGGGCGTCGGTCGCGGCGCTGCCGTCGGCATCCTGGCCCAGCGCCACGGCGCGGCGCAGGCGCGTGCGCGCGGCGGTCAGCAGTGCAGGATCGGCCTGGAATGCCCCGGCCGCGCATGCTGCCAAAGCGGCCTGGCGGCCAACGCGGCGGCGCAGCTCGGCAGGCGCGCGCGGGTCAAAGTCCATAGCGCTTCTGGAACAGCTGCGCCAGCGCCTTTTTCGCCTGGGCGTACAGCGGCTTGCCCGGCAAATCGACGCGCACCATGCCCGACAAACCGGGCAGCGGCGCCAGGCCGTCGGCGCGCGCCGGTGCCAGGTCGGCCGGCAGCGCCGCGCGCAGCTCGAAGAAGGGTTCGGCGCTGGTCTCGCCGCTCGGGTCGTTCGGCTTGACGGCGATCTCGCCGCCGCCGGCAAAGCCGAGCGCGCTCGAGGCCAGGCGCTCGCGTTTGTACGGGATCACGCTGACCGCGCCCAGCGCCAGCGTCACATCGGACTGGCCGTTCAGACGCAGGTCGGCATGGGCGCCGCCGTGGCCGAACAGTTCGTCGGCCTGCTCCTGCGGCACCACGGCCACGAAGCGCAGGCGCGCGTCGGCCACCACTTCGCCCAGCGGCTGGCCGCGCGAGAGCCAGTTGCCGACCCGCTCGTGCAGCGACGGCGCCTCGACCCAGCGCCCGGCGCGCGGCGCGCGCACCATCAGCAAACTGCGCTGGCGTTCGAGTTCCGCCATCTGGCTGCCCAGGGCCGCCAGGCGTTCGGCCAGCGGCGCGCTGTCGGCGCGGTTGCGCAGCAGCGACTGCCGGTACTGCACCTCGAGTTCGGCGCTTTGCTGGCGCGCCAGTTCATAGTCGGCCTCGAGTTCGGGATTGGCCAGCACGGCGATCAGCTCGCCCTGCTCCAGACGCTGGCCCGGCTGCGCCACCAGGCGCGCCAGGCGCGCTTCGCCCGGAATGTGCAGCAGCACCGAGTCGCTTGCCTGCAGCACGCCGTGCGCGCGCACCGAATACGGGAAAGGCAGCACCAGCACGAAGGCGGCCAGCGCCGCGCCCAGGCCGAGCGCGCGCAGGGTCGCGCTGCGCCGGTTGGCGGCCACCTTCGGCCCGTTCAGGTGCTGCCACAGCTTGCGCAGCGGCCAGATCAGCAGCGTCAGCGCGGTGACCACGGCCATGAACACGCCGACCAGGAACCACTGGTCCATCACCACCAGGATGATCCCGGTCGAGACCAGGATGCGGTAGAAGAAGGCGGCGATGCCATAGAAGCCAAACCACAGGCGCTCGCGCCGGTCGTGGGCCGGCGACTCGGCATTGGCGCTGCCGAGGAGGTAGCGGTCGCCCAGGTACATCCAGTACTGCTGGGCCTTCTGGTACAGGTTCGGGATGTCGACCAGGTCGGCCAGGATGTAATAGGCGTCGAAGCGCAGCAGCGGATTGCCGTTGAAGAGCAGGCTCGAGACCGAGCCGACCACCATCACGTTGTAGGCCACGCTGTTCACGATGCCGGGGCTGGTGACGCTCCAGACCATGGCCCCGAGCGCGGCCAGGAAGAGTTCGACCAGCATGCCGGCCGCACTGACCAGGGCGCGCTTGTAGCGGCTGGCGAAGCCCCAGGTCGAGGCGGTGTCGACGTAGGGCAGCGGCGTGAGGATCAGGAACATCACGCCAAAGGCATGCACCTCGCCGCCGTAGCGCTTGCAGATGAAGGCGTGGCCGATCTCGTGCAGCAGCTTCATCACGCTGAGCGTGACGAACAGCAGCGGCAGGTTCGACAACGACAGCAGGCCCTGCGAATGGTCGCTGAGCGCGCCCAGGTTGCCAAAGGCGGCCATGGCGCCCGCCGTCACCACGGCCAGCCACAGCAGCAGTGCCGGCAGGCCGGTGGTGGCGCGGATCAGTTTCGGGAAGCGGTTGAGCAGGCGGTCCGGGTCGAACAGGAACACGCGCGTGTACAGGAAGCCGAGCAGCTTGCTGTTCAGTTCACGGCGGCGCTGGACTGCGCTGCGGCGGTGGATCGCCCCGCTGTCGGGCAAATCGAGGGCGGTCAGCATGTTCGCCGTGTGCAGCTGCGCCAGCACCCGCACCACCTCTTCCTGGCCGGGCGCGTCGTCCGGGCGGCGCGCCACGAAGTCGAGCCAGTTTTCCTCGACCGTGCGTGCGGTGCTGAGCGAGGAGATGAAGGCCCAGGCCTGGGCCGTGACGCGGAAATAACGGTGCGAATAGGCGTCGCGCAGCACGTACCACGGCTCGCCGCCGAAGCGCTGGCGCTCGACCCGGGTGCTGGCGGCCAGCGCCACGCGCGCGCCGGCGATGCGGAACCAGGAATCGCTGAAGACTGCACTGCTCATGTCGGCGCCCTCCTCAGCCCAGCCACCACAGCTTCATGCGCAGCGAATCGACCAGGCGGTGGGTCCATATCCAGGCCACGTTGCGCCGTCCGCCGTCGAGCTGCACGATGCCGCTCATGCCGGGGCGCCACCAGGCTTGCGGCGCGCCGTCGAGCCGGCCCTTGACCAGGAAGTGGTTGCCCTCCTGGCCCTTGACCTGGGCCACCGGAATCACGGTGGCCAGGGTAAAGCCAATGGTTTCGTCGGGACGGCCGATCAGGCGCAGTTCGCCGTGCGCGCCCGGATGCACGAAGCGCACGTCGCGCTCGGGCACCATGATCTCGACGTACAGGCCGTCGATGCGCGAGATGCGGAACAGATTGTCGCCCTTCTTCACCGGCGCATTCAGCAGGTCCTTGCGCTCGCCGGCCACCACCACGCCGTCGAACGGGGCCACGGTCTGGGCCTGGGCCAGGTACTGCGCCACGCGCGCCAGGCGGGCGTCGGCCTGGGCCGCACGCGCCTGGGCGATGCCGAGGTCGGCCAGGTTGCCGGTGGCGCGCGCCTTGTCGGCTTCGGCGCCGAGGCGCTGGCGTTCGGCGCCGAGATCGAGCTGCTGCTGGCGCAGTTCGCGCGTGTCGAGCGCGGCCAGCGGCGCGCCGGCTTTCACCACGTCGCCGGCGGTCGCCTGCACCGCGTCGACGCGGCCGTCGAACTGGGCGCTGATCAGGCGCGTGCTGTCGGTGCTCAGCTGGGCGCTGGCCTCGATCCGGTAGTCCCAGGTGCCGAACACGGCGAACAGCAGCAGCAGCGACAGCGCCGCAACCGCGCTGCGAGTCCAGACCCGGCCCGGCCCCAGCCAGCGCGCCAGGCGCTGGGTGGTCCAGTCGCGCAGGCGCAGGCCCCACCAGCGCTCGCGCCCGCGCTGGGCTTCGAGCCAGGGCTGGAGGAAGCCCATGGTCTGCAGCAGCGCACGCGGCGCCGGCTCCGTGGCCGCGGCGCCGGCAAAGCCGAACAGCAGCACGGCGCGCGTGCCGCCGACGCCATCGGGCACCGGCAGCGCGTACATGCGCGCCAGCGTCAGCGAACGGGCGACGCGCGCCAGCACCGGCGCGCCGGCTTCGGCTTCAGGGTCGAGAGCGGCGCCGCCGATCCACACCGGACCGGGCTGGCCCAGGGCTTCGAGGAAGGCCTCGTCGAGCAGCTGCACCTGTTCGGTATTGCGTTCGAAACGGTCGACGTGGCTCAGGGCCACGGTGCGCACCGCGCCGCCGTGGCGCCAGCCGAGCGCCACCAGCGAGGCGCCGTAGTGGGCGGCCAGGCCGTTGACCAGCATCAGCGTGGCGGCGCCGAATCTCGGCTCGGCGACCACCTGGGCGGTCAGGTCGAACAGGGCGGCGGTGTCGGTGTCGGCGCCGGCAGGCGCGGCGTCCGGCTTGCCGGTAAAGGCGGCCAGCGCCGACGACGCTTGTTTATCCGCGGGCTTCTTGTCCAGCGAAGGAGCCGAGGAAGATGCGGAGGGCGCGCCGGCCCCGACGTCGGCCACAAGCATCGCCCGCATCAGCAGTTCGTTCAGCTGCGCGCGTTCGCTCTCGGGAATGTCGATCACCAGCAGCGCATCGGGCAGGCCGCTTACCTGCACCAGGGCCAGCATGCGCAGGCGCCCTGCCTCGTCCTGCAGCGGCGCCACCGCGAAGCCCTTGTCGAGGGGCTGGCCGGCGCGGCCGGCAACCACGGCCGGCCAGTGGCGCAGCGCCCAGTCGTCGCCGGCGGCGCCGCCGAGCAGGCGCCATTCACCCTCAGCGGAGCGCTGCACCAGCAGGGCCGTGCCGGCGCGGCACAGCTCGCGCAGCAGCGTGCAATAGTCGTTCCAGTACCCGAGGCGTTCGCGCGGCTGGCGGCGCAGCGCCGTCAGGTCGCGGATCACGGTGCTGGCGTCGCGCGGGGCCGGGGTGCCGGCGGGCGGCTGGAAGTCTGCTGGGCGGTTCATCGAAGCTCCGGATCGTTCAGTTGGCGCCGGCCTGGCGCAGCGGCAGGTCGATCATGCCCTTGATGCCGGGGCGGATGCGCAGGCCCGGGTTTGGCACGTCGACGCGCACCTCGACCAGGCCGCTGGCGGCGTCGGCCACGCTCGACACGTAGGTCACGCGGCCCTTGGCCGGCGCGCTGCCGGCGGCGTCCTCGAAGCGCACGCCGATCTCGCGGCCTGCCTTCAGGCCCGGCACCGCGCTCAGGGGCACGTTCGTGGTCAGGTACAGCTGCGAGGCGTCGACCAGCACCATCAGGGCCTCGCCCGGCTTGATCCATTCGCCGGCCTTTGGCTCGACGCGGGTCAGCACCCCGCCGCGCGGCGCGTTCAGGGCGCGCAGCGCGCGTTCCTGCAGGGCGCTGTCGTACTCCACCTTTTCGCGGCGCTTCTGCGCCTGCAGCTGTTCCAGGCGCGCGCGGGCGCCGGAATACTCGACCTCGAGCTTGCCCATCTCGTCGCGGCTGATCGAGCCGGTGCTGTCGAACACACGCTTGGTGCTGTCGTACATCCCCTGCAGCACGCGCACGCGGTCTCGAGCGGCATTCAGCTCGCTGTTGTCTTCATAGACCACCTGGCGCCGCGAGACTTCCAGCGCCTGCATGCGGTCGTCGAGCACCATCAGGGTCTGGCCGGCGCGCACTGCCTGGCCGGGCCGGGCGTCGAGGCGCGCCACCACGCCGGGCACGCCCATGCTCAGGGTCAGCTCGTTCTTCGGGTGGACCAGGCCGACGTATTCGGTGGCCAGGGCCGGCAGCGCGGCGAACAGGGCGCCGGCCAGCGCAGCGGAAAGGTTCAGGCGTGCACGCGGACGGAGAAGAGACATGTCAGTGTTCCAGGGTGATGGCATAGTGGTCGAGCAGGCTGCCGTCGGCGTACAGCAGGGCGTCGTTGGCCTGCCCCATGCGCGCCAGGCTGTCGACCAGGCGCTGGCGGCTTTCGGTGAGTTCGGATTCGCGCAGCAGCAACTGGGACAAGAGGCCCATGCCGGCGTCGTAGCGCACGCGCTCGATGCGCAGCATCTCGGTGCGCAGTTCGATGTCGGCGCGCATGCGCTCGACTTCATCAACGCCGGCGCGCGCCTGTTCCCAGCGTGTGCGCACGTCGTTCGCCAGCGCCGAGCGGATCGAGTCGACCTCGAGCTCGGCCTGGTGCACGCGCGCATCCTGGGCGCGCGCCTGCGAGCGTGCCTTCTGGTTGCCGCCGAGCGGCACTTCCAGGTTCACGCCGATCGACCACGAGGGATAGTGGCCTCCCTCGGTCAGTTCGCGCGCGGTGCCGTAGCTGCCCGACAAACCGGTGCGGGTATTACTGAGCACCAGGTCGAGCGCCGGCAGGCTCTGGTTGCGCGCGTAGTCGAGGCGGATGCCGGCCTGTTCGTGGCGCAGGCGCGCGATGCCCAGCGCCGGCCAGCGGCCCAGGGCATCGGCATAGCGCTGCGCCAGGCTGACCTGCTCGACGCGGCTGGCTTCGGCGGCGTTCGCCGGCACCGACAGCGTGATCTGCTCGGACAGGTTCGGCACATTCAGCAGGGTCTCCAGGCGCGACTGCACTTCGCGCACGCCCTGGGCGGCGCGGATCTGCTCGACCTCGCGCACCAGCACCGCGCTGCGCGCCTCGATCTTGTTGCTGGCGGCGAGCTTGCCGGCCTCGATGCGCGCCAGGGTGTCGGCTTCGACGCGGCGTGCGTAGTCGAGCGCCTGCTCGCGGATGCGGCTCACTTCCAGCGCGCGGTACAGCTGCCAGTACAGGGCCAGGGCGTCGTTCCCGCTTTTCAGGAGCTGCTGGCGGTACTGCAGGGACGCGATTTTTTCCTCGGCCCGCGCCACCTTCAGGTCGGTCTCGATGACGCTCTTGCCGAAGCCGCGCAGCAGCGGCTGGCGCAGTTGCAGCACCAGGGCGCCGTCGTACTGGGTGTCGGTCGGCGAGGCGCTCTTGATGATGTTGTTCCGCTGCTCGCGCGCGCGGTAGCTGAGGCTGATGTCGGCGCCGCTGGGCAGGCGCTCGCGCAGCCCGATCTCGGCCGTTTGCAGGCGCTCGTCGAGCACGTCGAGCTTGCTGGTGGCGATGCTCGAGATGCGTTCCTCGACGGTGCGCTGGCGCAGGGTATCGTCCTTGCGCAGGCTGGAAAACAGCACCATCTCGTACAGCGCCGCCTCGGCCTTGCTGAGTTCACCGGCGACCTCGATCTGGGCGCGGCTGTAGGCCACTTCGGCGCTATGGCCGGCGACCAGCTGCAGCAGCAGTTTCGGGGTCAGCACCACGTTGCCCTTCAGGGCCGCGGCCGGGGACGAGGCCGAGGCGGGGCGGGCGGCGGCCGGGTCGAACACCCCTGCCCCGGCCGGTGCGGCCGGGCCGGCGCAGGCCAGGCCGAGCGCCAGCAGCGCGCAGGCGCGGCGGGTCGCACGCAGCGGAAGACGCAGTGGAGGATGCAGCGGGTTCAACACGGTCATTGCCATAAATGCCAAAAAAACGGGGCGTAGAATCGCGTCGGGCCCGCAGCTGGTGCAGCTGCGGGCCCGACATGGTTCGGCAGGCGCTGGCCTGCCCGGCCTGGAATCAGGCGGCCGGCTTGGCCTGCTCGTCCTTCAGCATGACCAGGCGCTCGATCTGCGACAGCGAGGTCAGTTGGGCGTAGATGGCCGGCAGGTAGTGCTTGGTGCGCATTTCCAGGAACAGCTCGTCCGACAGGTTGTTCAGGCGCTCTTCGTTGATGACGTAGCAGCCCGAGATGTTCTTGATCTTGTCGTTCTGGCGCACGCGCATGTTCAGCGGCACGAACAGGTTGTTCTTGGCCAGGAACTTGCAGAACTCGGCGGTGATGGCGTCCATCTGCTGCAGTTCCGACAGGTAGCGCTTGACGTTCTCGATCACTTCGGTCGGCTCGCCCTGCTCGTTGAACAGCGGGGTGCCTTCGGTGTCGCTCAGCAGCTCGCTGCCTTCGTCGACGCAGACCAGGAAGCGGCCGTCATCGCTCGCCTGCGACAGTGCGAACGGGTAGCGGCGGATGATCGCCGGCACGTAGGAAGCCGACCACTTGCCGTTCTCGCCGACGAACAGGTTCTCGCCCGCGTCCAGGCCCAGCAGGGCGACCGGACGGAACTCGTCCTTCTCTTTGTCTTCGATGAAGACCAGCGGGTAGATCGCGGCCGAGCGCACGAACTCGTGGGTGGTCACGTAGGCGATGTGGAACTGCGAGGCGAAGCCGAAGCCTTCGACCTGCTTGATCTTCTTGCCAGCGTGGCGCTGCTGGTTGACGGGAACGACTTGCTTGAACATGTGAATCTCCAGTGTTGACTGTTGGCCGGGCCCTGTCCTCAGTGCCCGTGCATGGTGTTGTGTTGTTATGGGGTGCGGTGTATTACTGTGGGTTGCCGGGTACGGCGCGTCAGTTTCCGCCGCGGACCAGGCGGATGTTGCGGGCGCCGGTCTTTGGCGCGGCGGCGACGTCGCCGGCGTTGAAGTCCACGTACCACGCCAGGCCCGCGTTCAGGCTGTAGGGCGAAGCGGTCCAGAAGCTCTGGGCCGGGGTGCGCGGGAACACCGTGGCGTTGATGGCCGGCGCGGTGCACTTGCGCTCGACCAGCGAAGCGAGTTCGTTACGGTTCGGCAGGCGCCAGTCGCTCTGGCCCTCGCCCAGGGTCGCGCCGGCCGCGTTGACGGCGGCGACGCGCGCCAGGGCTTCGCCCCAGTTGCCGGTGACCGGCGTGCCGCTGTCGCAGGCGGCGCCGCTCAGGCCTTCCGGGCAGCGTTTCCAGACCAGGCCGGTGGCGCTGTCGGCCACGCCGCCGGCGCCGTCCTTGAAGCGCGCATCCGGGGTGTCGGCCGCGATGTCGATGCCGTTGCAGGCGGCCTGGGCGAGTGGCGCCGCGCCCAGCAGGACGGCCAGCGCCAGTGCGCAGTGACGCAGTGGGAATTTCATGTGGACTCCGTGTTCGGTTGCCGAGAGTTGGGTCGTGTGACGGTCAGTTGCCGCGCACCAGGCGCACGCGTTGCGGGCTGGTCTTGGCGACCGCGCCGACCACGCCGCTGTTGAAGTCGACCATCCAGGCGCCGGCAGCATCACCCGCCTTGGGCGATGCGCTCCAGTATGGCGCCGCGGCCTGGCCGGCGAACTGGGCGCGGATGGTCGGCGCAGCGGTGGCGCCGGCGTCGACGATGCCGGACAATTCATCGGCCGTCGGCAGGCGCCAGTCGGAGAAGCCGCACCAGCGCTCGGCGTTCACGGCGGCCACGAAACTCTCGGTGTCGCAATTGCTGCCGCTGCAGACGCCGCCGTTAGCGGTGCCGGTTGCGCCGCCATTGGCGCCGTTGCGCAGCAGCCAGGTGTAGGTGTTGTCCGGCGCATGCAGGCCGGTGCCGCTCTTGCCTTCCCAGACCAGGCCGGTAACGCTGTCCTGCACGCAGGCCGAACCCGGCAGCACGGTCATGACGAAGCCGGTCGTCTTGTAGCTGCCCTGGCCGACCACGCGCTCGTTGGCGTCGCGCCCGGTCTCGGCATCCTGGCCGGCGAAGCCGGTTTGCGGACAAGCCAGTCCGTTTGCGCCGGCGCTGGCGCAGGCCGCGATGCCGGTGTCGTTCAGGCGCTTGCTGTTCTCGATGCCGGCGCCGGCCGCAATGCTGTTGGCACGGATGGTGCCGCTGGCGGTGCCGCTGTTGGCGCCGTCGTTCCAGCGCACCGTCAGGACCTTGTCGGCGCTGGCGCTGCCTGGGCAGACCTGCAGGTTGAACTGGCGTTCGCTGCTGCCGCTGGCCAGGCTCATGCTGGTGCTGGCCGGGGTCAGGTAATCGACGCCAGCTGCGCAGCTGGCGCCGCCGGTGCCGCCTTCGACCGTGAAGCTGACCTGGGCCGGGAAGTTGGCGTCGGCGCGCAGCGCGAGGCGGAAACCGAGCAGCGCCTGGCCGTCCAGGCCCTTGGCGGCGCGCGCGTCGCCAAGGGCCAGCACGGTCGGCTTGATGGCGACCGGCGGTGGCGGCGCCGGCGCAGGGGCTGGCTTGCTGCCGCCTCCGCCGCCGCAAGCGGCCAGCAACAGGGAGACGGGAACGGCGCAGCCGAGCCAGGTGGCGGAGGTGCGGGTCCAGTGTGCGACGGCGTGGTTACTCATATGATTTGGTTGTTGCTCTTTAGCACTGCAAACAAGGCGGCCAGTGTCGATTCTTTCCATTTTGCTGTCAAGAACATTTGGCCGCCCTGCCTGAAGGGGCCTGAAGCAGGGCCGCAAGCGTCTACGGCGCGCAACAAAGCTTGTCCTGGACCGGGAAAAATCGTAAAAAAAGGCGCTGTCATCGTTAGCTATAGGTGAGTATTGAACTGCTGAGCACCCTCGCGGTCCAAGCCATATCGCCATCGATATGGGTCGACCATGAAAGCGCCTCGCTTCACCAAGTGGTTTGCAGCCTTGCCCGCACTGAACCAGCCCCAGCGGCTACGGGTGCTCGACGCGCTGCGGCCGGCGGCCGGGCTGCATCAGGTGCTCGCGCTGATCCAACAAGGCAGGTCGGCCGGGCGCCGCTGTCCGCATTGCCAGTGCGAACGCTGGCACCGGCATGGCCACGCGAACGACCTGCAACGCTACCGCTGCTTATCGTGCAGGCGCACCTTCAACGATTTGACTGGTACGCCACTGGCGCGCCTTCGGCTCAAAGAGAAATGGCTCGATTATCTCGATGCGATGCGTGCGTCGCGCCCGGTGCGCGCGGCGGCGGACAGCATCAAGGTGCACCGTAACACCGCTTTCCGCTGGCGCCATCGCTTCCTGGACCGGGTAAAGGAAGACCGGCCAGCGCGCCTGAATGGTATCGCTGAGGCCGACGAGATGTTCATCCTGGAATCACAAAAGGGGGCGCGTAAGCTCGACCGGACTGCACGCAAGCGGGGCGGCGTAGCCGGCAGGCGCGGCATCTCGCGCGAGCTCGATTGCATCCTCGTGGCGCGCGATCGCAACCGACAGACCATCGATGCCGTCACCGGCCGCGGCGCCGTCAGCAAGGCCCAGCTGGAGCTCCACCTGCTGCCCTTCCTGGACCCGGATGTCCTGCTCGTGACCGACGCGAACGCAGCCTATCGCGCATTCGCCCGTGCACACGGTATTGCGCACCAGGCCGTCAATGTCAGTGCCGGCGAGCGTTTGCGCATGGGCGCCCACGGCGCGGTCCACGTACAGAACGTGAACGCCTATCACCAGCGCTTGCGCGAGTGGCTACTGCCCTTTCATGGCGTCGCGTCGCGTTATCTGCCGAACTACCTGGACTGGCGCCGGATGCTCGATGGCGGCAAGATTACTTCTGCCGATCAATTGTTTCGCCTTGCAATCGGACCCATCCACAGCAAACGGTGACAGCGCCTAAAAAAAACCGGACTGCCCTTTCGGACAGCCCGGCTTTTGTCGAACCGCTGCGATCGCGATTACAGCGTCAGGTCTTCCAGCCAGAACTCGATCGGCAGCGCCGTGGCGTCGGCCGAATCGGCGCCGATGCCTTGCGCGTTCGCGACCAGTGCACCGCTCTTCGCCGGCGCATCGGCCTGGGCGTGTGCCGCCAGGTAGAGCGCGGTGCCGCTGACCGAGGCCGTACGCAGCGACGCGTCGAATCCGAAGCCGGCTGCCGGCGCGGGTGCCAGCGAAGGCAGCACCGGCAGGGCCGGGGTCGGGTCTTCGGTGTGACGCACCGTTTCGCCGACCGCCACCGCCGCCTCGTACATGGTGGCGCCGTCGAGCACGTAGAAGTGGGTACGGCCATCCGGGCCCGTATCCTGCACCACGATGCCGCGCGGCGCTTCCACGAACAGCGCCGGCGACTGCACCTCGACCGCGTTGCCCATGCCCAGCTGCGGACCCATGCCGTACAGGGCCACGGTGTCGGCCACGATGTTCACCGCATCGTCGCCTGCCGCATCGAGGATCACGCCGCCGCTCTTCACGACCACGTGCTTGCCCTCGACCCCGGCCAGCGCCAGGTTGCCGGCTGCCTGGGCCGTCACCGAACCGGTGCCGCTCAGGACCGTCCCGGCATCCATCTGCACGGCGCCGTTCGCGCTGTACACCAGCAGGTCGCCACGGGTGGCCGACACGCTGTCGTGCAGGACCACGCCGTCGCGGCCGTCGAGCACCAGGCCGTTGGCGGCGACCAGGCTTCCCTGCGCCGCTTCGACGGTGACCAGCGAACCGAACACCTGCAACGGTACGCTGCTCAATGCCGCGAAGTCGGTCGCCACGATGCTGACCTTGCCGGCGCCGGCTGCCGCATGGCCGTCGGCACCCTGCACGCCGATCACCAGCTGGCCCGCACCGGCCAGGTGGCCGAGCATGCTGTCGGTGACGCTGAAGGCGCCGGCCGCGCCGGTACCGCCGACCACGATGTCGCGGCCCGCATCGCCCGGACGCAGCTGGACGATGCCCGCGCCATGCACGTCGCCGGTCATGACCAGGGTATCGGCCTCGATAACGAAGTCACCCGTCACGCCGCTGAACACGATGTCGCCGATAACGACCTGGCTGGCACCACGGATGGTCAGCGAACCGCCGGCCACGTTCAGCGCGCCGTCGAAGCGCACCACGCCGGTCGCGTCGATCGACACGTCACCGCCGATGGTCACGTCCTGGGCAAAGCTGACGTCGTGCGCATCGCGCACCGCCAGGCCGGCCAGCGCGCCGTTCGCACCGACCGCGCCGTTGACGACGATGTTGTCGCCGCCGGCCGCCAGCACCAGGCTCGCACCGGTGCCGGCGCCGTCGATGCCCTGGGCGAAGACCATGTCGCCGCCGCTTGCCGCACCGTTGCCGGTCGAGATGATGACCGGGCCGGTGATGGCCAGCGCGCCGCGCACGTCGAGCGCCTCGGCCACCAGCTGGCCGGACACGGCTACCAGGCTGCCGGCGCCGGAACCGTCCAGCACCAGGCTGTCGCGGAACACGACCGGCGTGGCGCGGCCATCGATGACGATGTCCTGGCCAGGCGCCGCGGCGCCGCCGCCGATGACGACCTGGTCGAAGCCGCCGGCCAGGTTGTCCAGCGTTGCCGGCGCCAGGTACAAGCCGCCGTTGTCGCTGTTGTTGCGCGACCCACCGATCTGGATGTCCAGCGCGTTGTCGTTCGGACGGATCGCCAGCGTACCGCCCTCGCCTGCCAGCGGCTGGCCGATCGTCAGTTCGTCGCCGACCAGGTTCAGGTCCTGGCCGCTGCCGACGTTCTGCGGCTGGCCGAACACCACTTCGCCGGTTTGCGAGACGATGGTGGTGCTGCCGCCGGCCGCGGTGACGCCAACCAGCGCGGCGTCGTTCACCACGCTGACGCTGCCATCGGCACCGACGCGCTTCACGGCGACGGCGACACCGGCGGCCGGCACGTTCACGCCGTCGGCTTCCAGCAGGTCGATGCTGCCGGCGGCGCTGGACGCCGCCAGCGAAGCGACCGCGGTCTCCAGCGCATTGCCCATGCCGATGCCGCTGCCGGCCGTCATGCGCAGCGCGCCCGCTTTCACGTTCAGGCCCTGCACGTCGCCGGCGCGCTGGGCGTCGACGATCGCGCCGCCAGCCACCAGGCTGACGCTGCCAGTACCGGCGTCGAGCAGGCCGACGGCGATGTCGCCGCCTGCCGCGTAACGCAGGCTGGCGCCGCGCGCCACGCTGCCGTCCTTCATCAGGATGGCCCCAAACGCGCTGACGTCGATGCTGTCGCCCGCCGTCAGGTTGCCGTTCTGGACGACGCTTTGCGCGTTCAGGCTGATGCTGCCGCCTGCCTGCGCGCCGCCGTCCAGTACGATGTTGCCGGCGCCGGCTTGCAGCAGCAGGTTGCCGCTGTTGGCACGGACCGTGGCATTGCCGCCGACGGCAAGGTCGCCGCCGTTGGCCGCCAGGACCGCATTGCCGCCCGCGTCCACCACGCCGTCGATCGAGACCGAAGCGCTCGCGCTCAGCGCCGCATTGCCTTGCACAGCCACCTGGCCTTGCGCCGCAACCGCGATGGCGCCGCCTGCCAGCACGGCATTGCCGCCGGCACCGACCTGGCCCGCCACCGTGATGGCACCGGCTGCGCGCAGCGCGGCATTGCCGTGCGCCGCAACTTGTCCGCCCACCGAGATGGCGCCGCCCGCCAGCACGGCATTGCCCTCCAGCGCCTGCACGTTGCCGCCCACGGTGATGGCGCCGGCCGACCGCAGTTCCACGTCGCCCTTGGCGCCTGCCACCGCGCCGGCCGCCACCACCAGGTCGCTGCCGCCGTTCAGCATCAGTTTGCCGCCGTTGGCCAGCACGCTGCCAAGAACCACGTTCACACGCGCCGCGTCGAATTCGACGTTGCCGGCGGCCGTGGCCTGGCCTGCCACATCGACCGCGATGTTGCTCGCAGCCAGCGCCAGGTTGCCGGCCGCCGCGTCGACGCTGCCGCCGACCACGATGCCGCCGAGTGCCGCCGTCAGCGCCACGTTCGCGCCGCGCAGAGCCTGTCCGGCACCCACCATGATGTCGCCGGCCTGCGCCGACAGCACCACGTTGCCGGTCACGTCGACGCCGTTCAGTGCCGCCACGGCGCCCACTGCCGCCGTGCCATCGACGCCGATACGCTCGACACCCAGGCCAACCGACGCCATTGCGACGCCGCCCGCTGCCTGAACATGCAGGCCGCCGCTGCCCGCTTGCGCGGCCAGGCCGGTCACCTCGATCTCCAGCGCATTGCCCGCGCTGCCCACGGCGTTACCCGCCTGCAGGCGCAGCGCGGCGGCCGTGACGTTGACCAGGCTGTCGCCGGCCACGTCCGCGTCCAGCACGCTGGCGCTGGCCTGGAGGCCGACCGTGCCCTGGCCTGCATTGACACGGGCCACCGTGAGGTTGCCGCCCGCCGCCAGGTTGATGGCGCCGTCGAGCGTGGCGACCGACGCGCTTGCGCCCATCGCCAGGTTGCCGCTGGCGCGCAGCTCGATGCTGCGGCCCGCTTCCAGGGTGCGCACGGCGCCCGTTTGCTGCAGGTCGCGGCCGGCGTTCAGCGAGATGCTGCCGTGCTGGCTGCTGACCTGTGCCGCCAGCGACAGATCGCCGCCCGTGGCCAGCAGCAGGTTGCCGGCTGCGTCCAGGTTGCGCGTCACCGTCATCGATGCCGCACCCAGGACCAGGTTGCCGTTCGAGGCCACGCCATTGATCGCCGCATCGGCCACGGCGGCGCTGCTGCCGTCGGCCGCCACACGGTTCACCGAACCGGCGACGCTGCCCAGGTTCAGGGCGCCGCTGTTGTCCAGGTACAGTCCGCCGCTGCCGGCAGTCGCCGCCAGGGTGCCCACGTCCAGCTGCAGGTGCGCCGCGCTGCTGCCGACGTTTCCGGCCGCGATACGCAGCGCAGCCGCGCGCACGTCGATGTCGTTGCCGATGTCGACGATGGACGCCGCCACCAGGCTGACGTTGGCGCCGCTGGCGATGCTGCCCAGCTCCAGCGTATTGCCGGCTTCGACACGCACGTTGCCGCCGGTGGCGACCGTCATGGCGTTGGCCATGAAGACGTTGCGCGCCGCAGCGAGGTCGATGCTGCCGGCGGTGGCGTTCACCGCCGCGTTCTGCATCAGGTCGCGTCCGGCGGACAGGCTGATGTTGCCGCCGGCCGTGACCGGGGCCAGGTTGGTCGACAGGTCGCGGCCAGCCTGCAACAGCAGGTTGCCCGCAGCGCTGACCGTGGCGCCGCTGGCGATGTCGCCGCCAGCCTGCAGCACGAGCGCCGCGCCGCTGACCAGGCCAGCCTGCGCCGCGTCAACGCGCTGCGAACCGGCCGTGGCGCCGTTTGCCAGCACGCGGTCGACGCGGATCTCGCCGACCTCGCCGAGCACCACGTCGGATGCCTCGTTCACGAACATGCCGTTGCCGATAGCGCTCAGCAGCATGGTTTCGGTGTCGAGCGCATCGGCGCCGCTGCCGATTGCCGCGCCGGCGTTCAGGCGCAGGGCTTTCGCGTACACGTCGACGGCGTTACCCGCCTCGGCCGCGTCTGCAATCGCACCGCCGCTGACGATGCTGACCGCACCCCAGCCGGCCTGGCCGGCCAGGCTGGATGCCGCGCGGTCGGTGTTCGAACGCGCGTCCAGCAGCGCCACCGTGACGCCGGTGGCGCCCTGGTAGCGGATGTTGCCCGCGTTGGTGACGGCGCGCGCACCGTCGACCATGAGAATGGCGCCGGCGCTCGACGCAACGTCGATCGTGCCGACCGCAGTCGACAGCGTTGCCGCCGCCGACTGCGTGATGTTCCCCACGGCCAGCAGGCTGATGCTGCCATCCTGCGCGCTCAGCGCCGCGTTCACCGCCAGGGTGCCGCTCGCCTCGATGCGCAGGTTGCCGCCGGTGGCCACCAGGGCCGCGTCGATGACCAGGTTGGCGCCGCCGAGCACCAGGTTGCCGCTGCCGTTCTGGACACCGGCCAGGGCTGCGCCGCCGGCGTTTGCCACGGCAGTGCCGTCGGCGCCGACGCGGTTGACCGCCACGCCAGCCACCTGGCCGAGCGTGGTGTTGCCGCTCGCAAGAACGTAACTTCCACCCTGCGCCGCAAAGGCCAGCGTCGCCGCCTGCACTTCGAGCGTTGCGGCCTCCTGGCCGACCGTGCCGCCGGCCTGCATGCGCAGTGCGCCCGCGATCACGTTGACTGTACGGACGGCCGCCGCGTCGTCGCCCTGGGCGTCGAGGATGCTGCCGCTCGCCGCCAGCGAGACGCTGCCGGTGCCGGCATTCACCACGCCGAGCACCAGGTCGCCGCTCTCGGCCTGCACGCGCACGTTGCCGTTGCGGGTCAGGAGCTGGGCCTGGGCTTCGAGGGTGACGAAGCTTGCCGCCGCCAGGTCCAGGGTCTTGCCGGCGCCGCGGGTTTCGATGCGCGGCGCATAGCTGGCCAGGTTGTCGTCGATGACGATGGCGTCGCTCGAGACCAGGCTGATGCTGCCCGAGCCCGAGCCGATGTCGGCGCGCACCGTGATGTCGGCTGCCGTGCCCTCGCCCGCTTCCCCGCTTTGCAGCAGGATGTTGCCGGACGCGCCGGTGCTGTCGACCAGGCCGTCGACGACGATGGCGCCGTCGACGGTCACGATGGCCAGGTTGCCGGCGCTGCCGCCGAGCAGCGCGCCATTGATGCGCAGCGCCGTGGCTTCGCGCAGCAGCACGCTGCCGGCCGTGGTGTTGGCCAGGGTGACCGAGGCCAGGCGCGTCTGCAGCGCACCGCTGCTGCCGATGCCGGTCGCTGCCGACAGGGCCGCGGCGGCCGTGTCGCCGTCGAGGTTGATGCCGTCGCCCGCCAGGTTGTCGACGATGGCGCCGCCGGCCGTCAGGCCAATGGCGCCGTCGGCGATGACCTGCGAGACCAGGATCGAGCCGCCCGCGGTCATGGTGACCGCGCCGTTGCCGCCGCCCACCGAGGTGACGACGGTGCCGCTGTCCATGACGATGGCGGCGCCTGCATTCAGGCGCACCAGCCCGCCGTTCGAGACGATCGACTCCGACAGCGTGACTGCGCCCGAGGTCGAGCTCACGCTGATGCTGCCGCCGCTGCCGTTGGCGATGCCGCCGTCGCGCAGGTGGACGTTGCCGTCCGCGCCGAGTGTGACCGCGCCGCCGTTGGCAGCGATGGCGCTGTCGACCGTGATGGCCGCGCCGCTGCCGCCGGCGTTCAGGCTGACGCTGCCGCCACCGACGGTGACGATGCCGCTGCCCTGTACCAGCAGCTTGCCGGCGCCGGTGGAGATGGCGATGTTGTCGCCCTGCGCACTGGCCTGGCTGATGCCGTCCACGCGCAGGTCGCCGCCCACGCCGCTGGCCGCGTCGCGCGCCAGGTTGTTGATCACGATGTCGCCGTCGCCGGTGTTCACGGCGGTAAGGCTGTTCACCTGGGCGAACGGCAGGATGATGCCGCTGCCGGCGTGCAGGCTCAGGTTCAGCGCGCGCAGCGGTTCGCTCGACGCGCCATCGAGGTCGCCGGTCGGATTCGACTGGACGATCGCGCCGGTGGCTGCATACAGCGACATGTTGCTGTTGTGCGCCTCAACCTGGTTATGGATCGAGATGCCGTTGTACGCGTCCAGCGTCACGCTGCCGTTCACCATGAACTGGAAGGCCGGGTTCGCGAAGTCCTCGACCACGATGTTCTGGCCATACACTTCCAGCGCGCTGTGGAAGGTGTACTGCTGCGGCGCCTGGATCGCGCCCAGGCGCACCTGGCCGGACTGGTCGTCCGCGTGCGCGCCGGCCAGGTAGCCGACGGTCGCGCCTTCCTGGCGCCCGATCACGATCTTGCTGAAGGTCGAGGCAAAGGTCGCTATCTCCGCGTTGTCGATGTTCAGGTAAGCCGTGTTTTCCAGGGCCGGGCCGCCGACTTCGATGTTCATGCCGACGGTCGTCGGGCGCAGGGTCAGGATGCCGGTGCCGACGATCGAGCTTTCGCCGCTCTGGAAGTTGATCTCGTTCCCTTCCAGGAAGATGTCGCCGCCGCCGTCGACCGTCACGCCGCCCTTGAACACCACCAGCGTGGCGCCGGTGATGCGGAACGAACCCGTGGTCAGGTGCACCGACTGCTCGAAGGTGACCACGCCGCTGGCGTTGATGCTGAAGTCGCCGTTGACCGTGACTTCGCCCTTGAAGGTGACGTTGTTGGCCTGGGTGATGGTGATGCCTTCCAGCGCATCGGTATTGCCGACCATGCCGGTGACGACGATGTTGCCGGCCGCCGAGAGTTCCAGCAGGTCTTCCGGATCGAGGCCGTCGCCGTTCAGCGAATGCGCCGCCGAGCCGCCCAGCTGGATGTCGCCGGCGGTCGCCGTCAGCACCACCTTGTGGTTGGTGGCGGTGGCGCCGTCGATCTTCACCGAGTCGTCGATGTAGGCCCAGGAAGCGCTGACGCTGCTGGCCGAGATCGTCGTGGTGTGGCCGGAACCGTAGATGGTCAGGCCGGATTCGCCCTGCAGCACCAGGTTCTGGTTGATCGCCACTTCGCCGCCCAGCAGCGAATTCTGCACCACCAGCGAGTCCTTCAGGACCACGTCGGTGGTACCCGCGGTGTCGCCGATCACGATGTGGGCCGCGCTCTGGGCGCCGCCGATCAGGATCTGGCGGAAGCCGTCGTTCAGGTTGTTCAGCGCATTGTTGCTGATGTAGAGCGCGTTATTGCTCGACAGGCCGCCGCTGACGTCGTCACCCAGGAAGATGGTGCGGGTCGGGTCCAGCGCGGCAATGCTCAGCTGGGCGCCGGCACTGCGCACGCCGGCGCCGATCTGCACATCGTTGGCCAGGATCGTGATGTCTTCGCCGGAGGCGTCGACCGCCTGGTTGATGACCTGGCTGCCGCTCAGGTTCGACACGCCGGTGCTGCCGCCGCGGGTGCCGCTGTCGGCGCTGCCGCTGCCGGCTTCCACCTGCACGGTGCCGGTGGCGATCAGCGAAACGTTGGCGCGTTCGATGCTGCTCACGCTCAGGGAGACCGCGTCGATCACGATCGAGTCCGGGCTGAACAGGAAGCCCGGCGTTGCGGCGCCGATCGCGCCCTGCGCCGTGATGGTCAGCTTGCCGCCCGTGGTCTGGACATAGGCGCCGCCCGCCGCGCGCAGCACCACGCCGTTGGCCAGGTGATTCGCGACGTTGTAGTCCTCGATGTTGGCGGTGCGGATTTCGCCGGTGGCCTGGTCGGCCGTGAATTTACCGTAGCGCATGGCCCAGTCGACCTGCGGGTCGATCGCGCCGTTCACGCTCTTCCAGTTGCTCACGCTCGTGTCGTTCAGCAGCGCGCCTTTCGACACCGTGATGTCGATGTTGCCGCTGCCGTGGACGCGGATGCCCGCGCCCAGCAACACGTTGCCGTTCTCGGCGCGCAGGCTGACCGAACCGCCGCCGGTGGCGATGTCCGCACCGAGGGTGATGTGGCCGTTGGCGCCGCCTGCATACAAATTGACGTTACCGGTGGTCGAGACCACGCCGGCGCCGCCGCGCAGGGTGTCGAGCGCGCCGTTCAGGGTCGACAGCTTGATTTCGCCGGCGCCGTTCTGCACCACGCGTTCCAGCACCAGCGAATCGACGTCCTGGATGGCGATGTCGCCGCCACCGTTGTTGGTCAGATCCAGCGCACGCACCTGGGTCTCGATGGCGTTGCTTGCTGCGCCGATGCCGCCGTTGGCGACGATCACCAAGCGCGCGTTGGCGGCCACGATGTCGGTGCTGCCTTCGGCGCCGTCGACCACGCCGCCGCTGTGGATGACCAGGTCGGCGTTCGAGGTGGTGACCAGCTTGCCGAGACGGATCGCGCCTGCGGCATCGAGCTTGAGCGCGCCCGAGCCGGCATCGACGACGGTGTCGCCGGCCATCTGCAGCACGCCGCTGCCGGCGTTCAGGGTGATGGCGCCGGTGCGCGAGGTCAGGTCGGCTTCGGCCGCCAGCGTGAGGCCGGTGGCACCGTTCAGGGTGATGGCGCCGAGTTCGGTGGCGACCGCACTGTTGACGACCAGCGTTCCGGCCGCGTTCAGGCTGACCGCGTTGCTGCCGCCGGCCGCGATGGCGGCGTTCACCACCAGCGAGGACGCGACGTTCAGGATCACGGCGCCATGGCCGCTGCTTTCCAGCGTATTGACCGTCAGGCCGTCTACGCCGCCGCTTGCCTTCACCGTAATGCTGCCGCCGGCGCTGATGTCGAGGGTGTCGGCCACCAGCACGCCATCGGCGCCGGTGCCGGCCGTGACCGAGCCGTTCAGGGCGCTCAGCGTCACATGGCCGCCGCCTGCCAGCAGGTTGCCGATGCTGATGTTGCCGTGCAGGGAAACGATGTTGATGTTGCCCTTGAAGCCGGCGGCCTCGACCAGCGAGCCGATGGTGATGTCGCCGTGCACGATCACGGTGACGTCGCCGCCGCTCATGACCAGGGTGCCGATGGCCAGCGCCATGCCGGCGGTGCTTTGCTGCACCACCAGGCTCGACTGGCCCGATGCCGCCGACATGTCGATGTCCATGCTCGACACCGCCGTGTTCAGCGTCAGTTCGCCGCCCGCGGTGACGTCCAGGCTGCCCGCGGTGATGGTGCCGCCCAGGGTCAGGCCCTTGCCCGCCGTGAGGGTCACGCTGCCGGAAGTGCCGACGTCCAGATCCGAGACCACGACCAGCGAGCCGGTTGCGGCGCCGAGGCGGATGGTTTCGCCGGCGTGGGTCGGCAGGTTCACGACCGTCAGCGAGCCGCTGGCGTCGAGCGAGAAGCTGCCCGCCGCGCGGTCCGGCACGATCAGGACGAAGTCGCCGTCCACGTGCAGCTGGCGGTCCGGATCGTTGTCCTGGGCCGAGGCGCTGGCGCGGAAGGCGTCGTTCGCCGCCTTTGCCACCAGCACCAGTTTCTGGCCAGCGACCGACGCATCCACGCCGGCGTCGCTGGCGTCGATCTTCGCCGCCAGCGCGCCGAGGATCGAGGTCCAGTTGCCGGTGACGACCTGGCCGGCGACGGTGTCGCCGACCTTCACGCTGAAGCTGCCGCCGTCGATGACGACGGTGTAGGCGAAGTTCGGCGACGGGTTGTCGCGGAACTCGAGCTCGCTGCGCTGGGTGCCGTCGATGCCCGCGGCGACGGATGGCGTGGTGCCGGCCGCCACGACGCCGCCGGCCACCGCACGCACGCCCGATTCGCTGACGGCGACGTCGGCCACCGTGAAGGCGGTGTTGTCGGCGGTGGCGGTCAGGGTCAGCGTGAAATTGGCGGCGTCGATGCTGAAGGTGACCGCTTCGGCCGCCTTGATCTTGTTGCCGAGGTCGGTGAGGATCGCGGTCCAGTTGGCCGCGACTTCGCCGGTTCCGGCGCCCACGGTCGTGGTGTACGGGTTGCCGTTCACCTTCATGGTGTAGCTGAAGCCGTTCTTCAGCGTGTAGGCGGCGTCGGCGACGTCGTTGGCGTCGTCGGCCGGGTCGTCGAAGACCACCGTGGTGACCTGCTTGGCGTCGTGGCCGGCGGCGACCGTCGGCTGCACGGCGTCGACCAGCACGGTCAGCGTTGGCGTCGCCAGCACGGCGTTGATCGCGAATGCCTTGTTGGTGGCGGTCGCGGTCAGGGTCAGGCTCTTGCCGCTGCTGTCGGCGGTGACGCGGTTGTCGGCCGTGACCAGGGTGTCGAGTGCGCCGAGCACGCCGCTCCAGGTGGCGGCAACGTCGAGCTGCTGCACGCTCGCCGTGACGCGGCTGCTGCCTTCGCTCGCCGGATGGGCCTTGGCGACGGCAGCCGACAGGCCGGCTGCGATGTCGGCCGTGGTGTCGCCGGCCTTGGCGGTGTACTTGAAGTTCTCGCTGCCGATCTTCAGGGTGTAGGTGTCGCCCGCGATCGCGCTCAGGCCGGTCAGGGTGACGGTGCGCGCCAGGTCGTGGCCGGCGGCGCTGACCTTCACCTGGCCCAGGCCCAGGCCTTCGGCGGTTTCCGCCACGCCTTCCTTGTGCACCGAGATCGCAATCACGGCGTCGTCGGCGTTGTTCACGGTCAGGTAGTCGTTCAGGCCGGTGCGGACCAGGTAGGCCTTGCCGTCCAGGACCACGCCGTAGACGGTGCCGGCGGCAACGTCGCCGCCGAACACGATTTCGCTCTGCTGGGCCACGCCGGTAGCGGCCGCGCGCAGCGGCTCGGCGCCGTGGTCTACCACGCTGCCGACCGCGCTCACGCCTACCGCGTCGACCGTAAAGGCGACGTTGGTTTCCTTGGCTTTCAACACCAGCGTATGGTTCGAGATGTCCTCGGCACTGGCGGTCACGTCGATCTTCTCGCCCTTCTCGATCAGGTTGCCGAGGTGTTCGAACACGCTGTTCCAGGACGCGTCGACGGTGAAGGTCGAGGCGCTGGCGTTCAGTGCGGCGTCCGGGTTGATCCTGGTTGCCAGGGCGGCCACGATGTCCTTCAGCGCCGCGCTGCTGCCGGCGGTGATGCGGAACACCTTGTCGCCCACGGTCACGGTGTAGGCCGCGTTGTTCACCACTTTCAGCGCGCTCAGGTCGAGCGAACGCCCGGCCTGGCCGGTCTGGTTCGCGCTCCAGGCGTCGTTGCCGGCGATGTCGGACAGGCTTTCCAGGCTGGCCGCGATGGTGGCCTTGCCGGCGCCGGCGCTGATCGTGACGACCTTGCCATTGGCGCTGGCGGTGTAGTCCGCGTCCGCGTTGATGGCGGCGGCCAGCGCGGTGGCGATGCCCGCCAGGCTGGCGCCGGTGCGCGGCGCCTCCACCTGGAAGGTGTCGCTGCCGATGATGATGCTGTAGCGGCCGTCGGCCAGCAGGCGCATGTCGGACAGGTCGACCGTGCGGTCGAAGCCGTCGTCGCTGTTCGACTTGGTGTTGATCTCGGCCGTGCCCGGATTGGTGGCGGCGCCCCACTGCTGGACGTCGACCGAGATCGCCGCGTTGCCGGCCCCGGTGATGTACAGCAGGTTGTTTTCACCGGTGCGCACGCCGTAGCCGGCGCCGTTGACGACCACTTCGTACAGCTTGCCGCTTTCGATGTTCAGGGTGTTGTTGAAGATGAGCTTCGATTCCTGGGCTACCTTGGAACCGGCTTCGACGACCGGGCTCAGGCCGAAGTCGTCCACCGCGCCGAGGATGTCGGTGCGGTAGGTTTCGGTCACGCTCGCGCCGCCCACGCTGAAGGCGCGGTTGGCGGCCTGGGCCGTCAGGGTCAGCTGCTTGTTGGCCGGGTCGGCAGCGACGTCGATCCGCTCGCCGGTCGAGATCAGCGTGCCGAGCTTGGCCAGAACGGCATCCCAGCTGGCCGCGACGCCGTCGGCGCCGGCGGTCACCGCGTAGTCGTGGCCGTTGACGCTGACCGTGACGGTGGTGCCGTTGGCGACCGCCCCGCCAAAGGCGATGCGATTCACCTGGGCGATGGCGACGCCGGCCTGCACCGGCGTGCTGACGACGATGTCGACGATGGCGCCGCCCAGGCTCAGGGCGGTATTTTGGGTCACTTCGGTGGCGCCGGTGCTGAAGCCGCCGGCGTCCGGGCCGGTGTAGCGCACTTCGAGTTCGTTGCCGGTGCCGGCCATGTCCTGGTTCAGGAGCAGCTTCGGCGCATGCGCCGTCACGCCCTTCACCGACACGCTGTAGCCGTACAGGTCGGCGTCGCGCTGGTCGAGGGCGTAGCCGGTGATGGCGCCCTTGTCGTTGCGGACCGCCGCCAGCATCTCGTAGATGGTGCCGCGCGCGTCGACTTCGACGGTCGAACCCGCGGTTTTCTGCGCGCCCTTGGCGGAACCCGCCTCGACGTAGTCGACGTACATGTCGCCGCCCGAACGGATGCGGATGCCGTAGCCGTCGTCGATGGTGCGCACTTCTTCGACGCGCAGATCGTAGCGGTTGTCGTCCGCGTGGCCGCTGGCCGCGCCGCTCTCGCCGCCGCCGGCCGTGATGTCGATGCGGCCCTGCTGGGCCACCACCGACTTCACGTACAGGGCGTCGGATTCGTTGATGCTGACGTTGCCCGCGCCGGTGGTGCGCAGGGTGATGGTGTTGACCAGGGTGTTCAGCTGCACGCCGTTCACCGACTGCACGTTCAGGTCGCCGGCAATGAAGACCGAGGCGCCGTCGGCCGCGATTTCCGCCGCCTTGACGTCGAGCTGGCCGCTGGCGCGGTCGGCCGCGACGATCCCGCCCAGCACCGTCAGCTTGCCGCCGATGTCGAGGGTGACGTTGCGCGCCGAACCGTAGCCGCTCAGGCCGCCGATGAAGCCGCTCATGGTGAGGCCGCCGGCCAGTTTGACGTAGATGTCCTTCGCTGCGCGCAGCTCGAAGCGGTCGGCCGGCAAGGCCGCCGCCTGGATGTTGATGAAGCCGCTGTCGGTGAGGACCGGGGCGCCCTGGCGGCTGTCCTTCAGGTCGCCGTCGCCGTTGAAGTCGATGCCGAGGATGGCTTCGTATTCGGTGGTCGCCTGCAGGATCTGGCTGCTGCCCTTTGCCGAAATCAGGACCTCGGCGATGCTGCCTGCCGCCGTGCCGTCGAAGCGCGTGCCCTTGACGCCGACGACGCCGTCGATGGTGACGTTCTGGCCCGCCACCAGTTCCAGGTGGCGGTTGGCGTACAGGTTGCCCTTGATCGCCAGGCTGGCGCCGGTTTCCAGGATCAGCGTATCCGAGCTGATCGAGGACGGCAGCAGCAGCGTGTCGGCGCCGGCGCCGAACACCAGGTTCGTGCCCGCGCGGTATTCGGTCAGCTCGGCGCCGGCCTTGAACTCGTACAGGTCGATGATCTTCGCCGCATTCAGGGCGATGCCGCGCGTGTAGTGCAGGCCGTAGTTCGAACCCGGCGCCGCATCCGGCGCCTGAACCGTGACGTTGCCGCCGGTGCTGGCCAGGCGCAGGGTATCGGCGCTTGCCTTGCCCTTGGCGCCGACCAGCAGGTCGCCCTGGGCCGTGATGTCGGCCACGCTGCGCCCGCTCGTGGTGTCGGTGACGCTGGCGTCGACCAGCACAAGGCCGGCGTTCTTTTCCAGCGCACCGTCGAAGTCGGCCAGCACGATGTCGTTGCGGATGGTGGTCGCATCCAGGCTGTTGACCGCGATTTCCAGGCCGCTGATGCCGTTACCGGCGCGCAGGGTCAGGCGGTTCGCGACCAGGTCGACGGCGTTGTCCGCCGCGCTTTCGCCGATGCGCCCGCCCGCGTCCAGGGTGATGTTGCCGTTCGAGGTGAACTGGCTCACCGCAACGGCGTTGCCATGGGCGTCGACGATCTTCGGCGCGTCCGAGGCGCTGGCCAGGTAAATGCCGGCCGAGGCGTGGCGTACCAGGATGTCGCCGGCCGCGGTCACGCTGATGTCGTCGCCGGTGGCGTTGGCGGCGATGTTCAGCTCGACGATCTCGACGTTGCCGCCCGCACGCAGCGCGAAGCTGCCGTGCGCCAGGGCGACGTCGCCCACCACCAGGCGGCGTGCCGACTGGGTCAGGTCGACGCTGGCGCGCTGCGCCGGATTTGCAGCCGAATTCGCGGCCGCGCTGTCGATATACAGGCTGTCGACGTCGGTGGCCAGCTTCAGGTCGGCCACTGCCACGATGCGCAGTTCGCTGCCGCCCACCACGGTGCCGCTGTCGCCGGTGATCGCGCCCTGCGCATTCAGGTCCAGGGTGCCGCGCGGACCGGCGCTGACGTTCCCCAGCGCCATGTCGGCGCCCGCGCCGTCGAGCTGGCGCGTACTCAGGGTGATGTCGTTGCGTTCGCCCGTGCCCAGGGTATGGGCCTCGACCACGTGCAGGTCGCCGCGGTTGGCGACCGTGATCGCACCGTCGACCGCCTGCGCGTTCGTGACCGTCAGGTCGCCGACGTTGGCCAGGCTGATGTCGCCGGCGCCGCTCAGCGCCAGCTCCGCGCTGCCGACCGCGGTCGAGAGCACGATGCCGTTCTCGGCGCCGGCGTCGAGCTTGTCGGCGCTCAGCATGCCGCCGGCCTGGCCGATGTGGCCTGCCGCCGCGCTCAGCTTGATGCTGGCGCCGCTGGCGTCCGCGTCCAGGGTGGCGTTGTTCAGCGCGATGCTGCCGCCATAGCTGCCGGCCGACAGATCGATGTCGCCCAGCTTGGCGTTCAGCACGGCGTCGCCGTCGGCGACGATGCCGCCGTCCTTGCTGGCGCCGGAACCGGCCGCGATGCCGATGCTGCCGGCGTCGATGCTGCCCGACAGGGTGATGTTGTGGTTGCCCCTGGCCGTGACGCTGTCGAGCGTGGCGCCGCTGGCGGCGGCGATGCTGCCGCCGATCGTCATGTCGCCGTTCGCGCTCAGCTTCACGCTGGCCGCGTCGCCGGTGCCGCGCACGGTCGCCGTGTCGTCGACCAGCAGCGTGGTGCCGGCGTGGATGTCGAGCGCCGCCGCGTTCAGCGAGGCGCTGACGGTCTTGCCGTCCACGGTATTACCCTTGATTTGCACCAGGCTCGAGGCCGACAGGTCCATGGCGCCGTCGGCCGTGAGCTTGCCGCTGACTTTCAGCGCGCCGCCGGCGTCGATGTCGATGGCGTTGCCCTTGATGGTTTCGCCGGCGAATTCGCCATAGGTGCGGGCCGGCGCGTCGACCATCGCCACCGTCGTGCGCAGCACGGTCTCGGTGCTCAGAATCGGCACCGTCTTCCAGACCGTGACTTCCTGCTCCTGGGTCACCATGGTGGTGACCGTGTGGGTCTCGTACACCGGTTTCATGCCGAAGATGTCGGTCGACATCGTGCTCAGCGTGTAGTCGAGCTGCTTGCGCGTGTCGTAGATGTTCTTGGTCTGCGAGGTCCAGGCGTAGGAGTAGTCGTTGTAGTTCTCGTAGCGGTAGCCGTACACCTTCAGCGAGGACACCTCGTCGTTCCAGTCGCCGCCGATGTTGCCGGTGCTGCCGTACAGGGTGGTCGTGCCGCCGCCGTAGTTGATGTCCCAGTACAGGGTCACGTGGTGGGTGTTCGAGCCGAGCAGGAACGAGGTGTACTCGTCGTTCGCGTCGCGGCCGATCCAGCTGCTGCTGTTGCTGAAGTAGTTCGAGCCGCCGCGGTAGCCCGAGTCCCAGTAAGCCGTGACCGAACCGCCGCCTTCGGCCCAGCCGACCTGCTGGTTGGCGCGGACCGTGTGGCTGCCGTCGATCCGGGTCAGGCTGGCCGTGTTGCTGACCAGCTGCGTAAGGTATTCGGCCGAACCGTGCACGTAGTCGGTCGCACGGCCGTCCTGCCATTTCGCCACGTGCGCGTCGCCGGTGGCGCCGGCGCTCCATTGCCATTCCGGCAGGTAGCCGACGTTGGTCGTGGTGGTGTTCGAACCGCCCTCGGCCGTGGTCTGCTTCTGCAGCTGGTAGGTACGGATGCCGCTGCCGTCGAGATAGCTCGCGGCCCAGCGCCCGATACTGTCGTCGAAGTCGTCGCCCTCGCCATTCGGCTGGACCCAGGCGGATTTGTCCTGGGTATAGCGCACGTTGGCGTGGTCGGTGTAGGTGCCGACCAGTTCGCCGGCATTCGCGCCGGCGGGCTGGTCCCAGGCGCCGTTGCTGGCGCCGTCCATGGTGGTGTCGCCGGTCAGGTAGCGGATGTTGTTCTTGAACGCCAGGTTCAGGATCTGTTCCTGGGCGCCGCTTTGCATCAGCACGTACTTGTCGCGCCAGCCGTCGACATCGATGTGGTAGATGACCTTCGGGTTGTTGGCCCACTTCGGCTGGGCTTCGGCGCCCTTGATTTCCTCGATGTTGCCGTTCTCGGTACGGTGGATGGTGACCGAGTCCGCCTTGTAGCTGAAGTCGTACAGCTCCATGTAGCGCAGGGTCTTCAGGACCAGCGCGCGCTGCGCGTCCGACAGGTCGCTCCAGCCCTTGTAGCCGGTGTCCCACGGATTGTTGGCCGGCGCGCTCAGGCCGTTGGCGGCCCAGGCGATGTCCTTGTTCAGGTAATCCACGCCTTCGATGAAGGTTTCCTTGAACTGCTGGCCCGGCGCCGCGTTCGGGTTGTAGTAACCGGTCTGGGTCAGCGTCGTTTCCATCGTCGTGAACTCGCTGCCGGTCTTGACGCTGGTGTTGCCCACCTGCTCGGTGATGGTGGTGGTGACCGGCACCTGCACCTGCACCTTGGTGGTGCCGTCGGCAACCTGGGTGTAGCCGGTCACGACCTGCACGGTGTCCTCCACCGTGGTGTAGACCGGGACCTTGATCGTTTCGCGCGCGTTGACGGTGCTGTCGGCGCTGATGGTGACGTCGCCGCCCGCATGCACGCTGATCTTGCCGGCGGCGTTGATGGTCGCCTGGCCGGAAATGGTGACTGCGCCGCCCGAGAGAACCGCGGAGTTCACCACGCCTTCCATCTGGGTGCGGGTCCAGTTCATGTTGACGCCGGCATTGATGTCGATGCTGCCCGACGAGGTGACCAGGCCGCCGATCCTGACTTCGCTGCCGCCCGAGACCAGCACGCGTGAGTCGAGCGAACCGTTGCCCGGGCCGGCCTGGATGCGGCCGTTGATCTCGACCTTCGGACCGGCCAGGTGGATCAGGCGGCCCGCTTCGATCAGGGCTTCCGGCACGTGCGGATCGGCCAGTACGTATTCGCCCGAGACCAGCAGCTTGCCGCGCGCCAGCAGGTAGACGTCGGATTGCTGGCCGACCGCGTGCACGTAGGCGCCCGACAGGACCGAGATGTTGTTCGCGACCAGGCTGACCTTGTCGGCGACGCTGATGTTGCGCAGGACGGTGACGTCGCTGCCGGTCGAGGTGATCGACAGCGAGCCGACCGTGTCGCGGCCCAGGTCGGCGTTACCGACCGTGCCTTCGACCAGGATGGCGTCGATGGCGCTGACGACGATGCTGCCGCCGGCCGCCGTGTCGAGCGTGCCGCCGCTGTTTTCCACGCCGTCGCTGCCGACGAAATAGGTGTCGACCAGCACGGCCACGCCGGTGGAGTCGGTGCCGCCGGTGATGCGCAGGCTGTCGTAGGCGTAGACCAGGCCGTTGACCCACACCTGCGAGCGCGAGGTGATGGCGACGTCGGCGTCGCTGTCGGCGGCGCGGATCAGGCCGCGGGTCTGGACGTCGCCGTCGGCCACGATCTCGATTTGGCCATCCTGGCCGCTGCGGCTGTCCGCCCAGGCGCCGAAGCCGGTGGCGTCGGCCACGATCGAGCTGGTGGCGCTCATCGAGAAGCCCAGGCCGACCGCATTCGCGCCGGTTTGCAGGCGCACCAGGCCGGTCGACAGCAAATCGCCGCCGCTGTTTACACTACCTGTGGCACTGCCGAGCATGATGTCCTGCGCCGCGCGCAGCGACAGGGTCGCGTTGCGGCCGCTCCAGGACGTGGTGCCGCTCACGCTGTCGTACAGCGCGCCGGCCTGCATGGTGCCGTTCATGACGATGCTGCCGGCCGTGACGGCCAGGCGGCTCGCATCGGCGGCGGTGGCCAGCTGGCCGTCCGCGTTCACGGCGAACCGGCCGCCGGCGTTGATCTCGATGGCGTTCGACGCTGCCAGCACGAAGCCGGTGTTGGCGGCGCCGCCGCCCACGGTGACTGCGTCGCCCGCCGTGATGTCGACGCGCGCGCCGGCGCCTTGCGCCAGCAGCTGGCCGCCGGCCAGCACGATGTCGCCGCCGGCCGTCAGTTGCACCGAGCCGGCGACTTTCACGTCGGCGTGCAGCAGGATGTCGGTCGTGGCCTGCAGGATGACTTCGCGGTCGTAGGTGGCCGCGGTGGCGCCGGTGGTGCGCAGGGTGCCGCCGATGTCGAGCTTGTCGCCGCTCAGCACCAGCTGGGTGCCGCTGGTGAGCACGGTGTCGAGCGCGGTCTTGACGGTGCCCCAGGTCGAGCCGATCTGCAGCAGCGACAGCGCATTGCTGTCGCCGCCGATGTTGTTGTTGATGACGACGTCGTTCAGGCCGTTCAGGACGATGCGGCCGTTCGGGTCGATCGTGTTGAACTGGGCGCTGTTGAAGGTCTCCAGGCTCACCTGCCCCGCCTCCACGCGGGTGCCGGCGTTGATGATGATGTCGCGCTGGGCGGTCAGGTCGCCGATCAGCTGCAGGGTGCCGGTGGCGTTGATGACGATGTCCGAATTGCGGCCGCCCGCGATCAGGTTGCCCTCGATCTTCGCGTTGCCGGTCGGGTTCAGCACCATGCCGCCGCTCAGGGTCTCGAGCGTGCCGGTGACCGTCAGGCGCACATCCTGGTTGCCGCCGGCCAGGCTGCCGGCGTACATGTTGATGCCGCTGTGGCCGCGCACATAGCCTTCGATCGATATCTGGCCGCTCGGTGCATCGGCGCGGCCCAGGTTGACGACCGAACCGCGCGCGCTGGCGTCGAGCGCCACGCCCCGTGCGGACGCAGTGACGCCGTGGGTCGCGTCGCTTGCCGCGACCTGGCTGAAGCCGAGGCGTTCGGCGTGGCCGCCGGCGACGGCGCTGATGCCGAAGTGGTAGTTACTGGTCAGGAGCAGGTGGCCATCGGCCAGGCGCGCGGTGACCACGCCGGCGCCGAGCGCCGCGTCGAGCGCGCGCTGGACGTCGGCCAGCAGGTCGGCCAGGCCGCCGTTGCCGCTCGTGGCTTCACGGGTCACGGTGACGACCGCATTGACGCTGCCGTTCTCGCGTTCGACCGCGATGCCGAAGGACGTGTCCGCGGACAAATCGCCGCGTGCGAATTCGACGAAGCCGTCGGCGCGCAGTTCTTCGTTCCAGGCTGCCGCCAGGATCGCCAGGTTGCCCGAGGAAGACAGGCCGAGCGTGCTGTTTTCGCCGGTGGTGGTGAGGTGGACGTTGCCGCCCACGACGATGCCCTGGTCGGCCCAGGGGCTGGCGTCGTGCGCCAGGTGGCTGCCCGAACCGCCGCGCACGTCGATGGCTGCACCTGCGCTCAGGTCGTGGCTCAGGCGGACCTGGCCGCCGGCCGTGACCGACAGGGTCGAGGCGCCGCCGAAGCTCTTCACGTCGCTGCCGAGGAACTGGCCGCGCGCGTCGTAGCGGTCGACGATCTCGCCGCCGGCCACGGCCACGCCGTCGATCTGGGCGTCCATGGCCGCGCTGATGCTGATGCGGCCGTCCGCGTTGTTGGTGGCCAGGCGTGCGCCGCCCGGCATGCGTACGCCGAGGCCGTCCAGGCTGCTGCCGCCGCGCACGGTGATCGCTTCGCTGGCGCGGATGGTGGCGCCGATCTCGACCGCTTCGCCGAACTCGGACACGGTCTGCATGCCCAGATACATCTGGCCGCCCGCAGCCAGGTTGATGCTGGAATTCTTGCCGTCCCAGACGATCGTTTCCGAGACCAGCTTGCCGTCGACGCGCTCGCTGACCACGTGGCCGCCGGCCAGGATCATGCCGCCGATGGTGACGTTGCCGCTTGCCTGCACGGCCACGCTGCCGCCGGCGTTGTCGCTCGTCTGGCCGAGGGCGGTCAAGCCGCCGGCGCTGCCGATGATGATCGAATAGCCGTTGTCGTCGGCGCCCGCCACGCCGGTGGTGGTGAGGCTGACCGATTTCGATGCCGCGATCGCGGTGTCGACCAGGATCTGCTGGCCGGCCGTGATCGCCACGGTGGCGTCAAGCCCGCCCGCAACCAGGCCGTGTTCGCCGAAGCCGGCGCCGGCCACGATCGCACCGTGCAGCTCGACGTCCTGGCCGCCCGAGATGACGATGGCGCTGCCCGCGGCCTGGGTGTTGATGACCGAGCTGGCGTGCACGTAGACGCTGGTGCCGTCGGCATTCGCGCCGCCGAGGTTGGTGCCGTCGAGGGCCACGCCGCCGAGCAGCGACATGCCGCCGTTGACCTTCGCCACGCCTTCCCAGTAGACCCACTTGTCCGACTGGACCGTGAGGTCGGCGCCGGCGCCGTTCAGGTTGATGTTGCCGCGCACGATGGCGGCGTCGCTGCCGCTGACCGTGAAGTCGGCATTGTCCTGCAGGGTCGTGATGGTGCCCGAGATCAGGGTGCCGAAGCCGCGCTGGCCCAGCAGTTCATGCGGATCGAGGATCTGCAGTTCGATCTTGCCGTCGCCCTTGGCGTCGTAGGCATAGACCATGTATTCGCTGCTGCCGTCGGTGACCACCCAGCGCGTGCTGTTCTGCGGCGCCACGGCGCCCCAGTTCATGGCGGCATTGCGGTAGTCGATGCCTTCGGTGAAGCCGGTAACGAGGCTCTTGTCGCCGCTGCCCGCCTTCAGGTAGACGGTCTGCTCGTAGTGCGCGTAGCCGGTCTGGCTCAGCACGCGGAACTGCTGGTCCGGGCTCAGCTTGTCGAAGGCGGTGCCGGCGTCGGGAATCGCGACGTCGCTCCAGCGGATGGCGCTGTTCTGGTAGTCGCCGTTCGCGCCCTGCGCGAAGCTGAGTTTATACGCCTGGCCCGGCGCCGCATCGGCGTCGTGGTACACGGTGCCGTTGAAGCGCGCATAGCCCAGCACCTGCAGCACGCGGTCCTGCTGCTCGATGGCGAGGTCGGCGAAAGCGGTGGTGCCGCTGGCCTTGTCGACGCTGCCCCAGTCGAGGGTGTCGTTCTTGTAGTCGACGCCCTGCTCCAGGGTCGCGAGCACCTGCTTGCCGGCCGCCGCAGCGGCGTTGACCAGCACTTGGCGCTCGACCACGGCGTAGCCGAGCTTGTCGGCGACGATGGCGCGCTGGGCCTGGGTCAGCTGCTCGAAGGAGGCATCGGCCGCCGGCGGACGCACGCCGCCCCAGTCGATCGCGTTCACGTCGAAATCGGCACCGGCGGCGGCAAAGCCGCTCACCACCTGCTGGCCCTTGGCGGCCGCCAGGTTGACGTAGCTGGTGCCCTCGTAGCTGTCGTAGCCGAGGGCGCCCGCCACGACCTTCTTCTGGGCCGTGCTCAGGTTCTCGAAGGCGGTGCCGGCGGCCGGGGTGCCGGCGGCGCCCCAGTGGATGTCGGCGTTGCTGTAGTCGGTGACCGCGCCTTCCGAGAAGCCGTAGACCAGCTTCTTGCCCGGTGCGGCGTTGTAGTTGTAGTAGGCGGCCGTGCCGGTGCTGGTATCGGTCTCGTAGCCGAGCGAGGCCGCGACCACGGCCTTCTGGGCCGCGCTCAGGTTGGCGAACGCGGTGCCCGCTGCCGGCGCGCCGGCGGCGCCCCAGTTCATGGTGGCATTGCTGTAGTCGGCCGAGACGCCCTGCACGAAGGACTGCACGACCTGGTGGCCGGCGGCGGCGCCGGCGTTGACGAACACCAGGCCGCTGTAGGCGGTGTAGCCGGCGTTCGACAGCGGGCCGCTGGCACCCGCCAGGGTGGCGCGGTAGGTACCGGTCAGGGCATTCCAGTAGCCGCCGTCCGCATGGACGGTGTAGCCCAGAGCGATCGCGACCTGGTCTTTCTGCGCCTGCGTCAGGCTGTCGAACGGGGTGTAGTTGGCGATGGCGCTGACGGCCGCGCCGTCCTGCAGCGCCAGGCCGTGGCCCGCGAACAGGCTGGCCAGGTCGGCGCTCAGCTGGCCGTGGTTCAGGGCGTCGATGATGGCCGCGATGCGGTTGGCGTCGCCGGTGCTGGCCAGGACCTTGCCCGGCAGCGTGTCGAAGTAATCGGCGTAAGTATGGGTCGAGACGCCCGAGTGCAGGGTCACGGCGGATGCCGAGCTGAGGCTGCCCGAGAGCACCAGTTCGCCCGCGGTGCTCATGCGCACGGTGGCGTCGCGGCCGGTCAGGACCGTTACGTAGTCGTCGCCCTGCTGGACGACGTCGGCGCCGGCCAGCACCGCGCTGCCCGACAGCAGGTGCAGGTAGCCTTGCGCTTCCAGGTTGACGGCGCCATTGTCGCCGCGGGCGCCGACGATGGCGCCCTCTTTCAGGGTCGTGCCGGTGCCGGCATGCAGGGTCAGCGCGGCGCCGGCCGCGTCGGCGGCCACGTTGCCGGCGACGACGATGCCGTGCGAGCCGGTCACGTTGAGGCGGCCGTTCGCGCCCAGTACGGCGATGCGGCCGCTCTGGTCGATTGTCACCGAATTGATCTCGGCGCTCGTCGCCTGCAGGGCGTTGATGCCGGTGCTGTTCGAGACCGTGACCGAGACGCTGTTCTGGCCCAAAATCCAGCCGCTGACCAGGATCTGCTCGCCCACGTTCAGGGCGACGTTGTTGGCCTTGATGCCCGAATCCGGGCCGCCGAACGGAGTGCGGGTGTTCTGGCGCTGCACCTCCAGGGTGCGCGCGTTCATGGTGACGGTGTCGTTCGACTGCATGTCGCCGACGATGGCGATGTGCTGGGCCGTGAACACGGCCGCGTCGCGCAGCATGCTCGAGAACGAGAACGGACCGACGACGGCGTCTTCGACGTCGCCGATGGTCATGCGCACGCCGGCGGCATTGTGGCCCACGTTGATGACGGCAAAGCCGTCGCGCAGTGCCGACAGGTCGCGCTCGCCAAGGTCGAAGTTGCCGGTGGCGCCGGCACGCGAGAGATCGTTGCCGTAGGTGGTGTCGGCGGCGCCGCCGATGCGGTAGTTCTGCGCCGCGTGCATGGACTTCAGGGTCAGCTGGCCCTGGCCGCTGACGCGGTTGTCGCCCGAGCGGAAATCGACGTCGTCGGCGACGATGGTCAATGCACCGTTGCCGGCGCCGATCGCGATCGCGCCTTCGTCGAGCGAGAACAGTGCTTCGCGCGCAGCGAGCTGCACGTCGATGGCGCCGTTCGCCACCAGCAGGCCGGATTCGATCACGGTGAGGCTGTCGCGCTCGCGGATCACGATGTCGTTGAAGCCGGCGGTGCCGCGGTTGACGATCGAGATTTCCTCGACCGCCGTATTCAGGGTGCCCTGGATGCCGGCGCCGTGGATCGACAGGCGCGCGTTCGGCGCCACGAAGACGGCGTTGCGCACGTCGACCAGGCCGGCCGCTTCGAGCGCGAAGTCGGTCGAACCCCAAGACGCGTTGGCGCCGCTGCTGATGCGGGTGACCGACGCCAGGTCGGTGATCTCGATGCGGTCGAGCGCATCGTTGAAGTCGATCGTGCGGGCATTCGCGCGCAGCTGGCGTTCGTTGAACTGGAGCGGCGCGGTGCTGCTGATCGGCGCCAGCACCAGGCGGTCGTTGCCGGCCCCGCCGCGCACGTTCAGGTAGCCGTCGCCCGACACGTAGATCGTGTTGTTGCCGTTGCCGGTATCCAGGGTGTCGGTGGCGCCGGAGATGATGAAGGTGTCGTTGCCGCCGCCGCCGAAGATGGTGTTGTTGCCGCTGCCCATATCGACGTACTCGGCGCCGTCGCCGCCGACGAAGCGGTCGTTGCCGGCGTCGCCGTAGTAGCTGACGCTGGCGCTGCCGCCGACGAAGGAATCGTTGCCTGCCCCGCCGCGCACGATGCTGCCGGCGCCGGCGTTGATGATGGTGAAGTTGTCGTTGCCGTCGCCGCCGTCGAAGTCGAGCACGGCGACCACGCCGCCGCCCACAAAGATAGCGTCGTTGCCGCTGCCGCCGCGCGCGACGATCTTCTTCACGCCCGAGTGGCGCTCGGTCACGCCGAGCGAGGACAGCACGATGTTGCCGGCGGCGTCGCCGTCGATGCGGTAGGTTTCGTTAACGGTGCGGTCGTACAGGGTGCCCGAGCCGTAGCGGCCCGAGGTGTCGCCCATGCTCAGGTAGAGCGTGTCGCCGACCTGGGTGGCCAGCTTCGGCGGGGCGCCCCAGCTCCAGAAGGCATCGGCGTCGACGCTGATGCCGATGATGGTCACGCGCGCGGCCAGGTGGGCGCTGGCGGCGGTCAGTTCGACCTCGCCGCGGAAGCCCGCCAGGGTGCCGCCGATGGAGAACAGCCCCATGTCGATTTCGAGACGGAGTTCGCCATACACGCTGGCCGAGATGCCGCGGTTGCTGAAGCCGATCGCGATGCCGGCGTTCAGTTCGAGCGGGCCCATGCCCACGTGGAGGTTGGCGGCGCCGGTGATCTCGAAGTCGCCATCGGACTCGACGTAGCCGCCGATATTGATGTTGATGAAGTTGAAGAAGTTCAGGTTCGCGTTCAGCTCGAGGCGGAACACGTCGTTCTGCAGGCTCATGCCACCGTGGAAGCCGACGTCGAAGGCGAGGATGTGCAGCGCGCCGTCCAAGTCCAGGTTGAAGGTGGTGCCGGCGGCGACGCCCGCATAGGCGTTGGTGTCGCTGGTATTGATCTCGAGGATGGCCTTGGCCTGGATCCCGAGTTCGCCGGTGCCGAGGGTCACGTTGGTGCCCAGGCGCAGCGCAAACACCAGGCCTTCGTCGGCCTCGATGAAGGCGATCGCGCCGGTCACCTGCACGCTGCCGAGCACGCCCAGTTCGAGCGAGAGGTCGGCCTGGGCGGTGACGCCGGAGCGGTCGATGGTGAGATCGAGCGCGCCTTCCATGTGGACGGCGCTGCCGACGTTGATGCCGGCGCTGCCGGCGATGTGCAGCGACTGCGCCGCCAGGCCGACTTCGACGAAGCCAGGGCCGGCGGTGTTGATGGCGCGGACCTTCTGCACGGTGTCGGTGGTGTTCACCTGGAGCAGGAAGTGGCCGTTGACTTCAAAGGCGCCGCCGTCGATCAGGACGGAATCCGGGCCGGTGCCGCCGACTTCGAAGCTGCCGTACAGGCCGTTGGCGACGATGCCCAGGCTGCCGGTGACCGACAGCGGCTGGAACATCGGCAGGCTGAGGGTGGCTTCGGCCGCCAGTTCGGCGCCGTGCTGCGAGACGATCACGCCGAAGCTGCCCTGCAGGTCGATGGCGCCGTCGATCAGCGACAGCTGGCCGTCGCCGACCAGGGCCACGTACATGCCCTGCCAGTCCGGCTTGCCCGGCGGCGTGGCGGACACCACGTATTCGTTGTTTTCGAAGTGGACGGTGTCGCGGAACTGTTCCGGCACCGTGTAGACCACGTCCTTGCCGGTGGTGTTCAGGGTCAGCGCCAGCGCGGCGTCGAGCTTGATCGCGGCGCCCAGGTCGAGGTTGCGCGTCAGGTTCAGGCGCATCGCCACGCCGTCGGCGGTGACCGACAGCAGGCCGGTGGCGTGCGAGGACATCGACAGCCCGCCCGCGCCGATCGACGATTCGACGTCGGCGAAGATCACCAGGCCGGAAGCGCTGGCTTGGATGTCGAACACGCCGTCCATGCGCACCAGGCCGAACATGTCGAGCTTGGCCTGGCCCTGCACGCGCAGGTATTGTTCGCTGTAGTTCAGGACCACCGGCTCGAAGCCGTTGCCGGTCTCGATCGCGTAGCCCTTGTGCACGCCGCCGTCCGGGTCGGTCCAGCTGCTCTTCGAGAAGTCGATCGTGGTCAGGCCGAACGAGACGCCGGCGCCGCTGTACGACACGGCGCCGGTGGCGGCGTCGCGCGTGTAGCCGGTGTTGATGGTGGCGCGCAGGCCGGTGTTGATCTGCAGGACCAGGTCTTCCGCCTGCATGGTGGCGCCGTCGACGCCGACCAGGCCGACCATGTCGACGTCGGCATCGGTGGCGATGTACACGCCGACCTTCAGGCCGTCGAGGCCGATGACCAGTTCTTTCGCGACCACCAGGCCGAGGTCGAGGTCTTCGATCATCAGGCCGACGGCGCTCGTGTCCGGGGTGTCGGCTTCGTCGATGCGGCCGTCGCCGTTCGAATCCTGCCAGTAGCCGCCCACGCCGATGAAGCCGTAGGCGTCGTTGATGCCGATCGCCAGCGAGGTGACGGTCGTGGTTTCGCCGTTCGACAGCGTGACGGTTTCCGAGCCGCGCTTGGTAAAGGCCATCGAGGCCGACAGCTGGACGAAGCCGGCCAGGTCGATCTGGGCATAGCCCACTTTGGCCTGGATGATCTCGGTGTCGAAGTCGAGGATGACGGCGGTGTTGCCGCCGGTCGGCAGCGCGAAGCCGTTCGCGGCCAGCTTGCCGTCGCGGTCGAGGTCTTCGCCGGCGTCGAGCACGCCGTTGCCGTTCAGGTCTTCCGGCGAATCGCCGAAGGTCGACTGGAAGTTCACCGACGGCGGGCCGAACAGCTGCAGGGCCAGGTTGCCCGGGCCGCTCAGGCCCGGCACGTAGGCGGTATTGATGTTCACCGAAACGTCGTTCGCCTGGACCGACAGCAGCGACGGATCGACGCCCACCAGGCGCGCGGTGTCGACGTGGGCCTTGGCGGCCACGAACTTCGGCGTGAACTGTTCCGCGCCCGGGATCAGGCCGGCCAGGGTCGGGGTCATGATGGCCAGGCCGAAGTCGACGTTGTCGATCACCAGGCCGACCGCGCCTTCGTTGATGCTGTCGAGCAGGCCGTCGTTGTTGGCATCCTCGCCGTAGCGGTAAGGACCGCCGACGCCGGCGAACCCGGTCAGGTTGCTGCCGCCGATGGTCAGGAATTCCATCTCCAGCGGCATCGGCTGGCCCGGCACGTAGCCGCTGCTGGCCAGGCTGCCCAGGCCATCGCCCAGGTGTTCCAGGCCGCCGAGGTCGACGTCCACAATGTGGCGCTCGCCCTTGCGGAAGGCCAGCGAGCCGCGCAGGCTGAGGAATTCCGAAACCTGGATCTCGGCCAGGCCGATGTCCAGGCCGAGCAGGTCGTTGCCGCGGTTGGCGATGTAGACCGGGGTGCCGCCGGTCTTGACTTCGAAGCCGGCCGGGCGGCCGGTGAGCGGGTCGGCCTTGAAGCTGTCGGCGAAGTCGGCGGTCGAGCGCATCTTGCCGCCGAAGAGTTCACCGCCGCTGTTGACTTCGATGGTGATGTCCTGGGCCTTCAGCTTGATCACGTCGCCGAAGCCGTAGGTAGTCAGCTGGTCGGCGTGCGCGTAGAGCGAGAAGAAGTTCTTGGCCTTGAAGAAGTCCGGCAGGTCGGCCTTGAAGACGGACAGGCCGACGTCGATGCCTTCCATGCTGAAGCCGGTCAGGTCGTCGGCGTTCTGCAGGATCAGCTTGCCCGCGTTGTTCGGGTCTTCCACGTATTTCGGCGTGCCCAGGCCCACGTAGGCGTAAACGTTCGAGGCGCCGAACGACAGGCCCTTGAAGCCGACGTTGTCGATGCGCGAGTAATCGTCGGACACGTCGCCGATGAACTTCAGCATGTCGATCACCGAGCCGAAGCTCGATGGCAGCACGGCTTTCAGCGCGTCCTCGACCAGGCCGACTTCGGCCGGCAGGCCGGTGTACATGGTGCCGGTGAAGGTTTCGCCGACGTTCAGCTGGAAGTCGCCGGTCAGGTAGACGAAGTCGCCCAGGTTCAGGGTGATGTCCGGGAAGTCGATCGAACCGAACAGGTTCAGGCCGAAGTTCGGGTCGAAGCCGATCGACAGATCGAAGTTCTTGATGAAGTCGAGCGCGCCGCTCAGGAAGTCGAGGTTCGGCGAGAATTCCGGCAGCAGGTCGCCGATGCCCTTCAGGCTGATGGTCGGCAGGAAGCCCGGGATGGTCGGCAGGTTGAAGCTGAAGTCGAACGAGGCGTCGAAGTCGAACAGGTCGAACAGGCCGAGGTGGGCATCGAGGCCGATGCCGATGGTATTGCTGTCGAAGTCGAGCAGCATGCCTTCGCCGGCGCTGCCGGTCGGGACGAACAGGCCCTGCCCCGCCATCTCGGTGTAGTCGAGGTAGACGCTCGGGGCCGGCTTGCCGCCGACCGTGGCGGCGTTGATGTGGAACGAGACGTCGGTGGCCGCCAATGTCAGGAAGGGGTCGGTGCCGACCAGGCCGGCGCTGGCCGCATGCGCGGCCACGCTGTAGAACTTCACGCCCGGCATGTCCAGGCCTGGTGCGATCTGCGGGCTGACCAGGGCCAGCACGAAGTCGAGGTCTTCGATGGCCAGGCCGATGGCGTCGCCGTTCGTCGGGTCCTTCTCGTCGACCACGCCGTCGCGGTTGCTGTCGGTGCGGTACGGGCCGTTGATGCCGGCAAAGGCGTGCACGTTGGTGCCGGCCACGACCAGGGCGCTGCCCTGGCCGATGATCTCGGCGCCGAGAGCGTTGAAGCCGATGTTTTCCAGGGTCTTCTTCTGGAAGGCGAAGCCGCCTTCCAGGCTGAGGATGCCCGCCACGTTGGCGAAGGCATGGCCGACGTTGGCCTCGATGACCGCGTTGGCGAAGTCGATCACCATTGGGCTGGTGCCCGTGCCCGTTGCCACGCTGTAGCCGGCGGAGGTGCCGTTACGGGTGAAGTCGCCGATCAGGCCCTGGCGGTTCGACATGTTGATGCCGACGTTCAGGTCGTTCAGGTCGAACTCGATGAAGTCGCCGAAGCCGACGAAGTGGATGCCTTCGCCGTGCGCCTTGATCGCGGTGAACTTGGTGTCCTTCTGGACCAGCGGGTTGCTCAGGTCGAACTTGGTGTTCAGGATCGCGGCGCCGAAGTCGAAGTCGTCGATCACCAGGCCGGTGGCGCCTTCGTTGACGGCGTCCTTGTTGTCGATGCGGCCGTCGCCGTTGCTGTCGGTGCGGTATGGGCCGCCGACGCCGACAAAGGCTTGCAGGTTGCTGCCGCCGAGCTCCATGCTCGAGGCGCGCACGTTATCGAAGCGCACGCCGCCCACGGTGGCGGCCGAGACCAGGGTATCGTCGGCGCGGCGCAGCGCGAAGTTGCCGCTCACGTAAAGGAACTCCGAGACCTGCAGGGTCGCGTTGTTCAGGCTGGCGGACATGAAGGCGCCCGGACCGAAGTCCAGCACCACCGGCGCGTTGCCGGTTTTGATCTCGAGACCATCCTCGAAACTGGACGCGAAGTCGACCGTCGGGCGCTTGCCCGCCAGGCCGGACCAGCCGCTGCTCCAGTTCAGGGCGACTTCGATCTCCTTGCCCGACAGCTGGAAGTCGCTGCCGCCGCCGACGATGGCGAATTCGCCCGCGGTGGCCTTCATTGCCATCATCTGCGGCAGCTTCAGGCTGGTCGAGACGGCGTTCATGATGCTCAGGCCCACGTCGACGTCGCGCACGGCCACGCCATAGGTGTCGGCCTGCTCGGACAGCGGCACGCCGGACGCGAAGTCCGGGATGCCGTAGCCCATGAACAGGTTGACG
Organism: Massilia sp. IC2-278; assembly: GCF_020708045.1. Classification (GTDB taxonomy): domain Bacteria; phylum Pseudomonadota; class Gammaproteobacteria; order Burkholderiales; family Burkholderiaceae_D; genus Telluria. The sequence goes on from NZ_JAJFES010000001.1 coordinate 1,129,473, forward strand.
TCGCTCATGCCGATGTTCAGCGTGTTCACCGACACGCCTTCGATGGTCGAGCCGTCTTCCGAGACCTTGGCGCCTTGCGCCTTCAGGCGCGCCAGCGTCGGGATCGAGGTCGCGTCGCTGTAGCGCAGGCCGGTGTCGATGTTGACGGTCTGGCGCTCGCCCTTCTCGAAGGCGAAGCCGCCCTGCAACCACACGAACTGGTCGATGCCGAGCGTGGCCTTGGCCACTTCGACGCCGGTGCGGCCGTCGGTGTAGTCGATCATGACCGGCGCGTTGCCGGTGGCGACGCGCAAGCCGGCGTCGCCGTAGGTGCTCTTGAAGTCGACGTAGGCGTTGACCTTGCTGCCGCCCCAGGCGGTGCCGCCGTTGGCGCGCACGCTGATGCCTTCGGCCGACAAGCTCAGGAAGTCCAGTCCGGTAAAGGCGACCGTGTCGGCGCTGGCCGACAGGGCCCACAGGCGCGGCACGATGCCGCGGCCGTCCTTGTAGACCACCAGGCCGAGGTCGATGTTGTCGAACACCAGGCCGACCGCGCCTTCGGCCGGCTCGTCCTGGCCCGCGACGAAGTACGGGCCGCTGCCGACGAACAGCTTGACGTCGGACATGCCCATGGTGAAGGAGCTCATCGACAGGTCGTTGATGCGCGTGAAGTCGTCCGGCGCCACCTGGCCCGAGAGGATCAGGTCCTTCAGCTTCAGGCCGCCCTCGACCGAGTGCGCGCCGAAGCCGGTGACCACGTCGACCAGCACGGATTCCGCCTTTTCCAGCGCGAAGCCGCCTTCGATGTAGAAGAAGTCGTCGAGGCGGACCAGCGCATGGCGTACCTCGACGCCGATCATCGAGCGCGTGAAGTCGAGCATCACGTCGTCGCCGCCGGTGTGCACGCCCAGGCCGCTCTCACCGAAGCTGGACTGGAAGTCGACGTAAGGATTGACCTTCAGGCCGGCCCAGTTGCTGCCCTTGTTCAGGGCCATGGTCAGGTCGTCGATCTCCAGCTGCATGAAGCCCCAGTTCGCATGCAGCGGCTGGGCCCAGTTGGCCTTCATCGCGTACATGTTCGGGATCACGCGCGCGGTGTCGACCTGGCGCGAGGCGTGCATCATGACGAAGCCGACGTCGATGTCGTCGATCGTGAACAGCGGGTCGCCGGCATTCCCGACCACGATGTGCACGTTCGAGGCGCCGAAGCTGATCATGTCGACCGGCAGGTCGGTGAAGGTGCTGTTGTCGGCCGACAGGTAGCCGTCGACCTTGAACTTCGCCAGCTGGCTGTTCAGGCCGGCCGCGGTGCCGGTCAGCAGCGACGGCAGGCCGGTCATCACGTCGACCTCGATGCCCTTCGTTTTCTCGAAGGCGAAGTCGCCGCTGATCTGGAACATGTCGCCGACGTTCAGCAGCGCGTTTTCCAGGGTCACGCCGATCACGGCGGTGCTGTAGTTGATGACGATCGGGTTGCCGGCGGCGACCGGAATCTCCAGGCCGCCCTCGAAGCTGGTCGAGAAGTCGACGTAAGGATGGATCAGGTTCGGCGAACCCTTCCAGGCGCCGCCCTGGTTCACGTCCAGGTGCAGTTCGTCGATCGTGAACTTGAACAGGTCCATGTCGACGTTGATCGGCGCATGCCAGTCGAGGCGCATGGCGAAGAAGTTCGGCAGCAGGCCGGCCGGGTCGGCGCCGCGCGTGGTGTTCATCATCACCAGGCCGACGTCGATGTCGTCCAGGGTGAAGCCGAGGCGCTCGTCATTCAGACTTTCGTCGGCATCGAACAGGCCGTTGTTGTTGGCGTCGATGAAGTACGGGCCCAGGCCCACGAAGATGTCGACGTCGGTGGCGCTCAGCAGCAGGCTGGCGACCTGGATGCCTTCGATGCGCTTGCGGTCTTCGGTCAGGCCGTCCATCGCCGCCAGGGCCGACAGCACCGGGTCGGTGTCCAGGGCCAGGCCGTTCGGCAGGCCGGTGACCACGTCGACGGAGGCGGTGCCGTTCTTTTCCAGGTACAGGCTGCCGCTGATGTAGATGTAGTCCGAGATCGCCAGCGTCGCGCGGCCGATCGAGACCGCCGTCAGTGCGCCTTTCGCGCCGTCGAAATCGAGTTCGACTTCCTCGCCCGGGGCGGTCGCCACGTTCACGGCCTTGGCGCCGAAGTCGATCACCGGGCTGCCCACGACGTTGGCCTGGTTGTATTCGACCACGATGTCGGAAGCGGCCAGGGTGAATGCGTCGAGGCCGACGAAGCCGGCGCTGTCGGCAGTGGCCTTCAGCGCGGTCCAGCTGACCTGCGGCAGGCCCTTCTTGCTGATCAGGGCCAGGGCCAGGTCGACGTTCTCGATCTTCACACCGAGTTCATCGCTGCTGCCGCCTTCCACGCCCGCGAACAGGTTCGCCTGCGAGGCGCCGACGGTCAGCATGTCGACCGTGACTTCGGTGCCGGCTTCGTCGGCCAGCTTGACCTTCTCGCCGGCGGTGCGGCGCACCACGAAGCTGCCGCTGGCCTGCACGAAGCCGCCCACGTTCAGGCTGGCGCCGCCGACGGCCACTTCCTTCAGGCCGGCCATCAGGCCGGCGCCGAAGGCGTAATCGAGGCCGCCCACGTTGAGGGCGACGACGCCCGCGTTCTTGTTGGTGTCGTTCCAGCGCAGGGCGACGGTGTCGGCCACCAGCGAGACGTTGCTGCCGAGGTGGGCGTCGAGGGCGCCGCGCGCTTCCAGCACGGTGCCGCTCGTGCCGAGGCGCATGCCGAGTTCCGCGCCGGCCACGCCGACGATGTAGTTGCCCGCGCCGATGCTGGCGCTCGCGTTGCGCGCCACCACGTCCAGGGTGTTGCCGTCGGCGCTGTTGGCAAAGCCGAAGTCGCCGGCCAGCGATACCGCGCCCTCGCCCAGCGAGGCGTGGAAGCCGATCACGTTCGCCTGCAGGCCGAGGTTCGCCTTCAGGCTGCCGAAGGTGTAGCCGAAGCCGGCGAAGTCGATCGCGCGGCCGCTCATGTCGGCCGCCAGGGTATTCACGCGCACGCTGGCGCTGTCGGCGCCGATGTCGGCGAAGCTGCCGCCGGTGAGGCTCAGGCCACCCGAGGCTTCGAAGGCATAGCCGTGCGCGCCCAGCACCAGGCCGAAGGAGCCGCCGGTGACGCCCACGGCAAAGCCGCCGGCGCCGAAGCCGGCATTCACGGCGTCGCCGGCGATGACGATCTCGTCGGCCGTCACCGACAGGCCGATGCGGGCCGAGATGTCGAGGCCGCCCAGGTTCAGCTGGGCCTGGCCCGAGAGCACCGTGTATTCGCCGGCGCTGCCGTCGCTGCCGAAGGTAAAGCCGCCGGCCGTCAGCGGCGCGCCGGACAAGTCGAGCGTGGTGTGGTTCGCGAGACCGCCCGGCAGCGTGCCGATGCCGTAGCTCAGGTCGAAGGCGAGGTCGTTCGCGGCCAGCGTCAGGCCGGGCACGCCGACCATGCCGACGCTGCCGATCACGCCGTGGCCGAGCACCCAGCCGTAGTCGCCACCGTTCGCAGGCTCGACGAACGCGAAGCCGACGTCGGCGTCGTGCAGCGCCACGCCGAGCGCGCCCGGGGTGCCGGCCGGACCGCCGATGCCGAGGAAGCCTTCGGCGTCGTTCAAGCCGATCAGCCACATGTGGGTGGCCATGGCCTGGCCGGTGACCGGATTGAGCGTGCTGCCGTCGGCGTAGTCGATGGTCAGCGTGCCGTCGAGGTAAAGATTGCCGCCCAGGTTCAGGCTGGCGTGGAAGGACAGCGGCGGGATGCTCGGGAAGTAGTCGTTGTTCAGGAAGTAGCCGACGCCGTCGGCCGCGTCGCCGCCGACCGTGTCGATCATGGCCCCGGTGAGCGGGTCGAGCACGTGGGTGACCAGCTTGAGCGAGTGGGCGTCCTGCACCAGCTCGAAGAAGATGTCGTCGCCGGCCTGCACCAGGCCGGTGGCCAGCTCGAACTTGCCGCTGACGGTATCGAAGTGCATGAACTCGAAGACCTGGCCGTCGACCGGCTTGAAGTCGCCGGTCAGGCTCACTTCGAGCTTGCCCGCCAGCGTGGCGTGCGACATGTTGATCTGGTCGTAGCCGCTGCCCGGTTCCAGGCCGCCGATCTCGATCTGCAGCGTGCCGTTGCTGGTCTGGGTGTAGGAATCGACGGTCTGCATGCCCGGCGAATAACCGGGAGCGACGATGCCGTTGTTCAGCACCGAGACGTTCACGGTGCCGCTGCCCTTCAGGATGTCGTTGGCGGCCACGGTGAAGGTGTCGCCCGGCGTGCCGGGCTGGCGCGCCAGCTCGGCCAGGTCGACGATGTGGCGGTCGGGCGCCACCGCGGCGGTTCCGGCACCGGCGCCGGCGTAGGCCTGGTCGGCCATGACGTGGCTGAGCGCGAGCGCGCCGCTCGTCATGTAGTCGTTGTTCGGCGCCGCGTGGACCACGGCGTCGGGCACGATCAGCGCAGCCGAGCCGAGGATGGGATCGGCGGACAGCAGGACCCTGGGTTCCAGGGCTTCAACACGAAATGCGTCACGAAGTTTGCTAACGACCTGCTTTTTGGAGAACTGTTTCATGTTGAATTTTTTGTTTGCTGTCTGTCTCGATCGCCCTGTCACCTGACCGGTGCGACGCTTCTTGTCTTTATTGCCAGAACGCTAGACGCAATTCTGCAAAGTAAGCACAAGAGGCGTATCGTAGCTGATATGGGCGGGCAATAATTTCTAAAGTTCAATTATTGTTGGTGGAGCGATGCAAAGCGCGCTGTTTGACGAAAGAAAACAACATAGGTGAAACGGCCGCGCACGACGGGTTGACAGAACTGTTTCCCAGACGAAAAAACGGCCGGGTCTGCATTGCGCAGCCCGGCCGTTTTCTGTGCCGAATCGGGTTGTAAGTCGGCTTGTGAGCCGGCTTACAACACCAGGTCTTCCAGCCAGAATTCCAGCAGCGGCAAAGCGGCGCCCTCGCCCGCCGCCAGGCCCTCGGCGCCGGCCACCAGCAGGCCGCCGCCGGCGGTGGCCACCTGCCCCGCCGTCGCCAGGTACTGGGCCGTGCCGCTTGCCGCGGCAGTGCGCAGCGCGGCGTCGAAGTACGGCGTCGCGGCCAGGGCCGGCGCCAGCGAGGCCGGCAGCAGCGGCAGCGCCAGGGTCGGGTCTTCGGTATGGCGCACGGTTTCGCCGACGGCAATCGCCGCTTCGTACATGGTGGCGCCGTCGAGCACATAGAAGTGGGTACGGCCGTCCGGGCCCGTATCCTGCACCACGATGCCGCGCGGCGCCTCCACGAACAGCGATGGCGACTGCACCTCGATTGCGTTGCCCATGCCCAGCTGCGGACCCATTCGGTACAGGGCCACGGTGTCGGCCACGATGTTCACCGCATTGTCGCCTGCCGCGTCCAGGATCACGCCGCCGCTTCGCACCACGACATGCTTGCCCTCGACGCCTGCCAGCACCAGGTTGCCGGCCGCTTGCGCGGTGACGGCGCCGGTGCCGCTCAGGACCGTGCCGGCATCCATCTGCACGCCGCCGTTCGCGCTGTAGACCACGACCGCGCCGCGCACGGCGGACACGCTGTCGTGCAGGACCACGCCGTCGCGGCCGTCGAGCACCAGGCCGTTGGCGGCCACCAGGCTGCCCGCGCTGGCCTCGACCACGACCGTGCTGCCGAAGACCTGCAGCGGCGCATTTGAGAGAGCAGCGAAGTCGGTGGCCACGATGCTGACCTTGCCGGCATCCGCGGCCGCGTGGCCGTCCGTACCCTGCACGCCGATCACCAGCCCCGCTGCGCCGGACAGGTGCCCCAGCATGCTGTCGGTGATGCTGAAGGCGCCATCTGTGCCGCTGCCGCCGACCACGATGTCGCGGCTGGCGTCGCCCGGGCGCAGCTGGACGATGCCCGCACCCTGCACGTCGCCGTTGATGACCAGGGTGTCGGCCTCGATGACGAACTCGCCGGCCTCGCCGCTCAGGACGATGTCGCCGATGATCACCTGGCTGGCGCCGCGGATCACCAGCGAACCGCCTGTGATGTGCAGCGCGCCGTCGAAGCGCACCACGCCGGTGGCGTTGACGATGACGTCGCCGTTCACGCTCACGTCCTGGGCAAAGCGCACGTCGTGCGCATCGCGCACCGCCAGCCCGGCCAGCGCGCCGTTCGCACCGACCGCGCCCTGCACCAGCACGTTGTCGCCGCCCGCCGCCAGCACCAGGCTGGCGCTCGTTTCGAATGCATCGATGCCCTGGGCGAAGACCATGTCGCCGCCCGGCGCGCCGCCGTTGCCGCCGGCGATGGTGACCGCGTCGGCCAGCGCCAACGGGCCGCGCACGTCCAGGCCTTCGGCCGCCAGGCTGCCGGTCAGGAAGATGCTGCTCCCAGGGCCGGACGCGTCCAACACCAGGCTGTCGCGGAACACAACCGCACTGGCACTGCCGTCGATGTGGATGACCTGGCCCGGGGCCGCGGCGCCGCCGCCGACGACCACCCGGTCGAAGCCGCCGGCCAGGTTCGCCAGCAGCGCCGGCGACAGGTACAGGCCGCCGTTGCCGAAGCCGCTGCCGCCGAGGCGCACGTCGTGCGCCGGGTTGGCCGGGCGGATCGCCAGCGTGCCGCCCTGGCCGGCCAGGGGCTGGTCGATCTGCAGTTGGTCGCCGACCAGTTCCAGGTCCTGGCCCGCGCCGACCTGCTGCGCCTGGCCAAACACCACCGTGCCGGTGGCCGCGACCAGCGAGGTGCTGCCGCCCGCCGCCGTCACGCCGACCAGCGCCGCATCCGCCAGCGCGTTCACGGTGCCGTCGGCGCCGATGCGTCCCACCGTTACCGCCACGCCGGCCGCCGGCACGCTCAGGCCATCGCTGTCGACGATGGCGATCGCGCCGCTGCTGCTGGCAGCGGCCAGCGAGGCCACCGTGGTCTCGATGGCGTTGCCGCCGCCGATGCCCGTGCCGGCCGTCATGCGCAGCGCGCCCGCCTTGACGTTCACGGTCTGCACCGTGTTCGCCGACTCGGCATCGACGATCGCGCCGCCCGCCGCCAGGCTCACGCCGCCAGTGCCGGCATCGAGCAGGCCGACGGCGATGTCGCCGCCCGCCGCATAGCGCAGACTGGATGCGCTGCTGCTGCCGCTCTGCATGGCGATGTCGGCGCCGGCCGCCAGTTCGATGCTCTGGCCGGCCGCCAGCGCGCGCAGGTCGGCGTTCTGGACGATGCTGTTGCCGGCGCCGAGGCTGATGCTGCCGGCGACGGAACTCACGGCCGCATCCAGCACCAGGTCGGCGCTGCCGGCCGCCAGCAGCAGGTTGCCCGCCGCCGTGACGACGCGTTCCACGGCGATGGCGCCGGTCGATGTCAGCACCAGCGCGCCGCTCGAGCTCACGCCCGACAGCGCCGCATCGGCCACGGCCGACGTGCCGCCATCCGCGCCCACGCGGCGCACGCCGATCTCGGCCAGCGCGCCAAGGGTGATGGCGCCCGCCTGCTCGGCGAAGAAGCCGCCGCTGCCGCCGACGTTCGCCGCCAGGCTGCCCACCGCCGTCTGGATACGTGCGCCAGGCGCGCCGAATCCGGCGTTCGCGCCGCTCACCGACACGCGCAGCGCCGCCGCCGTGACGTCGGTCTCGCTGCCGCCCGCATCGAGGATGCCGGTGGCGGCCAGGCTGACGTCGCCGCCGGTCACGATCGAACCCAGCGTCATCGTCGTGCCGGCCATCACGCGCACGTTGGCGCCGGCGCGGATCGCCGTGCCGTTGTCCATGTTGATGGCGCGCGCCGCCTGCAAATCGACCGTGCCGGCGCCGCCGGTCACGATGTCGGCCTTTTGCGCGATGTTGCCGCCGCTGGTGAGCGTGAGCGCACCGCCGCCGGCATCGACCTTCGCATTCAGCACCATGCCGCCGCCGGCCGCCTGCAGCAGCAGGTTGCCGCCGTTCGAATTGACGCTGTCGTTGACGACCAGGCTGGCGCCGTTCGACACCAGCACCACGTTGCCGCCCTGGGCCGCTACGCCGTTCTGCGCGGCGTTGGTGGTGGCCGCCGCCGCGCCGCTGGCGCCGACGCGGTTCACCTGCACCGTCACGCCGGCCAGGGTCAGCGCATTCGTCTCCACCAGGTAGACGCCGCCGGCACCGGCCTGCGCCGTGGCGATGACGACGTTGCTCTCGATGGCATTCGTACCGCTGCCGATCGCGTTCCCGGCGCGCAGCTGCAGGCCGCCGGCGACGATGTCGACCGCGCTGTCGCCGGCCGCGTCGCCGTCGACGATGCTGCCGCCGGTTGCCGTGATGCCGACGTTCGCCGTGCCGGCGTTCAGGCTCGATACCGTGACGCCGGCGCCGGCGGCCAGCAGGATGTTGCCGTTGGCGGTGGCGCTGCTTGCCGACTGGCCCATCAGGATGTCGCGGCCGGCGCGCAGCTCGAGGCTCTTGCCGGCGGCGGTCGTGTTGATGCCGACGTTCTGCAGCAGGTCGCGTCCGGCCACCAGGCTGCTGTTGCCGCCGCTGTTGCTCACGGCCGCGTCGAGCGCGAGGTCGGCGCCTGCGCCGCCTGCGGCCAGCAGCAGGTTGCCGGCCGCGCTCACCTGCTGGCCGAGCGCGATTCCGCCATCGGCCGTGGCCAGCACCAGGTTGCCGCCCGAGACCAGGCCGCTCAGGGCCTGGTCGTTCACGGTGGAGAGCCTGCCGTCGACGCCGACCCGCGCCACCGAGCCGGCGCCGGCATCGATCACCAGGGCGTCGGCTTCGTCGAGGTACAGCCCGCCGCCCCCGGCGCTGGCTGCCAGGCGGCCGACCGCCAGCTGCAGGTGGGACGCGCCGCTGCCGGCGCCGTTCGTCGCCGCGATGCGCAGCGTGGCCGCGCGCACGTCGACGTCGGTGCTGCCCGAGTCGACGATGGTCCCGGCCACCAGGCTGACGCCGGCGCCGCTGCCGATCGCGCCGAGCGCCAGCGTGCCGCCGGTGGCGTAGCGCACGTTGCCGCTGGCGTTCGCCTGCACGCCGTCGTCCATGGCGATGCCACTGCTCGCCTCGACGTCGATGCTGGCGCCGGCGATGCCCGCCTTCTGGACGATGGCGCCGCCCGCCTGCAGGGACAGGGCGCCGCCGCCGCTGGTCACCGCGCCGTTCACGGCCAGGTCGCCCGCGGCCTTCAGCAGCACGTTGCCGCCGGCGCTGGCCACGTTCGCATTCACGGTCATGGCGCCGCCGGCGGCCAGCACCAGGTTGCCGGCACGCGTGACAGCCATGCCCGACTGGCTGGCCACCGTGGTGGCGGTGGCCGCACCGGCCGCATCGACGCGGTTGACCTGCACGCTGACGCTGCCGATCTCGACGGCGTCGGATTCCTGCAGGTAGATCCAGCCCAGGTTCGATTCGGCGCTGAGGGTGCCGACCCGGGTTTCGAGGGCGTTCGCGCTGGCGGCAATCGCCGCGCCGGCACGCATCTGCAGGGCGCCGGCGACGATGTCGACGTGGTTGTCGCCATAGGCGTCGGCGTCGAGGATGTAGCCGCCGGCATTGATGGCGACCGCGCCGCTGCCGGCGTCCAGCAGGCCGACCACGACCGTGCCGCCGCCCTGCAGCGAAATGCCGCCGCCGATGGTGGCCACGCTGGCGTCCTGCGTCATCACGATGAGGCCGAGGGCGATCATGTCGACGCTCTGGCCGGCCGCCGTGGCCGACACGGCGGCGTCCTGGTGGATCGCGCCGGCGGACTGCAGGCTGATGTTGCCGGTGGCGCCCAGCGTGGTCACGGCGGCGCCCAGCGTCAGGTCGCCGCCGGCGCCGAGCACCAGGTTGGCCCCGGCACTGACGGCGCTGCCGGCCATGCCGGTCAGTGCCCCGCCGGCCTGCAGCACCAGCGTGCCGCTGCTGGCCAGGCCGGCCTGGGCGGCGTCGACGCGCTGTTCGGCGTCCAGGCCGCCCCGGGCCAGCACGCGGTCCACGGCCACCGGGCCGGTGCCGTCGAGCGCCAGCACGCCGGCTTCGCGCAGGAACATGCCGGCGCCGCGTGCGCTCAGCACGGCCGCTTCGGTGTCGAAGGCGTTACCGGCCGCGCCGATCGCGCCCAGCGCCTCCAGGCGCAGCGCGCGTGCATACACGTCGATGGCGTCGCTGGCTTCTGGCGTGTCGGCAATCGCCGCGCCGCTGACGATGCTGACCGCGCCCCAGCCGGCCTGGCCGGCCAGGCTGTCGCCCAGGCGGTCGGCGTTCGAGCGGGCGTCGACCAGGCCCACCGTGACGCCGGCCGCAGCGGCGACGCGGATGTTCCGGGCGTCGGTTGCCAGGCGCGCGCCGTCGTTCATCAGTACCGCGCCGGCGCCCGAGGCCAGCTCGATGGTGCCGCCTTCGCTCACCACCTGGGCCTGGCTTGACGCGGTGATGTCGCCGCCGGCCAGTACGGTGATGCTGCCGCCCTGCGCCGCCACCATCGCGTTCAGCGCCAGCGTCCCAGAGGCGTCGATGCGCACGTGGCCGCCGTTGGCGTTGACCGAGCCGGCCACGACCAGGCTGGCGCCGCCGAGCAGCAGGTCGCCGCCGGCGGACAGGCCCGCCAGCGCGCCGCTATCGATTGCATCCTGCAGGCCGGCATTGGCGTCGACGCGGTTCACGCGCACGGCCGCCACCTGGCCGACCGTGGCGTTGCCGCCGGCTGCCACCTGGGCGGCGCCGCCGGCCGCAAAGGCCAGCGCGCCGGCCTGCACCTCGAGCGCATCGGCAGCGCTGCCGATGCCGGCGCCGGCCTGCATGCGCAGCGCGCCGGCCGTGACGTTTGTGCCGGGCGCGGCATCGTCGGCCTGGGCGTCGAGGATCGCGCCCGAGGCGCGCAGCGACACCGCCGCCGTGCCGGCGTCGAGCACGCCGAGGGCCAGGTCGCCACCGAGGGCGCCGATGCGCATGTTGCCGTTGCTGGTCACCAGGCGCGCCTGCCCTTCGAGCGCAACGGCGCCATCGGCCTGCAGGTCGAGCGTGCGCCCGGCGCCGCGCGCCTCGATGCGCGGCGCGCTGCCGGCCGCGCCATCGTCGATGACGATCGCGTCGGCCGAGAGAATGCTGATGTTCCCGTTCGTGCTGGCGACGCCGGCGCGGATGACGATGTCGGCCGCCGTGCCTTCGCCAGCTTCGCCGGTTTTCAGCAGCACGTTGCCGCCGGCGCCGATGGCGTCGATCGCGCCGTCCACGGCGATGCCGCCGTCGAGCGTGGTGACGACCAGGTTGCTGCCGCTGCCGCCGACGCTGGCGCCGAGGATGCGCAGCGCGGTCGCTTCGCGCAGCTGTACGTTGCCGGCCGTATTGTTGCTGAGGGTGACCGCGGCCACGCGCGTTTGCAGCGCATTGCCGCTGCCGATGCCGGTTGCGGCCGACAGCGCCGCCGCCGCGGTGTCGCCGTCCAGGTTCAGGCCATCGCCCAGCAGGCCGTCGACGATCGCGCCGGCGTTCGAGCGCACGGTCATCGCGCCGTCGGCGGCCAGCGTCGACAGCGTGATCGTGCCGCCCGCCACCAGGCTGACGGCGCCGCTATCGGCCAGCGGGTGGAGCGAGGCGACGCGGGTGCCGCTGTCCATGAAGATGGTGGTGGCAGCGTTCAGCGACACCAGGCCGCCGTTCGAGACGATGTCGCGCGACAGCGCGATGTTGGCGCTGTTCGAAGTCAAGGCCACGCCGCCGGCGCCGTTGTCGGTGATGCCGGCAGCCTGCAGCGCGATGCGCCCGTCGGACGCCAGCGCGATGGCGCCGCCGGAGGCCGAGATGGCGCGGTTCACCAGGATCTGGCTGCCGCTGCCGCCGGCGCTCAGGCTGATGCCGCCGGCGCCGACGGTGGAGACGCCGCTGCCGGCGCCGTCGATGCCGAGGTTGCCGGCACTCGTGGACAGCACGATGTTGTCGCCGGCAAGGCCGGTCTGGCTGACGCCGTCCACGCGCAGGGTGCCGCCGATGCCGCTCGCGGCGTCGCGCGCCAGGTTGTTGACCACGATGTCGCCGTCGCCGGTGTTTACCACCGTGATGCTGTTCACCTGGGCGAACGGCAGGCGCACGCCGGCGCCCGCATGCACCTGCAGGTCGAGCGCGCGCAGCGGCTCGCTCGACAGGTTATCGAGGTTGCTGGCCGCATTCGCCTGGACCACGGCGCCGTTCTGCGCCCACAGCGCGATGTTGCTGTTGTGGGCCTCGACCTGATTGTAGATCGAGATGCCGTTCCAGGCGTCGAGCTTGATGTCGCCGTTGACCAGGAACTGGTAGGCGGGATTGGCGAAGTCCTCGACCACGATGCTGCCGCCGTAGACTTCGAGCGCGCTGCGGAAGGTGTACTGCTGCGGCGTCTGGACGGCGCCGATGCGCACCGTGCCGGCCAGGTCGTCGGCATGGGCGCCGGCCAGGTAGCCGTTGACGGCGCCTTCCTGGCGGCCGATGACGATCTTGCTGAAAGTCGAGGCGAAGGTCGCGATCTCCGCATTGTCGATGTTCAGCAGCGCCGAACTCTCCAGCGGCGGGCCGCCGACCTCGATGCCCAGGCCCACAGTGGCGGGGCGCAGGCTCAGCATGCCGGTGCCGATGACCGCGCTCTCGCCGGTCTGGAAGTTGATCTCGTTCCCTTCCAGGAAGATGTCGCCGCCGCCGTCGACCGTCACGCCACCCTTGAACACCACCAGGTTGGCGCCGGTGACGCGGAAGAAGCCGCTGGTCAGGTGCACCGACTGCTCGAAGGTGACGGTGCCGCTGGCATGGATGTCGAAGTTGCCGTTGACCGTGACCTCGCCCTTGAAGGTGACGTTGTTGGCCTGGGTGATGGTGAAGCCTTCGAGCGCGTCGGTATTGCCGACGGTACCGGTGACCAGGATGTTGCCGGTGGCCGAAAGCTGCAGCAGATCGTCGGGATCGAGGCCGTCGCCGTTCAGGGAATGGGCCGAGGAGCCGCCGATCTGGATGTCGCCGCCGGTGGCCGTCAGCGCGATCGTGTGGTTGGTGGCGGTGGCGCCGTCGATCTTCACCGAGTCGTTGATGTAGGCGAAAGCGGTGTTGATGCTGCTGGCGCTGATCGTGGTGGTATGGCCCGAACCGGTGATGCTCAGGCCGGCGTCGCCGGCCAGCACCAGGTTCTGGGCGATGGCGATCTCGCCGCCGGCCTGGGGATTGAGCAGCACCAGCGTATCGTCCAGCACCAGGTTGCCGCCGTTGGCGGCATCGCCGACGACGATCTGGGCATTGCTGCCAGCATGGCCGAGCACGATGCGGTTGTCGCCGTCGCGGTACTGGCCCAGGTTGTCCTGGTTCAGGTAAAGCGTGTCGGGCTGCACGGCGGCGTCCGCCGCGCTGGTGTAGCTGGCCGCGGTGGCCGCGGTGGCCAGGGCCGCCAGGCTGGCCAGGTGCGGGTCGGGGGCCTGCGCGACCGGAACCGCCGGCAGTGCGGCGCCCGGCTCGCCTGCAGGCGCGGCGCCCAGGGCGTGCACGGCGCGGTCGGACGCATCGGCGTCGTGCGCCAGCAGGTCCGGCGCCAGCAGCGCGGCCTGGCCGAGGATGGGGTCGGCGGACAGCAGGACCCGGGATTCGAGGGCTTCGACACGGAATGCGTCACGAAGTTTGCTAACGATCTGCTTTTTGGAAACCTGTTTCATGTCGGTTGTCTGTCCGCTGGAGTCATGTAGTGCCCGCGCCGGTCGGCGACCGGAACGGCTGGACCGGCTGCCTTGCGTGCGCCAGGCGCAATGGGGCATTGTCGGTACGGGGCGCTATCGTAGCCCAAATCTGCACCATAAATTTCCAGCCTTCAATTATTATTAGACAGACATAGCGTAAGCCGCAAAAGTGATGAAAGAAAACAACATTCACCTGCGGGCAACGCCTGCCAGATCAACTGATTATTTCCACATGGAAATTATGTGGCGAACGCTGCCGTGCAAAAGTACACAATGGTCGTGCAGTTCCGCACAGCAGAACGATTTGCACCACGAGAGAGCGTTATGCGGTTACTTCATCCTGCCCTGTGGACCGGGTGAGACAAAAACGTGCACGCGACAACAGCTTTACTGCCGACCTACTAATAGTTGTTGACAGTGTTGACACATGAAAATAGAGTTTCACTATAGACGGCTGAGTTCCACCAAGAGAAACCGTGCCGCTATGCAACTTCAGTGCGATTGGCCTCGCCGGGGTCAAGCATGAATAATAAGGAGACAGCTTCAGTGAAAAAGCACATCATCGCGTTGGCCGCCCTCTGCGCCTGCATGTCCGCCGCATCCGCGCAAACCAGCGTGACGATCTACGGTATCGTCGACGCAGGCATCACCCATGTGAACAATGATGGCCCGAACGGCGGCCGCACCACTGTCGAAGCCGGCCAGATGGCCGTGTCGCGCTGGGGCTTCAAGGGCGTGGAAGACCTGGGCGGCGGCCTGAAGGCCCGCTTCGGCCTGGAAGGCACCCTCCTCAACGACACCGGCGCCGCCGGCGTCGGCACCGGCAACCCGTCGGTCACCAGCCTGTTCGACCGCGAAGCCACGGTCGGCCTGACCGGCAACTTCGGCTCGATCGACTTCGGCCGCCAGAACATCCTGGGCGTGCTGTCGGTCGGCATGGCCGATCCGATGGGCCTGGCCTTTGCCGCCACCAGCCCGAACGTGCTGTTCTCGGCGATGAACAACTCGGCCGTGTACGGCGCCTACGGCGCCAACGGCAGCGGCACCGCGCTGCGCCAGAATAACTCGGTGCGCTATGTCTCGCCATCGTGGAACGGCTTCGGCTTCGGTCTGATGCGCGCCTTCGGCGAGCAAGGCGGCGATTCGCAGCGCAGTTCCTACCAGGGCGTGTCGGCCTTCTACAACGCGGGCCCGCTGAACGTTGCCGGCGCCTTTGCGCGCATGAAGAACGCCACCAATACCGACCTGCTGAAGTCGCACGCGATCGGCGTCAAGTACACCCTGCCGCGCGTCGTGCTGAAGGGCACCTACTCGGAAAACGAGCTGGAAAGCACGAACCGCAAGATCGCCGTGTTCGGCGCCGGCGTCGACGTGCCGGTGGCTCCGAACATCACCCTGACCGGCGCCTTCTACAACACCAAGCGTTCGGGCGACCTGAGCGACGATTCGCAGCAGTACATCGCCATCGCCCGCTACGCGCTGAGCAAGCGCAGCACCGTGTACGCGTCGTACGGCCACGCCGCCACCGACACCGTCGTCACCGCCACCCAGATCAACCTGGCGCAAGGCGTGGTGGCCGTCGGCAGCGATTCGGCAAACCGCGTGACCGTGGGTGTCATGCACGCGTTCTAAGCTGCGGGAGGAACGACAAAGCCGGCAGGGTGCGAACCCTGCCGGCTTTTTTTCATGGCGCCGGCCGGATGTGCAGCCGCCGGCGCCCGTTCACTCACACGGCATTACAACCCGCGCCACTGCACCTTGCCGGTCGCCGACTTCGGCAGGCTGTCGCGGAACTCGACGATGCGCGGGCTTTTATACGCCGCCATGTTGGCATGCGACCAGTCGATGATGTCCTGCTCGCTCACCGTGCCGGCAAAGCCGTCCTTCAGCGCCACCACCGCCTTGACCGTCTCGCCGCGGCGCGCATCGTTCGCGGCCACCACGCACACTTCGCGGATCGCCGGATGCCGGTACATCAGCGTCTCGACCTCGGCCGGCCAGACCTTGTAGCCGGAAGCGTTGATCATGCGCTTCAGGCGGTCGACCATGAAGAAGTAGCCATCCTCGTCGACCCGTCCCAGGTCGCCGGTACGCAGGAAACGCTTGCCGTCGATCTCGACGAACGTGTCGCTGCTCGCCTGCGGGTTGTTCCAGTAGCCCTGCATCACCTGCGGCCCGTGCACGACGATTTCGCCGACCTCGCCCACGCCCAGTTCCCCCATGGTTTCCGGATCCACCACGCGCGCATCGACGTCGCAGATCGGAATGCCCAGGCATTGCTTCTTCGGGCGGTCGTTCGGGTTGATGTGGGTCGGCGCGATGGTCTCGGACATGCCGTAGCCCTCGATGTAGCGGATGCCCATCAAATCCTGCATGCGCTGGGCGATCGCGTCGGGCATGGCCGCCCCGCCGCCACTCAGGCGGCGGATGCTCGACAAGTCGTATTCCATCACGCGTGGGCTGGACAGCAAATCGACCACCATCGTCGAGATCAGCTGGGTCGCATTCACGCGGTAGCGGCGGATGCATTCGGCCGCGGTGTCGCGGTCCCAGCGCGCCAGCACCACCACGGTGCCGCCGCAGAAGATCGAGCCGTTCATCCCGCCCTGCATGCCGGTCACGTGGAAGAACGGCAGCACGCACAGCGCCACCGAATCCTGCTGGGCGCCGAACCACTGGATGCCGGCCACCGTGTTGTACATCACGCTGCGGTGGGTGTGCATGCAGCCCTTCGGGTGGCCGGTGGTGCCCGAGGTATACGGCATGCAGGCCAGGTCGTCCGGGCCTGCCGTCACCGGGCCGGGAACGCAGCCGCGCGCCAGCATGTCGCTCCACAGGGTCACCCCCGGGCCGGCGATGTGGCGGCGCGGCGCGGCCACGAAGTCCGGCACCTTGAGGTCGGTCTCGTGGTCGATGTAGTCCGAATAGGCGGCCACCAGCACGTGCTGCAGACCTGTTTCGCCCTCTGCAACCACCAGCGGCTCGACCTGGGCATACAGGTCCTGCGGCGCGAAGATCGTGGTGGCGCCGGTGTCGCTTACGTAGTGGCGCAGCTCCTCGAGCAGGTTCATCGGATTGACCGGCACCACCACCGCGTTGGCGCACAGGATGGCGTAATAGGCCAGCATGAACTGCGGGCTGTTCTGCATGTAGAGCAGCACGCGGTCGCCCTGGCGCACGCCGCATTCCTGCTCCAGGTAGCCGGCGATCTGCTCGACCTCGAGCTTGAATTCGCGGTAGCTCAGCGGCGTGTCGTAGAAGATCGAGAAGGTCTTGTCCGGGTAACGGGTGGCCGACACTTCCAGGTTGTAGAACAGATTCGTCTGCGGCACGGTCAGGTGCCGCGGCAGGCCCGTGGGCCAGAAATCGAGATGGCGCTCCGACATCGGCTGCCTCCTGTGTGGATGAACCGTAGGGATGAACGGTAGGGGTTAACGATACTGCGCCAGTTCCAGCTTGGCGATGGCGTTGCGGTGCACTTCGTCCGGGCCGTCGGCCAGGCGCAGCGAGCGCGCATTCGCGTAGGCCTGGGCCAGGCCGAAGTCCTGGCTGACGCCGCCGCCGCCGTGGGCCTGGATCGCCCAGTCGATCACGGTGCAGGCCATGTTCGGCGCGATCACCTTGATCATCGCGATCTCGCGAGCCGCCGCCTTGTTGCCGGCCTTGTCCATCATCTCGGCCGCGTTCAGCACCATCAGGCGCGCGCTGTCGATCAGGATGCGCGACTCGGCGATGCGCTCGCGCCAGACGCCCTGGTCGGCCACCTTGCGTCCGAATGCCACACGGTCCAGGGTGCGGCGGCACATCGCTTCCAGCGCCATCTCGGCGCGCCCGATCAGGCGCATGCAATGGTGGATGCGGCCCGGCCCCAGGCGGCCCTGGGCGATCTCGAAGCCGCGGCCTTCGCCGAGCAGGATGTTCTCGAGCGGCACGCGCACGTTCTCGAACAGCACTTCGGCGTGGCCATGCGGTGCGTCGTCGTAGCCGAAAACGTACATGTCGCGCACGATGGTGACGCCCGGCGTGTCGGTCGGGACCACGATCATCGATTGCTGGCGGTGGCGCTCCGGGTTGTCCGGGTCGGTCTTGCCCATGAAGATCATCACCTTGCAGCGCGGGTCGGCCGCGCCCGAGGTGAACCACTTGCGGCCGTTGATCACGTATTCGTCGCCGTCGCGCACGATGCTGGCGGTGATGTTGGTCGCGTCCGACGAGGCCACGTCGGGCTCGGTCATGGCAAAGGCCGAGCGGATCTCGCCTGCCAGGAGCGGCGCCAGCCAGCGTTCCTGGATGCCCGGGGATGCATAGCGCACCAGGGTTTCCATGTTGCCGGTGTCGGGCGCTGAGCAGTTGAAGACTTCGGAGGCGATCGGCACGCGGCCCATCAATTCGCACAGCGGCGCGTAGTCGAGATTGGTGAGGCCGGCGCCATGATCGGACTCAGGCAGGAACAGATTCCACAGGCCCGCCTCTTTCGCTTTCGCCTTCAGGCGCTCGATGGTGGGCGGGACGATGAAGGCATTGCCTGCCTTGCGGGCGGTGTCGACCTCGTGCTTGTAGGCTCCTTGCGCGGGGACGATTTCGGTATCGATGAACTGCTTCACGCGGCGCTGCAGCTCCAGCGCGCGTTCGGAAAACTGGAAAGCCATATGTCTCCTGTTTGTATTTATAGTACCGCAGAGTAAAACCAAGTTTTACTGCAGATGAGTGTAGCAGCGCCAAATTTGGAAGACAATGCGCGAACCGCAGAGCGAAATGGTATTTTCGGCACAGCGTATTGCAGGGTTGACACCATGCCGCCTGTGTTTTACTGTGCAGAATCGAGATGCCGCTAATAGAACGGCGCACAAGGCTTAAACATGACATCAATGGACATTGGCACGGACGTGCCGGCAGGCTTCGAACGCCTGAAACGCGGCGGCCCTTACATGGCCAACCTCGGCGACCTGTATTGCAGCCGCGAGAACGGCGCCATCATCATCGGCATGCGCATTACCGAGAACCACACCAACATGCGCGGCATCGCGCACGGCGGCATGCTGTCCAGCCTCGCCGATTCGGCGCTCGGCCTGGGCCTGACCATGCATTGCGAGGGACGCCAGTCCTTCGTCACCGTGAACCTCAGCACCGACTTCGTCGATGCGGCCCGTCCCGGCGACTGGGTCGAGGCCCACGTCGACATCCAGAAGCTGGGCGGACGCGTGGCGTTTGCGAACTGCTACCTGCAGGTGGGGTCGAAACGCATCCTGCGCGCCAGCGGGGTATTCGCGGTGATGAATGCGCTCACGCCGGAGCAGCTTGCCAAGGGCTATTGAGGACCGCCAGGGCCGCTTGCGAGAAGCGCAACGGCCCTGCCAAAACGAAGCAGCCTCCAGCAGAAAAGGGCAAAAAGCGCGAAAATAGCGGGTTACGTCATTACGCTCGTTCACGCCATGTCCAATTCAGCATCCTTGTCCGCAGCGCCGCGGATCGGCATCAATCCGAAGCCGCTCGCGGTATCGCTCTTCCTTATCCTGGTCGGCGCCCTGTACCTGATGCAGGTGGTCGACGCGCGCCAGGCCGCGCTGTATGTCGTTGGCGCGCTGCTCGGCGTCGCGCTGTACCACGCCGCCTTCGGCTTTACCTCGGCCTGGCGCGTCTTCATCGCCGACGGCCGCGGCGCCGGCCTGCGCGCGCAGATGATCATGCTCGCCGTCGGCGTCGCCCTGTTCTTCCCGGCGCTTGCCAACGGCACGCTGTTCGGCACCCCGGTCTCCGGCCTGGTGTCGCCGGCCGGCACCTCGGTGGTGGTCGGCGCCTTCATCTTCGGCATCGGCATGCAGCTCGGTGGCGGCTGCGCCTCCGGCACGCTGTACACCGTGGGCGGCGGCAGCACGCGCATGCTGGTCACGCTGCTGTTCTTCATCATCGGCTCGGTGATCGCCACCGCGCACATGCCCTACTGGACATCGCTGCCGCAACTGAAACCGGTCTCGCTGGTCACGGAGCTCGGCCTGTTCCCGGCCCTGCTGCTGAACTTTGCCGTGTTCGCGGCGATTGCCGGCATCACCGTGGTCGTGGAGAAGCGCCGCCACGGCCGCCTGGTCAACCCGAGCACGCCGACGGCGCGCCGCGCGTCGTGGATGTACGGGCCATGGCCGCTGGTCGCCGGCGCCATTGCCCTGGTCGTGCTGAACTTCGCCACGCTGGCCCTGGCCGGCCGCCCCTGGGGCGTGACCTCGGCCTTTGCGCTGTGGGGCGCCAAGGCCGCAAGCGCGATGGGCATCGACGTCGCCAGCTGGACCTACTGGTCGACCAAGGCGAATGCCGCCGCGCTGGCAGCGCCGCTCTCCAAGGACGTGACCACGGTGATGGACATCGGCATCGTGCTCGGCGCGATGCTGGCCGCCGCCCTGGCCGGCCGCTACGCACCGGTGTGGCGCCTGCCGCTGCGCTCGCTGATCGCCGCCGTGGTTGGCGGTTTGATGCTGGGCTACGGCGCACGCCTGGCCTACGGCTGCAACATCGGCGCCTACTTCAGCGGCATCATCTCGGGCAGCCTGCACGGCTGGCTGTGGCTGGTGTTCGCGTTTGCCGGGAATGTGCTCGGCACCCGCCTGCGTCCGCTGTTCGGCCTGGAAGTCGAGCGCATCAAGGCGAGCGGCTGCTGAGCAAACGCAGCGCCAGCACCCAGCCGATGACCGGCGAGGCACCGTAGCCGATCACCGGAATCGGGTAGTTGCCCAGCAGGCCGGCCAGCACTAGGCCGGCCCAGAAGCCGGCAAACGCATAGCCGGCGCCGCGCTCGCCCGCTATATGGACCGTCAGCAGGAAAGGCAGCGGCAGCAGCGCAAGCAGGATGGCCGCCGCGGCGCCCAGCAAACGCGCAGCCGTCCAGGTGCGCGCGACGATTTCCTCGACATACGGCACCGGCGCCAGGCTGTCCGGCCGGGTCCAGCCCCAGGCCGCCAGGCACCAGGCCAGCACGCACAGCGGCAGCAGCGTCTTCCAGTGCCGGCGCTCACCCAGCAGCAAGCCGCTCAGGCCCAGCGCCAAGGCCAGGCTTGCCGCGCCATCGTTCCCCAATCCGAAGCAGAGCACCGTGGCGCCCGCCAGCGCGGCGCACAGCGCGCTGCCGGGAGCACGTGCCAGCGCCAGCAGCAGGAACGAACCGAACAGGCTGGCCGGATGCAGCAGCACCGGCCCGACGCGCAGCCAGCGCCGCGCGCCATCGATCTCGACCCCGGCGAACAGCACTGCAGCCGCAAGCAGCAGGATGGCGGCGCTCGTCCAGCGCGCATCAAACGCATCGATCACGCTGGCGACGCGCCCCGGCGCCGCCAGCAGCGCCGCCAGCACAAACGCGCCCGCCTGGATCGCGATGTTGCCGTTCGGCGCGCCGGCCACGTGCAGCGACAGCAGGCTGACCACGGCAGTGGCCAACACCAGCAATGGGACAGCGTACGCGGGCAGTCGCATCGAATCTTCTCCTTTTAGTTAAATAAACGTAACGCTTTGCGGCTGAACTCGGCGACAATAACGCACCCTTGCATTCCTGTCACCGCCTCATGCTCCGTCCATCGCTCGTCCTGCTCTGCCTCGCCGCCCAGCCAGCCCTGGCCCAGACCGTCGCCACCCCCGCCACCGATCCCGCCGACGCCCAAGCGGTGCGCAAGGAGGACGCCAAGCCTGCCGAAAAAATCCAGCGCGTCGAAGTCCGGGGCGCGAACACCTATGATGCGCGGCGCGACGATACCGCCAGCCGCATCGTGGTCTCGAGCGAGGAAATCCAGCGCTACGGCGACACCTCGGTGCTCGACGTCTTCAAGCGCCTGCCGGGCATCACCGTCAGCGGCGCCTCGGGGCGCGGCGGCGAGATCCGCATGCGCGGCCTGGGCAGCGGCTACACGCAGATCCTGCTCAATGGCGAGCGCGCGCCGGCCGGCTTTTCGATCGACCAGCTCTCGCCCGACGTCATCGAGCGCATCGAGATCCTGCCGGCGGCCAGCGCCGAGTTTTCGACCCAGTCGATCGCCGGCACCATCAACATCGTCCTCAAGAAGACGGTGAAAAAAGCGCAGCGCGAACTCAAGCTCGGGGCCGGCAAGAGTGCGGACACCACCAACCCGAACGCCAGCCTGCAGTTGTCGGACCGGGCCGGCAAGCTGTCGTATTCGCTGGGCGCGAATGCCACGGCCTACGACTTCGACCGCGCCTCGCCGGTCGAGGAATCGCAGATCACGCCCGCAGGCGACATTGTCATGCTGCGCCGCACCGCCCAGCAGGACCGCGGCCGCTCGAAGAACCTGAACCTGGCGCCACGCCTAAACTGGACTGGGGAGAACGGCGACACCCTCACCTCGCAGAACATCTTCAACTACAACCACAACAGCTTCCACGGCGATGGCGTGACCAGCACCCTGCTCGGCCGCCCGCCGCTGTACGACCTGCGCGACACCAACAACCGCGCGAACAACGCCTTCCTGCGCTCGGACCTGAACTGGACCCACGCCCTGGCGAGCGGGGCCAAGCTGGATGTGAAGGTCGGCGTGAGCGGCATGCGCAACCGCGGCACCTGGCGCGAGTTCGACTATGCCGGCGGCCCGCTGGCGCGCGAGTCCACGGTCTGGAGCAAGACCTCGGAGCGCGGCATCACCTCGACCGGCAAGTACGCCACCACCTGGCGCACCGGCCACGCCTTGTCGGCCGGCTGGGACGGCGGCCTCACGCGGCGCAACGACGCGCGCGTCGAGGACGAAGGCTTCCCCCTGAGCGGGCGCGACGCCTTTGCCGACGAGCGCTACCGGGCCCGGATCGAGCGCCTGGCGCTGTTCGTGCAGGACGAATGGAGCATCACGCCGCGGTGGTCGATGTATGCCGGCCTGCGCTGGGAAGGGCTGGAGACGACCAGCGAAGGCAATACCTTCGACGATACGCGCAACCGCAGCAGCGTCTGGAGCCCGCTGGCGCAGACCCTGTACAAACTGCCCGACAGCCGCGACCAGGTGCGCCTGGCGCTGACCCGCACGTACAAGGCGCCGCCGGCCAGCAGCCTGATCCCGCGCCGCTTCACCACGCCGAACAACAGCCAGACCGATCCCGACTACCGCGGCAATCCGGATCTGAAGCCGGAACTGGCGACCGGCATCGACGCCTCGTACGAGCACTACTGGGGCGAGAAGGCATTGCTTTCCGCCAGCGTCTCGGTGCGCCGCATCCAGGACTACACGCGCCAGGGCCTGGTGGTCGAGAACGGGCGCTGGATCCAGACGCCGGTCAACGACGGCGATGCGCTCACGCGCAGCCTGGAGCTGGAAGCGAAGTTCCCGCTGTCGTCGCTGCGCGAGAACGTGCCGGATGTCGACCTGCGCGCCAGCGTCTCGCGCAACTGGTCGCGCGTGGACGCCGTGCCCGGACCGGACAACCGCCTCGACCAGCAGACGCCCTTCTCCGCCACCCTCGGCATCGACTGGCGCGCCCGCGGCGGCAAGCTGAGCGCCGGCTCCAGTTTCGCCTTCAAGAGCGGCGGTCCGGTCCGCATCAACGTCGAGCAGTTCGGCTACCAGAGCGTGCGGCGCGACCTCGACATGTATGCGCTCTACAAATTCAACCCGCAATACCAGTTGCGCGTGGCGCTGTCGAACCTGCTCGCGCAGGACTACATCGGCGATTCGCGTTATGTAGACGAGAATGGTACGCTGCGCCGGACCAGCATCTACCCCGGCCGCACGATGGCGCGCGTGACGCTGGAAACCCGCTTCTGAACAGCGGGGGTCAGGTTGAGAGGGTCCGGGATTCATGGACATCCAAATAGTGGACAATATGTCCCTGGAGGATTTACATGACAAACAAGCAGTTGCCATCGAAGCGGGAGATCGTTCCCGCTTCATCGGACTC
>NZ_JAJFES010000020.1 GCF_020708045.1 Massilia sp. IC2-278
CGCCTGCTGACCGTTACCGTGCTTGCCGCCGCCGCCCTGGCCGGCTGCAAGGACAAGCCGGCGCCCCCTCCTCCGCCGGCTCCGCCGCCGGTGCAACAGCCCGCCGAGCCGGCCGTGACGCGCGACCAGGCCATGGCGGCCCTGCTGGCCCTGCCCGAGGTGAAGGAATGGTCGGCGGAGATCGAGAAGCGCTCGCAGGGCAAGGCGCATGGCGCGGTCATCGAGGACGACCCGCAGCCGCGCCTGCTTAACGGGCGCGCCTACTGGCAGCTGAGCTTTGTCGAGAACCGCACGGACCGGGTGCTGCGGCGCGAGAGTTTCCTGGTGGCGCGGACCGGGAATGACATCCTGGTGGAAGACACCGAGACCGATTCGGTGCTGTCGCTGGACGAATGGCGGCGCGGGATACACAAGATCCGGCTGAAATCGGCGGACTGAGGGTTCACCGCGCCGGCCAGCCGAGCACGATTGAGCTGTATCAAACTCGGCGGTTGGGTGGAGATTATCGTGGGGGTGCTGCCGGCCGAATCACCGGCGTTTCGCGGTAGACGCGTGGTGACTCCTCCCACGGTCGGCGGCACCTTCTTCCTTTTGCCACGTTGTGGGATGGTGGGTTCGAGAACCCACCCTACGATGCTCTGGCGATCTTCTCGACTTTCATATGTGGTACAGCGTGGACTCGGGAGTCCACCCTACGAAAACCGCCGTTGTAGGGTGGACTCCCGAGTCCACGCTGTACCCCTCCTGCAAACCAATGCAGTCGCACGGGAGTCCAGCGACCTCAACTCCCCATATGCGAAATCAACAACCTGCCCACCTCCGACTGCGCTGCCTCTTTCTCGCGCCCATTGTGCGCATCGATCGATAAGCCCACCGCCATGATATCGATGAGCAGCAACTGCAATATCCGCGAAATCATCGACAGGAAGCTGGTGCTGTCCTCGGCATGGTCCACCGCCAGGCACACGCTTGCCTTGCGCGCCAGCGGCGATTGCCCGCTGCCGATCGCAATCACATCCGCCCCGGCGGCGCGCGCGATATCCACCGCCCGCAAGAGCTCGGGCACCTGCCCCGACTTCGAAATCGCGATCACCACGTCGCCCGGCCCCAGCAAATCGGCCGCCAGCGCGAACAGGTGCGAATCGCCATACAGCGCGGTCGGAATCCGGAAGCGGAAGAACTTGTGCTGGCCATCGAGCGCCACCACGCGCGAATTGCCCAGCGCGTAGAACTCCACGCGCCGCGCCCGGCTCACCAGCTCGATCGCGCGGTCGAGCGAGCGCACGTCCAGCCCGTCGCGGAATTTCAAAATGGCCGACACCGTGTTGTCGATCACCTTGGCCGACAAATCGTGGGTGCTGTCGCTGTTCCTCACCTGGCTATGCCGCACCGGAATCGCCCCGGTCAGGCTGCTGGCGAACTTCAGCTTGAAGTCGGCCAGGCCCAGGAAGCCGAGCGAGCGGCAGAAGCGGATCACGGTCGGCTGGCTCACGTCGGCCAGGCGCGCGATGTCGGCGATCGGCTCGTTCAGCACCAGGCGCGGCTGCTCCAGCACCAGGGTCGCCACGCGCCCCTCGGCCGGCGTCAGCTCCTGCCGCAGGTGCTTGATGCGCTCCATCAGCGTGTTGGCACCGCTGCGTCCGCGCAGGTGTTCCGACAAGATGGTGGCCACGCCATGGAAGGCCGGGTTCGGCGTGGTGATGACGTAGGTGGGAATGCTGGACAAATAATCCGAGAAGCGCCCCTTGGCCTCGAAGCGCGCGCGGAAAGGCGAATGCGCGAACCACTCGCCCATTCTCGGCACGATGCCGCCGCCGATGTACACGCCGCCAAAGGCGCCCAGCGTGACGGCGAGATTCGCCGCGGCGCCGCCCAGCATGCCGCAAAAGACTTCCAGCACCTCGAAGCAGAGCGCATCGCCCTCGTCCAGGGCGCCGGCGATGATCTGCGCCGCCGTGCGTGCCGGCGCGTCGGGCACGCCATTGCGCCGGGCCAGCGCGCGGTAGGTCAGCTCCATGCCCGGCCCCGAGATCAGGCGCTCGTTCGACACGTGCTGCCACTCGCGCCAGGCGAATTGCAGGATCGCGAACTCGCGCTCGTCGCCCGGGGCGAAATTCATGTGCCCGCCCTCGCTGCCGAGGGTGACGAAACCGTCGGCGGTCGGGATCACGCCCGACACGCCGAGACCGGTGCCCGGCCCCAGCACGCCGATCACCGCGTTCGATGCCGGCGCGCCGCCGCCGATTTGCAGCAGGTCGTTCGGCGCCAGCACGGGAATGGCCATGGCCAGCGCCGTGAAGTCGTTCACCACCAGCAGCGTCGACAGGCCCAGCTCGCGCCGCAAGGCCTCGGTCGAGAATTCCCAGGCGCGGTTCGTCATGCGCACCTGGTCGCCGTTCACCGGGTTCGCCACCGCAAAGGCGGCGTGGTGCAGCTTCAGGCCCGCATGCTGATGCAGGTAGTGACGGAGAAGCGGCACGATGCCGTCGAAGTCCTCGCAGCGCAGCACCGACACCTGCCGAAACACGCCCGGCGCCGTCTGCAAGGCGAAGCGCGCATGCGTGGCGCCGATGTCGGCCAGCAGGCGCGGGCCATCGGCAAAGGCGGTGCGCGTGAACTTTTCAGGCTCGTGCCCGCTCCCCATCAGGACAGCGTGCCGAACCAGGCGCCGTAGGCAGGCAGCGTGACGCGACCGCCCGCGGCTTCGCCAGGCAGGCCGTGGCCTTCGAGATTGGCAGCTTGCGCCGTTTCAGCCCAGTCGAAGCTCACCGGCTGGCCCGACAAGTTGAACGCAGCCAGGATGGCCGGCTCGCCGTCGAGCGTGCGGCGCAGCGCCAGGATCGGTTCCGGCGCGTCGAAGAAGGAGATGCCGCCGCGGGTCAGCTGCGGCAGGCTCTGGCGCCAATGGATGATGCGGCGCGCGGCATTCAATGCAGACGCGGGATCGCTTTCCTGCACCGAGGCGGCATTGATGCGGTGCGGCTCGGCCACCGGCAGCCATGGCGTGCCTTGGGTGAAGCCGGCGTTCGGCGCCGCATCGGTCCACGGCATCGGCGTGCGGCAGCCGTCGCGGCCCTTGAACTCGGGCCAGAAGGTGATGCCGTACGGGTCTTGCAGCAGTTCGTAGGGCACGTCCGCTTCCGGCAGCGCCAGCTCGTCGCCCTGGTACAGGCAAGGCGTGCCTTTCAGGGCCAACTGCATCGCCAGCACCATCCCCGCAAACGCCACGGGCGCATCCTCGCCGCGCCAGCGCGTCACCACGCGGATCGCATCGTGGTTACCCACCGACCAGGAAGCCCAGCCGCCCTGCACGCGCGCCTCGAATTCCTCGACCTGGGTGCGGATGTGCTTCGCCGTGAATTCCGGCGTCAGCAAATTGAAGCTGTAGGCCATGTGCAGCTTGTCGCCGTCGGCCGTGTACTCGGCCATGCAGGCCAGCGCGTCGTCGGCGCCGACTTCGCCGATCGACACGGCGCCGTATTCGTTCAGCAGCGCGCGGATCTGCTGCAGGAAGGCGATGTTTTCCGGACGCGTCTTGTCGTAGATGTGCGACTGCATGCCGTAGGGGTTCACGTCGGTCACCGAGGCGGTGTCGCGCTTGGTGGCCGGCGGATTGCTGCGCAGTTCGGTGTCGTGGAAGTGGTAGTTGCAGGCGTCCATGCGCACGCCGTCCACGCCGCGCTCGAGCCAGAAGCGCAGCGCGTCCAGGTGGGCCTTCTGCACGTCCGGGTTATGGAAGTTCAGCTGCGGCTGGCTCACCAGGAAGTTGTGCATGTAGTACTGCTTGCGGCGCGTGTCCCACTGCCATGCCGAGCCGCCGAAGACCGACATCCAGTTGTTCGGCGGGTTGCCGTCCGGCGCCGCGTCGGCCCAGACGTACCAGTCGGACTTGGCGTTGTCGCGGCTGGAGCGGCTTTCGACGAACCATGGGTGGGCGTCGGCGGTGTGCGCCATCACCTGGTCGATCATGATTTTCAAACCGAGCGAGTGCGCCTTGGCGACCATCGCGTCGAAATCGGCCAAGGTGCCGAACAGCGGGTCGACGTCGCAGTAGTCGGAGATGTCGTAGCCGAAGTCCTTCATCGGCGACTTGAAGTAAGGCGAGAGCCAGACGATGTTCACGCCCAGGCTGGCGATGTAGTCGAGCTTCGCGGTAATGCCGGGGATATCGCCCACGCCGTCGCCGTTGGTGTCGAGATAGCTGCGCGGGTAGACCTGGTAGATGATGGCTTCGCGCCACCAATCGTTCGTTTGCGTGGAAGTCTGGGTCATGACGTGGGAAGTAAAGTTGAAATTCGGTTTGGGCTGCTGGTTTTTACGCAATATACAGCAGCTTTTGCAACATTACAATCTTCGAAAGGACTGTGAATACATGCAAATATTCTTTGCATTCAAAGGCTTACATGCAAATACTATTTGCATAGGATGAAACAAAAGTAGCTAAACTACGGTTCAGTTAACCCGACATCAATTTTCCGGTTGCCAAGACCGCAAGGGCGTCATAGCATCCCGGGTTAATTCATTCACAGGACGAGTCCATGAACCAGCCGACCACGCCCTCCAGCGGACGCATGCCCCGCCAGATCCCGTACATCATCGCCAACGAAGGTTGCGAGCGCTTCAGCTTCTACGGGATGCGCAACATCCTGACGCCCTTCCTGATCTCGACGCTGCTGCTGTTCCTGCCGGAGTCGGAGCGTACCGGCGAAGCCAAGCACGTGTTCCACACCTTCGTGATCGGCGTGTACTTCTTCCCGCTGCTGGGCGGCTGGCTGGCCGACCGTTTCTTCGGCAAGTACAACACCGTGTTCTGGCTCAGCCTCGTCTACTGCGCCGGCCACGCCTGCCTCGCCATCTTCGAGGACAACGTCAATGGCTTCTACCTCGGCCTGGGCCTGATCGCGCTCGGCTCGGGCGGCATCAAGCCGCTGGTGTCGAGTTTTGTCGGCGACCAGTTCGACCAGACCAACAAGGACAAGGCGAAGATCGTGTTCGACGCCTTCTACTGGATCATCAACTTCGGCTCCTTCTTTGCATCGCTGCTGATGCCGCTGTTCCTGAAGAACTACGGGCCCGCGGTCGCCTTCGGCATCCCGGGCATCATGATGTTCGTCGCCACCATGGTGTTCTGGAGCGGGAAGAAGAAGTACGTGCACGTGCCGCCCGCCGCGCCGAACCCGCACTCGTTCTCGCGCGTCTCGCGCACCGCCCTCTCCACCAACGGCGCCGGCCGCACGGTGGCCATGGTCGGTGTGTTCGGCGCGATCGCGTCGCTCTTGATGTCGCCAAGCTGGGGCTTCGTGATCGCGGCCTGCACGGCGCTGGTGCTGCTGCTGGCTTTTGTCGGCATGGGCATCTCGATGCAGCTGGAACGCGCACGCGGCCACCATCCCGACGACGCGGTCGACGGCGTACGCGCGGTGCTGCGCATCCTGGTCGTGTTCGCGCTGGTCACGCCGTTCTGGTCGCTGTTCGACCAGAAGGCCTCGACCTGGATCGTGCAGGCCAATTCGATGATCACCACCTTCTCGGTGTTCGGCAACGAGTTCACCCTGCTGCCGGCCCAGATGCAGGCACTGAATCCGCTACTGGTGATGCTGCTCATTCCCTTCAATAACCTGGTGCTGTTCCCGATGCTGGAAAAGATCGGTATCCGCCCGACCCCGCTGCGCCGCATGACCTCGGGCATCGCCTTCTCGGCCCTGTCGTGGCTGGTGATCGGCGCGATCCAGGTGTCGATGGACGCCGGCACGCCGACCTCGATGGCCTGGCAGATCCTGCCGTATGCGCTGCTGACCATGGGCGAGGTGCTGGTCTCGGCCACGGGCTTGGAGTTCGCCTACAGCCAGGCGCCGGCCTCGATGAAGGGCGCGATCATGGCGCTGTGGAGCCTGGCCGTCACGGTGGGTAACCTGTGGGTGCTGGTGGTGAATGCGGCGGTGAAGAACGACACGGTGATGAATTCGATTGCCGGCTCGGGACTGAGCGTGATCGCGTTCCAGATGTTCTTCTTTGCCGGCTTCGCCGCGCTGGCGGCGATCGCGTTCGGGCTGTATGCGAAGCGGTACAAGATGGTGGATCACTATCGCAGCCTCGATTCCTCGAAGTCGCCGTCGGCGGCGAAGGTCTAAGCCAATACGGCCGGCTCCGCCCGGCTGTAGGAAGGACCGGGCCGCGAAAGGCGGCCCTGCCGTCCTTCCTACGGACCACACACCCATATCCACGCGCGCCACCCACGACTGACAATGATCCGAACCATCCCCTTCGCCGTCCTCGCCGCACTCTCCTCCTCCGCCCACGCCGCCATTCCGCTAGAAGCCTGCAACGGCCCTGTCGCCACCACGCTGGCCGCCGCCCCGCACACGCTGGAAGCGCGCGCCGTCTGGCTGAACCGCGAGCTGGCGAAGTGGCCCGACTCGCCGGACGACGGCAAGTTCAGGCTCTACCATTCCCCCACCGCCGCCATCGAAGCCATCGTCGGCCGCAAGCTCAAGGGCGCCGCCGATGCGTTCGACCTGCAGATCACCAACGCCGTTCCAAAAGACGCCGCCGAGCGCTTCAAGTACCTCGCCGCCGGCCTCGTCCTGAAGCTCGCCGACAAGGACCTCGCCCGCCTGCCCGCCCTGCACCGCGAACAGCTGGTGCTGACACGCGAAGCCGCCAACGGCACCATCCTCGCCGCGACCCGCCTGCAAGCCGCCGGCGCTCTCGACGACCTGTACGCCGCCGCCGAGGGAGTTCCCGACCTCGGCGCCACGCCCACCAAGAAGCGCACCGGCTTCAAGCTCTGGGCGCCCACCGCGCAGCAGGCCGCCGTCTGCGTGTTCGACAGCGGCAGCAGCCGCGCCGGCGCCGTGCACCAGCTGGCGATGGACGCCGCCACCGGCACCTGGAGCGCCCAGCTTCCCGCCGATCTCTCCGGCCGCTACTACACCTACGCCGTCGACGTGGTCAGCGAACAGGCCGGCCTGGTACGCAACCTGGTCACCGACCCGTATTCGGTCAGCCTGAGCACGGATTCGCAGCGCAGCTACATCGCCGATCTCGACGCCGCCAACCTCAAGCCGGCAGGCTGGGACAAGGAACGCGCCCCGCAAACGGTCAAGTCGCCGGTCGACATGGCCGTGTATGAACTGCACGTGCGCGACTTTTCGCGCGACGACGAAACCGTCCCCCAGCCCAAGCGCGGCAAGTACACGGCCTTTGGCGAAGCGAACTCGAACGGCATGCGCCACCTGAAGGCCCTGGCGCAGGCCGGCATGACCGACATCCACCTGCTGCCCGTCTACGACCTCGCCAGCGTCCCGGAAAAGAACTGCGCCCTGCCCCAGCCTGCCGGCGCGCCAGACGGCGAGTCCCAGCAGGCCTTGATCCGCAAGACCGCCCATACCGACTGCTACAACTGGGGCTACGACCCCTGGCACTACAACGCTCCGGAAGGCAGTTACGCCAGCGACCCGCAAGACGGCGCGCGCCGCATCGTCGAGTTCCGCGAGATGGTGATGAACCTGCACCGCGCCGGCCTGCGCGTGGGCCTGGACGTGGTCTACAACCACACCTTCGTCGCCGGGCAAGACGGCAAGTCGGTGCTGGACCGCGTCGTGCCCGGCTACTACCACCGCCTGAACACGCTTGGTGCCATCGAGCGCTCGACCTGCTGCGACAACACCGCCACCGAAAACCGCATGATGGGCAAACTCATGATCGATTCGACGGTGCTGTGGGCGAAGCACTACAAGATCGATTCCTTCCGCTTCGATCTGATGGGCCACCAGCCGCGCGCGGCGATGGAGCGCCTGCAAAGCGCGGTCGACAAGGCCACCGGCCGCAGCGTGCAGCTGCTCGGCGAAGGCTGGAACTTCGGCGAAGTGGCGGACGGTGCGCGCTTCGTGCAGGCCTCGCAGCTGTCGCTGAACGGCAGCGGCATCGGCACCTTCAGCGACCGCGCGCGCGATGCCGTGCGTGGCGGCGGCGCCGGCGACTCGGGCGAGGCGCTGGTGAGCCGCCAGGGCTGGATCAATGGGCTGGTCTACGACGCGAATGCGAAAGCCGGCACGCGCCCGGCGCTTGAGCTGCTGCGCGCCGCCGACATGGTGCGCATCGGCCTGGCCGGCACCCTGCGCAGCTATCCGCTCGCCACGTTTGATGGCAGCACGCGCAAGCTGGAAGACATCGACTACAGCGGCCAGCCGGCCGGCTATGCCAGCGAACCCGGCGAGACCGTCAACTACGTCGAGAACCACGACAACCAGACGCTCTGGGACAACAACGCCCTGAAACTGCCGCTGGAAACAAGCAGCGCCGACCGCGCCCGCGTGCAGGTCCTGGCGCTGGCGACGACCGCCTTCAGCCAGGGCATCGCCTATTACCACGCCGGCTCCGACATCCTGCGTTCCAAGTCCCTGGACCGCAACAGCTTTAATTCGGGCGACTGGTTCAACCGCCTGGACTGGACCTACCAGACCAACCATTTCGGCACCGGCCTGCCGCCCGCGGACGACAACGCCAAGGACTGGCCGCTGTTCAAGCCGCTGCTGGCGAATGCGGCCCTGCGCGCGCAGCCGGCGGACATTGCGTTTGCGCGCGACGCCTTCCGCGATCTGCTCGCGATCCGCGCCGGCACCACCCTGCTGCGCATGCGCACGGCCGAGGACGTGGCGCAGCGCCTGCGCTTCTTCAACACCGGGCCGCAGCAGGAACCGACCGTGATCGCGGCCACGATCGACGGCAAGGGTTACGCCGGTGGGCGCTTCGGTAGCCTGACTTACCTGATCAACGTCGACAAGGTCGCGCATGTGGTCACCGATGCCGGGCTGCGCGGCCGGCAGCTGCGTTTGCATCCGGTGCACACGGCGCCGTCGGCGGGCGACAAGCGCGCGGCTACCGCCGGTTACGACAGCGCGAACGGGACGTTCAGCATTCCGCCGAGGACGGCGGTGGTGTTCGTGGAGGATTGAAGGCGGGCGGACGTGGGGCTGTTGCCTGATGCGGTGTGGGTGTGCATGATCCGCGTGGGCACGAGTGCCCACCCTACGAGAGACGTTATCGGCGAGCGCGAGCAAACACCATGAAGCGTTATCGGCTTTTGTATGAGCTCGCCCAGAACGCATCCCGTAGGGTGGGCACTCGTGCCCACGCGGATTAAACACACCACTACCGCATCAGGCAACAGCCCCAATACCGCAAGCAAACAATCCGCCAACGGTCGCGTTATCGTAACGCGACCGCGTTGAACAACCTTACCCCCGCCGCCTGGCCGGCACGAGCACCCGCCACGCCAGCACACAAGCCGTCACGCACAGCCCCAGCCCCAGCACACACAAGCCCACCAGCAGCGAAACACGCAACATTGGCCGCGCCACCAGCGGCGCGAAGTCGAAGCTGTGCAGCCCGTTGTACAGCACGCGCTGCCACGGCGTGCCCGCATCGGCGCGCAACAGCAGGCGTGCCGATGCGGGATCGGCATACAGCGTCACGCCATCGGCCCAGGCGGCGCGCCAGACCGGCAGCGGACGGGCATAAGTGCCCGCCGCCCCCGCCGGCTCGCGCGCGTAATACAGCCCGTCATATTCCGTCAGCCGGGACAGCACCGGCTTGCCCGCCCCCGCCTCGCCGGCACGCAATCCCGACAAGGCAGCCATCATGGCTGCCGGCGGCAAGGCCGGGAGCACGGCGCCCCCGGCAGCGGCATCGGCAGGCACCAGCACCTGGTCGGCCGGCCCCGCCGCCCCGCGCACGCGATACCAGCCCTGCCCCTGCAGCTGCACCAGGTCGATCTCGCGCGCCCCCGGCCGCGCGGCCAGCGCCCGTGCCGGATTGATGCTCGCCTCACCCGCCCCGGCCATTGCCCCACTCCATGCCGCGCGCTCGGCAGGCGTCGCGCCACGCGGCGAAAACACGCCGAACGGGTTCATCGACAACAGCCCGGACAAGATCCAGGTCACGCAAACCACGCCCGCCGCCAGCCCCAGGATGTGGTGCCAGCGCATCCAGAACTTCCGATACGGGATCCAGCGGTTGCGGTTCAGGTACAGCTGCCAGACGCCCAGCACCACGCCACTCACGGCCAGCAGCACGCCCGGCAGCGACAGCCATACCACCACGCCGTTCCACAGTTCCGGCCAGCGCCGCAGCTGGGTGAAGTACAGCCAGTGCGGCACCGCGCCGACCCAGTTCCAGGCGCGCTCGGCGCGGCGCGTGTCGAGCACCACCTCGGCGGCGCCGGGCGAGACGTAGAGTTCCAGGCCGTCGGCGCCGTCCATCACCACGCGCACCAGCGGCCGGTGCGGGTTGTAGCCCTGGGCCACGGTCCACTGGTCGCGCTCCAGGCGCTCTGCATGCAGGGCGCGCCGGCCGCTGAAACGCTGCGCCACCTGCATCGCCTCGGCGTCGGACAAGGCCGCCAGCGCCGCACCGTCGCGCGCATCGAGGGTGGCCCAGCGCTTGTCGGCACCCAGCACGCGCCAGACCGGCAGCGCCCCGTGCATGCCCAGGCGCGCCTCGTTCACGGCGATACCGGCGCGTGCGGCCGCCTCCTGCGCGCCCAGGCAGCAGCCGTCCAGGCGCAGCGGCGCCGTGCCCGCCAGGCGCTCCTCAAGCGCAAGGGCCGGAAACGGCACGTACACCATCACGATGCCGCTCGCGAACCACATCAGGAACAGCAGCGCCAGGCCCACGCCCAGCCACTTGTGCACGAAGATCAGCGCCTTTTTCATGGCCGCCTCAGAAGCTGGTGCGCGCCGTCAGCTGCACGGTGCGCGGCGCGCCCAGCAGCCAGCGCACGCCGCCGCTGCCCGACAAGGCATAGTCGCGGTCGGCCAGGTTCTTCGCCGCCAGCGTCAGGGTCAGCGCGGGCGACTGGCGCCAGGCCAGCGAGGCGTCGAGCACGGTGTAGGCCGGCAGGTTGGCCGTGTTCGCCGCGTTCGATTCACGCAGGCCGACGTAGCGCGCGCCCAGGCCGGCGTCCCACTGCGGCAGGAAGCGGTAGCGGGTCCAGACGCTGGCGGTGCGCTCGGGCACCCCGGCCGGGGTATTGCCGTCACGCGAAACCGCCCGGCCGCTGACGATTTCCTGGAAGTCGTCGTAGCGGGCGCGCAGCACGGCGGCGTTGGCGTCGATCGTCCAGCCGCGCAGCGGTTCGGCGGCAAAGGCGACTTCGAGCCCGGTCGAGGACTGCTGGCCGATCTGCTGGGCGACGGCTGGATTCTCGGGATCGCGCGAGAGCAGATTGCGCTTCTCGATGCGGTAGGCTGCCACCGTCCACTCGCCTTTCACGGCCGGTACGCTGCCCTTGGCGCCGAATTCGAGCTGGCGGCCGCGGGTCAGGTCGTAGCTGACGGAACCGTTCGGCAGCGCCAGCGCACCGCTCAAGGGGTCGGTGGCGGTGCCGAACTGGCCGTACAGCGACAGCGTCGTGCTCACGCTCCACACCGCGCCCAGGCGCCCGGTGACCGGCGCGTACTTCTTGCCGAGGGCGACGCCGGTGCGCAGGTCGGCGTTGTCGAAGTCCATGGCGTCGCGGCGCAGGCCGGCCACCAGCTTCCAGCCGGCGGCGATGTCCAGCATGTCTTCGGCGTACAGCGCGCGCGTTTCCAGCTCGGCGCGGCGGCCGGGGATGGTCGGCACCGGGCTCATGAAGCTGCCGGGCGCGAAGTCGTAGGGGTCGACCGTGCTGGCGCCGCCATAGGGTGCATTATTGCTGTGCACGAGGCGCGTGCGGTACCAGTCGAAGCCGACCACCAGCCGGTTCGCCAGGCCGCCGATGCGGTCATCGAGCACGGCGTCGAAGCGGTTGCCGTACTGCTCCTGGTCGTGCAGGATTTCCAGGTAGTCGCCGCGGTTCACGCGGGTGCCGGCGGCGTTCAGGGTATAGGTTTCGGCATTGCGCCAATGGCGCTTGCTGGTCAGGTAGTAGCTCTCGTTACGCAGGCGCAGGCCGGGCGCGGCGCGGTAATCCAGGCGCA
This sequence comes from Massilia sp. IC2-278, assembly GCF_020708045.1. GTDB lineage: Bacteria > Pseudomonadota > Gammaproteobacteria > Burkholderiales > Burkholderiaceae_D > Telluria. The sequence continues at coordinate 11,964 of NZ_JAJFES010000020.1, forward strand.
GGCGGCCGATGCGGTCGTTGTAGCGAACCAGGGCGTCGTCGACGTTGAAGCTGGTGCGGCGCAGGCTGGGGTCGGGTTTGCCGTTGCGCAGCGGCGTGCCGAAGTAGCGCGCATCGTCGTTGTGGCCGGCGTCCAGGCTCAGGGTGGCCGTCAGGTCTTCGTTCACGCGCCAGGCCAGCGCGCCGGACAGGTTCTGGCGCTCGTAGCTGTTGTCGCGCCGGTAGCCGTCGCTCTGTTCCGCGTCCGCGTACAGCGAGTACGCAACGCGCTCGTTCACCGGCCCGCTGAAGCCGACCCCGGCCTGCCAGGTGCCGAAGGAGCCGGCGCCGAACAGCGCTTCACGGCGGCTGTGCTCGAAATCGGGCTGCTTCGTCACGTAGTTCACGGCCGCGCCGATGGCGCCGTCGCCATACAGCACCGATGCCGGGCCGCGCAGCACTTCGACGGCCTCCAGTGGCCAGGTCGAGAACGGATAGCTGATCGTGCCAGCCGCAACCACCAGGCGCGTGCCGTCCACCATCTGCGCCACCGAATTGTGGCCGCCGAAGCCGCGCGCCGACAGGCTGCTGCCGCCGTTACCCGGTGCCGGCGCCTCGCTCATGCCGGGCATGCGCACGGCCACGTCCTGGGCCCGCGTGAGGCTGCGTTCGGCGATGTCGGCGCTGCCCAGGGTGCTGACGCTGGCCGGCGTCTCGCGCGCGCTCAGGCCCAGGCGCGAGCCGGTATTGTTGGTGTCGTCCAGCGACAGGCTGCTGCTGGCCTGGCGCATGTCGGTGACGTGGACGGTGGCGAGCGGCGGCTCATCGGTGGGGTTCGCAGCGTGGTCGGCGGCGGGACTGGCGGCGCGGCTGGCGGTGCTGGCGGTGCTGGCGGCGAGCGCGAGCGAAGCTGCGGCCCAAGCCGCCTTTTTCATGCGGAAGTTCATGGCGATCCTCGAAAGACGTGCGCGCGCCCGCCTTCCCGCTTCGAACGTGCACGGGCCACCCGCCATGACGCGGGAATGGCAAGGAAAGCGCGCGCGCAAACGCGCAACGCGTGCCTTCGCACACATGCAGAAGAAAACCGGAAAACAGACGAACGCCTAACGGACAAGACCACACCCCGGGTCTTGCACAATCAATGTGACCGGCCGGTCTTCTGGCTCGCCTTCATCCTCCCCGGTTCCTGCCTTCCCGCGCTGGTATTCCCAGATGCAGTGGCGTTGAACCGGTTCGTCAGGCTTACAGCAGCGGGGGCTGCGCCGGAATGGCGGGGATGGATATCCCGCGCGTCACCGGCTTCCCGTTTCACCCTTCCATCGGTCGATGGAAGGACACCGTTCACTCAAGCGGAGAATTGTACAGTCAAGGCGCAAGACTTGTCATCGTATTACGGCGATGCCCTACAATGGACGCACATCGCGCCGCCTTGAGTCCACCATGAAAACGCGCCCCTACCTGTCGGAAGTCAGCCTGAAGCCCTCGGCCGCTGCCCATGCGGACGCATTCCCGTTTTCGCTGCCGGTGGTGCGGCACCTCGGCCGCCTGGCCCTGCATCCGCAGGTGACCTTCTTCGTCGGCGAGAACGGCTCGGGCAAGTCGACGCTGCTGGAAGCGATTGCGGTGGCGATGGGTTTCAATGCCGAAGGCGGCGGGCGCAACTTCCATTTCGCCACGCGCGAATCGCATTCGGCGCTGCACGGGCACCTGCGCGTGGTGCGCGGCATCATGCCGCCGCGCGACGGCTACTTCCTGCGTGCGGAAAGCTTTTTCAACGTCAGCAGCGAGATCGAAAGGCTGGACCGCGAAGGCTTCGGCCCGAGGATCATCGACTCCTACGGCGGCAAGTCGCTGCACGAACAGTCGCACGGCGAAGCCTTCCTCACCCTGTTCATGGAGCGCTTCGGCGGCAAGAGCTTCTACGTGCTCGACGAACCCGAAGCCGCCCTCTCCCCGCAGCGCCAGCTCGCCATGCTCAGCCGCCTGCACGACCTGGTGCGCGCGGGCAGCCAGTTCCTGGTCGCGACCCATTCGCCGATCCTGATGGCCTACCCGAACGCCGTCATCTACGAGTGCAGTGCGCATGGCATCGTCAAGGTGGCGTACGAGGACACCGAACACTACCGCGTCATGCACGACTTCATCGCCAACCCGCAGCGCATGCTGAAGGTGCTGCTGGAGGAATGAACTTTTTCGTCATTCTCCGGCGTGCTCGAGTGCGCTGGAAATGGCCTGGCCCAGCGCCGCCAGCGTGTAGGGCTTGCGCAGGAACTGGACTTGCAGCTTTTCCAGCCGGCCCGGGTCGACCAGGTAGCCGCTGGTCAGCACCACCGGCAAGCCGGGATGGTGACGGGCGAGCCAGTGCACCAGGCCGATGCCATCCATACTGCCCGGCATCATCACGTCCGAGAGAACCAGGTCGATCTCGCTGAAGTCGGCCTCGATGGCGGCGTCGGCACTGTCGACCAGCACGATCTCGGCGTCGAGCATGGACAACAGCGACGACATGGTTTCCGCCACCACCGGGTTGTCCTCGACGCACAGGATGCGCGCGCCCGCCAGCGCATGCGCGGACACCTCGGCCGCGGCCGCCTGGCTCGCCTGGACCTCGCCGGCGCCGCGCGGCAGCAGGATGCCCACCGTGGTCCCGCGCCGTTCGCGCCGGATAAAGGCGAGGCCATGGCTCTGGCTGGCGAAGCCATGCACCTGGGACAGGCCCAGGCCGGTCCCCTTGCCGACCGACTTGGTCGTGAAGAACGGCTCGAAGGCCTGGCGCGCGGTCTCCTCGGACATGCCTTCGCCATCGTCGGTCAGGGTAATGCAGACGTGGTCGCCGGCCAGGTCCTCGCCTTCCGGCCAGGCCGGGTCGGGCAAGGCGACATTCCGGGCCGCCAGCACCAGCCGGCCGCCGGCGGGCATCGCGTCGCGCGCATTGCCGGCGATGTTCAGGAGCGCCGCGTCGAGCTGGGCGGGATCGACCGATACCGGCCACAAGGCGTGCGTGAGGAGCAGCTCCAGGGCGACGGCCGGACCGCCCGCCGCGCCCAGCATCTCGGCCGCGGCATGCAGGTACAGCGACAGGTCCAGCGTGACGTTGTTCAGGGGCTGGCGCCGCGCATAGGCGAGCAGCTGCTGGGTCAGCGCCGCGCCGTGTCCCGCCGCGCGCCGGATGCTGTCGAGCGCCCGCCCGGTGCGCTCGTTGGCGTCCTTGGCAAGCAGCATGCGCAGCAGCGTCTCCGAGCCCGAGATCACCTGCAGGATGTTGTTGAAGTCGTGGGCCACGCCGCCCGTCAGGCGCCCCAGCGACTCCAGCCGGCGCGCCTCGGCCAGCGCGCGCTCGGCGCGGCGGCGCTCGCCGATCTCGCGCTCGAGCGAGGCGGTGCGTTCTTCCACGGCGGCTTCGAGCGTACTCGCATGCCGCTCCAGCGCCTGCCATTGCGCGCGCACCGCGAACTGCAGGCGCCGCGTGCGCAGGGCCGAACGGATCGACATCAACAGCACTTCGCGCGAGGTCGGCCGTTCGAGCAGGGTGACGTTGCCGATGCGCGCCAGGCGTGCGAAGCGCTGGCTGTCGACCTGCGCCAGGTCCGGTCCGGCCAGGGCCAGCAGCGGCAAATCCGACCATGCCGGCTGGCGCCGCAGCGCGGCGTCGAGATCGTCCAGCGCGCACCGGGCCAGCCCTTCCTCGGTGACGATGGCGCACCATGCCTGTTCGTCCAGGCTGGCATACAGGCTGGCAGCGTCGCCGCAGGCGCGCACTGTCACGCCTTCAGCCTCCAGCATCCCGCGCAGCGCCGCCGCATCGCCTTCGACCGGCGCAAACACGACGGCGACGGCGCTGGCAGCGCCGGCGGCACGGTCGTCAGGAGTCAAAGTTCGCCACTCCGATCTCGTCCACCGGTACCGTGATCCGCTCGCCGATCTCGATGCCGGCATCGGTCAGGTGCAGCTCGCGCACGTCGTGCTCGTGGCGGCCGTCGCGCCGCTTCAGGGCGCAGATCGCCTTGTGGACGACGTTTTCGTGCTCGTAGTAGCGCAGCGAGACGATGTTGTCGGTGATGATGCTCAGCGCATCCGGCTCCTTGGACGTATCGAGCCTGGCCGAATGCGCGCCGATGATGATCGAGGTCACGTTCATGTTGCTCAGGTAGGAAAACAGTTCGTTCATCTGCAGCAGCAGCGACTTTTCCTCGCGGATGACGTCGAGGTAGGAGTTGATGCAATCGATGATGACCAGGCGCGCGTTGCGGTCTTCTACGATGCGCCGCACTTTCCAGATGAATTCTCCCGGCGAGATGCGCGAGGGATTGATGCGCTGCAGGTGAAACCGGCGCTCCTCGTCGGGCGCGGCATCCTGGTGCATGTGGGCGACCATGCGTGAGCGCAGCGTGCTTTCGGATTCGTCGAAGCTGAAGTAACCGACGTGACAGCCGCTTTCCACCGCCGCCAGGGCGTACTGCAGGGCCACCGTGGACTTGCCGGAGCCGGAAGGGCCGACGATCATGGTGGAGCTGCCCGCGGTCAGCGGGCCGCCGACCAGCCGGTCGAGGCACGCGACCTTGCTGGACATATCGCGAACGCCGTCCTCGCGCTGGTGCTCCTGCGCGATCAGGCTGGGAAAGACCAGGATTTCGCTTTTCTGGATCGCGTAATCGTGCCAGCCGCTCTGGAAGTCGCCGCCGCGCAGCTTGACCACGCGCAGGCGGCGCCGGGCCGCGCCGAAGCTGCGCTCGAGCTGCTCCAGCGTCACCACGCCGTGCACCGCGCTTTGCAGTTCGTATTCGCGGCCGTCGGCCGTCAGGTCGTCGAGCAGGATGACAGTGGCATCGAGGCGCGCCAGGCGCTGGCGCAGGTCGATGATCTGGCGACGGTAGTGCGGGCTGTCTCGCGCCAGCAGGCGCACCTCGACCATCGAGTCGATCACCACGCGCTCGGCCCCGCTCTCTGCGATCGTGTCGGCGATCCGGCCCACCAGGGCCGACAGTTCGGTGTCGGTCGGCAGCAGGATGGTCTGCGCCGAAACCGTTTCCGGCGGCAGGGGCATGATTTCCTCGATCTGGATGCCGTCCAGCGACCAGCCGTGGCTGCGCGCCGTGGCCAGCAATTCGTCGTGGCTTTCGGACAGGGTCAGGTAGAGGCAGCGCTGGCCGGTCTGCGCGCCGTGGATCAGGTAGCGCAGGCCAAGTGTGGTCTTGCCGGTGCCGGGCCGGCCTTCGATCAGGTGCACGCGCTGGCGGATCAGGCCGCCGCGCAGGACAGCATCCAGTTCCGGGATGCCGGTCGGGATTCGTTCAATATCGAAATGCATAGCTGTCTTCAAAAAATGCCGCAGCGCGAAATTAACACTGTCTTGACATTCTAGACCATGCAGATCACATATTAGTTTTATTGCAACAATGGCGCGCGGCAATTTCTACCCGAACCAGACGCTGCTGGCTTCAGCGCAGGCGGATCTCGGCCACCATCTCATGGTTGCAGTCGATCCCGACCTCCACGAAGCCGAAGCTGCGATAAAAGGCGCTGGCGCGCTCGTTGCGTGGGTGGTAGCAGATGTTGATCAGCGCCACGTCGGGCTGGGCCTTGATCTCCGCGATCAGCAGCTCCATCGCGCGCCGCCCGATCCCCTGCGACTGCAGCGGATAGTCGACCATGAAGCGGTAGATGCCGTAGCAGCCGGGCCGGCCGTCGTCCTCGCGATTGTAGAGCGCAAAGCCGACCGGGCGCTCGTCCTGGTAGATCGCGCGCGGCACGAACACGTCGTAGAACCTGGCCTGCGCGATCGAATAGGCATTCGAGTGCAGCAGGTCGCGCTGGTGCTCGGGCAGCTCCATGTCCATCAGCGCCTCGAAGTTGTCTTCGGTGACGTCGCGCAGACTGATCGTCATACCGGCATTGCCTTCATTCGAATCACGTACCATGAGTCGCGCACCATTCATGCGTCCGATACATCGACAATGCCGCCATAGTCGTCGGAGTAGACATACTGCCCCGCCAGCACCGCTTGCACATACCGTGCAAAAAGGCCGAGGAAGCGATCCGCCATCCGCTCCCGCTCCGCACTGTCGTGCCACATGGTGATGACCTGGCCGGACCTGCCGCCCACGCCCGGATCGAGATCGAGACACAGGTGATTGCCGCCGCCATCATGCGTGACCGGAATCCACCGGCGGTTCCACCAGTCGCTCTTGATACCGGCTTGTGGTTCCGATGAAAAACCCTCGAAGGTATCCGAATCGAGCAGCTCGGCCCAGATTGCCCATTGCTCGCCTACTTCCTCCGCGGGCAGGAACTCCCAGCCACACAGCATGGGGCCACAGTCGGCCTGTCCATTGTGGATCTTCAGGCAGGCGACATAGTCGTCGGGAAGCGTCACGTTCAGGCGTTCTTCCAGGGCACGGATCTGCGCGTCCGTCGCCGGCCCCTGCAAGGCGTGCAAGCCTTCAGGCCAATGCTCGGCGAGCCAGGTTTCGTACGCCGTCCAGAGGTCACGCATTTCCCGTTCTGTCGTCATGTTTTCTCTCCGATCAAACATCCAGGTGCGAAATGAGCAGCCTGCGCTTCTCGATGTCGCCGTTCTCGCCGGCCTGGTCGCCCAGCGAAATGCCGACCGCCATGATGTCGATGAGGAGCAGCTGCAAAATGCGCGAGATCATCGACAGGAAGGTCGTGCTGTCCTCGGTGTGGTCGACCGCCAGGCAGACATTCGCCTTTTTCGCCAGCGCCGACTTGCTGCTGGTGATGGCGATCACGCTGGCGCCGGCGGCGCGCGCCGCGTCCACCGCGCTCAAGAGCTCGGGCGCCTGGCCGGCTGTGGAAATGGCCACCACCACGTCGCCCGGCTGCAGCAGTTCGGCCGCCAGCTGGAACAAATGGGCGTCGCCATGCGCCGTGGTCGGGATGCGGAAGCGGAAGAACTTGTGCTGGCCGTCCAGCGCCACCACGCGCGCGTTACCCATCGCGTAGAACTCGACCTTGTTGGCGCGGCGCAGCAGTTCGATGGCGCGGTCGATGGCGTGCACGTCCAGCCCGTCGCGGAACTTCAGGATCGCCGACACGGTGTTGTCGATCACCTTGGCCGACAAATCGTGGGTGCTGTCGCTCATGCGCACCTGGCTGTGGCGCACCGGGATCGAGCCGGTCAGGCTGCCGGCGAACTTGAGCTTGAATTCGGCCAGGCCCTGGAAGCCGAGCGAGCGGCAGAAGCGGATCACGGTTGGCTGGCTCACGTCCGCCAGGCGCGCGATCTCGGCGATCGGCTCGGACAGCACCTTGCGTGGATGCTCCAGCACCAGGCTTGCTACGCGCTGCTCGGCCGGCGACAGCTCGTGCTGCAGGTGCTGCACACGCTCCATCAGCGTGTTGGCACCGCTGCGCCCGCGCAGGTGTTCCGACAAAATCGTCGACACGCCGCGCAGGGCCGGGTTCGGCGTCATGATGACGTAGGTCGGGATTTGCGCCAGATAGTCGGTGAAGCGCCCCTTGGCCTCGAAGCGCGCGCGGAACGGCGACGTGGCGAACCACTGCGCGATGCGCGGCACGATGCCGCCGCCGATGAAGATGCCGCCGAATGCGCCTAGCGTCACGGCCAGGTTCGCCGCCGCACCGCCCAGCATGCCGGCGAAGCACTCCAGCACTTCGAGACAGAGCGTATCGTTTTCTTCGAGTGCGCAGCTGACGATTTCCGCCGCGGTACGGGCTGGCGCCGTGGCCTGCACGCCGTTGCGTTCGGCCAGCGCCCGGTACACCAGTTCCATGCCGGGGCCGGACAGGATGCGCTCGTTCGACACGTGCGGCCACTCGCGCCAGGCGTACTGCAGGATCGCGAACTCGCGCTCGTCGGCCGGGGCGAAGTTCACGTGGCCGCCTTCGCTGCCCAGGGTGATGAAACCGTCGGCGGTCGGGATCACGCCGGATACGCCCAGGCCGGTGCCGGCGCCGAGTACGCCCGCCACCGCATGCGGCGCAGGTTTGCCGCCGCCCACCTGCAGCACGTCGCCGGCCTGCAACCCCGGCAGCGCCATTGCCAGCGCCGTGAAGTCGTTGACGATCAGGAGGGTCGACCAGCCCATGGTGCGGCGCACCTCGTCGGTCGAGAACTGCCAGTCGCGGTTCGTCATGCGCACCAGGTCGCCGCTGATCGGATTGGCCATGGCAAAGGCCGCGTGCGCGATGCGCTCGCCGCCATGCTCGTTCAGGTAGGCGTTCAGCAGCGGCACGATGCCGCTGAATGCGTCGCAGCGCAGGACCGCGGTCTGGCGCAGCACGCCGGGCGCCGTCTCGAGCGCAAAGCGGGCATGGGTGGCGCCGATGTCGGCCAGCAGGCGCGGACCATCGGCGTAGGAAGCACGGCTGGATTGTTTGTCGTTGTCTGGTACGGTGCTCATGTCGTGCTTGAATGCTGAAATTCAGCCGGGGTTCGGCTGGTATACGGCTGATATACGGCTGGGATACCTCCGGAGGCGCACAGGATAGCATTGTTTGATTGCTACCAGATGGGTATCTGCTGGCCGCCGCGCCGGCGGCCGTCGCGTCAACGCTTCTGCTCGCAGGCGTGGGTGGCCTCGGTCTTGTTGCGCGCACTCACATGGGTCAGCGCTCCGGCGCCATCGTAGATGAGCTGGGCCGTGCTCTGGTCGGCCATGATCACGCTCAGCGACATGCTCTCGCCGGCCTCGTCGAAGCTCACCATCTCGGTGGCGGCAAGCTTCATGTCGTACGCTGTGTCGCCGATCCGGATCACGCTGCCGTCGATCCCGACGTCGACATCGCGCACCACCATCATGTTCGCAAGGTCGCGGCAGCCGACGGTCTGCTTCTTCCCGTTGATCAGGCCGGCCAGCGCCTGGTGCAGCGGCTGGCTGTTCAGCTTGTCGGTGCCGCCGACCTTGCTGCACATGAGTCCCGTGTTCTCGCGTTCGATGCTCACCGTGCCGCCGTCGAGCGAAGACACGTTCAGGAACCCGTCTTTCTCCGGCCGCATGGCGAACATCGCGCTCGTGCCGTACGCCCCCTTGTCGTCGCGCACCCGCATCAGCGAGACCTTCGGCGCTTCGCCGAAATCGAGCGCAAGACCGTTCGACGCGGCCTTGCCGTCGGCACCGACGGTAATCGTGGCCTCGGTCCTGGCCAGGTCGGGCTTGCGCATGCACGAACCGCTGTAGCTGCCGGCCACCAGCGGGCCGAGGACCGGCCAGTACTGTATCCGGGGCGGCGGCGGCGCCGGCGCATCGTCGGCCGGCGCGCTCTTGCCCTCCGCCGTGGCTTCGGCCTGTGCCTGGGCATCCTCGGCGGCGGTGTCGTCCTTGTCCTTGCTGCAGGCGGACAGCAGCAGGGAAAGCATCAGGGCGGACAACAAGGCGGTGCGACGGATCATGGGACCTCCAATGGATGAGGACCGTACGCTAGCATGAGGATTGAATTTCTTGCAACTGGCAACCCTGACTGGACATGGCCAGTCGGTTGCCTCCGGCTCAACGCGGATAGATGAATCCGGTCCGGATATCCATCGGCACCAGCCCCTTCCCCTCGCGCACCATCAGGCGCTGCGGCGGTTCCTCGCCGGCCAGCGCGCGCCACACCACGGGCAGGCCCTCGCCCTTGCGCAGCAGCTCGTCGCTGCGCTCGAACACGTTGCCGCAGCCGGTAGCCTTGACCAGGGCCTGCACGATCGCCACCCGCCACAGATCGGCGGCGCCAGAGTTGAACTGGCACACCAGGTAACCCTCCGCGCCGCCATAGCCGTGCACCAGCAGGCCCGGCAAGCCGTCCTTGTCGCCATCGGCCAGCAGCACCAGTGCTTGCGGATCGGCCGTGCGCCAGGCCGTCAGGCGGCGCTCGACGGCTGCCTGCACGCGGCGCTTGATCAGCGCGTGGTCGATCGGCTCATCCTCGCGCAGGGTCCAGACGCGCGCGGCGATCTGCGATTTGGCGTTGTAGGCGGCGCGCGCCAGGAACTGGCGCGACGAGGATTGCACGACGGCGGTGGCGCCCGGCTTGTTGCGCTCCTGCGGCCTGCCGTCGACCTTTTCGATGGCGGACAGGTAGATCCAGGGGTCGCCGGCAAGGATGGACTTTTCCTTGCCCTGTTTGATGGTGATGATGAGCATGTGCGGCTTTCGTGGGCGGGGGCGACATGATACAGCAAGCCGCCGCCCCTGCCTTCAGCTTATCTTACCCTTTACTTCGGCGCAGCCAGGCCCTTGAGCAGCGCTTCGTGGAAGGCCTTCGGGTCCTGCATCTGCGGCGCGTGGCCCATCTCCGGGAAGGTGACCAGGGTCGCCTTCGGAATCGCCTTGACCGTCTTCTGCGCCAGCTCCGGGTAATTGCCCAGCTTCGGCCGCAGGGCTTCGGGCGCCGCGTCCTTGCCGATGGCGGTGGTGTCCTTCAGGCCGATCAGCAGCAGGGTCGGCATCTTCAGCAACGGGAATTCGTAGACCACCGGCTGGGTATAGATCATGTCGTACAGCAGGGCCGAATTCCAGGCCACGATCTCCTTGCCCTTGCCGCGGTACATCCCGGCCAGCATCTGCACCCAGGGTTCGTATTCCGGCTTCCAGGTGTTCACGTAATAGGTCGATTTTTCGTAGTTGCGGATCTTCTCGGCCGTGGTCTGCAGCTCGCGCCCGTACCATTTATCGACGCCGAGCGAGGGCACGCCCAGCGCCTTCCAGTCTTCCAGCCCGATCGGATTGACCAGTACCAGCTGCTCGGTCAGCTGCGGGAACATCAGGCCATAGCGCGTGGCCAGCATGCCGCCGGTGGAGTGGCCGAGGATGGTGGCGTTCTTCACGCCGATCGATTCCAGCAGCGCGCGCGTGTTCTCGGCCAGTTGCTGGAAGGTGTACTGGTAATGCTGGGGCTTGCTCGACTTGCAGAAGCCCACCTGGTCCGGCACCACCACGCGGTAGCCGGCGCCGCTGAGCGCATCCATGCTCGCCTTCCAGGTGGCGCCGCAGAAGTTCTTGCCGTGCATGAGGACCACCGTGCGGCCGTTGGCCTTGCCTTGCGCCGCGATGTCCATGTAGGCCATGTGCAGCTTCACGCCCTGCGAGGTGAAGTTGAACTGCTTGACCGGCGCCGGGTAGTCGAAGCCTTCGAGCTCGGGGCCGTAGGCCGGTTCATCAGCAGGCGCGGCCGCATGGGCGCCGGCGGCGGACAGGGACAGCGCGGCGGTGCAGGCAAAGTAGGCAATGCGATGGGCGAAGGCAGGCTTCATGGCGGTCCTCATGTGGTCGAATGCGCAAAGTCTAGTCGAGATTGGCGATGCATGTGTTTCGCTGCTCAACCGTGCCGGGCCTGTCATGGTGCCGTCACATGCCGTCATTACGATGACCGATCGTCCACTTTTTCGGCCTGCACCTTATGTCCACCCTGCCCTCCCTTGCCAGACGCGTGCTGGCCTTTTCCGTCTTCGCCGTGACTGCCGTCCACGCCGCGCCCGCCCCTTCCGCGCCGAAACTGGTGCTGGTGCTGGCCGTCGACGGTTTGCCGGCCGAGCAGCTGCAGCGCTACCGCGGCCAGTTCGGTCAGGGCGGCTTGCGCCGCCTGATGGACGATGGCGCGGTGTTCGCCAATGCGCACCAGGCCCACGGCGTTACCGTGACGGCGGTCGGCCATGCCGCCATCCTGTCCGGCGCCTACCCCTACCAGCATGGCATCATCGGCAACAACTGGATCGACCCGGTCTCGAAGACCTCGGTCTACTGCACCGACGACGCCGCTCATACCTACATCGGCGAAGAAACCAAGCCGAACGACGGCACCTCGCCCGCACGCCTGCGCGTGGACACCCTGGGCGACCAGCTGCGCTATGCCAGCGGCAACCGGGCCAAGGTGATTGCCGTCTCGGGCAAGGACCGCGGCGCCATCCTGCTGGCCGGGAAGACCGGCACCGCCTACATGTACATGGACAAGACCGGCAACTTCGCCTCGAGCACCTGGTACATGGCGGCGCATCCGCAATGGGTGCAGCAATACCAGGCCGCCCGCCCGCAGGACCGCTACTACGGCAAGACCTGGAAGCCGCTGCTGGCCGATGCGGCCTACGCGGGCGATGCGCCGGACGAGCTGTTCCCGGCCACGCCGGCCTCGCCGAACCGCTTTCCCTTTTCCTTCTACAGCGACAGCGGCAACATCGACGCCGACTACTTCAACCGCCTGAAGACCAGCCCCTTCCTCGACGAGCTGACCCTGGAATTCGCACGCGCGGCGGTCGAGGGCGAGCGTCTGGGCGGCACGAGCGGCGTCACCGACCTGCTCGGCGTAAGCCTGTCCGCGCACGACTACGTCAACCATGCCTACGGCCCCGAAAGCAAGATGTCGCACGACCACCTGCAGCACCTCGACCGCATGCTGGCCGATTTCTTCACTTACCTCGACCGCAAGCTCGGCGCCGGCAACGTGCTGGTGGTGCTCACCGCCGACCACGGTTTCCCGAACACGCCGGAATTCGTCAAGGCGGCGAAGGGCGACGCCGGCCGCGTGAACGCGGGTGCGCTGGTGGCGGCGCTGAACGTGGCGCTGGCGGCGAAATATGGCCACGAGAAGCTCGCGATCGCGCAGTCGGCGCCGAACTTCCACCTCGACTACGCCGCCATCGACAAGCTGGGCGTGGCGCGCGGCGAGGTCGAGAACACGGCGGCGGCCTTCCTGCGTGCGCAGGAAGGCGTGGCCGAGGTGTTCACACGCAGCCAGTTCGAGGCGAACGCCACCGGCACCACGCGCATGGGCGTACTGATGCGCCGCGCCTGGCACCGCGAACTGTCGGGCGACCTGGTGGTGGTGACCCGGCCGAACTGGTACTTCAGCAGCGGCAGCAGTGGCACCTCGCACGGCTCGCCCTATGCCTACGACACCAACGTGCCGCTGCTGCTCAGCGGGCGCAAGTGGATCAAGCCGGGCTACTACGGGCAGTATGCGGAAACGGTGGACATCGCGCCGACGCTGGCGAACGTGCTGCGGCTGCGTCCGCCGGCGGCAAGCGAAGGACGGGTGCTGGTCGAGGCCTTGCAGACGCCTTGAATAGCTGGAATGCGTAGGGTGGACGGCATCAAAGCCTCGGGGGCCCGCCCACCCGGGTGCAGCCGTCCCCCTACCCGATCGCCTTGCGCGCCAGCGCCACGTCGTCCGAGAACAGGCCGTCGATGCCGGTCTCGAGATAGCGCTGCATCTCCGCAATCGATCCTGCCTCATTGCGCGCATTCGGTCCCGCATCGTTGCGGAAATCGGCCGCCAGGAAGGCATTCTCCGGACGGAAGGTCCAGGCCACCACGTCCAGCCCGGCGCGGTGCGCATCCGCCACCAGCGGCGATGGCTGGCCGAGGCGTTCGTCGGCCGCGAGCGGAATCACCGCGCGGTGCATCGGCGCCACCACGTCGGCATACCGCGCCACCTCGCGCAGGCCGCGTGCCGACAGCATCTCGCCATAGGTCAGGCTGCCGCCGGCCAGCGCCACGTCGGCCGGCTTGAGCGCGTCCAGGCGCCCGCCCGCCACCGCCAGCTGGGCCAGGCGCAGGTTCGACGAGCCACCGATTACCTTCCTCAGCGCCTTCAGGTTGGCTGTCTCGAACGATTGCACGACGACCGGCGCACGCCGCGTGTAGGCGTGCGCATTCAGGGTCGAGACCAGGCGGTCTTCCAGCGCCAGGCCGGCGGCGCCGAACCAGGTGGAGTGCTTCAGTTCCGGGATCAGGCCGATGCTGCGCCCGCGCGCGGCCGACTCGGCCGCCACGAAGTCGACGATCTCCTCCAGGCTCAGTATCTGGAAGCGGCCGTCGCCACCGGTCCCGCGCATCGCCGGCAGGCGCTCCACCGCGCGCAGGGTCTTCAGTTCGGCCAGCGTGAAGTCGGACACGAACCAGCCCTCGTGCGCCTGGCCGTCGATGCTCTTGCGCGTCTTGCGGCCCGCGAACTCGGGGCGGCTGGCGACGTCGGTGGTATCGGTGATGGCGTTCTCGTGGCGCGCGACCAGCACGCCGTCTTTCGTGCAGACCAGGTCCGGCTCGACGAAGTCGGCGCCGTCCAGGATCGCGCGCGCATAGGCGGCCAGCGTGTGCTCAGGGAACACGGCGCTGGCGCCGCGGTGGGCGTACAGCAGCGGCGCCGCTTTCGCATCGCGGCGCGCCGCGGGCAGCGGCGATGCGGATTGTGAAGCGGACTGTGAAGCGGACCGCGCCAGCGCCGGCAGCGCCGCCAGCGCCAGCGCGCCGCCCAGGCCGCCCAGCAGCAAGCGCCGCGCCGGGCTGGCGGCAACGATCCGCGCCATCAGATATCCGCCTTCAGGGTGATGAAGCCCATGCGCGGCGGGATCGGGTAGGTGGCGTAGCTGCCGCTGGCCTGGCCCACGTTCGGCTGCAGCACGCCCTTGCGGTCGGCCAGGTTGGTGACGTTCACGCTCCAGCGCATGTTCTTCAGGAAGCCGGTCTCGAACGGCACCTTGCCCGAGACGTTCAGGCCGAGCAGGAAGTAGCTGGCCACGTCCAGGTCGTTGGTGTAGGTGGCGTAGCGGCGGCCGACGTAGTCGCCCTGCAGCTGGATCTCGATGCCGGCGCCCGGCTTGACGGTGGCGATGAACTTGTTCATCCACTCCGGCGTGTTCGGCACGGTCTTGCCCGCGGTCGGGACCACGGTGGTGCCGGACAAGTAGCTGTCCTGGTACTTCGAGCGGTTGTACGACACCGCGTCGTAGAAGCTGAAGGCGCGGCCGAAGTGGAAGGTGGCGCCGAGGTCGACGCCGTCCGTCTTCACGTCGCCGACGTTCGACAGGATGGTGGTGCCGCCGGCGAACGAGGTGATGATCGGGTTCGAGCTGATCGCCAGCTGGCGGTCCTTGAAGTCCACGTGGTACAGGCTGACCTGGCCGTCGAAACCGGTCAGCGGCCCGGCATTCAGCTGGCGCGAGGTGCGCAGGCCCAGCTCGTAGGTGAGCGCGGTTTCCGGTTTCGCCGTGTCCTTGAAGTAGTCGAAGGCGGCCTGCGACGACAGGCTCCACGGCGAATTGCCGCCGCCGCCGTAGGTCACGAACTGGCGCATGTTCTTCTGCACGTTGGCGAAGGCCTGGTCGGTACTGGAGATGTCCCAGCGCGCGCCGATTTGCGGCAGGAACCATTTTTTGGTGGTGATCTTCCCTTCCGGCAGACCGCGCGAGCCGCCGCTGAGGGTGGCCGCCAGCTGCTGCACCGGGAACAGGCCTTCCGCGAACTGCAGGCTGGACTTGAAGCCGCCCTGCACGGTGACGTCCGGGCGCAGCTTCCATTCGTCCTGCAGGTGGAACTGCACCACCTTGTTGTCGATCTCGCTGCCGTACTGGGTGATCAAAGGGTTAGCCGGGCGCTGGTAAGGCGTGCTGGGATTGTTCACGTCGAGCGGATACCAGCGGCGGTAGGCGCTCGACTTGTTGTGCTCGAACCAGAGGCCGGTCTGGATGCGGTGCTCACCCAGGTCCCAGCGCAGGGTCGAGGTCAGGCCCTGGCGGTTGATCCTGTACTCGGTGGTGCGGGTGGCGTAGCCAGAATTGCCGAACACGGACTTCAGGTCCTGGTTCGGGTAATAGGCGCGGAACAGCGCCGGCAGGCCGGCCTGGTTGATCGGGCCGGCCACCACGCCGGCGCCGTCGTTGCGGTGGTAGTAGTACTGGTTGGTCCAGGTGGCATCCTGGCCCAGGTAGGCTTCGTGCTTCACGTAGGCCAGCTTGTCGGTGCGCTGGGCGTCGCTGTAGTAGTTGCGGAAGTTGGCGCCGACGGCTGCCGGTGGCGCGCCGTTCGCGTCCAGGTAGGCCAGCGCGGCGGCGAAGTCGGGGTACAGGAAGGGGCGCGTGTAGGGCGCCGCCAGGCCGGCCTGGTGCAGGGTCGAGTCCTCGTTCGGCTCGGTCTTGTCGGACCAGTCGGCAAACACGGTCAGCTTGCCGCTTTCTCCCTGGTGCACGAACTTGGCATTGAACTGGTCGTTGCTCTGCTTGCCGTTGAAGTCCCAGGCCTTGGCTTCGTGGTGCAGGCCCGAGAGATAGAAGCTGTTGCCGCCGCCGATGTCGCCGGAATCGAAGCGCACGAAGCTGCGGCTGGCCTTGTGGCTGCCCAGGGTCTGCTGCAAATTGATGTTGCGGCGATCGAGCGGGTCGCTGGAATAGGTTTCGATGGTGCCGCCCAGGTTGCTGGTCGAGGGCGTGCCGAGGTCGCCGGCGCCGGTGGACAGCACCACGCTGCGCACGTTCTCGCTGGTGACGGCGCGCTGCGGCGCCAGGCCGTTGTAGTTGCCGTACTGCTGGTCGCCGAGCGGCACGCCGTCCATCGTGTAGCCCAGTTGCTGGCCATTGAAGCCGTGCACGAACAGCGACAGGTTCTGTTCGTTGTTGCCCCAGGGGTCGGCGGTCTGGAAGCTCACGCCGGGCAGCGCCTGCAAGGCCTTCAGCGGGTTCACGCCCGGCATCACCTTCTGGATCTCGGTGCCCGACATGGCCACCGTGGAGCGCGTCTTGCGGGTCGAGATCTCGACCGTGGCCAGGGCGCCGGGTGGCGTGGTGTCCTGCACGGCAGGCGCTTCGGCGGCGGCCGGGGTGTCTTCGGCCGGGGTATTTTCGGCAGGCGCTGCGTGGGCCAGCGAGGCGCACAGGGCGGCCACGGCAAAGGCAAGGCGGGTCGGATGCAGGGAGGTGGTGCGGGAGGACGACAGGGTCGGTTTCATCGAGCAAGGTCAAGGAACGGTTGAGGTGACCGAACATTAACCTTGCAAAATGACTAAGCCGTGACGCCGGCGTGACGGATTGATGACGCGGGAGCGCGTCAGTTCAAACCGATCAGCACCACCGGATTGCGCGCATCGAACTGCACCTTGCCGCCCTTGACGATGGCGGTCTTGCCCGAGTACCAGTCGCGCACGGTCTGGCCATCCATGAAGACGCCGGTCACCGGCACGGCGGTCGGTTTATCGACAGGCAGGCCGAGCGCCACCACCACGCGGTCGGTCACCTCCTTCGTTTCATACGTACGCTTGAAAACGTAGGGGTAGTGCTGGATCATCTGGTGCACGCCGGCGCCTACGCTTGGGTGCGCCTGGCGGAAGCGGCCCAATCTCGCCCAGTGCTCGCGCACGTCGCGCACGCGGTTCAGGCCGCGCTGGGCGTTCGAGGCCAGTTCTTCCCAGTTCATGAACGAGCGCAGCGTGGCGTCGCCCTCGGCGCCCTCCACCTTCAGCAGGCGCGCGGTTTCGTCGCCGTAGTAGATCTGGGCGGCGCCCGGCGCCAGCAGCAGCTTGTTGGCGCTCTCGTAGGGACGCTCGCGCATCGCGTCGTACGGGTCGCCGTCGTCGTGCGAACTCAGATAGTTCAGCACCGAGGAATCCTTCATCGGGCCCTGCAGCGCCTGCGAATAGGCGCTGAACAGCTTTTCGTAGCTTTCCTTGGCGTCGGACTTCATCGCGAAGTTGATCAGGCTGTCGAAGCCCTGGGCCGGGTAGTCGGCCGTCATGCCGCCCAGGTCGTAGGCATGGCCATGCTGCAGCGCGTAGCCGTACACCTCGGCCGTCATGTAGAACGGCGTGTCGTCCAGCTTCTTGCTCGGGTTGGCGCGCTTCCAGTCCTCGAAGGCCGCGCTCGATACGGTCTTGAGTTCCTTCCACAGGCCCGGCTCGGTGTGCTTCACGGTGTCGGCGCGGAAGCCGTCGAAACCGTACTTGCGCACCCAG
Organism: Massilia sp. IC2-278; assembly: GCF_020708045.1. GTDB lineage: Bacteria > Pseudomonadota > Gammaproteobacteria > Burkholderiales > Burkholderiaceae_D > Telluria. Next base: position 29,618 of record NZ_JAJFES010000020.1, read on the forward strand.
TCGGCGTGCCATTTCATCAGGTAGTAGCGCGGCGCGCGCGGGTAGCCGGTGCGCTTGAAGAAGTCGTCCAGCTCCTTCACCTCGCGCTCGTAGCGCCCTTCCTTCTTCCACTTCTCCGCCAGTTGCGGCGGCAGGCTTACTGCCTTGTCGCTGCCGGTGAGGATGTCGGGCAGGTTCTTCACCAGCGTGCAATCCATGGTCGTGCGCGCATCCTTGTAGGTGCAGGTCGGGCCGGTGCGCACCCAGTCGGCCGGCCACACCGGGTCAAGCGCGGTCACCGGGCCGGTGTGGTTCAGCACCACGTCGAGCAGCACGCGGATGCCCGCGGCGTGGGCGGTATCGACCAGGGTGCGCACGTCGTCCTCGGTGCCGAGATTCGCGTCCACCGCCGTGAAGTCGCGCGCCCAGTAGCCGTGGAAGCCATAGCTTTTACCAGTGCCCTCGTCGGTGGCGCCGTGGATCTGCTCGACCGGCGGCGTGATCCAGATCGCGGTCACGCCGAGGTCGGTGAAGTAGCCCTCCTTGATCTTGGCCGTGATGCCGGCCAGGTCGCCCCCCATGTAACCGCGCAGCACTGCCGCATCCTTCTTGCGTCCGTAGGCCAGGTCGTTGGCCGGGTTGCCGTTGTTGAAGCGGTCCGTCAGCAGGAAGTAGACGGTCGCGTTCTCCCAGACGAAAGGCTTGGCCGGCGCCGACCAGGGTGCGGCGATGCCGGTCTGGGCCTGGGCCTGGGCTTGCGGTGCAAAGGCGATCAACAACGAAGCGGCAAGTGCGGGTAGTTTCATGCAGGGGTTCCTGTGGTGGGTTGGATCAGGTGATCACGCTCGGCTGCTGGCGGCCGGTGCGCTGGCGCAGTCCGGAAACATCGTCGGCAATCGCGATCAGGTTGGACAAGGCGTCCTGGGTTTCCAGGTCGTGCCGGCTTGGGTCGGCCTCGTAGCGTTCGAGGTAGACGCGGACGGTGGCGCCTTCGGTGCCGGTGCCGGACAGGCGGAACACGATGCGCGAGCCGTCGTCCATGATGATACGCACGCCCTGTTTCGTCGCCACCGAATGGTCGACCGGGTCGGTGTAGACGAAGTCGTCGGCGACGGAGACGCGGTAGTCGCCCAAGGCTTGTCCTTCCAGCGCCGGCAGCTTGTCGCGCAGCGCGTTCATCATGGCGTCGGCAGCGGCGGCATCGACGGCTTCGTAGTCGTGGCGCGAATAATAATTGCGGCCGAAGCGCGCCCAGTGCTCGCTTACCAGTTCGTTCACGGTCTTGCCGCTGGCGGCGACGATGTTCAGCCAGAACAGCACGGCCCACAGGCCATCCTTTTCGCGCACGTGGCTCGATCCCGTGCCGTAGCTCTCTTCGCCGCACAGGGTCACCATGCCGGCGTCCATCAGGTTGCCGAAGTACTTCCAGCCGGTCGGCGTTTCGAAGCAGGCGATGCCGAGCGCTGCGGCCACGCGGTCGGCGGCGGTGGATGTCGGCATCGAGCGTGCGATGCCCTTGATGCCGGCTGCGTAGCCCGGCGCCAGCGTTGCGTTCGCGGCGATGATGGCCAGGCTGTCCGATGGCGTGACGGCGATGCCGCGGCCGACGATCATGTTGCGGTCGCCGTCGCCGTCGGAGGCCGCGCCGAATTCCGGCGCGTCGGGGCCGTTCATCAGGGCGATCAATTCGGCCGCGTTGACCGGGTTCGGGTCGGGATGGTGGCCACCGAAGTCTTCCAGCGGCTCGGCGTTGATGACGGTGCCGGCGGGCGCGCCGAGCATGCCTTCGATGATCGCTTTGGCATACGGGCCGGAGACGGCGCTCATGCCGTCGAAGCGCATCGTGAAGCCGCGCGCGAACAGGGCGCGGATGGCGTCGAAGTCGAACAGGCCTTTCATCAGCTCGGCGTAGTCGGCCACGGAATCGATCACTTCGACCTGCATGCCTTCCAGCTGGGTCGTGCCGATTTCATCGAGGTTGACGGGCGGCGCGTCGCTGATGCGGTAGCTGAGCAGGCCCTGGGTTTGCGAATACACCGCCTCGGTGATCTTTTCCGGCGCCGGGCCGCCGTTGCCGATGTTGTACTTGATGCCGAAGTCGCCGTCCGGGCCGCCGGGATTGTGGCTGGCCGAGAGTACGATGCCGCCGAAGGCATTGTGCTTGCGGATCACGCAGCTGACGGCCGGCGTCGACAGGATGCCGCCCTGCCCGACCAGGATGCGGCCCACGCCGTGGGCGGCGGCCATGTGCAAAATCGTCTGGATGGCGCTGCGGTTGAAATAGCGGCCGTCGCCGCCCAGCACCAGGGTCTGGCCAGTGAGGTCGCCCAGGGTCAGGAAGATGGCTTCCACAAAATTCTCGAGGTAGCCCGGCTGCTGGAACTCGGTGACCTTCTTGCGCAGGCCCGAGGTGCCCGGACGCTGTCCGGCGAACGGCGTGGTCGCCACGGTTTGGATCGTCATGCTTGGCTCCTGTGTATGAATTCGGTTATCAACGTTTTGTTGATAAAACGTTACGATACGACAGGAGCCGAAATCGTGGCGCAAGGGATTGGATCATGGAGGTGCCGATCTTCGTAGGGTGGGCACTCCGTGCCCACGCGGTTACGTGCGCGTCCTTGCACCCGCGGCCGATGGAATTCGCTCGAAACCCATCCGAAGTCCGAAGTTCGTGGCCGCCACAAGCCGCGCGAGCGAACGTTCCACGCAGCGTATGCCAGAGACGTCCGTACCGCGTGGGCACGGAGTGCCCACCCTACGGGACACGCTCCGGCCCCGATCAAGCCTGGTTCGGCGCTTTATCCGTCACCGCCAGCGTCAACAGCGCCGCCACCAGCATGCACACGCCGCCCAGCACCAGCGTCTGCACGGTATGCCCGCCAAAGAACTCGCGCGTCACGAAGCCCAGCAGCAGGCCGCTGACGATCTGCGGAATCACGACGAAGAAGTTGAACAGCCCCATGAAGTAGCCCATGCGCTCCGCCGGCAGCGAACCCGCCAGGATCGCATACGGCATCGTCAAAATCGAGGCCCAGGCGATACCGACACCCACCATCGGCAGCATCAGCATGTCCTTGGTATCGATCAGCGCAATGCTCGCCAGGCTCAGGCCGCCGATGGCCAGGCACACGAAGTGCACGATCTTGCGGCTGGTGGCGCGGGCGAACACCGGCAAAATGAAGGCGGCCAGCGCCGACACGCCGCTGTACACCGCGAACATGATGCCGACCTGGTTGCCAGCTTCCTGGAAGGCGGCCGACTGGGCGTCGCGCGTGCCCCACACGGCGTCGGCAATCGCGCTGCCGGTGTAGATCCACATCGCGAACAGCGCGATCCAGGTGAAGAACTGGACAAAGGCCAGCTGCACCATGGTCTTCGGCATCTTGCCGAAGCCGCCGACGATCTCGGCCAGCGCCGTGCCAATGTGGCGCGCCTGCTGGCGCTGCTGCTGGAAGCTGGCCAGATCGGGCGGCGGCAGTTCGTCGGCGGTAAACACGGTCCAGCTGACAGCCACCATGAACACTACCGCGCCGGCGTAGAAGGAATAGCGCACGGTGTCGGGGATCATGCCGTCGACCGGCACGTTCGACACGCCGAAGTGGGTGAAGATGGCCGGCAGCAGCGAAGCGATCACCGCGCCGCAGCCGATGAAGAAGGTCTGCATCGCGTAGCCCGCGGTCTGCTGGGTCGGGTCGAGCTTGTCACCGACAAAGGCGCGGAACGGCTCCATCGACACGTTGATCGCGGCGTCCATCATCCACAGCACGGCCACGGCCATCCACAGCGCCGAGGAATTCGGCATCAGGAACAGGGCGATCGCCGCTAGGAAGGCGCCGATGAAGAAGAAGGGACGGCGCCGGCCCCACTTCGGGTGCCAGGTGTTGTCGCTCATGTAGCCGATCACCGGCTGCACCAGCAGGCCGGTCACCGGCGCGGCGAGCCAGAACAGCGCCAGGTCGTCGGGGTTCGCGCCCAGGGTCGAGAAGATGCGGCTGGTGTTCGAGTTCTGCAGCGCGAAGCCGAACTGGATGCCGAAGAAGCCGAAGCTCATGTTCCACAGCTGCCAGAACGACAGGCGCGGCTTCTTGAGCGCGTTGGTGTGCATGTCCATCGATGTCCCCAAGCGGCCCGGCCTTGAAGCCGGGCTCTCTGTATGTGGCAAACGCCGCGCCATGACTGCGTGCCGGCTGGTCAGGCGCGGTGCTGGAGGGTGGCGGGGAGCGTTCCCGTCCGGGAGGCCATGTGGACGGGCTGGTTGCAGGATAATTTGTAGCAAAATAACATGGTGTTTTCCGAGTGTCAATCCAACACTGACATAGTAGAATCGGCATGTCCGCCCTGTTGCGACGGCCTTTTGTAGTCAAATAACACAATAGATAACAAAGCAAGGAGACCCCATGCTCGACATGCAGCGCCGGCTGAGCAATCCATTCTACGCATTGACCAGCTTGCCGGCCACGGCCATGGGCTTTGCCCTGTGCATCCAGATTTCCGCGCTTAGCTGGCTGCTGAGTACCAAGTACCACCTCGACATCCACGAGATCGGCATCGTCTGGGCCGCCGGCCCGCTGGCCGGCATCCTGGGCCAGGTGATCATCGGCTTCATCAGCGACAAGACCTGGTTCTGGGGCGGGCGGCGCCGGCCCTTCATCCTGATCGGCGGCACCCTCGCCGCCCTGTCGGTATTCCTGCTGCCGCGCATCGAGATGGTGGCCGACCTGTTCGGCGTGACCAATCTGCTGGTGATCGCCGTGATCGTGGCGCTGACGCTGGATTTGTCGATCAACATCAGCTTCAACCCGACCCGCTCGATCATCGCCGACGTCACGCCGGAAGGCGACGCCCGCACGCGCGGCTATACCTGGATGCAGACCATTTCCGGCTTCTGGGGCGTGACGGCGTATTTGATCGGCGCCTACATCGACAACTACGCGCTGATCTCGGTGGGCGTGGTGATCGTGCTGCTGTTCTCGATCGTGCCGGTGTTCCTGATCAAGGAGCCGCGCGAGCTGGCGCCCGAGACCAGGGAAGACGTCGCTGCCACGTCGACCACCACCGACTGGCCGCAGTTGTGGAAGCTGTGGACGGCGCACGCCTTCAGCTGGTTCGGCGTGCAGGCGATGTTCGTCTACATCATCTCCTTTATCCAGCAGCACGTGGTCGCGCCTGGCGCCACGGTCGCCGAATCGGCGGCGCAGTCGGGGCACCTGATCGCGATTTCGTTCGCGATCATGAACGTGGTCGGCTTCGTGCTGCCGGCGCTGGTGCTGGCGCCGCTCGGCGCGCGCATCGGCCGCGTGCGCACCCAGGCCGCCTGCATCGGCATCATGGCGGTGGCCTACTTCGGCATCGCGCTGTTCGCGCGCTCGCCGGCGTCGCTGTACGTGCTGATGGCGGTGGTGGGGATCGGCTGGGCGGCGGTGGTCAGTTTGCCGTTCGCGATCATGAGCGAAAAGGTCGACAAGCGCCGCATGGGCTACTTCATGGGGCTGTTCAATCTGTCGGTGGTGTTGCCGCAGCTGGCGACCACGGTGGTGGGTTATGTGCTGAAGGACGCGGCGGACAAGAGTGTCCTGTTCCTGATTTGCGGCGGCTGCCTGGCGGTGTCGAGCGTGCTGTGGTTGCTGGTGAAGGATGGGGCCAGCGTGCATCAGGCCAAGCCGGCGTTGGCGACGGTGCATTGACGTACGATGCGCCATTGCGGCTCGACATTCAGCCGGGCCGCTGACGTAGGGTGGGCACTCCGTGCCCACGCGGAACGACGCATTGACGCGGCCCGGCATTCGTCCGGGCCGTATTCATATGGCAGAGCATCTGAGAGAACATCGTTAGCGCAACGATGATGGCGAACGCTTCGGAGCGAATTGTTTCTGCCGCGGACTCGCGGAAGAGCACGTAACGCGTGGGCACGGAGTGCCCACCCTACGGGTCACGTTCGCGACTGAATGAATGCCGATAATGCCAGCGTTCGTTGAACGCGTGGACGGCATAGCCGTCCACCCTACCCTATTGCGGCAACGCCGCAATCATTACGCTTTGCGCGGCTTCTTGAAGCCAGGCTTTTCCGCCATACGACGCTCGGCCCCGAACGACTTCTTCGGCCCGGCCGCCTTCTTCGGCGCCGGCGCTTCTTCGCCGTCGCGCGTGATGTTCAGCTGCTGGCCGGCCACCCACACGGTCTTCAGGTGATCCACCAGGTCCTTCGGCAGATCGTTCGGCAAGTCCAGCGTGGTGAAATCGTCGTAGATCTCGATGCGGCCGATGTACTTCGATTCGATGCCGCCTTCGTTGGCGATCGCGCCGACGATGTTGCCCGGCTTGACGCCGTTCGCGTGGCCGACTTCGATGCGGTAGGTCGCCATGCCCGGTTCCGGTTCGCGCATCACGCGCTCCTTGCGGAAGCCTGGCTCACGTTGCTCACGCGGCGCACGTGCCGGACGCTCTTCCCAGCCGGCGTCGCGCGGGGCGCGCGGCAGGCGCTCGACGAAGTCGGTGCGCGCCGGACGGTCTTCCCAGCTCGACGGACGGGCTTCGCGGTCCGGCTTTTCCAGCAGCAGCGGCACGTCGCCGCGGCCCAGCTTTGCCAGCGCGGCGGCGATGTCCACCGCCGGCACGTTCTGCTCGCGCTCGTATTCCTCGATCAGCTCGCGGAACTGTTCCAGGCCGCCGGCTTCCAGGGTCGCCGTGATCTGGTCCTTGAACTTGGCGATGCGCACGTCGTTCACGGCCTTCACGGTCGGCAGCGTCAGCGGCGACACCGGCTGGCGCGTGGCGCGCTCGATGGCTTTCAGCAGGCCGCGCTCGCGCGGGGTGATGAACAGGATGGCGTCGCCGCTGCGGCCCGCGCGGCCGGTACGGCCGATGCGGTGGGTATAGCTTTCCGGGTCCGACGGCACGTCGTAGTTGATGACGTGGCTGATGCGCTCGACGTCCAGGCCGCGCGCGGCGACGTCGGTGGCCACCAGGATGTCGATCTTGCCGTTCTTGAGCTGCTCGATGGTGCGCTCGCGCTGCACCTGGGCCATGTCGCCGTTGATCGCCGTGGCCGCAAAGCCGCGTGCCTGCAGCTTGGTCGCCAGCTCTTCGGTGCCGAGCTTGGTGCGGGCGAAGATGATCATGCCGTCGAACGGTTCGGCCTCGAGGATGCGCGTCAGCGCGTCGAGCTTCTGCATGCCGGCCACCAGCCAGTAGCGCTGGGTGATGTTTTCGGCGGTGCCGGTCTTGGCGGCGACGGTTACTTCGCTCGGGTCGCGCAGGTAGGTCTTGGCAATGCGCTTGATCGCCGGCGGCATGGTGGCCGAGAACAGCGCGATCTGGCGCTCGTCCGGGATCTGCTGCAGGATCTGCTCGACGTCGTCGATGAAGCCCATGCGCAGCATTTCGTCGGCTTCGTCCAGCACCAGGGTCTTCAGCTGCGACAGGTCGAGCGAACCCTTTTCGATGTGGTCGATCACGCGGCCCGGGGTGCCGACGATGACCTGCACGCCGCGGCGCAGCGCCTGCAGCTGCGGGCCGTAGCTCTGGCCGCCGTAGATAGGCAGCACATGGAAGTTTTTCATGTGCGCGGCGTAGGTCTGGAAGGCTTCGGCCACCTGGATCGCCAGTTCGCGCGTCGGCGCCAGCACCAGCGCCTGCGGCGCGGTCTGCTTGGTGTCGATGCGCGACAGCACCGGCAGCGCGAACGCCGCGGTCTTGCCGGTACCGGTTTGGGCCTGTCCCAGCACGTCGCGTCCTTCCAGCAGCAGGGGAATGGTGGCGGCCTGGATCGGCGACGGTGCTTCGTAGCCGACTTCCTTCAGCGCCTTGAGGATGGGCGCCGGGATGTTCAGGTCGGAAAACGATGGGATAGGGGTGTCGGACATGGATGACTTTCGAAAAACAATACTAAACCGCCAGTTTACTCCCTCGCCGGGAACGGACGGACACAATTAACAAAACCGGGGAAACAACGACAAAAAAGCCCCGTGCGCCTTGCGCAAGGGGCTGCATATGAAACCGGTCGCCGGCAAGCCGGGAAAAACGAACAATGCTACATCTTCGGCGCCGCGCAATGACGCGCGATGTACTCCTCGTGGGTCGGCATCACGCTCACGCACTTGGCGATTACGCCGCGCACGCTGTCGAGGTAGTCGGCGATATCGGCCTCCGATTGCACGTCAACCAGCGGATTATACGCGTTCACCGGCATGTTCTGCCCTTCCAGCACCTGGATCCAGCCCACTTCCGAGAACAATTCGTTGTCCACGCGTACCACCTTGCCGCGCGCGCGATACAAATCCATCTTCTGGCGCAGCGTGTCCGGGATCGCCATGTTGGCGCAGGCCAGCCAGTACGGCGAGTCGGTGCGCTGGTTCAGGTGGTAGTGCAGCACGATGAAGTCGCGGATACGCTCGTACTCGAAGCGCGACTGGCGGTTGAATTCCGCCCGCTCCACCTCCTGGAAACCGCGGTCCGGGAAGAACTCGATCAGGCGGGAGATTGCCGACTGGATCAGGTGGATGCTGGTCGATTCGATCGGTTCGAGGAAGCCGCCGGCCAGGCCGACCGCCACCACGTTGCGGTTCCAGGCCTGCTTGCGCATGCCGGTCTGGAACTTGATCAGGCGCGGATCGGCCAGCGCCGGCGCATCCAGGTTCGCCAGCAGCGTGGCCGCCGCTTCGTCGTCGCTGATGTAGCGGCTGCAGTACACGTGGCCGTTGCCGGTGCGGTGCTGCAGCGGGATGCGCCACTGCCAGCCCGACTGGTGCGCGGTGGCGCGCGTGAACGGCGTCATCGTCTTCACCGATTCGCAAGGCACGGCCAGGGCGCGGTCGGCCGGCAGCCAGCCGCTCCAGTCCTCGTAGCCGGTCTGCAGTGTCTGTTCGATCAGCAGGCCGCGGAAGCCCGAGCAGTCGATGAACAGGTCGCCGCCGATGCGGGTGCCATTCTCCAGTTCCACCGCGTCGATGTAGCCGTCGCCGGGGCGCTGGGTGGCGCGCACGATCTTGCCCTCGACACGCGTCACGCCGCGCGACTCCGAGAGTTTACGCAGGTAGCGCGCATACAGGCTGGCGTCGAAGTGGTAGGCGTAGGCGATGTCGGCCAGTGGCGAATTCCCCACATCCTGGCGTGCCGGCATGAACTTGCCGGCTTTCGCCGCCATGCGCGCGATCGAGTATTCCTCCAGCGGCGCCGCCTTACCCATGGCGCGCATCTTGAGCCAGTACTGCTCGAAGGGCACGGTGGCCAGGTCCTGGCCCAGGCGCCCGAAGCCGTGCATGTAGCGCTCGCCCTTGCGGCCCCAGTTCACGAACTCGACCCCGAGCTTGAAGCTGCCCTGGGTGGCGCGCATGAATTCGGCCTCGTCGATGCCAAGCACGCGGTTGAAGCGCTGGATCATCGGGATGGTCGCTTCGCCGACGCCGACGATGCCGATCTCGTCGGATTCGACCAGGCGGATGTTGTAGCGGCCGTTCAGGATGGTCGAGAGTGCGGCGGCCGTCATCCAGCCGGCGGTGCCGCCGCCGACGATGACGATGTCCTTGATGGGTACGTTCTGCATGGTGGTTTCGCTCAGGTCAAGAAAACGACCCCTGGCAGGCGGGAGCCCGGCAGGGGTCGTTACTGTAACTCAGTTCAGGGTCAGCTTAGAACTTGTAGCTGGCGCCGAAGTGGTAGGTACGGCCGTAGTCGACGCGGTTGGTCGGGTTGCTTTCGTCGTCGGTGAATTCCAGGAACGGTTCGTTGTTCATGTTCTGCGCCTGGACGAACAGGCTCGTGCCCTTCAGCCAGCCGCTCTGGATCTCGTACGATGCCTGCAGGTCGACGATGGTCTCACCCTTGATGAAGGTCAGCTGGGTGTTGTCCTGGTAGTCCGACACCTGGCCCAGGAAGCTCGAACGCTTGCGTGCAGCAGCGGCGACCTGGAAGCCGTTCTTCTCATAGTACAGGCGCAGGTTCGACACTTTGCGCGACAGGCCAGGCAGCGGGATGCTGATGCCGTTGCCGGTCACGTTGGCGAAGCCTTCACGCGGCAGTTCGATGCTGCTCTTGGTGTCCGAGTGGTTGACCAGGATACCGAAGCCGTCGAGGTACTGGCTGACCATCGAGAACGGCAGGTTGACCGCCAGCTCGTAGCCCTTGATGTTGCCACCGCTGCCATTGCGCGGCTCGGTCAGGCGGCCGATGGTCGAACCGGCGTACTCGCCCGTCAGCGGCAGCGAGGTGCCCGGGGTGATGGTGTCGGCGAAGTCGTAGAAGCGCGAGGTACGGAAGATGTAGGTATCGAGCTTCTTGTAGAACAGCGCGGCACTGACGTAACCCTTGTTGCCGAAGTACTTCTCGTACGACAGGTCGAGTGCCTTGGCACGGAACGGCTTCAGGTGCGGATTGCCGCCGCTGCTGGTCAGGATCGACACGCCCTGCAGGTTGCCCAGGGTGACGTTCGAGCCGGCACGCAGGTCATCCAGGTTGGCGCGCGAGACCACCTTGGCCAGGCCGAAGCGCAGCATCTGGTCCTGGCCCAGGTCGAACGACAGGTTCAGGCTCGGCAGGACATCCCAGTACTTCTCGCCGTCGGTAACGCGCTTGCCTGGGCAGGTTTCGATGGTGTTGCCGGTGCACAGGCCGTTGTCGATCTGGTAGCCGCCGCCGGTCTGGTCGGTGTGGATGGCTTGCACGCCGACGTTACCGCGGTAAGGCAGGCCATACACGCTGCCATCCAGGTCGCCCATCAGGTAGGCGGTCGAGATGCGTTCCTTCACATCCCAGAACTTGTTCAGGATGTCGGCGTCGACCTTCGGCGCCAGCTGGTAGACGGTGCCGAGAGAGCCGCGCGGGTCCCAGGTCACGACGTTGAAGCCCGAGGCGCCGGCTGGTGCGACGCCGGTGCCTGGCACGTCGGTGAAGCCGTTCGGGTCGCCGCCGATGACGAGCAGACGGCCATCCTGGCCACTGCGGGCCTTGTCGCGCGCGGTGTAGTTGAAGCCGTAGGTGGTGGCGGTCAGCGGGCCCCATTCCATGGCCTTCTTGGCCGTCAGGCGGATCGCCTTGACTTCGTCCTCGACGTAAGGCTGGCCGAGATAGCCGGCCTGCGGCGACGCCGCGCCGCCGGACCAGCCCATGGTGTCGGTCAGCTTGACCGCGTTGCGGTCCGAGTAGTTCAGGCCCGGGGTGTATTTCACCTGGGTGACGTTGGCGCCATTGAAGCCGCTGAACGCCAGGGTATCCTGCTGGCCCGGCAGGGTGCCGGCCGTGGTTTCGTAGCGCGAACCCAGCTTGGTGGCTTTCGACCAGGTCAGGTCGGCCATCGTGGTCCAGTCGCCGAAGCGCAGTTCGTTGTTCCAGCCGATGGTCTTCAGGTCGTCTTCGGCGCCTTCGTAGTGGTTACGGACCACGCCCTTCCAGTTGGTGATGGTGCCGCTGGTGGCGACGCCGTTCGCAATGGTGGCGTTCGTCAGCACGTGCGGCAGCTCATAGGCGCCGCCGCCGTTGCCGGCCACGCCGCCTTCGAAGCCGGTTTTCTTCAGGCCGGTTTCACCAGCCGAGTAGAACAGGTCGACGGTCGACTTGAAGTTCTTGTTCGGACGGTACTGCAGCGAAGCAAAGGCGCCGTCGCGCTTGTGGTTGTTCTGTTCGGTGTCGTAGCCGAAGCCGTTCGGCACGGTGACGCTGGCGCCGTTGTAATCCATCGAGGCGGTGCCCCAGGAATTGAACTTCGACTGGCCGCCGCCGAGTTCGTCGTAGCGGGTGAAGCCCATGGCCACGCCGATGGTGCGGTTCGCGAACTGGTCGATGTACGACAGGGTGTAGCGCTTGCCGTCGCCTTCCGGCAGGCCGTCGCGCTGTTTCACGCCCAGCTGGCTCTTCTTGTAGCTGACGGCGACGGTGCGCTTGCCGAAGTCGAGCGGCTGCACGGTGCGCAGGTCGATGGTCGCGGCCAGGCCCTGGCCGATGACGCTCGCGTCCGGGGTCTTGTAGATGACGACGGAACCCATCAGTTCGGCCGGGAACAGGTCGAACTCAGGCGAACGGGCATTGCCGGTCGAGGCCATTTCGCGGCCGTTCAGCAGGGTGCCGTTGAAGCTTGGCGCCAGGCCGCGCACCGAGATGTCGGACGATTTGCCCGAGCTGCGGCCGCGCTGGGCCGACACGCCCGGCAGGCGCGCGATCGAATCGGCGACGCTCTGGTCCGGCAGCTTGCCGATGTCTTCGGCCGAAATGGCTTCGACGATCGACGTGGAATTCTTCTTGATCGAGATCGCCGCTTCGATACCGCGGCGGATACCGGTCACCCGGACGGTCGAGACCGGGGTGGTCGTGGTGCTGACGGTAGCGTCTTCGGCCGGTGGCACGGCGCTGTTCGGCGTGTTGTTGGTGGTGTCGGCCGTGGTTGCCGTCGTGGCAGCGCCGGTGGTGGCCGGTTGCTGTTCCTGGGCAAAGGCGCTACCGGCCAGTGCCATCAGGAAAACGGTGCAGCCGGCTGCAACCGGGCTCAGCGGGAATGCACGGTCTGCCGTGTTCGCAGCGCGCTTGTTTGCGAAGTTGTTCATTTGTCCCCTCAATAAACTATGTAATTTCCCGGAAACAGCTGGAGAGCCACGGCACGGGATCCAATTCCAACGCCTTTTTAGACGTTCTGGCAACAATTCTGTATTAAAACTAGATGCACTGTCAACGGGAGTTGCTCGGCACTACGCGATTCCGTAGCGTATGTTGCTATTGTATAGAATGAACAACAGAAGACGTTGTATTCCGGCTACAGAGCGCGGTATGCACGAGTGTAGTCGGACTACAAATTCGTATCTTTTCACCAAGTAGGTGCAAAAATGCACTATTGCGGTGCATTAACGTCGGCGGTGTTGCTTTGACGAAATATTCACTGGCTTTGCCAGACATGTGCGGTCTGGCCAACGAATGGCATCGATTTTTGGCTGTATGTACCTAAACTAGATACACGTCTGCGTTGTCCTGTGCATATCCCTATAGTATGCTTGGCACAATAATAGAGAGACAACCGGGCGTTCCCCACGCATCGGCCTAATAACTATGTAGCGAAACTACGACTTCCTCCCCTGCGCGCTCGCGCTTCCTTCACTTACCTCGCCCATTCCGCCATGAAGCCTTCCCTGATCAGTCTGTTCGTCGCCCTGAGCCTGTCCCATGCCGCCGCTTTTGCGGCCACTCCCGCGCCCGCCATCGACCACATGGAACCGCCCTTCTGGTGGACCGGCATGCAGCACAAGGGGCTGCAGCTGATGGTGCATGGCAAGGACATCGGCGGCATGCTGCCCACCATCGACTACCCGGGCGTGCGCCTGGTCTCGGCCACGCGTGTCGCCAACGGCAACTACCTGTTCCTCGACCTGGACATCGGCGCCGACGCCAGGCCCGGCCAGTTCGAGATCGTCTTCACGGGTGCTGGCCGCAGCGAGCGCCATCCCTACCGCCTGCTGGCGCGCGAGCCCGGCTCCGCCCAGCGCCAGGGCTTCACGACGAGCGACGCGATCTACCAGATCATGCCGGACCGCTTTGCCAACGGCCTGCCCGGCAACGACAGCGTCGCCGGACTGCTGGAAAAGGCCGACCGCAAGAACGGCGGCGGCCGCCATGGCGGCGACATCCAGGGCGCCATCGACCGCCTCGACTACATCGCCAACCTGGGCTTCACCCAGCTGTGGCCGACGCCGCTGGTCGAGAACAATGCGCCGGCCTACTCCTACCACGGCTACGGCGCCACCGACCTGTACAAGGTCGATGCCCGCTACGGCAGCAACGAAGACTTCGTGCGCCTGTCGGATGAAGCGAAGAAGCGCGGCATCGGCCTGATCCAGGACGTGGTGCTGTCCCACATCGGCATCAACCACTGGTGGATGAAGGACGTGCCGACGCCGGACTGGATCAACTTCGGCGGCAAGTTCGTGCCGACCCGCCACCACCACGTGGCCGTGCAGGACCCGTACGCCTCGAAGGCCGACAGCCAGAACTTCACTGCCGGCTGGTTCGTCGACACCATGCCCGACCTGAACCAGACCAATCCGCTGGTGGCGAATTACCTCATCCAGAACAACATCTGGTGGATCGAGTACGCCAAATTGTCCGGCCTGCGCATCGACACCTACGGTTACTCCGACGGCGCCTTCCTGACCGAATACACGCGCCGCCTGATGGCCGAGTACCCGAACCTGAACATGGTTGGCGAAGAATGGAACAACCGCCCGCCGGTGGTGGCGCGCTGGCAGCGCGGCAAGGTGAACCACGACGGCTACGTCAGCTACCTGCCCAGCCTGATGGACTTCCCGCTGATGCAGGCGATGCGCAATGGCCTGCAAAAGGAAGGCGGCAGCCTGAACGACGTCTACGAGACGCTCTCGCTCGACTACCTGTACCCTGAGCCGCAGAACCTGGTCCTGTTCGGCAGCAACCACGACATCGCGCGCATGTACAGCGCGGTCGGCGAAGACTTCGGCCGCTGGCGCATGAACATGGTGTTCCTGATGACCATGCCGCGCATCCCGCAGTTCTACAGCGGCGACGAGATCCTGATGACCAGCACCGTCAAGCGGCGCGACGACGCCAGCTACCGTGTCGACTTCCCCGGCGGCTGGGCCGGCGACAAGGTGAACGCGTTTACCGGCGCCGGCTTGACGAACCAGCAGCGCGCCGCCCAGGACCTGGTGCGCCAGCTCGCCACCTGGCGCAAGAACGAGCCCGTCATCCACAGCGGGCGCACCATGCAGTTCGGCCCCGAGGATAATACCTGGGTCTACTTCCGCTACAACGACAGCAAGCGCATCATGGTCGCCATGAACAACGGCGACAAGGCGGCAACGTTGGACACGGCGCGCTTCCAGGAGATGCTCAAGGGCGCCGCCGGCGGCAAGGACATCCTTACCGGCCGCCAGGTCGAACTGGCGACGCAGCTGAAGCTGGCGCCGAAGTCGGTGGTCGTCGTCGAACTGCCGGGGGCATGATGCAGGCGTCCCTTTCGCGCTCGATCCTGGCCCTGACCCTGCCTCTAACCTTGGCTTGCGCCTTCGGCAGCGCCGGCGCCGTCGAGAAGCCGGGTGTCGACGCCTTTTTCGCCGACATGGCAATCGAAGCCGCGCCCGGGCAGCAGGCGCGTTTTGTGGCCGGCGACAACCTGGCCGGCTACTTCGAAGGTTTTACGCACAGCTACGACAAGGGCGAAGGCTATGTGTTCAAGAGCGGCACGGTCTTCCATAACTACATGAGCTTCACGGGCGGCGTGCAGAACGACCGTACCCGCGCCGCCGAGGACGTGCTGCCCTGGGGCCACCGCGTGCGCTACGCGAACGGGGCCGTCGAGGAACTGGCGCTGCTGTCGAAAAAGCATGCGCTGGCCCTGCGCGTCACGAACGAAAAGGATGCCACGCTGGCGCTGCGTCCACTGCTGAAGACCGCCGGTGCGGTCACGCAGGCGGGCGGCATCGTCAGCGTGGCGCCGGGCGCGGGAGCGACCCAGTTCATGGCGCTCGCCGCCGACCGGCCGTTCACCCTGGGTACGGACCTGACCCTGGCCACCCAGGCCCCGGCGCGCTCGTTCACCGTGATCGCCGCCTTTGGCGCCACGCCTGAGGAAGCCGCGACGCGGGCGCGCGCGCTGGCGCGGGGCGATGCGATCGGCGCCGAACGCCAGGCGATGTACGAGGCCCTGACCCGCAGCTACCTGGCAACAAGCGACAAGGCCTACGACAAGGCGCTGAACTGGGCCAAGGCCTCGGCGCGCATGTTCGTAGTGAACGAATACGGCGCCGGCATCTGGGCCGGCCTGCCCTGGTTCCGCGAGAACTGGGGCCGCGACACCTTCATCGCCCTGCCCGGCACCCTGCTGGTGTCGGGCGAATTCGCCGACGCCAAGGCGGTGCTGGCCAACTTCGCGCGCTACCAGAACCTGCGCGAACCCCGCGACAAGGACTACGGCCGCGTGCCGAACCGCGTGTCTCCCGGCGAGATCATCTACAACACGGTGGACGGCACGCCCTGGATGCTGCGCGAGGCGATGGAATACATCCGCTATACGGGCGACCGCGCCTTTGCGCTTGACATGTACAAGCTGGCGGTGCCGTATGTCGAGGGCGCCATCGCCAATTACACCGATGCCGACGGCCTGCTGCGCCATGCGGCCTCCGACACCTGGATGGACGCGCGCATCGAGAACCCGACCCACCAGCCCTGGTCGGACCGCGGCCCGCATGCAGTCGAGATCCAGGCCCTGTGGCACACGGCGCTGCAAAGCGGCGCCACCCTCGCGGCCTGGGCTGGCGACGAAGCGCGGGCGCGCGCATGGACGGCGCTGGCGGACAAGGTGCAGGCCAGCTTCCTGAAACGCTTCTGGGATGGCAAGACGATGGCCGACCGCCTGCGCGCCGACGGCAGCCGCGACACCAAACTGCGCCCGAACGCGCTGATGCTGTCCTCGATCCCCTTCGGCGGGTTCGTGCCCGACGCCGTGCAGGCGCAGGTGCTCAAGCGCAGCGTGCCGGCGCTGCTCTACCCCTACGGCATCGCCTCGCTCTCGCAGGACGATCCATACTTCCACCCGCGCCACGAGAACCCGGCCTTCCACCACAAGGATGCGGCCTACCACAACGGCACCATCTGGGGCTGGAACGCCGGCTTCACGGTGACCGCCCTGAACCGTTTCGGCTACCAGGACCTGGGCTGGCAACTCACGCAAAACCTCGGGCAGCAAATCCTCGGCCTGGGCACACTCGGCAGCATGAGCGAGAACCTGGACGCCCTGCCGCGCGAGGATGGCAGCTTGTGGCCGACCGGCACCTTTGCCCAGTCGTGGAGCGTGGCCGAATACGCGCGCAACGCCTACCAGGATTACGTCGGCTTCCGCCCGGACCTGAGCGCCGACACCCTGGGCTTCGAGCCGGCCATCCCCACGCAGTGGAAGCGCTTCGGCGCAGCCCTGCCCTTCGGCGTGGATGAAGCGGTAGAGGTCGACTTCGAACGCGCGGACGGCGGCGAGCGCTGGACCTTCACGCTGCGCGGCAAGGCGGCGCGCACGCTGCGCATGGCCTACCTGAACCCCGACAAGAGCCGCTCGCAGGTCGCTTTTGCGCTCACGCCCGGCAAACCGGCGACACTGGCGATCGCCGGCAAGCGCGTGCTGCTGGACGGGCGCGCCCTGCCTGCGGAACCGGTACGCGCCTCGTACGCCGCCGCGATCGGGCCGCTGCATTTCGCGCAGCCCAGGGCTTACCGCCCGCAGGACTTCCCGATGCTGCAGGGGCGCGACGTCCTGCGCGGCATCGTCGAACGCAACGAATACCGCTGACAGGAACCCGCATGTCCTCACACCGCTGGCTGCTGGGTGCAGCCCTCTTCGCCAACACCATCTCCGCCGTCGCTGCCGACCCCGGCCCGCTGCGCCAGGAGTTCTACGTGCGCGGCGGCTTCAACGCCTGGGGCGTCGACAATCCCTTGCAGCACCAGGGCGGCGGCATCTACCAGGCCGACATCCTGGTCAGCCATGGCAACCACGGCTTCAAGATCGGCGACAAGGAGTGGAAGCAGGAATGGGTGCCGGATGCGGGCAAGAGCGTCGCCGTCAAGCCCGGCGCCACGCTGCCGCTCGAGACCCAGGCCGGCCCCGAGGCGACCCTGTTCGTGCGCAGCACCGGCACCTACCGCTTCACGCTCGACGCCCGCAATCCGCGGGCGCCGCAGCTGACCGTGACGCGCCTGGAAGACAAGGCAGCCGCAGCGGCGCCGGACCCGCATGCCGGCCGCACGCGCGTGTCGACGCTGGCCTGGCCGACCTGGGATGGCAAGCTTGAAGAGGCGCGCTTTTCGCTGGCCGATCCCGAGGCCCAGCTGCGCAGCTACACGCATTCCAGCACCATGCAGCTGCGCGACCCGGTGCCGCAGCACGCCACCTACTCTGAAACCGCCGACCGCCCCTACACCCGCAGCGGCAACCTCGCCTTCGACGCCCTGTTCGCGCTGGCGGGCAGCGAGATGGCCCAGGATGCCGTCAGCGCCATCAGGGATGGCAACTACAACGGCGGCGCGGCGATTCCCTGCGACTGCTTCGAGACCGGCGAGAAGTGGCATTACGTGTGGACGCGCGACCTGTCCTACGCGGCCGACCTGGGCCTGGCCCTGCTCGACCCGCAACGCGTGCGCAATTCGCTGGACTTCAAGCTGGCCGGCTGGCGTGCGGGCATCGCGCAGGCGCCGCAGGTGGCCGGCTCGGCGGACGGCCTGCAGATCGTGCAGGACACCGGCAGCGGCGGCAGCTGGCCGGTCAGCACCGACCGCATGACCTGGGCCTTCGCCGCCGAGGAAGTGCTGCGCACCCTGCCCCCGGCCGAACGCCAGGCTTTTGCGGCGAAGGCACTGAAGGCGCTGTCGAACACGATCGAGATCGACCGCGTCGCCGCCTTCGACCCGCAGGACGGGCTGTACACCGGCGAGCAAAGCTTCCTCGACTGGCGCGAGAACAGCTACGCCAGCTGGATCGTCGACGACCTGGCCTCGATGGCGAGCGCCAAGTCGGTGTCGACGAATGCCACGCACTACCAGGCGTTGCAGCTGGCGGCGCAGCTGGCGCGCGAACAGGGCGACGCGGCGCGCGCCGCGCGTTACGCGGGCTGGGCGGCCGAGCTGAAACAGGCCGTCAACGCCAAGCTGTGGCTGGCCGACGCCGGCATGTACAGCAGCCTCAGCGCCGCCCATTTCGACGGCGCCGCCATGCACAAGTTCGACTGGCTGGGGCAGTCGCTGGCGATCGTTACCGGCATTGCCGATGAAGCGCAGACGCGCAGCATCCTGGCGCGCTATCCGCACGGCCCGATGGGCCCGCCCGTGATCTGGCCCCAGCAGCAGGGCACGCCGGTCTACCACAACCGCGCGATGTGGCCCTTCGTGACCGGCTACGGCCTGAAGGCGGCGGTGCTGGGCAAGAATGCCAGCGTGGCCGATGCCGCCTACGAGTCATTGATGCGCGGCGCGGCCCTGAACATCTCGAACATGGAAAACCTGGAGTGGCTGTCCGGCCAGCCGCTGCTGCTCGACGAGCAGCATCCCGAGCTGATCGGGCCGGTGATCAATTCGCGCCGCCAGCTGTGGTCGGTCGGCGCCTACATCGGCATGGTGGTCGAGAACGTGTTCGGCGTGTCCGCCAGCGACGACGGGATCAGGCTGGCGCCTTTCGTCACCGCGAAACTGCGCCGCGAAACCTTCAGGGACAGCGATCAGGCCACGCTGCACAACCTGCGCCTGCGCGGCCAGCGCATCGGCGTGCGTTTGCTGCTGCCGCCGGCAAGCGGCAGCAAGGGCTACTACCAGGTCGCGGCCGTCCTGCACAACGGCCAGCCGTCCTCCGCCACCATCCCGTGGGCGGCGCTGCGCGACGGCGACATGATCGAGATCCGCCTCGGTGCACTGGTGGGCGGCGACAGCACGATCCGGCGCGTGAACGCCGATCCTTACGTGGAATCCCCGGCCGTGTTCGCCCCGCGCGAACCGCGCATCGAGACGCTGGAACGCGGCCTTGACGGCCGCGCGCGGCTGCGGATCGGCGCCGGCGAAGGGAGCGATGGAGCCAGCACCGGCGCCGCCACGGTCTACAACGTCTACCGCGACGGCAAGCTGGTGGCGGCCCGCGTGCCGGCCGGCGCCTGGACCGACCGCGAGGCCGCGCTGCACGCCTGCTATGCGGTGGAGGCGCAGTTCACCGGCTCCGGCAACCGCAGCCACCACAGCGTGCCGCGCTGCGTGGCGCCGGCCGTCGAGATCCCGGTCACCGACCCCCGCGTGCAGGCCAGCCTGAAGGTGACGCCCGCCGCCGGCCGCTACGCCGCGCCGCGCCTGGCCGACTGGGGCCAGCCGACGGACCGTTTCGAGGTGCGCGATATAGCAATCGGCGAACCCGGCGACTACCGCGTGCAAATCCGCTATCACAACGGCGCGAACCAGATCAACCTGGGCATCAGCAATGGCGTGAAGTGGCTGGCCGTGATCGACGCCCAGGGCCGGACCGTGGCGCAAGGCGTGGTCCAGCTGCCGCACGCGAAGTTCGACAAGCCGCACACGCCGACGGTGCTGTCGACGCCGCTGGCGGCCAGGCTGCAGCCCGGCGCCTACACCCTGCGCATGAGCGACTTCTACAACATGAGCTACCTCGACAGCAATGCCAGCTTCAGCGGCGCCGGCGGTAGCGGCGGCCCCTGGAACCGCGTCGACATCTTCGGCATCCGCCTGCAACGCGTGGAATAGCGCTCAAGCGGCGTCGCGCGATTCCGTAGGGTGGACTCCTGAGTCCACGCGGTCCACCCTACGCATGTCGATATATGGACCGTAAGCCCATAACGCGTACTGCAACGCTGTTCGCAAGCACTGCGGTGCACGAAGGCACGACCGCGTGGACTCAGGAGTCCACCCTACGCCCCCCGCCTGTTGGATAAAAAATCAGGCGGCGTCGCGCGAGTCGGCCTGGGCGTGCGGCGGCTTGAGCAGCGCCAGGCGCCCTTCCAGCACGCGGAATTCGAGAGGCATCTTCATGCGCGTGACCTCGCCGTCGGTGGCCACCTTCACGGTGCGCCGCGGCGACAGGCGCGCGTGCTTGACCGTCAGGCGCTTGAAGGAGAAGGCAATCACGTTCTCGGCCTCGCCCAGGCGGCCCAGGGCGCCGCGCAGCAGCAGGCCGAGCATGCCCAGCTTGCCGACGCGGCGCGGCGCGATGGCCGCCAGTTCGCCGTCTTCCAGCGCCGATTTCAAAGGTTCCATGCCGACCTGCTCCATCTGCAGGCGGTTGTTCCCGACAAACAGCGTGGGCGTGCGCAGCTTGCGCGTGTGGCCTTCGGTCTCGAGGGCGATGCGCAGCGCGCGGTGCCGGCCCAGCGCGGTCTTCAGCGCCGACAGGATGGCCACCACGCGGCTGCGCCCATACTGCTGCTTGTCGTGCTCGCGCGCTTCGAGCAGGGTGGGATACAAACCGACGCTGGCGTTGACCAGGAAAATGCGGTCGTTCAGCATGCCCACCTGCACCGGCTGCACGGTGGAGGTAAGCAGCGAGCGCACCGCCTCAGCCAGGTCTTCGGGAATGCCGTGGGTGCGGCCAAAGTAATTGAAGGTCCCCTGCGGCAGCACGCCGAACACGCAGCCCTGCAATACCGCCTGGTGCGCCACGGTGTTGATGGTGCCGTCGCCGCCGGCCGCCACCAGCACGCCGTCGTTGTCCTTGGCCTGCTGCGCCATGCGGCGCGCGGTGTCGGCCAGGTCGGCGGCGTCTTCCACGATCTCGAGATGGCAGGTGCGGCCGGCTTCGCCCAGCACGTCGCGGATGGTCGAGCAGCGCAGCTCGGTCTCGGAATGACCGGAGCCGGCGTTGAGCACCACGTAGAAGGCAGCGTTCTTGTCTGGCTCGAGGTTCGGCATGGAATGAAACTTTCGATAAAAGGGTCAGGTCGACCTCTTCATCGTATCACCGCGCCATGGCTCGTCCGTGCTGCACCGCACAGAGTGCGAAGCGGTGTCGGGCGCGCTTATTCGTCGGTGGTGGGCCAGTGGTCCGGGTCCTGCAACAACTGGTACATCACATACGCATCGACATAGCCCAAGCGCCGGTGGCGGAAGGCTTTCGGCAGCGTGCCGACGATCGAGAAGCCGAGCTTTTTCCAGAGCATGACGGCGGCCGTGTTGGTGCTGACCACGTAGTTGAACTGCATGGCCAGGTAGCCCTGGCGGCGCGCCTCGTCCAGGCTGTCCTGGCCCATCAGGCGGCCCACGCCCACGCCCTGCGCCGTCGGGCTGACCATGTAGGAAGCGTTCGCCACATGGTGGCCGCGCCCGAGCTGGTTCGGCACCACCCGGTACATGCCGAGCACGCGCGCGCCGAGCACGGCCACGCGCGTGGTCACGTTGGCGCCCAGCCAGTAGGCATGCGCGGCGTCGCGCGAGGTATCTGCCGCAAAGGGGTAGGTTTCCCCGGCGGCGACGTGGGCGCTGAAGATGTTCCACATCGCGTCGAAATCGGCGCTGGTGGCGGGGCGGATCTGGATATCTTTCACGGCTCGGCTGGAAACTTATCAAAAACTACATGGGCTGGGGATTCTAGCACCGGCTCCCGCCGATTCAGCGTCCGATTCGAAAGTCGACGCTCGCGGGCCGCCCGGGCAGGTGCAGGGCCGCGCGCATGGACGGCGCTTCGGCCACCACCTTGCCGCGCCGCACCACGAGCCGGCGCGCGGCGCGCAGGCGGATCGCCTCCACCGGCGTGGCGGCGTCGAGCAGCACGAAGTCGGCATGGCAGCCCGGCGCCAGGCCATAGCCTTCCAGGCCGAGGATGCGCGCCGGGGTAGAAGTGACGGCCTCGAAACAGGCGCGCATGCCCTCCTGCCCGGTCATCTGGGCCACGTGCAGCCCCATGTGAGCCACTTCCAGCATGTCGCCGGAACCCAGGCCGTACCAGGGGTCCATCACGCAGTCGTGGCCAAAGGCGACGTCGATGCCGGCGGCCAGCAACTCGGGCACGCGGGTCATGCCGCGCCGCTTCGGGTAGGTGTCGTGGCGGCCCTGCAGGGTGATGTTGATGAGCGGGTTGGCGATCGCCGCCACGCCGGATTCGCGCATCAGCGGCAGCAGCTTGCTCACGTAATAATTGTCCATCGAGTGCATCGATGTCAGGTGCGAGCCGGCCACCCTGCCCTGCATACCGAGGCGCCAGGTTTCATATGCCAGGGTCTCGATGTGGCGCGACAGCGGATCGTCGGTCTCGTCGCAATGCATGTCCACGCGCAGGCCCTGTTCGGCCGCGAATTCGCACAGCAGGCGCACCGACTCGGCGCCCTGCGCCATGGTGCGCTCGAAGTGCGGGATGCCGCCGACCACGTCCACGCCCATGCCGATCGCGCGCTTCAGGTTGTCGAAGGCGCCGGGGCTGCGCAGCAGGCCGTCCTGGGGAAAGGCGACCAGCTGCAGGTTGATGTACGGCGCCACGCGGCGCTTCACGTCGAGCAGGGCCTCGACCGCCAGCAGGCGTTCGTCGCAAACGTCGACGTGGGTGCGGATCGCCAGCAGCCCGCGCGCCACGGCCCAGTCGCAATACTGCATCGCGCGCTCGACCAGGGCGTCCTGGACCAGCTGCGGCTTGAGTTCGCCCCACAGCGCGATGCCTTCCAGCAGCGTACCGGATGCGTTAACGCGCGGCATGCCATAGCTGAGGGTGGAATCCATGTGGAAATGGGCGTCGACAAAGGGCGCGCTGGCCAGGTCGCCGCCGGCATCGATCTCGCGCGCGCCCTGCACGACCAGCGCCGGGCCGAGGGCGGCAATGCGGCCGTCTTGCACGGCGATATCGATGCCGGTGCGTCCGTCCGGCAGGCTGGCATTGCGCACAACAAGGTCCATGGCCACTCCTCAGTCTGGTCGAAATCATTGTAGCCATTTCCCTGCTCATGCAAAGGACATTAGCGTGTCACTTTGTAACAGTGCTGCAGTGCAAGATTGTATGGATACGACAACGCGCCGGCTGAGGCAGATTGTGCTTTCCAACACTCTGCAACAGGTCTACACTGGCCGGATGTTGCAGTGCGCCATAACCGAACGATAAGGAATACCGATGACTTCACTTCCAGAACAGTTCCAAGCAGCACGCCAGACCCAGCTCGACCGCCAGTTCGCCTTCCTGCGCAGCCTGGGCGACGGTGTACTCGACCGTACCAGCCGCGTATTCGCGCTCAATCTCGACCTGTCGCGCGCCACCGCCGAGCATTCCTCGAACGCCATGCGCCAGTTGCTGGCCGTGCGCGATCCGCGCGACCTCCTGACCATCGGCGCCCAGTCGCAGCGCCAGCTGCGCACCCTGTTCGACTACGGCCACGAGCTGTTCAACATTGCCGCCGGCCTGCGCGGCGCGGCCCTGCAAACGTATGCGGTGGAAGCGGCGGCGGATGCGCCGGCACTGGCCGCGCCGCTCGCATTGGCCGAATCGATTGCAGAATCGGCTGCGGAACCGGTGGCGGAAAGCGTGCAGCAGGCAATGGCGGCGAGCGAGACGTTCGTCAATGCTGCAGCTGAAGCCACGGCCGAGCGCAACGCCAGCCCTGTGGGCGAGGCTACCGCGCCGGATACCGCCGCCGCCCCCGTCTCGGTGTCCGCCGCCGACGTCGTCCTCGATCCCATCGCCGTGTCCGACATCGTCCCGCCGGTCGAGCCGACCCCGATCGCCAGGGCCACCAGCGACATCCTCGACGTTCCGCTGGCGCCGCCGCACCCGGTTGCCGCCAGCGTGCCGGTCGACGTCGACGTCGAGATCGAACTGCCGAAGGTGGAGCCGATCGAGGCCACGCCGCCAGTTGCCGCGCCGTCGAACGGCGCGCCGAAGGTCACCGAGATTCGCAGCGGGCGTGGCCGCAAGAAGAACAGCTGAGCGCTCAATCGCTAGAACACAAGGCGCCTGAGACAGCCTTCAGGGAAGGGATGCGGCCACCCGACGCAGCGTCGAAGACAGTACGTGAGTACGGCGAGACGGTGCAACCCAGCCATGAAGGCTGTGTCAGGCGCCTGGCAGGCGCGCTGCGCCGCTCCGGCAAAGAAAGTAGACTAGCGGGCTTCGGCCCGCTTTCTTTTTCGCGGGCGGCAATGCAAGGAATTCCCATGAGTTTAGCGAGTTTGGTGACCGGCTTCGTGCGCCGCCACTGGAAAGCCTACGCGGCATCCGCGGTGATGCTGGTCGGCGTGGCGGTGTGCAGCATCCTGGTGCCGCGCAAGGTCGGCGCCATGATCGACGGCCTGGCCGCGCACACGCTGTCGCAGCGCGACCTGATGATCGGCATCGCCGAGCTGCTGGCCCTGGGCGTGGCGATCTACGTGCTGCGCGTGTGCTGGCGCATCCGCCTGTATTCGGCGGCCTACCGCCTGGGCGTGGAGCTGCGCATGCGCCTGTATGCGCGTTTGTCCGCACAGGGCCCGGCCTTCTACCAGAAGCAGCGCACCGGCGACCTGATGGCGCTCGGCACCAACGACATCGACGCCATCGAGATGGCCGCCGGCGAAGCCATGCTGGCCGGGTTCGACGGCACCCTGACCCTGGTGATGGTGCTGGGCGTGATGCTGCTCGGCGTCGACTACCGCCTGGCCCTGATCGCCCTGCTGCCCTTCCCGCTGATGGGCCTGGCCTTCTGGTATATCTCGCGCCACATCCACACCGCCGAAACCGATTCACTAAAACGCTTCTCCGACCTGAACGACCAGGTGCAGGAATCGCTGTCGGGCGTGCGCACTCTGCGCGCCCTGGGCCTGGAAGCGCGCAGCGCCGCGCAGTTCGGCGAGCTGGCGGGTAAAGCCTCCGCCGCCAGCCTGGCCGCCCAGAAATGGGAAGCGGCCTACGAGCCGGCCGTCGGCCTGACCCTCACCGCGGCCAGCACGCTGACCCTAGGCCTGGGCGGCTACCTGGTCTGGCAGAACCAGCTGACCATCGGCGCCCTGACCAGCTTCACCATGTACCTGGGCCAGCTGATCTGGCCGATGTTCGCGGCCGGCTGGGTGCTGTCGCTGATCGAACGTGGCCGCGCCGGCCTGGCGCGTTTGCAGCCGATGCTGGACGCGCCACTCACCGTGGTCGACGAAGGCCGCCTCGACGCCATACAGGATGGCCCGCTGGTGCTTCGCGATGTCAGCTTCACCTATTCCAGCGCATCCCAACCCGCCCTGGACAAGGTGTCGGTGGCCCTGCGCCCCGGCATGACCCTGGGCCTGGTCGGCCCGACCGGCGCCGGCAAGTCCACGCTCCTGCGCGTGCTGCTGCGCCAGGCCGAGCCGCAACAGGGAACGGTGACCTGGGGCGGTCACCCGCTGCCCGACTACCGCCTGGCGGCGCTGCGTGCGGCTACCAGCTGGGTACCGCAGGAATCCTTCCTGTTCTCGGCCAGCATCGCCGAGAACATCGCCCTCGCCCGCCCCGGCGCCAGCCGCCTGGAAGTCGAGGAAGCGGCAAAGATGGCGGCGATCCACGACGACATCCTGCGCTTCCCGCAGGGCTACGACACGCCGGTCGGCGAAAAGGGCATCACGCTTTCGGGCGGCCAGCGCCAGCGGGTGGCGATTGCCCGTTCGCTGCTGGCCGACAGCTCGCTGCTGCTGCTCGACGACGCGCTGTCGGCGGTGGACACCGGCACCGAGACCAACATCCTGGAGCACCTGAACGAACTGCGCGCCTCGCGCCCGGAACTGACCGCCATCATCGCCAGCCACCGCCTGTCCGCCGTGGTGAACGCCGATTTGATCGTGGTGCTGAAGAATGGCCGCGTGGTCGAATCCGGCAGCCACGACACCCTGCTGGAACTGGATGGCTGGTATGCCAGCCAGTGGCGCTATCAACAACTGGAGGCGAGCATCGATGCAAGCTGAAAAATCGAAGACCGTCGAAAAGGCCGGACGCGCCGAAGCCAAGCGCGCCGCCGCCCTGCTGCGGCGCGCCGCCTGGCCCGACATCCGGCACCTGAAATGGGCCACCTTCTGGCTGGTCATTGCGGCCGCGCTGGAAGTGGTCGGCCCCATTCTCGGCAAGGCCCTGATCGACGACCACCTGGTGCCGCGCCATGCCGACTGGACGCGCATGGCCCTGCTGCTGGGCGGCGTATTGATCACCGGCTGGCTCTCGACCTGGCTGCGCTACCTGCAGCTGGTGCGCCTGTCCGGCCTGGCGATGCGCTCGGTGCAGCGCCTGCGCGAATGGGTGTACGGCCACGTGCTGCGCCTGCCGATGGCCTTCTTCGACCGCGCCATCACCGGCCAGCTGGTCAGCCGCGTGACCAACGACACCGAGGCGGTGAAGAAGCTCTACATCCAGGTGCTGTTCTCCATCCTCGACAGCACCATCGTTTTGCTCGGCACCACGGTGGCCATGGCCTGGCTCGACTGGCGCCTGATGATCATCGTGCTGGCCCTGCTGCCGGCGGTGCTGGTCATCGTCTGGCTCTACCAGCGTTTGTCGGGGCCGGCGGTAACGCGCGCACGCGCCCTGCGCAGCGACATCAACGGGCAGATGGCCGAATCGATCGGCGGCATGAGCGTGCTCCAGGCCAGCAACGCGGCGGGCCGCTTCGGCGAGCGCTTCGCGCATACCAACGAGGGCCATTACCAGTCGCGCATCGCCGAGATCCGCGTGAACGCCTTCCTGCTGCGCCCCGCGCTCGATTTGCTGAACGTGGTGCTGCTGGCGGTGGTGATCTTCGCCTTCGGGCGGCGTGAGATCGGCGCGGTGGAAGTCGGTATCCTGTACGCCTTCATCAGCTACATCGCGCGCGTGGTCGAACCCCTCATCCAGATCACGATGCAGTTCAGCGGCCTGCAGCAGGCGGTGGTGGCGAGCGCGCGCGTGGAGGCGCTGCTGGCCGAAGCCGGCGCCGCCGAACACGCGGCCGGCCGCACGGGCGGCACGCGCATGGCGGCATCGAAGGATGCGCCGGCAGTGCGGGTGAAGAACCTGACCTTTGCCTACGTGCCGGGCCAGAACGTCCTGCACGACATCTCGCTCGACATCCCGCAGGGCGCCTTCTACGGCATCGTCGGCCACACCGGCAGCGGCAAGTCGACCCTGCTGTCGCTGCTGCTGCGCTACTATAGCGCCGAGCGGGAGAACGGCGAAGGCACGATCGAGATCTGCGGCGAACCGATTGCCGGCATCGACAACGAACGCTTCCGCAACGAAGTCGGCCTGGTGCCGCAAGACCCCTTTATCCTGGCGGCGTCGGCGCGCGAGAACATCGACATGGGGCGCGGGCTGCCGCTGGAACGCATCGAAGCGGCGGCGCGCGCGGCCCACGCGCACGACTTCATCGCGGCGCTGGAAAACGGCTACGACACCTCGCTCGGCGAAGGCGGCTCGCGCCTGTCCTCGGGACAGAAGCAGCTGATCGCCATCGCCCGCGCCTTGGCCGGCGAGCCGCGCATCCTGCTGCTCGACGAAGCCACCTCGCGCATCGACAGTGCCACCGAGCAGATCGTGCAGCAGGCGCTGGAGGAAGTGCGCGGACGGGTGACCATCATCGCCATTGCGCACCGCCTGTCGACCATCCGCGACGCCGACCGCATCGTGGTGCTGAACCATGGGCGCATTACGGAATCGGGGCCGCACGAGGAACTGATGGGGATCGAGGGTGGCCTGTACCAGCGGCTGTATCTGCTGCAGCAGCTGGCGGTATAGGCGGCGCGACCGCTTGCAGGCCAACGACTAGCGCAGGCCGGTCAGTCCTGGGACGCGACGGGCCGCCTCTTTGCGCCGATTGCCTTGCTCAGCTCTTCCAGGCTGCGCTTATCGCAGGATGCATCTGTGCAAACGTGAATCAATAACAAACCGTTGGCCACCGGCCAGTCGAGCACTGTTCCCTCATTAAGTGGAAACAGGACCGCCAAGTCACAGCTGCCATCCGACTTCAGGCGCACGTCCGCCCGGTCCCAGATGCGGCCTTTCCATTCATGGCTGCTCTGGAAATGGATCAGCTCTACCGTGTCGGCAAGACCGTCCAGGCATCCCCAGGGTTCCCGGATCGTCAGCGTCCAGTCCACCACGGGAGCGCTGCGCAGCGTCCAGTAGCGTTCGAAACCGCCTTCCCGATCGTGTACGCGGTGGATTTCGGACGTTCCTTGCGCGATGCACCACGCTCCCGCCTTTATGTCGCAGTGCCTCGGTGGGGCCGCCATCACGCCCTGCCCCGGAATGGCCAGCAGGCCGCTCCACAGCAGCAACGCGCACAAATTTGCCTTGAATACGTTCAATCGGTTTCCTCTTGTCTCTGCTTCAGCGCCTGTGGCGCTGTCATCGGTTGCGCTGCAAAAGCGATTTTTTGTTTCCATGCTGCACTGCGAAATATGCTGCCGCCAACATTAATGTTTTGGCGTCGCATTTTTACGATATCGGAATAAAAAAACGATATTTCCCCTTTGCAACACGATTATAATGGTCGATGGCGCCTGTATTGATAGGCGCGACGACCAGATCGAGGAAGCTATGCCGGCAGTTTGGGAGACGAAAAAGCCATCGAAGCGCTTGCGCGCGCTGCTCGCATCGCTATTGCTGACGTCTTCCTTCGCTTTCGCCGAGGCCCCGGCGCCGCTCGGGACGCGCCTGGCCGAGATCCGCGAAATCAACCGCTTCATCCCCGAACGCGCCCTGCCGATGCTGCTCGAGATCGAGGGCGAAGCACGCGCTGGCTCGGTGGCCGACAAGTCCGACATGCTGGCCGAGCTGTGCGTGGCCTACCAGAAGGTGGGACGCAACGACCAGGCGCTGGCGACCTGCGATGAACTCATCGCATTCGGCCGCCGCGAAAAGAATGACGCCGCCATCGCCAAGGGCCTGGTACGCAAGGGCTACATCAAGTACGCGCAAAGCGAACTCGCCCTCTCGCACGAACTGATCTGGGAAGCCGAACGCCACGCGCTGGCCACCGACGACGTCGAAGTGCGCGTGCGCGTGGGCGTGTCGGCGGCCGAGGCCTTTGCCGAGGACGGCAACTTCCCGCGCGCGCTGGAAAAGATGCAGGCCGTGCTGGCCTATACACGCCAGCATGGCGGGCCGGTGCACATGGTGATCGTGCTGAATGCACAGACCCGCCTGTACGTGCAGATGCGCGAATACGACAAGGCGTCCGAGTCGCTGGCGGAAGCCTATGTGGCGGCCGAGAAGATCAATTCGCCGGGCCGCATGGCCACCCTGAAGGGCACCGAATACGGCCTGGCGATGGACACCGGCCAGATGCAGCGCGCGCTGAAGGCGCAGCTGGCGGCGCTGTCGCTCGAGCGCAGCATCGGCGCGCAGTCGATGGTGGCGCGCTCGCTGGTGAACCTGTCCGACTACTACCTGAAGCTGCACGACTACCGCAATGCGCTGGCCTACGGCACGCAGGCGCTGGACGCGGCGCTCGCCATCCGCGACGAGACCGCGGGGGCCACCGCGCGCGTGAACATCGGCCAGGCCTACCTGGCCAGCGGCCGCATCGCCGAGGGCAAGCGCAGCTTCGAGGAAGGCCTGGCGATCTACGAGAAGAATGGCGACAAGCCGGAGCTGCAGACGGTGCTGGCCGAATACGGCAGCGCCCTCGACCGCGCCGGCGACTATCCCGGCGCCATCAAGGCCTACCACCGCGAGCGCACGCTGTCGAACGAGCTGTTCGAAAAGCGGCGCCAGAAGGCCATGCTCGAGCTGCAGGAAAAATACGACGCCGACAAGCGCCAGCGCCAGATCGAACTGCTGGAGCGCGAGAACCAGGTGAAGTCGGCCGAGATCGACAACCGCCGCCTGCAGCAGCGCATCTGGGGCTTGCTGATCGTGGTGTTCGCGCTGGTGATGGTGATCGTCGGCCTGTTGTACCGCAAGGTGCGCCATGCGAACGCCCAGCTGCACGAGAAGAACCAGGAACTCAAGCAGCAGAGCGTGCGCGACCCGCTGACGGGCCTGTACAACCGCCGCCACTTCCAGGACTTCATGCGCACCCACCAGCAGCTGGAAAAGCGCGGCGTCGGCACGTCCGGCGACGAGCTGGTGAGCGCGCTGTTCCTGATGGACGTCGACCACTTCAAGCACATCAACGATACCTGGGGCCACGGCGCCGGCGACGCGGTGCTGATCAAGATTGCCGCCAGCCTGCGCGAAATCCTGCGCGAGACCGACATGATCGTGCGCTGGGGCGGCGAGGAATTCCTCGCCTTTTTGCCGGCGATCCCGCGCAGCGGCCTGGACGAGGTGGCGCGCCGCCTGCTGGCTGGCATTGCCGAGACCCGCATCGAGTACGGCGGCGAGACCTTGAGCGCCCAGGTGTCGATCGGCTTCGCGCCCTACCCGCTGGCCCCGGCCGGCCAGCCGCTGCCGTGGGAACGCGCGGTGAACCTGGTCGACATGGCGCTGTACATGGCCAAGGGCCACGGACGCAACCGCGCGTATGGGCTGCGCGGCTTCAGCGGCCTGGCGCAGACCTCGATGGAAGAGATCGAGCAGAATCTGGAGCAGGCCTGGCGCGCGGGGTATGTGGAGATGTCGATCGTGACGGCGGGGTGGCAGGATTTGCGCGCGAGCGCGTAGCCGCCGCGCGGGGGTTTCGGGGTTTCGGGGTTCGTAGGGTGGGCACCTGTGCCCACGCGGTCTCACCGGGTGATTTGACGCGGCATCAAACAACACCGGGATGACCGAACGCCGGCGATGCTCCGCCCGGCATTTCGACATGGACGTGCCGTACCGCGTGGACACGGGTGTCCACCCTACAAACCCGGTTACTTCGCGGATTCTTGCATTTTTTCGCCGGCGCGCTCGACCTTTTCGCCGACCACCGTGCCGGCTTTCTGCAACCCGCGCCCGGCTTCATCGGTCGCATCCTTGATCTTCTCGCGCGCCTCTTCGGTGCGCTCGGCCAAACGGTCGCGTGCTTCGTCGGCGCGTTCGGCCACGCGCTTGGCCGCCTCGTCGGCCTTTTCCAGCGGCGCCCGCAGTTCGCGCGCCACCTTGTCGCCGGCCTCGTCGATGGCCTTGCCGGCCTTTTGCGCAGGGCCTGCCTCGTCGCCATCGCGCGGCGAGCAGCCGGCTGCAATCGCCAGCACCAGCAGCGCGCCCAGTTTGGTCATGGTGTTCATGATGCCTCCTCGTGTTCGCGTTTTGGCCAGCATACACCTTGCCCGCATTCCGTGGCTCACGGATGAGCTCATCGGCCCGCCCCGTCGGCACGCGGATGCTCGGGGCTGCGTTCCTCGATCCTCTCACGCAGCGCCCGCGCATTGTCGTCGTCGCCCCAGCGCTTGGTGAAGGCCCGCAAACGCTGGCGCGCCTTGTCGAACGAGGATGCCGCCAGTGCCGACTCGACCGCCGTCTTCGCATCGCGCCAGGCCTTGTCGCGCTGGCGCTTGCGGGTGCAGTCGGCGGCGGCGTCGTTCAGCACCTGCTGCACGTGCTGCAGCTGTTCTGGCGTGGCGCGGGTCTTGCGCAGTGCGATCAGTTCGCCCTGGGCTTCGCGCGGCTTGCAGGACGTGGCCAGGCCGATCGCCTTGTCCATCTGCGCCTCGATGCGGCGCTTGCCGGGATTGGCCACCAGCCAGACCACCCACAGCACGGCCAGGCCCAGCAGCCACCAGCGCAGGCGCACGGGCTTGCGCTGCGGCGGCTGGGAGGCGGATGCGCGCACACCCGGCGCCGGCTTGGCGCGTGGCGGAACCGGCGGCGTTGGCGCGGCGCGCGGCGTGGATGCCGGCGTGGGCGTGGATGCAGGCGCTGGCTTTGGCGGCGGCACAGGCGCCGGGGCGGGACTGGCCGCCGGCCCGTCCTCCGCACGTGGCAGGACAACGCTGGCGGCAGCAGCGGCAGGCACAGCATTCTGCGCCGGTTTCTCAAGACGCACGCCCTGCGCAGCCGGCGCGGCATGCGCCGCCACGTTCCCGCGCTCGATACCCTCCTGCTGCGCCGTGCCGCAGTAGGGGCAAAAGTTCACCCGGCGCGGCCAGCTGCGGCCGCACGAGGACTGAATACAGCGATAAACCGATGCTTCTGCCACAGGCGCCCTTTCTACTGCGGGTCCGGAATGCCATCGTCCGGATCGGGAATGGCGTCCGACTGCGAAGCATTAAGCCCGGGAATGTCGGCCACGGTCTGCCACTTGCCGAAACGGGTGTCCTGCGCCATGTTCCAGGCGCGCGTGGCCAGGTCGACCTCGCCGCGCGCCAGCTGCTGCGCAATCTCCTCGACCGCGAACGGCCCGCGCTGGGCGCCGCCCACGAACAGCTTGTAGCGTGGACCGGTGGCCATTGCCGGCACCGGCGCCGGTGCGGCCACGTGCGTGCGCCGCTCGGCCACCTGCGCCGCGCGCGCATCGCTGGCCAGGAACTCGGCCTTGATCACGCGCTTGTCGATTGGCCGCTCGACTTCCCAGTTGTAGGCGTCGGACGCCGAATCCGGTACCGCTTCCGTCCACTCGGGCAGCGTCGCCAGGGCGGCGTCGACGGCGGCGCTCGTCAGCGATGGATCGAGCGCATTCGCGCGCCGGAACCAGGCGTCGTACAGGCGCCTGGCCGTGATGTTCGGCAGCGAGGGCGACGGCAACTGGGCCCCGGTCTCGTCGACTTCCAGGCGCGGCTCGTACACGCGCAGCTGGTAGTGGCGCATCAGCGCGGCCAGCAGCACCAGCTGGTGCGGCCCGCTTGATGCCAGGCGATTGCGCACGGCGGCGATCACCTGCTCGCGGTAATACGCCGGCAAGCCGTTCGAGCGGATCGCGAACTCGTTCCCAATCTGCAGCCACTCGCCGGAACCCGGCTCGACCTCGAACAGGTATTGGCCGCGCGGCTGGAAGCTGGCCTCGCGGTCGCCCAGGTCGGCTTTCCTGCGGATGACGCCGAGCGCGATCGCCTGCAGGAACCACTCGTAATCGTCGGCCAGGCGGTTCAGTTCGTCCATCGACGGCGAAATCGGATGGCGGAAGCGCGTCGAATCGAAGTGCAGATGGGTCGGGATCTTCGGGTTCTCGATCTGGTACGAGGCGCGCCAGGTCGGCAGGCCGCGCAGCACCGTCATCGGGATGCCGGACAGTTCGATGTAGCACACCGCGCGCCCGGGCACGCCCGTGTTCACGATCGACACCAGGTCGCCATGGAAGAAGCCGGTCGGCACGGCGGCGCGGATTTCAAGCTCCATGCGGCGCCAGGCGCCCACATCACCTACTCCGATAAAACACTTGAATTGGTCCGAATTCGGAGTGAACTCAGCCGAGAAGCGGGCATTCACCCAGGGCATGGCACTGCGTATCCATTCGGCGAAGACGCGCTGGCGTTCCTGTGGCGTCATCGCGTTCAGGCGGTCCAGCAGCGGGTCGCTCGGCTCGGCGCCGAGATCGGAACTCGACAACTGCGTCTGCGCGCGGCGGAACAGTTTCAGCAGCAGGTCCGATCGCATGCGCTCGTCGCCTAGCTGCGGGAACAGCTTGCCCGAGCCGCCGAATTCGAGCAGCACTTCTTCGCTCCATGCACTGACATCGCCCGTGAGCCGCACCGGCGCCGGCTGCACGTCGCCGGCCAGCTTGATGTAGGTGGCATGCTCGTGGCGCGCATCGCTGCGCAGCTGGGCGATGCGGTTATCGACCGCGTGCAAGATCTCCTGCACGTGGCGCCGCCCTTCCTGGAACTCGCCGGCGATGCCGCTCCACTGCGCGTTGCCCTGCTCGTCGGTGGTTTGCGGGTCGCCCAGCCAGGCCGACATGTTGCGCATCACCTCGATAGCCTGGCCGGCCGACACCGCCAGCAAGTGGAAGCGCAGGTAATCGGCGATGTCGCGCTTCAGGTGGGCCATGACTTCGCGCGCCTGGGCATCCTTGCCGAACAGGCGGCCGGCGGCCTGGCCCAGGTTGTTCAGGGATTCTTCGACCTGGCGCGTGCGCAGGGCATCGCGGATGTCGCGGTAGCGCCGGCCATTCTTTTCCGCGTTGATCAGATCGCGCTGCAGCAGGCGCGCCTTCACCTGCTCCAGCAGCGACAGCACGAATTCCAGCCCGCCCTGCTTGCGGTCGTCGAGCAGCGCATACAGGCGTTCGCGCACGCGCGTCTTCAGGCGGCCGGTGAGTTCACCGGTGTGGCGCTTGATGCGGTCTTCGCTGGTCTCGGCGGTGGCGCCGGCTTCGCGGATGGCGTCGCGTTCCAGTTGCGGCAGCAGCTCGGCCACCTTTTCGCGCCACAGCTTGATGTCGTAGCCGGCCATGATGCGGTCGATCTCGAGCTGCACCTTGCTCTCCACACGTTCCAGCAGCGAGCGGCCATCCTTGTCCATCAATAGCTGCTCGGTGAGCGCGTATTCCTGGAACGGGGTAACGTCGACCGTCCCTTTCTTGAAGTCCGGGAATTCGCTGAAGGGACGCTCGCGCATCTCCATCTGCTCGCGCATGAAGCTGTCGCGCTCCGCGTCGCCAGCGCGGCGAGCCAGTGCACCGTCGCGCCCGACCAGGCCGAAGAACTCCTTCACCATCAGCGCCGCCAGCTCGTAGGCGCGGATGTCTTCGCGCAGGCTTTGCTGGGTGTCGAGCACCGACTGGCCGAAGGCCGAATACACTTTTGAATACGACAGGCGCATGTCGCCGAAGCGCGCTTCCGGCACGCGCGGATTGTAGGGACCGAGCTTGTGCTGCTGCTGGTTGACGGCCACCGAGCGCTTGCGGTTGGCAAAGTCGGCCGATGCGAAGTCCTCGAACAGGGTGTCGGCCACCATCTGGTAGACATCCTTCACGTCCTGGGTCGCCTTGTTGGCCAGGTTGGCGGTGTCCACAAAATACACGTCGTCGAACGGCGCGCCCTTGCCCTGGATGCTGTCCGGGTCCATCCACGACACGCGCGCATTCATGTCGCGCATGGTCGTTTCCAGCTCCATCATGGTGGCGTAGGCATTCGCCTCGGTGCGCTCCTTGTTCGCTTTGGCGAAACCCGAGGGCATGAACATCACCAGGTCGACCTGGCTATCGGACACCTCCTGGCGCGCGATGGCTTTCGCCATCCAGCCCAGGTCGATGGCGCTGCCGGCGCCGGTGCCGCCGGCGTTCGAGCCGATCACGACGATGCGGAATTTGGATGTATCGACCTGCAGGCCGAGGCGCTGGTAATTCTCCTTGCGCTCGATGCCAGCATTACTGCTCAAGAAATTCAGCGCGCCCTTGATGCGGCCGCGCAGCTTGGGGTACTTGTCGAAGAGGTAGAGGCGCGCCACCGAACGGATCTGGCCCGCCCCTTTCGACGGATCGATGCCGAGCGAACGCAGCTTCTTTGGACGCAGCGGCATCCAGCTTTCGATCAGCGGAAAGCGCGCCAGGCTGTCGTCGGACTCGTGATACTGAGGGAGATCGAGCGGCTCGACCAGGCGTTCTTCGTCAGTCAGGCGCACCAGTTCGTACCAGGGGTCGGTACGCTGCGATTTGCCCTCGTCGATGATGGCGTTGTTGTCGAGGTCGAAGTGCAGGAAGCGCGCGACCGGGAAATCGGCGATCGACTCGACGCGCGTCGGATGCTTGTTCCAGACCGCCGACAGGATGCGGCGGCGGATGCGCATCATGACTTCCATGCCGGTGCCGCCGGCGCCGATGAACAGGGTCGGACGCAAATCGACCTTGAGTTCGGCCTTGCGATGCATGCTTGCTGCGGTGGGGATCTCTGCCATGTGTCTGTCCATTTCAGCGGCGGCCGATGAAGAGCGCGGCAACCAGCGCCACCGCGCCCACCACGACCAGCGGCGCGGTTACGCCCCAGGTGAGATAGCGGCTGGCGTTGATGATGGCCAGCACAGCAGCGGCAGAAAGAAATGCCAGGCCGACGAACAGCAGCCAGCCGGCGCTGCCCGCCGTCGACGGCGCCACGCGGCGCACCACCATGTGATGCACGTAGGCGTTGCGCACAAAGAAGTACACGACCAGCAGCACCACGAATACGGCAGCGCCAATCGACAGGTCGCGCGTGGAGGTGTCGGTGACGGCGGGCGGCAAGGGGCCGGGCACGACCTCCACCGGGCCGCCCGCCGTCTCGGGCGTGGTCTGGGGCAGCGCCGCATCGGGCGCGTTTTTCTCCTCGGGCAGCTTGAAGCCGGGATCGGCCTGGCCGCCGGGCGGGGTGGTGGACGGAGTCGCTTGCATGGTGGTTTCCTTTTTTTGGGCTTAACGGCCCAGGCGCACCTGCGCACCTTCGCGCAGGTCCGTCAGCTGGTGGCCGAACAGGGTTGTCTTCAGGCGCGCGACTTCATTGCCCGCCTTGTCGTAAATCGGTTGGTCGGCGCCGGCGCGCGCATGCATGGTGCGCAGCTCGTCCTCGACGGTAACGTAGGCGCGTTGCGGCCGCATCCAGGCGTAAGCCGCGGCGCCGGCAAGCGCCAGCAGGGCCAGCAAGCCGCCGCCCACCGCCAGCAGCGGCGCCATCCCGTAATGCACGCGCACCTCGATCGGCAGCACGGCGGTGGACGCCTGCACCTGGGCCGGCGGCGTGAAGATGTCGGGCAGCGGGTCGCCCGGGAACAGCGCCGCCATCCGTTCGCGGAAGGCGCCGGACAAATTCAGCTTCTGGTCCGCCAGGTGCACTTCGATGGTGCCGGGCAGGACGTAGGCCGAGCCGGCCGATTTGATGGCATCCATCGACCACTGGCTGGGCAGCTGGGCCACCGGCAGCTGCAGGGTCGAGGCCAGCGGCTGCGGCTTGCCGGGCACGAGGGCGTTCACGCGCGCACTGCCCAGCGTGACGGGCTTGTCCTCGCCGCCCAGCTTCGAGCGTGCGCTCAGGCTGGCGCTGGCGATGGTGTAGGGGTACATCGTGTTCTCGATGTTCCAACCGATCTTTGCCGACGGCGACGTCGCGCCGGAGGCAACGTCGGCGCGCAGCACGCCGCCCGGTCCCATCGAGAAGGACACGCCCGGCGCATCTTCCACCTTGCGCGGCACCAGTCGCACGGTGTTGCGGTCCAGCGGCTTCAGGCGCGCAGGCGGCTCGGTGATGATCCTGGCGATGCTGCCGCTGGCCAGCAAGCGTTCCAGCGCCTGGGCGCCGGTGGGGCCAATCGCAAAGGCGTACACCATCAACCCGTTCGCGCGGTAATGCTCGCCCTGCACCTGCATCCGCAGCGGAAAGGCCAGCGCGGTGCGGATCGCGCCGCCGCGGTGGATGAGTTCATAGAACTCGCGATTGCGCTGGGCCGTGGCCTGGTCGTTGTTCGGGCTGTTGCGGTTGTTCGTGACCAGCCAGACAATGCCGTCCTTGCCACCCAGCGCCTGGGTCATGGCCGCGCTCACGGCTTCGCCGAGGTCGGTATCGGCCAGGGCGCCGCCGGGTTTGCGCGCGGTGTCCAGGCCAGCAAGTGCTTTCGTCACTTGCGCACGCGTGCCCTCGCCTACCTTGGCGGACATCAGCGCTTTCGGCGACGGCGCACCGGGCAGCGACTGGTTGAAGGCTGCCAGCACCAGCGCATCGCCCGGCTGCGCCACCGCCAGCGCCAGTTCCGTCACCAGCGGCTTGAAGCGCGATTGCGGGTCGGCGTAGAAGGGCTCCATCCAGCCCGAGTTCTGGACCAGGAAGACCTGCGGTGTGGCAAAGGCCGGCAGCGCGCCGCAGAGCAGCGCAAGCAGGACCAGCACGCGAAGCAACAGGCCGCTCACGACAGCTCTTCCAGGCGCCAGCCGCGCATCGTGTTCCAGTCGGGATGGTGCAGCCACAGCGCGCCGTCGTACACGAAGGGCAGGCATTCGAGCGGACGCGTGAGGCGCGCGACTTCGTCGAGGATCACGTTGCGTTTGCCGATCCACTCGACCGTGGTGCGGGCGATGGTGCGCGCAGCCGTGCCCGTTCCCAGTGCCTCTTCGGCGCGGCCGGTGTACTTGTGGAAGCGCAGCACCAGGCCGCTCGGCTGGCTGCGGTTGTTGTTGAAGCTGCGCAGCAGGGGCAGGACCAGGGTGTCATCCTCGTGCACGTCTTCCACGTGTTCGGCCGACCAGGGCTCGTCCAGCACGGCGTGGCCACGGCGGAACAGCAGGTTGGCAAAGCCGAGGCGTGCGCCATCGATGGCTTCGAGTTGCGGTTGTTCCGCGCCGAGTTCGAGGAAAGAATAGGCCTGGCCGTCGTGCCCGATCTGCCACAGGCGGCCGTCGCGGCTTTGCGTGGGGCCGCCGAATTCCAGCCTGGGCGACCAGCCACCGGGCCACGGCATCCAGCGCGGCATCTCGCCCGGCCGCCACACCAGCTGCCCGCCCTCGTGCAGCCAGAACAGGCGGTTGTCGTAGCCGATCGGGCGCATCCAGCCGTTTGTGGGCGCATCGTCGCAGGGCAGGATGTCGCCGTTCGCCACATCGCAATCGGTGGCCAGCAGTTGCAGCCGGCCGTCGGCGACGAAGGGGCAGCCGACGTGGCGGCGCATCGCGCCCGGCGCACCGGCCAGCGCGCCGGCGAACAGCGGTTCGAGGCGGTAGCTGTCGTTGATCGGATTGATCCACAGGCGCGCCAGGCCAGCGTCCGTCGGCACCACGCCGACTTCGCCGCGCGCCGGGTTCAGGGCCGGCCGCCAGCCGTACTGGCCGGCGCCGAAACGCAGTTCGCTGGCCGTGTTCTCGGCGGCCATCACGTGCCATAACTGAGCCAATGGGTCCCAGTATTGCAGCACGCCGCGCGCCGGGGCGATGGCCAGCAGGCGCTGTTCGGGAAAGCCCCAGGTGGCCGCCGCAAACACGCAGTGCGCATTCGGCGGCACCGGCATTGACAACTCGGCGCGGCCGATCGCGGGCGCCGCCGGCCGTTCTTCCAGGCTGTCGCCCAGTGCCAGCGAGGTGACCGGCAAGCCATGCGGCACGTGGCGCGGCAAGGCCTGGTCGCCGGATGCGCCCCACCAGTCGGGCTGGCGCAGCACGCGTCCACCCAATTTGTGCAGCGCCTGGCCGCAGGTCGGACAGAACGCAAATCCTTCGGGATAGATTGGCGCGCAGGCGCAGGACGCCGGCAGCGAGGCGCCGAGCAGATGGGCGAGATCGGGCAGCCGGCCGCGCGCATGCGCCTGCCAGTCGACGCGGCCCAGGCCCTCGGTGGCCTCGAGCGCGAACTGTCCGCTCTTCTCGTCCTCCAGCCAGATGCTGGACGGCGTTTCCCATCTGTATGTCATTGCGCTCCGCTGCCGAATGAAATATGCATGTGATTCAAGTATTGATTTCTGTCTAAATCATAACGCTGCCATAGCCGCGACGGCGCGCCATTCGGGCGGTAGCACGAGGCGGCACTTCAG
Organism: Massilia sp. IC2-278; assembly: GCF_020708045.1. Lineage (GTDB taxonomy): Bacteria > Pseudomonadota > Gammaproteobacteria > Burkholderiales > Burkholderiaceae_D > Telluria. The sequence goes on from NZ_JAJFES010000020.1 coordinate 69,309, forward strand.
GGATCAAAAGACGCGCTATTGAGGGGAACTTTGGGCCAGAACCGTATAATGGACGGCATCCGACATGCCCTCACGCCGTACGCCATGACTTCCCTGCCCGCTTCCGCCGACATCGCCTCGCCCGACCTGCCCGCGCACGCCATCGATGCCGCCACCGCGCACCTGCGCGACATCCTCGGCTTCGCCATCGAGCACGGCCCGGCGCAGCGCGCACTGGTGGTCTACGACGAACGCACCGGCCTGGCGCGCGCCCTGGTCGAGGCTTACCGGCGCAACCTGCCGGATGCGGACTTCATCGACTTCGACCGCACGGGCCACGACGAGGTGCTGGCCCGCTTCCGCGCGCTGTCGGCAAAGGACCTGGTGGTGCTGGTCCAGTCGACCAACTTCCGCCTCGAGGCCTTCCGCATCCGCGTGGAGCTGTTCAAGCTGGGCCTGAAGGTGATCGAGCACGTGCACCTGTCGCGCATGCCGGGGCCGCAGTCCGAGCACTACATCGAGGCGCTGGCCTACGAGCCGGCCTACTTCCGCGGCGTGGGCCGTGGCCTGAAGGCGAAGATCGACAAGGCGCCACTGGGCCGCGTGGTCGGCGGCGGCGAGGAGCTGGTGTTCGCATCAGGCTTCGAGCCGGCCAAGCTGAACATCGGCGACTACAGCGAGATGCACAACGTCGGCGGCCAGTTCCCGATCGGCGAAGTCTTCACCGAGGCCCTCGACCTGGAAGCGGTGAATGGCCGCGCGCAGATCCACGTGTTCGGCGATACCAATTACCGCTCGAACCGGCCCGAGACGCCGGTGACGATCATCGTGGAAAAGGGCCGCGTGGTCGGCACCGAGAACGCAACGCCGGCCTTCCAGCAGGTGCTCGACAACATCCGCATGGAGGAAGGCGAAGTCTGGGTGCGCGAACTCGGCTTCGGCATGAACCGCGCCTTTACGCGCGAGCGCCGCGTGGACGACATCGGCACCTACGAGCGCATGTGCGGCATCCATCTGTCGCTGGGCGCCAAGCACGGCGTGTATCCGAAGCCGGGCTTCAAGCGCAAGGATGCGAGGTACCACATCGACGTGTTCGTGGTCACCGATGCCGTGTATCTAGGCGACGAACGCGTGTATGCCGACGGCGCCTGGACCGTCGGCCCGCTGCGCGACGGTGTTAGAATCCCGGGCTAACACATTTACCCGCCGGGAAAGCGCATGGCAGTAGACCTTCGCAAGAGCGTGGACGAAATCCAGGCCATCGGCGCCGTGCCGAAGATCCTGGAAACCGTGGCCGCCATGACCGGCCTGGGCTTCGTCTGCATCGCCCACGTCACCGACGACGCCTGGATCACCTGCGCGGTGCTCGACAAGTTGGAATTCGGCCTGAAACCGGGCGACGAACTCGACGTCACGACCACGCTGTGCGAGGAAGTGCGCGATACCGGCAGTTCGGTCATCATCGACCACGTGGCCGAGAGCACGCAGTACGCCGGCCACCACACACCGCGCATCTACGGCTTCCAGAGCTACTTTTCGATTCCCGTGTTCCGCACCGACGGCCGCTATTTCGGCACCCTGTGCGGGCTCGACCCGAAACCGATCAAGCTGTCCGACCCGGTCACCGTCTCGACCCTGCACCTGTTTGCCGAACTGATCTCGAAGCAGCTCGACGCCGAGAACCGCCAGCAGGCCGCCCGCTCGGACCTGTCGTCCGAACGCGAGACCGCCGAACTGCGCGAGCAGTTCATCGCGGTGCTGGGCCACGACCTGCGCACCCCGCTCGGCTCGATCGCGCTGGGCGCCGACCTGCTGGCGCTGAAGGTGGCCGACCCGGCGCTGCTGCCCGTGGTCGAGCGCATCCGCCGCAGCGCGCGGCGCATGGCCTCGCTGGTCGACGACGTCATGGACTTCACGCGCGGACGCATGGGCAGCGGCATCCGCCTGAAGCTGCGCCGCCACGACAGCGTGCACCTGACGCTGGAACAGGTAATCGACGAAATGCGCGGCCTGCACCCGGAGCGCGTGATCGCCGCCTCCATCCCCGACCTGCTATGCCTGGATTGCGACCCCGAGCGCCTGGCCCAGCTGCTGTCGAACCTGCTGGCAAACGCGCTGGTACACGGTGACGCCGGGGCACCGGTGCACATCGACGCGCGCCACGAGGACGGCAAGTTCGTGCTGTCGGTGTCGAACGAAGGCCAGGACCTGCCGCCGGAAGTCATCGCCCAGCTGTTCAAGCCCTACTGGCGCGCCACCTCGCGCCCGGGCAGCGAAGGACTCGGCCTCGGCCTGTACATCGTTGACCAGATCGCGCGTGCGCACGGCGGCAAGATCGACGTTACCTCCAGCGCCGGCCGCACCGCCTTTACGTTCACGCTCGATAACGTGCGGCCAGTGTCGACTTGAATCCGCGCCTGCGCCCAACCAACCCTGTACCCACCATGCTGACACCCGAACAGCGCGCCGGCTTCGAGCGCGACGGCTTCATCATCCTTCCCAACTTCAAGTCCCTCGACGAGATCGCGGCATTGCGCCGGCGTGCGGAAGAAATCGTCGACGCCTTCGACCCCAGCGAATCGCGTGCGATCTTCACCACGCGCGACCAGGAACGCGCCAGCGACGCCTGGTTCCTCGGCTCGGACAACACGGTGCGCTGCTTCTTCGAAGAGGAAGCGTTTGGTCCGGACGGCCAGCTGCGCCAGGCCAAGGCGCTGTCGATCAACAAGATCGGCCACGCCATGCACGACCTCGACCCGGTGTTCGAGCGTTTTACGCGCGACCCGAAACTGGCCGCCGTGGCGCGTGACCTGGGCCTGACGCAGCCGCAGGTCTGGCAGTCCATGTACATCTTTAAACAACCTGGCATCGGCGGCGAAGTGCGCTGGCACCAGGATGCGACCTTCTTCGATTCCACCCCGATCAGCGTCACCACTTTCTGGTTCGCGCTGGAAGACGCCACCGTCGACAACGGCTGCCTGTGGGCTGAACCCGGCGGCCACCGCGGCCCGCTGCGCGAACGCTTCCTGCGCGACGGCGACCGCATCCACATGGAAAAGCTCGACAGCACGCCATGGCCGGACGACAGTACCGCCGTGCCGCTGGAAGCCAAGGCGGGAACGCTGGTCTGCTTCCACGGCCTGCTGCCGCACTACAGCGCGCCGAACCGCTCGCAGGTGTCGCGCCATGCGTTCACGCTGCATGCGACCGATGCGGCAACCGAATACTCGCCGCGCAACTGGATCCAGCGCGATGCCAGTTTCCCGGTGCGCGGGTTTGAGTGAGCCAGACACTCCATTCCCGGTACCTGTCTGCTTGCAGGAAAATCACGCGTTTCAACGATATTCAGCCCACATTTCGCGCACTTGCTATACTTCCAGTATCTTTTAATGCACTTCAATCTCATCCATCGGTTGATCAAGACGCGAAAGCCCTGATATGGATTGCCACATCGAGATTTTTCACGAAGGTCAATGGCTGGAAGCTGCAAAGGCCAGCTTCTCCGATGTGGTACGTAATGGCTTTCGCGCGAGCGACTGCGTGTTTGAATACGATCTCCACTATGCGTTCAGGGACACGCCACCGCCAGTGTCGCTGGCTTGCCCTGTAGATGCAGATCGTCATGTCCTGCAGGCGTGGCCCACCTTTTTGTACGACCTTGTCCCACAAGGCAATGGCCGGCGGTTTCTTCTCGACCGGCTTCAGCTTCCCGATGCACAAGCGTCCGACTTGCCATTATTGTGCGCCGGCGCGTTCAATCCCATAGGACGTCTGCGTGTCAGGGAAGCCGTGCAGTATTTCGACCAGCATGTCGAGCGTCACGGACTGGCGTCCGAAGGCTTTGAATTCGACGAATTGCTTGCACGTGCTCCGGAGTTTCATGAAGCCATGATGGTGCATGGAATGCTGGCGGCGGGCGGGACAGGTATCCAGGGCGTCGCACCAAAATACCTGCTCACCCAGGCGCACGACGGCAAATGGTATCCGGATGCTGCGCTTCCCGACGAGGAGGCGCATCGCCACTATATCGTCAAGCGTCCACGTGGCCCCTCGGAAGCAGACCGCAAAGTATTACGTAACGAAGCGCGCTACATGGAAGTCGCACAACGCTTCGGGATCCGTAGTTTCGCCCTTCCATTTCTGGAAGAAGACATGCTGTTCATACCGCGTTTCGACCGGCACGCGCAGGATGGGCAGGTACTGCGTTTTCATCAGGAGAGTACGGCGTCGATCGCTGGCTTGGGCGGCTTTGGCATCCAGGCAAACCAGTTCGATTTGCTCGCAGCGATTCGCCGGGTAGTCGATTCGCCGCTGGATGAGACCATCGAATTCATTCGGCGCGATGTGCTGAACCTGGCAATGCGCAATCCCGATAACCACGCCCGCAATACCGCTGTGCAGACAGTCGACGGTGCAACACGCCTTACGCCCCTGTTCGATTTCGCGCCCATGTATCTTGATCCTGAGGGTATTACGCGCGCTGCGCGCTGGTATCGGCTCGATACAGGAAAAGAATGCCAGTGCTGGACAGAGGTACTGGATCACCTGGCCTTGCCGGCACCGGAACGTGAGCAACTGGTCGATGCATTGATCGGCTTTGGCCAGCAATTGGCAACGTTAACGGACTGCATGCGTGAAGTGGGCGTCGATCAGGACATCGTCGATTTTGTTACGCCTGGCATCCAAAAGCAACGCATGCAACTTCTGGCATTGAGACAGGCATGAGCAAAAAAAAACCATTGGATAAGGAACAGGCTCGCGAACGGCGCAACCAATTACTGGAAACTGCCGCTGCAGCCAGGCTGTCGATCAATGAAGGCGTACGCGAAATGCGTGCGATTTCGGGCCTGACACAAGACGAGTTCGCACGCCACCGCGAAGTCAGTGCGCGGGTGATCAAGGCGATCGAGCTTGGACAGGCCAATCCAACGATTGCAACCTTGAACCAGATCGGGAAGTTCTTTGGACTCGAGGTCGGATTTGTTCCGGTCGCGAAAACGGCACCAGTGACAGAAAGCCCACGGAATGGCCTGATGTTACGTGAGGATTTCGAGAAAGCGATGGCAGAGGTACATCGTCAAATGGCGGAATCACTCGCAGCATTCCAAGAAGCAGCGCGCTCCTTGTCTGTACCAAACGCAGGAAGCAACGATGAAGCCCAGATCAACGACGCGGCTGGCTCGTCTTCCACCAAGAAACGCAAGCCGCGTTCGCCTTGAGACAAGCTCGCTACATCAAGCTTTTTCCTCCGGCTCCGGCCCGCGCGTCTTGCCCGGCGGCGGCGTCAGCTTCACCGCCCGCCCGCTCTTCGCCGACGCATAGATCGCCTCGATGATGCGCTGGTCCTGCAGCCCCTCTTCCCCTGGCGTGTGCGGCTGCTTGTCCTGCCGCACGCACTGGGCGAAGTGGTCGAGCTCCTTGGCGAACTGGTTCTCTTCCTCGACCTGGATTTCAGAAGTCTGCTCCTGGCCCTGCTCCTTGCCGCCTTCCACGCGCGAGATGCGCAGCCTGTTGCCGTTGTAGGCGTAGGCCGGATTCATCTCCGCAAACGCGGTCGAGCCGTTCAGGCGGAACATCTGCGACTTGTGCGAGGCGTAGCCGGTGGTGCAGCTGGCCACGAAGCCGCTCGGGAAGCGCAGCACGAACTGGCAGGATTCCTCGACTTCCTTGAAGCGCGCGTCCCCCGGCGTCGACCAGGTATGGCCGATCACTTCCACCGGCTCCTCTCCGCTCAGGAAGCGCGCCTCGTTGATGCAGTACAAGCCCACGTCGGGCAGCGCGCCGCCGCCGGCCAGGGCGCGCTTCAGGCGCCAGTGCTGGGGGTCGCCCATGTTCTGCGAATTGCACGACACGAACTCGCGCAGCTCGCCCAGCTTCTTCTCGCGGATCATCTTCACCAGGGTGCGCTCGACCGGCGCGTACTGGCGGCGGTAGGCGATCATCAGCTTGCGCTTGGCGCCCTTGCAGGCGTCGATCATGCTCTGGCATTCGGCCACGGTATTGGCCATCGGCTTTTCGCACAGCACGTGCTTGCCGGCGCGCGCGGCGCGGATCGTGTACTCGGCGTGCATGCTGTTCGGCAGCGCGATGTAGACGCCCTGCACTTCCGGCATGCCGGCCAGCTTGTCGTAGTCCTTGTAATCGAGCACCGCGCTTTCCGGGATGTTGTACTGGCGCGCGATCTTGAGTGCCTTGGCGCGGTCGCCGCTGACCAGCGCCACCGGTTTCGTGTGCTTGCTCTGCGCGAAAGCGGGCAGCACCTCGTTCACCGAAATGCGGCCCACGCCAACGATGGCGATACCGACCCGCTCATTCATCGGGTCGCCGGGCGGCTCGGTCTTCTCGGGCTTTTCGCTTTTCGTTTCGATCGGCGGGAAGGTGACGCGGTCCTTTTCGGCTGCGGCGGCCTGCATGGCTGGAGCGGACAGGGCGGCGAGCGTGCCCACGTAGCGCAGGAAGTCCCGGCGCGGCGCTTGGTCGTGCTTCATTGGGTGAATCCTTTCGGCAAGGTAGAGCTGACTGGAGAGTGATTTCCATGCTCGCATAGCCGTCCAAATGCCAGCGCTACATTGCCTGTACGCTAGAAATCGGGCGCCGGCTGGCGATTCATCGCGCCCGCTTGCCGTTCGTCGCAATCCGCATGACCACGCGCCGGCCGAGGTCGAGGATGAGGTTTCCACAACCCGCACGCCGATACCATGACGCTCTCCGCCACCCGCATCCCGCTCCTGTGCGCCGTTTTCTGCACGCTCGCCCTCGTCACCGCATCCGTACCGGCCGCCGTCGAACTGGCGCGTATCGACACCGTCGAAGGCCGCAAGCTCGAAACGCTCACCATCCGCAACCCCGCGGCAAAAGCGACTGTGGTCTTCGAAAACGGTTCGCGCGCCACCCTCGCCGGCTGGGACAAGGTGCTCGATGGCGTCAAGGACAGCGCCACCGTGTTCGCCTACAACCGCCCCGGCTACGCCAACAGCGAGGCGGTCGATGCCCCGCGCGATGGCGCCACCATCGTCGAGCAGCTGCGCAGCACCTTGCGGCGCAAGGGCCTGCAGCCGCCGTATGTGCTGGTCGGTCATTCGCTCGGCGGCCTGTACATGCAGCTGTTCGCGCGGCGCTATCCCGAGGAAGTGAAGGGGCTGGTGCTGGTCGATGCGCTGTATCCGCGCGTGATAAAGAAGTCGCAGGACTTCCCGCTGTACGCGCGCGCCGGCAAGTGGCTGTTCTTTTCGCGCACGGTGGCCGACGAGATCGACCATATCTGGGAAACCGGCGAAATGGTGGCCGCCCTGCCGCGCATCGACGACAAGCCGATCGTCCGCCTGGTCAACAAGCCGGTGTCGTCGACCGCGATCGCCGTCGATTTCGGCGCCTTCAATTTCGACGACGATACCCGTGCCTTCGTGAAGGCGCTGTATCCGAAGGCGAAGACCGTGGTGGCCGACGCCTCGCACCAGATGCAGGTAACGCATCCGGAGATCGTGGCCGCCGCCATCCGCGAGGTATTGGCGGCGCCGGATCGATAACGACAACAACCAGGGTCAGGTCTGACATTCGGACACGGGCTCAGCCTTGTTCCGAAACGCTGACTGCCTGTTGTGAAGTCCGCAGCTGCTTTCACCCCGCGCAGCGCTTGCTACAGCAGGGCTCGTGTCTGAATGTCAGACCTGAGATGATCCGGATATCCTGGACAGTTATTTAGGCACACGGTATGCAGCGTCGACGGCGGCAGGTGTTTGGTAGCCCAAGGTCTGATGTAACCGCCGCGTATTGTAGTACTTCT
>NZ_JAJFES010000021.1 GCF_020708045.1 Massilia sp. IC2-278
GACAGGGGTGGGGGACCCGGAAGCGGAACTGACTTGCGCATCGGCCGGCGCCAGAGATTGCAGCTGCGGCAGGGCCGGCGCCGGGGCGGCAGGCGCCGAGTTGGCCTGGGCTGGCGGCCTTGTCGTTGCCTGGGGCGCGGCTGCGCGCGCCGCCGGCTGCGGCTGCAGCTGCGGTTGCGCCGCAACCGTGGCCGAGCGCTCCAGGCGCAGGGCGAGCGGCATGCCCTGCGTCTGGCGCGGCGCGGCGTCGGGACGGCTGCCGATCCAGGCCAGGACCAGCAGGTGCAGCAGCAGGGACAGCCCGCCCAGCGCCAGCAGGCGCCGGTGCCGGACCAGGTGGACGGCGAATGTCTTCATGGCGTTAGTTTAACTGTGGCGCCGGAATTGTCCACGGCGCCACAGCCGGGATGCGCGGCGCGGAGGGTCTTGATTTTGCGCAAGAGCGCGCCCGGACGGATGACTTAGATTGGTCAAATGCGCTGAAGAAATTTTGCGTGTTGATCACATCGAGGGCCTCATGATGACTCTTCCGTTTTCCCCCGTTGCGGCCGGCCCGGCCGTGCCGTCCTTCTCCTCTTTCCCTGCCCGCCCATGCTAGCCCGCCTGAAGATCGGCCCCAAGCTGCTGCTCGCGCCGGCCGTCGTGCTGGTCCTACTGGTGCTGCTGTCCACCGGCGGCTACTACGCGATGGTGCGCCAGAACGCGTCGCTGGAAGTGATCGTCAACCAGCGCGCCAGTCACATGCGCGCCGCCAGCGAGCTGGTGGCGGGCGCCCAGCGCGGCCACGCCCAGGTGTACCAGTTGCAGACCTGGATCGCCGGCAGCTTCCCGAAAACCCGGATCGAACCGCTGATGCGCGATATCGACCGCCAGCACGCCCAGACCAGGGGCGGCTTGGCCGCGCTAGCGCGCCAGACCGAAGCAGGCAACGCCGAGCGCCGCTACGTCGAGCAGGCGCTGGAGGCCTACCGCATCTACACGGCCGCGGTGCGCGACGTGCTCGAGATCGTGCGCGACGACCAGTCGATCGGCGCGAACGCCATGAGCAAGGCCGACAGCGCCTTTGCCGTGGTGGCCCGGCGCCTGGCCGAATTGTCGGCACACGAGCAGGCGCTGTCGCGCGCCGCCTCGGACAGCGCCGCCAGCGACTTCCGCGCCATGGCCCTGGCCACGCCCTGCGTGATCCTGCTGGCGGTGCTGGTGTCCTTGCGCATCACGATGGCGGTGCGGCGCGCGCTGCTGGCGGAAATCCGCGGCATCGGCGCGGCGGCGGTCGACCTGGCCAGCGGCGACCTGACGGTCAAGGACCGGGTATATGGCAACGACGAGATCGCCGACACCTCGCGCGCACTCGACGCCAGCATCCGCAACCTGAACGGCACGCTGCGCACCATCCTGGAGTCGGCGCGCTCGATCGGCAGCGCCTCGCGCGAGATCGCGCTGCGCGACCTGAACCTCACCACGCGCGCCGTGTTCCGCGCCAGTTCTCTGGAGCATACGGCGTCGTCGATGCAGGAACTGGCCGCCACCGTGCACCAGACCGTCGACAGCGCCCAGGCCGCGAACCGCCTGGCCGCATCGGCGTCAAGCGCGGCGCTGCAGGGCGAGAGCGTGGTCGACCGCCTGGTGACGACCATGGAAACGGTGAAGGGCAGTGCACGCCGGGTCGGCGACATCGTCGGCCAGATCGACGCCATCGCCAACGAGACCGGCACGCTGGCCCTGAATGCGGCGCTGGAAGCGGCACGCGTGGGCGAAGGCGGGCGTGAGTTCGCATTGGTGGCGGGCGAGGTGCGCTCGCTGGCGCTGCGCGTGGGCGGTGCGGCGCGCGAGATACGCGAATTGGTGGCGCAGTCGGTGGCCGAGATCGAGGGCGGCACCGCCTGCGCGGCGCAGGCCGGCAGCAGCATGGCGACGCTGGCCATGTCGGTGCAGCAGGTGGGGGACATCGTCAGCCAGATCAGTTCGGCCAGCCTGGAGCAGGCCAGCGGGCTGGACGAAGTGAACCAGGCCATCGTACAGATGGACCAGGTCACGCAGCGCAATTCGACGCTGGTGGAAGAAGCGGCGGACGCGGCGCGCACCTTGCAGATGCAGGCGTTGACGCTGTCGCGGGCGGTGTCGGCGTTCCGGCTGGACGAGGTGGCGGCGGGCGAGCCGGGTACGGCGCCGGCGCAGCCCGCGCAGGCGCAGCAGGGGGCGGTGAAGACCTGGTCGCGGCTGGTGACGCAGGAGGGGGCGCTGGAAGTGGCGGCAGAGAGGAGGCGGCATCCGCGGCCGCATTTGCATCTGGCCTCGCGGCGGGATTGAGGCCGGCGGCGTATCCCGTATGGTGGGCCGGGCCGCGCTAGGCACGCTGTGCCCACGCGGAATGGCGGTCATTGTTGGCAGCGCTCGGGTCGAGAAAGCTGCGGCCCCGCGGTTCCTCCAAAAGCATCTCGCTAACGTTCGCATTGATGGTTGAGCCGCGGAGCGAATAGTCGCGGCAGTGGGCAAAAGGACACGCACGTAAGCGCGTGGGCACGGAGTGCCTTGCGCGGCCCGGCCCACCCTACGTTGACGTCCCGGGTCCTGGTCACGTTGCAACGCGACTACCGTAGGGTGGGCACCCCGTGCCCACGCGGAACGATGATCATTGTTGGCGTTCGTATGATCGAAACCGCCGCGTGGCTGCGGCGCTTGCAAGAGCGTCACGCCAACGCTTGCAGTGCTCGCCAAGCCGCGGAGCGAACCATCCCCCTTAGCAGGCAAAAGGATGCGCACGTACCCGCGTGGGCACGGAGTGCCCACCGTACGATTGACGTCTCTACTCCGGAAACGAAAAAGCCCCGCACGCGGCGGGGCTTCGGTTACCAACCCAGAATCACATCATTCGTAATCGCTGATCGGTGCGCAGCCGCAGAACAGATTGCGGTCGCCGTACACGTTGTCCGCACGCCCCACCGGCGGCCAGTACTTCTTCTTGCGCAGCGACGCCACTGGGAACGCCGCCACTTCACGCGTATAGGTGTGCTGCCAGTCATCCGCAGTCACCACCTCGGCCGTGTGCGGAGCGCCTTTCAGCGGGTTGTCCATCTTGTCGTACTCGCCGCGCTCGACCTTCACGATCTCGGCGTGGATGGTGATCATCGCCTCGATGAAGCGATCCAGTTCCGCCTTCGATTCCGACTCGGTCGGCTCGATCATCAGCGTGCCCGGCACCGGGAAGCTCATGGTCGGGGCGTGGAAGCCGAAGTCCATCAGGCGCTTGGCCACGTCTTCGTTGCTGATGCCGGTCTTGTCCTGCAGCGGACGCAGGTCGATGATGCACTCGTGCGCAACCAGGCCGTCGTGGCCGGTGTACAGCACCGGGTAGTGCGGGGCCAGGCGGCGCGCGATATAGTTGGCGTTCAGGATCGCCACTTCGGTCGCGGCGGTCAGGCCTTCGGCGCCCATCATCGCGATGTACATCCACGAGATCGGCAGGATCGAGGCCGAGCCGTAGGCCGCCGCGCTCACCGCGCCGATGCCCGCTTCGTTGCGGACGTAGCCGGTCGACAGCTGGTTCGGCAGGAACGGAGCCAGGTGGGCGCCGACGCCGATCGGGCCGACGCCCGGGCCGCCGCCGCCGTGCGGGATGCAGAAGGTCTTGTGCAGGTTCAGGTGGCTGACGTCGCCGCCGAAGGCGCCCGGCGCGGCCACGCCGACCAGGGCGTTCATGTTGGCGCCGTCGATGTAGACCTGGCCGCCGTGCGCGTGCACGATGTCGCACAGCTCGCGGATGCCTTCCTCGAACACGCCGTGGGTCGACGGGTAGGTAACCATGACGCAGGCCAGGTCCTTCGAGTACTGCTCGGCCTTGGCCTTCAGGTCGGCCAGGTCGACGTTGCCGTTCTCGTCGCAGGCGGTGACCACGACCTTCATGCCGACCATGCTGGCCGATGCCGGGTTGGTGCCGTGCGCCGACGATGGGATCAGGCAGACGTTGCGGTGGCCTTCGCCGCGCGACTGGTGGTACTTCTGGATGACGAGCAGGCCCGCGTATTCGCCCTGCGAACCCGCGTTCGGCTGCAGCGAAATCGCGGCGTAGCCGGTGGCGGCGCACAGCATCGCTTCCAATTGGGCGATCATCTCGCGGTAGCCGACCGACTGGTCTTCCGGCGCCAGCGGGTGCATGTTCGAGAACTCGGGCCAGGTGACCGGGATCATTTCCGAGGTCGCGTTCAGCTTCATCGTGCACGAACCGAGCGGGATCATGGTGCGGTCCAGCGCCAGGTCCTTGTCGGCCAGCGAGCGCAGGTAGCGCAGCATCTCGTGCTCGGCGTGGTAGCGGTTGAAGGTCGGGTGGGTCAGGTAGGCGGTCGTGCGCTGCAGGGCGGCCGGGTAGGCGTCCTGGGCGTCGGCGTCGAGCGCGTCGAGATCAACCGAGGCGCCGTTGCCGAACACCGAGAACAGTGCCGCCAGGTCGTCGCGGGTAGTGGTTTCGTCGAGCGAGATGCCGACGTGGGTGCCGTCGACGCGGCGCAGGTTGATGCCCTGGGCGGCAGCGTTCGCCAGCAGCGCTTCGGCGTCGCTCGTGCGCACGGTCAGGGTGTCGAAGTAGGTGTGGTTGACGACGTCGTGGCCGAGCGACTTCAGGCCGGCGGCCAGGATGCTCGTCTGGCGGTGCACGCGCTGGGCGATGCGCTTCAGGCCTTGCGGGCCGTGGTACACCGCGTACATGCCGGCCATGACGGCCAGCAGCACCTGGGCGGTGCAGATGTTCGAGGTCGCCTTTTCGCGGCGGATGTGCTGTTCGCGGGTCTGCAGGGCCAGGCGGTAGGCCTGGTTGCCTTGCGCGTCGACGGTCACGCCCACCAGGCGGCCGGCCATCGAGCGCTTGTATTCGTCGCGGGTGGCCAGGTAGCCGGCGTGCGGGCCGCCGAAACCGAGCGGCACGCCGAAGCGCTGGCTGTTACCGACGACCACGTCGGCGCCCCATTCGCCAGGCGCGGCCAGCAGGGTCAGGGCCAGCAAATCGGCAGCGACGACGACCATCGCGCCCATCGCGTGCAGGTGTTCGCAGGCGGCGCGGTAGTCGCGCACTTCGCCGTTCACGCCCGGGTATTGCAGCAGCACGCCGAAGCAGGTGTCTTCCAGCTTCTCGATGTCGGCGGGGGCGATGCTGCGTACTTCGACGCCGATCGGCAGGGCGCGCGTGCGGATCACTTCCAGGGTCTGCGGCAGCACGTCCTCGGCTACGTAGAACACCTTCGAGCTCGACTTGCCGACGCGCTGGATCAGGGTCATGGCTTCGGCGGCGGCGGTGCCTTCGTCGAGCATCGACGAGTTGGCGATGCCCATGCCGGTGAGGTCGGTGATCATCTGCTGGAAGTTCAGGATGGCTTCCAGGCGGCCCTGCGAGATCTCCGGCTGGTAAGGCGTGTAGGCGGTGTACCAGGCCGGGTTTTCGAAGATGTTGCGCAGGATGACCTTCGGCGTGAAGGTGCCGTAGTAGCCCTGGCCGATCATCGACTTCATGACCTTGTTCTTCGAGGCCAGCGCCTTCAGGGTGGCCAGCGCTTCTTCTTCGCTGCGCGGTTCGACGAACTGGCCCAGGTCCAGGGTGTCCTTGCGGCGGATGTTGGCGGGAACGACGGCATCGATCAGCGCTTCGCGCGTGTCGTAGCCGAGGGTCGACAGCATGGCTGCCTGTTCGGATTCCGATGGGCCGATGTGGCGCGGGATGAAGGAATCGCGTGCTTCGAGGTCAAGGAGGCTGGTGCGGGTCATGGTAAAGGCCGAGAGAAGGTGCTGGCGCGGTGGCGCCGGGGAAGTGGAGATGGGTGCGGCGAAGTGCGAATGCAAGTGCTCATGCAAAAAGGGACGGCCGAGCCGTCCCCATGCGGTGCATCAGTTGTCGGTGGTCTTGCCGTAAGCGTCGGCGTCCAGCAGGCCGTTGATCGCATTCGCGTCCTGCGGCTGCAGCTTGAACAACCAGGCGCCGTAGGCGTCGCTGTTGATCGAGTCCGGGGCGTCGGCAACCGGCTGGTTGACGGCGGTGACGGTGCCCGAGACCGGCGCGTAGATGTCGCTGGCGGCTTTCACCGATTCCACGACGGCGGCGTCGTCGCCGGCGGTGAAGGTCTTGCCGACCTGCGGCAGTTCGACGAACACGATGTCGCCCAGTGCGTCCTGCGCGTACTCGGTGATGCCGACGGTCAGGGTGCCGTCGGTTTCGAGGCGGACCCACTCATGGGACTCGGTGTATTTCAGGTCGGCTGGGATGTTCATGTAAAAGACTCCTGGTTTGGGATGGTGCGTGATTATAAATCGGGTATCGCGTGTATTAAACAGCCAGCACTTTGCCGTTGCGCACGAACGGCAGCTTGACCACGCTGGCGGCCAGCTTCTTGTCGCGGATCTCGACGTGGACGGTGTCGCCGACCTGCACGTCCATCGGCACGCGCGCCAGGGCGATCGCCTGCTGCATGCTCGGGCTAAAGGTGCCGCTGGTGATTTCGCCGAATTTCTCCGAACCTTCGCCGGATGCGGCGATCACCTTCTGGTGCGCGCGCAGGATGCCGCCTTTTTCGCGCAGGATCAGGCCGACGAACTGGGCATTCTGGCCCTTGGCTTGCAGGGCCGCCTTGCCGATGAAGTCGCGCTCCGACACCAGGTCGATGGTCCAGCCCAGGCCGGCGTCGAGCGGATTCACGCTGTCGTCCATGTCCTGGCCGTAGAGGTTCATGCCGGCTTCCAGGCGCAACGTGTCGCGCGCGCCCAGGCCGGCCGGCTTCACACCGGCGGCAATCAGGGCATTCCACAGCGCTTCGACCTGGGTTGCCGGCACGCCGATCTCGAAGCCGTCTTCGCCGGTGTAGCCAGTGCGCGCGACCATGGCTTCGCCGAAGGCGGTATCCGGCACGATCACGACGTTGAAAGGCTTCATGGCTTCCGATGCCGCCTTCGTTTGCGGCAGCACTTCCCACACCTTGGCGCGGGCGTTCGGGCCCTGCACGGCGACCAGGGCGATGGCGTTCGTGGTGTCGGTCAGGCCGTCGCGGCGCGGGGTAATGGTCAGGCCGCTGTTCGTGGCGTCGTTCTGCTGGCGCATCCAGGCGACGTCCTTCTCGGCGGTGCCGGCGTTCACGACCAGGCGGAACCAGTCTTCGCGGAAGAAGTAGACGATCAAATCGTCGATCACGCCGCCTTCGGGGTTCAGCATGGCCGAGTACAGGGCCTTGCCCGGCACCTGGAGTTTATCGACGTTATTCGCCAGCAGGCCGCGCAGGAAAGCGCGCACATTCGCGCCCTCGAGGTCGACCACGCACATGTGCGAGACGTCGAACATGCCGGCATCGGTGCGCACGGCGTGGTGCTCTTCGATTTGCGAACCGTAGTTGACCGGCATGTCCCAGCCGCCGAAGTCGACCATCTTGGCGCCGGCGGCGCGGTGTGCGGAATTGAGCGGGGTCGCTTGGAGCGTCATGGAATCCTCTGGGCAGATTGAATAAGGGAGCGGCCGCGCCGGCCCTGTGGCCTGGCGTCGGCTGCGCGCCCCTCTGTCCTTGGTACCTGAGAGATAGCGGAAATCCGCCTGCCCCTTCGGTGGGCCAGGGTTGCTGGCCGCTCTCCAGAGTTGGTCCGGTGCGCCGTGCGCGCCGTCCCCTGACCGGTCCTTTTGCCTGAGAGTTTTTGGGTGATGCCCCTTCGGCGGCAGCGTGGAATCTGCCCTCTCCCGATCAAGACTGTGGAGAATATGTTACTCGTGCAGCCGTGTCAATGAAAGGAGAGGGCGCGCACCGTTGGCGAGCATGCGCGCGGGCTTTTTCCTCCATTTGTTACACTGGGGTTGTCACTTTGCGGGTAGAAAAACGATGAGCGAAGATCAAACCAAACACGACAAGGAAGCCTGGTTCACGCTGTCTGGCGACGTCAACAGCGACATGGTGCACCGGGTATTCGAGGCGGTCGGCCACATGACCGAGGACGGGATCGAAACGGCCCACGTGCTGGTGCAGTCGAATGGCGGCTACGTCAGCGACGGCTTGTGCCTGTACAACTTCATGTCGAAGTCGCCGATCGAATTCGTGATGTACAACGGCGGGGCGGTGGCCTCGATCGCGGTCATCATGTACCTGGCCGGTTCGCGGCGCTATGCCAGCGACACGGCGCGCTTCATGGTGCATAAATCGCACGCCACGGCCTCGCCGGGCTCGCGCCCGGATGCGCTGAACATCATCGTCGAGGGCTTGCGCGCCGACGACGCGCGTACCGAGTCCATCCTGCGCAAGCACATCGAATTGACGCCGGACCAGTGGGCGATCCACCAGTATTCCGATTTGCACCTGAATTCGCGCGATGCGAAAACGGCGCGCATGATCGACGACGTGGCCGATTTCGCGCCGCCGAAAGGCGCGATCCTGCGCAATATCTGAAGCATTTGCGCATACAGGCCGGCAGGGAAATGCATCAGGATACGATGCGGTCCTCGCCGGCTTTTTCTTTTTATTGCTGAGCATATTGCCGATGCGGCCCCGGCGTAAATAGGCCGCACCGTATTGCATTAATCGATCGGGCGCCAAATGCAAATAGTATTTGCACTCGGGTTAACTCGACAATAAAACATTTGCCTGCAAGGCAATGATTGCAAATAGTTGAATATTGCAGTCATCCGGATAATCGAATCGAAATAAAAAAAGCCTGGCTGCTCGGTGCGCCAGGCTTTTTATTTAGCGCCTTTTCATCAGGCGGCGTGCAGGCGCATCAGCGCTTGCGCTTGCTGCTTTGACGGCCGAGTTCGAGGTTCTGCTCGGATG
Organism: Massilia sp. IC2-278; assembly: GCF_020708045.1. GTDB lineage: Bacteria > Pseudomonadota > Gammaproteobacteria > Burkholderiales > Burkholderiaceae_D > Telluria. Next base: position 8,781 of record NZ_JAJFES010000021.1, read on the forward strand.
CGTCATCGCGCATGCTGTTGCCCGAGCTGGAGCCCGAACGCGAGCCGGAACCCGAGCCCGACTGCTTGTTGCCGTCGTTCTTGTGGCTCTGGCGGCCGGCTGCGGCATGCTGCTCGGGCGTGCCGCCGCGGGTGCCCGCGCCTGATCCCGAACGCGAACCCGAGCCCGAACCGGACTGCTTGTTTGCGTCGTTCTTGTGGCTCTGGCGGCCGGCTGCCGCGTGTTGCTCAGGGGTGCCGCCTTGCGTACCTTTGTTTTGATTCGAGGCCATGATTATTTCCTTTCAATGTAGAGAAATACGTCACTCGCCGAACTACTGCGTTTCGATAGGCAGTCAATTCGGTAGCGCCATCATGCGACCCACGCAGTGGAAGAGGTATCGGATGACCGCCTGAGCCCGTGTAGGGGAAACTCCTACATATTCAAAATAAGCGCATCCTCAAATACGTCAATGTAATTCGTGCGTTTTATTTAAAACTCTTCCCAATCCGTGTCGGTCTTGGCCGCTGCGCGTGCTGCGGCGGGCGCCGATTTGCTGGTTTTGGGTTTGGCGCCCGGGGCGGGGCGGGGCGTTGCCGGCGCCTGGCGCGGCTTGCCGGCCAGCCTGGCTGGGGCAGGCGTTACGGATTTGTCCGACAGCTTTTCCCTGGCCGGAGCAAGCGCGGACGCATCGTTGGCCAGCACGAAGCCGCTCGTTGCGCGCGCCAGCGCCGCCGCCTGCTCGCGCACCGCCGTGGCCGCCGCCGCCGATTCCTCGACCAGGGCCGCGTTCTGCTGGGTGGCCTGGTCCATCGCCGCGATCGCCCCGTTCACCTGCTCGATGCCGGCGGTCTGCTCCATGCTCGCATCCGCAATCTCGGCAATGATGTCGGTCACGCGCTTCACGCTGCTCACCACTTCCTCCATGGTCTTGCCGGCCTTGTCGACCAACTGGGTGCCGGCATCGACCTTGGCCACCGAATCGTCGATCAGGGCCTTGATTTCCTTGGCCGCCGCCGCCGAGCGCTGCGCCAGGCTGCGCACTTCCGAGGCGACCACGGCGAAGCCGCGCCCCTGCTCGCCGGCGCGCGCCGCCTCCACCGCCGCGTTCAGGGCCAGGATATTCGTCTGGAAGGCGATGCCGTCGATCACGCCGATGATTTCGCTGATCTGCTTCGAGGAATCGTTGATCGAGGCCATGGTGCCGACCACGTCCGCCACCACCTGGCCACCCTTGACCGCCACTTCCGATGCCGACACCGCCAGCCGGCTGGCTTCGTGCGCGTGGTCGGCGTTCTGGCGCACGGTCGCCGTCAATTCCTCCATCGACGACGCCGTTTCTTCCAGCGAGGCGGCCTGCTGCTCGGTACGCGCCGACAGGTCCATATTGCCGGTTGCAATTTCTCCGGTGCCCGTGCCGATGCCTTCGGCCCCGGCGCGCACCTCTTTCACCACGGCCGCCAGCTTTGTCGCCAGTGCGGCGATGGCCGCCATCAGCTTGCCGGCTTCGCCGTGTTGCGGGGTGTCGACGCGCACGCGCAGGTCGCCGTCGGCCAGGCGCTGCGCCAGGGCGCCGGCCTCGCGCAGGGCACGCTGCGTGTCGCCTGCCAGCCAGCTGGCAAAGCCGAGCGCCAGGACCAGGCCCAGGGCCAGCGGGCCCAGCACGCCCAGGTGCAGGAGCGGGCGCCCGTCCTGCGCACCCAGCTGCACGACTTCGAGCGCATACAACAGGAAGAAGAGGGCAAAGGCGAGGTGGATCTTGATTCTGCTGTCGAGCCGGCGGATGGTCTTCATGGGGCGCTCCTGGACAAATGGGGAGAAGGCGGAAGGAGGAACCTAGCAATGTTATGGAAAGGAAATGCGCCGAATTTGTTCAAGCTCAACAGAAAACCTGCCGTTAAGTTATTCTCGGCCGCAAGCAGCGCAGGGCGCCACAGTCGGCATGCGCACGGCCGGGAAATATGTAAATGGGCTATTGCCACATGGCAATAATGTGCAACAATGGCAGGAGCGGCGCCCCCACGCCGAAGGAATTCACCATGGCTCAAGCTAACACCGAGACATCCAGCAAGCCCCAGCCCGCGACGCCGGCGCGCGAGGTTGTGGCAGAACTCGCCCGCAATGCGGCGCGCGGCGCCGGCGAACAGCTGGGCGGCATGGTCACGCGCCTGGTGAGCGTCCTGCTCGACCTGACCACGGCCGGCGACGACGCCCAGTCCGCCTACCGCCGCACCCGTGCCGGTAACCTGCTGAAGACCAATTCCTACGCCTTCATTCACCTGGCGGGCGAAGCCCTGGCGCGCCATCTCGACGCCGCGGCCGAGGAGCTGGCGCCGGCCAGCAAGCCCGATGCCGATCTCGATTCGCTGAGCCTGGTGCCGATCGAGGTCATGGACAGCAAGGTCGCCTTTGGCGCGCTGTGCCGGCCCTTCGAGATCGCCCATTCGGAAGTGCTGGCCAGCCTCTGCGTGCGCCTCGGCCTGCTGCTCGGGCGCGACGTGCTGCGCCCCGCGCAGAATCCGCTGCGCCCGGACCTGTTCCTGACCGCCATCCACGAAGCCTGGTGCGCCTTCGAGCCAGACACCGGTTCCCACGATCTGCTGCTGCCCCTGCTGAGGCCGGATATCTTCCTCGACCTGGGTGAGCTGCTGGACGCGGCCGACAAGGAACTGCGTGCCCGCAACAAGCAGGCGCGTGAGCGCTTCCATATCAGCAAGTCCAGCGACACCGCGCGCGCCAGGCGCTCGGGCATGGATGCCGCGCTGGCCCAGCAATTGCGCAATCTGCTGGGCGGCGCCGACGGCGAGCCGGCAGTGCCGCTGATTCCCGAGTTGCCGAACATGCCCCAGGGCAGCGGCTGGCGCCCGAGTTCGGCGCTGGGGTTCGCGGTGGCAGCGCCGGCTGTGGCTGCGGCGCCGCAGGACGCCAGCGCCTCGGTGCCGGCGCAGGCCGGTGTCAATGCTGGCGCCACTGCCGGGACCGACCTCGGGACCCATGCCGGTATCAGTGCGGGGATCATCCCCGGACACTTCGCCGGAAACCTTGTCGGCAACAGTACCGGGACCGTTGCCGCGACCACGGGCACACAGGTGGGGGCACCTTTTGGCGTACAAACTGGCCCAGCAACGGGCCAGGCGCAAGCCGGCGTGCCGGCGCTCGGGCAAGGCACAGCGCCAATGGCGCCAGCCGGCACCGTGGCTGGCGTGCAGCTAATCCCGGCCGGACCAAGCGTGTCCACCGCCAACGGCGCCGCCGCCGTTCCGGGCTTCGTAGTCCAGCTTGCCGCCCCAGGCATGCCGGCGGCGCCGGGCTTCGTATCCGCACTGGCCGGCGTGCACGCCGCAAGCATGCAGGGCGCCGCGCCGGCCAGGATGCCGGCTGCCGTGGGCGCGCCGGCTTCGCTGCTCGACCTGCTCGCTTCCATGCAGCTGGCCCAGCCAGGCTTGCCCACGGCGGGCAGGATGGACGCGGCGAATGCGCCGAGTGCGTCGCATGCAGGCCACGCCGCCGGCGCCAGCGTCCCGCACCAAGTGTTCTACCTGCCGCGCCTGAAGCAGAGCCTGCCACAGGGCAGCCTGTCGCGCGGCGAGGAAAACACACTCGATTTGCTGTCGCGCATTTTCGAAACGGTTCTACTCGACGACAACATCCCGCTCGAAACCCGCGAACTGATCCGCTTCCTGCAAGTGCCGGTGCTGAAAGCGGCCTTGCTCGACCAGAATTTCTTCTTCGAAGAAACGCACCCGGCACGGCGCATGATCGACTTGCTGTCGCGCATGGGCTGGGAGCAGCGCCAGGCGCCCGACGATCCGGTGCTGCAGGCCATGCGCCGCGGCGTCGACCGCATCGGCCGCACTGGCGGCGAAGCCGGCGCCGAGCCGCAAGCATTTGCCGAAGCGGTGGCCGAGGTCGAAGCCCAGCTGGCTGCCGAGGAGCGTGCCGCCGAAGCCGCCATTGCTCAGCCGATCGCCCGCGCGACGAAACTGGAAAAGCAGACCGTGGCCGGCCGCTCGGCACGCAAGGCGGTGGCGTTGCGCCTGGGCGACGCCGAACTGGTGGCCACGGTGTCGGCCTTCCTCGACAAGCGCTGGGTCGACGTGCTGACCTTTGCCTACCTGATCGACGAGGAGCGCCCCGGCGCCGTGGAAAACGCCACCCAGACCATGGACGAACTGATCTGGACCGTGAAGCCGAAGGCGACCCAGGAGCAACGCAAGGCCCTGATCGCCAAGCTCCCGCCCTTGCTGACCGCCCTGAACAAGTGGCTGGACGCCATCAAGTGGCAGGATGCGGACCGCCTGCAATTCTTTGCCGAACTGGCCGAATGCCATCTGCAGATCGTGCGCGCGCCGATCGAGCTCTCACCCGAGCGCCAGCTGGAACTCGCGGTGGAGGCGGCCCAGCAGGACGCACTGCGCCGCATCGCGCTGGAGCAGGCGAGCATCGAGCAAGAGCGCGAGCAGGAGCAAGGCGCGCTCGCCGGGCCGGCAGGCGAGGGACGGACAAGCGGCCAGCGGACACACGACGAAATGACACCTGATAACGCAGCGCCGAAAGACGCGGCAATCAGCACTGTCGATGAGTTGGAGCGCGGCATGCGCCTCGAGTTCAGGGAGCGCGACGGCAGTGTGCGCAAGGTCAAGCTGGCCTGGGTCAGCCCGCTGCGCACGCTCTTCATCTTCTCGGGCGCGGCGCGCCAGGAATCGTTTTCGCTGCCAGCGGAAAAGCTGGTCGAGGCCGTGCGCTGCGGCAGCATCCGGGTGCTGGCCGTCGAAGGCGTGGTCGGCCGGGTGCTGACCGAAGCGATGCAGGAAGCCGTCAACGATCCGGGGCCGAAGCGCGCGGCCGGCTAGCGGACGTAAGACCAGGCCGGCCCGGAGCACGTTCCAGGCGGCCACAGCATGGCTATCGATGGTCGATCAAGAAGCCCATACCCAGATGCACCTTGGCGTCGGGCGAAATGCCGGGCGGCTGCGGATAGCGCGCAAGGGCGCGCTTGGCAACATCGTTGACCGCTTTCTCGAAGCCGCCTGTCTTGTCCTTCCTGTTCCGATAGCGCAAGGCATCGCCGTCGATGACGCCGAGCATGGCGTATTCCTGCGTCTCGCTCTTCTCGATCTCGACCGCAGGTTTGCCAGGATAAAAGATGTATCTGACCTCGGCACCAATGTTGAAAGCGGCGGCAAGCTCGGGATAGGCCAGCTCGGCCGTCATCATGCTGGATACAGCAAACACATAATTGCATGTCGCCAGGCGCGCCGGTTCCCAGGTGCCGATTTCGGCGACGAAGCGGTCCGGGTCCTTCAGGGCTTCATCGCTGATCGGGCAGTAGGGGATGACGAGCCTGCTCATCCCGCGCTGCGCCCACCACAGGGCGGCGGCAATGTCGGGACCGTTGACGGGGTCGGCATAGCCTGCCGCGAGCCGGTCGGCGCCCTGGTTCAGGCCGCCATCGGCAGCCAGGGCATAGAAGCTGACGGCGGTGTCCCAATCGCGTTTCACGCACAAGCCCTGCTCATACATCGATCCGGCCAGCAAGGATACCTTCGGGCGTCCGGATTTCAAGCCACTCTTCAGGAGGTTCACCGCCGCATCGCAGTTGCCGGCGCCGATGGCGGTGCGCACGCTGTTGATGATCTCGTCGGCAATGCTGTCGCGCTGCGGATCGACAGGGCCAGGTGCGGCGCTGGCCGGGGTAGAGCACAGTGCTGCCAGCAAGGCAGCCATGCCCAGGGTGGAGAAAAGCGTCGAGGTGTTCACGCGGATCTTTCGGAAACAGTCAGGTCGGAGGGCGGGATCGACGTGATGAAGGGCTGGCGGCGCGACGTCGACCAGCAAGCATGTCTTGTCAATCTCACAGCATTATAGCTGCGTATATTGCACAAAGGAACTTGCTGTTGCTTATAAATGGCCGACGTTTTTTAGCGAGGGCGGCCTGGGTCGCGCTGCATCTTCGCAGGCAGCGCAATCGTCCGTTTGCGCTCTTGCTACAATCGCCGTCCGATTCCAACCAGGAAGACCATGGGCTATCACGTTCGCATCCTGCGCACCCACTCCGGCAAGGCCATGCCGATCCACCGCCCGGAGATCGAGCGTGCGCTCGCCGGCATGGGCGGCAAGCTGGCCTTCCTGTCCGGCAGCGAAGGCGAGCACATCGTCATGCCCGCCCTGGGCGACGAACGCGAACGCATCGTGTGCGAAGCCGACGAGCTGTGGGCGCGCAATCCCGACGATCGCCTGCTGGAAGCGATGATCGAACTGGCGCGGCTGCTCGGCGCGCGCGTGCGCAACGACGACTTCGAGACCTTCCGCAGCCTCGACGAATGCTACCTGCACCCGGACGACCGCGCCGCGCGCGAAGCGGCCCTGGTCTCGAGCGGCCCGGGGCGTTCCGCGCTGCGGCGCGCCAGGGTGATCACCTGCCTGAAACTGCTCTTGCTGGCGCTTGTTGCTGCCACCGCCTTGTACCGCAATTTCCAGGGGCCGGGCTGATCCGGCAGCAGCGTCCGGGCGGGGCGCTTTCCAGCGTTTCGCACATGCCGCAAACTTGGCCGAAAAGCAAGCAACAAATGGTATGATGCGGCTTTCATCGATTCCCGAATAGCCGAAGCAAGGTGCGACTATCTTCCATTAAATTGTCGGGATTCAAGTCTTTCGTCGATCCCACCAATTTCCAGATACCTGGGCAACTGGTCGGCGTGGTTGGCCCGAATGGATGCGGCAAGTCGAACATCATCGATGCCGTACGCTGGGTGCTGGGCGAATCGAAAGCGTCGGAACTGCGCGGCGAATCGATGCAGGACGTGATCTTCAACGGCTCTACCCACCGCAAGCCTTCGGGCCGGGCCTCGGTCGAACTGGTGTTCGACAACAGCCTGGGCAAGGCCGCCGGCCAGTGGGGCCAGTACGCCGAGATCGCCGTCAAGCGCACGCTCACGCGCGACGGTACCTCGACCTATTACATCAACAGCCAGCCGGTGCGCCGGCGCGACATCCAGGACATCTTCCTCGGCACCGGGCTCGGCCCGCGCGCCTACGCCATCATCGGCCAGGGCATGATCGCACGCATCATCGAGTCGCGCCCGGAAGAGCTGCGCGTCTTCCTGGAAGAAGCGGCGGGCGTGTCGAAGTACAAGGAACGCCGCCGCGAAACCGAGAACCGCCTGTCCGATACACGCGAAAACCTGCTGCGCGTGGAAGACATCCTGCGCGAACTGAACGCCAACCTGGAAAAGCTCGAAGCCCAGGCGGCTGTGGCCAACCGCTTCCATCAGCTGCAGGCCGACCAGGAAGAAAAGCAGAAGCTGCTCTGGCTGCTGCGCAAGAACGAAGCCGAAGCCGAGCAGAAGCGCTGGTTCCGCGAGATGGAAGAAGCGCAGACCAGCCTGGAAGAGCAGACGGCGAAGCTGCGCAACGTCGAGCTCGAACTCGAACACCTGCGCCAGCACCACTTCGCCGTCGGCGACCGCCTGCACACGGCGCAGGGCGCGCTGTACGCGACCAATTCCGAGATCGGCAGCCTGGAAGCGCAAATCAAGTTCGTGATCGAGTCGCGCACGCGCCTGCAGAACCAGCTCGGCACCCTGAGCGCCCAGCGCGACGGCTGGCTGGCGCAGGCCGCGGAATACGAAGAGCAGATCGAGGAAGCCAGCTTCAACGTCGAGGAACTGGCCGCGCGCGCGGAAGGCGCGCAGATTGCGGTGGAAGCGGCCGGCGAACGCCTGCCCGGACTCGACGCCGCCTGGCGCGAAGCCCAGCGCAAGGCCGAGGAATCGCGCGCGCGCATCATGCAGATCCAGCAGCGCATCGAACTGGCCGCTGCGCATGGCCGCAACGCTTCGAACATCCTCACCGGCCTGGCCACGCGCCGCGAACGCCTGCAGGGCGAAAAGAATGCCCTCAGCCCGCCCGACAGCAGCCACCTGGCCAACCTGCGCATGCAGCTGGAAGAAAAGCAGCAGGCGCTGGAAGAGCAGACCATGCTGCAGGAAGAAGCGAGCGAGCGCCAGGAAGCGGTGGAAACCGAGCGCCGCGAAGCCCACGCCCAGGTGCAGCAGGAGTCCGGCGCGAACGCCAAGCTGGAAGCGCGCCTGTCCGCGCTGAAGGCGATGCAGGAACGCGTGCAAACCCAGGGCAAGGTCGCGCCCTGGTTGCAGAAGCACGAGCTGGGCGGCCTGCCGCGCCTGTGGCAGCAGGTGCAGGTGGAAGAGGGCTGGGAGACCGCCCTGGAAGCCGTGCTGCGCGAACGCACCGGCGCGCTGGAAGTATCGAACATCGACTGGGCCAGGGCTTTTCTCGCCGATGCGCCACCGGCACGCCTGGCCCTGTATTCGCCGGCGCCGGGTGCGCCAGCCGCTGCCGAAGCGCCCGGCCTGAAGCCCTTCGCGAATTTGTTGAAACTGAACGACCCCGGCCTGCGCGGCGTGCTGAACGACTGGCTGCACCTGGTGTTCGTGGCCGAGGATGCGGCCACCGCCTTTGCCGAGCGTTCGCGTCTGCCGCAGGGCGGCGCCTTCGTCACGCGCCAGGGCCACATGGTGTCCCAATCGAGCGTGCGCTTCTTCGCGCCCGACGCCGAACAGGATGGCATGCTCGGCCGCCAGCACGACATCGACAACACGGCCAAGCAGCTGCGCGCGCAGGCTCTGCTACTCGACGAAGCACGAAGCCGCGCCACCCGTGCCGATGCCGCCGTCACCGACCTGCAGCGCCGCTTGCAGGATGCGCGCACCCGCGTCGGCACCCTCACGCGCGAAGTGCACGCGCTGCAGATCGAGGTGGTGCGCCAGAGCGAAGTCGAGGCGCGCTTCAACCAGCGCAGCCACCAGATCGACCTCGACCTGAACGAGATCGGCGCCCAGGAAGCCGAGCAGCAGCAGGTCAAGGCCGAAGCCGAGGAACAGTTCGAAGTGCTGGACATGGAACTGGCCGAACTGCAGGGCAATCACGAGGACGGCCAGACTTTGTTCCTGCAGCGCGAAGCGGCCCTCGCCGAAGCACGCGACAAGCTGCGCGAGCTGGAACGCGGCGCCCAGGAAACCCTGTTCGCGGAGAAGACCGGCCGCGCGAAGATCGAGGAACTGCGGCGCAGCATCGCCACCGCGCGTCAGCAGGCGGCCCAGGTGGCGGAAAGCCTGGCCTCCGGCCAGTCCGAACTGACGGCGCTGGAATCGGGCACCGCCCACGAAGGCTTGCAGGAACTGCTGGAGCGCCGCACCGCCCAGGAACGCGCGTTGGCCGATGCCCGCCATGAACTCGACCAGGTGGCCCAGCAGTTGCGCCACGCGGAAGAGTCGCGCATGGGCAACGAGCGCGGCCTGCAGCCGCAGCGCGACCGCATCACGGAAATGCAGCTCAAGGAGCAGGCCGCGCGCCTGAATCAGGAGCAGTTTGCCGAGGCCCTGGCCGCCACCGGCGCCGACGTGGCGCAGTTGGGCGAAAAGCTGAACCCGGAACTGAAACCCCAGTATTTGCAGGGCGAGGTCACGCGCCTGACGAATGCGATCGCGGCGCTGGGCGCGGTGAACCTGGCGGCCGTGGACGAACTGGCCACGGCCACCGAACGCAAGCGCTTCCTCGATGCGCAGAACGCCGACCTGAACGAGGCCATCGCCACGCTCGAAGACGCGATCCGCCGCATCGACAAGGAAACGCGCGAGCTGCTGCAGGATACGTTCGACCGCGTGAACAACCACTTCTCGGAACTGTTCCCTATCCTGTTCGGCGGCGGCCAGGCGCGCCTGGTGATGACCGGCGACGAGATCCTCGACGCCGGCGTGCAGGTGATGGCCCAGCCGCCGGGCAAGAAGAACGCGACGATTCATTTGCTGTCGGGCGGCGAGAAGGCGTTGACCGCGACGGCGCTGGTGTTTTCGATGTTCCGTCTGAATCCGGCGCCGTTCTGCCTGCTGGACGAGGTCGACGCGCCGCTGGACGACGCGAATACCGAGCGCTTCTGCCGCATGGTGAAGCGCATGTCGGAACATACCCAATTTCTTTTCATCTCCCATAACAAGATCGCCATGGAGATGGCCAATCAACTGATCGGTGTGACGATGCAGGAGCAGGGCGTATCGCGCATCGTGGCGGTGGACATGGAGTCCGCCGCCCACTTCGCACAAGAGGCACAAGCAGCATGACAGACTTCCAAATGAGCCTGATCGCGGCTGGCGGCGTATTCGTCGTCGGCGTCATCACCTACAACAAGTGGCAGGAGTACAAGGCGAGAAAAACCGTCGAACGCGCCTTTGCCTCCGACCATGACGACGTCCTGATGCGTAGCGGTTCGGTCGGCGTCGACCGCCAGGAACCGGTGCTCGACGTCGGCATGCCCGGCGCCGAGGCGATGGAGCCGAGCTTCGGCGCGCCCTCGAATGCGGCGCCGGACCTGGGCGCCACGGGTGGCAGCGTGGCCGGCGCCGCCGGTACGGTCGCCGCGGCCTCCGCTGCCTCCTTGACGGCCGATCCGCTGGCGCCTGCTGCGCCGCTGCCCAGCGTCGCCCCGCCCGGCGTGACCGCCGGGCCGCCGCCGGCCGAAGTGGCCGAGAGCCTGGTCGACCCGCTGATCGACTGCATGATCCCGCTGGCGCTGGAAGGCGCGGCGCGCGGCGACAAGATCCTGCCCTCGCTGCTGAAACTGCGCCGGGTCGGCAACAAGCCGATCCACTTCATCGGCCTGGCCGTCAGCGGCGACTGGGAGCCGATCGTCCATGGCGGCGTCTACACCGAGCTGCAGGCCGGCGTGCAGATGGCGACCCGCACCACGGCCCTGAACGAACTCGAATACTCGGAACTGGTCACGCGCCTGCGCGCCGTGGCCGACGAGATCGGCGCCGAGCCGGCCGTGCCCGACATGATCGAGGTGATGAGCGAAGCGCGCACCCTGCACAAGTTCGTCGCCGGCCACGACGCCCAGCTGGGCGTGAACCTGAAGTCGAACGGCCCGGCCTGGCCGATGAGCACCCTGATCGGCGCGCTGGAAAAGGCCGGCTTCGACGTGCGCCCCGATGGCCGCTTCGCCATGCCCGACGGCCATGGCGGCGTGCTGTTCACGCTCTCGACCAACGTCAACATGGGCGCCGAAACGACCGACCGCTTGACCCTGCTGCTCGACGTGCCTTGCGTGGCGCCTAGCCGAGACGGCTTCGGCGCCATGGTCCGGTGCGCGAAAGACCTGGTGGGGCGCCTGGACGCGACGGTTGTCGATGACTTCGATCAGCCGCTGCTCGACGCCAGCCTGGAAGAAATCGCCGGCCAGGTAAAGGAGTTCTATGCGGAGATGGAAGCCTCGGACATCCCGGCCGGCTCCACCCGCGCGCTGCGCCTGTTCAGCTGAGGTGGGCATGAGCGAAGCGCAGGATCATATCGAACGCATGGCCTGGCTGGTCGAGGAACTGAACCGCCACATCTATAACTACCACGTGCTCGACGCGCCGACGATTCCCGACGCCGAGTACGACAAGCTGTTCCGCGAACTGCAGGACCTGGAAGCCGCGCACCCGGAAGCGGTGTCGAACGACACCCCGACCTCGCGCGTGGGCGGCGCCCCGATCCCCGAGTTCAAGCAGGTGACCCATGCGGTGCCGATGCTCTCGCTGAACAACGGCTTCCAGGACGAGGACGTCGACAACTTCGACCGCCGCGTACGCGAAGGCCTCGACCTGAGCGCGGCCGCTGGCGCGGTCGAGTATGCGGCCGAACTGAAGTTCGACGGCCTGGCCATGAGCCTGCGCTACGAGAACGGCGTCTTCGTGCAGGCCGCCACGCGCGGCGACGGCTACACCGGCGAAGACGTCACCGCCAACATCCGCACCGTGCGCGTGATTCCGCTGCGCCTGCATGGCGACGATATTCCCGCCGTGCTCGAAGTGCGCGGCGAAGTGCTGATGTTCAAGGCCGACTTCGAGAAGCTGAACGAACGCCAGCGCGAGGCCGGCCAGAAGGAATTCGCCAATCCGCGCAATGCCGCCGCCGGCAGCCTGCGCCAGCTCGATGCGCGCATCACCGCCCAGCGTAAACTCCGCTTCTTCGCCTATGGGATCGGCCTGCTGGAAGGGGCCGAGATGCCGGCATCGCACTCGCAGGTGCTGGACTGGTTCGACCGTCTGGGCTTGCCGGTGTCGAAGGAACGGGCGGTCGTGAAAGGCAGCGCCGGCCTGCTCGATTACTACCGCGGCATCGGGGAAAAGCGTCCCACGCTGCCTTACGAAATCGACGGCGTCGTGTACAAGGTCGACCGCCTGGAAGACCAGCGCGCGCTCGGCTTCGTGTCGCGCGCGCCGCGCTTCGCGCTGGCCCATAAGTTCCCGGCCGAGGAAGCGCTGACCGTGGTCTCGGCCATCGACGTGCAGGTCGGCCGCACCGGCGCGATTACCCCGGTGGCGCGCCTGGTGCCGGTGTCGGTGGGCGGCGTTACCGTCACGAATGCCACCCTGCACAACGAAGACGAAGTGCGCCGCAAGGACGTGCGCATTGGTGACACCGTGATCGTGCGCCGCGCCGGCGACGTGATTCCGGAAGTCCTGTCGGTGGTGCTGGAGCGCCGCCCGACGCCGGAACCGATGGTGTACACGCTGCCGACCAACTGCCCGGTGTGCGGCTCGCACGTGGTGCGCGAGGAGGGCGAGGCCGTGGCGCGCTGCTCGGGCGGGCTGACCTGCGCGGCCCAGCGCAAGGAAGCGATCCGCCACTTTGCCGGCCGCCGCATGATGGACATCGAGGGCCTTGGCGACCGCTACATCGACAGCCTGGTCGAGTGCAATTTGATCCACGGCGTGGCCGACCTCTACACGCTGACGCTGGACGATCTGCTGCAGATGAAGCGTGCGGCCGACGAGCGCGATGGCACCACGCCGGAGACCGTCAAACAGGGCAAAGTAGCAACCAAGTGGGCCGACAACCTGCTGGCCGCGATTGCCGCCAGCAAGCATCCGCCGCTGGAGCGCCTGCTGTTCGCGCTCGGCATCCGCCACGTGGGCGAGTCCACGGCCAAGACCCTGGCCGACTGGCTCGGTTCGCTGGCCCTGGTGCGCCGCGCCCCGGCCGCGCTGCTGCGCGTGCTGCCCGACATCGGCGGCACCGTGGCCGAGTCGATTGCCGACTTCTTTGCCGAAGAAAAAAACCAGATCGCCCTGAACGCGCTGCTGGCCACCGGCGTCGCGCCCACCGGCGAACACGCGCCGAAGGCGGCGCTGCGCGAACGCCTGGACGAAGTCGGCTTGCTGGCCGCCCTCGGCATCCCGAAACTGACCGAGCCGCGCGCGCGCCAGCTGCTCGATGGCCGTACGCTGGAAGACCTGGCCTTCCTGAAGGTGTTCGGCGTATTCGGCCTGCCCGAAGCGCTGGTCGCCTCGCTGGAATCGTGGATGGCGGTCGAGGCGAACCGCGAGGCGCTGATGAACCTGTCGGCGCTGCGGCGCGAGCTGCTGGACTCCTTGCCCGAGGAAGCCGAGGCGCCGCAAGGGATCCTGGTAGGCAAGACCTTCGTCCTGACCGGGACGCTGCCGACCATGTCGCGCGATGCGGCCGGCGCGCTGATCGAGGCGGCCGGTGGCAAGGTCTCCGGTTCGGTCTCGAAGAAGACCTCGTACGTGGTCGCGGGCGCCGAGGCCGGCAGCAAGCTGGAAAAAGCCGAGGCGCTGGGCGTGACCGTGCTCGACGAAGCAGGCCTGCTGGCGCTGCTGGGCAATCCAACCTGAACAAAGGAAGCACCGCATGACGCAGCGCACTTCGCAGATTCGCAAGGCAGTCTTTCCGGTGGCCGGACTCGGCAGCCGCTTCCTTCCCGCCACCAAGGCGCAGCCGAAGGAGATGCTGCCCATCGTCGACAAGCCGCTGATCCAGTACGCGGTGGAAGAGGCGGTGGCGGCCGGTATTACCGAGATGATCTTCATCACCGGCCGCAACAAGCGCGCCATCGAGGACCATTTCGACAAGGCCTACGAGCTCGAATCCGAGCTCGAGGCGCACAACAAGCAGGAGCTGCTGGACGTGGTACGCAAGGTGATCCCGAAGAACGTCACCTGCATCTACATCCGCCAGTCGGCCCCGCTCGGCCTGGGCCACGCGGTGCTGTGCGCGCGCCCGGTGGTCGGCAACGAGCCGTTTGCCGTGCTGCTGGCCGACGACTTCATGGATGCCGACGGCGGCAAGCCGGTGCTGGCCCAGATGACCGAGCTCTACGAATACGAAAAGTGCAGCCTGCTGGCGGTGCAGGACGTGCCGCGTGCGAACACGCGCCAGTACGGCATCGTCAGCGCCACGCCGTATCGCAGCGACCTGGAACTGGTGTCGGGCATCGTCGAGAAACCGAAGCCGGAGGAGGCGCCGTCGACCCTGGCCGTGGTCGGGCGCTACGTGCTGAGCGGCGCCATCTTCGATCACCTGGAAAACCTGGGCGTGGGCAGCGGCGGCGAAATCCAGCTCACCGACGGCATCGCCGCGCTGATGAACGCCGAGCGCGTGCTGGCCTACCGCTACGCCGGCCAGCGCTACGACTGCGGCTCCAAGCTCGGCTATCTGCAGGCCACTGCCGCCATCGGCCTGAAGCACCCGGAAACCGCCGCCGGCTTCCGGGAATTTTTGGACCAGTTGAAGGGGTAATCATGGCCGTGCGCGAGATATTGAAGATGGGCGACCCGCGCCTCTTGCGCGTGGCCGAACCCGTGCGTGAGTTTGGTACGCCCGAACTCGAAGCCCTGATCGCCGACATGTTCGACACCATGCATGCGGCAAACGGCGCCGGCCTGGCTGCGCCGCAGATCGGCGTCAACCTGCAGCTGGTAATCTTCGGCTTCAAGAGCAATCCGCGCTACCCGGACGCGCCGCAGGTGCCCGAGACCGTGCTCCTGAATCCCGTGCTCACGCCCTTGTCGGACGAGATGGAAGAGGGCTTCGAGGGCTGCTTGTCGGTGCCCGGCCTGCGCGGCAGCGTGCCGCGCCATACGCGCCTGCGTTACGAGGGCGTCGACCAGTACGGCAATGCCATCCGGCGCGAAGTCGACGGCTTCCATGCGCGCGTGGTGCAGCATGAAGTCGACCACCTGCTCGGCATCCTGTATCCGATGCGGATCACCGATTTTTCGCGCTTCGGCTTTACCGAAGTGATGTTCCCCGACCTCGATCCTGGAGCGGACGATTGATTTCCAAGGTATTCAACACATTCCCGCTGCTGCTGGTGCTGGCCGCACCCCTGGCCCAGGCCGATGACTTCTTCACCAAGATCGAGGCCGAACCGAAAAGCGAAGTCTGGATCGACTCCGGCTTCTGGACCGCCCACTTCGACAGCGGCAAGGGCCTGAACGGCAACAACAAGGGCCTGGGCGCCGAATACCGCTTTTCCGGCACGATGGCCGCCGTCGGCGGGCGCTTCTACAACAGCGACCGCGAATGGTCGAACTATGCCGGCGTGATCTGGCAGCCGTATGCGGTCGGCCCGGTACGCGTGGGCGCTGCGCTGGCGGCGTTCGACGGCTACCCGAGGATGCGCAACGGCGGCTGGTTCCCAGCTGTCATTCCGACCCTGACGTATGACTACCAGCGCGTGGGCGTCAACATCGGCATCATCCCCAGCTACAAGGACCGCCTCTACGGCGGCATTTCGCTGCAGCTGAAGCTGAAGGTCTTCGAGTGACCTTGTAGGGTGGGTACTCGTACCCACGCGGTCTCACCGTTCGCATGCTGGCTGCGTCTGGTCATGGCTGCTTTTGTAGGGTGGACACCTGTGTCCACGCTGTCTCACCGCCTGCAAGCCGCCTCACATATCAACCGCCGTACCGCGTGGACACAGGTGTCCACCCTACGCGCTTACGCCTCCTTCGGATACGGGCTCTTGCCACCTTCGGCAATGAAGCGGTCGATCCGCTCCTGCAGCACCGGCAGCGGCACCGACCCCAGCTGCAGCACCGTATCGTGGAAGTTGCGGATGTCGAACTTCGCGCCCAACGCTTTCTCCGCCCTGGCGCGCGCCTCCATGATCGCCATCTGCCCCAGGTAGTAGGACAACGCCTGGCCCGGCCACGAGATATACCGGTCCACCTCGGTCGTGATCTCGTGCTCCGACAGCGCCGTGTTCTCGCGCAAATAGGCCTGGGCCTGCTCGCGCGTCCAGCCCTTGGCGTGGATGCCGGTATCGACCACCAGGCGCGAGGCGCGCCAGGCCTGGTAGCTCAGCATGCCGAAGACTTCGTAGGGCGTCTCGTAAATGCCCATCTCGGTCCCCAGGCGCTCGGTATACAGCGCCCAGCCCTCGCCGAAGGCGGAGATGTAGGCGCGGCGGAAGCGCGGCAAGCCTTTCTGTTCCAGCGCCACCGGCATCTGGAAGGCGTGGCCCGGCGCCGATTCGTGCAGGGTCAGGGCCGGCAGGCTGTACAGGGCGCGCGCCGGCAGGTTATAGGTGTTGACCAGGTAGACGCCGGGGCCGCCGCGGCCGGCCGTGTAGTAGGGCGCCTGGTCGTCAGGCACCGGCAGGATGGCGAAGCGCTGGCGCGGCAGGTAGCCGAAATACTGGCCGGCCTTGGCGTCGAACTTCTTCGCCACCCAGGCCGCGCGCATCAGCAGTTCTTCCGGCGTCTTGGCGTAGAAGCGCGGGTCGGTGCGGAGGAATTGCAAAAAGGCCGGGAAGTCGCCCTTGAAGCCGGTCTGGGCAATGGTCGTCGCCATCTCGGCGCGGATTTTCGCCATCTCGGCCAGGCCGATCCGGTGGATATCGTCGGCAGTCAGGTTCGTGGTGGTGTACTCGACGATCTTCGACTGGTAATAGGCCTTGCCGTCCGGCAGGCGCTCGGCGGCCAGCACCTCGCGCGCACCCGGCATGTATTCCTCGCGCATGAAGGCCAGGACGCGCGCATACGCCGGCTGCACCTGGCTGCGGATGGCCTCCACCGCCCGCGTGCGCAGCTCGGCCTGCTCGGCGGCCGGCATCGATGGCGGCATGGTCTTGAACGGCGTGTAGAACACCGTGTCCTCGGGCGCGGCCTCGGCCACCGAGGCCAGCGAGGCGTCGCGCCCGCTGAGGGTGACCTTCGGCGGCGTGAAGCCGCGCGCCAGGCCGGCGCGCATGTTGTCGAGCTGCTCGCCGAAGTAGCGCGGGTAGCTGGCCAGCTGGTGCAGGTAGTTGTCGTAGTCCTCGCGGCTGGCCAGGCCCTGGCGCGCGCCGTAGGTGACGTCGGTCCAGAAGGCGCTGTCGGCGTTCAGCGGCTGCTCGTATTCGCGGAAACGCAGTTCCTCGACGAAGGCGGCGACCTGGGCGCGGTAGACCTGGTAGTCGAGCCGCGCTGCCGGCGACAGGCCGGCCTGGGGCAGGGCGTCGAGCTGGCGCAGCACGCCCTGGAAGTAGGCCAGGCGCGCCTGCTGGGTTTTGGCGTCGACGTGCGGCAGTTCCGCGCGCACCCGGCCGCGCGTGTTTTCTTCGCTGGCCAGGCGTTCCTTGACGCGCCAGTCCCATTCGGCCTGGTAGATCCTTTCGAAACGGGCGTCCGCCGCCGATGGCCCGGCATGCGCCGCGCCGGCCTGGGTTGCCATCAACATTCCTGCAGCGGCCAGGGCCGCGACCAAGGTGTGCTTCATCTTGCTCCTCGTTATAAACCGAAACCAGCGTGTCGAATACGGCGCGTCACTTTAAAAATTGTCAATTGGCATTATGTCGCACACGGGATGAATGCGCACTTTTTTCGCGGTGCAGCAACGCGGCCAAATGTTTTTGCACACGGGGCTGAGCTTTTATAAAAATTGTCGGTATTGCCTCTATAATTGAGGACCAGCCAGCCAGTCGGCGGGCCGTGCACTTACACAATGACAGCTGATCAGCAAGCATGGACCAGAAAAAATGACGCGGGGCTTCCCCCGTCTGACAAAGCCGACATGACGAACAGGACAGATACAAGCACACCCATGCCAACGCATGAGCAGGCAGATGCGGGCGCGCAGGCGCCCGGGATCAAGCCCTGGCTGCGCCTGGGCGAGCAGCTGACGCCGCTGATCGGCGACAGCGGCTTTTGTGTGCTGTTCGGGCGCGCCGTCCGGCTGACGACGGTGCGTTTCGGTGGCCTGCACGGGTGCGACCCGTCCAAGCCCACTTCCCACCTGTTCGCGTCCCTGACCAGAACCCTGAACGAGCTAGGACCGGAGCAGGCAGCGCTGGCGAATGCCGCGCTGCTCGATACTTTCACCACGCTGCTGGGAACCTTGATCGGCGAAGCGTTAACAAAGCAGCTGTTACAAGACGCAATGGGCGGAGACGGGCAGAAGCATGTACAGGAGCAGAAGTAAATGAGCGACAAAGTAGCCTTGGGACTGCTGAACACGGGCGTACCGGGACTGGACACGCTGCTGGGTGGCGGCTTGCCGGAGTTTTCGTTCAATCTCGTTGCCGGTCCGCCGGGCAGCGGCAAGACCACGCTTGCGCACCAGATCATGTTCTCGCTGGCCACCGCGGAGCGCCGCGCCCTGTTCTTCACCGTGCTGGGCGAGCCGCCGCTGAAGATGCTGCGCTACCAGCAGCAGTTCTCCTTCTTCGACGTGGCCAAGGTCGGCCCGGCGATCCGCTACGTCAACCTCGGCGAAAACCTGCGCACCGGCGACTTTTCCGGCGTGCTCGAACGCATCATGGCCGAGGTCGAGGCCTTCCAGCCCTCGCTGGTCTTTGTCGACTCCTTCCGCTCCGTGGTACAGACCGCCAAGGGCGGCAACGAAGGCGTGGCCGATTTGCAGTTCTTCATCCAGGAACTCGGCACCCGCATGACCACCTGGCAGGCCACCACCTTCCTGATCGGCGAATACATGCACACCGACCCGGAAGCGAACCCGATCATGACCGTGGCCGACGGCATGCTGTCGCTGACCCAGGCCCACGAGCACAGCACCGTGGTGCGCAAGATGCGCGTGGTCAAGATGCGCGGTCGCGCCCACCTGGCCGGCTCGCACAATTTCCGCATCACCGACGACGGCCTGCGCGCCTATCCGCGCATCCTGCCGCCGCTGGCCGCCGACCGCCACCCAGGCGTGGCGGTCGACCGCGAGCCGCGCCGGGTTCCCACCGGCACGCCGGGGCTGGACAAGATGCTCAACGGCGGCCTGCCGCAGGGCCACACGGTGCTGGTGGCGGGGCCGACGGGCTCGGGCAAGACCATCCTCGCCACCGCCTTCCTGCAGGAGGGCGTGGCGCGCGGCGAGAAGGGCGTGGCCATGTTCTTCGAAAAGGGCACGCCGCGCCTGCGCAACGCCGAACTGGCGGAGATGGTGCAGGCCGGGCAGGTGACGGTGGTCGAAAGCCGCCTGCTCGACCTCACCGTGGACGAACTGATCGACGAACTCGAACATACCCTGCGCAGCACCGGCGCGCGCCGCCTGGTGATCGATTCGCTGTCGGAGTTCGGCCTCTACATGGCGCCGGAATTCCACGCCGATTTGCGCCTGTCGGTGTTTCGCATGCTGTCGGTGGTGGCCAAGCATGGCGTCACGGCGCTGGTCACGATCGGCCTCGACGACGTGTTTACCGAGCTGCGCTTCAGCCAGGCGAATATCTCTTATCTCACCGACGCGGTGGTGGCGCTGCGCTACGCCGAGGTCGAGGGGCGCCTGCACAAGTTCATGTCGGTCATCAAGGTGCGCGGCAGCGACCACAGCCGCGACGTGCGCGGCTACGAGATCACGGATAACGGCATCGAGGTCGACGAATTGCCGACCGGTGTCGAAGGGACGCTCACCGGCGGCGCGGTATCGCGCGCGCCAGGACGCTAAGGAGAACAGGGAATGTTTCACGAAGACGACAGCAATTCGATGCAGCGTTCCCTCCAGTCCGGCTCGGAGCAGCTGAGTCCCGACCCGCTCAGCGCTACCCTGCTGCGTCACATCGGCACCCTCGAGGACGAGCTGGCGCGCCTGCGCGAATCGCTGCGCGAGAAGGAAGCGCTGGAAGCGACGGTGGAGCGCCTGCGCGAGGCCAACGAACACCTGGTGGTGGCCGCCATCAATGCCCAGGGCTCGCGCGACGATGCCGAAGCCACCAACCGGCGCCAGAACGAATTCCTGGCCATGCTGGCCCACGAACTGCGCAACCCGCTGGTCCCGATCAGCATGTCGGCGATGCTGCTGGAGCGCTCGTCCGACGCCTCGCCCCAGCTGCTGAATTTCTCGAAAGTCATCCGGCGCCAGGTCGACCACATGGCGCGCCTGCTCGACGACCTGCTCGACGCCGCGCGCATCAGCAGCGGCAAGATCACCCTCAGCCTGGAACCGATGCCGGTCTCGAACGCCATCGACCAGGCCCTGGAAACCGTGCTCCCGCGCATCCGCGAGCGCGGCCAGCACCTGTACCTGAACATGCCGTCCGAGCCGGCCGGCACCCGCGGCGACCGCGTGCGCCTGACCCAGGTGTTCACCAACCTGATCGGCAACGCCTCGAAGTACACCGGCGACGGCGGCAACGTCTACGTCGACGTCACGGTGGAAACGGGCGAAGTGGTGGTCTCGGTGCGCGACAACGGCACCGGCATCGCGCCCGAGGTGCTGCCCCACATCTTCGATCTGTTCACCCAGGGCCCGCGCTCGCTGGCGCGCTCCGAGGGCGGCCTGGGGGTGGGGCTGAACGTGGTGCGCAACCTGGTGTCGATGCACGGCGGGACGGTGCGGGCCGACAGCGACGGGCTCGGCCAGGGCAGCCGCTTCGTGGTGCGCCTGCCGCTGTGCCCGCTCACAAACAGCGCGCCGCCGCTCGAAGCCACGGCGGCGCAGCCATCGGGCCGCTGCCGCGTGCTGCTGGTCGAGGACAACATCGACGCCTGCGAAACCCTGAAGGCCTTCCTGGAACTGGAAGCGCACGACGTGACCATGGCGCACGACGGCCAGACCGGGCTCGACGCCATGCTGGCGCATGACTACGACGTGATCGTCTGCGACATCGGCCTGCCCGGCATGGACGGGCTGGAAGTGCTGGCGCGCCTGCGCGCCTCGAGCAAGGGCGCGCAGCCTCTGGCGATCGGCCTGTCGGGCTACGGCCAGGCCGAAGACCGCTCGCGCGCACTGGCCGCCGGCTTCGACCACTACCTGGTCAAGCCGGTCAGCCCGGATGCGCTGCTGGCGCTGGTGGCGCCGCGGCGCTAGGCGCACTGGCGCGCCAGCCAGGCCGCGCGCGTGATCTCCCAGGCCGCGTGCGGGCTGCCGTACCAGGTTTCCTCACCGCGGTAGCGCATGCCCAGGCGCGCCATCACCTTCTCGGAATCGCGGTTCTCCGGCTTGCAGACCGCTACCAGCAGCGGCGCCTCCAGGGTGTCGAAGGCCCAGGCCGCCATTGCGCGCGCCGCCTCCGAGGCCAGGCCCTGGCCCCACTTGTCCGGTACCAGGCGCCAGCCGATCTCGTGCGGGTTGGCCGGGTCGCGGCCCAGGTACTGGATGCAGCCGGCGCCGGCCACGCGCCCGCTTTCCTTGTCGATGAAGGCCCACCAGGAAAAGCCGTATTCCGCCCAGCGGCCTTTCACCAGGTCGATCCCGGCGCGGGTCTGCTCGGGCGTTTCGGGCTGGCCCGACAGGTAGCGCATCACCTCGGGCTGGCGGTTCATGGCCTGCAGGCCCTCGAAGTGATGGTCGTCGAAAGGTTCCAGGCGCAGGCGGTCGGTGATCAAGGTGGTCATGGTGTCGCTCGCATAAAAAAAGGCCGGTTGATCAACCGGCCTTCGTGACATCAAGTGCTTACTGGTGCGCGTGGTGCGTCGCGGTCAGGCGCCGCATCAGCGGCAGCACGGCCAGCGCGATCAGGGTACACAGCACGGCGGCGATGCCCAGCTTGTTGAACAGGCTGGTGTAGATCGGCAGGGTCTGCAGCGGATCGGTCATGCCGGAAGGGACGCTGGCCAGGTTGGCGACCACGCCGCCCAGGTATTGCGAGATCCCGGTGGCGACGAAGTAGGCGCCCATCATGAAGCCGCCCATGCGCGCCGGCACGTAGCGCGCCACCATCGCCAGGCCCAGGCCCGACACCAGCAGCTCGCCCAGCGAATACAGGCCGTAGCCGGCGATCATGATCCACGACGAGGTCAGGCCGTTCACGGCAAAGGCGCCCGCGAAGCCATAGGTGAAGAAGCCCAGGGCCACCACCGAGAAGCCGAGCGCGAACTTGCCGGCGATCGAGAGGTCGGAGCCGGTACGGCCGGCGCGGGTGTACCAGAAGGCCAGGACCGGGCTCAGGACCATGATCCAGATCGCGTTCAGGGCCTGGAACTGGGCCGGCGACCAGGTCCACAGGTGGGAACCGAACAAGGTGAAGTCGAGGTCGACGTTACGCAGCGCGAACAGCGACAGCGAGGTCGACATCTGCTGGTAGAAGATGAAGAAGAACACGGTCTGCAGCGTGAGGATCAGCGCGGCGATCAGGCCGGCGCGCTCGCTGGCTTCGCTCTTGCGGATCAAGTGGACAAAAATGCCCAGTACCACGATGCCGGCCAGGTAGACGAAGATGCGGGCCAGGCTCTGGTACTGCAGGATGACGGCCGAGACGCCGACGGCGACCACGCCGCCCGCCAGCACCATCGCCAGCTTGGCTTTGTCCAGCGGCAGTTCGTCCGGCAGCGAGCCGACGTGGCGGATGGTGGCGCGCATCATCATCACGGTGAGCAGACCGACCACCAGGCCGACCGAGCACACTGCGAATGCCACGTGCCAGCCGAGTTCGTTGCCGTAGGTGGCGTTCACGTAGTCCTTGATGGCGGGCGTGGCCAGCATCGAGATGGTCGAGCCGACGTTCACGGCCATGTAGTAGATGGTGAAGGCCGAGTCGATCTTCGAGTCGTCGCCTTCGTAGATCTTGCGCACCAGGTTTGCGGTGTTCGGCTTGAACAGGCCGTTGCCGACCACGATCACGCCCAGGGCCGAGAACAGGAACCAGGTGTTTTCGGTCGGGACCGCCATCAGGGCGTAGCCCAGGGTCAGGATGATGCCGCCGAGGACCATGCAGCGGCGGGTGCCGAGCACCTTGTCGCCGATCCAGCCACCGATGGCGGGGGCGACGTAGATCAGGGCCGCGGCGGCGCCCCAGACCAGGTTGGCGCGGCTGTCTTCGAAGCCGATGCGCTGCACCATGAAGTACACGATCAGCGCCTGCATGCCGTAGTAGCCGAAGCGTTCCCAGAGTTCGATCAGGGCGACCGTCATGAACGAGCGGGTCTGGCTGTACGGGAGGATTTCCGTTTTCATTTAATTCCCTTCTTGGATGGACTTTCACCGCTGGCTCGTGACCAGAGGCAAGCGTTGCATGCTACGCCAGGGAATCGGAAGTTGCAATGGTGGTAGGTGTGCTTACAGGCGGTGTGTTGGCGCTATCGGGGCTGTTGCCTGTTGGCGGTATTGGTGTGCATGATCCGCGTGGGCACAGGTGCCCACCCTACGGATGAAGCCGGTGGTTCGGCGCTGGGCGCCTCGGCGGCAAACCCCAGCTGGGCGGTGTTCTTGTAGGGTGGACACCTGTGTCCACGCGGTCTCACCGCCTGAATAACCGCGAACGGTGCAAGCGGACTGGCCGCGCGCCATCACGCCAGCGCCGCCACCGCCCGCTCCGCCAACAAGGCCGCGGCAGCCGCCGGCGGCAGCGGCCTGCTGATGTAATACCCCTGGATCTCGTCGCACTGGTAAGCCTCCAGCGCCCGCACGTGCCCGATGGTCTCGACCCCTTCGGCCACCACCTTCAGGTTCAAACTGTGCGCCAGGCTGATCACCGCCTTGGTGATGGCCGCGTCGTCGCCGTCGGTCGGCAGGTCGCGCACGAACGTGCGGTCGATCTTCAGCGCGTCCAGCGGGAAGCGCTTCAAATAGGCCAGGCTCGAATACCCGGTCCCGAAATCGTCCACCGACAGCCGCATGCCCTGCGCCTTCAGGTTCGACAAGATCGCCACCGCCGCTTCCGGGTCGGCCATCAGCATCGACTCGGTCAGTTCGAATTCCAGCAGGCGCGGATCGATCCCCGCCGCCGCCACGATCGCGCGCACGGTCTCGGACAGGCCGGCATGCGCCAGCTGGCGTGCCGACAGGTTGATCGCCACCGGGGGCACGTTCTCCAGCGTCTCGCTCCAGGCGCCGAGTTGGCGGCAGACCTCGGCGATCACCCATTCGCCGACCGGCAGGATCAGGCCGGTGTCCTCGAGGATGGCGATGAATTCCAGCGGCGAGACCAGGCCGCGCTCGGGATGGCGCCAGCGCAGCAGGGCCTCGAAGCCGCTCACCGCGCCGCTGTCCAGGCGCAGCTTGGGCTGGTAGTGCAGCTCGAATTCGCCGCGCTCGAGCGCCAGGTGCAAATCGGTCTCGGTCTGCAGGCGCCGCGCCGCGGTGGCGTGCATCGCGGCTTCGAAGAAGCGGAAGTTGTTGCGGCCGCTGTTCTTGGCGCTGTACATCGCCGTGTCCGCGCTTTTCAGCAGGGTGGCGGCATCCAGGCCGTCGTGCGGGTAGCCGGCGATGCCGACGCTGGCCGACACGAAGATCTGTTGGCCCTGCAGCAGGAAGGGGCGCGCCAGGCCGTCGACGATGCAGCGTGCGATGGTTTCGGCCTCGAGGTTGCTGGCCAGGTGAGGCAGCACCACGGCGAACTCGTCGCCGCCGAGGCGCGCCACCACGTCGCCGGGACGCACGCAGTCCTGCAGGCGGCGGCTGGCCTGGGCCAGCAGTTCGTCGCCGACGCTGTGGCCCATCATGTCGTTGACGCTCTTGAAGCGGTCGAGGTCGATGAACATCACGCCGGCGCAGTGGGCGCCGCTTGCCGAACCGGCGATGGCTTCTTCCAGGCAGCTTGACAGGCGGTGCCGGTTCGGCAGGCCGGTGAGGGCGTCGTACTGGGCCAGGTAGGTCAGGCGGCTCTTCGCGTCGGCGCGCTCGATGGCGGTGGCGAGGATGTTGGCCAGGCCGTTCAGGAAACCGTCCTCGTCTTCCTGGAAGGTGCGCTCGACCGGCGCATACACGGCGAGCGCGCCGTACAGCCGGTCGTGGCAAACGATGAAGACCTCGATGCTGCTGCCGGCATCGATCGCGCCGAGCAGGCCGCGGCCCCAGCGCGCCAGGTAGTCCGAAGAATCGGGACCGGGCACGTGCGGGAATTCCGCGCCCGCGGCGGCATGCGGCGGGAAGCCGTGGCCGGCCTGCAGCGCGGCCGTGCCGCGATCGGGGGCGAAGCCGAACACCGCCGCGTGGCGTACCTGCAGGCCCTCGCAGGCGATCTGGGTCGCCATGGCGAACAGTTCCGGCAGCGGACCCGCTTCGAGGGCCTTGCGCCCGAGGCGGGCGAGCAGGCCCTGGCGCTTGGCGTTCTGGATGATGGCGTCTTCGAATTCCTTGCGTTCGGTGATGTCGAAATCGATGCAGATGTATTTTTCCACCAGCCCGGCGCCGTCGAAGATCGGCACCACGGTGCGGCGCCACTGGCGCTCGCCGTCGCGCGAGGACACCACGACTTCGCCGTTCCAGACGCTGTCCGAGGGCGCCCAGGCGCGGCCGCTGCCGGGCAGTGGGGCGCCGACGCGCGCCAGTTCGGCGCCGATCAGTTCCTCGCGCGTATAGCCGGCATGGCGCACGAACTGCTCGTTGACGCCGGTGATGCGGCCTTCGCGGTCGACTTCGCAGACGATCGCCGCCTGGTCGAGCGCGCTCTTGTGCTGGACCAGGGAACTCATCAGCGCGGCGATGCGCTGGCCGTACTGGTCGCGCATGCTGGCGGCGCTGCGGTTGACGGCCTGGATCGCTTCGCGGATTTCCAGCGGCGCGTCGTTGTCCAGGGCTTCCTCGAGACCGGCGCTGGCCGCGCCTTCGTCGCCATAGAAGCGCAGTCGTCCCAGGTTCTCCAGCCAGCGCGCCAGCAGGGTGCGCGCCAGCACCAGGCTGACGAACAGCGCGACCGCCGCCAGCCCGGCCGACTGCAGCAGCAGCGACCAGAGCTGGGCGGCCAGCTTGCGCTCGTTGAATGAGAGGCGCAGCACGCCGTAGTCCTTGCCGCCGACCGTCACCACGCGGTTGACGTCGAACAGGGCGCCCGCCACGCGGTGGGTCATCCAGTCCGGGGCCGGCGCCTGGTAGGTCTCGTCGGGCGCCTCGACGCGGATCACGCCGCCGTCGAGGTCGATGAAGGTGGCACTGTGGAAGGGCGACTGCACGATCATCGTCGACAGGGTGCGCTTGACGGTGTCGTAGTCGCCGATCACGGCACTGTCCTCGACCGCCTGCGACGCCACCTCGACCAGCGTGCTGGCGGCGTCCTGGGTTTCCTCGACGTGCTGCAGGAACTGGTGGCGGTAGAACATGCCCAGGCCGGCCGTCACGAACAGCAGCATGCTCAGTGCGAACAGCGTGAACACGCGGCCGACCAGGGAGCGCGGCAGCAGGAGCTGGTGCAGGCGTGCGAAGAACGCCGGCAGGGCGGGCAGGGTGGACATGGAAGGCACGGCCCTAGCGCAGTTCGGCCGGGGCGGCCTGGTAGAAGGTGCGGTAGGCGGCGTAGTCGGCCTCGCTGGCGGCGACAAACGACAGCGGCTCCGGCGCGTGGATCAGTTCCGCGGCGTTATCGAGGATGCGCCGGCCTTCGGGATCGCGGTGCATGTTGAGGAAGGCGGCGGCGACCGCGCGCACCTGGGCGGCCGGCACGCGCGGCGAGGCCATCAGGGCCAGGTCGTTGAACGGGGCCGAGCTCCACAGCACGCGGAAGCGCTGGTCCTCGCGCCCGGCGTAGTTGGCCACCAGCTGCGAGTTGGCGCCGGCGGCGCGGGCGCGGCCGCTGAACATCTGGGTGAACGCGGCGTCCATGTTGCCGCCGAAGGCGACCGTCACCGGCACCCCCTGGCGCAGCAGCTGGGCATAGCTCACCTTGTAGGCGATCAGCGCTTCCGGGCCGGGGAACACGACGGTGCTGTTGGCCAGCTGCGACAGGCGCCGCACCGGCGAATCGGCCGGCACCACGATCTGGGCCCGCACTGGCTCGGCGTTGCGGCGCCCGAACACGGTCCAGCCCATCTTGGCGCGCTCGGGGCTGAACAGGTGGTTGGTAAAGGCGAAATCGACTTCCTTGGCCAGCACGTAGCTGGTAGTGTCGGCCGAGGTGCGGCCCAGTTTCAGGTTCAGGCGCACGCCGCTTTTGCTTGATACGTAGCGCACGATCGGGTTCCAGAAGCTGGCCGAGACCTGCAGGTTGTACTGGTTCACCGGCGAGAAGTTGTAGACGGGCGGTGCGGCGTGGGCGGCGGGTTTGGCCGGAACAGGTGCGGCAATGGCGCGCGCGGCGAGCGACGAACAAAGGAGCAGCGCGAGGCCTGCCCGGAAAAGGGTACGCATGGAGTCGAGGGGAGTCAGGGAGTCGAACGGCGATGTCCTTACGCCGGCCGGCAAATATAACACAATTCCACACGACAATGTTTATGATCGTTTTTGCAAGATGCTTGGCGTAGGGTGGGTTCTTGAACCCACCATTTGCATCTGTGCTTACCACATGCACGGTGGGTTCGAGAACCCACCCTACCTGATCACTCAGGCTCAGAACGCCTCGTCCGCCCCCAGGTAGCGCCACTGGCCCACCGGCAGATCGCCCAGCTTGACGCGCCCTATGCGCACCCGTTTCAGGCCGACCACCTTCAGGCCCACCATGTCGCACATGCGGCGGATCTGGCGCTTCTTGCCTTCCTTCAGGGTAAAGCTGAGCTGGTCGTCGTTCTGCCAGCGCACCTTGGCTGGCAGCAGCGGTTTGCCATCCATCCACAGGCCGTGGTTCAGCTTCTTCAGGTCGCTGTCGGGCAGCTTGCCCGGTTTCGTGTACTGCACCCGCACCAGGTATTCCTTGTCGATGCTGGTGTCCTGGCCGATCAGCTGCTTGGCGATGCGGCCGTCCTGGGTCAGCACCAGCAGGCCGACGGAATCGATGTCGAGGCGCCCGGCCGGCACCAGCGAGCGCAGCTGGGTAGGGTGGAAGTTCTCGGGAGACGGATCGTCGGCCCAGCGGTTCTCCGCCTTGATCAGGGCCACCGCCGGCGTATAGCCGTCCTCGGCCTGGCCGCTGACGTAGCCGACCGGCTTGTTGATCAATACGGTCACGCGTTTCGACTGCTCGGCGGCGGCCTGGCGTTCGACCGTGATGCGCTGGGTCGGCAGCACCTTGCTGCCCAATTCGGACACCACCTTGCCGTCGACCCGCACCCAGCCGCGGGCGATCCATTCATCGGCTTCGCGGCGCGAGCACAGGCCGAGTTCGGACATACGTTTGGAAAGGCGGAGCGGTTCGGTCATGAGGCAAATACAAAAAAAAGATTAATTGGACAGCGCGTCCAGCAGCTCGGTTTCGAGCTGGACCTGCACGCGCGGGTTGTTCAGGTTCGGGCCGTCGATCAGGAACACGTCCTCGACGCGTTCGCCCAGGGTCATGATCTTGGCGGTGTGCAAATTGATGCGGTAGCGCGTCAGCACATTCGCAATCGCATACAGCAAACCGGTGCGGTCGTGGGCCGCGATCGACAGCAGGTAGTTCTGGCCGCGCTCGTCCGGGCGCATGTCCACGGTCGGCGTGATCGGGAAGTGGCGCGACAGGCGCGACAGGCGAGCACGCGTCGGCGCACCCAGCGGCGCCTGGGACACCAGCAATTCGCACAGCTCGTGCTCGATCAGGCTGATGATGTCGCGGTAGTGCTTGGCGAAGTTGGCGTCGGTGACCAGGAAGGTGTCGAGTGCATAGCCGTCGCGCGTGGTGTGGATCTTGGCGTCGAGGATGCTGAAGTTCTTGCGGTCGAAGTAGCTGCAGATGCGCGCGAACAGATCGGGCTGGTCCTTCACGTACACCGTCACCTGCAGGCCTTCGCCGATCGGCGCCAGGCGCGCTTTCACCACCGGCCGCCCGCTGCCCAGCTTGTCGTGCAGGCAGCGCGTCTGCCAGGCGATGTCCGAGGCGTCGTGGCGCAGGAAATACACCACGTCGAGCTGGTCCCACAGCGCCTCGTGCGCATTCGCCGGCAGCCCGAACAAACGCAGCGTGGCCAGGGCTTCCTGCTGGCGCATGCGCAGCTCGCGGTCGGCCGAATGCGGCTCGCCGCCCAGCACGCGCAGGGTGATGCGGTACAGGTCTTCCAGCAGCTTGGCCTTCCAGGCGTTCCACACCTTGGGGCTGGTGCCGCGGATGTCGGCCACGGTCAGCAGGTAGAGGGCGGTCAGGTGGCGCTCGTCCTTCACCACGCCGGCAAAGGCCTGGACCACGTCCGGGTCCGACAAATCCTGCTTCTGCGCGACCTGCGACATGGTCAGGTGCTGCTCGACCAGGAACACCACCAGTTCGGTGTCTTCTTCAGACAAGCCGTGGTCGCGGCAGAACTCGAAGGCGTCGGTCTTGCCGAGTTCCGAATGGTCGCCGCCGCGGCCCTTGGCGATGTCGTGGAACAGGGCCGCCACGTACAGCAGCCAGCGGTCGCGGAAGTTGGCAATCAGGGCGCTGCAGAACGGGTATTCGTGGGCATGCTCGCTCATCGTGAAGCGGCGCAGGTTACGCACCACCATCATGATGTGCTGGTCCACGGTGTACACGTGGAAGAGGTCGTGCTGCATCTGGCCGACGATGTTGCGGAAGTTGGGCAGGTAGCGTCCCAGCACGCCGAACTCGTTCATGCGCCGCAGCGCATGCACCAGGCCGACCGGCGCCCTCAATATGCGCAGGAAGCGCGCCTTGTTGGCCGGGTCGGCGCGGAAGTCGTCGTCGATCAGGTTGCGCGCGTGCCAGAGCGCGCGCGTGGTGCGCGCCGTCATGCCCTTGATGTCGGGCCGCTCCGTCATGGCGACGAAAATCTCCAGCACCGCCGACGGCGTGGTCTCGAAGGTATCGTCGCGCACGATGTCGATGAAACCGTTCACCTCGTTGAAGCAGTCGCCGCACGAGGAGCTGAGCGGGCGCGGCACCGAGGGCTGCGGGAACAGCCGCGCCTCGATGTTCTGCAGCAAGATGGTATTGAGCTGGGTGACGGTCTTCGCCGCCCAGTAGTAACGCTGCATCAGGTATTCGGACGCGCGCCGCGCGCCCGGTCCCGGCGGGTCGGAGGCGAGCCCGAACGATTCGGCGATCGCCGTCTGCACGTCGAACAGCAGGCGGTCTTCGCGCCGGTTGGTCTGCAGGTGCAGGCGCACGCGGATGTCCTTGAAGGCGCGCTCCTTTTCCATCAGCTGGCGCGCCTCGACGCGCGTGATCAGGCCGCGCGTGGCCAGCTGGCCCCAGGAATTGGCCAGTCCCGCCGCCTTCGCCACCCACAGGATCACCTGCAAGTCGCGCAGCGCGCCCGGGCTT
This sequence comes from Massilia sp. IC2-278, assembly GCF_020708045.1. Taxonomy (GTDB): domain Bacteria; phylum Pseudomonadota; class Gammaproteobacteria; order Burkholderiales; family Burkholderiaceae_D; genus Telluria. The sequence continues at coordinate 39,028 of NZ_JAJFES010000021.1, forward strand.
TCCTTGCAGTTCGGCTCCAGCGCAAAGGCGGTGTACTCGTACTTGGCGTGGCGCAGGCGCATCTCGGCGGTCTTGGCCTGGAAAAAGGCCTGCGGGTCGAGCGCTTCGCGGTAGCGCGCCTGCAGTTGCGCGAACAGGGCGGTGTCGCCGCTGACCAGGCGCGCTTCGAGCAGGCTGGTTTGCACGGTGATGTCGGCGGCCGACTCGCTCAGGCATTCGTCCACGGTGCGGATGCTGTGGCCGATCTCCAGGCCCAGGTCCCAGAGCAGCTGGACCAGGCCTTCGAGCTTGGCTTGCGTGATGGCGTCGGGCGGGGAGCCGAGCAGGATCAGGACATCGACGTCGGAGTAGGGGAAGAGTTCGCCGCGCCCATAGCCGCCGACCGCCACCAGGGCCGTATTGGCCGGCAGGCGCGCCGCGCGCCAGGCTTCGCCCAGGATGCCGTCGACGCAGCGGCGCAGGCTGCGCAGCAGCTTCTCGGGGCGGTCGTCATGGCGGAAGCGTTCGAACAGCGCCTGGCGTTCGGCTTTCAGCTTCTGCCTGAGTTCAGCTCCGGTCCCGGGGTGCGTCTCGTCGCGCTGCGCGGCTGGCATGGTGTGTCCTTTTGGGGCAGGGACTAGGCTGGAACCGATTCGCGCGGCAGCACGATGGCCGGCGGCGGCGGGGTGCCGGCCGATTGGGTCAGGATCTCGTAGCCGGTTTCGGTGACCAGGATCATGTGTTCCCACTGGGCCGACAAACTGCGGTCCTTGGTCTTGATGGTCCAGCCGTCGGGCAGGGCCTTGATTTCACGCTTGCCGGCGTTGATCATCGGCTCGATGGTGAAGATCATGCCCGGTTCCAGCTTTTCCAGCGTGCCCGGTTTGCCGTAGTGGAGCACCTGCGGCTCCTCGTGGAAGACGCGGCCGATGCCGTGGCCGCAGAACTCGCGCACCACGCTGTAGCCGTGCTTTTCGGCGTGCTGCTGGATCACGTGGCCGATGTCGCCCAGGTGGGCGCCCGGCTTGACCTTGCTGATGCCCAGCCACATGCATTCATAGGTGACTTCCGCCAAGCGCTTGGCCATGATCGACGGTTTGCCGATGAAGAACATGCGGCTGTTGTCGCCGTGGAAGCCATCTTTCGTAATCACGGTGACGTCGATGTTCATGACGTCGCCGTCTTTCAGCGGCTTGTCGTTCGGGATGCCGTGGCAGATCACGTCGTTGAGCGAGGTGCAGACCGACTTCGGGTAGGGCGGATAGCCCGGCGGCTGGTAGTTCAGCGGGGCAGGGGTCGTGCCCTGCACGTTGACCATGTACTCGTGGCACAGGCGGTCGAGTTCCGCGGTGGTGACGCCTGGCTTGACGAAGGGCGTAATGTAGTCGAGCACTTCGGCGCCAAGGCGGCCGGCGATGCGCATGCCTTCGATTTCTTCTGGCGTTTTGATGGAGATGGACATAAGAGGATTCTGGGGAAACGGTAAGTATTCGTGTAACAGCGCGTAACAGCCGAGTAAATATTGCGCGCGCTGCAATATCCTCCGCATTATAAGTGATGCGGTATGCCCCTGCCGAGGAGTCGACACAGGGTGGGCACGCTGTGCCCACGCGGTTTCGTGTTTTACCACCCTGCGTTGGCCGTGCCGCAGCTTCCCGAAGCCCCCGTCATGACACGCAAAGCTTGATAAGCAACCGGAATCCCGCTAGAATCTCGGGTTGCTCCGATCCTGATCGAGCAATGTTGTCAAAGTAGTCTATTTTATTTATTCAAATCGCGAATGCGACCGACAAGGGTGCCCTCGAGGTGACTGGTCGTTATTCAAGAATTTAACCCTGGAGAATTACATGTCCGTTACTATGCGCGAAATGCTGGAAGCCGGTATTCACTTCGGCCACCAGACCCGTTTCTGGAACCCAAAGATGGCGCCGTTCATCTTCGGTCATCGCAACAAGATCCACATCATCAACCTGGAAAAAACCATGGCGATGTACCAGGATGCGATGAAAACCATCAAGCAGATCTCGGCCAACCGCGGCACCATCCTGATGGTCGGCACCAAGCGCCAGGCCCGCGACATCATCGCCGCTGAAGCACAGCGCGCCGGCGTGCCTTACGTCGACCAGCGTTGGCTGGGCGGCATGCTGACCAACTTCAAGACCATCAAGACCTCGATCAAGCGCCTGAAAGACATGGAAGCCCAGGTCGAAGACGGTTCGGTCGAGAAGATGTCGAAGAAAGAAGCGCTGATGTTCTCGCGCGAAATGGAAAAGCTGCAGAAGTCGATCGGCGGCATCAAGGACCTGGGCGGCGTGCCTGACGCGATCTTCGTCGTCGACGTCGGCTACCACAAGGGCGCCATCACCGAAGCCGGCAAGCTGGGCATCCCGGTCATCGGCGTGGTCGATACCAACCACTCGCCAGAAGGCGTCACCCACGTGATCCCTGGTAACGACGACTCGTCGAAAGCCATCACCCTGTACGCACGCGGCGTCGCCGATGCGATCCTGGAAGGCCGTGCCAACGCCACCAACGAAGTCGTTGAAATGGTCAAGGCCGGCGGCGACGACTTCGTCGAAGTCTCCGAGCAGGCGTAAGCCCCGGGCAGGCCTGTCCTGCCTGTAGCTTGCAAGGCTCTTAAAAGGGGTGCCGGTTACTGAGCACCCCTTTTTTCAAGCAAAAACGAATTCAGCAATAACGTCGTGGAAGCGCCGTTTGGCGTTTTCACTCTGCGACTCACTATTTAGGAGAATACACATGGCAGCGATTACTGCAGCGATGGTCGGCGAACTGCGCGCGAAAACCGACGCACCGATGATGGAATGCAAAAAGGCACTGACCGAAGCCGAAGGCGACATGGGCCGTGCCGAAGAGATCCTGCGCGTCAAGCTGGGCGGCAAGGCATCGAAAGCGTCGGCACGCGTGACCGCCGAAGGCGTCGTCGCGACCTACATCGCCGGCAACATCGGCGCGCTGGTGGAAATCAACAGCGAAACCGACTTCGTCGCCAAGAACGACGACTTCCTGGCCATGGCCAACCTGGCCGCCAAGCTGATCGCCGAAAACAACCCGGCCGACGTGGCAGCCCTGTCGGCACTCGACGCCGGCGGCCAGACCTTCGACGAACTGCGTTCGGCGCTGATCGGCAAGATCGGTGAAAACATGACCGTGCGCCGCTTCCAGCGTTTCGAAACCACCGGCAAGCTGGCTTCCTACCTGCACGGCACCCGTATCGGCGTCATGGTCGAATACGAAGGCGCGGACGAGCAGGTCGGCAAGGACGTCGCGATGCACATCGCCGCGATGAAGCCAGTCGCTCTGTCGGCTGAGCAAGTGCCTGCTGAAATGATCGAGAAAGAGCGTTCGGTCGCCCAGCTGAAAGCCCAGGAAGATGCGGACAAGGCAGCTGCCGAAGGCAAGCCAGCCCAGTCGCCGGAAATCCTGGCCAAGCGCCTGGAAGGTTCGGTTCAGAAGTACCTGAAAGAAGTGTCGCTGCTGAACCAGGCATTCGTGAAGAACGACAAGCAGTCGATCGAGCAGATGCTGAAGGCCGCCAACACGACCGTCAAGGGCTTCACCATGTACGTCGTCGGCGAAGGCATCGAGAAAAAGGTTGACGACTTCGCAGCAGAAGTCGCGGCCCAGATGGCTGCCAACAAGCAGTAATGAAAAAGCGGGCCGCAAGGCCCGTTTTTTTGACCCGTCGGTTTTAACGACGGGTTGGGCGTCGCGTTGCTCGCATGGTTGCGAGGATGTTGGCGGTAACCGTACGGTGGGCACTCCGTGCCCACGCGGAACGATGCGTCAACGGAACGCCGTTCGTGGCCGTCGGCATGCGTCGCGGAGACATCTCCCGAGGCATTTCGACAGCGCATGCAGCACCATGCATCGCATCGCCAACACCATGCGAGCATCCGCGTGGGCACGGGGTGCCCACCGTACGGGATACGCAGCGGACCATCCAGGCCCGCCACCGTGCGCGCCAGTTTCACCGCCATCTGTACATTTGCAGATGAGGCCGCAAGCCATGTGCCTGCGGCCGGAACCGAATTCGAACCGAACACTACAGGAGAGCGCCTCATCATGACAAAACCAGCCTACCAACGAGTCCTCCTCAAGCTGTCTGGCGAAGCGCTGATGGGCGACGACCCCTTCGGCATCAACCGCGCCACCATCGACCGCATGGTGGCCGATGTGGCGGAAGTGGCCAAGCTGGGTGTCGAGCTGGCGGTCGTGATCGGCGGCGGCAACATCTTCCGCGGCGTCGCACCCGGCGCCCAGGGCATGGACCGCGCCACCGCCGACTACATGGGCATGCTGGCCACCGTCATGAACGCCCTGGCCCTGGCCGACGCCATGCGCCACGTCGGCATCACCGCACGCGTGATGTCGGCCATCGGCATCGAGCAGGTGGTCGAGCCCTACGTGCGCCCGAAAGCCCTGCAATACCTGGAAGAAGGCAAGGTCGTCGTGTTCGCCGCCGGCACCGGCAACCCCTTCTTTACCACCGACACCGCGGCTGCCCTGCGCGGTTCGGAAATCTCGGCCCAGATTGTTTTGAAGGCAACCAAGGTCGATGGCGTATATACTGCCGATCCTAAGAAGGATCCGCACGCAACGCGCTACGAGTCGATCACCTTCGACGAGGCGATCGCCAAGCACCTGCAGGTGATGGACGCGACCGCGTTCGCCCTGTGCCGCGACCAGAAGCTGCCGATCAAGGTGTTCTCCATCGTCAAGCCCGGCGCGCTCAAGCGCGTGATCATGGGCGAAGACGAAGGTACACTGGTACACGTTTGATTTAACTCTGAAATACTGAAGAACAGGAGAGCAGCATGTCCCTAGCTGACGTCAAAAAGAATGCGCAAGAGCGCATGACGAAGTCGATTGAAACCCTGCGTGCCGACCTCGCCAAAGTGCGTACCGGCCGCGCCCACACCGGCATCCTCGACCACGTGATGGTCGATTACTACGGTTCGCCAACGCCGCTCTCCGGCGTGGCCAACCTGACCCTGGCCGATGCGCGCACGATCGCCGTCACGCCTTACGAAAAGAAGATGCTGAGCACCATCGAAAAGGCGATCCGCGACGCCGACCTCGGCCTGAACCCGTCGACCATGGGCGACATGGTGCGCGTGCCGACCCCGCCGCTGACCGAAGAGCGCCGCAAGGAAATGGTCAAGCTGTGCAAGTCGGAAGCCGAAGACGCGAAGATCGCCGTGCGTAACATCCGCCGCGACGCTAACGAGCAGCTGAAGAAAATGGTGAAGGACAAGACCGCGTCGGAAGACGACGAGCGCCGTGCATCCGACGAGATCCAGAAGCTGACCGACAAGTTCGTGGCCGACATCGACAAGCTGGTGGCCGAGAAGGAAAAGGAAGTCCTGACCGTCTGACGCAGGAGCGGACGCCCCTTCGCAACGCTGATGGCGTCCCTGGCCCCGTGCATGCGCGCTTGCCGCGTTCCCCGGGGCCCGTTTGTTTTATTCCTTTCTGTATTGCCGTGATGGCAAAGGATTTATGATTTTCAAGAGTTCGACGACTGCAGTCCCCGATGTGCCGGCCGTGCCGCGCCACGTCGCGATCATCATGGACGGCAATGGCCGCTGGGCGACCAAGCGGCTGCTGCCGCGCGTGGCCGGCCACGTGAAGGGCGTCGAGGCCGTGCGCGGCGTGGTCGAGGCCTGCGTGCTGCGCGGCGTCGAGTACCTGACGCTGTTCGCGTTTTCGTCGGAAAACTGGCGCCGTCCGGCCGAGGAAGTGTCGCTGCTGATGCGCCTCTTCGTCACCGCCCTCGAGCGCGAAGTGGCGAAGATGCACGCCAACGACATCCGCCTGAAAGTCGTGGGCGACCTCTCGCGCTTCGACCCGAAGTTGCAGGAAATGATCGCGAACGCCGAGCGCAAGACCGCCGGCAACAAGCGCCTGACGGTCTCGGTGTGCGCCAACTACGGCGGCCGCTGGGACATCATGCAGGCGACAAGCAAGATGGTTGCCGCTAACCCCGGCGTGCGCGACTACACCGAAGAAATGCTGGCGCCGCACCTGGCGATGGCCTATGCGCCCGAGCCCGACCTGTTCATCCGCACCGGCGGGGAAGAGCGCATCAGCAATTTCCTGTTGTGGCAGCTGGCGTATTCCGAGCTGTACTTTACCGATACCTACTGGCCCGACTTCTCGGCCGATTCCCTGGACGCGGCGATCGCGTCTTACCAACACCGCGAACGGCGCTTCGGCCGTACCGGCGAACAAGTAGCGAACAAAACCTGATGCTGAAAACCCGGATCATCACCGCGCTCGTGCTGCTGGCAGTTTTGCTGCCGGTCCTGTATTCCAACAACTACACAGCCTTCGCGGTGGTGGCGACCGTGTTCTTCGGCGCCGCGATCTGGGAATGCTTCCGCCTGTTCAATCCGAAGTCGACCAAGGCCCCGGTCGTGGCCGCCTTCTGGACGGCGGCCTTTGCCTGGGCCTTCTTCGGCCCGGCCCAGCCGAACCCGGTGTTCTGGTACGCGATCTCGCTGCTGCTGTGGGCGCTGCGCTTCGTGCCTTCGCTGAAGATCGGCCTGCCGGCGCTCGATTCCACGGCCAACACCCTGCTCAGCGTGGTGTATGCCGTGTCGCTGGTCGGCTGCTTCGCCGCCATCGTGGCCCTGTTCGCCTATTCTCCGCTGTACCTGCTGTCGGTGATGGCCATCGTCTGGGCCGCCGACATCTTCGCCTACTTCTCGGGCAAGGCCTTCGGCAAGCGCAAGCTGGCGCCGTCGATCTCGCCCGGTAAATCCTGGGAAGGCGCGATCGGCGGCGGCATCGCCGTGCTGGTCATCGCCACCCTGGTCATCGTGTTCGCCGGCGCGCCGCTTGCCAACACCTTCCCGGTGCGCGTCCAGGCCAGCCTGGGCTGGGTCGCCACCTGGGCCATCCTGGTCCTGATCGTCGCCGCCAGTGTCGTCGGCGACCTGTTCGAATCCCAGCTCAAGCGCCGCGCCGGCATGAAGGACAGCAGCAACCTGCTGCCCGGCCATGGCGGCGTGCTGGACCGGATCGACGCCCTGGTTCCCGTGCTGCCGCTGGCGGCATTGATCGGCAACTGGCTCTAAAAACGGGCTGTAAAAATGGGCTGTAATGCCCGGGCTGTAATACACGGGCTGTAAGGAGCTTCACATGCAACGCATCACCATCCTGGGCGCCACCGGTTCCATCGGCGTCTCGACCCTCGACGTGCTCGCGCGTCATCCCGACCAGTACCAGGTGTACGCACTGAGCGCGCACAGCCGCGTCGAGGAACTGGCTGCGCAATGCCGCCGGTTCAAGCCGCAGCGCGCCGTGGTCGGCAGCCCGGAAGCCGCCGCGCAACTGGCGCGCCTGCTCGAAGGCTTGCCGGTCGACGTCGCCTGGGGCGAAGCGGCCCTGTGCGAGATCGCTTCCAGCGATGACACCGACACCGTGATGGCCGCGATTGTCGGCGCCGCCGGCCTGGCCCCGACCCTGGCCGCCGCCCGTGCCGGCAAGAAGGTGCTGCTGGCGAACAAGGAAGCCCTGGTCATGTCCGGCCAGCTGTTCATGGACGCCGTGCGCGAGCACAAGGCGACCCTGCTGCCCATCGACAGCGAGCACAACGCGATCTTCCAGTCGCTCCCCGGCAATTACGCGCGCCAGCCGGATGCCTCCGGCGTCGCCAAGATTTTGCTCACGGCCTCGGGCGGTCCCTTCCTGAACCGTGCTGTCGAGACGCTGGAAAACGTCACCCCGGAAGAAGCCTGCAAGCATCCGAACTGGTCGATGGGCCGCAAGATCTCGGTCGACTCCGCCACCATGATGAACAAGGGCCTGGAAGTGATCGAGGCCCACTGGCTGTTCGGCGCGCCGGCCGACCGCATCGAGGTGGTGATCCACCCGCAAAGCGTGATCCACTCGATGGTGTCCTACGTCGACGGCTCGGTGCTGGCCCAGCTCGGCAACCCCGACATGCGCACGCCGATCGCGCACGCGCTGGCCTACCCGGAGCGGATCGACTCCGGCGTGGCCCAGCTCGATTTGACGGCGATGGCGGCGCTGCAGTTCTACCAGCCCGACTTCGCGCGCTTCCCTTGCCTGGCGCTCGCCTTTGACGCCCTGCGCGCGGGCGGCACCGCACCGGCACTGCTGAACGCGGCCAATGAAGTGGCGGTCGACGCCTTCCTGGAACGGCGCATCGGCTTTCGCGACATCGACCGCGTGGTGCGCCGCGTGATGGACGAGAACACCCATGGCGCAGCGCATGACATCGCGGCCGTGATGGCGCAAGATGAGCGTGCCCGCGCGGCAGCGAAGCAGATCGTCGCCGCGCTGGCAGGCAACCCGACCCGGACTTGATACCATGAACTTCCTGTATGCAGCCGCGGGCTTCGTCCTCGCGCTGGGGCCGCTGATCGTCTTCCACGAACTCGGCCACTACCTCGTTGCGCGCCTGTGCGGCGTGAAGGTCCTGCGCTTTTCGGTAGGCATGGGCAAGGTCGTGTGGTCGCGCCGCTTCGGCCGCGACAATACCGAATGGGCCATTTCCGCGCTGCCCCTGGGCGGCTACGTGCAGATGCTCGATGCGCGCGACCCGGCCACGGCGCCGAAGGACGAAGCCGACCTGGCGCGCGAATTCACGCGCCAGAACGTATGGAAGCGCATCGCCATCGTCGCCGCCGGTCCGACGGCCAACTTCCTGCTGGCCATTGTCCTCTTCGGTGTGCTGTTCATGCACGGCGCCCAGGAGCCCAGCGCCAAGCTGGCGGCGATGGAAACGAACACGCCGGCCTATGCCGCCGGCCTGCGCGCCGGCGACGTGGTGGTGGCCGTCAACGGCGAACCGGTGCAGTCGTTCTCGGAACTGCGCTGGGCCGTCACCCATCTGGCGGTCGACAGGCAAGCCGCCCACTTCGACGTGAAGAGCGCCAACGGCAGCGGCTACGCGGCCACCATTCCGGCCAGCGCCTTCGGCGCCGTCGACCCTGAAGGCGAACTCGACGGCGACGTGATGGCCGCGCTCGGCATGAACGTCTGGATCGGCATGCCGGTCGTGGAGCAGGCGGTGGCGGGCGGTCCGGGCGAGCGCGCCGGCCTGCGCCGCGGCGACGTGGTCGTGGCGGCCGACGGCAAGCCGCTCCTGGACGCCGGCGATTTCATCCGCACCGTGCGCGCCGCTGCCGGGCGCACGCTGCAGCTGGACGTGCGGCGCGACGGCAATCTCCTGCGCCTGCCGCTCACGCCCGAGCGCGACCCCAAGGTACGCGACCCCAAGGGGCAGGGCGTGGCCCAGGTCCAGCTGGCGCCGGCGGTCGACTTCGTGACCGTGCAGGCCGGCCCGTTCGAGGCGATCGCGAAGGGCGCGCAGCGCACCTGGGAGATGACGGCGCTGACCTTCAAGATGATCGCGAAGATCGTCACGGGGCAGGCTTCGCTGAAGAATGTCACCGGTCCATTGACCATCGCCGACTACGCCGGACAGACCGCACGCATGGGCCTGGCGACGTTTTTGGGCTTCATCGCGGTGGTCAGCGTGAGCCTGGGTGTAATGAATCTGTTACCAATTCCAGTGCTGGATGGTGGCCATTTGCTGTATTATTCGCTGGAAGTTTTGACCGGGCGTCCCCTGTCCGAGCGAATCCAGGCATTCGCTCAGCGCGCAGGGGTAGGCCTGCTGTTCATGCTGATGGCGCTCGCCGTCTTCAATGACCTGGGACGATTGCTCTGATCTTCCCGCGGCACCGGCAAACAAGAATATGTATGTTGTCCAATGACTGACCCGTTATTTAGCCAATGAATTCACAACCAGATCGTTTTGCCCTGCCGTTCATTCGCCGCAGCCTGATCGGCGCGGCCGTGCTGGCGCTGTGCGCCGGCCCTGCGTTTGCCGTCAATCCGTTCGTCGTCAAGGACATCCGGATCGAAGGCATCCAGCGTACCGAAGCCGGCACCGTGTTCACCTATCTGCCGGTGCGCGTGGGCGAGACCTTCGACAACGACAAATCCATCGCCGCCATCAAGGCCCTGTACGCGACCGGCTTCTTCAAGGACATCCGCCTCGAAGAAGAAAACGGCGTGCTGGTGGTGCTGGTCGAGGAACGTCCGGCGATTAACACCGTCGACTTCACCGGCGCCAAGGAATTCGAGAAGGACATGCTGGTCAAGGCCCTGCGCGAAATCGGCGTGGGCGAAGCCAAGATTTACGACAAGTCGGCGGTCGACCGCGCCGAGCAGGAACTCAAGCGCCAGTACCTCTCGCACGGCATGTACGGCGTGAAGATCACGACCACCGTCACCCCGATCGAGCGTAACCGCGTGAACGTGATGTTCAACGTCGACGAAGGCGAGGTCGCGCGCATCAAGCAGATCAACATCGTCGGCAACAAGGTGGTCTCGGACAAGCAGATCCGCGAGATCCTGCAGCTGTCCACCTCGGGCTGGTTCACCTGGTACTCGAAGGCCGACCAGTACTCGAAGACCAAGCTGACCGGCGACCTGGAAGCGATCAAGTCCTACTACCTGGACCGCGGCTACCTGGAGGCGAACGTCGAATCGACGCAGGTGGCGATCACCCCGGACAAGAAGGACATCTACCTCACCATCAACATCACCGAGGGCGAGAAGTACACCGTCTCGAGCGTGAAGCTCGAAGGCGAGACCTTCGGGCGCGAGGAAGAACTGCGCCAGCTGATCGTGCTCGAAGCGGGCAAGCCGTACTCCGGCGCGCTGCAGGAAGCCTCGAGCAAGCGCATCGCCGCGCGCCTGGGCAGCTTCGGCTACGCCTTTGCCAACGTGAATGCCGACCCGGTCCTCGACCGCGAGAAGCGCGAAGTCGCCTTCACCTTTACCGTCGATCCGGGCAAGCGCGCCTACGTCCGCCACATCAACATCTCGGGCAACACCGTGAGCCGCGACGAAGTCATCCGCCGCGAGTTCCGCCAGTTCGAAAGCTCGTGGTACGACGCCGACCGCGTCAAGCTCTCGCGCGACCGCGTCGACCGCCTCGGCTACTTCAAGGACGTGAAGATCGAAACGCCGGAGTCGCCGGGCAGCTCCGACCAGGTCGACGTCAACATGACGGTCGAGGAACGCCCGACCGGCAACTTCACGATCGGCGGCTCGTTCTCGCAGGCCGAGAAGTTCACCTTCACGATGGGCGTGCAGCAGGCGAACTTCGCCGGCAGCGGCCAGACCGTCGGCTTCGACATCAACACCTCGAAGTACAGCCGCACCTTCGCCGTCTCGAACACCAACCCGTACTTCACCGACGACGGCGTGTCGCGCTCGTTCCAGGTCTACCACCGCACCACGCGTCCGCCGCTGTCGAACATCGGTTCGTACACGGTGCGCCAGACCGGCGGCAACATGACCTTCGGCGTGCCGTTCTCGGAAACCGACACCGTCTACTTCGGCGCCGGCCTCGAGCGCACCACGCTGACCACCGACACCACCAGCCCGGAAATCTACAAGCAGTTCGTGCGCCAGAACGGCGGCCCGAACTCGGGACCGTACTCGGGCGTGGGTACCGGCGAAAGCATCGCCATCCCGCTGACCGTGGCCTGGGGCCGCGACAGCCGCGACAGCGCGCTGACCCCGAGCTTCGGCCGCTACCAGCGCGCCAACCTCGAGGTCGACGTGATCGGCGACTCGAAGTACTTCCGCGCCGTCTACGAGCACCAGTGGTACCGTCCGCTGACCTCGTGGATGACGCTGGCCGTGCGCGGCGAGTTCGACTACGGCAAGGGCATCGGCGGCAAGGAATACCCGGTCTTCAAGAACTTCTACGCCGGCGGCATCGGTTCGGTGCGCGGCTACGAAAGCTCGACCCTGGGCGTGGTCGATCCGATCTACGGCGATGCCATCGGCGGCTCGAAGCGCCTGATCGGCAACGCCGAGCTGCAGTTCCCGTTCCCGGGCAGCAGCAAGGACCGCAGCCTGCGCTGGTTCGTCTTCACCGACGGCGGCCAGGTGTTCCAGGAAAAATCGCCGATCCGCCTGCAGGAAATGCGCTACTCGGCCGGTATCGGCCTGTCGTGGATCTCGCCGGTCGGCCCGCTGCGCCTGTCGTTCGCCAAGCCGCTGAACAAGAAAGAGGGCGACCAGATCGAAGGCTTCCAGTTCCAGATGGGGACGGGCTTCTGACGCTGCGTTTGCGCACCCAATCTTTCGTCTTTCCTTTTAACCGCGGAGAACCATGTTGAAAAATCTGAAAGCCTTGCCCGGGACCCTGCTGCTGGCAGCCCTGTGCGCCGCTCCGCTGGCCCAGGCGCAGAACGCGCCGAGCCGCATCGGCTTCGTGTTCACCGAACGCCTGATGACGGAATCGAAGATGGCCAAGGCGGCCGACGCCAAGATCCAGGCCGAATTCTCGAAGCGTCAAAAGACGAACGAAGAGATGGTGACCAAGTTCAAGCAGATGAGCGAGAAGTTCGACGCCGACGCGCCGCGCCTGACCGACATCGAGCGCACCCGCCGCGCGCGCGAACTGTTCGACATGGAAAAAGACGTGCAGCGCATGAACCGCGAGTTCCAGGAAGACCTGATGCAGCGCAAGAGCGAAGAGCGCGCCGCCATCGCCACCAAGGCCTTCAAGCTGATCGAACAGATCGCCGAGCAGGAAAAACTCGACGCCGTGCTGCAGGAAGCCGCGTGGTCGAGCCCGCGCATCGATATCACCGACAAGATCCTGAAACAGCTGGACAAGTAAAGTTTTGGAACAACGCGAACAAACCCCCCGCGGCGTGCGCCTGGGCGACCTGGTCGAGCGCTTCGGCGGCCAGCTCGTCGGCAACGCCGACCTCGTCGTCAGCGCCATCGCTCCCCTCGACAGCGCCGACGCCACCCAGATCAGCTTCCTCAGCAACAGCAAGCTGCGCGCGCTGGCCGCGCAAAGCTCGGCCGCCGCGCTGATCCTGTCGCCGCTGGACGACCCGTCGGTCGCCGCCACCTACGGCGGCAGCCGCATCGTCACCACCAATCCCTACGCCTATTTCGCACGCGCGGCCCAGTACTTCGTGTCGCTGGAAGAAGAAGCCGTCGTACCCGGCATCCACCCGAGCGCGACGGTCGGCGCCGGCGCCGAGATCGATGCCACGGCCCACATCGGCCCGCACGTGACGATCGAAGCCGGCGCCGTGGTCAAGGCCAATGCCATCATCGAGCACGGCTGCTTCGTCGGCCGCAAGGCGGTGGTGGGCGAGGGCACGCGCTTCCACCCGAACGTGACCTTCCACCGCGGCTGCATCATCGGCGCGCGCGGCATCGTGCACTCGGGCGCCGTGATCGGCGGCGACGGCTTCGGCTTCGCGGTCGAGGCGGGCGTGTACATCAAGATTCCGCAGACCGGGCGCGTGGTGATCGGCGACGACGTCGACATCGGCTCGAATACATCGATCGACCGCGGCGCGCTGGCCGACACCGTCATCGAAGACGGCGTCAAGCTCGACAACCAGATCCAGATCGGCCACAACTGCCACATCGGCGCGCACACTGCGATGGCCGGCTGCGTCGGCGTGGCCGGCAGCGCCAAGATCGGCAGCCGCTGCACCTTCGGTGGCGCCGCCATGGTGCTGGGCCACCTGGAAATCGCCGACAACGTGCACATTTCCTCGGGCTCGATGGTCTCGCGTTCGGTACTCGAGCCGGGCCAGTACACCGGCTTCTATCCGCTGGCGAAGAACGCCGAGTGGGAAAAGTCGGCGGCTATCGTGCGCAACCTGAATTCCATGCGCGAGAAGATCCGCACGCTGGAAAAAACCATCAAGACGCTCATCGAGCAGAACCCAAGAACAGAAAAATGACGACTGATACCAAGAAGATCACCCTCGACATCAACGGCATCAAGGAATACCTGCCGCACCGCTACCCGCTGCTGCTGGTCGACCGCGTGCTCGACGTCGAACTCGGCAAGCGCATCACCGCCATCAAGAACGTCACCGTCAACGAAGAATTCTTCAACGGTCACTTCCCGCACAAGCCGGTGATGCCGGGCGTCCTGATGATCGAGGCGCTGGCGCAGACCGCCGCCATCCTGTCGTTCATGACCATGAACGTCAAGCCGGACGAGAACTCGGTGGTCTATTTCGTCGGCATCGACAACGCGCGCTTCAAGCGTCCGGTCGAACCGGGCGACCAGCTGGTGATGGAAGTCGAGATCCTGCGCCAGGCGCGCGGCATCTGGAAGTACAAGGCCACCGCCAGCGTCGACGGAAAAGTGGCCGTCGAGGGCGACCTGATGTGCACCATCCGCGGCGCTGCAGAGGCGACGATGAAGGGTGCCGCACCGGCAGATGGAAGCACGGAGGGGTAAATGAGCAAGATCCACCCGACCGCGATCGTCGATCCGCAGGCCGAGCTCGACAGCTCGGTCGAGGTCGGCCCGTACTCGATCATCGGCCCGCACGTGCGCATCGGCGCACGCACCGTGGTCGGCCCGCACGTGGTCATCGAAGGCCACACGACGATCGGCGAAGACAACAAGTTCTTCCAGTTCGGTTCCATCGGCGCCGCGCCGCAGGACAAGAAGTGGAAGGGCGAACCGACGCGCCTGGAAATCGGCAACGGCAATACCATCCGCGAATTCGTCACCTTCAACCTCGGCACCGCCCAGGACGAAGGCGTGACCCGCCTGGGCGACGACAACTGGATCTCGGCCTACGTCCACCTGGCGCACGACTGCCAGGTCGGCAGCCACACGATCTTCTCGAACAATGCGCAATTGGCGGGCCACGTGCACGTGGGCGACCACGCGATCCTGTCCGGCTACGCCGGCGTGCACCAGTTCTGCAAGATCGGCGCGCATGCCTTCATCGGCATGTACACCAGCCTGACCCAGGACGTGCCGCCCTTCGTGATGGTGTCCGGGAACCCGGCCGCCGCGCGCGGCGTCAACACCGAAGGCCTGAAGCGACGCGGCTTCACGCGCGCCCAGATCGACGGCATCCGCGCCGCCTACAAGCACCTGTACCGCAGCGGCCTGACGCTGGAAGAAGCCAAGGCCGCGCTGGCGCAGGAAGAGGGCGCCTCGCCTGAAGCCGCAGGAGATATCCGCGCCGTGCTCGACTTCCTCGGCACCATCACCCGTGGCATCGTCCGATAAGCTTGCAGGCTCGGACATCTCGCTGGCCCTGGTCGCCGGCGAGGTGTCCGGCGACATGCTCGCCGCACGCCTGCTCGCAGGGCTGCGTCCCCATCTTCCCGACGCCCGCTTCCACGGCATCGGCGGCCCGCGCATGATCGAGCAAGGGCTCGTGTCGGACGTGCCGATCGAGACGCTGACGGTGCGCGGCCTGTTCGAGATCATCCCGCGCTACCGCGAAATCAAGGGCATCCAGAACCGCCTGCGCGACCGCTTGCTTGCCGAACGTCCGGCCGCCTTCATCGGCGCCGACTACCCCGGCTTCAACCTCGGGCTGGAAGAGCAACTGCGCGCGGGCGGCATTCCGACCCTGCACTTCGTCGGCCCGCAGATCTGGGCCTGGCGCGGCGGGCGCATCAAGAAGATCCAGCGCGCGGTGTCGCACATGCTGGTGATCTTCCCGTTCGAGGAACAGATCTACAAGGACGCCGGCGTGCCGGTGACGTATATCGGGCATCCGCTGGCCGAGACCATCCCGCTGGTGCCGGATACCGTGGGCGCGCGCGCCGCGCTGGGACTGCCCGCCGATGCGCGCGTGGTCGCCATCATGCCGGGCTCGCGCATGGGCGAACTGAAGTACCTGGCCGAGACCTTCGTGCGGACCGCCGGCCTGCTGGCCAAGCGCGATCCTGCCTTGCGCTTCGTGGTGCCGATGGCGGGCGACAAGCAGCGCACTTACTTCAATGAGATCGTGGCGAAAGCCGGCCTGGCCGATGTCCCCTTGACACTGCTCGACGGCCAGTCGCATACCGCGATTGCCGCTGCCGATGCGGTGCTGGTGGCCTCCGGCACGGCGACGCTGGAAGTGGCGCTGTTCAAGAAGCCGATGGTGATCGCCTACAAGGTCATGCGCGCGTCGTGGGAAATCATGCGCCACATGGGCTACCTGCCGTGGATCGGTTTGCCTAACATCCTGGCGCGTGAGTGGGTGGTGCCGGAATACCTGCAGCATGCGGCCACGCCGGAGGCCCTGAGCGAGGCCGTGTGGCAGCAGCTGAACGACACGGCGCTGCGTGACAGGCTGGCGGCGCGGTTCACCGACATGCACCATAGCCTGTTGCGAAACAGCGCGCAGGAGAGTGCGCAGGCGGTGTTGCAGGTGATCGGGTCGCGCGCGTAGGGTGGGCACTCCGTGCCCACGCGGAACTGCGCGCCGAGTTGGCGCCGCGTTTTGACGTGACCGCTGCTTTGTGCCGGCGCCTCCAAATGCGTCTCGCTAGCGTGTCATCCACGTTTGGCTGTGCGGAGCGAATCATCGCGGATGCGGACTTCGGATCGACACGTAACCGCGTGGGCACGGAGTGCCCACCCTACGGTGTCGCAGCTAACGGCGCGCGCAGCCCTGCGGCTCTGCTTTCACGCCCCCCCATGTACGCGTACAATACTCGGCATTCAAAATGCGCGAATTCAACCGCATAAAAGACAAGTTCTGAGAGATTCATAAGCAGCAGATGAGTAAAAAGCGCGTCAACTTCTATCCCGGCCTGCCGCCCCGGCTGCGTCCGTTCACCGAGCTCGACATCGTCTGCGGCGTCGACGAGGCCGGGCGCGGCCCGCTGGCTGGGCCGGTATTCGCCGCCGCCGTCATCCTCGACCCGAAGCGCCCGATCGAGGGCCTGCGCGACTCGAAGAAGCTGAGCGAAGCGCGGCGCGACGAACTGGCCCCGCAGATCCGCGAGCACGCGCTGGCCTGGGCCATCGCCCAGGCCTCCTGCGAAGAGATCGACACCCTGAACATCCTGCACGCCACCATGCTGGCCATGCGCCGCGCGGTGGAAGCGCTGCAAACGGTGCCGACCTTTGCCCTGATCGACGGCAACCGCTGCCCGACCATGGACATTCGCGCCCACGCCGTGGTTGAAGGCGACGACAAGTGCCACGCGATTTCCGCCGCCTCGATCCTGGCCAAGACCGCGCGCGACGCCGAACTGGTGCGCCTGCACGCGCTGTACCCGGACTACTGCTTCGACCAGCACAAGGGCTATGGCACGGCCCTGCACCTGGAACGCTTGCGCCTGCACGGCCCGTCGCCGGCGCACCGCCGTTCGTTCGCACCGGTGCGCAATTTGTTGCAGGTGGATTTGTTCGCGGCGCCCGAAGAAGTGGCCGTCGCATGAAGACCATCAGCTCGCGCGACAACGCCTTTTATAAAGAACTCAAGGCCCTGGCATCGAGCTCGCAGGCGCGCCGCAAGGCCGGCCGCACCCTGCTCGACGGCGTGCACCTGTGCCAGTCCTGGCTAGACCTGCGCGGCGCCCCGCTGCACTGCGTGGTGTCGGAAGAAGCGCTGCACAATCCGGAAGTCGGCAACATCGTCGCCCGCGTCGAACAGCTGCGCGGCCACGTGACGGCGCTGCCCGATGCGCTGTTCGGGGCGCTGAGCCAGGTCGAGCATGGCGTGAACCTGATGTTCCTGGTCGAGACCCCGCATCCGCAGGCGCCTTCGGCCATGCTGGTCTCCGCCGTGCTGCTCGATGGCGTGCAGGACCCGGGCAATGCCGGCTCCATCCTGCGCAGTGCAGCAGCGGCCGGTATCACCCAGGTATTCTGCAGCCCGGGCACGGCCTTCTGCTGGTCGCCGAAGGTGCTGCGCGCCGCGATGGGCGCCCACTTCGTGGTGGAGATTTTCGAGAACGTCGACCTGGCCGAATTGATCCGCGCATCGAAGATCGCGGTGCTGGCCATGAGCGGCTATGCCGAGCAGCAGCTGTACGATGTCGATTTGCGCCAGCCGACCGCCTGGCTGCTCGGGCACGAAGGGCAGGGCGTGGCCGACGAATTGATGGCGCTGGCCTCGCACCAGGTGGTGATCCCGCATGCGGGCCAGGTCGAGTCGCTGAACGTGGCGGCGGCGGCGGCGGTATGCTTCTTCGAGCAGCTGCGCCAGCAGCAGGCAGCACGCTAGCGCACCGTCGCGCATTGTAGAATTAACCCGGCGTTTCAACCCTGGAGTAGACATGGACATCGCGCATCTGCACTTCCTGGTCGCCGAGGCCGACAACGGCCAGCGCGCCGCCCTGGTCGAGATGCTGGGCCGGCTCGGCGCCAGCCGCGTTACCGACGTGCCCGACGGGCACATGGCGCTGCGCACCTTCCAGGCCAGCTTCACGCCGCGCCTGCACGTCGCCATCATCGACCTCGGCCTGCCGGGCATGGACGGGCTAGAACTGATCCGCAACCTGGCCACCCTCGACACCGGCATCAGCCTGGTCGTCACCGGCGCCCAGCCAGCCAACCTGCTGTTCTCGGTCGAGACCCTGGCCCAGGTGTATGGCATCGACCTGCTCGGCTCCATCGCCAAGCCGGTCACCGCCGCCAAGCTCAAACCCCTGCTCGACAACTACCTGCCGCCGGCGCTGCCCGCTGCGGGCGAGGCGTCGCCGCGCTTTTCCTTTGCCGAAGTGGGCGTGGGCCTGCAGAAGCGCCAGTTCGAACCCTTCTTCCAGCCGAAGATCGAGCTGGCCACCGGCCAGGTGAAAGGGCTGGAAGTGTTTGCGCGCTGGCGCCACCCCGAGCACGGCATCCTCGGCCCCGGCGCCTTCATGGACGCGCTGGAGCAGAACAACCGCATCGACTTCCTCGACTGGAGCATGATCGAGCTGTCGGTCGAGCGCTGCCGCTGGTTCCACGACCAGGGCACGCCGATTTCCATCTCGATCAACCTGGCGCCCGAAACGCTTGCCCATCCGGCCTTCCTGCGCCAGATCACGGCCTGCCTGGGGCGCCACGCGGTGCTGGCGGACTACATCACCTTCGAGATGCCGGAATCCTCGGTCCTGAACGAAGACCCGAACTTCATCGAACGCCTGGTGCGCCTGCGCATGATGGGCTTTGGCCTGGCCATCGACGACTACGGCACCGGACGCTCGAATTTGCAGCTGCTGGCGCGCATTCCGTTCTCGGAGCTGAAGATCGACCGCAGTTTCGTCGACGGCGCCTCGAAGCGCCGCCCGCTGGGCACCGTGCTGCGCTCCTGCCTGGGCCTGGCGCACAGCCTGGACCGCATGTCGGTGGCCGTGGGCGTGGAAACGCGCCAGGACTGGGATTTCCTGCAAGGCCTGGGCTGCACCTATGCCCAGGGTTACCACATCGCCAATCCGATGGAGGCGACCGCCTTCCCGGGGTGGCTCGAAGACTGGCGGCATTTCTTCTGAACGGAGGGATCGATGGGCATACGGGTACGCTGCCACTGCGGCAAGCTGCAGGGAGAATTGGAGACGAGCGCGGTGGCTGCGCGCGCGAAGTGCTATTGCCGCGACTGCCGCGCCTTTGCACGCTTCCTCGGCAACGAGGTCGAAATCCTCGACGGCGCCGGCGGCACCGAAGTGGCGGCGGCCTTGCCGTCGGGCCTGCGCTTCACGCAAGGCCTGGAGCAGCTGGCCTGCATGTCGCTCAGTCCGAAAGGCCTGTACCGCTGGTACGCCGCCTGCTGCCGCACGCCGATCGGGAACACGCCGCGCGACCCCAAGGTGTCTTACGTCGGCATCGTGCGCGCCTGCCTGGATGCCACGCCGGCCGAACTCGATGCCCAGCTCGGCGCTTCGCACATCAACGCCAACACCGAGTCTGCCTACCGCAAGATTCCCAAGACGCCGGTCGGCACGGCCCTGGCCCTGGTGAAGATCGGCAGCAAGGTGCTGGGCGCGCGCTTCGGCGGTGGTTACAGGAACAATCCCTTCTTCGCCTCCGGCAGCGCCACCCCGGTGCGCCAGCCCGAGGTGATCTCGAAGGAAGCGCGCGCCCGGTTGTACTGATCCTTACGCCGCCACGTCTTCGTCTTCTCGGTCGACGTGGCTGGCCTTGCCGCCTTCGGCCGCGCGGCGCAGGATGACCGGCACCGATTTATACGAAGGCGTGCCGCTGCGCCGGTCGAAATTCGCCAGCGCCACCAACGCGTTCGCTTCCGGATAGTAGGCCGCGATCGACCCTGGTGCGATGTCGAATGCCACCGCCACGAAGTTGCGCACGATGCGCGGCTCCTCGATGTTGTCGCAGGCCGCCACCGCTTCGATGTCGACCATGTCGCCGTGCTCCAGCCCGCGCGCGGCAAGGTCGGCGGCATTCACGAACACCACGTCGCGCCGGCCGGTGACGCCGCGGTAGCGGTCGTTCTTGCCGTAGATGGTGGTGTTGTACTGGTCGTGGCTGCGCACCGTGGCCAGCACCAGCACGTCCTGGGCGTCGGGCCGCGCCAGCGGGCGCTCGTCTTCCCTGGCGCAGGTGATGAAGTGGGCCTTGCCCGATGGCGTACGCCATTCGCGCCGCCCGGCCGGGCTGTCGAGGCGGAAGCCGCGCGGCACCCGCACCCGCTCGTTGTAGTCGTCGAAGTCGGGGAACACGGCTTCGATGGCGTCGCGGATGCGGTTGTAGTCGGCGATGAAGCCGTCCCAGTCGATCTTCGTATCCAGGAGGGTCGCCTTGGCGATGCCGGCGACGATGGCCGGTTCCGATTTCAGCAGGTCGGAGGCCGGCGGCAGCGAGCCGCGCGAGGCGTGCACCATCGACATCGAGTCTTCCACCGTCACCGACTGCACGCCATTCGCCTGCATGTCGAGTTCCGTGCGGCCCAGGCAGGGCAGCAGGAAGGTGTGCTTGCCGACCATCAGGTGCGAGCGATTCAGCTTGGTGGCGATGTGCACCGACAAATCGAGCTTGCGCATCGCCTCGAAGCAGACCTGCGGGTCGGGCATCGCGGTCGGCAGGTTGCCGCCCAGGCAGACCAGGGCTTTCGCGCGGCCCTCGTGCATGGCATTGAAGGCCTCGACCGCGCCGTGGCCGTGCTCGCGCGGCGCCTTGATGCCGAAGACGCGCTCCAGCGAATCGAGGAACTTGTCGCTCGGGATTTCGGTGATGCCGACCGTGCGGTCGCCCTGCACGTTGGAGTGGCCGCGCAGCGGGCAGATGCCGGCGCCTTCGCGCCCGATGTTCCCGCGCAGGAGCAGCAGATTCGCCAGTTGCTGCACGTTGCCGGTGCCGTGGCGGTGCTGGGTAATGCCCATGCCGTAGCAGATGATCACGCGCTCGGCCCTGGCGTAGATGCCGGCCGCCGTTTCCAGGTCGGCGCGCGGCAGGCCGGACACATGCTCGATCTCTTCCCAGGAGGTGGCGTCGATGTCGGCCACCAGTTCCTCGAAGCCGAGGGTGTGCTCGCGGATGAAACCGTCGTCGAGCAGGCCGGCGCCGCCGGCGGCGCGCTGCTCCGCATCCATCGCCAGCAGCGCCTTCATCATGCCTTTTACGACGGCGGTGTCGCCGCCGATCTTCAGCTGGTAGTAGTGCGAGGCGATGTTCACCGCTTTCCCGACCGTCATCTCGAGCGCGTGCTGGGGCGACTTGAAGCGCTCCAGGCTGCGTTCCTTGAGCGGATTGAAGACCACGATCGGCGCGCCGCGCAGCGAGGCGGCGCGCAGGGTCGCCAGCATGCGCGGGTGGTTCGTGCCGGGGTTGTGGCCGAACGAGAAGATGGCGTCGCAATGGTCGAAGTCTTCCAGCGTGACCGTGCCCTTGCCGACGCCGATCGATTGCGGCAGGCCGACGCTGGTGGCCTCGTGGCACATGTTCGAGCAGTCGGGGAAGTTGTTGGTGCCGTATTCGCGCACGAAGAGTTGATACAGGAAGGCCGCTTCGTTCGAGGCGCGGCCCGAGGCGTAGAACTCGGCCATGTTCGGGTCGGGCAGGGCGCGCAACTGTTCGCCGATGCGCCTGAACGCGTCGTCCCAGGAGATCGGCACGTAGTGGTCGGTGGCGGCGTCGTAGACCATGGGGTGGGTCAGGCGGCCTTCCCATTCGAGGTAGAAATCTTCGCGCTCCCAGAGTTCGCTGACCGTGTGCCTGGCGAAGAACTCGGGCGTGACGCGCTTGTTGGTCGCTTCCCAGGACACGGCCTTGGCGCCGTTTTCGCAGAATTCAAAGGACGAACCTTCGCGCGGGTCGGGCCAGGCGCAGCCGGGGCAATCGAAGCCCTGCGGCTGGTTCACCTGCAACATGATGGTCGTGCGCGTCGCCGACATTTCGCCGCGCAGGGCCTTGGCCACCGCCTGCAGCGCACCCCAGCCACCGGCAGGGCCGCCGTATTCTCCGATTCCTGGTACATCTTTCTTCGACATATATCCTCCTGAAACAATGGACGAAATTGTACGAAAAATGTTAAAGACAGGACGCTATCGAGACACAAGGAAACAAAAGCCGGGTTCGCCGCTCAGGGCATGCTCAGAGTTCGATCACCAGCTCCGGCCGGAAGCCTTCCTGCTCACCCTTGCTCAGGTAACCGAGCGGATTGGCGACCACGCGGCAGGACCAGGGCCGGCCGGCCTCGACGCCCGTGACCGTGTAATCGTTCATGCAGTGCAGGTGGCCATGCATCCAGATATCGGCCCAGGGGAATAGGGCGTCCATGGTATTGCAGAAGCCGGCCGTGCCCGCCGCCAGGCCGTAACGCGGGTCGGCGCTCAGCAGGCTGGGGGCGAAGTGGGTAACGGCGACCGTGACGCCGTCGAACGGTGTTGCCAGCGCCGCGCGCAGCCAGGCCTGGCAGTCGAGCGACATCTCGCGCAAGCCCTCGGCCAGGACCGGCACGCCGTCCCTCAGGGTCGTGTTCTTGCTGAGGTAATAGTTGGCGGCGCGGAAGGCCTTGCCGCGCAGTTGCAGCTGCTTCGTCAGGTCGGTTTCGCGGCTGGCCAGGGCGTCGAAGTCGCTCCACAGGGTGGTGCCGATGAAGCGCACGTGGCCGATGACGATCGTTTCGCGGTCCAGCCATTCGATGCCCAGTTCGGCGCAGGTGGTGCGCAGGCGGGCGTAGGTTTCCTCGTATTCGAGGCCGTCGAATTCGTGGTTGCCAGGGATGAAGAGCACGCGTGCCTTGCTTGCGCCGGGGCGCAGGGGCGAGAAGCGGGCCAGGCCGAAGTCGGTGCCCGTCAGGCGCGAGCCGGACTGGTAGGAGCCGATGTCGCCGGCGAGGACGACGACGTCGGTGTCCGCGGCGACGCGTGGCTGGAAGTCGGCGTAGCGTTCGAGGTGGAGGTCGGAGAAGAGCTGGATGCGCATAGCGGCGAAGTATAGCTGCAACGACAGTGTGCTGACGCATGGGTACGATTTGCGTAGGGTGGGCTCTCGAGCCCACGCTGTCTCATCGGGTGAGCGGCGGCGAAAGTGATGGGGCCGGTTGGCGCGAAAACGGCGTCATCGGGGTTCGTGGGGCTGTTGCCTGTTGCGTTAGCGGTGTGCATGATCCGCGTGGGCACGAGTGCCCACCCTACGGTTGCTGGCGGCGGCTCGGCGCCATGCGCCTCGGCGGCAAACCCTGGGAATCGGGTTTTCGGTACGCTCGCGCACAGAGTCATGCGCCACCCACGGTTACGGTGCATGCTCAATAGTAAGGAGATAGCATGAACGAGGAGTCGAAAGGATTGCGCGTCGAGGACCCCACCACGCCGGCCGGCGGCTGGGCTTCGGTGGCGGAGGTGACGAATATCCTGATGGACCAGCGCACCGTGCTGAAGGACAGCCGCCTGCTGCTCAAGCAGAACAAGCCGGACGGCTTTGCCTGCGTCAGCTGTGCCTGGGCCAAGCCGGCCAATCCGCATCCTTTCGAATTCTGCGAAAGCGGCGCCAAGGCCACGGCCTGGGAAACCACCAGCAAGGCCATCGGCGCCGACTTCTTCGAGCAATACAGCGTGCGCGAACTCGAATCCTGGTCCGACCACAAGCTGGAAGAGCAGGGCCGCCTGACGGTGCCGCTGCGCTACGACGCCGCCAGCGACCGCTACCGCGAAGTGTCCTGGGACACCGCTTTTGCCGAGATCGGCGCCGCCCTGCGCGCCTTCGAGCGCGACAAGGTCGTGTTCTACGCCTCGGGCCGGGCCTCGCTCGAAACCTCCTACATGTACCAGCTGCTGGCGCGCATGTACGGCAACAACAACCTGCCCGACAGCTCGAACATGTGCCACGAAAGCACCTCGGTGGCGCTGCAAAAGACCATCGGCGTGGGCGTCGGCACCGTAGTGCTGCAGGACTTCGAGGAAACCGACTGCATCTTCTTCTTCGGCCAGAACGTGGGCGTGAACAGCCCGCGCATGCTGCACCAGCTGCAGGAAGCGCGCGAGCGCGGCGTACCGATCATCACCTTCAACCCCCTGCGCGAGCGCGGGCTGGTGAGCTTCACCAATCCGCAGTCGCCGGTCGAGATGCTGACCAAGAAGGAAACGCCGATCAGCACCCAGTACCACCAGGTGAAACCGGGCGGCGACACGGCCGCCATCATGGGCCTGGCGAAAGCCCTGCTGGCGCTGGACGACGAGGCGGTTCAACGCGGCGAGCAGCGCGTGCTGGACGTCGCCTTCATCCAGGAGTACACGCACGGCTTCGACAAATTCGAAGCGGCGGTGCGCGCCTGCCCGTGGACCGACATCGTGCGCGAATCGGGGCTGCTGCAAGTGGACATCGAAAGCGCGGCGCGCGTATACGCTGGATCGAGCGCGGTACTCGGCGTGTACGGCATGGGCCTGACCCAGCACCAGAACGGCGTGCAGAACGTGGGCATGATCGTCAATTTGCTGCTCATGCGCGGGAATATCGGCAAGCCGGGCGCCGGCATCTGCCCCGTGCGCGGCCACTCGAACGTGCAGGGCCAGCGCACGGTCGGCATCACCGAAAAACCGGAGCTCGCGCCGCTCGACAAGCTGAAGGAGCAATACGGCTTCGAGCCGCCGCGCGAGAAGGGCATGAACACGGTGGAAGTCTGCGAAGCCATGTTGGCGCGCAAGGTGCAGGCCTTCATCGGCCTGGGCGGGAATTTCGTGCGCGCCGTGCCCGAGACCGTGTTGATGGAAGCGGCCTGGCGCGAGCTGCCGCTCACGGTGCAGGTATCGACCAAGCTCAATCGCAACCACGTCATCCACGGCAAGCAGTCGTACATCCTGCCTTGCCTGGGCCGCATCGAGATCGACCGCCAGGCCGCCGGGCCGCAGGACGTGACGATCGAGGACAGCACTTCGTGCATGCATGGCTCGCGCGGCGCGGCTGATCCGGTGGCAAGCACGCTGCTGTCGGAGCCAGCCATCGTGGCCGGCATTGCCAAGGCGACCCTGGACCCGAACCCGCGTGTCGACTGGGATGCCTGGGTCGGCAACTACGCCAGGGTGCGCGACGCCATCGAGGAAACCTACCCGGACATTTTCACGGACTTTAATGCGCGCATGTGGACGCCGGGCGGTTTCCGCAAACCGGTGGGCGCGGCGCACCGCGTGTTCGAGACCGAGAGCAAGCGCGCCGAATTCACCGTGCCCGAGGAACTGCCGGGCGACCCCGACATGGACGCCGGCCCGCCGGCGCTGCGCCTGTTCACGATCCGCAGCGACGGCCAGTTCAACACCACGATCTACCACGAAGACGACCGCTTCCGCGGCGTGTTCGGCAGCCGCATGGTGCTGTTCATGGCGCGCGGCGACATGGCGCGCCTGGGACTGGAGCAGGGCGATAGCGTGGCCTTGCGCACGCCTGCGGACGACGGCGTCACGCGCCGCGTGGAGGGCTTGTCGGTCGTGCCCTACGACGTGCCCGAAGGCTGCATCGCCGGCTACTACCCGGAGCTGAATCCCCTGATCCCGCTCTGGCACCACGCCAAGGAAAGCAAGGTGCCGGCGGCCAAGGCAATTGACGTATTGGTGGAGCGCAGCCGCGCCATGGCTTGATGTAGGGTGGGTACTCGTACCCACCGGTTTCATTGCTGGCGTCCCAATACTATTCGGGTATGCGGCGGAACCAGCAGGTGGGTTCGAGAACCCACCCTACGTCATCTGTCGGCTTTGTAGTTTTGTAGGGTGGGCACCTGTGCCCACGCTGTCTCATCCCGTGATCAGTAGCAACAGTGCCGCCAAGTCCGCGCGGCCTGAACACCTCCACACGGGCGCCTCGATATCGTCTCCAACGCCATCGCACAAACGCGTCTCGTTTGACCTGTGCAAACCGTCCTATCCTGTCGCGTTTTGTCTCGATTCATTTCAAACCAAAACGCTACAGAACGAGACACGATGCCCATCCCAAAAGTGACACGTTGATGCCAAGGCCCGTATAAGGTCCCCGGCCCCTGTGTTTGATACAGGGACATAGGTAACACATTGCTAGAGACATAGGTAACACCTTTTATGATCGTTGCAAGCCAACAATTTGGAGCTTGCGATGCCTTGGAAGGAGAGTTCCCTGATGTCTTCCCGTCT
>NZ_JAJFES010000022.1 GCF_020708045.1 Massilia sp. IC2-278
AGCTCATCGGCGCTGCCGCTCAAGGTCACCGTCCCCGGCCCGCCCATGCGCAGCACGGCACGCCCCGCCTGCAGCCCACGCGCTTCCAGGTCCCCCGACCCCTGCACCTCGCCCTCGAACTCGCGGATAGTGCCCGCCACGCACACATCGCCCGGCCCGTTCTGGACCGTATTCACGCCCTCGGCCTCCAGGTCGCAGCCGTCGAAGTCGCCCGATCCCCTGACCTCGACCCGCAATGCGCGCGCACGGCCGCGCAGATTCACGTCGCCGGGCCCGCTCAGGCGCGCCACCGCCCGCTCCAGGCGCAAGTCCTCGCCCTCGAGGTCGCCCGAGCCGCTGACACGCGCCGCCAGTTCCCTGCCGATGCCGGCCACCTGCACGTCGCCGGGGCCGGACATGTCCAGCTCGAGCTTGTCCGCCCGCAGCCGGCGCAAATCGAGGTCGCCGCTGCCGCTGCTGGCAACGCGCAGCTCGCGCACCTCGCCGCGGGCGTGCACGTCACCCGGGCCGCTGGACGTCAGGCTGAAGCGCGGGCCGGCCACGCGCTCGAGTTCGACGTCGCCGCTGCCGCTGGTGTCCAGGCTGCGCAAGCCGGCCGCGCCGATACGCACCACGACTTCCTCGTGCTTCTTGCCGAAGCTGAGCTGGATGTTCCAGCGCGACTTTTGCCGCACGACCAGCTTACCGTTGCGCACCGTGGTTTCGATGTCGGCCAGGCGCGCCGGATCGCCCGACAGCTCCAGGCCTGGCGGCCCATCGGTGACGATCACGCGGAACGGTCCGGCCAGTTCGATGGCGTCGAAGGCCGGAACGGTGCGCTTTTCGGTGGTGTGGGGGCCGTGCCTGTCCTGGGCGCTGGCGGGGTGGAGCAGGGTGAGGCCGGCGCAGAGGGCGGCGGTCAGGGTGAGCGGGGCAATGCGCTTGCGTTGGCTATTCATGGTTTCCTTTGTTGTTTTTGTGATGAACACAGCGTCTACGATAAGTGAAATTGAACGAAGATACGCGGTTCAACCGACGAACGAACGAAATGAAGGGGCCAGCGGTCGAAGAAGGGAGCTGAGCCGCGCTTGATTTCCCGTCCGCTCGTTCGCACTTGAGATCCATGTCATTTCGAGGAGTTCGCATGTCCAGCCTGACCGTTCGCAAGATCGACGTCGACCTGTCCCGGGGCTTCAGGCGCCACTGGAACGGTGGCGACGCTTACCGCACCCAGTTGTTCAATGCCTTGTCGATGAGCTTTCCTCGCGGTGAGCAATTGTTCATCGACGCGGTGCGCGACGTGCCCCAGGATTGCCTGACGGACCCGGTACTGCGCGCCGAGGTCAAGGACTTCATCGGCCAGGAAGCGACCCACCGCTACCTGCATGCGCAGTACAACAAGGGGCTCGAAGACCACGGCCTGCCCTACACGCGCGAAGAAAAACTCAAGAAACGCCTCGCCCGTGTCGATAAGCTGGGAGTGCTGGACCGCCTGGCGATCACCTGCGCGCTGGAACACTACACGGCGGTGCTGGCCGACGGCGTGCTGCGCCACCCCGACTGGCTGGCCGGCGCCGAGCCGCACATGAAAACCCTGTGGTACTGGCATGCGGTCGAGGAAACCGAGCACAAGGGCGTAGCCTTCGACGCCTACGTGGCAGCCGGCGGCGGCTACCGGCGCCGGGTGGCGTGGTACCTGCATGCCAGCATCGTGTTTGCCTACGACAGTTTCATGCAGACCCTGCATAACCTGCGCAATGATGGACAATTGTTCCGCCTGCGCACCTGGGGCAGTGCACTCCATACCTGGTTCGGGCGCAGCGGCCTGGCCTGGCACCTGGCGAAACCGGTGCTGGAATACCTGTCGCCGCGCTTCCACCCCTGGCGGCACGACAACCGCAAGCTGATCGAAGATTGGCTGCAAGAAAACAGCGCGTCCTGGCGCCCGGTGCGGGGCAAGGCCGCCTGAGGCGCCTGCTCCCGACTACCGGGCGTGCCGGGCAGGGCGGCGAGATGTCATAATGTGCCTTCCGCAAGCGGGGCGAGAGAGAGGATAAACAAGTGATTCGTTACATGGGCACGCGCAAGAACAATACCGGCGCCACTGTCTACGTCTTTATCGTGAACGGCCTCGAGAAAGAGGTGCGCGAACACGCCCTGAAGCAGCATCCGGGCTGCTACGAAGCCTTGCCGGCCACGGCCAAGGCAAAGATCGCCGCCAACCGCAACTGGCTGTCGAAGGCGTGAGCGTGGGCCGGGTGCGCATCGCTGCCGCTGCCGTTCACGGGCTGGCGCTGGCTTGCGCCTGTTCCTGGGCCGGCGCCGCGGCGCTGCCATCGACCTTCGAGCCGACCGTGGGCGGGGCCTTGCTCTGCCGTAGCCAGCTCGACAACGCTTATTTCCACGCCTACCTGAGCACCGCCTTCGGCCCGCCCTACAAGCACGAGGGCGGGGCCTACTGGTTCAAGCTCGACGCCACCCTGTGGGGCAAGCCCGTCAAGGAAGTCATGGTCAGCGACGACACGAGCGAACTGGTGTTCGTGGCGGCCGTTGCCGACAGCAGGCCGGATGAGCTGGCCGAGGCGATCCGCACCAGCGCCGGCATCCGCCACCGCGCGGTCGACGCCTCGCCGTATCCCTTACGCGTATCAAACCCCGGCAGCGTCATCGCTTATCAGAACAACAAATCCAAAATATACTGCGCAAGATACAAACCCTTGCCGCCGGCACCCTAGCTTCGCATGTACAACCAATACTTCAGCCTGAAGGGCGCGCCGTTCTCGATCGCGCCCGACCCGCGCTACCTGTTCATGAGCGAGCGCCACCGCGAGGCGCTGGCCCACCTGCTGTATGGGATCGGCAGCGGCGGCGGCTTCGTGCTGCTGACCGGCGAAATCGGCGCCGGCAAGACCACGGTTTGCCGCTGTTTCATCGAGCAGGTGCCCGAGAACTGCCGCCTTGCCTACATCTTCAACCCGAAGCTGACCGTGGCCGAGCTGCTGCAGTCGGTGTGCGAGGAATTCCGCATCGCCGTGCCGGCAGGGCAAGGCGGCGTGAAGGCCTATGTCGACGCCATCAACGATTATTTGCTGGCCTCGCATGCCCAGGGGCGCAACAACGTGCTCGTCATCGACGAGGCCCAGAATCTGTCGGCCGAGGTGCTGGAGCAGCTGCGCCTGCTGACCAACCTCGAAACGAGCGAACGCAAGCTGCTGCAGATCATCCTGATCGGCCAGCCGGAACTGCGCACCATGCTGGCGCGTCCGGAACTGG
This sequence comes from Massilia sp. IC2-278, assembly GCF_020708045.1. GTDB lineage: Bacteria > Pseudomonadota > Gammaproteobacteria > Burkholderiales > Burkholderiaceae_D > Telluria. Next base: position 3,253 of record NZ_JAJFES010000022.1, read on the forward strand.
AGCAGCTGGCCCAGCGCGTGATCGCGCGCTACCACCTGGGGCCGCTTTCCGAAGCTGAAACCGGCGCCTACATCGCGCACCGCATGGCGGTGGCCGGCTTCCAGGGCGCGCCGGTGTTTCCGCCTGCGGTGGTCCCCGTCGTGCACCGCATCACCCATGGCGTGCCGCGCCGCATCAACCTGCTATGCGACCGCGCGCTGCTGGGCGCCTATGTCGAGAACAGCCGCGAGGTGACGAAAAAGATCCTGCGCACCGCCGCCGGCGAAGTGTTTGCCGGCGAAGCGGCGGCCCCGGCCCCTTCACCGCGCTGGCCGCTGGTGGCGGGCGGCGTGCTGGCCGGCGCCGTGCTCAGCGCCGCGGCGGCCTGGCAGGTGCTGCCGCATGGCGCGCCGGCGCAGGCGGCAAGCGCGACGGCCGCTCCGGTGCACAAGATCAAGCCGGTGCAGGCAGCGGCTGCGCCGGCAGCCAGCGCGGGCTTGCCGGCAGGGCATGCCGACGAAGCCGCGGCGCTGCGCGTGCTGGCCGGGCTGTGGGGAGAAACATTGCCCGCGGGCGAACCCTGCCAGGCGGCGCTGCGCCGCAACCTGCGCTGCCATCAGGGCAAGGGCGGCCTGTTCGAGCTGCGCCAGCTGGACCGTCCCGCCGTGTTGACCCTGCGCGACGGCGCCAGGACGCGCTATGCAGTGCTCACCGGCATGGACGAGGAATCCGCAAGCTTCGAGGCGGGCGGCAAGCGCGAGCGCATGGACCTGGCGGCGCTGGCGCTGCGTTTCACCGGCGAATTCACCACCTTCTGGAAAGTGCCGCGCAGCTTCCGCGACCAGGTCGCCACCGGCGACGAAGGGCCGGACGTCGACTGGCTCGCCGCCCAGCTGGCGCGCCTGGACGGCACCGCGCCGCCGCCGGCACGCCAGGCCTTCGGCACCCATACCCAGGAATTGCTGCGCGCATTCCAGGCCAAGCAGAACCTGAAGGCCGACGGCGTGGCCGGACCGCGCACCTTCATGCGCCTGAATCAGCTCGGCGGCGTGAGCGAGCCGCGCCTGCTCGCCGCCGCCAGGACGGGACAATAAATGTCGTACATTCTCGAAGCACTCAAGAAAGCGCAGGCCGAACGCCAGCTCGGCAGCGCCCCGGATATCCACACACCGGCGCCCAGCCATGTTCCCGCGCCGGCTGCCGGCGCCAGCCGCAAGCCGCTGCTGATCGGGCTGTCGGCCGGGATCGTGATTGCCGGCATTGCCGGCGTCCTGGCCTGGCGTTCCCAGGCGCCTGCGCCGCAGGTGGCTGTGCTGGCTTCCAGTGCGCAGGGGGCGGGCGGGGCGGCTATGCCGGCGCCGGCGGTTTCATCGGATGTGGCCGCGCCGGCGCCTTCGTTGGCGGCAAGTGCGCCATCGCCTGTGGCGGCTGCGCCGGCTTCGACGCCGGCTCCAGCTCCAGCTCCGGTGCCGACGCCGAGTCCAGCAACGGCTGCAAGCAATCCCAGTGCATCGCCGGGCGCGGCGGCCCCGGTCGCGGCGCCCCGCGAGCTGCCTGCGCAAGTTCCGCGCCAGGCAGCCAATGCCATGACGGCCGCCGAAGCAGCACCCGCGTCACGGCCGTCAAGCACGACACCGCCAGCCGGCGAGGCGGCGCGCCCGCGCCCGTCCACGCAGCCGGATGGCAAGGCGCCAGCCGCCCGCAGCACCCCGGCGCTCGCAAGCGTCGCCGCTGCCAGCCCGGAGGCGGTCTACCTGCCGGCTCCCGCCGCACGTGCGCCCGATCCGGCGCCGGTGGCGCGCGCCCCCGAGCCGGCCGAGGAAAACCTGCGCACCCTGCAGCAGTTGCCGGAAGCGATACAGCGCGAGGTGCCGAGGGTCAGTGTCGGCGGCTACATCTATTCGCCGAATCCCGCCGACCGCCTGCTGCTGGTCGACAAGATGCTGCGCCGCGAAGGCGAGGAGCTGGCGCCCGGCCTGGTGCTGGAACGCCTGATGCCGAAGTATGCCGTCATGAACTACCGGGGTACCCGCTATCGTGTCGCGTATTGATGACGGCCCCGGGCCCGGCCCGGTATTGGCCGTGGTCGGCTGGTCGGGCAGCGGCAAGACGACCCTGCTCGAATTCCTGGTCGGCGCCCTGGCGCAGCGCGGCCTGCGCGTGAACATCGTCAAGCACAGCCACCACGACATCGTGCTCGAACCGCCGCAGAAGGATAGCGCGCGCCTGCGCATGGCCGGCGCGGCCGAGGTGATGATTGCTTCGCCTTACCGCTACGCCATCATGCGCGAACTGCGCGGCGCGGAAGAGCCCAGCCTGCGCGAACAGCTGGCGCGCCTGGGTCCGGCCGACCTGACCCTGGTCGAAGGCTATAAATGGGAAGCGCTACCCAAGCTGGAAGTGTATCGGCCCGGACTGGGCAAGCCGCCGCTGCACGCCGACGATCCGCTGGTGGTGGCGGTGGCCTCGGACGCGCCTGCGCCCGATGCGCTCGCGCCCGACACCGCATGGCTGGACCTGAATGCGCGCGACAGCGTCCTGGCTTGGCTCAGCAATTGGATGATGACAAAGCCTAAAGTTCCCGGAGCTTGAGCCGTTAAGTAGGGATAACCCTCTACAGGAGACCGATATGGACGTCCTCGCCATCGCCAAGCTGTCCACCACCATGGCAGAAACCGGTAACAAGCAGGAAGTTGCGATGACCATGCTGAAGAAGCAGCAAGACATCCAGCGTTCGCACGCCGCCCAGCTGCTGGAGGGTATCCAGCCACCGCAGCCGGCGCAGAACCTGCCGGCTCACCTGGGCAATACCATCAACACCACGGCCTGAATAACAACGCCGCGTCACGACGCGGCGTTGTTGTATGCGTTCAGTGCAATGCGCTCAGTGAAAAGCGCTCAGTGAAAAGCGCGCAGGATGCGCGCTTCGCCGGAGTAGTCGGCGAAACGTTCGTTGGCGAGGCGCGTGGCTTCCATCATGCGGGTCAGCTGCGCATCCTCGAAACGTTCGAGCTCCTCGTTGGCGGCATTGAGCGCCATGGCCAGCTTGGCGCGCGCATTCTGGTACAGCACGCTGGTGTAGTGATCGGTGTTCTTCAGCAGTTCTTCCGCGTTTTCGATCACGAGGCGCAGGTCGCCGATCAGCCGCTCCTGCGTTTGGGGTTGGTTGTCGTCCGGGGTATTCATTGTGTTCACCTCAACCGGTTAGTCACATCCTGGAGTGTCCGGCAATGTCCCGGGGCCAGGTTGCTGTCTCTTGCCCCGAGCGTTGTGCCAGCCGCTCTTAAAATATAAGCAAGGACTACCGGTCGCGTTTGTCTGATCTCAAACGCACGAAGCTCAGGCCGGCAGCCCCATTTACGCCACGGAAATCTGCACGTCGCCCACCGTCACGGTCTGGCCGGTGCGGATCTTGGCGGTCTTGCGCAGTTCCTGCTTGCCATCGACCGACACCACGCCGCTGGCCACGATGTTCTTGCCGGCGCCGCCGCTGTCGCACAAACCCACCAGTTTCAGCAGCTGGTTGAGTTCGACGAACTCGGATGTCAGTTCGAAAGTTGTCTTTTGCATTCTATCCTCGGGAAAAATTGTGGGGCGTACGGTTGAGGACGCCATTTTTATCGGCGCGCATGCCCCACACCGTCCTTACGCCGGGTCCGGCCGCGTCATGTCGATCGGAACGATCCACTGGGAGAACTGTTCCGCACTGACGTGGCCCGATTGCAGGGCCGCCTCGCGCAGCGTGATGCCTTCGTGCTGCGCATGCTTGGCGATCTGCGCGGCGCGATCATACCCGATGTGGGGCGCCAGTGCGGTCACCAGCATCAGCGACTGCTCCATGAGTTCGCCGATGCGCGTACGGTTCGGTTCGATGCCCTGGGCGCAGTGCTCGTCGAAGGAGCGCATGCCGTCGGCCAGCAGGCGCGCGCTTTGCAGAAAATTGTGCGCGATCATGGGCTTGAACACGTTCAGCTCGAAGTTGCCCTGCGAGCCGCCGATGGTGAGCGCGACGTCGTTGCCGAACACCTGGCAGCAGAGCATGGTCATCGCCTCGCACTGGGTCGGGTTCACCTTGCCTGGCATGATCGAGCTGCCCGGCTCGTTTTCCGGGATCGTGATCTCACCCAGGCCCGAGCGCGGGCCGGACGCCATCCAGCGGATGTCGTTGGCGATCTTCATGAGGGCGGCGGCCAGGGTCTTGAAGGCGCCGTGGGCGGCGACCAGGGCGTCGTGCCCGGCCAGGGCCGCGAACTTGTTGCTAGCACTCTTGAACGACAGCCCGGTGCGCGAGCCGAGCTCGGCGGCGATGCGCGCGGCGAACTCGGGGTGCGCATTCAGGCCGGTGCCGACCGCGGTGCCGCCGGCGGCCAGGGCCAGCAGGCCGGGCAGGGAAGCGCGAATCGCGGCTTCGGAAAATTCGAGCTGGGCCACGTAGCCCGAGAACTCCTGGCCCAGCGTCAGCGGGGTGGCGTCCTGCAGGTGGGTGCGGCCGATCTTGACGATGTCGGCGAAGTCGCGCGACTTCACCGTGAGCGTGCCGCGCAGGCGCGCCAGGGCCGGCAAGACTTCCTTCGAGACCGCGAGCGCCGCCGCCACGTGCATGGCGGTGGGGAAGATGTCGTTCGAGGACTGGCCCATGTTGACGTGGTCGTTCGGGTGCAGCAGGCGCGCCTCGCCGCGCTCGCCGCCCATCAGCTCGGAGCCGCGGTTGGCCAGCACCTCGTTCATGTTCATGTTGCTCTGGGTGCCAGAGCCGGTCTGCCACACGGCAAGCGGGAATTCGGCGGGATGCCTGCCGTCGAGGACTTCGTCGGCAGCGGCCATGATGGCGTCGGCCTTGTCCTTCGGCAGCTTGCCTAGCGAGCGGTTGACGGCGGCGGCGGCGCGCTTGACCTGGGCCAGCGCGGCCACCAGTTCCGGTGCCATTTTTTCGGTGGAAATGTGGAAGTGGTGCAGGGAGCGCTGGGTCTGGGCGCCCCATAGATGGCCGGAAGGTACCTCGATCGGGCCAAAGCTGTCTTTTTCGATACGGTTTTCCATTGGCGGTCCTGTTATTTCGAAGGCTGGAGCTAAAGAGTGTAGCGCAACACCCGTTAATTACGCTGAGGCTACAAATTCACCCCCCATATATGGCGATTCGCCCTTTCCACCTGTTTGCCGGCTTGCTGCTTCCGTTTGCGGTGCCCGGTCTTGTCCACGCTGCGGAGCTCGGCGACGCGCGCGTGCTGTCTTATATCGGCCAGCCGCTGGCTGCCGAAGTCGAGCTGACTTCCGTCGAGGATGCATCGAAACCCGTGCAGGCCCAGCTGGCGCGCCGCGACGTCTACCGCGGCGCCAACGTCGCCATGCCGCCGGTGCTTTCCGGCCTCGACATTGCTGTGATCCGCCAGGGCGGCAAACAGTTCCTGCGTCTGGCTTCGGTCAAACCGGTTGAAAGCAAGCACTTGCACGTCTACCTGGAACTGGTCGACGGCGGACAGCGTTCGGTGCGCCTGGTGACACTGTGGCTGACACCGGACCCGGACCCGGCGCCGCCACCGGTGGCTGTGCCTGTTCCGGCGCCGGTCCTTACCCCGGTTCCTGTTCCGCCGCCTGCCGAGCCTGCCGCGCCTGCAGCGATAGCCGCGCAGCCAGCCAAGGCCGCCAATCCCCCGGCGCCGCTGCCCAGGCCCGTGCCGTCGAAACGCCGTCCCGTGGCTGCCCCAGCCGCGACCGGTACGCATCCTGCCGAGGACGCGGCGCACGCCGCCCCGCCGAAGCCAGTCGTTGCCGGGCCGGTTGCCAAGCCGGATGCCGCAGCCGCCAGGCCGGCTGGGTCGCCCGCGGCCTGCGCCCCGGCGCCGGCCGCTGCCGAACTCAACGCCTGCGCCGTGCTGGGTGCGAAAAACGAAGCGCTGCGCCATGAGCTTGGCCAGCTCGAGGACAAGGTCAAGGTGCTGCAGGTGGCAACCGGCGTAAAGTCGGCTTCCGAAGCCGATGCCGAGACCGTCGCCAGGGCGAATGCGAAACTCGATGCGGATGCGCAGGCAAAGCCGGACGCCAGGCCGGAGGCCGGTCCGAAGCCGGCGCCGCGCATCCACCGCAAGCCGAAACCGGCCGCGCCGCCGGAAGAGCCGATGCCCTGGCTGGCCATCGGCGGCGCCCTGGCGGGCCTGCTGGCGCTGGCCGGACTGCTCCTGGTGTGGCGCCGCCGCCGCGCGGCCGCAGGCAAGGAACTGAAGACGGCGCGCGAGCCGGAAGTCGTGGTGCTGCCCCAGGATGGCGGCGCGGCGAAGCCGAGCCTGATGTCCGTGCTGAAGGCGCGCCTGGCGGCTTTGCAGGCCAGGAAGCGTCCGGCGCAGGCTGCGCGTACCGAACCGCAAGCCGCCGACGGGCCGCCGCTTACCCAGCCGGAATAAGCCGCCGGCAAGGAAAAAAAGGGCGCGCACGAATTGGTCTACACAAGCTGGAAAATTCGGTTATACTGAATTCGCTGGTTAATAAAACCACAAAAAAACGGCCCCAGGGTCCGGCGCAGCCACCACCGATAGCGTGGCGCGGGAACCGGATGTACGTCGCAAGATGCCTGTGTACGGAAGCGGTTGTCTGCCAACAGCGGCAGTCGACGCCGGATGCAACCGGCAAAGAGGCGGCACCAGGACTAGCCTGGTGTTCGCTCTCCGAATTCATGCAAACGGACACGTTCCGCGTGCAGCAAAGCCAAGGCGCCCACGGGCGCCTTTTTTGTTGCCTGCTTCTTTGCTGCCTGCCCTCCAGGCGTCCGCCGATTGTTCCCGTGCTGTCCGCTTGCCGTGGTTGCACGGCAGGAGTCTTCCCAAGCTATTCCTCGCGCCCAACAAAAAAGCGCCGGTAGGCGCTTGTTCGTTCGAGCAGCTCGGCTCAGTGCGCGCACATCGCGCGGTCGAGCTGGCCCATCCATGGCTCGGTGATGTCGCGGATCGCGCGGTCGTTGGCCATGATCTGCTTCAGCAGGTCGATCTTGCGCAGGCGGCGTGCGCCCTCGAGGGCAGGGACGCCGGTCGCGGCAGCACTGGCCTGGCTGGCGCACTCGCCCTGCAGCGTATCGAACCCGTTCCAGTCACCAGATTGCGCGGCGCCAGCCATCTTGCCCGTGAGGCCGGCAATATTTTCGTACATAGCGAGGACTTCGTTCTGGTTCATCTTGGCACCGCGACAATTTTTCCGGCCGGATTACCGGTTGTCTTCCTTTTACGGCAGTGTTTTTGGAAACTTTAGGCCTTTTGCTAAAAATTTTTGAAAAATCTTTTATCAACACGGTCGCCGCCGGCGGCCCCTCTGATTTGCATCATGGCGATATGATGGGCAATATGCGGCCAAGAACTTCGGTCCGGAAGTCCGGGTCGAAGCCGAGGACGTGAACAAACGCATCCGCACCGCCGCAACGTCATCGCAAGGTCACCGCACAATATAAGGAAGCACATGACTATTCGCTGGACCCTGACCAGGACCGCCGTCGCCCTGGCCCTTGCTGGCGCCACTTGCGCCGCGCCAGGCTTTGCCGCTGCCCAGGCCGCCGCGCCCGCCGCCTCCAAGGCCGACAAGCCGGCCGCCATGACCGTGCTGCCCGGCGACGATTTCTTCGCCTATGCCAACGGCGACTGGCTGGCGAAAACCGAGATCCCGGCCGACCGCGGTTCCTGGAGCGCCATGGGCGTCCTGGCCGAAGACACGAATACCCGCATCGCGAAGATGATCGAGGCGCTGGGCGCGGCGCAGGGAACGTCCGGCGACGCGCGCAAGGTGGCCGACTTCTACGCCGCCTACATGGACGAAGCCGCCATCGAGAAACGCGGCCTGGCCCCGGTCAAGCCGATGCTGGCGGACATCGCCGCGATCAAGGACAAGGCGGCGCTGGTGCGCGCGCTGGGCGCCTCGGTGCGCGCCGACGTCGACCCGCTGAACGCCACCGATTTCTTCACCGAGAACCTGTTCGGCGTATGGGTCGCGCAAGGCCTGAACGATCCCTCGCGCAACTTGCCTTACCTGCTGCAGGGCGGCCTGGGCATGCCCGACCGCGCCTACTACCTGGAAAACAACACGCGCATGGCCGAGCTGCGCACGAAGTACCAGCAGCACATCGCCGCCATGCTGAAGCTGGCCGGCTTCGACAAGAGCGACGAACGCGCCGCCCGTGTATTCGAGCTCGAGCTGGCGCTGGCGCAAACCCATGCCACGCGCGAGGAGTCGGCCGACATCCAGAAGTCGAACACGGTCTGGACCCTGAAGGATTTCGCCGCCAAAGCACCGGGCGTCGACTGGAACGCTTTCTTCAAGGCGGCACGCCTGTCCGGCCAGGAACGCTTCCAGGTCTACCATCCGGGCGCGGTGACGGGCGCGGCGCGCCTGCTGGCGCATGCCGACGTCGCCGTCTGGCGCGATTACCTCGCCTTCCACAAGCTGAATGGCTATGCCAGCCTGCTGCCGAAAGCCTTTGCCGACCAGCGTTTCGAGTTCAACGGCAAGGCCCTGACCGGCACCCCGCAGCAATCGGTACGCTGGAAGCGTGCCCTGGCCGCTACCAACGAAGCCATGGACGAAGCCGTCGGCAAGCTCTATGTCGAGCGCTATTTCCCAGCCGCAGACAAGGCGCGCGTACAAAAGATGGTCGCCAACATCATCGAAGCCTTCAGCGCACGTATCGACAAGCTGGAATGGATGGCGCCGGCTACCCGCGCCCAGGCCCAGGCGAAAGTCAAATCGCTGTACGTGGGCGTGGGCTACCCGGACCAATGGAAATCCTACGCTGGCCTGCAGGTGAAGCGCGACGATGCTTTCGGCAATGCCGTGCGCGCCGAGGAATTCCATTACGCGCAAGAGCTGGCCAAGCTCGGCAAGAAGCCGCAGCGCACTGACTGGGCCATGCCGCCGCAACTGGTGAATGCCGTGAATCTGCCCCTGCAGAATGCGCTGAACTTCCCGGCCGCCATCCTGCAGCCGCCGTTCTTCGACCCGAAGGCGTCCGACGCCGCCAATTACGGCGCGATCGGCGCCATCATCGGCCACGAGATCAGCCACAGCTTCGACGACCAGGGCGCCCAGTTCGATGCCCAGGGCCGCCTGCGCGACTGGTGGACGAAAGAAGACCTGGCCCACTTCAGGGCTGCCTCCGGCAAATTGGTGGCGCAGTACAACACCTACCGGCCTTTCCCGGACCTGGCGGTGAACGGGCAACTGACCCTGAGCGAAAACCTGGCCGACCTGGCCGGTCTGCAGGCGGCCTTCGACGCTTATTCAGCCTCGCCGGCGGGCAAGGCGGCAGGCGTCGACGGCGAGCGCCAGTTCTTTACCGGCTTCGCCCAGGGCTGGCGCACCAAGATGCGCGAAGCCTCGCTGCGCCGCGCGGTGCTGACCGACGGCCACGCACCGGCTCAGTACCGCACCTACATCGTGCGCAACCTGGACGGCTGGTACCGGGCCTTTGACGTCAAGCCCGGCCAGGCGCTGTACCTGGCGCCGCAGGACCGGGTGCGGATCTGGTGATGAGGGAGGACGACGACTCCGCCGGCCGCGCTGCCGGCGACGCGCCCGGCGCTTTTGACACCATCACGCAGCGCACGCTCGCGCATTACGAGCGCAACGCCAAGCAATTTTTTACCGGAACGATCGACCACGACGTCAGCCAGAACATCGCGGCGCTGCTGGCTGCCATCGAGGCGCCGGCGCCGTTCACGCTGCTCGACCTCGGCTGCGGGCCCGGGCGCGATCTGAAAACCTTCAGCGCGCTCGGGCACCGCGCCATCGGGCTCGATGGTTCGGCCGAGTTCGTTGCCATGGCGCGCGCCTACAGCGGCTGCGACGTCTGGCGCCAGGACTTCCTGCACCTGGACTTGCCGCAGGCAAGCTTCGACGGCGTGTTCGCGAATGCCTCGCTGTTCCATGTGCCGAGCGCGGCGCTGCCCGCGGTGCTGGCGGCGCTGCACGGCGCCCTGAAGCCGGGCGGCGTGCTGTTCAGCTCGAACCCGCGCGGCCACAACGAAGAGGGCTGGAACGGGCCGCGCTACGGCAGTTATTACGACTATCCGACCTGGGAGCGGCACCTGGCCGCGGCGGGCTTCGTGGCGCTGCACCATTATTACCGGCCGGAAGGCTTGCCGCGCGAACGGCAACCCTGGCTGGCCAGCCTGTGGCGCAAACCCAGTGTTAACCAGCGCACAGAGATGCCCAGGCATCAGGCTTAAGGTGTAGCTTCGTTTCACTACATCAAAGAGGTAATGTCATGAACGAAGACCAGATCAAGGGCAAGGCCAAGGACATCGGCGGCAAGGTCCAGCAAAAGATCGGCGAAGCCGTGGGCAGCCGCCAGCAGCAGTCCGAGGGCTTGTCGAACCAGGCCGAAGGCAAGGTCCAGGAGAAGAAGGGCGATCTGAAGGACATCGTCAAGGGAAACCGCTAAGCGCGCCGCGCCCAACCGCGCCTTTCAATGAACAACAGCCGCGATGCGTCGCGGCTGTTTTGTTTTATATAGGGCGCCATCCGCGCCCCTGCCGCCGGTTATGACTTGTCGTCTTCCTCGACCTTGTCTCCCAGCATATCTTCTACGTACAGCATCTGCACCAGCACCTTCAGCGCGGCCGTCAGCGGCGTCGCCAGTGCCACGCCGGCAAAGCCGAACAGGGTGCCGAACACCAGTTGCATGGCGATGATGAGCGCCGGCGGCAAATCGACGGCGCGCGACTCGATCATCGGCTGCAGAATATAGCCCTGCACCAGCTGGATGCCGGCGAACAGCAGGACCACGTACAAGGCCATGTCGGGACTGATCGAGAACGCGATCAGCACCGCCGGCACGCCGGCCATGATGGGCCCGACGTAGGGAACGAAATCCAGCAGGCCGGCAATGATGCCGAGGATCAGGGCCAGCGGCACGCCCAGCAGGCTCAGGCCGACGGAGGTGACGACGCCAACGATCAGCATCGAGACCGAGGTGCCCAGCAGCCAGCTCGACAGGTTGCCGCCCATTTTCTGCAGCACCTGGCGCGCGCGCGGACGTTTCGGCTGGGGTATCAGCTTGACGAGGCCGCTTGTATACAGGTGCGGCGAGGCGGCGAAATAAATGCCGACGACCATGATGATGACCACGTTGCCGATGGCGCCGAAGATGCCGGTAAAGAACAGACCGGCATTCGGCATCATCGAGGACATCTGCTTCATGGCGTCTTCCGGCGCCGGCAGCTCCGAGGCCAGGCGCTGCAGCATCGGATGCTGCTTGACGAATTCCTGCAGCTTGCCGATCGACTGCGGCACCGCCTCGGCCAGCTTGTTCGACTGTTCGGCAATCTGCGGCGCCATGGCCCAGCCGCCCAGCCCGATCACGGCGAACAGCAGCAGCACCACGACGGCCAGGGCGATCGGCCGCTTGATGCCGGTGTAGCGCGCCAGCAGCTGGCTGAGCTTATACAGCAGGACGGAAAACAGGATGCAGGCGAAAAGCAGCAGCAGGGCATCGACGGCGAACCAGGCGGCGGCCAGGCCGAGGATGAAGAGGACGCCGACGCCGTCGATGATAGCGGTGCGTTTCATCAGCTTGCGCTTGGGTACGGCTTCGGGTTCGCCGGTTTCGGGGAGAGTGGAAATCTGTTCGCTCATGCTTGTGCTCGATTAACAAAAGAATAACGGCACAGTACCATCACGTCGGTACAACCGGCGCATGGATGAGCATCAAGGTGCACTTCTGCGATATGGACGAGCTGTGTGCGTGGCCGTACAGATGGGCAGGGCATGGGGGCGTATTCTAGACCCATCGCGCGGCACATCGACCGCGCCTTTTACGCAAGGAGAACGACCATGAACGAAGATCAAGTCAAAGGCAAACTGAAAGACATCGGCGGCAAAATCCAGGAAGAAGCCGGCAAGCTGGTCGACAACAAGGAAACCGAAGCGAAAGGCCTGAAGAACCAGGTCGAAGGCAAGACCCAGGAAAAATACGGCGACGCCAAGGAAACGCTGAAAGACGGCATCGACCGCGTCTAAGCTGCGCCTGGCCGCCTGACCGCGCCGGGTTATCCCGGCCGGCCGCGGCCTGCAAAAAAACGGGCCCCGGCGTCTGCGACGCACGGGGCCCGTTTGCTGTTGACTTCGCCGTCGGCGATTACTGGATTTCGTAGGCGCCGATGTCGATCGTGCCGCCCTTGGTCGCACGGGTCGAGTACGACGCGGTGTGCTTGTAGCTGGCAGTCGGCTTCAGGGCCAGGCCGCCGGCCGAGTTGCCCGGGTTCGAGCCGGCGTTGACGATCTGCGCGTTGGTTGCCGGACGCAGGTCGTAGGTTGCCTTGTTGACGAAGTTGCCTGCCACCGAGCGGTAGTTGGTCTTCTGCACCGCCGTGGCCTGGGCCGTCACCGTGCCGCCGCCGGCGAAGATGTTGTTGATCAGCTTGGCCGGCGTGGCCGCGTTGCGGATCGTAACGAAGGTGCCGCGCGAGCTTTCGTCGTTCACGAAGGTATTGTTGATCACGTACAGGTCGGTCTTGCGGGTGCCCACGCCTTCTTCGCCGTACGACACCATGGCCGGGTTGTTGTTCGACGCCGGTTGCTGGATCACGTTGCCGATCAGGTAGGTGGTGCCGCCGTTCGGCACGTTGACTTCGTAGCTCGGCTTGCCTGCCGCGGTGCTGCCGGTTTCGCCCGAGCGCAGGCTCGAGAAGCGGTTGTACGCGATCATGTTGTACAGGCCGCGGGTCTTCAGGTTGTGGCCGACGTTCGCGTCGTGCGAGAAGTTGTAGCGGAAGTAGAGTTTCGCAACCTTGCCGATGTACACGTTGTGGGTGTAGCCGTCGCCGCGGCCGTTGTGGCCGAACTCGTTGTATTCCATGGTCACGGTGCTGGCTTCGTTCACGCCGCTCAGGACACCGTTCTCGTTGTCGTGCAGGAAGGAATTACGCAGCGTGAAGTTGGTGCCTTCCAGGCGCAGGGCGGCGCCGTTCTTGTCGGGGACTGCGGCGCCCGACATCTCGACGTTGTCGACCGTGATGTCATTGCCGCGCACGACCCAGATCGCCTTGCCGCCGGAATTCTTGCCGCCGGCCTTGATGTGCGGACGGCCGTTCACGCCGCGGATGGTGAGCTTGCTGGCGGAAATCGCGCAGACGTCGCCCGAATAGGTGCCAGCCTGGATGTCGACGGTGTCGCCGGCCTTGGCGGCGGCAAAAGCCTTGCATGGGGTGGCGTAGGTCTTGCCTGCGCCGACGCTCAGGGTGGCGGCCGAAGCCGGTGCTGCGATGGCGGCGCCGAGCACGAGAGCGGAGGCGGCGAAAGCGATGCGGGTGGTGCTGAAACGGATCGATTGCATTGGTATTCCTCTGTAGTGCGCGCTCCGGAAAGAGCGTCTGTGAGATCACGAATACGCAGAATACCGTGAGGAATTAATTCCGTGCGGACATAATTTGTTACAGCAAACCTAAACAGCCGAGTTCAGTTCAAATACTTCTCATAGGAAAGAAAGTGGATCTCACGATGAAATTCGACACAAAAAAAATTTATTCGTCGTTGCGAAAAGACGACAAATATCGTTGACTTTTTTCGTAATTACAGAACAAATAATTACAACAGAGAAAGACTTTTTTTCCACTAGGAAAAATAAAAGGCCGGTTTAGCCACTGTTCATGCGGCTTCCGGCCTTTTTGGTAACTGAAAATTGCAACTGGACGCTAAATCATTGTGGTGCGGTCCCGCCCAGGTTCTTCTTGAAGAAGGCTTCGATCAGGCCATACACGTGGCGTTGGCTGGTGCGGCCCGAGATGCCGTGCTTGGCGCCCGGGTAGGTCATCAGGTCGAACTGGACGTTGCGCTTGACGAGTTCGTCGATCAGGCGGGTGCTGTTGGTGAACAAGACATTATCGTCGGCCATGCCGTGGATCAGCAGCAGCGGCGACTTCAGGCCATCCAGGTGAGCGAACACGCCGCTGCGCGCATACGCGTCCGGGTCCGACTTCGGCGTGGCGCCGACGAACTGTTCCGTGTAGTGGGTGTCGTACAGCGCCCAGTCGGTGACCGGCGCCACCGACACGCCCATCGCGATCTTGTCGGATGCGGCCGCCAGCAGGCGCAGGGTCATGAAGCCGCCATAGCTCCAGCCGAACACGCCCACGCGCTTCGGATCGACAAAGCTCTGCTGGGCCAGCCAGTCGATGCCGGTGACCTGGTCTTCGACTTCGTTCTTGCCGAGGTTGTTATAGATGACGTCGGTGAACTGGCGCTCGCGGCGGCTCGAGCCGCGGTTGTCCAGGCGGAACACCACAAAGCCTTGCTGGGCCATGTACTGGTCAAAGTAATTGCCCCAGGTACGGGTCACGCGCTGCGAGTGCGGGCCGCCGTAGGTGAACAGGAAGACCGGGTATTTTTTCGTCGCATCGAAATTGGCCGGCTTGATCATCGAGTAATGCAGGGTCTGGCCATCGTGCGCCTTGATCGTGCCGAATTCGGTCGGCAGCAAATCGGGCAAGTACTTGGCGAACGGGTGGTTCGCGTTCAGCTCGTTGTGCTGCAGCCACTCGACCATGGCGCCGTCGGCGCGGCGGATCGACACTTGCGGCGGGGTGGTCGGGCTCGAATAGGTGTCGACAAAGATTTTGCCGTTGCCTGCGAACGCGGCCTCGTGCCAGCCGTCGCCCTTGCTGATGCGGGCCGGCTTGCTGGCGTTGCTGCCGTTCAGGGCCAGCGCATAGGTCTGCTTGTCGATGACGGCGTCGCGATTCGACGACACGTACACCTTGCCGGCCTTTTCGTCGACGGCCAGCACGTTGTCCACGCCCCATTCACCGCTGGAAATCGGGTTGATCAGCTTGCCGTTCAGGTCGTACAAATACAGGTGGTTCCGGCCGCTGCGCTCGGAAGCCCAGATAAAGGCCGGGCGATTCTTCAGGAAACGCAGGTCGTTGTGGATGCTGACCCAGGTCGGCGAGGTTTCGGTGAGCAGGGTGCGCTGGGCCAGGCTGGCGGCATCGACGGCCACCAGGTCGAGGCGCTTCTGGTCGCGCGTCTGGCGCTGGTAGGCCAGGGTCTTGCCGTCGGCACTCCAGTCGGCGCGCACCAGGTAGATGTCCTTGTCGGCGCCGAGGTCGACTTTGCGCGAGACGCCGGTGTCCGGCGACACGATGAAGAGGTCCACCAGCACGTTCGGGTCGCCGGCGGCAGGGTAGTGCTGGTCGATCACTTCGGTGCGGTCGGCAAAGATCTCGAAGCGGCGCGCCACCGGCACCGGCGCTTCGTCGTAGCGTTTATAAGCAATGGCCGAGTCGTCCGGCGCCCAATAGTAGCCGGTGGTCTGGTCCATTTCTTCCTGGGCGATGAACTCGGCCTCGCCGTTGTGCACGGTGCCCTTGCCGTCTGTCGTCAGCTGGCGCTCGGCGCCGGTCTTCAAATCGATGGCGAACAGGTTCTGGTTGCGCACGAAGGAAACGTAGCGGCCCTTCGGCGAAATCTTTGGATCGAGCACATTGCCCGATGCAACCTTGCGCGCGGTGTCGGGGTTGGCGACGTCGACCAGGTACAGGTCGCCGGCGATCGGCACCAGCAGCTGCTTGCCGTCGGGCGACCAGCTATAGCTGATGATGCCCGACAGGCTGGCGGTACGCGCGCGTTCGCGGCGCGCTTTTTCCTCGAGCGACAGTTCCTCGTTCGGGACCAGTTTCTTGGAGTCGACCAGGCGGCGCGTGGTCTTGTCCTTCATGTTGTATTCCCACAGGTCTTGCTGGAACTGGTTGTCGTCGCGGCCGCGCAGGAAGGTCACGCGCTCGCCGTCGGGCGAGACCTTCAGGGTTTTCACGCCGGGACCGGCAAGCGAAGGCTCGCCGTGGATACGGTCGAGGGTCAGGCGTTCCGCCGAAGCGGGCGCAGCCGCAAGCGCGGCCAGCAGGCAAAGGATTAAGCGCATTGTGTGTCTCGTTAAAATTAGCTAAATGCAACGGACGAGACAATAACAGAGTAGGCCTCCAAAAGCAGTATGTATCGCCCCTCTCACGGTTGAGTTTGCAACTATACTGTTTGTAAATTTATAAGGAGAACCATGAAGACACGCATCATTTCCCAGTCCGCCGCGGCCCTGGCTGCGCTGTGCATGAGCGCGGCGGCGATGGCCTTGCCCCTGGCGCAGTTCGAAGGTCAGTACACCCTGGTGTCCTCGACCACCGAACCGGATTCCAACTGGCGCTACACCAAGGGCCGCATCGCGATCAAGAAGCTCGACGACCGGCATGTGTCCATCCTGCACGCCTGCGAATGGATGAAGAGTCCGAAGGAAGTCTGCAGCCAGCGCTATGTGGCGCAATGGCGCAGCGGCGCGATCTATCTGCAGGACAGGAATACCTGGCACGAGCGCATGGGCTTCGAGCCGGCAGCGCGCCGGCTGACCGTGTTGACGCAGGGCGTCGACGGCACGCTGCGGCGCGATGTCTATGAAGCGACGACGGCCCCGCTGACCGACAAGGCGCTGGTGCGCCGCATGAAGCGCGAGCAGGACGCGGTGGACGACCTGATCGACGAGCCGGCCTTCGGTGAGTTCGGCAAGTGGGAATACCGCAAGAACCGCATCGAGGTCGCACGCTGAGCCAGGCCTTCAGGCGAGGTGCGCGGCGCGGACCTTCTGGCGTGACAGGCGGTCGAAGGACCAGGTCAGCAGCACGGCGGCAATCGTCAGGCCCAGCACCAGGCCGATCCAGAAGCCGGTGGTTTCCATCGGCGCGCTGGGTGCAAGCCCGAACCAGGCCGGTGCAATACCCAGGATATAACCCAGCGGCAGCGAAAAGCCCCAGAAGGCGACCAGCTGGATGATCATCGGCGGGCGCGTGACCTGGTAGCCGCGGATGGCCGAAGCGGTGGCGACCTGGGTCGCGTCCGACAGCTGGAACAGCGCCGCGAACAGCAGCAGGTGCACGCAGGCTTCCTGCACCGCCGGGTCCGAGGTATAGGCGCGCGCGATTTCCCAGCGGAAGATCGCGATACAGGCCGCCGACAGCACGCCGAAGGCGACCGACATCCCCACGCCGACCCAGGCGACAAAACGCGCCCGCACCGGATTGCCTTCGCCCATCGCCTGGCCGACGCGCGTCAGCAGGCCGATGCCAAAGCTCATCGGCACCATGAACACCAGCGAAGAAAAGTTCAGCGCCACCTGGTGCGCCGACACCTGCACCACGCCGAAGCGCGCCACGAGCAGGCTGATCAGGCCGAAGGCGCTGACCTCGGCAAAATAGGTGACACCGATCGGCAGGCCGAGGCGGAACATGTCGCGAATCTCTTTCCAGTCCGGCCCTTCCATCTTCGTGAACGGGTAGGTCATGCGGTAGGCGCTGGAGAACTTGATCCACACCACCATCGCAATCAGCATCAGCCACATGCCCACCGCCGTCGACACCGCGCAGCCGACCGCACCCAGCTGCGGGAAACCCCAGTTGCCGAACACCAGCAGCCAGTTGCTGGCGATATTGAACAGCAGCCCGAAGATGGCGATGATCATGATCGGCTTGGTCTGGTTGATGCTGGTCGTGTAGCCATACAGCGCGCGGTAGCAGGCAAAGGCCGGCATGCCGACGCTGGTCACATGCAGGAACAGCGAGGCGCGGTCGGCCACCGCCTGGTCGAGGCCGATGTGGTCGAACAGCAGGGTGGCCAGGTTGGCCGCGAGGCAGGCGACCAGGCCGACGATCAGCCCCTTCCACAGCGACTGGCGCACCGAATGCGGAATCTTGTCGTAGCGCCCGCCGCCGATCTCGTGGGCGACGACGGTGTTAATCGCCATCATCGTGCCCATCACGGTGACCAGCACGATCGACCACACCGAGGCGCCGAGCGACACGGCGGCCAGCTCTTCGGCGCTGACGTGGCCGGTCATCGCCACGTCGGCCACGCCCATGCCCACCGTCGCCAGCTGCCCGACCAGCATCGGCCAGGACAGCTTCCAGAGCGTGGCGATTTCGGCGCGGACGGGAGAAGGGGTATTGCTGAGTGTGGCGCTGGTGCTCATGGGGCGATTTCTTGTTCTTGGAAACCCTCGATTTTACTGGCTAAGCGACAAGCTCGTGAGGGCGGGTGTCTGGCGTGCGCCGCAATGGTGCAGAGGTGGACGTCTTTAATTTTGTATTGACGGCCCCATATGGGAAGCATTCGTGAACACTGCTTTTGGGAGTGCACTGTGGAATACAAGGACTATTACGAGACCCTTGGCGTCGACAGGACGGCGTCCGCGGACGACATCAAGAAGGCGTACCGCAAGCAGGTGCGCAAGTACCACCCGGATGTCAGCAAGCACAAGGACGCGGACGCGAAGACGAAGGAAATCAACGAAGCCTACGAAGTGCTGAGCGACGCCGACAAGCGCGCCGCCTACGACGCCCGTGGACGTGCCTATGCGGGCACACAATACGCGGGTGAGCAGTACGAGGCGCCGGACTGGAACGGGCACTTCGACTTCGGCGGCGCCGGTGCCGATGAGTTCTTTGCCGACCTGTTCGCCAAGGCCGGCGGTACGCGCCGCGGCGGCTTCCAGATGCGCGGCGACGACATCCACGCCGCCATTACCATCGACCTGGCGGACGCCTATCACGGCGCAACACGGACCGTGAACCTGCGCCTGCCGCAGCAGGACGGCCGCGGCCGTACGGCGCTGCGTGACAAGACGCTGAACGTGACCATCCCGCGCGGCGTGACGCCGGGGCAGCAATTGCGCCTGGCGGGGCAGGGGCACGAGGGGCATGGCGGCGCCGGTCCGGGCGATTTGTATCTCGAAATCCAGTTCTCGCAGGATGCGCGGTATCGCGTGGACGGTGCGCACGTGTACGAAACGGTGCCGGTGACGCCGTGGGAAGCGGCGCTCGGCGGCAGCGTGTCGGTGCAGACGCCGTCGGGCAAGGTCGAGGTGGCGGTGCCGGCCGGCTCGCAGAGCGGGCGCAAGCTGCGCTTGAAGGGCAAGGGGATTCCGACCGCGACGCCGGGCGACCTGTTCCTGGTGCTGGAAGTGGTGCTGCCGCCGGCCGACAACGACAAAGCGCGGGCGTTTTACCAGGCGATGGCGCGCGACCTGGCGTTTAATCCGCGCGTCGCGTAGCGTGCCGCGTAGCGCGCGCCATTTCCCGATGCGGCCTCCTACAATCGATAACAAATGATTCACAGTTATTCATCTTGAGGAGGTCGTATGGAGCAGAGTAATCATGGTGGCGTTGACCAGGCGGTCGAAGGCGTCGGTGTGGCACGCACGCTGCAGGGCAAGCGCATTGCCGTGCTGATGACGGACGGCGTGGAGCAGGTCGAATACACGGGGCCGCGCAGCTTCCTCGAAGAGCAGGGCGCGCAGGTGATCCTGGTTTCGCCGAAGGGCGTGGGCGAGGACGTGCAGGGCATGAACCACGACCAGCCGGGCGACACCTTCAAGGTCGAGATGAACATCAAGAATGCGGTGCCGGGCGACTTCGATGCGCTGGTGTTGCCGGGTGGCGAAGAAAATCCGAAGCTGCTGCGCAAGGATGCGGACTCGGTGGCTTTTGTGCGGAATTTCTATGCCGAGGACAAGCCATTGGCCGCGATCTGCCATGGGCCGTGGGTCTTGATCGATGCGGGGATTGCCGAGTCGAAGCACCTGACCAGCTATCCCGAGATCCAGGACGACATGCGTGCAGCCGGGGCGGAGTGGGTCGACCAGGAGGTGGTGATCGACGACAAGCTGATCACGAGCCGCAAGCCGGATGATATTCCGGCGTTTAACGAGGCCTTGTTCAAGGCCTTGCGGGTGGATCCGCAGGCTGCGGATGCGGGCGCGAGTTCTTGATAGCCGGTCTGAGATGTTAATTTGGCACTGAAAATCGTATTATTTTTCAGTGCCGAATAAAGATAGACAACGGAATGTCCAATATTCATAGATTTATTAGTGAAATTTAGTAGTCGTGCTGTAGCATCATTTTTACCCAGATAAAATAGGCAGGGTCATTTACAGAAATTTCCTGTGTGATCCATGGGTCCTGTCGCTCGGCTCCCTTGAATTGACTCCGCAATGTAATCTTCCCCTTTGCCCATGATGCATGCATAGATTTCAATTGGTAGGTCCCAGTGAAATCGTAAACCTCATCAAACCATTCTATGTCATAAGGCTGGTTATAGCGAAATATTTTGACTGCATCTAAGAACAGATAAACGATGTCGATAAAATCTTCTGCTTGCTGTTGCGTTGGGATATGGTATTCGTGTTCTACAAGGTTTCTAAGGTTATTAATCTTCCGGAATATTCTCGGTCTTAGAATGCCGCATTTTTCTAAAAAATCAAGGCGACTCGGGAAATTTTGCAATTGCTTGTTTAAGTTACTTGCACCAAATCCTTCGCATAAAATCTCCACCTGCGCATGAAGCGCTCTTTTCGCATTAGATAGAGAGTTTATTAGTAATTTTTCAGACGCGCCCGATGGCAGATCTTCCGAGGCATATTCCAGGAAAATCTCAGGGATTGCTTTGCTCGTATGATGCATTGCGCCGTGAGTATATTGATCGGCTTGATACCTAGTTATAGTATCTGGAGAAAACAAAGGGCGTTGAACTGCTGTAGTTGAAATCATGACGTTAGGCTGTTTTCAAGCTAGGTTTCGCAATTACCTCATCAGGTATATCTAAGTTAGAGCTAAAGAACATTATTTCAGAGCCAGTGTAGCGTTCTTGGGCCGTGTAGTTTAAACCGTAAGTGAGAAAAGGAGCTGGCTCATACATGTTTCTTATCTCCTCAACATTGTCGTATGACACAACCCAAGGACGGTTAAAGCGCGGCTTCTTCAGATAAGTTGCAATATTTACGTGATCAGAATGGCTGTAGAAATTTCGATATAGTCCTTGTCCTTTTACGTAATATGGAGGGTCGAGATAAATTAAGGATTTAGTGGGCAAAAAATCCTTAGAGCGTTTCAGAATTGATAGCGCGTCTTCGTTGTAAACAGATATTTTGTTTGTATTTTTGGCTATGCGAATGATTCGCTCAGCTAAGACAGATTTTTTAAAACGCGCATCTAATTTATAATCACCGGATTGCGATAGCCCACCAATTACTCCAGCTTTTAGAATTCCTGAGCGATTTGTTCGATTCATAAAAAGAGTCGCAAATCCTCGAGAAATTTGGTCCGCTTCAATCTCTCCTCGCATAATTGATCGCCAATGATGCCATTGGTCCATATCGACGGGGGTGTCATGAATTAAGCGAAGTAATTCATTAGGGTATTTAGTTACAGTTTCCCAGAAGTCAAAAATTGCCGGGTCGAAATCATTGATATGAACATGACTTACTGTGTTGTCGTATAGCAACTCTAAGGCAATCCCGGCACCACCAGCATATGGTTCAAAATAGTGCCCGCCTACGAGATTGTTGAGTTGAAGAATCTTAGTAATGAACGGTGCAAATTTTGCTTTCCCTCCTGGATAACGTAGAGGAGTATAAAGCTTGTTGGAATACATATAAGTGCGCTGTGTCTAGTGGAGCTAATTAGCTAATTTTTTATTTCCAGTTGCTGATAACACTGCAGAAATTAAATTCTGGATGAATTTTTCAACGCCTTCTTCATTTTCTTCTAGCCATCGTTGATAGAGCTTAATTTGATCAAAGCGTGACTGTCGTTCAATAAACCAATCTTTAGCAGACTTCCGATCATTTATATTGTAATTTCCGTCTAAGAAATTTGCTTTAATCGTGGCGCTTGTAATCTTGGATTTCTTGAATAGATCCCAAGTTTTGACATGTTCATTTGGGTGCTCATTTAAAGACATGCAAAACGTATGTAGAATCACTTCAGGCGACTGCTTAACTTCTTTGTTTCGATCTTCGGGCAGTTTAATTATTGCTTTGGTTTTCTTCACCGGCTTAGTATCCGAGTCCGCATCTAAAACAATAACTACCTGTTTGAAATATGGATCCTGCTTGTAGAGTTGCATAAGATTACTGCAACCCATTTTGGCTGAGATTGGATCTGGCAAAAAACCAGTTTCTTGTTTAATTCTTTGTTTGGTTTTGGGTGTCAGAATTAACTTCAATACATATAATGCTTCATCATCCTCTGTGTAAATCTTTACACGCTGGATATTGGGTTTGTTTGGTTCTGGCAATGCAGCATACATATCCCTCTTGATGTCTTCGAACGTCAAGTCTTCCTGGATGTAAGGATTAAGGGGTTCCATCAAATATACGACAGTATCGTGCCCTTTCCCAACAGGATTTTTGATTTGTGCTTGGTCCGTCATAATTTTTTCAATGACAGTCAAGGAATGGGTAGTCACGACAACTTGTAGCGAGAGCAATTTTGCTTCTCTTAGCAAAGTTGCTATCAAATCATTTTGTGTGCGAGGGTGGAAACAGGCGTCGACCTCATCGATAATCAATAATCCCCCAGGATATTCACCCCCAAGTTCGCGCTTCAATTTTTTAAATGAAGCGAGTGCGGTAACAATAGAACTTAGCGAATCTTGCCCTAATGAAACAGCTTTGGAGTCATAAGGATAAGCTGGATGTTTCGACTTTTTTAGAGTGTTTGCTATACGCTGATCAATAATCGTTTTATTTGCAAATGCACCAGTAGTAATAACTGAGTTAATCGTTTCCTGAATATACTTGGCATCGGTTTTGTCGATATTTTTGTCTTCTGCGACTTCGACGTTTGTCGGATGGCTTTCACCTAGAGGAATCATTCTGGACATGCCAAGATAGATAGTAGGCAAAGGAACCTTAGCATCAGGGCCAACAGTAACTCCTTCTGAGATGAATTCATCCTTTGGCTCATTGCGTGGCACTACTCTCAACGAAATCTCTCGTTTAGTCCCTCGTATTGTTATACGTTTTGTGGTGTTGCATCGCTTTGTAAGAGCCTTACCATTTATCTCATAATCAATTTCAGCTTGGGGCTTTTCATCAGGATTTTCAAAAAAATCGTATTTTGGCGATAATGTAAAAATCTCTTGAAAATTTGCTTGATATAAGCGTTCGAAATAGCTTCTATTGTCTACGGTGGTGAGGCCAGATCCATTGGCAAGAAGACCAAGAATTGTTGATTTTCCGCTACCATTATGTCCAGCGATAACTGTAAGCCTTGGGGCAAGGGGAATTGTCAGATTTGCTAACTTGCGGAAAGGAATTGCTCCGAATCGAATTGCTTTTAGCTTAATAGTAGGCATATCGCAAAGTATAAAATGACATGAATACTAGTAATTATTGCATGATTCTAAGAGGCAAGGATACTTTTACAGGTGTAAAATCGCCAGCTCTTTTGTTTACATTATTGGGGATGAGTGATGGTCAAGTAACGTATGAATATAAAAAAGGCTGTCTCATTGATCATGCTGAGAACTAGCGTTCAAAGCAATTTCAATATGACAGCCTTTAGATCACTGCTAAATGTAATAGCGGGCAGTGAGGACAAATTTTGGTGGAGGCGGCGGGAATCGAACCCGCGTCCGCAAGCACTCTACAGACAGTTCTACATACTTAGCACTATCAATTAATTTAACCTGGACAACGGGGATGTGCACCCTTTGTACAAGCGAGTTACCTTAAATTTCGGAAGCACCCAAGTAACCCGAGTGATTCCTAGCCTCTGTAAATGACTCTACTTGCCTTGCGGCCCACCCCAGAGGCGAGGTAGTGTAGAGCTAGCAGCAATTAAGCTGCGAGTGCGTACGAGTTATCGTTTGCAGTTATTGATTTCTGGGTGTATTTACGAGGTAACCAGCCCTCGGTATGCCCTGCGCTGCTTTGCAACCCACGTCGAAACCAGGTCGCCCCCCAACGAAAGAACTTCCATTGTACTCCAAAGCGGGTACGTGTGCACTGCGTGTTGCTTTGATGTGTGAAGCGAACGGTGCTCGGAGTTCCGCGTGGGCACAGCGTGCCCACCCTACGGTCAACGCTGGCGGAAGAACTGCTGCGCGTTAGCGCGGCAGTTCCTTATGTTGCTTAACGGTTGCCGGCGTTGCGCTGGGCGATCTCGTTGCCGAGGTAGCCGCCGCCGATCACGCCAGCCAGCGTTGCCAGCTTTTTGCCGTTGCCGCCGCCGACCTGGTTACCGATCAGGCCGCCGATGACGGCGCCGGTGGCGACGCCGACATAGCTCGAGCCTTGCTGGACCGGGGCCGGGGCAGGCGCCGGGTGGTAGGCCGGTTCGGCGTAGCGGACCGGCTGCGGGGCGGGGCGGTGCTCGACGACGCGCGGTTTTTGTACGACGGTTTGCTTGACCACGGTGTGCTTCACCACCGGCGCCGGTTCCCGCTTGACCACGATCACCGGGGCGTTGGCGGTCGCCGGCTGCACGTAGGTGGTCGTGCCTGGGGCGGCGCTGACCACGACCGGTGTCGGGGCGGCTGCCAGCTGGGCCGGCAGTGCGGTCGGCTGCAGCTGGGCGGCAGCCGGGGCAATCGGGGCGGCGGCCAGAGGGACGGCTTGCGGCTCGGGTGCGCTGCGCGACGAGGGCAGCAGGCCGGTGATGGCGGCGGCGCCGGTCAGGCTGACGATGATCACCGAGGCGGCAGCGGCGGCCATCAGGGGATGGATACGGGTGGTGGCTTGGGTGGTGGTCATGTTCTCTGCTCCATGTGGTGTTGCGTTGTTCGATGGATGCAGATTACGGAAATGGACGGTTACACGGTAGACCTGAGGCTGTATCAGTCGTAATCAGATGTAAGGGACAAATTTGATAGGGTGAAGCGTAGGCAGCGGAACCGTCCACCTTGTGTGGATGCGGACGTCAATTGACCGCGTGGGCAGTAGGGCTGGCTAAATGCCAGCGCTACAAATGCCCACCCTCCGTCATGCGATTGAAGCAACTGGCGAGGAGACTGTGGCGCATGAACGCAGCAGGGCCAGCAGATCCAGCGGCGTGGCGCACAGGTAGTCGGCACCCCAGGTCGACGGTTCGACCGAGCCGCAATAGCCCCAGGCGCACGCGACCGTCACCATGTTGGCGGCGCGGCCAGCTTCAATGTCGCGCAGGTCGTCGCCGACGTACCAGCAGTGCTCGGGCGCGATGCCGAGGCGGCGCGCGCCTTCCAGCAGCGGGGCCGGATGGGGTTTCGAAAACGGCATCGTATCGCCAGACACGATACAGCCCGCGTGGTCAAGCTTAATCTGCGGAATCAGGGGATCGGTGAAGCGCGCAGGCTTGTTGGTGACCACGCCCCAGGCCATGCCAGCGTCCGTAATGCCCTGTAACAGTGCGTCGATGCCCTCGAACAGGGTGCTGTCGACGGCCATGTGGTCCTGGTAGCGGTCGAACCAGGCGAGGCGCAATTCCTCGTAGCCGGCGTCGCCCGGCGCCAGGCCGAAGGCGGCGCCGATCATGCCGCGCGCGCCGGCCGAGGCGGTGGGGCGCAGGATGGCGTAGGGCGTGGGCGCGAGGCCGCGCTCGGTGCGCAGCCAGTTGACGGCGGCGGCGAGGTCGGGCGCGGTGTCGGCCAGCGTGCCGTCGAGGTCGAACAGAACGGCGCGCGGCGCGGGCGTGGCAGGGGAGATCATCGTGTCTGGCGCAGGGTCAAAGCGGTTTCGTGCACGCCACCATGTAGTTCACATCGGTGTCGTTGTTGAGCGAATAGATTTTGGTGAGCGGGTTGTAGCTCAGGCCCTTCATGCCGTCCACCTGCAGGCCGGCCAGGCGCAGGTATTGCGACAGTTCGGCCGGGGTGATGAACTTGCCGTAGTCGTGGGTGCCGCGCGGCAGCATGCGCAGCACGTATTCGGCGCCGATCACGGCCAGCAAATAGGCCTTCGGATTGCGGTTGATGGTCGAGAAGAACAGCTTGCCGCCCGGTTTTACCAGTGCAGCGGCGGCGCGCACGATCGAGGCGGGGTCCGGCACGTGCTCGAGCATTTCCATGCAGGTGACGACGTCGTACTGGCCGGGTTCTTCGGCAGCCATGTCTTCGGCGGCGATCAGCTTGTAGCGCACTTCCACGCCCGACTCCAGGCTATGCAGGTCGGCCACTTTCAGCGCCTTTTTCGACAAATCGATGCCGGTGACCTTCGCGCCCTTGCGCGCCATCGATTCCGACAGCACGCCGCCGCCGCAGCCGATGTCGATCACGTTCTTGCCGGCCATCGGCGCGCGCGCGTTGATCCATTCCAGGCGCAGCGGATTGATTTCGTGGAGCGGTCGGAATTCCGAGGTCGGGTCCCACCAGCGGTGGGCCAGTTCACTGAATTTCGAGATTTCGAGGGGGTCGGCGTTCGTAGTCATAGGTCGGAATAATAGCGGGAAACTCTGCGCCGTGAGGTACAAGCGGGCGACAAAAGTGCCGGGGACGAAAAAAACCCCGCGTGAGCGGGGTTCGAAAGCTTGTTGCAAGCGGGTGGCAGGCCACCCGCTCTTACGCCCGATTACTGCTGGCGGCTGCGGGTGCCGACCACTTCGATCTCGACGCGGCGGTTCTTCGCACGGCCATCCGAGCTCTTGTTGTCTGCAACCGGCTGGCCTTCGCCCTTGCCTTCGGTGTAGATGCGGTTGGCATCGACGCCCTTGCCTTGCAGGTAGGCCTTGACGGCTTCGGCGCGGCGGATCGACAGCTTCTGGTTGTAGGCATCGGTGCCGATCGAGTCGGTGTGGCCGACGGCGATGATGACTTCCAGGTTCATGTCGCCCAGTTTCGAGGTCAGTTCGTCGAGCGAAGCCTTGCCTTCCGGCTTCAGGACAGCCTTGTCGAAGTCGAAGAAGGCGTCAGCCGAGTAGCTCACTTTTTCCGAGGTCGGGACCGGAGCCGGTGCCGGGGTTGGTGCAGGTGCCGGCGGCGTGGCTTCGACCGGTGGCGGCGGGGCCACGCACTTGCCGTTTTCGAGTTTTTCAGGCGGGACGCACAGCGGCGCGTCGCAGCCAGGGACCGCGTCGGCCGGGGTCCAGTAGCCGGTACGCCAGCACAGGCCGAAAGGATCGCGCGCGATCACGCCGCGGCTGTCCTGGACGTAGGCGCTGTACGGCTTGTTCGCCTGGATGTCGGTGGTCAGCGGCGCGTATGGCGGTGCGCTTTGAGCAAACGCACTGCCAGCCATCGCTGCCGAAGCTGCGAGCATGAGGGTTGCAATTTTCTTCATATTTTTCTTCCTTTCGGTTTTAAATCCATCCGTTGCGGGCTGAGCGCATTGACGTAAGCAGAATATTAACATCCATGCAGCCGTGTACGGTTCGCATTGCGAAATTAGCAATTAACTTCTCATCCATTTTGCCATATGCGCCATGACCGCACGACCGCACGATGCCCATTTGCGGTGCATCACATTTTGACACGTTGTTTCTGCGCAACAATGTATTGCCAGAGCACGCTAGCTTGACGAAGGTTTATGACAAGCATGTGTCAAAAGGTCAATTGTGTGTGCTTGGCAAGTAGCCGGCGGAGAAGGAGAGTTGCCTGCGAATTACGCTGCGGGAGGGTCGCCCATGGTAAAATCCTCCGCTTGTAATTCATAAATCCACAGCCTGAAAGCAGTCGACACGCCCAATGGATCAATTCGCAAAAGAAACAGTCCCGATTTCCCTCGAAGAAGAGATGCGCAAGAGCTACCTCGATTACGCGATGAGCGTGATCGTGGGCCGTGCGCTGCCGGATGTGCGCGATGGCCTGAAGCCTGTGCACCGCCGCGTGCTCTACTCGATGCACGAGAGTAATTACAACTTCAACCGCCCGTACGTGAAGTGCGCGCGCGTGGTCGGCGACACCATGGGTAAGTACCACCCGCACGGCGACTCGTCGATCTACGACACGCTGGTGCGCATGGCCCAGGACTTTTCGCTGCGCTACACGCTGGTCGACGGCCAGGGTAACTTCGGTTCGATCGACGGCGACAGCGCGGCGGCCATGCGTTACACCGAGTGCCGCCTGGACAAGATTTCCAGCGAACTGCTGGCCGACATCGACAAGGACACCGTCGACTACCAGCCGAACTACGACGGCAAGGAAAAAGAACCGACCGTCTTGCCGACCAAGATCCCGAACCTGCTGATCAACGGCTCGTCGGGCATCGCGGTCGGCATGGCCACCAACATTCCGCCGCATAACCTGTCGGAAGTCATCAACGGCGCCCAGCACCTGCTGCGCAACCCGGACTGCACGATCGACGAGCTGATCGAGCTGATCCCGGCGCCGGACTTCCCGACGGCCGGCATCATCTACGGCGTCTCGGGCGTGCGCGACGGTTACCGCACCGGCCGCGGCCGCGTGGTGATGCGCGCCAAGACCCACTTCGAAGAGTACGGCAAGGATGGCGGCCGCGTGGCCATCATCATCGACGAGCTGCCGTACCAGGTGAACAAGAAGTCGCTGCTCGAGCGTATCGCCGACAACGTCCGCGAGAAAAAGCTGGAAGGCATTTCCGACATCCGCGACGAGTCCGACAAGTCGGGCATGCGCGTGGTCATCGAACTCAAGCGCGGCGAAGTGCCGGAAGTGGTGCTGAACAACCTGTACAAGCAGACCCAGCTGCAAGACACCTTCGGCATGAACATGGTGGCGCTGGTGAACGGCCAGCCGAAGCTGCTGAACCTGAAGCAGATGCTGGAGTGCTTCCTGTCGCACCGCCGCGAAGTGGTCACGCGCCGCACCGTGTTCGAGCTGCGCAAGGCGCGCGAGCGCGGCCACATGCTGGAAGGCCTGGCGGTGGCGCTGGCGAACATCGACGACTTCATCGCCATCATCAAGGCGGCGCCGACGCCGCCGGTGGCGAAGGTGGAACTGATGCAGCGCGCCTGGGACTCGTCCCTGGTGCGCGAAATGCTCACGCGTACCGACCTCGGTGCGTCGGGCGGCATCGAGGCTTTCCGTCCCGAGCACCTGCCGAAGCACTACGGCATGCAGCACGACGGCCTGTACAAGCTGTCCGACGAGCAGGCCCAGGAAATCCTGCAGATGCGCCTGCAGCGCCTGACCGGCCTGGAACAGGACAAGATCGTCAACGAGTACAAGGAAGTGATGGCCCACATCGCCGATCTGCTCGACATCCTGGCGCGTCCGGAACGCGTGACGACCATCATCAGCGACGAGATGGCCCAGATCAAGTCCGACTACACGGAAAACGGCAAGGACGCGCGCCGCTCGGCCATCGAGCACAATGCCAACGAGCTCGAGACCGAAGACCTGATCACGCCGCAGGACATGGTGGTGACGCTCTCGCACACCGGCTACATGAAGTCGCAGCCGATCGCCGAATACCGTGCGCAGAAGCGGGGCGGGCGCGGCAAGCAGGCGATGGCGACCAAGGACGAGGACTGGATCGACCAGCTGTTCATCGCCAACACCCACGACTACATGCTGTGCTTCTCGAACCGCGGCCGCATGTACTGGCTGAAGGTGTGGGAAGTGCCGCAGGGCTCGCGCAACTCGCGCGGCAAGCCGATCGTGAACATGTTCCCGCTGCAGGACAACGAGAAGATCACGGTGATCCTGCCGCTGTCGGGCGAAAACCGGACCTTCCCGGAAGACCATTACGTGTTCATGGCGACCTCGCTCGGCACCGTCAAGAAGACGCCGTTGCGTGACTTCAGCAACCCGCGCAAGGCCGGCATCATTGCGGTCGACCTCGACGAGGGCGACTTCCTGATCGGCGCCGCGCTGACCGACGGCGAGCACGACGTGATGCTGTTCTCGGACGGCGGCAAGGCGGTGCGCTTCGACGAGAACGACGTGCGTCCGATGGGCCGCCAGGCGCGCGGCGTGCGCGGCATGAACCTGGAAGAGGGCCAGAACGTGATCGCCCTGCTGGTGGCCGAGAACGAGCAGCAGTCGGTGCTGACGGCCACCGAGAACGGCTTCGGCAAGCGTACCCCGATCCTGGAGTACACCCGCCACGGCCGCGGCACCAAGGGCATGATCGCGATCCAGCAGTCCGAACGCAACGGTAAGGTGGTGGCCGCGACCCTGGTCGACGTCAACGACGAGATCATGCTGATCACCACCGGCGGCGTCCTGATCCGCACCCGCGTGGCCGAGATCCGCGAGATGGGCCGTGCGACCCAGGGCGTCACGCTCATCGCGGTCGAGGATGGCACCAAGCTGTCGGGCCTGCAGCGCGTGGTCGAGACCGATCTCGAAGAGGTCGAGCTCGAACAGGCGCCGGAATAAAGGCCGCGAACGCCACCCCTGCGCGGGTGGCGTTTTTTTTCGTGGGTCCGTCCTGCGATGCACTGAAAGTACACGACAATGAAAA
Organism: Massilia sp. IC2-278; assembly: GCF_020708045.1. GTDB lineage: Bacteria > Pseudomonadota > Gammaproteobacteria > Burkholderiales > Burkholderiaceae_D > Telluria. The sequence goes on from NZ_JAJFES010000022.1 coordinate 33,377, forward strand.
AAGTTTTGCTTGCCCTGGCCACCGCGGCCACCTTCCTTGCCATGCCCGCGCTGGCGCAGACGGCGCCCGGCGCCGACCCGCAGACCATGGCGGCCGTAAAGACCATGCTCGACGCGATGGAAGCGCGCAAGATGACGATGGCGGCCTATGCCGAGATGGAAAAGGCGATGCCGGCGATGATGCAGTCGCAGTTCACCTCGATGATCGACAGCGATGCGAGCCTGAACGCCCAGCAGAAGCAGGAAATGCATGCCCGCATGGAGCGTGCCTTGCCGGCCATGATCGACGGCATGTGGGCGATCATGCGCGACCCGGCCGTGGTCGACCAGATGATGGAGCAGATGGCGCTGATGTATGCCAACAACTTCACCACGGCCGAGATCAATGAACTGGCGGCCTTCTACCGCACCCCGGTGGGGCGCAAGATGATCGCCACCGTGCCGAAGATTTCGGCCGACAGCATGGCGATGTCGCAGCGCGTGATCATGCCGCGCTTGAACCAACTGATGCAGACCTTCGTACAGGATCTCCAGAAATAGTCAGCATACGCGAAAGGACCGCATGACCCAGGTATTCAACTTTTCCGCAGGACCGGCTGTCCTGCCCAAGGAAGTGCTGCAGCAGGCCGCGAGCGAGATGCTCGACTGGCAGGGCAGCGGCATGTCGGTGATGGAGATGTCGCACCGCGGTCCCGAATTCATCTCGATCTACAGGCAGGCCGAGGCCGACCTGCGCGAGCTGCTGGCCGTGCCGGCTAACTACCGCATCCTGTTCATGCAGGGCGGCGGGCTGGGACAGAACGCCATCATCCCGATGAACCTGCTGGGCCGCGTGCGCGAACCGGCCGTGATCGACTTCGTGCACACGGGATCGTGGTCGGGCAAGTCGGTCAAGGAAGCGGCGCGCTATGCGCAGGTGAATGTCGCGGCCTCCAGCCAGGCCGGGGGATTTACGTCGGTGCCGGCGCAGGCGTCGTGGCAGCTGACCGAGGGCGCGGCTTACCTGCACGTGTGCACCAACGAAACTATCGACGGGGTCGAGTACAACTTCGTGCCGCAGCCGCCTGCCGGCGTGCCGCTGGTGGCGGATATGTCCTCGCACATCCTGTCGCGGCAAATCGACGTGTCGCAGTACGGCGTGATCTTTGCCGGGGCGCAGAAGAACATCGGGCCGGCTGGGCTGACCCTGGTGATCGTGCGCGAGGATTTGCTGGAGCATGCACTGCCGATTTGTCCGTCCGCCTTCAACTGGAAGAACGTGGCCGAGCACGAATCGATGTTCAATACGCCGCCGACCTATGCGATCTATATCGCGGGACTCGTGTTTGCGCACCTGAAGGCGCAGGGTGGCGTGGCGGCGATGGAAGCGCGTAATATCGAAAAGGCGCGCTTGCTGTACGAGGCGCTGGACCGCGACGATTTCTACGCCAACCGCGTGGATGAATCATGTCGCTCGCGCATGAATATCCCGTTTTATTTACGCGACGAATCACTGAATGAAGCATTCCTGGCCGGCGCCAAGGCGCGCGGGCTGCTGCAGCTGAAGGGCCACAAGTCCGTCGGCGGTATGCGGGCATCCATCTACAATGCGATGCCGATCGAAGGTGTGCAGGCACTGGTCGATTATTTGAACGAGTTTGCGGGGCGGTAAGCGGCCTGCGGCCGATGGCGGATGCTTCGCCTGCGGTCGGGGTTGAATAGCCTTTGACTTTCGTAGGGTGGGCACCTGTGCCCACGCGGTACGGCGGTTGAGCAGCGATTGCCTGGCCGACGTCGGGTGCCGCCGCATATCGAGCGATGAGACAGCGTGGGCACAGGTGCCTTACGCGGCCCGGCCCACCCTACAACTGCGAACACCACACCAGTCTTAACTAGCACAACAATGAACGACAAACTCCTCCCCCTGCGCCAGCAGATCGATGCCATCGACGCCCAAATCCTCGACCTGCTGAGCCAGCGCGGCCGGCTGGCCCAGGAAGTCGGCCACGTGAAGGCCGAAACCGACGCCCCCGTGTTCCGCCCCGAGCGTGAAGCCCAGGTGCTGCGGGGCGTGGCCGAACGCAACGGCGGTCCGCTCAACGACCACGACCTGCAAACCATCTTCCGCGAAGTCATGTCCGCCTGCCGCGCGCTGGAAAAGCGCGTCACCGTGGCCTACCTCGGCCCGGCCGGCACCTTCAGCGAGCAGGCCGTCTATCAACAGTTCGGCAGCGCCGTCGAAGGCCTGCCTTGCGCCTCGATCGACGAGGTCTTCCGCGCCGCCGAAGCCGGCACCGCCGACTTCGGCGTGGTCCCGGTCGAGAACTCGTCGGAAGGCGCGGTCAACCGCACGCTGGACCTGATGCTGGCCACCACCACCATCATCAGCGGCGAAGTCTCGATCCCGGTCCACCACAGCCTGATGAGCAAGAGCGGCAGCATGGAGGGCATCACCACCATCTGCGCCCACTCGCAGGCACTGGCCCAGTGCCAGGTCTGGCTGAACCTGCATCATCCCGGCATCGCGCGCCGCGCCGTGGCCTCGAATGCGGAGGCGGCGGTGATGGCCAGCCGCGACCCGTCGGTGGCGGCGATTGCCAGCGAAATGGCGGGCGAACAGTATCAGCTCGGCGTGGTGCAGGCCCACATCCAGGACGACCCGCACAATCGCACGCGTTTTGTCGTGATCGGCCAGCATGCCACCACGCCCTCGGGCAAGGACCGCACCTCGCTGGTGCTGGCGGTGCCGAACAAGGCGGGCGCCGTCTACAACCTGCTGGCGCCGCTGGCCACGCACGGCGTGTCGATGAGCCGGTTCGAATCGCGCCCGGCGCGCACCGGTAACTGGGAGTATTACTTCTACGTCGACGTCGAGGGTCACCGCCAGGACGCGCCGGTCGCGCGCGCCCTGCAAGACCTGCAGGACAATGCCGCCTTCTACAAGCTGCTGGGTTCCTACCCGGTCGGCCTCTAATTTCCATTTTTTTGAGATCTCACCATGACGCAATTCGGTCCAGAGTACGTTCGTGCCATCGCCCCTTACCAGGCCGGCAAACCCATCGCTGAAGTCGCCCGCGAATTCGGTCTCGACGAAGCCACCATCGTCAAGCTCGCATCGAACGAGAACCCGTTCGGCGTGCCGGAATCGAGCAAGGCCGCGATGGCCAAGGCCGCCGCGGAACTGGGCCGTTACCCGGACGCCAACGGCTTCGAACTGAAGGCCGCGCTGGCCGAGCGCTACGACGTGCCGGCCGACTGGATCACCCTCGGTAACGGCAGCAACGACATCCTGGAAATCGCCGCCCACGCCTTCGTACAAAAGGGTGAGGCGGTGGTGTACTCGCAGTATTCGTTCGCCGTGTATGCGCTGGCGACGCAAGGCGTGGGCGCGCGCGCCATCGTGGTGCCGGCCGTGAAGTATGGCCACGACCTCGACGCCATGGCTGCCGCCATCGATGCCGACACGCGTCTGGTGTTCGTGGCCAATCCGAACAACCCGACCGGCACCTTCATCGGCGCGCAAGAGATCGAAGCCTTCCTGAACAAGGTTCCTTCGAACGTGATCGTCGTGCTGGACGAGGCCTATAACGAATACCTGGCGCCCGAATACCAGTTCGAGTCCGCCAGCTGGGTGCGCAAGTACCCGAACCTGGTCGTCTCGCGCACCTTCTCCAAGGCCTATGGCCTGGCCGGCCTGCGCGTCGGCTTCGCGATTGCCCAGCCGGCCGTCACCGATTTGATGAACCGCATCCGCCAGCCCTTCAACGTGAATTCGCTGGCCCAGGCTGCGGCGATTGCGGCGCTGAACGACAAGGAGTTCCTGGCCAAGGGCGCCGAGAACAACGCGGCTGGCTACAAGCAGCTGACCGCCGCCTTCGATGAGTTGGGCCTGGAATACGTGCCGTCCTTCGGCAACTTCGTGCTGGTGCGCGTGGGCGACGACGACGGGGCCGGTGCACGCGTCAACCTGGCGCTGCTGAAGCAGGGCGTGATCGTGCGTCCGGTGGGCGCCTACGGCCTGCCGCAATGGCTGCGCATCTCGATCGGCCTGCCGCAGGAAAACGCGGCCTTTATCGACGCACTGAAGAAGACGCTGGCGTAAATGCTGGGCAAAGTCGTCATCGTCGGCGTCGGGCTGATCGGCGGTTCGTTTGCGCTGGCGCTCAAAGCCGCCGGCGCCGTGCGCGAAGTGGTCGGCCTGGAGCGTTCGCCGCAAGCGCTGGCGCGTGCGCTGGAGCTGGGCATCGTCGATGTGGCGACCACCTCTCCGCAAGAGGCGATGAATGGGGCCGACCTGGTGCTGCTGGCCGCACCGGTGGCGCAGACGGCGCGGATACTCGAAGCGCTGCTGCCGCACCTGGAGCCGGGCACGGTGATCACGGACGCCGGCAGCACCAAGTCCGACGTCGCCGCCACCGCGCGCGCCGTGCTGGGCGAGCGTGCCAGGCAGTTCGTGCCCGGCCATCCGATTGCCGGCCGCGAATCGAACGGTCCCGACGCCGCGCTGCCCGATCTCTACCAGGGCAAGAAAACGGTGATCACGCCGCTGCCGGAAAATGCCCCGGGCGACGTCGGCCTGGTCGCCGCGGCCTGGCGCCTGTGCGGCGCGGTCATCCACACGCTCACGCCCGGGCAGCACGACAGCGTATTCGCCGCGGTCAGCCATCTGCCGCACCTGCTGGCCTTTGCCCTGGTCGACGACATCGCGCACAAACCGCACGCCGACCTGCTGTTCCAGTACGCCGCCAGCGGCTTCCGCGACTTCACGCGCATCGCCGGCTCCTCGCCCGAAATGTGGCGCGACATCAGCCTGGCCAACCGCGATGCGCTTCTTACCGAGCTGGATGCATATCTGGCACAATTGACAGCATTGCGCGCACGCCTGGCCGCGAACGACGGTCCCGGGCTGGAAGCCATCTATACGAATGCGCAGCGCGCCCGCCGGGCCTGGAGCGAGGCCATCGAGACAGCCGAGCCTCCGGTCCCAGGATCAGCTTCAAATCAGGAACCTCAATGACGCAGCAAAAGCCGAAACACTACCCGCAGCACATCGACCTGGAACCCGTGATGCACGTGGAGGGCACGGTGCGCCTGCCGGGTTCGAAAAGCATCTCGAACCGCACGCTCCTCCTTAGCGCGCTCGCCGAAGGCACGACCACGATCCACGACCTGCTGGCCTCGGACGACACCCTGGTCATGCTGGGCGCGCTGCGCTCGCTCGGCATCGAGTGGGAAGAAATCGACGAGCGCACCATCATCGTCCACGGCAAAGCCGGCGAACTGCCGAACCATGAAGCCGACCTCTTCATGGGCAATGCCGGCACCGCGATCCGTCCGCTGACGGCGGCCCTGGCCGTGATCGGCGGCAGCTATACCCTGCACGGCGTCTCGCGCATGCACGAACGCCCGATCGGCGACCTGGTCGACGCCCTCAACGAAGTCGGCGCCCAGATCGAGTACACCGGCGAACCGGGCTTCCCGCCGCTGCACATCAAGCGCGGCCATATCCACGCGAACCGCATGTCGGTGCGCGGCAATGTGTCGAGCCAGTTCCTCACGGCCCTGCTGATGGCCGCGCCGCTGATGACGCGCGGCCACGCCGTCACCATCGACGTGGAGGGCGAACTGATCTCGAAACCCTACATCGAGATCACCCTGAATCTGATGCGCCGCTTCGGCGTGGAAGTGGAACAGGCCGGCTGGTCTTCGTTCACCGTGCAGCCGGGCCAGCGCTACCAGAGCCCGGGCAGCATCCACGTCGAGGGCGACGCGTCCTCGGCTTCCTACTTCCTGGCGGCCGGCGCGATCGGCGGCGGGCCGGTGCGGGTCGAGGGCGTGGGCGAGCTCAGCATCCAGGGCGACGTGCGCTTTGCCGACGCATTGGAACGCATGGGCGCGACGATTACCCGTGGCGACAACTGGATCGAGGCGCGCTCGAACGGCGTCCTGAAAGCGATCGACGCCGACTTCAACCACATTCCCGATGCGGCGATGACGATTGCCGTGGCCGCGTTGTATGCCGACGGCACCAGCACCCTGCGCAACATCGCCAGCTGGCGGGTAAAGGAAACCGACCGCCTGGCGGCGATGGCGACCGAGCTGCGCAAGGTCGGCGCCATCGTGGAAGAGGGCGCCGACTACCTGCGCGTGACGCCGCCGCACGAACTGCTGCCGGCCACCGTCGACACCTACGACGACCACCGCATGGCGATGTGCTTCTCGCTCGCCGCGCTCGACGGCAAGGCGCGCCGCGGCAACGCCATGCGCATCAACGACCCGAAGTGCGTCGCCAAGACTTTCCCCGACTACTTCGAGGCGTTTGCCGGCATCGCCAGGAACGAATTGTTTTGAACCGTTTTAAAAAGAAAAATCATGCCTAACTCCCACATCCCCGTCATCACCATCGACGGCCCGACCGCCTCGGGCAAGGGCACCGTTGCCGCGCGCGTGGCCGACCGCCTCGGCTACCACCTGCTCGACTCGGGCGCGCTGTACCGCCTGACGGCGCTGTCGGCGATCCGCGCCGGTGTCGCGCTCGACGACGAGCACGCGGTGGCGAAGCTGGGCGCCGAGCTGCCGGCCACGTTTTCGAACGGCGACATCTTCCTTGCCGGAGAAGAAGTGGGAGCGGCGATCCGCGCCGAGGAAGTGGGCAACAGCGCCTCGAAGATCGCGGCCTTCCCGGCGGTGCGCCAGGCCCTGTACGGCCTGCAGCTGGGCTTCCGCAAGGCGCCCGGCCTGGTGGCCGACGGGCGCGACATGGGGACCGTCATCTTCCCGAACGCCCGCCTCAAAGTGTTCCTCACGGCAAGTGTAGAAGCACGTGCGGAACGCCGATATAAGCAATTGATTGGCAAAGGAATTTCTGCTAATATGGAAGGTCTGCTGGCTGATTTGCAGGCGCGCGACGAACGCGATACCCATCGCAGCGTCGCCCCGCTGGTGCCGGCAGAGGGTGCGTATATCCTCGATACGTCAGACATGACGGTTGATGAAGCAGTGGAACAAGTGCTCCATTGGAACGCATTGTTGTAAATACCTGGATGTTTCCGGATGCTTTAATTCGGACCCGTAGTACAGCCGTAAAGGAGCCTGTGAGGCGTTTGCCGCACGGGCATTTGTTTCAACCTGACCCAGTTCAGAACCACACTATCGCTGGTCCTGCTGGCTAACATGTAAATCACCTATGTCTACTGCAACCACCCAAGATACCGGTATGGAAAGCTTCGCAGCCCTCTTCGAGGAATCGCTGCAACGCCAGGATATGCGTTCGGGCGAAGTCATCTCGGCTGAAGTCGTCCGCCTGGATCACAACTTCGTCATCGTCAACGCTGGCCTGAAGTCGGAAGCCTTCATCCCGGTCGAAGAATTCAAGAACGACCAGGGCGAACTGGAAGTTCAAATCGGCGATTTCGTTTCCGTGGCTATCGAGTCGCTGGAAAACGGCTTCGGCGACACCATCCTGTCGCGCGACAAGGCCAAGCGTCTGGCTTCGTGGCTGGCACTGGAAAAAGCGATGGAATCGGGCGAAATCGTCACCGGTACCGTCAACGGTAAAGTCAAAGGCGGCCTGACCGTCCTGACCAACGGCATCCGTGCCTTCCTGCCGGGTTCGCTGGTCGACACCCGTCCAGTCAAGGACACCACCCCGTTCGAAGGCAAGACCCTGGAATTCAAGGTCATCAAGCTGGACCGCAAGCGTAACAACGTCGTCCTGTCGCGCCGCGCCGTCATCGAAGCATCGATGGGCGAAGAACGCGCCAAGCTGATGGAAACCCTGAAAGAAGGCACCGTGGTTACCGGCGTCGTCAAGAACATCACCGACTACGGTGCGTTCGTCGACCTGGGCGGCATCGACGGCCTGCTGCACATCACCGACCTGGCATGGCGTCGCGTGCGTCACCCGTCGGAAGTCCTGTCGGTTGGCCAAGAGATCACCGCTAAAGTCCTGAAATACGATCAAGAGAAGAACCGTGTTTCGCTGGGCGTGAAGCAACTGGGCGATGACCCATGGACCGGTCTGTCGCGTCGTTACCCACAAGGCACCCGCCTGTTCGGTAAAGTCACCAACCTGACCGACTACGGCGCGTTCGTCGAAGTGGAACAAGGCATCGAAGGCCTGGTCCACGTGTCGGAAATGGACTGGACCAACAAGAACGTGGCCCCGAACAAAGTCGTGCAGCTGGGCGACGAAGTCGAAGTCATGGTCCTGGAAATCGACGAAGAGCGTCGCCGTATCTCGCTGGGCATGAAGCAGTGCAAGGCGAACCCATGGGACGACTTCGGCATGACCCACAAGAAGGGCGACAAGGTCAAGGGTTCGATCAAGTCGATCACCGACTTCGGCGTGTTCATCGGCCTGCCAGGCAACATCGATGGTCTGGTGCACCTGTCCGACCTGTCGTGGACCGAAGCCGGCGAAGAAGCTGTCCGCCGCTTCAAGAAGGGCGACGAGCTGGAAGCCGTTGTTCTGGCCATCGACGTCGAGCGCGAGCGTGTTTCGCTGGGCGTCAAGCAGCTGGAAGGCGACCCGTTCAACAACTTCGCAGCCCTGAACGACAAGGGTTCGCTGGTCACCGGCACCGTGAAATCGGTTGAGCCAAAAGGCGCCGTGATCGCCCTGAACGAAGAAGTCGAAGGCTACCTGCGCGCTTCGGAAATCTCGCGCGACCGCGTGGAAGATGCCGGCACCCACCTGAAAGTGGGCGACAAGGTCGAAGCCCTGGTCATCAACATCGATCGCAAGGCTCGCAGCATCCAGCTGTCGATCAAGGCGAAAGACAGTGCCGACACCCAGGAAGCGATGAGCAAGCTGGCTTCGGACAGCAGCGCCGCATCGGGCACCACCAGCCTGGGCGCACTGCTGAAGGCCAAGTTCGATAACAAGAACTAATAGCCTGTCGAGGCGACCAGATGACCAAGTCCGAGCTGATTGCACGACTGGCTGAGCGTTACTCTCAGCTGGTCGCCAAGGATGCGGAGTACGCTGTCAAGACCATCCTCGATGCGATGACCAACGCCCTGGCGACCGGGCAGCGCATCGAGATCCGTGGTTTCGGCAGCTTCGCGTTGAACAGCCGTCCGCCCCGCATCGGACGCAACCCGAAGTCCGGCGACAAGGTGATGGTGCCCGAAAAACGGGTGCCCCACTTCAAGCCGGGCAAGCAGTTGCGCGAGCGGGTGGATGCGATGGTCGGGCAACCGATTATCGAAGACTGAATCGTCTGCCAGCCAACAAGAACGGCGTCCTTCGGGGCGCCGTTTTTTTTCGTGCGTATGTAGCTGCTGGTCTTCCGATGCGGCCCGCGACGTTGACCGTACGGTGGGCACTTGTTTAGCACAGGGACATGGGTAACACATGTGCCGGGCTATTCTAGCTGCTCTCGCCGTCGATTCGTAGATCGATATTCTTTACTTCCCAGTTGCAGTAGAAGACGTTGTAGACGCCGTCGATATTTGATGGACGCACAG
>NZ_JAJFES010000023.1 GCF_020708045.1 Massilia sp. IC2-278
GCATTGTCATGCCCCCGGTTTTGCTCACGCTGGACTCCAAACTATTCAGAGTCGACAGCATGAGCTATCGCGCAAAAGCAGACATTTCTACTTTGCCCAAACCGGACATTTCTACTTTGCCCTTACACGGTGGGCACTCCGTGCCCACGCGGTTACGTGCGTATCCTTTGGCCACGAGCGTTGATATTTCGCTCGCGCCATGGCCGCCAGTCGCCAGCGCTCGTGTCGCGTTTGTTTGCATATTTCGCGAGCGACAATTCGCAGCACGTGTCCGCAAGCATGGGCACGTAACCGCGTGGGCACGGAGTGCCTAGCACGGCCCGGCCCACCCTACGGTCCCTTCGTCATTGATGCCCCCGGTATCAATGACCTCACCTTACGGGAAACGATAACGTCCCAGTTATTCCCCGGCCTTTTCCCAACCCCCACCCAGCGCCAGGAACAGCCCCACCTGGTCACTGGCCAGCTTCGCATCCGACGCCGCCACCGACGCCTGCGCCGACGCCAGCGTCCGCTCCGCATCGAGCGTGGTCAGGAAGTCCGTCCGCCCGAACCGGTACAGCCTGGCCGCCTGTTGCGACGCCAGCGCGCTCTGGTCCCGCGCCGCCTTCAGCGCCGCATTCCGGTCCAGCTCGCGCGCATACGCCGTCAGGGCCGTCTCGGTCTCGCGCAAGGCATTCAGCACCACGCCGTCGAACCGCGCCAGCGATGCCGCCGTGCTCGCTTCCGCCTGTTCGATGCGCACGCGTGCCGTACCGGTCGAGGGAATCGTCCAGGAAATCAGCGGCCCCAGGCTGTAGCGGAAGGTATTGCCTTCGCCAAGGCTTGATAAGCCGCCGGTGCTGCCCGCCGTCAGTCCCAGGCTGATCTGCGGATACAGTTCCGCCGTCGCCACGCCGATGCGCGCTGTGGCACCCGCCAGCGAACGCTCGGCCTGGCGGATATCCGGGCGCCGGCGCAGCAGCGCTGCACCATCGCCCACCGGAATCGCCGCCGCCAGTTGCGGCACCTTCGCACATTGCGCCACTGCTTGAGGGAACTTGCCCGGTACATCGCCCGTCAGTACCGCCAGCCGGTACAGGGCCGTGCGGCGCTGTGCCTCCAGCGGCGGCAGGGCTGCGCGGAGTTGCTCCAGTTGACCCAGCGCACGGCTGTTGTCGAGTGCCGTGCCGCGTCCCAGCTTCACGCGCTGCGCGGTGGAGTCGGCAAACTTGCGCTGCAAGTCCACCGATTGCTGGGCAATCGCGATCTGCTGCCCGGCCGAGCAGGCCTCGGCGTAGGCGCGCGCGGTGTCGGCGGCCACGGTCACCCGGGTCAGGTCGAGTGCGGCCTGGGCGGCCTCGGTATCGGCGCCGGCCGCTTCCACGGCGCGGCGGATCTTGCCGAACAAGTCGAGTTGATAGGACACGTGCAGGCCGGTGTCGTAGGTGGCGCGGTCCGCCATCGAACCCGGCAAACCGTTGGCGGCGCCGGATGCGCGGCCATAGGCAGGCGCGGCCGAGACGCTCGCTTCCGGCCGGCGCAGTTCTTCCGCTTCCGACAGCACGGCGCGGGCGCGCGCCAGGTTGGCGGCGGCAACGCGCAGGTCGGTGTTTGCGGCAAAGGCTTGATCGACCAGGCCGTCCAGCGTGCTGTCGTGGTACAGGCGCCACCATTGCTTCGGCAGCGGTTCTGGCGTGAACGGCTTTTCCGCGCCGCCGACGAAGGGCGCGGCGGCGTCGGGCCGCTTCATCACGGCTTCGTCCGGCACATGGTAGTTCGGGCCGACGGTGGTGCTGCAGGCGCTCACGGCCAGCAAGGCCGCCAGCGCTCCCGCTTTCAAGGAAAAAGTTCGATAGTCCATCATGATCACCGCTTAGTTTTCAGCGAACTCGGCGCCGCCATCGCCTGTGCCTGCGGGCGTGCGGCCGGCTTGGCCGCGCCCGGCAACACCTGCACGGTGGCGGTCTGGCCGGCAACCAGGCGGACGTTGACGGGCACCGGATCGAGCGCCACGCGCACCGGAATGCGCTGCGCCAGGCGGACCCAGTTGAAGGTCGGGTTAATGTTCGGCAGCAGGTTGGTGCCGGTGGTGCGGTCGCGGTCGGAAATGCCTTCGGCAAAGCTTTCCACGTGGCCGCCAAGCTTTTGTTGCGCGCCCATCAGCGACACGGCGACCCGGTCGCCGAGGTGGATCTGCGGCAGCTTGGTTTCTTCAAAATAACCTTCGACGTAGAAGGAACCGCGGTCGACCAGCGCCATCACCGGATGGCTGGCGCTGACATACGCGCCCGGCCGCAAGTCGAGGTTAGTAACGAAACCGTTGACCACCGATTTCACCTGGGTGCGTTCCAGGTTCAGTTTGGCGGTGTCGCGGTTCACCACGGCCTGGGCCAGCGCGGCGCGCGCCGTTTCCACACGCGACTGGCCTTGTTCACGCGTCTCCGCCGCCACCAGGTCGTCGAGCTGGACGTTGCGGCGCGATTCGCGCTGGGCCTGGTTCAGCGCCGCCTGCGCCGATTGCTCGGCGGCCTCGGCCTGGCGCAGGGCGAGTTCGAAACGCGCGCGGTCGATTTCAAATAACAAGTCGCCCGCGTTCACCTGCTGGTTGTCGTGCACGTGCACTTTCGTCACCTGGCCGGTGACGTCGGGCGCGACCTGCACCACGTAGGCCTTGACGCGGCCGTCGCGGGTCCAGGGTTCGACTTCGTAATGACGCCACAACTGCCAGCCCGCGTACACGGCGCCGGCGGCGGCGATCAGGGTGATACCGACCCGGCCCACTGCCGGAAGAGAAAATTTCTTGAACATGATCAAAGTAAATTCAGGACAGATTCAGAACAGATTGGAACCAAAGAACACCAGGGCGCCGAGCACGATGACGAACAGCGAAAAATCGAACAGCGCCGGATGCCAGATGTGGCGGTACAGGCCGGTGCGCGCGAGCACCCAGTTGAACAGGCGCGAGACCACGAGCGCGAGCAGGGCCAGCAGCAGCAGCGGTGGAACATAGATGCCGTAGAGGCTGACTTCGCCGATCATCGGATCTCCTTTTCTAGTACGGGCGAGGGTTGATAGGGTGGCGCCGCGGGGAACATGTCGCGGCGGATACCGGCCAGCGCCGCCAGGGCGTCGCGCTGGGCGGTCGAGGTCTGCGCCGCGCTGACCGAGCGCAGGGCGTTGTCGATCGAGGCCAGCAGGTGCGCATCTTCTTCGGCATCGTGATGTGGACGTGCATCGAAGTGCTGCGACAAATGTTCCAGCAGCGCCCACAGCGCGGCCTGGCTGCGGCCGAGTTCGTGGCGGGCGGCGAGCAATTGCGTCATGTTCAGGCCGATACGCAAATCGACCAGGGCGTCGGCCGCCTGTAGGTCCTGCTGGGCGCCGGCCATGGCCAGGCGCGGCGTCAGCAGGGCAATGCGGTCGACCATGCGCGCCGAGAATTCCGGCATCGACGGCACTTGCCGGCCGTCGCCCATGGTGGCGAGTTCCTTCCAGCCGGCACGCAGCAGGCGGCGCGCGGTCCAGCCGGCGCTTACGCTGCGGAACACGCCGATCACCAGCACCGCCAGCGCCAGCCCGGCCAGCTGCGCCAGGGTCGAGTTGATGAAGGAAGCGGCGTCGGCCGTGTTCGTATCCTGCAGGGCCAGGGTGCCGCCGATGCCGAACAGGAAGGGCATGGCGCGGCCAAAGGTGGCGGGCCGCGCGATCAGCGCCCCCAGCACCAGGAAGGCCGGGGCGCAGGCCAGCACCAGCATCTCGAAGCTGTGGATGGCCGGCAGCACCGCCAGCAGGTAAAAGGCCGACAGCGGCACCGAATAAATCGTCCACACCAGGAAGCCCTTGATGAATGGCACCGGGTCGTCCTGGGTGGCGAAGAAGCAGGACATCACCGCCGCCATCATCGGCATCGCGGCGCCCGAAGGCCAGCCGGTGGCGATCCAGAAGGCGCAGCCAGCCAGGGTGGCGATGATCGCCGCCAGCGACGACACCACGGCCATGCCGCGGTCCAGGTGCAGGGCGTTCACCGGCACGCCGGGCAGGTGGCGCGCTTCCGGCGGCAGGGCGCCCGCCGCACCCGCTCCAATATGGTGGCGCAGCGTTTGCGCCTCGGCGCCGGCGTCGACCAGGGCGCGCAGGCGCGCGGCCAGGTTCAGCTGCACCAGTTCCAGCCAGCTGCTGTTGCGCGAAGGCGTGGGCGCCAGGGCATCGATGGCGGCGCGCAGGCGTTGCGGGTCTTGCGGCGTTTCGTCCTTGCGGGTGCCGGCCCAGGCGGTGATGTCGGCCAGCAGGGTGCGCCAGCGCGAGTTTTCTTCCAGCGCGCCCAGCTGGCGCAGCGCCAGCAGGCGGTCTTCGATGGCCGAGAGCATCGGCACCATCGCGGCCAGGCGTTCCTGCAGCGCGTGGATGGCGCGCCCGGTCCAGCGCAGGTGCGAAGTGTCGAAGGGCAGGTGCACGGCCATCATGCGCAGCTCGGTGATGTCGCCGGCCAGCTTGCGGCGGTCGCCGGTGCTTTTTTCATCGCCGGCCGGCGCCAGCGCATCGGCAATCCAGTTGCGGGCGTCGCGCAGGGCGTTGTCGAGGCGGGCCAGCATCACCGGGCCGAAGCTTTGCGGGAACACCAGCGAATGCACGACGGTCGCGCAGGTAATGCCGAGCAAAATCTCCTCGACACGCGCCAGGGCGATGTCGAAGATGGTGCCGGGGTCGTTCACGGCCGGGAAGGCGATCAGGCCGGCGGTGTAACCGGCCAGCATCATCAGGTAGGAGCGCGGCGTGCGGTCCAGCAGCGACACGTACAGGCAGACGCCGACCCACAGTGCCAGGGCCAACGAGAGCAGCTCGGGCGAATTCGCAAACGCCGGCACGATCAATACCGAGGCAAAGGCGCCGAGGAAAGTGCCGCCGAAGCGGTACAGGGCCTTCGAGCGGGTGGGGCCGGAGAAGGGGGCGCCGACGATGTAGGCCGTCATCAGCGCCCAGAATGGACGCGGCAGTCCGATGCGCATCGCCAGGTAAAGCGCGAGCATCGCTGCCGTGAAACTTTTTACCGAAAACAGGACTTCGGCCTTGCTGAAGAGCTTCACGCCTGCTTGTCCCCAGGCTGTTGTTCGCAAGGCTTGATCTTCGATTGCAGGCCGGTCAGCACGCGCAGGCAGGTATCGATGTCGGCCTGGTCGAACTCGGCGAACAGGTTGCGGCGGAAGGGGATCAGCGCTTCTTCCATCTGGGCGGCGCGGGTCTTGCCGTCGGCGGTGAGCTGCAGCAACTTGGCGCGGCGGTCCTGCGGGTCTTCGTGGCGTTCGACCAGGCCGTTTTCGATGAGCAGGTCGATCACGCGCACCAGCGACGAGGCTTCCAGGCCCAGGGCCTCGGCCAGCACGCCGGGACGTACGCCGTCCTGGCCGAGGCGGCCGAGGATCAGCACCGGCAGGGCGGTGGCCTGGGACAGGCTGTACTGCGAGGCGACCTTGTCGGCCATGGCCTTGTAGGCACGCGAGGCGTGCGTGAGCGTCGCGGTGAGTTGCATCAGGGTGTGGTCAAGGGGATTCATGCTGTGAGGTAATTCATTTGAGTACTAAAGTTTAGCATGCGAAGTATTTTTTTGCAGGCGGTGGGCGAATTTGTAGGGTGGGCACCCCGTGCCCACGCGGAACGATGATCATTGTTGGCCCGGCCTACCGCATATTGTTAGCGTTAACGATGTTCCGTAAAGCTGCAAACACTGTGCATCGTTCCGCGTGGGCACAGGGTGCCTTGCGCGGCCCGGCCCACCCTACAATGTCGCGATTCCTGCCAGCGCCCCTGGCCTATCGAACTCATGCTCCGGATCAACCTTGCGCAGCACCTCGATCGGCGCATAGCCCCAGTGCACCGCCGCGAAGTCGACCCCGGCCTTGCGCGCCGCTTCGGCGTCGGTGGCCTGGTCGCCGATGTACAGCGCCGCCGACGGTTCCACCATCGCCCGCTTCACCACCTTGCGGATACGCGAAGTCTTGCCGAAGATCGACATCCCGCATTCATACTGGCTGATCAGCGAAGCCAGTTCCGGCCCCAGCACCTGCCGCACGTTGTATTCGGAATTCGACGACACGATGGTCAGCTCGAGATGGCCGCGCGCCAGTTCGCGCAGGGCATGGTCGACCTGCGGGAACAGGCGCACCTGGCCGGCGTTCTCGCTCATCAGGTTCTTGAAGCTGGCGGCGGCCAGCGGCAGCTTCCAGGGAGGCATGCCGACGTGGCGCATCATGTCGCGCGGTTCGTAGTGGCGCAGGCGCTCCACCTGCGTGATGTCGATGCGCCGGAAACCGTGCTGGTCGGCGATCTGGTTGAACACGCTGAGGAAGAAGGGGAACGAGTCGGCAAGCGTGCCGTCGAAGTCGAAGATGGCGAGACGGTAGGTCATGCTGGCGGAAGGTCGGTGGGCGCACTTGCATGATACACAAGAGCGCCCGCAGGCCTTGTTCCGCCAGGGTCAGGCGGCCTGGGCGGTACGCTCGGGCGCCACGAAGGCCAGGCTCTCCTCGAACGAGCGCAGCACCATGTCCACGTGCTCCTGCACCACGGCCTGGCTGACCGAGGCTTCGCCGAACGGCAGGCGGATCGTCACCAGCAGCACGTTCGGCAGGCGCGCGTGCAGGTCCTTGGCCGCGTCCAGCCACTGCGCCAGCGTCGCTTCCACCGGGTAGGTGATGAACACGGTCGAAATCAGGTCGGCCGCATCCGGCCCCGGGCTTTCCTGCTCGGCGCCGACGACCGTGCTGCGCGCATCGATATCGGCTTCGCGCAGGGTGCGCACCAGCAGTTCGGTGAGAATGTCGTCGCGCTCGGTGCCGAGGCCCGCGCACAGCACCACCGAGCGCGCGGGCACGTCGAGCGAACCCTGCCAGCGACCCAGCTTCTCTTCGCGCATCTTGCGCAGGTGGGCGCCGACATTCGCGTCGAGCAGCGACACGCGCTGGCGCCGGCGGTTGCCCGGGAAGGCCGAGACCGGCGTGAGCGCGGTGGCGACGTCGGCGATCGTGGCGCGGATATGTTCGGCTTGCGCGCTGTCGAGCTGGTTGCCGCGCTGCTCGGCCACGGCCAGCACCAGGCCGGGCAGCAGCACCTGGTCGCAATAGCGCGCAAAACCATGGCGCGCGATGTAGCCGCGTGCGTCCTCGATGATGGCGCGGCGGTCGCCGCTCAGCACGCGCTGGTAGAAGCGCTGCGAGTGGGTCACGTTCGGCACCTCGCCGAGCAGGATGGTGACCGGTTCCAGCGCCCGCACATGGCGCCCGGCCACCACCAGGCACAGGGTCAGCGGAGTGGAGAGCAGCAGGCCGATCGGCCCCCACAGCGCGCCCCAGAACAGCGCCGAGACGATCACCGCCAGCGGCGACAGGCCGGAGCTGTGGCCGTACACCTTCGGTTCGATCACGTTCGCCACCAGCAGTTCCAGCGCCACGAACACGGCCAGGCAGGACAGGGCCAGGGTCCAGCCCGGGTCGATGGCCGCCACGAACACGGCGATCATGGCGCCGGCGGCCATGATGCCGAGGTAGGGCACGAAGCGCATCAGGCCACTCAGGGCGCCCCACAGCAGCGCATGCGGCACGCCGAAAGCCCACAGCACCGCGCCGATCAGGGCGCCGAAGGTCAGGTTGACGATGAACTGCGACAGGAAGAAGCGCGACACGCCGCGCGTGGCATCGGCCAGAGCGCGCACGGTGCGGCCGATCTCGGCCTGGCCGGCGAGCCGGATCGCGCGGTCGCGCAGGGATTCGTGTTCGAGCAGGATGAAGACCAGCAGCACCAGCACCAGGCCGGCCTCGCCGATCGGCCCCAGCACCCAGGACAGGATGCGCGCCAGGGCGTCGCGCGTGGTCGGACGCGGCGCGCGCACCTCCACCGGCAGCGGCTGATTCGCGGCGGTGGTCAGCGTGCCGCGCTTGACCGTCACCGGCGGCGCCGGCGGCGGAGAAAACTGCGGCGTGACCGCGCTCAGCTCGGCCTCGAGGCGGGCGAAGGGGCGCTCGGTAATCTCGCGCACCTTTTCCACTTTCGACTTGATCGCGGCGCGATACTGCGGCAGGTCGCGCGTGACGGCCACCAGCTGGAAAGCGAGGATGGTGCCGATGCCGACCACGCAGGTGCCGGCCAGGACCACCGACAGCAGCGTGGCCGGCAGCTGCGGCAGGCCGACCCGGCGCAGGGTGCGGATCAGGGGCGCGAGCACCAGGCTCAGGATCGAGGCCAGGGCCAGCGGTTCGAGCACGTCGCGGCCGAAATACAGCAGGCCGAGGACGCAGGTGGCCGTGACGATGGTGCTGGCGGTAAGGTGTTTGAAGAGCGTTGAATCGGGCATCGAGTGCTGGGGCGGCGGAAGTCGGTCGGCGCGTGCAGTCTAGCACCAATGGGAACACGGCAGGAGGGTGGGGAACGTGTTCAGGTTGCGTGGCGTGTGTTCATGTGGCGCCAGGTCAGGCCGGCGGCGCTGACCCGTACGGTGGGCACGCCGTGCCCACGCGGAACGCCGCGCATTATCAGCTTTATTCGATGACGCGGCGCTGGCCCTCCGGTAACGTATCTAAATGATCATCCGGATACGCCGCGATCTGGCGGCATGTACGATACAAACATGGCCAACACCACGCACGCATCCGCGTGGGCACAGAGTGCCCACCGTACGGTTGCTGCCTGTGGCCGGTCAGGCCGGGACGTTGAATGCCTCGATCAAGGACCGATGCGCCCCCACCCCCGCCATCGCCCCATCCGCCACGGCCATCGCCACGTTCCCCGTCGCGCGCGCCATGTCGCCGCAGCAGAACACCCCCGCCACGCTGCTGGCCTTCATCATGTCGGTGCGCACGAACTGCCCGGCGTGGCCATCCTCCATCGCGCACCCGAGCTGCGCGGCGATCGGACTGGCCATGCGCATCTGCGACATCACGAACAGCCCCGCCATTCGCAAGGTACGGCCATCCTCCAGCACCACGTCGGCCTCACCTTCGATACGGGCCACCGGCGTGCGCTCCAGCGCCACGCCCCTTCCAGCAAGCGCCGCCAGCTGCGCCGCATCCGGCTCGAAGGCCCCGTTCAGGAACAGCGTGACCGTTCCCCAGTCCGGCAGCATCAGCGCATGGTGCATCGCCAGCTCGCCGGTCGCAATGACGCCGATCGCGCCTTCGTCCAGTTCATAGCCGTGGCAGTAGGGGCAGTGGAACACGCTCTTGCCCCAGCGCTCGGCCAGGCCCTCGATGGCCGGCAGGTCGTCGATCACGCCGGTGGCCAACACCAGGCGCCGGCCATGCACGGCGGCGCCGTCTTCCAGCACGATGCGAAAACCTTCGCCCTCGGCCACGGCCTGCACCGCCTTGCCTTCCAGCCAGCGCACGGTCGGATACGCCAGCAACTGGGCGCGGCCCTGGTCGGCGATGGCGGCGGCTTCGGTGCCGTCTTGCGTGAGGAAGCCGTGCGAGCGCTTGGCGAAGCGGTTGCGGCGCTGGCCGGCGTCGACCACCAGCACGCGGCGCCGTGCCCGCGCCAGCTGCATGGCGGCGGACAGGCCGGCGTAGCTGCCGCCGATGACGATGGCGTCGAATTCAATCGGGTTCTGGATGGTGGACATGGGGTGCTCCTCGATGTTGGGCGTACTGCGTGTTGAAGCGTTCGGACAGCTCGGCCAGCGTGACGCCGGCGAAGCGGCTGATCAACAGGGCTTCGGCTTCGTCGAAGGCCGAGGCCAGCGACTGGTTGACTACCCGTTCGACCAGGCAGGTCGGCTCCTCGACCCGGTTCCCCATCGCGAACACGGTGGGCGCGCCGACGGCGTCGTAGATGTCGCGCAGGGTGACCTGGTGCAGGTCGGCCGTGACGATCCAGCCGCCGCCATGGCCCTTTCCCGAGCCGACATAGCCGCGCTCGCGCAGGCCGGCCAGGGTACGCCGCACCAGCACCGGGTTGGTGTGGAGGAAGCCGGCCAGCTCGTCGGAAGTGAGCGGCCGGTCGCTGTGGGCCATGTGCAGGAGCAGGTGCAGGACCGAGGATAGTTTGCTGTCGCGTCTCATGTAACTTATGATAGTACAAAAATGGATGACGTGGGGCGGGTGTTGTAAAAACCGTGGAATTGTGTTGGCGGATGATTGATGCGTTGGCCGTAACCGTACGGTGGGCACTCCGTGCCCACGCGGATGCATGCGTGATGTTGGCTAGGTTTCTAATCGCGCATGCCGCCAAGACGTGGCGTATGCGAATGATCATTTGGATGCGTTTCCGGTAGGCCGCCGTCTCGTCATCAATCAGCGCCAACATTGATCGGCATTCCGCGTGAGCACTTCGTCATTGATGCCCCCGGCATCAATAACCCCACCGTACGGTCACCGTTTCGACAACCGGAAGCAGCGCGGCAACGCGTAGTGCTCAGGCCACGTCGCGTGCAGGCGCATTCGCGCGCTCATCCAGCAAGGCCAGCAACTGCCCCGCATCCACCGGCTTCACCAGGTGATGATCGAACCCCGCCTCGCGCGAGCTGGCGCGGTCGCTGGCTTGCCCGTACCCGGTTAGCGCAAGATAGACGGCGCCGGCCAGCGCCGGCTGGGTGCGTAGCTGGCGTGCCAGCGCGTGGCCATCGATGTCCGGCATGCCGATATCGAGGATGAACACATCCGGCGCCTGGGCCGTGGCGGCAGCCAGCGCCGCGCGCGGTTCGTTGATGGTCTGGACCAGGTGGCCCGCGCCTTCCAGCAGTGCGGCCAGGGTCTGCGCGGCGTCGACGTTGTCGTCCACCAGCATGATGCGCAGGCGCCGGGTGGCGGCGGCCGCGCCGCCCGGCGCCACGGCCGGTGCCGACGCCACGGCAGCCGCAGGCGCAGCCGATACGGCTCCCGCCTGCGCCAGCAGCGGCAACTCCACCGCGAAGGTGCTGCCCTGGCCCGGCCCGTCGCTGCGCGCCGCCACCTTCCCGCCGTGCATGCCGACGATGTTCTTCACCAGCGCCAGGCCGAGACCGAGGCCGCCCTGGGCGCGGTCGGGCGTGCGCTTGCCCTGCACGAACAGGTCGAATACCTGCGGCAGCAGGGCGACCTCGATGCCGCTGCCGTTGTCGGCGACGTCGATCCGGACCTTGTCGCCGAGCGCTTCCACCGACAGCACGATCCGCCCGCCGGCCGGCGTGTACTTGGCGGCATTCGCCAGCAGGTTGGCCGTCACCTGGATCAGGCGCGCACGGTCGCCCCGCACCAGCGCGGGCGCCGCGCCCGGCTGCACCAGCAGCGTGTGGCGGCCGGCCTCGATCAGCGGTTGCACCTGCTCGGCGGCCTGGGTAACCACCGCCTTGATGTCGACCTCGGCCATCTCCAGCTGCACCATGCCGCGCGTGACGCGCGAGACGTCGAGCAGATCGTTCACCAGCGTCGTCATGTGGTTCACCTGGCGCGTGATCACCTCGCTGTACTGGCGCACCTTGTCGGGCTGGCCGGGCGCGATGCGCAGCACCTGGGCCGCGGCGCTGATCGGCGCCAGCGGGTTACGCAGCTCGTGCGCCAGCATCGCCAGGAACTCGTCCTTGCGGTGGTTGGCTTCCTGCAGCGCCTCCTGGTTCAGCTTGTTCTCGTGGATGTCGGTGTCGGTGCCCAGCCACTTGACGATCTCGCCGGCCTCGTTGCGCAGGGCCAGGCCGCGCGCCAGGACCCAGCGGTAGGTGCCGGAATGGTGGCGCAGGCGGAAGGTGCGCTCCCAGGATTCGCCGCTGGCGACGTTGCGCAGCCAGGCCGCGTGCGCGTCGGCCTGGTCGTCGGGATGCAGCAGGACCTCGGCCCAGTTATCGCCTTCGGCCTGGCCGGGCTGCAGGCCCACGAATTCATAGAACTGCTCGTTGTGGTAATCGATCGTCCCGTCCGGCAGCGCGGTCCACACCATCTGCGGCATGGCGTTGGTGATGGTGCGGAAGCGCAGTTCGCTGTCGCGCAGCTCTTCCTCGAAGCGCTTGCGGTCGGTAACGTCGCGCGTGGTGCCGGCCACCGCCTCGACTTCGCCGTCCGGCCCCAGGATGGGCACGAAGATGTATTCGTAGATGCGGCGCCCGAAGGTGCCGTGGAAGGGCACCTCGCCGCGGATCGGGGCCCGGGTTGCCTTCACCTGTTCGATCTCGCGGCCGTGCATGGCGGCGTGCCAGTCCGGGTAGCCGAGTTCGAGGCAGTTCTTGCCGAGCGCCTGCTCGCGCGTCATGCCCCACATCTGCAGCAGCACCGCATTGGCGTAGGTGAAGCGGTGATCGAGGTCGAACACGTAGGCCAGGTCCGGCGTGTTCGACAGCACGGCTTCGTAGAGCCGGCGCTCGCGTTCGGATGCGGCCACCATCGCCGCCAGCTCGCGCTGTGCGTGTTCGTGGCGCGCCTCGTTTTCCTGTTCGCGCAGGTGGCGCTCGGTGAGCAGGGCGACCAGGTCGGCGAAATAGGCGATCTCGCCGCGCAGCGCCGCGCTCGGCGCGCTCGGGGCCGGATGATAAAAGGCGAGGGTGCCGAGCACGCGCCCGCCCGGCGAATGCAGCGGGAAGGACCAGCAGGCGCGCACGCCGTGGCTGGCCGCCAGCGGACGGTAGGGCGCCAGCAGCGGCTCGGTCAGCACGTCGTCGACGATCACGATCTGGCCCGAATGCACGGCCCGCCCGCAGGCAGCTTCGGTCGGCCCGACCGGCAGCAGCGCCAGCGCCGCGGCAAATTCCGGCGGCAGGCCGCTGGCCGCCGTCAGGCGCAATTGCTTGCAGCAGGCTTCGGCCAGGTAGATGCCGGCCCAGGCCTGCTCGCCGATCATGCGCCGCGCTTCGCCCAGCATGCTGTGCAGGGTTGCCTCGTAGGGCGCACCGCGCACCGCGATGGCCAGGACATTTTTCAGCCCATCGAAATCCAAGCCTTCTTGCTGTGGCCTCATGTATGTGTGTTCCGTTGGAAGCGTGATTGCCTTCGCGATTGTAACTTAGGCCAATTGCGTAACGCTTACACGTGTCAGCCGTGCGCCGCCGGTGCTCCCTGTGCCAATAGTGTGTTTGCCAGGCGCGAACACCATTACAATCTTGTCATCATCGTCACGGCAGATGCTGGAAACCACCATGGCCCAAATCCACCCTACTGGCTGGCGCGAAATGTCGGTCACCGGCGCCGCCGCGCGCGAGATCGAAACCCTCGCCCTGCTCGACAAGCGCTTCGTCAACGATCCCTATGTCATCTACCACGGCGTGCACTGGACCAACGTGGAGCAAGGCTACTCGGTGTACGGCGACGTCGACTTCATCGTGGTCGCGCCGAACGGGCGCATGCTGCTGATCGAACAGGTCGCCGGCTTCCTCAACGAAACGCGCGACGGCCTGGTCAAGAACTACCAGGGCAAGCCGCGGAAGATCCGCACCCAGATCCTGCACACCATCGAAGGCTTCAGCCGGCGCTACCAGGGCGAGCTGTCGATCGACTACCTGCTGTACTGCCCCGACTACATCGTGCGCGACCCGCACCTGGCCGGCATCGACCCCGCCCACATCATCGATTCCACCCGCAAGGGCCGCCTGGCCCAGGTGATCCGCGAGGCGCTGCCGCTGACCGAGAAGACCGAGGACTTCGACAAGGTGACGCGCTTCCTGGGCGACACCCTGAGTCTGCGCCCCGACCCGAGCGCCATGATCGGCTCGGCCGTGAAGATGGTGACGCGCCTGTCCGGCGGCCTGGCGACCTGGGCGCGGCGCCTGGAATTCTCCCCGTTCCGCCTGCGCGTGGTGGGCACGGCCGGCAGCGGCAAGACCCAGCTGGCGCTGGCCGAATACACCGCCGCCATCGACGCCGGGCTGCGGCCCTTGTACGTGTGCTTCAACCGGCCGCTGGCCGACCACATCGAACGCCTGGTGCCGGCTGGCGGACGCGTCGCCACCTTCCACATGCTGAGCGACGCCTGGATGCGCGCCCAGGACGTGACGCCCGACTACGGCGCACCCGAGGTCTGGGACAGGATCGAAGGCGCGCTGTCGTCCGCCACGCTGCCGGAAACCTGGCAGTTCGACGTGCTGATCGTCGACGAGGGCCAGGATTTTTCGCTGGCCTGGCGCGACATCGTGCTCGGCATGCTGAAGGAAAACGGACGCGCCATCTGGCTTGAGGACCCGGACCAGAATCTGTATGGCCGCGCCATGGTGCCGCTACCGGGTTGGGTGGTGCTGCACTCGAACACGAATTACCGCAGCCCGCGCCAGATCGTCAGCATGTTGCAGTCGCTCGGCGCGGCGCGCCAGCCGGTGGAGGCGGGCAGCCCGTTCAAGGGGGCCGAGATCGAGGAGCTGACCTATCCCGAGGGTGACGTCGAGGCCATGCTAGCCCAGACCCGGCGCGCGGTGACGCTGTGTTTGCAGGCCGGCTTCCAGCGCCAGGATATTGCGATCTGTTCGTTCCGCGGACGCGAGAAGTCGACCATCCTGAACATGGACAAATTGAGCGATGCGCACACGCTGCGCTCGTTTACCGGGGCCTACGATTTGTTCGGCAATCCGGTGTTCCGCGAGGGAGGATTGCTGGCCGAGTCGGTGTACCGCTTCAAGGGGCAGAGCGCGCCTTGCCTGATCTTTACCGAGATCGACTTCGAGGAAATGAACGATCTGGTGCTGCGTAAACTCTTCGTCGGCATGACGCGGGCGAGATTGAAGCTGGTGATGGTGATGAGCGACCGCGCGTCGCTGCAGGTGCTGGACCGCAGCGAGGCGGTGACGTGACACGCCGCTTCGACAAGGTCGATTTGCCGCTGGAGCAGGTGCGGCGTGTCCTGGAGCCGGGGCCGATCGTGCTGCTCAGTTCATCGCATGCGGGTGAGCGGAATGTGATGACGATGGGGTGGCATACGGTGATGGAGTTTTCGCCTTCATTGGTGGGATGCGTGATTGCATCGTCGAATCACAGTTTCGAGCTGGTGCGACGGAGCCGGGAGTGTGTGATCAATGTGCCGACCGCGGCGCTAGTGGATGCGGCGGTGGGGATCGGGACTTCCTCGGGTAGTGAGGTCGACAAGTTCGAGCGCTATGGCTTGAGCGTCGAGGATGGGTTCGATACGCCGGCGCCGGTGATTCGCGAATGCTATGCGAATTTTGTCTGCCGCTTGCATGACGATTGCCTGGTGGAGAAATACAACTTCTTTATCTGGGAAGTGGTGGCGGCGCGGGTGGCGCGCTCGCCGAAGCATCCGGAGACCTTGCATTACACGGGGGCAGGGGAATTTAGGGTGGCGGGGAAGGTGATCAGCAGGAAAACGAAGGGGATGCTGGCGAAAGAACCTTAGAAAAAATTACTAACAGCGTTGCTCTAGAAGACTAAAGAGAATTAGATGAAGGCACAATCACTGCCGATAAATGCCCTTGCTGGTATCGAATACATCGGTCTACATGGAATTACAAGCGCATGTGTTACTGCCGTTACTAGTCTAATCAATAATGGTGCCTGCATTGAACACGCAAGGTTGCTCACCTGTGGAGCAGATCATGCGTTTCTTCTAGACATCGAATTTGAGCGGAGTCTAGCGGTCAAAGCAGGATTTGCCTCAGGGTATAGAGGAGAAGCACCAGGCGGTCTGTCTGATATTCTCCAAATTTTAGAGCTTCACCGTGTAGACATTGAAGAGTATGTAGTTTCGCCTCCTCTCATGGATCGGCTGAACAGCTCATGTTTGTTGCGAGCTGATCTTGATCTCATCTATGAACTACGAGCAGTGCGCCCACAGCGTTGGCATTACTACATCAATGACAATGATGAGCATTGGCAAGGTATGTCTCATCGGCTCGCCAGGCGCTACCCGTCTTCAATTCCATTTTCACTTATCGATCCTCGAATACATGATCTTGTCGCTGATTTTTTTCTGAATCCTGACAACGCGCTTGGCCGCGCGTACAGGAGGTTAGAAGAGATAATCCGTAAGCGCACTGGCATTGTTGCAGAAGGGCAAAGATTGTTTTCAGCAGCATTTCAGGTTGATAGCTCTCCGCTCACTTGGGATGTTCCCGATACAAATGAGGCGAAGGGGCGCGCACAACTTTTTATAGGAGTTTTCGCGGCATTTCGAAACGCCAGGGCACACCGCGAAATCGATACGGGAGAAAGCTCCGAGCTTCGGGAACTTTTGCTTGTCAATGAATTGTATCGTTTGGAAGATGAGGCACTGACACGGGATGAACTAGAGCAAAAGCGTCGTGATGATAGGGAGTTAGACAATAATTTTAAGTTCTGATCGAACAGGATCACCTTATGTAGGCGCTAAGCTGCAACCCAGTTCACTGCGAGATCCATCCGCCTAGCGTACTGCCTGACACGCCGCCGCCGTCGGGTCAGCTTGCGTGATGTCTGTCGATAGAGGCGTCAGGCGATACCGCTTGCCGGGCCACCCGCACGCAATTACGTCCCTCATGCTTGGCCTCGTACAGCGCCAGGTCGGCCGCATGCACCAGCGTTTGCGTGTTGTGCCCGTGCGCCGGATAGGAAGCCACCCCGATCGACGCGGTGGCGCCAATGCGCTGGCCATTGTGCAGCACGTCGCCGGCGGCAATCACCAGGCGCAGCGCATCGGCGCGTTTTAACGCGTTCTCGGTATCGCACTCGGGCAGCAGCACCACCATTTCCTCGCCACCCATGCGGCAGGCGACATCGCCCGAACGGATGTTCTCGCGCAGCGCTGCTGCTACCTTGCGCAGGATAGCGTCGCCGCCCTCGTGGCCATAGGTGTCGTTGATGCGCTTGAAGTGGTCGAGGTCGAGTACCAGCACGCTCAGCGGCACGCCGCTGCGGCTGGCGCGCGCCAGCTCGCGCTTGAGCACCTCGTCCAGGTAGCGGCGGTTGTAGAGCTGGGTGAGCGGGTCGATGATCGACTGCTGGCGCAGCGACACGCGCAGCTTCACGTTGCTCAGCGCCAGGCCGAGTTGCTCGGCCACCTGGCCGATCCAGGCGCGCTGGTTTTCCTCGGCCTTGGCCAGTTCGTCGCCGGTGACGGTGATGCAGCCGATGACGTCGCCTTGGGTGACAAGCGGCAGGCACAGGCGGTCCAGGCTCGTGCCGGTCGCATGCCGGCAGACCAGTCCGTCACCACCGACGTACAGGTGCGGACTGCCGCGCCGCAGCGCCCAACAGTCGAGCGCCTCGATGGTCTCCGGCTCGCCATCGAACACGCCCCAGCCTGCCTTGCGTTCGAGGAGGTCACGCGAGTTGTTGTATAGGTAGAGGCTGCCCGACAGCCGGGGCAGCAGGCGCGGCAGGTAGCTGGCGATGATGCCGGCCGATTCGTCGACCGACTCCGCCAGCTCCAGCGAATGCATCAGTTCGGCACTGCGGAATAACAGGTCGTTCTGCGTGGAGATGCGGCCGGCCGTCACTTCCGCCTGCTCGGCGGCGGCCTGGGCCTTGTGTTCGGCGGCGTTGCGCTGGCGCAGCACGCGCTGGCCGGCGATCAGCATGGCGCCGAGGAAGAGAATGTTCGTCAGCGTCGCGACCAAGCTGGCATTCGCCGCCGAGTTCGACGTGGCGCGCAGGCGCGCTGTGATTTCGTTGCGGCGCTGCGCGGACACCGACAATTCGTTGCCGATGAGTTTGCGCAGCACGTCCATCTGCGCCTTGCCGGTCCCGCCCGTGATGAAAGCGGACGCTGCCGTAAAGCCCTGGTCGCGGCGCAGGTTGATCGTCTCCGTCACAGTGCGCAGCTTAGCGGCAGTGGCCTGCTCGATCGCTTCGGCACGTGCGATTTCCACGCCGCTCGTCATCTCCTTGCGCAGGGCGGCCTGGGTGGAGGGAATGGTGTTGACGGCGTAATAGTAGGGCTCGAGGAAGCGCTCACTGCCGGTGATGACGAAGCCGCGCTGGGCGGTCTCGGCGTTCAGCAGCATTTCCAGCAAGGTCAGCTGCAGGCGTTCGACGTTGGCGGCGCTGTCGAGCTCGTCCATGACCATCGTGACCTGGCGGTTCACGATCATCGGCAGGATGGCGACTGTCGACATCACCAGGATGATGGCGGCTGCAGCGGCTTTGATCTTGGTTTCGAATTTCATCAGCTAGGCCACGTCGTTGTTCATGAAAACAATGCGCGGGTTTGCTGCATGTACCTTGCATGCTGGGTGATGGTGCACCTTGCGCATGCGTGGAGGGTACCACACTGCACTTGTAAGCAACTTTTACTTGCAGGCAACAGTATTGCAAGCTCAGCTGTATGACGACACAAAGTTGCAAGCTCAGCTATGATGACGGCCGGCCGGCAGTATCGACAGCATTCTTGCTTGATTTGCGTCGAGCGGATTTGTTGAAGGTAAGCAGGTGAGGTTGCGATGAGTGGAGCAGTAGCAGTGGCGCCCGGTTCGGCTGGGGCGCAGGATAAACAGTATGTACTGATTAATCTATTGAAGGCCGTGGCGGCGCAGCTGATCGTGCTGCATCATTTGGCGTTCTATGGGCCGATGGCGGATCATGCGCGGGTGCTGGCGCCGGAGGTGTTTGATTGGCTTGCTGGCGACGCCCGTATAGCTGTCCAGGTATTCCTCGTTATCGGTGGTTTCCTCGCTGCCAAATCGCTGGCTCCAAACGGACTTCCCGGTGTTTCTCACCCGCTCCAAGCGATCGTACGCCGTTACATTAAGCTCGCACCGCCGTTTTTGGTGGCGATGCTACTAGCAATCGGTGCATCTGCATTAGCCAATATGTGGATGACACATTCATCAATTTCAGCCTCACCTACCTTTGCACAATTTAGCGCACACGCCGTACTGATTCACGATTTGCTCGGCTATGAAGCCTTGTCAGCTGGAGCCTGGTATGTTGCAATTGATTTCCAATTGTACGCCTTAATGGTCTTGCTGTTCAGCTCATGTGACTATTTCGCTTCTGTGCGCCTCCGAAGCTGGGTGATGCCAATCATGATGACGGCCGTTGTCAGTAGCTCGCTGTTCTTTTTCAATCGTGAGCCCAGCTGGGATATCTCAGCGTTTTACTTCGTCGGGAGTTATGGTTTAGGTGTGTTTGCATGGTGGGCAAGTGATCCGACTCGCTCATCGCAAACAGTGAATAGTTTGCTCAGCATGCTGCTCCTCCCTACACTAGCAGCATTAGCAGTTGATTTTCGCATACGTATTGCCACTGCGTTGGTGGTTTCGTTTTTGCTCTTCATATTCGGGCGATCTGCGCCATTCGCTTCGAAAGGGGCAAAATTTCTAAAAACTGCCGGAAATATTTCTTACTCAGTATTTCTGGCGCACTTCCCAATCTGCTTAGTAATAAACGCCGCCTTTACTAGGTTCGTTAATGTTGAGCCTCATCTGCAAGCTCTTGGAGTCCTTACTGCATGGATGGCCAGTATCGCTATTGGGGCGCTGTTTCATCGTTGGGTAGAGCGGCCCCTTAGCCGCCTGTTTACGATCCGTGGAGATAAAGCAAACACGACAGGCTTACTTATAAAAAGTTAAGGCGTACGCGATTACGACGGTTCCTGAACTATGTTTAGCATAGTACGCGACGTGTGTGCACAATAATGACAGACGTGTACGTCCTCAGATTTAGTCTTAGCATAATTAATGCCAGGATAGGTTTAACCCGGCATTTAAATCAGGCAGTAGAGTCTCTACTAACTATAGTCAGGAATATTGCAAAAGACGAAAATGCTAAGTGCTCGCTTTTTTTACAATAGCTTCTACTTCATTAGAATCTAAAGCCTCCAATAGTCTAACCCCTCCCTCGATATTTAATCTTTTCATCACAGTTCGAAATTTTTCCCTTTCAAAAAGAGATTGATCTCCAAC
This sequence comes from Massilia sp. IC2-278, assembly GCF_020708045.1. Taxonomy (GTDB): domain Bacteria; phylum Pseudomonadota; class Gammaproteobacteria; order Burkholderiales; family Burkholderiaceae_D; genus Telluria. The sequence goes on from NZ_JAJFES010000023.1 coordinate 19,751, forward strand.
ATATGACTCATGCAGTTTATTCACTACCGCTGATAGCACATTAGCGCTTTGGGATGTTGTAGGGCGCTCAACGATACTGGCGCGCACATCGCTTTGGAACAAAAAAGCTTGTAATGCTTCTTTGAGCGAAAGATTCTGCACCTTTCCACAAATCTCTGACATCCACCATAAGCGGGAAAGTGCGTTATCCCGTTCGATTCCACGTGAACCGATAGCGAAAAAATGCTTTTTTATGTGGGTTATCGCTTTAGCGTCATCTTCAGGGATAGGCCACCGAGTACGTGCGTATGGTAAGAATTCGATGTGTGACAAACGCACCCATAACCGCTCATCTCGAGCAATATACGCAGACATGCCTTTGAGACCATTTGAAATTGCTAAACATGCGTCAACTTCATCTTCCTTACCAGTAAGCTCATTTAGGTATTTCTGCGTGGTAGTGTCAAGCAGGCAAGGAGAATTCAAAAATAGTGAACTGTCGGCAAGCAACGATTCGAAAGATCCGTTGCGATAAATATTCAACTTCTCGGGTACTGATGCGAGAAGGTCGCTGACTACACGTTCTTTTAATAATTTTATCTCAAGCATTTTCAGCACCTGAAAAAACATACATATTTAGCACACTCAAGGGATGCTTCATTAACTTTTGAGCGATGACGTACGCATCAGTTGCGTTAATGTCGATATGGGCATTGTGGATTTGTCGAATCATAACCTTTGCCCATTTCAGATCTTCGTACTCTCCACCATCCTTTAATCTTTGAACTGCATGCACAACAGAGGAAAAATATATTGAATTTATCAGAACACTTTTGCAAAGGTTGCTGCTTCGTGAGTTGTCAATCGATTCTTTCATAGCTGAACTAACTTCGATACGAACCTGGTCTTGTTCAAGACTGACTCGCCATTCCCCACCGGTTAGCGCATCGTTTTTTACGAGCTCAAATACCGATGAAATCGGTTTAAACAGGTCTCGGTCGATATAAACACATTGGGTTTCGTCCTGGGCTAAGATTTCACCTGGCAAAAAGTCAAAGCGTTTTTTTCCAAATTCTTTATTGATATCTGGGGAACCATAATTCTTGATAGTCTTAGTTGCAACGATATAAGCGTCTACAGCAACAGCACCCTTAAGGGAATCCGCATCAATTGAAACTTCAACCGCTGTCTCGCTCGTCGCAACAATCTCGCGTAGATACGTTTCGCGGCAGGAAATAATGGAAACGTATTTTGCTGTTCCGAGTGCGATTTGCTGTTGCAGTTCTATAGAAGATGTTAAATACGAGCAATGGACTTTAATATCTGACCCATCAATCAAAAATTCTGCTAGCGCTTGAAATTCAACGTCTACGTAATCATCGCTGTACGGACGTAAAACCGGGTACGGGAAAGTTTTAGAACGATCAAATTTCATGTGCTACAACCTTAAGTGCGCCATCAAAGTCTTCAGTAAATTGGATATCAAGGGATTGACGGTTTCCCTTCTCAACGTCAACTTCTAGTTTCCCGCTATGAATTTTTCCGGCAGAAGATTTTTCGATCGCTATCTGGTAGTCGCTATCGGCCCCGACCTCGAAAAGGCTCAGTTCATATTTTCCGTCGGCAAGCGGTGTAAACGAGATTCTACGAGTGTTTTTTGATATAACAACCGCTCTTGGATTCGCTAACGGTGCAACGGGCTTGATAGTCCCACCGCCCCTCACGCTCCCGTCGCCACCTGGTATGCCAGGACTTTCTTCGCCCGCTTTTGAATTCTTGAGCTTTCCTTTTTCGCTATCATTGGCTGCGCCTCCAGTGTCAGTCGCGCCCCCTTCGCTAACAATACTCTTCGATGGCTTAAAAGAAACCGGCTTAGCCTTGATTAGGATCTTCCCGAAGGGATTTTTTTCTTCGAGCCCATTTCCTTTTCCTTCATCAGCCTCGTCAGCAAAAAAATCTTTTAACTCATCAATTTTTGTAATTTCCGAGACAGGATCTTTGGCGCGACGGCGTAACATTTCTCTGATCCAAGTTGCCATCTCTTTCAGAGCTCTTCGTGCTTTACCTTGTTCATCCTTAGTCGGCAAACGATCAGGTTCAAAATCGTCATGACGAGGAGGCTCCATTGAGCGGAGGAGTTCGAGGCCTTTGTCATCTTTACATTGGAACACCGCGACAAAATCTTTAAATTCTGAAAAATTTTTTAACCCAGGAAGAGTTAAGCTATCTGATATAAACATTCCATTTCTAAGAAATGCAACCTTTTTTGATAGGCCTTCACGCACAAGAATTTTTAGCTCACACAGGCCTAAGTGAAGATTTTGGTGTTGCTCAATAAAAACATCTTCATGCGAGGTAAGACAGGTATAGTACTCACTACTGTTCTTAAATTGTTCCGGCTCATTTTTTTCGTTAACGATAGCATTTACAATTTCTTGATTTGCAAAAATTTCGCTGATGCCATTTGAATTAATTACGTATTTCTTATCAATTGAAACCTCTAGCCGACCAGTATTAATGGCACCGAAAAAATTCTCTGCAATAGAGGCCGCAAGTGATTGTTGCCAGCCGGTCTGACTCTCAAATCCAAGGATGATAAGTTTTGTACCAACTTTTTTTGAAATTTCGTCGCTGTTCGATGCTCTGCTGAGCCATTGCGGAATATCATCACTTTGATTTTCAACAGGTTGGCATTTCTCCTTTACACCCCAGAAACCTATGCCTTGATGACGTCTTCCTTCTTTGTCATCGTGGGACATCAAGATGGATTTTCCCTGGCTGAGCTGTTGGACCTCACCATTTTCCGACTTAAAGACAGTTGATACAAATACCGTACGTAGTCTCGATACTGCGTACGGTGCGAATTTTCCGATTCCAAAAGATCCGCCAGCAGTTTCAGAGGATTTTTTGCTCTGACCTTTAGCTTTCATAAAGGCATAATACGGCGCGCCATTTTTCGCTGGTCCGCGGATTCCTTTCGTGTTGAAGTCAGAAATTTCGAGGACTTTAATTTTCGGCCGTTCGAGTTCTTTCAATCCGAGTTCAAAAAACTGCTTTGCTTTAGGGCTTTCATTTTCTGCACTAATAAGGCATAGCTGGAATGTCTCAATAAGTTGCTCAAGGCCAGGAATTTGCGAAGTCTTAATGTTCACTTCGTTAATGGTAACCTTGACTGCTTTACCGATGACCTCGTCGTATGAATCAAGTGAGTTCTGAACAACTTCTCTCGCCAAGTGGCGTATGGGGCTTCCAGAAAAGTGTTCAATTCCAGGCTCATTAAATCCATCCCATTGATCTGAATCATCGGTCGGATGAATCCATCCAATTGCGCTCATAGTCTTTCCTCTTCTATTTTTTCTTTAATTGCAGCTGCTATCAAGCTGATCAGTGGAGGTACAACGGAATTACCAATCTGCTGATATCTTTTTGCTCGGGGAACGCTTTCCGGGAAAAAGTAGTCATCCGGGAAACCTTGAATCTTTAGACATTCATATTCCGTGAGCTTGCGTAGTCCCTTTTTGTCAACAATAAACGGAACATTGTGACCTCCTTGCCCCATATTCGCGGTCAACGTAGGAACGATATTCACCCCTTTATCTCTGACTTCATACTTTCTCAACTGCAAAATTGATTTGGGGTGATCAATTTTTTCAGTAATCATCTTATAGTATTTATTATTTTTATCTAAATAATAGCTATTATCTTCAATTTCGCCTTCGAAATTAATAAACTCAGAAACTTGTTTGTGCTCTGCAAATTTTGGAAGATTTAAGCGGAGATTGCCGTTTTTAAATTTATTAGTGGCGAAGGCAACCATGAACAGTCGCTTTCGTTTTTGTGGCACAGCCGTATGATCAAATGAGTCCAGTTCGAAAGCATTCGATTCCCTAAACCAGTAACCTGCTTTTTTGATTTGAGCACTTAATTCCAAGAACCAGCTGCCCCCGGCGCCGATACGTATGTTAGGAGAATTTTCAAGTAAAAGCACACTTGGCCGATTTTCTCCGAATTCTCTTAAAATGCGGATGATTTCATAAAACAATTGTCCTCTCGGATCATCGAATCCTTTTCTTTCGCCGGCGACGGAAAAGCTTTGACATGGAAAACCAGCATGGAGAACGTCAACTGGACAAAGGTTTGAAGATTTAACTGAGACATCGAGAATACTTTGAGGTGCTCCGTCTTTATGAACAACTATATTTGATCCTACGTTGGCGGAATACGTATCAACTGCAGCGAAATCATTTTCAACAGCCCAAGTAGTTTTAATTCCTTGATTTTGAAATCCCACACAGAACCCGCCAATGCCTGCGAATAATGCGCCGGCAGTTAATTGGCTATCTTTACTGCTCATTTCTCTCACAATTCAAATGTTGTTTGCTTTCCTGAACACCCGCTCACAAAGCTTTGTTTCACAAGATCAAGTTCATGCTGAAGAGCTTTAATTATCTTCTTCGCTTGCTCCTGGTCATAGTCGTAGTTGCGCTTATTTGCCAAGTTGGCAATTAGCTCGAGATCTTTTAAAGCTCTGTTAACTCGCTTGTTCGCTAACTCAACAAACTTAGCCTTCTTGTTCCGTGATGCGTTCATATTTTGTAGAGTTAGCTTGACTACCAATAGAAGAATCTTGCCTATATTCCTAAAATATAGCACACATGTAGATAGCAATCTATGGTTAGAAAAAGTAATTTTTGTATCTTTTTAACAAGGATATCGGAGCTAACACCTGTTTTATATAAACAAAAAGGCCTCCGAAGAGGCCACTTATCCCATCAGTGCATTTGACTATACAATAAGGCTAGACATCAATATTCCCCGCCTGCAGCGCATTCGACTCAATGAAGTTCCTGCGCGGCTCGACCTCATCCCCCATCAGCGTCGTAAAGATCTGATCCGCCGCAATCGCATCCTCGATCTGCACCTTTAGCAAACGGCGCACAGTCGGATCCATGGTTGTCTCCCACAGCTGCTCCGGATTCATCTCACCCAGACCTTTATAACGCTGCTTCGACACGCCACGCTCCGCTTCGTCGCGCAGCCACTGCATTGCCGTGTGGAAGTCGGTCACCGCGAATTCCTTCATCTTCTCGCCTTCGCCGCGGCGGATGATGGCGCCTTCACCCATCAGCCCCTTGAAGGTGGCAGCCGAACCCGCCAGTACTGCGTAATCGGCGCTGGCCACGAAATCAGCATCGATCTGCGTGACCTGCACGTTACCGTGGCGAATACGCTCGATGCGCAGCGCGTGCTTCTCGCTCAGCTCGTCCGAACGCACGCTCACCGTCACGCTCGGGTCGCCGATCGCAGCCGCCATCGCGCTGGCCGAGGCTTGCGCGTTGTCGAGGGTGGTCAGGTCCAGGGTCACGCCGCCGGCGACGATCGCGGTCAGCGCCGCGCGGTCGATCACGCGGGTCAGGCGCATCATGATGGCGTTCGCCAGGTTGTACTGGCGCACCAGTTCCGACAGCGCTTCGCCGGTAATCGGGTCGGCGCCTTCGCGCGGCAGCAGCGATGCGGTGTTCAGCGCCACCATCATCATGTAGCTCGCTTCTTCGACGTCGTCCTTCAGGTAGCGCTCGTCACGGCCGGCCTTGACCTTGTACAGCGGCGGCTGGGCAATGTAAATGTGGCCACGTTCGACCAGCTGCGGCATCTGGCGGTAGAACAGCGTCAGCAGCAGGGTACGGATGTGGGCGCCGTCGACGTCCGCGTCGGTCATGATGATGATGCGGTGGTAGCGCAGCTTGTCGACGTTGAATTCGTCCGGGCCGATCGAGGTGCCGAGGGTCGCGATCAGGGTGGTGATCTGTTCCGACGACAGCATCTTCTCGAAGCGCGCCTTTTCCACGTTCAGCACCTTGCCGCGCAGCGGCAAGATCGCCTGGAACTTGCGGTCGCGGCCCTGCTTGGCGGAGCCGCCTGCCGAGTCACCCTCGACGATGTACAGCTCGGCCAGCGCCGGGTCGCGTTCCTGGCAGTCGGCCAGTTTCGACGACAGGCCCAGGCCGTCCATCACGCCCTTGCGGCGGGTCAGGTCGCGCGCCTTGCGCGCCGCTTCGCGCGCACGGGCGGCTTCCACGATCTTGCCGCAGATGATCTTGGCGTCGTTCGGCTTTTCGTTCAGGAAGTCGGTGAGCGTCTTCGCCACGATTTCCTCGACCGGGCCGCGCACTTCCGACGACACGAGCTTGTCTTTGGTCTGCGACGAGAACTTCGGCTCCGGCACTTTGACGGACAACACGCAGGTCAGGCCTTCGCGCATGTCGTCGCCCGAGATTTCCACTTTCGCCTTCTTGGCAAAGTCGTTCTCGTCGATGTATTTGTTGATTACGCGCGTCATCGCCGCACGCAAACCGGTCAGGTGGGTGCCACCGTCGCGCTGCGGGATGTTGTTCGTGAAGCAGAGCACCTGTTCGTTGTACGAGTCGTTCCACTGCATCGACACGTCCACCGAGATATTCGTGCCCTGGTCGGACACGCGGTCGCCGGTGGCCTGGAACACGGTCGGGTGCAATACCGCCTTGGCCTTGTTGATGTATTCCACGAAGCCGCGGGTGCCGCCTTCGAAGGCGAAGATTTCTTCCTTGCCGGTGCGCTGGTCGCTCAGCTTGATGTTCACGCCGTTGTTCAGGAACGAGAGTTCGCGAATACGCTTGCTCAGGATCTCGTAGTGGAATTCGACGGTGGTGAAGATTTCTTCGTCGGCCCAGAAATGCACTTCGGTGCCGCGCTTGTCGGTCTCGCCGATGACTTTCATCGGGGAGACTTCGAAGCCGTCGACGATCTCGATTTCGCGGTTCAGCGGTACGCCGCGCGCGAATTCCATCTGGTGGACTTTACCTTTTTGGCGCACGGTCACGCGCAGCAGTTTCGACAGTGCGTTCACGCAGGACACGCCCACGCCGTGCAGGCCGCCCGACACTTTGTACGAGTTCTGGTTGAACTTGCCGCCGGCGTGCAGTTCGGTCAGGGCGATTTCGGTGGCCGAGCGCTTCGGCTCGTGCTTGTCGTCCATTTTCACGCCGGTCGGGATGCCGCGGCCGTTGTCGGTAATCGAGATCGAGTTATCCGAATGGATGGTGACGTGGATTTCGGTGCAATAGCCGGCCAGTGCTTCGTCGATCGAGTTGTCCAGCACTTCGAAGACCAGGTGGTGCAGGCCGGTCCCGTCCGAGGTGTCGCCGATGTACATGCCCGGACGCTTGCGGACAGCTTCCAGGCCTTCCAGAATTTGAATCGAGGCGGCGCCGTATTCGTCCGGCGTTTTCGGCGTTTCCGGCATTGGATTGGTGTTCTCGGACATGGACTGCTTTCTCAAAAAACGGTGTATTCAGACTGCTCAGTTCGGGCCGCAACCGCATAAAGCAAGGCGCGGCCCCCGACGCGTTCCTTAGATACGCATCGGCATGACGACGTACTTGAAGTCGCCATTGTCGGGAATCGAGATCAGGGCCGACGAATTCGAATCGCCCAGGGCGATGTTCACCTGGTCGCACTTCAGGTTGTTCAGCACGTCGAGCAGGTAGGTGACGTTGAAACCGATGTCGATGGCATCGCCGCCGTAGTCGATTTCCAGTTCTTCCACCGCTTCTTCCTGGTCGGCGTTGGTCGAGCTGATCTTCATGCTGCCCGGGGTGATGATGCAGCGCACGCCCTTGAACTTATCGCTGGTCATGATCGCGGCGCGCTGAAGCGAGCGCAGCAGTTCGTCGCGGCTGATCGTGAAGTCGTTCTTGTAGCCCTTCGGGATCACGCGGGTGTAGTCAGGGAACTTGCCCTCAACCAGCTTCGACACCAGCTCGATGTCGGCGAAGGTGAGTTTCACCTGCGAGGCGGCGATGTCCAGCTGGACGGTCTCGTCGCTTTCTTCCAGCAGGCGCTGCAGTTCGATGATGGTCTTGCGCGGGATGATGACTTCCTGGCGCTCGAAGGTCTGCTCGGCTTCGACCTGGCTGAAGGCCAGGCGGTGGCCGTCGGTGGCAACGGCGATCACCTTGTTACCGTCCAGCACCAGCAACAGGCCGTTCAGGTAGTAGCGGATGTCTTGCTGGGCCATCGCGAAGTGCACCATGTTGAACAGGTGCTTCAGCGTTTTCTGCGGCAAGGTAACCGAGGCGTTGTGGCTTTCCGCGACCGAGACGGTCGGGAATTCCTCAGCGGCCAGGGTCTGCAGCGCGAAGCGCGACTTGCCGCTCTGCACAGCCAGGCGCTTGTTGGCCAGGGTCATGGTCACGTCGCCGGATTCCGGCAGCGCGCGCAGGATGTCCAGCAGCTTGCGTGCAGCCACGGTGGTGCCGGTCACGTCCGGGCCGGAGCCGATGTTGGCATGCGTGGTGATCTGCACTTCGGTGTCGGTTGACAGGAAGGAAACGCTCTCGCCGTCCTTGCGGATGAGGATATTGGCCAGAATCGGCATGGTGTGCCGACGCTCGACAATACCGCTCACGATCTGCAGTGGCCGGAGAAGCGTGTCTCGGGTGGTTTTGACCAGTTGCATAGTTATCCTCGGATAAGTGTTAATACAGTGAAATTGTTGCTACAGCACTATTTTGCCGTGTGCCGGGGTGGAACGCCAGCCCCGGCGGTGGACGGCTGGATCAACCCTTCAGGGTCTGCTCCAGCACGTGCAATTCGTGGTTGCATTCGGCATTCTTCTGGCGGTCGCTAGCGATCTTGCGCACCGCGTGCAGCACGGTGGTATGGTCCCGCCCGCCGAAGAGTTCGCCGATTTCCGGCAGACTCTTTTGCGTCAGTTCCTTCGCCAGGTACATGGCAATCTGGCGCGGACGGGCGATGTTGGCCGGGCGGCGCTTCGAGTACATGTCGGCGACCTTGATGTTGAAGAAGTCGGCCACCGTCTTCTGGATGTTTTCCACGGAAATCTGACGGTTCTGCACCGACAGCAAGTCCTTCAGCGCTTCTTTCACGATGTCGATCGTGATGTCCTTGCCGTGGAAACGCGAGTAGGCCAGGATCTTGCGCAGCGCGCCTTCCAGCTCGCGCACGTTCGAGCGCAAATGTTTCGCTACGAAGAACGCCACGTCATCCGACAGGACCACGCCTTCGGACTGCGCTTTTTTCAGCAGGATCGCCACGCGCATTTCCAGTTCCGGCGGCTCGATCGCCACCGTCAGGCCGGAGTCGAAGCGCGAGATCAGGCGATCGTCCATGCCGGTGATCTCTTTCGGATAGGTATCCGAGGTGATGATGATCTGCTTTTTCGCCGCGATCAGGGCCTCGAACGCATAGAAGAACTCTTCCTGCGTGCGGCTCTTGCCACCGAAGAATTGAATATCGTCGATCAGCAGCATGTCGAGCGAGTGGTAGTAGTGCTTGAAGTCGTCGAAGCCCTTGCGTTGATAGGCGGTGACGACGTCGCGCACGTACTGCTCGGCGTGGATATAGCGGATGCGCGCGCCCGGGTTGTCGACCATCACCTGGTTGCCGATCGCGTGGATCAAGTGGGTTTTACCGAGGCCGACGCCGCCATAGAAGAACAGCGGGTTGTACGACACGCCCGGGTTGTTCGCCACCTGGATCGCGGCGGCGCGCGCCAGCTGGTTGGCCTTACCGGTCACGAAGCTGTCGAAGGTCAGGTCCGGGTTGATGCGGCTTTGCTCGCGCTTCGGCGAATTGGCGATGTTCAGGTTTGCCTGCGGCTCGATGCTTTGCACCGGTACCGACGGACGCAATTCTCCCGGCATCGGGGAATTGTCCGGGGCCGGGCGCACCTCGGCCGGCTTTTTCGGGGCGTTGTTCGGGTCGAGCACGAATTGCACCTCGACCGGCGCTTCCCAGAACTGGCAGGCGAGGGCGGTGATGCGGTTGGCGAACTGCGTCTTAACCCAGTCGAGCTTGAAGCGGTTCGGCGCCGCAATGCGCAGCTTGCCGTCCTCGTAGTCGAGCACGACGAGCGGTTTGATCCATGCGCTATATTGTTGCGGCGTCAGCTCGAGCTCCAGCTGCGCGGAAGCGGTCTGCCAAAAGTTATCCATTGTGTGCGGCTTAGTGATACGTAACACGCTATTTTACCTGTCTTCGCGAAGGTTATCCACAGGTGAGCCACAGATTTTCGTGACGGGCTGGGGATAAATGCAAAGTTATCACCAACCGTCGAAAACAACAGGCTTCTTGACAGGGGGTTGTCAAGTAGGGTCTAATTCAGGGTTCCCTGTCCGCCCGCCTGCTCAGCCTTCGTTTGATGGTCGAGAAATGCACGGACTAGCTGTGGCGTGACGCTGGCTTAACGAAGCGAACTGTCATTGGCGCCGATTCCTGACGAACAGACGTCAGACCCGATTTTGCATACTTATTTGCTTTAAGCGAGACCACCATGAAACGTACTTACCAACCTTCCGTCGTTCGTCGCAAGCGCACGCACGGCTTCCGCGCACGTATGGCTACCCGTGGTGGCCGTCAGGTTCTGAACGCACGCCGCGCCAAGGGCCGCAAGCGTCTGGCTGTCTAAGCCAGCCGCACCAGCTGACCGCGGTCACATGACAGGCGAAGGTTCGCACGACTTCGCGCGCGCTCGGCGCATTCTGAAAACGGATGAATTTTCATCCGTTTTTCGTTTGCGGCCCACGCAAAAATCCGCGCATTTCGTGCTCTATACCCGGCCCAGCCCGCTGCCGCATGCGCGGCTGGGCATCGTTGCGGCCAAGCGTTTCGCGCCGCGCGCGGTGACCCGGAATACCATCAAGCGCATCACGCGCGAGCTGTTCCGTACCAGCCAGATCCAGTCGGTCGACTGCATCGTGCGCCTGGCGCGTCCGGTGAACACCAAGCAAGGCCCCGCGACCAACAGCGCCCTGAAGCGCCTGTTGCACGCGGAATTGTCGCGCCTGCTCGCTTCGCAGCGTCCGCGCAAGCCGGCGCCGCCGGCGAAAGTGGCGGCTCCTCCGGCTGCCGTGCAGCCGTCGCCGTCCTCGCCATGAAAATCCTGCTCATCTGGATCGTGCGAGCCTACCGGCTCGTGCTGTCCCCGATGCTCGGGCAGAACTGCCGTTTCTATCCTTCCTGTTCCTGCTATGCCATCGAGGCGCTCCAGACCCATGGTGCGCTGCGCGGCAGCTGGCTGACGGTGCGCCGCCTCGGTCGCTGCCATCCCTGGAACGCGGGCGGGCATGACCCCGTACCGCCCAAGCGGCACAAGCATTCCTCATCAGCCGCTTGCGGTTGCAACCACTCCTGACGAATACCTCAATGGAAATCAACAAACGTACCATTCTGTGGATTGTCTTCGCCGTCTCGCTAGTCGTTCTGTGGAACAACTGGATGGTGTCGAACGGAAAGCAGTCGATGTTCTCGCCGGCGCCGCCAGCCAAGGTCGCCGAGGCGCCAGCCAACACGCATAACACCACCGGCGTGCCGGGTGCACCGGCCCAGGCTGGCGCACCGGCTGTCCCTGGTCAGCCGGCAGCGCCCGCTCCGGTACGCGCCGAGCGCATCACGGTCACCACCAACGTGGTCAAGGCCGAAGTCGACACCCAGGGCGGCGTGATCCGCCGCCTCGAGCTGCTGCACTACCCGGACCACTTCGATAAGACCAAGAACCAGGTCCTGTTCGACGTCGCCGGCAACAACACCTACCTGGGCCAGACCGGCCTGATCGGTACGACCCCGGCCGGCGTGCTGCCGAACCACAACACGGTTTTCGTGGCCAAGCCTCTCAACAAGAGCAACGGCCAGGTGCAACTGGTGCTCGAAGCCGAGCAGGCCGGCGTGCGCCTGACCAAGACCTTTACGTTCAAGGACGGCGACTACGTCATCGACGTGCGCCACGACGTGACCAACCTGACGGCCGCGCCGGTCCAGCCAGCCCTGTACCTGCAGCTCCAGCACGACGGCAACAAGCCGCCTGGCGATTCCTGGTTCACCCCGAGCTTCACCGGCCCGACCCTGTGGACCCCGGAAGACAAGTACCAGAAGCTGAGCTTCGAGAACATCGAGAAGAACAAGGCCGAGCACTCGACCAAGTCGAACGGCGGCTGGGTGGCGATTTCGCAGCACTTCTTCGTGTCGGCCTTCATTCCGGCCGATAACACCGCGCGCGATATCTACACCAAGAAGCTGGCGACCAACATGTACGCCATCGGCACCACCCAGTCGCTGGGCAGCGTGGCGCCGGGCGCCACCGTCTCGAACACCGCGCGCCTGTATTCGGGCCCGCAGGACGAGAAGAAACTGGAAACCATCACCCCGGGCCTGGAGCTGGTGAAGGACTACGGCATGTTCGCTATCATCGCCAAGCCGCTGTTCTGGATCATGGACCACATCCACCAGCTGCTCGGCAACTGGGGCTGGACCATCATCGCCTTTACCATCCTGATCAAGCTGGCCTTCTTCCCGCTGTCGGCCGCCGGCTACCGCAGCATGGCCAAGATGCGCGTGGTCACGCCGAAGATGCAGGCGATCCGCGAACGCTACAAGGCCGACCCGGTCAAGATGCAGCAGGCCACGATGGAGCTGTACAAGGCCGAGAAGATCAACCCGCTGGGCGGCTGCCTGCCGATCCTGATCCAGATGCCGGTCTTCCTGGCGCTGTACTACGTGCTGCAGGCCTCGGTCGAGATGCGCGGCGCGCCGTGGATCGGCTGGATCACCGACCTGACCCAGCCTGACCCGTGGTTCATCCTTCCGGTGCTGTACGCGATCTCGATGTTCGTCACCGCCAAGCTGAACCCGCAGCCGGCCGACCCGATGCAGGCGAAGATGATGCTGTTCATGCCGCTGGCGTTCTCGGTCATGTTCGTGTTCTTCCCGTCGGGCCTGGTCCTGTACTGGGTGGTCAACAACCTGGTGTCGATCGCGCAGCAGTGGGTTATTACCAAGAAGCTCGCACCTGCGACCATGAAGTAAGCCAAGCGCTTTCTTTCCAAAAAGCCCGTGCACGTCACGGGCTTTTTTTATCCATTACAATTTCCGCATGAAGCTTGATACCTCTCCCATTGCCGCCATTGCCACCGCACCAGGACGCGGCGGCATCGGCGTGGTCCGCGCCTCGGGCAAGTCGCTCGGGCCGCTGATCGAATCGCTGTTCCCCGGCACCACGCTGGCGCCGCGCAACGCCACCTACATCCCCTTCAAAGCCGGCGACGGCACGGTGCTCGACCAGGGCCTGGCCCTGTACTTCAAGGCGCCGCATTCGTATACGGGCGAAGACGTGCTGGAACTGCAGGGCCACGGCGGCCCGGTCGTCTTGCAGATGCTGCTGGCGCGCGTGCTGGAAGCCGGGGCCGAGCACGGCCTGCGCCTGGCCGAGCCGGGCGAATTCACGCGCCGCGCCTACCTCAACGACAAGCTCGACCTGGCCCAGGCCGAAGCCGTGGCCGATCTGATCGACGCCTCGACCGAAGCGGCGGCCAAGTCCGCCTCGCAGTCGCTGTCGGGCGCGTTCTCGCAAGTCGTGCACCGGCTGGTCGAGCAGACCATCAATTTGCGCATGCTGGTCGAGGCCACGCTGGACTTCCCGGAAGAGGAAATCGACTTCCTGGAAAAATCGAACGCGCGCGGGCAGCTGGCCGGTATCGTCGAGTCGCTCGAGCACGTGTTCCGCCAGGCAGCGCAGGGCGCGCTCTTGCGTGAGGGGCTGAACGTGGTGCTGGTGGGGCAGCCGAACGTGGGCAAGTCTTCACTGTTGAACGCGCTGGCCGGAGCGGAAGTCGCCATCGTCACGCCGATCGCCGGCACCACCCGCGACAAGGTGAGCGAAACCATCCAGATCGAGGGCATTCCGCTGAATATCATCGACACGGCCGGTATCCGCGCCATCGACGAAGGCATCGACGTGGTCGAGCGCATCGGTATCGAGCGCACCTGGGGCGAAGTCGGCAAGGCCGATGTGATCCTGCACCTGCTCGATGCCAGCCTGGGGCCGAGCGCGGCCGACGAGGCGATTGTCGCCGCCTTCCCCGAGGGCGTGCCGGTGCTGCGCATCTGGAACAAGATCGACTTGTCCGGGCATCGCGCGGCGGTGGAAGGGGCGGCGGATGCCACCCACATTTATCTCTCGGCGAACGAGAAGACCGGCATCGACTTGCTGCGCGCGGAACTGCTGCGCATTGCGGGCTGGCAGCAGACCGGCGAGTCGCTGTACCTGGCGCGCGAGCGGCATTTGATTGCCCTGCGCGCGGCGCGTGCGCACCTGGACGTGGCGGGGCAGCATGCTGCGCAGGATGACCAGTCGCTGGATCTGTTTGCCGAAGAGTTGAGGTTGGCGCAGGATCAGCTGTCGAGCATTACCGGGGAATTTACGCCGGATGATTTGCTCGGGGTGATCTTCAGCCGGTTCTGTATCGGTAAGTAATCGACCTGGATCTTACGGACGACTGCGGTTGAATCTTGCCGTTCGTAGGGTGGGCACCTGTGCCCACGCGGTCTCACCGTTTAATCAGTTGCACCGTCATCGTCAAGCCCGTACCGTTGGACTACTGATAACGGGCATGCGCCAGACGCGCATCAAATTTCATACGACGTACCGCGTGGGCTCGAGAGCCCACCCTACAACTACAACAAGGAACTACTGTGACCATCACCCGCCGCCGATTGTTGACCAGCTTTGCCGCCGTCTCCGGCGCCGTCCTGCTCTCTTCCTGCGCCAGCATGCTCGGCCCGCGCGAAGTCGACTTGCCGCTGTCGAAACTCCAGGCCAGCCTCGACCGCCGCTTCCCCATGGACAACCGCATGCTGGAACTGTTCGACGTGCGCCTGTCGCGTCCGCAGCTGGCCGTCCACGAAGGCGACCGCGTCTCGCTCAGTGTCGACGCCACCGTGGCCCAGTCCTTCCTGCGCCAGCCCCTGGCCGGCAGCCTGGCCTTCTCCGGCCGCCTGTATATCGACGCGGCCCGCAGCGGCGTCTTCATGGCCGAGCCGCGCATCGAGCGCTTCGAGATCAGGGGGATCGACCCATCCGTGCAGCGCCAGCTGGCGCGCGCCGCGAACGGGCTGATGGACAAGGTCGTGCTCGACATTCCGGTCTACACCTTCCGCAGCGAAGACCTGCGCTTTGCCGGCGTGCAGTACGTCCCCACCCGCATCGTGACCACGGCGAACGGCTTGCGCGTCTCGATCGAACCCGAGCCGAAGCGCTGAACGCCGTTACAAAATTTCCTCCCTAAAAGCAGCGCGCACGATTGGAATCGTGCTGAAATTGTTGTCAATACTGCTATGATTTCCGCAGCTGGCAACGCTGCCGCGTCCAGCGTTCACGGAAAACGACAAGGTGTTGTTCTGTTGCCGCAACAACGAAAGTCGGTCGTGGATGACATTGCAGAGGCGCCGGGTTCGGCGCACACTGGCTTATCAAAACGGCTGTTGCGGTCTTGCGGAACACACTGCCAAGCAGGTACCTGGCCAGACGAACGGATTGCGTTTTGTCATGCCTGGAATGTTCCGCTGAAGTAATCTTGCTCTACGGATTGACGTGCTGCTGGTTGGAGGTGATCTTGGAAACGATACAAGAAAGTTTGACTGGCGAAACCGCAATGGCCGAACCCATGGTTGCAGCGGCGGCAGCCGCACAAGCCAGGCCCACGCGCCTGAGCTTGCCGCCCAAGGGTTCCTGCTGGTATTGCGAAAAGCCGCTCGACAGCGTACGCCGTTTCTGCGGCAAGACCTGCACCGACTCCTTCGACGAAGAAGCCGAGTACACGCGCTGATAGTCGCGCCTGTTTAACCGGCAGTGCCGGCCCGCCCGGGCCGGTCCAGCAGCGCCAGCGCGCGCTCGAAGTCGAACTCCGCCACCGCGGCGCTGAAGCTGCGGTAGTCGCTTTCCCCCAGTTGCCCGATCAATTCGTCCTGTGCCTGTTCGACCAGGTCGACCGCTTCGCCGTCGCCGATGTCGAGCAGGGCGCGCAAGCGCTCCAGCACATTGTTCGGGCGCACGGGGCGCGGCGCCGCCACGACGGCCTCGCTCAGGTCCGCCATGCCGTCGAGTTCGCGCAGCACGTGGGCCAGCTCGGCATCCAGGCGGACGAACAGCGCATCCACCTGGGCAGGGTCGGCAGCGGATGTGGAAGCGGGTCCGCCCGTGCGCAGCGCCGTTTCCAGCGCCAGCGCGGCCGCATGCAGGGAGCGTGCCTCGATCATCCCGGCCGCACCCTTGAGCGTGTGCACCAGGCGCTGGGCAAGTATCGGGTTGCCGGTCTCGAGGGCCGTGCCGATGGCGGCGCCGGCGCTGCGGTAGTCGTGGCGAAAACGCGCGAGTGCGCGCAAATAGACCTGCCGGTTGCCCATCAGGCGCTCGACGCCGGCCTCGACATCGACCAGCGGCGCAGGCGCCTTGCCCGCTGCCGCCGGCACCGGCATGACACTCTCAGCCGCGGGCGGCTTCTCCATCCCGTTCAGCGGGTCGTGAACGACCAGCTGCGGGTGACCGCAACGCCATCGGCCGTGCCCGTGAAGGTGACGTCATAGGTGGTGCCCGCCGCCAGCGGCAGCAGCGGCACGATGGCGGCCGACGAGCGCCCGGTATGGCTGTCGTTGGCGTTGCTCAGCAGGCGGGTGGCCAGGTCGGCGCCGCCGCGCGGACGCACCGTGAAACTCGTCACCGCGACCGGCACGTTGATGTTGGCGTGCACGCTGATCGGGTAGCCGACTTCGTTGCGGTTCGGGACCGGGTCCGGCGATTCGGTGTCGCTGAAGAAGTTGCGCGGCACGGCCGTCTGGGCATCGTAGGGCCAGACCGCCACTTGGCCGCGGCCCAGGCCGGCGCCATAGCCGTTGTTGGCGGTGAAGTTGGCGGTGAAGTAGCTGCGTCCGTTGGTGGCGGTGGCGGCGCCGGTGCCGATTTCCTTGAACACCGGCTCGAAGATGACGAAGCGGTGGTAGATGGCGGTGATCAGTTCCTCGGCCATGTACTGGCCGGTGCCGCTCGAGGTGGCCGAGATCACTTCGCCGTAGGCGCGCGCGGCGCTGGTATTGAACACGTACCCCGCGGCGGTCAGGCGGTCGCTCACGCTGACGCCGGTAAAGCCCTGGCGGCCCGCGACCTGGTCGTGCGTGATGGTGTTGTTGAGGCGCTGGTAATCCGAGTGATTCTGGGCGGCCATGTTGATCGTGCTGTTCTGGTTCAGCGTGGACATGCCGACCTGGCTGCGCCGGAAGTTCAGCCATTCGCGGCCATCGACGGCGATGTTGCCGGTGACGGCAGGCGCGCCCGGGGCGGCCGGCGTATCGGGAACGGGCGGGCTCGGCGTGAGCGGGTTCGGCAGGACCGGCGGGCTCGGGTCCGGGGTAGGGGTGGTCGGCTGCGGGGCCGGCGTGGTCGGCGCGCCCGGGTCCGGCGTGGCCGGATTCGGGTTCGGCGCGTTGCCGGTCGGCGGGCTGGTCGGCGCCGGGTTGTCATTGCCGCCACCTCCGCCGCCACAGGCAGCCAGGGCCAGGGCGGTGACGCATCCCGCCAGAATCGTCCTCGCGCGAAGCAGTTCGCTCATCCGTCACTCCCGATGTCAATCATGTCTGTGGATGCACATTTTAGGGCAAATCCCGAATGCATGACCGCGTGGGCGTGCGCGACCGTGCGCTGGCCGCCACGGTAGAATACGCCCAATCACCTCTCTTGCGGACACCAATTGAACCAGCCCCGACCCAAGCGCCTGGCGCGCGCCAAGTTTGCCCTGCCGAGTTTTGTCACCCTGCTGTCGATCGCCTGCGGCTTCGGCAGCATCGTCATCTCGGTCGACAATGCCCAGGTCGGCGCGCCGGGCGACTTCCGGCTGGCCGCCATCCTGCTGGTGCTGGCCGGCGTGTTCGACGCCCTCGACGGCTTCGTTGCCCGCGCCACCAACACCCAGTCCAGCTTCGGTGTCCAGCTCGATTCGATTGCCGACGTGATGAACTTCGGCTGCGCACCGGGTTTGCTGTTGTACTGCTACGGTTTCGCCCAGCTGGGCGCGGCGCATCCCACCATCGTGCGCATGGGCGGGCTGGCCTGCTTCATCTTTGTTGCCTGCGGCGCCCTGCGCCTGGCGCGTTTCAATGTTTCGGTCGGCAAGACCGACCCGCGCTACTTCGTCGGCATGCCGATCACGGCCGGCGCCGCCTGCGTGGCCGCAGTGGTCGTCGCCTGGCCCGATCCGGTAGTCAACATGGCCCAGGCATTTGCCGTGATGGCCTTGATGGTGGCCGTCGGCACCCTGATGGTCTCGACCGTACGTTTTCCTAGCAGCAAGCAAAAATTGACCAAGGGACTGTACATCGTGCTGGCGGTGGCGGTGCTGTTGCTGGTCATACTGCAGACGCGTTTCTTCGTGCTGTTCTTCCTGCTGTACATCTGCGCGACCCTGCTGCTGAACATTGCCTGGCAGGGCGGCTGGCGCGGCATTGCGCCGCCGAAGGTGTATGACGAAGAGGAACCGGCCGGGGCGTGAACGTGTAGGCGTTCAGGCAAACTTGTCGAGCAAGGCCGCTAGCCGCGCCGCCGTGGCGCGCGCTTCTTCCACATTGCCGGCCTGCTCGCTGCCGGTCACGACGGTTGCCATGAGCAACTGAACAAAGGAACGGTCGAGCGCCTTGCGCGCCGCCGCCATCTGCTGGGCCACCGCGTCGCAATCCGAAGGATCGGCGGCCATGGCGATCAGCTTCTGCACGCCACGCAGCTGGCCCTCGATGCGCGCCAGGCGGTTCAGCAGGTCCTTTTTCTGCTGGGCCGTGAGCGCGCTGCCCTCGACGATCTTCAGCTGCTCGGGCATGGCTTACGCCACCTCGTGCCCGCGCGCGGCGCGCAGGATGGCAAACCAGTCGCTGCGCTCGAGCGTGAAGCCGGTGGCGGCGACTGCCGCGGAGATCGCCTCGATGCGCCCGCTGCCGGTCAGCGGCAGCGGCCGGCTCGGCAGGGCCATGATCCAGGCAAACACCACGCTGGCAAACGACTGGCCGAGGCGGTCGGCGATTTCCTGGATGGTGGCGCGCAGCCTGGCGATGTGCGGCTCGTCCGAGGTGAACAGGCGCCCGCCGCCCAGCGGCGACCAGATCATCGGCGCCACGCCCAGGTCTTGCAGGCCGTCGAAGGTTTCGTCGAACAGCGGCGCCACGTGCAGCGGCGAGAACTCGACCTGGTTGGTGGCCAGCGGCACGCGCCGGTTCAGCGACTCGAACTGGTGGCGGGTGAAATTCGACACGCCCACGTGACGCACCTTGCCGTCCTGCTGCAGGCGGGTGAATGCTTCGGCGACTTCGTCGAAATGCATCAGCGGGTCGGGGCGGTGGATCAGCAGCAGGTCGAGATAGTCGGTGCCGAGCTGGCGCAGCGACTCTTCGGCCGAGGCGACGATGTGGTCGAAGCTGGTGTCGTAGTGCTGGATCGTGTGCGCCGGGCGCTTGCCCGACAGGAGCTTGATGCCGCACTTGCTGACGATCTCGATGCGCTCGCGCAGGCCGGGCTGGGCGCGCAGGGCTTCGCCGAACAGGGTCTCGACACCGTAGTCGCCGTAGATGTCGGCGTGGTCGAAGGTGGTCACGCCGAGGGCGATGCATTCCTCGATAAAGGCGACGCGCGACGCTACCGGCATGTTCCATTCGCCCAGGCGCCACATGCCGGCGACGATGCGCGACAGGTCGAGACCGCCCTGGCGGGTGGCGATGCGGGGGCAGGGG
>NZ_JAJFES010000024.1 GCF_020708045.1 Massilia sp. IC2-278
TTGAGCTCCTTGAAGGGTCGTTCGAGACCAGGACGTTGATAGGCTGGGTGTGGAAGTGCAGTAATGCATTAAGCTAACCAGTACTAATTGCCCGTACGGCTTGTCCCTATAACCTTAGCAGGTATAGTTAAATCGAGAATACAGTGCTGTTTGTTGAGACAGTTACTACCAACTTTACTTCCTCCAGATTCTGAGCCGCGTTCACCATGAACGAAGCTCGTACAAGTCATGCCTGATGACCATAGCAAGTCGGTCCCACCCCTTCCCATCCCGAACAGGACCGTGAAACGACTTTGCGCCGATGATAGTGCTGCAACCAGTGTGAAAGTAGGTTATCGTCAGGCTAGTTATATGAAAAACCCCATCCAGTGATCTGGATGGGGTTTTTTGCTTTGGGCATCGTGTTTGTTTAGTCAGCCTTTTTCAACCCGCGCCGTTGATTCACCGGTGAGACAGCGTGGACACAGGTGTCCACCCTACAAGAGCAAACCATTTAGTTTCAGATTTATTTGAGACGCTCGCCGTACAATGTAGGTATGCGCATCCTGATCGTCGAAGACCACCCCGATATCCTGGCCAACCTGTACGGCTTCCTGGAGCCGAAAGGCCATGTGCTCGATTCGGCGCGCAACGGCTATGCCGGCCTCGCGCTGGCATCGGAAAACCAGTACGACGTGATCGTGCTCGACATCGGCCTGCCCGGCCTGAACGGCATCGAGTTGTGCCAGAAGCTGCGCGAGGAGCTGTCGATCGCGACCCCGGTGCTGATGCTCACCGCGCGCGACAGCCTGAGCGACAAGGTGGCCGGCTTCGACAGCGGCGCCGACGATTACCTGATCAAGCCCTTCTCGCTGGTCGAACTCGATGTGCGACTGAAAGCCCTGGTGCGCCGCGCCGAGGGCCAGCACGCGGTCAGCCACAAGCTGCGCTTCGGCGACCTGAGCTTCGATCCCGACACCCAGGAAGCGAGCCGCGAAGGCCGGCCCGTGGTGCTGACCAGGACCGGCTACATTTTGCTGCGCACCCTGATGCAGGCAGCGCCGCGCATCGTGCCGCGCGAAACGCTGGAGCAGGCCGTGTGGGGCGAGGACCGTCCGGACAGCGATGCCCTGCGCACGCATATCCACGCGCTGCGCCAGGCGCTCGACAAACCCTACGAACACGCGATGCTGCGCACCGTCGCCGGCGTCGGCTTCCGCTTGGTACTTCCCGATGCGGGCAGCTGAGTCGCTACGGCGGCGCATCGTCGTCGCCTTTGTCTCCTTCAGCATCGTGCTGTCGCTGTTCATCGCCGTGATCGCGGCGCTGGCCATCGAGGGCATCGAGGTGCACCTGGTCGACAACCGCCTGGCCGAAGCGGCCCGCTGGGCCTCGCCGCGCCAGGCGGCCGGCCTGCCGACCGAAATGCCGGCCGGGCTGCGCTTTCATCATGGCGACGAGATCCCGCAGCCACTGCGCGGCCTGCCCGAGGGCGTGTCGGAAGTCGACGTCGACGGCGCCGGCCTGCACGTGCTGACCGGCGCCGATGCCAACGGTCCCTACGTCGTGGTCGATCACGAAAGCGATTACGAAAAGGTCGAGCTGGTCGTGTACTCGATGTTTGCCGCGGTCCTGCTCGGCATCATGGTGTTCGCGGCCGTGCTGGGCCGCTTCCTGGCGCGCCGCATCGTCAATCCGATCACCGAACTGGCTGATGCCGTCGGCCGCGGCAGCAGCAGTTTGCCGCTGACGGATCGCCGCGACGAACTCGGCATCCTGGCGCGCGCCCTCGAAGCCCACACTGCCGAGCTGCGCGCCTTCCTCGACCGCGAACGCTTCTTCACGGGCGACGTCAGCCATGAGTTGCGCAGCCCGCTCACCGTGATCATGGGCGCCGCCGAAATCCTCATGACCCAGGCGGGCAGCGAGGCGATCCGCGCGCCGGCCGAACGCATCTACCGCGCCGCTCACGAAGCAGCGGAGTGCGTGACCGTGCTGCTCCTGCTGGCGCGCGCCCCCGAGCTCGGCCGCCTGCCGCCGGTGCAGGTCGACGCCATTGCATCGCGCGAAGCCGAACGCTACCGCAGCCTGGTCGCCGGCCGCCCGGTCACGCTGCGCTACCAGGACGGCCCGGCCTTTGCCATCCAGGCGCCAGCGGAACTGTGCGCTGCCGCCATCGGCAACCTGGTGCGCAACGCCTGCCAGTACACCGAGCGCGGCGAGGTGCTGGTGCAGGTAAAGGCAGGGCGGGTCGTTGTCGAGGACACCGGCCCCGGCTTGCCGGATGCCGTGCGCGACACCTTGCTGCAGCCGGGCAGCGCGTCGGCCGTGGTGCCGTCGAAGGGCTCGGCCGGCACCGGCCTCGGCCTGTCGCTGGTGCGCCGCATCTGCGAGTACCTCGGCGCCACGCTGTCCTATGAAGACCGGGCGAGCGGCGGCAGCCGGTTCACCATCGATTTCACACCAACTTAACGTTCTGCTGACCGGCGCCTGACGGGCTGTTTCCTATCCTTGAAGCAAGCGTGGCCGATCCCGGCCGCCATGTATGCATGGATGTCAGTTTGGACAAGCTTCTCGCAAGGCGTATCAGCGCGCCATATCTCACGCTGGCGGTCGCCGTTTTCCTCGCCACGGCAGGCAACATCAAGTTCTGGACCACCTTCGCCGCGGCGGCCGGTGGACTGACGCCGGCGCACCTGCCGCTGCTGGCCGGCGCCATGCTCATCATCGTGCTGTTCTTCAACGCCTGCCTGACGCTGGCCAGCTTCCGTTTCGTCGCCAAGCCGGTCTTCATCGTGCTGCTGGTCACGGCCTCGACGGCCAGCTATTTCATTGCCGCCTACGGCATCGTGATCGATCGCGCCATGGTCCAGAACGTGTTCGAGACCGACGTGCGCGAAGCAAGCGAACTCGTTAGCTGGCATATGCTGCTGACGATCGGCCTGCTCGGGCTATTGCCGGCAAGCTGGATCGCGCGCGCCCGCATCGCCTACCCGCAGGGCCGGCGCGGCCTGATGCTGCGGGGCGCGATCGCCGGCGGATCGCTGCTGCTTGCGTTCCTGCTGTTGGTAATGCTTTTCAAGAGCCTGGCGCCGACCGTGCGCGAGCATCGCGAGCTGCGCTTCCTGCTGACGCCGACGAACACCATCCAGGCCATGAACGGCTACCTGCGCAGCAAGTGGAGCACGCCAATCGTGGTGGCGCCGCTCGGACGCGATGCGATGAAGGGCAAGACCTGGGCCGGGCAGGCGCGCAAGACCGTCACCGTGATCGTGGTCGGCGAAACCGCACGCGCGATGAACTTTTCGCTGAACGGCTACCGGCGCGAGACCAATCCGCTGCTGGCGCGCGAGCCTGGGCTCATCAATTTCTCGAACGTGAGCGCGTGCGGGACGGCGACCGCGGTGTCGGTGCCCTGCGTCTTTTCCGCGCTCGGCCGCGAAGAGTATGCCGAATCGAAGGCGAGCAGCCAGGAAGGCTTGCTCGATGTCCTGCAGCACGCCGGCCTGAAGGTCGTGTGGCGCGACAATAATTCCGGCTGCAAGGGCGTGTGCGCGCGTGTGGCGTACCAGGACCTGTCGCAAGCGCTTGCCGGCGATCCCTTCTGCGAAGGCGAGGAACGCCACGACGAACGCCTGCTGGCCGGTTTGCCCGAATTGATCCGCAACAGCGACCGCGACCTTGTAGTCGTGCTGCACCAGAAGGGCAGCCACGGCCCGGCGTATGCCAGGCGCTACCCGCAGGGGTTCGGGCGCTTCGCTCCGGTGTGCACGACGAACGAGTTCGAGAAGTGTTCGCGGGCGGAGATCGAGAATGCCTACGACAACACCATCCTCTACACCGATTACTTCCTCAGCAAAACAATCGGCCTACTGCGCCAGACTGCGGCGCAAGAAGGCATGGATACGGCGATGCTGTACTTTTCCGACCACGGCGAATCGCTGGGCGAAAACAACCTCTACCTGCACGGCGCGCCCTATATGTTCGCGCCGGCCGAGCAGACCCGGGTGCCGATGATGCTGTGGATGTCGGACGGCTTCAGCGAACGCTTCGGCATCGACCGTACCTGCCTGATGGCGCGTCGCGGCCAGCCGCTGTCGCACGACAACGTGTTTCACTCGGTGCTGGGCATGCTCGACGTGAACACGGCCGTGCTCAACCCCAGGCTCGACCTGTTCCACGCCTGCAGACGGGGCGCCTGAATGCCTGGCACCGGCTGCTACAGTTTTTCCAGCTTCGGCCCGCGCAGTCCGACCAGCAATGCCTTGCCGCTCGCATCGACCCGGAACTCGCCGTAGCGGGCCGCAGCCCAGCGTTCGGCTTCGCCTTCCTTGAAATACCAGGCGTCGGTGACGATCAGGGGGCGTTCATGCTTTTCAATCACTTCGATCAGGATCTCGTCCTTCGCCAGTGGTTGGCCCTTATGCAGGCCGAGAAGCGAGACAATGCCGTTCGGTGCGCGGCGGGCCACCAGTTTTGCTCTGCCATCAAGAGGTGCGTCCAGCTTTTCCGGGAACACGTAATCGAGGGCCATGTAATCCCCCTGCATCAATGAGCGGGGATCGACTGGGGCGAGTTCGACGAACACGGGCTGGCCCGTACGGATCAACGCTTCCTTGTTCCAGATCGCTGCATTCACAACGACCAGCGCCAGCATACCCGTGCTTGCAATCGCACACCTTTTCCATCGCGCATCGAGCGCCGGAGCCGGTTGCACCTGGGGTTCGACCTGAGGCTGGGCTGCAGGCGCCAGGAGTGCTGTCGGCAAAATAAAGCGCGCGATGGCGCCAATGGCGCAGCCGCAGCCAATCAGAAGCAAGGCTTTGTGTACAAGCGGCCAGTACAGGTTGTAATAAAACGCGCCAGTCATCCAGAGTGCAACGCCGCCTGCCAATATGGCCATGTTGCGCCGTCCACCTGTAATGCTGAAGGCCAGCATTAGCAGAACTGCACCCATCGATACCGCGAACCAGCAAAGGAGCACGGCAGTGGCCGTCAGCGCCGCAAACCAGGCGGTTCGCAAAACCGGCCAACGACGTGCCATCCATAGGCCTGCCCCGATGGCGAAAACGGCTGAAATGACGGAATGCCAGCTTCCCGGTGGATAAGCGTCGGCGTAGCCGGACAGTTCATCCGCCAGGCTTGCGCTGAGCAGGAAGGTATCACCCGAATAAAAGGCCAGCGCCAGCAGCGTGATTGCGCCTATGCCAGTGAACAAGGTTTCGAGGACAGCAGCTACATGCGCATGAGCGTGTTGCTGCTGCAACCGCATGAGCGCGGGTTGTGCCACCAGCCATAGAAGCGCCAGGCAGTGCCATGATTCGGCGTCGCTTATATACAATTCGCCAATAAATCCTGGCAAACCCGACAGTGACGTCGCCAGCAGGCTGGCGCTTGAGGCCCCAAGTAGAACGCGCAGCCAGTGTTGAGGAAGCAAAAATGCCATGCCAAACGCCAGCGCTGCGGTAATTGCGAAGACCAGGCTTGAATTATTCGTGGCCATGTCCAGGAGGCTGAACCAGAATGCAAGGAAACCAGTCCCGATAATCAAACCAGGAATTGCCAATTGCTCGACGAACAAGGACTTGCCGGCGTAACGCAGCATGGCGATTGCTCCAGCAAGTATGCTCACCCCAAGTAAAAATAAGGTGCCGGTATTCTTGTGACCGGACATAAATACGAAGGCGACGAGGGCGCCTAATGGGATGGCGGAAAGCCAGGCACACACTGCTGTCATCACAATGACTGGCCAGGGGCGGTTCTTGTCTTCGAATCCAGCATGCGCGGCGTCCAGCAAGCCTTGGTCGACTGCGTCGCGCAGGACGGCATCAAGATGCTTGCTCATTTTGCCGCTCCAGTGCGCTGAACACGCATCAGCGAAAGAATTGCCCATACTGCCAATGCCATCAGGCTGACAACCGTAATACCCATGACGAACAGGATGGCGTTCAGGTCGGTGCTTGAGCCTTGCAGCATGACACGCAATATTCCACCGCTGAGCAGGATAACGAGTGCCAAGGCCAGGCAGCTGAGCGCAGTAACATCGAATAACGAGCGGTGGGTGAAGCTGGCTGCCCCGGCTGCAAGCACAAGCAGCGTCAGAAAATAGGACATTGACCCGCTTCCTTCCCACTTGAACAGGGCAAGCGTTCCTATGCCCACGAACGAGCTCACTGCAAGCAAGTTGGCGAGATTGAAGGCCCATTTTCCTGCGCCGGTAAATTGAGCAAGCGGCCGGCTCATGGATATTGCGAGCAGCGTAGTTATGCTGGCAACCAAGAAATGGTTGTCGATATGTTCGCTAAGGAAGCGCGATGATCCAGATTGGGCTGCGTCCCAAGTAGCCAGGCCAGTGCTGGCAACGATCAGCCACGCACTCCAGATTACATCGGAGCGAGCACCAAGTGCCAGCGGCAGCGTCAGGGCGGCCCAAATCGCAAACAATTGCCATGGATCAGCTCCGGTCTGGTAGGTCTGCCCGAAATAAGCGAACAGTCCGCCAATGACTAACAGGCCGAGCAGCGCCAGGCCCTGGCGCAAGCGAACGAACACTGCTGCACCAATGCAGGCAGCGGCAACCAGTATTTGTAGCACGACAAATTTTTCGGTACGCCCGAGTGCGTCGAGATTTGATGCGACCAGAAAGATCAGTCCCAGGCCAGCAAGCAGAGCAGCCAGAGACATCAGGCCACGCCTTAATAACAGCAGCAAATTCGGCGGCGGTTCGCCTAGTCCGGCAATGCGCCACAAGGACGTCTGCTTGACTGCATCGAGCCGATGCCTGGTAGTGAGCTCGAGAATGGCAAGACGGGTACTCATCATGCGGAAGTTCTCCTCGGAATATAGGATCAAGACCGCCGGCCATTGTAGACAGCTCCCTATCCCATGCCTTGCGCAAACGCTTCTGTAGTGAACATCTTGCAGAAAACAACTAGTTGCTGGAAATCATCGCGGCTTGTCCGTGCCGAGGCCATGATGGCCACCTTCTACAACTGGAGAACAATATGCAGAACCCGGCAGAGCAAAGTACCTTGGGCAATAAACTGATGGCCCCAATGGAGGACATCGTCAAGAAACACAGCAGTGCATTGATGCCGATGCTGGGCGGTAGTGGAACGGCAGCCCATGCCGCCTTGTGGAACGACGAAACCGTGCGCAAGGTGGCGACGTTCTGCTACCCCTTGCTGCCCGGCCTGGTGCGCCTGGCAATCAAGGAGCCGATGTTCGTGAACTTTGTACTGAATAACCGCGAACGCGTGCTGGCTACGCTGGTCAACAAGGCGGCTTAAACCACGATCCTGCGCTCAGGCCTGCTGGGCCACCGGCTCGGCCTGGGTCGCCTTTTCCCGCCCGCGGCTGATGCTGTCGCCGTCCTCGCGGCGCAGGCGCCAGAAGATAATCGCCGACACCACCGTCAGCGCCGCCAGGAAATCGAAGGCGTGGTGCAGGGCGCCCGTCACCAGCACCTGGTTGGTCTGCGGCACGCGCCCAAGGAACCAGGCCGTCACCAGCGAGCCTGCCGCCAGGCCAAAGCTCATCGACAATTGCTGGAACGAGCTGGCAATCGTGCTCGCCATGCTCGAATCGCGGGTCTCGATATCGGCATAGGCCAGTGTGTTCATGCTGGAAAACTGCAGCGAATTGAAGAAGCCCTGCATCAGGCTGATGCAGACGATGGCCGCCAGCGGCGTGCTCGGCCCGACCTGCCCGAACAGCGCAATCGTGATGCCAATGCACAGGGTATTTGCCACCAGCACCTGACGGTAGCCGAAGCGCGCCAGCACCTTGGGCGCGATCAGCTTCATGCCCATCGCTGCTGCCGCCGAGGGCATCATCAGCAAGCCCGACTGCCAGGCCGGCAAGCCCAGGCCCAGCTGGTACAGCAGCGGTAGCAGGAAGGGCAGGCCGCCGACACCGAGGCGGGTGACGAAACCGCCGACCACGGAAATACGGAAGGTACGCACTTTCAATAAGGTCAGGCGCAGCAGCGGAAACTTGATGCGGCTGGCGTGCAGCGCATAGGTGCCGAGCAGGGCGATCGACACCACCAGCAACAGGGCCATCGTCGCGCCGCTGAGCGTGTGTTCGCCGAAGATTTCCAGCAGCCAGGACAAAATCGCGGTACCGGTGCTGAACAGGATCAGGCCGAGCACGTCGAGCGGGCGGCGCTCATCGCCGTGGTAGTCGGGCATGTGGCGCCAGACCAGGTACATGGCGATCAGGCCGAAAGGCACGTTGATGAAAAAAATTGCGCGCCAGGAGGTCCAGTGGACCATCAGGCCGCCGACGGTCGGGCCCAGCAACGGGCCGATGAGGGCAGGGATGATGACGAAGTTCATCGCCCCCAGCAGTTCGGATTTCGGGAAGGTGCGCACGATGGCCAGGCGTCCGACCGGCATCATCATGGCGCCGCCCAGGCCCTGCAGCAGGCGGGCGGCGGTCATCATCTCGGCGTTCACCGACAGGCCGCACAGCACCGAAGCGCAGGTGAAGATGCCGATCGCGGTGAGGAACACGCGGCGGGTGCCGAAGCGGTCGGCCATCCAGCCGCTGACGGGAATGCCGACGGCCAGGCCGAGGATGTAGCTGGTGACGACCGACTTCAGGCTCAGCGGGGTGACCCCGAGGCTGGCCGCGATGCTGGGAATGGCGGTGTTGACGACCGTGGCGTCGAGCTGCTCCATGAACAGGGCAGTGGCAACCAGCCATGGCAGGTAAGTCTTGACAGCGGAACTATCCAATCGGCCCTCGCACGCTTGGCGCGCGCGGGCTGCGGCGCCTGACCGAATTGTCACATAAATTGTCAAATGGTTCAGGAAGCGCCGCTTTCAAGCGGGCGCTCCCTGCAGCACCGCGGGTGGCGCTTAGAACTGGTAGCGCGCCTGGACAACCACGAAGTTGACGCCGCTGTTCGGCTTCTTGATGCTGCCGTTCGAGTAGTGCTGGAACTTCAGGCCCAGGTCCCACTTGTTCGTGGTGACATAGCCGATACCGAGGTGGTCGCCGAACTGGAAGGCGGTCGACAGGCGGTTGTCGCTGTTGTTATACAGTTCCGACATCAGGTTGGCGCCGATGCCGCCTTCGACGTACAGGCCGAGCTTGTCGTCGCGCTGGTAGCGGAAGACCGGGGTAATGCCGATCACGCCGATGTTCTGGTGCTGGCCATCGACATTGCGGTAGGCCGAACCGCGCCAGTAGGCGGCCGACAGATCCCAGTAGCCGCCCAGGTGGCGGCCGTTCGAGGAGAACCACTGCTTGTCCCAGTTCGACTGGACGGCCACGCGGCCCATGCGGACTTTCGATCCGGTGCCGAATTCGAACGTGGCCGAGTCGACCCAGCCATTGTCGGCGGCAAAGGCTTGGCCAGCCGTCATCAGGACAGCGGCAGCAAGGAGACTACCAATTTTTTTATTAGAGAACATAATTGCTTTCATGAATAGTCGCCAATCCATGTTGGCGATCGCCGAATATTTTACTGGTGTAAATGAAAACGCGTAGCGCACCACCCAAAACGGAAAAAGGAGGCGTATGACTGACCCTGCCAGCCACCCTGCCGTGGCATTCCTGGGCATCGGCCTGATGGGCCAGCCGATGGCGGCGCGCCTGGCCGATGCCGGGTTTCCCCTGCACGCCTGGAACCGTAGCACAGCCAAGGCGCGCACGCTTGCCACGCATGGGGCACGCATATGCGAATCGGTTGAAGAAGCGGTGCGAGGCGTCGCAATCGTGGTTTCGATGCTGGAAGCCGGGCCGGCCGTGAGTATGACGATGGATGCGGCGCTGCCGGCCATGGCGCCGGGAACCCTGTGGATCGACATGAGTTCGACCCGGCACGACGAGGCGCTGGCCTTTCATGCGCGCCTTGGCAGGCAGGGCATGCGCTTTCTCGATGCGCCGGTGTCGGGCGGGGTGCCGGGCGCGCAGGAGGGCAAGCTGGCGATCATGGCCGGCGGCAGCCTGCATGACTTCGAGGAGGCGCTGCCGCTGTTCGAGGTACTCGGCAGCGCGCAACTGGTGGGGCCGGCTGGCAGCGGGCAGGTGGCCAAGCTGTGCAATCAACTGATCGTTGGCGCGACCCTGAACGTGGTGGCCGAGGCATTGTTGCTGGCGCAGGCGGCCGGGGCCGATCCGGCGGCGGTGCGCGAGGCGATCCGTGGCGGGTTTGCGGGCAGCAGGATTCTCGAACTGCATGGGCAGCGCATGCTGGACCGGAATTTCGTGCCGGGTGGGCAGGTGAAGAGCCAGCTCAAGGATCTACGGAATGTGCTGGCGGCGGCGGGGCAGGCGGGGGTGAGCTTGCCGATGGCTGCGGCGGCGACGCGCAGTTACGAGGCGATCGAGGCGGAGCTGGGTGGGGCGGATCACGCGGCGGCCTTGCTGGCGCTGGAGCGGATTAATCCGGAGGTGAGGTTGGGTACGGGAGAGGATCGGTTGCCGGAGGCGTGACGTTGCAGTGCGCATGAGTACGACCGCGTGGGCTCAAGAGCCCACCCTACGCGCGGTACCGGTACTGGTGACTTTGCGGTACGCGTGAGTACAACAGCGTGGACACGGGTGTCCACCCTACAACGGCAATGCACCGCTTTTCGTAGGGTGGGCACTTGTGCCCACGCGGTCTCACGGGTTGAAACCCGGTGGGTTCGAGAACCCACCCTACGCAGCTGTCTCACCGGTTGAACTGTTGGTGGGTTCGAGAACCCACCCTACGCAGCGCATCGGTAGGGTGGGTACTCGTACCCACCGGAACTCACCGCTTGAAATCCGGCGCCGTCACGCTGCCGGCAAACTCATCTCCACCAGCCGCGCCCAATAACTCGCCCCGATCGGCAGCAAGTCATCGTTGAAGTCATAGCTGCCATTGTGCAGCTGGCAAGGCCCGAGTCCGTGCCCACCCGCGCGGTGCTCGCCGTCGCCGTTGCCGATGAACACATAACACCCTGGCTTAGCTTGCAGCATGAAGGCGAAATCTTCCGCGCCCATGGTCGGTTCGACCGCCGTGTTCACGGCCGCCGGCCCCACCACCGCGCGCATCGCCTCGACCGCAAACGCGGTCTTTTCCGGATCGTTGATCAGCGGCGGGTAATTGCGCTTGAAGCCGAAGTCGACGGTCGCATTGAACCCCGCCGCCACACCCGCCGCCATCGCCTCCATGCGCTCCTGGATGAGGTCCAGCACTTCAGTAGAGAAGGTGCGCACGGTGCCGATCAGCACCGCTTCGTCGGGAATCACATTCGTGGCGCTGCCCGCGTGAATTTGCGTGATCGACAACACCGCCGTTTCCAGCGGGTTCTTTTCGCGCGAGATAATGGTTTGCCAGGCTTGCGCAATCTGCACCGCCACCATCACCGGGTCGATGCCGCGGTGCGGTTGCGCGGCGTGCGCGCCCTTGCCCTTCACCGTCACGCGGAACTCGTTACTGGATGCCATCATCGGCCCCGGGATCACGCCGAAGCTGCCCGCCGGCAGGCCCGGCCAGTTGTGCATGCCGTACACGGCGTCCATCGGGAACTGGTCGAACAGGCCATCCTCGATCATCTTGCGGGCGCCCGCGCCGCCTTCTTCGGCGGGTTGGAAAATCAAGTACACCGTGCCGTCGAAGTTGCGGTGACGCGACAAATAGTGGGCTGCGCCCAGCAACATCGCGGTATGACCGTCGTGACCGCATGCATGCATCTTGCCGGGGTGGCGCGACGCATGGTCAAATGTGTTGAGTTCCTGCATGGGCAGCGCGTCCATGTCGGCACGCAGGCCGATCGCACGCGGCGAGTTGCCGTTCTTGATGATGCCGACCACGCCGGTGATGCCCAGCCCGCGCACGACGGGAATGCCCCATTCGGTCAGGCGCGCAGCCACCGTGTCGGCGGTGCGTTGTTCTTCGTAGCAGAGTTCCGGATGGGCGTGGATGTCGCGCCGGATCTGTTCCAGTTCGGTCTGGAAAGCGAGGATAGGTTCTACCAGTCTCATCTTGTTCTCCCTAGCAGCATGGTGTTCAACTAAGTACTCGACCGGAAATAAATGTGAGTTTTGGCAAACAGAACCGGATGCGGTGCAAGGCGGCGAGCGCGCCGCAGTGCGAGCACTGCAAGCACGAGCCAACGCAGCAACGCGCCGGTTATGGCAGCCAAAAACACATTTATTTATGGGTGAGTACTTAAGCCTATTAAAACCATTGTAGCCCTTGTCACCAGATGAAATCCAGCCCGGCAGGAAAAGCCGGACCGGTCCGCAACGAAGCCAGCCGGAATCGGATAAAGTATTGGTTTCTCGACGTTTTTTTCCCTGGAACTGATTCAGAATGAGCATCACCCAAGTCCGCGCCGCCTGCCCCCACGATTGCCCCGATACCTGCGCCATCCTCGTTACCGTCGAGGACGGCGTGGCCACCGCGGTGCGTGGCGACCCGGACCATCCGACTACCGCCGGCGTGCTCTGCACCAAGGTCTCGCGCTACGTCGAGCGCACCTATTCGCCGGACCGCGTGCTGCATCCGATGCGCCGCGTCGGCAAGAAGGGCGAGGGCAAGTTCGAGCAGATCACTTGGGACGAGGCGCTGGACGAGATCGCCGCGCGCCTGAAGCCGATTGCCGAACGCGACCCGCAAGCCATCCTCCCGTACAGCTATTGCGGCACCATGGGCCTGGTGCAGGGCGAGTCGATGTCGCTGCGTTTCTTCAACCAGCTCGGCGCCTCGCTGCTCGACCGCACCATCTGCGCCACCGCCGGCTTTACCGGCTACAAGTACACGATTGGCGCCTCGATCGGCACCGACATGGAACAGTTCCAGGATGCCAAGCTGATCCTGATCTGGGGCGGCAATCCGATCGCCTCGAACCTGCACTTCTGGATGCGCGCCCAGGAAGCCAAGCGCCGCGGCGCCAGGCTGATCGCCATCGATCCCTACCGCTCGCTGACGGCCGAGAAGTGCCACCAGCACATTGCCCTGCTGCCTGGTACGGACTCGGCGCTGGCGCTGGGCCTGATGCACGTGCTGATCGCGGAAGACCTGCTCGACCACGACTACATCGCCAGCTATACCCTCGGCTTCGACCAGCTGAAGGAGCGCGCCGCCGAATGGACGCCGGAACGCACCGCCGACACCTGCGGCATCAGCGCCCAGGAAGTGGTCGACCTGGCACGCCTGTACGGCGAAACCGCGAAGCGCGGCGAGCCGGTGGCGATCCGCTGCAACTACGGCGTACAGCGCGCAAAGGGCGGCGGCATGGCCGTGCGCAACATGAGCTGCCTGCCGGCCCTGGTCGGCGCCTGGCGCCATGCGGCCGGCGGCATCCAGCTGTCGACCTCGGGCTCGTTCCCGGCAAACCGCGCCGTGCTGCAGCGCCCGGACCTGCTGGCCGGCCGCAAGACCCGCACCATCAACATGACCACCATCGGCGACGATTTGCTGAAAGAGGCCTCGCCGGAATTCGGCCCGAAAGTCGAGGTCGTGATCGTCTATAACGCCAATCCGCTGGCGATTGCCCCGGATTCGGCCAAGGTGCAGGCCGGCTTCGAGCGCGAAGACCTTTTCACGGTGGTGATGGAACAGTTCCGCACCGACAGTGCCGACTACGCCGACATCCTGCTGCCAGCCACCACCCAGCTGGAACACGTCGATGCGCACCTGGCCTATGGCCACCTGTACATGATGGCGAACAACGCGGCAATTGCGCCGCTGGGCGAAGCCAAGCCGAATACGGAAATCTTCCGCCTGCTGGCCGCGCGCATGGGCTTCGACGATCCCTGCTTCCGGGAGAGCGACGAGGAACTGGCTGCCCAGGCCTTCGACAAGAACCACGTCCGCGCGATCCACTTCGACTGGGAATCGCTGAAGCAGAAGGGCTGGCAAAAACTGAACATGCCGGACGCGCCGTTTGCCGAGGGCGGTTTCCCGACCCCATCGGGCAAGTGCGAGTTCTATTCGAGCACGATGGAACGCGACGGTCTCGACCCGCTGCCGGCGTATATCGCGCCGTATGAATCGGTGGCGTCGAACCCGCAATTGGCAAAGAAATATCCGCTGGCGATGATTTCTCCGCCGGCACGGAACTTCCTGAACTCAACCTTTGTCAATGTACAGAGCCTGCGTGCAACCGAGGGCGAGCCGCACCTCGACATGCACCCGAACGACGCCGCCCCGCGCGGCATCGCCCATGGTGACATGGCACGTATTTTCAACGACCGCGGCTCGTTTGTTGCCAAGGCGCGCGTGACCGAGAAAGCGCGACCGGGCCTCGTGGTGGGCTTGTCGATCTGGTGGAAGAAACTCGCCAGCGACGGCAAGAACGCCAATGAAGTCACCAGCCAGCGCCTGACCGACATGGGCAGGGCGCCCACTTTCTACGACACCCTGGTGCAGGTCGAAAAGGCCGCGCCCCGACCCGGACATGAAGAAACTACTTCTTAGACTACCCCGACTCTTCCGGCCTGCGCTCATTGCGGGCGCTGCCGCCGGAATGCTTGCCAGTTGTTCTACTCTGAATTACTACACCCAGGCGGCGCAAGGCCAGCTTGAACTCCTCTCCGATGCAAGGCCAATCGACGACTGGTTGACCGATCCCACCACGAAAACCTCGCTGCGCCACCGTCTGGAGACGGCGCGCCAGATCCGCCTGTTCGCGGTCCAGAAAATGGGCTTGCCCGACAACGGCAGCTACAAGAACTACGCTGCATTGAAACGCCAGTACGTGCTGTGGAACGTAGTGGCCACTCCCGAGCTGTCGCTCAAACCCCTGCAATGGTGCTTCCCGGTGGCCGGCTGCGTGAACTACCGCGGCTACTACAACAAGGCCGATGCCCAGGCCTATGCCAAGGAATTGCGCGACCAAGGCCGCGACGTCGAGGTCGGCGGCGTCAGCGCCTATTCCACCCTCGGCTGGTTCAGCGATCCGCTAATCTCGACCTTCATCAACTACCCCGACGCCGAACTGGCGCGCCTGATCTTCCACGAGCTGGCGCACCAGGTGGTGTACGTGCCGGGCGACTCGCGCTTCAACGAGTCCTTTGCCAGCGCTGTCGAAGAAGCGGGTGTGGAAATGTGGCTGGAAAAATTCGGCAACCCGGCGATGCGCGATGCCTACGAGCGCTATTCGGTGCGGCGCAAGGGCTTCCTCGAACTGCTGCTGAAATACCGGCGCGAACTCGAGCGTACCTATGCATCCCCGGTCGGCGATGAGGACAAACGTATCGCCAAGGCGAAATTGTTCATGGGGCTGAAAGATGAATACCAGGTGCTGAAAGCGCAGTGGGGCGGCTATGCCGGCTACGACCGCTTCTTTGCCGAGCCGCTGTCGAATGCCCACCTGGCGTCGATTGCCACCTATAACGACTACGTGCCGGCCTTCCGCGCGATGCTGCGCCGTGACAAGGATTTCCGGAAGTTCTACCGGGAAGTCACGCAGCTGTCGAAGCGCGACAAGTCGGAGCGAACGGCGGCGCTGAAGGTGTTCGATGCCGCCGTGCCAAGCGGGCCGGTCATGGTGCAACGCACCAATGCGGCGATGCCGTAAAGCCTGTGCGCGAGGGTGCCGTAGAGTCCCTGTTCCAATTAAGGCAAAAGCGCTTGCATAGGAGCGCGCTGCCCGATAGCATCATATGCGGCAATAGCAAAGGCATAAGCACGCACGTTCGGTTTTCAAATATAATTTGACAATGTAAGCTGAACGACAACGATACTATTGGAGACAGGGGCATCTGATGGACAAGATTTGGCTGAAGTCGTATCCAGCTGGCGTACCAGCTGAAATCAACCCGGACCAGTACCGGTCCCTAGTCCACCTGCTGGAAGAGTCTTTCCAGAAGTACGCGCAGAACAATGCGTACGTCTGCATGGACAAGTTCCTGACCTATGCCGAGCTCGACACCTGCTCGAAGCGGCTGGCCGCCTGGCTGCAAAGCCGCGGCATGGCCAAGGGCGCGCGCGTGGCGGTGATGATGCCGAACATTCTCCAGAACCCGATCGCGATTGCCGCGATCCTGCGCGCCGGCTACACCGTCGTCAACGTCAATCCCCTGTACACCGCGCGCGAACTCGAGCACCAGTTGAAGGACTCGGGCAGCGAAGCCATCATCGTGCTGGAAAACTTTGCCCACACCGTGCAGCAAGTGCTGAAGAGCACCCCGGTGCGCCACGTGGTCGTGGCCAGCATGGGCGAAATGCTGGGCGGCGCCAAGGGCATGCTGGTCAACTTCGTGGTGCGCAGCATCAAGAAGATGGTGCCCGACTTCACGCTGCCGAACATGGTGCGCTTCAAGGATGCGCTGGCGCAGGGCGCGAAGATGCCGTATACCGCGCCGACGCTGAGCGCATCCGACATCGCTTTCCTGCAATACACCGGCGGCACCACCGGCGTCTCGAAAGGCGCCACGCTGACCCACCGCAACATCATCGCCAACGTGCTGCAGACCGAGGCCTGGGCCCAGCCGGCGCTGTCGCAGCCGCCTGCCGTCGAGTTCCCGAACATCGTCTGCGCGCTGCCGCTGTACCACATCTTCGCGCTGACGGCCTGCGCCATGTGGGGCATGCGCGTCGGCGGCATGAACATCCTGATCCCGAACCCGCGCGACATCCCGGGCTTCATCAAGGAACTGGGCAAGTACAAGATCACCACGCTGCCGGCCGTGAACACGCTGTACAACGCGCTGGTCAACCACCCGGACTTCGCCAGCCTCGACTTTTCCACGTTGAAGACCGCGAACGGCGGCGGCATGGCCGTTCAGCAAGCGGTTAATGACAAGTGGAAACAAATAACCGGCAAGAGTATCATTGAGGGCTACGGTTTGTCGGAAACCTCGCCGGTGGCCACCTGCAACCGCGCCGACGAGCAGGGCTTCACGGGCACCATCGGCTTGCCGGTGCCGTCCACCGACATCGCCATCCTCGACGACGACGGGAATATCCTGCCGCTCGGCCAGACCGGCGAGATCGGCATCCGCGGCCCGCAGGTGATGGCCGGCTATTGGAACCGTCCGGACGAGACCGCCAAGGTCATGACGCCAGACGGCTACTTCAAGTCGGGCGACGTCGGCATCATGGACGAGCGCGGCTACGTGAAGATCGTCGACCGCAAGAAGGACATGATCCTGGTGTCGGGCTTCAACGTGTACCCGAACGAACTCGAAGGCGTGATCGCCGGCCACCCGGGCGTGCTCGAATGCGCGGTCGTGGGCGTGCCCGACGAGCATTCCGGCGAGGCGGTGAAAGTCTTCGTGGTGCGCAAGGACCCGAACCTGACGGAAAGCGCGCTGCAGGAATACTGCAAGGCGCAGTTCACCGGCTACAAGAAACCGAAGTACATCGAATTCCGCGACGAACTGCCGAAGACCAACGTCGGCAAGATCCTGCGGCGCGCGCTGCGCGACGAACAGCAGCAGAAACAGAAAGAAGCCGCCTGAGGCCGTAGTACGGCGCAGGTTGGCCGGCCAAGACCGCCCGGGCATTCCGGGCGGTTTTGCATTTTATTGGATACAAAGTTTAAGAAGGCGAGGCAGAGATGGACAAGTTTTGGCTCAAGTCGTACCAGGCAGGAGTGGCGTCGGAAATCGACCCGACACAGTACCGCTCCCTGACCCATTTGCTGGAAGAATCCTTCCGCAAGTACGCCGGCCAGAAGGCCTTTGCCTGCATGGACAAGGCCATCACCTACGGCGAGCTGGACCGGTTGTCGCAGCAGATGGCGGCCTTCCTGCAAAGCCGCGGCCTGCAGCAGGGCGCGCGCGTGGCGATCATGCTGCCGAACGTGCTGCAATATCCGGTCGCCATGGCGGCCGCCCTGCGCGGCGGCTACACCATCGTCAACGTGAACCCGCTGTACACCCCGCGCGAGCTGCAGCACCAGCTGAACGACTCCGGCGCCGAAGCGCTGGTCGTGCTGGAAAACTTTGCCCACACCGTGGAGCAGGCCATCGCCGGCACGCAAGTCAAGCACGTGGTGGTCGGCACCATGGGCGACATGCTCGGCGGTATCAAAGGCACGATCGTCAACTTCGTGGTGCGCAAGGTCAAGAAGATGGTGCCGGCCTGGTCGCTGCCTGGCCATGTGCCGTTCAAGAAAGCCCTGGCCGACGGCGCGCGCCGTACCTTCAAGCCGGTAAAGCTGGGCCACGAGGACATCGCCTTCCTGCAGTACACCGGCGGCACCACCGGCGTCTCGAAGGGCGCCGTGCTGCTGCACAAGAACGTGCTGGCCAACGTGCTGCAGAACGAAGCCTGGTTCGGCCCGTCGCTGGGCAAGGCCCCGGCCGGCAAGCAGCTCGAATTCATGTGCGCGCTGCCGCTGTACCACATCTATGCGCTCACCGTCTGCGCGCTGCTGGGCATGCGCCTGGGCGGCATGAACGTGCTGATCCCGAATCCGCGCGACATGGAAGGCTTCATCAAGGAACTCGGCAAGTACAAGATCAACGTCTTCCCGGCCGTGAACACCCTGTACAACGGCCTGGTCAACCAGCCGGCATTCGCCAGCCTGGACCACTCGACTTACCTGGTCTGCCCGGGCGGCGGCATGGCGGTGCAGCAGGCCGTGGCCGATAAATGGCTGAAGATCACCGGCACGCCGATCGTCGAGGGCTACGGCCTGTCCGAAACCTCGCCGGTGGTTACCGCCAACCGCTGCGACATTACCGCCTTCACCGGCACCATCGGCCTGCCGCTGCCGTCGACCGAAGTGCTGATCCTCGACGAAGCGAACAAGCCGGTGCCGTTCGGCCAGTCCGGCGAGATCGCGGTCCGCGGCCCGCAGGTGATGGCGGGCTACTGGAAGCGCGACGACGAAACGGCCAAGGTGATGACGGCGGACGGCTTCCTGAAGACCGGCGACATCGGCATCATGGACGAGAAGGGTTACACCCGCATCGTCGACCGCAAGAAGGACATGATCATCGTCTCGGGCTTCAACGTGTACCCGAACGAAGTCGAGAATGTGGTGGCGTCGCACCCGGGCGTGCTGGAAGTGGCCTGCGTCGGCGTGCCGGACCAGCACTCGGGCGAAGCCGTGAAGCTGTACGTGGTGAAAAAGGATCCGAAGCTGACCGCCGAAGAGCTGCTGGCCTTCTGCAAGGAAGAGCTGACCGGCTACAAGCGCCCGCGCCACGTGGAGTTCCGCGAGACGCTGCCGAAGACGAACGTGGGCAAGATCCTGCGGCGCGAGCTGCGGGATGAGAAGCAGACGGCTTGAGGTTTGGGCTTTGAATGAAAAACCGGCATTGCGATGCCGGTTTTTTTATGTGTTGGCACAAACCGTACGGTGGGCACTCCGTGCCCACGCGGAATGTCGATCATTGTTGGCGCCCGTCTTGTCGATGATCCCGCGTGTCACCGGCATATTTCAATGCATCTCGTTAGCGCCTCGGGCCATCGCCAGCGTCCCGGAGTGAATCATTGCGGCTACGGACTGCGGATGAACACGTAACCGCGTGGGCACGGGGTGCCCACCGTACGGTCATCGCCGCGGGCCGATAGCGATCTTATCGTCCTGCGCGCAGCGCTGCTTCGCGCAACACCTCATGCACGCGATCCAGGTCCGCCGGCTTGGTCAGATGCGCATCGAACCCCGCCTCGCTCGAACGCTGGCGGTCCTCGTGCGCGCCCCATCCCGTCAGCGCCACCAGCGTGGCCTTGTCCATGCCGTCGATGCCGCGCAGCGCCTGGGCGACCTCGAAGCCGCTGCGGTCGGGCAGGCCGATGTCGAGGAACACCGCGTCGGGTTGGAAGCTGGCGGCGCGCGCCAGGGCCGCCGTGCCGTCGTAGGCCACCGCCACCGCGTGGCCGCTCATCTCCAGCACCGCCTGCAGCATTTCGGCGGCATCGACATTGTCGTCGACCACCAGGATGCGCAGGCCGTCGCCCACCGGCTGCGGTTCCGCGGGCGCTGCGCCGGCGCCGGCATCCGGCGTTTCTTCCACCTGCACCACCTCGTACGGCAGGATCACCGTGAAGCGGCTGCCCGCGCCCAGCCCCGCGCTGTAGGCCGTCACCCGGCCGCCGTGCAGCTCGACCAGGCGCCGCACCAGGTTCAGGCCCACGCCCAGGCCGCCCTGGGCCATGGTCGCGTGCTCCTGCACCTGGGCGTACATGTCGAAGATCGCCGACAGCATGCCGGCTTCGATGCCGATGCCGCTGTCGGTCACGCCGATCCGCACCTCGCCGCCTTCGAGCACCGCATCGATGTCGATCTGCCCGCCGGGCGGCGTGTACTTGGCGGCGTTGTTCAGGAGGTTGCTCAGCACCTGGGCAATGCGGTGGCGGTCGACGTACAGCGGCAGCGGCGCCGGCGGCAGGTGCAGCGCCAGGCGGTGGCCGCCGCCGCTCACCAGCGGCATGCTCATTTCCACCGCGTCCTGCACCACCTCGTCGAGCCGCACGGCGCTGCGGCGCAGCTCGACCTTGCCCTCGGACAGGCGCGCCATGTCGAGCAGGTCGTCGACCAGGTGCACCATGTGGTCGACCTGGCGCTTGATCATGCCCTGCACGTCGCCAGCCTGGGCCACCGCCGGGTTCACTCGCATCAGCTCCAGGCCGGTGCGGATCGGCGCCAGCGGGTTGCGCAGTTCGTGCGCCAGCGTGAACAGGAATTCGCTCTGCATGCGGTTGCGCTCGGACAGTTCCGAGGCCAGGCGCTGCAGCTCCTGCTGGGCGATCTTGTGGCGGCTGATGTCGAGGGTGACGCCGTCGAAGCGCAGCGGCTGGCCATGCTCGTTCATGTCGCACCAGCCGATCGAGCGCAGCCAGCGCGTTTCGTCCGCATCGGCCGCAGTGTCGGCATCCTCGGCAGCGTCGGCAGCGTCGGCAGCCGGCACATGGCGGAACTCGAGGTCGAGCGCGCTGCCTTCGCGCATCGAGCGCGCGATGCCGGCCGCCACGCGCGCGCGGTCCGACGGCGCCACCGTCGCCAGCAGGGCATCCACGGGAACGTCGCGCTTCCCGTCCAGCCCGAGGTGCGCCGCCATCTGCTCGTTCAGGCGGAATTCGTCGAACGGCGCATCGGCATACCAGACGCCGATGTCGCCGGCGCGCGCCACCTGTTCCAGGCGCCGCTGCAGCAGGGTGCGCGCGTGGATGTCGGTGACGGTGCCGACATAGCCGTTCGGCCGGCCCTGCTCGTCGCTGCGCGGGGTGCCGGCATCGATGAACCAGCGGTAGCTGCCGTCGCGGTGACGCAGGCGGTAGTCCATGTGGAAGGGTTCGCGCCGCGCATTCGCGTCCAGGAAGGTCGTGCGTGCGCGTTCCAGGTCGTCCGGGTGGATGTTCTCGAACCAGCCCATGCCCTGGTCCTGCTCCCAGGTGCGGCCCGTGTATTCGGACCAGCGCCGGCTCAGGTAGGTGCACTGGCCATCGTCGTCGGTGGTCCACAGCATCACCGGCGCCAGGTCGACCAGCGAGCGGAAATAGGATTCGCGCATGCCCAGCACCTGCAGCTGCAGCTTGCGCTCGCGGCCGAGTTCCACCTGGCGCTGCACGCGCGCCAGCAGTTCGGTGGCGGCGAAGGGCTTGACCAGGTAGTCGTCGGCGCCAGCGCGCAGGCCTTCGACCTTGGCTTCCTCGCCGGCGCGCGCCGACAGCAGCATCACCGGCAGGTGGCGCAGGGCGGGCGTGGCGCGGATCTTCGCGATCAGGCCGAAGCCGTCGAGCCTGGGCATCATCACGTCGCTCAGCAGCAGGTCGGGCGCGTCGGCCTGCAGCGCCGCGAACGCGGCCTCGCCGTCGGCGCAGACGCGCACCTCGGCATGCGGCGCCAGCAGCGACTTGAGGTAGGTGCGCATGTCGTTGTTGTCGTCGGCGATCAGGATGCGCGGCAGGGCGGCGGCCGGCAGCAGGGCCGAGCCCGCGGCTGCCGGGCGCGCGCTGGCAGTCGCATCCTCGTCGGGCAGCCAGCGCAGCGCTTCCTCGACAAAGGCGGCGCCCATGCGCTGCGCACCCGCACCCGCAGCGGCGGCATCGGCCACCTCGCCGGCGGCGATGCGCTCTTCCGGCAAGTGGGCGTGACCGAACGGGATGTCGACGTCGAAGCGCGTGCCTTCGCCCAGCACGCTGTGCACGGCGATGTGGCCGCCATGCAGGCGCACCAGTTCCTGGATCAGCGCCAGGCCGATGCCGGTGCCTTCAAAGGTGCGCCCCGGCGTGCCCTCGATGCGGTGGAAGCGCTCGAACACGCGCGGCAGTTCCGCTTCCGGAATGCCGCTGCCGCTGTCCTGCACGCTCAGGCGCGCCATGCCTTCGTGTTCGCGCAGCGTCACGCGCACGCCGCCGGTCAAGGTGAACTTGAAGGCGTTCGAGAGCAGGTTGAAGACGATCTTTTCCCACATGTCGCGGTCGACCCAGACCGGCTGGCCCGGGTCCTGCAGGTCGACTTCGTAGTCCAGGCCGCCCTTGGCCATGGCCGATTCGAACACGCCGGCCAGGTCGGCCGTCAGGCGCGCCAGGTCGGTCGGCACATAGGTCGCCTGCACGCGGCCGGCCTCGATGCGTGAAAAATCGAGCAGCGAATTCACCAGCTTCAGCAGGCGCAGCGAATTGCGATGGGTGACGTCGATGCGGCGCCGCTGGGACGGCGCCAGCGGTTCCTCGGTATCGGCCAGCGCATCGTCGAGCGGACCCAGGATCAGCGTCAGCGGGGTGCGGAATTCGTGCGAGACGTTCGAGAAGAAGGCGGTCTTGGCGCGGTCGATCTGGGCCAGCTCCTCGGCGCGGCGCTGCTCCTTTTCGTAGGCGGCGACGTTGCCGACCGCGGTGCTGATGGCCGCGCCCAGGGCCTCGTAGAAGTGCAGGTAGTCGGCGTCGAGGGCGCGCGCCACGCTCACGCCGGCCACCGCGAAGCCGAACAGGGCTTCCTGGCCGGGCAGGGTGATCGGCAGGACCATCGCCGAACCCGGCGGCTGCGGGTAGGGGCCGCATGCCGCGCCGCCGAAGCGCGGCGCCAGGCCGTCGACCCGCTGCGCCTTGCCCTCGGCGGCAGTCTGGGCGAAGGGCCAGAGGGCGTCGTCCAGTTCCGCCGTCTCCGGCGCCAGCGCGGCGTGGCCATCCATGCCCGCCTGGCAGCGCAG
The DNA here is from genome assembly GCF_020708045.1 of Massilia sp. IC2-278. GTDB lineage: Bacteria > Pseudomonadota > Gammaproteobacteria > Burkholderiales > Burkholderiaceae_D > Telluria. Next base: position 23,017 of record NZ_JAJFES010000024.1, read on the forward strand.
CAGCACCTTGCCGGTGTCGGGATCGATCTGGTAAAGCAGCAGGAAGGGCAGGTCCAGCGTCATGTGCGGCAGCTGGGCCGTGACGCCGCGCGCGACGTCGGCGACCGTGCGGGCGTCGCCGATGTCCAGGCTGAGGTCGCGCAGGGCTTGGGTGCGGCGCGCGTTCAACACCGTGGCGGTGGCCTCCGAAATCGGGTGGAAGATGCCGCCCACCTCGCCCGACTCGTCGCGGATCGGCGAGAACGAGAAGGTCATGAAGGCTTCTTCCAGGTAACCGTAGCGGTCGAGGAACATGCGCTGGTCGCGGATGTAGGTGCCCTCGCCCTGGTGCGCGCGCTCGAAGGCGTCGCCCACCACCGGCAGCGCGCTGGCCCAGACTTCCTTGAAGGCGCCGCCCATCGACTGCGGGTGCAGGTCACCGCAGATCGGGCGGTAGGCGTCGTTGTAGATCTGGATGTCGCTTGGCCCCCAGGCGATCAGGATCGGGAAGGTCGAGGACAGGCACAGGCTGACCGAGGTGCGCAGGCTTTGCGGCCAGGTGGCCGGCGGGCCGAGCGGCGTCTTGGTCCAGTCCATGCTGCGGATCAGGGCGCCCATTTCGCCGCCGCCCGTGAGCCATCCCAGGTCGTCGTTGGGGGCGGGCTGGGTGTGGGGGGAGTCTGGCATGGTATGGGGCTTTACGGACGGCGGTGGACCGGTCATTCTAAGCGAAATAGGCCCGGTTACTTGTTACCTTTAAACTTTTTGTCCATGCCGTGCGGCCGGTTTTTTCAGGCGCCGCCGGTCCGGCGGACGGCCGGTGCGCCATCGTCGACGGCGAACGCGGCCAGCATCGACTGCCTGGATGCGGGGTCGCGCACCTCGTCCAGGGCCATGAAGCGCGCCTGCGCCTCTTTCGGCGTGATCTCCAGCAGCATGTAGCCGCGGCGGTCGCTGCGCCCGTACAGGATGTGCGGGTTGCGCTCGACGTTTTCCTGGGTGCGCGCCTGCGGACGCGAGCTCGAGGTGATCGAGGTGCCGCAGAATTCGGCGGCGATCACCGGATTCGCTTTGGACGCCGGCCGCCCGAAGTCGCGCCGCAGTTCGGCCGCATAAAAGGTGTGGACGTCGCCCGACAGCACCAGCGGATTGCGCGCGCCGCTCTTCGCGATCGTATCGAGCAGGCGCCGCCGCGCCGCCGGATAACCGTCCCAGCCATCGGTCCAGAAGCGGCCGTCGCCCGGCGCTTGCACCGGCACGCCGCTCGACTGCGCCACCAGCGTCTGCTGGGCCAGGATGTTCCAGCGCGCCTTCGACGACGACAAACCCTGGGCGAGCCAGGCTTCCTGCTCGCCGCCGAGCATGGTGCGCTTTGGATCGCGCAGCTCGGCGCAGGCGCGCGCCAGCACCACGTTCGAGCCGCCGCGGCCGGGTTTCGAACAAGCGAGCGGGGAACGGTGGCGGCGGTCGTCGAGCACGTGGAAGCGCGCCAGGCGTCCCCAGTCGTAGCGCTGGTACATGCGCAGGAAGCCGAAGCCGGCTTTGGGCACGGGCAGGCGCAGCGGCATGTGTTCGTAGAAGGCCTGGTAGGCGGCGGCGCGCCGTTTGGCGAAATCGGCGGACAGGCGTTCGTCGACGTCGCCCGCGTAGTCGTTGGCCACCTCGTGGTCGTCCCAGGTCACGATCCACGGTGCGGCGCGGTGCGCGGCCTGCAGATCCGGGTCGCTTTTATATTGCGCATAACGTGCGCGGTACTGGGCCAGCGTGAACGATTCGTCAACCCGCACCGCGCGCGGCGGATGGCGCAGCTGGTAGGGGCCCCATTCGTAGATGTAGTCGCCGAGGAAAGCCACCAGGTCGGGCGCGGCCTGGGCAATGTGGCGGTGCGCCGCGTAATGGCCGAACTCCCAGTGCTGGCAGGACGCCACCGCCAGCTTGAGCATGGACGGCATGGCGTTCGGCGCCGGCGCGGTACGGGTGCGGCCGACGGGACTGACCGCGTCGCCCAGCATGAAGCGGTACCAGTAGGGACGGTCCGGCTGCAGGCCGGTGGCGTCGACGTGCACGCTGTGCGCCAGGGCAGGGGAGGCGACGGCGCTGCCTTTGGCTACGACCTTGCGGAAGGCTTCGTCCTCGGCCACTTCCCAGCGCACCGTGAGGGCGAGTGCAGGCGTCGATGCCGCGTTCAGAGGATCGTGCAGGATGCGCGTCCACAGGATCACCGCGTGAGGCAGCGGCGAACCCGAGGCGACGCCGAGACTGAAGGGATAAGCGGGGCCGGCTGCGCTGGCGCTGGCGGCGAAGCCGAGGCCGGCCGTGGCTGCCGTGGTGGCAGCCGTGGTGGCGGCAGTGAGGCGCGCCGCGTCCAGCAGGAAAGCGCGGCGCAGTCCTTCCATTACTGCTGGTGGTGGATCAGCGATTCGAGCGGCGGCAGCTGGCGCGGCTTGCGGTCCGGGCCGGTGGCCACGTAGGTCAGGGTCGCCTCGGTCACCTTGACGATGTTCGACTGCAGGCGGTTACGCTCGGCATAGACCTCGACGTACACGGTGATCGAGGTGTTGCCGACCTTGACGATATCGGCGTAGAACGACAGCAGGTCGCCGACGAAGACCGGGTTCTTGAACAGGAAGGAGTTGACGGCGATGGTGGCCACGCGGCCATTCGCGCGGCGGGTGGCCGGCAGCGAGCCGGCGATGTCGACCTGGGCCATGATCCAGCCGCCGAACACATCGCCATAGATGTTGGCGTCGGGGGCACCCGGCATCACCCGCAGCTGCGGAATCTTCCCTTCCGGCAGGCGGTTGGTCGGGGTGTCGTCTTTTTCTGGCGTGGTCATCGTGAATTCTCGTGAAAAGCTACAATCGACCCGAATTGAACCACAAATCCCGGACCCCTGTCATGCGACGCTCCTCTGCTTCATCCCTTCCACCGCCCGAGAACAAGGACCGGCAGCGCACCGACTGGGCCACGCTGCGCACCCTGTTCCCCTACCTCTGGGTCTACAAGTGGCGCGTGATCGCCGCCCTCGGCGCGCTGATCGGCGCCAAGATGGCGAACGTCGGCGTGCCGCTGGTGCTGAAGAAACTCATCGACCAGCTGGCCATCGACCCGGCCCATCCACAGGCCCTGCTGGTGCTGCCGGTCGGCGCGCTGATCGCCTATGGCGCGCTGCGTTTGTCCACCACGGTGTTCACCGAGCTGCGCGAATTCCTGTTCGCGCGCGTGACCCAGCGCGCGGTGCGCACCATCGCGTTGAAGGTGTTCCGGCACCTGCATGCGCTGTCGCTGCGTTTTCACTTGAACCGCCAGACCGGCGGCATGACGCGCGATATCGAACGCGGCACGCGCGGCGTGAATTCGCTGATCTCGTATTCGCTGTTCAACGTGCTGCCGACCCTGGTCGAGATCACGCTGGTGCTGGGCTACCTGGCCTTCAACTACGACATCTGGTTCACCGTGATCACGGCAGGCGCGCTCGCCACCTACATCACCTTTACCGTCGTGGTGACGGAATGGCGCACCCACTTCCGCCGCACCATGAACGAGCTCGATTCAAAGGCGAACACCAAGGCCATCGACTCGCTGATCAATTACGAGACGGTGAAGTATTTCGGCAACGAGGATTACGAAGCCAAGCGCTACGACGCCGGCCTGCAGCATTACGAGAACGCGGCGGTGCGCTCGCAGACCTCGCTGTCGGTCTTGAACACGGGGCAGTCGCTGATCATCGCCACGGCCGTGACCTTGATCTTGTGGCGCGCCACCGAAGGCGTGATCGCCGGGACCATGTCGCTGGGCGACCTGGTGCTGGTGAACTCGTTCATGATCCAGCTGTACATCCCGCTGAATTTCCTGGGCGTGATCTACCGCGAGATCAAGCAGGCGCTGGCAGACATGGAGCGCCTGTTCGGGCTGCTGGACCAGAACCGCGAGGTGGCGGATGCACCTGCGGCACAGGCGCTGGTGACGAAAGGGGCGCACGTGGCGTTCTCGCACGTGGAATTCAGTTATGAAGCCAAGCGGCAGATCTTGTTCGATGTGGATTTCGCGATTCCGGCCGGGACCACCACGGCGGTGGTGGGGCACAGCGGCTCGGGCAAGTCGACCCTGTCGCGGCTGCTGTTCCGCTTCTATGACGTTAACAAGGGATCGATCAGCATCGACGGGCAGGATATCCGCAATGTGACCCAGCAATCGCTGCGCTCGTCGATCGGCATCGTGCCGCAGGATACGGTGCTGTTCAACGACACCATCGAGTACAACATCGCGTATGGGCGGCCGGGGGCGAGCCACGCCGACATCGTGGCGGCGGCGCGCGCGGCGTCGATCCATGAGTTCATCGAGAGCTTGCCGGACGGGTATGCCACCATGGTCGGCGAGCGCGGGCTGAAGCTGTCGGGCGGGGAGAAGCAGCGGGTGGCGATTGCGCGCACCTTGCTCAAGAATCCGGCGATCCTGATTTTCGACGAGGCCACGTCGGCGCTGGACTCGAAGTCGGAGCAGGCGATCCAGGGGCAGTTGAAGGAGATTGCGAAGAACCGGACCACGCTGGTGATTGCGCACAGGTTGTCGACGATCGCGGATGCGCAGCAGATCATCGTGCTCGATCATGGGCGGATCGTGGAGCGCGGGACGCACGGCAGTTTGCTGGCGGCGCGTGGCTTGTATGCGCAGATGTGGGAGCGCCAGCTGGCGCGGCCGGATGAGGAGTTGGCGTCGCCGCCGTTGGAGTTGCAGCAGGAGGAGTAAGGTTGGTCGTGTCCCGTGCGGGGGGACGTGGCGCTGTTGCGTGATGATGTATCGGTTCGCATGATCCGCGTGGGCACAGGTGCCCACCCTACGGTCACCGTTTCAGGCAAGATCAGTCGAAACCCGGAGCGTCACCGATAACGATGAAATCATACGGAACGCGGATACGTAGCGTGTCCCGTAGGGTGGGCACTCGTGCCCACGCGGATTCAACCCACCAATAACAGGGCAGGCAACAGCCCCGCTACCGCCTGCACACCGCCTTAATATGTCCCGAACATCTTCTGGATGTCCTTCGTATTCGTAGTCTTGGTCAACGCCAGCATTAACAAGATGCGCGCCTTCTGCGGCGACAAATTATCTCCCGCCACGAAGTCCAGCTCATCGTCATTCGCCTCGCCATTCCGCGCCACGATGCCCTGCCCAACCCGGCTCGAACGCACGATGATCACCCCCTTCTTGCGCGCAGCCGACAGCGCAGGCCGCACCTTGGCCGGCAGCGAGCCATTGCCCACGCCCGCATGCACCAGCCCCTTGGCGCCCGAGGCCACCAGCGCCTCCACCGCCACCGGCCCCACGTTCGCATGCGCATACGCGATCTCCACCTGCGGCAGCACCGACAGGCTGCTCACGTCGAACTCGGTCTCCACCGTATGCTTGCGCGTCGGCGAACGGTAGAAGTAGGGCTTGCCGCCCTGGATATAACCCAGCATGCCCAGTTCCGTCGCCTTGAAGGTATCGGCCGTGGTGGTGTTCGTCTTGGTGACGTCGCGCGCACTCTGGATCTGGTCGTTCAGCGCCACCAGCACGCCGCGCCCGACCGCTTCCTGCGACCCCGCCAGGAGCACCGCGTTGTACAAATTGATTGGCCCGTCCGCCGACAGCGCCGTCGACGGCCGCATCGACCCGACCACCACCACCGGCTTCTTGCTCTTGACGACCAGGTTCAGGAAATAGGCCGTCTCTTCCAGCGTATCGGTGCCGTGGGTGATGACGATGCCGTCCACGTTGGCCTGCGCCAGCAGCACGTTCACGCGCTTGGCCAAGGTCAGCCAGTGCTCGTTGCCCATGTTTTCGCTGGCGATCTGGAACACCTGCTCGCCGGTGACGTTCGCCACCTTGGTGATTTCCGGGACGGCCTGGATCAGCGCCCCCACGCCCACGGTCGCCGCGGTGTAGCCGACGGTGGTGGTGCTGGTGGCGCCGGTGCCGGCAATCGTGCCGCCGGTGGCGAGGATGGTCACGTTCGGCAGTTTGGCCGGCTGGGTTTGCGCCTGGGCCGCCAGGGCGACACAGAACAGGAAGCCGAACAGCGCGGCGGCCGAACGGGAATAACGTTGGAACAGCATGGACCTTCTCCTTAAAAAACCTGGCGCCGCGAACCCCGATTACAGATTTTTGTAGACGACGCCTTCTTTCATCACAAATTTGACTTGTTCGAGCAGCTTGATGTCGCGCAGCGGATCGCCGTCGACGGCCACGATGTCGCCCGCGAAGCCCGGCTCCAGCATCCCCAGGCGTTTCGGTTGATCCAGCAGGGTGGCGGCGTGGATGGTGGCGGCGCGGATGGCGTCGATCGGCGTCATGCCGGCTTCCACCATGTAGCCGAATTCCTTGGCGTTCTCGCCGTGCGGGAACACGCCGGCGTCGGTGCCGAAGGCGATCTTCACGCCGGCTTTATAGGCGCGGGCAAAGGTGGCCTGCAGCTGCGGGCCGATGGCCGCGGCCTTCGGGCGCACCAGGGCCGAATAATAGTTCGGGTCTTTCGCCTTGTCGGCCACGTAGCGGCCGGCCGAGATGGTCGGCACGTACCAGCCGCCGGTCTTCTTGAACAGGGCCACGCTGTCGTCGTCCATCAGGGTGCCGTGCTCGATCGAGTCGACGCCGGCGCGCAGGGCGCGTTTCAGGCCTTCGGCACCGTGGGCATGGGCTGCCACGCGAAAGCCATAGTCCTTCGCCGTGCTGACGATGGCCTTCAGTTCGTCCTCGGTGTACTGCGAGTTCTGGCCGCTGGCGGCCTGGCTCAGCACGCCGCCGGTGGCGGTGATCTTGATCAGGTCCGCGCCTTCCTTGTAGCGTTCGCGCACGGCCTGGCGGCCTTCGTCGGGGCTGTTGATCACGCCCTCGGCAGGGCCCGGCGTGCCGATCGCGTGGCTGAGGTAGTGCGACAAATTGTTGGTCGGGTCGGCATGGCCGCCGGCGGTGGCGATCGATTTACCGGCCGTGAACATGCGCGGGCCGGGAATCGCGCCGGCCGCGATCGCGCGTTTCAGCGACACGTTCAGGGCCTGCTCGGCGCCCAGGTCGCGCACGGTGGTGAAGCCGGCCATCAGGGTGCGCTCGGCATACTTCACCGAGCGGTAGGCCAGGTCGGCCGGGTCGGCGGTGAGGCGGTCGCGGTAGGCGTCGACCACGGGCTGGGTTTCGCTGGTGAGGTGCACGTGCATGTCGATCAGGCCCGGCAGGCAGGATTTGGCCGACAAATCGATGCGGCCCGGGGCGGGTGTCGAAGCCATCGGCCCCACCGATTTCACGGTCCCGTCCTCGATCACGATGCTCACGCGCTCGCGCCAGGTGCCGCTTTTCACGTCGAGCAAACGGCCGCAGTCGACCGTCTGGGTGGCGGCGTGGGCGCCGTTCAGGGAAAGCAGCAAACCTGCTGCGACCAGCTGTTTCATGTTGTCTCCTCGATTGCTCTTCTTATGAAAAAAAGGCCTCCCATTGCTGGAAGGCCCCGGTGTCTCCTGTAGCGCGGTCAGCGCAGCGGCGATGTGGCGACGTCCTTGTGCGGCACGGGTTCCTCGAGGTCGCCCTCCCATTTCGCCACCACGGCGGTGGCAATGCCGTTGCCGATCACGTTGGTGGCCGAACGCGCCATGTCCAGGAAGTGGTCGATGCCCAGCAGGAGCAGCAGGCCGGCTTCCGGAATGTTGAACTGGGCCAGCGTCGCGGCGATCACCACCAGCGAGGCGCGCGGCACGCCGGCCATGCCTTTCGAGGTGAGCATCAGCACCAGCATCATCATGATCTGGGTCGAGAGCGGAATCTCGATGCCGTAGGCCTGGGCGATGAACACCGCGGCAAAGGTGCAGTACATCATCGAGCCGTCGAGGTTGAACGAGTAGCCGATCGGCAGGACAAAGGCGGCCAGGCGGTTCTTGACGCCGAACTTCTCCAGGCCTTCCAGGGTTTTCGGGAAGGCCGCTTCCGACGAGGCGCAGGTAAAGGCCAGGATGGTCGGTTCCTTCAGCAGGCCGATCAGGCGCAGCACGCGCGGGCCGAGGAAGGCCATGCCGATGCCGATCAGGATCACCCACAGCAGGATGATGCCGAGGTAGAACTCGGCCATGAAGATGCCGTAGGTGGACAGCACGCCCAGGCCGCTCTTGGCGATCACGCCGGCCACCGCCGCGAACACGGCGATCGGCGCGAAGTTCATCACGTAGCCGGTGACCTTCAGCATGATGTGGGCGATGCCGTCGACGGCGTCAATCAGCGGCGTGGCGCGCGCGCCGACGGCGGCGGCGGCGGTACCGAAGAAGATCGAGAACACGACGATCTGCAGGATCTCGTTCTTGGCCATGCCTTCGACGATCGAGGCCGGGATCAGGTGGGTGATGAATTCCTTCATCGTCAGGCCGGTGGTGACGATGTCGGTCTTCGCGTCCACCGGCGGCGCCATGCCGGCCAGGTGCATCGCATCGCCCGGACGGAACAGGTTCACCAGCACCAGGCCCAGCGACAGCGAGATCACCGAAGCGATCACGAACCAGCCCAGCGCCTTGACGCCGATGCGGCCGACTTCCTTCGCATCGCCCATCTTGGCGATGCCGACCACCAGGGTCGAGAAGACCAGCGGCGCGATGATCATCTTGATCAGCCGCAGGAACATGGTCGTCAGCAGCGACAGCGTGTCGGCAAAGCTTTTCGGGTCCGCCATGGTCGTGTTGGCGATGTAGCCAACGACGATGCCGAGCACGAGGCCGATCAGGATGTAAGTGGTAAGGCGGTTTCGATTATTCATGTGCGTCCTGTGGTCGGCCTGCGTTCTATCCCGCCTGCGCCGGGATTCGTGGTCCTGGCGCCGGCGAAGCTGGGGCAAAATGGGGTGGTTCTGCGTGCGAACGGAATACGTTCTGATTATCCTGGCAAGTTCCGCAGTATCCTAGGCACTGTTAGTGCTGTCAAGCACGCCCAGGAGCATGAATCTACTGTTGTAAACATGTTCGAAATCGGGAAGGGCTGCAAGCCCTTCGCACTCGCCCGGGATAATCGGCGAAGTGCTGGACATGTTGACGGGCCAGGCCCTGGACGGCTTGGTCGTGGTAGACCCACGAAATGGATTTCGCGCGCAAGGGGCCAACCGGATTGTCTGTGCCCGGTGTCTGATCGCCTGAGGGGCGCCCTCACTGGACCTGGCTAAGGCAGCTGGCCTTGTTCAAACTCCGCAAGCATCGTATCCAGCCCAGTCATTACCTCGTCCGATGTATAAAATTCCCCACTTTCCAGCGCTTCGGTAAAGCCAGCTTGTCCCCGCGCGATAAACGCTTTCTGCGCCTCCGAAGGTGCCTCGGATCCCGGCTCCCGTGACATTGGCAAATCGTCCATGCTCACCTCCTTTCTTCATTTGGCCCTCAATCTACCCGAAAGTTCAGGCGCGCTCCACCACTCGCTATACAGGTAAAATACCGCCGTCCGCATTCCGAGAGCCGCCATGTCCACCATCGAGATCCCGCAATCCATCACCATCACCCGCCCCGACGACTGGCACCTGCACCTGCGCGACGGCGCGGCGCTGGCCAGCGTGCTGCCGCATACCGCGCGCCAGTTCGCGCGCGCGATCGTGATGCCGAACCTGAAGCCGCCGGTCACCACCGCCGCCGACGCGCTGGCCTACCGCGACCGCATCCTGGCCGCGCTGCCGGAAGGTGTACAGTTCGAGCCGCTGATGACGCTCTACCTGACCGACAACACCGACCCGGACGAGATCCGCCGTGCCCAGGACACCGGTTTCATCCACGCCGTGAAGCTCTACCCGGCCGGCGCCACCACGAATTCGGCCGCCGGCGTGACCGACCTGAAGAAGTGCTACAAGACCCTCGAAGTGATGCAGGAAGTCGGCATGCCGCTGCTGGTGCACGGCGAGGTGACCGACCATGACATCGATTTGTTCGACCGCGAAGCCGTGTTCATCGAGCGCGTGATGCGCCCATTGCGCCGCGACCTGCCGGCCCTGAACATCGTCTTCGAGCACATCACCACCAAGGATGCGGCCCAGTACGTGGCCGAGGCCGAAGGCCCGATCGCGGCGACCATCACCGCTCACCACCTGCTGTACAACCGCAACGAGATCTTCCGCGGCGGCATCCGCCCGCATTACTATTGCCTGCCGGTGCTGAAACGCGAAGAACACCGCCTGGCGCTGGTGACTGCCGCCACCAGCGGCGACGAGCGCTTCTTCCTCGGCACCGATTCGGCGCCGCACGCCATCGGCGCCAAGGAATCGAGCTGCGGCTGCGCCGGCTGCTACACCGCGCTGCACGCGATGGAGCTGTACACGCAAGCCTTTGCCGACGCCGGCGCGCTCGACAAGCTGGAAGCATTCGCCAGCTTCAATGGCCCGGCCTTCTACGGCCTGCCGCGTAACGAAGGCAGCATCACCCTGGTGCGCGAGAACTGGACCATCCCGAACACGGTGCCGATGGGCGACGACCGCCTGGTGCCGCTGAACGCCGGCGAGGACATCGGCTGGAAGATGGTCCAGGCTTGAGCATGCTGGCGCAGATCGACTGGTCCCACCCCTGGTACGACAGCGTCCGCCCCGCCTTCGAGCGCCTCGGCCTCGAAGGCGACGATTTATCGGCGGGCTTCGGCGCCGCCTTCAACAGGAATGCGGCCAGCCTCGCCCTGCGCAACCACCGCGATCTGCCGATCACCTTCGTGCCGCAGGAATCGCTGCCCGAAGGGACGGCCTACGAGGAATTCATCAGCGCCACCGGCGGCGTGCCCACGCGCGACAACCTGCACGACTTCTTCAATGGCCTGGTGTGGCAGACCTTCCCCCTCATCAAACGCCAGCTGAACGCCTTGCAGGCAGCGCAGATCGCGGCGGCCGGCGGGGTAGGGCAGTCGCGCGGACCGGCGCGCGATGCGGCCACCATCTTCGACGAAAACGCGGCCTTGCTGGTGGTGCGCTTTTCGAACGCGGGCCGCGCGCTGGTCGACGAATTGCGCGCCCACTGCTGGGATGCGGCGCTGTTCGAGAAGCGCGCCATGTTCGGCCGCGATGCCCAGGTCTGGCTGTTCGGCCACGCGCTGATGGAAAAGCTGGTGGCGCCGCGCAAGGCGATCACGGCGCATACGCGCGTGGTGTTCGCCGACGATGCGTACTTTGCCTTGCCGCCCGATGAACAGCGCGCCTGGATCGACGCCCGCGTGGCGTTCGAATTGGCGAGCGACCCCCTGGCCACCTCCGGCTTCACGCCGCTGCCGGTGCTCGGCGTGCCCGGCTGGTGGCCAGGGCAGGACGTCGCCTTCTATGCCGACACCGGCGTGTTCCGCCCGAAACGGAGAATCTGAATGAACACACAAGTCCGCTGGGGCATCCTCGGCACCGGCAAGATCGCGCGCGCATTCGCTACCGCACTGGCCGACCTGCCCGATGCCGTGCTCGCCGGCGTGGCCTCGCGCAGCCAGGACAAGGCCGACGCCTTTGCCGCTGAATTCAATGCCGCTGCCGCCTATGCTTCCTACGAGGCGCTGGCCGCGGCCGGCGACATCGACCTGGTCTACATCGCCACGCCGCATCCCCAGCACGCGGCGAACGCGCTGCTGGTGCTCAATAACGGCAAGGGCGCGCTGGTCGAAAAGGCGTTCACCGTGAATGCACGCGAGGCCGAGCAGGTGGTCGCACTGGCGCGGGAAAAGAAGCTGTTCCTGATGGAGGCGATGTGGACGCGCTTCCTGCCGGCGCTGGCGGAGGTCAAGCGCATCATTGCCTCGGGCGAGATCGGCGAGGTCAGTCAGGTGGTGGCCGACTTCGGCTTTACCGCCAGCTTCGGTCCCGAGCACCGCGTGTTCAATCCGGCGCTGGGTGGCGGCGCGCTGCTCGACCTGGGCATCTATCCGCTGTCGATCGCGGCCAGCCTGCTCGGGCCGGTGCGCGAGGTGCGGGCGCAGGCGCAGCTCGGCCCCACCGGCGTCGATGTCCAGACCGGCTTCACGCTGCGCCACGAAGACGGCGGCATGTCGGTGTGCAGCTGCTCGTTTTTGGCGCGCACGCCGGGCGAACTGACCGTGTCGGGCACGCGCGGCCACGTGCGCATGAACACCATGTTCCACCGCGCCCGCTCGGTGACGGTGGCGCTGGAAGACGGCAGCACGCGCACGGTCGACACGCCCTACCTCGGCAACGGCTATGTGCACGAGGCGATGGAGGCGCAGCGCTGCTTCCAGGCGGGCCTCATCGAAAGCCCCGGCATGACCCACGACGAAACGCTGGCGCTAATGCGCGTGATGGACGAGATCCGGCGCCAGATCGGCGTCCGCTACGACGCCGACCGGGTGGCGTAAGCGCGCCACGCCGGGCGGCGTATGCATGTTGACAAGCTGTGCGGCGCATCGAATACTGGATCGTTTATCGATGTGCTCTCAAGATGTGCTCTCAACCCCGGAGTTCAACATGCATACCCTTCGCGCCGCCATCCTCGCCGCACTCCTGCTGCCGCTTGCTGCCTTTGCCGATCCCGTCCCCGCCGACAAGCAGGCCTACGTCGGCGACTGGCAGGGCAAGGACATGCGCCTTCAGCTGAACAAGGAGGGCAAGGTCAAGTACAAGCGCGACCGGCCGGGCAAGAAGCTCGACCTGAGCCTGGACCTGCAAGGCTTCGATGGCGATAACTTCGACGTTGGCTTTGCATTGGTGCGCTCGACCTTCGTGGTCAGCAAGCCGCCGCACCGCGAGGGCGACAAGTGGAAGATGACGGTGGATGGGGTCGAGTTGACCCGCGTCGACGGGGCGCCGGCCGGAGCCGGACAATGAAGCTGGGCGCCACCACACCGATCCTGCGCATCTTCGACGAAACCAAGGCGCGCGAATTCTATGTCGGCTTCCTGGGCTTCCAGGTCGACTGGGAGCACCGCTTCGAGCCTGGCTTGCCGCTCTACGTACAGGTCTCGCGCGGTGGCTGCGTGCTGCACCTGAGCGAGCACCATGGCGATTGCTGTCCCGGTGCGGCCATGCGTATCGAGGTCGACGATATCGATGCCCTGCACGCGGAGCTGGCGAACAAGGACTACGCGTATGCGCGGCCAGGGATCGATGCGATGCCATGGGGCACACGGGATATGTCGGTGAAGGACCCGTTCGGGAACCGGTTGACGTTCACGACGGCGATCAGCACATAGCAGCGTTTGCCGGACGCCGCCCGGATTTTCATACGTTCCATACCGCGTGGACACAGGTGTCCACCCTACGAACCCGCTTTGTAGGGTGGACTCCCGAGTCCACGCTGTGCGGCGCCTGATCCCTCGATCAGCCTTTCCCGCCCCCCACCGCCGCATCCAGCCGCCTGAACAAACCCTGGTGCAAGCCGCGCGTGTGCTTGGTCATATGCCTGCGCGCATGCGCAATCTCCTGCAACTCGCGCTCGGCCAGCGCCTGGCGCCCACTCTCCAGCGCCCACAAGGCCAGCTCCACGCGCCCCTCGATTCCGCCAAAGCGCTCCACCGCCGTCTCGAACTGCGCGCCCGCTTCCTCCGCGCGTCCGGTGCCCGCATACGCCCGGCCCAGCTCCAGCGCCATTTCCTCGGAGCGGAAGCCCGGCTGCTTGGCCTGCAAGGGCGCCAGCAGCGCCAGCGCCGCCTCCGGCTGCCCGTTCGCCAGCTTCGCACGCGCCGCGCCGAAGATCACCTCCGGGTCGGCGGCAAACGGCCCGCGCAGGCAGGCGTCGTACTGCGCCACGGCCTCGGCGCTCTGGCCATTGTCGAGCAGGGCGCCGGCCAGGCGCATCTGGTTGTAGGCGGTCGGGGTCAGGTCGAAGTCGGCCTGGGCCTCGCGCACCTCGCGGCCCGGGTCGAGGGTGCGGCCGATGGCACGCCCGGCCAGGCGCGCCTGGCGCTCGATCTGCGAGTGCGGCAGGAAGACCGCCGCGAAGTAGACGATGCTGCCGAGCAGCGGGAAGGAGAAGAGGATCAGCAGCCAGTACATCTGGCGTCCGGTACGCACCGCGTGGATCGCAAAGAAGAGCGCAACGAGGAAGTGAAGTCCGAGTCCGAGATAGGGCATGGCCGAGTCGTGTTTGTTGTTATCGGGACGGAGCAGGCCCCCACAAGGGCGTATTGCTCCGGTCGCAACGATATCTCCAAACAGATGCCAAATGTCTATCGAATTGTCACACCATGGCACAAAATTCGACAGGTTTGACGAAACCCTACAGTGGTCAGACTTTCAGGAACTCTTCGCGCCCGCCCAACCAACAGCCGGGGTCAGGTTGAGAGGGTCCGGGATTCATGGACATCCAAATAGTGGACAATATGTCCCTGGAGGATTTACATGACAAATAAGCAGTTGCCATCGAAGCGGGAGATCGTTCCCGCTTCATCGG
>NZ_JAJFES010000025.1 GCF_020708045.1 Massilia sp. IC2-278
GCTGATGCAGGGCGCCGCCCCCGAGGGCGTGGGCAGCACCACCACGCTCGAAGGCGAAGCCGTCGCCAGCGCCTATACCCGGGTCTCGCACTACGGCTGGACGGTTGCGGTGGGCGTGCCGAAGACGGCCATCGGCGCGGCGGCCTTCCAGGGCGTGGCCATCTATGGCTGGGGCCTGGCGGCCTCGCTGCTGGCCAGCATCGGCGCGGCCTGGCTGCTGTCGGCGCGCATCGCCCGCACTTTCCGCAGCCTGCAGCAAGGCACGGCGGCCCTGGGCGCCGGCGCGGACGCGCACATCGCGCCGTCGCGCGTGAAGGAATTCGCGCTCATGGGCCAGGCCATCGAGGCCGCCGCAGCCCAGCGCGCCGCGCACGAAGCCGAGCGCTCGCGCCTGCTCGCCTCGCTCGAGGAAGCGCTGGCCGCCAGCCACGAAGCCAGCCGCACCAAGGACGAATTCCTGGCCATGCTCGGCCACGAGCTGCGCAACCCGCTCAGCCCCATCGTCGCCTCGCTCGATTTGATGGACCTGCGCGGTGAGCGGTCCAGCGAGCGCGAACGCACCATCATGCGGCGCCAGGTCCAGCACCTGAAACGCCTGGTCGACGATCTGCTCGACGTCTCGCGCATCGCCACCGGCAAGATGCAGTTCGAGCTGCAGCCGCTGAACCTGGCCGACCTGGTGCGCCACGCCGCCACCGTCCGCCCCGGCATGACGGTGGAACTGGCGGCGCCCGAGTCGCTGTGGGTGAACGGCGACGACAGCCGCCTGGCGCAAGTGGTCAACAACCTGATGTCGAACGCGGAACGCTTCGGCAACGGCGTGGTGCGCGTCGGCCTGAGCGCCAGCGAAGGCTGGGCGCGGCTGGAAGTGGCCGACAGCGGCATCGGCATGCCGCCCGAGCTGCTGGCGCGCGTGTTCGAGCCCTTCTACCAGGCGCCGCAGCAGCTGGCGCGCAGCACCGGCGGGCTCGGCCTGGGCCTGGCCATCGTGCGCAAGATCGTCGAGCTGCACGGCGGCCGCATCCGCGCCCACAGCGACGGCCCGGGCTGCGGCAGCCGCTTCGTGGTCGAGCTGCCGCTCGCCGCGCAGGCCGCGCCTGCGCCGGCCGCGGTGCAGACGGCGCCAGCGCAGCGTCAATCGATACTCGTGGTGGACGACAACGCCGATGCCGCCGCCACCACCGCCCTGCTGCTGGAACAGCTCGGCCACGAGGTGCGCGTCGCGCACACGGCGGCGGCGGCGCTGGCCGAATGCATGCGCTGCCGGCCGGCGCTGGCCATCCTCGATATCGGCCTGCCCGACATGGACGGTTATGCGCTGGCGGCGGCGATCCGGCGCGGCGGCAATGACACGCGCCTGGTGGCGCTGACCGGCTATGGGCAGCAGGCCGACCTCGGCCGCGCCAGCGCAGCCGGCTTCGACCTGCACCTGACCAAGCCGGCCACGCTGGACGATCTGCGGCGGGCGCTGTCGGGCGCCGCGGTCACGGATGCCGCAACGACCTGATTCCGGCTGGGCGCCTGGTTACAGGTCCAGCTCCCATGTTTCGTTCACCATGTCCTTGCAAAAGGCGTGTACGCTTTCCTCGGCCACGCATACATAGCCTTTGTTACGGTAGAGTTGACGCGCTTCCCGCTGCTGGTTTGTCGTCCATGGATTCGGGCTACTGGCGCACCACGGCCGGGCTGAAGCACACGCTCGACGAACTGGTGGCGCCGGCGCGCAAGCGCCCGCTCGCGAGCAAGCCGGGCACGGTCTTCGTTGATAACAAGCCAGCCCCACCGGACAATGAGCGACCCATCCTTCGACCAATTGCGGAAACCGACAATGAAAATCCTTCTCCCTCTCGTCTGTGCCCTTGCACTGGCAGCGCCGCTGTCAGCCTTTAGCCAAGCATATGCCTTCAAGACCACGCCCTCGGTCGCCCGCCCCGGCCCCGGCGACAAGGCATGCAAGCGCCCCGAGTATCCGAAATCGTCGGTGCGCAACGGAGAGGAAGGCACGGTCACACTTGAATTCGTGATGAACAGGGACGGTGCTATCCTCGAAGGCAAGGTACTCAAGTCGTCGGGCTTCGTAGAGCTGGACAGGACCGCCCTGGTCGCGCTGGCGAAATGCGCCTTCAAGTTCCCGGAAGGGAAGGAAGAGCCGGCCAGCGTGATCTTGCAGTACGTCTGGACCCTGGAATAAACGCCCGTCCCGGGGGGTGCTCGCATTCTTTGGAGGTCACATGGCAACCCGACTCGCTTCCTGCAGTTGCGGCCAGCTGACGGCCCGGGCCAGCGGCGACCCGGTGCGCAACTCGATCTGCCACTGCCTGGCCTGCCAGCGCCGCACCGGCAGCCCGTTTGCGCAGCAGGCGCGTTTTCCGCGCGAGAACGTCAGCGTCGCGGGCCGCTCGACGCGGTATGTCCGCGTCGGCGACGAAGGCACGCGCGCCGTCTTTCACTTCTGCCCGATCTGCGGCACCACGGTGTACTACGAACCCGAGGCGCTGCCCGGCTTCGTCATGATTCCGGTCGGGGCGTTTGCTGAACCGGACTTCCCGGTGCCGACCGTGTCCGTGTACGAGGAGCGCATGCACAGCTGGATCGTGCCGCCGCCGGACGCCGACCGCACTCCATGAAAACCGTTTGCCGCCTGGCGTCACGATCCTGTCATGTGCCTTTCCTAGAATGCAAGCCTTTCCAAGGAGACGCGAAATGCAGGCATACAAAGGGCGGGGAACCGTGATCGCTGTGGCGGTCGCAACGATGGTGATGTTGCAGGCATGCGGCGGCGCCGATGACGGCGATGCGATCCAGCTGCAGGGCGTGGCCGCGGTCGGCGCGCCGCTGGTGGGTGCGCGCGTTGCCGTGCAATGCGCGGCCGGCAGCCAGGACGGCATCAGCACCGGCAGCGACGGCGCCTGGGCGGTCACACCGTCGAAGGACCTGGCCCTGCCCTGCGCCATCGAAGTGTCGGGCGGGCGCATCGGCAGTGCGGCCGGCGCCGAGAACACCCAGCGCCTGCATGCGCTGGCCGTCAGCGAAGGCGTGGCGAACGTCACCACGCTGAGCAGCCTGCAAACGGCCGTGCTGGCCGGCCAGAACCCGAGCGCCTGGTTCGCCCGCATGAAAGCCGACCCGGCCGCGCTGCGCGCCATCGGCAAGGAGGCGCCGGCGGCTGCCACGGCGCAGCTGGCCACCCTGCTGCCGGCCTCGGTGGCGCTGCCGGCCAGCTTCGACCCGGTCGCCACCGCCTTCACCGCCACGGCCGGCAATGCCATCGACGGCTTGCTGGTCAAGCTCGGCACGGCCGTCAGCGACAACAACAGCAGCTTCGCCGATGCCCTGGGCCAGGCCGCCGCCAGACTGCCGGTGATCGACCCCACGCCCGCCAGCCTGAGCCTGGCGAAAATCGCCGGCTTCGGCGGCGACGTGGTCGACGGCAAGCTGGCCGACACCCACGAAATCCCGGCCTACGACCCGCTGAGCAAGCGCCTGTTCGTGGTCAACGGTTCCGGCACCGGCACCGTCGAGGTGTGGAACATCGCCGATCCGCGCAATCCGGTGCAGGTCGGCACCCTGCGCACCGAGTCGTTCGGCGCGAACCTGGCCAGCGTGAACAGCGTGACGGTGTCGAACGGTGTCGTGGCGCTGGCGATCCAGGCCAATCCGAAGACCGCCAACGGGACGGTCGCCTTTGTCAGCGCGGCCGACCTGGGCACGCTGTCGACCGTCGGCGTCGGCGCCCTGCCCGACATGCTCACGTTTACCCCGGACGGACGCTACGTGGTCGTCGCCAACGAGGGCGAGCCGAACAGCTATGGCCAGGCCGACTCCGCCGATCCGGAAGGCTCGGTCAGCATCATCGACGTGAGCGACGTGCGCAAGCCGGTCGAGCGCCGCGCCGGCTTCGGCGCCTTTAACAGCCAGGCCGACGCCCTGCGCGCGAGCGGCGTGCGCATCTACGGACCCGGCGCGACGGTGGCGCAAGACCTGGAGCCGGAATACGTGACGGTCAGCGCCGACAGCAAGACCGCCTACGTCACGCTGCAGGAAAACAATGCGATCGCCGTGGTCGACATCGCCGGGGCGAAAGTCAACGCCGTGCGTCCGCTCGGCTACAAGGACCACAGCCTGGCCGGCATGGGCATGGACGTCAGCAACGAGGACGGCGGCGTGAACACCAATAGCGGCACCCCGCTGGTGAAGATCGCGCCGGTGCCGGTGAAGGGCATGTACCTGCCGGACGGCATCGCCAACTACACCGTGGGCGGCGTGACCTACCTGGTGACCGCCAACGAAGGCGATGCCCGCGCCGACTGGCCCGGTTTTAACGAGGAAACCCGCGTGCGCGACTATTGCGGCACGGCCGGCCTCGACCCGGCCCGCTTCAGCGGCGACCTGGCGAACCTGACGCGCGACTCGAACCTGGGCCGCCTGCGCATCACCACCACGCCGAACGGCGGCAACACGGGCAAGAACGCGGCCGGCCAGTGCACCGAGCTCTACGCCTTCGGCGGCCGTTCGTTCTCGATCTGGAATGCCGCAACCGGCGCGCGCGTGTACGACTCGGGCGACGGCTTCGAGACGATCACGG
Source organism: Massilia sp. IC2-278 (assembly GCF_020708045.1). Classification (GTDB taxonomy): domain Bacteria; phylum Pseudomonadota; class Gammaproteobacteria; order Burkholderiales; family Burkholderiaceae_D; genus Telluria. The sequence goes on from NZ_JAJFES010000025.1 coordinate 4,586, forward strand.
CGCAGCTGGCCGGCACGCCGGGTTATGACTTCCCGTTCAACACCGGCCACGACGAAGCCGACGCCCTCGATGCGCGCAGCCCGAACAAGGGACCGGAACCGGAAAGCGTGGTGGTGCAGCGCTTCGGCAAGAAGACCTTCGCCTTCATCGGCCTGGAGCGCGTGGGCGGCGTGATGGTGTACGACGTGACCGATCCGGCGGCGTCGAAGTACGTCACCTACATCAATACCCGCGCCAGCAGCGGCACCGTGGTCAAGAACACCAACGGCGACAACGGCATCGTGAACGGCGGCGACCGTGGACCGGAAGGCCTGGTCGTGCTGCCGGCGGCGAAGTCGCCGAACGGCAAGCCGATGCTGATCGTGGCCAACGAGATCAGCGGCACCACGGCGCTGTTCGAGATCACGCTGAAGTAACGCGCCCACGTTGTTGCGCCTCGGCCCCGGCAGCGCCATGCGTTGCCGGGGCCTTGTCATTGATGGATGTTTTATATTGTTATAGAAGCAATGCAAGTTTATACTTGTCATTAGTAAATACAAATTGCGCCGAACGGCCCGACCTTGCAGCACCTGGACAAACGAGACAAACAATGAGAATCCTCCCTGCATTCGCGCTGTGCATGGCCCTGTCCTCGTCCGCCTGGGCGGGCGCCTGGGGTACCGGCAGTTTCGAGAACGACGATGCGCTGGACTGGATCAGCGAGTGCACCGGCTCGCAGGGCAAGGCGGCGCTGGCGCCCACGCTGGAAGCGGCCTTGTCCGCCGATGTGGTCGACGCATCGGAGGGCGCGACAGTGGTCGCAGCGGCCGAGGTGGTGGCGGCGGCGCGCGGAAAGCGTAGCGCCACCTTGCCGCGTGCGCTGTCGGCCTGGCTCGAGCGCCAGCCGCGTGCGCAGATCGCCAGCCTGGCGCCGCTCGCGCACAAGGCGCTGGCGCGGGTCGGCCAGCCCGGGTCGTCCGAGCTGGCACAGCTGTGGTCGGGACAACAGGCGGCAAAGTGGAAGGCGCAGATGGCCGAGCTGGCGGCGCGCCTGCGCTGACGCGGCAGCGCCTGTAGCAGGCATCCACCAGGGTACGCGGGGTGCGCGCCCAGGATCGTCCGGGCTGGCTGTAGAATAGCGGTTTTCGTCCAGCACCACGGCCCGTCCATGCACATCAATCCAGAACGCAGCACCCGTCCCGACTACGACCTGCTGGTACGCCAGATCGCCAGCGTCCTCGAAGGCGAACGCGACCTGACCGCGAACGCCTCGCAGTTTTCCGCGCTCGTCTATGACACCCTTGCCGACCTGAACTGGGCCGGTTTCTATTTCACCGTTCCGTCGAAGAAGGGCGAAGGCCAGGATCTGCTGGTCGGGCCGTTCCAGGGCAAGCCTGCCTGCGCGCGGATTCCGTTCGGGCGCGGGGTGTGCGGCACGGTTGCCGTCGAGCGCAAGACCGTTGTCGTGCCGGACGTGCATGCGTTTCCGGGGCATATCGCCTGCGATTCGGCGTCGAATGCGGAAATCGTGCTGCCGGTGATCAAGGATGGCAAGCTGGTGGGCGTGTTCGATATCGATAGTCCGACCCTGGAGCGGTTTACGGAAGAGGATCGTATCGGGCTGGAGGCGATGGTGGCCGCGTTTATCGAGGCGACGGATTGCTGATTGGCCGTGTTGGTGGGTTCGAGAACCCACCCTAGGTTTGGATGTTCGATATGCAGGCGTTGTACCGCGTGGACACAGGTGTCCACCCTACGAAAGCCAAGCTGTCGACGATGCACAGAATATTCGGTTATATTGTTAAATAGGCAAATTATATGAATCAACTCGAACAACTGAAGCAATACACCACGGTCGTGGCCGATACCGGCGATTTCCAGTCGATCAAGGCCTATGCGCCGCAGGATGCGACCACGAATCCGTCGCTGATCCTGAAGGCCGTGCAGAAGCTGGAATACCGTCCGCTGCTGGAAAAGGCGGTCGCTGACGCCAACGGCGCGTCGGTGGAAGCGATCGTCGACAGCCTGCTGATCGCCTTCGGCGTCGAAATCCTGAAGTACGTGCCGGGCCGCGTGTCAACCGAGATCGATGCGGCGCTGTCGTTCGATACCGAAGCGACCGTCGCCAAGGGCCGCGAACTGATCGCCCTGTACGAAAAGGCCGGCGTGGCGCGCGAGCGCGTCTTGATCAAGATCGCCTCGACCTGGGAAGGCATCCGCGCCGCCGAGATCCTGGAGAAGGAAGGCATCCACTGCAACCTGACCCTGCTGTTCTCGCTGTGCCAGGCCGTGGCCTGCGCCGAAGCGGGCGTGCAGCTGATTTCGCCGTTCGTCGGCCGCATCTACGACTGGTACAAGAAATCCACCGGCACCGACTACCAGGGCGCCGACGATCCGGGCGTGCAGTCGGTCAAGCGCATCTACCAGTACTACCGCAAGTTCGGCTACAAGACCGAAGTCATGGGCGCGAGCTTCCGTAACACCTCGCAGATCCTGGAACTGGCCGGTTGCGACCTGCTGACCATTTCGCCGGACCTGCTGCAAAAGCTGGCCGACAGCGATGCATCGGTCGAGCGCAAGCTGGTGGCCGACGAAAGCGCCGACATCGAGAAGATCGCCATCGACGAAAAGACCTTCCGCTTCATGCTGAACGAAGACGCAATGGGTACCGAGAAGCTGTCCGAAGGCATCCGCGCGTTCGTGGCGGATTCGGCCAAGCTGAAGAAGATGATCGAAGAGCTGCGCGTGGCAGCCTGATGAAGGCGGTGCCGCCGGTGGCGGCATCTTGAAGAAAGCGCGGCTGATCCGCGCTTTTTTTATATTATTTAGCCCGTTGCGCGCGGATACCGTCGAGCAGGGTGTCGACCACCTGGCGCCCGACCTCCAGCAAACTGAACGAATCCGGCTCGAACATCCAGGTGCGGATCAGGCCATCCATCAGCGACCACAAACCGAGCGCCTGCACGTGCGGGTCGACGTCGGCGCGGATCTGGCCGCCCTTGATGCCGAGGCGAATCCGCTTTTCCACGAAATCCATCCATTCCTGCTTGCTCTGGCTGCGGCGCACGCGCACGGCGTCGAGCTCGCTGACGAACTCCACTTTCAGCGAAGCGATCTCGAACACGCGGCGCGCCTTCGGGTCCTGCTCGGTGACCCGGAAGATATCGAGCATCATGCTGCGCAGATCGTCGAGCGCCACGACCTCGTCGTCGTCCTTCTGGGTGGCCAGGCTGCACTCGAACGGCAGGGTCGCCCTTTCCATCATGGCATTGAAAAGTGCGCCTTTGTCGTCGAAATGCCAATAAATCGCGCCGCGCGTCACCCCCGCGGCCGTTGCGATATGCTGCAAGGTCGTCCGCGATACACCTTGCTCAACGAACAATTGCTCTGCTGCATCAAGAATGCTGTCCCGCGTAGCGGCCGCTTCTTCCTTGGTCCTGCGGGCCATGTCTCACTCCAATTTTGTTGTGGTGCACCACGTTAAACATACACTCGTGATAGTATATAAAAAAATCCGTAAAAGCCAGTGACCTACCGTGCGCAGGGCCTCGACAGGGGCCTTGAGGACGGTTTTGTCTTTTTAATAAAACCAGAAGGAAGCACACGTAATGCGCTCTGCCCACTCCTCTCCTCTGTCCATGACCCGGATCGCCGCCTGCACGCTGATGGCAGTGACCCTGCTGTCGGCCTGCGGCAAGAAAGATGCCGAACAAGGCGCCGCCGGCGCCAAGATGCCGCCGCCGCAAGTCGGCGTCATCACCACCAAATTCCAGTCGGTTGCCCTGGAAACCGAACTGCCGGCACGCGTCGAAGCGATCCGCACGGCCGAAGTCCGTGCCCGCGTGAATGGCGTGGTACTGAAGCGCACCTTTACCGAAGGCAGCATCGTCAAGCAGGGCCAGTCCCTGTACCAGATCGACCCGGCCCCTTACCAGGCCGAGCTGAACGCGGCCCAGGCCTCGGTCGGCCGTGCCCAGGCCAACCTGACCGCGGCAGCGGCCATCGTCGACCGCTACAAGCCGCTGGTCGAAGCCAACGCCATCAGCAAGCAGGAATACACCAACGCCGTCGCCACCGCCGAGCAAGCCCGTGCCGACGTCCGTTCGGCCCAGGCCCAGCTGAAGATTTCGCAGATCAACGTCGGCTACTCGAACGTGTACGCACCGATCTCGGGCCGCATCGGCCGCGCGCTGGTCACCGAAGGCGCCCTGGTCTCGGCCGGCGAAGCCACCCAGCTGGCCCTGATCCAGCAAACCGATTCGATGTACCTGAACATCACCCAGTCGGCTTCGGAACTGCAGCGCCTGCGCAAGCAGGCCGGCGGCAAGGGCATCGACTCGGCCATTCCGGTCTCGGTGATCCTGGACGACGGCACCGTGCTGTCGCGCCAGGGCAAGCTGCTGTTCTCGGACGTGACCGTCGACCCGACCAGCGGCCAGGTGACCCTGCGCGCCGAAGTCCCGAACCCGGACAACGCCCTGCTCCCGGGCCAGTACGTGCGCGTGCGCCTGGCGCAGGCCGAACTGCCGTCGGGCATCCTGATCCCGCAGCAGGCCGTGACCCGCGGCGGCCAGACCGGCGACTCGCTGATGGTGATCGGCGCCGACAACAAGCCGACCCCGCGCACTGTGAAAATCGCGTCGCAGGAAGGCAGCAACTGGGTCGTCACCGACGGCCTGAAGGAAGGCGAACGCGTGATGGTCGACGGCTTCCAGAAGCTGCAGATGCTGCCGCCAGGCACCCCGGTGCAGCCGGTCGCCTGGACTGCGCCGAACGCGAACGCCGCCCCGGCCGCCGCCGCAGGCAACCCTGCGCAGCAGCCGAACGCCGCCGGCGCCACCGCCACGAATGCCGCGGCCGGTTCGCGCACCCCGGATGCCGGTTCGCCGGCCGCCGGCGCGACGACCCCAGGCCAGAGCCGCCAGTAATGGCTCGCCGAGTCACTACTGAGTAAACGAACAGGACTTTTCATGGCACGTTTTTTTATTGACCGCCCTATTTTTGCCTGGGTGATCGCGCTGTTCATCATGGTGCTTGGCGGTGTAGCCGTCAATCAGCTGCCGATCGCGCAATACCCGACCGTGGCGCCGCCTTCGATCGTCGTCAACGTCGCCTATCCGGGCGCGTCGGCACAGGTGCTCGAAGACTCCGTCATCTCCGTCATCGAACGCGAGATGAACGGCGCCCAAGGCATGATCTACATGGAATCGACCAGCCAGGCCAACGGCACCGGTTCCATCACCATTTCGTTCGAGACCGGCACCGACCCCGACCTGGCACAGGTCGACGTCCAGAACCGCCTGTCGCGTGCGACCCCGCGCCTGCCGCCGGCCGTGACCCAACAGGGTGTGCGCGTCGACAAATCGCGTTCCAACTTCCTGCTGTTCACCATCCTGTCGTCGGACGATCCGAACTGGGACCCGGTGGCGCTGGGCGACTACGCTTCGCGTAACGTCCTGCCGGAACTGCAGCGTATCAAGGGCGTGGGCCAGGCCCAGCTGTTCGGTACCGAGAAGGCGATGCGTATCTGGATCGATCCGGCCAAGCTGGTCGGCTTCAACCTGTCGCCGTCGGACGTGAACAGCGCGATCAGCCAGCAGAATGCCCAGGTTGCTTCCGGCACCATCGGCGACCTGCCGCTGGCGCAGGGCCAGCAGATCACCGCCACCGTCGTCGTGGCCGGCCAGCTGGCAACCGTCGAGCAGTTCGGCAACATCGTGCTGCGCGCGAACCCGGACGGCTCCACCGTGCGCCTGAAGGACGTCGCCCGCATCGAGATCGGTGGCCAGGCCTACGCTACCTCTGCCCGCCTGAACGGCAAGCCGTCGGCCGGTATCGGCGTCCAGCTGTCGCCGTCGGGTAACGCACTCGAAACCGGCGACCTGATCAAGGCCCGCATGCAGGAACTCTCGAAGTTCTTCCCGCATGGCATGAAGTACACGATTCCTTACGACTCGACCACCTTCATCAACATCTCGATCGAACAAGTGGTGCATACCCTGCTCGAAGCGATCGCGCTGGTGTTCGTCGTGATGTTCATCTTCCTGCAGAACTTCCGCTACACCCTGATCCCGACCATCGTCGTCCCGGTCGCGCTGCTGGGTTCCTTCGCCTGCCTGCTGGCGCTGGGCTTCTCGATCAACGTGCTGACCATGTTCGGCATGGTGCTGGTGATCGGTATCGTGGTCGACGATGCGATTGTGGTCGTCGAGAACGTCGAACGCATCATGTCCGAGGAAGGCTTGCCGCCGCTACAGGCAACCCGCAAGGCCATGGGCCAGATCTCGGGCGCGATTATCGGCGTGACCGTGGTCCTGATGTCGGTGTTCGTGCCGCTGGCCTTCTTCGCCGGCGCGGTCGGTAACATCTATCGCCAGTTCTCGGCGGTGATGGTGACCTCGATCGCCTTCTCGGCCTTCCTGGCGCTGTCGCTGACCCCGGCACTGTGCGCGCACTTGCTCAAACCCGTCGAAGCGGGCCACCACCACGAGAAGAAGGGTTTCTTCGGCTGGTTCAACCGTAACTTCACCGCCGGCGCCAAGCGCTATGAGGGCTTCGTCGGCTCGATCCTGCAACGCGCCGGCCGCTGGATGGTCGTGTTCGTGGTGCTGGTCGGCGTGGTCGGCCTGCTGTTCACCCGCCTGCCGAACTCCTTCCTGCCGAACGAAGACCAGGGCTACGTTATCGCCAACATCCAGTTGCCGCCTGGCGCCACCGCCGAGCGTACCAACGTGGTGCTGCACGCGCTCGAAGACTTCGTCATGAAGCAGCCGGAATACGCGAATATCGTGGCCGTGACCGGCTTCTCGTTCTCGGGCCAGGGCCAGAACATGGGTCTCGCCTTCATTCCGCTGAAGGCCTGGAGCGACCGTAAAGGCGATGGCCAGGATGCGCAGTCCTTTGCGAACCGCATCACGATGCACATGGGCGCCCTGCGCGACTCGTTCATCTTCGTGGTGAGCCCGCCGCCGATCCCTGAACTGGGTACCGGCACCGGCTTCTCGTTCCGCCTGCAGGACCGCGGCGGCAACGGCCACGAAGCGCTGGTGAAAGCACGTAACCAGATGCTGGGCATGGCGATGCAGAGCAAGGTCCTGACCGGCCTGCGCCCTGAAGGCCTGGAAGACGCGCCGCAGCTGAAGCTGAATATCGACCGCGACAAGGCGCAAGCCCTGGGCGTGACCTTCGGCGCGATCAACAATGCGCTGTCGACCTCGCTGGGTTCGAGCTACGTGAACGACTTCCCGAACGCCGGCCGCCTGCAGCGCGTGATCGTGCAGGCCGATGCGCCGAACCGCATGCAGCCGGACGACCTGCTGCGCATCAACGCCCTGAACACCCAGGGCCGTCCGGTGCCGCTGTCCTCGTTCGCCTCGACCGAATGGGTCACGGGTCCGATGCAGACCATCCGCTACAACGGCTATCCGTCGATGAAGATCACCGGCGAACCGGCCGCGGGCTACTCGAGCGGCCAGGCACTGGAAGAGATGCAGCGCCTGGCAGCCCAGCTGCCGCCTGGCTTCGCGTATGAATGGACCGGCCAGTCGCGCGAGGAAATCCTGTCGGGTTCGACCGTGTTCATCCTGATCGCCTTCTCGCTGCTGGCGGTGTTCCTGGCCCTGGCCGCGCTGTACGAAAGCTGGACGATTCCGGTGGCCGTGCTGCTGGTGGTGCCGCTGGGTATCCTGGGTTCGCTGCTGGCAGCCTATGCACGCGGGCTGTCGAACGACGTCTACTTCAAGGTCGGCCTGATCACGATTATCGGTTTGGCAGCGAAGAACGCGGTCCTGATCATCGAGTTCGCGAAGGACCTGCAGGCGCAGGGCCGGTCGCCGATCCAGGCGGCACTCGAAGCGGCTCACCTGCGTTTCCGCCCGATCATCATGACCTCGCTGGCATTCATCCTCGGCGTGCTGCCGCTGGTGATCGCAAGCGGCGCCGGCGGTGCCGGCCAGCGCGCCATCGGTACCGGCGTGATGGGCGGCATGATCACCGCAACCGTGCTGGGCGTGATCTTCGTGCCTGTGTTCTTCGTTGTGGTGCGTACGCTGTTCAAGGGCAGCAAGCGCCAGAACGACCTGTACACGCACCACGAAGACACCGGCAGCGTAGCGAAGGAAAAAATCCAATGACTGTAATGACCACGACTAAACGTTTTACCCCCCTGGTCCTGGCGCTGGCCCTGGCCGGCTGCGTGAACCTGGCACCGAAGTACGAGCGCCCGGCCGCACCGGTCGCCCCGGCATTCCCGGAAATGCCGCAGGCCGGCGGCACGGCCCTGCCGACCGCCACTGGCGAAGCGCCGGCGAACCTCGCCTGGCAGCGCTTCTTCGCCGATGCGCGCCTGCGCCAGCTGATCGAGCTGTCGCTGGCGAACAACCGCGACCTGCGCGTGGCGATCCTGAACATCGAGCAGGCCCGCGCCCAGTACCGCATCGCCCGTGCCGACCGCCTGCCGACCGTGTCGGCAGCCGTCACCGGCAGCCGCCAGACCACCGGCGAAGACCTGCCGATCCAGAGCGTGTACCAGGCCGGCCTGACCGTGTCCGCCTTCGAGCTCGATTTGTTCGGCCGCGTGCGCAATTTGTCGGAAGCGGCGCTGGCGCAATTCCTCGCCACCGAGGAAGCGCGCAAAGCCACCCACATCAGCCTGATCGCCTCGGTGGCCAACAGCTACCTGTCGCTGCTGGCCGACGACGAACTGCTGGCGCTCACCGAGCAGACCCTGAAAACCCGTGAAGAATCGCTGCGCCTGACCCAGCTGCGCTTCGACAACGGCGTGTCGTCGAAGCTCGACCTGCAGCTGTCGGCCTCGCTGGTGGAAACGGCCCGCGCCACCCTGGCGCAACTGCGCCGCCTGCGCCAGCAGGACAACAACCTGCTGACCCTGCTGGTTGGCCAGCCGATCCCGGCCGACCTGCCGCAGGGGGCCACCCTGGCGACGACCGAATTGCCGGACCTGCCTGCCGGCCTGCCGTCGGACCTGTTGACCGTGCGTCCGGACATCCGTTCGGCCGAGCAGCAGCTGATCGCGGCGAATGCCAACATCGGCGCGGCGCGCGCGAACTACTTCCCGCGCATTTCGCTGACCGGCAGCGCCGGCAGCGTCAGCGACGAACTGTCGGGCCTGTTCAAGAGCGGCACCTTCGGCTGGAGCTTCGCGCCGCAGGCGATCCTGCCGATCTTCGACTATGGCCGCGTGAGCGCCGGCGTGGAATCGGCCCGTGCCGGCCGCGACATCGCCGTGGCCCAGTACGAGCGCTCGATCCAGACCGCGTTCCGCGAAGTGGCGGACGCGCTGGCCGGCCAGGCCACCTACAGCGAGCAGCTGCGCGCCCAGCGTGCGGTGGCCGAGGCCGAGCAGGACCGCTTCAACCTGTCCGACCTGCGCTACCGCAGCGGTGCGGCCAGCCAGCTCGATCTGCTGGATGCGCAGCGTTCGCTGTTCCAGGCACAGCAGCAGAGCGTGGAAGCAAACCTGGCGCGCCTGCAGAACCAGGTCACGCTGTACCGCGTGCTGGGTGGCGGGTGGAGCGAGCCTGTGGCCGAGGCGCAGGCAGCGCGCTGATCCTTGCCAGCTTGATCGCATAAAAACCGGAGCCTTGTGCTCCGGTTTTTTTTTCGTCCTCATCTCCGTATTTCGTGACCGTGCGATGCTTTAATTCAGCAATTACTTTTTCACGAACTCCGACATTGGCGGACTAGTTGGTCGCCAGCGCATGCTCTTCAACATGACGTCCAAGCGCTCCTTGCTTTGTTCGTATGGAGGCGGGTACTGTTTGAGCTCAGTCGCTTGTTGCATGTTCACGGTCTGCATTTCGACCAGCATGTATGGCAGCACGGCCGTACCAAGCCAGCCGGAATAACCACTATACACATCGTATACATCGTACTTGATGCCTTTGGCTTCGGCTTTCATGACGACGCCACCTTGCATGGCTTTCACGCCTCCCATCTGAGTGGAATGTGGACCGATACGCTCCTTAACAACCGCCCGTACATCACTCGCTTCACTTGCCGGCGGTGGATTCATACTTGAGGTAGCTGCTGCCATGAATACGGTGGTCTTCAACCGGCGAGGGTGGACAGTGCCGGTTTCGATGGTGTAGAGCACGGCTGGAGCATCATGGAACCGCAGTGATTGCTTGAATTCGACGACGGTTCTGCCGTCATCTGGAATGAAGCCAAAAGGAAAGCAAACGCCGGGTTCGGACGGAATTTCATTTGGGGCACGCGTACGGAAAGTGGTCAGCATTTGCGAAAAGTCACGTTGATGCTTTTCTTTGTCTGACGGCGTATGCATTCTTACAGAAGATTCAAAGATGTAGATATGCTCACCACGAGTCAAATAGGCTCGCAAGATAGAGTAACGGTTTTCTTCATCGTTTCCTTCGATTTCGCTCCTCCAATAGCCTTGGCTGGCCGGCACACCAGGCGCGAAATCCTCAAAGGTTTCCTTGTCTTCCTTGATCGTCTTTTCCCAGCCTTGAATCCACTCCTCAGCATCCTCTATGTTTTTCTTAGCAACTTCGAGATTCTTGACTTCTTCCTTTTGCCTTTCAATGTAAGCACGACTTTCCCTGATATTATTCAACAAACCCTCTTCCACTGCTGCAGGCGTACTCTCGAATACTGTTTCCTTACTAATTCCTTCAATCGAGCTGATAACAGCGATGTACGTATCACCGAAGCGCATCGTATCGCCTGAGGCAGCAATTTGCTTGCCAAAGGATCGATTAAACACGCCTTTTGGATATTCGGAACGGTAATAGGTGGGCCATTGCACCTCCTGACCGACTTCAAATACAAGACGGCCAAGACATTCTGATTTCTCATCCAACACTCCCTGATACCCCGGCGCTGTTATCTGAAACATTTCCTCGGATGTCGGCAATCGAGACGGAACTGCGTCCTCCCCATCTACTTGCATGGGTTTGACTTTTTCTGTCTTTGTGTTGCACCCGCCTAAATTTGCAATGGATACAATCAAAAAAAACAGAGGCATACGACAAAAGAGAGAGGCTGCACCTCTGAAGGAAAAAAAAACAGACAAACGGAGTAAAATTTGATTTTGCAAGCTCATTTTTAACTCCATGCCTTTTTTTCTTCGTATCCTTTATCATTAACCCTAGAAATCATTTGATCGACATTTTCATTCACATCATTTTCAGCCAGAAGAGTCAAGTTCATTCCAGATGAATTGTTCTCACCTGCCGTCCACGATATAGGTAGCGCAACTATGAATCCGTGGATATTTGCAGGGCTAGTTTCAGCTTTACGCCCCGTCGCATCCCACGACAATGCCAAATCCCTTACTTGATTGACTCGCCAAAAACGCTCGTTGAATGGCATATGATGCAGCAATTTCTTCGTTTTTTTATCCCATGTCGGCCAAATGGAACTAGGCTTTCCTTGAACATGGGCTAAGAAAGGAAAAGCATTCTGGTACGCGATTGCATTCGAAAATGCAACCTGCTGAATTGCCTTCCACGTTTCTTTCGCAGCAGGCTTTTCAATAAACGATACCAATTCGTTTGCTGGCTCTGCGCCTCCCATAAGACCGAACAACTTCTTCCATAAACGAACCCGCAATTGATGAACATTCATACTTACAAAATCTTGACGTACTCCATCCAACGTTACTGCAACCTGTTCATCATCGCGTACGATTACAGCCAACTCAGAATCCCGGTTACCGATCTGGCTGCGATCATTGATGTTGGCACTACCTAACACCGCCACCCGATCATCTACAATAAGCAATTTTGAATGAACATAAATCTGTTCAGTTACTGGACGTTTCTCCAACATCTGCCAATTGCGCAAATTTAACAAAGTTAAATAGTTTTTCCATTGATCACCCGAATCTTTTTCTAACTTATCGAGCGTATATTTCCTGACTAAAGCCTGAGCTTCCTCTTTTTTTATTTTTTTGTTTCCCTGCAGCTTCTTAATCAAACATGCACGCCTGACCCTATTCACCAGGCTATCACTTCCGAATATCAGCGACTGCATTGTCAAGTGCAATTGCGTCATGATATTGAGGGTATTAAGTGTTCCTTCAGGATGAACTGGAAGAACAATATAAACATGAAAGGGTTCCCCATCATAAATCGCGCGTTCAATTCTGCCAGCAAGTGCTGCACCAATAGGATTAAGAAGTGCATCCTGCGCTTTACCCAGCACCTTCGATGTTTTTATGGATGCAATATTCTTAAGAACAGAATCAAGATCTCTAAGAAAAGCTGCACCCTCCCCACTGGCATCACGCCTTATGTCGTCAATCTGTGAAACTCTTATTGCGCCAGGCACTTGATTGGGGTTAAGCCCATAAATTTCTAATTGCTTGGCAAACTTTTCATATCCTGGCAAAGCGGTAATGTCAGTTAACGCTGCCATCGGATCCGAAGCCGAATCTTCCGGTCGGCCAAGCTGTTCTATTCCAAAAGCCGATTGAAAAAATTGCCCCTCTATGTAGATGAACTTTTGTGCACTGTGGATTACTGTAAGCATTGCTTTTAAACAATTGTTCTGCGCAGGTGTGCTGATATTGCCGTTCTTATTTCGTGCGTCTGCCCTAGTCTCATCCTGTTGCATTGCTGACGGTGCACTACGCAGGACCTGTACCCAACTCTTTCCTGTCTTGGCTTGTACAGATTGCGCAGGTGGGGCGGAGACACGCGGAATTCGAAGCTGAGCAAGTTGTTTCAAGCCGAACGTATCGAAAAGAGGTTCTGCTTCTTTCGGTATCGCCAATCGGGAATGTGATTTTTCATAGCTGTGTGCCAGACCATTCCAGCGGCGAACAAAGTTCCGGCACAGATCACTAACTGCAGGTCCGGTAATAGATGAATGAACGTCGTGCCAAGGCATACGTGGCTGAGCAGAAGAAATAATCTTGCCACTAGCTGGGACGATCTTTCTCAACTCCTGCAAATTTGCATAGCGTTGCTTGCGTGAATTCGCAGTTTGACTCAGCTGGCTCAAAGTCACGAGCATGAACGCTTTGATCAGTTCAATGCTGCCGGTTCGGAGCTCTGCTGGAAGTTGCTCGAGACTTGCATTGTTCAACCACGCCATCAGTACCGCTGCCGTGTTAGCTGCGTACGCACTCCCGGTTTCACGGAGTCCTTCGAGTTTCCCATTCAGTTCTTTATCTATCCGTCGGTAAGCCCAGCGCGCTGTTTTCTGGTTCGCGTCTATAGGAATATCCTGCATTCTACGAACGAATTGAGGTACAACATCGCCCGTTGCCCACCAATTGCTGACAACCGTAAGCGCATCCTGAACGGCATTACTAACCGTAGCCATCGCATCCTGCACCATGGCGAGCGGCTTTGCTGGTCCCGAGCTACCCCATGCCGCAGCGCCGGCAAGCTTTCCATCGAAGCAGGCACAAAACAACTCAGCACGTGTCAAATATCCAACCTGATCGACTTTCGAAAGCGTATGGACCGGTGGAATGCAAGTGTTGTAGAGTTCGTTTCCTTTCCGCCCGTCTGCCGCCAGGGAAAATCGACCATCGTCGCGCCGCCCATACGCCAGATCGATTCCACCGACAAAAGCGCGTTCCTCGTCAATGACCACAAGTTTTTGATGGTGAGAAAAGCCAATACCCAATGCACCTGCCATATCGCTCTGGGCAATCGCCGGCAATGCGAACGCGCGCGCTGCGGAGTTCAATCCAGCATTCAGCTGAAAGACTGCCAGCATGGTTTCAAAGTCGCCTGTATCGACACCCACCTTGGGCGACAGCCAAGGCATCACGTAGATACGCAGGAGAGGCCGCTGGTCGATCGCCTTTTCCAGGTACTGGAACAATGTTTTTCCTCCCGCCAGCTCGACATCGAAATTAACCTGCCACCCTGCGATATAAATCGACTTCTTTGCACCGTCGATGGCGGCGGCGACGGCAGCAAAATACTCTTCGCCGGTAACGTAGAAATCTACTTTGTTGCCGCTGGAAGGCTCGGAAAATACGCTTCCCCATGACATGTCAGGATGCTTTTCAACCGGTACACCGTCATGGATAAAACATCCTGGTGCGGAGGTTGCAGGAGCGATGGCTTTACCATCTTTCGAGACCAATTGCGCAATGTGTTTGTTGGTCATAGCAGGAACGGAAATCCGCAGAAGAGAGATAAATATCAGGTTTTGATTCTGGGGAAGATGCCGCTTGAGGCGACCTCGAGTGCTTCCTTGGCATAGCGTGTTTGCGGCATGGCCCCATCGCCGAAGACGGATGTATGCAGGTCGGGGCTGAAGTCCGCAGCGTCTAACGCGTGCAGAAGCGTTTCTTTCGCATCCCAATCAGGCGACTCGGTGCGTACATCGACACGCACGACATGACCGGGGTAGACGAGCCAGGTACGGTCGGGATGCATGGCATAGGCTGCAGCGAGCGCTTCCTCTTCCGCGCTGCTCAGAACAACATTTCCTTTGTCGTCCGTCAGCCCTTGTGCAACCAGCTTTTTGTCGTCGATCAGACCAAGGCCATCGGGCATCTCCCCGTATGCGATCTTCCAGGGCGTGTTCGCCAATGCATGCCCGTTGGAACCAGGCGTATCAGCCAGGCGCATCTTGAATTGCAGGGGACGCTTTTCCAGTTCCGATCTCGGCAGTTTCGGTAGCGGGTAATTCAGGCTCGCCGGTTCGATAAAGCTTTTCTTGCCGGCGTGGACCGTGATCTTCCCAGGGCACTGCACCGTGATATTGCCGTCTTCGATCGTGATATTGGCGCCGCCCGCAGTCGACAAACTGATGCGTTTGGCCGCTGCCCAGTCGATATGGGCATTCGCGCTGATGACGTTGATGTCCTCGCGCGCCTGTATCTTCAGTTCATCGCTCTGCGCCTGAATGTCGATCGCATCTTTCGCTGCAATCATTTGTAGTCCGACACCACCCTCCCCTGCCTTTACCGCCCCACCCAGTACGCCGATGGCCTGGCCGCTGTGCACACGCATCTGCCCGCCTGAGACGAATTGCGTATCCTGGCCGCTGACCAGGCTGACGGTTTCACCGTTTGCGAGCTGCAGGCTCTGGCCCACAGCGGCGCCGAAACCATCCTTTGCTGAAATGACGATCAGCGGGTCGACCAAATGCGGTAATTTGTTGCCGCTCCCTTCGGTGTTCCGGGCAGCAACGTCACTCTGCGCGCCAGCGAGGCTATCCGGGTTAACTGCGCCGGATAAGGCACGCAACATGGCGGCGAGTGGCGCTGCCTTGTCGTCCAATGTGCTGGCGTTGGCCTCGTGCGCGCCGAGATGCGCAGCCAGCCCGACAGTCTGATGTGTCAAGGCAGCCGCGTTGAGCGAATGCACCAGCTGTGTTACCTGCTTCAGCATTGCGGTCCCTGCCCCGTTTTCGCCGGCTGCATCACGTCGTTCTGCGCTATGCGCAACTGAGTAACTGGAGATCAGTAATCCGCCCCCAGCACGCACGGCGCCGTAAGCGTCGGTACGCAGTTCCGCACCAAGACCACGAAAGCTGCCGCGATAGTTATCGGCAGCGTGGATCAAATGGCCGAGATTCAGTTCGGTCGCAGCATGGGTGCATTTCAGTTGAATCCGTCCCCGCGCATCGGTGTCGTCGAATAGCAGCTGGTTATAGCCCGAGGCGCCGAATTCCTTGCTGCGTATTCCCCACTGCGCAGCGCCATTCTGGTGGCCGGCACTGTCGCTGGATGCGCCATGCCAGACCGGGCTATTTCCACCTGCTAGATTGCCTTGTGCCGAAGGTGCGTGGTCGTGCGCATGCTTGAATACCGATGTATTGCTCGACGCATCGCGTCGTCCGCCCGGAGTCGGGACAATCCCGCCTTCTCCACGGCCGTTGTATAGCGCGCCAATGATGATCGGCCGGTCGATGTCGCCTTCCAGGAATTGAACCAGTACTTCCTGGCCGATACGCGGAAGGAATTGGCTGCCCATGCCGCCGCCCGCCGAGCGCTGCGCCACCCTCACCCAGCAGCTCGCATCGCCGCTTTCCTGCCAATGGAAGCGGATGCGCACGCGTCCCAGTCGGTCGCAATACAGTTCGTTGGGACCGTTTGGTATGTCTATGCCATCGGCGCCTATCACGATGGCGGTCTGGCTGCCGTGGGCGGTTGGCTTTGCGTTGGTGCGCCCGTTGCTGTCGGGTAGTTGCGGACGCCAGGGAAACCGCGTCGGCACCGCATCGAAGCAATTGGCATAACCCGATTCGATAGCCTGTGCCGCAGCAGTTTCCAGACCGGCCGGATGGTGGCGCGGCAGCGATTCCTGCAACAACTCGGGAATCGGACGGAACAATTCGGCAAGTGCATGCCGTGCCGGCGGCGGCAGGTTGTTCACGCCGATGCTCAGCACGCGCAAGACTGTGAACGTCGGCTTCTCGCGTGCCTGGCGCGGCATGCCGGTCATGGCCAACCGCGTTCCGGCCTGGAGCGTACGCACCGTCGACCGGCCATACCAAAGCTGTCCACGCGCCTCCCATCCTTCCATCTGCAGGTCGGCATAACGCGCCGCCTGTGCCCAACCGGTGTAAGCGCACTGGCCGGCAACGTCATACGATTCGATGGGCGCCAGCTTGCGCGAGTGCTCGATGCGTGTGGGCGAGCTTGCAGCGATGACCAACTTGGATTTGTAATCGGGACTGAGTACGGTGGCGAGCGAAGCATGCAGGCGCCGCTGTTCGATCATCCCCTGCACGGTGTCCTGTGACTCGACCGCATGTGCGCCGTGGTAGCGGATCCCTCCGCCAAGTTTGCTACTGGGGTCCTCGGGCACTGCGGTAAGCAGGCTGCTGTCTGAAAACAGGACCATGCCGGGACCTTCTTCCGTCTGCTCGAAGCGCCAGCACAGGCCTTCTTCAGCCAGAAGCCTCCGTACAAAATCGAGATCGGACTCCCGGTACTGGCAACAGTAGCTGCGATTGCCGGCGCGCTCGATGAACGAACCCGTGTCCGTGCTCCAGCGCCACCGTGCCAATGGCCGATAGGGGGCGAAAACCGCGTCGACTATCTGCATCACGCTCTTGTCTTGCCAGACGCGGCTGTTTCTTACTTGGCCAAGGCGCCAGATCCATGGCGAGATTCGCACCCGATATCGTGCAAATCCACCGTCACTGCCCAGCATTGCGACTTCGCTGATATCACCGGCAAACCTGGTGCGGGTGCCATCTGCCAGGCATATTTCCAGGGACGCCTGCTGGCCGAGCAGGGTTTCGAGTGCGATATGCGCAGTGGTGGACAGCACGATGATGTCGCGCCATCCGGGTTCATCCAAGGCGTCATCCGCAAAGAAGGCTTCGACCAATAGCTCACTTCCAGCCTGTTTATCCCCTACTTTCAGTTCATATAATCTGGTCGAGCTGGAGAACTGCACTAAAGCTGCGGTTAATTCTTTTATCAAGCCAGGCGCCATGACCGAAGTTCCCTAGAAAAGAAGGCGTCTATTACGATAGCTCAGCGCAAAGGCGAGGAATGCGGCTCTTCAGGAGAGTTGTGATACGTCAAATGGGCTGTGGCAATTAGAATGGTCCTGATGCAGCCTGGATATGCGTAGCAGCCGTGCGGAGTGTCGGGTTGAACTTGGCTACACTGGACAGGTCTACCAGTAGATGCCATTGAGGGCGCCGTTCAGGCGCTACACACTGCCATGCGAAACTTTTTTCAATCACATTGGAAAGTCATCGTTGCGCTCCTCCTGCTCATCCTGGTGGCGGTCATGACATTCACGCCTGAAAACGCGGGCGCCACGTCCACGCTCGCCGAGCGCATGCGCGAGCACGTGGCCGCCGTTGCTTCTGAAGAGCACAACACGCGCAAGCCTGCCCAGCTCGAGCGCGCCGCCGTCTACATCGAAACCACGCTCAAGAAAGCCGGCTATGCGCCGTCACGTCAGGAATACGAGGCCGGCGGGCAGCGGGTGCGCAACATCGAGGTGGCGGTGTCGAACGTGGCGAAGGGCAAGCGGCCGGAGCGCATCTTCATCGTCGGCGCGCATTACGATTCGGCCCAAGGAGCGCCCGGCGCCAACGACAACGGCAGCGGCACGGCCGCCGTGCTGGAACTGGCGCGCCTGCTCAAGACGGTGCAGCCGGCCAGCGGCACCGAGGTGCGCTTCGTGTTTTTCGTGAACGAGGAACCGCCCTTCTTCCTGGGCGAGGAAATGGGCAGCATGCAGCATGCGGCCGAACTGAAACGGCAAGGCCTGGCGGTCGAAGGCGCGCTGGTACTGGAGACGATGGGCTATTACTCGGATGCGGCGGGCAGCCAGCAGCTGCCGCCGGGGCTGGATGGGCAGTATCCGGACAAGGGGAACTTCATTGCCTTTGTCGGCACGATCGAATCGTCGGCGCTGGTGCGGCAGGCGCTGGCGGCGTTCCAGCAGGCGTCGGACTTCCCGGCCCAGGGGCTGGCGGCGCCGGCGCATACAATGGGCGTGACGCTGTCGGATCATTCATCGTATAACCGGCATGGGTATCCGGCGCTGATGATTACCGATACGGCGTTCATGCGCTATCCCTACTACCACACGGCGCAGGATACGCCGGACAAGCTGGATTACGACAGCATGGCGCGGGTGGTGGAGGGCTTGGCGAAGACGATAGCGGCGTTGGCGGGGGCGACGCAGGGTTGATTGCCTGCGTTCTGCTTGGTGGGTTCGAGAATCCACCCTACAAGGACACCGCCAATCACAAAGGTTACGGCCGTTATTTGCCTTCGCCGAGGAACATTTCCTGCAAGTCGTTGAGGAAGCGCTGGCCCAGTTCCGTTGGCTTGATCAGTTTGAAGTCGCGCGTGAGCAAGCCTTTGGCTTCGGCGGCGTCGAGCGCTTTCGAGATCGCGGTGATGCTCATGCCGGTGCGTTCGCCGAACAGGTTCGGGTCGAAGCCTTCGGTCAGGCGCAGAGTGTTGAGCATGAACTCGAAGCCCATGTCGGCGCGGGCGATCTCGTGTTCTTCCTGCACCGGGTTGCCACGCTTTGCCGCTTCCATGAAGGAGCTGGGCTGCTTGTAGCGCGCCTGGCGCAGGATACGGTGCGGGAACGACAGCTTCGAGTGGGCGCCGGCGCCGATACCGAGGTAGTCGCCGAAGTTCCAGTAATTCAGGTTGTGGCGTGCGCGCCGGCCTGCCTGCGCATAGGCCGACACCTCGTAGTGCTCGTAGCCGGCGGCCGGCATGGTCTCGGCGATCATGTCCTGCATGTCGGCGCTGGCGTCGTCGTCGGGCAGGGTCGGCGGGTACTTGGCGAAGACCGTGTTCGGCTCCATCGTCAGGTGGTACAGCGACAGGTGCGGCGGCGCGAACGACAGCGCGGTCTGCAAATCGTGGCGCGCCTGCTCCAGGGTCTGCGAGGGCAGCGCGTACATCAAATCGAGGTTGAAGTTGTCGAAGGTGTTGTGCGCGATTTCCACTGCGCGCAGCGCTTCGCGCTCGTCGTGGATGCGGCCCAGGGCCTTCAGGTGCTCGCCGTTGAAACTCTGGATGCCGATCGACAGGCGGTTGATGCCGCTCTCGCGGTACTGGCGGAACTTTTCGACCTCGAAGGTGCCGGGATTGGCTTCCATCGTGATCTCGGCGTCGAGTTCCAGCGGCAGCAGCGTGCGCAGGTCCGACATCAGGCGGTCCAGGCCAGCGGCCGACATCAGGCTCGGCGTGCCGCCGCCGATGAAGACGGTGTGGATGCGGCGGCCCCAGATCAGCGGCAGCGATTGCTCCAGGTCGAGGCGCAGCGCGTCGAGGTATTCCTTTTCCGGCAACTCGCCCTTGCCCTCGTGCGAATTGAAGTCGCAATACGGGCACTTGCGCACGCACCAGGGGAAGTGGATATAGAGCGACAGCGGCGGCAGGGCCGTCAGGTTCAGGGAGCCGGGCTGCAGGTATTGCAGGGCCGCCTGTGCCGGCGAACGTGCTTCGCCGACGTTCACGCCGGCGACTTTAATCGGGATCATTTCAGTTTCTCTACCAGTGCGCGCAGGGCCTGGCCGCGGTGCGATTGCGCGTTTTTTTCTGCGGGCGTGAGTTCGGCCGTGGTCTTGCCCAGCGCCGGGATCAGGAAGTGCGGGTCGTAGCCGAAGCCGTTGTCGCCGCGCGGGGTGGCGATGATTTCGCCGTCCCAGCGGCCGTCGGCGATGATCGGCTGCGGGTCGTCGGCGTGGCGCACGTAGACCAGCACGCAGTAGTAATAGGCCGATTTGTCGGCCTTGTCGGCGAGGTCCGCGACCAGCTTTTCGTTGTTGCGGGCGTCGGATTTCGGTTCGCCGGCAAAGCGCGCCGAGTACACGCCGGGGGCGCCGCCGAGGGCGTTCACGCACACGCCGGAGTCGTCGGCAAGGGCGGGCAGGCCGGTCAGGCGCGCGGCGTGGCGCGCCTTAGTCAGGGCGTTTTCGACGAAGGTGGCGAACGGCTCTTCCGCCTCGGGGACGTTGAATTCGCCTTGCGGGTGCAGGGTGAAACCGATGGGGCCGAGGATTTGCTGGAATTCCTTCAGTTTGCCGGCGTTGTTCGAGGCGAGGATGAGGCGTTGGGTCATGGTGGTATGCGGGCGGGATGGAGCGAAGGCGGTATTTTACCGCTTGCGGTGAATGAGCGGCGACGGCGACCGTACGGTGGGCACTCCGTGCCCACGCGGAACGATGATCATTGTTAACGCGGGTTTAATCGGGAAACGGCGCATATGGCACGGCATCCAAAAGCGCATCGTTAGCGTGTCGTCCATGGTCAGCGCCGCGGAGCGAACCATCGCCGCAGCAGGCCCAAGGATGAGCACGTAACCGCGTGGGCACGGAGTGCCTGTTTGATACAGGGACATAGGTAACACATTGCTAGAGACATAGGTAACACCTTTTATGATCGTTGCAAGCCAACAATTTGGAGCTTGCGATGCCTTGGAAGGAGAGTTCCCTGATGTCTT
>NZ_JAJFES010000026.1 GCF_020708045.1 Massilia sp. IC2-278
TGAAGCGGGAACGATCTCCCGCTTCGATGGCAACTGCTTATTTGTCATGTAAATCCTCCAGGGACATATTGTCCACTATTTGGATGTCCATGAATCCCGGACCCTCTCAACCTGACCCCGGCTTGTCGGCTTCTTTTAGCGGCGGTACTGCTGGGCGCTGACCTTTTCCAGCCATTCGACGTTCTTGCCGTCGCGGGTGGCAGTGAGGGCGATGTGGCTCATCGCGGTGGTGGGCGTGGCGCCGTGCCAGTGCTTGACGCCGGGCGGGCACCAGACGGCGTCGCCGGCGTGCAGCTCCTCGACCGGGCCGCCCTCGGCCTGGGTCCAGCCCGTCCCGTTCGTGACGATCAGGTACTGGCCGGCCGGGTGCGTATGCCAGGCCGAGCGCGCGCCTGGTTCGAAATTCACCGCGGCCGCGCTGAAGCTGCCCTGGGCGCCGGCTGGGAACAGCGGATCGACGCGCACCTTGCCGTCGAAGTTGGCAACGGGACCGGCAAAGGATGGCTGGGAACCAGCGCGGTAGATGGTCTGCCCGCTCGCGGCGGCCTGGTCGGCTGCGTGTGCAGCGGGGCTGGCGCAGAGTACCGCCAGCAGCGCTGCCGTGATGGATTGGTGCTTGTGCATGTCTTTCTCCTGAGGATGGTGGTCGTGACAGGACTGTAGCTGCCCGGTGGCGCAAATGACAGCATGCGCCCATGCTAGGCCTTATGAATCCGGCTCATGAATAACCCGCCCGATCCAGTTCCCTCTACAATGATTGCCGCAAACATCCACAGGAACACCATGAGCACCACCGACCTGCCCTTCCGCGCCACCACTTCCGAAGCCTGCGACTGGCTGGCCACCCAGACCGGCACACCCTGGACCCTGGCGCGCCTGCTGGAGCACGAACTCACGCCCTACGTCTGGCTCGACTACGACCCGGCCTATCCGGACCTGTTCGGCGACGCCAACGGCGGCTACGCGGCGCCGATCTTCTTCGAGGACGACATCGCGCGCCTGGCTGCCGGCAGCGAGGACGTGTTGATCACGATCACCAAGGACGCCTACAAGATCGTGGCGCGCCTGCCCGAGCCGGGCTTCACGCGGCCGCTGGCGGACCTGCGCTTCCAGAAGAAGGACATCGAGAAGCTCGCCGGCAGGCTGAAACACGCGGCGCAGGCTCCTGCGGAAAAGGCCAGGCCGGCCGCGGCCGAATCGCAGCTGGGCATCGGCAAGGCCGAGGTACTGGCGGCCTTCGGCCCGATCGTGCGCATGAACCTGGAAAAGGCGCTGGACGACGCCATCGGCATCTTCGGTGACGACGGGGCGCGCGTGAAAGCCAGTGTGCGCAAGTCGAAGCGCAACGCGGTGTGGAACCCGGTCACGCTGGCGCTGGGCCTGCACGATGTCTACCGCGCGCCGCTCGGCGCCCTGAAGCGCGCCTTCAAGACCCACGACTGCCTGCTGGACTGGAACGAGAACTGGGAGCAGTCGCTGCGCTTATTGAATAAATAAGCTGGGTAAATAAGCTGGGCAAATAAGCTAGCGCGCCAGCAGGCGCCGCAATTGCGCGGCCTGGTAGGCGCCGAAAATAGCACTGAACAGGCAGCAGATTAGCGGGTCGTCGACCACGTCGGCGTCCAGCAGATCGCGTTCGGTGTCCTGGTCGAACACGGTGTCGTTGATGCGCATGTACATCGTCGTCATCGACTCGCCCTGCTCCAGCGCGCCATACAGCTTGGTCGCCGGGATCTCGGTGGTCCAGCCCAGCGGCTCTGCGGCGGCGTCGAGTGTGGCCTGGCCGTCTTCCAGGCGATAGCGCCAGTGCGTCGCCTTTCCGTCGCTGTCGAACACCGACAACTGCCACACGCGCGGCTGGTCGAAGTAATCCGATGAGGCCTCGACCTCGCCGTATTGGCCGGCCAATTCGTTGCGGCAGTAATCCAGCACGCGCTCGCGCTGGGCCGCGCTCAGGGGCGCGAAGTGGCGCGCGATCTCGCTCGTCGGCGGTGCGGACGCGTTGCCTTCGTAGACGTAGTCGACATCCTGGTCGCCCACCGGAATCACCCAGGGCAAGCGCGGCGCCGGCTGCAGCGAGGTGGCATCGAGCCGCACCGACACGCCGGGATTCAGGCGCACGACCTGCGCCTGCGGCAGGGCCGCGCCCACCTCGCGCCCGAACCGGGCATACGAGATCGGGAAGAAGGCGCGGCTGTACCAGGACCAGGGCTCCTGCAGGAATTGGCAGGAGCTCGGCACCACGTAGCGCGGCTGCAGCGCCTGCAGCTGGGCGATCCACTCCTCGGGCAGGGCCGGCGGCGCGGCGGCATGGCGCGACGGCGCCAGCACCTCGAGTTCGCGCATGGTCTGGAAAGGCCACAGGACCATGTCCCAGGGCCCCTCGTCCACCAGCTGGCCCAGGGTCGTGTCGTCGATCCAGGAATCGACCACGTTCAGCACGTTCAGGCCGGCCGCGCGCACCTGGAACATCGAGTCGACGTCGGCATCCATGGCTTCGCGCGGCGTCACCTGGAAGGGTCCAATGTCCACCGTTTCGTTCAGGCGCAGCGGCTGCACATGGCTGAAGCCGAGCTGGCGGATCATGTCGAACAGTTCGTCGAAGATGCAGTACAGGTAGATCGGCGTGGCGCGGTCGAGCAGGTCCAGGCTGTCGAGCGAGCAGTGGTCGTCGTGGAAGTGCGAGATGAAGACGGCGTCGAAGCGCTGGCGCCGGATCGCGTCGGTGTCGAAGCGCAGCTGCGGAAAGGCGTGGCAGTTGCGGCTGAAGGGATTTTCAAAAATCGTGTCGAAGGCGATGCGCGTGCCTTCGCATTCGAACAGGTAGCCCGCATGCAGGATGCGGGAGATGGTCATGGCGGAAGTATTCATGGTTCAGGCTTCGATTGATTCGTGCAAGGGGACGGCCAGCGTCCAGGTCGTTCCCTGGCCCGGCGCCGATTCGACGGCCAGCGTACCGATGCCTGCGGCGCGCTCGCGCATGCCGCGGATGCCCCAGTGGCCCGCGCGCCCGCCTTCGTCCAGCACCGCGGGCGGGATGCCGCGCCCGTCGTCGCGCACCGTGACCGACAGCGACTCGGCGCCGAAGCGCAGGCGCACCGTCACCGCCTGCGGCTGGGCGTGCACAAAGGCGTTCCACACCGCCTCGCGCACGATGGCGAACACTTCGTCGCACACGGCCTTGTCGAGTTCGCCGGGCACGCCTTCGGTCAGCACATCGAAGCGCACCGCATCGGTACCCGAGTCGGCGCGCGCCAGCGGCGCGCCGTATTCGGCAATGGCGCGCGCCAGGCCGGCCTGGCCCAGGCTTTCGCCGCGCAGGCCGGCCACGCGGTCGCGGCCTTCGCCGAGCACCTGGCTGGCCGCGGCCAGGGCTTCTTCCAGCGGCTTGCGCTCGTCTTCGCGCAGGCGCTGTACGGCGGCACCGATCTTCAGCACCAGGCCCTGGATCGATTGCAGCACCGTGTCGTGCAGTTCGCGTGCGATGCGCTCGCGCTCGGCCAGGCGTTCGGTCATCTGCGCCGTCACCCGCCGCGCCACCCGCCGCAGGCGCATGCGGTGCAGCAGCCACAGGGCCAGCAGGACCGCCGCCGCGCCGGCGATGCGGAACGGCGTCGACTGGGTCAGGCTGGGCGCCACCTCGAAGGCGAGCGCAGCGCCCGCTTCGTTCCAGACGCCGTCGTCGTTCGAGGCCAGCACGCGGAAGCGGTAACTGCCCGGCGCCAGGTTGGTGTAGTAGGCCGAGCGGCGCCGCTCCGGTTCCTGCCAGGCGGCGTCGACGCCTTCGAGGCGGTAGCGAAAGCGCATGCGTTCGGGCGCGCGGTAGGCGAGCGCCGTGAAGTCGATCTCCAGCGTGCCGGTGTGCGGCGCCAGGCGCACCCCGTCCAGCGGGGTTAACTCGGCGCGGTCGGCGCGCAGGGCCGTGATGACGACCGGCGGCGCCAGGCGGTTGCGCGGCAGCGCGGCCGGATCGAAGGCCACCGTGCCGCCCATGGTCGAGAACCACAGCATGCCGTCGCTGCTGCGGATCGCCGACGGCAGCGGCGTGATGCCGCTGGCCGTGCCCGGCAAGCCGTCGCGGTAATCGAGGCGCTCGAACTGCACGCGGTGCACGACGTTGCGCATTGCCTGCTGCAGTTCGCCCGGGGCGATCGCCGACAGACCGGCGCCGCCGTTCAGCCACAGCGTGCCGCCGGCGTCGAACACCATGCCGTTGATGCCGGCAAACGGCTCGCCGCCCCGGCCCACGACCGGCACGAAGCGCTTGCCGTCGAACCAGGCCAGGCCGTTTTCGCCGCCGATCCAGGCGCCGCCGCGCACCGGCAGGATCGCCATCACGGTGCCGACCTGCAGCCCTTCGGCATGCCCGGGGCGGCGCACCTGGCCGTCTTCGAGGATGGCGAGGCCGTTGTCGGGGGCGCCGAACCACATGCGCCCGCCGTCGGCGGCCACCACCACCGGCGCCATGCCTTCCAGCTCGGCCACGCCGCCGTTGCGGGTCCATTGCCCGTCGCGCAGCGTGTACAGGCCGCGCCGGCCCATGCTCACCCAGAGTGCGCCGTGCGCATCGCTCGCCATCGAAAACACGACCGTGGTCTTCGGGTCCTGCAAACCCGCCGGCTGGGCGACCGCCTCGCGCTGGCCGCCGTTGCGGTCCGCACGCACGCGCCACAGGCCGCCGACGCCGCCGCTCCACAGC
This sequence comes from Massilia sp. IC2-278, assembly GCF_020708045.1. Taxonomy (GTDB): domain Bacteria; phylum Pseudomonadota; class Gammaproteobacteria; order Burkholderiales; family Burkholderiaceae_D; genus Telluria. The sequence continues at coordinate 4,700 of NZ_JAJFES010000026.1, forward strand.
GTGCCGTCGGGCGCCTGGTGCAGGGCCGTCGTCAGGTCGGCCACCGTGGACTCGGGCGCGAACTGCAGCGGCTGCGCATTGGCAGCGGCCAGGAGCGAACGGTCGATCCAGACGCCGCCTTCGGCGCGCGCGGCTAGCGGCCGGGCGCTGCCGATGTAGCGCGGCAGCGCCAGCGGCTGGAGGCGGTAGTCGCGGAAGCGGTCGATGCCGTTTTCGGTGCCGACCCAGATGCTGCCCTCGCGGTCCTGGAACACGGTGTAGCCGTGCTGGCCCGACAGCCCGTGCTCGCTGTCGGTGAACTCGCTACGCCCGGTATGCGGCGCAATGCGCTGGGCGCCCGAGTAGCCGGGCTGCCACACGAAGCCGGCCCGGTCGAAGGCGAAGTCGCTGAGCCTGTCCTGGGTGCGCCAGGTAGCGGGATCGGGACCGGAGCCAGCCGCGCCCTTCGTCATGCCTTTCACAAGGTACAGGCCGCCGCCCAGCATGTCCGAGCTCCAGACGCTGCCGTCCGGGTCTTCGGCCAGCTTGCCGAAGCCCTTGACGTCGAGCGCGCGCTCGAAGCGGGCGCCATCCTTTGCCAGGCCGTACACGGCGCTGTTGGTACGCAGCCAGAGCGTGCCGTCGCGTGCGGTCAGCATGGCCACGACGTCGCCCTCGGGCGCGCCCAGGCCAGCCGGCGGCGCTTCCCAGTTGCCGGCCGCTCCCAGCACGCGCAGCGAACGCGGTGCGGCCAGCCACAGGCGGCCACGCCCATCGCGCGCCACGGCGGCCGGCGTGCCGCCCGGCGTGCCCGCTTCGCCCACGCGGAAGTGGCGCATCTTCCCGTCCTTCAGCAGGCTGGCGCCGCCGTAGCGGTAGGCGAGCCACAGCGTGCCGTCTTCCAGCAGGCCGAGTTTGGCGATGTTCGAGGACAGCGGCGCCAGGCCGGCGGGCGCACGCTGGAAACGCACGCCGTCGAAGCGGAACAGACCGGCCGAACTGCCGATCCACAGCCAGCCGTCCGGCGTCTGGGCGATGCCGGTCACGCCGGTCGGCGCGCCTTCGCCGGCGGTCCAGCTGGTGTGCTGCATGGCGATGACGGGGCGCGTGGCCGGTGCGGATGCCGGGGCAGCGTCTGCCGCCACCGCGGGCATGCTCACGAACATGATCGCCGACAAAATCGCGGCCTGGCGGCAAGCCAGGGCGGCGCTGGCGATGGGTCGGAATGCTGGATGCATGGATGGACGGCGAAGGGTGAGCGCGAAACGGCTGATACTGTAACAGCAAGCTTGCCGTTTTGCCCAGCTTCTCCCAGGCCGCCAGCCTTATAGGGCTGCACCCCATACCAGCACCAGCAGGCTGCCAAGGACCAGGAAGATGCTTGAGCGCGCAAGGCGCCGAAGCGGCCAGACAGCGTCTGGTATGTAGGCCGCCGCATACACCCCCACCAGCGACAGGGCCTGGATTTGCAGTGGGAAGACCAGCAGTTCCCACACCATGCGCCCGTTCGACCCGATCAGGGTGCGCGCCACATACAGGCCGACCGGCACGACCATCAGTGCGACGTCGACCATCGCCCCGTACCCGTGCGCCTTCCAGGATGCGCGCAGCGGCGGTACGGCAAGCAGAAACAGGAATCCGGATACACCGAACAGCAGGGAATCCATCCGCATGAAGGTACTCCGGCCTGAATGGATGTCGACGCCATGCAGGCATGCGCCTGCATGATCCGTGCCCGGCAAGACAAGGCCGGGCTTGTTCCGCTTACTGCGGATCGGGCAGCATGTACTTGTCGTAGTTGGCGATGAAATCGTCGATATTCACGGTCATCATTTCGCGGAACTGGCCGACGAAGTAGTCCACGGCCCGCTCTTTTTCGGCCGTCATGTTCTGGGCGCTGCCCGTGCTTTTCGCAAGCAGGAAGGCGTTGAACCGCGCAGCCGCGAACAGGGTCGATGCGCCGACTTCGCTTGGCGTGCTGCCGTCGCACTGGTCGTTCGCATAGTTGATGACGCCGTCGACGCGCTGCCAGAATTCCGGGCCAATGATGTTTTCGCTCATAATTTCTCTAGACTGTGGGTTAAGCATGGAATGCAGGCGCCGTCGATGCCAGCGTCGGGCGCCAGTCCTGGCGCCGGGTGATCTTCCTCCCGGCCGCCAGGAAAGGCACTCTAGCACAAGCGCGGCGCCGCTCCCAGGCCTAGCGGTTCTGGTAACCACCGTACGCCGCAACCGGACTCCAGGCCGGCGACACGGGCGGCAGCTGCGGCGCCAGCGGCGCATACGCACCGGCGCCGTACACCACCTTGCCGTTCACGACGGTCAGCAGGCTTTCCAGGCGCTTGATGCGCTCGGCATCGACCGTGAAGTAGTCCTGCGGCAGCACCACGAAGTCGGCGTACTGGCCGGCCTGGAGCCTGCCTTTTACCTGCTCCTCGCCGCTCATCCAGGCCGAGCCGGTGGTCATCAGCTGCAGCGCCTCGTAGCGGGTCGGCACGTCCTTGTCCTGCCAGATGCGCATGCCGCCGGCGGTCTTGCCCGTCACCGCCCAGTACAGCGAAGGCCAGGGGTTGTAGCTCGACACGCGCGTGCCGTCGGTGCCCAGGCCGACCGGCAGCTGCATGTCGAGCATCCTGCGGATCGGCGGCATCTGGCGCGTCTGTTCGCCGTAGCGCTTCCAGTAGGCTTCGCCCTGGAAGTGCATGCGGTCCTGCACCGCCACGCCGCCGCCGAGCTTCTTGATGCGCGCCAGCTGGGCGTCGGTGATGGTTTCGCCATGGTCGACGATAAAGCGCAAGCCGTCCAGGGGCGTCTTCGCGTTCACCTTCTCGATCACGGCCAGGTCGCGGTCGATGCTCTCGCCGTAGGTGGCGTGCAGGCGGAAGGGCCAGCGCTTCTTCACCAGCAGGGTGACCACGGCCTCGAGTTCGCCTTCCATGGCTTCCGGCAGCTCGGGGCGCGGCTCGAGGAAGTTCTCGAAGTCGGCCGCGCTCGACACCAGGTTCTCGCCGCCGCCCTCGGCCGAGAAGCCGTTCGGGTAGAACATGTGGTCGTTCTTCTTCGGGTGCGTCATCGTGGTCCAGCGCCCGAAATCTTCCAGCTCCTTGCCGGCGCGCTGGGCGAACAGGTAGTAGGAGGTGCGCACGGTGAGCTTGCCTTCGCGCGCCAGTTCCAGCGTCACGCCATAATCGTCGGGGTAATTCTGGAAGCCGCCGCCGGCGTCGATGGCGCTGGTCACGCCCAGGCGGTTCAGCTCGCGGTAGAAATGCAGGGTCGAATTGCGCTGGTCGGCGCGGCTCAGTTTATTCGTCTTGGCCAGGGTCGAGTACAGGATCAGGGCGTTCGGCTTGGCGATCAGCTTGCCCGTGGGTTTGCCATGCGCATCGAGCTCCACCACGCCGTCCTTGAACTGCGTCTCCTTGTCGTAGCCGAGCGTGGCGATGCCCTTCTGGTTCAGGAAGCCCAGGCCGTACAAATAGAGGATGAACACCGGGCGGTCCGGCACGGCGGCATTGATTTCTTCCAGCGTCGGCAGTCGCTTTTCCTCGAACTGGTATTCGTTCCAGCCGCCGACCACCTTCACCCATTCGCCTTCCGGCGTGCGCGCGGCCTGTTCCTTCAGCATCTGCAGGGCGCGCTTGAGCGAGGTCACGCCGTCCCAGCGCAGCTCCATGTTGTAGTTCAGGCCCTCGCGGATCACGTGCAGGTGCGAGTCGTTCAGGCCCGGGATCACGGTGCGTCCGCCGGCGTCGACCAGCTGGGTGGCCGGTGTCTTCAGCTTCAGCACCTCGGCATTGCTGCCGACCGCCAGCACCTTGCCCTCCTTGACCGCAAGCGCCTGGACGAATTCGCCCTCGCGCGCCATGGTGGCGATCTTGCCGTTGGTGAGGATCAGGTCGGCCTGGGCCTGGGCCAGGCCGGCGGACAGCATGGCGGAGAACAGGAGTGCATGTTTCAGATGGGTGGTCATGGTGTGGGTCTTTCGTTGGAGGCGATGGCGGCAGGTGGTGCGCCCGGCTTGTGCAAGATAGCCGCTGGCGGCTGCGCCGTCCCCTGCCTTATGGCGGGGACGGCGGCGGGACTACACCAGCTCGGTGCGGATGGCGATCTGGCCGGACAGGGTCTTGTGCACGGGGCACTTGTTGGCGATGTCGAGCAGGCGTTCGCGTTCTTCCGCGCCCAGGTCGCCCAGCAGGCGGATGCTGCGCTGGAAGCCGTAGGCCGCGCCGTCCTGGCCGTGGTCCACCGTCACCAGCACTTCGTCCAGCTTCCAGCCCTTGCGGCGGGCGTACAGGTTCACGGTCAGCGTGGTGCAGGCCGCCAGCGCCGCCGCCAGCAGGTCGTGCGGGGCCGGGCCGCTGCCCTCGCCGCCGGCGTCGACCGGGACGTCGGTCAGCACCCGGTGCGGGCCGATCTCGATGACTTGCTGCAGCGGGCCTGCGCCGCGGTGGGTTGTCACTAGCATGATTATTCTCCTGTTGTTTGCCGAAGGTTCAAGCCGCATGGGTGCGCAGGGCCGCGCCCTTGCCTGTTCGGACTGCGGCGCGCTCCTGCTCGATGCCGAAGATGACCAGCATGCCACCCAGGATCGACAGGTTTTTCAGGAAGTGGTTCAGCTGGTTCTGGAATTCGGCGGCGTCGGCATGCCAGAAGCCGTGGAAGATCAGCGTGACCGGCACCAGGAACAGGGCCAGCGCCAGCGCCGCAAGGCGCGCTTGGTAACCGGTGACCAGGGCCAGGCCGCCGCCCACTTCGAGCAGGATCGTCAGCACCAGCAGCACGCCGGCCGCCGGGATGCCGGCACTGTTCATCCAGGCCGCGACGCCGCTAAAACCAAGCACCTTGCCGATGCCGGACACGATGAACAGGATGCCGGCCAGTGCGCGGCCGATCGGGTAGAGTTTGGTAGTGCTCATGGTGATGCTCCTTTCAGGTATGTAGTTGGATAATGCGATTACAGCGGCAGGTCGAACAGCAGCACTTCGGCGTCGCTGGCGCCGTCCAGGCGCACCAGGTCTTCGCCGCTCACGTGGGCCGCGTCGCCGGTGTCCAGGCGCTGGCCGTTGACGTGCACGCTGCCGCGCGCCACCTGCACATAGGCCTGGCGCCCAGCTGCCAGCGGGTGCTCGACGCGGTCTTCGCTGCCGAGGATGGTGGCGTAGATCGATGCGTCCTGGCGCAGCGAGACCGAGCCGTCGCGGCCGTCGCCCGATGCGATCACGCGCAGGCGGCCCCGCTTGGCGTCGGCGTCGAAATGCTTTTCCTCGTAGCCCGGCGCGCCGCCGGCTGCGCTCGGGATCACCCAGATCTGCAGGAAGTGCACCGGCTCGGTCTTCGAGGCGTTGAACTCGCTGTGGGTGACGCCGCTGCCGGCGCTCATGCGCTGCACGTCGCCGTAGCGCAGGACCGAGCCGTTGCCCATGCTGTCCTTGTGTTCCAGGGCGCCGCCCAGCACGTAGGAGATGATTTCCATGTCGCGGTGGCTGTGCGGTTCGAAGCCGCGGCCGGGGGCCACGCGGTCTTCGTTGATCACGCGCAGCGGGCCGACGCCCATGTGGGCCGGGTCCTGGTAGTGGCCGAACGAGAAGGTGTGCTGCGAACGGAGCCAACCGAAACTGGCGACACCGCGGTCCTGGCTTTGACGAATCTTCAACATGATGTTTTCCTTTTTGGTTGAAAGTAATCGAACCGTTCGATTACCTGGGGCTGCGGAACTTGCTCGTTCATTCGGGCCGGTGCTCCGCAACGCCTTGCATGGAAAACATTATGGACGTTCGTGCAAGGGAAGAAAAACGGGTTATTTCACGGTCTATCATCGAGTTTTTCGATGATGACGCAGCCTGCCAAATGGCGGGTTTCAACGCTGCGTGCCCTTGCTAGGATCGGCAGCTTCTTTGATCTGAAAGCTTCATCATGAAACGCACTCCCCTTCGCAGCGCCCTCCTCGGCCTCTTCTGCACGCCGGCGCTGGCCCTGGCCGACCCGTTGCAACTGTATGGCCGCCTGAACCTCGGTGTGGAAAACATGCACCTGCATGGCGGCGCCGATGGCGCGCGGGGCGCCACCGCGACCCGGCTGGCCAATTACCGCTCGGTGTTCGGGGTGCGCGGCAGCGAAGCGCTCGGCCAAGGCCTGCGCGTGATCTTCCAGGTCGAGGGCACGCTCTCGCCGGACACCGGCGCCGGCAGCGTGGCCGCGCGCGACACCCGCGTCGGCCTGGAAGGCGCCTGGGGTACGCTGTTCGCCGGTAACTGGACCACGCCCTACAACGCCGCGACCGCCGGCCTCGACCCCTTCTATCCGACCACGGCCGGCTACATGAGCATCATGGGCAACGGCTCGGCCGCCAACGCCAATAACACCAGCGACACCACGTCCTTCGACCGCCGCCAGCAGAACAGCCTGCACTACTGGACGCCGGCCTGGCGCGGCCTGACGCTGCGCGTGGCGCACGGCTTCAACGAGGAGTCGCCCGCGAGCGGCGCCAAGCCTTCGCTGACGTCGGGGGCGCTGGTCTTCGAGCGCGGCAGCCTGTACGCGACGCTGGCCCACGAGCGCCACCGCGAATACCGCGGCCCCGGCCTGAATGATTGGGGAACGAAACTGGGTGCGGCCTGGCAGTTCGGGCCGGCGCGCCTGGCGGCGGCGGTCGAGCAGCTGCACTATGAAACGGCGGGCGGCGACCTGGAACGGCGCGCCTATTACCTGTCGCTGACGCGGCAGTTCGGGCCGCATGCCGTGAAGCTGGGCGTGGCAAAAGCACGCGATGGCAAGGGGAATACGGCGGAACAGGTGGGCTTCGTCCGCGCCGGCGACGCTACCGGCGCCGTGCATGCCACGCTGGGCTACGACTATGCACTGTCGAAGCGCACCAGCGTATTCGCCTTCTACACGCACCTGCGCAACGATCGCCGGGGCAGCTACGATTTCGCCATCAATTCGCTCGATGCGACGGTGGGGTCGCGCGCAGCGGGCGCCGCGCTGGGCCTGCGCCACGCCTTCTGAACGGGTAGCCGGCTATCGGCTGCGCGTCTTCTCGATCTGCAGCCGTTCGGCGTGGCGCACCAGGTCGGGCAGCGAGCGCGCCGCCATCTTTTCCATGACCTTGCGCTTGTGGGTCTTGGCCATGATTTCGCTCACGCCCAGTTCATCGGCGATCTGCTTGTTGAGCAGGCCGCCGATCGCCAGGCGCATGGTTTCGCGCTCGCGCGGGGTCAGGCTGTCGTGGCGCTGGCGCAGTTCCATCAGTTCGCGCCGCGCCGCCAGCTGGGCCGCATCCCTGGCCAGCGCCTCGCGCACCGCCTGCAGGAGCGCCTCGGGCGCCACCGGCTTGACCAGGAATTCGACGGCGCCGGCCTTCATGGCCTGCACCGACATCGGGATGGTGCCGAAGCCGGTCATGAAGATCAGGGGAATGTCGGCGCCGAGGCGTGCCAGCTCGGCGGCCACGGCGAAGCCGTCGAGTTCGGGCATGTGCATGTCGCACACCAGGCAGCAGGGACCGTCGCTGCGCACCTGGGAAACGAAATCGGCGCCGGCCGCGAAGCCGTGCGCCGTGTAGCCTTCGGCATGCAGCAGGTCGAGCACCGAGGCGCGCACGCTGTCGTCGTCGTCGACCACGTAGACGGCCGGGGTCATCGTGCATGCTCCATCGGGTTCGGCCAGCTCATTGCCTCAGGCTCCTGGGATGGCGTCAGGCGGTACGGTCGCCCGGCGCGGGTTGGTCGGCAGGCGCAGGCTTCGCCTCGACGCCCGTGATGCGCGCCACGCATTCGCTGCGCAGCCAGCTGGCCGTGACCGGCTCCCTGCTCACCATCTTTTTGATGACGGGGACGGCCTGCTCGCCGACCAGCATGCCCAGCAGGCCGACCAGTGCAATCGCCGGCGGGGCCGGCGAGCGCACCTGCAGCAGCGCGTAGATCAGGCCGACCAGGATGCCGGCGGCCAGCGAAACGACGTAGATTTTCATGGGGTCTCCGCAGATGAACCAAGGAGGCAGGGCTTGCCGCGCTCGCGCGCCGCATGCCCTGCTCACCCATTACTTCGCCGGCACCGGCGCCAGCGTTTCGTGGCTGCCGCTGATGCGCTGCGGCGCCTTGTGCACCATGGTGTAGGCGTAGTCCACGCCCATGCCGTAGGCGCCCGAGTGCTCGCGTACGATTGCCATCACGTCATTATACGTATCGCGGTGGGCCCAGTCACGCTGCCACTCGAGCAGCACCTGCTGCCAGGTGACCGGCACCACGCCGGCCTGGATCATGCGCTGCATGGCGAAGTCGTGGGCGGCCTGCGAGGTGCCGCCGGAAGCGTCGGCCACCATGTAGATCTCGTACTCGCCTTCCAGCATCGCGCACAGGGCGAAGGTGGTGTTGCACACTTCGGTCCACAGGCCCGAGACGACCACCTTCTTGCGGCCGTTGGCGGCCAGGGCGTCGCGCACTTTCTGGTCGTCCCAGGAATTCATCGAGGTGCGTTCCAGGATTTCCTTGCCCGGGAAGACGTCCAGCAGTTCCGGGTAGGTGTGGCCCGAGAAGCTTTCGGTTTCCACGGTGGTGATGGTGGTCGGGATGTTGAACACCTTGGCCGCTTTCGCCAGGCCGACGGTATTGTTCTTCAGGACCTGGCGGTCGATCGACTGCACGCCGAATGCCATCTGCGGCTGCTGGTCGATGAAGATCAGCTGGCAGTTATCGGGAGTCAGGACATCGAGTTTTGGATTGTTCATGGTTTCACTTTCTTTGGGTTGGATGGTGCGGCGCCGGCAGTGGCGCCGCGTTGCGGAAAACTAGGAAGATGCCCTGGCCTGGACCGTACCTGCGGTCCGGGGCCGCTCGGCCACCAGCAGCCCGACCAGGATCAGCACCGGCAGCGCCAGCGCGGCAAAGCCGAACCAGAGGTAGCCAAATGCCGCCGCGATGCAGCCGATGGCGAAGGACAGCAGCGGCCACAGGAACTTGGCGAAGCGGGTTCTCAAGCCGGGATCGTCGGCGCCGCGCAGCAGGTCGACCGCGTCGATGACGATCTGGGTCACGTTCCCGGTCATCATCGAGGTCGGCGCCAGGTGGCCCAGCAGCAGGCGCGAGATGGCGCTGTGGGCGTCCATGGCCGCGGCGCCGAGCAGGCCCGAGGTCATGGCCAGCGGGCCAGCTTCCGTACCCACCGGGGTCGCCGCGATGCCGAAGAACATGAAGCCGAGCAGCAGCGCCAGCTCGAGCAGCAGTGCCGGGCGCAGCGCCAGTGCCTGGCGCCGCTCCACCAGCACGACCAGGATGCGCGCCGCCGCCACCCCGGCGATAAAGGCCGGGAAGGCGAGGAACTTCAGCAGGATCGAACTGCGCGAGGGGTCGGCCAGGGCCGCGCCGATCAGGATGAAGTTGCCGGTAACGTGGGCCGTGAACAGGCCGAACAGGGCCAGGAAGCCGAGCGTGTCGACGTAGCCGGCGAAAAAGCCCAGGGCCATTCCCTGGGTTTGAACGTGTCGGGGTTCGTTCATGGTGTCTCCTTCGATGCGCGGTGCTGGGGCGAGAAGCACACCCCAGGCCACCGCGGCGTTGAAGCATCGTATTGCGCCGCGCGGCGGCCCACCCCTCCCATTTGGCCAGTCCCGCACGTACCCGGCCTTTCGGCCAGTGTGGGCCTGGTCCGCCATCCCTAGACTGGCTGCTCCTGCGCGCACCGCGCAGTCTCTCCCTCCTGAAAGGACCACCATGACGAACAAGAACTCCCTCTCGCGCCGCTCGCTGCTGACCGGTGCCGCTTCCGCTGCCGCCGCAGCCGCCGGCGCCGGCCTGGCTGCCCCCGGCTCCGCCGCAGCCGCGCCTGCGGCCAAGGCCCCGGTCCAGCCGGGCACGCGCGCCGGCCAGTACCTGACCCTGGCCGACGGCACCGTGCTGCACTACAAGGACTGGGGCAGCGGCCAGCCGGTCGTCTTCAGCCACGGCTGGCCTCTGCAGGGCGACGCCTGGGAAGACCAGATGTTCTTCCTCGCCTCGCACGGCTACCGCGTGATCGCCCACGACCGCCGCGGCCACGGCCTGTCGAGCCAGCCGTGGAACGGCAACGACATGGACACCTATGCCGACGACCTGGCCGCCCTGGTCAAGCACCTGGACCTGAAGAACGCGGTGCTGGTCGGCCACTCGACCGGCGGCGGCGAAGTGGCGCGCTACATCGGGCGCCATGGCAGCGCCCGCGTGGCGAAAGCCGTGCTGGTCGGCGCCGTGCCGCCGCAGATGGTCAAGTCGCCGACCAACCCGAACGGACTGCCGATGGACGTGTTCGACGGCATCCGCAAGGGCGTGCTGGAAGACCGCGCCCAGTTCTTCATGGACCTGACGGTTCCCTTCTATGGCATCAACCGCCCCGGCGCCAAGGTGTCGCAAGGCGTGCGCGACACCTTCCGCAACCAAGGCATGCAGTGCGGGATCAAGAACGCCTACGACTGCATCAAGCAGTTCTCGGAGACCGACTTCACGGCCGACCTGAAGAAGATCGACGTGCCGACCCTGGTCGTGCATGGCGACGACGACCAGATCGTGCCGATCGACGCCTCGGGCCGCGCCGCCGCCAAGCTGCTCAAGCGCGGCAGCCTGCTGGTCTACGAAGGTGCGCCGCACGGCCTGCCGACCACCCACAAGGCGCGCCTGAACGCCGACCTGCTCGCGTTCATCAAGGCGTAAGCACGCACCTGGGCGGCGGCCTATCCATGTGTATATCTCGACCGCCGCCCGCCACCCGGCGAGAATGGCCCGGCCGCCGGCATCCCGCGCCGGCCTCTTCTTTTTTGCGCAAGGAGCCGCCGATGGACCAGCCACCGATCTCCCTCGTCATCGCCGACGACCATCCCCTGATCCTCGCCGGCATCGCCATGCTGATCGAGGCCGAGCCCGGCCTAAAGCTGCTGGGCCAGGCCGTGGATGCCGACGGCGCCGTGGCCCAGTACGAACGCCTGCGCCCGGACGTGCTGCTGGTCGACCTGAACATGCCCGGCGGCGGCCTGGATGCGATTGCCCGCGTGCGCACCCGCCATCCGTACGCGAAAATCGTGATCCTCACCACCTACGACGGCGACGAGGACGTGCACCGCGGCCTGGCGTCCGGCGCGGCGGGCTACCTGCTGAAGCACTCGGCATTCGAGGAAATCGTGCACTGCCTGCGCCAGGTGATGGACAAGCGGCGCTACCTGCCGCCCCAGCTGGCCCACAAGCTGTCCGCGCGCATCGAGGCCAGCGCCCTGTCGGCGCGCGAGCTCGACATCCTGGCCCACCTCAGCGCCGGCAAGAGCAACAAGCTGATCGCGCGCGATGCCGGCATCGGCGTCGGCACCGTGAAGTACCACATCAATAACATCCTCTCGAAACTCAACGTCTCGTCGCGCACCGAAGCGGCCAGCGTCGCCCAGCGCCGCGGCCTGCTGCCCACTTACTGAATTCATTACGGAGTCCACATGACCTCAACGGCGCCCGCATCACAGTTTCCACATTCATCGTCCCCACCTTCGTCGCCCCCGCTCATCCTGTTCAATGGCTGCTTCCATACCGTCGACCGCGAAAACCCGCAAGCCAGCGCGGTTGCCATCCAGGACGGCAAGTTCCTGGCCGTCGGCGATCTTGAGGCCGTGATGCGCCACCGCGCGCCCGGCAGCCAGGTGATCGACCTGAACGGCCGCACCGTCATTCCTGGCCTGAACGACTCGCACCTGCACCTGATTCGCGGTGGCCTGAACTACAACCTCGAGCTGCGCTGGGAAGGCGTGCCCTCGCTTGCAGATGCGCTGCGCATGCTGAAAGACCAGGCCGACCGCACGCCGAACCCGCAGTGGGTGCGCGTGGTCGGCGGCTGGAACGAATTCCAGTTCGCCGAAAAGCGCATGCCCACCATCGAGGAAATCAACTGCGCCGCGCCCGACACGCCGGTGTTCATCCTGCACCTGTACGACCGCGCCCTGCTCAACCGCGCCGCCCTGCGCGCCGTCGGCTACGACCGCAACACGCCGAACCCGCCCGGCGGCGAGATCGTGCGCGATGCCGACGGCAACCCGACCGGCATGCTGATCGCGCGCCCGAACGCGATGATCCTGTACGCCACCCTAGCCAAGGGTCCGACCCTGCCGCACGACCTGCAGGTGAACTCGACGCGCCAGTTCATGCGCGAACTGAACCGCCTGGGCGTGACCAGCGCCATCGATGCCGGCGGCGGCTTCCAGAACTATCCCGAGGACTACGCCGTCATCGACGAATTGGCGCGCGAAAACCAGCTGACCATCCGCATCGCCTACAACCTGTTCACCCAGAACAAGGGCGAGGAACTGGGCGACTTCCAGAAGTGGACCGGCATGATCAAGCCCGGCGACGGCAGCGATTTCTATCGCCACAACGGCGCCGGCGAGATGCTGGTGTTCTCGGCCGCCGACTTCGAGGACTTCCTGCAGCCGCGCCCCGACCTGCCGCAAGGGATGGAAGACGAACTGGAAAAGGTGGTGCGCCACCTGGTCGAGCAGCGCTGGCCCTTCCGCCTGCATGCCACCTACGACGAATCGATCTCGCGCATGCTCGACGTGTTCGAGAAGGTCAACCGCGACACGCCGTTTGCCGGCCTGTCCTGGTTCTTCGACCATGCCGAGACCATCACGCCACGCAATATCGAGCGCGTGCGCGCGCTCGGCGGCGGCATCGCGATCCAGCACCGCATGGCTTTCCAGGGCGAGTTTTTCGTGGAGCGCTACGGCGCCGACGCAGCCAAGGCCACGCCGCCGGTGGCGCGCATGCTGGAGATGGGCGTGCCGGTGGGCGGCGGCACCGACGCCACCCGCGTGGCCAGCTACAACCCGTGGACGGCGCTGTACTGGCTGGTGTCGGGGCGCACCGTGGGCGGCATGCGCCTGTACGACGCCGGCCAGCGCCTGTCGCGCGACACGGCCCTCGAACTCTGGACCAGCGGCAGCGCCTGGTTCTCCAGCGAACAGGGCAAGAAGGGGCGCATCCGCGCCGGCATGCTGGCCGACCTGGCGGTGCTGTCCTCGGACTTCTTCCGCGTGCATGAGGACGAGATCAAGGCGATCGAGTCGGTGCTGACGGTCGTCGACGGCAAGATCGTGTTCGGCCAGGCCGAGTTTTCGTCGATCGCGCCGCCGCCGATTCCGGTGCTGCCGGAATGGTCGCCGGTGAACCGGGTGAGCGGGCATTACCGCGCCGCGCCGCCGCAGCCGGTGGCCCAGCTGGCGCACCAGTGCGCCGGCGCATGCGGCGTGCATGGCCACGGCCACGACCGCGCACGGCGCTCGACCGTGCCGGTGTCGGACTACCAGGGCTTCTGGGGCGCATTCGGCTGCAGCTGCTTCGCGTTCTGATTCGCCGGCAAAGACTGGCGCAGGGTGGACGGGTCCCCCGTCCACCCGTCCAACACCAGGCACCACCGGTACATACAAGTTTTGTGAATCCGCTACGACTATCGTATGACAGGATTCACGCCGCACAGCAGCATAATGGGATCGACGTCGCGCCGGAGCCGTGCGCGATGCACTGTACGCTCAGAAGAAAGCCGATCCCATGCACACTCTCCTGAAATCCGACCGTCCTCACCCTTCCGTCCCGCGCCAGCCTGCCGGCAACCGGCGCGCGACTCCAGCTGGGCAAGCTGCGGCGCCTGCCGAGCCACCCTGCCCCTGCGCCAGCGCCTCCGACCGCCTTGGCATGGTCATCGCCCACGAAGTCAACCAGCCGCTGGCGGCGATTGCCCTGCACACGGCGGCCGCGCGCAAATGGCTGTGCCGCGCCGAGCCCGACATCGAACGCGCCCTCGAGTCGCTGGCGCTGATCGGTGCGGCGGGCCGCCAGGCCGGCGACATCGTGCGCGGCATGCAGCGCCAGGCGGCAGGCCAGCCGCTGGAAACGGCGCAGGTGCCGGTCGACGCCGCGGTGCAGGATGCGCTGCAGGCGCTGTGCTGGCCGATGCGCAAGAACGGCATCGCGGTCGACGCCTTCTTCGGGCTGGACGGCTGCCGTATCACTGCCAACCGGGTGCAGGTGCAGCAGGTGGTGAGCAACCTGCTGGTAAACGCCATCGAGGCGCTCGCCGCTGGTGGAGGCGTCCGGCCGCCGCGCATTCGGGTCGAGACGCGGCGCCATGGCGGCGAAGTGGAGATCGCGGTGGCCGACAACGGCCCGGGCATCGCGCCGGCCCGGCATGCGCGGGTGGTTGCCAGCCTGGCCGGCAGCGCCGATAATCCAGCCGATACAGGTAACGGCAGCGGGCTGGGCCTGGCGATCAGCGCCTCCATCGTGCGCGCGCATGGCGGGCGGCTCTGGTTCGAGCCCGGCGCGCAGCATGGCGTGTGCTTCCGTGTTCGCCTGCCGGTTCGCGGGCACGCCGCCGCCGGCCGCTCCTTCATGAAGGCATTCACGACATGACCCACACCAGCGCCCCCGCGATCCGCGTCATGGTCGCCGACGACCACCCGATGATGCGCGAAGGGATTTCCGCCGCCCTTGAGGCCCAGGGCGGCATCGAGATCGTCTGCACGGCCGCCAACGGCGCCGAGGCCATCGCCGACTTCGCGCGCCACCGCCCGGACGTGTCGCTGGTCGACTTGCAGATGCCGGTCAAGGACGGGCTGGAAGCGATCATCGGCATCCGCGCACTGCACCCCGATGCGCGCATCGTCGTGCTGACCACCTACAGCGGCGACGCGCGCGTGGTGGCCGCGCTGAAGGCCGGCGCCGCCGCCTACCTGCTGAAGGATGCCTCAGGCGCGGCCCTGGCCCAGGCGGTGCGCAACGTCTACAAGGGCGCCAGCGTGATCGCGCCGGTGGCCCAGCGCGACGTCGACAGCCACCACCGCGCCGACGCCCTGTCCGCGCGCGAGCTCGACGTGCTGCGCCTGGCCGCCAACGGCAACTCGAACCGCGTGATCGGCGAGGCGCTCAGCATCAGCGAGCCGACCGTCAAGACCCACATGAGCGCCATCCTGGTCAAGCTCGGCGCGGGCGACCGCACGCATGCGGTGACGCTGGCCGTGAAGCGCGGGTATATCAGTCTTTGAGTGTCGCACGGTGGGTTCGAGAACCCACCAATCGCTCGGCAGCACACCACGCTATCCTTTTGTATAGCTAGTCCACCGCAACCGGCCCATTCAGAATGACCGCAACGCCGCCCGCCCGCGCGGCGCTCCCCACCTGAAAGGACCTCACCATGACCGCCACCCGCACCATCAATACCGTCACCGCCCGCGACGGCACCCTGATCCACTTCACTGACTGGGGCCACGGCCAGCCGGTCGTCTTCAGCCACGGCTGGCCGCTCTCGGCCGACGCCTGGGAAGACCAGATGCTCTTCCTCGCCGATCACGGCTACCGCGTGATCGCCCACGACCGCCGCGGCCATGGCCGCTCCAGCCAGCCCTGGCACGGCAACGACATGGACACCTATGCCGACGACCTGGCCACCCTGCTCGACACGCTCGACGTCACCGGCGCCACCCTGGTCGGCCACTCGACCGGCGGCGGCGAAGTCGCGCGCTACATCGGCCGCCACGGCACCAATCGCGTGTCGAAAGCCGTGCTGGTCGGCGCGGTCACGCCGCAGATGATGGTGTCGCCGGCGAACCCGGACGGCGTGCCGCTGTCGGTATTCGACGGCATCCGCGCAGGCGTGCAGGCCGACCGCGCCCAGTTCTTCTACGACCTGAGCACGCCTTTCTACAACTTTAACCGCGACGGCGCCAAGGTGTCGGAAGGGATGCGCCTGTCCTTCCTGCGCCAGGGCCTGCAATGCAGCATCAAGAGCGCGTATGCCTGCATCAAGCAATTCTCGGAGACCGACTTCACCGAAGACCTGAAGAAGATGTCGATCCCGACGTTGGTGGTGCATGGCGACGATGACCAGATCGTCCCGATCGCCACCACCGCACGGCGCGCCGTCGAGATCCTGCCGCAGGGCCGCCTGTCGGTGTACGAAGGCGCGGGCCACGGCCTGCCGGCAACCCACAAGGACCGGCTGAACGCCGAACTGCTGGCTTTCCTGCGCGGCTGATCCGCTGCATCCTGGAGGGGCCGGCGGCCCGGAGGGGCCTGCGGCCCGGAGGGGCCTGTGGCCCCTCCTTTCTACCGCATCACACTTCCAGGCGTTCGAACGCCGCCTGCACCCCGGCGCCATAGGCCGGGTCGGCCCTCGTGCAGTTGGCCACGTGGCGCGCCTTGATCTCCAGATCCACTCCGCGCATCGCGCGCGCCGTGTTCTCGAACAGCGCCAATTGCTGGTCCGGCGTCATCAGGCGGAACAGCGCGCCCGGCTGCGAATAGTAATCCGTGTCGTCGCGGTGGTTCCAGCGGTCGACCGCGCCGTCGAGCGCCAGCGGCGGCTCGCGGAAATCGCGCTGCTCGCGCCATTCGCCGCGGCTGTTCGGCTCGTACGACGTGGCGCCGCCGTGGTTGCCGTCCACGCGCATCTGGCCGTCGCAGTGGTAGCTGTGGAAGGGGCACTGCGGCGCATTCACCGGAATCTGGTGGTGGTTCACCCCCAAGCGGTAGCGCTGGGCGTCGCCGTACGAGAAGAGGCGGCCCTGCAGCATGCGGTCCGGCGAAAAACCGATGCCCGGCACGATGTTGGCCGGGTTGAAGGCGGCCTGCTCGACGTCGGCGAAGAAGTTCTCCGGATTACGGTTCAGCTCCATCGTGCCGACCTCGATCAGCGGGTAGTCGGCATGCGGCCAGACCTTGGTCAGGTCGAAGGGATTCAGGTGGTAGCCGCCTGCATCGCGCTCGGGCATCACCTGCACGTACATGGTCCAGCGCGGGAAGTCGCCGCCCTCGATGGCCTCGTACAGATCGCGCTGGGCGCTTTCGCGGTCGCGCCCGATCAGTTCCTGCGCGTCGGCGTCGCCCAGGTTCTGGATGCCTTGCTGGGTCTTGAAGGTGAACTTGATCCAGAAGCGTTCGTTCGACGCATTGATGAAGCTGTAGGTATGGCTGCCGAAGCCGTGCATGTGGCGGTGGCTGCGCGGCAGGCCGCGCTCGCTCATGAGGATCGTCACCTGGTGCAGGGCTTCGGGCAGCAGGGTCCAGAAGTCCCAGTTGCTGTTGGCGTTGCGCAGGCCGCTGCGCGGGTCGCGCTTGACGGCGTGGTTCAGGTCCGGAAACTTCAGCGGGTCGCGCATGAAGAACACCGGCGTGTTATTGCCGACCAGGTCCCAGTTGCCCTCTTCCGTATAAAACTTCATGGCAAAGCCGCGGATGTCGCGCTCGGCGTCGGCCGCGCCGCGCTCGCCGGCCACGGTCGAAAAGCGCACGAACATCGGCGTCGTCTTGCCGACCGCGCCGAAGAGGCGCGCTTTAGTGTAGCGGCTGATGTCGTGGGTGACGGTGAAGCTGCCAAAGGCGCCGGCGCCCTTGGCGTGCATGCGGCGCTCGGGAATGACCTCGCGGTCGAAGTGGGCCAGCTTTTCCAGGAACCAGACGTCCTGCAGCAGCATCGGGCCGCGCGGCCCCGCGGTCTGCACGTTCTGGTTGTCGGCGACCGGCGCGCCGGCAGCGGTGGTGAGATGTTTCATAGGTCTTCTTTCAGGTGGTTGGAACCCTGGCAGCCTAGCGCCGCGCCCGCCCCTTGCCA
Source organism: Massilia sp. IC2-278 (assembly GCF_020708045.1). Lineage (GTDB taxonomy): Bacteria > Pseudomonadota > Gammaproteobacteria > Burkholderiales > Burkholderiaceae_D > Telluria. The sequence continues at coordinate 22,283 of NZ_JAJFES010000026.1, forward strand.
CCCACCGAAAGACCAGGCGCCTAGCGTTCGCCGCGCGCGTGCAGGTCGATCCAGGCCACGATCAGGAAGGCGCCGACCAGGCCCAGGTGCTCGAAGAAGCCGTTCGCCGCCATCGTGCGCGTCGGCCCGGCCAGTTCCCAGAAGCGGTTGGCGACGAAGTTCGCGGCAAACGTGAACAGGGCCAGCCAGGCGGCTCCGGCCCAACGCCAGGCGCCCGACAAGATCAGCAGCGACGCGCCGAGTTCGCCGGCGATGGTGAGCAGCGCCAGCGGCGCAGCGGGCGCCAGGCCGAAGTGCCGCATCTCGGCCAGCGCCGCCGTGAAGTCGAGCGCCTTGGTCAGCCCGCCCTGGAGATAGGCGGAACAGAGCAGCAGCAGGAAGCACCAATAGAGCGGATGCGTACGGCGCGCGGAGGGGCGGGTGGGAATGGCCTGGGCCAGGTGCGAGTGCATGGGCGTATGGAAGAAAGGAGGAAGGAAACGGCCGCTTCAAACGGGAAGCGCGTAGCGCGACAAGTCGGGCCGCGCGACCGGAAACCCGGCGTCGGCCTGGCTGGCGGCGCGCTCCAGCAGGCGCCGCACGTGCGTGGCCAGCAGGCAGCGGCGCTTGCCCTTGCGGAAAAAGGCATGGCTGCCGCGCACCACGTAGCCGTCGTGGAACGTCACTTCGAAACCGACCGGACTGGCGTCGTGCAGGCTGCCCCAGCGCGCCAGCACGCGGTCGGCGCTGTAGAACTCGCCGAGCAAGGCGGTGGCGCTGGATGGATTCCACAGGCGGATACGCATGACCTCGATCTGCTCGTCGGCATCATCAATGGCGCGGTCTGGCGGAAAAATGGAGGCATGCATGGTCGCGGTCCGGGGCTGGTCTGGATGTTGGACGCTCGGGTGCGCGTCCGGTTCCAGCATACGGCGCCGCCCGCGCCGCCGCCCCTGCCAGAAGGCAGGCCCAGGCTCGGCCGTTTTATTCGTTTTGCAGGATGACGGGCATGGCGCGCGACCAGCGGTTGGCCGAGAGCGAGAAGCTCAGCGAGCGCACCTGGTGGTACCAGCCGGCCGGCACGTACAGCATGTCGCCGGCTTCCACCAGCACGTCAACCAGGGCGGCCTGGCGCGCCAGCGGATAGCGCCCGAAATCGGGGGCGTCCGGGTCGAAGGGCGAGCCGAACAGCAGCGCGTTCGCTTCGCGCGGGTAGAGGAATGCGGCGTGGTGCGGCGGCGCCAGCCAGATGCGCTTGCTGCCCCAGATTTGCGCGAACAGGTTGTCGTCGTAGTCGCAATGCAGCGGCGTGACGGTGCCGCCCGGGCCGAGCCAGAAGCGCGGCGGGCCGGGCTTTTCCAGCCAGGCGGGCCAGTGGCAGTAGCGGTTCAGTTCGCGCAGTTCGAGGTTGCCGACGTAGGGCGCCAAGGCTTGCGTGCCGGCGGCGGCCAGCTCCAGGTAGGCCAGCATCGACATGTCCTGCATCGCGCGGTCGGGAGCAAAGGCGGTGCCGATGTAGTCGCCGACGCGGGCGCGTACCGGCAGCGCGCCGAATTCCTCACGCAGGGTTTGCGGCGTGAGGCTGCACAGCGGCCAGCGCCGAGCCGCGCCCTCAACCAGGAAGGGCAAGCCGGCCGCGGCGCGGGTGCGGAAGTCCGCCGTGTCGCGGACGCGCACGCGCGGTACGGCGGGCAGGCCTGGGAGCGTGCGCGAGACGCGCTGTACCGCATCGCGCATGGCCTCGATCGAGGCGACCCCGCGTACTTCGGCATCGCGGCGTGCGCGCGCCGCCTTGCGTGCCTGCTGCGCGTCTTCGCTGGCCGCGTGGTCGGCCACGGTGGGGCGTGGCGGCAGGCGCTGCAGGGTGGGCGCCGGCTCGGCGTTTGCTTGGAGGTCCTTCTGGTCTGGCATGTGCTTGCTCGCCCCGCTTGCCGGGGCGTTTGAAACGCGTAGGGGCGACAGCATAGCGCATCGCACCGTTCGATTGCCAGCGCGGCGTAATCCGGGGATGATCGTATTTTTGTCCGCATCACATTCATGACCACCTATCACCCCTGCCCCAACGACCACGGCCAGCCCGTCGTCATCCGCACGCCGTCCACGCCCACGCCGCTGTCGCATTGGGATGACCCTGGCAAGATCGCGACCGTGCTGCCCGGCGGTGCGCTGCCGGCGGCGCTGAACGGCATCCCATTTTCGGCCTGGGCCGAGGCACCCGCCAGTGCCGATGGCTGGAGCGCCTGCGTGGCCGGCATCGGTGTCGACGAGCCGCCCTTCGTGCTGCCGGCCGGGATGGCGGCGGCGGCCGGCGCCGTGGTCCTGGAGGATGACGGGCGGGTGTGGCTGGTGGCGCCGTCGAACGGTTTCGGCGGCTACAGCGCCACGTTCCCGAAGGGCCGGGTCGATCCCGGCACCAGCCTGCACTGCGCCAGCGTGCGCGAAGCCTTCGAGGAGTCGGGACTGCAGGTGCGTGTCGAAGCCTTTTTGCTCGACGTGCGCCGCACCCTCACCTACACCCGCTACTACATCGCGCGCCGGGCCGGCGGCAGCCCGGCGGCAATGGGCTGGGAGTCGCAGGCCGTGCACCTGGTGCCGCTGGCCCAGCTGCGCGAGGCGGCCGTGCATCCGAACGACGCGCCGGTGATTGCCGCGCTGGAACGCTGGCTGGGTTAGCAGGCGCTTGCTTGGGGGCTTCCGCCGTGCCGTCGTTGGCGGACCGGGATGGGCCGGCCGCCCCCTCGCTGGATGCTTGCTTGCTGGCTCAGGTGTTTCCGGAGTCCGCGGCCTTTCTGTTTTTCGGTGCTGTCGGTTCGCTGTGTTGGTTAGTTACTTTTCTAGCGCACGTAGCAAGCCCTTGTTGCCGAGGCGCCTGCCTGGCGCATCGTCCGATTTCCATGTGCAGATCAAGGATGCCGCTCAGGGCAGTTCCGGCTTGCCCGCTTTCGCCTCGATCAGCCCAGCCAGCAGCGCATCCCTTGCCGGCGCCAGCGCGGCGCGGTCGTGCTCGCGCAGTGCCTCGTCTAGGCCGGCGCACAGCGTCGCCTTCAAATCTTCGGTGATGTGCGGCGTGCCGAGGTCCGCCCACCAGCTTTCGATCGGCGGCCCGAGATGGTCCAGCATG
>NZ_JAJFES010000027.1 GCF_020708045.1 Massilia sp. IC2-278
CATGCCGCCAGCGTTCAATCTGAGCCAGGATCAAACTCTTCAGTTCAATCTCTGTTTTCGCCATTTCTGGCAACTTCTTTCGAAGTGTCGCTCACTCAAAATACTGACCGTCATCTCATTGCTGAGACAACGTATTTCTTTTGTGTGAACATTTGATAATTTAAGTAATCAGCTGAACAAGTCAGCTGGCACCTTCATCAAACGCCCACACTTATCGACTGTTAATTGTTAAAGAACTTATTCGGTGCTTCATCTTGCTGCGCTTGCGAATCGTTTTGTTCGTCAGCAGCAGAGGGACAGAATCATAAAGTGTTTCGTGATACTCGTCAACCTCTTTTTTGCTACACCGCAGATTCTGCGGCTCTCGCTATCACTTCAACTACTTGATTTCGTTGTCGTTTCTGCGAGGGACCGAACTATAGCAAACGGAATGCACTTGCGCAAGGCCTCACACAGTGCGCTCGAAATCGGCCTTCGCGGCAAGGAAGCGGCGCAGTGCCGTGCCCGGGTCCAGGCCCGACATCAGCATGTTCACGATCTCCTTCTTGTCTTCGCTCGTCACTTTGGCGCAGGCTTCGCGATGCGAACAGAAGTAGGCATACCAAGCCACTTCGGCCGGGCGCTCCTTGCGCGGCTTCAGGTTTCTCGGCAGCGCTGCGCGGGCCTGGGCGACATATGCGCCCAGCTGCGCCAGCGCGACCGGCCAGTCGGCGCCGCCGATTTCCAGGTCGCCGCCCTTCGCGTCCCTGCCCGACAGGTCTTTCACCACCAGGCGCGCCAGGTCGGGAAACCCGCCCGCTTCGCAAAAGCGCGCGACGAATGCCAGCTTCGGCCCTATCCCGACGGGCACCGCACGGCCGAGCGTTTCATCGTGCGGATACATGAGGCGGCCGCGCTCGAGCACGCCCGCATAATCGATCGGCGCCGGCCCGTTGGAACGCACATGTGCGATCAAGGCCTCGACCAGCCGCGCACCCACATCGATATCGGTAAGCGTGAATGGGATATCCGGCCTGCTGCTGTCTGACATAAAGACCTCTCGATAAAGCGAGCATCTTAACAATATCCGGCGCACCGTCCAGGCCTGACGCGACCCGCACAGGTCCGATAGCCCATCGAACCCGCAACGCGGCACGAAGGCGCCGTTGGCAGAGATTCATCCATGGATGGCATGTTTGCCACTCCGGGCGCAGCTAGAATGCCGGACCACTTTGCATACCGGACAACTTCTACAGGACAGGACATGCGTTTCTGGTTTCTCCCTATCGTACTGACAGGTTCGCTCACGATGCCGGCTTCGGCCGATCCGCTAGACGATGCGATCGCACGCGAAATGGCACGGCGCCACGTGCCCGGCGTGGCCGTCGCCGTCATCAAGGACGGCAAGATCGTACGCGAGCAAGGATATGGCCTGGCGAACGTCGAGCACGGCGTGCCGGTCACGCCACACACCGTATTCCAGTCCGGATCGGTCGGCAAGACCTTCACCGCGGCCCTGGTCCTGCTGCTCGTACAGGACGGCAAACTGAGACTCGATGACCCGGTTTCGCGCCATCTCGGTGGCACGCCGCCAGCCTGGGCGGGTATTACCATCCGCCACCTCCTGATCCATACCGCGGGCCTGGGCGACCCTTACCAGAAGATCGACCTGCGCAAGGACTACACCGACGAGGAACTGGTCGCCCTCGAAGCGACGCTGCCCTTGCTGTCCGCCCCCGGCGAGCGCTTCAACTACAGCAACCTGGGCTACCACCTGCTCGGCTTCATCTGTACGAAGGTGGGCGGCAAGTTCTGGGGCGACCAGGTGCGCGAGCGCATCTTCGCACCGCTCGGCATGGGCGCGCGCGTGATCAGCGAGGCCGATATCGTGCCGCATCGCGCAGCAGGCTACGCGTGGGCGAACGGCAAGCTGAAAAACCAGGACTGGGTGTCGCCGAGCCTGAACCGCACCGCCGACGGCGCCCTGTACCTGACTGCCCGCGACCTCGCCTTGTGGGACCAGGCGCTCGAAAGCGACAAGATCCTGGACAAAAGCATGCGCGACGCCAGCTTCACCACGCCGCGCCTGACCGGCGGCAGCACCAGCCCGTATGGCTACGGCTGGTACATCGGCGCCCAGAATGGCCACCGCACCGTCCTGCACGGCGGGGCCTGGCAAGGCTTCAAGACCGTCATCAACCGCTATGTCGACGACAGGCTGACCGTGATTGTCCTGGCGAATTCCGCCAACGCGCGCCAGGGCAAGCTGGCCGACATGATCGCGGCCCACTACCTGCCTGCGCTGGCGGTCACGCGCGCCAAGGCGATCGCGGACACCGATCCCGCGGTGACGAAACGGGTACGCACGGTCGTCCAGCAGCTCGCCAACCGCCGCATGCCGGATGGGCTATCCGAGGCCCAGCGCCAGCGCTTCACGCCGCGGTGGATCGGCATCGTCGCCGACGAGATCGGGAATGCCGGCCCCCTCACGGGCGTCGAACTGCTGGCGCGCAGCAAGGAAAGCGGCGGCGAGCGCTTCCGCTACCGCTTCACCTACCAGGACGAGACCTTCATCGTGTCGACAACGCTGGGGGCCAGCGGCACCATCGACAACCTTGGCTTCTCGTTGGAATAAGCCAATCGCCTTATTCCAGCACCAGGTTGCGGGATTCGACGTCCACGCACAGGATGGCGACGGCGCCAATCGCCAGGAAGCCGGCCAGCATGGCCAGCGCCAGCGTGAAGTGGGTGGCCATCACCGGCGCCACGATCGCCGGCGCGAACAGGCCGCCGAAGCGCGCCACCGCGCCGGCCAGGCCCATGCCGCTGGCGCGCAAGTCGGTCGGATAGACCTCGGGCGTGAACGCATACAGCGCGCCCCAGGTGCCGAGCAGCGCAAAACTCACCAGGAGAGTCGAGCCCACGACCACGAAGGTGGCGCTGCCGAAGCTGTAGAACATGCAGCCGATCGCACTCAGCACCAGGAAGCCGACCAGCGTCGGCTTGCGCCCCCAACGCTCGACGCCGTAGGCCGACAGCGCGAAGCCCGGCAACTGCACCAGCGCCAGCAGGATCAGGAACTCCTGGCCGCGCATGAAGCCGAAGCCCTCGGCACTGAGCCGCACGGGCAGGTAGACGAACACGCCGTAGTACGCAATCGAGATCAGCATCCACGCCAGGAACAGGCACACGCTGCGGCGCCGCAGCTGCGACGAGAACAGCGACGCCATCGAATGCTTGACCGGGGTTTCCGCATGCAGCGGCGGGATGGTCACCTGGCGCCCGTTCACCCTGGCCACCCGCTCCAGCACCGCGCGCGCCTCTTCGCCCATGCCGCTGCGGCTCAGGTACATCGGCGACTCGGGCACCGACAGGCGCAGCACCACGCCCACCAGGGCCGGCAAGCCGGTGACGAAAAAGATCACGCGCCAGGCATCGTCGCCCCAGCGCACCGCCACCAGGGCCAGGACGGCCAGCAGAATCGTGCCGACCGCCCAGAAGGATTCGAGCAGCACCAGCCAGCGCCCGCGCCGGTCGCTCGGCAGGAACTCGGCCATCATCGTGTAGTCGACGGGCAGCGTGCCGCCAACGCCGATACCGGTGAAGAAGCGCAGCACCAGCAGCCAGGTGAAGTCCGGCGCAAAGGCCGAGGCCACGCCGAAGCAGGCGTCCAGCACGACGGCGGCCAGCAGCACCGGCCGGCGCCCGATGCGGTCCGCCAGGCGCCCGAAGGCAAAGGCGCCGATCAGCATGCCGACAAAGAAGACCGTGCCCGTCTCCAGCGCCTGGGGCATGGCGATGCCGAAGGTCCTGGCGATCGACGGCGCGCTGAAGCCGATCGACAGCACCTGCATGGCGTCGGCCATCCAGACCAGGCCGAAGATGACGAACAGCCGGTACTGGAACCGGCCGACACCGGCCGTCCGAATGCCCTGCTCCACCGTCATGTTCGTCGCCGTCATGTTGTGATCTCCGCTTTACCGATCGTTATATAAGAGTGAGTGTGCCGGATAGGCCGGCCGCCTACTGTGCAATACAAAACGCACGCGCATGAAAAAAGCCCGCAATTGCGGGCTTTCCAAAAACGATGCTGCCGCCGTCATCCGGCGAACGGCGTCTCCGCCACGCCCTGTACGCCCGGACGCAACAGTACCACGCTCCCGGCATCGCCGCCCGTTCCTGGGTCGATCGAGGTCACCAGCAACGTGTCCAGCGCCGGGCCGCCAAAGGCGCACATCGAGGGCTTGGCCATCAGCAGCGCGATTTCCCTGTCAAGCCGCCCCGCCGGCGTAAAGCGCTGCAGCACGCCACCGTCGTTGGCGCAGCTCCAGTAGCAGCCGTCGGCGTCGACCGCCGCACCATCCGGGCGCCCCTTCTGGCCCTTCAGGTCGAGGAAGACGCGCTGGCCGTGCGGCGTGCCGCTGTCGACGTCGTAGTCGAAGGCCCAGACGGTGCGCCTGAGCGGGTGCGAGTCCGACAGGTACATCGTGCGCCCGTTAGGCGACCAGGCCAGGCCGTTCTGCGTGAGCATGCGCGCCACGAACGGCCCGCGCAACCCTGGGCCGCCGCTGTAGCTGTACAGGCCGCCCACTTCGCGCGCGGCGCCCATGTCCATGAACATGGTGCCGCTCCAGAAGCGCCCCTGGCGGTCGCAGCGGCCATCGTTGAAGCGCATGCCCTCGCCCAGCTCGGCCTCTGGAGGCGCAGCCAGCCGGCTCGCCTGCGCCAGGCCGTCTTCGTCCAGCTGCAGGCGGAAGATCCCGGTCTCCATGCCGGCCACCAGCCCACCGCCGCCGGCCGCCGCGATGCAAGCCACCATTTCCGGCGCCAGCCAGCTGCGCAGCGCGCCGCCGGCATGCTCCATGCGCCAGATGCGGCGCGCCGGGATGTCGACCCAGTACCAAGCCTCTTCCCCTGCGTGCCAGAACGGGCTTTCGCCGGTGGCGCAGTGCACGCCGGGGATGCGTTCGATGTCCATCTTCTTCCTTACAGGTCGGTGATCTCGCGGTGCGCGGGCACCAGCGCTTTCATCACGCACCAGGCCACCAGGTAGGCCAGCGCGCAGATCGAGAACATGATCATATAGCCGGTCTGCAGCTGGCCGAGCGCGCCGTAGTGGTCGAACAGTGCGCCACCGAGCTTGGTGAGCAGCACGCCGCCCAGGCCGCCGGCCATGCCGCCGATGCCGACCACCGAGCCGACGCTGTGTTTCGGGAACATGTCGGAGACCGTGGTGAACAGGTTCGCCGACCAAGCCTGGTGCGCCGACGCGCCGATGCCGATCAGGATCACCGGCACCCAGTAGCCGAGGTAGCCGAGCGGTTGCGCGGCCAGCACCACCAGCGGGAACAGGGCGATCAGCAGCATGGCGCGCATGCGGCCCTGGTAGATGTTGTAGCCGCGGTCGAGGAACCAGGTGGGCAGCCAGCCGCCGCCGACGCTGCCGATCATGGTCATGCTGTACAGGACGGCCAGCGGCACGACCATGTCCGGACCCGACAGACCGTACTGGGCCGACATGTACTTGGGCAGCCAGAACAGGAAGAACCACCAAACGCCGTCGGTCATGAATTTACCGAACGCGAAGGCCCATGTCTGGCGGTAGCCGAGCAGCTTGAACCACGATGCCTTCGGCGCGGCAGCCAATGGCGCGGCGGCGGAGACGGCGGGTGCATCGCTGTTGATGTAGGCGAGTTCTCCCGCACCGAGGCGGCGCTGGCGCTCCGGCGCATCGTACAGCCAGATCCACAGGCCCATCCAGATGAAGCCGACCGCGCCGACGGCGATGAAGGCGGCCTGCCAGCCCCAGTACTCGGCGATCAGCGGCACCGACAGCGGCGCCAGCACCGCGCCGACATTCGCGCCGGAATTGAAGATACCGGTGGCAAACGAGCGCTCGCGCTTCGGGAAGTATTCGGCGGTGGCCTTGATCGCAGCCGGGAAGTTGCCGGCCTCGCCCAGCGCCAGCACCGCGCGCCCGACCATGAAGCCGGCGATCGAGACCGGCACGGCGGCCAGGCCGACGGTAGTGAGCACGCTGTTGACGGCGGTGCCGATGCCGATGGCATAGGCGTGGCCGATGGCGCCCAGCGACCAGACGATGATCGCCAATATATAGGCGCGCTTGGTGCCCATGCGGTCGATCACGCGGCCGGCGAACAACATCGAGATCGCGTACACGAACTGGAAGGTGGCGGTGATGTTGGCGTAGTCGGTGTTCGACCAGCCGAATTCCCTGGTGAGCACCGGCGCGAGCAGGCTCAGGACCTGGCGGTCGAGGTAATTGATGGTGGTGGCGAAGAACAGCAGTGCGCAGATCGTCCAGCGATACCTGCCCACCACCGTTGTACGCTCCGGTGTGAAGCTCATGACTTGCTGATTCATGGATCAGTTCTTTTCAAGTGAGACAGCCGGCGTCTCCTCCGGCTGGTGCAGCAATCGAATTACACAGGGCGCATCAACCCGCGGTCTTCAGTTCTCCATCGAAAATACGCGCCAGGCGCAGTGGATTGTCGTCACGCAGCGCCTGCGGTAGCAGGACGTCGGGCAGGTTCTGGTAGCACACCGGGCGCAGGAAGCGGTCGATGGCGGTGGCGCCGACCGAGGTCGTGCGGCTGTCGCTGGTGGCCGGGAACGGGCCGCCGTGCACCATCGCATGCGAGACCTCGACGCCGGTCGGGAAGCCGTTGAACAGCACTCGGCCCGCCTTGCGCTCCAAAATCGGCAGCAGTTGCGCGGCCAGCGGGTAGTCGGCTTCCTGCACGTGCACGGTCGCGGTCAGCTGGCCATGCAGCTGTCCGGCCGCCGCCAGCATCTGTTCGGCGCTGTCGAAACGCACCACCAGTGCGCAAGGACCGAAGACCTCGTCCTGCAATTCCGGATTGGCCAGGAAGTCGCCGGCCACGCATTCGTACAGCGCAGCCTGGGCGGCGCAGCCGATGCCATCAAGCGAACCCTGCGCCACCAGGCGCAGGCCGGCGCTGGCGCCGAGGCGCGCGATGCCGCTGCCATAGGCATCGTGGATGCCGGCGGTGAGCATGGTGCCGGCGCCCTTGCCTGCCAGCGCAGCCTTGGCGGACGCCATGAAGGCGTCCAGCGCCGGGCCGTCGACCGCGAACACCAGGCCGGGGTTGGTACAGAACTGGCCGACGCCCAGCGTCAGCGAATCGACGAAGCCCTGGGCCAGGCCAGCATTGTTTTCCAGCGCGGCGGGAAGCAGGAACACCGGGTTCACGCTGCTCATCTCGGCATACACGGGAATCGGTTCCGCACGCGCCGCGGCGGTGCGCATCAGCGCGGTGCCGCCGGCGCGCGAGCCGGTGAAGCCGACTGCCTTGATCGCCGGGTGCGCCACCAGTTGCTGGCCAATGGTGCGGCCATCGCCGAACAGCATCGAGAACACGCCTTCCGGCATGCCGGTCTCGATGGCGGCGCGCTGCACGGCGCGGCCAACGAGTTCCGAGGTGCCGAGGTGGGCGCCGTGGGCTTTCACCACCACCGGGCAGCCGGCGGCGAGTGCGGACGCGGTATCGCCGCCCGCCACCGAGAAGGCCAGAGGGAAGTTACTCGCGCCGAAGACGGCAACCGGGCCGAGGCCGATCTTTGCCAGGCGCAGGCTCGGGCGCGGCGGGGTGCGGTCCGGCAGCGCACTGTCGACCGTCGCGCCAAGGAAGTGGCCGTCGCGGACCACCTTGGCGAACAGGCGCAGCTGGTTCACGGTGCGCATGCGCTCGCCTTCCAGGCGTGCGGCAGGCAGACCGGTTTCCAGGCCGGCGCGTTCGATCAGGTCCGGGCCGATGGCCAGGATCTGCTCCGCCACCGCTTCCAGGAAGCGTGCGCGCTGTTCCAGGGGCAGGCTGCGATACGGGTCGAAGGCGTCGGCAGCCAGCTGGCAGGCGCGTTCCACGTCTTCGCCAGTGGCCTGGCCGAAGCCGGGTGCGAACTCCGCGCGGGTGGCCGGGTTGTAGGCCAACTGCTCGCCGCCGCTGCCGCGCACCAGCGCGCGGCCAATGATCATGTCACCAGTGAGCGCCATGACTTACAGCGCCTTTTGCTGCTTGTTGATCAGCGCCAGCAGCATCTCGTCTTCCGCCGCGGTCAGATCGGTCAGCGGTGCACGCACCGGGCCGGCGCCATGGCCGACCAGGCGCGCGCCGGCCTTGATGATGCTGACGGCGTAGCCGGGTTTACGGTTGCGGATATCCAGGTAAGGCAGGAAGAACTCATCGAGCAGGCGGTTGGTGGTGGCGGTGTCGCCGGCGGCGGTGGCGTGGTAGAAGTCCATCGCCAGTTGCGGCACGAAGTTGAACACGGCCGACGAGTACACCGGGGTGCCCAGTGCCTTGTAGGCGCCGGCATACACCTCCGCCGTCGGCAGGCCGCCCAGGTAGCTGAAGCGGTCGCCCATGCGGCGCCAGATCGAGACCATCAGCTCGATGTCGCCGATGCCGTCCTTGAAGCCGATCAGGTTCGGGTTGCGCTCGGCCAGCTTGGCCAGCGAGTCCGGGCTCAGGCGGCACTGGGCGCGGTTGTAGACCACCACGCCGATGTCCACCGAGCGGCATACCGCTTCCACGTGGGCGACCAGGCCGTCCTGGCTGGCTTCGGTCAGGTAGTGCGGCAGCAGCAGCAGGCCCTGCGCGCCCTGGCGCTCGGCTTCCTGCGCGTGGGCGATCGCCATGCGGGTCGGGCCGCCGACGCCGGCCAGGATCGCGACGCCGGTACCGGCGCAGGTGTCGACCGCGGTCTTGACGATCTGGCCGTATTCGTCACCGGCCAGCGAAAAGTATTCGCCGGTGCCGCCGGCGGCGAACAGCGCGGTTGCGCCATATGGCGCCAGCCACTCGAGGCGCTTGGCGTAGCCGGCCGCGTTGAAGTCGCCGTTGGCGTCGAAGTCGGTGATCGGGAAGGACAGCAGGCCGTGCGACAGGACTTTTTGTAATTCGAGTGGATGCATTGCGGGTCTCCAGGACTGGTTATGAATGACGTCAAGCGTCTTGCTTTGAAAGCAGTTGTAAGTCATCGTACAACTGAAAGCATCACCTCGCAAGCAGAAATTTAACAACGCTTAATTTATTCGCGCCTCCAGGCGGCGTTGCGCCTGCACCAGGCGTTCGCGACTGTTCGAGAGATGCGTGCGCATCGCGGCGCGCGCCGCCTCGGGATCGCGCCGTTCGATGGCGCGGTAGATGTCGTCGTGTTCGCGGCTGACACGCTCGAGGAAGTCGGCCGGCTTATCCTGCTCCAGCTCGGCCGTATTCAGGCGCGCGCGCGGGATGATGGTATTGCCCAGCTGGCCCAGGATATCGACGAAATACCGGTTGCCGGTGCTCTGCGCAATCAGCAGGTGGAAGCGCTTGTCGGCCTCTACGGCCGAGCGGCCGACGGCCATCGCTTCCTGCATCTCGGCCAGTGCCGCGCCCAGCTCCCCTACCTGCTCGTCGCTGCGGCGCACGGCCGCCAGGCCGGCGGTTTCGCTCTCCACGGCGATGCGCAGTTCGAGGATGGCGAGCACGTCGCGCAGGGTGAGAATGCTTTCGGCATCGAAGCCCAGCCCGGCCTGCGGCGGCTCGAGCACGAAGGTGCCGATGCCGTGCTTGGTCTGCACCAGCCCGGACGCCTGCAGGTGCGAGATCGCTTCGCGCACCACGGTGCGGCTGACGCCGTGCTGCGACATCAGCGAGGACTCGGTCGGCAGTTTTTCGCCCGGCTTGAGCAGGCCCTGGCGGATGCTGCCGCCGATGTGTTCGACCACGCCCTGGGCGAGGTTGCGGGGCTTGCGCTGTGCAGGAATCATGGAAACCATCGTGTGGATGCAATGCATGCATTATATCCGAGAGCTTGTTGTCTGACGTCTTATGACAAGACGACCGTAAGTATCGTCGAACAAGTCGCAGGAACGGGAACACTGGCCCCACGCGGCCTGACCGCTTGATAAATTGGTCAGGCCAAAATAGAATCGTGTAAACTCCAGGAGCCTGCCGATGCCACGTTTCACCTGCCTGACCCCTCTCCTCTTCGCGGCAGCCGCCAGCGCCGCACACGCCGCCGCCCTGCCCGACCGCGTGATCCTGGTCGGCGACTCCACCATGGCCAGCACCACCGGCTACGGCGACGCCCTGTGCACCCGCTTCACGCCCGAGACGGCCTGCATCAACCTGGCGCGCGGCGGACGCAGCTCAGGCAGCTTCCGCGCCGAGGGCCGTTGGAACGAGGTACAGGATCTGCTGCGCGACGGCGCCGGCTTTCGCACCACCTATGTGCTGATCCAGTTCGGCCACAACGACCAGCCGGGCAAACCGGGCCGCTCGACCGACTTCGTCACCGAGTTCCCGGCCAACATGACGCGCTATGTCGAGGAAGCGCGCGCACTCGGCGCGCAGCCGGTGCTGGTCACCCCGCTCACGCGGCGCAGCTTCAAGGCCGGGTATGTGCAGAACGACCTGGCGCCCTGGGCCGGCACCGTGCGCCGCATCGCCGGCGCCACGCACACGCCGCTGGTCGACCTGAACGCGCGCTCGCTGGCCGCGGTGCAGGCCATGGGGCCGACGGAAGCCGACAAACTGGCGCGCACGGGCGCGAATTTCGACTACACCCACGTCGGCCCGCTGGGCGCCGAACGCTTCGCCGGCATCATGGCCGAGGAGCTGGCACGCACGCTGCCGGACCTGGCGCCTGCCCTGCGGAGCGCGCCATGAGGGCGGCGCTGACGGCCATCCTGCTGGCGCCGGCGCTGGCACTGGCGCAAGCCCCGGCCGGGGCGCCGCCCGAACGCCAGCACGCACCGCTAGACGGCTGGGCCGCACAGGAAGGCGGCACGCACGGCGGCGCCCTTGCCGATCCGGCCCACGTGTACACGGTGCGCGACCGCGCCGGTCTGCTGGCGGCACTGGAAGCGCCGGCACCGGCACGCATCGTGCGCGTGGCCGCCGGCATCGACATGAGCGAAGGACGTGCCTTCAGCGACAGCGGCGACCAGGCCCGGCGCGGCACGGTGCGCATTCCGTCGAACACCACCCTGATCGGCGTGGCGCCGGGCGCCGGATTCGTCAACGGCAGCCTGGTGGTGGCTAACGTGGCGCAGGTCGTGATCCGCAACCTGGCCATCCGCAACCCTTGTGACGTGAATCCGCGCTGGGACCCGCAAGATGGCGCCAGGGGCAACTGGAATTCGCTGTTCGACGGCATCACGGTGTCTGGCTCGCACCACGTGTGGATCGACCATAACAGCTTTACCGATGCGCCCGACACCGACGAGCGCCAGCCTGTTGAAAACGGCATGCGCAAGCAGTGCCACGACGGCGCGCTCGACATCACCGGGGGTTCGGACTTCGTCAGCGTCACCTACAACCGTTTCGCCCTGCACGAAAAGAACATGCTGATCGGCGCGGGCGACCGGGCCACTGGCGACGCCGGGCACCTGCGCGTGACGCTGAAGGGCAACCTGTTCGAACACGTGGCCGAGCGCGCCCCGCGCGTGCGTTACGGCCAGGTGCACCTGCTGAACAATTATTACGTGGGCGACCGCAAGCACCCCGTCTACCACCATGGCTACAGCATCGGCGCAGCCCATGCTTCGCGCATCGTGTCGGATGCGAATGCCTTCGACATCGCCGGCGCCGAGCGGTGCAGCCAGGTCGTGCGCGATCCGGCGTCCAGCCCGGGCGTATTCAACGACAAGGGCTCGCTGCTGAACGGCCGGCCGCTGCTCGATTGCCCATTCGGCGGCGATCCCGGCTGGCGCGTGCCGTATGCCTTTACCGCCCTGCCGGCACGCGACGTGGCGCGCCACGTGCAGGCGCAGGCCGGGCCGCGCAATCTGGAGGAAGCCGCAAGCAGCTTCGTCGAGGCGCGCCTGGTCCCGGCCGAAGGCGCGCCCTTCGTATTGCGTGCTCGCCAGAACGGCGCCGATTGGCAAGGCGCCAGCCTGCGCCTGCTTGACGCCGGCAAGGTGCTGCAGGTCGAGTTGCTGGCTGCGCGTGGCGGCGCCGTCGAGCGCCTGAAGCAGATACGCCGCCGCGCCCCGCCGGCGGGTGCGCCGCTGGTGCTGCGCTTCGGCGCCGACGATGGCCAGCTGGCCGCCTTCGTCAACGGCGAACGCGTAACCAGCGCGCTGGCAGCGGCGCTGCCTGCCACACAGGCGCCCGCTGCGGACGCGGGAGCGCACACGCTGCTCGGCCTGCGCTCGGGCGCCGACGGCGCGCCAGCCGGCGTAAGCGTGCAGCTGGGCGACGACCGCCTGCTCCTACAGGTCGGCGACGCGCCCGAAGCGGTGCGCGTCGGTGCGACGTCGGCTGTTTCGGCGCAGGCTGCTGACCCGCGCATTGCCTCGGTGGAGGTGGCGGGTGGCGTTTTGCGCGTCACACCGCACGCGCAGGGGCGCACGGCCGTCACCGTCACCAGCATCGACGATCCCTGGGTCCAGACGGTTTTCGGCGTGGAAGTCGGCGCGCCGTTCGCCGCACCAGCCACGGCAATGCTGCCTGCCGGTGTGACCGCATCGCCCGCACAGGGCGAGCGCGGCGTGCCGCCCGACACGCCCCTGCGCCTCGCGTTTGCGCAGGCGCCCGCACTCAGCGGCCAGGGCAGCGTGCGCCTCTACCGCAGCCGCAACCGCGCCCTGGTGGCCACCGTCCGCCCTGGCGAAAGCGTGGCCGCGATCGGCCCGCCGCCGCGCCAGCGCCTGGTACGCCAGCACCAGATCACGGTGCAGGACAAGGAACTGCGCGTGCGCCTGCCGCAGATGCTCGACTACGACACCGAATACGAGGCCGTGGCCGACGGCGCTCTGCTGAGGGCCGGCTTTGCGGGTGCGCGCTGGTCCTTCCGCACATCGCGCTACAGGCCGGTCGGCGACAGCATCACGGTCGACGACGACGGCCGCGCCGATTTCCGCACCGTGCAGGGCGCCCTCGACTACGCCATGGGCCTGCAGCGCGCGCAGGCGCTGACGGTGAACGTGCGCGACGGCGTGTATCCAGAACTGCTCTACCTGCGCGACAAGGACAAGCTGAGCCTGCGCGGCGCCAGCCGCGAAGCGACCATCATCCGCGCCGCCAACAGCGACACGCGCAACCCCGGCTCGGGCACCGGCCAAATGCCGGGCACGCCGGGCGTGCTGGGCGGACGCGCGCTGCTCCTGGCCCAGGACAGCGATCTGCTCGAGATCCGCGACATCACCCTGCAAAACACCACGCTGCGCAGCGACGGCCATTCGGCCCAGGCCGAAACCCTGTTCTTCAGCAGCGACGCCGGGCGGCTGGCGGTGCGCAATGCCCACTTCATCAGCGAGCAGGACACCCTGCAGCTGACCGGCTACGCATGGTTCTACCGTTCGCTCATCGAAGGCAACGTCGACTTCATCTGGGGGAACAACCGCGCCGCGCTGTTCGAGGAAAGCGAACTGCGCACCGTGGGCGACAGTGCGAATCCGGACAGCGGCGGCTACCTGGTGCAGGCGCGCACCGTGGGGCCAGACGAACCGGGCTTCGTCTTCCTGCGTTCGCGCCTGACGCGCGGGCCTGGGCCGGCGGGGAACATGCCGCCGCTTGGGGCGACCTATCTGGCACGCTCGCCGGGCACGGCGAATACCTGGGACCATGTTGCCTTCATCGACTGCACGGTCGGGCTGCACATTGCGGCCGATGCCTGGCTGCGCAAGCCGCTGCCGAATCCTGTGCAGGGTGGCTGGCGCGAGTATGGCAACAAGATGGAGGATGGGCAGCCGCGCAGCTTTGGCGGTGCACAGCTGAATCAGGAAGAGGCGGCGCGCCTGTCGAGCCGGGCTGCGGTGTTCGCGGGGCGCGACTGGAACCCGCATCCCTAGCACTGCGCGGTCCACCCTACATATCGCTTGACAGCACCGTTTACGACTGTAATCATTAACGCCGATTACAACTGTAAATGGTGCTGCCATGCCGAATTCCCCTGCAAGCGATCCCGTAACGAATATCAGCGACGCCGAGTCGCATGTCATGGAAGTGCTCTGGCGCGCGCCGGGGCCGATTGTGGCCGAGCAGGTCGTCGTCGCCCTGTCCGAAAGCCAGCACTGGCAAACGGCCACCGTCAAGACCCTGCTGAACCGCCTGCTCAAGAAAGGCGCCATCGCGGCGCAGAAGGATGGGCGGCGCTTCCTGTACCACGCGGTGCTGCCGCGCGAAGCCTGGCTGGCGCGCGAGAGCGAGAGCCTGGTGCAGCGCCTGTTCGGCGGACGCATCGCCCCGCTGGTGGCGCACTTCGGCAGCCAGCGCAAGCTGTCACAGGCCGACCTGCAGGAACTGCGCCAGCTGATCGACACACTCGACGACGGCCAGCGCGATGGGAAGTGATCTGATCTCCCTGTTGCTGCGCGTGGCGCTGGTCACGTCCGCCGCGGTCACGCTGCTGCTCCTAATGCGCAAACCATTGCAGCGCCAGTTCGGGGCCGCGCTGGCCTACGCCGCCTGGCTGATCGTGCCGCTGGTCGCCGCAGCGGCGCTGCTGCCCGCACAGGCACGTCCCCAAGTCTTGTCCATGCAGGCGCCGTATGCGGTCCAGGCCCTGGTCCGGCAAGCCACGCCGGCCGCCTTGCCCGCACAGGCCAACTATCTGGCATTCGCCTGGGCCGCCGGGGCGCTGGCCTCGCTGCTGTGGCTGGTCGCCGCGCATCACGCCTTCCTGCGCCGCGCCGGGCCGTTGGCACGCCAGGGAGCCATTTATCTGAGCGCCGCCGGTATCGGCCCGGCTTCGGTGGGCCTGCTGCGCCCGAAGATCGTGGTGCCGCACGACTTCGCCGAACGGTACACGCCAGCCGAGCAGGCCCTGATCGTCGCGCACGAGGGAGTCCATATCGCACGCCGCGACGCCTTCGCGAACCTGGCGGCCACGCTGTTCCAGTGCCTGTTCTGGTTCAATCCGCTGATGCATGTTGGCGTGCGCGCCATGCGCCAGGACCAGGAACTGGCCTGCGACGCCGCGGTCATGCGGCGTTATTCCGGGCAGCGGCGCATCTATGCCGAAGCCCTGCTCAAGTCGCATGCCGGCCCGATCGCTTTCGGCGCCGCCATCCACTGCCACTGGCAATCCCTTCACCCAACCAAGGAGCGCATCATGCATCTGCAGCACACCACGCCTGGAAAAGTTCGCCGCGCCGCCGGCCGCATCATCCTTGCCCTGCTGGCCGCCGGCAGCTTCGGCGCCACGCTCAGCGTACACGCCGGACAGGCGCAGGCTGCGGGCACGTATTCGATCGCCCTGTTCGTCAAGGCCGGCAGCAATCCCGATGCGCCGTTCCAGATCGAGGCCGATGCCTTCGGCAAGCGCGAGAACGACCTGGCCGTGCCGCGGGTCGTGACCGAGGCCGGCAAGCCGTTCAGCGTGTCGTCCGAGGGCTGGCGTGCCGACGTCACGGTACGTCCGGGGAACGCGAAGAACGACGTCTGGCTGGCGACCCGGCTGTTCAAGGGCAAGGAACTGGTCGCCACGCCGACACTGCTGGCGCGCCATGGCGAACGGGCGACCGTCAAGGTCGGCGAAGGCGCGCAGGCGTTCACGCTGGCGATGACGGTGACGCCCCAGCCCTGAGCGCTCGGGGAGGCACGGCGCACGGTTTTGGTTGGTCCACTTGCAACATTGACCGTACCAAACTAAGATTCGCTAGTTTGGCAAGGGCCACACATAATCCAGGACCAACCACCGATGAAGAAAACCGCCGCGCCGAACGAAACGGGCGCCAATGAGCCACGGCTGTACCGTGTCGTATCGAGCAAGATCGAGGAGCTGATCCGCGCCGAGAACATCCGGCCCGGCGAGCGCCTGCCGGCCGAACGCGAGCTGGCCACCAAGCTCGGCGTCAGCCGCACCTCGCTGCGCGAAGCCCTGATTGCGCTGGAGCTGGGCGGCACCGTCGAGGTGCGCGGCGGCTCCGGCGTGTACGTCAGCGAACAGGCCAAGCCCCAGGCCGAGGTGCCGAGCGCCGGCCCCGGCCCCTTCGAAGTGCTGGCCGCGCGCCGCCTGATCGAGGTCGAGGTGGCGGCCATGGCGGCCAAGCACGCCAGCGACGCGAATATCGACGCCATCCTGGTGGCGGTGATGGAGATGGAGCAGCACCACGAAGACCGCAGCGGCAACGAATCGGCCGACCGCAACTTCCACCTGGCGATCGCCCGCGCCACCGGCAACAGCGCCATGGTCGGCGTGATCGAATACCTGTGGAGCCAGCGCGGCTCGCTCTGGCACAAGCTGAAGGAACACTTCCAGACCGAGGAACTGCGCCAGCAGACCCTGATCGACCACCGCAACATCTTTGCCGCCATCGCCTCGCACGACGTCGCCGGCGCCCGCACCGCGATGCGCGCCCACCTCGACCGCGTGACCCGCACCTTCTCGCGCGGCTGAACGCCGCCGCATTCCCAGCCTGGCCGCCGCACGGCGGCTGCCGGCAAGCCGTTTCTCCCTCCGCACCAGCCCTCGCCAGGGCTGCGGCGCGGCACATCCGCACTCGTCAAAGTTTTCCGCATCTGTTTGGACCAGAAAATAACTGGCTCATCCAGATTGCGAAAGTGGTCAGACCAAAGTAGAATCCTCAACATACCAATCTCTGGCGAGAGAACTCGACGCCTTGCATTGGAGCGGTCAATACGCGCGATTCGGGGAGACACCCGGACGCATCGACGATAACAAGCAGGAGACATGCAGTGAAACACCAGAACAGTATCAATGCGCCCCGTTTTGCCGAACCGCGCTTCCTTTTGTCGGCAGTCGCCGTCGCGGTGCTGGTCCTGACCAACAGTGCCGCCGCCCAGGAAGCCCCGATGCAGCGCGTCGAAGTCACAGGTTCCTCGATCAAGCGCCTCGCCAGCGAAAACGCCCTGCCCCTCACCACCATCAAGTCGGAAGAACTGGTCAACCGCGGCCTGACCACGATGTCGGAAGTGGCCGTGGCCATGACGGTGGCCACCACCAACGAGCCGGTGGGCGGCGGCGGCAGCGGCACCATGATCAACATGCGCGGCCTGAACACCAACCGCACCCTGGTGCTGCTCAATGGCCGCCGTTTGGCCAACGAAGCGCTGGGCGCCAGCTCGGTGAACGTCGACGTGATCCCGATGGCCGCCATCGACCGCGTGGAAGTGCTGCGCGACGGCGCCTCGGCCCTGTACGGCACCGACGCGATTGCCGGCGTGGTCAACTTCATCACCAAGAAGTCGATCACCGGCGTGACCCTCAGCGCCAGCGGCGCCAAGCCGGAAGCCTCGGGCGGCGGTTCGCAGAAGCGCCTCGCCATCGTGGCCGGCAAGGGCAGCATGGCCGACGATGGCTGGAACATCTACACCGCCTTCGATATCCAGCGCCGCGATTCGCTGCTGCAGCGCGACCGCCCGAACATCACCGATCCGGACAAGCTGCTGTCCCTGGGCGGCACGCCGTTCACCTCGAACACCTCGGGCGGCTCGGCCTCGCCGGCCAACTTCACCATCTACCGCAACGGGCGCTCGGCCAACATCACCGGCAACCCCTACTTCGCGGCCGGCTGCGTCACGCCGTATGCGGTCCAGACCACGGTGCCGTCGACCCGCACCAATGCCAATGGCGGCAAGACCTGCATCACCGACCCGGCCTATTACCCCGAGCTGCTGCCGGAAGCCCAGCAGGCGACCCTGTTCACCAAGGGCAGCCTGGCCCACGGCGACGGCAAGGTGCTGACGCTGGAACTGCAGCTGTCCAAGTCCTACATCGACGCCTCCGACGCGCCGCAGCCCTTCGGCGCGAATACCGACTACGACCGCCTGACCGCCTCGCGCCAGCCCCTGATGATCACGCGCGCCAGCAAGTGGTACCCGGGCGGCAGCGGCGGCGTGCCGGCGGTGGCTGGCCTGAACGGCGAAAACCTGGCCCTGACCTGGAGCCTGGACGAACTCGGCGCCGTTACCAACCACGACGAGCAGCTGAACCACCGCGTGGTGGTGGCCGATGAAGGCATGGTCGCCGGATGGGACTACCGCGCCGGCGTGTCGTATGCCTACAGCCAGCGCAACATCGGCTTCAAGGACAATTTTGTCCGCACCCCGGGCCTGTACGCGGGCGTGGCGAACGGCACCCTGAATCCCTTCGGCCCGCAGGACGCGGCCGGCCTGGCCTACCTGGAAAGCATCTCGGCCGACGGCCAGGATTACCGCAAGGCCGACGTGCGCTATTACGGCGCCGACGTCAACTTCTCGCGCACCCTGATGGACCTGAAAGGCGGCGCGCTCGGCCTGGCCGTGGGCGCCGACTGGCACCGCGAAACCTTCGAGGAAAGCGTGAACATGCTGGCCAACGAGGTCACCTATAAAGTATCGGGCACCCCGGGCGCGAACCCGAGCGGCGCACGCCGCGTGGCCGGCATGTACGCCGAACTCGATGCGCCGGTGACCAAGGAACTGAACCTGAACGTGGCCATCCGCGGCGACCATTTCAGCGACTTCGGCTCGACCTTCAATCCGAAGGCAAGCTTCCGCTACCAGCCGATGAAGGAAGTCATGCTGCGCGGTACGGTGAGCCGCGGCTTCCGCGCACCGACCCTGCCGGAACTGTACGGCACCCCGCGCCAGCTGGTGCCATCGGCCTCGAACTGGGACGATCCGCTGCTCTGCCCGAGCGCCACGCCGGGCGTGACCGGCACCGGCACGCTCACCACCGATCCGCGCTTCGCCAACCTGAACCTCGATGCCACCCGCGTCTGCAACACGCGCCTGACCACGCTCACCGGCGCCAACCCGGACCTCGGTCCGGAAAAGGCGAAGACCGTCACCGTCGGCCTGGTGGTGGAGCCGTTCAAGAACTTCGTGGCCAGCGTCGACCTCTGGAAGATCGACATGAAGGGCACCATCGCCCAGGTTTCGGAAGACACGATCTTCAACAACGTCGACCAGTACAACGACCTGTTCGTGCGCAATCCGGACGGCACCCTGCAGTACATCACCAAGACGCGCCTGAACATGGGCGGCCTGCGTACCCAGGGCATCGACCTGAACCTGAACTATGTGTATCCGACCACGAACTGGGGCCGCTTCGGCGCCTCGCTCGACGGGACCTTCACCGACAAGTACGAAGGCCAGAACGAAGTCGGCGGCACCTGGAACGACAGCGTCGGCAAGAACGGCGCGCTGTCGACCGCCGCCACCTCGGCCAACACCTATATCTTCAAGTGGAAGCACCAGGCGCGCGTGAACTGGTCCTACGGTCCCTTCTTCGCCCAGCTGACGCAGCAGTACGCGTCGAGCTACGAAGACACCAACGCCCTCGCCACCCAGAAGCCGGGCCAGCCCTTCTACAACGTGATCGACCCGTACCGCGTGTACAACCTGTCGACCAGCTGGAAGTTCAGCCCGAACATCAAGGTCGGCTTCGGCGTGAACAATCTGTTCGACGAAGATCCGCCGCTGTCGAACCAGCGCCTGAGCTCGCGCGTGGTGTTCGCACGGAACGTGGCCAAGCCGATCGGCCGCGTCTACACCCTGCGCGCCGACTACACCTTCTAAGCGGCGCCGTTCGTGGAGAACAAGGTCATGCAGGCTGTCCGCTTGCGTGACTTTGTTCGTTTTATCTCCTTCACGTAGGCAGCCACCCCATGAAGAAGCATGTTCTCGTACTCTCGATGGCCGCCGTGCTGGCCTGGCCGGCAGCGGCGGCGCCAATGCAGTTGCGCCAGGCGGCGCCTGCGGACGGCTGGGCCGCCATGGCCGGTGGCACACGGGGCGGCGCAGATGCCGCCGCCATCGTCACCGTCACGGATGCGGCCGGACTGCGACGCGCGCTCGATCCCGCATTGCCAGGCGGCCGTATCGTCCAGGTGCAGGGCACGATCGACATGAGCGAAGGCCGCGCGTTCGCCAGCACGGCCGACCAGGCGCGGCGCGGCGAGGTGCGCATTCCCTCGCACACCACGCTGGTGGGCATCGGTGCGGATGCCGGCTTCGTCAACGCGCACTTGCTGGTGTCCCGGGTGTCGCAGGTCATCATCCGCAACCTGAACCTGCGCAACCCCTGCGACGTGGCGCCGAAATGGGTGCCGGACGATGGGCCCGAAGGTGGCTGGAATGCCGAGTTCGATGCCATCTCGGTCGTCGGCGCCCGGCATGTCTGGGTCGACCACAACAGCTTTACGGACGCCCCGCTGACCGACGACACGCTGCCGGTCGAACACGGCAAGGTCAAGCAGTGCCACGACGGCGCGCTCGACATCCGCGACGCCAGCGACTACGTCACGGTCTCGTACAACCACTTTGCCCTGCACGCGAAGACCATGCTGATCGGCGCCAGCGACAAGGCGAGCGGCGATGCCGGCCACCTGCGGGTCACCATCAGCAACAACCTGTTCGAGCACGTCGCCAGCCGCGCGCCGCGGGTGCGCTTCGGCCAGGTCCACCTTTTCAATAACTACCATGTGGGCGACCGCAGGCATCCGGTCTACCGGCATGGCTACAGCGTGGGCGTTGCCAAGGCGGCGCGTATCGTCTCGCATGCGAACGCGTTCGAGATTGCCGGGGCGCGCGACTGCAGGAATGCCATCGGCGTGTTCCCATCGGCGGCCGATGCCGGTGCTTTCAGCGACCAGGGTTCGCTGCTGAACGGTGCGCCGCTGGGCGCCTGCAGCGCCATCGGCGACCCCGCCTGGACCGTGCCCTATGCGTTTGTGCCGCTGCCGGCCGCCGACGTGCCGGCCCACGTGCGGGCACGTGCCGGCGCCGGCAAAGTGGCCGCGAACTGATCCACCGACTTACAATGGAGACGCCATGACCATCACCCCCATCAATCCGCAGCGCCGCTCGCTGCTGCGCGCCGCCTCCGTCGCCGGCCTCACTGTCGGTGCGCCGGCCCTGGCCGCCCCGAAACAGTCCAGCGCCATCGAGGAAGCCTGGGCCCGCGCCCAGGGCATCGTCGACCAATTCAGCAAGCCGCTCGTGTTCCCGAAGCGCGACTTCGTCATTACCGCGTACGGCGCGGCGCCCTGCAAGACCGTGATGGTCTCCGGCTACGTGGCCCACCACGAACTCGGCCAGGTCAGCGCGCCGGCGCCGGGTGCACCGGACTGCTACGCGGCGATTGCGGCGGCCATTGGCGCCTGCAGCGCGGCCGGTGGTGGGCGCGTGCTGATCCCGGCCGGCAGTTGGCTGGTGAAGGGACCGATCGTGCTGAAGTCGAACGTCAACGTGCACCTGGCCAAGGGCGCGCATGTCTACTTCAGCAACGACCCGGACGACTTCGCCAAATACGGCGACTACGACTGCGGCGCGGCCGGCAAGCTGGTGATCTCGCGCTGGCAGAGCAACGATTGCCTGAACTATTCGCCGATGGTCTACGCCTACGGCCAGACCAACATCGCCCTCACCGGCGAGGACTGGACCAGCATCATCGACGGCCAGGGCGGCGTGCCGCAGGCGAATGGCGACGCCTGGTGGGACTGGAAGGGCAAGCGCAAGCCCGGCCCGAACCAGCATCAGGCGCAGAACCTGGTCAACCCGAAGAATCCGACGTCGATCCGCGCGGTGGCGCCGAACCTGAGCGACGCCCAGGTCGCGCTCATGGAAGGCAAGGACGACAAGTGGCGCACCGACGAAGCCTACCTGCCGACGCTGTCGGAAGCCGGGGTGCCGGTGGCGAAGCGCATCTTCGGGCGCGGGCACTGGCTGCGTCCGTGCATGGTGGAGTTCATTGGCTGCTCGAACGTGCTGCTGCAGGGTTACCAGCTGAACCAGTCGCCGTTCTGGCAGCATCATCCGGTCAACTGCAGCAAGCTCGAGATCCGCAAGGTGCTGATGGAAAGCCTGGGCCCGAACAGCGACGGCTTCGACCCGGAAGCCTGCAACACCGTGCTGGTGGACGGCTGCACCTTCAACAGCGGCGACGATTGCATCGCCATCAAGGCCGGCAAGAACCTCGACACCGGGTTCGGGCCGACGCAGAACGTGGTGATCCAGAACTGCATCATGAACAGCGGCCACGGCGGCGTGACTCTGGGCAGCGAGATGTCGGGCGGGATCCAGCACGTGTATGCGCAGAACATTGAGTTCCGTAACGCGCACTGGGCCACCGACCCGCTGAACACCGCGATCCGCATGAAGACCAACATGAACCGCGGCGGTTTCCTGCGCCACTTCTACGTGCGCAACGTGACCATGCCGAACGGCGTGTCACTCAAGCCGCTGGTGTACAAGCCCCTGCCCGGCTCGCCGATTCCGCCGAATTCGGTGGGCTCGTCGGCCGGCGCGGTGGTGACCATCGACTGCGACTACGCGCCGACCGCCGACAACGTGCGTACCCGGCCACCGATCGTCGAGAACATCCATATCTCGGGCGTGAAGGTGGGGAATGTGGAAACCAAGGACGGTCCGCGTTCCTGCTACCAGGCGCTGTTGCTGCTGGGGCCGGTGGCATTCGACTACAACGGCGACAAGCCGGGCGAGATCCTGCCGATCCGCGACGTGACGATCACCGATTCGGATTTCGGCACGCCGGTGAACGCGGCGCAGCCGTGGTTCCTGTATAACGTGCGCAATGTGAAGCTGACCAACGTGACGATCGCCGGCAAGGTGCACGACACGACGCTGTCAGCGTAAACGGTCGTCAGAAAAAAAGCCCGCGCACCTTGCGGTGGCGGGCTTTTTCACGTTTGCTGCAGGTCGCCGGGTGAGGCTTGTTGCTCCCTTGGTGGTCTTAGTGCTGGTAGGCGCCGATGTCG
Source organism: Massilia sp. IC2-278 (assembly GCF_020708045.1). Taxonomy (GTDB): domain Bacteria; phylum Pseudomonadota; class Gammaproteobacteria; order Burkholderiales; family Burkholderiaceae_D; genus Telluria. The sequence goes on from NZ_JAJFES010000027.1 coordinate 22,679, forward strand.
TAGCCGGTGGACGCGTTACGCGGCTTGCCGTCGATGTCGGTCGGCAGTGCGTAGGTGGCGATACCGCGGCCAATCACCGGCGAGCTGGCGCTCGGCTTGAAGTTCGGCATGGCGGCGGTGCGCGAGTAGCCAGCCAGCAGCGGGTCCGACGAAATCGTGCCGGTATGCTTCAGGCCATTGCGCAGCTGCCAGTCGTAGGTCGTGTTCTTGAACACCAGGTTGTTCTTGTACGAGTTGCCGGTGCCGGTCTTGCCCTGCTCCGAGATCCCGTACTTGTTGTCGTACACAATGTTGTTGTACACGGCCACGTTGTTGGCGCCAGCCGAGGTGAAGTAGAAGTCGCCACCGCCGACGATGATGCCGAACACCGACGAGCTCACCGTGTTGTTGATGATCTTCACGTTCGTTGCATCGTGCCAGAGGTGGATCGCTGCCGAGCCGACACGGTAGACCACGTTGTTCTTGATCGTGCCCGAGGTGCTGACGTAGATACCTTGCACGTAGGTGCAGCCTGCCGGGCCGATGTCGTGGACGACGTTGCCGACCACATCGGTCATCACGCCCTTGTAGTAGCTGTCCACGCCAATCGCCGAGCCGCCCGCGCTGTTGCACGGAATGGTGGTCGCGGTGTGGTGGACGTGGTTGCCTTCGATGACGTTGTAGGAACCGCCGGTGTAGATGCCGAGCGTCCACTTGGTACCGCTGCGCACTTTCGAGCCATCGACTTCGAAACCGATGATGCTGACGTAGTTGCCGCGGTTATCCCAGGCGTTCTTGTTGGTCGAGTTCGCAGGAGGAACAATCTTTGCGCCCCACTTGGTGGTCGAGACCCAGTAGATGCGGGCTGCGGCGGTGCCGTTGGCGGTGGTCTTGAAGCCGCCATCATAGGTGCCTGGTGCAACAAACACGGTGGTGCCGGCCTTGGTCACGGCTTTCGCAGCGCGGGCCAGGGTCTTGAACGGTGCAGCCTTGGTGCCGGCAGCGGTGTCCGAACCGGTCGGCGACACATAATAGTTATAGGTTGTGGCAGGCGTGGTGGCGTTGCTGGCGGTGTTCACGGTCAGATTCGACGAAGCATCATAGCCGGAGAGCGCGAAGCTGGAAGGGGTGGCACTGGCGGCGTGGGCGGTAACGGAGAAGGCCAGGACGACAGCGGTAGCAACAGCGTTCAGGGCGATGGTGGCTTGCTTTTTCATGCGAGAAGTTCCTAACGTCAAAGGTAAAAAATCGAAGCGTGTAAAACGCGAATACGTAACCTTTGAGGGGAGGAAACTTCCTTAGTTCAACTTTTTCTCAAATAAATTTTCTTGTAGTATCAAATACTTATCGCAGTTTCAGATCAGGAAACTGAACAAGAAAAGCCAGAAGAATGTTAAATCTGGCCAGAATCGGCAGCGGCAGAAGCAGCCTCGCGCTGCACCACCATGAACAGATGCTTGTGGGGTAGCTGGTCGAATTCGAGATGCCTGCACACGCAGCCACTCTCCTTCACCACATCGAGCAGACCGGGTATCCCGAGCGTGCCGTAATAGACCGGCGGTCCCATCGTCGCGTCGACGTGGGCATCCGCCGCGTCAAGTCCGCCTGCACTGAAAATGAACACGCCTCCCGGTTCCAGCGCGGCCATGAGCTTAAACATCAGCGGCCGTTGTTGTTCCAGGTCGACGTGCCAGATGCTGTCCCAGGCCGATATGAACCGGTAGCGGCGCGTCGGCTGCCAACTGCAGATATCCGCATGATGCAGGACGACGTCAGGGTCGGCCTGCGCCGCCAAACCAATCATGCGCGCGGAAATATCGACGCCCTCGATCCGCAAGCCCTGCGCACGCAGGAGCGGATTCAAGCGGGTGCTGCACCCGCAACCGGCGTTCAAGGCCCAGCCTTCGGCGGCCTGCGCGAGAAAGGCCAGGGCCACCTCATGCTGGCGCACGCCGTTATCGCGGCTGAAGCGGCTGTCCAGCCAGCGCTCCGCGATCGCATCGTAGGCCGAGGCGATGGCAGCGCTATCAGGTGCGGTCGGTAACGCCATCGTGATGGTGCGCGTCCGGTTTTACTGGCAAAGGCTGAGGCCGTGTCCGAATGTCAGACCTGAGGTGATCCGGATATCCTGGACAGTTATTTAGGCACACGGTATGCAGCGTCGACGGCGGCAGGCGTTTGGTAGCCCAAGGTCTGATGTAACCGCCGCGTAT
>NZ_JAJFES010000028.1 GCF_020708045.1 Massilia sp. IC2-278
AACGACTTTGCGCCGATGATAGTGCTGCAACCAGTGTGAAAGTAGGTTATCGTCAGGCTAGTTATATGAAAAACCCCGCAGAGTGATCTCTGCGGGGTTTTTTGCTTTTGCGCGTGTCATTTCACGTCCTTAGCTGTTTGCATACGGCGCCGACGCTCAAGAGATGAGACAGCGTGGGCACAGGTGCCTAGCGCGGCCCGGCCCACCCTACGTGTCTGAACACTTGGTACATCAACCTGTTCTGTTTTGGAGCAACCTGGTCAGGTCTTGCCCCGGCTGAGCCGTGGCACGTCCTTTGCTGTTGGACTAAGAGTTGCTCACGACGGGACACTCCATGGAACTTCGCGCATCCATCCGGCAGGCTTTCGCTCCTCGCCATCACACCGAACGCGTCTGCTGTTTCATTGCGGCGGCCGTGCTTGCTCCCTGCGCCGCGGCCGAGCCGGAAAAGCCGGAGAAACCCGAGGGCACGATGCCGGTCGTCGAGATTGTCGGCTTCGCGCCGCTGCCGGGCCTGGGCATCGAGCGCGACCTGCTGCCTTATCCGGTACAGCTCGCCACCGAAAAGACGATCCGCAAGGCTGGCGGAGAAAATTTATCCGAGTACATGTCGCGCAACCTTACCGGTGTGAACGTCAACGAAACCTCCGGCAGTCCCTTCCAGAACGACCTGACCTTCCGCGGTTTCCGTGCCTCGCCGGTGCTCGGCAGTTCGCAAGGCATTTCGGTCTACCTGGACGGCGTGCGCGTGAACGAAGCCTTTGGCGACGTCATCAACTGGGACATGCTGCCCGAGTCCGCAATCGGCAGCCTGCTGCTGGTCCCCGGCGCCAATCCTTTGTATGGCCTGAACACCCTGGGTGGCGCGCTGGCCTTTACCACCAAGTCCGGCCTCAGCCATCCTGGCGGCGAGTTCGAGTTCTCGCTTACCGACGAAGGCCGGCGCCGCGCCGATGTTTCCTACGGCTGGCAGGGCGCGGGGGGCTGGCACAGCTTTATCGGCGGTACCTGGTTCGACGACGATGGCTGGCGCGACCACTCTTCCGGCCACCTCGGCAACGTGCTGGTCAAGGTCGGCCGCTCGCTCGGCGCAACCGACTGGTCAGCTAGCGTGCTGGGCGGACGCAGCCGCCTGCTCGGCAATGGCCTGCTGCCCGACTCCCTGTACGAAGCCGACCGGCACGCCGTCTATACCTACCCCGACACCACCCGCAACCGCCTGGTGCAGGGCACATTGAATCTCACCCATCGCTTCAGCCAGGACAGCGAACTGAGCGCCACGGCTTACGCCCGCAACAGCCGCCGCGACACCGTCAACGGCGACGTCAGCGAGGAATACGACGATTACGTGGAAGACTGCGCGGAAGGTTTCGACGCCAGTGGCGCACCACTCGAACCGGACGAGTGCGGCTTCACCCTGGCCGAAGGCGCCGCCCTGCATCCCGGCGTCCTGAACACCACCAGCACGCGCCAGGAAAGCCGCGGCCTCAGCGCCGCCTTCAGCACCCGGCGCGGCGCCTACCGGCTCGATGCCGGCTTCAGCTTCGACCACAGCGAAGCCGAGTACGCCCAGTTCGAACAGGAAGCCTTTGTGACCGACACCCGCGAAGTCATCGGCGACCCCGACGAAGAGCGCGAGCCCTCGTCGTCGGTGGTCGGCAGCGCGCGTGCCCTGGGTGTCTACGTCGCCGGCAGCTGGGCTGCAAGTGCCGGCACCCAATTGACTGCCAGCGCACGCTTCAATCGCGCACGCGTGAGCAATACCCTGACCAACGAACGCGGCGTCCAGCCACGGGAAAGCTTTACCTACAACCGCCTGAACCCCTCGCTCGGCATTACCCACCAGCTGGGCAATGGCGCGACGGTCTTTGCGAATGTCGCCCAGGGTAACCGCGTGCCCACCGTTATCGAGCTCGGCTGCGCCGATCCGGAAAACCCTTGCCGCCTGCCGGTGGGCCTGCAGGCCGACCCTTACCTGAAGCAGGTGGTCGCGCGTACGATCGAGGCCGGTCTGCGTGGCCGCCTGTTTGGCGGCAATTACTCGGTATCCTTGCACCGCACCGTCAACCGCGACGACATCCTCTTCCTCAGCTCGCCATCGCGCCAGGGTTACTTCGCCAATTTCGAGCGCACCCGCCACCAGGGCCTGGACGCCACCGTTGCCCGGCAGTTCGGACCTGTCAATGTGCACTTTGCCTATAGCTACCTGGAAGCCGTGTACGACGCCGACGGCGAACTGTTCACCGGGGCGCGCAACGTCGAGGTGGAACGCGGCATGCGTCTGGCTGGTCTGCCGCGCCACAGCGGCAAGCTGTCGCTGGACTGGGACGCCAGCCCGCAGCTGCGCTTCGGCGCCGACCTGCAGGCGGCCAGTAGCCTGCTCAGCCAGGGCAACGAGGATGGCCTCATCGAGGATCCTGAAGAAGGCGAAGAACCCGAGCGTGCCGATTGGCGCGTGCGTGGCCATGCCCTGATGAACCTGCGCGCCAGCTACCGGCCGGCGCCGAACTGGGAAGTCTTCGCCCGCATCAGCAATGTCTTTGACCGCCGCTACGAAACCTATGGCGCGGTGGCGCCCGACTTGTTCCCGAACGGCCAGGTATTGCGGCCGCACGAAGGCGAGGTCGAACCCGGGCACACGCGCTTCGTGGCGCCCGGCGCGCCGCGCACCTTCGTTGCCGGCCTGCGCTATACATTCTGAAACGCCACACGCCGGCCGGTACAATACAAGCGGCCGGCCGTTTCAGAACGCGTATTCAGAATGCGCAGTCAGAATGCGCAGTCAGAACACGTATCGGGAACCCGTACTCAGACCGCCCGCTCAAAACGTGTACTCGGCGCTGACACCCGCAATCCACTGGCGCCCGGTGCCGGCTTCGTAATAGCGGCGGTTGGTATCGCCCACGATCACCGAACCGACATAGCTGCGGTCGAACAGATTGTTCACCCGCAGGAATTGCCTGAAGCGCCAGCGGTCGATCGATTGCCGCGCCTGGATGCGCGCGTTCACCACCGCATACCCCGGCGCGGCCCGCTCCAGGTTCGTGTCTTCCGCATAGATCTTGCTCGAAGCGACGGTTTCGAGCGCTGCGCTGAGGCGGCCGTTTGGCTCCGTCCAGGCCAGCTCGGCATAGCCATTGGCCCGCGGCACGCCCGGCAAGCGCCTGCCGGCGCCCACGCTGCCGAATCCGGTCTCATAAGTGGCCCGTAGCAGCGTCACCGATGCGCGCGCGCTGAAACCGGCGCCCAGCGACGACTCCAGCGATACCTCTGCGCCGCGCCGCAAGGTCGAGCTGGCGTTGCGGTAACTGGTGCGTCCGCCGCCGGCCGTGTCGACCACCATCTCGTCCTCGGTACGTGCCTGGAATAGGGCGGCGTTGATGCGCGTGTCATCGCCCACTTGCGCCTTGGCGCCCAGTTCCAGGTGCTTGCTGCGCGCCGGCGCCAGGTTGAAATTGAAACCGCCGCCGCTCGAATAGAACAGTTCGTTCAGGGTCGGCGTTTCGAAGCCGCGCGCCGCGCTGGCATACACGTTGAGCCCGCCCGACACCTTGTACAGCGCCCCCAGCACCGGCGTGACGCGGCTGTAGTCGGCGGACCCGCTATCGTTGCCATTGGCCAGGAAACGGTCGTCCACGTCCACCTTCAGGCTGCTGCGGCGCAGGCCCGCCGTCAGCACCCAGGGGCCGCCGGCCCACTCGGTCTGCACGTAGGGGTCGAGATTCGACAGCTTGTCCTTCTCGTTGCGGCGCAAGGCGCCCTTGACCCCGAACTGGGTGCCGGCAAAGTTTTCGTAACCCTGGCGGTCGTCGACCGAACGGCCATACTCGATGCCGGCCGTGGTGCTGAGCTTGCCGCCGGCCAGCTCGCGCACCGCCATCCACTGGAGTTCGAGACCATAGAAATCGCGGTCGAAATCGACCACGCCGCCGGAATGCGTGGGCGGCGCCTGGAAGCCGCGCGAGAACGCCTGGTACTGGATCACCTGCCGCTTGCCCACATACGCCATGACGCGCAATCGGTCCTCGCCGAAACGCTGTTCAAAGGCCGCGCCGCCCTGCTGGTGGTCGATGCTCTTGCGCGTGTCGTAGCGCTCGGCCAGGGTACGGTTCGGCACCTGGGTATCGGTGGCGTCGATCTCGCCGGCACGCGGGTCGCGCTGGAAAGTGTTCCAAGTCACGCCCAGCGGGTCCTGGGTATCGTCCTGGGTCAGGCTGCTGGCAGTAATCGTCAGGCGGCTGGCCGCGCTCGGGCGGGTGGTCAGCTTGGCAAAGCCCTGGTCGCGCCGCGCCGCACTGTGCTCGCGGTAGCCATCGGTCCCGAAGCGCGAGGCATCGACCACGTAGCCGATCCCGCCTGCCTCGCCCTGCGCATTCAGGTCGACCTTATACGTGCCGTCGCTGCCGCCCGACACAGTGGTCTCGACGGTTGGCCGGCCCTGGCCATCGCGCGTGAACAGCTGCACCACGCCGCCCGAGTGATTGCCGTACAGGGCAGAAAACGGTCCGCGCAGCACCTCGATGCGTTCGGCCATGTCGAGGTTGAAAGTGGCCGCCTGGCCCTGGCCGTCCGGCATCGAGGCCGGAATACCGTCGGCAATCAGGCGCACCCCGCGCACCCCGAAGGCCGAGCGGGCGCCGAAGCCGCGCGAGGAAATCTGCAAGTCCTGGGCATAGTTCTGGCGGTTCAGCACCACCAGTCCCGGCACCGCCACCAGCGCCTCCGACGCATTCACGCGCAGCTGAGCATTGCCGATGCGGGCGGCGTCGACGACGTCGATGGCGGCCGGGAAATCGTAGCTGTCGTGCTCGATGCGGCTGCCGGTGACCACCACCACGGGCACCGGCGCTGCTTCGGGTGCGGGCAAGGGCGCGGCGGCCATTGCCGGCGTACCCATGCCGCCGGCAAACAGGGTGCTGCCTGCACACAGCAGGGCAAGCGGCTTGCGCCGCAGGGAAAGCTGGACCATGCATGTCTCCATATTCTGTGCAGTTGACGAAGCAATATCTCTGCCAGACCGCGGCTGGCTGGAATGGCACGGCCCTTGCATAGCCCTGGCTCTGCACACGCCACGTGCTGCCCGCCCGGGACTTGCCCGCGCAAACGGCGCAGCACCTGTTCCAGATTAGGACAGTCGGCGCGGCACTGTTTCAGATCTGGACGGCCATACCGATCCAGCCGGGGACCCAATACAAACCAGAAAGAGGACGACATGAATCTCGCGGACATCAGCAAACTCGGCGTTGCCAATCCCTTCAAGCAGCGTTACGACAACTACATCGGCGGCAAGTTCGTGGCGCCGGTGAAGGGCGAGTATTTTCCCAACCTGACGCCGATCACGGGCCAGCCCTTCTGCGAAGTCGCGCGCTCCGGCGCCGAGGACATCGAACTCGCACTCGACGCCGCCCACGCCGCGAAAGCTGCCTGGGGCAAGACCTCGCCCGCCGAACGCGCCGGCATCCTGAACCGCATCGCCGACCGCATGGAGCAGAACCTGTCGCTGCTCGCCACCGCCGAGACCATCGACAACGGCAAGCCGATCCGCGAATCCACCGCCGCCGACATCCCGCTGGCGATCGACCATTTCCGCTACTTCGCCGGCTGTATCCGTTCCCAGGAAGGTTCGATCGCCCAGATCGACGACGAAACCTATGCCTACCACTTCCACGAACCGCTGGGCGTGGTCGGCCAGATCATTCCCTGGAACTTCCCGATCCTGATGGCGGTCTGGAAGCTGGCGCCGGCGCTGGCGGCCGGCAATTGCGTGGTGCTCAAACCGGCCGAGCAGACCCCGGCCTCGATCATGGTGCTGGTCGAGCTGATCGCCGACCTGCTGCCGCCAGGCGTGCTGAACGTGGTGAATGGCTTCGGCCTGGAAGCGGGCAAGCCGCTGGCCTCGAACAAGCGCATCGCCAAGATCGCCTTTACCGGCGAAACCACGACCGGCCGCCTGATCATGGGCTATGCCGCGCAAAACCTGATTCCGGTCACGCTCGAGCTGGGCGGCAAGTCGCCGAACATCTTCTTCGAAGACGTGATGGATGCCGATGACGCATTCTTCGACAAATGCCTGGAAGGCTTCGCCATGTTCGCGCTGAACCAGGGTGAAGTCTGCACCTGCCCCTCGCGCGTGCTGATCCAGGAATCGATCTATGAGAAGTTCATTGACCGCGCCCTGGCACGCGTGGCCGCCATCAAGCAGGGCAACCCGCTGGAAGCGACGACCATGCTCGGCGCCCAGGCCTCGCAGGAGCAGCTGGAAAAGATCCTGTCCTACCTCGACATCGGCAAGCAGGAAGGCGCCGAGGTGCTGGCCGGCGGCGAGCGCAACACCCTGCAAGGCGACATGAAGGAAGGCTATTTCGTGAAGCCAACCGTGTTCAAGGGCCACAACAAGATGCGCATCTTCCAGGAAGAGATCTTCGGGCCGGTGGTGGCGGTGACCACCTTCCGCGACGAAGCCGACGCCCTGGCGATCGCCAACGACACCCTGTACGGCCTGGGCGCCGGGCTGTGGACGCGCGACGGCAGCCGCGCCTTCCGTGTCGGCCGTGCGATCCAGGCCGGGCGCGTCTGGACCAACTGCTACCACCTGTATCCGGCGCACGCGGCCTTCGGCGGCTACAAGCAGTCGGGCATTGGCCGCGAAAACCACAAGATGATGCTCGACCATTACCAGCAGACCAAGAACCTGCTGGTGAGTTATAGCCCGAAGGCCTTGGGCTTCTTCTGAGCGGAGCGGGGCGGCCATGGACAGTGCGGACGAATTGAAGAGCGGCCTGAACAGCGGCCTGAACAGCGGCATGAGCGGTGCCACGAGCAGCGGCGCGGGCAGTGGCACGGACCGCAGCGGCCCGGATGGCAGCCTGGACAGCGGCTTGCACAGCGCTGAGTCAGACGCCGCGCCCGGGCGCGTGGTCGCCACCGCCGCTGCGCTGGGTTTGATCGAGCAATTGCGCCAGCGCCATGGCCCGCTGATGTTCTTCCAGTCCGGCGGCTGCTGCGACGGCAGCGCGCCGATGTGCTACCCGGCCGGCGAATTCAGCGTCAGCGACACCGACGTGCGCCTCGGCGAACTGGGCGGCGCACCGTTCTACATGGGCGCCGAGCAGTTCGCCTACTGGGAGCACACCCAGCTGATCATCGACGTGGTCGCCGGCAACGGCGGCATGTTCTCGCTCGATAACGGCACCGGGCAGCGCTTTCTCACCCGCTCGCGCCTGTTCAGTGACGCCGAGCTGGCGCAGCTGCCCGCTCCCGCCACCGGACCCGGCGCCTGACGACACACACGAATAAGGACACCATGAAAACGAAAGCAGCCATCGCCTGGAAAGCGGGGGAACCGCTCTCCATTGCCGAGGTCGACCTGGAAGGCCCGCGCGCCGGAGAAGTCCTGGTCGAAATCAAGGCCACGGGCATTTGCCATACCGATTACTACACCCTGTCCGGCGCCGACCCGGAAGGCATCTTCCCTGCCATCCTCGGGCACGAGGGCGCCGGCATCGTGCTCGACACCGGCCCCGGCGTCACCTCGGTCAAGCGCGACGACCACGTGATTCCCCTGTACACGCCGGAATGCCGGCAATGCAAGTTCTGCCTCTCGCGCAAGACCAATCTATGCCAGGCAATCCGCGCGACCCAGGGCCGCGGCCTGATGCCCGACGCTACCTCGCGCTTTTCGATCGACGGCCAGCAATTGTTCCACTACATGGGCACATCGACCTTCTCCAACTACATCGTGGTGCCCGAGATCGCGCTGGCGAAGATCCGCGAGGATGCGCCTTTCGACAAGGCCTGCTACATCGGCTGCGGCGTCACCACCGGCGTCGGCGCCGTGGTGTTTTCGGCCAAGGTGCAGGCCGGCGCCAACGTGGTCGTGTTCGGCTTGGGCGGCATCGGCCTGAACGTGATCCAGGGCGCGCGCATGGTCGGCGCCGACAAGATCATCGGCATCGACCTGAATCCAGGCCGGGCCGAAATCGCGCGCAAGTTCGGCATGACCCACTTCGTCAATCCGGGCGAGGTGGCGAACATCGTCGACCACATCGTGCAGCTGACCGATGGCGGCGCCGACTTCAGCTTCGAATGCATCGGCAATACCACGGTCATGCGCCAGGCGCTCGAATGCACCCATAAAGGCTGGGGCCAGTCCTTCATCATCGGCGTCGCCGCGGCCGGGCAGGAAATTTCCACACGCCCGTTCCAGCTAGTCACCGGGCGCGAATGGAAAGGCTCGGCCTTTGGCGGCGCGCGCGGACGCACCGACGTGCCGAAGATCGTCGACTGGTACATGGACGGCAAGATCAACATCGACGATCTGATCACCCACACCTTGCCGCTCGAACGCATCAACGAGGGCTTCGAGCTGATGAAGAGCGGGCAGTCGATCCGCTCGGTGGTGCTGTACTGAGGGAGTTGAACAATCAACCATGGAGACGCCATCATGAACGATGCAGACCCGAATAGCGCAGTCAAGATCCACCCCGCCGTCGACAACGGCATTGCGCCAGCCACGCCCGGCTTTGCCGGCGGCACCTTGAGCTGCCTGTGCAGTACGAATCCCGTCACCGTCGAGATCAGCAGCCAGGTGGCGCACAACCACGTGTGCGGCTGCACCAAGTGCTGGAAGCCGAACGCTTCGCTGTTCTCGCAGGTGGCCGTGGTCGGGCGCGACAAGGTGAGGGTGACGGCCAACGAAGACAAGCTGCAGGTGGTCGACGAGAGCGCCACCATCCAGCGCCATGCCTGCCGCGATTGCGGCGTGCACATGTACGGCCGCATCGAGAACAACGGCCACGCCTTCTATGGGCTCGACTTCGTGCACACCGAGCTGTCGAAGGAAAAGGGCTGGTCGCCGCCCGAGTTCGCCGCCTTCGTGTCCTCGATCATCGAGTCCGGCGCGCGCCCGGAAAACATGGGCGCCGTGCGTGCGCGCCTGAACGAGATCGGCCTGCCGCCCTACGACGCGCTGTCGCCGCCGCTGATGGATGCGATCTCGACCCACGTCGCCAAGCAACGCGGCGTGCTGCAGGACGCGTAGGAAAAGACAAGCAAGAAGCCGGAACGCACGCCGGCGCACCTGCGCGGGCGTGCCGGCCTACCGGATACCGGAGACACACGAATGAAACGATTGTTCCTGCTGCTGTTGCCGGCGCTGCTGGCCCTACCCCTGGCGCCATCCCTGGCAGCACCCCCGGCAGCGCAAGCCAACGACTATCCCACCAGCGGACGCGTGGAGTATGTGCTTGAGTGCATGCAAAAGCACGACGGCAAATACGAGTACCTCTACAAGTGTTCCTGCGTCATCGACCACATCGCAAGGCAGATGTCCTACGACGATTACGTGACGATGTCGACGGCCCTGCGCAACCAGACCATGGCCGGCGAGCGCGGCGCGATGTTCCGCGACCCCGTCCCGGTGAAAGAGATGGCCAGCAAGTACAAGGCGCTCCAGGCCAGCGCCGACAAGGCTTGCTACGTGCAGGCGCGTTGAGACCTGCACGGTGGCGCATGCGCATTGATGCATAAGCTTTGATACATGCGCATTGATACATGAGCCTGGTGCTGCGTCACGGATGGCACAGCAGGGTGGCACAGCGGCGGCAGCGACTGTCACGAATCTGAACAGGGACTGTCGTCGCGGCAGGCGGAGCGGAAGGCGCAATGACTGGTCCGCAGTTGGCACGTTCTGTGCTGTGGAAAAGATGGGGCATCCCACCAGGTCGAGGTTTGCAAGGCCAGCAGAAGTGGCCGCCGATAAAAACCATAGGAGACTTATCATGTCATTCCCAACAAGACTCATCCGCTGGTTGCCGTGTCTGGCGCTGCTTGCCGGTCCGGCGCTGGCTGCCAATTCCGATGTGGAGCAATTGACCAAGGACCCGAAGAACTGGGCAATGCAATCTGGTAATTTTGCGAATCACCGGTACAGCGAACTCAAGCAAATCAACAGCAAGAACGCCAAGGACCTGCAGGTGGCCTGGACCTTCTCCACCGGCGTCCTGCGCGGCCACGAGGGCGGTCCGCTGGTGATCGGCGACACCATGTACATCCACAGCCCCTTCCCGAACAAGGTGTTCGCGATCGCGCTGGAAGACCAGGCCATCCGCTGGAAGTACGAGCCGAAGCAGGACCCGACCGTGATCCCGGTAATGTGCTGCGACACGGTCAACCGCGGCGTGGCCTATGCCAACGGCAAGATCTTCCTGCAACAGGCCGACACCACCCTGGTGGCGCTGGACGCCAAGACCGGCGCCGAGCTGTGGAAAGTGAAGGTCGGCGATCCGAAGATCGGCGAAACCACGACGAATACCCCGCACGTGTTCAAGGACAAGATCATCACCGGCATCAGCGGCGGCGAATTCGGCGTGCGCGGACGCATCACGGCGCACGACATCAATACCGGCAAGGTCGTGTGGAAAGCCTTCAGCACCGGCCCCGACAACGAGTTGCTGGTCGATCCCGCCAAGACCATGACCTGGACGAATGGCAAGATGGCGCCGATCGGCCCGGACTCCTCGCTGAAAAGCTGGCAGGGCGACCAATGGAAGCTGGGCGGCGGCACCACCTGGGGCTGGTACAGCTACGATCCGGCCCTGAACCTGGTCTACTACGGCACCGGCAACCCGAGCACCTGGAACCCGCGCCAGCGCCCCGGCGACAACAAGTGGTCGATGACGATCTTCGCGCGCGACCTCGACACCGGGCAGGCGAAATGGGTCTACCAGATGACGCCGCACGACGAGTGGGACTACGACGGCGTCAACGAAATGATCCTGGTCGACATGAAGGTCAAGGGCCAGGCCCGCAAAGCCCTGGTGCACTTCGACCGCAACGGCTTTGCCTACACGCTCGACCGCGCCAGCGGCGAACTGCTGGTGGCGGAAAAATTCGACCCGGTGGTCAACTGGGCGACCCACGTCGACATGAAGAGCGGCCGTCCGCAGGTGGTGGCCAAGTACAGCACCGACAAGAACGGCCCCGACTTCAACTCGAAGGGTATCTGCCCGTCGGCGCTCGGCACCAAGGACCAGCAGCCGGCCACCTATTCGCGCAAGACCGGTTTGTTCTACGTGCCGACGAACCACGTGTGCATGGACTACGAGCCCTTCCAGATCGAGTACACGGCCGGCCAGCCCTACGTTGGCTCGACGCTCTCGATGTACGCGGCGCCGGGCAGCCACGGCGGCCTGGGCAATTTCATCGCCTTTGACGCCAGCACCGGCAAGATCGTCTGGTCCAAGCCGGAGAAATTCTCGGTCTGGAGCGGGGCGCTGTCCACCGCCGGCGACGTGGTGTTCTACGGCACCCTGGAAGGCCACATCAAGGCGGTCGACCACAACGGCAAGGAGCTGTGGAAGTTCAAGACGCCCTCGGGCATCATCGGCAACGTCCACACCTGGGAATACAAGGGCAAGCAGTACATCGGGGTCCTGTCGGGTATCGGTGGCTGGGCCGGGATCGGCCTTGCGGCCGGGCTGACCAAGGGCACCGAAGGCCTGGGTGCGGTGGGCGGCTACAAGGACCTGGCCAAGTACACCGAGCTGGGCGGCGTGCTGACGGTGTTCGCACTGCCCGACCGCTGAGCCCGCGCCACGCCGTGCCGCGCGGCGGCGTCACCGCTGCCGCGTACTTCGATGAACACCGGACCCGGCGGCCGGCGCAGGATGCCGTCCGCCGTGCCCATGCATTGCCAGGAAACGAGATGAAGACATTCATGAAGCAGGCGCCCCTTGCCTCCCTGTGTACCGCCCTGTGTGCCGCCCTGTGCTGGTCCGTGGGCCTGTTCGCCGTGGCGCTCCCCGGCAGCGCGCTGGCCGGCGATACCCCGCCGTACAAGGTTGCCGAAGGCAACAAGGTCGACGCCCAGACCCTGAGCGGCTGGAAGACCTGGCGCGCCATGGCCTGCGAACGCTGCCACGGCGCCGCCCAGGAAGGCATGGTCGGCCCCTCGCTGGTGGACAGCCTGAAGGTCCTGAGCAAGGACCAGTTCAAGACCGCGGTCCTGAAGGGCCGCATCGAAAAGGGCATGCCGAACTTTGACGGCAGCAAGATGGTGACCGAGAACATCGACAGCCTCTACGCCTACCTGAAAGGGCGTTCCGACGGCGCCATCGAACCGGGCCGGCTGCAGGAGATCGGCAAATGAGGCGCAGGCCCTTCCTTGCCACGCGGCCTGCGCCACGGGTTGCCACTCGGATAGCCACGCGGGTTGTCACGCAGCTTGCGCGGGCCGGGCTGGTGGCCGGCTGGCTGGGGTGCCTGGCTGCACCGGCTGCCGCGCAGTCCGCCGCGGCCGAGGCGCCCGGCGCGGACAAGGTCTTGCGGGTCTGCCAGGACCCGAACAACCTGCCGCTGTCGAACCGGGCCGGGGAGGGCTTCGAGAACAAGATCGCGGCCCTGTTCGCCCAGCAGCTGGGCTGGAAGCTCGAGCACACCTGGTATCCGCAGCGCATGGGTTTCATTCGCAATACCTTGCGTGCCAAGGAAGAGCATTCCGAGCGATTCAAGTGCGACCTCGTCACCGGCGTCGCCAAGGGGTTCGAACTGGCCGCCAACACCCATTCCTACTACCGCTCCAGCTATGCCATGGCCTATGTAAAGGACCATGGCCTGGACAAGGTGCGCACCCTGGACGACCTGCTGGCGCTCGACCCCTCGCAACGCAAGAAACTGCGTTTCGGCGCGTTTGCCGGCTCTCCGGTTACCGAGTGGCTGCTGCAGAACGGCTTGATGGAACAGGTGAACTGGTACCAGAGCCAGACCGGCGATGCCGAGCAATATCCCGGCGAGATCGTCGAGAAGGACCTGGCCAGCGGCAAGATCGACGTTGCCTTTGCCTGGGGGCCGATCGCCGGCTACTTCGCCAAACGAACGCGCAGCGCGTCCATCGTCGCCATCCCGCTGCAGTCGCGTCCGGGCATGAAATTCGATTTCGAAATCGCCATGGGCGTACGCCATGCCGACAAGGACTTCCGCCAGCTGATCGACCGGCTGATCGACGCTAACCAGGGCAAGATCCAGGCGATCCTCGAACAATACGGCGTGCCCTTGTCGGCGCTTCCGCCGCCCCAGTCTTCCCCACCTTGAGGACGCCATGATCCGCATCCAGCAACAGCGCGGCGGGGGCGCAGGCCCGCGGCATGGCGTGCGCGCCCGGTCGATGCGCTTCGCACTCGGCGTGCTCTGCGCACTTGGAGGGCTGGGCGCCGGCCTGGTGCAGGCCCAGCCGGTATCGCCGGCCGAAACCCTGCTGTTCGAGACCGACCACCTGGCGCGCACCAGGGCACCGGCGGCGCTGATCTACGACTTTCGCAAGGTCAGCAACATCGAACCGGGCTTTACCGATACGGTCGAGCTCGACCTGACCCGGGAAAACGGGCGGATGCATGCGCGCCTGCGCTTTCTTTCCGGAGCGCGCAAGCGCGAGCTGCCCGATATCGACGATGCCCACGGCAACCCGGTGCTGCTCGGATTCCTCGAGCACGACATCGCGGAGATGAAACGCCTGACCGGGGGCTCCACTACGTACTTCCGCAAGCGTATCCGCATGGCGCTGGCGAATGCCGGCCAGTTGGGCAAGCAGACGATCAACTTCCAGGGCAAGTCTTATGAGGGGCAGGTGGTGCGCATCCAGCCCTACCTGGACGACCCGCTGCATGCGCGCTTCGAGGCCTACGTGCACAAGACCTACACCTTCATCCTGAGCGAGGCTGTACCGGGCGGCGTGTACCAGCTGTCGACCTCGCTGGGGGCGAGCGGCAGCGGACGGACCATCAATGCGGCAGCCGGCGTGCAATCGAGCGCGCTGGCGGACGGCAGGGTGGCAAAGCGTCCGGCCGAAGACACTGCCCGCGCGCAATCCGGTACAGCCGGTCCAGGCACGGCCAGTCACGGCATGGCTGGTCAAGGCACGGCCAGTCAAGGCACGGCCAGTCAAGGCACTGCGGGTCAAGGCACTGCGGGTCAAGGCACGGCTAGTCCAGGCAAGGCCAATCCGGGCAAGGCCAATCCGGGCAAAGCCGGTCCAGGCACGGCCGGCTCCACCGCACAAGTGCCCGGCGCTGGGGGAGGCAGCGTTCCCTCGCTTGAAGAAACACTTACCTTGGTCAAGGTTGCCGATCCGAAGCGCTGAGCCTGGCACGATTGCAGGCCCGGCCCGTCATCACCGGAGGATGCCATGGCGCGCTTGAAAGTTCTCGCATTCGATTACGCCATCGCCGGTGGTCCGGGCGCTCCTGCGGTGCCATGCGCGCTTGCACAGCAGGGTGGCATGCTGCTCCAGGCCCTGCTGGCCGACCTGGGCGCCGTACCCGGGGTCGAACTGCAGACCATGCCGGCTGCCGGCGGCGCCGCCTGGGCGCCCGCCCCATCCTTCGGCGAGAAATCCTTCGGCGATAGTGCCTTCGGCGAGCGTTTCGCCGACTGTGTGCAGGCGGCCGATGCCGTCTGGCCGCTGGCGCTCGAGACCGAAGGCTTGCTGGAGGGGCTGTCGCGCGATGTCCTGCGCGGCAAGCGCGTCCTGCTGGGCAGCGCGCCCGGCGCCGTGCGCGTTGCGGCCAGCAAGCGCGAGATGGCGCGTGCGCTGCTTGACGCCGGCGTGCCGGCCGTCCCCACCTACAGTCCGCATGCGAGCCTGCCGGAAGGGCCGGGCGCCTGGGTGGTCAAGCCGGACAATGGCGCCGGCTGCCTCGACACCCGCTTGTTCAGCGACCGCGCCGCGGCCCTGGCCCACGTGCGCGCCAACGCCGGGCAGGACTATGTGCTGCAGCCTTTCGTTCCCGGCGAACTGGGCAGCCTGTCCCTGCTGTGTTGCGACGGCAAGGCCTGGGTCCTGGCGTGCAACCGCGAGCGCGTGGCCGTACGCAACAACCGCTTCCACTTCCTGGGCAGTACCGTGAACGGCCTGCTGGACGCCGACGGCGCGCTGGCCGGACTGGCGCAACAGGTTGCGGCGGCCCTGCCTACGCTGTGGGGCTATGTCGGGGTGGACTTCATCCGCAGCGCGCAGGGAACCGTGGTGCTGGATGTAAATCCGCGCCTGACGGCCGCCTATGCCGGCCTGCATGCGTCGATCGGCTGCAACCCGGCTGGCCTGGTGATTGCCTTGCTGAAGGGCCCGGCCGCGCTGCAGGCGGCGCCGCTTCCGGTCACGCGGCGGCGCGCAGTCTCCGTCGACGTCGACAGCTTCGGCCAGGCCTGAGTACCGCTTGCCTGGCTTGGTTGGCTTAGTTGGCTTACTTGATCACAACGCCCCAGGGCAGCTTGCCGACCGGGATGTCGCGCAGCTTGCTGCGGCTGGCGGTGTCGATCACCGACACATTGTTGCTGCGGCCGTTGGCCACGTAGAGTTTCTTGCCGTCGGGCGTGAACGCCATGTTCCAGGGCCGCTGGCCGACCGGGATCGTGGCCACGACCTGGTTGCTGGCGGTGTCGATGACCGAGACGTTGGCGTCGCCGCCATTCGACACATAGACCTGGCCGCCGCCCGGGTGCACGGCAATCCCGTTGGCGCGCAAGCCGGCCTTGATGCGGGCGACGATGGCGTAGGTCTTGGCATCGATGACGAAGACCTCGTTGGCGTTTTCGGTGGCGACATAGGCGCGGCTGCTGTCGGGCAGGAAACCGATGCCGCGCGGGCGTGCGCCCACCGCCACCTGGGCCACCTGCTTGCGGCCGGCGAAATCGATGATGTCGACCGCGTCGCCTTCCTCGGCGCTGACGAACAGCAGGCGCCCGTTCGGGCTGAACACCGCGTGCTCGGGGTTCTTGCCGTGTACCTGGATCGCAAATGCCAGCTTGCGGGTTCGGGTGTCGGTTACCGCGATTTCGTTCTTGCCCTCGATGGCCGCGACTACCCAGCGCCCGTCGGGCGAGATCGACACGCCTTCGGGCGATTCGCCGAGGGCCACCGCGGGGCCGGGCTTGCGCGCATTCAGGTCGAGCACCTGCAGGCTGTTGTTCGGCTGGTCGCTCACGTACAGCCAGCGGCCGTCGGCGCCGACGGCCAGCCCGCGCGGCTTGGTCCCGGCCGGCATCTCGCCGACGACCTGGTCGCTGGCGGTGTCGATCACGGAAATCGTGCCGCTGCCTTCGTTCGGCACATAGGCGAAGGGGGCCGCCAGGGCTGGCGAACCCAGCGTTGCGGCGAGGGTGGCCAGGCATGCCAGGGCGCCTGGCAGGATACGGCGAAGCGACGGCATGGTCATGTGGTCTCCATGGACAGGTTGAAGGAGAAACGCCGCGGCGCGCATCCGCTCAGTGGAACAGCGCCTTGTCGGGATGCTGGATGTTCAGGCGCTGCAGCTTGCGGTACAGGGTGTTGCGGCTGATGTTGAGTTCGCGCGCCACGCCGCTCATGTTCCAGCCGTGCCGGTCCAGCGCCTGCAGCAGCACCTCGCGTTCCGCGCTTTCGAGCGCCGTCAGGGCCTGCCCGGCGCCACTGGCGGAGACCGGGCAAGCGCCTGCAGCCGGGGCGGGAGCCGGCTCCAAGGGGAGCGAAGGCGCGGCGTCGTCGAGGTCGAGCCGGTATTCCGGCGGCAGGTCGCGCAGGCCGAGGCTGTCGGATTCGCGCAGCGCGATCATGCTGCGCAGCAGGTGGCGCAGCTGGCGCACGTTGCCGGGCCAGCGCAGGCGCTCCAGCGCCGCCAGCAGCGGCTCGTCGAGCTCCACCACGCTGCCTTCGTCGCTTTCCTGGCCGGCCAGGTAGGCAATCAGGGCGCGGCGGTCGGCGCGTTCGCGCAGCGGCGGCAGGCGCAGCGTGACGCCTTGCAGCCGGTAATACAGGTCTTCGCGGAACTCGCCGGCGGCGATTTTCTTCGCCAGGTCGCAATGGGTGGCGCTGATCAGGCGGATGTCGAGCTTGACCGGCGCCTCGCCGCCGAGCGGCACCACTTCGCGCTCCTCGAGTACGCGCAGGAGCCGCGCCTGCAGGGTAAAGGGCATGTCGCCGATTTCGTCGAGGAAGAGGGTGCCGCCGTTTGCTTGCAGCAGCTTGCCGCGCTGGCCATCCTTGCTGGCGCCGGTGAACGCGCCGGAACGGTAGCCGAACAGTTCGCTCTCGATCAGCGACTCGGGGATCGAGGCGCAATTGATGGCCACGAAAGGCCGGGACGCCCGTGGCCCGGACAAGTGCATGGCGCGCGCGAACACTTCCTTGCCGGTGCCGGTTTCGCCGAGCAGCACGGTAGCGACATTGCGCTCGGCGATGCGGCGCGCGGTGGCGACATGGCCGGCCATGACCGGGTCGCCGAATTGCACGGTGTCGAGCGCGGTCGGGGCCTGCTGGCCGGCGCCATGGCCCGGCAGGCTGCGCGGCGCACGCCGCAGGCCGTTCGTGGCGACCGGCTGGTAAACCACGGCGAAGAAGCGCGCGCTGTTTCGCACTTCGAAAATCGGCACCGGGTGGAAGGCGCGCCGCACGCTGCTGTCGACCAGGCCGGGGAAGGTAACGTTGAAGAGTTCGCCGATGTCGCGCCCGGCGATTTCGTCCGGGCCGGAAAAGCCGAGCTGGAACAGGGCGCCGCGGCTGGCGGCCAAGACCTTTCCTTCGGTACTCAGGGCGATCGCGCCTTCGTGCAGGGTGCCGACGAACTCGGGCCGGTTATGGAAGCGCAGGATGTAGTCATGGCGGAACTGGTGCAGGAAGACCCGGTTCTCGATCATCTGCACCGACATACAGACCAGTGCCAGGGTGTGCTGCTGGGCCAGGCGCGATTCGCCGGATGCGTCGAGCACGCCGACCAGGTCGCCCTCGTGGTCGAAGATCGGGGCGGCTGCGCAGCTCAGGCCGATGTTGCGCGACAGGTAATGCTCGTCGCGGTGCACGGTGATCGGGCGCCGCTCGACCAGGCAGGTGCCCATGCCGTTCGTGCCCTGCACCCGTTCGCTCCAGACCGCACCCTGGGCCAGGCCGGTCTTCGAGGCGGCATGGGTAAAGGCAGGGTCGCCGAAGTAGTTCAGCAGCACGCCTTCGCGGTCGGTCAGCATGATGGCGTAGCCGGAGCCGGCCAGCTGCTGGTAGAGATTGGCCATTTCGACCTTGGCGACCGCCTGCACATCGGCCAGGCGTGCCTGGCGTTCCTGCAGTTCGATGGCGGCGACGACTTCGGGCTCGGCGCAGGTGCCCGGGTCGAGCTGGTAATCGTTCAGGCATCGGATCCAGGACCGGGTGATCCGGTTGGCTGTGCCCAAATGGTCGGTACCGATCCGGTCCTGGACGACCGAACGGACGCGCTTGACGTGTTCAACGGCAAACCTCGACATGTTGTCTCCTGGGTCCGTAACTGGCGTCATGCGCCGTTACTTTATTGGACTGTTCTCGGCCAACTCAACACAAGCGATACGGCTACAGAATACACCGTGTCAACGCGAATTGTCCCGTCATTTTATGCCCACGCAGAAGGCATTCTTGCCTACCTCGCACAAGCCAGACCGGCGTCAGGAACAGGCAGATCGGCGGGAACATCGACGAGTATCGATGGTCATGCGCAAAAAGCCGGCAATGCAAGCTATCAGGTTTGAGAGGGCAGGCGCCAGGCGCCGTTCGCCGCCAGGTAAGCGCGCTTGCGGCCCGTGCTGGGGCTTGCCCGCGATCTGCGGCACAATACGGGGGAGTGTTGCCAATCGAATAAATGGGAGCCGCATGAATGAACAGGTAGCAAGGCGCGTCGTGTTGGTGCGCGCCATCGAAACGGCCGACGCCGGCCATGCCGTGCTGAGCGAGGACGACCGCAAGTACGCGAGCCGCAGCGCGCGCGAGCTGGCGGCCTGGCAGGCATCCGACAGCAAGAGCGCGGTGACGCAGGAGCATTTCCTGCAACAGCGCTCGGAGCAGATCCTGAAGCGGCTGGCCGAGCGCACGCCGGCCTTTGCCGCCTTCCAGAAACGCGCCTTCGGCCTGCCCGGTTTCTGGGCAGCCTTGCCGCTGCTGGCCCTGTTTGCCGGCGCGCTGCTCGACCGGATCGCCGACCCGCACCGGGTCGACCTGCTGTCGGCGCCGCTCCTGTTCATCGTCGGCTGGAACCTACTGGTGTATGTGGCGCTGCTGGTGTGGGCGCTGGTTCCCGGCCGCAAGACCGGTTGGGCCGGCGCGGGCCTGCTGCGCCGCCTGAGCGTTGGCAAGGTCGCGGCGCCGCGCAAGCTGCCGGCGGCGCTGGCCGCGGGCCTGGGCAATTTCATGGCCGAGTGGGGCCAATTGAGCGAACCGCTGACGCGGCTGCGCCTGTCGCGCACGGTGCACCTGGCCGCGGCCGCGTTCGCGCTTGGCGCCGTCGTCTCGCTGTACGCACGCGGCCTGCTTACCCAATACGCGGCCGGCTGGGAAAGCACCTTCCTCGACGCCACCGAGGTTCATACCCTGCTGTCCTGGCTGTTCACGCCGGCCCTGGCCGTGTTCCCCTTCCTGCAAGGGTTCACGCTGGCCGATATCGAGGCGCTGCAGTTTGGTGTACAGGCCGGCGCCGGCGTGGCCACTGGTGCAGTGCCGGGCCTGGCGGCCGTGCCTGCGGCCTTGTCCGGCACGGCCGGCGCCGGTGAGCGCTGGGTACACCTGTATGGCACCACCATCCTGCTGCTGGTGATCGTGCCGCGCATCGTGTTGGCCAGCATCGCCGCCCTGCGCGCACGGCGCATGGCGCGACGCTTCCCGCTCGACCTCGAACACCCATATTTCCGCAAGCTGGCCGACAGCATCGGCGCCGGCACCCCGGCCGTCCTGCGCGTGCTGCCCTACAGCTTCACGCTCGACGAAGCACGCGACCGTGGCTTGTGGACCGTGGCCGCGATGGCGCTGGGCGCCCAGGCGCGCGTTCTGCTGCGCCCCACCGTGCCGTATGGCGAGGAGCCGAAGGAGGCGCTGCAGGCGGGTCTGCAAGATGCGCGCTTCGATGAAGCCGGTGTTACAGTCACCGCCGCGCTGTTCAACCTGGCCGCCACGCCGGAAAAGGAAAACCATGGCGCCTTCCTCGATTACCTTGCCCGCAATAGCAAGCGTGGCGTGGCCGTGCTGCTCGACGAATCGGGCATGCTCGAGCGCGCAGGCGGCCAGGGCGGCGCCGAGGCGCGTATCGCCGAACGCATTGCCCTGTGGCGCCAGTTCTGCAGTTTCCACGGCACCGCCGCCACAGTGGTAAACCTCCTGCAACCCGAGCGCCACCCGATCGAACTCGGCGCTGGCCTCGCCCTGCCGGAGCTGCGATGAACGAAGCGCCAGTCAAGATCCAGTTCGCGCTGGTATCGCACACGAATAACGGCAAGACCACGCTGGCCCGCACCATGACCGGCGTGGACGTGGGCGAAGTGCGCGACGCCGCCCACGTGACCACGTTTGCTGAAGCCCACCCCTTGCTGACCAGCCCCGCCGGTGACACCCTGCTGCTGTGGGACACCCCCGGCTTTGGCGATTCGGTGCGCCTGCTCAAGCGCCTGGCCATGGCGGGCAACCCGATCGGCTGGTTCTTGCGTGAAGTATTCGACCGCTACCGCGACCGTCCGTTCTGGCTGAGTCAACAGGCTTTGCGCGCGGCCAAGGATGAGGCGGATATCGTGCTTTACCTCGTCAATTCAGCGGAACCTCCGGGCGACGCCGGCTATCTACCAGCAGAGATGAACATCCTCGAATGGTTGGGCAAGCCGGTAGTCGTGCTGCTCAACGGAATGGGGCCACCTCGCCCGGGCGCACAAGAAAGTGCGGAAGGGCAGCAGTGGAAGCAGCACCTGGCACGCTTTCCCATGGTGCGCGAAGTGCTGGCGCTGGACGCGTTTGCACGTTGCTGGGTGCACGAGCATGTATTCTACGAAGCGGTGGCGCCGCTGGTCGAGCCGGGCAAGCAGGCCGGCTACGTCCGCCTGCGCGCCGCATGGGAGGCCGGCAACCGCCAGCGCTATGCCAGCGCCCTGCGCATGACGGCCGAGCAGGTTGCGAGCGCCGTGCGCGACAGCGAGCCTGTGCCCGAGGAAGGGCGCGGCGTGGTGCGCAGCGCGCTCAAGGCCGTCGGCCTGGGCAAGGACGAGCAGCGGCGCCAGGAAGCGGCCATGGCGGCCCTGGTCGAACGCTTGAATGGGGAGATCAACAAGACGACGATGCGCATGCTGGTGCTGCACAAGGTCGATCCGGGCGAGGCGGAAGCGATCAACGCACGCGTGCGCGAAAACTTCGCGGTGCGCGCGCCGATCGACAAGGCTCAGGCCGGGCTGCTGGGCGCCGTGGTGTCGGGCGCGGCCACCGGGCTGTCGGCCGACCTGATGGCGGGCGGCCTCACGCTCGGTGGCGGCGCCTTGCTCGGGGCGCTCGTCGGTGGACTGACGGCCGCTGGCGCCGCCTGGGGCTTCAACCAGCGCGCCGACCGCAACGAGGCGGCGGTGCAATTTGCCGACGCCTTCCTGCAAACGCTGCTGGTGGGCGCGGTGCTGCGCTACTTGGCCGTGGCCCACTTTGGCCGGGGGCGCGGTAATTATGTGGCCAGCGAGGCGCCGGCGTTCTGGCAGGCGGAAGTCGAGGAGGCCTTGAAGACGCATGGCGGCGATTTGCCTGCCCTGTGGCGTGCCGTGCGTGCCGCTCCAAGTATCGAGGCGGCGCTGGAGCGTGTGAATCCGGTGGTGACGCAGGTAACCGACGCCACCCTGGCCAAGCTGTATCCCGGCGTCAAGCTCGGCGCGCTGCCTGCCGGGTCCGACGCCACTGCCGATAGCGGCGTCGTTAGCGGCGTCGACAGCAGCGTTGTCAGCGGAACTGGTACTGCGCGCTGACGCCCAGCACCCAGTTGCGGCCGGGTGCCGGTTCGTAGAAGCGGCGATTGCTGTCGCCGACGATCACGGAACCAACGTAGTCGCGGTCGAACAGGTTGTTCAGGCGTGCAAACTGCTTGAAGCGCCATTCGCCCACTTCCTGGCGCGCCTGGACGCG
This sequence comes from Massilia sp. IC2-278, assembly GCF_020708045.1. Lineage (GTDB taxonomy): Bacteria > Pseudomonadota > Gammaproteobacteria > Burkholderiales > Burkholderiaceae_D > Telluria. Next base: position 21,905 of record NZ_JAJFES010000028.1, read on the forward strand.
TGCGTTGACGATGCCATAGCCAGGTGCTGGCGTGGCGGCATTGGCGTCGTCCGGGTTCACCTTGCCGGTGGCGATGGTTTCCAGCGCGGCGTTCAGTTTGCCGTCGGCAGCTGTCCAGCCGAGTTCGCCGTACAAACTGGCGCGCGGTACGCCGGGCAGGCGGTTGCCGGCCGGGATAGTCCCGAAGCCGTCTTCGTACACGGCGCGCAGCGCGCTGGCGGCAACACGCGCGTTCAGGCCGGGGCCGAAGCGCGTGTCGAACGAAAGTTCCACGCCGCGGCGCAGGGTTTCGCCTGCATTCCGGTAACTGGTGCGTCCGCCACTGGAGGCGTCGACGGTCAGTTCGCCGTCGGTACGTACCTGGAACAGGGCCAGGTCGAGACGGGTGTCGGCGCCGAGCATGGTCTTCAGGCCAGCCTCGAGGTTGGTGCTGCGGCTCGGGCGCAGGTTGAAGTTGAAGCCGTTGCCGCTGCCTGAATAGAACAGCTCGTTCAGGGTCGGCGTTTCGAAGCCGCGTGCGGCGCTGGCATACACGTTCAGGCTCGGCGTCAATTTATAGAGAACGCCGAGTACGGGGGCGGTGCCGCTGTAGTCGACGCCACCGCTGTCGTTGCCGTTGCCGTTGCCGAGGAAATCGTCGGTCACGTCCACATCCAGGGAGGTGCGGCGCAGCCCGGCAGTCAGCACCCACTGGCCGCCTTCCCATTCTGTCTGCACATACGGGTCGAGGCTGGACAGGTCGTTTTGCTCGTCGCGGCGCAGGCGTCCGCGCACGCCGAACTGGTCGCCCACGTAGTTTTCGTAGCCCTGGCGCGAATCCTTCGAGCTGGCGTATTCCAGGCCCAGCGTGGTGCGCAGGGTGCCGCCGGCCAGGCTGCGCACGTCGCGCCAGTTGAGGTCGACGCCATAAAAGTCGCGGTCGAAGTCGACCACGCCGCCCGAATGGGTGGCCGGCGCCTGGAAGGCGCGCGAGAAGGACTGGTACTGGATGACTTCGCGGTTGCCGCCGTAGACGGTCAGCTGCAGGCGGTTGGCGCCGAAGTTCTGCTGCCACTGCAGGCCGGCCTGCTGGTGGTCGATGCTCTTGCGCGTGTCGTAGCGGTCGGCAAAGGTGCGCTGCGGCGACTGGGTATCGCTGGTGTCGATCTCGCCGGCGCGCGGATCGCGTTGGAAGGTCGCCCAGGTAATGCCGAGCGGATCTTGCGTGTCGCGCTGGTGCAGCGAATTCGCAATAACGGTCAACTTGCCGTCGCGGGAAGTCGGCACGGTCAGCTTGGCATAGCCTTGCTCGCGCTTGGCGGCGCTGTGGGCGCGGTAGCCGTCGGTCTCGAAACGCGAGGCGTCGAGCACGTAGCCGATGCCGCCGGCCTGGCCCGCCGCATTCAGGTCGAACTTGCGCATGCCGTCGCTGCCTGCGACAGCACTGAATTCAATTTCCGGTGGACCTTTGGCATCGCGCGTAAAGAGCTGCACCACGCCGCCGGAATGGTTGCCATACAGCGCAGAGAAGGGGCCGCGCAACACTTCGATCCGTTCCGCCATGTCAAGGTTGAACGTAGCGGCCTGGCCCTGGCCATCCGGCATGGTCGCGGGAATCCCGTCGGTAATCAGGCGCACCCCGCGTACGCCAAAGGCCGAGCGGGCGCCGAAGCCGCGCGAGGAGATCTGCAAGTCCTGCGCATAGTTCTGGCGGTTCTGCACCACGACGCCAGGAACCGCAACAAGCGCCTCGGACAAGTTGACCCGAGGCTGGTTGTCGCGGATGCGCGCCGCATCGACCACGTCGATGGCAGCGGGCAGGTCGAAGCTGGCCTGCTCCGCACGGCTGCCGGTCACGACCACGACCTGGGTCGGCGTTTGCGGCTGGGCCGGAACCTGGGCAAAGGCGGATGCCGAGAGGGAGGCCAGCAGTGCCGGAACGAGTTTAAGGCGGGCAGGGCAGGTAAGCATCGCAGAAATGGTGTGTTGATGAGCTGGCAATCATAGTATGTCCGGCTGAACAACGTCGCCGCGATTGCCGCACTGCCGCAAAAGGCACTTGTCAGCCACGGCAGGCTTTGTTATAGTTCGGTCCCTCGCGAAAACGACAACGAAATCAAGTAGTTGACGGTGACGCAGGAAGCCGCGGAAAACGCGGCGTAGCAAAAAAGAGAAGTTGACGAAGCAAACGAAACACTGCATAATCTCACTTCTCTGCTGCTGACAAACAAAACGATTTGTCGAAACGCAGCAAGGCAACACCGAATAAGTTCTTTAACAATTAACAGTCGATAAGTGTGGGCGTTTGATGAAGGTGCCAGCTGACTAGTTCAGCTGATTACTTAAATTATCAAATGTTCGCACAAAAGAAATACGTTATCTCAGCAATGAGATGACGGTCAGTATTTTGAGTGAGCGACCCGGCAGCAATGCCGGTGACACGAAAGTGTCAACAAACAGAGATTGAACTGAAGAGTTTGATCCTGGCTCAGATTGAACGCTGGCGGCATGCTTTACACATGCAAGTCGAACGGCAGCGCGGGGCAACCTGGCGGCGAGTGGCGAACGGGTGAGTAATATA
>NZ_JAJFES010000029.1 GCF_020708045.1 Massilia sp. IC2-278
ACGGGAAGACATCAGGGAACTCTCCTTCCAAGGCATCGCAAGCTCCAAATTGTTGGCTTGCAACGATCATAAAAGGTGTTACCTATGTCTCTAGCAATGTGTTACCTATGTCCCTGTATCAAACAGGTGCCCACCGTACGGTCGGCGTCTCGACTTCTCATTCGCAAACGACGATCATAAAAAAACGGGACCTTGCGGTCCCGTTTTCATTCCTGCGAACTGTCAGCTCAACGCTTGCGCGGCGGCGGCAAGTCCGTGCACACGCCTTCGTAGGCTTCCGCCGCCATGCCGATCGATTCGCCCAGCGTCGGGTGCGGGTGAATCGTCTTGCCGATGTCGATGCCATCCGCGCCCATCTCGATTGCCAGCGCGATCTCGCCGATCATGTCGCCGGCATTCGTGCCGACGATGGTGCCGCCGATGATGCGGTGGGTTTCGGCGTCGAACAGCAGCTTGGTGAAGCCCTCGGCACGGCCGTTGGCCACGGCGCGGCCCGATGCGGCCCACGGGAAGTGGCCCTTCTCGACCTTGATGCCCTTCTGCTTGGCTTCGTCTTCGGTGATGCCGGCCCATGCCACTTCCGGGTCGGTGTAGGCCACCGATGGAATGACCTTGGCGTCGAAGTAAGCCTTCTCGCCATGCGCCGCTTCCGCAGCCACGTGGGCTTCATGCACCGCCTTGTGCGCCAGCATCGGCTGGCCCACCAGGTCGCCGATGGCGAAGATGTGCGGCACGTTGGTGCGCATCTGGCCGTCTACGCCGATGAAGCCGCGGTCGGTCACGGCCACGCCGGCTTTATCCGCGGCGATCTTCTTGCCGTTCGGGCTGCGGCCGACGGCCACCAGCACCATGTCGTACAGCTGCGGTTCCGGTGCGGCGGTGCCTTCTTCAGCCGACTCGAACGTGACCTTGATCCCTTCCGGCAGCGCTTCCACGCCGACGGTCTTGGTCTTCAACATGATGTTGTCGAAGCGGTGGGCGTTGAACTTCTGCCAGACCTTGACGGCTTCGCGGTCCGCGCCCTGCATCAGACCGTCCATCATCTCGACCACGTCGATGCGCGCACCGAGGGTCGAGTAGACGGTTGCCATTTCCAGGCCGATGATGCCGCCGCCGATGACCAGCATGCGCTTCGGTACCTGGCGCAGTTCCAGCGCGCCGGTCGAATCGACGATGCGCGGGTCTTCCGGCACGAAAGGCAGCTTCACGACCGCGGAGCCGGCGGCGATGATCGCTTTCGCGAACTTCACGACCTTTTTCGAACCGTCGGCTGCGCTGACTTCGATGTGGTTAGGCGAGAGGAACTGGCCCACGCCCTGCACCACGTTCACCTTGCGCGCCTTGGCCATGCCGGCCAGGCCGCCGGTCATGGTCTTGATGACCTTGTCCTTGTGCGCGCGCAGCTTGTCGATGTCGACTTCCGGGCGGGCGAAGGAAACGCCGAGGTCGGCCATGTGCGCGGTCTCGTCCATGATGTGCGCCACGTGCAGCAGCGCCTTCGACGGGATGCAGCCCACGTTCAGGCAGACGCCGCCGAGAGTAGCGTACTTCTCGACCAGCACCGTGTTCATGCCGAGGTCGGCCGAACGGAAGGCGGCCGAGTAGCCGCCAGGGCCGGCGCCCAGCACCATCATTTCGCACTCGATGTCGACCTGGCCGCTATAGCTGGCCGCGTTCGGCGCAGGCACGGCGTTCGGGGCGGCGGCGTCGGCTTTATGCGCCGGTGCGTACGAGTCGGTCGGGCCGGCGGCGGCGGTCGGCGCAACGGCTTGCGCGCCGATCTGCGCGTCCGGCTTCGACGATTCGGCAGGCTTTTCGGCAGGGGTCGGCGCAGCAGCGGCAGGCGCCGAGGCACCTGCACCACTCTCGTCCAGCATCAGCAGCAGCGAACCTTCGTTCACCTTGTCGCCGACCTTGACCTTCAGTTCCTGCACCACGCCGGCGTGGGTCGACGGAATCTCCATCGAGGCCTTGTCCGATTCCACGGTGACCAGCGACTGGTCGACCTTGATCGTGTCGCCGGGCTTGACCATCAGTTCGATGATCTCGACGTCCTTGAAATCGCCGATGTTCGGGACTTTTACTTCAACAGTACTCATGCTCGGCGCTCCTTACAGAAGGGTCTTGCGCAGGTCGGCCAGCACTTCGGCCAGGTAGGCGGCGAAGCGGGCGGCGCCGGCGCCGTCGATGACGCGGTGGTCGTACGACAGCGACAGCGGCAGCATCAGGCGCGGCTGGAAGGTGGAGCCGTCCCAGACCGGCTTCATCGCCGACTTCGACAGGCCGAGGATGGCCACTTCAGGCGCGTTGATGATCGGCGTAAAGGCCGTACCGCCAATGCCGCCCAGCGACGAAATGGTGAAGCTCGCGCCCTGCATGTTGGCTGGCGAGAGCTTGCCTTCGCGGGCCTGGCTTGAGAGTTCGCCCATTTCGGTAGCGATCTGCGACACGGTTTTCTTGTCGGCGTCCTTCACGACCGGGACCACCAGGCCGTTCGGGGTGTCGGCCGCGAAGCCGATGTTGTAGTACTGCTTGACGATGAGGGCCGAACCGTCTTCGCTGATCGACGAGTTGAATTGCGGGTACTTCTTCAGCGCGGCGACCGAGGCCTTGATCACGAAAGCCAGCATGGTCAGCTTGACGGCGGACTTCTGCTTGGCCAGCGCGGCGTTCGAATCGACGCGGAACTGTTCCAGGTCGGTGACGTCGGCTTCGTCGAACTGCGTGACGTGCGGGATCATGACCCAGTTGCGGTGCAGGTTCGGGCCGCTGATCTTCTTGATGCGCGAGAGCGGCACGGTTTCGGTGGCGCCGAACTTCGAGAAGTCGAGCGACGGCCATGGCAGCAGGTCCAGGCCGACGCCGGAACCGCCCTTGGCGGCCGGTGCGGCGGTTGGGCCGGCGGCCATCACGCCCTTGACGAAGTTCTGCACGTCCTGCTGGGTGATGCGGTTCTTCGGACCGGTGCCCGGCACGCGCGACAGGTCGACGCCGAGTTCGCGCGCGAACTTGCGGATCGATGGGGAGGCGTGGGCTTTGCTTGCATCGCCGGCTGGGGCGGCGGCAGGCGCCGGTGCGGCAGCTGGTGCCGGAGCTGGCGCAGCAGCCGGTGCGGGTGCTGGAGCAGCAGCAGCCGGCGCAGGCGCGGCAGCAGGGGCCGGTGCAGCTTCAGCAGCCGGAGCCGCCGGCGCAGCAGCGCCGCCTTCCGCTTCTTCCAGCATCAGCACGAGCGAACCTTCGGCAACCTTGTCGCCGACCTTCACTTTGATTTCCTTGACCACGCCGGCATGGCTCGACGGGATCTCCATCGACGCCTTGTCGGATTCGACGGTCACCAGCGACTGGTCGACCTTGATCGTGTCGCCCGGCTTGACCATCAGTTCAATGACTTCGACTTCCTTGAAGTCGCCGATGTCCGGGACTTTGACTTCCACAATGCTCATAGTGTTAGCTCCGTTATTTTTTATCTGGCTGAACAGCGCGCGCCAGCCCCGCAGGGCCGGCACACACTACTCGCATTGATTACTGGGTCACCGGATTCGGCTTGTTCGCATCGATGCCGTACTTGGCGATCGCCTGGGCCACGACCGACTTGTCGATCTTGCCTTCGTCGGCCAGCGCGCGCAGGGCGGCAACCACGACGTAGTAGCGGTTCACCTCGAAGAACTCGCGCAGCTTGACGCGCGAATCCGAACGGCCGAAGCCGTCGGTGCCGAGCACTTTATAGGTGCGGTCCTTCGGCATGTAGGCGCGGATCTGTTCGGCGAACATGCGCATGTAGTCGGTGGTCGCGACGATCGGGCCGGTGCTGTCCTGCATCAGCGAGGTCACGTACGGCACGCGCTGTTCGGCTTCCGGGTTGACCATGTTCCAGCGCTCGCAATCCTGGCCGTCACGGGCCAGCAGCGTCAGCGACGGTGCAGACCAGACGTCGGCGGCGATGCCCCAGTCGGCCGACAGCAGTTCGGCGGCGAAGATCGACTCGCGCAGGATGGTGCCGCAACCGATCAGCTGGACACGGTGTTCGGTTTCGCCGCCCTTCTTGAACAGGTACATGCCCTTCAGGATGCCCTCTTCGGTGCCGGCGGTCAGGCCTGGCTGCTCGTAGTTCTCGTTCATGATGGTGATGTAGTAGAACACGTCTTCCTGTTCTTCCACCATGCGGCGCAGGCCGTCACGGATGATCACCGCCACTTCGTGACCGAAGGTCGGGTCGTACGGCAGGCAGTTCGGAACCGTGGCCGCGATGATGTGGCTGTGGCCGTCCTCGTGCTGCAGGCCTTCGCCGTTCAGCGTGGTGCGGCCGGCGGTGCCGCCCATCAGGAAGCCGCGCGCACGGATGTCGCCCGCCAGCCAGACCAGGTCGCCCACGCGCTGCATGCCGAACATCGAGTAGAAGGTGTAGAACGGCACCATGGTGCGGTTGTTCGACGAGTACGAGGTCGCCGCCGCGATCCACGAGCTCATGCCGCCCGCTTCGTTGATGCCCTCTTGCAGGATCTGGCCGGCCTTGTCTTCGCGGTAGTACATGACCTGGTCCTTGTCGACCGGCTCGTACAACTGGCCCTGCTGGTTGAAGATGCCGATCTGGCGGAACAGGCCTTCCATACCGAAGGTACGCGATTCGTCGACCAGGATCGGGACGATGCGCTGGCCCAGGCTCGGGTCCTTCAGCAGGCTGGTGATCACGCGCACATACGATTGCGTGGTCGAGATCTCGCGGCCCGGCGCGGTCGGTTCCAGCACGGCCTTGAACGATTCCAGCGGCGGCACCACCAGTTGCTCGTCGGCCTTCGAACGGCGCTGCGGCAGGTAGCCGCCCAGGGCCGCACGGCGCTCGTGCAGGTACTTCATTTCCGGCGCGTCGTCGGCCGGCTTGAAGAACGGGATCTCGGCCAGCTTGTCGTCGGGGATCGGGATCGCGAAGCGGTCGCGCATTTCGCGGATGGCTTCGTCGTCCAGTTTCTTGGTCTGGTGCGCGGTGTTGCGCGCCTCGCCCGACTTGCCCATGCCAAAGCCCTTGACGGTCTTCACCAGCAGCACGGTCGGGGTGCCCTTGTTCTCTTGCGCGTTCTTGAACGCGGCGTAGATCTTGTGCGGGTCGTGGCCGCCGCGGGTCAGGCGCCAGATGTCGTCGTCGCTCATGTTGGCGACCATCTTCAGCAGCTCAGGGTGCTTGCCGAAGAAGTGCTTGCGCACGTAGGCGCCATCCTTGGCCTTGTAGTTCTGGTATTCGCCGTCGACGGTTTCCATCATCACGCGCTGCAGGATGCCGTCCTTGTCTTTCGACAGCAGGGCGTCCCACTGCGAGCCCCAGATGACCTTGACGACGTTCCAGCCGGCGCCGCGGAAGTCGGCTTCGAGTTCCTGGATGATCTTGCCGTTGCCGCGCACCGGGCCGTCCAGGCGCTGCAGGTTGCAGTTGACGACCATGACCAGGTTGTCGAGACGCTCGCGCGCGGCCATGCCGATCGCGCCCATCGATTCCGGCTCGTCCATCTCGCCGTCGCCGCAGAAGACCCAGACCTTGCGGTTGGCGGTGTCGGCGATGCCGCGGGCGTGCAGGTACTTCAGGAAGCGCGCCTGGTAGATCGCCATCAGCGGGCCCAGGCCCATCGAGACGGTCGGGAACTGCCAGAAGTCCGGCATCAGTTTCGGGTGCGGGTACGACGACAGGCCCTTGCCGTCGACTTCGCGGCGGAAGTTCAGCAGCTGCTCTTCGGAGATGCGGCCTTCGAGGAAGGCGCGCGCGTAGATGCCCGGCGAGGAGTGGCCCTGGATGTACAGCAGGTCGCCGCCGTGGGTGTCGGTCGGGGCGTGCCAGAAGTGGTTGAAGCCGATGCCCAGCATGTTGGCCAGCGAGGCGAACGACGAGATGTGGCCGCCCAGGTCGCCGTCGGCGCGGTTGGCCTTGACGACCATCGCCATCGCGTTCCAGCGCATCCACGAGCGCAGGCGCTCTTCGTATTCGAGGTTGCCCGGCGAATTGACGTTCAGGTGCGCCGGAATCGTGTTGACGTAGGCGGTGTTGCTGGAGAACGGGATGTGGGCGCCACGGCGGCGCGCCAGGTCGACCAGGCGCTCCATCAGGTAGTGGGCGCGGTCGGTACCTTCGTTTTCGATGACCGCCTCAAGCGCGTCGAGCCACTCCTTGGTCTCGAGGGCGTCCGGGTCATTGGCGGCTTGGGCCGTCAATTGGTCGAGTTGAGCTGACATGGTAATGCGTCTCCTTTTGTGGCCCCACCCCGATCCCCAGATCGCCGGCGGCGGATTTGATGAACAGTTAACGTGAATTAAACCATGCGATTCTAACAGTGCAAGTGGTCTTTTTCAAATTACGATATATCGTTTCATAATATGGAATTACCTATGGATTTGGCATCATGGCGATGTGACTTTTCGTAGGGTGGGCACTTGTGCCCACGCAGTAGCACGGGTCCGTTGTCGAAAATATGTTTCGATCGCACACATGTGCCATACCGCGTGGGCACAAGTGCCCACCCTACGCACCCCACCATCCTGCTTCTCATCCTTGGTTACTCTGTAAATATGACAACGAAGCGCATAGCGCGGCGCGCGATACCCGGTGGGCCTTATAATTTCATCTTTGTCCAGTGATGAGCCCCACCATGCCAGCCCAACTGATCGACGGAGTGAAACTTTCCCAACAACTGCGTGCCGAAATCGCCGAGCGCGCGGCCAAACTCACCGCCGCCGGCCAGAAGCCCGGCCTGGCCGTGATCCTGGTCGGCGAAGACCCGGCCAGCCAGGTCTACGTGCGCAACAAGGTCAAGGCCTGCGGCGACGTGGGCTTTCATTCGGTGCTGGAAAAATACGACGCCGACCTGAGCGAAGCCGACCTGCTGGCGCGCGTCCATGCCCTGAACGAGGACCCGAGCATCCACGGCATCCTGGTGCAAATGCCCCTGCCCAAGCACATCAGCCCGAACAAGGTCATCGAAGCCATTGCCACCAGCAAGGATGTGGACGGCTACTCGGTGCTGTCGGCCGGCGAACTGGTTGCCAACCTGCCCGGCTTCCGCCCCTGCACCCCTTACGGCTGCATGAAGCTGATCGAATCCACCGGCTACGACCTGCGCGGCAAGCATGCCGTGGTCATCGGCCGCTCGAACACCGTCGGCAAGCCAATGGCGCTGTTGCTCTTGCAAGCGAATGCCACTGTCACCATCTGCCATAGCGCGACGCCGGACCTGGGCTACCACACCCGCCAGGCCGACGTGATCGTCGCCGCCGTCGGCCGCCGCAATACCGTGACCGCCGACATGGTGAAACCGGGCGCGATCGTGATCGATGTCGGCATGAACCGCGACGACAACGGCAAACTGTGCGGCGACGTCGATACCGCCGCCGTGGCCGAAGTGGCTGCCCACATCACGCCGGTGCCGGGCGGCGTCGGTCCGATGACGATCACGATGCTCTTGATGAACACCGTCGAGTCCGCCGAACGCGTGCTCGGCAAGCAACAGGAACGGCTTGCGCCGGCCGCGGGGATGGTCCCCGCGCCGGGCGTCGCATGAACGGAGGAAGGAACCTTATGAACACCAGCAATCCCCTTCTCGATTTCTCGGGCCTGCCGCGTTTCGACCTGTTCCGTCCGGAACACGTCACGCCTGCCATTGAACAATTGATCGCAGAAGCCACCGAGGTGGTCAACAAGCTCGAAGCGCCCTCGGATAACGTTACTTGGGATAACTTCGTGATCCCGCTCGAGGAAGCGACCGAGCGCCTGGGCCGCGCCTGGGGCATCGTGAATCACCTGAACCACGTGGCCGACACGCCGGAACTGCGCGCCGTCTACAACGAAAACCAGCCGAAGGTCACCGAGTTCTGGACCATCCTCGGCCAGAACGAAGCGCTGTTCGACAAGTACAAGGCGATTCGCGCGGGTACGGAATACGCAAACCTGTCGCCGGCCCGCAAGCGCATCGTCGAGAACGCCCTGCGCGACTTCCGCCTCGGCGGCGCCGAACTGCCGCAAGACAAGAAAGAACGCTTTGCCGCCATCCAGGAACAGCACGCCGCCATCTCGACGCGCTTCTCGGAAAACGTGCTCGACGCCACCAACGACTACAAATACGTGGTCGAGAACGAAGCGGACCTGGCCGGCATCCCCGAGGACGCCAAGGCTGCCGCGCGCGCCGCGGCCGAAGCCGAGGGCAAGGCCGGCTGGCAATTTACCCTGCACTTCCCTTCCTACTTCCCGGTGCTGCAATTCGCCAGCAACCGCGCCTTGCGCGAAACGATCTACCGCGCCAGCGCCACCAAGGCGTCGGATGCCGGTACCGTGTTCAGCGAACTCGAGAAATGGGACAACACCTCGAACATCGCCCAGCTGCTGAAGCTGCGCGACGAAGAGGCAAAACTGCTGGATTACCGCAACTTCGCCGAAGTGTCGCTGGTGCCGAAAATGGCCGAAAGCCCGGACCACGTGATCAGCTTCCTCGAAGACCTGGCGCGCCGCGCGCGTCCGTTCGCCGAGAAGGACCTGGCCGAACTGCGCGCCTTTGCCAAGGACGAGCTCGGCATCGAGGACATGCAGGCCTGGGACGTGGCCTATGCTTCGGAAAAACTGCGCGAGAAGCGCTACGCCTTCTCGGCCCAGGAAGTGAAGGAATACTTCCCTGAGCACAAAGTCATCGAAGGCCTGTTCAAGGTTGTGCAAAGTTTGTTCTCGGTGCAGATCAAGCCGGACGAGGCGCCGGTGTGGCATCCGGACGTGCGTTTCTATCGCATCGAACGCGATGGCGAACTGGTCGGCCAGTTCTATTTTGACCTATACGCGCGCGCCGGCAAGGGCCAGGGCGCCTGGATGGACGATGCGCGCGGACGCCGCATGACGACCGGCGGCATCCTGCAAACCCCGGTGGCCTACCTCACCTGCAACTTCACGCCGCCGGCAACCGTGGATGGCAAGCTGCAGCCTTCGCTGTTCACGCACGATGAAGTGACGACCCTGTTCCACGAATTCGGCCACGGCTTGCATCACATGCTGACCGAAGTCGAGGAATTGTCGGTGTCGGGCATCTCGGGCGTGGAATGGGATGCGGTGGAGCTGCCGTCTCAGTTCATGGAAAACTTCTGCTGGGAATGGGACGTGTTGCAAGGCATGACCGCCCACGTGAAGACCGGCGAACCGCTGCCGCGCGCGCTGTACGACAAGATGCTGGCCGCGAAAAACTTCCAGTCGGGCATGCAGACCCTGCGCCAGGTGGAGTTCTCGCTGATCGACATGCATTTGCACTACGACTTCGATCCGAATAGCCAGCAGACCGTGCAGCAATTGATCGACGATGTGCGCCAGAAGTTCTCGGTGATGATTCCGCCGTCGTTCAACCGCTTCCAGCATTCGTTCGGGCATATCTTTGCAGGTGGTTACGCGGCCGGGTACTACAGCTACAAGTGGGCCGAGGTGTTGTCGGCGGATGCGTATGCGGCGTTCGAGGAAGCGGTCGCGGCTGGCGGCGGCGAGATCTCGGTGGAAACCGGGCGCCGCTTCCAGCGCGAGATCCTGGCGGTGGGCGGCTCGCGTCCGGCGCTGGAGTCGTTCAAGGCGTTTCGTGGGCGGGAGCCGTCGATTGATGCGTTGTTGCGGCATAACGGCATGAACGCGTAATGCGTTATGGTCGCGCCGGCAGAATATCGCCGACGCGTCCCGTACGGTGGGCACTCCGTGCCCACGCGGTTACGTGCTCATCCTTGCACCTGCGGCGGTGAGGTGTCGCTCGTAACCCCAAAACGGAGCCCCTGGCCGTTTGCAGGCTCCGCGAGCGAATCGTCGCAGCCAACGTAAAACGGTCACGCACGTAACCGCGTGGGCACGGAGTGCCCACCGTACAGGTTCAACGCCCGCAAAGGAAACCTGCCGCCGGCCCGCACCGACGCAAACTCACCATCCACCCCCGCGCCGGTTTACAATCCCATCCATGACCCGGATCGACTTCCACACCAACATTCCCGACAAGCTGATCTACGCCTGCCGCCTCGCGCGCAAGGCCTGGTCGACGCGCGCCAAGGTCGTGCTGCTCGCCGAAGACGCGGCCCAGGCCGCCGCCCTGAACGAAGCGCTGTGGACGCTGTCCGACACCGATTTCATCCCCCACGTGCTCGCCGGTGACCCGCTGGCCGCCGAGACCCCGATCGTCATCACCGACCGCGAAGACGTCGACCTGCCCCACCGCGAAATGCTGGTCAACCTCACGCGCCGCACGCCGTCCACGTTTGCCGAATTCGCGCGCGTGTTCGAGATCATCTCAACCGACGAAGCAGATGCGGCAGCCGGCCGCCAGCGCTACGTCGCCTACAAGAAGCAGTCCTACCCGCTGACCCACTTCGTCGCCAACCAATCATGAACAAGAATCCAGCCTTCGATAGCAGCATTCCCGTGTTGACTGAAGTTGTGCTGGAGCCATTCGTGCTGGAACCGGTGCCGCCGGCCAAGCCTGAAACGGCGCCTGCGGAGCCGACCGTCGAGGCGGCGCCGATTCCCGCGCTGGAGCCGGCGACAGAAGCAGCGCCTTTGGAACAGGAGCCGGTCTTCGAACCCGAACCTGCAGCAGCGCCTGCACCGCTTGCCGAGTCCATTCCGCAGGGGGCGCCAGCGCCCGCCGCAGAGATCACGCAGGAACCGGCTGTCGAGGCCACCCCGGCGCCGGCCGCCGAACCCGACTGGGACGAGCTCGAACGCCGCATCGCCGAGCGCGTGGTGCTGCAGCTGCAAACCCAGATCGATGCCATCGTCCGCAGCGCCTTGTCCTCGGCCAACGAGCAAATCCAGCAAGGCGTGCGCCAGGCCGTCGAGCAGGTCGTCGCCCAGCAGGTCGCTTCCGTCCAGTTCGGACAAAAATAAACCGATTTCGCCGCACGCAACCTGCCCCGCCACGGGGCGGATGCCGCTCGTTTGCGCCCTGCCCGCGTGCACTGCGCCCCTCCTCCGCCCCATCACCGGGCAGCGCCGTTTTATCGCTTTCCCCAGCCTGTAAATTGTTGTACCTTTTGCTCTGCATAAACCACAACCGGCGCACGCTGGCGGTCTTGCGCGCTGTCGCCAACCACCATTTCTGGAGACTGTATGACCCTCAAGTTCATCCCGTTTGCCGTCGCGTTGCTGGTTGCCGGGAGCGCCGGCGCCCAGCAGGTCGTCAAGATCGGCCACGTCAGCCCGACCTCGGGTCCGGTGTCCCACCTCGGCAAGGACATGGAAAACGCCGCGCGCATGGCGGTCGAGGAACTCAATGCCAAGGGCATCGTAATCAACGGCCAGAAGATCACCTTCCAGCTGGTGGCCGAGGACGACGCTTCCGATCCCAAGCAAGGCACGGCCGTGGCCCAGAAACTGGTCGACGCGAAAGTGAAAGGCGTGATCGGGCACCTGGCCTCGGGCACCTCGATTCCGGCCTCGAAAATCTACAACGACGCCGGCATCCCGCAGATTTCGCCGGCTTCGACCTCGCCGCTGTACACGCGCCAGCGTTATGCCGGCGCCTTCCGCGTGGTGGCCGACGACGCCAAGCTGGGCGGCACGCTGGCGCGCTACGCGGTCGATACGCTGCAGGCGAAGAACATCGCCGTCATCGACGACCGCACTACCTATGGCCAGGGCGTGGCCTCGGAGTTCGCGAAGAATGCCAAGGGCACGGGCGTGAAAATCGTCGGCAAGGAATTCACCAGCGCCACCGCCACCGACTACACGGCGATCCTGACCTCGATCCGCGCCAAGAAGCCGGATTTAATCTTCTTTGGCGGCATGGATGCGGTGGCCGGACCGATGCTCAAGCAGATGAAGAACCTGGGCATTACCGCTAAATTCATGGGTGGGGACGGCATCTGCACCGACTCCCTGGGCCGCCTGGCCGGGGATGCCGTCGGCGCCGAAGGCAAGGTGATCTGCGCCGAGGCCGGCGGCGTGACCGGCGCCGCGCAGGAAAAGACCATGACCGACTTCCGCGCCCGCTTCAGGCAGAAGACCGGGCAGGACGTGCAATTGTATGCGCCGTATGTGTATGACGCGGTGATGGTAATGGCGGCCGCCATGCAGAATGCGAAATCGGTCGAACCGGTGAAATACCTGCCGGAGCTGAAGAAGATCCGTTACACGGGCGTGACGGGGGATATCAGGTTCGATGCCAAGGGCGATATCGAGAATGGGGCGCTGACCTTGTTTACGTACAAGGGCGGGAAGAAGAGCAAGCTGGATGTGATTCGTTGATCGGGGTCTCTGCCGCATATCGACCTGTCGCCGAAGCCACTTGCGTCAACGTAGGGTGGGCACTCCGTGCCCACGCGGTTACGTGCTTACCCTTGCACCTGCGGCGTTGATGTGTCGCTCGTAACGCCAAAGCGGAGTCCCTGACCCTTACATGCTTTGCGAGCGAATCGTCACTGCCAACGTAGAACGGTCACGCACGTAACCGCGTGGGCACGGAGTGCCCACCCTACGGGTCAAGCCAACAATATTGCACACGTTTCGGCGAATTCATCGGGCGAAGGGTCACGCCAGCAGTATCGCCAGCGTCCGCCCAGGATCGCGGGACGAAAAAAAGCGCGCCTAGCTCACGCCGGCGCGCTTCATCGCGATACTTCTGGAATTACTTGGTATCCAGCACCCACTTCACCAGGCTGCGCGCTTCCGCTTCGCTCACCTGCGGATTGGCCGGCATTGGTACCGGACCCCAGGCGCCCGAGCCGCCCTTCATGACCTTGGCCACCAGCTTGTCTTCGGCGCCCTTCTGGCCGGCGTATTTCGCGGCCACGTCCTTGTAGGCTGGACCCACCAGCTTGGTTGCCGCGGCGTGGCAAGCCATGCAGTTCTTCGCTTTCGCCAGGTCGGCCTGCGCAAATGCGCTGGAAGAAGCAAGAGCCGACAACACTACGCACAACATCAGGGACCGTTTCATCTAAGATTCTCCATGGTTAATGCCCGCATTTTACCGCGTTTCCCAGCGGTGATAAGCCGCCGTCACACTCTGTAACGACGCTTACGTTTTGCAGGCGAGGCGTTTCCGCCACAGGACGTTATTTTGCTACAGAGCATCGAAAATCTTTTGTAAGATGGCCGCATTCCGGAGAAACCACCATGCCCCTGATCGTGCTGATTGCCGCCCTCGTCGCCCTGCGCTTCTTTGAAGTCTGGCGTTTTGCCAACCTGTCCTGGTGGTGGATCGTCGGCCTGATGGTGTTCGCCTTTATCTGGTTCGAATACATCGAAAAGCTGCTCGGCTGGGACAAGAAGAAAGCCCACGACGAAGACGACAGGCGCCGCAAGGCGCGGGTGAACAAAACCTTCGACAAGCGCAAATGAGGAATCGGCGCAGGTTTTTTGCCCTGCACCGATGAGCGCCCTTTTTATTGATAATTAGCCGGTCACGGCGCCCTTGCTGGCACTCGACGCCAGTTTCGCGAACTTGGCCAGCACGCCGCGCGTATAACGCGGCGCCGGCTGGGTCCATTCCGTGCGGCGGCGAGCGATTTCTTCCTCAGGCACGTTCAGCTGGATCAGCAACTGGTTGGCGTCGATCGTCACCGAATCCCCTTCCCGCACCAGCGCGATCGTCCCGCCCTCGAAGGCTTCCGGCGACACGTGGCCGACCACCATGCCCCAGGTGCCGCCCGAGAAACGTCCATCGGTAATCAAACCCACCGATTCGCCCAGCCCCTTGCCGATCAGCGCGCCAGTCGGCGCCAGCATTTCCGGCATGCCCGGGCCGCCTTTCGGGCCGAGGTAGCGCAGCACCAGTACGTCGCCGGCGTTGATCCTGTCGCCGAGGATAGCGTCCATCGCCGAGTATTCGTCGTCGAACACGCGCGCCGGGCCGGTAATCGCCGGGTTCTTCAAGCCGGTGATCTTCGCCACCGCGCCTTCCGGCGACAGATTACCCTTCAGGATGGCCAGGTGGCCCTGGGCGTACAGCGCCTGGTCGATCGTGCGGATCACATCCTGGTCGGCGCGTGGGACGGACGGCACCTCGGCCAGTTCCTCAGCCAGGGTGCGGCCGGTGATGGTGATGCAGTCGCCATGCAGCATGCCGGCATCGAGCAACAGCTTCATCACCTGCGGCACGCCGCCCGCCTTGTGCAGGTCGGTCGCCACGTACTGGCCGGAAGGCTTCAGGTTGCAGATGACCGGCACCTTGCGGCGCACGCGCTCGAAGTCGTCCAGCGTCCATTCGACGTCGGCGGCGTGGGCAATGGCGAGGTAGTGCAGCACGGCGTTGGTCGAGCCGCCGGTGGCCATGATCAGCGACACCGCGTTCTCGATCGATTCGCGGGTAATGATGTCGCGCGGCTTCAGGTCGCGCTTTACCGCTTCCACCAGCACGCGCGCCGATTCGGCCGCCGAGCCCACCTTTTCGTCGTCCGGGTTCGCCATCGTCGACGAATACATCAGCGACATGCCCAGCGCCTCGAACGAGGACGACATGGTGTTGGCCGTGTACATGCCGCCGCAGGAACCGGACGACGGACAGGCATTCGTTTCGATGCCCTCGAAGTCTTCCTGCTTCATGCGCCCGGCCGTGAATTCGCCCACCGCCTCGAACACCGACACGATGGTGAGATCCTTGTCCTTCCAGTTGCCCGGCTTGATGGTGCCGCCGTAGACATAGATGCCCGGCACATTCGCGCGCGCCAGGGCGATCATCCCGCCCGGCATGTTCTTGTCGCAGCCGCCGATGACGACCACGCCGTCCATCCACTGGCCGTTCACGCAGGTTTCGATACAGTCGGCAATCACCTCGCGCGAGATCAGCGAGAACTTCATACCTTCGGTGCCCATCGACATGCCGTCGGAGATGGTGGGCGTACCGAAGACTTGCGGGTTGCCGCCGGCTTCCTTCACGGCGCCAATCGCCACGTCGGCCAGCTTCTGCAGGCCCGAGTTGCAGGGCGTGATGGTCGAGTGGCCGTTGGCGATGCCGATCATCGGCTTGTCGAAATCATCCTTTTGATAGCCCATCGCGTAGTACATCGAGCGGTTCGGCGCGCGGGCCACGCCCTCGGTGATATTGCTGGATCGGCGGTTGTAGCGCGGTGGGTTGGCCATGGCATAACTCCTTGAAAACAGTCTTGAGAGAATGCCTTGCGCACCAGGGGGCGTCAAATATAAGATTTGCCGGGCTGTGATATGCAAAACATATCAGTCACTCTATAAACCATGGAAACGCATATCGATGAATCTTGAACTGCGCCAGCTGCGCTATTTCGTTACCGTGGCTGAAGAGCTGCATTTCGGCCGTGCCGCCCAGCGCCTGCACATGACCCAGCCGCCGTTGTCGCAAACCATCGCCGCGCTCGAGGAAACCCTGGGTGCGCCATTGTTCCTGCGCACCCGGCGCCAGGTCGAGCTGACGCCCGCCGGCGCCGCCCTGCTGCCCGAAGCACGCCGCCTGCTGGAGCAAGCCGCTGCCATGCCGGAGCTGGTGCGCCGCGCCGCCGCCGGCGAGTCGGGTCGCCTGGCCCTCTCCTTTGTCACGCCGGCCGACTACAGTGTGCTGCCGCCCCTGCTGCGCGACTACAGCGCGGCATTTCCGAACGTCGAACTGGTGCTGCAGGAAGCGACCACCGACCTGCAGATCGACGACCTGCTGCACGGCCGCATCGACGCCGGCCTGTTGATTCCGCCGCTGCCCGACAAGGCGCAAGCCCTGCTCGACTACGCCAGCGTGCTCGAAGAACCGCTGGTATTGTGTGCGCCGGCAGGCCTGCTGCCGGCGGACGGCCAACTGGTCGACCTGCGCGCCCTGCCCCATCTGCCGCTGATCATTTTCCCGCGCAAAAGTGCGCCGGCACTCTACGACGCCATCCTCAGCTGCTTCCACGACGCCGGCATCACGCCATCGATCGGCCAGGAAGCGATCCAGATGCAGACCATCGTCAGCCTCGTGTCCGCGGGCATGGGCTTGGCACTTGTGCCACAATCCGTGTCGAACCTGCAGCGTCCCGGCGTAGAATACCGTGCCCTTGCCAATCCGACACCGCTGGTGGAACTCGGGCTGGCCTGGCGCCGCGAGAATGCCTCGCCGGTGTTGCGGGGCTTTTTGGAATTACTGAGGAAAGAATAATATGCTGGTACACCCGAATCCGGACCCGATCGCGTTTTCGGTCGGCCCCGTGGACATCCACTGGTACGGCCTGATGTACGTGCTCGCGTTCGCGATGTTTATCATCCTGGGACGCGTGCGCATCAAGCAGCCGCACATCGCCGCGCAGGGCTGGAAGCCGGAAGACCTGGACGACATGCTGTTCTACGGCATGCTCGGTGTCGTGCTCGGCGGGCGCCTGGGCGAGGTGCTGTTCTACCAGCCGGGCTATTTCTTTGCCAACCCGCTGGAAATCCTCAAGGTCTGGAAAGGCGGCATGTCCTTCCACGGCGGCTTCCTGGGCGTGCTGATCGCGATGGCGCTGTGGGCGCGTAAATCGAAGCGCAACATCCTCGACGTGTACGACTTTATCGCGCCGATGGTGCCGCTGGGCTATGCCGCCGGCCGCCTGGGCAACTTCATCAACCACGAACTGCCGGGCCGCATCGCCGACCCGAGCCTGCCGTGGGCGATGCTGTGGCCGAACCCGAACGGCATCGGCTTCCTCGACACCCCGCGCCACCCGTCGCCGCTGTACCAGATGCTGATCGACGGCATCCTGGTGTTCCTGATCCTGTGGCCGTTCGCACGCAAGGCGCGTCCACGCCTGGCGGTGGGCGCGATGTTCACCCTGCTGTACGGCTGCGCGCGCTTCTTCACCGAATGGTTCCGCGTGCCGGACTGGGAAACCACGGTCATGGGCCTGCCGATCACCTCGGGGCAGGTGCTGTCGCTGCCGATGATCGTCGCGGCACTGGTCATGCTGGCCTGGGCGTATTCCTCGCGCGACGGCAAGCAGACGTTGCGTTCGACCTGATAGATCAGTCCTCGATGTCGCCCGCCTCGGCCGGCGGCATCGCCCCCTCGACGGCCGCGTCCGGCGCGATGTTCGCCACCTGCAAGGCCTTCGAGGCAATCCCGACAAAGGCCGGCGCCGCCACCTGCCCGCCGTAGTGCTGGCGGCCCGACGGTTCATCGATCACGACTGCAACGATGAAACGCGGCGCCGACATCGGCACGATACCGACGAACGAGGCGACGTACTTGCGCGGCAATACATAGCGCCCGTTCACCGCTTTATAGGCCGTCCCGGTCTTGGCGCCGACTCGGTAGCCGGGAATCCGCCCTCCATTCGCCGTCCCATTCGTCACCACGTTTTCCAGCATGCGCCGCATCGCGTGCGCGGTGGCCGGCGCGATCACTTGCGTCCCCGCCGGCGTACCGGTTTGCTTGTCCAGCGTCAGGGCAATCGCCTTGCCGTCGTTCGTGAAGACGGTATAGGCACGCGCCAGCTGCACCAGCGACACGGCGATGCCGTTCCCATAGCTCATGGTCGCCTGCTCGATCGGCCGCCACGAAGCATGGGGACGCAGCCTTCCGGCCGCCGCACCGGGAAAGCCCAGTTGCGGCGGTTGGCCGAAGCCGAGTTTGGTGAACATGTCCCACATGTCCCGCGGGCGCATCCCGAGCGCCAGCTTCGCGGTGCCGATGTTGGACGAATAGCGCAGCACGTCGCTGACGCTGATCACGCCGTGGGCGCTGGTATCGGAAATCGGCGCGCCATGGATGACCAGGCGGCCGGCGCCGGTATCGACCAGCGTGTCGGGCGTTGCCTGCCCCTGGTCGATTGCCAGCGCCACCGTGAACGGCTTGAGCACCGAACCCGGCTCGTAGCTGTCGGTGAGCGCCCGGTTGCGCATCGCCGCGCGCTGGCGTTCCGAAGCGATGTTCGGGTCGTAGCTCGGGTAGTTCGCCAGCGCCAGGATCTCGCCGGTGCGCGTGTCGACCACGATGGCGCTGCCCGCCTGCGCCTGGAAGGTCTCGACGGCCGACTTCAGCTCCTTGAACGCGGTGTACTGGATCGCACTGCTGATCGACAGGACCACATCCCGCCCCGGCTGCGGCGAGACCGTGCCCGCCTCCTCGACGATGTTCCCGAGCCGGTCGCGGATCACGCGGCGGTCGCCCGGCTTGCCGGGCAGGCGGTCTTCGCGCGCCAGTTCGATCCCCTCCAGACCGTTCCCTTCCCTGCCGACGAGTCCGACGATCTGGCTGGCGACTTCGCCTTGCGGATAGACGCGGCGGGTTTCCTCGCTCAGCCCGATGCCGCGGATGCGCAGGGCCGCCAGCTGCCGCCCGACCTCCGGCTCCACCTGCCGCCTGAGGGGAACCAGCTGCCTGGCACGGCTGGCCTGCTTGCGGATCCCCGCGCCGTCCATCCGCAGCAGCCGCGCCAGCGCGTCGACCGTCTCTGGCGCGGCGTCGCGCAGTGCATTCGGCACGGCCCACACCGACACCGCCGGCACCGAGGCGGCCAGGGTCGCGCCGTCGCGGTCGAGGATGCGGCCGCGCGTGCCGGCCAGGGTCAGCGTGCGCGCATAGCGGTAGGCGCCCTGCTGCTGCAGGAAGTCGCCGGTGACGCATTGCAGCCAGACCGCGCGCGCCGCCAGGACGGCGAAGCCGCACACGAGGAGGCGCTGCAGGAAGCGCGAGCGCCAGCGCGGCAAGGCGTCCGCCAGCAAGGGGCTGGCCGCGAACGGTCTGCCGTTGCGCCGGACGACGCGGCGTGTGCGTGGGAGCTGTTTCAACATGGATGGGGCGGGAAGCGTCGGACAGGCAGCGCAGGCGCGACACGGCCAGGGCCGATGACGACAGGCCGCTACCCGTTGTGGATCAATGGGCGGTACTGTACCGTAGCGGGCTGTAGAGGTTTAACGCTGATCGGATATGAAACATCGCCAAACGGACATCGCATTGCGCGACATCGAGGAACTGAGGACCTTCCGTGCACTTCCGCGGCCGGTCTACGGCCATGCACTGGGGCTGCCCAACCGCGCGATCGGCCAGCGCCATTGCCACCCGTGGGCACAGTTGTCGTATGCCGCGCGCGGTGTCATCGAAGTCATTACCGATACGGCGCGCTACATGGCGCCGCCCCTGCACGCGATCTGGATTCCGGCCGGCGCGCCGCATGCGGTGCACAGTTTCGCGGGGACGGAAATACGCAGCCTGTACATCCAGCCCACTGCCCTGGCCGAAGCCGCCGGCGCCTGCCGGGTCGTGGAAGTCACGCCGCTGCTGCGCGAGCTGATCCGCACGTTCAGCGGCTATCCTGCCGAATACGACGAGGCCAGCGCGCATGGCCGGCTGGTCGGGGTGCTGCTCGACCAGCTGGCCTGCGCGCCCGAAGCCGACCTGGCCCTGCCATGGCCGGGCGACCCGCGCCTGCGCACCATCTGCCGCGCGCTCGAAGCGCAGCTCGACAGCGACAAGCGGCTGCTCGACCATGCGCTCGAGCTGGGTGTATCGGAAAAGACCCTGAGCCGCCTTTTCCTGCAGCAGACCGGATTGACCTTCCGCGCCTGGCGCCAGCGCCTGCGCATCCTGGCCGCCTTGCCCATGCTCGAGCGCGGCGACCGTGTGACCGACGTTGCCGTCGTCTGCGGCTACGACAGCATGTCGGCCTTTATCGCGGCGTTTCGTGCGTTCACCGGCGTGACGCCGGGCGACATGTTCCCGCGCGGTTCGTCCTAGCGGGGACGCTGCTTACGTCGTCGCCGCCTTCCAGAACATGTAGGCCGCCAGCGAATACAGGATCAGCGCGAATATCCGCTGCAAGCCCTTCACCGGCATCCGGTGCGCGGTGCGCGCCCCCAGCGGCGCCATCATGACGCTGGCCGCGACGATGATCGACAAGGCCGGCACATAGATGAAGCCGAGCGAATACTCCGGCAAGCCCGGCTCGCCCCAGCCATACACGACGTTCGCCAGTGTGCCGGCCAGCGCGATCGGAAACCCGAGCGCCGCGCTGGTGGCCACCGCATTGTGGATGCGCACGCCGCACCAGGTCATGAAGGGCACGGAAACAAAAC
>NZ_JAJFES010000002.1 GCF_020708045.1 Massilia sp. IC2-278
ACCACCGCAACGCCCACCCAGCCCGCCCCCCTCTCTCCTGAACAGCGCGCCAGCCTGCAGCAATCCATCGAAGCCGCCGTCATCGCCCACGCCAACCTGGTCGACACGCCCGACGCCGAAGCCGACAACGCCCTGCGCCTCTTGGCAGCCAGCAGCGCCGGCCTGCAGATCTGCGAGGGCCTGCGCAGGGAAGCGGCCGGCAAGGCGCGCCAGGCTGGCCGTTCCTGGGCCGAACTCGGTGCCCTGATGGGCATGACCCGCCAGGCGGCCCAGCAGCGCTTCACACCGTCGGACAGCAAGGAATGGTTCGCCAAGGAGTGGCTCGCCAACTGGGAAGGCAGCGAGATCAAGGTGCGCAACTCGTGGAACGATGGCCTGAAGCTCTTCGTCGACGGCGAGCAGGTCGCCGAAACCCGCCAGCTGTTCGCCCTCGACAAGACCCGCCCCGTGGTGGCGGCGACCATCGCACGCCCGGATGGCAAATCGTATTTCGTCGAGGTCTTCGCCTACGCCCTGCTCTCGGTCAGCGTCAAGATCGTGGTCGACGGCAAGCAGATCGCCGGAGAGGTGTTTTAAACCCTACTCGACCGCCTTTACCATCGACTCGATCACCTTCTTGGCGTCGCCGAACACCATCATCGTGTTCGGCATGTAGAACAGATCGTTGTCCAGGCCCGCATAGCCCGACGCCATCGAGCGCTTGTTGACGATGATGCTCTTGGCGCGGTACGCCTCGAGGATCGGCATGCCGGCGATCGGCGATTTCGGGTCCTTCGCCGCCGGGTTCACCACGTCGTTCGCGCCCAGCACCAGCACCACGTCGGTCTGGCCGAATTCGCCGTTGATGTCTTCCATCTCGGCCACCTGGTCGTAGGGTACTTCGGCCTCGGCCAGCAGCACGTTCATGTGGCCCGGCATGCGCCCCGCCACCGGGTGGATCGCATAGCGCACCGTCACGCCGTGCTCGGTGAGTTTGTCCACCAGCTCCTTCACCGAGTGCTGGGCGCGCGCCACCGCCAGGCCGTAGCCGGGCACGATGATCACCGATTCGGCATTCTGCAGGATGAAGGCGGCATCCTCGGCCGAGCCGGACTTCACCGGGCGCTGTTCCTGCGCGCCGCCCGTTGCGGCTGCCGCTTCGCCGCCGAAGCCGCCCAGGATCACGTTGAAGAAGGACCGGTTCATGGCTTTGCACATGATGTAAGACAGGATCGCGCCGCTCGACCCGACCAGCGAACCGGCGATGATCAGCATCGAGTTATTCAGCGAGAAGCCGATGCCGGCCGCCGCCCAGCCCGAGTACGAGTTCAGCATCGACACCACCACCGGCATGTCGGCGCCGCCGATGGGGATGATGATCAGCACGCCGAGGATGAAGGCCAGTGCTGCCATGATGGCGAACGGCGTCCAGGCCGGCTCTACCGCATCGGAAAAGCAGAACACCAGGCCGAGCGCGATGATCGCAATGGCAATGACCAGGTTCAGGATGTGCTGGCCGCCAAAGCGCACCGGCGCACCCTGGAACAGGCGAAACTTGTACTTGCCCGAGAGCTTGCCGAAGGCGATCACCGAACCCGAGAAGGTAACGGCGCCGACAAAGGTGCCGATGAAGAGTTCGAGCCGGTTCCCGAAGGGCAGCGCGCCGCCGCGTTCGGCGATGTTGAAGGCCCACGGTTCCGAGACAGCCGCCACCGCGATGCACACGGCGGCAAGGCCGATCAGCGAGTGCATCGCCGCCACCAATTCCGGCATCTTGGTCATCTCGACCTTTTTCGCGGCGTAGGCGCCAATCGCGCCGCCGACCACCACGCCCAGCAGCACCAGCGGGAAGCCCATGCCGGCATGGCCACTTGCGAACTGCTCCTGCAGCTTGAAGATCAGGGCAATCGTGGTGGCGACCGCGATTGCCATGCCGGCCATGCCGAAGGTATTGCCCATGCGCGCGGACGAGGGCGAGGACAAGCCCTTCAGCGCCTGGATGAAGCAGACCGAGGCCACCAGATACAGCAGCGTGACCATGTTCATGCTGATCATGTTCATGCGGCCTCCTTGGCGGCGCTCTTGGCCGAGGTCGTGGCGGATTCGCCGGCGGCGCCTTTCGGTGCGGCCGCTTTCGGTTCCTTTTTCTTGAACATTTCCAGCATGCGCTGGGTGACGAGGAAGCCGCCGAACACGTTCACCGCGGCCAGGGCCACGGCCAGCGTGCCCATGGCCTGGCCGAGCACCCCTTCGGTAAGGCCGGCGGCGAGCATGGCGCCGACGATGATGATGGCGGAGATGGCGTTGGTGACTGCCATCAGCGGCGTGTGCAGCGCCGGCGTCACGGTCCAGACGACGTGGTAGCCGACGTAGATCGCCAGCACGAAGATGATCAGGTTGATGATGGTGTGGCTGATGTCCATTCCCGTCTCCTTTTCTTGGCCTGTCATGT
Organism: Massilia sp. IC2-278; assembly: GCF_020708045.1. Taxonomy (GTDB): domain Bacteria; phylum Pseudomonadota; class Gammaproteobacteria; order Burkholderiales; family Burkholderiaceae_D; genus Telluria. Next base: position 2,432 of record NZ_JAJFES010000002.1, read on the forward strand.
GCGCAGTCTTATTTACGTGATAATGCTTCGCTTTGGTGGCACAGCAGCGTGGCGCGCACGATCTCGTCTTCCAGGTCGATGTGGAATGTGTCTTCCTTGTCGAACACCAGCTTCAGGAAGTCGAGCACGTTGCGCGCGTACAGGGCCGAGGCATCGGCCGCCACCAGCGCCGCCAGGTTCGGCTCGCCGATGATGTGGACGCCATGCTTGACCACGGTCTTGCCGAGTTCCGTCAGCGGGCAGTTGCCGCCCTGCTCGATGGCCATGTCGACGATCACCGAGCCCGGCTTCATGGCCTGCACGGTTTCTTCGCGGATGAGCACCGGCGCCGGCCGGCCCGGGATCAGGGCGGTGGTGATGATGATGTCGGCCAGCTTGGCGCGTTCGTGCACGAGTTCGGCCTGGCGCCGCATCCAGTCGGCGGGCATCGGCCGCGCATAGCCGCCCACGCCCTGCGCGATCTCGCGCTCTTCGTCGGTAACGAACGGCACGTCGATGAACTTGGCGCCGAGCGATTCCACCTGTTCCTTGACCGGCGGACGCACGTCGGAGGCCTCGATCACGGCGCCCAGGCGCTTGGCGGTGGCGATCGCCTGCAGGCCGGCCACGCCCACGCCCATGATCAGCACGCGCGCCGCCTTCACGGTGCCGGCAGCCGTCATCAGCATCGGCATGAAGCGTTGATAAGTGTTTGCGGCCAGCATCACGGCCTTGTAGCCGGCGATGTTCGCCTGCGAGGACAGCACGTCCAGCGACTGTGCGCGCGTGATGCGCGGCGCCGCTTCCAGCGCAAAGGCAGTCAGGCGCGCACCGGCCATGGCGGCGATGTTGTCAGAGTCGAAAGGATTCAGCATGCCGACTACTACGGTGCCCGGCTGCATGCGCGCGCGCTCGGCTTCGTTCGGGGCGCGCACTTTTAACACGATCTCGGCGCCGAAGGCCTCGTCCGCGCCGACGATGCTTGCCCCGGCGGCAGCATATGCTTCGTCGGTGACGGCGGCGTGCAGCCCGGCGCCGGACTGGACAAGGACCTGGTGCTTGCCCGCGAGTTTCTTGACCGTTTCCGGAGTCGCCGCCACGCGCGTTTCGCCTGGCCTCGTCTCCACCGGAATGCCGATTCTCATGCACGCCTCCCTGTTGTTGGGTTTTGTGTTCACAATCTAACACGTAAACATGCACAAGAATCTACTGATAATGACAAGTCGATCTGGCTCGGCATTTCGATGGTAAATACGATACAGCTGAGGCGAGATGCACACGTTTTTTGTATCAAATTGCGCTTCTTCGGGCTTTTTTGCTGCATTGCACACGTACTGTCGAGCAACGCTTTGCGGGTCGCTGTAGAATATCGGCTCATTTCCAAGGACGCGCATGACCCATACCTTCAGACCGTCAGTCACCGTTGCCGCCATCATCGAACGCGATGGCCGTTTCCTCCTGATCGAGGAAGAGACGAGCGAAGGGATCAAGCTGAACCAGCCGGCCGGTCACCTCGACCCGCACGAGTCGCTGGAGCAGGCGGTGGTGCGCGAATCGCTGGAAGAAACCGCGCACGAGTTCATTCCCGAGGCGCTGGTCGGCATGTACATGTCGCGCTACCACTCGAAGTCGCGCAACGCCGACGTCACCTACCTGCGCTTCACCTTCTGCGGCAAAGCGGGCAGACAGTATGACCAGCCGCTCGACGACGGCATCCTGCGCACCCTGTGGATGACGCGCGACGAAATCGCCGCCAGCGCCGAGCGCCACCGCAGCCCCATCGTACTGCAATGCGTGGACGATTACCTCGCCGGCAAGCGCACCGAGCTGGCGCTGCTGCACACCCACCCGTCGGTGTTCGAGGGTGGGCTTACCACCACCAATCAGGTTTAAAAAATGAGCAAGAAAAAAGTCGTGATCGGGATGTCGGGCGGAGTCGACTCCTCGGTCGCGGCGTGGATGTTGAAGGAACAGGGCTACGAAGTCGTTGGCCTGTTCATGAAGAACTGGGAAGACGACGACGATTCCGAATACTGCTCGACGCGCCAGGACTGGATCGACGCGGCCAGCGTGGCCGACGTGGTCGGCGTCGACATCGAGGCCGTCAACTTCGCCGCCGAATACAAGGACCGCGTGTTCGCCGAATTCCTGCGCGAATACCAGGCCGGCCGCACGCCGAACCCGGACGTGCTCTGTAACGCCGAAATCAAGTTCAAGGCCTTCCTCGACCACGCGATGAAGCTGGGCGCCGATTTGATCGCCACCGGCCACTATGCGCGCGTGCGCGAGAACGCCGCCGGCAAGTTCGAGCTGCTCAAGGCGTTCGATCACACCAAGGACCAGAGCTACTTCCTGCACCGCCTGAACCAGGCGCAGCTGTCGAAGTCGCTGTTCCCGCTGGGCGAAATCCCGAAGACCGAAGTGCGCAAGATCGCCGAGAAGCTGCAGCTGCCGAACGCGGCGAAAAAGGATTCGACCGGCATCTGCTTCATCGGCGAGCGCCCTTTCCGCGACTTCCTGAACCGCTACCTGTCGCACAAGCCGGGCCCGATCAAGCTCGACAACGGCCAGACCGTGGGCGAGCACATCGGCCTGTCGTTCTATACGCTCGGCCAGCGCAAGGGCATCGGCATCGGCGGCCTGAAGTCGCACAAGAATGCCGACGGCACGAGCGAGCCGTGGTTCGTGGCGCGCAAGGACATCGCCAACAACACCCTGTACATCGTGCAGGGCCATGACCATCCGTGGCTGCTGTCCTCGCGCCTGGACGCCGGCCAGGCCAGCTGGGTCGCGGGCGAAGCGCCGGAGCCGCGCCTGCTGTCGGCCAAGACGCGCTACCGCCAGCAGGACGTGGCCTGCGACGTGCTGGCCGAAGGCATGGACCGCTTTGCATTGAATTTCACGGACCCGCAATGGGCCGTGACCCCGGGCCAGTCGGCCGTGCTGTACGACGGCGACATCTGCCTGGGCGGCGGCATCATCGACGGGGCGCTCGGCGCCTGAGCGAACGCCGGCCTTGTGCCGGCGTTTCTTCTTGCCGCCTGCCTGCGGCAGACCCGCAACATATCGCACAAAATTTCCCCGCAATTAGTATTTCGCCATTGAGTCGGGCCACACGGCACCGTTACCCTACATTGCCAGACGGAAAATCCAGCAATAACGGTAAATATGCCGGCACATGGCCGGCGAGTGCTGCCGACCCAACCTCAGAGACGAAACCCATGAACATCGCCAACCTGCGCGTACGGACCCGGCTTTTCGCCGGCTTCGGCCTCCTGTGCGCCTTTCTCATCGTCGTCGTCGTGCTCGGCACGGCCATGCTCGGCCACATCAAGACCGGCACCGACGTCATCGTCAACAACTACATGCCGAAGATCGAGGCCTCGAACGCCGTGCTCACCGAGGTGAACAACGTCTCGATCGCGCTGCGCAACATGATGCTGAACGCCGATCCGGCCGACCGCAAGGTGCAGGCCGCGGACGTCGACAAGGCGCGCGCCAGCATCGCCGCCACCTTCGACAAGCTGGCCCCGACCATCGTCAGCGAAGAAGGCAAGGCCCTGCTGCGCCAGAGCCAGGAATACAACGCTAAGTTCGTGGCCGCCCAGGACGTGCTGCTGCGCCACATCGGCGTCGGCGAGATCGAGCAGGCCTCCAGCTACCTGGTGAACGAGTACCGTCCGCTGCTGGCCGAATACCGCAAGGTCATCACCGGCCAGATCGACATGCAGAAGAAGCTGGCCGCCCAAGCTGCGCTTGAAGCCGACACCACCTACGACAATACCCTGCGCCTGATGCTGGCCCTGAGCGCGGTGATCCTGGCGCTGGCGGCCATCATCGCCTGGCGCATCACGGCCTCGATCACCACGCCGGTGGCGCGCGCCCTGGCGATTGCCGAGACCGTGGCTGCGGGCGACCTGACCAGCCGCATCGAGGTCACCACGAAGGATGAACTCGGCCTGCTGCTGGCGGCCTTGAAGAAGATGAACGACAGCCTGCTGGGCACCGTGACGATCGTGCGCAGCGGCACCGAGCTGATCGCCTCGGCTTCCTCGCAGGTGGCGGCCGGCAGCATGGACCTGTCCTCGCGCACCGAGGAGCAGGCCAGCGCGCTGGAAGAAACCGCGTCGTCGATGGAAGAGCTGACCTCGACCGTGCGCCAGAATGCCGACAACGCGCGCCAGGCCAACGTGCTGGCCGGCGTGGCCTCGAGCGTGGCCGAGCGCGGCGGCGCCGTGGTCAAGCAAGTGGTCGGCACCATGGACGCCATCCACGCCAGTTCGCAGCGCATGGCCGACATCATCGGCGTGATCGACGGCATCGCCTTCCAGACGAATATCCTGGCCCTGAACGCGGCGGTCGAAGCGGCGCGCGCCGGCGAGCAGGGGCGCGGCTTCGCGGTCGTGGCCACCGAGGTGCGCAACCTGGCCCAGCGTTCGGCGGCGGCGGCCAAGGACATCAAGGGACTGATCGAGGATTCGGCCGGCAGGGTCGGCGACGGCAGCCGCCTGGTCAATGAAGCCGGCAGCACGATGCACGAGATCGTCGAGAGCATCCGCCGCGTGGCCGACCTCATGGGCGAGATCAGCGCCGCCAGCGGCGAGCAGAGCGCGGGCATCGAGCAGATCAACGGCGCCGTGGTGCAGATGGACCAGGTGACCCAGCAGAACGCGGCCCTGGTCGAGGAAACCTCGGCCGCGGCCGACGCAATGCGCATGCAGGCGGCCAAGCTGGCCGAAGCGGTGGCGGTGTTCCGGACCGGCGAGGCGGCGCCTGCCGCGACGGTGGTGGCGCCTGTGGCCGCTGCGCCGCGTGCGGTGAAGGTGGCACTGCCGCCAGCGGCGCCGCGTGGGAAGGTCGCGGCAGCTAAGCCGGCGGCGCCAGTGCGCAAGGCGCAGTTGGCCAGCACGGCTGGCGACGAGTGGGAAGAGTTTTAAGCGGCTTGCGGCTTCAATAAAAACGGCGCACCAGGATCATCCGGTGCGCCGTTTTTGTTTTGTCGTTTCGATTTGTTTTTCGTAGGGTGGACACCTGTGTCCACGCGGTCGTACCGTTGTGAGCCGCACAGCCATTCAAATCGTTGATCGATGACGAAACGGGCTCAACCGCTTCGCGGCAGTGATCGACATGGATGCGCAGCACCGCGTGGACACAGGTGCCTTGCGCGGCCCGGCCCACCCTACAAAAGCGGCGCCCCGAAATGGCGGCGCCGCTTTTCACATGCTCGTCAGGCGCAAGCCACCATCGGCGCCAGCGCCTTGCGCTCGCGCGGCAGCGTCCATTTGGCGCAGATCCAGCGCTCGAAGTCTTCCGGCGCCATCGGGCGCGCGTACAGGTAGCCCTGCGCCTGGTCGCAGCCTTCCGCCAGCAGCAGGGTGGCCACCGCCGCGGTTTCGACGCCCTCGGCCACCACGCTGCGGCCAAGGTCGTGCGAGAGCTTGATGACCGTACTCACCAGCGCGCGCTTGTGCTTGTCGGTATCGAGGTCGCGCACGAAGCTCTGGTCGATCTTGACCACCCTGGCCGGCACGCTTTGCAGATAGGCCAGGCTGCTGTAGCCGGTGCCGAAGTCGTCGATCGCCAGGTGCACGCCGGCGGCGGCCAGGTCCTCCAGGGTCTTCATGGCCAGCGCGCGGTTCTTCATCAGCGCGCTTTCGGTGATTTCCAGCGCCAGCGCCTCGGGCGGCAAACCGTGGCGGCGCAGCTGCTCGGCCACGTGGGCGCAGAAGTCCGCTTCGGTCAGGTTCACCGCCGAGACGTTCACCGCCATCTGCAGCTTCAGGCCGCCGTTGCGCCATGCGGCCAGCTGCTGCAGCGCCTGCGCCAGCACCCAGCGCGTGGTAGCGCGCGCCAGCGAGGTCTGTTCGATCAAAGGGAAGAACTCGCCCGGCGACACCTCGCCCAGCACCGGATGGTTCCAGCGCAGCAGTGCTTCGGCGCCGAGGCAGCGCCCGGTCGACAGTTCGACCTTCGGCTGGAACACCAGGCGCAGCTGGTCAGCGCTTTCCAGCGCCGCGCCGAATTCGTTCACCAGGTAGAAGCGGCGCAGGAAGACGGCGTTCTGCTCGGCCGAGAACACGCGCACGCGGCGCGAGCCGTCGAGGGCGTCGTGGGCGGCGCTGTGCATGTCGCGCAGGACCTCGAGCGTGTCGCTTTTCCCGACCTGGAACGGCGCCACGCCGATGGTGGTGGTGGTCATGAAGCGCGAGGTCATGGCGTTCGCGCGCAGTTCGATCCAGCTGGCCAGCCAGTCGCAGAAGCGCTGGACGTCGGCGTCGGGCTCGGCCAGGAACACGAACTGGGTCGGGGCCACGTGGTACACCTTGCGGCCCGGGCCGAGCGCGGCGCGCAGCATGCGCACGGCCTCCTCCACGATCTCGTCGAGGTAGCCGGCGCCCATCGCGCGCATGGCGTCGCTGAGCTGTTCGGGCGTGGTGAGGTTGACCATCGCCGCCAGCCGGGTCTCGCCAAGCGGTCGCTCGTTGGCCAGGTCGCTCATGTCCTCGATGAACTGGCTGCGGTTCGGCAGGCCGCTGGCCGGGTCGATGCGGCCGATGGCGTGCTGCAGTTCGATCTGCGCCATCACCATCGAGGCCAGGTCGGCCAGGCCCTCGCGCTCTGCCTCCGTGATTGCGCGCGGCTCGGTGCCGAGTACGCACATCGCGCCCAGGCAGTGGCCGTCGCGCGTGACCAGCGGCGCGCCCGCATAGAAGCGCACGCCCGAACGCGCCAGGTGGCTGTCGTGGAAGCATTCGTCGGTGCGCATGTCGCTCACCACCAGCATGTCGCCGTTGTCGACTACCTTGGCGCAGGGGGCATTCTCGCGCGGGATCGAGGTGTGGTCGACACCCACGCGCGACTTGAACCACTGGCGGTCGGCATCGGTCAGCGACACCGCCGCCACCGGCAGCTTGAACAGCTGGGCCGCCATGCGCGTGATGCGGTCGAAGGCCTCGCTCGGCGGCGTATCGAGCAGCTCCAGCTTGCGCAGGGCATCGAGGCGCTCGGTTTCGTATTGCGCGGAGGGTTGGCGATGGGGCATGAACTTCCTTGACGAGGTCGTCGAAACAAATGATGAAAATGACGAATGATCCCATTCTGTTCGTCAAATTTCTCCGCGTCAACAATAATTGTATTAACTCATCCATATATTCGGGAATCTGGACGGATGGTGATGTTTTCTGGCAACTTACATCATCAAATTCGATAAATTTCGAAAATCGTCCAGTAGAATACACATTTGGTTATTTCTTTGTTGAAAGAGTTTTTGTCATGTCCGCGCCTTCATCCGGAACTTCGGACGATCCGATCCTGACTACCCGCGAAGCAGCCCGGCTGCTCGGCATTGCGGTGAGTACTGCCCAGCAATGGATCGAAAACGGCCTGCTGCCCGCCTGGAAAACGCCGGGCGGCCATCGCCGCGTGCGCCTGAGCGCAGTCAGTTCGCTGCTACGCGAACGCGCCGGCCTGGCGCCGCTGCTGTCGCAGGCCGACCCGGATTTCCTTGCCAACCCCATGCACCAAGCGGAGGCCGCACCCGCGCTGCCGGCCAACGAGCCGGCGCGCCTGGCCGCGCTGGCCGCCAGCGGCCTGGTCGGCAGCGCTCCCGAGACCGTGTTCGACCGCCTGACCTGGCTGGCGGCCCAGATCACCGACAGTCCGATCGCCATGCTGACCCTGGTGGACGACCAGCGCCAGTGGTTCAAGTCGCGGGTCGGGATCGGCTTTACCGAAACCCCGCGCGACATGGCCTTTTGCAGCCACACGATCCTGGGCGGCGAGCCGATGATGGTGGCCGATACCCGGCTCGACGGCCGCTTTCGCGACAATCCGTTGGTGACCGGCGCCCCGCACGTCCGCTTCTATGCCGGCGTGCCGCTGGTCGACGCCCGGGGTTTCCGGCTGGGGGCCTTGTGCGTGATGGACCGCGAACCGCGCCGCCTGCGCGAACGCGAACTGCGCGCCCTGGAGGAACTGGCTGCGATTGCGGCCGAGGAAATCAGGCGCCGCCGCCCTGCTGCTTCTTGACCACGGCGAGTACGGTATTCCGGATCGTCTTGAGCACGGCGTCGGCCTTGAAGGGCCTGACGATGAAGCCGTGCACGCCGCGCGCGAGGGCGCCCTGGATGGTGGGCGCGTCGAGCGTGCCCGAGACCATGAAGATCAGGGTCTTGGGCAGCGTGGCGCGCAGCTGCTCGACGATGTCGCTGTCCTCGACCTGCTCGCGCGCGATGCAGATCAGGTGCGGACGGAACTTCGCGGCCAGCAGCATGCCGCCATGGCCGGTGTGGGTCTGGCCGACCACGTCGTAGCTGCCTTCGGTGAGCACGGTATTGAGCAAGCCGCGCGAGATCGCGTTCGAATCCACCAATACTGCCTTCAGCATGTCCGGGCTTCCTTTCTCAATGCGACTCGTAGGCCAGCATCTTCCACGTCACGCCCAGGCGCACGTCGGTCTTCAGCTGCACCAGCTGGCGCGATAAATACAGTATCTCGCGTTCGGCGCGCAAGCGCTCGCCCAGCGGGGTCTTGAGGATGCCGGCGCCGGCCATCACGGCGTCCAGGCTGCCGTAGGCGTTGAGCAGGCGCGCGGCGGTCTTCATGCCGACTTTCGAGACGCCCGGCACGCCGTCGGTGGCATCGCCCATCAGCGCCAATAAATCGTGCAGCAGCTCGGGAGCGACGCCGAACTTGTTGCGCACCCAGGCGTCGTCGTGCCACTCGTTCTTGAAGTGGTCCCAGACCAGGGCGCCGTGCGCGATCAGCACGTGCAGGTCCTTGTCGGTGGTGGCGACGATGGCCTCGCCGCGGTTCTCCTGCAGCCAGCGCATCACGCAGGTGGCAACCACGTCGTCGGCCTCGACGCCGGGCAGCATCGCCACCGGCACCCCGGCCGTTTTCAGACGCTCCTGGAATTCCGGCAGCGCTTCGCGCAGCACGGCCGGCATCGGCGCGCGGTGCTCGCGGTAGCGCGGATACAGCGCGTGGCGCCAGTTCTCGCCGCCGTAGTCGAAGGCGGCCAGCACGTGGGTCGGCGCATGCACCTCGAGCACATTGCGGAAGGACGAGAACGCGTGGCGCAGCGCGATGCCGGCCTTCAGGTCGGAGTCGGGCTCCGGGCTCGCTTCATAAACCCGGCGCACGATGTTCAGTCCGTCGATCGCGAGCAGTTTTGCCATCAGCTTGCCATCACCTTGTCATCATCAGCGGGCATAGTCGTACTTGCCGCCGCGCTCCAGCGCACGCTGATAGGCTGGACGCGCATGGATGCGCTGCAGGAAGCCGCTCAGCTGCGGGTACTGGGCGCCCAGGCCGCCGCGCGAGGCCGCCGCTTCCAGCGCAAAGCTCATCTGGATGTCGGCGGCGGAAAATTCGCTCCCGGCGAACCAGGGCCGCGCCTTCAGTTCGGATTCCAGGTAGTCGAGCTGGGCCTGGATGTTCGGATTCACGAAGCCCTCCTTCACCTTGCGTGCGATGCCGCGCGCGACCGGCTTGACGAAGAAGGGCATGGGGCCGTTCTCGATGCGGTCGAATACCAGTTTCATCAGCAGCGGCGACATGGCGGAGCCTTCGGCGAAGTGCAGGAAATAGGTGTACTTCAGTTTTTCCGGCGTGCCGGCCGCCGGCACCAGGCGCCCGTTGCCGTAGCGCTCGACCAGGTACTCGACGATGGCGCCGGATTCGGCCACCACGGTGCCGTCGTCGGTGATCACCGGCGACTTGCCCAGCGGGTGCACGGCCTTCAGTTCCGGCGGCGCCAGCATGGTCTTCGGGTCGCGCTGGTACTTTTTGATCTCGTATTCCAGGCCCAGTTCCTCGAGCAGCCAGAGGATGCGCTGGGAGCGCGAATTGTTCAGGTGATGGACGGTGATCATGGTCGCGATGCCGTGGTGGAAGGGAGCGCTAGCTTAGCATTGTTGCGCCATTACAAAAAGACAAGGAACATTTTCAGATTAGAGGTTTTATTTAAGCAACATTCGATATACTTGCGCAGTTTTATCAGTTTTGCATAAAAAACTACTTGTATTTACGCGCCGTTGAACTCCCTTATCGGCTTTTCCGTCATTTTTCCCACTGCGCCACGACCGATCCTTTTCATGCTCACACTGCTACGCCTGACCATTGCCCAGAAACTTGGCCTGTTGACCTTCAGTACCGGCCTTGGCATGGCCATCGTTGCCGCCTGTTTCCTGATATCCGAACGCGGCCTGATCGAGGACGAGCGCGGCAGCGGCGTGCGCCAGGCGGTCGAACTGGCCACCAGTGTCGTCGAGCACTACCAGCAAGCGGCCGCCGCCGGCACGATGGACGAGCTTGACGCCAAGCGCGCCGCCCTGGTGACGCTGAAGGCACTGCGCTACAGCGGCCAGGAATATATCTTTGTCAACGACATGACGCCGCGCATGCTGATGCACCCGATCAAGCCCGAGCTCGATGGCCAGGACCTGCGTGCGAATACCGATCCGAACGGCCTGCACCTGTTCGTGGCCATGGTCGACGTTGTGAAAAAGGACGGCGCCGGCTTCGTTTCCTACCTGTGGCCGAAGCCGGGCCAGGATGCGCCGGTGCCGAAGATCTCCTACGTCAAGGGCGTGCCGGCCTGGGGCTGGGTGGTCGGTTCCGGCGTCTACACCGACACCATCGGCGCCATTTTCTGGCCACGCGTGGCCTGGTTCTCGGGCGCGACGATCGTCCTGTCAGCCATCCTGATGCTGTTCGGCTTGTCGCTCTCGCGCAGCATCGCCCGGCCGATGGCGCGCGCCGTCAGCGTGGCGCGCACCGTCGCATCCGGCGACCTCACCACCGTGATCGAGGTGCGCGGCCATGACGAGACCGCCCACCTGCTGGACGCCCTGCGCGAGATGAACGGCAGCCTGAACAGCATCGTCGGCGAAGTCGACACCGGCATCCAGGCGATCGCCAGCGCTTCGGCCCAGATCGCGGCCGGCAACCACGACCTGTCGAACCGCACCGAGCAGCAGGCTGGCTCGCTGGAGGAAACCGCGTCTTCGATGGAAGAACTGACCGGCGCCGTCCAGCAGAACGCCGAGCATGCGCGCCACGCCAACACGCTGGCCTCGCAGGCGGCCGACGTGGCCGTGCGCGGCGGCGAGGTGGTGCAGCAGGTGGTGCAGACCATGGACTCGATCAACGCCTCCTCGCGCAAGATCGTCGACATCATCGGCGTCATCGACGGTATCGCCTTCCAGACCAACATCCTGGCCCTGAACGCGGCGGTGGAAGCGGCGCGCGCCGGCGAACAGGGCCGCGGCTTCGCGGTCGTGGCAAGCGAAGTGCGCAGCCTGGCCCAGCGCTCGGCAGCGGCGGCGCGCGAAGTGAAAGCCCTGATCGACGATTCGGTGAGCAAGGTCGACGCGGGCAGCGCCCTGGTGCACCACGCCGGCGCCACGATGCAGGAAATCGTCGCCAGCGTGCGCCAGGTGAACGGCATCATCGGCGAGATCACCGCCGCCAGCGCCGAGCAGGAAGCCGGCATCAGCCAGGTGAACCGCGCGATCGCCGAGATGGATGGCGTGACGCAGAAGAACGCGGCCCTGGTCGAGGAAGCAGCAGCCGCGGCCGAATCGATGCGCCTGCAGGCCGAGCGCCTGTCGGAGGTGGTGGGCGTGTTCAAGGTGGTGGCGGCCGGCGGCGTGCGCCGTCAGCTTGCCTTGACCTGACGCCTGCATCTGGCTGCACGCGTTCGGCAACGCACCGAGCGCGGCAGCCTGCCCCTCTATGATCGCCCCATGGCGATCTTCATCGGTATCTCCGGCTGGCGCTACGTGCCGTGGCGCGGCGTCTTCTATCCCAAGGGCCTGGCCCAGGCGCGCGAGCTCGACTACGCGTCGCGCCAGCTGCCGACCATCGAGATCAACGGTTCGTTCTACTCATTGCAGCGCCCCGAAAGCTACGCCGCCTGGTACGCCGCCACGCCGCCGGGTTTTCTCTTCGCGGTAAAGGGCAACCGCTTCATCACCCATATGCTCAAGCTGAAGGAGATCGAGGGGCCGCTGGCCAACGTGCTGGCCTCGGGCATCTTCGAACTGCGCGAGAAGCTCGGGCCCTTCCTGTGGCAGTTTCCCGAGATGGTGAAGTTCGACCATGAACGCTTCGAGCATTTTCTTTCCCTGCTGCCGCAGGATACCGAAGCGGCCCTGGCGCGTGCGCTGGAGTACCAGCCGCGCATGGAGGGCAAGGTGTCGCTGGCCATGGATGCGAAACGGCCGATGCGGCATGCGGTCGAGGTGAGGCATGAGAGCTTTCGCGACGAGCGTTTCATTGCGCTGCTGCGCAAGTACAACGTGGCGCTGGTGGTGGCGGATACGGCGGGCAAGTGGCCCTACATGGAAGACGTGACCGCCGACTTCATGTACCTGCGCTTGCATGGGGATGAGGAGCTGTACGCGAGCGGGTATGGCGATGCGGCGATCGAACGCTGGGCTGGGAAGATACGGGCGTGGAGCATGGGTGGGCAGCCGGAGGATGGGGTACGTGTGTCGCCGAAAGCGCCGGCCAGGCGAAAAAGCCGTGACGTGTACGTTTACTTCGACAACGACATCAAGGTGCATGCGCCGTATGATGCCAAGCGCCTGATCGAAGCCCTCGGGTTGGATACGGCGCCTGGCGGCACCTCTTGAAACAACCATGCTGTCGTAGGGTGGACACCTGTGTCCACGCGGTCGTACTCATGCACACCCCACCGCCTACTCGATCAACATCTCGCTGATACCCGGCGACCCGCCCCAATCACCCACATACACCCCACCCCTCACATGCCGGTGAAATGTCGAATGTGGCCACTCCCGCACTGACTTTACAAACCCATGCTTGACGGGATTGAAATGGATGTAATCCATGTGTTTTTCGAAATCGTTCTCGTCTCGAATCTGGTGTTCCCAGAACCTGCGCTGCCAGATGGTCGACTCGCGCCGGTCGAGCGCAGCTTGCGTCAACAGATTTGGAGAACGCAGCTTCGGCCGGCACCAGCTCGACACGTAGCGTTTGATTTCGGCCCAGCGTATCGAATAGGCATGGTCGTCTTCGGGCAGCGTCCAGATGCAATGCATGTGATCGGGGAGCAGCACCCAGGCGTCCACGGAAAACGGGCGTGTTCGACGCACGGTAGCAATCGCATCGCGTAAAGCGGTGCGCAATGCCGAATCGCAGAAGATAGGGCGGCGGCGGTAGGCCACCACCGTAAAGAAATAGGTGGGACCGGTCAGGAGGCGGCGGTAACGGGACATGGTGCGGCATGGTAGGCCGCCGGTTGTGTCCGGTGTGTGTGTTTGGTCAAACGTGCGCGGAGGGCGCAGGTCGTCCCGGTAACGGGGACATATGCAAAGGGTGAGACAGCGTGGACACAGGTGTCCACCCTACTTTTTATGCAGCTTGATCACTTTGTGCTTGCTACCGGCCGGCGGGGTCGGCTCCGCCGGCGTCTCGCAGGTATTGCAGCTATTGCACCCGCTCCCGCAGCTCCCGCCCGTATCCAGCCAGCGCACCAGCCGCGAATCCGCCCCGCCCTTCGACAGGCGGTTCACGATGCGCACGCGCCAGGCTGCCGGCAGGTACTTGGCGCCGACGTACACGGCGGCCACCAGCACGAACGCGGCGACGACCAGCTCCTGCCACATGATCAGCCGCCGCCCAGCGCCAGCGCGACGCGGTAGGTGATGAACGAGGCCACGTAGGCCAGGCCGAACATGTAGCCCGCCATCATCCAGGCATATTTTGCGCTGCCGGTTTCGCGGCGCACGGTGGACAGCGTCGCCAGGCACTGCGGCGCGTACACGTACCAGGCCAGCAGCGACAGCGCGGTGGCCATCGACCACGAACCGGCGATCAGCGGGCCGAGGGTGTTGGCCACGTCGTCGCCGGATTCGGACAGCGCATACACGGTACCGAGCGCACCGACCGCCACTTCGCGGGCGGCCATGCCCGGCACCAGGGCGATGCAGATCTGCCAGCCGAAGCCGATCGGCGCAAAGATGAACTCCAGCGCGCGGCCCAGCATGCCGGCCACGCTGTAGTAGATCGGCGGCTGCGTTGCGCCTTCCGGGGCGCCCGGGAAGCTCGACAGGAACCAGAGCAGGATCGTCAGCGTCAGGATCAGGGTACCGACGCGCATCAGGAAGATCACCGCGCGTTCCCACAGGCCCAGCGCCAGCGAACGCAGGTGCGGCCAGTGGTAAGCGGGCAGTTCCATCATCAGCGGATGCTGGCCGCTGCCGCTGCGGCGCTTCATGTACCAGGCCACGCCCATGGCGCTGACGATGCCCATCACGTACAGCGCGAACAGCACCAGGCCCTGCAGGTTGAAGATGCCGACCTCGCGCTCGGGGATGAAGGCGGCGATGATCAGCGCGTACACCGGCAGGCGCGCGGAACACGTCATCAAGGGCGCGATCATGATCGTCACCAGGCGGTCGCGCGGGTTCTGGATGGTGCGCGCCGCCATCACGCCGGGAATCGCACAGGCGAACGACGACAGCAGCGGAATGAAGGCGCGGCCCGAGAGTCCCACGCCGCCCATCATCCGGTCCAGCAAGAAGGCGGCGCGCGGCAGGTAGCCGATGTCTTCCAGGATCAGGATGAAGAAGAACAGGATCAGAATCTGCGGCAGGAACACCAGCACGCCGCCGACGCCGGCGATGATGCCGTCCACGATCAGGCTGTGCAACGGGCCCTCGGCCAGCACCGAGCCGACGAATTCGCCGATGGCGCCGACGCTGCTTTCGATGAAGTCCATCGGCGCTTCGGCCCAGCTGAACACGGCCTGGAAGATGATGAACATCAGCGCCGCCAGCAGCACCGGACCAAGCGCCGGATGCAGCACCACGTTGTCGATCTTTTCCGACAAATTGCCCTTGTCGTGGGCATAGCTCGTGCTGGCCTCGACGATGCGGCGCACTTCGCGCTGGGTCTGCTCGACCGGCACGGCGTCGATGGCGGCCAGCGGCTGCGGCTTGACGTTGAGGTCGAGGTCCGCCTTGTCGAGCAGCTCGACCAGGGCGCGTTCGCCGCCGGCCTGGATGGCCACGGTTTCGACCACCGGCATGCCGAGCTCTTTCGACAAGCGTTCGCTGTCGATCTCGATGCCGCGCTTCTTCGCGACGTCGACCATGTTCAGGGCCAGCACCATCGGCAGGCCGAGGCGCTGGATTTCCAGCACCAGGCGCAGGTTCAGGCGCAGATTGGTGGCGTTGACCACGCAGACCACGATGTCCGGCGACTTTTCGCCGGCGCGCAGGCCGGCGACCACGTCGCGCGTGATCGCTTCGTCCGGGGTCTGGGCGGTGAGGCTGTAGGCGCCCGGCAGGTCGAGCACGCGCATGGCGTGGCCCTTGGGCGACGTGAAGTGGCCTTCCTTGCGTTCGATGGTGACGCCGGCGTAGTTGGCGACCTTCTGGCGCGAGCCGGTGAGACGGTTGAACAGGGCAGTCTTGCCGCAGTTCGGATTACCAAGCAATGCGATCAGGGGCGCACGCGTCGCCACCTGTTGTTCCATGACACCCATCGATTATTCCGGCTGAATTGATACGAGTGCGGCCTCGAATTTACGCAATGCGAAGGTCGATTCGCCGACCTTGACCGCCACCGGGCCGCCCGGCAGGCCGCGCTTGAGCATGCGGATGCGCTCGCCCGGCACGAAGCCCAGCTCCATCAGGCGGCGCGGCACGTCGGCGCCGCCCTGCGCGGTGGGCGCGAGGTGGATCACGGTAGCACTTTGCCCGACTTTCAGTGCGTCGAGCGTGGTCAGGGTGGGATTGAGAGTCATGGCGGGTTCCGTTGAAGTAGTGCCAATGCGCGCTCATGGTGCGGTTCAGTGGTCGATTGATTACTGATGCGACGCAATCCGTGTAGCGCTGATGAGACAGATACTAGCATCATAAACCTAAATGCGAATTATTTCTATTTAAGGGACCCACACACAACAAATCCGCTTGCGTTCGTGGCCGAGTTTCAGCAGAATACAACACGAATGAGAACGATTCTCATTAATTATCAAGCAACGTTATCCCGGCGTTAAGGAAGCATTCGATGATCGTCTGTGTCTGCAACAACATCTCCGACCGTGAAATCCGCCAGGCCATCGACCTCGGCATCACCTCCGTGGCCGAGCTGCGCCAGGAGTTGGGCCTGGGCACCTGCTGTGGCAAATGCGTGAGCTATGCCCGCGAAGTCCTGAACGAACACATCGACAGCAAGACGACCGTTACCGAACTGAGTTTCCGCCCGGCCCAGCTGGCCTGAGCGTCGCCCGTCTCCGACCGTGCCGGTTTTTCCGGCACGCGCCGTCGCGCCCTTTGCTATGATGGCGGCAACCTCCACCAGAACAAGGCACACCATCATGAAGGGCGATCCCAACGTCATTCGGCTGCTCAACGCGCAGCTGACCAACGAACTCACGGCCATCAACCAGTACTTCCTGCACGCGCGGATGTACCGTCACTGGGGCTTCACCAAGCTCGGCAAGAAAGAGTACGACGAATCGATCGGCGAAATGAAGCACGCCGACAAGCTGATCGACCGCATCCTGATGCTCGACGGCCTGCCGAACCTGCAAGCCCTGCACAAGATTCTGATCGGCGAATCGACCCAGGAAATGCTGGAATGCGACCTGAAGCTCGAGCGCGGCGCCCAGATCACCGTCAAGGAAGGCATCGCCGCCTGCGAAGCCGCCGCCGACTACGTGTCGCGCGACTTGCTGCTGATGATCCTGGAAGACACCGAGGAACACATCGAGTGGCTGGAAACCCAGCTCGATTTGATCGTCAAGGTCGGTATTCAGAACTACCTGCAGAGCCAGATGGGCGAGTAAGCTTTATCGGCATATACAAACGGCGGGCCTGCGGGCTCGCCGTTTTTGTTTGTGCAGCCGGCCTCGAATAACTCGCAGCCAGTCCGGAGTCATTGGCTCCAACCGTACGGTGGGCACTCTGTGCCCACGCGGAACGACGCGCTAACGCAACGCTTGTGCGGGCGTTGGCGTCCGATCACATGATGCGCATCGAAGAGAGCAGCCGTGACGCATGCTTCCGCGTGGGCACGGAGTGCCCACCCTACGGTCACCGTCCCGGGCTACGGCTCCTGCGTCACCCACACCGGCGCCGACCACAGCACATTGCCATCGGCCTGCGTCACCTTCGCATAGTAAAAATGCGCACCCGGCGCCGGCGTGAAGGTCGTGGTCGCCTCGCTCGACAACTGCGTCACCACCCCGCCCCGCCCCGGCACGCCTTCCATGATCGCCACCGCCGCCACCCGCTTGCCGGTGACACTGGCGAAATTCGCCACCAGCGTCAACGGACCGCTGTTGCTGAAGCGCTCGCCCATCAGGTGCCCGTTCGCGCTCAAGACCAGTTGCGACCCCTTGTCCATGGTCGCAAACACCCGCCGCGCCTTCAACGCATCGATGAAACTGTCGCGGCCCAGGGCCACGCCGTTCGGAATCAAGACCCCGGTGCGGTTGCCGGAAGCCGTGCCCCAGTTGGCGCAGTGGTTGTCCTGGTTGGTGCTGAAGGCGACGTGAAAGCCCGCTTCCAACAGCTTGTTGCAGGCCCCTTCGAAATTGCTGCGCCGGGTTTCGCCTTCCTTGTCGTTGACCGAAAAAGCCGTGCTGTTGACCACCTCGCACAGCGCCATCGCCTCGTCGCCGTCCGCCGTGTAGCCGAGCGCGGCGCCGCCGGCCATGAACTGGCCGCTGGACGACGGATGATTGAATTGCCCGATCCAGCCGCGCTCGCGCATCAGGGTGTACAGGGCCGGGTAATCGCTGCGCGGCGTGAGCACATCGGCCAGCAATTCACCTTTGCCGTTCTTTTCCCAGCCCAGCAACTGGTCGCTGTTGAAGATGTTGATGTGGCCGCCCTTGTCGATCACGCCCCATTCCATGCCATACAGTGCCAGGAAGTCCGGATGGGCCGCGTTGTAGCTTGCTGCGGCCTCCAGCCCCTTGCGATAGAGCGCGCCGGGGACGGAGGCGTCGGCATCCTTGCCGGTGCCGGCCGAGCCGTCATACATGTGGTTGTGCTCGGACGTCATCAGGATGTCCAGCCCGTGCTTGTGCGCGTAGGCGTAGGCAGCCTCGGGACCGTAGGGCGCCTTCAAGGGTTCCTGCGCCCCCTTGCAGCTATCCAGGGCTGCGCCACCGTCGCTGTGATTGGTCTGGCTGTGCAGGTTGCCGAGATAGACGGTGTAGGGCAAGGCATCGAGCGCCGGTGCGGCGCCCAGCGTGCGGCCGATGGGCAGCGGCGCAAAGCGCGGCGTGCTGGGCGTTTGCGCCGGGCCGACTTCGATCTGCCAGCCCTGTTCATGCACGTCAGCGGACGGCGCCGTGCTGCCGGCATCGCGGCTGCCGGCGCGCAGGCGCACCTGGTAGAGACCGGCGGCGAGCTTGCCGGCGTCCAGGCCCGACCAGGGCACCTGCACCGACACCGGGTTATTGGCCAGCTTCGTCTGGCCCTGCCAGCGGCGCACCACCAGGCCGCTCGGCGCGATCAGCTCCAGCTGCCAGTCGACCAGTTGCGGTTGCTGGGCATTCGGGTAATCGAAGGCGAGCGTGAAGGTGCGCGCATCCGTTCGGCCTGAATCCGGGGCGCGATACGGCGCATGCAGGGTGGCTTCGAATTCGCTGTGTTCGTCGAGCACGGGCAGCGCCGAAGCGCAGCCCGACAGGATGGACAGGGCGACCAGAGAGAGGGGAAAGAGAGAGGTTTTCATGATGCAATTTTTGCAATTGCATCACCATTCCCTCTTGCGCTGGCAACAGAAACCCTTGCTACTTATTCCAAACTTTTTGATAAAAGGACAATGTCACCTGAACAATAGCTCGTGGGCTATATACAGAAGCTAATCAGGCCGCGCTCATCCAGCGATCCACCTGTTTCAACGGCAGGTTGATCCTGGCGCAGCCGATCTGGTCCGGCCGCACGTTCAGCTCGATCATACGCGGCCCATCGACGCCGATCGCCACGTCCACGCCGGCCACGTTCACGTGCGGGAAAGCCTGCAGCGCGCGCATCGCCACGTCCTGGCACTCGCGCCAGTAAGGCAGCTGCACGCCGCTGATCCGGCCGCCGGTGTCCGGGTGCACGTCCATCGTGTCGAGCGGATTCTTGGCATTCGCCGCATGGGTCAGCGTGCCGGTGGCGAGATCGACCGGGCAGAAGATGCCGCCGCTGCTGGTGTTGTCGACCAGGCTGCCCTTGCGCCCGACGCGCAGGAAGGCACCGGCGATGCGGCACTCGCCGCGCGCCTGGTACAGCCAGATGCGCAGGGTATTCAGAGAATTCGGGTGGATCGCCGCCAGCACCGGATGCTGGGGCAGGTAATGCTCGACGATGTAGCCGTCGCGGTTGCCGCCGGCCGCCTGCCACCATTCGGCCAGGGTCGTCACCGCGCCCGTAAACGGGTGCACGAACACCGGCTGCCCTGCCCGCTCCTCGACCTGGAAGGCAAAAAAGCCGGCGCCGCCATAGCCTTCCACCAGCTTGAAGCAGATCTTCCGGCCCACCAGGCCGCGGCACAGGGCGTCGAGGTCAGCCAGGCTGCGCAGGGCGGTCCCATCGGCACGGGCTCCACGCTGCGGGTGGATGAAGCCGATGAATTCCGGGGTCGGCACGCCGACCAGTTGCAGGATCGCCTTTTCGATCACCTTGTGTTGCGAGCTCTTCTGGTAAGGGCGGCGGTTCCAGCGGTCGATGAACTCGTTGTACTCGTTCTTGTTCATGTGGGCCCGTTTGTCGGCAAACGGCACCGCCGTACGCCACCAGCGCGCCTGCAGGTAATAGCCGGGGCCGATACGGCGCACGAAAAACAGGTAGGCCATCTCGGCCAGCTGGCGCCAGAACGGCAGGTAAGGCTGGTCCGCCTTTCCGGCGCTCAGTTGCGCCCAGGCGCGGCGTATATCGTTGATGACTTGCATGCTCAGTCCAGTGTGTCGGGGCCGGCGCAAAAGATGCCAACCGGAATTGCCATTATATTATGCGATTCCGATATGCAATGCTCGTCCGTTACACACCGGCGCGGCGCCGGGAGGCATCGGAAATGGTGTCAGAAGTGGTATTCCGCGCGCACCATCGGCGTGCTGGCGCGCTGGCCGGCGCCGCCCGTGGTGGCACGCGTATTCCCGAACTTGTTGTTCCAGAACTGGTACTCGAGGCCGACGCGGAAGCGGTTTTTCGGCTGGCCGAAGTGGGCGCCGGCGTCGTACATCAGCGTCATGTCGAGATTGGTTTCGGCGCCGGTGCCGTTGCCGACCTCGTCACGCCCCTTGGCCGCGATGAAGTTCAGGTAACCCTCGAACGACAGGCGCTCGGCCACCGGAATGCCCCAGCTCGCGTTCAGCATGGCGTGGGTGTCGTAGGTGTAGCGCCCGTTCACGTTCGAGATCGGCGGGAAGGCGCCGCTCGGCGCATTCGATTCCTTCAGCAGCAGGATGCTGGTGGTGAGAAAACCCGGCACGTCCCACATCAGCGTCGGCCCGGCCACCAGCATGCGCTTGCGCGAGTTGTAGCCGACGTCGTTCTTGGTGTTCCAGTCGAAGCCGAAGGTGACGCCGACGCCCTTCACCGGGCCGTAGCGCAGCTCGCTGCCGCGCAGGGCGCCGATATCCAGCGTGTGGCGGTAGACCACGTAGGCTTCCTGGGCGCCTTCGGACTGGCCGAGCGAGGCCGGGTCGGTCTTGTCGGACTGCAGCAGGTCGACGTTGAAGTAGTTGCTGCCGTATTTGTAGCCGCTGGCATGGGTCAGCGCGAAGATGTGCTTCTTGATGTGTTCCGGGTTGTAGGGCTCGGCGAAGCGGGTGCCGTAGCGCCAGCTGATGGCCGTGTCGCTCCAGTCGGCGGCCTGGACGGCGCCGCCGGACAGCAGGATGGCGGCGCCGGCCGCCAGCGTGGTCTTCTTCATGTGATGGACTTCGATTGGGTTGGTTCGCATGCCGCCGCCATGGCGGGCCCGTGCCGGCGCGGCACCAGCAGCTCGACGCGGTGGCGCTGGCCGTCGTCGGCCAGGTCCAGCACGTTGCCTTCGCGTTCCCGGCCATCGACCAGCAGCGCGCCCGCCTCGGCGAAGCGCACCTCGATCTCGTACACGGTACTGCGGTAGCGGTATTCCATGCGGAAGCCCGGCCAACCGCAAGGCAGCTGCGGCGCCAGCACCAACTGATCGCCGGCTTGCCCGGTCTTGCGCCCGCGCCGATGCGCATGGTCGCATTCGATGCCGAGCAGCGATTCGACGATCAGCCGGTACATCCAGCCAGCCGAGCCAGTGTACCAGCTCCCGCTGGCGCGTCCGATATGCGGCGCGGCGGCGGCGACGCTGCCTGCCGCGACATACGGCGCGAGCCGGTAGCGGTCCGCATCTTCGCGGGTCCGGGTCCGCTTCAGCGGATTGATCATGTCCAGCAGTGCCCAGGCGCGCTCGCCCTGCCCCAGGCGTGCAAAGGCCATCGCGGCCCAGGCCGCGGCCTGGTTCGACTGGCCGCCGTTCTCGCCCATGCCGGGCGGCCAGGCGCGGATGGCGCCGGGGTCGGGGCCGGCCCCGTCGAAAGGCGGGTCCAGCAGGCGCACCAGGCCGTCCTGCACCAGGTGGGCGTCCAGCGCCGCCATGCCGCGCGCCGCCCGTTCCTCGCCCGCCACGCCGGACAGCACGGCCCAGCCCTGGGTGGCCGCGTCGATGCGGCCTTCCGCGTTGCCGTGCGAGCCGAGCGGCGCGCCGTCGTCGAAATAGCCGCGCCGGTACCATTCGCCGTCCCAGCCGTGCTCCTCGAGCCGGCCGGCCAGCACCTGGCCCGCCGCGCGGCAGGTGGTGGCGAAGCCGAAGTCGGCGCGGCGCTCGGCCAGTTCGGCGAAGCGCGCCAGCACCTCGGCCATGAAGAACCCGAGCCAGACGCTCTCGCCCGCGCCCGCCGCGCCGACGCGGTCCAGGCCCTCGTTCCAGTCGCCGCTGCCGATCAGCGGCAGGCCGTGGGCGCCGAAGCGCAGGGCATGGCGGATCGCGCGAGCGCAGTGTTGGTACAGGCTGTCCTGGCCGTCCGACTGCGCGGGCGTGCCGACATACGATGCTTCTGCGTCCTGCAGGGCCGGGCCTTCCAGCCAGGGGATGGATTCGTCCAGCACGGCCATGTCGCCGCTGGCGGCAACGTAGCGGCAGGCGGCCAGCGGCAGCCAGAGGGAGTCGCTCGAGCAGCGCGTGCGCGCGCCGCGCAGGCCTGGCGGCTGCCACCAGTGCTGGACGTCGCCCTCGGCGAACTGGTGCGCCGCCGCCAGCAACAGCTGTTCGCGCAGCAGTTGCGGACGAACCTGGACCAGCGCCATTGCATCCTGCAGCCCCGCACTGAAACCCGTGAAACCCTGGCCCTCCTGGCTGCCCGCCCCCATGCGGCCGGCGATCAGCTGGTAGGGCAGCCAGCCGTTGACGAGCACGTCGAGCGCCGGGTCGGGCGTGGCGATGCGCAGCACGCCCAGGGTCGTGCACCAGTGCTCGCGCAGCTTGTCCAGGGCCGCGCCAGCCGCCGCCACGCCGCGGTGCCGCTGCACGAGTTCGCCCACGCTGTGAACGCCGGCGCCGGCGCCGAGCATGAACACCAGTTCCTTCTGCTCGCCCGGCTGCAGCTCGAACACGGCCTGCAGGGCGGCGCAGGGGTCGAGGCCGGCGCCAAGCGCCCCGGACAGGCCGGCACGCATCATGGCTGCCGGCCGCATCGGGTTGCGCCCGCGGCCGATGAACTCGATGCGGTCGCAGGTAAAGGCGGCGTTGCCGGCATCGAGGTGGAAGAAGGCGGCGCCAGGGCTGTCGGCATCCTGGGCGAACAGGGCGCCGCTGGCCTCGTCGCGCCCGGTCAGCACCTGCACGCGGGATGCGCCGGGCGCCCATTCGACATAGCCGGTCAGCGACAGGCGGCGTGGCACGCTGCTGTCGTTGCGCAACCTGAACACGCTGTACTTGAGCGGCGCGTCGAGCGGCACGAAGCTGGTGAGTTCGGAATGGATGCCCTGCGCCGTGTGCTCGAAGACGCTGTAGCCGAAACCGTGGCGCGTGGTGTACGCGCCGCCGGACGGCGCGGGCAAGGCGGTGGGCGACCAGAACACGCCGCTGTGCTCGTCACGCAGGTAAAAGGCTTCGCCGGCGGCGCCACGCAGCGGGTCCGTATGCCGGGGCGTGAGTTGCAAGGCCGGCGCATCGGTGCGCCAGGTGCAGGCAGCCCCGCTTTCCGACACCACCGAGCCGAAGTGCTGGTTCGCCAGCACGTTCGTCCACGGCGCCGGCGTATGCTGGCCCGGCCCGGTGCGGATCCAGTATTCGCGGCCGTCGGCGCTGAAGCCGCCGATGCCGTTGTCCAGCAGCAGTGGCTGCTCATGTACCCCCTGTGGCTGCGGTGTGCGCACGCTCCAGGCATCGGGATGCGGGTCGGGTTGCAGGGCGGGCGGCAGCGTGGTCCTGACCGTCTCCGCGCGGCGCAGCTGGTCGCGCAGGCTGCCGCCGCCGTCCTTTAGCACGACGCTGGCCGCCGCCTGCAGCGCCGCCAGTTCTTCCGGCGCCAGCTGGCCGACCGCGAACACGTACACGCCGCCGGGGCAACCGATTGCCTGCGCATCGACACGCGACGCCACCAGGTTCCTGGCCTGGTCGTGCAAGGCCTCATCCGTGCCGTCCAGCCAGAGCACGAGGTCGGCCTGCAGGCCTTTCAGGCGCCACCAGGCATGGGCCTGCAGCAGCTGGTAAGCAAGGTCCAGATTCGCCGCGTCCCCGATGCTGGCCAGGACCAGGGGATGCGCACCGGCGATGCCGCAGCGCTGCAATGCTGCGCGGCTTGCTCCATTGGGGGCGATGGCCGGCCCGGCGCGCAGCGCGCGCTGCGGATACAGCCGCTGTGGATACAGCAGGAAGCCGGCCAGGCGCGCATACAGCTCGGCCTCGGCTTCGCTGGCGTCGAGCTGGCGCAGCCGGGCCTGGTTCCAGGTCCAGGCCAGGTCAGGAACGGCGTCGGCCGCATCGCGCTCGCGGTAGGTCTCCACCAGGCGCAGGGCAGCCTCGCGTGTCCCGGCGGCGCCCAGCACCAGGTCGGCCGTGGCTTCTTCGCCAGGCGCCAGCGCCAGCACGCGCCGGATCGCGACGGCCGGCTCGGGCACGAAGCCGGCATGGCCGCCGAGGGCGCCGCCGGCAAGCACGGCGGCTGGCAGCCCGTGGCCGGCGCCGGGTCCAAGAAAATCGGCGCGGCTGGTCTCGAAGGAGGCGCCGGCGCCGCCGTCGGTCCGCATCAGGTGCAGCAGCCAGGGCGTTTGCTCGCCCTCTTCGCGCGGACGGCGCGTGCACAGGATGGCGCCGTGATCGGCCAGGATCTCGCTCTGCACGAAGACCGGGGCGGCTGCAGCATCGGCCGCGGCCGGCGCCAGCGCCACCTCCGCGTAGCTCGTCAGCTCGATCGTGCGCGCCCGGCCGGAGACGTTGCGGATGCGCAGGCGGCGCAGCATGACGTCGTCTTCCGGCGCCACCGCGATTTCGGCTGAGAGTTCGATGCCGTGGTCGCGCCGGCGCAGCATCACGCTCTCTTGCGCGAAGACGGCCTCGTACTGCTCGGGTTCGGCCAGCGCCGGCCGCCAGGCATCGGTCCAGACCGCGCCGCTATCCGCATCGCGCAGATAGCAGACCAGGCCGCCCTCCTCGCCCGCCGCATCGGCACGCCATTGCGTCAGGTCGCAATCGTGCCAGCGCTGCCGGCCGGCGCCGTCGCCCGTCACGAGCGCGTGGTAGCGCCCGTTCGACAGCAGCTGCACCTGCGGCAGGGCCGCGCCCGGACGCGTGAGCGAACGGGCCGGCGGCGGCGTGCGCACGGCGCCGGTCTCGTGGCTGGCCGCCCTGAAGGCGCCGCTTGCGGGTACGCGCTCCTGCAGCAGCGGCAGCGCCGCCCGGCAGCGCGGGTCGGCCGCGAAGCGCTGCCGCATCGGGCCGCCGTGCAGCAGGCAGGACAGCGCCAGCAGGCCCATGCCCTGGTGCCGCGCCGTAAAGGCGCGCACCACGGCCTGGCGCCGGCCGCGCGGCAGGCGGGCCGTGGTGCAGTCGAGCGCCTCGTAGAAACCGTATTCGCCCAGGCAGCCCAGCTGCGCCAGGCGTTCCAGGTTGGCGCATGCCGCCTCCGGCTCCACCATCAGGCCCAGCATCGCCGCGTAGGGCGCCGCCACCAGGTCTTCGTCCAGGCCGCGGCGCAGGCCCATACCCGGCGCGCCAAAGGCGCGGTGCTCGTAGTGCAGCGCGGCGTCGACGGCGTGGCAGCCGGATGCGGCCATCCCCCAGGGCAGGCCGTAGCGGCGCGCCTGCTCGGCCTGGACCCGTACCGCCGCGCGGCAGCTGCGCTCGAGCAGGGTGCCGTCCCAGGAGGGCATGACCAGCAGCGGCGCCAGGTACTCGTCCAGCCCGCCGTGCCAGGACAGCAGCAACTGCTCCCTGCCGACAAAGGCCAGCGGGCGGCCCAGCGCTTGCCAGTGCGACTGCGGCAGCTGGCCCCCGGCGATGCCGAGGAAGCTGGCCAGGCGCGCCTCGGACGCCAGCAGCGCATGACTTTCGCTGTCCAGGCGCTCCTCGGCGACGTGGTAGCCGCTTGCCAGCAGGCCCAGGTTGCGCCGGTACAGGAAGCCGAAGTCCATGGCGCCGAACACGCGCGCCTGGCCCGCCAGCGCGGCGATCTCGTCCAGCCGTGCGCGCGCCGCGGCCACGCCTTCTTCCACCAGGGCTGCCAATGCACGTGCAGAATCGCCACCAGCGGCGGGCTGCGTGAAAGCGGCCAGTTCGCGCAGCGTCGGGATGCGCGTCAGGCTGGCGTCGAGCACGTATTCGTGCACCGCGCGCATCCACGGCGCCAGCGCCAGCAGGTCGGCCTGGGCCGCGCGGCACTCGCCGTCCAGGCGTTCGCACCAGGTGCGCAGGAGCGGGTCGGCATCTTCAGGCAGGGCCGCGCACAGCGCCGCGGTGGCGCCGGCGGCGGCGCCCAGGCAATCGGCCAGGCCCGGCAGGGTGTCGGCGTTGCGGCAGCCTGCAGGGCCGAGCGCCGTGCGGCAGGCCGCCAGCGCCGCGCCGCATGCAGCCTGCGCCTGCGGCATGTCCTCGATCACCTGCAGCGTGGCGCGTGCGCCGGCGAGAAGGCGCACGCCGGCGATCGGCTGGTCGGCCAGCTGTTCCAGGCCCACGGCCAGGGTCAGCAGGTGGCCGGCCAGGCTGCCGCTTTGCTCCGTCGAGATGTAGGCCGGCTGCAGCGGCGCCAGGGTGCGCGTGTCGTACCCGTCGTAGAAATGGCCGCGGTGGCGTTCGAGCAGCGCCATGCTGTCGAAACAGGCGCGCACCCGCGCCAGCAAGGCCGAGGCCGGAATGAAGCCGAAGTCCCAGGCCGCCAGGCTGGCCAGCAGCCCGAGGCCGATGGCGCCTGGCGAGGTACGCGGCGCCACCATCGTGTGCGGGTGTTCCTGCAGGCTGTCGGGCGGCAGCCAGTTGTGCTGCGGGCCGGCCTGGGTTTCGAAGAAGCTCCAGGTGCGGCGCGCGAGCCGGGCCAGGAACAGGGTCTGCGCCTCCGCCAGGCGAGGCGTGCGGCGCACGGCGGGCAGGCTGACCCACCAGGCCAGGACCGGCGACAGGAACCACAGCAGCAGCAAGGGCGCCGCGGCGAACAGCGCGAACGGATGGGCAAAGGTCAGCAGCAGCGCGGTGCCCACCGCCAGCGCCGGGGCGAACCACATGTTGCGCCAGTTCGCCTCCAGGTCGAGGCTGGAGCGCGCCAGGCTGGGGGCCTTCCATTCCAGCAGCCGGCGCCGCGAGACCAGCATGCGCCAGCCGCTGCGCCCGATCGCATCCAGGCTGTACCAGGCTTCGTGCGGCAGGAAGGCGGTGCGCATCACCGCGTGGCTGAGCGCATTGCGCGCGCCGCGCCACCAGTTGGCCAGGTGCTGGCGCCACAGCATGTCGTGCGGCCGGTCGCCCCAGGCGATGAACATGCCGAGGAAGGCCGGCAGGAAGAACACGGCCAGCGCCGCCGCGCTCCAGAATGCGGGCTCGGGCAGCAGCGACCAGCACAGCACCAGGGTGGCGGCCAGGGTCGGCGCCACCAGGCTGCGGCGCAGCCGGTCGAACAGCTTCCAGCGCGCCAGCGGCGGCAAGGGGTTCGGCAGGCGCTTGCCGCCTGGGGCCGGCACGCGCGCGCGCAGCCAGCCGGCCAGTTGCCAGTCGCCGCGCATCCAGCGGTGGCGGCGGCCGACGTCGTCGCTGTAGCGCGCCGGGCAGGTTTCGTGCACCTCTACTTCGCCGGCCAGGCCGGCGCGCAGGTAGCAGCCCGCCAGCAGCTCGTGCGACAGCACCCGTCCTGCCGGCAGCGCGCTGCCCAGCACGCGCTCCCAGGTGTCGACCTCGTAGATGCCCTGGCCGCTCCAGTCGCCCGCGCCGAACAGGTCCTGGTAGATGTCGGATGCGCTGCGCGCGCCGGCGTCGGCGCCTGGCGCGCCGCCATGCAGGCGCTCGTAGCGCGAGGCGTCGGCGGCCGGCAGCGCAGGCGTCACGCGCGGCTGCAGCAGGCCGTGGCCGGCAATCACGCGGCTGCCGCCGGCATCGAGCAGCGGCCGGTTCAACGGGTGCGCCATGGCAGCCACCAGCTGGCGCGCGGCGTCGCGCGGCAGCTGGGTCGCGGGGTCGAGCAGGATCACGTAGCGCACCGCGGCCAGGCCGCCGGTGTCGCCTTCGATCACGGCGAAGGGTGCGCGCGCGCCGCCGCGCAGCAGGGCATGCAGGTCGGCCAGCGCGCCGCGCTTGCGCTCGCGCCCGATCCAGGCGCCCTCCCCCTCGCTCCAACTGCGTGCGCGTTGCAGCAGCAGGAAGGGAGTACGCTTATCTGCAACGGCGTCGGCAGCGGCGCCATAGCGTGCGTTCAGGGCGGCGATGGCGGCGCGCGCCTGCCCGGCCAGGCCGGCATCCTCGAACATGGTTTCGCTCGGCGCATCGGCGGCATCGGCGAGCAGGCAGAAGCGCAGCTGCGGGTCGGGGTTGGCCAGGTAGCGCACTTCCAGGCCGGCGCACAGGGCGGCGATCTTGTCCTCGCTGTCGAGCAGCGCCGGCACCACCACCAGGGTCTGTGCATCGGGCGGGATGCCGGCGCCGGCATCCATGCGCGGCAGCGGCTGCGGACGCACCAGGCGCGCCGTCATCAGGTTGACCAGGACCAGCGCCAGCTGGCTGGCGCCGAAGACGGACAGCACGGCCAGCGCCAGCAGCAGCGGCATGCCGGCGCCGTCGAGGTAGGCGTGCACCAGCAGCGAGGCCGTGAACAGCAGCGTGAAGGCGCCGACCGCGCCCAGCCAGGACAGCAGCGGCCGGCGCCGCGCCGCCTGGCGCAAGGTGGGCAGCACGCCGGCGCGCATGCGCAGCCGGGCGCGCAGGGCCGGCTGGCCGTCGCCGACGAGGTAATGGCCGACGTGGCGCCGGCGCGTGTCGCGATCAAGCTCGCCATCGGTCTCAGTATCAGTTTCAAAGCGAGCTTCACTGCGAGCCTTACCGCCGGCCTCGCCGTCAGCCCCGGCGCCGGCCAGGGCCAGGGCCAGGGCCTCGGCCGCCACCTCGGTTTCGCTGTGCAGGGACTGACGCGCCAAACGCGCCACCGCCTGGCGGTAGTGCTCGCGCGTGGCGGCGTCCATGCGGCCATAGGCGCCGCAAGGGTCGAGGCGCAGCGTGTGCTCGACCGCGCTCATGGTCTCGACGAATTCGCCCCAGTCGATGGCGGCCACCAGGCGCAGGCTGGCGACGCTGTTCGCAACCGATGCGCCGTCGGCGGCCTGGCCGGCGTCATCGATCCGCAGCTGGGCCTCGATGCCCGAGCCTTCGTCGGCCAGGCGCGCGCCGGTCCAGTCGATCACCTGCGCCAGGGCGCCGCCCTGGCCCTGCAGGCGGCGCGTGAATTCGGCGACAAAGGCCGCATCCATCTGCACGGCGCGCGCCATGTCGGCCACCAGCAGGACCAGGTCGCCGGGACGCTGGCCGGCGGTGGCGATCATGCGCTCGGCCCAGCCCCCGGCCAGCGCGCGCTGCACGCGCTGGCGGTCCAGGCGCGCGGCGATGCGGCGCAGGTTGTCGACCAATGCCAGGCGCAGCATCACCGGCATCGCCCACAGCTCGTCGAGCGCCAGGGGCGCGCCTTCCTGGTAGGCCGCGACGAAGCGCGCCAGGCTTTCCTGTTCCAGCCGGCCGTCGCCATGCGACACGATCTCCAGCGCCAGCTGGTAGACGCGCGGCGCGCCGCCGGCCAGGCGCGGCAGGGCGCGGCTGCTCGCCGGCGGCAGCCAATGCCGCGCTGCGCGCACGTGTTCGTCGACCAGGTAAAGATGGTCGAGCAGGCAGGCGGCGCCGGGCGCCAGCGCTTCGCCGGACCTAACGGCGCGCGCCAGGGCGGCGCCGGCCTGGGCGATGACGGCGGCGTTCGCGGCCAGGCGCACCAGAAGGCGGTCCGGCGTGTCTTCCTGCGACAGCTCATGGCGCGCGGCGAGCTGGCGCCCGTGCACCGCCATCTGCGCCGCGCCGAACAGCTCCGCGCGCAGGGGCGCCTCGTCGGCGCTGGCGTGCGCGCGGACAGGGTCACGCCCCGTGCGCCCGGCGCCGGGAGGGAGATGCGGTTCTTCGGTCAACAGTAGCCTCGAATACGAATATGGACGCCGCCCGCCGAGTCCGAAGACCCGACGGGCGGCGCACGTGTCAAGGCATGCTAGAAGAACATCTGATGAGAAACCGTGCGCTAACGTACGCTGTGTTTCCGCGCGGCGGCCTGCTGGCTCGCTGTTTGCGCTCGGTCGAGTTCAGCCGGGCTCAGTTGCGCTCAGTTGCGCAGGAGGGCCAGCCCGCCGGCCAGGTGCCAGACGCGCTCGCGCCCCAGCCCCTGCAGGCACTGCACCGCCTTCAGGCTGCGGTTGCCGCTGCGGCAGAAGAACAGCAGCGGACGCGCTTCGTCGCGCAGCCAGGCTGCATATTCGGCCAGGCGCGACAGCGGCAGGCTGTAGGCGGCGCGGCCCTGCAGCGTCGGCGCGCCGGCCGCGTGCTCGCAGGCTTCGCGCACGTCGATCAAGAGCGCATCCGGGTGCTCGGCAAAGAAGTGTTTCAGGTGGTAGCGCGCCAGCTCGGCGGGTTTGCGTTCCACCGATGGTGCCTCGATGCCCATGGGCAGGCAGACGATGGCATTGCCGGCGTCCTGCGTGTCGGCAGGCGTGTGGGCGAACAGCAGGCGCGCCTGGCGCAGCACGCCGTCTTCAAGTGCGCCGAGCAGGTAGCCGCCGCCAGGGCGCCGCACCAGCAGGTCGCGGCCCAGGCGGATCGCCGTAGCCGGTGTGCCGTCGGCCAGGCGCACCGTTTCGCCATCGGCCGGCCAGGCGCCGGCATCGGCATCGACCTGTGCACACAAGGCCGCGGCGCCCGCGCCGAACGCCGCGCGCAGCCGGTAGCCGTGCCGTTGCAGCAGGGCCGCGGCGGCACCGGCCTGGGTCTCGGGCACATCGATCGCCACGCAGTCGCCGCCTTTCGGATCGAATACCAGCCAGCCGCCGTCCAGGCCGCAGTGATACACGCCGGCGCGCCCATCTCCGGAGGACGAAGCCGCCAGCGGTTTCCGGTGCAGCGCCTCGCCGCAACGCGCAATGCGCGCGCAGGCCGCATCGACAAAGGCGTCGTCCAGCAGCGGCCCGACCGACAGGCGCACCGCGTTCGCACAGCGCCAGTCGGGCAGCGCCATCGCTTCCAGCACATAACTGGGCGCCGCCTTGGCCGCGGAGCAGGCGGAACCCGCGCTGACGCGGATGCCGGCGGCGTCGAACAAATCGAGCAGCGCCTTGCCGGACAGGCCGGGCACGGCGAAATTCAGCGTGGTCGGCAATGCGTGCTCGAAGGGGGTATTGAATTCGATCGCCGGGAAGGCCGCGCGCAGGGCAGCGGCCAGGCGTTCGCGCACGGCGAGCAGCTGCGCATGGGTGCGGAAGGTGCGGCCCTCTTCCAGCGCCCGCAGGACCGCGCCGAGAGCCGCGATGCCGGCCATGTTCTCGGTGCCCGAGCGCTGGTCGCCTTCCTGGCCGCCGCCGCACATCAGCGGCGTGAACGGCGCGCCGGCGCGCACATACAGCATGCCGACGCCCTTCGGCGCATACAGTTTATGGCCGGAGAACGGCGCGTAATCGATGCGGGTACGGTCCAGCGCCAGAGGCAGCTTGCCGAGCGCCTGCACGCAGTCCACCATCCACAGCGCCGGGCTGCCGGTCTGCTCCAGCACCGCCGCGATGCCGTCGAGGTCGGACACCACGCCGCTTTCGTTGTTGGCGGCCATCGTGCACAGGAAGGCCGTGCGCGGCGCCAGTTCGCGCAGCAGGTCGAGGCGGTGGCGGCCGTCGGCATCGACCGGCAGCGCCTGCAGGGTGAGCTCCGTGCCGAGGATGCGGTTCCAGTGCGCCAGGCTTTCCGGCACGGCCTTGTGCTCGGTGGCGCCGTACAGCAGCAGGTCGCCACAAGGCTCGCCGGCGGCGCGCCGTTCGCGCACGGCGCACAGGGCCGACAGTACGGCGGTCTGGATGCCCTCGGTGGCGCCGCTGGTGAACATCACCCGGCCCGTTGCCGCGCCCAGCACGCGGCGCGCCCGCGCCCGTGCATCGTCAAGGATCAGGCGGGCACGCAGGCCGGCCGCATGGCTGCTGCTCGGATTGCCGAAATCGATCTCGAGGGCGGCGTGCGCGGCGGCGATGGCGGCCGTCAGCACGGGCGATGTGGCATTGGCGTCGAGATAGAGTTCGGGAACCATAATAAAAGTGAAATATCGGGCGAAGATCGTGTTATTGTTAAGCAATATGGTACGAATTTGTATAGAAGTGTTTGTTCTTAATTCGTTTCTATATCTCCAAAACTAAGCATGTTTGTTCTAATAGTGACATATAAATAGAATGAATTCACTAGACAAATTTGATTGTGCCATTCTCGCGGCGTTGCAGGCGGATGCAACGCTGTCGATCTCGGGCCTGAGCGAAAAGGTGGGGCTGTCGAGCACCCCTTGCTGGAAGCGCGTCAAGCGCCTCGAAGAAGAGGGCTACATCGAAAGCCGGGTCACGATCGTCAACCGCCAGAAGGTCGGGCTGCCGGTCACCGTATTCGTGAGCGTGCGCACCCGCGAGCACGACGAAAAGTGGCTCGAGCGCTTCGCCGCCGCCGTTACCGCCCTGCCCGAAGTGCTCGAGTTCCACCGCATGAGCGGCGACGTCGACTACCTGCTGAAAGTGGTCACCACCGACATCGAAGGCTACGACCGCTTCTACAAGAAGCTGATCAAGACCGCCCAGCTGGCCGGGGTATCCTCGGCCTTCTCGATGGAGCAGATCAAGTACACCACCGCGCTGCCGCTGGAGCTGATCGCGCACGGCCTGCCGGCCTGAATCTCCGGCCTGAATCTCCGGCCCCGGAGGTCTGGAGCACCTGGCTCTTTTCATGCGATGATTGCAGCTGTTCGCAATCAAGGAGACAGGCTGATGCCATCGAAAATGAACATGGCGCCGCTGGCGCTGGCCGCGCTGCTGTGCGTATCGACGACCATGACCAACGCCGCGCTGGCGCAAGAGCAGGTCGTGAAAATCGGCGTCACCGGGCCGCTCTCGGGCGCCAACGCCTTTGCCGGCAAGGACAACGAAAACGGCGTGCGCCTGGCGGTCGAGGACCTCAACGCGCAGAAGATCAAGGTGGCCGGCAAGACCGTGCGCTTCGAACTGCAATCCGAAGACGACGCCGGCGACCCGAAGCAGGGCGTGACTGTGGCGCAGAAACTGGTCGACGGCGGCGTGAAGTTCGTCCTCGGCCCCTACAATTCGGGCGTTGCGATTCCCGCCTCGCGCGTCTACAACGAAGCCGGCGCATTGATGTCGACGGTCGGCACCAATCCCAAGATCACGCAAGGCGGTTACAAGACCGTGTTCCGCACCGTCGCCAGCGACGCCCAGGTGGGCGGCTCGATGGCCAGCTATGCGGCCAGGGAACTGAAGGTGAAGAACGTCGGCGTGATCGACGACCGCACGGCCTTCGGCACCGGCATCGCCGCCGAATTCAAGCGCCAGGCCCAGGCCGCCGGCATGAAGATCGCGGGCCATGAATTCACCAACGACAAGGCGAGCGACTTCGCCGCCATCCTGACCTCGCTGCGCGCGAAGAAAGTGGATGCCATCTTCTTCGGCGGCTATGCACCGCAGGCCGCGCCGATGGCGCGCCAGATGAAGGCGCTCGGCCTGAACGTGCCGCTGCTCGGCGGCGACACCCTGTGCAGCCCCGAGATGGCGAAACTCGGCGGCCCGGCCGTCGGCGAGAACGTGCGCTGCGCCCAGGCCGGCGCCATCATCGCCAAGCAGCCCGGCGGCCCGGCCTTCCTCGACAAGTACAAGGCGCGCTTCAAGCGCGAGCCGGACGTGTATGCGCCATCGTTCTATGACCAAACCATGTTCATCGCCCAGGCGATGAAGACGGCCAATTCCTTCGACCCGGCAGCAGTGGCCCAGCAGCTGCGCAGCCAGAGCTACGCGGGCGTGGTCGGCACCTACGGCTACGACGACAAGGGCAACCTGAAGAAAACCACCGTCACCGTCTACACCTTCAAGAACGGCGCACTGGCGCCGCTGGCAAGCTATTAAGGATTCAATCACATGACCCAGTTGTTCAAGCTCGGCGCGTTCGCCGCCGCAGCGCTCATCGCCTGCTCCCCTGCCCTGGCCGCAGGCCAGGCTGAAAAGCAGGCCGCCGCACCAGCGGGCAAACAGGCCGCCGCCAACCCGCAAGCCGGCAAGGCGCTCAACAAGCTCGCCGACGAGTATTACGACGCCATCGCGCGCTTCGACCCCGTGTCCGCCAGCGAAAACGGCGACAACCGCTTCATCGACCAGATCGGCATGACGATCTCGCCGCAAGAACGGGCTAAACAGTTTGCACGGTATAAAGCGTTCCAGAAGCGCCTGCACGCCATCAAGCGCGATGGCCTGAGCCCGCGCGACCAGACCAGCTACGACATCCTCGACTACGAGCTGGCCACCGCGCTGCGCTTCGAGCCCTTCCCCGAGTACCTGCTGCCGATCAACCAGATGGACAGCATGCCGGTGACGCTGGCCAACTACGCCAGCGGCCAGGGCGCCCAGCCGCTGTCGAGCGTGGCGGACTACCGCGCTTACGCCAGCCGCCTGGCCCAGCTCGGCCCGTGGATCGACCAGGCGATCGCCAACATGCGCGAAGGGGTCAAGCGCGGCGTCACCAATCCGAAATCGGTGATGGCGTCCGCCCTGCCCCAGTTCAGGCAGCTGGTGGCGGCCACGCCGGAGGACAGCATCTATTATTCGCCGGTGAAGAGCTTCCCGGCCTCGTTCTCCGATGCGGACAAGCGCAGCCTGACCAAACTGTACGGCGACACCATTGGCGGCAAACTGAATCCTGCGCTGGCGCGCCTGTCGACCTTCCTGGAAAAGGAATACCTGCCCGCCGCGCGCACCAGCACCGGTTGGGACGCCCTGCCAAACGGCGCCGAGTGGTACAAGGTACGCGTGGCGAGCCAGACCACGACCAGCCTCACGCCCGAGCAGATCCACGAGATCGGCCTGAAGGAAGTGGCACGCATCCAGGGCGAATATGGCCGCACCGGCCCGAAGATGGGCTACAACGGCCCGGCCGCCGGCCTGCCGGCCTGGGTATCGCAGCAGGCGAAGTACAAGCCCTTCAAGACCGACCAGGAAGTCATCGACGTCTACCGCAAGCTCGACGCCCAGCTGCGCACCAAGCTGCCGGCCATGTTCAACCTGATGCCCAAATCCCCGCTCGATTTGCGCCTCGAACCTGAACTGAGCCGCGCCACGGCCTCGGACCACTACACCCCGCCGGCGGTGGACGGCTCGCGTCCGGGCGTGTTCTGGTCGGTGGTGAACGACCCGACGCAGTACGGCAGCACCGGCATGGTCACCCTGTTCCTGCACGAAGGCCAGCCGGGCCACCATTTCCACATCGCCCTACTGCAGGAACTCGGCTTGCCGAACTTCCGCAAATTCGGCGGCAACAACGCGTTCACCGAAGGCTGGGCGCTGTATGCCGAGACCCTGGGCAAGGACATGGGGCTGTTCGACAAACCGGAAGATTATTTCGGCCACCTGAACGACGAAATGCTGCGCGCCGCGCGCCTGGTGGTGGACACCGGCATGCACACCAAGGGCTGGTCGCGCGAGCAGGGCATCAAGTACTTCTCGGAGACGCTGGGTTACAGCGAAGCGGATTCGCGTGCGCAGATCGAGCGCTACATGGTGTGGCCGGGCCAGGCGCTGGGCTACAAGATCGGGGCGCTGAAGATCATCGAGTTGCGCCGCCGCGCGGAGAGCGCGCTGGGGCCGAAGTTCGATTTGCGCGCCTTCCACGACATCGTGCTGGGTGAAGGAACGCTGCCGCTGTCGCTGCTGGAGGCGAAGGTGGATCGGTGGATTGCGGAGGGCAAGCAGTCCTGATGCGAAGGTGGGCGATGCCCACCTTTTTTATATCTGCGTCATGCAGCGAGCCGCACTGAAGCGACCAGTCTTCGCGACCTGTCAACACTGCCAGGACGTCAGACCGAACCAACACTTCGCTCGCCGGCTCTTGATGAAGATTGCTGCGACAGGCTCACGCCTTGCGGAAAATTTACCGCCACGGTCCTCCACCTGCCCAGTGCTGGCTGCCTACGCTGCCAGCCAAAACGGGAAGCAGAAAAACCTTCAGTTCTTCGACTACGCCAGCCAAATCCGGCGCCTGAAGCTTGTTCTTTTTAATAAAGCCGCGCCATTGCGACAGTTTGGATACGTCCTGGCTGAATGCATCAGCCAGGCCGATCGGCTGCAAGTCGACTTCCGTTTGCCGACGCTCCAGTGTTGCCTTCAGCGCCAGCTGGATGACGGCTCCGTCGAATTCGGCATGCCGGCTCAATATCCATAAGTCGAAATAATCCTTCATCCGCGTGTTGGCCATCCCCAGTGACAGCATGGCTTCGGCTTTTTCGGCCACAACGGTATAACGCGGATAGGCACGCAGTGCGGGGCTGGGCATACCGGCCAGCAGGACCGGATAGGCCACTTCTTCAGCGCCGGGGGTGACCGCATCGCCATAACCAATATCGACCTGGATTGGGCAACGCACCTTGTCGATGAGTCCCGTAAATGTCACACGCACACCCGCGTAATTCGATTCC
Source organism: Massilia sp. IC2-278 (assembly GCF_020708045.1). Classification (GTDB taxonomy): domain Bacteria; phylum Pseudomonadota; class Gammaproteobacteria; order Burkholderiales; family Burkholderiaceae_D; genus Telluria. The sequence goes on from NZ_JAJFES010000002.1 coordinate 38,637, forward strand.
TTGCGTATTTCGGCTGCCTTCACCGTATCGGCATCGAAGACGATGCCGTCATCGGCCGCAATAGCACAGATATCCTTGAAAATCGCTTCGAGTGTATCCAGGCCGTGTTCTCCATAACCCAGCATGTCGACATCGGTGGTCGGCCGTACCGGAATATCGAACCACAGGTTGAACAGCATGGCACCTTTCAGCAGAAAGGCGCCGGCATGTTCCGAAATGGACAAGCGGTACAGCATGCGCTCCAGGCCATACCGGGTCAGCACTTGCTGATACTCGAGATGCGCGTCCCTTGCCGTGTTCTTGAGCCGGGCCAGAACCGACTGCGGCATGTTGCTTGTCCCGTTCAAACAAGCGACTCCAGATAAGGACGCATGATTTTCTCGACCCTGCAAACCTTACCAAAATGGTAAAGCTCGCGCATCGTCACGCGCTTTTCACGCCATGCCTCGCGCAACGCCTCGATGCCGACATCGACGCCGATCTTGTTGCGGTACTTGAAGCAATCGGCAATTGTCTTCGCAATACCGTAGACCTTGATGGCCTGTCCGGCCACCTCGTGCCGTTCGACGCCTTCCGTGAGTGCCGCGCCTGAGTACCAGACAATCCTGACCGGGGGATAGTCGATCTTCGGGGCACGTGCCTTGTTGGGCAGTGCCAGCCAGACTTCGAAGGGCGACTGGGTAGTCAGCTTGTGAAACCGCAGGGCAGTCAGCAGGCAGAAGACGCCCTGCTCGCTGTAGGCGGCAAGGTCGACCAGACTGTCCAGTTCCGTGCTGGGCCTGTTGGTGACTGCATACAGGCCGCGTGCGATGCGCGTGATATCGCCTTGACGCACCAGACGCGTCAGCGCCATGCGCGACAGGCCGGCGTCGATGGCATCCTTCGCCCGGAAGGCTGGTTTATTGACAGCTTGCAGCGCGGTAGGCAGGAGCTGGGTATTCATGCCCCTATTGTTGCATATCGTCGGTAAATGTCAATATCTACCGACGTTTTGCAACGCCACTACCTCATCTTGTCAATCTCACCCAACGGCGGGGAAGATCCGCAGTGGAGACTGTGCTCCTGAAACCGCTCGGTATCTGCCCTTACTGCCCTGTCTTCGGCTGCATCTTCCCCTGCTTCATCATCGTCGCATTGCTATCCATGATCGTCCCCCACAGTGCCTTGACCGATTCCGGCGTCGGGTTCTGCTGCATGCGCAGCTGGGCCAAATCGATGCGCGCACGCGGGTAGCGCGCCCGCGCCGCTTTTTCCAGCCAGCCTATCGCCTCCTCGCGCGACTGCGCGGTGCGGTCGGCATACAGCATCTCCCCCAGCTCGGTCTGCGCCACCGGGAAGCCCAGCCGCGCCGCCTTCAGGAACCATCCCTTTGCCTGCGCCCTGGCCTGCCGGCGCTCGGCGCCGCTGCCGCCCGCATCCTGCAAGGCAGCCAGCCCCAGCGTGGTCATCGCCACCACATTGCCCTTGCCCGCTTGGCGCCGCAGCAGCGCCATCTCGTTGCTGTCCGCCGCATGCGCGCGTGCTTCCAGCTCATGATCGAGCCCGGTCCAATCCGATTCGTCCATGTCGCGGTACCAGGCATCGTTGCCGGTGCTGCCAATCGAGCCGATGCCGCGCGAGCGGCCACTGGCGGCGTTCGAACGTGCCGTCAGCGGCGCCGCACCCGGCCGCCAGCCCGGCGGCGGCAGGAAGTAAAAATCGCCGGCCAGCGAGGACTCGAACCAGGGCTGCTGGTCTTCCCGCGTCTGGCGCCGCACCTGGTCCGATAGCGTGCGGAACAGCGTCTCGGCCGGCAGCCCGCGCTGGGTCAGCAGCCTGGCCAGGGTCTCGGTGTAGATGCTGTGGCGGCGCCCGGCGCCATCTTCGGCCAGCTGGCCTGGTGCGGTGGAGTAGGCCACCAGGGTGCCGCGCGCGGCGCTGGACGGCGCCAGCCCCAGGTTCTCGAAGCTGCGCAGCTTGACCGGCTTCACCGGCTGGAGAGGGTTGTTGCGGCAGGCGTCGAGGATCATCACGTTGACCGAGGACTTCGACAGCGCCAGCCTTTCGTGCAGGGCCTGGAGCGGAAAGGCGCGCGCCTTTACTCCCTCCTCGCCGGTGATGACCATGTCGACCGGCAGCAGGTAGTTCTCGCCCTTGATCTGCATGCCATGGCCGGCGTAGTAGACGACGGCCGAAGCGCCGGCCGGCAGGCGTTCGGCGAAGCTGCGCGTGGCGTCGAACATGCCGCTGCGTGTGAGGTCTGTCTTCAGGGTCACGTCGAAGCCGGCCTGGCGCAGGCTGGCGGCAATCAGCTCGGCATCGGGCCGCGTGTTCGGCAGGCTGTTGGCACCGTAGTTGCCGTTCCCGATCACCAGCGCATAGCGGTTCGTCGGCGACGCCGGCGCCTGCGTCTTCAGTTGCGCCCTGGCCGGTGCAAAGACCAGCAGCGCAGTGGACAACATCGCGAGCAGCAGGAAGAAGCGCCGCATCATTCCTGCTCCAGCACGAGCACGTCGTCGACCAGGTTCGAACGCAGCAGCGCAGCACGCACGGCCTCGATGCGCTTGCGGTCGTCGACCACGAGCCAGAATTCGCCGCCGCTGCCCGGCCCCCAGACGATCTGGCAGCGCTGCGCCTGCAGCAGTTCGGCCAGTTGCGCCATGCTGGCGTTGGCGCTCACCACGATCTTCAGGTTGGCCGCACGCTGCGCCGTGGCCAGCGAGCGGGTCACGGGTTCGTCTAGCGGGCGCGTGATCACGCCGAGGTTCATCACCGTCTGCAGTCCCAGCAGGGCGATGACGAAGCCGAGCGCCGGCGAGAAGCCCCAGCTGGTTGCCCACTCGCGCCAGCCGCGCCGCTGCGGCTTCTGATCGTCAGCGCGTGCGGCGGCCAGGCGCTGCTGGAATTGCGCGAAGTTGGCCATCGGATCGCGCTCTTCCACATGCTGGCGCGCCGCACCGGCGAGCGCCTCGGCGAACGCGAGTTCTTCGCGCGCTTCAGCGTCAAGCGCAAGAAACGCCTCGACCCCGGCACGCTCGCCCTCCGGCAGCGTGCCGTTGATATAAAAGGGCAGCGCCGCCCGGAAGCTGGCGCGTGCCTGTGCCTTGTCATCCATTCCGTTCTCCTCCGAAGTCGCTACCAAAGGCCCGCTCCAGGCACTCCCGCACGCGGCGCCGCGCATGGAACAGGCGCGATTTCACCGTCCCTTCCGGCACGCCGGTGCGCGCCGCCACTTCATCCAGGCCGCACTCTTCCACCGCGCTCCAGTACAGCGCCTCGCGCTGGCTGTCCGGCAGCCGGTCCATGCATTCGACCAGCGCCGCGCCGCGCTCGCGCTCCTCGATCAGTTCCAGCACGCCCCACCCCGGCGCGGCGGCGTTGTCGATGGCGTCGGGATCGTTGACGAACACGTCCTCGGTCCGTCCCTTGCGGCGCCGCCAGTCGGCCACCTTGTTGCGCGCGATGCCGCACAGCCAGGTCGAGAACTCCGACACGCCGGTATACGCATCGGTCTTGCGGAAGGCCACTAGCAGCGTATCGCTGACGATCTCCTCGACCGCATGCGGGTCGTCCCACACCTGGGCACGCACGTAGCCATACACGATGGGCTGGTAGGCCGCGTACAGCCTGGCCAACGCTGTATCGTCGCCGCGCGCGATCTGGTTCAACAGCATCCGCACTTCATGGCGGGGAAGGTTTCGCATGTTCGTCAAAAAAAATCTGAAAAAAGATTGAACCGGTTCGAACCCGGCAGCGATACACGGGCACAGATGCTAACACCGACCCACCCTGACCCGAGGAGCCACCACCCATGCAAACCCTGACCACTTCCACCCGCACCGTGCGCGGGAAAATCCTGCGCGACACCCAGGCCGGCCCCGGCCTGCTGGCGGTCGACGGCAACAAGATCCCGTTCACGCTCGAAGACCACTGGGCCGGCACCACCCCGCCCCAGACCGGCGGCACCGTCGACATCGGCTTCGACGAAGCGGGCCAGCTGCGGACGGTGAACCCGGTCGGCGTGGGCAAGGAAGAACTCGAGATCGCCGGCGAGCTGGCGCGCCAGGCCCTGGGCAAGGGCGCGCCGGTGCTGCGCGCGTCGGTGCAGAAGATCGGCACGCCGGTGCTGGTGGCCATGGCCATCGTCGCCATCAGCTGGATCTGGCTGCCCGCGGTGACGGTGCAGATCATGGCCGGCATGGCGCAAAGCGCGACCATGTTCGACGTGCTGCGCATGGTGAACGCCGGCGCCAGCCTGCAGGACTTCGGCCGCGGCGGCAGCGCCGGCATCTACGGTTTGCTGTGCATCCTGGCCATGGCCGCGCCCGCCCTGCCGGCCCTCTGGAAGCACCGCCTGGCGCCGTTCGGCTACTTCGCACCGCTGGCCTTCCTTGCCGCGGTCGGCCTCGGCATCTACATGAAGATGAACGCCATGGCCAACGCCGCCACCGAGCAGATGGGAAGCCTGGCCGGCAGCGGAATGGGCGACATCGTCGGCGCCATGATGAAACAAGTGATGCAGGCCGTCTCGGTTGGCTTCGGCATCTATGTGTCGCTGGCCGCCGCCCTGTACCTGGCCTGGATCGGCCTGCGCGCACTCCGTCAACGTTAATCCACCCTCAACCTTGCCACCATCAACCTTCTGAGCACAACCATGAAAAAGACCACCATCCTCGCCGTCCAGATCGCCCTCGCCTTCAGCCTTGCCGCCTGCTCCAAGAAGGACGAAGCGCCGGCCGGCACGCCCGCTGCCTCCGCCACACCTGCCGCCGCATCTGCTACCCCTGCGAGCCTGGCCGACCTGCAGAACCCGGACGCCGTCAACAAGGCGGTTGCCGCCACCCTGCCGAAGGGCGACCCGGCCACGCCCCTGAATGCCTACCGCAAGATCGACAGCGGCCACCAGGTCATGTTCATGTACTACGCGCTGTCGAACATGCCGGCGCCCTACGACGAGATCGCCAAGACCTATTCCGACGAATACCGCCGCACCAGCGACAGCTTCAAGCAGCGCGACATCCTGAAGGCGCTGCAGCCGCGCATCGACGGCGAGATCGCCGGGGCGAAGAACGGCCGCTACGTCGTGGTCGACCAGCAGGACAGCCGCCTGCTGCAGCGCTATGACTTCGAGAAGAAGTCCTTTGCCCTCAACGACTTCTCGGACGACCGCTACACCTTCTTCAACGACAACAGCCAGTACACCCTGGCCACCACCAACGCGGCCGACTTCTCCGCCTTCAAGGTGACCGACGAAGCCAGGGCGCGCGAGATCGAGGGCTACCTGAGTTCGTATAAACCGCTGCGTCTGGAGACTTATGCGTATGCCCAGGACGCCGATCCGAGCAACCGCCGCATCAAGCTGCAGGTGATGAAGGTGCGCTTGCTGGATGCGCGCGGCACGGTGCTGGCGGAGATGTGATGTGTAGGGTGGACCGGGCCGCGCAAGGCGGCACAACCGTCCACCCTGCAAACGTCATCGCAGCTTCGCGCAGAAGGCCTCGGCGTTACCATCGATAATCGCCCCGCTCGGCCACATCCCCGTGGCCCGGCGCGCCTTCTGCAAGGCGGATGCCAGCGCGCTATCTCCCTCCACCGCATACACGAACACCGGCATGGCCAGCGCCGCTGCATCAAGCAGCAAATTGCGGTTCGCCTCCAGCGTGCGCGCATCGACGTGCACGCCCACCGGCGCCCCCACCCGCCCCTGCAGATTGCCCAGCCAGTTGCGGTCCAGGCGCGGCGCCTGGGCGTGGCTGGCGACGAAACGCGTGGCGCGCGTATTGCCCAGCGCCTGGGCATTGCGCGGATCGAGCACGATCAGTCCGAGATACCCTTCGCGGTCGGCCTGGCGCGCGCAGCGCAGGTTGCCCTCGACCGGCGAGGTCAGGAACCAGTTGCCGTGCCCGACTTCGCCGCGCAGCTGCTGTACCAGCGCGCCCACGTCTTGGCAGGCCGCCACCGTCTTGATCTCGGCGTTCAGCGTGCCCTGCGGGTAGCTGGACGCCAGTTGCGCCAGGTCGCTGGCGAAAGGCGGCGCCTCGCCCGTCGGCACGCCGCGCAGCGTCATGCGCGCCGCACGCCAGTCGGCGCTGCGCAGGCTGTTCACCGGCACCGGCGCCGCGGTGCGCACCACGCGGCCGGTGGCCTGGTCGTGGTGCACCACCCATTCGCGGTCGCCCAGCATTTGCAGGTCGGTCTCGACGCCGTCGAAGCCGCCGGCATAGGCGGCGCGCAGCGCACCCAGCGAATTCTCCGGCGCCTGGCCGTTCCCGCGGTGCGAATGGATCTGCATGCCGAGGCAGGCCGCCTGCACGGGCGCGGCGGCCAGCAGCGCGGACAATAGCGCGGCCGGCAGCAATGCCGCCGGCGCGGACTTACGGTGTGGGTTCATAGCCATAGTTCAGGTCCTGCAAGAGATTGACGCGGATCGCTTCGTTGAGCGGATAGCTGTAGCCCTGACCCACCGCCACCACGTGGGTGACGTTGGCCACCAGGGTCTTGCGCGCACGGGTCCAGCCGGTATCGCCTTCTTCCGCCGCGCGCGATTGCTCCAGCATCTGGGTAAACAGCGGGCTGCGCGTGACGCGGTTGTCGACCAGCGACAGCACGCTCCAGACGCCGATGAACACGGCCATCAGCACCGTCATGGCGGTCCAGCCGGCGCGGCGGCTGAGGGTGTCCTGGCCGGGCGCGCGCAGCAGCAGCACCAGCGTGGCGATCAAGTACAGCAGCTTCGAGAAGTGGCCGATCGCGCCCAGCAGCGAAAAGGCCAGCGCCACCGGCGGCACGATGGCGGCGCGCGCGGCCTCGTTGCCGTCCTTGAACAGGCGCGCGCCGTATTCGAACTGCGCCGCGTCCGAGTCGTAGCTGGCGCGCCTGTCGCGCACCGCCTTGCCCACCATTGCCTCGTACAGGCGCTTGAATTCGGCCGCGCTGCCGTAGTCGTGCGCCACCGCCGCACCGGGCGGCAGCGCCAGCGCCTCGCGCAGCTGCGCCTGCACACCCGGCCGCGCCACGAATTGCGCAAACGACAGGCCGGGCGGAATGCGGTCGCGCCCGACTGTGATGCCGCTGGTCGACTTGCGGTAGCGCTGCTCGACGGCGTCGCGGAAGGCCACTTCGTCGGACGGGTCCCAGCGCGCACTCACCGGCACCTTCTGCCGCACCTTCTTTACCACGGCCGCGTGCCGGTAGCCGGGTACCGTGTACGGCGTCCAGTTATGCTTGCGCAGCGAATCGACGTAATCGTTCCACGCCTTGTCCTGCTCGCGCTGCAGGTCGTCGTTCGAGGCCGAGGGGATGCGCGCATATTTCTGCCAGCTGGTGTGGGTGCGTTTGATCGCTTCGAGATAGTCCTCGTAGTACTGCTGGCCGGTCTTCGAGCTGCGCACGATGTTGCCGATCACCTGGTCCTTGGTGCCCTTCATGCGCTCGTCGAGGCGCTGGTTGGACAGGGCCAGGAAGGGGAACAGCGCCAGGAAAGCCTTGCCTTCGGGCTGGGCGAACAGCAGCTTGTCGTCGACCAGGCCATCGAGTTCGGCCTGGCCGTTCACGAGCGAGCGTTGCAGCAGGATGGTGTTGTAGGCCACGCGCCGGAACTCGGCGTCGCGCGTGGCGACCAGCACGTCGACGAAGACCTTGATCGTCACGAACACGGCGCCGGCCACCAGCAGGCAACCGACCGCGATGCGCAGCAGCGAAGGACGCTTGCTCGGACTGTGCAGGCGCCGGCGCAGCAGCACCTGCAGCAGCACCAGCGCCGCGGCCACGCCCGACAGGGTGCGGCCGAACACTTCCAGGCGCTCGACGTCGTGCGGGCCCGCATTCCCGCCCACCACGTCGAGCAGGCGCGCATTGAAACCGAGCTCGAAACACAAATAGACCAGGGTCAGCAGGATCAGGAAGACCAGTTGCTTGAGTTGTTGGGTGCGCATCGTGGCTTACTTCCTCAGGTCGATGCGGACCGGCTTGATTTCCTCGTCCGGAATAGTGAGACGCCCGCGCGGCAGCTCGTCGCTGCGCTTGCGCTGCGGCGTGGTGTCGCGTGCGGCCGCGGTATCGCGCCCGTTATCGCGCGGTGCCGGCGCATCGCGCGGCGCCGGCGCCTTGGTACCGGCCAGGGCGGCGCGCTGCGGCGGCGCCGGGATCACCCGGCCGCCGCTGCCGGCAATGCCCGGACGGTTCGGCGCAGCGAGGCCGGGCGCAGTGCCGGACATGCTGCCGGGACGGCCGTCGCCGCGCACCGGCGGCATCGGAAAGGCCGGACGCAGGTTCTCGTCGGCGAAGGGACGCGCCGCCAGGTTCACGCCCGCCGGCGCCGGCGCGCGGCCCGAATACAGGCGCTGGTCCATGTAGCTGTAGCGCTTCAGGCTGTTGTACTCGGGGAAGTCGATGTAGATCGCGCGGCCATCCTCGTCCAGCGTGGCCTGGGGGCGGTCCTGGCAATTCCCGAAGCCCCACTGCAGCACATCGGTGCCTTCGATGGCCATCAGCGTGTACTTGTAGTTGCAGTTGCGTTCCTGGGTCTCGACGATCACCACCAGGCGCGACTCCACCTGCGCCACCATGGCGATGCGCGCTCCCACCGCATTCGGCAGCGGCACCACGCGGTAGCTGCCGATCTTCACCGAAAAGGCGCCGGTCGAGGGATCGTGGCGCAGCGACCCGAGGGTGCCGTCGGCCAGGCGGAAGCCGCCCAGCTGCTTGCCGAAGAGCTCCGCCGTATCCAGGCCGATCAGCACGCCGCCACGGTTGTTCGGCTGCACCGCGCAGCCGGCGGCAAGCAGGGAGACGGCCAGCACGGAGGCAGCCAGGAGCGGCGCGCGCGGCAGGTGTTCGAGACGAATGAGCGGATTGATGGTGTTCTCCGAAAGTAGGCACGGGTAGATGCCGGAGAACACCGGTCGAAGCGGTGGTTCCAACGGTCCCGCAGTGCAACATGCGCTTGACCGCGCATTATGCCTTGCGATGCCGCCTGGAAAACTCACGCATTGTCACTTTGGCAGCGATGTGCCTGGACAATCATGCCGCTGCCCGCCTTGGCAAGCGCGGCTGGGTGCATGCGATCAGATGCCGCAACGGTCCCTGCAAGCTGAAAAGTCGCCCTGGCACTCGCCAACAGGGACGCCTGAAGCCTTGCAAGCCTGGAAAAGCTTGAAGCATTGCTGATCACACGTAGGCTCGAACGGGCCAAACGCCAGCGCAGAGCCACCCGAAGCACCCAGACCAATTGCAAACAGCAGCGTTGCCAACTTCCTGTTCATATTTGTCTCCAAAAAGAATCAACAGTCGAATGCCCGTCGAGCCAAAAATGTGACATTTTTAACTCAACAGCCATGGCAACATCGCATCGCAATTGATGCATGTCAAGCACTACCTCCCCTGCATAAATCGGCTTACGCACGCTGCATATGCGGTGCTGCGGCTAGCCGCTTCCGCCTGCTCGTTGACCCGGCTTTTACGCCCGCGTGCCCACCCTTTTCAGTCTTTTTACCGCCCTCCCGATAAGCTGACCTGCATCCCGACTCCAGCAGAGGCAAGCATGATCATCGCCATCGTCAACCAGCACGCCAACGCAGACCGCAGCATCGTGGCGCGCAATCTCGCGGTGCTGCGCGCGCGCAGCGGACGCAAGGTCTGCCTGGCCATGACCGGACTCTGGCACGGGGGCTATTTGTGGGGCGAGGCGCGCAGCGCGGCGCGCATCCGGCCCTGGCTCGATGTGCGCAGCCTCGGCACACGCGCCGTTGCCGGCAAGCTGGCCGGGCTGCGCCGGCTGTTCACCGACATCGTGGTCGATGCGGGTGCACGCGATACCGAGGAATGCCGCTGCGCGCTGGCTGCGGCGCGTGTGATCGTGGTGCCGGTGCGCAGCGGAGAAATCGACCTGGTGGGCCAGTACACGCTGGCCAGGCGCCTGAATGCGGCGCGCGCCGTCAATCCCGAGGTCCGCATCCTGTTCGTCGCGGTGTGCACGGCGGATGACATCGAACCGGGAAGGCAGGCGTCGCTGCTGGCCCACGTGCAGCGCGTGGGAACGGCGCGCCTGGCGCCCGTACGGCTGCACGAATCGGGCGCGTACGAATATGGCGAGGGGCGCTGCGTGTGCGATGCCGAGACCTGCGACCCGGAACTGGCCGAGGAGATGCACACGCTATACCGGGAAGTGTATGGCCAGCCGCTTGCGCGCAGCCGCCTGCCGCTACTCGGAGTCGCGTAGCCAGGACCTGCTGCCTGGCTTGGCCGGCACGGCCGGGGCGGCGGCAGGCATGCGCCGGGCCTGCTGGGCGGCGTGGCGCGCCGATTGTGCCTTGGCTGCCGCATTCGCCACATACGACTTGACGCCCAGGGTGGCACGGTAGATCAGGGCGGCCACGCAGATGATGATTGCGCTGACCGTGATCGCCAGCGCTTCAGGACGGCCGGCGATGACGAGGATGGACACTAAGACGACGATGTCGATGCAAAGAATGAAGTTAAAGCGCGATTTGGCAGAATCGCCTTGGGATACAGACATGTTACGTTCCAGGTAAATCGTGTGGCAGGCAGATGCCGGCAGATGCGATGACGCAAGTCGAGACGAAAAAATGTGTATCGCATCATTTTAACATTTCCACATGGAAACTACGTACTGGACCTGTGCATGCCTGCCTGCCACGGCGTCGCCGCGCCGGTCGATGCCTACCGGCGCCTGCGAGCGCTGCAACCGGATACGCTCAGTTCGCGCGCGCCGGCGCGATCCGCCATACCACCCCGCCGCCATCGTCGACCACCAGCAGCGCCCCGTCTGCCGCCACCTCGACGGCTGCCGGACGGCCCCACACGTCGCGGTCGCTCAGCACCATGCCGGTCATGAAGTCCTGGTACTGCCCGGTCGGCACGCCGTTCTTCATGAACACGCGCACCACCTTGTAGCCGGTGCGGATGCCGCGGTTCCAGGAGCCGTGCAGGGCCAGGAAGATGTCGCCTTCGTACTCTTTCGGGAAGGCGTGTTGCGCACCCTTCGGCGCCTGGTAGACGACCATGCCCAGCGGCGCCGAGTGCGACTGGATCAGAGTGTCGGGCACGATGGTCTTGTTCTTCAGGTCGGGGCGGATGCCTTTCAGGCGCGGGTCTTCGTTGGCGCCGATGTAGTACCACGGCCAGCCATAGAAGCCGCCCTGCTTCACGCGCGTGATGTAGTCGGGCGGCAGGTTGTCGCCCAGTTCGTCGCGCTCGTTCACGCTGCAGAACAGTTCACCCGTCGTCGGGTGCACGATCATGCCGACGCAGTTGCGCAGGCCGTTGGCATAGGCGCGGCGGTTCTTGCCGTCGGCATCAAAAGCAAGGACGGCGGCGCGCTCGGTCTCCTCGCCCCAGGCGGCGCCGACGCCATACTTTGCTTCCCACTGCGCCAGCGGCTGCGGCGGCCGGGCGCCGATGCCGGCTGCCACGTTGGTGGCCGAGCCGACCGACAGGAACATCGTCTTGCCGTCTTTCGAGAAGGCGATGGTGCGCGTGACGTGGCCGCCGCTGGTGTCGCTGATCTTCTCGATCACGGTTTCGGGTTCGCCCTTGGCCTTCAGGTCGCCGGTGCTGTAGGGGTAGCGCACCACCGAGTTGACGTTGGCGACGTACAGGTATTGCGGTTTGTCGGCCGGCCACAGGGCCATGCCGTAGGGGCGCGACAGACCGGTGGCGTAGACGCTGACGGTGTCGGCCTTGGCGCCATCCTTCGAGCGCAGCACCGTGATCTGGCCTTTGGCGGCTTCCGACAGGAGGATGTCGCCGTTCGGCGCGCGCAGCGGCAGGCGCGACTTGCCGAGCTTGTCGGCGTAGATGCCGACCGTGAAGCCTGGCGGGACGGCGGGCATGGCGCCCTCGGGACGCGCGGCGAGTTTCGGGCCGTTGCCGGCGCTGTCGCTGGCGTAAGGCTGGATGAGCTCAGTCGGCTTGATGTGGTGCAGGTCGCCGGGTTTGTCCTGGGTCCAGGCGCCGGCCTGGTCGGTGGGTTTGGTGCTCGCGGCGGCCACGGGCGCCGCGGCCTGGCCGGTTTGCGTGGCGAGGTAGGCGATGACGGCGGCGCGCTGCTTGGGGTCGGCGACGCCGATCGGCATCGCGGTGCCGGGGACGTCCTTGTTCGGGTCGCGCAGGAAGACGTCGAGCTCTTCGCGGGTCCAGGTTTTACCGGCGGCGCCGGCCTTGGTCAGGGCGTCGGTGTAGTTGAAGTTGGGGACGGCGGCGGCTTTGCGGCCGACGACGTTGAACAGGCCGGGGCCGGCCAGCGCGGAGAGCTTGGGGTCGACGGTGTGGCAGCTGGCGCAGTTCTGGGTGAAAAAGGTCTGGCCGGGGGATGGGGCGGCGTGGGCCAGGGTGGTCAGGGCCAGGCCGAAGGTGGCGATGGTGATGTGTCTCATGGTGTTGTTTTCGGTTTTAGGTTCGGTGTGCAGGCGTTAGTGGGGCTGTTGCCTGCCCTGTTATCGGTGTGTTTGATCCGCGTGGGCACGAGTGCCCACCCTACGGGAGGTGCCGCGTGTCGAAAAAGATAGGCCGCGTGTCAAAAGGAAGCGCTGCGGGTGGATTACGCGGCGCTTCTGCTTCTGGCCAAGGCTCAGGCGATCATGAAGACCGGGTAGCGGCGCCATTCGGGTTCGCGGTACTTGGCGCAGTTGGCGAAGATGAAGTCGAGCACGGCTTCCTGGTTCGACAGCAGGCCGGGATTTGCGGCTTTCCATTCGGTGAACTTCGATGCCAGTTCGGGTTCGTCGCGCAGCAGCTGTTCGGCTTCGTCTTCGAATACGTAGTCGGAATAGGCTTCCTTCTTTTCCAGCACGCTGTTGAAGAAGCCCCAGCGGAAGAAGCTGTCGTGGGCCAGGGGCTCCAAGGTCTCGACGATGTAGCGGGCGGCGTTCTGGTCGAGCGGGACGATATGATCGCCGGCGCGCAGCAGCACCTGGGCGCGGCGCTTTTCCAGCTGTACGTCGTCGTGGAACATGTGGCCCTCGTAGGCGCTGGGGCGCGATGCGACCGAGACGATGTGGTAGCAGTCCACCTCTTCCATCCGGTCGGCTTCCACGCGCTCCAGCTTCACGCCGTTCAGCTGCAGGCGCTCGACCGCCTCGCGCCATGCTTGCGGGATCACGTAGGCCTTTGGTGCGGGCACGGTGATGTCGGCGTTGAAGCGGTTGTACCACGCGATGTCGCGTTCCCAGGGGCTGTTGCGGTCGTAATGCAGGCGTGTGTAGCCGCCCAGGACGCTCGGCTTGTATTTGGCTTCGTAGCCCTTGAAGCGGAAGCTGCCCGGGTTGGCGTCGTCCATGGTCCAGTGGATCGGCCATTCGGCGCGCGTGCGCCCGGCGTCCTTGGCGGCGCGGCGCAGGGCCTGGATCTGCGCGGCGTTTTGCACCGTGAAGTCGAGCGCGCTTTCGACCAGGGCGCGCATCGACTCGTAGCGGTCCTTGAAGGGTTTCAGCATGTGGGTCTCGGGCATGAAACCGATGGTGTGGTGCAGGGCCGCATAGCCGGTCGAGAAGCGCGCGGTTTCCAGGAAGTCGGCGATGCCGTGGTCCGGGCTGTCCTGCACCGGATTCACATACGGGCAGGTCGGCCAGCCACGCTCCCCCATGTCGGCGTACAGCGCCGGCAGCATGGTGTCGCGCAGGAAGCCGCCGAGTTCTCCGCCCAGCTTGTCGGGCTGGGTGTGGATCAGGGTCATGGTGTAGCTGTAGTCGGCGCCGTTCGAGGTGTGGGTGTCGACCATCACGTCCGGGTCCCAGGACGTGAAGAAGCGGTTGAAGACCTGGGCGGTCAGGGTGTCACACTTGACGAAGTCGCGGTTCAGGTCGAGATGGCGGCTGTTGCCGCGGAAGCCGAACTGCTCGGGGCCGTCCTGGTTCACGCGCGAAGTATTCGCGCGGTTGATGCTGCCGTCCACGTTGTACAGCGGGATGAAGATGAACACAGTCTCGCCGAGGGCCGCCAGGCGCGCCGGCTGGGTGCAGAATTCGCGCACCAGCGCCATGCAGCCGTCCACGCCTTCGGGTTCGCCCGGGTGGATGCCGTTGTTGTTGAAGAAGACCGGACGGCCGCCCGCCTTGATCTGCTCGCGGTCGAACACGCCATCGGCGCTGACCACGCCGGCGTGGATCGGCAGGCCGGCGTCGGACGTGCCGATCACGCCGAAGCGCAGCACGCCCGGATAGCTGCGCGCCAGCGCTTCGTACCAGGCGATGCAGTCGCTCCAGGTGGTGGTCTGGTTCTGGTTGCCCAGTTCGTAGGGCGTCTTCATTTCGTTCGACATGGGAGGTTCCGGCAGGGAGAGAAAATCGAGCCGCTACGATACAGCACTGGCGGCGGAAAGTGGCAGGGTGATGGCAACGGTGGTGCCGCGCTGCGGCGCCGAGTGCACCTCGATCGAACCGCGCAGCGCATACACGCGTTCGCGCATGCCGATGATGCCGATGCCCTCGGAACTGAGGGCCGGCTCGAAGCCCTGGCCATCGTCCTCGACGGCGATGCGCAGCACATTCTCGTCTTCGTCGAGCACCAGGCTGACCTGGGCGAAGCTGGCGCCGGCGTGCTTCATCACGTTCGACAGCGCTTCCTGCACGATGCGGTAGGCGGAAATCGCCAGCTCGTTCCCCAGGCGCGAGAAATCGCCCTCGGAGTGGAAGGCGAAGCGGCAGCCGGAGCCGCTGTCGTAGTGGCGCAGCATCTCTTCCACGGCGCCGTGCAGGCCCAGCATGTCGAGCACCTCGGGACGCAGGCGCCGCACCAGGCGCCGGCCGTTGGCGTACAAATCGAGCGCCAGCTTGGTGATGGCCTGCGCCTTGTTGCGGATGTCCTCGACCTCGGCGCCGGTAGGTGCCGTGCTGGCCCTGCCGGCCAGCGTGGCGATGCTCTGCGCCTCCAGCCGCACCGCGATCAGCGAGGCATTCAGTTCGTCGTGGATCTCGACCGCAATGCTCTTGCGCTCGTCCTCGATGATGCTGTTCACCTTCTGGATCAGTTTGCGCTTGTCGGCGTCGGCGCGCAGCGCCTCGTTGCGCGATTCGAGCAGGTCTTGCGTGCGCGCCGCCACCTTGTTTTCCAGGTCCTGCTTGGACTGGTCGAGCGCTACCGACATTTCGCCGATCGAGCCCTGCAGCTCGCCGACCTCGCCACCGGTCGTCACCGGCAGCTCGATACGGTAGTTCCCGCCGCGGATTTCGCGCAGGGCGCCGATCGCGTCGCGCAGCGGCAGGATCAGCGAGCGCGCCAGCACCCAGGCCAGCACGCCGCTGGCCGCCAGCGCCAGCGCCGCCATCGCCACCTCCACCTGGAAGCGGCGCTTCTGCTTGGCCAGCATGTTCGCCGGCGACATGGTCACGCGCACCGCGCCCACGACTTCGGTGGTCAGCGTCGGCGGGCGCGTGTCGCTGGAGGCCGAGACGTGCGGGATGCCGTTGTCGGTGAACAGGTTGATCCATACCACCTGCTTGCGGATCGGCGCTTCGTAGTAATGCGGCTCGGCGTCGAGCGCGCTCTCGGAGGTCACGCGCACGGCGCGTTTGCCCGTGGCGTCGACCACGTCGATGCGGTAGATGCTTTTGTCGGACTGCACCAGGCCGTTGATGGTCAGGCGCAGGTCGGTGAGGTTGCCCGAGATGACGTTGTACTCGCTGGTCTCGGCCAGCGCGCGCGCCAGGATGCGGCCGCGCTCGGCCAGTTCCTCGGCCACCTGGGCCCGGTGCGCGTACCAGGAATACCAGAGGAAGGAAGTGAACAGGAAGGCGACCGGCAGCATGGTGATGAAGGCCATGCGCAGGCCGATGCTCCAGCTGCGCCAGGGCTGGACAATGCGCCGGAGTTTCATGGCCGCGGCCTGGCGAAAGCGCGCGCGTCCTTGCCGACCACGATGTCGAGCGAACGCGCCACGCCTTCGTTGATCGTGGTGTGGAAGTAGCGCGGGAACTGCGGTGCCGGCAGCTCGCCGCTGGCGACAAAGGCGGCCGCCACTTCGGCCACCTGGGCGTTGATGTCCTCGATGTCGGAATAGGTGGTGGCCAGCGCCCCCACCTTCACCATGTCGCCCGAAAACCCGATCACCGCCTGCTTGCGGCGGTAGGTGGCCAGCAGGATGCTGCGCACGTTCTCGGGATTGTAGACCGCGCTGTCCGGCAGCGCCAGCAGCGCTTCGCTGCGGCCGATCCGGCCCAGCAGTTCGCCGATGTCGTCGTCTGGGGCTGCGCGCACGAGGTCGGCCTTGCCCTGCAGGGCGTGGACGAACACGTCCGCATCCTGGCCGACGATGGCCGCCACCCGCACCGGGCGCCGGTACAGCAGGCTGGCCAGCTGCAGCTGGTCGAGCGGCGCCGGCTCGGCGTACACCGCCGTGTTCAGGGCGGCGCGCGCGGGCGGCAAGGCGCCGACGACCGAGCGCCACACCTGGCTCGAGGTAAACGCCGCGATCACCACGCAGTCGCAGCGCCGCGCCACCGCCTGGCGCAGTGCATCCGGGCCGATGGCGATCGTTACCATGCGCCGGTTCTGCGCCAGTTCGGTGCGGAAGGCGGCAAAGGTCGGCACCAGGCGCTTGTACAGGTCTTCGGCAATGCGCGCGCTGACGGCGCTGTCGTCGCCGGTGACGATCTCGAAGCGGTAGCCCTGGGTTTTATCCGGCGGCGCAGCGGTGGCGGCGCAGGTGGCCATGAAGGTGGCCACACCGACGGCCAGGCTTGCCAGCAGCCTGCGCAGGGAATGCGCGACGCGGCGCATCGCGGCTCAGGGCTCGATCAGGCCGTACTTCACGGCCAGGCGGGTAATGTGGGCCTGGCGCTCCACGCCCAGCTTTTCCTTGATCGACTGGCTGGTATTGCTGATGGTCTTGGTCGACAGGTTCAGGCGCTCGGCGATCTCGGCGTTCGTCAGGCCCTCGGCCATCATCTTGAAGATCTCCAGGCCGCGCTCGTCGAGCTGCGACTGCGGCGACACGTCGCCGCGCACGGCGATGCTGGCCAGGCGCTCGGCGATCTGCGGCGGGAAGTAGAGCTTGCCCGCATGCGCCTGGCGCACGGCGGCGGCCAGGTCGGCCGGGTCGCAATCCTTGGTGACAAAGGCGTGGGCGCCGATGCGGTAGGTTTCCTTGATCAGGCTGTCCTGGTCGAACTGGCTGAGGAAGACCACCTTCGCATGCGGATCGGCCTTCAGGATCTGCTGGGCCGCGTCCAGGCCGGTGAGTTCGGTGCCGAAGCGGATGTCGAGGATCACCACGTCCGGCTTGCACTCGGCATACAGGCCGATCGCTTCATCCGGCGTACGCGCCTGCCCCACCACTTCCATGCCTTCGGCTGCCAGCGACATGGCGAAGCCGGTCATCACGATCGGGTGGTCGTCGGCCAGCATGACGCGGATTGCTTTGGTTTTCACCTGGTTTCTCCCTCGGGTTTGCAGTTGGCCGCTTGCCAGAAGGTGGTAGCGGCGCCTGCCAATGGGCAGAACAACGGCGCTCTGCAGCTTGATTATTCCATACAACGCGGGGCGAAGCGAGCCGGCCCTCCCTCCTCCCTATGGCCCATCTGCTCCCCGGTTTGGCTCGCCGCCACACGCTTGCTGACAAATCGCTTTACTGATTGCCATTTAATGGCATATATTAGTTCCAACAGATGGCAGACAAATATTCTTTCCTTGAGGAGAACGTCATGCATTTCTCACCCGCGTACCACGATAACGGCAACAAGGCCGGCAAATTCGCCCTCGTTGCCGGGCTGCACGCCCTGATTGCGATTGGCGTCGTCAACATGATGAACGGGAAGATGCTCTCGCTTCCCAGGCTGCCCGATGCGGTCACGGTCTTCACGCCGGCAAAGCCGATCGACCCGCCGCCCGTGCCGCCGGACCCGCCCACGCCGGTGCAGCGCCTTGCGCCGCCCGACATCGTGGTGCCGAAGGTCGAGATCGAGATCGCGCCGCCGCCCGTCGAGAACCCGGTGCGCACCACCTTCGAGACCGACCCGACGCCGCAGCCGCCCGCGCAAACCGGGGTCACGGACCAGCCGCCGGCCGCCTCGTCGAGCAGCGGCACGGGCAGCGGCACGAGCGGTGCGGTGCGGACCATCGCCCTGGCCGAAGCCAGCGGCTGCGCGACGCCCGCCTATCCGGCGCGCGCCGCCCGCAACGGCGACAGCGGCACCGTCGTGCTGGCCCTCCTGATCGGCACCGATGGCCGCGTGGCGAATGCCAGGGTGCAGAAGTCCAGCGGCTCGCGCGACCTCGACAAGGCCGCCCTGAACGCCCTGAGCATGTGCCAGTTCAAGCCCGCCACCAACAACGGCGTGCCCGAAGCCGGATGGGGGCAGCTGGCCTTTGTCTGGACCCTGGGCGACTGATCCGGTTCTCCCCTCTTTGCCCGCCACTCCTCAGCCTGGCGGGGTTTTTTTGCGCCTTTTTTCGCCTTTTCCTGGAAGCCTGGATGATGTCCGATCACGCATACGAGCACAAACACGAGCACGCACGCGAGCACAAACGGCGGCGCACCGGCCCCGGCGCCCTGGCCGGCCTCATCGCCTTCCTGTTCCTTGCGCTCCTGGCCTGGCTGGCGCTGCGCGACCACGGCGCGGCCGAGCGCGAGCGCCAGCAGCAGCCGCTCGCACGCGATGCGCCGGCGCAGCGCTTCTCGGCCGCGCGCGCCCTCGACCAGCTGGCCGCCATTGCGCAAACGCCGCGCCCGATCGCAAGCAGCGCCAACCGCCGCGCGCGCGAGCACATCGTGGGGCAGCTGCAGGCGCTGGGCTATGCGCCGCAGGTGCAGCGCGCCGTGGTGCAGAAGAACTACGTCGACTACAACGCCAACTACGAGGCGGTCGTCGGCGTGGTGCACAACGTGCTGGTGCGCGTCCAGGGCACAGGCGGCAGCAACGCTGGCCACCCCCGCCCTGCCCTGCTGCTGGCGGTGTACTACGACAGCGAGCGCGGCAGCCTGGGCGTGGCGCGCGGCGGCATGCCGGTGGCGGCCAGCCTGGAGATGCTGCGCGCCCTGCGCCACGGGCCGGCGCCGGCCAACGATGTGATCGTGCTGTTCGCCGATGGCGAACGCGCCGGCAGCCTGGGCATGCAGGCCTTCGCCGAACAGCACCCGTGGGCACGCGATGTGGGCCTGGCGCTGCGCTTCGATGGCGGCGGCAGCGGCGGGCCGCTCATCCTCTACAACACGCGCAATGCCAACAGCGCGGCCATCGCCGGCTGGCGCCGCGCCGTGCCCGACGTACGCGGTTCGTCGCTGATGCACGAGGTCCACCAGCTGGCGCCGGGCGCGCTGCGCATCGGCGCGCTCGACAAGCTCGGGGTGCCGGTGCTGCAGTTTGCGAATACCGGCTTGCCGCTGGACCGCGCGGGCGAACTGGATACGCTGGCGCGCCTGCAGCCGGCCACGCTGCAGCACATGGGCAGTGCGATGCTGCGGCTGGTGCATCACTTCGGGCAGGCACCGCTCGATCCACGCACCAGTGGCAGCCAGGTGTACTTCGCACTGCCCTTCGGCGCCACCGTGCACTACAGCGCCGCCCTGGCCTGGCCGCTCGCTTTTTTTAGCTGCCTGCTGCTGGCGGGTGCGGGCCGCCTGGCCTGGCGCCATGCCGGCATGCGCTACACGCCCTTCCTGCAGGCGGCGTTCGTGGTGCCGGCGCTTGCGGTGGTGCTGGGCATCGGCGCCTGGCAGCTGTGGATGCACGTGCCCGCGCTGCACCGCGCCTGGAATCCGGCCGCGCCGCTGCACGCGCTGGCCTACCTGCTGGGCGTGTGTGCGCTGGCGGCGGCCTTTTACCTGGTCGCCCAGCGCTGGCTGCAGCGCCATACCGGCGCCATGGCCGCGGCGCTGGCCGCGCTCGGCGCATTGACGGCCGTGCTGCTGCTGGCCAGCTGGCTCGCGCCCGGCGCCAGCTACCTGCTTGCCTGGCCGCTGCTGGCAGCCCTGGCCTGCTGCGCCGGCCTGCATGCGCAGCGCGTGCAAGCCTGGCCGCCGGCCGCGCGCCTGGCTTTGCTGGTGCTGGGCGTGGCGCCCGCCGTGGTGCTGGTGCCGCCGGCGCTGCGCGACAGCTTCCTGGTACTCTCGCCGCAGCGCATGAACCTGCCGGTGGCGATGCTGGCCCTGCTGCTGGGCGTGTCGACCCTGCTACTAGCGGCGCATGCGCGGCGCTACGTGGCGCGCACCCTGCTGCTGTTCGGGCTGGGCGGGCTGGCCCTGGCCGGCAGCGCCGACGAAGCGCGCGAAGCGCCCTCGATGCGCGCCAACAATCTCGTGTACTACAGGGACATGCCGAGCTGGGACGCCTACTGGCTGAAACCCGCTGGCCCGCTCGACGACTGGGAGCGCTCCTTGTTCGCCAACCTCACGCGGCCACATTATTTCGTGAGCGTGTTCGGCTGGAGCGAGCCGGAACAGTGGTATGCCTGGGCGCCGCGCAAGGGCCTCGAATTCCCGTTCATCCGCGTGCTCAGGAATGGCAAGGCGCCGGACCGCCATGCCGACTTCACGCTGGCCTCGAAGAACCGCGCACCCGAGATCACGCTGGACGTGATCAATGCCCGCGTGCTGCGCGCCACCATGAACGGGCGCACCCTGCTGGACAAGGAAGCCAAGACCCTGAAGATCATCGCGTATGGCATGGAGGACGAGACGCTGCACTTCCAGATCCGCGTGAAAGACGATCCGATCTTCGGCGTACAGGTGAAGGAGATCGTACCCGGCCTGCCCGAGCACCTGCTGCCGCCGCGGCCGGCGAACGCGCCGGCCCTGATCCCGGGCAGCGGCACCTCGGTGGCGGCGGACATGCTGTGGTTTTACTAGGGAGTGCTCTACAATGGGCGCTCCTCTATTAACTATCGCAGCAGGATTCCATGCAAAAGATCGTCTCCTCCGTTGTCGTTACCGCCCTCGCCAGCAGCCTGGCGCTCGCCTTCCCCGCCCACGCGGCCAACAAGGCGCAAGCCGCCACCGTCCAGGAAGCACCGCTGCGCGGCCACCTGGCCTTCCTCGCGTCCGACGCCATGGAAGGCCGCGGCACCGGCCAGCGCGGCGGCGAACTGACCGTCACCTATCTCGAGAGCCAGGCAATGGCTGCCGGCCTGAAGCCGGCCAACGGCAACAGCTTCCGCCAGGAGGTCAAGATCGCGGGCGTGCGTCCGCTGCCGGAAAAGAGCAACGTCGGCGTGGTCGCCGGCGGCCAGGCCCTGCCCTTGAGCTTCGGCATGGACTGGGTATGGGCGCCGGGCGATGCCAAGCCCGACCACAACATGGATGCGGAACTAGTTTTTGTGGGTTACGGCATCACCGCGCCGGAAGAAGGCTGGGACGACTTCAAGGGCCTGGACGCCAAGGGCAAGGTGCTGGTCATGATGGTCAACGACCCGGCCCCCACCGCCGCCGAGCCGAAGCGTTTCAACGGCGCCGGCCTGACCTACTACGGCCGCTGGACCTATAAACTGGCCGAAGCGGCGCGCCAGGGCGCGGCCGGCGTGATCCTGATCCACACCGACGCCTCGGCTTCCTACGGCTGGAGCGTGGTGCAGAACAGCTGGGCCGCCGCCGAGCGCTTCCAGCTGGCCGACGCCGACCTCGGCACCGGCATGCAGGGTTGGATGACCGATGCCGCCGCCCGTAAACTGTTCACGGCTGCCGGCCAGGACCTCGATAAGCTGCGCGCCGCCGCCGAGGACAAGTCCTTCAAGCCGGTCACCCTGAACGCACGCGTGAAAGGCGAAGCGCGCGCCGCCGTGCGCACGCTGAACGAATACAACGTGGCCGGCGTCGTGCCCGGCACCGATCCGAAGCTGAAGGACGAAGTCGTCATCTACAGCGCCCACTGGGACCACATGGGCAAGCAGGGTACCGAAGGCGACACCATCTTCAACGGCGCCGTCGACAATGCCTCCGGCACCGCGGGCCTCTTGGCGATGGCGCAGGAAGCCGTGCGCCATCCGGCCAAGCGTTCGCAGATGTTCCTGTGGGTGGCCGCCGAAGAGCAAGGCCTGCTGGGCAGCGCCGCCTACGCCGCCAAGCCGCTGTGGCCGGCCGATAAAACCGCCGCCAACCTGAACCTCGACAGCCTGAACTTCGTCGGCGCCGCGAAAGACATCGGCGTGCAGGGCAGCGAGCGCACCGAACTGGGCGCGATGGCCGCGGCCACCGCGAAAGCGATGGGTCTCGTGATCGCCCCGGCCAAGCCGGACCTCGCCGGCGGCTACTTCCGCAGCGACCACTTCAGCTTCGCGAAAGCCGGCATCCCGGCCTTCTCGGTCGGCGGCGGCAGCGCCTGGGTATCGAACGTGGAAGCGAACAACGCCAAGGCCAAGGCCTACCGCGCGCGCTACCACCAGGTGAGCGACGAATACGACCCGAGCTGGGACTTGGCGGGCATGGTGCAGCAGGCCCAGTTCACGCTGAACCTCGGCCGCATGATCGCCGACAGCCCGAAGATGCCGGCCTGGAAAGCCGGCGACGCCTTCGGCAAGATCCGCGCCGCCGCCAAGTAATCGCCGCGTCATAACGCAAAAGCCCGATCAACGATGATCGGGCTTTTGCTTTTGTAGGGTGGGCACCTGTGCCCACGCGGTACGGCGTATGCAAATGGCACGCTTCGCAATGCCTATCTGCGGTGAAATATTCTTTCACCCCATGCGGTAAATGAAATTTTATTTCACTCAATAATCCCGCAAACAATCCTCGCCCCGCCACCACCCAACGGCGCCGGATGATCCGCATGATTATCCCCACCCGCATGCACCATCAGCGCCTTGCCCTTCACATCGGCCAGCTTCAAGCGCGGCGCCAGCACCGGATTCATGGCCGCCCCCGAGCTCTCGACATACAGCGCCGGCAAATCGCCAATGTGCCCATCGCCCCACGGCAGCCCGTGCTTCTTGCTGCCCGTGGTATCCAGGTGCCCGCCCGCCGCGCCCGCCGGCACCGGCTTGCCATCCTTCTGGTTCGTGTCGCAGCTCTTGTTCTCGTGAACGTGGAAGCCATGCACACCCGGCGGCAGCCCATCCAGCTTCGGCGTGAACACCAGCCCGTATTTGGTTTCGCTGATGGTGACCGTGCCGGTCGACTTGCCGACACCGGCATCCGACACCGCATTCATCGTCGCGCGCATTTCGGCGGCGTGCACGGCCGCGCCGGCATAAGTGGAGCACAGCAGCGCTGCGACAATCCATTGAGCTTTCATGGCATTCCCTTTCATTGGACAGTATTTGAACGAGACAACGCGCATGAGTGTAGAGGATTCGCGCAATCGGGAGCGCTCGGCCGGAACGTCAATGCCCGGGCCGGTCGGCGCCCTGCTCCGGTGCCGCGTCAGGCTCCGGCTCTTGCCCCAGGAAGCGATTGCCAAGCCTGGTCGAGATCGACGTGATTTTGAACACCAGCCGCTCCACCATGATGCGCTCCTTGTGCGCCAGGTGCGGCTTGATCTCTTCGGCGGCCGCGGCAATGTTGGGACCGATCTGCCGTGCCATGTCGACGGCCAGCTTCTGGAGAAAACGCCTCCCAATGCCGAGCTGCCTGGCAAGTTCGACCAGATGGTCCTGCGTGAGTTTTCCGGGTTCCGATTCGCCTGCGATGTCGAATGCAAACTGTGGAGACAGCCCGGCATACACGCGAGTGCACATCATGTCGTAGAACGGCGCCAGGCGCAGCCCGCCCGGGGTCGCCAGCAAAGACAGGTTCTTTGCATGGGAATCATTGTTCCCGACGCACAAATTGAAAAACAGCCAGCGCAACAGGTTACGCCGGTCCGGTGCAGGCTGGACCGACAGGGACAGTCTTTCGTAGCAGTCCTTGAAGCTCGGTCCTCCTTCATATTCATATTTGGCTCCAGATTGCACGCCCAGCAACTGGCACAAATCGGCTTGCCACAGCCGGCGCAAGGAGCCATCCTGCTGGCGCACCCGGTCGTAACGCTCGACGAGACAGGCCTGTGCAATCGGCTGGTAATGAACGCGCGCAGTGGGCAGCCCGCACAGCGCCGCCGCGCGCATCACGATCGTTTCGTTGACGGACGAGGCGAAGGTCTTGATGTCAGGACGCCCGATGTCCGGCTTGAGGATATGGGTGGCGGGAGCATTCCCCAGGGGACGCGACGGCATGCCCTGTTCGTCCAGACAGAGCAGTATCTTGAACTGCGCGCCGGACATCGACATGCGCGGCTTGGGCATGTCTTTCACCGCTTGCTCGATGGCTTCGCGCTCGGCCGACTGGGCGCTATCGGCATGCACCAGCACCTTTACCTGTTCCCAGGTCAAGGGTTGGTAGACGGGCGGCTGCGGCGTCTCGCCTTCCGGTAGCAGCGTATAGGCGCCGGCACTCTCGCCGCCGATGCGCGCCAGCATGCCGAACACCGTGCTGACCTGTTCACGCAGGCCGATCACGGTGCGCTGCTCGCCTTCTGGCAAGAGGTTTTCAAAGAATGCGCCGATATAAGGCGTATCGATGGTTCCGGCTTGCAGCGGCACGTCGGGATGGATGGCTTCGGCTCCGCTCTTGCGCAACCATTCTTCGCTGTAGCTGAATGACAGTGGATCGGTATTGTGCAAGGTTCCGATCAAGCCATCGGGACCGTAGACCCACAAGGCAGAGGGAATGGGAAGCCGCGTTGCCATCACGATTTCCTTCTGGCCGTCAGCTCCAGTCCCAGGAGGGACAGCACATCGAACACCTTTTGTACGTGCAAAGTTTCTTTGCCTCGTTCGAGATCGATGATAAAGCGGTTGCTCAAGCCGGCCAATCCAGCAACGTCGAGTTGCGTCAGGCCTTGTTCCTTACGTACATGCCGGACCAACTGTCCAAGATGCGCCATGGTCGAGACGATTTCAGATGTGCTCATGTCGGCCTCAATGTGATACATCGCTCACATTTTAGCATTCATGCTTCTAAAAAGCTTAAAAAGTGAGTTTACGCTCACATTTTATTCTAACGGGTCGTTTGGATGACATAAAGTGAGTGATCGTACACTTTTCAGCATTGTCGATGTCTCTCGCGTCATAAAGTGAGTGATCGTACACTTTATAAGCAAAAATGGACCGGCATGTACCGGTCCATCGCGGGTCAAAGCATGAAGCAATAACTTATGGGTAATAAACCCAGCAAAGACGCTTGAAGGTCGTGCACTCGCCGGTTTCCTCGCAAATCATGCGCATGTCTTCGCACGATTCGAAGCTCGGCAAGGCAAATGCCGGCGCCATGGTCGACAGGCTGACACCCGATGCCACGGCGACGCAGAAGACTGCCTTCTTGAAGAAATTCATGATCCCTCCCCTTTTTATAGTCTGCTTGTGCGGCTGGTCTGCCTTTGCGGATTAATCCAGGCCGTAGATGCTGCACAGGCGGCGGAAGGTGCCGCAGTCGCCGCCTGCGTAGCAAGCTTCTTGCATCGCCAGGCAGGTTTCATAGGTAGGACGGGCCCAGGCTGGACCCATCGACGAGACCATGACGCCAGCGGCTACAGCAGCAGCGAAAACAGTTTTCTTCAATTTATTCATTACGCTTCTCCAGGTAGGTAGAACAGGTATGCGAATAGAATTTCATGAACTGCGCCATCAAAATAACGGCCATTGATGCTATCACTGCGGTTTTTTGATGGCAAAATATATTTTCAACCGCCTTGCATTTTGTATTTACTGATTTATGCTGAATAAATATCAGTCACGTGCCATGCATATTTTCTGGCCTATTGTCGTGTTATCGGATTAACGACACACGACAAATCACGCTGTATCCAACATGCCTTTCTTTTTCGATCCAAAGCCAGCGCGCCGAGTGCGGTGACAAACGTGTTTGCGCAATCTTGTCGCGCTATCAGTTCTCCCAACGCAAGCCATACGGCAGAGTGGCCGGTCCGAATACAAAGTGCAGTACGCGGCGCCGACCGGTGCCGGATGCTTTCGATGAGGCATGCAGGACCAGCGGACGCATGACCAGGGCGTCGCCCCGTTCGAGCACGCAGGACTCTAGCGGCTGTGCCTGACGCAATGCCGCTACCTCATCGGTTGTCAGCCTGCCCTGGAGGTGGCTACCCGCGACGAACTGCAGCGGCCCATCAGCTTCCCGGCAAGGATCGAGATGCAGCCGCACCGCCACCAGTTGCGCAAGCACCTGCGCCGGCGGCTGGACAAAGACACTGCCTTCCTTCTCCGACCATCCCTTCAAGGCAGGATGGTCGACGCGCTGCGTCACCGGGATACCGAGATCCTGGTGCATCGGCACCAGCCAGTTGCGCTCCTGCGATTTCTCGAAATAGGTGCACTGAGCAGCAACGTGGTCATCTGGCAGCAGGCTTGCAATATCGGGATGGCCGCGCAGGCGCGCAACGAGGGCCTGGCACCAGTCCTCGTGCAGGAGGCGGCGTGAACCGGCGGCATTCGGCGCCAGTTCGGCAATGGAAGACAATGCCCAGTCGCATTCGGCCGTGGTGAGGACGTCGGTCACTGCCGTGAAACCCTTGCAAGCAAATGCCTGCTTGATGCCTGGAATGCTCATGCGATCATTCAGTTTCAGCTGCCAATAACCGACATCGATCCAGCGGCCGAATTTCAGTCCGACTTCGCTGAAATGCGCAACCTTCTCGAACCCCATGCGCTCATGCAGGCGTACGCTCGCTTCGTTCGGCTGCGCGATGCCGCCAATGACGAGGTGCAGGCCGCGCTCGCGCAGTTCCGCCAGCAGTGCTCCGTATAGTTGGCGCCCTGCTCCCTGGCCCGCATGCTCCGGCGCCATATAGATTGAGCTCTCGACCGAATAACGATACGCCGCGCGGACCCGCCATTTCGTCGCGTAGGCATAGCCGGCCAGCGTGTCGCCTTCCAGCATGACCAGCCAGGGCAGCCCGGCTTCCACGACAGCGGCAATGCGTTGCGCCATCTCTGCGGCTGTCACTGGCACTTCTTCGAAGCTGATCGTGGTGGTGGCGATGTAATGGTTATAGATGGCACAGATCGCGTCGGCATCGGCAGCGCGTGCGGGACGGATGATGCGTTGTGGTGTCATGGGTCAGGAACCGTTCGGGTGGGTACACTCGGCAATTATGCCTGCTTCGGCCTTATCTCTCTGGATGGGTCTACAGCAGGTGAGAAACCGCGTCTTGCGATCTTTGCGCTCTGCCAAATCATGGAGCGAGCGTGAAAGAGAGAATCGAAAGTTGTATGCATCTCAGTGCGGGTAACGAGACCCGTATTGGGAGGCCACGACGATTACTTTTACGTCGGCATAAGGACGGCGACAAAATGAGCATACGTGTACTACTGGCATTTTGGAGCATGTGTGCCGTCACAACATCCAGCGCCCAGGACAAGGCCATTTATCCTGCACCTGCCAAACCTCTCACTGCCGAGTACACGATTTATTCAGGTGGCATTGGGGATGAGCAGCCTCCGACCATGGACGACCGCAAGCTCGCTGTCGAGGTGAAGGGCAAGGCTGCGAAAGACATCTTCGATTCGCTTTATCCGGACGTGCACGGAGTAAGTTGCGGCGATGAAAAAGGAGAGCGGCTGCGTAGGAAGAGGAAGATATGGTGTACGTATTCACCACATGGAGGTTACCGATGCTTTTTGGGTTTCAATCTGCGAACGGGTGAAAGCATTTCAGGGGGAGCTTGCTGATATTCATTCAAGCACGACCTCGGAGAACTACCCGAATGTTACGTCCGTATTACCGTTTAATATTAGCGCAGCTAGCGCTCGTCATCCTCCTGCATCCCGGTGCTGCGCTGGCCGAGGTCAGCGACAAGGAGCCGACATCCGGCCTTTTCTGGACAGTGGGGATCGGGGCAGCCATGTTATGCCTGTTGGGAACTCGCATCAAACCCTGGCTGGGAGCCGCTATCTTTGTTCTGGCTGTGCTCTGGTTCATCAGCTTGTTCGCAGAGATTCATTCTCCGGACGTTGGTCCTCATCTCCTGGGGAAACAAGGGGCTGGCTATTATTGGCAAGCGTACGCGGCATTCAGCGTAGTCGTAGGCGGATTCGTTACCGGCTATTTCTGGCATAGACGAATATCGTCCTGAATTCGAAGGGCAAAAAAAACGGCACCCGAAGGTGCCGTTCTTGTCCAGCTAGCGAAGAAGAGATTACTCCGCGTCGCCGTGATGCTCCGTGGTTTGCGCCTGAGCCTGATCTTCCATCGCCTGCAGCTCGGCAGCCATGTTGGCCTTCTCCTGCTGCAGCAGCGCCTGACGCTCTTCCGCTTCCCACACTTCCTTCTCCTTGCGGGCGCGGTGGAATGCCAGACCGGTACCGCCAGGAATCAGGCGGCCGACGATGACGTTCTCTTTCAGGCCGCGCAGACCGTCGCGCTTGCCCATGATCGCCGCTTCGGTCAGCACGCGGGTGGTTTCCTGGAACGATGCGGCCGAGATGAACGAATCGGTCGACAGCGATGCCTTGGTAATACCCAGCAGCACGTTTTCGTAGGTCGCTTGCAGTTTGCCTGCGGCTTCCATGCGGTCGTTCTCTTCCAGCAGCTCCGAACGTTCCACCTGCTCGCCGACGATGTAGTCGGTGTCGCCGGCTTCCACGATCTGCACGCGGCGCAGCATCTGACGAACAATCACTTCGATGTGCTTGTCGTTGATCTTCACGCCCTGCAGACGGTAGACGTCCTGCACTTCGTCGACGATGTAGCGGGCCAGTGCTTCGATACCCAGCAGGCGCAGGATGTCTTGCGGATCGGCCGGGCCGTCCACGATCATCTCGCCCTTGTTCACCACCTGGCCGTCGTGCACCAGCACTTGCTTGTCCTTGGTAATCAGGAACTCGTGCTTGTTGCCGTCCATGTCCGTGATTTCCAGACGCTGCTTACCTTTGGTTTCCTTACCGAAGGCAACCGTACCGGTGACTTCCGCCAGCATGCCCGCGTCTTTCGGCGAACGTGCTTCGAACAGTTCGGCAACGCGCGGCAGACCACCGGTAATGTCACGGGTCTTCTGCGATTCGGTCGGGATACGTGCCAGCACTTCACCCACCGACACCGTCTGTCCATCCTTGACCATGATCAGTGCGCCAACCTGGAAACCGATCGTCACGGCGTGTTCGGTGCCGGCGATCTTGACTTCCTGGTTTTCGTCGTTCAGCAGCTTGACCTGCGGACGCAGCACCTTGCCCGAACCGCGGCGCTTCGGATCGATCGCGACCAGGGTCGACAGACCGGTCACTTCGTCGACCTGGCGAGCGACGGTGACGCCCTCTTCCACGTTCTCGAAGCGGATCGTGCCGCCGTATTCCGTAATGATCGGACGGGTCAGCGGATCCCAGGTTGCCAGGGCGGTGCCGGCTTTCACCGTCAGGCCGTCCTTGACGATCAGGGTCGCACCGTACGGCACCTTGTGGCGCTCGCGCTCGCGGCCGTGGTCGTCCGTGATCAGCACTTCGCCGGAACGCGAAATGACGATCTGGGCGCCCTTGCCGTTGGTGACGTAACGCATGGTCGCGGTGAAGCGGACCGTGCCGTTCGACTTGGCTTCGACCGACGAGGCCACTGCCGCACGCGATGCCGCACCACCGATGTGGAAGGTACGCATGGTCAGCTGGGTACCCGGCTCACCGATCGACTGTGCCGCCACGACGCCGACTGCTTCGCCGCTGTTGACCAGCATGCCGCGGCCGAGGTCACGGCCGTAGCACTTGGCGCACAGGCCGTAGCGCGTGTCGCAGTTCAGCGGGGTGCGGACCTTGACTTCGTCGATGCCGACGCGTTCGATCTCTTCGACCATGTCTTCGTCCAGCAGCGTGCCGGCTTCGTACAGGGTTGCCTGCGTTTCCGGATTGACGACGTCGGTACCGGTCACGCGGCCGAGGATACGGTCGCGCAGCGGTTCGATGACTTCACCGCCTTCGACCATCGCCTTCATGTGCGTGCCGTTGGTGGTGCCGCAATCGTCCTCGATGACCACCAGATCCTGGGTCACGTCGACCAGGCGGCGGGTCAGGTAACCCGAGTTCGCGGTCTTCAGTGCCGTATCCGCCAGACCTTTACGAGCGCCGTGGGTCGAGATGAAGTACTGCAACACGTTCAGGCCTTCGCGGAAGTTCGCGGTAATCGGCGTTTCGATAATCGAACCGTCCGGTTTCGCCATCAGGCCACGCATACCCGCCAGCTGGCGGATCTGGGCTGCCGAACCACGGGCGCCCGAGTCGGCCATCATGTAAATCGCGTTGAACGATTCCTGGGTGCCCTCGGTGCCGTCGCGCTTGGTGACCGGCTCGACTTTCAGCTGGTCCATCATCGCCTTGCCGACTTCGTCCGAGGTCTTGCCCCAGATGTCGACGACCTTGTTGTAACGCTCGCCGGCGGTGACCAGACCCGAAGCGTACTGCTGCTCGATCTGCTTCACTTCCGCTTCGGCGGTCGCGATCATGCCCTTCTTGACGTCCGGGATCAGCATGTCGTCGACAGCGATCGAGATACCGGCGCGGGTTGCCAGGCGGAAGCCCGACTGCATCAGCTTGTCGGCGAAGACGACGGTGGCACGCAGACCGCACTTGCGGAACGACGTGTTGATCAGCTTCGAGATTTCCTTCTTCTTCAGGGCACGGTTCAGCACGCTGAACGGCAGGCCCTTCGGCAGGATTTCCGACAGGATGGCGCGGCCGACGGTCGTCTCGTAACGGGTGACCGTACGCTCGAACTCATCGGTGCCGCCCACGCGTGGGTACTCGACGATACGCACGGTGATGCGGGTCGCCAGTTCGACTTCCTTGTTGTCGTACGCGCGGATGACTTCCGACACGTCCGGGAACATCATGCCTTCGCCCTTGGCGTTGATCGCCTCGCGGGTCGCGTAGTACAGACCCAGCACGATATCCTGGGACGGCACGATCGACGGTTCGCCGTTCGACGGGAACAGGATGTTGTTCGAAGCCAGCATCAGGGTGCGGGCTTCCATCTGTGCTTCGATCGACAGCGGGACGTGGACTGCCATCTGGTCACCGTCGAAGTCGGCGTTGAACGCCGCGCAGACCAGCGGGTGCAGCTGGATTGCTTTGCCTTCGATCAGGACCGGCTCGAACGCCTGGATACCGAGACGGTGCAGGGTTGGTGCACGGTTCAGCATGACCGGGTGTTCTTTGATGACATCTTCCAGGATGTCCCAGACCACCGGTTCCTGGATTTCGACCAGTTTCTTCGCCGCCTTGATGGTCGTAGCCAGACCCATCAGTTCGAGCTTGTTGAAGATGAACGGCTTGAACAGTTCCAGGGCCATCAGCTTCGGCAGGCCGCACTGGTGCAGTTTCAGCTGTGGACCGACCACGATGACCGAACGGCCCGAGTAGTCGACGCGCTTGCCCAGCAAGTTCTGACGGAAACGACCGCCCTTACCCTTGATCATCTCGGCCAGCGACTTCAGCGGACGCTTGTTGGCGCCGGTCATCGCTTTGCCGCGACGGCCGTTGTCCAGCAGCGAGTCGACCGCTTCCTGCAGCATGCGCTTTTCGTTACGCGTAATGATTTCCGGCGCGCGCAGTTCCATCAGGCGCTTCAGGCGGTTATTACGGTTGATGACGCGGCGATACAGGTCGTTCAGGTCCGAGGTCGCGAAACGGCCGCCGTCCAGAGGGACGAGCGGACGCAGCTCCGGCGGCAGGACCGGGAGCACTTCCATGATCATCCAGTCAGGCTTGATGCCCGAACGCTGGAATGCCTCGAGCACTTTCAGGCGCTTGGCGTATTTCTTGATCTTGGCTTCGGATTTCGATTCCTTCAGTTCCACGCGCAGGGCTTCGGCATCGCGGTGGATGTCGATCGAGCGCAGCAGTTCACGGATACCTTCGGCGCCCATGTAGGCGGTGAAGTCGTCGCCGTACTCTTCGTACTTGGCGGCGTAATCGTCTTCCGACATGATCTGGCACTTCTTCAGCGGGGTCATGCCAGGATCGGTGACCACATATGCTTCGAAGTACAGCACGCGTTCGATATCGCGCAGGGTCATGTCCAGGACCATGCCCAGACGCGACGGCAGCGACTTCAGGAACCAGATGTGCGCGGTTGGCGAGGCCAGTTCGATGTGGCCCATGCGCTCGCGGCGCACTTTAGCGAGCGTGACTTCGACGCCGCACTTTTCGCAGATGACGCCGCGGTGCTTCAGGCGCTTGTACTTGCCGCACAGGCATTCGTAATCCTTGATCGGGCCAAAGATCTTGGCGCAGAACAGGCCGTCACGCTCAGGCTTGAAGGTACGGTAGTTGATGGTCTCGGGCTTCTTGACTTCACCGAACGACCACGAACGAATTTTTTCGGGCGACGCCAGGCCAATCTTGATGGCGTCGAAGCTTTCATTTTGCTGTACTTGCTTGAATAGATCGAGCAGTGCTTTCATGTATCACTCCAGAGGTGACTAAATTTCAATGCGAAACGCGCTGACTACAGCGCGTCTCAAACCAAGCGGCATTTTGAAAGGGGAACGGGAGTAGTTGGGGACTCCCGCTCGTAAAACAAGCCCTTTCGTCTGCTTCTTAGTTACGCTCGAGGTCGATATCGATACCCAGCGAGCGGATTTCCTTGACCAGCACGTTGAACGATTCAGGCATACCAGCGTCGATCACATGGTCGCCTTTGACCAGGTTTTCGTACACTTTGGTACGGCCATTCACGTCATCCGACTTCACAGTCAGCATTTCCTGCAGCACGTACGACGCGCCGTAGGCTTCCAGTGCCCACACCTCCATCTCACCGAAGCGCTGGCCACCGAACTGGGCTTTACCGCCCAGCGGCTGCTGCGTCACCAGCGAGTACGGACCGGTCGAACGGGCGTGCATCTTGTCGTCGACCAGGTGGTGCAGCTTCAGCATGTGCATGAAGCCAACCGTGACCTTGCGCTCGAACGCTTCGCCGGTGCGGCCGTCGTACATCGTGACCTGGTTCTTCGACGGCGTCATGCCCAGGTGGGCAGCGATGTCGTCCGGGAACGCCAGGTCCAGCATGCGGCGGATATCTTCCTCGTGGGCGCCGTCGAAAACCGGGGTCGCGAACGGCACGCCGTTCTTCAGGTTTTGCGCCAGGCTCAGGATTTCTTCATCGCTGAAGTTGTCCAGGTCTTCCTTGCGGCCGGTTTCGTTGTAAATCTTGCCCAGGAAGGTACGCAGGTCTTGCGCCTTCGCTTGCGCCGCCAGCATTTCGCCGATGCGCCAGCCCAGGCCCTTGGCCGCCCAACCGAGGTGGGTTTCCAGGATCTGGCCGACGTTCATACGCGATGGAACGCCCAGCGGGTTCAGCACGACGTCTGCCGGACGGCCATCGGCCATGAACGGCATGTCTTCGACCGGCACGATACGCGAGACCACACCCTTGTTACCGTGGCGGCCCGCCATCTTGTCGCCCGACTGCAGGCGGCGCTTGACGGCCAGGTAGACCTTGACCATCTTTTGCACGCCAGGCTGCAGCTCGTCGCCTTGGGTCAGCTTCTTGCGCTTTTCTTCGAAGGCCAGGTCGTACTGGTGACGCTTCTCGTTGATCGATTCCTTGATCGCTTCCAGTGCGTTCGCCGATTCGTCGTCCGCAGGGCGGATGTCGAACCAGTGGAACTTGTCCAGGTCGGCCAGGTATTCGGACGTGATGACCGCGCCCTTCGCCAGCTTCTTCGGACCGCCGTTCACGACTTTACCAACCAGCATACGCTCCAGACGCTGGAAGGCGTCGCCCTCCACGATACGCATCTGGTCGTTCAGGTCCAGGCGGAAACGCTTCAGCTCGTCGTCGATGATCTGCTGGGCGCGCTTGTCGCGCTGGATGCCTTCGCGGGTGAAGACCTGCACGTCGATCACGGTGCCGACCATGCCCGAAGGCACGCGCAGCGAGGTGTCTTTCACGTCCGACGCTTTTTCGCCGAAGATCGCGCGCAGCAGCTTCTCTTCCGGAGTCAGCTGGGTCTCGCCTTTCGGGGTGACCTTACCGACCAGCACGTCGCCGGCGGTGACTTCCGCGCCGATGTAGACGATGCCGGATTCATCCAGGCGAGCCAGCTGGTTCTCGGCCAGGTTCGAGATGTCGCGGGTGATTTCTTCCGCGCCCAGTTTCGTATCACGGGCAACCACCGACAGCTCTTCGATGTGGATCGAGGTGTAGCGGTCGTCCTTGACCACGTTTTCCGAGATCAGGATCGAGTCTTCGAAGTTCAGGCCGTTCCACGGCATGAAGGCCACCAGCATGTTCTGGCCCAGTGCCAGCTCGCCCAGGTCGGTCGATGCGCCGTCGGCAATCACGTCGCCACGGGCAACGCGGTCGCCAACCTGCACGATCGGACGCTGGTTGATGTTGGTGTTCTGGTTCGAACGGGTGTACTTGATCAGGTTGTAGATGTCGACACCGACTTCGCCGGCTTGCGCCTCGTCGTCGTTGACACGAATCACCACACGGCCGGCATCGATGTAGTCCACCACGCCGCCGCGGACGGCTTGCACGGTGGTGCCCGAGTCGACCGCCACGGTGCGCTCGATACCGGTACCGACGACAGCTTTTTCCGGACGCAGGCAAGGCACAGCCTGGCGCTGCATGTTGGCGCCCATCAGTGCACGGTTCGCGTCATCGTGCTCGAGGAACGGAATCAGCGAGGCTGCAACCGACACGATCTGGCCTGGAGCCACGTCCATGTACTGGATGCGTTCCGGCGAGACCAGGATGGTTTCGCCGGCTTCGCGTGCCGACACCAGTTCGTCGATCAGCTGGCCTTCTTCGTTGATCTTCGCGTTGGCCTGGGCAATGATGTAGCGGCCTTCTTCGATCGCCGACAGGTAGTCGATCTTGTCGGTGACCTTCGAACCTTCGACCTTGCGATACGGGGTTTCCAGGAAGCCGTATTCGTTCAGGCGGGCGTACAGAGCCAGCGAGTTGATCAGGCCGATGTTCGGGCCTTCAGGCGTTTCGATCGGGCAGACGCGGCCGTAGTGGGTCGGGTGCACGTCGCGCACCTCGAAGCCTGCGCGTTCGCGGGTCAGGCCGCCAGGGCCGAGGGCGGAAACACGGCGCTTGTGCGTGATTTCCGACAGCGGGTTGGTCTGGTCCATGAACTGCGACAGCTGCGACGAACCAAAGAATTCACGGATCGCAGCAGAAATCGGCTTGGAATTGATCAGATCGTGCGGCATCAGGTTGTCCGCTTCGGCCTGGCCGAGGCGTTCCTTGACGGCGCGTTCCACACGCACCAGGCCGGCGCGGAACTGGTTTTCGGCCAGTTCGCCGACGCAACGCACGCGGCGGTTACCCAGGTGATCGATATCGTCGACTTCGCCGCGGCCATTGCGCAGCTCGACCAGGATCTTGATCACGGACAGGATGTCTTCGTTCGACAGGGTCATGTCGCCGGTCAGTTCATCGCGGCCGATACGGCGGTTGAACTTCATGCGGCCGACAGCCGACAGGTCGTAGCGTTCCGGGCTGTAGAACAGGCCGTTGAACAGGGCTTCGACCGATTCTTCGGTTGGCGGTTCGCCAGGACGCATCATGCGGTAGATCGCCACGCGCGCGGCCATCTGGTCGGCGGTGTCGTCGGTGCGCAGGGTGGTCGAGATGTAGGCGCCCTGGTCCAGGTCGTTCGTGTACAGGGTCTGGATCGACTCGATGCTGGCGTCGCGCAGCTTGCCCAGCAGCTCGTCGGTCAGCTCGTCGTTGGCGTTGGCGATGATTTCGCCGGTGTCGCCGTCGACGACGTTGGTCGCCAGCACGCGGCCTACCAGGTAGTCTTCAGGCACCGAGATCGACTTGATGCCGGCGGCTTCGATGTCGCGCACGTGCTTGGCATTGATGCGCTTGTCCTTGGTGACGATGGTCTTGCCCGACTTCGGATCGACGATGTCGAAGCGCGCGACTTCGCCGCGCAGGCGTTCGGACACGAACTCCAGCTCGCCGCCTTCGGAGCGGAGATTGAAATTGTCGAAGACGAAGAAGTTCGCCAGGATCTGTTCCGGCGTCATGCCAATGGCTTTCAGCAGGATCGTTACCGGCATCTTGCGGCGGCGGTCGACGCGGAAGAACAGGATGTCTTTCGGGTCGAACTCGAAGTCCAGCCACGAGCCGCGGTAAGGAATGATGCGGGCCGAGAACAGCAGCTTGCCCGACGAGTGCGTCTTGCCGCGGTCGTGTTCGAAGAACACGCCCGGCGAACGGTGCAGCTGCGAGACGATCACGCGCTCGGTGCCGTTGATGACGAAGGAACCGTTGGCGGTCATGAGCGGCAGTTCGCCCATGTACACTTCCTGCTCTTTCATTTCCTTGACGACCGGCTTGGTCGGCGATTCCTTGTCCAGGATCACCAGGCGCACCTTGGCGCGCAGCGGGGAAGCGAAGGTCAGGCCACGTTGCTGGCATTCCTTGACGTCAAAGGCAGGGTCGCCCAGCACGTAGGACAGGAATTCGAGACGGGCGAAGCCGTTGTGCGACACGATCGGGAAGATCGAGCTGAAAGCCGATTGCAGGCCTTCGTTCTTGCGTGCCGACGGCACGCCGTCTGCTTGCAGGAAGTTCTCGTAGGATTCGAGCTGGGTAGCCAGAAGATATGGAACGTTGTGAACGTTGGCGCGCTTCGCGAACGACTTGCGAATGCGTTTCTTCTCAGTAAATGAGTAGTGCATGGACACTCCGTGAGTGACAGAAAGGATGAGAATTCAGGGATTGCCAGTGGCGGCGTGCCACATACAAGGCCTCAAGTCTCTTCGTGTTCCGCCGGATGAAAAGGACAGGCTACTGCTGTGTTACGATTTAAACTGTGTTGCCGATACAGCCATGCAGGTGTTGCGTTTGCCGCAGGGACGACAAAAGAGCCAAAGCCGCAACCCCACCTTGCGGCGGGGTTTGCAAGCTTTGACTCCGGCTCCGGGTACCTTGCGGTACCCATTGCTTTTTATTACTTGAGCTCGGCCTTGGCGCCAGCTTCTTCCAGCTTCTTCTTGGCAGCTTCTGCGTCGGCTTTCGGCAGGGCTTCCTTGACGGTCTTCGGTGCGCCATCGACCACGTCTTTGGCTTCTTTCAGGCCCAGACCGGTGATTTCGCGGACGGCCTTGATGACGCCGACCTTGTTCGCGCCGACTTCGGTCAGAACGACGTTGAATTCGGTCTGCTCTTCAGCAGCGGCTGCGGTTGCGCCGCCGCCAGCTGCCGGTGCTGCCATTGCAGCTGCCGACACGCCGAACTTCTCTTCGAATGCCTTGACCAGTTCGTTCAGGTCCATGACGGACATTTCGCTAACTGCGTTCAGGATATCGTCTTTGCTAATTGCCATTTGAAACTCCAGGTATGTAGTGTTTGTAGTACAGGTTTAGTTCTTGAGAAAAGAGACGTGCGCTTACGCTGCAGCGGTTTCTTCGGCTGCAGGAGCAGCTTCCGAACCTTCGCCTTTTTTCGCTGCCAGGGCAGCCAGACCACGTGCGAAGCCCGACACCGGAGCCAGCATGACGCCCAACAGCTGCGAAATGAGGACTTCACGGGAAGGAATGCTTGCCAACGCGGTAACGCCAGCTACGTCGAGCTGCTTACCTGCGTAGTTACCGGCTTTCACGACCAGCTTGTCGTTGGTTTTGGCGAAGTCGTTGATGACTTTCGCTGCTGCAACGGCGTCGTCCGAGATCGAGTAGATCAGCGGACCGGTCATGGCGTCAGCCAGAGGGGCAAACTGCGTGCCTTCGACAGAGCGGCGTGCCAGCGTGTTCTTCAGAACACGCAGGTACACACCCTGCGAACGCGCGGCTGCACGGAGTTTCGTCAAGTGACTAACCTGGATGCCACGGTACTCGGCCACGACGATCGTTTGCGCGGTTGCTACTTTTGCGCTAACTTCTTCGACGACGGCCTTTTTGTCATTCAGATTAAGACCCACGGTCAATCTCCTTAAATGATGCGAACGACATGTCCGCATCGGTTCGAACACACGGCGTCCGAAGTTAAGAAGTCAAACCAGCGTGGATGTTTTCACGCAGCATGAACTACAAAACTTGTTCGGGTACACCATCTGCGTTGGGTGGTCTATTAACCGATCGCTCAACCTCTGCTTTCGGCCCAACGGTCTTTGACTGCCTGCCGGGGCGGTGCTTTGCCCCGGCAGCCCAAAGATGCGCCTCGCTAGTGTTTTGCGAGGACTTGATTCTTGAAACTTAAGCGGCGACCGAAGCGTGGTCGACACGGACGCCGGCGCCCATGGTCGACGAGATCGCGACCTTGCGCAGGTACACGCCCTTCGAGGTGGCCGGCTTGGCCTTGTTCAGTGCGTCGATCAGTGCAGCCAGGTTGGCTTGCAGGTCGGCGTCGCTGAACGACTTGCGACCGATGGTCGCGTGGATGATGCCTGCCTTGTCGGTACGGTACTGGACCTGACCGGCTTTGGCGTTCTTGACGGCTTCAGCGACGTTCGGGGTCACGGTGCCGACTTTCGGGTTTGGCATCAGGCCACGTGGGCCCAGGATCTGGCCCAGGGTACCGACGATACGCATGGTGTCAGGCGAAGCGATGACGATGTCGAAAGGCATGTCGCCGGCTTTGACGCGCTCGGCCAGGTCTTCCATACCGACGATGTCGGCGCCGGCTGCTTTTGCAGCTTCAGCCTTGTCGCCCGAAGCGAAGACAGCGACGCGCACGGTCTTGCCGGTGCCTGCTGGCAGGACGACCGAACCACGAACGACCTGGTCCGACTTCTTCGGATCCACGCCCAGCTGAATCGACACGTCGATCGATTCGTTGAACTTGGCGGTTGCGAATTCCTTGACGATCGACACTGCGTTGTCGAAGGCGTAGACCTTGTTACGGTCGACTTTCGCTTTCATTTCTTTGACGCGCTTGGACAGCTTAGCCATTACACACCCTCCACCGTGATGCCCATCGAACGTGCCGAACCGGCGATGATACGCACTGCTGCGTCCATGTCGGCTGCGGTCAGGTCCGGCTGCTTGGTTTTTGCGATTTCTTCAGCCTGGGCGCGGGTCAGCGTACCGACTTTGTCGGTATGTGGCTTCGGCGAACCCTTGGTGATGCCAGCGGCTTTCTTGATCAGGTAGGTTGCCGGTGGGGTCTTCATCACGAAGGTGAAGGACTTGTCGGCGAACGCGGTGATCACGACAGGAATCGGCATGCCCGGCTCGAAACCCTGGGTCTGGGCGTTGAACGCCTTGCAGAATTCCATGATGTTCAGGCCGCGCTGACCCAGTGCTGGGCCGATCGGTGGGGATGGGTTTGCTTTACCAGCTGCCACTTGCAGCTTGATAAAACCAATAATCTTCTTGGCCATGGAGTGCTCCTAAATTGGCTTTGAGTAGTAGCGCCCCACCGCGACTACTCGCTCGGCGGGGCTCCTCTTACCGGATTCCGCCTGCCTGCTGCGACGCTCCGATTAAAGCGTTTAAACCTTTTCTACCTGCCCGAACTCCAGTTCCACCGGAGTTGCGCGGCCGAAGATGGTGACAGTCACACGCACCTTCGATTTTTCGTAGTTCACTTCCTCGACGTTGCCGTTGAAGTCGGTGAACGGGCCTTCCTTGATGCGGACTTGCTCGCCCACTTCGTACAGCACTTTCGGCCTTGGCTTCTCGACGCCTTCCTGGACCTGCTGCATGATCTTGTCGATCTCGCGCGTCGGAATCGGGGTTGGCTTGTTCGACTTGCCGCCGATGAAACCAGTGACCTTGCTGGTATTCTTCACCAGGTGCCAGGTTTCGTCGGTCATTTCCATCTCGACCAGCACGTAGCCAGGGAAGAAGCGGCGCTCGGTAACCGATTTGCTGCCGTTCTTGACTTCCACGACTTCTTCGGTCGGGACCAGGATCTGGCCGAATTGTTCTTGCATGCCGGCGCGCTCGACGCGCTCGGTGAGCGCACGCATGACGCTCTTTTCCATGCCGGAGTACACATGCACGACATACCAGCGCTTGTTGCTGACCGGGACACTCACGGGAGCTGCAGGCGTCGTACCGGCATCGGCTTCCGATGCGCCGATCGCCGGAATCTCTTCCGGCTGATTGTCTTGTACGTTATCGCTCATTATTGTTTCCATCCCAGGACCAGGTCGTACAGCAGGAATTCCAGCAACTTATCCGTGCCCCACAGGAAGATCGCCATCACGACGACAAAGGCAAACACGATCATGGTGATGGTGCGTGCTTCCTTGCCGGTAGGCCAGACAACCTTTTTGGTTTCGCGTACGGACTCTTTGGCGAAGTTCAGGAAATCACGGCCGGAAGTGGAGGTCCACAAAAGCAGGACAGCAAAAACTAAACCAGCCACGAGGGCGCCGGCGGCGACCAAGGCTGGTTTGTTCTGGCCTTTCAGGTAAAAGAACCCGACTACGCCTGCAATCGCGGCAACCACCGCCAGGGCCACCTTAAACTTGTCATTCGAGGTGCTAACGGTTTGCACGGATTGATTAGACATTCTTCTTTACTTTCGGTGCTGCGCACCAGAATTCGGTGGCAGGGGCGGAGGGAATCGAACCCGCGACCTTCGGTTTTGGAGACCGACGCTCTGCCAATTGAGCTACACCCCTACGAAGACTTCAGCTGAATCGCGCATTCTACACCATGTGCGCACATGGTGGGAATGTTTTTGAAGAGGTAGTTGGCACTACCCCTTCGGTACTACAACTTCTAATTACTTAGGCAATGATCTTTGCAACCACGCCGGCGCCGACGGTACGGCCACCTTCGCGGATTGCGAAGCGCAGGCCTTCTTCCATCGCGATCGGGTTGATCAGCTTGACGGTGATCGACACGTTATCGCCTGGCATGACCATTTCCTTGTCCGCTGGCAGCTCGATCGAGCCGGTCACGTCGGTGGTACGGAAGTAGAACTGCGGACGGTAGTTGTTGAAGAACGGGGTGTGACGGCCGCCTTCATCTTTCGACAGAACGTAGATCTCGCCGGTGAAGTGGTTGTGCGGCTTGATCGAGCCTGGCTTTGCCAGAACCTGACCACGTTGCACGTCTTCACGCTTGGTGCCGCGCAGCAGCAGGCCGACGTTGTCGCCAGCTTGACCCTGGTCCAGCAGCTTGCGGAACATTTCCACGCCGGTGCAGGTGGTCTTCACGGTGTCGATGATACCGACGATTTCGATCTCTTCGCCGACCTTGATGATGCCGCGCTCGACACGACCGGTCACCACGGTACCGCGGCCCGAGATCGAGAACACGTCTTCGACTGGCATCAGGAAGGCGCCGTCAACGGCACGTTCCGGGGTTGGGATGTAGGTGTCCAGGGCTTCGGCCAGACGGACGATGCACTCTTCGCCCATTTCGCCTGGCTGGCCTTCCAGCGCCATACGTGCCGAACCCTTGATGATTGGCAGGTCGTCGCCTGGGAACTCGTACTTCGACAGGAGTTCGCGGACTTCCATTTCAACCAGTTCCAGCAGTTCTGCGTCGTCGACCAGGTCGCACTTGTTCAGGAACACGATGATGTACGGAACGCCAACCTGACGCGCCAGCAGGATGTGCTCGCGGGTCTGTGGCATTGGGCCGTCGGCGGCCGAGCACACCAGGATCGCGCCGTCCATCTGCGCTGCACCGGTAATCATGTTCTTGATGTAGTCGGCGTGGCCTGGGCAGTCAACGTGAGCGTAGTGACGGTTTTCGGTTTCGTACTCGACGTGCGCGGTGTTGATGGTGATGCCGCGTGCTTTTTCTTCCGGAGCCGCATCGATCTGGTCGTATGCCTTGGCTTCGCCGCCGAATTTCTTCGACAGAACGGTTGCGATTGCAGCCGTCAGGGTGGTTTTGCCGTGATCAACGTGACCGATGGTGCCGACGTTGACGTGCGGCTTGGTCCGTTCGAATTTACCTTTTGCCATTTGAGACTCCTAACGATATTTTGAGAATTACCAGGCACACCTGACGGACGAGTACTAACGGACTGCCGCTTTAAATTCTGGTGCCCTTGACGTGGATTGAACACGTGGCCTCTCCCTTACCAAGGGAGTGCTCTACCACTGAGCTACAAGGGCTGATTGTTTGCAGTGCACAGCTGCACCACAATAACTGGAGCGGGTGAAGGGAATCGAACCCTCGTCGTAAGCTTGGAAGGCTTCAGCTCTACCATTGAGCTACACCCGCGAGGTACAACTTCAATTCGACTTCACGACTTCTTCTTTTTGGTGGTGGGGGCTGGATTCGAACCAGCGTACTCAGAGAGGGCAGATTTACAGTCTGCTGCCTTTAACCACTCGGCCACCCCACCGCGAAGAACCGCAGAGTATGAAGCAAGCTCAACGTACTGTCAACTATTTTTGCCATCACTACGAACCTGGCTCAATAGCAGCGTTGCTTCGGGGCGTGATTGTAACCGTAGCATCGGCAAACCTGCAAGGGTCTTTTTTCAAGTCGATGCGCAAGGAGTGCGCTGCGCGCTTTTGGGCTGCGGTACTGTACGCCTAAAGCATCTGTAAATACGGGGCGCATGGACACCAAGAAGCCTGCTTATCCCCGCTGGCGTTGGCGGCCGCTGCTGCTGGCCAACCTGGCGATCGTCGCAGCCTACGTGGCCACGCGGCTGGTTGCGGACGCGCTCGCGCTGCCGGCCGGCTACGCCCTGCCCCTGTTCCCGCCTGCCGGCGTGGCCCTGGCCCTGGCCACCGCCGCGGGGGTGCGCGTGCTGCCCGGCATCGCGTTCGGCATCCTGGTCGCGATCCTGCCGCGCCACCTCGACAATCCGGCCATGTCCCTGGCGCAGGCCCTGCTGGCCACCTTCGCCGAGCTGGTGGGCGCCACGCTGCAGGCCTGGCTCGGCGCACGCCAGTTCCGGCGCCGCATGCGCCCGGCCATCGACTCCGGGCGCGACGTGTTCGCCTTCCTGCTGCTCACGCCCGTGATCTGCCTGGTCAGCGCCAGCGTGGCGGTGCCCTCCCTGTACCTGCTGGGCGCGATCACCGAACCGGAACGCGTGCTGAACTGGCTGGGTTGGTGGGCCGGCGACACCATCGGCGTGCTGCTCGCCGCGCCGCTGTGCTGGATCGTCTGCGGCCAGCCGCGCCGCCTGTGGCGCCAGCGCGCACCTATTGTCGGCTTTCCCCTGCTGCTGGCCAGCGCGGCGGTGGTGACGATCTACCGCCTCACCCTCGGCTGGGAGCACGAGCAGCACCTGCAGCCCTACCGCCTGAAGGCCCAGCAGACGGCCGACGTGCTGCAGGCCGAGTTCAACGAGCACGTGCGCTTCGTCGGCACCTTTGCGCGCACCCTGGCCGACACCGAGCACATCCTGGCGCGCGACAAGTTCCTGCGCGTGGCCAGCGGCTACGTCGACGGACGCCCGGAAATCCAGGGCGTGAACTGGGCGGTGCCGGTGAAGGGCACCGAGCGCGCCGGCTTCGAGGACTGGGTGCGCAGCACGCTCGACGCTTCGTTCACCGGCATCC
This sequence comes from Massilia sp. IC2-278, assembly GCF_020708045.1. Taxonomy (GTDB): domain Bacteria; phylum Pseudomonadota; class Gammaproteobacteria; order Burkholderiales; family Burkholderiaceae_D; genus Telluria. Next base: position 81,932 of record NZ_JAJFES010000002.1, read on the forward strand.
AGGACGTCACGCCCGGCCTGCGCCGGCAGCCGGCCGCGCAGCGCGCGCTCTACCTGCCGGTGCTCTATACCTGGCCGCCCTCGAACACCGCGCTGCGCGGCGTCGATTTCCTCACGGCGCCCGGACGCGCAGAGGTCGCGGCTCAGACGCTGACCTCGCGCACGCCGATGGCGACCGAACCCTTCCGCCTGGTGATGAGCGGGGAAATGGGCATCGGCCTGTTCCGCTCGGTGGGCGACCCGGATGCGCCGGCCACGGGCGCCGTGATGTTCGTGCTGAATGCCGAAGCCCTGCTCGAACAGGCGATCGCGCGCGCCGGCTTCGACGGCTTCCATGCTGCGCTGGTCGACGTTACCGGCGGCGCCGTGCTGCCGCTGGTCGGCAACCTGGACAGTGTCCACCCCGACGAATACCGGGTCGGCCTGTCGTTCGCCGGACGCAGCTACGTGGTCGCCTTCCACCCCACCGCCGCCTATGCCGCCAGCGAGCGCGGCGTGGCCAGCTGGACCGTGCTGTCGGCCGGCCTGCTGCTGACCGGCCTGCTGGGCGCCCTGCTGCTGCTGGTGAGCGGCGAGCGCGCCGCGGTGGAAGCCCAGGTGCAGGACCGCACCGCGCGCCTGCGCGACCGCGAGGCGCGCCTGGAGGCCATCCTCGACAACGCGGCCGACGCCATCCTCACCGTCGATGCGAACGGCATGGTGGTGTCGGCGAACGCCGCCACCGCGCGCCTGTTCGGCTACCCGGCCCAGCACCTGGTCGGCCTGTCCTTCGGCTCGCTGGTGCCGGCCGGCGTCGACGGCGACGCCAGCGCCCAGCTCACGCGCCTGTCGCAGTCCACGCCCGACGAATGCGTACTGGAAGGGCGCAATGCGCGCGCCGAGGTGTTTCCGCTGTCGATCTCGGTGGCGCCGGTCCAGCTCCAGCGCGAGCAGTTTTTCGTGTGCATCCTGCGCGACCTGACCGAACAGCAGCGCTCGCAGGAACACATCTACCGCCTGGCCCACCACGACGTGCTCACCGGCCTGGAAAACCGCGTCGCCCTGAACGTGCGCCTGGAGCAGCAGCTGGCCTCGGCGCGCCGCCACAACGAGCCGGCGGCGGTGCTGTTCATCGACCTCGACCACTTCAAGAAGATCAACGATTCGCTCGGCCACGCGGCCGGCGACAAGCTGCTGGTGGGCGCCGCCGAGCGCATGAAGGACCTGCTGCGCGACGTCGACACCCTGGCGCGCCTGGGCGGCGACGAATTCATCATCGTGCTGGCCGGCCCGCTGACGCCCGACAGCGTGACCGGCGTGGCGGTGCGCCTGGTCGAGTCGCTGTCCCAGCCCTATCAGCTGGCCGGGCATACCGCGCACAGCGGCGCCAGCGTCGGCGTGGCCCTGTTCCCCGACGACGGCGAGGATGCCGCCACCCTGATCCGCCACGCCGACATGGCCATGTACGCGGCCAAGCGCGAGGGGCGCGGCAACTTCCAGTTCTTCTCGCCGGCGATGAACGCGGCGACGCACGAGCACCTGCTGCTGGAAAACCGCATGTGGAGCGCCCTGAACGCCGAGGGCTTCAGCCTGCACCTGCAAGCCCAGGTAGCGCTCGATACGGGCCGCGTGATCGGCGCCGAGGTGCTGCTGCGCTGGCAAGACAGCGAACTGGGAAGCGTAGAGCCGAGCCGCTTCATTCCGGTGGCCGAGGAAAGCGGCATGATCGTGCCGCTGGGCGACTGGGTGCTGGCCCAGACCATGGCCCTACTGGCCGAATGGCAGCGCGAGGGCCTGGACCACCTGCGCCTGGCGGTGAATTTGTCGGCGCGCCAGTTCTCGGGCGGGGCGCTGCTCGAACGGCTCGACCAGCTGGTGGCGCGCTACGGCATCGACCCGGCCCGGCTCGAACTCGAGATCACCGAAACGGCCGCCATGCGCGACCCGGAAAACACGCGCCAGCTGCTGCGCGAACTGCGCACGCGCGGCTTCAAGCTGGCGATCGACGACTTCGGCACCGGCTACTCGTCGCTCGCCTACCTCAAGCTGTTCGCGATCGACCGCATCAAGATCGACCGTGGCTTCGTGAAAGACATCGAGCACAATCCGAACGATGCGGTGATCGTCGCCGCCACCATCGGGCTGGCGCATGCGCTGGGCCTGGCGGTGGTGGCCGAAGGGGTGGAAACCCAGGCCCAGTGGGGCTTCCTGCGCGACAAGCTGGGCGACGAAGCCCAGGGTTACCTGTTCGCGCGGCCGATGCCGGCCGGGGAATTTCGCGAATTCATCCGGCGGCAAGCGCAGCCAGTACCTGGCGCTTGAGGGCGCGGATCAGCGCCGTTTCGTCGGGCGGCACGCCTTCCGGCGCGGTGGCCGCGCGGTCGGCATAGAAGAAGCCCAGCCGGGCCTTGCCCACCACCAGCGGCAGTACGATGAAGCTCTTCGCGTCCGGCAGCAGCGTACGGTGCCAGCCCGGGAGCAGCTCGCGGATCTTGGGTGCGGCGGCGTCCGAGATCATCAGGTCGGCGTCGTTTTCCAGCGCCAGCAGGAACAAATCGCGCCCCGGTCCGGTGGCGCTCACCGGGAAGCTGAAACCGGCCTGCAGCCGCGCATGCTCCTCGCCGAACGAGACGCGGGCGCGGTACAGGTTCTGGCGCGCATCCTTCAGGCAGACGGTGGCGAAGCGGAAGCCAAGCGCGCTATACAAGGTTTCGAGCACGGCGAGGATCACGTCGTTCAGGCGCGCCGTGCCGCCGGCGCGCAATTGCGTCACGTCCTGCACGCCGGCCAACAGCAGCTCGCGCGCATTCTTCGGCTTGCCGCTCGGGTGGGCGCCCGCTTCTTCCTCGCCGGCGTCGAGGGTGGCCAGCAGCAGCACGTTCGGCAAGCCCTCGCCTGTCTCGAGCTCGGGAGCGGCCAGGGGCTGCAGGTTCATGCTCTCCATCAGTCCCTGCATGCCCTCGGCGACGTTGGCGAACAGTTTGTCCAGCGCCGCCGCATCGAGTTCGAAGGCGGCGCCATAGCGCGCCAGCAGCGCGCGTGCTTCGGGCGAGGCGCCCGGCTCCGGCACCTTTGCCAGCAGGCGCGCCACGTCCAGGCTGAACGAGGCCACCTGGCGCATCCATTCGCCGCGGTTCGCCGCCACCTTCAGGGTGCCGGCCGGGAGCGCCGCCTGGGCCCGCACGATGACGTCGGGGATCTTCCATTCGGCCAGCACGGCGGCCGACAGGGTGTCGTAGCTGCAGCCGAGGATCAGCTGCGAGGCCTGGCTGGGCGTATGCTTGCCGGCCGCGGCGATCTGGCGGATCTCGCGGTAGCGCTCGTGCTCGTGCGAGGCCACCAGCAGCGCGCCCAGGTTCTTGAACAGCGCGCCAATGGCCGCTTCCTCGGCGCCCTGGTAGAACGACAGGCGCGCCATCTCGCGCCCGACCAGGCTGGCGCACAGCGAGGCCTCCAGCTCGGCGCGCACCGCTCCCGCGTGGGCGCCGTTGTCGAGGGTGTCGACCAGCAGCATCGCCAGCGCCGTGGTCTTCACGTTGTCGAAGCCGAGCAGCGCGATCGCGCGCGAGACCGTGGTGACCACGGTGCCGGCCACGGTGCGGTACTGCACCGTGTTCGACAGGCGCAGGATGCGCTGGGTCAGCGCCAGGTCGGACAGCACGAAGTAGGCGAGATCGTGGGTGCCCTGGTCGTCCGAGGACGCCAGCTCGATCACGCGCGCCACCGCGCTGCCGAGGGCGAACATCTCTTCTTCGCCGCACACCTTCTGCATCAGGGCCGCGCGCACGCGGCGCGTGGCCTGTTCGTCCTGGACCGGGGATGCCGCCGACGCGGCTGGGGGGACTGCTGCCATGCTTTGTTACCCGGCTTTCCTGGCGCGTGCGCCCTTGTCGTATTTCTTGAGTACCGCCTGGTGCAGCGCGCTCAGCGCCGGCAGCTTGGGGTTGCGCGGGTCGAGCCGGCGCACCGCCGCCATCTGGGCCAGGGCCTGCTGCCCGAGCTTGTCGTCCCAGCTGGTGTGCTCCAGGCAGCGCAGCAGCGCCAGCGCGGCATTGAAGGCGACCTGCGGGTTGCCCGGCATGCGCAGGGCCGCTTCCTGCATCAGGCTGACGGCGCCGATGTAGTCGCCGCTCTTGGCGCGCTCGGCGCCGCCGGCCACCAGGTCGACCACGTGCTGGCGCGCTTCCTGGGCCAGGCTGGCGCCCAGTTCCGCCTGGCCGGCCTGGGCCATGACGCTCATCGCGCGGTCCATGGCGGTGGCGTCGCTGGCGTTGCGCATCACGTCGCGCACGATGCTGGCCGCGCCTTCGGCCATGTTGTGGTCGAGGCAGCTGCGCGCCAGCTCCAGCTTCAAATCCGGGGACATCGCCGGGATGTCGCGGCTGGCGGCCACGGCGGCCGTCAGGGCTTGCGCCAGGCGCTCCTCGTTGCCGGTGTATTCGTGCAGCAGGGCCGAGGAGATCGCGCTGCAGGCGTCGGCGTGCTGGCGTCCGCCCATCGAGCGGTCGAGTTCGCGGATGACCGAGGCCGCCGCCACCGGGTCGCCCTTGCGCACCAGGGTGCGCACCAGCTTCACGTGGTCTTCGGGGTCGCGGAACTCCGAGTACTTGGCTTTATGGACCACCTGCTTCAGCACCTTTTCGGCGGTGTCGTTGTCGCCCGCTTCGAAGGCCACTTCGCCCAGCGTGCGCAGGCGCCGCACCGCATGCGGCGACACCGCCACCGCTTTCGTCAGCACCTGCTGCGATTTCTCCAGTTCGCCCATCGCCGAATGGGTGCGCGCCAGCCAGTCGTAGGCGTCGACGAAATTCGTGTTGGTCTGCACCAGTTCGGTCAGCAGGCTGCCGGCTTCCTCGTATTCCTCGCGCAGGTACAGGGTTTTCGCCAGGCCCAGGCGCGCCCAGGCAATCGCGCGGCTTTCGGCCAGCTTGCGGTAGATCGGCTCGGCCTGGGCCGCTTCGCCCAGGAACAGGTGCAGTTCGGCGCGCAGGCGCAGGAAGTCGACGGCGTAGCGCGGATGCACGGTCTCGCCCTCGATGCAGGCTTCGATGGCTTCGTGCTGGGCCCCGGCTTCCATCAGGCGGTAGACCGGCAGCAGCACGTTGCGCCGCTCCAGGGCGCGCGCGATGCGGTCCAGCAGGCGGTCGGCCGTGAAGGGCTTGAGGATGTAGTCGGTGGGCGCCAGCTCGGCGGCGCTGACCACCTTGCCGTAGTCGCCCTCGGCGGTGACCATGAAGAACATGGTCGAGAGCGAGATCAGCTTGTGGTGGCGCAGGTCTTCCAGCAGCTGCTGGCCATCCTGGCCGCCTTCCAGGTCGTATTCGCACAGCACCAGGTCGAAGCTCTTCAGGCCGAGCTGCTTGACGGCCAGGTTGGCGCTGCTGGCGTGGTCGATGCGGGTCAGTCCGCACATGGCGAGCATGCTGTGGATGTTCGCACGCATCCCGGCATGGGGCTCGATCAGGAGTGCGGTGAGGCCGTCTAGTTCATTCATGAGAATTGTTTTCCGTTCGGCCCGGGGGCCTGTCTGCATGCCGGCTCGGCAGGCCGGCGCGACTACGTTGGCCGCTGCGCAACCAAGTATATTACGGCAGGGAAAAGAATTAGTTAAATCGGGTCAGGGCCTGCCATAAAAGCGGGCGGTCGATGGGGAAATGCGACAGAAGCTTGTTCTAAAGACCAGTCGCAGCTTGACGCAGAGGCGCAGCGCTGGCGCAGGCGGCGTGCGCGGCCTCGGTGACCACGTTCTGGTAGCGCACTTCGTAGCGGCCGGCGGCCAGTGCGTCGATGGTGAGGGTGGCGTGCGACTCCACGTAGGCATGGCGCACGTTCGAGCGGCGGTCCAGGTCGTGGATCTTGACGAAGACCGGCGACTCGTTGGCGCTGTTGTCGACCACCACCGACATTTCCTTGCCCTGGTTACCGACCGGATAGCCGGCGATGTAGCCGGAATCGGCCGGCCAGGGTTCGCCGTTCGGCGCGCCCGGCGTGGCGAGGTCGGTGGCGCAGTCGGGCTGGCGCGGCGGCACCACCAGCTGGGTCACGGCCAGGGCTTTCACCTGGCTGGCCGGCAGGCGCGCGCCATCCAGTCCGGCCCAGGCGTCGGGTTCGGCTTCGGAGACCGGGGCGGGGGTAGGCGCGGACGGCGCGCCCTCGATCCTGGAGGCGGCGGCCGGCTTGGCATTGAAGGCGAGGGCCGACGGCAGCACGCCCGGCGGCTGCAGCAGCAGGAAGACGGCGCCGGCGCCGGCGGTGACGCCGCCCAGGATGCCGAGCCACCATTTCGGGTCGCGCAGCAGGCTGGGACGCGGCAGGGCCGGCGCCGGCGGCGCTTCCCAGCCACCCTCGCGCGTCCGCCCGCCCTCTTCGCCGCTGCTTTCCAGCCACTCGACTTCCCACTCCTCGGCCGCGATCCACTCGTCGTGCTCCTTGCGGCGCACCGGGTCGGACAGGGTGTTGTAGGCGGTGTTGACGATCGCCATGATGCGGGCGGCCTTTTCGTCGCCCGGATTCTTGTCGGGATGGTATTTCTGGCTCAGCGCCTTGTAGGCCGCACGCACGACTTCCTGCGGCGCACCGCGCGCCACCTTCAGGTTGTCGTAATGGGTGTGGATCTTGGCCATGGTCTGCGCTGGGGTCGGTAATGCGGAAGCGTCCGTTAGTTCCGAATGATAGCCGAAACAAGGGCCGGCTCATCGGCACAGCATAGCCGGATTTGTGTCTCTAAAGCAAGATTTAGTCTTACAACCTGTGGCTGCGGTCAGCCTGCAGGAGCGCCGCCGGCAGTTCCACATCCCGGCCCACGGCCAGCACCTTGAACAGCTCGCCCATTTCGGCCGGCGACACCAGCTTCTGCACCGCCTTCGACTGCGGCAGGAAGCGCACCGCGTCTTCCGGATCGGTGCGCATCAGCAGCTCGCCGATGCCGTAGCCGAGCAGGAAGCCGGCCTGGCTCATGTAGCCCAGCACTTCCAGGCCGGCGTCCTGGGCGGCCAGCGCCATGGCCGTGAAATCGACGTGGGCGGTGATGTCCTGCAGGCCCGGCAAATAGAAGGGTTCCGGATGCGCATGGTGGCGGTAATGGCACATCAGGGTGCCGCCGCTGCGCTGGTCGACATAGTATTCGTGGGCCGGGAAGCCGTAGTCGAACAACAAGGCCGCCCCCTTGCCGCTTTCGAACATGCGCGCCAGCGAGGCCATGAAGCCGCAGGCGACCGGATGGATCTCGGTCAGGTAGCCTTCCGGCAGCGTGTCGGCGCCTGGTACCTGGCGCGCCAGCTGCTCCATCAGTGCCGCATCGAATTCGTGCTGCACGTAGGCAAAGCGCCCCCCCTCCACCGTCACCATCTGGCGCCGCCAGCCGCCGGCGGTCTTGACGACCAGCTCGATCGGCATGGCGTCGAGCACCTCGTTGGCCAGCACCACGCCGCTGAACGCATCCGGGAAGCCGTCGAGCCAGCGCACCTGCGGGAAATCCTTCAAGGCTTCCTGCTGGCGCGCACGCAGTTCGCCCGAGAGTTCGATGATGGTGTAGCTCTCCACCGCCACGCCGTCGGCTTGCAATGCCGTCAACACGTCGCGCGCCAGCTTGCCGGTGCCGGCCCCGAATTCGATGATGTTGGGCGCGCTTTGGGCGATAATAGCGGCTGCCGCGCGCGCCAGCGTCGCGCCGAACAGGGGCGTGATCTCGGGCGCGGTGGTGAAATCGCCATCGGCGCCCAGCTTGGCCGCGCCGCCGCTGTAATAGCCGAGCCGGGGCGCATACAGCGCCAGCTCCATGAAACGCGAAAAGGCAATCGCGCCGCCCTGCTGTTCGATCTCAGCGGCAATCAGTTGCTGCAAGGCGTGGGACGCGGCCAGCGCGTCGCTGTCGGGAAGGGGTAGGGACATCCCGGCATTGTAGCCAGATCGGCAGGGATCAACAATTTCAGGCACGCCACACCGCTCGTATCCATGACTATGCATGACACAACGCCGCATCACCCGACACGGACTGCGCTCGTCACCGGGGCCGGCCGGCGCATCGGCCGCGCGATCGCCCTCGGCCTGGCCGCCGCCGGCTGGGACGTCGCCGTCCATTACCGCCATTCCGAACGCGAAGCCGAGGAAGTCGCCGCGGCGATCCGCGCGCTCGGCCGGCGCGCCGCAACGCTGCAATGCGACCTGGCCGACGAAGCGGCGGTGCGCGCCCTGCCCGGCCGCGCGGCCGAGGGCCTGGGCCGCCTAAGCTGCATCGTCAACAATGCTTCGTTGTTCGAATACGACAATGCCACGACATTTTCTCCGGCTTTATTGAGCGCCCACATGAGCGCCAACCTGGCCGCGCCCCTGCTGCTGGCCCAGGCCCTGCACGCGGCCACGCCGGAAAACGAACAGGCGGTGGTAGTCAACCTGCTGGACCAGAAACTGTACAATCTCAACCCGGATTTTTTGTCGTACACGCTGTCGAAGGCGGCACTGGATACCGCCACAAAAATGCTGGCCCAGGCGCTGGCGCCGCGCCTGCGCATCGTCGGCGTGGCGCCCGGCATCACCATGGTGTCGGGCGACCAGAGCGAGGCCGGTTTCGCCCAGGCGCACACGGCCACGCCGCTGGGAAGCTCCTCGACCCCGCAGGACATTGCCGATGCCGTCGTGTACGCGGCCTCGGCGCGCGCCCTGACCGGCACCACCCTGGTGGTCGACGGCGGCCAGCACCTGGTGCCTTCGGTGCGCGACGTGATGTTCCTTACCAAATAACTTACCCAGAACTTAACAAGGCTTCTTATGCTGTCCGCCCTGACCCACCCGAGCTTGCGCGATTGCCGCCGGCTGTTCCTGCGCAATTACGAAGTGATGATCAACATCGGGGTCCACGACTTCGAGAAAAAGGGCGAACAGCGCGTGCTGATCAACGTCGACCTGTACATCCCGCTGGCCGAATCGACGCCGACGGCGGACCAGCTCGACGAAGTGGTCGACTACGATTTCATGCGCGAGACGGTGGCGAAACGCATGGCGCAGGGCCACGTGCACCTGCAGGAAACCCTGGTCGACGACCTGGTGCAGGCCCTGCTGGCCCACCCGCGCGTGCGCGCCGTGTGCCTGTCGACGATGAAGCCGGATGTGTATCCCGACTGCGAAGGCGTCGGCGTGGAAGTTTTCAAGATCAAGGATGAAGCATGAATGCAGCAGTAATGAATGAAGCGCCGGCGCAGGACGCCGCCAGCGACCCGAAACTCGACAAGGTCGCGCGCGAAAACAACAAGCTCCACAAGCGCCTGTGCCGCCTGGTCGGCCAGGCCATCGGCGACTTCAACATGATCGAGGACGGCGACAAGGTGATGGTCTGCCTGTCTGGCGGCAAGGACAGCTACGCCCTGCTCGACATCCTGATGACGCTGCGCGAGCGCGCACCGATCCACTTCGACATCGTCGCCGTGAACCTGGACCAGAAGCAGCCGAACTTCCCGGCCGACATCCTGCCGGCCTACCTCGACAAGCTGGGCGTGCCGTACCACATCGAGAACCAGGACACCTACAGCATCGTCAAGCGCCTGATCCCGGAAGGCAAGACCACCTGCTCGCTGTGCTCGCGCCTGCGGCGCGGCATCCTGTACCGCGTGGCCGATGAACTCGGCTGCAACAAGATCGCCCTCGGCCACCACCGCGACGACATCCTCGAGACCTTCTTCCTGAACATGTTCTTCGGCGGGAAGCTGAAGGGCATGCCGGCCAAGCTGGTGTCGGACGACGGCAAGCACATGGTGATCCGCCCGCTGGCCTATGTGAAGGAAGCCGATACCGAGCGCTATGCCGAGGTGAAGGGATTCCCGATCATTCCTTGCGACTTGTGCGGCTCGCAGGAAAACCTGCAGCGCAAGCAGATCAAGGCCATGCTGCGCGACTGGGAAAAGAAGCACCCGGGGCGCGTGGAGAACGTGTTCTCGTCGCTGTCGACCGTGGTGCCGTCGCACCTGCAGGACCGCAACCTGTTCGGCTTCGTCGATTTGAAGACCGATGGCGTGCCGAATCCGCTGGGCGATATCGCTTTCGACGAAGAGCCTTGCTCGACGCCGGTGGCGAACACGATTTCGCTTAGTCAGCTCTGAATGCAGCTGTCATCGATGATAGGGGCCGCTGGCGCGATGCCAGCAGTGCCCCGGCAAACAGCGCCAGCGCGGAAAACACCAGCCCGCGCTGCAAGCCGCCGGGACCGTCGGCAATCCAGCCGATGACCGACGGGCCGACGATCTGGCCCAGCGCGAACACGATCGTAAAGGCACTGATCCCGGAAGACCACGCATGCTGCGGCAGGTTGTGCCGCACCAGGGCCGTGGTCGAGGCCACCACCGACAGGAAGATCCCGCCGAACATCAGGCCCGAGACGAACATCAATGCCGGCGCGCTGGTGAGTGCAGGCAGGATCGTCGCCACGCCCAGTAAGCCATTCAGGATCGCCATCGCCTGCCCGCCCTTGAAGCGGTCGAGCATGCGCGCCCAGATGCGCGACGACGCCATCACGGCCAGGCCCAGCATGGCGTAGAACAGCGTGATGGTGGCGGCGCCCATGCCCTGCTCGCGCAGCAAAGCGATCACGAAGGTCATGTAGCCGATGTAGCCGACGCCGAACATCAGGTAGCCGGCCAAGCCGAATCCGAAAGGTTTCACACTGAAGCCGCCCTGCCCGCCCGCCTTCGAAGGCGCACCGTCGACCTGGCGCGCGGGCTTGAGCATCGCCAGCGTCGCCAGCAAGCAGAGCGCGGCGAGCCCGATCCAGGCCCATTGCCAGGCATGCGGTGCGCCCTGGGCGGCAGCCGCATCCATCGCCAGCGGCACCAGCAGCGCGGAGGCGACGATGCCCAGGCCGGTGCCGCCGTAGTAGATCCCCAGCAGCAGGCCGGAACGTTCCGGATGCAGCAATCCCAGCCTTGCTGCCAGCAGGCCGCCGGAAACGAAGATGAAGGCGCTGGCGATGCCGGCCAGGACGCGCTGGCCGATCAGCAGGCCTGCGTCCACGACAAAGCCCGAGAGCAGCATGAACAGGCTGGCCAGGATTGCTCCGCCGACAAGAGCGGCCTGTGCCCCGTAACGCCGCATCAGCGCCGGCGTGGCCAGGGCGCCGAGCAGGTAGCCGAGCGCATTCCCGGTATTCATGGCGCCGGACAGGAAATAGGACCAGCCCAGATCGGCGCGCATGGGCGGCAGAAGCAGCGCATACGAAAAGCGCGTCAGGCCCAGCGACACGGCGGCGCCGAGCGACAGGGCAAAGGCGGTGAGAAAAGGGCGCCGCGCCGCGAGCGAACGCGGGCCGGGTGGCAGGGTCGATCCGGTGTGGGCATGGCGGTCCATGCTGCGATTGTAAGTTCAAAACGCGGCGTATCGGGCGTTATCGGTATTACAATCTGCTGAATCCAACACAAGGTGAATCCATGCCCCTGCTGCCACGCCTGTCCGCCGTCTTCGCATTCGCGATTGCCATGATGTCATCCACCGCTGCCCTTGCCGACCCCGCCGCCATCTATCTGGTGCGCCACGGCGAGAAGGAAGCGGCTGGCCAGGACCCAGCCCTCACGGCGCAGGGACGGCAGCGTGCGCAGAACATCGCGGTCATGCTGCACAAGGCGGGCATACGGCACATTTTCAGCACCCCGACCGCGCGCACGCAGCAGACGGCGCAGCCGCTGGCCGAACGCAGCAAGCTGGAGGTGCAGCTCTACGACCCGCGCAAGCCGCAGGCGCTGGTGGCGCAGGTGAAGGGCTTGAATGGGCCGGTGCTCGTAGTCGGGCATTCGAACACGCTGTCGGAGCTGGTGCGGCTGTTCGGCGGCCAGCCGGGAGCGGAGATCGCGGACAACGAGTATGACCGGGTGTACCAGCTGGTGCCCGGCGCAAACGGCAGCGTCGGGACTGTGGTGTTCACCTCGCTGCCGGAGACCGGTGCGGCGCCGTAGGGTGGGTTCTCCGAACCCACCATTGTGGGAATGGTGACGGCGCCTTCCGAACCCACCATTGTGGGAATGGTGACGGCGCCAGGTGGGTTCGAGAACCCACCCTACAACGGCCGGGATGACCCGGCCTTTTTTTATGGCGCCACGTTCGCGCGCAGCACCGGATACAGATTCAGGCGCTCGTCCCACGACGCATGGCGGCGCGCGAAGAACTCCAGGCGCGCATGCGGGTTCTTGGCAAACGCCGGGTCGCTGTCGATGCGGCGCTTGAACTCGGCGGCGACGGCCGGGTCGGCCGCCATCTGCTCGCGCGCCACGTCTTCGGCCACGTACTCTTCCATGTATTCCTTGGCCTCGAAGGCATTGTTGAACATGCCCCAGGCCAGCAGCGAGTCCGGCGCCTGCGGCTCGAAGATCGCCATCACCAGGCGCGCCTTCGGTTGGGCGATCGGTACGAACAGGGCGCCGCGGCCCACGCTACGCGCTTCGGCTTTCCAGTTGCCCTCCACCGTCAAACGCTGGTGCGATTCCAGCGACCTGGCGCTGAAGGTCACCTTGTCGGCGCGGAAGGTCTCGGCCTCGAAGCGGGCTATGCCCTTGTCGAGTTTACGGAAGGCGATGCCGTGCTGGGTCAGCTTCGTCGCCACCATTGCCGCATGCGCGGCCGGCACGATGTAGCCGGCGCGCGGCGCCGCCACCTGCAGATCGGCCACCACTTCATCCCGCAGCGGCACGCGCCAGACCTGCGGCTTGGTTTCGTCGTAGCGCGTCATCAGGATGCCCGACACGTCCGACGGCGTGCGCGTGTATTCGTAGCCGTTGAAGTCGACCATCTTCGATTTTTCAAGCGTTTTCCAGGTCAGCGGCACCGGCGTGCCGGCCAGCTGCAATGCACGGGCGTCGGCGGCGCGCGCGGCCTGCTGCCATTCCTTGCCGTGCTTCGCCACCTGCTCCAGCACCGAAACGAAGCTGTTGTGGGTGATGCGCACGCGAGTCGGGTAATCCTTCCACGAATGGGTCTCGACCAGCATCGCCATGCGGTTACGCAGCTGGAAGTAGCCGGTCGAGAAGCGCGGGTCCGACACGCCGTCCATGAAGCCCGACATCGGATCGTCGGTCTTCACGAAGGACATGTAGTAGGACTGCGGGGTCGAGCCCTGCTTGGCGATGTCGGCGATCACGTTGTCGCGCAGCGCCAGGCCGGCTTTGCGGAATTCCGGGTCGCCCGAGTACACCGGCTCGACCTGGATCGACACATCGTGCTGGAACTTGGCGCCGTCGGTCACGTGCAGGTCGACGTAGGTGAGCGGGTCCCAGGCATTCACCAGCGCCAGCATGGCCTGCATCTCGGGCGCGTCGGCTTTCACGTAGTCGCGGTTCAGGTTGAAGTTCTGGGCCGTGGTGCGCCAGCCCATCTCGACCGGGCCGCGCTGGTTCGGGCGGTTCCACTGGCCGAAGCGCTCGTGGCCGTCGACGTTGAAGACCGGGACGAACAGCAGCACCTGCTTGTCGAGCGCGCCCTTCGCCAGGCGGCCTTCGAGCATTTCGCGCAGCGCCAGGAAGCCGGCGTCCTTGCCGTCGATCTCGCCGGCGTGGATGCCACCCTGGATCAGCGTGACCGGCAGGTTGGCTTTCGCCGCCGCCTGCGCGGTAAAGGCGCCGCTATGGGTCACGACCAGCGCCAGCATCGGGCGGCCTTCCGGCGTGCGGCCGAATTCGATGCACTTCACCGCCTTCGGGTAGGCCTTCTGGAAGTCGGCGCACAGCTTGACGACTTCGTCATAGCGGCCGGTGGCCTGGAAGCCCGAGCGCTCGGAGATGGTGGTCAGGTCCGGGGCGGCATGGACCAGGGGAGAAGCGGCAAGCAGGGCAAGCAGTAACGCAGAACGGATCATCGATGGGGCTCCGGCGAAAGGAAGAGTCAAGAAAGATGCAAAGAAGAAAATTATAGTCGTGTTCGCGTGCCCACAGATGCGCGGTGTGCGCTTTGCTATCGTCGGCCGTATTGACACCCACTGGAGAAAACGATGACGACCGAACTGACGATCCTGGCCTGGACCCTGGTGCTGGCGCTGGTGCAGATCCTGCTCACCGCGCAGATGCGTACGCAGGAAACCGGCTTGAGCTACAGCATGAGCGCGCGCGATGGCGAAACGCCGCCGCCGCGGCCCATCACCGCGCGCCTGCAACGCGCGCAGAGAAACCTGTTCGAGACCCTGCCGCTGTTCGCCGCCGCAGTGCTGATCGCCGATGCCGCCGCGGCCGAAGGTGCGCTGACGCTGTGGGGTTGCTGGCTCTACCTGGTTGCGCGCGTGGTCTACCTGCCCTTGTATGCGTTCGGCGTGCCGGTGCTGCGTTCGCTGGTGTGGGCCGTGTCGCTGGTGGGCCTGGTCATGGTGATCGCGGCGGTGCTGACCAATTAAGGCAGACACTGGCGAAAAAAAATGCGCCACCCGAAGGTGGCGCATCGTTGTGCCCTACCAGGAGCGCGGCAGGCGCCGCGCTCTCGATTAACGAGCCTTGTGGTAGACCGCGATCTGCGATGGCGCGGACTGGATCGGGTAGCGTGCCTTCATCGCCTGTGCCGAGCTGCGGGCCTGGGCCGGGCAGACGCCGTTGGCGCGGTAGCTCAGGGCGGTTGCCAGCATGGCTTCGTTCTGGTCGCCCAGTTCGCGGGTCAGGTCGTCGGCCACGGCGCAGGTCGGGGCGATGCCGTTCGCGTAGTCGCCGAAGCCCTTCGCGTTCACGCCCTGGAACTCGACCGAGAAGTAGGTCGTGCCGCAGTTCGGGACCGGGGTGAAGCCATACGGCTTGCCGCAGGTCTGGCCGCCGATGACGTTGACTTCGACGTCGATGCCGCGCAGGCCGTTGATCACCGCTTCGCTGGCCGAGCAGGTGCCCGGCGAGGTCAGGATGGTGACGCGGCGCAGGCCCAGGAAAGGCAGGGCCGTTCCCTTCGCCACGGTGTCCGCGCCGGCGGCGAAGCCGTACGCGGTCGGCTCGAAGCGGATGACTTCGGAAGACTGCTTGGCTTCGATCTTGTTGTTGTACACCAGGCGCTCGAACACCTGGCCTTGCGACGTCGGGCCCGCCACCATGTAGGCCAGCTCGCTGGCGATGTTCAGCAGGCCGCCGCCGTTGTAGCGCATGTCCAGCACCAGGTCGTTCACGCCTTGCGCTTTCAGCGTGTTGAACGAATTGATCAGCTGGCGCTCCGCCACGGCGTTGTGGTTCTCGAAGCTCAGGTAGCCGACCTTGCCGGTCGCGGTCTCGATCACCTTGGTGTTCTTCACCGACAGTGCCTGCACGTCTTGCGCAGTCAGCGTGACCGTCATCTCGACACCGGCGCGCTTGACCGTCATGGTGTGCTGTTCGCCGACGGCGGACGGGAACAGGCCGGCGTTCAGGGTTGCCACCTGTGCGGTGTCGGTGGCGTTGACGAGGTCGACACCATCCACCCGGATCACCTGGTCGCCGCGGCGCAGGCCTGCCCGGCTGGCCGGCGAATTCGCTTCGACGATGGTCAGCATCCAGTTGCGCGGCGCCTGGGCCTGGTCGATCGCCAGGGCAAAGCCGTAGCCCAGTTCGATGCCGGAGTTGCTCAGCTTATCCCACTCGGCCGACGGATACGTGAAGTGGTAGGCGTCCTTGTCGCGTGCCGAGCGCAGCTTCGTGAAGTAGTCGACCGGATTGGTGAAATCGGCCATCTTGAAATCGGTCGGGATTTCGTTGTACCAGAGGTAGTACTGGTCCGACCAGGCGCGCAGGAAGGTCAGCTCGTCGCGCAGGGTACCCTGCTTGTCCGGGTAAGCCTTGCCGGTGTAGGGATCGGTACCCTGGCGCGGCGTGGCGCAGTAGTTCCAGTAGGTGTCGAAGGCGTCGCCCAGGGTCGCGATATCCGGATCCGGCGCGGTCGGGTTGGCCGGGCCGGTCGGATTGCTGGCAACCGGCGGATTCGTCACGGGCGGATTCGTTACCGGCGGATTCGTTACTGGCGGATTCGTGACGGGTGGGTTCGTTACCGGTGGATTCGTTACCGGTGGGTTCGTGCTGACCGGCGGATTCGTGGTCGAACCACCGCCGCCACCACCACCGCCACCGCAGGCGGCAAGCGCGGATGCGGCCATGACGGCGGCGCAGATCAGGCGTAGCGAAGAGGTCATCTGACCCTGGGAAGAGGTTGTCGTCTTCATGGCATTCGTTAAGTAATGGACAAGTTTGTTAAGAAAGAGTAAGACAAGCTTGTCAGTTTGAGAAGAGCGCACGATTGCTTTTTTTAAATTTATTTTGCACAACTTTTCACATGCTGGCGTATTCCCGGACGAAAAAAAACGCCGGGCTGGCATAGAGCCAGCACCAGCGTTTTCAGGCGATCAGCGCAGCGATCGGCGGGTCAGGCAGCGCGGCTGCTCGGCGCCGGGTTGTGGAAAGCCGACAACAGATTCGCTTCCTTCTCCTTGGCTGCCTTCAGGTGGCGCGCCTTCACGTGGCCATAGCCGCGGATGTCTTCCGGGATGCTGGCAATCGCCACTGCCTGGGCCAGGTTTTCGCCCGAGAGCTTGGGCAGCAGCGCCGCCACGGTGGCGCGGTACTCGGCGATCAGCGCCCGCTCCACCTTGCGCTCCTCGGTATAGCCGAACACGTCGAACGGGGTGCCGCGCAGGCCTTTCAGCTTGGCCAGCACACCGAAAGCCTTTGCCATCCACGGGCCGTATTCCTGTTTCAGGGCGCGGCCTTCCTTGTCGTGCTTGGCCAGCAGCGGCGGCGCCAGGTGGAATTTCACGGTGATGTCGCCCTCGAACATGTTGGCGATCTTTTCGCGGAAGGCCGGATCGGTGTGCAGGCGCGCAACCTCGTACTCGTCCTTGTAGGCCATCAGCTTGTGCAGGTAGCGCGCCACCGCCTCGGTCAGGCGCGTGCCCTTGCCCAGCTTGGCTTCCTGCTCGCGCACGCCGTCGACGAAGGCCTTGTACTGCGCCGCATAGCCGGCATTCTGGTAGGCGGTGAGCAGCTCGACGCGGCGGGCGATCAACTCGTCCAGCGTTTGCGTGCGCTTGAACTCGACCACCTTGGCCGGCGTAACCAGCCTGGTTACCGATGCCAGGTCGTGCGCGGCCGTGCGGCCCCAGTTGAAGGCTGCCTTGTTGAAGGGCACCGAGACGCCATTCAGTTCGATGGCCTTCATCAGCGCCGCTTCCGTCAAAGGCACGCGGCCTTTCTGGAAGGCGTAGCCGAGCATGAACATGTTGGTGGCAATCGCGTCGCCCATCAGCGCGGTGGCGATGCGGCCGGCGTCGATGAAGTCGACGTTGCCTTCGCCGCAGGCCTGCACGATCGCACCGCGCGAACCTTCGGCTGGGAATTGCCAGTCCGGGTTCTTCACGAAAGCGGCGGTGGTGGCGCCGGTGCCGTTCACGGCGGCCCAGGTGCGGCCCTCGCCCATGCGGCTCAGCGCGTCGCGGCTGGCGGCGACGATCTGGTCGCAGCCGATCACCAGGTCCGCACTGCCGGTGCCGACGCGGGTCGAGTACAGGTCGGACTGGTATTGGGCCAGGCGCACGTGCGACATCACCGGGCCGCCCTTTTGGGCCAGGCCGGACTGGTCGAGCACGATGGCGCCCTTGCCCTCGACGTGGGCCGCCACCGCCAGGATCTGGCCGACGGTGACCACGCCGGTGCCGCCGATGCCGGCCACCAGGATGCCGAAGGGCGTGCCGATTTCCGGGATGCGCGGCGCCGGCAGGCTTGGGGGCGCGCTTTCAGTTCCATTCGCGGTCGCCGCCGCGGCTTTCTTGGGCTTCTTCAGGCCACCGCCTTCCACCGTGACGAAGCTCGGGCAGAAGCCGGAGACGCACGAGAAGTCCTTGTTGCACGAGGACTGGTTGATCTGGCGCTTGCGGCCCAGTTCCGTTTCCAGCGGCTCCACCGACAGGCAGTTCGACTGCACCGAGCAGTCGCCACAGCCTTCGCACACGGCCTCGTTGATGACGGCGCGCTTGGCCGGGTCGGGGAACTCGCCTTTCTTGCGGCGGCGGCGCTTCTCGGAGGCGCAGGTCTGGTCGTAGATCACGGCGGACACGCCCGGCATCTCGCGCAATTCTTTTTGCACGTCCATCAGCTCGGAACGGTGGCGTACGGTCACGCCTTCGGCCCAGGCATAGTCGCTTGGGTACTTGTCCGGCTCGTCGGTGACGACGATGATGGGCTTCACGCCTTCGGCGGCGATCTGGCGCGTGATCATGCCCGGGTCGAGCGGGCCGTCGACGTTCTGGCCGCCGGTCATGGCGACCGCGTCGTTGTAGAGGATCTTGTAGGTGATGTTCACCTTGGCCGCCACCGACGCGCGCACCGCCAGGATCCCCGAGTGGAAGTAGGTGCCGTCGCCCAGGTTCACGAAGACGTGCTTCTCGCTGGTGAACGGCGACTGGCCGATCCAGGTCGTGCCCTCGGCGCCCATGTGGGTAAAGGTCGAGGTTTCGCGGTCCATCCACAGCACCATGTAGTGGCAGCCGATGCCGGCCATGGCGCGCGAGCCTTCCGGCACTTTCGTGGAACTGTTGTGCGGGCAGCCCGAGCAGAAATAAGGAATGCGGTCGGTTTCCGGATTGGCCTTGGCCGGGATGTTCTTCAGCACCAGCTCTTTCGCCTCCAGGAAGGCGATGCGTTCGCGCACGCGCTCGGCCACCGGATGGCCGGCGCAGTAGTGCGTGATGCGCGAGGCAATCGCCCGCGCGATCTGGGCCGGATTGAGTTCATAGGTGGCCGGCAGCAGCCAGTCGCCGTGGCCCTTGCGGTCCTTGTTGCTCCATTCGCCGGTGTCGTCGAACTTGCCGACCACGCGCGGACGCTCGCCGTCGGGCAGGTTGTACAGCGCTTCCTTCAGCGCGTATTCCATCACTTGCCGCTTTTCTTCGACCACCAGGATCTCGTCCAGGCCGCGCGCGAATTCGTGCACGCCTTCGGATTCGAGCGGCCAGGTCATGCCGATCTTGTACAGGCGGATACCGATGTCGCTTGCTGCCTGCTCGTCGATGCCGAGGTCGGCCAGGGCCTGGCGCGTGTCGACATAGCTTTTACCGGCGGTGATGATGCCGATCTTCGGCATCGGGCTATCCCAGATGATCTTGTTCAGCTTGTTCGCACGGGCATAGGCCAGGGCCGCATACCATTTGTGGTTGTTCATGCGGACTTCCTGGTCCAGCACGGCGTCGGGCCAGCGGATGTTCAGGCCACCTTCGGGGACTTCGAAGTCGGTCGGGATGACGGTCTGCACGCGGTCCGGGTCGAGGTCGACCACGGCGCCGGATTCGATCACGTCGGTGACGCACTTCATCGACACCCACAGGCCGGTGTAGCGGCTCATGGCCCAGGCGTGCAGGCCGTAGTCGATGTATTCCTGCACCGACGACGGGTACAGCACCGGGATGCCGCAGGCAGTCAGGATGTGGTCCGACTGGTGCGCGGTGGACGAGGACTTGGCCGCATGGTCGTCGCCGGCCAGCACCAGCACGCCGCCGTGCTTGGCCGAGCCGGCGTTATTACCGTGCTTGAAGACGTCGCCGCAGCGGTCCACGCCCGGGCCCTTGCCGTACCACATGGCGAACACGCCGTCGTAGTTGGCATCCTTGTACAGATTGGTCTGCTGAGTGCCCCAGACGGCGGTGGCCGCCAGGTCTTCGTTCATCCCCGGATGGAACTTGACGTGGTGGGCGTCGAGGTGCTTCTTGGCCTTCATCGCGGTCTGGTCGACGGCGGTGACCGGCGAGCCGCGGTAACCAGTGATGTAGCCGGCGGTGTTCAGGCCGGCCTTGACGTCGCGCTCGCGCTGCAGCATCGGCAGGCGGATCAGGGCCTGGGTGCCGGTCATGAAGGCGCGGCCGCGCTCGAGCGTCCATTTGTCGTCGAGGGAAATGGCGTGGTCGGGCTGGGATGGCTGCAGCTGGGAGGGGTCGAGGGGTGCGTTCATGGTGTCTCCGTCATCGTTGTGCAGGACGCAAGGCAGCGGGGCCGCCGTCCTGGCAAGCCCCGCTACCCCGATATACGTCCTTCGAATTTGGCGCCGTTTTTATTATTGGGAGCGCCACGGAGATGTCTCCTCCGCGTTTGGCGACAGTATAGTCCCGTGTCCCCGGCATTAAATACCAATCAATTCCCCACGCGGAATCAAATGCGCAATAAAATTGCGGCTGTATAGAACGGAAGGAAAATTTATGTCAAAGATCGAGCTCGATAAAACAGACCGCAAGATCCTGGAAATCCTCCAGGCCGATGGGCGCCTGTCGAACCAGGACGTGGCCGAGCGCGTGAACCTGTCGCCCTCGCCCTGCCTGCGCCGCATCAAGCGCCTGGAAGAAGCCGGCGTCATTCGCCAGTACGTGGCCCTGGTCGACCCCGACAAGATCGGGCTGGGCCTCTTGGCCTATGTGAACGTGCGCCTGGAAAAGCACAGCGAAGGCCCGGCCAACTCGCGCGTGCCGGCGACTTCGCCGCGTTTCGAATTCGCCCAGGCGGTGGCGGCCTGGCCGGAAGTGGTGGCCTGCTATGCGATGACCGGAGAGATGGACTTCCTGCTGCGCGTGCACGTGGAAGACATGGACCACTTCTCGCGCTTCATGATGGCGACCTTGCTGCGCCACCCGTCGGTGCTGGATGTGAAGTCGAGCTTTGCGCTGCAGCGGATCAAGGAGACGACGGCGCTGCCGATCGAGGCGCCGCCGACGCGGTAATCACGGTTGCGTCGATTTTCGTGGGTTCGTAGGGTGGGCTCTCGAGCCCACGCGGTTCAACGCATGATCTATCGACAATCTCGCAAAACGGTTGCTTCTGCTTCCCTCTCAGGATATTTTTCAATGCTCAACCGTGGTACTGGGTGTTCGTAGGGTGGACACCTGTGTCCACGCGGTAGGACGCATGATTGGTCGAAAAGGGTCGCGAAGCGGCCGTTTTCGTCGCCTACCGGGCAGCTTTTCGAGGTGCACCTGTGGTACCGCGTGGGCACAGGTGCCTGCGCGGCCCGGCCCACCCTACCAACCCTATTTGCCGCGTTTCCTTGGCGTGAACCACTTCACCGCCGCGCGCGCATTCGCCTTGAGCGTGTAGTCGATCACTGCCAATTGTTCGTCCAGCGCCTCGCGCATCACGCTGCCCGGGCTGGGCGGCGGCAGGTGCAGGTAGGCGTCGGCTTCGCCGTACTCGCGCTTGATCTCCATCCCCGCCTTCTTCGCGATGTGCATCATGGTGCGGTTGGTCGACAAACACTGCATGTATAACGTGTCGATGTCCGAATTGCGGCAGTGGATCGAAGCGCGCTGAAACAGGCGCGTGCCCACGCCCTGCCCGCGCGCACTGCTTGAGACCGAGACGCCGAATTCGGCCACGCGCTCCTTGCTGGTATTGGCCGCACGTCCCGGTTCGGCCGGACCGAAGGCCAGGTGGCCGACGCCGACCAGCTGGAACACGTTGCTGAACACGCCGAACACGATGTCGCGCGAAAAATCGATCTTGTTCACATAGGCGTGGACCTGCTCGTCGGGCAGCACGGTGCCGAAGCGCAGCAGGCGGTCGTTCGTGTCGAGCGCCAGGAAATGCTTGAGCATGCGGCGGCGGTCGCGCTTGCCCAGCTCCTTGACCAGGACGGCCGGACGGTCGGTCTTGCCGGCCAGGCTGGCCAGCCAGTGGGTGATTGGGTTTGCGCGGCGCGGGTTCTCGGACATGCGGACATTCTAGCCCATCAGCCGCCCTGATCCGCCTGCGCGGCTTCATTGGATTCCGGGCTGCCCCACTGCGCGTTCGGGCTGATGACGAAGGTGCCCTTGCCGGCTTGCTTGGCCGCGTACATCGCCTTGTCGGCATCGGCCAGCAGCGCGGCCGCGCCATGCTCGGCGCCGGCGCGGCCGCGCGCGCTGGCGATGCCGATGCTGGCCGAGATCCGCACCGGATTGCCGTCGGCTTCCACGATGCCTTCGATTTCATTGAGCACCGTCTGCGCCACGCGCAGCGCCCCGTCCGGCATGCCGACGCCTTCGAGCATGATCACGAATTCGTCGCCGCCCAGGCGCGCCAGCACGTCCTCGGCGCGCAGCACCTTCTGCACGCGGCGCGCCACCAGCTGCAGCACCAGGTCGCCGGTGGCATGGCCCCAGGTATCGTTCACGCCCTTGAAGCCGTCGAGGTCGATGAACATCGCCGCCACGTTGGTATCGCGGCGCGCGGAGCGCACCAGAGACAGCTCCAGCAACCGGGTCAGCTGGCCATAGTTCACCAGCCCGGTCAGGCTGTCGTGCTGGGCCAGGCGCGCCAGCTTCTTCGACTGCTCTTCCAGCTCGGCGGTGCGCTCGGCCACGCGGTGTTCCAGGGTGTCGTTCGCCGCCTTCAGGCGGTGGTTGACGTCGTTGATGATGCGGTAGCTGCGGCGCAGGCGCCAGCCGGCATAGGCCAGGAGCGCCAACAGCAGGATCGAATAGCCGAACAGGAAGCCACGGTAGCGCTGGCGCTCCAGCACCTCGGCCTGGAAGGCACGGTCGAATTCGCGGCCCAGGCGCGCCATCGCCTCGCCGGTGTCGAGCGCGGCGATCTGCGTTTCGAGCGCGTTCTCGCGCGGACGGTTGGCCAGGATGGTGCGGGTATCGCGCGCCAGGGCGTCGATCTGGTCCATGATGGCCTGCGAAAAGCGCGACTTCTGCGGCTCGATCTGGGCCAGGGTGATCTCGATGCGCCTGGCCAAACCGGGGGTCGGCGCCAGGTTGTAGCGCAAGGTGTCGGCCAGCAGGTCGTTGAGCAGTGCGTCGATGCGCACCACCACGCGGCCCGGCGCCAGCGCGCCTTCGATGCCGCCAAGTTCCGTCTTCAGGTCGGCCAGCGCCGGCGGCAGCGACTGCAGGGCGGCGCGCAGCGGCGGGTTCAGGGTGCGGAATTCGGCCACCAGGTCGGCCTTCATGCGCAGCGACGCCGCCAGCGCCGTATGCGCCTGGCGCGCAGCGCGGTCGCGCCTGGCCGGCAGCGCGTCTTCCAGGTCGCCCATCAGTTCGCGCATCTGCGCCACCGGCGCGGCCAGGCGCGCGTCGGCCAGGCCGCTGCCGATGTGGGCGCGCAGCAGGTCGGCGTCCCATTCAGCGTCGAGCTGCTGCAGTTCGTGCAGCTGGAACATCACGCGATTCTGGTTGTCGACATCGACCCCGGTGGTGCGCGTGTACAGCACCGCCAGCAGTGCGATCAGCACCGCCGCCGCGCCCGCGACGTACTGCAGCCGCCGGCGCGGATGCAGCGCTTCCATCCGGCGCATCGTGCCTGCAAACGCCTGGTCCGACCAACGTAACAATTTACCCATAGTGCGATGAGCATAGCGCAAGCGTGGGGCCGTTCGCGCACGCGCTTGTAACAAGAGTTAACGGACGAGTGAAGCGACGCGTCAAGAGACGAGGCAAGCGCCGAATCAGGCGGCGAGTCAGGCAAGGAACCGCGCGGCGATTCAGCCCGGCCGGAGGCGGGCGTTCATGGCGGCGTCGAAGGCGCTTGCCCCATCCACGTGCGCGCCGCCGCCACGCGCGCGGCCAGCACGGCTGCCGGAATGCCGGCCTTGTCGGCGCCGCAGCGGGCGGCGACCTCGCCGGCATTCACGCCGCGCGCCGCGCCCAGGGCGCCGAGCAGCCAGGGGCGCTGCGGATAGTCGCCGCCCAGCGTGGCGCACTCAAGTGCCAGCAGCATGTCGGCGAAGCGTTCCGGCTTGCGGTAGGCGTCGCAGCGCGCGAACAGGGCGGCCAGGCTCTCGGCCGGCTCGCCCAGAACGGCGCCGATGCCGCCAAGTTCGCGCGCCGTCATCAGGGCCAGGTCGCGGCAGTCGTTCGGCACCTTCAGGCGCGCACACAGGCCGTCGATGGCCGCTACGTCCAGCACCAGCGCGGCGAAGCGCACCGCGAGCGTGTGCCCGCCCGCGGCGGCATGGTCGACCACGCGCATGGCGCGGACACCGCTGTCCGCTTCCTGCGGGTGCGGGCGGCCCCAGAGCGCGTCGAGCTCGGGCATGATGCGCGCCAGCGCGCCGCAGTCGCGCAGCACCGCGAACATGCGCGAGGGACGGCGCTCCATCAGGCCGCGCGCGACCTCTTGCCAGACGCGTTCGGGCACCAATGCATCGGCTTCGCCCGCCTCGACCATGCCGCGCATCAGCGCGTTCGTCTCGTCGGCCACGCGAAACTCCGCAAAGCGCGCGGCGAAGCGCGCCACGCGCAGGATGCGCACCGGGTCTTCGGCAAAGGCCGCGGAGACGTGACGGAACAGGCGCGCCTCCAGGTCGCGCTGCCCGCCATAGGGGTCGACGACGATGCCGTCATCGCCACGGGCCATGGCGTTGATGGTCAGGTCGCGCCTTACCAGGTCGTCTTCCAGCGTGACGTCGGGCGAGGTGTGGAACACGAAGCCGTGGTAGCCGGGCGCGGTCTTGCGCTCGGTGCGGGCCAGGGCATACTCTTCCTGCGTCTTCGGGTGCAGGAAGACGGGGAAATCCTTGCCGACCGGGCGGAAACCGGCGGCGGCCATCTGTTCCGGGGTGGCGCCGACCACGACGTGGTCGTGGTCCTGCACCGGCAGGCCAAGCAGCGCGTCGCGCACGGCGCCGCCAACAACGTAGATCTTCATCGTCAGGCGCGCGGCAAATCCGCATCGTGCAGCGGGGTCGGGTCGGTTTCCAGCATGGCTTCGCGCACCCAGCGCGCCACCGCCGGATGGGCCAGCACGCGGTCGCAATACGCCTGCAGGGCCGGCGCCAGCGCCACGCCATAGGTCTTGAAGCGCGTGACCACCGGCGCATAAAAGGCGTCGGCAATCGAGAAGTCGCCGAACAGGTACTCGTGGTGGCCGAAGCGCGCCAGGCATTCTTCCCAGATTTCGCAGATGCGGCCGATGTCGGCCTGGGCGCCCGGCGTGCGGCCACGGCCCGGCAGGCTGGCCTGGATGTTCATCGACATGTCGTTGCGCAGGGACGCGAAGCCCGAGTGCATCTCGGCAGTGATGGAGCGCGCCATGGCGCGCGCGGCCACGTCCTGCGGCCACAGGTGCTTGTCGGGAAACTGCTCGGCCAGGTATTCGCAGATCGCCAGGCTGTCCCAGATCGTCATCTCGCCGGCCAGCAGCACCGGCACCCGGCCCGCCTGCGAATAGTTGGCGATGTTGGTGGCGGTGTCGGGCTGGTCGAGCAGAAGGCGCACTTCGGTGAACGGAATGTTGAACGCGACCGCCGCCACCCAGGGCCGCATCGACCACGACGAGATGTTCTTGTTGCCGATGACGAGCGTGAGGCCGGGCTGGCGCGCCTTGTTCAGTGCATCGCTGAGGGTCGGGTCGAGTTCCGTGGTCTGCATGGCTTTCCTGTCGAGGGGTAATGGATCAGCGGCCGGCGCGGGCGCGCAGGCGGTCGAGCGGCTCGCCCGGCGCCAGGTAATGCGGGGCGACCGACTCGAGCGCAGTGAGCTTGATTCCCAGCGCGGCCGCTGTCAAGTCCTGGACCGCCGGGTCGATCACGTTATCGACGCGCATCGAGTCGAGGTTGTCGCGGGTGAGGATGGGTTCGCCCGGCAGCCGCTCGAACAGGCGTGCCTGGAGCCGCGCCAGCCGCTCCGGCAACTCGACGATGGGACGCTCGCAGCCGGCATAGCGCCCGGCCAGGCGCACCAGCTCGGCCAGCGTGTAGACGTTCGGCCCGCCGAGCTGGTAGACCTGCTGGCGCGTGGCCGGGTCGCGCAGCGCGTGCAAAAAGGCGCGCGCCACGTCGCACACGTAGATCGGCTGGAACACGGCGTTCGCGCAGGCCAGGGGAAGCACCGGGAAGCGCCGCTGCAGGCGCGCGAACACGGTCAGGAAATGGTCGCCCGGGCCGAACACCACGGACGGGCGGAAGATGGTGGCGGCAACCTCGGGCCGGCTGCGCGCGGCCAGTTCGCCGTCGGCTTTCGAGCGCGCGTACATCGAGGGGCCGTCGATGTTGGCGCCCAGGGCGCTCATGTGCAGGTAGTGCCCGACCCCGCTTACCGCGCAGGCTTCGGCGATGCGGCGCGGCAGGTCCACGTGCAGGCGCTGGAATTCGGGGCCGTAGGGACGGCCGCGGCTGCCGTGCAGGATGCCGACCAGGTTGATCGCGCTCGTATGCCCGGCCAGCAGGCGGCGCAGGGTGGCGTCGTCGTGGATGTCGGCCTCGACCACGTCGACCCCGGGCAGCATGGTGAGATGACGCACGCGCTCGGGGTGGCGCGCGGGCGCCAGCACCGGGATGCTCTCCTCGGCCAGCAGCGCCAGCAAATGGTTGCCGATGAAACCGGTACCGCCGAATACCACCACCGACAGGTCGCGCATGGGGGCCTCGCCAGAAAGGCAATGCAGGTAAATCGATCAGGGCAAGGCGCCCGAGCCTCCCCGCGGTGCGATGGTGCCCAGGCGCGCCTTGAGCGACTGCGGCCGCTTGTCGAACAAAGCGGCATAGTTCGTCGCATTCGACATCACATTGCGCACATAGGTTCGGGTTTCCGAGAACGGAATCGACTCGACGAACACCGCGCCTTCCATCGGCGCGTCGAGCACGCCGCGCCAGGTGCGCGAACGGCCAGGGCCGGCGTTGTAGGCGGCGGTGGCCAGCACCTGCGAGCCGCCGTTATTTTCCAGCACCATGTTCATGTAATTGGTGCCCAGCGTGATGTTGGTGCGCGCGTCGTGCAGCATGTCGTGCACGAAGTCGGTCAGGCCGATCTTCGCCGCCACCCACTTGCCGGTGGCCGGCATCACCTGCATCAGGCCGGCCGCGCCCACGCCCGAGCGCGCATCGCTGACGAAACGCGATTCCTGGCGGATCAGGCCGTAGACCCAGGCCGTGTCGAGCGAGAGGTTTTTCGCTGCCGGCTGCAGGATGTCGTTGTGCGGGGCCGGGAAGCGCTGGTTGAAGTCGAGCTCGTTACGCGTGCGCAGCGAGGTTTCGACCATGCGGTCGAGCAGCTCGTTGCGGCGCGCATACTCGGCGGCGGCCAGCAGCTGGCGCTCCGACAAATTGCGCAGCGCCCAGTTCCATTCGCGGTTGCCCTCGGCGCGCAGGCGCAAGTCGTAGAACTTCATGGCCTGGCGCATTGCCGGCAGCGCCGCCACGTAGGCCACTTCGCCCGGCGAGGGCGGTGCGGCCAGCGGCGGCGTGCTCACCAGTTCGCCCAATTCTTCGGTTGCCAGCTGGCCATAGAAATTGTTCGGGGTCGCGATGCGGCGGTACAGGGCCTGCGCATCTTCCTTGCGGCCCTGGGCGTCGTGCGCGCGGCCGCGCCAGTAGATCCAGCCCGACTCGGCGGCCAGCGCCGGCGGCATGGCGTCGATGGTGGCCGCCACCGTCGCCCAGTCGCCGCGGCGCAGCGCCATGCGGGTTTTCCATTCGAGCTGAAAATTGGTCAGCGGGGCACCGGCGGCGCGCTTCCAGTAGTCGTGGGCATCGTTCGACAGGACGATCGAGGCGGCCAGCGCGACATTCGCCCAGCCGATCGCTCTTTCTTCCGCACTCAGTTTGCTGCTGTTCTTTTCCAGGGCGACGGTGGCCAGCTTCAGGCTGGTGCGCGCCATGCGGCCCAGGGCCACCAGGTAGATTTCGTGTTCGACGCGGTTTGCGCCGATGCCGCGCGCCATGGCCACGGCCGGCACGTCGACCGCCTGGGCGGCGCGCGTATCGGAAGCGCCGAGCAGGGTGGCGATGCGGCGCGAGGGGCCGGTAGCGCCCATTTCGCCGGCCAGGCGCAGCTGGGCCAGCAAATCGGCCTCGCCGAACCCGTTCAATTGCGACAGCTGGGTCATGAGTGCCGCGCAGCCTTCGCCGTAGGCAGGCGGATTGACCAGCAAGGCACGCGCCTCGGCCGCCACCCGCTCGCCACGCAGGGCGCGCGCCAGCAAGGCATAGCAGCGCACCTGCAGGTCGTCGCTGCGCGTGAGCAGGGCCATCTCGCGCTCGAACAGATTCCATTCGCGCTGGCGCCCGAGTTCGAGCAGCCAGTCGGTGCGCAGGCGGTCGGCCACGGCGCTGCCCTCGAAGCGGCGCAGCACGTCGAGCACCTCGTCCTGCGTGGCCTCGCGCAGGCGCGGTTTCAGACGATAATACTCGACATAGCCGGGCAGCACGTAGTTCGGCAGGCGCGAGGCCAGGGCATTCGTGCGGGCGGCGTCGTTCTGGCGCGCGGCTTCGCGCAGCAGCAGGAAGGTGTCGTCGTCGGCCCGGGATGCCTCGCTGGCCGGCGTGGCGGCCAGTGCGGTGACCGATGCGGTGGCCGGCGCGGCAGGAACGGTGGCGGCTCCCGTTACGGGAGGCGTTGCCGCCGGCGGCGCTTCGGCCATGGCGGCAAGGCTGGTGGATGCAACACTGGCAGTGGCGAGCACTGCACCGGTGATCAATTTCCTTGGAAGCAAAAACACAGCAGTTCTACCCTCATTCGATAACATGACCGGCAAATCAAGAATACCATGCGGCCCTGTGCCCCAGCCAGCTTCAGGCGGCGTTCCCGCAACACCGTCGAGCCCGGCTGCCAAGACCGCCCTGCGCGCCACGCTCAAGGCGCAGCGGCGCAGCCAGGATGCCAGCCTCAAGGAAGAATGGGACCGCCGCATCGGAGCGCACCTGTTGCGCTGGTGCCACGCGCACCGGCCGGCGGCGCTGGGCGTGTACTGGCCCCTGTCCGGTGAACCCGACCTTCATCCAGCCTACTGTGAATTGGCCGATGCCGGCGTACGCCTGGCGCTGCCGGTGGTGGTCGCGCGCGACACGGCGCTGGCGTTCACGGCCTGGACGCCGGGCGAAGCCATGGTCAAGGACACGATGGGCGTGGCCGTGCCGGCCGAGCTGCGGCTGGTAGAGCGGCCGCCGGTCCTGCTCGTGCCCTGCCTGGGTTTCAATGCCCTGCACTTCCGGCTCGGCTATGGCGGCGGCTACTACGACAGGACCCTGGCCGCCGCGCCGCGTCCCCTTGCGCTGGGGATTGCCTACGCGAACCAGGAGGTACGTTTCGATGCCGACATCCACGATATTCCCTTGAATGGGATCATTACCGAGCATGGCAGTCCAGACTGATGTTTGTATGGACAAATATGGTGATAATTGGTGAGAATTACGGCGTTGTCGCATTTTAACCATACAATCTTCTGTCGTATTCCTGTTTCTGATTGCGATTCATTTCTCTGATGCATTAGTATTGCACCTCGGCAACTATGTCTGCCGACATGCGCCTGGGCTTGGCGCCAATACAAGAATGGACAGAGAGAAATGCACGGAATTCAAGGAGCAGTAGTAAAAGCAGGCGCGGTCGCGATTGCGCTGGCACTGAGCGGATGCGGCGGTGGCGGCGGCGATAGCGCCGGCGCCAATCCGCCGGTCTCGGTGTCGCCGGCCCCCCAGCGCATCGTGCAAGGCACGGCGGCCAAGGGCCTGATCAAGGGCGCCAAGGTCAGTGTCTACGAGATCGACGCCCAGGGCGTGCGCGCCGCCGCTGCGCTGGCGACCGGCACCACCGGCACCAACGGCGGCTACAAGCTGCAGATTCCTGCTTCCGTGCGCAACTTCGTGATCGTGGTCAGCGCGGCGCAGGGCGCCGTCATGGCCGACGAAGTCAGCGGCACCGACCTGCCAATTCCCGACAGCATGACCTTGCGCAGCGTGGTGACGCTGGCCGAGGCCGCCACCGGCGCCTATGAAGGCAGCGTGACCCCGCTGACCGAAATGATCGTTCGTACGGCAGAGACCGCCGACGGCAAGCTGACCCAACAGGCCGTTGCCCAGGCCAAGGTCAACGTGCGCACCATGCTCGGCTTCGACCCCGAGACCGTGAAACCGGTGAACTCGAACAGCGCCGCCGCGGCCAGCGCCAGCGAAGACGAGAAGAACCAGAGCCTGGCCCTGGCCGCCATCTCGAAGATGGGCAACACGGTCAGCGCCGATTGCGCCCAGAGCACGCCGGGCGAACGCATTTCCTGCGTCGTCGGCAAGCTGGCTTCCTCGGTCACCCTGAAGGATGGCCAGCCTGGCCTGGAACAAACCCGCCTGGCGCAATTCCGCGAAGCGGTGCAGACCGTTGCGCTGGACCAGAACGTGAACCGCACCGGCAAGGTCAAGGTTGTCGGCATTCCCGTGCTGACCCCGGCGCCGACCACGGGCGTGACGGATCCGACCACGCCGACCGCGCCAACCACGCCGACGACGCCGACCAATCCGGCCAACCCGGAACCGGCGCCTACCACGCCGACCACCCCAAGCACGCCTGAGCCGGTCCCGACGACGCCGACCACGCCAACCACCCCGGCCACCCCGCCGGTGGGCGCGACGCCGACCCAGCTCGAAGCGACCAAGGTCCTGTTCGGCAGCCTGCGCACCAACCTGAACGTGCTCGGCGCCGCCGACGGCTTCCGTGCCACGGCCGATGCCGTCAAGGCCGACCTGAACAACAACATCCTGCCGCTCGGTAACGATGCCAGGGACCTGGCAACGCTGGCGGTCAGTGCAGTCGACCTGCTCGACCAGATCCGTGCCAGCAGGAACTGGTTCAAGACCTACGGCCGTGTGGTCAACAATGTCGTGACCATCTCCCCCGTTCCTTACAATATCGCGAACGGCGATGGCGGCTGCGCAATTGTCGTCAACCCGCTCAGCCTGACCTGCACCGTCGTGCGGAACAACTACCTGCCGGGATCGGTTGCAACGAGCTTTACGGCCGGCACCCAGGTGTACGCGACGCGCGTCTTCAAGATCGAGCCGAAGGCGGGCAGCACCACCGACTACACCTACAGCGCCTGGTTCGAAAGGAATACGGCCCGCTACGAGGGCTGGACCATCGTCGGCGAGCCGGTGAAGGAAACGATCGGCACCACCCAGACCGGCACCCTGACGCTGGCACGCGGCGCCAACCTGATGCAGCTGGCCGTCAACGGCCGCCTGCCTGGCCGCCTGAACGCCGGCGGCGCCCTGGACAGCGACTTTGAGGACTGGAAACTCGACGTCACCCGCACCGAGGAAGCCGGCGGCCTGGCCCTGTACAAGTTCGGCGGCGAGTTCAGCGCGACCAAGGCGGGCCAGCCGGCCGGCAAGGTCTCGATTGCGAACACCTCCTTCCTGCGCATGGCGCTGCCGCAAGACAGCAGCAAGGTCGCCGTGAACGAGGCCAACGAACTCGAAGTGACCCTGAACGGCACGGTGGGCAACACCCGCGTCAGCGGCACCTTGCGCGCCGCGGGCGACAAGCTGGACAAGAGCCAGACCAAACGCATGCCGACCAACGTGCTGTTCGAGGGCTGGCTCGAGCACCAGGGCGAGATCGCCTTCAGCGGCAGCGCCGGGCTCACCCGTCTCGACTACGACAAGTTCGATGCCTCGATTCCGGAGTCGGACAGCAACTTCGCGCTCGACATCATGGAGATCCGCGGCGTGCTGACGCTGCCGAACCGTCCGCGTTTCGGCCTGGTGCTGGGCGCCACCCGCACCGGCGCCGACAGCGCCAACATCAATGCCCAGTACCGCGACGGCACTTCGGTCATCAATGCCAAGGTATCGGCCAGGGTTGGCGAGCGTCATCCGCTGGTGAAGGTGTCGAGCGCGGAAGGCGTCGCCTTCTCGTTCACGGATACCTCGTCGCCGGTGCCGGTGACCAAGGACGGCGCGGTCGTGGCCCAGCTCGACCTGGCCAAGGGCATCATCACCTACAGCGACGGCAGCACCGAATCGCTGAAGTAACCGGAACGCAAGGCGTTTCCTTCAAGCCTGGCGCCATGCGCCAGGCTTTTTTATCACCTTTATCATGCGATCAATCCTCTTGACCGGCGTCCTCGCCTGCGGTGCCGCCGGCGCCCAGGCCCTGCCCGCGCCAACCGCACCGGCGCCGGATGGCTGGACCGTGTATTCCGACCTCGCCGTCTGGCAAGCCAGCGACGCCGTGCCGATCAGCCAGATCGACGGCGACTGGACCAGCTACACGCCGCGCGCCGGACGCAATACCGCCCTGATGCGCAACCGGGCCGCGCTCGGCGTCCGGAAAGGGCGCTGGCGCCTGGGCTGGGAACTGCGCCAGGATGCCTTCCTGGTCACCGACCGCGCCTCGCTCGACGCCTTCTACCTGTACCAGCAAAAACACAAGCCGGCGCCACCGGCCAGCTTCGCGCTCCAGGCGCGCTATTTCTCCTGGAAGGCGCAAGGCTTGCGCATCGGTTACACCCTGGACGCACCGGGCTTTGGCGGACGCAGCAGTACGGTCGAGATCAGCGGCGCCGTGTACGGCAAGCAGCGCCTGCGCGCGCGCAGCGTGGATGGCACGCTCAGCTACCCGCAGGCGGAAACCTATGCCTTTGCCGCCAATCACACGGATGCCGACAGCCGCATGACGTACCCGTTCATGAACGAGATGCCGAGCGCCTCCGGGGCCGGGCTGTCGCTGGCGGCCACGGTGCCGCTGGCCGAGGCCTGGACGCTGCGGCTGCAGGCCGACGACCTGGCCAGCCGCCTGCGCTGGAAACACCTGCCGGTGAATGCCGAGTCGCTCAGTTCCAACGTCACGTCCTACGACGCAAACGGCTACGTCAACTACCGCCCTATGCTGCGCGGACGCAAGCAGCAGCTCGAACGCGACTTCAAGGTGCCGCGCTATACGGCCGCCGCCCTCGACTACCGCTACGAGGACTGGGGCGCCGGACTGCACCTTGCGCGGTATGCGGGCGAAACGATCCCGACCCTGTCGCTGTCGCGCCGCTTCGGCTGGCTGACCGTGCACGGCAACCTGGAAACGCGCTTCGACAGTGCCGGCATCGGCCTGGAGGCGGGCAATTTCCGCTTCCAGCTGCAATCCGACAAGCTGGACCTCGACGACGCGAAAGCGCGCTCGCTGCAACTGCACTATCACCTGGTGTTCTGAACCGCGGACCGGTCCCGTACCGGGCTGCGGCGCAGGAATAAAAAATCCCGGCAACGCGTGGGCGCTGCCGGGATTCTTGTCGTGTACCGCCCGCGGGCGGACCGTTTACCGGGTCGACTGGCCGGTCAGGCGTTGCCAGATGGCGGTGGTGGCCGCCGCCTGGTTCATGCTGTAGAAGTGCAGGCCGGGCGCGCCGCCGGCCAGCAGGCGTTCGGCCAGGTCGGTTACCACGTCCAGGCCGAAGGCCTTGATCGAGGCGCTGTCGTCGCCGAAGCTGGCCAGCTTCAGCCGCACCCAGCGCGGAATCTCGGCGCCGCACATGTCGGAAAAACGCATCAACTGCGTGTAGTTCGTGATCGGCATGATGCCGGCCACGATCGGCACCTCGATGCCCAGCTTGCGCACGTTGTCGACGAACTGGAAATAGGCGTCGGCATTGTAGAAGTACTGGGTGATCGCGGCATTTGCGCCGGCGCCGATCTTGCGCGCGAAGTTCTGCAGATCGTCGTGCGGCGAACGGGCCTGCGGATGCATTTCCGGGTAGGCCGCCACCTCGATGTGGAACCAGTCGCCGGTTTCCTGGCGAATGAATTCCACCAGTTCATTGGCGTAGCGCAGTTCGCCAGCGCCGCCATAGCCGCTCGGCAAATCGCCGCGCAATGCCACCAGGCGCCGGATGCCTTGCTGCTGGAACTGCTGCAGGATGGCGCGGATCGACGCGCGCGTGGCGCCGATGCAGGACAGGTGGGGCGCCGCGGCGTGGCCATCGGCCATGATGTCAAGCACGGTGTCGAGGGTGCCCTGCTGGGTCGAACCGCCGGCGCCGAAGGTCACCGAGAAATACGTCGGGTTCAGTTCGGCCAGCTTGCGGCGCGTGACGCGCAGTTTTTCCACGCCCTCGGGAGTCTTGGGCGGGAAGAACTCGATGCTGAAATTATGCGTTTCCATCGTCTTTCAGGAGCAAGGTAGAAAGCGCCCACGAAATGATGCTGTACAGGATAGCCGCCAGGAAGGCCGACCAGAAACCCGCCACCTCGAAACCGCTCACCCAGTGCGACACCAGCCAGAACAGCAAGGCATTGATGACCAGGATAAACAGCCCCATCGACAGCAGCGTGACGGGTAAAGTCAACAATACCAGCAGGGGCCGGATCAGCGTGTTGACCAGGCCCAGCACCAGCGCGGCGATCAGGGCGGTGCCGACATTGCTGACGGCGACGGAGTGCATCAGGTAAGGCAGGGCCATCAGCGCAGCAGCGTTGATCAGCCAGGTCAGGAGCAGGCGCATGTTCAACTTCTTTCGTGGTGCGTTTCTTGTTATTGGGTAGGAAGACACGGATCATGCCAGCGCCATGTGACAAGGGCATGATCCGTCATGGGCGGCCATGCCTGCCCATGCGCGGGCGCACGCGGCGCCAGCCTAATTACTACACGGATTGCCGCGCTAATTAATAGCGGTAGTGATCCGGCTTGTACGGACCGTCCTGGCTCACCGAGATGTAGGCAGCCTGCTCTTCGGTCAGCGTGGTCAGCTGGGCGTTCAGCTTCTTCAGCTGCAGGCGCGCGACCTTTTCGTCCAGGTGCTTCGGCAGCGTGTAGACGCCGACCGGGTACTTGTCGGTGTTGGCGAACAGCTCGATCTGGGCGATGGTCTGGTTCGCGAACGACGAGCTCATCACGTACGACGGGTGACCGGTGCCGCAGCCCAGGTTCACCAGGCGGCCTTCGGCCAGCAGGATGATGCGGCGGCCCGACGGGAAGATCACGTGGTCGACCTGCGGCTTGATGTTTTCCCACTCGTACTTCTTGAGCGCGGCGACTTCGATTTCGTTGTCGAAGTGACCGATGTTGCAGACGATCGCCTGGTCCTTCATCTTGAGCATGTGCTCTTCGGTGATGACATGGTAGTTGCCGGTGCAGGTGACAAAAATGTCGCCGTGTTCGGCAGCGTAGTCCATGGTCACGACGCGGTAGCCTTCCATCGCCGCCTGCAGTGCGCAGATCGGATCGATTTCGGTGACCCACACTTGCGCCGACAGGGCGCGCATGGCCTGGGC
The DNA here is from genome assembly GCF_020708045.1 of Massilia sp. IC2-278. GTDB lineage: Bacteria > Pseudomonadota > Gammaproteobacteria > Burkholderiales > Burkholderiaceae_D > Telluria. The sequence goes on from NZ_JAJFES010000002.1 coordinate 116,791, forward strand.
CGAGCCCTTGCCGACGTCACCGTAACCGGCGATGACGGCGACCTTGCCGGCCACCATCACGTCGGTGGCGCGCTTGATGCCGTCGACCAGCGATTCGCGGCAGCCGTACAGGTTGTCGAACTTCGACTTGGTGACCGAGTCGTTGACGTTGATCGCCGGGAAGGCCAGTTTGCCTTCCTGGTGCATCTGGTACAGGCGGTGCACGCCGGTGGTGGTTTCCTCGGTCACGCCCAGGATGCATGGCAGGCGCTTCGAATACCACGACGGGTCTTTTGCCAGGCGGCCCTTGATGGCGTTGAACAGGCAGATTTCTTCTTCCGAGCCTGGGTTGGCCAGCACGGAGATGTCTTTTTCGGCGCGGGTGCCCAGGTGCAGCAGCAGGGTCGCGTCGCCGCCGTCGTCGAGGATCATGTTGGCATGGTTGTCGCCCGGCCACTCGAAGATGCGGTGGGTGTATTCCCAGTATTCGTCCAGGGTTTCGCCCTTGATGGCGAACACCGGCGTGCCGACCGACGCGATGGCGGCGGCGGCGTGGTCCTGGGTCGAATAGATGTTGCACGACGCCCAGCGCACTTGTGCGCCGAGGGCTTCCAGCGTGCGGATCAGCACGGCGGTCTGGATGGTCATGTGCAGGGAACCGGCAATGCGCGCGCCCTTCAGGGGCTGGGTCGCAGCGTATTCCTCGCGGATCGCCATCAGGCCCGGCATTTCGGTTTCGGCGATGCGGATTTCCTTCTCGCCCCAGGAGGCCAGGGAGATGTCTGCAACGAGGAAGTCTTGGGTGTCTTTCAGTACGGCGCTCATCACGCCCTCCTTTCAATGTTTAGAAAAAAGTAACGTGAGCGCGGTGTTGATGTCCGAGCCTGGCGAAAAGGAATCTTTTCGTCGCAACGCTCCTCGGAACGGAGTAGTTTAGCACGGATGACGGTTTGAGGAACCTCAGCGGAGCTGGATTTGCTGCACCTGCAACATGAGTCGGGAATATGGCTCCGGAATTGATCTTCGCGATGCGTCTCGATTTTCGTAGGGTGGACACCTGTGTCCACGCGGTATGGCACCGTTGAGTATTCGGGCATGACCGAAGCCATTAGAGCATCAGCCTTCTAAGCTGAGGGTCGAACTATCAGGCAATCGTCAACGCCAGTGGTATGCACGAGTACCATACCGCGTGGGCACAGGTGCCCACCCTACCAAAGCAGCCAGGCTCCTGGCCGTTTCATCTTTTACGACAGGCCGGCTTCCGCGCGCAGCAGCGCCGCCTTGTCGGTGCGCTCCCAGCTGAACTCCGGCTCTTCGCGGCCGAAGTGGCCGTAGGCCGCGCTTTTCTGGTAGATCGGGCGCAGCAGGTCGAGCATCTGGACGATGCCTTTCGGGCGCAGGTCGAAGTGTTCCATCACCAGCTTAGCGATCTTCTCGTCGGAGATCACGCCGGTACCTTCGGTGTACACGGTGATGTTGATCGGACGCGCCACGCCGATGGCGTAGCTGACCTGCACCTGGCACTGGCGCGCCAGGCCGGCGGCGACGATGTTCTTCGCCACGTAGCGTGCGGCGTAGGCGGCCGAGCGGTCGACCTTCGACGGGTCCTTGCCCGAGAACGCGCCGCCGCCGTGCGGAGCTGCGCCGCCGTAGGTGTCGACGATGATCTTGCGGCCGGTCAGGCCGCAGTCGCCCTGCGGGCCGCCGATGACGAAGCGGCCGGTCGGGTTGACCAGGTACTTGGTGCCCTGCAGCCACTCGCGCGGCAGGATAGGCTTGATGATTTCCTCGATCACCGCTTCCTCGATCTGCGAGTGGGTGACGTCCGGGTGGTGCTGGGTCGACAGGACCACGGTGTCGACCGCGACCGGGCGGCCGTCGACGTAGCGCAGGGTGACCTGCGACTTGGCGTCCGGGCGCAGCCATGCCAGGCGGCCGTCCTTGCGCAGCTGCGACTGGCGCTCGACCAGGCGGTGGGCGTAGTGGATAGCGGCCGGCATCAGCTCGGCGGTTTCGTCGCAGGCGTAGCCGAACATCAGGCCCTGGTCGCCGGCGCCCTGGTCGAGGTCGAGGCCCGCGCCTTCGTCGACGCCCTGGGCGATGTCCGGCGACTGCCTGTCGTAGCAGACCATGACCGCGCAGCCCTTGTAGTCGATGCCGAAGTCGGTGTTGTCGTAGCCGATGCGCTTGATGGTGTTGCGTGCCACGCCGATATAATCGACGTTGGCGTGGGTCGTGATTTCACCTGCCAGCACGACGAGGCCGGTATTGCACAGCGTTTCGGCGGCGACACGCGCGCGCGGGTCCTGCTCGAGGATGGCGTCGAGAATCGCGTCCGAAATCTGGTCGGCAACTTTGTCGGGATGGCCTTCCGAGACGGATTCGGAAGTAAAGAGGTAATCGTTGGACATGAAGGCTCCTGTTACTGTTCATAAAACTGCCGCAGCAACATGCCTGCGACGCTTTAGCGACATTTATATTCCGCTTCGCAAGTTGTCTATTAACTCGGCGGATCCTGCGTAAAGTGGTATTTTACGCTCCTTTAAGAAATTTTTGGCGGAGGGGGCCGTCTCGTCCTCAACCCCGATCAAACGCATGCTAGTTATTTTATTCAGAGTCTTGTCAATTTTTCCCCTGCGCATGCTGCACGCCCTGGGCGCGGCGCTGGGCTGGCTGGTCTATCTGCTCTCCCCTTCCTACCGCCGCCGCCTCGACGCCAACCTGGCCCAGGCCGGCTATAGCGCCTATCGGCGCGCCGCTGTCGCCGAGGCCGGCAAGGCCATCGTCGAGCTGGCTTTCGTCTGGTGCGGCAAGCCGGAACGCGTGGCGCGCCATGCCACCGTCGAGAACTGGGACATGGTCCAGCGCGTGCTCGATGCCGGCCGCGGGATTGTGTTCCTGACGCCACACTTGGGCTGCTTCGAGATGACGGCCCAGCAAATCGCCCTGCACACGGCCTTGACGGTCATGTATCGCCCTCCGCGCAAGGACGCCCTGCGGCCGCTGGTCGAAGGCGCGCGTGCACGCCATAACCTGCACTTGGCGCCGGCGAACCTGTCGGGCGTGCGCATCCTGGCAAAGACCCTGAAAAGCGGCCAGCCGATCGGCCTGCTGCCCGACCAGGTGCCGCAGGAAGGCGAAGGCATTTGGGCGAAGTGGTTCGGCCGCAACGCGTACACGATGACCCTGCCCGCAAAGCTGGCCCAGCTGGGCAAGGCCGACATCCTGCTGGTGTATGCCGAGCGCCTGCCGAAGGGACGCGGCTACGTGGTGCGCTTCGTGCCCTTCGAGGGCGAACTGAGCGGCGGCCCGGCCGAGCAGGCAGCCAGCATCAACCGCGCCATGGAACAACTCATTGCGCGTGCCCCGGCCCAGTATTTCTGGAGCTATAACCGCTATAAACAACCGCAGGGTGTCGATGCACCGCAAGCCGAGGCCGTCGCATGAGGGTCCTGATTGCTTTCCTGTGGCTGCTGCATTGGCTGCCACTACCCATCCTCGGTCGTTTCGGCGAAACGGTAGGCAGCCTGATGTTCCTGATCCTCGGCAAGCGCCGCAGGATCGCCCTGACCAATTTGCGCCTGTGCCTGCCGGAACTGAGCGAAAAAGAGCGCCATGCGATCGCGCGCCAGCATTTCCGCGGCTATTCGCGCAGCATCTTCGAGCGTTCCATCCTGTGGTGGGCGCCGGAAGCGCGCGTGCGCAAGCTCATCCACGTCGAGCCGGCGGTGCCGCAGGCCGAGATGGAAGCCGGCCCGACCATCCTGTTGTGCCCGCACTTCGTCTGCCTGGACGTGGCCGGCGTTGCTTCGCGGGTGATCCCGGTGTGCAGCATGTACGTGCCGCAAAAGAACGCCGCCTTCGACAAGCTGCTGCGCCACGGCCGCGAACGCTATGGCCCGGTGCGCCTGGTAACGCGCAAGGAAGGCATCAAGCCGATCTTGCGCGCGCTGCGCGACGGCCTGCCCTATTTCATGCTGCCGGACATGGACTTCGGTGAAAAAGACGCCGAGTTCGTGCCCTTCTTCGGCGTGCCGGCGGCCACGCTGACCGCGCTCGGCCGCATCGCCGCGACCACCGGCGCCAAGGTAATCCCGGTGGTGGCGACTTTCCTGCCGAACTACCGGGGCTGGCGCGTGCGCTTTTATCCTGCCTGGGAAAACTATCCCGGCACCGACATGGTCGAAGCGACGCGGCGCATGAACGCCTTTATCGAGGAGCGCGTGCGCGAGGCCCCGAGCGAATACTTCTGGACCCATAAGCGCTTCAAGACGCGTCCACCCGGCGAACCTTCCTTGTACGACGAATAAATGAAACTCAAGTTCACCAAAATGCACGGCGCCGGCAACGACTTCGTCGTGATCGACGCCATCCACCAGGACATCGATTTCAGCACCGAACAATGGCGCAAGCTGGGCGACCGCCGCTTCGGCATCGGCGCCGACCAGATCCTGGTGGTCGAACGGCCGACGGAGCCCGGCTGCGATTTCCGTTACCGCATCTTCAATAGCGATGGCGGCGAAGTCGAGCAGTGCGGCAACGGCTCGCGCGCCTTTGTCCGTTTCGTCAGCGAAAAGGGCCTGACCGACAAGCGCAGTATCCGCGTGCAGACCATGGCCGGCCTCATCGAGCCGCGCCTGGAAGACGATGGCAGCGTGACGGTCGACATGGGCGCCCCTGTGCTGGATGCACCGGCCGTGCCCTTCGACAGCACCGGCCTGGCGGGGCAGCCAGAAGGCCGCGACACGCTGTGGCCGCTGGACCTGACGCTGCGTGGCGCGGAGCACACCGTGCTGGTGTCGGCGGTGTCGATGGGCAATCCGCATGCGGTGCAGGTGGTCGAGGATGTGGAAACGGCCCCGGTGGCCGAGCTCGGCCCGCAGATCGAACACCATCCACGCTTTCCGAAACGCGTGAACGCCGGCTTCATGCAGGTGGTCGAACGCGGTCACGTCAAGCTGCGCGTGTTCGAACGCGGCGCCGGCGAAACCCTGGCCTGCGGCACGGGCGCCTGCGCGGCAGTCGTTGCCGGCATCCGCCGTGGGCTGTTGGACTCGCCGGTACGGGTATCGGCGCGCGGTGGCGAGCTGTCGATCGCCTGGGCCGGCGAAGGCCAGCCGGTGTATCTGAGCGGTCCCGCCGTCACCGTGTTCGAAGGCGAGATCGATTTGTAATGCAACTCAACAAGCCACGCTATAACAGTGGACACGGCCCCTTGCCGCTTCAGGCCGCCAGGCCGTAGGGGGCGCCATTGCGCCCAGCGCCCGGCCCACCGGGGTTGAGCCCGGGTCCGGCTTCGGCCACCACGGTGCGCAGCCGGTACAGGCGCTGGCGGTAATTGCCTTCCGGCCCGCCAGGGCCGCAATCGACGTTCTCGAACAAGGCCACGATGCGGTCGAGCGCCTGGCGTTCCTGGGCGGTGTCGATCATGACCAGGCGCCGCTTGCTGCGCCCGTAACTGGCGCGGATGTCGATGACCAGGCAGTGCCCCTGGTCGGCGGCGTGCAGGTCGACCAGCAGGGCCTCGGCGCGGCTGAGGCCAAAGAGCGCCGCCAGTTCCAGGCGCGCAGCCAGCAAGGGATGGCTGGAGAGGTCGATCGCACAGCCCAGCAATGCACCGGTTTCGGTGTGCACGGCGTCGAGCAGGCGCGGAGCGATCTTCTGCAGCGCCTCGGCAGCCTCGGGACAGCCGCCGGCCGCCGCCTGCTGCAGCCAGTACACGGCGCGCACGTCGTTGCTTTCGTTTTCGCGGCGCGCACGCCAGGCATTGTTGCCGCATTCGAGCTGGGCCACCCGGTATCCCATCTCGGCCGCCCTTTCCAGGTAGCGCTGGGCATCGGCGACATTGCGCTGGGAGAATTCTGGCTTAATGTAGATACGCGACAGGGCGTACCAGGCCGCGGCCAGGCCCTGCTCGCCGGCCAGCATCAGCCAGCGGATCGCTTTCTTGAAATTGGCCGCACCGGCGCCGCCGGCGACCCGGGTGCCGTCGACCTGCATGCGCGCATACCACAGGCCCATGGCAAGCTGGGCATGCCGGTCGTGTTCGGCCGCGGCGAGTTCCCAGAAGGTGTGCAGCTCGGCTTCACTGGCGCCATCGGCGCCATCCGTTCCTTCACCCTGCTCGAGCAGGCGCGCCACCCGCGACAGCAGGCCGACTTCGCCCGGGGTCAGGCGCTGGGCTTGCTCCTTACCGCCCTTGGCCAGCGCGCGCGCCAGGGGCAAGGCGCGTTCGAGGTAATCCGCCCAGCGCCCGGCTTCCCAGCTTTGCTCGAGCAGAGCGAACTGGGCCTCGGCCAGGCCATTGTCGGCGGCGCGGCGCAGCCAGGGCTGGCCGGCGCCGGCCGTGCCCGCACCCGCGCCGGGCGTGCTGCGCACCGACGGGCCGGATGCCTGCGCCACGCCGGCGCCGGCGGCGGCTTCGGGCTGGCGCGCCAGCAGCCACTGGGCCTCGGCGAAGCCGGCGCGGGCCGCGTCTTCCAGGGCGCGCAAGGCTTTCGCGCGCAGCGTGGGCGTGGCCGTGCCCGGCTCTTCGAGCAGCAGCTGGGCCAGCACCAGGCCGGCGCGCGTGTTGCCGGCGTCGTAGGCGCGCTCGTACCAGGGCGCCAGCGGCCCCGCGTGCTGGCGCGCCAGCTCGACCGGCACGTGATTGCCGATCAGCTGGCAGGATTCCAGGCAGCCCTGGTGGGCGGCGCGGTCGAGCCAGTGCAGCGCGGTGGGCAGGCTCTGCGGCAGGCCGGCGCTGCCGAACAGGTAGCGCTTGCCGAGCGCGAGCTGGGCATCGGCGCGGCCGGCGCGGGCGCCGCGGATGATCGCCAGTTCTTCACGATTAGCCATCGTTCGGGTCTTTACTAGTGGGATGGGGGCAGCAGGAGCGCGATCAGGACCGGCAAGGCGGTGACCGGCGGCTCGGTGCCGCGGCCAAAGTTGCCAATATACAAGAACCGCTCGGATCGCGCCCACACTGCATCGGTTTGGGAAAAGTCTAAGCCAGCACCGGGCCCGGCATGTCCCGAACCGTCCAATGATTGATATCGAACAAGGGCACCGAAAGGAAGCGGAACTCAGCCACATTGCAGTGCGGCAAGCACTCCAGTGGTGCAAAAAGGCGAACTCGGCGTTTCGAAAATACAACAGCACGATTGGTTAAATTGGCTTTCCACCAAGTCCAGCACGCATAATTAACCAATCCGACAACCTTGACGCATTAAGCAATTACTGTTCACTCGTCCGAGTGTTCAGCAAACCAATAAAGTCTCAATGCTCTCTGGATCCCGATTCACCTATAAGAAGGATACGAATAAATGAAAAAGTCACTGATGGCAGTCGCTCTTGTTGGCGCTTTCGCCGGCGTTGCCCATGCACAAACCGCCGTTCAGATCTACGGCACCCTGGACGCTGGCGTCCAGAAGAGCAGTGGTAACACCCTGTCGATCGGCAAGCGCGCCGCCAACACCCTGGGCTTCAAGGGCACCGAAGACCTGGGCAACGGCCTGAAAGCCCTGTTCCAACTGGAAATCCGCTACGAGTCGGACACCGGCACCGTCGAAAACGGTTCGCGTCCGCTGTTCCAGGGCCAGAGCCGCGTCGGCCTGCAGGGCGACTTCGGTATGGTCCGCATCGGCCGTGGCCTGACCCCGTACCAGGAAACCATCGGCGCCTTCGAGCCATGGCACGCACTGCCAAACCAGGGCGGTTTCTATACCGACCTGGCAGTCGCCGGCTACAACTCGGCGCCGCTGGAGCCGAACAACTCGTCGAACAACCGCTGGTCGAACGCCTTCTGGTACAACTCGCCGGTCACCAGCGGCTTCCAGGTGAACGCCGCCATCGCCACCAAGGAAGGCGCGGGCGCCAACGGTCGCGCAGTCGGCCAGTACGCTGCCGGCGCAGAAGCCTCGGCCAACCCGTTCTCGATCTCGACCACCTACAACAACGGTCCTGCAGCCCTGATGCTGGGTTACGAGCGTAACGCTGTCGAAACCAAGGTCTGGTCGGCCGCCGGTTCGTTCATGGCTACCCCGGCACTGAAGCTGATGGCCCTGTACACCCGCCAGGACCAGGACAACACCGCCTTCTTCGCCGGCCTGCCAGGCTCGAAGACCAACGCATGGGTGCTGGGCGCCAACTACACCATGGGTCCGGGCAAGGTCCTGGTCGGTTACGGCCAAAAAGATCCGGACAACTGGGTCAAGACCAAGCAGTTCTCGCTGGGCTACGAGTACAGCCTGTCGAAGCGCACCTACCTGTACATCGACGCATCGCGCAAGAAGGGCCCGCAAAACGCCACCACCCTGCGTGACGAGCGTTCGGTCAACTACTACGACCTGGGCATCAACCACTCGTTCTAAGCTGATGCGGGCTCCGGCCCGGCAGAATGGATAAGGAAGGCGGACACCGGCAACGGTGTCCGCCTTTTTTCGTTCCGGTCCTGGCGTTGCCGCGGGAGCGCCCGGGCCGTTTTTCTGCCCGCCGCCCTGCTCCGCTCGGGTAAAATTGGGCACACACCATTACCGCAAGCCTGAGATGACCGCCACCCTGGATTCCGCCGCTGTCGCCCAATACCTGGCCGACCACCCCCGCTTTTTCGAAGAACATGCCGGCCTGCTGGGCGAAGTTAAACTGTCGAGTCCGCTGACCGGCAAGGCGGTCTCGCTGCAGGAACGGCAAATGGAAGTGATGCGCGCGAAATACAACGCGCTGGAGCTGCGCATGGCCGAGCTGCTGCGTACGGCCACCGACAACACCACGATCCTGAACAATTTCCACGAATGGCATCTGACGCTGTTGCGTTCGGAAGGCGGCGCGGCGATGGCGCGTGACCTGGTCGACGGCCTGCGCGCACACTTCGGCGTGCCGCAAGCCACCCTGCGCCTGTGGAACGTGGCGCCGGAACATACCGACGCTCCGTTCGCGGCCGGCGTGGCCGAGGATGCGCGCCTGTTCGCGTCAAGCCTGCGCGCCCCCTATTGCGGCCCGAACAAGGATTTCGAAGCGGTGCGCTGGCTCGACGACCCGGCCGCGGTACGCTCGACCGTGCTGCTGCCGCTGGTGGCCGACGGCAAGACCTTTGGCCTGCTGGTGCTGGGTTCGCCGGATGCCGAACGCTTCAGCCCGGTAATGGCCACCGATTTCCTGGTCCAGCTGGGCAAGAGCGCCAGCACCGCGCTGGCCCCGCTGCGCGCCTGAACATGGACAGCGGCGCCGACTGGTCGCAGCGCTACCTGGGTGAACTCCTCACCCAGCGCCAGCTGTCACCGCATACGATCGCCGCCTATCGGCGCGACCTGGCCGAACTGGCGCAGCTGGCCGGCCACACCGACTGGCCCCGTCTCAGCCACGCCGACATGCGCCGCTTCGCCGCGCGCCTGCATGCCGCCGGCCAGAATCCGCGCTCGATCGCCCGCAAGCTGTCCGGCTGGCGCGGCTTCTATCAATGGCTGTCGCTGCACGCCGCCCTGCCGACCAACCCGGTCGACGGCGTGCGTGCCCCGCGCCGCGCCAAATCGCTACCGAAGGCGCTGGCCGTCGACGACGCGGTGCAATTGCTGGAAGCAAACCGGCACGGCCATCCCGAACCGGACGAACTGTGCAACCGCGCCATGTTCGAACTCCTGTATTCGAGCGGGCTGCGGGTATCCGAACTGGCCGGCCTCGACCTGGCGTACACCGACCATGCGCACGGCGCCTCGCTCGGCTGGTTCGATGCCGCCGCCGGCGACGTGGTCGTGACCGGCAAGGGCGGCAAGATGCGCCGGGTGCCGGTGGGCGGGCCGGCGCGCGAGGCGCTGGCGGCTTGGCTGGCAGTGCGTCCGCCGGCAAGCGACGGCAGCGCCGCCCTGTTCCTCTCCAGCCGCGGCACCCGGATCACGCCGCGCGTGGTACAGCACCGCCTGAAACAGCATGCCCTGAAGGCCGGCACCCCGGTGCACGTGCACCCGCACGTGCTGCGCCACTCGTTCGCCTCGCACCTGCTGCAATCCTCGGGCGACCTGCGCGCGGTGCAGGAACTCCTGGGCCACGCCAGCATCACATCGACCCAGGTGTATACGGCGCTCGACTTCCAGCATCTTGCCGCAGTGTATGACCAGGCCCATCCGCGCGCGAAAGCGAAATAGCCAAGGATTCGCCTGAGCTGGCGCAAGGGCAGGCACGGTTGATGGTGGCAGATTGCAAATTACGGCATAATCTTTCGATTCTCCGCGCCCAAACCGGGCTGAACGCAACGTAAAGACCATGTCACTGATCCCTGCCACCATCCTGACCGGCTTCCTCGGCGCCGGCAAGACCACCCTCCTCAACCGCATCCTGCGCGAGGAGCACGGCCTGCGCATCGCCGTCATCGAAAACGAATTTGGCCAGGAAAACATCGACAACGAAATCCTGGTCCAGGACAGCGGCGAACAGATCGTCGAGATGAACAACGGCTGCATCTGCTGCACCGTGCGCGGTGACCTGATCGTGGCGCTGACGAACCTGGCGCAAAAGCGCGAGGCCGGCGAACTCGCTTTCGACCGCGTGGTCATCGAAACCACGGGCCTGGCCAACCCCGGCCCGGTGGCGCAGACCTTCTTCGTCGACGAGGAAGTTGGCGCTCACTACCTGCTCGACGCCGTGGTAACCGTGGTCGACGCGCGCCATGCGATGGACCAGCTGGACCGCCACGAGGAAGCCCAGCGCCAGGTTGGCTTTGCCGACAAGATCCTGCTCTCGAAGCTGGACCTGGTCGACGCCGCCGCCATCGAGGCCCTGAAGGCGCGCCTGGCACGGATCAACCCGCGTGCGCCGATCTCGACCTCGGACTTCGGCAGTGCGCCGCTGAGCGAGGTGATGGACCTGCGCGGCTTCAACCTGAACGACAAGCTCGAGCTCGACCCCGACTTCCTGCGCGCCGACGAGCACGAGCACGATCACGAGCACCACGGTCACGACCATGCGCACTGCGGCCACGACCATGCCCACGGCGAAGCCTGCAGCCACGACCACCACCATTCGCACCACAGCGACGACATCGCCGCCTTCGTGTTCAAGAGCGAGCGCGCCTTCGACCCGGAACGCCTGGACCAGTTCCTCGGCAGCCTGGTGCAGGTGTTCGGTCCGAACATGCTGCGCTACAAGGGCGTGCTGTCGATGCAGGGCGCCGACCGCAAAGTCGTGTTCCAAGGCGTGCATCAAATCATGGGCAACGACCTGGGCGCAAAGTGGGAAGAGAACGAAGCCCGTGGCAGTAAAATGGTGTTTATTGGTAAAAATTTACCAAAAGACGTATTTATCCGCGGATTGGAACAATGTTTGGTATAAACTATCCCGGTTTTACGGTACCCGTTGCGCTTTTTGCCACGGCGTGACAGGCACCGTCGAGTAGCCGCCGCCGGCCAGTCCGGGGGCGAGGACGGCAGATTGCAGCGCCGTCATGGCAGCTGGTAGCGCTCACTGTTGGTAACCCAGTGCTGATGAGCCAGCTGATAAAATGAAACCTCTGTCGTATCGAAGGCAACATGACTAAAACAACGAAATCGAATACCGCCGCGCAGTCCGAAGACCGACTCATTTCGGAAGAGGAAATTCGGGCGATGGGCGACGAGGACTACATGAACCCGGCCCAGCTCGCGTTCTTCAAGGACCGCCTGCAACAGCTCGAGAAAGAGCTGCTGAAAAATGCCGGTGAGACCACAGAGCACCTGCGCGAAACCGTCCTGGTCCCGGACCCGGCCGACCGCGCCACCATCGAGGAAGAGCATGCGCTGGAACTACGCACCCGCGACCGCGAGCGCAAGCTGCTGAAAAAGGTCCAGCAATCGCTGGCCGCCATCGAAGCCGGCGAATACGGCTGGTGCGAAGAAACCGGCGAGCCGATCGGCATCCCGCGCCTGATCGCGCGCCCGACCGCCACCCTGTCGCTGGAAGCCCAGCAGCGCCGCGAACTGAAGCAAAAGCTGTACGGCGACTGATCGCTTCCAGCCCCCACCGAAAAAGCATGCGCGAAACCGCATGCTTTTTTCTTTTCTACCTACCCGGCGGCCTCAAGCGTGCCGTCGAAATCTTTCCTATGGGATACACTGGTACGGATACGGGTACTGGCCTGCAGCGGGTTTGCGCCTGCGCACGTGTGCGCAGGGCGTGCCGCGGGCGTCCGTGCTACCGTCATGGATGAGCGCTCCGGACCCAGGGGGCGCTACCGCGCATCAAGCAATAAACACGGGGCAAACGATAGGCGGAAACGACGTGGGCTTATTTTCCTTCCTGAAGAAAAAGAACGAACAGGTAGCCGAAGCGCCGGCCACGCGCCTGCGCGCGGGCGAGCCTTCGCGCCTGTCCGCCGAAGCCGAACGCGAGCGCCAGCGCGAAATCGCCCGCGCCACCGCCGCGAAGATCGACGCCATCGAACTGGCCATGACCACCGACCTGCTCGACGACGGCGACACCGGCTGGGGCAGCGGCCACCGCCCGCCGGCCGCCGCCGCCGCGCCGCTGGCCTCGGACGCCGATACCGAACTCGGCCCCCTGGACGGCCAGCCGGAAGCCGACCTCACGCCGGCGAATGCGCCCGTGGTCGAGGAAAGCGCCATTCTCTACGCCAACGGCCAGGCCGACCTGGCCGAAGGCATGCTGCGCGATTGCCTGGCCGAACTCGGACGGTCCGAACGCCTGCCCTGGTGGATGCTGTTCGACCTCTACCAGGCCCAGGGCCGCGAGCAGGAATTCGACAGCATCGCCATCGATTACGCCAGCCATTTCGAAACTTCCCCGCCCGCCTACACCGACCGCCTGCCGCGCCAGGCGCAAGAAGCCTTTGCCGGCGTGGCACCCACCCTGCGCCTGCCGGCCACGCTCGACGCCAGCCTGGGCGCCCACCTGCCGGCCCTGCATAAGCCGGCGCCGCCGGGCACGCCGGTGCGGCTCGACTTCGGCGCCGTGCGCAGCGCGAATGCCGCAGGCTGCGCCGCCCTGCTCGCCAGCCTGCAAGCCTTGCGCCGCGCGGGGCGTCCGGTGGTGCTGGCCAGCGCCGATGCGCTGCTGGCGGTGCTGCGGCCGATGCTGGCGATCGGCGAACGCGGCAGTGGCGAAGCACCCTGGCTGCTCCTGCTCGAACTGCTGCAGCTGCTGGACCGCGAGAAGGACTTCGAGGAAACCGCGATGGACTATTGCGTGACCTTTGAAGTCTCGCCGCCTTCGTTCGAGACGCCGCTGCGCGCCGCGGACGGCATTGGCGGTGCGGCCGATCCGGGCAACGCGGCGCCTTCCCTTGCGGCAGCGCCCGGGGCCGAACAACGTTTCCTGTTGCCGCCGCTGGTCGATGGCGATATCGGCGCGCTGCTGGCGGCCATCGATGCGTATGCGTCGGCACAGGCGGCATCCGTCCAGACGGCAGGTGCAACGGCAGTCCCGGCGCTGGAGCAGGCCGCAGGCGCCAGTCCTGGCGTAGGCCAGCCGGATACCGGTGTCCCCGCCCTTGCGGCGCCGGTCGTGCTCGACTGCTCGCGCCTGGCGCGCATCGGGTTCAGCGCGGCCGGCGCCCTGCACGTACGGCTGCGCAGCCTGGCCGGTGCGGGGCATCCGGTCGAGCTGCGCGACCTGAACCACATGGTGGCGGCTCTGCTGCGCCTCCTGAACTATGGCGACTGCGCGCGCCTGTATGCGCACAAGTATTGAACGGCATACTGAACGGCGTCCCGGACCAGGGCTGCGCGAATACTGCTGAGCTTAAGTGTCATCCTGTCTTGCAATTTTGTGCAACAGCCCCACTTGCGGAGGGCTAGTTAACCACGAGGCAGATATGGAACAATTTCACGGCACCACCATTGTGAGTGTACGTCGCGGCTCGCAAGTCGCATTGGGCGGCGACGGCCAGGTCACCCTGGGGAACGTCGTCATGAAGGGCTCGGCGCGCAAGGTGCGCAAACTCTACCAGGGCAAGGTCCTGTGCGGTTTCGCCGGCGCCACCGCCGACGCCTTTACCCTGCTCGACCGCTTCGAAGCGAAGCTGGAAAAGCATCAAGGCAATTTGCTGCGCTCCTCGGTCGAGCTGGCCAAGGACTGGCGCACCGACCGCATGCTGAGCAGGCTCGAAGCCATGCTGCTGGTGGCCGACAAGGAAGTGACACTGATCATCACCGGGAATGGCGACGTGCTCGAGCCGGAAGACGGCATCGGCGCGATCGGCTCGGGCGGCATCTACGCCCAGTCCGCGGCCAAGGCGCTGCAGGAAAACACCGAGCTGCCGCCCGCCGAGGTCGTCAAGAAAGCGCTGACGATTGCCGGCGAGCTCTGCATCTATACGAATTTGTCCCACATCATTGAAACGCTGGACTGACCGGCATGCATATCATGAACATGACTCCTCTCGAAATCGTGTCGGAACTGGACAAGCACGTCGTCGGCCAGGGCAAGGCCAAGCGCGCCGTCGCCATCGCCCTGCGCAACCGCTGGCGCCGCCAGCAGGTGGCCGAGCCGCTGCGCCACGAGATCACGCCGAAAAACATCCTGATGATCGGCCCGACCGGCGTCGGCAAGACCGAAATCGCGCGCCGCCTGGCGAAGCTCGCCGACGCGCCCTTCATCAAGATCGAAGCCACCAAATTCACCGAGGTCGGCTATGTCGGCCGCGACGTCGACACCATCATCCGCGACCTCATCGACATCGGCGTCAAGCAGACGCGCGCATCGGAAATGAAAAAGGTGCGCCAGCGCGCCGAAGACGCGGCCGAAGACCGCATCATCGACATCCTGGTGCCGCCGGCGCGCGACTTCGGCTTCAACGTCAGCGCCGCGGCCGAGGCAAAGGAAGGCGACAGCACGCGCCAGACCTTCCGCAAGCGCCTGCGCGAAGGCTCGCTCGACGACCGCGAAGTGGAAATCGAAGTGGCCGACGCTGCGCCGCAGATGGAAATCATGGCGCCGCCGGGCATGGAAGAAATGACGGAACAGATCAAGTCGATGTTCGCCGGCGTCGGCAACACGCGCAAGAAGGCGCGCAAGATGAAGATCAAGGAAGCGATGAAGGTGCTGGCCGAGGAAGAAGCGGCGCGCCTGATCAACGAAGACGAGATGAAGCAGAAGGCGATCCACAATGTGGAGAACAACGGCATCGTCTTCCTGGACGAGATCGACAAGATCGCCACCCGTTCGGAACACGGCGGCGCCGATGTCTCGCGCGCCGGCGTGCAGCGCGATCTGCTGCCGCTGGTCGAGGGCACGACCGTGAACACCAAGTACGGCATGATCCGCACCGATCACATCCTGTTCATCGCTTCGGGCGCCTTCCATCTGTCGAAGCCGTCGGACCTGATTCCCGAGCTGCAGGGTCGCTTCCCGATCCGCGTGGAGCTGGAATCGCTGTCGATCGACGACTTCAAGCGCATCCTCACCAGCACCGACGCCTGCCTGACGACCCAGTATGAAGCACTGCTGGGCACCGAAGGCATCAAGGTCGACTTCACCGAAGACGGCATCCACCGCCTGGCCGAGATCGCCTTCTCGGTCAACGAACGCACCGAGAACATCGGCGCGCGCCGCCTGTACACGGTGATGGAAAAGCTGCTCGAGGAAGTCTCGTTCGGCGCCAGCGACATGCAGGACAAGCTGGTCACGGTCGACGGCGCCTACGTGAACGAGCGCCTGGACGTGCTGTCGGCCAACGAAGACCTGTCGCGCTACGTGCTGTAACGGAGGCGAGCATGGCAAACAAGGCACTCGCAACCCGGCAAAAGATGCGGCTGCGCGTCGAACCGTCGCAGCAGTTCGGCAAGCCGCGCAACCCGCTCGCCGCATTGGCCAAGGCCCGCTCGGCTGGCGCGCACGCCAAACCCTTGTCGAGCGAGCGCCAGGATGCCAAGCGGCAGTTGAAGAAGGTGAAGCTGACGGCGGACGAGGACGAGTGAGGTCGAGGAGCCGTGGCTCCCTGCCTGGTTCGTTTCAACCTGTCGGGTTTGCATCGACACGAAAGACCGCGTGGACTCGGGAGTCCACCCTACGTGCATCGCTTTTGTAGGGTGGACGCCTGTGCCACTACGTTAATCGCTTTTGTAGAGTGGGTCATTGATGCTGGGAGCATCGATGGACGTGTCCACGCGGTCTCATCACATGAACCAAGGCGCGTTAAACTCCGACCGCCGCTGGCATCGCCAACGTTCTCGCCCACCCATCTTGCCTGTCTAACAATTCACCTGTACATTGTGCGGCGCTAACCGCCATCCAACAGGATTCCCATGAGCTCACCCGAGCTGATCGTCGACGTGCTGCGCGCCGAGCTGCGTGCGGCGAATCTCACCTATAAAACCCTGGCCGAGCGCATCGACATGAGCGAGTCGAGCGTCAAGCGCCTGTTCGGGCAGAAGGACATGCCGCTGTCGCGCCTGGCGCAGATCTGCCAGGCGGGGGGCATTGCCCTGGAAGACGTGCTGCGCCGCGCGGCCGATGCGCGCCCCCAGGCCGATGCCCTGACCCTGCCCCAGGAAACCGCCCTGGTCGCCAAGCCCCACCTGCTGCTGGTGGCGATCTGCTGCCTGGGACACTGGACCTTCGAGCAAATCGTCGACAACTACCGCCTGACCCAGCCCGAATGCATCGCCGCCATGGCCGAGCTCGACCGGCTGGGCCTGATCGAGCTGCGTCCGCTGAACCGCTACGGCATGCGCGTTTCGCATGCCTTCCACTGGCTGCCGGATGGACCGGTGCAGCAATTCTTCCGCGAGCACATGGTGCCGGATTATTTTGCTGGCCGTTTCGACGGGCCGGGCGAGACTCTGATGTGCTTGCCTGCGCGGCTGTCGGCGGCCAGCGCCGCCGAGGTGGCGCAGAAGATCGCCCAGCTGGCGGCCGAGCTGGCGCGGCTGCACAAGCACGACCGCAGGCTGCCGGCCGAGGAGCGGGATGGGATGAGCCTGGTGGTGGGGTTCAGGTCGTGGGAGTTTGCGGCGTTTACGGCGCTGCGGCGGTAATTGCCTGCAAGGTAATGCGCTGGAACTGGCCGGCAAATGCGACCGTAGGGTGGGCACGCTGTGCCCACGCGGAAGCTTGCGGCGATGCGCCGCCGGAGCTTGCTGAGGACGTGGTGAGGTGTTGGCGGGTGAAGAGATCAGCGCTAACGTGTCGCTTTCGAACCTGATCAACAAGTTTCTGCCAACCCTCGTGCAGGAGACAACGATGACGCGGCGTTCCGCGTGGGCACGGAGTGCCCACCCTACGGTTGCGGCTGCTGGCCGGGTGCACGTTCGCGGGGGCGCGACTTCCTGCCGGCCCCGCTATCCTTACTGCGTCGGCTGGTCGCTGGACGGCTGCCCCATCACCCGCGTTGGCGGCGGCATTTGCGGCTCGGCCGGTGGCGGTGGCACGTTGTTGTTGCCCTGCATTACCTGGTTGTAGTTGGCTGCAGCTGGCGATGGCGGGGTTTCCTGCGGCGGTTCTTCGTTCGGCCCCACCACGGGGTCGACTTCGCCCGGCGGCGGCGGGCCGCGCACCACGGCGCCAGGCGCGGTTTGCGGTTCGACCGCGGGCATGGCGCCGACCGGGGCGGCCTGCATCGGTGGCGCCTGCGGCGGCATGGCCGCGCCCGACAAGGGAATCGCCGGCTTGGTGTCGGCCATCAGTTCCACACGCTTCATGACGCCGCCGTCGGACAGCATCACGTAGCGCGGATGCACTTCGCTGATCGTCACGCCCGGGGCGAGTTCGCGGCCGACCTTCAGGGCTTTCGGCGGCTGGCCGTCGGCGACGATGATGGCCACGCTGTCGCGCCCGGCCGAGACGATGCCGGTCAATTGGTAATTGGTGACGACGGCCGTGGCGGCCTGGCCGCCGAACAGGGTGGCGGCGGCATCGGGCGCCGGTTCGGGGATGCCGGCCGGCGGCGCAGCGGCGATCTGGCGCTGCTGCGGCTTGTACAACTGCATGCCCCAATAGGTGGCGGAGACCGCCAGGAAGACCAGGGCAAGCAGGGTGAGAAGGAGAGGCAAACGCTTCATGATGTCCTTGTTAGCGCACCAGCTGGTTGATTTCAATGATCGGCATCAGGACGGCCAGCACGATCAGCAGCACGACCAGGCCCATGGCCAGGATCAGCACCGGTTCCAGCAGGCCGGCAATGGTGAGGGTGCGGCGCTCGAGGTCGGCCTGCTGCGAGTTGGCGGCGCGTTCCAGCATGGCCGGCAGTTCGCCGGTGATCTCGCCGGCGCGGATCATGTGTACCAGCATCGGCGGGAAATGCTTTTGCGCCGACAGCGCCCGCGCCAGGCTGACGCCTTCGCGCACGCTGCCCGTCGCCTGTTCGACCAGATCACGCATCGCAACGTTCGATAAAGTTTCGCGGCTGGTGTCGAGGGCGCGCAGGATCGGCACGCCGGAGCCGGTGGTAATCGCCAGAGTGCTGGCGAAGCGCGCCGTGTTCAGGCTGCGCTCGAACTTGCCGTAGACGGGCGCCGTCAGCAGCCAGGTATGCCAGCGCCGTTTCAGCACGGGATTTTTCAGCGCGTTACGCCAGGCAAACCAGGCGCCGACCAGGGCCAGGCCCAGCACGATACCCCAAGCCCGCATGAAGTCGGACACGGCCAGCATCACCACCGTCAGGAAGGGCAGCTTCTGCTTGGTATTCGCGAACACCGAGACGATCTGCGGCACCACATAGGTGAGCAGGAAGATCACGATGGCGAATGCGACCACGGTAACGATGGCCGGATAAGTGAACGCCAGCCGCACCTTTTGCACCAGCGCATTGCGGCGCTCGATGTAGTCCGCCAGGCGCGACAGCACCTTGGCCAGCTGGCCGATCTGTTCGCCGGACGCGACCAGGGCGCGGTAGATTTCGGCGAAGTCGCGCGGGTGGTGCGACAGCGCGGCCGAAAACGAAATACCGCCCATCACTTCCGAGCGGATCGAGGCGATCAGGTCGCGCAAATACGGCTTTTCGGCCTGTTCCAGCAGCGCCGTAAAGGCTTGCTCGAGCGGCAGGCCGGCTTCGAGCAGGCTGGCCAGCTGGCGCGTGAACAGCGCCAGTTCGTTTTGCGACAGGCGCTCGCCGATGCCGCGCGCGCGGGTGGCGCCGGAGGCATCGACCTGGGCCGCGATGGCTTCGACGCTCAACGGCGTCAGCCCCTGGGTGCGCAGGTCGGCACGCGCGGCGCGCGGGCTGTCGGCATTGACCACGCCCTTGCGCGTGGCGCCGCCCCCATCGACGGCTTCGTAACGGAATGCCGGCATCGCCTCAGTCCTTGGTCACGCGCAGCAGTTCCGCCTGCGTGGTGACGCCTTCGCGCAGCCAGCGTTCGCCGTCTTCGCGCATGGTTTTCATGCCGCTGGCCTGGGCCGCCGTGCGGATGTCGGCTTCGGACGCCTGGTTGTGGATCTGGGCGCGGATCCGCTCGTCGGTTTCCAGCAGCTCGTAGACGCCGACGCGCCCCTGGTAGCCGGTGTGGCCGCAGCGCTCGCAGCCGACCGCATGCCATTGCACGCCGTCGCTTTTCTTGCACTGCGGGCAGAGTTTGCGGACCAGGCGCTGCGCCATCACGCCCAGCAAGGATGACGACAACAGGAACGGTTCGATGCCCATGTCGAGCAGACGCGTGACGGCGGCGGCGGCATCGTTGGTGTGCAGGGTCGCCAGCACCAGGTGGCCGGTGAGCGAGGCCTGGACCGCGATCTGCGCCGTTTCCAGGTCGCGGATCTCGCCGATCATGATCACGTCCGGGTCCTGGCGCAGGATGGCGCGCAGGGCCTTGGCGAAGGTCATGTCAATGCGCGCATTCACCTGGGTCTGGCCGACGCCGCTCAGGTCGTACTCGATCGGGTCTTCCACCGTCATGATGTTGGTGGTCGAGGCGTTCAGCCGCGACAGCGCCGCGTACAGCGTGGTGGTTTTACCCGAACCGGTCGGGCCCGTGACCAGCACGATGCCGTGCGGCTGGTTGATCAGCTTGTCGAACTGCGGCAGCAAATCCGGGCTCATGCCCAGGTGCGACAGATCGAGGCGGCCGGCTTCCTTGTCGAGCAGACGCAGTACGGCGCGCTCGCCGTGGCCGGTCGGCAGGGTCGAGACGCGCACGTCGACGGGCTTGCCGCCGATGCGCAGCGTGATGCGGCCATCCTGGGGCAGGCGTTTTTCGGCGATGTCGAGCTGCGACATGATCTTGATACGCGAAATCAGCGAGGCGTGGATGCCCTTGCGCGGACGCACGATGTCGCGCAGGGCGCCGTCGATGCGGAAACGTACGACCGAGGTTTGCTCGAAAGGTTCGATGTGGATGTCGGAGGCGCCTTCGCGCAGCGACTGCGTGAGCAGTGCGTTGATCATGCGGATGACCGGCGCGTCGTCGGAGGATTCGAGCAGGTCTTCGATGGCCGGCACGTCCTGCAGCAGGCGCGTCAGGTCGAGGTCGGCGTCGAATTCGTCGGCCACCTGGTTGGCGTCGCCGCCGGCCGAGGAGTAGGCGCTGGCGATGGCGTCGTCGAGTTCGCTGCGCTCGAGGCGGCGCAGGGCGATGCGCCCGAAGCGGCGCGACACTTCGGCGATCGCCGCCGGCGGCGTGGCGTTCGAGATCAGCACTTCGATGCTTTGCGCCGGGTCGTCGCCGGCGCGCGCCAGTACCCCGTGGTCGCGGGCAAAGGCGTAAGGCAACAGATTAGTCATGGCTCATCAATTCTGGTTCGATGGCTGCACCGGGCGGTACTCGGGCACAGGCGCCTGCTGGCCTGCCGGCTGGGTCGGCTGGGCCGTTCCGGTACCGGTTGCGGCGCCTGGACGGACCGGCGGCGGTGCCGGCGGCGGCAGGGTTGCCATGTCGCCGCCTGCCGGTGGCTGGCCATTGTTCAAAGGAGGCAGGACCGGCGCGCCCAGGTTGCGCATCAGGATCGTATCGTCCTGCGGCTGCGAGGAAATACCCAGGGCGCGCATGTATTCGTAGCGGTCCATCGAGATACTGTTGTTCTGTTCCTTACTGCGCACCACGACCGGGCGCAGGAACACCATCAGGTTGGTCTTGTCGCGGGTACGCGAGCGATACTTGAACAGATTGCCCAGCACCGGGATGTCGCCCAGCCCACGCACTTTTTCCTCGCCGGTATTCGAGTTGTCCTGGATCAGGCCACCCAGCACGATGATCTGGCCGTCGTCGGCCAGGACATTGCTTTCGATGGCACGCACCGTGGTCACGATGCCTTCGGTCCGCGTGATGGAGCTGTCGATGCCCGAATTCTCGTGGTAGATCGACAGCTTGACGACGCCGCCCTCGGAAATCTGCGGGCGCACTTTCAGCAAGAGGCCGATGTCCTTGCGGTCGACGGTCTGGAACGGGTTGTTGGCGCCGCTCGTGCCCGTGGTGAACGAACCCGTGATGATCGGGATGTTCTGACCTACCTTGATGGTCGCCAACTCGTTGTCGAGGGTGATCATGTTCGGTGTGGACAAGATGTTGGCGTTGCCGCCGTTTTCAAGGGCGCTGGCCACGGCGCCCAGGCCCAGCTCGCCATTCACCTGGCGGAACACGCCCAGCGTCAGGCCCGGCAGTGAAGGGATGGCGGCGTTTTCGCCGCTCAGTCCGCCGCGCGCCGCGGCGGCCAGGTTGATCAGGTTATTCGTGCCGGTGCCATTGAAGGACTGGATGCCGCCGACGCGGTACTTGCTGGCATTGTCGCCCGACAGACCGAGCCACTGGACGCCGAATTCCGACGCTTTGCTGGAGGTCATTTCCACCACCAGGGCTTCGATATAGACCTGGGCGCGGCGTACGTCGAGCTGGTCGATGACGCCGCGCAGGTTGCGGTAGATGGCGTCCGGCGCCGTGATGATCAGGCTGTTGGTCGAGGCGTCGGCCTGGATGAAGCCGGAGCCCTGGCCGCCGCCGGCGCCGGTTGCCGTGGCCTGGCCCTGCTGGGCGTAGGTGTTGCCGGTGCCGCCCATGCCGATGCTGCTCTGCTGGCCCTGCTGGCCGCCGAGGTTGCCGCCGGTGCCGCCCTGGGCGCCGGCCTGGATATTGCCGCCGGACGTGCCCTGCTGCTGCACCGGGACCGCCGAGGCGTCTTGCGAGACCACGGCGCGCAGGGTTTGCGCGACACGGCTGGCGTCGGCGTTCTTCAGGTAGACCACGTGGATGTTGCCGCGCTCGGTGGTCGGCTGGTCGAGCTTGGCGATCAGCGACTTGGCCAGGTTGGCGCGTGCCTGCGACGGCGCGCGCACCACGATCGAGTTGGTGCGCGGATCGGCCAGCACGGCCACGCGGCCGGAATCGCCGCCGGCGGCCGGCTCCATCAGGCGCCCGACCAGGGTGGCGATGTCGCTGGCGATGCCGTTACGGATAGGCACGACGTCGAGGTCGGCCGCCACCGGCGCGTCGAGCGCGGCGATGATGCGCGACAGGCGGCGCAGGTTATCGGCGTAGTCGGTGATGACCAGGCTGTTGTTGCCCGGGTTCGCCATGATGGAATTGTTCGGCGAAATCAGCGGACGCAGCACGGCGACCAGGTTGGCGGCCGACTCGTATTGCAGGTGGTAGATCTGGGTGGCGATCTGGTCGCCCTGGACGCGCGAGCCGCGGGTGCCGACCTGGGTCGGCGAGGATTGCAGCTTGGCCTCGGCTTCCGGCACCACCTTGGCGTACCCCTCGCCGGTGGTGACCACCGCATAGCCCTGCAGGCGCAACGCCGAGGTGAGCAGGCCGAAGGCCTGGCTCTTGGTCAGCGATTTTTCCGACTGCAGCGTGAGCGTACCCTTGACGCGCGGGTCGACGATGAAGGTCATGCCGGTGTAGTGGCCGACGGCCTTGATCACCGATTCGATGTCGGCGTTCACGAAGCTGAGGGCGGCCGAGTTTTCCTGCGCGAACACAGGCACGGGCAGGGCCGTGAACAGCGTGCAGCACAGCATGGCGCCGGCGGCGATGCGGTGCAGCGCCGGGGTGGTGGAACTGCTGGCAGGGGTGCGACGGAAGGATGTTTTCATTATCTGAACTCGAGTGCGATTATGTTTTTACCGTTCACCATGCGTCGCTGTCCCAGCAGGTTCAGCATGTTGCCCAGCGTGTCTTCGTAGCCGTCCGCGGCCGATGCCTGCCCTGAAAAGCGCAGGCGTCCGTTCTGTAACTGCCCCGATCCCGACAGCAGCAGCGCGCCACGCACCGTGGAGAGCACCAGGTCGGCCTGCGGGCCGCGCCAGTCCATCGCCATCTGGTAGCTGCCCAGCGGCCGGATCGGCGCCATGCGCGAGCCCATGTCGTCCATGCTCAGGACGGTACGGCCCGTGACCCTGACATTGTTGACTTCGCGTACCAGGTCGAGCTGGTTCCAGGAAAGCCGGATCTTGCCCGAGGGCGCCAGCGTGTTTAGCGGCGCGCCGAGCCCGGCCAGCCCTTCCGCCGGCAGCAGCAATTGCCCGGCACTCACCTGCCATGCGCTCCAGCTGCCTTCGACCAGCACCGGCTGGGCCAGGGCCTGCGGGTTTTCCAGCGTCATGTTCACCTGCCCGAACAGCACCAGCGGCGACAAACGCCAGCTGAAACGCCCCGGCAGCAGCGGCGTGACCGCCCCGCCCGGCCCCGGCGCGCCACCCACGAAAGCTGAGCCGTTCCAGAGCGTACCCGTGGCGTCCCCGAGAGTCAAACGGCCGCCGGTCTGGCGCTCGACGATGTTGCCCAGCCAGCTCGCCGGCAGGAACACCAGCACCGTAACGGCCACTGCAAGCGCAACGACGCCTGTCCACAACAGGATACGCCTCATCGGGCACCGGCCCCGGTGTCCTGGCGCAGGGTCAGGCTGGCATCGACCTGCCCGGCGGGGTCTTGTGCGGTAAACGTGGCTTCTTGCACTGCAACGCGGTTTTCGCGGCGCTGGGCGTCGAGCCAGACCAGCAGGTTGGCGAACGAGGTGTTGTTGATCTGCATGCGCGCGTATTCGCCGGTGAGCGAGAGCGAAGCCGGCTTGATGCCGCGCGCCGTGAGGCTGGCATTCAGTGTTTCCTGGGTCATGGGCGTGACCGGCACCGGGGCCTGCCCGGCCAGGCCGCGCGCCTGCTCGGCCATGCCGGCCAGCTCGGCGGCCTGCTGGCGCAGCGCCGGCAGCGAGCGCTGGAGCTGGGCGCGGCCTTCGACGGCCGGCTCGACGAGCACCATGTAGAGCAGCGCCAGCACCACGACGCCGAAGCCGGCCGCGAGGAAGCGCCGTTCCTGGCCGGTGCGTGCGATCCAGTAGGCCTGGGCGCGTTCGCGCACCCCGCCGATTGTGCTGCCCAGACTCATGGCTTGGCTCCCGTGCTGCGCACCGTCCAGTTGGCGGGCGCGGTTTCTTCCAGATTCAAATTGCGTGCTGACAAGGATGCGCGCAGCTGCTGCAGCCCGCCAGGGTCAACCGTTTCCGGTTTGACGCGCAAATGCAGTGCCCGTTCCTTGTACTCCATTGATGTAATTCCGGGCGGACGCGGCATTTCCCGTGTTGCGTCGCCCACGGCGCCGGCTAAGTACAGGAATTCGTCGGCGCCGATCTGGCCGCTGCCGGCCTGGGCCAGGCGGATATGCTGGCGCATCTGCGCCACCGGATCGGAAATCGGTTCGTTCGGGTAGACCGAGCGGTAGGTTTGCGTCATCTGCTGGCGTACCGCGTTCGATTCGCCGCGCAGGCGCAGCCATTCGATGTTCATGCCGGCCAGGTTCACCGCCACGGCCAGGAAGGCCAGTGCGATCGGCACGCGCCAGCGTCGCCAGTCGCGCTGGCGGGCGCCGGCCGCACCCAGCGCCGGGACCAGGTCGAAACCGGTGCTCTTCGCCCCGTTCACCCAGTGCGCCCAGTCGTCGGCCTCGAGCTGGGTGGCGGGGCCGGCCTCGGCCAGCAGCACGCCGTACTCGCCCAGCTGCTCGCGCGGCACATACAGGGTGAGCGGCGCGTCGCCGGCGAGGGCGCGCGCGGTCTGCAGGGCGGCGGCGGGATTCGCATCCAGCGCCAGGCCCAGGCCGCCGTACTGGCTCGTGCGCAGCAGCAGCTCATTGCTGCCGATCGTGCCGCCGATGGCGGCGCTCACGCCGCCCGGCTGCAGCGGCAGGCACAGCTGGGCAGGCAGGACCACCACGGCGCGCGCGCCCTGCCCCAGCAGGATGCGCACCAGCGGTTCGATCCACTCGCGCTGCACCACCGCCACCGGGCGGGTGCCGTCACCGGCCGGCGGCCCGGCCATCAGCACGCAATCGAGCGGGTCGCCCAGGATGTGTTCCTCGACCAAGCCGGGCAGCGCCGCGCGCAGCTTGTTGCCGGACAGCGGAGGCGCCTGCACGGAAATCAGGTTGACGTCGGCGCCGGCCAGCAGCAGCACCACGCGGCGGCTGGCGGCGACCAGGTCGGTCAGGTTGCGCAGCGTGCCTTCGCCCTGCTGCTCGATGGCGCCGGCGTCGCCCACGACGGCAAAGCGGCACGGGGCGCCTTCGCCTTCGGCGCGCGCGGGATGCCGGATATAAAGTGTAGTCAAACCGTCTCGCTTTCTTCTAGTTTTGACGAACCCAGACCACCGTGATGCTGCCCGGGCCGAAGGACGCGGCGCGCTTGATCAGCGCGTCGGCGTTCAGGGCGCCCCGGTCGAGCCGGATGCGGCTGGACACGATGAAATAATCGCTGTGCACGCTCACGGAGCCCGGCACCGGCGTATTGCCGCCGAGCTCGGTCATGAAATACTGCAGGTCGCGCCAGGGCGCGCTCCTGCGCCGCTGCACCAGCGCGTTCGCCTCGGACAGCGAAAAATTCGGGATCACCGCCGCCAGCACTTCGGGCGGCGCGGTGTTCACGTTCACCGGCGTCGCCTCCGGCAAGACCGTCACGAAGGGACGCAGCTTTTCCACCATCTCCGGCGTAAAACCTTTTACTGCCAACAAATCCTCGACTTCGAGGAAGCGGATCGGCGTGCCGATGCCTTCGCGCGACACGGCCTGGGTCTGCGGCGGCACCCCGGTCGTCCCGCCCAGGCCGCCACTGCCATCGTCGACACCGCCGTTATTGTCCACGCCGCCCTGGCCGCCGTCTTCGGCATTGTTGACCTGGGTCGGCCCGCCGCCCTGCTTGCCGACCGTATCCCCCACTTCCTGGCCGGTGATGGGATCGACCATGCCGGTGGTGACCGCCGGCGGCGCCCCGGCCGCGACCAGGTTGGCGGTGGTCTTCGCCAGCGCCGGATTCATCTGCAGGTTGGTCATCAGGCGCGCCAGGATCGCCATCTGCGCCAGGTCGATCCGCCCGTTGTTGGTCAGGTTGGTGAGATTGTAGCGCGAGGTGGCATCGGTGATGTTGCCGGACAGGGTGGCGTCGAATACTTCGCCTTCGACCCGCTCGCGCTCGATGTACTGGTCGAGCCGGGTTTCGGCCAGCGGCGTGGCCCAGACGTGGGTCAGGGCGGTATGGTCGCGGTGGTCGATGGCGTCCTGGCGCAGCACCACGCTCGACCAGTCGAGCGCGCCGCGCAGGATCCAGCGCGTCTGCAGGTTCAGGCGCTGGTTTTCCATCGAGCGCACCTCGACCTGCTGCTGCCAGAACAGGCTGGCCACGATGGTGATGGCGAGCGTGGTCAGGAGCAAGGCGGTGATCACGGCGACGCCGCGCTGGCGCTGCTGGTAATTGGGGTAATGGGGGCGACAAGGCCGCATCAGAGGCTCCCCAGCAGGAAGGATTTGGTCAGCGGCTGCGGGTAGCCGCGCGTGCGCAGCACCACTTGCAGGCCGGTCACGGCCAGGGCCGAGGCGCTCGTGACCGGCGCCGGCGGATTCGTTTCGACCTGGGCGCGCCAGGCGCCGTTCTGCCAGACCAGCACGCCCATCGCCTCGATGCCGCCCTGCAGCAGCACCGGCGGGGTGGTGTCGGCGTCGGTGATTGCGGCCTGCCACAGCCCGTCGAGCTGGACCAGGTCGCGGGTGGCAATCGATTCGCGGCGCAGCAATTGCCCGTTCACCAGGCGATAGGCGATGACCTGCAGGCGCGCCGGCTCGTTTTCGTTGAACACGGTGCGCACCAGGGTGATGCGGCCCTCGTTCTGGAGCAGGAAGGGGCGGCGCCCGAGGATGCTGGCGTCGGCCGCGTGTTCGCAGTCGCTTTGCAGCTGGGCAAAGGCAAGCTGCATGCCGCGCGTGGACTCCATCTGCTCGGTCAGCGACGAGCGCGCACGCACGATGCCATCCAGGCCGCGCCAGCCGAGCACGGCCACCATGGCCAGGATGCCGATCGCCACCAGCAGTTCGATCAGCGTGAAGCCGCGCGTCTTGTGCATGCCGGGTGTCATCGCCTCAGGACCAGCTGGACCAGTTTCAGGATGCGGCGCTCGGGGTTGGCCTTGTCGTACACCGACACCTCGACCCGGCGCAGCAGCGGGTTCGGGCTGACCAGCACTTCTTCCTGGCAGGTGAGGTTCAGGTCGCCCTGGCCGCAGTCGAAATTGCGCTTGCCGACTTCCGGGAATTCGCGGTTCAGGCGGATCTGCACCAGGCGGTTCTCGGCCGACCAGGTGGCCATCATGGAGGCGCGCAGGCCGGCGCTGTTCTGGGCCAGGCTGCCGATGGCGCGCAGCCCGGCGCCGAGCGCGGTGCCGACGATGACTAGCGCCACCAGCACTTCGAGCAGGGTAAAGCCGCGGTCGGTACGGGTGGTCATGGGGCGCCTTCGCTGCCAGGATCGACGACGGTGAAGTGGCCGACGCCGTCGGCCTGGATCGCCACGCTGTAGTTGCCAGTAGCAAGGGTAAGGCGAAAAGGCTTGTGCACGGGTTCGCGCCCGAAGGTAATGCGCAGCAGGTCGCCGCCGCCGAGGTTGCCGTTGGCGGCCACGGGCGGGTCGAGCAGCAGGCGCAGCGGCGCGTTGCGGAAAGGCCGTTCGCGCAGCAGGTCGTCCTGGTTCATGGCCATCCAGCCGGTGTCGTTGCGCACCATGAAGCGGTAGCGTTCGGGCGTGGCCTCGAAGGCCACTTCGCGGTTGCGTACGATGGCTTCGTCGCGCGCCAATTGCAGCAGCAGGGTCAGGCGCTTGGCCTCGTTGTCGAGGTCCTGGCGCGGGCTCGGGATGGCGTTGAGCGACGCCATCCCCAGCGTGATGCCGATGATGACCATCACGACCAGGATTTCCACCAGCGTAAAGCCGGCGCCGGCAGCATTCCTGCGGCCGGTGCCCCTGCGCGGCGCCGCGACGGCAGCCATGGTCAAGCTTTACTGCTGCCAGGAACCGACGTCGGCATCTTCGCCTTCGCCGCCAGCCTGGCCGTCGCCGCCGAACGAGAACACGTCGATCTCACCATGCAGGCCCGGTTGCAGGTACTGGTAAGGGTTGCCCCATGGATCTTTCGGCAAGCGCTCGACGTAGCCGCCTTCCTTCCAGCCATTCGCGGACGGGCCCGAGGTCGGTTTCGTGGTCAGGGCTTGCAGGCCCTGCTCGGTGGTCGGGTAGCGCTGGTTGTCGAGCTTGTAGAGCTTGAGCGCCTGCATCAGGGTGGCGATGTCGGTCTTGGCGGCCACCACGCGCGATTCGCCGGTACGGCCCAGCACCTTCGGCAACACCAGGGCGCCGAGGATGCCGATGATGACCACGACCACCATGATTTCAACGAGGGTGAAGCCGCGCGCGAAACGGCGGCCAACTGCACGGTGCGAAACGATCTGCATAGTCAATCTTGGATAAGTGGATCGGAACAATCGGCTTAGTATAAGGCGGATTGCTGGCAGCGGCCATCGTGAATGTGTCGCGGTGCGCCGGCAGGGTGACGCATTGTATTGCAGAGCTTCAGGGCGCGCACCTCAAACGTGTACGGCGCGTCGGGCGCAGACTGGACAAGCCGGATTGCGGGCGGCGCCGATGCTGGTCCACTCCATCGCGCGGCCATCGAGCATGAGCAGCCTGCCGGCCAGGGGCTGGCCCACGCCCATGATGAGTTTCAATGCCTCGGCCGCCTGGACCGCGCCGACGATGCCGACCAGCGGGGCAAACACGCCCATCGTACTGCAGGCAACATCCTCGAAACCGCTGTCTTCGGGGAAGACACAAGCATAGCAGGGGCAGTTTTCCTGACGCATGTCAAACACCGACAACTGGCCATCGAAACGGATGGCGGCGCCGGCGACCAGGGGTGTGCCGGTGGCGACGCAGGCGCGGTTGACGGCATGGCGGGTGGCGAAGTTGTCGCTGCAGTCAAGCACGACGCTGGCTTCGCGGGCCAGTTCCAGCAGGCGTGCCGCGTTTGCGCGTTCCTTGAGCGCGACGACCTCGACCTCGGGGTTGATGGCATGCAGGGCGGCGCGGCCGGACTCGACCTTCGGAATGCCGATGCGTTCGGTCGTGTGCATCACCTGGCGCTGCAGGTTGGTAAGGTCGACGGTGTCGTCGTCGACCAGGGTGATGCGGCCGACGCCGCTGGCGGCCAGGTACAGGGCGGCCGGGGAACCGAGGCCGCCGGCGCCGATGATGACGGCGTGTGCCGCCAGCAGGCGTTCCTGGCCTTCGATGCCGATGTCGTCGAGCAGGATGTGGCGCGAGTAGCGCAGGAGTTGGGTGTCGTTCATGGGGATGGAAATTTTCGGGCAGGCAATCGGAGCCAGGAGTGCAGACCGTACGGTGGGGTGTTTGAGGTCCCCGGCCTCAAACACCCCACCGTACGGTCACCGTTCCGGGCCCTAACGCGGCCGGGACGACGTTACTTCTTGCCGCCCTTGATCTCCGGTGGCTTGGTCTCGGCGCCCGGCAATTCCTTCGGCTCAGTCGAGGCCGCTTCCTTCGCCTCCTGCTCCTCCGCCTTGACCGTCTTCACCGGCAAGCCCTTGAAGTGGTTCAAGGCCTGGGCCAGCTGGAAGTCGTCCTTGCCGCCCAGTTCCAGCGGCTGGCGGTTCTTCAATGCAGCCAGCGCTTTCTGGCGCTGCTCGGCTTCGTCGCGGGCCTTGGCGGCGTCGGGCTTTTCGTTTTCGCCAGTTAAATGCCGCTGCAGATCGGCTTCGCGCACGCGCAAGGCATTCAGGCCGTCGCCTTCGGCGGTTTCTTCCACCGCCAGGTCGGGCACGATGCCGGTGGCCTGGATCGGCCGGCCCTTCGGCGTGTAGTAGCGCGCCGTGGTCAGCTTGATCGCGGTATCGGCCGACAGCGGACGCAGGGTCTGCACCGAGCCCTTGCCGAAGGTCTGGCTGCCCATCACGATGGCACGCTTGTAGTCCTGCAGGGCGCCGGCGACGATTTCCGAGGCCGAGGCCGAACCGCCATTGACCAGCACCACCATCGGCACGCTTTTCAGTTCGGCCGGCAATGTCGCCAGCGGATCGGCGCCGCGCGGCGCATAGAATTCGCGGCGGCCGTAGAAGGACGCATTCGAATCGGGCAATTGCCCCTTGGTCGAGACGATCAGTTCTTCCTTCGGCAGGAAAGCGGTCGAGACGCCGATCGCGCCTGGCAGCAGGCCGCCCGGGTCGTTGCGCAGGTCCAGCACCAGGCCCTTGATGCCGGGATTGTCCTTGTACAGCGCGGCGGTCTTGCTGGCCAGTTCTTCCAGCGTGGCTTCCTGGAACTGGCTGATGCGCACCCAGGCATAGCCCGGCTCGACCATCTTCGCCTTCACGCTCTGGACGCGGATCTGCTCGCGCATCACCGGCACCACCCAGGGGCGGTCCTCGCCGCGGCGGGCGATGGTCAGCGTCACCTTGGTGCCCGGCTTGCCGCGCATCTTTTTCACAGCGTCATCGATCGACAGGCCCTTGACCGGGGTGTTGTCGATGCGGGTGATCAGGTCCCCGGCCTTGATGCCGGCGCGGTAGGCCGGCGAATCCTCGATCGGCGAAACGATCTTCACGTAGCCATCTTCGGCGGCGACTTCGATGCCGACACCGACGAACTTGCCCTGCACGCTTTCGCGCATCTCGCGGTAGGCCTTCTGGTCGAGGTAGACCGAGTGCGGGTCGAGCGAAGCGACCATGCCGGAGATGGCTTCGGACAAGAGCTTCTTGTCCTCGACCGGCACCACGTAGTCGCTCTTGATCAGGCCGTACACGTCGGCCAGCTGGCGTAGTTCTTCCAGCGGCAGCGGGCTGCCCTCGCCTTTCTGGGCCCAGGCCGAGACCTGCACCGTGAGAGCGACACCGGCCACCAGTCCCAGGCCGACCAGCCCCGCGCTCTTCGCTTTGTTACCCGCGCTTTTACCCGCTTTGTTACTCATCGCTACCCCTAGAAGTTGATCCAGCTCGACGGATCGAATGCCTTGCCAAGATGCCTGAGCTCGAAGTATAGACCCGATTCTTCGTTACCGCCGGTATTGCCCGCGCTGGCGATTGGCTCGCCGGCGCGCACGGCGTCGCCCACGCGTTTCAGCAATGTCTGGTTGTTGGCGTAGATCGACAGGTAGTCGCCGCCGTGGTCGACGATGATCAAATTGCCGAAGCCGCGCATCCAGCCCGAATGCACCACGCGGCCGACGGCCACGGCGCGCACCTCGGTGCCTTCCGGCGCCTTGATGAACATGCCTTTCCAGCTCGGGCCGTCACCGCCGCGCTTGGCGCCGAAGCGCGCCGCGATGGTGCCGCTCAATGGACTGCTCAGGCGTCCCTTCATCTTGGCAAAGGCCCCGGCCGGTGCGGCTGGCGCCAGGGAAATATCCGGCGTGCGTTCCTCGGCCTTCGGCTGCTCGGCCACCTTCGGCTCTTCCGGCTCGGGCAAGGGTTTCGGCGCCGGCTTGCCGGCTTTCTTCGCCTCGCGCGCCAGGCGTTCGCGCTCGCGTTCACGCTCGGCCTTGGCGGCAGCGCGCGCTTCGGCGCGGGCTTTCGCTTCGGCAGCGGCCTTGGCGCGGGCGGCGGCCAGGGCTTCCTGGCGCTTGCGCTCGGCTTCGGCCTGCTGGCGGATCAGCACGGTCAGCTTGTCGACTAGGCCGCTCATGCGCTGCTCGTCGCGCTGCAGGGTGTCGGCCTGCTTGCGCTGGGCCACCAGCTTGCTCGACAAGTTGCTGAGCAGGGCGGCGCGCTTGGCCTTTTCTTTTTCCAGCACCGATTTCTGGTCGCGCTGTTCCTGGGCGATTTCTTCCAGCTCGGTCTTGGCGTTCTCGACCTTGTCGCGGTTTTCCTGCACCTGCGCCAGGTTCGCGTTCAGCGAATCGATCAGGCGTGCCTGGGCCTGCGACACGTAGGCCATCATTTGCAGGTCGCGGTTGATGCGGTTCGGATTGTCGCCCGAGAGCAGCAGCTTGATGCGGTCCTCATTGCCCGCAACATAGTGCTCACGCAGCAGGGCCGACAATTGTTTTTTCTGCGAAACAATTGTTTGTTCGAGACGCCCATGTTCGGTGGCCAGGTCAGCCAGGCGCGTATTCGTTTCGTGCTGCTCGGTGGCCAGGTCACGCAGGGCGCGGTTGGCGTTCGAGATCGCCGCTTCCGATTCGGCCAGGTCGTCGGCCACGTCTTCCTTCTCGTCCTCGGTACGGCTGATTTCTTTCTTCAGCACCGACAATTGCTTCTGGATGCCGGCGCGCTTGGCTTCGGCGGCGGCCTTTTGACGGCTGCGTTCGGTAGGTTTACCGGCGGCCAGCGCCGAACCTGCCAGCGGCAGGGTCAGTGCTGCGGCCAGCAGGCCGCACAGCAGCGCGCTGCCGGCCGACTTCTTGACTGGAAAACGCAAGACTTACTTTGCCTTCCCTTGGTTGGCCACGGCCGCCATGGCGGCATTGATGGCGTCCTGGTCGCCCAGGTAGTAATGGCGGATCGGCTTCAGGTTCTCGTCGAGCTCGTAGACCAGCGGCTGGCCGTTCGGGATGTTCAGGCCGACGATGTCGGTGTCGCTGATGTTGTCGAGCATCTTGATAATGGCGCGCAGGCTGTTGCCGTGGGCCGAGATCAGGATCTGCTTGCCGGCGCGGATGGCCGGGGCGATTTCCTCGTCCCAGGCCGGCATCACGCGCGCCACGGTGTCTTTCAGGCATTCGGTGAGCGGGATTTGCGCCTTGTCGAGGCCGGCATAGCGCGGGTCCTTGAAGGACACGCGTTCGTCCGACTCTTCCAGGCTCGGCGGCGGCGTGTCATAGCTGCGGCGCCAGACCAGCACCTGCTCGTCGCCGAACTTGGCGGCGGTCTCGGCTTTATCGAGGCCCTGCAGGGCGCCGTAGTGGCGCTCGTTCAGGCGCCAGTCGTTGATGATCGGCAGGTACATCTGGTCCATTTCGTCGAGCGCCAGCCAGAGGGTGCGGATGGCGCGCTTCAGGACCGAGGTGTAGGCCAGGTCGAAGGCGAAACCGGCTTCGCGCAGCACGCGGCCGGCGGTGCGCGCTTCGTTGACACCCTTTTCGGTGAGGTCGACGTCGGTCCAGCCGGTGAAACGGTTCTCGAGGTTCCAGGTGGATTCGCCATGGCGCATGAATACGATCTTGTACATAAGCTCTTCTTTAAAAAGTCTGCAAAAAGTTTCAACCGATGCCCGGCCCGGCTTCTATTTTATAATGCGCGGATTGACTTCAACCAATGGAAGCCTTGTGAAATTCATCCTCGATAATATCTTCATTGTTGCAATTGCTGCCATTTCCGGTGGCGCGCTGCTGTTCCCGGCACTGATGCCCAAGGGCCGCCGTGCTACCGCGCTGCAAGTGACCCAGTTCATCAACCGCGGCAAGACCCTGGTGCTGGACGTGCGCAGCGCCGACGAGTTCGCTGCCAGCCACCTGCGCGACGCGAAAAACATTCCGCTGGCAGACTTGGGCAATCGCATCGGTGAACTTGAAAAATCGAAAACCCGCACCATCGTGGTCGTATGCCAGAGTGGCGCCCGTGCCGACAAGGCAGCGCGCCAACTGAAAGCGGCCGGCTTCGAAGACGTGGTCAGCCTGGAAGGCGGCATGACCGCCTGGACCGCGGCTGGCTTGCCGGTCACCAAGTAAACTAGCATTGGAAGGAAGAATGATGAGCGCCCATGTTGTCCTGTACCACACCGCCAGCTGCCCCTACTGCGTCCGTGCCGAGCGCCTGCTCGAAGCCAAGGGCGTGACCGAGATCGAACGCATCCGCGTCGACCTCGACCCGGAACAGCGCCAGATCATGATGCAAAAGACCGGCCGCCGTACCGTGCCGCAGATTTACGTGGGAGAAACCCACGTGGGCGGTTTCGACGACTTGTATGCGCTGGATCAGGCAGGACGCCTGGACCCGCTGCTCAAGGGCGAATAATCGGGTCTAACCGGGGCTGATGGCACCTGGCGGCACGTGGTTTCCTTGGTGGGGATGCGTCCCCACCCTACGAAGCCGGCTCCGGCGTAGATGGCCACAAAATGGCCCGCCGCCGGAGCTATTGCATCCAAATTGATTTTGATACAATTGCCGGTGCGTTTGACTCCAAGCCCATCGGGGCGGCGCGTTGCCGTCCCTTTTACTTCACCACGAAAGCGTTCCATGTCTGACGAAAACCTGCAACCAGTATTCCAAATCCAACGCGTCTACCTGAAAGACATGTCGCTGGAGCAACCGAATTCCCCGGCGATCTTCCTCGAGCAGGAAGCCCCGACCATCGAGGTATCGCTGGACGTTGGCGCGGAAGCCATCGCCGACGGCATCTACGAGTCGACCGTCACCATCACCGTGACCGCCAAGGTCAAGGACAAGGTCGCTTTCCTGGTCGAAGGCAAGCAAGCCGGCATCTTCGAGGCACGCAACATCCCTGCCGACCAGATGGACCCGCTGCTGGGCATCGGCTGCCCGAACATCGTTTACCCTTACCTGCGCAGCAACATCGCCGACGTGATCACCCGTGCCGGCTTCCCGCCTGTGCACCTGGCCGAGATCAACTTCGAAGTGTTCTACCAGCAGCGTCGCCAGGCAATGGCCGAAGCCGCTGCCGCACCGGCAAACTAAGCAGTCCAGTAGTAGCGCTGCCGCCCGCACGGGTGGCGGCAAGATCCTCGACGGGCAGCCGCCATGATGCGGTTGCCCTTCCTGCCATATTGGCGTCTGGTTTTACCACCCGGGGCCCCGCGATGACCCTTTCCCGATCCTGTGCAAGCGTGCTGCTGATGCTGGCATGCGGTACCGTATCCGCCTTCGAGTTCCGTTCGGTCGGCCAGCCCTCGGTGGTGCTGTACGACACGCCGTCCGCCAAGGGCGTCAAGCGCTACGTCGCGCCGCGCGGCATGCCGCTCGAAATCGTGGCGCGCTATGGCGACTGGGTCAAGGTGCGCGATGCCGAAGGCGAACTTTCCTGGACCGAAGCCAGGGGCCTGGTGGCGCAGCGCAATGTCGTCGTCAGGCTTGCGGCGGCCAGGGTACGCGCCTCGCCCGACGACAGCGCGGCGGTCGTGATGACCGCCGACAAGGGCGTCCTGCTGGAACTGATCGACACGCTGGGCACCGGCTGGGCCCAGGTGCGCCATCGCGACGGCATCGTCGGCTTCGTACGCATTACCGATGTCTGGGGCAACTGAACGGATACCATGCAAGAACTCAAGAACATGAACAAGATTACCGTGCTGGGCGCGGGTGCCTGGGGCACCGCGGTCGCGATCGCCGTGGCCGCGCGCCACGACGTGCTGCTGTGGGGCCGCAACGCCGAACAAATGGCCGCGACCGAGGCTGCGCGCGAGAATACCCATTACCTGCCGGGCCAGCCGCTGCCCGCTGCGCTGCGCATGACCGCCGATTTCGACGCGGCGCTGGCGCATGTCTGCGATGCCTCGGACGACGACGCGCCGCTGCTGATTGCAGCCTGCCCGGTGGCCGGCCTGCGTCCGCTGCTGGAAAGCCTGAAAGGCCGCCGCATTCCAAACGTGGTCTGGCTGTGCAAGGGTTTCGAATACGGCACCGGCTTGCTGCCGCACCAGGTGGTGCGCGAAATCCTGGGCGACGGCGTGCCGGGTGCGGCGCTGTCGGGTCCGTCGTTTGCGCAGGAAGTGGCGAAGGGGCTGCCTTGTGCGCTGACGGTGGCGTCGTCCTCTGCCGAACTGCGCGAGCGCGTGGTCAGTGCGGTGCACGGCGGTAACCTGCGCGTGTATGCCTGCGACGATCTGATCGGCGTGGAAGTGGGCGGCGCGGTCAAGAACGTGCTGGCAATTGCCACCGGGACGGCCGACGGGCTGGGCCTGGGGCTGAATGCGCGCGCGGCGCTGATCACGCGCGGGCTGGCGGAAATTACCCGCCTCGGTGAAGCGCTGGGCGCGCAGGCCGGCACCTTCATGGGGCTGACCGGGATGGGCGACCTGATCCTGACGTGCACCGGCGATCTGTCGCGCAACCGGCGCGTGGGCCTGGCGCTGGCCGAGGGCAAGCCGTTGGCGACCATCGTGGCCGAGCTCGGTCATGTGGCCGAGGGCGTGCCTTGCTCGAAGGCGGTACGCGAACTGGCGGCCAGGCTGGGCGTGGATATGCCGATCACGAATGCGGTGGCGGCGGTGCTGTTCGATGGCTACGACGCCAAGGAAATGGCGGCGCAGCTGTTGGCGCGTGATCCGAGGAATGAGTTGGCGTAAAGCGCCAGAAAAGCCGCAGCCAGATCGTGGCCTGCGGCTTCAACCGTTGGCTCGCGGCTGCAACCGTATGGTGGGCACGCTGTGCCCACGCGGAACGTCGATCATTGTTGGGCTAAACGACGGTCCGCGGCGTGATCATATCGAAACGTACCGAATGATCATTTTGGAAGCATCGCCATCATGCATATCGCGCGGCATAAAGACGGCCAACACCATGCAGGTATTCGCGTGGGCACGGGGTGCCCACCTTACAGTCAACGCCGCAGGCCCAATAGTCGACGCCGCAGGCCCTAATAGTCAACGCCGCATTCTCCAATGGTCGACGCCGCAGGCCCGAATCAAACCAGGGCTTGAATCAGCTACCCTGCCCGCGCGGATCGTTTGTCGGGCCACCGGTGCGCACCGGACCCAGCAGGATGGTCATCAAGGCCACCGCATCCGTGTTCGCACGGATCGCATGCGGTTCGCCGCCCGCCAGATACACCATTTCATTCGGGCGTAGCACGATGGTGCGGCCGTGGGCGTCGAAGGCGATCTCGCCTTGCAGGCACAGCAGCGTCATCTCACCCTCGACCCGGTGCTCCGGCATCGGCTTGTCGACCGGCACCACCAGCCGGATCAGTTCCATGTGTTCGGTCTTCGCCAGCGCGATCGACGTGAAATTGGCGATGTCGTCTTCGCCGCGTTCCAAGGCGATCCGTTCGCCCGATGCTGCGTGTTGCAAGGCCATGTCGCCTCCTTTCTACTCTTCGTTGGTATAAGGCACGCCGCGCAGCCAGGTGACGAGCGCAAACGCATCCTCGAATCCGCGCGCCAGCTGCGGCACCAGCTCGTCCGGCTTGTTCAGGGCCAGCGGCACCTCGGTCCAGGCAAAAAAGCTCTTCAGCTTGATGTACTCGATGTGCTCGTGGCTGGCATCGAAGCTTTTCGGCGGCCGCTGCAGCCGGTCTTCCTCGAGCAGGCTGCGGTAGGTCGCGCGCAGGTGTTTATTCTTTAATATTTTCGCAAATCCTGTCGCATCGTTGACGATGTGCTCGCGGATCGCTTTTAGCCGCGGGCTCGGCGGCAGGTATTCGCCGGCGCCGAAGCCCAGCGTGCCGTCGCCCTCGATCTGGAAATAATAGGTAGGACCGGCGCCGGCGCTCGGACGGCGCTTGTCGTTCGGTGCGATGCCGGCCGAAAAACGCGTTTTATACGGCGTCTTGTCGTTGGAAAAACGGATGTCGCGGTTGATGCGGAACATCGCCTTCTTCGGGTCGCAAGCGGCCACCTGGCGGTCGAATTTCGCGAGTTCACGGATCAGTTCGCTGACCACGGCATGGAACTCTTCGCGCAGGATGTCGTAGCGCGGTTTGTTCATGATGAACCAGGGGCGGCTGTTGTTCTCTTTGAGTTCGGTGAGGTATTGGGTCAGGTCCCGCAGGTGCATGGAAAGTCCGGAAAAGTAATTTATTGGCGCTGGCGCGGGCGTTTGCCGACGGTCACGTCGACCGTGGATTCGCGGTTCTCGCGCATCAGCTTGAGTTTGGCCTTGGCACCGGGTTCGAGCTGGGCCACCAGGTTCAGCATGTCGCCGGTGTTCGCCACCGGCTTGCCTTCGACCGCCAGCAAAATGTCGCCGGGGCGCACGCCGGCACGGTCGGCCGGGCCGTTGCGCACCACGCCGGCGATGATCGCCCCGCTCTGGCGCCCGAGGCCGAAGCTGGTGGCCAGTTCCGGCGTGATGTCCTGGGATTCGATGCCGATCCAGCCGCGCACGACTTGCCCGTGCTTGATGATCGACTCCAGCACCGTGCGCGCCGTCGAGACGGGAATGGCGAAGCCGATGCCGATCGAGCCGCCGGTCTGGGAATAGATGGCCGAATTAATGCCGAGCAGATTGCCGTGGGTATCGACCAGCGCCCCACCCGAGTTGCCGAAGTTAATGGCAGCGTCGGTCTGGATAAAGTTCTCGAAATGGTTGATGTGCAAATTATTGCGTCCCACGGCCGAGATGATGCCCATGGTAACGGTCTGACCGACACCGAAGGGATTGCCGATGGCCAGCACCACGTCGCCGACGCGCGCGTCATCGGGCTGGCCCAGCACCATCACCGGCAGATTGCCTTCCTTGATGCGGATCACGGCGAGGTCGGTCTCGGGGTCGGTACCGACGATCTTGGCCGCGGCCTTGCGCCCGTCAGCCAGGCCGACTTCGATGGCATCCGCCCCTTCGACCACGTGGTTGTTGGTAACGATATAGCCTTCGCCGCTGACGATCACGCCCGAGCCGAGGCTGGCCAGCTGTTCCTGGGGCGGCAGGCGGTCGCCGAAGAAGCGGCGGAAGAAAGGGTCTTTCAGGATGGGATGGGCTTCGCGCGAGGCTTTGCTCGTGAGGATGTTCACCACGGCAGGCATGGCGCGCCCGGCCGCCTCGCGGTAACTGCCTGAAGCCGGCACGGCCGGCGCCTGCAGCACCGGCACCGTTTTTGCGCCGGGGCCGACCGGCACCTGCATCGGCGCCGCGCGGCCCAGCCAGTCGGGGCGGAATACGGAGAGGACGAAATAGATCGCCAGCACGATCGTCACCGCCTGGGCGAACAGCAGCCACAGGCGTCGCGCCGTGCCCGGGGTGGTCGTGGTGGTGAGGTCTTTCACTGGGCGAGCGTCAGTTATCGGGTTTGTTCGGCAGGGCATCCCGGCGCAGGGAATCCCGGATTTCACGCAGCAGCAGGATGTCTTCGGGCGTGCTCGGGGCCTTGGCCGCTTCTTCGGGCACGATGCGCTGGCGTAAACGATTCATCAGGCGCACCATCTGGAAAATGATGAATGCGAGGATGATGAAATTCAGGAGAATCGTGAGGAAATTGCCGTAAGCGATAACGGCGCCGGCCTTTTTTGCTTCCGCCAGCGTCAATGCCGTGCTCTGGTGATTCAGTGGAATGTAGTAATTCGCGAAATCGAGTCCGCCAAATAACTTACCGATGGGCGGCATGATGACGTCCTGCACCAGCGAATCGACGATGCGGCCGAAGGCGCCGCCGATGATCACGCCGACGGCCAGGTCGACCACATTGCCACGCATGGCAAACTTCTTGAACTCTTCCATCATCGCCATTTCGGACTCCCGGTTTTTTTTTGAAAAAGCTGTTGGGATGATACCGCAAGGGCTTCGATGCCGTTCGCACGCCCGGGTTCCACCGCTTCTCACGCGAAACGCATATTCGTGCAGTGCAGCATGGACAAATCGTCCACCACACCCCTGTTTGCAATATTTTTTCTCCAATAAAGATTGCCATTCACATATAATTTTGTGTTGCTGCAAGCTCTTTATTGATTCTAAAGTTTCGTAATTTCACGGAGTGGGGTTGGTATGAGTAATGATAAGCAGGTCGATTCAAGCCGGCGTAACTTGCTGGTCGCGACGTGTGCGGCGGGCGGCGTCGTCGGCGTTGCCACGGCAGGCGCCCTGGTCAGCACGTTCCAGCCATCCGAGCGCGCCAAGGCGGCCGGCGCTCCGGTCGAAGTGGATATTTCCGACGTCAAGCCGGGCGAAATGAAAGTCGTGGAATGGCGCGGCAAGCCGGTGTGGATCTTGCGCCGTACGCCGGAAATGATGGCCAGCCTCCCCAAGAACGACGCGCAACTCGCCGACCCGAACTCCGAAAAAATCTACCAGCTCGACATGCCGGAGTACGCGAAGAACGAATTCCGCGCCCGCTCCGAGCACAAGGAAGTCCTGGTGACCGTGGGCATCTGCTCGCACCTGGGCTGCTCGCCCTCCTCGCGCTTTGCCGAAGGCCCCCAGCCGAATTTGCCGGATAACTGGCATGGCGGCTTCCTTTGCCCCTGCCACGGTTCGACCTTTGACCTGGCCGGCCGCGTATTCCAGAACAAGCCCGCCCCGACGAATATGGATGTTCCTCCGTACATGTACCTGTCGGATAACCGCATCGTGATCGGCAAAGACGAAAAAGGGGAGGCATAACATGGGCGGCCCGTTCAAGGAAACCAAACTGCCGGCCACCGCGCCGGTCGGCCACAAGGCGCTGGCCTGGGTCGACGACCGCTTCCCGCTGTCGAAACTCTGGAACGACCAGTGGGGCAAATACTACGCCCCGAAGAACTTCAATATCTGGTATTTGTTCGGTTCGCTGGCCATGCTCATTTTGGTCATGCAGATCATTACCGGCATCTTCCTGACCATGCACTACAAGCCGGACGCCAACCTGGCCTTCGGCAGCGTCGAATACATCATGCGTGAAGTGCCGTGGGGCTGGCTGGTGCGCTACATGCACTCGACCGGCGCCTCGATGTTCTTCATCGTCGTCTACCTGCATATGACCCGCGGGCTGATCTACGGTTCCTACCGCAAGCCGCGCGAGTTGATCTGGCTCTTCGGTTTCGCGATTTTCCTATGCCTGATGGCCGAAGCCTTCTTCGGCTACCTGCTGCCATGGGGACAGATGTCGTACTGGGGCGCCCAGGTGATCGTGAACCTGTTCGGTGCGATTCCCGTCATCGGCCCGGACCTGTCGCTCTGGATCCGCGGCGACTACGTGGTGTCGGATGCAACCCTGAACCGCTTCTTCGCCTTCCACGTCATCGCCCTGCCGCTGGTGCTGCTGGGCCTGGTGGCGGCCCACCTGATCGCGCTGCACGAAGTCGGCTCCTCGAACCCAGACGGCATCGAGGTCAAGGACAACATCGGCCCGGACGGCCATCCGGTGGACGCGATTCCGTCGCACCCCTACTATTCGACGAAGGACTTCTTCGGCGTCTCGGTATTCCTGCTGATTTTCTCGGCAATCGTGTTCTTCGCGCCTGAGATGGGCGGCTACTTCCTGGAGTACAACAACTTCATCCCGGCCGATTCGATGAAGACCCCGGCGCACATCGCGCCGACCTGGTACTTCACCCCGTTCTACTCGGTACTGCGCGCCACCACGGCCGACTTCATGTACGTGCTGATGGGCGCCATCGCCCTGTACGTGATCTTCATCTGGCTGAAGTCGCGCCTGGCTTTCCGCACCAAGGTCATCGTGGCCGCGATTGCCCTGCTGCTCATCATCGGCATGCTGCCGCAGGTGCTGGAAGCGAAATTCTGGGGTGTGGTGCTGTTCGGTTCCTCGGTGGTGATCATTGCCCTGCTGCCGTGGCTGGACCATTCGCCGGTGAAGTCGATCCGCTACCGTCCGGACTGGCACAAATGGGTGTATGCGCTGTTCGGTATCTCGTTCGTGGCGCTCGGCTACCTGGGCACCCAGCTGCCGACCCCGGCGTACACCATCATTTCGCAGGTGTGCACCCTGCTGTACTTCAGCTTCTTCCTCCTGATGCCATGGTGGAGCGCCGCCGGCCGGTTCAAGCCGGTGCCGACGCGCCTGACCTTCACGCCGCACTGATTGCCACCGGATAAAGGACAACCATGAACTTCACGAAGAAACTGATCGCGGTCCTGGCCCTGGTGCCGGGGCTGGTTTTCGCGGCCGAGGGCGGCTTCCCGCTCGACCGCGCACCGGAACGCAGCGACATGGCCTCGCTGCAAAACGGCGCCAAATTGTTCGTCAACTATTGCCTGAACTGCCACTCGGCGAACGCCATGCGCTACAACCGCCTGCGCGACCTGGGCCTGTCGGACGACCAGATCCGCAACAATCTGTTGTTCTCAGCCGACAAAGTCGGCGAGATGATGACGACGGCCATGCGCCCGGCCGATGCCAAGGCCTGGTTCGGCGCGGTGCCGCCGGATTTGTCGGTAATCGCGCGTGCCAAGGCCTCGCCGGCCGGCAGCGGCGCCGACTACCTGTACACCTACCTGCGCACCTTCTACAAGGACGACGCCCGCCCGACCGGCTGGAACAACATGGTGGTGCCGAACGTGGCCATGCCGCACGCGATGTGGCAGCTGCAGGGCATCCGCACGCCGAAAATGGAGGAGGCGCCGGATCCGCACGAGGCGGGCAAGACCGTGCACCGGTTCGCTGGCTGGAACCAGGTAGCGCCCGGCACCATGAGTGCTACCGAGTTCGACACCGCGACGGCTGACCTGGTTGCATACCTGAACTGGATGGCTGAGCCAGCGCAAGGAACCCGCAAGAAACTGGGTGTTATCGTGCTGATTTTTCTGTCGATTTTCGCGTTCCTGGCCTGGCGTTTGAACGAGTCGTACTGGAAAGATGTGAAGTAAATTCGTTTTCATTGCCCGCTTGGCTATAATACGGGCAATCATTTTTCGGGGTGAGTCGCTCGGCGCTTCACCCCTTTGTGTCTTAAGGAACGACAAACCATGATGGTTCTCTACTCCGGCACCACGTGCCCGTTCTCCCAACGCTGCCGCCTGGTCCTGTTCGAAAAGGGCATGGACTTCGAGGTGCGCGACGTCGACCTGTTCAACAAACCGGAAGACATTTCGACGATGAACCCGTACGGCCAGGTTCCGATTCTGGTCGAGCGCGAACTGATTCTGTACGAATCGAACATCATCAATGAGTACATCGACGAGCGCTTCCCGCATCCGCAGCTGATGCCGGCCGACCCGCTGATGCGCGCCCGTGCCCGCCTGATGCTGTTCAACTTCGAGAAAGAGCTGTTCGTCCACGTGCACGTCCTGGAAAGCGACCGCAACAAGACGAACGAAAAGGCCCACGACAAGGCCCGCGCCGAAATCCGCGACCGCCTGACCACGCTGGCCCCGCTGTTCCTGAAGAACAAGTACATGCTGGGCGACGAGTTCTCGATGCTCGACGTGGCGATCGCACCGCTGCTGTGGCGTTTGGACCACTACGGCATCGAACTGTCGAAGACCGCGGCCCCGCTGATGAAGTACGCCGAGCGCATCTTCTCGCGCCCTGCCTACATCGAAGCGCTGACGCCTTCGGAAAAGGTGATGCGCCGTTGATAGATGGGTAAAAGTTACAGCATAGTGGCGCGCTGCGCCCATATGCTGCAACTTCCTTGAAGCGCCAGCCTGCGACGCCGTTTGGCGAATCGCAGTAGACTGGCGCTTCGCGTATGCGCGCCGGGTAGATTTTTACTGGCGCCGTGTCCACGCGTCTCGCGGACAAACTGATTTCATTTGCACATGCCTGACATCTCCACCAAGCCTTATTTGCTGCGCGCCATCTACGAATGGTGCACCGACAGCGGTTTTACGCCTTATCTTGCGGTGAAGGTCGACGCGGCCACCACGGTTCCGATGGAATACGTGCGCAAGGGCGAGATCATCCTCAACATCAGCTACGGCGCCACATCCAGCCTGAAAATGGACAACGACGCGATCCATTTCCGCGCCCGCTTCGCCGGCGTGTCGCGCGAAATCTACGTGCCGGTGCAAAATGTCTTGGCGATCTATGCCAACGAGAATGGCCAAGGCATGGCCTTCGATGTGAGCACCACCGCGGCCGAGATGCCAGAAGCGGACGCATCCGCCCCTGCCCCGGCAACGGCGCCTGCCCTGTCCGCCGTGCCCGACGGCAGCCCGGACACTGCCCCGGAAGCGCCGCCTGCCCCCGACAACGGCGGCGACGAGCCTCCGAAAAAAGGCGGACGCCCAACGCTGACGCGGATTAAATAGCGGTATAATCCCAGCCGTACAGATTACGCCGGCTTAGCTCATTTGGTAGAGCAGTTGATTTGTAATCATCAGGTGGCCAGTTCGAAACCGGCAGCCGGCACCAGACATCAGTAAGAAACGAAAAGCCCAGCCTCACGGTTGGGCTTTTTGCTTTTTCGGGCGCCTGTTCGTGCAATTTTGTGTGAGCTTTGGGTATTTCTTAACAGATATACTCGTTCCAACATCACTTCATCCTTCGCTCATGAAAAAGACCCCTGCCCTTGCCGCTGTCGCCATCGCCGCCGCTCTCCTCGCCCTCAGCAGCTACGCCAGCCCTTACTGGACCCTGCACCAAATGAAAACGGCCATCGCCGAGAAAGATGCCGATGGCTTGTCGGAGCACATCGACTTCCCTGCGCTGCGCGAGAGCTTCAAGGGGCAGATGATGACGATGATGCAGAAGCGCCTGGGCTCGGCCGGGATGGCGAACAATCCCTTCGCCGCCATGGGGCAGATGATGGGCGCCGCCCTGGTCAACCAAGTGGTCGATGCCGCCGTGTCGCCGGCGGGTGTGATGGCGATGATGGAGGCGGGCAAGGTCAAGCCGGGCGCACGCCCGGCGCCGGCAGCGGATGCGGATGCTGCAATAGAAACCACCGACTATTCGGTCGATTACCGCGGCTGG
This sequence comes from Massilia sp. IC2-278, assembly GCF_020708045.1. Lineage (GTDB taxonomy): Bacteria > Pseudomonadota > Gammaproteobacteria > Burkholderiales > Burkholderiaceae_D > Telluria. The sequence continues at coordinate 161,386 of NZ_JAJFES010000002.1, forward strand.
AGCAAGGTGGCGATCTCGACGTCGCAACAGGACGCGGGCAAGTTCATCCTGAAACGCACCGGTCTCTGGAGCTGGCAGCTGAGCGCGCTCGAGTTGCCGGAATCGACCCTGAACGCGGCGGACTGACACCCATCTCCGCTAGCTGATCCGGGGCGGCCGACAACACCGCCCCGGCACCATCTTCAGGCGCCGTGCACACGCGGCGTACAGCCTGCACCAATTCCGGGCAGCGTTCCCCTCTTTTCCTTCCGAACGGGCGCTTCGACGCGCGGCACGCTTCTTGCTGACCTATCGGCAATGAACGATCGCCTGGCCCTGCCTTCCCTCTCCGCCGATTCCCGCACCCGCTGGGAGGCCAGCCTGCGTCTGGGTTTCATGGCGCGTGCGGGCGGCACGATCCTGGGCGAGCGCCGCCACACCGGACCGCTGCGCGTGCAAAAACCGCTGTATCCGGAAGGCGCCGAGGTTTGCCATGCCGTGATCGTGCACCCGCCCGGCGGCGTGGTTGGCGGCGACGTGCTCGATATCGGCATCGCGGCGGGCGACGGCGCCCATGCCCTGCTCACCACGCCCGGCGCCGGCAAGTGGTACCGCGCGAATGGGCATTCCTCGCGCCAGGACGTGCGCATCGAGGTGGCGGAAGGCGCGTCGCTCGAATGGCTACCGCAGGAAACCCTGTTCTACCGCGAAGCCGAGGTCGAGATGCGGCACGAGGTGACGCTGGCGGCCAACGCGCGCTACATCGGCAGCGAAGTGCTGTGCTTCGGGCGCAACGCTTCCGGCGAGACGTTCGACAGCGGCAGCATCCGGCAAAGCACGCGCATCCGGCGCGAAGGAACGCTGGTCTGGCACGAAGAGGGGAATATCGACGGCGCAGGCTCCGGCATGCACAGCCCGTTCGGCCTGGACGGGCATACCGTCTGCGCCACTTTCATCGCCTGCGGCGCCACGCTCGACGCCAGCCAGCTACGCCAGCTGCGCGAAGAGATCGGCGTGCATGGCCGGAGCGGCGCAACCCAGCTGCCGCAGATCGTGGTGGTGCGCCACCTCGGCCGATCGAGTCAAGCGGCACGTGCGGTGATGGTCGCGGCCTGGCGCCGCCTGCGTCCGGTGCTGATGAAGCGCGAGGCCGTCATCCCGCGCCTGTGGAATACCTGAAAGGACAGCATGGAACTCACCCCGCTCGAAAAAGACAAGCTGCTGATCTTCACCGCCGCCCTGCTGGCCGAGCGCCGCAAGGGCCGTGGCCTGAAGCTGAATTATCCGGAAGCCGTGGCCTATATCTCGGCCGCGATCATGGAAGGTGCGCGTGACGGCAAGACCGTGGCGGAGTTGATGAGCGAAGGCACGCGCATCCTCACACGCGACGAGGTGATGGAGGGCGTGCCCGAGATGATCCCCGACGTGCAGGTCGAGGCGACTTTCCCCGACGGCAGCAAGCTCGTCACCGTGCACCAGCCCATCGTCTAGGAGACGCGCATGATTCCGGGAGAACTGCTGGTGGAGCCAGGCGAGATCGAACTGAACGTCGGCCGTGCGACTGTCATGGTCGAGGTGGCGAACGGCGGCGACCGGCCGATCCAGGTCGGCTCGCACTACCACTTTTACGAGACCAATCCGGCGCTGCGTTTCGAGCGCCGACTGGCGTATGGCATGCGCCTGGATATTCCGGCCGGCACCGCGGTGCGCTTCGAGCCGGGCCAGGTGCGCACCGTGACCTTGATTGCCTTGGGCGGCGAGCGCATCGTCCACGGCTTCAATGCGCTGGTGGCCGGTCCCTTGCTGGAGGAGGCACCATGAGCCGCATCGGACGCCAGGCCTATGCCGAGATGTATGGCCCGACCACGGGCGACCGCATGCGCCTGGCCGATACCAGCCTGGTGATCGAGATCGAACACGACTTCGCCATCTATGGCGAAGAGGTGAAGTTCGGCGGCGGCAAGGTGATCCGCGATGGCATGGGCCAGTCGCAGCGCGTGCATGCGCAGGTGATGGACACGGTGATCACGAACGCGGTCATCGTCGACCACTGGGGCATCGTGAAGGCCGACATCGGCATCAAGGACGGCATGATCGCGGCCATCGGCAAGGCCGGCAATCCGGACATCCAGCCGGGCGTGACGATCGTGATCGGCGCGGCCACCGAGATTATCGCCGGCGAAGGCATGATCGTGACCGCCGGCGGCATCGACAGCCATATCCATTTCATCTGCCCGCAACAGATCGAGGAAGCGCTTATGAGCGGCGTGACGACGATGCTGGGCGGCGGCACCGGGCCGGCAGTGGGCACGGCGGCCACCACCTGCACGCCGGGTCCCTGGCATATCCACTCGATGCTGCAGGCGGCCGAGGCCTTTCCGATGAACCTGGGCTTTTTTGGCAAGGGCAATGCGAGCCAGCCGGAGCCGCTGGCCGAGCAGGTGCAGGCGGGCGTCATCGGCCTGAAGCTGCACGAGGACTGGGGCACCACGCCGGCTGCGATCGATACCTGCCTGGACGTGGCGGAACGCATGGACATCCAGGTGGCGATCCACAGCGACACCCTGAACGAAGCGGGCTTCCTCGAGCATACGCTGGCCGCCTTCAAGGGCCGCACCATCCACACCTTCCATACCGAGGGCGCGGGCGGCGGCCATGCGCCGGACATCATCGCCGCCGTCGGCCAGGCGAATGTGCTGCCGTCGTCGACGAATCCGACCCGGCCCTACACCGTCAACACGCTCGACGAGCACCTCGACATGCTGATGGTCTGCCACCACCTGGACGCCTCGATTGCCGAGGACATCGCATTCGCCGAGTCGCGCATCCGGCGCGAGACCATCGCCGCCGAGGATATCCTGCACGACCTGGGCGCGATCTCGATGATGTCGTCGGACTCGCAGGCCATGGGCCGCGTGGGCGAAGTGATCCTGCGTACCTGGCAGACCGCGCACAAGATGAAGCTGCAGCGCGGCGCCCTGCCAGGCGATAGCGGGCGTCACGACAATGCGCGCGTCAAGCGCTACATCGCCAAGTACACGATCAACCCGGCCATCACGCACGGCATCGCGCATGCGGTGGGCTCGGTTGAAGCCGGCAAGGTCGCCGACCTGGTGCTGTGGAAGCCGGCCTTTTTCGGGGTGAAGCCATCGATGATCCTGAAGGGCGGGATGATCGCGGCGGCCCAAATGGGCGACCCGAATGCTTCGATCCCGACGCCGCAGCCGGTGCATGCGCGGCCGATGTTCGGCGCCTTCGGGCGGGCGTTGGCCCGTTCCTCGTACACCTTCGTCTCGCAGGCGGCCTTCGATGCCGGCATCAAGGAACGCCTCGGCCTGGCCAAGCCGCTACTCGTGGCGCGCTGCATGCGTGGCCTGGGTAAAGCGGACATGGTGCACAACGACGCCACGCCGCACATGCAGGTCGATCCCGAAACCTATGAGGTGCGCGCCGATGGCGTGCTGCTCACCTGCGAGCCGGCGCGCGAGCTGCCGCTGGCGCAGCGCTATTTCCTGTTCTGAGAGGCCGACGATGCTCACCCTGCACACTAGGATCGATGGACCGGCGCCGGTGGACGGCGAACTGGTCCTGCCCTTCCACCTGCGCGAGAAAAGCCGGCTGCGCGCGGCATTGAAGAGTGGCGAAGAGGTAGCGGTGCTGCGTCCGCGCGGGACGGTGCTGCGCGGCGGCGACCTGCTACAGGGGGAAGATGGACGCGTTGTGCGCGTGGTCGCCGAACTGGAAGCCGTCTACCGCGTCGCGCACGGGCAGGAGAACGGCCTGCTGCGCTGCGCTTTCCACCTGGGGAACCGCCACACCCAAACCGAAGTCGGCCAGGGCTGGCTGCGCATCCGCGCCGACGCCGTGCTGCGCGAGATGCTGCTCGGCCTGGGCGCGCAGGTGACCGAAGAACGGGCGGCCTTCGAGCCGGAGGCCGGCGCGTATGGCGGCGGGCATCACCACGGCGAGTCGCATCCGCTGGCGCCGGTACCGCTGCGCCAGAAGATCCACCGGCCATCGGACTTGCCATGATCGCCGGCACCGCCCTGCTGCGCCTGCTGCAACTGGCCAGTCCTTCGCTGCCGATCGGCGCCTACAGCTATTCGCAAGGGCTGGAAAGCGCCATCGACGAAGGCGCGGTACGCGATGCGGCGGGTGCGCAATGCTGGATCACGGCGCAGCTGGTCGAGGTGGCCGGGCGCTTCGACGCGCCGCTGCAATGGCGCTTGCTGCGCGCCTTTGCCGATCGCGACATGGATGCGGCGCTGTACTGGAGCGAGCGCTGGCTGGCCGCGCGCGACACGGCCGAGCTGCGCGCCGAAACCCTGCAGATGGGCTATTCGCTGCGCCAGCTGCTGGCGGCGCTGCTCGAGGAGCGGCCGGATGCCGATCCTGTCCTGGTGCAGATGCTCGATGCGGGCGGGCTGTCGCTGCCGGCCGCCTATGCCTGCGCCGCCGCCGCGCTCGACGTGCCGCCGCCCGCGGCCCTGCTCGGTTCCGTGTTCGCCTGGGTCGAGAATCAGGTGCTGGTCTGCGTGAAGACGGTGCCGCTGGGCCAGGTGGCGGGCCAGAAGATGCTGCTGGCGCTGGGCGCGACGGTCGACGCGGTGGTGCGCCAGGCGCAGGAAATGCCGGACGCCGCGCTGTCGAACTGGGCGCCGGGGTTTGCCCTGCTGTCGATGCGGCATGAAGTGCAGTACAGCCGGCTGTACCGGTCTTAAACAGGAGACATCAACATGGAAAAAAACCTGCTGCGCGTCGGGATCGGCGGACCGGTCGGCTCCGGCAAGACGGCCCTGTGCGAAATGCTGTGCAAGGCGATGCGCGAACAGTATGAGATGGCGGTCATCACCAACGACATCTACACGCGCGAGGACATGGACATCCTGCTGCGCGCCGGCGCCCTGCCGGCCGAGCGCCTGATGGGTGTGGAAACCGGCGGCTGCCCGCACACGGCGATCCGCGAGGATGCCTCGATCAACCTGGAAGCGATCGCGCGCATGAGCGCCGACTTCCCGCAGCTGGACCTGATCCTGGTCGAGTCCGGTGGCGACAACCTGGCGGCCACCTTCAGCCCCGAGCTGTCGGACCTGACGATCTACGTGATCGACGTGGCCGGTGGTGAAAAGATTCCGCGCAAGGGCGGGCCGGGCATCACGCGTTCGGACCTGCTGGTCATCAACAAGACCGACCTGGCGCCGCATGTGGGCGCGAATCTCGAGGTCATGCGCGCAGACGCCGCCCGCATGCGCGGCAGCCGTCCTTTCGTGTTCGCCAGCCTGCGCCACGGCGAGGGCGTGGACGCGATTGTCGATTTCATCCGCCACGAAGGCCTGCTCGATGCAGGCCGCTGATTTCCTGTCACTATCAACCCGAGGAGCCGCCATGCCGTTTTCCCTGCGCCGTTTTGCCCCTGTTGCCGCCATCATGCTGGCGATCTGCGCCGCCGTGCTGACCTCCGGACCTGCCCAGGCCCACGACACCGGCGTGCCACACCTGATCCACGAGTACGAAGGCTGGGTTGCCCTGGGTGTGGTGGTGCTGGCCATCACCGGCGCCGGTTTGCTGGTAAGGCGTGCGCTGCACCGCTGAACCGGCGCCGGCTGGTCCGGCTGGCGTTTTCAGCGGTTCGTGACGCCGTTCGTGCAGCCTGTCGCACGGGCCGCGCCGCGCGTGGAGGACGGCATTACAGTGCCATCATCCAAACCCGCCCGGAGACGACCATGAACACATTCCTCGGCAGTACCCTGATGGCCACGGCCCTGTTGCTGGCTGGAGGCAGTGCCCTTGCCGACGACATCCGCGAAACACGCGCCGTCGATGCCCGCGTCAGCCGCATCAAGCTCGACGGCGTGGTCGACCTGGTGGTACGCCAGGGGCCCAGGCCGTCGCTCGTCATTGCAGGCGAACGCACCGACGTGGCGCGCGTGATTACCCGCCAGCACGGCGAGACGCTGGAAATCGACACCGAACGCCGCAACCACTACAGTACCGGACGCCGGCCCAAGCTGCGCGCCGAGCTGACCGTGCCGAACCTGGCCGAACTCAGTTCGGAAGGCGTGGGCGCCAGCACGGTCAGCGGCTTCGGCGGCGAGCGCATCGTGCTGAACCTGGACGGCGCCGGCGCCATGACCATGCAGGGCAATTACCGCAAGGTCGATGCGCGCCTCGGCGGCGTCGGCAGCATGAGCATCGACGCCGGCAAAGCCGAGCACATGGACCTGGAACTGGGCGGCGCCGGCCAGCTGGCCGTGTCGGGCCAGACCAGGGCCCTGCGCGCCACGCTGGCCGGTGTCGGCAATCTCGACGCTGAGAAACTGCGCGCCGAGACCGTCGACCTCGACCTCAGTGGAATGGGCGGCGCCACGGTGTACGCCAGCACGGCGGCAAACCTGAACCTGAGCGGCATGGGTTCGGCCACCGTGTATGGCAAACCGGCGCAGCGCAAGGCCAGCACCGACGGCATGGGCAAGGTCAGCTGGCGATAAGCGGCTGCGCTACTTGATGCTGGTATTGTTGTGCACCTCGCGCACACCCTGGACCTCGCGCGCCAGCTGCACCGCCTTCTGGGCGCTTTCGCGCGATTCGACAAAGCCGCTCAGCTGCACGGTGCCCTTGAACGTGTCGACCTTGACCTCGGTGGCCTTTACGGTGGGGTCGGCGGCAAAGGCGGCCTTGACCTTGCTGGTGATGACGGCGTCGTCGATGTATTCGCCGGTGCCCTGGCGGTGCGCAGTGGGTGCGCAGGCCGCCAGGCTGAGCGTGGCAACGGCGGCAAGAATGGAAATGAAACGCTGTGCAATTTTCATGGCAACGCTCCCTTGAATGAGACGATATCGTCCCATTTTCGGGTCGGCGTGCAAACTGCGTTTGATACGCAGCAAAGGTGCCGGAGGCTCGGCGTCTCAAGGCGCCTTGGCCAGGGCCACCAGCGCGGCCGGGGGTGCTTCGCGAGGAAGCGCCGGCCGCAGGACCAGCTTGCCGCGCGCCAGGTCCTGGCCGATGACCAGGCGTACATCGACGGGCTGGGTCGTGTCGACCTGCACCAGCGCGACGCCATCGAAACGCAGGGCCAGGCGCGCTGCCACGTCGCGGTAGGCAGCGCCGTGCTCGATGCGCGTGTGCCGCACCCTGAAGCCCGGCTCGTTGCTCAGGCGCGTGACCCGCAGGTCGTCGGCGCCGATCCGGCGCGACAATGCGCGCGCCATGCCGGTCACGCCATTTCCGTTGCGGATTTCCAGCAGCACCGCCTCGGGACGATTGCGTGGCCGCGAAGGCAGCGGCTGGGGCGGCAGCCCGGCCGGCAAGTCCTGGGCCAGCGCACGCAGCGACGGCAGGCGGCGCAGACTGAGGGTGCCGTCGGCCGCGGCCAGCACCTGGGTCGCGGCCCACTCGGGGTCGGGGCGAGGCGCCTCCACCGCGGCCTGGATCGCCGCCACGGCGCTGCCGCCCGCAGCCGTGTAATCGCTGCGGAAATCGTGCTCCTGCAGGGCGCTGGCCTGGCGGAACATCAGGTCGGCGCGCTCGTGCTGGCCCATGCGGCGCAGGGTTTCGCCCAGGTTGTTCCAGGCGCGGCCGTTCAGCGGGTCGAGCAGGCAGGCTTTTTCCAGCGCGGCGACGGCTTGCGGATAGTCGCCGCCGAGCAGGTAGGCGTAGCCGAGATTGGCGAACAGGTAGGCGCTGCCCGGGCCGGAGTCCAGGCTCAGCTCGGCGGTCAGGGCGCGCCAGATCGGGATCGCCTGCGCAAACTCGCCCTGGCGCGCATAGGCGGCGGCCAGGGCGTTGCGGGTGCGTACGTGGCGCGGGTCGGCGGCCAGCGCGGCGCGGTAGGCCTGCACGGCTTCCGGATAGCGGCCGGCGAGATGATGGGCGCGGCCCTGGCCGTAGGCGAATTCGGCATCCGGGCCGGCCTGCGTTTCCGGCTGGCGCTGCAAATCGGCGCAGGCGAGCAGCAGCGCGCCGGCGCAGGCGACCGAGATGTTCTTGAGAAGACTGCGAGGTGTCATGATCGTGCTCCTGGAGAAATCAGCGCGTGGCGGCGACCTGGGCAAGGGTACGGGTGAGCTGGATGACGGCCGGACCCATCAGCACCATCAGCAGCGTCGGGAAGATGCAAAAGATGAGCGGGAACAGCAGCTTGAGGCCGATCTTGGCAGCGCATTCCTCGGCCAGCACGCGGCGCTTGTTGCGCAGGTTTTCCGAGTACACGCGCAGCGAGTCGCCGACGCTGGTGCCGAAGCGCTCGGACTGGATCAGCATCGCCACCAGCGTGTCGACGTCGTCGACGCCGCTGCGCAGCGCAAAATTGCGCAGCGCCTTTTCCTTGCTGAAGCCGGCGCGCATCTCCATCAGCACGATCTGCAGCTCCTGGGCCAGGATCACGCTCTTGATGTGGATTTCACCGGCCACTTTCACGAAGGCCCGTTCCAGGCTCAGGCCGGCCTCGACGCAGACGGTCAGCAGGTCGAGGGCGTCGGGCAGGCTTTCGAAGATCTCGCGCTTGCGGCGTCCGGCGATGCGGTTCAGGATCATGTTCGGCAGGTAGTAGCCGACCGTGGCGGTGAGCAGCAGCAGGAACAGCAGCTTGCTGCCGGCCAGCGTGATGACCGAGAGCGCCACCAGCACGCCGATGATGGCTGGTCCGAGCAGTGCCAATGCGGTTTTCGACGCGAAGAACAGGGTCGGCGCGACCGGGTTGCGCCAGCCGGCATTCATGAAGCGGGTACGCAGCGCCGACTTTTCCCAGCCTTCTTCTGGAATCGAGAGTTTGGTCAGCGGCTGGGTAACCTTGGCCACTTTCTCGACCCAGCCGTTCGATTCGAGCTGGGTGGGTTCCGACTTGCCGATGAAGCGGCGCAGCCGGGTGCGCAGGGCAACCGGCGCGAACAGCGCCATGGCCAGTCCGGCCAGCGCGCAGACGATCGTGAAGACGACCAGGAGGAAAGTGAGTTGGGCGGCTTGCATGGCGGTTCCTCAGATGCGGATGCGGATGATGCGGCGCAGCCAGACCACGCCGAACAGGATCATCCCGGCCGCGTACCAGAGCAGGCGGATGCCGCTCGGATCGGTCCACAGCATGGACACGTATTTCGGGTTCACGATCGTCAGGACCAGGGCGACGCCGAACGGCAGCAGGCCCAGGATCCAGGCCGACATGCGCCCTTCCGCCGACAGCACGCGCACCTGGGCGGCGAGCTTCAGGCGGCCACGGATGATGTGGCTGATGTTGCCGAGGATTTCGGCCAGGTTGCCGCCGGATTCGCGCTGGATCAGCACCGCGATGATCAGGTAGCGCAGGTCGGTCAGCGGAATGCGCGCCGCCATGTTGTGCAGCGCCTCGCCCATCGGCACGCCGTAGTTGATCTCTTCGCGCGCGATGCGGAACTCGCCGCTGAGCGGTTCGGGCAGCTCGTTGCCGACGATTTGCAGCACGTTAGTAAACGAGTGGCCGGCGCGCAGCGCGCGCGCGATGAAGTCGGCGGCATCCGGCAGCTGTTGCTCGATGCGGCGCAAGCGCCGCGTGCGGGCGCGCCGCAGCAGCATCCAGGGCAGGCCGAACGCCAGCAGCGCCAGCACGAAACGCGCCGGCAGCGGCGCCGGCAAGCGCGCGCTCAAGAGCAGGGCCGCCAGCATCGCCGCCAGCGAGCAACCGAGGAAGCGGTCGACTGTCAGCTTGCTGCCGGCCTGCACCAGCAGCGTGTCGAGGCGCTTCAGCAGCGGTATGCCGTGCAGCAGGCGGTCCAGGGCGTCGTTGCCGCTGAAGCGGCGCTGCTTCAGGATCGAGATCCGCTCGCCCGAGCGTCCGGCGCCGCCCGACATCACCTGCAGGCGGCGCGCCACACGCTGCGCCGCCTTGCCGTGGTTACTCGACCACCACAGCCAGACGCCTTCGATCAGCAGGATGACGGCGGCGAACAGGAACACGGTGAAACTGTAGAAAAGGACATCCATCGTGCGGCTCCACTGCAGGCGCGGCCTGCCGGTTCATTGGAAGATGCGGTCGGGGTCGAAGGTGTCGTCGGGGATCGCGGCGCCATACATCTTGAGGCGGTCGGCAAAGCGCGGCCGCACGCCGGTGGCGCTGAACTGGCCCTGCACCTTGCCGTCGCGGTCGACCCCGGTCTGCTCGAAGCGGAAGATCTCCTGCATCGAGATGATGTCGCCTTCCATGCCGGTGATTTCCTGGATGCTGACCAGCTTGCGGCAGCCGTCGATCAGGCGCGAGGCCTGTACCACCACGGTCACGGCCGAGCAGATCTGCTGGCGGATCGCGCGCGGCGTCAGGTTCACGCCGGCCATGCCGACCATGTTCTCGAGCCGCGCCAGGGCGTCGCGCGGGGTGTTCGAGTGGATCGTGGCGAGCGAGCCTTCGTGGCCGGTGTTCATCGCCTGCAGCATGTCGAGCGCCTCCGGGCCGCGCACCTCGCCCAGGATGATGCGGTCGGGGCGCATGCGCAGCGAATTCTTCACCAGCGCGCGCTGGGTGACTTCGCCCTTGCCTTCGATATTCGGCGGCCGCGTTTCCAGGCGCACCACGTGCGGCTGGCGCAGCTGCAGCTCGGCGGCATCCTCGATGGTGACGATGCGCTCGCTGGCCGGGATGAAGCCGGACAGCAGGTTCAGCAAGGTGGTCTTGCCGCTGCCGGTGCCGCCCGAGATCAGGATGTTGATCTTGGCGATGCCCAGGCCCTGCAGCACCTGGATCATCGGCGGCGTCACGCTTTTGTAGTCGAGCAGGTTCTGCACCGTCAGCGGCGCGGCGCCGAAGCGGCGGATCGACAGCAGCGGGCCATCCACCGCCAGCGGCGGAATGATCGCATTCACGCGCGAACCGTCCGGCAGGCGCGCGTCGACCATCGGGCTCGACTCGTCGACGCGGCGGCCGACGCGCGAGACGATCTTCTCGATGATCTTCATCAGGTGCGCGTTGTCGTGGAAGGCAATGTCGGTGAGTTCCAGCTTGCCGCGCCGCTCTACGTAGACGCGGCTGGCGGTATTGACCAGGATGTCGGACACGGTCGGGTCGTTCAGCAGCGGCTCGAGCGGGCCGAAGCCGAGCATTTCATGCTGGATGTCGAGCACCAGGTTGTGGCGCTCGTGCTGGTTGAGGACGATGCGTTCTTCCTCGATGATGCGCTGGATCAGCAAGGCCAGTTCATGCTTGAACTGCTCGACCGTCAGGCGCTTCAGGCGCTCCAGGTCGATCCGGTCGAGGATCATCTGGTGCATCGACTTCTTCAGTTCCTGGTAGGCGCCGTTCGTGGCGTCGGCGGAATGGGCTCCGGGACGGCGTTCGTCATCGGATACGGACAGGCGTTCGCGCAGCGACATGGCTACTCCTTTCAGTAATCGTTTTCGCCGCGGCCGAACAGGCGGCCGAGCAGGCCGCGGCTTTCGGGCGCGCGGCGCGCGGTGACCAGTTCGACCAGGTCGGCCAGGCTGCGCGCCGCCGCGCTGGCGCGCGACAGTTCCAGCACCGGCACACCCTGGTTCACCGAGTCGGTGACGGCGATGTAATCGTTGGGGACGGTGTGCACGACTTCGCAGCCGAGCGCGGCGTGCAGGTCGGGCAGGCGCAGCCGCCCGCCCTTTTCGTAACGGTTGACGATCAGGCGGATACCTTCGATCGGGTAGCCGAGCGAGCGGAAGATGTCGAGCAGGCGGCGGGCATCGCGGATGTCGGGCAGCGCCAGTTGCAGCACCGGGTAGATGGTGTCGGTGCTGTCGAGCGCGCGCAGCGACACGGCGTCGATCTGGCGGCCGACGTCGAGCACGATGTAGTCGTAATGCTGGCGCGCCACGCGCAGGATGGCATCGATGTGTTCCGGCTTGGCTTCCTTGGTTTGCGCCGGATCGTCGGCTGCAGCCAGCACGCCGAAGCCGGGCGTCACGTGTACCAGGCAGGACTCCAGGAAAGGCCCGTCGATGCGCGCGATCTGTTCGCAGACGTCGGACAGGGTCATGGTCGGCTTCTGGTCCGACACGTAGAGCGCGGCATCGCCGAACTGGCCGTGCAGGTCGATCAACAGCACCTTTTTCTCGGCCAGCGTCGCCAGCGCATACCCGAAGTTGGTGGAGATGAAGGTGGCGCCGCTGCCGCCCTTGCAGGCGATGAAGGCCAGCACCTTGCCTTCGCGGAGCTGGGCGACGCCGGCGGCGGCGGCAATGCGGTCCATGGCTTCATGGAAGGCGCGGTGCGCCAGCGGCAGCTGCAGCACTTCGCGCACGCCGGCGCGCATGGCGCGGATCAGGAGCTGGGTATGGTGTTCGCCGGTGAGCAGCATGAACTGCGCTTCCGGATACTGGCGCGCCAGGCGTTCGAGCAGGTCGGCGTCGTCGGGCGCCCCGGCGCCGGCATCGACGATCACCAGTCCGGGCGCTTCGGCCAGGGGGCGGTCGAGCGCTTCGCGCATCGAGACGCGGCTGTTGGCGACGTTCAGCGGCGGCACGCGCGCCGCACCCTGCGAGGCGATGTCGGCATACAGCAGGCTGTCGCGGCTGATCAATAGGGCTTTCATGACGATCCTCGTTGAGGCTCAAATGGCAAGTGGAAATCGGGAGGCGAACGCGCCAGCCGGCGCCCGGCACGCCGCCATGGCGTCTCGGGCGCCGGCCTGCGCGTCCGCAGCGCACAAGCGCGCATGACCATACTCACTGCCCGCTGCCCATGATCCTGATGACCGGCGCCGGCTCTGGCTCCGGCTGGGCGAACGAACGCTGGTAGCGGGCCTGCGCGGCGCGCGCCGCCGGCCCGTCGATGCCGTGTGCCGGATTGGCATTGGCGGCGTTTTGCGGCGCGATGGTCTGCGCCGCCAGATTGGCGCGTACCGAGGCGCCAAAGTTCTTGGTGAAGCGCGGAGCGGTCGAGCAGCCCTGGGTCAGCAGCAGCAACGCCACGCACGCGATGGTCTTGCAGGTAGCCATGGCTGCCTCCTATTTGAGTTCGAAACCGTCGACGCTCTGGGCCGGACGGGCGATGGCATTGCTCGGCGCCGGCGGGCCCTCGAGCCTGCCCCCGAGCATTAGCGCGGCGCGCGAAGGGGCATCCACGCGGTCGGTCGGCAGCGCGTAAGCCGTTTCCGTCAGGGGCTTGACCAGGCGCGCCGTGATCACGAACACGAGTTCGGTGCGGTCCTGCTGGAAGTCGGTGCTGCGAAACAGCGCGCCCAGCACCGGTACCTGGCCGAGCAGCGGCAGGCCTTTCAGGTTGGTCACCAGGTTGTTCTTGATCAGGCCGCCGATGGCGAAGCTCTGGCCGTCGTACAGCTGGACGGTGGTGCTGGCGCGCCGGGTCGTCACCACCGGCAGGATGGCGCCGCCGGACAGGCCGACGGCGCTGATGCCGATGCCCTCGCGCGACAGTTCCGAGACCTCGGGCGTCACGCGCAGGTTGATGCGGCCGCCGCTGAGCACCGTTGGCGTGAAGCGCAGGCCGACGCCGAATTCCTTTTCCTCGAGCGTGACCCTGTCGCGGTCCTGGGACACCGGGATGTAGAACTTGCCGCCCGCGAGGAAGCTGCCTTCCTGGCCGCTGATCGCCATCACGTTCGGCTCGGCCAGCACGCGCACCAAGCTGTCCTTGGTTTCGGCATCGACGCCGAAGCCGTTGCCGTTGCCTTTGCCGAGGCGCAGGCCTCCATTAATATTACCGCTCAGGAAATTCGATGCCAGGGCGGCTGCCCAGCTGCCGGACGTCGTGCGCCAGTTGACGCCGGCCTCGAGACGTTCGAGCAGGGTCTTCGAGACCTCGGCCACCTTGACTTCGAGCTGCACCTGCTGCGGCGCGCTCACGCTCAGCAAATTCACCACGCGCAGGTTGGCGGCATTCGATCCGCCGTTGGCGGCGGCATTCTGCTGGTCCGGCGCCAGCTCCTTCGGCACCGCATTCATCGCACGCAGCGGCTTGCGCACATAGGCCAGCGCCAGCTCGGCGGCGCGCGCCACGGCGCCGGCGTCCGACACGGTTCCGCTCAGGACCAGGGAATCGGCGGCGGCCAGCACCCGGATGTCCTTTTCCTCGGGCATGACCGCGGCCAGCGTGGCCTGCAAGGCGCTCGGGTCCATTGCCACGGTGATGTCGAGCACGCTGCACAGGCCGCTCCTGCCCTGCACGATCATGTTGGTGGTGCCGACGTCGATGCCGGCGATGTACATGGTGTCGGGCGCCACCAGCATCGCCTGCACCACCGACGGGTTGCCGACGCTGCGGTTCTGCACCGGTTCCTGCAGGCGCATCAGGGTCGACTTGCCCATCTGGAGCGCAACCTGGGCCGGACGCGCGGCCTCGCCGCTGCAGCGCGGACCGAGTTCGCTGCGCGCGCCGGCGGCCGGCGCAGTATCGGCCTGGGCCGCGGGGCGCGCCGCCTGCGCCGTGCCGGCCAGCGCCAGCGCCAGGCCGCCGAGCAGCAGGCAGCGGGCATGGCGGGTTTTCGTGGGACTCGTGTTCATGGTTTCACCTGGCACACGTTAGGGTTCAGAAGCACTCTTGCAAGGAATGCAGGCCATTGATGACAGCAACGCAGTTGCGGCGCGCAGGAGGCGTGGCGACGCGGTGCACGGCCGGTTTTTGCGGACGCGGCGCGGCGGCGGGCTTCGCCGGCACGGGTTTCGGCGGCGTGGCGCCCGGCAGCAGCGTCAGCTTGGTGGCGCCGCCGGTCTGGGCCGACTGCGGATCGACCTGGTTGCGCAGCGCCAGCGACAGGGTGCCGACGCTGCGCGCCAGGTCGAGCGTCTCGGCCTGCTCGGGCGACACTTCGAGCGTGACGGCGTTCACCACGCGCGGCTTGGTTTCGTCGCGGTTGACTTCCTGGGCCACGGCCAGCACCAGAATCCGCTCGAGCACGATCTTCGAGATGTCCTGCTCGCGGTTCTCGCCGGGCTGCGGGTCCTTGCGGGTGCTGACGATGATGTCGACGTAGTTGCCCGGCAGGGTGAAGCCGGCCACGCCGATCACGTCGTTCACGCGCACCGTGATGGCGCGCTTGCCTTCGGTGATCAGGGCCGACAGGCCGCCCAGGGTGCCGGCCGGGGCCAGCTTGGCTTCGCTGACCGGTTCGCCCGCCAGCACGCTGCTCCTGAGCACCCGGCCGGCCAGCTTTTGCGGATCGGCATAGGCGCCTTTCGGCACGCTGTCGGACGGCCAGTCGGCCAGCTTCAGCATCTCGGGCGTGAGGCGCTGGCCGAGGCTGATGTCGGTGGCGGCCACCACGATATGGCCGGAATTGGACCCCGGCTGCATCAGCAGCCAGCGCGAGGCCAGGATCACGGCCGTCAGGCCGAACAGGATGGCAACCGCCATCACGGCAAGGGCACGCTTGTTTTTCATGATGCGATTCCTGCGGCAGGGGTCGGGACGCTGGCGCAGACGCTGTTCCACGCCTGCTCCAGGGCGGCAATGCTCAGGCACGGCTCAGCGCCGGCCAGGCTGGCGAAATCGGACAGGCGGCCGAGCAGTTCCTGCGGGTAGCAGGCCAGCAGCGGCGTGCCGCTCTGGCGGTGCAGGCGCGTCACCAGGTGCTCGAGCACGTTCTCGGGGCAGTCCAGGCCGCGCAGGCGGCACTGGCGCCGTACCAGCGCGCGGTAGCCGGCGTCCGGCAACGCGCCCAGTCCGATGCGGTAGCCGACCCGGCGCAGCATGGCCGGATCGAACACGCTCGACGGCGCCAGGTTGGTGACGAATACCAGCAGCGCATCGAAAGGCAGGGACTCGGCCTGTCCGCCCAGGCGCAGCGGGCCGCCGTCGAGCGGTCCCAGCCAGCGGTTCAGCAACTCGGAAGCGGGCAGGCGCTGGCGCCCGAGGTCGTCGATGACGAGGATGCCGTTGTTCGCCTGCAGCTGGGGCGGCGCCTGCAGCACGCCATGTTCGCTATCGAAACGCAGTTCGAAGTCGGCGGCGTCGAAGTCGGCGCCGACGTGCACCAGCGGACGCTGGCAAATCACCCAGCGCGCGTCGCAGCTGCGCCGCTCTTCCAGCTGGCGCGCCAGCGGCAGCGGCGCCGGGTGGCAGGCCGGATCGTACAGGCGCACGATGCGTCCGCCGATCAGCACCGCGTGCGGCACCGCGACCGCCCCGGGCAGCAGGCGCGCCAGCTTGCGCGCCAGGGTCGTCTTGCCGCTGCCGCTGGGTCCGTGCAGCAGCAGTGCGCGCTGCGACTGCAGGGCAGCGCCGAGCAGGTCGCGCTGGGCCGCATCGAGGGCGTCGCCGGCCAGCAGCGCGGCCAGGTCGGCGGCGCGCGGACGGCTGGCGCCGGGCTGGCGCAGCGACTGGCGCTCGATTAGCGCGCGCCAGGCCGCCAGCGTCACCGGCGCCGGGCCGACATAGCGGCACTCGGCCAGGGCCGCGAGCGCGGCGCGCTGGCCGATCGGGGTCAGCTGGTACTGGACATCGATGTCCGATTCACCGCACCAGGCCACTTCGGCCTGCTGTTCGGTCATCAGCCCGGCCAGCACTTCGCGCAGTACGCTGACAGACAGGCGCAGCCTGCCGGCAAGCAGCGGCAGCGGCGCGCGTCCGGTTGCGTGCAGGGTCTTCAGCGCCAGCGCCGCCACGAGGCGTGCATCGAGCCCGGTGTCGCTGACCGACTTGGCCTGGCGCGGCAGGATTGCCGCCACCTCCAGCTCGCCCGGCGGCGCGGCCGGCGCCATGCGCTCGGCGGCGGTCCCTGGGCTCCACGACAAGGTTTCGATCATCGCTTTCTCCTCGTACAGCAGCAAAATATTTCCTGACGTCATCAATTCTAGCGAGCCGGTCCCTGGCGCCCTTGAGATGTAGCAAGCTATGGCGCTCAGCCGTGGTAACGCTGTGCCAGCAGCCAGAGCGCGCTCAGCGCGATTGCCAATCCATAGGGCATGGAGCCGGCGCTCTGGGCAGGCGCGCCGTCCGCAGCAGAACCAGGCCCGGGGCCAGGATCGACGCGCAGCCAGGCCAGCAGCGGCAAGGGCAGCAGCGCCAGCACCAGCTTGCGCAGCGCGCTCCAGGCCAGCTGCCAGCGTCCGGTGGCAAGAATGATCAGGAGCGCCATGACCCCGCCCGCACACCAGGCCAGGATGCAGGCATGGAGGGTCTGGCCCGGACCGAAGAACAGGCCGACGGTGGCCATCAGCTTGACGTCGCCGGCAGCCATGCCGCGCAACATATAAAGGGGGATGAACAGGGCGAAGCCGACTGCGGCGCCGCCCAGCGCGGCGGCGGCGGACCCGGCGGGGGTGGCGCCGGAAAGGTGCAGGCCGAAGACGCCGCACCAGGCGGCGAGCAACAGGAGATTCGGGATCTTGCGGATCGCCAGGTCGGTCACCGCGGCGCCGACGGCAAGGACAAGCAGCATCAGGTCAAGCCAGGTTTGCACGGGCATGATTGCGCTCCTCAAAAAAAAAAGCCCTCCGGACCGGAGTCCGGAGGGCAAGACCTAGTGAATTACGGAGCCAGTGCAGCGACCAGCTTGTCTTTCACGGTGGTAAAGGTCGTTTCGATCTGCTCACCCAGCAGCGTAGCCGCACCGGCCATCGCGACGCCGATCAGGGCAGCGATCAGGCCATACTCGATGGCAGTCACACCGTCTTCATCAGCAACGAAAGCTTGGATAGCGGTAAAGATCGTTTTCATGACAAACTCCATATGGTGGTTTATAAGAACAACCCTGAAACGGAGTACTTCCCTGACTCGGCTGACACTGCGTTGTCGTTTCCGTTTCAGTGAGTTCATCATATGTTTTAGTGCCGTACGGCAACTTGAGTGTGCTCAAATTTTCCCATGGGAATCATTTACTTGAGGAAATGTTTGAGCTGTCGCAAACGAGAAATGGTGTGCAGCCATTTCGCCAAAAGAATAGGCGAAATTATTGCTGTAAATGCAAAAAACGTTTATGCTGTTCCACTTGCTCTTTGGAAATTTAACCTTCTGTAGAGAAGTGGCAGGGCGCCGTGTTGCGGCGAGTGGGTAGATTACATTTCTGAGAATGACATGGATTCCCTTCTGAAACACATGGTGGACATGACTGGCCACCGCGACCACACGATGCTCGATATCTCGGTGATCGCGGCAGTCCAGGAACTGGCCGCCGCCGCGCAGACGCGGGTGTTATCCCTCTATAACGTTGCCGGCCAGCTCCATGTGCGGGTCCGTGCCAGCATCGAAGCCGGCGCCGGCGCCCGGGTCCACGATGCGCTCGACAGCGCCGTGCCGGGAGCGCCGCTGGCCAGCTATCCCGAACTCGCGGCCTGCCTGGCTGCTCGCGAAACCAGCGCCGAAGCCGTGGCGCCCGATGGCACCCGCACCCTGTGGCTGCCGATCTGGTTCGGCGACAAGGCCGATACCTGCCTCGAGATCGTGCGCGCGGCGCCCTTCCCGGCCCAGACCATCCATACGGTGGCCGGCATCGTCGGCGTCTACCGGAATTTCCAGAACCTGCTCGACTACAGCGAACGCGATTCGCTCACCGGCCTCCTGAACCGCAAGACCTTCGAGGACCAGCTGGCGCGCATGCTGCAATGCCCCTGCGAACCCGAGCCGCCACAGCCCGGCCAGCCCGAGCGGCGCCAGCATCGCGAAGAGGAAAAGCAGTGGCTGGCCGTGGTCGACGTCGACCATTTCAAGCTCGTCAACGACACCTTCGGCCACCTGTATGGCGACGAGGTGCTGATCCTGATCGCGAACCAGCTGCAGGCTTCGTTCCGTGCGCAGGACCGGGTATTCCGTTTCGGCGGCGAGGAATTCGTGGTGCTGCTGCGCGCCACCACGCTGGAGAATGCGCGCCGCATCATCGACCGCTTCCGCGCGAATGTCGAAGCCTACGACTTCCCGCAGGTGGGGCGGGTCACGGTGAGCGTCGGTTTCGTCAGCATCAGCCCCTTCGATTCGCCGGTGGTCACGCTCGGCCATGCCGACCAGGCCCTGTATTTCGCCAAGACCCACGGCCGCAACCAGGCCTGCCACTACAACGAGCTGGTCGAGCAAGGCCTGCTGCAGACCGTGGCCTCGAACGATACGGCCGAATTCTTCTAAGCGACCAGCAGGAAGCGGTTCGGATCGACCTGCCACTTGTCCGGCGACTCGTGGCGCAGGATCTTGTCGCCGCCGCCGAAGCCGAACGGGCGCGACAAGTCCAGCAGCTCGGGCCGGATATAGGTCTGGCTTTTCGTGTTGAAGAACACGTTCACCTTCGGCGTGAGCAGGTTGCTTTCGTGCGGCTCGACCACCACGCCCAGGCGTCCCGACTCCAGCATGACCATGGTGCCGACCGGGTAGATGCCCACGCAGCGCATGAATTCCTGGGTCAGCGCCGGGTTGAAGTGGAACTTGCTCCACTCGTAGATCTTGCGCAGCGCATCCGCCGCCGGCATGCCCTTGTGGTAGCTGCGGTCCGAGGTGATCGCATCGTAGACGTCGACGATCGCCGCCATCTGCGCCAGTTCGCTGATCTCGCCCTCTTTCTGCAGGTCGGGGTAGCCGCTGCCGTCGCGCCGCTCGTGGTGGTGCAGCGTGATGTCGAGCGGGATCGCACCGATTTCCGGGTTCCGGCACAGGATGTCGTAGCCGTCGCGCGGATGCCGCTTGATGATCGCGAATTCCTCGTCGGTGAGGCGGCCCGGCTTGTTCAGGATCGCGTCCGGCACCAGCGCCTTGCCGGTATCGTGCAGCAGGCCGCCGATGCCGGCCTGGTAAATCGTTTCCTCGTCCATGCCGCGTGAACGGCAGAACGCCACCAGCAGCGTGCACACGCTGACCGAATGCAGGAAGGTGTAGTCGTCCTTGGTCTTGATGCGCAGGAGACCGAGCAGCGCGCCGGAATTGCGCAGGATCGATTCGGTGATGTTCTGCACCACCGGACTCACGTTGTCGAGTTCCACCGCCTTGCCCAGGCGCGCGTCCTGCATCACGGTGCGCACCAGGCCCACCGCCTGGCGCCGGATGTTCACCGCGCGCTGCATCTCGTCGGCCAGGGAAGCGCGCGCCGGTTTGACGGGCCGGGCCGCGATCTCGACCACTTCCTGTTCGGTCCGGTCCCGGACTTCGGCCAGGGTCGGGGCGTCCGCCACGTCCAGCCCTTTGGCGCAATCGATCACCAGGCTGCGGATGCCGGCCTTGATGATCTTGCGGATCTCGTCTTCGCTAGTGAGCACGAAACGGGCGCGCACGAAGGGGTGCTCCATCCAGCCGCAATCCAGGTCGTGGATGGCCATACCGATGCGCAGCTGGGAGGAATCGATTTTCTTGAGCATTGCTGGACAGGCGATGTGTTAATCTCCGCCACCGCGGCGGACCGCAAAGTATAGCGCCCCGCCTTCCCCGATCGCCTTCCTGTCGATAAAGTAAAGCAACTAGTGTTGCAAACAGGCACAAATAGTTTTCATGGAATTACGGCAACTTCGCTATTTTGTGGCCATCGTCGACCATGGCTCGCTCTCGCGCGCCGCACTGGTGCTGCACGTGGCGCAGCCGGCGCTGACCCAGCAGCTGCGCCAGCTGGAAGAAGAGCTCGGCGCCCAGCTGCTGCACCGCTCGGCGCACGGCGTGCTCAGCACCGATGCCGGCAAGATCTTCTATGAACATGCCCAGGCGATCCTGAAACAGGTGGCCGACGCCCGCTCCGCCGTTACCCAGTCGGCCACGCGTCCCTCGGGCAGCGTCACGCTCGGCCTGCCGCACAGCATTTCCGGCGCCCTCGCCCTGCCCCTGCTCACCGCCGCGCGCGCCACCTATCCCGAGATCACCCTGCAGCTGACCGAGGAAATCACCGGCAACCTGATCGAGCAGCTGAAATCCGGACGCCTGAACCTGGCCGTGCTGTTCGACGACGGTCAGCTTGGCAGCTTCGAAGCGACGCCGCTGGTCGAGGAAGACCTGGTCTACATCTGCCGCGCCGGCTCCGCCTGGGTGCCGCCAGGCCCCGCGATCACGCTCGGCGCGGCGCTGGCCAGCACTCTGATCCTGCCGGCGCGCCAGCACGGCGTGCGCCCGCTGATCGAGCAGACGGCCGCCGGCGCCGGGCTGGCCCTGGCCAACATCATCGAGATCAATTCGATCGCGATCCTGAAATCCGCCCTGCTGGCCGACATGGGCGCGACCCTGCTGCCGCTGGCGCCGCTGCGCGCCGAGATCGACAGCGGCGCCCTGGTGGCCGTGCCGGTGCACAGCCCGCCGATCCGGCGCGGCGTGACCCTTTGCGCCTCGCGCAACATCCCGCTGACGAATGCCGCGGCGGCCATCGGCCGCCTGGTGCGCGAGGTCACAGCGACCCTATGCGCGAACGGGCAATGGCCGGGCGCCCGGCTGCGCGCCTGAATATCCAGGCCATCAGTTTTTCTTATACCCCCATCCCGATTCCGTATTTCCCCCTTCGCTGACGCAGGCCCTACACTCCACGCCGACCGATAAGTCGCTTACCGCGATAACGACCTGCCGCAATGCCCGCCTACCCGGCGCGCTCCAACGGCAGGCACACACCACGACAAGCTGGAGACACACATGCCCGACACCGCCGCGCCGCGCGAGCCTGCGCACGACTATTCCTCGCGCCTCACCACCGTTACCCTCGACACGGTCAGTCTCGACGACAAGTACACCGCCAAGACCGGCAACATCTTCCTGTCCGGTATCCAGGCCCTGGTGCGCCTGCCGATGATGCAGCGCGAGCGCGATGCCGCCGCCGGCCTGGACACGGCCGGTTTCGTCTCCGGCTACCGCGGCTCGCCCCTGGGCGGCCTCGACGAAACCCTGTGGAAGGCGAAGCCGCACCTGGAAGCCAACCACGTGCAGTTCGTGCCGGGCGTGAACGAAGACCTGGCCGCGACCGCCGTCTGGGGCACGCAAACCGTCGACCTGATCGGCCCGAGCAAGTACGACGGCGTGTTCGCCATGTGGTACGGCAAGGGCCCGGGCGTCGACCGCTGCGGCGACGTCTTCAAGCACATGAACCACGCCGGCACATCGAAACATGGCGGCGTGCTGCTGGTGGCCGGCGACGACCACGGCGCCTACTCCTCGACCCTGCCGCACCAGTCGGACCACATCTTCTCGGCCTGCATGATCCCGGTGCTCTACCCTTGCAACGTGCAGGAATACCTGGACCTGGGCGTGCACGGCTGGGCGATGTCGCGCTTCTCGGGCTGCGCGGTGGCCTTCAAGGCCCTGGCCGACACGGTCGAATCGAGCGCCTCGGTCGACGCCAACCCGCACCGCGTGCAGGTGAAGCTGCCACAGGACTTCGTGATGCCCGAAGGCGGCCTGAATACGAAGTTGTCGTCGGTCCCGCTGGGCCAGCAGGCGCGCAACCAGGAAGCGCTGATGCAGGACTACAAGATCTATGCAGCCCTGGCCTACGCCCGCGAAAACAAGCTGAATCACACCACCATCGACAGCCCGAACGCCAAGCTCGGCATCATCGCCTCGGGTAAATCCTACCTGGACGTGCTGGAAGCGCTGGAAGAACTCGGCATCGACGAAGTCATGGCCGCGAAAGTCGGCCTGCGCCTGTTCAAGGTCGCGATGATCTGGCCGCTGGAGCCGGAAGGCGTGCGCGAATTCGCGCAGGGGCTGGAAGAAATCCTGGTGGTGGAAGAGAAGCGCCAGGTGGTCGAGTACCAGTTGAAGGAACAGCTGTACAACTGGCGCGACGACGTCCGCCCGCACATCATCGGCAAGTTCGACGACAAGGGCGAATGGGTTGCGCCGCGCGGCGACTGGCTGCTGCCGCCGAAAGCCGACTTCTCGGTGGCCCAGGTGGCGCGCGTGATCGCCGGCCGCATCGCGCGCCTGGTGCAGGACGACACCACGCGCGATTTGATCCGCGCGCGCCTGGCCTTCCTTGATGCGAAAGACGCCGTGCTGCAAAAGGCGATCACCACGCCCTTCCGCCCGGCCTTCTACTGCTCCGGCTGCCCGCACAACACCTCGACCAAGGTGCCCGACGGTTCCTTCGCGCTGGCCGGCATCGGCTGCCACGTGATGGCCACCTCGATCTACCCCGAGATGAACAAGCTGACCACCCACATGGGCGGCGAAGGCGCGCCCTGGATCGGCCAGGCCGCGTTCTCGAAAGTGCCGCACGTGTTCCAGAACCTGGGCGACGGCACCTACTTCCACTCGGGCTACCTGGCGGTGCGCGCCGCGGTGTCGGCCAAGGTGAACATCACCTACAAGATCCTGTACAACGATGCGGTGGCGATGACCGGCGGCCAGCCGGTCGACGGCCAGACCTCGGTGCCGATGATCGCCCAGCAGATGGCGGCCGAAGGCGTGAAGCGCATCGCCCTGGTCACCGAAGACTTGTCGCGCTACGCCGACCGCTCCACGCTGCCGGGCATCGTCACCCTGCACGACCGCAAGGAGATGGACGACATCCAGCGAGAATTGCGCGACTTGCCGGGCGTGTCGGTCATCATCTACGACCAGACCTGCGCCGCCGAGAAGCGCCGCCGCAGGAAGAAAGGCGAGTTCCCCGACCTGCCCAAGCGCATGGTCATCAACGAAGCCGTTTGCGAAGGCTGCGGCGACTGCGGCATCCAGTCGAACTGCGTCTCGATCCTGCCGAAGGAAACGGACTTTGGCCGCAAGCGCCAGATCGACCAGTCGTCCTGCAACAAGGATTATTCCTGTGCCAAGGGCTTCTGCCCGAGCTTCGTCACCGTCGAAGGCGGCACGCTGAAGAAGAACAAGGCTGGTGTCAGCAAGGGCGATGACGATGGCTGGGGCGCGCTGCCCGAGCCTGTGCTGCCGAGCGTCGAGCACCCGTACAACATCCTGATCAACGGCATCGGCGGCACCGGCGTGATCACCGTCGGCGCCCTGATGGGCATGGCCGCGCACCTGGAAGCGAAAGGCGCCTCGGTGCTGGACATGACCGGCATGAGCCAGAAGAACGGTTCGGTCACCTCGCACGTGAAGATCGCCGCTACCCCGGAACGCCTGCGCGCCCAGCGCATCGCCACCGGTGAAGCCGACCTGGTGCTGGGCTGCGACATGCTCACCACCGGCGCCGCCGATGCGATCTCGAAGATGCGCCCCGGTCGCACGCTGGCCATCGTCAATCTGCACGAGCAGCCGACCGGCACCTTTGCCCAGAACGCCGACTGGCAGTTCCCGGCCGAGGACGTGCGCGGCCTGATCGTGGAAGCGGTCGGGGGCGCATCCGGCGCCGATTTCGTCGATGCGACCAAACTGGCGACCGCGCTGATGGGCGACTCGATCGCCACCAACCTGTTCCTGATGGGTTACGCCTGGCAAAAGGGCCGCATTCCGCTGACCGAAGCATCCCTGATGCGCGCGATCGAGCTGAATGGCGTGGCGGTGGCCTCGAACAAGAAGAGCTTCCTGTGGGGCCGCCGCGCCGCGGTCGACTTCAAGCGCGTCGAGCGCACCGCGACGCCGACCCAGGCGGTGCTGGTGCAGATGCCGCAGAGCCTGGACAACGTCATCAAGAAGCGCGTCGACTTCCTGACCGCTTACCAGGATGCGGCCTACGCTGGCGTGTACCTGGACCTGGTCGAGCGCGTGCGCGCGGCCGAAACGGCGGTCAGCATGGGCAACCGGCTGTCGATGGCCGTGGCCAAGTACTATTTCAAACTGATGGCTTACAAGGACGAGTATGAAGTGGCGCGCCTGTACACCGATGGCCGCTTCCTGGAAAGCGTGAAGTCGCAGTTCGAAGGCGACGTGAAGCTGAAGTTCAACCTGGCGCCGCCGATGTTCGCGAAGAAGAACGCCAAGGGCGAGCTGGTGAAGCAGGAGTTCGGGTCGTGGATGTTCGGCGCGTTCAAGCTGCTGGCCAAGCTGAAAGGCCTGCGTGGCGGTGCGTTCGACGTGTTCGGCTACACGGCCGAGCGCAAGATGGAGCGTGCCCTCATCGCGGAATACCGCCAGATGATCGAAGCGCTGCTGGCTTCCTTGACTGCCGCCTCGCATGCCGATGCGGTGGAACTGGCCAGCCTGCCGGAACAGATCCGCGGCTTCGGTCATGTGAAGGAAGAGGCGGTCGAGACTTTCCGTTTGCGCAAGGCTGAGCTGCTCAGCGGCAACGTCAAAAAACGCGCCGCGTAAATATTGATGTCGTACCGCGTGGACACAGGTGCCTTGCGTGGCCCGGTCCACCCTACGGAACCCCGCTTTTCGTAGGGTGGACTCCCGAGTCCACGCGGTATGGCACTGTTGATCATTCGCGCCATCTCCCATATCGCCGAACGCATCAAATCCCCACACCCCGAACTTGACGTTAACGTTAACGTCATATACCGTACAAATCGACCCTGTCCGCTTCCGATTCCAGAAGGAACACCATGAACGACATCACCCCCGCCGCCAAGCTCGACCTGCCTGAACAGCCAAAACTGGCCAACAAGGTGCGCTTCGTTACCGCCGCTTCCCTGTTCGACGGCCATGACGCCTCGATCAACATCATGCGCCGCATCCTGCAGTCGAACGGCGTCGAAGTCATCCACCTCGGCCATAACCGCTCGGTCGACGACGTCGTCACCGCGGCCCTGGCCGAGGACGTGCAAGGCATCGCCATCTCCAGCTACCAGGGCGGCCACGTCGAGTACTTCAAGTACATGATCGACCTGCTGAAACAACGCGGCGGCGCCCACATCAAGGTCTTCGGCGGCGGCGGCGGCGTGATCGTCCCGTCCGAGATCGCCGAACTGCACGCCTATGGCGTGACGCGCATCTTCAGCCCGGAAGACGGCCAGCGCATGGGCCTGGTCGGCATGATCCGCTCGATGATCGAAGCCTGCGACATCGACCTTTCGCCCTACGCGCCGACCAGCATCGACGCGCTCCAGCAGGGCGACATCGCCGCACGCCACCGCCCGCTGGCCCAGCTGATCACCGCGCTGGAAAACGGCAAGGCCGACCCGGAACTGCGCAAGCAGATCGTCGAAGCCGCCGACAACATGAAAGTGCCGGCGCTGGGCATCACCGGCACCGGCGGCGCCGGCAAGTCCTCGCTGACCGATGAACTGATCCGCCGCATCCGCCTCGACCAGAACGACCGCCTGAACATCGCGGTGATCTCGATCGATCCGTCGCGCCGCAAGTCCGGCGGCGCCCTGCTCGGCGACCGCATCCGCATGAACGCCATCAATCCGTGGAACGGGCAAGCGCGCGTCTTCATGCGCTCGCTGGCCACGCGCGAAGCGGGTTCGGAAATCTCGCACGCGCTGCCGGACGTGATCGCGGCCTGCAAGGTCGCCGGCTTCGATTTGGTGATCGTCGAAACGTCGGGCATTGGACAGGGCGACGCCGCCATCGTGCCGCACGTCGACGCCTCAATGTACGTGATGACCCCGGAATTCGGCGCCGCCTCGCAGCTGGAGAAAATCGACATGCTCGATTTCGCCGACTTCATCGCCATCAACAAGTTCGACCGCAAGGGCGCCCAGGACGCGCTGCGCGACGTGGCGAAGCAATACCAGCGCAACCGCGAACTGTGGATGCAAAGCCCGGACCAGATGCCGGTGTTCGGCACCCAGGCGTCGCGCTTCAATGACGACGGCGTGACCGCCCTGTATCACGGCCTGCTGCCGAAGCTGGCGGAACTCGGCCTGAAGATCGAAGCCTCGAAACTGGCGGCGCCCGAGCAGAAGCATTCGAGCGGCAAGAACGTGATCGTGCCGCCGGCCCGCGCACGCTACCTGGCCGAGATCGCGGACACCGTGCGCGGCTACCATAAGAATACGGCCAAACAGGTGAAGCTGGCACGCGAGCGCCAGCAACTGCGCGAAACCAAGCGCATGCTGGCCGCCGCGAATCGCGAAGTGGTCCTGGACGACCTGATCACCGAGCGTGAGAACGCGATGGACGGCAACGCGAAAAAGCTGCTGGACATGTGGCCCGACATGCAGGCCGCCTATGCCGGCGACGACTACGTGGTCAAAATCCGCGACAAGGAAATCCGCACCAAACTGGTGCAGAAAACCCTGTCTGGCACCACCATCCGCAAGGTCGCGCTGCCGCGTTTCGAAGACCACGGCGAAGTGCTGCGCTTCCTGATGCTGGAAAACGTGCCAGGCTCCTTCCCCTTCACGGCCGGCGTGTTCGCCTTCAAGCGCGAGGGCGAAGACCCGACCCGCATGTTCGCCGGTGAAGGCGATGCCTTCCGCACCAACAAGCGCTTCAAGCTGGTCTCGACCGGCATGGACGCGAAGCGCCTGTCGACCGCCTTCGATTCGGTGACGCTGTACGGCGCCGACCCGGCGCTGCGCCCCGACATCTACGGTAAGGTCGGCAACTCGGGCGTCTCGATCGCCACCCTGGACGACATGAAGGTGCTGTACGACGGCTTCGACCTGTGCAGCCCGAGCACCTCAGTCTCGATGACCATCAACGGCCCGGCCCCGACCATCCTGGCGATGTTCATGAACACCGCCATCGACCAGCAGATCGACAAGTTCGTGCTTGACAACGGCCGCCAGCCGACTCAGGACGAAGCCGCGAAGATCAAGGAATGGGTGCTGGCGAATGTACGCGGCACCGTGCAGGCCGACATCCTGAAGGAAGACCAGGGCCAGAACACCTGCATCTTCAGTACCGAGTTCTCGCTGAAAGTGATGGGCGACATCCAGGAATATTTCGTGCACCACCAGGTGCGCAACTTCTACTCGGTGTCGATCTCGGGCTACCACATCGCCGAAGCCGGCGCGAACCCGATCTCGCAGCTGGCGTTCACGCTGTCGAACGGCTTCACCTTTGTCGAAGCCTACCTGGCGCGCGGCATGCACATCGACGACTTCGCCCCGAACCTGTCCTTCTTCTTCTCGAACGGCATGGACCCGGAATACACGGTGCTGGGCCGCGTGGCGCGCCGCATCTGGGCCGTATCGATGCGCGACAAGTACGGCGCCAACGACCGCTCGCAAAAGCTGAAGTACCACATCCAGACCTCGGGCCGCTCGCTGCACGCGCAGGAGATCGACTTCAACGACATCCGCACCACGCTGCAGGCGCTGATCGCGATCTACGACAACTGCAACTCGCTGCACACCAACGCCTACGACGAAGCGATCACCACACCGACCGACGAATCCGTGCGGCGCGCACTGGCGATCC
Organism: Massilia sp. IC2-278; assembly: GCF_020708045.1. Lineage (GTDB taxonomy): Bacteria > Pseudomonadota > Gammaproteobacteria > Burkholderiales > Burkholderiaceae_D > Telluria. The sequence goes on from NZ_JAJFES010000002.1 coordinate 189,404, forward strand.
AACTGATCATCAACCGCGAATGGGGCCTGGCGAAGAACGAGAACCCGAACCAGGGTTCCTTCATCATGGACGAACTGACCGACCTGGTCGAAGAAGCCGTGCTGCAGGAATTCGAGCGCATCGCCGAACGCGGCGGCGTGCTGGGTGCGATGGAAACCGGCTACCAGCGCGGCAAGATCCAGGAAGAGTCGATGCTGTACGAGCACAAGAAGCACGACGGCTCGCTGCCGATCATCGGCGTGAATACCTTCCGCAATCCGAAGGGCGCGGAAGCCCCGGCGACGATCGAGCTGGCGCGTTCCACCGACGACGAGAAGCAGTCGCAGCTCACGCGCCTGGACGCCTTCCACGCCCGCAATGCGAACGCGGCGCCGGCCGCCCTGGCCGCCCTGCAGCAGGCCGCGATCGACAACCAGAACGTGTTCGAGAAACTGATGGACGCCGTACGCGTCTGCTCGCTGGGCCAGATCACCACCGCGCTGTTCGAGGTGGGTGGGCAGTACCGCCGCAACATGTAAGCCGCGGCGTTGGCGCTCAGTCCCCGTGCAAGGTCCCTGCGACCGGCACGGGGATTTTTTTCGCCTGCCGGGGCGGCGCGGCGATGCTGCGCACCATCAGCTGCGGGATGCCGGGCAGCTTCAGGCCCAGCCCGAACAGCAGGTCGCGCCACAGGCCGTTGCCCTCGGCCTGGAAACAGGGTGTCAGCGCCTTGCTGAACAGCTGGTAGTTACGCACCGCGCACAGGCGCTCGTCCGAATACAGCGCGCCGCCGTCGATCGCGCCCTGCGCGCCGACCGCGGTGGCCAGCGCCAGCGCATCCTGCACCGCCAGCGTACTCCCGAGGCCCAGCTGTGGACTCATGGCGTGCGCCGCATCGCCGACCACGCACACCGGCCCGCTGGCCAGGCGTTTGGCGCGCGCGTGGCGGTAGGTGGCGAGCGCAAACTGGTCGTGACCCACGATCTGCTCGACCACCGGGCTGGACTCGGGCCACAGGTCCAGCAGTTCAGCCTTCCAGTCCTCGATGGACTGCGCCTGCCAGGCCGCATAGCCGGCGCAGGGCAGGCTCCAGAACAGCGACAGGCGCAGCTTGTCCTTGATGCGCGCAGTCGGCATCAGCCCATACATCCTGCGCGTGCCGCCGTAGCGCTGCTCCAGCAGTGCCTGGCCGGCCCAATCGGCGACGTCGAACATGGCCCACAATGCGCCCCATTCATAGACCGTGGACGCCACCGCCAGCCCGACCTGGACCGGCAGCGTGGACGCCGCGCCGTCGGCGATCACCACCAGGTCGAAGCGCCGGTCTTCATGCGGCGTGACGAGCGCCGCCTGCGCGCCGTGCATCACTACCCGCTCGACCGGGCTGGCATAGCGCAGCTGCACACCAAGGCCCAGCGCCGCATCGAGCAGCAGCTGGGCCAGGGCCGTGCGGCTCACACCGCGCGCCTCGCCCTGTCCGTAGTCGATATCGACGATGCGCCAGTTGCGCTGGCAGGTGCCGATCAGGCGCGTGACCGGCACGCTGGCCGCATGGAAGGCGGCGCCGACGCCGAGTGCGTCCAGCGCCGCGATGCCCTGGGGCTGGATCAGGATGCCCGCGCCCAGCGGCGCCAGCGCGCGGTGCTTCTCGAACACCGTCACCGCATGGCCGGCACGTGCCAGGGCAATGGCCGTAGCCAGCCCCGCGGTTCCGGCGCCGATGACTCCCACCTCCAGCGAGTTTCCATTTGGCATCATCAGGCCATTCTAGTAGATGTTCTAGAATGGCTCTACCGTTAATGGAGGGAGATTCGCATGCCGATCAAACCCGAACAACTCGCCGCACTGATGCGCGAAGTCGAGCAGGAAGACCCGATCGATTTCGCCGACCTGCCTTTTGCCGAGGAAGACCTGCGCGAGCTGGTGGCCGCTCACCTGTGCGAAATGGCCGCGTCGATGGAAAACTTCAGCACCGAAGACCGCCTGATGACCCTGTTAGCGGTGTCGGCCAAGCTGGTGCTGGAAAACATGGTCCTGCACATACAGCTGCTGCGCCGCCATGGCTTGCCGGTGGGAGAAAACGTCGAAGCCCTGCTCGGCCGCCTGCGCAAGGGCAACGCCGGCTAGGGTTATGCAGCCCTCAAATGCTTCCGCCCTGCAAATAAATATTCCTCCAATTATTCCTCTAGGAAATAACGTTCTCAGAAGAAATCGCGTGCATGCAACAGCAATAAAAATGTGGGCAGGATTGTGCGGGATACATCCCATTCCTTGAGGTATTATTGTTAGTGAGGAAACTCGTCGCCCGCCTTTCGGACGGCACCTGCACAACCCCTGAGGAACCCATGTCCCGTAAAGTCTCCAAGATCACCCTGACCACCGCCGCCCTGACGAGCGCCCTTCTGCTCGGCGCCCTGGGTGGCTGCAGCCGCGACGAATCCACCGCAACCCTGCTGGCCGAGGCCAAGCAGTACCAGCAGAAAGGCGACAACAAGGCCGCCCTGATCCAGTTGAAGAATGCGGTGTCGAAGAGTCCCGAAGATGCCGAAGCGCGCCTGCAGCTGGGCACCCTGTATGTCGAGACTGCCGATCCGGTCTCGGCCGAGAAGGAATTGCGCAAGGCGGCCAGCCTGGGCGCTCCGGCCGAGCGCGTACTGCCGCAGCTGGCGCGCGCCCTGCAGTCGCAGGGCAAGTTCAAGGAAACGCTGGACGAACTGAAGCCGGAACTGGTGGCCAAGTCGGCCCCGCTGCTGGCCCTGCGCGGCGACGCCCTGCTGGCCCAGAACCAGCAGGACGAGGCGAAGAAATCGTACGAAGCGGCGCTGGCCCTGCAGGCGAACAATGGCGCGGCGCTGACCGGCATGGCGCGCCATGCCCTGGTCAACCGCGACGCTGAAGCGGCCGAGCGCTATGCGACCGAAGCGATCACCAAGGACGCGAACAATGCCGACGTCTGGATGTTCCGCGGCGGCATGCTGCGCGCCACCGGCAAGGGCGACGAAGCCGTCAAGGCCTTCGACAAGGTACTGGCCCTGCGCCCGAACGACCGCAACGCGAACGTCGAAAAAGCCTATATCCGCATCGAGCAGGGCAAATACGCCGAAGCGCGCGCCGAGATCGAAGCCGGCCGCAAGGCCGCGCCGAACAGCCTGGCCGTGGTCCATGCCCAGGCCCTGGTCGACTACACCGAAGGCAAGTACCCGGCCGCGCGCGAATCGCTGCAAAAGATCATGAAGAGCGCGCCGGAACACCTGCCGAGCATCCTGCTGGCCGGCGCCGTCGAACTCAACCTGGGCGCCAACGGGGCGGCCGAAAGCCACCTGCGCAAATACCTGGCGGCCGACCCGAACAACCTGTATGCGCGCAAGCTGCTGGCCCAGGCCCTGCTCAAGGGCGCGCAGCCGGGCGACGCCGTCGCCGCGCTGGCCCCGGCCATCGACAGCACCAACGACCCGCAATTGCTGGCCCTGGCCGGCGAGTCCTACATGCAGGCGCGCGACTTCGGCAAGGCCACCGCCCTGTTCGAAAAGGCCGCCAAGCTGGCGCCCGACGCCGCCGTGGTCCACACCTCGCTCGGCCTGTCGCGCCTGAACCAGGGCGACAGCGCCCAGGCCATCAACGAGCTGCAGCGCGCCGCCGAACTCGATCCGAAGTCGCCGCGCGCCCTGACCGCCCTGGTCCAGGCCGAACTCAACCTGAAGCACTACGACAAGGCCCTGGCCGCGGCCGAGAAGCTGGAGCAGGCCCAGCCCGACAATCCGCAGACCCAGAACCTGAAGGCCTCGGTGCAGCTGGCCAAGGGCGACGTGGCCGCCGCGCGCGCCGCCTTTGAAAAGGCGCTGCAGCTGCAGCCGACCTTCTTCCCGGCCGCCGCCAACCTGGCCCAGCTCGACCTGCGCGAGAACAAGCCCGACGCCGCCCGCAAGCGCTTCGAAACCATCCTCGAAAAGGACAAGAAGAACTTCGGCGCGATGGCCGCACTGGCCGACCTGGCCATGCTGCAGCAAAAGCCGGACGAAGCCACCACCTGGCTGGAAAAGGCGCAAGCCGAGAACCCGGATGCGATTCCCGCCGTGCTGAAGCTGGGCGCGCACTACCTGGGTACCAAGCAGGAGAAAAAGGCCCTGACCCTGGCGCGCAAGTTCCAGGCCTCGAACCCGTCCAGCGCCGACATGCTCGACCTGCTCGGCCAGGCCCAGCTGGCCAACGACGACGCCCAGGGCGCACTCGACAGCTACAGCAAGCTGGCCGGCATGATGCCGAAGTCGGCCCTCGCGCAGATGCGCCTGGCCGGCGCCCAGGCGCGCCTGAAGAACGACGCCGCGGCCGCCGACGCGCTGAAAAAAGCCGTCGCACTGCAGCCCGATCTGCTGCAGGCGCGCGTGGCCCAGGTGGAACTGGCCATGCGCCGCGGCCGCCAGGACGAAGCGCTGGCGATGACGCGCGAACTGCAGCAGAAGACCCCGGGTTCGCCGGTCGGCTTCCTGCTCGAAGGCGACCTGCAGCAGACCCTGAAGAAGCCGGAACTGGCCGTGGCCGCCTACGACAAGGCGCTGGCGATCACCAAGTCGGGCGCGATCATGCTGCGCAGCGCGGAGACCCTGCGCCGGGCCGGCAAGACCAAGGAAGCGCAGGCGCGCATCGCGGCCTGGGCCAAGCAGAATCCGAACGACGCCTCGGTGCAGATGTACCTGGCCGAGTCGCACATGGCCGAGAAGCAGTTCAAGCCGGCCATCGCCATCCTCGAGGCCCTGGTCAAGCGTGAGCCGGACAACGGCGCGGCCCTGAACAACCTGGCCTGGGCCTACCAGCAGGACAAGGACCCGCGCGCCCTGGCCACGGCCGAGCAGGCCTACAAGGCGGCGTCGAACAACGCCGCCGTGATGGATACGCTGGGCTGGATGCTCGTGGAACAGGGCAATGTCGAACGCGGCCTGCCGCTGCTGCAAAAGGCGGTGGCGGGTGCGCCGGGCGCGCCGGAACTGCGTTATCACCTGGCGGTCGGCCTGCATAAATCGGGCGACAAGAAATCCGCGCGCAAGGAACTGGAAACCCTGCTGGCCCTGAATCGCCCCTTCCCGCAGCTCGAAGACGCGCGCGCGTTGCTGAAAACGCTATAACGTTCTACTATCTGACCATACTAAAAAAGCCACACAGGCAATTCGATAAATGGATGGATAGGGGTGCGTCGCGCCAGGTGTTCCGGACCACGGAAAGCCTGGCGCGTACGTCGAAAACGGGGTGCCGCCGCATGCTGGCGGCGCCGCAAAACGAGGTGTCCGGCGATGACGAATAACCAAGATGTGAAGGAAAACGGAGATATATCCGTGGAAATTCTATCGAACGCTCATGTTTTTGAGGATCGCGATAATATAGCGAGCTCGGAATTAGAGGATGTTATCGTGAACCAAGATTCATATGGAATCCGGCTTACCGATACGGCGAAAGGACGCAATTCGGCCAGCATGCTGGTCAACAAGATGTATGCCTGGCGTGGCTATGCGGGAACGCACCAGTTTTCGGACGACCCCAACCGCATCACCCTCACCGCCACCGACAAGGGCGACGTGGTGGGGACCCTGACGCTGGGGATCGATTCGCCGATCGGCCTCATGGCGGACCAGATTTTCAAGGAAGAACTCGACGCCTACCGCGCGAATGGCGCCAAGCTGTGTGAATTCACCAAGCTCGCATTCGACCCCACGGTACGCTCGAAAACCTCGCTGGCCAACCTGTTTCACCTGGCGGTGATCTACGCCCGCGATATCCACGATTGCACGGATATCGTCATCGAAGTCAATCCGCGGCATCGCCGCTTTTATGAGCACATGCTCGGTTTTCAACGCGTGGGCGACGTCAAGACCAATCCGCGCGTGAATGCGCCGGCTTACCTCCTGCGTATCAGCCTCGATTATGTGACGGAGCAGATCAAGAGTCTCGGCGGCACCTGGTCGACCACCACCAACGAGCGTTCCTTCTATCCGTATTTCTTTTCGCCGCGCGAAGAACAGGGCATTATCAACCGCCTGCGCCGCATCGACGAACAGCAGGTCGCGTAATTCCATCGGCGGGCGCCCGGCGCCCTCCTTTCTGCTTCATTTCCGCTCCATTCCCCGCCTTTCCTTTTCCGCAGATGACGACTCCTTTCCCCTACGAGCAGGCTTTTTCCCGAAACATTGGCTGGGTAACGAAGGAGGAGCAGGCAAGCTTGCGGCAAAAGCGGGTCGCCATTGCCGGCGGCGGCGGGGTCGGCGGCGTGCATGCCATGACCCTGGCGCGCCTGGGCGTCACCAAATTCCACATTGCCGACTTCGACAGTTTCGACGTGCCGAACTTCAACCGCCAGGTCGGCGCCATGGTCTCGACCCTGGGCCACCCGAAAGCCGACGTGATCCGCCGCATGCTGCTCGACGTCAATCCCGACTGCGAAGTCACGGTCTTCGGCGAAGGCATCAATGCCGGCAACCTGGAAGCCTTCCTGCAGGGCGTCGACATGTACGTCGACGCCCTGGATTTCTTCGCCTTCGAGATCCGCCAGCAGACCTTCGCCCTGTGCGCCCGGCTCGGCATCCCGGCCAGCACGGTGGCGCCGCTGGGCATGGGCGCGGCCCTGCTGAACTTCCTGCCGGGCCAGATGACCTTCGAGGAATACTTCCAGTGGGGCGATTTGCCGGAAACCGACAAGGCCGTGCACTTCGTGGTCGGCCTGGCGCCGGCCGGCCTGCACCGCCCCTACTTGGTGGTGCCGGAAGCGGTGAACTTCGTCGAGCGGCGCGGCCCCTCGACCATCATGGCCTGCCAATTGTGCGCCGGCGTGATGGGCACCGAAGCGTTGAAGATTCTGCTCGGCCGCGGCAAGGTCCTGGCCGCGCCCTGGGGCGTGCAGTTCGACGCCTACCGCAACAAGCTGGTGCGCACCTGGCGCCCGGGCGGCAACAAGAATCCGCTGCACCGCCTGATGATCGCGGTGGGCAAGAAGCAGCTGGCCAAGGACCTGGCCGCCGCAGGAGTAACGCGATGAACATGCAGGCGATCGAACAGATCCTCGACCTGGCGCGCTGGGCGCCCAGCGGCGACAACATGCAGACCTGGCGCTTCGAGATCGCCGCGCCGGACCACCTGGTGGTGCACGCCTACGACACGCGCGACCACTGCGTCTACGACCTCGACGGCCACCCGAGCCAGATCGCCTTCGGCACCTTGCTGGAGACGATCGCCATCGCCGCCAGCGGCCACGGCCTGCGCGCCGACATCGCGCGCCGCCCGGCCGGGCGCGAGACCCATCCGGTGTTCGACGTGCGCCTGGTGGCCGATGCGGCCGTCGCGCCCAGCCCCCTGATCGGCGCGATCCGGGAACGCACGGTGCAGCGCCGCCCGATGAAGACCACGCCGCTCACGGCCGAGCACAAGCGCCAGCTGGAAGCAGTGGTGGCGCCCCACTACACCCTGGGCTGGCTGGAAAGCCGCGACCAGAAGTGGAAGGCGGCCAAGCTCATGTACAACAACGCCCGGCTGCGCCTGACGATGCCGGAGGCGTTCGAAACCCACCGCAGCATCATCGACTGGGAAAACCGCATCGAAAGCCCGGACAAGGTGCCGGCGAATGCCCTGGGCGTGGATGCCATGACCCTGCACCTGATGAAATGGGCGATGGTCAGCTGGCGCCGCATGAAGTCGGTGAACACCCTGATGGGCACCTGGGCGCCGCGCCTGCAGATGGACCTGGCGCCGGGCATGGCCTGCGCCGGCCACTTCGTGCTGCGCGCCGCCGGCAAGCCGGCCTCGATCGACGACTACGTGGCGGCCGGCCGCGCGCTGCAGCGCTTCTGGCTGACCATGACCACGCTCGGCCTGTACATGCAGCCGGAAATGACGCCGCTGATCTTTTCCAAGTATGCGCGCGAGAATACCCGCTTTACCCAGGAGGCGCGCCTGGAAAACGCCGCGCGCGCGCTGCAGCGCCAGACCGAGGCGCTGATTTTTACGGGTGCCGGGCATCCGGTCTACATGGGGCGTCTCGGCTACGGGCCGCGTCCGGCGGCGCGTTCGGTGCGCAAGCCGGTGGCGGAGCTGATGAAACCCGTGTAGATAAACAATGCATAAAAAACGGCAACCATCAGGTTGCCGTTTTTTATACACCCGCTGCGGAAGCCGCGCTGGGACAAGCACAACAAAAAGAGCGGGACCAGCCCGCTCTTTTCGCAGTTTCAGGAAATTCCCGAAGACTTAGGCCTTCTTGGCGCGCTTGCGAGCAGCGACGCCGGCGCCCAGCATGGCGATGCCGAACAGGGCCAGCGAACCTGGCTCTGGCACTTCAGCCAGTTTGAACTGACCGTTGTTGCCGACGAAGAAGTACTGGCCAGGAGCATTGGCGTAGCTACCGCCGCCGCAGCCGGCGCCGCTGAAGCCGGCGAATTGGCAAGCGACTTCGCTGACCAGGGTGCCGTCAGGATTCGAGACGGTGTTGGCGTTGGTGAACGCGAACGACATGATCGATTCCATGGCCAGGTCGTCGCCGTTGCCGCGGAAGAAGTAACCTTCGGCCAGCGAGCCTGCCGCTGCGCGTGCCAGCACGGTCACTTGACCGTTGTTGGTTGGGTCGCCGCTTGCATCGACCAGGCCGCCGCCGCCAGCCAGCACATTGAATTCGGCAATCAGGTTGCCCAGGTTGGCGCCGTACACGCCTTCGGTGCCGGCGTATTGGCCGTTGACTTCGTTCTGGTACATGCGGATGGTGCCGCCGGTGAACGAGAACGCGCCGCTGAAGTTACCGGTACCGGTCGCTTCGAAGGTCGCGGTGATGTTGCCGCCCTGGTAGCCGACTGGGAACAGCTTGCCTTTACCGTCAGCCTGCACGATGTTGAACACGGCGTGTTCGGTGAACGAGAAGCTATTGCCGCCGGTTGGGTTGATCTGGATGAAGGCATTGCCGTTCACATCCAGGTATTCGTTAACGCGTTGGCCAGCTTCGTAGCCGCCGCCGTTCGGGTTGAACACCCAGTTGTTCAGGACAGGACCAGCGTGGGCGGCCGAGGCCATGGACATTGCAACAGCTGCAGCGCAGGTCAGTTTCTTCAGAAATTTCATGATCGGTAATCCTCGATGTGGTTGATCGGTTTTGGCAAACACACTCAACTATTAGCAAGGCCCGTGCCAGGAATTCACATTCTTTTTAAATCAATAACTTAGCAGTATTCGTTAAAGTTTCGCCAACTCATCTGTAAAGTATATCGACATACATTTCTTATTGGAAAATGTCAAGAAGAATGTTTAATGTCTTTTATGCAATCTGTTGTTGAGCTGGTCGATGATCTCGCTGGTGGCGCCCACGATCTGCGGGGCTTCGAAGCCGGCGCGCGTCAGCTCTTTATAGAATGAACGGGCCAGGATGCGCGCCACCTGTTCCGGGTTGCGGTAAGCCGTCAGTGCCGGCCCTTCGGCCTCCTGCGCCAGGGCTTCGCGGGCGAAACGCGAAGCCAGCAAGTGTTGCAATTGCGCTACCTGGATCGACTTGCCGATGAACAGGCAGACCACCTCGAACAGAACCAGGTCCGTTTCCGTGAAGCCCTTGCCGGCCACGTTGGCCACGCCGACCGTGCGGCCGTCGATGCGGATCGGCGCCGACATCATGCTGCGCCCCGGGTCGCCGGGGCGGCGCGCCAGCAGCGCATAGGCCGACTTGCCGATATCCTCGACCAGCAAGGCCTGGCCGCTGGCCAGCACCTGGCCGCAGATCGCCTCGCCGCGTCCGATGCTCGCTTCCAGCGCGGCGGCCGGCAGGCGGTCGCCGGGTGCGCCGGCATGGGCATGCACGCGCAGGCGCCCGTCTTCTTCCGTGGAGCCGCCACTGAGCAGCATGATCGAGCAGCTGTCGGCGTCCAGCAGGCGTGCGCATTCGCGCGCCTGTCCTTGCAGGCTGTCTTCCAGGCTGCCCTCGAATACGAACTCGCGCAGCGCGTGCAGGCGCGCCAGACCCTGGCTTCCTTCCATTGCCACCTCTCCTCGACTGGGCATTGCCCGTCCATTGTTGTCCCGGCGGCCCTGCCTGCGCTTCCTTACTGCGCCGGCTCGGCCTTCGGAGACAGGAATGCCTTGTGAAACAAATGCCGCGACAGCATCAGCGGCGGCATGCGCAGCCAGTTGCCGCGGATGTACAGCGCGGCGCGGGCGGCGGCGTCGAACGCGTCGGCGCAGCTCGGGTGCGGCGGCTGCAGGGCGCGCAGGAACAGCGCGTCCATCAGCGCCAGCAGCGCCGGGTTCGGCGCGGCGCCGCGCATCTCCTCCAGCACGCCGGCCGGCACCGGGGTACCCAGCAGGCGCGTGCAGTAACGCAGGGCATAGCATAGCGGACGCGCCAGTTCCAGCTCGCGCGCACGGGCCGGCAATGCCGCCCAGAAACCCGGGTCGGCGCCGAAATGGCAGAGCAGGCGGTGCAGGTCGAACAGATCGCGCAGGCCGTGGTGGTATTCGCCCTCGGAAAACAGGTGCACCGCGCTGTGCAGCACCATGTCGCAGGGCGCGAGAGTGTAGTAGCCGTCGCGGCCGGGAATCGCCCGGGCGCCGGCGCGCAGGCGGGCCGGGTCCGGGCGCACTGCCGCCGTCTCGGGCAGGATCGCGTGGTGCACGTCGATCACGCTGGCGCGGCGCATGTGCTGCAGCGGCGGCAGCTCGTGCATCCATTCGCGGTAGTAGCGCTGGTCGTATGCGTCATGGTGGCTGCCGGCCCAGCCGTGCAGCATCAGCGCGCTCTCGACCTCGGGCAGGCGCTCCTTCGGCACCAGCAGGTCGATGTCGGAAAACAGGCGGCCGGCACTGGCCGGCAGGCCGGCGGCGGCGTAGGCCGTGCCCTTGAGCAGGATCAGCGGCAAGCCGGTCTCGCCCAGCGCAAGCCGGATCTTGGCCAGTTCGAGGTCGACCGCCTGCAGGTGGCGCCGCCAGACCGTGCGCGCCCAGCCCAGGCGGCGCTGCACACGCGCCGGCAGGGCCGCCAGCACGCCGTGCTCTTCGGCCAGCAGGCCCAGGGTGGCTGCCAGGTTCGAAGCCAGGGCCTGGCGCAGCAGCAGGTCCCAGTCGCGCTCGCCGAAGCGGTCCATGGCGCCCGGCTCGCGCAGGGCGCGCAGCAGCAAGGGCAAATGCGTCGGCTGCATCATGCACGCTCCGCGAGCAGGCGCTCGAACACGGCGATGGCGTCGTCCAGCACGCCGTAGCGGAAGTCGAAGGTGCTCGCCTCGCCGACCAGGCGCGCCACGGTGTGGAAACCGGCCTCGCTCAGCAGGCTGTAGTTGAAGGCATTCTCGGCCAGGCGCATGTGCGCGCGCGCCTGCGGCACCGGCGTCAGCTCGGCGGCGGCGCCGGCCTGCCATTTGGGGAACACGATCCAGGCCGGCGCCGCCGTCTCGCCGGCGCGCGCCACGCTGTCGCTGGAGGCGCGCATATGGGCCACGGTGCCCTTCACGGTGTCGGCCACCGGGCGCGTGAAAGCGGCGTCCGGCGCATAGGTGCGGACGATGCCGATCGAGGCGTTCTTCAGGCTCACCGGGCGCGGCAGCGGGTCGATTTTGCCGTCGTCCAGGCGCACCAGGGTCAGTTCGTCGGACAGCAGGCGCCAGCCGCGGTTGACCAGGGCCGCGCACAGGGTGCTCTTGCCGGAACCGGGCGGCGCCGGCAGGATCGCCGCCAGGCCACCCTTTTCGATCACGGCGGCGTGGATCACCAGCCAGGAATTGGCCTGGCTCGACACGCACCAGTTCATGGCCCATTCGAACATCGGAAAAGCCTGGGCCAGCGGCAGCGGCTGGAAAGGCGCCATGCCGTCGTAATGGAAGTGCACCTGCGGGCGCACGAAGCGGCGCAGGCCCTGCGAGCCGCTCAGGCGCACGTGGAAATCGGCCAGCGTGCCCTCTTCCAGCACCGGATAATCGGCGTACATCGCGCCCAGGCTGTCGGCCAGCGGCGCCAGCGCGCTGTGCACGCAGGTGACGAAGGGTCCGGTCTGCAGGCGCAGGCCCGGGCCACGCAGGCGCGCGCGCAGTTCGCGCCCGCCGAGGCCGGCCACGGTCAGCACGGCTGCGTCCCTGGCAGAGGAGCTACCAGATCGAGCGCGGCCAGGTCGGCCAGCAGTTCGTCGAGCTCGGCGAGCCATTCGGGGTCGGGATCGATGCCGGCGCCGGCGTCCTGCGCCAGGCCGGCAGCGCTGCGCGGCGTGTCGCGTAGCGCGCCCAGCAGATCGAGGACGTCCTGGCCGAGCAGGTGGGTGTCGCCGGTCAGGTCGTTGAAGAGCACGCATTCGCCGTCGTGGCAGCGGTGCACCAGGCGCTGCCCGGGGGCCAGGCGCCAGATCGGCGGACTACTCATGCGTAACGAAGCGGATCGGACTAGCGGAAAGTGGTTTGCAAATAGGCGGCCAGCTGCAGGCCGCTCCACGGCCTGGCGCTGCCGCTCGGCTTGTACGATCCCTTCAGGCTGTACTCGTCCCAGATGGCCACGACCTGGTCTTCCGGCAGCACGCTCGGAATCCCGGCCCGTTCCGAGGCGCGGGCGTTGAGCAGGGCGGTGACGATCTGCAGCGCGACGAAGGAGCGGTCGATGGCGCGCACTTCCTTGGTCTGCTGGACGATTTGCAGCAGGGTGAAATTCTTCAGGTGGACGTAGGCGCCGCGCGGTTGCAGCACTTCGACGAAGCGGGTGTCCGGGCGGGTGCCGCAACGCGACTTCCAGGATTTTGAATTGTCGCGCCAGTAGGTGAACGAGCGGTTGTAGCTACAGGAATTCTGCGGATTATGGCTGGCCGTCTTGATCGACATGAAGCCCGACGGCGACGCGCAGACCCCGCCATAGTTGCCGTAGGTGGCCATGCCGGGCTGGCTGTGCAAGGTCAGGATGACGCCGGCTGCACCGGCGCCGGCACGCGTGAAGCGGCGCCGCGATGCGCCGCGCGCATCGAGTTGCGGCACCTGGGGCGCTGCTTGTGCTTCCTGCGCCGCGTTTGCCGGGGCGCTACGGCCTTCTTGATCTTCCATATCGACTTTCCCTGAGCGACTTTCCTGAGCGACGTTTTTTATAAGCGACGTTTTCCGGATGAATAGCAGTATGCCACTACCCTGCCGGGCCTTTGCTTTTTATTACTAAAGCAAACCCCGTACCAGCCCGAATAAATTGACTAATTGCAACAACGAATCAAGCACTTAGCGGGGCTGGCGGGGTACAGGTCCATATTGCAACGACGCCCAGGAGGCGTCGTTGTAAGAAAACCCGACAGTCAGCAGGGTTCAGGCAGGATCAGAAGAAGCTTTCCGGGACCACCAGGATGTCGCCCGGACGCATCGGCATATTGGCCGAAATGTCGCCTTCCTTGATCAGGTCGTCCAGACGCACGTTCAGCTTTTCCTGCTTGCCGTCGATCGTGCGGATGATGATGGCCTTGTTGCCAGATGCGAATTCGGTGACGCCGCCGACGGCGATCAGCACATCCATCAGCGACATGTCGCGGCGGTAGGCCAGGGCTTGCGGCTTGGCCGCCTGGCCGATCACGCGGATCTGTTCGCCGTAGTTGCCGACGAAGCCGGTCACGACCACGGTTACGACCGGCTGCTGGATGAATTTGGCCAGCGCGGTCTCGATGTCGCGCGCCAGCGCGGTCGAGGTCTTGCCGGCGGCCGGCAGGTCTTCGACCAGCGGGGTGGTGATCTTGCCGTCCGGACGGACCGGCACCGACATCGACACTTCCGGATTGCGCCAGACGATGATGTTGACGGAGTCGCCTGGTCCGATCAGGTAGTCGGCCGGCGCGGCCTGGGCCATTGCGGCGGCCGACGGCGCGGCCGGTTTGGTGGCGCAACCCGCCAGGGCCAGGCCGCAGGCGACCGCCAGGGTCAGTTTCGTCAGGTTCGTCATGATCTTGTTCACGTCAATTCCTTTCCCGGCATGCAGCGACCGGCAACGCCCCGCTGTGTCGAATGCCACAAAAATTGTTATTTAGCCATCAAACCGGCGTATTGTATCGTAATCGTGTTTCCTCAAAGGCATGCACGATTGAAATACTTCTCTTTTTTCACACTTGTTGCATCATGGCCTGGCCAGGAGTTCGGCGACGTACTGGGACGGTATCGCATAGCTGATGCCGCTGGGCGTCGTGATCGCCGTTTCCTTCAAGCCTTTCACGAACACCATATTGATCACCCCCAGCACGGCGCCGCTGTCCGGATCGTAGACCGGGCTGCCGCTGTTGCCCGGGTAGGCGGTGCCGTCGAGCTGGAAGATCTTCAGCCCGCCGCGCTGCAGCTGGGTGATGGCGCGCGCATCCAGGCGCTTCGAACTCATCGACGGCATGACGATCGGCGTCAGGGCCGACAGGTTGGCGCGGTGGGTCACGTGGTTCAGGCCCAGCACCATGCCGAGCGGGAAGCCGGTGAACGCCAGCGCTTGGCCTTCGAGCGCGGTGCGCGAGTCGCCCAGCGCCAGCGCCGGTAGCGGCGCCCCGCCCTCCAGGCGCAGATGCGCCAGGTCGTGCTCGCGGTCGAGCGCCACCAGGCGCGCCGGGCGGAAAGCGATGTCCTGGCCGCTGCCGACGACCACGCCGAGCTGCTCCATCTTGGCGCCGTCGAGCTTGTCGGGCACGACGTGGGCATTCGTGACGATACTCAGGCCGTCGCCGACCGCGAAGCCGGTGCCGGTAAACATCACCGACGGGCTGCGGGTTTTGAGGAAGGTGCCGACTCCGACCACGGATGGCTTGACCTGTGGAATTGTACGGACCAGGCCATCGGCCTGTGCCGCAGGCATCGGCAGCGCCAGCAGGCTGGCCACGCCCAGCAAGGCAGCGCCCAGCCAGGCACGGCGCGACTGCTGCGGCGTTGATGCCCGCAGTTTTTTATTATTTCGATTAGGAATCAATCGTGCAGACCTTTTTGCATTTTAGACATTACAATACATCAGCTTGATGTTGAGCAAAGCGATCCCGTGCCCTTCCCGCAGTACTTCTCACGGTTGACCTAGTGCAACATTTTAGACCCAGCAAAGTTTGCTTGACGACAATAATACCCTGTCAAGCCGGCCTGGGCTCGGGTTTTATGCGTTGCAGCTGAGAATTTGTGTTGTAAGCGGTGCCATCCGGCGCGTTTATTAGCACAATTTTCCGGCACGCAATTGCAATTGCACAAACTACAAGCGATGATGCGGGTTCTTTGTTGATTGTTGTAGCCGGCGCAGCAGCGTCGGCATTCATGGCGAGACTGACGAGATGGCAGAAATAACAGCCCTTATCCTGAATTTCCTCAAGGCCATCGGTAAATACCGCTGGCATGCAGTGACCATTGCCTGGGTGGTGGCGCTGATCGGCTGGGCCATCGTGCTGCGGCTTCCCAACCAGTACGAGACCACGGCCCGGGTCTATGTGGATACCCAGAGCATCCTCAAGCCCCTGCTGTCGGGCATGACCTCGCTCCCGAATATCAACCAGCAGGTCACCTTCATGCGCCAGACCCTGATCAGCCGTCCGAACGTGGAACGGGTGATGCGCATGACCGACCTCGACGTGAAAGCGCGCGACGCCGACGAGAAGGAAAAGATGATCGACAACCTGATGTCGAAGATCACCATCGCCGGCACCGAACGCGACGACATCTATACGATCAGCTACCGCGCTCCCGACCCGAAGCTGGGCAAGGACGTGGTGCAGTCGCTGCTGACCATCTTCATGGAAGGCAGCTACGGCGGCAAGAAGCAGGAATCCGACAAGGCTGTCCAGTTCATCGACGACCAGATCCGCAGCTATGAAGAAAAGCTCGCATCCGCCGAGAACACGCTGAAGGAATTCAAGATCAGGAACATGGGCCTGCTGCCGCGCGAAGGCGCCGATTTCGGCAGCAAGGTGGCCTCGGCCAGCGACGCCCTGAGCCAGGCCAAGCTGGAACTGGCCGAAGCCGAGCAGTCGCGCAACGCGATCCGCCGCCGCATGACGGGCGGCGGCAAGGACGGCGCCGGCCCGGTCGATCCGGAACTGGCCGAGCGCATCGCCACCACCCAGAAGAACCTCGACTCGCTGCGCCTGCAGTACACCGAGCAGCACCCCGACATCATCGCCACCAAGCGCCTGCTCGACCAGCTGCAGGAACGCAAGAAGGAAGAGGCGAAGAAAGGCGGCGTGAACCCGAACCTGGCCGCCAGCCCGATGATGCAGCAGCTGAACGTGACCCTGTCCGACGCCGAGTCGCGCGTGGCCGCCCTGCGCGCCCGCGTCAACGAGTACCAGAACCGCGTGAATACCCTGCGCACCCAGAGCACCACGGCGCCTGAAGTCGAAGCCCAGCTGGCCCAGCTGAACCGCGACTACCAGGTCAACCGCGAAAACCACCAGCGCCTGATCGAGCGCCGCGAACAGGCCCGCCTCTCGGGCGATTTGTCCTCGGCCACCGACATCATGTCGTTCCGCGTGATCGAGCCGCCGCTGGCGCCGGCCGTGCCGACCGGCCCGAACCGTCCGGTGCTGTTCACCGCCGCCTTCCTGGTGGCGCTGGCGGCCGGCCTGGCCGGCGCTTTCCTGATGAGCCAGTTCCGCCCGACCTTCCTGAGCCAGGCGGCGCTGCGCGAAGTGACCGGCATGCCGATCCTCGGCACCATCAACATGCACTGGACCGATGGCCAGAAGGTGCGCCGCAAGAAGCGCCTGTACGGCCTGGGCGCCACCGTGCTGCTGCTGATCGGCCTGTATGGCGCGGGCATTGCGACCATGATGGCCCGCCCGGGCCTGTAAGGAAGAATCTTAGGAGCGAATGTGAGCATTATCGAAAAAGCGGCCAGCCGCATTGACCACACCCGCAACACCCCTGCCCCGGCGCCCGTCGAGACCGACGAACAGGTGCTGGCGCTGAATCCACACACGGCGCCGCACGCCGCGCCGCAGCCGGCCGTGAGCGCAGCAGCGCCGGCGGCTCCGGCCCCCGCGGCCATCCACGCCGTGCCGCTCGAGACCTTTGCGCCGACCCCGGCCGAAAGCGCCGCCGCCGCCCTGGCCTCGGCCACGGCGGCCGCGCCGTCCGCCCATGCGCACGTCCATGCGGCGCCGTTCCCGCAGCAGCCGCAGAACACCGGCCGCGCCTCGGGCAAGCACAGCGCGCGCAAGGTCGATCTCGACCTGGCGCGCATGCGCGACGCCGGCATGGTGACCGCCGCCAGCGGCCGCACCAGCCTGCTGGAAGACTTCCGCGTCATCAAGCGCCCGCTGCTGAAGCGCGCCTTCGGCGAAGCCTCGATGCCGGGCCGCCCGAACAACCTGATCATGGTCACCAGCTCGCTGCCGGGCGAAGGCAAGACCTATTGCGCGATCAACCTGGCGATGAGCATCGCCATGGAACTCGACCACACCGTGCTGCTGGTGGATGCCGACGTGGCCCGTCCTTCGGTGCTGCGCACGCTCGGCCTGCCGGCCCAGCGCGGCCTGATGGACATCCTGATCGACGACAAGCTCGATTTGTCCGACGTCATGCTGCGCACGAACGTCGACACCCTGAGCATCCTGCCGGCCGGCACCAGCACCCCGCGCGCCACCGAACTGCTGGCCAGCTCGACGATGAGCAACATGGTCAACGAGATCGCCAACCGCTATCCGGACCGCGTCGTCATCTTCGATTCGCCGCCGCTGCTGCTGACCAGCGAATCGCGCGTACTGGCCAGCCACATGGGCCAGATCGTGATGGTGGTCGAGGCCCAGACCACGACCCAGCATGCGGTCAAGGAATCGCTGCGCCAGCTCGAAGGCTGCAGCAACGTGAACCTCATCTACAACAAGGCCCGGGATATCCCCGGCATCGAAGAAACGTATGACTATCACTACGGCTAAGCGTTCGCGTATGCAGCGTTCGCTTCGTCTGGCACCGCTTCGACTGGCTCCGCTGGCAGCACTGCTGGCTGCGCTGCCAGCTCACGCCGAATGGAAGGTCACCCCTTCCATCAGCCTGACCGAAAGCTATTCCGACAACGTCAACCAGCGCAGCGACGCCACCAAGCGCTCGTCCTGGATCACCGAGGCCACGCCGGCGATCGCCGTGCAGGCGAACAGCTCGCGCGTGCAGCTGAACGCGAATGCGCGCGCCTACTGGTACGACTACAGCGAAGAAGACGTGCCCGGCGTGCGCAACAGCCAGTACCAGTACGACGCCGACAGCCGCTTCAACGTGGTCGACCAGCTGTTCTACGTCGACGCCGGCGCCGGCGCCAGCTCGCGCAGCATTTCCGCCTTCGGCCCGCTGGCCGAAGACCCGAACGGCAACCGCTATACCAGCGAAAACCAGACCGACGTCAAGACCTGGCGCATCAGCCCCTACCTGACCCACCGCTTCGGTACCTTTGCCAGCGGCATCCTGCGCTACAGCCACGACAGCGTGAAGTCGGATGCGAGCAGCGTCTTCGGCAACAGCACGGCCGACGGCGTGGTCCTCGACATCGCCAGCGGCACCGGTTTTCGCAACGTCGGCTGGAACGTCCACGTCGCGCGCCAGAACGTCGACAACGAGAACTTCGGCGACACCTCCTCGCAGAACGCGACGCTGGGCCTGAGCTACCGCGTCGGCACCAGCCTGAACCTGACCGCCACCGGCGGCTACGACAAGTACGACTACCAGGCCCTGGGCGGCGAAACCCAGGGCGCCAGCTGGTCGGTGGGCTTCGGCTGGGCGCCGTCGCCGCGCACCAACATCCAGATGTCGGTCGGCCGCCACTACCTCGGCAACACCGGCTCGCTGATGGCCCTGCACCGCAGCCGCCACAGCACCTGGAAACTGGGCTACTCCGACGCCGTCACCACCACCCGCTCGCAGTTCTCGCTGCCGGCCGCGATCGATACCGCCTCGATGCTCGACTCGCTGTTCATGGCGACCATCCCGGACCCGGTGCTGCGCCGCCAAGCCGTCGATGCGTATATCCTGGCCGCCGGCCTGCCGTCTTCGCTGGCCGACAACATCAACTACCTGACCAACCGCTACATGCGCCAGAAGCTGCTGCAGGCATCGAGCGCCTTCAACTGGCGCCACAGCAGCGCGGTGCTGTCGGCGTATGCCAGCGAGCGCACCGCCCTGTCGTCGTCGGAAAGCGACAGCGGCCTGCTCGGCAGCCAGCTGCGCGCCCTGAACGACAGCGTGCGCCAGACCGGCCTGACCGGCTCCTACAGCTACCGCCTGAGCGCCCGCTCGACCGCGCTGGCCTCGCTGTCGGCCAGCCATTCGCGCTCGCTCGACACCGACTTGAGCGGCAAACAGAACTCGCTGCGCCTGGGGCTGACCCACCGCTTCGGCCGTTCCGTGCGCGGCAGCCTGGAACTGCGCCGCACCACCGGCGACAGCGACATCACGCGCCGCGACTACACCGAAAACGCCGTCTCGGCCACCGTGACGGTGCAGCTCTAAAACATGGAGTGACACGATGTACGAAAGTTATTACGGACTCTCGGCCAAGCCTTTCCAGCTGCGTCCCGATCCCCATTTCTTCTTCGGCAGCAAAGGCCACAAGCGGGCCATGGCCTACCTGGAATATGGCCTGTCGCAGGGTGAAGGCTTCATCGTCATCACCGGCGAAGTCGGCGCCGGCAAGACCACGCTGGTGCGCAACCTGTTCAACAAGCTGCCCTCGGACCAGATCGTCGCCGCGCACATCGTCAACACCCACCTCGATCCGGACGACACCCTGCGCATGGTGGTCTCGGGCTTCGGCCTGCCGTACGAGGGCGCGAGCAAGACCGACCTGCTGACGCGCCTGGAGCAGTTCCTGCGCGCCGTCGACCGCCAGGGCAAGCGCGCCCTGCTGGTGATCGACGAAGCCCAGAACCTCAAGCCGCAGACGGTCGAGGAACTGCGCATGCTGTCGAACTTCCAGACCGACGACAAGTCGCTGCTGCAGACCTTCCTCCTCGGCCAGCCCGAGTTCCGCGCCACCCTGCACAGCCCGACCATGCAGCAATTGCGCCAGCGCGTGATCGCCAGCTACCACCTGGGCCCGATGGACGCGCAGGAAAGCGTTGCCTACATCGAGCACCGCCTGCACACCGTGGGCTGGAACGGGGACCCGGCCTTCGACGAAGGCGCGCATGCCGCCATCTTCGGCTACACCGGCGGCATCCCGCGCAAAACCAACACCCTGCTCGACCGCGTGCTGCTGATGGGCTACCTGGAAGAGCTGCACGAGTTCAACGCGGACCACATCAATACCGTGATCGGCGACATCGCCGAGGAATTCCAGCTGCCGACGGCCGTTGGCACGCCGGCGCCGGAAGCCATGGGCATGCCCCTGGGCGACGATACGCTCGGCCACCTGCCGGAACGCCGCGCCAGCGCCGAAGTGCTGGACGAGCGCATGATGCGCCTCGAAAAATCGATCGTCTCGGTACTGTCGATCCTGAAGAAAATCGTCGCCAACCCGCAAAACGGGGTGCAGGCGAACCAACACGTGGATACCCCCGAATGAGAATGCAGACTCCCGCAGCCCGGCCGCAGCGCCAGCCGGGCGAGCGCATCCGCAACGCCATGACCTGCGACGTCGAGGATTACTTCCAGGTCTCGGCATTCGCCCCCTACATCAGCCGCGACAGCTGGCCGACGCGCGAATGCCGCGTCGAAGCCAACATCGAGCGCATCCTGGCGCTGTTCGAGCGTCACGACGTGAAAGGCACCTTCTTTACCCTGGGCTGGATCGCCGAGCGCTATCCCGCCATGGTGCGCCGCATCGTCGACGCCGGCCACGAACTGGCCAGCCACGGCTACGGCCACCTGCGCGCCTCGGACCAGAGCCGCGCCGAATTCGACAACGACATCCGCTCGAGCAAGGCCATGCTGGAAGACATCGGCGGCCAGGAAGTGATCGGCTACCGCGCACCGAGCTTCTCGATCGGCGAAGGCAACCTGTGGGCGCTCGACGCCCTGACCGAAGCCGGCTACCGCTACAGTTCCAGCATCTATCCGATCCGCCACGACCACTACGGCATGCCGGATGCGCCGCGCTTCGCCTTCTATCCGAACGGCCCGGATGGCCTGCTGGAAGTGCCGATCACCACGGTGCAGCTGGGCGGCAAAAAGCTGCCGGCCGGCGGCGGCGGCTACTTCCGCCTGCTGCCGTATGCGCTGTCGCGCTGGATGGTCAAGCGCGTCAACGAAATGGACAACGAGCCGGCCCTGTTCTACTTCCACCCGTGGGAAGTCGACCCTGGCCAGCCGCGTCCCGAGGGCCTGGGCGCCAAGGCGCGCTTCCGCCACTACATCAACATCGAGCGCATGGAAAGGCGCATCGCGGCACTGGCCCAGGACTTCGCCTGGGACCGCATGGACCGCATCTTCCTGGAACGGCCATGAATTCGATCATCGAGGGCGTGCTGGAAAAGCGCGCGGCCAAGGCTGCCGAAGCAGCCAGGCCCGACCTGCTGCTGCTGGTGCACCGCATCCCCTTCCCGCCGAACAAGGGCGACAAGATCCGCTCGTATCACCTGCTGAAGCATTTGGCGTCGAAATACCGCGTGCACCTGGCCACCTTTGTCGACGACGAGGACGACTGGCAGTACGTGCCGAAGGTCGAGGCCCTGTGCGCCTCCAGCCACTTCGCGCGCCTGAAGCCGATGGGTGGCAAGCTGCGCAGCGCCGTCGCCCTGGCCACCGGCAAGTCGCTCTCGCTGGGCTACTACCGCGACGCCGGCATGAAAAGCTGGATCGCGAAGACCATGCGCGAGCGCGGCATCGCCCGCATCATGATGTTCTCGTCGGTGATGGCGCAGTACGCCGAAGAATATCCGGCGGCGCGCCGCGTGATCGACTTCTGCGACGTCGACTCCGACAAATGGCGCCAGTACGCCGAAAAGAAATCCTGGCCGATGAGCTGGGTCTACCGCCATGAAGCGCGCAGCCTGCTCGACTACGAGCGCCGCGTGGCAGACCAGTTCGACGCTTCGCTGTTCGTGTCCGACCCGGAAGCGGAACTGTTCCGCACCCTGGCGCCGGAAAGCCGCGCCAAGATCGGCTTCTTCAACAACGGCGTCGACACCGATTACTTCAGCCCGGACCGCAGCTACGACAATCCCTTCGAGGAAGGCGAACAAGCCCTGGTGTTCACCGGCGCCATGGATTACTGGCCGAACGTGGATGCCGTGAAGTGGTTCGCAAGCGAGGTGCTGCCGCGCGTGCTGGAAGCGGTGCCGCAGGCGCGCTTCTACATCGTCGGCGCCCGTCCTTCGGCCGAAGTGCAGGCCCTGGCCGGCGATTCGATCGTCGTCACCGGCACCGTGCCCGACGTGCGGCCATATCTCGCCCACTGCAAGGCCGCGGTGGCGCCGCTGCGCATCGCGCGCGGCATCCAGAACAAGGTGCTGGAAGCGATGGCCATGGCGCGTCCGGTGGTCGCTTCGCCCCAGGCCTATGAAGGCATCGAGGCCGTCGAAGGCCGCGAACTGCTGGTCGCCGATGCGCCGCAAGACTATGCCGACGCCGTGGTCGGCCTGCTGCGTTCGCCCCACCCGGCCATGGGCCGCGCCGCGCGCGCCAGCGTCGAGCGCCGCTACAGCTGGCCGGCCCACCTGTCCACCATCGAAACGAGGTTCGAATGCTGATGAACGATAACCCGGCATTGTCCGGAGCAGCGGGTGGCCGCATGGCCGTGCCGACCGTGGCCATCATCGTTGCCGCCCTGCTGGCGCCGCTGCTGCTGTACTGGAGCACGGCCGCCTCGATCGTCTCGGTCTGGAACAGTTCCGAAACCTTTGCCCACGGCTATGCCATCGCCCCGATCAGCCTGTGGCTGATCTGGCGCCGGCGCGAAGTCTTCCAGCACATCCCGGTCGCGCCCTGGTGGCCGGCGATCGGCCTGCTGGCCCTGTGCGGCGCCGGCTGGCTGGTGGCGCGTGCCGGCGAAGTCGGCGTGGTGATGCAGTACGCATTCGTCGCCATGTTCCCGGCCATGGCCCTGGCCGTGATGGGCCGCCGCCTGGCCGGGGCGCTGACCTTCCCGCTGCTGTTCCTGCTGTTCGCCGTGCCCTTCGGCGAGGTGTTCGTCCAGCCCCTGATCAACTTCACCGCCGACTTCACCGTGGCTGCGGTGCGCGCCACCGGCATCCCGGTCCTGCGCAATGGCACCATGTTCGAACTGCCGACCGGGAACTGGTCGGTGGTCGAAGCCTGCAGCGGCGTGCGCTACCTGATTTCCTCGATCACCCTGGGCTGCCTGTACGCCTACCTGAGCTACCGCTCGGCCTGGCGCCGCGCCCTGTTCATCGGCCTCTCGATCGTGGTGCCGATCGTCGCCAATGGCTTGCGCGCCTACATGATCGTGATGATCGGCCACACCAGCGACATGGCCCTGGCCACCGGCGTCGACCACCTGATCTACGGCTGGCTGTTCTTCGGCCTGGTGATGTTCATCATGTTCTGGATCGGCAGCTACTGGCGCGAAGATGAAGCGCCGGTGGCGCCGGTCACCGCGGCCGGCTCGGCGGCCGTGGCCGCGGCCTCGCGCCCGGTGCTCGGCGCGGCAATCGTCGCGGTGCTGGTCTGCGCCCTATGGCCGGCCCTGGCCTATGTCAGCGACAAGGCAGCCCACAACCCGGCCCCGGTGGAACTGGACGGCAAGCGCCTGGCGTCGAACCCGCAAGGCATGCCGACCTGGAGCCCGAGCTACCAGGCGGCCGACGCCACCCTGCGCGGCAGCTACAGCGCCGGCGGCGCCCCGGTCGAACTGAACGTGCTGTACTACCGCAACCAGGGTCCGGACAAGCGCCTGATCAGCTCCGTGAACCGCGTCGACAGCCGCAAGGAAGGCTTCCAGCAGGTCGCCTCCAGCGGCCGCGTCGAAGACATCGGCGGCCAGCCGCTGGCGCTGCGCGAAACCCGCGTGCGTGGTCCGCACGGGAACTACCTGGTCTGGCACTGGAACTGGGTCGACGGCAGCTTCACCGCCAACGACTACGTCGGCAAGCTGCGCCAGGCCAAGGCCAAGCTCCTGATGCACGGCGACGACGGCGCGGCGCTGATGGTGGCGACCCCGGTCGGCGAGAACCCGGAAACGGCGCGCGCGGCACTGCGCAGCTTCCTCGGCGCCAACCTGGCGCCGCTGGAAGCCACGCTCGAGGCGGCACGGGGACGGTAAGATGGCGGTAAAGAACAACCGGCCGGCGGACATTCCGCTGGTCGTGCACCTGATCTACCGGCTCGACTTCGGCGGGCTGGAAACCCTGCTGGTCGACTGCATCAACCACATGCCGCCGGAGCGCTACCGCCACGCGGTGGTCTGCCTGACCGGCTACACGGCGTTCGCGGACAAGATCACGCGGCCTGGCGTGGAACTCTACGCACTGGACAAGCAGCCGGGCCTGGGCCTGGGCATCCACGTGAAGCTGTTCAAGCTGCTGCGCCAGTTGCGTCCTTCCGTGCTGCACACCTATAACTTCGCCTGCGCCGAATACGCAGCGCCGGCCTGGCTGGCGGGCGTGCCGGTGCGGGTACACGCCGAGCATGGGCGCGACGCCAGCGACCCGCAGGGCCTGAACCGCAAGCACAATTTCTTGCGCCGCGCGCTGGTGCCTTTCATTCACCGCTATGTGCCGGTGTCGCATGACCTGGCGCGCTGGCTGACCGGCGTGGTCGGGATTCCGGCGGCGAAGTCGGAACTGATCATGAACGGGGTCGACACGGTGCGCTTCGCGCCCGGTCTCGCGGCAGCCGTCACGCCCTGGGCCGGGCAGGACGTGTTCGTCATCGGCACCGTCGGCCGCCTGCAGGACGTGAAGGACCAGGCCAGCCTGATCGAAGCGTTTGCCCTGCTGGTGGCGAGCAAACCAGAGCATCGCGCACGCCTGCGCCTGGCCGTGGTCGGCGACGGCCCGCTGCGCGACAAGCTGGCACGGCAAGCGCAGTCGCTTGGGGTAGCGGACCTGGTCTGGTTCCCCGGCGCGCGCAACGATATCCCGGAACTGATGCGCAGCTTCGACCTGTTCGCCCTGTCCTCGATTGCCGAGGGCACGCCGGTGACCCTGCTCGAAGCCATGGCTTGCGGCCTGCCGGTCGTCGCGACCAAAGTCGGCGGCATTCCGGAAGTGGTGCAGGACGGCGTGAACGGCGCCCTGGTCCCGGCCACCAATCCACAGGCCTTGGCCGCTGCGCTCGGCCTGTATGCCGCTGACGCCTCCCGCGTGGCCGCCCACGGTGCGGCAGCCCGCACGAACATCGAACGCCATTACAGCGTTGCCGCGATGGTCGGCGCCTACACGGCGCTGTACGACCGCCTCGGCAAGCGCACGAACAACCTCAACGAGATCACTCAACCATGTGCGGAATAGTTGGCATTTTTGACCCGCGCGGCGGGCGCAATTTCGAGCGCGCCGCCCTCGAACGCATGAACCAGACCCAGTTCCACCGCGGTCCGGTCGAGGGCGACGTCTACCTGGAACCCGGCGTGGGCTTCGGCCACCGCCGCCTGTCGATCATCGACCTGGCCGCCGGCCAGCAGCCGCTGTTCAACGCGGACCGCTCGGTCGTTACCGTGTTCAATGGCGAGATCTACAACTTCCGCGAACTGACGAAGGAGTTGACGGCGCTTGGCTACACCTTCGCCACGAAATCCGACACCGAGACCATCGTCCACGCCTGGGAAGAATGGGGCGAGGATTGCGTCAAGCACCTGCGCGGCATGTTCGCATTCGCCATCTGGGACCGCAACAAGCAGACCTTCTTTGTCGCGCGCGACCATCTCGGCATCAAACCGCTGCACTACGCCTTCCTGCCGGATGGGACGTTTGTCTTCGGCTCGGAACTGAAGTCGCTGCTGTCGTTCCCGGAACTGCCGCGCGTGATCGAACCGCGCGCCGTCGAGGAATACTTCGCCTACGGCTACGTGCCGGAACCGCGCACCATCTTCAAGGACGCCTTCAAGCTCGAACCGGGCCACTCGCTGACCCTGAAGGTCGGCGCGAATGCGCAGAACATCAAGCCGAAACGCTGGTGGGACGTGCCCTTCACGCCGCACGGCGCCATGTCCGAAAAGGAGATGGAAGAAGAGCTGATCGTGCGCCTGCGCGAAGCGGTCGAGAGCCAGCTGGAGGCCGAAGTGCCGCTGGGCGCCTTCCTCTCCGGCGGCGTCGATTCCAGCGCCATCGTCGCCATGATGGCCGGCCTGAACAAGGGCCCGGTGAACACCTGCTCGATCGCCTTCAATGACCCGGCTTTCGACGAATCGACCTACGCGCGCCAGGTGGCCGAGCAGTACAAGACCAACCACCAGTGCGACACCGTCGACAAGGACGACTACGGCCTGGTCGATCTGCTGGCCGGCCTGTACGACGAGCCGTATGCCGACAGCTCGGCGATCCCGACCTACCGCGTCTGCGAACTGGCGCGTAAGCGCGTGACCGTGGCCCTGTCCGGCGACGGCGGCGACGAGAACTTCGCCGGCTACCGCCGCTACCGCATGGCCATGGGCGAACAGCAGGTGCGCTCGATGCTGCCGCTGGCCCTGCGCAAACCTGTATTCGGCTTCCTCGGCAAGGCTTACCCGAAGGCCGACTGGGCGCCGCGCATCTTCCGCGCCAAGACCACCTTCGAAGCGCTGGCGCGCGACCTGGTCGACGGGTACTTCCACGGCGTGTCGATCCTGGTCGACCGCGTGCGGGACCAGCTGTTCTCGGAAGGCTTCCGCCGCCAGCTGCAAGGCTACCGCGCGGTCGAGGTGATGCGCGGCCACGCGGCGAATGCGCCGACCGACGACCCGCTGTCGATCACCCAGTACGTCGACATGAAGACCTACCTGCCGGGCGACATCCTGACCAAGGTCGACCGTGCCAGCATGGCGCATGCGCTCGAAGTACGCGTGCCGCTGCTGGACCACAAGTTCGTGGAATGGGTGTCGGGCCTGCCGTCCGCGTGCAAGCTGCGCAACGGCGAAGGCAAGCACGTGTTCAAGAAGGCATTGCAGCCCTACCTGTCCGACGACATCTTGTACCGCAAGAAGATGGGCTTCTCGATCCCGCTGGCGTCCTGGCTGCGCGGCCCGCTGCGCGAAGCGATGAAGGCGGCGGTGCTGAACCCGATGCTGGTCGATACCGGCATCTTCAACCCGAATTACCTGCAGCGCATGGTCGACGAACACCTGGCCGGCACCAAGGACCACAGCACGGCGCTGTGGGCGGTGCTGATGTTCGAAGCCTTCCTGCGCAAGAACGGCGCCGACGGCGCAAGCAGCATCCACGGCGGCGGCGCCCAACAACTGATCGCCACCGCGGCATAACGGCATTCCGGAGCTTTACATGCGTGTCCTTCACGTCCTCGACCATTCGATCCCGCTGCACAGCGGCTACACCTTCCGCACCGCCTCGATCCTGCGCGAGCAGCGCGCGCTCGGCTGGGAAACCTTCCACGTCACCGGTGCCAAGCACCAGGGCGGCAACGACCTGGCGGAAGAAACGGCCGATGGCCTGCACTTCTACCGCACCCCGCGTTCCACCAGTGCGCTGGCGAAGATGCCGGTGCTGAACCAGCTCGAAGTGATCCGCGGCCTGGAAAAGCGCCTGATCGAGATCATCCCGACGGTGAAACCCGACGTGCTGCACGCCCACTCTCCCTGCCTGAACGCGATCGCCGCCCTGCGCGCCGGCCGCAAGTTCGGCATCCCGGTGGTGTACGAGGTGCGCGCCTTCTGGGAAGACGCCGCCGTCGACCACGGCACCAGCACCGAAAACGGCCTGCGTTATAAACTCACGCGCGGCCTGGAAACCTATGCCCTGAAACGCGCCGATGCCGTGACCACGATTTGCGAAGGCCTGCGCGGCGACATCGTCGCGCGCGGCATCCCGGCAGCCAAAGTCACGGTGATCCCGAACGCGGTCGACATCGACAAGTTCGCCGTTGGCGGCGAAGCCGACCTGGAACTCAAGCGTAAACTCGGTTTCGAAGGCAACCGCCTGATCGGCTTCATCGGTTCCTTCTACGCCTACGAAGGCCTGGACGTGCTGCTGCGCGCACTGCCGGCGCTCGCAAGCCGCCACCCCGACCTGCGCGTGCTGCTGGTCGGCGGCGGCCCGCAGGATGCCAACCTGCGCCAGCAGGCGAAAGACCTGGGCATCGCCGACAAGGTGGTGTTCACCGGCCGCGTGCCGCACGACCAGGTGCAGAAGTATTACGACCTGCTCGACGTGCTGGTCTACCCGCGCCTGTCGATGCGCCTGACCGACCTCGTCACGCCATTGAAGCCACTGGAAGCCATGGCCCAGGGCCGCATTTTGGCCGCATCCAGCGTGGGCGGCCACCGCGAGCTGATCGTCGACGGCAAGACCGGCGTGCTGTTCGCACCGGACGACCCGGCTTCGCTGGCCGCCAAGGTCGGCGACCTGCTCGACGCGAAGATGCTGTGGCCCGCATTGCGCTCGGCCGGACGCGCCTATGTGGAGACCGAGCGTAACTGGCCGGTCAGCGTGTCGCGCTACAAGAACATCTATGGCCGCCTGACCGGCTTGAAGGCTGCATGAAGATCCTGACTTTCAGCACCCTGTTCCCGAACGCGGAAAAGCCGGGGCACGGGATTTTCGTGGAAACCCGCTTGCGCCACCTGGTGGCCAGCAAGCGGGTCGAATCGCGCGTGGTGGCGCCGATTCCCTGGTTCCCCTCGACCAACCCGCGTTACGGCCAGTACGCGCGCTTTGCGAAAGCGCCGCGCCAGGAAGTGCGCCACGGGATCGACGTGCGCCATCCGCGCTATCCAGTGCTGCCGAAAGTCGGCATGAGCGTGGCGCCGCTGCTGCTGGCGCAGGCGGTGAAGCCGGCGATCGGCCGCATGATCGACGAAGGCTTCGACTTCGACCTGATCGACGCCCATTATTTTTATCCGGACGGCGTCGCCGCCGCCATGCTGGCGCGCACCTTCAACAAGCCGCTGGTGATCACCGCGCGCGGCTCGGACATCACCCTGTTCCCGCAATACGCGCTGCCGCGCCGCCAGATCCTGTGGGCGGCAAAGCGCGCCGACGCCATCATCACGGTGTGCAATGCCCTGCGCGACGAAGTGGTCGGCATGGGCATCGAAGCCGACCGCGTGGTCTCGCTGAGGAACGGCGTCGACTTGGAACTGTTCCGCCCGATCGAGCGTACCCCGAACGACATGTTCACGCTGCTGGCGGTCGGCCACCTGGTGCCGGTGAAAGCCCAGGACCTGATCATCGGCGCCCTGCCCCTGCTGCCGGGCGTGCGCCTGGTGCTGGCCGGCGACGGCCCGGACCGCGCCAAACTCGAAGCGCTGGCCAGCCAGCTGGGCGTGACCGACCGCGTGACTTTCCTCGGCGCCGTGCCGCAAGCCCAGCTGCGCGGCCACTACGGCAGCGCCGACGCCCTGGTGCTGTCGTCCAGCCGCGAAGGCTGGGCCAACGTGCTGCTCGAAGCCATGGCCTGCGGCACCCCGGTGGTGGCCAGCCGCGTGTACGGCACGCCGGAAGTGGTGGCCGCGCCCGAAGCGGGCGTGCTGATGGCCGAGCGCAGCTACCAGGGCGTGGCCGACGCCGTGAACGTCCTGCGCGCCAACTACCCCGACCGCGCGGCCACGCGCCGCTATGCCGAGCGCTTCAGCTGGGACGACACCACCGAAGGCCAGCTGCGCCTGTTCGGCGAGGTCCTGGCGCGGCGCGCCGGCACGCCGGCCCTGGCCCGGATTGAAGCCTGAATTGAAGCCTGAACTCGAGCACATTTGAGCCCGACCTTGAAACGGATGAACTGAACGATGGAATCTCTTCTGTGGGCGATCGACCTGTGCGCCGTGGTCTATCTCTGCCTGTGGGCGCTGCGCACCGACAAGGCGCGCGCCAAGGCGGCCGAACTGGCCGAGGCGGACAAGCGCCGCCAGGCCCAGGACGTGCAAACCCGGGCGGCGCAAACCGCAGCCCTGAACAAGGAGCGCGGCCATGCGTGACCTCTTCCTGCTGGCGCTGCTGCCGATCATGCTGTATGCGATGGTGCAGCGTCCCTTCATCGCGGTCGGCATGTGGGTCTGGACCGCGCTGTTCTTCCCGAACGGCTGGGTCTACGGCATGGCCGGGCACATCCGCTACAACCTGCTGTTCACGGCGGTGGCCATCCTCGGCTACCTGGCCTACAAGCACAAGCCCAAGGTCCAGCTGGGCATGATCGGCAGCTTCGTGCTGCTGTTCTTCCTCTGGACCTGCATCAGTACGATGACCACCATCGCGCCGCCCGAGGTCTCGTTCGAATACCTGACCCGCTTCTTCAAGGTGGTGATGCTGTTCGTGTTCGTGGCCCTGACCATCAAGGACAAGCTGCACGTCGACTTCGTGCTGTGGTGCCTGGTGCTGTCGGTCGGCTTCTACGCCGACCTGGAAGCCCTGAAATTCCTCGCCAGCGGCGGCGGCCACAACATCGCCGGCATGCCGGGCCACGTGCTGGGCGACCGCAACGAGCTGTCGCTGGCATTCGTCATGACGCTGCCGGTCTGCTACTACCTGCTGGGCGAGTACGGCAAGCAGTCGAAAGCGCTGCGCCTGGGCCTGCTGGGCACCATGGCCCTGCTGGTGTTCGGCGTGATCGGCACCCAGTCGCGCGGCGGCTTCGTGGCCCTGGCGGCACTGGGCGCCTACCTGTATATCAAGAGCGACCGCAAGGTGCTGCTGACCTTCCTGATCATCGGCCTGGTGGCGGCCCTGATCCCCTTCATCAGCGCCGATTACACCAGCCGTATCGACACCATCGGCGCGGCCGACGAGGATGCCTCCTTCATGGGCCGCGTGGTGGCCTGGAAGCTGTCGTTCATCATGGCGATGAAGCACCCCTTCTTCGGCGGCGGCTTCAAGTCGCTCGAATACTTCCCGGTCTGGACCGAGCTGTCGCGCGACTTCTTCTCCTACCCCTGGTTCTACACCGGCCACGCGGTGCCGAACACCACGGTCGGGCGCGCCGCGCACAGCGTGTACTTCCAGGTAATGGGCGAACAGGGCTTCGGCGGCCTGTTCCTGTATCTGTGCTGCCTGGCGAGCGCCTTCTTCAAGGCCGGCGCCATCGCACGCCGCGCGAAACGCGCCGGCGCGCCGTCCTGGCTGCCGACCATGGCCACCATGATCCAGCTGAGCATCTTCGCCTTTGCCCTGGGCGGCGCCGCGCTCAGTTTCGCCTACGTCGACCTGATCTTCTGCCTGTTCGGCCTGGTGCTGGTGATCGAGAAGCGCCTGCTGCCGGCTACGCTGGCGGAAATGGCGCAGCAACAGGGGGCGCCGGCCGCGCCTCCTGCTGCGCCCGCTTCTATTCCTCCTTCCGCGCCCCTGCAGCCTGCGCACGCGCGCACCGTATCCGCATCCACAATTGCCTCCCAACATGTATAGTGGTTGGCAAACGAATAATAATTGCGGATTCTTCCCTACCGATGAATGACCAACTGATCCGATCCGCCGGCAATGCCATCGCCCGCTTCACGCGCGGCAATGGCCGTGTGGCGATCGTCAACTACCACCGGGTACTGGCCGCGCCCAGTCCCTTCCTGGCGTCCGAGCCGGACATCGACACCTTCACCTGGCAGATGGAACTGCTGGCGCGCTGCTTCAACGTGCTGTCGCTGCGCGACGCCCTGGCCGCCATCGAATCGGGCCGGGTGCCGCCGCGCGCGGTCTGCATCACCTTCGACGACGGCTACCGCTCGGTGCACGAGTTGGCGCTGCCGGTGCTGCGCCGCCTGAAGCTGCCGGCCACGGTATTCGTCAGCAGCGGCTTCGTGAACGGCCACACCATGTGGAACGACCGCATCGTCGAAGCCGTCGAGACCCTGCCGGCCGAGGAACTCGACCTGGCCGAATTCGGCCTCGGCGTGTACTCGCTGCGCAGCATGCCGGACCGCGCAACCACGCTGGGCAAGCTGACCGAAGCCTCGAAATACCTGCCGCCGCAGGAACGCAGCCGCCTGGTGCTGCGCCTCGAGACCCTGGTCGGCGACAGCGCCGCCGAGGGCCTGATGCTGACCCCCGAAATGGTGGTCAACCTCGACCGCCACGGCATCGAGATCGGCGCCCACACGGTGACCCACCCGATCCTGACCAGCCTCGACGACGCCAGCGCGATGCAGGAAATCGCCGGCAGCAAGCGCGACCTGGAAGCCATCATCGGCAAACCGGTGCCGATGTTCGCCTACCCGAACGGCAAGGTCGGCAAGGACTACGACGCGCGCCACGTGGCGATGGTGCGCGAAGCCGGCTTCCTGGCCGCCTTCACCACCGCGGTGGGGGCCATGACGCGCCACCACGACCGCTTCCAGCTGCCGCGCAGCCGGCCCTGGGACCGCACCCCGAACCGCTTCGCCATGCGCCTGCTGCAATGGCTGGCGCGCGGCTGAACGGCATAACAAGAAAAACACGGGCCGCAAGGCCAGGCGAAACACCCATGAACAAACGCGCATTACTCATCGCATTCCACTTCCCGCCGCAGGCGGGCAGCAGCGGCATCCAGCGCACGCTGAGCTTTTCCCGCCTCCTCGGCCGCCACGGCTGGGAACCGATGGTGCTGTCGGCCCACCCGCGCGCCTATGGCGTGAAGAATTCTTCGCAGCTGGCCGCGATCCCGCCGGAACTGGTCGTCAAGCGCCCGTTCGCGCTCGACACCAAGGTCCATCTCGGCTGGAAGGGCCGCTACGTGGAAGCGATGGCCATGCCCGACCGCTACGTGTCGTGGTGGTTCGGCGCCATGCCGACCGGTTTGTCCATGATCCGCCGCTACAAGCCGCAGGTGCTGTGGTCGACCTTCCCGGTGGCCACCGCCCACCTGATCGCCCTCGGCCTGCACCGCCTCACCGGCCTGCCGTGGATCGCCGACTTCCGCGACCCCATGCTGCAGCCTTCGCACCCGACCTCGAAGCGCCTGCGCGCCATCTATAGCTGGATCGAGCGCCAGACGATTACCCGCTGCCGCTTCGCGGTATTCACCACGCATAGCGCACTGCGCTCCTACCGCGAACGCTTTCCGGAAGTCGATCCGGCCAAGTTCCTGGTGATCGAGAACGGCTACGACGAGGAAGAATTCGGGCGCCTGCTGGAAGCGGCGGCCGCGAATCCCGTGCCTCGTTCGCCGCGCACCACCCTGCTGCACAGCGGCGTGCTGTACGACGCCGGGCGCAACCCGGAATCCTTCCTGGCCGCGCTGGCGGCGCTGAAGGCCGCCGGCAAGATCGACGCCGCCACCCTGCGCGTGGTGCTGCGCGCGCCGGGCAACATCCCGGCCACCCAGGCGAAGGTCGACCGCCATGGCGTGGGCGACATCGTCGAGGTGCTGCCGCCGGTGCCCTACCGCGACGCGCTGGGCGAGATGCTGGCCGCCGACGGCCTGCTGCTGTTCCAGGGCACGCCCTTCAACAACCAGATCCCGGCCAAGGTCTACGAATACTTCCGCACCCGCAAACCCATCCTCGGCCTGGTCGACCCGGCTGGCGAAACCGCGCAGGTGCTGCGCGGCGCCGGCTTCACGCTCACCGCGCAGGTCGACAACCCAGGTGAAATCGGCGCGGCACTGGAACGCTTCATCCCGGGCCTGCGCGACGGCAGCGCCTACATCGCCCCGGACGAAGTGATCGCCCAGGCCGCGCGCGCGCACAAGGCGGCCGAACTGGCGCGCCTGTTCGACGAGGCGGTGCGATGAGCCTGAAGCCCGTTTCCGAGATCGACACCAAGATCGCCAAGGGCGCGGTGTGGATGGTCGCCTTTAAATTCCTGGACCGCGGCATCGGCCTGATCAGCACCCTGATCCTGGCGCGCATGCTGGTGCCGGCCGACTTCGGCCTGGTGGCGATGGCGATGATCATCAACTCGGCCCTCTCGCTGCTGGTGTCGTTCAGCTTCGACATCCAGCTGATCCAGAACCCGAAGGCCGGGCCCGACCATTTCAACACGGCCTGGACCTTCAACGTCATCTTCGCCGCCGTCTGCGGCATCTGCATGGCGGCGATTGCGATTCCGGCAGCGGCCTATTACAACCAGCCGGACCTGGCGAACATCCTGTACATCCTGGGCCTGGGCTTCGTGATCCAAGGCTTCTCGAACATCGGCACCGTCAAGTTCCAGCGCGAGATGCGCTTCGACAAGGAGTTCCGCTTCCTGCTGAGTAAACGCCTGGCGACGCTGGTGGTGACCATTCCCCTGGCCTTCATCATGCGCAACTACTGGGCGCTGGTGCTGGGCCAGTTGGCCGGGACCATCCTGTCGGTGATCCAGTCCTACGTGATCTCGACCTACCGTCCGCGCCTGTCGCTGGCGGCGCGCGGCGAGATGTTCCATGCCTCGAAATGGCTGGTGGTGAACAACATCATCCAGTTCGTAAACAACCGCGCGGCCCAGTTCATCCTGGCCCACTACACGAGCCCGGCCCTGCTGGGCACGCACTCGATCGCCACCGAGATCGCCACCCTGCCGACCACCGAGCTGGTGGCGCCGATCAACCGCGCCGCCTTCCCCGGCTATTCCAAGGCCGCGCACGACCTCGAGCTGCTGCGCGACAGCTTCCTGAAGGTGATCTCGTCGATCGCCCTGTTCTCGATCCCGGCCGGGATCGGCATCTGCGTGATCGCCGACGTGCTGGTGCCGGCGGCGCTGGGCTGGCAGTGGCTGGCGGCGATTCCGCTGATCCAGATCCTGGCCGTGCACGGCGTGATCAAGGCGGTGCAGACCAACATCACCTACGTCTACCTGGCGCTGGGCCGGCCGCGCCTGATCACCATCGTGTGGGCTGTGCAGGCGGTGGTGATGTGCGCGCTGCTGGTACCGGCGGTGAAGTACTTCGGCGTGATCGGCGCCTCCATGGCTTACCTGACGACCGGCATTGCCATGATCCCGGTGAACCAGGGCATGGTGGCGCGCTGCCTGAACCTGGGCTGGACCACCTTCTGCCGCCAGCTGGTGCGGCCGTTCGTGGCCTCGCTGGTCATGGGCGGCGCCGTGCTGGCCGTGAAGAGCCAGCTGCAGCTGCGCCACGGCGTGACGCTCGACTACATCATCGCGCTGCTGATGTGCGTGGCGGTGGGGGCGCTGACCTATGCCGTCACGCTGTATGTGCTGTGGCGCCTGGCCAGGTCGCCGCAGGGGCTGGAACGCTATGGCTTCGGGCGGGTGGAGACGGCGCTGGGCAAGATGGGGATCCGCGTCAAATTGGTGGGGTGATGCGGTATCCGAAGCCGGTAGCGATGACGTAGGGTGGGCCGGGTCGCGCTAGGCACTCCGTGCCCACGCGGTACGGACGTCTCCATGCACCTGGTGCCGCGAGGTGTCGCTCGCGCAATCGCCATGGATACAAGAAGCTGATCAGGCGTTTGGGACTACCGGTCGGGCCTTGGAGCGACAAGTGGCGGTTGTCGGTGCAAGGCGGCGCACGTACCGCGTGGGCACAGAGTGCCCACCCTACGTACGCTGCCGTTCCTGACTGCGGAATCGCCGAAACAAAAAACGCGCCCTCGGGCGCGTTTTTTGTTTCGGTGGCGTTTCAGCGCCCGGTCAATTTGCGCAGCAGTTCCAGCACGCCGCTCATCTCGGCCTCGAACTCGATCATCGACACGTCGCCGCCATCGAGAAAACGCGGCAGCAGGTAGCGCGTGTCGTCATCCTTGATGCGCACCAGGCCGGGCAGGCAGGTGGTGGCGGTAGCCACGCCGGCGGCGCGCATCACATCCGGCGCCTGGGCGTCGAAGGCGCCGCTCGGGTAGCAGTAATGGGTCGGATGCGGCAGGCCGGCGGCGACGATCTTCTCGCGGCACAGTTCGATATTCGCGCGGTTGCGCTCGGGCTGGCCGGGCAGGTATTCGTGCAGGTGGCCGTGCAGCTCGATCGAGCAGCCGCCGGCGGCCGCCTGCTGCAATTCCCCGCGCGTCATGTAGCTGAAGCGGCGCGAGGCCAGGTCGAGATCGGCCTTTGCCACGCCCAGTGCGGCGGCAAAGCGCTCCAGGGCGGGCGCCACGTCCTGCGGGGCCTGCGCCAGCAGCCAGGCCTCGGCGGCGGCGCACAGGCGGTGGCGCGCTTCCCGGTCCGCTAGCGTCCACTGCCCGTCCATGCCGGCGCCGAAGCCCGCCAGCGTGGCCGACACCGGCCCCGCCTTCCACAGGATGTAGCGCACGCTCACCGGAATGATCGGCGCGCCGGCCTCATATGCTTCGGTGTGCAGGTAGAGCGCCGGGCGGTAGCCGTATTCGGCCATCGATGGCAGCAGGTCGTGCCAGGACGAGTACCAGCCGTCGTCGAGCGTGATCGCCACCGCGATGCCTTTGGCCGGCGCAAAGCCGGGGGTGGCGACTTCGTCGAGCGTGGCCGGCACGAAGCCGGTGCGGCGCAGCCACTCCAGGCGTTCGCGCAACTGTTCGCGGGTGCAGAACAGTTTCGGGTTGTAGCGGCGCTCGTCGCCCAGGTTGCCGCCGTGGTAGCACAGGATGCGCGGCTGGCGGCGGGTGGCGGCGCGCACCAGGGCGAAGACCCCGGCGGCTTTCGCGGCGCGCAGTACGGCTTGTTTGATGGTCATGTCAGTCGTTCTTGTCCTTGTGGCGGCGCGCCCATGCCATCTGCGCGCGGCGCGGCCATACCAGCGCCCACGCGGCCGGACGATATTGTCCGGCAGCCTGCAGGGCGCGCCGCTTTTCCGAGGTGGCGGTGGCGTTCTTGACGGCCTGCTCGTCGTGCGAGACGAACAGCGCACGCGCGCCGCCTTCTTCCGGCACCGTGCGCAGGTAGGCCAGGTGCGGGCTGATGATCTCGACCACCGGGTCGTAGAACCAGCTGCCGGCGATCATACCCAGGGCTTGCGGATGCAGCTCATACAGGTCGACGCAGCAGCGGTAGCACTCGTTGCGGCCTTCCTCGTTGAACTCGTCCTGGTACAGGCGGTTCACGTGGATTTCGAAATAAGGCTTGAAGCCGCCGGCGCGCGCGAACAGCCAGGCGCGGCCCGGCAGTTGCAGCAGGCCGCCCTTCCACAGCATCGAGCGTCCCATGCCGGAACGCGGATCGATCACACTCGAGGCGCCCGCGTACAAACGCAGCGTGGCCAGGCCGAACTCTTTTAAAAAGACGTCGCTGTACAGGCGGCAGAACGGCAAAAAGGCTTCGTCGTGGTTCGCGATGCGCGCGAACTGGCGCAACTGGTGGGTGCGTACGCGCGGCGGCAGGCGCGCCATCAGCTCGCTCTTCAGCGCGTCGCGCACGCCCATCAGCACCGCGGCCAGCAGGAAGCAGGCGCCGGCCTGTTCGCCGCGCTCGGCCACCACCGCATCGTGCATGGCGCGCGCCGCCGGCGGAATGGCCTTGAAACCGGCGTAGGGATCGGGATCGGCAAAGTGCGCGAGAAAGGCACGCACGCGCACGGCCGCATCGGGCAGGTGGACCGCGCACAGCGCGAGGGCGCGCTGCAACTGGTCGGACAAACGGGATTCGAAGCTGTAGGTCTGGTGCGCTAGCATGTCGTGGGTCCTGGGTGGCCGCAGCCGTTCCGGAGCGGCGTCCAACGACGCCGGGAGCCGCCGGAAGTGAACGCAGGTAGTATGGTTCGTTGTTTATTTTCCTGCAACAATGAATTTATCGCAAATTCAACAGAACCTTCCACACGATTGGACGCCTGATCAAACGCTCCCGTCGCTTTACACCAGCACCTCGGGCGCATCCGGATGGCTGAGGAAACCCTGCGGGCTGGCCGAGCGGCCATAGGCGCCCGACTGGAACACGACCACCAGGTCGCCCACCTCGGCCTGCGGCAGCTCCATGCGCTCGCCCAGCAGATCGAGCGGCGTACACAGCGGGCCGACCACGGACGCCGTTTCCAGCGCCGCGCCGGCGCCCATGCGGTTGCCGATGGCGACCGGGTAGTTCTTGCGGATCACCTGGCCGAAGTTGCCCGATGCCGCCAGGTGGTGGTGCAAGCCGCCATCGGTGACCAGGAAGACCTGGCCGCGCGAGACCTTGCGGTCGACCACGCGCGCCACGTACACGCCGGCTTCGCCGACCAGGTAGCGCCCCAGTTCGATCGAGAGCTGGGCATCGGGCAGGCTGGCCTTCACGCGCGGCAGGGCGGCTTCCAGCGCCGCACCGATCGGCGCCAGGTCGAGCGCCGCTTCGCCCGGAAAATAGGGAATGCCGAAGCCGCCGCCGATGTTCAGGATGCGCAGCGGATCGCGCGCATGCGCCGCCAGGCGTTCCGCCAGCAGCAAAGTTTGGGCCTGGGCCTCGACGATGGCCTCGGCCTTCAGGCTTTGCGAGCCGCTGAAGATGTGGAAGCCCAGCACGCTCAAGCCAAGCTCGAAGGCCAGCGCCAGCATGCGCGGCGCTTCCTCGGCGTCGATGCCGAACTGCTTGGCGCCGCCGCCCATGCGCATGCCCGAGCCCTTCAGCTCGAAGTCCGGGTTGATGCGCAGGACCAGCAGCGGTGCGATCCCGAGTGCGTTACCGATGCGCGCCAGGGCGCGGATCTCGCGCTCGGATTCGGCATGCACCACGATGCCGGCGGCCACCGCGCGCGTGAGTTCCGCATCCGACTTGCCCGGGCCGGCAAAGCTAATGCGGGCGGGTTCCATGCCGGTGTCCAGCGCCACTTTCAGTTCGCCGCCGGAGGCGACGTCGATGCCGTCGACCAGGCCCGCCATGTGCTGCACCAGGGCCGGCATCGGGTTCGCCTTCATCGAGAAGTGCAGTTCGACGGCTGGCGGGATGTGGGCGCGCACATGGGCGACGCGTTCGCTCAACAGACGGCGGTCATAGGCATAGAAGGGCGTGCTGCCGACGCGCTGGGCCAGGCGGGTGAGCGGGATGCCGCCGACCTGCAGGCAATCGTCGACCACGGGGAACAGGGTCTGGGCGGCGTGGACGGGCTTGGCGTTCATGGGGTGTCTTCAAACATCGTCAGGTAATTCATACGCAAGTTCTTGCGGTCGATCTTGCCGTTCGGGTTGCGCGGGAAGGCTTCCATCACGAAGGCGATATGCGCCGGCACCATCCAGGCCGGCAGGCGGCGCTGGCATTCCTTCAGCAGGGCCTTGTCGCCCACATCCTCCTTTGGCAGGGCCAGCAGCACGATGGCCTGGCCCAGCTGCGGATGCGGCACGCCAAAGGCGACGGTTTCCGCCACCAGGCCGGTGGCGTACACCGCTTCCTCGACTTCGTTCGGGCTGACGCGGTAGCCCGAGACCTTGATCATGTCGTCGCTGCGGCCGATGAAGTACAGGTAGCCTTCCTCGTCCATGCGCACGGTGTCGCCGGACCAGACGGCCATCTCGACCAGCGGCAGGGCCGGATCGTGCCCCGGCGCCGGCTTGAAGCGCTCGGCGGTTTTCACCGGGTCGTTCCAGTAGCCGAGCGAGACCAGGGCGCCGCGGTGCACCAGTTCGCCCGGCTCGTGCGGTTCGCACGGCGTGCCGTCCGGACGCACCACCATCACCTGCGCGTTCGGAATTGCGCGGCCTATCGAATCGGGGCGGCGCTCGAGTTCCGACGGCGGCAGGTAAGTCGAGCGGAAGGCTTCGGTCAGGCCGTACATCAGGAACAGTTGGGCGCGTGGCAGCGCGGCGCGCAGGGCGGCGACCGTGGTGGCCGGCATGGCGCCGCCTGAATTGGTGAGATAGCGCAGCGTGCAATCCGCAGGCCAGGGCAAGGCGCACAGCTGGAACCACAGCGGCGGCACGGCGGCCAGGCCGGTGATGCGCTCGTCCACGACGGCCTTCAGCACGTCTTTTGCGAACAGGTGGTTCAGCAGCACGGCAGTGGCGCCGGCCAGGAAGGCACAGGTCAGCTGGCTCAGGCCATAGTCGAAACTGAGCGGCAGCACTGACAGGATGCGGTCTTGCGGCGCCATGTGCAGGTAGCTGGCCACGCTGCGGGCGCCGGCCACCATGTTCCGGTGCGAGAGCACCACGCCCTTGGGCTTGCCGGTGCTGCCCGAGGTGTAGAGGATGGCGGCCATGTCGGCGTCGATGGCGCGGCGCGCGGCCAGCACGGCCTGCTCCGGCGCTGCCTGCGCGGCATCCCAGCCGCGCACCTCGAAGCGCTCGGCTGGGACGGCGGCCCCGGTGACGAAAACGGTCTTCAAATCCGGACACTGCGCCAGCGCCTCACCCAGCTGCGCCAGGCGCTCGGGAGAAGTCAGCAGCACGCGCACATTGCAGTCGGCCAGGATGTGCGCGACTTGCTCGGCCTTCAGCTGCGGGTTCACCGGCACGAACACGGCGCCGGCCAGCGAGGCGCCGAACATGGCGGCCACGTTCTCGATGCGCTTTTCCAGGAACACGGCGACGCGCTCGCGCGGCTGTACCGCGGCGGCGATGAACGCGCCAGCCGCGCCTTCGACGGCGGCGGCCAGCGCGGTGTAATCGAGCCGCGCCGCGCTATACACAAGCGCTTCGGCGCCAGGCGTGCGGCGCGCGGAATCGAAGATGAAGTCGTGGATCAGGTCAGCCATGGCAAGGATTCGTGGGTCGCGCCGGCAGGGGACGCGCAGCCCGCAATCTTAACAGCTTGCAGCTTTTGACCGCAGCACGGTTTTTGGTTAGAGCCTATTCCAGCAGGTACGGGGAAGCGGATGGCGACAGCATGGCAAGCGCGGGCAAGGCGCGAGGAGGCCGCATGGTGGTTCCATGCAACGACGAGCAACGCCGCCCCCGCTTGTCAGGCGCGCCAGCAGCGACTCGGACCTGCTGGGATAGGCTCTAAACATGTTCCGTGGCAAATTATTCAACACAAGGTTTATACTGAAGCCATGCTTGCGTCTTCGTCTTCCACCCGTCCGGCCATTCCCCTCGCACCGGTCTTGTCCGCTTCGTCGTTCCGGCGGGCGGCGAGTGCACCTGCGCGCACGGTGCTCGATGCAGGGTCGTATCGGCTGGTGACGAGCGGACGCGTGGCGATTGCGCTGGCGCTGCGCGAACTCGGCATCCAGGCCGGCGACACGGTGCTGGTGCCGGCCTACCACAGCCCCTCGATGATCCCGCCGGTGCTCTGGCGCGAGGCCACGCCCGTGTTCTACCGGGTCGGCCCCGATGCGCGTGTCGACCTGGACGACCTGGCGGCCAGGATCGATGCCGGCACGCGCGCCGTGATGGTCACCCATTACTTCGGCTTCCCCCAGGACATAGCGCCGATCCGCGCCCTGTGCGACGCGCGCGGCATTGCCCTGGTCGAGGACTGCGCCCATGCCTTCATTGGCGAGCATGCCGGCCAGCCGCTGGGCAGCTGGGGCGATTATGCGATTGCTAGCAGCATGAAGTTCTTCCCGATCTACGAAGGCGGCGCGCTGGTCTCGAAAACCCGCAGCCTGGACAAGGTGCGCGTGCACTCGGCCGGCGCCGGCTTCGAGGCGAAAGCGCTGCTCAATTCGCTCGAACGCGGCTTCGCCTATGGCCGCCTGCCGGGCGTGCAGGCGGCCCTGTGGCTGCCGCTGCGCGCAAAGAGCGCCCTCTGGGGCATGCTCAAGCGCGGCCGCAAGACCCCGGCCAAGTCGCTGGCCCCGGATTCCTCGGACAGCAGCTTCAATTTCGATCCGCGCTGGCTCGACAAGCGCTCTTCCCTGTTCGCGCGCAGCGTGCTGAAGCTGGCCTCGCCTGCACGCATCCAGGCGCTGCGCCGCAGCCATTACGCGCGCCTGGACACAGCCCTGCGCGGCCTGCCTGGCGTACGCCCGCTGCATGCACGCCTGCCCGACGGCGCCTGCCCCTGGGTCTTCCCGCTGCTGGCCGACGATCCGGAAGCCCTGTGCGCGCGCCTGAAAGCGGCGGGCGTGCCGCTGACGCGCTTCGGTTATCCGCTGTGGGGAGGCATGGATGCGGACACCTGCCCGAACGCGGCCATGCTGTCGCGCCGGGTGCTGTCGCTGCCCTGCCACCAGGAGCTGCGCGAGGCGGAAGTCGACTGGCTGGTCCAGGCCGTGCGCAAGGCGGTGCTGGCATGAGCTGGCGCATTCATCCCGCGCGCGACTTCGCCCGGCATGCCGCCGACTGGGAAGGCCTGCACGCACGCGGCCCGGCCATCAGCCTGCTGGCGGCCGACTTCGTCGCGCCGCTGGTCGAACAGTTCGGCCGCGAGGGCGATCTGCTGGCCGTCTGGCGCAAGGATGGCACGGTCGGCGCCATGGCCATCGTGCGCCCGACCCGGCGCGGCGCCTGGGCCACCTTCCAGCCGGCGCAGGCGCCGCTCGGCCTGTGGCTGCAGCAGCCCGGCCTGGACACGGAAAAGCTGGCGCGCAGCCTGCTCGGCGCCCTGCCCGGCTTTCCGCTGATCTTTGCGCTGACCCAGATGGACCCGATGCTGATGCCGCGGCCCGCCGACGGCCCCTGCACCCGCACCCTCGACTACATCGACACCGCACGCGTGACGCTGAACGGCAGCTTCGACGACTACTGGGCCGGGCGCGGCAAGAACCTGCGCGGCAACCTGAAGAAGCAGCGCGCGCGCCTGGAGCGCGAAGGCATCGCCACGCGCCTGCAAATCGACCGCGATCCAACAGCCATGGCGCAAGCCGTGGCCGACTACGGCCGCCTGGAAAGCTCGGGCTGGAAGGCCGGCAAGGGTACGGCGGTCAGCGCCGATAACGCTCAGGGCCGCTACTACCGCGCCATGCTCGAAGCGCTGGCAAGCCGCAACGCAGGGAGCCGCATCTCCTCCAGTGTTTACCGGTATTATTTCAACGAGCAGCTGGTCGCGATGGACCTGTGCGTGGAAGACGCCGACAGCATCGTGGTCCTGAAGACCAGCTACGACGAAAGCGTACCGAGCAACTGGTCGCCCACGCTGCTGATGCGCGAGGAAGCAACGCGCGCCCTGTTCGACGCCGGCTGTTTTGCCCGCATCGAGTTCTACGGCCGCGTGATGGATTGGCACCTGCGCTGGACGGACGAGGTACGCACTATGTACCATGTTAATTATTACCGCTGGCCCGGACTGCGCCGCCTGCACGCCCTGCTCGATGCACGAACGAACGCGCGCAACCGCCCGGCCCCTACACCGACGACGAGCTTATGAAGTACCTTGAAGAAGTCAAAACCCTCCTGATCGACGTGCTGAACCTCGGCCCCGCCGGCCAGGCCCTGAACGCCGATTCGCCGCTGCTGGGCAGCCTGCCCGAGCTCGACTCGATGGCCGTGGTCACCCTGATCGGCGCCCTCGACGAGCATTTCGGCATCGCCATCGACGACGACGACATCAGCGCCAGCACCTTTGCCACGCTCGGCAGCCTGGCCGCCTTCGTCGAAGAGCGCGCACAGTAAATGGGCGCGCCCGGCCACGCTCCCGCCGACGCCTTTTTCCTCGACACAGCGGACGGCCCGCGCTTTTGCCTGTATCACGCCCCCGTGGGCGAGATGCGCGGCGCCCTGGTCTACCTGCACCCGTTCGCCGAGGAGATGAACCGTTCGCGGCGCATGGCCGCGCTGCAGGCACGCGCCTTCGCCATGCAAGGCATTGCCGTGCTGCTGCTGGATTTGCACGGCTGCGGCGACAGCGATGGCGACTTCGGCGATGCATCCTGGGATGGCTGGCTGCGCGACGTCGCGGCGGCGCGTGGCTGGATCGAACAAAAGACCGGCTGCACGGCCGGCCTGTGGGGCCTGCGCCTGGGCGCCCTGCTCGCGGTTTGCCACGCCCAGCGTGCACCGGTGCCACCGGCGCGGCTGCTGCTGTGGCAGCCAGTGACGATTGGCTCGGGTTACCTGAACCAGTTTTTGCGCCTGAAACTGGCAGGCGAACTGCTGGCCGGCGGCAGCGACAGCGGCGGCACCGACGCCCTGCGCGAAGCGTTAAAAGCCGGCGAAGCGCTGGAAATCGCCGGCTACACGCTGGGCCCGGCGCTGGCCGATGGCATCGACGCGGCCGATGCGCGCGCCCTGGCGCCGCGCTGCACTATCGACTGGTGCGAAGTCGTGGCCGCGCCGGAGCGCCCGCTGCCGCCGGCGGCTGCGCGCGTGGTCGATACCTGGCGCCTGCAGGGCAGCCGGGTGAATGTGCACCTGGCCGCCGGCCCGCAGTTCTGGGCCGCGCCCGAGACCGTCGATTGCCCGAACCTGATCGCGGCCAGCAGCGCCGCCCTGATAACCCATTCCCATGCCTGAAGAACGCGCCCTTTCCTTCCCCTGCGGCGACGCCTGGCTGTACGGCATCGTCAGCCTGCCCGCCGCAGCGAATCCGCCGCACCAGCGCGGCGTGCTGATCGTGGTCGGCGGCCCGCAATACCGCGCCGGCAGCCACCGCCAGTTCACCCTGCTGGCGCGCGACCTGGCCGCCGCCGGCGTGCCGGCGATGCGCTTCGACTACCGCGGCATGGGCGACAGCGAGGGAGACTTGCGCGCTTTCG
Organism: Massilia sp. IC2-278; assembly: GCF_020708045.1. Classification (GTDB taxonomy): domain Bacteria; phylum Pseudomonadota; class Gammaproteobacteria; order Burkholderiales; family Burkholderiaceae_D; genus Telluria. Next base: position 233,665 of record NZ_JAJFES010000002.1, read on the forward strand.
ACAGCGTCGACGACGACCTGCGCGCGGCGATCGACCGCTTCTTCCTCGAAGTGCCGGGCATGCAGGAAGTCGTGCTCTGGGGCCTGTGCGACGGCGCCTCGGCCGCCGCCATGTACGCGCCCCAGGATGCGCGCGTGGCCGGGCTGGTGCTATTGAATCCCTGGGTGCGCACCGAAGAAGGCGCGGCGCGCGCCACCATCAAGCATTACTATCGTGCGCGCCTGTTCGATGCGCGCCTGTGGAAAAAGGTTGCCAGCGGCCAGTTCGATGTGAAGGCCTCGGTGCGCGGCTTGTGGCAGGACCTGGGCAAGGCCTTCAGGCCGCGCCCGCCGGCCGAAGCCAGCGTCAGCCCTGGTACAACCGCGCCGGCAACTGCCCCACTGCCCGAGCGCATGCAGGCCGCGCTCACCCGCTTCGGCGGCCGCGTGCTGGTGGTGCTGAGCGGCGCCGACCTCACGGCCCAGGAATTCGCCGACCTGTCATCGCGTCCCGGCGCCTGGCAAAAGCTGCTCGCCGCACCGCGCTTCACGCGCCAGAAGATTGAGAAGGCCGACCACACCTTCTCGCGCCGCCCCTGGCAAGACCAGGTATCGAACTGGACACGCGACTGGCTGCGCTCCTGGTAAAGCAGCGCTCACCGGCTCATCCGCACGAAGCGCAATATACGGAAGTATATAACGCTGTTACACTGGCGGGAATAACCCATCAGGAGGACTTCCCGTGTCTGCTGTGACCACCCGCCGTTTCCTTGCCAGCGCCGTTCTGTTCGCGGCCAGTACCCTCTCCCAAGCAGCTGAAATCACCGTCTCGGCCGCCGCCAGCCTGACCGACGCCTTCAAGGAAATCGCGCAAAGCTATGAAGCCGCCCACCCGGGCAGCAAGGTGCTGCTGAACTTCGCCGCCTCGGGCGCCCTGCTGCAGCAAATGGCCAAGGGTGCGCCGGTCGACGTGTTCGCCTCTGCCGACCAGGAAACCATGGACTCGGCCGTCAAGCAGAAGCTGGTGGCGCCAAGCGAGCGCGTCAACTTCGTACGCAACACCCTGGTGCTGGTGGTCCCAGCCGACAGCACCCTGAACCTGAAACGCCTCGACGACCTGCGCCAGGAAAAGGTGACGCGCCTGGCCGTCGGCAACCCGGCCAGCGTGCCGGCCGGCCGCTACACCCAGGACGCCCTCGAAACGGCCAAACTGTGGGCGCCGCTGGGCCCGAAAATGATCATGACCCAGAACGTGCGCCAGGCGCTCGACTACGTGGCGCGCGGCGAAACCGAAGCCGGCTTCGTCTACGGTTCGGACGCCGTCTCCTTCAAGGGCAAGGTGAAAGTGGCGATGGAAGTGCCGCTGTCGACCGCGATCAGCTACCCGATCGCCGCCACCGCCGGCGCAAAGGACCTTGCCGAGGCACGCCGCTTCATCGCCTGGGTCCAGGCCCCGGCGGCGCAGGCCGTGCTGACCCGCTACGGCTTCCTCAAGCCTTGAACACGATTCGCTGATCCTCGATGCACCCGACCTGGACCGCCCTCGCCCTGTCGCTGAAAGTCGCCTGCTGGGCCACCGCGATTGCACTCGTGTTGGGCGTGGCGGTCGGCTTCCTGCTGGCGCGGCGCCGCTTTCCGGGCCGCGAACTGCTGGACACGATCCTGACCCTGCCGATGGTGATGCCGCCCACCGTGCTCGGCTACTACCTGCTGGTGCTGCTGGGCCGCAAGGGCTGGATCGGGCAAAGCCTGCAGGACTGGTTCGGCATCAACCTGATCTTCACCTGGCAGGGCGCGGTGATCGCCGCCGCCATCGTCGCTTTCCCCCTGGTGTTCAAGCCGGCGCGGGCCGCCTTCGAGACCGTCGACGGCCGCCTGGAAGACGCGGCGCGCGTGCTCGGCATCTCCGAGGCGGCGCTGTTCCTGCGCGTGACCCTGCCGCTGGCCTGGCGCGGCATCCTGGCCGGCGCCCTGCTGGCATTCGCACGCGCGATGGGCGAATTCGGCGCCACGCTGATGGTGGCCGGCAGCATCCCCGGTCGTACCCAGACGCTGTCGATCGCCGTCTACGAGGCGGTGCAGGCCGGGCAGGACGACATTGCGAATACCCTGGTCCTGATCACCTCGGCGGTCTGCATCGCCGTGCTGCTGACCGCGGGGCGGCTGGCCCCGGGCCGCGTTGGGTACCGCTAGAATCCCTTGATGCAATTCGATCTCGACATCCAGAAAACCCTGCGCTCCGGCAAACGCACGTTTCATCTGAACCTGCGCCTGCAGTCGGACAGCCAGCGCCTGGTCATCCTCGGTCCTTCGGGCGCCGGCAAGAGCCAGACGCTGCGCGCGATCGCCGGCCTGCTGCGCCCCGACAGCGGCCGCATCATGGTCGGCGGCGCCCTGCTGTTCGATGCGCAGCAGCGCATCAACCTGAAGCCGCAGGCGCGCCGCATGGGCTACCTGTTCCAGGACTACGCCCTGTTCCCGCACCTGAGCGTGCGCCAGAACATCGCCTTTGGCGAGACGCCGGGCTGGCGCAATCCGGGCAGGCGGGCCAGCAGCGAGGCGGTCGAACGCTGGCTGGCCGCCTTCCACCTCGAGCACCTGGCGCACCAGCTGCCGGGCGAACTCTCGGGCGGCCAGCGCCAGCGCGTGGCCCTGGCGCGCGCCCTGGTGGCGCAGCCGGCAGCCCTGCTGCTGGACGAACCCTTCGCCGCCCTCGACCCCGACCTGCGGATTGTGCTGCGCGGCGAATTGGACCGCCTGCAGCGCGAGCTGGCGCTGCCGATGATCCTGATCAGCCACGACGTGGCCGACGCCGAGGTCTTCGGCGACCACGTGGTGCGCATGCAGGATGGCGCCGTCCACCATGGCGCGCTCGTCGTGGATGCCGACATCGACCCCGTACTTGCTGAAAAGAAAACGCACAGGTAGGATCGCGCATCCTTGCGCGCTGCCTGCGCAACCTTACCGGAGCCACCATGTTCTTCATCTCTTTCCTGTCCTGCCAAGAGGCCGCCGCATGAGCGCGCCTTCCGACAAGCCCCTGGAACTGCAGGGCAAGCTGTGGCTGACCGTCGGCGGCGAAAACTTTGGCGGCGGCAACCGCCTGACCCTGCTGGCGAAGATTGCCGAGTGCGGCTCGATCACCCAGGCCGCCAAGGCCGCCGGGATGAGCTACAAGGCGGCCTGGGATGCCATCGACACCATGAACAACCTCGCCGGCGAGCCGCTGGTCGAGCGCGCGGCCGGCGGCAAGGGCGGCGGCGGCACCCGCCTCACGGCGCGCGGTGTCCAGCTGGTGCAGAACTTCCAGCAAGTGGAACAGGAACACCGGCGCTTTGTCGAACAACTCGGACGGCAGAGCGCAGGCCTGGCCGACGAATACCTGCTCATCAGGAGAATCAGCATGCGCACCAGCGCCCGTAACCAGTTCCTCGGTAAAGTTGCCTCGGTCAAGACCGGCGCCGTCAACGACGAAATCGCACTCGACGTCGCCGGCGGCCACCGCATCGTGGCCGTGATCACCCATGGCAGCACCCAGGAACTCGGTCTCAAGCCCGGCGCCGAAGCGTTTGCGCTGATCAAGGCTTCGTCGATCATCCTGGTTGCAGCAGACGAAACCGCGCGCTTCTCGGCGCGTAACCAGCTGCGCGGCACCGTGTCGCGGGTGCAGCCGGGCGCCGTCAACACCGAGGTCGTAATCGACCTGGACGGCGGCGTGGCGGTGGCGGCGATCGTGACCAACGACAGCAGCGAGGCGCTGGAGCTGGCGGTGGGCAAGCCGGTCATGGCCATTTTCAAGGCGTCGAGCGTGATCCTGGCGGTACCGGATTGATTCTCCGCTTATCGAAAGAAATCTTTCGTTGATGGCGGCACAGGCTGCTTTGAAAGGCTTATCGAAAGATATCTGTCGATAAGCCTTTCACGCTCACGGCACGGCGCGCAGGCACTGCCTGAAATCCTCGAATGCGCCGAAAGCGCGCTGTGCCCCGCGCTCCCGGCCACACAGATCGCTGCCAGGCTCCCCGGCTTGACGGCGTGGTGGACCCTCCTGCCAACGCAAATCGACACGCGCGCTATCGGCGAACAGCGCCCGCTGCGGATGCCGCCCCAGATACAGCTGCCAGATCGGCGTGACCAGGTTCTCTCCCAGCCGCACCACGCCGCCGGCATCGCTGCGGATCGGCCCGTCGACCAGGTTGCCCTCGAACGTGGCGCTGCTGGTGGGGAAGCGCACCTGCACCCCGGCCGTGTCGAGCAGGGTGTTGTCGACGATACGCGTGCCGGCCGCGCTGTTCAAATACATGCCGACGTCGGAACAGCCGGCCACCAGGTTGGCGCGCATGGTGCCGGCGTCGTGCTCGGTGATGCATTGGCGGTCGCGGCAATAGCGCTTGCCGGTGCCGCCGCCGCCGAACGACAGGCCGATGCGCTGCCCCCGCTCGCCCAGCAGCTTTTCCTCGCACAGCACCACGTTGCGTTCGAAGACCGTGCGCTGGGCGCCGCCCTTGGCATACGCGCCGTAGCTGATACGGTCGCCGCTGCCCTTGACGAAGTCGCGGATGATGTTGGCGCGCACCGTCCAGTCGCTGGCGCCGACCAGGTCGATCGGCGTCACCGGCCTGGCGGTGCGGCGCGCGCCCGTGTTGGACAGGGTGTTCGATTCGATCAGGCCGTGGTCGGGAAAGGCGCCCTTTTCGCCGTTGATCTTGAAGTGGGCGTTGAAGTCGGCCAGCGTGTTGTTCCGAGCGATGAAATGATGGGCATTGCCGACCACGTGGAAGGCATGCTGGCAGTTGTCGTCGTAGCGGCAGGCGCCGCGGATGCCCAGGTTTTCGAAACGCCAGTACGGCGCCGACACCACGAAGCCCTCGGCGCTGTCGAAGGCGATCCGCACCGTGCCGGGAAGCGCGGCGCGCACCACGATCGGCGCCTCCGCGCTGCCGGGCCGGCTGGCGAACAGCTTGCCCTTGACCGCATAGCTGCCGGGCAGGAAGGTGATGACGTCGCCGGGGGCGGCCGCGGCCAGCGCCCGCCGTGCTTCCTCGACCGTGGCAACCGGACGCGCGTTACCCCCTTCGCTGCTTGCGGCCTGCGGCTGGGCGCCGACCATCAGCGGCGGCATCGCCTGGCGCAGGTAAGAACCGCGGTCCAGACGCAGCAAGGTACCCGCCGTCACGCGGCCGGCGGCTTCGATCAGCGCGTTATGGCCGCTCGTGCGGTGCAGCAGGTAAGGCGCCAGCGCGCGCGGCGCCACGCCCTGCGCCTGCAGATACGCCAGCGCGCCGGCGACTAGACCCACGAACAGCAGCGCCAACAGCGCCAGCGCGCCGGCCAGGCGCTTCACGGTCCGGTCTTGATGTTATGGCGGCTCATCAGGTCGTACATGGTCGGGCGGCTGATGCCGAGGATCTCGGAGGCCTTGACGATGTTGCCGTCCACCCGCGCCAGCGCCTTGACGATGGCCTTGTACTCGGCCTCGTCGCGTACCTGGCGCAGGTTGATCGGTTCTTCTTCCAGGCCCTCGCCCGGCAGGCCCAGGTCGTCGGCGACGATGGTGTTCCCGTCGGCCATGATCACGGCGCGCTTGATGTAGTTTTCCATCTCGCGCACGTTGCCCGGCCAGTTGTAAGCCTCGATGGCGGCGATCGCATCCGGCGCGAAGTGCAGCGACGGGCGCGACTCGGCGGCGCAGAACTTGTTCTTGAAGTGGTGCGCCAGCAGGGCCGCATCGCCTTCGCGCTCGCGCAGCGGCGGAATGGTGACCACGATCTCGGACAGGCGGTAATACAAGTCTTCGCGGAAGCGCCCGGTGGCGCAGAGTTCCTTCAGCTTCTGGTGGGTCGCGCAGACGATGCGCACGTCGACCGGAATCTCTTCGTGGCCGCCGATGCGCTCGATCACGCGCTCCTGCAGGAAGCGCAGCAGCTTGGCTTGCAGCGGCATCGGCAGGTCGCCCACTTCGTCGAGGAAGAAGGTGCCGCCGTGGGCCAGTTCCACCTTGCCCTTGGTCTGCTTCGCCGCTCCCGTGAATGCGCCCTTCTCGTAGCCGAACAGTTCGGATTCGAGCAGGTTTTCGGGAATCGCCGCGCAGTTGATCGCCATGAAGCGTTCCTTGGCGCGCGGGCTCAGTGCGTGCACAGCGCGCGCCAGCACTTCCTTGCCGGTGCCGGATTCGCCCAGCAGCATGACCGAGGCCGAGGTCGGCGCCACCTTCTCGACGCTGCGGCAAATCTTCAGCATGCTCGGCGCACGCGAGATCACGCCCGACATCGGCGAATCGGCTTGCTGCTGCTGCATGCGGCGGTTTTCCTGCTGCAGATTGTGCAGGAAGAAGGCGCGCTGGATCACCAGGTTCAATACCTCGGGGTCGCAGGGCTTCTGGTGGAAGTCGTAGGCGCCCAGGCCGATGGCTTTCACGGCGTTCGCGTGGTCCTGGTTACCGGTGAGGACGATCACGCGCGTGTCCGGCGCCAGCGCCAGGATCTGCTGCAGCGTGGCCAGGCCCTCGGTCGAGCCGTCCGGGTCGGGCGGCAGGCCCAGGTCCATGGTCACCACCGCCGGTTCGTGGCGGCGGATCTGGGCCAGCGCCGCTTCGCGGTCGCCGGCCACGACCACGTCGTAGGCATCCAGGCTCCACTTCAGCTGCTTTTGCAGGCCGGGGTCGTCTTCGATGATCAGGAGTTTCGGTTTATTCTGTGTCACGGTGTTCCTTGTCTCTTGCTCTCGTATCGTCTCGTATCGTCTCGTACTCGTCGGTCAGGCTGCCCGCTCGAGCAGCGCATCGCGCTGGTAGAGCGGCAGGATGACCTTGAACGTGGTGCCGCGCGCCGGCTGGCTGCTGACTTCCAGGCGTCCACCCAGCTCGTTGATGTATTCGCGGCTCTCGAACACGCCGATGCCCATGCCGGCCGACTTGGTCGACTCGAACGGCTTGAACAGGCGCTCGCGGATGAATTCCTCGCTCATGCCTTCGCCGGTGTCGGCAATCTCGACCTGCACCGCCTCGCCGGCGCGCGCCAGCGAAATCGTCACGCTGCCCTCCTTCGGCGTGGCTTCGATCGCGTTCTGGATCAGGTGGCCGAGCACGCGTTCGAGGCGTTCGCGGTCGGCCAGCACGCGCAGGCCGGCATCGATTACCCGCAGCTGCGGGCGCGGCTCGAAGGCGGCCTTTTGCGCCATCGCCTGGCGCACCACCGTTTCCAGCGGCTGCGGCGCCGGCTTTTCCTGGACGTCGATGCGGCTCAGCTTTTGCAGCATCAGGCGCATTTTCTGCACCGACAGCGACACCGTTTCCAGCATGTCGGCCTGGAACTCGGGATTGTCCTTGTGCTTGGCGGCGTTGGCGTTCATCAGCGACAGCTGCGAGACCAGGTTCTTCAAATCGTGCACCACGAAGGTGGACATGCGGTTGAAGGACTCGAACTGGCGCGCCACCATCAGCGCGTTCGCCGCCTCCTGCTGCGCCAGGTAGCTGGCGGCCTGGCTGCCGGCGATGTCGAGCAAATCGATCACTTCCCAGTTCAGCTTGATCGGGCTGCGCGCAGTCTGCAGCACCACGAAGCCGAACAGCTTATTCCCCATCATCAGCGGCACCACCAGCCAGCCGCGCGGGTACTCCTTCAGCCACTGCGGCAGTTCCAGGCCATCGTATTTTTCCGGCTCGGTCACGATTTCGCCGAGGTCGATCACCCACTGCGTGCTTTCCAGGAAGCGGCACAGGGCCGAGTCGCCCGGCTCCTTGACGTCGACTTCCGGCCCCTGCCAGTTGGCGGCCGGCTCGTAGGAACCGACGCCGTCAGCTCCCCCTTCGCGGCGCTGCCACAGCTGCCCGCCCGGGCTTTCGACCAGGGCCGCCACCGCCTGGATGGCGCGCTCGCCGAGGTTCTCGCCGCCTTCCGACAGGGTGCGCGTAAAGCGCATCCACTCTTCGCGGTAGTCGTAGCCGTAGCTATAGAAATGCTTGCTGATGAAGACCTTCAGCCAGGCGCGGAAGGTGCCCGAGAACAGGATACCCGCCAGCAGCAGCAAGGCGCCGAACAGGAAGGTCACCTGCATCACCGTGCCCCAGCTGCCGCCGAAGTAGCGCAGGTAGTAGCCGGCCGAGCCCATTGCCAGCAAATAGATGGCGGAACCGAACAGCGCGGCCGAGTGGAACATGGCGCGGCGCGACACGGCCAGCGGCGAGCTCCAGGACTTGGCGCGCCGCATCGACACCGCGATCAGCGGCACCGTCAGCGCGTTCACCACGCCGCGCGCGGCCCAGATGTCGGGGTCGACTTCGCGGAACAGCATCGCGTGGCTGTACAAATAGAAGTCATACGCGAACATGCCGCCGATGGCCAGGCAGACGAACTTGATGGCCCAGCGTTCCTGCGCGGTCTTGTTGCGGTAGGCCTGCTCGACCAGCAGCATGCCGCCCACGGCCTGGGCCACGCGCGCGGTCACCGGCAGCACCGAGTCGAGCAAGGCCAGGTCCCAGTAGCCGGCAAAGGCAGCGCCCAGCGCCAGCAGGTAGCAGACGGCGGCGACGAACAGCGAGGGGCGCACGCCGAAAGGCAGGCGGCTGCCCTTCTGGTGGTAGTCGCCGAGCAGCACCACCAGGAACAGCGACCAGGCCGCATTGCGCGCCACTTCCATGGCGTCGCTAAGATCGGTCCAGAGCATGCCGTCGCTTGCGGCGGCGGCCAGCGCGGCGCCCCACAGCGCCGTGGCGACACAGGCCAGGGTCAGCACCGGCCCATAGGCGCGCCTGCGCCAGCCGGTCAGCAGCGGCACGGCAAGCGCCGCGAAGCCGATGGCGGCGAAGCCATAGCTGAACGCGGCAATACTGGTCAGGGAAACACTAGCCATGGTCGTGGAGGGTGCGCGCGGGAAGGACAAAAAACGCATCCCGGCCGGAGCCGGGACTGGTCGAACCGCAAACGCTTAGCGGCCGCTGCGGAACAGCACCACCTTGAGCGTGTCGATCAGGATCAGGAAGTCGAGGAACAGGCTGTTGTTCTTCACGTAATACAGGTCGTACTGCAGCTTTTGCAGCGCGTCCTCGGCCGAGGAACCGTAGCCGTAGCGCACCTGGGCCCAGCCGGTGATGCCCGGCTTGATGCTGTGGCGGACATTGTAGTACGGGACCACCTCGATCAGCTGCTCGACGAAATAAGGACGCTCCGGGCGCGGACCGACGAAGGACATCTCGCCCTTGAACACGTTCAGGATCTGGGGCAGCTCGTCGATCCGGGTCTTGCGCATGAAGTTGCCGACGCGCGTGACGCGCGGGTCGTTCTGCGCCGCCCACTGCGGCTTGCCGCTCTTTTCGGCGTCGGCGCGCATGCTGCGGAATTTATGGACGAAGAAGCTCTTGCCGTCCTTGCCGACGCGCTCCTGCGAATAAAAGATCGGGCCGCGGTCTTCCAGCCACACGGCCAGCGCCGCCAGCAGCATGATCGGGAAGGTCAGCGCCAGGATCGCGGTACTGCACACCAGGTCGAAGCTGCGCTTCATGAAGGTGCGCACGAAACTCTGGTCGAAGCCACCGCCGAACACCAGCCAGCTCGGCTGGATCGAATCGACGCGGATCTGGCAGGTCTCGCGCTCGAAGAAGGTGGCGGCGTCGGTGACCTTCATGCCCTGCAGTTTGCAGTCCAGCAGTTCCTTGATCGGGAAGCCGCCGCGGCGGTTCTGCACCGACACCACGATTTCCTGCACGTTGTACTGGCGCGCCAGCTTGACCAGGGAATCGCCCTCGCGCACCTTGAGCAGGCCGTTCTGCGGCACGCACAACTCTTCGCCGGCGCCCGGGATGAAGCCGGCGATGTCGTAGCGGTGGTAGCGTGCGGCGCGGTCGGCGAGGTCGGCGCATTCCTTGGCCAGCGGACCGCCGCCGAGGAACATGATGCGCGACTGCAGGAAGCGCGCCTCGGACGTCTTGAAGAAGATCATGCGCGCCAGGTAGATGCCCACCGCGGACAGGCCGAACACCAGCAGCAGGATACCGCGGCCGAGCGACAGTTCCGGCGCGATGTAGAACACCAGGGTCAGGATCAGGAAGCCCATCACGAACGATGGGAGGAGCTTCATCAGGAAGGGGTGGCGCAGGCCGTCCTCGAAGTCGAGCTGGTACATGCCCATCGCGCTCATGCTGAACACGATGGCCAGGGCAAAGGCGACGGCCGAGGTAAAGAAATGGTCGAGCGGCGGCAGGGTCACGCCGTTGCCGACGTCCATGTAGCGCAGGGCCGCGCCGGCGTAGGCGGCGCCGAGCAGCACCAGCACTTCCACGACCAGCAGTACGGAAACGATCTTCGACACGTAGTGGTTAGAGATTCTAAACACGTCAGCCCTCCAGTTCTTCTTGCTTTCTTCTTGCTTATTCGGATACCGCTTGCGAGCCCTGCAGGTCGCGGACATACCAGTCCATGGCTTGCCGCAGGCCTTCTTCGATGCGGTGCGTGGGCGCATAGCCCAGCAGCGTTTCCGCTTTCGTGATGTCGGCCTGCGAGTGGCGCACGTCGCCACGGCGGAAGTCGACGTATTCCGGGCGGTGCGCTTCCACGTGCGGGAAGCGCTCGGCCAGCAGGCTGCGCATCATCGCGTACAGTGCATTCAGGCTGGTGCGTTCGTTGAGCGCCACGTTGTACACCGCGTTGGCCGCTTCGCCCGGCGCCAGCGCGGCCAGCAGGTTCGCCTGCACCACGTTGTCGATGTAGCAAAAGTCGCGGCTGGTTTCGCCGTCGCCGTTGATGCGCAGCGGGGCATTGCGGATCAGCGCGGCCACCCACTGCGGGATCACGGCGGCATACGCGCCGTTCGGGTCCTGGCGCGGGCCGAACACGTTGAAGTAGCGCAGGCCGATCGACTCCATGCCATAGGTACGGCCGAACACGTTCGCGTACAGCTCGTTCACATATTTCGTCACCGCATACGGCGACAGCGGGTTGCCGATCACGTCTTCCACCTTCGGCAGGGCCGGGTGGTCGCCGTAGGTCGAGCTCGACGCGGCGTAGACGAAGCGACGGACTTTCGCGTCGCGGGCGGCGACCAGCATGTTCAGGAAACCGGTGACATTCGTTTCATTGGTGGCAATCGGATCGTCGATCGAACGCGACACCGAACCGAGCGCGGCCTGGTGCAGCACGAAGTCTACGCCCTCGCATGCCAGCGCACAGTCCGCTTTGTTGCGAATATCGCCTTCAATGAAATTAAATTTCATCCAGGCGTCGTTTGTGACAGATTCTTTCACCTGCTCCAGGTTGCGGCGATGCCCGGTCGCGAAATTGTCGAGCCCGGTCACGCGCTGGCCGAGCGCGAGCAGCGCTTCCACCAGGTTCGAGCCGATGAAGCCGGCGGCGCCGGTGACCAGCCAGTGGTGGCTGTGCTGGCCCAGATGCTGCCTTACGTCTTGAATCTTATTCACAGTTTTCCGAACACTTTCTCGATTGCGCCATGCAAGGAACCGCCGGGGCCGGAGACGGCGCAGCCGCCGCGCAGGCGGGCCCGCGCAGGCGGCCCGGGTACAGGCAAATTTACAGGCGCCAGACGCAGTAGCCGGCCTCGCGCAGGGCTGCCTCGTCGAATTGCGACTTGACGTCGATGAAGCAGCCGCCATCGTTCAGCTTGGCCTGGAAGTCGGTCAGCGACAGCGCCAGTACTTCCTTGTGCGGCACGGCGGCGATCAGCGCGTCGGCCTTTGGCAGGCTGTCCCAGGATTCCAGCTTGATGCCGTACTCGTGCTCGGCTTCGGCGCTTTCGGCCAGCGGGTCGTAGACGTGGACGTCGACGCCATAGCTTTCCAGCTCATGGACGATGTCGGCCACTTTCGAGTTGCGCAGGTCCGGGCAGTTTTCCTTGAAGGTCAGGCCGATGACGTTGACTTTCGCGCCCTTCACTTGGAAGCCAGAGGAAATCATGGATTTTACAGTCTTTTCCGCAACAAACTTGGCCATGCCGTCGTTGATGCGGCGGCCCGCCAGGATCACTTGCGGATGGTAGCCGACCATCTCGGCCTTGTGCGTCAGGTAGTAGGGATCGACGCCGATGCAGTGGCCGCCGACCAGGCCCGGGCGGAACGGCAGGAAGTTCCATTTGGTGCCGGCCGCTTTCAGCACTTCCAGCGTATCGATGCCAATTTTGTCGAAAATGATCGCAAGTTCGCTCATCAGCGCGATATTCAGGTCGCGCTGGGTGTTCTCGATGACCTTTGCCGCTTCAGCGACCTTGATGCTCGAGGCGCGGTGCACGCCGGCGGTGATCACCGATTCGTATAGCTGGGCGATCTGTTCCAGCGATTCGTCGTCGTCGCCCGACACGACCTTCAGGATCGTGGTCAGGGTGTGTTCCTTGTCGCCCGGATTGATACGCTCAGGCGAGAAGCCGACGTGGAAATCGTCTTTCCACTTCAGGCCCGAATGCTTTTCGAGCAGCGGGATGCAGACTTCCTCGGTGGCGCCCGGGTACACGGTCGATTCGAAGACGACGATCGCGCCCTTCTTCATGTGCTTGCCGACGGTGGTGCTGGCGCCGATCAGGGGGGTGAAATCCGGATTGTGGGCGATGTCGACCGGGGTTGGCACCGCCACCACCACGTAGTCAGCCTCGGCCAGCATGGCCGGGTCGGTCGTCACTTCCAGCTGGCTTGCCGCCTTCAACTGTTCGGTCGAGACTTCGCCGGTCGGGTCGATGAATTTCTTGTAGTTCTCGATTTTAGAGGCCGACAGGTCGAAACCGATCGTTCTTACTTTTTTGCCGAACTCCACTGCCAGTGGCAGCCCGACGTAACCCAGTCCAACTACTGCGACGACCTGATCTGCTTTCATTATCAGCTTCCGTTATCGAATAAAATTTTGCTATTATGCTAATTTTTAATATAGCATGGAAACAGGAGGCGCCTCAACACCGGGTTCCTGTTTGTAGAATACCAACAACAGACGTTTCTGGACGATGTTGTATTTGCATCTGAACGCTTTCCAAGGCTCCCGTTCCATGCATGCTGGATGAACTTGCCTGAAACATGGCGGCTGTGCCGGACGATGCGTAACCGGGCGCCGATGTCTGCCGTTCTTGTTGCGTGTCTGTGCAGGCTCGCTGCGGCGGCCAAGCGATGCGTTCACCGCAGGGCACCATGCAATATTAGCATTTTCTGATAAACAAGTTCCGTAAGAAAATGAATCGTGCGCAGGCCACACTTTTGCGCACCCTGGCCGGAAAGAAGTTGTCAATCGTATACAATCTGGCGCGATCAATCATGCACCGCCAGAAACGCCCGGTGCACACAGGAGCAGCGCTTGAACGACCTCGAATTCTCCTACCTCAGCCTCGATACCCCCGGCAACGACGAGCTCGATGCCTTTGCCCGCGCCTGCCCGGACGGCAGCGCCTATCATCTGGCGGCATGGCGCCGCGCGGTGACCGATGCCTATGGCTATCCGGGCCAGGCGCTGGTGGCGCGCCGCGGCGGCAAGCTGCTTGGATTCCTGCCGCTGTCGGCGGTCAACCGTCCGCTGGGCCGGCCGCGCTGGATTTCGCTCCCCTTCTGCGACCTGGGCGGCCCGCTGGCCGAGTCGCCGCAGGTGAGCGAGGCGCTGGCTGCGCGTGCACGGATGGATATCGGCGGCGCCAGGGCCAGCGGGCTGGAACTGCGCTGCTCGCATGAGGACGCGCTCGACGAAGCGGCGCTGGCAGGCCGCAAGGTGCGCATGTTGCTCGGCCTACCCGACAGCGCGGCGGCCCTGATGCAGAGCTATCCACCAAAACTGCGCAGCCAGGTGCGAAAGGCGGAAAAGAATGGGCTCACTTCGGAGGTGGCGGAAGGCGCCTCGGCAGTGGCCGAGTTCTACGATGTATACAGCCGCAACATGCGCCGCCTCGGTAGCCCACCGCACAGCCGCGCCTGGTTCGACGCGATCCACCGCCACTACAGCGCGGCCGGCGACATGCTCATCGTCATCGTGCGTCACGAAGGCAAGGCGGTCGGCGCCGGCTGGGTGCTGCTGTGCGGCGACAAGGCCGTGATTCCGTGGGCATCGACCCTCGCCGACTACAACCCGCTGGCGCCGAACATGCTGCTGTACTGGACGATCCAGTCGCAGCTGTGCGAGCGCGGCGTGCGCCAGTTCGACTTCGGCCGCTCGACCTATGGCGAGGGGACCTATAAATTCAAGAAGCAATGGGGCGCGCTGCCGGTGGCGCTCGACTGGCGCGAGTGGGATGGGCAAGGCGTGGCCTTGCAGGCCACGCCGATTGCCGTGCTGGGCCCCGGCGGAGGAATCAAGTCGAACTTGCGGCCGATGATCGAGAGTGCATGGCAGAAGCTGCCGCTGGCGGTGACGAACAGCCTGGGGCCGCGGCTGCGGCGGTATATCACTTTATGAGATGATTCCTAGGTTATCGCTGCAGCGGGCCTTGCCAGCCAAGCGTGTACTGCCGACGGCAAGCTACTCAAGCTTGCGCGCTGAATATCTTGCCAAGGAACTAAAATAGAGAGCGTAGAAAACCCGAGATTGGACTCGCGAAATACCAAATCCCTCCCGCTATGGCAGGGAAAGTATATTTTGGGCGGATGAGTCGCAAAATTTCCCAACCATAAGCAGGCTGCTTCCGAGTTTCATTCGCGGGAGATACTACAATTTTTCCACCGAATAAGAAAGGAATCCAATAGCTTTTCAAATGCTCCGTAGTAAAAAAGCCACTATGTCCGCATTCGTGAAAATTATCGTGTATTTCACCAGTACCAAATCCATACGTGCCGCTTGGACCGTATCCCCATGTAGAAATCTCGGCCATAACGGGAAGTCTATCCGACAATCCAATATCATTTAAAAGCCCACCGCGAGGCTTATTTGGAAGTCGAAGCCAATCGAAATTTGTTGGAATGATCGCGCCACATAATAATAGTCGGAACAACCGAATATCAAAGTGCTTCTTTAAAACTTTACTAATAATGTAAGTTCCAAAGCTATGAGCAACAACCGAAACATGAGCTGTTGGGTTATTAGCGATCAAAGCCCGAAGCTCATCACTTACTTTTCCAACAGGAACCCACCTGAACAGGAAAGTCATTGGAAACCAAAAGCTGATTAAGTCGAAAAACCCATATCGAATGGGCACGACCCGCTTACAGTACGGCGAAAGCTCCTTGACTGCAATACCCTGCCACTCAGCATTTGTGCGAATGCCATGGACGAGCATTACTATATGGTTAGGCCTTAACGTTGGATTAGCAGTCTTCGCGATAACCATACGGCCTAGGATTTCCTCTTCCTCAGCCGGAAAACCTAGCTCCCCAATATGCATCGTGATCGCGGCAATAGTGGGTACACCGTTTGATTGGTTCAACTTTGCGACTATCTGATCCGCCAGTTGCTCAAGGTCGAAATCAGACAGAGCCATTTTCACCACAAAACAGGTAATACGCTTTTGTATTCACAACGTTCGGTACAACTTCAATTCCATCTCGGTCGTAAAGCACCTCTGGAATCTCCGTAAGACTTTTGTAGCTTCGCGACGTGATGCCCGATCCATATTCCACACGGTAAACCTGCGTTAGCATCTGCCCAGCTACAAGATCCTGCACTATTCGGGATAGAGAGCTCAATGAGGTAGGGTTTGCTATCTCAAATAGGCGGTCAAACGAAAGCCAAACAGTCCGCCCTTCCCCTCTTATAGAAGAAAAATAGTCAGATAAGTTTTTTATCGCCTCGCTATCGAGGGGATAATTATGCATTAAACGCTCGAATTTCATTAAAAATGTGTTCGAACTCGACATGGCTGCACCTACCAGGAACAGCAAATTCGTTAATAACACTGGGCAGAATCACATGGATTTCTTTTGTAGGAAAAGCCGGATCGCCATGTGGCAAGAAATATAAATTCAAGCTGTCACAATAACCATCTTTTCCCCTGAACAAATCCAAGCTTTGAGTTGTTGCAGGGTCAGTGCCAACATTTCCGTCATCAGATGTTGCGATTCCACGCAAAGCATATCCATCATCGTTTTTCATCATAGAATCAACTACACGAAGTCGATCCCCCAGATTTTCCTTGTTCTTCCAAATATACTCTTTGGCTTTACGCAAAGAGTACGGCTTGAAGTTTCCCAGTGGTAGGAGAAAGTCTAGCATCGCGAACAAACGTGAAATATCTTCAGTATAACGTGTACTGGTAGAATGCGACGCCACTCTTAACTCAAGAATTCCATTGGGGTGCAGACGGAAAAGGTGCACAACTCGATGAGGCACCAATTTGTAGTTCCTGTTGAAGCCATCTGCGCTATGAATTGTTTCGTCTAACTTTGGCACAATTCGCTGCGCAACAATCTTGACTAGCAGAGCTTTATTCTCCCAGCGGACATCTACAATTTGTGGGACCGGTGTTTCTGCGACAATCAATGGGGCAGCAGCCACATGCGCTATTCCTGTTACCGCAAGCTTTTGCATTACCGCGGCTTGGTCCAGCATCGCTTTAACTAAATCAGGTTTACTTTCATACAAAAATACGTGTTGACGCCCAGATTCTTCTGCATGACGTAACAGATCCATCAACTCCTCAAGAGAAATCTGATTGTCACTGAAAGCAGGCTGAATACGTTTAGTCAATAAATCGTCCCACGACCCAGCAGAATGCTTCAGCCCCTTGCTCTTCAGATAACCCGATACTACAGAGATAGAACTAGTTTGCGTTAGCAAGTTAAAAATCTCAAGCATGCGTTTGTAGGCATCAGCACCGGTATGGGAAAGCTTTGTCATTGTTTAAGTTATCGATGGCAGTTCAGTGGACGAACCGTGAGAATTCTGCGGTTACTAACAGGATAGCATATTTTAGTTGCATTTTTACAATTAAGCTACTATATCGTGGTGCTCTATGCTCAATTGTTACTGCATCCCAACAACTTACTAGTCTACTTAACAACATTTATAAAAACATGTCATTACTAGCAGCCCTATGGAAGACATTGTGTCTGGTACTTATACTATCAGCGTTAAGCCAGGCTTCGGGTACGGCCTGCGAATGCAGAAGAGTAAGGAGTACGAAGGGGATATAGATGCTTAGTTTCGTACGGCCCTGTTCTATCTGGCTGGATTGGTCTCGCAGCACAGCGTTGACTACCAAAACATCACGTTTCACGCATCCTACGTGCTCAGCATACTACATGAGTGACGCCGCAGCGCCGAGGTACCTGCCGTCTAGCAGGCCATGGGCCGTTGAAAGACGTAAAGGCAGCGCGCATCGGTCTCTAGTAAAGATAGCGCTGAACCTTAGGCGGGAAGTCGTTGCCGCCGAGAGCAAGTTCGCTGGCTGAAACCGCGAGGGATGACCGGTTCCGACACCTGCTTAACCTCACGCTGCCCCCGGTGAATTCCCAACACGCTGTTTGCTAAAGTTCACGTAAACAGGCCAGGAAGCGAAGAATGGGTGGCCGAAAGGGTGTGATGACTGAACTCTTCGCGCATAAGATGCGCGAGGATGGAATCAATCGTGGTCGCTGCTGGGCCGGTACTTTGCCCCATCCCGTCCCAAATCTTGATTTTCAAAGAGAAAACTTAGCTGAGCGCGTGCCAGGCGTTCCAAGCTGAGGTGGCTGAATATAATCATAGCGGCCTCGCTCATGAAGCCAGCATTGCGGAACTCCTAGTCGCGAAACGATTTGGGTTGGCTGACTTGTTCTTCGATTTAGCTGCTGAGGAGGACCTATTGTGTGCAACCGTACAATATAGCAGCGTCGCCAGCAACACGGCATTTCCAATTAAAGGCTGAGGGTGGCCACAAAGGCCACAAGGAAGACATTCAGGGCAATGAGGCAATCATGATGATGCTGCAACGTAGAGATAGCTGGAATCTCGTCTGTTGCTGCCACTGGGCGTTCACGATCCACCCTTTCAAGGTTGTCGTAGTGATTACGTGAAGTCTGTGCGGAAAAGTAAGTCTGCAAACGATCCTTCAGGAACCTCCGTTGAGCATGGCAGAGCGATACTGGTCCGTTTTAATGCTGGTTTCGACCCATGAAAGCGTAAGACTGATTAACGCTTTCAGATCATTAATATCTCTGTCCGTCCACTTGCGAACGTAATGAGTTTCGTCGTTTCCAAGCCAAGTCGCTAGCTTCGCGCAGTCTCTAATGTTCTCATCAGTGACGTACCTATCAATACACGGTCCCAACATCGTCGCCCTAATTTTTTCGGCGTCGTCTGGTCGCTTTAGGCAGCAGTAGTCCTTCACTAAGAACTCTAATGCTTTTCGATACCCAACCCCAGCGACTTGATCCAGCTTTCGCTGGTCCGCTTCGGAAGCTTGCGAGTAGATTTCGTAAAAGTTCGGCGACAGCGAAATGATGCCGTCAAAGACTGCTGGTTTCTTCGGAGTTCGGGGCAACGCGGTAACTAGCTTATATACGTAGCTGTACCCGCGCCCCTGGCTAACCAGACTTTGCTCGTAATAGGCGATGAAGAACGACGTACACTCATGATTGGGACACAGGAATATAGCTTCCATAGTCAGTGTTCTACGCCTTGATGCCTCGACCACTTGCGCACCTATCGCTTTGGGGTGGATATGCTTGTTGCATCTTGGGCATTCGTCGGGAGAACTATTGACTTCAATGAATTCGCCTGTAGGCAAGGAAATAGTAGGCATGGGTTTCTAACAATGGCGTTGGTTGCGTCATCATACCGCACGGATGATGGACGCCCTTAACGGGATGCTGCTGGATGCTGGCCGCTATCGCGCGCAAGGGCTATACGGACCGTCGCAGGCATCAACAACAAGGCATTGAGAAGCTGAAAGCGGCAGGAGGCTACGAGGGCCGCAAAGAGGACGTACAGCGCAACGAGGCGATCATGACCATGCAGCAGCAGGGGAGATAGCTGGAACCACGTGATGACTGCTATAGGCTGTTCACGCTCGACCCTCTCCCGGCTGTCTCAGCGCATCCGTGGAACACTGGAAAACGCATAGCGACGCCGCAAGCACGCCTCCAAATGCGACAAGACCCAATTCAGATTTCTAATTGGGGAATCCGCTAGCAATTCGTCAGTTTGCCAAAGTTAACAGCACGGCAGACTTAGAAGGGTAAAGAGCATTGGCTTGGCGGCTTTTTTCCTATCCCTGCCAAAGTACCCTTGGGGGTTCGCTCAGCAGCCGATTTCAAAAAGGGGTTAAAGGTCAGATTTGGTTGTCGTTGTTGTTGGACATTCGACAGCAGGGTGCGGTTTTGTCCCAGCGGCAGCCCAAAGGTGTCAGTGCTGGCTGGTCTGCTCGTCGAAAATTGGCGATACGAGGAAGGACACCATGCTTCCAACCGCACAATATGCAGTTGCAATTGGCTACTCTATGACTTACACGCCCCTTGCACTTGGAGACCAAATGAGCTGGCTTGAAGATGGATTTCTTTCTGATGATGTTCAGGCATGGACCGACTCAATTCTTGAAGAACATGCGACGGAATTCGCTTTCGCGCACGAGCTGAACAGGGCAGCAATGTCTATGCTTCGCAAGACCGGGGTAGTCGGTGTACGCCAAATTCCAAGTGCAGCCTTTCTCGCTAGGGGGCTTCAGTCGTATCAAGCCGCCCTTCTGCTACTTGAGCGCGGAATGTTGGCCGATGCTCGGAACGTCGCTCGTAGCGTCGCCGAGACAGCAATAGTCATTGCGGGCCTCGCGCTTTTACATGACATGCCGCGTCGGTTAGCTGCCGACAACAACAAGCACTACAAAACACTCGCCATCCTCATGCTAGAAAATCCCCTCTTCAAAGACGTTATGGTGCCAGACGAGCGGAGCAGCCTACGACAGCTTCTAGCCGACGCTGAAACCTACATGCAGAAGCCGGATCGCTTAAATCTTGAAGGTGTAGCAAACGAAGTGGGGTTAGGCAGGTTCTACACTCTGGTCTACAGACCGCTGTCAGGTGACGCCGCACATCCGACCGTTGACGCGATGCAGCGACACATCGAATCCCTTGAGGGGGTCGGAATAAAGCTCATCTTCAAGCCTCAAGCTGATGACTTGGTGCCAACGCTTCAAATTGCGGCAACTGCACTTCTAACGTGCTTTGAGGCAGCAGCAGAGGCGTTCAGTAACGCTGAGATGCAAGCCTTCGCTGACATATGGCACATGCGTCAACACGACATGCTTTTAAAGACAACAACTGGTCAGCAAATGAGTACTCAAGGTCGAGAGTAGTTGAGAGCAACGAGTCGGTATAATTGAGTGTCGCTTAGGTGCAAGCCGTCCACCGACGACCCGGTAACTCATTGATACTCTAAAGGATGTGGTGCGGCTGGCTGGGATCGAACCAGCGACCCTTGGCTTCGGAGGCCAATACTCTATCCACTGAGCTACAGCCGCACGGGAAACTCCTGAGCGATGCGAAGGATACAGTCTTTCGCGCGTGGCGTCCACGGAAAGTGTCGCGCCGTGCCTTCTGCATATGCCATGGGGCATCTTTTGAGACTATAATCGCCCGTTGGCGGCCTTTGCAAAATGTCATGCAAGAAGCGTAAGCGCCGGACGGAACCAAGTTGCAAGTCTAGTGGCAGGTTTTTTTAATCGTATTAAGGAAATCATGAGCGACGCACACAATGAACAATCGTTTATCCGGACGCCCAAGCAGCTCATCGCGGTGGTCGCTGGCTTCTTCCTGGTAATCGTTATCGGCATCATCCTGCTGGTTTCCTTTGTCACCACCGACAAGCTCGAAGGCGCGGGCACACAGAGCCTGGGCGAAGAAGCCGTCGCGGCGCGCCTGCGTCCGGTGGCCGAGGAAGGCTTCACCCTGGTCGACGCGAATGCCCCGAAAGTGCTGCAGGCCGGCGACGCCGTGTACACCGCCGTGTGCGCAGCCTGCCACAGCGCCGGCGTGGCCGGTGCGCCAAAGGTAGGGGCAGCGGGCGACTGGACCGCCCGTCTGGCCCAGGGCTACGACACCCTGGTGAAACACGCCATCGAAGGCATCCGCGCAATGCCGGCCAAGGGCGGCAACCCGGACCTGGATAACCTGGAAGTGGAACGTGCGGTGGTCTACATGGCCAACCAGAGCGGCGCCAAGTTCAAGGAGCCGGCCGCTCCCGCAGTCCAGGCCGCAGCAGCAGCCGCCGCCGGTACGCCCGCCGAAGCCGCCGCTGCCCCGGCAGCCCAGAACGCCGCCACCGCCGCGCCGGTCGCCGGTACGCCAGCGGCTGCACCGGCGAGTGCGCCTGCGCCCGCCCCCGCAGCGGCTCCCGCAGCAGCGCCGGCCGTCGCCAGCGCCGACAGCGGCAAGACCCTCTACAACAGCGCCTGCGTGGCCTGCCACGGCGCCGGCATCGCCGGTGCGCCGAAGCTGGCCGACAAGGCAGCCTGGGCGCCGCGTATCCAGCAAGGCACGGCCGTGCTGTATGACCACGCGATCAAGGGCTTCCAGGGCAAGGCCGGCGTGATGCCACCAAAGGGCGGCGCCAGCGCGCCGGACGCCGACGTCAAGGCGGCCGTCGATTTCATGGTGGCTGCGGCACGCTAATGGGAAGTGCGCGATTGCCAGAGTGACATCTGGTTACACGCGATCTGGCGCAAAGTCCAGTCAATCCGATTGAGCCAGATTAAAACTCTGGCATTGAAACCGCCTGAAAAGGCGGTTTTTTTATTCTGCTACTGCTGAAAAAGTCAATATAAATACACAGCAAAATCGCTTATAAACCGAATAATGGTCGTGAAAAAAGCGATAATTTTATGTTGTATTTGGGCGAAATTGTGAACAGGCAGCTTGATTTTGCTGTTCCGAATTTTTGCTTTGGCGTAACCTTCAGGAATTCCCAGAGGCAATAATTTGTGCCTCTCAGTAACTTCCTGAAGACTGCCATGACTCTCCCACTCCATACTCTTGCAATGCGAATTGCCGCAATCGCGGCATTCGGTAGCACCCTGGTAGCCTGCGGCGGCGGCGGCGGCGGCTCGGGCTCGAACACCAGCCTGGCCGGCACCTCGGCAAGCATTCCTGCACCCGCACCGGTCGCCACGCCAGCGCCGGAAGCGGCCGTTCCGGCCAGCAGCGCCGATCCTGAAGCGATCGAGCTGACCGAAGAAAATACCGGTAGCAATGCCGCTCCCGAATCCGAGCCGGCCGAGGTCGAAACCAATGTGCCGGCCATCCCGGCCCCGATCGGTACCGGTCCGGTTGCAGCGGCTCCTGTCACCACGGCGCCCGTGACGACTGCACCGGTCACCACCGCGCCGGTTACCACTGTCCCGGTTGCCGACGTGCCCGCCAGCGGCGCCATTACCGCCCCGATCTCGGGTTCGATCCCGGCGCCCATGCCGGCTGTCATCGCCCCGCTCGTTCCGGTCGCAACGCCGGCCCCTAGCTACGCCGTGTACGGCCCGGTCACCGACGTGCGCCTGCAAAACACCGGCACCGCGGCCCAGGCGAATGCGCCGGTCACCTTCGGCCAGGTGTTCGCCGCCGGCGACCTGCTGCGCAACGAAATGCTGGTCGGCCGTCTCGACAACGGCACCATGGTCCCGCTGCAGCTCGACGTCAAGGCCAGCCACCCGGACGGTTCGGTGCGCCATGCCGTGATCTCGGCCATCCTGCCTGGCCTGGCCGCCAATGAAGCGCGCACCATGACGCTGCTGAAGACGAATGCGCCGGTCGCCCAGGCCGCACCGTCGCCGAAGACCCTGCTGTCGAACGGTTTCAGCGCCTCGGTGCATGCCACCATCAACGGCGTCGAGTATAAGGCTTCGGCCGACGACCTGATCAAGAGCGGCTGGAAATACAACACCTGGCTGTCGGGCGCCATCGCCAACGAATGGCAGGTCTCGGCGCCGCTGACCAGCGCGGCCGGCGTGGAACACCCGCACCTGAGCGCACGCTTCGCGATCCGCTGGTACGAGGGCATCAAGAAAGCGCGCGTCGACGTCACCCTGGAAAACAACTGGGCCTATGAGCCGAACCCGAGCAACATCACCTACGACGCGAAAGTCGTGGTGCGCGGCCAGGAAGTGTATAACGCGCCGGCCATGACGCACCTGCACCACAGCCGCTGGCGCAAGCTGTTCTGGTGGGGCGAGGCGCCGCAAGTGTACGTGCGCCACAACACCGCCTACCTGATCGCCAGCCGCGCCGTGCCGAACTACGACCAGACCGTGGTGACGCCGGAAGCGAGCCTGAAGAGCCTGATGACCAAGTGGACCGGCAAGGCCATCGAGCCGATGGGCGTGGGCCTGGCCAACTCCTACATGCCGAGCACCGGCGGGCGTAACGACCTCGGCATCATGCCTGGCTGGGCCGCGACCTACCTGCTGAGCATGGACCCGCGCGCCAAGACCGTCACCCTGGGCACGGCCGACCTGGCCGGCAGCTGGTCGTCGCACTACCGCGACAAGAACACGGACCGTCCGGTCAGCCTGGTCGACTTCCCGTACATGACCATCCTGGGCCGTTCGACCGACACCAAGAACCCGGCGACCAAGCAGTACGAAGCCTTCCCGGTGTGCCCGAAATCGGCCTGCACCACGCCGAACAGCCATGATGCCTCGCACCAGCCTGGCTTTGCCTACCTGCCTTACCTGGTAACCGGCGACTATTACTACCTGGAAGAGCTGCAGTTCTGGGGCATGTACAACGTGTTCCAGTCGAACCCGGGCTACCGTTCGAACATCAAGGGCCTGCTGCACCGCGACCAGGTGCGCGGCCAGGCATGGAGCATCCGTACGCTGGCCGAAGCGGCCTACATCACGCCGGACAGCGACCGCCTGAAGGAGCATTTCGCACGCATCCTGGAAAGCAACATGGAGTGGTACAACACCACCTATACCCGCAACGCCTCGGCCAACTTCTTCGGCGTGCTGGACATGGGTAGCGCGGTGATCTACAACAGCAAGCGCGGCATCGCGCCGTGGCAGGACGACTTCTTCACCCAGGCCGTCGGCCACGCCGCGGAACTCGGCTTCACCAGCGCCAAGACCCTGATGAGCTGGAAAGGCAAGGCGCCGGTCCTGCGCATGACCGACCCGGCGATGTGCTGGATCGATGCCTCGCTGTACTCGATGGTCATCCGCGAAACGGAAACCAGCCCGTTCTTCACCAGCATGGCGCCGTCCGTGACGGCCAGCCAGTCGGAAGGCTTCCGTGCCCTGGCCTGCGGCAGCTCGGCGATGGCGACCTTCCTCGGCCTGAAAGTGGGCGAGATGACCGGCTACTCCTCGAGCGTGACCGGCTACCCGTCGAACATGCAGCCGGCCCTGGCCTACGCCGCCGATGCAGGCTTGCCGAACGCGGCAGCCGCCTGGACCAAGTTCATGGCCCGTACCGTGAAGCCGAACTACGGCACCAGCCCGCAGTTCGCGATCGTGCCGCGCTGATCCCGGTCCCGCAGTAAAACAAAAGCCCCGGCCGCCGCAAGGCGCCGGGGCTTTTTTTCGTCCATTTACCCTGTCATTCGGCCTTGGCCAGGCTCGGCGCCGCCAGCGGCACGCCGTCCGCGCCGGGCTGGCGCGGCGGCGCCGTGGCGATCACGGCGCTGAAGGCGTTCGGCGCGATGCGCATCGCCAGCCGGTAGGCCACGACCAGCACGGCCGTGGTCAGCACCGGCGCCAGCAGCCAGTACACGGGATAAGGCACCGCTTTCGCCAGCGGCCGGTAGACGATCCAGGTGGCCATCAGCACCGGCGCGTGGGCGACGAACACGAAGAAGCTGTACTTGCTCATACGCGCCAGCCAGGCGCCGAAGGCGGTGCTGCTCAGGAGCGCGGCCGCCGGCCAGATCAGGAAGGGGCCGGCCATGCGCAGGTAGTTGGTATTGGCCACGCGGAAGGCCACTACCGCCGCGCACAGGCCCACGAACAGCGCCAGGCAGGGCAGCGCGTAGCGGTCCAGCGCGCACAGATTCCAGCGCCGCACCGCGGCCAGGCCGCCGAGGTAGAACACCGGCGCCATCACGTCGCGCAGCAGGAAGCGCCCGTCGAGGTTGTTCATGAAGACCAGCAGCACCGCGCCCAGGCCCAGCCAGGGGCAGTGGCGCAGCATCCAGCCGAACAGCGGCGCCACCAGCATCAGCATGATCAGGTCGCGCAGGAAGTTGAGCGGATAGTTGATCGGGGAATCGGTGAGGCCGAAGGCGGCGTTCGCCCAGCCGCGCGGATCGTCCGGCACCATGTCTTCGCCCAGGCTGACGTGCAGGCCGTTTTCCAGTAAATCGGCGGCGCCCAGCAGCAGCAGGTTGAAGAACAGGAAGGGCACGACGATGGTGCAGAATTTTTTCAGCGCCAGCTTGCCCGGTTTCAGGTCGAGCATCGAGCGGAACAGCAGGTAGCCGGAGATGCAGGTCAGCACCGGCACCGTGGTGCGGAAGGCGGCATTCTGGAAGAAGGACTTGATCAGGTCGAAGGTGCCTCCGCCCACCTCCTTGATCGGCACGAAAGGCGGGGTGTGCAGGAGCACGACACCGAAAATCATCAGGAAGCGCAGCATCGATATGCGCTTGCGTACCTCATCTTCATACTGCATCGCAGCATCCCCGTTTGTATTATTGAAAAAATAATAACGCAAGAGCGGGCTGAAGCTTGAAAGCTTTTCAATCGTGTGGGGGCTTTGCCACAGAATGATGCGGTGCAGAAATGAAAAAGCCGCCCAGCTTGCGCGGGGCGGCTTCGATCAGGCAAACAGCATTACCGGATGCGCATTACCAGATGCGCATTACCAGATAATCACGCGGTCCTTCGGCGCCAGGTACATCTTGTCGCCCTGCTTCACCTTGAAGGCTTCGTAGAAGCCCGGCTGGTTCTTCAGGGTACCGTTGGCGCGGTACTGGCCCGGCGAGTGCGGGTCGGTCTTCACCTGGGCGATCTGCGCCGGTTCGCGCATCTTCGAACGCCATACCTGGGCCCAGCCCATGTACAGGCGCTGTTCGCCGGTGAGGCCGTTGATCACCGGGGCTTTCTTGCCGTTCAGCGAGATCTGGTAGGCCTTGGCCGCAATGGCGAGACCCGAGTTGTCGGCGATGTTCTCGCCCAGGGTCAGTTCGCCATTCACGTGGTAGCCAGGCAGCGGCTCGAAGGCGTTGTACTGCTCGACCAGCATCTTGGTCTTGGCCTTGAAGTTCTTGTGGTCCGACGGGCTCCACCAGTCGCGCAGGTTGCCGTCGCCGTCGTACTGGGCGCCCTGGTCGTCGAAGCCGTGGCTGATCTCGTGGCCGATGACGGCGCCGATGCCGCCGTAGTTGACCGCGTCATCCGCGTTGGCGTCGAAGAACGGCGGCTGCAGGATCGCGGCCGGGAACACGATTTCGTTCATCTCCGGGTTGTAGTACGCGTTGATGGTCTGCGGCGTCATGCCCCACTCTTCGCGGTCGATCGGCTTGCCCAATTTGTTGAGCTCGCGGTCGGATTCGACCACGCGCGAACGCATCACGTTGCCGACCAGGTCGTCACGCTTGACGACCAGCGCCGAGTAGTCCTTCCACTTGTTCGGGTAGCCGATCTTCGGGGTGAACTTGGCCAGCTTGGCTTGCGCTTCCTTCTTGGTGGCCGGGCTCATCCAGTCGAGCTTGTCGATGCTCTGCTTGTAGGCGACCAGCAGGTTCTTGACCAGGGTTTCCATGCGCGCCTTGCGCTCGGCCGGGAAGTGTTCGGCCACGTACAGCTTGCCGACGGCTTCGCCCTGGGCACGCTCGACCACGCCGACGCCACGCTTCCAGCGCGGTTCGATCTGGGTCACGCCCGACAGGGTCTTGCCGTAGAAGTCGAAGCGCTGGTCGACAAAGGCCTTCGACAGGTAGCTGCTGTAGCTGTCGACCAGGTGCATCGCCAGGTAGGCTTTCCAGGTGTCGAGCGAAGTCTTGTTCGACAGCTCGGCGAAGCCCTTCAGGTAGGTCGGCTGGCTGACGATGACGTAATCGGTCTTGCCGGTGATGCCCGCGGTTTGCAGCCAGGTGGCCCAGTCGTAGTTCGGGGCGATCTTGGCCATGTCGGCCAGGTTGACCTTGTTGTAGGCCTTGATCGGGTCGCGCAGCTCGACCTTGGTCCACTGCACCTTGGCCAGCTCGGTCTCGAAGTCGACGATGGCTTTGGCGTTGGCGGCGGCGTTCTTGTCGCCGGCCAGCGTCAGGGTCTTCTCGATGTGGGTCAGGTACTTGGCTTTTACGTCCGCCAGTTTCGCGTCGTCGGTTTTCAGGTAGTAGTCGCGGTCGGGCATGCCCAGGCCGCCCTGGTAGATGTCGGCCACGTACTTGGTCGAATCCTTGTTGTCCTGGTGGATGCCGAAGTCGAACGGCACGTTGACGCCGATCTTGCCCAGGCGCGCCAGCACGGCCGGCAGCTCGGACTTGTCCTTGATAGCGGCGATCTTGCCCAGTTCGCTACTCAAAGGGGTGACGCCCAGCTGCTCGAGGCGCGCTTCGTCCATGAAGCTGGCCCAGAAGTCGCCGATGCGCTGGGCATCGGTGCCGGCGGCCGGATTGCCGGCGGCGGCCTTCTCGATGATGCCGCGGATCTGCGGCAGGGTGTTCTCGCGCAGTTCCATGAACGAGCCCCAGCTCGACTTGTCGGCCGGGATTTCGACGTTCTTCAGCCACTTGCCGTTCAGGTATTCGAAGAAGTCGTCCTGCGGGCGCACGCTCGATTCGATGTATTCGGTGGCGATGCCGGCCGACAGGACCGGGGCTTTCGCCGTCTTGGTGCTTGCTGCAGCCGCGGCAGCGCCGGATTCAGCTTGTGCGAAACCGGCGATCAGTGCCAGCGTCAGGGCGCTCAGCATGTGCTTTTTCATGTGTCTCTCCACTGTTTTGAATGATATCGGCCGGCACCTTGTGAGCGCCGGCCGTTTTCCGTCAGATATGCATACGTCCCGTAGATTCAGGCGTTCTGCACGATCAGACCGATGACTTTACCAGATCGAGACGCGATCTTTCGGCGCCAGGTACATTTTGTCGCCTTCCTTCACACCGAAGGCTTCGTAGAAGGCCGGGTGGTTCATCACGGTGCCGTTGGCGCGGAACTGGCCCGGCGAGTGCGGGTCGGTCTTCACTTGCACGATCTGCTGGGCTTCGCGCATCTTCGAGCGCCACACCTGGCCGAAGCCCATGAAGAAGCGCTGGTCGCCGGTCAGGCCGTCGATGACAGGCGCCGGTTTGCCCTTCAGCGAGATCTTGTAGGCTTTGTAGGCAATCGCCAGGCCCGAGTTGTCGCCGATGTTCTCGCCCAGGGTCAGTTCGCCGTTGACGTTATAGCCAGGCAGCGGGCTGTAGCTGTTGTACTGCTTGACCAGCATGTCGGTGCGCTTTTTAAAGGCGTCCAGGTCTTCCTTGGTCCACCAGTTGCGCAGGTTGCCTTCGCCGTCGGACTGGCTGCCCTTGTCGTCGAAGCCGTGGCCGATCTCGTGGCCGATCACGGCGCCGATGGCGCCATAGTTGACGGCGTCGTCGGCGCGCATGTCGAAGAACGGCGGCTGCAGGATCGCGGCCGGGAACACGATCTCGTTCATCGAGCTGCTGTAGTAGGCGTTCACCGTCTGCGGCGTCATGCCCCACTCTTCGCGGTCGATCGGCTGGCCCAGCTTGGTGATGTTGCGGTTGTAGCCGAACTCCGAAGCGCGCTTGACGTTGCCGATCAGGTCATCGCTGCGGATGGCGAGCTTCGAGTAGTCGCGCCACTTGTTCGGGTAGCCGACCTTCGGCACGAACTTCGCCAGCTTGGCCTGGGCTTCGACCTTGGTGGCCGGGGTCATCCAGTCGAGGTTGTCGATGCTTTCCTTGTAGGCGGCGGTGACGTTCTTCACCAGCTCTTCCATGCGCGCCTTGCGCTCGGCCGGGAAGTATTTTTCCACGTACAGCTTGCCGGCGGCTTCGCCCAGCGCGCCTTCGACCAGCGACACGCCCGACTTCCAGCGTGGACGGTTCTCGGTGACGCCGGTCAGCACGGTGCCGTAGAAGGCGAAGTTGGCGTCGACGAATGCCTTCGACAGGTAAGGCGAGTATTCGCGCAGCAGCTGCCATTCGAAGTAGGACTTCAGGGTCGCCAGGTCGGTCTTGGCCAGCACGGTGTTGAAGCCGGTCAGGTAGCTCGGCTGGGCGACGATGATGTAGTCGATCTTGTTACCGATGCCGGAAGCGTTGAGGGCGGCGTTCCAGTCGTAGCCCGGGGTCAGCTTGGCCAGTTCGGCCAGGCTCATCTTGTTGTAGCGCTTGACCGGGTCGCGGTTCTCGACCTTGGTCCACTGCACCTGCGCCAGTTCGGTCTCGAAGGCGACAATGGCCTTGGCTTGCGCCGCGGCGTTCTTCTCGCCGGCCAGGGTCAGGATCTGGGCGACGTGCGCTTCGTACTTGGCGCGGGTGTCGGCCATGCGCTTGTCGTCGAGCTTCAGGTAGTAGTCGCGGTCCGGCATGCCCAGGCCGCTCTGGCCGATGTAGGTGGCGTACTTGGTGGAGGCACGCGCATCCTGGCCGACGCGGATGCCGTACGGGGTCGACACGCCGATCTTCGACAGGTGGGCCACCAGTTCCGGCACGGCCTTTTTGTCCTTCAGGCCACGGATGCGCTGCAGCTCGCTCGAGAGCGGCTTCACGCCCAGGGTTTCGAGCCTGGCTTCATCCATGAAGCTGGCGTACAGGTCGCCGATCTTCTGGGCGTCGGTGCCGGCCTTCTTGCCCTGGTCTTTCTGGGCCGCCTCGATGATTTCGCGCAGGTGGGCCTGGGCGTCGTCGCGCAGCTGCATGAAGGTGCCCCAGCTGGCCTTGTCGGCCGGGATCTCGGTCGACTTCAGCCATTTGCCGTTCAGGTGGGTGAAGAAGTCGTCCTGAGGACGCACCGAGTTGTCGATGAACTGGGTGTCGATCCCGGAGATCGGCGCGGATGCCTGGGCGCTGGTCGGGGTGGCGTCGCCGGCGTGGGCGAACGCGGCCAGCACGGACAGGGTCAGGGTGCTCAGAAGGGTACGTTTCAAGATGATCCTCAATCTACAAAAAGAACGGCACGGGGCCGGGAGACGATGCACGTTACAAGACACCGGTATTACGAAGGCGGCCCGGGCTGGGCCAGCACGACAGGGGGAGCGCGCCTGACGGCACGGGCGCGGCGCTTCAGCACTTCCCGGTACAGCAGGGCGGGCAGGCTGAGGCTGGCGACGACCAGCATGTCGAAGCCGATGTTCGCCAGGAAGCCATACTGTTTGGCCACATGCATGGTCAGCGGCTCGGCCAGGTACACGACCAGCACGTGCCAGGTGAACACCTGCAGCGAATAGGTGCCGATGAAGCGGAACCAGGGCAGGCCGGCGTGGCGGTCGATCAGGCGCAGCAGGGCCAGCAGCAGCACCAGTTGGGCGATGACGTTCGCGAAGCGGAAGAAGCCGAGGTCGGACTTATCGAAATAAAACTGGATCCCCGCCGGCAGCACCACGATGCCATGGCGCGCCAGGATGCAGAACACGACGATGGCGGCGGCGATCAATACCGAGGCGCGGCTCGGCGCCAGGTCGGTGCGGCCCTGGTGCTTGTGCGCGTAGCCCAGGTACAGACCGGTGACCCACAGCAGCTGCCAGCCGAACAGGTTGAAGAAGCCGTCGCTGCCGCTGATGCCCGAGGCCTCGGCCACGGCCGGCACCGGGTCGAACAGCTGGCCGGCCATCCACAGCGCCACGCTGCCCAGCAAAACCCAGGCGCCGCGCCCCTTGCCTAGCGCGTACAGCAGCACGGGAGTGAGCAGGGCGAAGACGATGTACATCGGCAGGATGTCGAAGTAGGTCGGCTGGTGCACCAGCAGCAGGGCGCCGGCGACCGTCTTCATGACGGACTGGTCGTCGACGAAGGAATGGCCGAAATAGCGGTCGTAGGCTGGCACCGCCAGCACCACGGCCAGCAGCAGGAAGAACGACAGGATGTGATACTTGTAGATCTTGAAGGCGCGCTTGCCGGAGGTGCGCAGCATGGCCAGGAAGGAGACGTGCGCGATCTGCGAGGTGATCGCATAGGTGTAGGCGGACAGCAAAATAAAGCCTTCGGCCGCCGAGACGAAGCCGAAAGGCTGGCGGGTCGCCATCACGCCCAGGTGGTTCAGCGTCATGAAGGCCAGCAGGATTCCGCGCAAGGTGTCGAGCCGGATATCGCGTTTGCTCATGTTGTTATTGTCTGCTTGTCCTGTACCGATTGTTCAGTGCTTATTTTGCCAGTGCCGCAGTCCCTACGCCCTTCATCCTTCATCTTCGATTGCCGCGCCATGCTCCCCTCCCGGACATGGCACCTTATCAGCAAAACATTCTAGCAGCGGTCCGGGCCGGGAATGTGGCTGCCGGTGTCTTTGTTACGTTTCGATACACGGCCTCAGAAACCGATGGACGCGCCGCCCGGATTGCCGCCCATGCCGCCCGCGCCGCCGGGACGGCCCCGTCCTCCCGCCCCGCCGGGTCCGCCGTGGCCGCCGCCTTCACGCGGGCCGCCCTCCCCGCGCGGCGGCGCGGCGTCGCGCACCCGTTCGAGCTGGTCGGCCAGGAAGCGCAGCACCACGGCGCGCTGGCGGTCGTCGAGGGCGTCGTTCAGCAGCAGCCATTGCTCGCGCAGGGCCTTGTCTTCCTGTGCGCTCGCCTGCGCTTCGGCGTCGGCCGCCGTGCCCAGCTCGCGCAATTCGGCGCCCGGATTCCTGGCGAGTACTGCGGCCTGCGCCTGCAGGCGCTCGCGCCGCCCTTGCCGTTCGCGCAGCAGCGCGCGGGTGCGCTGTTCGCTTTGCTGCCACAGCAGCTGCTGGTTGGCATTCAGCGCCAGCGCCTTGCGCAGCTCCGGCGCCATTGCCAGCAGGTCGTCGGCGCGCAGGTCCATCAAGGGCGACGCCGTGGCGGCGCCGGCGTGCAGGACCAGGGCCAGGGCGGCGGCGCGTGCGAAATGGGCGGGGGTGAGACGGGTCAGGTTCATGAAAGCTCCGGGCAAAAAAAAGCCCATGGAGGGGGCCACGGGCAAAATCCACTGTTGGGGGTGGAGAGAGAAAAACTGCAATCCACTATAGGTCTGCCGCCGGGCCGCATCGGTGACTCTTACAATTGCTTACCGGACGCAAAGACGGCTTTACAATCGGCCTCGGCATCGGCTTGACAAAGCCACCACGGATCGCTTGCGCCCTGCGGAAGCGGGCGAATCGGGTTTATACTGGTCCCACGCTATCTCATGCGTGCCAGGCAGCCGCGCGTTGCCTTTATCACGCCGTCACTATTTACTTATGCGTTCCACTCTGAAAAACACCGGCTTGCTGGCTGTCGGCGTCGTTGCCGGCGTCGCGGTCACGATGCAGTTTTCCGCGCTTGCCTACAAGCCGGTCGAGCCGAGCATGCCGCTCGACGGCCTGCGCCAGCTGTCCAGGGTGGTCGACATCATCCAGTCCGACTACGTCGAGCCGGTCAAGGGCGACAAGCTGCTCACCGAGGCCATCAACGGCATGGTCGGCTCGCTCGACCCGCATTCCGGCTACCTTGATCCGGCCGCCTACCGCGAGCTGCGCGAAGGCACCGAGGGCCGCTTCGTCGGCCTGGGCATCGAGATCGGCCAGAGCGACGAGGGCTACGTGGAAATCGTCGCGCCGATGGAAGACTCGCCGGCCGAACGCGCCGGCATCCAGGCCGGCGACCTGATCACCCGCATCGACGGCGCGGATGTGCGCGGCCTGGGCCTGGACGAAGCGGTCAAGCGCATGCGTGGCACGCCCGGCACCCGCGTCACGCTCACCATCGCCCGCGTCAGCGCGCCGCAGCCGCTGGTGCTGACCGTCGAGCGCCGCGAAATCGTGCAGAAAAGCGTCAAGGCGAAGATCGTCGAGCCGGGCTACGCCTGGCTGCGCATCGCGCAATTCCAGGAACCGACCGTCGACGACATGGCCGCCAAGCTGGCCGAGCTGGCGCGCAAGGAGCCGCACCTGAAGGGCCTGGTGCTCGACCTGCGCAACGACCCGGGCGGCCTGCTGCAGGGCGCGATCGGCGTGGCCGCCGCCTTCCTGCCCGAGGGCGTGGAAATCGTGTCGACGAACGGCCAGCTGGCCGAGATGCGCCAGCGCTTCTATGGCCGGCCCGAGTACTACATGCTGCGCAGCGGGCGCGATCCGCTGGCCGGCGTGCCGAACCTCTTCAAGACCCTGCCGCTGGTGGTGCTGGTGAATACCGGTTCGGCCTCGGCCTCCGAGATCGTGGCCGGCGCGCTGCAGGACCACAAGCGCGCCAGCATCGTCGGCACCCGGACCTTCGGCAAGGGCTCGGTGCAGACCATCCGCCCGATCGGCACCGACGCCGCGGTGAAGCTGACCACGGCGCGCTACTACACCCCGGCCGGGCGCTCGATCCAGGCGCGCGGCATCGTGCCCGATTTTGCCGTCGACGAAACCGCCGAGGACGACGGCCTGAACGCCCTGCGCATGCGCGAGGCCGACCTCGAACACCACCTGAGCGGCGACGCCGAGGAAGCCACGCGCGAGGACGACATCGAGGAGCAGATGGCCTTGCTGGCCAAGCTGCGCCAGCGCAAGCCGCTGGCCTACGGCAGCGCCACCGACTTCCAGCTGGCGCAGGCGGTGAAGCATCTGAAAGGCGAAAGCATGCAGTTGTCGACGCGGCAGGACGGGGCGAAGCTGGCGGGGGCCGTGAAGCAGGATTAACGCCAACATACTTCCGTTGTTGACGGCAACCGTACGGTGGGCACTCCGTGCCCACGCGGAAGCTGGCATGGTGTTGGCTGCGTTTGGAGGTACCGACACGCTCTTAGACAGAGTATCTCGGAGCATGCCACGCGGCTCGGACCGGGGCCGACATGACGCCTCGTTCCGCGTGGGCACGGAGTGCCCACCGTACGGATGCGATATCGATACGAGATGCGTTACCGATATGGCAAAACCCCCCATCCAATCCGAATAATCTGCCTACAAAATAGTCACCCCGACAATTCCCAGGCTCCCCCCGATTGTGTAGAATCGCCGTCAGTCTTGGGGAAATACCCCTTATCTCCTTTGAAAGTCCGAACATGAAATCTGTCGTCATCAGCGGCACCGGCCTGTTTACGCCTCCGTATTCCATCTCGAACGACGAGCTGGTGACGGCGTTCAATGCCTACGTCGAGCTGCACAACACCGAACATGCCGCCGCGATCGCCGCAGGCGAAGTCACCGCCCTCGAACCGTCGAGCAGCGGCTTCATCGAAAAAGCCTCCGGCATCAAGTCGCGCTACGTGATGGAAAAGGAAGGCATCCTCGATCCGAAGCACATGACCTCGCGCATCGCCGAGCGCGGCGACGACGAACTGTCGCTGCAGGCGGAGATGTGCGTCGCCGCCGCCAAGGATGCGCTGGCGCGCGCCGGCCGCGTGGCCGCCGACATCGACATGGTGCTGGTCGCCGCCTCGAACATGCAGCGCGCCTACCCGGCGATGGCGGTCGAAGTGCAGGAAGCGCTGGGCATCGAAGGCTACGGCTTCGACATGAACGTGGCCTGCTCCTCGGCCACCTTCGGCATCCAGACCGCGATGGCCGCCGTGCAGACCGGCCAGGCGCGCGCCGTGCTGGTGCTGAACCCGGAAATCACCAGCGGCCACCTGAACTTCCGCGACCGCGACAGCCACTTCATCTTTGGCGACGCCTGCACCGCGATGATCATCGAAGCGGCCGACACCGCCGTCGGTGAGCACCAGTTCGAGATCCTCGACTCGAAACTGAAGACCAAGTTCTCGAACAACATCCGCAACAACTTCGGCTTCATGAACCGCTTCGACGAATCCGGCGTGGGCGCGTCCGACAAGCTGTTCCGCCAGCAGGGCCGCAAGGTGTTCAAGGAAGTGTGCCCGATGGCCGCCGAGATGATCCGCGAGACCGTGGAAGCGGCCGGCCTGGAAATCCCGCAGGTGTCGCGCTACTGGCTGCACCAGGCGAACCTGAACATGAACCTCCTGATCACCCGCACCCTGCTCGGCCGCGACGCCGAGCCGAGCGAAGCGCCTGTGATCCTCGACAGCTACGCCAACACTTCGTCGGCCGGCTCGATCATCGCCTTCCACAAGTACCAGGACGACCTGCCGCAGGGCGCGAACGGGGTGATCTGCTCGTTCGGCGCCGGTTACTCGATCGGCTGCGTTGTAGTGCGCAAAAAATAAGTACGCAAAAAATAAGTGCGCAAGAAGTAAGCACGCCGGCCGCCGGCCGAAACGACAAATGGACCGCTTGCGGTCCATTTTTTTTGCCCAATGCTTTCCGGCTGACGGCGCCCGTAGGGTGGACGGGTTCCCCGTCCACGCGTCCAACCCAAGCCTGCAGAGACGCACCCGTTACAAGCGCGCCGCCAGCTCCGCCCCTTCGCGGATCGCCCGTTTCGCATCCAGCTCGGCCGCCAGCACGGCGCCGCCGATCTTGTGGAAGGCCGGGCCGCCGGCCGCACCCGGCGCCGTCAGCTCGTCCAGGCTCTCCTGCCCCGCGCAGATCACCACGTTGTCCACTTCCAGCAGCTTCTGCTCGCCGCCGACCGTGATATGCAGGCCGGCGTCGTCGATGCGGTCGTACTGCACGCCGGCCAGCATGGTCGCGCCGCCGCGCTGCAGGGCCGCGCGGTGCACCCAGCCCGAGGTTTTGCCGAGTCCCGCGCCGGGACGCGTGGTCTTGCGCTGCAGGAGCCAGAGCTGGCGGAAGGGATGGGCCGGTACTGGTTTTACCAGCCCGCCCGGCGTGCCCACCTTCAGATCGACACCCCATTCGCCGGTCCAGGTGGCCACCGGCTGCGGCAGCGGATGCTCGGGGTCGTGCAGCAGGAATTCGCCGGTATCGAAACCGATGCCGCCGGCGCCGATGATGGCCACGCGCTTGCCCACGGGCGCCTTGTCGCGCAGGACCTCGAGGTAGGACAGCACTTTCGGGTGCTCGATGCCGGGAATCGCAGGTTTGCGCATACGCACGCCGGTGGCGACGATCACCTCATCGAAAGCCCCGTCCAGCAGTTCCTCGCGCGTGACGCGGCGGTTCAGTTGCACGTTTACGCCGGTCGTCTCCAGCTTGCGCCCGAAGTAGCGGATGGTCTCGGCGAATTCTTCCTTGCCGGGGACCTGCATGGCCACGTTGAACTGGCCGCCGATGCGGCTCGAGGCTTCGAACAAGGTGACCGCGTGCCCGCGCTCGGCCGCCACGGTGGCCGCCGACAAACCCGCAGGCCCGGCGCCGACCACGGCGATGCGGCGCGGCTTGCCGGTCCTTGCGTACACCAGTTCGGTCTCGTGGCAGGCGCGCGGATTGACCAGGCAGCTGGCGCGCTTGTTGGCAAAGGTGTGGTCGAGGCAAGCCTGGTTGCAGCCGATGCAGGTGTTGATCTCGTCGACGCGGCCGCTCGCGGCTTTCGCGACAAAGGCGGCATCGGCCAGGAAGGGGCGCGCCATCGACACCATGTCGGCGTCGCCGCGCGCCAGCACCTCTTCGGCCTCGCGCGGCATGTTGATGCGGTTCGAGGCCACTACCGGAATGCCTACCTCCTCCCGCAGCCGCCCGGCCACGCCGGCAAAGGCCGCGCGCGGCACCGAGGTGACGATGGTCGGCACGCGCGCCTCGTGCCAGCCGTAACCCGTGTTCAGGATGGTGACGCCGGCCGCTTCCAGCGCACGCGCCACGGTCACCACTTCGTCCCAGGTGTTGCCGCCTTCGACCAGGTCGAGCACCGAATGGCGGTACATGATGATGAAGTCAGGCCCGACGGCCTGGCGGATGCGGCGCACGACTTCCAGCGCCAGGCGCATGCGGTTCTCGATCGGGCCGCCCCATCGGTCCTCGCGTTTGTTCACGCGCGCGCACAGGAACTGGTTCAGCAGGTAGCCTTCGCTGCCCATTACCTCGACGCCGTCGTAGCCGGCCTGTTTTGCCAGCTTCGCACAGCGCGCATAGGCGCGGATGGTGGACTCGATGCCGCGTTCGCTCAGGGCCCGTGGCTTGAAGGGCGAGATCGGCGATTTTTTATCGGAGGCCGACACCACGAAGGGCTGGTAGCCGTAGCGGCCGGCGTGCAGGATCTGCAGCAGGATCTTGCCGCCCTCCTCGTGCACGGCGCGCGTGACGCGGCGGTGGTTCGGCACGTCGCCGAGGAAGTTCAGGGTGCCGCCCATGGGCAGCAGCCAGCCTTGCCGGTTCGGCGAAATGCCGCCGGTGACGATCAGCCCGACGCCGCCGGCCGCGCGCTCGCGGTAGAAGGCGGCGAGCTTGCCGTAGTTGTAGAAGCGGTCTTCGAGGCCGGTGTGCATCGAGCCCATGATCACGCGGTTCTTCAGGGTGGTGAAGCCGAGGTCGAGGGGCTGCAGCAGGTGGGGGTAGGCGGTGGTGGTCATCACGGCATTAGACCGTGAATCCGTGGAGAGGGGGTTCTAAACGTTGCTTCGTTTTCGATGTGCGAGCGTTGTACCGCGTGGGCACGAGTGCCCACCCTACAACGGCTGGTTTTCGATGTGCGTGCCTTGTTGTGGTGGGTTCGAGCCGCACGCGGACCGACCCACCCTACGCTATGGCGGTAGGGTGGGCACTTGTGCCCACGCGGTCGTACCTGTGCAAACCACTTACACCAAATGGCTCTCCGGCGCCCGCAACTCGGCAAACTGCTCGATGCTGCCGATGCGCACGACAACCGGATTCAAGCTCGCACCCGGCGACATCGAGCGCCAGGCGAACTGCCATTCCTTCTCGCGCGCCTGGCCCGGGCTCTTGGTGAACGCGGCGCCCAGTGGCGAGCGCGAACCGTATTCGATGGCGCCGTCGATGCCGGCCCAGTTAGGCAGCGCGCGCTGCACGGCGCGGTGCAGGCGTTCGCCGAATTCCTCGGTGTTGTGGATCACCAGGCAGCAGTCGGCCGGCGACAGGATCTCGAACAGGTTCTTGTTCCATTCGCGCGAGAACGACAGGGACAGGAAACCGCCGGACGGCAGCAGCGTGAATTTTCCGGCCGTGAGCGCCTGCTCGAGGTCGCTGCGCATGCCGTAGCTGTGCAAGGTGGGTGGGCGCTGGTAGTCGTGCATGTGGTGGTACTCGATTCTATGGTTGGGCGCGGCGCACCGGCGGCACCAGGCTGGCGTCGTGGCGCATGCGCATGAAGCGCGAGGAGATGAAGATCTCGCGCAGGAAAAAGACGAAGCTGCTGATCAGGCCACCCATCGCCAGCACGAAGGAGGCGGCGATGTACTTGTCGAGCTTGATGTTGGTGGAGTCGCCCAGGAACAGCATCGCAATCACCAGGCACACCAGAAAGCCGCAGAAGGTGCTCGAGGTGATGGCGTAGTTGATCAGGTGCGAGCGCTGGTAGAGGACTTCGAGTTCTTCGGTGTACTCGTCGTTGGCGGCGATGTGCAGCCGGTCTTCCAGCACGCGCGTGCGGTCGATGATGCGGGCCAGGCGGTTGGTCAGCACCGTCAGCTTGGTCGCCACGCCGGTCAGCAGGAACACGGGCGCGATCGCCAGCTGGATCATGTGGCCGATGTCGCTAATCTGGATATTCATGGGAACACGTTTCTTGGCGTTGTGGGTGTGTCAGGCGTAGTGTAGCAGGCGCGTGGAAGCGGAAATCGTCAATCGAAACGCCGGTTGCGCTTGAACTGCTCGGTGGCCCCGACCAGCGCGCGCGCGATGCCCGTCTCCAGCGCGCCGTGGCCGGCGTCGGGAATCATGCGCATCTTCGCGCCAGGCCAGGCCTTGTACAGGCGGTGCGCCGACAGCGGCGGGCAGATCACGTCATACCTGCCCTGCACGATCACGGCCGGCAGATGGGCGATACGGCCGATGTTGCGCACCAGCTGGTCTTCCGAGAGGAAGGCACCGTTCGCCATGTAGTGGGCTTCCAGGCGGCCCACGCCGAGGTCGAGCGTGTCCGACGGCTGCTCTTCTTCCTGCGGCAGCAGGAACACGCGCCGGCCCTCGAAGCGGCTCCAGGCGCGCGCCGCCGGCCAGAACACGGCCGGATCGTCGCACAGCAGGCGCCGCGCATAAGCCTGCAGCAGCTCGCCGCGTTCGCTTTGCGGGATCGGTTCGATGAATTCATCGTACAGCTCGGGGTAGAACCACTGCACGCCGTGCAGGAACCAGTCGACTTCGGCCTGCGTGCACAGGAAAATCCCGCGCAAGACAAAACCGAGGCAGCGTTCCGGATGCGCCTGGCCATAGGCCAGCGCCAGGGTCGAGCCCCAGGAGCCGCCGAACACCAGCCACTGCGAGATGCCGAACATCACGCGCAGGCGCTCGATATCCTCGATCAGCAATTGCGTGGTGTTGTTGCGCCACTCGCCCAGCGGCGTGGATTTGCCGGCGCCGCGCTGGTCGAACAGGATCACGCGGTAGGCTTGCGGGTCGAAGAAGCGGCGGTGCTGGGGCGACAGGCCGGCGCCGGGGCCGCCGTGCAGGAACAGCACCGGGATGCCGTTCGGGTTGCCTACCTCTTCCCAATAAATCGTGTGCAGCGCGTCGACCGCGAGCATGCCGTGGCGCAGCGGTTGAATCGGGGGGAACAGCGACGACGGGGTGGCGGGCATGGCGGCTCTCTTGAAGGTCGAGCAAGAATTGTAGCCTACCGCCCCCCGCTTTCAGAAGAAGGTGTTGATGGCGCCACGCACGGCGTAATCGTCGTCCACTTCGAGCAGCAGTTTCCACTTGTCGAAGGTCGTGCACGGGTGCGAAATGCCGCAGCCGACCAGGTCGCCCACGGCCAGTTCGCGGCACAGCGGGTGGCCCTCGGGCAGGCGCAGGTAGGCGTGCTGGTCGTTCATCTTGACGATGGCCGCGCCTTCGGGGATGGGGTGCGGTACACCCGGCCCCGGGCGGTGCCAGGCCAATGGCACGGGCAGGCCGGCGTCGTGGGAAGCGTCGCGCTTGCCCATGGTGAGGATCGCCAGCGTTGGCTCGGGGCGCGACTGCACCATGGACCACACTTCCAGCGCCGGACGCAGGCCCTCCTCTTCGTCTTCGCGCGCATTCAGTTCATGGATATGGCGTTCGTACAGGCCGTGGTCGCTCGTCAGGTAGCAGCCGCTGCGCAGGATGGCCTTTACCGGTTTCGACAGGCTGCCCGCCCTGGCGAAGCCGCGCGCCACCAGGTCGAAATACGACGAGCCGCCGGCCGAGAGCAGGATCTCCGTGCCCGTGAACAGGCCTTCGTCGTCGGCGCTTTGCGCCAGCGCCACCAGTTGCGCCAGGAATGCATCGACAGCGCTCAAGTCGGACTCGCGGTCGTCGGTGACCAGCAAGCCTTCGTAACCCTCGAAGCCGGCCAGCAGCAGACCGGGCGCGCCGGCGATGGCACGCGCCACCGTCAGCGCCTCCTCCGGCGTGCGGCAACCGGCGCGTTTTCCCGTCAGGCCCAGCTCGACCAGTACCGGCAGCGGACGCTGCAAGGGATGGGCCTCGACCGCCTGCGCCAGCCGCGCCACGCCGGCCAGCGAATCGGCCAGCACCACGCAGGCGAAATCCGGGTCGCCGCGCAGCAGGGCCAGGATGGCGCGGATGTCGGCTGGTGCGATCAATTGATTAGCCAATAAGACGCGCCGTACGCCGAAGCGGTGCGCGACCTGTACCTGGGTGGCGCTGGCCAGGGTGATGCCCCAGGCGCCGTTGGCGAGCTGGGCACCGAACAGCTGCGGACTCATCGTGGTCTTGCCATGCGGCGCCAGCAGCACGCCGTGGCGTTCGCAAAAAGCGCGCATCCAGTCCAGGTTGTGCTTCAGTGCAGCCGTTTTCAGCACGGCGACCGGGAAGCTGGTATCGGCATGCAGCACGTTCCAGCCCTGCACGCCGATCGCGCCCTGGCGCAGCGGCTCCGTGATGGGCAAACCTTTGTTACCTGGACTCAACAATTGTTCATCCAGGCTGGCCAGGGCCAGGCCGTCGTGTGGCAGCGTGTGCATGGTGTCGTGTTATTCGGTAGGGGTAGATGCTGGGTGTTCGCCGTGCTGGCGCATCCGCCATTCGAGGTCGGCGCGCAGTGTGGCGTGGGACGGCGTCAGCCCGTATTCGTCCGGTGTATAGGTAATGCCCGGCAGCACGCCATCGTCTTCCAGCTGCGGCAGCAATTCCCCGAGCAGCTCGCTCAATGCAAAGGCATGCGGTTCGTAACCCGTCCATTCGAGCACGGCGCACTGCTGGGCCAGCTCGGCCGTCGGCCACATCGGGAAGACCAGTGCGCCATCGTCGGTCTTGCCGATCGCCCAGCCGTCCTGGTACAGGCCCCAGACTTCGCCGGTGGCGGCCACGCGGCGCACGAAGTGCTCGTAGCGCAGTTGTTTGGGGAGAACGATGACGGAAGCGGTGTCGCTGGGTTCCATAGCGGCGGCGTTAAGGTGGGGTTCAGTGCAGGATACAAGCAATGCGGCGGATTGGCCGCGCTTTTGAGTAGAACGTTTGACCGTTCCCATTTTGGGTACTATCATTCCCAAAATGGGTATGATGCTCGATTTTCTGTTCACTTCTACGCAGCAGCGATTGCTGAGGATACTGTTCGGCCATGTTGATCGGTCGTTTTACGCAAACGAGCTGATCGCCATGGCAGGAATCGGAACAGGCGCCGTACAGCGTGAGCTGCTTCGTATGGAAAAGGCAGGCTTGGTATCGATTGAACGTATCGGTAACCAGAAACACTACCGCGCTAATCCGGCATGCCCAATCTTCGAAGAAATACGTGCCATTGTTCGCAAGACCCTGGGTGTTACCGACGTCTTGCGCAATGCGCTTGAGCCGGTGCTGGAGCAAATCGACTTTGCATTCGTATACGGATCGGTTGCGGAAGGCACCGAGCACGCCACTAGTGACATCGATGTGATGGTGATTACCGCGTCGCTGTCGAACGCGCAATTGCTGCGCATCCTGGCTCCGGCACAGGCAGAGCTCGGCCGTACCATCAATCCCACGCTTTACACTCCCGACGAATTTGTTCAAAGGGTGCGCGAGCGCCGCTCCGTTATACTGCGTGTACTCGCCAAGCCGAAATTGTTCATAAAGGGGGCGGAACGTGAGCTCGCCCAAATTAGCGAACCTGTCGAAGATCGGACAGCTCAAAGTTGAAGCGCCCGATGCCAATGAGCGCGCCGGTTTATTGCGTTCGGCCGTCGAACGCCTGCAGGATTCGCGGATCCCCAACTGTCGTTGGTAGGTCGTTTCGATCTCGCCTATAACGCTGCGCATGCAGCCGCTCTGGCGGCGCTCCGCGCACATGGCTACCGCAGCGAAAACCGCTACATCGTGTTCCAGTGCCTGGAACATACGGTTGGATTTACAGCTGAACAATGGCGCCTGCTCGACCAGGCTCACAGAAAGCGTAATCTTGCCGAGTATGAAGGCGATCTCGATGTCACTTCGGGTTTCGTCGATGAGCTGATTGAACAGGTCGCTGCGTTGATTGACGCCGTCCAAAAGCTGCCCTGATTTCAGTCACTAAACAAAAAAGCACCGCCCGGCCGAAGCCGCAGCGGTGCTTTCGCAACGGAGCACACTCCCAATCAAGACATGTGCTGCCCGCCATTGATCGCGATATTCGCGCCGGTGACAAAAGCTGCTTCGTCCGACGACAGGTAAGCCACCAAGCCGGCCACTTCTTCCGGTTTGCCCAGGCGGCCCATCGGAATCTGCGGCACGATCTTGGTTTCCAGCACGTCGCTCGGGATGTCCATGACCATCTTGGTGCCGATGTAGCCCGGCGAGATGGTGTTCACGGTCACGCCCTTGCGCGCCACTTCCAGCGCCAGCGCTTTGGAGAAGCCGTGCATGCCGGCTTTCGCGGCCGAGTAGTTGGTCTGGCCGAAGGCGCCCTTCTGGCCATTCACCGACGAGATGTTGATGATGCGGCCCCAGCCACGCTCGACCATGCCGTCGCAGACCGGCTTGGTCATGTTGAACACGGAATCCAGGTTGGTCTTCATGACCATGTCCCAGTTCACCTTGTCCATTTTCTTGAAGGTCATGTCGCGCGTGATGCCGGCGTTGTTGACCAGCACGTCGACCGGGCCGACTTCCTGCTCGATCTGCTTCACGCAGGCCGCCGCCGACTCGTAGTCGGCCACGTCGCAGGCATAGGCCTTGAAGTTGTAGCCCTGCTCGCGCATGCCGGCCAGCCAGCTTTCCGCCTTGGTGCTGCCCGGCGAGTGCGTGGTGACCACCGTATATCCCAGTGCGGCCAGCTTGATGCAGATTGCTTCGCCCAGGCCGCCCATGCCGCCGGTTACTAATGCCACTCTAGCCATTGTCTTCTCCTAGTTTTTTGTCCGTCGCTTTTAGAACTACCTGTTGCTGCTCTTTGCGATCAGTTGTAATCAGTCACGCTCGACCGCCAGCGCCACACCCATCCCCCCACCGATGCACAAACTGGCCAGGCCACGCTTGGCGTCGCGGCGCGCCATTTCGTGGAGCAAGGTCACCAGCACGCGCGCACCCGAGGCACCGATCGGGTGACCCAGGGCGATGGCGCCGCCGTTGACGTTGATCTTCGACGTGTCCCAGCCCATTTCCTTGTTGACGGCAATCGCCTGCGCGGCGAAGGCCTCGTTGATTTCCATCAGGTCCACGTCTTCGTGGGTCCAGCCGGCCTTTTGCAGACACAGGCGCGAGGCCGATACCGGGCCCATGCCCATGATGCTCGGGTCCAGGCCGGCCGACGAATAGGCCTTGATGCGCGCCAGCGGGGTCAGGCCGAGCTCGCGCGCCTTCGAGGCGCTCATCATGATGACCGCGGCGGCGCCGTCGTTGATGCCCGACGCGTTGCCGGCCGTGACTGTACCTTCTTTATTGAAAGCGGGGCGCAAGCTCGACAGTGCCTCGAGAGTGCTGCCGTGTTTCGGGTATTCGTCGGTATCGAACACGACGGCGCCCTTCTTCGACGGGATTTCCACCGGGATGATCTCGTCCTTGAAGCGGCCTTCCTTGACGGCGGCCTCGGCCTTCAGCTGCGACTGCAGCGCGAACTCGTCCTGCTCGGCGCGCGAGATGTCGTACTTGCGCGCGACGTTCTCGGCGGTGACGCCCATGTGGTACTGGTTATAGACGTCCCACAGGCCGTCGACGATCATGGTGTCGACCAGCTTGGTGTCGCCCATGCGGAAGCCGTCGCGCGAGTTCGGCAGCACGTGCGGCGAGGCGCTCATGTTTTCCTGGCCGCCGGCAATGACGATCTGGGCGTCGCCGCAGCGGATGGCCTGGGTGGCGAGATGGGTGGCCTTCAGGCCGCTGCCGCAGACCTTGTTGATGGTATAGGCAGGCACCATGTCGGGCAGCCCGCCTTTCAGCGCGGCCTGGCGCGCCGGGTTCTGGCCGACGCCGGCGGTCAGCACTTGCCCCAGGATGACTTCGCTGATGCTGGCCGGGTCGATGCCGGTTTTCGCCAGCAGCTGGCGGATCACGTGGGCGCCGAGCTCGGCGGCGGGAATCTTGGCGAGCGAGCCGCCGAATTTGCCGACCGGTGTACGGCCTGCTGCTACGATGACGACGTCTTCCATGCTTGTCTCCGGTATCTGGCTGGGCCAGGGTTGATGGGCGGCGATGCGGCCAATGATGGGCCATTGGCGAACACATCCAATGGCGAACACAACTGCAAAAGGCGGGCCGCGCCTTGGCGTTGCCGCGGGTTGGACCCGGCGCAAGCTCCGCATGTTAATTTTCGAGGCTGCGTTTTCGTTTGATCTAAATCAATCTTATCAGCTTATCCACGGAAAACAACCTGTATTGCCGGAGGGGCGACGCCCGGTATTTTTCCCGTTACGCTGGGCAAAATCCGGAACATGCCGGCATCCCCAATTGCCTATAGGAATGATGGTGAAATGCTGTCCTTTTCAGCAAATTTCACAGTAGAATGCACGGGCTATAGCCAACCAGAATTGTTTATGTCGAAAAGCCCGTCCAGCCTGCCCATCGAAATCAAGATCTCGACGGTTGTCGCTATCTCGGCGATCCTGC
This sequence comes from Massilia sp. IC2-278, assembly GCF_020708045.1. Classification (GTDB taxonomy): domain Bacteria; phylum Pseudomonadota; class Gammaproteobacteria; order Burkholderiales; family Burkholderiaceae_D; genus Telluria. The sequence goes on from NZ_JAJFES010000002.1 coordinate 278,499, forward strand.
ATTCGTCCGATCCGATCGCGATCGACGCGGCCCTGAAGCAGATGACCGGCGGCGTGTCGGACTTTTTCGAAGACGAATTCGCCGTCATCGACGTCGGCGCGATCGCCGGCGAGACCGCTTACCTCGACTGGCGCGCCCTGGTCGACCTGCTCAAGAAGTACCGCCTGAACGCGGTGGCCGTGCGCGGCGCCACGCCCGAGATGGCCGAGGCCGTCAAGGCGCTGGGCCTGGCGCTCGACGACGGCGCCGGCGCCGACCGTGCCCGCGAAGACGTGGCGGCTGCCACGGCGGCCACGGCCGTGAGCTTTGCGCCGGCCCCTGCGCCGGCGCCGATCCCTGCCCCCGCGCCAACGCCGGCGCCGGCTCCGGCCGCGCCGATCCCGGCCCTGATCGTCGACACCCCGGTGCGCGCCGGCCAGCGCGTGTATGCGCGCGGCTGCGACCTGATCATCACCGCGGTGGTGAACAATGGCGCCGAGATCATTGCCGACGGCAGCATCCACGTGTACGCGCCGATGCACGGGCGCGCCCTGGCCGGCGCCTCGGGCAATGCCAGCTCGCGCATCTTCGGCCTGTCGCTGCAGCCCGAGCTGGTGTCGATCGCCGGCGTGTACCGTACTTTCGACGAAGGTTTCCCGGCCGAGCTGGCACGCCAGCCGGCCCAAATCCGCCTGGTTGGCGACCGGATCGATATATCATCGCTGACCCCGGCGCCGGCCCGCGTGTAAGCAGCACTGACCAGTTACTGTAAAGGACATTTTTGTGGCAAGAATTATTGTTGTGACGTCCGGCAAGGGCGGTGTGGGCAAGACCACCTCGAGCGCCAGCTTTTCGACCGGCCTGGCCCTGCGCGGCCACAAGACCGCGGTGCTGGACTTCGACGTCGGCCTGCGCAACCTCGACCTGATCATGGGCTGCGAACGCCGCGTGGTGTACGACCTGGTCAACGTGATCAATGGCGAAGCGACGCTGAACCAGGCCCTGATCAAGGACAAGCACTGCGACAACCTGTTCATCCTGCCGGCCTCGCAGACGCGCGACAAGGACGCCCTCACCGAAGAAGGCGTCGAGCGCGTGCTCAACGAGCTGGTCAAGATGGACTTCGAATACATCATCTGCGATTCGCCGGCCGGCATCGAGCACGGCGCGCTGATGGCCCTGACCTTCGCCGACGAGGCGCTGATCGTGACCAATCCGGAAGTGTCGTCGGTGCGCGATTCCGACCGCATCCTCGGCATCCTGCAGGCCAAGTCGCGCCGCGCCCAGAGCGGCGGCGAGCCGGTCAAGGAACACCTGCTGATCACCCGCTACTCGCCGCGCCGCGTCGAGAACGACGAAATGCTGTCCTACCAGGACGTGCAGGAAATCCTGCGCATTCCGCTGATCGGCATCATCCCGGAATCGGAATCGGTGCTGCACGCCTCGAACCAGGGCAACCCGGCGATCCACTTCAAGGGCACCGACGTGGCCGAAGCCTACGAGGACGTGGTGGCGCGCTTCCTGGGCGAAGAGCGTCCGCTGCGCTTCACGACCTACGAAAAGCCGGGCCTGCTGCAACGCATCTTTGGGACCAAGTGACATGGCATTGCTCTCATTCCTGTTCCCCGAAAAGAAGAAGAGCGCGAACGCGGCCAAGGAACGGCTGCAAATCATCATTGCCCGCGAGCGCACCAACCGCACCGGCCCGGACTTCCTGCCGGCCCTGCACCGCGAGCTGATCGAAGTCATCTCGAAGTACACCAAGGTGAATGCCGACGACATCAAGATTTCGCTCGACCGCCAGGGCAACCTGGAAGTGCTCGACGTGAACGTGGTGCTGCCGGACGCCTGATCTCCCCCCTGCAGCCCGTCCGCCAGCCGGACGGGCTGACTCTCCCCTCCCGGGCGCCCGCCCGTTACCCCGCCGCCATCCCGACCGCCTGCCGCGTTATTCCGAGGCCGCGCAGCATGTCCCCCATTCGTTACCAATAGTCGCAATTCGCGTACATACAATCTGGCGCATTCCGGTTTTTTCGGAATATTCACATTTCACAGATTTCACTTTTTCGGACTTTACCGGTACGGATGAGCGCAGGAATTGCTCGCTGAATTGTTGAGCGATTTACAAAGGAATTGTGAATTCGTGGCCTTTTTCGTCGATTATGTTGTGTTTCTGCCGCATGTTGTGGTTGTTAAGCAGCTTTCTGAAAACTGTCGAAATTGAGCGCTTATAGAGTGAAGCACGAGTGAAACGTTAACAGCTTTCCTGCTCAACAATACCTTTCGGCAAAAAATTGGAAGTTAACGCGTAGCATTATTTTGTCAAAGTCTGCTATAGTCGGTTTAACGATGTAGGATTGCTCCTACATGTTATTTTTGACAACAGTGTGCCGCCATGAAAATAGCTGTCCTTGACAATGACCGTAGCCAAGCCGACCTGATTTGCCAGGTGCTCAGCTCTGCCGGACACAGCTGCCAGTCCTTCGATGGCGGCAGGGAAATGCTGAGCCAGATGCGCAAGGACAGCACCGATTTATTGATCATGGACTGGCCGGCGGGCGACGGCGAAGCGGCGGACATCCTGCGCCGCGCCAAGGAAAAGATGGTGCCCGATGCACCGGCGATGTTCCTGGTGGGCAGCGGCGCTGAGGACGACATCGTGGCCGGCATGGATGCCGGCGCCGACGACTACGTGGTGAAACCGCTGCGCCGCGGCGAACTGGTGGCGCGCGTTTCCGCCCTGCTGCGCCGTGCTTACCCGGCCCAGACCGGCACCGAACAATTGCAGTTCGGCCCTTATGTGTTCGAGACCCGCCCGGGCCGCTTGCTGAAGGATGGCAGCGTCATCGACGTCACCCAGAAAGAGTTTTACCTGGCCCTGCTGTTCTTCCGCAACATCGGCCGGCCGCTGTCGCGTGCTTATATCCATGAGTCGGTGTGGGTGCGCGAAACGGCCGTGCCTTCGCGCACCATGGATACCCACGTGTCGCGCGTGCGCAATAAACTGGCACTGCGTCCGGAGAATGGGTTCAGGCTGGTGCCGGTGTACAGTTATGGCTATCGCCTCGAAAAGCTTGGGGCGTAAGGCGGCGTGAACCGTATGGCGGGGTCGTGTTGACGTTGTTTGGAAAGCGCCAGCGAATACAAGCAGGCGTATCCAAATGATCATCAGGATACGCTGACTGGCGGCGTGATACACGATGAAAACATTGTTAGCGCTGCTCATCGTTCCGCGTGGGCACGGGGTACCCACCCTACGGCTAGCGTTTCGAGCCTGATCAGCGTCACGGTTAAAGCATTGCCAACGATCTTGGGGTCCCATGAAACCCTGCGCCCATAAGGGTATAATCTCCCCATCCCCTCCCACCGCCCTGTCTTGAAATGCAACTGCTCGCCGTTGGCCTGAATCACACGACTGCACCGGTCGCGCTGCGCGAACAGCTCGCGCTCGGCCCGGAGCAGCTCGGGCGTGCCGTGCAGTCCGCGCGCGAATGGTTCGGCCGCTTCGGCCAGCTCGAGCGCCGCGGCAGCGATGAAGCCGCGATCCTCTCCACCTGCAACCGCACCGAGCTGTATGCGGCTAGCGGCGTGCCCGATCCGCTCGACGCCTCGGCCCAGTTCCTGGCCCACTACCACGCGCTCAACTACGCCGAGCTGCGCCCCCACCTCTACATGCTGCCGCAGGACGAAGCTGTGCGCCACGCCTTCCGCGTCGCCTCCGGTCTCGATTCGATGGTGCTGGGCGAGCCGCAGATCCTCGGCCAGATGAAGGATGCGGTGCGCACCGCCGAGGAAGCCGGGGGCCTGGGCACCTATCTGCACCAGCTGTTCCAGCGCAGCTTCGCGGTGGCGAAGGAAGTACGCACTACCACCGAGATCGGCGCCCACAGCGTGTCGATGGCCGCCGCCTGCGTGCGCCTGTCGCAGCGCATCTTCGACCGCATCGCCGACCAGCACGTGCTGTTCATCGGCGCCGGCGAAATGATCGAGCTGTGCGCGGCCCACTTCGCGGCCCAGAATCCGAAGTCGATCACGATCGCCAACCGCACCATGGAGCGCGGCGAATCGCTGGCCACGCGCCTGAACGCCCGCGCGATCCGCCTGGCCGACTTGCCCGAGCAGCTGCCGCGCTTCGACATCGTGGTGTCCTGCACCGCCTCGACCCTGCCGCTGCTGGGCCTGGGCCTGGTCGAACGCGCGATCAAGGCGCGCCGCCACCGCCCGGTGTTCATGGCCGACCTGGCCGTCCCGCGCGACATCGAACCCGAAGTCGCGCGCCTCGACGACGTGTTCCTGTACACCGTCGACGACCTGGCGCAGGTGGTGCAGACCGGGATGGAAAGCCGCCAGGCCGCCGTGGCCCAGGCCGAAGCCATCATCGAGAACCGCGTCGCCTCCTTCATGCACTGGGTCGGCGACCGCGCCATGGTGCCGGTGATCCAGGACCTGCACGAGTCCAGCGAGGCCTTGCGCCTGGGCGAACTCGAACGCGCGCGCAAGCTGCTGGCGCGCGGCGAAGACGTCGACGCCGTGCTGGAAGCGCTGTCGAAAGGCCTGACCGCCAAGTTCCTGCATGGCCCGCAACAGGCGCTGCACCGCGCCCAGGGCGACGAACGTGCGCGCCTGGCCAGCCTCTTGCCCCAGCTGTTCCGCGGCCGCCGTTAGCGGCCCTCCCGTATTGCGCGCCCGGCATGCGGGCGCTTCCCCGCGCCCTCGTGCGCTCCCGTACACGTATCCAACAAGAGCCCATGAAACCATCGATGCTGGCCAAGCTCGACCAACTGGCGAATCGCCTGGTCGAACTCGACGAACTCCTGATGTCCGAAGGCGCCACCGCCAACATGGACAGCTACCGCAAGATGACGCGCGAGCGCGCCGAACTGGCGCCGCTGGTCGACGTCTACAAGCAGTACGGTGAGGCGAATGGCGACATCGCCGCGGCCCAGGAGATGCTGGCCGATCCCGACATGAAGGAGTTCGCGCAAGAAGAGATCGAGGCAGCCAAGGCGCGCCTGGCGGAACTCGACCTCGACCTGCAGAAGATGCTGCTCCCGAAAGACGAGAACGACGAGCGCAACATCTTCCTCGAGATCCGCGCCGGCACCGGCGGCGACGAATCGGCCCTGTTCGCGGGCGACCTGCTGCGCATGTACACGCGCTTCGCGGAGCGCAACCGCTGGCAGGTGGAGATGGTCTCCGAATCGGCGTCCGATCTCGGCGGCTACCGCGAAGTGATCGTGCGCGTGGTCGGCAACGGCGCCTACTCGAAGCTGAAGTTCGAGTCGGGCGGCCACCGCGTGCAGCGCGTGCCGGCCACCGAAACGCAAGGCCGCATCCATACCTCGGCCTGCACCGTGGCCGTGATGCCGGAAGCCGACGAAGTCGAGGACGTGGACATCAACCCGGCCGACCTGCGCATCGACACCTATCGGGCGTCGGGCGCGGGCGGGCAGCACATCAACAAGACCGACTCCGCGGTGCGCATCACGCACCTGCCGACCGGCATCGTGGTCGAATGCCAGGACGACCGCAGCCAGCACAAGAACAAGGCGCAGGCGATGAAGGTGCTGGCCGCGCGCATCAAGGACGTGCAGCTGCGCGAGCAGCAATCGAAGGAAGCGGCCACCCGCAAGAGCCTGATCGGCTCGGGCGACCGCAGCGAGCGCATCCGCACCTACAACTTCCCGCAGGGCCGCCTGACCGACCACCGCATCAACCTGACGCTGTATAAACTCGACTTCATCATGGATGGCGACCTGGCGGAACTGACGAATGCGCTGGCCGCCGAGCACCAGGCCGAACTGCTGGCGGCGCTGGGCGACTGAGCGGAGAGCGAGGCGGGAATTAAGTCCGCACTAAGTTGCCAATGTGAAAATACAGCCCTGCGGTCCTGGCCTTCGTGCGAGAATCGCCCCTGTTTCCTGACCATCGAGAGCCGAACCGCATGCCCGCTTCCCGTACCGTCCTCCTGATCGTCGCCGCGGTCAGCTTCGCGCTGATCGGCGCCGCCCTGTATTTGCAGCACGCCCACGACATGCTGCCCTGCCCGCTGTGCGTGATCCAGCGCTACCTGTTCCTGGCGGTCGGCATCGCCGCATTGATTGGCGCGTTTGCCGGCAAGATCAAGGCGGGCGCCGGCGTGGCCCTGCTGGCGGCCCTGGGTGGCCTGGGCGTGGTCGGCAAGCACCTGTACGTGCTGGCCAATCCCGGCTTCTCCTGCGGCATCGACCCGATGGAGACCATGCTGAACAAGATCCCCACCGCGACCCTGCTGCCCTGGCTGTTCCAGGCCGACGGCCTGTGCGAGAACGCCACCGACGGCTTGTTCGGCCTGTCGATCCCGCAGTGGTCGGCGGTGTGGTTCGTGCTGCTGACCGTTACCCTGGTCTGGGTACTGGTGCGGCGCGCACGATGATTGCCGCCGGCGCCAGCATCGGGTCCCTGCAGGCGGGCCTGCCCCTCGATCCGCTGGAAAACCGCATCCTGCTGTGCCACGCGCTGGGCATCACGCGCGTGGGCCTGATCACGCAGTCCGAGCGCCAGCTCACCGGGGAAGAAGCGGCGCGTTTGTCGGCCCTGGTCGGGCGCCGCATCGGCGGCGAGCCGATCGCCTACATCGTCGGCCAGCGCGAATTCTTCGGGCTGCCTTTCCGTGTTACGCCGGCGGTGCTGATTCCGCGTCCGGACACCGAACTGATTGTCGAACTGGCGCTCGAACGCTTGCCGGCGCAGGCACGCATGCTCGACATGGGCACCGGCAGCGGCGCGATCGCGGTGGCGGTGGCGCATACGCGGCCCGATGCGCAGGTAACGGCGCTCGACGTCAGCGAGGAAGCACTGGCGGTGGCGCGCTCGAATGCCGAGGCGAATGGCGCGCGGGTGCGCTTCCTGCGCAGTGACTGGTTCGCGGCGCTGGAAGATGAAACCTTCGAGCTGGTGGTGTCGAACCCGCCCTACATCGCTTCCGGCGACGAGCACCTGGCGCAGGGCGATTTGCGCTTCGAGCCGGCCGATGCGCTGACCGACCATGCGGATGGCTTGTCGGATTTGCGGACGATTATCGCGGGCGCGGCCACGCACCTGACGCCGGGCGGGTGGCTGCTGCTGGAGCATGGCTACGACCAGGCGGAGGCGGTGCGCGCCTTGTTGGCCGACGCCGGTTACCTGGAAGCGCAGAGCTGGCGCGACCTGGCGGGCATCGAGCGCGTCAGCGGCGGGCGGCGCGGCTGAGCATTCGGTGAGACAGCGTGGACACAGGTGTCCACCCTACGAAACCCTGCATTTGTAGGGTGGGCCGGGCCGCGCAAGGCACTTGTACCCACGCGGTACAACAGCGGCAACCCACCAGGTGTCCGGAGTTTCGTAGGGTGGACTCCCGAGTCCACGCTGTAGTACAGCAGCACACCGCAACGCCTCCCGAAGGCATCCCACCGCGCGCCTCCCTCTCCCACGCGTTGCTACAATGCTCACACCCCCACCACGCCTCCCCCATGCGCCGCCTATTCGCCCTCCTCGTCCTGTTCACCGCGCTCTTCCACAGCGTGGCGCGCGGTGCGCCGGAGGATGCCAGGGCGCTGTTCGAGCGCGACTGGGAATGGCAGCTGCAGCACAACCCCGAATACGCCACCACGCTCGGCGACGCGCGCTTCAACGCGCGCCTGTCCGACACCACCCTGGCCGCCAGCAAGGCCGCCCTCGACCACGCCCGCAGCGCCCTGGGCGAAGCACGCGCCATCGACCGTAACGGCCTGGGCCCGCAGGACCGCCTCTCGCTCGACCTCTTCATCGCCGACAAGGAGCGCCAGCTCGCCCTGTTCGCCTTCCACCCCTTCGACCCGCAGCCGATCAGCGCCTGGGACGGCCTGCACGTGCGCCTGCCGCGCCTGGTCGCCCAGATGCCCTTCGCCACCGAGGAAGACTACCGCAACTACATCGCCCGCCTGGAAGCATTGCCGGCCCACGTCGACGGCCTGGTCGAGCAGCTGCGCGAAGGCATGCGCACAGGATGGACCGCGCCGAAGGCCAGCGTGCGCGCCCTGCCCGACATGCTGCGCAACATGCGCGATGGCTTGATGGACGGCGCCCTGGCTGCGCCGTTCAAACGCATCCCCGCCACCATCGACCCCGAAGTCCGGGAACAGCTGCTCGCGGCCGGCAATGCCGCCCTGAAGAACAGCGCCGCTCCCTCCCTGCGCAAGCTGGAAGACTTCGTCCGCAACGATTATTTGCCGGCCGCGCGCGAATCGCTGGGCGCCGCCAGCCTGCCGGGCGGTCCTGGCTACTATGCCTTCCTGGTGCGCCAGGCGGGCGGCACCGAGCTCACGCCCGCCGAGGTCCACGCGCTGGGCTTGAAGGAAGTCGCGCGCATCCGCGTCGCCATGCTCGAGGCCATCAAGCGCACCGGGTTCCAGGGCACGCTGCCGCAATTCCTGGCCTTTGCACGCAGCGACAAGCGCCTGTTCCCGGCCAGTGCCGACAGCCTGCTGGCGCGCTACCGGCGCACCATCGCCCGCGCCGAGGCGCGCCTGCCCGCGCTGTTCGGCGCCGTCCCGCAAGAGGGCATCGGCGTCAAGCCGCTGGGCCAGGCAGGCGCCGCCGGCCAGGTGGCGGCCTACTACGAGGCCGGCACGCCAGGCCGCAGCGCCGCGCTGGTAGTGAACACGGCGCGCCTGGACCGCCAGCCGCTGTGGGAAGTCGAGACGCTGGCCCTGCACGAAGCCCTGCCCGGCCACCACCTGCAGGTGGCGCGCGCCCAGGCGCTGGGCGGCTTGCCGGCGTTTCGCCGCCACCGCTGGGACGAAGCCTTCGGCGAAGGCTGGGCCACCTATGCCGAAAGCCTGGGACCGGAACTCGGCTTCTTCAAGGACGCCTTTTCCTGGTTCGGCTACCTGAACGACGACATGTTCCGCGCCGCGCGCCTGGTGGTCGACACCGGCATCCACGCCCAGGGCTGGACGCGCCAGCAGGCCATCGACTACCTGAACGCGAACACCGCGAACGCCGCCGCCGACAACGCCGTCGAGGTCGACCGCTACATCGCCCAGCCGGCCCAGGCCCTGGCCTACAAGATCGGCCAGCTGCGCATCAAGGCGCTGCGCGAGAAGGCGCAAACGGCGCTCGGGCCGCGCTTCGACCTGCGCCGCTTCCACGATGCGCTGCTCGGCCAGGGTTCGCTGCCGCTGCCGCTGCTGGAACACGAGATGGGGCAATGGCTGGCCGCCCAGCTGGCGCCGCCCGCCCCGGCGGCCGGACCGGGACCGATCCTGCTGCCGCCGCCGTCCACGCCGGGTCCGGCTGCCGCGCCGCCCGGACCCGGCCCCTTCCCGTTGACGCCGCCGGCCAGGGCCGCAGAAAAGCCGACCGAAAAGCCGACCGAAAAGCCGGCCGAAAAGCCGGCTGAAAAGCCTGCGGACAAGCCGGCCGACAAACCCGCCGACAAACCCGCCGACAAACCTGCTGGAAAACCGGCATCCGCGCCGGCCTCTCCCACCCCTGCCACGCCTCCCGTGCCTGTGGACAAGACTGTGAGCAAGACTGTGGGCAAGGGGTAGACAAGGCTGTGAACAGCCTGTAGACAGGCTGTCGATATGCTGTAGATACGCTGTATACAAGCTGTGCACAAGTCGTCGCCTGGCGGTTCGGAAATGCAGCGTCCGCCGACGCGCAGTCCGATTTTCGGTTACTCTCTGCACCAATTGATTAGGCAGTATTAGAAAGGAAACACTGTGTCGAACCAACTGACCCGCCGCCTGGCCCTGCTCGACGACGACGCGCACCGTGGCCTGCTCGGCCAGGGCCTGCGCGGCATCGAACGCGAAACCCTGCGCATCGATCGCCAGGGCCAGCTCGCGCGCACGCCTCATCCGGTCCAGCTCGGCTCGGCCCTGACCCATTCGCAGATCACGACCGACTACGCTGAGGCCCTGCTCGAGTTCATTACCCCGGCCGAGCACGACATCGGCCTGGCCCTGCACCGCCTCGACGCCATCCACCGCTTCGCCTACTCGAAACTGGGCGACGAGATGCTGTGGAGCGAATCGATGCCGGGCGAACTGCCCTCCGAAGAAGAGATCGAGATCGCCTGGTACGGCAAGTCGAACATCGGCATGCTCAAGCACGTGTACCGCCGCGGCCTGGCCCTGCGCTACGGCAAGGCCATGCAATGCATCGCCGGCATCCACTACAACTACTCGCTGCCCGAGGAATTGTGGGAACTGCTGCGCACGCACGAGGGCGTCGCGGAAGAACGCCGCAATGCCCTGCGCGACTTCCAATCGGAAAGCTACATCGCCACCATCCGCAACTTCCGCCGCTACAGCTGGCTGCTGATGTATCTGTTCGGCGCCTCGCCGACGCTGACCAAGAGCTTCCTGCGCGGGCGCGAGCACGGCCTCGAGGAACTGTCGCCGGACACCCTCTACCTGCCGCATGCCACCAGCCTGCGCATGAGCGACCTGGGTTACCAGAACGATGCCCAGTCCGGCCTGCGCCCGCACGAGAACAGCCTGGAAAGCTACGTCACCAGCCTGATGGACGCGGTGAACCGCCCGTATGCGCCTTACGAGGCGATCGGCACCAAGAAGGATGGCGAGTGGGTGCAGCTGTCGACCAACGTGCTGCAGATCGAGAACGAGTACTACTCGACCATCCGTCCGAAGCGCGTGATCCGTACCGGCGAGCGTCCGGTGCAGGCCCTGTGCAACCGCGGCGTGCAGTACATCGAGGTGCGCTGTCTCGACGTCGACCCGTTCGAACCGGTGGGCGTGAGCCTGGAGACCGGCCGCTTCCTCGACGCCTTTTTGCTGTTCTGCGCGCTCGACGAAAGCCCCCTGATCAGCGCCGCCGAAGGCCAGGTCCACGCGCGCAACTTCGCACGCACCGTGAAGGAAGGCCGCAAGCCGGGCCTGACGCTGACCCGCGACGGCGAGGAAGTGCCGCTGCTGGAATGGGCCGACGAACTGGTCGAGCGCATCCGCCCGCTGGCGCGCCTGCTGGACGCCGAGCACAACGAGCCGGGCGTGCACGAAGCCTCGCTCGAGCAGCAAAAGGCCAAGATCGCCGACCCGGGCAAGACGCCGTCGGCGCGCGTGCTGGAAGAAGTGCGCGCCCTCGGTTCGGCCGCCGCTTTCGGGCTGCGCCAGAGCCAGCTGCACGCGGCATACTTCCGCGAAAGCCCGCTGATGCCGGCCGAGGAAGCCGCTTTCCTCGAACAGGCCGCCGCTTCGCTGGCCGAGCAGGCCATCATCGAGCAGAGCGACACCGGCAGCTTCGACGACTTCGTGGCGGCGTACAACAGCAGTACACTGTGCGGTAACCATAGCTGACCGTCGATACCGGGGATGCCTTGCTCACCTTTTACAACGAACACCATGCGCAGCACCGCGGGTCGGATACCCGGCGCGGCGACATGGCGCTTCGTCGTGACACGCTCGAACGGGCCGGCCTGGTGCTGGCGGAACTGCAGCGGCGCGGGCTAGGCGAGATCGTCACGCCGCACCGGGTGCCGCTGGTGTCGCTGGAGCGGGTGCACAGCCCGCGCTACCTGCATTTCCTGCGCAGCGCCTGGAGCGAGTGGACCGCCCTCGACCCGGGCAATGCCGGCAAGGACGCCCTGCCTGCCAGCTGGCCGATCCGCACCATGCGCAGCGACATCGAGCCGGACAGCTTTGCCGGCCGCCTCGGCCTGTACTCGATGGACAGCGCCACGCCCCTGATGGGCGGCACCTGGAACGCGGTGAAGACCGGCGCCGACTGCGCCATCAATGCGGCGCATGCGCTGCGCCTGGGCGAGCGCGGCAGCTTTGCCCTGACCCGCCCGCCGGGCCACCATGCCGGCTTCGATTTCTTCGGCGGCGGCTGCTACCTGAACAACGCGGCCCTGGCCGCCCAGCACCTGCTCGACGATGGTCTCAAGAGGGTCGCGATCCTCGACCTCGACTACCACCACGGCAACGGCACCCAGGGCATCTTCTACAACCGCGGCGAGGTGCTGTGCGTATCGCTCCATGCCGACCCGCGCGCCGCCTATCCCTATTTCGTTGGCCATGCCGACGAAACCGGCGACGGCGGCGGGCATGGCCACAACATCAACCTGCCGCTGGCGCCAGGCAGCGATGCCCAGGAATGGATGGCGGCGCTGGAAACGGCCTGCATCAGGCTCGGCATGTTCGCGCCGGAAGCGCTGGTCGTCGCGCTTGGCGTGAATACCGCCGCGGCGGAACCGGGCGGCGGCTTCGGCCTGCAGGGCGCAGACTTCCTGCGCATCGGCGAGCGCATCGCCTGGCTCGGCCTGCCGGCCGTCTTCGTGCTCGAAGGCGGCCAGGCGGGCGACGTCGGCATCAACACGGTCAACGTGCTCGAAGGTTTCGAGACGGCCGCCTGAATTTTTTACTCTTGAATCGGAAGACACATGATCGAATGGCAGTGGTGTAGCTTCGCCGACCTGACTAACGCGCAGCTGTACGAAGTGCTGGCCCAGCGCCAGCAGGTATTCGTGCTGGAACAGACTTGCCTGTATCCGGACATCGACGGCTACGACCTCGACGCCCATCACCTGCTCGGCTGGCGCGACATCGGCGGCCGGCGCGTGCTGGTGGCCTACCTGCGCTGCCTGGCGCCGGGCGCGAAATACGACGAGATGTCGCTCGGACGCATCCTGACCACGAACGACGTGCGCGGCTCGGGCGTCGGCCGCGAGCTGGTGGCGCACGGCATCCAGTATGCGGAAACCCTGCATCCGGGCCACCGCATCCGCATCGGGGCCCAGCAGCGCCTGGAAAAGTTTTATCAGGACTTCGGCTTCGAGACCATCTCCGACGCTTACGACGAAGACGGGATCATGCACATCGACATGCTGCGCTGAAGCGCAGCATGTACCCCGGGCCTGCCTGCTTCGGCAGGCCGGCTTCAGCAGCTTACTTCAGCAGCCCCGACTTCTGCGGGTCCGGCATGCGCAGGGCGACGATGAAGGCCACGGCGCACATCGCGCTCACGTACCAGTAGAAGTTCGACTCCATCCCGGCCTGCTTGAACCACAGCGCCACGTATTCGGCCGAGCCGCCGAAGATCGCGTTCGCCACCGCGTACGAGAGGCCGACGCCGAGCGCGCGCACCTCGACCGGGAACATCTCGGCCTTGATCAGGCCGCCGATCGAGGTGTACAGGCTGACGATGGTCAGCGCGCAGACGATCAGCACGCCGGCCATCAGCGGGCTGTCGACGCTGCGCAGCGCCATCATGATCGGCACCGTGGCAATCGCCGCCAGGGCGCCGAACCAGATCATCGAGGTCTTGCGGCCGATGCGGTCGGACAGCGCGCCGAAAATCGGCTGCAGGCACATGTAGATGACGAGCACCCCGGTCATGACGGCGCTGGCGGTCTTGGCGTCCATGCCGGCCGTGTTGACCAGGTATTTCTGCATGTAGGTGGTGAAGGTGTAGAAGATCAGCGAGCCGCCGGCGGTGAAGCCGAGCACGGTGATGAAGGCCTTGCGGTGGTCGCGCAGCAGCGTGGCGACGCTGCCGGCTTCCTTGCGCTTGCGCTCGGAGGCATTCGTCGTCTCCGTGAGCGAACGGCGCAGGTAGAGCGAGACCAGGGCCGCGCAGGCGCCCAGCACGAAGGGAATGCGCCAGCCCCAGGCGCGCAGTTCGGCGTCGCTGAGCAGCTGTTGCAGGATCACCAGCACCAGCAGCGCCAGCAGCTGGCCGCCGATCAGGGTCACGTACTGGAAGGAAGCGAAGAAGCCGCGCTTGCCCGGTTCGGCCACCTCGCTCATGTAGGTGGCGCTGGTGCCGTACTCGCCGCCCACCGACAGGCCCTGGAACAGGCGCGCCAGCAGCAGCAGGACCGGCGCTGCGGTGCCGATCTGGGCATAGGTCGGCAGCACCGCGATCATCAGCGAGCCGCCGCACATCATCAGCACCGAGATCATCATCGCGTTCTTGCGGCCGTAGCGGTCGGCGATGCGGCCGAACATCCAGCCGCCCACCGGACGCATCAGGAAGCCGGCGGCAAAGATGCCGGCCGTGTTCAAGAGCTGGGTGGTCGGGTTACCGGACGGGAAAAAGGCGGCCGAAAAATACAGCGCGCAAAACGAGTAGATGTAGAAGTCGAACCATTCGACCAGGTTGCCGGACGAGGCGCCGACAATGGCGAAGATGCGTTGACGCGGGGTGAGTTCTTCGATTTCGTGAGGGGTAATGTGTTGCGACATGCGGCTGTGCTCCTGTTATTCGACATACGCGGGTTTCGTCTGGCGAAACCTTGCATATATCGTACACAAGGCAGGAGCGCGCACGGGACCGCGTAGGACGACGCGCCATGGCGCCCTGGCAGTCATCGATGGCGGCGCATGCGGCGCCGCAGGCCGCTCCAGGCGCCGCCGAGCACCAGCCCGGCCAGCATCAGGGCGCCCGGCCGAGGCTCGGGCACCGGCGGGATCGGATCGAGCCGCACCGCGCGGCAGTCGCCGAATTCGGTGCAGGCGGTGGCGGCGATCTGGCCGGCATCGTTGATGCCGTAGGCGTCGAGGATGGACCATACCCCCGGACGCTCGACAATCAGGTTCAGGTCGAACATGGCGCCGTCGCGGTAGACGAAGGCGCTGGAAAAATCGATGCCGGGGATATCGTCGGCATACGTGGAATAGCCGACCACCCAGCCGGCATCGTTCAGGCCGCGCGCCTCGGTAAAGGCGCCGCCAAAGGAACCGATATCCTGCAGCACGCCCCCGGTGTAGAGAAAGGCGTGCTGCGTTTCCTCGTCGATGAAGCTGGTGCCGGCGACTTGCCCGTTGTCGTTGATGCCGGCCGCCCAGCTCGACGGCCCGCCCAGCGTGCCGAGGCTGCGGATGACACCGTCGCGGTAGAGAAAGGCCTGGAAGGCGGTGAAATCGGCGAGGAAGGACGAGCCGACCACGTCGCCCGCTTCGTTGATGCCGGTGGCGCGTGCCGAATCGGCGCCGAGGTTGCCGATGTCGACCGCCACGCCTGCGCTGTAGAGGAAGGCGTGGTTTTCGCCTGCTGCGTCGACCCAGGTGCCGGCCACCTGGCCGGCGCTGTTGACAGCGGCGCCGCTGCTGGCCACGCCGAGCTGGCCGATGTCGCGGATGCCGCCATCGTAGAGGAAGCTGTGGCTGCTGCCGTCGGGACGGTCGGCGCCGCCGGTGATCAGGCCGTTATCGCTGATCCCGAACGCCGCGCTACTGCCGCCACCCAGCGTGCCGAGGTCGATGACGGCGCCGCCGTCCCACAAGAAGGCGCGTCCATCGACTTGCCCGACGATGCGCCCGGCATTGTCGATGGCGCCCGGACTGGAATTTTCGGGTCCGAAGACCAGCGCATATGCCGGCTGCGCAAGGGCGCCGGGCATCCAGGCGCAGGCAAGCAATGGCAGGAGTAGCCGCAGGCAGTAATGAAGCATCGTTTCCTCGTCGGTCGGGATGGGCCGTGTACAAACGGCCGGGCAGCCCGAGGATGGAGGAAAGCGCGTGCATGTCATCTGCGCCAGCGCAGGAGTGCGCGCTGGCGCGCAAGCCCGGATGCGCTTACTCGACCTTCAGCAGCTCGACGTCGAACACCAGGCCGGTATTCGGCGGAATCGGGCCGCGGCCGTTCTTGCCGTAGGCGAGGCTCGCCGGAATGTGCAGGGTGCGCTTGCCGCCGACCTTCATGCCGGGGATGCCCTGGGTCCAGCCGGCGATCACCGAATCGACGCCCAGCGTGAAGGTGAAGGTGCTGGTTTCGAACTGGTTGCCCTTGTTCTCGGCCGCCGTGGTGCTGTACAGCCAGCCGGTGTACTTGACGGTCAGCTTCTTGCCGTTCGCCGCTTCGGCGCCGGTGCCGACCACGGAGTCGATGGTCTTCAGGGCGGTGGGGGCGCTGACGGCTTCCGGCGCGGCATTGCTGCCGCTGCTACCGCCGCCGCCGCAGGCGGTAAGGCTGAAGACGGCTGCGCAGGCAGCGGCCATCAGCGGGAACTTGAATGTCATGGGTCTCTCCCGGATAAGTGTGCAGATGTTTAAAACAGGAAACGCTGCACCTTAACCGAGGGCGGACCGTCAGAGTGTCCGCTTTTTGTATCGCTTTTGTATGCGTTGGTCAGATCTCCACTTGCGTGCCGAGTTCGATCACCCGGTTGGCCGGGATCTGGTAATAGTCGGCGGCGGCGCGGGCATTGCGCGACATCGCCACGTACAGGTGTTCGCGCCACGGCGCCATGCCGCCGCCCGGCGCCGAGATCACGGTCTGGCGCGCGATGAAGTACGAGGTTTCCATGTTCTCGAACACCAGGCCAAGCGTGCCGCAATGGGCCATGATGGCCGGGATGTCCGGCTCGTCCTTGAAGCCGTAATGCACGTTCAGCTGGAAACAGTTGTGGCCCAGCTCGACGATCTGCACCTGCTCCAGCAGCGGCACGAAAGGTTCCTCGCGGATGTGCACGGTCAGGAACACCACGCGCTCGTGCAGCACCTTGTTGTGGGACAGGTTATGCAGCAGCGCATGCGGCACGCCGTCGCTTTCGCCGCGCAGGAAAATCGCCGTGCCCGGCACCCGGGTCGGCGGCGCCACGAACAGCGAATCGAGGAAGGCGTCGAGCGGAATCGCGTGCCGTTCCAGGTTCTCGAACACCAGCTCGCGCCCGCGCTTCCAGGTGAGCATCGCCGTCAGCAGCACCGCGCCCAGCAGCAGCGGGAACCAGCCGCCGTGCAGCAGTTTCAGGGTGCTGGCCGAGAACAGGGCGATGTCCATCAGCATAAAGAAGCCGGTCGCACCCAGGCATACCCACAGCGGCAGGTGCCAGCGGTAACGGGTAACGAAGAAGGTCAGCAGGGTCGTGGCCAGCATGGTGGCGGTGACTGCGATGCCGTAGGCGCCGGCCAGGCGGTCCGAGGAACCGAAACCGATCACGGCGATCAGCACGATGATCAGTTGCAGCCAGTTCACCGCCGGAATATAGATTTGGCCGATCTCGCTCTCCGAGGTGTGCAGGATGCGCATGCGCGGCAGCAGGCCGAGCATGATGGCCTGCTTGGTCATCGAATAGGTGCCGGAAATCGTGGCCTGCGAGGCGATCACGGCCGCCATGGTCGACAGGATCACCAGCGGATACACGCTCCAGGTGCCGAGCTGGTGGAAGAAGGGGTTTTCCACGGCGGTCGGATCGGTGATGAGCAGGCCGCCCTGGCCCAGATAATTCAGGACCAGCGCCGGGAACACGATCATGAACCAGGCCACGCGGATCGGCTTCTTGCCGAAGTGGCCCATGTCGGCGTACAGGGCTTCGGCGCCGGTGAGCGCCAGCACCACCGCGCCCAGGGCGACAAAGGCGATGAACTGGTTTTCCATGACGAAGCGCGCCGCATGCAGCGGGTTCAGCGCTTCCAGGATCACCGGGGCCTTGGCAATGTTGATCACGCCCATGATGGCCAGCGCGGCGAACCAGACGATCATCACCGGGCCGAACCAGCGCCCGATGCCGGCGGTGCCGTGGCGCTGCAGGCTGTACAGGCCGACCAGCACCACCACCGCCATCGGCACCACATAGTGCGACAGCGCCGGCGTGGCCACTTCCAGGCCCTCGATGGCGCCGAGCACGGAAATCGCGGGCGTGATCACGCTGTCGCCATAGAACATGGTAGCGCCGAACACGCCGATCACCATCAGCGGATAGTGCCAGCGCGAGGTGCGCGTGACGGAATTCAGGGCCAGGGCCATCAGCGCCATGATCCCACCCTCGCCGCGGTTGTCGGCGCGCAGCACGAGCGTAACGTATTTCAGCGAGACGATCAGAGTCAGCCCCCAGAAGATCAGGGAAATGATGCCGAGCAGGTTGGGGGTGTTCAGCGCGAGGCCGTGGGTGGGGTCGAAGATGGTCTTGAGGGTGTACAGCGGGCTGGTACCGATATCGCCGTAGACGATGCCAATGGCAGCCAGCGTCGTTGCCGCCAGGCTGCTTTTGTTATTTTGCGACGTCAAGATTGCACCATATTGTTGTTCTGGTGCGGCGCACCATAAAATAACGACAAGGAAATTGCAAGCAGAATCAAGCGGCTCGGCCTACCCTGGCGCGGAGTGTTGCAAGTTTGCCTGAAGCGACAGGGAATGGTCGCGCGTTAGCCTCGTATGGTGGCCAGTATGGTGGCCAAAACGGGGCGCCTCCGGCAAGCGTTCCGGACTTCGCCGATAATGCTGGACTGGCAACTCTTCTCCCCTATTCCATGCGTACCGGCGTCCTTTCTGCTGCCCTGGCCTTCCTGTGCTGGGGCCTGTTCCCTTTGTATTTCCATGCCGTGCGCGAAGTGCCGTCCATGCAGATCCTGGCGCACCGCATGCTGTGGTCGCTTGCCTTTTTGCTGGTGGTGCTGGCCCTGCGCCGGCAATGGGCCTGGCTGAACCAGGTGCGCCAGCCGCGCGTGTTCGGCAGTTTCGTTGCCTCGGCATTCTTGCTGAGCGCGAACTGGCTGCTGTATATCTGGGCCGTGAACAATGGCCACGTGATCGAAGCCAGCCTCGGCTACTTCATCAATCCGCTGGTGAACATCATGTTCGGCTACCTGCTCCTGAAGGAACGCCTGCGCCGCGTGCAGTGGATCGCGATCGGCATCGCCGCCCTGGGCGTGGCCTGGCTGACCTGGCAATCGGGTTCGGTGCCCTGGATCGCCCTGTGCCTGGCGGCCTCGTTCGGCGCCTACGGCCTGCTGCGCAAGACGGCGGCGCTCGGCGCGCTGGAAGGCTTGTCGTTCGAGACCATGGTGCTGTTCCCGATCGCGGCGATCTACGTCGGCTGGCTGACGCTGCATGGCGAGAATGCCTTCCTGACGACCACGTCCGACACCACGCGCTGGCTGCTGATCGCCTCGGGTCCGATCACGGCGATCCCGCTGCTGCTGTTCGCCAGCGGCGCGCGCCAGATTCCGCTGTCCATCCTCGGCCTGCTGCAATACCTGGCGCCGACCATCCAGTTCCTGCTCGGCGTGCTGCTGTTCAAGGAAGCGTTCACGGCCGACCGCCTGGTGGGCTTTGCCCTGATCTGGGCGGCGCTGGGGCTGTTCGCCGGCGAGGGATTGCTGCAACGTGGGCGAAGCGCGGCCCAGCCTGTGTCCGGCCCGGCAGCGGCGAAAGAATCGCGATAAAGGCTGTCTGTCGGACCGCTTCTATCGTATCCTGTGCACCTTGATTTCATAACAGTTACTAAAGATGGCAAATTACGTCTACACCATGAACCGCGTGGGCAAAATCGTCCCGCCGAAACGCCAAATCCTGAAAGACATTTCGCTGTCGTTCTTCCCAGGTGCGAAGATCGGCGTGCTGGGCCTGAACGGCTCCGGTAAATCGACCCTGCTGAAGATCATGGCCGGCATCGACACCGACATCCAGGGCGAAGCACGCCCGATGCCGGGCCTGAACATCGGCTACCTGCCGCAGGAACCCCAGCTCGATCCGGAAAAAACCGTGCGCCAGGAAGTCGAATCCGGCCTGGGTGAAGCCTTCGAGGCGCAAGCCAAGCTGGAAGCCGTGTACGCCGCCTATGCCGAGGAAGACGCCGACTTCGACGCCCTCGCCAAGGAACAGGAGCGCCTGGAGTCGATCATCGCCGCGGCCGACGGCGGCAACCTGAACCTGCAAATGGAAATGGCCGCCGACGCACTGCGCCTGCCGCCGTGGGACGCGAAGATCGGCGTGCTGTCGGGTGGCGAGAAGCGCCGCGTGGCGCTGTGCAAGCTGCTGCTGAGTAAGCCGGACATGCTGCTGCTCGACGAACCGACCAACCACCTGGACGCCGAATCGGTCGAGTGGCTGGAACAATTCCTGCTGCGCTTCCCGGGCACCGTGGTCGGCATCACCCACGACCGCTACTTCCTCGACAACGCCGCCGAATGGATCCTGGAACTGGACCGCGGTTCGGGCATTCCATGGAAGGGCAACTACTCGTCCTGGCTGGACCAGAAACAGGCGCGCCTGAAGCAGGAAGAAGCGACCGAATCGGCACGCCAGAAAGCCCTGCAGAAGGAACTCGAATGGTCGCGCCAGAATCCGAAGGCGCGCCAGGCCAAGTCGAAAGCCCGCCTGGCCCGCTTCAACGAGCTGAGCGAATACGAATACCAGAAGCGCAACGAGACCCAGGAGATCTTCATTCCTGTGGCCGAGCGCCTGGGCAACGAAGTCATCGAATTCAAGAACGTCTCGAAGGCCTTCGGCGACCGCCTGCTGCTCGACAACGTGTCGTTCACCGTGCCGCCGGGCGCGATCGTGGGCATCATCGGCCCGAACGGCGCCGGTAAGTCGACCCTGTTCAAGATGATCGCCGGCCGCGAACAGCCGGACAGCGGCGAAGTCGTGATCGGCAAGACCGCCAAGGTCTCGCTGGTCGACCAGCACCGCGACGACCTGGCCAACAACAAGACCGTGTTCGAAGACGTCACCGGCGGCGCCGACATGCTGAGCGTCGGCCGCTTCGAGATGCCGTCGCGCGCTTATCTCGGCCGCTTCAACTTCAAGGGTTCGGACCAGCAGAAAGTGGTCGGCAACCTGTCGGGTGGCGAACGCGGCCGCCTGCACCTGGCCAAGACCCTGCTGCAAGGCGGCAACGTCCTGCTGCTGGACGAACCGTCGAACGACCTGGACGTGGAAACCCTGCGCGCGCTGGAAGACGCCCTGCTGGAATTCGCCGGCAGCGTGATGGTCATTTCCCACGATCGCTGGTTCCTCGACCGTATCGCAACCCACATCCTGGCCTTCGAAGGCAATTCCCAGGTTACCTTCTTCGACGGTAACTACCAGGAATACGAAGCCGACAAGAAGAAACGCCTGGGTGAAGAAGGCGCCAAGCCGAAGCGGATTCGCTACAAGCCGCTGACGACCTGATCGTTCGTCGACATCGCCAGGAACCCCAGCCGCCGCGAGGCCGCTGGGGTTTTTTCATGTTCGCGCGTGCTTTTCTTTTACGCGCGGAAATGGATCGCGGTCGAAAAAATTCCGTGTGTAGAATCGCCCATTGATGAGGATTCTGGCCCCGCGCCATTTTGCGCCGATCGACCTGGCGACCACCTGCGATTGGCCTGCTTATTGGCTCCCTTATTGGCCCCCCTTATTGGCCCCCTATCCATGACAGACTACCGCGACAACCGGGTCCCCGGCGGGACCTTCTTCTTCACGGTTCGCCTGCTGGACCGTGGCAGCTCCCTGCTGACGGACCATATCTCGGCTTTCGGCGACGCCATCCGCCAGGCACGCGTGCGCAAACCCTTCCACGTCGACGCCTGGGTCGTGCTACCCGACCATGCGCATGCCATGTGGACCTTGCCGCCGGGCGACCACGACTGTTCGAGCCGCTGGCGAGCGGTGAAGATCGCGTTTTCGAAGGCGCTGCGCAAGTCGCTGGTAACAAACTCTCCCGATGGCGCGATCTGGGAACGCCAGTACCAGCAGTTCCGGGTGCAGGACGAGACCCAGTATGCGGCGCTGATCGACTACATGCACACCAATCCGATGCGCCATGGCCTGTGCGAAAAGGTAGCCGACTGGCCGTGGTCATCCCTGCACCGCTTCATGTCGTCCGGCTTCGCGGAGCCGGACCCGGCCGTGCTGCCGCCCTGGACGCGCAGTTTCGTGCATCCCGGCGCCGGTCCCTTGCAGTTCGGAGCGCCGGTTTAACAGACATGCGTAGGGTGGGCCGGGCCGCGCAAGGCACGCCTTACGGTTGAGACAACTGACCGGGTTCAACGCTCGGCATCAATAGAAAAGGGCCCCGCAGGGCCCTTTTACACACACTCTCGGAACAAGCAATCGTCAGCGATCGCTTAGAAGGTGTACTTCGCGCCGATGGTCACGACGTCCGGCTTCGGACCGAAGTCCTGTTTCTTGCCGAAGCGTTCGTATTCGGCGATCAGCGCGACCTGCTGGTTCACGTTGTACTGCATGCCCAGTGCACCGTAGGCGCCGTTGTCGCTGACTTTGCGGTTCAGGCCGGCGGTAGCCGATTCCATTTCAGCCTTGGTGTGGGTCACGCCCAGCTTGCCATAGACTGCGAACTTGTCGTTCAGGGCCTTGGTCGCCTTGCCGGCGATGTAGGCGTTGTAGCCATCGGCTTCCGTGCGGGCGTTCACGCCGTTGAACGTGTAGTTGGCGCCGGCCTTGCGGAAGTCGGTGTAGCCGGCTTCGACGCCGAAGTTCTCGGTCAGCTCGGCGCCGCCGAAGATCTTGCCCGAGAAGCGGTAGCCGTCGGTGTCGTTGATGGTGGCGCCTGGAACATAGTATTCACGGTCAGCACCCGACACGCCGACGCCGACGTAAGGGCGTGGGGTGATGGTGGTCTGGGCCTGGGCGGCGGTGATGGTAGCAGCGCCTGCGATCAGTGCAAAAATCAGCTTTTTCATTGCGAATCCTTTTCACATATTAGTCTGGTTCGCCATTCATCTTGAATCGCGATGAGTCCAAGATAGCACTGGTCAAAAGGATAAGGCAGTGTGAATCCCGTAAGAACTGTAATCAAATGTAACATAACTGACCAATGGTTCAGTTATTTTTGACGACAAAATGACGCCTGAAGCCGTCAAATTAAACGACGTACCTGAAGGTTAAATTCAGGCGCGCTCCTATGGTGCGTGCCGATTTATTGATGCCGTGGAGCCAGTTGCTCTGCAGCTTTCCACTCATCAATAACAGGCTGCCATCATGCAGGTCGAGCTTGACTGTCCGTTTGTTGCGTTTATGCCGCAAAACGAAGCTGCGTGTGGCGCCATAGCTGAGCGAAGCGATGGCCGGTTCCGGACCCAGTTCCGGTTCGTCGTCGCTGTGCATGCCCATGCTGTCGCGTTCGTTGCGGTAATAGTTCAGCAACACGCTGTTGAAGCGCACACCGCAGGCCGTTTCGACGGCTGCGCGGATTTCGGCCAGCAAAGGCGTCCAGGGCAGCGGGTCGAGGCGCAGGCCGGAATAGGTATAGCTGGCGTCGCCATACCAGGCAGTGAGGCGTGGTTGCAGGTGGCGCTTGCCGAACAGGACGATGCTGTCCTGGCGCCACGGGGTCTCGGCCAGCAGGCGCGACAGTATCTCGTCGTTGGAATACGGCAGCGGCAGGCGCGCCATCAGGGCCAGCGCGCCATCTTCGATGGGAATGGATGTGAGCGTACCGGGCGAGTCGAATAAATCCATGCAGCACTGTATCCGATCCTGACGCAGCTTGGTGGGTTCGAGCCGCACGCGGACCGACCCACCCTACATCAGCCGACCATACGTAGGGTGGGTTCTTGAACCCACCACAAAACAAGCTCAGGAATACGCCTCTGCCATCGTCATTACCCTGGGCGTGACGGCAATGCCGACATTCCCGAACAGGACATCGATGGCGGCCAGGTTGGCGCTGCACTCCTCGGCCTTCCAGCCCTTGAAGATGTCGGTGCCGTCTTTTTCGAAGTGCAGGTCGAGCACGTGCCCGC
Organism: Massilia sp. IC2-278; assembly: GCF_020708045.1. Taxonomy (GTDB): domain Bacteria; phylum Pseudomonadota; class Gammaproteobacteria; order Burkholderiales; family Burkholderiaceae_D; genus Telluria. The sequence continues at coordinate 301,916 of NZ_JAJFES010000002.1, forward strand.
TGTCGCGGTGCGTATAGCGCTTCTGGTAGGTGCCCTTGAAGCCGAGCTCGGTCAATGCGGCCAGCACCGAATGTGGCGGATTGTCCGGATCGGTGGCCAGGAAGACGCCATAGGTCTTTCCCGGCGGCTTGGCGGCGATGTCGACTTCGTAGATCCCCGGTGCCCTGGTCGTTGCGGTACTCTTCAAGAACAACATGCTGCCTCCTGCGTCGAAGCCGGCCCGGGCGCGACGCGCACCAGTCACCGTGTATTGACGGAATCAGGCAGCAAGCTTATTGTCGTTTGACCGCTTTGTCGATGCATTGAAGCAATAAACTTGCCCTACTGCATCAATAACCCAACACTTGCACCGGCCACCAGGGCGCCGCAGGCGAGCATGCCGAGGATGAAGCCAAGTTCGCGCTTGGCCGGGTCGCGGTAGTAGCCGAGCGCATACAGCACGCGTGCGCAGCACCACAGCATGCCGCCTGCCGCCGCCCAGGTATCGCCCAGGTACCAGGCGCACAGCCACATCGGCACCAGCACCAGCGGCAACTGCTCGAGGGTATTCATTTGCACGCGCTGGCGGCTCTGGAAGGCTTCCGGCCCGTCCATCGAGGGCGCCGGCACCTTGTAGCGCACGCGCGCCGCGCCGGCCACCACGCCGGTCCAGAAATACACGCCCAACGCGGCCAGCGTGGCCCAGGCACTCAAATACATTCGTTTTCCTTGTGTTGATTCAGGGTTGGCCGCGCCGCTTGCGTTCGGCCAATGCGGTCGTGGCCTCGACCAGGGCGTCGTACAGGTGTCCGGTCGGGGCATCCCAGTTCGATACCGCCGCCTGCTGGCGCGCCACGGTGGCCAGGTCGCCGCGCGCCACCGGGCCGCTCAGGGCCACGGCCGGGCCGAGCCTGAAGACGTTGGCCAGGCTCTCGCTTGCCAGCGGCTGCGCCAGTTCGCGCGCCACCTGCTCCGGCACGCCGGCCGCCACGTAGGCACGCAGGGCGGCATCGAGCACCGTCACCAGGTAGTTCGAGGCGAACACGGAGGCGGCATGGTAGACGGTCTTGGCGGCGGCGTCGATCGGGACGAGGCGCGCGCCGATGGTTTCGAAAGCAGGCGTGAGCAGGGCCAGCGCCCCGGCATCGCCCTCGACGCCGCACCAGGTGCCGGCAAACGCACCCGCCACGCTTTCCGGATCGGCGAAGCTGCGCACCGGATGCACGCTGGCGACGAGTGCGCCGGCGTCGATGGCGGCCTGCAGTTCACCGGATGACTTGGCGCCGCTGCAGTGGAAGACCACGGCATCATTCAGCAGGCCGGCTTCGGCCAGCGCGGCGCAAGTGGGTGCGATCGCATCGTCGCCCACGGCCAGCATCCAGGCTCTGGCCGGACGCAGGTCAGCGAGGTCGGCCAGTGCACGGCCGGCGCCGATGAAGGCCACGGCTTCCTGCGCACTGTCCAGCGAGCGGGTCAGCACGTCCTGCACGTCAAAAGCGCCGCGCGCGGCGAACAGGCGGCCGAGCGTGCGCCCGACGTGGCCGGCGCCGACGATGTTCAGCGTTGCGGACATCAAAAACCGGCGCCGGGCTGGCCCAGGTACTGCAGTTCGTCGGGCGTGGAAGCGCGGCCGAGGATGGGATTGCGGTGCGGGAAGCGGCCGAAGCGCGCGATCACGCCGCGGTGGCGGTGCGCATAGTCGAGCATCTCGCCGAAGCCTTCGTGCTCGCCCGCCAGCTGGGTGAACAGATCGACCGCGCACTGCTGCATGCGCGCGTCCTCGGCATGCTCGAAGGGCATGTAGACGAAGGAACGTCCTTGCGGATCCAGCGTGCGGTCGGCGCCACTGTCGACCAGCTGGCGGGCGGCGGCCAGCGCCAGCGCATCGCCGGCAAAGGCGCCGGGGGTGTCGCGGTGGGCGTTGCGGGTGAACTGGTCGAGCACCAGGATGCGCGCCAGCGTGCCTTCGGCGCCGTGGTCGATGTCCCACTCGCGCAGGCCGCCGGCCACCGCCTGGGCGATCAGGGCGCCGAAGCGCTCGCGGATCTGGGTGTCGAAAGCGGCATCCTTGCGGAACCATTCCGGGCGCGCCTTGCCGTAGCCGGCGTCGCTGCGCGGCAGGAACCAGAAATCGAGTACGTCTTGATGGGTCATGTCGTGTATCCCGTGTGTTTTTATTATCAGTTACGTGCGTGCGAGAGCTGGAAGCCCTCCACGCCTTCGAAGGCGGCCAGTTCGGCCGCCAGTTCGGTGAGGGTGGCGCGGTTGTGGCTGGACAGGGCCAGCGCCACGAAGCGCCACTCCTGGCGGCCATTGCTACTGGCGATCGTCAGCGAGCTGCCGGCGATCTGGTAGCCGCGCTCGAGCGCCGCTTCGCGCAGTGCTTCTTCCTTCGGCAGGAAATGCTCGCGAAAGCGCAGCATCACCGCCACTGCGCGGCGCGAGGGCAGCACCGCTTCCACCCGGTTCAGGTAGATCATGATCATGGCCGAGAAAAAGGCCAGGCCCATCGCCGACAAATAAAAGCCGACGCCGACCAGGATGCCGATCACCGACGAACTCCAGATCGAGGCGGCGGTGGTCAGGCCGCTGATGGTAAAGCCTTCGCGCATGATCACGCCGGCGCCGAGGAAGCCGATGCCGGTGACCACGCCCTGCATCACGCGGGTCGGGTCGACCGGCGCAATCGCCCCGGTGCCGCCGCCGTACCAGAACTCCGGATAGCCGCTGACGATGGTCAGTGCCGCCGAGGCCATGCACACTAGGCCATAGGTGCGCATGCCGGCCGCGCGGCCGTGGTACGAACGCTCGTAGCCGACCAGCAGGCCGAGCAGCAGCGCGCCGGCCAGGTGCAGCAGGATCACGCCGTTCGTGGCGATCTCGGAAGGCGACCAGTAGGTCGCGATCAGTTCGGACGTCGTCATGACGGTCTTTCGCTAGGCTGCGCGGGGCAGCCTGGATTTCAGGGCTTCTTCCTGACCAGCTGCTTCTCGAAGGCGACGTCGTTCTTGGTCATGCGCTTGACCTCCTGCGGCCCCAGGCCGTTGACGAAGGCGACGAAGTCGTCGAGTTCCAGCGGCGCGCACAGCGGCGGCGCCCCAGGCGTTTCGGACAGGAAGAAGGAACCGTCGGCGGTGCGGGCCATCGAGTAGCCGGTGTGGCCGGTACGGCGTTTCAGGCGCTCGACGGCGGCGCTGGCGCGGGTGGAGCGGGCGGAGGCCATCAGATCGCCTCCGTGCGCAGTTCCAGCCACGCACGCGCGGCGCCATCCACATGTGGCAGCAGGCGCGCGCGCACTTCGGCGTGGTAGCCGTTCAGCCATTCCTTCTCGTGCGGTTGCAGCAGCGCCAGGTCGATGCAGCGGGTATCGATCGGGCACAGGGTCAGGGTTTCGAAGCGCAGGAACTCGCCGAACTCGCCGCTGGCGGCCGGCACGGCCAGCACCAGGTTCTCGATGCGGATGCCCCAGCGGCCCGGCTTGTAGATGCCCGGTTCGTTCGAGGTGATCATGCCCGGCTCGATGGCGGTGTGTGGGTCCGGCGGCGCGCTTGGCGAGATCACCTGCGGGCCTTCGTGCACGTTCATGAAGTAGCCGACGCCGTGGCCGGTGCCGTGGCCGTAATCCACGCCGGCGGCCCAGATCGGCGCACGCGCGATGGCATCGAGCATCGGGCCGCGGGTGCCGCGCGGGAAGTGGACCATCGACAGCGCCATCATCCCTTTCAGGACCAGCGTGAAGTCGCGCTTGTGGTCCGCCGTGATGTTCCCGACCGGGACCACGCGCGTGATGTCGGTGGTGCCGCCCAGGTACTGGCCGCCCGAATCGATCAGCAGCAGGCCGTCGCCTTCGATGGTGGCGTGCGAAGCCGGGGTGGCGCGGTAGTGCATGATGGCGCCGTTGGCGTTGAAGCCGGCGATCGTGCCGAAGCTCGGGCTGACAAAATGCGGTCGGCGCGCACGCGCGGCCGTGATCTGCTCGTCGATGGTGAGTTCCGTGATCGGTGCGCGGCCGGCATCGCCCAGGGTCGCTTCCAGCCAGGAGAAGAATTCGCACAGGGCAGCGCCGTCCTGCTCCATGGTGGCGCGCACGTGGGCGGCTTCTGCTTCGGTCTTGCGCGATTTGGCAAAGGTGGTCGGGTTGATGGCCTCGACCACGCGCACCGAAGCCGGCACGGCGGCGCGCATGCCGGCGGTGACGCGGCGCGGGTCGACCAGCAAGGTGCTGTTTTCCGGCAGCGCAGCCAGGGCGGCGGCGGCTTCGTCGTAGGCGGCCAGGCGCACGCCGTCTTCCAGCAGGCGCGCGCGCAGCGCATCGGATGCCTTGCCTTCGGCCACGAACAGGGTCGCGCCCTCGCGTTCGACCAGCGCGTGCGCCACGAACACCGGGTTGAAGCTCACATCCGAGCCGCGCAAATTGAACAGGTAGCCGATGTCGTCCAGGGTCGAGAGGAAGTGGCGCTCGGCGCCCAGCTTGTCCATCTCGGCGCGGGTGGCGGCCAGCTTGTCGGCGCGCGACACCGTGGCATGCGGAGCCGCGTGTTCGTACAGCGCGTCAGCAGGCAGGCCAGGACGGTCGCTCCAGATCTCGTCCAGCAAATCGATGTCGGTGCGCAGCGTGACGCCGCGCGCCTTCAGGGCGTCGCCGAGCAGGCGCGCCACGGCCAGGCCGAGCACCCGCGCGTCCACCGCCACCGTCTGGCCAGGCTGCATGTTGGCGGCTAGCCAATCGATGTGCAGCAGGCTCGCGCCCGACGGGATCTTCATCAGCCTGATCTCGCTGCCGGCCAGTTCGGTCTCGGCTTGCGTGTAATAGCGGCCATCGGTCCAGACGCCGGAGAAGTCCGCGGTGGCGATGAAGGTGCCGACCGAGCCGGTAAAGCTGGACAGCCATTCACGACCCTGCCAGCGGCGCGGCAGGTATTCGGACAGGTGGGGATCGCTCGACGGCACGATGCAGGCGTCGATACCGTGGCGCGCCATGGCGGCGCGCAGCTGTGCCAGGCGTGCGTCGCGCTGGACCTTGAAGTCAGAGGTGGACATGGCTTGCTGGGATGTTATTCAAGCCACGTATGATACGCCGCAAACAAGGACAATGGCGCAGACGAATCTTGCGCTGAAACATCAAAACGATCCGGCCCGTTCTCCACCGCGCTAAACTGGGCGGATAAACCGATAACAGGGAGACGAAGACATGGATTTCGAAGCCGCCAAGGCGCTCTGCCGCAGCTTTCCCGGCGCCACCGAAGACATCAAATGGGGCGAGGACCTGGTGTTCTCGGTCGGCGAAAAAATGTTTGCCGTGACGGGCAACGCGGCGCCGGCCCAGGCAATGAGCTTCAAGGCCGAGGACGAGCGCTTCCTGGAACTGACCGACCGCCCCGGCATCATCCCGGCGCCCTATCTGGCGCGCGCGAAATGGGTGCGGGTGGATGCCAGCGCCGACCTCGGCGACGAGGAAGCGGCCCAGCTGCTGCGCCGTGCCTACGAACTCGTATTTGCAAAGCTGACCAAGAAACTGCAGCGCGAAATCACCGAGGCAGCGGCATCCTGACCGCCGCGCCAACCGAACTTCGCCGGCGCGGCAATTGCCGCATAATGCCTTGGTAAATATTGAGTAAATTAATCACCGGAACGACCATGCAAGACTATCACCACGCCCGTGCCCGCGCCCTGCTTGCCAATGCGCGCCAGATCGTCAGTCCCGAAGAAGTGCAAGCCGCCGTGCGGCAAGTGGCCGACGTGCTCAACGCGCGCTTCGGCGCACCGGACAGCAGCAGTTTCCCCTTGGTGCTCGGCGTGATGGGCGGCGCCGTCGTCTTCACCGGCACCCTGCTGCCCCAGCTCGACTTCCCGCTCGAATTCGACTACATCCACGTCAGCCGCTATGGCGACGACGACCGTGGCGGCCAGGTGGTGTGGAAGGTGATTCCGCGCCAGGACGTGGCGGGCAAGACCATCGTCGTGGTCGATGACATCCTCGATGAGGGAGAGACCCTGGCGCACGTGAAGCAGCGCCTGCTCGACATGGGCGCGGCGGAGGTCATCGTGGCTGTCTTCGCGGACAAGAACATCGGCCGTGCGAAGCCGATCCAGGCGGATATCGTCGGCCTGACGCTGCCCAACGAATTCGTGGTCGGCTTCGGCATGGACGTGTACGGCTACTGGCGCAACCTGCCGGGACTGTGGTCGATCAACGTGGCCGATTTGAGCGTGGAACCGGAACCGGCGTTTCCGGTGCCGGATGCGAAGCCTACCGCTTGATCACTTAGCGGACGTAACTGTACGGTGGGGTGTTTGAGGCTGGGGGCCTCAAACACGAAGTGCCCACGCGGAAGGTGATGCTGTGTTGGCTCTGTTTGGATGTTGCGGCATGCCTGGGCACACGGTATCGAGATGCATGCCACGCGACTCTAACAGCGCCAACATGACGCCAATGTTCGCGTGGGCACAGAGTGCCCACCGTACGTAACACTGCCAACGCAAAGAATTGAACTGTGGCCTGTTAGCGCAGGCTGAGGCGCGCACGCGCCGCTTCGTACTCGCGCTTGAGGCGCTCGACCATCTCAGCGGTGGTCGGCACGTCGTCCATCAGGCCCACGCCCTGCCCCGCGCCCCAGATGTCGCGCCAGGCCTTGGCCTTCGAGCTGCCGTCGCCAAAGCTCATCTTGCTCTTGTCCGATTCCGGCAGCGCGTCCGGATCGAGGCCCGCGTTCACGATCGATTTCTTCAGGTAGTTGCCGTGCACGCCGGTGAACAGGTTGGTGTAGACCACGTCGGCCGCGCTCGATTCGACGATGGCATCGCGGTAGTCGTCGCTGACGTTCGATTCCTGGGTCGCCAGCCAGCGCGAGCCGATGTAGGCGAAGTCGGCGCCCATGGCCTGGGCCGCGAGGATGGCGTCGCCGGTGGCGATCGAGCCGGACAGCGCGATCGGGCCGTTGAAGAACTTGCGCACTTCACCGACCAGCGCGAACGGCGACAGCGCGCCGGCATGGCCGCCGGCGCCGGCCGCCACCAGGATCAGGCCGTCGACGCCCGCTTCCAGCGCCTTGTGCGCGTGGCGGATCGAGACCACGTCGTGCAGCACGATGCCGCCGTAGCTGTGGACCGCGTCGAGCATCTCCTTCGGCGGCGCGCGCAGCGAGGAAATGATGATCGGCACCTGGTGCTTGACGCAGACTTCGACGTCGTGCTCGAGGCGCGCGTTTGAGGCGTGCACGATCTGGTTTACCGCGATCGGGCCGACGATGGCGTCGGGATTGGCTGCCTTGTACTCGGCCAGCTCGCGCTGCAGGTCGGTCAGCCAGGTGTCGAGCAGTTCGGCCGGACGCGCGTTCAGCGCCGGGAAGGAACCGACGATGCCGGCCTTGCACTGGGCGGCGACCAGGGCCGGACCGCTGGCAATGAACATCGGCGAGGCGATAACGGGAAGGGACAGGTTTTGCAGTACGGTAGGCAGCGACATGGGCAGCTCTCGGCTAAGTTGATCGGACCAGCTGGTCGATTATAGTGTGATAAAAGCACGGTCGTGCTAGATCGATGGTTCTAAATTTTGGCTCCACCTGTCAGGCGTCGAGGAGCCAGGGGCCGTCGATGCGGGCGGCGTGGGCGCGGACCAGAGAAGTGGTGGCCCAGGTGGCGAGGGCGTGATAGGGATCGTGCTCGACGTCCACGCGTCCAATCAGCTTCAGCGCAGACGCGACAACGGGTATCGACGCCAGCAGCGCAGGCAAGTCCGCCAACGCAATCCGCTGCCGCTCCAGCAGCAGGAACTTTACCAGCACCTTCACCGCATTCTCGGCATTGCGCCGCGGATCGGAAGACAAATAATCGAGCCGCGAATACGCCCGCGCCAGCGCGCCGGGCACGTCATCGAACACCCACCCATGCCCCGGCACCACCACGCGCGCATCCAGCGTGGCGATCAGGTCCAGCGTCGCTCGCGTCTCGTCGAATCCGGGTTCGCCCGCCAGTTCCGGAAAGATCACGCCGAAGCCGTTCTCCCACAGCGCATCCCCCGCGATCAGCACGCCCTCGTCCGCGCAAAACAGCAATAAGGCATGCGGATCGTGCCCCGGCGCGCCCAGCACCTGCCAGCGCAGGCCGCCCAGTTCCAGTTCATCACCGGGAGTCAGCACCGCATCGAAACCGAAACGCGGACATTGCTGTCCGGTTGCGCGGTAGCTCAGCGCCTCCTCGTCCCAGGCCGCGACCCTGGCGCTTTCCGCCGCCGGAATCGCGGTGCTGCAGCCATACGCCGCCTGCAGCGCCGCGTTGCCGCCACAGTGGTCCGAATGCAGGTGGGTATTGATCAGGCGGTCCAGCGCACGCCCGCCGAGCGCATGGCGGACCAGCGCCAGCGTCTGCGGTGCGTGCGTAACGTAGCCGCTATCGACCAGCGCCGTTTCTTCGCCAGTGAACAGGATATTGTTGGCCGACAGCCAGCCGCGCTCGAAAACCTGCATGGAGTCGGGCAGGCGCGCGATCATTCAGCCGAAGTCCAGTTCCGACTCGCGGCGGCGGATTTCCTTCCACACGGCGCGCTTGTAGTCGTCGTCGGCCTTGCTCCAGGCGATGATCTCGTCGATGGTACGCATGCAGCCCTGGCACAGGCCGGTCTGCTTGTCCATCTGGCACAGGCTGATGCAGGGCGACGGCACCGGCGTCTGCAGCTCGGGTGGCAACAGGCCGCTCATGCGGACGCTCCGGCGATCTTGCGCGCTACCCGGGCATTGAAGCGTTGCGGATCGATCACACAGCGTTCGTGCGTGCCTTCGCAGATGCGTTCGACATCGTCCCAGGCCTCGACCCTGAAGCGCACGCGCTGGCCCTCGACCTCGAGGACTTCGCCACGGATGGTGAGGGTCATGCCGGGCGGCGTCGGCGCCAGGTGCCGGAAATTCACCATCGTGCCCAGGCTCTGCTCGTTCGGCCAGTCGAGGTAGGGCAGCATGCCGTTCACACAGGCGAGCTCCATCATGCCGACCATGTAGCCGGTGGCCAGCACGTCGGGCATGTCGCGGCAAAAGGCGGTGTCGTGGTAGAGCGCGGGCACGGTGGCGCGCGGCGGGACGGTATAGCGCCATTCGAAGCGCAGGCCGGGTTGCAATTCTGGACTCATGGCGGAAGAGATTACCCGATTCAATCGGATTGTGCTTGACCTTCGAGTCGATCGGCGTAGACTTCCCATCCAATCACCATCCAATTGGATGGCAATCAGATGGTATTCGATACAAGCAGTGAAAGGCAGGTGTAAGGATGCGCAGCGACATTGTCCGCAATGAAGCGTTGAAAAACGAGCTGAAAAACGAGCCGAAGCCGAAGATTGCGGACTCGGAAAAGATCACGATCAACCTGGGCATGATCGACCTGGGCCAGATCGATTTGCTGGTCAGCGAAGGCTTCTACAGCAACCGCACCGACCTGATCCGCACCGCGATCCGGAACCAGCTCGCCACACATGCCGACGTGGTTCGGCAGACCGTGGCGCGCCGCAGCCTGGTGCTGGGCATGCACCACTATTCGCGCGCCGACCTGGAAGCGGCGCAGGCGGCGGGCGTCCGCCTGCAGATCCAGGTGCTGGGCATGGCCAGCATCGCCAGCGACGTGCCGGTGGAACTGGCGCTGGCCACCATCGAATCGATTTCGGTACTTGGGGCACTCCACGCAAGCAACACATTGAAAGCCGCACTGGCGGAGCGTATCCGCTAACGTGAACCGGGATATCGAGAAACCGTAGCGAGCGGAAGGCATGTTGGCAGAGAAGCGCAGCTGTACGGTTGTACAGCGAGCATCGCAAGCCAACAGGACGACGCGCAGTAGGTTTATCGAGATCCCCGAAAGGAAGCCACATGAAACTGAACAACAAACTTTTTGCGCAAATGCGCGCAGCGACCCGAAAGATGATGCACAAGCATCCGGTCGACACGGGCAAGGTCATCGAGGACGCGCTGAAAAATGCATCGGCCATGACTCAGGCGGCCCAGCAGCAGATGCGCAACCTGTCGCAGCTGCAGCCCGGCGCCGGATTGCCGGGTGCGGGCAAGACCGGCATGCACGACATGCTCGCCGAACTGAGCCGCGGCCTGGGAACGGGTATGGGTGCGGGCATGGGCGCCGCCAACGAAGCGGCCCCTGCCCTGCCCGGCAGCTTCAGCGAAGGCAGCCACACGAATGCGGCCGGCACCCGCAGCTACAAGCTGTACGTGCCGAGTACCTACACCGGCGCGCCGGCGCCGCTGGTGGTGATGCTGCACGGCTGCACCCAGGACCCCGACGACTTCGCGCGCGGCACGCGCATGAACGTATTGGCCGAGGAAACCGGCTGCCTGGTCGTGTACCCGGCGCAGTCGCGCCAGGCCAATCCCTCGCGCTGCTGGAACTGGTTCAACAACGTCGACCAGCAGCGCGGCCAGGGCGAACCTTCGATCATCGCCGGCATCACGCGCCAGGTGATGCAGGAATACGCGGTCGATTCAAGCCAGGTGTATGTGGCCGGGCTGTCGGCCGGCGGCGCGATGGCCACCATCATGGGCACGCTGTATCCCGAGCTGTATGCGGCGGTGGGCGTGCATTCGGGCCTGCCCTTCGCCTCGGCGCACGATCTGCCGTCGGCGCTGGCGGCGATGAAAGGCGACTTCCAGCGCCGCCACCAGGCCGGCAAGCCGATCCCGATCATCGTCTTCCACGGCGACCAGGACAAGACCGTGCACCCGGCGAACGGCGACCAGCTGATGGTGCATGCGCGCGACAACACCGATGCGATGGCGGTCGAACCCGGTCACGTGCCGGATGGGCACGCGTTCACCCGCACCACGCACAAGCGCGCCGACGGCAAGGTGCATGCGGAACACTGGGTGATCCATGGGGCCGGCCACGCCTGGTCGGGCGGCAGCGCGCATGGCAGCTATACCGATGGCAAGGGGCCGGATGCGAGCCGGGAGATGTTGCGGTTCTTTGCGACGCAGCGGTGACGCGCGGCGGAGCGGACATTTCTACTTTGCCGGATGCCGGTGAGCGGACATTCTTGCGGTTTTGTAGGGTGGACTCCCGAGTCCACGCGGTACGTCGGATGAAAGTCGATAAGCCAGCACGTGATGCAAGCGCATGCTTTTCGAGTGTCAACCGTAGCACCGCGTGGACTCGGGAGTCCACCCTACAACGGCAACCCCATCAATCGGTGTGCCCGGTGCGCGAGCGTTCGTCGATATGCGCCTTCAGGCAGGCGGGGCACCAGCACGCCGTCTCGGCGGCCACGCCTGTGCCGCTCGCGGGCACAGCGGCCGTCGCCACGTTCGGCACAGGCACCACTGGCGGCAATTGCGTGCACCAGCACGGGCCGTCGCCGCCATCGGCCATGGCGCAGCCGAAGGCGGCGCCGCAGCGGCAGCAGAGGCTCATCGCGCTGCCTCGCGACAGGGTTCCTGTGTCATGTGTAATATCGTCCAAGCATTCATCGGCGGCCATCCTCGGTGGGTCACACAATAAAATACAACAAGATCGCCATATAATGCCTGCAGGGGTGGGCGTGTTGCCTGTAAAATCTCCGCCACTTTTATTCCGGACTCTCCATGAACGCTCAGTTGACCAGCCTGAAGACCGAGGACCAATCGAGTGACCTGACTGCGGTCTCGCCGCAGATCAAGGCACAGATCCTGGCCGAGGCCCTTCCTTACATCCGCAATTTCCACGGCAAGACCATCGTCATCAAATACGGCGGCAACGCGATGACCGACGAGCGCCTGAAGCACGGCTTCGCGCGCGACGTCATCCTGCTGAAACTGGTGGGCATGAACCCGGTCGTGGTGCACGGCGGCGGTCCGCAGATCGACAACGCGCTGAAGAAAATCGGCAAGCAGGGCACCTTCGTGCAAGGCATGCGCATCACCGACGAAGAAACCATGGAAGTGGTCGAGTGGGTGCTGGGCGGCGAAGTCCAGCAGGACATCGTCATGCTGATCAACCACTACGGCGGCCAGGCAGTCGGCCTGACCGGCAAGGACGGCGGCCTGATCCGCGCACGGCGCATGGCCATGCCCGACAAGGAAAAACCGGGCGAATTCCTCGACATCGGTTTCGTCGGCGAGATCGAAGCCATCAACCCGGCAGTCGTGAAAGCGCTGCAGGACGACGCCTTCATCCCGATCATTTCGCCGATCGGTTTCGGCCAGGACGGCCAGGCCTACAACATCAATGCCGACGTCGTCGCCGGCAAGATCGCGGAAATCCTGAAAGCCGAAAAGCTGATCATGATGACCAACATCGCCGGCGTGCAGGACAAGTCGGGCAACCTGGTCACCGACCTGTCGGCGCGCGAGATCGACGAGATGTTCGCGGACGGTACGATTTCGGGCGGCATGCTGCCGAAAATCTCGTCGGCGCTGGACGCGGCCAAGTCGGGCGTGAACACCGTGCACATCATCGATGGCCGTATCGAACACTCTTTGTTGCTGGAAGTCTTGACCGAACAGGCTTTTGGCACTATGATCCGGTCGCACTAAGAGATTCGGCGCTTGGAATTCATTCCCGGCCGTTTCGTCAAGGCGGGCTTGCCCGCCGTGACTGCACTGCCAGTGCACTCGCAGTACTTCTACCAGCCCTTGTAGCTCAGTGGTAGAGCACTCCCTTGGTAAGGGAGAGGCCACGTGTTCAATCCACGTCAAGGGCACCACCTCCCGGCAGCACCCTCCCCTGTAATTCTTAGTACACCCGCTCCACCTTCATCCCGCGTTCGCGCAGCAGCTCCGGCACGCCACGCTTGCCCAGCAAATGCAGCAGGCCCACCGCCGCCACCGCATTGTTCTCGCGCTGGATCATCGCCGCCAGCTTGTCGGCCATCGGCCCGTTGCGCTCGTCGAGCACTACTTCGCGCGTAAACTTGGCGACCAGGCTGTCGTCGGTCTCGATGCGTTTGGCGATGCGGTCCAGCGCCGCCTGGTCGGCACGCTCGTAGGCATCGAACAGTTCGCGCGCCTCGCGCAGCTGCTGGCCCGAGGCCATGTGCTCCAGCGTTTCTTCCAGCATCTTCCATTGCATGTCGATCGGCAGGCGGTCCAGCAGCGCCGCCTGGAACTGCAGCGTTTCCAGTTCCACGATCGGGGTCCTGCCGCGCACCTGGCCGGCCAGGTGGGCGTCCACGCCAAGCGCCGGGTCGACGCCGAGCTTGGCCAGGTCGGTGATCGCCAGCAGCGTGGTCAGCATCCAGGGTTTCAGCTGCACCACCGCGGCCGGATCGATGCCCTGCGCCTTCAGCGCGGTTTCGATGCGGGCGCGGCGTTCCGGCGCCAGGGCGCCATAACCGGGGCTGCCGGCCGCGAACAGGCCGTGCTGCATGAAGGCGGCCGCCGCTGCCTGCGGATCGCGCGTCGCATCGACTTCCAGCGCCAGCGTGGGCGCGGCCGCCACGGCGTCGCGGATGCGCGGCTCGAGCGGGTAATAGGCGGGTTTGCCGGCGTGGATGGTGCCGTACAGGTAAAGCGTGTGCTCCTTGTCGCTGACCTTGAACAGCGCACCGCGCTCGGCGGCCATCGCCTGGAACGCCAGCAGGAATAAGCCTAGAAACGGGCCCAGGAACAGGCTGCGGAACACCACTATAATCGGACCTTGCATTCTTTATCTCCTTGTTAAAAATCTTGCCAAATATTAAGCCTTCTTCGCTCGTCTGGCTGTTTGATCTTGACAACACCCTGCATGACGCTTCGCATGCCATCTTCCCGGCGATCAGCGCCAACATGAACCTGTACATCGCGCGCGTGCTGAGCAACGGTGGCGTGAACGAGGTCACGCAGGCCCAGGTCGATGCCGCCCGCCTCGGCTATTGGAAGCGCTACGGCGCCACCCTGCTCGGCATGATGCGCCACCACGACGTGCGCGCCGCCGACTTCCTGCGCGAGACCCACGACATCGGCGACCTGCGCGCGATGATGCGCGCCGAGACCGGCCTCGGGCGCCTGCTGCAGCGCCTGCCGGGCCGCAAGATCCTGCTCACGAACGCGCCGCTCGACTATTCGACCCAGGTGATGCGCCACCTGAACCTGGGCCGCCACTTCGCCCGCCACATCGCCATCGAACAGATGCACGTGCACCGCCAGCTGCGCCCCAAGCCCTCGAAGCTGATGCTGCAGCGGGTCTTGCGGCGCCACGGCGTGGCCGCGCGCGACTGCGTGCTGGTCGAGGACACGCTGGCCAACCTGAAAAGCGCGAAGCAGCTCGGCCTGCGCACGGTATGGGTCACCGGCTACCTGCGCCGCATCGAACGCAGCACGCTGGCCAATGCCAGGCCGCGGCGGCTGATTCGCCCCACGTACGTCGATGTCAAAGTAAAATCCGTGCGCCAGCTGCCGAAGCGCCTGGACCAACTGCGCCAGCCACGCCGGCCGCGCTGATTCATCCACCTCTACCCTGGGAACCAATGGCAAGTACCAAGCCGGGCCAGCGCAAGCTGCAAATCCTCCAGGCCCTGGCCGCGATGCTCGAGCATCCCAAGGGCGAGAAGATCACCACCGCCGCACTGGCGGCGCGCCTGTCCGTATCGGAAGCGGCGCTGTACCGGCACTTCGCCAGCAAGGCCCAGATGTTCGAGGGCCTGATCGACTTCATCGAGACCAGCGTGTTCGGCGTCATCAACCAGATCGTCGAGAACGAAGAGCGCGGCGTCGACCAGGCCCATGCGATCCTGCAGATGCTGCTGTCGTTCGCTGCGAACAATCCCGGCATGACGCGCGTGCTGATCGGCGACGCCCTGGTGAACGAGGACGAGCGCCTGCAACTGCGCATGAACGCCTTCTACGACCGCGTCGAACTGGCCTGCAAGGGCGCGCTGCGCCTGGCCGTCACGCAGGGCCATGGCAGCGAGCCTGAAGTGGCCGCGCGCGCCAGCCTGCTGGTGAGCTACGTCACCGGGCGCTGGCACCGCTATGCCAAGAGCGGCTTCCGCCAGCACCCGTCGGAGGGCAGCGGCGTACAATTGTCGCTCCTGCTGGCAGCCTGACGCGCGACGATGTCTTCTCCGACAGTCTTTGCCCTGCTCGACGATGCGAGCCCGGACGGGCAGGCGCATGCCCTGTCGCGCCTGTACACGGGTCACATGGGCACCCTCGCCTGCCATGACG
This sequence comes from Massilia sp. IC2-278, assembly GCF_020708045.1. GTDB lineage: Bacteria > Pseudomonadota > Gammaproteobacteria > Burkholderiales > Burkholderiaceae_D > Telluria. The sequence continues at coordinate 317,005 of NZ_JAJFES010000002.1, forward strand.
CCGCCGGCTTCGGCGCGCTGCTGGCGCAGCTGGAAGCGGCGCTGGCGCGCGGCCTGCACGCGGTGCCGGTGCTCAGCTACGAACTCGGCGCCCACCTGCTCGGCATCCCCGCCAAGCCCCTGGAAACGCCGCTGGCCCAGGTGCTGCTGTTCGAACGCTGCGAGCGCATGACGGCGCAGCAGGCGGCCAGCTGGGTCGCCACGCGCGCACTGGACACCGCCCCGGCCGGCATCGCCGCCATCGAAGCGAATGTCGACGAGGCGCAGTTCGTCGACGCCATCGGGCGCATCCGCGCCTACATCGCCGCCGGCGACACCTACCAGGTGAACTACACCTACCGCTTGCGCTTCGATGCCTTCGGCTCGGTCTTCGCGCTCTACCAGCGCCTGCGCGCGCGCCAGCCGGTGCCGTATGGCGCCCTGATTGGCCTGCCCGACGGCGGCGCCCTGCTCTCCTTCTCGCCCGAACTCTTCGTGCGCCACCAGGCCGGCACCTTGCTGGCGCGGCCGATGAAGGGCACGGCGCCGGCCAGTGGCGACTCCGACACCGATGCCCGGCGCGCCGCCGGCCTGGCGCTCGACACCAAGAACCGCGCCGAGAACCTGATGATCGTCGATTTGCTGCGCAACGATCTCGGTCGCGTGGCGCAGACCGGGACGGTGGCCGTGCCCAAGCTGTTCGAGGTCACGCGCTTCGGCGCCGTGCTGCAGATGACGTCCACGGTGCAGGCGCAGCTGCGCCAGGACGCGACGCTGGCCGAGGTGTTCGCCGCGCTCTACCCCTGCGGCTCGATCACCGGCGCGCCGAAGCGCCGCACCATGGAAATCATCGACGAGCTGGAACCGGACCCGCGCGGCGTCTACACCGGCGCCATCGGCTGGTTCGATCCTCCCGGGAGCGAGTCCACCAGCGGCCAGGCCTTTGGCGACTTCTGCCTCTCGGTGCCGATCCGCACCCTGGCCCTCGGTCCCGGCGAAGGCGTACGGCGCGGCGAACTGGGCGTGGGCGCCGGCATCGTGCACGACAGCGACCCGCAGGCCGAATTCGCCGAGTGCCAGCTGAAGGCGCGTTTTCTAACCGGCTTGACGAACGACGTCGAAATCTTCGAGACCATCAAGGCCTCGTGGGAAGACGGCCCGCGCCACCTGGACGAACATCTGGCGCGCATCGCCGGCTCCTGCGCGTATTTCGGCCGCGCCTTTAACCGCGACGCCGCACGGACGATGGTGGTTGATGCCTGCCTGGCCCTGCCGCAGGAAGGCGTGTTCCGCCTGCGCCTGGCCAGCGGCGCCGACGGCAGGCTCGCCCTCACTTCCGCGCCGCTGGCGCCGCTGCACGAGCCGGTGCGCGTGATCCTGGCCGATACGGCGGTGGACTCGAACGACGTCTTCCTGCGCCACAAGACCTCGGTACGCGCGCGCTACGACGCCGCCTGGCGTGCAGCCGAAGCGCAGGGCGCCTTCGACGCCCTGTTCTTCAACGAGCGCGGGGAACTGACGGAAGGGGGACGCAGCAATGTGTTCGTGCGGGTTGGCGGGCAGTGGATCACGCCGCCGCTGTCGTGCGGTTTGCTGCCGGGCGTGACGCGCGCCGTGATCCTGCAGGCGCCGGCCTGGCAGGCCGTCGAGGGCATCGTCACGCGCGCGATGCTCGAAGAGGCCGAGGGCATCATGGTCTGCAATGCCCTGCGCGGCCCGATGCTGGCGGTGCTGGATGCACCGCGCAGCGACGCCTGAAGCCTAGAAGCGGTAGCCGACGCCAATACCGAACAGCACCGGGTCGACCTTGACCTTGCTGGCGCGCGCGCCGCTGACGTAGACGTCGCTGCGGATCTGCACCTTTTTCACGTCGACGTTCAGCGACCAGTTGCGGTCGAGCTTGACGTCGAAGCCGGCCTGCAGCGCGCCGCCCCAGCTATCGTTTTCCAGGTCGCCGGCGCCGTCCAGCAGGCGCACCTTCGAGATGCGCGTATAGTTCAGGCCCGCGCCCACGTAGGGGCTGAAGGTCTGCGCCGGCGCGAAGTGGTATTGCAGCGTCAGCGTTGGCGGCAGGTGCTTGAAGCTGCCGATCTTCGCGCCATCCAGGGTGACGTCGTGCTTCTGCGGATAGGTGAGGATGAGTTCGGCCGCGATATTCGGAGTCAGGAAGTAGCTGACGTCGAGTTCGGGAATGGTCTTGCTCTCGACGCGAATCAGGTTCGCGGCGCCGACACCGCCTACCGGGTCGGATTTGTTGGCGGTATCGATGTGCACCGCACGTGCGCGCACCAGCCAGGGAGATTCCTGCGCCATGACGGCGCCGCTTGCCAGACCCAGGGCAACTGCCAGCAGTTTGATACTCAACTTCTTCATTTTTCTTACCTCATCGTGTGTCGTTGTGCGATGAGGTAAGTCTATTGATGCGTCGCAACAAAATCGTTGATGCAGATCAAAAGCGATATTGTTGGGCTGTGGCCTGCCGCTGGTGGCTCATGGCTCAGGGCCTGCGGCCTCGACCGTACGGTGGGCACCCCGTGCCCACGCGGTTACGTGCTCGTGATTGCACCGCTGGCCGTAACGACTCGCTCGGGAACGTCAAACCCGGACACGGCATTGTCCGCCGCATGCGTTTCGAGCGACACCTTGCGGCAGCGGACTGGCGGAACCGTGCGTACCGCGTGGGCACGGAGTGCCCACCCTACCGAACCGGCGCGACGATGCGATCATCAAAGCGCCGCTTCGATCTTGCTCACCAGCGCAGGATCTTCCGGCGCCACCTTGCTCGGGAAGTGCTCGATCACCTTGCCGTCGCGCCCGATCAGGTACTTGGTGAAGTTCCACTTCGGTTCCTTGCCGGTCTGCTTCGCCAGGCTGGCGTGCAGCGGATTGGCGTTCGGCCCCGACACCACGGTCGTCGAGAACATCGGGAACTTGACGCCGTAGGTGTTGTAGCAGAGGTCGGCGATTTCCTTGGCGTTCGCCGATTCCTGCTTGAAGTCGTTCGACGGGAAGCCCAGCACCACCAGCCCGCGCGGGCCGTATTTCGCATTCAGCTTTTCCAGCCCTTCGTACTGCTTGGTGTAGCCGCAGTAGCTGGCGGTGTTCACCACCAGCACCACCTTGCCGGCGTACTGGCACAGGTCCTGCGGCGCTTCGTCCTGCAGGCGCTTGAAGTTCTGGTGCAGCAGGGCCGGGCAGGATGCCGGCGCGGCGGCAGCGGATGCGGCCGGGGCGCCGGCGCGGGCCGGGGCCGCCGGGGTTTGCGCCATGGCGGACAGGGAAGCGGCGGCGAGGCCGAGGAGCAGGAGGGAAGATTTCAGCATGGCGTGGGGTGAGGTGAGGTTCAGGCGCTGAGCGCGCGGTGTTCGATTTTCAGGCAGTGGTTCATCACCACGTCGAGGCCGGCGGCGCGCGCGAGGTCGGCGGCGGCCTGGTTCTCGATCTCGAGCTGCATCCACAGGCAGCCGGCGCGGATCGCAATCGCATCGCGCGCCAGCGGCGGAATGTCTTCGGACTTGCGAAAGCAGTCGACGATGTCGATGCGCGTGCCGCTCGTCGCCAGCGCATCGGCGGCGGCCTGCAAATCGGCGTACACGCGCTCGCCGAGGATGTCCTGGCCCTCGTAGGCCGGGTTCACGGGAATGATGCGGTAGCCCTGCTGCTGCAGGTACTCGGCAACGCCGAAACTGGCGCGCTCGGGCTTGTTCGACAGGCCGACGATGGCGATCGTCTTGCTGTCCTTGAGGATCTGGGCAATGGTTCTCATGAGTGGGATCGGTATGGATGTCGCGTCTAGCTTAACAGGAAAGCATTACTCGTTGCGAGCACGCTTGCACGGCCATTGCACAAGGCAGGCAGCCTGTGGAAAGATGGCGTGTTTTCCACAGCGAGCCCATCCATGACCTTCCGCCTGCACGCCAAACGCACCCTCGCCCTGCTTGCCATCGCCCTGGCCTGCGCCAGCTGCGCCGTGAAACCGCCCGCCCCTGCCGCACCGCAGATCGTCCCGGTGGCGCAATGGGGCGGCACCCCGGCCGACGCCACCCGCGCGCGCCGGCACACCATCACCCACATCACCCTGCACCACCAGGGCGAGACCTTCAAGCCCGGCACCGACGTGCACAAGTACCTGCGCAACCTGCAGGCCTGGTCGCGCAACACCAAGGGCTGGCTCGACATCCCCTACCACTACGTGATCGACCTCGAAGGCCATACCTACGCCGCACGCGACATCGCTTATGCCGGCGACACCAACACCGAATACGACCCCAAGGGCCATGCCCTGATCGAAGTGGTCGGCAACTTCGAAGAGGTCGAGCCGAACCAGCAGCAGCTCGACGCCGTGGTGGCGCTGATGGCGAGCCTGGCCGCGCAGTACGGTGTACCGGTCGAGAACATTGCCAGCCACCGCGACCACTCCGATAAAACCGTCTGCCCCGGCGCCAACCTGTACCGCTACGTCCAGAGCGGCTACTTCCGCGAACAGGTGGCGGCGAAGCTGGGCTCTAAGAACCTATCCCAGTAGGGAGGAGGAAGCTGGCGGCGATGCATGGCAAGCGCGGGCAAGGCGCGAGGAGGCCGCATGGCTAGCCACGGGTTTGCCAACTGCGCGACGAGCAACGCCGCCCCCGCTTGTCAGGCGCGCCGAAAGCGACTCATCCCTGCTGGGATAGGTTCTAAGTGATTACAGGCGCGGCGCCCTGATCTGCTGCCCGTTCTGGTGCAGCACCAGGTAGCTGCTGTCGCCGCCGTCGAAACGCACCTCGGCCTCGATGGCGCGCGCGAAGAACACGTTCTCGTCCTGGGCAAAGATCTCGAGCTTGCCCTGGCCGGTGGCCTGGGCGTAGTAACGGTCGCCGTCGCGCGTGAGCTCCAAAATAAAACCCGGCGCCAGCTGGTAGCGGCCGACGCGCTTGTCGTAGACGGCGCTGGCGATCTTCACGGCGCTGCGTTCGGCCGGCGCGTCGCCGATGCGCGGCTGCTTCATTTCCCTGCCGTCGGCGTACTGGGTCACGCTGCCGGCCTTGCCCTTGCCGTCGAGGGCGAATTCGAACCAGTCGAAGCCCTCCGGCAGGTAGAAGCCGTTCTGCGAAAAGGCTTTCAGGCGCATCGGCGGCCGGCTGCTCCGCTGCATGACCAGCACCCCGCCCTCGCGCTTGAAGGTGCGCGTGACGCCCTTCTCGACTTCGTAGACGCCGACATAGCGGTCGAGCGTGGCCGCGTCCAGCGCGATTTCCTTGAACTCGCGGAAGGGCTTGCCGATGGCGAGGGCAGCCGCCTTGCTGGCCACCACGCCGGGGTTGGCCAGGCCGCCGTCGGCATTGCTCAATACCGCGACGAACACCTTCTGCTCGGGCAGGCGCAGCGCATAGGTACTGAAGCCGTTGATGCCGCCGCCGTGCGAAACCGTCGGCACGCCCTGCAGCTGCCCTACCTGCCAGCCATAGCCATAGCCGCTCGGCTTGCCGTCGGCCAGCGTGTAGGAGGTGAAGGCACGCTGCCAGCTGGCCGGTTTCAAGAGCTTGCCCTGGGTGATGGCGGCATCCCAGCGCGCCAGGTCGTCCACGGTCGAGACCAGGGCGCCGGCCGCATACGGCTGGCTCATGCTGAGCGGCGTGGCATGCCCGAAGCCGCCGGGCTCGGGCGTGTGCCCGGCCGCATGCGCCGTGCGGCTGCGCTCGAAGCCTTCATACGCTGTGTCTTTCATCCCCAGCGGAACGAAGATGCGCTGCTCCACGAATTTCGCGTACGGCATGCCCGAGAGTTTTTCGATGATGGCGCCGAGCAGGAAGTAGCCGGAATTGCTGTAGCGGTAAACCGTGCCCGGTTCGAATTCGAGCGGATCGTTCCTGAAGGTGTCGATCATCTGCGCCAGCGTCCGGTCGCTGCCCATGAGCAGCAGGTAGTCCGGGCGGCTGGTGTAGTTGACGATGCCCGAGGTATGGGTCAGCAGGTGCTCGACCGTGATCTTCTTGCCGCGCGTCGGATAATCGGGGAAGAAGCGCGTGAGGTCGTCGGTGAGTGACAGCTTGCCTTCTTCCGCCAGCATCAGGATTGCCACCGCCGTGAACTGCTTGGTGATCGAGCCGAGGCGCAGCACCATGCCGGGGTCCATCGGCTTCATGCCGCTGGTATCGGCGATGCCGTAGCCCTTGCGCAGCAGCGTCTTGCCGTCCTTGACCACGATGACGGTGGCGCCAGGCTCGGTGGGCTTGTAGCTGGCGGAGACCAGGGCGTCGAGGCGCGCTTCCACGGCTTGCGCCGATTGCGCGGCCCTGGCGGCGCCTGGGGCCTCCTGCGCATGAACGGCGGGGGCGCCCAGCAAGGCGAACACGGCAACGCAAACGGCGGACAGCTTCGGCATGACAGGCACCTTTGGAGGAGAGTGAGAGTGCGGAAACTCTAACCCAGCCTGGTACGCCTGTGTTTACGAATGCGACGGACCGCCGATGGGCGCGATGAACGTGGAAATCCGCTGAGCGAAAACGAAAAAAGGCAGCCCGTAGGCTGCCTCTTGTTTGCCACAACTGAAAGGCTTAACGGCCCTTCGAGCGCAGCTTGTGGATCGCCGCCAGCTGCGCGATCGCCGCGGCGAGTTCCGCCTGGGCTTTCGCGTAGTCGATCTGCGAGTCCTGGTTCTGCATCAGTTCTTCCGCCTGGCGCTTGGCTTCCTGGGCTTTTGCTTCATCCAGGTCGCCGCCGCGGATCGCGGTGTCGGCCAGCACGGTCACGCCGTTCGGCTGCACCTCGAGGATGCCGCCGGCGACGAAGACGAACTCTTCATTGCCCGCGGTCGTCTGGATGCGCACGGCGCCCGGACGGATCCGCGTGATCAGCGGGGTGTGCTTCGGGTAGATACCCAGCTCGCCCGCTTCACCCGGCAACGCGACGAAAGTCGCTTCGCCGGAGAAGATCTGCTCTTCGGCCGAGACCACGTCAACGTGAAAAATGTTTGCCATGTGTGTCCTTCAGGTTGAAGAAACCGATTAGGAAGCCAGTTTCTTGGCTTTTTCGATTGCTTCTTCGATGGTGCCGACCATGTAGAACGCCTGCTCCGGCATGTGGTCCAGTTCGCCCGATGCGATCATCTTGAAGCCCTTGATCGTGTCTTTCAGCGAAACGTACTTGCCCGGTGCGCCGGTGAACACTTCAGCGACGTGGAATGGCTGCGACAGGAAACGCTGCATCTTGCGAGCGCGTGCCACGGTCAGCTTGTCTTCCGGTGCCAGTTCGTCCATGCCCAGAATCGCGATGATGTCGCGCAGTTCCTTGTAACGCTGCAGGGTGCCCTGGACAGCGCGCGCGGTCTCGTAGTGTTCCTGGCCGACGACGAGCGGGTCCAGCTGGCGCGAGGTCGAGTCGAGCGGGTCGACCGCAGGGTAGATACCCAGCGAAGCGATGTCACGCGACAGAACGACGGTCGAGTCCAAGTGGGCGAAGGTGGTCGCTGGCGATGGGTCGGTCAAGTCATCCGCAGGGACGTAGACGGCCTGGATCGAGGTGATCGAACCGGTCTTGGTCGAGGTGATGCGCTCTTGCAGACGGCCCATTTCTTCGGCCAGGGTAGGCTGGTAGCCCACCGCCGACGGCATACGGCCCAGCAGTGCCGAGACTTCGGTACCGGCCAGGGTGTAGCGGTAGATGTTGTCGACGAAGAACAGCACGTCCTTGCCTTCGTCACGGAAGGCTTCGGCCATGGTCAGGCCGGTCAGCGCGACGCGCAGACGGTTGCCTGGCGGTTCGTTCATCTGGCCGTAGACCATCGCGACCTTCGAGTTTTCCGGGTTTTCCAGGTCGACGACTTTTGCATCCGCCATCTCGTGGTAGAAGTCGTTGCCTTCACGGGTACGCTCGCCAACACCGGCGAAAACGGACAGACCCGAGTGCGCTTTAGCGATGTTGTTGATCAGTTCCATCATGTTGACGGTCTTGCCGACGCCGGCGCCGCCGAACAGGCCGACTTTACCGCCTTTGGCGAACGGGCAGACCAGGTCGATAACCTTGATGCCGGTTTCCAGCAGGTCGGTCGATGGCGACAGTTCGTCGTACACCGGCGCCGAGCGGTGGATCGATGCCATGCGCTCGTTGCTGACCGGGCCGCATTCGTCGATCGGGTTGCCCAGCACGTCCATGATACGGCCCAGGGTGGCGACGCCAACTGGAACCATGATCGGGTTGCCGGTGTTCTGGATGGTCATGCCGCGACGCAGGCCTTCCGAGGAGCCCAGCGCAATGGTACGGACGATGCCGTCACCCAGCTGCTGCTGCACTTCCAGGGTCAGTGCGGAGCCTTCCATTTTCAGTGCGTCGAAAACCTTCGGCATCGCGTTACGCGGGAATTCCACGTCGACCACTGCGCCGATACACTGAACGATTTTGCCATCAGCCATGTTCGTTCCTTCAGATATAGTTAAATTCGTTTTTTAGACCGCTGCCGCGCCGGCGACGATCTCGGAGAGTTCTTTGGTAATCGCTGCCTGGCGGGTCTTGTTGTAGACCAGCTTCAGTTCGCCGATGACGCTGCCTGCGTTGTCGCTTGCGGCCTTCATCGCCACCATGCGTGCCGATTGCTCGGACGCCAGGTTTTCGGCGACAGCCTGGTAGACCAGGGCCTCGACATAACGCACCAGCAGTTCGTCGATCACGACCTGCGCTTCCGGCTCGTAGATGTAATCCCACGAGATGGCGCTCTTTTCCTGTTCCAGGTGCTTGGACGGCAACGGGAGCAGCTGCTCGACGACCGGTTCCTGCTTCATCGTGTTGATGAACTTGGTGTAGCACAGGTAAACCGCGTCCAGCTGGCCGTCCTGGTATGCGTCGAGCATGACCTTGATCGGGCCGATCAGCTTTTCCAGGTGCGGCGTGTCGCCGATCTGGGTCGCCGACGACACCAGCTTGACGCCCACGCGGTTCAGGAAGCCCAGGCCCTTGTTGCCGATGGCAACTGCCTCGATGCGGTTGCCCGCCGCTTCCATTTCGCGCGACTTCTGCGTCACCTGGCGCAGGATGTTGGTGTTCATGCCGCCGCACAGACCTTTATCGGTCGTGACGACGATGAAGCCGACAGCTTTTGCCTGCACGTGCTTGGCTTGCGCCATGAACACGTGGGTGTACTCCGGATTTGCGCCGGCCAGATTGGCGGTGATGTTCCGAACTTTCTCACTGTAGGGACGGGCGGCGCGCATACGGTCCTGCGCCTTGCGCATTTTCGATGCGGCGACCATTTCCATCGCCTTGGTGATCTTCTTCGTATTCTCTACGCTCTTGATCTTGCCACGAATCTCTTTGCCTACTGCCATGAGTCCTTACTCCTTCCGGTCACCGGCAGCGCTTTCTGCAAGCGCTGCCGGATCCTTCATTTCAATTAGAATGCGCCGGACTTTTTGAAATCAGCAATGGCGGCCGCGAGTGCTGCGTCGGCGTCCTTGTCCAGTTGCTTGGTTTCTTCGATCTTCGACAGGAGCGCTGGCTGCTTGGTCTTCAGGTAGCCATGCAGGCCGCTCTCGAATGCCAGCACTTGCTTGACTTCGATGTCGTCGAAATAGCCCTTGTTGACGGCGTACAGCGAAGCGGCCATCAGCGACACCGGCAGCGGCGAGAACTGCGGCTGCTTCAGCAGTTCGGTCACGCGTGCACCGCGGTCCAGCTGCTTGCGGGTCGATTCGTCCAGGTCCGATGCGAACTGCGCGAACGCAGCCAGTTCACGGTACTGGGCCAGGTCGGTACGGATACCGCCCGACAGGTTCTTGATGACCTTGGTCTGTGCCGCACCACCGACGCGCGAGACCGAGATACCGGCGTTGATCGCAGGACGGATACCGGCGTTGAACAGCGAGGTCTCCAGGAAGATCTGGCCGTCGGTAATCGAGATCACGTTGGTCGGCACGAAGGCCGAAACGTCGCCTGCTTGCGTTTCGATGATCGGCAGTGCGGTCAGCGAGCCGGTCTTGCCGGTCACGGCGCCGTCGGTGAACTTCGACACGTAGTCGGCGTTCACGCGTGCTGCGCGCTCGAGCAGACGGCTGTGCAGGTAGAACACGTCGCCTGGGTAGGCTTCGCGGCCTGGTGGGCGGCGCAGCAGCAGGGAAATCTGGCGGTAGGCAACGGCTTGCTTCGACAGGTCGTCGTACACGATCAGCGCGTCTTCGCCGCGGTCGCGGAAGTATTCGCCCATCGCGCAGCCCGAGTAGGCGGAGATGTACTGCATGGCAGCCGATTCCGACGCCGATGCTGCAACGACGATGGTGTACTCCATCGCGCCGTGCTGTTCCAGCGAACGCACGATGTTCTTGATGGTCGATGCCTTCTGGCCGATTGCAACGTACACGCAGGTGACGTTCTGGCCTTTCTGGTTGATGATCGCGTCGACAGCGACAGCCGATTTACCGGTCTGGCGGTCGCCAATGATCAGCTCACGCTGGCCACGGCCGATCGGCACCATCGCGTCGATCGACTTGATGCCGGTCTGCATAGGCTGCGACACCGACTCACGGGCGATCACGCCAGGAGCGATCTTTTCGATCGGGGCGGTCAGTTTCGCATCGATCGGACCTTTGCCGTCGATCGGCTGGCCGAGTGCGTTGACCACGCGGCCACGCAGTTCAGGACCGATCGGCACTTCCAGGATGCGGCCGGTGGTCTTGACGGTGTCGCCTTCCGAGATGTGCTCGTACGAGCCCAGGATGACCGAGCCGACCGAGTCGCGCTCGAGGTTCATCGCCAGACCGAAGGTGTTGCCCGGGAATTCCAGCATCTCGCCCTGCATCACGTCCGACAGACCATGGATGCGGCAGATACCGTCGGCGACGGAGATCACCGTGCCTTGATTGCGAACGTCAGCCGAACCTTCGAGGCCCTGGATGCGGCTCTTGATCAGTTCGCTGATTTCAGATGAATTAAGTTGCATGAGTGCTAACTCCTAATAGTTTCTTGATGCGTAGGGCAAGGACGTGAATGCGGGGATGCGTGCGAAGTTCGCTTACGACACCAGCGCAACATGCATCTGTTGCAGCTTGGCGCGTACCGAGGTATCGAGCACTTCATCACCGACCACCACGCGCACACCACCGATCAGCGACGGGTCGACGGTCACCGTTGGGTTGAGCTTGCGGCCGAATTTCTTTTCCAGCGTACCGACCAGTTGCGCGGTTTGCGCGTCGGTCAGGTCGAAGGCGCTGAAGATGATCGCGTCGGCAGCACCTGCCTGGGCGTTCTTCAGTTCCTGGAACTGCGCGCCGATCTGCGGCAGCAGGCTGATGCGGCCGTTTTCGGCCAGCATCGCCAGGAAGTTCGACGCCTCCGGGGTCACCGGCGACTTCACCAGCGAGGTCAGCGTAGCGACCAGGTCGGTTGCGGTCAGTTTCGGATTGGCGGCAAACGCCTGCACATCAGGGTTGGCGCCGATCTGGGCCAGCTCGGACACCAGGTCGGACCAGGCTGCCATGTTGCCCTGTTGGGCAACGCGGAACAGCGCTTCGGCGTAGGGACGGGCGACGGTTGCGAGTTCAGCCATGATTACAGCTCGGCCGACAGTTGCGACAGCAGGGCGGCGTGCGCTTCTGCGTTCACTTCACGCTTCAGGATCTGCTCGGCGCCTTGCACTGCCAGCGCGGCAACCTGGCCACGCAGTTCTTCGCGCACGCGCGTGACTTGCTGCTCGGCGTCGGCTTTTGCGTTGGCAACGATACGGGCGGCTTCTTCAGCAGCGGTCTTCTTGGCTTCGTCGATGATCAGCGCGGCGCGCTTTTCGGCGTCGGCGATACGCTTCTGGCCTTCGTCACGGGCGCCGGCCAGTTCGGCCTGCACACGCTTTTCGGCGGCGGCCAGGTCGGCCTTGCCGCGGTCTGCAGCGGCCAGGCCGTTGGCGATCCGCTCGGCGCGCTCGTCGAGTGCCTTCATCAGCGGCGGCCACACGAACTTCATCGTGAACAGCGCCAGGACGAAGAAGACGGCGAACTGGGCAAACAGGGTTGCGTTAAGGTTCACTGTATTTTCCTTCTCACAAAAACGGATGCCGAACCGCGATGGTTCGGCCATTCAAAACCCGAGATGCTTTGTTGCTTAGCCGCTGAACGGATTGGCGTAAGCGAACAGCATGGCGATACCAACGCCGATCAGGAATGCCGCGTCGATCAGGCCGGCCAGCAGGAACATCTTGGTTTGCAGGGTGTTCATCAGTTCTGGCTGACGTGCCGAGGCTTCCAGGTATTTACCGCCCATGATAGCGATACCGATACATGCGCCGATAGCGCCGAGGCCGATGATTAAACCGCAAGCCAGTGCAACAAAAGATGCGTCAGTCATGATTACTCCAAAAAGTTAAATGAAAACTAAATTAAAAACTACTACTTCGGTACTACTACGATCTGTTCGATGCTTGCGGCGCCGATCAGTGGCCTTCGTGGGCCTGACCGAGGTACACCAGCGTCAGCATCATGAAGATGAATGCCTGCAGGAAAACGATCAGGATGTGGAAGATTGCCCAGATCGAACCGGCGATGACCTGACCTGCGAAGCCGAAGACGGTAGCGGTCGAGCCCAGCAAGGCGATCAAGAGGAACAGCAGCTCGCCGGCAAACATGTTGCCGAACAGTCGCATACCGAGCGACACCATTTTTGCTGCGTATTCGATGATGTTCAGGAGCAGGTTGAACGGCGCCAGCCAGATGCCGAACGGCGCTGCGAACAACTCGTGGAGCCAGCCGCCCAGGCCCTTGATCTTGATGCCGTAGTACAGCATCAGGACCAGCACGCCCAGCGAGATACCGACGGTACCGTTCAGGTCGGCGGTTGGCACGACGCGGTGGTAAGGGAACAGGTGCTCGACGCCGAACCAGCCGAAGGCTGCCGAGAACAAATCGACCGGCAGGAAGTCCAGCGAGTTCATCAGGGCGACCCAGACGAACACGGTCAGCGCGGCCGGGGCGATGAAGCTGCGGTCGCCATGGATGATGGTCTTGGCCTGGTTGTCGACCATTTCGAACAGGATTTCGACGGCAGCCTGGAAGCGGCCCGGCACGCCCGAGGTGGCGCGGCGCGCGGCAGCCCACATCAGCAGGCAGCCGATCGCGCCCATCAGGATCGACCAGAACATGGTGTCGTAGTGGAAGACCGAAAAGTCGACCGGGCCATTCTGGTGCGTGTTCGACAGGTGCGCCAGGTGGTGCTTGATGTACTCGCCTGCGGTGGGCGCGTGGTGTGCTGCGCCTTCTACGGTTGTCGTCATATCAGTGCCTAAATAATAAGAATATGTAACTTTTCAGCGCCACGATGAACCCGGCGAGGAGCGCCAGCCAGTTCAGGTCACGGTACAGCCACGCAGTTGCCGCCAGCAGGGCAAGCGTTAACGCAATCTTTATAAATTCCCAGATGAAAAACGTGAACGGGTTGGTCCCGCCCGGCTGGTGTGCGGCGGCGAACAAGCGCAGCGCCATGATGCCGTTGGGCACAACACAACAGATTCCACCGAGTACCGCCGAAAACATCGCAGGCCATCCCCCCAGCAGTGCGGCGACGAGGCCGGCGACAGCTGTTGCGATCAATTGCAGGGAGACCAGGCGCAACATTTTTTTTCTTCTGCCTTGGCCGTTTGAACCGAGTTACGGTGTGGTAATTACATGAATCAGCGGGATTATATGTTCGTTAGTGCATCTGAGTCAAACGATTCCAGCTGTGCGGTAGTAGCGTGCAAGGGCTTGAAATGTCACATAAATCTTGATAGATCGGCAGGTTTTACGTGCAGTTCGCGGGGCGGAATACAGATGCCGGATGGGGCCGTTCGAAGGGGATTTACCCGGGGAGAATGGGGTGGTGCGGAGGTTTGGAAATCGGATGCGGCGTTGGCCAGTTGGTCTGACGCGCAGGGTGGACGGCTTATGATTCAAGCCCCCAGCTTGAATCACTCCACGCGTTCAACTATTGTTGGGTGAATACGACAGTTGTTTAAGCCTCAGGCTTGGGTTGGACGCGTGGAGTGGTGCAAGCCGGGGGCTTGCACCACGAGCCGTCCGCCCTCCTCTTATGCGCGCAGACGGGCCAGCACACCTTCGAGCACATCGAGGTTCGAGAAGTCGATGATCATCTGCCCCTTCCCTTTCGGCCCCATCTTGAACGCGACCGGCGTCGCCAGCTTGTCGGACAGCTCTTCTTCCAGCCGCACGATGTCGCCCGACTTTTCCTTCTGTCTTGCCGCCGCTGCCGGTGCATCGAGCTCCTCGATCGCACGCGCCACCAGCTTCTCGGTCTCGCGCACCGACAGGCGCTTGGCCACCACCTGCGTGGCCAGGGCGATCTGGCTGGCGTTATCCACAGACAGCAGCGCCCGGGCATGGCCCATGTCGATATCCCCCGCCATCAGCATGGTCTGCACCGGCGCGGCCAGGTTCACCAGGCGCAGCAGGTTCGACACCGCGCTGCGCGAACGGCCGACCGCGCCCGCCGCCTGCTCATGCGTGAAATTGAAATCCGAGATCAGGCGCGCGATGCCCTGCGCTTCTTCCAGCGGATTCAGGTCCTCGCGCTGCATGTTCTCGATCAGGGCCATCGCCGCGGCGGCCTGGTCGTCCACTTCGCGCACCAGGACCGGGATCTCGTCCAGGCCGGCCAGCTGCGCCGCGCGGAAGCGGCGTTCGCCGGCGATGATCTCGTAGCGGCCGCCGTCGACCGGACGTACCAGCACCGGCTGCATTACCCCCTGGGTCTTGATCGACGCGGCCAGCTCCTGCAAGGCCCCCTCGTCCATCCGGGTACGCGGCTGGTATTTGCCCGCCTGCAGCTGCGCGATGGCGAGCGACGATGGTGCGTGTGCCGGGGCCGGCACCGCATCGAGGTCGCCGCCCAATAAAGCATCAAGACCGCGGCCGAGGCCTTTGAATTTCTTTGTAGCCATTTATAAATGTCTCCGCTGCTCGTTTCGCTGATTACATGGTCTTGATGCGCTCGACCATTTCGGCCCCGAACGCGATATACGCCTGCGCCCCTTTGGACGAAGGGTCGAAGGTCACGCCCGGAATGCCGTAGGACGGCGCTTCGGCCAGGCGCACGTTGCGCGGGATGATGGTTTTAAAAACCTTGCCGCCGAAGTGCTGCTCCAGCTGCGCCGACACCTGCTGCGACAGCGTCATGCGCGGATCGAACATCACGCGCAGCAGGCCGATGATCTTCAAGTCCGTATTCAGGTTGGCGTGCACCTTCTTGATGGTGTTGACGAGGTCGGACAAGCCTTCCAGCGCGTAGTACTCGCACTGCATCGGGATGATGACGCCATGCGCGGCGCACAGGCCGTTCAGGGTCAGCATCGACAGGGCCGGCGGGCAGTCGACCAGGATGAAGTCGTACTCGGCGTCGACCTTGGCCAATGCGTTCTTCAGGCGGCGCTCGCGGCTGTCGAGCTCCACCATCTCTACTTCGGCGCCGGCCAGGTCGCGGTTCGCGGGCAGCACGTCGAAGCGCCCTGCTTCCGAGCGCACGCGCGCTTCAGTGACGTCGGCTTCGCCCAGCAGCACGTGGTAGGTCGACGCTTCCAGCGTGGCCTTGTTGATCCCCGCGCCCATGGTGGCATTGCCCTGCGGGTCGAGGTCGACCAGCAGCACGCGCTGCTCGAGCTTGGCCAGGCCTGCGGCCAGGTTGACGCTGGTGGTCGTCTTGCCGACGCCGCCCTTCTGGTTTGCTACGCAAAATATCTTTGCCATCTATTTGATCCGGATGCTGCCGATTTCAGTTATATCGTTCATTTCGTTTAAACCGTATAAACGGTTTATTCTGTTTAAACGATATAAACCGTTTACTCGGTTAGCTCTGTTATTGATTGGTTGAATCGTCCTGCTTCGATTTTTCGATGAAAACCAGGTGACGCTCTGCTTCCACTTTTGGCACCTTGATCGGCCTCAATTCCCTTACCTTCCATTCGCCTGGCAGCCGTTCCTGTTCGTCCGCCGGCGCCGTGCCTTTCAGGGCGATGAACCGGCCGCCCTCTTGCAGCAGGTGTCCGGACCAGTTGACGAAATCCGACAGGTCGGCAAAAGCACGCGAGGTGATCACGTCGAACGGGCCTGCCTTCAGGTCTTGCACCTTCATCGTGTACACGGTCACGTTTTTCAGGCCCAGTTCCGCCTTCACCTGGGTCAGGAAGGCGGTTTTCTTGTGCACGGTGTCGATCAGCGATACCTGCATGTCGGGCCGGGCAATGGCCAGCACGATGCCCGGCAAGCCGCCCCCTGCCCCGACGTCGAGCACGTTTTTCACGCCTTCGAAGGCCGACACTGCCGCCAGCGAATCGAGCAGGTGGTGGGTCACCATCTGCATCGGATCGCGCAGCGAGGTCAGGTTGTAGACGCCATTCCACTTGGCCATCAGCGCCAAGTAATCCATGAGCTGCTCGCGCTGGGCGGCCCAGAGCGGCAAATCCATGGCGTCGATGCCGTCGTTTAGCACCGCGGTCAGTTTTTCTCGATCAAAACCCCTCACTGTGCAGCCTCCTCGCTGGCAGCCGGCACGCTAGTAAAGCCTTTGGCGCCGCGTTTTTTCAGGTGGACCAGCAGCAGGGAAATCGCTGCCGGGGTCACGCCAGAGATGCGCGAGGCCTGGCCCAGGGTTTCCGGACGCTGTTTATCGAGCTTCTGGCGCACTTCGATCGACAGTGCCGCGATTTCCAGATAGTCCAGGTTGTCCGGCAATTTCAGGTTTTCGTAATAGTCGTGACGCTCGACTTCGCGTGCTTGGCGGTCGATGTAGCCCGAGTATTTCAGCTGGATTTCCACCTGTTCCTTGACCGCAGGATCTTCTACACCAGGGCCAGCCAGGGCCTGGCCTTCGACGCCGTTCATGCTCATCAGCGTGTCGTATTCGACGCCCGGACGGCGCAGCAGATCGGCCAGGTTGTACTCGCGCTCGATCGCCTGCCCCACCACGCGCTCGGATTCGGCGGCTGCCAGGATGCGCGGATTCACCCAGGTCGAACGCAGGCGTTCCAGCTCGCGCGCCACGGATTCGCGCTTGGTTTCAAACGCTTGCCACTGCGCATCACCGACCACGCCGAGCTTGCGGCCGACCTCGGTCAGGCGCATGTCGGCATTGTCTTCGCGCAGCGACAAGCGGTATTCCGCGCGGCTGGTGAACATGCGGTAAGGCTCGGCCACGCCCTGGGTCGTGAGGTCGTCGACCAGCACGCCGAGGTAGGCTTCGGAGCGGCCCGGGGTCCAGGACTCTTCACCTTTGGTTTGCAGGGCGGCGTTCAGGCCAGCCAGCAAACCTTGGGCCGCCGCTTCTTCGTAGCCGGTGGTGCCGTTGATCTGGCCGGCAAAGAACAGGCCCTTGATGGCGCGGGTTTCCAGCGTCGATTTCAGGCCGCGCGGGTCGAAATAATCGTATTCGATGGCATAGCCGGGTCTCAGGATAAAGGCGTTTTCCATGCCCTTCATCGAGCGCACCAGGGCCAGCTGCACGTCGAACGGCAGGCTGGTCGAGATCCCGTTCGGGTAGAACTCGTTCGTCGTCAAGCCTTCCGGTTCCAGGAAGATCTGGTGCGATTCCTTCGAGGCGAAGCGGTGGATCTTGTCTTCGATTGACGGGCAATAACGCGGACCGACGCCTTCGATGACGCCGGTGTACATCGGGCTGCGGTCGAGGCCGTTGCGGATGATGTCGTGGGTCTGGGCATTCGTGTGCGTGACCCAGCACGGCACCTGGCGCGGGTGCATGGCGGCATTGCCCATGTACGAGAAGACCGGCACCGGATCGAGGTCGCCCGGCTGTTCCGCCAGCTGCGAAAAGTCGATGCTGCGGCCGTCGATGCGCGGCGGCGTGCCGGTTTTCAGGCGACCTTGCGGCAGCTTGAGTTCCTTCAGACGCGCTGACAAAGAGAGCGCAGGCGGGTCACCGGCGCGGCCAGCCGAGTAGTTCTGCAGGCCGACGTGGATCTTCCCGTCCAGGAAAGTACCGGCCGTCAGCACGACGGCACGGGCGCGGAACTGCAGGCCGATCTGGGTCACGGCGCCGACCACGCGGTCGCCTTCGACCATCAGGTCATCCACGGCCTGCTGGAACAGCCACAGGTTCGGCTGGTTTTCCAGGCGCGAACGGATCGCCGCCTTGTACAGGATGCGGTCGGCCTGGGCGCGCGTAGCACGCACAGCCGGGCCTTTCGAGGAGTTCAGGATGCGGAACTGGATGCCGGACTCGTCGGTGGCAATCGCCATCGCGCCGCCCAGGGCATCGACTTCCTTGACCAGATGGCCCTTACCGATGCCGCCGATCGAAGGGTTGCAGGACATCTGACCCAAGGTCTCGATGTTGTGGGTAAGGAGCAGCGTCTTCTGCCCCGTGCGCGCGGAAGCGAGCGCTGCCTCGGTGCCGGCATGGCCGCCGCCGACGACGATCACGTCGAATTCAGTTGGAAATAGCATGATGGGATGTGTGAAGCAAAGGACTAAGTTGCGCTTAGACGCGGAGTATAGAAGCGGATTATAGGAGCTTTTCTCGACGCAGACTCAGATCGACGGAAAAACACAGCCGTTTTTGTTTCACGTGGAACACAGCTTTAGAAGTTGATAACGACGTTCCACGTGAAACAATCGGGCTATTGCGACGTAAAAAAAGCCGGCTGGGCCGGCTTTTGTTCCACGTGAAACAGCGCAGTTAGCCTCAGCTGAACCACCTGACAATGGCATCGAAACCTGTCTTGACGATCAGCACCGAGACCACGACCAGGAACAGCTTGCGTACGAAAGCACTGCCGTGCTGGATCGCCAGCCTGGTGCCGACCAAAGAACCCGCTATCTGGCACACCGCCATCAGCAAGCCCAACTGCCACAAGATGTGTCCGCTGTAACCGAACCACATCAGGGCCGACAAATTGCAGGCGACATTCACGATCTTCGCCGCCGCCGAGGCGCTGAGGAAATCGAAGCCGAAAAAGCGCACGTACAGGAAGATCAGGAAGCTGCCCGTACCCGGCCCAAAGAAACCATCGTAGAACCCGATGGCCGCCCCCATGCCGATTGCCCACCAGCGTTCGGCCGATCCACTGTGCACCGGTGCATGCACCGAGCCCAGGTCTTTCTTGCGGAAGGTATAGATGGCGACCGCCAGCAGGATCAGCGGCAGCAGGCTGCGCACGAAGTCGCCCGGCACACGGGTCACGGTCCAGGCGCCGACAAAGGACAGGGCAAACGCCGCCAGTGCCGCCGGCGCCGCCGCGCTCCATGCCACCCTTACACGCTGGGCATATTTCAGCGCCGCCGCGCTCGTGCCGAAAATGCTGGCCAGCTTGTTGGTGCCGAGCAGGGTCGCCGGTACTTCCTTCGGCAACACGGAAAAGATCGCCGGCACCTGGATCAGCCCGCCACCGCCGACCACCGCGTCCACCAGCCCCGCCAGGAAAGCTGCGCCGCCCAGCCATACAAAGTCAATCATCAACTGCTTTCAAAACTTGGAAAGGTGAAATTGTACGCATGATCTTGCCAGGCAGTGCAGTGCGGCCCTGGCCGCCTGCCCATCGTCGCAGCCCGGCCATTCTGGTGTAAGCTAAGCCGATAACAACACCCGGAACGAGACCATGACCGACTTTGCCTTCAGCACCGTTGCCAGCATCCTTTCCGAGACCGGGGCCGCTGCCCGCCTCGGCGAGATCGTCCGCGAACGCTTCCCCGGCGCGCGCCGCGCCCTGGTCGTCACCGACGCCGGATTCCTGCGCACCGGCCTGGCCGAACTCCCCTGCCTGGATTTGCAGCGCCACGGTTTTACCGTCACCCTTTACTCCGGCGTGGTGGCCGACCCGCCCGAAAATGTGGTCAACGATGCGGTGCGCTTCGCCCAGGAAAACGACACCGACCTGGTCATCGGCCTCGGTGGCGGCAGCTCGATGGACGTCGCCAAGCTGATCGCTATTCTGGCCACCGGCGAACAACAGCTCGCCGACATCTACGGCATCGGCAAGGTCAGCGGATCGCGCCTGCCGCTGGTGCAGGTGCCGACCACCGCCGGCACCGGTTCGGAAGTGACCAACATCGCCATCGTGACGACCGGCGCCACCACCAAGATGGGCGTGGTCGCGCCCCAGCTCTACGCCGACATCGCCATCCTGGATGCGACGCTGACCCTGGGCCTGCCGCCGATGGTGACCGCCGCCACCGGCATCGATGCCATGGTCCACGCGATCGAAGCCTATACCAGCAAGCACAAGAAGAATCCGATGTCGGACACCTTGGCGCGCCAGGCACTCGAGCTGCTGTCGAAAAACCTGATCCCCGCCTGCGAAAACGGCAGCCGCCTGCCGGCACGCCAAGCGATGCTGCTCGGCGCCTGCCTGGCCGGCCAGGCATTCTCAAACGCGCCGGTGGCGGCGGTGCATGCGCTGGCCTATCCGGTGGGTGGCATCTTCCACGTGCCGCATGGCCTGTCGAACTCGCTGGTGCTGCCGCATGTGCTGCGCTTCAATGCGCCGGAAGCGGCGCCGCTGTATGCGGAGCTGGCGGCGATTGCGGTGCCGCAGGCCAGCGGCAGCGAGGAAGCGCGCACCGAAGCACTGGTCGCGGCGATGCAGCAGACGGCCCGCATCACCGGCATCCAGACTACGCTGCAACAAGTGGGAATCCATGAAAGCGACCTGGACCGGCTGGCGGACGACGCCATGCTCCAGACCCGCCTGCTGGGAAATAATCCGCGCACCCTGACGCGCGCAGATGCGCGGGCGATCTACGCCGCCGCGCTGTAGCGCATCACAAGGTAAAAATCACACCTCAGCCGCTGCCGCGCGGGACTGCGGCACGGCCGCAAAGAAGTCGAGCAGCAAGGCATTCAGGCGATCGGCGGCCGTCAGTTGCAGCCAGTGGTCGGCGCCGTCGATGCGCTCGTAGCGGAAACCGGCGCTTGCAAACTGCGCCGAGTCGCGCATCTGCTCTTCGGTCAGCGCCACATCGCGGCTGCTCCACACACCCATGACCGGCACCGAGACCGGATCGGCCTTTCCGCCGGGCAGCATCATGCGCGGTACATTCGCGCGGTAATAGTTCAAGGCTGCCGTCAGGCGGCCCGGCTCGCGCAGGTTGCGGCGCCAGACATCGTATTGCGTCGGTTCCTTGGTAAAGTTGCGCATCGCATGAAAGTCGTTAAAGCTCAGCGATTGCTCAGGCAGGAAAGGCACCATGAACCACAGCATGTAGCTGCTGCGCAGGCGTTGCATGATGCCGGCGCGCGCAAATGCGGCCGGGTGTCCGACCGACAGCGCCACGTATTGCTCGAAGCGCTCCGGCGCACGCATGCACAGCAGCCAGCCGATCAGCGCGCCCCAGTCATGGCC
Organism: Massilia sp. IC2-278; assembly: GCF_020708045.1. Taxonomy (GTDB): domain Bacteria; phylum Pseudomonadota; class Gammaproteobacteria; order Burkholderiales; family Burkholderiaceae_D; genus Telluria. Next base: position 338,278 of record NZ_JAJFES010000002.1, read on the forward strand.
GACCAGGCGTGCCTTCTGGATGCCGAGCTGGTCGAGCAGCGCCAGCATGTCGTCGCAGATGTAACGGGTGCGGTACGCCGAGACCGCCGTCGGCGCATCGGTCTGGCCATAGCCGCGCATGTCGGGCACGATCACGCGGTAGCCGGCGTTCACCAGCGGACCGACCTGCTTGCGCCAGACCAGGTGGGTATCGGGGAAGCCGTGCATCAGCAGCACGGCCGGCCCCTCCCCCGCAGTCATCACATGCATGCGCAAGCCGTTCACGCTCAGAATCTGCGAGGTTTCCTTCATACGATTTCTCCTATGCGATTTCCCTGTCGGCATTCACGACACTCGGCTTGATTGTGCCCGGCTTCTTGCGAGCACGGCGCTCGAACAGCGCGCCGATCTCGCCGACGATGCCGCGGCGGAACAGCAGCACGCAGACGATGAAGATCAGGCCGGTCACCATGCCCACCGATTCGCCCAGCGACGAGAACCATTCGATGCCCGTGGTCTCGGCCAGCGCGGTGCCGACTTCGCCCAGCTTGTTTTCCAGCGCCACGATGATAAAGGCGCCGATGATCGGCCCGGCCATGGTGCCCATGCCGCCGACCAGGGTCATCAGCACGACCAGGCCGGACATGGTCCAGTGCACGTCGGTCAGCGTCTCGAAGCCCAGCACCAGGGTCTTGGTGGCGCCGGCCAGGCCGGTCAGCGCGGCCGACAGCACAAAGGCGAGCAGCTTGTAGCGGTCGGCGTCGTAGCCGAGCGAAATGGCGCGCGGCTCGTTTTCCTTGATGGCTTTCAGCACCTGGCCGAAGGGCGAGTGCACGGTGCGCACGATCAGGGCGAAGCCGAGCACGAAGATAGCCAGCACCACATAGTAGAGGGTGAGGTCGCTCGACAAATCGACCAGGCCCAGCAGCTTGCCGCGCGGCACACCCTGCAAGCCATCCTCGCCATGGGTATAGGGGCTGCGCAGCGCGGCGAAGTACACCATCTGCGCCAGCGCCAGGGTGATCATGGAAAAATAGATGCCCTGGCGGCGGATCGCCAGCGAACCGATCACCAGCCCCAGCACGGCGCTGGCCGCCACGCCAGCCAGGATGCCGAGCTCGGGCGACAGGCCGACATTCGCCAGCAAATGGCCGGTCACGTAACCCGCGCTGCCGAAGAAGGCGGCATGACCGAAAGAGAGCAGCCCGGTGAAGCCGATCAGCAGATTGAAGGCACAGGCGAACAGCGCGAAGCACAGCAGCTTCATCAGGAATACCGGGTAGCCGAAGAACGGCGCCGCCAGTGCGATGGCCAGTGCAATGGCGTACAGGATTTTCTTGTTCATGCTTACTTCTCCTTCCCGAACAGGCCGGCCGGGCGCAGCAGCAGCACGATGACCATCACCACGAACACCACCACCTCGGAACCTTCCGGATAGAACACGCGCGTCAGGCCTTCGATCACGCCCAGCATCAGGCCGGTGACGATGGAGCCGAGGATGGAACCCATGCCGCCGATGACGACCACGGCGAAGACGACGATGATCAGGTTCGAGCCCATCAGCGGCGTGACGTTGATCACCGGTGCGGCCAGCACCCCGGCCAGGCCGGCCAGCGCGACGCCGAAGCCGTAGGTCAGCGTAACCATGCGCGGCACGTTGATGCCGAAGGCCTCGACCAGTTTCGGGTTCTCGGTGCCGGCGCGCAGGTAGGCGCCGAGGCGGGTCTTTTCGATCACGAACCAGGTGCCCAGGCAGACCACCAGCGAGGCGGCGACCACCCAGGCGCGGTAGTTCGGCAGGATCATGAAGCCGAGGTCGGTGGCGCCGGCCAATTGCTCCGGCACATCGAGGGTCTGGCCCGAGACGCCGAAGAAGGAGCGGAACACGCCTTCCAGCAGCAGCGTGATGCCGAAGGTGAGCAGCAGGCCGTACAAATGGTCGAGTTTATAAAGCCAGCGCAGCATGGTCTTTTCGACCGCGATGCCGAAGGCGCCGACGACGAGCGGCGCGAGTACCAGCATCATCCAGTAGTTCAGCTCGTAGTTGTTGACACCGATGAAGGCAATGAAGGCGCCCATCATGTACAGGGCGCCGTGGGAAAAGTTGATGACGTTCAGCAGGCCGAAGATGACGGCCAGGCCGAGCGAGAGCATCGCGTAGAAGGAGCCGTTGACCAGGCCCAACAGGAGCTGGGACATCAGGGCTTGCAGGGGGACTCCGAAGATTTCCATAGGCACCAGGAAGTAGGGTGGACGGGTTTCCCGTCCACGCGTTCAAATCACGCCAGCATTACGGCAGTACCGGTTTGCCGCAGTGATGCGAAATATCGTTGGACGCGTGGAGTGATTCAGGCTGGGGGCCTGAATCACGAGCCGTCCACGCGTTCAAATCATGCTTGCGTTAATGCGACATCCAATCGAATAACGATCACTTCCACGCCGCGCACTTGGTCTCGGCCTTGGTCGTATACGCCTGGTCACCCGGAATCGTCGACACGACCTTGTAGTAATCCCACGGCCCTTTCGATTCCTTCGGCGTCTTCACCTGCATCAGGTACATGTCGTAGACCATGCGGCCATCCGGACGGATCACGCCGTTCTTGGCGAACATGTCGTTGATCTTGGTCGCCTTCAGGTGTTCCATGATCTTGGTCGAATCGTCGGTGCCCGTCGCCTTCACCGCGTTCAGGTAGTTGGTGGTCGCCGAGTAGTCGGCCGCCTGCAGCATCGACGGCTGCTTCTTCATCTTGGCAAAATAACGCTTCGACCAGGCGCGGGTATCGGCGTTCTGGTCCCAGTACCACCCGTCGGTCAGGTACATGCCCTGCGTGGTTTTCAGGCCCAGGGTGTGGACGTCGTTGATGAACACCAGCAGGCCGGCGATCTTCATCTTCGAGGTCAGGCCGAACTCGTTGGCGGCCTTGATTGAGTTGATGGTGTCGCCGCCGGCGTTAGCCAGGCCCAGCACCTGCGCCTTCGAGGATTGCGCCTGCAACAGGAAGGACGAGAAGTCCGAGGCCGACAGCGGATGCTTCACGCTGCCCAGCACCGTGCCGCCGTTCTTTTTCACGACAGCCGTGGTGTCGCCTTCAAGCGACTGGCCGAAGGCGTAGTCGGCGGTCAGGAAGTACCAGCTCTTGCCGCCCTGCTTCAGCACGGCCGAACCGGTGCCGCGCGCCAGCGCCACGGTGTCGTAGGCGTAGTGCACGGTGTAGGGCGAGCACTGTTCGTTGGTCAGCTGCGCGGTGCCGGCGCCGATCGAGATGAAGACCTTTTTCTTTTCCGCCGCGACTTTCGCCATGGCCAGGCTGGCGCCCGAGTTGGTACCGCCGATCAGCATGTCAACGCCCTGCTGGTCAAACCATTCGCGCGCCTTGGAGGCGGCGATGTCCGGCTTGTTCTGGTGGTCGGCGACCATGAACTGGATCTTCTTGCCGTTCACGGCGCCGCCCAGGTCGGCAATCGCCATGCGCACGGCTTCGGCGCCGCCGTTGCCGTCGACGTCGGAATACACGCCGGACAGGTCGGTGATCATGCCGATCTTGATGGTGTCGCCGCTGATCTGGGCGTGGGCCGGCAGCGTGAAGCCTGCGGTGGCGAATGCGGCGGCGGTGGCGAGGGCGAGGGTTGTGCGTTTCATCTTGTCTCCGTTGTTGTATGTGAAGCGTTGAAGCATGAAAGCGTTAAAAGCTGCCCGGGTGGTCTAGACTCCGAGCAGTTCGGTCAGGACGGGCATGCGTGCGTCGAGTTCGCTTGATGCGATGGTCTCGACGATCTGCCCGTGCTCGACCACGTGGAACCGGTCCGCCAGCGGTGCGGCGAAGCGGAAATTCTGTTCGACCATGACGATCGTGTAGCCCTTGTTCTTCAGCGTCGTGATCATGCGCGCCAGGGTCTGCACGATGACCGGCGCTAGCCCTTCCGAGATTTCGTCGAGCAGCAGCAGGCGTGCGCCGGTGCGCAGGATGCGCGCCACCGCCAGCATCTGCTGCTCGCCGCCCGACAGGCGCGTGCCCTGGCTGTGGCGGCGCTCGTACAGGTTGGGGAACATCTCGTAGATCTCGTCGAGCGACATCGCGGTGCCGGCTTTCGGCAGCACGGGCGGCAGCAGCAGGTTTTCCTCGGCCGACAGCGAGGCGAAGATGCCCCGCTCTTCCGGGCAATAGCCGACGCCGAGGTGGGCGATGCGGTGGGTCGGCATGCCGATCGACTCGACGCCGTTGACCTTGATCGAACCGGTGCGGCGTCCCGTCAGGCCCATGATGGCGCGCAGCGTGGTGGTGCGGCCGGCGCCGTTACGGCCGAGCAGGGTCACGACTTCGCCCTGGGCTACCGTGAAACCGATGTCGTGCAGGATGTGCGATTCACCATACCAGGCCTGCAGGTTGCGAATTTCAAGCGCTGCTGCCGTCATCCATGTGCTCCTTCGAGTTCGCCGTCCGCCGTGCCCATGTAGGCCTGCATCACTTGCGGGTTCTTCGAGACCTCGGCGTAGCTGCCTTCGGCCAGCATGGCGCCGCGCTGCAGCACCGAGATGCGGTCGCAGATGCCGGACACCACGTTCATGTTGTGTTCAACCATCAGGATGGTGCGGCCCGCCGAGACCTTCTTGATCAGCTCGGTCACGCGGTGCACGTCTTCGTGGCCCATGCCCTGGGTCGGCTCGTCGAGCAGCATGAGTTCCGGTTCCATCGCCAGCGTGGTGGCGATCTCGAGCGCGCGTTTGCGGCCGTAAGGCAGATCCGCGGTCACGGTATCGGCAAAGCCTTCGAGATCGACCTCGGCCAGCAGCGCCATGGCGCGCGCGTTCAGGCGGTCGAGCGAACCTTCGCTGCGCCAGAAGTGGAAGCTGGTGCCGAGCCCGCGCTGCAGGCCGATGCGCACATTCTGCAGCACGGTCAGGTGCGGAAAGACGGCGGAAATCTGGAAGGAACGGATGATGCCCATGCGCGCGATCTGCGCGGGCTTGGCGCCGGTGATGTCCTTGCCGTTGAACAGGATCTGGCCAGACGATGGCACCAGGAACTTGGTGAGCAAATTAAAACAGGTGGTCTTGCCGGCGCCGTTCGGGCCGATCAAGGCATGGATATGGCCGCGCTGCACCTGCAGGTCGACGCCATTCACGGCGGTGAAACCCTTGAACTCCTTGGTGAGGCGCTTTGTCTCAAGAATGACGTCTGTCATTGTGTCTCCGGTACGTTTTACACGTGCTGCCTCGACAACCAATCAGCCTATCTGCGTAGACTCTTGACGGATATTACACAGAAGAGTTGTAGTGGACAATACAACACAGCCTTTGTGCGCCGCTGCACAGGCTGGGTAGTTTTGCGCACCCGGTGTGCATATTTGCACGGCTGAGCTAAGTGGTTCGCGATGCGGACGGGATGAAGAAAATCGCCGGAAAATGCACTCTGACGGTGCGCACTCTACGAACTAGACCGTCATTAGCGCCGGCCGCGCCACCGCTTCCCGTGCATCCGCCGCGATCATCTCCGCCGCCTTTTCCGCGATCATCAAGGTCGGCGAATTCGTGTTGCCCGAGGTGATGAAGGGCATGATCGACGCATCCACCACGCGCAAACCGTCGACCCCGATCACGCGCAATTCGCTGTCGACCACCGCTGCCGGATCGCCGCGCCGCCCCATGCGGCAGGTGCCCACCGGATGGAAAATCGTGGTCCCGATCAGTCCCGCCGCCTGCGCCAGTTCTTCCTCGGTCTGGAAGCGCGGCCCCGGCTTGAATTCTTCCGGCCGGTATTTCGCCAGCGCCGGCGCCGCCACGATGCGCCGCGTCAGCGCCAGCGCCTGCGCCGCCGTGCGGCGGTCGGCGTCGGTGCTCAGGTAGTTCGGCGTGATCTTCGGTGGCGCATAACTGTCGTTCGAGGCGATGCGCACATGCCCGCGCGAGCTCGGCCGCAGATTGCACACGCTGGCCGTGAACGCCGGAAAACCGTGCAAGGGGTCGCCGAACTTTTCCAGCGACAGCGGCTGCACGTGGTACTGCAAGTTCGGCGTCGCTTCCTCAGGACCCGAGCGCGCAAAGGCGCCCAGCTGCGAGGGCGCCATCGACATCGGTCCGCTGCGAAACAGCGCATACTCCATGCCGATCTTCATCTTGCCGAACCAGCTGGCGGCGCTGGTGTTCAGCGTTTTTACGCCCGTTACCTTGTAGACCATGCGCAGCTGCAGGTGGTCTTGCAGGTTTTCGCCCACGCCCGGCGCATCCACCACCGGCCGGATGCCGTGACGCTGCAGGCTGGCCGCCGGCCCGATGCCGGAGAGTTGCAGGATATGCGGCGAGCCGATCGCGCCGGCCGCCAGCAGGGTTTCGCGGTGCGCCGTCGCGGTAAAGGCGCGGCCGCCGCCGGTGAACTGCACGCCCCTGCACACCTTGCCGCCCTCGCCCTCCTCGATCAGCAAACGTTCCACGTGGCAGCCCGTCATGATGGTGAGATTCGGGCGCTGCGCCGCCGGCTTGAGAAAGGCCTTTGCCGTATTCAGGCGGATGCCGCGGCGCTGGTTCACTTCAAAATAGGACGAGCCGGCGTTGTCGCCGGTATTGAAATCGTCGATTTTCGCGATGCCGACTTCGGCCGCCGCATCGCGGAAGGCATCCAGGATCTTCCACGATAGTCTCTGCTTTTCCACGCGCCACTCGCCGCCGGCGCCGTGCAGTTCGCTGGCGCCGAGGTAATGGTCTTCGCTCTTCTTGAATAGCGGTAGTACCCGCTCCCAGCGCCAGGAATCGTCGCCAGCTTCGACTGCCCAGCGGTCGTAGTCGCCCTTCTGCCCGCGCATGTAGATCATGCCGTTGATCGAGGAACTACCGCCCAGCACTTTCCCGCGTGGATAGATCAGGGCGCGCCCACCCAGGCCCGGGTCGGGTTCGGTATTGAACAGCCAGTCGGTGCGCGGGTTGCCGATGCAGTGCAAATAGCCGACCGGGATGTGGATCCACAGGTAATCGTCGCGTGCGCCCGCTTCGATCAGCAGCACGTTGACGTTCTTGTTGCGGGTCAGGCGATTGGCCAGGACGCAGCCCGAGGTGCCGCCGCCGACAATGATGTAGTCGTATTCTCCAGCCGTTTCCACGCAGTGTCTCCTGTCAGGACTGCAGTTCGGATGCCAATAATGCGATCAATTGTTCAGCCGGCATGGGACGTGCGCGCGCCACGCCGGTGCCGGCCCAGAGCGACATCAGCTCGGTGTCGTTGCTCGTTGCGGCGGCGGCGCGGATACTGCCGGTCAAGGCGTTCTGCACCGGGTAAGGCGGCACCTGCGCTTCCACCGGCGCCATCTGGCGCATGAAGCGGTTCTCGATGCCGCGCGCATAACGGCCGGAAAAGCTGCGCGTCAGGCGGGTCGGCTGGCCTTCGGCCTCGACCAGGCGCTGCTTGTAGGCGGGGTGGATGCCGGATTCAATGGTGACAAGGAAGGCCGTGCCCATCTGCACCGCCGCGGCGCCCAGCGCCAGCGCCGCCTTGATATCGTTGCCGTCCATGATGCCGCCGGCGGCGATCACGGGGATGTCCACCGCCTGCACCACCGCCGGCCAGAGTTCGCGGGCAGTCAAGGTGGCGTCTTCCTGGCGGCCGATGAAGGTGCCGCGGTGGCCGCCGGCCTCGATGCCGGAGGCAATCACGGCATCGGCGCCGATGCTTTGCCAGGCCAGCGCTTCGTCGACCGTGGTGACGGTACCGATGGCCAGGATGCCGGCCGCGTGCAGGCGCTCGACCTGAACGGCGTCGAGAATGCCGAAGGTGAAGCTGGCCGCGGCCGGACGCAGGTCGAGCAGGGTTTCGAACTGGGCGTCGAAGTCTTCGCACCATTGCTTCGGTTGCGGGAGTGCGCTCCAGCCCAGGCTCTCCCAGACGGGGCGCAGCAGTTCGGCGCCGCGTTCGACTTCTTCGCTCGACGGCGTGGGAGTGCGCTGGACGAAGAAATTCAGGAGGAAGGATTGGTCGGTGAGGCTGCGGATGCGCTCGACCCCGGTGCGCAGGGCGGCCGGGGACAGCAGGGAACCGGCAAAGGAGCCGAGGGCGCCGGCGTTCGAGACGGCGGCCACCAGCTCGGGCGTGGTGGCGCCGCCGGCCATCGGGCCCTGGATGATCGGCAGCCTGAACAGCGAACTGAACTCCATACGGCATCCTTCCGGAAAGCGACGCAATTAAGCGATTCAATGAAGCAAAGCTTACCAGATCGCAAAACGGTTGCCGATAAAGTCGGCATGGACCGTTGAAAGCGTTTCGACTTTCAACGGTGCTATACAGCGTGGACTCGGGAGTCCACCCTACCTGATGTTAATTGCACGGTCAGAAGCTGTTGTTCAATCCAATCCACACCCGGCGCCCATCGCCCACGGTGTTGTAGGTCAAATCGTCCAGCTGCTTGTCGCCGATGTTGTACAGGGCGGCATTCAGCGTAACGCTGCGGTTCACACGGTAGGACACGCCGGCGTCGACCAGGGTGTAGTCGTCGTACTGGCGCACGCCGTTGGCCAGCAATTGGCCGTTGGTGCCGGTGCGCGCCGCGGCGTTGATTTCCTTGCCGTGGTAATTCGCCGCCGACCACACCGTCAGCCCACGTTTGACCGTCCAGTCCGCGCGCAAGTTCGCCGCGTGTTTCGGGGTGCGGGTCAGGGCGTAGCCGGCGTAGTCGCCGCCCTTCTGCTCGGAATCGGTGTAGGTGTAGTTGGCGCTGACGTTCAGCGCGCGCGAGGGTTTGTAGCGCGCCGTTAATTCCACTCCGCGAATCGTTGCGTTGTCGATGTTGTAGCTGTACCAGAGGCGGTAGTTCGGGTCTTCCGACCAGCGCGCCGGCACGCCGGGCGAGGCGTAGATCAGGGCATTCGCGACCTTGTCCTTGAAGTCGGTATAGAACACGGTGGCGCCGCCGGTCCAGCCGCGCTTGTTGTCGAGGTGGGCGCTGAGTTCATAGTTGGTGCTGGTTTCCGCCTTCAGGTTGGGGTCGCCGATGATCACGCCGCAGGTGCCGTTCGGACCGTAGGTGCAGCCGCCGCCGCCGGTGGTGTAGGCGTAGCCCGGCGCGATGGTGCGGATGTCCGGTGCGCGGAAGCCTTTCGAGATGCCGCCCTTGACGGTCATCATGTCGTTGGCGTGCCAGACCACGTAGCCGCGCGGGCTCCATTCCTTGCCGTAGATTTCGTGGTCGTCCAGGCGCAGGCCGCCGGTGAGCGACACGGTGCCGGTCAGTTTCCATTCGTCTTCGGCAAACAGCGCCTGCTGCTTGACGTTGAAGTGCTCGTCGACGCCGGTACGGCGGCCCGGGTTCTGGTCGGTCAGTTTCGCTTCGTTCCACTGCGCGCCCACCACCAGCGAATGCGCACCCAGCGGCATGTTCAGCTTGGCGTCGAAGACGGTGTTCTCGATTTTCGGCGCGCGCACATTTGCCACGAAGTCGCCGGCGTTGTTCTGCGTATAGGCCCAGCGCTGCGCCGATTCGTGCTGCAGCGAGATTTCCGACTTGCCGATGCCCCAGTTGCCGTCGTGCGAAATCGAATAATGGTTGCGCTTGTGCTTGTTGTAGGTGTTGGCGGCGGTCGCGGCCAGCGTTTCGCCGCCGGACGCATGGCGGCGCACATCGGTGACGCCGCCTTCGACCATGACGGTGTGATCGGTATTCGGCGTGAATGCCAGGCGCGCGTTCAGGTCGCGGTCCTTGGCGCCGGTGAAGCCGGCCAGGATCGCATCTTCGTCGCGCTTGTACTGCTTGCCCCAGATTTGCAGGCCGACGGTGTCAAGCTTGATCGGGCCGCTCAGGTAGAACTGGGCCTGGTAACTGTCGCCCGATTCGCTGTGTTCCTGCAGCGTGGTGTCGAAGCCGAGCGAGCCGCCCCACTCCTGCGCCACCTTGCGCGTAATGATGTTGATTACGCCGCCCATCGCGTCCGAACCGTAGAGCGAGGACATCGGTCCGCGCACGACTTCGATGCGCTCGATCGCTTCCAGCGGCGGGATGAAACTTTGCTCGAAGCCGGAATTGCCATTGGTACGGGCGTCGCGCGTACTCTGGCGCTTGCCGTCGACCAGGATCAGGGTGTACGAACCCGGCAGGCCGCGCATCAGGATGTCTTTTTCGTTGGTCGAGCCGGTGATGCTCACGCCTTCCAGGTCGCGCAGGGCATCGGTCAGGTCGCGGAAGGGGCGCTTGTCGAGTTCGGCGCGGGTGATCACGCTGATGCTGGCCGGCGCGTCGGCGATCTGCTGCTCGAAACCGGCGGCGGTGACGACGACGGTGGCCATCCTGCCTTCTTCGGTGCCGGCACTGGTGCTGACGGCTGCATCGCCAGTGACAGCGGCGGCGGCGTGGGCGGCGCCGAAGACCAGGGTGCCGCAGACGGCAAGGGACATCGCACGCAGGGCGGACGGCATGACTGTATTGCTTTTCACTTTTGCTCTCTCTCTATTTGCTTTGGAATATTCTTTGGCGCTGCCGGCGGTGGCGATCCACTACCTGCCGTCAGGCCAGGATGCGGGCGCCGTAGCGGGCGCCGGATGCCATGCGAACCGCAATCTGGACACGTATTCGCTCTTGTCTTGTGCGCCCGGCGCCGGCATATCCTGCGATGCAGGCAGACGCTGCCGTAATGCGGCGCCCACCTGCGGCACCGGCATCGGCAAGGCGGCCGATGTGAACTTTTCAGCACAAAACATGATGGAAAGGCCGACACAGGCGGGCGTGCCTTGTCAAACCCGAAGCTTGTAAATGATAATCATTATCATAAACATTTACTTCACGAAAAGTTTGTCAAATTGTGGCAGCGCCGCAAGAGCGGTTGAAGCAGGGAGAATGTGATGGAAAACAGGAGCCATATCCTGTTGATGGATCCGAACGAGGCAGTACGCGAACAGCTGGGCAAGCAGCTGCGGCTATACGGCATGGCGGTCACCGAGGCTTGCAACATCGCCGACGCCAGGCGCCTGTGCCGGCAACAATGTTTCGACCTCGCGGTGCTGGATTTTCCGTCACCGGGTGCGGAAGCGCTGGCCCTGGTGCGCACGCTGCGGATGAAATCGGGGACGCCGGTCATCTTGCTGGCAAGGCAACAGGACCCGGTGCAACTGATCGCGGGTTACGGCAGCGGCGCCGATGACTACATCGTGAAACCCTGCAATCCCTGTGAACTGGTCGTGCGCATTCATGCGGTATTGCGCCGCATGTCGCGCCAGCGGCAAGCGCCTCCTGCCCTGCCTTCCGGCAGTTACCGCTTCGGCGGCTGGCTGTTCGACGTCGAACAACGCCAACTGTGCGGGTTGGAGGACGTGCCTGTTGCGCTCAGCAGCGGGGAATTCCGGCTGCTGCGGGTTTTGCTGGCCCATCCGAATACCGTGCTCAGCCGTGAACGCTTGCTGGAACTCACCGCCGGCAGCGATCCGCAAGCATTCGACCGCAGCATCGACAGCCAGGTCAGCCGCCTGCGCAAGAAAATCGAAACCGATCCGCGCCGGCCGCAACTGCTGAAGACCGTCTGGGGCAATGGCTACATCCTGGCGGCCGACGTACATCCGGCCTGAAGCGCCAGCCCAGGCCCTTTCCCGGCAACGCTCCACCCAGCGCTGCCACGAAAACGGACGCGAACGACCAGCACACGCCCTCCCCGGCTTGCGTCTCAGTTCACAACACCTAGCTTACCAGATCGTAAACGCTGCGCTAGAGGCGCCACTGTGGATAAGCTTCTTGATATCCACAAGAACGGATTGTGAAAAAACGCGGCTTTTTCCACGCCCGCGATTGTTGTCCAGATTTGCCACCAGGAACATACAGGGGCAAATCACCAGCTTATACCGCGCGTAAACCAATGATTTCTCATCCGTTAACCTGCTTATCCACAGAAAAGGGCAGTTGTTAACACTACTACTATCCTTGTATACAGATTTTGGTTGTAAACCTGAGGTGCTCCGCGCTGCGCGCTCGAAAAAAAAAATTTTTTCGTTGCGAGCTCGACTGTTGGCAGAAAGCTGCACATCAAGCCTGCTCGCCTCCGGCATGCTGGCCCAGGCCATAAAACGCGTTCTGCTCGCCCACAAGCAGGTTCGGCAAGGCGATGCTGGTCGACCTGGCGCTGCCAACTGTGGACAAGCCCATGTATATCCACAGGAAGGAATGTGCAGAACGGCCGACTTCCACATGCACGCCGAATTTGTACAAAAATCGTGCAAGCCAGAAGCAAGGTTTGTCCAGCCCATCCGGAAGCACGTAAACCATTGACGCTGTGGAGAAAAACGGGTTTATCCACAGATGAGGGGGCGTTTACTACTACTACCAACTTTATATCTATCTACTTATTAAGAAGATGAAGTGCGCAAGTGCGGGGGAAAAGCAAAAAAAACCCGCCTGCGGTACTGCAAATGCTGCCGCGTACGCTGCTGATGAAAGGTTTGGCAAAAAGTCGCGAAGACGCGTTCGCTGTCGACTGCGGAAAACCGACCGCTGAACACACGTTTGCTGGAGCCTGCCGAAATCTTGCCGGCCCTGTTCGACCTGGTTTTGTCCGCGCTGTCGAAACGGGACAAAAGGAGATGACAAACCCGACCGCGATCGCGGCCAGGCTGGAGTCGCATCCGCCAGGAGCAAGCTGCCGGCAGTGCAGCGCAGCGCCGAATACGCCCTGCCAGGTAGCGGAAACACTGCTCAACCCCTGTTTTGCCAGCAAAAAGCGGCCTGAAGGCAGCTCGGCTGTGGACAAGCCGCTGGATATGCACAGGATCGGATGTGCAAAAACGACGCCTTTATCGACAAGCCGTTTTTTCTCCAACATCTGTGCTGGCTGGATACAATCCTTGTCCAGCCAGTTCGCGCTGGCGTAAACTGCTGATCTTGTGGAGAAAACTCTTCTTATCCACAACAACATCATCGTTTACTATCACTACCAGCTTTATATATACGTTTACTACTGTAAACAGTAAAAAACGCGAACAGCGGGCATAAGTGCCATTTCCAGCGCCTGTAGCTCCTTTGCAGGCTCTTTTTTGAACTCAAAACAAGCAAAACATGCGTCTAGGGATCATCAGCGCCTTGCACGAAGAACAGCAGGGGCTCGTAGAGGCCATGCAGAGCCCCTACAAGCTCATCCATGGTCAACGCGAGTACTGGCTCGGACAACTCTGGGAAATCGACGCTGTGTGCGTTTTATCGCGTATAGGCAAGGTTGCAGCTGCCATGACAGCGACCACGCTTGTGGAGAAGTTCGGAGTTACGCACATCCTGTTTACCGGCGTTGCCGGCGCCGGCGACAAAACGGTGCAGGTCGGCGACATCGTGGTGGCCGAATCGCTGGTCCAGCACGACATGGATGCCAGTCCCTTGTTCCCGCGCTTCGAGGTGCCGCTGACCGGCCTGACCCACTTCCCTGCCGATCACCAGCTCGGCACGCGTCTGGTCGATGCGGCGCATGGCTTCCTGGACAACGACTTCGACAACGCCATCGATCCGCGCGAAAAAACGGTGTTCGGGCTCACGCGGCCGCGCATCCACCGCGGCCTGATTGCCAGCGGCGATCAGTTCATCAACGATGCGCAGCACATCAATGTCTTGAATGCGGCCCTGCCCGGGCTGGTGGCGGTGGAAATGGAAGGTGCGGCGGTGGCCCAGGTCTGCTACGAACTGGGCTTGCCGTTTGGCGTGATCAGGACGATTTCCGACAACGCCAATGAAAACGCGGCCCATGATTTCATGCGTTTCGTGAAATCAGTGGCCGCGCGTTATGCCTTTCACATCGTCAGGCGCTTTTGCCTGGAGACGGAAAGCACGGTGTCGTAAAGATGACTCAGTCGAGCAGGGAATCGGCTGGCGTGTAGTCGTAGTTCAAGGCATCGGCCACGGCCTGGTAAGTGATCTTGCCCTGGCAAACGTTCAGGCCATTGCGCAGGTGAACGTCATCCGCCAATGCCTGGCGCCAGCCCTTGCCCGCCAGCGCCACGGCGTGGCCGATGGTGGCGTTGTTCAGGGCAAAGGTCGAGGTACGGGCGACGGCGCCCGGCATGTTCGCCACGCAGTAATGCACGACGCCGTCGATCACGAAGGTCGGATGGGCATGCGTGGTCGGGTGCGAGGTCTCGAAGCAGCCGCCCTGGTCGATGGCCACGTCCACCACCACCGACCCCTTTTTCATGCGCGCGATCATGTTGCGCGTGACCAGTTTCGGCGCTGCCGCACCGGGCACCAGCACGCCACCGATGACCAGGTCGGCCGATAAAACGGCTTCCTCGATCGCATGGGCATTCGAATACAGGGTGGAAATGCGGTTGCCGTAGACCAGATCCAGCTGGCGCAGGCGGTCGATGTTCTTGTCGAGCACGGTCACGCGGGCGCCGGTGCCTACCGCCATCTGCAGCGCATTGGTGCCGACCACGCCGGCGCCGATGATCACCACATGGCCCGGCGCCACGCCCGGCACGCCGCCCAGCAGCAAGCCCATGCCGCCTTTCGACTTTTCCAGGTGGGCCGCGCCGGCCTGGATCGCCATGCGCCCCGCCACTTCGCTCATCGGCGCGAGCAGCGGCAAGCCGCCGCCTTGGCCGGTGATGGTTTCGTAGGCAATGCAGACGGCGCCGGAATGGACCAGCGCCGCGGTCTGCTCGGGATCGGGCGCCAGGTGCAGATAGGTGTAGAGGATCTGGCCGGCGCGCAGCATTGCGCACTCCTGCGGCTGCGGCTCCTTGACCTTGACGATCATGTCGGCGCGCGCAAAGACCTCTTTCGCCGTCTCCACGATGCTGGCGCCGGCGGCCAGGTATTGATCGTCGGATAGACCGATCTCGCTGCCGGCGTTCGTTTGAACAATCACCTGGTGCCCCCGTGCGACCAGCTCGTGCACGGAAGGCGGGGTCAAGCCGACCCGGTACTCATGGTTTTTAATTTCTTTTGGAACGCCGACCAGCATGTCTTCCTCCGTTTGTAAGAATAAAACTGCTACATGATTACAGCCCCAGCGTCATCAGGCTTGCGTTGCCGCCAGCCGCGGTCGTGTTGACGCACAGCGCGCGCTCGGCCACCAAACGCCACAAATCCACTGGTGCGTTTCCATCGGTATCGACGATGCCGACGATCGCATCCGGACGCGCCGCCAGCTGCGAGCGCAGTGCACCCTTCAGCCCGGTTTCCACCAGAGCGATCTGGAAATCGCACTGCGCCACGTCGGCCGCACCGACGAAACGGATGCGGTCTTTTACTTCGACCGGCAGATCGTCCGGCACGGCCAGACTCGCGCCGGCCAGCACATAGGCGCGGTTGCCGGTGGCCAGCGCCGCTGCCAATTGGTTCAGCATCGCCGGCAAAGTATCGGCTGCGCACAGCACGGCGCCACGCGGGCAGAAGGCCAGGGTGTTGCGCTCGCCGGTCGGGCCCGGCAAGACGAGTTCGCTGCCGTTCAGCTGGGTGCGGGTGTAGCCTTCGCCCAGCTGGACAATGTGCCCGTGGCCATGGGTGCGCGCCCAGACCAGCAGCGACACCAGCGCCGGGCAAGCCTTGCGGTTGTGCTCCAGCAGCGCTGCGGCGCCGCGCTGCAGGCGCTTCAGGTAGAGCGGGCCGCCGGCTTTCGGGCCGGTGCCGGATTTGCCTTCGCCACCGAACGGCTGTACGCCGACCACGGCGCCGACGATGTTCCGGTTCACGTAGATATTGCCCACATGCGCGCGGGTGGTGATGAAGTCGATGGTTTCGTCGATGCGCGAATGCACGCCCAGGGTCAGGCCGTAACCGGTGGCGTTGATCGAATCGACCACCTTGCCCAGGTCGGCGCGGCGGTAGCGCACGATGTGCAGCACCGGGCCGAAGACTTCGTGCTTGAGCTCGTTCAGCGAGCCGATCTCCAGCACGGTCGGCGGAACAAACGTCCCCTGCGAGGTCACGCTGGCCGGGAGTTCCAGGGCAAAGTGGTTTTTCGCGGTCGCCTTCATGCGCTCGATGTGGGCCAGCAAATTGCGCTGGGCTTCGGCATCGATCACCGGGCCGATGTCGGTGGCCAGGCGGTCCGGGCTGCCGACGCGCAGTTCGCCCAGCGCGCCCTTGAGCATGCGGATGGTCTTGTCGGCGATATCGTCTTGCAGGAACAGCACGCGCAGGGCCGAGCAGCGCTGGCCGGCGCTGTCGAATGCCGAGCTCAGCACGTCTTGCACGACCTGTTCCGGCAGTGCCGAGGAATCGACGATCAGCGCGTTCTGGCCGCCGGTTTCCGCCACCAGCGGAATGTCGATGCCTTCGACTTCGCCGCGTTTCGCCAGCGTGCGGTTGATGAGCTGCGCCACTTCGGTCGAGCCGGTGAAGATCACGCCTTTCACACGCGCGTCGCCGGTGAGGGCCGCGCCGACCACTTCACCGCGGCCCGGCAGCAGCTGCAGCGCGGCGGCCGGGATACCGGCTTCGTGGAACAGCTGCACCGCGCGGTGAGCGATCAGCGGGGTCTGCTCGGCCGGTTTGGCGAGCACGACGTTGCTGGCAGCCAGGGCTGCAGCCACCTGACCGGTGAAAATGGCCAATGGGAAGTTCCATGGGCTGATGCAGGTGACCGGTCCCAGTGCCTGGGCTGTAGTGGCGTCTTTCGCCTGTGCAGCGTAGTAGCGCAGGAAGTCGACGGCTTCGCGGATCTCGGCGATCGCATTCGGCAGCGATTTACCGGCTTCGCGCACGGCCAGGGCCATCAGCTCGGCAATGTTTTCCTCGAACAGATCGGCCACGCGCATTAGGATCGCGGCGCGCTCGCCGTTGGCGCTGGACTGCCATTCGCCGGCAAAGGCGGCGGCCGCGGCCAGCGCGGTATCGACATCGGCTTTCGATGCCTCGAGAACCTTGCCGACGATATCGGCCGATTGCGCCGGATTCACCACGTTCAGGGAATCCGCACCCTGCACTTCTCCCGCGATCAATGGCGCGGCGGCATACTCGCGCTGGCGCGACAGTTCCATGCCAAGTACGCGCAGTGCATCTTCATTCGTCAAATCGATGCCGGCGGAGTTCTTGCGCTCGGCGCCGAACATCGCGCGCGGCAGGGGAATGCCGGTGTGCGGCAAGCCGCCGCTGGCACGCGCTACCTCGAACGGGTCGTTCAACAGCGACTCGACCGGAATCTTTTCGTCGACGATCTGGTTCACGAACGACG
The DNA here is from genome assembly GCF_020708045.1 of Massilia sp. IC2-278. Classification (GTDB taxonomy): domain Bacteria; phylum Pseudomonadota; class Gammaproteobacteria; order Burkholderiales; family Burkholderiaceae_D; genus Telluria. The sequence continues at coordinate 355,373 of NZ_JAJFES010000002.1, forward strand.
AATTCGCGCCGTTTTCCAGCAGGCGGCGCACCAGGTAGGCGAGCAGGGTTTCGTGCGAACCGACCGGGGCGTAGATGCGGCAGGCCTTGTTCAGGTTATCTTTGCCGACGACCTGGTCGTACAGGGTTTCGCCCATGCCGTGCAGGCACTGGAATTCGTAGTTGTCGACGCCACGTTCCTTGGCCCAGGTGTAGATCACGGACAAGGTGTGCGCATTGTGGGTGGCGAACTGGGCGTAGATGACGTCGGTCGCGCCCAGCAATTTTTGCGCGCAAGTCAGGTAGGACACGTCCGTGTAGACCTTGCGCGTGTACACCGGATAGCCCGGCATGCCGTCCACCTGGGCGCGCTTGATCTCGGCATCCCAGTAGGCGCCTTTGACCAGGCGCACCATGAACTTCTGGCCGCTGCGGCGCGCCAGGTCGACCACGTAGTCGATCACGAAGGGGCAACGCTTCTGGTAGCCCTGCACCACCAGGCCAATGCCCTCGAAACCGGCGAGCTCGGCATCGAATGCCAGGGTTTCCAACATATCGAGGGAGATTTCCAGGCGGTCTGCTTCTTCCGCATCGATGTTGATGCCGATGTTGTAGCTTTTCGCCAGCAGCACCAGGTTGCGCACGCGCGGCAACAACTCTCCCATCACGCGCGCATGCTGGGCGCGGCTGTAGCGTGGATGCAGGGCCGACAGTTTGATCGAAATGCCGGGGCCATTCTTGATGCCGCGCCCGTTCGAGGCCTTGCCGATCGCGTGGATCGCCGCAACGTAGGAGGCGTAGTAATTCTGGGCATCGCTTTCGGTCAGTGCCGCTTCGCCCAGCATGTCGTAGGAATACTGGTAGCCGCGGGTTTCGTTGGCCTGGCTGTTCTTCAGCGCTTCCTCGATGGTCTGGCCGGTGACGAACTGGTTGCCCAGCATGCGCATGGCCATATCGACACCCTTGCGGATCAGCGGTTCGCCGCCCTTGGCGATCAGGCGCGTCAGGGCCGAGCCCAGGCCGCGTTCGCTGTTGGTCGACACCAGTTTGCCGGTGACCAACAAGCCCCAGGTGGCCGCGTTCACGAACAGCGACGGCGATTCGCCCAGGTGGCTGCGCCAGTCGCCCTTGCTGATCTTGTCGGCGATCAGGCGGTCGGCGGTGGCGCTGTCGGGAATGCGCAGCAATGCTTCGGCCAGGCACATCAGCGCGACGCCCTCTTCCGATGACAGCGAGAATTCATGCATCAGCGCGTCGACGCCCGAGGCGCGGGTGCGTTTCGTGCGCACGTTCGAGACCAGGCGGTGCGCCAGCGGTTTCGCATCCGCGCTCGGACGCGCGCCCTGGGCCAGCAGCCACTGGACGGCTTCGGTCTCGTCGCGGCGGTAGGCGGCGGTGATGGCGGCGCGCAACGGCGCTTGCTCCTGCTTGATTTCAGCCTGGAAGGTGTCGAATGGGACGAAGGTGGTGGCCGGGGTGGCGGCGATCTGCATGGCGGGTCTTGTGAAAGGTCAGGAAAAGGGAAAGCGCACAGAAAAAAGCGCCGCTTGCAGCAGCAAGCGACGCGCGATTTGTACCGTGCTTCAATCGTTTGATTGTAGAAGGAATTCTTCTGGATTAATTCTGTTTTTAACGGGCACTAGCAATAGATAGTTTTTGGTGCGAGAATTCGGCCAAATAATATTTACGGTGAGAGCGGAGACGCCATGTTGGACAAGATTTCGAAAAAAATACTGGCCGAGTTGCAGAACGATGGACGCATCAGCAACGTCGAGCTGGCCGCGCGCGTTAACCTGTCGCCGGCCGCCTGCCTCGAGCGCGTGCGCAAGCTGCACGAGTCGGGCTACATCACGGGCTACACGGCCCAGCTGAATCCGCAGCTGCTGGATGTGTCGCTGCTGGTCTTCATCGAAGTCGTGCTGGACCGCACCACGCCGGAGGTGTTCGACGCCTTCAAGCAGAGCGTGCAATTGATTCCGGAAGTGCTGGAATGCCACATGGTGGCGGGCGGCTTCGACTACCTGGTCAAGGCGCGCGTGAAGGACATGGCGGCTTACCGCGAATTCCTGGGCAAGACGCTGCTGCAGAAAGGGGTGCGCGAGACGCACACGTATGCGGTGATGGAAGAGGTCAAGAATACGACGAAGTTGCCGATTCGGTGATGTTGACTGGCGCTTGCTTGAATCGTTGGCTGTAACCGTACGGTGGGCACTCCGTGCCCACGCGGAACGATGCGTCGTGTTGGCTTCGTTCTGTCGAAACGGATGAGGTAACGTGGCGTGTCCGGATGTGGACACGCGGCGTTTTTAATTCAACGATACGCTTTTTTGCGCGGCAAACACAATTGCGAGGCTGCGAGATGTTGTCACACGTTCCGTAGCCGGATGCTTTGCACCGCGTGGGCACAAGTGCCCACCCTACGAAAAACAAACCTCTTTTAAGCGGCCTGCCGTTCCATCAACGGCTTGGTCGCCGCCGCCGCCGTCGTTTCCAGGTTATTCCGCAGCCAGCGATGCGCCGGGCTGCGGCCGTCGCGCTCATGCCAGAGCATGTCCAGGTGCACGGCCGGCAGCGCGAACGGCAGCTCGCGCCAGATCAGGGCCTCGGTCATGCCGGTCGAGACCATCAGGTGTTTCGGCAGCACGGTAATCAAATCCGAATTCGCCACCACCCGCCCTGCGGTAAAGAACTGGTTGACGGTCAGCAGGATGCGGCGTTCGCGCCCGATCTGGGCCAGCGCCTCGTCGACCAGGCCATGGGCGCGGCCCGAGAAACTCACCAGCAGGTGATTCGCCTTGCAATACGCATCCAGGTCGAGCTTGCCGTCCGCCAGCGGATGCTTCTTGCGCATCACGCATACGTACTGCCCGGAATACAAACGCTCGTGGCGGATCGGCGAACCGGTTTCGTAGGACAGCTGCGCCGCTACGCCCGGGAAGAAACCCACCGCCAGATCGATGTCGCCACGGAGCAACATCGGACGCGGTTCGCGCGTGGTCAGCGGCACCATGCGGATGTTCACGCCCGGCGCTTCCGCCTCGATCGAACGCATCAGCGAGGGCAGCCAATAGGCGGCAGTGGCGTCGGCCATCGCCATGCGGAACGTGGCCTGGGCTTTCGAGACGTCGAAGGTTTCCGGCATCACCGCCGCTTCCAGCGCCGCCAGCGCCTGGCGCACCGAGGGCCACAAGGCTTCGGCACGGGGCGTGGGCTTTACGCCGTAGGCGGTGCGAATCAGCAATTCATCGCCCAGGCTCTCGCGCAGGCGCTTGATGGCGTTCGATACCGCAGGCTGGGTCATCGCAAGATGACCTGCGGCGCGCGTCAGGTTTTGCTCGGTCATCACTGCGTCGAAAACGCGCAGCAAATTCAGGTCCAGGGTCAGAAAGCTCATGATCTCGTCTCGTTAGGCGCTGTAGCCGGTTTTTAAGTCTGTCTGTCAGTGTAACGCATTTCCATTCACGATCCATATAAGCGCCATCATCGAACGGAATTAGATTTATATGCTGCACTGCACTATAGTTGAAAAAAACAACATCAACTCAACAAGATCATGGCCTTCGTCGATAGCGTTACCCAGTTTTCCTTCCCGCCCCTGCCGGCCGCGGATCTGCTGCTCATGGCCCTGATGCTGGCGCTGGGTGTGGCCTTCGTCATGTTCTTCCGCCCGCTGTTGAGCGGCATCGTGCGCGCACTGGTGCTGACCGTACGCCCGCGTATCGCCAAACCGGCCCGGGTTGCAGCGCGCGCCTGATTACCGCGTCTTGAATAAAAAACGCGGCGCCCGGATTACCGGCGCCGCGTTTTTTTATGTCTTTACAAAGATGATTTCAGCGATTACTTCGCGTCTCCCAGCAGGGCCGGCTTGAGCGAGCTGTCGGCCGGCTTGTCGCCCAGCCAGATGCGCAGCACGGCGTTATAGAAGCCGATGTCGATCGCGGTGCCGCCGATGCGCTTGCCGTTCAATTCGCACACGGTGCCGGTGCCCGGCACCCAGTCCATGTGCAGCACGTCGCCCTTTTTGATCTGGTCGACGCTGGCAAACATTTCGCCGAACTTGTTGATCTGGGTGACGAATTTCGCCTTCTCCGCCTTGTCCAGGTTATCGTTGATACCGTCCATGAAGGCCTTGGCCAGGTCTTCGGACGAGATATCGCGCGCCATGACCAGGGTCACGCGGCGCGGGCCTTCCATGCCCAGGATCTCGGCAACATTCCTGCTTTTCTCGGGAAGGTAGAGGCCGGCCGCATAGACCTTGATCACCAGCTTGGTGCGCATGCCGGCGCCGTTCAGTTTCAAGTCCTTGCCGCCGACCTTGGCTATGTCCTCGAACTTGACGCCGTTGACGTCGATAGCGGCCATGGCCGGCAGGGAAAACGCGAGCGCCAGGGCGGCGCCAGCAGCGAGGGTTTTCAACGCTTTCATGCTGTCTCCTAGTTTATCGGTGTACATCCGGCCACTCGCCATTAAAAAAGAATGACCGTGCTAAAACCTGGATAGCAATATAGCATTGAACTCTTGTCTGAAATCAACAGCCGAGGATTATTTCGATGCTGCGGAAGCACATTCCGATGTGGCCGGATGCGTCTCGCTTGATGCCGTTTCGTTTATTTCGTCTCACGTTCGATGGCGCTCAACACGCTGGGCGCATCGGCCGGCTTGGCCAGTTCCTGGGCTTCGCGGTCGGGCTTGTCCATCAGGTTCGGGCTCTCGCGCCGGATTTCTTCCAGCATGGCGATGATCTTGCTGGTCTTTTCGTCCGACAGCAGGCTGATTTGCAAATCGAGATGGGCATTGCGCTCGGCCAGCTTCGACATGCGGTTCTGGCGGATCAGCACGGTGGTGGAAATGATAAAGGCGTTCAGGGAGACAAAACCCTGCAGCCAATAGAAAGGCGGCTCGTCGATTTGTTCGAGATCGAACGCCGGCGCCAGGCTGTTCCACAGCAGCCAGCAAACGATGAAGGTGACGTTGACGGCGAAATAGCTCGGGCTGCCCAGGAACAGGCTGACTTTCTCGACCACCTTTTGGGCGACGGTGACCTGCTCTTCGTTGCGCTCGCAGTATTCGGCGATCGTGCCGATGTTCTCGCTGACGCTGTGCGGCAGCGCATTGCAAGCATCGTTATCGTCCGGAGGGGCCATGCAGGAAGATTAGCATGGCAAATCGCGCTTGTCAGAATACCTACATGACGTGCGCGCCGGGCAGAAAAACGCCGGCGCGGGGCCGGCGTGGTATTCAGGCGGTGTTCTTTGCGCTTGTCAGGCGTTCGTACTTGATCATCAATTCCTCGCGCGTTTCGCGCCAGGCCGGATCGAGGGGAATACAGGCGACCGGGCACAGCGAGGCGCACTGGGGTTCGTCGAAGTGGCCGACGCACTCGGTGCACTTGTTCGGATCGATCTGGTAGAACTCTTCGCCCATCGAAATCGCATCGTTCGGGCACTCGGGCTCGCACACGTCGCAATTGATGCAGTCGTCGGTAATCAGTAAGGCCATGATACTGCTCGCTTATTGCCTGTTAAATGCCCGAATCGGATATGCGGATTCAGGCTTTCGGCAGGTTCATTGCTGCGATCTTCTTTTGCAGCCAACGGTCCACCGAAGGGAAGACGAATTTCGACACGTCGCCGCCCAGCATCGCAATCTCGCGCACGATAGTGCCGGAGATGAACTGGTACTGGTCGGACGGGGTCAGGAACAGGGTCTCGACGTCCGGGAGCAGGTAGCGGTTCATGCCCGCCATCTGGAACTCGTATTCGAAGTCGGACACGGCGCGCAGGCCGCGCACGATCACGCGCGCATCGTGCTTGCGCACGAAATCCTTGAGCAGGCCGGAGAAACTCTCGACCTTCACGTTCGGATAATGGCCGAGCACCTCGTTGGCGATTTCCAGGCGTTCCTCGAGCGAGAAGAAAGGCTTCTTGTTCTTGCTGTCGGCAACACCGACCACGAGCGTATCGAACAGACCCGACGCGCGGCGGACCAAATCTTCATGGCCGCGGGTGAGCGGATCGAAGGTACCTGGATAAACGGCTACAACCATTGTGGCTCCCTGGGAGAAACACCTGTGTTTAAAGGCGCATTATGCATGAAAATCCGGCAGTTGCCCCACCCCTGGAGCCACTTTGCCCGTTAATTGAGCAAAATTAAGGGCATTATGCCTTGTTTTCGTGCAATTTCAGCAGGTGGTAGAAAACCATGCCGGCCTTGTCGGCACGGACCTGTTCCCAGGGCAGGAGCCAATCAGGCGTGTCTGCGCCCTGCGGCAGCGCGAATTCAGCTTCCACATACACCATGCCGCCCTCGTTCAGCAGATCGATACACAGCGGCAGCGCCTTGGCCACGAAATCCTGCTGATACGGCGGATCGAGGAAGATCACGTCGAAACGCTGGCCACGCGCAGCCATGTCGCGCGCCACCACGAAGGCATCGCCGCGCAGCACGGAGACGTTCTGCGCCTTCAGGGTTTCCTTGTTCAGTTCGAGCTGGCGTGCGGCCGGGCCGTGGTAGTCGAGCATGACGACGGAGCGGGCGCCGCGGCTGGCGGCCTCGAAGCCGAGTGCGCCGCTGCCGGCAAACAAATCGAGGCAGTCGACGCTCTCCCAGTCGTTTGCGACCTGGTGGTTGATCCAGTTGAAGACGGTTTCGCGCACGCGGTCGGGCGTAGGGCGCAGGCCGAGGGCGTCGAGCACCGGCAGCAGGCGCCGTTTCCATTCGCCGCCGATGATGCGCACTTGCTGCGGGGCCAGGCGCGGACGCCCGTGCTGGCCCTGGGGTTTTGCTGGCTTTCTTTGCATGGCGCGCACTATACCACGCTGGTTTATCGGATTATTTCGCCTCTTTGGCCAAGGCGTTGAAATCGTCGATCCAGCCCTGCATGCGTTTTTGCGCATGCGCTTTCTGTTCCGGCGTGGCGATGCGGATCGCGGTGAGGATGTAATTCACGGTCGCATTCGTATAGCTGTCGTAGAAGGCCTTGCGCTCCGGCGCATCCATGCGGGTGAAGAATTCGCGGATCAGGCCATTGATCATGGCCGTGGTCTGTTCCTTGCTCGGCTTTTCCGCCTGAATCTTGCGTACCAGTGCCAGGATCTTGCGCTGGCGCAGGATGCGCTCTTCCAGCCAGATATTGTTGTCGAGCGGACGGGCGTCCGACGCGCGGCGCAGCGCCGCTTCCTGCTCGCGGCTGAAGCTGCCGAACCAGAGTTTCAGTTGCTCCATCGACTTGTCGTAGCGCGCTTCGTTGCGCTTTTCGACGCTACCGCTGACGAACTTGCTGCGGTATTCGCGGTTTTTCTTCTCGAAACGCTCTTCTATCTGCTTGATCTGCTCGGGCGTGAGCGAGCGCGCCAGGTCCACCATATCCGGCACGGCGTGGTAGGCCAGGGTTTCGGTGCGGGTACGGATTTCCTTATAGGCATTCAGCAAATCGGCCTGGGTCGGATTGGCCGCCAGCTGGCGCTGGTATTTGGCAAGCAACGCCGCATAGTCTTGCAGCTGGGTTTTTCGATGCCATTGGAACAATTCTTTGATGTCTTGTTTGACGCCGTCGGACTGATCGCCCTCAAAATCGACATAGGCGTCCAGCCACCAGTACAGTAGGGTGTCGCCGTGGTTGTAGCTGAAGCGGATGGTGCTGCAGGCGGTTAGTAAAGCGAGCAGCCCGATCAGGAACAGTGCGCGCGTGCGCTGGAACAGGGTGTCATGCGTGCTAAACTTTTTCATCTTATTAACTCTTTTTGAAATCGGCTTATGAACGTTGTCATCCTTGCCGCCGGCATGGGAAAGCGGATGCAGTCCGCTCTGCCTAAGGTTCTGCATCCGCTGGCTGGGAAGCCGCTGTTGCAGCATGTCATCGATACGGCGCGACGCCTGTCGCCGAGCAAATTATGCGTGATCTACGGGCACGGCGGCGCAGCGGTGCCGGAGATGGTGGGCAAACTGGCGCTGGACGGCGCCGCTGGTACGAACACTGCCATCGACACCGCCTTGCAGCAGCCGCAACTGGGCACCGGCCATGCCGTGATGCAAGCCGTGCCGCAACTCGATGAAGACGCGCCGACCCTGGTGCTGTACGGCGACGTGCCGCTGACCACCGAACAATCGCTGCGCAGCCTGGTTGAGGCCGCTGGCAACGACAAGCTCGGCATTCTGACCGTCGAGCAGGCTAATCCCTTCGGCCTGGGCCGCATCGTGCGCGAGAACGGCCGCATCGTGCGCATCGTCGAAGAAAAGGATGCCAGCGATCTTGAACGTGCGATCCGCGAGATCAACAGCGGCATCATGTGCATCCCGACGCGCCACCTGAAGCGCTGGCTGGCCGCGCTGTCGAACAACAATGCGCAGGGCGAGTATTACCTGACCGATATCGTGGCCCAGGCCGTGAGTGAAGGCGTCGAGGTGGTATCGGCCTCCCCAATGGCCGAATGGGAAGTGGCGGGCGTGAACAGCAAGGTGCAGCTGGCCGAACTCGAGCGCCGCCACCAGTTGAACATCGCCACTGCCCTGCTGGAAAAAGGCGTAACGCTGATGGACCCGGCGCGCATCGACGTGCGCGGCGAACTGATCTGCGGACGCGATGTCGTGATCGACGTCGGCTGCGTGTTCGAAGGCCGCGTGGAACTGGCCGACGGCGTGACGGTCGGCCCGCACTGCGTGCTGGTGAATGCCAAAGTGGCCGCAGGCGCCAACATCAAGCCCTTCTGCCACATCGAGGATGCGCTTGTCGGGCCGAAGTCGCAGATCGGGCCTTATGCGCGCCTGCGCCCGGGCACCGAGCTCGGCGAAGACGTCCATGTGGGTAACTTCGTCGAGATCAAGAATAGCCAGGTCGCCGCGCACAGCAAGGCCAATCACCTGGCCTACGTGGGCGACGCCACCGTCGGCTCGCGCGTGAACATCGGCGCCGGCACGATCACCTGCAACTACGACGGCGCGAACAAGTTCCGTACCGTGATCGAAGACGATGCTTTTATTGGCAGCGACAGCCAGCTGGTGGCGCCGGTCACCGTTGGCAAGGGCGCCACGCTCGGCGCCGGCACCACGCTGACCAAGGATGCGCCGGCCGGCAAGCTGACCATCTCGCGTCCCAAGCAAATGACGCTCGACGGCTGGACCCGCCCGGTGAAAGTGAAGAAGTAATCCACCGCGTATCCACCGGAAATCGACAGCTTAGTAACAACTAAGCCACATGGGTATCCACCGGCTTATGCACGGGATACCCATACCGATTCCACATGGTCATCCACCGGTTTATCCACAGGGCGTTTAGCCCTTTTCAGATGGCGATGCGGGTGTCGAACTTGCTACGGAAGGTGGAGAAATAGGCTTTGACGTTGCGCACGTTGGCGTGGGTGGCGAACAGACGGTGCGCCAGCGCGTGGTAGGCCGGCATGTCGACCACCTGCACCACCAGCACGAAGTCGGGCCCGGGCGCCACGCGGTAGCACTGCAGCACGGCATCTTCCGCGGCGGCCAGCTTCTCGAACGCTTCCATGCGTTCGGCGGCCTGGACGTCGAGCGTGATCTCGACGATGGCGGTCAGGCGCGCTCCCACCTTGGCCGGATCGACAATTGCAACTTGCCGTTCGATAACACCAGCATCGGTGAGCTGCTTGACGCGGCGCAGACAAGTGGGCGGCGACACATGCACCAATTCTGCCAGTTCGGCATTCGTCTGCGATGCATCAGTCTGGAGTGCGTTCAGGATGCGACGATCAAGTTCATCCAGGGGCGTAGGTTCAGTCATGAAATTTAAAGTAATAATTTCGTCTGAAATGAAATAATATTTCATCTCTGTGTGAGCGTGAAATTTTATAACGTTTTCGATTGAATTCTGAAAGCTTATTTCATGCGCATTGCCATAGGATATGCTTTATTGCTAATTTTTTACACGAGGTCTTTCTATGTGCGGCATTGTCGGCGCAGTAGCGCAACGTAACATCACCCCCATCCTGATTGAAGGCCTGAAGCGTCTCGAATACCGCGGCTACGATTCTTGCGGCGTAGCCCTGCACGTGGATGGCCGCCTGCAACGCTCGCGCAGCACCTCGCGCGTGGCCGACCTCGAAACGCAAATCCAGGGCACTGGCCTGCAAGGCTTTACCGGCATCGCCCACACCCGCTGGGCCACCCACGGCGCCCCGGCCTCGCACAATGCCCACCCGCACTTCTCGCCAAGCGAAGAGAACGCACGCATCGCCTTGGTCCACAACGGCATCATCGAGAACCACGACGAGCTGCGCCGCGAACTCACCGAACTTGGCTACGTGTTCCAGAGCCAGACCGACACCGAAGTCATCGCCCACCTGGTCGACTACATGTACAACGGCGATCTCTTCGACACCGTGCAGCAGGCCGTGAAGCGTCTGCACGGCGCGTATGCGATCGCCGTGTTCACGCGCGAGGAACCGCACCGCGTGGTGGCCGCGCGCCAGGGCTCGCCGCTGATCCTGGGCGTGGGCGAAGGCGAAAACTTCGTGGCGTCGGATGCGATGGCGCTGGCCGGCACCACCAACCAGATCATCTACCTGGAAGAAGGCGACGTGGTCGACCTACAACTGTCGCGCTACTGGATCGTCGACGCCGAAGGCCGCCCAGTCGAGCGCGAAGTGAAAACCGTGCACGCCCACACCGGCGCGGCCGAGCTCGGTCCTTACCGCCACTACATGCAGAAGGAAATCTTCGAGCAGCCGCGCGTGATCGGCGACACCCTCGAAGGCGTGACCGGCATCATGCCGGAACTCTTCGGCGACAAGGCCTATAAGGTATTCAAGGAAATCGACCGCGTGCTGATCCTGGCCTGCGGCACCAGCTACTACGCCGGCCTCACCGCGAAATACTGGATCGAATGCATCGCCAAGCTGCCGGTGAATGTGGAAATCGCCAGCGAATACCGCTACCGCGACAGCGTGCCGCACCCGAACACCCTGGTCGTTACCATCTCGCAGTCCGGCGAAACCGCCGACACCCTGGCCGCCCTGAAGCATGCGCGCAGCCTGGGCATGCCGCACACGCTGACCATCTGCAACGTCTCGACCAGCGCCATGGTGCGGGAATGCGAACTGGCCTACATCACCCGCGCCGGCGTGGAAGTGGGCGTCGCCTCGACCAAGGCGTTTACCACCCAGCTGGCCGCCCTGTTCCTGCTGACCCTGACCCTGGCGCAAGTGAACGGCCGCCTGACCGACGAGCAAGAAGCCGAGCACCTGAAGCAGATGCGTCACCTGCCGGTGGCCCTGTCCTCGGTGCTAGCGCTGGAACCGCAGATCATTGCCTGGGCCGAAGAATTCGCGCGCAAGGAAAATGCCCTGTTCCTGGGCCGCGGCATGCACTACCCGATCGCCCTGGAAGGCGCGCTGAAGCTGAAGGAAATCTCGTACATCCACGCCGAAGCCTATCCGGCAGGCGAACTGAAGCATGGCCCGCTGGCGCTGGTGACCGAAGAAATGCCGGTCGTGACCATCGCCCCGAACGATGCGCTGCTGGAAAAGCTGAAGTCGAATATGCAGGAAGTGCGCGCCCGTGGCGGCCAACTGTACGTGTTTGCCGACGTCGATTCGCGCATCACCTCGGGCGACGGCCTGCACGTGATCCGTCTGCCGGAACACTACGGCGAACTGTCGCCGATCTTGCACGTGGCGGCGCTGCAGCTGCTGGCGTATCACACGGCGCTGGCGCGCGGTACCGACGTGGACAAGCCACGCAACCTGGCGAAATCGGTCACGGTGGAGTAAGGCATTGAAGGCGGCATTTTCTTGGATTATCTGAAAATGCCGCATGTAACATCGTCATATCTGTCAATATTTCGTTGTTTTTTGATTTCTTAAGGGAAATTAAAGTAACGAATTCATCAATGTGATTAAGTTTCTTGTAAGCTACGTTCTCGTCGTCTGATTCGTCAAGACAGCCTGCTGGTCCAGCCAGAGGGTGTCATGGAAGAAGTCTCTTTTCCCTTGTTCGGATCGCCTCGATCAACCTCGCTTACAAGAAAACGAACATGAACTTCCTCCGCTACACCATCAAGGCGCGATTGCGCCTTGGCTTCGGCATCATCCTTCTTTTCCTGCTCATCGTTTCCCTGACCGGCCTGCACAAGATCAAGCAAACCAATGCCGACACCGAGCACGTCGTCAACGTCAACATGAGGAAGATCGAGCTGCTCGAGCAGATGTCGGACTCGGTGCACATCGTGTCGCGTGTCGTGCGCTCGATGGCCTTGTTGGAAGACAAGGCCGAAGCCGCGCGCGAAGCGCCCAAGGTCGAGGCGGCACGCGAGGAATACAACCGTGCATTCAACGAACTGAAGGCCATGCCCCTCGATGCGCAAGGCCAGCAATTCATTCGTGACCTGAGCGCCCTGCAAGAGACAGTACGCCCGATGAACAACCGCTTCGTCGAGCTGTCAGCAACGAACTCCCAGGACGCCATTCATTACCTGCTCGGCACCGCCGGTCCGGCAACGTCCAAATGGCAAGACGACATCCGCAACTTCATGGCGCTGCAAAGGAAAAAGAGCGAGGAAGACGCCTTGCATGCGCAGCAAGCCTACGAACAGGCGCGTTACCTGATGCTGGGCATGACCATCTTTGCCATCATCGGCGGCGCCGTGTTCGCCTTCCAGATCAGCCGTTCGATTACCCAGCCGCTGAGCCAGGCTGTCGAGCTGGCGCGCACCGTCGCTGCCGGCGACCTCACCACCCACATCGACGTGCGTGCGGACGACCGTACCGAAACCGGCGCACTGCTGCGCGCACTGAACGAGATGAATGCCGGCCTGAACGATATCGTGGCGCAGGTACGCCAGGGCGCCGTCTTGCTGTCCAGCGGCGCTACTGAAATTGCGAATGGCAACATCGACCTGTCTTCGCGCACCGAGCAGCAGGCCTCGGCGCTGGAAGAAACCGCTGCCTCGATGGAAGAGTTGACGGTCACGGTGAAGAACAACGCCGACAATTCGAACCAGGCCAGCAGCATGGCCAGCAGCACGGCGCAGGCCGCGGTGCGCGGTGGCCAGGCGGTCGGGCAAGTGGTCGACGTCATGGGGCACATCGAGGCTTCGTCGGCGCGGATCGTGGAGATCATCGACGTCATCGACGGCATCGCCTTCCAGACGAATATCCTGGCGCTGAATGCCGCGGTGGAAGCGGCACGTGCCGGCGAGCAGGGCCGCGGCTTTGCGGTGGTGGCGAGCGAAGTACGGACCCTGGCCCAGCGTTCAGCCACGGCCTCGCGTGAAATCAAGACCCTGATCAACGATTCGGTCGCCCAGGTGAACCAGGGCGGCAGCTTGGCGCGCGAGGCCGGCAGCGCGGTGCAGGGCATCGTCGGCGGCATCACCAAGGTGTCGGATATCGTGGCCGACATCGCCGCTGCCAGCCGCGAGCAGTCGACCGGCATCGAGCAGACCCACCAGGCGGTCAGCGAGATGGACCAGATCACCCAGCACAATGCGGCCCTGGTCGAGGAAATTGCCGCGACGGCGGCCTCGCTGCAGGATCAGGCCAGCGCGCTGGAGCAGGTCGTGCAGCGCTTCCGTCTGAAGGGCGAACATGGCGGCGCAGCGCATACCGCCCATTCGGCCGGCCTGCGCGGGCAACAGGATGTGCCCCGCCTGTCCGCCGCACTGGCGTGAATGCAGGGCGACCTGCCACGCCTGTCCGCCACACTGGCTTGAACGCAGGGAGACCTGAGCGGCTGTCCGCTACACTGGCTTGAACGCAGGGAGACCTGACCGGCTGTCCGCTACGCTGGCTTGACCGCAGGCGACATGCCCGGCTGTCCGCCTCACTGCTTTGAATGCACGGCAGCATGCCACTGCTGTCACTTTCACGTTGCAGGCCGTGATGCCCTTCGCTCAGCTGATCAATTGATCAACTGAGCATTCCTTCCTCAGCGCGAATCCGCGCCGCCTGCCCCGCCCTCGTCCTTCTGCGCCAGTTTCTCGACGTCCTTGCCCTCGGAAACACCGGTGATATGGCTTTGCTGGCTGGCGCCGTCCGGGCTGCCCATCGAGGTGCCGGGGTTGCCGCCCGCCGCCGCCGCACCCATGCCGGACTGGCTGCTGTTATCGCCGCGCGATGCGCCGACGGTGCCACCGGGAATCGGGCCGGAGGCGCTGCCGTGGCTGCTCTGCGGCGCACCCGGCGCATTCACATTGCTTTCGGCCGGCGCGCTCTGGAAACCACCCTGGCGCGCCGTGCCCGGCCCTTCTTGCCGGCTGTTCGTGTCGCTTGCGGAAGCCGGCGCCGACAGGGTATCGACACGGCTGCGGTCGCCGCTGTCGTTGCCGCCTGCAATTTGTTCGTCCTGGCGGCCCATGTTGCCGCGATCGGTATCGGTATTACCTGCCATCATGTTCTCCCAGCTTGAATGCAGAAAACCCGATGGTAGTCCGATGCCCGGCAGAGCCAATCGGCGCGCGACTTGAATCGGTGTAGGACGCTTCGGACGAGGCCTCGCCGCCCTGCTGTCTCAACTTGCCCGGGCCTCGGGCGGCGGCGGACGCAGCAGGTGCGCACTGCAGTGCGCTGCATCTTCATTGCCGAGGCAAAGGACCGGCGCACCCCGCACCAGCGCGCCGTGCTGTGCCAGCGCCAGCGCCGTCACGAAGGGCACGTCGCCACAGGCGCCGCTGGCGCTACCGACGCAGAACACATCCTCGTTCTCGTCGAGACCGGGCATGGCGTTCGACACCATGCCCATCAGTTCCAGGGTACGGGTCTGGCGCTGGCCGCTGTCGGCCACCACCATCGCGACTTCCGCCAGCCCGGCTGCGGCATGCCGGCCGGCGCGTCCGGCCAGTTCGCCCAGCAGGGCCGGCTGTGCCCGCTGCCGTGCTGGGGCCGCCGCCTCGCGCTGGGCTTCCTCGGCCGGATCGAGCAGGACAAACAAGGTGCCGTCGATGGCGTGCGCCAGGCGCAGGTCGGTCAGCAACAGGCCGGCCGCACCTTCGCCCGGCACCAGGCCCTGCGGCCGGCCGGACGTGAACAGGATGCCCTTGCTTGCCCACTCGTCGACAATGTCCTGCCCGATATTCGAAGCGCAGGCCACGAGCAGGGCCACGACGGGCGCCGTCTCCTTAGCCGCCTCGCTTGCCAGCTGAGTACACAAGGCTGCCGGCGTGATGGCCTCGGCACTGGCGTCCGGCAGCGCCACCTGGGCGGCCGGCCAGCCGAAGCTCGCAGCAATGTGCTGGAACCACATGCCGGCGGCGCGGCGCTGTTCCAGCGTCCAGTCCGCCGGCAGCAGGGGCAGCAGACGCAGGCTGGGCGGCTTGCCCTCGGCCGGCAGCAGGTCGCCGGCACGGCTGGCCAGCTCGGCCACGACGCTGCTGCCCAGCGTCAAGGCCCGCCACTGCGGATCGGTAAAGTGCAGCTCGGGCATGCCGTTCTGCACCAGCCACGCACCCACTTCTTCCTGTAAGGATGGGTCCAGCGCATCGCTGCAGCGCGCCGCCGCCACCGGAAAGCCATCGTCGTCGATCAGTTCGGCGTCGAGGTCGGGCCGCACGGTGTTGCCGGCAATTGCCTCGGCCAGCTCCTCCGCAGATGCGCCATACGGCGAACGCAAGGCGCTCGAGACGATGGCCAGGGCCGGTAGGGCCGCAACCGGGGCCGGCGCCGTCATCACCGCTGCGGCAGCCGGCGCCGCTGCCGCGCGTTTCGCCAGCAGCTTGCCGCCAAACCACATCGACCCGACCAGCATCAGCGGCAAGGCCAGCAGCACCAGCATCAATTCAAGCGTGCCGGGCGTGCCGGTGGCGCCGCGCCAGTACCAGATGGCGCCACCCCAGCAGGCGGCGAACACGCCGGCGGCCAGCAAACCGCCCTTCAGCGGGCCGGGCAAGGCGCCCGGCGAGGCAATCGCAGTTGTCATGGAAGTCGGGTCAGATATTGTCGATCGTGGCCTGCTGGCCGGCGATCAGGGTGGCGCCGCAGGCGGTCTTGTCGCCGTTGCGCGCGGCCGGTTTGCCGTCGACGATCAGGGTGGCGTCGCCGCTGACGATAGGGTTCGGCCCGTGTTTCGGGCAGGTGGCCTTGTCGCCGACGCGGGCGATGCCCTTGCCGCCAGAGTCGCTGTTGGGCGAGGCCTCGATCACTGAGCCGCCGTGCGAGGTCTTGTCGCCGAGAACAATGAGGGGTCCGGACATTGTTACCTCCTCAGGACGCCACGGCCAGCAGTTCCAGCCGCAGTTCCTTCATCCCGGCCGGCACGTAGAGCGAGATCGACTGCGCCTTGAGCATGCGCTCGTACATCTGCCCTTTTGCTTCCAGCAAGAAGTAACAGGTATCGGGCCGCACCGGCACCGCCGCCGGCAGTTGCGGCGTGTACTGCAGGCGCACGCCGGGCAGGGCCGAGAGCACGAATTTTTCCACGTCGTCCGGGGCGCCGACCTTGAAGCGCAGCGGCACCACGTCGACCAGCTCGATGGCGGGAACGTCGGCGCCGACCGCGATGTAGAAGGTGGTTTTCTCGTCGATCTTGCCCGAGTCGAGCATGCCGATGTGGTAGCAGGGCCGGCTTTCGTTGAGGGTGATCGCGAAGTATTTCGACGAGATCACGGTGTCGAGCAGCTCGCGGATGATCTGGTGCAGCTTGGTGAAGCCGGGTCCGGGGTCGCTGTGCTGGTAGGGCGGCAGATCCGACAGGGTCCAGCTTTTCGAGAAGGTCATCAGGCGCCCGGCCACGCCCAGCAACTGTTCGTACAGGCGCTCGGGATGTAGGGTCGGATGGTGGAAGTGGTGGGTCAGTTCGGCATATGCCGCGCTGGCCGTGTGCAGGAGCCAGAACGAACTCATGTCGCCGGAGCGGAATTCAATCACGTTCTTGCTCGGCTCGCGGTGGTGGCCGTACAGCGCGCTGACCTTGGCCTGCAGGGCGTCGAGCAGGCGCCGCAGCTGCTGGAACAGCGGCGGCGCGGCGGTGACCGTCAGGCTGGGCGGGACAAACGACGGGTCGAGCTCGAAGCCGCCGGTACTCACGCGGCGCAGGCGCAGCAGCGGAAAGTGGACATAGGCGTCGCGCGGGTCGGCATCCGAGATCAGGCGCACCGATTTTTTCAGGTAGGCCAGCTGCACCGGGGCGGCGCCCGTGTACAAATCCGGCGTGTCCTGGTTGGCCTGCACGAAGCGCGCCGTGTTCGAGGCCTGCCCCGGCTGGGCGAAGTTGCCGTTGAAGGGCTTCAGGCCGGGCAGCGCCACGTAATACGTCACGCTCCCCTGCGACTGCTGCAGCGCGCCCAGGTCTATCGTGTCGGGCAATTCGTCGGCGCCGGGCGCATCGACCAGTTCGCCATCCTGGAAGCGCACGGCGAGGTCGACGATGCGCAGCACATTGCTGGCCAGCGCCTCGCGGTCGATCTGCAGGCGCTCCACGCCCCAGGCATACGGGTGGACCGCCTTGATGCCCTTGTTCAGGCAATGTTCGTGGTATTCGTCCTGGCGCTGGAAATGTTGTGGACGTAACAGGAGGCCTTCGCCCCAGAGTACTTTGCTGCTCATGTTTCTGGCATCCCTCAAGTATTTGTTGATGTGGGCCGAACTTTCCTCAAAGGACAATAACAAGACCAAAAGTTGCGCATGTGAAGTTGCTCAAACGTTGGCGCTGGACGGCGTGGCAACATGCGGTTTGCTCCGCATCGACCACCAGCACGAAGGACGCCAATGAAAGGTTTTACGCCTGGACTATTCGACCGCCTGCTGGGCGTGCCGCTGCGTGGCAACACCCCGCGCGCCCTGCTCGAAGACATGAAGGACATGGTGGCGCGCGACCTCGAAGCCCTGCTGAACACGCGCTCGGTGTTGCCCGACGAGATGCTGGAACCGTATCCGGATTGCGCTAATTCGCTCGTCAGCTACGGGCTGATCGACTTTGCGGACCTGTCGCTGTCGAGCCCGACCGACCGCGCCCACATCTGCGCCTGCATCGAAAGCGTCATTGCCCGCCACGAGCCGCGCCTGAAAAACGTCAAGGCCTCGCTCGAACTGCGCGACGACACGGTGAACCGCCTGAACTTCTCGATCACCGCCCTGCTCGTGATCAGCACCTCGCAGGAATCGGTGAACTTCGACGCAGTGCTGCAACCATCAACGCTGAGCTACAGCATCAGCAAGGCAGGCCGCACCGCGCCTGCGGGAGCCTGATTTGGAACAATTACTGCCGTATTACGAAAGCGAGCTGGGCTACCTGCGCCGCAACTTTCGCGAATTCGCCGAGCGCTACCCGAAGATCGCCGGGCGCCTGTTGATCAGCGGTGAAGTGTGCGAAGACCCGCATACCGAGCGCATGATCGAATCCTTTGCCCTGCTCAATGCCCGCATCGCCAAGCGCCTCGACGACGATTACCCGGAATTCACCGAAGCCCTGTTCGATGTGTTGTATCCGCACTACCTGCGGCCCTTTCCGTCCTGCTCGATCGCCCACCTGGACGCGAGCGCGACGCAAGGCATGGGCACGGTCCCGCGCGGCACCCAACTGGCCACGCGCCAGGTGCGCGGCGGCTCCTGCACCTTCCGCACGGTGTATCCGGTCACCGTGGCGCCGCTTGCATTCAGCACCGCCCGCTTCGACGCCATCATCAGCCCGCCGGAAGCGGTGCGCCTGCCCGCCGGCGTAGGCGCCTGCATCCATCTCGGCCTGTCCGGCGCCTTCGAGCAGATCCGGACCGGCCAGCTGGTGCTGCCCACCCTGCGCGTGTTCATCGACGGCGAGCCGTCGTTCTGCGCGGCCCTGCGCGATGCGCTGTTCATGCGTGGCGCTGCCGCCTGGCTGGAGACCGACAACAACGGACGCTGGATTCCCCTGTCCGCCATGCCGGTCCAGCCCGCCGGCTTCGGGGAAGAAGACGCCCTGATCGATTTCCCGGCGCGCTCGCATGTGGCGTACCGCCTGCTCACCGAGTACTTCTGCTTCCCGGAAAAATTCAACTTTTTCGATATCGACCTGGCCGCGCTGGCGCCGCTGTTGCCCGTGGGCTGCAGGACGCTGACCCTGCACCTGGGTTTGCAGGGCATCCGCCCCGACTCGAATACCGCGCGCATGCTCGGCACCCTGAGCACGAACAATGTCCTGCTCGGCTGCACGCCGGTGATCAATTTGTTCCGCCAGCGCGGCGAGCCGATCCGCCTGACCCATGCCACGGCCAGTTATCCGGTACTGGGCGACGCCCGCCGCGCCTTCGCTTTCGAGGTCTATGCGGTCGATTCGGTGAACCTGGTGCGCCAGACGCCGCAGGGCGAAGCGATCGTCGAGTTCCGTCCGTTTTATTCGCTCAAGCATGCGCAAACGCCGGAACAGCACGGCCATTACTGGGCCATGCGGCGCGACGAGGAGTTAGCCGATAAAAGCCCGGGTTTCGAATCGCAGATCACGATCGTCGACATCGACTTCGACCCGGCCGCGGTCGAGACCGAAACGCTGAACCTGGAACTGACCTGCAGCAACCGCGACCTGCCCTCGCTGCTCGGCTACGGCCAGCCCGGCGGCGATTTATTCTTCGAGGGTGGCGCCAGCACGCGCGGCATCGCCCTCCTGCGCAAACCCACGCCGTCCTGGCGCTTTGCGCGCGGACGCAGCGCCCACTGGCGCCTGATTTCCCATTTGTCGCTGAACCATCTGTCGCTGGCCGATGGCGGCATCGACGCCTTCCGCGAAATGCTGGCGCTGTACGACCTGCCGCGTTCGCCGTCGTCGCAGCGCCAGATCGGCGGCATTGCCGACATCGTGCAGCAGCCGGCCACGGCCTGGCTGTCCGGCAATCCGTTTACTTGCCTGGTGCGCGGCGTGGAAGTGCGCCTGAGCATCGACGAAGAAGCCTTTGTCGGCAGCGGCATCCACGCTTTTGCCCACATCGTCGAACGCTTCCTCTCGCTGTATGTGCATGCCAACAGCTTCACCCAGCTGGTGGTGGTTTCCAACAAAAACGGCCAGGAGCTGCTCAGATGTTTGCCAAGAAGCGGCGATTCGAGCCTGCTGTAATCGAGAAGTTGTTCCGCGAACCCTACCGCTTCGAGTATTTCCAGGCGGTGCGGGTGCTGGAACTCTGGCTCAAGCGCAACGGCATGCCGCGGCAAGGCATGGTGGCCAACTTCCTGCGCTTCCAGAACTCGACCTCGCTGCGCTTTCCGGCCAGCCAGATCGAGGCCATCGCCACCGAACCGCGCGATATCGCACGCGATGCCGCCGCGCTCGGCACGGCCCTGCAAGACGCCACGCTGAAATACGTGCGCATCACGCCGGCCTTCATGGGCCTGCTCGGCGGCACCGGCGTGCTGCCGGTCCATTACACCGAACGCATCGCCGAACACTTGTTCAATGAAAAGGACGAGGGCGCGCGTGCCTTCCTCGACACCTTTTCGAACCGTTCGCTGGCGCTGTTCTATGAAGCCTGGCGCAAGTACCGGCTGGCGCTGAAATACCAGGTCGATGGCCAGGACCATTTCCTGCCGCTGCTGCTGTCCCTGGCCGGCCTGGGCAACAACGCGCTGCGCCAGCGCCTGTCGCGCCGGCAGGACGGCGCCGTGCTGGACGAATCGATCGGCTACTTTGCGGCGTCGATCCGGCACCGGCCGAGTTCGGCGGTGCAGCTGGCGCGCGTGCTGGGCGAGTATTTCGGACATCCGGTGCAAGCCCAGCAATTCGTCGGCCGCTGGTACGAGGTGCCGCTGCCCCAGCAAACCGTGCTCGGCGGTGAGATCGGCGTGCTCGGCATGGATGCAATCGCCGGCGGTCGCGTCTGGCAACGCGATTTGCGCCTGCGCCTGGTCGTCGGACCGCTCGACCATGCCGGTTTCATGGCTTTCCTGCCGGGCGGGCTGGCGGCACGCGCCCTGAAAAGCCTGCTGACCATGTTCACCGGGCTGGCGCTCGAATACGAAGTCGAACTGGTACTGCGCGCTGCCGATGTGCGGCCGGTCACGATCTCGGAACGCGGCCATCCCGGCCGCCTGGGCTGGGACGCCTACCTGGTCGAGGGACCGCAAACGCAGGACCGCAAGGACGTGCATTACGACCTGCTGGGCGGCTGATATCCCCTTCAAATACCGTTAATCGGTAAATCCGGCAGCGGTTTTCAGTCCCTGAATGTAACTGAAACCAAGAGTTAACCACGCCGCATAGAGATATCAGAATGGATGATAATTGCTGAATGAATACGCCGGGCGAAATGGGGTGGGGATAACTCGACAGTTTTACACAATGCCGCCATTCACCCGCAGTGTTTGCCCGTTCACCCATTTGCCTTCCGGACCCACCAAAAACGCCACCGTATTCGCGATGTCTTCCGGCGTACCCAGCCTTTCCAATGGTGCGGCTTTCGCCAGGCGCTCGACCAGCTCGGCCGGTTTCCCGTCCAGGAACAGCTCGGTCGCCGTCGGCCCCGGCGCGACGCACATCACCGAGATGCCCCTGCCGCGCATTTCCTTGGCAAAGATATTGGTGAAGGTCTCGACCGCCGCTTTCGCGCCCGCATACACGGCGTAGCCCGGCATGGCCAGGCCAATCGCGCTGGTCGAGAAGTTGACGATGCGCCCGCCCTGGCGCAGGCGCGTGGCGGCCAGGCGCAGCATGTGGAAGGTGCCGCGCGTGTTGATGGCGAAGATGCGTTCGTACAGCGCGTCGTCGGTGTCGGCCAGCATCGTGGTGCCGGGCTGGATCACGCCGGCGTTGTTGATGACGATGTCGATGGGGCCGAGGGCGGCTTCGGCCTGTTCGAACAGGCGGGTGCAGTCGGCGGCCTGGGAGACGTCGGCCTGGAGGGCGATTGCACGGCCGCCAGCGGTTTCGATTTCCGCCACCACCGCGTCGGCGTCTTGCGAGCGGCTGGCGTAGTTGACGGCGACCGCGTAACCGTCGCGCGCCAGGCGCAGGGCGATGGCGCGGCCGATGCCGCGTGAGGCGCCGGTGACGATGGCGGTTTTGGGGTTGGGTGTGGATGACATGGTGTTGTTTTCGTTTCGTGTGTTTTAAGGATGTGGCGCTGTTGCGTGTTGCGTTCGTGATGTGCGTGATCCGCGTGGGCACGGGGTGCCCACCGTACGGGACACGCTGCGTATCCGGGTTTCGTATGAACTCGCAGATAGCGGTGACCGTAGGGTGGGCCGGGCCACGCTAGGCTCTCGAGCCCACGCGGATTTCGCACACCACGAACGGCACACGCAACAGCGCCCTATCCCATGCGTGCTGCCCTTACGTCACGGCCCGCCCATCAACACCTTGTCCGGCGTGATCGGCGTACTGCGAATCCGCTTGCCGGTCGCGTGGAAGATGGCATTGCTGACCGCCGCCGACACGCTCACCAACCCGATCTCGCCCACGCCCTTGGCACCCAGGCGGCTAACGATACGGTCGTCTTCTTCCACGAAAATCACATCAATATCGTGGATATCCGCATTCACCGCCACGTGGTACTCCGACAAATTGTGGTTCATGAAGCGCCCGAAACGGTGGTCGGTATGGCTTTCCTCGTGCAGCGCCTGGCTGATGCCCCACACCACGCCGCCGACGATCTGGCTGCTCGCCGTCTTGGTATTCATGATGCGTCCTGCAGCGATGGCGCTGACCACGCGCGTGATGCGCACGATGCCGAGCTCCTCGTCCACGCGCGCCTCGACGAATACCGCCGAGTGCACCAGGCGCCGGTACTTGCGCTGCTTGAGCATGTTCGGCAGCATCAGGTACTTTTCCTCAAGCTGGTCGCGGCCGGTGGCGCCGACGATCGAGGCCAGCGAAATCCAGGTGCGTGGATCCTTTTTCAAACGCAGCGCGCCGTCGACGAATTCCACGTCCTTCAAACGCTTGTCGCGGAACGGCGAATCGGCTGCCGATTGCGCATAGCGCAGCAGGGTCTTGCGCAGCTTGTCGCATACGCCCGCCACCGCCGAACCGACGGTCGCCACGTGCGAGGAACCGCCTTCGATCGGCGCCACCGGCAGGGTCGAGTCGCCCAGCTGGAAGGTCACGCGTTCCAGCGGCAGGCCCATCGCTTCCGCGGCAATCGTCGCCATCACGGTATAGGTGCCGGTGCCGATGTCGGTGGCGGCGCTCGACACCACCAGGCGCCCGTCGACATGCATCACGGCGCTGGCGCGCGCGAACATCTGCATCGCATCCCAGACACCGGTGGCCATGCCCCAGCCGATTAGTTCCGACCCCTCGCGCATCGAGCGTGGCTCCAATGGGCGCTGGTCCCAGCCGAATTTTTCCGCACCCTGGCTGTAGCAGGCACGCAGCTCCTTGCTCGAGAAGGGCTTGTCCTCGATGGGGGCGCGCTCGGCGTAGTTCTTCAGGCGCAGCGCCAGCGGGTCCATCTTCAGTTTGTAGGCCAGTTCGTCCATCGCCACTTCGAGCGCATGCATGCCGTGCGCCGCGCCGGGGGCGCGCATGTCGATCGGCGTGTACTGGTCGACGCTGACCAGCTTGTAGCCCAATTTGATGTTGTCGCAGGCGTAGAGCAGGCCCGACCAGTTGACCACGACCTCGACGTAATCCTCGATCTGCGAGGTCTCGGCAATCGCGTCGTGCATGATCGAGCGCAGCGTGCCGTCCTGCTCGGCCGCCAGCTTCACGTACTGCACGGTTTCCGGACGGTGGCCGAAGCTGAACATCTGCTGGCGCGTGAGTGTCACGCGCACCGAGCGTTTCATCTTCAGCGAAGCCATCACCGCCAGCGTCAGCTGGTACTGCGGACGCAGGCCGGAACCGAAGGCGCCGCCGACATATGGGTTGCGCACCGTGACCTTGTTCTTCGACAGGCCGAACACGTGCGACACGTACCAGCGGCTGTTCTGCGAGCTTTGCGTCTTGTCGTAGATGGTCAAGTGGCCGTCTTCGTCGCGGATCACGGTGGAGGCGAACAGCTCTAGCGGATTGTGATGCTCGACGCCGTGGTGGAACTCGGATTCGATGCGTACCGGCGCGGCCTGCCAGGCCTTTTCGGCATCGCCCTTTTCCGGCGGCGGCGGCTCGTAGCCGGCCTTCAGCGGACGCGGTTTGTAGGCCTTGTCCAGGTTCGCCGTCATGCGCGTATCGTGCGCTTCCTCGTGGTAGTGGATGCGCACCAGGGCGGCGCCGCGGCGTGCGGCCTCGAAGGTCTCGGCCAGCACCAGCGCCACCGGCTGGCCGCTGTAGATCACCTGGTCGTCGTAGAACGGACGGAAAGGCGAGCCGGCCGGCGCCGTCATGTCCTTGTAGCTGATGTCGAAGGAGCGCACTTTCGGGCGGTTCAGGTGGCTCATCACCTCGACCACGCCTTCCAGGGCCAGGGCCTCGGTGGCGTCGATGGTGACGATGCGGCCCTTGGCCACGGTGCTGCTCACGACCACGCCATACAGCATGTCGGGGGCGAAGTGTTCGGCGGCGTATCGGGCGTCGCCGGTAACCTTGGCGCGGCCGTCGACGCGCGAGACGGCGGTGCCAGTGCGCACCTGGCCGGTGCCCGGCTCGGCGACGGGTGCGCGTAGATCGTGGATCAAATCAGTCATTGCGCTCTCCGGTATTGGTGACGGTGCCTTCCACCGCCGTTTTCAATGCGCGCACGATGGCGTTGCGCGCCAGGCGGACCTTGAAGTCGTTGTGGCCATGGCCCATGGCGCCTTCGAGCAGCTTGTCGGCCACCTGGCCGAACAGCGCAGGATCGGGCTGCTTGCCTTCCAAAAGCTGCTCGGCCTCTGGCCGGCGCCACGGCTTGTGGGCCACGCCGCCGAGGGCGATGCGCGCGCTTTTGATCGCGCCATCGGCGCCGATGTCCAAGCCCACGGCCACCGACACCAGCGCAAACGCGTACGACAGGCGCTCGCGGATCTTCAGGTAGGCCGAGTGGGCGGCGTAGCGGCTGGCGTCGGGCAGCGAGATGCCGGTGATCAGTTCGTCGGCTTCGAGCACGGTGTCGTACTGCGGCGCGTCGTCGGGCAAGCGGTGGAATTCGGCGAAGGGGATGTCGCGTTTTCCGCGTGCCGACTCCACGTGCACCGTCGCTTCCAGCGCGGCCAGGGCCACGCACATGTCGGACGGATGGGTGGCGATGCAGTGCGGGCTGGTGCCGAGGATGGCGTGCTGGCGGTTCACGCCTTCGAGCGCCGCGCAGCCGGTGTTCGGCTCGCGCTTGTTGCAGGGCGTGCCGACATCGTAGAAGTAGTAGCAGCGGGTACGCTGCAGCAGGTTGCCGCCGTTGCTGGCCATGTTGCGCAGCTGGGGCGAGGCGCCGGCCAGGATCGCGGCCGTGAGCAGCGGATAGCGCTCGCGCACCAGCGGGTGGTAGGCCGTATCGGCATTGCGCGCGGTGGCGCCGAGCAGCAGGCCGCCGTCCTTTTCCTCGATTCGATCCAGCGGCAGGCGGTTGATGTCGACCAGGCGGCCGGACAACATCACGCCTTCCTTCATCAGGTCGAGCAGATTGGTGCCGCCGGCGATGAAGCGCACGGCTTCGCCGGCGAAGCTGGCGTTGCCGGCCACCTCGCCGATGGCCTTCCTGGCGTCGTCCGCCTGGGTAAAGGTGAACGGGTTCATGCCGGCACCGTCCCCGGCACCACTGGGTGTACCGCGTTGTCCATGTCGTCGATGCCGGCGGCCTTGCAGACCGCCATGCGGATCTGCGGGTAGGCGCCGCAGCGGCAGACGTTGCCGCTCATGAGTTCGCGCACGTCGGCGGCCGTCTTCGCCTGCCCTTCCTTTATCAGGCCGATCGCCGAACAGATCTGCCCCGGCGTACAGTACCCGCACTGGAAGGCGTCGTTGTCGACGAAAGCCTGTTGCACCGGGTGCAGCTTGCCGTCTTCGGCCAGGCCTTCGATGGTGGTGATCTCGCGGCCGTTCTGCATCACGGCCAGCGTCATGCAGGAATTGATGCGGCGGCCGTCGACCAGCACGGTGCAGGCGCCGCACTGGCCATGGTCGCAGCCTTTCTTGGAACCGGTGAGTTGGAGGCGCTCGCGCAGCACGTCGAGCAGCGTGACCCAGGCTTGCAGTTCCAGCTGGTGATCGCGGCCGTTGATGCGCAGGGTGAGCGGATGGCGCTCGGGAGCTGGCATGGTGAATCCTTTCTGGATGATGGCAAAAAGCCGCGGCCGCGCCGGTACAGGCTCCGGGCGACAGGCAGCCATGGGGATACGTGATGCATCCCGATGTGGTCATCTTAGTATTATCTTTTGTGTAATTGGCGCACGTTAGCCGGCCTCACCGGCCCTGCCTGCGCCCTGTCACGGCAACTCAGGACAAGTAACTTGCCAGGTCGAACTGATCGATAAATTCCAGCAAGGCGGACAAAGCCGCGGGCCGGTGGCTGCGCCCCGGATACACCGCGTAATAGCTGTTATCGGTAGGCGGATGCTCGGGCAGCACCAGCTGCACGCTGCCGCTTTCCAGCGCATCGCGCACCATGAACCAGGGCAGCAGGGCGATACCGGCGCCGGCGATTGCCAGGCCGCGCAGGGTGTTCAGGTTGTTGGCGCGTAGCGCCGCGCCGAGGGCGGGAATGTGGACGATCCTGCCGTCGCTCTGCAGCGGCCATTCGGGCAGGACGTCGTGCAGCAGCAGCTGGTGGCGGCCCAGGTCCGCCGCTTGCGCCGGCGTGCCGTGCTGCTGCAGGTAGCCGGGAGAGGCCACCAGCACGCGCCGCACCGTGCCCACGCGGCGCGAGACGAAACTCGAGTCGCCCAGCTGCCCGGTGCGCAGGGCCAGGTCGATGCGTTCGGCCACCAGGTCGAGGTGGGCGTCGGTGATCACGCATTCGACGCTCACCGCCGGGTAGCGCGCGTGAAAAGCCGCCAGCAGAGGCGGCAGCAGCAGGATGCCGGAGGCTTCCGGCGCGGTCAGGCGCAGGTTGCCGGCCGGTTCGTCGCGCAGGCGGGAAATGGCGGCGTCGGCGGCGTGGGCCGCATCTAGCATGGTTTCGCAGTGGGTGAGGTAGACCTGGCCGGCCGCCGTCAAGCTCAGGCGGCGCGTGGTCCGGTGCAGCAGGCGCACACCGAGCGCGGTTTCGAGTTCGGCCACGCGCTGGCTGACCGTGGATTTCGGCAGCCCGGTGACGCTGGCAGCCGCCGTGAAGCTGCCGGCATGCGCCACCTGGACGAACAGCGCCATCGCGTCGAGCTTCATTGTCCGTCCCTTTGGATAGTCTTTTCGGATTATAGCGGCTAATCAATACAATCTTTTGTGGCTACACTGGCTTTGTTCAAACCAACAAGGAAACACCCATGAAAGCCATTGCCGCCTTTGCCGCCCTGCCCGCCGACCATCCGAGCGCCCTGCAAGACCTGAACCTGGCCGACCCGGTCGCCAGCGGCCACGATTTGCTGGTCGAAGTGCATGCCGTGTCCGTGAACCCGGTCGACACCAAGGTGCGCCGCGGCCTGCCGGCCGAGGGCCAGTCCGAACCGCGCGTGCTGGGCTGGGATGCCAGCGGCATCGTGCGCGCCGTCGGCCCGAACGTGACCCTGTTCCAGCCGGGCGACCGCGTCTGGTACGCCGGCGCCATCAACCGCGCCGGCAGCAACAGCGAACTGCACCTGGTCGATGAGCGCATCGTCGGCCGCATGCCGGCCTCGCTCGGCTTTGCCGAATCAGCCGCCCTGCCGCTGACCGCGATTACCGCCTGGGAGCTGTTGTTCGACCGTCTCGGCCTGCAGCGCGGCGGCCATGCCGGCGAAAAGCTGCTGGTGGTGGGCGCCGCCGGCGGTGTCGGTTCGATTTTGATCCAGCTGGCGCGCCAGTTGACCGGCATCACGGTGATTGCCACCGCCTCGCGTCCGCAAACCCAGGCCTGGGTGCGCGATCTGGGCGCCCAGCACGTGATCGACCACAGCCAGCCGCTCGATAAAGCCTTGCTGGATGCGGAACTAGGCGAAGTCGACTACGCCATCAGCCTGACCCACACCGACAAGCACTTCGCCGCCCTGGTCAACGCCATCAAACCGCAGGGCAAGCTGGCGCTGATCGACGATCCGGAGCCGATCGACATCCGCCTGCTCAAGCGCAAGAGCATCTCGCTGCACTGGGAACTGATGTTCACCCGCTCGCTGTTCGAGACGGCCGACATCCAGGCCCAGCACGATCTGCTGAACGAGGTGGCGCAACTGGTCGACGCCGGCCGCATCCGCACCACGCTGGCCGAGCACTTCGGCGCCATCAACGCCGCCAACCTGCGCCGCGCCCATGCCTTTATCGAGAGCGGCGCGGCCAGCGGCAAGGTGGTGCTGGAAGGCTTCGGGGAGTGAAATTGGCCGGTTTTTCGGGCGTCTCGCGGGAATTTATGGATGAGGTTTCCGGACCGTTAAAAACCCGCGTTTTACTCGTCATACCGTTTATATGATTTATTCAAAATAAACGGTATAAACGGTATTATTTGTTGGCCTGAAGCGGCGGCATGGCGACCTGGTTTTCGCACCCTTCGTGGATGACCATGACGTTCGCCTGCCTTTCCTGCTCCTCCAGGCCGGGCAGGCCAAGCGTTCGCCGGCGTTCTTCTACACGAGCCCGGTCGTCCATCGGCTGCGGCGTCCAGCGGCAGCCGTCGAGCTGGCGCATCTGGGTGCCGTAGCGCTGCGGCTCTCCTTTGGCGAGGGCGATGCGGTCCAGCAGCTGCGCCAGCACGCGGCCATCCGCTTCGCCGGCGGCCACCGCGCGTTCCAGGTGCGGCGCCGCAGCCTGTTGCAGCGCCAGGCTGTGGCGCACCAGCTGCCAGGCAGCCTCCCCCGCTTTGGCGCCATGGACGGAGCGCAGGGGCCAGCCGCAGCGCGCCAGCAGCGTTTCCAGGCGCATGGCATTGCTGCGCTCGACCAGGGCCAGTTGCGCCCCGCGCCGCGCTTGTCCGCCGTCTTCCGGCGCGGCCAGGTAATCCTGGCGCCCGCGCAGGGCCCCGTCGGCTTCCAGCATGACCTGCACGTCCTCGCCATATCCCGCGCAGGCGGCCGCCGTTTCTTGCGTCTGCGTCTGCGCCTGTGCCGCCCCACCCGCCAGACCCACGCCAACGAGGCAGATCCGCATCATTCTTCGTACCGTCGACGATCGCATGCTGTGTTCTCAAAAAGATAATTTCTAAAGAGTAACACGGCGCGTGCGCTCGTCCGGCGATGGGAGGTTCATAATCGAACCAGCCACCAACGGGAGAGCGTCATGCTGAGTCGGGTCCTTCCTCGCCTGCTGTTTCGTCTGCTGCTCTGCCTGCTGATCTTCTCTCCCACTGCGCACGCTGCCGATGCCGGCGACGAAGCTCTGTGGCAACGCCTGCGCGGCAACGGCGTCATCGTGCTGATGCGCCACGCCGCCACCACGCCCGGCATCGGCGACCCGCCCGGCTTCGAGCTCGGCAAGTGCGCCACCCAGCGCAACCTTTCCGCCGCCGGCCGCGACGACGCCCGCGCCATCGGCGCCGCATTCCGCCATCACAACATCGTGCCCGGCGCCGTCTGGTCCAGCCGCTGGTGCCGCTGCCTGGAAACGGCGCGCCTCGCCTTCGACGGGGTGAAACCCGAACCCGCGCTCGATTCGATGTTCAAACTCGACGAGGCCAGCAGCGCGGCCAGGGTGCGCGACCTCTACAACCGTTTGGAAGAGCGGCGCGGCATGGGGCCGCTGGTGCTGGTCACCCACGACGTGAACATCCGCGCTCTCACCGGGGAATACGTGGCGCAGGGAGAAATGGTGCTCACCGTACTGCGCGACGGCCGCCTGGAAGTCATCGGGCGCCTGAACGCCCACGGCGGCAGGCAGGCCGGGGCCGCCGCGACGACCGGCGCACGATAGACGCCGGCCAGCCGCTTCCGCAGATAACGGACGTACAATCGTGCATCTCATCCTGTCGCGTTCCGGGAGACCCTCATGAAAAAGCGTCTGTTCCTGCTCGCCGCGCTGGCCGCCGCCGGCAGCGCCCTCGCCCACCATGGCTGGAGCGAATACCAGTCCGACAAACCGCTCGACCTGACCGGCACCATCGAACAGGTCGGCTACGAGCAGCCGCACGGCTTCGTGCGCCTGAAAACGGCCGATAAAACCTGGCTGGTGGTGCTGGCCCCGCCGTCGCGCATGGAAAGCCGCGGCCTGCCGCGCGACAAGCTGGTGGCCGGCCAGAAAGCCAGCGTCCACGGTTATCCCCATCGCAGCAAGGGTGACGAACTGCGCGCCGAACGCATCACCATCGAGGGCAAGACCACGGAGCTGCGCTGATGGCGTTCGCGGCGGCGGCGGCCTGGCTGGAAGGGACGCCGCTCTCGCAGGCGATGCGCGGCGATCCCTGGCTGTATCCGGCTGTCGAGATCGTCCACATCTTCGGCTTCGCGGTGCTGGTGGGCAGCGTGGTGCTGTTCGACTTGCGCGTACTCGGCTTTGCGCGCGGCTTGCCGGTGCAGCTTTTGGCGCGCCACCTGCTGCGCTGGGCGGTCGCCGCGTTGCTGTTGATCGTGCCGGCCGGGCTGCTGCTGTTTTCCGCCCATCCCGCCGAGCTGGCGCGCAACCCGGCCTTCCAGTGGAAACTGGCGCTGATCGCCGCTGCCGGCCTGAATGCGCTGGCCTTCCACGTGTTTCCTTATCGCAGCGTGGCGAACTGGGAACGCGAAAAGCCGGCGCCGCCCGCCGCGCGTGCCCACGCGCTGCTGTCTATCCTGCTCTGGCTCGGCGTGATCACCTGCGGGCGGCTGCTGGCTTATTTGTAACTGCGCTGTAGCTGAGCTGTAGCGCCGGCAACAGCGCCCGCGCCTTCATGCTAGAGTGGCCATCCCGACCAGTCTCATCCGGCCCACCATGCTGAAAACCTCCGCCCTCGCCGCCATTCTCGTCACCGCAGTCGCCAGCCACGCAGCCCAGGCGGCGATCCCCGTCTACGGTTTCGTTGTCAAGAACACCTACCCGCACGACCCGCAAGCCTTTACCCAGGGCCTGTTTTTCCGCGACGGCCACCTGTACGAGAGTACCGGCCTGAACGGCCGCTCGACGCTGCGCAAGGTCGAACTCAAGACCGGCAAGGTATTGCAGAAGACCGACCTGCCGGCCGAGGTGTTCGGCGAAGGCTCAACGGCATTCGGCGACAACATCTACGGCCTGACCTGGCAATCGAAGTTCGGCTTCGTGTTCGACGCCAAGACCTTTGCCGTGAAAGGCCGCTTCCCGTACGAGGGCGAAGGCTGGGGCCTGGCCAGCGACGCGAAGCACGTCTACATGAGCGACGGCAGCGCCAGCATCCGCGTGCTGGACCCGAAGAACCTGAAGGAAGTGCGGCGCGTGCAGGTGACGGCCGAGGGCAAGCCGATCGAGTCGCTGAACGAGCTGGAAATCGTCGACGGCGAACTGTATGCCAACGTCTGGGGAACGGACGTGATCGCGCGCATCGACCCGGTGTCGGGCAAGGTGGTCGGCTGGGTCGATCTGCGCAACCTGCTGCCGCCCGCGCAGCGCGGCACCACCTCGGTCGACGCCGTGTTGAACGGCATCGCCTGGGATGGCAAGAGCCGCCGGCTTTACGTCACCGGCAAGTTCTGGCCCAAGTTATTTGAAATCGAGCTGGTCCGCTTCGAAGGCAGATGAGAGGCAGATAAAACCTAAGCCGTGACCGCGATGACGACCTTGCCGAAGTGCGAGCCCGATTCCATGTAGCGGTAGGCTTCCTTTGCCTGGTCGAAGGTGAACACGCGGTCGACCACCGGCTTGATGTCGGTGGTGGCGGCAAAGCGCATCACGTCTTCCAGCATCTTGCGGCTGCCGACGAAAATGCCGACCATGCGCTTGGCGCTAGCCAGCAGCGTGGCCGGGTTGACTTCGCCGCCGAAGCCCGACACGCCGCCGATGATGGCCACGCTGCCGCCCATCGCCGCCGACGCCACCGAGCGGTTCACCGTGCCTTGTCCACCGACTTCCAGCACCACCTCGGCGCCGCGCCCGTGGGTCACGCGCAGCACTTCTTCCTGCCACTCCGGCGTGCTGCGGTAGTTGATGGTGTGGTGGGCGCCCAGTTCGCGCGCGCGCTGCAGCTTCTCGTCGCTCGAGGAGGTGATGATGGTGCGCAGGCCGGCCGCCTTTGCCAGCTGCAGGCCCAGCACCGACACGCCGCCGGTCCCCAGCAGCAGCACGGTGTCGCCCGGCTGGATCGCGTTGCTCGACACGAAGATCGCATTCCAGGCCGTGACACCGGCGCAGGGCATGGTCGACGCCTCCACAAAGCTCAGCTGCGGCGGAATCTTCACCAGCGCGTCTTCGTGCAGGATGACTTCCTCGGCCAGCATGCCGTCGATGTCGCCGCCCAAGGCGTGGCGGATCTTCTCGGGCGCGGTGCGGCCCTCGTGCCAGTGCGGGAAAAAGGAGCCGGCCACGCGGTCGCCCACCTGCAGGCGCGTCACGCCGCTGCCCACGGCCAGCACTTCGCCGGCGCCGTCCGAGCACGGGATGATCGGGTCGTCCACGTTCACCAGGTAATTCCCGCTGGCCACCATCAAATCGCGGTAGTTCAGCGATACCGCATGCACCCGCATCCGTACTTCGCCCGGCGCCAGCTCGCGCTCGGGGTAGTCCACGCACTGCAGTCCGTCGATGTTGCTGCCGGGAAGTATCTGGTAAGCCCGCATCTCGTTCTCCATGGTTGGTCGTCAAAGGCGCGGTTATTCTACTGCGGACGAACCGCAGGGTTCGTTCGCTACATCGGCTTGGCCACCATCAGCCAGAAGATGACGATGAACGCCGCAAACGCCGGCACGCCCAGCGCCACCCAGGTCTTGAAGTAGCGCCAGTACTGCGCCGGCAATGCGGTGTCGTTGCGCACCGCTTCGGCGGACAGGTCGCGCAGCCGCATCTGGATCCAGACCACCGGCAGCCAGCAGGCGCCGGCCAGGACGTAGAGGGCGATCGACCATCTGATCCAGGTGCTGTCCAGCGGGTAGCCGGCCAGGTGGATCATGTAGAAGCCGGTGGCCGGCTGGATGATGGCGGTGGTGGCGGTGAAGACCCAGTCGGCAATGACCACGTTGCGCGCGACCACGGCAATCGCCCGCACGTCGCCGCTGATGTTCGCAAACAGCATGTACCAGGCCGAGCCGATGCCGGTGCCGAACAAGAAGGTCGACGACAGGATGTGCAGCCACTTCACGACAACGTAATCCATTTATTCTTCCTCGAGTTCGTACAGCAGCCAGATGGCCGCCAGCATGGGCAGGTTCTTGGTCAGGGGGCCGTAGGGGTGCAGCAGGAATTCAGGCAGCTTCCACGCTATCACGATCGTGTAGAAGCCGATCAGGCCCAATTGTGCCAGCCACAGGGGGCGCCGCCGCGGCAAAAAGGCGATGCCCACGCCGAGCAGCAAATCGAAGCCGGCCGCGCCGTACAGCATCAAGGGCTGCAAGGATGGCGGGATGCCGGTGCGCGCCAGCAGTTCGTAGCTGGCCTCGACCGGGTACAGGCCGAAGGAAACGATGGCGGTGGCCAGCCACACCGCCACGATGCTCCAGCGTAGCGTAGGCAGCAGCCATGCCAGCTTGGCCAGCGTGCGTTCGGCCTGCGGATCGGTGACGAATTCGCTGATCGGCTTCGGGGCGCGGCCGAGCAGCTGGGTGATGGCCGCCGGGTCGCCGGCATTGCCGCGGTCGAGCATGCGCAGCGCGTCTTCGTCGAGCAGCCCGCCCGGCAGCCAGCGTCCGCATCTCGCCATGGCGCGCGCCAGCGCGCCGGGCAGCGGCAGCACGCGCAGGCGGCCCATGCCCATCCCCTTGCGCAGCGCCGCCAGGTAATCGGTAAAGGAGAGCGCCTGCGGCCCGACCAGGGGCACGCGCTGGGCGGTCATGCCTGGAGAAGGCGGCAGCCGCCCACGCAACAGGCCGAGGATGGCTTCCACCACATCGTCGATGTGTACCGGCTGCACGGGCTGCGGCGCGCTGCCGAAGCGCAGCGCGAACGGCAGGCTGGCCAGGGTCTTGAACATGCGTGCGCTGGCCCCGCCTTTGCCATACACGAGCGAAGGCTGGACGATATACGCCTGCAGGGGCAGCGCCGCCAGGACATCGTCGGCCGCCTTCTTGGTCAGGTGATAAGGGGTATTCGCTTCGCCGTCGGCGCCGAGTGCCGACAGCTGGACGACCATCCGCACCTGCGGCGCGTCGGCGCAGGCGGCGAACAGCGCGCGCGGCGTGTCCAGGTGCAGGCGTTCGAAAGTCTGGCTGCCGGATTCGCGGAAGATGCCGACCAGGTTGATCACGGCGTCGACGCCAATGAGGCGCGCCGCCCATACGGATTTCTCGGTATCGTGGACGAAGTCGGCCTGTACGTAGCGCAGGTGCGGATCGTCGCTGTTTTTGGGGGTGCGCACCGCGCAGAGCACGTCGTGGCCCGCGCGCAGCAGCGCCGGCAGCAAATGCTGTCCGATGAAGCCGCTGGCGCCGGTCAGCAAGATCCGCATGCATTTCCTTTCATTCGATTCAGCGAGGACAACGAAGATGGCAGATTGGACTACATCCCTGGAGCGCGGCCTGGTGTCGGGCGCCGCATCCAGCCTGGTATCGACCGCGGCGCTGGCCCTGGTCGGACGTGGCGAAACGGGCAGCGCCTATGCCCCGACCAACGCTGTCAGCCACTGGATCTGGGGCGACGAAGCCGCCGAACACGACGGCTTTTCGCTGAAATACACCATCACCGGCTACGTCATCCACCACATCAGCGCCACCTTCTGGTCGGTGCTGTTCGAGCACCTGGCCGGCGAAAAGCTCGACCGCAAGGACCTGCGCGTGACGCTTGCCACCTCGGCCGCCACGTCGGCGCTTGCCTGCTTTGCCGACTACAAGCTCACGCCCCAGCGCCTGCAGCCGGGCTACGAAAAACGCCTGTCGAAGAAATCGCTGGCCGGCGTGTACGCCGCGTTTGCCGTCGGCATGGCAATCGGCGCGATTGTCCTGCGCCGCAACCGCCCACCAGTCTAGAGCAGGCAGGGAAAACGTGCCGCCCTTTGTCTATGTGCTGATGTTGCATGGTGTGCTCGGCTTCATCGACATCATCGTGAACCACGAGCTGCTCGAAAAACTGCCCGCGCGCGGCGATTCTTCGCACGAGGAAGGCCTGCACGCGGTGCGCGAGACCATCTTCGCCTGCCTGTTCGCCTCGCTCGCCTGGTTCGAGTGGCACGGGGTGCTGGTGTGGTGGATCGCCGGGCTGCTGCTGTGCGAAGTGTGCGTGTCGTCCTGGGACGTGATCGTGGAAGGCGACACGCGCGTGCTGCCGGTGTCCGAGCGCGTGCTGCACCTGCTGATGTTCGTGAACCTGGGGATCACCATCACGTTGGTGGCGCATGCGCTGCTCTGGTGGCATGGCGGGCCGGCGCAGCTGGTGCGCGTGGATTACGGATGGGCGAGCTGGGTGCTGACGGCGATGTCGGTGCTGTCGGCGATCTGGGCGGTGCGGGATGGGGTGGCGGCGATGCGCCGGAGGGATGTGGCTGCGGTGTAATTGGTGGGTTCTCGAACCCACCATTCCTGCGCCCGCTCAATCGAACCCCAACGATCAATGCGCCGGCACCGCCTTCTTCCCGCGCAGCTTGTTCACCACCGTCACCACCAGCAGCACCAGCGCGCCGACGATCACACCCGCCAGCGCATCGATCACGGTCGGCGTGATCGCGCCCAGCACGTTGCCGACGCCCGGCACCGTGGCCATGCGTTCGGCCGATTCCAGCGCGAAGTGGTGCAGCGGTTCCCAGTTGTGGCCGATGATGCCGCCGCCGACCATGAACATGGCGGCGGTGCCGACGATGGTCAGCAGTTTCATCAGGCGCGGGGCGGCGGCCAGCAGCATGCGGCCCAGGCCGCGCGCGAAGCCGCTCGTCTTCTTGCTTAGGTACAGGCCGGCGTCGTCGAGCTTGACGATGCCCGCCACCAGGCCGTACACGCCGATCGTCATCACCAGCGCAATGATCACCAGCACCGCCAGCTGCTGGCTGACCGGCATCTTCGACACCTCGCCCAGCGAAATCACGATGATTTCGGCCGAAAGGATGAAGTCGGTGCGGATCGCACCCTTGATCTTGTCCTTCTCCACCGCACACAGGTCGACCTGGCTGGCGGCCAGCGCCGTCGCCAGGCGTTCCTCGTTGGCCGCGTCTTCCTCGGGGCTGTGCAGGAATTTGTGGGCCAGCTTTTCGAAGCCTTCGAAGCAGAGGAAGGCGCCGCCGATCATCAGCAGCGGAATGATGGCCCAGGGAATGAACGCGGAGATCAGCAGCGCCGCCGGTACCAGGATCGCCTTGTTCACCAGCGAACCCTTGGCCACCGCCCACACTACCGGCAGTTCGCGCTCGGCGTGCACGCCGCTCACCTGCTGGGCGTTCAGGGCCAGGTCGTCGCCGAGCACGCCGGCGGTCTTCTTCGCCGCCACCTTGCTCATCAGCGTCACATCGTCCAGCACGCTGGCGATATCGTCTAGTAATGCCAGCAAACTGCCTGCAGCCATGAACCTACTCCCAAGATGTCAATATGGCAGCATCTTAACCGAGGGCAGGTCGCGCGGGCACACGGTTCAGCGCGTTTTTCTTGCATTTCAGGCCCGGAAAACTGCAACTCGTCGCTTTCGCCGGTATTTCGTGCCGGGCATACGTATAGTCCATCGTCAAAGCTGCGCCACGGCAGCTTCGCCCAGACGAAGGAGACCTCGATGAACCCGACCATGACCCCAGCCGTATCTCAACCAGTACACCAGGCCGCCGCGCCGGTGCGCCGCACCCGTCCGCCGAAACGCAAGACCCGCATCACCATCTACCTCGACGACGAGGTGCTCAACGAGTTCCGCACCCTGTCGGAACGCTCGGGCACCGGTTACCAGACGCTGATCAACGCGGCGCTGCGTACCCGCCTGGCGAATGCCAAGCCGGAAGCCGGGCTGCTCTGATTTCGCAGAACGCCCGTATTTCCAGCCACGCCGGGAAACGCGGCCGTCGCGCACGGCCGTGTGAAAGATTACAGCTGAGAATTTTTTATGCTAATCTTTCCGCTCTTTCAACCCCGGAGGCACCATGAAAAAAGGCGAACTGGTCGCTGAATTTGCCAAGCGTACCGAAATGTCCGGTACCGCGGCCAACAGCGCGGTCAACACCATCATCGAGATCATCACCGAACGTCTGAAAAAAGGCGACACCGTCGGTATCACCGGCTTCGGCACCTTCTCGGTGACCAAGCGCGCAGCCCGCAAAGGCCGCAACCCGGCAACCGGCGAAGTCATCAAGATCGCCGCGTCGAAAACCCCGCGTTTCGCTGCCGGTGCGACCCTGAAGGCCGCCGTCAATCCGCGCAAGAAGTAATCCCGTCTTTCCCACGGCAGGCGCGGCGGCCCACGTCCCCGCGCCGGCTGTGTCAGTATTCCCGTTCTTCCTCTTTTCCCTTCCGAGTTCCTCCATGTCTTTCGCCACCTGGTTTGCCTTCGTCATTGCCGGCACTGTCATCGCCATTTCGCCGGGATCGGGCGCCGTGCTGTCGATGTCGCACGGGCTCGCCTATGGCGTGAAGAAAGCCAGCGCCACCGTGCTCGGTTTGCAGCTGGGCCTGATCATGGTGCTGGCCATTGCCGGCGCCGGCGTCGGCTCGCTGCTGCTGGCCTCGGAAACCGCCTTCACCGTGGTGAAGGTGATCGGCGCGCTGTACCTGATTTATCTCGGCATCTCGCAGATGCGTTCGAAGGCGGAAGCGGGTCCCACGGCCAGCGCCGCCGGCCTGGCCGCCCATCCGCCCTTCAAAAAGCGCGTGCTGACCGGTTTCCTGACCAACGCCACCAATCCGAAAGGCATCATCTTCATGGTTGCGGTGCTGCCGCAGTTCATTTCCAAGGATGCGCCGCTGCTGCCGCAGTTGCTGATCCTGGGCGTGACCATGGTCACCATCGACAGCCTTGTCATGCATGGCTACGCCTTTTTGGCGTCGTCGATGCAGCGCCTGTTCCGCGATGCGCGTGCGATGCGTATCCAGAACCGGTTCTTTGGCGCAGTGCTGGTCGTCGTCGGTTCCATGCTGTTCTTCGTGAAGCGAGCTGGAGCGAACTAAGCGTTTGGCACAGGCGGTGTATGTTTCGCTCATGCACAAGTTGAAACCGTCTGTAACCCGTGTTGTCCGCGTGTCTTCGCGTGCGTTGTAATCAGGTAGACGTCTTCCGTCCCCACCCCTGGAGCCTTCGATGAAACCACGCTTTCTGATGAAAAACGCTGCGCTCCTGGCGCTCGCGCTTAGTTCCGCCCTGACTTCCACGCTGGCGCTGGCCGACGATCCGCCGGCCCAGGTCGGGCGCATCGCGCTCACCCAGGGCCAGGTCAGCATCAGCGCCGGGCAAGGGGACGCCGCCAGCACCGCCCTGGTCAACTGGCCTGTCACTTCCAGCAACACCGTCACCACGGCGCCGGGCGCGCGCACCGAGCTGCGCGTGGGGTCGAGCGCGATCCGCCTCGACGGCGACTCCAGCCTCGACGTGATCCAGCTCGACGACGACAACCTGCGCCTGCGCCTGCACTACGGCAGCGTCAACATCCGCATCGTGAATCCCGAGGTGCTGGGCGGCTTCGAGCTGTCCACGCCCCAGGGCCGGGTACTGATGCAGGAAGCGGGCCGCCTGCGCGTGGACGCCGAACTGGCCGCCGACACCAGCAGCATCAACGTGTTCGACGGCGTGGCCGTCGTCGAAGGCGGCGGCGAGCGCCTGACCGTGCGCGCCGGCCGCCGCGCCGACATCACCGGGCCCGACCTGCGCACCGCCCAGGCCGTGCGCGATGCCTTCGACGACTGGGCGCTGGAGCGCGACCGCCAGGCCGATTCGGCCCTCGCCACGCGCTACATCCCGCGCGAAATGACGGGCTACGAAGACCTCGACCGCTACGGCAGCTGGAGCAGCGACAGCGAATACGGCACGCTCTGGATACCGTCGGTGTCGTCGACCTGGGTGCCCTACCGCGACGGGCGCTGGACCTGGATCGCTCCCTGGGGCTGGACCTGGGTCGACAATGCGCCCTGGGGCTATGCGCCCTTCCACTATGGCCGCTGGGTGCAGGTGAATCGGCGCTGGGCCTGGGCGCCTGGCCACCACGAGCGCCGCCCGGTGTGGGCGCCGGCCCTGGTCGGCTGGGTCGGCGGCGCCGGCTGGAATGTGAATTTCAATTCGCGTCCCTCGGCCGGGCAAGGCTGGTATCCGCTGGCGCCGCACGAGCGCTTCGTGCCCGGCTACCGCCTGTCGGACGATCATTTGCGGCGCCTGGCCTGGCAAGCCGCGCGCGGGCGCGACGCCAAGCATGACGGCAAGAAGCGCGATTACCGGCGCGAGGGCCTGACCGTGGTGCCGCAGGACCGCTTCAACGGGCGCCGCGAAGTGGTGGTGCCGCGCGAGCCGCGCGCCACGCCGCCGGCCAACTGGGCGCGTGCGCCGGTGGCGCTGCCGCCGACGCCGCCGGTGAAGTTCGGCAGCATCGGCCAGGGCGCGAACGTGCGCGATGCGGCCCGCGCCGTCGCCGAGGATGCCGCCCGCGCCGCCGGCCGCAACGACGGACGCGGCGATGGACGCGGAAATGAGCGCCGCGACTGGAACCGCGACGGACGTCCCGATGCGCGCCCGGATGGCCGTCCCGATTATGCGGGGCGCAGCCAGCCGGCCGCCGTTCCGGCAAGCCCGGCAG
This sequence comes from Massilia sp. IC2-278, assembly GCF_020708045.1. Lineage (GTDB taxonomy): Bacteria > Pseudomonadota > Gammaproteobacteria > Burkholderiales > Burkholderiaceae_D > Telluria. Next base: position 394,949 of record NZ_JAJFES010000002.1, read on the forward strand.
TGCCGACGGCGCCGGCCGCGAGCCCCCTGCCGGCGCCGCCCCAGGCGGCCGTGATCGGCAGCAGCGTGCCCGTGATCGTCGGCGGTGGCCGCGAGCGCGACCGCGACGACCGTGTGTACCAGGATTTGCGCGCCCGGTCCGAGGACGGACGCCGCAACCGCTACCAGCAGCGCGCCGAAAACGAGGCCCAGGTCCCGCGTTCGGCCGTGCCGGTACTCAGCGGCCAGCCGGCGCCGGTGATGAGCGCCCCGCCTGCGCCGCAGCGCAACTGGTCGCGCGATGTGCAGCGCGATGTGCAAAGGGACGCGCAGCGAGATGCGCAGAGAGATGCACAGCGCGAAGCACAGCGGGAAGCGCAAAGGGAAACAGCGCGCGAGGTCCACAGGGAGTCGCCGCGCTTCGGCAGCGCCGGCGCCATGGAAGCGGCGGCTGCCGCCGCAGCGGCGCGTGCCCAGCAACAGGCGCGTCCGGTGCCGGCCGCCATCTCCGCACCGCCGTCGCGCGCCATGCCTTCGCCTCCGCCAGCTCCGGCCCCAGCCATCGCGGCGCCTGCGCCCTCCCCGGCGCCGTCCGCAGCTCCGGAACGCCGTCACGCACCCGCAGCCCAGCCAAGGAATGCCGACGATGGCGGCGGCCGCCGCGGCCCGGCACGCCAGATGGAGCGCTGACCACCATCCGGGCCGGCCCGCGTGCCGGCCTTTTTTCGCCTGCGCCCGGGCCAATCGCAACCGGATGACACGCCGGCTGCGCGCTTTGGCTACAATGTGCTTTTGCACAGGAATTGAACAATGGACCCGAAAGAATCCCTCATCGAATACCCGAGCGACTTCCCGATCAAGGTGATGGGCCCGACGCACGACGCCTTTGCCGCCACCATCGTGGAAGTGGTCACCGGTTTCGACCCGACCTTCCACCATGGCCGCATGGAAGTGCGTCCCTCCGGCAAGGGCAACTACACCGGCCTGACCTGCATCGTGCGCGCCACCAGCCGCGAGCAGCTCGACGACATCTACCGCACCCTGTCGTCGCACCCGATGGTCAAGATCGTTCTGTAACGAAACACTGTCCGAGGCCCCGGCAATGCCGGGGGCACTGGCATATAATGTCGGGGCTGTCACCATCCCTGACCAGACTCCCATGCATCCGACCCGTCCCGCCAGCCCGCTCATCCGCGAGCTCGGCCGCGCCGACTACGAACCGACCTTTGCCGCCATGCGCGCGTTCACCGATGCGCGCACGCCCGACACGCCTGATGAGCTCTGGGTCGTCGAGCACCCGCCGGTGTTCACCCTGGGCCTGGGCGCCGACCGCGCGCACCTGCTGAATGGACCGGGCGTCCCGGCGCACGACATCCCCGTGGTGCAGACCGACCGCGGCGGCGAAGTCACCTACCACGGCCCCGGCCAGGTCGTGATCTACCTGCTGATGGACCTGCGCCGCAACAAGCCGGGCGGTAAATTGTATGCCCGACAATTTGTGGCAAAAATCGAACAGGCGGTCATCGAGGTGCTGGCGGCGTATAATCTCGGGGGCGAACGCGTGGCCGGCGCGCCCGGCATCTATATCGCGCAAGGCCCGCGCCGCGGCGCCAAGATCGCCGCCCTCGGCCTGAAAGTGCGCGGCAATGGCTGCACCTACCACGGCGTCTCGCTGAACGTGGCGATGGACCTGGCGCCGTTCTCGTGGATCAATCCCTGCGGCTACTCGGGCCTGGCCACCGTCGACATGCGCACCATGGGCGTCGAGGCGCCCCTCGCCGACGTGCAGCAAGCCCTGGCGCGCGAACTGGTACGCCAGCTGGCCGCCGATCCTGCCGAACCGAACAATTCAATTGAGCCCCTGCGGGCATGAGCGACATGACTACCGAAACCGATACCGTCCTGAATCCTGCCAGCACTCCCGCCTACAATGCCAGCGACAAGCAGAAGGGCGCCAGCAAGACCTCGCGCATCCCGATCAAGATCGTGCCGATTGCCGACGCCGAGCGACTGAAGAAGCCGGACTGGATCCGCGTCAAGGCCGCTACCGCGTCCTCGCGTTTCTACGAAATCAAGGACATCCTGCGCGCGAACAACCTGGTCACCGTCTGCGAGGAAGCCAGCTGCCCGAACATCGGCGAATGCTTCGGCAAGGGCACGGCCACCTTCATGATCATGGGCGACAAGTGCACGCGCCGCTGCCCGTTCTGCGACGTCGGCCACGGCCGTCCTGATCCGCTGGACGTGAACGAGCCGGGCAACCTGGCCAAGACCATCGCCGACCTGCGTCTGTCGTACGTCGTGATCACCTCGGTCGACCGCGACGACCTGCGCGACGGCGGCGCCGGCCACTTCGTCGAGTGCATCACCAAGACCCGCGCCCTGTCGCCGAACACCAAGATCGAAGTGCTGGTGCCGGACTTCCGCGGCCGCCTGGAAAAGGCGCTGAACATCTTCGCCGACGGCTTGCCGGACGTGATGAACCACAACCTGGAAACCGTGCCGCGCCTGTACAAGGAAGCGCGTCCGGGCGCTGACTACAAGCATTCGCTGGTGCTGCTGCGCGACTTCAAGAAGCTGTACCCGAACGCGGTCACCAAGTCGGGCATCATGGTCGGCCTGGGCGAGAACGACGAAGAGATCCTGCAAGTGATGCGCGACATGCGCGAGCACGACATCGACATGCTGACCATCGGCCAGTACCTGGCGCCGTCGAACTCGCACCTGCCGGTGCGCCGCTACGTGCACCCGGACCAATTTAAAAAGTTCGAGGAAGCGGCCTATGAGATGGGCTTCGTGCATGCGGCCGTCGGCGCGATGGTGCGCTCGTCGTACCACGCGGACCAGCAGGCGCATAACGCGGGTGTGGCAGCCTGACCAGCCGCAGTGCCGTCGAGCGGTGGGTTCGAGAACCCACCCTACCGGCTGAAACGCATGACGTAGGGTGGGTTCTCGAACCCACCATTGCATTCACGACCCTGAACGAAAATGGCCTCCGAGGAGGCCATTTTTCATGGGGCAGCTGCTTTTACTTCTGCTTGCGGCGGCGTGCCGCACCTGCACCCAGCAGGCCCAGGCCGAGCAAGGCCAGCGATGCCGGCTCCGGCACTTCACCCACCGCAGCAATGCCGACACCGCGTTCCGATTCCAGTGCGCCCTTGCCCAGGCTCAGGATGCCGATGCCGGTGCGGGTGTTGTAGTTCCAGTCGGCGCTGACGTAGCCGTAGCTGCCGCTGCGCGTCATGAAGCCGAGGTAGCGGTCGTTGAAGGATGCTTCCCAGCCGCTGGCCGCCCAGCCTTCGTACAGGGCATAGGCCCAGCCGTTCGGGTCGGTATTTTCGCCGATGCTGCCGTCGCCGATGATGTCGCCCCGGTTGAACAGCTTGAGCGCATTGCCTTCGGTGGTGGCAAAGATGCCGCCGCCGAGCAGGGCCAGGCTCAGATCGTCGCTCGAGCAGTCGGGGTCGAGGTCGATCCCGCCGCCGTTGGGGAACAGGCTGACGGTTTCAACCGCACCGCAGTCGCCGTAGTCGGCCTGGGCACGGCCCTGCATGATGCTGGTGTCCACCGTGAACGTGACCGGCGCCGCGCTGGCAGCAACGCTGGCCAGGGCGAGCATGGAAGCAAGAAGTGTCTTTTTCAGCATGATAGATATCCCTGGTAGTTGTTGTATCTATCGGCTGAGCAATGTTTGTGCCAGTTAAATAAAACTTAACGAAAACAAACACTTAGCATTTACAACCAGAAGTCGTTATCCGCCACTGTAAAGTTTGGCGACAATTTCCCTTGTCAGTTCTGGGGCACGCCGCTTCACTTCAGCTTTGCCGGCCCCTGGAACGCACCCTGGATCTCGCCCGCCGCTTGCTGCACCCGTTCGATTTCCTGCATGTCGGCGCCGCCTGGCCGGGTCGGCACGATGCGCGGCGTGATCAGGACGATGGTCTCGGTCGAGGTGCCGGAGTGCTCGTTGTTCGAGAACAGCTTGCCGACCACGGGCACGTCGCCCAGCAGCGGCACGCCGATGCGGCGCTGGCCCGCGGTCGCCTTGATCAGGCCACCGATCAGGATGGATTGCCCGTTGTCGGCCACCAGCTGGGTGTTCACCTCGGTGGTCTTCTTCGACGGGATGCCGCCCAGCAGGGTGCCCGAGCTGACTTCCGGCCGCACGCGCAGGGCGATGCGGCCATCGGCGTCGACCGAGGGCGTCACGCGCAGGATCACGCCGGTCTCCAGGAACTCGATGGTTTCGCTGGTGACGTTGTTGATGGTGGTGGTCACGCGGTAGCCCAGCTTGTCCCCGATATTCGTCGTCGCTTCCTGGTTTTCCAGGGTCAGCAGCTTCGGCGTGGCCAGGGTGCGTACCCGGCCCTTGTTGTTCAGCGCGTTCAGGAAGACGTCGACATTGTTGTTCACGAAGTTGAACACCAGCCCGGGCGTGGTGCGCTCGAGCAGGCGGCTGGTGCCGATGCGGTTCACGCCGTCGCCGCTGAAGACCTTGTTCCACTCGATGCCGAAGTTCTCGTTCTCGTCGAGCGTGATCTCGAGGATCTTCGCCTCGATCATGATCTGCTGCGGCTGGGTGTCGATCTCGCGCAGCAGCGCCACGATGCGCGCCATGCCTTCCGGCGTGTCTTCCACCACCAGGGTGCGCCGCGAGGGCAGCACGGTGACCTTGCCGCCGCGGCTGACGTGCTTGGACAGGATGTCGGCCACCAGCTGCGGCTCCGAATACAGCACCTTCAGCGCGCGCACTTCCATGTTGGCGGAGACGGGCGCGCCGGCCGCGGCGCCGTCGGCCGGGTTCACGATCATGTAGCCGTTCTCGCGCGTGAGCACCTGGTAGCCGCCCGCCTCGGCGATCGCGAAGATCGCCTGGCGCGGCGTCATGTCGTACAGGCTGACGGCCACGTTGCCGGTGACGCCCTTGCCGAGCATGATGTTGACGCGCTCGTGGCGCGAGATCATCTCGAACAGCTCGGCGATCGGGGTGTCGCGGAACACAAAGGAGGTCGGCGCACCGAGCGGCGCCACCGTCGACGAGACCGCGGTGGCCGGCTGGGCCGGCGTTTGCGCCGGCGTGCGTTGCGCTGCGGCGTGCGCGGGGTTCGCAGCCAGGGCGGCGGCGCCCAGCAGAACGGCCATGGTGTGTGTGATGTGCTTCATTTGCGGCTCTCGTCCAGCAGCAGGACGCTGGTCACGCCACGCTTTTTCAGCGTGACGCCGCGTTCCTCCACCTTGATCAGTTGATAGTCGCCGAACCACTCGCCGCTGGCGAGGATCTGGCCATTGATGTTTGCCAGCGCGCGGCCGGGCGTGACCATCACGGCGCGCAGCTGGGGCGCTGGCGGCGGCGCGGGTTCCTGCGCCGGCTCGGCGGCGTCCGGCGCCTGTACCACCCGTGCCGCGGGCGCCGGGCGTGCGAACGGATCGCGCAGCGGCTGGGCTTGCGCCACATCCAGCAACGGCGGCAAGCAGGCGATAGCGATCACGAAAAGGAAGCGTTTCACGGCGCGTTCTCCTGGGTCTGGTAAGCCGCGATGCGGATGCGGATGGCTACCTGGCCGGGCGCGGTGCCGGTGCGCATGTCGAAGCCGGCGATCGACAGGTTCGGCTGCGAACGCTCGATCGCGTTCATCCAGGCCAGCAGGGCGCCATACGGGCCGCTGGCGTCGACGTCGAAGCCCAGGCGCACGAAGCCGAGCGCCATCTCGTCGGGCGCCGGCGCGACGCCGTGCACGGTCACGCCCTGTTCGCGCGCCAGCGCACCGAGGCTGCCGACCAGGCGCACCTGGGCTTGGGCCGAGGTTTGTGCCGACGTTTGTGCCGATGCGTTGCCTGGCCCGGCGCCCAGCCGCTTCTCCAGTTGCCGGCTGTCGGCGGCCAGCTGGGCCAACTGGGCGGCGAGCAGGCGCGGATCGCCGGCCGCCTGCGCCAGCTGCGCCTGTTCGGCGCGTACCGCGCGCAGGGCCGTCAGCGGCGCGCGCAGCGCATAGAACCAGAGCGCGGCGCCGGCGATCAGCAGCAGGCCGGCGCCGGCCAGGTGCAGCTGGCGCGCCGGCAGCGCGGCGGCCTTGCGGATCCAGTCGGGATTCATGGCGCCTCCTGGCGTTTGACGAGCGATGCGGAAGCGCTGAAGCCGACGGCGCCGCCCTCTTCTTCCGCGGCGGTACTGCTGTTCAGGAAGCGCACCTCCGACAGCGCCGGGTCGGCGGCGAGGGCGGCGAGGAAGGCCGTCATCGCCGCGTCGTCGAGCGCGCCGCCGGTGATCTCGACCTGGGTGCCGAGGCGCCAGGCCTGGGGCGTGCCGGTCTGCAGCGCGCGTGCCTGCACCGTGCCCGGCGGCAGCGGCGACGGCGGCGCCTGCAGGGTTTCCTGGGTGCGCGCCAGGCGCAAGGTCTGGAACCAGACCCGCTCGTTCAGGGCATGGTCGAGCACCTGCGCCAGCGCCGCCACTTCGCCGGTGCCGCGCAGGCCGGCCAGCGCATCCAGGTTCTCGGCCAGCGCATCCTTGCGTGCCTGCGCACCCGTGAGCTGGGTGCGCATGGCGCCGGCCTGCAGCGAAGCGGCGCGCTCCTGTTCCAGGCGCGGCGTTTCCACCGCCAGGCGCCAGTGCAAAAAGGCGCTGGCGCCGCCGCCCACGAGCAGCAGCGCCGCCAGCGCCGCGCCATAGGCGGCCAGGGTACGGCGCACGCGCAGGCCTTCGCGCCAGCTGCGCGGGATCATGTCGATATCAGCCACGGGCGCCTCCCCGCAGCGCCAGGCCGGCGGCCAGGGCGATGGCGTGCGCCTCGCCCACCGCCGCCCCCGGCGCGCCATGGAAAGCCTTGAACGGATCGAGCAGCTCGACCGGCAGGCGCACCAGTTCGCCGATGCGCTCGCCGATGTGGCGGTAGCGCGCCACGCTGCCGTTCAGGTAGACGCGGCTGATGCTGCTGCCGCGCGTGCGCGACGCCACGTACACCTGGGTGCGCACCAGCTCCTCGGCCAGCGCCGCGAATTCCTGGTACAGGATCTCGCGCACGGTACGGCCGATGTCGGGCTGGGCGCCGCCGCCCTGGGGAGCGCCGGCCGGGGTGCCGATGCCGTGCTCGCGCAGCAGCGCCAGCGCCACCTCGTTGTCCAGCCCCAGCGCGCGCGACAGGCGCTCGACCAGCTGCTGCTCGCCGAAGTCGATCTCGCGGTCGAGCATCAGGCGCCGGCCCCAGATCACGGTCAGATAGCTCTTGCTGGCGCCGAAGTTAATCAGGAGGACCGACTGGTCGAAGTCTTCCTGCATTGCCGCCAGCAGGCGCGCGATCGCGGCCGGGCCGATGTCGAGCGCCACCGGCTCCAGGCCGGCGCCGCGCAGGGTGTCCAGGTAGGCCAGCACGTTCTTCGACGCCGCCACCGCCGCCAGCACCTGGCGTTCCGATCCCGCCGCCTCCACGCTGCGCACCTGGTAGTAATCGACCACCGATTCGGCGGCGGCCGCACCGAGCTGCTCGCGCACGGCCTTGGCTACCGCCTGCCCTTCGTTCTGCCCGTTCGGCACGTGCACCGTCAGCGGCAGGATCCGCACTTCGCTCGGCGCCAGCACCGACACCACGCGCCGTCCGGCAAACGGCGCGGCGTGCAGGGCGTCGCGCACGAAGCGCTTCAGGCGCGGCGCATCGGCCAGCAGCTGCGCACGCTCCACCGGGTAGGGCAGCGAGACGGCTGCGCGCACGCCTGGCCCTGCCGGCGACGGCATGGCCTGCAGCAGGTTCAGGCGCTGGGCCGCGAAGTCGAGGCCGATCGGCGCCGGCGCCGCGGCGCCGCGCTCCTTCAGCGATGCGAGCCAGGCCTTCATGCGTTGCCGCCTTCCGTGCTGCTGCGGATCGCGTTGCCGCCGGCGTGCTTGGCCGCGTACAGCAACTCGTCGGCTGCCTTGTAGGCGGCGTCGAAAAGGAGGCCCTGCGCCGGCAGGCGCACCAGGCCCAGGCTGACGGTCGGCGCCAAACCCGGAGCGATATCCGAAGCGAAACCCGCGAGCAGCGTGCCGTCCGCCACCTTGGCCAGCGCCGCTTCGATGCGCGCCGGCGTGCCGGCGCCGTACATCAGCAGCGCGAATTCGTCGCCGCCCAGGCGCGCCAGGTATTCGGCCTCGCCGTCGAGGTGGGCAAAGGCGGCCTGCACCGCGCGCAGGACCGCGTCGCCGCAGCCGTGGCCGTGGTTGTCGTTGATGGCCTTGAAGCGGTCGATGTCGAACAGGGCGAACCAGCTGTCGGCGCCCAGCGCACGGTGGCGCGCCAGCGCGTGCTCGAAGTCGCGTTCGATGTGGCGCCGGTTCCAGGCGCCGGTCAGGTGGTCGCGGTTGGCCAGCTCGGTTAGCTCGCGCTGGGCTTGCTCCAGGTGAAAGCGCAGCGCCAGGTCGTGCTTGCGCAGCTGCAGGGCGCGCGCCACCAGGGCCAGCGAGATCACCGCGGCCACCAGCATCAGGCATTGCAGCACCCACAGGTCGAGCGCGGCGAAGCGGTAGCGGCCCAGCCAGGTCGAGACCGTGAACATCAGGTAGATGGCGCCGGTGGTCGCCGCCGCTTCGCGCAGGCCCCAGGGCACGACCGGCACCAGCATGATCAGCACCGCTACGCTCAGGAGCAGCATGGCGTGCAGCTGGCCCGAGCGCTGCGCCAGCAGCACCAGCGAGGAACCGCAGACCACCAGCAGCAGCGTCGCCAGCAGATACAGGGCGCGCAGCTGCTCGACCTTCGCGCTCGACAGGTAGACGTGCAGGGCCAGCAGGCACAGCAGCGAATAGGTGTAGGTGTAGGCGCTGCCGAGGTCGAACGCGGCCGACATGGCGGCGGCCAGGCCTAGGAACAGCAGGGCGACCAGGCTGAGCAGGGCCACGCCGCGCCGGGTTTCGCGGGTGATGACGGGGGCAGCATAGGCGCGCAGCTCCGGCGCCCCGAAATCGAGGCAGGACCAGGCGCTGGCGACGTTGCCGGCGAGGGTGAAGGCAGGTGTATTCATGGCCAGTGGTGTGGATCAGGTACAGCGCTTGTAATAGCGCAGGGACAGTTCGGGCTTGTTCGAACCGTCGAAGCTGATGAAGGGGACGTTCGACAGCGCTGTCGGTTTCAGCAGCAGGCCGTAGTTGGTCTTGGCATTGCTGGCCCAGCCCTGCACCAGGGTGTCGATGCGCAAGGTGTAGGTGCCGTTGTAGGCGCCGCTGCCCGGATCGATGACGACGCTGGCGGCAGGCGTTTCCACGTAGTCGCCGCCCGGAGTCGCCCAGGGCGTGGCATCGCCGCGCGGGCTGGTCCAGCTTGCGTTCTTGGTCCACTCGCGGGTGAGGCGGTGCACCGACAGCAGGCGGCCCGGCTGGCTGTTGTTGCCCGATTTTTTGGTGAGCTTGAGGTCGGCCTGGATGATCGAGGCGCGGTCCAGTTCCGGCGACAGCTTGAACAGTATTAGCGGATGCGCCGCGTCCTCGGTGGCGGTGAGGGTGTCGGCGTTCGCCAGGTTGACCGTGCCGTTCTTGACGATGGTGGTGTCCTCGTCGCCCTTGCCGATGAAGGTCGCCGCCTTCGGGTTGTCCAGGTCGATCATCTGCATGGCGCGCGTGAGCGCCACTACCGACTTGCGCTCAGTGGTGGCGGTGATGCTGACGGTGAGGATGCCCTTGCTTTCCCTAGCGCTGCCGACGGTGACGCTGCCGCCGGGGAGTTTCAAGGTGCCGTAGGCGGCTTCGTCGTCGTCGCAATCGTCGACCGAGCCGCGCCATTTGGCCACTTGCAGACCGCTGGCGGCGAGGTAGCGCGCCACCTCGACGTCGTACTGGGCATCGACAGTGGACACGTTCATGCTGCCTTCGCGCGCCATCGTATACGCGAGCGCGCCGATCACGGCCAGCGTCAGTGCCACGGGCAGCAGCAGAATGCCGCGCTGGGGCATGGCGGCCGTCACAGGTCGGACCCCATACGCACGCTGGCGGCGGTGCTGGTGCTGGCGCTGCCGCGCGCCAGGTCCAGGCGCACGGTCAGCAGCGGCTGGCCGGCTTCGGTACTGGACGCGGTGAGGGAAAAGCTGTTCACCGATTCAGCCAACACATAGCTGTCCTTGCCTTGCTGCTCGACCAGCATGCCGTCGGCCACGCTGTAGACGGCTGGTTTCAGCCATTCGCTGCTGGGTTTGTCGGTCAGGGCGGGACCGGCGGCGGTGCTGCGGATGCGCGCGGCGATGCGGTCGAGGGCGAAGTCGGCGTCGCGTTCCAGCGCCACCTGGTCGGCGGCCACGCGCGCGGCGGCGCCGGCGCTTTGCAGCATCGGCCCCAAAGGCGCCAGCACCAGTGCGCCGATGGCCAGCCCGAGCAGCAGTTCGGCCAGGCTCAGGCCGCGCGCACGCAGGAGGCGCCGGGTCACCGCGCCACCATCGTGGTGAAAGAATAGCCCTTGTCGGAACTGAGGGCGATATGCAGCATGGCCGCCTCGCGCCGGTTCTGGGCGCTGCCGGAAGTCAGGAACACGGTGTTCGTACCAGTCTGCTCGCACAGCGAAATGACGAGCTGGCGCGTGACGCCGGCGCAGGCGGCATCGGCGGGCAATGCGTAGCTGGCCGCATTGTCCTGCGCGGCAGCCAGCCACAGCGTCTGGTAGGGTTCGGCCAGGATCGCTTCCATCGTGTTCTTCATGCAGCGCAGTTCGCGTGCCTTGTCGACGCTGGCGGCCGATACCATCAGGCCGTTCGTCAGCGCGTCCATCATCGGCACCGCGCAGATCGCCAGCACGAGTACGGCGACCATGACTTCCATGAACGAGAAGCCATGCTGGCGCAGGCGCGCCGTCACAGGCTCACCCGCCCGGTGACCGGCGCCACGCGCACCACGCGTTCGGCATTGCCGTAGCGGATGGTGATGCGGGCTTCTTCCTTCAGCGGGGAGATATCCTTGGTACCCAGCAGCAGGCCGAGCGGCAGGCCGAGTATCTTGGCGGGGGCGATATCGACCGGCACGCCGTCCGGACCGAAATAGGCGCCGTTGGTCACCGCGCCGCTCTGGTACTTGAATACGGAACTGACGACGGTTGCCAGCGGCATGCCGTCCCTGGAAAAATTGAACTGGTAATCGCGCTTGTCGATGGGGTGGGCCGCCGTGGTGCCGCTGCCGGAAGCTGCCGGCTGGTAGACGCGTAGGGCCTGGCTGGCGGCATCGACGACGACGATCTGGTAGGTACCGGTGCGCACCGCCTCTCGTTGGGCGAAGCGCACGGCCTGGGCGATGTCGCCGGCGGCCGCGTCAGCGGCAAAGTCGGCCTGCGGATCGGCCTTGGGAACGACGATGGCGGCCGCGACGCCGAGAATGGCAACGACCACCAGCATCTCGGCCAAGGTAACACCTGCATACCGAAGGGCAGGGCAAACCGTCACCATGGCCCGGCTGTGTTTATTTTGCCGACAAGGCAGTCGTGCCGTCACGTGCCATGTTGCTGCTGTTGATCTGCAGCGTGCCAGTGTCGTTGACGAAGCGCCAGCCAACGGTGGCCGCGCCAGGCGTCGGCGTTGCCGTCGCTGCCGTGGCGACGACAACCGCATTCGAGCCGGTGATCGGCTCGGACGGGATCGCGCGAATGTACGGGCCAAAGCTGTAGCCGGCGGCGGCAGTTGCGCAGGTGTGGCCACTCAGGCTGCTGTACTTGGTCAACTGGTCGGTGAAGGTGGTGGCGTTGTTGTCCGCCGTCGAGCCACCGCCACTATCCGGGCAGGTTGGTGCGGTGCTACCGGTCACCGGCGCCTTCGATGGATAACGGCCGTTGTGCTGGACACGGTAGAGTTCAATCGCCGAGCGCATCGTAGTCAGGTTGGCCAGGGCGGCCGATTCCTGGGCATCGCCCGAGGTATTCGAAAACTGCGGAATCGCAATCGCCGCCAGGATGGCGATGATGATCACGACGATCAGGAGCTCGATGAGCGTGAAGCCTTTGGCGGCGTATTGGCGAATGATAGTGGTCATTTTAGTAAGTGGATGGGTTAAGGAGCGTTTGCTTAACGGCAAATTCTTAACGTGTGGCAACGAAGAGTAACATGAACGGCAAGCATTTTAATTGCCACCGCGCATTAACTTTTGCAAATTGTTGCTTTTCAGTGAACCGCGCGTGACATTTTGAAAATCGGCAGGATGATCGAGGTCACAATCGTCCCCACCAGCACGCCCATCACCATCAGCATCACCGGTTCGGCCATCTTCGCCAGGCGGTTCAGCTGGCGCGTCAGGTCGCGTTCGTAGAAGTCGGCGACACGCGCCATCACCTTGCCCAGCGAGCCGGTGGCTTCGCCGGTGTCGATCATCTGCTTCACGCTGCTGGGAATCAGCGGGCTGTCGCGAAAGCCGGCGGCAATGCCCCGCCCTTCGGTCACCTGCACCTCGAGCTCGCCCAAAAAGCGTTGGAACTCGGCGTTCGGGATCACGTTGCGGCAGGCGCCCAGCGTGTCGAGGATGGTCACGCCGCGTTCGAGCGAAATGCCCATCACGCGCATCAGGCGCGTCAGGTAAATCTTGATGAAGATGTCTTTTACGTAGGGCAGGCGCAGCTTGGCGCGGTCGAGCCAGAGGCGCGCGTCCGGGCGGCGCAGGGCCACCAGCGCCGCGCCGGCCAGGCCGAGGACAAGCACGCCGAAGACCACGCCATGCTGGATCAGGAAGTTACTGGCGCCAATAAAAATCTTGGTGGTGAACGGCAGCTCGGCGTAGATCGAGCCGAACATCACCGAGAATTTCGGGAACACGACCACCAGGATGAACAGCACCACGAGCACCGAAAACACGATCAGGAAACCGGGATAGGACAGCGCCGATACGATGGTGCTGCGCAGCCTTTCCTGTTTCTCGTCCATGTCGACCAGCTGTTCGAGCACCTCGGGCAGGAAGCCGCCGGCCTCGCTGGCGCCGATCAAATTGATGTAGGTGGACGGGAACAACTCCGGGTGCTTGGCCAGCGCCTCGGAAAAACGCTCGCCGCCGACGATGTCGTCCGCCACCTGGCCGATGATGGCCTTCAGGCGCGGCTTGTCGCTCTGCTCGTGCAGCGCGCGCAGGGCGTCGTGCAGGGCGACGCCGGTTTCCAGCAGCAGCACCAGGCGTTCGGTGAAGAGCACGCGGTCGGCGCTGCCGATGCGGGCTTCGCCGCCAAAGGCAAAGGCGGCGCGCTTCGGCGCCGGTGCCGAAGCCGATGCCGGCGTTGACGAAGATGCGGCCTCCGCGTCATCCCATTCGATTGCCATCCTTGGCTCCCTTTACAGCGAATGCACGACGCGTGCGATTTCCTCGGGCGTGGTGTCGCCGCCAAAGGCGCGCTCCATGCCGTCGGCGTACAGATCGCGGTGACCCTTGCCGGCCACGTGCTGGACTAGCGCATCCTTGCTGGCATTCGCCACGATCATGCGCTGCAAATCCGAACCCACTTCCAGCAGTTCGTAGATGCCCAGGCGCCCCTTGTAGCCCGAGTCGTAGCAGGACGGGCAGCCGCGGCCCTTTTGCAGCTTGAGGTTGCCCTCGCCCTTCCAGCCGTAGGCCAGGGCCGCGCCGGGCGGCACCAGGTAGCCGGTCTTGCAGGCCGGGCAGATGCGGCGCACCAGGCGCTGCGCCATCACGCCGATCAGCGCCGACGACAGCAGGTAGGGCTCGACGCCCATCTCCACCAGGCGCGCCACCGCACCCAGGGTGTCGTTGGTGTGCAGGGTGGTGAGCACCAGGTGCCCGGTCAGCGCCGCCTGCACCGCGATCTCCGCGGTCTGGCGGTCGCGGATTTCGCCGACCATGATGATGTCCGGGTCCTGGCGCAGCACGTGCTTCAGGATCTTCGGGAAGGTCAGGCCGATGGCATCGTTCACCTGGTTCTGGTTGATGATGTCCAGCTGGTACTCGACCGGGTCCTCGATCGTGACGATGTTCTTCTCGATGCTCTTCAGGTAGTTGATCGCCGCGTACAGGGACGTGGTCTTGCCGCTGCCGGTGGGGCCGGTGACCAGGATCAGCCCGTGGCTGCGCCCGAGCAGGCGCTTGAAGGTCTCGACCGTGCCGCGCTCCATGCCCAGCTTGTCCACGTCCAGGATCGACTGGTTTTTATCCAGCACGCGCAGCACCACCTTTTCGCCGTAGATGCCGGGCAGCGAAGAGAAGCGCAGGTCGACCGTGCGGCCCTGGGTCATCACCTGGATGCGGCCGTCCTGCGGCAGGCGCCGCTCGGCGATGTCGAGGTGGGCCATCACCTTCAAACGCGAGACGATGGCCGGATGCAGTTCCACGCGCGGCGACATCACTTCGTACAGGATGCCGTCGATACGCAGGCGGATGCGCGACTTGTTGCGCGAAATCTCGATGTGGATGTCGCTGGCGTTGTCGTGGATGGCGCGCTGGATCACGGCGTTGACCATGTTGATGACGGGGCTGGCGCCGGCCATCTGGTCGATCTGCGTGTAGTCGTCCGGGATCTGGCTGTCCACCAGTTCCAGGTCGTTCGCCTCGCTGTGGATAAAGTCCGGCATGGTGCCGCCGTAGGCATCGTCGCGCACGCGGTTGATGTCCGCCGGCGGCGCCATCGCCACGCGGATGCGGCAACCGGTGCGGGCGCGAATCTCGTCGATGCTGTGCACCGCCTGCGGTTCGCCCGTGGCCAGCGTCAGCGTGTTCTCGACCACGAACAGCGGAATCACGTTCAGGCGCTTGGCCACGTCGCGTTCCAGCAGCGAGACGGCCACCGGGTCGTACAGGCCGGCGCGCAGGCTGACAAAAGGCAAGTCGAGCTGCTCGGCCAGGGCCTGGAACAGCGCCGCTTCGGTAAGCCACTTCTTCTCGACCATGATCAGGCCCATGCGCTTGCCGGTCTGCTCCTGCAGGCGCGCCGCTTCCGCCACCTGGGCGGCGGTGACGACGCCGCGTTCGACCAGGATATCGCCCAGCTTCGGCTGGCCGGCGCCGCGCGGCGCTTTCGATGGCGCCTGCGGTGCGTCGTACAGCGCCACCTTGTCGGACACGCCGGTCACGTTCAGGATGTCGAGCAGCAGCGGGCTCGGATAAGCCAGCTTCAGCCAGCCGCCGAGTGCGCCCAGGCGGCTGGCGGCGCGCGTCATCATTTCCAGCGCGCGGCCCGAGAGCAGCGCCACCTTGCCCAGGTCGAGCACGATGCTGACCTGGTGCTGGGCGATGCATTCGTTGATGGCGTTGTCCACCGCATCCACGGCGTCGGCGGCCACCAGCGCCATCGACGGCGCCAGGTAGGTCATCGAGCCGATGCGGCTGCGGGTGACGGCATCGCTCATGCCTTATGCCGCCTGCTGTGGTAAATCGCGTGCGATGTTGAAGCGCGCGATCCATTCAGGCTCGGCGGCGCAGACTTCCTCGAATACCTTGATGATGGTCGGGTCGAGCTGGCTGCCGGCCACGCGTGCGATTTCCGCCATCGCCACTTCGTGGCTGCGGCCGGCGCGGTAGGCGCGCGAGCTGGTGATCGAGTCGTAGGTGTCGGCCACGGCGATGATGCGCGCATGCAGCGGAATGTCGTTGCCCTTCAGGCCATGCGGGTAGCCGGTGCCGTCGTACTTTTCCTGGTGGTGGCGCGCGCCCGGCACCGCGCCCTTCAGGCGGTCGATGTGGCGCAGGATTTCGTAGCTGCGCTCGGGGTGCACCTTGATGAAGGTGAACTCGTCGCTTGTTAAGCGGCCCGGCTTGCACAGCACCGCGTCGGGGATGCCGATCTTGCCGACGTCGTGCAGCAGCGAGCCCCAGAACAGGTCGTCGGTGTCGCGCGTGCCGAGGTTCATCGCCTTGCCGATTTCCATGGTGATGTAGTGCACGCGTTCGGAGTGGCCGCGCGTGTACGGGTCCTTCGCTTCCACCGCTTCGATCAGGGCGTTCGCCATCTGGTCGTTGAACTTCTGGGTTTCGGCCAGCATGCCGTACATCTTGGAGAGGCCCGACAGCTGGTTGGCCAGCAGCTCGCCGAGTTTACGGTCGCTGTTCGAAAAGTCGGGTTTTGCCAGGTGGTTCGCCAGCACCAGGATCGCCACCACGCTGCGGTCGTGGATCACCGGGCAGCACAGCAGTTTAAAAGGCAGGTCGGTGAAGATGTAGGCGCGGCGCGGGTCGTTCACGTCGTTGATGACGATCGGGGCGCGTGCCGAATGGGTAAAGCGGTACAAGTCGCCGCGCATCTCGACCAGCACCAGGTCCAGGTTGTGGATCGGCGCCGACAGGTTGGTCGCGTGCACGCACAGGTTTTCGCCCGGTTTCACGAAGGCGGCGACGTCGGCGTCCATGTGCTCGGCCCAGCTCCCCAGCAGGCGCTGGAACAGGTCGGCGCCGGGTTCGAGCTGCTGCACGGTCTTGTCGATGGCGTAGACCAGGTGCAGTTCCTCGTAGCGTTCGGAGAGTTCGATCGCCATCGAGTCGAGCTCGCGCCGCGATGCCACTTCGTCGCCAATGCCGGCGCCGATGTCCTCGAAGGTTTCGGCCAGCGCGTCCCAGGCGGTGGGCGCCTCGGCCACGGCATCGACCCGCACCGCCAGGTAGCCGAGCAGGCCGGTCTTGCCGTGCATGGCCATGTAGAGCAGCGTGGCGCCGTCGCGGTCGTGGCGCTGCATGCCGTCGCCGTCCTGGGCCCAGGCCAGGCCGGCCGCCATGCTCGCGGCGATCCAGGCGCCGATGTCGCTGCCGGCCTGCTGCTGCCAGCGCACGGCGCCATCCGGCCCGCAGACCGCGAAGTCGTAGTCGACGCCGGTGGTGCGGCGCAGCCAGCGCGCATGGCGGGAAAAGTCGAGGTCGTTCAGGACATCATGCATGCGGGTTCTCCTGCGTGGCCGCGTTGGTGAAGTAGGTGGTGAGGCGGGCGATCAGCTGGCGCGGGCTGAGCGGCTTTTCGAGGAACTCGACGTTCGCCAGTTCGCGCACCCATTCGCGCTCCTGCGATGCCGTCATCGAGGTCATCACGAAGATCGGAAAGGATTCGTCGGGATAGCGCGCACGCGCGGTGCGGCACAGTTCGCGGCCGTCCATGCCGGCCATCTGGATGTCGCTCACCATCACGTCGGGGCGGCGCGCGGCCATCTTGTCGAGGGCCTCGACCCCGTCGTTGGCGCTGGCCACCTCAAAGCCTTCGCGTTCCAGCATCAGGCGCAGCACGCGGATCACGTGCGGTTCGTCGTCCACCAGCAAGATCGATTTCTTCATAGGACTTGGCTTCCTTCTGCCAGTGCCGGCATTTTCTTCAGGTGGATGGAGAACACGCTGCCGTGTCCGAGTTCGCTCTCGATGGTCAGGCGGCCATGGTGCAGTTCGACGATCTGGTTGCTCAGGTACAGGCCCAGGCCGTGGCCGCCGCGCTGCTCCTCGCCGGTCTCGCGCACGCGGAAGAACTTTTCCGTCACGCGCTCGCGGTCTTCCGGCGTCATGCCGATGCCGCTGTCGCGCACGGCGATGACGACGTCGCTGTCGCCCTCTTCCGCGCTCAGGGTCACGCTGCCGCCGGCGCCGTTGTACTTGATGGCGTTGTTCAGCAAATTGTTCAGGGCGATGCGGAACATGTCCTTGTCGACCGATACCGCGGCCAGGTCGCGCGCCACTTGCAGGTCGAGGCGGATGTTCTTCGCGTCGGCGCGCGAACGCGCCTGCTGCCAGGCGTCGCGCAGCAGATCGTCGAGTTTCACGCGGTGGCGCTCGGGGCGCATGCTGCCCATCTCGAGCTTGCTCACGTTGAGCAGGTTGTTCACCAGCGAAGTCATGCGCT
The DNA here is from genome assembly GCF_020708045.1 of Massilia sp. IC2-278. GTDB lineage: Bacteria > Pseudomonadota > Gammaproteobacteria > Burkholderiales > Burkholderiaceae_D > Telluria. The sequence goes on from NZ_JAJFES010000002.1 coordinate 412,662, forward strand.
CGACCTCGTCCTGGATCACGTTGATGGCTTCCACGCGCACGGCCGGGTCGTCGATGCCGACGTCGGCCAGCATCTCGCCATACATGCCGATCACGTTCAGCGGCGACTTCAGTTCGTGCGCCACGTGGGCCACGAAGTCGTTGCCGGCCTGGCGCGCCAGGTGTTCGCGGGTGGCGTCGCGCAGCACCACCAGGGTGCCGTAGGCCATCGAGTGCCCGGTCAGGGCCTGGGCCGTGGCCCACAGGCGCTTGCCCGGCACCCCGAGCGGATTGAATTCGATCGTCATCTGGCTGCGCGCATCCTGTCCGGCGCCGCGAAAGCGCGCCAGCATCGCGCGCAGTTCCGGGTCGCGGCACCAGGCCTCCACCGGTTGCGACAGCACCTCGGCCACCGGCACGCCGAGCAGGGGTTCGATCTTCCCGGTGGCAAACGTCACTTCGCCGGCCGGATCGAGCACCAGCAGGCCGTCGGGCAGGCATTGCAGCACCGCCTGCATCTTGTTGCTGCCGTATTCGAGCAGGCGGCCGCTGGCCATGCTGGCGATGCTGTCCTGTTCCAGCTCGCGGATGCGGGCGCTGGTATGGTCCAGGTAGCGATTGAGCTTGCCGGCCAGGCCGCGCACGTCCTGCCCCGCGTCCAGCTCGGACGCGGATTGGGCCTGGGCCTGGGCCGCGCCGAGGGTCTTGAGCTGTTCGCCGAGGGCGGCCAGCGGCGCCATCTCGCGCTTGATCACGATGTAGATCAGGGGCACCAGCAGGAACACGGCCAGCGCGATCAAGGCGTAGAAGGGCAAGTCCTTCAGGTCGAAGGGGCCCTGCGGTTCGAAGTAGCCGATGCGCAGCTGCAGGCGCCCGTCCTGGCTGGCGAGCGGACCTCGGAATTCGCGGATCGCGCGTGCGTTCTGGCCGGCGGCCACGCTCCGCTCGTCGAAACTGGCCAGGGCCAGCGGCGCGGCCGGCGGCACGATGGCGCCGGGGCTGGCCACCTCGAACAGGTTGCGGCCATCCTCGCCGCTGATGGCGGCGTAGGCGACATCTAGGTTGCCGCGCATGGCCAGCAGCGAGGCCAGCACGCCCGGCTGGCCCTGGGGCGGCAGCAGGACGCTGGCCGGCAGCACCGCCAGCGAGCGCACCGTGCCCAGGCCCTGGGCGCGCAGCTGCTCGAGCTGCTCGGTATGCTGGCGTTTCAGCAGCAGGGAGACCACCAGCGCGATGACGGCCAGCGAGGAAACGACGAGGATAAGGCCGATCCGGTTATTTTTCATGGTGGGGCGGTCCTTGGGGCCGTGGAGAACGGCAAACGGAATGCGGCAGGTCTAAAGCGCTAGACTATAGTTGAAAATTTCTTATAGGAAAATAACATTCTGCACGCAAATGTGAACTGGTCAAATATTTGAGCCGACTGCAACACATTTGTATGCACAGAGCCTGTGCACTGGCGCGCGGGGCAGGTTTCGGAACGGGACGACGCCGGCATCCGCGATATAGTGGTAACAACCAGACATCGCCTTTTCACACATGAGCAATTTTCGCAACGACCATTCCGATAACGATTCCGACACCGGCGACGACGCCTTCCTGGTACAGGACCTGAAACTGGCCGACCGCGGCATCGAGCTGGTCAAGATGGAAGGCCGCGTCTTCCTGCGTTTTTCCGGCGAAGTGAAATACCACGGCCTGCGCGTGCGCTATGCCCTGGTGCCGGCGCGCGGCGTGCTGGCCAAGCCGAGCAAGTGGCGCAAGATGGACCCGCTGGCGCGGCGCGACCTGATCGAGGAACGCACCGGCGACAAGGCCCTGGCCGAACTCCAGATGGATGCCGAGGAATTCGTGGCCGAGATCGCCGAGCAGGCCGACGACGCCGGTTTCGATCCGCGCGTCTTCCTCGGTGTGCTCGAGGAACTGGAAACCTCGGAGCCGGCCGAATACGTGTTCGAGCGCATCCGCCAGCGCGTAGAGCACGCCATCGAGCGCGAGCAGGAAGAGCGCCACGCCGCCCGCACCAAGGAAAGCATCAACCTGGCCGAGTACCCGGAATCCTTCGAGGTCGCCAGCCGCATGCCGCGCAAGTTCATCGCCCTGCTTGGGCCGACCAATTCCGGCAAGACCCACCGTGCGATGGAAGCGCTGGCGAAAGCCGCCAGCGGCGTGTACCTGGCGCCGCTGCGCCTGCTGGCGCTGGAAAACTACGAACGCCTGCAGGCGGCTCGTCCGCACGGCGAGGAATTGAAGGTGAGTTTGATCACCGGCGAGGAACGCCGCATCGCCGAGGGCAGCACCCACGTTGCCAGCACGGTCGAGATGCTGGATACGAAAAAAGCGGTGGAAGTGGCGGTGATCGACGAAATCCAGATGCTGTCCGACCGCGACCGCGGCGCCGCCTGGACCGCCGCCGTCTGCGGCGCACCCGCCAGCACCGTCTACCTGGTTGGGGCGCCGGAAGCGCGGCGCGCCATCGAGGCCCTGGCCGAGCGGCTTGAAGTGTCCTTGGAAGTGCACGTGCTGAAACGTATGGCGCCGCTGGCGATGGAACCGTCGCCGGTGCGCAAGCTCGGCAACCTGCGCCGCGGCGATGCCGTGATTGCCTTCTCGCGGCGCGACGTGCTGATGTGGCGCGACATGATCACCGAGAAGGGCCTGTCGGTGGCCACCGTCTACGGCAATCTGTCGCCCGAAGTGCGCCGCGCCCAGGCCGAGCGCTTCCGCGAGGGGCAGGCCGACATCGTGGTCGGCACCGACGCCCTCGCCATGGGCCTGAACATGCCGATCGCGCGCATCGTGATGACCACGGCCGTGAAGTACAACGGCTACGAGGAAGAAGAGATTTCGGCGGCGCTGGCCAAGCAGATCGCCGGCCGCGCCGGACGCTATGGCGTGCACGAGGAAGGTTTCGTTGCCGGTTACGACGACGACACCCACGAGGTGATGCGCGCGCTGATGAAGGAAAAGATTCCGCCGGTGCCGGCCAGCGGGTTTGCGGTGGCGCCATCGCTGGAACAATTGCACCGGATTTCGTCGGTGACCGGGGAAACGTCTCTGGTGAAACTGCTGAAGCGCTTCGTCCACAACATCGACGTGCCGGACGGCTTTTTCTATCCGCGCATTACGGAAGAGCAGAACGAGCGTGCCGAATGGCTCGACACCCTGCCCCTGTCGGTGGCCGAGAAGTTCATGCTGTCGCTGGTGCCGATCTCGACCAAGGTGCCGGTGCTGCAAAGCGCCTGGGAGCACTGGTCGCTGTCGCTGGCCAAGAAGAAGATCTGCAAGCTGCAACCGCATACCCAGGAACTGTTCTTCATGAACTTGCAGGAGGTGGAAGACACCTGCCGCATGTACTCGGCCTATGCCTGGCTGGGCTACCGCCAGCCGGACTTCTTCCCCAGCATCGAGGAAGCGCAGAAGCTGGCGCGCGAAGCGGCGGAGCGGGTCGATTCGATGTTGCAGCAGCAGAATTCGGCGACGCGCAAGCGGCATGCGGGTGGGGGTAGCGGCAAGCAAAAGCGCCGCGCGTAAAGGACACGCAGCCTCAACCGTACGGTGGGCACTCCGTGCCCACGCGGAACGTCGCACCGTGTTGGCCGAGTTTGAATGTAGCCGCCTGCTTTAAGATGCGGCATCAGAATGCGGGCCACGCGGCTCCAACAATGCCAACGTTATGCAGGCTTCCGCGTGGGCACGGAGTGCCTACGCCGGCCGCGCCCACCGTACCGTTTCCGCCGCAGGCCTGACGCGCGGTGTACGATGACGAATTCTCATCCGTCATCACACAACATGAACAACCAGCTCACCCCCGACGTCTTCAACGAACGCGGCGCCAACACCCTGCCCGGCTACCTGGGCATCGAAATCCTGGAAATCGCCGAAAACCGCGTATCGGCGCGCCTGCCGGTGCGCCAGCAACTGCTGGCGCCGAACGGCTACCTGCACGCCGGCAGCGTGGTCACCCTGGCCGACACCGCCGCCGGCTACGCCTGCATGGCCCACCTGCCCGAAGGCGCGCACAGCTTCACCACCATCGAACTGAAATCCAACCACCTCGGCACCGCGCGCGAAGGCGCGATCGCGGCCGTGGCCACGCCGGCCCACCTGGGCCGCACCACGCAGGTCTGGGACGTCACCGTCACCGACGAGGCGAACGGCAAGACCATCGCCCTGTTCCGCTGCACCCAGATGATCCTGTATCCGAAAGCCGCCTGAAGCCTGCCGCGGCAGGCGCCTGGTCAGGGCGGCAAACAGGCCGCCGCCACCCCGGCCGCCGTGCCGCCCACGGCCGGCAGGTCCGACGGCGACTTGCCGTTGCCGACCAAAATCGCCGGCTGGCCTTTGTAACTGAGCTGCAATTGCTCGCCCGCATAGCCGTCCAATGCCTTCGGGATGAACACGGCGAAGCGGTAATTCAGCTTGGCATAAAAGCCGCTGTGGAAAATCTGGGCGGGCGGCCCTTCCTGGATTTCGGCGGCAATCGCATCGAGGATGGGCAGCCGGTCGCCGGCATTGTTGAGGTCGGCCTGGCCCTGGTAGCGCAGGCTGTAGGGCGGCAAGCCGCCATACTCGCGCCCCTCGTACGCAACGCGGAATTGCTCGACGTTGTACTGGAAGCCGCGCCCCGCCCCTTCGGCGACGTCGACATTGCACAGCAAGAAAATCGCCCAGAACCCCTGCGAATCCACCGGCGCCAGGTAGCCCACCCGGTACAGCGCCGCCGACAAGGCGATCGGGTTGGTGAAGTGGATTTCGTGCGCATTGGCCACGTGCTGGTAATGCAGGACAGCATCGGCATTGCGCGCCTGTCCTGCGCACCCGGCCAGCGCACAGAGCGCGGCAATGCTGCTTATCCTGCGAAGTAAGTGACCCATTGAAACTCCTTTGCGAGCCTGCGCGCCCGTCCAGGCGCTTGCGACCGCATCAAGCTTGGACGAATCGAGTGCTCCAGGCTTGAGCTAAGTCAGGCGTGCTGTGGCATTGGCGCATAGATCGTCCAAGGCGCCAGTTTACTCAGGGAGAAGAAGGGCGGCAAGGCGAGCACGGCCGCGGGCCGGCGTATTCCCTACCGGGATAGGTCGTCAGAGTGCTTTTTGCAGCAGGGTATGCAGCTGGGCAAAGTCGGGTTCGCCCACGTAGCGCTTGAGGATGGCGCCGTCCTTGCCGATCACAAAGGTGGTCGGCGTCAGCGTCACGTCGCCGAAGGATTTGGCGATGTCGCCGCCCGAATCGAGCGCCACGATGAACGGCAGCTTGCGCGTTTCCGTGAAGTTGACGACGTAGTTCGGCGGGTCGTACTGCATGGCCACGGCCACGAATTCCAGGCCCTGGCCCTTGAACTTGTTGTAGGTGTCGACCATCGCCGGCATCTCGTGCACGCAGGTGGTGCACGAGGTGGCCCAGAAGTTCACCATCACCACCTTGCCGCGCAAGCCCTGCGTGCTGATCTTGTCGCCGGCAATGCTAATGAAGGTGACGTCGGGCGCCGTTTCCTTGCTGCTGAAGGTGGCGTAGCCGACGCCCGCCAATGCGAGCACGACCGCTGCGGCGGCAGCGGGCTTGATCCAGGAGCGGGAGGCGGCGGTGGTCATGGGCTTACAGGGCAACCGACGAGGATTGCGGGTACTGGGTGCGCAGTTCTTCTTCGGTGATGTATTCGAAGATCTTCACCACGCGCTGGACGCCGGACACGCTCTGGGCGATCTTCGCGCCCAGATCGCCTTCGCGCTGGGTCACGCGGCCCATCAGGTACACAGTGCCGCGCTCGGTGACGACCTTGAACGAGGTGGCCGAGATGGTTTTCATTTCGACCAGGCTGCCCTTGACGTTGGTGGTGATCAGGGCGTCCGAGGAGCGCGAGGTGTAGCTCGACGGGCCGGCGATCGCCAGTTCGTTGATGACCGACACCACGTTCTCGATGCGGCGCACTTCGGCCTCGACCCTGGCCTTCATGGCTTCGTCGCGCACTTCGCCGGTGAGCAGCACCTTGCGGTTGAAGCTGGCGATGTTGACGTGGCCGGCGTCGCCGACGATCTTCGGAATCTGCACTTCGGCTTTCACCGTGATCGACTTGTCCTCGGTCTGCGCACCCAGCGTGCGGCGGTCCATGGTGGATGCCGCGCCAAAGGCGGCGCCGCCCACGACCAGCGGCACGCAGCCTTGCAGCGCGCCCAGCAGGGCAGCGCCCAGCATCACTTTGGTCAACGACCCCTTCAGGGCCTGGCCAGCTTTACTCATTCTCGTCTCCTCCGAAAAGCGCAACGTCGATGCCGTCGCAAATGCAATGGATCGCGACCAGGTGGACTTCCTGGATGCGCGCGGTACGGCTATGCGGCACGTTGATGTGCACGTCGGCATCGGTCAGCAGCTTGGCCAGCGCGCCGCCGTCCTTGCCGGTCAGCGCCACCACGCGCATTTCGCGTTCGAGCGCCGCTTCGACGGCGGCCAGCACGTTGGCCGAGTTGCCCGAGGTCGAGATCGCCAGCAGGATGTCGCCGGCCTGGCCGAAGGCCTGCACCTGCTTCGAAAACACTTCGCGGAAGCTGTAGTCGTTCGCAACCGCCGTCATGATCGAGGTATCGGTGGTCAGCGAGATGGCAGGCAGCGGGAAGCGCTCGCGCTCGAAGCGGCCAACGAGTTCGGCAGCGAAATGCTGGCAGTCGGCGGCGGAACCGCCATTCCCGCAAGCCAGGATCTTGTTGCCGTTGGACAGGGCGCTGAACATCAGTTCAATTGCCTGCGAAATAGGGGAAGACAGAGCCGCGGCCGACTTCAATTTGAGATCGGCGCTCTCCTGGAAGTGAGCGAGGATGCGTTGAGTGTTCATAGCCGGGGATTATAGTGCAGTGGAAAGGGGGGACGGACAAACCGTTTTTAAAATTGCTTACATTTCATGCAGGCTTAAGCTTCGATGGCATTGCGCAGCCATGCGAGATTGTCGCCATCGATGGCGATCACGTCGAAGCGGCAGGGAGGCACACGGGGAAAGCGGAGCAGATACACCTGGGCGGCGCGCACCAGGCGGCGGATCTTGGCGGGGGTGATGCTGGCGGCGGCGCCGCCATGTTTGCTGTCGGCACGCTGGCGCACTTCGACGAAGACGATAGTGTCGCCGTCCTGCATGATCAAATCGATCTCGCCGCCCTTGCAGGTGAAATTGGCCTCGATAAAGGCGAGGCCCTGGCGTTTCAGATAGCGCAGCGCCGTTTGCTCCCAGTCGCGGCCCTGGGACTGCTTTGGGGAAAGGCGCGTCGGCATATCATGGCCTGGTTGCCACCGCTTCGAAACCGAGGCCGTCGCGGTAGACGGCGGCTGCTTCCTGGCGCTTGACGGCATATGCGCCATTGTTCATGCGCACCGACAGGCGGCCGGTGACGCCGTCGAGCTCGAAACCGCTGCCCGGATGCTGGGCCACTTCGCGCGCCACGCGGAAGGCGTCGATGCCGAGCGCGTACAGGCGCTGCATGTCGAGGGTGTCGGCATCCACCGGACGCGGATACACCATCACTTGCGGATGTTCGGGCTGGATGGTCCAGGGCAAGTCGAGCATGCGCACGCCGTCGAGTTCCGGCCAGCCGGCGCCCGCAGTGCGGCCCGGATTCGCGGCCGACACGCCATAGGTCGGCAGCGAGGTGCCGATCGCGCTGCGCACCTGGCGCAATTGATTGGCGTCGAGTGCGGCGAAGACCAGGTCGGGGCGGTCGATTTCCAGGCGCTTGCGCAAATCGGCCAGGGCGTTCGCATCGACGTAGCCGTCGAGCACCGGCAAATCGACCGTGGCATTGTTGCGGCCCAGGCGCGCCCAGTGCGAGGTAAAGGCGCCGACCACGCGCTGCTGCCAGGCGGCGCTGCCGCCCAGCACCAGGACGCGGCCGCCCGGCTGTTCCTGGGCGGCCCAATCGGCCACCTGGCGTGCTTCTTCTTCCAGCGACAGGCCGATCACCAGCATCTGCGCCGGCAGCGGGCGGTCGATCTGCGGATGGTTCAGGGCCACGGTTGGTTTCGTGACGACATTGCTGGACGCCACGGCGGCAACGGCGGAGCGGGCCAGCGGGCCGACCACGATGTCGTTCTGTTCGGCGGCGCGGGCATAGGCGCGCAGCGTGTCTTCGGCCGAGTCGCCGCTGGGGACGACCTGGACCTCGATGCCGGCGCCGTCGCGCTCGTGGCCGGCCATGAAGCCGGCGCGCACCGACTCGGCGGCCTTGCCCAGCGCATTCGATTCGAGCGGCAGCAGCAGGGCCACGCGCGCCCGTGCGCCGGGCGCGGCGGCCTGGGCGCCATCTTCGCGCGGGTACAGCTCGATCGGTATCGTGCGGGTTTCCGAGCGCGGCGCAGGGGCGGGTTCGGCAGGGGGCGCAGGGCGTGGCGCACTTGTGTTTGGCTCTGCGGGCGCGCACAATCCGCCCGGTACGCCGCATCCCAGATCGGGTGGCAGGGGCGTGCTGGCGCAGCCGGCCACCATGGCGGCGGCAGCGGCTGCAGTGGCAATCACGCGCAGGCCTTTCAGATAATTCACGAGCATCGTATCTCCAACATGACCGACAACCAGTCCATCGACATTGCCAAACTGCCAGTAATGGCCGAGGCAGCTCAGCAGTCCTATCCTACCGCAACGCTGTACGTCGTGGCCACCCCGATCGGTAATGCAACCGACATCACCCTGCGCGCATTGCACCTGCTGGCGCTGGCAGACGTGGTCGCCTGTGAGGATACGCGCAAAACCGGCGCACTGCTCACCCGTTACGGCTTGAACAAGCAGATGGTCGCCGCGCACCAGCACAACGAGCGCGAAGCGGCCGATAAATTGATCGCAAGATTGCAGGCCGGCGAGCGTGTGGCGCTAGTCTCGGATGCCGGCACGCCGGCCGTCTCCGACCCGGGCGCGCGCATCGTCGACGCCGTGCGCGAGGCCGGGCTGCGCGTGCTGCCGTTGCCGGGTGCGTCGGCGTCGGTTACGGCACTGTCGGCCAGCGGGCTGGTGAATGACCGTTTCAACTTCGTCGGCTTCCTGCCGGCCAAGGCCAAGCAGCGCGAAGCGGCCCTGCAGGAACTGGTGCGCGAGCCGGCCACGCTGGTGATCTACGAGGCGCCGCACCGCATCGTCGATTGCGTGGAAGGTTTATTGGCCGTGTTCGAGCCGACCCGCCAGGTGGTGTTTGCGCGCGAGCTGACCAAGCTGTTCGAGGAAGTGCACCGCTGCCCCTTGAGCGAGGCGCTGGCCTGGGTGAAGGCCGACCAGCACCGCGAGCGCGGCGAATTCGTGGTGCTGGTCGAAGGCGCGACGCTGGAAACCGATGCGGCCGACGCCGAAGCCGAGCGTATCCTGCAGATCCTGCTGACCGAATGCTCGGTGAAGCAGGCGGCGAACCTGGCCGCGCAGATTACCGGGCGCAAGAAGAATGCGCTATATGAGCGCGCCTTGCAGATCAAGGGCGAATAGGCGTTCGCTTGCCGTGAGGCTGTGCGCACGCTTGCCGAACGCATGCGCCGCCCACGCGTTCAACGACTATCTGCGCAGCGGCATCACCACTTGCAACCGCTGTCCTTCTTGTCCGCCAGAAGGAAGAGCGGCGCCAGCAAGCCGCCCGGCAAGCCATCCTTGCAATTGCGCCGTTTCGCCGCGCCGATCATGCGTGCCGCCTTGGTTTCGGATTCCAGCGGTTTCTCGGGGAACTGGCCGACGGCGGTGCCCTCCTTTGCCGGATCGCGCATGTTGGCCAGGGAACGGGCGCTGCGCTTGGCGGCGTCGAGGTCGAAACGCGGCGTCTCCGTTGGCGCCGCCGGCGTCTGCGGCTGTTCGACAACGAAGGGATCGGGTTCCGCAGCCTTGCCGGTGTCGGGCGGGACGGCGATGACGGGCCGTGGCGCAGCCGGTTTCTTCACGCGTGCGGGCCGCTCGGCCCTGGGCACTGGTGCAGGCGGTAGGGGTGGCGCCAGGGTCTCGACGCGCGGCGGTGGCGGGGGCGGCTGGATCCGTACTGCGATCGAACGTGGCGGCTCGGGCAAGTCGTCGGGACGGCCTGCGCTGCGCCACATCGTCAACAGCGCCGTGTGTACCAGGATCGACAAGACAACCCCGAAGCCCACGCGCTGCATGCGGCGGCTGTCCTCGGCGGACATTGCTTCGAATCCTGTCAGTGCCACATTCACCATCCCTGCTCCTGTTGCGCGAAAAACCGGAAAGATCATCTATTTTCCCACATCAACTTGACCGAAAGCCTGGGGACCGGTATTATTGATGTCTTCGGAGTGTAGCGCAGCCCGGTAGCGCATCTGGTTTGGGACCAGAGGGTCCAAGGTTCGAATCCTTGTACTCCGACCAGTATTAAGAAAGAAGCCGACAGCGAAAGTTGTCGGCTTTTTTCGTTTACGTGCCTGTTTTTTGGCGATGTTATTCGTAAGGTAGACGGCCATGCCGTCCACCTTACGATGACGTTTCGATCAGTTCAACCCGCCCGCTTCGCCAGCAAGGCATTCCCGACACGGCTCGCGCCCTTGCGCCCCAGCTGCTGCGAAATGAATTGCCCCGCATCGACCACCTGGTCGAGGTCGATCCCGGTCTCGATGCCCAGGCCATTGAGCATATAGACCACATCTTCGGTCGCCACGTTCCCGGTCGCGCCTTTCGCATACGGGCAGCCGCCGAGGCCCGATACCGAGGAATGGAAAATCTGCACGCCCACTTCCAGGCTGGCGTAAATGTTGGCCAGCGCCTGGCCATAGGTGTCGTGGAAGTGCCCGCTCAGCTGCTGCAACGGGAATTCGCGGCTTGCCGCCAGCATCACTTCCTGGGTCTTGCGCGGCGTCGAGACGCCGATGGTGTCGGCAATGTCGATCTCATCGCAGCCGAGGTCGCGCATGCGGCGCACCACGTCGGCCACGGCATCGAGTGGCACCTCGCCCTGGTAAGGGCAACCAAACGCGGTGCTGATGCTGCCGCGCAGGCGGATGCCGTTCGCCTTGGCGGCTTTCGCCACCGGTTCGAAGCGCGCGATCGATTCGGCGATCGAGCAATTGATGTTCTTTTGCGAGAAGGCTTCCGAGGCCGAGCCGAAGATCACGACTTCATCGGCTTTCGCCGCCAGCGCCGCTTCGAAGCCCTGCATGTTCGGCGTCAGCGCCGAATAGATCGTGCCCGGCAGGCGCGTGATGCGCGCCATCACCTCGGTGCTGGTCGCCATCTGCGGCACCCACTTCGGCGACACGAAGGAAGCCGCCTCCACGTTGGCGAAACCGGCGCGCGACAGGCGGTCGACCAGCTCGATCTTGACCTCGGCGCTGATGGTTTCCTTCTCGTTCTGCAGGCCGTCGCGTGGACCGACTTCGACGATCTTGACCTTCTTTGGTAGCGTATTCATGTCAGTATCCCAGTTGGCGGTCGACGATGTCCGCGACCGGTTGATCCGCCTCGAAGGCGGAAATTTTATCGATGATCTGGCGCACGGCGTCCTCGCGCACGGTGAGCGCGGAGATGTGCGGCGTGATCGTGATGCGCGGCTCTTCCCAGAACGGGTGCGGGGCCGGCAGCGGTTCGTTGCGGAACACGTCGAGCGTGGCGCCGGCGATGTGGCCGGAGCGAATCAGCGTCAGCAGGTCCGGCTCGGCCACCTGGGCGCCGCGTGCGACGTTGATCAGATAGGCGCCCTTGGGCAGCGTGGCCAGGCGCCGGCGGTCCAGCAAATTATTCGTCTCCGCCGTGAGCGGCAGCAGCGACACCAGCACCCGCGTGCCGCTTAAAAATTCATCGAGCGACGCCATGCCGGCGAAGCATTCCACGCCCGGCAAGTCCTTGGCCGTGCGGCTCCAGCCGCGCACCGGAAAGCCGAAGCCGCGCATGGTCTCCACTACGCGCAGGCCCAGCTTGCCGAGGCCCATGACGCCGATCGTGAAGTCCTTTTTCTCGTGCGCCGGCAGCGGCGCCCACAATCCGTGGCGCGCCTGCTCCTCGTACTCGTCGAAGCGGCGGAAGTAGCGCAGCGTCGCATATGCCACGTATTCCGCCATCTGCACCGCCATACCGGCGTCGCCCAGACGCACCAGCGGTACGTCGGGCAGCGCCTCGCCGAACTTCAGCACCGCATCGGCGCCGGCGCCCATCAGGAAGATGGCTTTGACTTGTGCAAGCTGCGGCAGCAGGCCAGCGGCCGGGTTCCACAGCACCGCATAGTCGCAGGCGGGCAGCGTTTCGCCTTCACGCCAACTGAGGGTCTCGACGCCGGGCAGCAGGCGTGCGAAATCCTCGGCCCAGGGCCCGGTCTGGCCATCACCCCGGTACAGCAGGATGCGTACAGCGGACGTCATATTACGCAGCCTTGAAAGCCAGCAGCGGCGCGCCGTCCGCCACCTGGTCGCCGACCGCGTACAGCACTTCTTCCACCAGGCCATCCGACGGCGCGGCGATGGTGTGCTCCATCTTCATCGCTTCCATGATGACCAGCGGCTCGCCCTTCTTCACTTCCTGGCCGGCGTCGACCATCACGGCCACCACCTTGCCCGGCATCGGCGCGGTCAGGCGCCCGCCCGCTGCTTCCGCCTCGCCGGCGTGGGCCATCGGGTCCTGGTAAGACAGCGTGTGGTGCTCGCCGTTCGTGAACACGTGGAACAGCTCGCCATCGCGGCGCACATTTCCGTGCATCGATTGTTCGCCCAGGCGAATCGAATAGGCCGCGTCTTCGTGCGCCAGCAGCGTCAAGGCCTGCTTGTTGCCCTCGATGTCGAGCTCCCAGCCTTGCGGGTGGTACACCAGGCCGACGTTGTAGGCGCCGCCTTCCTGGCCGGCCGCATGCTCGTCGGTGAACGACAGGAAGCGGCGGTAATCGCCGTTCAGGCGCCAGCCCTGGGCCTGGCCCCACGGGTCGGCCGCAACGCGCGAGGCGCCGCGCGATTGATTCTTTTCTGCTTCGGTCAGCGCCACCGCCGCCAGCGCCAGTGCGCCAGCCGGCGCTGCTTTCGAGGCCGGGAACAGCGACTCCTGGTTACGCTCGATCAGGCCGGTGTCCAGATCGGCCGTCGAGAAGGCCTGGCCTTCGACCAGGCGCTTCAGGAAGGCGATGTTGGTTGCCAGCCCGACGATCTGGAATTCGCTCAGCGCCTGCGACAGGCGCGCCAGCGCCTGCGTGCGGTCCGCGCCCCAGACGATCAGCTTGGCGATCATCGGATCGTAGAAAGGGGAAATGGCATCGCCCTCGCGCACGCCGGAATCGATGCGCACCGCAGCCGGCTCCACGCCCGCCGTGCCGCCCAGCTCGAAGCTGACGGCGCCAGGGGTATCCATGTGGCGCAGCGTGCCGATCGACGGCAGGAAGCCCTTCTCCGGGTTCTCGGCATAGATGCGCGCCTCGATGGCGTGGCCGTGGATGCCCAGTTCGTGTTGTTGCTTGGGCAGCGGCTGGCCGGACGCCACGCGCAACTGCCATTCCACCAGGTCGGTCCCGGTGATCATTTCCGTCACCGGGTGCTCCACCTGCAGGCGGGTGTTCATCTCCATGAAGTAGAACGAGCCGTCCTGGTTGGCGATGAATTCGACGGTGCCGGCGCCGACGTAGTTCACCGCGCGCGCCGCGGCCACTGCCGCTTCGCCCATGGCAGCGCGGCGTTTCAGCGTCATGCCCGGCGCCGGTGCTTCTTCCAGCACCTTCTGGTGGCGGCGCTGCACCGAGCAGTCGCGCTCGTGCAGGTAGACGCAGTTGCCCAGCTTATCCGCAAACACCTGGATTTCGATGTGACGCGGACGCGTCAGGTATTTCTCGACCAGCACCTTGTCGTCGCCGAAAGAGCTGATCGCTTCGCGCTTGCAGGAGCCGAGGGCGGCGACGAAGTCTTCGCTGCGCTCGACCACGCGCATGCCCTTGCCGCCGCCGCCGGCGCTGGCTTTCAGCAGCACCGGGTAGCCGATGCGGTCGGCCTGCTCGCGCAGGAATTCCGGGTCCTGGTTCTCGCCGTGGTAGCCCGGCACCAGCGGCACGTTCGCGCCTTCCATCAGCTGTTTCGCGGCCGACTTCGAGCCCATGGCGCGCATCGAGGAGCCCGGCGGGCCGATGAAGACCAGGCCGGCCGCCTCGACGGCCTCGGCGAATTCCGCGTTCTCCGACAGGAAGCCGTAGCCCGGGTGGATGGCCTGGGCGCCGGTGGCCAGCGCGACCTCGATGATCTTCGATCCGCGCAGGTAGCTTTCCTTGGCCGGCGCCGGCCCGATCAACACCGCCTCATCGCAGACCGCCACGTGTTTCGATCCGGCGTCCGCTTCGGAATACACGGCGACGGTGCGGATGCCCATGCGGCGCGCGGTGGCGGCGACACGGCAGGCGATTTCGCCACGGTTGGCGATGAGGATCTTGGTGAACATGCGTTTGTCTCGCTTTATATATTCTTGATGTTGATCGGGGTTAGCGCAGGCCGAAGCGGCTTAGCAGCCGCAGGCTTCCTTCGGCGCCGACTCCAGCGTGGCCGAGCGCGTTTTCAGGCCCAGCTTGGCCAGCAGCGCGCGGTCGTCTTCGGCTTCCGGGTTGCCGGTGGTGAGCAGCTTGTCGCCGTAGAAGATGGAGTTGGCGCCGGCCATGAAGCACATCGCCTGCACCGCTTCGCCGAGCTGGCGGCGGCCAGCGGAGAGGCGCACGCGCGCTTCCGGCATGATGATGCGGGCGACCGCGATGGTGCGCACGAATTCCAGCGGGTCGAGCGGGTCGAGGCCGTGCAGCGGAGTGCCTTCGACCTGCACCAGGTGGTTCACCGGCACCGATTCCGGATACGGGTTCAGGTTGGCCAGCTGGGCCAGCAGGCCGGCACGCTGTTCGCGCGTTTCGCCCATGCCGACGATGCCGCCGCAGCAGACCTTCAGGCCGGCGTTGCGCACGCGGCCCAGCGTATCCAGGCGGTCCTGGTATTCGCGGGTCGAGATGACGTTGTTGTAGAAGTCCGGGGCGGTGTCGATGTTGTGGTTATAGAAGTCGAGGCCGGCCTTTTTCAGCTGTTCGGCCTGGCCTTCTTCCAGCATGCCGAGGGTGGCGCAGGTTTCCATGCCCAGCGCTTTTACCTCGCGCACCATCTCTTCCACTTTGTCCATGTCGCGCTCTTTCGGGCTGCGCCAGGCGGCGCCCATGCAGAAGCGGGTGGCGCCGTTGGCTTTCGCCTGGCGGGCGGCGTCGAGCACGGTGTCGATGTCGAGGATCTTCTTGGCTTCGACGCCGGTGTCGTAGCGCGCGGCCTGCGGGCAGTAGCCGCAGTCTTCCTCGCAGCCGCCGGTCTTGATCGACAGGAGCGTGGCCAGTTCGACGTCGCCGTCGGGGAAGTGGGCGCGGTGCGCCTGCTGGGCGCGGAACATCAGGTCGTTGAACGGCAGTTCGAACAGGGCCAGGACGTCGGCCAGCGGCCAGGTGGCGTCGGGACGCTCCTTGATGGCGGCGGTTGGGCGATGCAGGGCGACGGTGTTGGTTGGTGCGTTCATGGTGTTTCCTTAATGTGGTGCTTTGTTTCGATATTCAAGCGCGCGGCGACCGCCAGCCAGGCAGTCCCGTGAGATCGATGTAGTGGGCCGCGTTGGCGGCAGTGGGTTCTTCCAGGCGCGGCACGACGCCGAGCAGCGGCGCGGGGATGCGCGCCTCGAGCGCTTCGACATTCTCGTCGAAGAAGCGCATGTCCGGGTCCGCCGTGTTGGCGACCCAGCCGTCGAGCACCAGCCCGCGCGCGACGATGGCTTCCACCGTCAGCAGGGCGTGGCTGATGCAGCCCAGGCGCATGCCGACCACCAGGATCACCGGCAAGTTCAGCTGGGCGGCCAGCTCGGCGCTGTCGAAGGTGTCGTTGAAGGGCACGCGGAAACCGCCCACGCCCTCGACCACGACGGCGTCGGACGCGGCCAGGATTTCGGTGTAGGCGGCCAGGATCGGCACCGCCTCGATGGTCACGCCTTCGAGCGCGGCGGCGATGTGCGGCGCCGCCGGTTCGCGCAGCATGAAGGGCGTGGTGATGTTCCGGGGCAGGTGCACGTTGCCGGCGGCGATCAGCATGTCGGCGTCGTCGTTGTGCAGCTCGCCGTCACGCAGCTCGGCGCCGGCGGCAACCGGCTTCATGCCGCAGGCGCGCTGGCCGCTTTCCACCAGCTTGTGCAGGATCGCGGCGGAGACCAGGGTCTTGCCGATCTCGGTGTCGGTGCCGGTGACGAAGCAGGCGAAGCGCGAAGGAATGCCTTCGGCGGCCAGGGCTTCCGACACGGCAGGCGCCGGTGCATCGGCGGGTTTCGGTTGCGCCAGCACCGGCGCGATGGCGGTTTCGACCGCCGGTTCCTGCGGTTCGTTCAGGTTGCGGCTCACATCGCCTCCAGTTGGTTGATGGCCTGCGCCAGTTGCGTGACCTGTTCGGGAGTATGCGCGGCAGACAGCGTGATGCGCAGGCGCGCCGTGTTCGCCGGCACCGTGGGTGGACGGATCGCCGGCACCCACAGGCCCTGCGCATGCAGGCTGGCCGCCACGCGCAAGGCTTCGTCATTCGCGCCGATCACGATCGGCTGGATTGCCGTGTGCGAGACCGGACGCTGCCAGCGGGTCAGCGTCAGCTCGTCGTCCAGCTGCGCGATCAGCGCCGCCAGGTGCGCACGCAGGCTTGCACCCTCCTCGCCTTCGATGATGTCGAGGCTGGTGAGCAGTGCATGGGCGATGGCTGGCGGCGAGGCCGTGGTGTAGATGTAGGACCGCGCGCGCTGGATCATCAGTTCGATCACGCTCGCATGCGCGGCGATGAAGGCGCCCGAGACGCCGGCCGCCTTGCCCAGCGTGCCGACGTAGACCAGGTTCGGCGAGCGCAGCGCGAAGTGTTCCAATGCACCGCGGCCGTGCGCGCCGAGTGCGCCGAAGCCGTGGGCATCGTCGACCACCAGCCAGGCGCCGTGGCGCTCGCACAGGGCCAGGAGTTCGGGCAGCGGCGCCAGGTCGCCATCCATGCTGAAGACGCTGTCGGTGACGACGATCTTCGTGCAGGTGCTAGTACATGCGCTGCTCGCTTCCAGCTGGGTTGCCAGTGCCGCCACGTCGTCATGCGGATAGACGCTCACATTCGCGCGTGCCAGGCGGGCGCCGTCGATCAGCGAGGCGTGGTTCAGCGCTTCCGAGAAGATCATCGCGTCCGGTTCCGCGCCGAGCGCGGTCAGTACGGCGAGATTGGCCATGTAGCCGGTGCTGAAATACAGGGCGCGTGCATCGACCAGGTTCGGCGCCACGAAGGCGGCGAGGCGCTCTTCCAGCAGCGCATGCGCGCGGCTATGCCCGCTGATCAGGTGCGAGGCGCCGCTGCCGGCGCCGTACAGGCTCGCGCCTTCGCGTAGCGCTTCCACCACGCGTGGATGCGCGGCCAGTCCCAGGTAGTCGTTGCTGCAAAAGGCCAGCATGGAACGGCCATCGACAAGCTGCTGCGGCGCGCAGGCGGATTCTGCGATACGGCGCCGGCGCGTCAGGCTCTGCGCTTCCAGCGCCGCCAGCTTGCCCTGGACCTTGTCGATCAGGTCCATGTTCACGACCCGATCACCGACTCGAACACGCTCTGCGTGCGGATCGCAAGGAGCTCGATGTCCTCGTCGCTCAAGACATACGGCGGCATCATGTAGACGGTACGGCCGATCGGGCGCAGCAGCAGTTCCTTTTCGGTGGCCTCGGTGAAGAAGCGGCGCGAGAAGGTCGAGGCGCGCGCCGCATCCGGCTCGATGGCGTCGAACGCGAAGATCATGCCGCGCTGGCGGAAGTGGCGCACGCGTTCGTGCTCGGCCAGTGGCGCCAGCGCCACGGTCAGCTTGGTTGCCAGCTCGCGGTTGCGGTTCAACACGTCATCTTCCTGGAAGATCTGCAGCGTCGCCAGCGCGGCGCGGCAGGCCAGCGCGTTGCCGGTGTACGAGTGCGAGTGCAGGAAGCCGCGTGTGATGTCTTCGCTGTAGAAGGCTTGATAAATCTCGTCGGTGCACAGCACCAGCGACAGCGGCAGGTAGCCGCCGCTGATGCCTTTCGACAGGCACAGGAAGTCCGGCCAGATCGCCGCCTGCTCGCAGGCGAAGAAGGTGCCGGTACGGCCGCAGCCAACCGCGATCTCGTCGGCGATCAGGTGCACGTGGTGGCGGTCGCACAGCTCGCGCAGCAGTTCCAGGTAGAGCGGGTCGTACATCGCCATGCCGGTGGCGCATTGCACCAGCGGCTCGACGATGATGGCGGCGATCTTGTCGCCGCGTTCCTCGAACAGTTTTTCCACGTCCTTCAGCGCGCGGCGCGCTACGTCCTGCGACGATTCACCATCAGTCGCATTGCGCGCATCGGGCGAGGCCACCACGTGCGAAGCGCGCAGTAGCGGGCCGTAGGCATCCTTGAACAGCGGGACGTCGGTGACGGACAGGGCGCCGATGGTCTCGCCGTGGTAGCTGCCCTGCAGGCAGACGAATTCCTGCTTGGCCGGATAGCCGGCGTTGCGCCAGGTATGAAAACTCATCTTCATCGCGATCTCGACCGCCGACGCGCCGTCGGACGCATAAAAGGCGTGGCCGAGCGCGTGGCCGGTGAGCGCGGCCAGTTGTTCCGACAGTTCGATCACCGGCTCGTGGGTGAAGCCGGCCAGCATCGCGTGCTCGAGCTTATCGAGCTGGTCTTTCAATGCCGCGTTGATGCGCGGGTTCGCGTGCCCGAACAAATTCACCCACCAGGAGCTGATGCCGTCCAGGTAGCGTTTGCCCTCGTGGTCGTACAGCCACGGACCCTTGCCGTGGCTGACCGCGATCAGCGGCACTTCCTCGTGGTGCTGCATTTGCGTGCAGGGGTGCCACACGCTGCGCAGGCTGCGTGCGATCCAGTCGGACGATGTTTGATGCTTCAAAATGAATCCAATACTTCTCTAGTTCAGCCATGACGGCTTGCGCTTCTCCAGGAAGGAAGAAACGCCTTCGCGTCCCTCGTCCGAAGCGCGGATGGCCGCGATGCGCTGGGCGGTGTCCAGCACCATCGCCTCGTCGGCCGGCTTGCCGACGACTTCGCGCACCAGCTTCTTCGCTTCCACCACGGCGTGCGGGCTGTTCGAGACCAGCGACTTGACGATGCCGGCCACGGTCGTGTCCAGCGCCTCCATAGTCACGACTTCGTGGGCAAAGCCCATGCGTGCGGCCGCGGCGGCGTCGAAACGCTCGGCGGTGATGAAGTAACGGCGCGCGGCCTGCTCGCCCATCGCCTTGATGACGTAGGGCGAAATCGTCGCCGGGATCAGGCCCAGCTTCACTTCGGACAGGCAGAAGTTTACTCCTTCGGCAGCCACCACGATGTCGCAGGCCGCAACCAGGCCCATGCCGCCGGCGTAGCAGTCGCCCTGGACCTTGGCCACGGTCGGCTTCGGGCACAGGTAAATCGTGCGCAGCATGTCGGCCAGGCGCGCCGCATCAAGCTCGTTCTCGCTGTGCGAGTAGCCGGCCATCTTCTTCATCCAGTTCAGGTCCGCGCCGGCGCAGAAAGCCGGGCCGTTCGCGGCCAGGACGATGGCGCGCACCAGTTCGTTGCGGCCGAGTTCATCGAAGGCGAGCGCCAGTTCGGCAATCGCTTGCTCGTTGAAGGCATTGCGCAGCTCGGGGCGGTTCAGGGTGACGGTGGCGACCTTGTCGGCAATCGCGATGCTCAGGGTTTGGTAGTCCATGTTCTTGTTCCTTTACATGCGGAAGACGCCGAACTTCGTTTCTTCGATCGGCGCGTTCAATGCCGCCGACAGGCCCAGGCCCAATACCATGCGGGTATCGGCCGGATCGATCACGCCGTCGTCCCACAGGCGCGCCGACGCGTAATACGGGTGGCCCTGGTGCTCGTACTGGTCCTTGATCGGTTGCTTGAAGCTAGCTTCTTCCTCAGTAGACCACTGGCCGCCCTTGGCTTCGATACCGTCGCGCTTGACGGTGGCGAGTACGGATGCTGCCTGGTCGCCGCCCATCACGGAAATGCGCGCGTTCGGCCACATCCACAGGAAGCGCGGCGAGAAGGCGCGGCCGCACATGCCGTAGTTACCGGCCCCAAAACTGCCGCCGATGATGACCGTGAACTTTGGCACCGAGGCGGTGGCGACAGCGGTGACCATCTTGGCGCCGTTGCGCGCGATGCCTTCGTTTTCGTACTTGCGGCCGACCATGAAGCCGGTGATGTTTTGCAGGAACACCAGCGGAATCTTGCGCTGGCAGCACAGTTCGATGAAGTGGGTGCCCTTCAGCGCCGACTCCGAGAACAAAATGCCGTTGTTCGCGATGATGCCGACTTTTACCCCGTAGATGTGGGCGAAGCCGCAGACCAGGGTGGTGCCGTAGCGCGCCTTGAATTCGTCGAACTCGCTGCCGTCGACCACGCGCGCGATCACTTCGCGCACGTCGAAGGGCTTGCGGGTGTCCACGGGAATCACGCCGTACAGTTCCTGCGGCGCGTACTTCGGCTCCACGACTTCGCGCGTCGCGCCCTGCACCGGTTTCACCCGGTTCAGGTTCGAGACGATGGTGCGCGCCAGCGACAGCGCATGCAGATCGTTCTGGGCCAGGTGGTCGACCACGCCCGACAAGCGGGTGTGGACGTCGCCGCCGCCCAGGTCTTCGGCGCTCACCACTTCGCCGGTGGCCGCTTTCACCAGCGGCGGGCCGCCCAGGAAGATGGTGCCCTGTTCCTTGACGATGATGGATTCGTCGCTCATGGCCGGTACGTAGGCGCCGCCGGCGGTGCAGGAACCCATCACGACCGCGATCTGCGGAATGCCTTTCGCGGACAAATTCGCCTGGTTGTAGAAGATGCGGCCGAAGTGGTCGCGGTCGGGGAAGACGTCGTCCTGGTTCGGCAAATTGGCGCCGCCCGAGTCGACCAGGTAGATGCACGGCAGCTGGTTTTGCTCGGCGATCTCCTGGGCGCGCAGGTGTTTTTTGACCGTCATCGGGTAATAGGTGCCGCCCTTGACGGTGGCGTCGTTACAGACGATCACGACTTCCTGGCCGGCGACGCGGCCGATGCCGGTGATGATGCCGGCCGCTGGCGCCGCGCCGTCATACATTTCGTAGGCGGCCAGCTGGGAAAACTCGAGGAAAGGCGTGCCCGGATCGAGCAGCATCTGCACGCGGTCGCGCGGCAGCAGTTTGCCGCGTGCGACGTGCTTGGCGCGCGCCGCTTCGCCGCCGCCTTCGGCAATTGCCGCCACCTTGGCACGCAGGTCGTCGACGATGGTTTGCATGGCGGCGGCATTCGCCTTGAAGTCGTCACCGCGCGGGTTGAGTTTGCTCTCGATATGGGGCATTGCCGTCTCTCTTAATTATTCGGGAAAGGTGCCGTCCAGGTAGAACCAGCGCGGCGTGCCGCCGATGGCCGGATCGGGCTCGCGCAGGAAGCGGCTGGTTTCGTGCAGCCGGTGTGCGCGGCCACCCACCTTGAAGCGGGCGACGAATTCGACCGTATCACGATCCGGACTGCTATCTGGATGACCCGGTAATTCTGCTTTACGTTGACGTAAACGTAAAGCAGATTTTATCTCCAGGCCGAGCCAGCGCAGGTGCTCGTCTTTATCGAGAATGGCGTCCTGCGGCCGGGTGCTCGGGTGCCAGGTGGCGCGCAGGTAATCCTCGTTGCGCTGGGTGTAGGCGGTGTAGCGCGAGCGCATCAGGGCTTCGGCCGTGGGCGGCAAGCTGTCGCCAGCAATGTAGGGGCCGCAGCAGGCGGCAAGCGAAGGACCGCCGCAGGGGCAGGTTCCAGGCGATTTTTTCGAAGTAGACATGCGCGGATTATCCGCGATTTCCATGGAGCGGCGCACTCGGCGTGGCTGCGGGGCCGATGACCGGACAAACAAATGTTTGTCCTACAAACAAATGTTTATGGCCCAAACAAATGTTGGTGCGGCAGCACATGCCTGGCCGGATATCCTGGCTGACTGGGCAGCTTCAGGGCAGGCGCACGCCGGCGGCGCAGGCCTGCACCAGCTTCGCCAGGCGCGCCGCCCGGGTTTCCGGCTTCTTCGCCGTGGTAATCCAGTGCAGCACCGTTTTGCGGTAGCCCGGCGGCAGCTTCTCGAAATAGGCCCAGGCCGTGGCGTCGCGCCGGAATGCCTGCAGTTCGGATTCGGCCAGTTCGGCCGCCTGCGCCTGCTCGTGCGAATAGATGCCGGACTTCGCTTCGGTACGCAGTGCAAAGGCACGCTCGCCTTCAGGCCGCATTCGGCCGGCGGCGCGCAATGCGTCCATCTTCGCGATGTTCACCGCGCTCCAGATCGAGCCCGGCCTGCGCGGCGTGAATCGGATCGAATAGGCCGTATCGTCGATGCGCCGGCGCTGGCCGTCGATCCAGCCGAAGCACAGCGCCTCGTCGACCGACTCCGGCCAGGACATGCTGGGCTGCCCGCTGCCGACTTTGTGGAAGCCGACCAGCAGTTCGCTCGCCGAATCGGCGTGCATTTCCAGCCAGCCGCGAAATGCGGCGGGGGTAGCAAAGAAAACGGGTTCGGTCATGGGCGATCGGCTCGGCTTGGCGATCCGGACATTCTACTGCCGAGCAGCCCAGGAAAATCAGCGCCGCAGCGCCAGCATCTCCAGCGCGAACGGCGGCGCCTTCCCCTGCATCAGGCTGGTGAGCAGTTGGGCAGTGCCAGCCGCGAAGGTAAACCCGAGCGGCCCGTGCCCGACGTTCAGCCATAAATTGGCCAACGGCGTGGCGCCGACGATGGGCGCGCTGTTCGGCGTGGCCGGGCGCAAGCCGGCCCAGGCAGTCACCTGGCTGTAGTCGGCCGCGTGCGGCATGGTTTCTTGCACCTGGCGCGTCAGGCTGCCCACGCGTTTCGGGTCCAGCGTCAGGTCTTCGCCGACCATGTCGACCATCGCCGCCACGCGCAGCTTGTTGCCGATGCGCGCGTACAGCACCTTGCGTTCGAAATCGGTCACGCTGATCTGGGGGCCGGTGTCGGTGGGGCGGATCGGTGCGGTCAGGCTATAGCCCTTGAGCGGATACAGGGGCAGCCTGATGCCGGCGTACTCGGCCAGCGCGCGGCTCTGGATGCCGGCCGCCAGCACATAGGCGTCGGCGCCGAGCGCACCGATGCTGGTGTCCAGGCCGGTCACGCGCCCGCCGGCAACGGCCAGGCCGCGCACCTCGGCATGGACGAAGCCGGCGAAGCGCGGATGCGCGCGTACGCGTTCGGCCAGGGCCACGCAAAAGGCATAACAGTCGGCCACCGCTTCGCCGGCGTTGTAGATGCCGCCGGCCAGCAGGCTGCGCGCCGCCGCCAGCGAGGGTTCGCGCGCGGCGCATTCGGCGCCTGTCCAGATCTCGCCGGCGGTGGCCTTGCCGGCGGCCTGCTCGAAGATCTTCGAGGAGCGGTAGACCACCAGCTTGCCGGCGTCGCGCCAGTCGAATTCGTCGGGAGAAATGATGGCGCCGAGCTGCTGCATGCCGGTGCGCGACAGCTCGCCCAGTTCCAGCAGCTTGGCGGTGGTGCGGCGGTTCGCGGCGGCCGTGCACTGGCCGAGGAAACTGGCCAGCCAGGTCCATTGGCGCAGGACGGTCTCAGGCTTGAAGCGCAGCGGGCCGTGTTCCTGGAACAGCCATTGGATAGCCTTCAGCGGCACGCCGGCGTCGGCCAGCGGCGACACGTAACGGTAGCTCAGCTGGCCGCCATTGCCATGGCTGGCGCCGCTCGCCACGTCGGACGCGCGGTCGACCAGGGTCACCTTGTAGCCGGCCTCGAGCAGCCACCAGGCCGAGGTCAGGCCGACGACACCGCCGCCGATGACAATTACTTGTTGCATCCCGCCACACTTTTATTTGCTGACATAAGGGAAGAGCTTAGGCGCTCGGCCCGGTTCCAAGCCAATGAAAGTGACAAGCCACGCCATAACCGGCAGTCATGCATCCCATGCAAGATGCATGTGCTCCCTGTCTCAGCTGGCGACGGCATGCTGAAACATGCTCGTAAGAATGTTCTCCTCGAAGCTGGCGAGTGCCGAGTAGCGTCCCTTGCGCGTACCCGGGTCGCTTGAGGTGCCGCCCACCAGCACCACCAGGCCATTGCGGCGCTTGCGGTCGAACGCGAATACCGAGCGCAAGCCGTAGGCGTCGCCCAGGTGGCCGACGGCGTCAAAGCCTTCCACCAGGCGCATGCCCGGCTGGTCCGGGAACTGGGCATTGCCCAGGCCCCAGGCATTGAAGAAGCCGTTCATGGTGTCGCCATTGCTGCCGTTCGCGGTCCATTGGCGCGCAAAAATGCGTTCCAGCGTCGCGGCTTGCAGGATGCGCTTACGTTCGTGGACGCCGCCGTCCATCAGCATGCGCATGACCACGCCCAGGCCGCGCGCCGAGATGCGCAGGCCGCCGGTCGGGCTGAAGGGCGTGGCGTTCTCGCCGGTCACATAGTTGGCGAGGCCGGGCGGCGGCGCTGGCGGACGCACATCGTCGGCCTGGGCGATCCAGGGGCCGTCCGCATTCCACACTTCGGTATCGATCGTGCGCTTGCGGTACAGGGTGGCAAGGTTGGCCAGCGCCGCGGGCGGCAGCTCGGCCGGGTTGTAGCCGGCGTCCAGGCCCAGCGGACCGAGCAGCAGGCGCCGCATCAGGCGGTCGAAGCGTTCGCCCGTGGCGCGCTCCATCATGGTGCCGATGAGGCCCCAGCCGAGGTTGCAATAGGTGAACCAGTCGCCGGGGCCGGCCTGCTTCGCATACGTGGCGGGTGCCCCTGGCACCAGGACGCTGCGCAGCGAGGTGCCGGCCGGGAAGGAATAGCCGGCCTCGTCGCGCAGCGAGGAAGTGTGCGTCAGCAGGTGGCGCAGGGTGATGGCGCGCCCCGGGAAGTGCGGATTGCGCAGCGTGAAGCCGAGGTAGGCGGACACGTCGGCATCGAGCTCGAACTTGCCTGCTTCCACCAGCCGCATCAGGCCGAGCGTGGTCATCAGCTTCGAGACCGAGGCGATGCGGTACAGGGTATCCGGCGTCGCCGGCAGGTCCGCCATAGCGCCATTACCGATCCTGCGCCGGCCAAAGGCGCCTTCGTACGCCAGCTCCCCGCCGCGGATCGCCAGCGCCGACAGGCTGGCCAGCTCGCAGGCCGGGTCCGCGGCGATGGCCGCCAGCGCCCGGTCCAACCCTGCTTGCGATGAGCCGCCGCCCGGCGCTGCCGCCCACACGGGTTCGAGCGCGCCCAACAAGGCCCATCCCAATACCGTTCGCCTGCCCTGGTTCATGCCTGTCCTTTCCAAGTAGTGGTTCGAGCATAGGCAGCGATTGCCCCGCTCGCCAATGAAATGCCGTGGCTGCATCATAAGTTTTCGCTATGGCGCTTGCGCACAACTCGACAAATTTCGCCGCTGCGAGCGCGGCGCTGGCTTACACTTGAACGCATGAACCAGCCTTTCAACGACTTCAGGATCGACCTGAACGACAATTCTCCCCTGTACATGCAGCTGGCGCGCAAGCTCATGCAGGACGTGCGCGAAGGCCGCTACCAGGCCGACCAGGCCCTGCCGTCGGAGCGCACCCTGTCGGAAACGCTCGACGTCTCGCGCGTGACCGCGCGCAAGGCCATCGACCAATTGGTCGAGCAGGGCCTGGTGGTGCGCCGCCGCGGCTCGGGCAACTATATCGCGCCGCGCATCGAGCAGCCGCTGTCGAACCTGTCCAGTTTCTCCGAGCAATTGCAGCAGCGCGGCTACACGCCGAACTCGCACTGGCTGAAGCGCGAGGTGGTGGCGGCCGACGCCGACGAGCAGCTGGCCCTGGGCCTGTCGCCGGGCGCCCGCGTGGCGCGCCTGGAGCGCCTGCGCCTGGCCGACGAGGTGGTGATGGCCTACGAAACCAGCGTGATCCCGGCCTCGGTGCTGCCGCAGCCGCAGGAAGTGTCGCACTCGCTGTACGCCCACCTCGAGCGCGGCGGCCAGGTGCCGGTACGCGCCTTGCAGCACATCCGCGCCATGAATGCGCCGAAGGAACTGGCCGAGCGCCTGGGCGTGCCGGAGGGCCAGGCGGTGCTGTTCATTACCCGCGTCGGCTACCTGGAATCGGGCGTCGCCGTCGAGCTGACCCATTCGTATTGCCGCAGCGATTATTACGATTTCGTGGCCGAACTGCGGCGCGCGCCCAATTGATGGCCGCATAACTTTTCGGAATGATGACGGCCTTTCCTTTCATGGGAGGGCGTCCGTAATTGGTATTACACTGGTTTTATCGACAATCCCGCCAAACGGCCGCGACCATGCTCAAGACCGAAACACCCGCCCTGGACCATGCCCAGCTCGACCAGTATCCGACCACGGAGCTGGTGAATGCGCTGGTCGATGACCAGCTGAACGCGGTGAACGCGGTGCGTGCCGCCGCGCCGCGCCTGGCCGCCGCCGTCACCGCCGCCGTGCCGCGCATGGAAGCGGGCGGACGCCTGATCTATGTGGGCGCCGGTACTTCAGGCCGCCTGGGCCTGCTCGACAGCGTGGAACTGTATCCCACCTTCTCCTGGCCGCATGGCCGCGCCGTGGCCCTGTTGGCCGGCGGCAGCGACGCCATGTTCGTGGCGGTCGAAGGCGCCGAGGACGATATCGTCCAGGGCGCGGCCGATCTGCAGTCGGTGAACGTGATGGCGAACGATGTCGTGCTCCTGATCGCCGCATCCGGCGCCACGCCCTACGTGCTGGGCGCCCTGCGCGCCGCGCGTGCGGCCGGGGCCCTGACGATCGGCTTTGCCAACAATACCGATGCGCCGGTTGCCCTCGAGGCCGAGATCGGCATCACCCTCGACACCGGCGCCGAGATCATTTCCGGCAGCACGCGCCTGAAAGCCGGCACCTCGCAAAAGATTGCCCTGAACAGTTTTTCGAGTGCCTTGATGGTGCGTTTGAACAAGGTTTACGGGAACCTGATGGTAGACTTGAAGGCTACCAACGCCAAGCTGGTACGCCGCGCCATCCGCCTGACCTCGTTCGCCACCGGCGCCGATGAAGAGGCCGCGCGCGCCGTGCTGGAACAGTGCGATTTCCACGTCAAGACCGCCATCGTGGCCTTGTCCAAACAAACTGGTGTCGAGGAAGCACGCGCCGCCCTGGACGCGGCGCGCGGCAGCGTGCGGCAAGCCCTGGCCGGGTAAGAGCAGGCCGGCGCGAGCGTTGCCGGGCACAGCGGTTCTCTTCACCCGATCACGAAAGAGTTATGCAAACTTCGCAAGCGAAAAGTCCGTGGCTGTGGGTGCCCTCGCTGTATTTTGCCCAGGCTATTCCCTACGTGGTGGCGATGTATTTGTCGGTCATCATGTACAAGGACATGGGGATCTCGAACACCGACATCGCCTTCTACACCAGCCTGCTCTACCTGCCCTGGGTCATCAAGCCGCTGTGGTCGCCCGTGGTCGACATGTTCGGCACCAAGCGCGGCTGGACGGTATGCCTGCAACTGGTGATTGCCGCCTCGCTGGTGGCGGTGGGTGCGGTGCTGCATTTGCCGGCGTTCTTCAGCGTCAGCCTGGCCGTGATGTGGCTGATGGCTTTCAGCTCGGCCACCCACGACATTTCCGCCGACGGCTTCTACATGCTGGGCCTGCGCCAGAAGGATCAGGCCGCGTTTGTTGGCGTGCGCAGCACCTTCTATCGCCTGGCGACGCTGGCCGGGCAAGGCCCGCTGGTGGTGCTGGCCGGCTACCTGGCGGTGTCGCTGGGCGATGCGCATCAGGCCTGGTCGATCGTGCTGTTCGTGCTGGCGGGCTTCTTTGCGCTGGCCTTTGCCTGGCACCAGATGGTGCTGCCGCGCCCGAAGGAAGACCACGCCGTGGCGCGCGGCGCCAATCCTCTGCGCGAATTCTTCGGCACCTTTGGCGCCTTCTTCGGCAAGCGCGATATCTGGCTGATCCTCGGTTTTATTTTGACCTTCCGCCTGGGCGAGTCGCAATTGCTCAAACTCGTGGCGCCCTTCCTGAAAGACCCGATCGAACAGGGCGGGCTGGGCTTGACGACGGCCGAGTACGGCATCGCCTACGGCACCATCGGCATCATCTTCCTGACCATCGGCGGACTGGCCGGCGGCTACCTCATCTCGCGCCTGGGCCTGAAGCGTTGCCTGTGGCTGATGGTGTTTGCGGTGCACTTGCCCGACCTGGTGTTCGTGTATCTGTCGCAGGCGCAGCCGACCAACTTCTACCTGATCTCGGCCTTCCTGGCCGTGGAGCAGTTCGGCTACGGCTTCGGCTTCACGGCCATGATGCTGTACATGATCATGGTGGCCGAGGGCGAGCACAAGACGGCGCACTACGCGATCTGCACCGGCTTCATGGCGCTGGGCATGATGGTGCCGGGCATGTGGAGCGGCGCCCTGCAGGAATTCCTGGGGTATAAAAACTTCTTCATCTGGACCTGTTTGGCCACGATCCCGGCTTTCATCATGGCGGCATTGGTGAAAATCGATCCGGAGTTCGGCAAGAAGTGATAACGAAAGCGTCGACTCCATGAGCGGCCAGGGTGACATGACGCCTGGCCGCCTCGATGCGCTCGACGCCTTCCGTGGCTTCACCATCGCCGCCATGGTGCTGGTGAACAATCCCGGCGACTGGGGCAACTTGTACTCCCAGCTGGCACACGCCAAGTGGCACGGCTGGACCTTCACCGACACCATCTTCCCCTTCTTCCTGTTCATCGGCGGCGTGGCCATGGCCCTGTCGCTGGGCCGCCTGGCCGCCGCTGGCGCCGACAAGCCGCAACTGCTGCTGAAGCTCGCCAGGCGCGCCTGCCTGATCTTCCTGATCGGCTTCCTGCTGAACTTCATTCCCCGCTTCGATCTCGATACCGTGCGCATCCCCGGCGTGCTGCAGCGCATCGCGCTGTGCACCCTGCTGGCCGCGCCCATCGTGGTGTATTGCGGCTGGCGCATGCAGCTGGCCATCATCGCTTTCCTGCTGACCCTGTACAGCGCGCTGATGCTGTTCTATCCCGTGCCCGGCATCGGTGCCGGCGTGCTGGAACCGGGCCAGGACTTCGGCGCTTACGTCGACCGCATGCTGCTCGACGGCCACATGTGGGTGCAATCCAAAACCTGGGACCCGGAAGGCTTGTTCAGCACCCTGCCCGCCCTGTGCAGCCAGCTGTTCGGCGTGCTGGCCGGGCGCTTCCTGCTGACGAAGCTCGACCGCACCGAGCAAATCGTCTGGATGCTGCTGGCCGGTCTGCTGTTCGTGTGGCTGGGCGTGGTGCTCGACGCCATCCTCATGCCGATCAACAAAAGCCTGTGGACGCCGTCCTACTGTTTCCTGATGACGGGCTGGGCTTTGTTACTATTCTGCGCCTTCTTCTGGCTGCTCGACGCCAACCCCTACCGCGCACTGCGCGAGGCGGCGGCGCGCTGGGCCAGGCCGTTCAAGATCTACGGCATGAATGCGCTGTTCATTTTCGCCTTGTCCGGCCTGCTGGCCAAGATGCTCGGCTTCATCAAGCTGACGGCGGCCGATGGCGGCGCGGTGTCGCTCGGCCGGGCTCTGTATGCGCCGCTGCGCGGCTTGCCGATCGGAGCGGTGAACAGCTCGCTGCTGCATGCGCTGCTGTTCAACGCCTGCATGTTCGCGGTGGCCTGGGTCATGTGGCGCCGGAAGTGGTTTGTCAAAGTATAGAACTCGAAACACTGGAAAGAATAAAGGGGACTGGTAGTGCAAGCTGATAAGAAACGACGCGCGTTGACGCTGGCCGGCATGGTGGGCGCATTGGCCATGGGCGGCTTCCTGGGCGCCTGCTCGACGCCGACCACCCAACACGCCACCCTGCCGGACGGCAGCATCATCGGCAGCAGCGATACGCCGCCGGCCGCGCCGCGCGAATTCCGCGCCGCCTGGGTCTCGACGGTGGCCAACATCGACTGGCCGAGCAAGCAGAACCTGAACGCGGCCCAGCAGCAGGCCGAAGCGATCGCCATCCTCGACCGCGCCAAGCTGATGAACATGAACGCCATCGTGCTGCAGGTGCGTCCGTCGGCCGACGCCATCTACGCATCGACCATCGAACCGTGGTCGGAATACCTGACCGGCGCGCAGGGCAAGCCGCCCCAGCCCTGGTACGACCCGCTGAAGTTTTGGGTCACCGAAGCGCATGCGCGCGGCCTGGAGCTGCACGCCTGGTTCAACCCCTACCGCGCCCGCCACGACGGCGCCCGTTCGCCGGCGGCCAGCAACCACATCACGCGCACCAATCCGGCCGCGGTGAAGCGCTACGGCAAGTTCATGTGGATGGACCCGGGCGAGGAGTCGGCATCGAAGCAGACCCTGGACGTGATCCTCGACGTGGTGCGCCGCTACGACATCGACGGCGTGCACCTCGACGATTACTTCTACCCTTACCCGATCGAGGCGACCCCGGCCGTGGCCGGCAACCAGGCGGCGCTGGACGGCAAGCCCGCCACCAAGGCCGAGCTCGACTTCCCGGACACGCCGGCCTGGGACCGCTACCTGGCCGGCGGCGGCAGGCTCGACCGCGCCTCCTGGCGCCGCCAGAACGTCGACCACCTGATCGAGGACATGTACAAGGGCATCCACCGCGAAAAGAGCTGGGTGCGCTTCGGCATCAGCCCGTTCGGTCTCGGCCGCCCGGACCGCCGCCCGCCGGGCATTGCCGGCTTCTCGCAGTACGACAAGCTGTATGCGGATGCCGAACTCTGGCTGCAGAAAGGCTGGCTGGATTACTTCACGCCCCAGCTGTACTGGGCCCGTGCGCAGAAGGCGCAGTCGTATGACGTGCTGCTCGATTACTGGATCGGCCAGAACACCATGGGCCGCCACATCTGGCCGGGCCTGTTCACCAGCCGGATCGGCGCGCCGACCAAGGATTACCAGCCGCAAGAGATCCTGGACCAGATCGGCGTTACCCGTTCGCGTCCGCAGGCCGGCGGCCACGTGCACTTCAGCATGGTTGCGCTGATGCAGAACCGCAAGGGCATCGCGGACCAGTTGCGCACCCAGTCGTATGCGAGTCC
Source organism: Massilia sp. IC2-278 (assembly GCF_020708045.1). Classification (GTDB taxonomy): domain Bacteria; phylum Pseudomonadota; class Gammaproteobacteria; order Burkholderiales; family Burkholderiaceae_D; genus Telluria. The sequence goes on from NZ_JAJFES010000002.1 coordinate 443,575, forward strand.
GGCGCTGGTGCCGGCCACGCCCTGGCTGGGCAGCGCCAAGCCGGGATTGCCGACGGTGAAGGCGACGCGCCTGGCCCGTGGCATGGCCCTGAAGTTCACGGCCGGCAAGGCGAATGCGCTGTACACGGTGTGGGAGCGGCACGGGAACGAGTGGAAGTTCCACGTGGTGCCGGCCTCGAAGGTGGACTGGACGCTGAATGACGATGGGCGGCTGGGAGCGGCGGATGCCGTGTTCGTGAGTGCCGTGGATCGCCTTGGGAACGAGAGCGACCGTATTCGGGTGTGGAGCAAGTAAATTCGTAGGGTGGACCGGGCCACGGAAGGCAGATTTGCCGTCCACGCGTTCAGCTAACGCTGGCAATCGTAGGGCGGGCGCTCCGTGCCCACGCGTTAACGAACCTTGGCACATTGCGCCGTTGATCAACCGGTGAGACCGCGTGGGCACAGGTGCCCACCCTACAACTTCAACAACTATGTCGACTCATTCAATCATCGGCCTCGGTATCGATGCCGGCGGCACCGAAACACGGTGGGCCCTGTGCACGGCCGACGGCAGCCTGCTGGCCGAAGGCGCCGTGCCCGGCCTGTCCGCCCTGCAAATGGCCAGCAACGATGGCCGCAACGCCGTCCACGCTACCTTCGTCGAACTGGCGCGGCAGGTACTGAACGTGGCGCAGCCGCAGCAGGTGCATGCCGGCCTCACCGGCTTCGGCGGCGATGGCGGGCAACTCCAGCAATGGCTGGCCGGCCTGCTCGGCATCGCCCCCGGCGCCATCACCCTCTGCAACGACATCGACATCGCCTACCGCGCCAGCTTCGCGCCCGGCGAAGGCTACCTGGTGTACGCCGGCACCGGTTCGATCGGCGCCTTCATCGACGCCGGCGGCGCCTTCCACCGCGCCGGCGGACGCGGCGTGGTGCTCGACGATGGCGGCGGCGGCTTCTGGATCGCGCGCGAAGCCCTGCGCCACATCTGGCGCAACGAGGACGAATGCCCGGGGCGCTGGGAGTCCTCGCCCATGGCGCACGCCGTGTTCGCCCACGTCGGCGGCGCGGACTGGGCGTTTTCGCGCCAGTTCATCTATGGCCAGGACCGCGGGACCGTGGGCAAGCTGGCGCTGGCCGTTGCCGCCAGCGCCGAACAGGACCCGGCCGCCGCGCAGATCCTGGACAACGCCGGCCGCGAACTGGCGCGCCTGGCGCAGGCCTTGATCGCGCGTTTCGGGCCGCGTCCGGTGGCGCTGGGCGGACGCGCCGCCGGGCTGCACCCTGCGATCGCGGCAAGCATGCGCGCCAGTCTGCCGCCCGGCACTATCCTGACGCATAGCACCACGCGCGCCCACCATGCTGCCGCCCGTTTGGCGGCCGCTGCCCGTTGACTCCGATTACTGATCCTGACTATCCGAACCTACCAATGAAAAAAATCCTTGCTGCCTTCATGATTGCCCTGCTGGCCGGTTGTACCACCCCCGGCCCGCGCATCGATAAAAGCCTGAACGCCACCGGCCAGGCCAGCCGCGTGCGCTTCCTGGTGCTGCACTACACCGTGTCCGACAAGCCGGCCTCGATCAAGATCCTGACCCAGCAGCAGGTCAGCGCCCACTACCTCGTGACCGACGATCCGCAGCCGACGATCTACGGCCTGGTCGACGAGACCCGCGCCGCCTACCACGCTGGCATCTCGAGCTGGAAGGGCTACACCCAGCTGAACAGCAGCTCGATCGGCATCGAGATCGTGAACGCCGGCTGGAAGGACACGCCGCAGGGCCGCGTGTTCGCACCCTTCCCGCAGTCGCAGATCGACGTGCTGGTGCCGCTGATTAAGGACATCATCGCGCGCCACAAGATTGCGCCGGAAAACGTGCTCGGCCACAGCGACATCGCGCCGCTGCGCAAGCAGGACCCGGGTCCGCTGTTCCCGTGGCATCAGCTGGCCCAGGCCGGCCTGGTGGTGTGGCCGGATGCGAACCGCGTGGCCGCCGTGCGCCAGGTGTTCGACATCCAGGTGCCGGACGCCGCCTGGTTCCAGAAGAAACTCGCCGCCCACGGCTTCGCCCTGGCCCAGACCGGCGTGCTCGACCAGCAGACCCGCACCGTGATCGGCGCCTTCCAGATGAAATACCGTCCGTCGAACATTGCCGGCGAACCGGATGCACAAACCGCGGCCATGCTGGAAGTGCTGACCACGCCGGCGAATGCGCCGCTGCCGCCGGTGCCGCCTGCGCCGCAGTTGCCGCAGTTGCCCACCTCGCCTGCCGTGCCGGGAGCGCCGGTTCCGGTGCCGGGCGTGCCGCCGGTCCAGGCTGTGCCGCCGGCGCCGGCGGTGCCGCCTGTGCAGCCGGTGCAACCAATGCAGCCCGTACAGCCCGTACAGCCTGTACAGCCGGTGCAACCCGTGCAGCCAGTTGCACCAACCCAACAGTAAGCATCGCCGTGCCCACTTTTAACCTGTATCCTTCGACCGACCCGCGCCTGGCGCGGGCGTCCCACTGAAGGATTGAAGCAATGCGCCTGCGCCACATCGAAGTTTTCCACGCCATCATGCAGGTCGGCACCATCAGCGGTGCCGCCCAGGTTCTCCACATCTCCCAGCCGGCGGTGACAAAAGTGCTGCAGCACGCCGAACTGCAGCTGGGCATGCCGCTGTTCGAGCGCGTGCGCGGCAAGCTGTATCCGAAGCCGGAAGCGCACCGCCTGTTCGCCGAAACCGAAAAGCTGAACCGCGACCTGCAAGGCATCCGCCGCCTCGCCGCCAGCCTGAAGGGCCGCGCGCTCGAGACCGTACGCCTGGTGTCCACGCCCACGCTCGCCATCAGCGTGCTGCCCGAAGCCATGACCCTGTGGCGCCGCGACTTCGCCGAGACCCGCTGCGAACTGGCCACCTACCACACCAGCGAAATCGTGAACGCCCTGCGCCTGGGCGAAGCCGACCTCGCCCTGTCGCTGCAGGACCCGCGCCACCCCGGCATCGTCGCCGAACCGATTGCGCAAGGCATGCTGACCGTGATGGCGCCGGCCGGCACCTGGACCGAGGCCGAATGCGCCCAGCCGATCGGCGCCGAAGGCTTGACCGGCGAACTGATCGGCCTGGCCGACAACGACCCGCTCGGCGAAATCGTGGTGGCCGCCTGCGAAGCCCAGGGCGTGCAGCCGATTTTCCGCACCGTGGTCCAGACCTACCAGATCGCGCGTTCGCTGGTCGAAGCCGGCGCCGGCACCGCCGTGCTGGACCCGTTCACGGCAGCCTCGGCCGCGCCCGGCAAGGTGCAGCGCCGCCAGTGGGCGCCGGCGATGCCGGTGCAGATGTATCTGCTCTCGGCCAGCCACGCCCCGCTGTCGCACGGCGCGCGCGAACTGGCCAACTGCATCGCCGCCACCGCGCGCGCCTGTCTCGCACGGGGAAGTGCATGAGTCTCGTTCCCGGCGCAATGCTTGCCAGCGAAGACATCGCCGCCAGCCCTGAATTCCGGCACTTGTCGTCGATTGCGGGTATCGGGGTCGACCTGCGCTACGCCAGCGCCAACAACTTCGTCGGCCGCGATTTGTACTCGCCCTACGACTGCGCCTGGCTGCACCGCGACGCCGCCGCCGCGCTGGAACGGGCCGTGGCCTGGCTGGCCGAACACGCCCCTGGCCACACGGCCCTGGTGCTCGACGCCCTGCGCCCGCAGCGCGTGCAGCAGCAGCTGTGGGACGCGCTGGCCGGCACCGGCCTGCAGATGTACCTGGCCGACCCGGCGCGCGGCTCGATCCACTCGTACGGCATGGCGCTCGACCTCACCATCCTCGACCCGCAGGGCCGCGAGCTCGACATGGGCACCGGCTTCGACGACATGACGGACTTGTCGCATCCGGCGCTGGAAGAAGGGTTTCTCGCTGCGGGCAAGTTGAGCGAGCAGCAGGTGGCGAACCGCCGGCTGCTGCGCGCGGCCATGTTCGGGGCCGGGTTCCTGGGGATACGCACCGAGTGGTGGCATTTCGATTGCGGCGACCGGGATATGGTGCGCTCGACGTTCCGGCGCGTGATGTGATTTCGCCGTCCATTTGGCTATGAGACAGCGTGGACAGTGGGGCCGGCTAAATGCCAGTACCACGAATGTCCACCCTACCAAGGCGGGCTTCGTAGGGTGGACTCCTGAGTCCACGCTGTCTCACCACATGAAAAACGGCGCATTCTCCGCTCCGCGCCCGGACTTCCGCCTACCACCCTTCCATCAAACACGCCACCGCGTCGCGCACGCGCACACTTGAGCTTTCTCATCCTTCCTCTTCATCCGCCCCGGAGAATCGTTCCATACCGACGGAAGATTTGACGCCTCCGCTTGACGCTCGAGGCCGCTTCTTCCGCGAGAACGATTCCATCTCCAACGGACAAGAGAGGTAAGTCATGAAAGCTTCGATGATGGCCGTGGCAGTCGCCGCCGCGCTCACAGGCTGCAGCACCGGCAGCGGCAACATGTTCGCCTCGCGCGACACGGCGGTCGAATACGTCCGCGTCTTCGACATCAGGACCGACGCAGCCGGGACCATGGTCACGCGCGCCGCCAGCGAAGGCATCAGCCGCAACATCAGCAACGCCACGCTGGCCACGCCGGTGCCCGACAGCGCCGAGGTGCAGGACCAGCCCGGCCGCTTCAAGCTGGCCGATCCCGCCGGTGCGCCGCCAGGCACCATCCCCGCGCGCGGCCCCAGCTGCGAAGGCGCGAGCTGGACCGCCAAGGCCACGCCCGACGTGCGCGGCAGCCAGGACATGAACATCGTCGCCTGCCTCTTCCCCTACAAGGGCGGCTACCACCTCGACATGTACGCCGGCTTCACCAAGAAGGAAGGCGGCTGGCTCGAATGGCCGCGCCGCGCCACCGGCTACGTGCTCGGCACGCCCGACAAGTACGCCGAGAAGACCATGCTCGACATCGTGCGCACGATCCGCGAAACCACGAACGCCCAGGTGGCGCTGGTGGAAGCCAGGCCCGACGTGGCGGGCGCACCCTGGCTCGAACCCTCGGGCGTGGCGCCGCGCAGCAGCCAGACCTCGAAGCCTTGATGCCTCAATGCTTTGATGCCTGAAATATTATTTCACCGAGAGAGGCAGGATGAAATAATCTTTCACCAGTGATTCGCCCCGTCCAGGCCTAGTCGACCACCATGGTCTTCGCATCCGGATCGGTCATGCGCACGAAGCGCACGACCGAATCGGTGGTCACGGTATCGATCTGGCCGGCCATGCGCCGATCGAAAGGGTGGTCGTCGAAGGCGACGTTGGCGCGGAACATGCGTCCGCCCAGGCGCGTTGCAGCCGGCACTTCCACCGTCAGCGGCTGGAAGCGGAGCGAGCGCATCCAGGCCTGGGCCTCGCCGCGGGTTTCCACCTGCCCCGGCGGCGCCATGGCGGCGGCCAGGGATTCGAGCACCCACTGGTTCGAGTTCTGGTACTTGGTCGAGTACACGTAGGCCAGCATGTTGTAGTGCCCTTCGTGCATGCGCTGTGGCGTGCGCGTGGCGAACACCTGCGCGATGCGCTCCTGCGCGGCCGGGCCGGGAATCACGAGCTGGGCTTCATGGCGGTATAAATCGGTCAGGAAGAAATTGCCCATGCCCTCGTTGTAGAGGTTCGAGGCCGCCGTGCCGCACTCGTTCAGCTCGTGCACGACGGTCCAGCGCCCTGCCGGGTGGTCGCGCACGGCGACGCCCATGTGCGAATAGCGAAGGCGGTAGCGGCTCAGGTCCTGGCCGGCGCGCGATACCAGCGCCACCTTCGCGCCGCTGGCGTCGAGCGCTTGCACGGTGCGCTGGGCCAGGTCCATCGACATCACGACCTCGGTCGGCGTGAGCGGCTTGTCGGCGCAGGCCTGGCCGGCCTGGGCGGGGGAGGCGATGGCCAGGGAGACGGCAACCGCGGCGGCGATCGAAGTGCGGGATGAGGCAGCAACCGATGCGGTAACTGAGGCAGCAACCGAGGCCGCGATCGAGGTGCGGGATGCGGCCACTGGCGAAGCGCCAGGCGCGGCGGCGAATGCATGGCGGCGCATGTCAGCCCACCCGTGCATGGTGCAGCAGGGCCTTGCCCACTTCGTTTGGGATGAAGGCAATCGCCTTACCCGCCAAGACCAGCACATGGCCGGTGGAAGCCGTTACCACCTCGACCGAGGTGCCGGCCGCCACCGACAGGCCGCCCGCTACCGCACCGGACAGGCGCAGCGTTGCGCGGCTGCCGTCGGCCAGGCTTTCGACCACGATTTCCAGTCCCTCGCCGATCGTCTTGACGCTGGCGACGACCACGCTGCCGGCCGCCGCCACGGTGAGCACGGAACCGAACACGACCACGCCGGACAAGTTGGCGCTGGCCTGCGACGGCGCGGACTGGCCGGCCGCCGACGCCGTGGCGCAGGAAAGACTGAGGACGGATGCGAGCAGGGAGGACAGCACAAGGCGTTTCATGAGATGCTCCTTTGATCAGGTGCAAGCATCATCTCGAAATCGCGGCCGCAGGCCAACCGGGGCCTGCGGAGTATTGTGTTACTGACGCAAACGTATCGCCCGGCGATACCGGGTGCGGCTAGTGCAGGGTTGGCGTTCCCGAGGCAGCGGCGGCTGTCGTGTCCGAGCCAGGGGGCATGGACGGCATCGTCGCGGACACCGCACCCGGCGCAGGTGCCGGCGCAGGCGCGCCCGAGCGCGCCACCCAGTCCACCAGCGCATCGACCACGGCCCGGCCGCGCCCTTCCCCGGCGCGCTCGTCGTTCACCATCGCCACCACTACGTTCTGCACCCCGCTGGCATCCGGCACATAACCCGCCACCGCCACCACGTTGCGCAGCGTTCCCGTCTTCAGGCGCGCACGGCCGGCTGCCGGGCTGCCGTGCAGGCGGCGGCGCATGGTACCGTCGACGGCGACGATCGGCATGCTGGCCTGGAATTCCGGCGCCCAGTTGCTGCGCAGTCCGGCCTGGAGCAGCCCACCCATCTGCAGCGGGCTGATGCGCTCGATGCGCGACAGGCCCGAGCCGTTCTCGATTACGAAGCCGCTGTCGTCGATGCCGCGCGCCCGCATCCAGTTGCGCACCACCTGATCGGCGCGGGTGTAGGTGCTCTGCCCCGGCACCAGCGGCAGCGGGCGGCTGCCCAGCACCGGATCGGCTTCCAGCGCGCCCAGGCTCAGGAACAGGGTGCGCGCCAGCGCATTGTCCGACGGTTTATTCGTATCGCGCACGACTTCCGGCAGGGCGCGCGCGCTGTGCAGGGCCAGCAGGCGCGCATCCGGCGGCGCAATGCCCTCCATCGTCTTGCCCTCGAGCGTGCCGCCGAGCTGTTTCCACTTCATGCGGAACAGGCCGTCGAGGTAATCGTCGCGGTCGACCACGTTGATGCTGTTAGTCTGGACGCAGTTTTTCGGGAAGGTCCCGCGCAGCACCACCTTGACGCGGCCATCGGCGCCTTTTACTGCTTCCGGCAATTTCCAGCCATCTTCCCAGCGCGCGCAATTGGCGTCGACCAGGGTCATTTCCGACACCACGCGCACGCCTTCCAGTTCCGGCTGCATCGTCAGTGTCAGGCTCTTGCCGGTCGAGCGCATGTCGATCTGCAGCATGTTCTTGTTGACCAGCAGCGCGTCGGGAATCACGTTGTAATAGGCTTCCGGCGACTCGTCGAAGGGCGGCAGGCCGCGGTCCTGGCGCGCCGGATTGAACAGGCTGCGGTCCAGCACCAGGTTGCCGGCGATGCGCTTGACGCCGGACAGTTCCAGCGCGCGCAGCATGGTGTCCAGCGCCTCGCCCGAGAAATCGGCGTCGGCGCCGCCGCGCAATACCAGGTCGCCCTGCAGCACGCCGTTCTTCACCTCGCCGTTGCTGAGCAGCTCGGTACGCCCGCGGAACACCGGGCCCAGCTGCTCCAGGCTCACCAGGGTCGTCACCAGCTTCATCGTCGAGGCCGGCTGCATGGGACGGCCCGCGCCGTGCGCCAGCACGGTCTGGCCGCCGCGCAGCACCAGGGCGCTCAGCGATGCCGGCGCGATGCCGTTCGCCGCCAGCAGGGTCATCACCGGCTGGGGCAGGCTGCCCACTGGCAGGGCGCCGTCCACCAGTTGCGGCATGGCGGCGGACGCTTGTGGCACAGCCACGGAAGGCTGCGCCACAGGCGGCACAGGGGCCGAGGCCCGCGGCACAGGCACGGATGCCGACGGCGCGGCGGGCGCCCGCTCCACCTGGGCACAAGCGGACAGGCAGGCAAGGACGGCGGTGGCGAGAGCGAGGCGGCGTGGCATGGGCATCCTTAACCAAAGAAGAGGTAGGCGACGAAGATGGCGGCGATCACGCCGGCCAGGTCGGCGATCAGGCCATAGCCAATCGCATAGCGGGTCTTGCGGATACCGACCGAGCCGAAGTACAGGGCGACGATGTAGAAGGTGGTGTCGGCCGCGCCCTGCAGGATGGAGGCCAGGCGGCCGACGAAGGAATCGACGCCGTAGGTGGTCATGGCATCGATCATCATCGCGCGCGAGCCGCTGCCCGACAGCGGTTTCATCAGCGCGGTCGGCAGCGCGCCGACGAAATCGGTGGGCAGGCCGAGCTGGGTGAACACCCAGGCAAAGGCGTTCACGATCATGCCCAGGATGCCGGAGTTGCGCACGACGCTGATCGCCACCAGCATGCCGACCAAATAGGGGATGATCTTCAGCGAAGTCTCGATGCCGCCCTTTGCCCCTTCGATGAAGGACTCGAACACATTCACGCGCTGCACCAGCGCCGCGACCATGAAGGCGGCGATGATCGAGAACAGGATCAGGTTGGCCGCCACCACCGAGACCAGCTCGATCTCGGCCTTGGCCAAAAAGTTCGTCAGGTAGAACACGATGCCGGCGACGATTGCCGTCAGGCCGCCGATCCAGCCGAATACCACCGGATGCAGCAAATTGATGCCCTGGCGCAGGCTGACCGCCACGATGCCGGTCAGGGTCGAGCAGAAGGTCGCGATCAGGGTCGGAATGAAAATGTCGGCCGGATTGGCCGCGCCGAGGATGGCGCGCTGGGCCATGATGGCCAGCGGAATCACGGTGAGCCCGGAGGTCTGGATGACCAGGAACATGATCTGGGCGTTGCTGGCTTCATCCTTGCGCGGGTTCAGCGTCTGCAGGCTTTCCATCGCCTTCAGGCCGAAGGGCGTGGCGGCATTGTCCAGGCCGAGGATGTTGGCCGAAAAATTCATCACCATGTGGCCGTTGGCCGGGTGGTCGCGCGGCACTTCGGGGAAGATGCGCGAGAAGAAGGGGGCGATGATGCGCGCGAACAAATTGATGGCGCCGGCCTTTTCGCCCACGTTCATGATGCCCAGCCACAGGGTCATGACGCCGGCCAGCGGCAGGGCGATGTCCATCACCGCCATCTTCGCCGAGGAAAAGGTGCCGTCGATGATGCGCTTGAAGATTTCAGTATCGCCGAGGAACAGCCACTGTGCCAGTGCTGCGACGAAACCAACGAGGAAGAAACCGGTCCAGATGTAATTTAATGCCATGTTCAGTCCGAAAGGGCGGATGCCGATACGGCGCCGCCACGCGTTCACCAGCCGCGGATGTGGAATCACGGCATTCCTGCGCACGATTGTGCAGCTGAGAGTATAGGCGCACAGCAAGCTGCAAAGATGAAAGAATGCAGCGGCGCCATGCACAAAAGTTATGGTGGACGCCGTTCATACCGCGCGCTCATTGTGGCCGGGTGCATCCCGTACGGTGGGCACCCCGTGCCCACGCGGAACGATGATCATGGTTGGCGCTCGTTTTATCGAACACGACGCCCCTCGGCGACGTGTGCAAAAGCGTCCCGCTACCCTCTGTATCCATGGTTGAGCCGCGGAGCGAATCGTCATAGCCGCAGGTGAAAGATGACGCACGTAACCGCGTGGGCACGTCATTGATGCCCCCGGCATCAATGACCCCACCGTACGGTTGATGCATCCGGCTCCGATGAAGAAGCAGGTACTCAGCCGGTATTGTCTCCGTTTGCATCACTCCACCACCCCGCCTATGATACGAACGCTCAACCAGGACATGCACAAATGAAACTACGCTCCGCCCTGCCCGCGCTGCTGTTCGCATCCGGCGTCTTTGCTTTCCCCGCTGCGGCCCAGGCCCCAACGGCGCCATCAAGCGCAGCCCCGGACAAAGTCCTGCGCATGTTCCTCTCCACCAGCGAAACCGGCCTCGACCCCGCCGCCGCCTCCGACATCGCCACGCTATCCCTGCTGGAAAACATCTTCGACCCCCTGCTGCGCTACGACTACCTCGCGCGCCCGGTGAAACTGCGCCCGAACACCACCACGCAGATGCCCGAAGTGAGCCCGGATGGCCGCACCTACACCTTCCACCTGCGCCCCGGCATCCATTTCACCGACGACCCCGCCTTCAAAGGCAACAAGCGCGAAATGACTGCGCAAGACTACGTCTACAGCATCAAGCGCCTGTACGACCCGACCCTGAAATCCCCGTGGTCCTATATGTTCGACGGCAAGATCGAAGGCGACGAAGCGCTCAAGAAAAATTTTGATATCGACACGCCGGTCAGCGGCCTGCAAGCTCCCGACCGCCACACCCTGCGTATCCGCCTGAAGGAACCCGACAACAACTTCCTGTTCTACATGGCCACGCCGGCCTCCGGCGTGGTGGCACGCGAAGTGATCGAAGCCTATCCCGGCCAGGCCGGCAACCACCCAATCGGCACCGGCCCCTTCCTGGTCAAGGAATGGAAACGCAGCGACCGCATCGTCCTGCAAGCCAACCCCTATTCGACCGCCGTCTTCCACGCCACCCCCGGCGCTGACCCCGAAGCACAGGCCATCGCAAAGAGCCTGGAAGGCAAGCGCCTGCCGCGCGTCGACCGCGTGGAGGTGAAAATCGCCGAGGAATTCCAGGGCCGCATGCTCGGCTTCCTGAACGGGGAATACGATTACCTCGAGCAGGTGCCCGAATCCATGACCGACATGGTGATCCGCGACGGCGCGCTGAAGCCGGAACTGCAGGCGCGCGGCATGCAGCTGTCGCGCTTCCCGGTACTGCAGACCTATTACATGTGGATGAACATGAACGATCCGGTGCTGGGCGGCTACACGAAAGACCGGATCGCCCTGCGCCGCGCCATTTCTCTGGCCTACAACAGCGCCGAAGACATCGCCCTGCTGAAAAAGGGTTTCGCGATCAAGGCCGAATCCCCGCTGCCGCCGAACGTGCTCGGCTACGACCCGGACTACCGCAGCCCCGTGCCCTACGACCCGGCGCTGGCCAATGCCCTGCTCGACCGCCACGGCTACGGCAAGCGCGACGCCGAGGGGTTCAGGACAGCGCCGGACGGCAAGCCGCTGACGCTCGCCATGCACAGCGAAGCCACGGTCGGCGGGCGCCTGCGCGACGAGTTGTGGCGCAAGTGCCTGAACGCCATCGGCCTGCGCGTGGTGTTCAAGTCGGACAAAAAAACCGAGATCATCAAGGCCTCGCGCCTGGGCAAGGTGACCATGTTCGAAAGTAACTGGATCGCCGACTTCCCCGATGGCGACAACTTCTACCAGCTGCTCTACGGCCCGAACGCCGGCCGCGCCAACTACGCGCGCTTCAATTTGCCGGCCTACAACGAACGCTACGAACAGGCGCGCGCACTGGCCGACGGTCCGGCGCGCCAGAAGCTCTACTTCGAGATGAACCAGCTGATCCACGCCTACAACCCCTGGGTGCCGTTGACCCATGTGCTGTCGGCGGATATCCGCCAGCCGTGGCTAAAAAACTACAAGCGCCACCCCGTCGAATTCACCAACTGGCGTTACCTGGACGTCGATGTTGCGCAAAGGGCACGCTCGTCAAGACAGCGCCCCTAGCACATAGTTGTTTTCCAACTATAAACATTCCTGGAAGTTATACTTCCCGGTGCTTATTTCATTGGCTCGTGCCAAATCATCAGGCTTACCCTCAAATCAAACATAACGTCTTGCCAAGTTGCTGCCGACCCGCAGTGCCTGGACAGGACGACGGAAAACAGCGATCGGCCGCTCGGCCCGTATCGTCCACACCCCTCAGGAGAGACGCGTGAAATTAAAAAAACTGGCCCATCTGATTGCCTTGATCGGCGTCGTCAGCCCGGCGGTCGCACAGCAGGTGCAGGCACCACCGATGGCACGCGTCGAGATCACCGGTTCCAGCATCAAGCGCATTGCCAAGGAAGGCGCGCTGCCGGTGCAGGTGATTACCTTCGACGACATCGAAAAGCAGGGCATCAACACGACCGAAGAGCTGGTGCGCACCATTTCCGCCAACGGTACCGGCGCCGACAACATGACCTCGGGTAACAACGTGTTCGGCGCCGATGCCGACCGGGTCAGCGGCGGCGCCTCGTTCGCCTCGCTGCGTGGCCTGGGCCCGAACAGCACCCTGGTGCTGCTCAACGGCCGCCGCATCGCCACCCACGGCGGCAGCGGCAAGGCGGTCGACCTGAACTCGATCCCGCTGGCGGCCATCGCACGCGTCGAGATCCTGAAGGACGGCGCCTCGGCCATCTACGGTACCGACGCCGTCGGCGGCGTGGTCAACTTCATCCTGAAGACGGATTACCAGGGCCTCGAGGCCAGCGCCAACGTGAACGCCACCGAAGCCGGCGGCGGCCTGACCCGCCGCGCCTCGCTCCTGGCCGGCACGGGCGATCTGGACAGCGACCGCTACAACATCATGGCCTCGCTGACGGTCGACAAGAACAACATGCTGCACTCGCACCAGCGCGACTTCGCGAACGGCTTCCAGCCCGCGCGCGGCCTGTCGCCGGACACCACCGGCACCCCGTTCGCAAACCAGCTGACCGGCGCCGGCACCGCCCTGGGCGCCAACTTCCAGATGCCGGGCGACGCCACGCGCTACCTGCAGGCCAGCCTGCTGAGCCTGCAAGGCAAGTGCGATTCGATCCCCTGGATGTCGCAATACCAGAGCCAGCTCTGGCCGGACGTCACCCCGGTGACCCGCAGCCGCTATTCCTGCGCCTACGACTACGGCGCCGACTACGTCATGTCGCCGCCGGTCGAGCGCGCGAATGCCCTGCTGCGCGGCGCCTTCCAGATCGCGCCGGGCCACCGCCTGTTCGTCGAAGGCCTGGCCTCGCGCTCGAAGGTGACCTCGATCCTGACGCCGATGCAGATCTCGACCTCGCTGGCCACGGCGAGCGCCTACCCGGTCGGCGGCGCCTATTACCAGGACCTGTCGCCCTACATCTCGAGCTTTAACAAGAATCTGCCGATCATCTACAAGTGGCGCGCCACCGACTTCGGCAACCGCGAGATGGACAACACCACCGACGGCGCGCGCCTGCTGGTGGGCCTGGAAGGCGCCTTCGGCAAGTACGACTACAAGCTGGGCCTGTCGCGTGCGATCAGCAAGACCCAGACCACGCTGACCGACGGCTATGCCTACACCACGCCGATGTACCAGGCACTGGGCACCGGCCTGATCAACCCGTGGCTGCAGCCTGGCCAGAGCCAGACGCCGGAAGCGATGGCGCTGATCGAGTCGACCAAGTTCCGCGGCGATTTGCAGCATGGCCGCACCACGCTGACCCAGCTCGACGGCTCGGTATCGGGCGAGATCTGGGACCTGCCGGCCGGCCCGCTGGCCGCCGCGGTCGGCTTCGACCTGCGCCGCGAGGGCTATGCCTACGGCCAGGACGCCGACGCCACCATCGTCTGGCAGGCGCCGGGCAATGCCGCCCTGAAAAAGGCCGAGCGCGACATCAAGGCCGTGTACGCCGAGCTGATCGTGCCGGTCGTCAAGGACCTGGAAGTGCAGCTGGCCCTGCGCCGCGACCACTACAGCGTGATCGGTTCCACCACCAATCCGAAGGTCGCCTTCCGCTACCAGCCGGCCAGCTGGCTGCTGTTCCGCGGTTCGGCGAATAAAGGCTTCCTGGCGCCGAGCTTCACCCAGCTGTATTCGGCTTCGCTCGACGGCGAACTGCCGAACGGCGTCATCGATCCGATCGGCTGCCCGCTGAACCCGGGCGACCCGGCCTACTGCGCGATCGCCCGCCTCGATTTCAAGGCCGGCGGCAATTCCTCGCTGAAGCCGGAAACCTCGAAGCAGGGCACGCTGGGCGTGGTGGTCGAGCCGTTCAAGGGCTTCTCGGCCTCGGTGGATTACTGGCTGATCAACACCAAGGACAAGATCCTGAACCGCACGCCGCAGATCATCCTGGCGAACCAGCCCGGCCTGGCCGCCAACGTGATCCGCAACAACGACGGCAACCCCGGCACCATCGACTACGTGCGCTCGGGCTGGATCAACGCCGGCGGCGTGAAGACCCGCGGCGCCGACCTCGGCCTGCGCGGCGACGGCAGGTTCGGCGACTTCAAGTGGAGCGCGGGCCTGGACGGCACCTGGACCCAGCACTTCCAGTTCGCCGAACTGGCTGGCCAGGCCTACAAGGAATACGTGGGCAACTTCTACACGCGTGACCTGTACCTGCGCTGGAAGCACAACGCCACCTTCACCGTCGCCCGTGGCGACTGGAGCGGCACGCTGAGCAACAACTTCGCCAGCGGCTACAACGACCAGGTGCCGAACAAGGGCATCGGCGCGCCGCCGCCGGGCTTCGACCCGACCGTGTCGAGCTACACGACCTGGGGCCTGTCGGCCAAGTACACCGGCATCCAGAACGCCTCGCTTACCTTCGGCATCCAGAATCTGTTCGACCGCGACCCGCCGTTCACCGCGCACAACGTCGACGAAGTCGTGGGCGCCGGCTGGGACCCGCGCGTGGCCAATCCGCGTGGCCGTTCGTTCTCGCTGTCGATGAAGTACAAGTTCTTCTGATTTGTCGCTTCGTTTGCGGCCCGCGCCTCCACGGCGCGGGCCGTTTTTCATTGAAACCGAACGCATGTCCAGCTTGAAGATCAGCCGGCGCGCCTTTGCCGCCTGGCTCGCCGCCGCAGCGACCCTCCCTCTCCACAGCGAAGCGGCGGCCCGGCCGCGCGCACGCAAGCCACCTTCCCGTATGAAACCCCTGATCAAACCGCCGCGCCTGCGCCGTGGCGACACCGTCGGCCTGATCGCGCCGGGCGGCTACACCAGCGAAAAATCGATCGCCAAGGCGCGCGCGAATATCGAGAGCCTGGGCCTGAAGGTGCGCGAGGGACAGTACCTGCGCGAAGTGAACGGGAATTACGCCGGCACCGTGGGGCAGCGCCTGTCGGACCTGCACGCCATGTTCGCCGACCCGGAAGTGACGATGCTGTGGCCGATCCGCGGCGGCTCGGGCTGCATCTCGCTGCTGAAGGAACTCGACTACGGCCTGATCCGCAGGCACCCGAAGATCCTGCTCGGCTACTCCGACATCACCGCCCTGCACCTGGCGATCCTGAAGGAAACCGGGCTGGTGACCTTCCACGGTCCGGTGGCCTCGTCGACGCTGTCGGACTATGCGCGCGAGCACATGCTGGCCGTGCTGGGCAATCCGCAGCCGACCTACACGATTCCGATGGCGCTGGAAAACAGCCGCCGCGCCGTATTGCAACCGCACTTCGGCATGCGCACCGTGCATGGCGGTAGTGCTACCGGCCCGCTGATCGGCGGGAACTTGAGCCTGGTGGCGGCGCTGGCCGGCACGCCGTATGCGGCCGACTTCCGCGATGCCATCCTGTTCCTGGAAGAAGTGAACGAAGCGCCCTACCGTATCGACCGCTGGATGACCCAGCTCGATCTGGCGGTTGGGTTCAGGAAAGCGGCGGCGCTGATGATCGGCATTTGCGAGGATTGCGGGCCCGAGCACGAAGACGTGTCGCTGACGCTGGACCAGACCTTCGATATCCACCTGCAGCCGCTGGCGATTCCGGCAGTGACCGGCTACTCGATCGGCCACATCCGCAACCAGTTCACGATCCCGATGGGCATCCAGGCCACCCTCGACGCCGAACGGCAGACGGTGACCTTGCTGGAGCCGGCGGTCGCCTGGCGGTGACCGGCAGCGAGCGCAGTCAGTCGTCGACGGTAAACATGAAGTTGACCGCGTAGACCATCTCGCACGGTTCGCCCCGGCAACGCGCCGGCTTGTATTGCTCAAGCATGTAGACGGTCGATAGCGCACGCACGATGGTCGCGGTGGGCGCGCCATAGGCTGTTACGCTGAGCGGCTTGCCATCCTTGCCGACCAATACGTAGACACCGAGGCTGCCCTTGACCACTCCAAAGGTGTGGTTCATGCGGGAAACCTTGTCGAACAGGCCGGCTTCGCCCTTGAGCGGGAACGGCGGCTCGTCTCCGGCTTCCAATGCCGGGTAGTTCCTGAGGAAGGCGTTTTTCTGCGCTGGCGTCAGATCGTTCCAGCTTGCTTGCATTGGCAGATAAGCAACGACCCCGCTGTCGCGATTCGGCCCCTCGCCTACTTCGCCATCGACGCCGTACCGACCCACGACGGCAGCCGCCTTGGGCAGACCGGCGATGCGGCCGTCCTGGAATAGGCCTTGGAACTTGTGGCCGGCGCCGGCGTAGACTACAGCGCCCTGTCCGTCGAAAACATCATCCTTCCAGCTACCGGTATAGCTACCGCCGGTGGCAAATGTCGCTGTTCCCTGGCCATGACGCTTGCCTTGTACCCAATCGCCCGTATAGCGCGAGCGGTCGATGTTCAGAAAGGTACCTTTGCCATGCGGCAGGCCATTGGCAACCTCGCCTTCGTACCAGCCGCGTCCCTCGAACTGGAAATACCCCTCGCCGTTCGGCACGCCATTCCTCATCGTACCGGCGTAAGTAAAGCGGGATGTCTTGAGTACCACTTCGCCGCTGGCTTCACCACGCACAAGCGTCGCTTCGAGCGTGACCTTGCTAACCGTCGGCACATTCCATGTAAGCATGCCCTTGCCACTGGCGTAGCCGTCGGCACAGCCGCCTGTCCAGCTGATTTCGCCCTTGTCGGGCGCGGGTTCGAGGGGGGCGATCCGGCAGTCCGCCTTGCCCAGGTAGGCCAGTCCTCGAGCCTGCACCGTGTCGGCAGCCGCGAGCGGCGTGCAAGCATACAGCGCCGTCATCAGCGCCAGGGATAGCGGGAGAGAAGAATCGATATGCATGAAGAAAGCTCATAATAATGCTTGGATGCATCATTATGAGCTTCTTTCATATTGCAAGTAAAGCAATGAAAGCCCGCATGGGCGTGCCGTACTCAGACCTTGGCTTCGGCGCCTGGCGTTTCCGAACGCACCAGGAAGGCTTGCGTAACTTGCGGCAGGTGTTCCAGCAGCCAGGCGGCCATTGCCTTTTCCTGGGCCAGGATCTGTTCGCAGGCAGCAGCGGTGGCGGTGTCGCCGACGGCCTTGGCGGCGCCGATCAGGGAGACGTAGCTGGCGATTTCCAGGTTCTCGAAAACGTAGCCGGCCATGGCACCCTTCACCACTTCGTCGCTGGTGGTCATGCCGCCGACTGCCTGGCCAAAGGCGGCCAGCTTGCCGCCCAGGTCCTTCAGCACCGAGTTGCTGATGCCGCGGCGGGTCATGATTTCGTCGAGCTGGCTTTGCTGCCAGCGGGTTTCCTCGATGTGCTGGACGATGCGCGCGCGCAGTTCCGGATAGTGTTCCAGGCGTTCCGCTTGCGCGTTCAGCATCTTGTCCGCTTGCTGTTCCATCGCGTGCGCATCGCGCAGCCAGTCGTTCAGGTGTTCGTTTGCCGTCGTCGTCATACGTCTCTCCATTCGGTAAAGTGTGTGAACTTGCAATGCAGGCGCCAGGATTGGCGGGCTGTGCAGCTTCAGCTACCTTCGCAGAGTTGACGCGCGATGTTTGTTAGGTAAGGCACACTTCCCGCACACTTGGGACGCACTTAAGCGTCGTTAAAGGAAAAAGCGGGAAAAAAGCTGCCTTATCGCTTCCCAACGGCAAGGCTCATACAGACGTCGCCATGTTGTTCGCAGTTCGTAGGGTGGACTCCCGAGTCCACGCGGTCGAACCTGCGTAAACCGTTACGTGTGCAACCAGCCTGTAGCGCATGCAAACCGTACTATGCATGACATATCGACATGCGCATGTCGTACAGCGTGGAGTAATGGAGGCCAGTGGCCTCCATTACGAGTCCACCCTACGAACATCAAAGGCTGTGGCTCATGAACACATAGCCGTGCTGCTCGCCGTCGATGCGGAACAGGTCGGGAATCTCGCCGGTCTGGATGAAGCCGCTGCGTGCGTACAGGCGGCGTGCGGGGAGGTTATTGGACAGCACTTCAAGGTCGACCCAGGCCAGGCCCTGCGCATCGGCCCAGGCCAGCGCGGTGTCGAGCAGGCGCGCGCCCAGCCCTTGGCCACGATAATCGCGGTGCACCCCCATGCCGAGCAGGCAGCGGTGCGCTGCCGTGCGTTCGGGCCGCGCGCGCAAGTCGATGTGGCCGCAGATGGCGCCATCGGCATCGATGGCGAGCCAGCCGCGTCGCCAGCCGGGCGCATCCAGCGCGGTGCCCAGGCCGAGCACGAAGCCGGCGCGCTTCTCGACCGGGAAAAAGGAGGCGGCGCGCGGCATCGGCTGGAACAGCGGCGTGCCGTTGCGGCCGTTGTCGCCCAGGTGGTCATCGAGGTAGACGAACAGCGCCGGCAAGTCCTGCTGGGTGAGCGGGATGATTGCCGGCGCCACCATCACAGCGCGCGCGCGATCAGGATTTTCTGGATGTCGCTCGTGCCTTCGTAGATCTGGCAGACGCGCACGTCGCGGTAGATGCGCTCGATCGGGAAGTCGGCCACGTAGCCGTAGCCGCCGAAGACTTGCATCGCATCCGATACCACGCGCTCGGCCATTTCGGAGGCAAACAGCTTGGCCATCGCCGCTTCCTTCAGGCAGGGCAAGCCGGCATCCTTCATCGAGGCCGCGTGCAGGATCAGCTGGCGCGCCGCCTCGATCTTCATCGCCATTTCCGACAGCTTGAACTGCACCGACTGGTGCTCGAAGATCGCCTTGCCGAAGCTGGTGCGTTCCTTGGCATACGCCAGCGCCGCTTCGAAAGCGGCGCGCGCCATGCCCACCGATTGCGAGGCGATGCCGATGCGCCCGCCCTCCAGGCCCGACAGGGCGATCTTGTAGCCCATGCCTTCTTCGCCGATCAGATTCGCGGCCGGGACGCGGCAGTTCTCGAACACGATCTGCGCCGTGTCCGAGGAGTGCTGGCCCATCTTGTGTTCCAGGCCGGCGACGATGTAGCCCGGGGTATTCGTCGGCACCCAGAAGGCGCTAATGCCCTTCTTGCCGGCGGCTTTATCGGTGACGGCCATGACGATGGCCACGTCGCCGTGCTTGCCGCTGGTGATGAACTGCTTGGTGCCGTTGATGACGTATTCGTCGCCGTCGCGCATGGCCGTGGTGCGCAGGGCGGCGGCGTCGCTGCCGGTGTGCGGCTCGGTCAGGGCGAATGCACCCAGCATCTCGCCTTGCGCCAGCGGCACCAGCCACTGCTGCTTCTGCTCTTCGCTGGCGTACATCATGGCGATCGAGCACACCGGGCAGTTGTTGACCGAGATGATGGTCGAGGTGCCGCCGTCGCCGGCCGCGATCTCTTCCAGCACCAGCGCCAGCGACACGTAGTCCAGGCCCGCGCCGCCGTACTGCTCGGGCACGGCCACGCCAAATGCGCCCAGTTGCGCCAGTTCCTTCAGTTCGGCTTTCGGAAAGTAGTGTTCCTTGTCCCAGCGGGCGGCCTGCGGGGCCAGGCGCTCCTGCGCATAGCTGCGTAGGGCGTCGCGGATCATCTGGTGTTCTTCGGTCAGGATCATGATGTCTCGTGTGTGTTTTTATCGTGGCGGCTTACCAGGGGATGGGGTCGCCGTCGTGGTTCAGGAAGCTGCCGTTGTCGGCGTTCGTCGCCTTGGCCAGGGTGGCGCGCAGATCGCGCACGCTGTGCTCGACGCTGATCGCCGCGCCCTCGCCGCCCATGTCGGTCTGGACCCAGCCGGGGTGGAAGGCGATGCAGGTGGCGCCTTGCGGGCCGTAGGTCAAGGCGGTGTCGGTCAGGACGGAATTCAGTGCAGCCTTGCTGGCGCGGTAGAGCGAGCCGCCGGGGCTTGTCCTCGAGCCGATCGAACCCATGCGCGAGGACAGTACGCCGAGCTTGCCGCGCGTGTTGGCCACCAGCGGGGCGACGATGGGCAGCAGGCGCATCGCGGCCAGCACGTTGGTGTGCATCACGGCGTCGAAGTCCTGTTGCGTCGGGAAGCCGTCGTGGCGCGGGCCGTAGAGGCCGGCGACCAGCCAGGCGGTGTCGATTTTTTCGTCGTCGAGTTTCCAGCCCAGGCCGGCGATGGCTTCGGGATCGGTAACGTCGAGCAGGTGCGGCTCGGCGCCGAGGCTGGCCAGTTCGTCGAGGTCCTGCTGCTTGCGGGCGGTGGCGATCACGCGCCAACCCTCAGCGCGGTATTGGCGTGCGAGTTCGTGGCCGATGCCGCGCGAGGCGCCGAGGATCAGAGCGGTTGGCATGGTGTGGTTCCTCCGGTGGGTTTTGCGGTTTGCGTAGGTACGACCGCGTGGACTCGGGAGTCCACCCTACAAAAGCGGGTTTCGTAGGGTGGACACCTGTGTCCACGCGGTACAACGTATCCAAACAACCATCGTAACCGAAGACCCGAATCGTCACCGATCCGGGTCATCGGTCACCAACATCACACCATCTCGATCGCCATCGCGGTGGCTTCACCACCACCAATGCACAGCGACGCCACGCCGCGCTTGCCGCCGGTCTTCTTCAGCGCGCCCAGCAGGGTGACGATGATGCGCGCGCCCGAGGCGCCGATCGGGTGGCCCAGGGCGCAGGCGCCGCCGTGGATGTTGACCTTCTCGTGCGGGATGTCGAGGTCGCGCATGGCGGCCATTGGCACGGCGGCAAAGGCTTCGTTGATCTCGAACAGGTCGACGTCGCCCGGCATCCAGCCGGTCTTCTTGAACAGCTTGTTCATCGCGCCGATCGGGGCGGTGGTGAACAGGTTCGGTTCCTGGGCGTGGGTGGCGTGGCCGATCACGCGTGCGATCGGGGTCAGGCCCAGTTCTTTGGCCTTCGATTCGCGCATCATCACCAGCGCGGCGGCGCCGTCGTTGATCGACGAGGACGAGGCGGCGGTGACGGTGCCTTCCTTCTTGAACGCAGGCTTCAGCGACGGGATCTTGTCGATCTTGGCCTTCATCGGGCCTTCGTCCTTTTCCACGATCAGTTCACCGGTGCGGGTGGCCAGCGTGACCGGGGCGATTTCCCAGGCAAACGAACCGTCGTTGTTGGCCGCTTGCGCGCGCTTCACGGACTCGATGGCGAAGTTGTCCTGGTCTTCGCGGGTGAACTGGTACGTGGCGACGCATTCCTCGGCAAAGGTGCCCATCGAGCGGCCTTCGCCGGTTTTTTCGTTGCGCGAGTAGGCATCTTCCAGGCCGTCGAGCATCATGTGGTCGAACATCGGCGCGTGGCCGATGCGGTAGCCGCCGCGTGCCTTCGGAATCAGGTAAGGGGCGTTGGTCATCGACTCCATGCCGCCGGCCACCACGATGTCGGCACTGCCGGCCACCAGCTGGTCGTGGGCGAAGATCGCGGCCTGCATGGCCGAGCCGCACATTTTCGACAGGGTCACGGCGCCGGTCGACAGCGGCAGGCCGGCCTTGATCAGGGCCTGGCGTGCAGGGGCCTGGCCCTGGCCCGCCATCAAGCAGTTGCCGAAGTAGACGTGTTCGACGGTTTGCGGATCGACGCCGGCGCGTTCGACTGCCGCCTGGATCGCCACCGCGCCGAGGTCGCTCGCCGACTTCGAGGAAAAATCGCCCTGGAAGCCACCCATCGGGGTACGGGCGGCGCCAACGATAACGACTGGATCATTCATTTTCTAAGGTCTCCAAAGAGGATGGCGCTGGGTGAGGTATTGGTTGCGCCAAAGGGGTGATGGTCTGGTGGAAGCGGATGTGCTGCGGGTAAGGAAAGACGTCTTCCACTTCGCCTTCCAGGATGCGGTCCTTGTGCGCCTGCCACCAGGCGCGCGTCAACAGGTCCGCGTGATACTGCATGAAATGGTGGCGGATCGTCGCGTTTCCAAGCAGGAAACGGCCGAATTGTTCGGGAAACACGTCGTGCTTGCCGATCGGGTACCAGGGCTCGGCCGACAGCTCGTCTTCCTCGTTGCGCGCCTGCGGGATGTCGCGGAACTGGCAATCGGTGAGGTATTCGATTTCGTCGTAGTCGTAGAACACGACCCGGCCCTGGCGCGTGACGCCGAAGTTCTTGTAGAGCATATCGCCGGGGAAGATGTTCGCCGCAACCAGGTCGCGGATGGCATTTCCGTATTCGACGATGCCGTGTTCGATCCGGCCGTCGTCGCCTGCCACTTGCGCATCGGCCAGGTACATATTCAGCGGCACCATGCGCCGCTCGATGTACAGGTGCTTGACGATCAGGCGCTCGCCCTCGATCTCGACCAGCGAGGGGCAGTGCTGTTGCAGCTCGGCCAGCAACTCCTCGCCGAAGCGGTTCAGTGGAAAAGCGACGTCCGAGTATTCGAGCGTGTCGGCCATGCGCCCGACGCGGTCGTGGTGCTTCACCAGCAGGTATTTTTCCTTTACCTGGGCGCGCGTGATCTCCTTTGGCGGCGGATACCAGTCCTTGATCACCTTGAACACGTAGGGAAAGGACGGCAGCTCGAACACCAGCATCACCAGGCCGCGGATGCCGGGCGCGATGCGGAATCGATCCGAACTGTGCTTCAGGTGTTGCAGGTAGTCGCGGTAGAACAGGGTCTTGCCCTGCTTTTGCAGGCCGAGCACGGTATAGATTTCGCTGCGCGGTTTACGCGGCAGCAGGCTGCGCAGGAACTGCACGGTAGCCGACGGCACTTCCATATCGACCTGGAAGTAGGCGCGCGTGAACGAGAACAGCAGGGCAACTTGGTCCGGGTCGGTGATGACCGTGTCGAGCACCAGTTCGCCCTGCTTGTCGTGCAGGACCGGGATCACGAAAGGATGTTCGCGCGCGCCGTTGATGGCGCGGCCGACGATGTAGGCGCCTTTGTTGCGGAAGAACAGGTTCGACAAGACGTGGAACTGCAGGTTCGGCTCGGCCTGGTCGAGACCGAATTCCGCAATCATGCGCGCTTCGACCAGGCCGGTATCGCGGTCGAGCGCGGCGAAGGGGCGTTCAAGCTGGAAGTTGCCGACGATGCGTTTCAGTGCGAAGCGCATGCCATCGGCCGCCGGGTAGTAGACGCGGTAGGTCGGCAGGAGTTCCTCGGTCTCGATGTACTCGGTCGAGACCACCGGGCGGACAAAAATGTAATCGTTATGGTAGTAGCGCCGGTGCAGGATCTGGCAGCTGACCGAGTTGAAGAAGGTTTCGGCCAGTTCCGGCTGCTTGTGATCGGACAGCAGGCCGATGTAGTGCAGCTTGACCTCGCGCCAGACGCTGTCGATCAGGTCGCCGGGCGGGTAGCGTTGTTCCAGCGCCTGCACGGCTTCCTGCACACGGCGGTCGTAGAAATCGATGCGTTCGCGCGCGGTTTGCTGGGCCGCGGGCCAGTCGGCCTGTTCAAACAGCCGGCGCGCCTGCTGGCTGGCTGCGCGGAACAGGCGGTAGTGCTTGTCGAAGCCGTCGACGATGCTGCGCGCGATGTCGAATGCGATCTGCGAAGACAGCAATCTGGGGAACGTCACCTGGGTCATCGTTCGGTTCGCGCGTGGGTCGGTTGAGCGGGTATTTTATTGCAATGCAATGTGGCGGTGTTGGCGAGGCAATATACCGTTAGCGTGGAATCTGGCTTGGGACCGCGACCGTAGGGTGGGCACCCCGTGCCCACGCGAAAAGCGATGCTGTGTTGGCTGCGTTTGGATGTCGCGGCTCGCCCTGGCACACGGTATCCAAATGCATGCAACGCGGCTCAAACAAGGCCAACATGATGCGACGTTCCGCGTGGGCACGGAGTGCCCACCCTACGGTTACGGCCAACGATGCTGCAAATTACGCCGTCTCACCAAACAATTCACGCCCAATCAGCATGCGGCGGATCTCGCTGGTACCAGCGCCGATTTCGTAGAGCTTCGCATCGCGCCAGAGACGACCGACCGGATACTCGTTGATGTAACCGTTGCCGCCCAGGGTCTGGATCGCTTCGCCCGCCATCCAGGTGGCCTTTTCGGCGCTGTACAGGATGGCGCCGGCGGCGTCCTTGCGCAGGGCGCGCACGGCAGCCGGGTTCTCGGCACGGTCGCAAGCCTGGCCCACCGCATACACATAGGCGCGGCAAGCCATCATGGTCGAATACATGTCGGCGATCTTGCCCTGCATGAGCTGGAACTCGCCGATGGCCTGGCCGAACTGCTTGCGCTCGTGAATGTACGGCACGACCACGTCCATGCAAGCCGACATGATGCCCAGCGGACCGCCCGACAGCACGGTACGCTCGAAGTCCAGGCCCGACATCAGCACGTTGACGCCCTTGCCCACGCCGCCCAGCACGTTCTCGACCGGCACTTCGCAATCCTCGAACACCAGTTCGCCTGTGTGCGAGCCGCGCATGCCTAGCTTGTCGAGCTTTTGCGCGATCGAGAAGCCTTTAAAACCTTTTTCGATCAGGAAGGCGGTCATGCCGCGCGGGCCGGCTTCGAGGTCGGTCTTGGCGTAGACCACCAGGGTGTCGGCGTCAGGGCCGTTGGTGATCCACATCTTGGTGCCGTTCAGTACATAACGGTCGCCCTTCAGCTCGGCGCGCAGCTTCATGCTCACCACGTCAGAACCGGCGTTCGGCTCGGACATCGCCAGTGCGCCCACGTGTTCGCCCGAGATCAGCTTCGGCAGGTATTTCTGTTTTTGTTCTTCCGTACCGTTGCGCTTGATCTGGTTGACGCACAGGTTCGAGTGGGCCCCGTAGGACAGGCCGACCGAGGCCGAGGCGCGCGAGATTTCTTCCATCGCCACGATGTGGGCCAGGTAGCCCATGTTGGCGCCGCCGTATTCCTCGCTCACGGTAATGCCCAGCAGCCCGAGTTCGCCCATCTTCTTCCACAGGTCCATCGGGAACTGGTCGGTGCGGTCGATCTCGGCCGCGCGCGGCGCGATTTCGCTGGCCGCAAATTGTTGCACTGCTTCGCGCAGCGCGGCGATGTCTTCGCCATGGTCAAAGGTCAAGCCTGGAAGATGCAGCATGTCGTCCTCTCGGTGAACGGTGTGATTAAGCTCTCGGCATCATACTCGCGTGTGACGTTAACGTAAACGTCAAGTAGCAGGCGCCGTTGCGCCTCGTTTGCGTGCCACTGCGGCGCAGTGAGTCAGGCTAGGTCGCTGGCGCTGTGTGCCTCGTTTTGCAGCACCTTTTTGGCCGCATCAGGCGAGTCTTCCTCGCCCAGCAAGCGGCGGCATTCCTCCTCGTGCGCGGAAATTTCTTCCAAAGCCATCTCGATGTCGGCACGCTGCTGTTCCAGGGTCTCGCGCTGGTGCGCCAGCACGCCGAGGAAGCGGTTGATCTGCGCCACCGTGTCCTTCGGCGACTCGTACATGTCGACGATACTCTTGATCTCCGACAACGTCAGGCCCAGGCGCTTGCCGCGCAGGGTCAGTTTCAGGCGCGTGCGCTCGCGCGGGGTGTACACGCGGTTGCGTCCGCCCACGCCTTCGCGTTTCGGGCTGAGCAGGCCCTGGTCTTCGTAGAAACGGATCGCGCGCGCGGTGATGTCGAATTCGCGCGCCAGTTCGGCGATGGTATAGGTGGTGGCCATGAAAAAAAGCAGATGCAGGTAAGAGCTGGGGGAAACGGCTAGAATCGGTATCCGGCATTGCCGTTTACGTTAACGTCACCCATTGTAGCGCGCCCGTCCTGCATGGAATACGAAAGATTGCTGAACATGAATCCGCTCGAAGCCCAGTTGACCTATCCCTTTGCCGACGAACTGCCTGCCCCTGGTACGGTGCACGAGGTGGCGCCCGGCATCGGCTGGCTGCGCATGCCGCTGCCGTTCGCGCTCGACCACATCAACCTGTGGGTGCTGCGGGACGAGCGCGAGGGCCGCAAGGGCTGGAGCGTGATCGATTGCGGCGTGGCCACCGACGCCACCCGCGCCGCCTGGGAACAGGTGCTGGCCGGGCCGCTGGAGAATCAGCCGGTCGTGCGCGTGATCGCCACCCATTGCCACCCCGACCACGTGGGCCTGTCGGGCTGGCTGTGCGAACGTTTCGGCGCGCCTTTCTGGCTGACCGCCGGCGAATACGGTTTTGCGCGCATGATGGCGGCCGCCCTGCCCGGCGTCGACGGCCCCTCGGCCATTCCCCACTTCGAGCGCCACGGCCTGGCCGACCAGGCCATGCTGGAGCAGATGCGCAGCCGCCGCAATTACTACCCCTCGCTGGTGCCGGGCGTGCCGGAAGCCTACACGCGCCTGCAGGATGGCCAGCATGTCACAATTGGCAATACGGCATGGCGCGTGATTACCGGCTTCGGCCACTCGCCGGAACACGCCTCGCTGTACTCGCAGGAACTGAACGTATTGGTCTCGGGCGACATGGTCTTGCCGCGCATTTCCACCAACGTCTCGGTGTTCGCGATCGAGCCGGAAGGCAACCCACTGCAGCAGTACCTCGACTCGCTCGACAAGTTCGCCGGCCTGCCCGACGACGTGCTGGTGCTGCCTTCGCACGGCAAGCCTTTCCGCGGTTTGCACACCCGGATCGCGCAGCTGCGCCAGCACCATGTGGAGCGCCTGGACGAGGTACTTGAAGCCTGCAAGCAAGCCCGTAGCGCGGTCGACATCGTACCGATCATGTTCCGGCGCCAGCTCGATGCCCACCAGCTCAGCTTTGCACTCGGTGAAGCACTCGCGCACCTGCACAAACTTTGGAATGATGGTATGTTGGAGCGTGTAACTGGCGCCGACGGGATCATTCGTTTCCGACTGATTCGAGCGGCCTGAGCCGGATTCTTGCGGGCTTCCCCAGCCCGCCCGGTTGCATTGACGTCAATTGACTAGACGTGCGTGGCATTCACGCGACAAAACATTTGCACGAATGTTATTCACAGTGAATATGTCGATTCTGCGCGGAAATTTTGTGGCATGATGTCACAAACTCTCACATTCTCACTTCACACTTCTTTGTTACTTGTCTGTTCGTAAACTGTCACAACTGGTCTGTACGGACAAGAGACTGACATTTATAGTCCAGCATGAAATAGTGCCATCATGAATTCCACGAATGAACGGGAGAGCTTCAGCGAGCGTCTCCAACAGGCGCTGAAGAACGCCCACTACTCACCAGACAGCCCGACTCGACTGGCACGTGAATTTAACATTCGCTTCGAGGGGCGACCCATTACTGTCCACGCCGCACGCAAGTGGCTGGTCGGCGAAGCCATTCCCACGCAGGAAAAGTTGCGCATGATTGCCCAATGGCTGGGCGTGCCTGCCGACTGGTTGCGTTTCGGCGGTCCTGAGGCGCCGGGTGAAGCAGTCGAGACCGGCAATGCCGCCCGTTTCGAATCGGCAGACGTCAAGCTGATTGCCGACCTGCAGCGCCTGGACGAGCACCACCGCCAGCTGGCGCGCGAATTCATTCGCATGCTGGTTCGCGTCAACCATCAGCCCACGTCCAAGTAAGCCTGGTCCTTCCTCGCTTGAGGTTTCCCGCTTACAAATTTTCTTCCAAATCGGGCAGTACAAACCGCTTCCACTGGCGCATAATCAAACTCGTCACAGCCGAGGATCGTGCCCGCCCATGAAAAGCAATTACGTGAACACTGCCCAGCTGAAGGAACTGATGACGGCGCCGCCGATGAGCGCGGCCCGTCACGCCGAGGTGATGCGCAAGCGCATCGCCCAGCGCAGGATGCTGGAGGAAGCAAGGGAGTTGAAGAAAGCCGGTGACAGCGGTTACGGCAGCAAACGCTAGCCGAGCGCGTCTGACAAAGCCTCCATGGCTGCGTTGCATCGTCTCGCCGTACGTTCGTACTGTCTTCGGCTCTGCCCCGGTAGGCCGTATCCCTTGCCCTGAAGGCTTTGTCAGACGCCTGGTTAAAGAGCTACGCGCCGCTGTCGGCACCGCGCATGCCGGGCCACCGTGCAGCCTGCGGGTTCTCGATGCCGAGCAGGTCGAGCACCCGGTCCAGGGTGTGGTCGACCATCTCCTCGATGCTCGCCGGCCGGTGGTAAAAGCTCGGCAAGGGCGGAAACACGATGCCGCCCATTTCGGTCACGGCCGTCATATTGCGCAGGTGCGCCAGGTTGAGCGGCGTTTCGCGCACCATCAGGATCAGGCGCCGGCGTTC
This sequence comes from Massilia sp. IC2-278, assembly GCF_020708045.1. GTDB lineage: Bacteria > Pseudomonadota > Gammaproteobacteria > Burkholderiales > Burkholderiaceae_D > Telluria. Next base: position 471,820 of record NZ_JAJFES010000002.1, read on the forward strand.
CTTCAGGACCACGTCGGCCGCGCGCGCGGCCAGGTTGTCCGCCAGGCCATGGGCCACGGCCGCCAGGGTCTTCATCGAACAGGGAGCGATCACCATGCCGTCGGTCTGGAACGAGCCGCTGGCGATCGTCGCACCGATCTCGCGGTTCTTGTGCACGACATGGGCCAGGGATTCGACGTCGCGCCGTTGCAGGCCGACTTCCTGGTGCAGGGTAAGCGAGGCGGCGTCGGACATCACCAGGTGGGTCTCGACGCCGGGCACGCTGCCCAGGCGCCCGAGCAGGCGCACGCCGTAGACCGCGCCGGTCGCGCCGGTGATGGCGACGATGATGCGGCGGCCGGCGACCCGGCGTGGTCTGGATGGGTTCACTTACTTCTTGAACATCGCTTGCAGTTCGCCCGAATCGAACATCTCGTTCATGATGTCGGAGCCGCCGATGAACTCGCCGTTCACGTACAGCTGCGGGATGGTCGGCCAGTTCGAGTAGTCCTTGATGCCCTGGCGGACTTCCGGATCTTCCAGCACGTTGACGGTGGCGATGTTATCGACGCCGCAGGCTTTCAGGATCTGGATGGCGCGGCCCGAGAAGCCGCATTGCGGAAACTGCGCGGTGCCCTTCATGAACAGCACGACCGGGGTGTTGGTCACGGTGTCTTTGATCCAGGTTTGTACGTCGCTCATGTGATTCTGCCTTCGGAAAGAAATGGGTGAGATGGCGACATTCTATAAGAATTCCACTGTCGCGGTGCGGGCCGGGGCCGGGTTTGGCGGCGCCTGTTCCGATGCCGCGACAGCTTCGGGTATCATCGGCCGGATTTCACTTCTTCCTTCATGCACATGCAACAACAACGTCCCTCCGCCGGGCCTTCGGCAGGCTTCAATTTCGTGCTGGCCGTGGTGCTCGGCTTCATCGGCATATTCGACCTCGTCAGCGGCGTGCGCGGCGATGGCCTGGGTGTGTTCCTGACCGGGCTGGCACTCGCGATCTATGCCGCCGTGCTGCTGCGCGACGCGCTGCACATCAAGAAGACCGGGGTGCCGGCCATGACGCGGCGGCGCATGAATTACATCGGCATGGGCTGCCTGGCGCTGTACTTCGTGGGGGTGATGGTCAAGCGCGTGCCGGAACTGGCGCAGTTCTTTGGGGGATGAATCGGCGGCCGGCGCCTGTCGTAGGGTGGGTTCTCGAACCCACCATTCACGGTTCGCGTTCTTGCGGCGTGGTGTCGATCATTGACGTGGTATCTGGTGGGTTCGAGAACCCATCCTACCGAACTACGACGATATGGACGCACTTGTAGGGTGGACACCTGTGTCCACGCGGTACTACGCTTGAGTAGTCGAAACAGCGCCGCCGAATAGCAAAGGGTGAAACAGCGTGGGCACAAGAACCCACCCTACAGCACCTTGCCGAGGCAAACGGCATCCTCGCGCCCGACATACTTGCCGTAATTCGGTATGACCCGGTACCCGTGCCGTTCGTAGAACGCCACCGCCCTGCCATTCACCTTGCGCGTCTCCAGCCAGACTTCGCGGTAACCGAACTGTAAGGCGCGCCTTTCCAGCTCGCCCAGCAGCCGCACACCCGCCCCGCTCCCGGGTCGCGCATACATCCGCTTCACTTCCGCCACATCGCCCTCAAGCGGCCGCAGCGCGCCGCAGCCGACAGCAACGCCAGACATATCGTTCGCCACCAGGAACACCGACCTCGGCCCGCGCACATCGTTCGCATCGAACGACTGCGCGCCGCTGTCGCCGCAGATCGCCGCCAGTGCCGCGTCGAGTTCCGCGATCAGCCCGCGCGCCGCATCGCAATCCGGGTCGACAGGCGCGCAAGCCACTATCGCTTACTTCTTCAGCTTGGCGAACGCCGCCGCCATCGCATTGTTGCCGGCTGCCGGCGCTGCGCGTTCCTGGCGGTTCTGGTGCTGGGCCACGCGCTTGCGGTCGTCGCGGTCGCCGCGCTGCTGCGGCTGCGAACCGGCTTGCGGCGCGCTGTCCAACAGGCGCATGGTCAGCGCAATGCGCTTCCTCTTCGGATCGACTTCCAGCACCTTCACCTTCACCACCTGCCCGGCCTTGACCACCGTGTGCGGGTCCTTCACGAAGGTGTTCGACAGCGCCGAGATGTGCACCAGCCCGTCCTGGTGCACGCCGATGTCGACAAAGGCGCCGAACGCCGCCACGTTGGTGACCACGCCTTCCAGGATCATGTCCGGCCGCAGGTCGGAAATCTCTTCCACGCCTTCCTTGAAGGTGGCGGTGGTGAATTCCGGACGCGGGTCGCGGCCTGGCTTTTCGAGTTCCTTGAGGATGTCGGTCACGGTCGGCACGCCGAACTTCTCGTCGGCATACTTCGCCGGATTCAGGGTCTTGATCAGCGAGGTATCGCCGATCACCGCCTTCATCTCGCGCCCGACGTCGCCCAAAATCTTCTGCACCACCGGATAGGATTCCGGGTGCACCGCCGACGCGTCCAGCGGATTGTCGCCGCCCATCACGCGCAGGAAGCCCGCCGCCTGCTCGAAGGTCTTTTCGCCCAGACGCGGCACTTTCTTGAGCGCCGCGCGCGAGGCAAACGCGCCCTGCATGTCGCGGTAGCTGACGATGCTCTGCGCCACGCTCGACGACAGGCCCGACACGCGCGCCAGCAGCGGCGCCGAAGCCGTGTTCACGTCCACGCCGACCGCGTTCACGCAATCCTCGACCACGGCGTCCAGCGAGCGCGCCAGCTGGGTCTGCGAGACGTCGTGCTGGTACTGGCCGACGCCGATCGATTTCGGGTCGATCTTCACCAGTTCGGCCAGCGGGTCCTGCAGGCGGCGCGCAATCGACACCGCGCCGCGGATCGACACGTCCAGGTCCGGCAGTTCGCGCGAGGCGAATTCCGAGGCCGAGTACACCGAGGCGCCCGCTTCCGACACCACGATCTTGGTCAGCTTCAGTTCTGGACGCTGCTTGATTAAGTCCTGCGCCAGCTTGTCGGTCTCGCGCGAGGCGGTACCGTTGCCGATCGAGACCAGCGACACGTTGTGCTTGGCCGCGAGCTGGCCCAGCACGTGCAGCGAACCGTCCCAGTCGTTGCGCGGCTGGTGCGGGTAGATGGTGGCGGTGTCGACCACCTTGCCGGTGGCGTCGACCACGGCGACCTTGACGCCGGTGCGCAGGCCCGGGTCCAGGCCCATGGTGGCGCGCTGGCCGGCGGGCGCGGCCAGCAGCAGCGCCTTCAAATTGCGTGCAAAGACGCCGATCGCATCCTGCTCGGCCTTCTCGCGCAGGGCGCCCATCAGTTCCGTCTCGATGTACATGAAGCTTTTCACGCGCCAGGTCCAGCGCGCGGTGTCGAGCAGCCACTTGTCGGCCGGGCGGCCCTGGCCCTTGATGCCGAAGCGCGCGGCGATGCGGCTTTCGCAGGGGTTGTGCGGCGCATCCCACTTCGGTTTTTCAAGCTCGGTATCCAGGCGCAGGGTGACGTCGAGGATGCCTTCGCGGCGCCCGCGCATCAGGGCCAGCGCGCGGTGCGACGGCACATTCGCCAGCGGCTCGGAATAATCGAAGTAATCCGCGAACTTCTCGCCTTCGTCCTGCTTGCCGTCGACCACCTTGGAATCGACCACGCCGTGTTCCTGCACGTATTCGCGCAGCGATTGCACCAGGGTCGCGTCTTCGGCGAAGCGCTCCATCAGGATCTGGCGTGCGCCGTCCAGGGCCGCCCTGGTATCGGGCACACCCGGGTTGTTCACGCCGTCGGCATTGCTGAAGGCCTCGCGCAGGTATTGCGCTGCCACTTCTTCCGGGTTCAACGAAGGATCGGCCAGCAACGAATCGGCCAGCGGCGCCAGGCCGGCTTCCACCGCGATCTGGGCCTTGGTGCGGCGCTTCTGCTTGTATGGCAAATACAGGTCTTCGAGGCGGGTCTTGTCCTCGGCCAGCGCGATCGCTTCCAACAGCGCCGGCGTCATCTTGTTCTGTTCGGTGATCGATTCGATGATCGCCGCGCGCCGGTCTTCCAGCTCGCGCAGGTAGCGCAGGCGCTCTTCCAGCAGGCGCAGCTGGATATCGTCGAGGCCGCCGGTGGCTTCCTTGCGGTAGCGCGCGATGAAGGGAACGGTCGCGCCCTCGTCGAGCAGGGCGATGGCGGCGGCAACCTGGGCCGGCTTGGCGGCAAGTTCAATGGCGAGACGTTGTTCGATAGAAGGCAGCATGGTGCGGGAATCCGTGGGTCAAGCGGGAATGATACCTAAGTCCAAAGCCGGGGTCAGGTCTGACATTTGGACACGGCCTCATCCGTAGTACGCGCCTGCCATGGGAACAAGATTGAAAAACACGCAAAATAGAAGATTACGGCAGAGCTCGTGTCCGAATGTCAGACCTGACCCCCGCTGTTTTTGTTGGAATAAAGATTCTTAAAATTTCATACTGTAAAGATTTCCCGACTACGTGCGATTCCGAACAAAACTGAACCGTCCGTATGAGAGATAATGTCGTTTGTTGTTCTTTTTCACACACCATCCAGAGACCCATGCACACAGTTGATTACCCACGCGAACACGCAAGCGACGCCCCCGCGCCGCGTGCGACGCCGGCACGCGCGCCCGCCTTGCCGGCACCCGTGACAACCTGGCTGCAAAGGGTCGAGGCAGCCGCCCATCCGCAACCGAAGTTGACAGTCGAGCTCGCCGATCCGAAGGCAGTCCAGTACAAGTTTGTCTACGTCATGGCCCCGACCAGCGGCGGCCGCCACGTGGCTGTCTGCCTGTGCAAGGCGCGCCTGCGTCCGAACGGCGACGTCGCCGCCGCCAGCCCGGTGAACGAGGTGTTCTCCCTGCTGTCGGCCCCGCCGACCTATCTCGAGGGCGAGGACGAAGACCTGGTGCGCTTCTTCATCGCCATGCGCAGCGGCGCGTCGCAGAGCACCAGCGCTACCGAGCCCAAGGGCAAGGTCGGCGCCATCCTGCTCGACATGCTGCTGAAACAGGGCAAACTGCTGTGGGCCAATTCCTGGCAAGACATGTCGAACGGCCTGGTGTATCCGCTGCAAGCCGGTCCGACCCGGCAAGCGAACCTGGCCTGGCGCGACGAAGGCCGTGCGGCCAAGCTGGGCTGGTCGGTGGAACCGGCCAACGGCGCCACCCACCCAGGCGCCGACCTGATCGACTACATGCTGCCGACCGATCCGCCGTGGTACATCGACAATTTGTCCTGCGGTCCATTGGAACTGAACCGTGGTGGCGTGGACATTTCGCTGGCCGAGCTGCAAGCCCTGGTGGCCCAGGCGCCCATCCTCACCGGCAACGATAAAAAACGCGTGTCGCAACTGCTGCTGGCCCATGGCTTGCAAACCTTGATGCCGCTGCCGCAGCCGCTGACCCAGCGCCTGCGCACCGACGTCGCGCCGCAACCCTTCCTGCTGCTCGACTCCGTGGCTCTGGCCGATACCGGCACCCAGCGCTGGCAGGATTTCGCCGTGCTCTCCTTCGACTATGATGGCCAGCGCGTTTCCTTCGATCCGGCCCAGCGCGTGGTGCGCCAGATCGGCGACGTCACCGAAATCATCGAGCGCAATCTTGGCGCCGAAGCGGCGGCCCTGGATAAATTGACCGAGCTCGGCTTCCGCAAGCCCGCCACTACCCCGCTGTCGGGCGTGGCCGGCGCGCTGCAGCTCGATAGCCAGGCGCACTGGCTGCGCTTTGCCGAGAACGATCTCGACGCCCTGTCCGATGCCGGCTGGCACCTGCAAAAATCCAACAAATACCGCTACGACGTGGTCGCGGTGGAAGACTGGTACGCCGAGATCGACGAGCCGGAAGAAGCGGGTAAAGCCTGGTTCGAGCTGGAACTAGGCATCGTGGTCAACCGCAAGCGCGTGCCGCTGCTGCCGGTGCTGGTGCAACTCATTCGCAATGCGCCGATGGACTTCGATCCGGCGGTGCTGGCCGCCCATGGCGAAGCTGACCAGATGCTGGCCACCCTGCCCGAAGGCGTGCGCGTCGCCCTGCCCTGGAACCGCGTCAAGCCCATCCTGTCCACGCTCGGCGAGCTCTACTTCAACGACAAGATCAAGGGGCGCGTGCGCCTGTCGACGCTCGATGCCAGCCGCCTGGAAGAGCTGGCGCGCGGCCTGGAGCTGCGCTGGTTCGGTGGCGAGCAGCTGCGCGAAACCGGCCGCAAGCTCAGCCAGTTCGGCGCCGTGAAAAAGGTCGCCGCTCCGGCCGGCCTGCAAGCCACGCTGCGTGACTACCAGCTCGACGGTTTATCGTGGATGCAGTTCCTGCGCGAATACGACCTGGCCGGCATCCTGGCCGACGACATGGGCCTCGGCAAGACGGTGCAGACCCTGGCCCACATCCTCACCGAAAAGGAAGCCGGCCGCCTGACCCGCCCGGCCCTGGTGATCGCGCCGACTAGCCTGATGACCAACTGGCAGGAAGAAGCCGCGCGCTTCGCCCCGAGCCTGAAAGTGCTGCTGCTGCAAGGTAAGGAACGCATGGACATGTTCGACCAGATCGAGCAGGCCGACATCGTGCTGACCACCTACGCCCTGCTGCCGCGCGACGAGGAAAAGCTGCGCGAGCACGAATACCATCTGGTAATCCTGGACGAATCGCACTACATCAAGAACACGCGCTCGAAGGCAGCGCAGACGGCCGGTTCGCTGAATGCCCGCCACCGCCTGTGCCTGACCGGCACCCCGCTGGAAAACCACCTGGGCGAACTGTGGTCGCAATTCCACTTCCTGCTGCCGGGCCTGCTGGGCGAGGAAAAGACTTTCAATACCCAGTTCCGCCACCCGATCGAGCGCCAGGACGACCCGGTGCGCCGCGCCCTGCTGAATCGCCGCATCCGTCCCTTCCTGCTGCGCCGTACCAAGGACAATGTGGCCAAGGAATTGCCGGAAAAGACCGAAGTGGTGCGCCGCATCGAACTGTCCGGCCCGCAGCGCGACCTCTACGAGACCGTGCGCCTGGCGATGGACAAGAAGGTGCGCGAGGAAATCGACCGCAAGGGCGTGGCGCGCAGCCAGATCGTGATCCTGGAGGCGCTGCTGAAGCTGCGCCAGGTCTGCTGCGACCCGCGCCTGGTGAAAGCCATGCCGTCGAAGAAGAACACGGCTGCCGTGTCCGCCAAACTGACCGACCTGATGCAGATGGTCGACGACTTGCTGGAAGAAGGCCGCAAGATCCTGGTGTTCTCGCAGTTCACCAGCATGCTCGGTCTGATCGAGGAAGAACTGGCGGCGCGCGGCATCCGCTACGCTATCCTCACCGGCGAAACGCGCGACCGCTCGGCCCAGGTGGCGGCCTTCCAGCAAGGCGCGGTGCCGATCTTCCTGATCAGCCTCAAGGCTGGCGGCGTCGGCCTGAACCTGACCGCGGCTGATACCGTCATCCACTACGACCCATGGTGGAACCCGGCGGCCGAGGCCCAGGCCACCGACCGCGCCTGGCGTATCGGGCAGGACAAGCCGGTGTTCGTGTACAAGCTGATCGCCAAGGGCACGCTGGAAGAAAAGATCCAGCAACTGCAGCAGAAGAAGTCGGAGCTGGCGCAGTCGATCCTGGCCGAAGGCGAATCGCAGAAGATGGCATTGACGCAGGAAGACCTGCAAGCGATCTTCGCGCCGCTCGACGAACAGTAAGCAACCAGAAGTATATGAAAACGCCCGCTGCCAGCGGGCGTTTTCACTGGAAGCCGCGTGTTTGCATGATTCAGGCAGGTAAATCTATGCAAATCGAATAGGATTCGGTGACAGCGGCTCTTGATTTAACAATGTTTAACCAATTTACAAAATCGGCAATTTTAGTTAAACGCTAGCGCTACAACGCTTACCTATACAAACAAGTAGTTGCAGCGATATACTCGCTCGCGGGCTTGATATTGCCCTCGTGCATGACTCTATGAATGGATGGTATGGAATGAATTGCAGTGCCAGCCTTGACTGTTCCGGCGCGGCCGGTGCGGAACTGGCCGAGCAGTTCCGTGTCATCGCCGAGATCGGCGGCGACATCGCGTTCAGCATCGATTGCGCCAGCGGCGCCCTGCGCTACCTCAGCCCCGCAATCGAGCAATTGCTGGGATACAGCCCTGCCGACATCGCCGCCCAGCTCGGCGACCCGGGCAGTGCGCTGGCCGCCCTGTGCGCCGGGATGCCCGAGCGGATCCGGCGCATGCGCGGCGGCGACCGCAGCCGCCTGCGCCTGGTGCGCGAAACCGAACTGCGCGGCGCGCACGGCTACATGGTGCCGGTCGAGGTCATCTCGGCCCTGCTCTGCGACGCCGCAGGCGAACCGGTGACGCTGGTGGGCCAGGTGCGCGATCTGTCGCCACGGCGCCAGCGCGAAGCCGAGCGCAAGCGTTTTGCCAGCATGCTGAACCATGAATTCCGCACGCCGCTGTCGACCATCGACGGCGCCGTGCAGCGCCTGGAAGCGACCTGCCAGGATGCCGACGAACCGACGCGCCAGCGCTACCGCAAGATTGCCTTGGCCACCGACCGCCTGATCGCCATGCTCGACGACTATCTGTCGCCGGATCGCATGGCCGAGATCGGCGGCGAGCGCAAGCCGACCTCGGTGGCGCCGCGCGAACTGCTGGACGAAGCGGCGGCGCAGGTGCGCGCCGCCGGCCGCGTCGCTAGCGTCGAGGTGGGCGAATTGCCCGACGCCCTGCGCTGCGAACCGGACGGCATGCGCCTGGCGCTGAAGATCCTGGTCGACAACGCCATCGCGTTTTCGCCCGAGGCCACGCCCATCCTGCTGCGCGGGCGCCTGGCGGCCAGCGGCATCGAGCTGGCGGTGCGCGACCATGGCGCCGGCGTGCCGCTGGACGAGCAGGCGCGCATCTTCGACAAGTTCTTCCGCGGCCGGAATGCCGACGGCCTGCCCGGCAGCGGCCTGGGTCTGTACATGGCGCGCGCGATCGTGGAAGTCCATGGCGGCGTGCTGAACCTGGTATCGCCGGCCCCCGGCGGCGCCGAATTCCGCATCTGGCTGCCGCTCGCCGGCGCCGGCAAAACGCCCGCCCGGCCGGCCGCCAGTAGCGAACCTCTCCCGCAGTCCGCGGGGGACGCCCCTGCCGCGACAGGCAGGCACAAGTAAAACAAAGAACGTGGCCCACCCATGACCCAGATACTGATTGTTGAAGACAACGGCGACTACGCCGGCGACATGGCCGATTTCCTGCGCGAACTCGACCACGACGTGACGGTGGCCACCTCCGCCAGCGAGATGTGGGCCGCGCTCACGCGCACCCCGGCCGCCGTGGTGGTGCTCGACCTGGGCCTGCCCGACGAAGACGGCTTTACCGTCATCCCGCGCATGCGCCAGCTGTATCCCGAGATCGGGCTGCTGGTGCTGACCGGACGCGTCGCCTTCGACAACCGCATCCTCGGCCTGCAGCTGGGGGCCGACCACTATCTGACCAAGCCGATCAAGTTCCCGGAACTGGCCGCCCACATCGAAGCCCTGGGCCGCCGCGTGCGCCCGAGCGAACCGGCGCCGCTGCCGAGCAAATGGACCCTGCGTGTCAGCGCCCGCCAGCTGGAGCTGGGCGGCAAGGTGATCGATCTGACCGAGAAGGAATTCAATTTCCTGCACCTGTTGACGATCAACACCCGGCCGGTGCCGCGCGCGACCATCGTTGCCGGCATGGGGGGCGACGACCCGGATGCGAGCCGGCGCGTGGACATGCTGGTGTACCGCCTGCGCAAGAAGGCGCGTACCGGGCTGGGACAGGATTTGCCGCTGCGCAGTGCTTACGGTGAAGGCTACAGCCTTTCCGCCGGATTTACCCTAGCCTGATGGTAGGGTGGGTTCTTGAACCCACCGGAATGGCGTATGCAGTTGTAGGGTGGACTCCTGAGTCCACGCGGTGCAATGGCTCCCTGTCGAAAATCCGTTTCGACCGGTACACGTTGTACCGCGTGGACACAGGTGTCCACCCTACAAAAGCCCATGCGTTCTGTTGTCGCAACGGTTTCGACCCGCACGTGACGCACGGTGGGTACGAGTACCCACCCTACGGGACAGAGTCAATCCGATTTTTGCAGCTTGGCTTGATAAATAGGGACAGAGCAATGGCAGGGCGCTAGAATACGCTATCCGAACCGCTCCCTGCCCTCACCATGGCCCGCCAGCCCCGCCTCATCCTCCCCAAGCAACCCCACCACATCCTCCAGCGCGCCAACGACCCGCAGCTGATCTTCCGCGCCGACGAAGACTACGCGCAATTCCTCGTCTGGCTGAAGGAAGCGTCGCGCTTCTACAAGGTGGCAATTCACGCCTACGCCCTGCTCCCGACCCACCTGCACCTGCTCGCCACCCCGCCCGACGAAGACAGCCTGGCCGCCATGATGCAAAAGATCGGCCGTCTCTACGTTCCCTGGTATAACGCCAGATACGCCCGCGCCGGCGGTTTGTTCGAGGGACGTTTCCGCACCGCCGTGGTCGATACCGACCGCCATTTCCTGATGTGCAGCCGCTTCATCGAACTGGCGCCGGTGCGCGAAGGCCAGGCCATGGAACCCGGCCGCTATGCCTGGTCCAGCTATCCTCACCACGCCGGCCTGCGCCCCGATCCGGCGATCACCGACCACGCCCTGTTCTGGGCACTCGGCAATACGCCCTTCCAGCGCGAAGCCGCTTATACCGAGCTGGTCGGGCAAGGCATCGCGCCTGACGAGCTGGCGCTGATCGCCAACAGCGTCCAGAAAGGCCAGCCCTTAGGCACGCAAGCCTTCAAGATCGGGCTCGAACAGAAGAGCGGGCGCCGCATCCTGCCGGCCAAGCGGGGCCGTCCCGCCAAGCAGGTTGCACCGGTTTCAGCGGACTGATCAGAAAAACGGCATTCGCAATTTCCTGCCGCAAGAAAGCCAGCCGTTCAAATAAAGATCGTCCAAAAAGCGCCTGACGACTACTAGACAAACCTGTCCCCAATTAAAATTTGAGCGCATAAGTCATCAGTTAATTCGACTCCGACCCTAATTGTTCTGCTTGATGCGTCTGCTGCATTGCACTATTCTCGGCCTTCACCCCCTGAAAAAGCTGTGGAGAGCCGAGTATGATTGCCCAAGGTCTGTACGATCCCGCCAATGAACACGATGCCTGCGGCGTCGGTTTCATCGCCCATATCAAGGGCAACAAGAGCCATTCCATCATCGACCAGGGCTTGATGATCCTGAAGAACCTGGACCACCGCGGTGCGGTCGGCGCCGATGCGCTGATGGGCGATGGCGCCGGCATCCTGATCCAGATTCCCGACCAGTATTTCCGCGACGAGATGGCGAAGCAGGGCGTCGAACTGCCGCCGCCCGGCGAATACGGCGTCGGCATGGTCTTCCTGCCGAAGGAACACGCCTCGCGCATCGCCTGCGAACAGGAAATCGAGCGCGCCGTGCGCATCGAAGGGCAGGTCGTGCTGGGCTGGCGCAATGTCCCGGTCGACGACAGCATGCCGATGTCGCCCACCGTGCGCGCCAAGGAACCGGTGATCCGCCAGATCTTCATCGGCCGCGGTCCGGACATCATGGTCACCGACGCGCTCGAGCGCAAACTGTACGTGATCCGCAAGTCGTCCGGCCACGCCATCCAGGCCTTGAAACTCTTGCACGGCAAGGAATTCTTCGTGCCGTCGATGTCGGCGCGCACGATCGTCTATAAAGGCCTGCTGCTGGCCGACCAGGTCGGCGTCTACTTCAAGGACCTGCAAGACCCGCGCTGCGTCTCGGCACTGGCCCTCGTGCACCAGCGCTTCTCGACGAACACTTTCCCGGAATGGCCGCTGGCCCACCCGTACCGCCTGATTGCGCATAACGGCGAGATCAACACCGTGAAGGGCAACTTCAACTGGACCCGTGCGCGCGAAGGCATGATGAAGTCGGCCGTGCTGGGCGAGGACCTGAACAAGCTGTTCCCGCTGATCTACGAAGGCCAGTCCGATACCGCCTGCTTCGACAACGCGCTGGAACTGCTGGTGATGGCCGGCTACCCGATCGCCCAGGCGATGATGATGATGATCCCCGAGGCCTGGGAAAACCATACCTCGATGGACGACAACCGCAAGGCCTTCTACGAATACCACGCGGCCATGATGGAGCCCTGGGACGGCCCGGCGGCGATGGCCTTCACCGACGGCCGCCACATCGGCGGCACCCTGGATCGCAACGGCCTGCGCCCGGCGCGCTATGTCGTGACTGAGGACGACTTGGTCGTCATGGCTTCGGAGTCCGGCGTGCTGCCGATTCCGGAATCGCGCATCGTCAAGAAATGGCGCCTGCAGCCGGGCAAGATGTTCCTGATCGATCTGGAAGCAGGGCGCATCATCGACGACAAGGAATTGAAGGACACCTACTCGAACGCCAAGCCGTATAAAGCCTGGATCAAGTCGGTGCGCATCAAGCTGAACGAAATCAAGCTGAGCGAATCGCAGCTGGCGCAACACCGCGTCAAGGACACGCCGGCACAAGGCGAAAAAGCCGCGATCACGCTGCTGGACCGCCAGCAAGCCTTCGGCTATACCCAGGAAGACCTGAAATTCCTGATGGCGCCGATGGCCGTGCTGGCCGAGGAAGCGACCGGTTCCATGGGCAACGACTCGCCGCTGGCGGTGATGTCGAACAAGCTCAAACCTTTGTACAATTATTTCAAACAATTGTTTGCGCAAGTGACCAATCCGCCGATCGACCCGATCCGCGAAAGCATGGTCATGTCGCTGGTGTCTTTCATTGGTCCGAAGCCGAACCTGCTCGACACCAACAACGTGAATCCGCCGATGCGCCTGGAAGTGTCGCAGCCTGTACTCGGCTTCAACGACATGGCGCGCCTGCGCAACATCAGCCTGCACACCGGCGGCAAGTTCAAGTCGTATGAACTGAACATCTGCTATCCGGTCGCCTGGGGCAAGGAGGGCATCGAAGCCTCGCTGGCCTCGCTGTGCGCGGAAGCAGTGGACGCCGTTAAATCCGGCCACAACATCCTGGTGGTGTCGGACCGCGCGCTGTCCGGCGACATGGTCGCGATTCCAGCCCTGCTGGCCACCTCCACCATCCACCAGCACCTGGTGATGCGCGGCCTGCGCGCTTCGACCGGCCTGGTGGTGGAAACCGGCTCGGCCCGCGAAACCCACCACTTCGCCTTGCTGGCAGGCTATGGCGCGGAAGCCGTCCACCCCTACCTGGCGCTGGAAACCCTGGCCGACCTGGCCCAGCACCTGCCGCATGAAATGGCGCCGGAAACAGCCATGACCAACTACACCAAGGCCATCGGCAAGGGCTTGCTGAAGGTGATGTCGAAGATGGGCATCTCCACCTACATGTCCTACTGCGGCGCGCAGATTTTCGAAGCCGTGGGCCTGAACAAGTCGCTCGTCGACAAGTATTTCCGCGGCACCTCGTCGACCGTGGAGGGCATCGGCCTGTTCGAAGTAGCCGAGGAAGCGCTGCGCCTGCACAACCTGGCCTTTGGCGCCGATCCGCTGCTGGCGAATGCGTTAGATACTGGCGGCGAATACGCCTTCCGCGTGCGCGGCGAAGACCACATGTGGACGCCGGATGCGATTGCCAAGCTGCAGCACTCGACCCGCGCCAACAGTTTCAGCACCTATAAAGAGTACGCCCAACTGATCAACGAGCAGACGCGCCGCCATCTCACTTTGCGCGGCCTGTTCGAGTTCAAGATCGATCCAAGCAAGGCCATTGCCATCGACGAAGTCGAGCCGGCCAAGGAGATCGTCAAGCGCTTCGTCACCGGCGCCATGTCGCTCGGCTCGATCTCGACCGAAGCGCACGCGACCCTGGCGATTGCCATGAACCGCATCGGCGGCAAGAGCAACACCGGCGAGGGCGGCGAAGACCCGCGCCGCTACGCCAATGAATTCAAGGGCATCAAGATCAGCAAGGGCGAAACGCTCGCTTCGGTGCTGGGTTCGGACCGTGTGGCTGCCGACATCCCGCTCGAAGACGGCGACTCGCTGCGCTCGAAGATCAAGCAGGTGGCTTCGGGCCGCTTCGGCGTCAGCGCCGAATACCTGAATTCGGCCGACCAGATCCAGATCAAGATGGCGCAGGGCGCCAAGCCGGGCGAGGGCGGTCAGCTGCCTGGCCACAAGGTCACGGAATACATTGCCTCCCTGCGCGTCTCGGTGCCGGGCGTGGGTCTGATCTCGCCGCCGCCGCACCACGACATCTATTCGATCGAAGATTTGGCGCAACTCATCCACGATTTGAAGAACACCAACCCGAACGCCTCGATCTCGGTGAAGCTGGTGTCGGAAGTGGGCATCGGCACCGTGGCTGCCGGCGTCTCGAAAGCCAAGGCCGACCACGTGGTCGTGGCCGGCCACGATGGCGGCACCGGCGCCTCGCCGCTGTCGTCGGTGAAGCATGCCGGCACACCGTGGGAACTGGGCCTGGCTGAAACGCAGCAAACTTTGGTGCTGAACGGCTTGCGCAGCCGCATCCGTGTGCAGGCCGACGGCCAGATGAAGACCGGCCGCGACGTGGTAATCGCCGCCATGCTTGGCGCCGACGAGATCGGCTTTGCCACGGCGCCGCTGGTGGTCGAAGGCTGCATCATGATGCGCAAATGCCACCTGAACACCTGCCCGGTCGGCGTCGCGACGCAAGACCCGGTGCTGCGCGCAAAGTTCCAGGGTAAGCCGGAACACGTGGTGAATTACTTCTTCTTCGTGGCCGAAGAAGCGCGCCAGTTGATGGCCCAGCTCGGCATCCGCACTTACGACGAACTGATCGGCCGCGCCGACCTGCTCGACAAATCGAAAGCGGTGTCGCACTGGAAGGCGCAGGGCCTGGACTTCAGCAACATCTTCTACCAGCCGAAGACCGATGACCGATGTAACCTGTTCCACACCGGTGGCCAGGACCACGGCCTGGACCGCGCGCTCGACCACAAGCTGATCGCCCAGGCCAAGCAGGCGCTGGAGAAGGGTGAGCGCGTCTCCTTCATCTCGCCGGTGAAGAATGTCAATCGCACGGTCGGTGCCATGCTCTCGGGCGAGGTTGCCAAGCGCTACGGCCATGCCGGGCTGCCGGACGACACCATCCACATCCAGTTGCAGGGCACGGCCGGCCAATCCGCCGCCGCCTTCCTGGCCGCCGGCATCACGATCGACCTGGTGGGCGAGGGCAACGACTACGTCGGCAAGGGCCTGTCGGGCGGTCGCATCATCGTGCGTCCGAACACCGAGTTCCGCGGCTGGGCGGTCGACAACATCATCGTCGGCAACACGGTCCTGTACGGCGCGATTGCCGGCGAAGCCTTCTTCAACGGCGTGGCCGGCGAACGCTTCGCGGTCCGTAACTCGGGCGCCGTCGCCGTGGTGGAAGGCCTGGGCGACCACGGCTGCGAATACATGACCGGCGGTACCGTCGTGGTGCTGGGCGACACCGGCCGCAACTTCGCCGCCGGCATGTCGGGCGGCGTGGCCTATGTCTACGATCCGAAGAACGAATTCGAAACCCGCTGCAACACGACCATGGTGAACCTGGAACGCGTGGTGTCGACGAAAGAGCAGGGCGACGTGGCCGGCTGGCACAGCCAGACCCGCGGCGGCGAGCGCGAGTCGGACGAAGTCATCCTGCGCCGCCTGATCGAGCGTCACTTCAAGCACACGGGTTCCACGCGCGCGCGCAACCTGCTCGACGACTGGGCCAACAGCCGCGCCAAGTTCGTGAAGGTCTTCCCGACCGACTACAAGCGCGCGCTCGAAGAAATGCACAACAGCAGCATGGAAGAAGCCAACGACAAGATCGAACTCGCGGCATAAGAGCGAACAACCGTAGGGTGGACGGCGTTGCCGTCCACGCGTTCAACTAACGCTAGCGCAGCCGCGCAGTCAACCGGAACGTGAATCCGGCAAAGAACAAAGGAACAGCAACATGGGCAAAATCACCGGCTTCATGGAATTTCAACGGCAGGAAGAGCAATACCTCGATCCCGCCACCCGCATCAAGAACTACAAGGAATTTGTCCTCACCCTGACCGACCCGCAAGCCAAGGTGCAGGGCGCACGCTGCATGGATTGCGGCATCCCGTTCTGCAACACCGGCTGCCCGGTCAACAACCAGATCCCCGACTGGAACGACCTGGTCTATCACAACAACTACCGCGGCGCGATCGACAACCTGCACTCGACGAACAACTTCCCCGAGGTCACCGGCCGCATCTGCCCGGCCCCTTGCGAAGCCTCGTGCACGCTGAACATCAACAACGATCCGGTCGGCATCAAGTCGATCGAGCGCAAGATCGCCGACACCGCTTGGGAACACGGCTGGGTCGTGCCGCAGCCGCCTGCACATAAAACCGGCAAGAAGGTCGCCGTGGTCGGCTCCGGCCCCGCCGGCCTGGCCGCCGCCCAGCAACTGGCGCGCGCCGGCCACGACGTCACCGTCTTCGAGAAAAGCGACCGCATCGGCGGCCTGCTGCGCTACGGCATTCCCGACTTCAAGATGGAAAAGACGCTGATCGACCGTCGCGTGGAACAGATGCAGGCGGAGGGCGTTACCTTCCGCACGGGCGTCCTGATCGGCAAGGACTTCCCGGCCACGGTCAGCAACATGGCGCGCGACACCATCTTCCCCGAAGACCTGGCCGCCGAATTCGACGCCGTGGTCATGGCCGGGGGCGCCGAGCAGCCGCGCGATTTGCCGGTGCCGGGCCGCGAGCTGAAGGGCGTGCATTTCGCCATGGACTTCCTGCCCCAGCAGAACCGCGTGAATGCCGGCGATAAGTTGAAAGACCAGATCAAGGCCACCGGCAAGCACGTGGTCGTGATCGGCGGCGGTGACACCGGTTCCGACTGTGTCGGCACCTCGAATCGCCACGGCGCCGAATCGATCACCCAGTTCGAACTGATGCCGATGCCGCCGGAACAGGAGAACAAACCGCTGGTTTGGCCTTACTGGCCGACCAAGCTGCGCACCTCGTCCTCGCACGAGGAAGGCTGCGAGCGCGATTTCGCGGTGGCCACCAAGCGCTTCGAAGGCAAGAACGGCAAGCTGGAAAAACTGGTCGCCTGCCATGTCGAGTGGAAAGACGGCAAGATGATCGAGGTGCCGGACTCGGAATTCGAACTGAAGGCCGACCTGGTCTTCCTGGCCATGGGTTTTGTCTCGCCGGTGCAGCAGGTGCTGGATGCTTTCGGCGTGCAGAAAGATGCGCGCGGCAATACCAAGGCAACGGTCGAGGGCGAGAACGCCTACCAGACCTCGGTGCCGAAGGTCTTTGTCGCCGGCGACATGCGCCGCGGCCAGTCGCTGGTGGTGTGGGCGATCCGCGAAGGGCGCCAGTGCGCGCGTGCGGTCGATGAGTTCCTGATGGGCTCGTCGGTACTGCCGCGTTAATGAGAAGAACCGGCGGGAAGGGTCAACTTCCCGCCAAAACGCCAGTCAAACCTCCTGCCTCCCCGCCGGTTTTTCGATCTCTTTCGAGCCGCAAACGATCGCTCTTGCTTTCCTTGAAAGCGGCCCCATCTTGTCATCCAGTTTCAGCGCTTCTCCAGAGTAATGTTTATATAAGACAATAAATTGAAATGTTGTCTTGTATGCATATCGTAGAAAAAACAATTACTTACAACATTAAATAGATGACTTTCGGGTTATTTGTGTTGTAATTGTGCGTCGTACAATGGGTGGAAACCGAGGGGCCTCAAGCAGCGGTTGCCGTTTCTGCACTACAATACGAGATTCCCCAAATCTAATTACCCCCTGTGTCTAACTTAGTAGAAATACGTGATCTTGAGTTCGGCTACGGCGACCGCAAGATCCTGTCGAATCTGCGCATGGACTTCCCGCGCGGCAAGCTTATTGCCGTCATGGGCGGGTCCGGCTGCGGCAAGACCACAGTGCTGCGTTTGATCGGCGGACAAATCCGTCCGCAGCGCGGCCAGGTGCGGGTCGGCGGCGAGGTCGTGCACGAGCTGCGCACCGACGGCTTGTACCGCCTGCGCCGCCGCATGGGCATGCTGTTCCAGTTCGGCGCCCTGTTTACCGACCTGTCCATCTTCGACAACGTTGCCTTCCCGCTGCGCGAACATACCGATCTGTCCGAAGAACTGATCCGCGATCTGGTGCTGATGAAGCTGAACGCCGTCGGCCTGCGCAATGCCCATAAGCTCAAGCCGGGCGAGATTTCCGGCGGCATGGCGCGCCGCGTGGCCGTCGCGCGCGCGATCGCGCTCGACCCCGAACTGATCATGTACGACGAGCCCTTTGCCGGCCTCGACCCGATTTCGATGGGCGTGACCGCCAACCTGATCCGCAATCTGAACGATGCGCTCGGCTCGACCTCGATCCTGGTCTCGCACGACGTCAAGGAAACCTTTGCCATCGCTGACTATGTCTACTTCATGTCGGCCGGTAAGATCGTGGCTGAAGGCACGCCGGAAGAACTGCGCGTCTCGACCGACCCTTACGTAAAGCAGTTCGTGAACGCCGAACCGGACGGTCCGGTGCCCTTCCATTACCCCGGCAAGTCGCTCGGCGACGACCTGGGCTTGGGAGCGAAGCGATGATCGTGCGTTTCCTGGAAGCGGCCGGCCGCACCGCGCGCGAAGGCGTCGAAGCCCTGGGCTTTGCCACGCGCGCGTTTTTCAATTTGCTGCGTTTTTCGCCGGGCGCCTTCCGCCGCCCGTCGCTGATTTCCGAGCAAGTCCATTTCATCGGTAACTATTCACTGGTCATCACCATCGTCTCCGGCCTGTTCGTCGGCCTGGTGTTGGGCCTGCAGTTCTACGTCAATCTGATCCAGTTCGGCGCCGAGGAAAAGCTCGGTTCGCTGACGGCCCTGTCGCTGATCCGCGAACTCGGCCCGGTGGTCACCGCGCTGCTGTTCGCGGGCCGCGCCGGCACCTCGCTCACGGCCGAGATCGGCCTGATGAAAGCGGGCGAGCAGCTGTCGGCCATGGAAATGATGGCAGTCAACCCAGTGCAGCGCGTCCTCGCGCCGCGTTTCTGGGGTGGCGTCATTGCCATGCCGGTGCTGGCAGCCGTGTTCTCGGCGGTCGGTATCGTCGGCAGCTACCTGGTGGCCGTGAAATTGCTCAGCCTCGACGAAGGCGCGTTCTGGTCGCAGATGCAGGCCGGCGTCGACGTCAACCGCGACGTGATGAGCAGCATTATCAAGAGCTTCGTGTTCGGTATCGCCGTGACCTTCACCGCGCTGTTCCAGGGTTACAACGCCAAGCCGACCCCGGCCGACGTGGCGCGCGCGACCACCCGCACCGTCGTGATCGCGTCGCTGCTGGTGCTGGGCCTGGATTTCGTGATGACCGCGCTGATGTTCACGCAGTAATCGACAAATAAACAACTCAACAAATCAGAACCGTTTCGTTTGGCCGCGCACAGATGGCCTGACTACTAGGAATTACTATGCACCGTAAAATCATCGACGTCTGGGTCGGCCTCTTCGTTCTGCTGGGCGCGGCCGCTGTCCTGTTCCTGGCTCTCCAGGCCGGTAACATGAGCTCGCTTTCCTTTACCGACACCTATGTCGTGACAGGGAAATTCGACAACATCGGTGGCTTGAAGCCGCAGGCGCCAGTCAAGAGCGCCGGTGTCGTGGTGGGTCGCGTTGGCGACATCAGCTTCGACGATAAAACGTTCCAGGCGAATGTGACCCTGGATCTGGACGAAAACTATCAGTTCCCGAAAGATTCGTCGCTCAAGATCCTGACCGCAGGTCTGCTTGGCGAGCAATACATTGGCATCGAACCGGGCGGCGACACCAAGAATCTCGTCGACGGCGATCGAATCAACCGTACGCAATCGGCCACCGTGCTGGAAGACCTGATCAACCAGTTCATCTACAGCAAGGCCGCCGAAGGAAAGGATGGCAGCGAATGAAAAGCAAGAAGATGACTACCCTGCCGCGACTGAGTGGCCTGGCCTTGGCAGTGGCCGCCTGCGCCGTGCTGTCGGGTTGCGCCACCTCGGCCAACCCGCAGGATCCGCTGGAAAAGTTTAACCGCGCAAGCTTCGCCTTCAACGACGCGGTCGACCGCACCGTCCTGAAGCCGGTGGCCACCGGCTACAAGAACGTGACCCCGGGCTTCGTCCAGACCGGCGTCGGCAATTTCTTCGGCAACTTGTCGGATGCCTGGAGCGCCGTCAACAACCTGCTGCAGGGCAAGGGCGAAGCCGGCATGACCGACGTTACCCGTGTGGCGCTGAACTCGACCTTCGGCATCCTGGGCCTGCTCGACATCGCGTCGGAAGCCGGCTTGCAGAAACACAACGAAGACTTTGGCCAGACCCTCGGTTATTGGGGTGTTCCTTCGGGTCCCTTCTTGATGTTGCCGCTGTTGGGCCCATCTACGATCCGTGACACCACCGCCTTGCCGGCGGACCGCTGGGGCGATCCATGGAAGTACAAGGACCCGCATAACTGGCGCAACATCGGCAGCGGTATTCGTGTGATCGACCAGCGCGCTTCGCTGCTGGATGCATCGAACCTGCTGGAAGAAGCCGCACTCGACCGTTACGAGTTCCTGCGCGACGGCTACCTGCAGCGCCGCCAGAGCCAGGTGTACGACGGCAATGTGCCGCGTGCGGCGGCCGAAGACGACGGCGACGATGCGCCGACCTCGAGCAGCCAGGTGGTGCCGCTGCCGGCATCGCCGGCGCCAGCCGAGCCTGCCGCGGCGGAAACGCCCGCGAAGACGCAGTAATGACTGCGCAGTAATCACTGCGCAGTCATTATCGAGTAAGTACCAGGGAACTGGCTGTCGCCCCGCTTGACGCGGCGCCCCAGCCGGAACCTACAACGAACAGAAAAGAGAGAGCCCATGAAACCCATCGCCCACCTCATCGCCACCGTTGCTTCCGTCGCCTTTGCCACCAGCGTCATCGCTGCGCCGGCGCCTGCCACCAACGAAGCGCCGGACGTCTTGGTCAAGCGCATCAGCGCCGAAGTCATCGACACCGTGAAGTCCGACAAGGACATCCAGGCCGGTAACCGCAACAAGATCATGGACCTGGTCAATTCGAAGATCCTGCCGTACGTGGATGCCGAGAAAATGACCGCTCAGGCAGCCGGCCGCTTCTGGCGCCAGGCCACCCCGGAACAGCAAAAGCGCCTGTCGGAAGAATTCCGCACGCTGCTGGTGTACACCTACTCGGGCGCACTGTCGACGATCAAGAATGAAACCGTCGAGTTCAAGCCGATGCGTTCGAGCCCGACCGACACCGACGTCGAAGTGCGTTCGCAGGTGAACGTCGCCCGTGGCGAGCCGATCACCTTGAACTACCGTCTGGCCAAGGGCGACGGCGGCTGGAAGATCTACGACATCAACGTGCTGGGCGCTTGGCTGGTGGAAACCTACAAGGGCACCTTCACCGCCGAGATCAACAAGTCCGGCATCGATGGCCTGATCAACCGCCTGGCCGAACGTAACAAGCAGCTGGCCAGCAAGCCGCTGAACACGCCGAAGAAATAATGGCCGAAGCAAATCCTATGTTGTCCCTTGACGCCCTGACCTTCGAGACCGCCGATGCGGCCCTGGAGCAGGGCATCGCCGCCATCCGCGCCGGCGAAACCGTGTTCGACCTCGGCGGCGTGCGCGCCGCCGATTCCTCGGGCGTGGCCCTGCTGCTGGCCTGGCAACGCCGCGCGCGCGATGCGGGGCAGAAGCTCACGTTCATCAATGTGCCGGCGAATATCGATGCGCTGGCCAATTTGTATGGGCTGGATGGGGTGCTGGAGCGGTCGTAAATGTGCCGCTGTAGCCATAACTGGCCGCAGGCGGTGAACACGTAGGGTGGGCACTCCGTGCCCACGCGTGAAGCGTGCGGGCCTGCGGCTCATCCCATGGGGGCGTTTCGATAGCGCCCATTTTGGCCCGATGCGTTATCGACTCTCTTCCGGAGCCTGATCGGCTTTCTCATTTCGCCTTTGCCGCAACGGCCGCCGATGACGCCGCCTTCCGCGTGGGCACGGGGTGCCCACCGTACGGTTGAGTTCGCCAATTCCTTCGGCACCTCCTATAAGCTGGCTTTGTTGGCTTCTCATTCCCCCAAGCTCTTGCATTTCCGATTTCCCCTATAATGGGTCGTTTCCCCGCTCGGCTCGCGCGCGTCCTGCGCCACGGCCACTCCCAAGAACAATGACAGCGATCCAGATTAGCAGCGTCGAGAAAAGCTACAAGGGCTTCAAGGCCCTCAAGGGCGTTTCCCTGAACATCGAGCAAGGCGAATTCTTCGGCCTGCTCGGCCCGAACGGCGCCGGCAAGACGACCCTGATTTCCACCATCGCCGGCCTGATCCGGCCCGACGTCGGCAGCGTGAAGATCCACGGCCACGACGTCGTCACCGACTTCCGCAATGCGCGCAAGAATCTCGGCGTGGTGCCCCAGGAACTGGTGTTCGATCCCTTCTTCACCGTGCGCGAAACCCTGCGCTTGCAGTCGGGCTACTTCGGCATCAAGAACAACGATGCCTGGATCGACGAGATCATGCACAACCTCGATCTCACGAACAAGGCCGACGTCAACATGCGCGCCCTGTCCGGCGGCATGAAGCGCCGGGTGCTGGTGGCGCAAGCCCTGGTGCACAAGCCGCCCGTCATCGTGCTGGACGAGCCGACCGCCGGCGTCGACGTCGAGCTGCGCCAGACCCTGTGGAAATTCATTTCGCGCCTGAACCGCGAAGGCCACACCGTCGTGCTGACCACCCACTACCTGGAAGAAGCCGAGGCCATGTGCCAGCGCGTGGCCATGCTGAAGCTCGGCGAGGTGGTGGCGCTCGACAGCATGCAGGGCCTGCTGCGCCGTGTGTCCGGCTCGCAACTCATCGTCCACCTGAAGGAAGGCACGCTGCCGGAAGGCCTGCGTCCGCTGGTCTCGCACGACGAACAGGAAAACGGCAAAGGCAACCGCTACAGCCTGCGCATCAACGCCCCGGGCGAAGTCGAGGCCATCCTGGCGCGCCTGCGCGAAAGCGGCGCCGTGGTCGACGAGATGCAGTTGCAGCAAGCCGACCTGGAAGACATCTTCCTGCAAATCATGGGCGATGCCAAAGCCGGAAAGGGTGCACTGTGAGTTTCGTTTCCGTGGGTTTCCGTACCCTGTTCTATAAAGAAATGCTGCGTTTCTGGAAAGTAGCGACGCAAACCATCGCCGCGCCGATCCTGACCGCCATGCTCTACCTGCTGATCTTCGGCCACGTGCTCGAAGGCCGGGTCGAAGTCTACCCGGGCGTCAGCTACACCGCCTTCCTGGTGCCGGGCCTGGTGATGATGAGCGTGCTGCAGAATGCCTTCGCCAATTCGTCGTCCTCGCTGATCCAGTCGAAGATCACCGGCAACCTGGTGTTCATCCTGCTGCCGCCGCTGTCGCACTGGGAAATCCTGCTGGCCTATGTGTCCGCTTCCGTGGTGCGCGGCCTGGTGGTCGGCGCCGGCGTGTTCGCGATTACCGCCTGGTTCGCCCACCTCAGCTTTGCGGCGCCGCTGTGGATCATCGTGTTCGCCGTATTGGGCGCGGCCATTCTCGGCACCCTGGGCGTGATCGCCGGTATCTGGGCCGACAAGTTCGACCAGCTCGCCGCATTCCAGAACTTCCTGATCATGCCCGCCACCTTCCTGGCCGGTGTGTTCTATTCGATCCACTCGCTCCCAGGCTTCTGGCAGGCGGTCTCGCATTTCAACCCGTTCTTTTATATGATTGACGGGTTCCGCCACGGCTTCTTCGGCACGTCCGATATTTCGCCCTGGACCAGCCTGGCCATCGTCTCCGTGTTCTTCGCGGTATTGGCGGCCATTGCGATCAATTTGCTCCGGCACGGCTACAAGCTGCGCCACTAATACATTATTTAGGATTTATCGTGTCGACCACCCCAGAACTGATCCACAGCTACATCGAAAAGGGCCTGCAGTGCACCCACCTGCAGGTCGAGGGCGATGGCCGGCACTTTTCGGCCCTGATCGTCTCGCCTGAATTCGCAGGCAAGCGCCCGATCCAGCGCCACCAGCTGGTGTACGCCGCGCTCGGCGACCGCATGCGCGAGGAAATCCACGCGCTGTCGATGAAGACCCTGACCCCGGACGAGTACCAAGGATAAGCATGGACAAGCTCCAGATTGTTGGCGGCAAGCGCCTGAACGGCGAGATCGCGGTATCCGGCGCCAAGAACGCGGCCCTGCCCATCCTGTGCGCCGGCCTGCTGACGGCAGGCGATGTCGAACTGACCAACGTGCCGCGCCTGCACGATGTGAAGACCATCCTCAAGCTGCTGGCCCAGACCGGCCTGACCGTGAACCAGGACGATGAAAACGTCACCCTGAACGGCGCCAACATCACCAGCCTGGAAGCACCGTACGAGCTGGTGAAGACCATGCGCGCGTCGATCCTGGTGCTCGGCCCGCTGCTGGCGCGCTTCGGCGAAGCCAAGGTCTCGCTGCCGGGCGGCTGCGCCATCGGTTCGCGTCCGGTCGACCAGCACATCAAGGGCCTGCGCGCGATGGGCGCCGAGATCACGATCGAAGGCGGCTACATCTACGCCAAAGCCAAAAAGCTCAAGGGCGCGCGCATCCTGACCGACATGATCACGGTCACCGGCACCGAGAACCTGCTGATGGCTGCTACCCTGGCCGAAGGCGAGACCGTGCTGGAAAACGCCGCGCGCGAGCCGGAAGTCACCGACCTGGCCAACCTGCTGGTGGCCATGGGCGCGAAGATCGAGGGCATCGGCACCGACCGCCTGGTGATCCAGGGCGTTTCGGAACTGCATGGCGCCAAGCACGCCGTGATCTCGGACCGTATCGAAGCCGCCACCTTCCTCTGTGCAGTCGCTGCCACCGGCGGCGACATCGTGCTGACGAATACCCGCACCGACATCTTCGATGTCGCGCTCGACAAGCTGCGCGAAGTCGGTTTGCAGATGGACGTGGGCAGCAACACCATCCGTGCGCGCATGGATGGCCGTCCGCAGCCGGTGTCCTTCCGCACCACCGAATACCCGGGCTTCCCGACCGATATGCAGGCCCAGTTCATGGCGGTGAACACGATTGCCGCCGGTCCGAGCCGCGTGACCGAGACCATTTTCGAGAACCGCTTCATGCACGTGCAGGAGATGAACCGCCTCGGCGCCTTCATTTCCACCGAGGGCAACACTGCCTTCATCAAGGGTGTCGACCGCCTGGTCGGCGCACCGGTGATGGCGACCGACCTGCGCGCCTCGGCCTCGCTGGTGATCGCCGGAATGGCCGCCGAAGGCACGACCCTGATCGACCGCATCTACCACCTCGACCGCGGCTACGACCGCATGGAAGTGAAGTTGTCGGCGGTTGGCGCCGACATCGTGCGGATCAAATAACGGGTTACGAAACTAAGTCATGAGCATTGCAACACAATCGACGGAGCCAGGCCTGATCCTGGCCCTGTCCAAGGGCCGCATCTTCGAGGACACGCTGCCTCTGCTGGAGGCGGCCGGCATCGTCGTCACCGAGAACCCGGAGACTTCGCGCAAGCTGATCCTGGCCACCAACGACCCGCTGGTGCGCGTGCTGATCGTGCGCGCTTCCGACGTGCCGACCTACGTGCAGTACGGCGCGGCCGACTTCGGCGTGGCCGGCAAGGACGTGCTGCTCGAGCATGGCGGCGAAGGCCTGTACCAGCCGGTGGATTTGAACATCGCCTGCTGCCGCATGTCGGTGGCGGTAAACGCCGGCTTCGACTACGAGACCGCCGTGCGCCAGGGCGCGCGCCTGCGCGTTGCCACCAAGTTCACGCACACCGCGCGCGAGCACTTCGCCAGCAAGGGCGTGCACGTCGACCTGATCAAGCTGTACGGCTCGATGGAGCTGGCGCCGCTGGTCGGCCTGTCCGACGCCATCGTCGACGTGGTCTCGACCGGCAACACCCTGCGCGCGAACAACCTGGTCGAAGTCGAGAAGATCATGGAGATCTCCTCGCGCCTGGTCGTGAACCAGGCCGCGCTCAAGCTCAAACGCGAGCGCCTGCAACCGATTATCGAAGCCTTCGACAAGGCATCCAGACTACAAGGCTGAACCATGGCAGTACAGATCCGCACCCTCGATTCCACCGACGCGAACTTCAAACAGCAACTGCATACGCTGTTGGCTTTCGAGGCCGCGACCGACGACGCAATCGAAACCGCGGTGGCGACCATCCTCGCCGACGTCAAGAAGCGCGGCGATGCGGCCGTGCTCGAATACACGAACCGTTTCGACCGCGTGAATGCGACGAGCATCAGCGCCTTCGACCTGACCCAGGACGAGCTGCAAGCGGCCCTGGCCGCACTGCCGGACGCCCAGCGCGCCGCATTGCAGACCGCGGCCGAGCGTATCCGCGTGTTCCACGAACGGCAAAAGCAGGAACTGAACGGCTTCACCTACACCGAGCCTGATGGCACCGTGCTGGGCCAGCGCGTCACGCCGCTGGACCGCGTCGGCATCTACGTCCCGGGCGGCAAGGCTGCCTATCCGTCGTCGGTGCTGATGAATGCGATCCCGGCGCAGGTAGCTGGCGTAAAAGAGATCGTCATGGTGGTCCCGACCCCGGACGGCGTGAAGAACCAGATGGTGCTGGCCGCCGCCGCGATTGCCGGCGTGACGCGCGTGATCACCATCGGCGGCGCCCAGGCTGTCGGCGCACTGGCCTATGGCACCGAGACCATTCCGGCCGTCGACAAGATCGTCGGCCCCGGCAACGCCTATGTGGCCGCCGCCAAGCGCCGCGTGTTCGGCGTGGTCGGTATCGACATGATCGCCGGTCCTTCCGAGATCCTGGTGCTGTGCGACGGCACCACCGACCCGGACTGGGTGGCGATGGACCTCTTCTCGCAGGCCGAGCACGACGAACTGGCGCAGGCGATCCTGCTGTGCCCGGACGCGGATTACATCAAGCAGGTGGAAGCGAGCATCCACAAGCTGCTGCCGACCATGCCGCGCGCCGAGACCATCACGACCTCGCTCACCGACCGTGGCGCCCTGGTAAAGGTGCGCGACATGGAAGAAGCCTGCGCGATCGCCAACGACATCGCCGCCGAGCACCTGGAAATCTCGGCCGAGAACCCGCAGCAATGGGCCGAGCAGATCCGCCATGCCGGCGCCATGTTCCTGGGCCGTTTCTCGTCGGAGTCGCTGGGCGACTACTGCTGCGGCCCGAACCACGTGCTGCCGACCTCGCGCACGGCGCGCTTCTCGTCGCCGCTGGGCGTGTACGATTTCCAGAAGCGCTCGTCGGTCATCCAGGTGAGCGAAGCCGGCGCCCAAACGCTGGGCCGTGTCGCGGCCGAACTGGCGTATGGCGAAGGACTGCAGGCGCACGCGCGCAGCGCCGAACTCCGACTCAAGCAAAAGTCATGACGGACTGGGTCAACCAGGTCTACTGCGAGGACGCGCTGGCAGGGCTGGCGCGCATCCCCGATGGTTCGGTTGACCTGATCCTGACCGACCCGCCCTATAACCTCGGCAAGGACTACGGCAACGCCTCGGACCAGCAAAGCGTCGAGGCCTATCTGGCCTGGACCGAGGAATGGGTGAACGCGGCGCTGCCCAAGCTGAAACCCAACGGCAGCCTGTACATCTTCCTGACCTGGCGCTTCGCGCCCGAGATCTTCGTCATGCTGAAAAAGCGCATGACGATGATGAACGAGATCATCTGGGACCGCCGCGTGCCCTCGATGGGCGGCAGCGTGCGCAGCTTCTCGTCGGTGCACGACACCATCGGCTTCTTCGTGAACCGCAAGGATTATTATTTTGATCTCGATGCGGTGCGCGTGCCCTACGACGAAGCGACCAAGAAGGCGCGCACGCGCTCGATTTTCGTCGGCGCCAAATGGCTGGAAGTCGGCTACAACCCGAAAGACCTGTGGAGCGTGTCGCGCCTGCACCGCGAGCATCCGGAGCGCGCCGACCACCCTACGCAAAAGCCGCTCGAGATCATCGAACGCATGATCAAGGCATCCTGCCCGCCGGGCGGCGTGGTGCTCGACCCCTTCATGGGCAGCGGCACCACGGCGATCGCGGCCAAGCGCCTGGGCCGCCAGTTCGCCGGCTTCGAGCTGAACCCGGCCTACTGCGAGATCATCGAAGCGCGCCTGGCCTCGCCCGACCCCGAACCCACCATCAAGCAACGCAAGAGTATCGCGCGCCGCGCACGCGCCGCCACCGTCACCGAGGAATGAGCATGCCCATCGAGAACCTGATCGCCAACGTCATCCGCGCGGACATCCGCGCCAATAGCGCCTATGTCGTGCCCGATGCGAGCGGCTACATCAAGCTGGACGCGATGGAAAACCCGTACGCGCTGCCGGACGACCTGCGCCAAGAACTGGCCACGCGCCTGGCCGATGCGGTGCTGAACCGCTACCCGGTGGCGTCCTACGCCACGCTGAAGGAAAAAGTGAGCGCCAAGCTGGGCATCCCGGACGGCTACGGCGTACTGCTCGGCAACGGCTCGGATGAACTGATCCAGATCGTCACCACCACGGTGGCCAGCACGGACCAGCGCGCCGTCGTGATGGCGCCGGTGCCGGCGTTCGTCATGTATTCGCGTTCGGCCCAGTTCGCGGGTGCCGATTTCGTCGGCGTGCCGTTGAAGGCCGACTTCACGCTCGACCTGCCGGCGATGCTGGCGGCGATTGAAGAACACCAGCCGGCCGTGGTCTTCCTGGCCTACCCGAACAACCCGACCGGCAACCTGTTCGCCACGGCAGACATCGAAGCCATCCTGCGCGCCCTGGGCGACAACGGCATCGCCGTGCTCGACGAAGCCTACCAACCCTTCGCGCGTAAAACCTTCATGGACCGCCTCGGCGAGTTCGACAACCTGGTCGTGATGCGCACCGTATCGAAGCTGGGCCTGGCCGGCATCCGCCTCGGCTACATGACCGCCGCGCCAGCCCTGCTGGCCGAGTTCGAGAAGGTGCGTCCGCCGTACAACGTGAACGTGCTGACCCAGGTGGCGGCCGAGTTCGTGCTGGATCACGTCGACGTGCTGGACGCCCAGGCCGCCTCGATCAACGCCGAGCGCGAGCGCCTGGCGGCCGAACTGGCGGCCCTGCCGGGAGTCGAAGTATTTCCGTCGGCGGCGAATTTCATTTCGCTGCGGGTAGCGGACGCCGCCGCTGTCTGCGCTAAACTCCTTGCCGAGAAGGTGCTGATCAAAAATTTGAGTAAAATGCACCCATCGCTGGCCAATTGCATTCGTGTGACGGTCAGCACGCCGGAAGAAAACTCCGCATTCCTGAACGGCCTGAAGGCGGCCCTCCCAGCAGCCTCCGCCTGAGCCAAACGAGCACCTTTTCATGACCCGCACCGCAGACATCACCCGCAACACCAACGAGACGCAGATCCGCGTCGCGCTCAATCTCGACGGCACCGGCCGCCAGAAACTGAACACCGGCGTGCCCTTCCTGGACCACATGCTGGACCAGATCGCCCGCCACGGCATGATCGACCTGGAAGTCGAGGCTGTGGGTGACCTGCACATCGACGCCCACCATACCGTCGAAGACACCGGCATCACGCTCGGCATGGCAATCGCCAAGGCCGTCGGCGACAAGAAGGGCATGACCCGCTACGGTCACTCCTACGTGCCGCTGGACGAGGCGCTGTCGCGCGTGGTGATCGACTTCTCCGGCCGCCCTGGCCTGGAAATGCACATCCCCTGGACGCGCGCCATGATCGGCACCTTCGACGTCGATCTCACCGGCGAATTCTTCCGCGGCTTCGTGAACCACGCCGGCGTGACCCTGCACATCGATAACCTGCGCGGTGTGAACGCCCACCACCAGTGCGAAACCGTCTTCAAGGCCTTCGGCCGCGCGCTGCGCATGGCGACCACGTTAGACGAGCGCGCCGCCGGCATCATCCCTTCGACCAAAGGCAGCCTGTAAACACCATGGCGAACAAGATCGTAGTGGTCGATGGCCTCGGCAACCTGCGCTCGGTAGCGCAGGCCCTGCGCGCCGCCGCGCCGGAAGCCGACATCCTGGTATCGAATAGCGCCGCCGACATCGACGCGGCCGACCGCATCGTGCTGCCGGGGCAGGGCGCCATGCGCGATTGCATGGACAGCTTGCGCGCCTCGGGCGCCGAGGATGCCCTGCGCCGCGCCGTCGCTACCCGCCCCGTGATGGGCGTGTGCGTGGGCGAGCAGATGCTGTTCGACGAGAGCGAAGAAAATGGCGGCACGCCCGGTCTGGGCCTGTTGCCGGGCAAGGTGGTGCGCTTCCAGTTGGACGGGAAAACCCAGGCCGACGGCTCGCGCTTCAAGGTCCCGCAAATGGGCTGGAACCGCGTGCAGCAGACCCGCGCCCACCCGCTGTGGGAAGGCGTGGCCGACGGCAGCTACTTCTATTTCGTGCACAGCTACTACGTCGCGCCGGACGAAGCGGGCGACACCATCGGCGAAACCGACTACGGCGGCCTGTACACCTGCGCCGTCGCCCGCGATAA
This sequence comes from Massilia sp. IC2-278, assembly GCF_020708045.1. Lineage (GTDB taxonomy): Bacteria > Pseudomonadota > Gammaproteobacteria > Burkholderiales > Burkholderiaceae_D > Telluria. The sequence continues at coordinate 502,250 of NZ_JAJFES010000002.1, forward strand.
CCTCGTCGCCACCCAGTTCCACCCCGAGAAGAGCGCAGCCGCCGGCCTGCGCCTGTACCGCAATTTCATCCACTGGAATCCTTGAACATCCGTTCACTCTTCCGCTCACTTCCTCCGTTCCTTTACCGACCACGACCATGCTGCTGATCCCCGCCATCGACCTGAAAGACGGTCACTGCGTTCGCCTGAAACAAGGCGATATGGACCTCGCCACCGTCTTCTCCGAAGACCCCGCCGAAATGGCCCTGCATTGGCTTCAACGTGGCGCGCGCCGCCTGCACCTGGTCGATTTGAACGGCGCCTTTGCGGGTAAGCCAAAGAACGAACCGGCCATCAAGTCGATCCTGCAAGTTGTCCAGGAGTTCGCCGAAGAGAACGGCATCGAAGAGATTCCGGTGCAGCTGGGCGGCGGCATCCGCGACCTCGACACCATCGAGCGCTACCTCGACGACGGCATCAGCTACATCATCGTCGGCACCGCGGCCGTGAAGAACCCGGGCTTCCTGCACGACGCCTGCGGCGCCTTCCCCGGCTCGATCATCGTCGGCCTGGATGCGAAAGACGGTAAAGTAGCCACCGACGGCTGGAGCAAGATGTCCGGCCACGAAGTGATCGACCTGGCGCAGAAATTCGAAGGCTACGGCGTCGAGTCCATCATCTACACCGACATCGGCCGCGACGGCATGATGGGCGGCGTGAACATCGAAGCCACCGTGCGCCTGGCGCAGGCCGTGCGCATCCCGATCATCGCCTCCGGCGGCCTGCACAACCTGGCCGACGTCGAAGCGCTGTGCGCGGTGCAGGACGAAGGCATCGAAGGCGTGATCTGCGGCCGTTCGATCTACGAAGGCACGCTCGACCTGGAATCGGCCCAGGCGCGCGCCGACGAACTGACCGAGGGCGAAGAAGCTTAACCCCATGCTGGCAAAACGTATCATCCCCTGCCTGGACGTGACGGGTGGGCGCGTCGTCAAGGGCGTCAATTTCACTGAGCTGCGCGACGCCGGCGACCCCGTCGAAATCGCGCGCCGCTATGACGGACAAGGCGCCGACGAAATCACCTTCCTCGACATCACCGCGTCGAGCGACGGCCGCGATTTGATCCTGCCGATCATCGAAGCCGTTGCGTCGACCGTGTTCATTCCGCTCACCGTCGGTGGCGGCGTGCGCAAGGTCGAGGACGTGCGCCGCCTGCTGAACGCCGGCGCCGACAAGGTGAGCATGAACACCTCGGCCGTGCAGAATCCGCAGCTGGTGTTCGACGCCTCGCAAAAGCACGGTTCGCAGTGCATCGTGGTGGCGATCGACGCCAAGCAGACCGCGCCCGGCAAATGGGAAGTGTTTACTCACGGCGGCCGGAATGCCACCGGGATGGACGCGGTGGAGTGGGCGATCAAGCTGCAGGAACTGGGCGCCGGCGAACTGCTGCTGACCAGCATGGACCGCGACGGCACCAAGTCCGGCTTCGATCTCGGCCTGACGCGCGCGGTGTCGGATGCGGTCGGCATTCCGGTAATCGCCTCGGGCGGTGTCGGTGGGTTGAAAGACCTGGCCGACGGCGTGCTCGAAGGGCATGCCGATGCGGTGCTGGCGGCATCCATCTTCCACTACGGCCAGCACACGGTCGGCGAGGCCAAGCGCTACATGGCCGAACGCGGTATTCCAATGCGACTGGATTGAGCATGACGACAACGCCAATGACTGCCGCTTCCAACGCGAAGTGGCTGAAAAAAGTGCGCTGGGACGAGAACGGCCTGGTGCCGGTGATCGCCCAGGAAGCCGCCACGGGCGACATTTTGATGTTCGCCTGGATGAACCGCGACGCCCTGGCGCGCACGGTGGAGCTGGGCGAAGCCGTCTACTGGAGCCGCTCGCGCAAGAAGCTGTGGCACAAGGGCGAGGAATCCGGCCACACGCAGAAAGTGCTGGAAATGCGCCTCGATTGCGATGAGGACGTGATCCTTTTGAAGATCGAGCAGGCCGGCGGCATCGCCTGCCATACCGGCCGCCATTCCTGCTTCTTCCAGAAGTTCGATGGCGAAGACTGGCAGGCGGCCGATCCTGTGCTGCAGGACCCGGAAACGATTTACACGAATACGAAGAAGACCCCATGAGCGAGATCCTGGCCCGCGTGGCCGCGACCATCGAAGGCCGCAAGCCCGAGAACGGCGGCGACCCGGCAACGTCGTATGCCGCCAAACTGTTCGCCAAAGGCGACGACGCCATCCTGAAAAAGATTGGCGAAGAAGCCACCGAGACCGTGATGGCGGCGAAAGACGCGCGCGTCTCGGGCGACACGTCGAAAATCGTGTACGAAGTGGCCGACCTGTGGTTCCATTCGATGCTGCTGCTGGCAAAGTTCGATTTGAATCCGCAGCAGGTGCTGGACGAACTGGCAAGGCGCGAGGGCGTGTCCGGCCTGGAAGAAAAAGCGTCGCGCAAGGACATCTGAAAACGGTTTGCGCGTGATTCGTCATGGCGCCGTCATCGTTCCCCCTTACTATGCCCGGATTGCCGCACGGTGTATTGTTGCGGTGACCATCAGGAGACAACATGGATAACTGCATTTTCTGCAAGATCGTCGCCAAGCAGATTCCGGCGAACGTGGTGTACGAGGACGACGATGTGCTGGCCTTCAAGGACATCAACCCGGCCGCGCCCGTGCATTTGCTGGTGATCCCGAAGGTGCACGTGGCAACCCTGTCCGACGTGACCGACGACCACACCGCGGTGCTGGGCAAGATGCTGGCGCTGGCGCCACGGCTGGCGGCGGAGCAGGGCGTGGGCGTGACCACGGATGCCAACGGCCAGCGCAGCGGCGGCTTCAAGACCCTGATCAACAGCGGTCCGAACGGCGGGCAGGAGGTGTATCACCTGCACCTGCACATGTATGGCGGCGAACGGCCGTGGCGTGGTTTGGGTACGTAACAGGAAGATAACCGACGCCGAATGATTGCGGCCTGCGGCCGAAATCGTACGGTGGGCACTCCGTGCCCACGCGGTTACGTGTTCATGCTTGCACCCGTTGGCCGTGACTAATCGCTCGAAACATATGCGATGAAACCGGACGCATGCGTGGCCGGGTTTGAAGCCGGCGGGCGATGCATCACCGCCAGCGGCAACCGCACACGCACGTAACCGCGTGGGCACGGAGTGCCCACCGTACGATTAACGGCCGGGCCCATGGCGGCGTCGGTAGTCGGGGCCGCTGTGGTATTGGCCCTTGACAATATTCTTTTGGCCGGGTCAAGAAGGGCCGCATGGCTTATACTGGCACGGTACGCTTTACTGCACTGATATTTCGGGCGCATGCGCCCACGAAGGAGATAAACATGGGTTCGATGAGTATTTGGCACTGGGTAATCGTGCTGGTCGTGGTGGTGCTGCTGTTCGGTACCAAGAAACTGGGCAATGTTGGTTCGGACATCGGCAAGGCCGTCAAAGGCTTCAAGGATGGCGTGAAGGGCGAGGAAGAGAAATCCGCAGCCAATCCGGCCAACCCTGCCAGCCCGACGCAGCAGGTGGCGGACAAGTCGACGATCGACGTCGAAACCCGCGAAAAACACCGTTCGTAATTCGCTCGCCCCATGATCGACCTGGGACTGTCGAAGATCGCCATCATCGGTGTGGTGGCGCTGATCGTGATCGGCCCTGAAAAGCTGCCGAAGGTGGCGCGCATGGCCGGCACCCTGTACGGGCGCGCCCAGCGCTACCTGCAGGACGTGAAATCCGAGGTCAGCCGCGAGATCCAGCTCGACGAACTGCGCAACCTGCACAAGGAAGTGGCGGACAGCGCGGCCGAGTTCCAGTCCGACGTCGAGCACCATATGTCGGGCGCCGTGAACGACGTCAAGTCGGCCTGGCAGGGCGATATCCAGCCGACCATCGCCACCCCGGCGGCGCCATCGGCCACGCTCGACGACCTCGAACGCAAGGCGCGCGATTTCCGGCGCAAGAAGCTGGTGCGCTCGTCGGCCATCCCCGCCTGGTACAAGCACCGCCACGGCGGCAAGACCCGCGTGCTGTCGGGCGCCGCACGCGTGCGCAAGTTCCGCCCTGGCGTGAAATCCTCCAATAGTTCCTTTTTCTAGATGACGACCCAAGAAGCGCCAGTCGAAGAAACCTTCATCTCCCACCTCGTCGAGCTGCGCGACCGCCTGGTCAAGGCCATTATCGGCGTGGCGCTGGTCTGCATCGCGTTGATGATCTGGCCGGGGCCGAAGGAGGTCTACGATTTCCTCGCCGAGCCGATGCTGCAATCGCTGCCGCCGGGTGCGAAGATGATCGCCACTGGCGTCGTCTCGCCCTTCCTGGTGCCGATGAAGGTGACGCTGATGGTCGCCTTGATCATCGCGCTGCCCTGGGTGTTCTACCAGATCTGGGCCTTTGTCGCCCCCGGCCTGTACGCCCACGAAAAGCGCCTGGTGCTGCCGCTGGTGATCTCGTCCTCGCTGCTGTTCATCGGCGGCGTGGCTTTCTGCTACTTCCTGGTGTTCGGCCGCGTGTTCCACTTCATTGCCGAATTCGCGCCCTCGACGATCGCGGTGATGCCGGACATCGAGAACTACCTCGACTTCGTGATGTCGATGTGCCTGGCTTTCGGCGCGACCTTCGAGGTGCCGGTGGTGGTGGTGATCCTGGTGCGCATGGGGATTGTCAGCATCGAGAAGCTGAAGTCGATCCGCCCCTACATGATCGTCGGCGCCTTCGTGATCGCGGCGATCGTCACGCCGCCGGACGTGGTCAGCCAGCTGGCCCTGGCCATTCCGATGTGCCTGCTGTTCGAGCTGGGCCTGCTGGTGGCGCCGATGTTCGTGCGCATGACGCAGGCGCCGGAAGAGGCATAAGCGGGGGAAGCAGCCAACAAAAAACCGGAGCGCGCTCCGGTTTTTTTACGTCCCCCCGCTTATTTGCCCGGCTTCGCCTGTGCGCCGCCGCGAATATGCGCCAGCACCTCCTGCTCGCGCCCGGCCGCCACCAGTTGCGCCGGCGTCTGGCCGCCGAAGGCCTCCAATGGCGCATCCATCCAGGCGCTGGCCGCCTCGTCCTTGCCGAGTATCCCCTTCATCTCGTGCATGACCGCGTAATACACCTGCGCCTTGCGCGACTGCGCATCGAAGCGGGCGCGCAGGGCGTCCATGGCGTCGGTCGTGATCTGTCCGTCAGTGCTCATGCTGGTTGTCGTCCAATGAAACCCACATCATACCGCCTGTAAAAGCCGGGGTCAGGTCTGACATTCGGACACGGCCTCTGCTGTAGCTCCATGCTCGGCCTTTCATACGGCTGAGCTTGTGTCCGAATGTCAGACCTGACCCTCGTTGTAAAAATGCTTGACCCTGACGCGGCGTCAGGCTTTATCGTTATGTGCATTAGGACAACATTACGGAGAGCGCGATGCTGTTGAAGATCGGCCAACTGGCAAAGCAAACCGGCCTGACTGTGCGCACCTTGCACCATTACGATGCCATCGGTCTGCTGCGCCCGAGCGGACGCGCGGAGAATGGCTACCGCCAGTACAACCGCAACGACGTCGCGCGCCTGCACCAGATCCAGGCCCTGCGTCGCCTGGGACTCAGCCTGGAAGAGGCGGGGGCATTGCTGGCAGGCGAGAATGCGGATATCGGCGCTATCGTCGCCCAGCAGATCGCCCAGCTGAACAGCCAGATCGAGAACGCGACCCTGCTGCGCGACCGCCTGCAGCGCCTGCAGGAAGATTTCGTCACGGCGGCCGAGCCGGACTTGCAGGAATGGCTGACCACGCTGGAACTGATGGCGATCTTCGACAAGCACCTGACGCCGGAGGAAACCGCGCGTTGGCGCACCCATGCGCAGGCCAGCCGCGCCGACGAGGGACGCGCCTGGAAGGCGCTGGCCGAGCATATCCACGGCCTGATCCGCGCCAAGGTGCCGCCCGAGTCGGAGCAGGCTCAGGACAGCGCACGCCGCTGGATGGCGCTGGTCGACCCGCACCTGAAGCGCAGCCCGCAGCTGATGCTCAAAATGGATGCCCTCTACCGCGACCAGCCGGACCTGCAGGCCGCCGCCGGCATGGACCACCTGCTGTTCGAATATGTCGGCGAGGCCGCCGCCCACTACCGCCTCGCCTTGTACGCGCGCCACCTGACTCCGGCCCAGCTGGAAGGCATGCACGAACGCTTCCTACGCCACCCGAACGGCCTGTGGGTGGCGCTGTGCCGCGACCTGGGCGCGCTGATGGATACAGGCGCGGCACCGGCCGATTCAGCAGTGCAGGCGCTGTGCCTGCGCTGGCGCCAGCTGTTCGCCGAATGCTACGGCAGCGACCCCGAGGTCAAGGCGCGCATCCTGCACGCCCAGGCCAACGATCCGCAGCTGGTGCTGGGCAGCGTCTGGGACACGCCGCTGCGCGCCTACCTGGATGCCGGCCTGGCCCATCTCGAGGCGCAGGAAGCCAGCGCGCGGGAGACCAGCCATGTCTGAGCGCGATCCGAACCCGGGCGCCCTGTGGCGCAACACGAACTTCCGCTGGCTGTTCGGCGGCGGCGTCATCTCCCTGCTGGGCGACCAGTTCACGCTCATCGCCTTGCCCTGGCTGGTACTGAAACTGAGCGGCGACCCGCTGGCACTGGGCGGCGTGCTGGCCGCGATCGGCGCGCCGCGCGCCATCTTCATGCTGGTCGGCGGCGCCATCGTCGACCGCAGCTCGCCACGCCGCATCCTGCTGCTCACCAAGTACGCCAACGCCGTCCTGATCGGCCTGCTCGGCGCGCTAGTGCTGACTCAGCGCGTCGACATGGCGCTGGTGTATGTGCTGGCGGCGGCGATCGGCGTGTGCAGCGCCTTTGCCTACCCGGCCGGCAGCGCGCTGCTGCCCGGCGTGCTGGAACCGGCGCTGCTGGCGCCAGCGAACGGCATCCTGATGGGCATGCGCCAGGTCGCGATGCTGCTCGGCCCCTTGTTGGCGGGCGTGGTGATCGCCGCGGGTGGAGATGCGGGCGACGCCGGTGGCGGCATCGCCGATGCGCGCGGCCTCGGCATCGCCCTGCTGCTCGATGCGCTCAGCTACCTGCTGTCGGCCGCCACGCTGGCGCGCGTGCGTCCCTTGGCGCAGACGCCCCCGGCCGCGAACAAACCGCCGCTGCTGGCCAGCCTGAAAGCCGGCCTGCGCTACTGCTGGGACGACACCACGCTGCGCGCCTGCTTCCTCTACTGGAGCGCGATGGCGCTGTTCGTTTCCGGTCCGCTGCAGATCGCCATGCCGCTGCTGGCCGAGCGCCTGGGCGGAGCCGGCACCTATGGCAGCCTGATGGCCGCGCATGGCGCCGGCATGCTGGCCGGGATGCTGCTCTCAAACGTACGCCCGGGCCTGCGCATCGCCAACTTCGGCACCACACTGCTGGTGGCCGACGGCGTGGTCGGCCTGCTGTTCATCGCCATGGCCGGCGTGGCCGGCGTCTGGCAGGGCGTCGGCTTGCTGGTGGCGCTGGGTGTCGTCGGCGGCTACCTGCAAGTGGCGGTGATGTCCTGGCTGCAGCGGCGCATCAGCCTCGACATGCTGGGCCGCGCGATGGCCCTGCTGATGTTCCTGTTCATGGGGCTGGCGCCGCTGTCGGCGGCGCTGAGCGGCTGGCTGGTGGGCGTGGTCGGGCTGGGTGCGATCTTCGCCGGGGCGGGCGTGGCGATGCTGGTGGTAGTGGTGTGCGGGTATGTCGGCACGCCGATCAGGCACCTGAGCGAGACCTGATGGCAGTCCCGGTAGCGTGGATTGCGCTGCCGGGTTTATCCGCCTGGATCTCGTGAGCCCGGACATGTCCATTTTCCGGAACGGGGAAGGTACAGACCGGCAGATGGGATTTCAGGTAACCGGATTTCAGGTCCGCTGCTGCGGCTGATTGTCTGCGTGATCAATGTGCAGGCAAATTGCCCGCGTCATGCACCAGGACGACAATGGGCGCCTGAGCCGGTTGCATGACCTGCTTATCCACGCCGATGCGCTGTTCGTTATTCTTGCACTGCCGGTTCCGAGAACGTAGCGCCGCCGAGATGGCTGATATAGATGCGGCGTTGGCTCATCGATATCAGGACACGGTGATTGCGCAGGAAGTCGAGGCCGAGCACCATCATCTCGCCCGACAGGCTCATGTCGAAAACGCGCAGGCTGGCCTGCGGGACTTTGTAATTCCCGATCGACAGATCCGACACCGGCGCACGCCAGACTTTCATGCGTGTATCCCGCCAGCTGATGATCTCGCCGCTGGGCGCCACATCCGGTGCATCCGTACGGATACCCAGGCGTGCCGCCGTATGCAGGTCGAGGTAGGAATAGGGCGAGCCGGTGGCAATCGTCGCACTCACGTCGGTGCCATTGATGCGTACCTTGAACCAGGGCCGTAAATCCTTGAGCGACGGGTCGAGCTTGAAATCCACGGTATGTGCTTGCGGATCCCAGGATGCGAGGAACGCCTTGCGGCATCCGCTGGGGCGGCTGACGCGCATTTCCTTATTGGCCAGCCACAAGTCCAGGTCCTTGCGCAGGAAATGACTCATGCCGAGACTGCCTGCGGCATCGTCATCCGAATCGACGACCGAAAAATATCCTTTGGCGTCGATACCGGCGGCATTCAATTGCGATAACAGGGCAACCATGATGTCGACGCCTGCATATGTGGTTTCCGAGCGCCTGACCTTGACGCCCAACTTTTCGAGTGGCGCACGATGCAGCAGCGTGACACGGCTTTCGGTTTCGAGCAGCATGTTCGCATTCTGGCCATCGATCGTGACAGGGAGGGCAGGGTATTGATGGGAACCGACCAGGCTCAAGGGAACCAGCGTCGTCGTTCCCATGTCGCATGCCTGGGCATGGGCGGAACCGGGAAGCGTGGTCGATGCCATGGCGGCAGACAGAACAAGAGAGGAGAAGCCGGAAAATCGGGATGCGTTATTCATGGACTGGTAATCGGTACCGATCGGGCGGCGGCTGGAAAGGCCACAGACCAATGCATTATTCATGGAAACCCTGATGGTGTAGCGATCTTGATGTGCTGCTCGGTGGGGTTTTGTTCTTGCCGGGATCAGCCGCCCATTCCCAGAGCCGGCCGCGTGGCCAGCCGCACTTTCACATACGCCAGCCATTGGTCGTTCTCGTCGACCTTCCCATCCACGATCTCGATCTTCTCGAAGCTGCGCCACGTTGCCTGCGAACCCTGGAACACGAGGTAGCTTTCGCCCAGCACGAAGCTGGGCGCGATGATGCAGTCGCTTTCGTTGATGGTCCGGCCGCCGCCGTGCTTCCAGAACACCGGCGCGGTGTGGTGCTCGAAGCTCGTATCCTTGTGGTTGCCGGTGGCCGGACCGCCCATCAGCGTGAAACTTTCCTGTTCCGGTCCGGCCAGGCGCTGCTGCACGACGAAGCGGTACTCGACTGCGGATTCTCCGGCAGGCGTGGCGCTCACGGCCATCGCCACCGTCACATCCCTCGCCCGCGCGATCTGTTCATCCACGCCGATCAGCTGCTGGGGCAGGGGACGATAGCAGGCCGATGCATCGTGGAGGATGAATGCGCAGAGCAGGGCAACCAGGCTGCGCGTCACGGGCTTACGCATCCTTGCGCTTGAAGAACTTGGCCAGCCCCGCCACCAGCCCGAAGCCCGCGATCAGGGCAATCTTGGCAAATTTTGCCAAGAAGGCCGCGATCACCGCGAACAGCCCCAGCTTCTTGGCCGCGACACCGGTCACCAGCGCGGCGATCCCGTACTCCGCCACCTTGTCGGTGCCGGCATTGAAGTCGGCGTAGGTCTTGCCGGTATTGAAGCTGGTCTGGGTCAGCAGGGTCTGCACGAAGGGTTTGTTGCGGGGCAGCGAATCCAGCCCGGACACCAGGTTCATCGACAGGTAGCCTTCGCGGCCCAGCACGTAGGTGTTGTAGTTGACGCCGTGCTCTTCGTTGCCGGCGCCCTTGTCCTTGCTTTCGATGGCCCACACCAGGCGGTGCGTGGCCTTGTCGTAGGTCGGCTTCTGGCTCCAGCCGACGATTTCCATGTCGGGCATACCACGTGCCTGGCGCTCCTTGTTGCCTTCCTCGGTGCCTTCCTTGATGCCGCTGAGTAGTTCGTCCGCATTCCAGTCCGCCGCCTCGTCGTCCTTGATGTAGCCGGCGTCGATGTAGCGCGGGACGACGAAGCTGTCGCCTTCGGGCGGCAGGATCACGCCGAGGCGGCTCGGGTCTTCGCCGTTGCCCATGGCTTTCAGCAGCTGGTCGGCCTGCGGCTGGGGGATGAAGGCGTAGCCCTCGGGGAGTTTCAGGCGGGCCTGCTTGCCGAGCGGGATCTCGGCCGGACCGGACTGCATGGCCGCCTGCACGGCCGCGCTGGCCGCTTTCATTTCCGCTTCCTGGTCGATCTTGCCGGGCTGCGCATAGGCGCCAGTCAATGCGAACGAAACGAGCAGTGCGCCTGCGGCGCGCGTGGTCCATGCAGTGTTCATGAAGCTCCCCGGTGATGGTCCGGCAGATGCGCCGTGGTGGTATCGATCTTGGTGTGCTGTTATTTTAAGCGCGAGGACAGCGCTCAATACTCTCCAATTATTACTATTTTGTAAGGGATGAACCGGGTGCGGATGCCAGTTCGGGCCTGCCCCGATCGTCGAAGCAGGACATATCCGATGGCCACAATTGGCGCGTTGAAGACCTTGATCCGAAAGCGGAGGATCGTCAGGCAGCGGCCAGGTAACGTGCGCCGGGCTGTGCGTGCGAGAAGCGCTGTGCCAGTGCCTGGCGGCTGGCTTCGTGACGGGTCCAGTCGGCGCCGTCCTGCAGCGGCGGGATGGTGACGACTTCGCCCTGGTCCAAGCCGGCAAGGGCGGCATCGACCATGTCGCTGGCGTGCATGACCCAGTTCTGCGGCATGTTCGAATACGCCATGCCGGCGGTGTCCCAGAACTCGGTGGCGGTGGCGCCCGGCAGGACGGCCTGCACCCGCACGCCCTTGTCCGCCAGTTCATGCTGCAGGGACTGGGTCAGGGCCAGCACGTAGGCCTTGCTGGCGCCGTACACGCCGTTCAGGATTTCAGGCGCCACTGCAACGATCGAGGCGATGTTGATGATCGTGCCGGCGCCGCGCGCCACGAAGCCGGGCGCCGCCGCATAGGTAAGGCGGGTGGGGGCGGTCACGTTAATGTCGATCATCTGTTCCATGCGGTCGACCTCCGAGTCGAGCAGCGGCGTCACGCCGCCAAAGCCGGCGTTATTCAGCAGCAGCGTGATCGAGGCGTCGGCGCGCAGGATCGCTTCGACCCGCGCCAGGTCGTCGCGCTGGCCCAGGTCGGCCTGGACCACGGTGACCTGGCGTCCATGGGCGGCCTGTACCTTGTCGGCCACGGCGTGCAGGCGCTCTTCGTTGCGGGCAACCAGGATCAAATCGTAGCCGCGTTCGGCCAGGCGCTGCGCGTAGATGGCGCCGATGCCTGAGGATGCGCCAGTAATCAATGCGGTACCGCGTGGGGAAGTGGTGTTCATGTCGATCTCCTTGTGTGGGGGTGGGTTGATGAGATGAAGTATGGCCCCGTAAGCCGAAGACCGATATGACATCTTTCCCTCTTTTCCAGACATCGCATTACGGCCATGTTCCGCGTTAGAATCGGCGCATCATCCACTCCATCGGGCATGCCATGGCCGCACGTATCGCACTCGTCGTCTTCCCCGGTTTCCAGATGCTCGACTTCGCCGCGTTGACGGCTTTCGAGCTGGCCAATGCCGAGCATGGCGGCGCGCCGTATACCGTCGAGACGGTGTCGCACAGCGGCGGGCCGGTGCGCAGCTCGGCCGGGGTGCAGGTGGACACGGCGCCGATCGGCCGGCGCGTCTACGACACCCTTTTGATCGCCGGGCCGACGGTGGTGGCGCCGGCCGAGCCGGAACTACTGGCGGCCCTGCGCCGTACAGCGCCGCGGACGCGCCGTACCGCCTGCCTGTGCACCGGCGCCTTTGTTGCCGCCGAGGCCGGGCTGCTCGATGGCCGCCGCGTGACGACGCACTGGGCGCTCGGCAACCAGCTCAGGAAGCAGTACCCCGGCATTCTTCTCGATGACGACAAGATCTTCGTGAACGACGGTCCGGTCTGGACCTCGGCCGGCATGACGGCCTGCATCGACCTGGCAATCGCCCTGGTCGAGGCGGACCTGGGCAGCGAACTGGCCAGGACGGTAGCGCGCAAGCTGGTGATGTACCACCGCCGCACCGGCGGCCAGTCGCAGTTTTCGTCGCTGGCCGAAATGGATGGCGGCTCGGACCGTATCCGCAGCGCGCTGCTGTACGCGAAGCAGAACCTGCAAACGCCGCTGTCGGTGGAGCAGCTGGCCGGCCACGTCAACTGGAGCCCGCGCCACTTCAGCCGCGCGTTCCGCGACCAGACGGGCCATTCGCCGGCCAAGGCCATCGAGAAGCTGCGCCTGGAAGCGGCACGTTCGATGCTGGAAGACGGCCACGTCTCGATTGCGCGGGTGGCGGCGCAAACCGGTTTCGGCGACGAGGAAAGGATGCGGCGCGCCTTTGTGCGCACGCTCGGCAAGCCGCCGCAGGCCGTACTGCGCGAAGCGCGCCAGCGCGCCGGCTACGAGGTGCCGGACTTCGCCTGACGGGAAGTTGGTAGCGGACAGGCGCAAAAAAAAACCGGAGCCTGTGGCCCCGGTTCGGTGTCGATGCAGTCTTGCTCAGTCCATCATCGCTCAGTCTTTCATCAACTCCGCGATCATCTTCACCGGCGCATTGCCATAGCTGAGGAACTGGTCGTGGAACTGCTTCTGGTTGAAGCGGTCGCCCAGTGCCTGCTTGCGCTGCTCGCGCAGTTCCATGATCTCGCTGTAGCCGCTGTAGTAACTGGTCAGCTGTACCGACGACAGCTGCACGCGGCGCCACTTCTCGGTTGCTTCCTGGCGCGTCTGGAAGGCCTGGTTCACCAGCAGGTCCATCGCCGCTTCCTGGCGCATGCCGAGCACGTGCACCGAGTAGTCGAGGATGGTGTTGGTCACGCTGCGCAGGTTCCACTTCGAGTACATCAGCCACATTTCCGGCGCGTTGCCGCCGTAGCCGGATTCGAGCATCATGCGCTCGCCGTACACGGCCCAGCCTTCGACCATGGCGCCGTTCCCGAATAGGGACTTCACCAGCGACGGCGAACGGTTCGCATGCACCAGCTGGGCGTAGTGACCGGGAATGGCTTCGTGGATGTTCAGGATCTGCAGGATCCACTCGTTGTACTCGCGCAGGCTGCTCTCGGCCTGCTCGGCCGACAGGCCGTCCAGCGGCGTCACGTTGTAGTAGGTGCGGTCCTTCGGACGGTATGGGCCCGGCGCGTCGATGCTGGCGCCGGCCACGCCGCGCTGGTACATCGGCGTTTCGCGCACTTCCAGCGGCTTGTTCGGGTCGAGGGTCAGCAGGTCGTGCTTGATCACCCAGTCCTGCAGTTCCGGAATCTGGCGCCGGATCTCGGGCAGGAAGTTTTCGCGCGCGACGTGGCGTGCTGAGAGCTTGTCGATCAGCAGGCCGATCTTCTTGAAGCGGTCATTCGGTTTGCTCACACCGGCCATGTAGCGCGGCCAGAGTTCATCCGAGATCGTGTCCATGCGCGCTAGCAGTTCCTCGCGCGTGCGCAGGGCCTTGCGGAAGGTCTGCTCGGCGCTGCTGGCCGACTGGATCTCGAGCGCGAACTTCTGTTCGTACAGCGCCTTGCCCAGCCTGAACGGACGCGCCTGTCCGCTTTGCGCCAGGGTCTTGTCCAGCTTTTCCAGGTAATCCACGTAGCCCAGCACCGCAGTGCCGGCATTCGCGATGCGCTGCGCGAAGATCGCCTTTTCCTGGGCGTTCAGGATCGATTCCTGGGCCGCCTGGCCAAGGTCGGCCAGCACGGCCAGGGTGCCCGGCGCCTGGGCGATCGCCAGCTGGGTGTGCTCGCGCGTCGGGTTCTTGATCGTCGCCTGCGCCGCCTGGTAGTAGGCCGGCACGTCGGCCAGGCGCTTCAGGATGGTGCGCAGGCGCTGCGGTTTCGCCGCGTAGTCGGTGTTCAGGATCAGGTCGAGCGGCTGGGCCACGTTGTACAGCGACGGGTTCCATTCGAACTCGCGCAGCGTGGTCAGGCGCCAGCGGTCGGTCTCGAGCTTGTTGATCAGGAGGGCGACGTCGGTGCGCTGGCGCGGCGACATCTGGCGCTGGTCGAGCTTGCGGAATTTTTCCAGCCACTCGCCGGCAAAGGCGAGTTTTTTCGCGCGCGTGGCGTCGTCGGGAATGGTGAGATTCGCGGCGGCGTCGAACTTGCCGACCGAGATGCCTCCTTCGGGATCGACGCGCCAGAGCGCGGTCAGGTACTGCATGCTGTAAGAATCGGCGCGGCGGTCGAGGCGTTTTTCGGAGCCGGTCGATTTGGCTGCTGCGACCGAAGCACCGGTTGCCGCCGCAGCGGCTGCGACGGCCTTGCCTTTCGATTTGCCCTTGGCGGCGGGCGCTTTGGCCTTGGAAGACGCTTTGGATTTGACTACTTTCGTCGCCTTCGGCTTGGCGCTCTTGGTCTGCTTGGCGCTGGCGGGCGCCAGCGCGAGGCTGGCGAGCATGACCGCCAGCGCGAGTTTCGTTTTCATCATCTTGATCGGCCCTGTGGAGTATGAATCGGGGCGCCGGGCGCAACGAGAACGCAGGCCAGCGCGCCAGCGTAGCACCATTCAGGCTGCTTGCGGGTGCTTGAAACAATACGTCACGTTTTGCGCCAGCCTGCGCCGGCTCCTTTTTCGCATGCGGCTGCGCTTGCAAAAGCGGCAATGATCACATGGATGGGCTCAGCGCGCCAGTCCCTGCTGCAGCATCGCCAGCATCTCGCTCGGCGACATGCGCGCCGCCATGTCGCCGCCTTCGAGCAGGCTGTCGGCCAGGTCGCGCTTGTGGCCGTGCAGTTCGACGATGCCTTCCTCGATGGTGTGGCGCGCCACCAGGCGGTAGATGGTCACCGGCCGCTGCTGCCCCATGCGGTGCGCGCGGTCCGAGGCCTGGTCTTCCACCGCCGGGTTCCACCAAGGGTCCATGTGGATCACGTAGTCGGCCGCCGTCAGGTTGATGCCGACGCCGCCCGCCTTCAGGCTGATGAGGAACAGGTCTCCTTCGCCGGCCTGGAAGGCGTCGACGCGTTTTTTCCGCTCCTGCATGGGCGTGGAACCGTCCAGGTACTGGTAGGCGATGCCGCGTTCGTCGAGCAGCTTGCGGATCAGGGTCAGGTGGTCGACGAACTGGCTGAACACCAGCACCTTGTGGCGGTTCTCCAGCAGGTCGTCGATCAGGTGCGCAAAGGTATTCAGTTTGCTGCTGGCGATGCCCAGTCCCGGGGCGACGAGCTCCGGATTGCAGACCGCGCGGCGCAGCCGCATCATCTCGGCCAGGATGGCGATCGACTTCTGGCTTTCCGGCGCTTCGAGTGCCGACAATTTGTCCAGCGCTTCGCGCCGCAGCGACTCGTAGAACGCGGTTTCTTCCGCGGTCAGCTCGACCGGGATCACGATCTCGGTGCGCGGCGGCAGTTCGGTCAGCACCTGGCTCTTGGTGCGGCGCAGGATGAAGGGCTGCGTCAGGCGCCGCAAACGCGTGCGTGCGCCAGCCTCGGCGCGCTTGTCCTGGGCCTTTTCGATGGGGCCGGCAAAGCGCAGCTGGAACTGGTCGGCGGTGCCGAGCAGGCCCGGGTTGATGAACCGGAACAGGTTCCAGAGTTCGCCCAGGTGGTTTTCCAGCGGCGTGCCGGTGGCGATCATGCGGAAGTCGCCGCGTAGCGCCATCACCGCTTGTGAGCGGCGCGTGGCCGCGTTCTTGAAGGCCTGCGCTTCGTCGAGCACGATGGTGTGCCAGGTCTTCTTGGCGAACAGCGGCGCTTCCAGCTGCAGCAGGCCGTAGCTGGCGACGATCACGTCGAAGGGGCCGGCGCTTTCCAGCATCCCGGCGCGCTCGCCGGTGCCGAACAGCTTGATGTTCAGCGTCGGCGCAAAGCGCGCCGCTTCCGCGATCCAGTTGGTGCAGACCGAGGTCGGCGCCACCACCAGGGTCGGGCCGTTCGGTGCGCGCAGCAGGATCAGGGCCAGCGCCTGCAGGGTCTTGCCGAGGCCCATGTCGTCGGCCAGGCAGGCGCCCACGCCCCAGTGGGCCAGGCGCGCCAGCCACTCGAAACCTTCGCGCTGGTAGTCGCGCAGCTCGGCCTGCAGGGTGGACGGTAGCTGCGGCTCATAGGCGGCGTTGTCCGCCATTTTCTTCAGGTGGGTACGCCAGGCCTTGTCGAATTCCACGTTGCCGGCGTCAAGCGCCAGTTCTTCCAGCGCGAAGCTGGCCAGCGGGTGCACGCGCAGCGCGTCCCCGTTGGCATCGGTGTAGGCGGCGAGGTCGGTGAGCCTGCGGTGCAGTTCGTTGGTCAGCGCCAGGAACTGGTTGTCGCCCAGCGCGATGAAACGGCCTTCGCTGCCGCGCATCTTTTCCAGCAGCGACACCAGGTCCATCACCCGGTTTTCGTCGACCACGACTTCGCCATTCGCGGCAAACCAGTCCTTGTCGCGCTTGATGTTCAGGCGCACGGATTTCGACGACACCTTTTTGCTGACGCGGAAAGGCTCGCCTTCGGGCCAGGCGATGACCACGCGCGCCGGGTCCAGCTCCTGCAGCTCGCTTACCAGCTCCAGGCTGGCGAAAGGCTGGCCGAGCAGCCATTCGCCGTGCTCTTCTTCCGCGCTTTCGAGTGCGCGGCATTCAAGCAGCAGCTGGCGCTGGCTTTCGCGCTCAAGGTTCAGGTCGCGTTTCGCTTCGGTGCGCACGCCATTCACATCGGCGATCACGCGCTCGGCGCCGCTGCCCGGCGCGTAATAGGCGCCGCTGTCCGGCAACGGCCGCACCAGGATGCGGATGCGCAGGCCCTGGCCATAGGGCAGCAGGTGCACGTGCAGGCGCGGGTCGGCGGCGATGCGTTCGATATCCGCGGAGCTGGCGCCGATGTCCGACTGCACCGTGACGATCGAGGAAATCGCGCCGATCGCCTGCAGCACGCGCACTTCGGCTTCCAGGGGCACGACCAGCGACTCGCCGACGATCGCGCCGATGCGGCGGTGCTCGTCGCGCACGCGCACCACGCGCAGGCGGGTCGGCGACTCGCGCGTGACCACCACGTCGCCGGCACCGCGGTGCAGGGGCGGGCGCAGCGAGATCGTCACGTTGTCGCGGTCGGCTTTGACCAGCAGCTCGGGTTCGCCCGGCAGCAGTTCCACGCGCGTGCCCGGAGAGTCCATCCAGAACAGCAGCGGGTGGCCGATCAGCGCGGCCACGGCCTTGTCGAGGTCGAAGTCGTAGCGCAGGTTGCTGCTGTATTGCTGGCGCTGGGCGCCGATGCTGGCGACCACCTGCAGGTCTTGCGCCGTGACGAAGTCGAGCGCGGCGGCTTCTTCGAGCAGGCGCTTCAGGCCCACCGGGCGGCCGCGGCTCCAGGCGCCCTGCGCATCGCGCTTCTGCTCGCGCGGCTCGACTTCCTGCACGCCGTACTGGGCGTCGTAGCGCAGCAGCCAGACCAGGCGCGATTCCTTCACCACTTCCACGTTCACGGCCGGCTGCAGGTTGATGAGGGCGTTCAGCTGGCGCTCCCAGGCCTGCTCGCGCTCGAACCAGAGCGTCATGTCGGTGAGCCGGTGCTGCCGGCGCAGGGCGATGGCGCGCTGCTCGTGCGCGATGCTGCCCATCTGCCCGAGCACACCGGCCAGCTGTGCGCTGACCAGGTCGAAGCCGGCCGCTTCCGACAGCGCCAGGCTTTCTTCCAGCAGCTCGCTGCGGTTGGCGAGCTGCGGCATGCCCAGCCACCAGTGCATGAGCGCGCGGAACATCACCGGCTGCAACGCGGTTTCCCAGTTCCGCGACGGCAGCACGTTGGCATCGACCGTGCCGCCGCGGATCTGGCGCAGCATGCTCAGTTGCTGGTAGACGGCGGTATCGTGGCTCTGCACGGCGCGCGTGGCGCTGTCGAGATAACTGTCGAGGGCTTTATGCAGCCTGGCGTCGTCGCGGCGCAGCATGGCCGTCACGTACAGGTGGCCGCCGATGCCGGGGAAGACCGCCTTGCGCCTGCCGGTTTCGCGGCGCAGCAGCTTGAGGGCGGCGTCGAAGCCGGCCAGGGCCTCATCGAGCCCATCGCGCAGCAGCAGGATCACGCTGCGGTAGAACAGGGCGGTGGAGTCGTCCAGCTCCGCCAGCAGCGCGCCGGCGTCGTCCAGGCGGCCGCACAGGATCAGGTGCTCGGCCAGCGCCACGCGCAGGCCCATCGAGGCCCAGCCCTGGGCCACGTAACGTTCGGTATAGGCGCGGATGTCCGCCGCTACCTCCAGTTCGCGCTGGGCATGGTGGATCAGTACCGCCAGCACGCCTTCGAGCACGCGTGGATTGATGTGGTCGAGCAGCTCCGGCTCGAAGGGGCGTGCGCAGATATCGACGAAGGGCGGCGAGTACGCCGCTTCGTGGCAGGCCAGGCAGGCAGCCAGCAGCGGCGAGATCAGCGCGCTTTCCTTGCCGGTGACGAGCGCCACGCGCAGCAGGGCCAGGCCCTGGCGGTAGCTGCGCAGCACCGGGCGGCCCTGCCAGTCCATCCGCACCGGCATGTCGTGCAGGTAGGCGGCGGCCAGGTCTTCGATCTCGTCGTTGTCGATCACCGCCTTCAGGGCCGGCCACGAGGCCTCGGGCGCGATGACGAAGCCGCGGCCCGTGACTTCCTGGATCAGGCCATGCTCGCTCAGCTGGTTCAGGTCGGCGTTCGAGGCGCTTTCGGTAAAGCTGCCCTGGTACATCAGCTTCAGGCAGTCGAAGATGCGCTTGCGCCCCATCGGCTCGCCCGCCAGCGCGAGCAGGCCGAGCGGGCGTTTGAATTCATCTGCGAGTCCGGGAATGGCCTGGCGTAGGTTGTTCGGCGTCATGCAGCCAGGTTCTCGATCTCGACTTCAGGCAGCCCGCCTGGGACCGGGATGCCGAACACGCGCAAGTAGAACACCAGCTCCGCTTCCAGCGTTTTCACGACGCTGTCGGCCTTGCGGAAGCCGTGGCCTTCGCCTTCGAGCGTGATGTAGGCCACCGGCACGCGGCTGGCGCGCAGCGCCTCCACCATCGACTCCGACTGCTGGGGCGGCACCACCTTGTCGTCCAGGCCCTGGAAGAAGATCATCGGGCGCTTGAGCGAGGCCGTGTGGTGGATCGGCGAGCGCTGGCGGTAGACGGCGTCGGCCTGCGCCTTGGGTGCGATCAGGTATTCGTTGTAGTGCGACTCGAACTTGTGCGAGTCGGCGTCCAGGCCGGCCAGGTCGGACACGCCATAGTAGCTGGCGCCGGCCTTGAAGACGTCGTGGAAGGCCAGGGCCGACAAGGTCGTCAGGCCGCCGGCGCTGCTGCCGCGGATCAGCAGGCGCTCGGGGTCGGCCAGGCCTTGTTCGGCCAGGTGGCGCGCGCCGGCCACGCAGTCCTCGACGTCGATCACGCCCCACTGACCCTTGAGCAGGTCGCGGTAGCTGCGCCCGAAGCCGCTGCTGCCGCCGTAGTTCACGTCGAGCACGGCGAAGCCGCGGCTGGTCCAGAATTGTGTCGCCAGTTTCAGGGTGCTGGTGGCCATGCCGGTCGGGCCGCCGTGGCCGATCACGATCAAGGGCGGCAGCTCGCCGTTCTGCGGTGCGTAGTCCTTGTTGGTCGGCGCGTAATGGAAGGCATAGGCGCTGCGGCCGTTCGCGCTCGGATAGCGGATGCTGCGCGGGACGGACAAATAGCCGGTGTCGGGCAGGGCGTCGATCGAGCGCGCCAGCACTTCGCGTGCGCCGGTGGCAGGGTCGATCAGGGCCAGTTCCAGGGCGATGGTCGGTGAGCCGGCCAGCACGGCCACCGCCTGCGGCGTCACGCGCAGTTCGCGGATTTCCTGGTAGGGCGTGTCGATGGGCGTGAGTGTGCAGCCGCGCGTCGACAGGCTGGCCAGGCGGCTGACGCCGTCCTCGATATAGGTGCAGACGATTTCGTCTTCCGAGCGGAAGCCGTACATCGAGCCGCCGAAGCTCCAGTGCGGGCCGCCGAATTCGGCTTCGCGCGGGCACAGCGCGTGCACCACGCCGTGCTCGAAGCGGTACAGGTTCCACCAGCCGCTGCGGTCGGACACGAAATGCAGCAGGCCTTCGGGCGACCACTCGGGCTGGCAGATCGACTCGTCCATGCCGCCTGCCACCAGGCGGCCGTCGACCAGCTTGCCGTCTTCCCCGACATCGGCCACCCACAGCTCGGTGCCTTGCCAGGGCATGCGCGGGTGGTCCCAGCACAGCCAGGCCAGCTGCTTGCCATCGGGGGACAGGCGCGGGGCGGCATAAAAGTCGTTGCCGTCGACGAGGATGGTCTCTGTTCCGTCGAAGCCGACCGCGCACACCGTGTTGACCGGGTAGGCTTCGCCGGCCAGGTGGTCTTCGCGCACGGCGACCAGGCGATTGCGCGCGCGGTCCGGCACGAAGTCGGCGTAGCGCACGGCGTCTTCCTTCGTCATCAGGACCGGCTCGCCACCGTCTTCCACGCGGTACAGCTTGTTGTCGGCGTGGTGCGAGAACCAGACCGTGCCTCCGTCGGCCGCATACGCGCCGCCGCCGTACTCGTGCACGCGGGTGCGCACGTTGAACGGGGCCGGGGTCAGCTCGGTTACGTCGTGCGCGCGCCGGCGCAGCAGGGTGGTGCGGCCGGCTTCGCTGGCGCGGCCGGCCAGCCACAGCACGTCCTGGCCGTCGAGCGCGAGCTGGGACAGCGGCATGGCGCCGGCGGCGACCACGGCGGCGCTGATCGGGGAAGTCCAGGTGCCGCAGGGCGCGGCCTGTGGGCGGGTCGAGTCGGTCATGGCGGTTAGCTCAGGAAGATGAACCAGCATTATAAGAGTTAGCCTGGTTTTCGTAGGGTGGACACCTGTGTCCACGCGGATTCGGCTGTCGCGACTCGCGATATCGTTTCGATCGTTCAGTCGATGTACCGCGTGGACACAGGTGTCCACCCTACGAAACCTCGGTGCGCACCTGCCGAGCTACCCAGCCGGATGCCAAGTCCGTAGGGTGGGTACTTGTACCCACCGGTTTCACAACACATCACGCGCACATGGTGGGTACGAGTACCCACCCTACGAAACCGCAGCCGGATGCCAAGACCCCCTCAAGAATGCGATAATAACCCTCTTCCCGACGCCTTTATTGTCAGCCATGCCACAATTTGCCCCGCTCAAGAACGATACTTTCCTGCGCGCGCTGCTGCGCCAGCCGACCGAGTACACGCCTGTCTGGCTGATGCGCCAGGCGGGGCGCTACTTGCCGGAATACCGCGCCACCCGCGCGCGTGCCGGATCGTTCCTGGGCCTGGCAAAGAACCCGGACTACGCCACCGAAGTCACGCTGCAGCCGATCGACCGCTATCCGCTCGACGCCTCGATCCTGTTCTCGGACATCCTGACCGTCCCCGATGCGATGGGCCTGGGCCTGTACTTCGCCGACGGCGAAGGCCCGAAGTTCGAGCGTCCGCTGCGCACCGAGGCCGACGTGCTGGCGCTGCGTGTGCCGGAGATGGACTCGCTCGACTACGTGTTCAAGGCCGTCACCTCGATCCGCCTGGCGCTCGACGGCCGCGTGCCGCTGATCGGCTTCTCGGGCAGCCCGTGGACGCTGGCCTGCTACATGGTCGAAGGCCAGGGCTCGCGCGAATTCCACACCATCAAAAAGATGCTGTACGCGCGCCCGGACCTGATGCACCGCATCCTGGAGATCAACGCCACCGCTGTGGCGCAGTACCTGAACGCCCAGATCGACGCCGGCGCCCAGGCCGTGATGATCTTCGATTCCTGGGGCGGTGCGCTGGCCGACGGCGCCTACCAGGAGTTCTCGCTGAAGTACATGCAGCAGGTCCTCAGCCAGCTGCAGCGCGAAAAAGATGGCGTGCGCATTCCGGCAATCGTCTTTACCAAGGGCGGCGGCATCTGGCTCGACGAAATGGCGGACATCGGCGCCGATGCGCTGGGCCTGGACTGGACCGTGAACCTGGGCCGCGCCCGCGCCCTGGTCGGCGACCGCGTGGCCCTGCAGGGCAACCTCGACCCGGCCATCTTGTTCGCCGAGCCGGACCAGATCCGCGCCGAGGTGGAACGCTCGCTCACCGCCTACGGCGCACCGTCGGCCGGTTCGGGCCACGTGTTCAACCTTGGCCACGGCATTTCGCAGTTCACGCCGCCGGAATCGGTGAGCGCCATGGTGGAAGCTGTGCACAGCTTCAGCCGCCGCCAGCGCGCTGGCTGATTTGCCAGGCAGGGTGGACAAAATGTCCACCGCGGCGCAGCAAAATCACACTTGTTCACAAGTTTCAAAAATGCAAGTCTAGAGGCTGTGGACAATTGGCTGAGTGAGCGTAAACAGCAAGCTATTGAATTCAAAGAGTTTTTCTTTGTTTAATCGATTGGCTTGCTAGTACGAAAGCGAGTTTTCCCGGCGAAATCAGTGCTTTTCACTTCCTTGTTCACAAAGTTATCAACAGCACGCTGAGCTCGGCTATAAAAACTCCCGTGTTTACCGATACTTAGACAAAGCTTCGTAGATTATTGTTTAAATCTTCATTACTTTGTTGCATGCCTTAGCATGGAAACCAAGGTTATACACAATCATTGCAGAGCGGGAACCAAGTTGCTGTGGACTACTTTGGCTGGCGTAAGTGATTGAATATACAGGGCTTATTTTTCTTGTATTTCCGCGTATCCACGTATCGTTTGACTTAACGTAAACTTCTCCACCGGTCAAGCCTTCCATTCTCCACAAAGTTTTCCACAGCCTGTACGACAAGGATAAATTTGCCGCATTGCATCCTACAAATCGCACTCGACACGCCGCTCAATAGCGTGTTCGACTACGGCTGGCCGCATGAGGAAGGCGCCTTGCCCCTGGTCGGACAGCTGGCGCTGGTGAGCTTCGGGCGGCGCGAAGTGATGGGATTGATCGTCGCGGTCAAGCACGAGACCGACGTCCCGCCCGAGAAGCTCAAGGATGCACTGGCAGTGCGCAGCCAGCTCGCGCCGCTCTCGAAAGAGTGGCTGGCGCTGGCCGGTTTCGCGGCCGATTACTACCAGCGTCCGCTGGGTGAAGTGGCCTTGCCCGGCCTGCCGAAGAACCTGCGCATCCCGAAAACCGTGGCGCTCGACCGCGCACTGAAAAAGCTGGCCAAGCTCGATGCCGCGACCGATGCCACCCCGTCCGGCATGCCGCCCCTGAACCCGGAGCAGCGCGAAGCGGCCGATGCCATCGGCGGCGCGATCGGCTTCAAGCCGCTGCTGCTATACGGCGTGACCGGCAGCGGCAAGACCGAGGTCTACCTGCAGGCCTGCTCCCAGGTGTTGGCGCGCGACCCGCAGGCGCAAATTTTGATCCTGGTCCCGGAAATCAACCTGACGCCGCAACTGGAAGGGAATATCCGCGCGCGCTTCCCGGGCCTGGCCCTGGCCACCCTGCACAGCAGCCTGTCGGAAGGCGAACGCATGCTGCACTGGCTGGCCGCGCACGGGGGCCAGGCGCGCATCGTGCTCGGCACGCGCCTGGCGATCCTGGCTTCGCTGCCGCATTTGAAACTGATCGTCATCGACGAAGAGCACGACCCCTCGTACAAGCAGCAGGAAGGCCTGCGCTATTCCGCGCGCGACCTGGCCGTGTGGCGCGCGCACCAGCTGCGCATTCCCATCGTGCTGGGTTCGGCCACGCCCTCGCTGGAAAGCTGGCACCACGCGCAGACGGGCCGCTACCGCAAGCTCGAACTGCGCGAGCGCGCCGTGCGCGACGCCGTGCTGCCCACCGTGCGCCTGCTCGACATGGAGCGCGACAAGCCGAAGGAAGGCCTCACCTCCGGCCTGCTGGCCGCGCTGCGCAAACGCCTGGAGCGCGGCGAACAGTCGCTGCTGTTCCTGAACCGGCGCGGTTATGCGCCGGTGATCACCTGCGAATCCTGCGGCTGGATCAGCAATTGCACGCGCTGCACCTCGTTCATGGTGCTGCACAAGCCCGAGCACCGCCTGCGCTGCCACCACTGCAGCCTGGAGCTGCGCATCCCGCGCCACTGCCCGACCTGCGGCAACGTCGATTTGCAGCCTTTGGGGCGTGGCACCCAGCGCTTCGAGGAAGGGCTGGCGGCGATGTTCCCGGAAGCGCGCATCCTGCGCATCGACGCCGATTCCACGCGCAAGAAGGGCAGCGCCCAGGAAGCCTTCGACACCGTGCACCGCGGCGAGGTCGACATCCTGATCGGCACGCAAATGGTCGCCAAGGGCCACGACTTCAAGAAGCTGACCCTGGTCGGCATTTTGAATCCGGACACGGCGCTGTTCTCGCAGGACTACCGCGCCAGCGAGCGCCTGTTCGCCCAGCTGATGCAGGTGGCGGGCCGCGCCGGACGCGCCGGGCTGGCCTCGGAGGTGCTGATCCAGACCCGCTATGCCCAGCACCCGCTGTACGCGGCGGTGGTGAAACACGACTACGACCGCTATGCCGGCAGCCTGCTGGAAGAGCGCCGCCAGGCCGCGCTGCCGCCCTACATGTACCAGGCGCTGCTGCGCGCCGAGGCGCCGGAACTGGCCACCGCGATCGCTTTCCTGGAAGGGGCGCGCGACATCCTGCCGACCGATGCCATCACCCTGAACGACCCGATCCCGATGACCATGACGCGCGTGTATAACGTCGACCGCGCCCAGCTGCTGGTCGAGTCGAGCTCGCGCCCGGCGCTGCAGGCCTTCCTGAAGGAGTGGGTGGGCTTGCTGCGGGCGCTGAAGACGCGCGTGCGCTGGTCGCTCGAGGTCGATCCGCTCGACATCTGAGCACGCCGCAGGCGCCAGCAACGGGCAAGAGCGGCAAAAAAAGCGTAACCTCTCGGAGCCAGAACGACGAGGACAACAATGAACAAAATGAATGTGGACGTGGCCGTGATCGGCACCGGCACCGCCGGCATGTCGGCCTACCGCGCCGCCCGTGCCGAAGGGGCGCGCGTGGTCGCCATCGAAAGCGGCCCTTACGGCACCACCTGCGCACGCGTTGGCTGCATGCCGAGCAAACTCCTGATCGCCGCCGCCGATGCGGCCCACATGCTGGACCTGGCGCCGGGCTTCGGCGTGCACCCCGAGGGCAAGCGCATCGACGGCCGCGCCGTGATGGAACGCGTGCGGCGCGAGCGCGACCGCTTCGTCGGCTTCGTGCTTGAAAGCGTCGAGGGCTTCCCGGCCGCGGACAAGATCCAGGGGCGGGCACGCTTCATCGGGCCGCACACGCTGCGCGTGGACGAGCATACCGAGATCGAAGCGAAGACGGTCGTGATCGCCACCGGCTCCACACCGACCGTGCTGCCGCAACTGAAGGACGTCGGCCCAGGCATCGTCACCAGCGACGACGTGTTTTACTGGGACGCTCTGCCCAGCTCGGTGGCCGTGATCGGCACCGGCGTGATCGGACTGGAACTGGGCCAGGCCCTGACGCGCCTTGGCGTGCGCGTGAGCCTGTTCGCACGCGGCGGCAGCGTCGCCCACCTGAGTGACCCGGAAGTGCTGCGCGCGGCCACGCGTACCCTGTCGCAGGATCTCGATTTGCGCTTCCAGACCGAAGTCGTGCGAGCGGAGCAGCAGGGTGACGAGGTCCTGCTCACCACGCGCGACGCCCTCGGCAAGGAAACGAGCGAGCGCTTCCAGTACGTGCTGCTGGCCACCGGCCGCACGCCGAACGTGCACGGCATGGGGCTGGAAGAAACCGGGCTGGAACTGCAGGCCAACGGCATCCCGGCTTTTGATAGCCGCACCATGCAATGCGGGAACAGCCACATCTTCATTGCGGGCGACGCCAACAACGAACTGCCGCTGCTGGCCGAAGCGGCCGATCACGGCAAGATCGCTGGCGAGAACGCGGGCCGCTTCCCCGACGTGCGCCCCGGCCTGCGCCGCACGCCGCTGGCGATCGCGTTCACGGAGCCGAACATCGCCACCTGCGGCAAGAACTACAAGACCCTGTGCGAGGGTGGGCGGCCGAAGTTCGCCATCGGGCAGGTCTCGTTCGAGAACCAGGGGCGCAGCCGGGTGATGTTGCAGAACAAGGGGATGCTACGGGTGTATGCGGAGTATGGCACCTGCCGTTTCCTGGGCGCCGAGATGATCGCGCCGCGCGGGGAGAACATCAGCCATTTGCTGGCCTGGGCCGTGCAGGCACGCCTGACCGTGCCGCAGATGCTGGAGATGCCGTTCTATCATCCGGTGATAGAGGAGGGCGTGCGCACGGCGTTGCGCGATTTGGCGGCGAATTTGGCGAAAGGGGTGAACCATACCGATCCGGCCGATTCGGAGCCGGGGACGTAAGCGCAAAGGTAGCTTCGACCGTACGGTGGGCACTCCGTGCCCACGCGGTTACGTGCCTATCCTTTTGACCCGCTGCCGCAACAATTCGCTCCGCGGCCCCGATCCCGGCCACGCGCACGAACTAATCCCACTCCACCCGCTGCGCGTGCACCGTCCCACCCCAATCCGCCGGATACACGCCCTCGCGCACATACCGATGAAACGTCGAAAACGGCCACACCGCCGCGCTTGCGGCATACCCGTGCTTGACCGGATTGAAATGAATGTAATCCGCATGCCGCTCGAAATCCCATTCGTCGCGAATCTTGTGCTCATGGAAGCGGCGATGCCAGATGCTCGCATCGCGGTGCTTGATGCGTGATGCAGACGGTTGCCAGCCATCTTCGAACTGGGTCGCGCATGAACGGGAAACGAGACGCTTGATCAGGGCCCAGCGCGTCGAATAGTCGGCATCATCCGGCGGCAGGGTCCAGATGGTGTGCAGGTGATCCGGCATCAGGACCCAGGCATCGATCTCGAAAGGGCGGCGTTGGCGGACGTCGATCAACGCTGAGCGCAGGGCCGTGCGGATCGGAACCGAACAGAGGATAGGGCGGCGCCAGTAGGAGACCAGCGTGAAGAAGTAGGTTTGGCCATCACGGGCGCGGCGGTAGCGGGACATGGTGGCGCGGATTGTAGGGCGCGTTCACCGTCGCACGGGAGGCATCACGGATGATCATTGAGACGGGTCAGCAAGACGCAAATCGATCGACAAACCGAGCGCCAACATGATGCGGCGTTCCGCGTGGGCACGGAGTGCCCACCGTACGGGATACGCTAACGTCCCAGATACATCATCTCAGTTCAGGTAACTCGCATCCAGCTTCCCGTCAGCCGCCATCTGGCGCAGGATGCGCACCGTATCGATATCCGCCTCCTCATACGCCGATTTCTTGAAATCGTCGTACATCTTGTTCGCCGGATCGCTGTGCTCGCCGGTGCCGTCGTCGTACGCGAAGCGCACGTACAGCCGCGCCGAATCCGGCGCCTCGATGGTCATGGTCAGCAGGGACGCCTGGATTTCACCCTGGGCCGGCACCTCATAGCGCACTTCCTGCAGCGGGGTCAGGATGACGGTGTCGTTCACCACCAGGTCGCCGTAGCGCAGGCGGCGCTGGAAGCTGCCGCTTTCGCGTTCGCCGATCTCGCATTCGTCCAGGTGCGGCACGAACAGCTTCGGCGATTCGGCGCGGATGACCAGGCCGCGCCACAGCTGTTCGCGGGTGATCGTGTCGATCAGCGGGTTGAGCGGGTCGTTAATTTCGATCAGGTGTTCAAATTTCATTGTTGTCAGCTCGTAGCAGTGGGCGCGGGGGGCGCGATGGGGCGATGGTAACCGATCACGCCCGAAGCAGCCCATATGCCGCCAGCTTGGCAGAATTCAACCTGCGCGCCCGTGCCCATCCGCCAGCGTTGCAGATTTGCACAGCAAGATTGCCGGATCGACCAGAGCGCTCCCGGGAAGCGGCCAGAAAGCCCCAAGTTCGCCGCGCACAGCCGCGCCGGCTTCGCTACAATACTCAGCTGTCCTCACGATTGCATCCCCATGTCCAATGCACCAAAGTTCGGCCTGAACGGGCCGCAAAGCGAAGCCGTGCTCTATCTCGACGGCCCCTGCCTGGTGCTGGCCGGCGCCGGCTCGGGCAAGACGCGGGTGATCACCCAGAAGATCGCCTACATGATCGAGCATTGCGGCTATGATCCGCGCACGATTGCGGCGCTCACCTTCACCAACAAGGCCGCGCTCGAGATGCAGGAGCGTATCGCCAAGCTGCTGAAACAGCCGAAGCAGGCCAAGCAGCTGACCGTCTCGACCTTCCACTCGCTGGGCGTGAAGATCCTGCGCCAGGAAGCGGCCGGCGTCGGCCTGAAGGACAAGTTTTCCATCATGGACAGCGACGATTGCTACACCATCGTCTCCGACCTCGGCCTCACCACCGACAAGCAGGAAATCCGCCGCATCCAGAACGCCATCTCGCTGTGGAAGAACGGCCTGGTCGACCCGGAAGACGCTATCAAGGGAGCGAAGGACGAGGACGAAGCCCAGGCCGGCCGCGTCTACCGCAGCTACGTGGCCACCCTGCAGGCTTACCAGGCAGTCGACTTCGACGATTTGATCCGCCTGCCGGTGGAGCTGTTCCGGAATAACGACCCGATCCGCGACCGCTGGCAGCGCCGCCTGCGCTACCTGCTGATGGACGAGTACCAGGACACGAATACCTGCCAGTACGAGCTGGTGAAACTGCTGGTGACGGGCATCGGCAAGAAGCCGATGTTCACGGCCGTCGGCGACGACGACCAAGCGATTTATGCCTGGCGCGGCGCCTCGGTCGAGAACCTGAAGACGCTGCAGGTCGACTTCCCCGACCTGCGCGTCATCAAGCTCGAACAGAATTACCGCTCCACCACGCGCATCCTGCAGGCGGCGAATGCCGTCATCGGCAACAACCCGAAGCTGTTCGAAAAATCGCTCTGGTCCGAGCACGGCCTGGGCGAGCCGATCAAGGTGATGGGCATGCAGAACGACGACCAGGAAGCCGACCAGGTGGCGATCATGATCTCGGCCGACCACTTCCAGCGCAAGAACAAGTGGTCGGACTACGCGATCCTCTACCGCGGCAACCACCAGGCGCGCGTGATGGAGCAGGCGCTGCGCAAGGAGCGCATTCCGTACACGATGTCGGGCGGCCAGAGCTTCTTCGACAAGGCCGAGATCAAGGACATCATCGCCTACCTGCGCCTGATCGCGAACCAGGACGACGACCCGGCCTTCATCCGCGCCGTCACCACACCGAAGCGCGGCGTCGGCATGGCCACGCTGGAAGTGCTGGGCGAATTCTCGCGCCAGTGGAACTGCTCGCTGTTCGAGGCTGCCGGCAAGGGTGGCATCGAGGCGAAATTGCAGGACCGCCAGCTGCATCCGCTGCGCGACTTCTGCCGCTTCATCGACGATCTGGAGGACCGCGCCACGCGCCCCGGCCCGTCCGGCAGCGGCGACAACGCCGCCGAGGTGCTGGACGACATGATGAAGGAGATGAACTACGAGCACTACCTGTACGAGAACTTCGACGACCGTGCTGCGCAGAGCAAGTGGCAGAACGTGCTGGAGTTCACCAACTGGCTGAAGGAACGCGGCAGGGGCGGGCGTGACCGCGACGGCGAGGAAAAGAACCTGCTGGAGCTGACGCAGATGGTGGCGTTGATGTCCATGCTCGAAGGCCAGGACGAAACGCCGGACGCGGTGCGCATGTCGACTCTGCACGCGTCGAAGGGGCTGGAGTATCCACACGTGTTTTTGGTGGGCGTGGAAGAGGGCATCCTGCCGCACAAGGGTGACCCGGACGACCCGATCGAGAAGATCGCCGCACGCATCCAGGAAGAGCGGCGCCTGATGTACGTGGGGATCACGCGCGCCCAGCGCACGCTGCAGATCACTTGGTGCAAGAAACGGAAGCGCGCCGGCGAGCTGGTGCACTGCGATCCCTCGCGCTTCATCAAGGAGATGGCGCTGGACGAGGGCGATGCCCCGCCCAAGGAAAGCGAGATCATCAGCCCGAAGGACCGGCTGGCCAGTTTGAAGGCCTTGTTGGCGACGCCGAAGCCGGATGCGCCGAATCCGGTGGCGTAGCGCCGCCAACGCTACCCGGTAGGCTGATGCATCGCCGCCGTTTCCCGTAGGGTGGGCACTCCGTGCCCACGCGGTACACACGTATGCTTGCACCCGCTGCCGTGACTGATCGATCGCACGGTGTCCGGCGATCACGCACGTTCGCATGACGCCCTTCGGATACTGTACGAGCGATGCGCCACTGCCGCAGGTGCAAGCATACGCCCGTACCCGCGTGGGCACAGGGTGCCCACCGTACGAAGTACGAACACCGCCCGCCAACAGGCATAATGCCGCTCTTAACCAGCATTCAGCAGGAACCCCCGTGAACCACGAAGACCGTTTTGTCGATATCGAAATCAAGCTGGCGCTGCAGGAAGACCTGGTCGACACGCTGAACCAGACCGTGTACCAGCAGGCGCGCAAGATCGACCAGCTCGAAGCCATGGTCGCCAAGCTGGCCGAGCACATCCGCAATTTGCAGGAAGCCGGCCAGAACCCGATCAACGAGCGTCCGCCGCATTACTAATTGCGTTGTCGGTGGGTTCGAGAACCCACCCTACGCAGCGAGCCAGCTGCCCAGCCGCTTGCCCAGGCACAGCAAGGTCAAGGTCGGCGGCAAGCCCCAGGGTTCCGGAATCACCGACGCATCGCACACGAACAAGCCCAGCGTCGGCGTCTGCAAATCCGCATCGACGCCTTCCCCGATGCGCACGCTGCCGCCCGGGTGCGCGGCGAAATGCCAGGATTTGAAGATGTGATGTGCGCCCGCCTCGCGCAGGATCGCCTTTGCCATCACCACCCCGTGCCCCAGCTTCCTGCGGTCGCCCGCCTGCAGCGTCTTGTCGACCCAGCGCGGCCCGACGCTGCCGCCGATCTCGTCGCGGATCTTGACCATCATGCTCAAGGTGCGGCGGTGCGCGAACAAACGGTCGACCCGGCCCGCCTGCGCCGCGAATGCCGCATACATCGGTTGCGGCAGCGTCAAATCGGCCAGCGCGACGCCCTCGTCGTGCAGGTGCAGGCCGGCCGCCATCGGCACTTCGGCTCCGCCATCGATATCGTCCACCGTGCCCATCACCGCCACCACCGGGTCGCTGAAGAAGGGCACGCGGCGCGGGCCGAGGCCTGAGGCGTGCAGGATGCGCGGACTACCGATACCGCCGCCAGCCAGCACCACAATCGGCGCCGAGATCGTCTGCACGCTGCCTTGAATGTCGACCTCGACTCCGGCCGCGCGGCCATCTTGCACCAGCACGCGCAGCACCCGGGTGCGGTCCGCCAGCGTGGCGCCGGCGCGGCAGGCTTCGTCGATGAAGTCGCGCGCCGTCCACTTGGCGCCGTAAGGGCAGCCATACACGCAACGCCAGCAGCCGCTGCGGCAGGCGGCGGGGCGGATCATCTTGTCGAGCTTGCGCCAGTCGAGCGAGAGCGAACGGGCGGCCGCCATCATGCGCGCGGCCATTGGGCCGACCAGCGAATCGGGCAGGGGCGCCAGCGGCAGTTCGGTGCGCAATGCGCCCAGGGCCGGCGCCAGGTCGATGCCGTGGCGCGCGAACATGGCCTGCGGTGGCGGGGCGGCGGTGGCGAAGTTGATGGCCGAGCTGCCGCCGAGGGTAACGCCGCCGACCAGCAGCGAAGCGTCGCGGTGCAGCCAGGCGCCCTTGCCGGGAATGGCGGCCATTGCCGCCATCTGCGTTACCGTGCCTGTCAGCGGGGCGGCAGTGCCCTGTTCCAGCACCAGCACGCGCATGCCGGCGCGGGCCAGCTCGCGCGCCGTGCTGGCGCCGCCAGGGCCGCTGCCGGCGACGACGGCATCATATGAGGGGTGCAGCTTGGGAAGCATGATGGAAAGGGGCGATCGTGACAGGCGGATGCTAGCACGCGGCGCTGCTTCTCCACTGCCTGGCCGCAGGCATGGCATCCTGACAATCCACCCGGGAACTGTGCGAGAATCTTGCCAATTTAAAACTAATCGAGTCTGCCATGGCGTTTCGACCACGCGTCCTGTTGTTTGGCCTGTCGCTGCTGGCCACTGCCGCCCAGGCGGTCGAGTTCAGCGGCCTGATCCGCAGCTCGACCGGCAGCCTGCCTTCCGCCATCACAGTCGAAGCCGACCGGCGCGGCGAGAAGACTGTCCTTGTCGGCAACGTCGAGAATGGCCGCTACCGTATCGACTTGCCGAGCCCGGGCATGTACCGCGTGCGCCTGCAGGCATCCGGCTGGGAAGCCGAGCCGAAGATCGTCTTCGATCCGCAGACCACCGGTGCGCGCGACTTCCTGGTGTATCCGGCCAAGGTGCCCGAGCCGGAACTGGCGGCCGAGCTGCTTCGCATGGGGGAAGATGACCAGGAGTTTCGCAAGAACCTTCCCAAGCAGCCCGACGTGGCCTTCATCAAACGCTGGCAGGAGAACGACCGCGTACGCGAAGAACGCCTGGCCCGGATCATTGCCGACAAGGGCTGGCCGCGCATTTCCCAGGTTGGTCACCAAGCCGCGAACGCCGCCTGGCTGATCGCCCAGCATGGCACGGACGACTTCCTGAAACGCTGCCTGGTGCTGATGAAAGCGGCGGCGGCGGACGGTGAAATCACGCCGCACCACCTGGCGCTGTCGATCGACCGCGTGCTCACGCAAGACAAGCAGAAGCAGATCTATGGAAGCCAGTTCCAGACCAACCAGGACGGCAAGACCTTCCTGCTGCCGGTCGAGGACTTCGAACACATCGACGAACGCCGCGCCAGCATGGGCCTGGAACCCTTCGCTGAATACCGCAAAAATTTCGAAAAATAGGCATTGGGCTGCGCGTAAACACCGTCAATACCCCTGTCCATACGCGTTTGTTAGCACTTTGTTTCACTGTGACGATACGGAAACAAAGCCTGTTATGATCTCCGGCGCACCTGCCGCGCGGCGATCCCGCAGGCAGCCCAAGTCGAATTCGTGAGAGAGACAATGAAACGCCCAACCATGCTCATCATCGCGGCCAGCCTGGCGTTCGCCGGCACCGCTTTCGCCGCTCCGGCCGGTTCCGGCACTGCCCTGGATGCATCGAATCCCTTCGCCAAGCCCAGCACCCTGCCGTTCAATTACCCGGCCTTCGACAAGATCAAGGACGAGCACTTCCTGCCCGCCTTTGAAGCCGGCATGCGCGAGCAGCTGCGCGAAGTGGCCAGCATCGCCAACAACAAGGCGGCGCCTACTTTCGAGAACACCATCGTTGCGATGGAGCGTTCGGGCCAGATGCTGTCGCGCGTCTCTGCGACCTTCTCGAATTTGCAGACCGCGAACACGAACGACCGCCTGAATGCCGTCGACAGCGAAATGTCGCCGAAGCTGGCCGCCCACGGCGACGCCATCTACCTGAACCCGAACCTGTTCAAGCGCGTCGAGACCCTGCACGCCAAGCGCGACCAGCTTGGCCTGGACGCCGAAGCCAAGCACCTGCTCGAGCGCTACTACAAGGAATTCGTGCGCGCCGGCGCCAAGCTCTCGAACGCCGACAAGGAAAAGCTGAAGGCCTACAACGGCCAGATCGCCTCGCTGCAATCGGAGTTCTCGCAGCGCGTGCTGAAAGAAGCGAATGCCTCGGCGCTGGTAGTCAACACCCGCGAAGAACTGGCCGGCTTGTCGGACGCCGAAATCACCGCCGCCGCCGCCGAAGCCAAGAAGCGCGGCATGGACGGCAAGTACGTCATCGCCATCGTCAACACCACGATCCAGCCGCCGCTCTCCAGCCTGACCAACCGCGCCGTGCGCGAGCGCCTGCAGGCGGCGTCGATGGCGCGCGGCAGCCGCGGCGGCGAATTCGACAGCCGCGACCTGGTGCTGCGACTGGCCAAGCTGCGCGCCGAGCGCGCCGTCCTGCTGGGCTACCCGAACTACGCCGCCTATTCGCAGGAACTGGAAACCGCGAAGAACCCGGCCGCCGTGAACAAACTGCTGGCCGAACTGGCCAAGCCGGCCGTGAACAACGCGAAGAAAGAAGCGGCCGAGATGCAGAAGATCGTCGACGCCGAGAAGGGTGGCTTCCAGATCGCCGCCCACGACTGGGCCTACTACACGGACAAAGTGCGCGCGGCCCAGTACAACTTCGACGAAAGCCAGCTGCGCCCTTACTTTGAACTGAACAACGTGCTGGTGAACGGCGTCTTCTTCGCCGCCACCAAGGAATACGGGATCACCTTCAAGGAACGCAAGGACCTGCCGGTCTACGACCCGGACGTGCGCACCTTCGATGTCATCGACGCCAACGGCAAGCAGCTGGCAATCTTCATCTTCGACCCCTACGCGCGCGCCAACAAGCAGGGCGGCGCCTGGATGAACGAGTACGTGTCGCAGTCGCACCTGCTGGACCGCCACCCGGTGGTCGGCAACCACCTGAACATTCCGAAGCCGGCCGCCGGCGAGCCGACCCTGCTCACCTACGACGAAGTGCGCACCGCCTTCCACGAGTTCGGCCATGCGCTGCACGGCATGTTCTCGGACGTGAAGTACCCGCACTTCTCGGGCACCAACGTGCCGCGCGACTTCGTCGAGTACCCGTCGCAGGTGAACGAGATGTGGGCCACCTGGCCGGAAGTGCTGGCCAACTACGCCAAGCACCACAAGACCGGCGCGCCGATGCCGAAGGAGCTGCTGGATAAAGTGGTCGCCGCGAAGAAGTTCAACATGGGCTTCGTGACCACCGAGTACCTGTCGGCCTCGCTGCTCGACCAGCGCTGGCACCAGCTGACCCCGGCCCAGGTGCCGACCGACGTGCTGGCGTTCGAAGCCAAGGCGCTGAAGGATGCCGGCGTCGACTTCGCACCGGTGCCGCCGCGCTACCGCACGACCTACTTCTCGCACTCGATGAACGGCGGCTACTCGGCCGGCTACTACGCCTACCTGTGGAGCGAAAAGCTCGACGCGGATACGGTGCAGTGGTTCACCGAGAACGGCGGCCTGTCGCGCAAGAACGGCGACCACTTCCGCAAGACCCTGCTGTCGCGCGGCGGCACGGCCGATGCGATGGACCTGTTCCGCAACTTCCGCGGGCGCGATCCGATCATCGAGCCGCTGCTCGAGCGTCGTGGCTTGACGCAGTGATGGTTGGCGTTGGCGGTGTGCGAGAGCACCGCCAACAATGATCATCGTTCCGCGTGGGCACGCAGTGCCTACGCTGGCCGCGCCCACCGTACGGTCGCGGCTACCAGCCACAATCATTTCGCCGATAACGGTGACCGTAAGGTGGGCACTTTGTGGTGCTGGCATTTAGCCAGCCCCACTGCCCACGCGGAAGCCTGCCCATACGGAACCCAGTTTTCACCGCACTACCATAAACACAGAGAGACCCATGACCCGTCCCCAACTCCTGCTGATCGCCGCCAGCGTCGCCGTCGCGAACCTGGCCTATGCCCAACCTGCTTCGATGCTGGAAGCCTCGAACCCGTTCGCCAAGCCGAGCACCCTGCAGTACCAGTATCCGCCGTTCGACAAGATCAAGAACGAACACTTCGCGCCGGCGTTCGCTGAAGGCATGCGCCAGGAAGCGGCGGAGATGGAAGCGATCGCCAACAACAAGGCGGCGCCGACCTTCGAGAACACCATCGTCGCCATGGAGCGTTCGGGCCGCCTGCTCGACCGCGTCGGCGCGGCCTTCGGCACCCTGCAAGGCTCCTACACCAACGACACCCTGCAAGCCCTGGCCAAGGAACTGGCGCCGAAACAGGCTGCCCACAATGACGCGATCCGCCTCAATCCCAAGCTGTACGCGCGCATCAAGGCGCTGTACGACAAGCGCGACAAGCTGAACCTGGACGCCGAGTCGAAGTACCTGCTCGAGCGCTACCACACCGACTTCGTGCGCGCCGGCGCGCAGCTGTCGGATGCAAACAAGCAGAAGCTGAAGGCGATGAACGCCGAGCTGGCCGCGCTGTCGACCCAGTTCGCCCAGAACGTGCTGAAGGAAGCCAACGCCTCGGCCCTGGTCGTGAACACCCGCGAAGAACTGGCCGGCATGACCGACAAGCAGATCGACGCCGCCGCCGCCGAAGGTAAAAAACGCGGCCTGGACGGCAAGTTCGTGATCCCGGTCGTGAACACCACCCAGCAAGCCGGCCTGTCGGTGCTGACCAACCGCGCCACCCGCGAGAAGCTGCTGGCCGCATCGCTGGCGCGCGGTTCGCACGGCGGCGAGTTCGACAACCGCGACGTGGTCCTCAAAATCGCCAAGCTGCGCGCCGAACGCGCCGTGCTGCTGGGCTACCCGAACTACGCCGCCTACAACCTGGAAGACCAGACCGCGAAGACCACCGGCGCCGTCAACAGCCTGCTGGCCGAATTCGCCAAGCCGGCCGTGAACAACGCCAAGAAGGAAGCGGCCGAGATCCAGAAGGTGATCGACGCCGAAAAAGGCGGCTTCAAGGTCGCCGCCCACGACTGGAACTTCTACAGCGACAAGGTACGCCAGCAGCGCTACGCCTTCGACGCTTCGCAGCTGCGCCCATATTTTGAACTGAACCGCGTGCTGCAGGACGGGGTGTTCTTCGCCGCGAACAAGGAATTCGGCCTGACCTTCAAGGAACGCAAGGACCTGCCGACCTACGTGGAAGACGTGCGCACCTTTGACGTGTTCGACGCCGACGGCTCGCAGCTGGCGATCTTCACCTTCGACCCGTACGCGCGCGCCAACAAGCGTGGTGGCGCCTGGGCCAATGCCCACGTCGGCCAGAGCAAGCTGCTGGGCACGAAGCCGGTCATCGCGAACAACCTGAACATCGCCAAGCCGGCCGCCGGCGAGCCGACCCTGCTGACCTACGACGAAGTGCGCACCACCTTCCACGAGTTCGGCCACGCGCTGCACAGCATGTTTTCGGAAGTGAAGTACCCGCGCCTGTCGCGCGTGCCGCGCGACTACGTCGAGTTCCCGTCGCAGGTGAACGAGATGTGGATGGCCTGGCCGGAAGTGCTGGCCAACTACGCCAAGCACTACCAGACCGGCGAACCGATGCCGAAGGAACTGCTCGACAAGGTGCAGGCTTCGCAGCAGTTCAACGAAGGCTACCGCACCACCGAGTACCTGGCCGCGTCGCTGCTCGACCAGGCCTGGCACCAGCTGAGCCCATCGCAGATCCCGACCGACGTGCTGGCCTTCGAGGCTGAGGCACTCAAGAAGGCCGGCGTCGACTTCGCACCGGTGCCGCCGCGCTACCGCACGACCTACTTCTCGCACACCTTCTCGGGCGGCTACTCGGCTGGCTACTACGGTTACCTGTGGGCCGAGAAGCTGGATGCGGACACCGTCAACTGGTTCAAGGAACACGGCGGCCTGACCCGCAAGAACGGCGACCACTTCCGCAAGACCCTGCTGTCGCGCGGCGGTACGCTCGATGCGATGCAGATGTACCGCAACTTCAGCGGGCGTGATGCGCAGGTGCAGCCGCTGCTGGAGCGTCGTGGTTTGACGGGCGAGTAAGTCGTCGGCCGCTGTGCGGCTGAGCTGATGTTGTACCGCGTGGACTCAGGAGTCCACCCTACGAAAACCATGATGCGGCCGATAACACGGGACCGATGCGTAACGTAGGGTGGACCGGGCCGCGCAAGGCACCTGTGTCCACGCGGTTTTTTCGTGTCCACGAATACCCCAACGCCTCCGGCGAATCCGGTGTATAAACCCACCTGATTCCACTTCCCAAACAATCCCCAAGCGATGAGTGTTCAGTCCCTCCACGGTATTACTTTAGAATCGCTGTTAACCCGCCTGGTCGAGCACTACGGCTGGGACGGACTCGGCCGCCGGATCGATATCAACTGTTTCCAAAAAGATCCGAGCATCAAGTCGAGCCTGAAGTTTTTGCGCCGCACGCCCTGGGCGCGCGAAGAGGTCGAGAAACTGTATCTCGAGACCCGCTTCCCCAACTAGCGAGAATGCCATGCTGAACGAGAACGACCCGGACCTGAAAACACGCCTGAAGACCCTGCACCGCAGCCTGTCGGAAACCGACGAGGTCGACGAGGAATTGCAGATGCTGCTGCGCCAGCTCGACGGCGACATCAAGCAGGTGCTCGAGCGCCGCGCCGACCAGGACCTCGACGCCAACACCTATGGCCTCGGCTCGCGCACCCAGGAACTGAGCGCCCGCTTCACCGCGCGCCACCCGAAAGTGGCCACCACGCTGAACGAACTCGGCAGCATCCTGTCGAACATGGGCATCTGAAGCGCTGAAAATAGAGGCTGCTCAGCCACAAGTCATTGAAATGTAAGCAATTTTCCGGGCAGGGAGCAGCCGCAAAAGGGGAATTCCGGTACAATGCCGGCCAATGAACTCCCCAGCCAATCTCTTCGCGAGCGTGCCCAAGCGCTCCAGCCGCGCACCTGCCGCGCCTTTCCTGCCGATGACCCGCGCCGAAATGGACGCGCTCGGCTGGGATTCCTGCGACATCATCCTCGTCACCGGCGACGCCTACATCGACCACCCGAGCTTCGGCATGGCGCTGGTCGGGCGTCTGTTAGAGGCACAAGGCTACAAGGTCGGCATCATCAGCCAGCCCGACTGGACCTCGGTCGACCCGTTCCGCGCGCTGGGCAAGCCGAATTTGTACTGGGGCATCACCGCCGGTAACATGGACTCGATGGTCAACCGGTACACGGCCGACCGCAAGATCCGTTCCGACGACGCCTATACCCCGAACGCCGAACCGAACAAGCGCCCGGACCGCGCCGTCACCGTGTACGCCCAGCGCGTGCGCGAAGCCTATCCCGGCGTGCCGGTCATCGTCGGCTCGATCGAAGCCTCGCTGCGCCGCATCGCCCACTACGATTACTGGTCCGATAAAGTGCGCCGCTCGGTGCTGTTCGAGTCGAAGGCCGACCTGCTGATCTTCGGTAACGCCGAACGCGCCCTGGTCGACGTCACGCGCCGCATCGCCGCGGGCGAGAACATCAAGAACATCCGCGATCTGCGCGGCACCGCCTTCCTGGTGCCGCAGGGCTGGCTGCCGGACGAAGAATGGTCTGTGCACAATTCCACCCGCGTGGATGTGCCCGGCCGCATCGACAAGCAGCCGAACCCGTATGCGATGGCGCTGGAAGACCCGAAGGCCTGCGCGCTGGACAATGCCGCGCCGGAACCGGAAGTCAAACCCGTCATCATCATGACGCGCGAACAGCGCCAGGCCGCCGCCCGCGAAAAGGCGGCGAAGACCGTGGTGCGCCTGCCGAGCTTTGAAACCGTCAGCGAAGACCCGGTGATGTATGCCCACGCCTCGCGCGTGTTCCACCTGGAATCGAACCCGGGCAACGCCCGCGCCCTGGTGCAGGCCCATGGCGACCGCGATGTCTGGCTGAACCCGCCGCCACTGCCGCTGGCCATGGACGAGATGGACAACGTCTACGACCTGTCGTATGCGCGCGCCCCGCACCCGAGCTATGGCAAGGCCCATATCCCGGCCTGGGAAATGATCCGCTACTCGGTGAACATCATGCGCGGCTGCTTCGGCGGCTGCACCTTCTGCTCGATTACCGAGCACGAAGGCCGCATCATTCAGAGCCGTTCGGAGCCGTCGATCCTGCGCGAGATCGAGCTGATCCGCGACACGACCAAGAACTTCGCCGGCACCATCACGGATCTGGGTGGCCCGACCGCCAACATGTACCGCCTCGCGTGCAAGGAAAAGAGCATCGAGGAATCCTGCCGCCGCCTGTCCTGCGTGTACCCGACCATCTGCAGCAACCTCGGTACCGACCACAGCAAGCTGATCTCGCTGTACCGCAAGGCGCGCGCGATTCCCGGCGTGAAGAAGATCCTGATCGGCTCGGGCCTGCGCTACGACCTGGCCGTGCGCTCGCCGGAATACGTGAAGGAACTGGTCACCCACCACGTGGGCGGCCTGCTGAAGATCGCGCCCGAGCACACCGAGCAGGGCACGCTGTCGAAGATGATGAAGCCGGGCATCGGCGCCTACGACGAGTTCAAGCGCATGTTCGAGAAGTATTCGATCGAGGCCGGCAAGAAGCAGTACCTGATTCCTTACTTTATCGCCGCCCACCCGGGCTCGACCGACGAGGACATGCTGAACCTGGCCCTGTGGCTGAAGAAGAACAACTTCAAGCTGGACCAGGTGCAGACCTTCACGCCGACCCCGATGGCGATGGCGACGACCATGTACCACAGCCGCAAGAATCCGCTGAAAAAGGTGACGGAGGATTCGGAAATCGTGGAAACCGCGCGCAGCGGCAAGATGCGCAAGGCCCACAAGGCCTTCCTGCGCTGGCACCACCCGGAAAACTGGCCGATCCTGCGCGAGACCCTGATCAAGATGGGCCGCGGCGATTTGATCGGCAATGGCGAACGCCACTTAGTGCCGGCCTGGCATCCGTCGGAAGAGGGCGCCGCGCCCGCAGTGCGCGAGACCGGTGCGCGTACGGCACGCCAGCCGGCTGCCCGTACGCCGGCTGCCCATACGCCTGCTCAGCGTACGCCGGCAGCGCCAGCTGGCAAGCGCGGCAACGGCATGCCGGCTCCGCATGTGGTGAATGCCCAGGCCGCGGCGAAGCGCCAGCCCGAACGCGCCGGCGCCGGCGGACGCGCCGCTGCTGCCGCGCCGGAAAAGACGCGGCCATCGATCCTGTCGACCATCAAGACCAAGCCGAAAGCGCCGCGCAAGTAAGCGTACTGTCGGACCCGATCAAGGCCAGCCGCGCAGGGATGCGTGGCTGGCCTTTTTTATTGCTGTTGTGTATGCACGACATTGCATAAGTCTTTGTCATGCAGCGCTTGCCCCGCGCGATTCGAGAGTGGCATCTAAATCGCCCAATCGTGCGAACAGCAGGAGCGAAAGACGGTAATATGATTCCTTTGGGAAATAGTTGTTAGCATTTTTATAGCTTTGCGCAGACAAATTTGATGTTTTCGTCATGCTGACGCTCCCACAAGGAATGCAGTGATCGATATCCATACCTATATGCTGGCACTCGGCATCGGCAACATTTCGTTTGCCGTGCTGATGGTCGCGTACATCCGCGACACCGAACCCAGCCCCGGCTTGCGTTTCTGGACCTGCGCGCGCCTGGTAGCCGGCACCACCCAGCTGCTGGCCTTTGCCCGCCCCCAGCTGGGGCTGCCGGTGCTGGCGCTGGTCGAACCGGTGGGCTGGTTCATCGGCTGGGCACTCGAAGTGGCCGCGTTCTGCACCTTCTTCGAAGTACGCAACTGGAAACGCTACGCCATTCCGATCGCCGGCCTGGCGCTGCTGGCAGCCGCCTGCATCGTGCCGCTGGAAACGACCAGTTATGGCGAACTCGTGGGGCTGGTGGCCTGCGTATTCGCCCTGTCGACGATCTCGACCGCCTTTGTGCTGCTCAGTCCAAGGCTGAAGAATCCTACGCTGCTGCAGCGGATCATTGGCCTGAACAACGGCGTGTTCGGGGTGGCGATCGCGAGCTGGGCGGTTGGCGCCTTCCTGCGTGGGGAGCTGAACATGACCGAAGCCGATGGCCACCAGATGGCGGGTTATATCTCCGGCTACATGCTGATGATCGTGAACGGCTTCGGCTTCCTCTTGATGTCGAAGCAGCGCAACGATGCCGTCATGAAGCGCCTGGCGACCCTCGACGACTTGACCGGCCTGCTGAACCGGCGCGCCTTCCTGGCCCGTGCCAACGAGGCGCGCCTGCTGGCGCTGCGGCTGCGCAAACCCATCACGCTGCTGATGATCGACATCGACCACTTCAAGCAGCTCAACGACCGCTTTGGCCATGCCAGCGGCGACGAGGCGCTGGTGCTGTTTGCCCGCGCCGCCGGCGGCGCCCTGCGCGAGCACGACATCCTGGGGCGCATGGGCGGCGAGGAATTCGCGCTGGCGATGCCGGGCACCGACCTCGAAGGCGCCCTGCAGGCCGCCGAACGCCTGCGCCAGGCCACCATGGCGATCTGCTTGCCCAGCTGCGGCAATGGCTATGAGATGACGGTGAGTATCGGGGTGGTCGTGATCGAGGCCAACGAGGACTTGCCGGCTGCGCTGGCGCGCGCGGATCGCGCCTTGTACCAGGCCAAGCGCAATGGGCGGAACCGGGTGGAGTTGGGGGAGGCGGTGCGTCGGGTGGCGTGAATCTTTATTGCCTGAATTGATCGTGTAGCTTAATCAATCCCAGACGGCGACGTAGGGTGGGCACCCCGTGCCCACGCGGAAGCATGCACCATGGCTGCCTCTTTGAGGCGGCCCACCTGATCATTGGCCAACGCTTGTACAAGCGTTCCGTTAGCGCGTCGTTCCGCGTGGGCACGGGGTGCCCACCCTACGGTCTCAGCCGCAGGCCATTGAAAGCGCTGCTTATATGGAGCCGTAAACGAAAGAA
The DNA here is from genome assembly GCF_020708045.1 of Massilia sp. IC2-278. Taxonomy (GTDB): domain Bacteria; phylum Pseudomonadota; class Gammaproteobacteria; order Burkholderiales; family Burkholderiaceae_D; genus Telluria. The sequence continues at coordinate 544,608 of NZ_JAJFES010000002.1, forward strand.
GGGTCCGACGAATCGGACCCTTCTTTCTTGATGCTGGCGGAGCGGACGGGGCTCGAACCCGCGACCCCCGGCGTGACAGGCCGGTATTCTAACCAACTGAACTACCGCTCCGTTTTAACTGATCGGTTCTTCTTTTTCTGAAACTGAACTTGGTGGGCGCTGAGAGGCTCGAACTCCCGACCTAATCCTTGTAAGGGATCCGCTCTACCAACTGAGCTAAGCGCCCCGCTCACTTTATTCGTTTCGTCTAACGCTTGTCATTGCGTCTGAAGAGGCCCGAATCATAGCTAAGCCCTAGCGATTGCGCAAGGGTTTTTCTGAAAAATATGCAAAAAGCGTTTTTTCGCATGAGCTGAGCCGTTGCCTTGGTTTTATGTCAATATCATTCCATTCCACCCCAGGAGAGCCGTTTGGAAGCGTCCGATCCCCGCCAGTTCCTGAGCCATCTGTTCCAATCGGCCCTCGCCGCCGTCGACCCCGCCAAGCTGATCGCGCAGCACCTGCCGCCGCCGCCGCGCGGACGCACGATCGTGATCGGCGCCGGCAAGGCGGCCGCGCGCATGGCCGAAGCGGTCGAAGCGCACTGGCAGGGCGAACTGGAAGGCCTGGTGGTCACGCGCTACGCCCACGGCGCGCCGACCAGCCGCATCGAGGTAGTCGAGGCCGGCCACCCGGTGCCTGACGAAGCCGGCGTGCGCGCCGCCACCCGCATGCTGGAACTGGTGCAGGGTCTCACCGAGGACGACCTGGTGCTGTGCCTGATGTCCGGCGGCGGCTCGGCCTTGCTGTCGCTGCCGGCGCCCGGCATCACGGCGGAGGAAAAGCGCGACATCAACCGCCAGCTGCTGCGCAGCGGCGCGCCGATCGGCGAGATGAACTGCGTGCGGCGCCACCTGTCGGCAGTGAAGGGCGGGCGCCTGGCGCTGGCGTGTCATCCGGCGCGCGTGCTGACGCTGGTGGTGTCGGACGTGCCGGGCGACGACCCGGCCGTGGTCGCCTCCGGCCCCACCGTGCCCGACGGCAGCAGCGGCGCCGATGCGCTGGCCATCCTCCAGCAGTACGGCATTGCGGTCTCGGAAGCGGCGCGCGCCGTGCTGGCCGACCCGGCGCTGGCCGCGCCACGTCCGGACGACCCGCGCCTGGCCCGCAACGAGACGGTCGTCATCGCCACCGCCCAGGCTGCACTTGATGCGGCAGCCGAAGCGGCGCGCGCGGCAGGGTTCACGCCGCTGGTGCTGTCGAACAGCATTGAAGGCGAGGCGCGCGAGGTGGCGATCGTCCACGCGGCGATTGCACGCCAGGTGATCGAACATGGCCAGCCCCTGCAAGGGCCCTGCGTGATCCTGTCCGGCGGCGAAACCTCGGTCACGGTGCGCGGGAAGGGCAGGGGTGGGCGCAACGCCGAATTCCTGCTGGCGCTGGCCATTGCCCTGCGCGGCTTGCAAGGCGTGCACGCGATTGCCTGCGACACCGACGGCATCGACGGCACCGAAGACAATGCCGGTGCGCTGCTGGGCCCCGACACCCTGGCGCGCGCAGCGGCAGGCGGGCTCGATGCCGCCGCCATGCTGCGCGATAACGATGGCTACAGTTTGTTCGCCGCACTGGGCGACCTGGTCGTCACGGGGCCGACCCGCACCAACGTCAACGATTTCCGCGCCATCGTCATTACGGCGTCTTAGCACAATTGTTGTTATTTGACATCTGCATTTGAATATTCACTTGATATTCGAAATCGTATAGCGAACAATCACGCCTTTGTTGGACGGCAACCTTAAGACATCGACAAGATGCGGGTGCCGCGGCGGGCAAACCGCCTTGCTGCTTCAAGACGAGCGGCACATGGAGGAAAGAGTGGACATCGCGGTTTCACTACTCACGAAAGAACAATCATGATCAAGATGTCCAAGATGCATCGCCGTGTCGTGCAGGCACATGCCGCCATGCTGGCGCTGGCCGCCCTGCCGGCCCTGGCCCAGACCGACGCCGCAACGCCGGCTCCGGCTGCGCAGGTCACGCCTGCACAAGCCGCGCCTGCGCAAGCCGCACCCGTGGCCGAGCTGCAGACCGTCACCGTGACGGCCCAGCGCCGCAGCGAGAACATCCGCGACGTGCCGCTGGCCGTGAGCGCCCTGCGCGGCGAAAAGCTCGACGTGCTGAACTCGGGCGGCCAGGACATCCGCCTGCTGGCCGGCAAGCTGCCGAGCCTGAACGTGGAATCGTCGAACGGCCGTACCTTCCCGCGCTTCTACATCCGCGGCTACGGCAATACCGACTTCAACATCTTCGCCTCGCAGCCGGTCTCGTTGATCTATGACGACGTGGTGCAGGAAAACCCGATCCTGAAAGGCTTCCCGATCTTCGACGTGGCCAACGTCGAAGTGCTGCGCGGCCCGCAAGGCACCCTGTTCGGCCGCAACACCCCGGCCGGCGTCGTGAAATTCGAATCCGAGAAGCCGCGCCTGGGCAAGACCGAGGGTTACTACAACGCCTCGATCGCCACCCATAAAACCGTGAACGTCGAAGGCGCCGTCAACGTGCCGCTGTCGGACACCGTCGCCATGCGCGTGTCGACCCTGCGCCAGCACCGCGACGACTACGTCAAGAACTACGGCGACCTGGCCCAGACCCAGTATCGCGGCAAGCTCGACGGCTACAACGAACACGCCGAGCGCGTGCAGTTCCTGTACCAGCCGGATGCGGGCTTCAACGCCCTGGTCAACATCCACCAGCGCAGCACCACCGGCAGCGCCCGCCTGTTCCGCGCCAACCTGATCCGCCAGGGCAGCAACGACATCGCCGGCGGCCTGGACCTGGACCGCATCGTGACCAACGCGCTGAACGACCAGCGCCTGGGCACGCGCGGCGCCAACGTGCACATGACCTGGAACCTGGGCGACTACCGCCTGCACTCGGTCACCGGCTATGAGACCGTGGGCGAGTACTTCAGCCGCGGCGACATCGACGGCGGCATCCCGGCCGGTCCGGGCCGCGTCCCGTTCCAGGTCGAAACCGCGAGTAACCTCGACCGCCTGGAGCAGTACAGCCAGGAATTCCGCATCGAATCGCAATACGCAGCGCCGCTGAACTGGCAGGCCGGCGTCTACTGGTTCGACGAAAGCGCCACCGGCGGCAGCGACGGCTTCAACAGCGCCACCGGCGCGCGTACCTCGGTACTGGCGAGCCACCAGGACAACGAAGCCTGGGCCGTGTTCGGCTCGGCCACCTACCAGGTGTCCCCGGTCTTCGACCTGCGCGCCGGCCTGCGCTACACCAAGGACGAGAAGGACTTCGCCACCGTGCGCGCCGTGAACTCGCCGCAAGTGGGCGCCACCTCGGTCAGCACCAGCAAGGGCAAGATCAGCTGGGACCTGAGCGGCACCTACAAGCTCACGCCCGACGTCAACGTGTACGGCCGCGTGGCCACCGGCTTCCGCGCCCCGAGTATCGCCGCCGCCTCGGCGTCGGTGCCGATCACCGTGGCCGATGCCGAGACCATCACCTCGGTCGAAGCCGGCGTGAAGGCCGATCTGTTCGACCGCCGCGGCCGCGTCGCCTTCTCGGTCTACGACTACACGATCAAGGACCAGCAGCTGACCGCCGTTGGCGGCGCCAGCAATGCCAACCAGCTGCTGAATGCCGACAAGACCAAGGGCCGCGGTGTCGAGCTCGACGTTGAAGCGGCGATCAGCCCGTCGCTGCGCCTGACCGCCAGCACCAGCTACAACTTCACGGAAATCCGTGACGCCGGCCTGGTCGTGGCCAGCTGCAGCGCCGCCTGCACGGTGCGCGATCCGATCGCCGCCGCCGGCCGCGTTTTCGTCGACGGCAACATGCTGCCGCAGGCGCCGCGCTGGATCGTGAACGCTACCGCGCGCTACAGCGTGCCGGTCGCCGACGGCGAGTTCTTCGTGTTCACCGACTGGTCGTACCGCAGCAAGGTCAACTTCTTCCTGTACGAAGCAGCCGAGTTCACCGGCAAGCCGCTGACCGAAGGCGGCCTGCGCCTGGGCTACACCTGGGCCAACGGCAAGTACGAAGCCGCCGTGTTCGGCCGCAACATCCTCGACGAACGCCGCATCACCGGCGCCATCGACTTCAACAACCTGACCGGTTTCACCAACGAACCGCGTACTTGGGGTGTGCAATTCAAGGGTAACTTCTAATTACAGGAACCTGACATAGCACAAGGCCGCGAGCGATCGCGGCCTTTTTTTATGCATGTTGGGAGAGGAAATATCTTGTCTTATGCACAAGGTAACTGATGTTGTCACTTGATAATGAAAACGCGCCATATGTTATTTGCCGTACATACGAATGTGGCAAATATTCCATGTTTTTGTTAAGTCGAGCACAGAAAGCGTTGCGAAAGTGCCTCACACGATTGGAAATTCCCTTCATGCATATTTACTCGGGAGTAGTCTTTCCAAGCCGCCAGTAGAGGGCAACTCCGGTAGGAGATAACCGGAGACACATAAAACAAGGCATCTCGCCTTGACGGAAAACTACACAAAAGGACGAACCATGAAGTCGATGCAATCGCTTTATCCGAGCCTGTTGAAAGTCACCGCTGCACTGGCCGTCGTCGTGGGCCCGCTCCACGCCTCGGCCGCTGTTCCCGACGCCGTTCCCGGCGCCGCCACGGAGCAGCAATACATCCTCCACACCGACCGCATGATCGTGAAGTACAAGGATGCGAAAGTCGTGAACGGCCGCGCCATGGTGCCTGCCGTGACGGCGGCGCGCCAGTCGGTTGCCGACCGCGCCGGCCAGGACTACGGCGTCAAGCTGCAGGCCCTGCACGGCATCGCTACCGGCGCCAACGTCATGAAACTGAGCCGCAAGATGTCGCTGACCGAAGCGCGCGCGCTGGCCAAGGAAATGATGGCGCGCGATCCGCAGATCGAGTACGCGGAACCGGACCGCATCATGACCAAGATGATGACGCCGAACGATCCGCGCTACAGCGAGCAGTGGCACTACTTCGACGCGACCGGCGGCCTGCGCCTGCCGGCCGCCTGGGATAACTCGACCGGCGCCGGCATCCGCGTCGCCGTCATCGACACCGGCTTCCGTCCGCACGTCGACCTCTCCGGCCAGCTCCTGGCAGGCTACGACTTCATCTCCGACACCGCCGTCTCGAACGACGGCAACGGCCGCGACAGCGACGCCTCCGACCCGGGCGACGCCGTCACCGCTGGCGCCTGTTACGCCGGTTCGCCGGCATCGAGCTCGAGCTGGCACGGCACCCACGTGGCCGGCACCATCGCCGCCGCCACCAACAACGGCGTCGGCGTGGCCGGCGTCGCCTTTGGCGCGAAAGTCGTGCCGGTGCGCGTGCTCGGCAAGTGCGGCGGCTACACCTCGGACATCGCCGACGCCATCGTCTGGTCCTCGGGCGGTAGCGTCAGCGGCGTGCCGAACATCGCGGCCCGCGCCCACGTGATCAACATGTCGCTCGGCGGCGGCGGCGCCTGCGACACCACGACCCAGAACGCGATCAACAGCGCCCGTTCGCGCGGCACCGTCGTGATCGTCGCGGCCGGCAACGAGAACCAGAACGCCTCGAACGCCAGCCCGGCCAACTGCTCGGGCGTGGTCACCGTGGCGGCGACCACCAAGGCCGGCGGCCGCGCTTCCTACTCGAACTACGGCACCGTGGTCGACGTGGCGGCGCCTGGCGGCGGTACCGGCGGCGGCGTGCTGTCGACGCTGAACAGCGGCACCAACGGTCCTGGCGCCGACACCTACGCCTCCTACCAGGGCACCTCGATGGCCACCCCGCACGTGGCCGGCGTCGCCGCCCTGATGCTGGCGAAGAACGGCGCGCTGACGCCGGACCAGATCGAGTCGAAGCTGAAGAGCACCGCGCGCGCCTTCCCGGCCACCTGCTCTGGCTGCGGCACGGGTATCGTCGACGCGGCAGCGGCCGTGGCTTCGGCTACCTCCGGCGGCGGCACCACGCCGACCGGCCCGACGATCGCGGAAAGCGAATCGAACAACACGATCGCCACCGCCGACGTTGTCAGCACCGCCAACACGACCGTAACCGGCAACATGGGTTCCAGCACCGACAGCGACTACTTCGTGGTCCAGCTGCCGGCCGGTAAAACCCTCACCGCGACCATGACGCCGGGTTCGTCGACCGCCGACTACGACGTGTACATCTACAACAGCTCCGGCACCCAGCTGGCGCTGAGCGAAAACGGCGCCGGCTCGACCGACACCGCTTCGGTGGCGAATACCACCACCGCTACCGCCGCACGTTATGTGCGCGTGAAGTACTACAGCGGCGGTACGGGCGCGACCAACGGCAAGTACACGCTGCAGTTGGGCTGGTAAGTTTCCGTAAAACAGTCGAGTACCAAGGGTGAAAGACGCGCGGCTTGCCGCGCGTCTTTTTGTTTGCGTGGACAGATTGTGGGGCGTCCGGAGATGGCGGCGTCAACCGTAGGGTGGGCACTCCGTGCCCACGCGGAACGGCGCGTCATCGGCGGCGATGCTGGCTTTGCTGACAGACGCATGCCGATGCGTATCCAGAAGACAGTTGTTAGCGGCTGCTCTCTGAGAGACGTCAACAATCGTCATCGTGCGCGTCCAGCACCAACGTCAACACAGCGCCACGTTCCGCGTGGGCACGGGGTGCCCACCCTACGGATCAGCCAACGCCCCAGCCATCGATAGCGCCAACGCTGCCCTTGCGCCAATCCCCATTTGACGAGATACTGTATGGAATGACAGTAGTCGGCCCCCGCCGCCGCCCGAGTGAACGCCCCCGCACGTAAAATCATCCATTGCGACTGCGACTGCTTCTACGCGTCGGTCGAGATGCGCGACGATCCGTCCTTGCGCGGCCGGCCGCTGGCCGTCGGTGGGCGCCAGGACCAGCGCGGGGTGGTGGCGACCTGCAACTACGAGGCGCGGCGCTATGGCATCCACTCGGCCATGGCCACGGCCCAGGCGGTCAAGCTGTGCCCGGACCTCGTGATCATTCCGCCGGCAATGGAGAAGTACCGGGTCGCATCAACCCAGATCATGGACATCTACCGCGACTACACGGACCTGGTCGAACCGCTGTCGCTGGACGAAGCCTACCTGGACGTGACCAATTCGCCGCACTGCAAGAACAGCGCGACGCTGATCGCCCAGGAAATCCGGCGCCGCATCTTCGAGACCGTCGGTATCACGGCCTCGGCCGGCGTGGCGCCGAACAAGTTCGTGGCGAAGATCGCCAGCGACTGGAACAAGCCCGACGGCCTGTTCCTGGTGCGTCCGGAAGAGGTGGATGCTTTCGTGGCCGCGCTGCCGGTGAAAAAGCTGCACGGCGTCGGCAAGGTCACCGCCGCCAAGATGAACAACCTGGGCCTGCAGACCTGCGCCGATTTGCGCACCTGGAGCCTGCAAAAGCTGCAGGAACACTTCGGCAGCTTCGGTGCGCGCCTGCACGATCTGTCGCGCGGCATCGACCACCGCGAGGTCAGTCCGGAGCGCGAGCGCAAGTCGATCAGCACCGAGGAAACCTACACGCCCGACATCCCGGACCTGGCGGGCTGCCTGGCGTTATTACCCGACCTGCACGAACACCTGCTGGGCCGTATCAAGCGCAACGCTGCCGAAAAATTCATCAACAAGCTATTCGTGAAGATCAAGTTTTCGGACTTCCAGCAGACCACGGTGGAGTGTGTCGGCTATACGCCACACCTGCCGACCTTTGCCCGGCTGATGGAAATCGGCTGGGCCCGCGCCAGCCGCCAGGTGCGCCTGCTGGGCGTGGGTGTACGCCTGGGCGACACAGAAAATGTCGAGCAGCTGAGCCTGTTTGACGAACATGCAACACATTGAAAAACCGTCTGTTGCCAGCCGAAAATAGGCCGGCTTCAGCGTGTAGAATGTCGTTCCCCTGAAATACTGAGACAACAGAAAGCAACTATGTGGTTCAAGAATCTTCAGATTTACCGCCTGCCCACCAACTGGGATTTCGCGCCTGAAAAAATGGAAGAGGCGCTGCAGTCGCAGGCCTTTACGCCGGCTAGCAGCAACGAATTGCTGCGCCAGGGCTGGGATGCACCGCGCCCGAACGGCAAGCTGGTCCACGTGGTCAACAAGCAGATGCTGATGATGCTGGGCACGGAAAAGAAACTGCTGCCGAGCTCGGTCATCAACCAGGTGGCCAAGGCCAAGGCGGCCGAACTGGAAGAGCAGCAAGGTTTCCCGCCTGGTAAAAAGGCGATGAAGGAACTCAAGGAACGCGTCGCCGACGAACTGCTGCCGCGCGCATTCACCATCCGCAGCAACACCTGGACCTGGATCGACCCGGTCAACGGCTGGCTCGTGATCGATGCCGCCAGCCCGGCCAAGGCCGACGAAGTCATCAAGCTGCTGCTGAAAGCCGTCGACCGCATGCCGCTGGAGTCCTTGCGCGTGCAGCGCTCGCCGGTGGCCGTGATGACCGGCTGGCTGGAATCGGACGAAGCGCCGTACAACTTCACGATCGACCAGGACACCGAACTGCGCGCCACCGGCGAAAGCCGCGCCGCCGTGCGTTATGTGAAGCACTCGCTGGACCCGGAAGACATCCGCCGCCACATCGCCTCGGGCAAGCAGTGCACCCGCCTGGCGATGACCTGGAACAGCCGCGTGTCCTTCGTGCTGACCGAAACCCTGGCGATCAAGGGCGTCAAGCCGCTGGACGTGATCAAGGAAGGCGAAACCGTCACCTACAGCGACGACGAGCGTTTCGACAACGACATCGTGCTGATGACGGGTGAGCTGTCGAAGATGCTGGCCGACGTGGTCGAGGCGCTGGGCGGCGAAGCCAAGGCCTGATTCCAACGCTGGCGTGTTCATGCGCCTCTGCGACCAGCCCGGTAGCGAACAGCTGCCGGGCTTTTTATTTCTTTTTAAAAATATTTACAGATATAATTTCAATAATAAAATTATTATTGGGATGATCTGATGAAAAAAGAAACAGGACGCGCATGGGGCATTCGCGCGGGTGCCGCCTTGCTGCTGCTGGGCCTGCTTGCCGGCTGCGGCGGCGGTGGCGGCGGTGGCGACACGCCGGTCGCCGTGACGCCGCCGGTTGCCAACAAGGCGCCGGTGCCGGCCATTGCCATGTCCGGGACGGTCGGCGCCGGTGCGGGCAGTGCCGACATTTCCACCTTCACCAACAGCAGCGTCACGCTCGACGCAGGCGCCAGCACCGACCCCGACGGGGATAAGCTGAGCTATGCCTGGACCCTGGTGTCGAAACCGGCAGGCAGTACACTCGTGCTGCCGGGCACGGCCGCCCAGGCTGCCTTCAAGGCCGACATCGCCGGCACCTACGTGGCCAGCGTGCGCGTGACCGACAGCCGCGGCGCCTACGCCGACAAGCAGGTGACGATCCTGGCGAACACGAATGCGCCGGTCACGACCCTGTCGATGAGCGTGAGCTACAGCGCCGTGCCGACCACCCTGGCGACGAAAAGCGTTACCCTCGGCGCCGTCATCCTGGTCGATGCCAGCGCCAGCCTGGACGCCGACGGCGATCCCGTCACCACCACCTTCGACCTGATCGAACGCCCGGCCGCCAGCCGCACCAGCCTGACCATCGTCGGCAAGACCGCGCGCTTCGTGGCCGACGCGGTCGGCGCCTATAAAATCCGTGCGCGCGCCGCCGATCCTTCCGGCGCCTACAGCGAAACGGTCTATCCGATCGAGGCATTGGGTGATGCTCCGCAGACCGTGATTATCAGCACCGTGACGAACGTGACCGGCGATTCGGGCCAGAACACCGTGCAGGCCTCGATCGGTTACCTGGTTGCGCTCAGCGGGGAAGGCAGCCGCGATCCCGATGGTGGCGCCTTGACCCATGCCTGGAGCCTGGTGTCGCGTCCGGCAGGCAGCACGGCTGCGCTGAGTGTAGTGAACGGCGCCTTCAGCCAGTTCACGCCCGACCTGATGGGTGACTATGTCGTGCGCCTGGTCGCGACCAATCCGAGCGGCGCATCGAGCAGCTACCAGACCACGGTATCGGTACGCAACCGTCCGCCGCAAGCCGTAATCGGCAGCAACGCCACGCCGCAGGCGCTGCCAACCGGCCCGGCCGTGCGCCTGCCGGTCGGTACGACGTTGACCCTGCGCGGCACGTCCAGCACCGACGCCGACGGCGACACGCTGACCTATGCCTGGAGCTTCGCCGACAAGCCTGCCAACAGCACGGCGACCCTGTCGTCGAATAGCGGCGCCACCGTGCAGCTGACCACCGACGTGGAGGGCAGCTACCAGGTGCGCCTGCGCGTGACCGACACGGCCGGCGCCTGGTCCGAAAGGCTGCTGAGCATCAACAGCGGGAATACCGCACCGACCGCGGTGATCGACAAGAGCCGGCTGTCGGTGTTGGCCGGCAATGCCGTCGGCGCCTCGGCTTCGTTCAGCTACGACACCGATGGCGATGCGCTCAGCTACAGCTGGGCGATCGACGCGCGTCCGGCCGGTTCGGTTGCCACGATCGCGGCGCCGAATGCGGTGCAGCTGGCGTTCACGCCGGACACGGCCGGCACCTATGTCGCGTCGCTGACCGTCAGCGACGGCAAGAATGCCAGCGTGACCTACATGACGATCAAGGCGCTGTCCAGCGTGACCAGCAACGTGCCGCTGTCCTTCGCGCCATTGCAAGTGCGCTACAGCCGCGGCCTCGACCAGTTCGTGGCGATCGCCACCAATCCGAATGCGCTGTACATCGTCGATCCGTTCAACGGCGCCACGCGCACGGTGCCGCTGCCGCTCGGCGTGAAATCGTTCAACCTGAGCGCCGACGGCAAGCTGGCAGCGGTGCTGCATGAAGGCATCGTTAGCCTGGTCGATATTGCTTCGGCCACGCTGGTCCGTTCCTCGCTGACCGGCGGTTCGCAAACCGATGCCTTCCCGACCAATGCCGGCTTGATCTACCTGGTGGGACAGTCGGGTGGCCAATGGGTCGACCGTTCGGTTTGGATCCTGAATGGCCGTACCGGCGCCGACGTGAGTAATAGCGGTAATTATTACGGCGGTTCCTACTACGGCACCATGCGCGGTGTGTATGCGGCCAGCAAGAACAAGGGTTTCGTCATGTCGAATGGCCTGTCGCCGTCCGACATCAGTTATTTCGACGTCGATCCGGCTTCCGGCGCCTTGGTGCGCACCGGCGATTCGCCGTATCACGGCGACTATGCGATGAACCTGCCGTTCTACCTGAGCGGGAACGAAGACCTGCTGTTCACATCGAGCGGCACCTTCTTCCGCACCGACACGCTGCAGTATGCCGGCCGCCTGTCGATGAACGGTCCCTTGCTGTCGATGAGCCATTCGGCGGCGGCGGACGAAGCGCTCGTCCTGTCGAACAGCTATTCGCCACAGGGCAGCTATTCGTTCAACGGCACCGTGACCTACCAGGCAAGCTACCAGCGCTTCACGGGCGCCCTGTTCCTGCCCGATACGAGCATCGCGCTGCCGCTGGTAAACGGCCAGCAGAGTTATGGCATCAATATCTTCCACAGCGCCAACGACAACCACGTCACCCTGGTGCAGACCGGTAGCGACCAGCAGAACGCCTCGGGCATTCGCTACTACCTGGTAACGCGCTGAACTTGCCAGCCATCCGCGTGATGGCGGCATGAAAAAACGGCCCGGGAAACCGGGCCGTTTTGTTTTCTAGCGGAGACGCTTACTTGGCCGCCACTTCCTCGCTGGTCGCCGGCTCCTCAGTCTTGCCGTCGGTATAGGTCGCACCCTGGCGATCCTCATGCGGCGCCGGCTTGCCCGGCAGCGGCGGCAGCGCCTTGGCCTTTTCCAGGTCGATGCCGGCAATCTCCGCCACGCGGCGCCCGTAATCCTCGTCGCAATGCCACAGGTGCCACACCATGCGCAGCTGGATCACTTCCGGGCACTGCTTCAGGTCGCCGCCGACGTTGTTGACCAGGTCGTCGCGCTCCCAGTCCTCGAAGGTGCGGTAGCGGTCTCCAGCCTGCTTGTAGTCGGCTGCGGTCGAGGTGGTCTGGTAACGGCCGAGGTGGCCTTCCACGTATTGATGGTAGTCGCGCTGCGGTTGCGGCGCTTCCTGCAGCCCGCCCATCAGGCTCGGCTCGTAGTTGATGTGCTTGCTCTCGCCGCCATCGTCGACGTAGTACGCCATCTGGCCGTCGCGCTGGTTGGTTTTCGCACGCGCACGTTCCTGCGGTGCGTTGATCGGCAATTGCAGGTAGTTGGGCCCGACGCGGTAGCGCTGGGTGTCCGAGTAGGACAGGGTACGGCCCTGCAGCATCTTGTCGTCCGAAAAATCGATGCCGTCGACCAGCACGCCGGTGCCGAAAGCCGACTGCTCGGTTTCTGCGAAGACGTTGTCCGGGTTTTTATCGAGCACCATGCGGCCCGCCGGCAGCAGCGGGAACTGGTCTTCCGGCCAGCGCTTGGTGTCGTCCAGCGGGTCGAAGTCGAGCTCGGGATGCTCGCCGTCGGCCATGATCTGGATACAGAATTCCCATTCCGGATAGTCGCCGCGCTCGATGGCCTGGTAGAGGTCGCGCGTGGCGTGGCTGGTGTCGTGGGCCTGGATTTCGGACGCCTGTTGCGTGGTGAGGTTGCGCACGCCCTGGCGCGGTTGCCAGTGGAAGCGCACCAGGTGGGCCACGCCTTCGTCGTTGATCAACTTGTACGTGTTGACGCCGGAACCTTCCATTTCGCGGTAGTTGGCAGGGATGCCCCATGGACTCTTGACCCAGGTAACCATGTGCAGCGATTCCGGGTGGTTCGCGATGAAATCATAGAAGCGCCACGGTTCCTGCTGGTTGGTCACCGGGTCCGGCTTGAAGGCGTGGATCATGTCCGGGAACTTGATCGCGTCGCGGATGAAGAAGACCTTCAGGTTGTTGCCGACCAGGTCCCAGTTGCCCTCGACGGTTTTCAGTTTCACGGCAAAGCCGCGCGGGTCGCGTGCCGTTTCCGGCGACTCCTTGCCGCCGATCACGGTCGAGAAGCGAACGAAAGTCGGGGTCTGCACGCCGACCTCGGTCAGCACCTTGGCGCGGGTGTATTTGGAGGCCGGCTCGTCACCGATCTTGCCGTAGGCCTCGAAATAGCCATGGGCGCCAGTACCGCGCGCATGCACCACGCGTTCGGGGATGCGTTCGCGGTCGAAGTGGGTGATCTTTTCGATGAACTGGTAGTTCTCGAGCGTTGCCGGACCGCGTTCGCCGACGGAGCGCAGCGACTGGTTGTCGCGCACAGGATGGCCCTGGCGCGTGGTCAGGATGGGACGATCTGACATGGGAAACTCTCCTCTCTGGACACGTTGAGAGAAAAGTATAGGAAGTTCCTCCGAGGGGCAGCGCCCGGCTGCCTCCCGGAAATGCAGGCCGGTTACAGCGGCTGGAACACGCCGGCGGCGCGGTTTTTCGTGACGTTGTCCCAGGCAAACACCTGGCCATTCATCGCCACGTAGACGCCGGCCGGCAGGGTTTGCGCCGCGGCGCAGGCAAAGCCGAGGTTGAAGAGGGCGTCGGAGTTCGCGATTTCGTAGGGAATCATGGCGCCGGTCAACACGATGGTCTTGCCGAGCGGGACAGCGCCAAGCACGCCTGCGGTTTCGCGCATGGTGTCGGTGCCGTGGACGATGACGATGGCTTTCTCGGAAGCCGCCTGGCACGAAGCCAGCACGCGGGCGCGGTCTTCGTCTCCCATGTCGAGCGAATCGAGCAGGGGCAGCACTTCGAGCTCGACCGGAATGGTCATGCGGGCACGGGCGATGACTGCCGGCAGGTGACTATCGGCAAAGCCGAGCACACCGTTCAGTTCGTTGTAATGTTTGTCGAAGGTGCCGCCGGTGGCGATGAGGCGCAAAGTCATATCGGTTTGTAAAGGCAGTGAAAAAAGGTGGGTAATGATAGCCGCAAACCGTAGTGTATCCATATGTGACTGCGCTAGAATCAGCCGGATCGGATGAGTAGACTCCTCTTTTTGCCAGGCACTTGCCTACGATAGAACATGAAAGCCGTTGCACCAGGAACCGTTATTTTTCACCGTCATCGCGGGTATGGCGTGATCACCCACGTCAACCTGCTGACCGGATGGATTTCCGCGCGTTTCGGCAATGAAGCGCGCACCCTAGACCTGAATCTGTCGAGCGACGAAGTGCAGCACGCGGACGGCGAGCCGATCCTGTTCCGCCGCACCCCGCCCGACCGCATGCCGCACGCGCGCCTGATGGCCGTGGTGCGCGAACTGCACCAGGCCGGCTACCAGAAGCTGTACCTGTATTCCTGGCCGAAGCCGTCCGGCCTGCATTGGCGCTGGCATTTGTTCACCGGCCAGCGCAACTGGATGCAGCGCTCCTGGCGCGAAGGCTGGTACGGCTCGGGCGCCGAGTACAACAACAATCCGGTGATGGGCTGGGGCGATTCGCCCGGCGCCACGACCGAGGAATTGATCCATGCGCTGGCCAAATTCGACCCGCAAGGCCTGGCGCAAGCGCTGGGGCGCGACGAGGATCACACGGCGTGGTTCGCCGATGTGTGCGATTTGCTGCTGCCGGGGTACATGTACAGCCTGAACATGGAGCGTCCGGCCGGTGGGGGATTGATCGAGGCGCCGCCGGTGCCGATCGTGCCGGTGCGGGCCGGAGTGAAACCGTATGCCGGGCCGGATATCGGCTGGCCGCCGGGCTGGGCGGGGTTGTGGACCGGCAGGCATGTGATGCCGGCGCGGCGGATCAAGCTGACGGGTGAGCCGGAGTTGGGTTGAGCGTTGACGCAGTTACGGCCCGGAACGCCGTAGGGTGGGCACCCCGTGCCCACGCGGAACTCGGCACAGTGGTAACGTTGATCAGAGAGGCGAAGCCCGCCACCCAGCAGCGCTTCCAAATGATCATTCGAGACGTTTCGATTATTCGATTGCACGGCTCGAAATTGCGCTAACTCTGCGCATCGTTCCGCGTGGGCACGGGGTGCCTACGCCGGCCGCGCCCACCCTACGGTCGATGTTGCCGCGTAAATTACGTTACGTCTGTAGCGCTGCCGGATTCAGGATATTCGTCGGCTCGCCCGCCGCAAAGCGCACGATATTCTCGAACGCCGTCCTGAAATACATCTCGTAACTGTCCTGCTCGACATACCCCAGGTGCGGCGTCGCCAGCACTGTCGGTATCTTCAACAAAGCCGCATCCGGCCCCAGCGGCTCACTGGCAAACACATCCACCGCCGCCCCACCCGGACACCCGCGCCGCAAAGCCTCCTCAAGCGCTCCTTCCGCCACCAGTTCCGCCCGGCTCGTGTTCACGAACAAGGCATCCGGCTTCATCCGCGCCAGGTCCCCGGCAGTCACGATGCCGCGCGTAGCGTCGGCCAGCCGCAGGTGCAGGCTCAGCACATCCGCCTCCGCAAACAAGGCTGCGCGCGATGGCGCCGCCGTGAACCCATCCGCCACCGCCTGCGCCCGGCTGGCCTCGCTCCCCCACACCACCACGTTCATGCCGAAGGCCTTGCCATACCCCGCCACCAGCTTGCCGATCTTGCCGTAACTCCAGAGCCCCAGCGTGCGCCCATGCAGCACCCGCCCCAGGCCGTTCAGCCGCGGATTGACCGACGCCGTCTGCCACGCGCCTTCCCGCAGGTTGTTCGCATACGGAACGATCTTGCGGCTGGCCGCCATGATCAGCGCCCAGGTCAGCTCGGCCGGCGCCAGCGGCGAGCCGACACCCTCGGCAATCGCAATCCCGCGTGCAGTCGCCGCCGCCACGTCCACATGCCCGCTGACCTTACCCGTCTGCGAAATCAGCTTCAGGTTCGGCAGCCGGTTCAGCAGCGCGGCGGGAAACACCGTGCGTTCGCGGATCAGCACCAGCGCGTCGAAGCGCGCCAGCCGGACCGCCAGCTGGCCCACACCGCGCGCCGATGTATTGAACACTTTGACCTCATGCCCGTCCAAAATTTTGTAACAGTCGAGACCGGGCACGGCGTTCTGGTAATCGTCAAGAATGGCAATTTTCATCGAAGTTGAACGAAGTTATTGATGAGCACGTAAAGGAAGTACACGATCCGGAAAATCGAAAGTAGCCCACTACTTTAGTCAACTATATTTCCTACATTTTTAGCCCCGAAGAGCTTGTGCATGATTTTCAGGGGTGTACAATCGCCCGAATATTGAGGGTTTGACAGCACGATTGTGTATATCACACAGGCCCAGCAGCACCGTTCCACCCAGCCTCGCGAACGAGGCTGTCGACACGACCGCCGTACGCCATGCTTCCATGCAAGCAAAGGGATTCCGAAGCGCTGTCCCTGGCCCACGACGATCTGCCGTGCCGGGACATGACCAGAATTCTTTATTGGAGGTACTCATGAACCAGCCCGTGATGAGCGGCGTCGCCGCCCTGAACGTTCCAGCTTACATCAACCATCAAAAGCTCATCAATTGGGTGGCAGACATTGCCGCCCTGACGAAGCCTGACGCCATCTACTGGTGCGACGGTTCCGAAGAAGAGTACGACCGCCTGTGCGCACAAATGGTCGATGCCGGCACGATGATCCGCCTGAACCTGGAAAAGCGTCCGAATTCCTACCTGGCCCATTCCGACCCGTCGGACGTGGCGCGCGTGGAAGACCGCACCTTCATCTGCTCGGCAACGAAAGAGCAGGCCGGCCCGACCAACAACTGGACCGACCCGGCCGAGATGCGCACCACGCTGAACGGCCTGTTCGACGGCTGCATGGCCGGCCGCACCATGTACGTGGTGCCGTTCTCGATGGGCCCGCTGGGTTCGCCGATCGCCCACATTGGCGTCGAGCTGTCCGACTCGCCTTATGTTGCCGTGAACATGCGCATCATGACGCGCATGGGCAAGGCCGTGTACGACGTGCTGGGCGCCGATGGCGAGTTCGTGCCGTGCGTGCACAGCGTCGGCATGCCGCTGTCCGCCGGCCAGCAGGACGTGCGCTGGCCGTGCAACAGCACCAAGTACATCGTCCACTACCCGGACACCCGCGAAATCTGGTCCTTCGGCTCGGGCTACGGCGGCAACGCGCTGCTGGGCAAGAAATGCTTCGCGCTGCGCATCGCCTCGAACATGGGCTACCAGGAAGCCCAGCAGGGCGGCACCGGCTGGCTGGCCGAACACATGCTGATCCTCGGCGTCGAGTCCCCGCAAGGCGACAAGAAATACGTCGCCGCCGCTTTCCCTTCGGCCTGCGGCAAGACCAACTTCGCCATGCTGATCCCGCCGACCTCGTTCAACGGCTGGAAAGTCACCACCATCGGCGACGACATCGCCTGGATCAAGCCGGGCGCGGACGGCAAGCTGTACGCGATCAACCCGGAAGCCGGCTACTTCGGCGTGGCCCCGGGTACCAATGACAAGACCAACTCGAACTGCATGTCTTCGCTGCGCGAGAACGTGATCTTCACCAACGTCGCGCTGACCGACGACGGCGACGTGTGGTGGGAAGGCATGACGAAAGAAGCGCCAGCGCACCTGATCGACTGGCAAGGCAAGGACTGGACCCCGGCCTCGGGCACCAAGGCCGCCCACCCGAACGCACGCTTCACCGTGGCCGCTACCCAGAATCCGGTGATCGATCCGGCCTGGGACGACCCGGCCGGCGTGCCGATCTCTGCCTTCATCTTCGGCGGCCGCCGCTCGACCACCGTGCCGCTCGTCACCGAAGCGCGCGACTGGGTCGAAGGCGTGTACATGGCTGCGACCATGGGTTCGGAAACCACCGCCGCCGCTGCCGGCCAGATGGGCGTGGTGCGTCGCGATCCGCTGGCGATGCTGCCTTTCATCGGCTACAACATGAGCGACTACTTCCAGCACTGGCTCGATCTCGGCAAGAAAGTCGCCGGGAAGAACGGCGCCGCGCTGCCGAAGATCTTCTGCGTCAACTGGTTCCGTACCGACGAGTCGGGCAACTTCGTGTGGCCGGGCTACGGCGACAACATGCGCGTGCTGAAGTGGATCCTGGAGCGTACCGAAGGCCAGGCCGGCGGCAGCGAGCACCTGTTCGGCACCTCGCCGAACTATGGCGACCTGAACTGGGACGGCCTGGACTTCACCGAAGCACAGTTCACGCAGATCACCTCGATCGACCAGGACGCCTGGCGCGAAGAGCTGAAGCTGCACACCGAGCTGTTCGAGAAGCTGTCCTACCACCTGCCGCAAGAGCTGGTGGCGGCCAAGGCCAAGCTGGAGAAGCAGCTGGGCTAAGGCGCGCACGACAAACGCGCGAGTGTGGGGGAGAGACGGCCGGTTCACGTAAATCGGCCGCAGACAACGAAGAAGGGACGGGCGCTTGCCTGTCCCTTTTTTTCGTTGGGAATGTTGCCGCTATCCGTAGGGTGGGTTCTTGAACCCACCATCATCCCTGGCCAGGAAGTCCGCATTGGTCCACCGAGGGCGAATGGTGGGTTCGAGAACCCACCCTACGAGCTGCCGGGCAGTACGCAATCCGGGTTGGTCCACGGCGGCAGAATGGTGGTTCGAGCCGCACGCGGACCGACCCACCCTACACCTCATGCGGTTGTCGTTGGCTCCTGGCGCTGGTGCTGCCTGCGATAGCGCGCCGGTGGCGCCATGCCGCGGCTGCGGAAATGGCGCCGCAGGGATTCCGCCGAACCCAGCCCCGCCAGGTCGGCGATGGCCTCGATGCCGAGCGCGGGCCGGGTTTCCAGCAGTTGCGCCGCCAGCGCCACGCGTTCGCGCACCAGCCAATCGAGCGGGCTGAGCCCGGTCCTGTCCTTGAAGCGGCGCTGGAAAGTGCGCACGCCCATCCGCGCTTGCTGCGCCATCGACGCCAGCGTATGCGCGGCGCGCATGTTTTCGCGGATCCAGTCCATGGTGTGTGCAACCGGATCGCCCTCGACCGATGGCAGCGGCCGCGCAACCTGCTGGGCCTGGTCGCCATCGCGGTGGGCCGGCAGCACCAGACGCTGGGCAACCTGATTGGCAATGGCTACGCCGAAATCGCTACGCACCAGGTGCAGCAGCATGTCCAGCCCGGCGGCGGAACCGGCCGAGGTCACGATCGTGCCGTCCTGGACATACAAGGCATCCGCCTCGATGCGGATCGTGGGGAAGCCTGCCGCCAGTTGGGCGAAGTAGCGCCAGTGCGTGGTGGCCCGCTTGCCGTCGAGCAGGCCGGCATGGGCGAGTACGAACGCACCCGAGCAGATCGAGCACAGGCGCGCGCCGCGTGCATGGGCGCGGCGCAGGGCGTCGACCAGCTCGGCACCCGGCACGTGGTCGGCGCCGCGCCAGCCCGGAATGACGATGGTGTCGGCCCGGTCGAGCGCTTCCAGCCCGTGCTGCACCTGCAGCACCAGGCCGCCCGCCGCCCGCAACGGACCGGGCTCGGCTGCACACACCGCATAGCTGTACCACGGCACTTCCAGCTCGGGGCGTTCCAGCGCAAACAGCTCGATGGCGCACCCGAATTCGAAGGTGCACAGCCGGTCGTAGGCAAGGATGGCAACGTGGTGGGGCATGTCGGGATGTTACCAGTTTCTGTCGTGCCAACGGCTGCCAGTGGCTGGCCGCGGCTGGCACACTGGTCGCTCACTTTACACAGGAGAACACGATGGCTTCAGCAGTCTCGGCAATCCCCGCGGCACCCAGCGACCAGGCAGCGCGCCACTTCGGCGCGGCCTTCGAATACGAAACCGACTGCGCCGACGTTCATGAGGCGATGCGCGGCGGCGAGCACGATTTCGTGCTGCTCGATGTGCGCAGTCCCGCGCTGTACGCGCAAGGCCACGTGCCGGGCGCAATCAACCTGCCGCAAGGGAAAATCGTCGAGGCCAAGTTGCAGGAGTATCCCGGCGCGACCCTGTTCGTCGTGTATTGCGCCGGCCCGCATTGCAATGGTGCCCATCGCGCGGCGTTGCGCCTGGCGAACCTGGGGCGTCCGGTCAAGCTCATGATCGGTGGCGTCACCGGATGGCTGGACGAGGGCTTTGCGCTCACAAACGCAGCCCAGGTGTCGAGCGTTATCGGAGCGTCGTGACTTCGGTCTTGTTGCCGCCGAAGCCATCGAAAATCCGCTGGTGCGTGGCGTATGACATCGCATCGTCGCGCGTGTAATAGCCTGCAACCCATTTCAACAGGAAGTCCAGCTTGCTCTGCTGGGCTTCCATCGATGCGTACTTGTGCGGCTCCCACGGACGCCGGCGGTTGTTCTCCAGGCACACCTCCAGCCCCGGATTCATGAACACCAGTTCCGAGCAAAAGGGCAATGCTGCCTCGACCAGGTCGCCATAGCAACCTTCCGCCACCCAGCTCTGGTTGGCGTCGACAAACACCAGCAACTCCGCCCGCACCTGTTCCGGCGCACGCGGCACGGCGATCTGCCCCGTCTCCCACACGATGGTGTCCAGGTCCAGGTGCACCAAATCATGCTGCGCCGCCAGCGCCTGCGCCCGGTAGGACTTGCCCGATCCCGAATTGCCCATGATGAGTACGCGCATATTCTTCCCAGCCTTATTTCCTTGAAGTATTAATATTAACGCGTTCCAGGAAGTGCTTGACCCTCACGCAAGGTGAGGCTCCATCTTGTGCCTACGTTGATTGAGGAAGAATCCATGCTGAAAATCGGAGAACTGGCAAAACGCACCGGCCTGACCGTGCGCACGCTGCACCACTACGACGACATCGGGCTGCTTTCTCCTTCGGCGCGTTCCGATGCCGGCTACCGGCTCTACAACGAGCGCGATATCGCCCGCCTGCACCGCATCCTGGCGTTGCGCCGCTTCGGCATGAGCCTGGCCGACATCGGCACCTATCTCACCGGACCGGACCTGCCGCTCATCGACGTGGTCGATCGCCAGATCGCCATGCTCACGGGACAGATCGACCAGGCAGCTACCTTGCGCAGCCGCCTGCAAGGCCTGCGCGGACAGCTGGCGGGAGGGCAGGAACCGGACCTGGCCGATTGGCTGACCACCCTGGAGCACATGACCATGTACGAGAAATATTTTTCGCAAGAAGAACTGCAGCAACTGCCGCTGTACATCCCATCCAAACAGATCGAAGCCGAGTGGAAGGCGCTGGTGGAAGAGGTGCGGCACTTGATGGATGGCGGCGCCAGCCCGCTTGACGCGCGGGTACGCGAACTGGCCGCACGCTGGATGACGATGCTAGGCCGCGACACCGGCGCCAACCCGGTCCTGTTCGCCAAGCTGAACACGATGCACGAGCAGGAGCCGGAGGTGCAGCAACGCACTGGCATCACGCTCGAGGTGATGGCCTTCGTGCTGGCTGCGGTGAAGGAAAACCAGCTGGCCGTCTACGAGCGCTACCTGGATGCCGACGAGCTGGCCTTCGTGCGCGCCAACCTCGGCAGGCGCGACGCCGAGTGGCCGCCCCTGATTGCCCGCGTACGCACGGCCATGGACGAAGGTTGTGCGCCCGATTCGCCGACGGCCAAGGCGCTGGCGGTGCAGTGGTTCGACCTGTTCCGTTCGTTTGCCGGCGACGATCCGGCGACCCAGCAGAAGATCCGGCTGGCGCTCGAGAACGAACCCGCGCTGCGCCAGGGCGGCATGGTGGACGACTGCATGCGCGATTTCATTCGCGCGGCGATGCAGGCCTTACGCGCTCAGCCGGCGCCGTAGCCGACGCCGCGCGCCATCATCGCGGCAAAGATCGGGATCAGCGCGAACACGTGGAGTTCGATCAGCAGCCAGCGGCGCAGCTTGGCGATTTCCGGCAATGTTGGCACGAAAGCGGCGTTGGCCTTCAGCGATTTTTGCCAGGCCAGGATGCGCATGGTCGGCTTGATCGAGATGAGGCCGACCACCGCAAACGCGGCGATCTTGGCCCAGAAAACATGGTTGTGCAGGTAGAAGTCCGGGCCCTTGGCGCCGTACCAGACGCGGATGAAACCGACGACCAGGATGGCCATCGCTAGCATGCCGTAGAAGAAGTCGAAGCGGCCCAGCAGTTTGACGGTTGACGGCGACATGGTGGACGAGCGCATCAGGGCCAGTTCGGCGGCCAGCACGGCGGCGAGGCCGAAGACGATCAGGTGGTGGAGGATGGCAAGCAGGAGATCGGTCATGACGAGTGCTCGACAGTGAAGGTGTGTTCAATGTCTGCTTGTCTTGTCAGCGTGTCAAGGTAAAACCGGTGGGTTCAAGAACCCACCCTACAAAAGCCGCATCGAACGGTAGGGTGGGTTCTCGAACCCACCACATACCCAGCGGCCATGGCGCCAATAAAAAAGGCAGAGCTGCAGCTCTGCCTTTTCACATGCAACCAACGCCGGTGCTTACTGCACCAGTAACGGCTTCAGGTACTTGCCCGTCACACTATTCGGATTCTCCGCCACATCTTCCGGCGTACCCGTCGCCACGATCGTACCGCCGCCCGCGCCACCTTCCGGCCCCAGGTCGACGATCCAGTCCGCCGTCTTGATCACGTCCAGGTTGTGCTCGATGATCGCGAGCGTGTTGCCCTGGTCACGCAGGCGGTGGATCACCTTCAGCAGCAAATCGATGTCGGAAAAGTGCAGGCCCGTGGTCGGCTCGTCCAGGATGTACAGCGTCCGCCCGGTATCGCGCTTCGACAGTTCCAGCGACAGCTTCACGCGCTGCGCCTCGCCGCCCGACAGCGTGGTCGCGCTCTGGCCCAGCTTGATGTAGCCAAGGCCCACGTCCAGCAAGGTCTGCAGCTTGCGTGCAATTACCGGCACCGGCTTGAAGAACTCGTGCGCGTCCTCGACCGTCATCTCCAGCACTTCGGTGATGTTCTTGCCCTTGTACTGCACTTCCAGCGTCTCGCGGTTGTAGCGCTTGCCGTGGCAGACGTCGCAAGGCACGTACACGTCCGGCAGGAAGTGCATCTCAACCTTGATCACGCCATCACCCTGGCAGGCTTCGCAGCGGCCGCCCTTCACGTTGAACGAGAAGCGGCCTGCGCTGTAGCCACGTTCCTTGGCGGTCGGCACCGTCGCGAACAAGTCGCGGATCGGGGTAAACACGCCGGTATAGGTGGCCGGGTTCGAACGCGGGGTACGGCCGATCGGCGCCTGGTCGACGGAAATGACCTTGTCGAAATGCTCCAAGCCGAAGATCGCATCGTGCGGCGCCGGTTCGGTCTGCGAGCCGTACAGGTGGCGCGACAGGGCCGGGTACAGCGTGTCGTTGATCAGCGTCGATTTACCCGAACCCGAGACACCCGTCACGCAAGTCATCAAACCGACCGGCAGCGTCAGGGTCTGTTTCTTGAGGTTGTTGCCGGTCGCATTCGTGATCACCAGCTGGCGCTCTTCATTTGCCGGCGTACGCTTCTTCGGCACGTGGATCTTGCGGCGGCCGTCCAGGTACTGCGCAGTCACCGAATGCTCGTTGGCCATGATCTCGTCCAACGTACCCTCGGCAATGACCACACCACCATGCACGCCGGCGCCCGGACCCATGTCGACGATGTAGTCGGCGGTACGGATCGCGTCCTCGTCGTGTTCGACCACCAGCACGCTGTTGCCGATGTCGCGCAAATGCTTCAGCGTCGCGATCAGGCGGTCGTTGTCGCGCTGGTGCAGGCCGATCGACGGTTCATCCAGCACATACATGACACCCGTCAGGCCGGAACCGATCTGCGAGGCCAGGCGGATACGCTGGGCTTCGCCGCCCGACAGGGTATCGGCGCTGCGGTCCAGCGACAGGTAATCCAGGCCGACGTTGTTCAGGAACTTCAGGCGTGCGGTAATTTCCTTGATGACGCGCTCGGCGATATCGCGCTTGGCGCCGGTCAGTTCCAGCGACTCGAAATAGGCCAGCGTTTCGCGCAGCGGACGGTCCGACACTTCATAGATTGCGCGCTGCTGGGCACCCTGGCCGATCTTCACGAAACGGGCTTCGGTACGCAGGCGCGCGCCTTCGCAGACCGGGCATTTCTTTTCGTTGATGAACTTCGCCAGCTCTTCCTTGACCGCCATCGAATCGGTTTCACGGTAGCGACGCTGCAGGTTGTTCACCACGCCCTCGAAGGTGTGCTCGCGGATCACGGTACGGCCGCGCTCGTTCACATAGGTGAACGGGATCGAGGTCTTGCCCGAGCCGAACATCACGGCTTCCTGGGCGGTCTTCGGCAGCTTTTCGAACGGCGTGTCGAGGTCGAAGTCGTAATAGGCCGCCAGGTTCGACAGCATCTGGAAGTAGAACTGGTTGCGGCGGTCCCAGCCCTTCACGGCGCCGGAGGCCAGCGACAGGTTCGGGAAGGCAACGATGCGCTTCGGATCGAAGAACTCGATGTGGCCCAGGCCGTCGCACTCAGAGCAGGCGCCCATCGGGTTGTTGAACGAGAACAGGCGCGGCTCGAGTTCCTGCAGCGAGTAACCGCAGACGTTACAGGCGAACTTGTTCGAGAACACCGTTTCTTTCTCGGTGTCCATTTCGTAAGCAACCGCGCGGCCATCGGCGAGGCGCAATGCCGTCTCGAAGCTCTCGGCCACACGTTGCTTGATCTCGGCGTTCACCTTCACGCGGTCGATGACGACGTCGATCGAGTGCTTTTCGGTCTTTTTCAGCTTCGGCAGCTCGTCGATCTCGTAGATCTTGGCCGGATTCACGCCGCTCTGGATACGGAAGCGCACGAAACCCTGGGCCTGCATGGATGCGAACAGATCGCCGTGCTCACCCTTGCGGCCAGCCACGACCGGCGCCAAGATCATCAGCTTGGTGCCTTCCGGCATGGCCAGCACGGCATCGACCATCTGCGACACGGTCTGGGCAGCGAGCGGCTCGTGCGGGTGCTGCGGGCAGTAGGGCGTGCCGACGCGTGCGTACAGCAGACGCAGGTAGTCGTGGATTTCGGTCACGGTGCCCACCGTCGAACGCGGATTGTGCGACGTTGCCTTCTGCTCGATGGAAATTGCCGGCGACAGGCCTTCGATCAGGTCGACGTCCGGTTTTTCCATCAACTGCAGGAACTGGCGCGCGTAGGCCGACAGCGACTCGACGTAGCGGCGCTGGCCTTCGGCGTACAGGGTGTCGAAGGCGAGCGAGGACTTGCCCGAGCCCGACAGGCCGGTAATGACGATCAGCTTGTTACGCGGCAGGTCGAGATTGATGTTCTTCAGATTGTGCGTGCGGGCACCACGAATACGAATTTCTTCCATTAGTTTTTTGGCAGGCTTTCTATAAGTTTGTGCGGGCCGCGCACGATACTGTCGCGGTGGGCGGGCCAATCGGGGGGAATCTGCTAGTTTAGCGCTTTTTCGCTGCGGCTGTACGTTTATCCAGTGGTGGTGTACCAGCGATGGCAAGCTGGCATATCGCACTGGCAAGTGTTTCTTAACGCACGCGACCGGTTGGGATGCATATGTGCCGTTTCAAGGCCGCTTCAATGGCAAACCGTTCAGAATCCGAAAAAAAATTTTGATAACGCGTCCAAGCACACCGCGCCAACCATGGGCCTGAGCGCACACCTCGAACGGGTTTGTCGGACCCCAAAAAATCCTCTTTAACTCAGGCGGCAACAGCCCCATAATAGCGAGCTGCATCACCCCAGTTCCCTGGCGCCTAGTCAACAAGCAGAGCCAGGGCTCACACATCCTGAAGGAGTCACACCATGGCATCAGTCAACAAGGTCATCATCGTCGGCAACCTCGGCCGCGATCCGGAAATCCGCTACATGCCGAGCGGCGACGCCATCGCGAACATCGCGGTCGCCACCTCGTTCAAGTCGAAGGACCGCAACACCGGCGAGCAGAAAGAGCTGACCGAATGGCACCGTATTTCGTTCTTCGGCCGCCTAGCTGAAATCGTCGGCCAGTACCTGAAGAAGGGTTCGTCGGTCTACGTCGAAGGCCGCCTGCAAACCCGCAAGTACACGGACAAGGACGGCATCGAACGCTACGCTACCGACATCGTCGCCGAAAACATGCAAATGCTGGGCGGTCGCTCGGGCATGGGCGGCGGCAACGACATGGGCATGGACGACGGCGGCGGCTACGACGCGCCACAGCGCCCAGCTCCACGCCAGGCGCCTCCGGCACCGGCAGCCCGTCCGCAGCCACAGCGTCCGGCACCGAACTTCTCGGATATGGACGACGATATTCCGTTCTGATTCAGAATATTTTGTTCATGCAAAAAGCCCGCATTCTGTCGAGAATGCGGGCTTTTTTATTCCGTAAAACATCGTCTTATACGACCGTGTCAGGCTGAACTACATCCTGTTGCTTCGGCTGGAACAGCAGCTCGATAATTTGACCAGGGAACAACACAATATCGTCGACCTTGATTTGGTCCTCTCCAGAAGTAAGCTTCAATTCCCTGTACTTGAGGTCTGGATGAGGTCTGACAGTAACGAACAAGGTAATGTCTTCAGGAATATCATTCAGGCAAATTTCCAATCCCTTCGTGATTTCGTTCAGGACAAAACAGTGCGTTCCTGGGAAATAAACGACTTCCTCCCGCGACGAGCTGACACTTACCGCTCCGCGGTCTTTCGCGGGTACGTTAACTGAGCAAATGAATTCCCCTTTTGTGGTAAAACAGGGGTCTGTCGAAGTGAATTTTTTGCCGCCTACTTTAACGTTGCTGAAACACGGTAGATTCTGGTCCTTGATCTTGAAATGCCAGTCCAGGAAGTGTTCGATCTTTGTGGTAGTGGACCGGCTCCGCAGTCCCCGCAGGTTGTAGGATACCTGCATTTTCAGCACCATTTGCCCTTGCGCCACACGCGAGTCATGCTCGAGGCGGACCGCGACGCGGAAGTTTTCCCTCACCACGGGCTTTTCGATGATCTGGGACTTCAAGGCGTTCCAGATATCCTGGCGCGACCAATCTGCGATGACCGCCCCAAGAAAACTAGTCATGAGCAACAGCTCGAAACGAATGCGCGCATAGGTTTCGTACACGGCGGTGATGATCGCGGCAACGATAATGGCGATCCCAATATCCCGAAACACGTGGTGAAGTATTGGCGGTTCCACGTGAATGCCACTACTCATGATGAGCATGGCAGCGCCGACAAGCGCGAGAATGCCGATAATAATCCAGAGCATATGCGAAGCAATTTTCTTTAGTGCTTCGGATACCGCCGTGGTGGCTGTCAGTAACTCAGGCAATTCAGTCTCGTCGTTTGTGACACTTGTGGAAAATGATTTTGGAGAATCATTCATGTCGAGCTCCTCTTTGTGGCATCCCTACACCGACATGGAGAACAGGATGCTCTCTTCATAGTGGACGTCTGGCTCGTATTTGCCCGGTTATTGAGTCAGGATTTGATAAAGATCATATGAGTTTTGCATGCAGTGATGCCCCTGCTTGCCGACAAAGCTGCTTAACACCATGGCCGGAGCGTGCCGTTACAAGCGATGGTTTTTCTTGCATATCGTGCAAAAACACGACAGTGAAGCCCTTCGGCTGAGCTAGCACAATCCCTTCCTCCCGTGTACCATGCCGGCTTGGGTGCGCTTCTTTCCCTCCGAAAGAGCGTTAAACGGGAAGCCGGTGAATCTGCCAATGAATTGAGCAGCCATTCCGGCGCAGCCCCCGCTGCTGTAAGCCTGACGACTCCGTCACACGCCACTGCGCTTTGCGCGGGAAGGCACGGGGAAGGATGAAGGCGAGCCAGAATACCGGCCCGAATCGCCAGCATCATTCCCCGGGGTGACGGGAAGCCGATGTCGACCGGTTTCGCGTATCCATTCCCGAGCCTCGTCGTCCGTCCGCTCATCTCCCCGCATGGTGCATTTATCGACCATTCGACGGGAGGTTTCGAATGCACATCATGGAAGGCTTTTTGCCGCCGGCGCACGCGCTCGGCTGGGCAGCCGCTTCCTTGCCTTTCCTGGCCTTTGGCCTGCACAGCGTCAAGCGCAGCCTGCAGGCGCATCCCGAGCGGCGCATGCTGCTGGGCGTGGCCGCCGCCTTTGCCTTTCTCTTATCCGCCCTAAAACTGCCGTCGGTGACGGGCAGCTGCTCGCACCCCACCGGGGTCGGCTTCGGTGCCTTGCTGTTCGGCCCTGCGGCGATGGTGCCGGTCGGCTTCGTGGTGCTGCTGTTCCAGGCGCTGCTGCTGGCCCACGGCGGCCTGACCACGCTCGGCGCCAACGTGTTCTCGATGGCGATCGTCGGCCCCTTCGTCGCCTACGGCGTGTTCCGCCTGGCTGCCGGCCTGAATGCCTCGCGTTCGGTGGCCGTGTTCCTGGCCGCCTGCCTGGGCGACCTGGCCACCTACGTCGTCACCTCGATCCAGCTGGCCTGGGCCTTCCCCGATGCGGTGGGCGGCTTCAGCACCTCGTTCATTAAATTCGCCGGCATCTTCGGCCTGACCCAGGTGCCGATCGCCATCAGCGAAGGCTTGTTGACGGTGCTGGTGGTGAACGCCATGGCGCGCTTCAATGCGCACGAGCTGCGTGCGCTGCCGGTGATGCTGGCGGGGAAGAAGGCATGAAGGCGCGTACCTGGATGACCTGGGCGGCGATCGTGCTGCTCACCGTGCTGCCGCTGTGGTTTGCCAGCGCGCCGCCAGCCGAACCCGGCGCCGAGGCACCCGCCATGTTCGGCGGCGCCGACGAGCGCGCACAGCAGGCCATCGGCACGGTGGCGCCGGACTATGCGCCGTGGTTCGAGCCGGTGTTCGAACCGGCCAGCGGCGAGATTGCGTCGCTGCTGTTCGCGCTGCAGGCGGCGATTGGCGCCGGCGTGATCGGCTACTGGCTCGGCATGTCGGTGGCGCGCGAACGTGCGCGCCGCGAATCCACGCAATCGGAACCGCATGCTGATTGAAACGGCGGCCTACGCCAGCCGCTGGCGCCAGGTGGCGCCGTCGGCCAAGGCGCTGTTCGCGCTGGCCGGCGTCGGCGCAGCCTGGCTCGCGCACAGCCCGGCCGTGCTGGCTTTGCTGGCGGCGCTGCTGGCGCTGGCCGCGCTGTTCGGCGCACGCATCGCGCTGCGCAGTTTCCTGGGCCTGGTCGCGGCGCCGCTCGGTTTCCTGCTGCTGTCCTGCCTGGCGATGCTGGCCGGGCCTGACGCGCAGGGCAACTGGGGCTGGCACGGCGCACCGCTGGAGCTGGTGGCGCGCACGGCCTTGCGTTCGCTGGCGGTGCTGGCAGCGCTCCTCGGCTTTGTCCTCACCACGCCGCTGCCAGACTTGATTTCCCTGCTGCGCCGCCTGCGCACGCCCGAACTCCTGCTCGATTTGATGGTGCTGTGCTACCGCATGCTGTTCGTGCTGCGCCAGGCCTGGAATGATGGCGTCAGCGCCCAGCGCGCGCGTCTCGGCTACGGGGGCTGGCGCCATGCCTGGCGTTCGATGGGTCTGCTGGCCGGGCAGCTGGCGGTGCAGGTGTGGCAGCGCAGCGCGGCCCTGCAGATGGCGGCCGATGCGCGCGGTTACGCGGGCACACTGCGCTTCCTGCCGGCCGTCTTTCCGCAAGCGCGCCGCCAGAACCTGCATGCCGCCCTGGCCGGCGCACTGCTGCTGGCCTTGGCCGCGGGAGACCGCCTGTGGTGACACCTCTGCTCTCGCTGGATGCGGTCGATCACGCTTTTGAACACGGCAGCGCCGGCGGCAGCTTCGGCCTGCGCGGCTGCAGCCTGGAGCTGGAACGCGGCCTGCGTCATGCGCTGCTCGGCGCGAACGGCGCCGGCAAGACCACGCTGCTGCAGCACCTGAACGGCCTACTGCGCCCGAGCGCCGGCACGCTGCGCTGGAATGGCCAGCCTTTCGATTACAGCCGCGCCGGCATGGCCGAGCTGCGGCGCCGTGTCGGCCTGGTGTTCCAGAATCCCGACCGCCAGCTGTTCTCGGCCCAGGTCGAGGAAGACGTGTCGTTCGGTCCGCTGAACCTGGGCCTGGATGCCGCCACCGTGCGCGCGCGGGTGGCATCCGCATTGGATGCGGTCGGCTTGCAGGCGCAGGGCGGGCGCGCCGTGCACCACCTGAGCTTTGGCCAGAAGAAGCGCGTCTGCATCGCCGGCGTGCTGGCGATGGAACCCGAGGTGCTGCTGCTCGACGAACCGATGGCCGGGCTCGACGCGCCGATGCAGCGCGAGCTGGAAGCCCTGCTCGACCGCCTGGCCGCGCGTGGCGTGACCGTGCTGCTGTCCACCCACGACGTCGATTTCGCCTACCGCTGGGCCGACCGCATCCATTTGATGGCGGACGGCCGCGCTATTGCCTCCGGCCCTGCGCAGCAGGTGGCGCAGGATGAAGCCGCGCTGCGCAGCGCCGGCCAGCGCACGCCGAGCGCGCTGGCGCTGCATGCGCTGCTGGCCGAACGCGGCGTCCTCGCCCGCGACGCTTATCCGCGCAGCGTCGATGCGGTGCTCGCTGCACTGCGCGCGCTGCCCACCCTTCACTCAGGAGTAGCAACACCATGACGGCAGCATCGCAGGCATCCCGGGCCGAAAACAGCCTGGGCAAAATCTGGTTCGTCGGCGCCGGCCCGGGCGACCCGGAACTCATCACGGTCAAGGGCCAGAAGCTGCTGGCGCAGGCCGGCGCGGTGCTGTTCGCCGGTTCGCTGGTCGACCGCGCCGCCACCATGTGGGCGCCGGAGGGCTGCACGATCCGCGATTCGAAGGACATGACGCTGGAAGAGATGACCGCCTGGCTGATCGAGCAGGCGGCAAAGCACGCCACCGTGGTGCGCCTGCAGACCGGCGACCCCGGCCTGTACGGCGCGCTGATCGAGATGGCGCGTCCGCTGGTGGACGCCGGCATCGAATGGGCAGTCGTCCCTGGCGTGTCGTCGGCAATGGCCTCGATGGCCGCAGCCGGCGAGTCGATGACCCTGCCCGAGGTGACGCAGACCGTGATCCTCACGCGCGTCGAGGGCCGCACGCCGATGCCCGAGGGCGAAGACCTGGCCAGCCTAGCCGCGCACCGCACGACGATCTGCATCTTCCTGTCGATCACGCTGCTGCACAAGGTCGAGACGGCCCTGCGCGCGGCCGGCTGGCCGGAAGATGCGCCGATGCTGGTGGTGCACAAGGCCAGCTGGCCCGGCGAACAGAAGATCCTGCGCGGCACGCTGGCCGACATCAAGGCGCGCTGCCGCGAGGCGGGCGTGGCGAGCCAGGCCATGATCGTCGCCAGCCCCACGCTCGGCGCCCTGCACTGGGAAACCCTGGTGCGCTCCAAGCTGTACGACCCCACATTCACTCACCGATTCAGAAAGGCCAGCGCATGAACGCGGCGACCATGATGCATTCTTCCCTGACTCCGATGCCTGCCATCGGCGACACCATCCTCATCGTCGGCCACGGTTCGCGCGAGGACTCCGGCAACCAGGAAATCCGCGACTTCACCGAGCAGTGGCGCGCCCAGCGCCCGGACTGGCGTATCGAGCTGTGCTTCATCGAGTTCGCGCCGCCCGAAATGAACGCCGCCTTGCTGAATGCCGCGCGCACGTCGCGCCGCGTGCTGGTGGTGCCGCTGATCCTGAACGCGGCCGGCCACGTCAAAATGGAGATTCCGGAAGCGGTGGAAGGCGCGCGCGCCGCCTGCCCGCAGACCGAGATTTTGCTGGCGCCGCACCTGACCGCCTGCGATCCTATCCTGGCGATCTTGAAGCGCCGCCTGCGCAAGGCGATGAATGCGCTCGACATGCCCGATCCGACCACCACCGGCGTCGTCGTGCTGGGCCGCGGCTCCTCGGACCGCGGCGCCAACGGCGAGATGGCAAAGATGACGCGCTGGCTGCAGGAGGAGGGCGACCACGAGCTGGTTGATCTCGCGTTCACCGGCATCACCTGGCCGCGCCTGGAAAAGGTGGTGCAGCGTCAGGTATTGCTCGGCATGCGCCAGGTCGTGGTGCTGCCCTACTACCTGTACACAGGCACGCTGATGCAGCGCATTCACCGCCAGGTGGAACACCTGCGCAGCCAGTATCCGCAGGTGCGCTTCTTCTGCGGCACGCACTTCGGCTTCGAGAAGGAAGTCTTTGCGCTGATGGACGATCGCGTGGAGAACCTGCGCGCCGGCGTGGCCGACAGCCGCCTGCCTTGCGACGGCTGCAGCTACCGCGAGCTCGCGCACGAGATGGGGCATGGGCACTCGCATGCGCATACGCACGACCACGCTCCGGCGCATGGGCACGAACATGGGCACGAGCATCCACACCCGCATGAGCACGCACATGAGCATGGCCACGATCACGCCCATGCGCACGGCCACGATCACGAACATCACCACGGCCACGAACATCACCACGGCCACGATCACCATGACCATCCCGCCACGGAGCAGCCGGCATGAGCACGATTAACACCGTCACCGAACAGCTGACCCGTGCCGGCCAGGCCATCGAGCACGACAGCTTTGCCATCATCGACGCCGAAACCGGCATGCACGACTACACCGAAGGCCAGTGGCCGATCGTGCGCCGCATGATCCACGCGAACGCCGACTTCGATTTCAACGGCCTCACCGCCTTCCATCCCGATGCGGTGGAAGCGGGCGTGCGCGCCATGCTGGCCGGCGGCGCGCCGGTGGTGGCCGACGTCGAGATGATCTGCTCGGGCCTGTCGAAGCCGCGCCTGGCGCACTTCGGCATGCATACCCACCAGTTCATCAGCGATGCCGACGTGATCGAAACCGCCAGGCTGGAAGACACCACGCGCGCCGTGCAGGCCATGCGCAAGGCGCACAGAAAGGGGCTGCTGGACGGCGCCATCGTCGGCATCGGCAATGCGCCGACCGCGCTGATCGAGCTGGTGCGCCTGATCCGCGAGGAGGGCGTGCGGCCGGCGCTGGTGGTCGGCATGCCGGTCGGCTTCGTGTCGGCGGCCGAGTCAAAGGAGCTGATGGCCGAGCTGATTGAAGTGCCCTGGATCGTGATCCGTGGCCGCAAGGGCGGTTCGACGCTGGTGGTGGCGGCGCTGCATGCGCTGCTGGCGCTGGCCGAGGCGCGCCAGAAGGCCGCCTGACCGACATGGGCATGAAGGACAAGGCGGCCGAACGCGGCACCCGCACCGGCTTCACCACCGGCGCCTGCGCCGCTGCGGCTGCGCGCGCGGCGGTGCTGGGCATGACCGGGCGCGCGGTGCCGGACGAGATCGAAAGCCTGCTGCCCAACGGCAGCCGGGTGCGCTTTGCCGTGCAGGACGGACGCGCGGACCTGCAGTCTGCCCACGCCATGGTGATCAAGTTTGCCGGCGACGACCCGGACTGCACCGACGGCGCCCACATCACGGTCGATTTGCGCCTGCTGCCGGGCCAGGCCGGCGAGGTTACCTATGTGGCGGGCGACGGCGTCGGCACCGTGACCATGCGCGGCCTGGGTCTGGAAGTGGGCGGCCCGGCGATCAACCCGGTCCCGCGCCGGAACATCGCCGACAACCTGCGCGAAGCGGCGCCCACGCTGCTGCAGGAACACGGCATCGAGGTCACCATCAGCGTGCCTGACGGCCAGGTCATGGCGAAGAAGACCACCAACGCGCGCCTGGGCATCCTGGGCGGCATCAGCATCCTGGGCACCACCGGCATCGTCAAGCCCTACTCGACGGCGGCCTGGCGCGCCAGCGTGGTGCAGGGCGTGCAGGTGGCGGCGACCACCGGCCACGATGTAGTGGCGCTGACTACGGGCGGGCGCACCGAATCGTTTGCCATTGCCGCCCTGCGCGCCGAACGCCCGGAACTGCCCTCGGCCTGCTTCGTGCAGATGGGCGACTTCCTGCGTTATGCGCTGGACGAAGCGGTGGCACAAGGCATCAAGCTGGTGGTCCTCGCCGTCATGGTCGGCAAGCTGACCAAGATCGCCCAGGGCGAAACCATCACCCACGCCAACCGCAGCGAAGTCGATACCGACCTGGTGGCGGCGATCGCGCGCCAGATCGGCGCCGCGCCCGAGGACTGCGAGGCGATGGCCGCCGCCGAGACCGCGCGCTTCGGCGCCGAACTGATGGTCGAACGCGGGCTGGGCGACGCCTTCCACCATGCGCTGGCCCAGGCCGCCATCGACACCCTCACCGCGCCCGACCGCTACGGCCACGCTTTCCAGCTGCGCGTGCTGGTGTGCGACTTCAGCGGCGTGCAGGTGGCCGACGTGTGGTCGGTGCCTGCACTGGTGCAGGCACCGCCGCCTAGCGCGGGCCGCATCGGCATCGACCACCTGCCCGAGGCCGACACATTCCACCAATAAGCCCATGGACACCATGCTGAAAGATCCCAATCCCTGCCGCGTGATCGGCGTGTTAGATGACGGCGCCGCCAGCCTGAGCCCGACCGCGCTGGCCTATATCCGCAACGCCGATGTCGTGATCGGCGGCGCGCGCACGCTGGCGCTGTTCAAGCGCGAGTGCAAGCCGGGCGCCGTGCGCCACGACCTCACCAAGCGCCTGAAGGAGGTGCCGGAGTGGGTGCGCGCCGCGCGCAACGACCATCTTGCCTGCGTCGTGCTGGCCACCGGCGACCCGCTCTGCCACGGCATCGCGCCCTATCTCGCCCAGCACTTGTGCGTGCAGGCGCTCGACATCCTGCCGAACCTGTCGACGCTGCAGCTGGCCTGCGCGCGCGTCGGCCTGGCCTGGCAGGATGCGCGCATCGTCTCGGTGCATGCGCGCGATGCCGGCGAATGGACACGCGGAAGCGTACCCGGCCACGGCCTGTACGCGCTGGCGCAAGCGCTGCGCCGCGAGTCGCGCCTGCTGGTGCTGACCAGTCCCGACAATTCTCCCGACCGCATCGCGCGCCTGCTGCTGGCCGAAGGGCTGGGTGACGACTTCCACATGGCGGTGGCGGAAAACCTGCTGCAGCCGGAAGAGCGGGTGCTGGCCGACCTGAGTCCTGCCGAGGCGGCGCAGATGCGTTTCGCCGACCTGAACGTGGTGCTGCTGTGGCGCGTGACGGCAAGCGCGCAGCCGGTGCGCTTCGGCCTGATGGACAGCGCCTTTGCCCAGCGACAGCCCGAGAAGGGCTTGATCACCAA
Organism: Massilia sp. IC2-278; assembly: GCF_020708045.1. Taxonomy (GTDB): domain Bacteria; phylum Pseudomonadota; class Gammaproteobacteria; order Burkholderiales; family Burkholderiaceae_D; genus Telluria. Next base: position 579,494 of record NZ_JAJFES010000002.1, read on the forward strand.
GCAGGAAGTGCGGGCTGTCAGCCTGGCGCGCCTGCAGCTGCGCCAGGACAGCCTGGTATGGGACATCGGCGCCGGTTCCGGCTCGGTGGGCCTGGAAGCGGCGCGCCTGTGCCCGGACGGACACGTGTGGGCCATCGAAAAAAACGATCTCGACTTCGCCATCGCCGGCCAGAACCACGCGGCCTTCGGCGTCAGCAACTACAGTCTTCATCACGGCAAGGCGCCGGAAGGCTTGGACGCCTGGCCCGACCCGGACGCCGTCTTCATCGGCGGCTCGGGCGGCGAGCTGGCCGGCCTGATCGCCACCATCCTGGAGCGCCTGCGCCCGAACGGATCGCTGGTGATGAACTTCGTCACGCTGGAAAACCTGGCCACCGCCACTGCGACCCTGCAGGCCATCGAGGGTGCAAGCTGGGACGTGCTGCAGCTGCAGGCTGCACGCAGCAAGCCGATCCTGCACATGCACCGCATGGCGGCCGAGAACCCGGTGTGGATCGTCTGCGCGCGCAAGAGCGGAGGCGAACAATGATGGGTACCCTGTGGGGCATTTCGCTCGGCCCCGGCGACCCCGGCCTGATCACGCGCGCCGCCTGGGACGCCCTGCAGCGCCGCGACACCGTCTGGGTCTATCCGGCGCGCAGCGGCAAGACGCCGAGCTATGCCTTCGACATCGTGGTACGTGCCGGCCTGCAGCCGCCCGCCGAGCACACCCAGCTGCTGTTCCCCATGACCCACGACGGCGAAAAGCTGGCGCGGGCCTGGCTGCGCGCCGCCGACACCGTGCTGCCCTGGCTGCGCGCCGGCCGCGACGTGCTGTTCCTGGTCGAGGGCGACGCCAGCACCTACGCCACCTTCGGCCACCTCGCGCGCACCGTACGCGCACTCGACGACACCATCCCCACCCGCATCGTCGCCGGCGTGAATGCCTTTACCGCCGCCTGCGCCATGGCCGACGTGCCCTTCGCCGAGCAGGACGACACGGTCGCCATCGTGCCGGCCGCGTATGGCGTGAGTGCGGTCGACCGCCTGCTGCCCGACTTCGACACCCTGGTGCTGATGAAGGTAAAGCCCATCCTCGACGAACTGATCGACTGGCTGGAACGGCGCGGCCTGCTGGACGGTTCCCACTTCATCGAACGCGTCGGCGCGCCCGACGAGCGGCGCTACAGCGGTACCGACATCCTGGCGCTGCGCGGCACCAAGGTCAGCTATTTGTCGCTGCTGATCGTCAAGCACAACCACCGCATCCGCGGCGAACGCATCAAGGGCTGCCTGAAGAAGAGCGGCCCATCACCCATCCTTACGGAGACTGCATGAGCAATCCTTCCATCGCCACGCCACGCGTTTGCCTGGTCGCCATCACCAAACACGGCGCCGCCCAGGCCGCGCGCCTGGCCGCCGACCTGCCCGACGCCGCCATCTGCACTTCAAGCAAGTTCGCGTCCGCTTTCGCCGGGGTGGGCAACCCGGTGCGCGCCTACGACGGCGCCCTGCGCGACGAAATCGGCCCACTGTTCGAAGGCTACGACCAGATCGTGTTCTTCGTTTCCCTCGGCGCCGTGGTGCGCCTGATCGCGCCGCACATGCGCAGCAAGGACGAAGACCCGGGCGTGATCGTGGTCGACGACGCCGGCCAGTACGTAATTCCCGTGCTGTCTGGCCACGTGGGCGGCGCCAACGAATGGAGCGAGCGCATCGCCGACCTGATCGGCGCGGCGCCGGTGCTGACCACGGCGTCGGACGTCGGCCGCACCATCCCGGTCGACATCCTTGGCCGCCACCTGGGCTGGCGCGTGGAAGCGCCGAAGATCAACATCACGCGCGTCTCGGCGCACGTGGTGAATGGCGAACCGATTGCCTTTGTGCAGGAGGCCGGCAGCACCGACTGGTGGACGCGTCCGACGCCGCTGCCCGACACCATCCATCGTTTCGCAAGCTTCGACGACGTGGACCTGGCGCGCTACGCCGCCGTGCTGTGGGTGACGCACGCGGACATCCCGGCCGAACGCTGGGACGCGCTGCACGAACGCCTGGTGGTCTACCGCCCGCCGCAGGACGCCGCATGACGGCCTACACCGTCGGCCTGGGCTGCGACCGCGGCGTGGCGCTCGACACCGTGCGCGAAGCGGTGCGCGCCGCGCTGGAACAGGCCGGCGCCTGTACCGGCCAGGTCGTGGCGGCGGCCTCGATCACGATCAAGCAGGACGAAGCCGCGCTGCTGGCGCTGGCGCAGGAACACGGCTGGCCGCTGGCCTTTTACCCGCCCGAGCAGCTGGCGCAGGTTGAAGTACCGAACCCCTCCGAGACCGTGCGCAAGTACACCGGCACGCCCTCGGTCAGCGAGGCCGCCGCGCTGCTCGCCGCCGGACCACACACGCCGATGACCGCGCTGGTCGTCGAAAAACACAAACACCGGGGCGCGGATGGCCGCAACGCCACCGTCTCGATCGCAAGGAAAGAAGCATGAGCACTGAAACCGAAGCACCCGTGGCGCAGACCGCCGGCAAGATCATGCTGGTGGGGATCGGCCCCGGCAGCGTGGACCACATGACCGCGCGTGCACGCGCCGCCATCGCCGAAGCCGACGTCGTGATCGGCTACGTCACCTACATCAAGCTGGTGGCCGACCTCATCGAAGGCAAGGAGATCATCCGCAAGTCGATGACCGAGGAACTCGACCGCGCCGTCAGCGCCCTGGAGGCGGCGCGCGCCGGCAAGAAGGTGGCCTTGATCTCGTCGGGCGACGCCGGCGTGTACGGCATGGCCGGCCCGACCTACGAGGTGCTGTTCCAGTCGGGCTGGACGCCGGACGATGCGGTGCAGGTGGAGATCATCCCCGGCGCCTCGGCCCTGAACAGCTGCGCCGCCCTGGTCGGCGCGCCGCTGACCCACGACTTCTGCGCGATCTCGCTGTCGGACCTGCTCACGCCCTGGCCGACCATCGCGCGCCGCCTGGATGCGGTGGCGATGGCCGACTTCGTGGTCGCCCTGTACAACCCGAAGAGCGGTCGCCGCACGCGCCAGATCGTCGAGGCCCAGCGCCTGTTCCTGCGCCACCGCCGCCCGGATACCCCGGTCGCCATTGTGAAGAGCGCCTACCGCCGCCGCGAGAACATCGTCTTCACCACGCTCGACAGCATGAGCGATGCCGACATCGGCATGCTCAGCACTGTCCTGATCGGCAACAGCAATACCTTCGTGCGCAACGGCCTGATGGTCACGCCGCGCGGTTACGCCAACAAGTACGACATGGACGGCGGCGCCACCCGCGAAGGCGAACGCGCGGGCCGCTCGCTGTCGACCGGCCTGCTCGGCTGGCTCGAGACCCTGGCCGCCGAACACGCCGCCGGCGACAGCATCGCCACCCTGGCCGCGCGCTACCGCCTGCCGGCCGACTACATCCAGGCCACCCTGGACGAACCCTGGGAAGCCGCCGCCGCTGCCCCTACCGAGGAAACCGAAGCATGAGCACCACTGATACCAATGACACACCGCAGCCCGTGAAGCCGAAGATCGGCAGCTACCACCGCCACCTGCTGGTCTGCACCGGCCCGCGCTGCAGCGAGGACGGTGCCTCGCAGGCGCTGTTCGACAGCCTGGGCGACAAGTTCAAGGCCAGTGGCCTGAACAACGGGCCATTGCGTGTAAAACGCAGCCGCGTCAGCTGCTTCGCCGCCTGCAAGGGCGGGCCGATCGTCGCCGTGCAGCCGGACGGCACCTGGTATTACAACGTCACGCCCGAGAACATGGACCGCATCATCGACGAGCACCTGTGCAATGGGCGCAAGGTAGAGGAACTGGTGTTTCATCAAGCGGGAGAGGTGCAGGCCGATTGAGGCCTTCTCGTCGCAAGAGAGCCTTGCAAGCAGCGCTTGCGAGGCATTTTTTGTAATCTACGAAGACGGTGAATTGATTCCGTAGTCGAATTGTTCGAGTAATAGCGCTGCAGCGGCAGTGCTTCCCAAGCGATTTGGAAGCATATGGATGATCAACCGGTCGCGTTTGGTGGTGTCGTTCAGGACGTCGATGATGGCTTGGCGTGAATGCTCGTTGAGAATCTGCCGGGAATCGTGTCCGAGCAGCCTGGCTCCGGCCAAGCCTGTATCGAATCCGCAAGCTTCAAGCATGGCAAATGCTTCGTCATACAGGCGGTCGTGGTTTCCCGCATCTGCGTAGCGGCTTAACAGGAAAAATAAGTCCTCAGCATCCTTGTTATCGGATAGGCCCCGTTCATTCCAGGCAAGCAGTTTGAGCGCTGCCAGCGCCGGTATGGAAATCACCGGTACGACCAGCCCATTGCCGACATTGACCTGTAGGGCGGAACGCAGGGCCTCCCCGTAGCCGGTCACGTTCAAGACAACGTCCATGTCGGGTGGCCAGGCAATCTCATGGGATCCATGTTCGACGCCGCCGAATGGAATCAGGTCGAGCGGATAGGCTTTTCCGAATTCCTGGGGTTTGTAATACAGCAGATGCTGGCGCCCATTGGCAGGTGCGAAATCGCCGGTAGCAAGAAGCTCGCTCTTCAGTGTGTCGAACGAAGGCCAGTCTTCCAGTGCGATTGCGAAGTCGACGTCATGGGTTGCACGTTGTACCTCGAGCCCGAATACATGGGTCATCAGGACGTCCCGGGCCATGGCCCCCACCAGGAAATAGCTGAACCCGAGCTTTGCTGCGATAGCATGCAAAGCGGCGAGGATCGCCAGGATGTCCGGATTGAGCGGACGATCCGCTCTAATGGCGTACATACTCGATCACCTCCGACGCAATCTGCTTTGCCACGGTGAGATTCCTCGAATTGTGCGTGCCAAGCAGGTCGGCATAAATCAAAGGCAGCGGCACGGTCGGAAACGCGTTCGTGAAGCAGTCCATGTTCCAGAATGCCTCCATGACTTCGATAGGCCCTGTTGGGTCGGCTTTCAGCCTGAAATCCCTGACCATGGCACGCAAGGTATCCGGCTCATCCATATCGATATAGACGGTGCATGTTCCAGGTTTCAGATGCCTGGTGTGGATTGCGGCGCCCGTTTCACCACCCCAGGCCGACTCACGAAATTCAGGTGTCCATCGCTCGCTGAATTCCTGCACGCTCGGGCCGCTGAACCGGTAAGTCTTGAGCTTGGGTTTCAGACGGCTCAGGTAGCCTGTGGCCCATTCGCCCAACAGCAAATCGGGCGCCGTGATGACCCGGTCGCCGTTGGGGGCAGTGGCGATGAACCCGCGTGCCTGCAAGGTGTCGAACACTTTGCCGATTGCTCCGGTGGAAACGCGGACGGCAGGCGCAATGTCGCGGTAGGGTGCATTCAGCATGGACGGAGCGGCCAGGAATGCGAACATGACCCGCAAGGCAGCGGGTGTGATGCTTGCGCCTTCCATGCTGTTCAGGTGCGGTTCGCGGGTGCGGCGTCCGCTGATGTAGACATACACGCCGGCCCCATTGTTGAGGTAGGCATTGCCGGCAGTATCGATGAATTGCAATCCAAGTTCGCGACAGCTTGCCGACAGCTCCTGGCTCAGCAGCGAAGTGACGAGAAGGCCGCCCGGAGCAGACAGGCCCCTTGCCTTCAGATCGAGCAGGACCGAACGCCGATCGATGCGCCGCTTCACTTCGCATTCGTACTTCAGCTTCTGTCCGCCAATATTCAGGAGAATAGCCGCATCCCATCCTGGATTTTTTGTCGCTAGAACTTTTCCATGCACATTGAGTGACTGGCCAAGTTCGGACAAGGCACGGTCGATGAGATCGCGTTCCATGAGCGCAGGCGAGATCGAAGCGAGATTGTTCATGATTTTTCGTTTTTAACGTAACGTGAACATCTAAAAATTATGAACGAATTCATCGCGTTGTTCAATAAAATTCGATGTTCACGTAACGTGAACAATAGGAAAAATTGAACAGCCTCGATTGTGAACTCTCGTTCATATGCAGTTTGTCAAACGTACAGGACTATCCATCCTACTAGTACCTGAGCAATTTTCGGCTGCTAAGATCGTTCAGCACCCGCAGGTGTGATTTCTTTTCAACGACAACAACGATGAAAGAAGAACGATGAAACTGACACTCAAGAAAATGGCATTCGTATTAAGCCTGGGCCTCGGACTCGGTGTTTCCATGTCCGTCAGCGCAGCGGCAAACAGCACCCTGTGCGACACCTATGCACGCAAGTGCGCACTGGGCATCGACATCGCCTGCCAGTGGTGGGAAGTCCACTGCAACACCGACATCTGAGCGGCAAGACGGCCTGCGCAGCGCCGGCCGCGCTGCCGGGCTCCAGCATCATCCTGCTTTTCTTTCGCCATCACGCTTGCCGCCCACTGCCGCCAACCAGCGAAGCGCCTTTCCCACGCCACGCTCCTTACCGATAGTTTCTTTCTTTCGCGCATTGTTGTAGTCTAATAATATGTTGCCTATCTAATAATGGCTTCAGGTTCCCAGACGACTTCGACTCCCTGCCATGCGCTACAAGACCATTCTGTTGATGCTGCTTCCCGTACTGTTGAGCAGCACGGCCATTGCGGATACGCCGTCCCTGCGCCAGGCAATCGGGGCGAAGACAGCGGCGCTCCCCTATCAGGACCTGTACGAGCGCGGCCGCGCCTACGAAACCGGGAACGGCGTGGCGCAGGATTTTTCGCAGTCGGCGCGTTTGTTCCGGGCGGCGGCGGAACACGGGCATGCCGATGCCCAGAACAGTCTCGGCCTGCTGTACCAGGATGGCAAGGGCGTGCTGGAAGACCTGAAGGAAGCTGCATATTGGTACCGCCAGGCGGCAGAGCAGGGCCATGCCTTTGCCCAGTTCAACCTGGGCCTGATGTATGCGTCCGGCAGGGGCGTGGACGAAGACCCGGCGCAAGCCTACGCCTGGTTCAGGAAATCGGCCGAACAAGGCGATCCGGATGCGCAGAACAAGGTCGGCAATGCGCTCTTCCACGGTGATGGCGTGGCCTCCGATGCCGCCGAAGCCGTGACATGGTACCGTCTTGCCGCCGCCCAGGGCGACCTGTATGCCAGCACCAACCTGGCTGCGATGTATCTTGACGGCGATGACCTGCCCTACGATCCGGTCCAGGCCGTGGCCTTGCTGCAGGACGCAGCAAAGCGCGGCCATGCACGCGCCCGCTACCTGCTGGCCATGTGCCACGAGAGCGGCCGTGGCCTGGCAAAGGACGAGCGGGCAGCCTTGCAGCTGTTCGAACAGGCAGTGGAGGGCGGAATGGAAAAGGCCTCGCTGCACCTGCTCAGGCTCGAGCTCGACGGGCTGGCGGGCGAGGCCAGGAAAACGCATGCACGCCGGCGTCTGGCACAGGCGGAGAAAGAAGGCGACGCCGACTTCCTCGGCCGCCTGGGAAGACTGTACCTGCACCTGGACAAGCCGGCCCAGGCCGAGGCGCTCGTGCAGCGCATGATGGCGCTGGCCCAGCGCAAGCCCGGCGCCGATCCGCAGGCGGAACAGGCGCTGCTGGCCTTGCTGGCCGACAGCCTGGTGGGGCAGCAGCGTTTCGATGCAGCCCATCCCTACCTTGAACGGGCATTGGCGCTGGCCGAGCAGGACCCGGCCGCCAGCCCGGCGCACTTGCTGCGGCGCCTGCAGAATGTGGCGCGCAATGACCTGAACCGGTCGCGCTATGCGCACGCCGAGCCGCTGTACCGGCGTGCGCTGTGCCTGGCCGAGAGTCTGCCCGGCGACAGCCATGCCGCGCTGGCCGACGTGCTCGATGAGCTGGGTTTCCTGTACATGCAAAGCGAACAGCTGGCGCAGGCGGAGCCGGTGCTGCAGCGCTACCTGGCCCTGGTCGAGAAGACGGCAAGCGAAAACGACCGGAGCCTGGTCGGCCCGCTGACCAAGCTTGCTTATGTCGATGCCCTGCGTGGCGACTTCGGCCAGGCCGAGGCCTTTCATCGGCGCGCGCTGGCCATCGACGAACTGCGCCAGGGGCCGGACAGCAATGCCGTCGCCAGCCGGCTCAACAGCCTGGCCTCGGTGTACCAGCTGCAAGGACGCTTCGGCGAAGCCGAAACCTTGTTCAAGCGCGCAATCGCGATCCGCACCGTGGCCGACGGCAAGGACAGCATCCATCTTGCGCCTTTCCTGAACAACCTTGGGGCCTTGTATAACGAGATGGGCCGCTACCAGGAGGCGCAAGCGCTGTGTGCGCGCGCACTCAAGCTGCGCGAGGCGCGGCTGGGACCGGACCACATCGACGTTGCCTACAGCGTGCACGAGCTGGGCAGCATCCTCGCCCACCAGGGAAAACCCGCGAAAGCCCGGCCCTATCTCGAACGGGCGCTGGCGCTGCGCGAACGTCACCTGGGGCCCGACAACTCGGAAACGGCGATCAGCGCCTTCGAGCTCGGCAGCCTGTACCTGGCGCAGTCGGATTACCGGGCGGCGGAACCGCTGCTGCAGCGCGCGCTGGCAGTCCGGACCAGGCTGATGCTGCCGACCCATCCGCAACTGCACCAGGCGCGCGAACGGCTCGCCACGCTCTACCGCAAGACCGGCCGCACCGGCGCCGCGGATGCGCTGGCGGCGGTGCAGTGAACGCCGTCCGGGCTCAGCGTTCCCCCGGCGCCGGGCTGCTCGGCACCTCGTTCTCGACGATGGTGTAGACCCCGCCCGCCGTCGCTCCGCTTTCGCCCTTCCGCGCCCGCAAATCGCGGTACACGGCCGCGCGGATGATCATCATCGACACCACCGGCGCCGTCATCAGGAGGAAGGCGGAAATGATCACCTCGTGCACCACCAGGCGCGACTGCCCCACGGTGAAGAACATCATCGACGCAATCAGCAAACAGCCCGCCCCCAGCGTGATCGTGATCGCCGGCCCGTGCATGCGCTGGTAGAAGGTGCGCAGGCGCAGCAGCCCGAGGGCGCCGATCAGCACGATGCTGGCGCCCAGGATCAACAGCAGCGACACGATCGCCGCCGCCCAACCCGGCAAATCCTCGACGCCGCTCATTCGATGATCTCCCCGCGCATCAGGAACTTGGCCATGGCGATGGTCGACACGAAGCCGATCAGCGCAATCAAGACCGCCACCTCGAAATACACTTGCGTGCCGAAGCGGATGCCCAGCACCAGCGCAAACAGCATGCCGGTCATCCACAGCGTGTCGAGCGCCAGCACGCGGTCGTGGGCCGAGGGGCCGCGCAGCAGGCGCACGGCGCAGAACACCATCGCCACCAGCACGCACACCAGGGCGTAGCCGACGGATAACTCAAGCAGGGTCGCCACGGGCTGCCTCCGTTTCAAAAATCTCGATCAAGGGTTGTTCATAGCGGGTCTTGATGGTGTCGATCCACCACTGCTCGTCGTGCAGATCGAACACATGCAGCGAAAGCTGGTAGCCGTCTTCCAGGATCTCGACCCAGACCGTCCCCGGTGTCATGTTGATCAGGCAGGACAGCATGGCCAGGCCGTAGGGGTCGGTCATCGTCAGCGGAATGCGGATGAACTGCGAATTCACCTGGTTGTAGTCGGCGAACAGGATGATGCGGCTGACGTTGAAGCAGGAACGCACGATCTCGACGCCGGCCATGCCGATCAGGCGAATGAAAGTGAGCGGCGCGCGCAGGCGCGGGTAGCCGAGTGGCTGCAGGTTGCGCACCAGTAGCGGCACGACGATGCCCAGCAAGGCGCCAAGCAGGATGCTGGCAGGGTCGAAGGCCTGGTTCAGCAGCAGCCACAGGATGCACAGGGCCAGCGACACCAGCGGGTAAGGAAGCCAGCGTGTCATGGCGCGTCTCCCCTGGCGGCCGGGCCGGGAACGGCCGGCTCCTGCAATACCCGCTCGATGTAGTTGGCGGGGCGGTGGATGTCGGCGCTGGCGCGCCCCAGGTAATCGAACAGGGGCCGTGCCTGCACCGTCATCGCCACCGACAGCAGCAGCAGGGCCGTGATCGGCGCCACTTCCGACAAATGCAGGCGCGGCGGCGTGACCACGGGCGTGGCCCAGAAGGTGCGCACGCCGAAGCGCAGCATCGAGATGATGGCGATCAGGCCCGAAACGAAGATCAGCGCCATCAGGACCCAGCCGGCATTGCGCACGGCCTCGCCCTCGGGATTGAGCAGCGCGTGGAACATGCCGAACTTGGCGACGAAACCGGACAAGGGCGGCAGGCCGGCGATCATCAGGGCGCAGGCGGCAAAGCTCACCGACAGGAAGGCCATTGCCGCCGGCACGCCCTTGCCGCGCGGTTCGTTCGGGCTGTCGTCGGCTTCCTCGTCGTCGACGGCCCAGGCTTCCATGGTCAGGGCCAGCATGGCCGCGCTCGGGGTGCGGATGCGGTCGATCAGTTCGATCAGCAGCAGGAAGGCGGCCACCGCCAGTGTCGAGCCGATCAGGTAGTACAGGCCGGCCGTCACCAGCGAGGGCTGGCCATAGCCGATCACCGCCAGCAGGGTGCCGGACGAAATCACGGCGCTGTAGCCGGCCATGCGCCCGGCCGTGTCGGTGGAGAGCATGCCGGCCGCGCCGAACACGATGGTGGCCATGCCGCCCCAGAGCAGGGCGTCGAAGCCGAAGCCGGCGCTGGAGCCTTCCGAGAACAGCAGCAGCCACAGGCGCAGGATCACGTAGGCGCCGACCTTGGTCATCAGCACCAGCATGGCGGCGACGGGAGGCGATGCGGCGGCATAGGTGGTGGGCAGCCAGAAGCCCAGCGGCCACATCGCGCCTTTTACCAGGAAGGCCAGCACCAGTACCGTCACGCCGAGTTTCAGGAGACCACTGCTCTCGGCCGGCATGGCGGCGATGCGCGCGGCCAGGTCGGCCATGTTCAGGGTGCCGGTGGTGGCGTAGATCAGCGAGGTCCCGAGCAGGAACAGCAGGGCGGCGGCCAGGTTGACGGCGATGTACTGCATGCTGGCGCGCAGGCGCTCGGCGTTGTAGCCGTGCAGGACCAGGCCGTACGAGGCGGCCAGCATCACCTCGAAGAACACGAACAGGTTGAACAGATCGTGCGTCAGGAAGGCGCCGTTAATCCCCATCAGCAGGATCTGGAACAGCGGGTGGAAGTGCACGCCGATGCGGCTCCAGCGCTGCATGGCGTAGTGCAGGGCGGCCAGGGCCAGCACGCTGGTGAGCAGCAGCATCAGCGCAGATAAACGGTCGGCCATCAGGGCGATGCCGAAGGGCGCCGACCAGTTGGCGGCCAGGTAGACGCCGATGCCGCCCTGCCAGACTTCGCGGTCGGTCTGTAGCATCAGCATCACGGCAATCGCCAGCTGGCCGAGCACCGAGGCATAGGCCAGGCCGAACTTCAAACGGTGCCTGCCTTGCGTGAACGGCGCCAGCAGGGCGGCGCAGATCAGCGGCAGCAGGATCGGCAGGATCACCAGGTGCTGGGAGAAGCTGAAGCTCATACCTCCGGTTCCTCCCCGTCCACGTGGTCGGTGCCGGTGAGGCCGCGCGCGCCGATCATCACCACCAGGTACAGGGCCGTGGTGGCGAAGCCGATCACGATCGCGGTCAGTACCAGCGCCTGCGGCAGCGGGTCGGCCAGCTGGCTGGGGTCGACGGCTGTGCCGGCCGGGGTGAACGGGGCTTTATCCAGCCAGACCCGGCCCATGATGAAGATGAAGAGGTTGACGGCGTAGGACATCAGCATCAGGCCGGTGAGTACCTGGAAGCTGCGCGGACGCAGCAGCAGCCAGATGCCGGAGCCGAAGACGATGCCGATGGCCAGGGCGATGACGAGTTCCATCAGGCGATCTCCTTGGTGGGCGGCATGGCGTGGCGGTTGGCGCCGGGCGGCATGCGGTGGCTGCGCAGCGACTGGTGCGCCAGCGCGACCAGGATCAGCATGGTGGTGCCGACCACCACCAGGAACACGCCCAGGTCGAACACGAACGCGCTCGGGATGTGGATTTCTCCCAGCAGCGGCAGTGTCACGTGCGCGGTGTGGCTGGTGAGGAAGGGGTAGCCGAAGAACCAGGCGCCGATGCCGGTGAGGCAGGCGGTGAGCAGGCCAAAGCCGATCCAGCGGTGCGGGCGCAGGCGCAGGTGGGATTCGACCCAGTCGGTGCCGGCTACCATGTACTGCACGATGAGGGCGGTGGCGAAGATCAGGCCGGCCACGAAACCGCCGCCGGGCAGGTTATGCCCGCGCATGAAGAAGTAGACCGCGATCATGCCCATGAAGGGCAGCAGGAAGCGCAGATAGACCGCCGGCACGGCCAGGTAGCCGCTGCGCGCCTGCACCGCCGGCACCTGGGCAACAGCCGGATCGACGTCGGACGCCTGCTGCACGGGAATCGCCACGCTTTCCGGCGCCGGGCGGAAGCGGCGCAGCAGGGCGTACACGGTGAGCGCCACCGCCGACAGGACGGTGATCTCGCCCATGGTGTCGAAGCCGCGGAAGTCGACCAGCAGCACGTTGACCACGTTGGCGCCGCCGCCTTCGTTCAAGGCGCGCAGCAGGTAGAAGTCGCTGATGGTCTTGGTTGGCTCGCTGGTCAGCAGGGCCCAGGTAGCGGCCGCCAGGCCCAGGCCGCCGGCCGCGGCAATCGAGCCGTCGCGCGCGCGGCGCAGCCAGGTACTGCGCGGCACGCGCGGGGCCAGGCCGGGCGGCGGCAGGCGCGGCGGCAGCCAGCGCAGGCCGAGCAGGATCAGCACCGTGGTCACGGTTTCCACCATCAGCTGGGTGAGCGCGAGGTCGGGCGCCGACAGCCACAGGAAGGTGAGACTGACCACGATGCCGACGCCGCCCGCCAGGATCAGCGCCACCAGCCGGTGGTATTTCGCTTGCCAGGCGGCGCCCAGCGCGCAGGCCGCGCCGATCAGCCACAGCAGGGCGAACAGGATGTCGACGTCGGCCAGGCCGGGCATGGCGAGGCTGGGGAGCGGGCGCACCAGCAGCAGCGGCACCGCCACCATCGCCAGCATCAGCACCAGCAGCTGCGGCTGCAGGCGCAGCGTGCCGGCGCGGCGCAGCAGCCAGGCCGCGGCGGCGTACAGGCCGAGCAGGGCGTTCTCGTAGGCTTGCGCGCCTTTTACGCGGTGCAGCACCGGCACCCGGTCGCGTTCGGCCAGGTTGAAGCGGCGCCGCAGCACGACATAGAAGGCCAGGCCGCCGAGCAGGGCGATGATGCTCATCACCAGCGGCAAATTGAAGCCGTGCCAGATGCCGAGGTCGTACTCGGGCATGTCCGGGCCGACGACGGAATGCGTGGCCACCGCCAGCACATCGCCCACCACGCGCTCGGGCATCACGCCGACGGCGATGCACAGCAACACCAGGCATTCGACCGGGAAGCGCATCCAGCGCGGCGGCTCGTGCGGGCTGCTGTGCGGCAGGTCCTGGGCCAGCGGCCCGAAGAAGACGCTGATGAAGCGCAGCGAATAGGCCACGCTGAACACGCCCATCAGCACGGCCGCCACCGACATCGACCAGTCCTCGGTGCCGCCGACGATCATGGTCTCGGCAAAGAACATCTCCTTCGACAGGAAGCCATTCAGCAGCGGCACGCCGGCCATGGCCGCGCTGGCGACGATGGCCAGGGCCGCCGTGTAGGGCATGGCTTGCCGCAAGCCGCGCAGCACACGCATGTCGCGCGTGCCTGTTTCATGGTCGACGATGCCGACCGCCATGAACAGCGAGGCCTTGAACACGGCGTGGTTCATCACGTGGAACACGGCCGCCACCACCGACAGGGGCGTGCCTATGCTGAGCAGCACGACGATCAGGCCCAGGTGGCTGATGGTGGAATAGGCCAACAAGCCCTTCATGTCGTTCTGGTAGATGGCGAAGAAGGAACCGATCAGCAGGGTGCAGACGCCGGCCGTGCCGAGGATCCAGGTCCAGGCTTCGGTGCCGGACAAGGCCGGCCAGAGGCGGATCAGCAGGAAGACCCCGGCCTTGACCATGGTGGCCGAGTGCAGGTAGCTCGACACCGGCGTGGGCGCGGCCATCGCGTGGGGCAGCCAGAAGTGGAAGGGGAACTGCGCGCTCTTGGTCAGCGCCCCGAGGACAACGAGTACCAGCGCCGGCAGGTACAGGTCGTGGGCGCGGATGCGGTCGCCGGCGGCCAGCACCAGGTCGAGGTCGTAGCTGCCGACGATGTGGCCGAGGATCAGCACGCCCGCCAGCAGGCACAGGCCGCCGACCGTGGTGACCGTAAACGCCATGCGCGCGCCGCGGCGGGCGTCGTTGCGGCTTTGCCAGTAGCCGATCAGCAGGAAGGAGGTTAGGCTGGTGAGTTCCCAGAACACCACCAGCTGGATCAGGTTGCCCGACAGGACCACCCCCAGCATCGCGCCCATGAAGGCCATCATGTAGGCGAAGAAGCGCGCCACCGGGTCGCGCGGCGACATGTAGTAGCGCGCGTAGAGCAGCACCAGCAGGCCGATGCCGAGCACCATGACCGTGAACACCCAGGCCAGGCCGTCCATGCGCAACACCAGGTCGAGGCCGAAGGCGGGTAGCCATTCGTAGTGGGCCTTCAGGGTGTCGTGGGCGGCGACGTCGTCGAAGCGGGAGATGGCCAGCGCCAGGGCCAGGCCTGTCGCCAGGGCGGCGGCGCCGAAGGGCCGGTTGCGCGATCCGTCCGGCATGCAGCCGGCAACGAAGGCGCCGAGGAAGGGGAGGAGGACCAGGAGTTCGAGCATGGACTATCCTGCCTGGCGTGGCGGACGCGTTCGACGAGGCGCGTGCATGTCAGCGGTCCCCATCGCGCGCTCCCGTGTTGACCAGCAGGGTGTCGCAGTCGAGGCCGCGCAGCACCTGCTCGCCCTTGCTGTCCATGAACAGGCGCAGCATGCCGGACTGGCTGTGCAGGCCGAGCACGGCGAGGTCGACCCCGTGTTCGAGGGCGTAGCGGGCGGTCAGCAGTTCCGGCGCGCCGGCGGCGCTGTCGATGGCGATGCGGGCGCGTACCTGGGGCGCCAGCGTGCAGCTGTCGATAAATTGTTCGCAGCGTAGCCGGATTGCGCTGGTGTTTGCACCAGGATTTGCGCTGCTGTTTGCACTGGCGTAAGCGCTCGCGGCGTCTGTGGTGCGTGAACCGTCGGCCAGGCTTTCCAGCCCCGCTTCGTGGACATGGAAGACGATCAATTGCGCGTCGGGGAAGAGGCGGGCGGCCGTTTCCAGCGCCAGGCGCGCGGCCGGGGAAAAATCGGTCGGCACCAGGATGCGCGCGTAGGGAGCGCGGGCGCGCTGGCGCACCACCAGCAGCGGCTGCGCCAGGTCGCGGGCCACCTGTTCCACGGTCGAGCCGAGCAAGATTTCGCCCAGGGTATTGATGCGCGCATCACCAACGATGACGAGTTCGCTGTCGGTCTGCGCGGCTGCGGCCAGGATGGCGTCGGCCACATCGCCATCGGCAAACTGCAGGCTGACGGGAAAGCCGGCGTTCTCGAATTCGCGGGCGATGTCGCACCGCGCGGCGAATTCCGCTTCGGTGCCTGCTTCGCTGCCGGCCAGCCATTGCACGACTTCCGCCGGCACCTGCGGACCTTCGCGCACCGTCAGCAGCGTCAGCTGCGCGTTCCATTGCGCCGCCAGCGCCTTGGCGCGCTCGAGCGGACGGTCGCAGCGCGCACTCAGATCGGTGGCGAGCAACAACTTCCGTGGCTGTGACGCATCGTACCCTTCGTTCACGCAAACCTCCGCACAGGACTGGACAAAGACCAGCCTCACTGTACTGTTTTTACATGGATTGCGGCAACGCGTTAGCCTCGTGAAACCATTGTTGACTTGGCAAGGGTCGTCCCACGCCGGCATGTGTGGTCTACCTCAACAATTGTTTGGTACTGAAAACAATTGTTGAGTTCCTCGTGGAAGCCATCGCCGACGTCGTGGGGCGGACGTGCGCGGGCGCGGGCTGCCGGGGTGGCGGCAGCCCGGTGCATGGCCCAGCGCCGGCGGATGCGGCGGCCGGCGAACTAGGAATCGACCCGCATTTCGAAGCCGCCGTAGATCATGCGCTTGCCGTCGAAGGGCATGTTTTCCGGCTTCATGTATTCGGCCATGCGCGGGTCGTTCATGACCTTGTCGTTGGCGGCGTCGCGCACCTCGCGCGAGGGGTAGACGATCCAGGAAAAGATGACGACTTCGCCGTCCTGCAGGTTCACGCTCTGCGGGAAGGAGGTCAATTGGCCGGGCTTGACGTCGTCCGCCACGCATTCGCGGAACTCGATGGCGCCATGGTCGCGCCAGATGGCGGATGCATTGCGCGCCATCTCCAGGTAGGCATCGAGCTTGTTCTTTGGAACGGGAATCACGAAACCATCGACATACGCCATGATGTTCTCCTCGCTGTAAAGGTGCTGTTCAGACCTCATCGACAAGCAAAAAATCCTGGGGCCCGCGCCGGGCCTGACGTATGTCTAAACCGGCACGTCGAAACCGATGCGATTAACCGAGCGCTGCCTCGATTGCGGACACCAGTGCCGGATCGTCCGGTTTCATGTCCGGCGCGAAGCGGCCAATGACTTTACCATCGCGGCCGACCAGGAACTTCTCGAAATTCCACATTACGTCGGTCGGGTTTTTCGGGCTCAGGCCGTGCTGGGCCAGCTTCTCGCCGAACTGGCTGCCCTCGGCCTGCCGGGCCTGCGGCTGCTCGGCGATCAGTTCGCGGTAGAGCGGGTGGCGGCCCTCGCGGTTGACCTCGATCTTCTCGAACATCGGGAAGCGCACGCCGTAGTTGCGCTGGCAAAAGTCGGCGATCTCGGTTTCGCTGCCTGGTTCCTGGGCGCCGAAGTCGTTGCACGGGAAGCCGAGCACGACCAGGCCGCGCTCTTCGTATTGTTCGAACAATTTTTCCAGTCCCGAGTACTGCGGGGTCAGGCCGCATTGCGAAGCAACGTTCACGATCAGCATGACCTTGCCGCGGTAAGCGTCGAGCGAAGCGGATTGGCCTTCGAGGCGGCGCAGGGGAATGTCGTACAGGTTGGCGCTCATGTGTCGGTATCCTGAAGTGGCAAAGACACCATCCTACATCGCTCCGGAAAACCACGCTGGCGCCACCTGCTCATGCGTGGCGGCCAGCCGTGCTTGACGCCAGCCCTGCGCCGTCTTATAAGCCATGCTTCACCGTACAAGCCATCCATGACCCAGCCAGCCGACAAAGCCGCCGCAGCAGCCGAACGTGCACGCCAGCAGTCGCACCGCTATGCGCGCCTGCTCGACGGCCTGCGCGCGTTCGTGCAGGCCGAGCGTGAGGCGGCCCAGGAACAGCTGTTCGAGGTCTGGCGCCAGCCGCTGGCGGACCGCCTGGCCAAGGGCATGAGCCAGCGCTTCCTGAAACTCGAGAACGGTCCCGACACCGGCACGCTCTGGGCCTATACCGACGGCACCGACTCGCGCTTCCGCGAGGGCGACCTGGTCTGCCTGCACGGCGGCTCGCCGCTGACGGCCATGATCGCGCGCGAAGCCGCCTTCGAGGCCGAGGACGAAGACCGCTGGCTGCTGCGCGTGCGCCAGGCCGGCGCGATCGTGCGCGAATTCGGCGACACGCCCTGCTACGTCGACCCCGACGACTTCGACCTGTCGAAATACTACGACCAGGTGCTGGAAGACATCGGCCAGACAATCCCGCCCTCGCGCGCCCACTACACCTTGATGCCGCTGCTGGACGGACGCATCAGCGATGCTTTCGACCCGCGCGACTTCGAGGAAGCCGAAGCCGCTGCCCTGGCTGTGGGCCTGAACGCCGCCCAGGCCGAGGCGGTCGGCAAGATCCTGGCGGCCGAGCAGGTGGCCTGTATCCAGGGGCCGCCCGGCACCGGCAAGACGCGAGTGCTGGCGCTGGCGGCGCGCCTGCTGGCCGAGCGCGGCGAGCGCGTGCTGGTCACCTCGCACACCCACATGGCCATCAACAACGCGCTGAACAAGATTGCGGCCCAGGGCGTGAAGGTGGCGAAGATCGGGCGTGGCACGCAAGCGCTCGGCCTGGAAGGCGTGAGCGGCGCCGACAGCTTCGCCGAATGGCATGGCCGGCCCGAAGGCGGCTACGTGGTCGGCGCCACACCGTTCGCCACCTGCACCTACCGCCTGGAGAACTGCGAGTTCGACACCGTGATCTTCGACGAGGCCAGCCAGGTGACGCTGCCGATGGCGCTGATGGCGATGCGGCGCGGCAGCCGTTTCGTGTTCATCGGCGACCAGAAGCAGCTGCCGCCGGTGCTGCTGGCGCGCTCGGTGCTCGAGGATATCCCCGGCTCGATCTTCGCCAAGCTCACCGCGCACAACGTCGACAGCGTGATGCTGACCGATACCTACCGCCTGAACGCGGAACTGACCGCCTGGCCGAGCAAGTCCTTCTACCAGGGCCGCCTGCGCGCGGCGGGGCCGAACCGCGAACGCAGGCTGGTGCTGGACGAACGCGCCGGCCCGGACGTCTTCGACGCGGTACTGCGCGACCCGGCCAGCGCCGTCTTCATCCCGACCACCGACCCGACGGCGCGCAGCCGCAACCCGCAGGACGCCGAACGGGTGGCCGGCCTGTGCGCCGCGGCGATCGAAGGCGGCCTGGCGCCGCACGACATCGGTATCGTCACGCCCTTCCGCGCCCAGGGCCGCACGGTACGCCGCGTGCTGGCCGAGCACCTGGGCTGGCACACGGCGCAACAGATCGTGGCCGACACCGTCGAGCGCATGCAGGGCCAGGAGCGCGAACTGGTGATCCTGTCGCTCGCTGCCGGCAACCTGCGCTTTCTTGCCGCGGTGGCCGGCTTTTTCTTCCAGCCCGAGCGCCTGAACGTGTCGGTCACGCGCGCCATGACCAAGCTGGTCATCATCGGCCCCGAGCTGCCGCCCGAATTCCAGGCCCTCGACGATGAAATGGCGCGCTGGCTGGACCTGTACCGCAGCCTGCTGGCGCAGGCACGGCGCATCGAGTTATAAGCATGGCCCTCTTCATTCCGGAATGGACGCGCGCCAGCGGCCGCCAGTTGCAGCTCAAGCGTGTACTCAATGCACTCGATGAAGCGAGCGTGGTGCGCAAGCCCCTGCGCGAGGAGGCTGGCGCGCCCGAGCTCTTCATCGAGCATCCCGAGCGCGGCTGGCTGGCGCTGGCCATGGTCGATACGCCTTTCGACGCCCTCGATGGCGCCCAGCTGTTCGCGAACGACACCCGCGCCGCCTTCGAGGCCCAGCTGGCAGCCTGGCGCGCCGCGTTGCCGCCGGCCTTGCCGCTGCTGGTGCTGCTGTGGGCCTGCAGCGACGACGAAGCGCATACCCTGGCGCGCCAGCTGGGCGAACAGCCGGCCCTGCACCTGCTGGCGCGCGAGGGTTTATTGGCGCGCGGCGCGGAAGCATTGGCGGCGCTGCAGCGGCCCGTCTCGCCGCAGGAAGACGAGGGCCTGCGCACGCGCTTCTTCCCCGAGTCCGCAATTGCGCTGGCCTCGGTGGCGCGGCGGCGCTTCCTGCGCAACAACCAGGCGCAGCTTTTCCTCGACGCCCAGCAGGAATGGGCTTCCAAGCTCGATCTCGATCTCGAGCAGGAGCTGGCCATGCCCGACGAGCAGGCCGCCGCCGCAGCGGACTTCGCCGTGCGCCTGGTGAACGGCGTGGCCGGCAGCGGCAAGACCCTGATTGCGCTCAGCCGCGCGCTGCTGCTGGCGCGCCTGCATCCGCGCGAGCGTGTGCTCATCCTGATCCACAACACGCCGATCGTGGCCGACATCCGCGAGCGCCTGCACCGCGCCAACGGCAGCCTGCCGCGCAACCTGGAGATCACCACGTATTCGGCCTGGGCCCACCGCCAGTGGCGCCGCCTGTACCGCGCGCCGCTGGCCATGCCGTCCGACCCGGCGCACCTGCCGCAACTGCTGCACCGCCTGCGCACAAGCTGGCCGGAACTGAAGCTGCCCGATGCCCAGCTGATCGAGGAGTTCGACTTCCTGAACGAGATGCTGGTCGCCAGCGAAGCCGAATACATGGACACCAGCCGCGCCGGCCGCGGCTTCGCGCTGCGGGCCAGGGAGCGCAGCGAGGTCTGGCAGCTGTTCACGGCCACCACGGCCGCGCTGAAAGAACAGGGCCTGCGCATGTGGAGCGCGGTGGCCACCGATATCTGCCGCGCGCCCGACCACGCGGCCCTGGAGCGCTACGAACACATCCTGGTCGACGAAGCCCAGTTCTTCGCGCCGTCCTGGTTCCACACCGTGAAGCTGGCGCTGCGCCGGCAAGGCCGCCTGTTCCTGTGCGCCGACCCGAACCAGGGCTTCATGAAGAGCCGCCTCAGCTGGCGCAACGCCGGCCTGGACGTGACCGGCCGTACCAAGAAGCTGCTGCGCTCCTACCGCACCACGCAGGCGATCCTGCACACGGCCGGCACGCTCTTGAATCGCACCGTGCAGGACGATCCCGAGCACTACCTGGCGCCCGACTATGCCGGCATGGAGCAGGGCGCCCCGCCGATCCTGCTGCGCGTGGCATCGCCCCAGGATGCGGTCGACCGCGCCGTCAACGAGATCGTGGCGCTGGCCGCGCGCCACAAGCTGCCGCTGTCGAGCTTCCTGGTGATCTACGGCGCCGGCACGCCGAAGAAGCTGCTCTACGAACGCCTGTGCCGCGCGCTGGGATCGCAGCGCATCTGGTGGCTGAACAAGGACAAGAAGCAGCCGCCCGCCGGCTACGGCCCCGACTACCTGCGCCTGGCGAACCTGGAGACGGCGACCGGGCTGGAGGGCGCGGTGGTGTTCCTGCTGGGGATGGAGGATTTGCTGTTCGACGGCGCGCCCGGACAGGAAGCCGATGCGCGCAAGCTGTACATGGCAATGACGCGGGCCAGCCACCGGCTGGTGATGCTGAGCTGTGGGGAGCTGCCGGCGGATGCGGCCGCACTGTTTCGGCTGGAGGCTTGATCTTGCCGGGACAGGCCGCGCCGCTGTGCGCGCAGGGATGAACGCGTGGGCGGCGCGTGTGGCGCGGCTGCGCAGCGGGAACGGGTGGAGCCGGCCACCCTACGACATCAACGGCCGGCTGCGGCGTTGTCGAGCTCCGTCAGCTGTTTGATGCGGCGCGCGGTGAGCAGGGCGCGCAGGCCGGAACCGGGCAGCGCCGGGTAGCGGATCGCGCCGAACAGCTCCATCGCATCGCGGTAGGCGAGCCAGGCGTGCTGGGTCTTTTCGACGCCGGTCTTGCGAATCGAGCCGAGGTAGGCGCCGCTCGCCGGGCGGTTCAGCATGAACTGGCGGTAGAGCGCATCCATCTTCTTTTCCAGGCTGGCGAATTCCGCTTCCGAGAAACGCGGCCCGCGGCCCGCCTCGAAATCCAGCACGTCAGCGGCAAAGGTATCGAGTTCGGCCGTCTGGGTTTCCAGCTGCAGCGAACGCGCCGCGCCACTATCCTTGTCGGTTTCATAATCCATGCGGTGCTGGGCGAAATACTGCGCCGCCTTGCTCGCCATCTCCAGGCCCAGCTGCTCCTTTTCGGTCCAGCCGCGCGACAGGGTGGCCAGCTGGGCGGCGCGCTGCTTGCCACGCTGGCGCTCGCGCACCGCGCCGCACTGGCCGCGTATCTCGGCGCTGGCCACGTCGTCGCACAAATCGACCGGCCCCGGCTCCCGGTTCGCGGCCACGCGCTGCAGGTGCTGGACCCGGCTCTTCATTTCATTGACCGGGCTCTGGATGCTGCAGGCATGGCGCGTGGCCAGGGCCAGCTGCGGCATGGCGCCGTGGCCGTTCGCATACAGCATCATCAGCACCCCGTGGGCGTTCGTGCGCGCCGCGCAGGCGTGCACGCGGCGCCAGTCGGCCTCGCGCGCATCGGGAGCGGCGAGGGTGTCGTAGTAGAGGGTGGAGGCGTCGCAGCGGCCGGATTCGATGGCGGCCGGCGGCGGCTGGCGCGGCTTTTCAGCGCGTACGCGCAGGCACTGGCGGTACCAGTCGCTGCCGCGGCGGACTTCGGGCGGTGCGCCGTACACGTTCGGGTAGGGCGCGGCGGCGGCGTTGGCGCTGCTCAGGAGCAGTGCCAGGAGCAGTGTCAGCAGCGGGGGCCAGGATGCGTGCGTCATCGCGTTCTCCTTGGTGTCGGGTTAAAGGTTTCCAGTCGAAGTTTCCAGTCGAAATTTCCAGTCGGAAGCTTCAACGCTACCGTGAGCCATGCACAGGAGTCGTGATGTGGCGCAAGACGGCCAACGCGGGCGCGGTGTGTGGCGTGGCTGCGGCATCATGTTCCTTTGAACATGGACCAGGAAGGAGCATTGATGAGTGCGCACAATTTCCGGATCACCCTCGAATACACAGGCGGCAAGAAGGAAGCCGATCCGCCGGCGCCGCTTTCCTTTGAGGTCGGCAACCACGACGATATCTTCGAGATCATCGCCCGGGTACGCGGTGCGGGGCGTTTCGAACACGACGAAGCGGCTGCGCTGGCGCTGGGCATGAAGCTGTTCAGCGAAGTCATGCTGGCGCACCGCGACGATCCGCTGTTTGCGCCGATCGCCGCCGCCTACCGCGAGTACATCGCGGCGTTTAAGACGCAGATGCGCGCAGCGGGTGAGGCCGGCAAGACCGACCAGGGCGGCTAACTCATCTGCTGCTCTGCAGCAAAAACCCGCCAGCCGGACGCTTGTCCGGCTTTTTTATAGCTGCGAAAAAGAACAATGTGTCGCCGCTTCTGCAAGGCTTCGTCACACTCTCTTACATTCGAGTGAGCAAAAGTAGCTTGCCGACATGTAAGACGAATCACACCCCGTATGCCTCTGTTAACAGTTAAAAAGTTGACTGTGAACATCACGCAACGCGCATAAATTTTTTCCGCATGGAAAATGCAAAAGCGCGCCGAGATGCGTATAGTGCCTCCCATCAGCTTCCTGACGCCAACTTTTTCGGTTGGCGTTTGTTTTTTCTGCCCCAGTTAGCAAGCTTTTACGAATGGCAGAGCAGCTGAAAAAAAATTCTTCCAGGCGGAAACTTTCCGATTGGATCGCACTCTTAAGAAACTCCTGTAGCCACAGGCTCTTACAACTAGATTCATACCAAATGCAAACTACTGTTCCAGCCGTTGACACCCTGAACACCGCAAGCGCCGCCGGCAGCGCCGTTGCCTCGCGCCGCAGCAAAGTCTTCGCCCAGATCCAGAACCTGTCGCTGCCGGTGATGTTCACCATTTTCGGCGTGATCATGGGTTCGTGGGCCGGCCGTATTCCGGCCATGGCCGCACGCCTGAACATTTCGCACTCGTCGCTGTCGATGGTGCTGCTGTGCGGCGGCGTCGGCGCCCTGCTGTCGTTCCCGGTCTCGTCCTTCCTGATGCGCCGCTGCGGCGCGCGCAAGACCATGCTGTACTCGGGCCTGGCCCTGCTGGCCGTGCTGGTGGCGATCGGTATCGCCCCGACCGTCGCCAGCGTGATGGGCGCCGTCCTGATGCTGGGCATCACCGCCAGCACCTATGACGTCGCCATGAACGCCGCCGCCAGCAAGCGCGAAAAAGCCACCGGCAAGTCGGAAATGTCGATGCTGCACGGTCTGGCCTGCGCCGGCGGCCTGGCTGGCGCCACCCTGGGCAGCGTGATGGCCGGCATGAAGGTCGCGCCTGCGATTCACTTCATGATGGTTGCCGGCCCGATGGCCGCCATCCTGTGGGCCGCCTCGCAAGTGCTGAACATCTCGGACGAAGCCGAGCAAGTGGAAAAGAAGAAGTTCGCCCTGCCGCGCGGTCCGATGGCACTGCTGGGTCTGCTGGGCTTCCTGGGTTCGATGTCGGAAGGCTCGATCGCCGACTGGAGCGGCGTGTTCCTGAAAGAACACTTCCACGCCACCGACGGCCTGGCGCCGCTGGCCCTGTCGTGCTTCTCGGTCATGATGCTGCTGTCGCGCCTGGTTGGCGACAAACTGAAGACCCGCTTCGGCGCCCAGCGCCTGGTGACCGTCGGCGCAGTCGTCTCGGCCATGGGACTGTTCTTCGCGGTGCTGGCGCCGAGCGCCCACGCCGCACTGGGCGGCTTCGCGGTCGCCGGCCTCGGCCTGTCGCTGCTGTTCCCGTTCGTGTTCAGCGCCGCCGGCGCCCAGGGCCCGATCGCCCTGGCAGGCGTGGCCAGCATGGCCTACAGCGGCACCCTGATGGGCCCGCCGGTGATCGGCGCCATCGCCAGCCACGTCGGCATGCAAATGGCCATCGGTTATGTCGGCGTGCTGTCGATCGTGATCGCCCTGGTTGCAAGCCGCACCAAGCTCCTGAAGTAAGCAGTCAATCTTCCTGAAGCAGTACCCTACGGCGCCGGCTGAGAGCAATCTCAGGCCGGCGCCGCTTCTTTCAGCCACTGCCGTGGCGAACATCCCACCATCGTCGTGAACGCGCGTGTGAAGGCCGGTGCGCTGGTATAGCCCGCCTGGGCGCTGACCACCTTGACCGGCAAGCCCTTGCGCAGCAGGTTCTGCGCCATGCCGATGCGCCAGCGCGTCAGGTATTCGCCGGGCGGCATGCCCACCACGTTGCGGAAGTGCTCGGTAAAGCGGGCGCGCGACATGCAGGCCAGGCGCGCCAGCGAGGTCAGCTGCCAGGGTTCGTGGGCGCGTTCGTGGATCGCCGCCAGGGCCAGGGACAACTGGCGGTCGGCCAGGCCCGCCAGCAAGCCGACCGACATCTCTCCCTTGTCGAACTCATTGCGCAAGACCTGCACCATCAGCACGTCGCACAGGCGGTCGAGGATCACCTCGCGCCCCTGGCTGGGGCTGGCCGCCTCCGTGAACAGCAGCTCCAGGGTCTGGCGCAGGGCGCCCATCTCGTTCAGCGGCTGGTACAGGCGGTCGGGCAGGGCGCGCGCCAGCGGGTTGGCGCCGCCATCCTCGAAGCTGATGTGGGCGCACAGCAGGATGGCGCTGGCGCCGTCGGGGATTTCCAGCGTGTGCGCGCTGCCGCGCGGGTAGAACACCATCGCCGGCTCGTCCACGCGCAGCGGCTCGGCGCCATCCTGGCGGAAGACGACCGGCCCGGAGCGGATCAGATGCAGCTGTCCCGCGGCCGGGTCTTCCGGAAAAGAGTTGGCGTCGCAAAAGACGCCATTGAAAAACACACGTGCACGGAACGAGTAACGGCCTACCAGCGACGAGATCTTGTCCATAAAAATGAGAATTTGACGAATTCACCATCCATTCTGGACGATTTGCTAAGTCTTGGAAAGCGAATTGCCAGGTTTCCGTGCCTGCAGGACAAAAAATCTGACAATGCGTTGTTTCTTTTCCGCAAATCCGTTAATTCACCAGGCGTCCGGCCACAGGCTGCGGTGCAGGGCGTCCACCTGCTCGGGCGGCAGGCGCGGTTCGCGCTGCGCCGTCAGCAAGCCGTTCTGCTCGTGCTCGACGTCAGTCAGCTGGGTGTAGCACAGCCCGGCCAGGAAGGAGAGCGAGCCCAGGCCCTGCATCAGGGTCTGGTAGCGCTGGGCCAGCTCGTCGACGTCGCCGACGTTGCCGTAGTGGTCGTACAGGCGGTCGCGCCGCCGTTCGGACCCATCGGGCTTGAGCAGGTAGCCGCCGACTTCGGAAAACACGATCGGCTGGCCGCGGTACTGGGCGCCGGCCAGGAACAGTTCGCGCGCCTTGTGCCAGCCGGTTTCCGGCGGCAGGCCGGTGAGCAGGGTGCCGGCATAGCGCTCCAGCAGTTTTTCCACCGGATGCGAATAATCGTGGATGGTGCAGATGTCGGTGACGTCGGTGTGCTGCCAGCCGTCGTTGTCGATCACCGGGCGGGACGGATCGACCATGCGCGTGCGCGCCACCATGCGTTCGAGGAAATCGTGCTGGTGCGGGTGGCGCGTGAGTTCCGGGAAGCCGAAGCTTTCCACCACCGGCACCCAGCCGACGATGGACGGGTGATTCGCGTCGCGCACCACGGCGCGCAGCCATTCCAGCTCGAGCCGCTCTTCCGACTCCTCGGACCAGGAGCGCGCGTTCGGCATTTCTTCCCACACCATCAGGCCCAGCACGTCGCACCAGTAGAGCCAGCGTTCGTGCTCGATCTTCTGGTGCTTGCGCACGCCGTTGAAACCGAAGCGGCGCGCCCATTCCACATCCGCGCGCAAGGCCTCGTCGGACGGCGCGGCCAGCAGGGTGTCGGGCCAGTAGCCCTGGTCGAGGGCCATCAGCAGGAAGGTGCGCTTGCCGTTCAGGTGGAAGAAGCCGTCCTTCAGTTCGATCGAGCGCAGGCCGGCATAGGCTTCGACCGTGTCGACAGGCTGGCCGCGATGGAGCAGGCGCACGCGCAGCTTGTACAGGTGCGGCGAGGCGGGCGACCAGGGGCGCGGGTCCGGCACCCGGGTGCGCAGGTCCAGGCTGGCGCCGCGGCTGGCAACGCGCGCCGTGGCGCAAATTTCTTCCGAGTCCAGGCTCTCCAATACGTCGAGCTCGGCTTCCCAGTCGCTGGCCGGGCCGTGCAGGTGGACGGTCAGGGCCAGCGTGCCGTCCGGGTGCGCTTCGTGGATGCGCAGGTGGTCGATGCGCAGCGCCGGCACCGGTTCGAGCCAGACGTTCTGCCAAATGCCGCTGGTGCAGTAGTAATAGATGCGCACCGGCGTGCCCGAGGACGACTGCTTGCCGCGCGGTTGATACGGGTCTTGGCGGTCTTCCACGCGCAGGGTGACGCGGTTGACGCCCGGCTTCAGGTAGGGCGCGATGTCGAAGGAAAACGGCACGTGGCCGCCGCGGTTGCGTCCGGCAACGCGGCCGTTGACCCAGACGTCGGCGCGGTAGTCGCAAGCGCCGAAATGCAGCAGCAGGGCGCCGTAGTCCCAGCCTTCGGGCACCTCGAAGCTGCGGCTGTACCACATGATCTCGTGGATGTCGCGGGTGCCGATGCCGGAGGCCTGGGATTGATAGGGAAAGGGCACCAGGATCTGCCGGGGAAGCGTGCGGCCGTCGAACCAGCGCTCGTGCAGGCCGGCGTCCTGGTCGTCGAAAGCGAATTCCCAATAGCCGTCGAGGCTGGCCCATTGCTGGCGCACCATTTGGGGGCGCGGGTGGTGCGCGCGGGGGTCTACAAACATTTGCATGATGGTCGTGAAAGCAGGGTGGGGGGAGGGGCGGAACTCGGTATTCACTGCGTATTTGCGCTCTCGTAAAGTACACTCCAATGGCGCAGAACTTTCAAGCCCCCACTTGCCTCCAATGATGAGCCGAGCAAACCTGCTCGCGACAAGGAGGCGGCGATGCTGCACGAACCCGATGTACGCTCGATCACCCAGTATCATGACGCGGTATTGCGGCTGTCCGCCACCGACGCGCCGGTGCCGATCACGGGCCGCGGCGCCTGGCCGGCCATCGCCGCGAACCACGAATTTAATGTGCTGTTGTGGCGAGAAGAAGACAAGGCACGCCGGCGCGACGTAGCCGCCAGCGAAATCGCCGCCAACAAGCGCCACATCGACGCCTACAACCAGCAGCGCAACGACGCCGTCGAATCGATCGACGAAGCCATCCTGGCCGGGCTGGCGCAGGCGGCCGTCGTACCCGGCCCCGGCGCCTGGCTGTCGAGCGAAACCGCGGGCGCCATGATCGACCGCCTGTCCATCCTGGCCCTGAAGATCCATCACATGCGCGAACAGACCCGCCGCATCGACGCCGGCAGCGCCCACGTCCAGGCCTGCGCCGCCCGCCTGCAGCGCCTGCAGCAGCAGCGCGCCGACCTGGCCGGCTGCCTGGAACGCCTGCTGCGCGAGGCCGAGGCCGGGCGCGCCCGGTTCAAGGTGTACCGGCAGTACAAGATGTACAACGACCGTTCACCCAGACTTACCAAAAGCTACACATAGTTAGCTCTTGCGCTGGCTTCCTGCTTCACTGGAGCCGGTTCCACCCTGCGCCTCAGGCACAGGGCCAGCGCCTTCTCCTCCACAGGCCGATGCGGTGGAACTCACCGCCATGTTTTTCAAATTGATTGCTGCATTCATGTCGCGGTCGTGCAGCGCCTCACACGCCGGACAGGACCACTGGCGTGTTCCCAGATCGAGCACGTCGAGCTGATGTCCGCAGCCTGAACATGTCTTGCTGCTGGCATACCAGCGGTTCACGATGACGAGTTGACTGCCACGCTGTTGTGCCTTATACGCGAGCTGACGCCGTAGTTCGGCAAACCCCATGTCGGCAATAGCACGTGACATACAGCGGTTGGCGAGCATGCCCTTGACGTGCAAGTCCTCGATGCCGATGGTGTGGAAGCGACGGGTGATAGCTGTGCTGAGCTGATGCAAGCTGTCGGCACGCACGTTGGCGATCCTGGCATGCAAGCGCGCCAACTTGGTTTTCGCCTTGCTGCGATTGCGTGAGCCCTTCACCTTGCGCGACAGATTGCGTGACAAGCGCCGCAGACGATCCAATAAAGTTCGCAGTGCTTTCGGTCCGGCTACGGTTTCTCCGGTCGATAAAGTCGCCAAGTGCGTCACACCAAGGTCAATACCTACCGCGCCTCCGTTTTCGGCGTGCGGTAGCGGTACTTCCGGGATGTCGACAGTGATGCTGGCATACCAGTGATCGGCGGTACGCGAGATCGAAGCCGAGAGAATTTTCCCTGTAAAGCGCAAGGCTTCGCGCATTCTTACCCAGCCGAGTTTCGGAAGTCGAATGCGCTTGTTCTCGACGCGGAACTGGTCGCTGGTCAAGGCGAACCGGTCATCGCGGCCCTTGCGTCGGAACTGCGGGTAGCGTGCCCGTTTTTCGAAGAAATTCTGGAAAGCGCGGCCGAGCTGGATGATTGCCATCTGCGGTGCGCTCTTCGTTACCTTCAGCATCCACGGAAACTTCTGACGTTTAATCGCGTTGAGTTGGCGCCGCAATGCCGCTTCATTTGGCTTCGGCAAGGCTGGATCGGCTTTATACGCCGCGTACTGGCGCTGCCATTCGGCTAGGGCCCAGTTGTAGGCAAACCGGGCAGTTCCGGCCGCACGTGCCAGATACGTAGCCTGGAGATTGTTGGGATCGAGACGGATACGGTGGGCTAGGAACATTGTGTCTCCTTTATCGCATGCTCCATGCCGTCGATTAGTTTCTGATTACGGTGACCGCGGCTTCCGTACAGCCGGGCGGAAAACACGGTGATGATCTCGAGTACATCGGCCACCAACTCCTCGGTCCTGGGCGGCACCAGCTGGCTGCGGGCCTCCCAGCGCCGCAAGGTGCTGGTCGAGACACCGAGTGCTTTTGCAGCCAAACTGATGGAGACGACTTATTCATAATGCGTACGACTGCGCATACTTGAACATGTTCCCTCATTCTTTTACAAGCCCTGCCTGTACGGGCAAGCGCGCAACTCCGGGCGGGCTGCGCCGTAAAGGGCGAGCGATGATCGGCCTGTAGCATTCGCCTACCAGTACGGCCACATTCCCGCCCTGCGCTGCCGGCCGGGGTCGGTCCCGGCCAGCAGGGCGCGTGCATGCTGGAGCACGGCGGCCGAGCGCTGGGCGTCCGGGTCCCAGATGCAGCGGTGGTTGTCGCGGTCGAGCGGGGCCCAGCGCGCGATGTCGGCCTTGCTGAAGATGACCACGCTTTTCAGGCGCAGGCCGGCGGCCATGTGCGACACGCCGGTGTCGTTGCAGACCAGCAGCCGGGCCTGCTTCATCAGCACCGCCATCGCCCCGATCGAGATTGGCGCGGCCGCATTCACGGCGCGCGCCTGCATGTGGCTTGCCACTTCCGCGGCCAGGTCGGCTTCGTCGGCCGAACCGGTCAGCACCACGTCGACCCCGAATTCGGCGGCCAGGCGGTCCGCCACGTCGGCGAAGCGGCGCGCCGGCCAGCACTTGTCGCGCTTGCGCGCGCCGGGATGCACGCAGATATAGCCGCCGGGTTGCAGGCCCGTGGCGATGCCGCTCGCTTCGAGTTCCTGCCGGTCTTCCGAAGCCAGCGGGAATTCCAGGTAGTCGCCGACCGCGCTGGCCCCCAGCCGCTGGACCAGGTGCAGCAGCCGTTCGGATTCCGCCCCGACTTCGGGGTAGGGAAACAGCACAGTGCGCTCGGTGGCAACCGGTTTGCCCTGGCAGTGGCCGGCCACGGCATGGGCGCCGAAGCCGGCGACGATCTCGTTACTGATGCCGCCATTGCCGTGCAGCTGCAACGCCAGCGTGAAGCGGCGCGCGCACATGCTGGCGTAGAAGGGCGTCAGTTCCTCGTGCCGCACCGGCTGCTCGGGCAGCAGCGGATGGCCGGGAAAGGGCAGGAAGTCGTCGATGTAGTGGCGAAAGCGCGCGGCGAACTGGCTGGCCCAGGGCAGGCCGACCAGGGTGATGCGCGCATGCGGCAGCGCCGTGCGCAGCGCGCGCAGGGCCGGCACCGCGCACAGCATGTCGCCCAGGTGCAGGGCGCGGAACACGGCCACGGAATCGATGTCGAGCCGGTGGAAAAGCGGACGGCGTTGCACGGTCTTCTCCTCGATGAATGCCGGGCCATGGCCGGTACTGGGGCGCTGCCTGCGTCACGCGCGCTTTGCGCTGGCCGCATTGGCCGCATTGGCCGCATTGGCTGCATTGGCTGCAACGGCTGCAACGGCTGCAACCGCTGCAACCGCTGCAACGGCTACAACGGCTACAACGGCTACAACGGCTACAACGGCTACAACTGAGCGCACTGGCCGCGCCGGCGCCCTTGGACCCATGGTCATTGCCATGACAGCCGGCCGAGCACGTTGCGGGTGATACGCTCGACGCGGCGGTCGCGCCCGTCCGCCAGCACCTGCGCCCAGTCGGTGGTGCCGGCCGAGAACACCGCGCCGCCCCGTTCGAACACGCCCATGGTGGTGGCTTGCACGCCTTCGCCGGCGGCATGGCGTTCGCCCGGCGGCACGCTGGCGCGCCCCTGATAGGCGCGGATCATTCCGGCAGCTCCGGTTCGACGCGCTTGCGCACCAGCCAGGGCGGCATCGCCAGCGCGTGCAGCGGCATGCGCCGGAACGCGGCCAGGGCCTGCGCCGGGGTCTCGACGATCGGTTCGTCCCTGCCCTTGAACGAGGTGTTCAGCAGCACCGGCACCCCGGTGCGTTCGGCAAAGCCGGTCAGCAGGGTGCGCAGCAGCGGATCGTCGTTCGGCCCGACCGTCTGCAGGCGCGCGGTGCCGTCGACGTGGGTGATGGCGGGCACGCTCCGGATGCGCCCGGGTCGCACCGGCGCCGCGAACTGCATGAAGGGCGAGGCGCCGGGCAGGTCGAACCAGTCGTTCGCGTGTTCCTCGAGCACCACCGTCGCCAGCGGGCGGAACCATTCGCGCGCCTTGACGCGCGCGTTGATCCAGTCGCGCACATAGCCGCGGCGCGGGTCGCCCAGGATGCTGCGGTGGGCCAGCGCACGCGGGCCGAATTCGCTGCGGCCCTGGTACAGCGCCACCACCTTGCGCGCACACAGCAGGTCGAGCATGCGTTCGCACAGGGCGTCGCGGCCGTTGAGCTTTTCGGCAACCAGGCCGCTGCCGTCGCCGGTGGCCTGGGCCACCGCCGCGTCGATATCGGGTGCTTGCGGCGCGGGGCCGAGGTAGTCGTGGGTCCAGCGCCAGTCGCAGGCTTGCCCCGCCAGTTCGACCAGGCCGTAGATGGCGCAGCCGAGCGCGGTGCCGGCGTCGCCCGGCGCCGGCGGAATGAAGACGCGCCGGAACGGCGTTTCGTGCAGCAGGCGCTCGTTGGCCGAGCAGTTCAGGCCGCATCCTCCGGCAAAGCACAGGTCGTCCAGCCCGGTGACGGCGTGCAGCCAGCGCGCCACCTCCAGCAAGGCCTCCTCGAAGGCGCGCTGGCCGGCCGCCGCCAGGTTGGCGCAGTCGGAAAAGCCTGCCTCGGGCATGCCGTAGCGGAAGCGGCCACGCTCGGCCAGGATGGCGCGCCAGGGCGCCGGGATCGCCACCCGGTTGCCGTCGACCGCGAGCGGCGGCAGCGCCAGCGCGCGCGGGTCGCCGTGCGGTGCCAGGCCCATCACCTTGCCTTCGTTGCCTTCGCCGGGGAACAGCGCTTGCGTGAGCAGGGAATAGAACATGCCGAGGCCGGCGGGGCGCGTGTCGTCGCGGTCCCACAGCTGCTTGCCGATGCAGTGGACCTGCTCGCGGTTGGCCACGTAGAACGAGGACACTTCGCGCCAGTCGCCGGGCACCCCGGCGGCGGCGGCCCAGTGTTCGGTGAAGTCGAGCACCGGGCTGCCCTGGCCGTCGACGACCATCACCGCCGCCTGGCGGAACGGCGACGGGTGGAACACGCTGTACAAATGGGCCAGGTGGTGCGAGATGCGCGCGCGGCGGCAGCCGGGGGCGAGCACCAGGCTGCCGGCCAGTTCGGCTTCGTAGCTGGCCAGGGCCGCGATTTCGGCATCCGACGAATGGCATTCGACGACCGCGTCGAGCGGCCGGGCGAGGCCGGGCAGGGCGGGGCCGTAATGCTCGCGCAGGTCGCCGGGCTTGCCCCGGTGGTGCTTGCGGCGCGTGAGCCGCTCCTTCTGGATGGCCCACTCCAGCCGGGAACCCTGCATCAGGCAGATGCTGGCATCCTGGGTACGATTGATGCCGAGTATGGCAGGTCCGGGCGCATCGTTCATCGTGTTCTCCGTTCTTGTTATCGGGCGATGGGTCGATCCAGCCCTACTTTGAGCACGATGAGCTGCGATTAGTTCGGCACGGTTTTCAAACAGGCGCGGGCGGGCGCGCACGGCTCGCGGTATCATGAAAAAAATCTTCTCATCCGAGCCCCGACCACTGTCCATGCTGCATACGCCTTCCACTTTCACGGCGCTGATGGCGCCGCAAGCCCATCCCGCTCCGCTCACCTTCCTGTTCCATGGCGGCCGCCTGCTGGTGCGCGAGCACGACCTGGCGCTGCCCGACGCCGCGGCGCTGGCCACGCTCGACCTCGACCCGGCGCACATGCAGCCGGTCGGCCTGTTGGGTGATCGCTATTGCCAGGCTGGATGGAGCGAAAGCGAAGCGGCGCCGCCGGGCCATGCCTGGCGCGGCCTGCGTTCGCTGTTCGGCGACATGGATGAGGAATGGCTCGGCGTGGCCGGCCGCGCGGCCCAGATCGCCGAATGGGCGCGTACCCACCGCTACTGCGGCGCCTGCGCGCATCCCATGGAACGCCTGATGCACGAGCGCAGTTTCAAGTGCACCCACTGCGGCCACCTGGCCTACCCACGCATTTCGCCGGCGATGATGGTCCTGATCAAGAAGGACGACAAGGTGCTGCTGGCGTTGCACCACGCCTCGGCGGCGAAGCGCTTCACGCCGCTGGCGGGTTTCCTGGAGGCAGGCGAGTCGATCGAGGAAGCGATCCACCGCGAAGTGATGGAAGAGGTGGGCTTGCGCGTGACGAACCTGCAGTATTTCGCCAGCCAGTCATGGCCCTTCCCGCATTCGCTGATGATCGCCTTTACCGCCGACTACGCCGGCGGCGAGATCCGCGTGGATGCCAGCGAAATCGCCGAGGCGCGCTGGTTCGGACCAAGCGACGAATGGCCGGAGCGCGTGCCGCACATCTCGGTATCGAGCGTGCTGGTGGATGCGCACCGGCCACCTGGAAAATAACAGATCAGCTTTCGGTCGCCGCCGGTAAAGCCGGCGCGCCGCGTGCCGGAAGCAGTGCAACGGCCGGGGCCACGGCTACCGCGGAAGCCGGCATGGTGCGCGGCGCTTCTTCCGGCCGCGCGCCGGTCCCGCGCAACTGCACCGCCCGCTGCAATAGATCGAACCAGAACGGCGCGCCGAACAGGGTGGTCGCCGCCGTGATCAGCCAACCGGCCGCCTGCAGGGCAAAGGCGGTATCCCACACAGGCGGAAAACTCGTCCAGCCGATCGGCAGCGCCCACAGCTTGCTCAGGGTGGCGGCGTCGAGGGCGCCCGGCACGGCATCGATGTGGGCCGCCAGCTGGGGCTGCTGCCAGAGGGTGCGGAACAGGGAGATGCTGTCGATGTTGAACATGATCGCCAGCAGCAGCGACAGCAACAGCGAGATCAGCAGCTGGCGCCGTTTATAGGCGCCGGACACGCGCTCCATGGCGTTGTCGAACCAGCCGGCCACCAGCGCCTGGAAGCGTTCCAGGTCGCCGCCGGCACGCGCGTACAGGGCGTGCAGGGCGCGCCGCACCTGCGGATCGGCGATGCCGTCGATGTCGGCGCCCAGGCGCGCGAAGTCGCCGGGGACGCGCTGGATGCTGTCGATCAGCGCAATCGCGAACTGCGCCGGTTCGATGTAGGATGGGCGGGCCGCGAGATGGCGCTCGTCGACCGGCGTGCCGTTGCTGTGCGGGTTGACCAGGGGGTGGGCATAGACCATCTGCGCCAGGGCGTCGAAACGCGGGTCGTTGAGCATGCTCTTGATGCCGGCCAGCAGGGTGTTGGCGCGCAGCCGGAATGCAGCCGCCAGCGCTTCCTGCAAGGTGGCGACGATCAGCGCCACAGTGCCGTAACAGAACGTCAACCCAATTGCCAATTCCAGTACTGAACTCCCGAACATAGCGCCTCCCTTTCGCAAGAAAACCTATCCACGCTAGCGCATCGGCGCAACACAGGAGTCCGTTTTGCTCAAGAAATCGGCAGGCGCCGGAAGGCTCGGCGCATTTTCTATATACTGGCGGCAATCGATTTTTTAGGGTATGTCATGTCCGACAAAGAAGCATTTACCGAACAGGATTGGCGCCGTTTGCTGACCAGCCTCGGTGAAGATCCAAACCGTCCCGGCCTGCACGAAACGCCTGCGCGCGTCACCAAAGCCTGGAAACACTGGACCTCCGGCTACGGCCAGGACCCGGTCGAAGTCCTGAAAGCCTTCGAGGATGGCGCGGAGCAGTACAACGAACTGATCGTGGTGCGCGGCATCCCGGTCTACAGCCATTGCGAACACCACCTGGCGCCGTTCTTCGGCAAGGCCACCGTCGGCTACCTGCCGAACGGGAAGATCGTCGGCCTGTCGAAGCTGACCCGCCTGGTCGACATCTTCTCGAAGCGCCTGCAGGTGCAGGAACGCATGACGATGCAGATCGCCAACGCGCTGATGGAAGTGCTGGAACCGAAAGCCGTGGGTGTGGTCGTCAAGTGCCGCCACATGTGCATGGAAAGCCGCGGCATCCGCACCCAGGGCGAGGAAACCATTACCTCCTGCATGCTGGGCGAACTGCAGCCGAACCTGGCGCTGCGCACCGAGTTCCTGTCGCTCGCACGCGACTAAATCACGGGCCAACCCGGCCCGCCGGGAACCTGTTCATTAACTTCGCCCTCAAAGGATGTTTAGGGGGCGAACGTCATGGCCCGGCCCGAATTTCCCAGCGATATAGGCCGCGAGCAGTTCGAGCTCGTGCGCGACACACTTGAAGCGGCGCGCCGCAAGACGCGTCCGCGCAAGCACGATTTGTACGACGTGTACTGCGCCGTCCTCTGGTTCCTGCACACGGGCGCCGCCTGGCGTAGTCTGCCGCGCGAGTTCCCGCCCTGGCGCACCGTGCACGAATACTTCACGCAATGGACCATGCTGCGCAACGGCGAGCGCTCGCTGCTCGAGCAGACGCTCGACACGCTCGGGCGCGACGTCGAGCTGGCCCAGCTGCAGCGGCTGATGCGGCCGAGCTGAGCGTGCTCAGCCGTGCGGCGTGTTTGCGCCGGAATTGTATAAACTGATAACAACAGCGATCGCCCAGCCTGTGCCGTGCAGCCGGTTCCTGCCTTGTCACATTCTGTTGCGATTTCAAGCCGTGCGCGCCGAACGGCTGAGCTACGCTGGAGCTATTGTCTTTCTTTCACGCCGGCGCCCGGATGTTCGACCAACTCAACCTGTACCTGTTTTCACTGATCAATTCCGCACCCGGCCTGGAAGGCTGGCGCCTGCACGGTGCCGTGTTTGCCGCCGAATGGGTGATCATGATCCTGCCGCTCGGCCTGGTGCTGATGTGGATGAACGGCGATACCGCCGGGCGCGAAGCCGCCGTGCGCGCCTTCCTGGCCGCCGTGATCGCGCTGACGCTCAACAAGATGATCGGCCTGGCGTGGTTCCATCCGCGTCCTTTCATGGCCGAGGTCGGGCAGACCTTCATGTTCCACGCGCCGGACTCGTCCTTCCCGAGCGACCATGGCACCAGCATGTTCTCGGTGGCGCTGGCACTGGCGTTCGGACCGCTGCGCGAAGCACGCCGCTTCGGCATCGCCTTGCTGGCGCTGGGTGTGGTGGTAGCCTGGGCGCGGGTATTCCTGGGTGTGCATTGGCCGCTGGACATGGCCGGGGCACTGGTTACCTCGGGCGTGGCGGCCTTGCTGGTGAATACCAGGACCGGCCAGGCGCTGGCGGCGCTGGTGGTGCCGCAGATGCAGGTGGTGTATCGGCGCGTGTTGCGCGCGCCCATCAAGCGCGGCTGGCTGCGCCCCTAGAGCGCATGGCAGCGCCCCATAGCGGCGTTGCATCGTCTCGCCGTACTGACAGTACTGTCTTCGACGATGCGCCTTGCTCTGGGGTGCTGCCAAGCACTCTATGAAAACAGGTCACTCGGTCGGCGCTTCCGCCTCTTCGAACACCAGCTGCTTGTTTTCGTCGAAGTGGAACAGGCCGAGCGGCTGCCCGGTCACCTGCTCGGGTTCTTCCATCTGGCTGCAGCCCCCGGTCTCGAAGCGCCAGGCCGTGTCGCCGGCGCGGATCGTGTAGACGTTGTCCCCGGAGCCGAACAGTTCGAGTTCCACATCCGACACCGGCAGCGTGGCCAGCTCGAAGCGGCGCTGGCAATCGGGCATGCGCGCCGCGATCAGGTCCAGCGTGACTTCCTTCTTCCAGAACTGCTCCTGCACCGCGCGCACGGTCAGCGCGTGCGTATTGCCCTCGATGTAATACGTGGCCGAGTCGTCGACGCAGCCGGCCAGCAGCAGGGGAGTCAGTAGGAGAAGTTTTCGCATGCAAGGTTCCATGGTCCGGCGCGAAATGGCGCCTCAGCCAGTATAGAACGGCCTCTCCGCACGCCGCAACTGCGCAGTCGAATCCTCCCGGACTCCCCGCTCCGGCGATTTGGGCCATGATGAAGCCGTTGTCGATTTCACCAGTCAGCGCATCCATGAAACAGCTTGCATACGAAACGCTGGAAGCCCGCGGCGCCAAGCCGGTCAAGATGTGGACCCGCGGCGTACCGGTCGAGGAAGCCGCCAGGGAGCAATTAAGCAAGCTTGCCCAGCTGCCCTTCATCTACCACCACGTGGCTGTCATGCCCGACGTGCATCTCGGCAAGGGCTCGACCATCGGCAGCGTGATCCCCACGCTCGGGGCGGTGATTCCGGCCGCCGTCGGCGTCGACATCGGCTGCGGCATGATGGCCGCCAAGACTACCCTGCGCGCGACCGACCTGCCCGACAGCCTGGGCAAGCTGCGCAGCGCCATCGAGCAGGCCATTCCGCACGGCATGTCGCACAAGACGCGCAACGCCAAGGGCCGCGATGTCGGCTCCTGGGACCGTCCGCCGCCGCCCGTCGATGCCGGCTGGGCCAAGCTGAAGGACGAGTTCGACGCCCTGTGCCGCAAGTGGCCCAAGCTGCGCGGTACGAATAACTACAAGCACCTCGGCACCCTGGGCAGCGGCAACCATTTCGTCGAGATCTGCCTGGACGAAGACAACTTCGTGTGGTTGATGCTGCACTCCGGCTCGCGCGGCGTGGGCAATGCCATCGGCACCCATTTCATCGAGCTGGCCAAGCAGGACATGCGGCGCCACATGGTGAACCTGCCCGACCAGGACCTGGCCTACCTGGAAGAAGGCACCCAGCACTACCGGGACTACATCGAGGCGGTCGGCTGGGCCCAGAAGTTCGCCCGCACCAACCGCGAAGTGATGATGCAGAACCTGATCCACGCGGTACGCAGCGTCATCACCAAGCCTTTCGAGACCCACGTGGAGGCAGTCAATTGCCATCACAACTACGTGCAGCAGGAACGCCACTTCGGCCGCGATGTGCTGATCACCCGCAAAGGTGCGGTCTCGGCAAAAGCCGGAGAACTGGGCATCATTCCCGGGTCGATGGGCGCAAAAAGCTTCATCGTGCGCGGCAAGGGCAACCCGGAAAGTTTTAATAGTTGCAGCCATGGCGCAGGACGCACCATGAGCCGCACCGAAGCCAAGCGCCGCTTCACCAGCGCCGACGTCGAACGCGCCACGCGGGGCGTGGAGTCGCGCAAGGACGACGGCGTGATCGATGAAATCCCGATGGCCTACAAGGACATCGACGCCGTCATGCAGGCCCAGGACGAACTCGTGGAAGTGGTGCATACCCTGAAGCAGATCGTGTGCGTGAAGGGCTGAGACCAGGAACTGAACCATCCCAATAACCTTAGCGAAGAGTAGACGATGCCAGACGACGAACTGACCCCGCTGGCGCCCGTGGCGGCGCCGTATGTTCCACCGCAGCCGCTGACGCTGCGCATCAACGGAAGCGAGCATCAACTGCACCTCGAGCCGCGCGTGAGCCTGCTCGACGCGCTGCGCGAAACCCTGCACCTGACCGGCACCAAGAAGGGCTGCGACCGCGGGCAGTGCGGCGCCTGCACGGTATTGGTCGACGGCCAGCGCATCAACTCCTGCCTGACCCTGGCCGTGATGCACGACGGCCGCGAGATCACCACCGTCGAGGGCCTGGCCCAGGATGGCCAGCCGCATCCGGTGCAGCAGGCCTTCATGGACCACGACGGTTTCCAGTGCGGCTACTGTACGCCGGGCCAGGTCTGTTCGACCGTGGCCCTGCTGCGCGAAATCGCCGAAGGCCAGGCCAGCGCCGTCACCCGCGGCGAACGTCCGCAGGGGCTGGACGAGGACGAAATCCGCGAACGCATGAGCGGCAACCTGTGCCGCTGCGGCGCCTACCAGAACATCGTGGCTGCGATCCGCACCGCGGCAGCGGTATAAAGGAGAGGCCATGCATTCGATTTCCTACGAGCGGGCGCGCGACGTCGCCCACGCGGTCGAGCTGGCGCGTGCGCCTGGGTCCAAGTTCATCGGCGGCGGCACCAATCTGCTCGACCTGTACAAGAGCGGCGTCGAACGCCCGACGCGGCTGGTAGACGTCAGCCGCCTGGCGCTGAATGCCATCGAAGAATTGCCCGATGGCGGAGTGCGCATCGGCGCCATGGCCAGCAACACCGCGGCCGCGAACCACCCGCTGGTGCGCGGGCGCTACCGCGTGCTGTCGGAAGCGATCCTGAACGGCGCCTCGGCCCAGCTGCGCAACATGGCCACCGTCGGCGGCAATTTGCTGCAGCGCACGCGCTGCTATTACTTCACCGACCCCACCTTTAAAAGCTGCAACAAGCGCGACCCGGGCTCGGGCTGCGCCGCCATCGACGGCTTCAACCGCATCCACGCCATCCTCGGCGCCAGCCCGGACTGCATCGCCACCAACCCGTCCGACATGGCGGTGGCCCTGGCGGCGCTCGACGCCACGGTGCGCCTCTCCGGCCCGAACGGCGAACGCAGCGTGCCGATCACCGACTTCCACCGCCTGCCGGGCGACACGCCGCAGTTCGACACCGTCATCGAGGACGGCGAACTGATCACGGCGGTGGACTTGCCGGCGTCACCGTTCGGCGCGCACTCGCACTACCTGAAGGTGCGCGACCGCGCCAGCTATGCCTTTGCCCTGGTGTCGGTGGCGGCGGCGCTCGACCTGCAGGACGGCGTGGTGCGCGACCTGCGCCTGGTGCTGGGCGGCGTGGCGCACAAACCCTGGCGCGCGCAGGAGGCCGAGGATGCGCTGCGCGGCCAGTCCTTGAGCGAGGATAACCTGCGCCGCGCGGGCGAGCTGGCCGTTGCCGGCGCCCAGGCACAGTCCCATAACGGATTCAAGATCGCACTGGCGCAGCGCGCGGTGGTGCGGGCATTGCAAGTAGCCGCAGGCACCACCGGACCGGCTGCAACGGAACAGGTAGGAGAATCGGCATGAGCATCATCGGCGCACCCATCAATCGAGTCGACGCCTGGGCCAAGGTCAGCGGTAGCGCCCGCTACTCGGCCGAGCATCCCGTAGACAATCTTGCGCATGCCGTCATGGTTACCAGCACGGTGCCGAACGGGCGCATCACCCGCATCGACGCCGGCGAGGCCGAGGGCGTGCCGGGCGTCCTCTACATCATGACGCACGAAAACGCCCTGCGCCTGCCGCAGGAAACGAAGGAGGGCAAGGTCTCGCCGCCGATCGGCCGCGTGCTGTCGCTGCTGCAGGACGACCAGGTTCACTACAACAACCAGCCGATTGCCGTGGTCGTGGCCGAGACCTTCGAGGCCGCGCGCGAAGCGGCTGCGCGGCTGCGCATCGAGTACG
This sequence comes from Massilia sp. IC2-278, assembly GCF_020708045.1. GTDB lineage: Bacteria > Pseudomonadota > Gammaproteobacteria > Burkholderiales > Burkholderiaceae_D > Telluria. The sequence continues at coordinate 619,664 of NZ_JAJFES010000002.1, forward strand.
AACGCACGCCCGCCCAGCTCGACTTCGAGGCGGCGAAGCAGCACACCCACCCGCCGGAAAAGGTGCTGACCCAGAAACCCGATACCCAGCGCGGCGACTTGCAGGCCGGACTGCTGTCGGGCAGCGCGCGCATCGACGTCAGCTACCGCACGCCGGTCGAGAACCACAACCCCATCGAGCCGCACGCGACAATCGCGGCCTGGGACGGCGACCATCTCACCCTGTACGACTCGACCCAGTACATGAAGGGCGTGCAGCGCACCGTGGCCGGCACGCTCGGTATTCCCGAAGAAAAGGTCACGGCGCTGTGCCCGTACGTGGGCGGCGGCTTCGGCTGCAAGGGTTCGGTGTGGTCGCACGTGGTGCTGGCGGCGATGGCTGCGAAAGGCGCGGGGCGCCCGGTCAAGCTGGTGCTCGACCGCAACCAGATGTTCGGCCCGGTGGGCGCGCGCCCGGTCACCGACCAGCGCATGCGCCTGGCCGCGATGCTTGATGGCCGGCTCACCGCCACCGCCCACGACACCGTTGCCTACACCTCGATGATCGAGGACTGGATCGAACCCTGCGGCCTGATGACGCGCATGATGTACGAGGTGCCGAACGAGGAAACCACGCACCGCCTGGCGCGCATGAACCTGGGCACGCCGACCTTCATGCGCGCGCCGGGCGAAGCCTCGGGTTCGTTCGCGCTGGAGTCCTCGATGGATGAGCTCGCCTGTGAGCTCGGCATCGACCCGCTGCAACTGCGCCTGCAGAACTATACCGAGCGCGACCCCGGCAAGGACTTGCCGTTCTCGAGCAAGTCCCTGCGCCAATGTTACGAAGTCGGCGCCGAACGCTTCGGCTGGAGCCGGCGCAACCCGCAACCGCGCTCGATGCGCGCAGGCAACAAACTGGTCGGCTGGGGCATGGCAACCTGCACCTACCCGACCAACCGCTCGAAAGGCGCAGCCTCAGCCACGATCGATGCGGACGGTATGGTGGTGGTGCGCTCCAGCACCCAGGACCTCGGCACCGGCACCTATACCGTGATGACCCAGGTGGCGGCCGAGGCGCTCGGCTTGCCGGTGGAGCGTGTGCGCTTCGAGCTGGGGGACTCGCGCCTGCCGGAGGCGCCGGTCTCGGGCGGCTCGACCACGGTCGCCAGCGTGGCGCCGGCGGTGAAGGCGGCCGCGCATGCCCTGAAGCTCAAGCTGGTCGGCATCGCCGTGGCCGACGAGCGCTCGCCGCTGCATGGCGCGCTGGCCGATGAAGTCGAGATCGATGGCGGCCGATTGTTCCTGCGCGGCGATGCGTCAAAAGGCGAGTCGATGACCGACATCGTCGTGCGCCATGGCGGCGCGGCCATCGAGGCCCGGGCCGAAGCCGATCCCGGCGACGCCAGCAAGAAGTATTCGATGCATGCTTTTGGCGCGGTGTTCGTCGAGGTGCACGTCGACGAAGCGCTGGGCACGGTGCGCGTGCCGCGTGTGGTCGGCGCCTATGGCGTGGGCAAGCTGATGAACGCCAAGACCGGGCACAGCCAGCTGATGGGCGGCATCGTCTTCGGGCTCGGCATGGCCCTGTTCGAGGAAACGGTGTTCGATCTGCGCGACGGGCGGGCCGTGAACGGCAACCTGGCCGAATACCACGTGCCGGTGAATGCCGACATCGGCAGCATCGAGGTGGAAGTGGTGGAGGAAGACGATCCCCATGTCAATCCGCTGGGCGCGAAAGGGATCGGCGAGATCGGGATTACGGGCGTGGCGGCAGCGGTGGCAAATGCCGTGTATCACGCGACCGGGAAGCGGATACGCGAGTTGCCGATTACGCTGGATAAATTGCTGTAAGGTGGTTCGCTAAACCCGAACTTGTGAATGGTGACGTCGGGTGTGCCGTCGGCACACTCAACCGTACGGTGTGTAACAGCAAAGTAGAAATGTCCGCTTTTAGCAAAGTTAAAATGTCCGCTGTCCGGATGTCACACTCGCTTTTGAGCGGATGCTTTCTTTGCTGCTGTCGTGCCTTGGAAGATGATGGCGCC
>NZ_JAJFES010000030.1 GCF_020708045.1 Massilia sp. IC2-278
CCAGCGGCGGTGCCGACGGCGGCGGCGTTTCCGGTTTAACCCCCGGCTGCGCGGCCGTCTTGCTGACGGGCGCAGCGGGCCGGTCGCCGGGGGCGGCGAGGGACGTGCTCAGGCAGGACAGCAGGAAAAAGCTGGCGGCGCGTCGCATGGCTGTCGGCGCCGGCAGCAGCCGACAAGCGGGCCGCTGCCCACGCGCATCGAATGGTGGCTAGGGTGAGGCTATTCTGCCACCAGACCAGCCGAAGTGCAGGACCTTACAATTCTACAATTCGCCATCTTCCGCAACAGCCTCCGGCCACGTCATCATGTGGCCGAGCTTGGCCTGCTTGGTGTTCAGGTAGCTGTTGTTGAAGGCGTTGCGGTTGACCAGCAGCGGCACGCGCTCGGTGACGTCGATGCCGAGGCGGGTCAGGGCGTCGATCTTGCGCGGGTTGTTGGTCATCAGTTTTACCTGCTTGATGCCGAACTGTTCCAGCATCGGACGGCACAGCTCGTAGTTGCGCGCGTCGGCATGGAAGCCCAGCTGCAAATTGGCCTCGACCGTGTCGGCGCCGGCTTCCTGCAGGCGGTAGGCGCGGATCTTGTTCACCAGGCCGATGCCGCGGCCTTCCTGGCGCAGGTAGAGCAGGGCGCCGCGGCCTTCGGCCGCGATGCGCTTGAGCGCGCCTTCGAGCTGGGCGCCGCAGTCGCAGCGCTGCGAGAACAGCACGTCGCCGGTGAGGCATTCCGAGTGCACGCGCGCCAGCACCGGCTCGCCGTTGCCGATGTCGCCGAGCGCCATCACCAGGTGTTCCTTGCCCGTGGAGTGCTCGACAAAGGCGTGCAGCGTGAACTGGGCCCAGGGCGTTGGCAAGGCGCAGGACGTGACGTAGTCGAGCAGCGGTTCGGTGGTGGCTGGAGTGGCAGGCTGTGCGTGGTTGGACATTGCTGGGTCTTGGTGCGAATGGCTGTAGCCGGTAAGTATAAGAGATTTCCCGCCTTCCCGTGCGGCAGACGGCCCCGGCGCGGCCTGGCCGCTGTCGCCGGCCGCATCCGCGCCGTGTTACGCTTGCAGGACACTCGACATTGGGGCCCTATGGACCGCGCAACGAACGATCTCCCGCCAGTGCGCCCGCCCCGCAGCCGGCGCCGCTCGCTCGGCACCTGGCTGGCGCTGGCCTTTTCGCTGCTGTCGATCGTGCTGACCCTGCTGCTGGTGGAAGTGGTCGACATCGCCGCCACCGGGCAGGTGGAAACCAGCATCGGCCACGGCCTGCGCGAACTGGCCCTGCAAACCGCCGATAAACTCGACCGCGGCATGTTCGAGCGCTACCGCGAAGTGCGCCTGCTGGCCCAGCGCCGCGACCTGGCGCCCGGGAATGCCGCGCTGCCCGAGCGCCGCGCCGTGCTCGACGCCATCCAGGACACCTACGGTTTCTACGACTGGATCGGCATGGCCGGCATCGACGGCCGCGTGCAGGTGGCGGGACGCGGCCTGCTCGAAGGCGCCGACGTCGCGCAGCGGCCCTGGTTCCGCAATGCCCTGCGCGGCGTGAACGTGGGCGACGTCCACGAAGCCGTGCTGCTGGCGCGCGTGCTGCCGGCGCAGGCCGGTGAGCCGCGCCGCTTCGTCGATGTCGCTTTCCCTTACCTCGACCGCGAGGGCAAGGTCATCGGCGTGCTTGGCGCTCATTTGTCCTGGCAGTGGGCGCGCGCCGTCGAGCGCTCGGTGATGGCGCCGCTGGCCGCGCGCGGCGGCCGTGTCGAGGCCCTGATCGTCAGCAGCGCCGGCGCCGTCCTGCTGGGACCCAGAGATGTGCAGGGCCAGACCCTGGACCTGCCGAGCTTCCATGCGGCGCAAAAGCAGGACGCCGGCTTCCTGGTCGAACGCTGGCCGGACGGCCACTCCTACCTGGTCGGCTATGCGCGCAGCACGGGTTTCGAGAGCTATCCGGGGCTGGGCTGGACCGTGCTGGTGCGCCAGGCCGTGGACGACGCCTATGCCCCGGCGCTGCGCCTGCGCGAGCGCGCCCTGTGGAGCGGCATCGCGCTGGCGGTGCTGGTCTCGGTGGTCGGCGTGCTGGTGGCGCGCTACATCACGTGGCCGCTGGGCCAGCTGGTGCGCGAGGCCGGCCGTATCCGCAGCGGCGACAGCGTCCGGCTCGACAGCGCGAACAGCACTTACGTCGAGGTCGAACGCCTGTCGGAGACGCTGAACGCCCTGGTGGGCGACCTGGTGCGCGGGCGCGCCGAGATGCAGGGCCTGAACGCGAGCCTGGAAGCGCGGGTCGAGGCGCGCACGGCCGAACTGGAACGCGCGCTGGCGGCGGTGCAGGCCAGCGAACAGCGCGTCGGCGCCATCGTCGAGGCAGCCCAGGACGCCTTCCTGGGCGTGGACCTGCGCGGCCTGGTCACCGACTGGAACAGCGCGGCCGAGCGCATGTTCGGCTGGAAGCGCAGCGAAGTGCTGGGCTGGCCGATGGCCGAGATCATCGTGCCCCAGCGTTTCCGCGCCAGCACGGTGCGCGCCATCGACCAGTTCCGCGCCACCGGCCACAGCGTGCTGCTGGAAAAACGCGCCGAGCGCATCGTGATCAACCGCCAGGGCATCGAGTTCCCGATCGAGATGACGGCGGCCCTGGCCGGCGGCAGCGACGGCGTCTTCTTCGCCGTCTTCCTGCACGATATTTCCGAGCGCAAGAAGGTGGACCGCATGAAGAGCGAATTCGTCTCCACCGTCTCGCACGAACTGCGCACGCCCCTGACCTCGATCCGCGCCTCGCTGTCGATGCTGGCCGAAGGCATGGCCGGCGAGCTGCCGCCCGACGTGGCGCAGCTGGTGAACCTGGCCAACGACAGCAGCGAGCGCCTGGTGCGGCTGGTGAACGACGTGCTCGATTTGCAGAAAATCGAGGCCGGCGGCATGCAGTTCGAACGGCGCCCGCAACTGCTGCTGCCGGTGGCCGACCATGCGCTCGATTCGATGAAGGGTTATGCCGCCCAGCTGGGCGTGCAGCTGCGCCTGGAATGCAGCGAACCCGCGGTCGACCTCGCCGCCGCGATCGACCGCGACCGGCTGGTGCAGGTGCTGACCAATCTGCTGTCGAACGCCATCAAGTTTTCGCCGCGCGGCGGGACGGTGACGCTGGTGCTGGCCGAGCACGGACAATGCGCGCGCCTGGCCGTGCGCGACCAGGGCGCCGGGATTCCACCGGCCTTCCAGGCGCGCGTGTTCCAGCGCTTCGCGCAGGCGGATGGGGCGGATACGCGGCAGAAGGGCGGGACCGGGCTCGGTTTAAGTATTACCAAGAGCCTGGTGGAAGAGCATGGGGGGCGGATCGGGTTCGAGACGGCGGCGGGGGAAGGGACGACGTTCATCGTGGACTTGCCGCTGGTGCAGGGATAATGCCTGCACCTGTCCTTCCCCCCGCTACTCTGTCACCGCTCAGGCGCCGAACGCGCCATCGATGGTATGCATTGCGCCGGTCACGAAACCCGCTTCCGGTCCGGCGAGCCAGGCCACCATGCCTGCTACCTCTTCGGAACGGCCGTGGCGCTTGATTGCCATGAAGCTGTGCATCAGGTCCTTCATCGGGCCATTTTCCGGATTGGCGTCGGTATCGATCGGGCCCGGCTGCACCACGTTGATGGTGATGCCGCGCGGGCCAAAGTCCCGTGCCAGTCCGCGTGCCAGCCCTTGTAACGCGGACTTGCTCACCGCATACGACGCCATCCCGGGCAAGGGCATGCGGTCGCCGTTCACCGAGCCGATCACGATGATGCGCCCGCCTGCGGGCATCTGGCGCGCTGCTTCCACCGAGGCGTGGTAAGGCGCGTGAACATTAATGCGGAACAGGCGATCGACAGCATCCGGGTCCTGCTCCAGCGCATCGCCAAAGATGGCAATGCCGGAATTGACCACCAGGACATCCAGTGGACCACTCGCGCGTACCCGTTCGATGACTGCATCGCGGTCGGCGCTGTCCGTCATGAAGGCAGTGCTGCCGGTTTCGCTGGCAAGGCATTGCGCCGCGTCGGCCGACCCCGCGTAGGTGAATGCCACCTTGGCGCCATCGGCCGCAAAACGCCGTACGATGGCTGCACCGATGCCCCGGCTACCGCCAAGCACTAGCACCGATTTGTTCGTGAAATCCGTCATGACCGCTCCTTTCGATTTATGTAGCGGATGATACAATATGTCTTATCGCTGCTGTCAAGCATTTATGTAATCATGACTACAAATATTTCACCCACCCGTGGCCGGCCGCGCCAGTTCGATCTGGACGAGGCGCTGGCCACCGCTCAGCGCCTGTTCCATGAGAAAGGCTACGATGCGGTAAGCGTCGCTGACCTGACTGCGGCGCTCGGCATCAAGCCGCCCAGCTTTTACGCCGCGTTCGGTAGCAAGAGCGCGCTGTACATGCGGGTGCTGGATCGTTACGCCGTCACCGGCGCCGTTCCCCTGGTGCAAATATTGAAGGCCGACCGCCCGCTGGCGGTTTCGCTCGGGGAGATCCTGGTGCAGGCTGCCCGGATGTATGCGGCCGATGCCACCGCGACTGGCTGCATGGTATTGGAGGGCACGCGCTGTAGCGATGCGGAAGCGCGCAATGCTGCAAGCGGTTTCCACGTTGCCGCGCAAGACCTGATCCGGCACGCCATCGCCGAACACTATCCCGAGGACGCCGACCGGCTGGCGGATTTCGTCAGCACCACCATGGCCGGCCTCTCCGCCAGCGCCTGCCATGGGCAAAGCCTGGAACGGCTGCTGGCCACCGCGCAGCTGGCCGGCATGGCGATCGCGCAGGCGCTCGCAGCGAAATCGCGCGATTCGAATTGATGCGGCAGGCGGGCGCTCCGGAGGCTGCTTTCAGCGCCAGCCGTGCAGCGCAATCCCCGCAAATCCCGGCCAGGCATTGAGATCGCGCTCCAGCTCCGGCAGCAGCTTGCGCAATGCCGCCTTGTCGGCGTGGAAGCTGGTGGCGCTGCCGTCGAGCGTGCGCTCGCTGCTGAAGCGGTACAGCGAAGCGTTCGCCACCTTGGCCGGCTGGCGCAGCAGCACCAGCAGCGGCGCCGGCATCTCTTGCGCCTGTACCAGCAGCAGCTCGCCGGCTTCGTTCGCATCCGCGCGCACGTAACGGCGCTGGCGCTCGGGCGCCACGCGGCCCGCTTCCAGCGCGATGTGCACGCGCTTGCCGTGCCGCGCGGACCAGTCGAGGAAGGGCGCGGCGAAGCGGTAGATCTGGTCCGGCGCGGTGCGGTAATCCATCACCGCCAGGCCATCGGCCAGCCCGGCCAGGCCGTCGAGCAGGTCGGTCTTGTCCCACCACCAGAACGGCACCACGTATTCGATCGCCATGCCGCCGGCCGCTTCGCGCAGGGCGCGCGCCATCGCCAGGTATTCGCGGTCGCGGTCCGCCGGGGCCAGCACGGCGTCGGGCAGCAGGTAGGGCTCGACGTCGAACTGCATCGCGCGTAGGCGTTCCTGCGGCCCGGCTTCGCGGTTGTAGGCGGCAAAGGCGCGTGCGCGGTCGGCGGTGGCGGCGCGGTGATCCGGCAGCGCCATGTGCGGATCGCCCTCGACGCTGGTCACCGCGATCCCGGCCGCATGCGCCTTGCGCACGAACGCGCGCAGCGCGGCGGGATCGCGCACCTTGGCCCCGTCGAGCGTGACGACGATGAACAGTTCGCCGATGGTTTCGCTTTTGGCCCAGGCCAGCAACGCGTCGCCGCGTTCCATCCATTCGCTGCGGTCCCAGATCCAGGTGGCGCGCGGCGCCGGCTTTGCCGGGTCCGCCGCCGGTTCCAGCTGCAGGCTGTCGAGTTCGAGCGTTGCCGCCTCCTGCGGACAGAGGATCACGAACTGGCGAAAGCCGGCCCGGTCGAGACGCGCGGGCAGGGGCAGGCTGGCGCTGCGCGGCGCCGCAGCGGCGTCCAGCCGGCCCACGTCGTAGGAGGATTCGCGCGCAGCGGATACCGCATCCGCCGCCTGGACCGCAAAGCTGCCGCTGGCGGTATAGCCGACGCCGAGCGACACCGACGCCAGCGGCATGCGCCAGGCGCCGTCCAGCAGCACGCCGGCGGCGCGCGCGCCGGGCCGGCACACGATGCGCAGCTTGCCACGCGCATGCTCGACGCTCACCCGCTCCTCGATGCCGAAGGCGCGCGCGCGTGCATCTACCAGCAGGTTGGTCCGCAGCCGCATGATCTCGCGGCGCGGCGTGGCGTCAGCCGGATCGGGCTGCGGCAGCTCGTGGCTGTTTGGCTCGAAACGCTTGCCGCCGGGCGGCCCGTAGAGCAGGATGGTGTGCGCCGGCTTGTCGCGCGGCGCCAGCGGATACAGGGCCTCGACCTGGCTTGCGTCCACGCCGAGCGGCAGCGCGCGGCAGCCGGGAAGCTGCGCCCTGCTGCTCGCCACGACCACGGTCTCGCCGGGTCCGGGCAGGGCGGCGCGCGGCGCATCGGATGGCGCTGCGGAGGCGGGGCAGACCTGCAGCCAGGCCGCGTGGGCGGAAGTCGTCATCAGGAGCAGCGCCGCGGCGAACAGGGGCTTCATGGCGCACTGCCCGGCGTCTGGCCTGGTGGCCGGCCGGACGGCGATTCGGCCGGCGGCACGGGCGTGGCGCCGGGCACCGCGCGCGGACCGCTTTCGACGCCCTTGCGCTTCATCGCGCCCCAGCTGGCTTCCTTTTGAATCAGCCAGCGCCACAGCCCGATCAGGCGCCACCAGGTGTTCAGCTGGCGGTAACCCAGGTTCTCCAGGATCACCACCAGCCCGAGCAGCAGCAATTGCTTGCCGCGCGGGTAGAGGTGGAAGGACATCTCTTCCAGCATCAGCCCCGAGGCCGACAGCAAAATGCCCAGCCCCAGCGCCACGAACAGGAAGGCGCCAAAGGCTTCCCAGGAAATCAGCCCGGTGAGGAAGGCATACACCATGTAGATGTAGCCGCCCAGTTCGATCACCGGCCCCAGCCACTCGAAGAACAGCATGAAGGGGAAGGCTACCCAGCCCGGAACGCCGCCGTTGCGGGAGAATAGCAGGCCCCAGTTGGCGTGCAGGCTTTCTGCCAGGCCGCGCTGCCAGCGCACGCGCTGGTTCTTCAGCGTGGCCAGGTCCTCGGGCGCCTCGGTCCAGCATACCGGGTCGGGCACGAACTCGATGCGGTAAGGCTGGCGCTTCGCGCGCAGCGTGCGGTGCATGCGCACCACCAGTTCCATGTCTTCGCCGATGGTGTCCGGGCGGTAGCCGCCGGCCAGCACCACGGCGTCCTTGCGGAAGATGCCGAAGGCGCCGGAGATGATCAGCATGCCGTTCAGCGCCGACCAGCCCAGGCGCCCGAACAAAAAGGCGCGCAGGTATTCGACCACCTGGAACAGCGCCAGGAAGCTGCGCGGCAGGCCCACGCGGGTAAGGAAGCCGCCGCTGATCTCGCAGCCGTTGGCCACGCGCACGGTGCCGCCGGTGGCCACCACCGTCGGGTCGCGCAGGAAGGGTTCGGTCACCTTGGCCAGGCTGTCGCGCTGCAGGATGGAGTCGGCGTCGACGCCGCAGAACAGCGGGTAGCGCGAGGCGTTGATGCCGGCGTTCAGGGCGTCGGCCTTGCCGCCGTTGGCCTTGTCGATCACGCGCACGTTCGGGTAGCGCGTGGAACGGTAGATCTGGCGCACCTCCTGGGTTGGGAGCTGGCGCCGGTAGGCTTCAGGGAAGGGCAGCAGGGCGAACTCGCGCTTGAGCACCTCCAGCGTGTTGTCCTTCGAGCCGTCGTTGACGACGATGATCTCGAATTCGGCATAGGTCAGCTGCAGCATCGAGCGGATCGAGGCGGCGATGGTCGCTTCCTCGTTGTACGCGGGCACCAGGATGCTGACCGGCGGCTCCAGGCCGGAATAGGCGCGCGGCAGCTCGCCGATGAATTCTTCCTGGCCCTTGCGGTACAGCGAGCGCAGCGAAAACAAATTCAGCAGCAGGTAGCCGCCGTTCAGCAGCACGAAGAAGGCGAGCACGAACCAGGTGACAAAGGCGACCAGCAGGCTGTCGGTGTTCATGCGGCCAGGCTTTCGGCCATCGCCTGGCCCAGCATGTCGGCCGCGAAGCGGTCGGTGAGCGAGGCGCGCAGGGCCTCGAGGTCGGCGCTTGACAGCGCCGGCAGTTCCAGCAGCGCCTGGGCCGCGCGGTAGCGCACCCACCACTGGGCGTCGCCGAGCAGGGCGGCCAGGCGCGCGGCGTCGGACCGTTCGCCGACGCGGCCCAGGGCGCGCGCGGCCTGCACCCGCACCTGCCAGTCTTCGTGCGCCAGCAGCGCGCGCACCTCGGCGATGGTGTCGGGCGTGCGCACGCCGCGCAGGGCGGCGATCACCACCGGCATGGCATCGCTGCGCAGGGCGCCGGCCAGCATCCCCGCCGGCAGGCTCACGTGCAGGGCTTCGGCGATGCGCAGGGCGCGCGGCAGGCGCGCGGCGTCCAGCTGCGGCAGATGGCGCGCCAGCGCGGCGCCGGCCGGCTCGCTCGCCTGTTGCAGGATGCCGGCCGCCAGCGACAGCGCCCAGTCTTCGCGTGCGATGAACAGCGGGACCATGTAGTCGGCCGCCGCCTGCGGGTCGATCCGCACCAGCGCCCAGAGGGCGGTCAGCGAGACCGTGTCGTCGGGCGACTCGGCCATGCGCATCAGTGCCAGCCAGGCTTCGCGGTCGTGCAGGTGGCCCAGCACCAGCGCGGCCAGCAGGCGCGCCGGGCGGGCGCCGCGCGCCAGCAGGGTGCGCGCGTAGACGTCGATGCCGGCGCGGCGCGCCACCTCGTTCAGCGATTCGTTGGCTTCGCCGCGCAGCGAACCCTGCAGGTGGGCCCACAGGCGCAGGAAGGGCAGGCGCTCACCGTGGCGCAGCGCCGGCAGGGTGTCCGGGATATCGCCGACGATGGCGGCGTTCAGCACCGGGCGCCAGCGCGCCAGGGCCCGCGCTTCGCCGCGCTGGCGGCGGCGCAGGCCGACGCGCATGGCGATGATCTGCAGGCCGAGCAGCAGGGTCAGCAGCAGCGCGGCGAGGCCGGTCCAGATCGCGGCGGTGATGAAGATGTCGGAATGGCCCGTGGGGGTGAGGAAGGAAGCCTGCACGTCGGTATGAAAAGCGCGCCTTGCAGCCTCAGGCCCCGGTGCGCAGGAAGCGGCGCACGCGGGCCAGCAGTTCCTGGGGCTGGAAGGGTTTGATGACGAAGTCGTTGGCGCCGGCGTCGAGCGCGCGCACGGTGTCGCGCTCGGTGTTCTTGGCGGTCAGCATCAGCACCGGCACTTCGCGCCAGGCGGCCTGGGCGCGGATCAGGGCCACGATCTCGAAGCCGTCGACATAGGGCAGCATCACGTCGAGCAGCACCAGGCCCGGCGGGCCGTTGGCGGCGATGTAGTCGCTGGCGGCGCGGCCGTCGGCCATGTGCGTCACTTGGTAACCCTGGCGTTCCAGCATGAAGCGCAGGACCTGGGAAATGTGTTCGTCGTCCTCGACGACGAGGATGCTGGCGCTGAGAATGTCGGTCGGCATGCTGGATCGGAAAGCTTTGAGTAAGAGCAATTATATCGAAGCGTACCCCGGGCCGGTACGGACAGAGGCCGGGCACGGCAACGACTATAGGTCAGGTACGCGGGCGCTGGCGCAGCGGATCGAGCAGGCCGCGCAGGTCGTTGTGAGCGAGCTCGTACATCAGTTCCAGCAATTCGCCCAGTTCACCGCGCGGAAAGCCTTCGCGCGCGAACCAGCCCAGGTAATGGCCGGGCAGGTCGGCGATCTTGCGGCCCTCATATTTACCGTAGGGCATCTCGCGGGTCAGCAGCAGGGACAGGTGTTCGGGTTTCATCGTGGCGGGACTTTAGCAAATCTTTCAGAAGATGTAGCATTAAAACTACTGGGAGATTGCCATGGACACCGATTTCAACCTCGACCGCTTCGTCGCCGCGCAAGACCCGGTCTACTCCGACGTGCTGGCCGAGCTGCGCACCGGCCACAAGCACACGCACTGGATGTGGTTCATCTTTCCGCAAATCGAAGGACTGGGCAGCAGCGAGATGGCGCGCAGGTACGCGATCCGTTCGGAAGACGAAGCCGCCGCCTACCTCGCGCACCCGGTGCTGGGGCCGCGCCTGCGCGAATGCGCGCGCCTGGTCGCTACCCACGCCGACCGCGACATCGGCGACATCTTCGGCAGCCCGGACGACCGCAAGTTCCATTCCTCGATGACCTTGTTCGCCGACGTGGCGCCCGACGAAGCCGTGTTCCAGACCTGCCTCGACATCTTCTTCGATGGCGAGGCCGATGCGGCGACGATGGCGCGCGTGTGAATGCTTTTACGTATTGAAGTCGATGCGAACGGGGAGCCGCGGCGGCTGCCAGCGGTAGAGCGGATCGAACACGTCGTGGCCCGGCTGGTCGCCCTGCCATTCGATGCCGAGCAGGTTCGTCAGGCTGTGCGCCAGCCAGTCGCCGCGTACCGGTAGCGTCAGGCTCGAACCCGGCGCCGTGTCCTGGTAGGAGCTCCACACCATCAGCGGAATCCGGTAGCCGTCGGGCGTAGTGGCGCTGTGGCCGGCGCGGTCGATCGTGTGGCCGACTTCCTGGCCGTGGTCCGACAGGTACACCCACATCTGCTTGCCCGGCGCGTGGCGGCTCAGGTCGAGCGTGGCCGCCACCGTGGCGTCGTGGTAGCGCACCGCCGAATCGTACTGGTTGCGCATGGCGCGCAGCCAGGCTGGGCGGCCCTGCTGGCGCAGGCGGGCGTCGACGCCGTCGGCGGCATCAAGGAAGGGGCGCATGCCGGCCGGGTGGCGCATCGCGTAGTCGGGGTGCAGGCCCAGCATGTGCACCACGATCAGCTTGCGCGGCGCCTTGTCCGCCAGGGCAGTGCGCATCACCGGCAGCACGTGCTCGTCGAGGGCTTCCGAGCCGCGCCCCGGCTTGCGGTTCAGGATCTCGACGGTGTCGGCCAGGCGCGCATGCTCCTGCTCGATGGCGAGGTCGTTGTGGTTGCTGATCCACCAGGTGCGGTAACCTGCGGCACGCGCCAGCGCCAGCAGGTGCACGCGCCGGCTGGACTCCGGCGCGCCGAAATAAAACAAATTGCGCAGGGCCGGCACCGTGGACGCGTTCACCGACCAGGCGTGGCGGAACACTTCCATGCGCTCGCCCAGTTCGCGCTGGCGTGCGGACAGTGTCGGCGAGGTGGGGCGCGCATAGCCATAGCTGCTCATGTTATTCCGGTTCATGCTTTCGCTGATCACCAGCACCAGGGTGTCGGGGCTGTCTGCGGCCAGGGTCGGGGCTAGCCGCTTCGCCGCCGCCAGCAGGCGCTGGCGCTGGGCGTCCATCTGCCCCCATTCGCGGCGCAAATCACCGATGTCCTGGGCCCACTGCGGCCAGAACAGGACCGGGTGATGGCGGCGCCAGGGCTTGCTGGCGAGCGAACCGACGATCAGCGCCAGCATCAGCACGGCAATCGCGATGCGCCAGCCGCGCGGCTCGGGCAGGCGCGGCGGATGGCGCCACCAGAGGCGGATGCCCCAGGCCAGCAGGCTTGAACAGAGCAGGGCGAACAGCGACCATTCGAGCATGTCGCGCCAGTACATGGCCGCGAATTCGCGCGATTCGCCCGGCGTGGTGTTGGCGACGGCGCTCAGCACCATCGAGCTGTTCGGCAGGGCGTCGTAGCAGGCCAGCAGGAAGCCGCGCACGGCGCCGTCGACGACGAAGGCCAGGCCGAGGCCCAGGCAAAGCCAGCCCTGCAAGCGGCGCCGGGGCGCGCTGCGCAGCGGCCACCACAGCCAGAACCAGCCGGGCAGGGCCAGCACCAGCACTTGCCAGGCGCGGGCGCCGGCATGGCCGGCATGGACCGCGGCCAGCAGCGCCATGAAGGGTAAGAGCAGGGGCAGGGATGCCTTCAGCACCTGGCGCGGCTGGCCGGGGGTAGTCTGGTCGGAAGACGGACAGGGGCGGAAACGGGAGCGGAAACGGGAGCGGACTACGACATGCTGCGGAGGGTTCATGCGGACTCGGGCTCAAGCTTGCAACGGGGAAATTTCTTTTCTCGGCGGCGAGTGTATCGGCATGCGCGTGAAGTTTTCGTTAAGGCCTGGAAATATTCGCCAGCATGGCTGCTTTGACATGCGTGCGGAAAGGGGGCTTGTTGTGCGTATAATCCGCGAAGCTATTCATCAATTTTTAGAAATCAACAATTCATGGCTTCATCTTCCGACAACATCAGCATGGCCGTGTTCTGCGACTTCGAGAACGTCGCCCTCGGCGTGCGCGATGCGAACTACGAAAAATTCGACATCAAGCCGGTCCTCGAGCGCCTGCTCCTGAAAGGCAGCATCGTCGTCAAGAAAGCCTACTGCGACTGGGAACGCTACAAGGGCTTCAAGTCGACCATGCACGAAGCGAACTTCGAACTGATCGAAATCCCGCACGTGCGCCAGTCCGGCAAGAATTCTGCCGACATCCGCCTGGTCGTGGACGCGCTCGACCTCTGCTACACCAAGTCGCACGTGAACACCTTCGTGATCATCAGCGGCGACTCCGACTTTTCGCCACTGGTATCGAAACTGCGCGAAAACAACAAGCAGGTGATCGGCGTGGGCGTGAAGCAGTCGACCTCCGACCTGCTGGTGGCGAACTGCGACGAATTCATCTTCTACGACGACCTGGTGCGCGAAGTGCGCCGCGCCGCCGCCAAGCGCAAGGAAGAATCGGAAGCGCGCAAGGCCCAGCCGCAATCGCGCCGCCCGAGCGACGACAAGCGCAAGGAAGAACTCGAAGTGCGCAAGGTGCAAGCCCTGGAAATGGTGGTCGAGACCTTCGACGCCCTGGTGTCGGAACGCGGCGACACCGGCAAGATCTGGGCCTCGCTGCTGAAAGACACCCTGAAGCGCCGCCGTCCGGAATTCTCCGAGGTGTACTACGGTTTCCGCACCTTCGGCAATCTGCTGGAAGAAGCGCAGGTGCGCGGCCTGTTCGAATTCGGCCGCGACGAGAAGTCGGGCACGTATGTGTACCGCAGCAGCGGTGCCACGCCGGCCGCCCCGGCAGACGTGGCGGCGTCAGCCGAGACCGCGCCGCTGGACCTGGCCGCACAGGCCGGCGAAACGGTTGCGCAGGCAGCGGCACCGGAAGAAACCCGTGGCGAAGGCCGCCGCCGTGGCGGCCGTGGCCGCAAGGGCCCGGCGCGCAACGAGGCGCCGATGGTGGCCGTGACGCCGGACGAAGTCGCCCAGCTGGAAGCGGGTGGGCAGGCATGGCCCGAGCCTGCGCCGCTCGTGCCGGCCGAGCAGGCCGAGCCGGTGGCAGCCGACACCCCTGCTGCGCCGGCCGACGCCGCTCCGGCAGCCGAGCCGGCAGCCGAGCCGACGCCGGAAGCGGCGCCGGCCGAGGAAGCACCGGCCAAGCCGCTGAAGGAACGCCGCCGCACGCCGCGCAAGCCGGCCGCCAAGAAAGCGGCCGCCGCTGCCGAAGGCGATGCCGCAGCCGCCGAGCTGGCGCCGCTGGGTGTGGCGCAGGATGCCGCCGCAGCCCCGGCCGCAGCGCAGGAAGCGCAGCAAGCGCAGCCACAGGAATTGCCGCCAGCCGAAGGCGCCGCCGCCGAGGCACTGGGCGCACTCTTGCCGGAAGCAGCGATTCCGGCAATCGGCGAGAATGGAGACAATGCTGTGGAAGCGAACCAGGCCGACGCAACGGCCGAAGGCGCCAAGCCTGCGCGCAAGAAGGGCGCCAAGCCCGCGCACAAGGCGCCAGCCCGCAAGCCGGCCACGCGCAGCCGCCGTCCGGCCAAGCCGAAGGCGGACAACGCGTAAGGCAGGGCGGGCCACGGCATGGTGGCGCCGCGCCGGGGCAACCCGGTGCGGCGCCGTGGTCAACCTTGTTCGTTCGCGGTGAAAGGCCTGCCATGCGTGTACTTGCCGGATTCCCGACCCTGTTCGCTGTTTCCCTCCTTGCCGCCGCGCCGGCTGCATCGGCCGCACCGCCGGCGCCGGCGCCTTCGCATCCCATCCTCGGCATCTGGAAGCTCTCGCTGCCCACCCTGCGCTGCTCCGAAACCTACCGCTTCCGCGGCGACGGCACCACGCTCGTCACCAGCGCCGAGGAAGTGTCGGAAAGCGAATTCAGCATCCCCGACAAGCCCAGCGACAAGGGCTTCTACAAGCTCGAAGACCGCATCGTGAAGGACAACGGCAAGAAGGACTGTTCCGGCGAAATTATGAAGGTCGGCACCCGGGCCACGAATTTCGTGCGCTTCCATCCTTCGGGCGGCTTGTTCCTGATGTGTACCGATGAGTCGATGGAGGCCTGCATCGGGCCGTTCGAGCGGGTTGAGGGCGAAGAGGCGTAAGGTTTCCGACCTTGCCGTTCGTAGGGTGGGCACCTGTGCCCACGCGGTACAACGGTTGATCATCGATTGCCACCAGATCATCGGCGCCGTGTACCAACCGGTGATACCGCGTGGGCTCGAGAGCCCACCCTACAAACTTTTCGCGGCTTTTCGATTGATCACGAGTTCTAACCGCGTGGACACAGGTGTCCACCCTACAAAAGCAAAAGCCAGGGTGACCGGCTGATAGTTCTAGGTGTATATTGCTGGGCGAAACGACAACACCTCGGATTGACATGTCACCGGCTCTACTGTTCTGCATCCTGATCGGCTATTTCGCGCTCCTGCTCGGCGTGGCCTGGGCAACCTCCCGCAACGCCAACAACGACAGCTTTTTCATCGGTAACAAAAGCAGCAACTGGATGCTGGTCGCCTTTGGCATGGTCGGCACCACGCTGTCCGGCGCCACCTTCATCAGCGTGCCCGGCGCGGTCGGCAAGGATGCCTTCGGCTATGGCCAGATCCTGATCGGCTACGTGATCGGCTACATCGCCGTTGCCTACATCCTGCTGCCCCTCTACTACCGCCTGAAACTCACCTCGATCTACCACTACCTCGACGTGCGCCTGGGCCGCCGCGCCTACCAGAGCGGGGCAGGGTTCTTCATCATCTCGCGCCTGCTTGGCTCCACCGCGCGGCTCTACCTGGTCGTCAACATCCTGCAAGCCATCATCCTCGACAGCCTCGGCATCCCGTTCTGGCTGACGACGCTGGTGATCCTGGGCATGATTTTGATGTATACCTACCAGGGCGGCGTGAAGACCATCGTCTGGACCGATACCCTGCAAACGAGTTGCATGCTGTTCGGCCTGTTCGCCTGCGTCTGGTTCCTGCTCGACCAGCTCGGCATGTCAATGACCGAGAGCCTGGACGCCATGCAGTCGCAAGGCCTGGCACGCATCTTCACCCTCGACGTCGACAGCCCGAACTTCTGGATGAAGCAGATCGTGGCCGGCATCTTCATCGTGCTGACCATGACCGGCATGGACCAGGAAATGATGCAGAAAACGATTTCCGTGAAAACGCTGAAGGATTCGCAGAAGAACCTGCTGAGCCTGACCGCGGTGCTGGTGGTCGTGCTGTCCGCCTTCCTGTTCCTCGGCGGCCTGCTTTACCTGTATGCGCCGAGCGTTGGCGTACTGGCGACCGGCGACAAGATCTTCCCGGCCGTGGTGATGGGCCACTTGCCCGCCGCGGTGCAGATCATCTTCCTGATCGCCCTGGTCTCGGCCCTGTTCCCCAGCGCCGACGGCGCGATTACCGCGCTCACTTCCACCTTCTGCATCGACATCCTCGGCATCAAGCGCCGCCCGGACCTGAGCGTCGAACGCCAGGAAGGGCTGCGCCGCCACGTCCACCTCGGCTTTGCCGCGCTGTTCCTGTTGCTGGTGATGGGCTTCAAGTGGATCGACGAGCCGAGCATGATCGTGATCATCCTGAAGCTGGCGGCCTACACCTATGGCCCGCTGCTCGGCCTGTTCGCCTTTGGCATGCTCACGCGCCGCACACTGACCGACCGCCTGGTGCCGTACGTGACGATCGGCGCCCCGCTTCTTTGTGCACTGCTTGAGCACTATCAACAGTATCTGCTGGGCAATTATCGCCTGGGCCTTGAACTGCTGATCCTGAATGGCATACTCGTATTCGCCGGTTTGTTCGCCATTTCCCGGAAAGAGGCAATCAACAACACCGTTGTCGCCGCCTGAGGTCCAGGCGCACGTCACAATGCATCACGTCCAACCCTTTTAGCGGAGTCCCGATGTCCTTCAAGCCCTTGTCTTCCCTGCGCCGCGGTATCGGCGTGCTCTGGCGCGGTCTCGACGCCACGCGCCGCTTCGTGCTGAACCTGTTCTTCCTGCTGATCGTGATCCTGCTCCTGGTCGCCATCTTCAGCGGCGGCGCCAAGCCGCTGGCGGCCAAGACCTCGCTGGTGCTGGAACTGCGCGGCGACCTGGCCGAGCAGAACACCGGCAGCTTCAGCGATACCCTGGTCGGCAGCATCGGCGGCGAAACCCGCCGCACCATCCAGCTGCGCGACTTGCTGACCGTGCTGAACGCGGCGGCCAAGGACGACAACATCAGCAGTGTGGTGCTGCTGCTCGACGAAATGGACGGCGGCGGCCTGGCCCAGCTGCGCGAAGTGGGCGCCGCGATCGACCGCGTGAAGGCGGCCGGCAAGCGCGTGGTGGCCTGGGGCGGCAGCTACGACCAGAAGCGCTACCTGCTGGCCTCGCACGCCAACGAGGTCTACGTGCACCCGATGGGCATGGTGATGATCGAAGGCTTCGGCCGCCACCGCAACTACTACCGCGACGCCCTCGACAAGCTGGGCGTGACGGTCAACCTGATCAAGGTCGGCACCTACAAGAGCGCGGCCGAGCCGTATATCTCCAACGCGCCGTCGCAGGCGGCGCTGGAAGCCGACACCTATCTGTACGGCGACCTGTGGAACAACTACACCGCCCAGGTCGAGAAGAACCGCAAGCTAGCGGCTGGCAGCATCGCGCGCGGCATCGACCAGCTGCCGCAACTGATGGAAGCGGCCGGCGGCAGCGCCGCCCAGGTGGCGCTGAACCAGAAGTTGGTGGACGGCATCAAGACCAAGGACGAAGTGCGCGCCATGATGATCAAGCGCGGCGCATTCGACGAATCGATCGACTCCTTCCGCCAGGTCTCGTTCAACGACTACCTGGGGCGCAATCCGCAGCCGGTGCTGGGCGACGCGGTCGGCGTGATCGTGGCCGAGGGCGAGATCACCGACGGCCAGGGCGGGCCTGGCGTGATCGGCGGCGTCTCCACCGCCAACCAGATCCGCCGCGCACGCGAGGACGACCAGATCAAAGCGCTGGTGCTGCGCGTCGATTCCCCTGGCGGCAGCGCCTACGGCTCGGAACTGATCCGGCGCGAGCTGGAACTCACGCGCGCCGCCGGCAAGCCGGTCGTGGTCTCGATGGGCAACGTGGCGGCGTCCGGTGGCTACTGGATCTCGATGGCGGCCGACGAAGTCATCGCCGACCCGGCCACCATCACCGGTTCGATCGGCGTGTTCGCCATCCTGCCGACCGCCGACAAGGTGGCCGACAAGCTGGGTGTGCGTACCGGCGGCTACACCACCACCTGGCTGGCCGACGCCTACAACCCGCTGCGCCCGATGGACCCGCGCTTCACCCAGCTGATCCAGTCCAGCATCAACAACGTGTATAAGGAGTTCACTACCAAGGCCGCCGTGGCGCGCAAGACCAGCGCCGCGAAGATCGACGAAGTGGGGCAGGGCCGGGTCTGGACCGGCGCCCAGGCCAAGGAACGCGGCCTGGTCGACACCCTGGGCAGCTATGGCGACGCGCTGCGCTCGGCCGCCAAGCGCGCCAAGCTGGGCGACGACTTCCGCATCTCCTACGTCGAGCGTCCGGGCTCGAAGTTCGAGCGCTTCCTGGAAATGATGGGCGCCTCGACCCAGACCGCCGTCAACATCCAGGTGAAGCTGGGCATGCTGCCCGACGCGCTGCCGGCCGGCGCGGTGGCCGGCGTGGCGAAAGACCTGGGCTGGCTGAACGAACTGGCCGACGGCAAGAAACCGTTTGCCGCGGTCACGCACTGCCTATGCGAACTGCCGTGAGCATGGGGGCTGCGCAGTGAATTTGTAACGGCTGTTACAAATGGCGGAAGCGGGCGCTGGAGATTTCAGCGCCCGTTTTCGTTTACGCCTGCGGCTAACTTCGCGCTTCGTTCGGCGATCTGTGTTAAACGGCGTAAAGACAAAAGAAACATGGGCTCCGCACGGGCTGATGGCGCGCAGATGACACGCCTGGACACGCTGAGCTATGTACGTTACGAAACATTCACTTGCACTGCTCCATGCTACATTCCAAGCTGATTCATTGTGCATTTGTCAGCAGGTCCCCGTACAACAAGGATAAGCATGGATTCTCCCGTTTCGCCCAACAAGCCAGCTCTCACCCAGCCTCAGCCACGTCCGCAGCGCAGCCGCCTGGTCGGCAGCATCGTCGCCATCCTGGCCATGATCGCGCTGGGCGCCCTGGCCTGGTACCTCACCCACCGCACGCCGGAAGGTGCGGGCGGCCCCGGCGCGGCGGACGTGGCTGAGGCTGGGTGAGAGCTGG
>NZ_JAJFES010000031.1 GCF_020708045.1 Massilia sp. IC2-278
GCATTGTCATGCCCCCGGTTTTGCTCACGCTGGACTCCAAACTATTCAGAGTCGACAGCATGAGCTATCGCGCAAAAGCAGACATTTCTACTTTGCCCAAACCGGACATTTCTACTTTGCCCTTACAGGGTGGGCACTCCGTGCCCACGCGGTTACGTGCCTGTACTCTTCGCGTTGGCAGTGAATATCCGCTCGAAACGATGAACGAAGCGTTACACCGTTTGGGTTTGCCGTTGATGGATGCGTTGCCGAGCGATGTGCCGCGGCCAGCGGCGGCGGACACGCACGTAACCGCGTGGGCACGGAGTGCCCACCCTACGGTCAAGGCCGCAGGCCTCTATCAGCCGGCGAGGTTTGCAAACAACGCGGTGCTCAAATACCGTTCGCCAAACGACGGAATAATCGTCACGATCAGCTTGCCCGCATTCTCCGGCCGCTGCGCCACCTGCATCGCCGCCCACAAGGCCGCCCCCGACGAAATCCCGACCAGCAACCCCTCCTCGCGCGCAGCCGCCCGTGCCGTCTCGAAGGCATCCTCGTTGCGCACCGCGATCACTTCATCGTAAATCCCAGTATTCAACACCTGCGGCACGAAACCGGCGCCAATCCCCTGGATCGGGTGCGGCCCCTTGGTCCCTTTCGACAGCATCGGCGACGCTTCCGGCTCCACCGCAATTGCCTGGAACCCGGGCTTGCGCTCCTTCAGCACCTCGCCCACGCCGGTGATGGTGCCGCCGGTGCCCACGCCCGCCACCACGATATCGACCTTGCCGTCGGTATCGCGCCAGATTTCCTCGGCCGTGGTGCGGCGGTGGACCTCGGGGTTGGCGGGGTTGTTGAATTGCTGGGGCATGAAGGCGCGCGGGTCGGAGGCGACGATTTCCTCGGCGCGGCGGATCGCCCCGACCATGCCTTCGGCGCCCGGGGTGAGCACTAGTTCGGCGCCATAGGCGCGCAGCAGCATGCGCCGCTCGTTGCTCATGGTCTCGGGCATGACCAGCTTGCAGCGGTAGCCGCGCGCCGCGCACACCATCGCCAGCGCGATGCCGGTGTTGCCGCTGGTTGGCTCGACGACGACGGTGTCGGGGCCGATCTTGCCGGCCTGCTCCGCCGCCTCGATCATCGCCAGGCCGATGCGGTCCTTGACGCTATGCGCGGGGTTGTGGAATTCGAGCTTGGCAAGGATCTCGGCGCCGCCGGCGCCCTTGCCCAGCTTGCGGATCCTGACCAGCGGTGTATTGCCGATCAGCTCAGTGACATCGTTTGCGACACGCATCGTTCACCCCGCTTCGTTAGTATGCGTTTATTTTACGCCGAGCAGTTCCACGTCGAAGATCAAATCCGTATTCGGCGGGATCATGCCGCCCGGTGCGCCACGGGCGCCATAGCCCAGGCGGCTCGGGATGATCAGGGTGCGCTTGCCGCCCACCTTCATGCCGGCCACGCCCTGCTCCCAACCCTTGATGACCTGGCCCGCGCCCAGCTGGAAGTCGAGCGGCGTGCGGCCGGCGTCGAGCGAGGAGTCGAACTTGCGGCCGCGCTGGTTGCGCGCCATCGGCTTGTAGAACCAGCCGGTGTAGTTGACGGTGACCTTGTGGCCGAGCTCGGCCGTTTGCCCCTTACCGACCACGCGGTCGACGATTTCGAGCTGGGGTTCGGCCGGGGTTGCCGGCTGCGGCGCCTGGGCGGCGGCAGCGGCATCCTGGGCCGCGCCGCTGACGGCTTCGGCGCCGCTCTGGGCGGCCTGGCCGGCCACGCCGGCAGCCTGCTGCGAACCCGCGGCGGCCTGGTCGGCGGCGCTTTGCACGCCTTGCTGGCGCACGGTGGCGGCGGCCTGGCCGGCATCGGCCGCGGCTTGCGGCGCATTCGCTGGGGTGGCTGCCGGATTGCCCTGCTGGGCGCAGGCGGCGGCGCTTGCGAGCAGCAAGGCCAGGAAGGAAGTACGACGGATCATGTGGACTCTTTCAATGACAGGATTTCAATCGATCATCCTATGATAGCAAAGCCCCGCGCCGCAATGGCAGCGGCGTTACACCGTCTTACTTTTCGCTCATGCCGTTTCTGGCAGCGCCACCTCGGCCGGCGCCTCCGCGGTTTCCGCTTCCGCCGCCTCGGCCATCTTGCGCAGGATATGGCCCGCCGCAATCATGCCGAAGCTGGCGGTCACGACCATGCTGGAACCGAAGCCGGCGCAGTTCAGGCCCGTGACGCTGCTGCCGATCTCGCAGGCGTCCTCTGCCTCGGGATAGCGCAATGGCTCCATCGAGAACACCGCGTCGATGTGGTATTTCTGCTTCTCGCCGCGCGAAAAACCATACTGCGCGCGCAGCAGCTTGCGCACCTTTTTGAGCAGCGGCTCTTGCTCGGTACGGGCCAGGTCGCGCACCTCGATTTTCGTCGGGTCGATCTGGCCGCCGGCGCCGCCGATGGTCACCAGCGGCAGCTTGTGGTCGCGGCAGTACGCGATCAGCGCGGCCTTGGCCTTCACGCTGTCGATGGCATCCACCACATAGTCGAAACCCTTGCCGCCCACCATCTGCGGAATGTTGTCCGGGTCGACGAAGTCCTCGATCAGGGTCACCTTGCAGAACGGATTGATCTGGGCGATGCGCTCGCGCAGGGCCTCGATCTTCGGCATGCCGACCGTGCTGGTGAGGGCCTGGATCTGGCGGTTGATGTTCGACTCGGCCACGTTGTCGAGGTCGATCAGGGTCAGGTGGCCGACCGCGCTGCGCGCCAGGGCCTCGACGATCCAGGAGCCGACGCCGCCGACGCCGATCACGCAAACGTGCGCCGCGCGGAAGCGTTCGAGGGCACGCTCGCCATACAGGCGGGCGATGCCGCCGAAGCGGCGTGCGAAGTCGATTTCGTCGTCGAGGGCGGCACTGAAGGTGGGGGTATCGGTGGTATGCATCCCGCCATTTTACCGAACCCATCTGGCACGCCTGCACTAAAATGCCTCTTGGTCAATCAAAAAAATCTCCACTGTCAGAAAAACGCACATGAACGATTCCCTCCTCGATGCCGCCCCTGGTTTCGACCAGCCGATCGCCGTCCTCAAGCATTGCCATGGACGCATCCGCAAGCAGCTCGCCACCCTCGAACGCCTGCTCGCGCACCTGCCCGGACACGGCGCCGACGAACAGGCGCGCCAGGCGGCAGCTGCGGTGCTGAAGTACTTCGAGAAGGCGGCACACCTGCACCACGACGACGAGGAACAGGACCTGATTCCGATGCTGCGCGCCGTGGCGCAGGGCGAGGACGCGGCCACCCTCCAGGCGCTGGCGCCGGTGATCCTGCAGGACCACAAGGACATGGACGCGATCTGGCAAGACCTGCACGAACAATTGACCGCGATTGCAGACGGCAGCGCCGCCACCCTCTCCACGTCGAGCGTGCAGCGCTTCGTACAGCGCTATACGGCCCACATGGACCGCGAGGAAAGCACGATGGCGCCGATGGCCATGCGCCTGTTTTCAAGCGAGCAGATGGCGCGCCTGGGTGCGGCCATGGGCCGGCGCCGTGGCATCGACGCGGCGCCCGCGCCGGCTGCTGCTTCTGCTGCTCCTTCTGCTACCGCTTCGGCTGCTGCCGCGCCGGCCATCGGCGACGCCGTTGCCGGCCTGCGCAAGGACTATGGCCAGGCCAGCCTGAACGAAGACGACGTGCTCGACGATCCGATCGCGCAATTCACGCAGTGGTTCGAGCAGGCCCTGAAGGCCGAGGTCAACGAACCGAACGCGATGAACGTGGCCACCGTGGATGCGGACGGCCGGCCGAGCTCGCGCATCGTGCTGGTCAAGCAGTTCGACGCGCGCGGCTTCACCTGGTACACGAATTACGACAGCCGCAAGGCGCAGGAATTGCGCGCCAACCCGCACGCTGCTCTGCTATTCTTTTGGAGCGAACTGGAACGCCAGGTGCGCATCGAGGGCCGGGTCGAAACGACCTCGGCTGAGGAAAGCGACAAGTATTTCCACAGCAGGCCCTTGAAGAGCCGCCTGTCGGCAATTGCTTCGCAGCAGAGCGCGCCGATCGCCAACCGCGCGGCGCTGGAACAGAATTACGAAGCCGTTGCCGCACAGGCCGGCGAAGCGCCGCCGCGGCCCGCCAACTGGGGCGGCTTCCGCCTGGTGCCCGAGCGCATCGAGTTCTGGCAAGGGCGCCGTTCGCGCTTCCACGACCGCATCGTCTACACGCGGCAGGAAGACGGCAGCTGGACCCGGGAACGCCTGCAACCGTAACACCGCACCATCGCACCACCGCTGCACCGCTGCACCGCTGCACGAAATCGTTTCACGCACAGCCCGTGTCCGCACGGGTTCCGTCATGCTGTCACGCTGGCCGGAGGAAATGTGTTTAACGAACTGAAACTCGGCGCCTGGAGCACGGGCATGCGCAGCAAGCTGTCGCTGCCCCTGCGTGTCGAACTGTGGAACGGCGAGCACATCGATTTATCGTCCGACCCGCCGCTCGTCACGATCCGCGTACCGCAGCCGTCTTCGCTGCGCTACCTGCTCTCGCCCTCGCTGTACAAGCTCGGGCAAGCCTATGTGGAAGGCGCGCTCGAGATCAAGGGACGGGCCGCCGACATGATCCGCATCGGCAGCGAGCTGGCCGCCTCCACCGGCAAGCACGGACGGCGCTTCGCGCATCCGCTGCGGTTGTTTTCGCCGCACACGCGCCGCAAGGACGCCGAAGCGATCCGCTACCACTACGACGTCTCCAACGAGTTCTACGCGGCCTGGCTCGACCCGAACCTGGTGTATTCCTGCGCCTACTTCGACACCGGCACCGAGGACCTGGCCACCGCGCAGGTACGGAAGATCGACCACATCCTCACCAAGATCGGCCTGCGCCCCGGCCAGACCCTGCTCGACATCGGCTGCGGCTGGGGCGCGCTGGCGATCCGCGCGGCCGAGCGTTTCGGTGCGCGCGTGCTCGGGGTCACGCTGTCGGACAACCAGGCGGCGCTGGCGCGCGAACGGGTAAAGGCGGCGGGGCTGGACGGGCGGGTCGAGATCCGCCTGCAGGACTACCGCGACGTGGACGGCCAGTTCGACCGCATCACCAGCGTCGGCATGTTCGAGCACGTGGGCGTGCAGCACCTGCCCGAGTATTTTTCGCGCATCAACGCCCTGCTGGCGCCGGGCGGCGTGGTCATGAACCACGGCATTACCTCGACCGATGTCGAAGGCCGCGCCACGCCTTATGGGGGCGGCGAATTCATCGACCAGTACGTGTTCCCGCAGGGAGAATTGGCCCACCTGGGCGCCGTGATCAAGGCCATGCAGGCGGGCGGGCTGGAAGTGCGCGACGTGGAAAACCTGCGCCGCCACTACGCCAAGACCTGCGCCGCCTGGACCGAGAATTTCGAGAACCATGCCGACGAGATCGCCCGGCTGACCGACGGCAAGCGCTTCCGCATCTGGCACGTCTACCTGGCCGGCTGCGCGTATGCGTTCACGCATGACTGGATCAGCCTGTATCAGATCGTGTGCGGCAAGGCGGGGGAAGACCCGGCGCAGATACCGTGGTCGAGGAAGTACATGTACGAGTGAGTGCGGCGTCGCTGTTGACCTTCGTAGGGTGGGCACCTGTGCCCACGCGGTATGGCACGGATGATCTATCGAAACGCCGCGGTGATTGGACTCACGGTAACTTCGCTGCTGATCATGCGGTGAGACAGCGTGGGCTCGAGAGCCCACCCTACGAACCCCTTACTTCATGAACTGCTGAAACGTCTTCCTGAACTTCGCCACCTTCGGCGCCACCACGAACGCGCAATATCCCTGCATCGGGTGCTGGGCATAGTAGTTCTGGTGATACTCCTCGGCCTTGTACCAGGTTTCCGCCGGCAGCACCTGGGTCACGATCGGCGCATCCCACACGGCCGCCATTTCCGCCATCACCTGGCGCGCGGTCGCTTCCTGTTCGGCGTCCTGGGTAAAGATCACCGAGCGGTATTGCGGGCCGACGTCGTTGCCCTGGCGATCCTGGGTGGTCGGGTCGTGGATGGTGAAGAAGATCTGCAGGATGTCGCGGTAGCTGATCACCGCCGGATCGAATTCCAGCCGCACCACCTCGGCGTGCCCCGTGGCCGCGCCGCACACCTGCTCGTAGGTCGGGTTCACCACATGGCCGCCCATGTAGCCCGATTCCACGCGCGTGACCCCGCGTACTTCCAGGTAAACGGCCTCGACGCACCAGAAGCATCCGCCGCCAAGGATCGCCACGCCGGTCGCTGTTTGCTCGCTCATCGCATACCTCGATATTGTTAGTGATGGCTTTACTGTAACGTAAAGCCACGGTTTGTGCAGACGCAACATGCGGGGCAATACCGACGCAAACGCCGCCTTGTTCCTTGCGATGGCATAATGAGCATGCAACTTTCCAGGGTACCGATGAACACACGCTCTCCCCGCGCCACCGAGCGCGGCTTCGATTCGACGCATTTCCGCCAGGCGCTGTCGCAGTTTGCGACCGGCGTGACCGTCATCACCACGCGCCTCGAGGATGGCAGCTTCCGCGGCCTGACCGCCAGTTCCTTCAATTCCGTCTCGCTCGATCCGCCGCTGGTGCTGTGGAGCCTGGGCGCGGCGGCCAACAGCATGCCCATCTTCAGCGGCAACTCGCACTACGTCATCAACGTGCTGGCGGCCGGCCAGGAAGAACTGGCGCTGCGCTTCTCGCGCCGCACCGAAGATCCGTTTGCCGGCGTCGACTACGAACTCTCGCGCACCGGCCAGCCGATCCTGAAGGGCGCCGTGGCCTGGTTCGAATGCCACAACCGCAGCCGCTATCCCGAAGGCGACCACGTGATTTTCGTGGGCGAAGTCGAGGAATGCGAAGTCCAGCCCCAGCCGGCGCTGTTGTTCCACGGCGGGCGTTTCGGCGTCACCTCCTAGGCCGGCGCCGTCTCCAGCTGGCGAGGATCGCGCCAGCACCCTGGAGTTTTGGGCAAGCCAGGCCTCCCTCCCCGCCCTACCATTTCTCTTCCCGATAACGCTACACAAGGAAGAGACATCATGAGCAAAACCTGGATGATCACGGGCGCCGGCCGCGGCATCGGCGCCGACATCGCACACGCAGCCCTGAAGGCCGGCGATAAAGTCGTGGCCACCGGCCGCAAGCTGGGCCAACTGCAGGACACCTTTGCCGGCATCGCCCCGGAACGCATCGCCCTGGTCGAACTCGACGTCGCCGACGAAGCCCAAGCCGCGCCGGCCATCGCCGCGGCCGTCGAACGCTTCGGCCGCATCGACGTGCTAGTGAACAACGCCGCCTACGGCCTGCTGGGCCGCCTGGAAGAAGTGTCCAGTGACGACATCGCCCGGCAGTTCGCCGTCAACGTGCACGGCGTGCTGCACATGCTGCGCGCGGTGCTGCCGACCATGCGGCGCCAGCGCGGCGGCCACATCATGAACATCAGCTCGATCGCCGGCATCACGGGTTTCGACGGCGCCTCGGTGTATTGCGCCAGCAAGTACGCGATCGAAGGCTTGACGGCTTCGCTGGCGCTGGAAGTGGCGCCATTCGGGATCAAGGTCACGGCGGTCGAACCCGGCTTCTTCCGCACCGAATTCCTCGACCCGAGCTCGGTACGCTACGGCGCCACCGCCATCGACGACTACGCCGCCCTCGGCTCGGTGGAACAGGCGTATGGCGCCTACAAGGGCAGGCAGCTGGGCGACCCGGTCAAGCTGGCCGCCGCCGTGGTCGAACTGGCCGGCATGGCCTCGCCGCCACGCCAGTTCCTGGCCGGCAGCGACGCCCTGGCCATGGTGAATACCGCGCTCGACGCCCGCCGCACCGAAATGGCCGCCTTCGAGGCGCTGACGGTATCGACCGACCACGCCGCCTGAGTGTGGAATGGAAGAAGAAACGGCATGGTGTATTCTTCAGCGACACATGACGACGAATCCGCCATGAATGCGCCTTCTACTTCCATCGATCTCAGCTTGACGCGGTTGGCCGGGCTGCTGGCCGCCAACGCGCCGCAGGACGGCACCTTTGCGACCTGCATCCCCGGCGTGCACGCGGTGCGCGCCGCGAACGACAGCGCCGAGCTGGTGCACGGCCTGCACCGCCCCGCGCTGTGCATCGTCGCGCAGGGCGCCAAGACCGTGATGCTGGGCGACGAGTCCTACGACTACGACCCGTCGCGCATGCTGATCTTTTCGCTCGACCTGCCGATCGCCGCCATGATCCGGCAAGCCAGCGTGGCCGCGCCCTACCTGTCGTTCCGCTTCGATTTCGACCTCGACAGGCTGGCCGAGCTGATCCTGAAGGCGTATCCCGACGGCGTGCCGCCCACACGTCCGGGACGCGCCGTCTACGTGGCCCAGGCCAGCGCCGAGATCGTCGACGCCGCCGCACGCCTGATGGCGTTGGCAAGCCGGCCCGAGGACGCCGCCCTGCTCGCGCCACTGGTACAGGACGAAATCATGCTGCGCCTGCTGCGCGGCCCCTTCGGCGCGCGCCTGGCCCAACTGGGGAAAATCGAGACCCACCGCATCGGCAAGGTGGTGGCCTGGATTCGCAAGCACTTCGACCAGCCGATGCGCATCGACGACATGGCGCAGCTGGCCCATATGAGTCCGTCTTCGCTGCATGGCCAGTTCAAGTCGCTTACCTCGATGAGCCCGCTGCAATTCCAGAAAACCCTGCGCCTGCAGGAAGCGCGGCGCCTGATGCTGGCCACGGGCATGGACGCCAACCTGGCCTGCCAGCGCGTCGGCTACCTCAGCGCCTCGCAGTTCAGCCGCGAATATGCGCGCCACTTCGGCAATGCGCCGACGCGCGACATGGTGCGCCTGCGCGATGCCGGGCTTGCCAGTGCCGTCTCCTTTACCCAGTAGACATCCTGCGCCAGTTTTTTGGCAATAACCAGTAATTGTCTAAACATACGCAATTTTATCCAAAATGAATAAGATTGTTTCCCCTTGCTACCACCTGTGAAAGCACTTGTATTGTGGTCTTCTGCGCAGCTGTATGGCAGGCGCAGTCATCGGAACCAAAAACTGCCGGCGGTGTCAGACATGAGGTAAAGGAGGCACGATGATCCTGGCTCATTGTATTCGGCTCGACCCCAACAAGGTGCAGACAACGTATCTGGCGCGTGCAGCCGGGACCGCGCGGTTCGCCTACAATTGGGCACTGGCCGAATGGGGACGGCAATTCCAAGCGTGCATACTCCACCCAGCCTTGCCCAAGCCAAACGAAGCGGCGCTGCGACGCCAGCTCAACGCCATCAAGCGCACGCAATTCCCGTGGATGCTGGAAGTGACAAAGAATGCGCCACAGATGGCGATCATGCAACTGGGCCGCGCTTTCCAGAATTTCTTCGAGAAACGGGCACGCTACCCGAGGTTCCGGCGCAAGGGTGCCAACGACCGGTTCACATTGACCAACGAC
The DNA here is from genome assembly GCF_020708045.1 of Massilia sp. IC2-278. Classification (GTDB taxonomy): domain Bacteria; phylum Pseudomonadota; class Gammaproteobacteria; order Burkholderiales; family Burkholderiaceae_D; genus Telluria. The sequence goes on from NZ_JAJFES010000031.1 coordinate 9,418, forward strand.
CAGTTCCAGATTGATGGCAAACGCATCCGTATTCCTAAACTCGGATGGCTGAGGATGCGAGAAAGCCTGCGCTACACAGGGCGGATTGTCTCTGCGACAGTTTCACGCACGGCCGACCACTGGTATGCCAGTATCAGTATCGACACCTCCGATGCACAGCTGCCGCCAGCCGAAAACCAAGGCGTGGTCGGCATCGACTTCGGCGTGACGCACCTGGCCACTTTGTCGACTGGAGAGAAAGTCTCTGGACCGAAAGCGCTGCAGACATTACTCGATCGCCTGCGGCGACTGTCGCGCGCTCTATCTCGGAAGGTGAAATGCTCGTGCAACCGCAAGAAAGCAAAAGCCAGACTGGCTCGCCTGCACGCCAGGATCGCCAACGTGCGCGCGAACGGCTTGCACCAGCTCAGCGCAAATATCACCCGGCGCTTTCATACCATCGGCATCGAGGATCTGCACGTCACGGGCATGCTCGGCAACCGCTGCCTGTCACGCGCGATTGCCGACATGGGCTTCGCCGAACTGCGCCGCCAGCTCGTGTATAAAGCGGCGCGGCGCGGTTGCCAGGTGATCGTCATCGATCGCTGGTACCCCAGCAGCAAGACATGTTCGTGCTGTCGTTACAAGCTTGCCGTACTCAGCCTGGACATACGCCAGTGGACCTGCCCTGAATGTGCAACGCACCATGACCGCGATGTCAACGCGGCGATCAACCTGAGAAACATGGCGGTGAGTTCCATCGTGTCGGCCTGTGGAGGAGAAGGCGCTGGCCCTGTGCGTGAAGCGCAGGGCGAAACCGGCTCCAGTGAAGCAGGAATCCAGCGAAAAGTTAACTATGCTTAGCTTTGAGTAAGTCTGGAAGAACGGCGAAAATGAAAATGCCTGTCGCAGTTTGAAAAGATGCGTCAAGACGGTGTTCCTATAATGCCCTGACTCCGGCGCCCTGCCCGGCCTACAAGAACAGAGACCAGGACCGATCCATGACCGCTTCCGCTTCGACCCGCAAGACCGCCTTCCACTGGGATGACCCGCTGCTGCTCGACCAGCAACTGCTAGATGAAGAGCGCATGGTGCGCGACGCCGCCGCCGCCTACTGCCAGGACAAGCTGCAGCCGCGCATCCTCGAGGCCTTCCGCCACGAGACCATGGATACCTCGATCTTCCGCGAGATGGGTGAACTCGGCCTGCTCGGCCCGACCATTCCCGAACAGTACGGCGGCCCGGGCCTGAACTACGTCGCCTATGGCCTGATTGCGCGCGAAGTCGAGCGCGTCGATTCGGGCTACCGCTCGATGATGAGCGTGCAGTCGTCGCTGGTGATGGTGCCGATCTTTGAATTCGGTAACGAAGCGACCAAGCAGAAATACCTGCCGAAGCTGGCGACCGGCGAATGGATCGGCTGCTTCGGCTTGACGGAGCCGAACCACGGCTCGGACCCGGGTTCGATGGTGACCCGTGCGCGCAAGGTGGACGGCGGCTACGCGCTGACCGGTTCGAAGATGTGGATCACGAATTCGCCGGTGGCGGATGTGTTCGTGGTCTGGGCCAAGGACGATGAAGGCGCGATCCGCGGCTTTGTGCTGGAAAAAGGCATGGAAGGTCTGTCGGCTCCAGCGATTCACGGCAAGTTCGGCCTGCGTTCGTCGATTACCGGCGAGATCGTGATGGACAATGTGTTCTGCCCTGAAGAGAATGCCTTCCCGGACGTGCGCGGCCTGAAGGGTCCGTTCACCTGCCTGAACTCGGCGCGCTACGGCATCGCCTGGGGTGCGCTCGGTGCGGCCGAAGCCTGCTGGCATACGGCGCGCCAGTACACGATGGACCGCAACCAGTTCGGTAAGCCGCTGGCGGCGAACCAGCTAGTACAGAAGAAGCTGGCCGACATGCAAACCGAGATCACGCTCGGCCTGCAAGGCTGCCTGCGCCTGGGCCGCATGAAGGACGAAGGCACGGCGGCGGTCGAGATCACCTCGATCATGAAGCGTAATTCCTGCGGCAAGTCGCTGGACATCGCCCGCACCGCGCGCGACATGCTGGGCGGGAACGGTATTTCGGACGAGTTCGGGATCATCCGCCACATGGTGAACCTGGAGGTGGTGAATACCTATGAAGGCACGCACGATATCCACGCGCTGATTCTCGGCCGTGCGCAAACGGGCATCGCTGCGTTTTAATCAAACCCATCGCGCGGTCATCGTATTCCTTGAAATCGATTTCCGCGCGAATAAAACACATCTTTATCCGGATGAGGCCATAAAGCCTTTTCCGGCATCGCGACATAATCCATTCCCGACATCGAATTACCGAATACGATTTCTCGTGCGGTATTCGTTTCATCATATTGCCGTGCGCTTGCAACGGCACCTTCCTCTGCAGTCAGGCCAGCGCACACGTCTATCCTCGCCGCATCAGTAATCGCTACGATTCGTATGAATTTATTAACCATTACAGATAAATAGCCGCACACGATTACAAATTTGTACTTACGCCACCTTATCGTGTGTACAATAAATTAATCCTAAACCAGTGTTCCACCTATACAAGCGCGCGGAACATGACTTTTACCGATACTGCGGCTTCCACAAATTCCCGCTCAAACGATGCCTCGGCGTTGTCCCTGGATTTGTTGCTCAGCAATTTGCCTGGCGCGGTATATCGTTGCCTGAACGACCCGGAATGGACCATGGAGTTCATCAGCGCCGGCATGGAACGCTTGACCGGCTATCCGGCTTCGGCCTTCATCGGCGAGCATTCGCTCTCGTTCGCTAGCCTGATTCATCCCGACGACCGCGCCAAGGTGGCGGACGACACGAATGCGGCGATCCGCGACCGGCGCGCTTACCAGCTCAGCTACCGCATCACGAATGCGTCCGGGCAGATGCGCTGGGCGTGGGAGCAAGGCGCCGCCGTTTACGACGAGCGCGGCGCCGTGGTGGCGCTGGAGGGTTTCATTGCCGACATCACGGTATTGCGCCGCGCCGACATGCTGGCCCTGGAACAAGCCTCGCTGCTCGACAAGGCGCACGACGCCATCTTCGTGATGGACATGAGCGCGCGCATCACCTACTGGAACAAAGGCGCCGAGCGCCTGTATGGCTGGAGCGCCGAGGAAGCGCGTGGCCAGCACATGCCGGACCTGCTGTGCGACGACCACGCCGTCTATAGCGAGGCCTGGCATAACGCGTTGCAGGAAGGTGAATGGTCGGGCGAACTGAGCCAACACCGGCGCGACGGCTGCACCATGCAGGCCGATACCCGTTGGACCGTGGTGCCGGCGAATGCGGCCGCCGGCGTGCCGCAAAAGATCCTGGTGATCAGCACCGACATCAGCGAGCGCAAGAGCAACGAGGCGCGCATCCACCGCCTCGCCTATTTCGACGCCCTCACCGAACTGCCGAACCGCGCCAGCCTGATGGACCACCTGCGCCGCGCCCTGATCGGCAGCGCGCGCTCGCGCAAGTATGGCGCGCTGATGTTCTGCGACCTCGACAACTTCAAGACCCTGAACGACACCCACGGCCACGCCGCCGGCGACGTGCTGCTGCAGGCGGTGGCGCGCCGCCTGGAAAACAGCGTGCGCGAAGCCGACATGGTGGCGCGCCTGGGCGGCGACGAATTTGTGATCCTGGTGCCGCCCGAGGAAGACACCATGGCCGGCGCCGTGCACCAGGCCGAGACCGTGGCGGCGAAAATCGTGGCCGCGATGTCGGCGCCCTTCCAGCTGGCCGACTTCATGTACACGGTCTCGACCAGCGTGGGCGTGACCATGATCAGCGGCATGACCGACACCGTGGAATCGGCCCTGAAACAGGCCGATACCGCGATGTACCAGGCCAAGGCGGCGGGCCGCAACACCTTCCGCTTCTTCGACCCGGCCATGCAGGCGGCCTGGAGCGCGCGCTCGGAACTCGAGACCGGCCTGCGGCGCGCCTTGCGCAACCACGAGTTCATGCTGAACTACCAGCCGCAGCTCGACGGCGCCAGCCGCGTGATCGGCGCCGAGGCCCTGTTGCGCTGGCGCCAGCCGAACGGCGACGTGCTGTATCCGACCGAGTTCATCAAGGCGGCCGAGGAAACCAACCTGATCGTCGAGATCGGGCGCTGGGTACTGGGCACCGCCTGCGCCGAGCTGGCCAACTGGCAGCGCAATCCGGCCACCCGGCATTTGTCGCTGTCGGTGAACGTGAGTGCGCGCCAGTTCGTCGAGCCCGACTTCGTGGCCATGACCCAGGAGATCCTGGCGGCCACCGGCGTCGATCCGCACGGGCTGAAGTTCGAGCTGACCGAAACCCTGGTCGTCACCGATTTCGCGCACACGGTGCAGACCATGGAAACCCTGCGCCGCCTCGGCATCACCTTCTCGCTCGACGACTTCGGCACCGGCTACTCGTCGCTGGCCTATTTGCGCAAGCTGCCGCTGGACCAGCTGAAGATCGATTATTCCTTCATGCGCGACGTGCTCACCAACGGCAACGACGCCTCGATCGTGCGCTCGATCATCGCTTTGGGGGGCAGCCTGGGGCTGCAGGTGATTGCGGAAGGGGTGGAGACGGCGGGGCAGCGCGAATTCCTGTCGGAGGCCGGCTGCTATGGCTTCCAGGGCTACCTGTACGAAAAGGCGCTCAGCGGCGAGCGGTTTGCGGCGTACGCGGCCGGGGTGCATTGAGGCTTCGCGCACCACGCTACTTGGCGCTCTGACGAAACCTCAACCGTACGGTGGGCACCCCGTGCCCACGCGGTTACGTGCGTATCCGTTCTGCGTTGGCCGCGACGTCTCGCCCGCCGGCACCGAGCGAAGCCCATAACGCTGCCTGGTCGTCCGTCGCATACCTCGCGAGCGACGCCTCACCGCAGCAGACTCCGGAGCCGTGCGTACCGCGTGGGCACGGAGTGCCCACCCTACGACAACCTCGCCTTCAAATAAAAAAGCCAGCATGGCTAACCATGCTGGCTTTCTCGATTGCGTGACTGCTTAGAACTTGTAACCCACCGCCAGCACCACTGCCACCGGGTCCAGCTTCATGTGCTGGGTCTGGCCGGTCGAGAAGTGCACGTCGGTGCGCAGGCGGCTCTTGTTGATGGTGGCGTCGACGAACCATTTCTCGCTCAGGTTCACCGCCAGGCCAACCTGGCCGGTGTAGGTGAACTTGTTGTCGATGTCGAAGCTCGTGGCCGGGCCGCCCGGGTTGGTCAAGGCGGTCAGCTTGCCCGAACCGCGTTCCTTCATGAAGTAGGCGTAGGTCGCGCCCAGGCCGATGTACGGGCGGAAGGTCGCGGTCGGCTCGAAGAAGCGGTATTGCAGGAACAGGGTCGGCGGCAGTGCCTCGACGGTGCCCAGTTCGCCCGTGCCCTGGATCGAGCCTGCGCCCTTGATCTTGTGCTTGTACGGGGTGCCCAGCGCGACTTCGGCCGAGATGTTGTTGGTCAGGCCGTAGGCGAAGATCAGCACCGGCTGGATGTCGCGGTCGACGGCTGCCTTGGTGAACGGCAGGGCCGGACCGGTCAGGTCGCCACTTTCGACTTTCGGGGTCAGCTGGTTGAAGCCGAACTTGGCGGTCCACTGGCCGGCCGACTGGGCCGAGGCGCCGGTCGCGCAGGCCAGCGCGGCAGCGGCGACCGCCATTTTCACGACGCTATTCAGACGTACTTTCATTATTTCTCCTGATTCTTGTTGGGGCTGCGCATTGCCCTTGGGCGCTGCGCAGCCAGCTTTATTCTTGTATTACAGCCAACCCTTGACGGCCATATCTTTCAAGATATAACGCGCGATGAGCCAGTACTCGTACGGGGTCGGGTGGATGCTGTCGGCGTACATGAAGTGGGCGGTATCGCCGGCCACCAGGGTACGGGTCGTGCACAGCAGCGAGGTTTCCTTGACCGCCGGATTGGCCAGGTCGCAGGCCGGGGTCGTGACGTTGCTCAGACCATAGATTTCCTTGGTCTTCGGATTGGTCATCTGGTCGCGGCTGATGCTGTACAGGTCGACGTACATGATGTTCGCGCTCTCGCCGAGACCAGCCTTCAGCTGCGTGTTGAAGGCGTTGACCATGGTGTCGATCAGCGGCTGCAGCGCAGGCTGTGCACGGCCCGACGGGGTATTCGCTACGTCCGGCAGGTTGTTCACGATGACGTACTTGGCGCCCTTGGCGACGATGTCCTTGACGATGGCAGCCTTCTGGGCGCCGGCCTTGCCGAGTTCGGCGACCAGGGTTTGTGCGTTCGCGGCGGCGTACTCGCCGGCAGCCTTGGTGCCGGCGGCCTGGGCATCGGCGCCAGCCTTGGTGGCGGCGGCAACGGCTGCGGCCTGGGTCGCGCCTTGCGACATGGCAGCGCCGACACCGGCGTTGATGATCGCGGTCTGGCCACCGGCGGCATTCGTCGCGACGGCACGCTGGATGATCGGCAGCGCGGTGGCCGGGTTGGTCGTGGTCGCGGCCAGGCCAGCGATCAGCAGGCCCGGGAAGGCTTGCTGGCCGGCTGCGGTGCCGGCGGCGCTGACGGCGCTCAGCTGCGACAGGACATCGTTACCGCCGGCCATGATAGTGACCAGTTCGGTGCCGCTGAACTTGCCGCCGGTCTTGGCCAGGTGCATCTGGACTTGGGTAGCGACCGGCACGGTCATTTCGCCGATTTCAGGCTTGACGACCTTGTTGCCCGGTCCGATAGGATTGGTCACGCGGGCGCCGCCCTGGGCGTAGTTGAAGCAGTTCGCGTTGTTGACGATCGGGACGTTGAAGTCGAGTGCCGGATTGGCGTCGTTGTTGGTGCCTTCCAGGCCGGTCTGGGCCGCGCACGGGGCCGGCAGGCGCAGCTCGGCGGCCAGCACTTCGGTCCAGTTCAGGCCGGTCAGCGCCGGATCCTTCGAGGTTTCGGAACCGTTGATCGAGAACTTGCCGCCACCGGCAGCCTTCACGGCGCCGACGTTGTAGGTACCGACGTCCGACAGGCTGTCGCCGAAGGTGACTTGCTGGCTGAAGGTAATCGGGTGCGATTGGTCGCCACCGCTGCTACCGGTGCCGCCGCAAGCGGCGAGCGCAGCTGCGGTCAGCAGTGCGAGCGCAAAATTCTTTTGACGCATTGTGTCTCCTGATGGGAAGGATGTTTTTTCTGTGAAACGAACGCCCGTGCTATTCGTGCCGTAACTAATATGCCAGTGTTCTTTCCGCTTGTATATGGGTCAATTGTCGAGCCGTAGGCTGGAGACAACAGTTGACAGCGATAAAGTCCTTGCAACGCGCCGGATTATAACAAGCATTGACGCTGGTTATATGTCGAAAGGTGTTGGTATAAAGGATGGGTGACCGGCGGTTGATTTTTTGCGATGGGGCGGCTCCTGTTTTTCAGTTGCCGCGTAGGAGAATTGCCGGTTGTAGGGTGGGTTCTTGAACCCACCATCAGCAAGGTGCAAGGAATGGTGGGTTCGAGAACCCACCCTACTGCTGCATCGTGATTGGGTTTGTGGGGTGGCCACACGTGTCCACCCCACAAAACCCGGCGCTAGACGCCCGCGTCGCGGTTCAGCAACCCGTGCACGATGCCGGTCGAGCCATGCGCGGCGCGGCGCAGGCGGTCGTTCACGCCCAGCCAGGCGCCATCCTGGGGCGGCGCTTCGACCAGGATCACGTCGGCGCCCTGCCCGTCCATCGCGCGCAAGGCGGCGTACAAGGCGTGCGCAAAGCCCTCCGGTGTGGCCGGCAGGCGCGTGGCGGCGTGGGCCACGGGCAAATCCGAGTAATGGATCAGCGCCACCTTGCGGCCGGCTGCCGTCATGCGCGCCAGGGTCTGGGCCAGGGTGGCCGTGTCCTGCATCGCCACCGGCGTATGCGGCGCGTAATGCGATTCCAGCGTGCCCGAGGCGCGCGGCGCGGCCACATCCGGCGCGGCCGGCATCCGATCGATCACAGCGGCAATGGCCTCGGCACTCACATGACCGGGACGCAGCAGCACCGGCCCGTGCGTGGCCAGGCGCGACAAATCGACGATGGTCGACTCGATGCCGACCTGCGAGGCGCCGCCGTCGAGCACCAGCGCCACCGAGCCGTCGGCGTCGAATTCGTCGCGCACGTGGTGCGCCAGCGTCGGGCTCACATGGCCGAACTTGTTGGCCG
>NZ_JAJFES010000032.1 GCF_020708045.1 Massilia sp. IC2-278
GTTAATTGTTAAAGAACTTATTCGGTGTTGCCTTGCTGCGTTTCGACAAATCGTTTTGTTTGTCAGCAGCAGAGAAGTGAGATTATGCAGTGTTTCGTTTGCTTCGTCAACTTCTCTTTTTTGCTACACCGCGTTTTCCGCGACTCCCGCTACATCCGTCAACTACTTGATTTCGTTGTCGTTTTTGCGAGGAGGCGAACTATAGCAAACCTGGGCCTACTCTGCAATACCTGCTCTCTTCCTCCTCCCAGAATAAACAGTTCTCCGCCAGCAAAATAACGGGTATTCTTTCGACAAGATTCTGCAATGCAACTTAACCCTGCCGCTGATCCGGCAATTAGTGCACCTCATTTCATGCTGAAAGCCGAACAGATCCTCGCGCTTGCTCCCGACGCCGCATCTGCAAAAGCAGGGTCGCAACTTGCCGCGCCTGCCAAGTGGGGTACGCTCGGCCTGGACGGAAATGCGATGTGGGGCGAATGCCAGGGTAGCGGCAAACTTCCCTACCGTACCCAGATCGACCTCGGCGAGCCCGCCTTCAAGTGCTCCTGCCCCAGCCGCAAGTTCCCCTGCAAGCATGGCCTCGGCCTGTACCTGCTGCATGCGGCCCAGCCGGCACTGTTCACCGGGAACGAAGCGCCGCAATGGGTCAAGGACTGGCTCGACGGCCGCCAGGCGCGGCGCGAGAAAAAGGAAGAGAAAGCGGCCGACCAGTCGCCTGAAGCCGCAGCCGCCTCCGCCGCCCAGGCACGCAAGCGCGAAGACAAGCGCGCGCAGAACATCGTCACCGGCCTGGCCGACCTCCAAACCTGGCTCGAGGACCTGGCACGCGACGGCATTGCCACCGTGCGCGAGCGCGGCCCGGCGTTCTGGGAAGGCATGGCCGCGCGCATGGTCGACGCCCAGGCCGGGGCCATCGGCAACCGGCTGCGCCGCGCATCCGGCCTGTGCTTCCAGACCGCGAATCCCGACTGGCAGCGCCAGCTGGGCAGCGAACTGGCCTCTCTTTATATGCTGTGCCAGGCCCACGCCCGCCTCGATGCACTGCCGGCGCCCCTGCAGGCCGACGTGCGCACCCTGGTCGGCTGGAGCGTACCCCAGGAAACCGTACTGGCCGAAGCGCCCATCGTCGATTGCTGGCAGGTGCTGGCCCAGACCACGGAGGACGAGGGCCGGGTGCGTTCGCGCACGACCTGGCTGCGCGGCGCCGCCAGCGGCCGCTGGGCCATGCTGCTGCACTACTCGGCCGGCGGCCAGGGTTTCGATGTGCCGCTTGCAAGCGGCACCGAATTCGACGGCGCCCTGTGCTTCTATCCGGGCGCCTGGCCGCTGCGCGCACTGATCAAGGAGCAGTCGGGCACGCGCCCGCTCCACGCCCTCGCCCCCGCCCCTGCGCTCGACACGGCGCTTGGCGCGTATGCCGAGGCACTCGCGGTGCAGCCCTTCATCGACCGCTATCCGATGCTGCTCGACGCCGTGGTGCCCGACAGCGCCAGCCGCACCAGCCTGCGCACGGCCGATGGCCGGCTGCTGCCCCTGCACGCATCGTTCCGCCATGCGCTGCACCTGCTCGCACTCAGCGGCGGCCATCCGCTCACCGTCTTCGGCGAATGGGACGGCGTTTGCCTGCTGCCGCTGAGCGTCTGGCAGGACGGCCGCCTGTTCAACATCGACACGGAGTTCAACGCATGACCGGTCCGGTTTCGCTGCACAAGCTCCTGTTGGTCGGCACCGCCCGCGCCCCGCTGCCTGCCGAGTTGCTCGATGCGGAACTGGCCGGCGCCGCCAGCCCCGCACTCGACACGCCCGGCACGACACCCGAACGCCGCCTCTGGCTGGCCACCGGCGCCAGCGACCTGTGGACACGCGCCGGCTACCTGCCGCCGCCCGCTCCGGCGGCGCAAGCCGCGGCCAGCGCACCGGAACAGCTGCCGGCCTGTCCGCCCGCGGCGGAAGCGATCCTGAAACGCCTGCTCGGCGGCGGCCAGCCCGCTTCGGTACAAACCGAGTGGCTAAGCCTGTTGGCCGGCAAGGGTGCGCGCCTGCCTGAACGCTTCCTGCCCAACATGCTCGACCTGGCCACCCGCCAGCCGGCGCTGCGGCCACGCCTGCTTCCGGTGCTGGGCACGCGCGCGGCATGGCTGGCGGCGCTCGAACCGGCATGGGCCTGGGCGGCCGGCGCGCCTAGTGATAGTGACAGCGACGCGCATGCGCAGCAGGCCTGGCACGAGGGCGCGCTGGAACAACGCGTCGCCGCCCTCGACAACTGGCGCCGCGCCGATCCGTCCGCCGCCCGCGCCGCGCTCGAAGCCACCTGGTCCAGCGAGCCGCCCGACAATCGCCTGGCCCTGCTCGCCTGCCTCGGCACCGGGCTGGACGCCGCCGATGAAGCCTTCCTCGAAGCGGCGCTCGACGACCGCCGCAAACCGGTGCGCCAGGCGGCGCAGCGCCTGCTGGCCCGACTGCCGGACTCCCGCTTCGCGCAACGCATGCTGGCGCGCGCGGCGCCGCTGCTACAGACCGAAAAGCGCTTCCTGCGCGGCACGCGCCTGATCGTCGCGCCGCCGGACGAACGCGATGCCGCCGCCATCCGCGACGGCGTCGGCGACAACAAATACCCCGGCCTGGGCGAGAAGGCGGGCTGGCTGGTGGACATCCTGGCGGCGGTCGATCCGTCGCACTGGTCCACCTCGCTCGGCCTGTCGCCCGACGAATGCATCGCCCTGGGCGCCGGCACCGACTACCAGGAGGCGCTGCTGCTCGGCTGGACCGGCGCCCTGCAGCTGCACCTGGCGCAGGCGGCCACGCCGGGCCTGCTGGCCTGGCTCGAAGCCTGGACTCGCATCTGGCTGGCATCCGACGGCACGGTGCGCTACCGGAACGCCTCGGCGTTCGTCGGCGCCTACGCCGCCCTGCCGGCGCCGGCCAGGCATGCGATGCTGCTTGCGCTGGTCGAGGCCAGCCGCCTGCCCTGGCAAGGCGCCGATCTGCCCCTGGTCGAGCTGCTGCACCAGTTGGCGGACGCCACGCCCGCGCCCTGGCCCGCCGGCCTGTCGCTGGCGATCGCACGGCGCCTGCTCGGCGCCCTGCCCGCGCTGCCGGCCCAGCAATGGGGCTTCCGTTCCGCCCTGGGCCCATTGGCGGCCGTGTTCGACCCGGCCGCGGTGTTCGAGGCCGAGCGTGGGTGGCCGGGCCTGGCGGACGATCCGCAGGGCTGGCAAAACGCCGTCGACCAATTTTTCCACCTCGTGCGTTTCCGCCACGAGATGATCCTTTCATTCCAGGAGTCCGCATGACCGTCACCAGCACCGTCCTTCGCCAGCACGCCGAGACCCAGTACGCCAACGAACTGGAAGCCCTGATCGCCTGCGACCGACGCCAGCGTCCGCCGCGCTGGAAGATGTCGCCGTGGGCGGTGTCGACTTACCTGCTGGGCGGGAAACTGGACAACGGCGTCGAGATCAGCCCCAAGTACATCGGCAACCCGCGCGTGATCGAGATCGCGGTAGCCACCCTGGCAACCGACCGCGCCCTGCTCCTGCTCGGCGTGCCGGGCACCGCCAAGTCCTGGGTCTCGGAACACCTGGCGGCGGCCATCAGCGGCGACTCGACCCTGGTGGTGCAGGGCACCGCCGGCACCGGCGAGGAAGCCGTGCGCTATGGCTGGAACTACGCCCAGCTGCTGTCGAAGGGGCCGTCGCTCGAGGCGGTGGTGGCCAGCCCGGTGATGCGCGCCATGCGCGAAGGGAAGATCGCGCGCGTCGAGGAACTCACGCGCATCGCCGGCGAAGTGCAGGACAGCCTGATCACCATCCTGTCGGAGAAGGTGCTGCCGATCGCGGAGCTCGACGACGAAGTCCAGGCCCAGAAGGGCTTCAACATCATCGCCACCGCGAACGACCGCGACCGCGGCGTGAACGAACTCTCGAGCGCCCTGAAGCGCCGCTTCAATACCGTGGTGCTGCCGCCGCCGCGCAGCGCCGACGAAGAAGTGCGCATCGTGCAGACGCGCGTGGCCAGCATGGGACGCGCGCTGGAACTGCCGGGTGAGCTGCCGGCGCTGGAAGAGATCCGCCGCATCGTCACGGTGTTCCGCGAACTGCGCGAAGGGATCACGGCCGACGGCAAGGTCAAGATCAAGGCGCCCAGCGCCAGCATGAGCACAGCCGAAGCGATTTCCGTCATCACCCACGGCATGTCGCTGGCCGCCCACTTCGGCGACGGCGTGCTGCGCGGCGCCGACCTGGCCGCCGGCATGGTCGGCGCCATCGTGAAAGACCCGATCCAGGACCGCGTGGTCATGCTCGAATACCTGGAAACGGTGGTCAAGGAACGCGACGGCTGGAAGGACCTGTACCGCGCCTGCCGCGACGTGATGGCTTGATGCCGGCGCAGCGATGAGCGTACACCTGTTCGGCATCCGCCACCACGGGCCGGGCTGCGCGCGCAGCCTGCTCGACGCGCTAGAGGCGCTGCAGCCCGACTGCATCCTGGTCGAGGGCCCGCCCGAAGCCGACGCGCTGCTGGCCCACGTCGGCGCGCCCGGCCTGCATCCGCCCTGCGCGCTGCTGGTCTATGCGCCGGCGGCGCCGCAGCGCGCCGTGTTCTATCCCTTCGCCGAATACTCGCCCGAGTGGCAGGCGATCCGCTACGCCAACGCGCACGGCGTGCCGGTGCGCCTGTGCGACCTGCCGCAGAGCCACCGGCTGGCCGTGGCGGATGTGCCGGATGCTGCACCTGCGGCCGCACCTGTCGACAACGATGACAAGGCCGAGGCCAGCACCGAGACCGGCGCCGAGGCCGCGCCGCCCGCCCTGCGCGCCGATCCGCTGGCCTGGCTGGCCGAGGCGGCCGGCTTCAGCGATTCCGAGACCTGGTGGGACCACCTGGTCGAGCAGCGCAGCGACGGCCTCGACTTGTTCGATGCGATCGCCGAGATGATGACGGTGGTGCGCGAGCAGATCGGCACGCAGGAAGACATCCTCGAACAGCGGCGCGAAGCCTATATGCGCAACATGATCCGCGCCGCCGAAAAAGAAGGCCGCCAGCGCATCGCCGTGGTCTGCGGCGCCTGGCACGTGCCGGCGCTGGCGCGCATGCCGACCGCGAAAAGCGACAACGAGCTGCTGAAAGGCCTGCCCAAGGAAAAGCTGGCTGCGACCTGGACCCCGTGGAGCTACGGCAGGCTGGCCTTTGCCAGCGGCTATGGCGCCGGCGTGGCGGCGCCCGGCTGGTACCAGCACGTATGGGACCGGCGCGAGCAGGCCAGCCTGCACTGGCTGACCGACGTCGCCACCCTGCTGCGCAAGCACGACCTCGACGCCTCGCCCGCGCACATCATCGAAGCCTCGCGCCTGGCCGACACCCTGGCGGCGCTGCGCGACCGCCCGCGCGCCGGCCTCGACGAGCTGATGGAAGCCATCCGCGCGGTGTTCTGCTACGACAGCGAGCTGCCGCTGCAGCTGATCCGGCGCGAGCTGCTGGTCAAGGACCGCCTGGGCGAGGTGCCGCCCACGGTGCCGACCCTGCCGCTGATCCAGGATGTGCAGGCCCAGCAAAAGCGCCTGCGCATGGCGGTGCGCGCCGATACCCTCGACATCGACCTCGACTTGCGCCAGCCGGCGCACCTGGAAAAAAGCGTGCTGCTGCACCGCCTGGCCATGCTCGGCATTGCCTGGGGCAGCCGCCAGGTCGTGCGCGGCAAGAGCGGCACCTTCCACGAACTGTGGCGCCTGGCCTGGGAGCCCGAGTTCGCGATCCGCCTGATCGAGGCCAGCGTCTGGGGTTCGACGCTGGAAGATGCAGCCACGGCCCGCGCCATCAGCCGCGGCGCAGCGGCGCCCGACCTGGCGGCGCTGACCGGCCTGATGGAAGAGGTGCTGCTGGCCGACCTGCGCGCGGCGGTGGCGCCGCTGATGGTGCGCATCCAGGATGCCAGCGCCCTCACCGCCGACCTGGGCTTCCTGCTCGCGGCCCTGCCGCCGCTGGTCAACGTGCTGCGCTATGGCAGCGTGCGCGGCACCGATACCGCGGCGCTGGCAACGGTGGTCGACGGCCTGGTGGCGCGCGCCTGCGTCGCCCTGCCCTTCGGCATGCGCGGCCTGGCCGACGAAGCGGCAAGCGGCCTGCTGGCCCAGCTGATTGCCGGCGATGGCGCAATCCGCCTGCTGCAGAACGACGAATACAATGCCGCCTGGTTCGCGGCGCTGGAAGCGGCCGCGCGCAGCGAAGCCACGCACCCGCTGCTGGCCGGACGCGCGGTGCGCATCCTCACCGAGCAGGGCCACTGGCCGATGGGCGAGGCTTCGCGCCACCTGCTGCTGCTGTGCTCGCGCGCGGTGGCGCCGCTGGCCGCGGCCCAGTGGCTGGAAGGCTTCCTGCAAGGCAGCGGCACCCTGCTGGTGCACAACGACGAACTCTGGCATGCCATCCACGGCTGGGTGCTGTCGCTGCCGCCTGCTACCTTCACCGAGCTGCTGCCGCTGCTGCGCCGCACCTTCGGCAGCTTTGCCGCGCCCGAGCGGCGCCAGCTGGCCGAGCGCGCCAGTGCGGGAGCGGCAGGCGCGCTGGCGGCCTTGCCCGCCGCCATGCAGGAGATCGACCTGGGGCGCGCGCGGCGCGTACTGCCCATCGTGGCAACGATATTCGGTGGCGCCGCGGCGCCGGAGGCAATCCATGGCGAATGAATTCGATACGACGGAAGCCGCGCGCCGCTGGCGCCTGGTGCTGGGCGGCGGCGCGGCCGACACCCCGCTGGCGCCTGCCGACCTGGCCATGGACCGTGCGCTCGACGCGCTGTACGGCGCCGAACCGGGCGGATCGCGCGCCGGCCTCGGCGCCTCGGCGCCGAACGTGGCGCGCTGGCTGGGCGACATCCGCCAGTACTTCCCGTCCAGCGTGGTGCAGGTGATGCAGAAGGATGCCCTAGAGCGCCTCGGCCTGCAGCAGATGCTGTGCGAACCCGAAATGCTGCAGGCGGTCGAGCCCGACGTGCACCTGGTCGCCACCCTGCTCAGTTTGAACCGCATCATGCCGAACAAGACGCGGGCCACGGCGCGCGCGGTGGTGAGCAAGGTGGTGCGCGAACTGGAGCAGAAGCTGGCCAGCCCGCTGCGCCAGGCCGTTACCGGAAGCCTGAACCGCGCCACGCGCAACCGCCGCCCGCGCCACAACGAGATCGACTGGCTGCGCACCATCCGCGCCAACCTGAAGCACTACCAGCCGGAGTACGGCACCATCATCCCGGAAACGCGGATCGGCTTCGGCCGCAAGGGCCAGTCGCTGCGCGACATCGTGCTGTGCATCGACCAGAGCGGCTCGATGGCGCCGTCGGTCGTGTATGCCAGCGTGTTTGCGGCAGTGCTGGCCAGTATCAAGGCGGTCAGCACCTCGGTGGTGGTGTTCGATACGGCGGTGGTCGACCTGACGCCGCTGCTGTCGGACCCGGTGGAAGTCCTGTTCGGCACCCAGCTCGGCGGCGGCACCGACATCAACCGCGCGCTGGCCTACAGCCAGGGCCTGGTGCGGCGCCCGAAAGACACGATTTTTGTCCTGATCAGCGATTTATACGAGGGCGGGCGCAACGACGAGATGCTCAAGCGTGCGGCGGCGATGATTGCCAGCGGCGTGCAGTTCATCGTCCTGCTGGCCCTGGACGACCAGGGCGCGCCATCCTACGACAAGCACAATGCCGCCAAGCTGGTGGCGATGGGCGCGCCCTGCTTTGCCTGCACGCCGGATCTCTTTCCCGACCTGATGGCGGCGGCGATCAAGCGGCAAAGCCTGGAGCAGTGGGCGGCCAAGGCCGGTATCGTCCACGTGTGATGTTTAGCGCGGCGCGACGATGCAGGTGCTGGACTGCGCGCCGCGTTCGAACCCGACCGTCACCGGCAGGAAGCGCTCGATCACCGCCGCATTCGTCGCGGCATGGCCGGACACCGTCGACAGGGTAAAGCGCCCGCTGCCGGCCAGCGCCAGCGGCAGCATCAACTGGTCGGCCAGGTGCTCCCCGACCGCCGCGCCGGAGGCGATGTAGGCCTGGGCCTCGGCCAGGGCCACGTCGGCCACCGCTTCCGCCGTGATGCCGCGCGCACCGAAGGCGGCAAACACCTCCGTGTGCCGTTCATATGCGAGCGTCAGCAGCAAGGCATTGCCCGGCCCCTGCTCGGCAGGCAGGCCGCGCAGGCGCAGCTGGCGCCCTTCCCAGCCGAGCGCCGCGCCGACCTGCGCCAGCTGGCGGCTTCCCACGTTGGAGGGGACCCCTGCAAAAAACGCTTCGGCATAGCCCTCGACAAAGGCGCCGCGCTCGATGCAGGCCAGCGGCGCCAGGCGCGCGCAAGGCTGGACGCTGGCCGTGACCACGCCACCGCCCGCCGGATAAAAGCCGTAACGCAGCAGGTCGATTCCGACCTCGGCGCCCATCCGCGCCAGCAGCGGCAGCCAGGCGCGCTGCAGGAACTGCACCGGCGGCGCCATCGCGTTGTGGGTGCCGCCGCTGATGCGGATGGTGGACGGCTGGTCCGCATGCAGCAGGGCCAGCACCACGGTTTGCAGCACCAGCGTGCAGCTGCCAGCGGTGCCGATCGCAAAGTCGTAGTCGCCCGCTGCAATCGCCCCCGGGATGAAGGTCAGTTCGCTGGCGCCGACCGCCGCTCCCGTGACCGCCGCGTTGCTGACCTGCTGCGCGGCCTGCACCGCCACCAGGTGCTGGCGCATCAGGCCCGGCTTGGACCGGTTGGCGCGGATGTTCCTGATCCGGAACGGCTGGCCCGTGATCATGGACAGGGCCAGGGACGTGCGCAGTATCTGCCCGCCGCCCTCCCCTGCGGCGCCGTCGAGTTCGATCATGTCTTCTCCTTTGTTCTTGTTGGTATGCCGACGCCTCAGCCCTTCACGCACACCACCTGCTTCAGCGTGTGCACCACTTCCACCAGGTCGCGCTGGGCGTGCATCACGGCGTCGATGTCCTTGTAGGCCATCGGGATCTCGTCGATCACGTTCGCGTCCTTGCGGCATTCCACGCCCTCGGTCGCGCGCACCTGGTCGGCCAGCGTGAAGCGGCGCTTGGCCTCGTTGCGGCTCATGGTACGCCCTGCGCCGTGGCTGCAGCTGTGGAAACTCTCTTCGTTCCCCTTGCCGCGCACGATGAAGCTCTTCGCGCCCATCGAGCCCGGAATGATGCCCAGCTCGCCGGCACGCGCCGACACCGCGCCCTTCCGCGTCACCAGCACGTCCTTGCCGAAGTGGCGCTCCTTCTGCACATAGTTGTGGTGGCAGTTCACCGCTTCCACGTGGGTCTCGAAGGGCTTCGTGATCACCTTGCGCACGGCCGCGATCAGGTTCTGCATCATGACCTCGCGGTTCATGCGCGCGAACTTCTGGGCCCAGCCGACCGCCTCCACGTAGTCGTCGTAATGCCGGGTCCCTTCCGCCAGGTAGGCCAGGTCTTCGTCGGGCAGGTTGGCGATGTGCGTGCACATGTCCTTCTTCGCCAGCTCGATGAAGTGGGTGCCGATGGCATTCCCGACGCCGCGCGAGCCCGAGTGCAGCATGAACCAGACGAAGCCGACTTCATCCAGGCAGACCTCGACGAAGTGGTTGCCGCTGCCGAGCGTTCCCAGGTGGCGGTAGTTGTTGGTCCTGGCCAGCGACGGCGTCTTCAGGCAGATCGCATCGAACTCGCCCTTCAGCTGGGCCCAGGCGGCATCGACCGGCGCCGGCGGCGTATGCCAGGAACCCTCGTCGCGGCCGCGGTAGCCGCGCGTCTTGGGCAACATGCCGTGCGGGATGGCGCGTTCGATGGCGCTACGCAGCGTACCCAGGCTGTCGGGCAGGTCGCTGGCAGTGAGGGTGGTCTTTGCGGCCATCATGCCGCAGCCGATGTCCACGCCCACCGCGGCCGGAATCACGGCGCCCAGGGTTGGCACCACGGTGCCGATGGTCGAGCCTTTACCCAGGTGCACATCCGGCATGACGGCGATGTGCTGGTACACGAAGGGCATCTGCGCCGTATTGGCCAGTTGCTCCTTTGCCGATTCTTCCACCGGCACGCCGCGGGTCCACATCTTGATCGGGGCGCCGCCCGCTACTTGCATCAGGTCGTATTCTTCGTTGTTCATTGTGTTCTCCACGATTCGCATATAAAAGGCGATGACAAGGGTGGTGAAATCGTGCTGCATACTGAGCTACTCGGCTTGCGCCGGCCCGGGCTTGAACCGGGGACCTCTGGAGACGCCTCCAGCGCTCTATCCATGTAATTCCACCTGCATTCATCGAAAAGGGTGAGCCGGCAGGACCAGTGGTGAGTGCGACGGTTTGGACATGTAGTCGCACCCGCATTCCTGCCAGCTCGAAAGCTGTACTGCTATGTGCCGTCAGCCGGCCAGGCTGACCGCTTCGATTGCGCCGACCCAGTGCCCGGGGTCGAGCTGGCCGGCGGCAAAGGCGGCGATCATCCGGAACACGTCGTCGGAAAAGCCGCCGACGTTCAGGATGTCCTCGCGTTCGCATGCCTGGGTGCTTGCATTCGGCGCGCAATCGATGCACACCAGGCGCGCACGCGGGTTGCGCCGCTTGAATGCCGACCAGGCCTGCATGGTGGCGGTCGAGGCAGCGCGAGGCCGGGCATCCATCCACGACTCGTTATCGGACACGAATACCACCAGCTCCGCCTCGATCCGCTTCTCGTTCAGCCACACCAGCGGCGCGCTGCAATTCGTTCCGCCTCCGCCCAGGGCCGCCAGCTTCTGCGCGTTCGTGATCACGGTATCAAACGGATGCAGCCGGCAATCGACCACGTCGTTTTCGAACGGGAGCACCAGCGCGTCCGGGTTCTTGCGCAGCATAGCGGCGGCCACCAGCCCGGCGACGTCGATGCAGCGCATGGCCGACGTCGCGGAACCACGGCTGCCGCTGACCGGCGAATGCATCGATCCCGATACGTCCGCACACACCACCACCCGGCCCTCGACGGCGGGTACGTTTTCCAGGGAGATCTCGAGTGCCTCGTCCAGGGCCAGCTTGACCGCCACCGGCACCGCGCCGCTTGCCGCCTGGCGCGCCGCCATCAGCTGGTAGGGAAACACGCCGGCCCGGGCAATCGCTTCGCGGTCGCGCAGTTTGTCGGCAATGACCTGCGCCATGCCGTCGATGGCGAACACGCCGTGGCGCGCAAAGGTATTCAGGTTCATGCGCACCATGTGCCAGCCGCCGTTGCGGGCGATCTGCGCCCATTCCCGGGCCGACAAGTCGAGTGCGGTCAACATCTGGAACGGCACGGCCGGCAGCGGCGCAGCGCGGTCCGCCTTGTAGGCCTCGAAGGCGGCGGTCAGCGGCGGCAAGTCGTGCGCGGCGTACGGGCGGCCGATCAGCCAGGCGAAGAAGGCGGCGCGCCAGGCCTCTGCAGGCTTCGGGTGCACCATCTTCACGACGTCTGCCAGCGACGGCGCGGTACCCACCGCGGCTGCAAGCAGTTGCGCCTCGCAGGCGCCGTTCAGCCATTCCTGCACCAGCTTCTTCGGACGCGAACCGAGCGACTTGCGGCCGACTGCGCCCGAGCGCAGGATCTGCACGACGTTGCGCAGCATCTTGCCGTTGTTGATCGCACGCCCGAAAGCCGGCCGCAGTTCGTCGGCGCCCTGGCCGGCCAGCACAGCCACCAGCAGTGCCGGCATGTCCTTCATGTAGCCGCGCTCGCGCAGGTAGACCGCGGTTTGCGCAATGAAGTGCGGGTCGACTTCAGCGCACAGTTCCAGCACGGTGGCCAGCTGCGCATCGGCGCTGGCGTAGTAGGTCGCATTCAGGCAGCCGGTCGCGGCATACTGTGCCAGGGCGTGGCGCGGCGACAGCGCGTAGGCCGGGGCGCCGGCGTCGTTCACGGTGTCTGCGGCGGGAATGAATTTCCCCTTCAAAGTCTGGAACAGCTGCGCGTTGACCATTTTCTTTTCCTTGTTTTCTTGTCTTGTACCTCCTCTATTGCAAACGCCGTGCCACCTGCTCGCCTGATACTGGCGCGTTTGCTTAAGCCTTTGATATGCAATGGATTTGTTGTCCCGTTGGTGCGCTCGGTGTTTGCTGGACCCTGGATTGTCTTCATGCTAAATTATCCTGTCGGATAAAATTTTATAAGTATGAAAAAGAAAAAGATCGTGGTGCTGGGCTTTATCGGCACGAAGCTCGATAGCGGAAAAGGCCAGGCGCGCTGGAGCAAGTGGCGGCCCAGCGTTGGCCTGACCCAGCACGAAGATGTGGTGATCGACCGTTTCGAGCTGATGTACAACGGGAATGTGGAGACGCTGCTCAAGCAGGTCACGGCCGACATCACGTCGGTATCGCCGGAAACGCAAGTGATCACGCACGCGCTGCAGCTGCGTGACGCCTGGGATTTCGAAGCGGTGTATGCGGCGCTGTTCGATTTCGCCAAGCGCTATCCCTTCGACCCGGAGAACGAGGAATACTGGGTCCACATCACCACGGGTACGCACGTGGTCCAGATCTGCCTGTTCCTGATGACCGAGGCGCGCTTCTTCCCCGGCCGCCTGGTGCAGACCTCGCCGCCGCGCAGCGCAGACACCACGGCCGGGACCTACGCGCTGATCGATCTCGACCTGTCGCGCTACGACCAGATCGCCCAGCGCTTTTCGCGCGAGCAGGCCGAGGGCGTGGCATTCCTGAAGTCCGGCATCGCCACGCGCAATGCGCATTTCAATGCGATGATCGACGAGATCGAGCGGGTGGCCATCAAATCGAAGGCGCCGCTGCTGCTGATGGGACCGACCGGCGCCGGCAAATCCTTTTTGGCGCGCCGCGTGTATGAACTGAAAAAGGCGCGCCACCAGATCAGCGGCAAATTCGTCGAGCTCAATTGCGCCACCCTGCATGGCGATGGTGCGGCGTCGACGCTGTTCGGCCACATCAAGGGCTCTTTTACCGGGGCGGCGGCGGATCGGCCCGGCCTGCTGCGCAGTGCGCACAAGGGGCTGCTGTTCCTGGACGAGATCGGCGAACTGGGGCTGGACGAACAGGCCATGCTGTTAAAAGCGGTCGAGGAAAAGCGCTTCCTGCCGGTGGGCAGCGACAATGAAGTGCAAAGCGATTTCCAGCTGATCGCGGGCACCAACCGCGATCTGGGCGAGGAAGTGGCTGCCGGCCGTTTTCGCGAGGACCTCTACGCCCGCATCAATTTATGGACGTATGCGCTGCCCGGTTTGAAAGACCGCGCGGAAGATATCGAACCGAACCTGTCCTACCTGTTGGCGCAGATTGGCGAAGAAAACGGCGAAATGGTGCGTTTCAATCGCGAAGCACGCGAACGCTATATGCGGTTTGCGATGTCGCCCGAGGCGGTGTGGAACGGGAATTTCCGCGATCTGGGCGCTTCGGTTACCCGCATGGCGACGCTGGCCGAAGCCGGACGCATTACCGAGAAGCTCGTCGACGACGAAGTCATGCGCCTGCAGCGCCTGTGGGCAGCCGGCACGCGCGAGCGCGCCGCGCCGGCAGTGGTGGATATCCAGGAAGTCATGGGGCCGGAAGCGGCAGCACGACTCGATCTGTTCGATGCGATGCAGCTGGCCGGCGTAATTGACGTGTGCCGGCAATCGAAAAGTTTATCGGATGCCGGCCGCAAGCTGTTCGGCGTATCGCGCGGCGCCAAAAGCAAACCGAACGATGCGGACCGGCTGAAAAAATACCTGGCCCGCTACGGACTCGGTTGGGAACAGGTCTCCTGATTCGCCAGGCTGCGCCGCGTCTCAGTGCACCAGTTCTTTTTGCGGAGCCGCCTGTTTTTTAGCGGCTTTCGCTTGCTTCCTGCGCCGCCAGAGGATGAGCGCACCCAGGACGGTGAAGACGCCGATGCCGGCTATCGGTCCGGGCACTGGCGCCGGATCGTCTTCATGCGGGCTCGATGCGTCGCGCATGGTATCCGGGAATGGCCGCGCTTCCACCGGCACGATTTTCCAGTCGGCCTGGTCCGCCGGCACCCGCGACTGGAATTCGTCGAAGGAAAACACCGGCGCCGAACCGGTAACGCGGCTCGAAGGAATCTGCGGAATGCGCACCAGGAAGATGGCGTCGACGTCGCTCCTGAGTTGCTGCTCATACGGCGTCAGCGAGCGTTCCGCTTTACCGTTCATCCCCACGATCTGCAGCAAGTCCAGTCCTGCCGCTTCGAATGCGACTGCCGGCAGGAGCCGGGTCTGCTCTTCGTTCAGGTAATCGTAGATCTTGCGGCCGCTTTGCAGGCTGCGGTCCTTGGCAGCGATATAGGCGTAAGCCGCGAGCGACTTCAGCGGCGCCGATGGCCCGCGTTCCGGAATATGCCAGCCGAGCGACTCGAAGACGTCGACGCTGATACCGGCGCAGTTTGCGCTCGCATGGCGGTACTGGAAATCGTGGCGATAGAAATGGTTGAAGACGCGCTGCACGCCGCCCTGGTATGCCGCCGCGGTGCGCTCGTTATTCAGGACCGCCACCAGCATGTAGGATGGGCGGTAGTATTGCTGGCCGCTGTTCAGGTCCATCAGGTAGTTATCCATCGGCAGGGTCGCCGCAACAATGCCCTTTTCGCTGAACGAATCCAGGTTATAGAAATTATTGACGGCCCAGTCGGCCCATTCTCCCTTGTTACCGATGCGACCGGTGGCGATCGCAAAGTGGCCACCCAGCGATTCGTCGTCATCGCCCTGGGCGCCGTTCAGGACAAAGCCCAGCACCGGCCTTTGTTTCCAGTCGCGTGTTTGTCCCGGATGGCGTTCCCACAGCAGACGGGTTTCGAGACCGCTTCCGTCCTTCATGGGTTCGCGGATGAAGGTGCTCAAGTCCGCGGTTTTCTGGAGCGGCCCCGTTTTCATCTTCGCCGGATCGAAGGCGTAATCGCTGGGCCAGATCGTGCGCGCGACAAAGGCCTGTTTGCCCTCGGCGCCCTCGACCGCACCGCGCATGCGCACCTCCCGGCCGCTGAAATAGGCAGCGGTGGCGTCGTTCGCATAAGAGAGGTTGGTGGCGATTTTCGGCACGAGCTTGACGTCAATCTCGTTTCCGCCTGCAGTACGAACGCGTTTGGCACCGGGTTGCATCAACGCGTTTTCTAAAATGCTGGGGGCGCCGATCCACACCACGGATGGATGGGCCAGTTTTTCCTGCCTGGCCGTGGCGGCCCATGTAGAGACGTCGCTTTCCCTGTCCACGCCGGGCTTGAAACCCGAAACCGGTACGCCAGGGCGCGGCACGGCAATCACATCGTTTTCGAAATACCAGAGACCCTGTTTCGGCACGGTGCAGTTGCCGCACTTTCCCGTTTCCAGGCGCATGCCATTGGCCGGCAAAAGCCCGATCGCTTCCGACTCGAGCGCGCCTTTGACTCCAGCAGGTGCATTCGTAACGGTATCGGCAGCGCAGGCAAAGGTAGCAAATGCGGCGGCAACTGCACCAAGGAGTTTTCGGGCCATGCTATTTCCTCATTCTCGGTAAGAAGAACAAACCTACCGTGAATGATGCCTGAAAAACTTGATTCTAGGCATCGCTAAAGAAACGAAGCTCCCAAATTGACGAGAAATGCGACACGTAGGGTGGGTTCTCGAACCCACCACTGCACCGCTCGAATATCGGCACCGTATGCAAAGAGGCCTCTGCACGAAATGAACGCCCAAAGCAAAAAACCCCACAGAGATCACTCTGCGGGGTTTTTCATATAACTAGCCTGACGATAACCTACTTTCACACTGGTTGCAGCACTATCATCGGCGCAAAGTCGTTTCACGGTCCTGTTCGGGATGGGAAGGGGTGGGACC
>NZ_JAJFES010000033.1 GCF_020708045.1 Massilia sp. IC2-278
GTCCTGGCGGCGGACGCGGCGGACCGGCCACCACGGTCGGCGTGGCCACGGCCGAACAGGTCGATTTGCCGGTCACGCTGGAAGCGCTGGGCACCGTGGTGCCGGCGGCGGTAGCCACCGTGCGTCCGCAAGTCTCGGGCGTGCTCCAGGAGATCAAGTTCACCGAAGGCCAGATCGTGCGCGCCGGCCAGGTGCTGGCCACCATCGACCCGCGCACTTTCGAGATCGCACTGCTGCAGGCCACCGGCCAGCGCCAGCGCGACGAAGCCCAGCTCGAAAGCGCGCGCCTGACGCTGTCGCGCTACCGCACCCTGCTGGAACAGGATTCGATCGCACGCCAGGAAGTCGATACCCAGGCCGCGCTGGTGAAGCAGCTCGAAGGCGCGATCACCACCGACCGCGCCGCCGAGAACCAGGCGCGCCTGAACCTCAGCTACACGCAGGTGAAGGCGCCGATCGCCGGCCGCGTCGGCCTGCGCACCGTGGACATCGGTAACCTGGTCGGCAGCGGCGACGCCAACGGCATTGCCGTGATCACCCAGTTCTCGCCGATCGACGTTGAATTCGCCGTGCCGCAGGACGGCGTGCCCGAGCTGCAAAGCCGCATCGTCGCCAACGCCACGCTGCCGGCGGTCGCGCTGGACCGCACCCGTACCAACGAGCTGGCCCAGGGCCGCTTCGCCGCGCTCGATAACCAGGTCGATGTCCAGACCGGCACCGTGCGCGCCAAGGCCCGCTTCGACAATAAGGACAGCAAGCTGTTCCCGAGCCAGTTCGTGAACCTGCGCCTGCAGGTGCGCACCATCGAGAACGCGGTGGTGGTGCCGGTGAACGCGCTGCGCCACGGCGCCAACGGTGACTTCGTGTTCGTGCTGAACGAGCAGGCCAAGACGGTCTCGATGCGCGGCGTGAAGCGCGGCCAGGCGACGGTCGACAAGATCCAGGTGCTCGAGGGCCTGAAGCCGGGCGAGCGCGTGATCACCGAAGGCGCCGACCGCCTGAAGGATGGCGCCAAGGTGACGCTGCCGGGCGAGCGTCCGCAAGGCGCGCAGGGTGCGCAAGGTGAACGCCCACGCCGCCAGCGTGAAGGAAACGCGCAATGATGATCGATGTAGGGTGGATGGCTATGCCGTCCACGCGTCCAGCGCACGGCGGCGTTCGCGCGGTGCGTGATGCACACGAGGTAGCAGCATGAGTCCATCCGGTCCATTCATCCGCCGCCCGGTCGCCACGGCCCTGCTGATGCTGGCGATCGTGCTGGCCGGCCTGGTCGGCTACAAGTTCCTGCCCCTGTCGGCGCTGCCGCAGGTTGACTTCCCGACCATCCAGGTGCAGACCCTGTATCCAGGCGCCAGCCCGGAAGTCATGTCGCGCACCGTCACCGCGCCGCTGGAACGCCAGTTCGGCCAGATGTCGGGCTTAAGCCGCATGAGTTCGACCAGCGCCGCCGGCGTCTCGGTCATCACGCTGCAGTTCGGCCTCGGTCAGACCCTGGATGTGGCCGAGCAGGAAGTGCAGGCCGCGATCAATGCCGGCGGCTCGCTGCTGCCGGCCGACTTGCCGGCGCCGCCGGTCTACGCCAAGGTCAACCCGGCCGACGCGCCGGTGCTGACCCTGGCGATCACTTCCGACACGATTCCGCTGACCGAAGTGCAGAACCTGGTCAACACCCGCCTGGCCCTGAAGATCAGCCAGGTCTCGGGCGTGGGCCTGGTGTCGCTGTCGGGCGGCCAGCGCCCAGCCGTGCGTATCCAGGCCGATACCGAGGCGCTGGCGTCCTATGGCCTGGGCCTGGATTCGCTGCGCACCGCGATCACGGCTGCCAACGCCAACAGCGCCAAGGGCAGCTTCGACGGTCCTTCGCGCGCCTACGCCATCAACGCCAACGACCAACTGGTGACGGTGCCGGACTATAAAAACCTGATCGTCGCCTACCGCAATGGCGCGCCGGTGCGCCTGGAAAACGTGGCGCAGGTGGTCGACAGCGCCGAAAACGTGCGCCTCGGCGCCTGGGCCAACCTGAAGCCGGCGATCATCCTGAACGTGCAGCGCCAGCCTGGCGCCAACGTGATTGCCACCGTGGACGCCATCAAGGAACGCCTGCCCGAGCTGCAGGCCGGCCTGCCGGCATCGCTGCGTCTGGACGTGCTGAGCGACCGCACCACCGGCATCCGCGCCTCGGTCGAGCACGTGCAGATCGAGCTGCTGCTGGCCGTGGTGCTGGTGGTGCTGGTGATTTTCGCCTTCCTGCACAGCATCCGCGCCACGGTGATTGCCAGCCTGGCCGTGCCGATCTCGCTGATTGGTTCCTTCGGCGTGATGTACCTGCTCGGCTACAGCCTGAACAACCTTTCGCTGATGGCGCTGACCATCGCCACCGGCTTCGTCGTCGACGACGCGATCGTCATGATCGAGAACATCGCGCGCTACATCGAGGAAGGCGAAAAGCCGATGGCCGCCGCGATCAAGGGCGCGGCCCAGATCGGCTTCACCATCATTTCGCTGACCGTGTCGCTGATCGCGGTGCTGATTCCGCTGCTGTTCATGGGCGACGTGGTGGGGCGCCTGTTCCGCGAATTCGCGGTGACCCTGGCGATTACGATCCTGATTTCCGGCGTGGTCTCGCTGACCCTGGTGCCGATGATGTCGGCGCGCTGGCTGCGCAGCCATGAGGAAGAAAAGCCGGGCAAGTTTGCGGTGAAAACCCAGGCCTTCTTCGACCGCGTGATCGCGAAATACGACCGTGGTTTGGAGTGGGTGCTGGCACGGCAGGGCCTGACCCTGATCGTGGCGCTGGCGACGCTGGCGCTGACTGCCTTGCTGTGGGTCGTGATCCCGAAAGGCCTGTTCCCGATCCAGGACACGGGCCAGCTGCAGGCACGCGTCGAAGCGCGCCAGGCGATCTCGTATGCGCGCATGGCCGAGATGCAGCAGGCCGCCGCGAAACAGATCCTGGCCGATCCGGCCGTCGAATCGCTGGCCTCGAACGTGGGCGTGGACGCCGCCAACAACACCATGCTGCACGCCGGCACGATGCTGATCAACCTGAAGCGCGACCGCGATGGCGACGTCGACGAAATCATGACGCGCCTGAAGAACCGCGTGGCGAATGTCGCCGGCCTGACCCTGTACCTGCAGCCGACCCAGGATCTCACCATCGACGCCGAAAGCGGCCCGACCCAGTACCGCGTGTCGCTCGAAGGCGCCGACAACGCCACCGTCACCGAATGGGCGCACAAGCTGGTCGACCGCATGGCGCAGCAGAAGCAGCTGCGCAACGTGACCACCGACGCCGGCGCCATGGGCGCGGCCGCCGTGGTCCACATCGACCGCGACACCGCCTCGCGCCTGAACATCACGGCGTCCGCCATCGACGACGCCCTGTACAGCGCCTACGGCCAGCGCATCGTCTCGACCATCTTCACCGAAACCAACCAGTACCGCGTGATCCTGGAAGCCCAGCAGGACGAGGCGATGTCGCTGGCCAGCCTCGGGCGCCTGCAACTGCGCACCGGCTCCGGCGAGCCGACGCCGTTGTCGGCCGTGGCCACCATCCGCGAGGAAGAAGCGCCGCTGCAGGTGACCCACGTGGCGCAGTACCCGGCCACCACCATCGGCTTCGACACCGCGAACGGCGCCTCGCTCGGCCAGGCGGTCGATGCGATCCGCGCGGCCGCCGCCGACATCAAGCTGCCGCCGGCAGTGACGCTGACTTTCCTCGGCGCCTCCGGCGCCTACGAAAAATCGCTGTCGAACCAGCTGTGGCTGATCCTGGCGGCGGTGGTCTGCGTGTACATCGTGCTGGGCGTGCTGTACGAGAGCTACATCCACCCGCTGACGATCCTGTCGACCCTGCCGTCGGCCGGCGTCGGCGCGCTGCTGGCGCTGTGGGTCACGGGCCAGGGCCTGGGCGTGATCGGCATCATCGGCATCATCCTGCTGATCGGCATCGTCAAAAAGAACGCGATCATGATGATCGACTTCGCCATCGAGGCCGAGCGCGACCAGGGCAAGTCGCCGGTCGACGCCATCCGCCAGGCGGCGCTGCTGCGCTTCCGCCCGATCCTGATGACGACGCTGGCCGCACTGTTCGCCGCCGTGCCGCTGATGTTCGGCTGGGGCGAGGGCGCCGAGCTGCGCAGACCGTTGGGCCTGGCCATCTTCGGCGGCCTGATCGTCAGCCAGCTGCTCACGCTGTTCACCACGCCGGTGATCTACCTGGCGTTCGACCGCACCGCGCGCCGCTGGTCCGGTAAAGCCCCGGCCAAGCCGAAAGAGGTCGGCGCATGAATTTGTCGAAACCCTTCGTCCAGCGCCCGATCGCGACCGTCCTCCTGACGCTCGGGCTGGCACTGGCGGGGATTGCCGCCTTCTTCGTACTGCCGGTGTCGCCGCTGCCGCAGGTCGACTTCCCGGCCATTTCGGTTTCGGCATCCTTGCCCGGCGCCAGCCCGGAAACCATGGCCAGCAGCGTCGCCACGCCGCTCGAGCGCAGGCTGGGCGTGATCGCCGGCGTCAACGAGATGACCTCGAACTCGGGCAACGGCTCGACCCGCATCAATCTGCAGTTCGAACTGAACCGCAAGATCGACTCGGCCGCACGCGAAGTGCAGGCCGCGATCAGCGCCTCGCGCGCCGACTTGCCGTCTACCCTGCGCAGCAACCCGACCTACCGCAAGGTGAATCCGTCGGACGCGCCGGTGATCATCCTGGCGCTGACGTCAAAAACGCGTTCGCCCGGCCAGATCTACGACGCGGTCTCGAACATCATCCAGCAGCGCCTGGCCCAGGTGCCGGGCGTGGGCGAGGTCGAGATCGGCGGCGGCTCGCTGCCGGCCGTGCGCGTGGAACTCAATCCCTACGCGCTCAACAAGCTCGGCGTGTCGGCCGAGGACGTGCGCGCCGCGATCCAGGCCAGCAACCCGAACCGCCCGAAAGGCGCCATCGAGGGCAGCGGCAACCGCCTGCAGATCTATTCGCAGGCCGATACCCCGACCAATGGCCGCAGCGCCGCCGACTACCACGACCTCGTGGTAGCCTGGCGTAACAGCGCGGCGGTGCGCCTGTCCGACGTGGCGAACGTCATCGACGGTCCGGAAAACATCAACACGCTCGGTCTGTTCAACGGCGAGCCTGCGGTGATCGTGCTGATCACGCGCCAGCCCGCCGCCAACGTGATCGAAACCGTGGACGGCGTGCGCGACTTGCTGCCGACGCTGCAGTCCCAGCTGCCGGGCGACATCACGCTGCAGGTGGCCTCGGACCGTACCAACTCGATCCGCTCGTCCTTGCACGAGATCGAGTTCACCTTGCTCATTTCGATTTTGCTGGTGGTGCTGGTGGTGAGCGTGTTCCTGCGCAGCGTGCGCGCCACCGTGATCCCGGCGGTGGCCACCGTGGTCTCGCTGCTCGGCACCTTCGGCGTCATGTGGATGCTGGGCTTTAGCCTGAACAATCTGTCGCTGATGGCGCTGACGGTGGCCACCGGCTTCGTCGTCGACGATGCCATCGTGGTGCTGGAAAACACCGCGCGCCACATCGAAAAGGGCATGGACCGCATGCAGGCGGCCCTGCTGGGCGCGCGCGAAGTCGGCTTCACCGTGCTCTCGATCAGCCTGTCGCTGGTGGCGGTCTTCATTCCGCTGCTGTTCATGGGCGGGCAGGTGGGCCGCCTGTTCCGCGAATTCGCCGTCACGCTGTCGGCGGCGGTGATGATCTCGCTGGTGATCTCGCTCACCACCACGCCGATGATGTGCGCCTGGCTGCTGAAAAAGGGCCACACCATCGAGCGTCCGCCGGGGCGCCTCGCGCGCTGGTCCGAGAACGGCTTTAATCGCCTGCTGAAGAGCTATGAGCACGCGCTCGACTGGGCCTTGGCCAGCCGCGGCCTGGTGATGCTGATCCTGGCCTTCGTGGTGGCCCTGAACGTCTACCTGTTCTCGGCGGCGCCGAAAGGCTTCTTCCCGCAGCAGGACACGGGCCAGATCAACGGCGGCATCCGCGCCGACCAGAGCATTTCCTTCCAGGCGATGCAGGCCAAGATGCGCCAGCTGGTGAACATCATCAAGCGCGATCCGGCCGTGGACACGGTGGTCGGCTTCACCGGCGGCGGGCGCGCCGGCGGCGGCTTCATGTTCATCAATTTGAAGCCGGCCTCGGAGCGCGACGTGAAAGGCCAGGCCGTGATCGCGCGCCTGCGTCCGCAACTGGCGCGGGTCACCGGCGTGTCGCTGTTCCTGAACCCGGTGCAGGACTTGCGCATGGGCGGGCGCTCGTCGAACTCGACCTACCAGTACACGCTCAAGAGCGACAGCAGCACGGACCTGAAGGTATGGGCGGCGCGGCTGGCCGACGCCATGAAGTCGCAGAAGGCGCTGGTCGATGTCGACACCGACCAGGCCGAGAACGGCGTCGAGATGTTCGTCACCATCGACAAGGAAAGCGCCGCGCGCCTGGGCATCAGCACGCGCGACGTCGACAACGCCCTGTACAACAACTTCGGCCAGCGCCAGGTGGCGAACATCTATGATGAGCTGAACCAGTACCACGTGATCATGGGCGTGGCGCAGAAGTATGCGCAGTCGCCGGAAGCGCTGAAGGACGTGTACGTGCCGGCACGGGCGACCGGAACCGGTAGCAGCAATGGCACGTCGACCGCATCGGCGGCATCGACGGGCACTGGCTCCGGCGTCTCGGCCACCGGCGCCATCAGCGCCAACGGCACGCCGACCCCGGCATCGAGTCTCACCGCCACGCGCGACGCCTCCAGCGGCTCGGCCCTGTCCAGCACGGCCGCCAACATGGTGCCCCTGTCGGCCATCGCCAGCTTCGCCGAGAGCTCGACGCCGACCTCGGTGAACCACCAGGACGGCGAACTGGCGACGACCGTCTCGTTCAACCTGGCCGAAGGCTTCAATCTGTCCGACGGCCAGGCCGCCGTGCGCCAGGCCGAAGCCGACATCGCCATGCCGTCCAACGTGCGCGGCAGCTTCGAAGGCACGGCGCGCGCCGCCCAGGAGTCGAACAAGGAGCAGCCGCTGCTGATCCTGGCGGCCATCGTCGTCATCTACATCGTGCTCGGCATCCTGTACGAAAGCCTGGTGCACCCGGTGACGGTGCTGTCCACGCTGCCCTCGGCCGGCGTGGGCGCGGTGCTGGCGCTGCTGCTGTTTAACATGGAGTTTTCCATCATCGCCCTGATCGGCGTGTTCCTGCTGATCGGCATCGTGAAAAAGAACGCGATCCTGATCATCGACTTCGCGCTGGAAGCCGAGCGCGCGCGCGGCCTGAATGCGGTGGAAGCCGTGCGCGAAG
Organism: Massilia sp. IC2-278; assembly: GCF_020708045.1. Taxonomy (GTDB): domain Bacteria; phylum Pseudomonadota; class Gammaproteobacteria; order Burkholderiales; family Burkholderiaceae_D; genus Telluria. The sequence continues at coordinate 7,315 of NZ_JAJFES010000033.1, forward strand.
CCTGCCTGCTGCGCTTCCGCCCGATCCTGATGACGACCCTGGCCGCGGCCCTCGGCGCGCTGCCGCTGGCGATCGGCTTCGGCGAGGGTTCCGAACTGCGCCAGCCGCTCGGCATCGCCATCATCGGCGGCCTGATCGCCAGCCAGCTGCTCACGCTGCTGACCACGCCGGTGGTCTACGTCCTGATGGACAAGCTGCGCCGCCGCACCCCCGAAGAACGCGAGCTGACCCGCCATCCGCTCGAAGAAGAAGAAGCTGTTCCGTCCCCATCGAAATGACTAAGCCTATGCGACAACCGAAGCTCCTCCGCCTGTCCCTCCTGATGCTTGCCGCCAGCCTGGCCGGCTGCAGCGTCGGCCCTGCCTACCAGGTGCCGAGTACGCCGGCGCCGGCGGCCTTCAAGGAACTGGCCGGCTGGGTGCCGGCGGCGCCCGCCGACACGCTGGAACGGGGACCGTGGTGGCAGCTGTTCGACGACCCGATCCTGAACGAACTGGCCGCCGGCATCGAGGTCTCGAACCAGAACGTGGCGGCGGCGGTGGCGAATTACGCGCAGGCGCGCGCCCTGGTGGCGCAGCAGCGCGCGGCGCTGTTCCCGTCGCTGAACCTGCAGTTGAGCGGCGACCGTTCCGGCGTGCGCGGGCAGGGCGCCGATACCGGCTACCGCCTGAACCTGGGCGGCAGCTGGGAGCCCGACGTCTGGGGCCGCCTGCGCGCCGGCGTCACCGGCGCCGAGGCCAGCGCCGCCGCCACGGCGGCCGACCTGGCCGGCGCGCGCCTGTCGGCCCAGGGCGAACTGGCCGCCAACTACTTCGCCGTGCGCCAGCTCGACGCCACGCGCGCACTGCTGGCGGACACCGTGGCCGGCTACGAGCGCGTGCTGCAGATCACGCGCAACCGCTTCAATGTCGGCATCGTGGCGCGCACCGACGTGCTGCAGGCCGAGACCCAGCTGGCCAGCGCCCGCAGCGACGAACTGAGCGTGGTGCGCCAGCGCGCCCAGGCCGAGCATGCGATCGCGATCCTGCTCGGCCGCGCGCCGGCCGAGTTCACGCTGGCGCCGCTGCCCGAGTGGCGCGTGAAGGTGCCCGAGGTGCCGGTCGGCGTGCCGTCGACGCTGCTGCAGCGCCGTCCGGACATCGCCGCCGCAGAGCGCGACGTGGCCGCGGCGAATGCCGACATCGGCATCGCGCGCGCGGCCTACTTCCCGAACATCGGCCTGTCGGCGTCGGGCGGCACCGTGGGCAGCCGCGTGGGGGACCTGTTCTCGGCCTCGAGCGCGGCCTGGTCCTTCGGGCTGTCGGCGGCGCAGACCATCTTCAACGCCGGCGCCACCCGCGCCAGCGTGGCCGGCGCCGAGGCGCGCCAGCAGGCGGCGGCCGCGCGCTACCGCCAGACCGTGCTCACCGCCTTTGCCGACGTCGAGGACCAGCTGACCGCCACGCGCGTGCTGGCCCAGCAGCAGGACCTGCGCCGCCAGGCCGCCGAAGCGGCGAACCTGGTCGAGCAGCAGATCCTGAACCAGTACAAGGCGGGGCAGGTCAGCTACACGGAAGTGGTGCAGGCCCAGGTGACGGCGCTGAACGCACGGCGCTCGCTGCTGCAGGTGCAGGCGGATCGTCAGACGGTGGCGGTGTCGCTGATCCAGGCGCTGGGGGGCGGGTGGCAGGTGGGTGACCAGCCGTAAAGGCTGCAAGGTTTGCCGTTTGTTGTTCGTTCTTCGTAGGGTGGACTCCCGAGTCCACGCTGTAGGGAGTATGCACAGTGCCACGGTATGCAGCGGTACGACAGCGTGGACTCAGGAGTCCACCCTACAAAAGCCAAACCTTGAAAAGCCGAACCTCATGACCACCTTGCGCTGACATTCACTCAACGCAAAGTCTGCCATGTTCAATTTTCGCCATCCCCGGCCGGTCGTCGATGGACGCGCCGTCGCGGTGCAGGTCGTGCAGCAGAAGCAGGCAAGCAAACCGCAGACTGGCGTGCTCGTCATCGACAAGAAGGAAGAGCCAGCGCCCGTGCCGCCAACCGCAGGCACGGACGCTTCGACAAAAACCTAGCTCACGACCGCCGCCGCGCCAGCTGCACCCCGACCACGGCCGCCACCAGCGCCGCGCCCAGGGCCAGCTTCGCATGCCCCTGCGGCTGCGGCCGCAACCCGTGACTGTGGATGCCGTCCGCGCTGCGCGGCGGCTTGTACATGCTGCCGGTGGTGTTATCGGTGCGGTCGGCGCGCCGGCTCCAGGCGTCGAGGAAGCGGCCCATCAGCGAGGTGGTGGCCGGCGAGGCGAGTTCGCCCAATTTGAGCATCGAGGCCGGCGCCCCGATCACGGTGGTGGCGCGCGGCTTGTGGGCCAGCTTGACGACCGCGTCGGCCACCTTTTCCGGGTCCAGCACGCCGGGCGGGTAGGACAGGCGGGCGCCGGTGTAGTTACCGGCATGCTCGAAGCCGGGCGTGTCGACGAAGGTCGGGTACACGTCGCAGATGTGGATGTGCGGCTGGTCGCGCAGTTCGCCGCGCAGCGCTTCGCTGAAGCCGCGCAGGCCGAACTTGCTGGCCGAGTAGGCCGCCGCGTACGGCGAGGCGATGAAGCCGCCGGCCGAAATCATGTTGACCCAGATGCCGTGGCCCTGGCGCCGGAAGATCGGCAGCACGGCGTGCGCGTCGTGCATGTGGCTGAGCAGGTTGGTCTCGACCACGCGCCGGTGGTCTTCCAGCGGCACGTCGTGGTACTTGCCGACCACGCCGATGCCGACGTCGCTGAACCAGAGGTCGATGCTGCCCAGGGTCTCGTGCGCCCTGGCGGCGAAGCGCACCACGGCATCGGCGTCGGTGACGTCGACGACTTTCGTCTCGACCATGCCGCCGGCTTCGCGGCAGCGCCAGGCGATGTCTTCCAGTCCCGCCTTGCCGCGCGCGCCGAGCACCAGGCGTGCGCCCTGGCGGGCAAAGGCAATCGCGGTGGCGGCGCCGATGCCGCTCGATGCGCCGGTAATGACGACGCGGAGATGTGTCTGTTTCATCGTATCCGTCCTTGATCGAAGGCCTGCGCGCCGTTCCCGGTGGCGCGGGCATGTGGGATGAGTTCGCTAGTGGGCATGGTGCCTTGATTGCGCGGCACGGGTCGCACGGCTTGCCGTGCCGCTGCCGCCTGCGGCCGCTCCAGCCCAGCTGGTATCATCCTTGCAGCCCCACTGCCGTCCAACCGCTCGCATGCCGATTTTTCCCCCGTCAGTTCTCCACAAGCGCCATGCCGCGCGCTGCCTGTCCGTTCTCCTGTGTGTGTTGCCGCTGGCGGCGCAGGCCGGCGCGGCGCTCCCCGAGCGCACGCTGGCGCAGCGCGAGCACACCGCCTGGACCGAACGCAACGGCGCACCGGAGCGGGTATCGGCCTTCGCCCAGACCGCCGACGGCTGGCTGTGGCTGGGCACCCCGCGCGGCCTGTTCCGTTTCGACGGCAAGCGCTTCGAACAGGTGCGTCCGGCGTTTGCCCAGCGCTTTCCCGACACCGACGTCTACGCCCTGCAGGCCGATCCTGGCGGCGGCCTGTGGATAGGATGGCGCACCGGCGGCGTCAGCCACCTGCGCGACGGTGCGGTACGCAACTGGAATGCCGAAGACGGCCTGCCGCATGGCTCGATCTGGGGCTTCGCCCAGGATGGCCCCGGCCTGTGGGCTGCGGGGCTGGATGGCCTGGCATATTTTGACGGGACCGCGTGGAAGCGCATCGGGGCGGAGCAGGGTTTCGGCGCGCGCAAGGCGTCCTCGGTATTCGTCGCGGCCGATGGCACGGTGGCGGTGCTCAGCGAGCTGGGCCTCTTCTTGCGCGCACCGGGCGCACAGCGCTTCACCGGCCCGGTCGGCAAGCTCGATGCGCGCCAGCCCTTCCTGCAGCGCCGCAACGCCGACGGCAGCGCCGGCCCGGTCTTCCTGCTCGAAGAGCGCGGCATCCGCATCGTCGACCGCTTGCAGGACTATGAAAAGCTAGTCCACCCGTGGATCGCCCGCCAGCGCGGCCCGATTACCGGCAGCATGCTGGCCGACCGCTACGGCGCCCTATGGTACGACGACGACCAGGGCCTGCACCGCATTGCCGATCCGGCGCGCGCGGCCGCCTTGCCCGGGCAGTCCCATGCGGCCGGCGCCGAGACCTTCGGCAGCGCGGAAGGACTGTCCGGACGCATCGTCCACTGCATCTTCGAAGACGGCGACGGCAATATCTGGGTTGGCACGAATGCCGGCATCGACCGCTTCCGGGCGACCAACATCGTGCGCATGAAGGGCGCGGTTCAGCGTTCGGCCAGCCTGGCGCCGGCCCCGCCACGGGTGTCGTGGCGACCGAGGACGAAGGGGTCTGGGGCCTCGCGCACGACCGCGCCATGGCCCGGCTGCCGGGCCGGACCGCCGATGCCATGGCCGCCGGCCTGCACGGCGAACTGTGGATCGGCGACGCTTCCGGTCTGACCCGGCGCAGCGCCGATGGCCTGCGCGTGCTCGGGAAAGTGGCGCTACCGCCCGGCTTCAGCCCGATCGGCAAGATCCATGCGCTGGCCCAGGGCGCCGACGGCAGCGTGTGGATGTCGGCAGTGGGCGGCGGCGCCTGGCGTTACCGCAACGGCAAGTGGGAACGGCCCGCCATGCTGCCGCGGCAGGGCGAAAAGACGCCCCTGTCGATGCTGGCCGACAACCGCGGGCGCGTCTGGTTCGGGTACATCGACAACGAGGTGGTGCTGCTCGACGGCGAGCGCACGCGCAGCTTCGGCAAGGAACAGGGACTCGAGATCGGCAAGGTGGCGCTGCTGACCGAGTACGAAGGCAGCGTGCTGGCGGGCGGCGCCGATGGGCTGGCGCGTTTCGACGGCACGCGCTTCCGGCCGGTCGCGGCCCGGCCGGCGCAGGCCCTGCGCGGCTTGAGCGGCGCCGCGGCGGGAGCGGGCGCCTTGTGGCTGAACGGCGCGGCCGGCGTCGTCCGCCTCGACGCCGGCGCCTTGTCCGGCGCCGGGATGGACGACGCCGGCCCGGCGCGCATCTTCGACGAGCGCGACGGCTTGCGCGACCGGACCGGCATCCTCGACGTGGGCACGATGGCGCGCGCGGCGGACGGGCGCATCTGGATGTCGACCGCGGCCGGCGTGTCCTGGCTCGATCCGGCGGCCGTCGCATCCGATCCGGCGCCGTACAAGACCAGCCTGCTGCGCACCACCGTCGACGGCAAGGTGCACGATGCCGGGCCGTCCCTGGTCCTGCCGCCGGCGCCGGGCCGGATGAGCTTTGCCTTTGCCTCGCCGGCGCTGTCGATGCCGGAACGCGTGCGCTACCGCTACCGCCTCGAAGGATACGACCGCGACTGGCAGCAGGCCGGCGCCGCGACCGAGGCGACCTACACCGGCCTGCCGCCCGGCAGCTACCGCTTCGTGGCGCAGGCCGTGAATGGCGACGGGGTGGCAGGGCCGCAGAGCGATCCGCTGTCGGTGCAGGTCACGCCCAGCCTGACGCAGACCGGCTGGTTCCGGGCTGCCTGCGCGCTGCTGGCCGCGGCCCTGCTGTGGGCGCTGTACCGGTATCGCCTGCACGTGCAGGCGCGGCGCCTGCTGGCGATCGAGCGCACCCGCCAGGCCGAGCGCGAACGCATCGCCCGCGAGCTGCACGATACGCTGCTGCAGGGCGTGCAGGGGCTGATCTTCATCTTCGACGCGGCGGCGCAGTCGGCGGTGCAGGAACCCCTGCGCACCAGGCTGGACGCCGCCCTGGGCCGGGCCAGGGGCATGGTGGCCGAGGCGCGCGACCGCGTGCACGGCCTTCGGGCGGGAGACAGGCATCCCGTCGACCTGGGCGCCATGCTGGCCGGCCTGGCAGCGCGCGTCGGCGCGGAGTACCGGCGCGAGATCGCATTCACGGCCGTGGGCGAGCCGCCCCATGTGGAAGCCGATCTTGCCGACACCTGCTGCCGCATCGCGGAAGAAGCCCTGCGCAATGCCTGCCGCCATGGCGCCGCATCGCACGTGAGCATGGAGCTGGGCCATGCCGGCCACTTGCTCACGCTGGCCGTGCGCGACGACGGCATCGGCATCGACAGCGAGGTGGCCAGAGCAGGGAAGCCGGGGCACTGGGGCCTGGCCGGCATGCACGAGCGCGCGCTGCTGGCAGGCGGGCGCCTGGACATCGTTACCGGGACGGGGGAGGGCACCGCACTGCGGCTCGAATTGCCGCTGACGGCGCCGCAGCGCAGGGAATGCGAGGCAGCGGGCGGCGCCTGGCCGTAGCGTTTTGCCGTCTACTGACCCCGTGGTCAGCAATCGTGCGCGTTGTTATTGTGACATTGGCGATAATAAAGTACTGCCGCGTCAAGACATGGTCTGGCGGGCAAACCTGAACAACACTTTATTCATCGGAGAATCCATGTCCCGCCTCGTCACGCCTGCCGCCCGTCCATCCCTGACTATCCTGAAAGCCGCCATCCTGCTCGGCGCCACCGCGGCCGGCATGGCCCAGGCGCAGATGTCGCCTGCGCTCGACCGCATGAGCCTGTCGGCCGGCGCCTTCTATGCCGAACCGAAGATCCACGTGGGTGGCGATACCCGCTACGGCCGTGTCGACACGCCCGACGAGAAGATCGGTCACGAAACCCTGCCGCGCGTGAAAGCCGAGCTGCTGTTCGGCGACAGCCACGGCCTCTCGTTCGACTACTTCCGCTTCAGCAAGGGCTATGGCGCCACGGTCGACGGCGACACCGAGTACGAGGGCCGTCCGGTCAGCGGCACCATCACCGCGAACGCCAAGCTGCGCGTGGAAATGGCGCGCCTGGCCTACAAATACTGGTTCGGGAAAGAGAAGAACGCCTTCGGCGTGGGCCTGGGCGCCGCTTACCTGCGCGCCAAGATCTCGGGTTCGGGCGAGGCCAACGTGAGCGCCGCGGCGCCGGTGGAAAACTACTCCTGGAGCGGCTCGGGTTCGGCCAGCGACAACGTCTGGGCGCCGACCGTCGAACTGTCGTGGCGCCATGCCCTCAACGACAAGGTGCGCCTGTTCGCCGAAGCCGGCGGCATCAAGAAGAACGGCGGCTCGGTGGAAGGGCACGTGTACAACGGCTCGGCCGGCGTCGAATGGGCCTTTGCGCGCAACGTCAGCCTGGTCGCCGACTACGGCATCCAGAAGATCGACCTGCACCGCAACCGCGAACGCAGCGCCGACCTCGACCTGAAACTGACCGGCCCATCGGCCTTCGTCAAGGTCCGCTTCTGAAACAGCGGGGGTCAGGTTGAGAGGGTCCGGGATTCATGGACATCCAAATAGTGGACAATATGTCCCTGGAGGATTTACATGACAAACAAGCAGTTGCCATCGAAGCGGGAGATCGTTCCCGCTTCAT
>NZ_JAJFES010000034.1 GCF_020708045.1 Massilia sp. IC2-278
TCTTCTACTGCAACTGGGAAGTAAAGAATATCGATCTACGAATCGACGGCGAGAGCAGCTAGAATAGCCCGGCACATGTGTTACCCATGTCTCTAGCCATGTGTTACCCATGTCCCTGTGCTAAACAGGCACCCCGTGCCCACGCGGTTACGTGCGTATGCGTTTGGCCCGCGAGGATGACATATCGCCCGCGAACGTCAAACCCGGTCGACGATCGCGATGATGGTTTGGGCCGGCGAGCGATACCTCACCGCCAATGCAAAAAGGACACGCACGTAACCGCGTGGGCACTTCGTGTTTGAGGCCCCCGGCCTCAAACACCCCACCGTACGGGAGACGTCGAGGGCCGATTCACATCTGCCGGAACAAATCCACGTAATTCCGACTGACGACCAACTGCTCCTCACGCCCCTTGAGCTTCACATGCAGGCGACCGCGAAAATCGGTGCGCGTGCCTGCCACGTGCTTGGCCGCCACGATCACCCCGCGATGAATCTGCCAGAACTGCTGCGGATCGAGTTGCTCCTTCAGCTTGGCCAGCGGCGTGCGGATCAGGCTTTCGCCGTCCGCCAGGAAGATGCTGGTGTACTTGTCATTGCTCTGGAAGTAGATTACCTCGTCCACCGCAATCAGCCGCGTTTCCTGCCCCTGCGCCGCGCGTATCCATTGCAGCGGCGCCGGCGCGGGAGAAGCAGCAGGCGCGGAAACGCCCAGCTGCCGCAGCAGCGCCTGCAAGGCATCCGGCGCCACGCTCGGCGCCGGCGCCGATGAACGCAAGGCCTCGCGCAACCGGTCCACGGTACGCTGCAGCCGCTCCAGCCCGATCGGCTTCAACAAATAATCAAACGCCGCGTGCTCGAACGCATGCACCGCATACTGCTCATGCGCGGTGGTGAACACGACCCGTGGCGGACGACCGCCGGCGCACAGCCTTGCCGCCAGTTCGATGCCGGTCAGCCCCGGCATCTGGATATCGAGGAAGACGACATCCGGCGCCAGCTCGTCGATCAGCTCCAGCGCTTGGATGCCGTTGGCGGCGCGCGTTACGCGCAGTTCGGGCCAGGCCTGGGCCAGCTGGGCAGCGAGGTAGTCGAGCAAATGCGGTTCGTCGTCGGCGATCAGGGCGCGGGGGGAATCGATGGCGTCACCTTCGTGAGTGGCAGCAGCAGGCGCGAAGTCACGCCGCAGGGTTGGTTTTCGATTAATTGTAGCTGAGCGGTCGGCCCGTGCAGCCGCTGCACCCGCTCGCGCAGGTTCGACAGGCCGACCCCGCCGCCGGGACGCGGCGCCGCATGGCCCAGGCCCATGCCGCTGTCGCTGACCTCCACGCACAGCGCATCGTCGACCAGCCGCGCCCGCACCAGTACCTCGCCGCCTTCCATCTTCGGCTCGATGCCGTGCATGATCGCGTTCTCGACCAGCGGCTGCAGCAGCATCGGCGCGATCGGCAGCTGGCGCGTGTCCGAGTCCGCCTCGATGCGGTAGCGCAGGCGCGCGCCCATGCGCACGCCCAGCACGTCGAGGTAGGCGCGGACCAGGTCGAGCTCACCGCCGAGCGTGGCCGAATCGGCGCGGCTGGCGGCCAGGCTGGCGCGCAGGTAGTCGATGAAGCGCTCCAGCATGCGTCGCGCCTGCGCCGGCTGGGTGTCGATCAGGCTGACCACGTTGGCCAGGGTGTTGTACAGGAAGTGCGGTTCGATCTGGGCCTGCAGGGCGCGCAAGCGCGCTTCGGCCAGCATGCGCCCGGCGGCGGCGATCTGCTCCTGCTGGCGCGCGGCATGGGTCTCGCGTTCGATACGGCGCTCGCCGGCAAACAGCACCAGGCGGATGATGATGGCGGTGCCGGCCGCATACACGGCGATGGTGATCATCGGTCCCGAGCGCAGCACGTCGAGCGGATGGGCGTTCGACAGCACGACGCGCATCAGTCCGATGCCGAGCAGGGCGCCGATGCCGGACACCGCCATCTGCGCCAGGCGCGGACGCCAGCCCTTGCCCGACACCGCCAGCGGCGCAAAGCGGCGCAGGCCGTACAGGGCGCCATGGATCAGGAAGCCGACCACGTTGGCGCCGACCAGCATGACGGCCAGCCGCGGCCCGAACGGCCCGGGCCGGCCGGCCAGCCACTGTTCGGCGGCGGCGAGCGCCAGGCCGATCAGGCAGTTCCAGACGAAGGTGTAGACCAGGTTGCGCAGCGGCGACGCGCGGATGCGGCGAAACGGCGCCAGCACTTCGAGCGGATGCACGCCGCGCGGCGCTGGTTCGGGAGGGTGGGAGGACATGGTCATGGGGTGGTCAAGTAGCCAAGAAATTACCATGAAAGCAGTGCGGCGTGCGATAGGGCAAGCTGGCCAGGGCCAGCGGTCCGTTGCTGATCTTTGCCGCGTCGAACACGCTCAGCACGCCCACGCCGCGCCGGGTATCCTGAGCCACGCCAACCAGGTAGCCGTCGCGTTCATTGCGCGCGCCGCGGCGCGGCACCAGCACGTGTTCCTCGACCTGCCAGCCGGCGCCGAAGCGGTAGCTGTCGACCTTGCCGCTGTCGGTGTCGACCACGTTCACGGTGTCCAGCACCAGTTCGCGGTTGGCGCGGTCGCTGCTCAATAGCGCCAGGCGCCGGTGGCGCGTGCCGATTACCTGCGGCATCACGCGCGGGAATTCGCTGGGGCCGAGCAGGCGCCCGGTCGTGGCCCGGCCGCTGGCGTAGTCGAGGCACACCTGCACGGCCTGGCTACGGCCTAGCGCATTGTCTGCGCGCGTGCCGCTCATCAAGCTGCCCAGGCCTGCCAGGGCGTCGCCCGCGTGCAGCACCACGTCGAAGCGGGTGCAGTCGCCGTCGTCCCAGGCGTTCCCGAGGTGGAAGACCATCTGCGGCGGCAGCTCGAAGACCTGGCGCAGCGTCAGCGTGTCTTTCGCCACCACGACCACGCGCGTCGGCCGCGCCCTGGCGCCGCTGCCAGCCCAGCTATGCCGCTCGGCGAAGCTCAGTGCGGAGTCGCCGCTGAAGTCATAAGGCGGCACCACGAACACCAGGTGCTTCGCGCTGACGGCGAAGTCGTGCACCATCGCCAGCTGCGGCACCTCGAGCACGCCCGTGCGCAGCAGCGCGCCGGCGGCATCGATCTGGTACAGGGCCAGGCGGTTGGCGCCGGGCAGGGCGCCGAAGTTCCACATGCCGCCCTGCGGATCGAGCTTCGGATGCGCCGAGAAGGGCATCGCCTTGACGTCGTCGCGCCAGGTCTTGATGCCGAGCGTGGCCAGCGTGTCGGGGTCGACCTCGGTGGCCGAGCCGCCTTCCCACAGCGCGTACAGGCGGCCATTGAAAGGGAGCAGGTTGGTATTCGCGGCGTTCAGGGTGTCGTTGTCGCGGAAGCCGCGGCGCGCGAACATGGTGCCGAAGGCGGGGTACAGGAATTGGCCGGCCTCGGACTCGTCGCGGAAGCGCCGGGTTTCGACGAAGCGCCCGTGGTGGCGCACCTTGCCGCCGTCGATGGTCCAGCGCTGCACGAAACCGTCGCCGTCGAACCAGTGGTGGTAGCGCTCGCGGCCGAGTTCGAAGCGGCCGGGCCCGTTGCGGTAGAAGCTGCCCTGTAAATCCTTTGGCAGGCGGCCTTCGACCACGGCCAGGCCCGACTGCTCGCCCACCTGGTCGGCATACACGGCGAGCGATTTGTCGCGCGCCAGGGCGGCGTGGAAGCGCTGGTAGGTGGCGGCGTCGGCGCGGGCGTTGCCGGTGAGGGCGAGGGCGCCCAGGCCCAGACCCGCGGAAAGGAAGCGGCGGCGGTCCATGGCAGCCTCAGCGCAGCGAAACGGTAACGGCGGCGCCGGCGGCCGGCACGGTGAAGCGCGCCTGCTCGAACGACGGCGGCCCCATGTTGCCGAGGGCGTTGTTGCTGAAGGCGTAGTCCTCGGACGGAATGCCCATCATGTTCTTGTCCATCTTGCCGTTGCCGTTGGCGTCGTGGAACAGGGCGAAGCCGTAGGCGCCGGCCGGGACGTCCTTGACGACGACTTTGGTGCTGCCATTCGCGGCCGGGGCGGCGCCGGCTTTCACGGTGCGTTTCAGGAAGCCGTCGGCCGAATCGTAGAGCGCGACCATGATCTGGCCCTGGTCGTTTTTCACGCCTTCGACGGTGATGCTCAGGTCGCCGGCGTGGGCGGCGCAGCTTGCGAACAGGGCGGCGAGGCAGATGGCGAGGCGGTGGGATTGCATGGCGTTCTCCAGTGGCGTTGTAGGGTGAAGCCACTGTAGCGGCGCGCCCGGCACGGCGTGGGCCGATGCGACGAGGGACGCGGTTGCCGGCGCCAGTTGCATGCCGGCGGCGCGAGTTGCGGCCGGCGCCGCGCAAGCTGCATTTCCTGATGGGGCGACCGATGAGGCTAGCGGCCGATGGCGTTGTTGGTGCCGTTGCTGTTCATCCGGTCGTTCTCGAAGGTCTGTTTGTCGATCTCGGTGGTATTGGTTGCGCCGCGCTCGGACTTCTTGCGCGGAATGAAGGTGCCCGTCGGGGCGTAGGAATCGGCGACGCGTTCCTGGCGCGATGTCTTGCCCGGCTCGGTCTCGGCAGTGCTGGCGCACCCTGCCAGCAACAGCATCATGCCTCCCAGTAGCAACAGCTTCTTCATGCTCGCTCCTTCGATGTGTGGACAGGCGGGACGCCCGCGAATGCAAACTCTAGCATTGCGAGGGCCGGCATATTCTCTTCAATTGTCACTTTTGCACGCCTGGCGCATGGGGATCGACGCATGTCGCAGGCGTGCCGATGTTGAACTGCGCCACCGGCTTGCTATGATGAAGATGCAGCGGTCATCGATGGAGACAACCATGGAAGAGCACGGCAACGAATTCGTCGGGACGGTGTTCGTCCTGCCCGAATCGCGCAGTTTCGAGCTGAAGACGACGCTGCACGGGGTGGCGGTCACGCTGACCGGGACGGTATCGCAGCAGCTGGCGGCCCAGTTCGCCGGCAACCTGGCGGCCGGCGCCCCGATCGACGTGCGCCAGCTGGCGCTGCAGCCGCGCCGGGTGGAGGTGCTGACGCGCGAGATCCACGAGCGGCACCGGGCGCCGCGCAAGATGCACTTCCTGATGCGGGTGATCGACGGGGCCTAGCCTTGCTGCTGCCGGGCTGCGCTGCTGCAGTCTAGCGTTCGACTTCAGCCTGCCTGTCGAGCGTGACCGTCTGCACCTTGCTCGGCTCCGACTTCTTGCGGCGGATGAGCGAGCCGGTCGGCAGGTCGTCATCCGAAGCGCGCTCCCTGCTCACCACCTGGCTCCCGTCCGTTCCCGATGCCGTTCCAGACGGGCTCGCACACCCGGCAATCAACACGACCACGCCCGCCAGCAGACAGAGTTTCTTCATCCTTCGCTTCCTCCATGTAGAACGGGCACTGCGCCCGTGAGTGCCAACTCTAGCATTCCCTAGCTGAAAAGAAACTCTTCAATTGTCACATTTGCATGCACGGCGGGTGGCGCAGGGGCCCGCTTCCTACCATTTCCTACTTCAGCTTCACGGGCGCCACCGTGGTGCCTTCTTTCACCTCGATCGCCGCGTCCTCGAAGCCCGGCGGCCCGAACTTGCCGCGCGCATCGCGGCTGAAGCCGTAGTTCTCTTTCGGAATGCCGATGAAGCTGCGGTCGAGTTCATTGTTTTCGTTCTCGTCCTGGTAGGCCATGACGGCCCAGCTACCGGCCGGGATGTCCTTCAGCGTGATTACCGTGTCCGTACCCTTGGCCGGGGCCGAGCCGCTGTAGCCGCATTGCTTCAGGAAGCGTTCCTTATCGCACAGGGCGACGTTGATTTTGCCCTTGCCGGCCATGACGCCCGAGACGCGTACCTCGACCGTGGCGGCCGATGCGCCCGCCGTCAGCGCGCAAAACAGGGTGCAACCGAAAACCAAGCGTGAAAACATGTGTCGTCCTTTATTCATGAGGGGTGATAAGCCGCTTCCCCAGCCGTGCGCGGTGTGCGCCATGGTAGGCTGTGGGTATCCCGGCTTCTTGTTGATTCGTTAAACCATGCTGCTCAATACGCTTATCGTCGTGCTCACCGTCGTGTTCATGGAACTCTTCTCCATCGTCGCGCACAAGTACGTCATGCATGGCTTCGGCTGGGGCTGGCACAAGTCGCACCACGAGCCGCGCACCGGCTGGTTCGAGAAAAACGACTTGTACGCGGTGGTCTTCGCCGGTGTCGCCATCGCCCTCATCTACGCCGGCACGCGCGGCTACCATCCGCTCGAGTGGATCGGCGCCGGCATGACGGCCTACGGCCTGCTCTACTTCGTTGCCCACGACGGCCTGGTGCACGGGCGCTGGCCCTTTCGCTACGTGCCCAAGCGCGGCTACCTCAAGCGTCTCTACCAGGCCCACCGCATGCATCACGCGGTCGACGGCAAGGAGGGCGCGGTCTCCTTCGGTTTCCTGTACGCGCCTTCGGCCGACAGCCTCAAGCAGCAGTTGCACGCGCTGCATGGAGGCCGCCTGCAGCGTCACCCTCAGCGCCGCCAGCAGGGCGGCTCCACAGCCGGGCAGGGCGCGGCGAACTCGTCGTCCGAATCCGTGAACTGAGCGCATCGCACCCGCCGCGCAGCAGCAGCCACAACTTGGTGAGCTTGCTCGTGCCGGCGCGCGTGTCCCAGGCATGCGGCCCGCGCCGCTTCACCACGATGCCGATCTGCCGGTACACCAGGCGCGCCGTGGCGATCGCCCAGCTTGAACGCAGCGGCAGCGCAGCCAGGCCGGCATAAGCCGATTCGTAATACGGCTCGGCATGGTCGACCAGGCGTGCGGCGATCTTCGCCAGCGCCTCGCGGTGGCGCGGCAGCGCGATCTCGTCCTGCGGGATGCCGGCTTCGCGCAGCCAGGCAGCCGGCAGGTAGCAACGGCCGATGTGCGCATCGTCGACGATGTCGCGCGCGATGTTCGTCAGCTGGAAGGCCAGGCCCAGGTCGCAGGCGCGGTCCAGCACGGCCGGGTCGCGCGCGCCCATGATCGAGGCCATCATCAGGCCGACCACGCCGGCCACGTGGTAGCAGTAGCGCAGGGTGTCGTCGATGGTCTCGTAACGGGCGCCCTCGACGTCCATGGCGAAGCCGGCCAGGTGGTCGTAGGCATGGCGCGGCTCGATGCCGTGCCTGAGCGCAACTTCCTGGAAGGCGGCAAAAGCCGGATCGTGCATGCGTTCGCCGGCGTAGGCGCGGCGGGTCTGGTCGCGCAGCAGGGCCAGCTCCTTGACGGGATCGTGCCCGGCGGCGTGCGGCGCCTGCGCGCCGGCCGCAGGGGCGAAGCCCAGCTCCTGGCCGTCCACCACGTCGTCGCAATGGCGGCACCAGGCATACAGCATCAGCACGCCGCGCCGGGTCTCGGCATCGAACAGTTTCGCCGCCGCCGCAAAGCTTTTCGACCCTACTTCTATGGTCTGGGTCGCATGCTGCATCAGCGCTTCGCTCATGCCGCCACCTCGCCCAGCATCAGGCCGGCGGTGGCCTTGGCCGAACCGATCACGCCCGGCACGCCGGCGCCGGGATGGGTGCCGGCGCCGACCAGGTAGACGTTCGCCAGCTCGGCGTCGCGGTTGTGCGGGCGGAACCAGGCGCTTTGCGTGAGGATCGGCTCCAGCGAGAAGGCCGAGCCGTGATGGGCGTTCAGCTGGTCGCGGAAGTCGAGCGGCGTGAAGATGCGGCTGGTGACGAGCTGGCTGCGCAGGCCCGGCATGTAGCGCTTTTCCAGATACTCGAAGATGCGGTCGCGGTACAGCGGGCCTTCGACTTCCCAGTCGATCGGCGCATTGCCCAGGTGCGGCACCGGCGCCAGCACGTAGTGGCTGCCGCAGCCGGGCGGCGCCAGCGACGGGTCGGTGACGCAGGGCGCGTGCAGGTAGAGCGAAAAATCGTCGGCCAGCGATTCCCCGTTGAAGATGTCCTTGATCAGTTCGCGGTAGCGCGGGCCGAAGCACACGGTGTGGTGCTGCAGCTGCGAATGGTGGTGGTCCAGCCCGAAGTAGAGCACGAACAGGGAATTGCTGAAGCGTTTCTTCTTCAGCGAATCGGCTTCGGCCGTGCCGCGCGCATCGTGGCCGAGCAGCTTGGCGTAGGTGTGGACCACGTCGGCGTTCGAGGCCACGGCATCGGCCGCGAACAGGCGGCCATCTTCCAGGCGCACGCCGGTGGCGCGGCCGTTGCTCGTTTCGATGCGCGCCACTGGGGCATTCAATTCGAAGCGGCCGCCGATGTCCTGGAACAGTTTTACGAGTCCCTTCACCAGTGCCCCGGTGCCGCCACGCGGGAACCACACACCCCAGCGCCGTTCCAGCGCGTGGATCAGGGTGTAGATCGAGGACGTGGCGAAGGGATTCCCGCCCACCAGCAGCGAGTGGAAGGAAAAGGCCTGGCGCAAATGCTCGTCCTGGATGAAACGCGACACCATGCCGTACACGCTGCGCCAGGCCTGTAGGCGCGCCAGCTGTGGGCCGGCCTGGATCATGTCGCGGAAGGACAGGAAAGGCACGGTGCCGAGCTTGATGTAGCCTTCCTCGAACACGGCCTTTGAATACGCTAGGAAGCGTTTATAACCCTCGACGTCGGCCGGGTTGCGCGCGTGGATCTGGCGGTCCAGCGCTTCCTGGTTATTCAGGTAATCGAAGTGGCTGCCGTCCTCCCAGCACAGGCGGTAGAAGGGTTCGACCGGCAGCATCTCGACATAGTCCTCGATGCGCTTGCCGGCCAGCGTGAACAGCTCCTCGATGCAGGACGGATCGGTGATCACGGTGGGGCCGGCGTCGAACACGAAGCCCTGGTCTTCATACACGTAGGCGCGGCCGCCCGGCTTGTCGCGCTTTTCCAGCAGGGTGGTCTGGATGCCGCGTGCTTGCAGGCGGATGGCCAGCGCCAGGCCGCCGAAGCCGGCGCCGATGACCACGGCGGTTTGTTGTTGGTTCATTCGGAATTCCTGATCTGACGAGGGTGGGTCTTGCGGGCCGCGGCAAAGGCGGCCACCAGGGGCACGGGCGGTTTACCGCTGAGGATGCGCGCCTTGTCGCGCAGGCGCAGGCGGCCGGCGTAGAAATGGGCGATCAGGCGCGGCGACAGGCGGTAGAAGCGCCCCATCACGCGCCAGCGTTTGTCGGGACTGCCGGCCAGGAACAGCATGCGGTTGAGCAGGCGGAAGAAGCGCTGGGCGCGCCACTCCTGTTGCGCTTCGTCGCGAATCGCCGCGAACAGGCGCGGGGCGCTGAATTCGGAGAATGAAGCGATGCGCTCGGCCAGGCGCACCGCATGCGGCAGCGAGTAACCCGTGGTCGAGTGGAACAGGCCGGCGCGCAGGCCGGCGCAGGGCTGGCCATCGAGCTCGCGCCAGTAGGCGTCGAAGTCGCCGGCCAGCACGATGGGCAGCGAACCGTGTTCCTCGCGCAGCACCTCCATGATTTGCCAGCCGCGCGCCCGCGCATACTCGGCGATATTCGCGCGCAGGCGTTCCGGCTCCCAGGCGCCGGTGTCGACGTAATGGGTGTCTTCGATCAGCAGCGTGTGCGCGTCGAAGGGCAGGGTGTACACGAAGCGGTAGCCGCCCTGCTGTTCGACGCTGGCGTCCATGATGATGGGGGCGGTGAGGCCATGCGGCGCGGCCAGGCGCACTTCCTGGCCGAGGAAGGTCTGGTAGCCGAGCGCAAGACGATCCGACGCGCGCACGCCGCGGCCGTCGATCACGGCGCGCGCATGCAGGACTTCGCCGCCGGCCAGCGTGACCGTGGTCGGGCTCAAGGCCTCGATCCGCACGCCTGTGCGCAAGGAGGGGCCGAGCGCCGCACCGATGACGCGCGCGAAGGCATCGGACGTAACGCTGGCATAGCCGCTACCCAGCGTGCGTGCATAGTCGGGAAAGACCACGTCGTAGCGCGGCCAGCGCCTGGCGACGACCGGCGCGATCCAGGCATGCTGCTCGGGTGTCAAATCGCCGTCGTGGAAGGACCAGGTGTGGTTGCCGCCGATGCGCTCGCTCGCTTCCAGCAGCAGGATGCGCAGGTCCGGGCGCAGGGTGTGCAGGCGCCAGGCGATCAGGCCGTTGGCCAGGCCGCCGCCGGCCAGGATCAGATCGTATTGCGCTGCGCTTGCCATGACGGGTTTATCCAAGGCTGGCCACGCCCGTCTCGGCCGTTGCCGGCGGCCCTGCCTGCACCTGCGCCTGGACGGGCTGGCGCGAGGAGAGCCGCTGGCCCAGCGCCTCCTCGACCAGGCTGGCCGCGCGCGGGGTGCCGCCGGCGCGCG
This sequence comes from Massilia sp. IC2-278, assembly GCF_020708045.1. Lineage (GTDB taxonomy): Bacteria > Pseudomonadota > Gammaproteobacteria > Burkholderiales > Burkholderiaceae_D > Telluria. Next base: position 10,267 of record NZ_JAJFES010000034.1, read on the forward strand.
CCAGGTCTGCGGCCAGCGGCGCCATGCGCCTGGCGAAGCCGGCATCGTCGAGCAGGCGGCGCAGCAGGCGGCCGATCTGCGCCGGGCTGGCAAAGCGCGGCGACGCCGACAGGCCGATGCCGGTATGGCGGATGCGCGCCGCCGCGCCGGGCTGGTCGAAGGCGATCGGCAGCGCCAGGATCGGCGTGCTGGCGGCAATCGCATCCATTACCGTGTTCGAGCCGGCGTGCGAGATCACGACGTCGGCGCGCGCCAGGACTTCTTCTTGCGGCGCAAAGGCGACCACCCAGTCGGCCCCCGCGTCGCGCAGGGCCTGGGCCTGGCGTTCGTCGAGGCCGCCGCAATGGGCGACCAGCAATTGCACGTCCTGCTTGCGGCACGCCTGGACGATGCGCTTGAACAGGCCGAAGCGCCCGCCCTGCAGGGTGCCGAGCGAAGCGAAGACGAAGGGGCGGCCGGGATCGATATCCGGCATGCGGCGGCCGTCGTCAGGGACTTGCGCGGCCTGCGTGAAGCGCAGCGGGCCGACGTGGTGGAAATGCGGCGGCAACGCCTTGCGCGGGAAGTCGAAGGACTCGACCGTCTGGCTCACCTGCAGCAGCGGCGACAGGCATTCGTGCATGGCGCTGCGCGGCGCCAGGCCCAGGCTGCGCGCCTGCGCCGCAATCACCTCGGCATGTGGCGACATCAGCCAGTCGTAGACGCGGGTGCTGCCCTCGACCATGTGGCGCGCGCGCTCGCTGTCCTCGAAATCGAAAGGCATGACCGGCAGCGGAATGCCGGGTTCGCGGTTCACCGGCAGCGCGTTCGCCACCGAGGCGAAAGGCAGGCCCATGCCCTCGGCCACCAGGCCGCCGGCCGCTTCCATCTGGTCGCACAGCAGGGCGTCGATGCCAAGCGCCGTGATGGCGGGCGGCAGTTCGCGGCACAGCATATCGGTGGTGCGCGCCATGTCCTGGATCACGCGGCGCAGGCCCAGCGGCCCGCCGGGATTGGCGGCGCGTTCGATCGAGGCGGCGAGCGTTCCGGCCGGGTGGGTGTCGCGGCCGACGGCGTGGAAGCCGAGGCGCGGGTCCTTCAGGTAGGCGCCGGCGTCAAGCTGGTGCAGGAAGGTGATGCGGTGGCCGCGCGCAGCCAGTTCGAGGCCGAGCGCCGCCATCGCGTTGTAGTGGCTGTAGAACGCCGGTGCGACCACGCCGAAGTGGGCCATGCGGGGGAATCTCCAGTTACACGGGTTGATTCGACGGGGTGCAGGCGGCCATGGTCAGTGGCGCACGGCATAGTCGGCCTGCTGGCCGGCGAAATACTGCCCCGCGCCGCCGCCGAACAGGCTGCCCACGAAGCGGCGCGTGCCCTGCTTGCTGCCGATGGCGTCGGTCAGGCAGCGGTCGGCCTCGTGCAGGTGGTCCATCAGGCGCCGCCGCGCTTCATCGAAGCCGAGGGTGTTGATGAAGGTGGCCTTGTTGACGTCCTTGCCGGTGTCCTTGCCGGTGATGGTCGGGTCCATGCCGGGGCCGTCCTGGAAGTCGTCGCGCAGCTGGAAGGCGTGACCGGCGGCCAGCGCAAAGGCGCGCAGCGAGCGGGCGACGCAGTCGTCAGTTTCGGCAATGATGGCGGCCATGTCGACCGCGGCGCCGAGCAGCACGCCGGTTTTGAGTTCGTTGGTGGTGGCGATGTCCTCGGCCGAGCGGGCAGTGGCCTGCAGGTCGAGGAACTGGCCGCGCACCAGGCCCTGCGCGCCGATGGTTTCCGACAGCCGCGCCACCAGGCGCGCGCGCACCGGCGGCGGGATGTCCTGGGCCGAACCGAGGATGCCGAAGGCGCGGCTGAGCAGGGCGATCGAGGCGAGGATGGCGACGTCTTCGCCATACTGCACGTGGATCGTCGGCTTGCCGCGGCGTAGCTGGGCATCGTCCATGCAGGGCATGTCGTCGAGCACCAGCGAGGCCGCGTGCACCAGCTCGACGGCGCAGGCGACGTCGATCAGGGCCGGCGAATCGCAGCCGAGGTCGCGCGCGACCAGCATCAGCAGCAGCGGACGCATGCGCTTGCCGGAACCGAGGGCGGCGGCGCGCATGGCGGCGGCCAGGCGGTCCGAGCTCGGGCCGCTGTCGGCGAGCAGCGCGGCGAGCCGGTCTTCGAGTTCCTGGCGCACCATGTCCATCTCCGCACCCGCGATGTCTTTCGGGGTGTCCATCTCGCGCCTGGCGAATCTTCGTGCCTGCGTAGTCATGCGCATTCCTCCGCCAAATGTGGATGATCGAAATTGATGAATTCGTAGTGCATCATACCGGAATCTTAACTAAACAATAATTAACATCTTCAACGGTGTGCGGTATAGACAAGTTTGGTGTTTTGGCCCTGACGCCGTCATTCGTGTGCACCAGGGCCGTTGACGGCAACTATTCCACGGTTTGACCGTCTGTGGCATGCCGGGCGTGGCGAGTCGGCACGCAAACACTTCGAGACGCTGCGCAATATTGCCGGTTTGTTCGCGCCGGGCAGGGGCGGGGGCATAATGTCAGCTCATCAATATTTATCGGGAGACCCTGTGAAGTCGTTCGCCAAGACCTGCCTCTGCCTGTCCGTGTTGTCCGCCGCCGTGCCGGCATCGGCCGCACCCGCTGCGCCTGCTGCATCAGCATCGGCGGCGCCGGCTGCCGCGCGCGTTACCGTCGGCAAGCTCGAGCGCCTGGCGCTGGCGCCGTCGAAGTTCGTCGAGGCGCGCCCGGTGGAAGTGTGGGTGCCGGGCGATTACGCCGAGAAGGCGCGCGCCGGCAAGCGCTTCCAGGTGCTCTACATGCACGACGGCCAGATGCTGTTCGATCCATCCACGACCTGGAACAAGACCGCCTGGCACGTGCACGAAACCCTGGCGCGATTGAATCGCGAAGGGAAGGTGGAGGACACGATCATCGTCGGCGTCTTCAACATCGCGCAGAACCGCTACTTCGAATACTTTCCCGAGAAATTCCTCGACGAGATGACGCCCGAAGCACGCGCGGCCTTCGTGCGCGACGGCCTGAAGCACGCGCCGGAAGCCGACGACTACCTGCGCTTCCTGGTGCAGGAACTCAAACCCGTGATCGACGCCAAGTACGCCACGCGTCTTGATGCCGCCGGCACCTTCATCATGGGCTCGAGCATGGGCGGCCTGATTTCGGTGTATGCGATGAGCGAATACCCGCAGGTATTCGGCGGCGCGGCCGGCCTGTCGACCCACTGGCCCGGCACCGGCAAGCACAACGCCGCCTTGCCGCTGGCCGCCTACAACTACCTGAACCACAAGCTGCCGCCGCCGCAGGGACACAAGCTGTACCAGGACCACGGCGGCGTCGGCCTCGACGCGCTGTATGCGCCGTACCAGACCTTCGTCGACCAGATCGTGCGCGACAAGGGCTATACGGAGTCGAATTACCTGAGCAAGGTGTATCCCGCCGACGACCACAACGAAAAGGCCTGGGCCGCGCGCCTGGAAGTGCCGCTGGTCTTCCTGCTGGGTAAATAAACAGCCGGGGTCAGGTCTGACATCAAGACACGGGCTCTGCATTCAACACTGGCAGGCTCCGGATACGCTTGAGTTCGTGTCCGGATGTCAGACTTGAGGTGATCCGGATATCCTGGACAGTTATTTAGGCACACGGTATGCAGCGTCGACGGCGGCAGGCGTTTGGTAGCCCAAGGTCTGATGTAACCGCCGCGTATTGTAGTACTTCTCGATGTAATCAC
>NZ_JAJFES010000035.1 GCF_020708045.1 Massilia sp. IC2-278
TGACCATAGCAAGTCGGTCCCACCCCTTCCCATCCCGAACAGGACCGTGAAACGACTTTGCGCCGATGATAGTGCTGCAACCAGTGTGAAAGTAGGTTATCGTCAGGCTAGTTATATGAAAAACCCCGCAGAGTGATCTCTGCGGGGTTTTTTGCTTTGGGCGCCTGTTTTGACTGCAGGACTGTTTCATCCAGCGCCGCTGATCAGCCGGTGAAACAGCGTGGACACAGGTGTCCACCCTACAAAACCCATCCCTTATAGCCAAACATTCACGTTGCAAACCTGGCGTACCGAACTAGAATGAAACCAGGTTCGCGTTCGGGGATCTGACATGAACACTCGAGGTATGCGCGCAGTGAAGCGTCTTGCTGTTGGCTTGGTGATTGCCGGCAGCCTGGGCGGATGCGTTGTCTACGGGCCACCTTACGCCGCGGCCTACGACCCCTACTATTACCCGAGCTATGGCTATGGCTATCCGACCTACGTCGGTCCTCCGGTCGCGCTGAATTTTGGATTCGGCTATTACGATCGCGGCGGCTATGGACACCGCCATGGCTATGGCAAATACCATGGCGGACGATCGTACGGCTGGCATGGACGAGGCGGTGGCTGGTCGCACCGTGGTGGAGGCTGGGGATACGGACGAGGCCGGCGCTGAGCCGGCCCGGTGAGAACGATTCAGGCGCCGTGCAGGCGCACGGCCGGCGTACTGGCGCGCTCGGCGTGTTCCCACAGGCGGTCGTGCAGCGGCAAGATGATCACGTTGCAAATCGGTTCGAGCACCGCAGCAACGCCGCCGATCGCCCAGGAGCCGGTCGTCACATACATCACAGTGAAAGCAACGCCGGCGTGCAAGAAAGTCTGGCTGAGCTTTTCGCCGGCCATTGCCACATAGCGCGCCTTGTCGTCACGCGCCATACGCCGGCGTTTCGCCCAGGCCGCCTCGTGGAAAGGGAGCAGCAGCACGTTGATGATCGGCTCCGCGATCACGGCCAGGCCGCTGAACACCGCCGAGCCCGTTACCGTGTAGGCAAGGGTATAGGCGATGGCCATGTGGGTGAGGACTTGGCTGAGGCGTTTGGCTGCGACGATCATGTACTGCTCCAGTTCTTAACAATCTGAAGCAAATGATAGTCATTCTCATCTATGAGATAAAGTAAATTGATTTAAGCGAGTCGATAGGCTTTATCTATCATTAGCGGACAAAGTCATCAAGCGCTCGAACAAGGGCTGGGCCGCATCCGCAATCCGGTCCAGGCTGGCCTCGCGCAACGCGGCAGTATCCACCCGGTGCTCGCTGCGTGCACCGGCCCAGCGCAGCAGGGCAGCGCCGGCATCCGGATGGTCGAACAAGCCGTGCAGGTAAGTCCCGAGGATCTGCCCGTCGGCCGAGCAGGCCCCTTCCGGCCGCCCGTCGATGCGGAACGCTGGCTTCTCCAGCGCCGTTCCCTGCGACTCGCCCATGTGGATCTCGTAGCCTTCCACGCGTGCCGTGCCCTCATCGAAGGCGCATACCCCGCTCACCCGGCACAGCCGCTTCTCTTGCGTCATCGTCGTCGCCAGGTCGAGCAGGCCAAGACCGGGCGACGTGCCCGCGCCGCCCTCGACGCCATGCGGATCGTCTACCACCTTGCCAAGCATCTGGAAGCCGCCGCATACGCCGATCACCTTGCCGCCGTAGCGCAGGTGGCGACCGATCGCGTCCGGCCAGCCCTGCTTGCGCAGCCATGCCAGGTCACCGCGCGTGTTCTTGCTGCCCGGGAGGATGATCAGGTCGGCGCCGGGTATCGTTTCACCGGCGCGCACGAAGCGGACATCGACGTCCGGATGGGCGCGCAGGGCGTCGAAGTCGGTGTGGTTGCTCATGCGCGGCAGGCTGGGCACCACCACCTTGAAAGCGCCGCGCCCGGTCTGGGCCGGCTGCACCGCATCCTCGGCGTCGAGATACAGCCCGTGCAGATAGGGCAGCACCGCCAGCACCGGCTTGCCGGTCTCGCGTTCGAGCCAGTCCAGGCCCGGTTCCAGCAGCCCGATATCGCCGCGGAAGCGGTTGATCACGAAGCCGGCGATGCGCGCGCGCTCGCTCTCGGATAGACAAGCCAGGGTGCCGACCAGGTGCGCGAACACGCCGCCGCGGTCGATGTCCGCTACCAGGATCACCGGGCAGTCGACCGCTTCGGCAAAGCCCATGTTGGCGATGTCGCGCTCGCGCAGATTGATCTCGGCCGGACTGCCCGCGCCCTCGACCACGATGCAGTCGTACTGCTTCCCCAGGCGCGCGTGCGATTCCAGCACCGCCGCCATCGCCACCGTTTTATAACGGTGGTAGTCGCGCGCGTTCATCTCGGCGCGCGCGCGGCCGTGGATGATGACCTGGGCGCCGGTGTCGCTCGACGGTTTCAGCAGCACCGGGTTCATGTCGGTATGCGGCTCGATGCCGGCGGCGATCGCCTGCAGCGCCTGGGCGCGCCCGATCTCGCCGCCATCCCGGGTCACCGCGCTGTTCAGTGCCATGTTCTGCGGCTTGAAGGGCGCCACGCGCACGCCGTGCCGTTTCAACAGGCGGCACAGCGCCGCCACCACCGTGCTCTTGCCGGCATCCGAGGTCGTGCCTTGCACCATTAGGGTCTGGAAGGGGAAGCTCATTTGCGGTGCTTGCGAGCTTCTTCCAGCTTCTCGCACATCACGGCGGCGCCGTCGATCATGCGCGGGCCGGCGCGGTTCAGCAGGTTGCCGTCCACCGTGAACAGGTTCTCGTTGCGCACCGCCGTCATGGTCGGGTACTGGCGCCACAGGTTCACGCCGCCGTAGTTCTTCTCGGCGGTGCCGAAGATGGCTTCCGGATCGGACTGCAGCACGCTTTCCAGCGTCACCACCGGCGCCGTCACCGGCAGGGTATGGAAGATGTTTTCGCCGCCGCACAGGCGCAGCGCGTCGGTGACGATGTGCTTGCCGCTGAGCGTGTACAGCGGCTTGTCCCACACCTGGTAGAAGGTGCGCACCGGCGAGCGGCCCGCATAGCGCTTGCGCAGATCGGCCAGGCGCGCGCGCAGCGCGGCCGCCACCGGCTGCGCCGCCGCCTCGGTGCCCATCAACCGGGCCAGACGCTGCAGGCTGTCGGGAATGCCTTCCAGGGTTTGCGGATCGCTCAGGTAGATCGGCACGCCGGTCCGGCGCACCAGCTCGATCTGGCGTTCCGAACTGCCGTGCATCCAGGCCACGATGAGGTCGGGCTTCAGCGCCATGATGCGTTCGACGTCGACCTCGCGGTTCGAACCGATGCGCGGGATGCGCTTGGCCGCTTCCGGATAATCGCTGTAGTCGACCGCGCCGACCACGCGCGCGCCGCCGCCGGCCGCGAACAACAGTTCGGTCGCATGCGGCGCCATCGAGATCACGCGCAGCGCCGGCTTGGCCAAGCTGACGTTGGTGCCGGCGTCGTCCTTCACGGTCACCGCCTGGGCCGCCTGGGCCATGATCAAACCGGCCAGCACGGCGCCCAGCCGCAGGTATCGTCGATTGCCAGCTTGGCTAGCGCGCCCCATGTTTTCCCTCATCCTTCGCTCCAGTTTTCCAGGGCGCGCGCAAGGCGCCGCCATTCGTCGTCGTTGGCAGGCAGGCCGAGCCGGATGCCGCGCGCCGCCTGGGTGAACAGGCGGCACCAGATGCCCTGCCTGGCCAGGTGTTCGTGAAACGCTTCCGGCCGCGCATGCGGCCACCAGTGGAACAGCGGCGTGCCGCTCGCCGCGATGCCGTGCGCGCCCAGCAGCGTGCGCATGTGCTCGCCCGCCAGCAGCAGGCGCGTTTGCGTCCGGTCCTGCCAGGTCCGGTCTTCGAACGCCATGCGCGCCACCGTTTGCGCGGGGCCGCTGACTGACCAGGGGCCGAGCAGATCGGCCAGTTCGGCCAGCAGCGCCGGATGCGCGCCGACAAAACCCAGGCGCAGGCCGGCCAGCCCGAAGAACTTGCCGACCGAGCGCAGCACGATCAGTCCCGGCTGGTCGCTGTCGGCGGCCACGCTCAGGCCCGGGGCCGTGTCGCCAAAGGCCTCGTCCACCACCAGCCAGCCGCCGCGCCGCGCCAGGCGCGCCGCCCACTCGCGCAGCTGCGGCGCGGGGACCGTGGCGCCGGTCGGGTTGTTCGGATTGCAGACCACCAGCACCTCGCAGGTATCGACCGCCTGTTCCAGGTCGGCATACGCCACCTGGCGCAGGCTGTGCCCGTGCCGCCCCCAGTGGTGCGCGTGCTCCGCATACGAGGGCGCGGCCACCACCACGCGCGAGGGCGGGCGCAAGCGCGGCAGGGCCTGGATCGCGGCCTGGGTGCCGGCCACCGGCAGCAGGGCCGGCGCGCGGTACCAGGCACACGCGGCGGCCACCAGGCCCGGATCGGGTTCGGGCAGCCGGTGCCAGGCATCCGGGGGCAGGGCCGGCGCCGGATAGCCCCAGGGATTGATGCCGGTCGAGAGGTCGACCCAGTCGTCGCGTCCGTAGCGCTGCGCCGCTGCGCGCAAATTGCCGCCGTGTTCAAGCATGGCCCGCTCCCCACACCAGCAAAGCCAGGGTGCAGACGGCGCCCAGCCACAACAAGGTAGTGCCCAGCACCAGGCGCCAGGCGCGCACGACATCGACCGGGGCCGCATCGCGGCCAAGGCCGAGCGGCGGGCGTTGCTCGACCACGCCGTCGTAGCGCGCCGCGCCGCCCAGCGCAATGCCGAGCGCGCCGGCGCCGCTGGCCATCACCGGGCCGGCGTTCGGGCTGCTCCAGGCCGGCGCCTGCGCGCGCCAGCAGCGCCAGGCGCGCCCGTGGCCGCCGCGCGGCGCCAGCAGCACGTAGCTCAGCGCCGTCAGGCGCGCGGGCACGAAGTTCAGCACGTCGTCGATGCGCGCAGCGGCGCGGCCGAACAGATTGAAACGCTCGCTGCGGTAACCCCACATCGCATCGAGCGTATTCGCGAGGCGGAACAGCAGCGCGCCTGGGCCCCCCGCGACCAGGAACCAGAACAGGGTGCCGAACACGGCATCGTTGCCGTTCTCGAGCAGCGATTCGGCGCCGGCCTTGGCCAGATCGGACGCGCTGGCGTCGCGCGTGTCGCGGCTGACGATGCGGCCGGTCAGGCGGCGTGCTTCGTCCAGCTCGCCGGCGCGCAGGGCGCGGAAGATGGGAATGGTGTGTTCGCGCAGGCTGCGCAGGCCGAGGGCGAAATACAGCAGGAAGGCGTGCAGCAGCATGGCCGCCGTATCCGGCAGCACCCATGCCAGGCATGCCGCCGCCAGCACCGGCGGCAGCACCGCCAGCATCCAGGCCAGCACGCCGCGCGCCAGGCGCCCGCTGGCGCGGTTGATGCGCGCCTCGAGCGCATGCGCCAGCCGCCCGAAGCCGACCAGCGGATGCCAGCGCCGCGCTTCGCCCAGCAGCAAGTCAAACGCCACGCCCGCCACCAGCAGCAGCGCCAGTTCGGCCAGCGGCAGGCCACTCAGCACGGCGCGCCCTTGAGCACCAGCGGCAGGCCGGCCGCCACCAGGATCACCCGGCCGGCGCGCGCCGCCACGTCCTGGTTCAGGCGGCCCGCCTCGTCGGCGAAGCGGCGCGACAGGGCGCCCAATGGCACGATGCCCATGCCGACCTCGTTCGATACCAGGATCAGTTCACCCGGCAGGCCGGCGTCCAGCAGTTCCAGCAGGGCGGCGCGTTCGTCATCGAAGCGCGCCGGCAGCAGCAGGTCGCCGGCTTCCGGCAAGGGTTCATCCCCGCACAGCATCAAGTTGGTCAGCCACAGGGTCAGGCAATCGACCAGCACCAGGCGCCCGGCCGTGCATTCGCGGCGCAGCAGCGCGGCCAGCGCCAGGGGTTCTTCCAGCGTGGCCCAGTACGCAGGCCGGCGCGCGCGGTGGTGTGCGATGCGGGCGCTCATTTCACCGTCGCCCGCGTGGGCCGTGGCCAGGTAGACCACGTCCTTGCCGGATTCGCGCGCCAGGCGCTCGGCCAGGGCGCTCTTGCCGGAGCGGGCGCCGCCCAGGATCAGGGTGGCGCTCATGGCGCCTTCCGTGTAAACAGGCTGGCCACCGCTTGCGGGTTCGAGGCGAAGTAGCCGTGGAAGTAGGACGCCGTCAGCGAGCCGACCTCGTACACCGCCTCGCCCTGGGTGCCGGAGGTGTTGCGCACCGTGTGCCGCGATGGCGCAACCGGCGTCTCCAGGCGCGAGTAATGAAAGGTGTGGCCGCGCAGCGTGCCGTCCGGCGTGTCCAGGGCCTGGGCGCCGAGGCCGGCCAGGCGCGTCCCCATCGTCACCGCGCCCGGCAGCAGCCCGGCCATCGGCCAGCAGCGCCCGTCGGGGTCGGTGAGTTCGTCGGCAAGCGCCATCATGCCGCCGCATTCCGCCACGATCGGCAGGCCGGCCGCGTGCGCCGCCCTGATCGATTCGCGCCAGCGTGCGGCCTGCGACAGCGCTTCGCCATGCAGTTCCGGATAGCCGCCGGGCAGGTAGACGGCATCGGCATCCGGCGGCAGCGCCTCGTCGGCCAGCGGCGAGAAATAGGTCAGCCGCGCGCCGAGGATGCGCAAGGTATCGAGATTGGCCGGATACAGGAAGGCAAAGGCGGCGTCGCGCGCAATGGCGATGGTCTTGCCGGCCAGTGCCGGTGCGATGGCCGGGCCATCCTGGGCCTCGGGTGCGGTCAAAGGCAGCGCATCCCAGGCGGCGGCGTCCAGCTGCAGTGCATCGGCCAGCGCATCGAGGTAGGCGTCGATCTGCGGCTGCTCGCCCGGCAGCACCAGGCCGAGGTGGCGTTCCGGCAGGCTCGCGGCCTGGCGCCCCAGGGAGCCGAGCAGCGGGATGTCGCGCAGCGAGCTGGCCACCATCTGGGCGTGGCCGGGGCTGGCGATGCGGTTGGCGATCACGCCGGCCAGCTGCACCGGGCCATAGTCGCGCAGGCCGCGCGCCACGGCGCCGGCGGTTTGCGCCATGGCCGAGGCGTCGATCACGGCCAGCACCGGCATGCCGAATTCGTTCGCCAGGTCGGCCGCCGAGGGCGTGCCGTCGTACAGGCCCATCACGCCTTCGACCAGCACAGCGTCGGCTTCGCGCGCGGCCTGGGCCAGGCGGCGCCGGCATTCGTCGCGGCCCACCATCCACAGGTCGAGCGTGTGGACCGGCGCGCCGCAAGCGCGTTCGAGCAGCATCGGGTCGATGAAGTCGGGGCCGCACTTGAAGACGCGCACGCGCTGGCCGCGCCGCACCAGGCTGCGTGCCAGGGCCGCGGTAACGGTGGTCTTGCCCTGGCCCGAGGAGACGGCCGCCACCAGCACCATGCGTGCGCCGCTTTGCAGGGTGCTTACCATTCGGTCCCCGCTTGCGCGCCGATGCCGGCGGCAAAGGCGTGCTTCACCACGTTCATCTCGGTGACGGTATCGGCCACGGCCACCAGTTCCGGCGGTGCGCCGCGCCCGGTGATCACCACGTGCTGCATCGGCGGGCGGTCGAGCAAATCCTCGATCACGCTGTGCACGTCGAGGTAACGGTACTTCAGGGCGATGTTCAGTTCGTCCAGCACCACCATGCCGATGGCCGGGTCGGTCAGGAAGCGTCTTGCCTGGGCCCAGGCTTCGGCCGCCTTTTCCATGTCGCGCTCGCGGTTCTGGGTTTCCCAGGTATAGCCTTCGCCCATCGCGTGGAAGCTCACCTCATCGGGGAAGCGGCGCAGGAACTGCTCTTCGCCGGTGGCGATCGCTCCCTTGATGAACTGGACCACGCCCACGCGCATGCCGTGGCCGAGGGCGCGCGCCGTCATGCCGAAGGCGCTCGAGCTCTTGCCCTTGCCGTTGCCGGTGTTGACGATGATGATGCCGACCTGCTTGTCGGCCGCCTCGATGCGGGCGTCGATGATGGCCTTCTTGCGCTCCATGCGCACGCGGTGGCGTTCGTTGAGCGCGGCCGTCTGTTCGGGTGTCATGTCGTTCATGGGAGGCTCCGGGTCCGCTGCGCCTCAGGGGCGGCGCAGGCGGTGCAGTTGATAAAGGAAGATGGGGGCGCCGATGATGGCGGTGACGGCGCCGACCGGCAGCTGCTGCGGCGCGACGATCGTTCGCGCCAGCGTATCGCACAGCACCAGGAAGCTGCCGCCGGCCAGCACCGCGGCCGGGATCAATACACGGTGGTCGGGTCCGAAGGCAAAGCGGCAGGCATGCGGCACGATCAGGCCGACGAAGCCGATCGAGCCGGCGCTGGTGACGGCGCTGGCGGTCAGGATGCCCGAGACCAGGAACAAACCGCGGCGCAGGCTGCCGACGCGCACGCCCAGCGTGACTGCCGCTTCCGCATGCAGGGCCAGCACGTTCATGCCGCGCGCGTTGCGCAGCGCGTAGAGCAGGGCGGCGCCCAGGACCAGCCAGGGCAGCAGCCGCACCGGCGCGCCGGCGACGTCGCCGATCATCCAGAACACCATGGTGCGCAGCCGGCCTTCGGGCGCGATCGACAGCATCAGGGTGATCAATGCCACGCACAGCGAGGAGATCACCACGCCGGTCAGCAGCAGGGTGGAGGTGCCGCCGCCGTGGCCGGCGCCGCCGCGCAAATCCTGGCGCGCCAGCGCATACAGCAGCAGCGAGACCACGATGGCGCCGGCGACGGCGGCCAGTTCGACCGTGGCCATGGCCGCCATCAGCATCAGCGCGGCCAGCGCGCCGACCGAGGCGCCGGCCGAGATCCCGAGGATGTAGGGGTCGGCCAGGGGATTGCGCAGCAGGGCCTGCATCAGCACGCCCGCCAGGGCCAGGGCGGCGCCGGTGGCAAAGGCCACCGTGGCGCGGCCGGCGCGCAGTTCCAGCAGCGAGGCGGCCAGCGTTTGCGGGCGCCCTTCGAACAATTCGCGCAGCGCCGCCGGCACGTCGGCCAGCCCCACCTCGACCGAGCCGGTCATGCCCGCATACAGCATGCAGGCGATCGCCACGAGCAGCATCGCCCCCGTGACCAGCAGGGCGCGCTGGCGCAGCGGCTGTAAGGATAGGGGCGGGGGCGGGCGGTTCATGGCGGTGCTTGGGTCAGCGGATACCGTAGCGCAGGCCGGCGAACCAGCTGCGGCCACCGGTGTTGTAGTTGCGGGCCAGTTCGTAGTCCTTGTCGAAGCCGTTGTTCACCCGTGCCAGCAGCGAGAAGTCTTCATTGATCTGCCAGCTCGCGTACAGGTTCAGCAGGCCGTAGCCACCGAGGCGGCGCAGGTTGGCGGCATCGTCGAAGCGCGCGCCCGACAGCACCCATTCGGCTCCGGCCTTCAGCGGGCCGGTCCCGTACTCGGCATTGAAGCTGGCGTGCTTCGCCGCGCGCCGTGCCAGGCGCTTGCCGCTGCCGTTGTCCTGCGGGTCGGACCAGTCGGCGCTGCCGCGCAGGCGCAGGGCGCCGATGCGGGTGCTGGCCGCCAGGCTCACGCCTTCCAGGGTGGCCGAGGCCACGTTGTAGGCGCAGCTGCCGGTGCGGCCGTCGCGCCCGTCCGGGCAGGGATTGGCCGAGACGATCATGTCGCTCAGGCGGTTGCGGTAGACGGTGGCGTCCAGCTGCACGGCGCGGCTGTCGTAGCGCAGGCCGAGTTCGGCGTTGCGGCCACGCTCGGGCTGGTTGGTGTCGACGCCATAGCCGGGGTAGTACAACTCGTTGAAGGTCGGCGCGCGGAAGCTCGAACCGATGCTGGCGGTGGCGCGCAAGCCGTTGCCGAAATTGTACCCATAGCCGGCGGCGCCGGTGTTCTTGTCGCCGTAGACGGAACGATCCTGGCGCGCGCTGATGTCGACCAGGTGCGGGCCGCGGCGCAGCGCGTAGGCGGCGGCGTACGAATTGGTGATGCGTTCGCGTTCCAGCGCGCGGGTGGCGCTGGATGCCACTTCTTCCTTGCGGTGGCTGTACAGCAGCTGCAGGGTGTCGCTGCCGAGCGTGATCGTGTTCTGCCAGGTGAATTCGTCCTGGCGGGTGTCGATCTGGCTGGCGCCACTTGCCGCTGCACTGGTGAAGCTGCCCAGCTTGTCCTCGGCGCGCGCCAGCTGCAGCGTGCTGCGCCAGTTCGGGGCGAACTGGTTCGACATGAAGACCGATGCCGTGTCCAGGTCCTGGCGGTTGTTGGTGTCGAAGCTGCCGGCGCCGCTGTCGTACTGGGCGCGCAGGCGGCTGTGCAGGAACTGGGCGCCCGCTTCATGGCCCGGTGCGATGGCGACCGCTACGCGGCCGTGGATGTTCGTGCGCCGGTAGCCGTCGTCGTCCGGGTTGTAGCCGGATGCGCCTGGCCGGGTGGCCGAGAAGCCGTCGGATTCGTCGTGGCCGGCGCCGAAGGCGTAGCTCACCGCGTGCTTGCCGCTGCTGGCGCCGGCGATGTGGGCGCTGGCCTGGCGCGTGGCGTCGCTGCCGGCGCCGATCGTGGCGCTGGCGTGCAGTCCCGCTTCGCCCTTGCGCGTGAAGATCTGGATTACGCCGCCGATGGCGTCGGCGCCGTACAGGGTGCTCAGGGGGCCGTAGACGACTTCGATGCGGTCGATGGCCTCGAGCGGAATGGCGTTCCAGCTGGCGACGCCGCTGGTCGAGGAGCCGATGCGCACGCCGTCGAGCAACACCACGACCTGGTTCGCATTCGCGCCGCGCAGGTAGACGCTGGTGCTGGCGCCGGCACTGCCGTTGCGCGTGATCTCGATGCCGGGCTGGCGCTGCAGCACGTCGGCCACCGAGCCGGCGCCGGAGCGCGCGATCTCATCGGCGTGGATGACCGTGGTCTGGGCGATGACGTCGGCGGCGCGCTGCGGCGTGCGGGCGGCGGTGACGACGACGGTGTCGATAGGCGTCGTAATGGATGCGGAATCGGCGCACGCGAAAGGCGCGGCCATGGCGAGGGCGAGCGACGATGCAGCCGCTTGCCGTGAAACGTGAGAAATCATAGAAGCCTGGTCGGACAACCAGCCCACGTCCCCGTAGGCCAGATTGAACAGAAGCGCATGTTCGATACGCTCCCACCTTTTGGCCGGTCTCCGGGCTGGCAGGTTGGGCCGTCCGACCTTCCCATGCCGAAGCACAGTGGTCTGGAGGACGGTTTGCCGCGTGAACGCGGTACCTGCTTACCGTTGCGGGGGCAGCACACGTTGGCTTGATGAAGCTTCGTGTTTCCCGTTTAACTGCGCCTGTGAACACGGGCGCGAGCACCAAAACGGCGTCATTATACGGCGATGTCAGCCGCCCAGCGCAAGCATTTCGCCGTAGTCGATGCGGTGAGGGGTGCGAGCCGCTTCCAGCGCGGCGGCCTCCAGCGGCAGGCCGGTGTGCAGGGCGCGCAGCAGGCGGATGGTGCCGGCGTGGCAGACGACCAGTGCCTCGGCGTAGCCTTCCTTGTATAGATCGTCGAGGAAGGCGGCCACGCGGCGCGCGACATCCAGCACCGATTCGCCGCCGCCGGGATGGTAGTGCAGCAGGTCGGCTGCCCAGGCGTCGACCTCGATGCGCGGGATGTCGTCCCAGCTGCGCAGCTCCCAGGCGCCGAAGTCCATCTCGGCCAGGCGCGCGTCGAAGCGCAGCTGCGGTGGATTCAATGCGCGGGCCAGGCTGGCGCATCGCTGCAGGGGGCTGCTCCAGGTGGGCAGGCCAGCAGGCAGGGTGGCGCGCACGCGCAGGAGTTCGGCGCTGTCGGCCGCGACATCGCTGCGCCCATAACAGAGGCCGGGATCGACTTCGGGGCGCGGATGGCGTACCAGCAGCAGGCGCATATGGTCAGGCCAGGCTCAGCCCAGCGCGGCGTGGCCGAGGCTGGCCACGATGACGAGGTAGATCGCCACTTCCGCCAGCTGCTGCACGGCGCCCAGGCAGTCGCCGGTGTAACCCTGCAGACGCGCCTGGAATTTACGAGCGAGCCAGAAGGTGGACAGGGCCGCTGCCGCGATGCAGGCCGCCAGCCAGGCCGGCGCGAGCAGGCCACTCGCCACCAGCACGGCGCCCGGCAGCAGGGCGGTCACTGCGGCGATGGCGAACTCCCCACTGTGCATCTGCTGGGCCATGGGCTTGGCCTTGCCCTGGTCGCGCGCATACGCCATGCGCCAGATCAGGCTGGTGGCGGCCAGGCGCGAGAGCGGATGCGCCAGGAAGAGGGCGACGATGGCGCTGCTTGGGGGCAGCATCGCCAGCGCCGTGCACTTCACGCCCAGCATGCAGACGATGCCGATCGCACCATAGGCGCCGACGCGCGAATCCTTCATGATCTCGAGCACGCGCTCGCGCGTCATGCCGCCGCCCAGGCCATCGCAGGTATCGGCAAAGCCGTCTTCGTGGAAGGCGCCCGTCACGTAGATCGAGGCGGCGGTGGACAGCACGGCGGCCAGCGGCGCCGGCAGCACCAGCGCGGCCAGGGCATACACGCCTGCCGCCACCGCCGCCACTACCCAGCCGACCAGCGGGAAGTAGCGTGAGGCATGCTGCAGCCATTCGGGCTGGAAGCCGACCCAGCGCGGGATCGGCAGGCGCGTGAAAAACTGCAGCGCAATGAAGAACAGGCGCAGCTGCTGCATTTAGTCGGACCGGGTGCTGACCTGGGCCGAGGAGAAGGTCGCCATCTCCGCCAGGAAGTTCACGGCCGCATGCAGCAGGGGCAGGGCCAGCGCGCTGCCGGTGCCTTCGCCCAGGCGCAGGTCGAGCTGCAGCAGCGGTTGCGCTTCTAGGCATGCGAGCATCTGGCGGTGGCCCTGCTCGTTCGAGCAGTGCGCAAACACGCAGTAATCGAGGATGGCCGGCTGCAGGCGGGCCGCCACCAGCAGCGCGCTAGTAACGATGAAGCCGTCGATCAGCAGCACCTTGCGCAGCGCGCCCGCCTGCAGCATGGCGCCGGCCATCATCGCGATCTCGAAGCCGCCGAAGGTGGCCAGCACTGCGAGCGGCTCGTCGACGCCGGCATGCTTTGCCACTGCCGCCTCGATCACGGCCTGCTTGTGGCTGACGCCTTCCGGCGTGAGGCCGGTGCCGGCGCCGACGCAGTCCGCTACCGGGATGCCGGCCAGCTTGTGCATCAGCGCTGCCGCGGCGGTGGTGTTCCCGATCCCCATTTCACCGAAGCCAACCACGTTGCCCGGCAGCGAGCGCGCCAGGTCCATGCCATGTTCCAGGGCGAGCGCGCATTCGCCGGGCGTCATCGCCGCCTCATGGGCGAAGTTGCGGGTGCCTGGACCGACCTTGCGATTAACCAGGCCGGCGCGTTCGCCGAAGTGGTGATTCACGCCAGCATCGACAACCCCGATCGCGCAGCCGTTCTGGCGGGCGAAGACATTGATCGCGGCGCCGCCAGCCAGGAAGTTCTCGACCATTTGCCAGGTGACTTCCTGCGGGTAGGCGGACACGCCTTCCGCCACCACGCCATGGTCGCCGGCGAATACCAGGATCGAAGGGGAGTCGATGGATGGCGTGACCGTGCCTTGAATCAGGCCGATCTGCCGGGCCAGGGCTTCCAGGCGGCCCAGGCTGCCGAGTGGCTTGGTCTTGTTGTCGATCGCGGCGGAGAGGGCGGCGGCAAGGTCGTCGTTACGGAGTGGTGCCAGTTCTGGGATACGCATCGCTGTTCTTATATAGATGAGTGGAGGCGGCGGCAAAGATAGCACACAGAAAGGCCCTTGCAACTCTGCAGTGGCTTTGCTATAGTTCGCCTCCTCGCGAAAACGACAACGAAATCAAGTAGTTGACGGTGACGCAGGAAGCCGCGGAAAACGCGGCGTAGCAAAAAAGAGAAGTTGACGAAGCAAGCGAAACACTGCATAATCTCACTTCTCTGCTGCTGACAAACAAAACGATTTGTCGAAACGCAGCAAGTAGTACCGAATAAGTTCTTTAACAATTAACAGTCGATAAGTGTGGGCGTTTGATGAAGGTGCCGGCTGACTAGTTCAGCTGATTACTTAAATTATCAAATGTTCGCACAAAAGAAATACGTTATCTCA
>NZ_JAJFES010000036.1 GCF_020708045.1 Massilia sp. IC2-278
TGTTCGTCAGCAGCAGAGGAAGAAGATTATGAAGCAATTTCTGTTTCTCGTCAACCCCTTCTTTGCTTCGTCTCAGTTTCCTGAGTTCGCTGTTGCAAGATCAACTACTTGATTTCGTTGACGTTTTCATACAGCGCCGAAGCGGAGGCGAATCATAGCAAAGGTGCGCAGTGGTTCGCAAGGGCTTTGCGTGACTATGTTCAAGAGGGGGGCGGATGTGCATAGGGTGAGACAGCGTGGACAGTAGCGCTGGCTAGATGCCAGCACTACGAATGTCCACCCTACAAAAGCCAAGACAAGGTGGGTTCGAGAACCCACCCTACGAAGTATCACCTGTTCAAGCCTTACTCTTTCAAGGTGACCGTGGTGTAGTTGGGGTCGGCCTTGATCTTCGCCGGGGTGAACGGCAACACCGGCCACTCCTTGCGCGAGAAGACCTGCGTCTGGTCGGCATACCAGGGCGACTTCGGATCGGTCGACTGGCCGTAGGTCAGCATGGCCTGGGCCACCGGGCCGGCGTCGTCGAAGGTAACGGTCTGGATATAGCTCTGGCCCCAATGCACGCCTTCATAGCCGCCCGCGCCCAAAGGATTACGCATGGTCAGCGAGTTGTACGAGCCGTCGAGGTTGCCGATGCCGCCGTGCAGCGGAATCCGCACGCCGTTGCGCGGTTCGACCTGGTAGTCGCCGAGGCGGCCGTCTAGGGGGATACCAAGGCCCTGCAACTTCACTGCGGCATTCTTCAGTGCGGCCAGCATGGCGGGAACGGCCGCCGGCGCCACTCCGTAAGGCGTGCGCACGGGATCGGCCGGGTTGAACGGCACCGCCCACTTGTTCGGAATCGCCACCGCCGTATTCCAGAACTCGCGGAACAGGACGGCGCCGCGGCTATCGATGTTCACGCGGCGGTCCCAGGCGCTCAGGACATTGCAGGCCTGGACCAAGACGGCGTCGGCATTCCCGGCGCAGGCCGGCAACAGCTCGGGCAGCACCAGCTCGGCAGCGTACAGGCGATTGGCAAAGGCCAGCTCCTGGATATCGGTGAGCTTGAGCTTGCCACGCTGGGCGACCATTTCCTCGAACTGCAGGAAGCCAATGCGGGTGCGCAGGCTTTGCTCGACGCCCACGCGGCCGTACAGCGGCGAGAAGCCGAGCGGCGCCGGGCCGGTCAGCAGGGCCTTGGGATTGCTCAGCCAATAGCTGTCGTTCGAATTCCCGACGTAATCGGTGCGCAGCAGCCATGGGGCATTCGCCGGCGAGTAAATGCCCGGAGGCGCGCCCGCATCCTGGCCCCAGCCGCAGCTGCTGCGCGAGCCGTCGAACAGTAGCGCCGCCTGCAGCAGCAGGCAACCGTTGGCGAACTTGTCGGCATTCATGTGCGGCACCACGCTGGCGTCGGCATACAGCGCATTGCCGGCGCGGTCGGCCGCCACCGTGTTCACCCAGGGCAGGCCCACCGCTCTATCGAGCGAGGTTTTCAGCGCCTGCACGCTGTTGGCGGTGCCGATGCCCAGCCATTGCTCGATCAGGCGCGTGTTGTTGCGGTTCGGGTCGGCCAGCACGTAGGCGGCGCTCGCGGTCCAGGTCATGCCCGCTTCCGGCTTGACGATGACGGCGCCCTGCTTCGCAAAATAAAAGGTCTTGCTGCGCTTCTGGATGGCGCCGTCGGCCTGCAGCAGGTCCACCGTCACCGTCTTCGACGTCATCTTCTGGCGTTCGCCATCGATCATGTAGGTGGTGCCGCTGGCGTCGCCGGCGTCCAGCGCCAGCCGGAAGGTGGTGAAGTGCATCGCCGTGGTGACGGTATGGCTCCAGGCGACATCTTTATTGAAGCCGATGACGACCACCGGCACGCCGCCAATGATCACGCCCATGGCGTCGTAGCGGTTCGGCACCGTCAGGTGGGCCTGGTAGAAGCGGTCGGTCGTGGTCCAGGGATAGTGCGGGTTGCCGAGCAGGAGGCCACGGCCGTTGGCGGACAGGTCCTTGCCGACCGCCAGCGCATTGCTGCCGAAGCCCTGCCGGTTCAGCTTGTCGAGCCGCGCCACCAGGAAGGAAGGGTCCAGCTTGCCCGGCGCGCGCTTGGCCAGGCTGACCGGGGCGGCCGGCAAGCGCCCTGCGGCGACGAATTCCTTGGAGAATGCCTGGCCGGAGGCGTGCAGCGCCTTCTCGGCGATCACCAGGTACATGTCGTCGACTGTCATCGGGCGTACCCAGCGGGCGGTGGCGCAGGGAGCGGGCAGCTTGCCGGCGTAATCCTTGAGGTAGCGGTTGTAGCCCTCGACGTAGCCTGCGAGAAGGTCGCGCGTTTCCTGGCCGCCGGCGGCATAGTTGGCGCGCAATTGTTCGAGGTCGATGTAGCCCTTGAAGAAGAAGTCGCTGTCCTCGTTCTTCAGGTCCATGAAGCCGCTGGCGGCGCCGTATTCGTCGCCGCTGCGTTTTGGCGCCCGCGCCTCGCCGCCGAAGAAGGCCGAGCGCTCGCCGCGCACGGTGAGCAGGGAATCGGCGAACATGCAGACATTGTCCTGCGCGTAGGCATAGGCCAGCCCATAGCCGAGGCTGCGGAAATCGTTGGCCTGCACGTGCGGCACGCCGTGGGTGGTGCGGGCCAGCTCGACGCTGATGCGCGAGGCGGTGGCCGGCGGCGGAGGTGGCGCCGTTTCATCGTCGTCGTCGCTGTGGTGGCAGGCGCTCAGGGTCAGGACCAGGGATGCTGCAAGGAGGAGGCGGCACGATGGATGGCTCGCGCTGTTGCTACGCTTCATAAGGACGCTTTCTGCGGCTGTGGCCGCGTGACCGGGTGGGAAAGTGAACGTTCATGGGGCAGGCATGCCCCAGATTGATGCGAAGAACCAGCTTGAATGCTGGCATGCACCTTATAAACTCGTCAAGCTGCTGGGCTCGCTATTCCTGCCGCGCCATGGCTTGTGTCGCTTTTATGCGGAGCGTGCCGACACGCCTTACTTTGGGGCAACGAGCGGGACCACGGCGCGGACCGGCAGGCCCTGCTGCGCAATCGCCGTCTTCAAGGCAGCGATGCGTTCCCGCATGGCCGGGTGTGAAGTGAAATAATGCGAACCCGGGATCTCCTCGCCTTTGTCCAGTGCCTCGAAGAATTCGGTGGCGCCGCCGGCATGGCCATAGCGGCAGGCCAACACCTGCAAGGCGCGGGCGTCGGCCGCCGATTCGCGCGAACGCGAGTAATCGGCGTCGCCCAGCTGCCGCACCGGCGCCAGCACGCTGGCCAGGGCCGAGGTATCGCCGCTGAGCAAGGCGGCAAGGCCGTACAGCACGATGCCGCGCCCCAGCGCGCGCAGGTGGTCGCGGTGCGACAGGTGGGCCATCTCGTGGGCCAGCACGAAGGCCAGGCCGTTTTCCGATTGCACGTGCTCGAGCAGGGCCGAGAACACGTAGATGTTCCCACCCGGCAGCACGACCGCGTTCGGCGCCGTCGATTCGGTCAGCCTGAGCGTGGCCGGCCCGGTGAAGCGGGAACAGCTGCGCAGGCTGTCGACCAGCGCCTGCAGCCGGGCCTCGCGCGCATCGCCCTGCCCCGGCGCGGCGATTTCGGGCGCCTTGTCGGCAAGCAGGCGCGTGAGCGAGGCCTCGGTCGAGGCATCCATGCGGTCGACCACGGTATCGACCAGCAGGCCGAGCAGGAAAAAAGCGAGCAGCCCGAGCAGCGCCAGCTTGAACAGGATGGACAGGAAATCCTTGAGCGGATGCGCGTCGCTGACGTTGTCGTTCTGGCTGGGCAAGGAGGGCTGGTACTTTGGCCGATGCGTCATACCGCGCCTGGTTCCACCATATAGATGGCGGTGGCAAAGGCAAACACCTCGACGGCGCCGATGCCGCCCCGGGCATTTTTTGAGAGCGGCGCCGTTTCCAGGCGCAGGTTGACGATCTCGTGGGCGCCGGGACAGCTTTCCTTCAGGCGCAGGATGGCTTCGCGCTTGGCGCGGTCGAGCAGGCTTTCATAGGACTTGACCGGGCCGCCGACGATGCTGCGCAGGCCGGCGGCGGCGCGCTTGAAGTAATCGACCGAGACGACCACGCTGCCGCCCACCAGTTCGCTGCGCGCGACCTGCCCCTGCAGCAGCGGATAGCGGCTGGCCGTGGCCGGCAGGTGCAGCCAGGCTTTTTCGCGTTCGTGGATCGAGCGGTAGTGGCGCTTTTCGTTGAGCTGCCCGAACACGAAGCCGAGCACGAGCGGCACGACCCAGACCAGCAGCGGAAAGAAGGGAACGAAGGCTTCCATGTCAGGCGACCGTGACCGCGGTGCCGTAGACGTAGATCTCGGCGGCGCCGACCGCCACCGAGGAGGTCGAGAAGCGCACGTTGACGATGGCGTTGGCGCCCATCTGCGCGGCTTGCGCCTTCATGCGTTCGATGGCCTGGTCGCGCGATTCGTTCAGCAGTTCGGTGTAGCCGCGCAGTTCACCGCCGACGATGTTCTTCAGGCCAGCCATGATGTCGCGGCCGACGTGCTTGGCGCGCACCGTGCTACCCGAGACGACGCCGTGGCTGGCGGTGATGGTCTTGCCGGGGATGGTTTCGATATTGCTGAGGAACATGATCTGCTTTCATGAAAAATCGTTGAACATGCATTCTATGCATGATCGTTTGATAATTTCAATACGGAAAGCATAAGGCGTCATCGATCCTGCAGACGAAAAAAAACCCCAGCACACGGGCTGGGGTTTTTCTCTATAACTAGCCTGACGATAACCTACTTTCACACTGGTTGCAGCACTATCATCGGCGCAAAGTCGTTTCACGGTCCTGTTCGGGATGGGAAGGGGTGGGACCGACTTGCTATGGTCATCAGGCATAACTTGCTGGAAAACTGTTCCACAACTGGGCAACAGGCTTCCTGAATTCCGGAGCGCATTCTAACAGGCAATATCTGAAAAGGCCAGTGCCGCAGGAAGCGCCAGCGCGTAAAATGCCGGTTTCTCCAGACCGCACCGCGCCATGACCATCCTGCTCGCCACCCTGAACGCCCGCTATGCCCACGCTTCCCTGGGCCTGCGCTACCTGTTGGCGAACATGGGGCCGCTGCAGGAACAGACCGCGCTGATGGAATTCGTGATCGGCGCCAAGACCACCGAAGTGGTCGAGCGCCTGCTGGCGCGCAAGCCGCGCATCGTCGGCTTCGGCGTCTATATCTGGAACGTCGAGGAAACGACGAAAATCGTCGCCATGCTCAAACGCGTGGCGCCCGAGGTAACGGTCGTGCTGGGCGGCCCCGAAGTCTCGTTCGAGACGAACGAGCAGGAAATCTGCAGGCTGGCCGACTATGTCGTTACCGGCTGGGGCGACGTCACCTTCCCGAAACTGTGCGGCGAGATCCTGCACGGCCCCAAGCCATTGATGAAGGTGCACGCCGGCGTGCAGCCGCCGATGGCCGACATCGCCCTGCCCTACTCTTTATATAGTAGCGAGGACATCGCCCACCGCACGGTCTACGTGGAAGCCTCGCGCGGCTGCCCCTTCAAGTGCGAATTCTGCCTGTCCTCGCTCGACAAGACGGCCTGGCCCTTCCCGCTGGACGACTTCCTGGCGCAGATGGAAGATTTGCATGCTAGAGGCGCGCGCCTGTTCAAGTTCGTCGACCGCACCTTCAACCTGAACGTGAAGACCAGCCTGCGCATCATGCAGTTCTTCCTCGACAAGCTGGAAGCCAACCCCGACGATCCGGTGTATGCCCACTTCGAGCTGGTGCCCGACCACCTGCCGGAAGCATTGAAGGAGACCATCGCCAAATTCCCGGCCGGCGCCCTGCAGTTCGAGATCGGCATCCAGAGCTTCAACCCGGAAGTGCAGGCCCTGGTCAGCCGGCGCCAGAACAACGAGAAAGCGGCCGACAACATCCGCTGGCTGTGCGAGCAATCGCAGGCCCACCTGCACGTCGATTTGATCGCCGGCCTGCCCGGCGAAGACATGGCCAGCTTCGCGCGCGGCTTCGACCAGCTGGTGGGACTGGGCGCCCACGAAATCCAGTTCGGCATCTTGAAGCGCCTGCGCGGCACGCCCATCATCCGCCACACCGGGCCCTTCGCCATGGTCTACGACCCGTATCCTCCCTACACGGTGCTGGCCACCAGCACGGTCGACTTCACGACCATGCAGCGCCTGGTGCGCTTTGCCCGCTATTGGGACCTGGTGGCGAACTCGGGCCGCTTCGCGCACACAGTCAAGGCCTTGCTCGGCGACCAGCCCTTCGTCAACTTCATGGCCTTCTCGGACTGGATCTACGGCCGCACCGACGCCACCCACCGCATCGCCCTCGACAAGCTGGCCAAGCTGGTGGGCGAGTGGCTGGTGGAGACCGGCATGGACCGCGAAGAGGCCGCGCGCCTGCTGGCCAGCGACTACGCCGGCAAGGTCGACGCGAAGGCACACAGCGCGCCGCAAGCGGTGGCCACGCCGGTGCGCCAGGTACGCCATTTGGCAGCCTGAGCACTCTACAGGAGCGCGTCCGAGCAAATTTGGCCGATTCCTTTTACACTGCAATAATGCAGATTGATAATGCGCCAATATTAACTATCCAGAAATCCGCCTCCGGCGCGGGGCAATCTGTCATGGCGAGCGGCGTCTGGCAGGTGCACGCCCTTACCGCCAGCGGCAAGCTGAAAGGCATCAACCGCAGCCTGGCGGCCCTGAAGAAGGGCGGCACGCTGGAATGGGACCTGACCGAAGTCGACAGCATCGACCACATCGGCGCCCAGATGTTCTGGAATGCCTGGGGCAAGAAGCGCCCCGCGCAGCTGAAGCTCGACCCGCGCCAGGAAGAACTCTTCGCGCGCATCGAGAAGGCCACCGAGATCAGCATGCCGCGCCCGCGCACCAGCGCGCTGAACTGGATCATCGTGCTGGGACAGGGCCTGCTCACCTTCTTCGAGCACCTGCACGGCTTCGTGGAACTGATCGGGCGCCTGGTGCAGGACCTGGGGCGCTTCGTGCGCCGCCCGAACACCGGCCCCTGGCGCGAAATCTCGGCCAACATCTACCACTCCGGCTTCCAGGCCCTGGGCATCACGGCCCTGGTCGGCTTCCTGATCGGCGTGGTGCTGTCTTATTTGTCGGCGCAGCAGCTGCGCCAGTTCGGCGGCGACGTCTACCTGGTCGACATCCTGGGCATGGCCGTGATCCGCGAACTCGGCCCGCTGCTGGCGGCAATCCTGGTGGCCGGCCGTTCCGGTTCCTCGATCACGGCGCAGCTGGGCGTGATGCGGGTGAACGAGGAACTCGACGCCATGCTGGTAATGGGCATCTCGCATGGCTACCGCCTGATCATGCCGAAGGTGATCGCGCTCGGCATCGCCATGCCGCTGCTGGTGGTCTGGACCGACGCCATGGCCCTGCTCGGCGGCGCCGCATCGGCCAAGCTGGAGCTGGGCCTGTCGTTCCGCTACTTCCTGCAAAAGCTGCCGGACGCGGTGCCGATGGCGAACTACACGATCGGCCTGTTGAAAGGCATGACCTTCGGCATGCTGATCGCGCTCGTCTCCTGCCACTTCGGCCTGCGCATCAAGCCGAACACCGAAAGCCTGGGGCGCGGCACCACCACGTCCGTGGTCACCTCGATCACGGTCGTCATCCTGGCCGACGCCGTGTTCGCCATCATCTTCAGCGGGGTGGGTTTCTGATGGCAGACGACGTGAAGCACAACGACAAGCGCCGGCAGCAGCTGAACCGCAAGCCGGAAGAAGACGTCGGCCCGCCGGTGGTCGAGATCCGCAATTTGTGGACCAAGTTCGGCAAGACCGTGGTGCACCAGGACCTGAACCTGGAAATCTATTCGGGCGAAATCCTGTCCATCGTCGGCGGCTCGGGCACCGGCAAGACCGTGCTGCTGCGCCAGATGCTGGGCCTGAACCAGCCGACGCGCGGCTGCGTGCGCGTGTTCGGCGAAGACATCAGCGCGGCCGGCCCCGAGCAGCTGCAGCGCATGCGCAACCACTGGGGCATGCTGTTCCAGGAAGGTGCGCTGTATTCGGCCCTGACGGTGTTCGACAACATCGCCCAGCCGATGCGCGAGCTGCGCGCCCTGCCCGAA
Organism: Massilia sp. IC2-278; assembly: GCF_020708045.1. Taxonomy (GTDB): domain Bacteria; phylum Pseudomonadota; class Gammaproteobacteria; order Burkholderiales; family Burkholderiaceae_D; genus Telluria. The sequence goes on from NZ_JAJFES010000036.1 coordinate 8,063, forward strand.
GACGTGATCCGCGACGCCGTGCTGCTGAAGATGGACATGGTCGGCCTCGGCGCCGAGCATGCCAACAAGATGCCGTCCGACCTGTCGGGCGGGATGGTCAAGCGCGCCGCACTGGCGCGCGCCCTGGCGCTGGAGCCGCGCCTGCTGTTCCTGGACGAGCCGACCGCCGGCCTCGATCCGGATCTGTCGGACGCCTTTGTGTCCCTGATCCAGTCCCTGCACCGGGAACTGAAACTCACCGTGGTGATGGTGACCCACGACCTCGACACGCTGTTCGCGCTTTCGTCGCGCATCGCGGTCCTGGCCGAAAAGCACGTGCTGGCGGTCGGACCGTCGCGCGACGTGCTGCGGGTCGACCATCCGTTCATCAAACATTTCTTCCTTGGCCCGCGCGGGCGCCGTGCACTCGAAGTGCTCGACGAACGCGACGAAGCCGCCGAAGACGAAGCGAAGGAGTGACATGGAAAACCGATCCTATGCCCTGATGACAGGCGTGTTCACGATTGCCCTGCTGGTGGCCACCGTACTGGTGGGCCTGTGGCTGAACCGCGATAAAACCGAGCTGTCTCCCTACGAGATCGTCACCACCCAGTCGATCCCGGGCCTGAACCCGCAGGCGACGGTGCGCTACCGCGGCCTGGAAGTCGGCCGCGTCGACGAGATCGTGTTCGACCCGAACGTCGCCGGCCAGATCCTGATCCGCCTGTCGGTGGAAGAAGGCTCGCCGATCACCACCACCACCTTCGCCTCGCTGGGCTACCAGGGCGTGACCGGGATCGCTTTCATCCAGCTCGACGACCAGAACACCGACGCGCGCAAGCCGTCGCCGCTGCTGAAGACGGAAAAGGAACACGTGGGCCGCATCCCGCTGCGCCCCGGCCTGCTCGACCAGCTGGAAAAGCGCGGCCTGGCGCTGCTTGAGCGCACCGAGGAAATCACGGCGCGCGTCAACAACCTGATGAGCGACGAGAACCAGCAGACCATCATCGGCGCGTTCGACAACATCAGCAAGGCCGCCGCCGCCTACGGCGAGATTCCGCAGAAACTCGGCCCGACCATCGACCGCCTGCCGGCCCTGGCCGAGAAGATCGACCGCAGCGCCGATTCCTTCGGCGCCTTCTCCGACAGCGCCAAGGCCACCGCCGACAACTTCGACCGCCTGGCCACCGGCCTGCAGGCGCCGGACGGCCCGCTCAATCGCCTGAACGGCGCCATCGATTCGCTCACCGGCGTCACCGCCGACCTGGAAGCGGAAACCCTGCCGCACGTGGTGCGCATGACCGACGAGGCGCGCACCGCCCTGCGCTCGGTGCGCCGCACCGCCGATTCGCTCTCGGACCGCCCGCAAAGCATCCTGTTCGGCGCCCCCGACGCCCAACCCGGCCCCGGCGAACCGGGCTTCGTTGCCCCGACCAAATGAGGACCACCATGATTTCGCCCCGCATTCTCGGTGCCGCCACTCTTGCCATGACGCTTGCCCTGGCCGGCTGCGCCTCGTCGAGCAAGTCCAAGGCCAACAACGACCAGTTCGACTTCGGGCCGCTCGGCGCACCCGTGGCCCAGATGCCGCAGGCACCGATCGCCGCCGTGGTCGTGATGGACGTTACCGGCTCGCCCGCGCTCGAGAACGAACGCATGCTGTACCGCCTGAACTACGCCGACCCGCTGCAGGCGCGCACCTATGCCAACAGCCGCTGGAGCGCGAGCCCGCTGATCCTGGTGACCCAGCGCATCAAGGCGCGCCTGGCCCAGGCCGGCGTGAAGGTGCTGTCGGCAACCGACACCATGAACAACGTGCCGATCCTGCGCATCGAACTCGACGACTTCACCCACGCCTTTGCCAGCACCGCCCAGAGCGAAGGGCAAGTCGTGTTGCGCGCCTCGGTATTCCGCGGCCACACCCTGCTCGACCAGAAGACGATCAGCCGCGCCTCGCCGGCGCCGAGCGCGGATGCCACCGGCGGCGTGCGCGCGCTGGCCGCCAGCACCGACGCCGCCGCCGCCGACATCGCCGCCTGGCTGGCCGGAATCGATACCCGGGCAAAATGACCGGCAAAGAAGTAAAAGAACCGGCTTCGGGCTCAGAGCCGCCCGACGCCGCGCCGCGCCGTGGTTCGCCCGTGGCGCGCGCGGCCCTGCTCGCCTACTTCCTGCTGATCGTCTACGCCAGCTGGTATCCCTTCACCGGCTGGCGCAACAACGGCCTGCCGGTGTTCTCCTTCCTGAACCTGGTCAAGCAGCGCTACTGGACCGGCTTCGACGTGATGGTGAATATCGTCGGCTACGTGCCCCTGGGCGTGCTGCTGGTGCTGGCCATGTATCCCTTCGTGCGCGGCATCTGGGCCGCGCTGCTGGCCGCCATCCTCGGCGTGCTGGTCTCGGGCGGCATGGAGGCGGTGCAGAACTTCCTGCCCAGCCGCGTGCCCTCGAACCTCGACCTGCTGACAAACAGCGTCGGCTGCCTGGCCGGCGCCTGCATCGGCCCCTTCCTGGCGCGCGGGCTCTTGCAGGAAGGACGGCTGCAACGCCTGCGCCAGCGCTGGTTCGCGCCGCATGCCAGCCAGGGCCTGGTGCTGCTGGCCCTGTGGCCGCTGGCCCAGATCTACCCGCAAAGCTTTTTGTTCGGCCATGGCCAGGTGCTGCCCATGGTCTCGGGCTGGCTGTCCGATTGGTTCGACGAAGACATCGACCTGGTCGCCATGCTGCGCCCGGGTCCTGCCATGGGCGTGGAGCAGTACTGGCTGTCGGAAACCATCATCACCGCCTGCGGCATGACCGGCGCTGCCTTGACGCTGCTGTGCCTGCTGCGCCGCAGCGCGCCGCGCTATACCCTGGTGATGCTGATGCTGTTCGCGGCGCTGGTACTGAAAACCCTGGCCAGTTCGCTGCTGTTCCGGCCGGATAACGCCTTTGTCTGGGTGACGCCGGGCGCCGAGGGCGGCTTCCTGATCGGCCTGATCATGCTGGCCGGCCTGGCCTTTGCGCCGCAGATCGCCCAGCGCCGGCTGGCGGTGGTGACGCTGGTGCTGAGCCTGATCGTGGTAAACACGATCCCGGCGAACCCCTACTTCACTTCCACGCTCCAGGGCTGGGTGCAGGGCAAGTTCCTGAACTTCAACGGGGCGGCCCAGTTCCTGTCGATTACCTGGCCATTTTTCGCGCTCTGGTTCCTGCTGCTGCCCTCACACAAGTTAAATCGGCACTGAGTGAATCGCCACCAAAGAACGCGTATCATTCGACATAGCCTCTGCATTGGACACGATATGAACGACGAGAAACCCTTCTACGAACACCACGTCTTTTTCTGCATGAACGTGCGCGAGGGCGAGAATTGCCGCCAGAGCTGCGGCAAGGCCGGCGCCGAGATCGCGCAAAAGCATGCCAAGAAACGCATCAAGCATCTCGGCCTGAACCAGCCGGGCAAGGTGCGCATCAACCAGGCCGGCTGCCTGGAGCGCTGCGAGGAAGGCCCGGTGCTGGTGGTCTACCCGCAGGGCACCTGGTACACCTATGTCGACACCAGCGACATCGACGACATTATCGACACCCACATTCTCGGCGGCCAGGTCGTCGAGCGCCTGAAGATCTGAACCGCTTAGCTACATGAACAAGTTTTCGAAGAAGTTTTACCTGACCGGCCTGGCAGGCAAGATGGAATGCCTGCTCGATTTGCCCGAGGACGCGCCGCGCGGCATCGCCCTGGTGGCGCACCCGCACCCGCTGTACGGCGGCACCATGGAAAACAAGGTCACGCAGACGCTGGCGCGCACCTTCGTCTCGCTCGGCTACGCCACGGCCCGCTTCAACTTCCGCGGCGTGGGCGAGTCCGAAGGCGAGCACGACCGTGGCCACGGCGAGGTCGACGACATGCAGGTGATGTTCAACCACATGCGCGAACAGTACCCGGGCCTGCCGGTGGCGCTGTCGGGTTTCTCCTTCGGCACCTTTGTCCAGGCCCAGCTGCATGCGCGCCTGGCCGCCGAGGGCAAGGCGGAGGCGATCGAGCGCATGGTGCTGGTCGGCACTGCGGCCGGCAAGTGGCCGATGCCGGCGGTGCCGGAAGACACCATCCTGATCCACGGCGAGCAGGACGACACCATCACCCTGCAGATGGTGTTCGACTGGGCGCGTCCGCTGGAAATCCCGGTGGTGGTGATTCCGGGCGCCGACCACTTCTTCCACCGCCGCCTGAATCCGATCAAGAACCTCGTCACCCAGATGTGGCGCCGCACCTGATCCGGTGCAAAGGCGACATGAACGCTGCATGATGGACACAAATTAAGGCTCCATTAAGAATGCGGGCCGGAAGCCTGTAGAGTTGGCTCCGGCACTGGCCTATAATGGGTCTCTTCTTTTTCTCCGGGCAATGTCTTTACGGGCAATGCCCGCGCTTCACCCATCCACTGAACAGACTTACGCTCCCATGAAAAAACTGATTGCGGCTATTGCCGCCAGCCTGCTGGTGGTATCGGCCAGTGCGCAAACCGTTCCCGCACCCCAGATTGCGGCCAAGTCCTGGCTGCTGCTCGACGCCACCAGCGGCCAGGTGATCGCCGCCCAGGATCCGGGCATGCGCATCGAACCGGCATCGCTGACCAAGATCATGACGGCCTACGTGACGTTCGAAGCCATCCGCGACAAGAAGCTGGCCCTGAACACCATGGTCAACGTCTCGACCCGCGCCTGGAAAGTCGATGCCAGCAGCTCGAAGATGTTCATCGACCCGGCCACCCCGGTCAGCGTGAGCGACCTGCTGCACGGCCTGATGGTGCAGTCGGGTAACGACGCCGCCGTCGCCCTGGCCGAAGCCGTGGCCGGCGACGAGGGCACCTTCGTCACCCTGATGAACCGCGAAGCCCAGCGCATGGGCCTGAAGAACACCCGCTTCGCCAATCCGCACGGCCTGCCGAGCCCGGACAACTTCTCGACCGCGCAAGACCTGGCCACCCTGGCCAATCGCGTGATCCGCGACTTCCCCGAGTTCTACAAGATCGACTCGGTCAAGCAGTTCACCTACAACAAGATCACCCAGCAAAACCGCAACCGCCTGCTGTGGCTGGACCCGACCGTGGACGGCATGAAGACCGGCCACACCGAATCCTCGGGCTACAGCATGATCGCCTCGGCGCACCGCCCGAACGGCAACAGCGGCGAGCGCCGCCTGATCTCGGTGCTGTCGGGCGCCAGCTCGGATGGCGTGCGTACCCAGGAAAGCCAGAAGCTCCTGAATTGGGGCTTCCAGAACTTCGACACGGTCAAGCTGTACTCGAAGGGCCAGGCCGTGGCGACCCCGGAAGTGTGGAAGGGTTCGCAGTCGAACGTGAAGCTCGGCTTCACCAACGACGTGCTGGTGACCGTGCCGAAGGGCGTGGCCGGCAAACTCAAGCCTGTGCTGGAACGCAAGGACCCACTGGTCGCCCCACTGGCGCGCGGCGCCCGCGTGGGTACGCTCAAGATGATGGTCGACAACAAGCCGCTGCTGGTGCTGCCGGTGGTGGCGCTGGAAGAAGTGCCGGAAGCCAGCATCTTCGGCCGCGCGTGGGATTCGATGCGCTTGTGGATGAAGTAAGCGTGTAGTGTGCTCCAAAAAATGCCCGCCCGGTGTATGCCCGGCGGGCATTTTGTTTTGGACTGCGGCGTGATGGGGTTCGTAGGGTGGACACCTGTGTCCACGCGGTACGGCGGTTGATCATCGATTGCCGTGAAATCATGTGGCGCCGTATATCGACCGGTGAGACAGCGTGGGCACAGGTGCCCACCCTACAAACCCGTCAATCAAATCGGCGCACCCCCGCTATAATTGCTCGTTACCGTTAAAGCAAGAAAGCCCCCATGATCC
>NZ_JAJFES010000037.1 GCF_020708045.1 Massilia sp. IC2-278
CCCGCCGCGAACATGCCCGGCGCCTTTGGTAAGTCGCGCGCGGCCGCCGGCTTTTTGTTGACCAGCATTTGCGTGGCCGAGAACGCGACAAAGACGCCGAAGAACACAGACAAGGTCGCCGTGTTCATCTGCTTGCCGATCCACGGCCCGACCGTCGAGCCGATCAGGATACCCGGCGCCAGCAACTTCACGATGCGCCAGACCACCGCGCCATGCTTGTGGTGCGCGCGCACCGAGGACAGCGAGGTGAACATGATGGTGCCGAGCGAGGTGGCGATCGCCATGTGCACCACCAGCTCGTCGGGCACCCCGCGCGCCGTCAGGATCATGGTCATGAACGGCACCAGGATCATGCCGCCGCCAACGCCCAGCAGGCCGGCGGCGAAACCGCCGAAGCAGCCCATGGCCAGCAGGGCCAGGATGATCAACGGGTCCATCGCACCTCCCCAGGAATTGGCATGGTCGTCCTCATGCGCCGTAGCATTTCGCGTCGATGGCCGCATCCTTGCCGCCCGCACGCAGGCGGTACCAGATGCTGCCCATCCATTCATACAAGGCATAGCGCGACCGGCGCATGCCCTCGGCACCAGGCACCCAGGAACTCGCACCCTGCGCCTGCTTGCTGAAGAACATGGTCGGCGCATTCACCACATCCAGTCCGGCACGCTCGAAGGCGGCGCACGAGCGCGGCATGTGCATCGCATCGGTCACGAGCAGGATGCGCTTGATGCCGCCGGCACGCAGCAGCGCGGCGCTGTCAGACGCGTTTTCGTTGGTGTCGCGCGAATGCCGTTCGATCCATTGCACCGGCACGCCGAAGTCCTCGCGCAGCGCCGTGGCCATGGCGTCGGCTTTGACATAAGCGCGGTCGTGCGCAGGCGGATCGATGCCGCTGGCGCCGTTGCCGCCGCTGACCAGCAGCGGCAGCCCGGTGCGCCGCTGCAAATGCGCCGCATAGCGCACGCGCGCCAGGGCGATGTAGTCGGGAATGTCGCGGTCGCCGTATTCGGGGGCACGCTGCAGCCGCCCGGAGGCGAGCACGACGATGGCCTGCGCGCCGGCCGCTTCCGGCGCCCGCAGCGGCTGGCTCATCGCCTCCAGCGGCGCCACCAGCAGGCGCGCGCCGCCAGTGGTGGAGAGGAAGGCCAGCAGCGCCAGGCTGGCGCCGGCGAGGATGTTACCGGCACGCGGCCAGCGGCGCCGAATCAGGAGACCGATGACGATCAGCAGGAACAGGTTGGCGGGTGGAAGGATCCAGTCGCGCGGAATGAGGTTGATCAGGTCGAGCAAGGGTTGCAATGTCGTCAAGTTTTCAGCCATGGCGCATGACCGCGCCGAACGGAGCACATCAGCGTGTTCCCAGCAGTATCTTCACACTATACTGCCTGTTGCGTTTTCATTATTTATTTCAGGAGGAAACATGTTGGTCCGTACTTTGTTCGCACGCGCAGCCGCAACTGCCATGCTGCTGCTGGCCATGTCGCCGGCAGCGCAGGCACAACAGCAGACTTACCATGACATGTGCGTAAGGGCGGCCGACATGCCGGCGGCCTACGGCGGCGAATCCGACCTGAAAGGCAATCCCAAGTATCCGGCGTATTGCGATTGCTTTATCGAGAAATTCAGCGCGCGTGCGCAAAAGGCCGCGCTGTACATGCAGGCCAACCCCGGCAAGGCGCCGCCGGGAACCGCGGAGGAAGTCGCCGCCCAGGAGCTGGCCATGCGCAACAGCTGCCGCAAGCAGCTCGGCTTGCCGGCAGCGCTGGACCCGAACAAGGCGGGCGCGCCCGCGGCAGTTCAGCAGGTCCCCGGGCTGAAGCGCAAATAAACGGCTGGCTCAGGCCGCACGGGCGCTCTGCCCGGCGGTGTGATCCGCATCGTCAGCCGCCGCTGTCGACCGGCAGGCTGGCGCCGACCCAGCCGGTAATGCCGGCCGACATCACGCGCACGTCCGCATAGCCCAGCTTTTCCGCCTTGCGCGCCGCCTGCGGCGCCTTGCGGCACAGCGGATTCGAGCAGTAGAACACCAGCGGCGCGGCGCGGTCCGCCGGCAGCATGGCTGCCTCGATATCCGGCGGCAGGTTGATCGCACCCGGCACGCGCGCTTTCAGCCAGGAGTGGCGCGCATTCACGTCGACCACGGTCGGCGCGCCCTGCCCGCTGTGCTCCTGCAGAGCATGCAACTCGCGCGGCGCAATCGACTTCAAGCCCATCAGCATCGCAAACATGGCCGTCTCCTTAACCGCGTGCAGCAGGCGAACCCACGCCGTAGCAGCGCAGGACCGCCGCCAGCAACGACACGCCCAGCAGGCTGCCGCCGACCAGGTGCATCTCGCCCAGCGGTGCGAACAGCGCGGCGAGCATGTAGTTGATGCCGCCCAGAACCAGGCTCCAGCCGGCGAAGCGGCGTGCGGCCTGTTCGCGTTCGGGCGAGCAGCGCAGTTGCGCCAGCGCCGTCAGCGATTTCGGAATGGCGTTGGCGTAGATCACCACCACCGCACCCAGCAAGGCAGCCACGAGTCGCTGCTTCAGCTCGTCGCTGATGTGCTCGGGCGCGGCCCAGGCCAGCGCCCCCGATACGGCAAGAATCAGCGCCGCGCCAAGCAGCGGCCGGCCAAACGATGCAGCAGATTTCATGGTGTCTCCTGTTTCGATTCCGTTGTGGGATGGCCGTCTTCCGGCCGGGTGACCTGCAAACCAAACGTTTGCGCAAACGCCAGCAGCGCCTCCTCGAGCACGGACAGCTTGAGGCGATAGGTGATGTTGCGCCCTTCTTTTTCGGCGTCGATCAGGCCGGCATTGACGAGTACCGCGAAGTGCGCCGACATGGTGGGCTTGGAGACGTCGAACATGTCCGCGAGTTCGCCCGCGCCGATGGGGCCCTGCTGCAGCAATTGCAGGACTTTGCGGCGGGTCGGGTCAGACAAGGCTTTGAATACAGTGCTCATGGTTTGATTGTTAGCCAATCATCGAATTATTGCAAGAAAATATTTATGATGTTGCATGTCGGCGACGCCGCTTGGCTGACACCACTTCGCGCGATACCTTATAGAGGTAGCATAAATTGCTATTAGATAGTAATTATTATGCTATTCTTGTTTCGCTTCATTGCCTTATTGATGACGTTTCCGTTTTTGATTTGCCCACCAAATATCAAAACCCGCGTGCTGGATTCAAAGGAAAAAGATGAACAAGACATGGATGGTCATACCCGCTGTGCTGATGCTGGCGATGACAGGCGCAATCGCCACCCCCCCACCGGCAGTGGAATTGAATCGCGCCGCCACATCGGAAGTCGTCGATACACTGGTTGCCAAGCTCAATACCCACTATGTTTTTCCAGACAAAGCCAAACAAGCCGAGGCGGTGCTGCGCCAGCACCAGCGCGAAGGCAAGTACGATGGGATCATGGACGGAAAACAGCTGGCGAAACAACTGTCGGATGACATCAAGGCCGTTGTCGACGACAAGCACATGTCGGTCGACTTCAGCGCCCGCCCGGTGCCGCTTGACGAAACGATGCCACCACCACCCAAGACGCGGGCAGAGTGGGAAAAACAGGTGCCGCCTGCGGTGCTCGAACGGGTCCGTACGTCCAACCTTGGCATTGAAAAGGTCGATCGCCTGAGCCCGAATATCGGCTACCTGCAGATTTCCATGTTCGGTCCGGTTTTCCTCGTCTCCGACAAGCTCGCCTCGGCGATGAATGCACTCGCCGACACCGATGGCCTCATTGTCGATCTGCGCAATAACGGCGGCGGCGGCGGAGATTCGGTGGCGCTGCTGATCAGCTATTTTGTCGACGAGCGCACTCGCCTCAACGATACTTGGGAGCGTGTCACCAACGTCACCACGCAGTACTGGACACAGGATCAGCTCGACGGCAAACGTTATGGCGGCAAGAAGCCGGTCTACATCCTGACAGACGCGAATACGAAGTCCGCCGCCGAAGCATTCGTGTACACGATGCAGGCGCTGAAACGCGCCACGGTCATCGGCGAGCGGACCTGGGGCGGCGCCCATGCCGCGCGCCCTTATCGCCTGGGCGAACATTTTTATGCCGTGATCCCCAGCCGGCGCACGATCAGCCCCATAACCGGTACCAACTGGGAGGGCACGGGCGTCATACCGGATGTTGCAGCGACGCCGGACAACGCGCTTGCCGTAGCCAAGGACCAGTTGCAGCGTCGACTTGGTGGAAGCGCCGCGCCTGGCACCGCGGGACAGTGACAGAAATCCTTGCGTCTGTGAATGCGCTCGCCTGCTCGCCTAGTCGGGAGTCGGCGATATCAGCAGGTCGGCAACGACCTCACCCCGAAGCGGGCCATCGACCAGTTCGGCGCATTCACGCATTCGATGTCGCAGTTCGATCATGCGTGCAGTCGGTTCGGGCTGTGTCGCCCAGACGTGTTCGGACGGCCACTGGGCATATGCAAAATAATGGCCGTCGGCGCACCGATGCAGGCGCGACCCCAAACCACCTTGCTTATCGCGTATCAATGCGGTGAGTTCCAGCCAGGCGTGTTCGAAGTCTGTTTCACGGCCAAGCGCCACTTTCCATCTGAAGTGAATCGCGTGCATAGCATCTTGTCGGGTTGTGACCGATCTCGGGCTTTTCAAGAGGCCGATTTTGGTTGATTAGCGGAAGGTACAGAGATTCAAACGCGAATCAAATCGAGGATGGCCTTCCACTGCCCCGGCGTGACCGGCGAAATGGACAGGCGGCTGCCTTTTTGCAGCAAAACCATGTCTTCCAATTCGGGAACCGTGCGCATTTCCGAGAGCGGCAGATAACGCCCCTGCTCTTTTGCTTTCACGTCGACCGAAATCCAGCGCGGTTGTTCCGGCGTGGCTTTCGGATCGAAGTAATGGCCGTCGCGATCGAACTGGGAAGCATCGGGATAAGGCCCGCTCGCCACTTCGGCGATGCCGGCGACGCCGGGCACCGCGCAGCTGGAGTGATAAAACAGGATGCCGTCGCCAATCTGCATCGCGTCGCGCATGAAATTGCGGGCCTGGTAATTGCGCACCCCGAACCAGGCGACGGTTTGCCCCGGCGCTGCAAGAACGTCGTCGAAACTGACTTCATCCGGCTCGGATTTCATCAACCAGTAGCGCATCTGCCTAACTCCCACACATAAAAAAGCACGCATCAGAAAAGCGTGCGCGCATGAAAAAAACGGCTGCAAGCGCAATGCTCGCAACCGTCTTTTGGAATATAGCCCCGCCTGTGCCGTCCATGCCGGCATCCCAGAACCTGACGGCTCAAGGTGGTCGCAGTTAGCGCAATTTCGGGTTCGTCGAACTAGCGACGCTCACGCCCATCGCACATAATCCCGCAACCTATGCATACAAATGGTTCAAGGAATATATGGCAATCTCGAACACCGCAGGGTGCCTCGCAGTTTACTCGCTTGAAGCGGGATGTCAAACGTATTTGGACCGTTACGGTAAATTTTCTTGCGGCGCCAGGGCCTGGTCGAGCACGCTGTGCATGACTTCCAGCTTTTGTTTCACTTCTAGCATTGTCATATCGGAAAGTGGACCTTGCGGCGACTTGACCGACAGGAATTCGGCGGCAACGCTGAGCGCGGCCATGACGGCGATGCGGTCGTTGCCCTTCACCTTGCCGGAGTCGCGCAGTGCGGTCATCTTGCCGTCGAGGTAACGCACGGCGTCGCGCAGCGTGGCCTGCTCGCCTTCCTTGCAGGCCAGGCGGTAGGGCTGGCCCATGATCGTGACATCGAGATAAATCATCGGGTGGCCTCGGCGTTGGTGGAGTCGTCCCCGTCTTCCTCGGCTTCTCCTGCCGGCGCCGGCAATTGCTCGAGCACGGCTTCGACGCGGCGCTGGGCTTCGACCAGGCGCTCGATGAGCGCCGTGTTCACTTCATTCAGCAGCACGTTGGTCTGGCGCAGTTGCGCATTTTCGCTGCGCAGCGATCCGACCAGCGCAGCGAGGCGCTCGATCTTGTCGGATAGGTCTTGGAATTCGGAAATCATTCGTAACTATAGGTCTGATAAGGTTTGACAGTCAACAAGAGAGCGTGGCAGTTGCTAGCTCAGCTCTTCCAGGAGTGCCTTCAGCATGGCCGTGCGCTGCTGGGTGAAGTGGGCGCGCCAGGCGTGCGCCGGGACAGCAGGATACCTGAGCTTGCCGAATTCCACCCACGCGTCGCGGTAAACCAGCCAGATGCGCTGGGTCGCCTGGATGTCCGCCATCTTGATGGTCGTGTATTCCTGGGCCGGCAGGCGCCGCAACTGCCCGTAAACCGTATTCAGTTCGCGATCGAGCGCCTGGTCCTGGGCCGCACTGAAACGCGGCAGCTTGCCGCGCTCGAAAGCTTGCAGTGCAGTGAGGAAGGCATCCTTCTGGGCGTCTTCTTCCTGGGCGACCAGCATCCCGCGTGCCGTGCCGCCGAGGTCGACTTCGTTGCCGCCGCGCGCCTCGACGAAGCGCGACAGGCTGTTCAGCAGACGCGAGAACGCGGCCTGCTCGTTCGGCTTGAACTTCGCGGCAATCGCCGCCAGCGTTTGTTCGCGCTTGACGTCGCCCTGGGCCGCATCCAGCGAGGCGCAATACCCCATCATCATGCCGCTGGTGATGTCGTCGCAAAAGTCGATGGGCTTGCCCGCTTCGCGCTTGCCGGGCGCCAGCGCGTCCAGGTAGGCCAGGCGCCCGCTCAGCTCGGCCGGTGCGCCGCCGGCCGCGCAGGCCGCCTTCTTCGCCAAGGCCAGGTTGCGCGCGACGCCCTGCCCGTTCGCGTACAGCATCATCAGCACGCCGGCTTTTTTCGAGAATACGTCATCGTCCTTGTCGGGCGTGAAGGCGCAATGGCGCGCCTTCAGAAAATCGCGCGGCTGGCGGATACCGTAGTACAGGGCCGGCGCGTCGCAGCTTGCCAGCGCCGCCTGCTGCGCGGCGTTCGGGCGGTCCGCCTCCGGGTAGGCCGGCTTGTCGAGCGCGGCGCACTGGGCGTCAAGCGATGGCCCGGCGGCGTGGACGGCGCCGGCGGCAATCGTGGCAATCGCGGTGGCAAGCAGGAGGCAGGAAAGGTGTCGACGCACAGGCAACTCTCGGAAACACGCGGCAGGGCATGGATTGCATGAATTGTAAGCTCATCCGCTGAAGTCCACCGTTCGGCTGCCGTCAAGGTGCGGTTCGGTCGAGTTTGATCTATGTCATTACCAGCCAAGAGTGCGGCGAGTGGCGCCGAATCAATGCTAACCTCCGCGTTTATGTTTTTCGCCACACCTTCGCTTGACTGCTGAATGCAGCATGACGTCTGGGCAGTTTGATCCGGATCAACCAAGCACAGCCAAATTCACAACACGGCAACTTGAAATGCCGAATTATCGTCCCTATAATTAGCACTCGTTAGTTGAGAGTGCTAACAACTCTTTCCCGCTGCAGCGTCAATACAAATCGGCGATGCGGCAACCAACGCAGATTAACAGCTAGTCCACACACTGAATAAGGAGTTTTGCATGAACCTTCGCCCACTGCACGATCGCGTAATCGTGAAGCGTCTCGACCAGGAAACCAAGACCGCCTCGGGTCTGATCATCCCTGATGCTGCGGCTGAAAAGCCAGACCAGGGCGAGATCCTGGCTGTCGGCGCCGGCAAGGTCCAGGACAACGGCCAGCTGCGCGCACTGGAAGTCAAGGTCGGCGACCGCGTTCTGTTCGGCAAGTACTCGGGCCAGGCCGTCAAGGTCGATGGCCAGGAACTGCTGGTCATGCGTGAAGAAGACATCATGGCCGTCCTGGTCTCGTAATCCTCCCACAAAACATCTACCGCATAATCGGAGAAACAGAAAATGGCAGCTAAAGAAGTAGTATTCGGCGACGCAGCGCGCGCCAAGATGGTTGAAGGCGTCAACATCCTCGCCAACGCAGTCAAGGTCACCCTGGGCCCGAAAGGCCGCAACGTCGTGCTGGACCGTTCGTTCGGCGCCCCAACCGTCACCAAGGACGGCGTGTCGGTCGCGAAAGAGATCGAACTGAAAGACAAGCTCATGAACATGGGCGCGCAGATGGTCAAGGAAGTCGCTTCGAAAACCAGCGACAACGCCGGTGACGGCACCACCACCGCGACCGTGCTGGCACAAGCCATCGTGCGCGAAGGCATGAAGTTCGTTGCCGCCGGCATGAACCCGATGGACCTGAAGCGCGGCATCGACAAGGCAGTTGCTGCCACCGTCGAAGAGCTGGCCAAGATCGCCAAGCCATGCACCACCTCGAAAGAAATCGCCCAGGTTGGCGCCATTTCCGCCAACTCGGACTACTCGATCGGCGAGCGCATCGCTGAAGCGATGGAAAAAGTCGGCAAGGAAGGCGTCATCACCGTCGAAGACGGCAAGTCGCTGAACGACGAGCTGGACATCGTCGAAGGTATGCAGTTCGACCGCGGCTACCTGTCGCCTTACTTCATCAACAACCCGGACAAGCAAGTCGCCATCCACGACAATCCGTTCGTCCTGCTGTGCGACAAGAAGATCTCGAACATCCGTGACCTGCTGCCGGTGCTGGAGCAAGTTGCAAAAGCTGGCCGTCCGCTGGTCATCATCGCTGAAGACATCGAAGGCGAAGCGCTGGCGACCCTGGTCGTCAACAACATCCGCGGCATCCTGAAGACCGTTGCAGTGAAAGCCCCAGGCTTCGGCGACCGTCGCAAGGCCATGCTGGAAGACATCGCTGTCCTGACCGGCGGCCAGGTCATCGCCGAAGAAGTCGGCCTGACCCTGGAAAAGGTCACCCTGGCCGAACTGGGCCAAGCCAAGCGCGTCGAAGTCGGCAAGGAAAACACCATCATCATCGACGGTGCGGGTTCGGCTGAAAACATCGAAGCACGCGTCAAGCAAGTGCGTATCCAGATCGAAGAAGCGACCTCGGACTACGACCGCGAGAAACTGCAAGAGCGCGTGGCCAAGCTGGCCGGCGGCGTTGCCGTGATCAAGGTTGGCGCTGCCACCGAAGTCGAAATGAAAGAGAAGAAAGCACGCGTGGAAGACGCGCTGCACGCGACCCGCGCCGCAGTGGAAGAAGGCATCGTGCCAGGCGGCGGCGTCGCCCTGCTGCGTGCCCGCGCCAACCTGCAAGTGACCGGCGACAATCCTGACCAGGAAGCCGGCATCAAGATCGTCCTGCGCGCCATGGAAGAGCCGCTGCGCATGATCGTCCAGAACGCCGGTGAAGAATCGTCGGTCGTGGTCTCGGGCGTCCTGGCTGGCCAGGGCAACTACGGCTACAACGCTGCCAACGGCACCTACGGCGACATGGTCGAAATGGGCGTGCTGGACCCAGCCAAGGTCACCCGCTCGGCCCTGCAGAACGCAGCGTCGATCGCCGGCCTGATGCTGACCACCGACTGCATGGTTTCGGAAATCGTCGAAGACAAGCCAGCCGGCGGCATGGGCGGCATGGGTGGTATGGGCGGCATGGGCGGCATGGACGGCATGATGTAATGCCCCGGCGCCGGTTCGCCGGCGCCATGCTGTTGTATGCTGAAGGCCCGCGGGGTTTGCGCCCTGCGGGCTTTTTGTTTTAGGAGAATAGTTTGGTTACAGTAAATGCAGATGAACTCGAGGACGCGGTCCTGACCGTGTCGGACCCGGACACCCCGGATGAGGGCTGGGTCTGCCTCGACACGGGCGCGGTGTACCTGCGCTCGGACGCGCTGGACGAGGAACTGGCGCCGCTGCCGGAAGACATCGACACGTCGGAGCGCTACGTGCCGGTGCCGCGCGTGGGCAGCCTCGCGCTGGGGCTGGAACTGGTGTTCGATTTCGCCGACGCCGCGCTGCCGGACGACGCGGAACGTGTGCGCGAGATGTTCAAGCGCGCGGGGGGCTACCGCGAATTCAGTGAACTGGTCGAGCAGAAAGGCCTGAGCGGGCACTGGCATGTGTTCCGCGAAGCGCAGACGCGCGCGGTGCTGGGGGCCTGGTGCGAGCAGCATGGCTTGCAGCTGGCAGAGGCGGAACTGCCGAATTGAACGTCTAGCCTGCAGGGTGTGCGCCTTGCAGGCTTTTTTTATTTCGGTGCGCGCTTGCGGAAGCGCTGCAGTTCTTCCTTCAGGTAAGTGGCGCTGGCGACGGGTTTGCCGCTGCCGCATTTCACCTGGTAGGGCTTGCCGCTCATGCTGCTTTCCGTCGCGGCCCGGGCGATGAAGGATTCGGCATCGGTGACCAGCTTGCGTTTGACCAGGTAGTCGTATTTTTGCTGCAGGTGGCTGCGCGCCTCGGCACCGTCGTGCCAGCTGCCGTTGCGGTCGAACTGGCAGCGTGGGGTGGCCACGTAGTCGAGCAGGTGGGCGATTTCGGCCTGGGCGCGGGGGTCGGGGGCGGCGTGGGCGGTGGTGTGCAGTGTGAACGCCAGCAGTATGGCGGCAGTGGATGGTTTTATGAACCTCATGCGTTCTCCTGGTATTGCGGCTGTTGCCTGTTATGTTAGCGGAATGCATGATCCGCGTGGGCACGAGTGCCCACCCTACGGTCACCGTTACCGGCGAGATCAAACATAAACCGGTGGCGCTAACAGCAAGATCATACGAAACACGGATACGCAACGTGTCCCGTACGGTGGGCACTCGTGCCCACGCGGATCAAACACACCACTAGCGGCACAGGCAACAGCCCCATTAACGCCGGAACACCCTCACGAATCATCCCCACAAACCTCACCAAACCACCGCGATCGCCCCGTCTGCGCGCAATCTAACAGACGCATCCATGCATGCGGCCTATCGTCTCCAATCACCTTTCCCACCGGAGCGAACATGATCAAGGTAACTGGCTACGCGGCCAAGCACTCTTTCAGCCGCCTGAAACCCTACGAATTCGAACGCGACGACCCCGCCGCCCACGAGGTCGAAATCGACGTCCTGTACTGCGGCGTCTGCCACTCGGACATCCACCAGGTCAAGAACGAATGGTCGAACACGGTCTACCCCTGCGTGCCCGGCCACGAGATCGTCGGCCGCGTCACCCGCGTCGGCCCCGCCGTTAAGCGCCATGCGGTCGGCGACCTGGTGGGCGTGGGCTGCATGATCGACAGCTGCGGCCAGTGCGAAGCCTGCAAGGAAGGCGACCAGAACTATTGCGGCAGCCCGAACAGCTGGCTGGCCACCTACAACGGCCCGATGAAGCCGAAGGCGAAAGCCGGCGGCGAGAACATCTACGGCCGCGACAACACCTTCGGCGGCTACTCGAACATCGTGGTCGTAAAGGAAGATTTCGTGCTGAAGATTCCGGCGAACCTGCGTCCAGAAGTGGCGGCGCCGATCCTGTGCGCGGGCGTCACCACCTGGTCGCCGATGCGCCGCTGGGGCGTCGAGGCGGGCGACAAGGTCGGCGTGATCGGCATGGGCGGCCTCGGCCACATGGCGGCCAAGCTGGCGAAAGCGCTCGGCGCAGAAGTCACCCTGTTCACGACCACCAAGGACAAGATCGAGGAAGCGCAGAAGCTAGGCTTCAAGGCCGTGCTAGAAAAAGACAAGGACGCCTTCGAGGAACTGGAAGCGAGCTTCGACTTCATCCTCTCGACCGTGCCCGAGAAGCACGACCTGAACCCCTTCACCGCCCTGCTGAAACAGGACGGGGTGCTGTGCGTAGTCGGCGCGCTGGAACCGCTGGCGCCGCTCGACAACATGCAGCTGGCGCAGATGCGCCGTTCGGTGTCGGGCTCGCTGATCGGCAACCTGGCCGAGACCCAGGACGTGCTCGACTTCTGCGCCGAGCACAATATCGGACCGGAGATCGAGATGATCCGCATCCAGGACATCAACGATGCCTACAAAAAGGTCGAGAAGGGCGACGTGCGTTTCCGCTACGTGATCGACATGGCGTCGCTGAAGGAAGAGATCGCAGGGGAAGCCTGATCCCCTGCTGACCCCGTTACTGGTTGATCGGCCCTCAGGCCAGCAGCGGGCGCACCGCCGCGCGCTGGCCGGCGTGCGCACTGCGCACCGGCGCCGGCTGCTCGTGCGCCGTGAGCTTGAACACGCTCACCGCTTCGAGCAGCTGGCCGGCCTGCTCATGCATCGCGTTCGATGCGGCCGCCGCCTGTTCGACCAGGGCGGCGTTCTGCTGGGTCACCTGGTCCATCTGATTGATGGCTTCGTTGATCTGGCCGATGCCGGTGGTCTGCTCGCCGGTGGCGGCGCTGATTTCGCCGATGATGTCGGTCACGCGCTGGACGCTGCCGACGATCTCCGTCATCGTGGCGCCGGCCTGGTCGACCAGGCGCGCGCCGGCGTCGACCCGCGCCACCGAGGCGTCGATCAGTTCCTTGATCTCCTTGGCCGCACCGGCCGAGCGGTGCGCCAGGCTGCGCACTTCGGTGGCCACCACGGCAAAGCCGCGGCCCTGTTCGCCGGCACGCGCCGCTTCCACGGCGGCGTTCAGCGCCAGGATATTCGTCTGGAAGGCGATGCTGTCGATCACGCCGATGATGTCGGCGATCTTCTTCGACGATTCGTTGATCGAGGCCATGGTATCCACCACCTGCGCCACCACCACGCCGCCGCGGCCCGCCACTTCGCTGGCCGAGGTCGCCAGCATGCTGGCCTGGCGCGCATTGTCGGCGTTCTGGGACACGGTCGAATTCAGTTCTTCCATCGAGCTGGCCGTTTCCTCGAGCGAGCTGGCCTGCTGCTCGGTGCGCGAGGACAGGTCCAGGTTACCGGCCGCGATTTCCGACGAAGCCGTGGCGATCGCATGCGAACCGCCGCGGATCTCGGTGACCAGGCCGTGCAGCTTGGCGTTCATGTCGGCCAGGGTGTCCTGCAGCACGCCGATCTCGTCCTTGGCGTAGGTCTCGCTGCGGCTGGTCAGGTCGCCGGCGGCCACGCGGCGCGCCAGGGCGACGGCGGACTGCACCGGACGCGTGATCGAACGGGTCAGCCACCAGGCGCACAGGCTGCCGAAGGCCACGCTCAGCAGGCCCAGCAGCACCATGGTGCGGAAGCTGTCGTTGCGGGTGGTGCGGATTTCGTCGCGCAACTCGTCGACCTGCCTGCGCTGCAGCGCCACCAGGGCCTGGATATTCGCCTGGTAGGCCTGGGCGGCGGGAATATAGACCTTGTCGTGCACCTGCATCGCTTCGTCGCTCTTGCCTTCGCTCTTCAGGCGCACGGCTTCCTGGCGTCCGCCGGCATAACCGTCGCGCAGCGCCATCATCTTCTCGAAGATCGCTTTTTCGTCCGGCGTACTCAAGGATGCCTCGACGTCCTTCAGGTAAGTCGCGGCCTTGGCGTTGGTCTCCTCGATGTTCTTCGCAAAGAAATCGGTGAGCGAGGGATCGCTGCTCTTGATGATGGCCGAGGTCCGGATCACGGCCACGGCGATGTTGCTGGCCCAGTCGCCGATCAGGCGTTCCTTCTTGATTGGCTGGTCCAGCATCCGTTCGGCGGCGGCTGCCACGCTGTTGAGTTTGACGATACTGATCGCCGTGACCAGGATGGACAGGGCCAGCACGACGGCAAAACCGAGCGCGAGGCGATGCCCGATTTTCATATTCGATAAGAATGTCATGGAGTTTCCAGAAAAGCATGACGCGCCGCGGCGCGATGGACGGAAGAATGGCGTACTACACTTGCTCAATTCCATCAATTTTACGGGCAAATCAATTTGTTGGCTTACGGCAACAATTGGTGAGAATTCCTCTCCCCGTAAAATGCACGCACCGGCTATGCCGAATCCGGGTGATTTGTCCGGTATCCACACATCGGCTAGTATGGCCGCAGGTTTTTTGACAAGGTTCGATCATGATTTCACGCGGCCCCCTGACCGCCCTCCCCCGCCTGCTG
>NZ_JAJFES010000038.1 GCF_020708045.1 Massilia sp. IC2-278
ACAGGTGCAGGTTCAGGAATGGCCCCATCAGCGCCCAGCGCAAGCCGGGACCGTAGGCGATGGCGGTATCGACGTCGGCCACGCTGGCCACGCCCTGCTCCACCAGGTGGAAAGCTTCGCGCCAGAGCGCCGCCTGCAAGCGGTTGGCGATGTGGCCAGGCACTTCCTTGCGCACGTGGATCGGGCGCTTGCCGATGGCGGTGTAGAAGTCCATAGCGCGATCGATGGTCTGCTTCGCGGTCAGCGCCCCGCCGATCACCTCCACCAGCGGAATCATGTGCGGCGGATTGAAGGGATGGCCGAGCACCACGCGCCCGGGATGGCGGCAGGCGCCCTGCACCCGGCTCATCAGCAGGCCCGAGGAGCTCGATGCCAGGATGACGTCCGCCCCCAGCAGCGCATCCATGTCGCGAAACAGCGCCACCTTCAGGTCTTCGCGCTCCGGTCCGTTTTCCTGGACGAAGTCGACGCCCCGCAGGGCCGTGGCCAGGTCGGCCGAGAAGCGCAGCCGGTCGGGCGACGCGCCTTCGGCCAGCCCCATCTCCGCCAGCACCGGCCAGTGCCGGGCGACCGCCGCGCGCAAGGCCTGTTCGGCGCCCGGCATCGGGTCGAAGGCCGACACATCGAAGCCGCGCGCCAGGAACCAGGCGGCCCAGCTGGCGCCGATGACGCCCGTCCCGATCACGCCGACACAGCGGACCGCTTCCATCGTCCCCTTCGCTTCCATGTTCACCTCACGCGGATTTCTTGTTCAGTCCCAGGTAGGTCTCGATGACTTTCGGGTCGTTCGCCAGTTGCGCGGCCGGCCCTTCCATCACCACGTCGCCGGTCTCCAGCACGTAGGCGTAGTCGGCCGCCTGCAGCGCGGCGCGCGCGTTCTGCTCGACCAGCAGGATCGCCACGCCAGTCTCCTTCAGGCGCACGATGATGCGGAAGATTTCCTTCACGATCAGCGGCGCCAGGCCCAGGCTCGGCTCGTCGAGCATCAGCAGCGCCGGCCTGGCCATCAGCGCGCGGCCGACCGCCACCATCTGCCGCTCGCCGCCCGACATGGTGCCGGCCGCCTGCGTGCGCCGCTCGCGCAGGCGCGGGAACAGCTCGTACACCACGTCCAGCTGCGCGCGCCAATCCTTCTCGCCGCGCTTGTAGCGCGTGTAGCTGCCCAGCAGCAGGTTGTCTTCGACGCTCATGGTGGTGAACAAGTCGCGGCTCTCGGGCACCAGGCTCATGCCCTGGGCCACGCGCTCTTCCACCGGCCAGGCCTTTACGTCCGCGCCGCGCAGCAGCACCGCGCCTGCCGTCGACGCGTTGGCGCCGAGCGCGCCGGCAATCGCATTGAGCATGGTCGACTTGCCGGCGCCGTTCGGGCCGATCACGGTCACGATCTGGCCGGCGCCGACGCGGATGCTGGCGCCATGCAGGGCCTCGACCTTGCCATAGGCGACGTGCAGGTCGTTTACTTCCAGTACAGGCGTCGTCATCAGTCGAGTCCTCCGAGATAGGCTTCCAGCACGGCCGGGTCCTGCTGCACCTGGGCCGGGTTCCCTTCCGCGATCTTGGTACCGAATTCCATCACGATCAGGCGGTCGGTCAGGTTCATCACGAAGTCCATGTCGTGCTCGACCAGCAGGATGCTCATGCCTTCGCCCTTCAGTTTGTTCAGCAGGTCGGCCAGCGCCTGCTTTTCCTTGTAGCGCAGGCCGGCGGCCGGTTCGTCGAGCAGCAGCAAGGTGGGGTCGGCGCACAGCGCGCGCGCGATTTCCAGAATACGCTGCTGGCCCAGCGCCAGGTTGCCGGCCTGTTCGTACAGCAGTTCGCCCAGGCCCACGCGTTCGAGCTGGCGGCGCGCCTCGAACAGCAGCGCTTCCTCTTCGGCGCGGTCAAGCCCGACCGCGCTGGCCAGCACGCCCTTGCGCGCGCGCAGGTGGGCGCCGATGGCCACGTTTTCCAGCACCGTCATCTCGGGCAGCAGGTGCACGTGCTGGAAGGTGCGGCCGACGCCCAGTTGCACGATGCGGCGCGAGGGCAGCGAATCGATGCGCACCAGCTCCTCGCCCTGGCGCAGGCGCACTTCGCCGCCCGTGGCAGGCAGCACGCCGGTGACCAGGTTGAACATCGTCGATTTACCCGCGCCGTTCGGTCCGATCAGGCCGACGATCTCGCCGCCGTGCACCGTGAAACTCATGTCGTTCACGGCCACCAGGCCGCCGAACTGCTTGCGCACCTTGTCGATCACCAGCAGCGGGTAGCCGGCGACCGCCTTGGCGCGCTGGGCCAGCTGCGCCGCAGTGTCGGGCGCGACCGCATCGCGATGCTGCGGCAGGCGTGCCGCAATAAAAGGCCAGATGCCGTTGCGGGCATGCTGCAGCAGGATCACCATCAGCACGCCGAAGACGATGATCTCGAAGTTGCCGTTCGAGCCGAGCAGCGCCGGCAGGTAGCTTTGCAGCTGGTCCTTGAGGATGGTGAGCACGGCCGCGCCGAGGATCGCGCCCCACAGGTAGCCGGCGCCGCCGATCACCGCCATGAACAGGTATTCGATGCCCGCGTTCAGGCCGAAGGGCGAGGGATTCACGGCGCGCTGCAGGTGCGCATACAGCCAGCCCGACACGCAGGCCAGCAGCGCGGCGATGACGAAGATGCGGATCTTCATCGCCGCCGTGTTCACGCCCATGGCTTCGGCCATCACGCCGCCGCCCTTCAGCGCGCGGATGGCGCGGCCCGAGCGCGAGTTGAGCAGGTTACGCAGCAGGACCACCGCCACCAGCAGCACCAGCCAGATCAGGAAGTACATGCTCTTGCCGGAACCGAGGTCGAGCCCGAACAGGGTGAGTGGTGGGATGCCGGCGATGCCGTCATGCTTGCCGAGCGACTCCATGTTCCCGAACAGGTAGTACAGCGACAGGCCCCAGGCGATGGTCCCGAGCGGCAGGTAGTGGCCGGACAGGCGCAGCATGATGGCGCCGATGAACAGCGCGGAAATGGCGGTGATGACCAGTCCCGCGACCAGCCCGAGCCAGGGCGACAGGCCCGCGCTCGTGGACAGATACGCGGTGGCGTAGGCGCCCAGCCCCACAAAGGCTGCCTGGCCGAAGGAAGTCAGTCCGCCGACGCCGGTAAGCAGCACCAGGCCAAGCGCGACGATGGCGTACAGGCCGATGTAGTTGCCGAGGGTGACCCAGTAGGCCGGCAGCGGCAGCAGCCCGAACACGCAGGCGGCGATCGCAAAAATGAACAGGGAGCGGCGCGTCATGCTTCGCCCTCCTCGACTTGCGGATGCACGATCGAGCGCCACAGCAGCACCGGAATGATCAGGGTGAACACGATGACTTCCTTGTAGGAGCTGGCGTAGAACGAGGAATAGGCTTCGAGCAGGCCGACCATCAGGGCGCCGGCTGCCGCCAGCGGGTAGCTCGCCAGGCCGCCGATGATGGCGCCGACGAAGCCCTTCAGGCCCATCAGGAAGCCGCTGTCGTAGTAGACCGTGGTGAGCGGCGCGATCAGCACGCCGCACAGGGTGCCGATGCTCGACGCCAGCAGGAAAGCCAGGCGCCCCGCCGCCGTGGTGCCGATGCCGACCAGGCGCGCACCGCGCCGGTTCACGGCGGTGGCGCGCAGGGCTTTGCCCGACAGCGTGCGGTCGAAGTACAGGAACAGGGCGCCGATCAGGAGGACCGCCGTGACGATCACGACCACGCTCTGGCCGGAAATGCTCAGCGTGCCGAAGTTGAACACGTGGGAAGAAAACGGCGTGGTGCGCGAGCCTTCGGCGCCGAAGATCACCAGGCCGATGCCGAGCAGGACCAGGTGCACGGCCACCGATACGATGAGCAGGACCAGCACCGGGCTTTCGGCCAGCGGCTGGAAGGCCAGGCGGTACATCATCGGCCCCATCGGCGCGACGATGGCAAAGGTGAACAGCACCTGCACCAGCATCGGCAGGGCCGTGCCGTCGACCGCGCGCGCGGCGGCGTAGAGGGCGGCCGGCAGCAGCACGAACTTGAGGAAGGAAAGGCCGAGCACGCGTGCGCGGTTTTGCCCGACCGAGGCGCCGCGCAGCGTGCCGGCCAGCTCCTGCACGAAGCAGGCCAGGCCCAGCACCAGCAGCAGGAGCGCGCTATGCGGCGGCGTGCCGGCCTGCAGGGCCGCCATGGTGAGGGCGCCGAAGGCGACGAACTCGCCGATCGGAATGAAGATCACGCGCGTGATCGAAAACACCAGCACCAGCGCCAGGGCCAGCAGCACGTACACGGCCCCGCTGGCAATGCCATCCTGGGTCAGGATGGCGAAGATCGATAAATCCATACCGCTGCCTGCGGGCGTGCAGCATCCTGCGCCCGTGGCCCTCCTCTCCTCAAAAGTGTCTGTCGAAGGCGGACCCGTTGCATGCCGCTCTGCACGCCCGCGTTTCGCCAGGCGGCACAAAAGAGAATGCACAGGCCTTCTGATGCCCGATTTGTTTTAGATGATATGCGAAAACTGTTGAGAAACCGACATTTTTTGCTTTCCCTGGGCCATACTGTGGTTTGTTCCTGCCGCATATCCAACAACAAAGGAGACTACATGAACCGCCTCATTTCCTTGCGCAAGACCGCCCTCACCGTTGCCACGCTGGCTGCCTTCGGCGCCGCCGCGACCGCCCACGCCCAGATCAAGGTCGGCGTATCGATCTCGACCACCGGCCCGGCCGCGTCGCTCGGCATCCCGGAAAAGAACACGGTCTCGCTATTCCCGGCCGAGATCGCCGGCCAGAAGGTGCAGTACATCGTGCTCGACGACGCCTCGGATGCCACCCAGGCGGTCAAGAATGCGCGCAAGCTGGTTTCGGAAGACAAGGTCGACCTGCTGATCGGCTCCTCGATCACCCCAACCTCGCTGGCAATGCTGGAAGTGGCGGCCGAAACCGAGACACCGATGATCACCATCGCCGGCGCCGCCCGCATTGTGGAGCCGATGGACGCCAAGCGCCGCTGGGTCTTCAAGACCACCCAGCACGACGGCCAGATGGCGGCCGCGATCACCCAGCACATGAGCAACAACGGCGTGAAGACCATGGGCTTCATCGGCTTCAGCGACGCCTATGGTGAAGGCTGGTGGGGCGAGGTCGAAAAGGTGGCGCCGGCGCGCAAGATCAAGGTCGTGGCCAACGAACGCTTCGCGCGCACCGACACATCGGTGACCGGCCAGGTGCTGAAGATGGTGTCGGCCAACCCTGATGCGATCCTGATCGCCGGTTCCGGCACCCCGGCCGCCCTGCCGCAAAAGGCGCTGCGCGAGCGCGGCTACAAAGGCAAGATCTACCAGACCCACGGCGTGGCCAACAGCGACTTCCTGCGCGTGTGCGCGGCCGACTGCGAAGGCACCTTCCTGCCGGCCGGCCCGATGCTGGTGGTGAACCAGCTGCCCGACACCAACCCGGTGAAAAAATCGGCGCTCACCTACGTCAACAAGTACAACGGCGCGTTCAAGAAGGAGAGCCTGTCGACGTTCGGCGGCCACGCCTGGGATGCGGCGATGCTGCTGCAGGAAGCGGCCAAGACCGCCGTGCCGAAGGCCAAGCCGGGCACCAAGGAATTCCGCGCGGCGCTGCGCGATTCGCTGGAAGGCATCAAGAATTTGCCAGCCTCGCACGGCATCTTCAACATGAGCCCGACCAACCACCAGGGCCTGGACCAGCGCTCGCAGGTGATGGTGCGTATCGAGAAGGGCAACTGGAAGTACGTCCCTTAAGCACCCTAGTAGCCGAACAGCTTGAGCAGCGCATCGCTCAAGCCTTCCAGGCCGCGGCCGATGCGTCCCTGCCGATTGCCGGCGCCCGGCGTCTCGTCGTAGAGGTAGACGCCGGCGCCGCCGAAGCGGTCGTTCAGCAAGGGCGCCTGGCCGCGCAGGTAAGGCAAGAAGGGTTCGCTGCGCACCGTCGAATACGCCACGCTGGTCGAAAATCCCAGGGTCGCGGTTTGCCGGATCGACTGCGTTCCCCGCGCCGGCTGCACGCGCACGCCGCGCTTGCCCTGCACCGCCAGGGTGACGGGGCCGCGGATGACGAAGAAACGCAGCTGCAAGGTCAGCCAGGCATGGAGCGAGGCCAGGCGCCAACGCCAGCGGATGTCGAGCGGATGCCCCTGCCGCGCCACCAGGCCGACCAGCGCGCGCGGCTGGATCACCAGCGCCTGCCCCGGCGGCACGCGCAGCAGCGCGATCTCGCTCAGGCCATCGTCGCTTGCCGACAGCACGACCGCCTCCTCCGGGCTAGAGCTGCGCACGCAAGTGAGCAAGGCCATGCCCGAGGTCAGGCTGGCCCACGGGCGCTCCTTGACCAGCCAGCGCGTACTGCGCGCCGCGCCCACCGGCGCGCTTTGCAGGTAGGCCGGCAGCACCAGCAATTCCTCGTCCGGACGGAGCCGCAGCGTTTGCGAGACGGCCGATGGCGCCAGGACCTCGACCCCTTCCCCGTCCGCCGGGCAATCGCCCTGCCGCTCCAGCCGCAGGGGTGGGCCGCGCGTGACCAGCGGCGCGAGCACGAAGTAGAACGCGGCGCGGATGGCGGCGCGCCCGAGCAGCGCCATGGCCAGGATCGCGCAAGCCAGCGGCAAGACCCGCTTGAACGGTTCGGCGATGCGCGTCAGCCAGTGCTCGGCAACGGCGGCGCGGGCTGTGGCGACCTGCTCTTGCAGCGGCGCCAGGACCCGGTCCAGCTGGCGCTCGTCGAGCGCGAACGCAGTCAGGGCCGACACGGAACGCATGCGCTGCAGGGCCTGCGCCTGGGCGCGCCAGGCGGCGGCGAGGCGGTTGTTCTCGGCCGTCAGCTGCTTCAGTTCGGCGGCCAGCTTGTCCAGCCTGGGGCTGCGCGCCCAGGGGTGTTCCATGCGCCTGGCCTCGATCCAGCCCAGCTGCGCGATCTCCTGCCGCTTGCGGAGCACCCGGTCGTAGGCGCTGCGATGCTGCGCATGCAGCCGGGCCAGTTCCCCGGCTGCGGCCGCGCGGCTTTGCAGGGCCAGGAGCTGGCCGCGCAAGCCTTGCAGGTAAGCGAGTTCCTGCTGCAGGAGCGCCTGCGCCAGCCTGGCCTGGTAGCGCGCGGCCAGGCCCGTGGCGTAGCGCTCAGGCCCCGCGTCCAGCAGGATCGCCAGTTCGCCGCGTTCGTCGGCGCTCTGTGCGGTGTGCGCAGCCAGTTCGGCGCTCACGCCGCGTATGCGTTCGTCGAGTGCGGCCAGTGGCAGTTCGCGCGCCGTGGCCAGCCGTGCCTGCAGGGCGGCGCCTCCGTCCTGGCGGTAGCGCGCGAGCTCCCCCTGGACACCCGTCAGCAGCGCAAGCCGCTCGCGTGCGCCAACGGCGCCCTTGACGGCATCGACCAGGTAGCCGCCGGCCACGAGCACGCCCGCGATGGCCAGGACCGACAGCAGGTAGAAGAGCGCTGCCCGGAGGATGGGCTTGAGGGCAGAATGCAAAGCAGGTCCGTTCGATGCGATGGTCCTTATTCTACGCGAGGCAAGCCGGCGGCCGCTGAGGTCTCGCCAGGGCGAGGAACGCCGGGCGCCGGCCCGTGAGCGTGCGGCGCCTGCGACACCGGCAGGTGCTTGTCGAGGAAGCCGAAGATGGCTTCGTAATACGCGATCTGGCTGACCTGGCGATACAGGCTGTGTCCTTCTTCGTCCAGGGCCAGCCACGCGACCTGTTTGTGATTGGCCTCGAGCGCGTCGCGCATCCGCTTGCCGTGGGCGACCGGCACCCGCTCGTCGTCCTTGCCGTGTATGAGCAGGACCGGCGACTGGATACGGGCCGCGTGCTTGAGCGGCGAGACCGCATCGAAGCGTTCGGCGTCGAGCGCCCTGTCGCCGATCTGGCGCTTGCGCATCTGGCGCACTGCCTTGTTGAAGGTGACATCGGTCCAGTCGGAGAACAGGTCGCCGATGTCGGTCACGCCCGCGAAGCTGATCCCGCAGCGGTACAGGTCCGGCGTCTTCACCAGTCCCCACAGGGCGGCGTAGCCGCCGTAGCTCGCGCCGACGATGCAGATGCGCTGCGGATCGGCGATGCCCTGGCTGACCAGGTAACGCACGCCATCCGTAATATCGTCCTGCATGGACTTGCCCCACTCGCGGAATCCCGCTTCCTGGAACTTGCGGCCAAAACCGCTCGATCCCCTGAACTGGGGCTGGAAGACCAGGTAGCCGCGGTCGGCGAACAACTGGACGTCGCGGTCCCATTCCCAGTAGTCGCGTGCGATCGGCCCGCCATGGATCAGCACGATCATGGGTGCCGGCGTCGCGGCGCCGGCTGGGCGCGTCAGGTAGGCGGGAATCGTCAGGCCATCGGCAGCCTTGTACGACATGATTTCCATCGGACGCATCCGTGCGCGGTCGACAGCGGCCCTGGCCTTGCCGACCATGACCAGCGATTTTTTGGCGATATCGAAGTAGTACCACGTGCCCGGGTCGACGTCGGCATAGGAATGGACCAGCACCGCGCGGCGCGGGTCGCCCGAGATCACATTGACCCGCTTCGGCAGCAGGACGTCGATCTGCTTCTGCATGCCGGCCCAGGCCGGATCGAACCAGACCTGCTCGCGCATCATGCCGCCGGTGACGACGGAATCGAAGGCTGTCTTGTCGATGCCCTTGAACCAGAGGATGTCCTGCGTCGGATGGCCGGCCAGCAGTTCGGTCTGGCGCCGTTCGACGGTATCGTAGTGGAACAGCGCGCGGGTGTCGCGCCCGGCGCGCGAACCGATTACCAGCGTATTCGGCTCGTCGGGAACGTAGACCGGCACCCAGTAATCGTCGTCGACACCGAATTCGGCCAGCTTGGTCCAGGTGTTCTTGTCCGCCGGCTTGTACCAGTTGGCGACCGTCGTGGCCTCCTTGAACAGGCTGGAATTCATCACGGTGACCGCGCGCAGCGTGCCTTCCTTGTCGAATGCGAGGTGGACCGGCTTGCCGTCGGGATGCCAGAGTTTCGTGCACTGCGCCGTGCGCGCCTTGCAGCGTGCCATCAGGTGGTTACGCTCGTCCTTCATGACGAGCACGTCGCCGGCCGCGGCCCCGGCACCGAAACGGCCGATGACCGTCTCGCCCAGCGTATGCAGCTTCTTGCCCTCCAGGTCCATCGACTCCGCATCGTAGCCGTAATCGACGGCCAGCACATCGTTGTCGGCCCAGGTCACGTTGTAGGGCGCCTTCAGGTAGCCCCAGTAGCCTTTCGAATACCTGCCGCCCTCACGAAGCTTCTTCACGGCGAGCGTTTCGGTATCGATCAGGATCAGGACGTAATTCGTGCCGCCGAAAAGGATGGCCGCGATGTGGCGTCCGTCGGGCGACAGGCTGGCCATGGTCATGCCCGAGGCGTCGGTCATGTCTTCCAGCGTCAGCGGCTGGGCGCGTGCCGCCGTCGACAGGAGCGAAATGCAGAGTATTAGGATGGATGCGAGAACTCTCATGCGACCCTCGTCAAATCATTGTTCATTGCGCTGCGTCGGCGTTCCGATCACCTCGACCGAACCGCGCCGCACCGCGCGTGGGGTCCGGATGGGCGACAGGTAGACCTGGTTCTGGCTCATGGCGACGTACACGCGGTAGCGGTGCAGGAAATCGGCGCCCAATACCATGATCTCGCCGGAATGCGGCAAGTCCATCAGCCGCAGGTCGAAGTCCTTGACGTCGAGGGCCCCGATCGAGATGCCCGATACCGGGACTTTCCATACCGGCTGCTCGGGCCCATGGCCGGGCAAAGGATCTTCGCGTGTCGCGCCGGGCGAGCTGGCCGACAAGCCCAGCCTTTCCGCTGCAGCCTGCGGCATATAGGAATGCGGGGTGGCGGTCGACAGCAGGGCCGACACGGTCTTGCCGCCGACCTGCACGTTGAACAGGATGCGCGGATCGCGTTTCAGCACGTCCCATGTGCTGAGGACGCTGATCGCTTGCGGATCCCAGTAAGCGAGGTGATCGCGGAAACAGCCTTTCGGCTTGAAGAACTTGATATAGCCGGCATCCAGGGCGATCTCGATATCGGTCTGCAGGAGCGTGCCGGCGCCGATCCTCACCCCGAAGGTATCGTCCATGAAATCCTGCACCCTGTAGGTGACATCCTTTTTCTTGGCAGTGCCGAAAGAAAAATCGTCGAGCATGGCATACGACACCTCGCGCACCAGGTAGTTGCCGGTCGGGTTGCGGGCGTCTTCGGGAGCCATGGTGCTCGTCGAACTGCGTACCGCAATACCGAGCTTGTCCAAGGTCTTCTTGTTGAGGACGACCGCTTCCGCCTCGGCGGTACTGACCATCACGGGAACCGGCCTGCCGTTGATAACCGCCTCGCTGATCGGACGCATGTCGTCGGTCCATTTGAGGGGCAAGGTAGCCAGCTCGCCCATATCGCAGCCGGAAGGCAGCGTTTGCGCGATTGCCGGATTGACCAGCGCAATACTCGCGCAGGCACTGTACCGTAACAGGGAAACGAAGAAAGCGCGGGAGAGCGGAATCATGGAATCAACGTCGGCTATAAAAATTGCATTATAGATACGAAGTTGCGTGCGCGGCGAACCTTATCTGAAAAGAGATCTTTCGAGGACGGTGTTTCTTTTCGATTATGTGGAAAGGGCTATAGCAAGAGTCCAGGAAAAGCAAAAAGCCCCGGCCAGTTTCCTGGGCGGGGCTTCTTTGCTTACTATTTATTAACTAGCCTGACGATAACCTACTTTCACACTGGTTGCAGCACTATCATCGGCGCAAAGTCGTTTCACGGTCCTGTTCGGGATGGGAAGGGGTGGGACCGACTTGCTATGGTCATCAGGCATG
>NZ_JAJFES010000039.1 GCF_020708045.1 Massilia sp. IC2-278
TTACTCACCCGTTCGCCACTCGCCGCCAGGTTGCCCCGCGCTGCCGTTCGACTTGCATGTGTAAAGCATGCCGCCAGCGTTCAATCTGAGCCAGGATCAAACTCTTCAGTTCAATCTCTGTTTGTTGGCATTGCTGCCATCCTGATTTCTCAGGAGTCGCTCACTCAAAATACTGACCGTCACTCATTGCTGAGCAACGTATTTCTTTTGTGTGAACATTTGATAATTTAAGTAATCAGCTGAACTAGTCAGCTGGCACCTTCATCAAACGCCCACACTTATCGACTGTTAATTGTTAAAGAACTTATTCGGTACTACTTGCTGCGTTTCGACAAATCGTTTTGTTTGTCAGCAGCAGAGAAGCGAGATTATGCAGTGTTTCGTTTGCGTCGTCAACTTCTTTTTTCTTTTCCCTTTCGCATCTGCCGGTTTGCACTGGCGTTGCGTTGGGGAACGAGACTATAGCAAACCGCTATCCAGGCTGCAAGCGTCTTTTCGCATCCATGCCAATCGATCTTTCATTGCTGGCGATAAATCCGGCGCCTTTCGATACGAATAACGGAACTGTCCAGGTCTTTTCGCGGTCGTACGCAGGTCGACCACAGCCATGCCAGTGCCCCTCGCATCTCAGAACTGGGCGGCACTTGCCGAACCGGCGGTTCCGTTAATCGGGGGGATCTCGTCGGAGGCAAGTGCATGCCCAGTCGGTGCGAACGCGAGGCCACCGGCTTGCACCGGCGGCCCTCCCCTCCCGCAAAGGTTCGCTCCCTCAGCCTGGCTTGATCTTGAGTACGTCAGGCCCTGCTTCGAGCACTTCGATCACCCGCGCGTCGCCGAGACGAAACCGGTTCATTCCCAGCGCCGTTACACCGGCGGCAGTCCGTACTTGCCGATCGTCCGCCCCCGGCGTCCCGCTCACCACCTGGCCGGCATCGCGGAAGTCCAGGGTTTCCCGCCCCTGCCGGCTGTGCGGAAACGGAAAGGTATCGTAAGGGCGATAGACCTGCACCTCGCCCTCGTCCTCCTCGAAGGAGTGGGCCCAGGTTCCGCCGATCCCGCCCGTTTGCATGCCGCCCATCATGCGCCCGCCCCCAGCATCGGCGTGCCGGTGGGCTGCAGCGTCATCGGCATGTCGACTTTCTCGTCACGCGCCTCTTCATCGCGGAATGCGGTAATGACGCCGCCCATGAACTCGTATCCGGTCAACGACGGCCCCCAGGCCGAGCCGTTCCACCACTTGTGGTACAAGGCGCTGTCGGTGCCGGTGACGAAGACGTCGAGTCGGTTCGGTCCCCAGGCGACCACGCCCGGCTGGGAGGTGCAGGTGCCGCCCAGCTTTTCGTAGCCGGTGACCGACGGTCCCCAGGCCGAGCCGTTCCACCATTTGTGGTACAGCGCGCTGTCGGTGCCGATGACGAAGATGTCGAGACGGTTCGGCCCCCAGGCGACCACCTCGGGCCTGTCGACGCACACGCCGCCGAGACGCTCGAAGCCCTTGACCGAGGGTCCCCAGGCGGAGCCGTTCCACCACTTGTGGTACAGCGCACCGTCAGTGCCGGTCACAAAGATATCGAGGCGGTTTGGTCCCCAGGAGACGACTTTCGGCGGCGAGGTGCAAACGCCGCCCAGGTTTTCATAGCCGGTGATCGACGGACCCCAGGCACTGCCGTTCCACCACTTGTGATACAGCGCGCGGTCGGTGCCGACCACGAAGATGTCGAGGCGGTCCGGTCCCCAGGCGGCAATCTCGGGCTGGCCGGCGCAGACGCCGCCCAGGTTTTCGTAGCTCGTCAGCGACGGTCCCCAGGCCGAGCCGTTCCACCATTTATGGAACAATGCCCGGTTCGAGCCGAGCACGAAGACGTCAAGCAGGTTCGGACCCCAGCTGACGATGCGCGGATCGTCGACGCACACCCCGCCCATGAATTCATAGCCGGTCGTCGACGGCCCCCACGCGGAACCGTTCCACCACTTGTGGTAGAGCGCGCTGTCGGTGCCCGTGACGAACACGTCGAGCCGGTTCGGGCCCCAGGCCACCGCTTGCGGCACGCTGGTGCAGGCGCCGGCCAGCTTTTCGTAGCCGGTGACAGACGGCCCCCAGGCGCTGCCGCTCCACCACTTGTGGTACATGGCGCGGTCGGTACCGACCACGAACGCGTCGAGTCGGTTCGGTCCCCAGGCGACGACGGGCGACGAACTGGGGCGGATGGCGCCGGCGCTGCTGCCGATGGCACTGCGCACGCCGTCGAGACAGGCCTGCATGCGCGCGACCTGGCCGGCGGAGAACATCACCATTGCGCGGTCGTCGACGTAATCCATGTAGTTCATGAACATGTCGCCGTTCGGCCCGTTGCTGCAGGATACCCGCGGGAAGCTCGGCACGCCGACGTTCGCTCCGCCCTGGTTCGGCGTGTCGGCCACGTTGTCGGTGCCGCTGCAGCCGGTGCCGTCGTCGCCCCAGATGTGGTTCAGGTTGAGCCAGTGGCCGATTTCGTGCGTGGTCGTGCGCCCCAGGTTGAAGGGCGCGGCGGCGGTGCCGGTTGTGCCGAAGGCGGAGTGCAGGATGACGACGCCATCGGTGGCGTCGGGGCCGCCGGGAAACTGCGCATAACCGAGCAGGCCGCCGCCCAGCTGGCAAACCCATATATTCAGGTAATTGGCCGCCGGCCAGGCATCCAGGCCGCCGCCGGCCGTCGATTTGACGGCGTCGTTATCGTTGAAGGAAGCGACCGAGGTCTGGCGCCGTTCGATGCCGGAAGTCGGCGCTCCCGCAGGATTGGCGGTCGCCAGGAAGAACTCGATGCGGGCATCGGTGGCCAGCGGCAGGAAGGGAGCGGGTGTGGTGCCGACGTCCGGGTTGGTGCGGCGGAAGTCACGGTTCAGCACCTCGATCTGGCTGGCGATCTGGGCGTCGGAGATGTTTTGCGCCGGCGTGTTCCAGACCACGTGCACGACCACTGGAATGCGGGTGATGCCGGTACGCTGGTTGCCGGCCCCGCCGCTCTCCAGGCGCACCGTTTCGATTTCGATGTCGTCGCGGCGGCGCGCGTATTCCGGATTGCTCGACAGCAGGCGCCGGTGCACGTCCATGGTGCCGCACTTGCGTACCTTCGGCCCGCCGCTGTCGCCTCCCCCGCCGCCGCCCGACCCGCCGCCAAAGCCGCCGTCGCCGCCCCCTCCGGCACGTTCGAGACCGGCGCTGCCGTTCCCCATGCTGCCGGCTGGCATATCGTATTCGCTGCCATGGCCGCCCTGCTTCGCTTCCATCTCGCCGATCGGCATGCCTCCCGTGGGGTCGCGCCTGGCGAGGCCCGGCATGCCGCGTTCCTCGGGCGCCAGGTCAAGCTTGCCGTCGTTCGGCATCATGTTGCCGATGGCGCCATCCGCATCGGACGCGCTAGAGGCAGGCCCGGCGTCGCCTGCTCCGTTACCGTCGGGCATGGATGTTGCAGTCTTGGATGTCTTCGCTTTCATGTTCTTCCCCTCGTCGCCTGTGATGCAATTGCGCCCTGTATCAGGGGCATGCCTGTCCAATCGATAGCAAACTGGAAGCACGGTCTTACGTGGTAAGACAATCGGCAGGAGCGAAGTTCCGGGGCTGGACAGATAAAAAACCGTACGCAGCGAACACAGCATTTTGCCGGCGCGAGTGTCGGCTTCTGCCAACAAGCCCGACTGTGTGCGTGGCCTAACAGAACGTGTCGACCCGGCCGGGATAATGGGTCTTCCTGCATGCAGACGAGAAAGCCCTCATGTCGAACGAACTCCCTCCGGACGACGCGTCCGGCCCTGGCCTGGACGATGCGCTCGCCGTGTCGCGCCGCGGCTTCCTGCAGAGCGCCGTCGCGGCCGCCGCCGTCGCGCACCTGCCCCATGCGGGCGCCGCCGAGAGTCCGGCAGCAGCCGGCGCGCCGCCGGTGCCGCCGCGCCCGGTCCAGCTCGACATCAATGGCAAGCGCCATGCGCTGACGCTGGAGCTGCGCGTGTCGCTGCTGGACGCGTTGCGCGAATACGCCGGCATGACGGGCACGAAAAAGGGCTGCGACCGCGGCCAATGCGGCGCCTGCACGGTGCTGGTCAACGGCCGCCGCGTTAATGCCTGCCTGACCCTGGCGGTCATGCACGAGGGCGACCAGATCACGACCATCGAGGGCATTGCCCAGGGCGAGCAACTGGCGCCGATCCAGGCCGCCTTCCTCGAGCATGACGCCTTCCAATGCGGCTATTGCACGCCCGGCCAGATCTGTTCGGCGGTGGCCTGCATGGACGAAATGCGCGCCGGAACGGCCAGCGCCGCCAGTCCCGATGTACGCATGAAAGTCGTGCGGTTCGGCGACGAGGAAATCCGTGAACGCATGAGCGGCAACCTGTGCCGCTGTGGCGCCTACAACAACATCGTGGCCGCGGTGCGCGCCACGGCCAAGGTCTGAGGGGCCGGCATGCATGCCATCGACTACGAACGCGCCCTTGACCCGGCGCACGCGCTGCGCCTGGCGCAAGCCGCCGATACCCGCGTCATCGGCGGCGGCACCAACCTGCTCGACCTCATGAAGGGCGGCGTCGAACGGCCGCTGCGCCTGGTCGACATCACCCGCGTCGGCCTGGCGGACATCACGGAACTGCCCGGCGGCGGACTGCGCATCGGCGCCCTGGCCCGCAACAGCGATACGGCCAACCATGCGCTGGTGCGCAGCCGCTATCCGCTGTTGTCCCAGGCCTTGCTGGCGGGCGCCTCGCCGCAGTTGCGCAACATGGCGACCATGGGCGGCAACCTGATGCAGCGTCCGCGCTGCCCGTATTTCGTCGACACCGCCTTCGACATGTGCAACAAGCGCCTGCCCGGCAGCGGTTGCGCCGCGCGCGAAGGCATTAACCGCATGCACGCCATCCTCGGCGCGAGCCAGGCCTGTATCGCCGTCAACCCCTCCGACATGAGCGTGGCCCTGGCGGCGCTCGAGGCTACTGTGCAGATTGCGGGCCCGCGCGGCGGGCGCAGTGTGCCGATCGGCGACTTCCACCGCCTCCCAGGCGCGCAGCCGCAGGCCGAAACCACCCTCGCGCCAGGCGAATTGATCACCGCGGTCGACCTGCCGCCGCCCGCGTTTGCGCGCCATGCCCATTACCTGAAGGTGCGCGACAGGAGCAGCTATGCCTTTGCCCTGGTCTCGGTGGCAGCGGCACTCGACATTGCCGACGGGGTCGTGCGGCAGGCGCGCATCGCCCTGGGCGGCGTGGCGCACAAGCCCTGGCGCGTGCCGGCTGCCGAGGCATTGCTAGCCGGGCACCGCCTCGATGAGGCGCGTTCGCGCGAAGCGGCGGCGCTACTGGTGCGCGGCGCGCAAAGCTTCAAGGACAACCGCTTCAAGATCGACCTGGCGCAGCGCGCCACCGTGAGCGCGCTGCGGCGTGCGGGAGAGATGGCATGAGCGTCGTCGGACAAGGAATCGACCGCGTCGACGGACGCCTGAAAGTGACCGGCGCCGCCACCTATTCGGCCGAGCACAAGCTGCCGCAGCTGGCGCACGCGGTGATGGTGCTGTCGACCATCCCCAAGGGTCGGATTGCCGCGATCGACAGCGTGCCGGTCAAGGCCATGCCGGGCGTGATCGCGGTCATGACCCACCAGAACGCACCGCGCCTGGCCTTGCCGCAGGGTTCGGAGAAAAAGGAAGGCGGCGAGCAGTCGAAGCCGGACCAGAAGAAGCAGCCGCCCAATCCCAAGCTGTCGCTGCTGCAGGACGACCTGGTCTGGTACAACGCCCAGCCGGTGGCGGTGGTGATCGCCGATACCTTCGAGCACGCGCGCGACGCGGCCCGCCACCTGCGGGTGCGCTACAAGACCGAACGGGCCCAGCTCGACTTTGCGCAGGCGAAGAAAAAGCTGCGCCGCCCGGAACCGCAGCCAGAGCGGCCGTCGGACACCGGGCGCGGCAACGTGGCACGTTCGCTGGAACGCTCGGCCACGCGCTTCGACGCCACCTATACGACGCCGATGGAAAACCACAATCCCATCGAGCCGCATGCCACCATCGCGCACTGGAACGGCAATAGCCTGGTCATGTACGACTCGACGCAGAATGTCACGGGCGTGCAGCGCACGGTTGCATCGAGCTTCGGCATCGCACCGGAGCAGGTGCGGGTGGTCTGCCCCTTCGTGGGGGGCGGCTTCGGATGCAAGGGCTCGGTCTGGTCGCACGTCGTGCTGGCGGCGATGGCCGCGAAAATGACCGGGCGACCGGTCAAGCTGGTGCTCGAGCGTACCCAGATGTATGGCCCGGTGGGTGCGCGGCCGCTGACCGAGCAGCGCCTGGTGCTGGGCGCATCGACGGCAGGCAGGCTGGCCGCGGTGCGCCACGATACGATCTCGAGCACCGCCTTCCTCGACGATTTCACCGAACCCTGCACGGCCGCCACGCGCAAGCTGTATGCCTCCGACAGCCTGCAGACCTCGCAGCGCCTGGCGACGCTGAACGTCGGCGTGCCGACCTATATGCGTGCGCCGGGAGAATCGAGCGGCAGTTTCGCGCTCGAGTCGGCGCTCGACGAACTGGCCTACAAGCTGAAGATGGACCCGGTGCAGCTGCGGCTGGCGAACTATGCCGAGAAGGATCCGGAAAAGGACGTGCCGTGGTCGAGCAAGTCGCTGCGTGAGTGCTACCAAGTGGCGGCCGAACGTTTCGGCTGGGACAAGCGCGACCCGCGGCCAGGCGCGATGAAGAACGGACGCACGCTGGTCGGCTGGGGCATGGCAACGGCCACCTATCCCGCCAACCGCAAGAATGCCAAGGCCGCGGCCACGCTGCTGCCCGATGGGACGGCCGTCGTGCGCAGCGGTTCGCACGACCTGGGCACCGGCACCTATACGGTCATGAGCCAGATCGCGGCCGATGCCCTCGGCCTGCCTGTGTCGAAAATACGCTTCCAGCTGGGCGACACCCTGCTACCCGAAGCACCGGTGTCGGGCGGCTCGCAAACCGTGGCCAGCGTCGGACCGGCCGTACACCAGGCGGCGCGTGCACTGCGCGACAAGCTGGTCGCCATGGCGATTGCCGATACGGCTTCTCCCTTGCATGGCATGGCCGCCGGCGATATCGATGCCGCCGACGGCTGGCTGCTTGCACGTGCCGCACCCGCCCGGCGCGAGCAAATGTCGGCCATCGTGGCGCGCGCAGGCGGCCAGCCGGTCAGTGCCGATGCCAATGCCGAGCCAGGCGACGAGAAAAAGCGCTATGCCATGCATGCCTTCGGCGCGGTGTTCGTCGAAGTGCATGTCGATCCGGATGTCGGCACGATCCGCGTGCCGCGCATCGTCGGTGCTTATGGGGTTGGCCGGGTCATGAACCGCAAGACCACGCACAGCCAGCTGATGGGCGGCATCGTCTGGGGCCTTGGCATGGGGCTGATGGAAAAGACGGAAATGGATTGGCGTTTCGGGCGCGCGGTGAATGCGAACCTGGCCGACTACCACGTGCCGGTGAACGCCGACATCGGCGCCATCGATATTGTCATCGTCAACGAAGAGGACAAGCAGATCAACGAGCTCGGCGCCAAGGGTGTCGGCGAAATCGGCATCACGGGCGTGGCGGCAGCGATCGCCAATGCGGTCTACCACGCCACCGGCAAACGGATCCGAGACTTACCGATCACTCCCGATAAAGTATTGGTCTGACTATACAAACTTTGCAGAAAACCGCTTTTGTAGGGTGGGCACCTGTGCCCACGCTGTCTCATCTCTTGAGCATCGGCGCCGTACGCAAACAGCCAAGAACGTGAAATGACACGCGCAAAAGCAAAAAACCCCGCAGAGATCACTCTGCGGGGTTTTTCATATAACTAGCCTGACGATAACCTACTTTCACACTGGTTGCAGCACTATCATCGGCGCAAAGTCGTTTCACGGTCCTGTTCGGGAT
>NZ_JAJFES010000003.1 GCF_020708045.1 Massilia sp. IC2-278
GGTGGGGATTGCTGGGCGAGGGCCGGGCTTGACAAGCTAGCGGCGAGGATGAGGAGCGTGCGGGAGTGCGGTGGGGGCATGTGCCAATCTCCAGGGAAGGTTATTCGCGTTATGCGAATAACTATATGCCTGAAAGTGGCAATGTGTAAACAAGTACAAGAAATTAAAGTTGCTAGACAATGGAAATTTGGGATGCCATCACACGGCATAGTATTTATGATCGAGACGGCAACCGTACGGTGGGCACCCCGTGCCCACGCGGTTACGTGTTTCGCCGCAGTCACTGGCGTGGATGGTTCGCCCGCCGGCGCCAAGCCCGGACGGTCCATCGGCATGGGCTTCGCTCGGCTGTCCGGGCGACACCTCTCGGTACGTGTCCGAAGTTGACGCACGTAACCGCGTGGGCAGTAGGGCTGGCTAAATGCCAGCACTACGAAGTGCCCACCGTACGGGTCAGCGTCCCGGGCCTGGTTGACGAGTCGGCTTAGCAAAAAAAGAAGCGGACCCACGCTTGCACGTGGATCCGCCCTCTTCAGCCAGCCAGTCTGTTACGCCAGCTTCGCCGCGTGCTCGCGCGTTGCGTGGAAGGTCAGCTTCGGCCAGCGTTCCTGGGTCAGGCGCAGGTTCACGCCGGAGGTGGCCAGGAAGGCCAGGTTGCCGGCCGCGTCATACGCGACCTGGTGGCCGAGTTGGTTTTCGAAATCGGACAGGGCTTTCTTGTCGTCCGACGACACCCAGCGCGCGCTGCTGATGCTCGAACTCTCGAATACGGCGTCCACGCCGTATTCATTTAACAGGCGGCTTGCCACCACCTCGAACTGCAGCACGCCGACCGCGCCCAGGATCAGGTCCGAGCCCAGCACCGGCTTGAAGACCTGCACCGCGCCCTCTTCGCCCAGCTGCTGCAAGCCCTTGTGCAGCTGTTTTACTTTCAGCGGATTGCGGATGCGCACCGTGCGGAACAGGTCCGGCGCGAAGTACGGGATGCCGGTGAAGGTCAGCAGCTCGCCTTCCGAGAAGCTGTCGCCGATCTGCATGTTGCCGTGGTTCGGCAGGCCGATGATGTCGCCGGCGTAGGCTTCTTCCACCTGCTCGCGCGAGGAGGCCATGAAGGTCACCACCGACGACAGTTTCACTTCCCTGCCCAAACGCAGGTGGCGCACTTTCATGCCCTTCTCGAAGCGTCCCGAGCACACGCGCAGGAAGGCGATGCGGTCGCGGTGGGCCGGGTCCATGTTGGCCTGGATCTTGAAGACGAAGCCCGAGAACTTCGGCTCGTCCGGATTCACGGCGCGCACGGTGGCGTCACGCTCGCGCGGGCCCGGCGCCCAGTCGACCAGGGCCGAGAGGATTTCGCGCACGCCGAAGTTGTTGATCGCGGAACCGAAGAACACCGGGGTCTGCACGCCCGACAGGAAGCGCTCCAGGTCGAAGGGATGCGAGGCGCCGTGCACCAGCTCGACTTCCATTTTCAGCTGTTCGATCTCGAGCGGGAACATCTCGGCCAGCTTCGGATTGTCGATGCCCTTGATGATTTCGAAGGCGCCGTCGGCCTTTTCCTCGCCGGCCTTGAACAGCATGATGGTGTCGTTCAGCAGGTGGTACACGCCGCGGAAGTTCTTGCCCATGCCGATAGGCCAGGTCACCGGCGCGCATTCGATCTTCAGCACCGATTCGAGCTCGTCGAGCAGCTCGAGCGGATCGCGCGTTTCGCGGTCCAGCTTGTTCATGAAGGTGACGATCGGCGTATTGCGCATGCGGCAGACGTCGAGCAGCTTGATGGTCTGCGCTTCCACGCCCTTGGCCGCATCGATCACCATCAGGGCCGAGTCGACGGCGGTCAGCACGCGGTAGGTGTCTTCCGAGAAGTCCTGGTGGCCCGGGGTGTCGAGCAGGTTGATCACGTGGTCGCGGAACTCGAACTGCATCACCGAGGACGCGACCGAGATGCCGCGCTGCTTCTCGATGTCCATCCAGTCGGAGGTGGC
Source organism: Massilia sp. IC2-278 (assembly GCF_020708045.1). Classification (GTDB taxonomy): domain Bacteria; phylum Pseudomonadota; class Gammaproteobacteria; order Burkholderiales; family Burkholderiaceae_D; genus Telluria. Next base: position 1,989 of record NZ_JAJFES010000003.1, read on the forward strand.
GTGGCGCCCGCTCTTGCGGCCCTTGACGGTGCCGGCCAGCTGGATCGCGCCCGAGAACAGCAGCAGCTTTTCGGTCAGCGTGGTCTTGCCCGCATCGGGGTGGGAAATGATGCCGAAGGTGCGGCGGCGCGCCACTTCGCGCGCGATGAAGGCAGGCGTCGGCGCCGTCGTCGGCGCGCTGCTGTCGGCAGCGGCGTCGGTTGCGAGGATGTCAGATTCGTTGGACATAGTCGAGCCCCAATTGGCCCATGAAGAAAACCCTCGATTTTACCGATTCCGAGGGGGTTCGTGTGAATTGAATGGGGCACGGTGCGGTCGTCTTGGCGCATGCACCGGGTGAACGCGTGGACGGCGTAGCCGTCCACCCTACGTTTCCACCCTACGTTTATTCACGGACGCGGCGCCAGCCGGCGCGCGAGGCGCCTTCCGACTCGGCCGGGGCCACGCCGGAGGTGATCGTGTTGCCGTCGGCGGTGGTGGTGATCATCTTCAGCGCGCCCGAAGGCAGGCGCACGATGATGAAGCCGACCGCGGCCGAGGAATTCGACAGGGTCCGCCCGGCGACCTGCACCTCCTGGCCGGAACTGTTCTTGATCGTCTCGCCCAGCGGTTCGCCGGTGCAGACGTTCAGCTGGTAGACGTTGCTGGTGCCGCCCACCTTGCAGCTCGACGAGGCGCTCGGCAGGTTGGTCACCACGTTCAGGCCGCCCGCCACGATCTTCGGGTCCAGGTTCACGCGCTCGCCGGCGTTCAGGCCGAAGTCGACGTACCAGCCGCGCTGGGTCGAGAAATCGACCGCGGGGCCGCTGACCGAGTACGAGGTGCTGGTGCCGCTGATCTTGGCCAGGGTCTGCCTCGCCATGCTCGAGGTGCCGCGCCACTCGGCCGTCGGGATCGTGCTGCCGGCGTCCTTCAGCACGTAGGCGCTCTGCACGCCGGTGTTGCCGATGTCGACCTCGTCGAGCAGGCGTCCGGTGCCGAAGGCGACCACGCGCGTGGTGCTGCTGCTCTGGCTGCCGTCGGCGGCCACGGTGTTGACCAGGCAGGTCGTCACGTCGGGGCGCGTGGTGACGGGCTGGCCGGCGCCGGGGAAGCCCAGCAGCAGCACGCCCGGGTCGCCCTGGCCGGTGAAGTCGAAGCGCCACATCGCGCCGTCGTTGTCGCCGCCGTAGACGAAGGTGATCTTCGGGTCGGTGTTCGGGTTGCTGCTGATGGCCGTGATGCGCGCGAAGCCGGTCGGCGTGTCGATGTACTTGCTGTCCTCGGTCTTCCCGGCCAGCTTGGGCGTGGCCTTCTTCGACAGCACGCGGCCGGTGGCGATGTCGACCACGTACAGGTAGCCGCGGCCGTCGCCGCTGGCGATGCCGTCGGTGCCCGGGATGTTGTTGTAGCCCGAGGTCAGGAACACGGCCCAGTACTCGACGCCGCGCGCATCCTTCCAGGTGCCGAACTGCGGATTGCCGAAGGAGAGGCCGATGTCCTTGTCATAGTTGCTGCCGCTGCAGACCGCGGTATCGGCGCACAGTTCCCACAGCGCCCTGGGCGCCTCCGGATCGGTGACGTCGAGCGCGTAGTAGCCGCGTCCACCCGCGTTCAGGCCGGCCACCAGCACGCTGCGCCATTCACCGTTGATCTGCACGTCGGCCACCTCGGGCGAGCCGTCGGTGGTGAACTGGTGGCTGGTGCCGTAGGTCGTGCTGGCCTGCAGGTAGAGCTTCTTCATCGTGATGCGCGGTGCGTAGGCCCAGGTTTCCTTGCCGGTATCCGCGTTAAAGGCGTGCAGCATGCCGTCGTTGGCGGCGACGAAGACCATCGGCTGGCGCGTGGCGTTGTCCTGCTTGTAGTCGTTGTAGCCATCCAGCGAATACGACTTGCGCGGGTCGCGCAGGTAGGCCGGTTTCGACGAGGCGATGTCGCCCAGCACGATCGGCAGCTGGGCCGCGGCGCCGCCCGCGATCGTGGTGGTCCGTGCGTAGGCGCGGAACAGGGTATCGTTCGCGTGCTGCTGCTGGCCGCGCAGCCAGTTCACCATGTTCTCGCCGTTGTTGACGATCCGGCGGTTCGCGTCCGACAGCGTCAGGCACTGCGCCAGGGCGCTGCACTTGTCCTTGAACCACGCCTTCTCCGGGTCGGTCATCAGGTTGAAGTCGAAGTCCTTCAGGCCATCGTCGGTGTCGTCGGCGCCGGCGAAGTCGCGCATGTAGATCTTGCGCTCGTCGGTGTCGGTGCCGACCTGGCCGCCCACGGTTTCCGACGAATTCCAGTCCGCCTTGCTGCCGACCACGCCGGTGACGGTGTCGATCTTCTTGTCCGACAGTTCGCCGTACCAGCGCGCCGTGGTGAAGGTGGCCGAGAAGATGTCGTTGTCCTGCTGCGAGATGTTCGGGGTCGAAGTCGCCGCCGCGGCCGCCGCGCCGATCTTCACCTCGATGTTCGACAGCGCCGAGCGCAGGCCGTCGATCACTTGCAGCGGGTCGGAAGCGCTGAAGTACTTGCCGTGGCCGTTGATGGCGGCATGCCACAGATCGTCCACGCGCGACTGGTAGGCGGCGCCGCCGTCGTCGACCCCGGTCTGCGGGTTCGGCCACACGTAGGGACCGTTGTTGTTCCACGGGCAGCCGGTCTGGACGCCGGTGATCAGCTTGTAGAAGTCGCTGCCGGCCTTCGGCGCGGTGTCGTACTTGTCGTCGTAGGTCATGATGCCGTCCACGCCCAGGCCGAGCGCGTAGGTATTCATGTGCAGGCGCGTGTTGTCGCCGGCGGCCGCGGCCACCAGGCCGTTCGGCTCGTTCCAGTTTTCCAGCGACGGGCGCAGCGAGGTCACGCTGTCGTTCGAGCCGCCGTTGTACCAGTAGAGGGCGACGTCGGCCAGCGAGTTGGCCGTCTGCGCGCTGGGGTCGACGCAGCCCTTGCTCCGCGAGCAGAAGCGCGACGCATCTTCCTTGTTGTCGTTGTTGACCACGCCGTCGGCCGCGCCGCCGTTCCAGTAGCCGTCGGTGGTAACGAAGGTGAAGTTCTGCTGGCAGGGGAACTGCACCACCTCGTTGCCGGCCGAGTAGGCATACGGCGAACGGTTGGCGTACATCTTGCCCACCGCGTGCAGGCCCTGGCGCACCGGGGTCGAGCCGCTGGTCGTCATATCGTACAGGGCCTTGTACCAGGCCGTGCGCGCGGCGCCGGTGAAGGGTTTCGGCGGCTGGCGGATGGTGCCCTCGGCGGCGGCGGTCGAGAGCGACACGATGCCGACGTTGTAGTTGTCGGCGATCGGCTGGAAGGCCTGGCCCACCGCCGTCTTCATCATCTGGTTGCGGCTCTTGTAGTAGGCGTACCAGTTGGCGAAATTGGTCATCTCCTCGGCATAGGTGCAGGTGGTGCCGGCGCAGTCGGTGCGCTTGACGTCCTTCGGGTAGCTGGTGCGGCTCGAGACGATGTCGGTGCGCACGAACACCGAGGCGCCGAGCGGCGTGACGTCGGCCGGCACGCCGTCGCTGATGCCCGGCGTCGAGCCGAAGCTCAGGTAGGTGGTGCGGCCGCTGGTGTTGTTGGTCAGCGAACCGAGGGCGATGTTGTTGCCGACGGTGTCCATGTTGGTGCTGACCAGGCAGACGAAATTGTTGTTCGCGGCGGCGCAGATCGGGCCGGCCGTGTTCGCATTGGTGCCGCCGACGTAGGCGGTGACGCCCTTGTTGGTGAGGACCTTGTTCTTGATGAGGTTTGCCACCGTCGAGCTCGACGAGCGCGAGCCGATGCTCAGCGTGCTGCCGAACAGCTGCACGCCGCCGTAGGAAAACCCGTTCAGGACCTGGGTCTTGGAGCTGTTCGAAGTGCCGGCCACCTGCAGCAGCGCAGTCACGCGCGCGCCCGAGTTGACGATCAGGTCGCGCCCGGCTCGGCTGCCGTCGTTGACCACGGTGCAGGGCCCGACCGCCTTGTTGGTGTTCCCCGCCGGGCAGCTGATCGGCACCACGGCGACGATGTTGTTCGACTCCAGGGTGATGCCGTATTTCGAGCAGGCCGGCACGCTGCCGCTGGCGGTGCGCAGGCAGGCCGTGTACTGGTTCGCCAGGCCGGTCTTGGCCATGATCGAGGCGGCCAGCGAGGCCGCCAGCGCGCTCTGCTTGGCGGCGGTGTCGGTGCCGTTGGCGGCGGTGACGGCGTCCTTGGTCAGGGTGAAGGTGCCGTTCGGCTCGACCACCTGCACGCTGCTGATGCTCATCGAGTTGGTGTAGGGCGAAGCCTTGATGGTGATGGTGCCGTACCAGTCCGGGTTGCGGTTCGGGTCGGAGAAGCGCGGGTACTTGTAGTCGCCGACGAACTTGGCCTGGCAGTTGGTCAGCGCGCGGTCGGTGCAGAAGCGCACCTTGGCCGGCTCCGGATAACCCGCCGGGGCAGCCGCCCCCACCGCCGTCACCCTGCAGTTGGTGAGCGTGGCGTCGGTGCAGTACTCGGCCACGTTGATGGTGTAGTAATAGGGGTTCGCGAGGAAGTATTCGGGCGAGTAGCGCGCGTCGTTCGGGTAGGTGTAGCCGGTGGTGTTGTAGCCGCAGTCGGAGCCGTCGCACCAGCGCAGGTCGGGGAAGCCCGCCGCCAGGTTGGTGTTGTTGGCGTCGCGGCCCAGCAGGTCGGTGCGGTCGACGCCGTAGATGTCGGTGGTGACCGAAGTCCAGCTGCTCGTCTCGGACGCGTTCTGGTTCGGGTAGGAGCTGCCGTCGCCTTTCACCGGCGGCAGGTAGCGCACCTTGGGGTTGTAGTACTGCTTGTTGAAGTCGGCGCTGGCGAAGGGCGGGTCGCCGGCCTTGCAGCCGCGGATGCCGCCGGCGATCGTCGCGCGCGCGCGGCAGCTGCCGGTGTTGTTCACGTAGTCCGGCGTGTAGTTGAAGGTCATCGAGCCCGAGTTGTCGTACAGGAGCATCAGGTTCGGCTTGACGGTGCCGGTGCCGCTGATGTTCAGCAGCGGGACGTCGGCGATGCCGACCGGGGCGGCCGCGGCCGGCGCGGCCATCAAGGTGGCCAGCAGGGCCGAGGCAAACAGGGTGAACAAACGGTTCATGCGCGTTTCCATTCTCGCGTTTCTACTTGGTCCGGCAAGGGGCCGGTTCTCGTTGCTGCGGCCCGGCCGCAGCGCTGCCCGGGGAGGACTCAACCGCCGATCAGCACCACCAGCTGGTTCACGACGTTACCGCCGCGCGTGCCGGCAAGGCGCGCCGTGATCACGTAGTGCACCTTCGGCGTTTCGGCGAACTGCGGCGAGTCGGAGGCCAGGCTGTCGCCGACGCCGATGTGGGCGCTGCCGGAATTCGGGTCGGCGGTCTGCACGCAGGTATTCCCGACGGCGTCGTAGGCGCCGCTCAGGAGGCACAGGCGGTGCACCACGTAGTCGATGCTCTGGCCTTCGTGCACGACCGTCTTCTTGCCGTCCCAGAAGGTGCTCGAGCGCGCGGTCTGGGTGGTGTCGAGCGTGGCAAGGTAGCCATTGTCCGGGGAATCGTCGTTCAGCAGCGCCTTGTTGTTGCCGGCCGCCGTGTCGCTCAGCCACTTGAAGCCCGCGTGCAGGCCGGCGTCGACCGCGCGGCTCTGGGCCGAGTCGTAGGCCAGGTTCGAGGCCGTCAGGGTGGTCGAGTTGCTCGACTTGATCAGGTAGATGCTCGAGATGAGCATCACCAGCAGGATGATCAGCATGACCGGCAGGGCCAGCCCGCCCTGCCTGCGGCGCGGGAAAGTAGCGATGGTGTGCATGGTTCAGGGCCTCCAGCCGGCGTTGCGCAGCGGGACGATGGTCTCGAAGACGCGGTAGCGGTAGCAGCCCCAGTCGTCGCCGCCGACGTCGACCGTGATCGGAGCCGCGGCCACGCCCTCGGGCACGGCGCTGGCGAACACCACCGGCTTGTCGGCGGTGGCGGTGCAGTCGCCGTCCGCGTCGGGGCGCTCGCGCGCCGCGCTGCGGGCCACCACGGCGATGCGCAGGGCCGCGATGTGCTGGTAGTCGCCGGCATTGCCGGCGCTGCCGCTGCCGTCGGCGTCGATCATGGTGGCCGACCAGCGCCGCACTTGCAGCCCGTCCTGGGGCGTAAAGGCGCCCCCGGTGCGGGTATCGAAACCGTATTGCGCCTTGATCGAGACGATGTTGTCGGCCACGGTCTGGGCCGTGCCGCCGGAACCGGCCAGGTCGGTCGAGCGCAGCTGCAGGAAACCGTTGTTCACCGACCAGGTATGGAAGGCCAGGGTTTTCTCCGGTCCCAGGTTGAAGATGCGCGCCATGCCCGCCGTGTAGTTCGCGCCGCCAAGCGCGCCGCTGTTGTAGCGGAAGCCCGTGCCGCCGGCCAGCATCACGTACTGCTGCTTCGGCGGGGCGTCGACCCGGCCCGGGTCCTCCGAGATCTGGGCCAGCGCGCAATCGCCGGCGCCGATGTTGTCCGGGGCCACCACGACTACGTCGCCCAGCTTGAAGCCATAGGAAGGAACGCGGTCGACGTCGAGGCGCGTGCCGCCGATGTAGTTGCTGGTCACGCGCAGGGTGCCGGTGCCGGTCATCGAGCTGCCCGAGTACAGGCTGATGCGGTCGGGTCCGGCGCCGCCGGATTCGATCACGGCCGGCGCCAGCGGAAACACCGTGCCGGGGCCGCGCGCGGCCGGCGCCAGGCTGTAGCCGCCGGTGTCGTGAAAACGCGTATTGCAGCCGACCAGCACCGGATCGTTCAGGCCGAAGCCGGCCTGCTGGGCGTCGCCGCTGATCGAGAACATGGCCAGCATCCCGTTCTGCATCGAGTCCGAGCCGCCCAGGGCCGAGGCCTTGTTCTGTTCGGCGCCGGTGATCAGGCGCGTGGCGAACACCAGCGCCAGCAGGCCGATGAGCACGCTGACCAGCAGTTCGACCAGGGAAAAGCCGCGCGCGCGCGGACTGTGGAAACCGGCGCGCATCACATCGCCCCCGAAATGAAGGCGCGCACCTCGTGCCTGTTGGCCAGCTCGCCGGCCTTGCGCTGCCAGGCGATGCTGACCACGACTTCGCTCGGGTCGGGCGACGTGCCCTCGTCGACGCTGACCGTGATCTCGGCGCCGGGGATGTGGCTGCGCGTTTCCGCGTACCAGGTCGCAAGACGCTCGCCCGGTTCCTCGTCCTCTTCCAGCGCGTAGTCGCCGAGGTGGGACGGATCGGTGCTCATCACGCCGATCAGCTTGTCGGCGGCGATGGTGGCCTCGGCGCGCATGCCGGCATCCGACAGCGCGGAATAGGCGCGCGCCTGCAGGCCGATGGTGCCGAGCAGGCCGATGGCCAGCAGCACCGCCGCGATCAGGGCTTCGATCAGGGACACGCCGTCCTGGCGGCGCGGAACAATCAAGTTGCGGGTCATGCGGTTCATGGCGGGCACCTGTGGGGATCGTCGGCGGCGGCGCTGGGCCGGCACTTGGCGGCGATGCCGGCCAGGGTCAGCACCACGCTGGCAGAGCGGAACGCGCCCGCGTGGCTGGCGGCGGGCCACATGTCGATGCGCGCAATGCGCGGCGCCATCGTGGTATCGACCCAGCCGACCGGGGTGAAGTACACGCTGTCGGCCTCTTCCGGGTCGACCGCCTGCACCAGCACGTCGGTGCCGGGCAGCGCATCGGCGAGGCGCAGCACAGACTTGAAGCCGGCCGCGCCTTCCGGGTCGCGCTCGGCGGGAGCGGTGGCGGTCGACCACGAGCCGCTGGTGTCGTTGCAGGGCGTCTCGGGGCGCGGGAAGCAGATGTCGACCTGCCAGTCGAGCTGGCCGTTGGCGTTCTCGCTCAGCACCAGGCGGCTGGCGCTGTTGTGCGACAGCGCCTGGGCACGCGCGAAAGCAAAGCCTTCGGCATAGAACTCGGAGGCGGCGGCGGCGCGGGTGGCGCTGACCCAGGCCGCCATGCGCGGCGCGCCGAAGGCCAGGATGCCGCCCAGGATGGCCAGCGCCACCAGCGATTCGAGCAGCGTGAAGCCGCGCGCCGGCCGCAGGGGCATACGCAGGTTCATGTGCAGATGCTTGCGCAAATGCTTGCGCATATGCTCGCGCATTTGCTCACTTATTCGCTGCACTTTCCACCCTTGTCGCTCACCCAGCAGCTGTTGCTGGCGGCCCAGCCCTCGGCGATGCGGGCGGCCGACAGCGCCGACGTACGGCGGCCGTTCTGGTCGATCGTGAAGCGGAAGCCCGCGGCGCCGTTGCGGCCGGTGGCGGTGACGGTATAGGCGGTGTCGCTCTCGGCCGTCAGGGAATAGATGAAGTTCTCGGTCGCGGCCGGGAAGCCGGGGGCGTCGTCGAGCTCCTCGAAGCTGTGCTCGTTGGCCCAGAACTGCTCGGCCAGCGGCTGCACGCCGGCCAGGCCGGCATAGGCATCGGTCAGGCGGGTGCGCAGCATGTAGCTGCCGTAGGCCGGCACCGCGACGGCGGTCAGCACGCCGACGACGACCAGCGTGATCAACAGTTCGATGAGGGTGAAGCCAGCCTGGCGTGTCATGGGAATCCTCGGGTGTGCAATCGGGGCGCATCGCGCACGGCAAGGAAAGTTGCCGCAGGAGAATAATACCCGAGAAAGCTTGCATTACCCTGAGGAAATGCTGACAGGAACCTGACAGGCGCACGCCGACGTCAAGGCTAGTTGCCTCTTCGGATTCAGGGAAAGGCGATGTGGAACACCGCCCCGCTGCCCTCTTCCGGCTCGTCAAGGCTGAGCTCGGCACCATGCAGGTTGGCGATATCGCGCACGATCGCCAGGCCAAGGCCGCTGCCCGTACTTTGCTGGTCCAGGCGCACGAAGCGTTCGAACACCTGGCTGCGCAGGCTGGCCGGGATGCCGGGGCCGTTGTCTTCCACGCGCAGGAAGCTGCCGCCCTCGCTGCTGGCGCCGCAAGCCACGGTGACCCGGCCGCCGGCCGGCGTGTAGCGCAGCGCATTGTCGACCAGGTTGTCGACCAGGTCGCGCAGCATGAAACGCTCGCCCTGCAGCGGCGCGGGCTCCAGCTCGAAGCCGAGGTCGATGTCCCTGGCCGCGGCCTGCTCGACGAAGTGCTGGATGCTCTCCGCCACCAGTTCCGACAAGTCGAGCGGCAGCAGGCGCGAGCGCGCGAAGCGGTTCGGCTCGGCGCGCTCGAGCGAGAGCAACTGGTTGGTCTGGCGGATCAGGCGCTCGTTCGCCTGCAGCATCAGGGTGAGCGAACGGGCGCTGTCCGGGTCGGCGGCGTGGCGCGCGGCCAGCCATTCGAGCTGCAGCTTCAGGCCGGCCAGCGGGGTGCGCAGCTGGTGCGCGACGTTGGCGCGGAATTCGTCCTGGGCAAGGGCACCGGCCTCGATCCGGCCCAGCAGGGCATTGAAGGCGCCGACCACCGGCGCCAGCTCGCGCGGCATGCCGCTGTCGTCGAGCGGCGCCAAGTCGGCGCTGCCGCGCGCATCGAGCCGGGCGCGCAGGCGCGCCAGCGGCGCCAGGCCGTTGCCGACCGAGAACCAGGCCAGGCCGACCAGCGCCAGGCTGAACACGCCTTCGAGCAGCACCAGCGAGCGCACGATGGCCGAGCGCACCTGCTGGCGCGCACGCACGGTGCGGGCGATGCTGACGGTGGCCGGCGCGCCCTGCCATTCCAGCGCGGCAGAGGCGATGCGCACCGGCTCGCCGTGCAGGTCGGCGTCGCGCAGGCCGGGGCCGCGCAAGGTGGGCAAGGCGGGCAAGGCGGCGCTGCCGGCGATCAGGCGCCCGCTGGCGTCGTGCAGAGCCGCCCAGCTGGCCTCGCCCGCGCCGTCCTCGAGCGTGCTTCCATCGCCCAGCAGGCCCAGCCCCTCCGCGCGCACCCGTGCGGCCAGGGCGCCGGCGGCGGCGCGCAGGCCGTCGTCGAAGGCAAGCTGGGCCGGGGTCCAGGCCAGCAGGTAGGTGAGCGCCGCAGCGCCGAGGTTGAATACCAGGATCGGCCCGACCAGCCACTTCAGCAGGCGCAGCCGGATCGAGCTCATGCGCCCGCTTCGAGCAGGTAGCCGAAGCCGCGGATGGTGCGCAGGCTGACGCCGGCGCCGTCGAGCTTCAGGCGCAGGCGCGACACATAGACCTCGACCGCGTTCAGGGTCAGGTCTTCGCCCCAGGGCGCGATGGCGTCGACGATCTGCTGTTTCGAGACCACGCGCCCGGCATGCTGGAGCAGGTATTCGAGCACCGCCCACTCGCGCACCGACAGTTCCAAGGCGCGCTCGCCGACCCGCGCCCGGCGCGCGCCGCTGTCGAGCACGATATTGCCGAGCGCGAGCACCGTCGATTTCGGGGCATTCCGGCGGGCCAGGGCGCGGATGCGCGCGACCAGCTCGGGCGTGGCGAAGGGTTTCACCAGGTAGTCGTCGGCGCCGGTTTCCAGGCCGCGCACCCGGTCTTCGACGGCGTCGCGCGCGGTGAGCAGCAGCACCGGGGTGGTGTCGCCGCGCGCACGCAGGCGGCGCACCACCTCGAAGCCGTCGATGCCGGGCAAGCCGATGTCGACCACGGCGACCACGGGAGGATTGCGCTGCAGCAGTACATCGGCCTGCAGGCCGTCGCATGCGAGCTCGACCTGCACGCCCTGGGCTTGCAGGGTGCGGGCCAGGCCGTCGGCGAGGACGGCGTCGTCTTCCACGAGCAGGATGTGCATGCGCCTACATTTTCCAAGGAAATGGTGTTGGCGCACATTATGGAGCAAAGCGCCCGGCGTCCACAAACCGCTGGGCGTGGGCGGGGCTGAGGTGGGGTGAAGAGCGAGGGGAGAGGCGGCTGGAGATGCGGCCGGAGATGGGGCCAGCGTGGGTGTTAACTCCGGGTATCTTTCCTAGTAGGACTGGACTGACAAAACATCCTACGGGGGGCCTACACAGGGGCAACCCCTAATCTTATGTTCGGCAACAGACTATAGCTTTAATGTACACACATCGCGATGAGGCAAAGTCAACAGGCCAAAAAATCGCTCACGGATGCAATGAAGCTAGAGATAAGAGGACAGAAAATGAACAACGCTCAACTTGGTGGTGCAACGCAAAAAGCGCAATCGGTCAACGGCATGCCTTCGACCAAAGAAGAAATCCGAGCTGCGTCGCGTCCAGTTGTCAGCGTCAGCGGTACCCAGCAGAACGATCTGCTGGCTGCGCTGCCGCGCCAGGACCTGGAAACCCTGTTCGAGCACCTGGAACTGGTTCCTATGCCTTTCGGCAAGGAATTGTTCGAGTATGGCAGCAAATTGGAATACGTGTATTTTCCGACGACGGCAATCGTGTCGCTCCTGTATGTGATGGAAGACGGCGCCACCACCGAGATCGCCGTGGTAGGCCATGAAGGCGTGGTCGGCGTGTCGCTGTTCATGGGCGAACGCGCCATGTGCAGCGCCGTCGTGCAGAGCGCCGGCTACGGCTACCGCCTCAAGACCCAGTACCTGCGCGACTCCTTCATGAAAGGCGGCGCCCTGCCCCAGCTGCTGATGCGCTACACCAACGCCCTGTTCGCCCAGATGGCCCAGAACGCCGTCGGCGGCCGCCACAGCTCGATCGAACAGAAGCTGTGCCGCTGGCTGCTCGACCGCCTGGACCGTTCGCCAGGTAACGAGCTGAAAGTGACCCAGGAACTGATTTCGATCATGCTCGGCGTGCGCCGCGAGTCGATCACCGCCGCCGCCGGCAAGCTGCAGGACGAAGGCCTGATCCAGTATCGCCGCGGTAACATCACGGTCCTCGACCGTGCCGGCCTGGAAGAGTACGCCGGCGAATGCTACAAGGTCGCCAAGACCGAGTACGACCGCCTGCTGATGGACGTCGCCGCCCGCTAACGCGGAGCAACCGCCCTCAAAGGATGTGAAAAAAACGTCAGGGCAAGGCGCCGAGTCGAAGACAGTACGAGCGTACGGCGAGACGAGGCAACGCAGCCATGGCGATTTTTTCACATGCTCTAACGTGGAGCGAGTTCCCCCAGATCGTCGTTCCCCATCGCCGGCAAGACCGGCGATGGGACCGGCGCTTTCGTATCGAGCAACACCGCTTCACCTTCCGGATTTTCCTGGCGCGAGATAGACGGCAACATGCCGGCCACGGCACCCGGTACCGGCGTCGCCGCACTACCGGCGCCCAGCGGAATGCTGGCACGCACGCAAGTCCCTACCCCGTTCACCCCGCGCTCGACCTCGAACTTCCCGCCCAGCAGCAAGGCCCTTTCCCGCATGCCCAGCAAACCGTGCGATTTCGAACGCGCGAACGCATCGGCCGGAATACCGATCCCGTCATCCGTGACTTCCAGGCCCAGCACCGCGCCCGCGCATTCGAGGTGGACGATCACGTTGCTGGCCTTGGCATACTTGGCGATATTGTTCAGCGACTCCTGCACGATGCGGAACAGCGCGATCGCATGCATGGGCCCGGCCGAGTCGATGTCGCCGTCGACCAGCACGTCGCAGTCGAGGCCGGTCACACGCGCGTAGTCTTCGCAGTAACTTTGCAAGGCCGCGCTCAGGCCCAGGTTGTCGAGCAGGCTGGGCCGCAGGTCCTCGACGATACGGCGTTTCAGTTGCACGGTGTCGACCAGGGTGCTGCGGGCCCGGGTCAGCATCGCCACCAGGTCGGGCCGGCTGCCGCGCAATTGTTCGGCCACGGTGTTCAGGTCCATGCCGATGGCCGTCAGGTTGGCGCCCATTTCGTCGTGCAGTTCGCGCGCCAGCTTGGTCTTTTCTTCTTCCGACACATGGATCAGGTGGCGCGACAGCACCGACAACTGCTCGGTACGGCGGGCAACGATGGACTCCAGCTGTTCGTTGGCTTGCTGCAGGGCGTGCTCGGCATCCTTGCGCGCGCCGAAGCTGCGCCGCACCAGGCGGTAGAACAGCAGCAGCACGGCAATTGCGGCGGCATTGATGCCCAGGCCCAGCATCACCGCGTGCCGGTACTGGCCATAAAAGGCGGCGCTGCGCGCGTTCAATAATTCGTTCTGTTCGCTCAGCATGATCACGACCTGCAGGCGGATCTCGTCGCTGTCGTTGTCGCCGGGCGCGCCGGTGATCGCCAGGATGTCCTCGATGCCGCCCTGGCGGTAGATCGTCATGGCCTGCTGCATCATGCCGAGCTGGCGCTCGACCAGGCTGCGCAGCTGCACCAGGTTTTTCTGTTGCGAGGAATTGTCGGCCAGCAGCGTGCCGAGCTTATCGAGCTGCTGGCCGATCCGCGCCGGCGCCGCCTGCACGCTACCCAGGTAGCTTTCCGAGCCGGAAAGGAAATAGCCGCGCAGATTGCTTTCCGCATCGGTGACCAGCAGGTTCAGGTGCTGCAGCTCGTCGGTGACCTGGGAGGTGCGCTCCTGCAGGGCGTTGGCCGCCTTCAGGCCGTCCAGGTTACGCAGCAGGAAATAACCATTCACCACCAGAATCAGCACGCAGGCAAAACACAGCAGCGTCTTGTAGAGCGGCAGCGCACGGGCCTGGGCCGGGGCCGGATCAGTGGTGAAATACATCGGTGGATTCCTTCGCGCAACTTAAGGGACGGGCCGATTATAGTCTGCCCGGCGCGCGGACGCAGCCAGACTGGACTGTAAGCGTGGGCGGAAGGACACAGATTGGGTGGCGGCGGCGGCGAACGCCGGGTACTGCGGAGCGGCTCCATGCAGCGGGCATGTTACCGGAAGGCACGGGCGAATCGTGCCGGATGCGTGCTTCGGCGGATGCGTGCTTCGGCGGCTGGCAACCGCTGGCGCAGCTATCATCGCCAAGCACGGACACCGGCCGCATCCTGAAGCATAAAAAAACGCCAGGGAAAACCTGGCGCTTTGTTCAATCCTGCTTAGTCGAGCAGGTTATTCTTCATGGCGTAATAGGTCAGGTCGCTGTTCGACTGCAGCCCCATCTTTTCCATGATGCGGGTACGGTAGGTGGACACCGTCTTGATCGACAGCGACAGCGCATTGCCGATGTCGGACACGGTCGCGCCCTTGGCCAGGCGCAGGAAGACCTGGAACTCGCGGTCCGACAGCTCTGTGTGCAGCGCGGTGTTCGGGTCGCGGTCGAAACTCTGGGCCAGCAGTTCGCCGACCGTCGACGAGACGTAGCGACGCCCTTGGTAGACGGTGCGCACGGCGGTTTTCAGTTCGTCGGCTTCGCATTCCTTGTTCAGGTAGCCGTTGGCGCCCATCTTGAACAAATTCAGCGCGTATTGCTGCGCCGGATAGCCGGAGAGAATCAGCACCGGCAGGTTCGGCTGGCCCTGGCGGATGGTGCGCAGGATATCGATCCCGCTTTGGTCGGGCATGGCGATGTCGAGCAACAGCACGTCGCAAATTTCGCGACGGGCGATATCGAGCGCCTCACGACCGGTGGCGCCCTCGGCGACGACTTCGAAATCGCCGGACGACGAGAAAATCTGTTTGAAACCTGCTCGAACTATCTGGTGATCGTCACAAATGGCAACGCGTATCATTGTCTTCCCTTAAATTTTCCTGGCACAGGAAAGAGCCGTGCGAACTTTTTTCGCGCCCCGGCTGTCATGCGTTGGATGAGCTAAGCGCATGTAACATTTTAGCACTCCCACGCCCCAGTACAACAGGCGCACGAATGCCTGAGTGTGAACTGCGCCCTGTCCCCGATTGCGCCTTGTCTTATGCCGGCCGCGGGCCGTCTTTCAGCAACGCGAGGATGCCGAGCAGGTCTTCGCGCAGCTTGGCGGTGTCGACCGCCGGCGCTTCCTCGACCTCCACCTGCTCGATGCCGCCGGCCAGGTCGCTGGCGCGGTTGTCGAGACGGTTGCGGGCGCCGCTGATGGTGAAGCCCTGCTCGTACAGCAACTCGCGGATACGCCGGATCAGCAACACTTCGTGGTGCTGGTAGTAGCGGCGGTTACCACGTCGTTTGACAGGCTTCAGCTGAGTAAATTCCTGTTCCCAGTAGCGCAGCACATGCGGCTTGACCCCGCACAATTCGCTGACTTCGCCGATCGTGAAATAGCGCTTGGCCGGGATCGGCGGCAGCGCGGCGAGTTCATTCTTGTTCGGACGGTCGTTCATGGCTCACTCAGGCAGCGCGCGCCAGCGACGCCGGGCTGGTCTCTTCGACCATGCCCTTGAGTTTCTGGCTGGCGTGGAAAGTCACGACGCGGCGCGCCGTGATCGGGATCTCTTCCCCGGTTTTCGGATTGCGGCCCGGCCGCTGCGGCTTGTCGCGCAACTGGAAGTTGCCGAAGCCCGACAGCTTGACGGCCTCGCCGCGCTCGAGCGCGTTACGGATTTCGTCGAAGAAGGTTTCGACCATGTCCTTGGCTTCGCGCTTGTTCAGGCCGACCTGCTCGAAGAGCAGCTCGGCCAGTTCGGCCTTGGTCAGGGTCGGCAGGTCGCGTTCGGCTTCCTTCCGTACCCGTGCCACTTGCATCGCACGATGCAGGTCGGCCGCCAGTGCCTCCTGGAATACGGCCGTATCAACGTCGTTATTATTAATTTTGAAGCCCTGCCTTCAGATCAAACGTTTTGGACGAAGTAATCGCAGCGTTCATGCGGTATGGCCGCAATGACGCCGCGATGCTTTCAATTACCCGCGCAGTTTTGCGCTGTGTTTTTCTTTTGCGGCCTCAGCCACGGCAGCCATCAAGGCCTCCACGGCATCGTCCTGCAAGGTCGATTGAGTATCTTGCAAGCTAAAGCGGAAAGCAAGCGATTTTTCGTCCGCTTCCAGACCCTTGCCGCGGTATTCATCAAACAAAACAACGGCTTGCAAGATCTTGCCGTTCGGATGGGCGGCGGCCGCGGCAGTGAAACTGTCGAGCACGGCCTGGGCCGGGACGTCCTGTTTCACGACCAGGGCGAGGTCACGGGTGGCGCCCGGGAACTTCGAAATCTCGGTGTAGCCCGGGACCACGCGCGCCGTCAGCGCGGCGGCATCGACCTCGAACAGCACCGGGGCCTGCGGCAGGTCGTACTTCTGCAGCCAGCGCGGATGCAGTTCGCCGATGAACCCGACGGCCTGGCCGTCAAGCTCGACGGTTGCGCAGCGGCCCGGATGCAGCGCCGGGTGCTCAGCCTTATTGAAGCGTACCACACGTGGCGCGAACAGGGCTTCCAGGTCGGCTTTCACGTCGAAGAAGTCGACCGCGCGGGTGGCCACGCCCCACTGCTCGTCCACGGCCGGGCCGTAGGCGATGGCGCCCACGCGCTTGGGCTGCTCGAAGCCGGCGACGGCCAGCGGGCCGTCGGCAACGGCGTCGTTGCGCTTGAAGATGGCGCCGACTTCGAACACGCGCACGCGGCCGGCTTTCCTGTTCAGGTTGTAGCGCACGTTGGCCAGCAGGCCGCCGATCAGCGTCGAGCGCATCACGCTCATCTGGCTGGCGATCGGGTTCTGCAGCTTGATCGGTGCATCGTTGCCGGCGAAGTCCGCTTCCCACGCGCTTTCCACGAAGCTCATGTTGACCACTTCCTGGTAGCCGAGGTCAGCCAGTTGATGGCGCACGGCGAACAGCGAGCGGGTGTTTTCCGGCGCGATCAGCATGGCCGACGGGGCCACCGGTGGATTCGCAGGAATGTTCTCGAAGCCATACACGCGCGCAACTTCCTCGATCAGGTCTTCCTCGATCTCGATGTCGAAACGGTAGGAAGGCGCGGTGACCGAGAACTGACCTGCGCCGTTTTCGTCCACCTGATGGGTGAACGGCAGGCCCAGGCGGGTAAAGATGTCGGCGATCATTTCGTCGGTGACGGCCACGCCGATGACCTTCGCGGCGCGCGCGGTGCGCAGCACGACCGGCTGGCGTTGCGGCAGGTTCACGACCTGATCGTCGACCGGGCCGACTTTGGTGTCGGCGGTGCCGCAGATTTCCACGATCAGCGCGGTGATGCGCTCGATGTTTTCCACCGTGTGGGCGAAATCGACGCCGCGCTCGAAACGGTGCGAAGCATCGGTCGAGAAATTGTATTTGCGGGCACGGCCCTGGATGGCGTTCGGCCACCAGAATGCCGCTTCCAGGTAGACGTCGGTCGTGTCGAGCGTGACGGCGGTGGAGTCGCCGCCCATGATGCCGGCCAGCGATTCGATTTCCTTGTCGTCGGCAATCACACCGACCCACTCGTCGACTTCGACGGTATTGCCGTTCAGGAGCTTGAGCGATTCGCCCTTCTTGCCCCAGCGCACATCAATGGCGCCGTGGATCTTGCTCAGGTCGAAGACGTGCGACGGCTGGCCGATCTCGAGCATGACGTAGTTCGAGATGTCGACCAGTGCCGAGACCGAACGCTGGCCCGAACGTTCCAGGCGGCGCTTCATCCATTCCGGGGTGGCGGCGCGCGCGTTCAGGCCACGGATCACGCGGCCGGTGAAGCGGCCGCACAGGTCCGGCGCCGAGATTTTCGCCGGCAGCACTTCGTCGGTAGTCACGGTGACCGCGCGTGCGCTCGGCAGCGACAGCGGCGAGCCGGTCAGGGCCGACACTTCGCGCGCCACGCCCAGCACCGACAGGCAGTCCGCCTTGTTCGGGGTCAGCTTGATGGTGAACTTCAGGTCGTTCAGGCCGAGGTAGTCGCGGATGTTGGCGCCGACCGGAGCGTCTTCCGGCAACTCCATCAGGCCGCTGCTTTCTTCCGAAATCTTCAGTTCCTTTGCCGAGCACATCATGCCCTGCGACTCGACGCCGCGCAGTTTACCGACCTTGATCTCGAAAGGTTTGCCATCGGCGCCAGGCGGCAGCACGGCGCCGGCTTTCGCGCAGATGGCCTTCATGCCGGCGCGCACGTTCGGGGCGCCGCAGACGATGTTCAGCAGCGTGCCGGTGCCGACGTCGACCTGGCAGACGTTCAGGCGGTCGGCGTTCGGGTGCTTGGCCACTTCCACCACGTGCGCCACCACCACGTTCGAGAACGGCGGCGCGACGGCTTCCACTTCCTCGACTTCGAGGCCGGACATGGTCAGCAGGTGGGCCAGTTCGTCCGAATTCATTTTCGGATCGACCAGGGAACGGAGCCAGTTTTCGGAGAATTGCATAATCTTTTTACCTTGTAGCTGCGCTATTTATCAGGTTTTCTTATAAATGGATGAGGAAGCCGGAGCGTGCTCGACGGCTTCCATCATGCCCATTCTTAATTGAACTGCTTGAGGAAGCGGAGATCGCCTTCGTAGAACAGGCGCAGGTCGTTGATTCCATAACGCAGCATCGTCAGCCGCTCGAGGCCGGAGCCGAACGCGAAGCCGATGAATTTTTCCGGGTCCAGGCCGAAGTTGCGCACCACGGTCGGGTGCACCTGACCGGCGCCCGACACTTCCAGCCAGCGGCCCTTCAGCGGACCGGAACCGAAGGCGATATCGATCTCGGCCGACGGTTCGGTGAACGGGAAATAGGAAGGACGGAAGCGCACCTGCAGATCGTCGGTCTCGAAGAAGGCCTTGACGAAGTTCAGGTAGACGCCCTTCAGGTCGGCGAACGAGATGTCTTCGCCGATCCACAGGCCTTCGACCTGGTGGAACATCGGCGAGTGGGTGGCATCGCTGTCGACACGGTAGGTGCGGCCCGGGGCGATGACCTTGATCGGCGGCGTGTGGGTGCGCGCGTAACGCACCTGCATCGGGCTGGTGTGGGTGCGCAGCAGCAGCGGCTTACCGGTGCTGTCCTGGCCTTCGATGTAGAAGGTGTCCTGCATCGAACGCGCCGGGTGGTTTTCCGGGCTGTTCAGGGCGGTGAAGTTGGTCCAGTCGGTTTCAATTTCCGGGCCGTCGGCCACGTCGAAGCCGATCGAGCGGAAGATCTGCTCGACGCGTTCCCAGGTGCGCATCACCGGGTGAATGCCGCCGACCGCGCGGCCACGGCCCGGCAGGGTGACGTCGATGGACTCGGCGTTCAGGCGCTGCATCAGCTGGGCGTTCGCCAGGTCGTCGCGGCGCGCGGTCAATGCCTTTTCGATTTTTTCTTTGGCGGCATTGATCAGGGCGCCTTGCGCCTTGCGCTGTTCAGGGTCGAGCTTGCCGAGACCCTTCATCAGTTCGGTGATTTGGCCGGTTTTGCCGAGGTATTTCGCTTTTGCGTTTTCCAGCGCGGCTGCATCCTGGGCAGCGGCGAAATCGGTCCCTGCGACGACGACGAGTTCTTCCAGCGAGTTCATGCTTTGTTCTTTTCCTGTTTTTGGGTGGCGGGAGGCGCCACAATCAAAAACGGGGCACAGGTGTAGCACCGTGCCCCGCTCTCTGCCCCAACGTTACCGCAGGGCTGGTCTTGCAAACCGGATGCTAATTAGGCAGCCAGCTTGGCCTGGACGGCAGCGACAATCGCGGCGAACGCCGGCTTGTCGTGCACGGCCATGTCGGCCAGGACTTTACGGTCCAGTTCAATCGCGGCTTTTTTCAGGCCGTTCATGAAGGCGCTGTAGGTCATGCCGTGCGAACGCGATGCTGCGTTGATACGGGTGATCCACAGTGCGCGGAAGACGCGCTTCTTGTTGCGGCGGTCGCGGTAGGCGTACTGGCCAGCGCGCATGACTGCTTGCTTGGCAATACGGAATACCTTGCTGCGGCGGCCACGGTAGCCTTTGGCAAGCGCAAGAACTTTCTTATGACGGGCACGTGCAGTAACCCCACGTTTTACTCGAGGCATATTCGCTCCTTAGTGTGAGATTAAGCAGATGGCATCATGCGGTAGACGCTGGTCACGTCCGACGCATTGATGTTACGGGTGCCGCGCAGCTGGCGCTTGTTCTTGGTGGTCTTCTTGGTCAGGATGTGACGCTTGAACGCCATACCCGATTTGACAGTACCGCCCGGACGCACGCGAAAACGCTTCTTCGCGCTGCTTTTGGTTTTCATTTTTGGCATAGTCATCTGTCCTCGCGGACAGCCTCATATGTAACAGGATTGCAGGTGGCAGCGGCGCTGCTCTTAGATGCCTACTTTCACTTGTTTTGCAGCAGGTGCTGGACCCACTACAACCTGCTTCGAAAAACAGGAACCGCAGATTCTAGCACAGGTCGTAGGGAAATTGTGTTGCAGTTGTAGGGTGGACACCTGTGTCCACGCTGTATAGCACGGATGAGTTATCGAAACGTTCTCACATGCCGACCGATCAGGCCTGCGGCGATGATGTGCGCTATGCATCGGCACGACCGCGTGGGCACAAGTGCCCACCCTACGAAAGCCCACCAATCATGCGCAGCCATCCGAAAATCGACGCCGCACAAACGAACAAAGCCGGGCCCGGCGCTGCAGCTCACACTGCGGCGCCGGACCCGGCCTGGCTAGACCAACGCGAAAGAATTACTTTTTCTTCTTCGGCGCGATAATCATGATCATCTGGCGGCCTTCCATCTTCGGGAACTGCTCGACCTGGCCATACGGCTCGAGGTCGCCCTTCAGACGTTCGAGCATACGGAAGCCGATGTCCTGGTGGGCCATTTCGCGGCCGCGGAAGCGCAGCGTGATCTTGGTCTTGTCGCCTTCGTCGAGGAACTTGATGAGGTTGCGCAGCTTGATGCTGTAGTCGCCTTCATCGGTACCCGGACGGAACTTGACTTCCTTGACCTGGATGATCTTCTGCTTCAGCTTGGCTTCGTGGGCCTTCTTCTGCTCGGAATACTTGAACTTGCCGTAATCCATGAGGCGGCAGACCGGTGGATTCGCGTTCGGCGCGATTTCCACCAGGTCGACGTTTTTCTCCTCGGCCAGACGAAATGCCTCAGCCAGGCTCACAATGCCCAGCGGCTCGTTGTCCACCCCGGAGAGACGCATTTCCGGGTAAGTAATTTCGCCATTGATGCGATGCGACTTGTCAGTAGCTATGTTGTTTCCTTTTAATGTCTGAATGACCGGCCGGCGTTATTTGGCTTTGGAGGAAACCTCGCCCAGGAGGCGCTCCAGCAGGGCATCGACGGACATCACGCCCAGATCGACATTGCCCCGTGCACGCACGGCCACGGTGTTTGCTTCGCGTTCCTTGTCGCCAACGACCAGGATGTATGGCAGTTTTTGGACGGAATGCTCACGTATTTTATAGGTAATCTTCTCGTTCCGCAAATCAGCGTGAACGCGCAGGCCGGCTGCCTTCAGGCGTGCTTCCACCTCTTTCACATACGTTGCCTGTGCGTCAGAAATGTTGAGAACGGCTACTTGTACCGGAGCCAACCACAGCGGCAGCGCACCCGCGTAGTTCTCGATCAGGATGCCGATGAAGCGCTCCATCGAGCCCACGATCGCGCGGTGCAGCATCACCGGCACCTTACGCGAATTGTCTTCCGCAACGTACTCGGCGCCAAGACGGCCCGGCATCGAGAAGTCGACCTGCATGGTGCCGACCTGCCATGGACGGCCGAGGCTATCCTTCAGGTGGTACTCGATCTTCGGACCGTAGAAGGCACCCTCGCCCGGCAGTTCCGTCCACTCCACGCCGCAGCCGCGCAGCGCCGAACGCAGCGCTTCCTCGGCCTGGTCCCAGACTTCGTCGGAACCGATGCGGTTATCCGGACGCAGGGCGATCTTGACGTCGATATTGTCGAAGCCGAAATCGTCGTAGACCTTCATCGCCTGGGCATGGAAGGCAACCACTTCCGGTGCGATCTGTTCTTCGGTACAGAACACGTGGCCATCGTCCTGGGTAAAGCCGCGCACGCGCATCAGGCCGTGCAGCGCGCCCGAGGACTCGTTGCGGTGGCACTGGCCGAATTCGCCGTAGCGCAGCGGCAGGTCGCGGTAGCTCTTCATGCCGGCGTTATAGATCTGCACGTGACCCGGGCAGTTCATCGGCTTCAATGCATACGAGCGATTCTCGGAATCGGTCGTGAACATGTTGTCGCGATAATTGTCCCAGTGGCCGGTTTTTTGCCAGAGGGTGACGTCCAGGATCTGCGGCGCCTTGACTTCGTTGTAGCCGGTGACCTGGTAGGTCTTGCGCATGTACTGCTCGACCTGCTGCCAGACGGTCCAGCCCTTCGGATGCCAGAAGATCAGACCCGGCGCTTCTTCCTGGAAGTGGAACAAATCGAGCTGCTTGCCGAGTTTACGGTGGTCGCGCTTTTCGGCTTCTTCCAGCATGTGCAGGTATTGCTCCTGGTCTTCCTTCTTGGTCCAGGCGGTGCCGTACACGCGCTGCAGCATTTCGTTCTTCGAGTCGCCACGCCAGTAGGCGCCGGCCAGCTTCATCAGCTTGAAGACCTTGATCTTGCCGGTCGATGGCACGTGCGGGCCGCGGCAGAGGTCGGTAAAGCCGCCTTCCGAATACAGCGACACGTCCTCGTTCGCCGGAATCGAGGCGATGATCTCGGCCTTGTAGTCTTCGCCGATCGATTTGAAATAGGCTACCGCCTCGTCGCGCGGCAGCACCTTGCGGGTGACCGGCTCATCCTTCTTGGCCAGCTCCACCATTTTCTTTTCGATGGCTTGCAGGTCTTCCGGGGTGAATGGACGCTTGTACGAGAAGTCGTAGTAGAAGCCGTTCTCGATGACCGGGCCGATGGTGACCTGGGCTTCCGGGAACAATTCTTTTACCGCATACGCCAGCAGGTGGGCGGTCGAGTGGCGGATGACGTCCAGGCCCTCGGGATCCTTGTCGGTGACGATGGCCAGGTCGGCATCCTGCTCGATCAGGAACGAGGTGTCGACCACCTTGCCGTTGACCTTGCCAGCCAGGGCAGCCTTGCCGAGGCTGGTAGCGATGCTGCTGGCCACCTGGGCGACAGTGACCGGTCCTTCGAATTGACGGCTGGAGCCGTCCGGAAGTCGCACATTCAACATTTTGATCTCCAATGGCGCCTGATGCGCCTGCTAACATTGATAAATTTGAAACTGAAAAAGTCGGGACGAAAAAAAACGCGCACCAGGCGCGTTATTTTCAGTGTTGTCGAGTTTCTTCGAGCAAAAGGCCACCGTACCGCGTCTAGCGATTCCCCCACAACCAGGTTGTAGTTCGCGGTGTCATAACCGTTTGTGCCTTTCTCGCTCTTACTGTGACGACAAGAGCGGAAAACCGGAGTTTCCCGCACTGTCTTTGTATTCTGGTGGGCGGTGCAGAATTCGAATCTGCGACCCCTTGGATGTCGACCAAGTATTCTAACCAGCTGAACTAACCGCCCAATGAGGAGCATTATAGGGGCCGCGCGCCGACCGCGCAAGGGTTGTTCGGAATTAAGTATTTCTGCGATGCCGGAAGGAGCGCCCTGCTTCCGTCCAGGCCGATATCCATTACACTTGCCAGTCGTTGAATCCACAGTATCAGCCATGTCTTCCCAGCACGCCGCACCGCCGACTTCCGAACACCTGCACGCCCACCTCGACGGCGATGCCCAGCATGGCCACTACATCGAGGCGCGCAGCCAGAAGGCGATGGCCTTTGCCCTGACGCTGACGCTGCTGTTCGCCCTGGTCGAGGTGGTGACCGGTTTCGTATCGAACTCGCTGGCCCTGATTTCCGACGCCGGCCACATGGTGACCGATGCCGCGGCCCTCGGCCTGGCCCTGCTGGCGCAATTGATTGCCAAGCGCCCGCCGTCGAGCCGGCATTCCTTCGGCTTCGTGCGCGCCGAGGCGCTGGCCGCCTTCGTCAACTGCCTGGCAATGCTGGCCCTCGTCGCCTGGATCGTCTACGAGGCGGTGCAGCGCCTGACCCACCCGGAACCGGTGCAGGGTGGCGTGGTATTGATCGTCGCCGCGCTCGGCGCCTGCATCAACATCGCAGTGGCCTGGGTGCTGTCGCGCGACACGGAGAGCATCAACACGCGCGCGGCCCTGGTCAACGTGATGGGCGACCTGCTCGGCTCGGTGGCTGCGATTGCCGCCGGCGCCATCATCTACTTTACCGGCTGGGTGCGGATCGACCCGATCCTGTCGATCTTCGTGTCGCTCCTGATCCTGAAGTCCACGGTCGGCATCCTGCGCGAGTCTTACCACTTCCTGATGGAAGGCGTGCCGCACGGGATCGATTATTTGCAGGTCGGCGCCGACCTGGCCGCGGTCGAGGGCGTGCTGTCGGTGCACGACCTGCACGTATGGGACATGTCGCCCGGCCACCCTGCCCTCATCGGCCACCTAGAAATCGCCGACCTGGGCGAATGGCCTATCGTGCTGCGCCGCGTGAAGGAAATGCTGCTGGCCAGGCACGGCATCGACCACGTGACCCTGCAGCCGGAAGCGCTGGACGGCAAGCCCTTGCAGGCAGTGTAAGTATCCTCCGACTCCGGCTGGGTGCGCACGCCGATAGAAGGCGCGCTTGCGCTTCGTGATAATCGGTGCATGGACGATACTACCGAGCATCTTGCCGATCACCTCAGTGATCATATTAGTGATCACCTTAGCGAGCACGTCTTCGACACCCTGGTCATCGGCGGTGGCCCGGGCGGGCTGACCGCTGCCATCTACCTGCGCCGCTTCACGCGCAACATCGTGGTGGTCGACAAGGGCAATAGCCGCCTGTGCCTGATTCCCGTCTCGCACAACTATCCCGGCTTTCCGGAAGGCGTGCCCGGCGGGCAGCTCCTCGTGAATCTCACCGAACAATTGAAGCGCTATGGCGGCGAGGTGCGCCATGGCGAAATCACCGGCCTGCGCCTGGAAGACGGCATCTTTGTCGGCGACTACCTCGACGACAACGGCAAGACCCGCCCGATCCGCGCGCTCACCGTTTTGCTGGCCACCGGCGTGGCCGATGCCGGCTTGCCGGTTGAGCGCTGGCACGACGCGGTGGCGGCCGGCGCCGTGCGCCTGTGCCCCGTCTGCGACGGCTACGATGTGATGGACCGCCGCATCGCCGTCGTCACCTCGGAAACCAACCCGGTCGGCCATGCCCTCTTCATGCGCTCGTTCAGCGCCGACGTCACCCTGTTCGACCGCGGCGAAGAATCGATGCTGAACGACGACGAGCGGCGCCAGATCGAGGCGGCCGGCGTGAAATATGTCGAGTCGCCGCTGCTGGGCGTGACGCTCACCGACGACATGAAGCCGGTGCTCAATACCGCCGATGGCGAGAGCCGCACATTCGACGTGTTCTATCCGATGCTGGGCGAATCGGCACGCTCGAAGCTGGCGGCCGATCTGGGCGCCGAGACGGCGGAATGCGACAAGCTGGTGGTCGACGACCATGGGCGCACCAAGGTGCCGGGGCTGTATGCGATCGGCGACGTGGTGCGCGGCCTGAACCAGATCGCGGTGGCGGCCGGCCAGGCGGCGATTGCGGCCACCACGATTCACAATGCCTTGCCGTGGGCGCTGCGCCCCAGCCCTGGGACCAGTTCGAGCGCTAGCGCAGGCACCAACCCCAGCGCCAGCCCGGCAGACCAGCAGCGCGCGGCCTGACCCGCGCCCGCTTGCCTCCCTTTCCCGTCAGCCTTCCTGCCCGGGAACGGCGCCGGCCTGCGCACGCTCCAGCATGCGTTCGAACTCCGCCACCGGCAAGGACCGGCTGAACAGGTAGCCCTGCACTTCGTCGCAGCGGCGCGCATGCAGGAAGTCGCGCTGCGGCGCCGTTTCCACGCCCTCGGCAATCACGCGCATGCCGAGGTCGTGGGCGAGCGAAATGATGGCGCCTACCATGGCGGCGCTGCCGGCATCGGTCTCGATGTCACGGACAAAAGACTGGTCGATCTTCAGCACGTCGACCGGGAAGCGCTTCAGGTAGGCCAGGCTCGAATAACCGGTGCCGAAGTCGTCGATGGCCAGCTGCACACCCATGGCCTTGATCTCCTGCATGGTGGCGATCGCCAGTTCGACTTCGTCCATGACCAGGCTTTCGGTCAGCTCGAGTTCGAGGCTGGCGGCATCCAGCCCCGACTCGCGCAGCGTCGCCGCGATCAGGCCGGCCAGCCCGGCCTCGCGGAACTGGCGCGACGACAGGTTCACGGCCACGCGCAAGGGTCCGTATCCGGCGCGCTGCCAGGCGGCCGCCTGCAGGCAGGCGCTGCGCAGCGCCCAGGCCCCGATCGGCACGATCAGGCCGGTGTCCTCGGCCAGCGCGATGAAGCGATCCGGGCGCATCATGCCCAGCTCCGGATGGCGCCAGCGGATCAACGCCTCCATCCCGATCACGCGGCCGGTGGCGAGCAGGATCTGCGGCTGGTAATGCAGCTCGAACTGGTTGCCGGCCAGGGCCACGCGCATGGCGTCGGCCAGCGCCAGGCGCTCACCGACGCGCTCGTTCATGCCCGGCAGGTAGAAGCGCGCCGTGTCGCGGCCTGCCTCCTTGGCGCGGTACATGGCAATCTCCGCGTGCTTGACCAGGGTCTCGGCATCGCGGCCGTCGGCCGGAAATGCAGCGATGCCGGCGCTGCAGCTGAGATGGAAGCGCCGTCCTTCATCCTCGAACGGCTGCCCCACCGCGCGCAGCACCGCGTCCACAGTCGCCATCAACTGGTCTTCGCCGCTGCGCTCGATCAGCATCAGCACGAATTCGTCGCCGCCGGTGCGCGCCACGGTGTCGTCGGGCCGCACCGCCGCCGCAATGCGCTGCGCCGCCTGCTGCAGCACGCGGTCCCCAACGGGATGTCCGAGGCTGTCGTTGACGTACTTGAAGTGGTCGAGGTCGAGCGCCACCACCCAGCCCTGGCGCCCGTGCTGGCCGGCGAACACCACGGCGCGCTCGATGCGGTCGCCCAGCAAGGCGCGGTTCGGCAAGCCGGTCAGGGTGTCGTAGCGCGCCCGGTGTTCCAGCTCGGCCTCGTAGCGCTTGGCGGTGGTGACGTCGTATTCGGTGATCACGAAGTGCTCGGTGCGGCCGTCGGCGCCGTGCACCGGGGCCACGTAGACCTCGGCGTACAGTTCACTGCCGTCCTTGCGGCGCAGGCGCAGCAGCGCATGGCCTTCGCGCTCCTCGCGCATGGTGTTGTGCAGTTCGTGCACGGCGGCCTGCTCGGGCAGGCCGGCGATCAGCTCGTCGAGCGGAAGCCCGGTCAGTTCATCCTTGCCGTAGCCGCGCATGCGCATGAAGGCCGGATTCACGTATTCGATCGGATAGCCGGGCTTGGTGGCGTCGGCCAGGATCACGCCGTTGGCGCTGGCGTCGATGGCGCGGAAGTACAAGCGCATGGTTTCCGAGGTGCGGCGCAGGTCGGCGGTGCCCAGTTCCACCAGGCGCTCGACGCGCCGGCGCCGCGTGACGCTCGCATGCACGTAGGCGGTGACGGCCAGCGTGCAGACCAGACTGAGCACCAGCAGGACGCTCGAGCCCAGGTGCACCGCCGCCGTTTCGCGTGCCCGTGCGCGCAATTCCCAGCCCTGGCCATACACGTCGAAGCGCTCGCTGCGCTCGACCAGGTGGGCGCCCAGCAGCTTGCCCCACCAGGCCGGCTCGTCGGGTTCGGCATTGCCGTAGCGCGCGACTTCGAGCATCGTGCTCTCGCCGTCGACCTGGCCCGCCAGGACCACCTCGACGCCGCGATGGCGCAGCAGGTTAGCGCTCAGCAGCTTCTGCTCGATCAGGCTCGCCACGTCGATCACCACCTCGGTGATGCCGGCGGCCCCGCCCGGCCCGGCGCCGCCGTTGCGGGCATCGCCGGCAAGCGGCATGGCGATCACGATGCCGTGCCCGCCGCGCGGTTCGATCAGGGGCACCACGCCGCTGGCGGTCCAGGCCTTGCGCGCCAGCGTACGGTCGACCAGCGCGCGGTGCGGGCCGAAGGCCCAGATGTCGTAGCCGTGCGCGACGTGCTCCACCGGTTCGGGAATGATCTTGTCGAGCGGCAGGTAGAGGGGACGTGCGGCGGCAGGCTCGAACCCGGCGCCGCGGCGCTGGCGAATCTGGAAGTCGGGCCAGTGCGCGCGGCGCGCGGCCTCGTAGGCGGCGCGCTCGTCGGCGCCCACGAAGCGGTACACGGCCAGGGCCTGGATATAGGGATGGGCGCCGGCCAGGGGCGCGGCGAAGCGCGCAAACTGTTCGTCGCCGACCTGCGCGGTCGAGCCAAGCAGCAGGTTGATGGCGCGCATCGCTTCGGCGGCATCGTCGAAGCTGCGCGCCACCGCCGCCACCCGCGCCTGTACCCGGCGGTCGACATCGAAGTCGTTGCGGGCGTGTTCCGAGGCCTGGAGGATGCTAAACAGCAGCCAACTGAGCGCGACACCGCACAACAGGGTGGCGATCGTCGCGGGATGCAGGGCGCGCACCCGCCCGATGCTGGAAGCGCTCATGGTGGCCATGCGGCCAGTCTAGCAGATGCATGGCGAATAAAGGCCGCGTTCGTTCCACGCCAGCCACGGCGCGGCGCGTTCAGCGCACGCCCGACGCCAGCGCGATGCGCCGCCTGATCCGCTCCAGCGCCGCCGTGTCGCCCGCTGCCTGCGCCCGCTGTTCCGCCACGCCCAGCCACATCAGCAAGGGGCGGCGCCAGCCCTGCTCCGACGCGGTATCCGTGGCCGCCTCGATGTCGGCCGGGGACATTTTCCCCGCCTTGAACAGGGCGCCGGCCGCCACCAGCCGCGCCAGGGGATCGGCCACGCCCTTCAAGGAACCGGACGCCACCACCGGCCGGTGCTGCTCCGGCAGCGCCGCCGCATCCAGCCCCTCCCAGCGCCCGCCGATATACGCCGCATACGCACGCTGCTGCGCCGTCGCGTCCGGCGCCAGCGCCGCAAACCCGGGGCAATCGTCGAACTCCAGGCTGGCCGCCAGCGTGGCGCAGCGTACCAGCTCGACCTGCGCCACCAGTGCCGGCTGCCCGGTGCTGGCGGTCTCGCGCCGCGCGCGCGCGAATTCGGCGTTCGCTGCGGCGGTATTCCCACGCAGGTAGTCATCGGTAAATCCATCGAGCGCGTCTTTCGCATCGGCCTGCCAGCTCGGCGGCGCGGGTTGGCTGGCGCAGCCGGCCAGCAGCAGCGCGGCCAATATCCAAGGCATCTTCATGGCAGCTTGATCTCCTGCTTCGCCTGGCCGAATGGCCACTTGCGGTTGATCTCGTCGACCAGCCGGTTCACCTTGCGCAGGCTGGCGTCGACCTCGCCGCGCAGTGCGCCCAGGTCTTCGGTGGCCACGCGCGCGTTCGAGCCGATGGCCTGGGCCTCGACCAGCACCGCGTCCACTTTCTTCAGCGTGCCGCGCGCATCCTGCAGCACGCCCTGCAGCTCGACCACGGCTGCCTGGGCATCCTCGACCATGCCCTTCTTGCCGTACAGGCGCTGGTCGGTTTTCGCCAGCAGCGTGTCGAGGCGCTGCAGGGTCTGCACGAACTTGCTGGCTTCGTCGTCGCCCAGCGCGCCGCTCAGCAAGCCGTACTTGCCGGACAGGCGCCCGGTGATGGCCTGGATGTTTTCCAGGCTGCCGCTCATGGCGGAACCGTCGGCCGTCAGGTTCTCCAGGTTGTTCAGCAGCGAACGGGCAGTCGCCACCAGGCCCGGGATCTCGGCCGTCACGTCGCCGCGCAGCACCGGGCGGATGGCGTTGTCGGGCAGCGGCGGATCGTCGAGCACGCCGCTGAAGGCGCGGATGCGGGTCTCGCCCACCACGCTGCGTTCCAGGGTGAACACGCTGGAAGTGCGCAGCCATTTCGCGTCGCCCTTCGAGACGTCGATCACGATGTGCACCTTGCCGTCCGCGCCCAGGTCGACCAGGCGCACGCGCCCGATCGGGAAGCCGGCAAACGTCATGTCCATGCCGGGGATGACGCCTTCGGAGTTGTCGGTTTCCAGCACCAGCTTCTGGGTCGGCTCGAACACACCGCGCGCGTACATCACGTACACGACAAAGCCGATGATCAGCGCGGCGATCACCGCCAGCAGGATCATCGCCTTGGTTTCCACGTGGGCCGGTTCGTCTTGTAAGGTGTCGGTCATGGTGTCAGATGTATTTGATGGCAAGCGAGGAGCCTTCGATCAGCAGCAGCACGAACAGCAGGCGCAGCGCGCCGGGCTGCACGTTCGAGGCCAGCCGCCGCGGGTAGCGCTGCAGTTCGAGGATGGCGGCGGTCGGGATCACGGCCACCGCCAGGCCGAACAGCACGGTCTTGAGCACGAAGCCGATCGTCACCACCGGCTCGAACACGCGGCCGACGGTGCGGGTGTAGTCGGGCAGGCCCCAGGGCGAGAGGCCGTAGACGTTCAGGTAGGCCAGCACCAGCACGATGGTGGAGCTGACCATGGCCAGGCTCAGCACCGAGAAGGCGTTGGCGAACAGCTGGGGAACGAGGTCGCGCCGCAGGCGGCGCAGGGCCTCCGTGGTGATGGCGTCGGTCGGCAGGCCGGCGCGCGCCAGGCCCAGGATCGAGGAGTCGAAGGCCATGCCGGCGCGCAGGGCGGCGAACAGGGCCGCCGACAGCGGGATCAGTTCCAGCACCAGCACGCGCACCACCATTTCCAGGGCATAGCGCGACAGGCCGTAGCTGAGCGCCGTCACCAGCACAATGCGGATGATGACGAGGCTGATCAGCGCCGAGAGCAGCGTGAACCAGGGCAGGACCTTCCAGGTGCCGGTGTAGACGTAGTAGGCGGTGGCGTGGCGGCTGGCGCGGCTGTAGCTCGAGGGCGTCAGGGCCGTGACCAGGGCGATGGCGCCGAGGTGGAACATGTACCACCAGCTGCGCAGGTAGCGCACGAAGGCGGCGCCCCAGAGGCTGGGGCGGGTGGCGAGGTTGACGGTGCGGCGCATGATCATGCGATCGCCCTCCCTGCCACGCACGGGGGCAAGATCGTGGGCCGCAGGCCCGACCGTTTGCACGGCCGCTGGCCCTTCACGCTTCCGCGTGGGCACGGGGTGCCCACCCTACGCCCGGCGTGCTTCATGCACGCTCGGGACCTCGCCGATCGCGGCCAGCGCCTTTTGCAGCTGGCTGGTGGAACCCAGTTCGGCGGTGAAGACCATGCGCGCCTGGCCTTTCGTGGTCTGCGTGTTCACGCCCGTCACGTTGATCTTCTCGCGCGAGAAGACTTCCGAGATATCGCGCAGCAGGCCCTGGCGGTCGCTAGCGAGGATGAAGATGTCGACCGGGTAGACGGTTTCGCTGCCGAGCGTGCCCCATGCGGTCTGGATCACGCGCTCGGGCGCCTTGCTGCGCATTTCGGCGAAGTTCTTGCAGCTCTGGCGGTGGATCGACACGCCCTTGCCGCGCGTGACGAAACCGACGATCGGGTCCGGCGGCGCCGGCTTGCAGCACTTGGCCAGCATCGTCATCAGGCCCTCGGTGCCGACCACCAGCACGCCGGACTTGGCGCCCTGCTCCACGCTCGAGGCGCGGCTCTTGTTGACGACCGCCGCGTCTTCCAGCGGCGGCGCCTCCACCGCGTCGTGCAGCGCCGCTTCCACGTGGCGCAGGCTGAACTTCTCCTTGCCGACCGCGATGAACAGATCGTCGACCTTGGCAAAGCCCAGCTTGTGCGCCAGCGCTTCCAGGTTCACGGCTGTCTTGCCCTCGCGCTGCAAGGACTTCTCGACCAGCGCCCGGCCCTGCGACAGGGTCTCGGCCAAATCGAGCGCATGGAACCAGGCGCGGATCTTCGAGCGCGTGCGGCTGCTGACCGTGTACTCGGGGCTGAGCCAGTCGCGCGAAGGCCCGGCGCTGCCGGCCGGACCCTTGGCGGTGATGATCTCGCAGGTCTGGCCGTTGCGCAGCGGGGTGTTCAGGGGCACCATGGCGCCGTCGATCTTGGCGCCGCGGCAGCGGTGGCCGACCTCGCTGTGCAGGTGATAGGCGAAGTCGATCGGCGTGGCGCCGACCGGCAGTTCCAGCACCCGCGCCTGCGGCGTGAGCACGAAAATGCGGTCGTCGAGCGTGGTCGCCTTGAGTTTCTCGACCCACTCCTTCTGCACGTCCTCGCCGGCCACGGCATCGGCGACGTCGCTCTTCCAGGCCAGCAGCTGGCGCAGCCAGGCGATCTTTTCGTCGTACTTCTCGCCCTTGAAGTTGGAGCCGCCCGACTCTTTATAACGCCAGTGCGCGGCGATGCCGTACTCGGCGAAGTTGTGCATCTCCTGGGTGCGGATCTGCACTTCCAGCGGGCGCCCGTCCTCGGCCGTGACCACCGTGTGCAGCGACTGGTAGCCGTTCGGCTTCGGGCGCGAGATGTAGTCGTCGAACTCCTTCGGGATCGGGGTCCAGATGTTGTGCACCAGGCCCAGCACCGAATAGCAGGTCTTCACATCGGGGACGATCACGCGGAAGGCGCGCACGTCGTAGAGCTCGGAGAAATCGAGGTCCTTGCCGCGCATCTTGTTCCAGATGCTGTAAATGTGTTTTGGGCGCCCGCTGACCTCGGCCTTGATGCCGGCCGATTTCAGCTCGCCTTCGAGGCGGTCGATCGAGGACTGCACGAAGCCTTCGCGCGCCATGCGCTTTTCTTCCAGCATCTTGGCGATGCGTTTATACGTATCCGGCTGCAGGAAGCGGAACGACAGGTCTTCCAGCTCCCACTTCAGCTGCCAGATGCCAAGACGGTTCGCCAGCGGCGCATACAAATCCATCACCTCGCGGCCGTAGTCGCGGGTGGTGTCGTCGAAGCGCTTCTGCTCGGCAAACCAGCGCAGCATGGTGGCGCAGGACGACAGGCGCACCAGCACCACGCGCATGTCCGAGGCCATGGCCAGCAGCATCTTGCGCAGGGTTTCGATGTGCGCCGCCGCCTCCTGGGCCGCGTTCTTGCCGCGCCCGAGCACCGGCTGCGCCACGGTCAGGTCGCGCAGGCGGATCAGCTGCTGCACGCCGCGCACCAGCGTCGCCACCTCGCTGCCGAACAGCTGCTCCAGCGTCTCGACGATGGCCGGCTCGAACATCGCCAGCTCGAACAGCAGGCCGGCGATGCGCGTTTCGACATCGCTGCGCAAATAGGCCAGCGTGCCGGCCACGCCCAGCGAGAACTCGAAGGCGTTCTGGTGCGACGCCAGGGTGCGTTCGCCATAGGCGGCCGCGGCATAGTCGAGCGCATGCTGCACGCGTGCGCATTCATCAACGCTGAGGCCCTGGACGAGCTGGGTGGTGGCGTCGCCGAGGGCGGCGGTGGAAACCATCGTTTAGCGCAGTGCGGCGGTGACGACGATCTCCACCAGGCAGGCCGGGTTGGCGAGCTTCGATTCGACGGTGGCGCGCGGCGGCGTGTGGCCTTGCGCGACCCACTCGTCGTAGACCGCGTTCATGCCGGCGAAGTGGGCCATGTCGGCGATGTAGATCTGGCACATCAGGATGCAGGTCTTGTCGCTGCCGGCTTCGGTCAGCAGGCGGTCGACGTGGCCCAGCACTTCGCGGGTCTGGCCCTCGATGTCCTGGGTGGTGTCTTCGGCGATCTGGCCGGCCAGGTAGACGGTGCCGTTGTAGACAGCGGTTTCGGAGAGGCGTTTGCCAACGTGGTAACGGGTGATTTCCATCTTCTTCTCTTTCTAGAACGTGGGGCTTTGGATGAACCTCAGCCCAGTAAAAATTCGCGTGCAAGCGCGATCTGGTCGGCATGCACGAAGGTGGGCGCGTGGCCGACGCCGGGGAACTCCACCAGGCGCGGACGCGGGCCGCGCGTCGTCATTTCCAGCGCCGTGGCGTGCGACAGCAGGTCGGACAGTTCGCCGCGCACCAGCAGCGTCGGGCAGCGGATCGCATCGAATGCGCGCCACAGGGCCGCCTGGCCCAGCTCGGCGCGCGCGGCGGTGACGGCCTTGAAGGGTTCGGCCAGCGCCAGGTCGTAGTGGCGCACCCACTCGCCGTTCGGCGCCTGGCGCAGCACGTCGTCGGCCAGCTTGCGCCATTCCTCGTCGGAGTGCGGGCCGAACGAGCTTGACACATCGCGCACGAAGCGCGCGCCGGATTCGAAGTCCGGAAAGCGCAGGTCCTGGCCGATGTAGTCGGCAATGCGGCGCATCGCGGCTTCGTCGAGCACCGGGCCGATATCGTTCAGCACCAGCTTCGCGATCGGCGTTTCCGGCAGCGAGGCCAGCACCATGCCGATCAGGCCGCCCATCGAGGTGCCGAACCAGTCGACCCGGTTGTCTTCGCTATCCGCAGTCACACGGGCGATCAGCGTGACCATGTCGGCCACGTACTGCGGCACCGCGTACAGCTGCGGGTCGCGCAGGTGGTCGGAACGGCCGCGCCCGGCCACGTCGGGGCAGACCACGCGGTAAGTGTCCGACAAATCGCGCGCCAGGGCGTCGAAATCGTCGGCCACGCGCGTCACGCCATGCACGCAGACCAGCACGCGCGGGTTGGCCGGATCGCCCCACTCCTTGTAGGCGATGCGGTGCAGGCCAGCCCGCGAGCTGCACTGCACATGTTTGATCCTCGCTTCGCTCATCCCGCCTCCATGATGCAATATTGTCTGCCTGTTCAGCCGCAACCGACATTTTAGCTGGCAGTGCGATTAGAATTCTACCAATTCCGAGCAGGCACCTTGAACACCACTTTAAAGAGGGCAGCATGAACGTCAGCACCAACACCAGCGCAAGGATGTTAAGCGGTAAAACGGCACTCGTCACCGGCTCCACC
The DNA here is from genome assembly GCF_020708045.1 of Massilia sp. IC2-278. GTDB lineage: Bacteria > Pseudomonadota > Gammaproteobacteria > Burkholderiales > Burkholderiaceae_D > Telluria. Next base: position 36,303 of record NZ_JAJFES010000003.1, read on the forward strand.
TCGGGCATCGGCCTCGGCATCGCCCGTGCCCTTGCCGAGCAAGGCGCGAACATCGTCTTCAACGGCTTCGGCGACGCCCAGCAGATCGAAAAGCTGTACACCGACGTCGGCCAGGAATTCGGCGTCCAGACCGGCTACCACAACGCCGACATGTCGAAGCCCGCCGAGATCGAAGCCTTGATGCGGTTTGCATCCGATAAATTCGGCGGCGTCGACATCCTGGTCAACAATGCGGGCATCCAGCATGTGTCGCCGGTCGAGGACTTCCCGGTCGAGAAGTGGGACGCCATCATCGCCATCAACCTGACCTCGGCCTTCCACACCACGCGCCTGGCCCTGCCCGGCATGAAAGCGAAGAACTGGGGCCGCATCATCAACCTGGCCTCGGTGCACGGGCTGGTGGGCTCGGCGCAGAAGTCGGCGTATGTGGCGGCCAAGCACGGGCTGGTGGGCTTTACCAAGGTCACGGCTCTGGAGACCGCGCAGACCGGCGTCACCTGCAACGCGATCTGCCCGGGCTGGGTGCTGACGCCGCTGGTGCAGAAGCAGGTCGACGACCGCGCCGCCCGCGAAAGCGTGTCGAACGACGAGGCGAAGCGTGCGCTGCTGGCGGAAAAGCAGCCGTCGGGCGAGTTCGTCACGCCCGACGAACTCGGCGCGCTGGCGGTGTTCTTCTGCTCGCCGGCCGGCGCCCAGGTGCGCGGCGTGGCGTGGAACATGGACGGGGGCTGGGCCGCACAGTAAGCGGTGCCGGGCCGTCACGCGGCATCGTAGCCCAGCGCCTCCAGGCGTTGGCGCAAGACGGCATCCTCCTTGCGCCGGCCGCTAAAAAAGGCAAGCGCTTTCAAGCTTGGCGGGCGCGGCTGCCGCATGAAAGTATCGAAGTCGAGCGCCGTGCCGAAGATCCGCAGCGCTTGCAGGCGGGGCAGCAGCGCCAGTCCGTCCAGCCGCGCGAAGCGCTTGCAATTGAGGATGCGGATGCGTTCCAGCGCCGGCATCTCCTCGGAGATGTCGAGCCCGGTGATCTGCAACTGGTCGCTGATGCTGAGCCGCTCCAGCTTGCGGAAGCGGCTCAGCGGCCCGAGCGCATTCAGTCCCTTGACCATCGTGATCTCGAGTTCCCGGATCGGGCTGTCGACGATCTCGTCCAGGTTCGTGCGTCCGCCGACGATCAAGGCGAGTTTGCGCAGGCGGCGTAGTTCGTTGACGAAGGCGATGCCGGCCTTGCTGGGCAGGCGCAGCGTCAGTTCGGCCATGTGTGCCAATTGGCCGACGGTAGCGATGTTCTTCGTGTGCCCGGCCAGGAACAGCCTTTGCAACGCCATGGCATGGCGCAGGTGCTGCAGGTCGAATCCTGCGCGGCGGGTTTCTCCCAGGTCGAGGCGGGTCAAACGGTGCAGGTTCGGCCACGCCAGGAAATCCGGCGCGTCGAGTTCGTAGATACCGATCCGCAGGCGCGCCAGGTGCTGCAGCGTTTGCACACTGTCGAAGTGCGACACCGTTTGCAGGCAGTCGAGCGACAAGGATCGCACCTCGGGCAAGTGTGCCAGCACGCGGCAATCGACGGGGTGGCTGTAGAAGCGCACCTCGAGCGCGTCGCCGAATTCGCGGCAAGCCGCGTTCAGTTCCTGTAGCAGCGCGCCATCGGCCTGGCTGGCATGCGCGAACTGGATGACCACGTGTTCGCCACCTTCGATCAGGCTGTGGATGGCGTTGCGGTCGATACTGTCCGGGCTGTCGATTCGGGTAATGCGCTGCACAGGCTCCTCCTTTTTACTCACCCAATGCTAGCGCGAATTGGATGAGCCGGTCAGCGTTTTCGACGTCGTGGCGGGCCGGGGTACGGCCGCGTATGCGACAATCCTGCCCTCCCCGTTTTTCAGGCAATTCGCAATGCAGCACTTTGAACGGCGGCGCGACCGCTTCGACCTCTTCGACCGCATGGACAGTCCCGCGGTCAACCTCTGCTTCACGATGGACCTGCCGGATTTCCGGCCCTGGTGCAAGGCGCAGGGCCTGCCGCCCTTCCACGTGCTGCTGTGCGCCGTGCTGCGCTCGGTGCTGGCGATTCCGAATTTCCGTTACCGCGTGTTCGAGGGCGAAGTCATCGAGATCGACCGCCTGATGCCCTCGTTCACCGTCACCAACCAGCACCACGACCTGAATTTCGCCCTGTTCGACTGGTCGGACGACTTGCGCGAATTCGTACGGCGCGGCGTGGCCTCGCGCGACCAGGCCGGCGCCATGTTGGAACTGAACAATGCCTATGCCGGCCTGTCGCCGCGCCAGATGAAAGACCAGGTCTTCATCACCTGCATACCCTGGCTCGACTTCACTTCGATCCAGCACCCGGCCGCCACGCTGGGTTCGCCCGACATCCCGTCGCTGGCCTGGGGCAAGTTCAAGGATGGCCCGAATGGACGCCTGGCGCTGCCGTTCTCGGTCCAGGCCCACCATGGCTTCGTCGACGGCTACCACATCCACCAGCTGGCGCAGCAGATCGCAGCCGAGCTGGAAGGCTTCATGCAGTAAATCGCGGCAAGCCGAGCTTCATGCGGAACGCGCAAGGCGCGCGGCAGCTGCGCTGGCCGCGTGCTACGTCCCTAGCTGCCGGTCGACCCCGCCGCGACGTTCTCACGGCCGGACTCAGCCCGGTATTTGGTCATGCTCGGCATCGGTTGCTCCAGGATGTACTGGATGTCCTGGCCGGTTGCCTTCAGGACCTTGATACGCATGCCCTTGAACCCAATCGCCGCGGTACCGTCTTTCTGCAGTTCATACGATACGTCCTGGGTGAACGCCGGGCGCGCAATTCCATGCGAATATTCCCGGTACGAGATTTTTACTTCGCCCTTCGATGTCCCCTGGTACAGGACATCAACAAAGAAATCGTCCGGGTTCTCCGTTTCCGTCTCGGTGACGCTCACCTCGTACGGGATCGGCGCGGAAACGGGGAACATCCCCGCATAGTGCGGGAACAAAGATCGGGTGAATTCCTGGTTCTTGCCGATATCGGCCAGGCAGCCCAGGACGTTCCGGTCTCCGAAAAACCCTACCACACCTGTGTTTTCCGTCGTAAAACAAAGCATTGGTATGCCGCCTCGTACCAGCATTTGGCCACCGTAGCCAGCCTTTACCGTGAGCACATAACCCCGATCCATCTTGCTGCTTCCGCCAGCCTTCAGGACCGCCTGGTAACGTTTCGAGACGGTGCGGATGCCTTCCTTGTACAGAGATTCCCCAACCTCGGCTGTGCTGACCTCACCGATCGCGGGCCGCAGGAAATAGCTGGTCGCCTGCTCTACGCGGTCGACGGGAGGCGCGACCCGTGCCGGGGCTGCATGTGAAGCAAAAGAGGCGGCGAACGCCACGCTGAAGAGCATGGCTTTAGAGTTGTTATGCATGGGCTGTCCCGGAACATGAAAGCGTGATCTGATTCCAGCGAGTATATCTTCAAGGCAATCCCAAAAATCTCTCCAATTATTACCTCAAACAGTGCCAAGGCTGTGCCAATCAAGCCGATATGACGCGTCTACGAAATCGGACTTGACGCGCAAATATGATGGCAATAATATGTTATCCATCATATTTGTTAGACACGCCATGAATACCGGGACGAAACAGAATAAGCGCGAGCTTTCCCACCAGCGCATCCTCGACGCCGCCGCCCGCGCCGTGCGCCGCCACGGCTATGCCGGCGTCGGCGTGGCCGAGGTGATGAAGGAGGCCGGCCTGACCCACGGCGGCTTCTATGCCCACTTCAAGTCGCGCGACGCCCTGCTCGCCGCTGCGCTCGATCATGCCGGCGCGGGCAGCGCCAAGGCCCTTGCACGACGCATCGCAATCGGGCGCGAAGCAGGCGTGAGCCCCTTGCGCGCCCTGGTCGAAGGCTACCTGAGCGAAGCCCACGTGGCCGCCGCCGAGCTGGGCTGCCCGGTGGCCGCCCTCGGCTCCGACATGCACCGCCAGCAGGAAGACGTGCTGGCCGCCTCGCGCCGCCGTGTGCAGGGCCTGATTGCCAGCGTGCGCCAGGCGCTGCCGCCAGGCGCGCCCGAGGCGCAAGCGCAGGTGATCGCCAGCACCCTGGTCGGCACCCTGCAACTGGCGCGCACGCTCGGCGACGAGGCCGGCGGCCTGCTGCAAGCGTCGCGCGACACCCTGCTGGTGCAATACGACAAGGCGCCGGCCTGAGCTAAGCACACGTAGGGTGGGTTCTCGAACCCACCATCCATACGAGGAAACGCATCGATACACCGGTGAGTTCGAGAACCCACCCACCGTTTCATCCAAAAATATGATGACCATCATATTCAATTAACCTGAAAGAGGAACACCATGAAACTCGCAGATGCCACCGTCTTTATCACCGGCGCCAATCGTGGCCTCGGCCTCGCCTTTGCGCGCGCCGCCCTGGCAGCCGGCGCACGCAAGGTCTACGCCGCCGCGCGCGACCCGGGCAGCATCGCCCTGCCCGGCGTGGTGCCGATCGCGCTCGACGTCAACAATCCTTCGCAGGTTGCGGCTGCCGCGGCCGATTGCGGCGACGTCACCCTGGTCGTCAACAACGCCGGCATCGCCACCACCGGCGGCCTGCTCGACTCCGGCAGCATCGAGGCCACCCAGCGCATGATGGAGACCAACGTCTACGGCATGCTGCGCGTGAGCCAGGCCTTTGCCCCGGTGCTGGCCAGGAACGGCGGCGGCGCGCTGCTGACCGTGCTGTCGGTATCGAGCTGGCTCAGTGCGCCGGTACTGGCCGGCTATGCGGTCTCGAAAGCAGCCGCCTGGAGCGCGACCAACGGCCTGCGCAACGAGCTGCGCGCGCAGGGCACGCAGGTGCTCGGCCTGCACGTGGGCTTCATCGACACCGACCTCACCAAGGGCTTCGATGCACCCAAGCTGGCGCCGGATTTCGTGGTCGAGCGGGCCTACGCGGCGCTGGAGGCCGGCGCCAGCGAAATCGCGGTCGACGAATGGACGCAGGGGATCAAGCGCGGCCTCTCGAACGAACCGGGCATCTACACCGACTACGCACGCTGATCCTTTTCGGACAACCACCATGACCACTCCTTCCATTGCCCCGATCCCCTTGCGCACGAGCGCCCAGAAGGGCGCCTCGCCCTGGCCCATCTTCTGGATCGCCAGCATCGCCGTCTTCCTGGTCTCGCTCGACGCCACCCTGCTGTACGCCGCCTTCGGCCCGCTCGGGCGCAGCTTCCCGAGCGCCACGCCGGCCGACATGTCCTGGGTGCTGAACGCCTACACCATCGTCTACGCCGCCATGCTGGTGCCGGCCGGCGGCCTGGCCGATACCCACGGCCGCAAGCGCGTGTTCCTGATTGGCGTGACGCTGTTCCTGGCGGCGTCGGCCGCTTGCGGCATGGCCGACAGCGTCGCCTTGCTGATCGCGGCGCGCGTGGCGCAGGCGCTCGGCGCGGCGCTGCTGACGCCGGCCTCGCTGTCGATCATCCTCGACGCCTTTCCGAAGGAGAAGCGTGCGGTGGCGGTCAGCCTGTGGGGCGCGGTCGGCGGGCTGGCGGCTGCCGTGGGGCCGAGCCTGGGCACGACCGTCATCGAGCAGTTCGGCTGGCCGGCGGCCTTTTACCTGAACCTGCCGCTGGGCGCCGTGTCGCTGTGGTACGGGGCGGCGCGCCTGCGCGAGGCGGGCGGCGCGGCGAACCGGCAGCGGGTGGACGTGGTCGGCATGCTGCTGCTGATCGTGGCGGTGGGCGCGTTTGCGATGGCGATCACGCAGTCGGAATCGCCGCACTGGAGCCGGGTCGAGCTGACCGTGCTGGCCTTGCTGGGCGTGGCCGGGCTGGGCGCCTTCATCCTGTGGGCACGCACGGCCAGGGCGCCGCTGGTCGACCTGGCGCTGTTTGCGAACCGCAGCTACAGCCTGGTGAACCTGGCGACGCTGGCCTTCGGCACGGCGTTCGCGCTGATGTTCTTCTCCTACTTCGCCTATCTCACGAACGTGTGGCACTACAGCCTGCCGGCGGCCGGCCTGGCCGTCACCCCGGGGCCGCTGACGGTGGTGCCGACGGCCATCATCGCCGGCCGCATCGCGGGGCGCTACGGACACCGGCGCGTGCTGGTGCCGGGCGCGCTGGTCTACGCGTGCAGCAGCCTGTGGTTGTTCTCGATGGTGGGAAGCGAGCCGCATTACCTGACGCAGTGGCTGCCGGCGGTGCTGCTGAGCGGGACCGGCGTGGGCATGGTGCTGCCTTCGCTCGCCGGCGCCGCCGTGGCGGGCCTGCCGCCGGCGCAGTACGCGGTGGGCAGCGCGGTGAACCAGGCCACGCGCCAGCTGGGCGGCGCGCTGGGGGTGGCGATCGCGGTGGTACTGGTCGGGCACGCGGGTGTGGCGCGGGCGGACTTCGTGCCGCTGTATGTGCTGCACATGGGGCTGGCGCTGGTCACCTGCGCATTGTGCCTCGGCGTGCACACGCGCCGCAGCTAGGCGGCGCGCAGGACGGCGACCTGTCCGACGATGGGCACGCCGTTCTCGCTGCGCAGCGGAGACGACTCCAGCAGCACGACCTGGAATCCGTGCGCATCCGCAAGCCGGCGCAGGTAGCCGGCCGAATGCGCGTAGCGGTTCGAGGCCTGCAGCACGAAATCCTCGCCCTCGCAGGTTTCGGTGGAAAAACAGAACGCGCCGCCTGGCCGCAGCACGCGCTTCACTTCACCGAACACGGCGGCCAGGTCGCCAAAGTATACGAATACGTCGGCCGCCACGACCAGGTCGGCGCCTGCGCTTTCCTGCGCCAGGAAGGCGGCGATGTCGGCGCAGGCCAGCCGGTCGTACAGGCCGGTCGCGCGCGCCTTGTCGAGCATGCGCTCGGACAGGTCGACGCCGGCCAGCGAACGTGCGCGCGGCTTCAGGTAGGGCGCGCACAAGCCCGTGCCGCAGCCCAGGTCGAGCACGTCGCCGCCGGCGTCCACCCCGGCGCTGCGCAAGGCGGCATCGATGGCCGCCGGCGTGCGGTAGTCCAGCACCTCGGTCAGGTGCTGGTCGAAGTGGCCGGCATATTGGTCGAACAGCGCCTTCACGTACGCCTGCGGCGCGCGTTGCGGCGCCTTGCCGACGCCGAGTGCGGCCAGGGCGAAGTCGACCTGGCTCGTGTCGCCATCCTGTGCGTGCCGTATCCGGCGCGCGCACTGATAGGCCTCGATGGCTTCGGGCTGGCGCCCCAGGGCAAGCAGCGTCGCCGCGCGATGCTCGTGCGTGACGGCGTGTTCGGGCCGCACCGCCAGCGCGCGCTCGTAGCTGCGCAGCGCCTCGTCGAAACGGCGCAGCTTGTGCAGCGCCATGCCGCGGCCGGCGTGGGCCTCGGCCATCTTCGGGTCCACGGCCAGTGCGCGGTCGTACCCCTCGACCGCGTCGCGCAGGCGGCGCAGCAGGTACAGCGCATTGGCGCGCACGCACAGCGCCTGCGCGTAGCGTGGCTGGCTGGCCAGTGCCCGTTCGGCGCCCTCCAGCGCGGCCTGCGGCTGGCCCAGGTCGATCAAGGCCGCGGCGCGGTTGCAGGCCGCTTCCGGATACGGCAAACGCAGGGCCAGCGCGCGCTCGTAGCTGTCCACCGCTTCCTGCGCCCGTCCGAGCTTGCGCAGCGCGTTGCCGCGGTTGGCGAAGGCCATCGCATACGACGGGTTCAGGCGCAGCGCCTGGTCGTAGCTGGCCAGCGCCTCGGCGCTGCGGCCCAGGTCCTGCAAGGCCGCGCCCAGGTTGCAGTGCGCGGTCGCCTGGGACGGATTGATGGCGATGGCTTGCCCAATCAGGTCCAGCGCCAGCGCGGCCTCGCCCTGCTGGCGCGCAATTACGCCGAGCAGGTGCAGCGCGTCGAACTGATGCGGCGCCTCGGCCAGCACCGCGCGGTACATCTCCTGCGCCTGCGCCAGCCGGCCCGCCTGGTGGTGGGCGACGGCCTGCTGCAACAGCGCGGTGAGGTCCTGTTTTCCTGCCTGCTTCATTCCTGCCTCTCGAATCCGGGTCGGCGCAAGGATACCGCAAGCGCCTGCCATGCAGGGAAGCAGTCCGCTATCATTCCATCTTCACAACAATAAGAGACCCATCATGCGCCGCTGGACCAGCACACTCGCCTTCTTCGCCCTCGTTTTGATCGGTGCCGCTGCCCACGCGGCCGAACCGCGCACCCTCCTGCTCACCGCCGACCGCGTCTGGACCGGCGATGGCCAGGCCCGCGCCGGCTGGGCAGTGTTGGTCAGCGACGGCCGCATCAAGGTGGTCGGCCCGCTTGAGAAGATCGCCGTCCCGGTCGACGCTGAGCGCATCGCCCTGCCCGGCAAGACCTTGATCCCTGGCCTGATCGACCTGCACTCGCACGTGCTGCTCCACCCGTACAACGAAACCACCTGGGACGACCAGGTGATCAAGGAACAGGTCGAGTACCGCACCCTCCTCGCCGGCAAGCACGCGAAAGACACGCTGCAGGCCGGCTTCACCACCCTGCGCGACCTCGGCACCGAAGGCGCCAACTATGCCGACGTCGGCGTCAAGCGCGCCATCGAAGGGGGTGTGATCGACGGCCCGCGCCTGCTGATCGCGACGAAAGCCATCGTGGCCAGCTTCAGCTACGGCCCGGCCGAGCGCAGCTACCGTCCCGACATGGAGATCCCCTACGGCGCCCAGCCGGCCACCGGCGTCGATGAGGTGACGAAGGCGGTGCGCGAACAGGCCTCGCACGGCGCCGACTGGATCAAGTTCTACGCCGACTACCGCACCGGCGTCGACGGCAGCAGCCGCCCGACCTTTACCATCGAGGAGATGAAGGCGATGGTGGCTACGGCCCACGTCACCGGGCGCAAGGTGGCGGCGCACGCCAGTACCGACGAGGCGATCCGCATGGCGGTGCTGGCCGGCGTTGACACCATTGAGCATGGCTATGGCGCGAGCGAGGCGACGTTCAGGCTGATGAAGGAACGCGGCACGGCTTACATTCCGACCTTGACCGCGCCGGAAGCGATCGGCGAATACTTCCAGAAGCATGTGCGCGGCGGGGAGCCGACGCCGTCGATGAAGGAAGCGGCGCGCGCGTTCGCGCTGGCGCGCAAGCTGGGAGTCGTGATCGGGAATGGCAGCGATGTCGGCGTGTTCACGCACGGGACCAATGCGCGCGAGCTGGAATGGATGGTGCGGCTGGGGATGACGCCCACGGAGGCGCTGCGCGCGGCGACCTCGGTGGCCGGTGAGATTCTCGGCAAGGGCAAGGACCTGGGGCGGCTGGCGCCGGGGGCGCTGGCGGACGTGGTGGCGGTGGACGGCGATCCGACGGCGGATATCGCGGCCCTGCGCAAGGTGGGGTTCGTGATGAAGGGCGGGAAGGTCTACCGCAAGCCGTAGGGTGAGTTGTCGAACGAACCATGTACACGGCGAACATGTACGGATACGCGTGGTGGGTACAAGTACCCACCCTACATTGCTTATCGATACGCATATGCCCGACCGCGTGGACTCGGGAGTCCACCCTACGAGATACCGGTAGGGTGGGTTCTCGAACCCACCATTGCGCATGACGGCCATGCATGCGCACGCCCGGTGGTATAAGCACCCACCCACATTGGTGCAGCACCGCACCACCGTCTGTCATCCATTTTATTGATATCCGCCATCAACACTGCCATCAATAAACCATATGACGGTCATTCACCGACCTGCGGATATCCACAATATCCACGCCGGTGCGTTTTTGTGATGATCCTCTTCACCATCAACCTCTCGAGAAGAGTTGTCATGAAAAAGCCATTTTATAAAATCCTGTACGTACAGGTTCTGTTCGCCATCGTGCTGGGCGTCCTGCTGGGCGTGTTCCATCCCGAGCTCGGCGAGAAGATGAAGCCTTTGGGAGACGGCTTCATCAAACTGATCAAGATGATCATCGCACCGGTCATCTTCTGCACCGTGGTGGCGGGTATCGCCGGCATGCAGGACATGAAAAAAGTCGGCCGCGTCGGCGGCAAGGCCCTGCTCTACTTCGAAGTCGTGTCGACCTTCGCACTGGTGATCGGCCTGCTGGTGGCGAACATCGCCAAGCCGGGCGCCGGCTTCAACGTCGACGTCGCCCACCTCGATACCAAGGCCATCGCCCAGTACACCGAGAAAGCCTCGCACCAGAGCACGGTCGAGTTCATCATGAACATCATCCCGAACACCTTCGTCGATGCCTTCGCCAAGGGCGACATCCTGCAGGTGCTCTTGATCGCGATCCTGTTCGGCGTGGCCCTGTCGATGCTGGGTGAGCGCGGCCGTCCGATGACCAAGATCATCGACGACTTCTCGCACGTGATCTTCGGTGTCGTGAACATCGTCATGAAACTGGCCCCGATCGGCGCGTTCGGCGCGATGGCCTTCACCATCGGCAAATACGGCCTGGCCTCGCTGGTCCCGCTGGCAAAGCTGATGGGTTCGTTCTACCTGACCTGCGGCCTGTTCGTCGTCGTCGTGCTCGGCTTCATCGCCAAGATGACCGGCTTCTCGATCTTCAAGTTCATCGGCTACATCAAGGAAGAACTGCTGATCGTGCTCGGCACCAGCTCGTCGGAATCGGCCCTGCCGGCCCTGATGCGCAAGCTCGAAAAGCTGGGCTGCTCGAAGTCGGTGGTGGGCCTGGTGGTCCCGACCGGTTACTCGTTCAACCTGGACGGCACCAACATCTACATGACCATGGCCGCCCTGTTCGTTGCCCAGGCAACCAACACCGACCTGACGCTGACCCAGGAACTGACCATCCTCGCCGTGGCGATGCTGACCTCGAAAGGCGCATCGGGCATCACCGGCGCCGGCTTCATCACCCTGGCGGCAACGCTGGCCGTGGTCCCGACCATCCCGGTGGCCGGCATGGCGCTGATCCTCGGCATCGACCGCTTCATGAGCGAATGCCGCGCCCTGACCAACTTCGTCGGCAACGGCGTGGCCTCGGTGGTGGTGTCGAAGTGGGAAAAGGAACTCGACCACGACCGCATGAACGCCGTCCTGAACGGCACCTACGTCGAGCCGGCCGAGTCGATCGACCCGGTCACCGGCACCCCGACCCTGCAAAAGGCGGCCTGATTGCCCTCCGCAGTACAGGAAAACCGCGCTCCGGCGCGGTTTTTTTTCGTCCCTGCCCTATACCGTGAACTGCGCCGCCAGCCCCAGTGCGCGAAAACGTGCAGCGACGAAGTCGACGAACACGCGCGTCTTGGCCGGCAGCAGCTTGCGGCTCGAGTAGTACAGGAACAGCGGTCCCGCCTCCACGTACCAGTCGGGCAGGATGCGCACCAGCTCGCCGCTATCGAGCAGCGGCCGCGCATGCGGCGCCGGCAGCACCGCCACGCCCAGGCCGGCCGCCGCGGCGCGCGCCATCGCTTCGGGATCGTCGAACACTGCCACCGGCCGGAACTCGGCCGCCGCTTCCTGGCCGTCGGCCGTGCGCAGGGTCCAGCTTTGCAGGCGGCCGCTGCGGATCGAGCGGCGCGCGATGCCGTCGTGGCCGGCCAACTCGTCCGGATGGCTTGGGGCCGGATGCTGTGCGAGATACGCCGGCGCCGCCGCCACCAGCAGCCGCACCCGCGCCAGTTCGCGCGCCACTACGCCCTGGGTCAATTCGACGCCGCCACCGATGGCCACGTCGAAGCCCTCGGCAATCAAATCGACCTGGCGGTTCTCGAAGTGCAGGTCGGGCACGACGCCCGGATGCAGGCGGTGGAATTCCTCCAGCAGCGGCACGACGTGCATGCGCCCGACCGCCGGCGCCAACGCCACCTTCAACGGCCCGGATGGCTCGCCCGCGCCCTCGCGCACCACGTCGATTGCCTGGGCGATCCGGTGCCAGGCCGGTCCGACCTCGCGCAGGAACTGTTCGCCCTCCTCGGTCAGGCCGAGCTTGCGCGTGCTGCGCTGGAACAGGCGCACGCCCAGGCTCGCTTCCAGGCGCGCGACGTTCTTGCTGACCCCGGCTGGGCTGAGGCCGAGCCGGCGCGCCGCCGCGGAAAAGCTGCCGGCTTCGGCGCTGTGGATGAAGGAATCGAGGTGAGCAAAGGGGTCGATGTTCATCGGCGGCCTCGTTGGGAAAGCCTGGATTCTATACCCCAGGTTGAAACTGATCGCCCAGCAAGCTGTCTAGTTACAACTGGCGCTATCAACCATACTTGGTTTCCCGACCACCCACAGGAGCACGACATGAGCACCCCACTGCAGGACAAAATCGCTTTCATCAACGGCGGCTCGCGCGGCATCGGCGCCGCCATTGCCCGCCGCCTGGCGCATGACGGCGCCGTCGTCGCCCTCACCTACCGCGATTCCGCCGCCGCGGCCGAGGCGCTGGCCGCCGACATCGAGGCCGCCGGCGGACGCGCCCTGGCCCTGCGCTGCGACGCCGCCGACCCGGCCTCGCTGCGTGACGCCATCGACAGCGTCGCCGCGCAACTCGGCCGCATCGACATCCTTGTCAACAATGCCGGCGTCTTCCGCGCCGGCACCATCGACAGCGCGACGCTCGAGGATTTCGACTACACCGTCGGCATCAACGTGCGCTCGGTCTTCGCTGCCAGCCAGGCCGCGCTGCGCCACATGCCGCAGGGCGGGCGCATCGTCAACATCAGCAGCACGAATGCCTTGCGCATGCCGATGGCAGGCGCGGCGCTGTACGCGATGAGCAAGTCGGCGCTGACCGGCCTGGTGAAGGGACTCGCGCACGACCTGGCGCCGCGCGGCATCACGATCAACAACGTGCTGCCCGGCCCGGTGGACACCGACATGAACCCGGAAAACAACGACTTCGGCCAGTCGCTGCACAGCTTCATGGCGCTGCAGCGCCATGGCCGGCCCGAGGAAGTGGCGGGCATGGTGGCGTACCTGGCGAGTGCGGAAGCGGCTTTCGTCACCGGCGCCGACCTGCTGATCGACGGCGGATTCGCCGCCTGAGGCAATCCTGGCGGGCCGGGCGCGCCGCACGTGGAAATGCTAAGATCGATTGACTGAAACACAAGATCGACGTGTATCACACGAAAGGACACCGGCATGAGCAGCTCCACTACGGCGCACGACTTCGACGCAGCCATCGCCCTGGCAAGCATTGGCGACAACGAGGCGCAAGGCCAGACCCACCCCGCCTATGGCAACATGGTCGGCCCCTTCGGCGGCGTCATCGCCGCCACCCTGCTGAACGCGGTCATGCGCCACCCCGAGTTGCTGGGCGAACCGGTGTCGCAGACCGTCCACTTCGCCGCCCCGATCGCCGACGGCGCCTTCACGGTGCAGACGCGCGTGATGCGCACCAACCGCACCACCCAGCACTGGCATGTGGAGCTGATCCAGAACGGCGAGGTCGCCGCCTTTGCCACGGCGGTGACCGCCGTGCGCCGCGAAACCTGGTCCGCCCTCGATGCGCGCTTTCCCGAAGTGCCGCCGGCCAGCAGCATCGCACCTTCGCCGCACATCGCCCGCGCCGCCTGGACCGGCCGCTACGAAATGCGCTTCATCGACGGCGCACCCGGCGCGCCCGACACCCACAGCGACAGCTCGCAGTCGACCATGTGGATCCGCGACACGCCCGAGCGCCCGCTCGACTACCTGTCGCTGGCGGCCCTGTGCGATGCCTTTTATCCGCGCATCTTCGTGCGCCGCCCGAAGTGGGTGCCGATCGGGACCGTGGCGCTGACCACCTTCTTCCATGCCGATGCCGCCCAGCTGGCCGCGCAAGGCAGCGCGCCCCTGCTCGGCGTGGCGCGTGCCCAGCGCTTCGGGAATGGCTTCTTCGACCAGAGCGCGGAGATGTGGAACGAGCATGGCGAACTGCTGGCGACCAGCCACCAAGTGGTGTACTTCAAGGAATAAGCCGGCCGCGCCCTAGCAACATGGCCCCAAGGATTTTCCTGCAAACGATAACTTGCTGATATCATTTGCTGAATATTTCTGCGTGGAAATTCGGGCCCGACAGATGCCGGGGCCCTGCTTTCCGTTCGCCCCTTGGATCCTTGCCGGAGCATTCGTGCGCCTTCCTTTCTTGCCATCCGTTTTCCCACTCCTTTCCACCCCGATGCGCGCCGCCGCGATACTGGCCGCGCTGGCGAGCGCAGCCTTGATCACCGTGCCCGGCCCGGCGTATGCTGCCGAGCGCGTCTACCGCTGTACCGATAGCGACGGCAAGGTCAGCTTCCAGGGGCAGCCTTGCGCGGGCGCGCCGCCCTCCGCCCGCCAGCCGCAGCCGCAGCGTGTCTATGTGCCGGCCCCCGATCTGCCGTCCGCGTTTTCGGGCAGCCAGCCTGGAGCGGGCGCGTCCCTCCCCGCCGGGCCCACGCCGGAGATGAAAAACTGGGCCGCAGGGGCGGACGTTATCGTGGTCTCGGGCTATACCTCCTCGTCAAGCATGGTGCAGGTCGACGTCGCCCACACTGCGCGGCCGGTGCTGCTCGTCCTTACCGCCTACGAAAGCGCGGGCTGGAAGGTGGTGGCGGCGCCCGGAACGCGCATCAAGGCGGTGATCGCGGCTGTGTACAGTGGCCATGGCCGACCCGAGGTGTCGGCGCCGCCCGGTGTGCCAGTCCAGGTCGACCAGCTGCCCTATGCCTACGAAACCCAGAACGTCAAGTTCCGCGAACTGCTGAAGGCGCTGAACGCCCGGTACGGCGTCGAACGCGTGCTCGGCTTGCGCGGCGCCTACCACCTGCCGGGGCGGGTGACGGTGAGCGGCCCCTTCGCGTCCGATCCCGCCTTGTCGCTGGCGGGCGTGCGCCCCGAAGCGCCGGCGCTGCGCTTCGACTTCGACCTCGTCAGCGTCGACGGCCGGCGCCTGCCTTTCACGAACACCGGCCCCAGGGACGGCAAACGCTACACCGGCGTCATACGCGGCGGCACGCTGTCCGGACTGAGCGGCCCGGCGGCGGTGCGCGAAGACGGACGCGAAGCCTATTACCTCGAGGGCAACGGCGGCACCTTGGTCTGGGCGCCCGAAGGCATGGGCGGACGCAAGGAAAAAGTCCTGATACCGCCCGGCTTGCCGCCGCTGTCCTGGGGCGCGGGCCTCGCCTGGGACACGCGCAAAGGCGTGCTGGCCATCGTTTCGTTCGGCGGCGAAGGCTATTTCTACCGCTACGACACCCGGCGCCGCCAATGGATCGACGCGCGCTCGCTGCAGAACCGCGACCTGATGAGCCTTTCGCTGGATGCGAAAACCGGAGGCTACGTGGCCATTTCCCAGGCCGTCGAACTGGTGCGCTTCAATGAACGTGGCGAACTGGAAGACGTGCAGCCCCTGAAAGACCTGCTTTCCGACCTGGGCAGCACCTACGACCGGGGCAACCGGCGCCCCGAGGGCTTGTACGCCGTGGCCGACGGCGCTGCCTGCGCCGTGGTCAACGTGGGCAACGGTACCGTGACCCACATCTGGACCTACGACGAACGCACGCGCAAGGCGCAGTTGACCTACAAGGCCGAGTGAGGCGATCCGGGACCGGTCCGCTATAGGGAATAGCTTTAAGAACAATATATTGCTAGTATGTGGAGAATATAACTTCCACATACTGGCATGATCAAATTCTTCAAGAGTGCAGCGATCGGCCTGGCGCTCGTCTCCTCGCTCGCCCACGCCGCCCCCGAAGCCCCGCTGACACCCCAGCAGCGCAGCCAGGCCATCGCCGACATCGCCACTGCCTTTGAGCAGACCTACATCTTCCCCGAGGTCGGCAGCGCCATCGCGCGCGATTTGCTTGCGCGGCGCGCGCGCGGTGAATACGACCACATCGAAGCCTCGCGCGAGCTGGCCGCGCTGCTGAGCAAGCACATCGACGCCATCAGCCACGACAAGCACACTGAGGTCGCCTACATCGAGGAAGACCAGCTGGCCGTGGCGCCGCCGGCCGATCCGGCCACGGTGCGCCAACGGGCCGCGGCCCGGCGCGCCAGGGCCAAGGCCGCCAACTACGGCTTCGCCGCGCCGCAGCGCCTGGACGGCAACATCGCCCTGGTCCGCTTCGACAGCTTTTATCCGCCCGCCGAGGCCGCGCCCTTCGTGCACGCGCTGATGAGCGACCTGGCCGATACCGACGCCCTGGTCCTCGACCTGCGCGAAAACGGCGGCGGCGCGGCCCAGCTCATCCCGGTGCTGGCCAGCTACCTGTTCGACGAGCAGCCGGTCCATCTCTACGACACGCTCGACCGCCGCCTCGGCACCCGCAGCGAAGCCTGGACCGCCCCGGCATTGACCGGCGCCCGCTTCGGCGGCAAGAAGCCGGTCTATATCCTGACGAGCGCCGGCACCATCTCGGCCGCCGAGAACCTGGCCTATACCCTGCAAAAACTGGGCCGCGCCACCGTGGTCGGCGAGCGCACCGCCGGCGCGGCGCACGGCTCCTACGGCAAGCCGGTCAGCAGCCACCTGGTGCCGATGGTGGCCAGCCGCCGCATCATCCACGCAGTCACGAAAAGCGACTGGGACCGTAGCGGCGTGCTGCCCGACATCCAGGCGCCGGCCGGGGAAGCGCTGGCCGTTGCGCTGGCGCGGGCCAGGGCCGGCATCGCCAGGGCCGCGCCTTGAAGCGCGCACGGGTCCGGCGCATCGTATCGTGCGCCGGCTGGTAGCCCCTCCCGCCTTGGTGTAAGCTTTTTCAGTTCTGTCAGCATTCCGGCAGCGTTCGCCTGTCCCGACAGGAGGCCTCATGGTCAGCGAGCAGTCTTCCGGCGCCCCGGCATGTCTCGACGACGTGCTGATCACCGTCGAACTGGCGCGGCGTCCCGCCCGCGCCCCGGACTTTGCGGCCGAAAACCGCGCGCTCACGGCGCTCGCCCTCGAGATGGCCAACCAGCCGCACCGCGTGCTGCAGAAGCTTGCCGAGCTGGTGGTCGAACTCTGCCACGCCGATTCGGCCGGCATCAGCATCCTCGAAGACGGCGGCGAGCACGGCGTGTTCCGCTGGCACGCCGTGTCCGGTCCCTTCGCCGTGCATCTCGGCGGCACCCTGCCGCGCGAGCGCAGCCCTTGCGGCGTGGTGGTGGCGCGCGGTGCGGTGCAGCTGTTCGACGGCGTCGAACGCTGCTTCCCCGAACTGGCAGGCGTGGCGCCCCGGCTGCACGAGAGCCTGCTCGCCCCCTGGAATGCCGACTCCGAGGCGGTCGGCACCGTATGGGCCATCGCGCACACGCCCGACAGCCATTTCGATGCCGAGGACGCGCGCGTGCTGCAAAGCCTGGCGACCCACGCGGCCGCCGCCTACCGCATGGGAGCGGCGCTGGCCGATGCCCACGAAAACCGGCGCGCGCTGGAACAGCGGGTCGACGAGCGCACCCGCGCACTGACCGAGGCCAACGCGCGCCTGCAGCACGAAGCCGAGGGGCGGCGCCAGGTCGAGGCCGCGCAGCGCGAGAGCGAGGCGCGCTTCCGCGCCCTGGCCGACGCCTCGCCGGCGCTGATCTGGCAGGTCGACGATGCCGGCCGCGCGGTCTACTTCAACCAGCGTTTCCTCGACGTGGTCGGCCTGCTGCAGGAGCAGTTGCTCGGCCACGGCTGGCATGCGGTGCTGCACCCGGACGATCTGCACGGCTACCTGGGCACGGTGCGGGAGGCGCTGCGCGAGCACGCGCCCTGGCAGCGCCGCGTGCGCATCCGCGTGCGCGACGACGGCTGGCACCCCTTCGATGCCCACGGCGCGCCCTGGTTCGGCGCCGACGGCGGCTTTCGCGGCCACGTCGGCATCTGCATCGACATCAGCGCCACGGTCCAGACCGAGGATGCGCTGAAGGACGCCGACCGCCGCAAGGACGAGTTCCTGGCCACGCTGGCCCACGAGCTGCGCAACCCGCTGGCGCCAATCAGCAATGCCGTGCACCTGCTGCGCCACCCCGACGGCCGGCGCGCCGCCGACCGCATGGTCGAGATGATCGAGCGCCAGGTACGCCAGATGGTGCGCCTGGTGAACGATTTGATGGACGTCTCGCGCATCACGCGCGGCAAGATCGGCCTGAACAAGACGCAGATCGACCTGGCCGAGATCCTGTCCAGCGCCATCGAGACCAGCCAGCCAGCCATCGACGGCGCGCACCACGCCTTTACGGTGTCGCTGCCGCCTGAACCGCTGATGCTGCAGGCCGACAAGGTGCGCCTGACCCAGGTGTTCGCGAATCTGCTGAACAACGCCGCCAAGTACACCGACCGTGGCGGGCAGATCTGGCTGGGCGCCCACCGCGACGGCGACATGGCGGTGGTGAGCGTGCGCGACAACGGCACCGGCATCGACGCCACCGCCCTGCCCCATGTGTTCGAGATGTTCGCGCAGGCCCACGCGCCCTCGGACCGGCACCAGGGCGGGCTGGGAATCGGGCTGACCATGGTGCGCAATCTCGTGCACCTGCATGGCGGCACCGTCGAGGCGCAGAGTGCCGGCAGCGGCATGGGCAGCGAGTTCGTGGTGCGCCTGCCCCTGCGCGCGCAAGGCGCTGCGGTGTCCGGGCCGGGCGAGCCCGCGCCGCCTGCCGCCGTGCTGGCCGGGCGGCGCGTGCTGGTGGTCGACGACAACCGCGACGCGGCCGATTCGCTGTGCCTGCTGCTGAAGACCGCCGGGGCGACGGTCGAGGTGCGCTACGACGGCCTGGCGGCGCTGGCCGCGCTGGAAGAGAGCGGGCCGAACGGCTTCGATGCGATGGTGCTGGACATCGGCATGCCGGGCATGGATGGGCACACGGTGGCGCACCGGGTGCGGCAGGGTGGACGGCATGCGGGGCTGAAGATCATCGCACTGACCGGATGGGGCCAGCAGGTGGACCGGGCGCGCTCGCACACGAACGGGATCGATCACCATCTGACCAAGCCGGTGGACTGGAAGGTGCTGGTGAATCTGCTGGCGGCCGGCTGAGGCGCCCTTCAGGCTTGCGTTGACGGCATGGCGGGCCAGCTCGATAATCGCGCCGCGCACCTTCTGTGCGTCACGATAAGAATGGAGACTGGAACATGTGGAAAAACGCCCTGGCCGGCGCCTGCCTCGCGCTCGCCCTGCCCTTACACGCGTCCGCGCAGACGCCGCCTGCGCCAGCGCCGGCCTACGATGCCGCGCTGGCCGCCTCGCTCGGCGCCGACGAACACGGCATGCGCCAGTACGTGCTGGTGATCCTGAAGACGGGGCCGAACAAGATGGCCGATGCGGAAAGCCGCAAGAAGATGTTCGCCGGTCACTTCGCGAATATGGAAAGGCTGGCGGCGGAAAAGAAGCTGGTGCTGGCCGGACCGCTCGACGGCAAGGAGGGGCGGCGCGGGATCTTCGTGTTCGCCACGCCGGAGATCGAGGAGGCGCAGAAGCTGGTGGCGACCGATCCGGTCATCGTGCAGGGCGAGATGGTGGCGGAGTACCACAAGTTCTATGGGTCGGCGGCCGTCATGATGATCAATGAGGTGCACGGGAAGATCCAGAAGAAGTGATGTCTTTGCGCATGACAGGTCGCGCAAGTACAAGCGATGGGTGAACGCGTGGACGGGTTTCCCGTCCACGCGTTCACCTTACGTCGGCATTACCCGGCCGCTCACGCGCTGAGCGTCATCTTGCTCATCAGCTTATCCAGCGTCACCGGATAATCCCGCACGCGCACGCCGGTGGCGTTGTAGATGGCATTCGCCACCGCCGCCGCCACGCCGCAGATCCCCAGCTCGCCCACGCCCTTGGCCTTCATCGGCGAGGAAATCGGATCGGTCTCGTCGAGGAACACGACTTCCTGGTGCGGGATGTCGGCATGCACCGGCACCTCGTACCCGGCCAGGTCGTGGTTGACGAAGAAGCCGCGCCGCTTGTCGACCACCAGGTCTTCCATCAGCGCCGCACCCACGCCCATGGTCATAGCGCCGATCACCTGGCTGCGCGCCGACTTCGGGTTCAGGATACGGCCCGCCGCGCACACGGCCAGCATGCGCCGCACGCGCACCTCGCAGGTGGCAACGTCCACGCCGACTTCGACGAAGTGGGCGCCGAAGGTCGACTGCTGGAACTTCTTGTCCAGGTCGCCGTACTCCATGGTGTCTTCGCCCACCAGCTCGCCGGCGTCGGCGGCCTGGCGCAGCGACATCGAGCGGCCACCGGCACGCACGCTGCCGTCCGCGAATTCGGCCGTCGCCGCATCCAGTCCCAGCTTCGCCGCCACTGCTTCACGCAGCTTGACGCAGGCCGCGTACACGCCGGCGGTGGAGCTGTTGCCGCCCCACTGCCCGCCCGAACCGGCGGACACCGGGAAGGTCGAGTCGCCCAGCTTGACCACCACGTTCGACAGCGGCACGCCCATCATCTCGGCCGCCGTCTGCGCGATGATGGTGTAGCTGCCGGTGCCGATGTCGGTCATGTCGGTTTCCACGGTGACGATGCCGTTTTTATCCAGCTTCACACGCGCCGCCGACTTCATCACCATGTTGTTGCGGAAGGCCGAGGCCACGCCCATGCCCACCAGCCAGCGGCCGTCGCGCACCTTGCCCGGCTGCGCCTGGCGCTTATTCCAGCCGAAGCGCTCGGCGCCCTGACGCATGCACTCCACGAAGCGGCGCTGCGAGAACTTGCGGCCCGGCTTTTCCGGGTCGCTGGTGGTGTCGTTGATGATGCGGAACATCACCGGGTCCATCTTCAGCTTTTCCGCCATCTCGTCGATGGCGATTTCCAGCGCCATCATGCCCGGCGCCTCGCCCGGCGCGCGCATCGCGTTCGCTTCGGGGAGGTCGAGCACGGCCAGCTTCAGGCGCGTCAGGCGGTGCGCGCCGGCATACAGCAGGCGCGTTTGCTGGACCGCCGTTTCCGGCTGCCCGCCCGGCAAATCGCCGGACCAGCTTTCGTGCGAGATCGCCGTGATGCGGCCTTCGCGCGTGGCGCCGATGCGGATGCGCTGGATCGTGGCCGGACGGTGCGTGGTGTTGTTGAACATGAGCGCGCGCTGCAGGTTCACCTTGACCGGGCGCTTGGCTTCGCGCGCACCGAGCGCCGCCAGCAGCGCTTCCGAACGCAGGAACAGCTTGCCGCCGAAGCCGCCGCCGATGAAAGGCGAGATCAGGCGCACGTTTTCGACCGGGATGCCGAGCGTCTTGGCCATGTCCTTGGTGCCCCAGTTGATCATCTGGTTCGAGGTCCACAGGGTCAGCTTGCCGTTGTCCCAGGACGCGATCGAGGCATGCGGCTCCATCATCGCGTGCGACTGGTCGGGCGTGGTGTAGTCGGCGTCGAGCTTCACAGGCGCGTTGGCGAAGCCGCTGTCGAAGTTGCCGAACTTCGATTCCGGCTTGTCTTCCTTCTTCGGCAGCTGGGCCTTGCCCTTGGCCTTTTCCAGGTCGTACTCGCCCTTCTGCTCGGTGTAGTTCACCTTCACCAGGTGGGCCGCGGCGCGCGCCTGCTCGAAGGTCTCGGCCACCACCACGGCCACGGCCTGGTGGTAGTGCTGCACTTCCGGTCCGGCCAGCAGTTTTGCCGTGTTGTAGTCGCCCTTCTCCAGCTTGCCGGCGTTCTCGGCGGTGACGATCGCGATCACGCCCGGCGAGCGGCGCGCGGCATCGAGCTCCATCGACGCGATGCGGCCCTTGGCGATCGTGGCGCCGACCACGTAGCCGTAGGCGGCGTTCGGCGCAGCCTCGTGCTGCTCGTAGGCGTAGCGCGCGGTGCCGGTGGTTTTCATCGGACCGTCGATGCGGTCCACGGGTTTGCCGATTACCTTCAACTGGTCGATCGGGTTGGTGGTGGCGGGGGTATCGAATTTCATGATTATCCTTTCTTCGCTTCCGCCAGCACGGACTCCAACGTGCGCTGGACCAGGGTCACCTTGAACGCGTTGTCGGCGGTCGGCTTGGCGCCGGCCAGCAAGCGTTCGACGACGGCGTTCGCGCCGCCCGGCATGCTGGCATCCGCGCCCGGCACGCGCCAGGGCTTATGGGCGACGCCGCCCAGCGCCACGCGCCCGCTGCCGTCGGGCTGCACGACGGCAGCTACCGACACCAGGGCAAACGCGTAGGATGCGCGGTCGCGCACCTTGCGGTAGAAGTGACGGCCGCCGAGTGGACGCGGCAGGGTCACGGCGGTGATCAGTTCGCCGGCCATCAGCGAGTTCTCGATGTGCGGCGTGTTCCCCGGCAGGCGGTAGAAGTCGGCAATCGGGATCACGCGCGTGGTGCCGTCGGGCTTCACGGTCTCGACGCCGGCGTCGAGCAGCTGCATGGCCACGGCCATGTCGCTCGGGTGGGTGGCGATGCAGGCTTCGCTATGGCCAACGATGGCGTGGTTCCGGTTATAGCCGCCGATGGCCGAGCAGCCGCTGCCCGGCACGCGCTTGTTGCAGGGCTGCGCCGTGTCGTAGAAATAGGGGCAGCGGGTACGCTGCAGCAGGTTGCCGGCGGTGGTCGCCTTGTTGCGCAACTGGGCCGAGGCGCCGGCCAGCAGTGCGCGCGACAGCACGGCGTAGTCGCGGCGGATGCGGGCGTCGCTGGCCAGGTCGACGTTCAGCACCTGGGCGCCGATGCGCAGGCCGCCTTCCTTCGTCGCCTCGATCTTGTCCAGGCCGAGGTGGTTGACGTCGATCAGGTGGGTCGGGGTTTCGATCTCGAGCTTCATCAGGTCGAGCAGGTTGGTGCCGCCGGCGATGAAGCGCGAGCCGGGAGTGCGGGCCGCGGCGGCCGCGGCTTCGGCCGGGGTGCTCACGCGCTGGTAGGTAAAGGCCCTCATGTCCGATCCTCCGCGCTGGCTGCGCCAGCGCCTTCAGTGATGGCATCGACGATGTTCGAGTAGGCGCCACATCGGCAGATGTTGCCGCTCATGCGCTCGCGGATCTCGTCGATGGACAGCAGCGGTTTCTGGTTCAGGTCGGCCGTCACGTGGCTCGGCACGCCCTTGCGGATTTCGTCCAGCACCGACACGGCCGAACAGATCTGCCCCGGGGTACAGTAGCCGCACTGGTAGCCGTCGTGCTTCACGAAAGCCGCTTGCATCGGATGCAGCTTGCCGGGCTGGCCCAGGCCTTCGATGGTCGTCACTTCCGAGCCGCCGTGCATGATGGCCAGGCTGAGGCAGGAATTGATGCGGCGGCCGTCGAGGATGACGGTGCAGGCGCCGCACTGGCCCTGGTCGCAACCCTTCTTGGTGCCGGTCAGGTGCAGGTTCTCGCGCAGCACGTCGAGCAGCGAGGTGCGGGTGTCGACGGTCAGCTCGTGCGCCTTGCCGTTCACGCGCAGGGTCACCTTCGAGGTGACGGGTGCGCTGGCCGGCACGGCGGGCGTGGCGGCGTTGCCGGCATTCGGCGTCTGGGCGATTGCGCCGAGCGGAACGGCGGTGGCAGTGGCTGCCAGCGCGCCGGTCTTGAGCACATTGCGCCGCGCGATGTTTGTTTCGATGGAGTCGTCCATGTCGGTCCTTCCAGGGTATTGGGTCGTATTGACGTGGCGCTGCCTGCGGCAGCGCAGCACGGCGCTTATATTAAAGACATTCTTGCAGGCGCGCGGCACGGTAGACTTTTTGTCACTCTTGCTCATTCCGTGCACGGAAGATGTATCATTTTGGAAACCTCAGCCGTTTCCATCGAAAAGGAAATCATCGTGATCCCTCGCCTGCGCCACACCGCCGCCCTCGTCGCCTTTGCACTTGCCCTGCCTGCCCAGGCCCAATTGCCAGGCGCCCTGAAAACCCAGGTCTCCTCCAGCGTGAACAGCGCCTGGCGCGCGCTGGAAGGCATCTACAAGGACCTGCACGCGCACCCCGAACTGGCGTTCCAGGAAACCCGCACGGCGGGCAAGCTGGCGGCGGAGATGCGCAAGCTCGGCTTCACGGTGACGGAAAAGGTCGGCAAGACCGGTGTCGTGGCGATCTACAAGAACGGCGCCGGCCCGACCGTGATGGTGCGCACCGAGCTCGATGGCCTGCCGATGGAAGAAAAGTCCGGCCTGCCCTACGCCAGCCGCGCAAAGGCCACCAGCGAAGGCCGCGAAAGCTTCACCGCCCACAGCTGCGGCCACGACATCCACATGACGTCCTGGCTGGCCACGGCGCGCACGCTGGTGAACATGAAGTCGCAGTGGAGCGGCACGCTGATGTTCGTTGCCCAGCCGGCCGAGGAAACCGTCTCGGGCGCCAAGGCGATGCTGGCCGACGGCCTGTTCACGCGCTTCGCCAAGCCCGACTACGCGTTTGCCCTGCACTCCTGGCCGCTGGCCCACGGCACAATCGGCTACAACGTCGGCGCGGTGTCGTCGAATTCGGATGCGATCGAGATCGTGTTCAAGGGCCGCGGCGGCCACGGTTCGGCGCCGGACAAGGCGGTCGACCCGATCGCCATCGCCGCGCGTTTCGTCACCGACGTGCAGACCGTGGTCAGCCGCGAAAAGGACCCGAAGGAGTTCGGCGTGGTGACCATCGGCGCCATCAACGGCGGCACGGTCGGCAACATCATTCCCGACAGCGTGCAGGTGCGCGGCACCATCCGCTCCTACAGCCCGGCGGTGCGCGCCAAGCTGCTCGACGGCGTGAAGCGCATCGCGCTGGCCTCGGCGGCGATGGCGAACGCGCCGGCGCCGCAGGTCGAGCTGATCCCGGGCGGCACGGCGATTGTCAACAGCGAGGCGCTGGTGACGCAACTGGAGCCGGTATTCAAGGATGCCTTCGGCGACGCCAACGCTCAGCGCATGCCGGCCATGACGGCCAGCGAAGATTTTTCCCAGTTCGTCGACCAGGGCGTGCCCTCGGTGTTCTTCTTCACCGGCGTGTACGACGCCAAGGATGTGGCGGAAGCGGCGCGCGAGGGCGGCAAGCCGATCGCCTTCAACCACTCGCCGTTCTACGCGCCGGTGCCGGAACCGTCGATCAAGACGGCGGCGCAGGCGATGAGCCTGGCGGTGCTGAATGTGCTGAAGCGTTAACGCTTATTCGAGCCTGAACACCACGTCGACCGGCTGCATCAGCTTCAGCGCTTCGATGGCGAGGAAGTCGCTCCGCGTCACGTTCGCCCCGGCGCCGCGGCGTGGGTTGAAGTCGTCGCGTACCAGACCCATCGAATAGCCGACGTTCTTCACGCCGGCCGGCGTGACGGCGGTGACCGGGCCGAGCTTGCGGCGCGCGCCCTTGGCGATGATCTCGGCGCGGCGGCGCGCTTCGCGCAGGGCGTTCGCCATCAGCTCGGCCTCGACTTCCTCGCGCGTGCTGGAGTCGAAGGAGGTGGCGAAGCTGCCCAGGTTCGGCATGTCGAGCAGGGGGCCAACCACACCGGCCCATTTCGACAAATCGCGCATGTTGATGTGGACGCTGGAGCGCAGTTCGTACACCGGCGCATCCGGCGGCCCATCCTTCTTCTGCTCCTTGCGCACGTCGCGCGTTTCCATGTCTTCCAGTGGCACGCCCTGCGCCTGCAGCAGCGCGCGCACCTCGGCGATGCGGGTCTCAACCGTGGTGCGCGCCAATGCCGGGTCGGCGCTGGCGACAAGGATCTCAAAGTCGATGGCGCCGATGTCGGGCACGCGGTACACGGACGCGTCGGCGCTCACGTGCACGAAGGGATAGGCCGGCAGGGGCGACGCACCTGCGGTGGTGGGAATGGCGGCGATGGCGGCACAGGCAAGCGCAGAGGCGGCAAAGCGTTTAAGCATGGAGTCTCCAGGTGGCGAATGTGGGTCCAGCATAGATCAATCTAGACAGTTCCGTCTACAACTTTCATGCAGCAATCGAATCACGTAGACAAAGATTTCTAGACAAGCTATTCTGGATGTAACCGTCATCCAAGGAAAGCGCCATGCCAAGCCCATCCGATCTCCCGAAGCCGACCGCGGCCGAACTCGACCTCCTGCAGGTGCTGTGGCCGCTCGGCGCCGCCACCGCGCGCCAGGTGCATGAAAGCATGCAGAAGACCCGGCCCGACGTCACCTATGCCACCGTGCTGCGCCTGATGCAGATCATGCACACCAAGGGCCTCCTGATCCGCGACGAAAGCGAGCGTTCGCACGTGTATGCGCCGGCCCAGCCGCAGGATTCGCTGCAGACCAACCTGCTGAAGGACCTGATGCAGCGCGCCTTTGCCGGCTCGGCCAAGGCCCTGGTGCTGGCCGCGCTGAAAAGCGGCATCTCGAAGAAGGAACGTGCCGAGATCGAAAAGCTGCTGAAGGAGGACAAGGAATGACCCTGCCAATGTTCGTTTCCCAGCTCGGCTGGGTGCTGCTCGACTTCGTCTGGCAAGGTGCGCTGATCGGCTGCGAAACCGCGCTGCTGCTGCTCGCCCTGCGCAATGCGCGCGCCGAAACGCGCTACCTGGTCGCCTGCAGCGGCCTGCTGCTGTGCCTGCTGTGGCCGGCTGCCACGCTGGTGCTGCGCCTGTCGCATGGCGCGGATGCCGGCGCTAGCGCCCTGCCCCTCGGCCCCTTGCTGGCCGGCGGCGCGACGCAAGCCGATAGCTGGCGCGAACTCTTGCAGGGCAACCTGTCCTGGATGGTCGGCGCCTGGGCGCTCTGCGCGGCGGCCCTGGCCCTGCGCATGGTGCTCGGTTTGTTGTGGATCGGCAGGGCGGCGCGCCACGAGGGCGGCAACGCGCAGTGGCAGGCGCGCCTGGACACGCTGGCGCGCGGCTTCGGCATTGCCCGCGCGGTGCGCCTGCAGGTGGTCGACGGCCTGGCCAGCCCGGTCACGGCGGGGTGGTGGAAGCCGGTGGTGCTGGTGCCGGCGTCCCTGGTGTCGGGCATGCCGCCGCAGCTGCTGGAAGCCCTGCTGGCGCATGAACTGGCGCACGTGCGCCGCTGCGACTACCTGGTCAACCTGGTACAGAGTGTGATCGAGACCCTGCTGTTCTACCATCCGGCCGTGTGGTGGATCTCGCACCGCGTCCGCGTCGAGCGCGAACACATTGCCGACGACCTGGCCGCGCGCCGGATCGGCGAACCGCGGCGCCTTGCCCTGGCGCTTTCCGAACTGGAGAAACTCCAGTTCTCCAACAACAAACTGGCCATGGCGGCCAATGGAGGAGATCTCATGCAACGCATCAAACGACTGGTCCGTCCCGATATGCAGGCACTGAACTGGAAGGCCGCGATTCCCGTGCTGGGCTTGAGCGCCACCCTGCTGGTTGGCTGCGCGCAGACGCCGATGGCCGACAGCGCGGCCGACGCCGTCACCACCCCGCCGCTCGCACAGTTCAACAGCTGCGCCAAGCCGATGTACCCGGCCGAAGCGCTGGCCAAGCGGCTCCAGGGCACGGTGACCTTGCAGTTCAAGGTCGAGGCTGACGGCAGCGTGCAGGACTCGAAGGTGATGAAGTCGAGCGGGGATGCGTCGCTCGACGAAGCGGCGCGCGTGGCGATTGCGAAGTGCACCTTTACGCCGGCAACGGTGAACGGCAAGCCGAAGGCGGCGTGGGCGCCGGTGCAGTACGTGTGGTCGCTGTCGTAAGAAGCGCTTCGGCCGGCAGTGGTCCGATTCGTTGAACGATAGCCTGCGGCATCAACCGTACGGTGGGCACTCCGTGCCCACGCGGAACGATGATCATGGTTGCCGCTCGACGTATCGAGATTGACGCAGGTTGTCGGCGTGTCAGGAGCGTATCGCCAGCATATCCATCATGGTTGACGCCGCGGAGCGAATGGCCGCGGCAGCGGACGATGGACAAGCACGTAACCGCGTGGGCACGGGGTGCCCACCGTACGTTACCGCCTGCGAATCCGGACGTACCTCGATCATGCGCGCGCAGCCGCAGTAAACGACAAAGGGCGCTGATATGTCAGCGCCCTCTTCATTCAACGCGACGAAGGTTTACACCGCCGACACGTCCAGCTCCGCTCCGGTCGCCGCCAGCACGTCTTCCTTGCTGACACCCGGCGCCAGCTCCACCAGCTTCAGCCCGGTGCCGGTCACGTCGATCACGCCCAGGTCGGTAATGATGCGGTCCACCACGCCCAGGCCGGTCAGCGGCAGGTCGCACTTCTTGAGGATCTTGTGCGAAGTCGAACCGTCCTTGGCCGTGGCCACGTGTTCCATCACCACGACCACGCGCTTGACGCCGGCCACCAGGTCCATCGCGCCGCCCATGCCCTTCACCATCTTGCCCGGGATCATCCAGTTGGCCAGGTCGCCGCCTTCCGACACCTGCATCGCACCGAGGATGGCGAGGTTGATCTTGCCGCCGCGGATCATGCCGAAGGAATCGGCCGAGCTGAAGTAGGAAGCGCCCGGCAGCGCGGTGACGGTCTGCTTGCCGGCGTTGATCAGGTCCGCGTCGACGGCGTCGTCCGTCGGGAACGGGCCGATGCCGAGCAGGCCGTTTTCCGATTGCAGGAAGACTTCGATGTCCTGCGGCACATAGTTGGCGACCAGGGTCGGCAAGCCGATGCCCAGGTTCACATAAAAGCCGTCCTGCAGCTCCTTCGCTGCGCGCGCGGCCATTTCGTCACGAGTCCATGCCATGTTCTGTCTCCGAATGATCTTTTAGTTGGCGCGCACGGTGCGCTGTTCGATGCGCTTTTCCGGCGTCGGGTTATGGACGATGCGGTGCACGAAGATGCTTGGGGTGTGCACCTGGTCCGGGTCGATCTCGCCGATCTCGACCAGTTCCTCGACTTCCGCGATGCAGACCTTGCCCGCGGTGGCCACGTTCGGATTGAAGTTGCGCGCGGTCTTGCGGAACACCAGGTTGCCGGCCTTGTCTGCCTTCCAGGCCTTGACCAGGGAAACGTCGGGCACCAGTGCGTGCTCCATCACGTAGTGTTCGCCGTCGAATTCGCGCGTTTCCTTGCCGTCGGCAACGATGGTGCCGTAGCCGGTTTTCGTGAAGAAGGCCGGGATGCCGGCGCCGCCTGCGCGCAGCTTCTCGGCCAGCGTGCCCTGCGGGGTGAATTCGAGTTCGAGTTCGCCGGCCAGGAACTGGCGTGCGAATTCCTTGTTTTCGCCCACGTAGGAGGCGATCATCTTCTTGATCTGGCGCGTTTCCAGCAGCTGGCCGAGGCCGAAGCCGTCCACGCCCGCGTTGTTGGAAATGGCCGTGAGTTGTTTGACGCCCGAATCGCGCAGCGCTTCGATCAGCGCCTCGGGAATGCCGCACAGGCCGAAGCCGCCGACCGCGACCATCTGGCCGTCTTGCACGACGCCGGCCAGCGCCGATGCCGCGTCTGGATACACTTTGTTCATACCCGTCCCTTTTATGAGTTAAGCCCGGAAAGCTCTTTATGTCCTGCAGAGTAGAGCGAGCCAGCATAAAATACGCTTGCGCAAAGCACAATACCGTAGAAATACCGCCCTGCGCCGAACACGCTTCCTTCTCCGTTCTCCAGTCGACCTGCATCAGATGAATTCATCATACGCCATTGATTACGAAATGATTTTCCAGCATGCCCCGGTCGGCATGTGCATTTCGGTGAACCGTGTGATCCAGTCCGGCAATGTAGCGCTAGCATCGATGTTCGGCTACGAACGCGGCCAGCTCGACGGCCAGTCCTTCGCCGTGCTGTATCCGACCATGGATGAATTCCTGCGCACCGGCGACCGCATCGTGCCGATCATGAATGCGCGCGGGCGCTATTCCGACGAGCGCATCATGCGCCGCGGCGATGGAGAATTGTTCTGGTGCCACGTCACCGGCCGCTCGCTGGACCCGACCGAGCCGCTCGGCGCCGGCGTCTGGACCTTCGAGGACGTGAGCGAAAAGCGCCCCGTCACAGCCGAGCTCACGCCGCGCGAACGCGAGATCGCGGCGCTGCTGGTGGAAGGAAAAACCAGCAAGATCATTGCCCGCGAAACCGATCTCAGCCCACGCACGGTGGAGATGCACCGGGCGAAGTTGATGAAGAAGTTTGCGGCATCGACCTCGTCGGAGCTGGTGCACAAGCTGGTGGGTGTGGCGCGCTGAAGCCTGCAGATCGATGACTTCGCTTCCGGAGTGATTGCACTCCGGAAACGGAGCGCGTCATCTCGTTGCCTCGGCGCGTGAATGCACGCCGCGCAGGTCGATCATGGCCGGCTCCACATCCAGCGCCGCCATGCTGCTCAGCACGAGCGCCAGGCCAGGAAAGGCGTGGAAGATGTCGTGCACGCCCTTACCGCCCAGCTTGATGTGGGCTTCGTAGCGGCACCACATGCGATAGAAAGCGTCCGCACGCGCGGTCGCCTCCAGGACCTTCAGCTGTCCTGCTTCCTCCGGCCCGAAGGCCTGTTCGGCGATGGCCAGCACATCGCGCGCGGGATCGATGCGTTCGATGTCGAGCCCCACCGGCCCCGTCAAACTGACCGCGCAGGCCACCCACTGCCCGCTGTGCGAAATGCTCAGGCCGAGCCCCGGCTGTTCGGGAAAGGCCAGCGCCGGTGCATTCCCTGGCCGCTCGGTCAAGGCGACTGCGCATGGTGCGACACCCAGCAGTTCGGCGAGCGCCATGCGCAGCAGTATCCGGCCGGCGACGAACTGGCGCCGTCGCTCGGCGCGCGCGAAACGTTCGTGCCGCAGGCGCTCGGCATCGTTCAGCCAGCCCAGGCCCGCCGCGAACCAGTCCGCGCCAAGCGGCGCCGTGTCGGCCAGCCACAGCAGCGTCTCTGCCTTTGCCATGGCTGCCGGTCCGTCTTACTTAACTCGGACGAAGTCGGCCTTCAGCGCCACGCCCGTCATCATCGCGCCATCGTGGCACTCGAACTCGGTTTCGCTCGAATTCTCGATGTTCTTGTAGTTGCTGACGATGTTCACGACCGCGTTCGCGCCGAGTTCCTGGGCGCGCGCCTTCAGGCGCAGCATGGCCGACAGGAAGGCCCAGTTGCAGGACTTTTCGGGCGACTTGCCGAAGGAATTGGTCTTCTGGCTGGTCTGGTCGGTGCCCAGCTTTTTCAGCACGGCCGGGGTTTTCTGCTTGCCGAAGTAGAACTTGACGTCGTCGCCGAGGCGGGACTGGGCGTCGTTGTCGGCCATGGCGGCGTCCAGCGGCATCATCAGCTTGGTGTCGCGCGCCTGCGCCGGGAGGGTGCTGCCGATGGCGGCGATGGCGGCGACGGTCAGGATCAGTTTTTTCATGTTGTTATTCACTTGTGGATCGGTGGAAGAACACCGGCGGCGCTGCCCTGCCGCCGGCACTGTGGAAGCGGACAGGATCGTCCGCCGTGCTGCAATGACGCCGGAAGCTTAATTGACGGCTGCGTCGTCGGCGCCGGTCGGGCCGCCCACGGCCTGGTCGTAGTTGGCGATCACGTAGCTGCTGGCCAGCTTGGCCACGCGGGTCAACATCAGGTTGTCCTGCACGCCCAGGGTAAAGCCGCCGCTCATCGCATTCGCACGCTGGAAGAATTCCGGCGTGGCGATCACCTTGCCGGTGTTGTCGCGGAAGGTCACGCGCATCAGCACGCCCGAGCTGCCGGCCAGCGGCCCGAGGAACACGCGCTTGGTGGTGCTCTTGAACGACATCTCTTCGACGACCGGTTCCACGGTCAGCGTGCGGCCATTGGCCGGACGGCTGTTCCACTGGGCCAGCGACGGCGCCAGGTCCTTGTCCAGGTTGGCGGCGATCTTGCCCAGCGCGGCCGGGTTGCCCTTGTAGCCTGGCGCGTAGACGACCGGCTTCACGTCGATGCGGCCATAGGACGAGAACGCGGTGGCCGGCGCCGGGTTATGCGACGACGAGGCCTTGATCTTGGTGGCGCAGCCGCTGACGAGCGGGAGCGCCACGGCGACGGTGGCGGCGAGAAGGATACGGCGGGTGTTCTTCATGGTTTATCTCTCTTAGGTTTTGGAAGACCAGCGTTTGAAAATCAGGGAGGTGTTGATACCGCCGAACGCAAAGTTGTTCGACATGACGTACTCGCATTCGAGGCGCCGTCCCTCGCCCCGGATGTAATCCAGTTCCCCGCACTCGGGGTCGACATCAATCAGGTTCAGCGTCGGCGCGAACCAGCCTTCGCGCATCATCTCGATGCTGAACCAGGCCTCCAGCGCGCCGCAGGCGCCCAGGGTGTGGCCCATGTAGCTCTTCAGGGAGCTGATCGGCATGCGGCTGCCGAACAGCGCGTGCGTGGCCTGGGTCTCGGCCAGGTCGCCCTGCTGGGTGGCGGTGCCGTGCGCGTTCACGTAGCCGATCGCGTCCGGCGCCAGGCCGGCGTCGTCGAGCGCCAGCTGCATCGCCACCTGCATCGTGGCCGCATTCGGCTGCGTCACGTGGGTGCCGTCGCTGTTGGTGCCGAAGCCGACCAGCTCGGCGTAGATGGTGGCGCCGCGCGCCAGCGCATGTTCGTACTCTTCCAGGATCAGGCAGCCCGCGCCCTCGCCGATCACCAGACCGTCGCGCGCGCGGTCGAAGGGGCGCGGCGTGGTCTCGGGCGTGTCGTTGCGGGTGCTGGTGGCGAACAGGGTGTCGAACACGGCGGCCTCGGTGGCGCACAGCTCCTCGGCGCCGCCGGCGATCATGGCCGTTTGCTTGCCGCTCTGGATCGCCTCGAAGGCGTAGCCGATGCCCTGGCTGCCCGAGGTGCAGGCCGAGGACGTCGTGAACACGCGCCCGGTTACGCCGAAGAACACGCCGATGTTCACCGGCGCCGTGTGCGCCATCATCTTGATGTAGGTGGTGGCGTTGATGCCGCGCGTGGTGCGCTCTTCCATCATGCGCCCGAAGTCGCCGATGGCGCTCGGGGTGCCGGCCGAGGAGCCGAACGACACGCCGACCTGGCCGCTACTCAGGATAGGATGGTCCAGCAGGCCTGCATCCTGCAGCGCCAGTTCGCTGGCGCGGGTGGCGAGCAAGGCCACACGGCCCATGCTGCGCGTGGTCTTGCGGTTGAAGCGCGGCGACAGTTCGAACGGCATGGCCGGCGCACCCAGGCGCGTGTTCAGGCCTTCGTAGTCGGCCCAGTCATCCATGCGCACGATGGCGTTCTGGCAGGCGCCGAGGCGCGCGCGGACCGTGGCCCAGTCGTTGCCGAGCGGGCTGATGCCGGCCATGCCGGTGACGACGACGCGGCGCTTCATGCCAGGCCTCCGTTCACCGACAGCACCTGGCGCGTGACGTAACCGGCGTCTTCCGACATCAAATAGCTCACCGCCGCCGCCACTTCGTGCGGCCGGCCGACGCGGCGCGCCGGGATCATCTTCAGCGCTTCTTCCATCGGTACCTCCTCGATCATGTCGGTTTCGATCAGGCCCGGGGCCACGCAGTTGACCGTGATGCTGCGCTTGGCCAGTTCCAGCGCCAGCGCCTTGGTGGCGCCGATGATGCCGGCTTTCGCCGCGCTGTAGTTCACCTGGCCGCGGTTGCCGACCAGGCCTGATACCGAGGCCATGGTCACGATGCGGCCGGGCTTGCGGCGCTGGACCATCGGCATCACCAGCGGGTTCAGCACATTGAAGAAGCCGTCGAGATTCGTGCCCAGCACCTGGTCCCATTCCTCGCCGGTCATGGCCGGGAAGGCGGTATCGCGCGCCACGCCGGCATTCGCCACCACGCCGTAATAGCAGCCGTGGGCCTCGATGTCGGCCAGCAGCGCGGCGCTCGCCGCATCGCGCTCGGCAATATCGAACTGCAGCACGCGCGCCTGGCCGCCATCGGCCTGGATACCGGCGGCGACCGCATCGGCTTCCTCGCGGCGCCTGCGGCAATGCACGACCACCGTGTAGCCGTCGCGCGCCAGGCGCTGGGCGATGGCCTTGCCGATGCCGCGCGACGAACCGGTCACCAGCACACTCTTGTCCTTACTACTCATTCTGAACTCCGTTGCAAAAACTCTTCAACATTCTCTGGTTGGAAGACGGTGATCGTGGCCGTGGCCAGCTCCCGGCCCGTGGCGCCGTCTTCAATGCGGCAATCGAAGGCGCCCAGGCCGTTCTCGCCCTGCAGCGCGCGGTGCACGTGAATGGTCAGCACGCTGCCCAGGGCGAACGCCGGCACCGCGCAGGCATAGCGCCGCGTACCGAGCAGGAAGCCGACGCGCACCGGTTCGCCGCGCTGTGTGGCCGCGTAGCCCGCGTGCGCCGCCACGGCCTGCGCCATGTATTCGACGCCGACCCAGGCGCCGACCGCGCCATCGGCCAGGAACATGGTGTCCGGTCCGATGCGCACCTCGGCCGTCAGGTTTTCCTCGTCGGCCGAAATGAAACGGCCGAGCAGCGACATGGCGCCGCTGTGCGGAACCAGGCTGTGGATGTCGGGCGTATTCATGCTTTTCTCCCGAACACCAGGGCCGCGTTCGAGCCTCCAAAGGCAAACGAATTGCTCAGCGCGTAGCGGATCGGGCGGCCCAGGCGCGCGCCGGGCGCGGCCACGTTCAGGGCCGGCAGTGCCGGGTCGGCCGCGCCGTCCCACAGGTGCGGCGGCAGCTTGCCCTCCGGGTTATCGTCCTGCATGGCGAGCCAGCAGAAGGCCGCCTCCACCGCTCCCGCCGCGCCCAGGGTATGGCCGGTGAACGGCTTGGTCGAGCTCACGGCGACTTCATGGCCGAAGAGTTCGGCCACGGCGCGCGACTCCATCGCATCGTTCTGCACGGTCGCGGTGCCGTGCAGGTTGATGTAGTCGATTTCGCCCGCCGCGATGCCGGCGCGGCGCAAGGCCTCGTTCATGGCGAGGCGCGCGCCGCCGCCTTGCGGGTCGGGCGCCGACATGTGGTGCCCGTCCGAGGACTCGCCCCAGCCGCAAAGGGCGACCGCTGCCGGCTCCTTCGTCATCAGGAACAGCGCAGCGCCCTCGCCCAGGTTGATGCCCTTGCGGCTGGCGCCGAGCGGATTGCACTGCACCTCGCTCACCGATTCCAGCGCGCTGAAGCCGGCCACCGTGAAGCGGCACAGCGTATCGACGCCACCGCTGACCACCGCATCGACCAGGCCCATGCGGATCAGGCGCGCGGCGCTGGCCATGGCCTTGGCGCTCGACGAGCAGGCGCTCGAATGCACGTAGGCCGGGCCGGACGTACCGAGTTCGCGCGCCAGGAACAGGGCCGGCGAGGCCATCTCCTGCTGGCCGTAATGGAAGTCCGCGGGCAGCGCGCCCGTCTCCAGGTGCGCCGCCAATGCCGCTTCGGTGGCGCCCACGCCCGATGTGCTGGTGCCGATGATGACGCCGACGCGCCCCGCGCCATAACGCGCAATTGCCGCGTCCACCGCCGGCCGGATCTGCGCCAGCGCGGCCAGCGCCAGGGCGTTGTTGCGGCTGCGCAGGGGCAGCGGCAGATGGTCGAGACTTGGCAGCATGGCCTCGGCCTGGCCCAGCGGCAGCGGGCGGCCCGGCGAGCAGGCGTCGGACACGGCCAGGCCCGAGCGCGCCTCATCCAGCAGGCGGCGCTTGATCGCCTCGCGCTCCGCGCCCAGCGCGCACACCAGTGCGCATTCGTTCAGATAGACCATCTCGCTTTTCATTCGCTCGCCGACACGATGGTCAGCTTGTATTGGTAGCGCTGGTTGTCCAGCACCGCGGTGCCCTGCCAGCGCGGCAGGCCGCTGTATTGAATCGTCGCCACGACTTCACCGTTCAGCTTCAGGGTGCGGCGCAGGCCTTCTTCGGAAATGGTCCAGCCGGCCGGCAGCACGCGTGCGATCTCGGCCACCGGCCACAGGGTGAGCTGCACGTCTTCGAGCACGTCGGCGGCGCGCACCTGGGCCGGCAGCATGGCGTGGCGCCATTCGGTGAGCTCCCGGCCGTCGTACTCCAGGCTCAGCACGCGCATGCCGAGCGCCAGCCCGACCAGGCTGACCTTGTTCGCGTCGACTTCGAGCGCGGCGTCGAGATCGTTGGTATTCCCGGCACGCTGCACGGTCAGGTGCTGCTGCACGCTGATGGTTTCGCCCAGCGCGCCCGGGGCCAGGCGCAGGCCGAGGCGCGCCGGGCCTTCCTTGGTGCCGCAGCCGCCGAGAGCGATGGCCGCAGCGAACAGGGCAACTGCCTTAAACGAGGACAGGCTTCGCATGGATGGTTTCCTTTTTCACGATGAAGCACGGGGCGGCGAACCAGACCAGGGTGGTCCCGACCAGCATGGTCATGCCAAAGGCCTGCAGCGCCGGCGTGCCGCTCAGGCCCAGCAGGCCGAATGCGAGGATGGCGCTGGCCGCCGACAGGCCCACCGCCAGCCAGGGCGCATCCCCGGCGTGTTCGGCGTCTTCCTGCATGAAGATGCCGTAGTCGACACCTACGCCCAGCAGCAGCATCAGCGCCAGCACGTGGAACAGGGTCAGGCTCTGGCCGGCAAAACCGAGGAAGGCGAGCGTGGCGATGCTGCCCAGGGCGGTCGGCGCCAGCACGCGCCAGGTGCGGCCTTTGTATCGCGGCAGCAGCACCAGGAACACCACCAGGTAGGCGCCCAGCACCACCCAGCCCATGTCGGCGCGGTAGCGGCCCAGCACCGAGGAGATGCCGCCGACCTTGTCGACCCATTGCACGCCCTGCAGCCCGTCACTGGCTTTGGCGAGCACCGGTATCGAGGCGTAGCGCATGCCGCGCAGGGCGACGATGCTGGCGTTCACACCCTCCACTTCGCCCAGCCACAAATGGCGCCAGGGCTGGCTGGCCGGGGTGCGCATGAAGACGTCCAGGTCCATGGGGCGGCCGTTGGCGCGCAGGTGCGCGGCGGTGGCCGCGGCCCATGCCGGGTCTTCGCCGATCTCGCGCGCCAGCGCCGCCAGCGGACCGTTCGCCTCCAGCAGCTTGTCGTTCACCAGCGCCAGACGCGCGGCCTGCGTCTGCCTCGAGGGCACCCAGTTCGACAGCGCCTGGTAGCCGGCGATGTGGCCCTGGACGATCAGGCCGTCCAGGCGCCGCTTGAGCGCTTCCTCGCGCTGCAGCACCTCTTCGGCATTCGCGCCGCGCACCAGGTAGTACTGCACCGGACTCGGGGCGTCGAGCAGCTTGCCGAGCTTGATCTGGTCCTGGATCAGCCCGGGCGGCGAGGATTGCAGCGAGCGGATGTCGTCGTTGGTGGTCAGGCGCGACCAGCCGAGCGCCGCGAACAGGGCCATCGCGGCCAGCGGGAGCGTGGTGCGCCAGCCCTTCGCATAGCGCGGCCAGGCCAGCACCAGGCCGCGGTAGCGGCGCGCCAGCCAGCCCGGCTTCAGGGTATCGGCGTGGATCAGCACCGGGAACCAGCACACCACGGTCAGCCAGGCGAACACCAGGCCCAGGGCCGAGAACACGGCCATGTGGCGCAGGCCGGGGAAAGGCGTCAGGGCCAGGCCCAGGTAGCCGATGACGGCGGCCAGCAGCGTGAAGCCGAGGCCAGGCAGCAGGCGGCGCAGCAGGCGCGGCGAATCGAGCGTCTTGTCGGCGCCCAGGCGGTGGCAGAGGAAGTAGATGCCGTAGTCCTGGGCCACGCCGATCAGGCTGGCGCCGAACACCAGGGTCAGCAAATGGATGCGGCCGAACAGCAGCCAGCACAGCGACAGCGCGCCGAGGAACCCCACGCCGATCGACAGCAGGGTCAGGCTGATGGGCTTGACCGAGCGGAAGGTGAGCCAGGTCAGCAGCACGATGCCGAGCAGCGAACCGACGCCGATGGTGTGCACTTCGCGGCTGGCCTGGGCGCCGGCGGCGGCCGCGTGCAGGACCACGCCGGCGGTGATGATTTCGCTCGACGGGACCGCGGCGTGCGCGGCGGCCTTGGCCGCGTCCAGCAGCGGCACGACGCTTTGCTGGGCGCCGAGCGAAAAGGCGGACGGCTTCAGGGTGTAGGTAAGCAGCACGTACTCGCGGCCCTCATTTTCCCCATTCGCGGCCACGAACAGGCGGCCGTCGCGCGGACGCACCGGGGTTTCGCCGGCGCGCTCCTGGGCCCAGCCGGCAAACAGCCCGAAGGGGTCGTCGCGGAAGGCGCCGAGCTTGGGGCCGGAGAAGGCGCTGTACAAACGTGCCAGCGCGGACTCGGTCCAGAACCGGGCCGGCTGCTCGCGCAGTTCTTTTTCCTGGGCAGCGCCGATCAATACCGCCGCATGCGGCTGCAGGCTGGACAGCCAATTGGCCTGGGATTCGTCGCCCATCGCATCGAACGTGATCAGCCCGGCATACGACTGTAGCACTTTGCGGTAGGCATCGGCGGCCTGCCCCGCGTCCTTCCACTCTTTTGCGCCGACCAGCACCACCACGCGCTGCTGGGCGCTGTCGACCATGTGCGTGAACGACTGCTGCAACACCGGATCGCGCTCGTCGAGCGGCAGCAGCGCCAGGATGTCGGTATCCGGCGCAATGCGCTGGCCCAGCCACAGCCAGGCGTTGTGCCCGAGCAGCAGACAGACCACCAGCGCCCATAGCAGGGCCAGGCGCTTG
This sequence comes from Massilia sp. IC2-278, assembly GCF_020708045.1. GTDB lineage: Bacteria > Pseudomonadota > Gammaproteobacteria > Burkholderiales > Burkholderiaceae_D > Telluria. The sequence goes on from NZ_JAJFES010000003.1 coordinate 74,468, forward strand.
CTTGCGTGTCCCTGCATGTTCACAGCAGCGCCGCCTCTTCCGGCAGCATGGCGCCGGCGCCGGTCTTGATGTCGGAGAAGGTGATGTCGGTACGGTCGCCGCTTTCCTCGGCCATGTGGATGGTGCGCACGTAGGCGCCGCCGTCGAGCGAGATGGCGCCGACCGCGCGCGCCAGGGCGGCATTGCGCGCCTTCAGCGACACCTTCCAGCTGTCGTTCGTGGCCGAGCCGTCGACTTCGAACAGCGTGTCGAGCTGGCCCAGGTCGCCGGCCAGCAGCGAGAACAGGACGCCGTTGATCATGCGCACGGTCGGCTCCTGGCTGGCGTCCAGGCGCATCGCCACGCGCTCGCCCTGCAGGTGGACGATCTCGTCGCGCTTCAGGCGCAGCGTGTTCGGGAAGGGTTTCAGGGTGCGCCACAGCACGCCCTTGCCGGCCACCACGCAAAAGCGCCCGCTCGAGGCCAGCGGCTTCTTCATGCCGGCCAGGGTCTTGGTCTGGCTGAAGGTCCCGCACAGCTGGTCCGGCTTGGCCAGCATGGCCCCGATCTTCGCAATCGGGGCAGCTGCGTGGGCGCCGGCGCAGGCCACGGCCAGCGCCGCAGCAATCAGGATGCGTTTCATGGTGCGGGTACTCCCAGTTTCTCGAACAGGATGGCGGGCGAGGCAAAGCACATCTCGCCGCTGTGGACGTCGACCGCCACTTGCGTGGTGGTGGCGCGGTTCAGGCGCTTGCCGCTGGCGGCGTCCGAAATCAGATAGTCGATGCGCAGACGGTTTTCCCACTCGACGATTTCGGCGCGCAGCAGCAGGCGCTGCCCGAAGGTAGCCGGGCCGGCGTAGCGCAGATTCATCTCGATGATCGGCCAGGCGTAGCCCGACTCCTTCATCTGCTCGTAGTTGTAGCCGATCTGGTCGAGCAGCGCGCAGCGCGCCACTTCCAGGTATTTCACGTAGTTGCCGTGCCAGACGATCTGCATCGGGTCGAGGTCGAAGAACTGGACCTGCATCTCGACTTCGGCCCACCAGCGGCTCGGTGCTTTCGCCTTACGCATACAGGCTCCAGGCCTGGTCGCGGATGCGGCCGAGCAGCAGGGTCAGTTCCGGGTCGAGGCGGCGGTCTTCCAGCACCGGCGCCACGTCCTGGCCGAGCAGGTCCATCATGCGCGCCAGCGGCGCCGGCAAGGCGCGCGCAGTTTCTCCATTCGTATCCAGGCGCTGGCGCAGCCACACGCCCTGGCGCACCGTTACCAGCAGCGCGGCGGCCACCTGTTCCGTCAATTCCAGCACGCGCAGGCAGTCGCGCGCGGCGATCGTGCCCATGCTCACCTTGTCCTGGTTATGGCATTCGGTCGAGCGCGAGAATACCGAGGCCGGCATGGTCAGCTTCAACGCTTCGGCGGTCCAGGCCGAGGCGCTGATCTGCAGCGCCTTCAGACCATGGTTGATGGCCGCGCGCTCGCCCGTCATGCCGGACAAATTGGCCGGCAAGCCCTGGCTGTAGCGGGCGTCGACCAGCAGCGCCATCTGGCGGTCGAGCAGATCGGCCAAATTCGCCACTGCATTCTTCATGCCGTCCATGGCAAAGGCGATGTGGCCGCCGTAGAAGTGGCCGCCATGCAGCACGCGTTCGCCTTCGGCGTCGATGATGGGGTTGTCGTTGGCGCTGTTCAGCTCATTCTCGATGGACTCGCGGAAGAACGGCAGCGCGTCCGCCAGCACGCCGATCACGTGCGGCGCGCAGCGGATCGAATAGCGGTCTTGCAGGCGCTTGCCGTTGCGTTCCAGCTGGCCGGCGTACTCCAGGTCCTGGCGCAGCCAGGCCGCCACGTTCTGCATGCCGGCGTGCGGCTTGACCGAGAACAGGGTTTCGTCGAAGTGGTGATCATTGCCGTCCAGCGCGAACGAAGCCAGCGCGGTGATGCGGGTGACCAGGCGCGCCAGGTAGTCGGCGCGGTCCCAGGCCAGGCAGGCCAGACCGGTCATGACGGCGGTGCCGTTCATGATGGCCAGGCCCTCTTTCGGGCGCAGCTGCAACGGTTCGATGCCCGCCTCTTTCAGCGCCTGGCTGGCCGGCACCTGCACGCCATCGCGCAGCACTTCGCGCTCGCCGCACAGCACCGCCGCCAAATACGACAAGGGCGTCAGGTCGCCGCTGGCGCCGACCGAACCTTCGCTCGGGATCAGCGGCAGCAAGCCGGCGTCGAACAGGCGCACGATCTGTTCCAGCAAACCGACGCTCACGCCGGAAAAGCCTTTCGACAGCGAGGCCAGGCGCGCGCCCATCACCGCGCGCGTCTGCGCCGGCGTGAGCACCGCACCCAGGCCGCAGCCGTGGTAGGTGTACAGGTGGTGCGGCAGCTCGGCCACCAGCGACAGCGGCACCGCCACGGTGCAGGAATCGCCGTAGCCGGTGGTCACGCCGTAGATGGCGCCGTCCTCGCGCAGCAGGCGGTCCAGGAAGTCGGCGCCCTTCGCAATCGCGGCGCGGAAGGCCGGGTCGTCGGACAGCTCGGCGCGGGCCGTGCCGCGCGCCAGGTCGACGATGTCCTGCAGCGCCAGGCGCTCGCGGTCGAAGCGCACGATGCGCTGCGGAGTATTGATGTCAGTGAGCTGCATGGACGGGTTCCGTTCCGGGTAAATGCCAAAAATCGTAGAAGTTGAACCACTCCAGCGGCGCCCGCCGGGCATGGTGTTCGAGGCGCGCGGCGTACTGCGCGGCCAGTTCGGCCAGCGCCGCTTCGCGCCCGCGGCGCGGCAGCGTCACGCGCTCGCGCAGCAGTTCGAAATGCAGTTCGTGGCCGTTGGCGAACAGCGCATACATCGGGCAGCCGAGCACCGAGGCCATCACGTAGGGGCCGACCGGGAAAGCCGCGTCGTGGCCAAGGAAAGGGGCGATGGCCACGCGCGGATTGTCGGACACCGGCACGCGGTCGCCGGCAATCACCACGAATTCGCCGCGCTCGATGCGCTCGGACAGCATCATCGCCATGGCCGGCGTCATCTCGGTCACCTGCATCAGGTTCAGCTGGCTGCGCGGGTCGAGTTTCGCCAGCATGTCGTTGAAGGCCTGGGCGTGGCGGGTGTGCACCAGTACGTTGATCTTGAGGCCGGGCGTGCGCAGCGACAGCGCGCGGCACAAGTCCAGGTTGCCGAGGTGGGCGCACACCAGCAGCGCGCCGCGGCGCTCCTGGATCATGTTCCACAGCGGCTCGGCGCCGTGGAGGCGCACCTGCTTGAAGTCGAACAGGCCGCCCCAGAGCAGCATCTTGTCGAGGATGGCTTCGGCAAAGGCGCCGAAGTGGCGCAGCACGCCCATGACACCGCTCGGCGCGCCGGCGCGGGCCAGGTAAGTGGACGAGGCGCGGCGCGCCCGCCCCTGGGTGAGCACGTACCAGGCCAGCACCGGATACAGCACCACGCGGAAGGGCCAGCGCCCGAACACGCGGCAGACCCAGAACAGCAGGCGCATGCCGCCCACGAAGCTGGCTTCGTTGATGGCGGCCCAGTGGCGCGAGTCGTGTGGACGGCTCAGCGCCATCTGCGCACCAGCAAGGAAGGAATACGCGGCAGCATGCCGAAGAACAGGGCCACGTGCATGCGCGTGATAAGGACGTTGTCGGTCCAGGCCTGGAAGTGGGACACGCCGTCTTCCGGGTAGCCGACTTTGGTCGGCAGGTTCACGACCTCGACGCCGTCCCAGTACAGGCGCACCAGGATCTCGATGTCGAAGTTCATGCGCAGGCCGAGGCGGCGGCGCTTGGCCAGCGCCAGCACCGGCGCCACCGGGTACACGCGGAAGCCGCACATCGAATCGCGGATCGCCAGCGACAGCGTGTTGATCCAGACCCAGACGTGGGTCAGGTAGCGCGCGTACAGGCGCAGCGCCGGCACCGATTCGTCGTAGACCGGACAGCCGGCCACCACCGCCTGCGGGCGCGCACGTGCGGCGTCGAGGAAGCGCGGGATGTCGGCCACCGCATGCTGGCCGTCGGCGTCGACCTGCAGCACGTGGCTGTAGCCTTCGCGTGCCGCGCGTGCAAAGCCGGTCAGCACCGCCCCGCCCTTGCCCTGGTTGACCGTATGCCGTTCCAGCACCACGCGGCCCGGATGCAGCGCGGCCAGGCGGTCGAGTTCGGCCGCGCAGGCGGGCGAGCTGCCGTCGTCGACCAGGATGCAGGGCATGCCGTATTCGAGCACCTGCGCCAGCACCTTGCCGATCGCGTGCTCGTGGTTGTAAACAGGGATGACGACGCAGGGCGTGAACACGTCAGGCAGCCTTGGCAAAGCGCAGCAGCGAATGGCAATAGCCGATGCCGTCGCGCGCGGTCACGAGTTCCAGGCCGGCCGCTTTGGCCAGGCGGACGTAGTCGTCGCTCTCGTACACCTTGCTGTTGCCGCTGGCGAGGTTGTTGAAGTAAGGCGACGTATTGATCAGGCAGTAGGACGCGATGTCGTAGCGCTGGCGGTCCCAGAAGGTGTCCATGATCAGGACCTGGCCGCGCGGGCCGAGGGCGGCGGCCGCACGTTCCAGGATCGACGCGATCGCCTCTTCCGAGAAGCAGCTCAGGAACTGGCTCATCCAGATGACGTCCATGTTCGACGGCAGCGCGGCAGCCTTGTCCAGCAGGTTCGTCGGGTGCAGGGTCGCGCGTTCGCGCAGGCCGGCTTCCTGCAAATGCTTGTCGGCCACGGCCAGCTGGCCCGGCAAGTCGACCAGGTGCAGTTCGATGCCGGCGTTCGCCTGCAGGGCCGCCAGCGTGAACTTGCCGGTATTCGCGCCGATGTCCATCACGCGGCGCGGCGCGGTGGCAAATACGTCGGGCAGGATGTCCGGGAAGGAGGTGTCCGAATAATAATGGTCGAAAGCGAACCAGCTGCTGCGCGCCGGTTCCGGCAATTGCGCCAAGCCTTCATAAATGGTCGGCCACTCGCCGAAGACCTTCAGGCCGAGCGGCTTTTCCTGGTCCAGCGTCTGTTCGAGCGAGAACAGGGCCTGGTAGCAGACGTCGTGGTTGAAGTCGATGTTGATTTGCGTGATCGGGTCGGTGAGGACGACGAAGCCGGCCTTGTCGAGCGCGTAGCGGCCCTCGCTCAGCAAGACCACGCCGGCGGACAAACAGGTTTCCAGCACCACCTTCAGCACGTAGGGCGTCCATTGGCCGGTGGCCGCCAGTTCCTCGACCGACAGTCCCGCCTCGCCGGCATCGGCGATGGCCTGCAGCATGCCGCGCTTCCAGGCATAGCGCACGCACTGGAACACCACCGGGCCATAGGCGATCTTCTGCGCTTCGAAACGGGCTTCGAAGGCACTCTGGCGCTCCGGCGAAAACTTCTTGTTCAACATGCTGTATCAAGTCTCCAGGAGTATGCGGCCGCTGGCATGGGCGCCGGCGTCGGAAAAATAACGGAAGTTCAGGCTGTTCTTATTGGTGTCGTGGACCAGCTCCAGCTGCACCGGGTGGCCGGGGCGGATCATCTGCTGGAATTTCAGGGCGTTGATGCCGGCAAAGGCGCCGCCCAGGCCCAGGTACTGCCTGCCGTAGGCAATCGCCCAGTCGACCTGCACCACGCCCGGCAGCACGGGGGCCACGCTGAAGTGGCCGTCGAAGTACAGCAGGTCGGGCGGCACGGTCAGTTCCAGCAGCACGCGCGCAGGGTCCTGCTCCAGCACGCGCAGCGCCGGGCGGCGCGGGCGAGCATCCTGCGCCGGCTCCAGCAGCGCCAGCAGCAGCGCCTGCGTGGTCTTGCCCTGGGCGTTCACCGGCAGGCGCGCGAGATAGCGCCAGCGGCGCGGCAGCGCCACCGTCTCCACGCTGGACGCGAGCAGCGTGCGCAGGCGCGTGTTCATGGCGTTCTTGCCGCCCGCTTCCAGCAGCGCGGCGCCCTCCTCCGTCAGCACGACGAAGGCGGCCAGCGACTGGCGCTGGCGGCTTTCCTGGTGCCCAGCGGTGAGCGCGAGCACGCGTGCTTCGCGCACCAGGCCACCCGCCACGAGCGCCGCCTCCACCGCATCGAGCGAGACGCGCTTTTCTTCGATCTTGACGATGCGGTCGGCACGGCCGCGCAGCAGGAAGCGTCCGCTATCCAGCGCTTCGACGCGATCCGACAGGGTTTGCCAGCCGCTTGGCCCGGCCTGGACCGAGTCGATTTCCAGCAAGCCGTCGTCGCCGGCGCGCCAGTGCACGAATGGCAGCGGGCTCCAGCCCTCGTCGGGTTGCTGTCCGCGCTGGCGCCAGCCGATGCCGCCGGTCTCCGAGCTGCCGTAGACTTCGATCGGCGCCTGGCCCAGCAGCGCGCGTGCATGGATCGAAGCGTCGGCTTCGAGCATGCCGCCGGACGAGAACACGGCGCGCAGCCGGCCGCGCGCGCCCTGCCAGTCGAGGTGCTCGGGCAGTCGCTTCAGGTGGGCCGGGCTGCCGAGCAGCACGCAGGGCCGCTCCGCCAGCGCGCGCGCCAGGGTTTCCGGGTATTCGTGGCGCTCGGCGTGGATCGCGCGGCCGGCCGTCAGGGGCCAGAGCACGCGAAACAGCAGGCCGTAGATGTGCTGGTGCGAGACGGTGGCCAGTATCTCAGCGTCGCCCAGCTGCGCGCCGAACTGGGTGTCCAGCGCCTCGATTTCGCCGGTCAGCTGCGACAGGTGCTTGCGGATCGGCGTCGGCGCGCCGGTGCTGCCCGAGGTGTAGACCACCATGGCCGGGAAGTCCGGCGCCGGCGCGGTCCAGTCGATGTGGCCGTCGTCGTCCCCGGCCGGGAAGGCAGGCGCGCAGGATGCCGGAAACTCGCCCCAGAAGGCGCCCGCTTCGCCGGCCAGCGCGGCGCAGTTGGCCGGCAGCGTGTCCGCCGGCATCCATACGGTTTTGCCGGACAGCCAGGCGCCGGCCAGGGCGGCACCGAATTCCAGGCTGTCGTCGAGATACAGGGCGATGTGCGTGGCGGAGGTAGCGCGCCCGAGCGCGGCCCAGGCACGCACGCGTGCCAGCCACTCACCATGGGATACCGGCTGGCCGGCGCGCCGGCCGGCCAGCGCGTTCACATCGCGCGTGGCGAGACGGGTAAACAAATCAGACATGATGCAGCCGCTTGAAGCGTATGCGCAGCAGGTATTCGCCGCCGAACATCAGCCCCATCAGCAGATAGGAAATCACGCCGGTGTAGAGCGACCACACGGCGTTGGAACAGAACAGCGCCGTGCCCAGCGCGATGGCGCCGTTCACGACAAAGAAGGCGCACCAGGCTTGCGTCACGCGGCGGGTATAGGCCACGCCTTCAGGCGGCAGGTCCGGCTCGCGCAGGCGCGCCAGGCGCTCGACCATCGAAGGGCCGTGCACCAGGCTGTAGCCAAAGGCGGCCAGCAGCGCGCCGTTCACCAGCACCGGATACAGCTTCAATGGCAGCACCGCGTTCGAGGCCACCGCGACGGCGACCAGCGCCAGCGCACCCGCGGCCGACCAGCGCGCCGAGGCGTTGATTCTCAAGGCCGGCAGGCGCACGGCGACGGTCGCCAGCAGCAGGCCGGCCAGCCAGCGCGGCTCAATGGCGCCGTGGCCGAACCAGATCGCCAGCGGATACAGCAGCGTCAGCGCCGCCGCGAGGACATTCCAGACCACTGTTACGCCGGCTGCTCTTCGGCCAGGCCGGCCGGCGCCAGGTTGGACACTGCCAGGTCGGACAAGGCATCGACGACGTCGCCGATGGTGCGGATGGTCTTGAACACTTCCGGCGCCAGGCGCTTGCCGGTCATCTGCTTGAGTTTCACGGCCAGGTCGACGGCGTCGATGCTGTCGATATCGAGGTCGGCGTACAGGTTCGATTCCGGGGTCAGCGCGTCGCGGTCGAGTTCGAACATCTCGGCCAGCAGGTCGGCGGTCCAGACAAACAGTTCGTCGCGGTTCATGTCGTTAATGGCTACCATGGCCTTCTCCTACTTCTTGCGGTTAGCTTCAATCATCGCTGCGAGCGCGCGCACCGATGCGAAATGGCGGCGCGTTTCCTGCGACTCCGCCGACAGCGTGATGCCGTAGCGCTTCTGCAGCGCCACGCCGATCTCGAGCGCGTCGATCGAATCGAGGCCCAGCCCTTCCACGAACAGGGGCGCCTCGCTGTCGATGTCGGCGGGAGCGATGTCTTCCAGCTGGAGGACGTCGATGATCAGTTCCTTCACTTCCTGTTCAAGCATGTTGCTGGCCTTCTTCCAAAAAAAGATGTTGCAGGTGTTCGGTGAGGCGGCGCGCGGCCAGGACCTCGCTCACGCCGGTGTCCCTGAAGCGCTCGACGCCGATGTCGTCCAGCACCTCGATGCGAAAGCTGGCCTGGCGCGGCGGCACGTGCCACCACTTGTCGCCCTTGCCGAGCGTGGGCGGCGTGCAGGTGATCAGCACCGGCGTCACGGCGCGCGCGCCGCGCACGGCGATATTCGCGGCGCCGCGTTTCAGCTGCATGGCGCCGCCGCGCGGTGTGCGCGTCCCTTCCGGGAACACGATCAGGTTGCCGCCGGCGCGCAGCGAGGCGATGCAGTCGTCGACCAGTTCGGGGCCACGGTCGTTGCAGATGTAGCGCGCCGCACGTATCGGGCCGCTTGTGAACGGGTTGTTCCAGAGGCCGCCCTTGACGATGCAGTCGGCGTTGCGCACAAAGGCGATCAGGAACACGGTGTCGATCAGGGTCGGGTGATTCGCCAGGATCAGCTGGCCTTGCCGTTCGAGCTTGTCGAGACCATGGGTTTCATAGCGCAGCACGCCGAGGCCGCGCATGATGCCGACAAAGGCGCGGAAGCTGGCGCGGATGGTGGCGCGCGCCGCATGCATGCGCGCCTGCGGATCGCGCAGGCACAGCGCCAGCAGCGGGAACACGAGCACGCGCAGCACCAGGCCGCCCAGGCCGAACAGGGCGAAGCTGATGCCGGTGGCGAGTACGCGCCAGCCGTGCCAGAGCCGCTCACGCATCGCGGCTCCAGGTCCAGCGCATGGCGCCGGTGTCGCGCACCAGCGCGGGCGTGGCGCCGAGCTGGAAGCGCAGCACATCCAGGCCGCCCGGCGTGCTCGCCGTTTGCCCGGCCTGCGCGCCCTGCCAGGACAGGCGCAGCGGCCTGGTATCCGCCGCGGTCATGAGCCAGGCAAAGGCCCAGGGCTGCTCGTCGCAATCCTCGAAGGCGGCAAACAGCTCGGGCAGGGGTGCGTCGCAGGCGACCAGCAACACGCTTGGCGCGCCGTCGGCCAGCATGCCGCAGGCTTCGATCACGGCATGTTCGACGGTGGCGCTGCCGCCGGCCAGGGCCACGTGATTGGCGCGGTCGGCGCGCGCGATCGAGAACAGGCCGGCGCTGGCGTTGTGCACGGCCAGGCCGAAGGCGGTGGGCGACAAGGGTTCGCCGCGCGCCAGGTCGCTCAGGAGTTCGATGGAACGCGCCACTTCGCCGTGGCGCGAGCAGAAGACGGTCGGCACGCCGGCCTGGCCTTCCAGGCAGTCGTAGGCCACTTCGAGCGCCATGCGGCCGAGGAAGCCGGCGCGCCGGCGCAGCATGGCGGGCATGGCGGCAACCTTCGGCTCCTCGCCCATGGCGATGGGCCAGGGTTCCGCGGCCCACGCGGCCCATGCGTCGGACGAAGTCACGCCGGGCGCCCAGGCAGCATGCCGGGCAATGGAAAAGGCGACTTCGTGAATGGACATAGACGAGAGATGCGTAGGAAGTGAGGGCAAATTCGAAAGCAAAGTTCAATCGTGCGACCGGGTGTTGCCGTTCAAATTATAATCGCGCGATTTGCCTTCGAGAACAATGTCGCTAGTGGCAAGCCTCTTTTGCAACACTTGACAGTCGACGCTTATGCAGCGGGGATGCGCTCCGCGGCTGCCGTTTTCGAAAGCGCGCCATATTGCCACATCGCAAGGTGGCAAAAACTCACACATTCTCACAAGCGACGGGATTACAACGGTCTGGCGATGGGGCTTGACGGCTAGGCGGTGTTAGCGCCCACATCGGACGCGAGGCATCCCGTACGGTGGGCACTCCGTGCCCACGCGGTATGTGCGCATGCTTGCACTGGTGGCGGTGAATTGCCGCTCGCTGGCTTCAAGCGGAGCCGGTCGCCGTGCGGGTTTTGTCGTAGACCGAGGCGTTTCGAGCGATGCCTCGCTGCTGCGGACTGGCGGAGGGGTGCGTACCGCGTGGGCACGGGGTGCCCACCGTACGGGATACATTGCGGCTACGGTGTAGCCGGTGAGTCCCGCATGCAATGCATCTCAATAAAAAAGCGCCCCTCAGGGCGCTTCGTATCATGCAGCCGGCAGCAGGCTGCGTATCTCATCCGGCAAGGGCACCGACTTCTCGGCCGCGAAATCGACCCAGACAATCTTGGCCGCGCCTTCGGCATGCAGCGCGCCGGCCTCGCCGTTCGCCTCCACGAGACGAATCTCGTGCGATACCTCGAAGCTCGACCGTCCCGGCGGACCGACCCAGGACGTCACCTCGATCTCGGCCGGATATTTCAGCTGCTTCAGGAACGAACACTGCGCATTGATCAGCACCGGGCCGCTCCTGCTCGGGTCGGGCAAGGCGCCCACCTGTTCCAGCCAGGCGATGCGCGCCGTTTCGATGTAGCGGAAATAAACCGTGTTGTTGACATGGCCCATGGCGTCCATGTCGCCCCAGCGGACGGGCATCCGCATCGTGTGTACCAACTTCTTGTTGCTCATGCTTCCTGCTCTTGTTGCCTAAAAATCTGTCGTGCGAATCGGTACAAAGAACCTTACTGCGCCGTCATGCCGTCGTCGGCCGTGATGATGGCGCCGTTGATGAAGTGGGCTTCCTCGGCCGCCAGCAACAGCAGCAAGCCGTCCAGGTCTTCCGGCTTGCCCGGGCGCTTGCGTGGCAGCAGCTCGATCAGCTTCTTGCCCTGCTCGGTCTCGAAATAATCCTCGTTCATCTCGGTGGAGATGTAGCCGGGGCAGATGGCATTCACGTTGATGCCGTACTTGCCCCACTCCACCGCCATCGCCTTGGTCATCTGCACCACGCCGGCCTTGCTCATGCAGTACACGCCGATCTGCGGCAGCACGCGCAGGCCGGCCACCGAGGCGATGTTGACGATGCGGTGCTGCTTGCGCGGGTCGCCCTTTGCGCGCTGGATCATGCGCTTGGCCGCCTGCTGGGCCACGAAAAAGGCGCCGCGCAAATTGGTGTCCATGATGTACTGGTAATCGTCTTCGGTGACGTCGAGCAGGCGCTGGGTGCTTTGCACGCCGGAGTTGTTGACCAGGATGTCGATCGGGCCGGCCTCGGTTTCGGCGTGGGCGATCGCCGACTTGATGCTGGCGAGGTCGGTGACATCCAGCGTGACCACGTGGGCGGCGCCGCCGTCGGCCTCGATTTCGGCGCGCAGTTCCTTCAGGCGGTCGATGCGGCGCGAGGCCAGCACCACCTGGGCGCCGGCGCCGGCCAGGGCTTTCGCGAAGCGCGCCCCGAGGCCGCTCGAGGCGCCGGTGACCATGGCGATCTTTCCTTCAAAATTCACTTCGATGCCCACGTTCGCTCCTGTCTGGTGTGCCGCTGCACGGATGACTATGAAGGCATAATGATGGCATAAAACGCAGCGCCGGAATGCCGGGATTAGACCTTCGCCCCTAATATTCACCCTAAAGTGGCGCGCCACATTGCAAACGGCAGCAAAAACCCGCACACTCGTGCTTAAATTTTTTTAACCCATTTTACGACCATGACAGAGCCTACCAACATCCTCGAACAATACGGACCGCGCGAAGCAATGGAGTACGACGTTGTGATCGTCGGCGGCGGCCCGGCGGGCCTGTCGGCGGCGATTCGCCTGAAGCAGTTGGCAAGCGAAAAAGGCCAGGAAGTCTCGGTCTGCGTGCTCGAGAAAGGCAGCGAAGTCGGCGCCCACATCCTGTCGGGCGCGGTGATGGACCCGATCGCGCTGAACGAGCTGTTCCCGAACTGGAAGGAACTCGGCGCGCCGCTCAACACCCCGGTCACCGAAGACCAGGTGCTGTTCCTGACCGAGACCAAGTCGTACGCGACGCCGGGCTTCATGGTGCCGAAATCGCTGACCAACCACGGCAACTACATCATCTCGCTGGCCAACGTCACGCGCTGGCTGGGCCAGCAGGCGGAAAGCCTGGGCGTGGAAATCTTCCCCGGCTTCCCGGCGGCCGAGATCCTCTACAACGAGGACGGCTCGGTGAAGGGTGTCGCCACCGGCAACATGGGCGTCAAGCGCGATGGCGAACCGGGTCCGGACTTCCAGCTCGGCATGGAACTGCACGCGAAGTACACCTTCTTTGCCGAAGGCTCGCGCGGCCACCTGGGCCGCCAGCTGATGGCCAAGTACGACCTGAACAAGGACAAGGACCCGCAGGTGTACGGCATCGGCATCAAGGAACTCTGGGAAATCGACCCGGCCAAGCACAAGCCGGGCCTGGTGATCCACACCGCCGGCTGGCCGCTGCCGACCGATACCTATGGCGGCTCTTTCCTGTATCACCTGGAGAACAACCAGGTGGCCGTGGGCTACGTGGTGGGCCTGTCCTACCAGAACCCGTATTTGTCGCCGTACGAGGAATTCCAGCGTTATAAAACCCATCCGGCGATCCGCGGCTACTTCGAAGGCGGCAAGCGCATTTCCTACGGTGCGCGCGCCATCACCGCGGGTGGTTTGCAATCGCTGCCGAAGACCGTGTTCCCGGGCGGCTGCCTGATCGGCTGCGACGCCGGCTTCCTGAACGTCAGCCGCATCAAGGGCAGCCACGGCGCGATCAAGACCGGCATGCTGGCGGCGGAATCGGCCTTCGCCGCACTCGGCGCGGGCCGCCAGCACGACGAACTGACGAGCTATCCGGAAGCCTTCAAGAACTCCTGGCTGCACGAAGAGCTGCATGTGGCGCGCAACTTCAAGCCGTGGATGAGCAAGGGCCTGTACCTGGGCACGGTGATGACCGGCATCGACCAGCTGATCTTCAAGGGCAAGGCGCCCTGGACGCTGCGCCACAAGCACGCCGACAACGAATGCCTGCGCCCGGCCTCGGAATTCACGCCGATCGTGTATCCGAAGCCGGATGGCAAGCTGACCTTCGACAAGCTGTCGTCGGTGTTCATCTCGAACACCAACCACGCGGAAGACCAGCCGGTGCACCTGACCCTCAAAAATCCGGCGATTCCGGTCGAGGTGAACCTGGCCAAGTATGCCGGTCCCGAACAGCGCTACTGCCCGGCGGGCGTGTACGAGTACGTGAAGACCGATGCGGGACAGGACCGTTTGCAGATCAATGCGCAGAACTGCGTGCACTGCAAGACCTGCGACATCAAGGACCCGACGCAGAACATCGTGTGGGTGACGCCGGAGGGTGGCGGCGGGCCGAATTATCCAAATATGTAATCGGATCGTCCCTTGGAAAGACAGCTCGCTTCGGCGGGCTGTTTTTGTTTGTGGCAGTGGGGTGCGCATGGACACGAAAGACCGCGTGGGCACAGGTGCCTAGCGCGGCCCGGCCCACCCTACCGGGGCTGTTTTTTGTTTGTGGCGGTGGGGGGGTACATGGGCACGAAAGACCGCGTGGCATTCGTGCCCTGCTTTGGTAGGGTGGACACCTGTGTCCACGCGGTACGGCACGTGACCATTCGATACGTGGGCAATATCAGGCACGCTGACATTTGTTACCTGAGTGCAACAACTGTTCATCCCGCCTTGCTGGTGACGCGCATTATCCATATGCAATAATGCGCGCCTTCAATTTCACCAACCTTGCCTCCATGCCAAGCACCTTCCGCCGCGCCCTGCTCTGCACCGCCCTTGCCTGCGCTTTCGCCCATGCCAACGCCCAGACCACGCCCTCCTACCTGATGACCCGCCTGGCCCAGTTGCCCGAATTCAGCCGCGCCGCCAGCACCACGGTGGTCTACGGCACCGTCGACCTCGGCGCGCTGTACACGAACACCGACCACGCCGCGGGCAAGTGGCAGATGCAAAGCGGCGGCACCTACAGCTCCAAGCTCGGCTTCTACGCATCGGAAGACCTGGGCGGCGGCCTGAAGGCGGAGATCAAGCTGGAAGCTGGCCTGAATGCCGACGACGGCACCCAGCAAGCGGCAGCCCTGTTCAACCGCGAATCCTGGGTGGGCCTGCGCTCCACTACCTGGGGCGCGCTGCGCATCGGTAATCAGATCAACGCGATGCTGCCGCTGTTCATCGACCCGTATGGCCTGCCGGTCACGAACTCGGTCTACACCTGGGTCGGCGGCGGCATTATGCAGACCCCGCGCGGCCTCGGCTCGAACACCGACCTCGGCCCCGGCGCCGCGACGATTCCGGTGCGCGTGCCGAAGTCGATTACCTATGCCACGCCGCGCGTCGGCCCGCTGTCGGCGCAGTTCATCTACGCCACCAACCCGACCGGCGCCAACGAGCCGAGGACCGGCGCGCGCGGCGGCGTGCTGTCGTACAACAGCGGGCCGTTCTACCTGGCGGCCAGCCTGACCCAGGGCTTCAGCAGCCCGGTCGCGGTGACGAGCGGCGCGCCGGCCCGGAGCGTGCGCACGGATATCCCGTCGTGCGGCGCGATCTTCGACAATGGCAGGCTGGTGCTGTCGACGTCCTACGTCCAGATCAAGCCGCGCGAGGCGCAGAGCGGCGAGGCCTCGCTGGTGACGCTGGGGCTGATCGTGCCGCGCGGACAGTTCACCTACCGGGCGTCGGCGGTCTACCGCGACACCGAACGTGCGCGCAATGCAGCCGGCCAGTTGGCGGACTCGTCGGCGCTGGGGATCATGCTGGGCGCGGATTACGATTTGTCGCGCCGCACCGGTCTCTACCTGCGCGCGGGCTCGGTGCGTAACTTCGGGGTGTCGACCATCATCCTGAACGGGACTGTCTTGCCGCTGGTAGCCGGGACGACTGCGCCGCAGCTGGGGATCGAAACGCGCACCCTGGCGATGGGCGTGACGCACCACTTCTGAGCACCGGTGGGGACGAGTCCCCACCCTACCTTCATCGTAGGGTGGGGACTCGTCCCCACCAGGCATACCTAATACGTTATGCGGCGGCCGTGTGAGCCGAAGCGGTGGCCGACCACCAGCGTGGTGCTGGCAACCAGGCTCGACAAACCGATGACCAGCTGCACCAGCCTGTCTGCCGGCAGCAGCCAGTATTGGCCCGGCGGCGGCTCGGCGCCGGTGGCCGCCGTGATCAGGGGCGCGATCCAGGCTGCGTCCGGCTCGACGTCGAGCACGATGGCGTCCTCGCCGGTCTGCAGGTAAATGTCGCCGCCTTCGGCCAGCGTGAACTTGACGCCGTAGCCGGTTTCCTGCGGCTTGATCAGGTCCTGCATCGCCTGGTCATGCTCGGCAATCCAGAGCTCGACATCCTGCGGGGTCTCGAGATGGATCCAGGGACGGGGACGGAAACGCGGCGGGGTGTCTTGGGATTCGTTTGATGCGGTCATGACATGCGATAAGAATAACGTAAGAGCCGTATGCTACGGCATTTGCATGCATGCGTGTGCCGCGCTTTAATGGTCGACGATGGTCACAATGCGCGGCGTCACCACATCGCCCTCGATCAACAGCTCGGCGCAGGAAATGGGAAGCCTGAAGCGGCGGCGGCCGGCGCTGCCTGGATTGACGTACAGGACGCCGCCACGCTCGCTGCAGGCCGGCTTGTGCGAATGACCGGAGACGACCACGCGCACCCCGGCCGCGCGCGGGTCGATGTCGAGTTCCTTCAGGTCGTGGATCGCGTACAGGGTCACGCCCGCGCAGTGCAGCGTCGCCGTCACGGGTATGGCGGCGGCCCAGGCCTCGCGGTCGTTATTCCCGCGCACCACGGTCAAGGGCGCAAGGGCCGCGAGCTGGTCGAGGATCTCGGGTTTACCGATGTCGCCGCCGTGCACGATATGGTCGCAGCCGGCCAGGAAGCTTAAGGCTTCCGGACGCAGCAGGCCGTGGGTATCGGAAATCAGGCCGATGCGCACGGCCACCGGCGACGTCATCAGTGGCGCTTGGCGGTCGCCATCTTCGCCGTCGTGTAGATCGAGTACAGCGCGGCCAGACCCACCACCACGTACACCAGGCGCGTGGCCGGGCTGCCCGGGCCGAAGATGGTGGCAACGATATCGACGTCGAACAGGCCGACCATGGCCCAGTTCAGGCCGCCGACGATCAGCAGCGCCATGGCAAGGTAATCGAGGGCAGACATCGCAGAACGGCGCCCTTCGCGCAGGGCAAGGCGGCGTTCCGGGCTGGTGCGGCGGTCCATCGTGGGTGCGTTCATCGTTGCCATCGTGTTCTCCTCGGATCGGATGAGTCGGGATGCGTCGATACAGCGGCGCAAGCGGCGCCGCACACCCCTACGATAGCAAGAATCCCTGCGAACCGGCGCACCGCGGCGCGATTATCCCTTCCAGGTGCGGTTCAGGCCGGTATCCGCGTGAATCCAGCCACCTTTCGGGCCGGAACGGTAGTAATACCCCACCCCACCCGTGCGGAAACTGCGCACGAGGCCGCCCAGGACTTCCTCGTTCAGGCTGGCGATGCGGATGTCGGCTGCCTTGCCCGTCATGTGCAGCGACTTGCGCGCGGCCGGCACGCCGGCTTCGATCAGGCGTGCGTTCGAGGCCGGGGTGCGGTAGCCCGACAGGATCTCAAGCGGTTGCTCGAGGCCGTAGCGGGCAATGAAGGCTTGCGTGCTCCACAGGATTTCTAGCAGCTTCGGATCGATCGGCGCGGTCTGCTTGCCGTTCACGTCGCGCAGCAGGTGGCACAGTTGCTGGTAGGCGGAATCGATCATCTCGCCGTCCTTCCAGTACAGGATCTTGGCCTTTTCGCCGCTGGCCGGACGGGTGACGGTCAGCGTGCGCGGCTTGACCCAGAAATCGAGGTCGAGCAATTGCGCGTCGAACAAATCGGGAGGGGGAGTCAGGTCGGCCGGCGCTGCCTGCGCTGCAGCCTGGGCGCTGCCGATCAGGGTCGGGCTGAGGACGCCCAGGGCGGACAGGTGCATGCCCTGTCGGAGGAAATCTCTACGGGAAGACATAAGCTACTCATCTATGCGAACTTGCGTACTATAACTTAACAACTTCGCACAAAGAAGTGCTTACTTGTTGCTTATTGACTGCAATTACAAAATCGTTTGCCTTGTTTCGCTGCAACCGCTGGATCGATATCCAGTGCTTTCCACAACAGGTTGCTTTCCATGCCGAAGCAGGACTTTTCCAGGCCGGCATTCGTGTAGCCGTGGCGCTCGAAAAATTGCGCTGCGCTCTGCGGGCTGTGCAGGTGCAGCTTGCGGATGTTCCAGGTGCGCGCCTGCGCTTCCAGGGCCGCCAGCAGGGAGCGGCCGACGCCGATGCGCAAGGCATCCGGCTCGACGTAGCAGAGTGGCACCTTGCCGGCCTGGGTCAGCAAGGCCAGGCCGAGCAGCTTGCCGTCCTGCTCGGCAACGATGGCGTAGTTGGTTGGCGCGGCGAACCAGGCGCCGACATTCTCCGGCGTCTTGTTGCCGAGCCAGGTGTCGAGGAGGCCCGGGCGGTCGCGGTGATCGGCCTCGCAGCCGAGCTCTATCGAGCGGCGTAGCAAGGCGCAGGCGGAAACGGCGTCGGCCGGTGCTGCTGTGCGAATGTCGATACCCATACCATCTAACCTGTAAATCGTTGTCTCACTATTCTTTTGCAAAGCGCTACCCTCGTGTTATCCCGTCCGGGTAACGCAATGACCGGACTATACACCGAAAGCGAGTTCGTCTGCCGGAAGCCATGCATACCTCCGTCCAGGCGCGCGCAGCTTCTAAGCATATGACGAAAGTATTCTTCCGTTTCGACGCAAAATTAAGGAACATGCACACTGTCTTCATAGAATATACAAAGAGCGAGAACATATGCCGAACCATGACTTCCTGCCCCTGCCCCTGCGCCGCCTGGCGCTGTCGCTTGGCGCCGCGCTGGCCCTGGGCGCCGCCCTGCCGCTGAGCGCCAGCGCCGCCAACGTCGAGCTGCTGAACGTGTCCTACGACGTGGCGCGTGAACTGTACAAGGATATCAACCCGGCCTTCATCGCCGACTACAAGAAAGCGACCGGCGATACCGTCAACATCAAGCAATCGCACGGCGGCTCGAGCAAGCAGGCGCGCGCCGTGGCCGACGGCCTGGAAGCCTCGGTCGTTACCATGAACCAGGCCAACGACATCGACATGCTGGCCGACCGCGGCCTGGTGGCCAAGGACTGGGCGAAGAAGTTCCCGAACAACGCGGCGCCCTACTACTCGACCATGGTGTTCCTGGTCCGCAAGGGCAATCCGAAAGGCATCAAGAACTGGGAAGACCTGGCCAAGCCGGGCGTGCAGGTCGTGATCCCGAATCCGAAGACCGCCGGCAATGGCCGCTACACCTACCTGGCGGCCTGGGGCTCGGTGCTGAAAAAGGGCGGCAACGAAGCCCAGGCGCGCGACCTGGTCGGCCGCATCTTCAAGAACGTGCCCATCCTCGACGGCGGCGGCCGTGCCGCCACCACCACCTTTACCCAGCGCCAGATCGGCGACGCATTGGTGACTTTCGAGAACGAAGTCAGCATGGTGCGCAAGGAATTCGGCGACAACTTCGAGGTCGTGTATCCGCAAGCCTCGATCCTGGCCGAATCGCCGGTGGCCGTGGTCGACAAGGTGGTCGACCGCCGCAACGTGCGTAAACCAGCAACGGCTTACCTGAACTTCCTGTACTCGCCGGCCGGCCAGGAAATTGGCGCCAAGCACTTCCTGCGCGTGCGCAACGAAGCGGTAATGAAGAAGTATGCGGCGAACTACAAGCCGATCTCGCTGTTCACGGTTGACGAGCTGTTCGGCGGCTGGCGCAATGCCCAGAAGGTCCACTTCGACGACGGCGGCGAATTCGACAAGATCTACCAGCCGAAGTAATCGTCTTGACGAAGCAGTCAGCTTCTTGCAACTCTAAAAAGGCCCTGCAACAACGCAGGGCCTTTTTTTCGGGAAAATATGCATATCAGGGTCGTTTTTTCCTGTGCGCCATAGACATAGGGAAATGGCGATGCTATCTTTCAAGCTTCGGTGTGCCTTACAGCAAGACGCGATGCCGCCCTGGCATCCTGGCCCTCAACCCGACTCCCCATTCCGACACCATGATGAAAAAACTGTTCGCTGCCGTCCTATTGTCGATCTCGTCTGCTGCCGCACTCGCGGTGCCGTTCGGTTCGCAATCGGTCCTGGTGGTGGAAGATGACACCGGTAAGATTTTGCTGGAAAAGAACGCCAGCGCCGTCATGCCGATCGCCTCGCTGACCAAGCTGATGACAGCCATGGTCATCCTGGACGCGAAGCAGGACATGCAGGAACTGATCGAGATCGACCGCAGCGACGTCGACACCCTGAAGCACAGCAGCTCGCGCGTGCCGGTCGGCGCCAGCATTCCGCGCGAAGACGTGCTGCAGCTGGCCCTGATGTCCTCGGACAACCGCGCCGCCGCCTCGCTGGCCCGCACCTATCCGGGCGGCGTGCCGGCCTTCAAGGCCGCCGTGCGCCACAAGATCGCCGCGCTGGGCATGACCAACACCGTGATCGAAGAACCGACCGGCCTGTCGCCGAACAACCGCTCGACCGCGGCCGACCTGGTCAAGATGGCGAATGCCGCCAGCCAGTACAAGGAAATCACCGACCGCACCACCGATGCCAAGAACCTGGTCAGCATCAACAGCCGCGAAGTCGAATTCCACAACACCAACCGCCTGGTCGGCGCCAAGGGCTGGGACGTCGGCCTGTCGAAGACCGGCTACACCCAGGAAGCGGGCCGCTGCCTGATCATGAGCATCAAGGCCGCCGGCAAGAACGCGACCATGGTGCTGCTGAACGCCGGCGCCTCGTCGGCCCGTATCATGGACGCGCTGAACATCCGCCGCTACATCAACGGCAAGGACCCGGTCGTCGCCAGCGCCCCGCGCGCAGTGAAGATGAAGGCCAGCAGCCGCGCACCGCGCATCAAGGCCTCGAGCGGTGGCGTGAAGATGAAAGCCAAGGCATCGAGCCGCAGCAAATCGAAGGTGGTGGTCACGCCGAAGAAGAAAAAGGCGGTCGTGACGCGCAAGCGCCGCAATTGATCCGGGGCCGCCTGCGGGCGCCTGCCTCAAACGACAAAGGGACTTCCGTTAGCGCGGCAGTCCCTTTTGTTTTGGCTTGAGTAGTTCTGCCCCCTACCCGGCAGCCCGTGCGACCGGCGCCATCAAGGTAAAACCTTTCAGCGGCAGCCGCATCGACACGGCCGCCGCGATCACCAGCAGCACCCCGGACATGCCGAAGGCCACCCAGTGCGTGCCGAAGCGGTCGAAAGCCCAGCCGCCCAGCCAGGAGCTGAGCATGGCGCCGACCTGGTGGCCCAGGTAGGCCGTGCCGTACATCACGCCGACCAGGCGCACGCCGTAGATATCGGCCAGCATCGCCGACGAAGTGGCGATGCTGCCGGCCCAGACCATGCCGCCGATGGCCGCGGCGATGTACAGCTCCCAGTGGGTGCCGACGGCCAGCAGCGCAAAGAAGCCCAGGCCGCGCACCAGGTAGATGGTGCCGAGGATGTTGCGGCGCGGCAGGCGGTCCGACAGCCGGCCCAGCACCAGCGTGCCGAGGATGGCCACCAGGCCGATCAGCCCGATGCCGTAGGAACTGGTCATGGCATCGAAACCGTGGTCCATCAGCATCGGCACGCCGTGGGTGCCGAGCAGGTTCATGCTGAAGCCGCAGGCGAACAGGCCGATCACGATTTTCCAGAACGGTGACGTCTGGACCGCCGCAGCGAACGTCAGGCTGACCGGCGCCGCCTTGCTACCGGCCTTGTGGGCGCTGACCTGCTCGGGCAGCAAATCGGTATGCTCGGGCGTCCCCTCGCGCATGCACAGCAGCGCCGCCGGGACGGTCACCAGCGCAAAGATCACGGCGAAGCCGACCAGCGTCGATTGCCAGCCGATCGCGTGGATCGCCGCCGTGAGGATCGGCGTAAGCAGCGCCATGCCGGCCATCGACCCGGTGGACAGGAAGAACAGCGCCATGCCGCGCTGGCGCGTGAACCAGCGGCTGATGATGGGCGTGAGCGCCACCGGGCTGGTGAAGCCGAGACCGACCGACATCAGCACGCCGAACGCCAGCAGGAAGGCCAGCGGGGTGCGGGCGTTCACGGTCCAGATCACCGAGCCGAACACGATGGCGGTGCCGAGCAGCAGCACGAAGCGCGTGCCGAAGCGCCCGACCAGGTAACCCGCCAGCGGCATCGCCAGGCCATAGCACAGCATGCCGATGGCGATGATCGAAGCCAGCAGGCTGCGGCTGAAACCCAGGTCTTCCACCATCGGCAGGAAGAAAGGCCCGATGCCGAGGCGCATGCCCACCGTGAGCGTGGTCAGGAGGGTGGCGGCGGCAACGATGTTCCAGCCGAAGTACCAGGAGCGAGCGGTCATGGGTGCTAGCG
This sequence comes from Massilia sp. IC2-278, assembly GCF_020708045.1. Lineage (GTDB taxonomy): Bacteria > Pseudomonadota > Gammaproteobacteria > Burkholderiales > Burkholderiaceae_D > Telluria. The sequence goes on from NZ_JAJFES010000003.1 coordinate 95,928, forward strand.
GGTAGATTGTGTACAAATGCCGTCGTCGAGCGGGTAGTTCAGCGCCACGGCGTAGGCGTCGCTGGCATAGCGGGTAACGAGCAGGCCTTTCGACGTATGGTAGCTTCCGCCATTCTGGGCGCGATCGGTGAAGCATACTTCCAGGTCCTCGATGCCGTCATCGTTGACATCGCGCCGCCCCATGACCTTCAGCTCGTAGAACCAGTGGCCAGTATGGTCGAACACCACGGCGAGATCGGTCGCTTCACTTGGTTTCATTCCGAAGTCGGTGAATGTTCGCAGCGCTGGAGAGCGTCGTGGCCCGAACGAGCTGCGGATACTCGCCAGATCGAATTTCTCGGCTAGGAAACGGCCCAGGTCCTTGTCAGGAAAATGACTCGTGAGCGGAGCGGCTTGAACCGTGCTCATCATTGTGGTGACAATCAGCGGCCCTGAAACGATCCTGAGTACATTCATTGCAATATCAACCACGGAAGGCTCCTTGCGTATACTCGCCTGGTCTTGCCTCATCTGCCCATAAGCCATCATATCCTCCTTGACCCTGTGATTCCGATACAGCGCACGAGCGGCTCGATGTGCGCAATGACGTTCACGCACGCGTTGCCGCTGACGACCAGCCATTCCCGGTAGCTGCCGATTGCCCCGGTAACGTTCAGCATGCCGTTGCGTTCTTCCTGCCGCCCCCATCCGCCGCTTTTCAGTTCGAAAACCACATAATTCGCGGTATCGAAGCTCCCGCTGCGCCAGTACCGAAGCAGGTCTCCTTCGTCAAGGTAGCGAAAACCCCGGAAGGTCGGGAAAACGACTTCGACGAACTGGTCGCTTTCCATATCGTCCCTGCCTACCAGGACAGCGATACGCAGGCCCGAAAGGCCGACGGTCAGGTCGCACAGGTCGGTATGACTTTCCAGCAACAGCGGCGGCCCCACAGGTTCCACAAGGTATTCGGATTCCATGACTTCCTCACGATGCTGCAGTCGTTTTCCGGCAATCGCTACAAGCGGCTTGCCGCGGCGTCGCCCGGACTCTCGGCGATGCCGCAGCGGGTAAGGCTTACTTGCCGATCACGACCGGCTCCTCGAAGCCCAGCTCCTGCATGCGCGGCAGCTGGGTCTTGGCGTCGCCCACGATCAGCCAGACCATCTTCGACGGGTCCAGGTACTTCTGCGACAGCGACTGGATCTGCGGCAGCGTCATGGCCTTGACGATGGCTTCGCGGTCCTTGACGTAGCTGGCGCGCCAGCCGAACTTGCTGATGTTGTCCAGCATGTTCAGCTTCGCCGCCGAGGTCTCGAAGGCGCGGGCATTGCTCTTCACCAGGAAGTTCCTGGTCGTTTCCAGGTCGGCCGCCGAATAGGTCGATGGATACTCCTGCAACACCTGCTTCACCAGCTGGGCCGACTCGAGTGTGACGTTGCTGCGCACGCCGCTGGCAATCGTGAAGGGTCCGGCGCTGTCGCTGCCTGCGAACGAGGAATTGATGCCGTAGGTGTAGCCCTTGCCTTCACGCAGCTGCTGGGTCAGGCGCGAGGCGAAACCGCCGCCGCCGAGGATGTAGTTGGTCACGATCGCCGGGTAGAAGTCCGGGTCGGTCGCCGCCAGCGCGCGGTAGCCGATGCGCAGCACCGACTGCTTGGCATCCGGTACGTCGACGAAGTAGACCCTGGCCGGCGCCGGGGCCGGCGCGGGCACGGCGGCCGGCAGCGCGACCGGCTTGGCCTTCCAATCGCGGCTGAGCTCGGCCAGCGAGCGGGTCACCGTCGCCCTCGGCAAGGCGCCGACCACGTGCATGCGCGCCACCGATGGCGACAGGTTGGCGCGGTAATACGCCTTCAGGTCGTCGATGGTGATCGCATTCACGCTCTCCACCGTGCCCAGGATGTTGCGCGAACGTGGGTCGTCCTTGCCATACACGAGCTTGCCGAAGTTCAGGCTGGCCACGGCATTCGGCTCGGCTTCCTGCTGGCGGATCTGGCTCAGCACGCTCTGCTTGATGAGGGCGAATTCCTTCTCGTCCCAGCGCGGCTGCAGCAGGATTTCCTCGACCAGGTCGAGCGTCGCCGCATAGTTGCGGGCCAGGGTGGTGACGCCGATGCGCACGTCTTCGTTGCGCGCGAACACGCTGATGTTGGCACCCAACTGCTGGATCGCTTCTTCCAGTTCCTGCGGCGTCTTCTTCGCCGTGCCCTGGGTCATCAGGCGCGCCATCAGGTTGGCCACGCCCACCTTTTCCGGCTTGTCGAGCAACAGGCCGCCATCGATGGCGATGTCGAACTCCACCAGCGGCACTTCGTCGTTCTCGATGCCGACCACGCGCATGCCGTTCGCCAGTTTGGTGTCCCACACCTGCGGCACCTTCACCACCGGCGCCGGACCGTAAGGCGGCTCTTTGCTGCGGTCGATCTTCGACGGGGTCCTGGCGTATTCGGCGTTCGCGCTCGGATCGACCGCGTTCTCGGCGCCCTGCACCACTTTTTCCTCGACCACGTCGGCCTTGCTAGAGCCGCTCAGGGCCAGCGCCAGCTTGCCGCGCGGGACGAAACTGGTTGCAACGTAAGGCTTGCCCTTGATGTAGGTGTCGTACACGCGGCGCACGTCGGCCGTGGTGACGGCCAGGGTCTTCCGGATGCCTTCTTCGATATGACCCGGGTTGCCGGTCAGGTAGTTGTATTCGGCCAGCAGCGCCGACTTGCCGAGCACGCTCGACACCGAGTTATAGAAGCGCGTCTCGAGGCCGGCCTTGATGCGGTTCAGGTCGCGCTCGGAGATGCCTTCCTTCTCGAACTTGGCAAAGGCCTTGTCGATCGAGGCGGCCACGTCGTCGAGCGGCTTGCCCTCGAAGGCGCGCACCTTCAGCATGAACTGGCCGGCCAGTTCGGCAGTCTGGTTGCCCATCTGGACGGCGGGCGCCAGCTTGTCGTCTTCCACCAGCACCTGGTAGAACGGCGCGCGCTTGGTGTCGGACAGGTATTCGGCCAGCACTTCCAGTGCGTACGAATCCGGGTGCAGGTCCTCGACCGTCGGCCAGGCCATGGTCAGCTCGGGCAGCTTGGCGAAGTTGTCTTCGTGCGCCAGTTTCACGGTCTGCTTCACCACGCCGGGCCGCTTGGCCATGGCCTGCATCGGCGCGCCGCGCTTGATCTCGGCAAAATACTTCTCGACCCATTTGCGGGCCTGGACGGGATCGAAGTCGCCGGCAATCACCAGGGTCACGTTATTCGGCACGTACCACAGGCGGTAGAACTCCTTGACGTCGTCCAGGGTCGCGTTCTGCAGGTCTTCCAGCGAGCCGATCACCTGCCAGTTGTAGGGGTGATCAAGCGGGTACAGGGCCTTGTTGATGACGTAGCGGGTGTGGCCATACGGCGCGTTATCGACGCCCTGGCGCTTTTCGTTCTTGACGACCTGCTTTTCCTTGGCCAGCACCGGCTCGGTGACGGTGTTGATGAACCAGCCGAGTTTATCGGCTTCGGCCCAGATCATCTTTTCCAGCGCATCCTTCGGCACCGTCTGCAGGTAGTTGGTGCGGTCCTGCGAGGTCGAGCCGTTGGCGCCGGAGCCGCCGATGCGCGCCGTCATCTTGTCGAGACCGCCCTTGCCCAGGTTTTCCGATTCCAGGAACAGCAGGTGTTCGAACAGGTGGGCAAAACCGGTGCGGCCGGCCTTTTCGCGCGAAGAACCCACGTGCGCGGTCAGGTTGACGGCAACGACCGGGTCGGAGCGGTCGATGTGGAAGACCACATCCAAGCCGTTCGGCAGCGTGAACTTCTGGAAGTCCACTTTCAGGCCGGCTTGCGGCGCGCTGGCTGCCGGCTTGCCGGCGGCGTGGGCCGGCGCCAGGGCAGTCGACGCGAGGGCGGACGAAATGCAGGCTGCAAGCACCAGCTTCGATGGGAAAGTCTTCATGCAATCAGATCCTCAGAATAGAACGATGGCGCAGGATGGTCCGGTGCACCACAAGGTTCTGGATAGTATTGCAATTTCCTGATTGCTACAACGCCCTGCCCTACCGCCTTGCCTGGATGCGATGCATGAACGACAGCAAAAACTTATTGACAGTATTACTGTCACAATTTACTGTATTAAAACTGCCTGACTGAACCAGCCATGGCGATCTATCTGGAGCATGAGCGTGACAAGCGAGGAACCGAGAACCTTCAGCATCGACGAACTGTCCGCCCTGACCGGCTTGCCGAAGCGGACGGTGCGCTACTACATCCAGCTGGGCCTGGTGGACCGTCCGGAAGGCGAAACCCGTTCGGCACGCTATGGCCAGCAACACCTGGAGCAGCTGCTGGCGATCCGGCGCTGGACCCAGGAGGGACTGTCGCTCGAACGCATCCGCGAGCGCCTGGACAATGCCTCCGAGCCCCCTCCCGAACGCCGCAACCGCAGCGGGACCGTCGAGGTCTGGAGCCATTTCATCGTCGACGAAGGCGTCGAGGTGAAGCTCGACCCGGCGCAGGCCGGGCTGTCGCCGGAACAGGTCCGGACATTCTTTGCCGCCGTGATGGCGGCTTACCAGCACATCAAACAAGAGGATCCATCAGCATGAGCATCGGCGTGAACACGAACATGGGCAGCGAAGCGTTCGCAGGCTTGCGCGGCAAGGCCGGCGCATCGGTGCTGGAATCGGTGCATGCCGAGGGCAGCGTCAAGGGACTGTTGTTCGAACTGAACGTGGAGCAGCGCTACCGGAATGCCGGCGCTACGAACATCGAGGCCGTGTACAGCTTCCCGGTGCCGTGGAATGCGGTCTTGCTGGACGTCGAATGCGTGCTGGGCGAGCGCGCGCTGCGCGGGACCGTGGTGGCCAAGGCCGACGGCGAGCGCCAGTATGAGCGCGCGCTGGAAGAAGGCGATACGGCAGTGATGGTGGAACGCGCGGCCGATGGTGTGTACACCGTCAACGTGGGCAACCTGCTGCCGAACGAAACGGCGCTGCTGCGCTTCCGCTATGCCCAGCTGCTCACCCTGGCGCAGAGCCAGGTGCGGCTGGTGGTCCCGACCGTCATCGGGCCGCGCTTTGGCGATCCGGGCGCGATCGGCATGCAGCCGCACCAGGTGCCCGTGACCGACCTGCTGGCCCGGCATCCCTTCACGCTCGACCTGGAACTGCATGGCGAACTTGCCGGGGGCCGGCTGGCGTCGCCGTCGCACGCGCTGGCGACGCGCCGCACTGAGGGCGGTGTTCATGTTTCGCCCGCTGAGGCCTGCCTCGACCGCGATTTCGTGCTGGCCATCGACGGCCTGGCGGCAAGCTCGGTATCCACTGTCGGCAAGGACGGCCGTGGTTACGTTGCGCTCGCGAGCTTCTGTCCCGAACGCACGGCCGCCGCGCATCCGCTTGGCCTGAAGATCCTGGTCGACTGCTCGGGCTCGATGAATGGCGACCGCATCGACGCCGCACGCACCGCCCTGCACCAGGTCCTGAGCCACCTCGACACTGCCGACAGCTTCAGCTTCAGCCGCTTCGGCAGCGAGGTCGAGCATTGCACCCGCACGCTGATGGCAGCCACCCCGCGCGCCATCGCCAAGGCCGGCGGCTGGGTCTCCGCCACCCAGGCCGACATGGGCGGCACCGACATCCGCCAGGCGCTGCTTTCCACCTTCGAACTCGGCGCCCCTGCCGTTGCCGATGTCCTGCTGGTCACCGACGGCGACGTGTGGGAAGCGGACGAACTCGTCGCCTGCGCCGAACGGGCCGGCCAGCGCGTGTTCGCGGTCGGGATCGGCAGCGCGCCGGCCTCGTCGCTCCTGCACATGCTGGCCATCCGCAGCGGCGGCGCCTGCGAACTGGTCGCCGACCCGGCGGAAGCCAGCGGCGCAATCCGCAGGATGGTGGGGCGCATGCGCCAGGCGCCGGTGACGAACGCGCAGGTGCGCTGGGATGGCGACGCACGCTGGCAGGCGGATTCCGGCCCGCTCTTCAGTGGCGAGACCGTGCACCACTTCGCCGGCTTCTTCGAACGTGCACCCGGCAGCGCCGTGCTCGAATGGCGCGACGCCGGCAGCGGGGCGCCGCAGCGCGCCGAGCTGCGCATCGATGGCGACGTCATCGAAGGCGACACCCTGGCCAGGATAGCCGCCGCGGCGCGCATGCGCGATGCCGACGCCCGCACGCGCCATGCGCTGGCCATGGAATATGGCCTGGTCGGCCAGACGACCAACCTGGTGCTGACGCTGGCGCGCGCGGAGGGCGAGAAGCAGTCATCCATGCCGGCGCTGGAGCGCGTCGCCCAGGCCCTGCCTGCGGGCTGGGGCGGCGCAGGCGTGCTGCGTACCGGGACCTATTCGGCGCCGGCAGTCTGGAGCCGCGGCGACACGGCACCGATGCTCCGCCAGCGCCAGGCAGGCTACGAAACGCCGGCGATGTTCCGGCGCCAGGCGCTGCCGGAGGCCGATCCCTACCCGAACCGGGCCAGCATGCGCGCCTTTGCCGAGCACTTCAGCGACAGTTCGGGCGCCCAGCCAGGCTCCCTCGACCAGCTCGAAGACAGATTGCCGCAGGAACTGGTCGATGCCCTGCGCGGGCTTGCCGCGGCCGGCCATGGGGAGGCGGCGCTGGTGCAGGCCCTGCTCGATGCGATCCGCAAGCTCCTCATGCCGGGCAGCCTGATGACGCGCCTGGCGGACAAAGTTGCCCGCTTCGGCAGGCCGGGCGCGACGCAGGAAGACCGCATGCTCGCCATCCAGGTCGAGCAGATCGTGCGCGACGCATACGACGCGAAGGGTGCGGCGGATCGGGACGAGGCGATCCCGGCCTTCCTGCGCAAGCAGGCCGATTGATGGCAAGATGTCGCCATAGCACAACGGATAGTGCGAGGACCTTCTAAGTCCAGGATGCGGGTTCGATTCCTGCTGGCGATACCAATTGCACGGCCCGGTGCCTGCACCGATAGCACCGGTTTCCGGTAGAAAGACAGTCAGATGCACGATTTCGGTTTTCCTCCCGCCAGTACCATGGCCGCGATCGGCTTCCAGATGGGCAGCGACCTGCGCGACATGCTGGAGGCGCGCAGGGAAAGGGCCCAGCACCAGGCCAATATCCAGGCAACCGTCAACCACGCCAACGGGATCATCGACAATCTCTGGCAGTCCAGGGAAAAGCTGCGCCGCAGGCTGGAACAGATGATCGACCAGCACAACGAACTGGTGGACCGGTTCAACACGCTGGCGGAGGGCTTCGACAGGCGCACCGAGGCCGTCACCCTCATGTCGAGTGGAATCTCCGATCTGACCAGCCAATTCAAGGAAACGCTGCGCCAGCAGGAAGAGCTCACTGCGCAGCTGGCGCAGGCCAACGAGCGCGAGGCCGCACTGAAGCAGGAACTGGCCAGCCTGCGAGAGCGCTGCGACGCCGAGCGGGGCCAGGCGCGCAAATCCGGGGCGATGGGCTTTGCCGCCTATACGCTCTACCGCGGGCTGGTCTGGGAAATCGAACGCAAGGGCGAAGCGGACCGGTACCGCGCGCTCGCACCGCAGGCGCGGGCGCGGTGCGGCAACTGGGCCCAGGTCGTGTTCGCCAATTCCGGCCGGCGCGGGTTCACGCCCGATGCAGCGTTCGCACCCGGGATCGCACCGCCAGAGGCCATGGCCAGCTACGACTGGACCGCCCTGCCCGGCGCACAGGCCTGGTCGCTCGACGCGCTCCATAGCCTGGCCCAGTTCGAATTGCGCGAGGGCGGCCTGGCCGACGCGCTGGCAGACCCTGCCGGCTTCGTCAGCGCGCTGGCGCGCTCTGCCGTCGAGCACGACGCGCCGGCACGCCAGCCGCGGCCCACGAACGTGGCGCCCGGCTCCCCTGGCGCGTCCGGCGGGCTCGCGCCGGCCAGTCGCGCCCTGGCCTGGAAGGCGCTGGCAGCCGCAGCCGGTCACGCTTCGGCAGCGCCCGTGCCGGCATCGGCCTGGGCCGGCACCCCGCCACGCGCGCGGACGCTGGCCGACGGCACGAGCGCCTATGCGCAGCCGGTCGAAGGCGGACCGCGCAGCCGCGCCCTGCCCGTCCTGGCTGGCGGCACGTTACCGATTCACATCACCTCACCGGGCTACGCAGGCTTGTCGTACTGAAATAATGGTAATCTCATTGCTTTCCACGACGCGAGGGCGATCATGTTTAAGAGACTGGCAGCGGAAGCACTGGGGTTCAGCGATATCGGCGTCATCGTCGGCTCGGCCGATTACGACAAGGTCGACGCGGACGATTACCTGTTCAGCGAAGACGGCGAGCAGATCTTCTTCCTCATCAAGAGCAAGAAGGACGAATACTGCTTCACCAATCTCGCCCTGATCCACGTGGATGGCGATTCGGCCGTGTCGTCGAAACGCTCGATCAAGCGCTACGATTATGCGTCTTACCAGATCACCGACGTCAGCATCGAAACCGCCGGCACGCTGGACATGGACATCGAACTCAAGTTCAACCTGGAAGGCACCAAGTTTTCCATCGACGTGAAGAAGAGCTTCATCGAGCAGCTGAAGGATATCTATAAAGCCCTGATCACGATCGGCAAGCAGCAAAAGCGCAATGCGCTATCGCGCGATAACGCCCTGCGCGCGCTGGATGCGACGGCGTCGGTGCACAAGCTGAATATCGCGCCGGGTGCAGGCAGCCTGGTGAGCCAGTATGGCGAACTGCTGGAGGCGCTGAATACGGCGATGTTCGATACGCACACCAAGCGCGATTTCAGCGACGTGTTCACCAAGTACATTCACAACTGACGCTTCGCGGCAGCGACTCCGATTTGCTGAGCGTCGACGCGGCAAGTGCATGCTTGCCGCTTTTGTCTTGCAGCGCCCGATGCCTGCCGGCCGTCAGCGCCGCGAGACGGCGAATTTTCGTGCGACACAGAGCAGCACGACCGCCAGCGCCGCCATCGCCATGCCGGTCACCACGACGTTGAACAAGGCGTGTTCGCCGGATTTCGAATGCTTCAGCATCAGTCCCGCGGCGCCTCCGCCCAAGCCGGCCAGGGCAATGACAACCAGCACATACAGGCCGCGCAGGCCGGATAGCGGCCGGTGCGACAGCGCCCCCGCCTCCGTCGTGGCCAGCCAGTGCCGCAGGTAAGCGGCAGTGACGATGAAGCCGGCCAAACTGCTCATGTGCTGCAGCACCTTGAACAGCGGTATGGAATAACTGCCCAGCGTTACCTGCATGCGCAGCAGCGCGACGTGACGCACGACGGCCGTGTTCGGATGCGTGAATGCATCCCAGGCGATATGGCTCGCCGCGCCGATCAGCAAGGACACGAGCACGATTCCCAGCGTGCGAACATCCGCTTTCAACCACGGCGCCATAGGCCGCATGCGCGCCGATACCGCTGCGGGCGCCCATTCGATAAAAGCATCGCGCAGCAACGCGTGGTAGATGCAATACACGAGCAAGCCGGCAGGAAGGCAATACAGGAAGATGCCGGGCAGGCTGTGGGTAAAGTAGCCGTCTGTGGCCAGTGGCAGGAAATAAACGAAGTCGGGCGCCATGCTGCCGATGACGAGTGCCGGCAAGGAAGTCAGGCGCCGGGCGCGCGCATGCAAAGGCAGGACGATTGCGGGGTGGCACAAGGTGAATGGCATGTGGCTCCTTGCTTTATGTAAAGCGAGGGTCAAGTCTGACCCCGGCTGTTCAGCGCTCGATCAAATTGCGCAAGCCACTGGCCCGGTGCGTGCGCCTTGCCACCGCCTCCGCCAGCACCGACCCGGTCGGCGACACCAGCGTGAACTCCGCACTCGCGCGCGTGATCCCGGTGTACACCAGCTCGCGCGTCAGGATGCCGTGCCGGTCTTCGGGCAGCACCAGCACTGTATGGCGGAACTCCGAGCCCTGCGATTTATGAACCGTCATCGCGAACGCCGTCTCCACATTGCGCAGGCGCGTGGCCAGCACCGAGCGTACGGCGTCGCCTTCCATGAAGTACACGCGCAAGGATCCCGGCCGGGCCGGGTCGCTCAGGGTCAGGCCGATGTCGCCATTGAACACGCTGGTGCCGTAGTCGTTACGCGTCACCATCACCGGCCGCCCGACGTACCACTCGCCGCCGCGGCGCAGCAGGCCCGCCGCTTCCAGGCGCTGTTCGATGGCGGTGTTCAGGCCGGATACGCCCCACTCGCCTTCGCGCACGGCGCACAGGATGCGGAAGGCCTCGAAGCGTCCCAGCACCGAACGCACCCAGTCCTCGTGGGCGCTGCCCTCGGGGCGGTCCACCAGCAGTTCCAGGTAGGGCTGGTAGCCCTCGAGCGCCAGGTTGACCACGTGGTGCTGGTGCGCGCGCTCGATCCAGCGCACTTGCGCCGCGTCGCCGTTGCGCAGCACGGTCTCGGCCTCCTCCGCATCGCCGGCGTTCACGGCCAGCGACAGCTGCCCGATCGGGCCGCCGAAGCGGCGGCTGTGGCGCAGCATCACGGTCTGCTGGGCCAGCGGGCCGGCGCTGCCGAGGAATTCGGCGGGCAGCGCTTCGCCGCTGGCGCGGCGCACGTAGTCCGCGGTCTCGGCGCTGTAGCCGCCGCGCTGGGCGTCGTGGCACAGGTCGCCGAGCACGGCGCCGGCTTCCACCGATGCCAGCTGGTCCTTGTCGCCCAACAGCACCAGCATGGCGCCGGGCGGCAGCGCATCGAGCAGGCTGGCCATCATCTCCAGGTGCACCATCGAGGCTTCGTCGACGATCAGGACGTCGACGTCGAGCGGATTGCCGGCGTGGTGGGCGAACGAGCGCGTGTCGGGCCGCGCACCCAGCAAACTGTGCAGGGTGCGGGCAGCGCCCATGCGCTCGGTCAGCTGGCGCAGCGGCAGCGCTTCGCCCACCCGTTCGGCCAGCTCGCTCAAGGCCTTGTCGATCGACTGTTTCAGGCGCGCGGCGGCCTTGCCGGTCGGCGCGGCCAGGGCGATGCGCTGGCGCGCGGCATCCGGGGCGGTGGCGAACAGCAGCGCCAGCAGGCGCGCCACCGTGTAGGTTTTACCGGTGCCGGGGCCGCCGGTGATGATCGCCACCGAGCCGCGCAGGGCCACGGCGCAGGCCAGCTTTTGCCAGTTCGGCTGTTCGCTGGCGCGCTGCGAGAAGAACAGCAGGTCGAGCCAGGAATGGACCTTGGCCGTGTCCACGGGCCGGGTGCCGGCGGCGCGGGCGCGGATGCTGGCCGCGACCACGGTTTCGTCGCGCCAGTAGCGGCGCAGGTACAGGCGCTCGCCGTCGAACACCAACGGCTCGCCGTAATCGAGGTCGCCCACCTTCCACACCTGTTCGCAGGCGGCGATCTGGCTGGCCCAGGCCTTGGCGGTCTTCGGCAGCGGCGCCACGGTAACGGCCAGGCCCTGCCACTGCTCCCCGGTCCAGCCGAGCAGGCTGGCCGGGTCGCCGGCCAGGTCGCTCAGTTGCAGGCAGCTGTGGCCGCGTCCTTCGAGTTCGGACAGCACGGTGGCGGCCAGCAGCATCGCCGGCGAAGCACATGTCGATGCGCACCCCAGCGAGGCAACAAAGCGCGCAAAGGCGCCCGACAGGCGGCGCAGTTCGCCGGCCTCGGTCAGGCGCGCCACTTCCAGCCACAGGGCGCCGATTTTTTCTTCTTCTGTCATTCGAAACTTCCATTCGCAAGCAGGCGGTCGAGGCCGTCGAGCAGGACGGGGTCCGGCTCCAGCACATAGCAGCCGTGGGTCGCGGTGTTGGCGATCCCGCGCAGGAACAGGAACACGGCGCCGCCCAGTTGTTCGGCCGGGTCGTAGTTGTCGCCGAGGCGGCTTTTCAGCAAACGGTGCAGGGCCAGCATGTAGATCGCACCCTGGATGTCGTAGCGGTGGCCGGCCATGCCCTCTTCCATCGCGCGTTTGGTGTAGGCGGCGTCGCTGGTGCCAAGCGCGTTCGACTTGTAGTCGAGCACCCAGTAGCGGCCCTCGTGCTCGAACACCAGGTCGGCAAAGCCTTTCAGCATGCCGTGCAGGGCGCGCTCGGGCAGGGTCGGGCGCGCGACGTTGCCAAGCAGGCGGCGCCGGCACAGGCGATCGAGTTCGCCGATGGCCAGCTCCTCGCTCGGGAACCAGAACTCCATCTCCGGCAGCGGCGCCTCGATCTCGAACAGGCTGGCGCCGAACGGCGGCAGGCGCGTGGTGGCGATCATGCGCAGCCACGCCAGGGCGTCGTCGAGGCGGTTGCCCCAACCGGCGCGCTGGATGCGCTGGACCAGGCGCGACTCGAAGCCCGGGTCGTCGACGGCGAAGCCTTCCTGGGCCATCCATTCCAGCTGCTCGTGCAGGAAGTTGCCCGGCACCGAGCCGCGCGGGAAGCGGTGCCAGGGAGCGTCTTCGCCACGCGGGGCGGCGACCGCCACTTCTTCCTCTTCGAGCAGCGTTTCCTCGGCGGCGCGCTGCGGCGGCGCCGTGGTGTGGCGCGTGATCGAGGTGAAGGAACCGACCGCCCAATTGCGCTCGAAATGGGCGTCGAACGGCGCCGGCTCGACCAGCGGCGCGCGCGTTTCCACGCGCTCCAGCATGGTGCAGCCATCCAGGTCGTCTTCCAGGGTATGCAGTTCGATGCCGCTGCATTCGCCGCGCAGGCGTTCCAGGTGCTCGGCCAGGTGCGGCACCGCGACCGCGTTGCCGCCGCTGAGCAGGTAGCCGAGCGCCGACTCGTGCAGGCGGTTCTCGCCCTTCCTGCCGGCGGCAACCGCCGCCACGCCGAGCCACAGGAAGTGGCGCGCACGGGTCAGCGCCACGTACAGCAGGCGCAGGTCTTCTTCCAGGCGCGCGCGGTCCACCGCTTCCAGCGCCGCATCCGACAGGGCCAGGTCGATCTTGCGCCCGCCCTCCTCGTCCACATAGTCGAAGAAGGTGCGGTTGCGGCGCTCGGTCTTGCGCGCGGTGACGGCGAACGGCAGGTACACCAGCGGGTACTCCAGGCCCTTCGACTTGTGCACCGTGATCACCTTCACCAGCTCGGCGTCGCTTTCCAGGCGCAGCACGCGCTCGTCGCCGCCCTCGCCCAGGCCTTCCACCTGTTCGGCGAACCAGCGGATCAGGGCCTGCTCGCCATCGAGCTGGCTTGACGCTTCCTGCAGCAGCTCGGCCAGGTGCAGCAGGTTGGTCAGGCGCCGTTCGCCGCCGGGTTCGCGCAGCAGGCGCGCCGGCAGGCCGAGTTCGTGGATGAAGCGGCGCAGCATGGCCAGCACGCCCTGGCGCTGCCAGCAGTTGTGCAGATTCTTCAGCTGCTCGACGCGGGTTTCCCACGCCGTTTCGTCGCTGGAGAGCAGCGCCAGTTCGGCCAGCGGCAGCCCGGCCGTGCGCGTGGCCAGCGCGGCGCGCGCCAGGGCGCCGTCGAGCGGATTGGCCACCGCGTGCAGCCAGCGCAGTACGTCCTGCGCTTCTTCGCTTTCCACCACCGAGTCCTTGTCGGACAGGTAGACGCTGGCCACGCGGCGCCGCATCAGGGCCTGGCGGATGGCCGCGGCTTCGCGCCGGTCGCGCACCAGGATGGCGATATCGGCCGGCAGCAGGCGTTTGAATTCTTCGCCGTCATCGAAGCCGACCGCTTCGTCGTTCAGCAGCTTGACGATGTGCTCGGCGCAGTGGTGGGCGAAGAATGCGCGGTACTCGTCCGCCTTCATGTCTTCGCGCGCGGTGGCGCTCATGGTCAGCGCCTGGTAGGGTCCGTCGACGCCGACCAGCTGCGCCTTGCCGCCGGCCGCATCGACCGGCTCGAACGGCAGCGGATTTTCCTCGCCCTTGCGGAAGCGGAAGGCGCCGGTGGCATGGCCCGGATGCGACATGTCGCGCTCGGCGTAGTCGAACATGCGGTTCACCGCCTGCACCAGGGCTTCGGTGGAACGGTAGTTGGTGCCGAGCTGGTAGTGCCGGCCCGCGGTGGCGCGGCGCGCCGACAAATAGCTGTGGATGTCGGCGCCGCGGAAGCCGTAGATCGACTGCTTGGGGTCGCCGATCAGGAACAGGCCCTGCTCCGGGTCGTTCGCGGCCACCCGGTACAGCAGGTCGAAGATGCGGTACTGGTCGGGCGAGGTGTCCTGGAATTCGTCGATCAGCGCCACCGGGTACTGGGTGACGATGCGGCGGCGCAGGGCCTCGCCGTTCGCGCCTTCCAGCGCATCCTTCAGGCGCACCAGCATGTCGGCGAAGCCGAACTGGCGCGTGCGCTGCTTCAATTCGGCCATGCGCGCGGCGATGTGGCCGGCGGCGTGGCGCAGCAGCGCGTGGGCCAGCGGGTCGATCGCATCGAGTGCCGCGCGCAGCGCTTCGGTGCCGTCGAAGCAGCCCGGGACCTCGGCGCTGAAGCCCTTGCTGAAGGCGTCCTCGATGCCGTGCGGCGTGAGGCGCTTCCAGGCGGTCTCGCTGAACTTGTCGGCGTCGGGTGCCAGCATGGCCGGGTCGGCGGCCCAGGCGCGCAAGGCGTCGAACCACTTGACCAGCGAATCGGCGCGCATCTTGTTGCCGTTGAAGCATTTGGGATTCAGGTCGCGCTGGCCGGCGATCCAGCGTTCCATCTCGTCGGCGCGCTCGGTCCAGCCTTTTTTCAGGCGGGCGAGTTCCGCCTGCTGGCTGCGCTGCACGCGCGCCACCAGGGCGGCCAGCGGTTCCGGATCAGGCGCACCCAGCACCGCCGTACGTCCCACCAGGTCGCGTACCGCGCCCTTCAATGCCTCGACGTCGCGCCAGGTATCGATCACCGCGGCCAGCGCGTGGCTGTTCAAAGGGTAGACGTGCTGGCGCCAGTAATCGTGGGCGGCGTCCTCGAACAGGGCGCGCTCGTCGCTCACCAGCTCTTCGTCGAACAGGCTGCCGCTGTCGAACGCGTGCTCGCGCAGCATGCGCTGGCACCAGGCGTCGATGGTGAAGATCGCCGCTTCGTCCATGGTTTCGGCGGCCAGCACCAGGCGATGGGCGGCGACGACGCGTTCGCTGTCGTCGGCGAAGCTCGCAGCCAAATCCCGCAAATAAGGGTCCTTGCGCGCCGGATCGTCGTGCTCGAGCTCACCGCGGAAGTAAGCCGCTGCCTGCACCAGGCGCTCGCGCACCCGGTTCGACAGTTCGCGCGTGGCGGCGCGGGTGAATGTCATCACCAGGATGTCCGAGGGCAGCAGCGGGCGAACAAAAGCCGCGTCGCCGCCATGGCCCAGCACCAGGCGCAGGTAGAGCGCGGCGATGGTCCACGTTTTACCGGTGCCGGCACTGGCCTCGATCAGGCGCGAGCCGTGCAGCGGAAATGCCAGGGGGTCGAGCAGCTGGCTCATGCTTCTTCTCCATCCAACTTGGTGATCTTCACGCCCTCCAGCCAGCGCGCCAGTCCGCCATACAATTCATCCGCCAATGCAGGCCAGTTGCCGCCCGCCGTCAGGTAAGCGAAATCGGGCCAGAGGCGCGCGAGACACGGGTCGGCCACCTCGCCCGAGACCTCGAAGCCGCCTTCGTACACGGCGCGCGCGTCGCCGTCCTGCACGGACGCCAGCGCGGTCTTGCACGCCAGCGGCAGCGGCGCGTCCAGGTTGCGGCGCCACAGGCGCGCCAGGTTCGCCAGCTCGTCACGGGCGGCGGCGCTGTCGATCGGCGCCATCGTGATCACCGCGTCGCGCGCCACCAGGTAGCCGGTGATGGGCGTGGAATCTGCCGCAGCGGCCGCGCCGGCGGCCAGCTGGCGCAGCCAGGGCACGATCAGCTTGTCGCCGCGCGGCTTGCCGGTCTTGTCGAGCACCTTCGAGGAAATCTGCATCAGCCAGGCGGTCTGCTCGCCATTGCTGCGCAGGCGGTCGATCCAGTCATCGAGCAGCAGGCCGCCAAGCTCCAGGCTCACCGCCAGCTTCGGCGCCGCCTGCGGGAAGCGTGCGCCGAGGCGCAGCCAGGCGCTTCGTACCGGCACCAGGCCTTCGACTAATTGCTCCTGCCACTGGCGGCCCAGGAGACCAATCGGCAGCACGCCTTCGCGCGCCAGGCGTTCGGCGCGCGCGTCCAGCGTGGTGCGCACTTCATCGAGCTCCTCGGGCTTGCCGGCGTCGTCGAGCAGGCTGTCTTCCAGGAAGTAGCGTTCGAGGGCGTCGAGGGCGAATGGTTCCTCGTCCTCGCCGATCACCTCGGCCTCGCCGAACATCACGCCCAGGCGGCGCCGGAAGAAGTAGCGCGCCGGCTGCTTCAGGAAGCTGGCCAGGTCCGACAGCTTCAGGCGGAACTCGGAATCGAGTTCGTAGGGCGGCAAATCGCCGGCCTCGCCGCCCTCTTGCGCGCCGTGCGCCGCGCGCCATTCGCGCGCATAGGTCAGCAGGCCGCCTTCCTCGAAATAGCGGCGGCTGAACGGCTGCAGCGCGTGCTCCACCGTGATGTCGTGCAGGTCCAGGTGCCAGCCGAGCTTCAGGTAATCGCGCAGCTGCGACACCAGCACCGACGGCGGCTGTTCGCTGTTGTCGCGCACGTTGCGGCCGACCCAGCTGATGTACAGCTTGTCGCGTGCGGCCAGCAGGGCTTCGAGCATCAGGTAGCGGTCGTCGTCGCGGCGCGAGCGGTCGCCGGGGCGGTGCATGCCGGGCAGCGCCAGCAAATCGAAGTCGGCCTGCGGCGCGCGGCGCGGGAAGTCGCCGTCGTTCAGGCCCAGCAAACACACCACGCGGAAAGGCACGGCGCGCATCGGCATCAGGGTGCAGAAGGTCACGCCGCCCGAGACGAACTGGTGGTTCAGGGTCGGCTGGTCGATCTGGCTGAGCCAGGCTTCGCGCAGCACGGCCAGCGGCACCGGCTCGTCGAAGCCGCCCGCCTCCGCCATTTCGAGCCAGCATTGCAGGCCCTCGTTCAATTGCGACAGGGTCAGGCGGTCGCCTTCCTCGCGGCCGTCGAAGAAGGTGGACAGCAGCTCGCGCGCCTCCGCGCCCCACTCCGTAGGGGTGCGCGGCTGCGCCAGGCGCGCGCGCCAGTCCAGCAGGCTTTCCACAAGCTGGGCCAGCGAACCGGCCAGGGCGGCGTCCAGGCCGCCGACTTCGGCATAGGGCTCGATGTCGCCATAGCGCGCACCGGCACCGCTGGCGTAACCGAGCAGCATGCGCCGCACGCCGAAGATCCAGGCATTCTGTTCGCCGGCCGCGCCCAGGCCCAGGCCCGCGCGGTGTTCGCCGTCCAGGCCCCAGCGCACGCCGGCGCCTTCGATCCAGTGGCCGAGCGTGGGCAAATCGTCTTCATGCAGGCCGAAGCGGGTGGCCACGGCTGGCACGTCGAGCAGGTCGCGCACCTCGCTCTGGCGGCAGCGCTGCTGCGGCAGGCGCAGCAGCCATTCCAGTGCAACGAGCAGCGGGTTGACGCTGCGGTCGCGCGTGTCGCCGATCTCGAACGGAATGTAGCGCGGGTCGTTCCTGCGGTGCTGGTCGAACACGGCGTGGATCGCCGGCGAGAAGGTGTCGATGTCGGGCACCATCACCACCACGTCGCGCGGGCGCAGCGTGCCATCCCGCGCGAACATCGCCAGCAGCTGGTCGTGCAGCACCTCGACTTCGCGCTGGGTGCTGTGGGTGACGTGGAACTCGATCGAGCGGTCCTCGGGCTCGGGCGGCATCTGCGGGTGCTCGGACAGCGGCAGCAGGTCGCGCACGGCGGCCTGCACCTGCTGCAGCAGGGTCTCGCCCTGGCCGTCGGAGAAGAGGTCGATGCGCAGCTTGGTCATGCCGGCGGTTTCGGGGCGCCCTTCCTCGTTGTCGAATTCGTCGAGCATGCGCACGAAGTCGCGCCCCTGCCGGCCCCAGCTCGCCAGCAGCGGGTGGCTGTGCGTGTGCAGTTCTTCGATCGGCAGCGCGGCCAGGTCGATGCCGCCGCGTTCCGGATGGCGTTTATGGGCCGCCTTCAGCAGCTCGCGCCCCTCGATGATGTCGCCCCAGTAGAACTGGCAGGGATTCGGCACCGCCAGCAGCACCTGGGTGTGGCGCGAGAGCGTGGCGATCGCCTGCAGCGTCTGGTACGGCAGGGCCGACATCCCGAACAGCACCACGCGGCGCGGCAGGCGGTGTTTCGGCTGGTCGCCCGAGAGGATCGCCGAGACGAAGACTTCGTGGATGGCGGCGCGCCCGGTGCCGCGCTGCATGGCCGGCACGCTCTCGTGCACCGCGCGCCACAGGCGCGCCTGCCAGCACTGGTCCGCGGCCAGCGGCACCGGCTCGCCGCCGGCGCGGCGCAACTGGTCGCGGCCGATCTCCCAGTCCGTCAGCCAGTCGGCGCGGTACACCTGGTACTGGTCGTACAAATCGGCCAGGCGCTCGGCCAGCTGCAGGCGCCGCTCGGGGCAGCCGTCGCCCAGGAAGTGGGTCAGCGGCGCAAACACGGGTTCCTTCAGCAGCGTCGGCAAGAGGCGCATCAGGCGCCAGGTGAGCGGGTCCTTGTCGAACGGCGAACGGGTGGGCACGCGCTCGCGGCCGAGGGTGGCGCGGTAGGCTTCCCACAGGAAGCGCGCCGGCAGCGCCACGCGGGTGGCGGCGCACACGCCCAGGTCCTGGGCCAGCGCGATCTTGAGCCACTCGGCGAAACCGTTCGACTGCACCAGGATGGTTTCCTGTTCCAGGGCGCCGAGCGGGTGCGTGCGCAGCCAGTCGAAGACGGCTTCGCGCAGCATTTCCATCTGGTTGCCGTGCAGGATCAGCAGGCCGGGCGTGATAGTCGAGGACATGGTGAAAGTGGGCGCAGTATGCTTGGGCAGTTCGGCGCCACAGCATACTCTTTTTGCCCCGCCGGCGGAAGGCGGCCGGTGCTTCAGCGATGATCCGTCGCGCGCGCGCCAAGTTCCGCCGCGACCTGGCGCTCCAGGCGTGCAAACAGACTGCGCAGGCGGGCCCCGAGGGCACGCGCCTGGGCCACGGCGCCGCGCGCGTGCTGCTGCTCGAGCTCGGCGCAGACCTCCCCGAAGGCCATCGCGCCCACCGCCCTTGCCGACGACTTCAGGCGGTGCGCCACCGCGCCGGCGCGTTCCAGGTCGCTCGACGCCAGCGCGATGTCGATCTCGGCCAGGCCTTCGCGCGCGCTGTCGAGGAACATGAAGGCATATTTACGCAGCTTGTCGGGGTTGTCGCCGAAGGTGGCGGCCAGCACGGCGATGTCCAGCAGGGGCACGGCGCCACCCTCGGCCGGCCCCTCGCCGCGCGGCGCGGGCGCCGCTTCCGGCGTACGGGCTTCCGGCGTACGGGTATCGGGCATGCGGGCATCCGGCGCGGTGACGGCGGCCTGCGCCGCGCCGCCACGCCGGATCGCGCGCGCGATGGTCGCCGCCAGGTGTTCCGGCGCCACCGGTTTGGTGAGGAAGTCGTTCATGCCGACCGCCATGCAGCGCGCCTGGTCCTCGACGCCGGCATTCGCGGTCATGGCGATCACCACGGTGTCGGCCAGGCGCGGGTCGGCGCGGATGCGGCGCGTGGCCTCGAAGCCGTCCATCACCGGCATCTGCACGTCCATCAGCACGCAGTCGAACATCTGGCGGTACATCTGCACCAGGGCCTCGGCGCCGTTGTTCGCCACCACCACCGTAGCGCCGGCCTCGCCCAGCAGCTCGCGCCCGACCTGCTGCGAGAACACGTTGTCCTCGACCAGCAGGATGCTGCGCCCGTCCAGGCGCGCCGGCGCGCTCGGCGCCGCCTGCTCCACGCGCCGGCGCGGCTGCTCGTCCCGGCCCAGGCGCGCCGTGAACCAGAAGGTGCTGCCGCGCCCCGGCGTGCTTTCGACGCCGACTTCGCCGCCCATGGCCTCGGCCAACTGCTTGCTGATCACCAGGCCCAGGCCGGTGCCGCCGTAGCGCCGCGTGGTCGAGGGGTCGGCCTGGTGGAAGGACGTGAACAGGCGGCCCAATTCCTCGGGCGCGATGCCGATGCCGCTGTCCTCGACCTCGAAGCGCACCAGGGTCTCGTGGCCGAAGGCACGCAGCGAGCGGGCGCGGATCACGATGCTGCCGCGCTCGGAAAACTTGATGGCGTTGCCGGTGAAGTTGAGCAGCACCTGCTCCAGGCGCAGCGGGTCGCCGCGCAGGGGCCGCGCCAGTTCCGGGGCGATGTCGAATTCCAGGCGCAGGCCCTTGGCGGCGGCCGCTTCGCCGAGCTGGGTTTCCAGGCCCTGCATCAGGGTGTCGAGGCGGAATTCGAGCTGCTCGAGCTCCAGGCGCCCGGCCTCGATCTTGGAAAAGTCGAGAATGTGGTTGATGATGCCGAGCAGGTGCTGGCCCGAGTGGTAGATCTTTTCCAGGTAGTCGCGCTGCCTGGGGTCGGGCGCGTTCTTCAGTGCCAGGTGGGTCATGCCGATGATGCTGTTCATCGGCGTGCGGATCTCGTGGCTCATGTTCGACAGGAAGTCGCTCTTCGCCTGGTTCGCCGCATCGGCCTGGGCCTTCAGCTGGTGCAGCTCGGTGACGTCGGTGGCCACGCACAGCACCCCGCTGACGTCGCCCTCCAGGCGCACCGGCACCTTCACTTCCCACAGCTGCAGGGTGGCGCCGTCGGGCAGCTCGACGCCGACCTGGCTGGCGCGCCGGGTGCCGTCGAAGACGTTGCGCTCGCGCTGCCAGGCGGCGTCGGCCTGGGCCACGGGCATCACCTCGCGGTCGAGGCGCCCGACGATGTCCTCGGCCGGCAGGCCCAGGGCCAGCGCCATCTTCGCGTTCACGTAGCGGTAGCGGCGGTCGCGGTCCTTCATGTAGACGTAGGCGTCGAGGTTGTCGAGCACGGTGTCGAGCAGGGTGCGCTGGTCGATCGCGCCGCGGCGCGACCAGTACAGCGACAGGAACAGGCTGTACACCAGCAGGGTCCCGAGGAAGCCGCCGGCCAGCGCCAGCCACGGGAACCAGCGGTCGAAAGGCGAATACAGCTCGCTCTTGCGCGCGCTGAAGTGGGCCTTCCAGAGCGAGCCGCTGAAGTCGACCGGCAGCACGGTGGCAAAGCGCGTGTCGTCGCGCCGCGCCGTGCGCACGCCGGCGTCGCCGGACAGCAGGCGGTCGTCCGGCGCCAGCGCCAGCCGCGGGCTCTGCGCCGCCTTGTCCGCCGCCTTGTCCGCCGCCTTGTCCACCCCGCTGCCCTGGCCGGCCGCGAACAGCGACAGCGTCAGGGCCGGCCCCTGCTGGCCGGAGAGCGCGCGCTCGACCATGGCTTGCACCGAGAATGCCACCCCCACCGCGCCGGCATAGGCGGCGCGCCGGCTGGCCACGTCGGTCGGGGCGGCATCGGCCAGGTAGACCGGGGCGCGCATGCCGAGCGCGATGTGCGGCGCCGGCAGCGCCACCTGGATCGGGTGGCCGGACGCGCTCATGCCGCCGCTGTCGCGCGCCCGCGCCATGGCCTCGGCCACCGGGCCGGCGGCGGTCAGGTCGACGCCGAACTTCTCGGGCAGCATCTCGGGCGGCTCGATGTAGGTCAGCACGTTGTAGCTGGCACGGCGGCCCGCCGGGCGGATGGCGAACTCGGGGTAGCCGCCGGGTTCCAGCGTACGGTCGGCGCGCACGGCGGCCACGAAGCTGTCGCGCTCGGCGTCCTTTACTTCCTGGGAAAACGAGACGGCGTCGATGGCCGGATAGTTGGCGCGCACGTCGAGCAGCGCCACGTAGCGGTGGAACTGCAGGCGCGTGATCGGGGTCGTGCTCGACGAGAACAGGGCCGCCAGCGCGCGCGTGACCTCGGAATACGACTTGATGGAATTGGCCAGGCGCTCCTGGGCGGCGTGCGCGCGGTTCTCGAAACGGCGCCGCGCTTCTTCCTCGACGTTGCGGCTGGCGCCCATGTGCAGCAGCGCGCCGACCAGCAGCGCCAGCCATGCTCCCGCCGCCCACGACACGATGCGGGTGGTGCCGCGCGCACCAAAGGCGGCGCCGATGCTGCGGGGGATCGAAAGATTCATCGCCTTGCCCTGCCAGGTCGCTAACTGATGGGTACGATTAATTCATTGGTAATATACGCGATCAGTGCGCCGGGGGGGCGCTCGACAGTAAATACACGAACATGCCAAAAATGGCAGCGAAATTAGTGATCGGATTGGCGGCAGGATTGGGCGCGGGACTGGCCGCAGGATCGGCGACAGCGGGCGACGCGCCGGCACAGGCGCCGGCATCGGGTGCGGCCGACCCGCGCCTGTGGCTGGAAGACGTGGCCGGCGACAAGCCGCTGGCCTGGGTGCGCGAGCACAACGCGGTGGCCGAGCGCGAACTCGGCGGCGCGGCCCACGAGGCCCTGCGTGCGCGCCTGCAGACCATCCTCGACGCCAAGGAGCGCATTCCCTACGCCAGCAAGCACGGCGACTACCTGTACAACTTCTGGCGCGACGCCCAGCACGTGCGCGGCATCTGGCGCCGCACCACCCTGCTTGAATACCGCAAGGAAGACCCGCACTGGGAAACCGTGATCGACCTCGACGCCCTCGCTCGCAGCGAGAACGAGAACTGGGTCTGGGCCGGCGCCTCCTGCCTCGAGCCGCGCGGCGACCGCTGCCTGGTGTCGCTCTCGCGTGGCGGCGGCGACGCCCAGGTGGTGCGCGAGTTCGACCTGAAGACGCGCGCCTTTGTCGCGAACGGCTTCGCGCTGCCGGAAGCGAAGAGCAGCATCGCCTGGATCGACCAGGACACGGTATTCGTCGGCACCGACTTCGGCAAGGACGCGATGACCACCTCGGGCTATCCGCGCATCGTCAAGGAATGGAAACGCGGCCAGCCCCTGGCCAGCGCGCGCACCGTGTACGAGGCCAGCGCCACCGACTTGTCGGCCTCGGCCAGCCGCGACCTGACACCCGGCTACGAGCGCGACTTCGTCTCGCGCCAGATCGACTTCTATACCTCGGAACTGTTCCTGGTTGATGCCGGCAAACTGGTCAAGGTCGACAAGCCGCTCGACGCGAATGCCTATGCGGTGCGCGACCAGATGCTGGTCGAGCTGCGCTCCGCCTGGACGACCGGCGGGCGCACCTGGCCGCAGGGCAGCCTGCTGGCGATGAACTTCGACCGCTTCATGCGCGGCGAGCGCGATTTCCAGGCGCTGTTCACGCCGAGCGCCACCACCTCGCTCGACGGCGTGGCGGTGACGAAGAACGCGCTGCTGCTGACGGTGCTCGACAAGGTCAAGAACCGCGTGGTCGAGCTGCGCCGCGTCGACAACGCCTGGCAACGCCGCGACGTCGCCGCGCCCGGCATCGGCAGCCTGGGCGTGTCGGCGCTGGATCACATCGAGTCCGACCAGTACTTCCTGACCGTGACCGACTTCCTGAACCCGACCACGCTCTACCTGGGCGAGGCCGGCGCCGATGCGCGCGAGCGCGTGAAGGCCATGCCGGCCTACTTCGACAGCAAACCCTACACGGTGACGCAGCACGAGGCGAAGTCGAAGGACGGCACCCTGGTGCCCTACTTCGTGGTCATGGACCGCAAGGCGAAAATGGACGGCAAGAACCCGACCGTCCTGTACGGCTACGGCGGCTTCGAGGTCTCGCTCAAGCCGTCGTACAGCGGCTTGATCGGCAATGCCTGGCTCGACCAGGGCGGCGTGTACGTGCTGGCGAACATCCGCGGCGGCGGCGAATTCGGCCCGCGCTGGCACCAGGCGGCGCTGAAGGAAAACCGGCAAAAGGCCTACGACGACTTCATCGCCGTGGCCCAGGACCTCATCGCGCGCAAGGTCACCAGCCCGCGCCACCTCGGCATCATGGGCGGCAGCAACGGCGGCCTGCTGGTCGGCGCCACGCTGGTGCAGCGCCCGGACCTGTTCAACGCCGTGGTGTGCCAGGTGCCGCTGCTCGACATGGCGCGCTACCACAAGCTGCTGGCCGGAGCGTCGTGGATGGGAGAGTACGGCGACCCGGACGATCCGAAGCAGTGGGAATACATCTCGAAGTATTCCCCGTACCAGAACGTGTTCAAGGACAAGCACTACCCGCGCGTGCTGTTCACCACCTCGACCCGCGACGACCGCGTGCACCCGGGCCACGCACGCAAGATGGCGGCGCTGATGCAGGAACAGGGGCATGACATCCTGTACTGGGAGAATACCGAGGGCGGGCATGGCGGCGCGGCCAACAATGCGCAGGCGGCGCGCATGTGGGCGTTGACGTATTCGTTCTTGTTGAAGCAGTTGAAGTAATGAAGAAAGCGCCGCTCCCGCGGCGCTTTTTTTGCGTGACGGTGGATATCGTAGGGTGGGCACCCCGTGCCCACGCGGTACGTGCGCCTCCATTTTGCGTTGGCGGCGACGTGTCGCTCGAATCGTTCGACAACGGCCCGCGGCCATCGCATGCCTTGCGGGCGACACCTCCCCGCCGCTGACTGCGGATACGTGCGTACCGCGTGGGCACGGAGTGCCCACCCTACGTTCGTGCTGCGGGCCGCGGTAACGTCATCACGACGCGCATGGCGCCCATCAACTCGCCAGCCGCCGATCGAACAACACCCGGCACGTCGGCTCGATATCCACATACAAGGCAACCGCCGTCTCCACCCCGATCACCAGCGGCGGCCCGAGGCGCTCGGTCACCACGCCGGCCCTGCGCAGCAGCCGCTCGATCGCCGTGGTGGTCACCGTCACGTAGCGCTCGATCCCCTGCTCGTGCCCGTAGCGGATGATCGCGGCGATCGACTCCATCGTGATTTCCGAGAACCCGAAGTGGCTACAGCCCTCGGTTTCGATGGCGAAGCGCGACAGCTCCCAGATGTGCTCGTCGCACGGCGCCGGCTGGCCGTGCAGCAGCTGGGCGAAGGAGTCCTTCAGCATGTAGGGGCCTTCGGTCGGCAGGATGCGCCAGCAGCCGCGCAGCACGCCGCCGCCCGGCTCGCGCATCATCATGTAGTGCGGTTCCAGGGCGTCGTAGCCGTCGATCTCCATACCCGAGAGCACCGGCACTTCCCAGCCGAGCCGGCCCTGGAACACTTTTGCGCGAAGCGTGTGCATTTCCCACAGATCGCGGGATTTGAATTCGCGCCGTGCTGCGATATTGATCTGCAGTGCCATGTTGTTCTCCCTGTGTTGTGAATGAAAAAGTATGCGAAGCGCATAAAGAGTCATGCAATCTGGGCAGCATGGGAACTAGCAGCTCTGCTAGGTGGGCTATGGGGTACGGGAGTGGAATACTGAGGTTTTGCTACCGAACAACCAGGAGACCGCATCATGCCGAACGATTTCGTAAGCGAAACCATGCTGGCCCGCCCGCAGCTGCAGCCAGCCCTGCACCAGCCCCCGCGCCCGGCGCACGTGGACCTGCGCCAGTTCCGCATCAGCAGGCGCGAAAGCCAGGAAAAATTCTGGGGCCGCTTCGGCGTGACCCAGTCGAGCGGCAGCCGCTTCGAGACGGGGCTGGCGATTCCGGCCCCGGTGGCGATCCTGTTGAAGCTCTACGTCAACGGCAAGCTCAACGATGGCGATCTTCAGGGCTGATCAGCCCGAGCGCAATCGCCTTCACCACCGCCTGCTGGCGGGTGTTGACGTTAAATTTCTGGCGCACGTTGGCCAGGTGGAAATTCACGGTCGCCTCGGAACAATTGGTGATCTTTGAAATTTCCCAAGACGATTTGCCCGCCATGACCCAGTTGAGCACTTCCAGCTCACGCCGGGTCAGGCGCGGCACCGGCTCGCTGCCGAGGCCGTTGTTCATGAAGCGGATCGCCGAGGCGAACGCATAATCGCGCACCAGGGTCAGCGTCGGCATGACGTGGTCGATCGAGCGTGTGAAGTCCTGGTTTGCCGGCGCATCCGATGCGAAGCTGAGCACGCCGAATTCGCCGTTCGGCCCGTGCACCGGCAGCGTCACGCCGGTACGAATCCCATAGGCACAGGCTTCCTCATACAGCGCACGCCCCTCTTTCCCGGCAAAGGTGTCGGGTTCCCAGACGATCGGCAGCGTGCTGCTCAGGCAATGGCCGACCGTCGGGTCGACATAGGCCAGGCGCTCGGCATCATAGTGTTCACGCCATGCCGACGAATAATTGCTGCGCAAAAAAGCGCGCTCGAATTGGGCATGGCGCGAGCCGACCATACCATACAGCACCTGATCGAAGCCGAGCTGGCGTGCCAGCCCGAACAGGATCTGGCTCCAGGCGCCGGGATCCTGTATCTCCATCAGCTGCACCAGTTGTGCAGTCTCGACCATGTGTGCTCGCTTCTAACTGAAATGTGAAATCACGATGGTAATCCAATCGCACGCCAGCTTAATTCAAACTGGCAATTTATTAAGCCCCAGCGATGGAATGTGAGAATTCGTGGTCGTTATCCGGCAACACAATTTGTTAAATAAGAGAAATCCGGATACCGTCGGTATTTTTACTCCAAGTAATACGGTCATGTCCAATACTTATTTCAATCGTGCAAGAAGTCGCCCTGCTCTCATGTGATAACGATTTCAGGCGCATCGCTTATATCAGCGATGCATGAAGCATGTTCACCGCAAGCAATCAATCGTGCGCCATGCGTTTGCCGCTTGGGCTAAGCTCCGCGCGCCTGTATAAAAATTATTTCAATCATGCAAGACTTTCCAGTGCGTACTTGACTTGACCCTGCACAAGCGTATCGTTGAATACTTTCTGTTTAACAGTTTCTATACGCTTAACCCAGCGGCTCGACCACATGGCGCGCCTGGCCCGGCACAACCGCCAGCCGCACACAACACCGCACCCACCCCACTTTCCACAACGAGGATTTACCGTCGATGAACACCATGACCGACATGGCTGAACAGCTGGACGTCAAGCTCCTGCTGACGACGCTGATGGCCCTGAAGAAAGGCGACTTTTCGGTACGCATGCCTTCCGACTGGACCGGCGTCTCGGGCAAGATCGCCGACACGCTCAACGACATCATCGAGACCAAGCAGAAGATGGTCGAAACCGTCACGGAAGTATCGCGCGTGGTCGGCCGCGAAGGCCACCTGACCCAGCGCGCCGACGTGCCGGGCGTGGTCGGCGGCTGGAGCACCATCGTCAGCTCGGTCAACACCCTGATCGACGACCTGGTGCGCCCGACCACCGAAATGGCGCGCGTCATCGGCGCCGTGGCGAAAGGCGACCTGTCGCAGACCATGGCGCTCGAAGTCGACGGGCACCCGCTGAAGGGCCAGTACCTGCGCGCGGCGCAAACGGCAAACACCATGGTCGAGCAGCTCTCGTCCTTCTCCTCGGAAGTGACGCGCGTGGCACGCGAAGTGGGTACCGAAGGCAAGCTCGGCGGCCAGGCGCAAGTAAAAGGCGTGGCCGGCACCTGGAAGGACCTCACCGACTCGGTGAACTCGATGGCGGGCAACCTGACCTCGCAGGTGCGTAACATCGCGGAAGTGACGACCGCCGTGGCGAACGGCGACTTGTCGAAGAAAATCACGGTCGACGTGCGCGGCGAAATCCTGCAATTGAAGGACACCATCAACGTCATGGTGGACCAGCTGCGTTCCTTCGCCTCCGAAGTCACGCGTGTGGCGCGCGAGGTCGGCACCGAGGGCAAGCTCGGCGGCCAGGCCTATGTGCCGGGCGTGGGCGGCACCTGGAAGGACTTGACCGACAACGTCAACTTCATGGCCTCGAACCTCACGGGCCAGGTGCGTAACATCGCCACCGTGACCACCGCGGTGGCGAACGGCGACCTGTCCAAGAAGATCACCGTGGACGTGAAGGGCGAGATCCTGGAACTGAAAAACACCATCAACGTGATGGTCGACCAGCTATCCTCGTTCTCGTCGGAAGTCACGCGCGTGGCGCGCGAGGTCGGCACCGAAGGTAAACTCGGCGGCCAGGCGCAGGTGAAGGGCGTGGCCGGCACCTGGAAAGACCTGACCGACTCGGTGAACTCGATGGCCGGTAACCTCACGGGCCAGGTGCGTAACATCGCCGACGTGACCACCGCCGTGGCGAACGGCGACCTCTCGAAAAAGATCACGGTCGACGTCAAGGGCGAGATCTTGGAGCTGAAGAACACCATCAACGTGATGGTCGACCAGTTGAACTCCTTTGCCTCCGAGGTGACCCGGGTGGCGCGCGAAGTCGGCACCGAAGGCCGCCTCGGCGGCCAGGCCAACGTGCCGGGCGTGGCGGGTACCTGGAAAGACTTGACCGACGGCGTGAACTCGATGGCGGGTAACCTGACCGGCCAGGTGCGTAACATCGCGGAGGTGACCACCGCCGTGGCGAACGGCGATCTGTCGAAGAAGATCACGGTCGACGTGAAGGGCGAGATCCTGGAGCTGAAGAACACCATCAACGTGATGGTCGACCAGCTGTCTTCGTTTGCATCCGAGGTCACGCGCGTGGCGCGCGAAGTCGGCACCGAGGGTAAACTCGGCGGCCAGGCTTATGTGCCGGGCGTGGGCGGCACTTGGAAGGACTTGACCGACAACGTCAACTTCATGGCCTCGAACCTGACCGGCCAGGTGCGTAACATCGCGGCGGTGACCACCGCCGTGGCGCGTGGCGACCTCTCGAAAAAGATCACGGTCGACGTCAAGGGCGAGATCCTGGAACTGAAGGACACCATCAACGTCATGGTGGACCAGCTGTCGTCGTTTGCGTCGGAAGTGACGCGGGTGGCGCGCGAGGTCGGCACCGAGGGTAAGCTGGGCGGCCAGGCCAACGTGTCGGGTGTGGCCGGTACCTGGAAGGACTTGACCGAGAACGTCAACCAACTGGCGGCGAACCTGACCAACCAGATGCGCGCGATCGGCGAGGTGGCCACCGCGGTGACGCGCGGTGACTTGTCCCGTTCGATTCAAGTCGAAGCGCGCGGCGAGGTGTCCTACCTGAAGGACAACATCAACGAGATGATCCGCAACCTGAAGGAAACCACGCAGAAGAATGCGCAGCAGGACTGGCTGAAGACCAACCTGGCGCGCTTCACGCGCCTGCTGCAGGGCCAGCGCGACCTCGAGGCGGTGACCAAGCTGATCTTGTCCGAGCTGGCGCCGCTGGTCTCGGCCCACCACGGCGTGTTCTACATGATGGATTCGCAGGACGACGACGCGCGCCTGCGCATGATCGCCTCCTACGGCTACCGTTCCAGCCGCAAGCTGCCGACCTCCTTCCTGCCGGGCGAAGGCCTGGTCGGCCAGTGCGCGCTCGAGAAGACCCGCATCTGGCTGCTCGACGTCCCGCGCGACTACATCGTGGTGTCCTCGGGCCTGGGCTCGGCGCCGCCGAACAACATCGTGGTGCTGCCCATCCTGTTCGAGCAGCAGGTGAAAGCCGTCATCGAGATCGCCTCGCTCGACCGCTTCACCGAAACCCACCTCTCCTTCCTCGACCAGCTGATGGAGTCGATCGGCGTGGTCTTGAACACGATCGAGGCGAACAGCCGGACCGAGTCGCTGCTGACCCAGTCGCAGTCCCTCGCCCAGGAACTCCAGCAGACCAACCAGGAGCTGGCGGAGAAAGCGCGCCTGCTCTCGGAGCAGAACATCGAGGTGGAACGCAAGAACCGCGAGGTGGAACAGGCCAAGCTGGCGCTGGAAGAAAAGGCGACCCAGCTGGCCCTGTCCTCGAAATACAAGTCCGAGTTCCTGGCGAATATGTCGCACGAACTGAGGACGCCCCTGAATTCGCTCCTGATCCTGGCGCAGCAGCTGTCCGACAACCCGGAGGGCAATTTGTCCGGCAAGCAGGTGGAATTCGCGAAGACCATCCACGGCTCGGGCTCCGACCTGCTGACCCTGATTAACGACATCCTCGACCTCTCGAAGATCGAGTCCGGCACCGTCACGCTGGACGTGTCGGAATACCGCTTCTCGAACCTGCGCAATTACGTCGACCGCACCTTCCGCCACATGGCCGAAGCCAAGCACCTCGGCTTCCAGGTCGGCCTGGCGGACAATTTGCCGACCGCCGTGATGACCGACACCACGCGCCTGCAGCAGGTGCTCAAGAACCTGCTCTCGAACGCCTTCAAGTTCACCAGCCATGGCCAGGTGTCGCTCGACATCAGCCTGGTCACCAGCGGCTGGACCGCCGACCACCCGCACCTGCTGCATGCGGATGCGGTGCTGGCCTTCTCGGTCAGCGACACCGGCGTCGGTATCCCGCAGGACAAGCTGCAGCTGATCTTCGAAGCCTTCCAGCAGGCCGACGGCTCGACCGCCCGCAAATACGGCGGCACGGGCCTGGGCCTGTCGATCTCGCGCGAACTGGCGCGCCTGCTGGGCGGCGAGATCCGCGTCGAGTCGACCGTCAACGCCGGCTCCACCTTCACCCTCTACCTGCCGTACAACCGCGCCGGCTTCATCAACTACGAAGCCACCACGCGCCAGCCGCAGCAGGCACGCCTGGCGCCGCCGGCCCTGCCGGCCGCACGCAGCGCACCGCTGGCCTACGGCACCCCGGAAACCGAGGGCGGCACCATCGCTACCATCGAAGTACCGGCGCCGGGCGGCGGCCTGGTCGAATACGCCTCGATGCTCGACGACCGCGCCCTGATCGCCCCGGGCGACCCGTCGGTGCTGATCGTCGAGGACGACGACCGCTTCGCCAAGGTGGTGCTGGAATACGCACGCGAGAAAAACTTCAAGGCGATCGTCACCCACCGCGGCGACTCGGCCCTGTCGCTCGCGCGCGACTACCTGCCGTCGGCGATCCTGCTCGACATCGACCTGCCCGACATCGACGGCTTCACGGTGCTGGACCGCCTGAAGCGCGACCCGAGCACGCGCCACATCCCGGTGCACGTGATGTCGTCCCTGCGCGAACGCGAGCGCGCGCTGCGCCAGGGCGCCATCTCTTACCTGAACAAGCCGGTCGAGCGCGAGGCGCTGCAGGAAGAATTCACGCGCATCCAGAAGTTCCTGATGGGCGGCAAGCGCTCGCTGCTGGTGGTGGAAGACGACATGGCCCAGCGCGAAGCGATCGTGTCGCTGATCGGCGACGCCGACCTGCGCATCGTCACCGCCGTCGACGGCAAGTCGGCCCTCGAAGCCCTGGGCGCTTCGCACTTCGACTGTATGGTGCTGGACCTGACCCTGCCCGACATCTCCGGCTTCGACCTGCTCGACCAGATCGGCAAGCAGCCCGAATTGCGCGACCTGCCGATCGTGATCTACACGGCCCAGGAGCTGAACCGCAAGGAAGTCACCAAGCTCAAGAAGTATGCGAAGACCATCGTCATCAAGGATGCGCGCTCGCCGGAACGCCTGCTCGACGAAACTGCGCTGTTCCTGCACCGCTCGCACGCTTCGCTGCCCGAGCTGCAGCGCAAGATGCTGGAAGATATCCACGCCCAGGACGGCGGCCTGGCCGGACGCAAGGTCCTGATCGTCGACGACGATTTGCGCAACATCTTCGCCCTGTCGTCGCTGCTGGAGCGCCAGCAGATGCAGGTGTCGTTCGCCGAGAACGGCCGCGACGGCATCGAGGTGCTGGAAAAGGACCCGAGCATCGAGATCGTCCTGATGGACATCATGATGCCGGAGATGGACGGCTACGACACGATGCGCGCGATCCGGCGTATCCCGAAATTCAAGTCGCTGCCGATCATCACCCTGACCGCGAAAGCGATGAAGGGCGATCGCGACAAGTGCATCGCCGCCGGCGCCTCGGACTACATCACCAAGCCGGTCGACGTGGCCCAGCTGCTGTCGCTGATGCGGGTGTGGCTGCATTGAGCACACCGGTATCTTCCGCTGCCTGCGGCGCCGGGTCGACGATCGACCCGGCGCTCGAGGCGCTGGAAATCGCGCTGCTGCTGGAGGCGCTGCACGCGCGCCACGGCGACGATTTCCGTGACCATGACCGCGCGCTGGTGCGGCGCAGGCTGCTCGGCGTCATGGCCGAGCGCGGCCTGGTTACGGTATCGGGCCTGCAGGAGCGCGTGCTGCACGAACCCGGCGCCGCGGCCGCCGTGCTGCGCGCGCTGGCGGTGCAGCACAGCGCCCTGTTCGACGACCCGCCGCGTGCCAGGGAGGCGCGTGAGGTGCTGGGAAAGTCGTTGTGCTCGGCCCCGGTGCCGAAGGTATGGCTGGCCGAGTGCGCCGGCGCGGGCCAGGCCTGGACGCTGGCGATCCTGTTGTGCGAGGAAGGGGTGCTGGCGCGCACCGAGATCTTTGCCACGGTCGCCAACGAGGAGCTGCTCGCCGAGATGCGCGCGGCCTCGCTTGACGCCGCCACCCTGCCCGCGCTGCAGCAACAGTACCGGCATGGCGGCGGCGCCGGACAGGTGGCCGATTATTTCGAGGTGCGCGACGGCCGCGCGGTCCTGCTGCCGCACCTGCGCGCGCGTATTACCTGGGCCAGCTACAGCCTGGCGACCGACGCCTCGTGCAACGAGTTCCAGGCCATCGTCTGCTGCCGCGACCCGCGCGACTTCGGCCCCGCCCTGCGCCAGCGCGTGCTGCGCCTGTTTCACGATAGCCTGGCGCGTTTCGGGGTATTGGGAATCGGTGGCGAACTAAGGGCCGGCGACGCGATCACGGCGGCCTACCAGCCTGTCAGGGGCTATCCGGCCTGGTACAAGCGGGTGGCGTGATGGCGGGTGGTGTCATGCGGGAAGGACAGGCCGCACCGGCTGGCGCGGCCCGGAAAACTGCTTAGCCGACCAGGCGGATCGTCATCGGATAGCGATAGGTCTCGCCGTTGCTGGCTTTCACCGCGGCCAGGATGCAGAGGATCAGGTTAGCCAGGATCACGATCCACAGCAGGAAGATGCCGATCAGGACGAACGAGAGGATGAAGCAGACGACATAGGCGATCACCAGCGTGATCTGGAAGTTCAGGGCCTCGCGCGCATTCGCCGTCGTGAACTCGTCGCCGCTGCCCTTCTTGATCAGGTACACGACCAGCGGCGCCAGCCAGCTGAAGAAGATCGCGCCGATGTGCACCAGGATGGCGAGCGTCTTGTCGCCGGTTTGCGTCGTCGCGACGGGGGTGTGTTCCATTCTGCTTCTCCTCGATAGGTAGTGGTGTGGTTCACCAGGCCAGGCCGGATGATCCGGGCCATTATACGTACGATTGCAAAACGGAAACTATCGAATTATCACCGCCGGCTGACTATCTCGCCGGCTGCGCATGCCACCCCTTACTTCGACGCCTGCGCACTCGGCCGCGCCGCGATGCGGTCGCGCCAGGCCTGCAGCTGGGTCATGCCTTCCTCGCCCGGCCGGAATCTCAATAGCCCGCGCCCGAACTCGAGGGCGCAGAAGGCCGTGATGTCGGCAACCGTGAAGCGGTCTCCCGCCACGTACTCCTGGCGCGCCAGCAATTGGTCAAGCCAGCGCGCGGTGATGCGCATCTTGTCGCCCTGGGCCACGCCGTAGTCCGCGAACTGGGGCTGTTCCAGCACCGCCAGGGCCGGGTGGGTATGGCGCGCGGCGCTGGCCGTTTCCAGCAGCAGGTGCAGTTCCATGCGGCGGTCCGCCATCTCGATGAAGGCGCGCTCCTCGAAGTCCGCGCCCATCAGGTTCGGCTCCGGATGCAGGCCTTCGAGGTAGGTGCAGATCGCGCGCGCTTCGCTCAGCACGCGGCCGTCGTCGAATTCCAGCGCCGGCACCCGGCCCAGGGGATTCTTGCCCAGGTAGGCCTCGCTGCGGTGCTCGCCCTTCATCAGGTCGACCATCACGGTGTCAATGCCGGTGATGCCCTTCTCGGCGATGAACATGCTCACGCGGCGCGGATTCGGCGCATGGCTGCTGATATACAGTTTCATGGGTCT
This sequence comes from Massilia sp. IC2-278, assembly GCF_020708045.1. Lineage (GTDB taxonomy): Bacteria > Pseudomonadota > Gammaproteobacteria > Burkholderiales > Burkholderiaceae_D > Telluria. Next base: position 129,495 of record NZ_JAJFES010000003.1, read on the forward strand.
CCTTGTTTGATTGTTGACTGCCTGGCCAGATCATAGCGCAAGCCTGTGCCTACGGCGCAGCGAAGTTGATGGATTGACACCTTCCTGCTTTCGGGCCAAGATGCCCGCGCACGGCCGCCTTCCGCCGCCGGCTCCACGACGAAAGACCTCATGTACCGCAGCCTGATTTCCCTCGCCGTCGCCCTGGCCCTTGCCGGCGGCGCGGCCGCCTCCGCCCCCGCCCCCGCCTTTGCCGCACCTGCACCAGCACCCGCATCCGCCAGCGCCGCCAACACGACCACCCAGCTTCCGCGCGGCGTGCGTCCGCTGCACTACGACATCGCGCTCGTGCCGGACGCCCAGGCGTCGCGCTTCACGGCCCGGGTGGCGATCGACCTCGAGGTCGCGGCGGCGACGTCCAGCATCACCCTGAACGCGGCCGACCTGGCCTTCGCCGGCGCTACGTTGACTGCGAAAAACGGCGCTCCACAGCCCGCCCGCATCGCCGTCGACGAAGAAGCCCAGACCGCGACCTTCCGCTTCGCCAAGCCGCTGGCGAAAGGCCGCTACCGCCTGGCCATCGACTACAGCGGCGTGGTCGGCACTCAGGCTGCCGGCCTGTTTTCCCTGGACTACGACGGCGAGGCCGGCAAGCGGCGCGCCCTGTTCACCCAGTTCGAGAACTCGGACGCGCGGCGCATGGTGCCGTCCTGGGACGAGCCGGCCTACAAGGCCAGCTTCGCACTGGAAGCGACGGTGCCGGCCGGCGAGATGGCGGTCAGTAACATGCCGGTGACGTCCACCACCACCTTGCCCGACGGCCGCGTGCGCGTGCGTTTCGCCGACTCGCCGAAGATGTCGACCTACCTGCTGTTCTTCGCCCTGGGCGACTTCGAGCGCGCCACCGCCAGCGTGGACGGCACCGAGCTGGGCGTGGTCACGCGCCGCGGCGCGCTGCCGCAGGCCGCCTTTGCGCTGGACGCCTCGAAGGCGATCCTGCGCGAGTACAACGATTACTTCGGCATGCGCTATCCGCTGCCGAAACTCGACAACGTGGCCGGCCCGGGCCGCAGCCAGTTCTTTTCCGCGATGGAAAACTGGGGCGCCGTGCTCACCTTCGAATACGCGCTGCTGCTCGACCCGAAGATCTCGACCCAGTCCGACAAGCAGGAAATCTTCATCACCGCCGCCCACGAAATGGCGCACCAGTGGTTCGGCGACCTGGTCACCATGGCCTGGTGGGACGACCTCTGGCTGAACGAGGGCTTCGCCTCGTGGATGGAAAGCCGCACCACGGCGCGCCTGCACCCGGAATGGAACACGGCCCTGAACGCAGTGGGCGTGCGCGACGGCGCGATGGTGCGCGATTCGGTCGCCACCACGCACCCGGTGGTGCAGCACGTCGAAACCGTGGAGCAGGCCAGCCAGGCCTTTGACGAGATCACCTATTCGAAGGGCGAAGCCGTGATCCGCATGCTGGAAGCCTATGTCGGCGAGGATGCCTGGCGCCGCGGCGTACGCAGCTACATGCGCGAGCACGCCTACGGCAACACGGTCTCGAACGACTTGTGGCGGCAAATCGAGCGCGCCGCCGCCAAGCCGGTGACGGCCATCGCCCACGACTTCACGCTGCAGCCGGGCGTGCCGCTGATCCGCGTGGCCGACCCGGTGTGCAAGGACGGGCGCAGCACCGTGGCGCTGGTCCAGGGCGAGTTCTCACGCGACCAGCCGGCGCGCAAGCCGCTGTCCTGGCGCGTGCCGGTGATCGCGCAGATCGCGGGCGGCGCCGCGAAAGGGCGCACCCTGGTCGCCGGCGGCAAGGGCAGCGTCAGCCTGCCCGGCTGCGGCGCCGTGGTCGTGAACGCGGGCCAGAGCGGCTACTACCGCACCCTGTACGCGCCGAAGTCCTTCGCGCAGCTGGCCGGCGCCTTTGCCGGCCTGGCGCCGATCGACCAGCTCGGCCTGCTGGCCGACAGCTGGGCGCTCGGCATGGCCGGGCTGCAGCCGGCATCGAGCTTCCTCGACCTGGCCCAGGCCACGCCGCCCGGCGCCGACCCGCAGGTCTGGGGCCGCATCGCCGCGACCTTTGCCGCGATCCACGCCCAGTATGCGGGAGACCCCGCCGGCCAGAAGCGCTTCGACGCCTATGCCCTGGCGCGCCTGGCGCCGGTGATGGCGGACATCGGCTGGAACGCGGTTGCAAACGAGGCCACGCCGCGCACCAACCTGCGCGCCCAACTGATCGAGGTGCTCGGCCACCTGGGCGACCCGGCCACCCTGCGCGAGGCGCGCCGCCGCTACGCCGCCATGGCGAGCGACCCGCAGGCCGTGCCTGCCGCGCTCAGGAAAAGCATCCTGGCGGTCGTGGCCGCGCATGCCGACGCCCCGACCTGGGACGGGTTGCGCGCCGCCGCCCGCGCCGAAGCCTCGCCGCTGGTGCGCGACACCATGTACGGCTTGCTGGCCACCGCCAACGATCCGGCCCTGGCGGCACGCGCGCTGGCGCTGGCCATCACCGGCGAGCCGGGCGAGACGATTGGGGCGGAGATGATCTCGACCGTGGCCGAGACCCACCCGGACCTGGCCTTCGACTTCGCGCTGGCCAACATGGCCGCCGTGAACGAGCGCATCGACGCCAGCTCGCGCAGCCGCTTCTTCCCGGCGCTGGCGCGGGGCTCGTCGGATCCGGAGATGGTGGGCAAGGTGCGCAGGTATGCCGAGGCGAACCTGGCGCCGGAAGCCCGGCGCGACGCGGAGACGGCGGTTGCGGCCATCCAGGACAGGTTGAAGGTGCGCGGGGAGCGGGTGCCGGAGATCGATGGGTGGTTGAAGCGCAAGGGGATGTAAGGTTGGCGTTCGGGGGCAGTGGCCGCGGGGTTGTTCGCGGCGTCGCTTGTGACGTTCGTGGCGCTGTTGCGTGAGGCATGATTGGTACGCATGATCCGCGTGGGCACAGAGTGCCCACCGTGTTAGAGCAAAGTTGTAATGTCCGCTTCTAGCAAAGTTGAAATGTCCACTTTGCTAGATGGTTCATGCTGGCGATTCCAAATAGATTGGGGTCGGGCATGGGCAAAGTCGGGGGCGTTACGATGCAGGGAAAAGAGCGCGCCGAGGTCATCTCGGCCTGTTCCAAGGGCGACATCACGGTCGCTGTCGCGGCGGAGCAGTTGAGTATCACGACGCGGCATGTGAGGCGTCTATTGGCGCGGTTCAGCGAAAATGGCGTCGGCGGATTGACATCCAGGCGCTGGGGCAAACCAAGCAATAATCGGCTCGAGCCGGATCTGGCCAAGAAAGCTCTGCAGCTAGTTCACGAGCGATACGCCGATTTTGGCCCGACGCTGGCATGCGAGCAGTTACGGGTTCGCCATCAGCTTGATCTGTCCAAGGAGACGCTACGGCATCTGATGATCGAGGCCGGGCTGTGGATACCGAAAGCAGCCCGGAGCGCCAAGCTCCATCAACCGAGGGAGCGGCGGCCATGTGTCGGTGAGCTGGTCCAGATCGACGGCAGCCGCCACCGCTGGTTTGAAGGACGTGGCCAAGCATGCACCTTACTGGTGTTTGTTGATGACGCGACTGGAAAAATCCTGCAACTGCACTTTGCAGAAACAGAAACGACCGCCAGCTACTTCGAAGCTACCCGGCGCTATATCGAGCGCCACGGCAAACCGCAGGCGTTTTACGCTGACCGCGCAGCCGTGTTTCGTTCACCGATGGCGACAGGGCGTACACGCACCCAATTCCAGCGTGCCCTCGACGAACTCAACATCGAGCTTATCTGCGCCAATTCGCCGCAAGCGAAAGGACGTGTGGAAAGGCTCAACCGCACTTTGCAGGATCGTCTGGTCAAGGAAATGAGACTGGAAGGCATCAGCGATATGGCGAGCGCCAACGCCTGGTGCGGCACCTTCATCAACCGCTTCAACGACGGTTTTGCCCGCATTGCACGCAGTCCGCTGGATGTCCATGAGCCGTTACACCGAAACGACGACCTGGCACTTATCCTGGCTTTCCATGAAACCCGGAAGCTCAGCCCAAACCTCACACTGCAGTATGGCGGTCAGCTTTACCTGCTCGAAGACAAACCCAAAGCACGGGCGCTTATCGGCCAGCGTATCGATATCCATACGGACCTCCAAGGTAAAACAGAGCTGCGTGCTAAGGGCCAAGTCGTGCCCCATACCTGCCGGGAGCTACCGAAACCAGCCAAGCCCATCATGGTCGATAGCAAGACTTTGCATCATGCCGTCGATAAGACGAGGCGCAACCGAAACGAGCGGAAAAACCTACCGCAGGACATCACCGCAAGGGGCGTAACGGCAGCGAGGAAGATGTCTGCTCAGAGCCGAGTTTGACGTCCAAAACGGACATTTCAACTTTGCTGAAAGCGGACATTTCAACTTTGCCTTTACACACCGTACGGTCACCACTATCAGCGAGTTCACGCGAAACCCAGGTACGCGGCGTATCCCGTACGGTGGGCACTCCGTGCCCACGCGGATTCAACACACCGATAACGTCACAGGCAACAGCCCCATTACCGCCCGCATACCGCTTTCAATCAACCTCCACCCGGGCTCCCACCCTGCGCGCCTCCATCCACGCATCCAGCTCCCCCGCACTCTCCGGCGCCACATGCAAGCCCAGCTTACTGCGCCGCCACAGGATATCCGCCGCCGACCGCGCCCACTCGTTCTCCACCAGGTAGGCCACCTCCGCCGCAAACAACCCCGGCACTACCTCGTCCCCCAGATCCGCCAACGCATTCCTGCGCGCCAGCAGCAGGTCGATCCGCGTCCCGTACGCCCGCACCCAGCGCCGCAGCAGCGCCGGCGGCACCCACGGATACTTCACCGCCTGGGTCGCCTCCCAGGTCCCGAACTCGAGCACGCCGCGCTTGTCCGGCCCGCGCCCGTACAGGTCCCCGCCGGGCAGGCAGGCCCCCGCCGTCCAGGCCGGCACACGCTTGCCGAGCGCCGGCCCGATCCAGTCCACCGCCTCCTGCGCCAGCTTGCGGCTGGTCGTGATCTTGCCGCCGAACACAGACAGCAGCGGCGCCCCGTCGGTATCGGTGTCGAGCCGGAAGTCACGCGTTACTGCAGCAGCGTCTCCAGTGCCATCCTGCACCAGCGGCCTCACCCCCGCGTAACTCCACACCACGTCGCCCGGCGTCACGGCGCGCACGAAATACCGGTTCGCCAGCCCGCACAGGTAGGCGATTTCCTCGGGGCCGATCGCCACCCGGTCCAGGTCTCCCGTGTAATCGACGTCGGTGGTCCCGATCAGCGTGAACGCTCCCTCGTAGGGCAGCGCGAACACGATCCGCCCGTCGGGATGCTGGAAGATATACGCCTGCTCGTGCTCGAACAGGCGCGGCACCAGGATGTGGCTGCCCTTGATCAGGCGCAGCGCGCCGCGCGCGGGCAGGTCGGGCAAGCCGTCGAGGAAGCGCGCCGCCCAGGGCCCGGCCGCGTTCACCAGGCAGCGCGCCCGCACCTGCAGCCTGGCGTCATCCTGCACCAGGGTGGTGCTCCAGTGCGCGGCATGGCGCTGCGGCGCCAGGCAGCGCGTGCGCGTGAGGATGGTGGCGCCGCGCTCGCGGGCGTCGACCGCGTTCAGCACCACCAGGCGCGCATCGTCGACCCAGCCGTCGGAATACACGAAGCCGCGGCCATAGCGCGGCTGCAGCGCGGCGCCGGCCGGATGCGCGCGCAGGTCGACGGCCTGCGAGCCCGGCAGGATTTCGCGCCGCGCCAGGCGGTCGTACAGGAACAGCCCGGCGCGGATCAGCCAGGCCGGGCGCTGGCCGCCCTCCTGGTCGTGCGGCATCACGAAGCGCAGCGGCCGCATGATATGCGGCGCACTGCGCAGCAGCACTTCGCGCTCGGCCAGGGCCTTGCGCACCAGGCCGAATTCGTAATGCTCGAGGTAGCGCAGGCCGCCGTGGATCAGCTTGCTCGATGCCGACGAGGTATGCTGGGCCAGGTCGTCTTTTTCGCACAGCAGCACGCGCAGGCCGCGCCCGGCGGCGTCGCGCGCGATGGCCGCGCCATTGATGCCGCCGCCGACGATCAGCAGGTCGCAATCGATGTGGTTCATTCGGTGCTCCGAAAACGCAACCGGTCCAGTGTAGGTCTGCCGCCCTGCCCCATGTTCGCACAGATCAAGCGGGGCGTTGCACGCGCCGATGTGTAGAATTGCAGCATGATGACGAGATGCACGCAACAACCGATGTGGGAGCCCCGGTGCTGATGGAGCAACAACGCGCCTGGGTGCGCATGCCTTCAGGCAAACGCCTGGATTTATTGAATCCCACGCCCTTCGACTGGGACGACGCCGACCTGGCCCTGGGCCTGGCCCGCACCTACCGCTGGGGCGGGCACTCGGCCTGGCCGCTGCCGCTGTCCGTGGCCCAGCATTCGATCACCGTCATGCTGCTGCAGCGCGCCGCGCTCGGGGGACGGGTCGACCCGCTGCTGGAACTGCGCGAACTGCTGCACGACGCCGAGGAAGGCCTGCTCGGCTTCGATGCGCTGTCGGTCATCAAGCCTTTCCTGGGCGAAGGTTTCCGTGCCCTTACCAAGCGCCTGGAACACGCGGTTTTCCTGCGCTATCGCCTGCCCTCCTGGAGCGCCAGCGAGCATGCCCGCCACAAGCGCGCCGACCGCCTGGCCGCCGCCAGCGAGGCGGTGCACGTGGCCGGCTGGTCGCGCGAGGAGGTGCGGCGCACCCTGAAGATCCGCGCCGCCGTGCTGCAGGACGATCCGCTGGCCGCGGTCTATGGCGGCCAGCCCTGGGAACCCTGGCCGCCGGCCCTGGCCTGCGAACGCTTCCTGGCCGAACTCGACCGGCTTACCCGGCTGGTGAGCGAGGGCGAACATGCCTGAGCAGGACATCGCCCGCGCCGCCGCCCTGATTGCCGGCGCCGACGCCCTGCTCATTTGCGCCGGCGCCGGCATGGGCGTCGACTCCGGCCTGCCCGACTTCCGCGGCGACGCCGGTTTCTGGAAAGCCTACCCAGCCCTCGGCGCGGCGCGCACGCCCTTCCACGAGATTGCCAATCCCGCCAGCTTCCGCGCCGACCCGGCACTGGCCTGGGGTTTCTATGGCCACCGCCTGGCCCTGTACCGCGACACCGTCCCGCACGCCGGCTTCGACATCCTGCTCGACCTGGCGCGCGCCATGCCGCAAGGCGCGTTTATCTTCACCAGCAACGTCGACGGCCAGTTCGGGCGCGCCGGCTTCGGCGAGGAGCAGGTCGTCGAGTGCCACGGTTCGATCCACCACCTGCAATGCAGCCAGCCCTGCGGCGATGCGATCTGGCCCGCCGCCGCCTTCCTGCCCGAGGTCGACGCGGCCGCCTGCCGCCTGCGCAATGCCCCACCGCGCTGCCCACGTTGCGGCGCCCTGGCGCGGCCGAACATCCTGATGTTCAACGACAGCGCCTGGATCGACACCCGCACCGAGGCGCAGTTTGCGCGCCTGCAGGCCTGGCGCGCCGGCGTGCGGCGCCTGGTGGTGGTCGAGCTCGGCGCCGGCGTCGACATTCCTTCGGTGCGCCGCATGAGCGAGCGGCAACGCGCGCCGCTGGTGCGCATCAATCCGCGCGCGCCCCAGCTCGATGGCGCCAGCGGCGTCGGCCTGGCGCTGGGCGCGCACGATGCGCTGGATCGGATCAGGCAGGCACTGGTGGGAGGACGCCCTCATCAGGCTTGAACGGCCTAGCCGTTGATCTTTTGCTGTACATCAACGCCTCACCTCTAAATCATTGATTTTATTAGGATTACATTGATATCCACAAGAAATGTGGATAAGTGTGTGGAAAAGCATCCCTTGACAAGCCGCAAGCGCAGTATTGATGCGGGTTTCAACAAAATGCCCGTTCCGGAGGCAAAAATAAGTCCCTTTGAAATCAAGGACCTGCACGAACCCGCTTTCGGCGTTGCGCAGCCTTATCAGAAAATTCCTACAGGGCAGCTGCGCAGGGGATAAGTCATCAAATCAGCTTCCCCTGATCCTCATTTTTGCCATATCGGCAAGGCCCTCTTCTCTTTATTTCCAGGCATTACGTGCACGGTCGCGCACCAGCATGCGCACGCTGTTCGGCATTGGTTTGCGCGACTGGGCGAGGTCGGCCGTCATCCACACGCATTCCTCGAAATGCTTGAGCATGGCCGGCGTCACGAAACGGGTGCGCGCCGCGTACATGTGGCGGTCGCCCATCTGCGCCTGCTGCTTCACGTAGAAGCGGTTCGGCACCACCAGGTGCAGGTGCTCCTTGGCGCGCGTCATCGCCACGTACAGCAGGCGCCGCTCTTCCTCGATCTCGTCGGCGCTGCCGGTGCTCATGTCCGAAGGAATGCAGCCATCGACCACGTTCAGCACGTGCACCGACTTCCACTCCTGGCCCTTGGCCGAATGGATGGTCGACAGGATCACGTAATCCTCGTCCAGCAGCGGCGGGCCGGCGCGGTCGCTGGTCGCTTCCGGCGGGTCGAGCGTGATCTCAGCCAGGAAACTTTCGCGGTTGCCATAGCCGCCCGCCAGTTGCGCCAGCTGGTCGAGGTCGGCGGCGCGCACCGGCGCATCGTCGTGCAGGCGCTCGAGGTGCGGCTGGTACCAGTCCTTGGCCAGCTCGATGTCGGCCGGCCAGCGCAGGCCGGGCGTGCGCAGGCGGCGGTAGAGTTCGACAAAGGCGTTCCAGTCGCCCTGCGCCCTGGCCGGCACCTCGAAGGCTTCCACCGCAGCCAACGCTTCCGGCGCTTCGGCCACCGCGTCGAGCAGGCGCGTGGCGGTGGCCTGGCCTATGCCGGGGATCAGTTGCGCCACACGGAAGCCGGCCAGGCGTCCATTCGGGTTCTGGGCAAAGCGCAGCACGGCCAGTACGTCCTTGATGTGCGCCGCTTCCAGGAACTTCAGGCCGCCGAATTTCACGAAGGGGATATTCCGGCGCATGAGTTCGAGTTCCAGCGCCGCGCTGTGGCTGGCGGCGCGGAACAGCACGGCTTGCTGGGTAAGCTTGACGCCGGCTTCGCGGTGCTCGAGGATGCGGTTGCAGACCCAGCGCGCCTGCTCGGCTTCGTCGGGGATCAGGATCAATTGCGGCAAGGCGGTCGCGGCCTTGTCGGTCCACAGGGTCTTGGCGTGGCGCTCGAGCGCGGCGGCAATCACGGCGTTCGAGGCGTCCAGGATCGGCTGCGTGGAGCGGTAGTTGCGCTCGAGCGTGATCATGGCGGCGGGCTGCGAAAACTGCGTCGGGAAGTCGAGGATGTTGCGCACCGTGGCGCCGCGGAAGGAATAGATCGACTGGGCATCGTCGCCCACCACCATCACGCCCTGCCCGTCCGGCTTCATGCCGGTGATGACGCTTGATTGCAGGCGGTTCGTGTCCTGGTATTCGTCGACCAGGATGTGGTCGAACAGGGAGCCGAGTTCCGGCCCCAGTTCCGGGTCGGACGCCATCTCCGCCCAGAACAGCAGCAGATCGTCGTAGTCGAGCACGTTCTGCTCCTGCTTGGCGTCGACGTAGGCGCCGAACAGGCGCTTCAGGTCGCCTTCCCATTCCGCGCACCAGGGGAACATGCTTTGCAGGACCAGGTCGAGTGGCTCGCGCGAATTCACCACCCGCGAATAGATCGCCAGGCAGGTGCCCTTCAGCGGAAAGCGCTTCTGGGTGCCGGTCAGTCCGATCTCGTGGCGCACCATGCCCATCAGGTCTTCGGAATCGCCGCGGTCGTGGATGGTGAAGGATTCGTCCAGGCCGATGCGCCTGGCGAACTCGCGCAGCAGGCGCGCGCCGATGCCGTGAAAGGTGCCGGCCCAGGGCAGCGTGACGGTCCCTTTGCTGCCGCCGATGATTCGCTGCAGAACATTGCCGGCGCGCTGGCTCATCTCGTTGGCGGCGCGCCGCGAGAAGGTCAGCAGCAGGATGCGCTGCGGGTCGGCGCCGCTCAGGATCAGGCGCGCGACGCGGTGCGCCAGCGTGTTCGTCTTGCCGGACCCGGCGCCGGCCACCACCAGCAAGGGGCGCACGGCTGCCACGCCGATGTCGTGCTCGACCGCGGCGCGCTGATCGGGGTTCAGGCTGGCAAAGGGGTCGTCGACGGTGGCATCGAGGGACGGATCGGTGGCGGCGGCAGTCATGGAAGAGATGGCAATGATGAACCAGCGCAACTGTATATCTGTCCAGTAAGCGTGCGCAAGTGCATTTTCGCTACGCAGCCGACGAAGTTGTCGTAAAAAGGCTGCGTTCGCTTTAGAGCCACTTCAAACGGCTTGCGAAGAGTGTGTGCTAAGTCTGTGGAAACAAACAGGTTTTCCGGATATCCACAAACTTTGTGAATAACTTTGTGGAAAACGCGGGGCTTGACATTGCGAAAGCGTGTCGGAATGCGGCTTTCAACAAAATGCCCAAACCGGAGGCAAAGCCGAAGCCACGTAAAATCAATGACTTGCACGCATTTGCGCACCTTGGGAAGAAAACCCGTCCGAATTACGAAAAAGAAATTTTTGTGTATAACCGGGCTTACCCGAAATCCACAAAATTGCTTTGTTGGTAATCAAAATCCGAACTGTAGAGCAACTTTACTGGCGAGAACGGCGCCGGGCGGGTTCGAGCAGCACGCGTTCGATCACCGTGCGGGCGATATCGCGCGAGCGCAGGTACTCGAGGGCAGACATGGTGTTGGCGCTGCACTGCACGGCGATGCCGTCGTCCACGATCGTGCGCTGGTGCATATCGGTACGTTCTTCTGCGACCATGCTGCGTAGCATTGCTGGAGCCTGCTTCATCGTTCCCCCGGGCTGTCGTGGCTGATCATCGGACATTGCTTGGTACCTTGCTTGCGTAACGAGTATTGTTCACCAATGGCCAAAGTCAATGTCATTCTCGTATTGGAGTGAATAAAGTTGTGTAGGCATGCCCGACGGCAGCGTAGCGCCGCTGTCCGTACAAGGCGCCTAGAATGGCTGCGTTGATCCCCATTCCACTACCAGCGAGGCAGCGATGAACACGACACCGCAACCGGACCTGAACCCCGGCGACGAAGCCGCTCCCGGCACGCCCGGCGCCGGCGAAGACATTTGCGACGCCTGCTCCGGCAGCGGCAAGCTGGGCGACGGCAAGCCCTGCCCCGAGTGCGGCGGCAGTGGCAAGGTAATGCGCGGGATCGGCGGCGGCTGAGGCCTGTGCCGCCGGCGCTCGCCTGGCGCCGTTTCGTAACAAAAATAGCAAGTGGCGTCTTAGTTGCGGGTAACATCGCAGGATGACTCCTGCGCCATCCGCCGACCGCCCGCGCCCCGCATCCTTGCGCCACCTGTTCGTCGCCTTCACCCTGCTGGCCCTGCAGGGCTTCGGCGGCGTGCTGGCCGTGGTCCAGCGCGAGATCGTCGAGCGGCGCGGCTGGCTGACCCAGGACGAATTCATCGAGGACTGGGCCGTGGCGCAGATCATGCCCGGCCCGAACGTCGTCAATTTGTCGATGATGATCGGCGCGCGCTACTTCGGCCTGCGCGGCGCCATGACGGCCCTGGCCGGCCTGATTGCCGTGCCGCTGGCGCTAGTGCTGCTGCTCGCCAACCTGCATGCGCACTTTGCCGGCAACCCGCAGGTGGAAGGCGCGCTGCGCGGCATGGCGGCGGTGTCGGCCGGCCTGATCGCCGCCGCCGGCCTGAAGCTCTCGAACGCGCTGGCGCGCAGCCCCTTGCCGGCCGCCTGGTGCATCGGCATTGCCGCGCTCGGCTTCGTGCTGGTGGCGCTGCTGAAGGTGCCGCTGGTCTGGGTCCTGCTTGGCCTGGGCGGCCTGGGCTGGGCGCTTACCTGGCGCGAGATGCGCGCATGAGCGCCGGCGCCATCCACCTGAGCCTGGGCTGGCACGACTGGCTGAACCTGTTCGCGCACTACCTGATGCTGTCGCTGATGTCGCTCGGCGGCGCGATTTCCACCACGTCCGAGATGCACCGCTTCCTGGTCGAGCAGCACGGCTGGCTGACCCAGGCCCAGTTCAACGATGCCATCGCCCTTGCCCAAGCATCGCCAGGGCCGAACGTGCTGTTCGTGGCATTGATGGGCTGGCAGGTCGGCATGAACGCCGGCAGCACCACGGCCGCTTTCCTCGGCGTGGCGGTGACCATGGTCGGCATCATGCTGCCCTCGACCGTCTTCACTTACCAGGTCGCGCAGTGGGGCCACCGCAACCGCGACCTGCGCGCCGTGCGCGCCTTCAAGCAGGGCATGGCGCCGGTGGTGATCGCGATGCTGCTGTCGACGGCGTGGATACTGGCCAGTTCGGCCGGGCGCGGCGTGGCGGACTGGCCACTGTGGGCCCTGGCGCTGGCAAGCTGCGTGGTGATCTGGCGGACCAGGCTGCATTTGCTGTGGGTGCTGGGCGCGGGGGCCTTGCTGGGGGCGTTGGGGGTAGTGTAAGCGGCTGACGGCTTTCTCTCTCGACCATCATGCGTTGTACCGCGTGGGCACAAGTGCCCACCCTACAAAAACCTACGAAACCAGCGTCGATGAGCTAAACGGTCGCGCGCGCGTTCTGGATTCGTAGGGTGGACACCTGTGTCCACGCGGTACAACGCATCCCGGTCGAACACCAACCGACGTCCCGCCCGCAAACGGACACATAACGCCCGCTACCACCGCCCCATGCCAAACTGGCATACTTGCACCATCGACCACACGACGGATACCACCATGCCCCAACTCCTGAACGAACACGCCTGCTTCGGCGGCGTCCAGCGTTTCTACCAGCACGACGCCAAGGCCATCGGCCTGCCGATGAAATTCTCGGTCTACCTGCCGCCCGGCCACGAAGGCAAACAATTGCCCGTATTGTTCTACCTCGCCGGCCTCACCTGCACCGAAGAAACCTTCATGACCAAGGCCGGCGCCCAGCGCGTGGCCGCCGAACTCGGCATCATCCTGGTCGCCCCCGACACCAGCCCGCGCGGCGCCGGCGTGCCGGGCGAAGCAGACAGCTGGGACTTCGGCGTCGGCGCCGGCTTCTATGTCGACGCCACCGCCGAGCCTTGGTCGCGCCACTACCGCATGTACAGCTACGTCCTGGAACTGCGCGAACTGGTGATGGCGGAATTCGGCGCCGACCCGGCCCGCTGCGGCATCTTCGGCCACTCGATGGGCGGCCACGGCGCCCTGATGCTGGCCCTGCGCAACCCGGACCTGTTCCGCTCGGTCTCGGCCTTTGCCCCGATCGCCGCGCCGACCCGCTGCCCCTGGGGCGAAAAGGCCTTCGGCGGCTACCTGGGTGCGGACCGCGAGGCCTGGAAAGCCTACGACGCCACCGAACTGGTGGCCGGCGGCCCGGTGCGCTTCCCGCAAGGCATCCTGGTCGACCAGGGCCTGGCCGACAAGTTCCTGCCCGACCAGCTGAACCCGGACGCCTTCGAGGCCGCCTGCCGCGCCGCCGGCCAGCCGCTGGAACTGCGCCGCCATGCCGGCTACGACCACGGCTATTACTTCATCTCGACCTTCGTCGAAGACCACCTGCGCTTCCACGGCCGCCAGCTCGGCTGAGGCCGAACACGAAGTACGCAACGCCCGGCGCGTTCCGGCCCGACGCCGTCAGACCATCCGGAACGCGCCCGGGTTCCCTTCCGCTCCAGGTTCGCTGGCGGCGCGCAAAGCCCGCGCGCACGCCGCCGCCAACCCGTCCCGCACGCCTTGAAATCGCCGCGCCGCTGCCCTATAAATCAGGTGCGGCGGTCCTGCCGCCATCTCAACCATGCACAAGGGAGGCCTACCATGAATCTCGTCAGGAGAGGCAGTACGCCACTGCCGGCTTATCGTCCCAATTCGGTCGAAGAAGGCTTCGGCCGGCTCGTCGAAAGCATGTTCGAAGACTTCTTCGCCCCCTTCGGGTCGTCGGCGAGCCGCTGGCGCGAAGCCGATGCCGCCGTACCCCGGCTCGACATGACCGAGACCGAGCAAGCCTATGAAATCCAGGCCGACATGCCTGGCGTAAACAGAGAAGATTTGAAGGTCGCCATCGACCGCCAGCGCGTCACCATCGAAGGAGAATGCCGTCAGGCAAACGAGCGGCGCGAGGGCGAAAACGTGGTGTATTCTGAACGTTCAGCACGCAAGTTCATGCGCAGCTTCAGCTTGCCGACCGAGGTCGACGACGCGGCGGCGCAGGCGAAACTCGAGAACGGCGTCCTGCACCTGACGCTGCCCAAGAAGCAGGGCAGCGAGGCGCGGCGCCTGACCATCGGCTAATCGTCCGCGCCTTCGTCCGCGCTTCGCCCGCGCCATAACTTCGGCTTTGCGGGCGGGCCCGGCGCCACACGCGCAAGCGCACGCACATGACAGACGCACATCGCTTCAGGAACCGGGCGCAGGCCGGCAGGCTGCTGGCGAAGCAGCTGAAAGCCTACGCCCGTCGCCCCGGCACGGCCGAGACCGGCGCCATCGTGCTGGCCCTGCCGCGCGGCGGCGTGCCGGTGGGCTACGCGGTGGCGGCGGCGCTCGGCCTGGAGCTCGATTTGCTGCTGGTGCGCAAGCTCGGCCTGCCCTACCAGCCCGAGTTCGCCATCGGCGCGGTCGGCAGCGGCGGTGTGCAGGTGCTGCAGCCGGGCGTGCCCGGCCTGATGGGCGTGACCCAGGAACAGGTCGACGCGATCAGCGCGCGCGAACTGGCGGAAATCGAACGCCGCACGCGCCTGTACCGCGGCGGGCGGCCCGAGCCGGCGCTGGTGCAGCGCCCGGTGATCATCGTCGACGACGGCATCGCAACCGGCTCGACGATGGAAGCGGCAGTCAAAATTGCGCGCGGGCGCCATGCCGCGCGCGTGATCGTGGCGGTGCCGGTGGCGCCGCCCGATACGCTGGGCCGGCTCGAGCCCGAAGTGGACGAGCTGGTCTGCCTGGTGTCGCCGCTGCGCTTTCGCGCGGTGAGCCAGTGGTACGACGCGTTCGATCAGACGAGCGACGCGGAAGTGCAGGATTTGCTGGCGATGGCCTGGAGCAAACAGGCCTCGCCCCTTTGACAAGCAACCCAACCAAAAGGACAAGACATGAAACATACCCGCACCGAGACCGGATACGAAGCAGGCGACCTTGCCAAGCTGCTGGGCGGCGCCGCCGCCGGCGCCCTCCTGATGTACATGCTCGACCCCGACCGCGGCAGCGCCCGCCGCTCGACCTCCACCGCGGCCCTGCGCAACGCCGGCTCGCGTACCGGCAGCGCGCTCGGCAATGCCTGGCACGGCGTCAGCGAACGCATCGGCTCGCTCGCCCACAGCGCCGCCGACAGCGCCAGCGACCTGTACGACAAGGCCGGCAGCGGCGCCAGCGACCTGGCCGACGCCGCCGGCTCGCGCGCCAGCCGCGCACTCGAGGCGGCCAAGCCCGACGGCGCCGCCCACCGCGCCTGGGACAACACGGTCGACAGCGTCTCGCGCATGGCCAGCTCCAGCGCTTCCGACCTCGATGCGGCCACCTCGCGCCTGGGCCGCCTGGCGAGCCAGGCCGGCAGCAGCGTGATGGGCGCCCTGCACCTGAACGACCGCGACGACCTCGCCTCGCTGCTGCGCAACCCGGCCGTCGTCAGCGGCGGCCTGCTCGGTATCTTCGGCCTGATGCGCCGCTCGCCGCTGGTCGGCGTGCTGGGCCTGGCCGGCCTGGCGCTGGCGGCGCGCAGCGTTGGCAATCCAGGTGGCGGCCATGAAACCGGCAACGGTCTGCTCTCGAACCTGATGGGCAGCCGCCGCGGCCGCGGCCAGAGCGTCGACCTGGAAAAAACCATCCGCATCGACGCCTCGCCGGAAGACGTGTACGAACTCTGGAGCAACTACGAAAACTTCCCGCGCTTCATGTCGCACGTGGTCGAGGTGCGCGACACCGGCCGCCGCCGCTCGCACTGGGTGGTGCAGGGTCCGGCCGGCAGCCAGTTCGAGTGGGATGCGGTGCTGACCGAGCAGTCGAAGGGCAAGCGCCTGGCCTGGCGCAGCGAACCGGGCGCGCAGATCGCCAACGAAGGGTCAATTACCTTCGAGCCGCATCGCGGCGGCACCCTGGTCACGGTGCGCCTGTCGTACACGCCGCCGGCCGGCATCGTCGGCCATGGCCTGGCGGTGCTGCTCGGCTCCGACCCGAAACGGCAAATGGACGACGACCTGGCGCGCATGAAGCACTTCGTCGAGCGCGGCGTGATTCCGCGCGACGCGCAGGCCAACGCCCCGTCGCGCGATAACGGGCGTGCAAAATCCGGCAGCCGCTTCCTGCATTGAGGCGAGGGAGCGCATGGTAACGGCAACCGACATCGGCGCGGCCGCCCTGGCCGACGCCGCCCACCCGCTCACGGGTGGGCCCGGCGACTACGACGCCCTGCTCAATCTCGTGGGCGACGCCCGCTTCGTGCTGATCGGCGAAGCGACGCACGGCACCCACGAGTTCTACGAGGAACGGGCGCGCATCACCCAGCGCCTGATCCGCGAGAAGGGCTTCACGGCGGTGGCGGTCGAGGCCGACTGGCCGGATGCCTACCGTGTCAACCGTTATGTGCGCGGCGAGGGAAGCGACAAGAATGCGGACGAAGCCCTGTCCGGCTTCGAGCGCTTCCCCGCCTGGATGTGGCGCAATACCGATGTGACCGCCTTTGTCGACTGGCTGCGCACGCACAACGAAGGCCTGCGCGCCGGGCCCAGGGTCGGCTTCTACGGGCTCGATTTATACAGCCTGTTCACCTCGGTGCGCGAAGTGCTGGACTACCTCGACAAGGTAGACCCGACCGCGGCCGCGGAAGCGCGCCGCCGCTACGCCTGCTTCGACCATTACGACGAAGACAGCCAGCACTATGGCTACGCCACCGGTGTCGGCCTGTCCGAATCCTGCCAGCAAGGCGTGCTGACTCAGTTACAGGAACTCCTACAACGCGCCTTCGACTACATGCAGGCCGATGGTGCCTCAAGCGAGGACGCCTTTTTCTACGCCCAGCAGAACGCACGCCTGGTGAAAAATGCCGAGGAATACTACCGGACCATGTTCCGTGGCCGCGTGTCGTCCTGGAATTTGCGCGACAGCCACATGGCCGAAACCCTGGACGCGCTCACGCGCCACCTGTCGCGCGACGGCGAGCCGGCCAAGATCGTGGTCTGGGAACACAACTCCCACATCGGCGACGCCCGCGCCACCGATGTCGGCAATCTGGGCGAATGGAATGTCGGCGAACTGGCGCGCAAGGCCTATCCGGGCCAGACCTGTCTGATCGGTTTTTCCACCTACGACGGCCACGTGACGGCGGCATCGGCATGGGATGGCCCGGCCGAGCGCAAGCGCGTGCGCCCTGCCCTGCACGGCAGCTACGAGGAATTGCTGCACCACGTCGGCCTGCCGCGCTACTGGCTGAATCTGCGCGACGACACGCCGGTGCGGCGCATCATGATGGAGCGTCGCCTGGAACGCGCGATCGGCGTGCTGTACTTGCCGCGCACCGAGCGCCAGAGCCATTACTTCAACGCCCAGATGGCCCAGCAGTTCGATGCCGTGATCCACATCGACCGCACCGAAGCGCTGGTGCCGCTCGATGCGACGAGTGGCTGGCATTCGGGGGAACCGCCGGAGACCTACCCGGAAGGGATTTAGACTGCCCGGCCCGCTCGATAGAGTGCAAGCGATCAAATACCGATTTGAACTACCGTTCAAGGGGCGGCTTGCTCAGGCCGGTTTTGATAATGCCAGTTTCAGATTCGTCATACTGGAATGCGTTGGGCTGGAAAAGTCTCCAGATACTTCCAGAATCGTGCCATTCGCATCGACGAATACGAAGACGCCGTAGTGATTCTCGACGTCATCGAAACCGACGAATTTAACCAGGTCGCCCTTCTTCAGGTCACCCAGATCGTTTACTACCAGGTATTCCTCATTCGTCTTGAGATTGACCTCCCGCACAGCCCATGCATCGCTGAAGTTGTAATCGGTAATTTTCTTCATGCCTGAGTGTCCTCTTTTCTTTGGCCTGGCTTCAGGTCTGCCGTGTCCCACACTCCGTGCAAAACTTGGTCCCCGGCTGCAGCAGCGTCGGGCAACTGATGCAGGACACCTGTTGCGCCATCTTGAATCCGCATTCCGGGCAGAACTTGGCGCCGTGGGTCTCGGCGCGGCATTGTGGGCAAACCAGTTGCATGGCCTGCGTGACGTCGCGCCGGGCGCCGCGCACCTTGCCTTCGTCGTTGGCAATCTCGGATGCGGCGCTGACTTCGCCCTGGGCGCGTGCCTGCGAAATCTTCACGTTGACGTTCGGCGCGCAGTTGTAGCAGAGGCCGTTCTGGCTGTCGAAACAGGTGGCGCACACATAGTCGTGGCAATTGCCGCAGCGGTTGAAGTGGGCCTTGCCGGCTGCGATGGCTTCCGTAAACGCTTCGTCGCGTGCGCTGTGCCAGCCGGCCTGCGCCATGCCGGACAGCACGCTGCTGGCATTGCCCAGCATGCCACCGAACATGCTCGCGCCTTTTTGCAGCCAGCCCGAGGCCTGGGCGCTGCGGTAAGGCTTGAAGTGCGTGCGCCAGCGGTCGCTGCAGCGCTCGCAATAAAACTCGAACTGGAACCCGGCGTCGACGCCTTGCGAATCGCTCAGGTCACGGTAATTGTTTGAGAACTGCATTTCCGACATATCGGTGGCCACTTGTCTGTACAGGGAGAAGCCGATTATATCCACTTGGCAAAAAAACAGCAGCTTCCCGCCGAGCAGAAACCACAAGCGTCGCATGTCTGCCACGTCGCGCGCTTTGCCCAAGGCCGAGCAGATAAAACGCCATGCCCCGCCGCATTCGATAAACACAGCCTTGCAACAATTTGCCAACAATAAACTGGGTTCCATGTATTTTTTTCCTGCCGGCTTTTGGTAGCATGCTCGGGTTTATCATCCGGCAAGGAACGGTTCATGAGTAAATTTACGCTGAATATCAACGGCAAGCGCCAGCAAGTCGATGTCGAACCCGATACCCCGCTGCTCTGGGCCCTGCGCGATTCGCTCGGACTTGTCGGCGCCAAGTATGGCTGCGGCGCCGGCATGTGCGGCGCCTGCACCGTCCACATCGACGGCGTGCCCACCCGTTCCTGCCTGATGCCGGTCTCCAGCCTGACCACGCAAAAGATCACCACCATCGAGGGCCTGGACAAGCAGCACCAGCACCCGCTGCAGCAAGCCTGGCAGGAACTCGATGTGCCGCAATGCGGCTACTGCCAGTCGGGCCAGATCATGACCGCCTGCGCCCTGCTGAAACAGCATCCGAAGCCGAGCGACGCCCAGATCGACGAAGCGATGGCCGGCAACCTGTGCCGCTGCGCCACCTATACCCGCATCCGCGCCGGCATCCACCGCGCCGCCGAGATCGCCAACGGAAAGGGCAAGGCATGAACGCGCCGCTTTCACTTTCGCGCCGCCGCTTCCTCGGCACGAGCGCCATCGGCGCCGGCGCCCTGGTCATCGGCTTCGGCCCGACCGGTGCGCTGGCCGCACCGGGCAACACACCGGGCGCCGCCACCTTCGATCCGAACGCCTTCATTTCCATCGACCGCAAGGGCATCGTCACCCTGGTGTCGAAGCAGCCGGAAATCGGCCAGGGCATCAAGACCTCGCTGCCGATGGTCATTGCCGAGGAACTGGAGATCGACTGGAAGGACGTGCGCATCGTCCAGGGCGACCTGAATCCGGCCTATGGCAGCCAGGGCGCCGGCGGCTCGACCTCGACCCCGACCAACTACGAGAACTTCCACCGCCTGGGCGCGGCGGCGCGCACCGTCCTGGTGCAGGCTGCCGCCCAGACCTGGAAGGTCCCGGTCGGCGAGTGCAGCGCCGCGCATGGCGCCGTCGTCCACGGCCCGACCAAACGCAAGCTCGGCTACGGCGCCCTGGTGCCGCTGGCCGCCACCCTGCCGGTGCCGGACGCGGCGCAGGTGCAGCTGAAGGACCCGGCGGGCTACAAGCTGCTGGGCACGCGCATCGGCGGCGTCGACAACGAGGCGATTGTCAGCGGCAAGCCGCTGTTCGGCATCGACATCCAGCTGCCGGGCATGCTGTACGCGGTGTACGCCAAGTGCCCGGTATTCGGCGGCAAGCCGCTGAGCGCCAACCTGGATGCGATCAAGGCCATGCCGGGCGTGAAGGATGCCTTCATCATCGCGGGCAGCGATAACCTGAACGGCCTGCGTCCGGGCGTGGCCATCGTCGCCACGTCGACCTGGGCCGCCTTCAAGGCGCGGCGTGCGCTGGAAGTCAAATGGGACGAGGGAGTAGGCGCCGGCCACAGCTGGGCCGACTTTGCCGCCCAGGCCGCGGCCGCCGCCGGCAAGCCGGGCACGACCACCCTGCGCAAGGATGGCGACGTTGCCGCCGCCTTTGCCGGGGCCGCAAAAACGGTCGAGGCCAGCTACCGCTATCCCTTCATCTCGCACGCGAGCATGGAGCCGCAGAACTGCACCGCCTGGTTCAAACCGACCGAGGGCACGCTGGAACTGTGGGCGCCGACCCAGAACCCCGGTTCCGGCCAGGCCCTGGTAACCACCACCTTCGGCATTCCGAAGGAAAAGATCACCCTGCACATCATCCGCAGCGGCGGCGGCTTCGGCCGGCGCCTGAGCTCGGACTTCATCGTCGAAGCGGCAGCCATCGCACAGAAGGTGAATGCCCCGGTGAAGCTGACCTGGACCCGCGAAGACGATTTGCAGCACGACCATTTCCGCCCGGGCGGCTTCCACCACCTGCGCGGCGGCGTCGACGCCAACGGCAAGCTGGTCGGCTGGCACAACCACTTCGTCACCTTTGCCAACCGCGTCGAGCGCGACGGTAAAAGCATCCTGCAGCCGGGCAGCGGCGGCAGCCTGTCCGGCGACGAATTCCCGGGCCGCTGGCTGGCTAACTGCCTGCTGGAACAAACCGCCCTCGAATGCCGAATTCCCATGGGTCCGTGGCGCGCGCCGGGCAGCAGCGTGTTTTCCTGGGTCTTCCACAGCTTCATCGACGAACTGGCCCACGCGGCCGGGCGCGATCCCGTGGAGTTCCGCCTGGAACTGCTGGGCGACAAGGACATCGTCGCGGGCACCGGCGAACGGGGCCAGCCTTACAGCGTGTCGCGCATGCGTAATGTGCTGAAGGAGGTGGCGCAGAAGTCGGGCTGGGGCAAGAAGACATTCGCCAAGGGGCAAGGCGCGGGCGTGGCCTTCCACTTCAGCCACCGCGGCTACGTGGCGGAGGTGGCCGAGGTCACGGTGTCGAAAGAAGGCCAGCTGAAGGTCGACCGCGTGGTGGTGGTGACCGACATCGGCGCCCAGATCGTCAACCTGAGCGGCGCCGAGAACCAGGTGCAGGGCTCGGTGATCGACGGCTTGTCGACGCTGATGTATCCGGAACTGAACATCGAGAAGGGCCGTGTCGTGCAAAGCAACTTCCACGACTACAACCTGCTGCGCATGCCGGACACGCCGACGAAAATCGACATCCACTTCCTGAAGACGGATTACCCGGTGACGGGCCTGGGCGAACCCGTGCTGCCGCCGCTGGCGCCGGCCGTGTGCAATGCGATCTTCGTGGCGACCGGCAAGCGGGTGCGTGAGCTGCCGCTCAGCAAGACGGACTTGAGCTGGAGCTGAGCGGCGTTAGTTCCGGCGGTTTCCATACGGAAACCGACCGGACACACATGGGGCGACGCCAACCGCCCTATGCCAACGACGATCCGCTGCGCTGGGCGGCGGCGTGCGCAGGATCGTTGTCCTTGCCGCCGTGGTACTCGATGATCTGGGCGGCGCGTGCCGCCTGTGCGGCATCGAGCGCGGTGACGGTAATGATGCACTTGCCGATCTCCAGCCCCGGCGTGTACACATCCTTGTAATCGGTGCCGCCCTTCACGGCCGGCGAATCGCCCACCGTGAAATTCGCTTCCGAGGGACCGGCTTCGTCGCCGGTATGGCTGATCTCGATGCCGTTGGCATCGAATCCTTCGCCCAGCAGCGCCTGGCGTGCGCGCTCGGCTTCTTCGACGGTTTCCACTACACGTACGATCTGGTTCATGGCTGCTCCATTGTTACGGTTAAAACAACCGTACCAGAATCGGGCAGGCGGCGGCGCTCAGTCGGGGCTCAACTGCGGGATCACCTGCGGGATCACTGCGGTCACCTCGATCTCGACCCGCGCCCGGTCTTCCATCAACCCCGCCACCTGCACCGCGCTCATCGCCGGATAGTGGCGCCCGATGAGGTCCCGGTAGGCCGCGCCCAGCGCCGCGCCGGCGTCCAGGTATTCGCGCTTGTCGAGCACATACCAGGTCATGCGCACGATGTGCTGCGGTCCGGCCCCGGCCTCGGCCAGCACCGCCAGGATATTCGCCAGCGCCTGGCGCGCCTGGCCGACGAAATCGTCGGTCTGGAAGCGTCCTTCGGCGTCCCAGCCGACCATGCCGCTGACGTGCACCTGCACGCCGCGCGCGGCGACGCCGTTCGCGTAGCCTTTCGGGCGCGGCCAGCCCGGCGGCTGCAGTATCCGCAGCAGCTCGCTCATGGCGCGCTCCCGGCCACGGCTTCGCCCAGCAGCTCGCGCGCGATGATCAGCTGCTGCACTTCGCTCGCGCCTTCGTAGATGCGCAGCGCGCGGATGTCGCGGTACAGCATCTCCACCGGCTGGCCGCTGACCACGCCGAGTCCGCCGAACAGCTGCACGGCGGCGTCGATCACGGCTTGCGCGTGCTCGGTGGCGGTCAGCTTGGCCATCGCCGCCGCCTTCGTGACCCGCTGCCCGCGGTCGCGTTCCCAGGCGGCGCGGTAGGTCAGCAGCGCGGCGGCGTCGATCTTCGTCGCCATGTCGGCCAGCCTGGCCTGGGTCAGCTGGAAGTCGGCCAGGGTCTTGCCGAACATGCGGCGCGACCTGGCCCGGGACAGGGCTTCGTCGAAGGCGCGCCGCGCGAAGCCGAGCGCGGCGGCGGCCACCGAGGTGCGGAACACGTCGAGCGTGGCCATCGCCACCTTGAAGCCCTGCCCGCCCGCGCCGATGCGCCGCGCCGCGGGAATCCGGCAGCTCTGAAAGCGCAAGCGCGCCAGCGGGTGCGGCGCGATCACCTCGATGCGTTCGGCAACCGTGAAGCCCGGCGCATCGGCGTCGACGACGAAGGCCGAGATGCCGCGCGCGCCCTCGGCTTCGCCCGTGCGCGCGAACACGACGTAGAAATCGGCAATGCCGCCGTTCGAGATCCAGGTCTTTTCGCCGTCCAGCACGTAGCCGTCGCCATCGCGCCGCGCGGCGCAGGCCATGGCGGCCACGTCCGAACCGGCATCCGGCTCCGACAAGGCAAACGCCGCAATCGCGGAACCGGAGGCCACGCGCGGCAGGTAGCGCGCCTTTTGCTCCTCGCTGCCGAACAGGGCGATCGCGCCGCTGCCCAGGCCCTGCATGGCAAAGGCGAAGTCGGCCAGGCCGGCATGGCGCGCCAGGGTTTCGCGGACCAGGCAGATGCTGCGCGTGTCGATGGCGTCCTGCGCCCCGCCGTAGCCGCGCCCGCCGACTGCATGGCGCAGCCAGCCGGCTTCGCCGAGTTCGGCCACCAGCGCGCGGCAGGCGGCGTCGACGTCGTGGCCATGCGCCATCGACAGGTGTTCGCTCGCCCAGGCATCGAGCTCGCGCGCCAGCGCGGCGTGGCGCGGCTCGAAAAAGGGCCAGTCGAGATAGCTCGTGTCGCTCATTCAGTCTCCTTCAGTCGCCTCGGTCGCCTCAGTCGCCTCAGTCACCTTCAAAGCGCGGCGTCTCGCGCGCCACGAAGGCGTGGTAGGCGCGGTGGAAATCGTTGGTCGCCATGCAGATCGCCTGCGACTGGGCCTCGGCCTCAATGGCTTCGTCCACGCCCATGTTCCATTCCTGCTGCAGCATCTTTTTGGTCATCGCATGGGCGAAGGTGGGGCCGGACGCCAGCCCGGCGGCAAAGGCCCGGGCCTCGGCCAGCAATTCGTCCGGCTCGACCAGGCGGTTCAAAAAGCCCCAGCGCTCGGCCTCCTCGCCACGTAGAGTGCGCCCGGTGTAGAGCAATTCGGCGGCCCGTCCCTGCCCGATCACGCGCGGCAGCAGCGCGCAGGCGCCCATGTCGCAGCCGGCCAGGCCGACCCGGGCGAAGAGAAAAGCGGTCTTGCTGCGCGCGGTGCCGTAGCGGATGTCCGAGCCCAGGGCCAGCATGGCGCCGGCGCCGGCGCAGACGCCGTCGATGGCGGCGACGATCGGCTGCGGGCAGGCGCGCATCGCCTTGACCACGTCGCCGGTCATGCGGGTAAAGGCCAGCAGGCCGGGCATGTCGAGTTCGGTGAGCGGGCCGATGATCTCATGCACGTCGCCGCCCGAACAGAAATTGCCGCCGCTGCCGGCCAGCACCACGGCGCGCACGTCGTCGGCCAGCGCCAGCGCGCGAAACAGTGCGCGCAGCTCGGCATAGGAATCGAAGGTGAGCGGGTTCTTGCGCTCGGGCCGGTCGAGGGTGAGCGTGGCCACGCCCTCTTCCACCTCGAACTGGAAATGCTGGGCCGGGTAGCCGGCCAGGCTGCCGCGGTGGCCGGGCAGCGCGTGCGGCTCGCCCCTCAGGTAACGCATGGTGTGCTCCTCATTCAGGTGTCGGAAGGCCGCGCCGGCGGCACGGCGGCCTGCTGGCGCTCGCGCTCGAGATTGCGTTCGAGCTGCAGCTTGCCGGCGCGGTACTGCTTCGGCCAGGCGGCGCCGGTATAGCCGATGCGCGCCGCCTCGGTCAGGGTCCAGGCCGGATTGGCCAGGTGCGGGCGCGCCACCGCGCAGAGATCGGCGCGGCCCGAGGCGATGATGCCGTTGGCGTGGTCGGCCTCGTAGATCGATCCCACGGCAATCGTCGGGATGCCCGCCTCGTTGCGGATGCGGTCGGCGAACGGGGTCTGGAACATGCGCCCGTACTGCACTTCCTCGATGCGGCTGACCTGGCCCGAGGAACAGTCGATCATGTCGGCCCCGGCAGCGCGGAACAGGCGCGCGACCGCCACCGCGTCGTCGGGCGTGATGCCGCCTTCGACCCAGTCGTGGGCCGAGATGCGCACGCTGATCGGCAAGTCCTGCGGCCAGACGGCGCGCACGGCGGCGAACACCTCCAGCGGGAAGCGGCAGCGGTTGTCCAGGCTGCCGCCATAGCCGTCGCCGCGGCGGTTGGTCAGCGGCGAAATGAAGCTCGATAGCAGGTAGCCATGCGCGCAGTGCAGTTCCAGCCAGTCGAAGCCGGCCTCGCGCGCCGCCAGCGCCGCGCGCACGAAGTCGGCGCGGATGCGCAGCATGTCGGCCCGGCTGGCTTCAAGCGCCCATTGCGACACGCCCGCGATGTACTGCTGGCTCGACGCCGCCACCAGCGGCCAGTTGCCCGTGACGAGCGGCTGGTCGATGCCTTCCCAGGCCGGCCGGGTCGAGCCCTTGGCGCCGGCGTGGCCGAGCTGCACGCCGATCTTCGCATCCGAGTTCTGGTGCACGAAGTCGACGATGCGGCGCCAGGCCGCCGTGTGCTTTGGCGCGTACAAACCCGGGCAGCCCGGCGTGATGCGGGCGTCGCTTGACACGCAGGTCATCTCGGCCATCACCAGCGCCGCGCCGCCGAGGGCGCGCGCGCCCAGGTGCACCAGGTGGTAGTCGCCCACCTGGCCATCCACGGCCGAATACTGGGCCATGGGCGAGACCACGATGCGGTTCTTCAGCACCACGCCGCGCACCCGGTAGGGCGTGAACATCGGCGGCGGTGCGGCTTCCTCGTCGTCGGGCGCATGATGGAAAGTGTCGCATCGCGGCGGCTGCCCGGCCTGCTCGCAGGCGCGCCGCGCCAGCCAGCGCTCGAAGCCGGCCACGTAGGCCGGGTCGCGCAGGCGCAGGTTTTCGTGCGACAGGCGTTGGCTGCGCGTGAGCAGCGAATAAGCGAACTGCTCGGCTTCCATGGCGCTGTAGCGCGCCACGTTCTCGAACCATTCCATCGAATTGCGCGCCGCGCTCTGCAGCTTGAGCACCTCGACCGCACGCGCGGCGCGGTAGCCGTCGAGCACGGCGGGCAGCTCGGCCGCCGTACGGCCGCGGCAGCGCACGGCCAGTTCGATCGCGTCTTCCAGCGCCAGCTTGGTGCCCGAGCCGATCGAGAAGTGGGCGCTGTGGGCGGCGTCGCCCAGCAACACGACCGGCAGGCGGCGCCCATCGAGATCTTCCCAGTGCACCCACTCGCGGCACACCAGGCGCGGAAAGCGCGCCCACATGGCCGCGCCGCGGCTATCGAGACGGTCGT
This sequence comes from Massilia sp. IC2-278, assembly GCF_020708045.1. Classification (GTDB taxonomy): domain Bacteria; phylum Pseudomonadota; class Gammaproteobacteria; order Burkholderiales; family Burkholderiaceae_D; genus Telluria. Next base: position 155,742 of record NZ_JAJFES010000003.1, read on the forward strand.
GGCCGGCGGCGGCCAGCAGCGGGTGCCCGTCCAGGTGGCGCGCGAACAGGCGCTCGCAGAAGGCCAGCGTCTGTGCGGTGTCCAGGCCTTCCAGGCCGGCGGCGCGCCACACGCTTTCCGGGGTCTCGACGATGAAGGTCGAGGTCGTGTCGTCGTAGCGATAGGCGTGCGCCTGGAACCAACCTTCTTCGGTATGCTCGAACGCGAAGGTAAACGCATCGAAACGCTTGGTGGTGCCGAGCCAGACGTAGCGGCAATGGCGCTGGTCGATCTGCGGCTGGAAGGTGGCCGCATGGCGCGTGCGGATGCGGCTGTGGATGCCGTCGCCGGCGAGCAGCAGGTCGGCATCGAGGCGGCGCGCCAGGGCCAGCTCGTCGTCCACCGGCGTGTCGAACAGCAGGCGCACACCTACTTCTTCGCAGCGCGCCTGCAGGATGGCCAGCAGGCGCCGGCGGGCGATGCCGCAGAAGCCATGGCCGCCGGACGTCACGGTGCGGCCCTTGAAATGGATGGCGATGTCGTCCCAGTGGTTGAAGGCGCCGAGGATGGCGGCGGCGCTGGCGGCATCGGCGGCCTGCAGCTTGCCCAGGGTCTGGTCCGAGAACACCACGCCTCAGCCGAAGCTGTCCGCGCGGCCGTTGCGCTCGACCACGGTCACCTCGTGCGCCGGATCGTCCTGCTTGAGCAGCAGCGCGGCGTACAGGCCGGCCGGTCCACCTCCCACGCACACGATCTTCATTGCAGCTCCGGTTATCGATCCTGCAGCATATTAGATGAGCATATAGTTTAGATGTCAAATAATTCCACAGAGGACGTGAAAAAATCGCCATGGCTGCGTTGCCTCGTCTCGCCGTATGCCCGTACTGTCTTCGACTCGGCCCTTGCCCTGACGTTTTTTTCACATCCTCTACAAACGGGAGCCTGCGCTTCGATTGAGCGCCTCTACTGACCTGGAATTTAGTACAATCAGGAAATGTTGTGCCGGCCGACACACTGAGACACATTTGGAATCGCCTTTTCCTTTTATAAGAACGATGAAAATCTCACAAAGGATTGCCCACTCCCGTCCATTGGCCACCACCGCCATGCACGGTCGCGTCGAAAGCATGCGCCACGCAGGCGAGGAAGTCATCGATTTCTCGATCGCCATCTCGCACTTCCCGGCGCCGGCCGCCGTGCTCGACGCCGTCGGCGCAGCCGTCGAGAACGTGCGCACCATGCCCTACACCAGCGTGGTCGGCGCCTTCGACGTGCGCGAGCGCCTGTGCGATAAGCTGGCGCGTGAAAACGGCATCGACGCCGGCGCCGCCGAAGTCATCGTCACCAACGGCGCCAAGCAGGCCCTGTACGAAGCCTTGTATGCGATGAGCGACCCCGGCGACAGCGTCCTGATCTTCAAGCCGCACTGGCCGGCCTATGTCGCCACCTGCCAGCTGCTCGGCCTGCGCCCGGTGCTGGCCGATTTGCCCGAGGAAGTGACCCCGGCCTTCCTGGCCGCCTGCGAGCCGGCGCGCATCGTCATCATCAACAATCCGCACAACCCGACCGGCAAGGTCTACAGCCGCGCCGAACTCGAAGCCATCCGCGACTGGGTGCAGGCCACCGGCGCCCAGGTGATCGTCGACGAAAGCTACGAGCACCTCTCGTTCGGCCCCGCGCACACCAGCTTCGCTTCGCTGTGCGACTGGCGCGCGCTCGGCGTGGTCACCATTTTCTCGGCCTCGCAAAGCTATGCCATGATGGGCTGGCGCGTGGGCTTCGCCCTGGCGCCGGCGCCGCTGGTGGCCGCGATGCAGACCCTGCAGGGGCCGATCACCGCCGCCGCGAGCCACCTGAGCCAGGTGGCGACGGCTGCCGCCTTTAATGCCGGCGTGCAGCGCCACATGCTCGACGACTACCGCGAGCGGCGCGACATGGTGGTGCGGCGCTTCGCCGACGTGCCCTGGATCGTCATGCACAGCCCGGACTCCGGCCCCTACCTGTGGGGCGACGTGCGCGCCCTCACCCACGACACGGTGGCCTTTGCCGAAGCCCTGATCGAGGAAGAAAAGGTCGCGGTCATGCCCGGCGACGCCCTGGGCGTGCGGGGCTTCATCCGGATCGGCTACATCTCGGACGACGTCGCCACGCTGCGCGAAGGCGTGCGCCGCGTGATCGCCTTTGGCGACCGGCGGGCCGCGCTCCAATGAAGCCGTCCGCCCCCTTCCTGAAGCTGAGCAGCCTGCGCAGCCGGCTGATGCTGCTGGTCGCGCTGGCGATCCTGCCGCTGGCGGTGATGACCGTGGTCGGCGGCATGCGCGAGCGCGAGCAGGCGGTCCAGGCCTCCGAGGAAAACCTGCGCCGCCTGACCAACCTGGCCGCGGCCAACGAAGCGCAGTCGGTCGAGCGCGCGCGCCAGATCCTGGTCGACCTGGCCAGCGTGCCCGATCTGCTCGGCCCCACGGCCGGCTGCAACGCCCTGCTGGCCGATGTCCTCGACCGCAACGAAGGCTACGTGAACTTCGGCCTGATCCAGCTGAACGGCGACGTCAGCTGCAGCGCGGTGCCGATGCTGCACCCGGTGAACCTGGGCGACCGCAGCCACTTCAAGCGCGCCATCGCGGAACGCCGCTTCATCGCCGGCGACTACGTGTTCGGACGCGTGATCCGGCGCCACACGATCAACCTCACCTATCCCGTCATCGACCGTTCCGGCACCGTGGTGGCGGTGGTGTTCGCGGCCATGGACCTGGCCGGCCTCGACACCTTCGTGAACGACATCAACCTGCCGCCCGGCTCGGTGCTGGTGACGGCCGACGCCAACGGCACCATCATCTCGCGCCGCCCCGACCCGGAACGCTGGTTCGGCTCGCGCGTGCCGGCCCGCCTGCGCGAGGCGATGCAGGGCGCCGGCCGCCGCGCCGTGGTGATCCAGGACGAAGACGGCGTCGAGCGCCTGCACACCTTTGCCCGCGTCGGCGCCCCGACCCTGTCCGACTACACGGTGACGATCGGAATCCCGACCGAGATCGTCACCGCCGGCGCGCGCCGCGCCCAGCTGATGTCGCTGGTCGGCCTGGCCGCCACCACCATGCTGGCCCTGCTGGCCGCCTGGCTGGCCGGCGACGTGCTGATCGTGCAGCGCGTGCGCAAACTGAAGGACACCGCCACCCGCATCGCCGCCGGCGATCTCGATGCACGCTCGGGCATCGCCTACGAGCGCGAAGAGATCGGCCAGCTGGCCGAGGCCCTGGACGGCATGGCCGCCATCCTGCAGAAGAAGGAAGCGGCGCGCGGGCTGGCCGAACGCGAGCTGCGCGCCGCCGACCAGCGCAAGGACGAGTTCCTGGCGATGCTGGCGCACGAACTGCGCAACCCGCTGGCGCCGATCAGCACCGGGGCGCACCTGCTCAAGCTGCTGCACTCGGATAACGCCCAGATCACGCAGACCTGCGCCATCATCGCGCGCCAGGTCGAGCACATGACCGGCCTGGTCGACGATCTGCTGGACGTGTCGCGCGTGACGCGCGGCCTGGTCTCGCTGTCGACCCAGGTACTCGATTTGCGCAAGGTGGTCGACGACGCGGCCGAGCAGATCCGGCCCCTGATCGCCACGCGCCGCCACACGGTGGTGCTCGACCAGCCGCTGGACGCCGCCACCGTCAAGGGCGACCACAAGCGCCTGGTGCAGGTGGTGGCCAACCTGCTGAACAACGCCAACAAGTACACGCCCGAAGGCGGCCGCATCGAACTGCGCCTGCGCCAGGACGACGGCGACTACGTGCTGACCGTCAGCGACGACGGCATCGGCATGGAGCCGGCGCTGGTGGCGCGCGTGTTCGATCTGTTCAGCCAGGCCGAGCGCACCCCGGACCGCTCGCAGGGTGGCCTGGGCCTGGGCCTGGCGCTGGCCAAGAGCCTGGTCGAGCTGCACGGCGGCAGCGTGCACGCCGAAAGCGCGGGCCTGGGCAAGGGCAGCAGCTTCACGGTGCGCCTGCCGCGCCACACCCAGGACCTGCCGGTGTCGATCGCCCAGAGCCGCGGCCAGGCCACCGCCGCCACGCCCCTGAAGGTGCTGCTGGTCGACGACAACCTCGACGCCGCCCACACCCTGCAGCTGTTCCTGGGCGCCGGCGGGCACACGGTGGAAGTGGCCTATTGCGGCGCCGACGCGGTGGACGTGGCGCGCGTGTTCGAGCCCGACGTCTGCCTGCTCGACATCGGCCTGCCCGACTTCGACGGCAACGAACTGGCGCGCCGCCTGCGCCGCATGCCGCAGTCGACCGGAGCCACCCTGATCGCCATGACTGGCTATGGCCGCCAGCAGGACCGCGAGGCGGCAATGGCGGCCGGCTTCGACCACTACATGGTCAAGCCGGTGAACACGGTGGAGTTGTCCGACCGGCTGGCGGAGGTGGCGGCGCAGCAGCACCCACGCTAGCGCACCGCATCAACTCACCACGAGCCCGGCCCAGCGAACGCTGCGCCGGGCTTTTTCTTGCCCTCGTATTAATCCTATCCCGCACCGCAGCACGATTGAATTTCACAAAATCAACTTCCTGTATTGACTCTTGTATAATTTGAACAACAAGTAGTCAAGAAATCAAAACTTATGCATGACGGGTGCTAGCATGCGTCATTACACCTGACATTGCTTTCCCGCTTAGCCGGGCCATGTTCCATGATCGAAAACCATGCCCGCCCACGTATGCCTTCCCTGCTGCGCCAGTTGAACCACCAGTTCCTGCGCTTTGCCGCCGCCGGCGCGCTGGGCACCGCCTGCCACTACCTGGTCCTGCTGGCCCTGAGCGCCGGCGCCGGCGTCGCCCCCGGTCCTGCGGCCGCCTGCGGCGCCCTGGTCGGCGCCGTCGTCAACTACTGGCTGAACCGGAGCCTCATCTTCCGCAGCGAACGCCGCCATGCCGAGGCCCTGCCGCGCTTTGCCGCGATGGCCCTGTTCGGTGCGCTGCTCAATGGCCTGATCGTCGGCGCCCTGGCGCGGATCGGCCTGCATTTCATGGCGGCGCAGGTCTGCGCGACGCTGCTGGTCCTGGTCCTGAATTACGTGATAAGCAAAAAATGGATATTTCCAAGCCAACGATGAATACGCTCGCCCAGTCCGCGGCGCCCAATTCCGCACCGAACCCCGCCCTGAATCCGCGCCCCGCCGCGCACCTGCCCAGCATCTCGGTGGTGGCGCCGGCCTATAACGAGCAGGAAGTGCTGGGTGAATTCCACCGCCGCGTCAGCGAGGTGCTGGTAAAGCTCGGCTGCGACTACGAGATCGTGCTCGTCAACGACGGCAGCCGCGACCACACCCTGGCCCTGATGCACGCCCTGCGCGAGCGCGACCCGCACGTCGCCGTGGTCGATCTGTCGCGCAACTTCGGCAAGGAGATCGCCCTCAGCGCCGGCCTCGACCACACCCGCGGCGAGGTCGTGGTGATCCTCGACGCCGACCTGCAGGACCCGCCGGAGCTGATCCCGGCCATGCTCGAGGGCTGGCGCGAAGGCTACGACGTCGTCTACGGCGTGCGCACCAAACGCGACGGCGAAACCTGGTTCAAGCAGCTCACCGCCAAGTACTTCTACCGCTTCATCAAGTCGGTCAGCCGGGTGCAGATCCCGACCGACACCGGCGACTTCCGCCTGATGACGCGCCGCGCCGTCGAGGCCGTCGGCAAGCTGCGCGAGGAGCACCGCTTCATGAAGGGCCTGTTCGCCTGGGTCGGTTTTCCGTCGCGCCCGCTGCACTACCGGCGCGAAGCGCGCGTGGCCGGCACCACCACCTGGAGCTACTGGAAGCTGTGGAACTTCGCCCTCGAGGGCATTACCTCGTTCACGGTGGCGCCGCTGAAGGTGGCCACCTACCTCGGCCTGTCGGTGGCCGTGCTGGCCCTGCTGTTCGCCGCCTTCGTGATCTGGAAGGCGCTGGTGTTCGGCGACCCGGTGCGCGGCTACCCCTCGCTGATGGCGGTGGTGCTCTTCCTCGGCGGCGTGCAGCTGATTTCGGTGGGCCTGCTGGGCGAGTACGTGGGCCGCATCTTCAACGAGGTCAAGCAACGTCCCCTGTACCTGGTGAACCGCCTGCTCGGCTCGGAAATGCAGACCGAAGCCGACTCGCTCGCCAAACATCAGCCCGAGCTGCGTTCCGCTCCCCAGCCCGGCCCGCGGCCCGAGGCCCAGCCCCGGGTGCATCCATGACCCTGGCGCGCCGCCCATCCTGGCCGGGCCTGCTGGCCATTGTCGCCATGTCCCTGCTGCTCTGGCTGTACGCGCTGGCGACGCTGCGCCTGCCCTACCAGGTCGACATGCTGGTCCACCTGCGCTGGGCCGAGCAGTTCCTGGCCGCGCTGCGCGAAGGCTGGCTGCTGCCGCGCTGGGCGTATGCCTCGATCGAGGGCCTGGGCGACCCCACCTTCTTCTATTACCAGCCGCTGTTCTATTACGTGACTAGCGGCCTCCGGCTGCTCGGACTGCGCAGCGAAGCGGCGCTGGTCGGCGCGGCGATGGTCCCGTCGCTGCTGCTCGGGATCGTGGTGCGCCAGCGCTTCCTGCATGCCTACCGGCCCGGCCCGGCGCTGGCGGGCACGCTGTTCGTGCTGGCCTGCCCGGTGCTGCTGTTCCTGGCGGTGCAGATGGCGGCCTATCCCTGGACCCTGGCCCTGCCCTTCTGCCTGCTGTTCGTGGCCGAGAGCATCCGCACCGGCCCCGGCGAGCAGCCGCGTGCGCCGCACCTTGCGGTGCTGCTGGCCCTGGTCTGCCTCAGCCACCTGCTGAGCGCCCTGATGGTCCTGGCCTGCACCGGCCTGGCGCGCCTGGCGCTGGCCTGGCCGAACCGCCGCACCCTGGCCAGCCACCTGCACTGGAGCGCGGGCGTGGTGCTGGGCCTGGGGCTGGCCGCCTTTTTTGTGTGGCCGGCCGTCACCCAGTTGCACCTGATCAACCCCGACGGCTGGACCGGCGGCGCCAACTTCGACTGGCGCCGCGCCTTTGCCCTGCCCACCTTCTCGTTCCTGGCGCATGGCTTCCGCTGGTTCGCGATCCAGGGGCCGCTGTCGCTGCTGGCCCTGGTGCTGTGCCTGTTCGTGCTGTATTCCAGCCGCCGCGCCGCCACGCCGGGTTCGGCCAGGGCGCGCAAGCTCGCGGTCGCGGCGCTGGCGGCGATGCTGCTGGCGAGCGAACTGGCTTACCCGCTGTACGCGCTGCTCGAACCGATGCGCAAGATCCAGTTCCCCTACCGCTTCATGTTCCTGGCCCTGCTGCTGGCGAACATCGCCCTCGTCATCGAGCTCAACGAAGGCGCCTGGCGCCGCTGGAATACGCTGCTCCGCGTCCTGGCCGTGGCCCTGATGGCGGCGCAGTGCGCCATGACCCTGCAGCTGCAGCTGGGCATCGTGCGCGGCGGCAAACCGATTCCCGAAGCGGCCAGCTTCATGCAGGGCCGCTTCGGCCAGCCCGAGTACATCCCGGCGGTGCGCGGGCCCGAGTGGAAGGCTTACCTGGCCGGCGGCAAGCTGGACGGGGAATGCGCGCGCCTGGGCATCGCCTGCAGCCAGACCCTGAACCGGACCCACGAGCTGGCCTTTGTCATCGACACGCCGCGCCCGGTGGCGCTGCGCCTGCCCCTGCTGGCCTACCCGGCCTGGGCCATGACGGTGGACGGCGAACGGCGCCCGCTGGCGGCCGACCCGGCAACCGGCCTGGCGCTGGCGAACCTGTCATCCGGCCGTCATACGGTGGCGCTAAGCTGGGTTGGATTGCCTGCGGAAACGGCGGGACGCATCGCCAGCGCCTTGGCCTGCGTGGCGTGGCTGGTGTGGTTCCTGGTTCTACGCCGCCGTGCGCGGACGGCGCCGGCGGCGGTGGACGCCGGAGCCAAGGCCGGGCGGCTCATGCATACTGGATAAATGGGAACGAAGCGAGGAGCGCGGCGCGGGGAGGCCGCGCACGGTTGGTGACGGCTGGAAAGTTGACCACCATGCTATGATCCGCAGTATTTTTTTGGCATTTTTTCATACCATGCGCACACGTGTCTGCATCACCATCGATACCGAATTCAGCATCGGCGGCGCGTTTTCCAACGCCGCCCGGACGCCAGTTGCCGAGCCCCTGGTCTGGTGCGAGGTCGGCGGCCAGTCGCAGGGCCTGGGCTTCATGCTCGACACCTTCGGCCGCTACGGTGTGCAGGCCACGTTTTTCGTGGAAACCCTGCAGCGCAATTATTTCAAGCACGACCCGATGCGCGCCATCGCGCGCCGCATCCACGACCAGGGCCACGAGGTGCAGCTGCACTCCCACCCCTGCTGGACCATGTTCCAGCGCGACGACTGGCGCGAAGTGGCGAGCAAGGGCCGTCCAAAGGACAATTACCACAGCCGCGACATCGACGACTCCGCCGCGCTGATCCAGCAAGGCATCGACACCTTTGCCGACTGGGGCCTGCCGCGCCCGCAGGTATTCCGCAGCGGAAACATGCACCACGACGACGCCCTGTACCAGGCGCTGGCCAAGGCCGGGATTCCGTATGCCTCGAACGTGGCGGTGGCGATCTTCGACTGCGGCGACGCCAAGTACCGCCTGTACAGCGGCCAGCACGAGCGCCATGGCGTGCGCGAGTTCCCGGTGCTGACCTTTGCCGACTGGGCGCTGGGCAGCAAGCAGCACATCAAGTCGCTGACCATCGCCGGCTCCAGCTTTGCCGAAACCCGGCGCCTGCTGGAACAGGCGCGCGCCGCCGGCATCCCGCTGGTGGTGATCCTGACCCACCCCTTCGAATACGTGCAGAACCGCGACCTGGCCTTCAGCCAGACCCGCATCAACAGCCAGACCCAGCGCCGCTTGGTCCAGCTGTGCGCCTTCCTGCACGAGAACCGCGACCGTTTCGACGGCTGCGGGCTGGCCACGGCAGCGAATGCCATCCCAGCCACGGCCTCGGTATCGGCCTCGGCTTCGGCTTCTGCTTCGGCCTCCGCCGGCAACATTCTGCTGAAGGGCGCCCTGCGGCACACCGTGCCGCGCATGGCGGCCCAGGTTGCCTATCACAAATACGGCCGCTGGCTGCTCTCGCGCAAGCACGGCCCCTATACCCGTCCTACATGAAAGAAACGATAGACCGCCGTTACGGCACCTGGCGCGGCATGATCCGCGCTGCCCTCGCCCACCTGGAACATGCCACCGGCCGCCTGCGCAGCTTTGCACTACGCGACCCGGCGGGCGTCAGACGCGCGGTCTTCGTATGTCACGGAAATATCTGCCGCAGCGCCTTTGCCCACATGGAAGCCATTCGCCACGGCCTGAACGTCGCCTCGCTCGGCCTGTCAACCAGCACTGGCGGCCGCTCGCCGAAGCAGGCGCTGGCCGCGTCGGAACGCGCCGGGGTCGACATGACGGCCCACCGCGCCACCTCCTGGCCCGATTTCAAGGTAAAACCCGGCGACCTCTTCCTGGTGATGGAAGTACGCCAGGCCCACGAAGTGCGCCGCCGCCTGGGCCCGCGCGACGACGTCCAGATCGCCCTGCTCGGCATGTGGTGCAAGCCGCCCATGCCCCACCTGCACGACCCCTATAAACTGGGCGACCCGTATTTCGACACCTGCTTCGTGCGCGTGCGCGAAGCCGTCGCCAACCTCAGTGCCGATTTGCCGAACGCCCGCATCGAACCACCGACTACCCGTAACAAGACCGCCTGATGGACCGCGCCCAGATACCTGCCACCGCTTCGACCTCCACCCTCCCCGCCGTCGTGTTCGGCATCGACACGCCGATCGGCCTGACCATCGTGCGCGACCTCGGCCGCCACGGCGTGCCCGTGTACGGCGTGGCCCGCAACAACGAAGGCCTGGGCCTGTCCTCGCGCTGGCTGCGCCGCGGCCTGGTGCGAGACGCCGGCGAAGAGGCGCAGGTAAACCAGCTGGTGAAGCTGGGCCAGGAACTCGGCACGGCCTGCCTGTTCGCGGTGTCCGAGGGCGACATCGCGATGCTGAACCGGCACCGCGCGCGCCTCGGCAATTTCAAGATCATGTTCGCCGACCAGGCGCGCCTGGACAGCGTGTTGAACAAGGACCGCACCTATGAAGCCGCAGCGCGCGTGGGCGTGCGCGCCCCGCGCAGCGAGCAGATCACGCGCCTGGACGAACTGGACGCCCTGTGCGGCGTGCTGCGCTTCCCGGTGGTGCTGAAGTGGGCCAATCCGCACGGCGTAGGCGCCAGGCTGCGTCCGCATGGACTGACGGTCGCCAAGACCCACTACTGCGACACGCCCGAGCAGCTGCGCGCCTACATGGCGCGCTTTGAGCCGGCCGGCATCTGGCCGCTGATCCAGGAATACTGCGCCGGCTACGGCCTGGGCCAGTTCGTGCTGATGAAAGACGGCCAGGCCCACTACACCTTCCAGCACCGCCGCCTGCACGAGTGGCCGCCCGAAGGCGGCTTTTCCAGCCAGTGCGAATCGGTGGCGCGCGAGCAGCACGCGGCCCTGATGGAAAAATCGATCGCCCTGCTGCGCGAGCTGGCCTGGGAAGGCATCGCCATGGTCGAGTACCGCTACGACCCGGTGCGCGACGAGGCGGCGCTGATGGAAGTGAACGGGCGTTTCTGGGGCAGCCTGCCGCTGGCTTATCACGCCGGCGCCAACTTCCCTTTCCTGAGCTACCGCCTGTTCGGCCTCGGCGAGAACGTCGTCAACACGCCCTACCGCAGCGGCGTGCGCTGCCGCTTCATGGTCCCGGAGACCAAGCGCCTGCTGCGCATCCTGTTCGGCCAAAGCAAGATCAAGGACAAGACCATCCGCTTCCGGCGCCTGCCCGAACTGGCCGGCTACTGCCTGGATTTCGTGCGACCGTCGAGCCGCTACTACGTGTTCGAGGCGCAGGACCCGAAACCCTTCGTCAACGACGTGCGCAACATGCTGGGCAAGGCATTCAGGCGCGGGCGCAAGTAAACAAGGCCCGCGATGTAGCCTGCCCTCAAGCCTGCGGCAGGCCCGCGGCCAGGTCGAGCCATGGCTGCGGCTGCGGCTTGCCCGGCTGGCGCACGCCGAAGAAGGTCACCACCAGTTCGCCCTGGTCGTCGTAGAACTCGACCGAGGTGACGCCGGCGCGGCGCACCACGTAGCCGGAGCGCAGCGCGCTGTCGCGCAGGTGCAGGTTGAAGTCCGGGTCCAGCACGTTGAACCAGCCCTCCGCCGCCGCCACCTTCGCGATCTTGCCGCTGTAGATCTGGGTCACGGCCCCGTTGCCGACGAAGGCCATGATCGCCACCCCCTCTTTCGCCGCGCCTTCGAGCAGCTGGCGCACCGCGCCCGGCTGCACCTTGCGCACCATGCCCGCCGGCCCGAGGCGCATCGCCTGTTCGCGCGTCATGCCGAATTCCGAGACGATGCGGTTGAACTGGTGGACGTCGGTCATGTCCGTCCAGGCGGCGCGGAACTCGGCGACGTCGATTGCGCCGTCGGGCTTGGGCGGCGTCTTCGCCACGGCCGGGGCGATCGCCAGGCGCGCATCCTGCTGCGGATGGCGGAAGTCCGCCACCAGCTTGTCGAAGACGGCCACGCCGGCGTCGCTGCGCACATACAGCTTGTGGACGGCGTTGCCCTGGGCATCGAAGAACTGCAGGCTGCGGCTGACGGCGCCGTCGCGCCCCGGCTGGACCACGGCAAAGGCATGCTTCCACTGCGGGAACTGGAAGCGCAAATCGATCGGCCCGCCCAGGTAGCCGCCGGCGATGTTCAGCATGCGCGCCTCGCGTTCGGCATCGTCGGCCGCGCCCGGCGTGGCTTCTTCCTTGTCCTTGATGCGTGTCGCGGTGCCGGTGGTCTCGATTACGCCGTTCTCGTTGCGCGTGAGGGCCATCACGCGCCCCAGGCCGAGGGCGCGGCGCATGATTTCGCGCGGTGCGTGCTGGTTGTCCTGCAGGCGCGTGACCGTGCGGCCGATGCCGGTTGCCAGCAGTTCGGCTTCGGACACGCCCAGCTGGCGCGCGGCGTCGCGTGTTTGCAGGCGCGGCTGCTGGCTGCGCAGCGACTCCCACTGCTCGGCCAGGGTGGCGGCCGAGGCGAAGGCCGAAAGCGAGGCGGAGAATGCCAGCGCGAGGGCGGCGGCGATCAGGTGGCGGTGTGTTTTCATGGTGTTTCCTTCAGGTCAGTACATCAGTTTGAAATGGGCGGCGACGTAGCGGCCGGGACGGGCCTGGCGCGCGATGTCGGCGGCGCCGGCTGCGGTGGTGCCGAGCGGCAGGCTGCGCGAGGAGGCGTAGTCCCAGTACTTGCGGTCGGCCAGGTTGTAGACGCCGCCGCCGAACGAGACATTGCGTCCCAGGTTCCAGTACGCAGTCAGGTCCATCACGGTGGCCGAGGGCACGGCGAAGCGCGGCGTGGACACGCCGCCGATGACGTCGGGCGCGGCCTGCTTGGCGGCGGTGTGCACGACGGCAAAGGCCGCGCCGCCGCGCCTGGCCGGGTCGTCCCAGGCCAGGATCACGCTCCCCTTCTTCGGCAGGGTCGAAGCCAGTTCGCCCTCGACGCCGGTGAGCGTGTTGCGCGCCTGGCTGCGCTGAATGCCAGCGGCGGCCGTCAGTGTGACGCCGGCGAGCGGCGCCGACCACTTGCCGGCGTCGAGTTCCGCCGACAGCTCGCCGCCCCAGGTGCGCGCCTGGCCGACGTTCTCGGGCCGGTACAGGCCGAAGGTGACGGTCGGGTAATTGACCGGATCGGGCGGCTGGGCCGCGTACTCGATGAAGTTGGCGTAGCGGGTCTGGAACAATGCGGCGTGCAGGTGCAGTCCGCGCGCGACGCTGCCCTTGGCGCCCAGCTCCCAGGCATTACTCGTCTCTTTCTTCAGGTCGGGGTTGCCCAGTACCGCATAGCCGTTGCCGGCGCCGCTGTAGCTGAAGGAGTCATACGTGCCGGTTCGCTCGGCCGCCGTCGGCAGGCGCGTGCCGCGGCTGTATTGCAGGTAGGCCTGCAGCGCCGGACGCAGCTGCCAACGCAGCGTGGCGCTCGGCGTGACGTAGCTGTCGGTCTCCTTGACGATTTCGCGTCCCGCGTTCGGCAGCGCCACGGCGTAGCCGGCCAGGCTGTCCGGTTTCATCTCTCGGTAGTGGTAGCGCAGGCCCGGGGTCAGGCTCCAGGCGCTGGAGAGCGCCAGCTCGGCGCGCGCATAGGCCGACAAGTTGCGCGATTCCATGTCGGGCATGCGGTTCTTCAGCGTGACCTGCTGCGCGCCGCTCGCGATCACGGTGCGGTCTTCGCGCCAGGGCCGCTTCGTCGACACCTCTTCCGCGCTCAGGCCGTAGACCAGTTCGTGGGCGCCGATGCGCAGGGTGGCGTCGCTGGCAATGCCGCTGCTGCGGTTCTCGTAGCTGGTGACGATATTGCGGATATACGGCTGGCCGCCCGTGATGTAGCGCGCGTGGGTGGTGTCCTCGATCTCGGCATCCTGGACGTGGATGCGGGTGGACAGGCTGTCGAACCATGACGTGGCGCCGTCGTAGCGGTGCTCGATGCTGGCGCGGTGGCGGCGCGTGCGCGAATCCTGCAGCGCGCCGTCCGGGTAGGAGGCGCCCTGCTTGTTGTCGTAGGCGCGCGCGTGGTCGGCGTGGTAGGCGTCGACGGTAGCGTGCAGGGTATGGCCGGCGGCCGGCGACCAGCTGAGCTTGGCCAGCAGCGCATCCGAATCCCAGTCGTCGGGATTGGTCGCCGCCGCGCCCTTCGCTTCCGGCTCGTGGCCGTCGCGGTGCACCACCAGGGCCAGCATGCGCAGCGCACCGCTGCGCGCGGCGCCGGTCAGGGCGTGCATGCGCATGCCGTCGGCGCCGTTGTAGCCGATCTTGTATTCGGCATACAGCGGATGCGCGGCGCTCACGTAGTCATCGGGCGCCTTGGTGACGAAGGCCACGCTGCCGCCCAGGCCCGGCGAGCCGGCGCCGGCGGCCGTGCTGCCCGAGCCGATGCGCACGCTGCGGAAGGTCTCGGGATCGAAGTAGTCGCGGCCGACGCCGAAGGCATTCGTGGTCGAGGCGTCGGGTTTCGGCGCCGCCTCGGGCAGCGCGATGCCGTCGAGGTCGAGCGCGACGCGGTTGCCTTCCACGCCGCGGATGTTGAACCCGGTGTTGCCTGCTCCGTCCCAGACGTTGCCGCTGCCGCTGGCGGCGCCCGGCACGCTGACCAGGGGCGCGTAGCGGGCGATGTTCTGCATGTCGGTGGCGCCCTGGCGCGCGAGGGCATCGGCGTCGAGGGTGGTCACGGTGCCGGATTCGTCCAGCCGCTGGCCGGTGACGAGAACGGTATCGGGCGCTGCCTGGACTTGCTGGGCGGACGCGGCGCCGCTGAAGGCGCAGGCCAGCAGGAAGACGAGCGGTCGCAAGCGTAACGGGGTAACAGCCGGGGAAACAGCCATAGGGGTTCCATGAAAGTGGTGATCGGCCGGCAAGGCGCGATGGCCTGCCGGAGTGCGCATCATCAATGAATGAGAATCATTCTCATTGACGAAACGCACATCCTAATGCGAATGATTATCATTTGCAATAGAAATATTGACTGATCCATCATGGCCAGCGCGCGTGTTTTGCCGCTAAAAACATGGCAGAGCGACAATGCCGTATCATCGAGCCCTGATACAAGGAGAGGCGATGGAATCGGTAAGTGTGGTGCTGGCAATGCTGCTGGCGGTAATCGGCAGTGGCTACCTGGTGCGCATGCTGCCGTTCGGCCTGCCCCTGCCCCTGGTGCAGATCGGCCTGGGGGCGGTGATTTCCGGCGTGTTCGGGCACGGCGTCACGCTCGACCCCGAGATGTTCTTCCTGCTGTTCCTGCCGCCGCTGCTGTTCCTGGACGGCTGGCGCATCCCGAAAGTCGGCCTGTTCCGCGACAAGGGCACGATCCTCGAACTGGCCCTCGGCCTGGTGATCTTCACCGTGGTCGGCGCCGGCTTCCTGATCCACTGGCTGGTGCCGTCGATGCCGCTGCCGGTGGCCTTCGCCCTGGCCGCCATCGTGGCGCCGACCGACCCGGTGGCGGTATCGGCGATCACCTCGCGCATCCACGTGCCGCACCGCCTGATGCACATCCTCGAGGGCGAATCCCTGCTGAACGACGCCAGCGGCCTGGTGTGCTTCCGCTTCGCCGTGGCCGCCGCCATGACCGGCGCCTTTTCGCTGGCCAGCGCCTCGCTGACCTTCCTGTGGGTGGCGCTGGGCGGGATCGCCTGCGGCGTGGCGATCACGGTCGCGGTGTCGTTCGTGCAGCGCGTGATCGGCCAGCGCTTCGGCGAGGACCCCGGTTCGCCGATCCTGGTCAATCTGCTGCTGCCCTTCGGCGCCTACCTCGTGGCCGAACACGTGCACGCGTCCGGCATCCTGGCAGCGGTGGCCGCCGGCATCACGATGAGCTATGTGGAACTGTCGGGCCGTGCGCTCGCCACTACCCGCGTGCGCCGCGCCGTGGTCTGGGACACGGTGCAGTTCGCGTTGAACGGCGGCATGTTCGTGCTGCTGGGCGAGCAGCTGCCCGAGATCATCGAACGCGCCCTGCGCCAGGCCGGCCCCGACGCCGCGCTCACGCCCTGGAAACTGTTCGGCATCGCCCTGCTCATCAGCCTGGCCCTGATCGTGCTGCGCCTGGTGTGGGTCTGGGTGTCGCTGCGCCTGACCCTGCTGAACGCGCGCCTGCAGGGCCAGAAGATCTACAAGCCGAACTTCCGCCTGGTGCTGGCCACCTCGCTGGCCGGCGTGCGCGGCGCCATCACCATGGCCGGCGTGATGACCCTGCCGCTGGCCCTGCCGGGCGGCGCCGCCTTCCCGGGACGCGACCTGGCGATCTTCTTTGCCAGCGCGGTGATCATCGTCTCGCTGGTGGTGGCCAGCATCGGCCTGCCGCGCGTGCTGCGCGGCCTCGAGTTGCCGGAAGAATCGACTGAAGAAGCGCAGGAAGACCTGGCGCGCCACAACGCGGCGGTGGCGGCGATTGCCGCAATCGAACGCGTCGGCCACAGCCACCTGGGCGACAGCGAGCACGCCGACGTGCATGCCAGCGCGGTCGACCATGTGCGCGGCGTCTACGAGCACCGCCTGGGCACCGGCCTGGCGGCGAACGAGCCGTCGCGCATCCGGGTCGCGGAACAGGCCGAGCGCGAGTACCGGCTGGCGGCGCTGCAGGCCGAGCGCGAGGCGATCCTGGCGCTCACGCACCAGCGCAAGATATCGGACGATATCGCCAGGAAGCTGCTGAGGGAGATCGATCTGGTGGAGGCGCGGTACCGCTGATGAAAACAGCGAGGGTCAGGTTAAGGTAGTCCAGGATTCATGGAGATCGGGGCTGTAGCCGTGCTCGCATGTCAGATCCCGGATGCCCCTGGCTATGATGGCCATGCGCGTCTGCACCCTGGCCGGACGGCAGAACGAAAACCTGTTCCGGATGCCTGGTTGTCGTGCCTGCGCGCGTGACAAGGACGGTTCGATGCACGCCGTCCTGATGTATCGTGAGCCGGACCAGACACGGCGCTTCGATACACTCGCTCCCGGGTATGCCCATGACCGGTATCTCGATCATGGGAATGCGATATTCGTTGCAAGGCATTGACAGGTTCTCGCACCTGTTCACTGTCACCAGTTTGAGATCGACACGCGACAGGTCGGGTTGATCCAGGCCCTCGAAGACCGGACCGCTCAACGCAAGATGCCTTTCCTCGAACGTCAGTTGAACTGACACGATACGCTGGCCGTCGCCCCGAATGGCGAGTTCACTGCCATCGTGAAATTTCTGAAGCGTTTCATGGACCTGCATCGGCAGGTCGATCGCGCTATGGGCCTGGCGCGCGGCGACGAGGAAGAGCACAAGTACCAGCATGCGAAGCATGATCGATTTCCCCGGTTCGAAAGTTCCTACACTAGTGCTTCAGCAGAATGATCGTCAAGCTTGGCGGTCGTGCGATCCATCGGCGCATGGATTCCATGCGCGGGAATGCGCGCGCGAGCGGGCCTCGGCCCAGGCTTGCTCGAATTCCGCGCGGTCCATTGGTTCCACGCTGAACGCACGATCGCTGGCGATTTCCTCTTCCGGCGGCACGGCGACCTGGCCAAGTTCCGCATGACCGACTTGCTCCTGCGCCGATGCGATGTCTATTCGCCCGCCCGCATAGATCTCGGCTTTGCGCACTTCATATCGATGCTCGTCCAGTTCGCTTAACAACAGTACCGGACAAGCCGGATCGTCGTGCAACCACCTTACCTTCAAATAAGTCAGTTCCATTCCATTGGTTCCCGATAGTTATTCATTACGGCAGAGACACCCCTTGGTCTGTCAGGGCTGCTTCCGGCTTCCCAGCAGCGCCAGGTTGTCGTGCAAGCGCTCGGCCAGTACCTGACGCCAGGCGTCATCCAGCACCTGCGCGGCGTCGTCGAACGTTCCTGCAATCCGACTTAGGAGCGCATCGAGCCAGGCAGCCGCTTCCTCGCGGTTGCCAAAGCCGAAGCGGTGCGCGTCTGCCAGCGCCGCCTCGCGCGCAATGTCGAAGCGGCCGGTCGACAGCTGCATCGCCAGGTAGGCCGGCGTTTCGACCGGATTCGGCACCACGTCGAATGCCGGCGCCAGACGCCACCCTCCGCCATCGGCATCGAACACGATGGCATGGTTGCGCGGATGGTCGTCGTCGTTCCCGCAGACCGCGTTGAACAACATGCGGCCGAACAGTTCGCGCCGGTCTTGCGCCGGGGCGCCGATCCAGCGCAGTTCCTCGGCCAGGCGCGGATAGCTCCAGCGGTCGTTCGACAAGTTGCCCGGATATTCGGTCTGCAACAGGCTGGCGGCGCTGACGCACAATGCGCGCCGTTCCCTGTTGCGGTCGAAGCGCAGCACGCGCACCGCGCTCCGGCTACTTTGTGCCGGATGCCAGACCGTCGGGGCGAACCGCAGGCCGCTCAAGGCGCCCCAGCGCTGGCCTACATGCTCGAGGGCCGGAATGTCGGCGACATCGCTGGCGAGACCAGGCTTGAGCAGCCAATAGTCGCCCTCCTCGTCTTGCACCGTCGCCTTGGGACGGGCGCCACCAAGGCTGACCATTTGCAGCAGGCGCCGGCGTAGCTGAACGTGCACGGGGGACTGCTGCGCGGCGAGGACAGCGAGTTCCTCGATGACCTGCTGCAGCTGGGAGAGCCTGGGCGCGGCCAGCGCCGTAACCGATGGTTTTGGCCGCGTGCCGACGGCAAGCGCGCCCCAGCGGTCGGCATTGCTTGCCAAGACCAGGTAACGGGCCGGCGGCGCTTGCGGCGGCACATTGTGCTCGCCGCGCAGCAAGGCCTGGCCCCAGCCGTCAGGACAGGCATCGCGCAAGACATCGTGCAAGCCGCCATAG
This sequence comes from Massilia sp. IC2-278, assembly GCF_020708045.1. Classification (GTDB taxonomy): domain Bacteria; phylum Pseudomonadota; class Gammaproteobacteria; order Burkholderiales; family Burkholderiaceae_D; genus Telluria. The sequence continues at coordinate 174,068 of NZ_JAJFES010000003.1, forward strand.
CGCGGCGCGCTCACCTCAACGTCTGGCTGAAACGGCAGGTTCACCGGGTCGATCGGCCAGCAGTGTCCGGCGTCCACATAGCTCGGGGCGTAGCGGAAAGTGGCGCTTCCCTCCATGCCAGCACGGTAATACCCGGCCGTGACCCAATCCCCCGTATCCGGGCGCTGGAGATAAACAAACAAAAGTTTTATTGCATTAAACATTTGTCGACAGCGCATTGCATGATCGTCAGCGGCCATGCTAGCAGGCAGGCGCCGTTTCCGGGGCGCGTATCCGTTAAGCCCCGTACAGTGCGTACCAGGCGAAAGCGTAAGATCAGTCCCAGGCACCACTTCGGACCGGTAACGACGATGAGCACAGACCCAGCCGCAGACACCACCCTCCCCCTCGCCGACCCGCCGGCCGCCGCGAAAGCCGCCGGCTTGCGTTACGTGAACGACAGCAAGCCCGGCATCCGCCGCGAACAGGATGGCGAGGGTTTCCGCTACCTCGACGCCAAGGGCGAGCCGGTCGAGGACGAAACCACCCTGAAACGCATCAAGTCGCTGGTGATTCCACCGGCCTGGACCGACGTCTGGATCTGCTCCCAGGCGAATGGTCACCTGCAAGCCACCGGCCGCGATGCGCGCGGGCGCAAGCAGTACCGCTACCACCCGAAGTGGCGCAACGTGCGCGACGAAGTGAAATACGAGCGCATGATCAACTTCGGCAAGGCCCTGCCGACGATCCGCGCCGAAGTCGACAAGGCCCTGAAACAGCCCGGCCTGCCGCGCGAGAAGATGCTGGCGACCATCGTCTACCTGCTGGAAGCGACCATGATGCGGGTCGGGAACGAGGAATACGCGCGCACCAACAAATCCTTCGGCCTCACGACCCTGCGCAACCGCCACGTGAAGGTCGACGGCAGCGATGTCGAATTCAAGTTCCGCGGCAAAAGCGGCGTGTACCACAAGATCCACGTGCACGACCGGCGCCTGGCGCGCATCATCCGCAGCACGCGCGATTTGCCCGGCCAGGAACTGTTCCAGTACATCGACGAGGACGGCGAGACCCACAGCATCGACTCCTCGGACGTGAACGAGTACCTGCGCACCATCACCGGCGAGGACTACACGGCCAAGGACTTCCGCACCTGGTCGGGTACGGTGCTGGCGGCGCTGGCGCTGCAGGAATTCGAGAAGTTCGATTCCGAGACCCAGGCCAAGAAGAACATCGTGCGCGCCATCGAATCGGTGGCGGAAAAGCTCGGCAACACGCCCTCGATCTGCCGCAAGTGCTACGTGCACCCGGCCGTGCTCGAGTCCTATCTCGAAGGCTCGGTCGTGGAAGCCATGCGCGAACGCACCGAGCAGCACCTGAGCGAAGACCTGCACGCGCTGCAGCCCGAGGAAGCGGCGGTGCTGGCGATGCTGCAGCAGCGCCTGAAGCACGAACAGGAAAACCCGACGCCGCCGGCGCGCAGCCAGCGCAAGGCGGCCTGAGCCAATCTATCGAAAGGAACACGCATGAGCGCAAACGAGCAGGCAGATTTCAAGGCAGGCAGCTTCACCATCGAGCAGGTCGCCGCATTCGAGCACCAGGTGACGGGAGTTTCGGTGTCCGAGGACAACCGCATTTTCGTGAACTTCCCGCGCTGGACCGAAGACACGGCAGTCTCGGTGGCCGAAGTGCTGGCCGATGGCGGCGTCAAACCCTATCCTGACGCGGAATGGAACGCCTGGCGCAATGCGAAGAAGGACGAGGTCTCGCCCGAGGACCACTGGGTCTGCGTGCAGAGCATCGTCGCCGATGGCCGCGGCAGCCTGTGGGTGCTCGACCCGGCCGCGCCGGCGCAAAGCCACATGGTGTCGGGCGGCGCCAAGCTGGTGCAGATCGACCTGGCCAGCGACAAGGCCACCCGCACCATCGCCTTCGACGAAGACGTCGCCCCGCAAGGCTCCTACCTGAACGATGTGCGCTTCTCGCCCGATGGCAAATACGCCTACATCACCGATTCCGGCGTGGTCGGCGCGATCATCGTGGTGGAACTCGAGAGCGGCAAGCCGGTGCGCCTGCTCGATGGCGACGATTCCACGCAAATGAAGAAAGGCCTGAACGTCAAGGCCGACGGCGAGGTGCTGCGCCGCCCGGACGGGCGCGGCGTGGAGTTCTCGGCCGACGGCATCGAACTTTCCGGCGACGGCGCATACCTGTACTGGCAGGCGATCAAGGGCAACACCCTGTACCGCATCCCGACCGAGGTGCTGCACACGACAGGCATGGCCGGCGGCGACGTGTCCGGCAGCGTCGAGGAATATGGCTTGAACGAGGTGGCCGACGGCCTGCTGATCCCGAAGGGCACGAACGTGATGCTGCTGACGTCGGTGGAAGTCGATTCCATCCGCGCCCGCAACCTCGACGAAGGCCCGCAGGCGCCTATCCGCACGCTGGTACAGGACGAACGCCTGCGCTGGCCGGACACCTTCTCCCAGGGTCCGGACGGTACGGTGTACGTGACCACCTCGCACATCCAGGACTCCGCCTTCTTCAAGCCGGACGCGCCGCCGGCCCTGCCGACCCAGCTCTGGAAGCTGAGCCCGAAGAAGGGCTGATCAGCGGATCAGCGAATCAAATACGTCGTCACTTTCCAGCTGCCGTCCGGCAGGCGCATCGGGACCACGGTCTCGGTGACGCCGGCGCGGTTGGCGAAGTCGGTGGCGTACTGGATCACCACGTATTCGCCTTCCGGCACGCCCGGCAGGGTCTTGGTGAAGTTGGCCGAGGTCTGCTTGCGCGACTTCACTGCGCCGAGCGGCGCACGGGCGTCGGTGCCGACCTTGTTCCACATGTCGCGCGTGATCGCGGACTGCATCACGGGTGCGCCGGCGTCCCAGGCTTCGGCGGCCTTGCCGGCATCCATCGCGGCGAGCCAGCGGGTGGCAGCATCAAGAGCGGGGGCGATCTGCGGTGCCTGGGCAGCGGCTGCGGACGCAGCGGCCGCGGCCTCCTGCGCATGCAGGGTGGGCGTGGCGAAGGTGGCAGCCGCGGCGGCGGCGGAAAACACGATTGCGGCGATGGCTTTCAAGTCGTTCTCCTTTGGTTGGGGCTTGCAGGATGTGCAAGTACGAGGATAACAGAAGCCGCGCCCTGCTCTGCCAATATGCATGGCAGCGGTAACGAAGCTGTCATATTTGCTACCTACACTGGCATCTTCGAATCACTCCGTGGCCCCGCATGGACAAGAAGGTGCAATCCGACTCGCTGCCGATCCAGGCTCCCCTGGACCCCGGCGCCCCATTCCTGAACCGCGAACTGTCGCTGCTCGAATTCAACCGCCGCGTGCTGGCGCAAGCCGAGGACGAGCGCGTGCCGCTGCTGGAACGCCTGCGTTTCCTGTGCATCGTCAGCAGCAACCTCGACGAATTCTTCGAGGTGCGCGTGGCCAGCCTGCTGGCGGCCCAGCAGCTCGAAGGCGGCCCGGACGGCGTCGCCGATAACCTCGACGTGACGCTCGGCCGCGCCAGCGACGAGTGCCGGCGCCTGATCGCGCGCCAGTACGGCCTGCTGAACGACACCATCCTGCCGCGCCTGGCCGAGCAAGGCATCCGCCTCCTGCGCCGCAGCGACCGCAACGCCGCCCAGCGCGCCTGGGTCAAGCAATATTTCGACCGCGAAGTGCGGCCCCTGCTCACGCCCGTCGGGCTGGACCCGGCCCACCCCTTCCCGCGCGTGATCAACAAGAGCCTGAACTTCATCGTCGAACTCTCGGGCAAGGACGCCTTCGGGCGCGGCACCGGGATTGCCATCATGAAGGCGCCGCGCGTGCTGCCGCGCGTGATCCGCCTGCCCGACGAGCTGTCGGACACGCCGGGCGCGTCCTACTGCCTGCTGTCGTCGGTGATCCAGGCCCACCTGCCGGACCTGTTCACGGGCCGCGAAGTGGTGGCCTGCTCGCAGTTCCGCGTTACCCGCAACAGCGATTTGTGGGTGGACGAGGAGGAAGTGAAGAACCTGCGCCAGGCCCTGCAGAGCGAACTGCACAGCCGCCAGTACGGCTTTGCCGTGCGCCTGGAAGTGGGCCGCAACTGCCCCGCGCATTTGTCGGACTTCTTGCTGGAGCAGTTCTGCATCGACCGTACGCGACTGTTCCAGGTCGACGGCCCGGTGAACATGAGCCGCCTGCAGGAGATCGCCAACAACGACGGCCGGCCCGACCTGAAGTTCCCGCACTTCGCGGCCAGCTACCCGGTGCGCCTGGCGAACCACGACATGTTCGCATCGCTCGCGCGCCAGGACCTGCTGCTGCACCACCCTTTCCAGTCCTTCCAGCCGGTGATCGATTTCATCCAGGCCGCCGCCAGCGACCCGGCGGTGGTGGCGATCAAGCAGACCATCTACCGCGCCGGCATGCATTCGGACCTGATGGAAGCCCTTATCGGCGCCGCCCGCCGCGGCAAGGAAGTGACCGTCATCGTCGAGCTGATGGCGCGCTTCGACGAGGAAGCCAACATCAACTGGGCCGAGCGCCTGGAAAACGCCGGCGCCCAGGTCGTGTACGGCGTGGTCGGCCTGAAGACCCACGCCAAGATGGCCCTGGTGCTGCGCCGCGAACCGGCCGGCCTGCGCCGCTACGCCCACCTCGGCACCGGCAACTACAACCCGACCACGGCGCGTTTTTATACCGACTTCGGTTTGCTGACATCGAACGCCGACCTGACCGCCGACGTGAACGAGGTCTTCATCCACCTCACCAGCCTGACGCGGCCCAAGCAGCTGGCCAGCATCTGGCTGGCGCCGTTCTCGCTGCAGAAGGAAATCGTGCGCGCGATCCGCAACGAGGCGGGCATCGCGCGCGAAGGCAAGCCGGCGCGCATCATCGCCAAGATGAATTCGCTGACCGACGAAACCGTGATCCGCGCGCTGTACGACGCCTCGAACGACGGCGTGCGCATCGAGCTGATCGTGCGCGGCGCCTGCGCGCTGCGGCCGGGCGTGAAGGGGCTGTCCGAGAACATCAAGGTGCGCTCGATCGTCGGGCGCTTTTTGGAGCATACGCGCGTCTACTACTTCCGCAACAACCTGAAGAACGACGTGTACCTGAGCAGCGCGGACTGGATGAACCGCAACCTGCTGCGGCGGGTCGAGGTGGCCTTCCCGGTGCAGTCGCCGGCGCTGAAGAAACGCGTGCTGCGCGAAGGCCTGCATCCCTACCTGAAGGACAACGTGACGGCCTGGGAGCTGGGCAGCGACGGCCACTACCGGCGCCGCAAGCCGCGCGCCGGCCAGGCGCCGTGCAGTGCGCAGCAGGTGCTGATGGACATGCTGGGCGCAGCCGCGCCGGGCGAACCCGACAAGGAAACCAAGCATGGAACTGATCCTGTGGCGCCACGCCGAAGCCGAACCCGGCGAACCTGACGCGCAGCGCGCGCTGACCGCCAAGGGCATCCGCCACGCGGCGCGCATGGGGGCCTGGCTGGACCGCCAGCTGCCGGAAGGCTGCCGCATCTTCGTCAGCCCCACGGTGCGCTGCGTGCAGACGGCCGATGGCCTGGGGCGGCGCTACACGATCCACGAGGCGCTGGGGCCGGAATCGACGCCGGAAGCGATGCTGGCGGCGTGCGGGTGGCCGAACCACCGGTTTCCCGCCTTGTTGGTGGGGCACCAGCCGCAGCTGGGGGAGACGGCGGCGCTGATCCTGGCGGGGGAAAGCCAGCCGTGGAAGATACGCAAAGGGGCGGTGCTGTGGCTGCGCGGGCCGGAGCCGGAGGGCGATCCGGCGTTCATCAAGCTCGCTGTGGGACCGGAGTTGATCGGCAAATTACGCTAGGTTTACGTAGGGTGGACACCTGTGTCCACGCGGTATGGCACGGATGCAAACCACCACCGCATCCCGCCAGGCCATCGCCCCAAGCGTTCCGTGGTAACAACCGGTGAGACAGCGTGGACACAGGTGTCCACCCTACCTACACCCCGCGTAGTACGAACTTTCGCCCCAACTCTTCCCACGCCAGCCGCTCGCGCTCGATCCACGCGCTCAAGGTCGGGTGCCGATCCAGCCAGTCCACCTCCACCGTCAGCTCGATGCGCGACCCCATCGCCAGCCGCACGCCGTCGAGCTCCCCGTCCACGCGCGCATGCATGCAGGCCACGGCCAGGCGCATCGCCAGCACCATGCGCGCGAACGCCGGCTCGTTCAGCGACTCCTTCACCTTGCGCAGATTGCCCTTGTGCCCCAGCACCAGCGTCGCCATCAGGCGCTGCTCGCGCGTGGTGAACCCCGGCAGATCGGCATGCTCGACGATGTAGGCGCCATGCTTGTGCGCCCCGGTATGCGACACCGCCAGCCCGACCTCGTGCAGCAGGCAGCTCCAGCTCAGGTAATCGAGGCAGCTGGCGTCCACCGCTTCCAGCTGCAGGTAGAAATGGCGGGCGATGTCGGCCGTGCGCCGCGCGCGGGCGCTGTCGGCGCCGAAGCGGCGCATGCAGTCGCCGATGGCCAGTGCGCGCCGGTCCTGGTGCTTCGAGCGCAGCTCGAGGTCGGACAGCACGCCCAGGCGCAGGCCGGCGTTGATGGCCGTGAGCCGCGTCACGCCGAATTCCTCCATCGCCCCGATCAGCACGCTCGCGCCGCCCACCACCGCCACCACGCGCTCGCGCTTCAGGCCGGGCAACGCCACCGCGTCCACGTGGCCGAAGCCGAGCAGGCGTTCGCGCAGCGCGTACAGGCTGGGCAGCGAGAGCAGGCCGTCGCCGAGGCCGCTCCTGGCGATCGTGTCGGCGATCACGCGCATGGTGCCGGACGAGCCGTAGGCCGGCCCGCCGGTGTAGTCGCGGTAGTTCGGCGCCGCGTCCTCGAACACGGCGCGGGCGGCGGTGACGGCGGCGTGGAAGGCGCTGCGCGCGATGCGTCCGTCGCCGAAGAAGCGCCCGGCCTGCGGCTGGGTGCCGATGCTGAACGATTCCACCTGCGCGATGCTGTCGCCATGCCCGGCGATGACCTCGGTCGAGCCGCCGCCGATGTCGATCACCAGGCGCGCCTCGTGCTTATTTAGCGCGCGCGCCACGCCCATGTAGATCAGGCGGCCCTCTTCCTCGCCCGAGATGATCTCGATCGGCTGGCCGATGGCGGCCTCGAAGCGCTTCAGCACCTCGGCGGCGTTCGTGGCCACGCGCAGGGTATTCGTGCCGACCACGCGCACCGCGTCGAGCCGGTATTCGGCGAGGATGGCGGCAAAGCCCTGCAGGCTGCGCACGCCGATGCCGATCGCGGCCTCGCCCAGGCGCCCGCTGGGGTCCAGGCCGGCGGCCAGGCGCACCGGGTCGCGCGCGCTGCGCAGGATGCGGATTTCGCCGCCGGCGCCGCCATCGCCGCCGGCCGGCTCGCCGACGTGCAGCCGAAAACTGTTCGATCCGAGGTCCACTGCTGCGAACATGGTGTGCTTTCCAAAGGTGATACGGGAAGTATATCGGGCAAGCGCAAGGGCGGCGCTACGCAGCGCGGCCCGGGCGCGGTTTTCGGCCCGGTTTCGGTGTCAGGCGCAGGCTTCGGCCTCCACCGGCAGCGCCAGGTAGCGCCCGGCGATGTCGTCGGCGCCGAGCGGACGCGAGATGAAGTAACCCTGCACCTCGTTGCAGCCGAGCTCGCGCAAGACCTGCAGCTGGGCAGCGGTCTCCACGCCTTCGGCCACCACCGCCATGCCCAGCGCATGCGCCATCGAGACGATCGCCTCGAAGAATACGCGCCCCTCGCCGCCGCCGTCGAGTTCCGCCGTGAACGCGCGGTCGACCTTCAGCACGTCCATGCGCAGCGTGCGCAGCTGCGACAGCGAGGAATAGCCGGTGCCGAAGTCGTCGATGTGCAGCTTGACGCCGAGCGCGCGCAGCGCCGCCAGTTCGGCCAGGATGTCTTCGCGGTGGTCCATCATGGCCGACTCGGTGATCTCGACTTCGAGCAGCGCGGCCGGCACGCCATGGTGCTCCAGCGCCGCCGCGATGCGGCCGGCGATGCCGCCGCGCTCGAACTGGCAGGCCGAGACGTTGATCGACACCGGCACCAGCCGCGCGCCCTGGCGCCGCCAGGCGGCCAGCTGGGCGCAGGCCTGCTCGATGACGATGTCGCCGATCGGCACGATCAGGCCGCTGGCCTCGGCAAACGGAATGAATTCGCCCGGCGCCACCATGCCGTGTTCCGGATGGCGCCAGCGCAGCAGCGCTTCCATGCTCAGCAGGCGCTTCGACACGGGGTCGACGCGCGGCTGGTAGTGCAGCACGAACTGCTTGCCGGCGATCGCGTCCAGCAGTTCCTGTTTCAGGCGCGCGCGCTTCTGGATTCCGCCCGAGAGCGTCTCGTCGTAGAAGCGGTGCTGGCCCTTGCCCTCGTGCTTGGCCGCGTACATGGCGATGTCGGCATGGCGGATCAGGGTGCCGGCATCGGCGCCGTCGCGCGGGAACATGGCGATGCCGATCGAAGCGCCGACGCTCGCCTGCAGTCCTTCGCCCAGCGCGAACGGGCGAGCAAAGGCGGCCACGATGCGCTCGGCCACGGCGGCCACCTGGAACTCGTCGCGCGCAGGGCGCATCAGCACCACGAATTCGTCGCCGCCGAAGCGGACAATTTCATCCCCGGGCCGCATCAGGGCGCCCAGGCGGCGCGCCGCGGCCACCAGCAGCCCGTCGCCGACGGCGTGGCCGTGGGTATCGTTGACCTGCTTGAATTCGTCGAGGTCGACGAAGAGCAGCGCCAGGCCGCCTTCGCGCGCGGCGGCGTCCAGCAGGGTCGGCACGTGGTTCAGCAGCCAGCTGCGGTTGCGCAGGCCGGTGAGCGAATCCTGGTTCGCCAGGCGCTCCATCTCGGTTTCGTATTTCTTGCGCTCGCTGATGTCCTGCAGGGTCACGGCCAGGCCATCGCCGACGCGCACCAGGCGCCGCCGGCCCCAGGCGAACGCGAGGCGGGTATCGACCGGCATGCGCCGGTCTTCCTCGAAGAAGCCGGTCGACATCGCCATGCGGTAGGTGGCCACGATCTCGTCGCCCGACGCACCGCGGTCCATGGTCGACACCGCGCGCCCGACCAGGTCGCCGCGCGTCATGCCGTAGAAGGACGCGCCGCGCTCGTTGCAGTCGACGATGCGGAAGTCGACGATCTGGCCCTTGCGGTCGCGCACCGGCGCGGCCATGTAGAAACCGTCGTTGGCGCTTTCGGTGGCGGTGCGGTAGGCCAGGCGCACCGCTTCGTGCTCGCGCGCCCGGCTCGCCGCGCGCAGCGACAGCAGGCTGGCCAGGCCCGCCATCAGGGCTAGCGCCACGCTGCCGGCCACGGCGCGGTCGCGGCTCTCTTCCCAGTAGGCCTGGGCCGCGGCGCTGCCGTCGCGCTGCGACAGCGCCACCATCGCCACCACCGGATACACGGCCGAATCGCGCCAGCCCATGGCGCGCGCGACGCCGTCGACAAAGCCTTCGCCCACCACCAGCCGCGGGCCGCCGGCGCGCGCCGCGAGGCTGCGCTGCTCCAGCACGCGCGGGCCGCCCGGACGGCCGGTTTCGTCGCCGGCCTGCTCGATCCAGAAGCGGCCGGCGGTATCGGCCATGGCCAGCAGGCCGTCGGCGCCCAGGGTCGACTGGCCGACAAAGGACGTGAAATAGGCGGCATCGACCGCCATCACCACGATGCCGTCGAACTCCTCGTCGGCCCGGTCGAGGCGGCGCGTGAACAGCACCACTTCGCGCGTGGCGTCGAAGCCGCCCGGGGCGATGTCGACCCGCAGCGCGCTCGAATTGCTGTCGCGGTGCTGCACGAAGAAGGCGGCGTCGAGCAACTTGTCGGGCAGACCGTTGCGGCGCGTGCTGGAGCGCACCTTGCCGTCGGGGCCGACGATGCTGACGGCCACGAAGGCGTGGTCGGTGAACATGCCGTCGGCGCGCATGTCTTCCAGCAGGGTCTGGCGCTGGCCATGCTCCCAGCTGTGCTTGAGCTGCATGGTGATCTGGTCCATCTGCGCGATCGAGCGCGTGACGTACTGCTCGTAGGCCTGGGCGTAGGTGTCGGCTTCCTTCAGCAGCAGCAGGCGCGCGCGCTCGGCATCGCCATCAGCGCGCAGGATGGTCACGGCCCAGAGGGCGGCGCAGCAGAGGACGGCAAGGACGGGCCAGACGATGGCCAGGATGGTGTTGGTGCGGGAGGGACTGGAAGCGGCTGGTATCTTCATGCGCGGTCAAGGGGCAGCGGGCGTTGTACCCGCTGGCCTCTCGGCCGCCATGGCGGGCAGCGCAGCTTAAGCTTGATTTGTGACCGCTTGATGACGGGCGCGCCAGGCAAAACCTACATGGCGGCGTTACATCGCCTCGCCGTACCCGCGTACTGTCTTCGGCGATGCGCCTTGCCCTGAAGGCTTTGCCAGGCGCGCCAGGACCAGGGCGTGCTAGCTGCGCGGCGGCTGCATCCCCTGGAACTCGCTCACCGCCTCGCGGTACTGGCGCGACTCCTGCAAACGGTTCATGTAGCGGATTGGCCGGCGCGCCTTGCGCTCGACGGTGTAGCCGCTCAGGGTGCCGCGCGCGCCGCACTTGGCGCGGCAGGTGGCGGCGCCGGCGGCGTCGCGGTCGTCGAGCACGATCTTCCCGGGTTGCACGTTCACCTTCAGCGTGCACGGCGCCTCGCCCGCGGCCGGCATGGTCTGCTGGCGATAGACGAAGTCCTCGCCCTCGCGCCCGGCGATGCCCCACACGCTGCAGGTATGGCCGTTGGCGAATTCGAGGTAGGCGCGCAGGTAGACGTGGTCGGCATCCTGGCGCACGATCTCGACCACGTCCTCGGCCAGGTAGCGTTCGGCCGGGCGGTCGGCGCCGGCGTTGATCGTGTTCATGAAGCGGCGTTTATAGACGCCCTCGATGCTGCCGGCGACGTCGTCCGCAGCCAGGGCGGGCAGCGCCAGCAGCGCCGCGCAGACCAGTCCGAGTTTCGCCATCGCGCGCTTCATGGCTGGCCTCCGCGCTGCTCCGGATGGTTGAACACCTGGCGCAGATAGGCCAGGAAGGTCTCGTCGGTGCACTGCGACTTGCCCGGCGTGTCCGACAGCTTGGCCACCGGCTGGCCGTTGCAGCGCACCAGCTTCATGACGATGTTGATGGCCTTGTAGGGCGTGTCGTTGGTGAGCTGGGTGCCGATGCCGAAGCCCAGCATGACGCGGTCGGCGAAGTGGCGGTACAGGGCCAGCGCCTTCGGCACCGTCAATGCATCGGAAAACACCAGGCGCTTGGTGCGCGCGTCGATGCGCAGCTTGGCGTAGTGGGCCAGCGCCTTTTCGCCCCACTCCATCGGGTCGCCCGAGTCGTGGCGCAGGCCGTCGAACAGCTTGGCAAAATACAGGTCGAAGTCGTTCAGGAAGGCGTCCATGCCGACCACGTCGGTGAGCGCCGTGCCCAGGTCGCCGCGGTATTCCTGGACCCAGTCTTCCAGGGCCGCCTTCTGGAAGTCGCGCAGGCGTACGCCGAAGGACTGGAAGGCCTGCATGTATTCGTGGGCCATGGTCCCGATCGGCACCAGGTTGTACTTGCGCGCCAGGTAGACGTTCGATGTGCCCTTGAAGAACTGCGGCAGCTCGCGCTGCAGGGTCTCGACCACCTCGTCCTGCCACTCGCCCGAGAAGCGGCGGCGCACGCCGAAGTCGAAGAAGGCGAAGTTGTTGGCGCGCTTCGGTTCGAGCTCGAAGGCGCGGAACTGCTCGATCTTCTCGGCCAGGCGCACGCGCGCTTCGCGCAATGCGTGTTCCTTGTCGAAGCGGCGGAAGTACAGCTCGTTGACGATGTAGAGCACGTAGATCTCGAAGCCCATCACATGCACCACCGGGCCGACGGCGCGGATGCGCAGGTGCGGGCCATCGGTTTCCACGGTGATGAACTTGCGCTGGAAGCGGAACACCGTGAGGAAGTCGGCGAAGTCGCTCTTGATGAAGCGCAGGCTGCGCAGGTAGCTGATCTCGTCCTCGCTGAACAGCATCTCGCACAGGTGGTCGAGTTCGCGCTCGACTTCTTCCTTCAGTTCGGCCAGCGGATAGGCCGGCTCGTTACGGCAGCGGAATTCGTATTCGCCGTGGGCGTTCGGATGCCGGTGCAGCAGCGCCTGCCACATGGTGAATTTGTACAGGTCGGTTTCGAGCAGGCTGCGAACGATGGGCTTCATGGGTGCGATCCTTGGACTTCAGGTTTTCTTTTTTTGTCGGCGTTTCGGCGCCAGCATGGTGCCGCTGCAACCGGGTGTGCCGCAGCGGCATTCGAATTTCTTCTTCAGGGCCGGCGTGTGGCGCTCGTCGTAGATGAGGGCGTAATTGTAATTCAGTTCCTGCCCGGGCTCGATGGGATGCAGCGCATGGATGTAGACGCGCCCGTCTTCCTCGTAGGCTTCGCAGTTCGGGCTGCAGGCATGGTTGATCCAGCGCGCCTCGTTGCCGCGCCGCCCGCCGTCGATCACGCGGCCGTCGGCCAGGCTGAAATAAAAGGTGTGGTTCACCGGGCCGCCGGCTTTCTCGGCGCGTTCGGTGGCTTCATCCCAGCTGATGCGCTCGCCCTTGTATTCGACGATGCGCTCGCCGGGCTCGATGTGGCGGCGGGCGAAGACGCCGTTGCCATGGATGGGGGACTGCTTCACTTCATAGGCTTGGTCGGCCTTGGCTGCGGATGTGGTCGGCATGAGGGATTCGAAAGTGAGACGGCGTCGTGTTCAACGGGCATTATTACCATTATTGTACGTTTTTCGCTTTGGTGCCACACATGAGGCCACCCATCCGCGGCGGGCGGCATCAGGGTGGATCGGTGTCGTAGGCCTGGACGCTGTCCGGCAGCCCGACCCAGGGGTGACGGCGCCGTGCGTGCAGGGCGTGCGTGGGCGGCGGGAAGTGCGGATCGGCGAAGGCGCCGACCGCCACGCCGACGCCATCGTGTTCGTCCATCTCCTGGTGGTACACGGTGGTGCCGCAGCGCGGGCAGAAATAAAAGCGGAATGCGGTGCCGCCGTCGCCCGCGCGGACGAACTCGGTGGCCTGGCCATGCACCGTGAACGGCGCGGCAAAGCTGGCGATGGTGGCGAACACGCTGCCGCTGCGGCGCTGGCAGGCCAGGCAGCTGCAGATGCACACGAATTGCGGTTCGCCGCTCACCTCGATCGACAGCTGGCCGCAGGTGCAGGCGGCGATGCGGCTGGTCATGGTGGTCTCCACAGGTAGACAGTGATGGAACGATAATCCAAAGCGGCCGCCATGTGAACTGCCGCGGCCCGATTACCTCGGAGGTAATCGCCGCCGTGCCGCTCCTTCGCCAGAATGGCTCCGTCATCCACCCACCTTGAACGGAGCAGACCATGGACACCGCCAGCACCCTCGCCCGCCACTACCTCGACGCCTGGAACGAACGCGACGCGCCCGCGCGCCGCGCCCGGGTCGCCCGCCTGTTCACGCTCGACGCCCGCTACGTCGACCCGATGATGGCCGGCGCCGGGCACGACGGCATCGACGCCCTGATCGCCGCCGCCCAGCAGCATTTTCCGGAGCACCGCTTTGCCCTGCACGGCACGCCGGACGCCCACCACGACGTGCTGCGCTTCGGCTGGACCCTGCACGGGCCGGACGGCGCCGAGGTGGTGCGTGGCATGGACGTGGCCACGCTCGGCAGCGATGGCCGCCTGGCCAGCGTGGCCGGTTTTCTCGACACCGCTGCCTGAGGAGAACGCCATGAAGAATATCGTGCAAGGCGCGGGTGGCGTCGACCTGTTCTGTCGCGACTGGGGGCAAGGAAGGCCGGTCGTATTCGTGGCCAGCTGGTCGCTGCCCTCGGAATCCTGGAGCTACCAGATGCTGGCCATGAACGAGGCCGGCTACCGCACCGTGGCGTTCGACCGGCGCGGGCATGGCCGCTCGGGCGACCCCGGCGGCGGCTACGACTTCGACACCCTGGCCGACGATCTCGCCGCCGTGCTCGACCAGCGCGACCTGCGCGACGCCGTCCTGGTCGGCCACTCGATGGGCTGCAACGAGATCGTGCGTTACCTCAGCCGCCATGGCAGTGCGCGCGTGGCCGGCGCGGTGCTGCTGGCGACCATGACGCCGTTCGTGCTCGACACAGTGGACAACCCGGACGGCATTGACGCCGCCTACTTCGAGAACTTCCGGCGCGAGCAGTTGATGCGCGACTTCCCGCAGTGGATAGACGCGAACATGGTGCCCTTCGTGTACCCCGACACGCCGGCGGGCATCAAGAGATGGGTGAAGCAGATGGCGCTCGGCGCTTCGCTCCAGGCGCTGGTCGCATGCCACCGCGCGCTGGTGCAGACCGATTTCCGCGCCGAGCTGGCCGACGTCGGCGTGCCGGTGCTGGTGATCGCCGGCGACCAGGATGCCAGCGCGCCCTTGGCCCTGACGGCGCGCGCCACCGTGGATCTGCTGCCGGATGCCCGGCTGAAGGTGTACGAGGGCGCGCCGCACGGCATGTTCATCACCCACCAGGCCGAGGTGAACCGCGACCTGCTTGAGTTCGCGGACGCGATCGCGCAGAATCGGGCGACAGCACACACGGAGGCCTGATGGACACGAGCGCGGCGGATGCGGGTACGGCCAGCACCTATTTCAGCGATTTCGCCGCCGCCCTGCGCTACTGGCGCGGCAAGCGCGGCCTGAGCCAGCTGCGGCTGTCGCTCGATTCCGGCATCTCGCAGCGCCACCTGAGCTTTCTGGAGACCGGGCGCGCGCAACCGGGAAGGGACCTGATCGTGAAACTCGGCATCGTGCTCGACATCCCGCTACGCCAGCGCAACGCCATGCTGCTCGCAGCTGGCTTCGCGCCGGCCTACCGCGAGCGCGCGCTGTCCGACCCGGAAATGGGCGCGGTGATGCAGGCGCTCGACTTCATGCTGGCCCAGCAGGCGCCCTATCCGGCGCTGGTGGTCGACCGCCTGTGGAACCTGGTGATGCACAACGCGCCCGCCGCACGCCTGATGCGCTGGCTGCTTGGCATGCCAGCGGATGCTGCGATCCCGCGCGACGGTTCGGTGAACGTGCTGAAGCTGATGCTCGATCCGAACGGCGTGCGGCCGCACCTGGCGAACTGGGAAGACGTGGCCACCGATTTGCTGCAATGGGTGCAGCGCGAAGCGATGGGCGACGGCCCCGGCAGCGAAGCGACGCGCCTGCTGGAGGAATTGATGGCCCTGCCCGGCATCGCCGGGGCCGCGCGCCAGCCGAACCTGGAGCGTGCCGCCCTGCCCTTTTTGCCTATGCAGCTGCGCAAGGATGGCGTGGCGCTGAACCTGTTCACCACGATTACCACGCTCGGGACGCCGCACGACGTGACCGTGCACGAGTTGCGGCTGGAGTCGTTCTTTCCGGCCGACGAGGCCAGCCGGGCGTGGTTCCTGGCATGAGCATCAGAGCCGGCCTGCCGCCAGCAGCTCGCGGGTACGCTTCAGGGTCGACAGCAAGGCGGCCCGATAACCCTGGTCGCTGTCCATCAGCGCCTGCTCCGCCTGTTCTTCGGCGCCGCCCGGCGCCTTGCCGCGCAGGCCGAGATAGCAGTAGAACCGCAGTTGCAGCACGCCGTCGGCATCCCCGAACAGCTCGTTGACGATCACGCCTTCGCGTGGGCCGCTGGCCTGGAAAAAGGAGACCTTCGTCTCGTGCTCGAAAGCGATGATCTCGCGCAGGTCCTTGCCGCCGATGGTGGCTTCACGCACGATGTGGTCCCTCCCCTCTTCCACGACCTCGCAGCGCGTGCACAGGCCGGGTGGCAGGAACAGCCTGGCGTCGCGCGCCTTCAGCACCAGGCCGGCCCAGGCCTGGGCACGGGTCAGCGGGAGTTCGTTTTCCGGGTTCACCGGAACAGTGGCGGTCGAATAGATCATGATGGGCTCCTTTCAGTTGAACGGTGATCAGGCGGAAGCGGCGACGCTGGTGGCGAAGTCGCGGTAGGAACGCAGCGGCCGTTTCAACAGCGCGGTGAGGCGTTCGACGTCGCCGGCTTCAGGCACCATGCCGTCGACCAGGAAACGCTCGGCCATCAGGCGCATGTCGTAGGCCATCCAGGGCGGCATGAACTGGCGCAGGTTCTGTTCAAAAGCGACTGTGTCGTCGCCACCGTAGGCGATGGGGCGTTGCAGCACGTCGGTCCAGATGGCGGCGATGTCCGCGCCGGTCAGGGTGTCGGGGCCGACCAGGTTGATGCGTTCGAGCGGCAGCGGGCCGGCGGCGCCGTCGCGGCGCAGCAGTTCGATGGCGGCGATCTCGCCGATGTCGCGCACGTCGATCATTGCCAGCCCTTTCGAACCGATCGGCATCGGGTACACGCCGTAGTTGCGCACCACATCCGTGATGGTCGCATCGTTGTCGATGAAATAGGCCGGGCGCAGGATGGTGGCCGAAAAGCCCAGCGCCTCGATCATGCGTTCGACACCGAACTTGCCGGCGAAATGAGGCACGTTCAGGTAGACGTCGCTGTGGATCACCGACAGGTAGACCACGTGTTGGACGCCGGCTTCGCGCGCCAGGTTCAGGGCGACCAGCGCCTGGGTGAATTCGTCGGGCACGACGGCGTTCAGCAGGAATAGGGTCGACACGCCCTGGAAGGCGCTACGCAGCGAATCGACGTCGAGCAGGTCGCCCTGCACGAGCTCGACGCCGCCAGGGAAGTTTGCCTTGGCAGGATTGCGCACCAGGGCGCGCACGCTGGCGCCGCGCCCGGCGAGTTGGTCGACAACGTTGCGGCCGACATTGCCGGTAGCGCCGGTAACGAGAATGGTCATGATCTGGACTCCTTTGGGTGGGTTGAAAGTGTCGGTTGACGCTTTGCATGGTAGATGTCCCACGGGAGATGCGATAGCCGCTAGAATTGGACGGACCGTCTCACTCATGAAACACTTATGGACCTGCTCGCGCTTGCCGATTTCAACCTCGTTGCCCGTCATGGCGGCTTCGGCCGCGCCGCGCGTGCCAGTGGCCGCCCGAAAGCCACGCTCTCGCGCCGCGTCGCCGAGCTGGAGAGCAGCCTGGGCGTGCGCCTGCTGGAACGCGGCGCGCGCGTGCTGAAGCTGACGCAGGAAGGCCAGGCCCTGTTCGAGCGCACCGCCGCCCTGCTAGGCGAGATCGACGAGGCGGCGGCGGATGTGGCTTCGGGTGGCGCCGCGCCGCGCGGCAGGCTGCGCATCAGCGCGCCGCTGCTGTTTTCGCAGACGGCGATGGGCAAGCTGGCGGCATCGTTCGCCCTCGCCTATCCGGAAGTGCGGCTGGAAGTCACGACCGAAGACCGGCCGGTGGACATGGTCGAGGAAGGCTACGACCTGGCGATCCGCGTGAACCCGGCGCCGGATGCCAACCTGGTCGGCCGCATCCTCTTGCGCGACCGGCTGGCCGTGGTGGCGCCCCCAACCCTGGCGCGGCCGCCGTCAGGGGTGCCGGTGCCGGCCGTGGTGCGCGGCGCGGCAGGTGGCTCATCCTGGCCGCTGAAGGGTGACGGCGCAGCCATCGCCATCGATTCCGTGCTGCGCCTGTCCTCGCTGATCATGGTGCGCGATGCGGTGCGGGCCGGGGTTGGGGTGGCCTGCCTGCCGGTTTCGTTGGTTAGTTACGATATTAGTGAGGGACGGCTGGCGCACTGGGGCGACCTGGACGCGCCCGAGATCGCGGTCTGGGCGCTCTACCCTTCGCGCCGCCTGCTCAGCACACGTGTGTCCGCCTTCCTCGAGCACCTGAAGGCTGCCTTCCCGCAGGGGACGCCGGAAGAACTGGCGGCGCATATCGCAGGAACCTAGCGAACGAACTTGGCGACGGTGCTCTGCGCGGGCAGCCGGCAGGGAAACCTGGCGAAGGCTCCTGGCGGCGCCTTATGGCGCCGGCTGCGCCGCATCGCTGCGGATGAAATCGACAAACGCGCGCAGCGGCGCCGGCAGCAGGCGCCGGCCGGGGTAGTAGAGAAAGGGGCCGGAAAAGCTCGGCCACCAGGGCTCCAGCACCGGTTCCAGCTGGCCGCGCTCGATGTGGGGCCGCAGCCAGTCCTCGAACAGATACACGATGCCGGTGCCGGCCAGCGCCACGTCCACCGTCAGGTCGATGGCGCCGCCTACCTGCACCAGCAGCGGGCCGGCCGGGTCGACCGTCACCGTCTCCCCGCCCCGCTCGAAAGTCCAGCGGATCATGGCCCCGCTGGCGAAACGCGCGCGCATGCAGGTGTGCTCCAGCAGCTCGCGCGGATGCACCGGCCGCCCATGCCGCGCCAGGTAATCCGGCGACGCCGCAGCCGCCATGCGCTGCACGCGCGGGCCGATCGGCACCGCGACCATGTCCTGCTCCAGCCTTTCCTCGTAGCGGATGCCGGCGTCGCAGCCGGCCGCCAGCACGTCGACAAAGCTCTCGTCGGCGATCACTTCCAGGCGGATCTCGGGATAGGCGGCCAGGAAGCGCGGCACGATGGACGGCAGCACCAGCCGCGCCGCGCTCACCGGCACGTTCAGGCGCAGCGTGCCGGTAGGCGTGTCGCGAAAACCGTTGACGACGTCGAGCGCGCTCTCGACTTCGCTCAGCACCGGTTCCAGCCGCGCCAGCAAACTCAGGCCCGCTTCGGTCGGCACGACGCTGCGCGTGGTGCGGTTCAGCAGGCGCACGCCGAGCCGGGTCTCGAGGCGGCGTACCGCGTCGCTCAAGCCCGAGGCACTGCTGCTGGTGGCGCGCGCCGCATCGCGAAAGCCCCGGGCGCGCGCTACGGCCACGAAAGCGGACAGGTCACCGAGATCGGCTTTCATCGCGTTTCCTTATTGTTCGTTTTTACGTACAACCCATCCTGACTATACCGGATTGTCATGCAGGCGTTCCGGATTTATCGTGGCTGCACTGACAACCAACCGGAGCACACCATGAACAGCATCGACAAGGCAGGTACTTATCAACTCGGCGGGCGTAGCGTGCGCCGCCTCGGCTACGGCGCCATGCAGCTGGCCGGCCCCGGCGTGTTCGGCCCGCCGCGCGACCGCAGCGCCGCCCTCGCCGTGCTGCGCGAAGCGGTCGAACTGGGCGTGAACCACATCGACACCTCGGATTTCTATGGCCCGCACATCACGAACGGATTGATCCGCGAGGCCCTGCATCCCTACGCCGGCGACCTGACCATCGTCACCAAGATCGGCGGGCGCCGCGATGCCGAGGGCGCCTGGCTGCCGGCATTCTCGAAGGAAGAACTGCGCCAGGCCGTGCACGACAACCTGCGCAACCTGGGCCTGGACGTGCTCGACGTGGTCAACCTGCGCGCCATGTTCGATGTTCACGGTCCGGCCGAGGGCTCGCTCGAAGAGCCATTGAGCGTGCTGGACGAACTGCGCCGGCAGGGATTGATCCGGCATATCGGCCTGAGCAACGTCACGCTGCGCCAGGTGGAAGAAGCGCGCCGCATGCTGCCCATCGCCTGCGTGCAGAACATGTACAACCTCGTGCACCGCAACGACGATGCGCTGATCGATGCGCTGGCGCGCGACGGCATCCCGTATGTGCCCTTCTTCCCGCTGGGCGGCTTCTCGCCGCTGCAATCCGATGCCCTGTCGAGCGTGGCGCGCGACCTGGACGCGACGCCGATGGCCGTGGCGATCGCCTGGCTGCTGCGCCGTTCACCCAACATCCTGCTGATCCCCGGCACCTCGTCGGTGACGCATCTGCGCGAGAACCTGGCGGCGGCCGAGCTGGTGCTGCCGGACGAGGCGATGGCCAGCCTGGAGCGCATCGGCACGGCGTGAGGACCGCACCGGCGCGGCATGCATGAACGCGGTTAATGAGGCCTAACGCCAGCTTGACACGCAATCAGGCTGGCCGTACGCGGCCTGTTGGGTTACATTGCCGGCAACTTGCGCGCGGCATCCCGGCCACGCCTGCTTTCATGGAGCCCATGTGAAACGATTCCTGGCCATTGGCCTTGCCCTCCTGTGCGTGCTCGGCGTCAGTGCCTGCGCCTATGTCACGCCCTCGCTCGGCCAGGTGGCCGACAGCACGCAGCTGCAAGCCTCGCCCCAGTACTGGGACGGCCAGTTCCAGAACGAGGTGGCCTCGCCGCCGCGCCGTGGCGGCCTGGGCTTCGTGCTGGCCGTGATCCGCGGCCGCTTCGAGCCGCGCGACCGGCCTGCCCCACCCGCGCCCCTGCCGGCGCTGAAGACCGACCTGGCGGCCCTGCCCCTCGCCCAGGACACCGTGGTCTGGCTCGGCCACTCGTCCTACTTCGTCCAGGTGGGCGGCAAGCGCCTGCTGATCGACCCGGTGTTCAGCGACTATGCGGCGCCGGTGCCGTGGATGGTGCGCGCCTTCGAAGGCACCAGCATCTATTCGGTGGACGATCTGCCGGCCATCGACGCGGTGCTGATCTCGCACGACCACTACGACCATCTCGACTACGCCAGCATGAAGGCCCTGCTGCCGAAGACCGGCGTGGTCGTCACCGGCCTGGGCAACGGCGCCCACCTGCGCCACTGGGGCTATCCGGACGCGAAGATCCGAGAAATGAACTGGCACGACAGCGTCGATCTCGGCGACGGCTTGCAGGTGCACGTGCTGCCGTCGCAGCATTACTCGGGCCGCTTCATGAAGCGCAACCAGAGTTTGTGGGCCAGCTTCGCGCTGCAGCACCCGACGCGCAAACTCTACTTCAGCGGCGACACCGGATTCGGGCCGCACTTCAGCGCCATCGCCGCGCGCTTCGGCAGCTTCGACTTCGTCGCCCTCGATGGCGGCCAGTACAACGCGCGCTGGGCCGACATCCACATGACGCCCGAAGAAGCCGCGCGCGCCGCCGAGATCCTGGGCGCGCGCACCCTGCTCAGCGGCCACGCCGGCCGCTTCAGCCTGGCGCGCCACGCCTGGGACGAACCCTTCGAGCGGGCGCTGGCCGCCAGCGAAGGCAAGCCCTTCCGCCTGCTGACGCCGCGCATTGGCGAACCGGTTCGCGTGGACGTGGCGCCGCAATCGTTTGCACCGTGGTGGAAGGGAATCGAATAAACTGCGTGGCGCGGCCCGCGACGTCGTCCCTGCCGAATCGACCATCCCGTGTTGAACCAACCGAGGGAAAGCGCATGCTCTTCAGGACAAAGGTAACGCTCTCGAACAGCTTGATGACACTGGGCTTGCTGCCCTACCTGGCCGTTTTCGGCTACCTCGTCGGAACCAGCGGTTACCGCGGCGATGCTGCCCTGGTGGCCGTGCTGACGGCGGGATTGGGAGTCGCACTGTCGTACGTGATGGCGTTGACGATCGCCTTCCCCGCCTTCCTGTGGTCGTCTTCACTCGCGAAGCACGCCGGCACCGATACGCGCCATGCGAGGATGCTGCGCCTTGGCGTCATCATCGGCGTGTTTCCGTTTCCGCTGATACTGCCGGCACTCGCCCTCGCCTGGTAGACGTAGGGTGGGTTCTCGAACCCACCACATCACGCGCGATCATACGAAGCGTGTTTCGATGTCGTACGCGTCGAAACGGTGGGTTCAAGCCGCACGCGGACCGACCCACCCTACACACTAACCGAGGTCCTCTTCTCGGAATTCGATCCCGGTCGTCGTCTCGTCGCGCGCCGCCTCGGCCTTGCGCAACTCCACGCGCCGGATCTTGCCCGAAATCGTCTTCGGCAGCTCGCGGAACTCGATGCGGCGAATCCGTTTATACGGCGCCAGCCGCTCGCGCGCAAAAGCAAAGATCTCGCGTGCCAGCTCGCGCGACGGCTCCACGCCCTGGCGCAGCGTGATGAAGGCCTTCGGCACCGACAGCCGCACCGCGTCCGGGCTCGGCACGATGGCCGCTTCCAGCACCTGCTCGTGCTCGATCAGGACGCTCTCCAGCTCGAAGGGACTGATGCGGTAGTCGGACGACTTGAACACATCGTCATTGCGGCCGACGTAGAAGTAATAGCCGTCTTCGTCGACGGTGGCCGTGTCGCCGGTGTGATAGAAGCCGGCGCGCATCACCTCCGCCGTTTTGTCCTCGTCGCCCTCGTAGCCCAGCATCAGCGCGATCGGTTGCGCATCCAGTTGCACCGCGATCTCCCCCTCCTGCGCCGGCTGCTCGTCGACGTCCAGCAAGGCGATCTTGTAGCCCGGCAGCGGACGGCCCATCGAACCCGGCTTGACCAGCTGGCCCGGCGGATTGCCGATCTGCGCCGTGGTCTCGGTCTGGCCGAAGCCATCGCGGATGCGGATGCCCCAGGCGCGCTCCACCTGTTCGATCACTTCCGGGTTCAGCGGCTCGCCGGCGCCGACCAGTTCGCGCAGCGGCGGCTGCCACTGGCTCAGGTCTTCCTTGATCAGCATGCGCCAGACCGTCGGCGGCGCGCACAGCGAAGTCACGCCGCAGCGCTGCACGGTTTCCAGCGCGGCCTTGGCACTGAAGCGCTCATAGTTGTAGATGAAGACGGTGGCGCCAGCGTTCCAGGGCGCGAAGAAGCAGCTCCAGGCGTGCTTGGCCCAGCCGGGCGAGCTGATGTTCCAGTGCACGCCGCCCTTCTCCAGGCCGATCCAGTACATGGTCGACAGGTGGCCGGCCGGGTAGCTCTGGTGGCTGTGCAGCACCAGCTTCGGGCGCGCCGTGGTGCCGGAGGTGAAGTACAGCAGCAGCGGATCGGTGGCGCGCGTGACGCCCTTTGGCGCGAACACGCTCAGCACCTGGCGGCACTCGGAAAAGTCGCGCCAGCCGTCGATGCTGCCGCCCACCGCGATGCGGGTGAAGTTGCCGGTGATGCCTTCGAACTTGTGGGCCTCGGAGACTTGCGCGATCACGTGCCGCACCTGGCCGCGCTCCATGCGGTCCTGCAAATCGGCGGTCGAGACCAGCATGGTGGTCGGCACCAGCACGGCCCCGAGCTTGATCCCGGCCAGCATGATTTCCCACAGCTCGACGCGGTTCGGCAGCATCAAGAGCACGCGGTCGCCGCGCTTGACGCCGCAGTCTTCCAGGTACTGCGCCACCTGGCTGGAACGCGCGGCCATGTCGGCGTAGGAGACCTTCTGTTCGCTGCCGTCTTCTTCCATCACCCACAGCGCGGGAGTCTGGTTATCTTTCGCTTCCTGGTCGAAGAAGTCGAGCGCCCAGTTGAAGTTGTCGAACTGGGGCGTCTGGTAGCCGGCGTAGGCGGTGTCGTAGTCGGTACGGTGCTGTTGCAGGAAATCGCGCGCCTGCGCGAAACGCTGGTAAGGGGTCATCTTGTCTCCTGTACGCTGATGTCGATAAACGGGACGTGGCCCGGCGATGCGTTTTTATTGTCTGTTTGCGTACATTGTGCCACGGTTGCGCGGCCACCGCGCCGGGCTTATTGCGGGCCGCCGAAGGCTGCCATGCAGGTAAAGGAATACCGTGTCGCGCCCGGCGCCACCTTCCCGGTCATCGGGTCCATCCTGCCTTCCGTTACCAGGTACTGCATCTCCTTGCCCACCTTGCCCAGCACCACCCCTGGTATGCCGGCGTCCGGGTCCTTGTCGAGCGCGATGCCGGCGCCGGCCAGGGCCGCAGTGAAGTCCTCCAGCCGCTCGTTGCAGATATCGCCCTGGATCATGGCGACCCCGAAGCCGCCTGCGACGGTGACATTGCGCAGGCATGCCTTGCCCAGCGCGACGGGGCCTGCGATGCGCTGGCCTTCGTCGCGCGCGAGCACTTCCGCGGTCTGGTTGAACCAGTCGACCGCCTCCTTGTACGCCTCTGGCGCCGGGTTTGGCATGTCGCAGGACAGGAAGCGCAGCCTGGCGTCGTCTGGGGAAGCAGCTGCGATGCTGCAGGATCCGGCCAGCAAGCAGGCGAGCAGCGAGCGGGAAAACCAGGCGCATGCCGGCTTGGGATTTGTTTTCGTCATCGTGGTCGGGATCCTCCGTTTATTGGCTGGCGCAGGCATCGGCCGGCAGTGGGAGGCTGGCATCGACCAGGTTCAGTGCGCCCTTGCCGTCGCCGAGCGGAACCGGCATGAAGTGCTGGACCTCGAGCGACTTGTCGCCCGGGTCGGTGGCCCCGTACATGTTGTCGCCCATGGTGCAGACGAAGCCGTCAGGCCGCAGGGCCAGGATGCTGGAGTAGGAAGACAGGGAGGCAATGTTGGCAAGGCTGGGCTGCCGGCGCTCGCCGGGCGTGGGAAATAGCGCGCGGAACCAGGTCACGGCCAGGCCCTGCCGGGTCAGCGCGGACGGCGCGCGGCCGCCGCCCAGCGTCGTCGCCCCGTCCAGCGTGGCGATCCGGCGCGCGACGAAGGCATCCGGTTTGTTGTCGGGGTTGTCGTCTTTCGGCGTCGCCGGGTGGCGGCTCCAGCTGCTGCCCCAGGCCCACACGCTGCCGTCGGCGCGCAAGGCATACGTGCTGTCGGCGAAGGCCGCGATGGCGATGGCGCCGCTGAAAAATGGCGTCGGTCCCGGGTTGTCGCAGAGCTGCGCCGAGCGCTCGGGCTGGTACGAAATCGCACCGCCGGACGCGCCACCCCAGCCAATGACAACGCCGTCATCGCGCAAGGCCACGCCGTGGAACTGGCCAAGCGCGATCGCCTTGATGCGCTCCAGGCCGGCAATTTTCGTCGGGAAGGCGCCCGGGCCCCAGCAATAGACCTCCCCGTCGCGGGTGACGATCGCGCTATGGGAATCGGTTGCCGCAACCGCCACCGCTGGCGGCAAGCCGGGAATGCGCATCGGACGCTCGACGAACATACGTTGCTTGCGTGCGGCTTCGGCTTCGGCGCAGGGATTTTTCCCATGCCCGCCGCTGAAGATGGCAGCGGCCTCGCACGGCCCCAGCGTTGGCTGCAGCAGGTAGACCTGGCGCACGCGGTAGGGGCTGAAGCCCCACTCGTAGACGCTGCCGTCGCGCGTGATGGCGCTGCTGTGTTCCCAGCCCGCCGCTACCGCCACGGCGGGTAGCAGGCCTTCCACCTGGCGCGGGAAGACGGGCGGCCCGCGCTTCGCGTGGCCGAACTCGGTGCCCCACCAGAACACGCGGCCGTCGCTTGTCAGGCCCAGGTTGTGGTAGCGGCCGGCGGCGACGGCGGGCTGGGCTGCTGCCGGCAAGGCGTGGGAAACCAACGCCATGCAGGTGATGGCGCCCGCCAGCCGGCGCAGATGGGGAATCATGGTCACGCCTTTGCCTCCGTGCGCCTGGCCGTGGTGATGGCCTGTCGTTATTTGTTGTCGATTATGCACATTGTGCCATGGCTCGGCAGCGGTGTGCAGATGGCACACATGTGGCGCGAAGAGAAATGATTGACGGTGACCGTGGGCGCGCCAGGCACCCCGTGTCCGCGCGCATGCCGGCACGGTGTTGGCTCAATCAGGACTGCGCATGAAGATCATTGTTGACGTCCCGAATGATCATTCGACATGTTTCGACCATCGCACGGTGCGTCACCGAATCATGTCAACAATGGGCGGCGTTCCGCGTGGGCACGTCATAGATGCCCCCGGCATCCATGACCCCACCGTACGGTTGACTGCCAGCAACTATCCAGCCGTGTGAAACATCGCCGTCAGCACGGAAATCTCAATTCGGCGGCACCGGCGTGCGCCGTATCTGCACCGCAAACTCCCCTTCCGGCTGCATCATGTCGATCACGCGGCAGTCGCCGCACATCTTCAGGCGATCCAACTTGCCGGCAAAGGCGCTGTGCTGCGACAGGCGCGACAGCATGTTCTCGACCATGTGCAGCGTGCCGAAAGGCTTGCTGCAGCGGATGCAGTGGAAAGGCTGGGATTCGTTCAGGATGACGGTCTTGCGGCGCGTGTCGCCGAAGGTCATGCGTGGCACCAGGGTGATCGCATCTTCGGGGCAGGTGTTCGCGCACAGGCCGCACTGCACGCAGTTCTGCTCGACGAAGCGCAGCTGCGGGAAGTCGGGCTTGTCCATCACGGCCGACGCCGGGCAGACGCCGACGCAGGCCATGCACAGGCTGCATTTTTTCGTATCGACCTCGATCGCCCCGAACGGCGCGCCGGTCGGCAGCGCCACATCGACCGGCTGGCGCGGCGCGTGGCGGTGCAAATGATCGAGCGCGTAGTCGAGCGTATTACGCTTGTCGGCGGCCAGGTTGAAGGTGGCGCGCCCGGCCGGCGCCTCGCCGCGCGGCGCATGGCCGAGGGCGAGGCCGAGTTCGCCGGGCGTGCTCACGCGCAGCAGCTGGAAGTGCGGGCCGGCGTAGCCCAGGCCGTCGAGCACCGTGTGCGCGATGCCCATCTGGTGGTCGAGGGCGGCGGCGTACTGCGGCGCTTCTTCGCCGGTCATGAGCGCCGTGACGCCGGCCGCGCCATAGGCCAGCGCAGAGAACCAGACGTCGATGCCGGTCGATGCCGTGTGGTGCAGCGCCAGCGGAATCACGCGCCCGGGCAGGCTGCCCTCGGCCTGCACGGTTTCCAGCAGCGGCTGGCCGGCGTCGCTGTGCAGCAGCAGCACCGGGTCCTGGCCGCCGGCCTCGAAATAGGCGGTCAGGGCGGCCTTGATGCGGCTGCCCGTGTGGGCGGCCGTCGGGAAGGCGTAGCTGATGGCGCCGGTCGGGCAGACCGTGGTGCAAGCGCCGCAGCCGGCGCACAAATACGGGTTGACGCGGATCTTGTCGCCGGCGCTGGCAATCGCCTGGGCCGAGCAGATCGTCACGCAGGCGTTGCAGCCCTGCTGGCCGTTGCGGCTGTGGGCGCAGATGCGCTCCTTGTAGCTGAAGTATTTCGGCTTGTCGAATTCGCCGGTCATCTCCATGATCTCGGCGGCGGCCGTGCGGCGCGCGGCGTCGTCCGGACCCGGCGCATAGTAACCGTGCGGGTGCTGGTGGGTCGCGATCAGGGGGCTGGGACAGAGGTCGAACACGAGGTCGAACTTGGCCGCCTGCGGCGGCTGGCCGGCCGCCTGCCAGCGCGCCTCGAAGGCGCCGAGCCAGCCGCCGACGCCCACGGCGCGCGCCGCGAACACGGGGTAGCCGCGCTCGACAGTCGTATCGTCGCCATCGAGCAGCAGCACCGTCACCGACAGGGCGCTGGCCAGGTGGTCGGCCCAGGGCAAGGCCTGGGCGGCGCTGCCGACGACCAGGGTGCGGCCGCCGGAACGGTAGCTGACCGAGGAGATGGCCTCGACCGGGCCGATGGCATCCGCCGCCAGGATGGCAGCGGTCTTGGCGAGGGCATTGCGGCGTTCCTGCATCGGATCGCCGGCCTGCCCTTCTAGGAATCGGATGTTCATGCTTGTCCTTGCAGGGATTGCTGGGGTGTGGCGGGTGGCGAGACCTGCGCCGCTGGCGCTGGCGCCGGTATTGCTGCGGGTACTGTTGCCGGTACCGATACTGCGCCGGCGTCTTGCACTTCGGTATCAAGTACATTATCCGCATCCGCGGACGCAACGCCCACACGCCTGGCGCCGGCGTCCGGGCCGGCGCCGGCTTCCGGGTCGTGTCCGGCGGCGGCCGGCGCCGCTTCGGCAGCCGGTTTTTCCGCATCCGGATAGCGCAGCGCGCTGCGTGCATGGTCGAGCGCGGCCAGCATAGCGGCCGATACCGGGCTCGGCTTGTTGTAGTCGTCCATGTACATGTCGAGGCCATCCATCACGTGGAAGTGCGGATCGGCGAACAGCTTTTTCAGGGCCAGGCGCTGGACCGACTTGTCGACGTCCTTTGCCACGAAGCTGGAAAAGTCGGCATCCGGGGTGAGGCGCGCCGCGTCGTCGAGCGTCGGCAGCGGCCGGTCCTGGAGCGGCGCTTCGGCCTGGGCGGGAATGGGTACAGGCGCGGGTGCAGCGGCGGGAGCGGAAGGCGCAGGACGTACCGGCGTCTCCGTTTCGCCGCCGGTCGCCTTCAGGCGCGACCAGCGTTTCAGGAATCCTTCTTCGGGCATCGGGTGTCCTGTTCCTGCTCTAGCCGTGCTGGCGCCCGCGGCGCGGCTTCGGCTGGTAGTTGTCGCGCAGGTAGCTGGCCAGCCAGGCGTAGATTTCGGCCGGCATGGTCACGCCGTCGGCCGATTCGCCGGAATCGAACATGCGCGTGCCCTCGACATAGCTGACCGAGGCGCGCACCGGCATGGCCCGCCCCTCTTCCATGCGCCACAGCACGAACACCTTGGATTCCGGGGCCATGGCGTTTTCGTAGTAGCCCTCGTGCTCGTCGGTGTAGAGCTCGAGCTCCAGCCCCGACAC
Organism: Massilia sp. IC2-278; assembly: GCF_020708045.1. Classification (GTDB taxonomy): domain Bacteria; phylum Pseudomonadota; class Gammaproteobacteria; order Burkholderiales; family Burkholderiaceae_D; genus Telluria. The sequence continues at coordinate 202,171 of NZ_JAJFES010000003.1, forward strand.
CAGGTAGTAGTCGCGCTCCGGGCTTTCGCTCAGCACCTGCAGCGGCGGCAGGTTGCCGCGGTCGGGCACGACCCCGACGGCTGCCCAGGCTTCGTCGGCCCAGATGTGCTGGACGGCGCGGCGTTGCATGATCACCGCAATCGGCATGCCGGCTTTTTTCATCGGTTCTTCGCCGCGTCGGAATTGCCGCGATCGACCGCCGGCGAGGCGCCTTGCGGCACCGACTGCGTCGGGCGCGTCTTGACGTCCTTGCTCGGCGCCGCCGTGCCCAGTTTTTCGCTCTTGACCGGCACGTTCGCCGATTGCAGGGCCTGCGGGCTGAGCGGCGCCGCACCACGCCCGGGCGCTGCCGCCGAGGTGCCGGGAGCGGCACCAGCCGGTGCCGGCGCCGCCACGCCGGCCTGCGGCGGTGTCACGCCGGACGAGGCCACGCCCGGCGCGCCGCCTGGCGCCGGCAGCGTTTGCGGCGGCTGGATGCCGGGTGCCGGCGCTTGCGCAATGGCGGTCGGCGGATTGATCTTCCAGCCCTTGGCCGGGGCCTGGGCGCGCCAGCGCGCGCTCAGCGCGTCCATCGATGCGGCCAATTGTTCCTTTTCCTTGGCCGCCTTGGCGTCGGCTTCGGCCTTCTTGGCCGCGGCGGCTTGCTCCTGCTGCGGCGTCAGCTGCGGTTTCGGCAGCGCCGCCCAGGCGCCCTGGGCCAGCATTGCCGAGACCAGCAGCGCCAGCGGCGCGGTCTTCATGATCATGCGTTTCATTGCTTGCCCTCCAGCTGCTTCGGCGCCGGCCCCTGCGGCGCGGCATTGCTGGCCTCGCCCTTGTTCAGGTCCTGCGACGATGGTCCGCCGGCCGGGCGATTGTCGCCGGTCGTGGTCTGGGTGGCGCCCATCTTGCCCGACGGGTCGGTGACGCCGGACGTCGGACCCTGCCCGGTTTCGCGCGTGGTGCCGCCGGTTTCGGCGCCCGAGGTATTCCCGCCCGCGCCGCCGGCGATGCCCGGCGTGCCGCCTGCATAAGTGGCGTCGGTCACAGGCTTGGCTGTGCGTGCAATCACTTCACCGCTGGTGCCGCCGCCGGCCGTTACCTCGCCGGGAAATTTGGTCTGGATCACGCCGTTGCTGGCCGGCGCCGTGTTCTTGCTGCAGCCGGCGGCCAGCAACAGGCTTGCCGCCAGCGCGCAGGTAGTCAGGTAAGTCGTGTGCTTCATTGCTGTCCTCAGTGTGCGGGGCCTGGCCGTGGCGACGGCGGCGCAGGTGGTGGGGATTGCGGTGCAGCCGACGGCGGCGTCGGCGGCGGCGCGCCACCCGGTGCAATCCCTTGCTTGGCCTGTTCATACCAGAGCGAATGGTGGGCCTTGGCCCAGGCTTCGTCGACGGTGCCGTGGCGCATGGCTTCGTACGCCCCCGGCGTGCCCCAGGTGCCGATGTAGATGTGACCCATCGCCGCGATGATGTAGAAGGTGGCGCCGATGATGTGCAGGTAGTTTGCCACCTGCAGGATGTAGCGGGTCTGGCCGAAGTTGACGAAGTTCAGCACCAGGCCGCTGATCGACATGACCAGGCCGAGCAGGGTCACGCCCAGCCAGAACCAGGCCTTTTCGCCGGCGTTGAAGTAGCCGGCCGGCGGGTGCTTGTGCGACACCAGCCCGCCGCCCTCCTTCACCCATTGCCAGTCGATGCGCTGCAGGAAGTTACGGCGCAGAAAGGTGAAGAACATCACGACCGAGCACAGCACGAACAGCGGTCCGATGAAGTTGTGCACGTACTTCAGGATGTAGGCCACCCAGGAATAGGCATCGTGTCCCATCCAGGGCAGCATGATCTTCTTGCCGAAGGTGAGGACCAGGCCCGAGATGGCGAGCGCGATGAAGCTGATGGCGGTGGCCCAGTGCACCTGCATGTCCCAGCGCGAGAAGCGCTGCAGCTTGCGCCCGGAACGCGGCTCTTCGCGGGCTGGCCCTATGGTGTTGTAGAACAGGACGATCAACAGCGGCACCACGATCAGCAGGGTGCCGGCGATCGACGCCATCGGCCCGTTGCGCAAATGGCGCCAGGTGTTGCCGCCGCGCTGGACGATGACGTTGCCCTCGCTGTCGCCGTACTGGCCCAGGTAATGGCGGTCCATGTGCACGTGGCCGGACTGCGACGAAGTCAGGCCGGGTGCGCCGCGCTGGGTGTCGGCCTCGACCTGGAGCATGGTCTGCTCTTCGGCATAGGCCGGCTGGGCCCGGTTGTTGGGCACCGCGGCAAAGGCCGACGGCAGCATCAATGCGACCACCAGCATCAGCATGGCGCGCAGGACAGACAGGTTCGCTCGCATGGTGCTTCCTTATGGATTGGCGCGGTTGTACTCGTTCTGCTTCTGGTTGCGGTTCTGGATCGCCGCCGACCAGGCCAGGCGGTCGTTATGGAAATGGGTCTGCGGGTGGCGGTTGTCGGTCTTGCCCGCGTATTCCCCACGAATCCATTCCGGGTGCTGGTCGACTTCCAGGCAACCGGTGAGCAACAAAGGCAGGGCCAGGATCAGGTAGATGGGCTTTTTCATTGCGGGAACCTTTCGCCGCCGTTCTGGGTGTCGCCGATGTCCTGGTTCACGCGCGGCAAATCGCCCTTGGCCTGAATCTCGCCGCCGCGCTTCGGGCGGCCGTAGGCGATCTTCCAGCCCCACAGCTCCGGGCCGTAGCCGCGCGTTTCCACGCGCTGGCGGTAGATGTCGGCGATCAGGTTGGCTTCGCCGCCGAGCAGCGCCTTGGTGCCGCACATTTCGGCGCAGGCCGGGAGCTTGCCTTCGGCGATGCGGTTGCGGCCGTATTTCTTGAACTCGGCTTCCGAGGTATCCGGTTCCGGGCCGCCGGCGCAGAAGGTGCACTTGTCCATCTTGCCGCGGTGGTTGAAGAGGCCGCTGCCGGCGAACTGCGGCGCGCCGAAGGGGCATGCGTAATAGCAGTAGCCGCAGCCGATGCACTGGTCCTTGCTGTGCAGGACGATGCCGTCTTCGGTGTGGTAGATGCAGTTGGTCGGGCACACGGCCAGGCAAGGCGCGTCGGTGCAGTGCATGCAGGCGATCGACACCGAGCGCTCGCCCGGCACGCCGTCGTTGATGGTCACCACACGGCGGCGGTTCACGCCCCAGGGCGTTTCGTGTTCGTTCTTGCAGGCGGTAACGCAGCCGTTGCAGTCGATGCAACGCTCGGTATCGCAAATAAATTTCATCCTTGCGGCCATGTCAGCTCCTCTTCCTTATGCCCGTACACGTCAGGCCCGTACAACGCGGCACATCGATACCTTGGTTTCCTGCATCATCGTCACGGCGTCGTAGCCGTAGGTCCAGCCGGTGTTCACCGCCTCGCCGCGCACCGTCGGCGCACCGTCTTCGGGGTAGTGTTTTTCCAGGTCTTCGCCCATCCACCAGCCGCCGAAGTGGAAAGGCATCCAGACCAGGCCGATCGGCACGCGTTCGGTGACCATTGCCATCATCTTCAGGCGGGCGCCGGTCGGGGTCTCGACCCAGACGAACTCGCCGATGCGCGCGCCGATCTGCACCGCATCCTTCGGGTTGATCTCGACGAACATGTTCTGCTGCAGCTCGGCCAGCCAGGGATTCGAGCGGGTTTCCTCGCCGCCGCCCTCGTACTCGACCAGGCGGCCCGAGGTCATGATCAGCGGGAAGTCCTTGCTGAAGTCCATCTGCTGCACGGACTTGTACAGCGTCGGCAGGCGCAGGAAATTCGCCTTGTCGTCGTAGGTCGGGTACTTGGCCACCAGATCGCGGCGCGGCGACAGCAGCGGCTCGCGGTGGGTCGGGATCGGGTCCGGGAAGTTCCACACGTTGGCGCGGGCGCGGGCATTGCCGTAGGGCGCGCAGCCGTGGGAAATGACCACGCGGATGATGCCGCCAGACAGGTCGGTCTTCCAGTTCTTGCCCTCGGCCATGGCCTGCTCGGCCGGCGTGAGTTCGTTCCACCAGCCCAGCTTTTTCAGGAAGACGTGGTCGAATTCCGGGTAGCCGGTGTCGAGCTGGCTGTCCTTGTTGGTCGAGCCGTCGGCCGCCAGCAGGCTCTCGCCGTTGTGCTCGACGCCCCAGTTGGCGCGGAACGGCAAACCGCCTTCGGCCACGCTCTTGTTCAGGTCGTACAGGATGGGCGTGCCCGGGTGCTTCATTTCCGGCGTGCCCCAGCAGGGCCACGGCAAGCCGTAGTAGTCGCCCTTGCAGGGGCCGTGGTCGGCGCGCAGCGTGGTCGGGTTGAAGGTGTGCTTGTTCTCCATGTGGAGCTTGAGGCGCTCGGGCGAGCAGCCGGTGTAGCCGATGGTCCAGCACGAGCGGTTGATCTCGCGCAGGATGTCCTCGACCACCGGTTCGTTCTGCACGACCTTGATGTTCTTGCAGAGTTCGTTGTGGAAGCCGAGCTTCTTGGCGAACAAGTACATGATCTCGTGGTCGGTCTTGCACTCGAACAGCGGCATGATGACGCGCTCGCGCCACTGGATCGAACGGTTCGACGAGGTGCACGAGCCTTGCGTTTCGAACTGCGAGGCGGCCGGCAGCAGGTAGACGCCGTCGGTGCGGCCGTGCATCGAGGCGGTCATGCTCGGGTAAGGGTCGACCACCACCAGCATGTCGAGCTTCTGCATGGCCGCCTTCATGTCGGGCAGGCGGGTCTGGCTGTTCGGCGCGTGGCCCCAGTAGAACACGGCGCGCAAATTGCTCGGCTGGTCGATGTACTGGTTTTGCTCGTTCACCGCGTCGAACCAGCGAGAGACGGTGATGCCGGGCTTTTCCATCAGTTCCTTGGAACCGAAGCGCGACTTGATCCACTCGTAATCGACGCCCCAGACGTTCGCGAAGTGCTTCCAGGCGCCTTCGGCCAGGCCGTAGTAGCCGGGCAGCGAGTCGCCATTGGGGCCGACGTCGGTGGCGCCCTGCACGTTGTCGTGGCCACGGTAGATGTTCGCGCCGCCGCCGGGAATACCGATGTTGCCCAGTGCCAGCTGCAGGATCGACAGCGCGCGCACGTTGGCGGTGCCGACGTGGTGCTGGGTGATGCCCATGCACCAGACCACCGACGAAGGACGGTTCTTGGCCAGCATCTCGGCCGCCAGCCGCACGCTCGCTTCGGGCACGCCGGTGATGTCCGAGACTTTATCGGGCGTCCATTTCGCCACTTCCTTGCGCACGTCGTCCATGCCATAGGTACGGGCGGCGATGTATTCCTTGTCTTCCCAGCCGTTGTTGAAGATGTGCCAGAGGATGCCCCAGACCAGCGGGATGTCGGTGCCCGGACGCACGCGCACATAGTGGTGGGCGAAGCGCGCGGTGCGGGTGAAGCGCGGGTCGATGACGATCATCTTCGCGCCGAGTTCCTTGGCGTGCAGGAAGTGCAGCATCGAGATCGGGTGGGCCTCGGCCGGGTTCGAGCCGATGAACATCACCGCCTTGCTGTAGTGCAGGTCGTTGAACGAGTTCGTCATTGCCCCGTAGCCAAAGGTCTGGGCCACGCCGGCAACCGTGGTCGAGTGGCAGATGCGCGCCTGGTGGTCGCAGTTGTTCGAGCCCCAGAAGGACATGAACTTGCGCAGCAAATAGGCCTGCTCGTTATTGTGCTTCGAGCTGCCGATCAGCATCAGCGCGTCGGGGCCGGCCTGCTGCCGTAATTGCAGTAATTTGTCGCCGATTTCGTTGATCGCCTGGTCCCAGGAGATGCGGGTGTACTTGCCGTTCACCAGCTTCATCGGGTAGCGCAGGCGGTGTTCGCCGAAGCCGTGCTCGCGCACCGAGGCGCCCTTGGCGCAGTGGGCGCCCATGTTGATCGGCGAATCGAAGGCGGCTTCCTGGCGCACCCAGACGCCGTTGGCCACCACGGCGTCCACCGAGCAGCCCACCGAGCAGTGGCTGCACACGGTGCGCTTGATTTCGGTTTTGACGGGAGCATCGGCGACCGGGTCGGCGGCCGAAGCCGGCTCGATCACGTTCAGCGGCAACTGGCGCGCCAGCGCGCCGGCGCCGGCCGCAACGCCCGCGCCGACCAGGAATTTACGGCGCTTCAGGCCCTTGACTGCGGTACTCTTTGTTAACGACATGACTGGTCTCCGGGTCCGCTCACCAGTAGGCGGCGGTCTGGTAGTAACGGCGGATGTGCTCGGTTTCGTGGTAACCGCGCTTGACGTCCGGCTTGGCTGCCTCGGCAGGCTTGATCTCGGGCCTGGCTTCGGCGCCGCCGGCCACGGCGGCCAGGGCGCCCAGCGGCGCGGCTTTCAGGAAGCTGCGGCGCGCAGGATCGGGGGTGGCGGCGGAGGTGCCGCCAGTTGCGCCGGCGCCTTCCACGGCTGCGGATACGGGTTCGCGGTCCATCGTGACATCCTTTCGATCAGTCATCGAAGCCCTCTTCCACCACAAAGGCGTCGGCTTCGATTTCCAGCAGCGCGCCGACAAAAGCGGCTACCAGGCAGTAATAGTTTGCGTCGGCGGCTTCCGCGATATCGTCCAGGCAGCGTTCGTACCAGGGCGCGATGCGCGCTTCGAAGAAGGCCTGCTGTTCGGCGTGGGAACGGCGCGCGATCATGTGGCCACCCGCGGGGCCGCCTGCGATCAGCACGCGCATGGTTTCGCACAGCGCGCCCAGGTGGTCCTCGAATTCGCCGACGCCGCGCATGCGCTTGATGCCGAAGCGCGCCAGGTCGCCGCGCAGCTCGGCCAGCGGGCTGTCGTTCATGAAGCCCGCGATGTACAGCGAGCCATAGGGATTGAGCTTGGGCGTGCCGTCGCTCACGAACAGGGCGTCGAATTCGGCGGCCACCGCATCCGCGTCCATCACGCTTGAGGCCAGCACCAGTTTTTCCCAGGCCCGCTCCAGGGCCGGGTCGCCGCCTTCGGCCAGGATCGGGTCGGCCGCGCCGAGCTGGGCCAGCAGCGCCGCGCCCGGAGGCGCCAGCAGCAGGCGCGCGGCCAGCGCATACAGGTCGGCCCGGGCCTGGTCTTCGCTCGACAGGGGAAGCGCGACGCCAATGGAGGAGGCGGCGCGGGCAGCGTCATTTACCTGATGGGATAGGTTTTCAGAGAATGCTGGCTGCATGGGCTGATGGTCTCCGTTATTAAATGTTCATCTAAAGTGTATTCCCTCAGCCCGCAAAGGTGCGCACGCTTGGAAATGCTTTGCATATGTCTGGACGCGGGCCACATGCCAGGACATGCGTGTTCAGCGCATGCCGGCGGCATGCATGATGGCCCGGATCAGGGAAGCGACCAGGAACAGCGCCGCCACCCCGCCCGCCCACAGGGCCAGCATCCAGCCCAGGCGGCGCAGCCAGAGCGGCGCCGGGCGGGCATGCAGGAATCGCAGGAAAGGCAGGCCGCGCATCAGTGGTACCCCGCGTCGGCCTTGACTTTGCCGCGAAACACCCAGTACGACCAGAGCGTGTACATCAGGATGATGGGCAGGATCAGCAGCGTGCCGACCAGCGCGAAGCCCTGGCTGGCCGGCGGCGAGGCGGCTTCCCAGATCGTGATGTAAGGCGGCACGATGTGCGGCCAGATGCTGATCGCCATGCCCGTGTAGCCGAGGAAGACCAGCGCCAGCGCCGCGACGAAAGGCCAGCGGTGCGGCTTGCCCTTGAGCGAGCCGAGCAGCAGCGCGATCGACAGCAGCACCAGGATCGGCACCGGCGCCAGGAACAGGGTGTTCGGGAAGGTGAACCAGCGGTCGGCCACGGCCGGGTCGCGCAGCGGGGTCCAGATGCTGACCACCACGATGGCGCCCAGCAGCAGCAAGGCGAAGGGCTTGGCCACCTGCACCATGCGCGCATGCAGCTCGCCCTCGGTCTTCATGATCAGCCAAGTGCTGCCGAGCAGGGTGTAGGCGATGATGACGCCGAAGCCGGCCAGGATGGGGAAAGGCGCGATCCAGTCGAGCACGCCGCCGGCATAGCTGCGCCCCGACACGGCGATTCCGTCGAGGAAGGCGCCGAGCGAAACGCCCTGGAAAAAGGCGGCCGTGATCGAGCCGCCGATGAAGGCCTTGTCCCACCAGTGGCGCCCACCCTCCCTGGCCTTGAAGCGGAACTCGAAAGCGACGCCGCGGAACACCAGCCCGACCAGCATGAAGATCAGCGGCAGGTAGAGGCCCGACAGGATGATCGAGTAGGCCACCGGGAAAGCCGCCAGCAAGCCCTCGCCGCCCAGCACCAGCCAGGTCTCGTTGCCGTCCCAGACCGGGGCCACGGTGTTCATCATGGTGTCGCGCTCGCGCTTGCCCTTCACGAACGGGAACAGGATGCCGATGCCGAGATCGAAGCCGTCCAGCAGCACGTACATGAAAACGGCAAAGTAAATGATGACGGCCCAGATGACCGAAGTGTCGATGCCCATGCTTCAGCTCCCCTTTTTGCCGCTGTCGGGATTGGGGTTGATGCCGAGGCCGGTGCCGTCGCCATCGCCCGTACCTTCGTCGTCGTTGCCGACGTCCGCCGCCGACAGCGGACGCGCCGGCGTGCGGCCCTCGCCCGGCCCGCCCTCGGGCGAGCGGTTCAGTTCGAAGTGCTGCGGCCCCTTGCGCATCATGCGCAGCACGTAGCCGGTGCCGGCGCCGAAGACAAAAAAGTAGGCCACCACGAAGATCCCCAGCGTCAGCGCCAGGGCCGGCGCGCCGTGCGGCGACACCGCGTCGGCCGTGCGCAGCACGCCGTACACCACCCAGGGCTGGCGCCCGACTTCGGTGGTGACCCAGCCGGCCAGGATCGCGACCAGGCCCGCCGGTCCCATGCACAGGGCGGCGCGCAGGAACAGCCGTTTCGTGAAGAGTTGCTCTCCCCGCCGCAGCCACAGGCTCCAGGCGCCGAGCGCGATCATCAACAGGCCCAGGCCCACCATCAGGCGGAAGCTCCAGAACACGATCAGGGAGTTCGGCCGCTCGTCCTTCGGGAATTCCTTCAGGCCGGGGAACTGGCCTTCCCAGCTGTGGGTGAGGATCAGGCTGCCCAGGTGCGGCACCTCGACCGCGTAACGGGTGGTCTCGGCCTCCATGTCGGGAATGCCGAACAGCTTCAGGCCCACCGCTTCACCCGGCGTGTTCTGCCAGTGCCCCTCCATCGCCGCCAGCTTGGCCGGCTGGTGCTCGGCCGTGTTCAGGCCATGGAAGTCGCCGATCACGGCCTGGATCGGGGCGACGATCAGGAGCATCCACATGGCCATCGACAGCATCTTGCGCACGGCCGGATTGTCGCGCCGCCGCAAGAGCTGCCAGGCGCCGACCGCGCCGACGATCAGCGCCGTGGTGAGGTAGGCGGCGACCACCATGTGCATCAGGCGGAACGGGAAGGAAGGGTTGAAGATGATGGCCAGCCAGTCGGCGGGCACCATGCGTCCGCCCTCGATGGCGTAGCCTTGCGGCGTCTGCATCCAGCTGTTGGCGGCCAGGATCCAGGTGGCCGAGATCAGGGTGCCGACGGCCACCATGGCGGTGGCGACGAAGTGCAGCTGCGGGCCGACGCGGTTCCAGCCGAACAGCATCACGCCCAGGAAACCGGCTTCCAGGAAGAAGGCGGTCAGCACTTCGTAGGCCAGCACCGGCCCCATGATGCTGCCGGCGAACTCGGACATGTAGCTCCAGTTGGTGCCGATCTGGTAGGCCATGACGATGCCCGACACCACGCCCATGCCGAACATGACGGCGAAGATCTTCAGCCAGAAGTGGTACAGGTCGACATACACCTGGCGCTTGGTGCGCAGCCACGACAGTTCCAGTACGGCCAGGTAGCTGGCCAGGCCGATGGTCACGGCCGGGAACAGGATGTGGAAGGACATGGTGAACGCAAACTGGATGCGTGCCAGGTCCAGGGCCGAAAAGCCGAACATGCAAACTCCTTTGGGCGATGGTGTTCCGAATCTAGCATGGCGGCAGGCGCGCACAATTGGCGAATTTGCCACGACTCCCGCAGCGTCAAGCCCTGTGCCGGCAGGCTTTTGCGGCGCTTCATCGACCGTTTCCGCCGAACAGCGTGAACCGAAAGGCTGGGTTGCAAAAGCGACCGGGACTATAATCGCGGTATTGACTGCCATTTCATTTTCCCAGCCGATGACCCAGGAAACCTCTGCCACCCTCTCTGCCCCGATCAGCATCGGCGCGCTGAAGGCCAGCTGCAGCGCCTGCAGCATGCACCAGCTCTGCCTGCCGATGGGCCTGGAAAACGCGGACATCGACCGCCTCGACAAGATCATCGGGCGCCGCCGCAGGCTTGAAAAGGACGAGCGCCTGTATGCGATGGGCGAGCCTTTCCGCAGCCTGTACGCGGTGCGCTTCGGCCACTTCAAGACCTACCAGATCAACGCGGCCGGGGAACAGCAGATCACCGGCTTCCAGATGGCCGGCGAGCTGCTGGGCATGGATGCGATCAGCGGCGACCGCCACCATTGCGACGCGGTGGCGCTGGAAGACAGCGAGGTATGCGAGATTCCGTTCTCGCGCCTGGAAGAACTGTTCGGCGAAGTGCCGGCCCTGCTGCGCCACTTCCACCGCATCATGAGCCAGGAAATCACGCGCGAGCAGAACGTCATGCTCCTGCTCGGGAACATGCGCGCCGAGCAGCGCTTTGCCGTGTTCCTGGTGAACCTGTCGGCGCGCTATGCGGCGCGCGGCTATTCGTCGACCAGCTTCGCGCTGCGCATGTCGCGCGAGGACATCGGGAATTATCTCGGGCTGACCATCGAGAGCGTGAGCCGGCTGCTGTCGCGATTCAAGAAGCAGGGCTGGATCGCGGTCGACAAGCGCGAGGTGACGCTGCTGGAACCGGCGCGCCTGCGGGCGATCGCGGCCGGGACCGAGCAGTGCACGCCGATGGCGTGAACCTGGCTAGAACGTGACCTTCACCGACGGCGCGCTGCGTTTCGCTTCACCGTGGAAGACGGCCTCGATGTTGTTGCCGTCGGGGTCGAGGACGAAGGCGCCGTAGTAGCCGGGGTGGTAGATGGCGCGTTCGCCGGGGGCGCCGTTGTCCTTGCCGCCGGCTTTCAAGGCTGCCTCGTAGAAGGCGTCGACCATGGCGCGGTCGGCGGCCTGGAAGGCCAGGTGATGGCGGCCCGTGAGTTCGCCCTGCGCGGCGTCGCTGGTTTTCGTCGAGATGAAGAGCTCGTCGGCCCAGAAGTAATCATCGCCCTCGCCGCCCAGCGGGACGTTCAGTACCTTGAAGATGGCGGTGTAGAAGCGCTTCGAAGCAGGCAGGTCGCGCACCACCAGTTGCAGGTGGTCGATCAGGCGTCCGCGGTGCAGTTCCTGGGTTTCCATGATGCGTCTCCTTGACAAGGTAACGATGGTAAAGCCCATTATGCCGCAGTTGTAGGGTGAACCGGGCCGCGCAAGGCACCTGTGTCCACGCGGTCTCACCATTTGCGACCATGCGCCGTTGTTTTATACGGCACGGATGATCAGCCGTCGTACAGCGTGGACACAGGTGTCCACCCTACAAAAACGGGACAGTAGGGTGGGTTCTCGAACCCACCAGCTGTAACCGGTGGTGCGAACGTGCACGCGTGGTTGTGGTGGGTTCGAGAACCCACCCTACCAGCTGATTATGCCTTGGCTTTCTCCTTGGCGATCCACCCATCCACCAGCTGCCCCAGCACATCCAGCGGCACCGACCCGGCGCTCAGCACCATGTCATGGAAGGCCGGCAGCGAGAACTTCGCGCCCAGCTCCGACTTCGCCTTCTCGCGCAGTTCGACGATGCGCAGCATGCCGATCATGTAGGCCGTGGCCTGGCCCGGCCATGCCACATAGCGATCGACCTCTTCGACATTGATGCCGTAGTCGACCGCCTGCTGGCGCGTCCAACCCTTGGTATGCAGGCCGGTATCCACGACGAGGCGCCGCGCGCGGAACAGCTCCGAACCCAGCGCGCCGAGCAGCCCCGGCACGTCGCCTTCGTACCAGCCCTGCTCCACCGCCAGCCGCTCGGTGTACAGCGCCCAGCCCTCGCTGTGCGCGCTGCCGCCGCTGAAGATGCGCTGGCTGCGGAATTTCGGGATGCCTTCCAGCTCCTGCTGGATCGCCAGCTGGAAGTGGTGGCCCGGCACGGCCTCGTGGTAGGACAGGCTGCGCATGCGGATCATGTTGAAGGTCGGGCCGCGCAGCGGCACCCAGAACACGCCCGGACGGCTGCCGTCCGGCGCCGGCAGGCTGTAGTGGGCGGCGGCCGAGGCCTCGGTCAGCGGCGGTTCGCGGCGCACTTCCACCGGTGCGCGCGGCTTCAGGTTGAACAGGGCTTCGCTCCGGCGCTCGGCGTCCTTCACCATCTCGGCATACTTGGCCAGGATGGCCGGACGCGGGTCTTCCTCGCCCTTCGGCTGGAAGGTGGCGTCGAGCGCCTTCATGCGCGCCTCGATGCTGCCGTCGGCAAAGCCCAGCGTGCGCAGGTGCTTGTCCATCTCGGCTTCGATGCGCGCCACTTCGCGCAGGCCGATGGCGTGGATCTGTTCAGCCGTCAGCTTGGTGCTGGTGTAGTTCTCGATCGCGCGGTTGTAGGCGGCCAGGCCGTTCGGCAGGCGCGAAATGCCGGCCGTGTCGTTCGTCTTCGGATGCAGCTCCGCCATGAAGGCCTGCACGCGGGCGTAGGCCGGGCGAATCCTGTCTTCGACGATCTTCGTCGCACGCGCGATGGCCGCCGTACGTGCTTCCGGGCTCAGGTCCTTCAGGGCCGCGCTACGCTGCTCGAGCGAGGTGACCAGCACGTTCTGGGCGGCGGCGGGCTTCAGGAAGGTGTCGACCTGGTACTGGGCACGCTCCAGGATGAAGCGCGGCGGGATCATTTTCTTCGCCGTGGCGTTCTTGGCGCGGGCCAGGGCTTCGTCCATGCGCGTGCCCACCTGTTCCAGGCGCGCCAGGTAGCTGTCGACGTCCGACGCGCGGCGCATCGGGTGGGTTTGCGTCATGAAGTTGACCAGGCTGACCTGGGCGCCGCTGAACTGCTGGAACACGAAGCCGTGGTCCTCGAAAGGCTCGTTGGCGACCGTGTTCGATAGCGACCAGCGCATCACCGACGCTGAGATGCGCTGGGTTTCGTCCAGCGGACCGGCCATCCATTTGTCCAGGCGCGCGATGCCCTGTCTGGCCAGCGCGATCATCTTCTGGCGCTGGGCCGGGGTTTGCGGGGTCAATTGGCGGTCCAGCGCATCCTGCTCGGCGCCGCTGAAGTACTGGGTCGAGGTGGCGAACTGCGGGTTCTGGCGCACCCAGTCCTGGGCGAAGGCGTCGGCCCATTTGTCGAAGGCGGCGTTCGGTTTGACGGCAGCGGCGGATGCGGCCGGCGCGGCAAGGGCTTGCTGCGGCAGGACGGCGGCTGCGATGGCAAGCGGGAGGAACAGCGAGGCACAGGCGGAACGCAGGATGCGCGGGGAGGATACGGGCATGGATGTCTCTTCTAATTGGTGGTGCGGCGGGTGCCGTGCCGAAAATCTAACATGGAAGAGTTGGCGCGGACAGTCTTTACGGCTGCTGTTCGAGCGTGTGGGACAATCCCGCCATGATCAGCCTGCGCAACCTCGACCTGAATTTACTCAAGGCGCTCGACGCCCTGCTCGACGAGCGCAGCGTCACGCGCGCCGCCGCGCGCCTGAACCTGACCCAGTCGGCGATGAGCGGCACGCTCACGCGTCTGCGCGAGAGCCTGGACGATCCACTGTTCTTGCGCGCCCAGCGCGGCATCGTGCCGACCGTGCGCGCACTCGAACTGGCGGCGCCGGTCAAGCGCGTGCTGGGCAACATCGAGGCCCTGCTGCAACCGCCGCTGTTCGACCCGGCCAGCGCCACGCTGACGCTGACGATTGCCGCCACCGATTACGCGCTGCGTGCGATTGCGGTGCCCTTCCTCACCGCGCTGAAAACGCAGGCGCCGATGATGCGCGTGGCGCTGGTGCCGGTGCAGGGCGAAGCGGTGCAGGAGCAGCTGGAACGCGGCGCGGTCGACCTGGCGCTGGTGACGCCCGAGACCACGCCGCCCGACATGCACGCGCAGCGCCTGTTCGACGAGCATTACGTGTGTGCGATGCGTGCCGGGCATCCGGCGGCCCAGGAAGGCGTGTTGACGCTCGACGCTTTTTGCGCGCTCGACCATGCGCTGGTGTCGTACGAAGGGGGCGAATTCGGCGGCGTGACCGATGCGGCGCTGGCGCGCCTTGGGCGCACGCGGCGGGTGTCGCTGTCGGTGACGTCGTTTTTGGTGCTGCCGGAGATCTTGCGGGGCAGCGATTTGGTGGCAGTGGTGCCGGCCAGGCTGGTGGCCGGGCTGGAGGGGCTGGCGGTGATGGCGCCGCCGCTGGAGATTCCGGGGTTTACCAAGGTGGTGGCGTGGCATGCGCGGACGGAGCGCTCGCCGGCGCATCAGTGGGTGCGCGAGGTGCTGGTTGGGTGTACGTAGGGTGGGCACCTGTGCCCACGCGGTATAGTACAGAAGCGCACCACAGGCGCTTTTAAGAAGCTACGGTAGTGGCGTCCCGTGTTTTCAGGCGGTGACACAGCGTGGACACAGGTGTCCACCCTACAAAAGCGATCAACGCCTAGCGCGCAACGCCGCTCCGGCCAGCCCCTCGATCCATTCCTGGTGCGCATTCAGCATCGGATTCGGCTTCGTGGCGGCCAGTTCCCGCGCCGGCTCCCCGATCTGGGTCTCCTGCGTCAGGATGCGCACCCGGCCGCCCGGCAGGTCTTCGAACAGCCACGCATGGTGCACATCGAGCCGCGCGCCATTGCCATCAACGCCCCAGCCATGCCAGGCCACGCGCGCCGGCTTGCCATCGGCAGGCGGAACATATTCGTTCACTTCCGCCTCGATCACGAAGCCGAAGGTGACGAAGCGAAAGCGCGCGCCGGGATTCAGCAACGGCCCGCTGCCGTCGTGGAAAACGATGCCCGAGGCATTGCTGTAATAGCTCGCCCAGGCCCCGGTATCGTTCAGCTGCGCCCAGGCGCCCGCGGCGTCCAGGCCGGCGACCGTGATTTCGTTCGAGACGTAGTTATCGGTGGTGCCGGGCAGGTAGCCTTGCGGCCAGATGATGTCGCTCATGGTGCTCTTCCTTTGTCGATTCGATGAGCGGCATGATGGCGCTGGCGGTGATATTAGTCCAATCGTGTTTTCCGATTCGATACATCGGCGCCGGCGATATCATTTGGGATCGGCCACGATCGCCAGCGCCGGCTGCTTCGCTGGACTCCAGCTGCGCGCCAGCCGCCATTCCCTGCCCTCGCCTTCGACCAGCACCTGCCAGTGGGTCGGTTCCATTCCCTCGACCGTCACGCTGAAATTGCCGTAGTCGTCGGGCCTTACCTCCAGCGTCAGGTCCTTTTGCGGCTGGGTCGGATGCGCCAGGTGGATACGAAACGGCGCCAGCATCGGCCGCCCGAAACCCAGCAAACGCCCGGACAGCGTGCCGGCCTGGGCATCGAAGCGGGCATCCAGCGCCAGCTGCAGCGCCGTCGCCGCACGGTCGCGGCGCAGGTCCTGGTTGATGGCCTTGCCCTGCTTGTAGTAGTCGTCGACCACCATCGCGTCGGGCTGCTGCACGGCCAGCCAGACAGTGACCGCGGTGGCGATCATCACCGCCGCCGGCCCTAGCATGATGAACCAGGGCCAGCGGTGCCTGTACCAGGGCTTCACAAGCGGCTTCTTGACAGCGTGTTGCATCATTCACTCCTTCAACGCGGCACGATAAAGGCCGCTTCTTCGCGCACCGACACCGACGGGTCGTCCAGCGCCGTGACGGTGAACGCGATCCGGTGCGAACCGCCCGCGCCCGCCTCGGCGCGCACCCGTACCGGCACTGCACGCGCGCTGGCGCCATCGAGCGCCACCACATCACGGTTGACAATGCGCGCGCCGGGCATGCCGTCCACGGACAGGCGATATATGCGCGCGCCTTCGCTCGTGTTCATCAGCTGCAAGCGGTACACGTTCTCGATCTGCCCATCCTCGACTTCGCGCCCCATCGAGCCGCGGTCGCGGATCACGTCCACCTTGAGCGGCGTGCGCAAGGCGAGCGAAGTGGTCATGGCCAGGATCAGCAGGCCCAGCACCGCCGTGTAGCCCAGCACTTTCGGACGCAGCAGGCGCCGCTTCACCTCCTCCGTGCCCCAGCCCCGCGCCAGCGCGTTCTCGGTGGCATAGCGGATCAGCCCGCGCGGCTTGCTTACCTTGTCCATCACGCCGTTGCATGCATCCACGCAGGCGGCGCAGCCGATGCATTCGTATTGCAGGCCCTGGCGGATGTCGATCCCGGTCGGGCAGACCTGCACGCACATGGTGCAGTCGATGCAGTCTCCCAGTTTGTCGCCGGCAGTACGGGCGCCGGGCCGGCGCGGTTCGCCGCGCTTGCGATCGTAGGTGACGACCAGGGTGTCGCGGTCGAACATCGAACTCTGGAAGCGCGCATACGGGCACATGTACTTGCACACCTGCTCGCGCATCCAGCCGGCGTTGCCGTAGGTGGCGAAGCCGTAGAACAGCACCCAGAAGCCTTCCCAGGCGCCCAGACTGAAGGTGGCCACTTCATGCACCAGCGTGTGCACCGGCGTGAAGTAACCGACGAAAGTAAAGCCGGTCCACAGGGCGACAGCCAGCCAGGCCGCGTGCTTGGCGCCCTTCTTCCAGATCTTCTCTAACGTCCAGGGCTGGCGGTCGAGCCGGATGCGGGCACTGCGCGCACCTTCGGTTTTCCTTTCGATCCAGAGGAAGAGTTCCGTGTACACCGTCTGCGGACAGGCGAAGCCGCACCATACCCGGCCCGCCACCGCGGTGACCAGGAACAGCCCGTAGGCGCAGATGATCAGGAGGCCCGCCAGGTAGATGAAGTCCTGCGGCCACAGCACCAGGCCGAACAGGTGGAACTTGCGCGCGCCAAGGTCAAACAGCACCGCCTGGCGCCCGTTCCACTGCAGCCAGGGCAGCCCGTAGAACACGATTTGCGTCAGCCAGACGCCGGCCCAGCGCAGGGTCGCATAACGGCCCTTGATTTCGCGCGGGTAGATCTCCTCGCGCGCGGCGTACATCTTGACCACCGCCTCCTTCGGCAGGTTCATTTTGCCGCCACCTTATCGTCGATGGGCTTGGCAGGCTGCGGGTTCGACAGGCTCCACACATAGGCCGCCAGCACGTGCACCTTGGCTTCGCCGAGGAAGTCGCCGAAGGCCGGCATGGTGTTGGTGCGGCCCTTGCGGATGGTTTCCATGATGGTGTCGGCGCTGCCGCCGTACAGCCAGGTTTTATCCGCCAGGTTCGGCGCGCCCAGCATCGGATTGCCCTTGCCTTCAAGCCCATGGCAAGCCGCACAGGCGCCGAACTTGGCCTTGCCGAAGGCGACCTTCACCGGGTCTGCGGTCAGGCCGGACAAGTTGCGCACGTAATGGGCCACGCCTTCGATGTCCTTGTCCGAGCCGAGCGCCGCGCCCATCGCCGGCATCTGGCCGATGCGGCCGGCCATGATGGTCAGTTTGATGGTCTCGGGTTCGCCGCCGTGCAGCCAGTCGGCGTCCGTCAGGTTCGGATAGCCCTTGTTGCCGCGCGCGTCCGACCCATGGCATTGGGCGCAGTAGTTCAGGAACATGCGCTCGCCGATGGCATGGGCCTGCGGGTCGGCCGCCACGGCCTTGATGTCCTGGCTGGCATAGCGCGCGAACAGCGGACCGAAGTCGGTGTCCGCCTGTTTCAGCTCGGCCTGGTAGGCGCCGGTCGAATTCCATCCAAGCTTGCCGCCATAGCTGCCCAGGCCCGGGAACAGCACCAGGTAGACGATGCCGAACACGATGGTGAGATAGAACAGGCCCATCCACCAGCGCGGCATCGGCGTATTCAGTTCGGTGAGGTCCTCGTCCCAGACGTGGCCGGTGGTCTTGGCGGGCTGGCCGTCGGCATCGAGCCTGACCTTGTAGCGCGACTGCGACCATAGCAAAATCGCGCAGCCGGCGATCGAGGCGATGGTGATCAGCGCGACGTACCAGTTCCAGAAGCCGCTGGTGAAGTCAGACATGGTCCTTCTCCTCGTCCAGGAAGGGCAGCGCGGCCGCCTCGTCGAAGTCGCGGCTGCGGTGCAGCAGGAAGGTCCAGAGCAGGATGCCCATGAAGGTGGCGAACGAAACCACCGTCATCACGCTGCTTGCGCTGTCAAAGATGTGTGCGAGTTCCATGTCGGTTCCTCAGTTCCTAGTCTTGATTTGCGTGCCCAGGCCTTGCAGGTAGGCGATCAGGGCGTCCTGTTCGGTCTTGTTCGCCAGTTCGGCCGGCGCACCCTTGATGTCGTCGTCGGTGTAGGGCACGGCGAGGGTGCGCATGGCGTGCATCTTCGGCACGATCTCGGCGGGCACCAGCTTGGTTTTCGCCAGCCACGGATAGCCGGGCATGTTCGATTCCGGAACCACGTCGCGCGGGTTGTCGAGGTGGGTGCGGTGCCATTCGTCGCTGTAGCGGCCGCCGACGCGCGCCAGGTCCGGGCCGGTGCGCTTGCTGCCCCACTGGAAGGGGTGGTCGTAGACGAATTCGCCGGCCACCGAATAGTGGCCATAGCGCTCGGTCTCGGCGCGGAAGGGCCGGATCATCTGCGAGTGGCAGTTGTAGCAGCCCTCGCGGATGTAGATGTCGCGGCCGGCCAGGCGCAGCGGAGAATACGGCTTCAGGCCCGCCACCGGCTCGGTGGTCGACTTCTGGAAGAACAGCGGCACGATCTCGACCAGGCCGCCAAAGGAAATCACCAGGATCACCAGGCCGATCAGCAGCCAGGGATTTTTTTCGATCCATTCATGGGTAAATTTTTTCATTGTTCCGACTCCGGTTCAGACGTGCGAGGGCACGTGCGATTCGACGGCGCAGGCTTCGTCATGCGCGGCATGCGGCTTGTTCGGCTGAGGGATCGGCGCATCCACGTTCACGGTGCCGGCCAGGGTCTTCCAGGTGTTAAAGGCCATCATCAGCATGCCCGAAAGGTAGAGGAAGCCGCCCAGGAAGCGCACCGCATAGTAGGGATAGGTCGCCTTTACGCTTTCGGCAAAGGTGTAGGTCAGCGTACCGTCCGGGTTCACGGCGCGCCACATCAGGCCCTGCATCACGCCGGCGATCCACATCGCGGCGATGTACAGCACGATGCCGATGGTGGCGACCCAGAAGTGCGCTTCAACCAGTTGGACGCTGTACATCTCCTTTTTGCTGGCCAGGCGCGGAATCAGGTAATAGATCGAGCCCATGGTGATGAAACCGACCCAGCCCAGGGCGCCGGCGTGCACGTGGGCGACGGTCCAGTCGGTGTAGTGCGACAGCGAGTTGATGGTCTTGATCGACATCATCGGTCCCTCGAAGGTGGCCATGCCATAGAACGAGAGCGAGACGATCAGGAACTTCAGGATCGGATCGGAACGCAGCTTGTGCCAGGCGCCCGACAGGGTCATCACGCCGTTGATCATGCCGCCCCAGGATGGCGCCAGCAGGATCAGGGAAAACACCATGCCCAGCGACTGGGTCCAGTCGGGCAGCGCGGTGTAGTGCAGGTGGTGCGGGCCGGCCCACATGTAGGTGAAGATCAGGGCCCAGAAGTGGACGATCGACAGGCGGTAGGAGTAGACCGGGCGTTCGGCCTGCTTCGGGATGAAGTAATACACCATGCCGAGGTAGCCGGCGGTGAGGATGAAGCCGACCGCGTTATGGCCGTACCACCACTGGATCATGGCGTCCTGCACGCCGGCGTACACCGAGTAGGACTTGAAGGCAGACACGGGAACCACCGCGCCGTTCACGATGTGCAGCACGGCCACGGCGATGATGTAGGCGCCGAAGAACCAGTTGGCCACGTAGATGTGCTGGACTTTGCGCTTGACGATGGTGCCGAAGAAGACCACGGCGTAGGCGACCCAGACGATGGCGATCAGGATGGCGATCGGCCATTCCAGCTCGGCGTATTCCTTCCCGCGTGTAAAACCCATCGGCAGCGTGATCGCGGCCGACACCAGCACGGCTTGCCAGCCCCAGAAGGTGAAGCTGGCCAGCTTGTCGGAGAAGAGGCGGACCTGGCAGGTGCGCTGGACCACGTAATAGGAAGTGGCGAACAGGCCGCAGATGCCGAAGGCGAAGATCACCGCGTTCGTGTGCAGCGGACGCAGGCGGCCGTAGGACAGCCAGGCGATGTCGAAGTTGAGCGCGGGCCAGGCCAGCTGGGCCGCGATGAAGACGCCGGCGGCCATGCCGATGACGCCCCACACGACCGTGGCGATGGCAAACTGGCGCACGATCTTGTAGTTATAGTTGAGACTGCTTTCCAAGGTACTCTCCCGAGTGGATTGACTGCGATCACAGCAGGGAGAGTAGTTTTCTGGACTTTAAAAATCCTTGATGTGAATCAAAAATGGAAGTTTCACTTGGGATACGAATTAAGTGGCAATGCAGAGTCGGCTCACGATTTCTGGCCCGAGGCGTTGACCGTACGGTGGGCACTCCGTGCCCACGCGGAAGCTTGATCTGCGTTGGCTATTTTCCTTCTGCAAACGCAGCATCCTAGAGCGCGCCGAAAAGCGCCACGCTGGCGTAACCTTGTGTCGAAACGCCGCGGAGCGAATCATCGCGGCCGCCGGCCACCGGAAAGGCACGTACCCGCGTGGGCACGGAGTGCCCACCGTACGGGTGCCGCCAGCTCAATTCAAACATCTCGACAAGGAAAAGCCACATGCCCATCTCGCAATCCCTCCACGAAGAAATCGCCAAACGCCTGCAGCAAGCCCGCGAGGAGGCCCTCGCCACGGTCCGCACCCGCACCGACGCCGATCCCGAAGGCAACGAGCCGCCGGTGATCTCGCCGCGCGCCCACCTGGTGCAGAACGACGACGCGCCCACCGCCGAAATGATCGCCCACGACGAGGAGCACTTCGCCGAGCACGAAACGAATATCCTGCACGAGATCGACGCCGCCATCGGCCGCCTGGAGTCCGGCGGCTATGGCGTGTGCGTGTCCTGCGGCTGCGACATCCCGGAAGAACGCCTGCTGGCCACGCCGACGGTGCAGACCTGCATCCAGTGCCAGGAACGCATCGAGCAGGAAGAAGGCACGGGCCGCGGCCCGACGATGTAAACCTTAGTGCTGCCAGCGCACCTTCACCGCCTGGCACGGCGGCGGCAGCGGCCGCTTGCCAACGAAGGCGTCGATGCCCCGCTCCACGCAGGGGCTGGCGGTCCATAGCGCGAAGTGGGCGCCGTCCGCGATCGTGAAGACCTCGACCGGACCGCCTGCGCGCAGCGCGGCCACGTGCCGCAGCGCGGCGTCGTAGGGAGTCTTCGCATCGCGTTCGCCCTGGATCACCAGGGTGCGCGGCAGGCGCTGCGGCAGTGCCGCGAACATCGCGTCGCGCGGGTACAGCGGCAGGCCGGGCTCGACCAGCAGTCCCGGCAGCGGACTCGAAAACAGCAGCCCCTGCTCTTCCCGGACCACGGCGTCGCGCTCGCGGCCCGGCTGCAAATTGTTTTCCGAGCCGCTGATAATGGACACGAGCGCAATCGAAGGCGGCGACTGCGGAAAGGCGCCGAGCACCGCGGCTTCGCGCTCGATTTCCCGCGTCATCTCCGCGATGCCCTCGGTCCTGCCCTCTTCCAGATCCTTGAGCAGGTAGGGAATACGCGTGGCGGCCTCGGGCACGTCGAGGCTGGCGCCGAAGAAGCGCTTCAGGTTCTTGCCGGGCACCGCGGCCTGCAGCGCCGGGTCGGCGTCGAAGCGCGCCAGCACCCGCCGGTACACCGCCTCGGCCGGCTCGCCCAGCTGGGCATGGCAATAGTCGTAGCCATCGCACCACGCCAGCAGCTTGCGCCCGGCCGCGTCGGTGGTGAGCGAGCGCCGGCTCAGGTCCGAACTGGCGTCGTCCTGCAATGGCACCAGCGAATCGAGCACCACGCCGTCGATGTTCGCGGCGCCCAGCGCCAGTGTGCGCAGTACCAGTTGGGTGCCGTAGGACACGCCATAGACCCAGGTCTGGCCCTTGCCCGGGTGGCTGGCGATCAGGCGCTTCAGGTCATGCGCCGCGTTCGTTTGCGAGAACTGGCGCGCGTAGGCCGGGTTCTCGTTCAGGCGCCGAAAGCAGCTGGCCCACTCGGCCCCGGCCAGGGCGGCGCCGCCGGGCGAGGCCGCTGATTCTTCGTCCGGGCACAGGCGCGTGGAGAATCCCGTGCCGCGGTGGTCCGGGACCAGCAGGTCGAAGCCGGCAAAGGCCTTGCGCAGCACCGGCAGCAGGCCGTAGAACGAGGCGCCCGATTCGCCGGGGCCGCCGGCGACCAGCCACACCTGCCCGCGCGCCTGGCCCGTGGCCGGGAACTTGCGCACGAACAGCTGGAACTCACCTGTTGGTGCGCCGGAAAGGCCCGAAGGATCGGCGGCGACGCGCTCGACGGCGCACAGGCTGCCGGCCAGCGCCGGCTTGCTGGCGGCATCGTCGCAGGGTGCGAAGTCAGCCGCCTGGGCGGTGCAAGCAGCGCCGGCAGCCAGCGACAGGCCCAGGGACAAGGTTGCCGTGCTCAGGCGGCGTTTCAGCTTGTTCATCGCGTCTCGTTTTCTTATCAAAAAACTTAGAGTAACCGCGAGGAAACTTATTGTCGAGAAAGAATGAATCTGTATGTCATGCCGAGCCTTAGCCGGCGGGCCGGTCGTCGTCGCGCAGCAGGCGCAGGGCCGGGCCTTCCAGGTCATCGAACTGGCCGCTGTCGGCGGCGCCGAAGAAAATCCAGAGCGCCAGCGCCACCAGCACCAGGCTCAGGGGAATCAGGAGATACAGCGCTTCCATATGGTCTTCCTTTATTTCCTCAGCTTACTTTCTCAACCTGAGCGCGTTCAGCACCACCACCGCCGAACTCGCCGCCATGCCAGCCCCGGCCAGCCAGGGACTCAGCAGCCCGGTTGCCGCCAGCGGAATCGCGGCCAGGTTGTAGATGCTGGCCCAGGCCAGGTTCTGGCGGATGATGCGCAGCGTGCGGCGCGCGGTGTCGAGGGCCTCGACCAGGGGCAGCAGGCCGTCGCCGAGCAGCACGCAATCGGCGTGCAGCTGGGCCAGCGCGGCGCCGCCGCCCATCGCGAACGACACGTCGGCGCCACGCAGGACGGCGGCGTCGTTGATGCCGTCGCCGACCATCGCGACTGTTGCGCCCTGCGCCTGCAGCTCGCGCACGAAGTCCAGCTTCTGCTGCGGCAGCTGGTCGCCGGCCGCCAGGCGGATGCCCAGCTGCGCCGCCACCTGCTGGGCCGCGCGCGACTCGTCGCCGGAGAGCAGGACCACGGTCTTGCCGGCGGCCTCGACCCGGCGCACGACCGCGAGCGCCTCGGGACGCAGGCCGTCGGCGATGTCGAAGCGCGCCAGCCAGGCGCCCTGCCGGCCGAGCCAGACCGCGCTGCCCTGCGCGTCGGGCGCCGCCGGCATGCGGCGGCCGGCCAGCGCCGCCACGAACGCCGCGCTGCCGAGCCGGTAGCGTACGCCGTCGACTTCGCCTTCGATTCCCTGCCCGACCGTGTGCACGACGTCCCGTGCCTGGCCGGCCGCTTCGGCTGGTTCGGCTTCGGCTTCGGCGGTGTCGGCGGTGTCGGCGGTGTCGGCCGCGGCGGCGCGGATCGCCTTTGCCAGCGGATGCGCGCTGCCGGCTTCGAGGGCGGCGGCAATTGCCAGCGCCTGTGGCGCGCGCTCGCGCGAGGCGCCGAAGCTGCGGGTCTCGCGCACCACGGGCCGGCCCAGGGTCAGGGTGCCGGTCTTGTCGAACACGACGTGGGTGGCGCGCTCCAGTGTTTCCAGTGCGTGCGGCTGCACGGCCAATACACCGCGCCGCAGCAGGCGGTCGGTGGCCGCGGCCAGCGCGGTAGGCGTGGCCAGCGACAGCGCACATGGGCAGGTCACGACCAGTACCGCGATCGCCGCCGGCCAGGCGCGGCCCGGGTCGATCAATTGCCAGGCCAGGAACACGGCCGCGGTCAGCACCAGCAGCGCCGCCACCGACCAGGCGGCGACGCGGTCGGCCCACAAAGCCAGCGCCGGCTTGCCCTGGCCGGCCTTGTCGACCAGGCGCACCAGCAGCGCCAGGGTGCTGTCGCGCGCCGCCGCCTGCACCCGCAGCAGCACGGCCTGGGCCACGTTGACGGCGCCGCCGGGCAGCAGGTCGCCCGGCCCCATGCGCCGCGCCCTGCTTTCGCCGGTCAGCAGCGACAGGTCGGCCTCGGTCTCGCCCTCGACGATCGTGCCGTCGGCCGGCGCCGCCTCGCCGGGCGCTACCAGCACCACGTCGCCCGGCTGCAGGCTGGCCGCCGCCACCAGTTCGGTGGCGCGCTCCAGCGGATAGCCCAGCATGCGCTGGCTTGCAGCCGGCATGCCTTCCTGCAGCGCCTCCAGCGCACGGGTGGCGCGGCGGCGGGCGCCGAGTTCCAGGTAGCGGCTGGCCAGCAGCAGGAAGATGAACATCGTGATCGAGTCGAACCAGACCTCACCCCGTCCCTGCACCAGGGCCACGGTGCTGCCGGTGAAGGCGGCGCCGATGCCGAGCGCCACCGGCACGTCCATGCCCGGCAGGCCGCGGCGCAGGTCGCGCCATGCGCCGTCGAAGAAAGGCAACGCCGAATACAGCACGGCCGGCAGCGTCAGCACGAAGGAAGCCCAGCCCATCAGCGCCGTCATATCGGCATCCATGGTGCCGTCGTCCGCCAGGTAGACCGGCACCGCGTACATCATCACCTGCATCATCGCCAGCCCGGCCACGAACAGCTGGCGGAACAGCTTGCGGCGCGCGCGCTCGAGCTGCTCGCCGTGGCGCTCCCTGTCGTAGGGATAGGCGGTATAGCCGATGGTGCGCAGCGCGCGCAGGATGTCGCTGACCTTGCAGATGGCCGGGTCCCAGCGCACCTGCAGACGCTCGGTGCTGACGTTCAGCAGGCTTTCCTGTACGCCGGGCAGCGCGTTCACGCGGCGTTCGATCAGCCAGACGCAGGCGGCGCAGCGGATGCCCTCGACCGTAAAGCTGCCTTCGCCCGTGTTGTCCGCGGTATCGAACAGCGCCAGCCCGGGCGCGGCGTTGCCGTCGACGGTGGCGCCGTAGCCGTTGCGGGTGTCGTAGTAGTCGGCGCAGCCGGCATCGACGATGGTCTGCGCCGCCGCCGCGCAACCCGGGCAGCACATGGCGCGTTCGACGCCGCCGACCGCGGCGCGCCAGGGGCTATTTTCAGGCAGCGGCAGGCCGCAGTGGAAGCAGCCGGCGGCGGGGTCATCGACGCAGTTGCGGGATGCGGATCGGCTCACCGCGCCGGCATCGTCTTCCACTGCCCTGCCCTCGCCACGGTCCCTCATGGTGCAAGGCACACGAGGTGCAGCCAGCTGGGCGGCAACCCGCCCGCCGCGCGCAGCAGGCCGGTCACGCCGAAGCCCAGCACCAGCGCGCCGCAGCCGATGCGCACCGCCGGCAGGCGCAGCCAGCCGCGCAGGCGGGCGCCAAGCAGGCCGAGCGCCAGCATCATCGGCAGCGTGCCCAGGCCGAAGGCAAGCATGGTCAGCGCGCCGGAGACGACCGAGCCGCTCAGCATCGCCGTGACCAGCACGCTGTAGACCATGGCGCAGGGTAGCCAGCCCCACAGCGCGCCGGCCGCGAACATGCGCCCAGGGGTGTCGGGCGGGCCGATGCGGGCCAACTGCGGACGCACGCGGCGCCACACCAGCTGCCCCGCCCGTTCGATGTGGGCGATGCCGCTCCAGGCGTTCATCAGGTGCAGGCCGAGCGCGACCAGCATCGCGTTCGCCAGCCAGTAGGCGCCGGCCTGCAGCTGCGGCAAAGCTGTCAACGCGGCAGCCCCTTGGCCCACGCCGCCGGCCAGCGCGCCGGCCGTCATGTAGCTGGCGATGCGCCCGGCATTGTAGGCGGCGACGTGCAGGCTGGCGCGGTCGGCGACGGCCGGGCGCAGCGCAATCACCGCCGCGCCCGCGCGCGTACGTGTCGGCGTCAAGGACAATGCACCGACGATCCCGCCGCACATGGCACCGCAGTGGACGCTGCCGAGCAGCCCCACCACGAACACCGGGAACAGGCTCAGGCTCATCCGCTTATACGGTCCGCGAGTAGCGTGGCACGGCCGGCTGCACCGCAGACGGCGCGGCCAGGTAGCGGTCGAACACCATGCAGACGTTGCGGATCAGCAGGCGCCCGCGCGCCGTCACCGAGATCCAGTCGCCCTCGATGCTCACCAGGCCGTCGTATTCGAGCTGGCGCAGGGCCACCAGTTCGTCTGCAAAATACTGGCCGAAGGCGATCGGGAAGGCCAGCTCGATGGCGGAAATCGACAGCTCGAACTGGCACATCAGCTTGCCGATGACGGTGCGGCGCACCAGGTCGTCCATGCCGAGCGCGATGCCGCGCACCACCGGTAGCTCGTTGTTGTCGAGCGCCTCGTAATAGTCCTCGAGGGTCTTGGCGTTCTGGCTGTAGGTGGCGCCGACCGCGCTGATGGCCGACACGCCGCAGGAAATCAGGTCGGTGTCGGCATGGGTCGAGTACCCCTGGAAGTTGCGGTGCAGGCGGCCCTGGCGCTGGGCGATGGCGAGGTCGTCGCCGGGTTTCGCGAAGTGGTCCATGCCGATGTAAACGTAGCCGGCCCCGGTCAGGCGCTCGATGCACAGGGCCAGCATGGCCAGCTTTTCGGTGGACGACGGCATGTCGGCTTCGAGGATGCGCCGCTGCGGCTTGAACACGTGCGGCAGGTGGGCATAGTGGTAGATCGAGATGCGGTCCGGGCTGGCGGCGATCACCTTTTCGATGGTGGCGGTCATGGTCGCCAGGTTCTGCTTCGGCAGGCCGTAGATCAAATCGATGCTGATCGAACGGAAGCCGGCCTCGCACGCGGCGGCGATGATGGCGCGCGTGTCGCTTTCGGGCTGGACGCGGTTGACGGCCTTCTGCACCGCCGGATGGAAGTCCTGCACGCCCAGGCTGATGCGGTTGAAGCCCTGGCGGCGCAGGCCGTGCACGCGCTCCTTCGAAACCGTGCGCGGGTCGACTTCGATCGAATACTCGCCGACCTCGTCGGGCGCGAAGCGGAAGCTGCGGCGCAGGTGGGCCATCAGTTCGCCCATCTGCTCGTCGCTCAGGTAAGTCGGCGTGCCGCCGCCGAAGTGCAGCTGCTCGACTTCGTTGATGCCGGCGAAGAGCGCGGCCTGCATCGCGATCTCGCGCTTCAGGTAGCCAAGGTAGGTGGCGGCCTTTTCGCGGTTCCTGGTGACGATCTTGTTGCAGGCGCAGTAGTAGCAGACCGTGTCGCAGAACGGGATGTGCAGGTAGAGCGAGAGCGGGCGCGCGCCGCCGCGGGTGCGCACCGAGGCCACGGCGTGCAGATAGTCGCGGTAGGCGAAGCCTTCGCCGAAGCGGTCGGCGGTCGGGTAGGACGTATAGCGCGGGCCGTTCTTGCCGAGACGCCCGATCAGTTCGGGGTCGAAGTCGACGGTCCTGGCGACGGGAATGGCCGCGCGGCGCAGCGCGCTGACCGGGATGTGCTGGTGAAGCATGTGGAAACTCCTGCTGCCTGCCGGCCGCGGGGTGCGGCTCAGCTTGATGAATGGAGTCTATTGATGTGCAGCAGTGAAATCCTTGACTTACATCAAAAATAAGAGGCTTGCGATGTTGCGAGAACAATGATGCTTACGAGCCAGGATGCAAGACTCTTACTTCGCCTTGCCCGGCACCCTCTGCGATGAGCGGATACTGCTTTGCGTACGCTACTGCGCTGCTGACACTGGGGAATTGTGTACGACGTCTTGTTCATGCCTCAGGTTAATGTATATATCGCGCGATATGGGCGAAATCCCAGCCGCCGCTTGAAATCTTGTAGCCCTGGTTTAGCGCCCAGATAAGTGTCATACATAAAATATTCCAGACGGCGTTCGTCAATCAGCTGGCAAATAATTTTTAGCAACAGCAAGTACATCGCACCATCCTGATTCTTGTATCCCATCAGTTTGTCGGTTGCCGCAAAGTTCCCATATCGACCCATGCAGCAATAAGCCGCAAGCCGCCCTTCAGAATCAAAGGTGCCGTAACATTCATAATGGCTGTCATCGTCGAATGATTCTTCCTTGACAAGATAATGTGCGTCCATGGGACGTCCCTGACGTTCGAGAGATGAGGTATGTATCGCATGAATTTCGTCGACGTGCTGATTGCGATCAATTCGCCGAAACTGGTATCCCCGTGACGCTGCTTTCTTGCTTTGTGGGCCAGCATGACCATCACGCTTGACGGTTTCAAGATAATTCGAGTTCCTCCCTAAAAAACGACCAAGGTTAATCAAAGCGATTCCCAGCGTTTTATTTCCGATAAATTTAAATCGTGCGTGGGGCTTTGTGAATGCAGCGTGAATTTGTCCAATATGTTCGGGGTGAATACGTCGATAAAAGTGAAGGCGTGCTACCGGCAAGGTGACGATATGTACAGCCAGTCCGGCACGCTTGATCATGCGTGAGCAAAGCTCGGAAATAGTCACGATATCCTCCAGCAAGCCGCCCCGATGAGTGTTCTCTGCGCAGTGCGGCAGCGCATCATCTGCAGGCAAGTGTGGCGACACTTAACAACTAAGAGCAGGATCGCCTCTGACGAGTTCTCGCACCTTCTGCTTTATTGACCTTGCGCAGATTTACCTGCAATACCTCAGCCTTGCCTGGACCGTTGCAGTACGGATCGCAACTGCTTCTACCCTGCGCCACATGCCGTCTTCTGCGCAAACGGAACAGGGTGCTAATATTGCCTAATGGACAATCTGACCCACTCCCTGGCCGGCCTCGCGCTCGGCGAACTGACTCACCGCCTGCTGCCCTTTGATGCCGATCCGCAGCGCGCCAGCACCCGGCGCCGCCTGCTGCTGGTCAGCGCCGCAGTGGCCAGCAACTTCCCCGACCTCGACCTGGTCTTGACCGGGCTGGCGCCGGAACCGCTGGGCTACCTGCTGCACCACCGCGGCCACACGCACACGCTGCTCTACGCCCTGCCCCAGGCGCTGCTGATGCTGGCCGCGATCTGGCTGCTGTGGCCGGCGGCGCGCCATCTGCTGCGCACGAACGGGGCGGCGCGGCTCGGCTTGGCCGCGACCACCGTGCTCGGCCTGCTGCTGCACCTGGGCATGGACGCGATGAACGTGTATGGCGTGCACCCCTTCGCGCCCTTCGATCCGCGCTGGTTCTATGGCGACATGATCTTCATCGTCGAGCCGGTATTCTGGTTGGCGCTGGGCACGCCGCTGGCGGCGCACGTGGCGCGGCCCTGGCTGCGCCGGACTTTCCTGGCGCTGCTGCTGGTTGTACCGCTGCTGTTCACGCTGGCCGGCTTCCTGCAATGGGGTTCGCTTGCCGGCCTGGCCGCCATCTGGCTGCTGGCCCTGGTGCTGACGCGGCGCCGCAGCGAGCGCACGGCGCTGGTGGCGGGCGTGGCGACCGTGCTCGGCTTCGTGCTGGTGCAGGGTTACAGCGCCGGCCTGGCGCGCGAGCAGGTGGCGGCCAGCCTGCGCCGCGGCGATCCCTCGGTGCGCATCTTCGACACCGCCCTGTCGGCGTTTCCCGCCAATCCGCTGTGCTGGACGGTGGTGAGCGTGTCGGGCCAAGGTGACAGCTACCGGGTCCGGCGCGGCGTGCTGAGCCTGGCGCCCGGCGTCACGCCGGTGGCGGCCTGCCCGTTCAAGATCCATGGCGAATACGTGGCCAGGGACGGGGGCCAGACGGCCGGCGGCCTGGCCTGGGCCTGGGAAGAAAGCGGCTCGCGCGCGCGCCTGCGGGCGCTGCGGGCCGCCGACTGCCGCGTCGACGCCTGGCTGCGCTTCGCGCGCACGCCTTCGCTGGCCGACGGCCATGCCACCGACGTGCGCTACGGCCCGCACGGCAGCCATAACTTCTCGACCCTGCCTTATGAGAAGCAGGCACAGGCCGGCCTGCCCTGCCCGTCGCCGCTGCCGCGCTGGGGCTATCCGCGCGCCGATCTGCTCGGACTGCTATAGAAAACGGCGCCGGTCAAGCTCTTATATTGTCGAGTTGCTAACGCAGCACGCATATTTCAATTGTCACCAGTACAACTAGGTGAATGCGGTATGCTTGGATCTGGAACATGCCGATGTCAAAATTGCATGTGTCGGCGCCCGCATCGTCGCGGGGCCGGCGGACCGGATTTCAGGAGAATGGATGACGCCGAAACGATTGCTTTGCATTGCCCCTGACAGCCCTGATGCAGCCGCCATGCTGCGCGAAGCGATGCCCGACTGGGTCATCCGCAGCGTCGGCAGCCTGGACGAAGCCAGGTCCGAACTGCGCCAGGAAGCGTATCTCGTCGGCCTGCTGATGCACGTGATCGGATCGAAACCGCACCTGGAGATCGACCGTTTCCTGCGCCAGCACAGCGCGGTGCAGTGGGTCGGCGTGTTCCGCGCCGAAACCCTGGCCGCGCCCGCCTGCCGCGACCTGGTGGCCGACTACCTGTGCGACTACCATACGGCCCCGGTCGATCTGCAGCGCCTGGCCTACACGCTCGGCCACGTGCACGGGCATGCCCAGCTGCGCCGCCCGCGCCCCCGCCCTGCGAGTTCGGCATCGAGCCTGATCGGCAGCTGCGACGCCATGCAGCGCCTGCGCGGCCAGGTCGAGCGCGTGGCCAAGGTCGAGGCGCCGGTGCTGATCTGGGGCGAAAGCGGCAGCGGCAAGGAACTCACGGCCCAGGCCATCCACCGCCAGTCGCTGCGCAGCACCGGCCCGCTGGTGCCGATCAATTGCGGGGCGATCGCGCCCAACCTGATCCACTCGGAACTGTTCGGCTACGAGCGCGGCGCGTTTACCGGCGCGGCGCGCGACAAGGTCGGCCTGATCGAATCGGCCAACGGCGGCACCCTGTTCCTGGACGAGATCGGCGACCTGCCGAAGGATTTGCAGGCCAATTTCCTGCGCTTCCTGCAGGAGAAAACCATCATCCGGCTCGGCGCCACGCGCGCCATCCCGGTGGACGTGCGCGTGATCTCGGCCTCGCACGTGAATCTGCAGCAGGCGGTGGCGCGTGGCGACTTCCGCGAAGACCTGTATTACCGACTCTCGGTGCTGCCGGTCACGGTACCGCCGCTGCGCGAACGGCGCGACGACCTGGTGGAACTGGCCGAGCACTTCTTCCACCAGCATGCGGCCGACAAGGCGCCTGGCCTGAAGGGCTTCAGCAGCCGCGCCCTGAGCGCGATCGCGGCCCATCACTGGCCGGGCAACGTGCGCGAACTGATCAACCGCGTGCGGCGCGCCATGGTGATGGCTGACGGCAAGTGGATCGAACCCGACGACCTCGACCTGGCAATGCCTTCGCCGCCCATCGAAGCCGTGCTCGACGATGCGCGCTGCAGCTCGGAGCGCCTGGCGATCCGCGCCTGCCTCGACCGCAGCGGCCAGAACGTGAGCCGCGCCGCGCGCGACCTCGGCATCTCGCGGACCACGATGTACCGGCTGCTGGCCAAGCACAATATGCGGCCCTGAACCCGTCCGTAGCGCCCGCCCGGGCGCTGAAACGTTGTTTCTTATCTGAATGCCGGCCCTTGCCGGCATTCGTTTTTTGGTCCTACCCCCGCCTTCCCATTCCCCCTTCGGCACCGCTCTAGTGCGTGCCCAGCCGTATCCCGCCTGCTTGCCAGCCTGCCTCCAACATCGGCGTAGGAATGCATGAAGGGTCGCCGTCGGAGCGAACTGTCACAGTTTCTATGCAGCATGGGTGAACACTCTGTCGCAGGAGTGTCCACTGCTAACTCGACAAAAAGATACATAACTGTCCCACTTCCGGTACACCCATGCTGCATTAAATTCCTAACAACAATGCTTATACGCAATATGGACGTTTCCTAGTGGACTTATGCTGGAATTTCAATAACTTAAGCATATAACAACCCAGCTGGCATTGATCTTGCGTAAGCGAGGGTACTGGTACGACTGCCAGTCGGAACTCAACCACACACCCTAGGGGAATTTAAGCATGAACAAGACCTTGCTCGTTACCGCCCTGTCGCTCGCTTTCGGCCTGAATGCTCAAGCCCAGACGACGGACCCATCCACCAACTCCTCGACCAACGTCTCGCAGGACGGTAGCGGACTGAACGCCAACGACGGCGGCACCTCGACCTGGACCGATAGCTCGAGCCGCGACAACTCGAACCAGGGCAACAACTCGTCGACGAACACCTCGACCAACACTTCCGACAGCTCGAACCAGGGCAACAACTCGTCGACCAACACCGCGACGAACACCACGACCAACACGTCGACCAGCACCTCGGACAGCTCGAACCAGGGTAACAACTCGTCGACCAACACCGCGACCAACACGACCACCAACACGGCCGACAACTCGAACCAGGGCAACGACAATTCGACCGCGTCGAACACCCAGACCACCAACACCTCGACCACGACCGACCGTTCGAACCAGGGCAACGACAACTCGACCGCGTCGAACACCCAGACCACGAACAACAGCGCCGACAACTCGAACCAGGGCAACGACAACTCGTCGCGCGACAATTCGAACCAGGGCAACAACTCGTCGACCAACACCAACACGGCCGACAGCTCGGGCTCGAACAACGACTCCTCGACCCGCAACAGCTCGGGCCAGAACCGCAGCAGCGGTTCGTCGACCGCCTCGGGCCTGGGCGCCGCTTCCGCCAACAACGGCGGCATGGCAACCTCGAGCGTCGACAACTCGTTCAACACCTCGAGCGCCACCGCCACCAGCTCGCTGAGCGGCACGGTCTCGGGCAACAACATCCAGAACATCGGTAACGTCGCCACCAACGCAGGCAGCGCAAACGGCGCCAACGCCAGCGGCGGCGCAGGCGCCGGTGCATGGGGCGGCAATGCCAGCGGCGACGGCGGCAACGGCGCCACCGGCTCGGGCGGCCAGGCAGCTTCGGGCTCGACCGGCGGCAACGCCGTCACGGGCAGCGCCGGCAATGCCGACGCGATGGCTGGCGGCGCCACCGGCGGCGCAGGCGGCAACGGCGGCACCACCGGCTCGGCAACGAGCGGCTCGGGTGCGGCTGGCGGCGCAGGCGGCTTCGGCGGCGCGGGCGGCAACAACGGTAACGTCGCTGGCGGCAACGGCGGCGCGGCTGGCGCCAGCGGCGCCGGCACCGGCGGCGCAGGCGGCTCGGGCACGACCGGCAACGGCGGCAACGGCGGCGGCGTGGGCAGCGCACTGGCAGGCGCCGGCGGCGCAGGCGGCGAAGCCGGCGCGGCAACGGGCGGCAACGGCGGCAACGGCGCCGAAGGCGCACTGGGCGGCAGCGGCGCGGCCGGCGGCTCGGTCATGATCGGCGACGCATCGGCCAACGGCGACACCTCGGGTGCCGGCGCTTCGAACGGCGGCAACATGGCGTCGAGCGGCTCGGGCTCGGGCACCCCTGACAGCACCGGCGGCGCCAGCGGCTCGGCCGACGGCGGTTCGTCGACCGGCACCGGCGGCACCAACACCGGCGCCTCGAACACCGCTTCGGCCGGCACCGGCACGGGCGGCGCAGGCGGCGCGGGCGCGGCCGGCGGCAACGGCGGCACCGCAGGTGCGGGCGCTACCGCTTCGACCTCGAGCGGCTCGGGCGCAGCTGGCGGCACCGCCACCGGCGGCACCGGCGGCGCGGGCGCAGCCCTGTCGAGCACCGGCGGCGCAGCAGGCACCGGCACCAGCGGCGCCGGCGGTGCGGGCGGCGCGGGTTCGGGCGGCAGCTCGACCGCAGGCAGCGGCGCAGCAGGCGGCGCGGGCGGCTCGGGCGGCAGCACCGGCCTGGCCTCGAACACCGCGGGTTCCGGCGAAGCCGGCGGCTCGGCCACCACCGGTTCGGCTACCGGCGGCACCTCGACCTCGGGCGCGGCAACTGCCGGTAACGGCGGCGCAGGCGGCACCGGCGGTGCAGGCACCGGCGGCATGGGCGGCGCAAGCGGCGCCAACACCGCAGGCACCGCTACCGGCGGCAACGGCGGCTCGGCAACGGCCGGCAACGGCGGCACCGTGGCCGTCAACGCAGGCAGCTTCGACATGTCGAACGCCATGTCGAGCGTCGGCCAGTCGGCTGCAGGCGTGATGGTGATCAGCCAGAACAACGGCTTCTCCTCGCTGATCCAGCAAAGCGTCAACGTCCAGTCGAACCTGGCCGTCGGCCCGTAAGCTGGAAATGAGCTGACACCGGAAAGCATCCCGGTGTCCTGGCGACAGACTGCCGCGCCCTCCCCGGCGCGGCAGTTTTCAAGGATCAGGAGAAGCGATGAAAACGATTTTTGCAATTGGCAGCATGCGCCGTGCCTGCGCCTTTGTTGTGGCAGCCGCCCTGGCCGCTCCTGCGCTGGCCGCCGAACCTGCCCTGCTCGACGCCCGCGACCTGGGAAGCCTGCCCGACCTGGAGCAGCTGTCGCAGTCACTGGCCAGCGTGCCGGCCGACCTGCGCGAAACGCCGACCATCGGCGGCGAAACCGTGGCCACCGTCGACCTCGAACGCCTCGACCACGAGCGCGGCAAGGCCGATACCGTCTTGAACGACACCAAACTCAACGGCGACGTCGCCAACAACAACGCCGTCAACGTGAATACCGGATCGAACACGATCGATGCCGGCTCCTTTGCCAACATGTCGGGCATTCCCGTCGTGATCCAGAACAGCGGTGCCAACGTCCTGATCCAGAACGCCACCGTCATCAACCTGCAGTTCCAATGAATGCTCGTACCATCCTTTCCGGCCTGGCCCTGGGCCTGATGCTCGGTTCGACGGCCGCGGGCGCGGCCGAGATGTCCCTGCCGAGCGGCATGCGCGTCGGCATGCCGGTAAAAAGCATGAAGGACCTGCGCTTCCAGGCTACCCTGCGCCAGCAGTACGACTTCAGCTGCGGCTCGGCCGCGCTGGCCACGCTGCTGACCCACCACTACGGCGTCCCGACCTCCGAGCAGGACGCCTTCAAATACATGTTCCTGAGCGGCGACCAGGAAAAGATCCGCCGCGAAGGCTTCTCGCTGCTCGACATGCAGCGCTTCCTGAAAAGCCGCGGCTACACCGCCGACGGCTTCCAGCTGCCGCTCGACAAACTGATCGAAGCAAAACTGCCCGCCATCGTGCTCATTTCCGACAAGGGCTACCACCATTTCGTCGTGGTCAAGGGCGCCGAGGACGGCCGCATCCTGCTGGGCGACCCCTCGCGCGGC
The DNA here is from genome assembly GCF_020708045.1 of Massilia sp. IC2-278. Classification (GTDB taxonomy): domain Bacteria; phylum Pseudomonadota; class Gammaproteobacteria; order Burkholderiales; family Burkholderiaceae_D; genus Telluria. The sequence goes on from NZ_JAJFES010000003.1 coordinate 237,357, forward strand.
ACGCGCACCATCCCGCGCGAGCGCTTCGAGGAGATGTGGTCGAACCGCATCCTGTTCGTGATCCACCAGGGCCCCAACAAGCCGGCGTTCAACCAGGCCGCCGACTGGCGGGTCGCGCCGCGCGCGCCGCTGGGCAACGGCATCGGCCCCGTCATCGACACCACCTACAGCCTGCCGAAATTCGGTCCCGGCGATTTTTGAGGAACAACACCATGCGGCTTCCCTTCGTCCTGTCTCTCCTGCTGCTGCCTGCAGCGGCGCCGGCGCTGGCCGATCCGATGGACCTGTTCACCGCGGAGAACGCAGTCGACAGCAGCCGCCTGGAAGATGCGCGCGGCGGCTTCCTGGTGGCCGACGGCCTGCTCGTCACGCTCGGCATCGAGCGCATGGTCAGCATCAACGGCAACGTCGTCGAACGCAGCGAAATCCAGCTGGGCGACATCGGCAAACTGGCCGGCGGTAATGGCCTGGTGTCGACCGAAGCGCTGGGCCAATTGCGCCTGATCCAGAACGGCGCGGTCAGCGCCGTGCGCGGCGACGCCTATGCTTCGCTGCTGGGCGGCACCATCATCCAGAACTCGCTGAACGACCAGACCATCAATGCCCAGACCACGCTGAACGCGACGGCGAACACCGCTGGAATGTTACGTGCGCTCAATTTTGCCGAAGGATTGAATAATGCTTTGTCAACAGCCATCGCACCCCGCTGATGGTGTTTCAAACATGGAGCAAGTAATGCACAAATTTCCGGCACTTTGTGTCGGCGCGCTCGTCGTGAGCGCAGCCTTCGGCGCTTCTTCGGCACTGGCGCAGTCCGCTTTGCAGCCCCCCGTCCAGCCCGCCGCGCAGGCCGGCGCGCAGTCCGTCGACCTGCTGGTCGAACAACTCAAGGCCATGCGCCAGCAGCTCGACGCCCAGCGCGCGCGCATCGACGAGCTCGAGCGCGGCGTGCGCAGCGCGCGCCAGGCCGGCCAGCCTGCCGAACCCGTCATCGACCTGGCGCCGGGCGCACTCGCGGCCGGGCTGCCGGCCACGGCCTCGGAACTCGACATGCTGCGCGGGACCGGCGGCGACCAGACCGCCGCCCAGCAGAATGCCCAGGCCCAGCTGGCCCAGCCGCCGCAGCAGCAGCCCCAGCAACAACAAATGCTGCAACAGCAGCAACAGCAACAACAGCAGCAGGCGCAACAGGCACAGCAGCGCCAGCAACAGCAGCAGCAACGCAACGCCCAGCAGAATGCACCGCTGAACCCGCAGAACGTGCCCACGAATCAACAGGCGACCACGCAGCAGCCGACCGCCCAGCGGCCGGCGGTCCCGCAGCCTGCCGCGCCGGCAGCCCCGGTCGGCGGCCCGGCCAGCGCCCCGGCTGCCGGCGTCAACACGGCCGCCGTCGGCCGCGCACCGGCCGCCCAGGCCCGCAGCGCCGAGGTGGCGCCGATCTTCGAGCAGCCCGGCGTGCTGACCCCGCGCGGCAAGTACGTGTTCGAGCCGGCCGTCCAGTACGGCTACTCGTCGAGCAGCCGCGTGGCCCTGGTCGGCTACACCGTGATCCCGGCCCTGCTGATCGGCCTGATCGACGTGCGCGAAGTGAAACGCAACACCACCACCGCCAGCGTCACCCTGCGCCGCGGCCTGACCAACCGCTTCGAGGTCGAGGCCAAGCTGCCCTACGTCTACCGTTCGGACGCCACCGTCAGCCGCGAAGTGTTCACCGGCACCTCGGTCGAGCGCGCCTTCCAGACCAGCGGCAAGGACCTGGGCGACATCGAACTGGCGGCGCGCTATCAGCTCAACGACGGCGGCGTCGACAAGCCCTTCTTCATCGGCGGCCTGCGCTTCAAGTCGCGCACCGGCAAGGACCCGTTCGAAGTCGTCACCGATTGCGCCACGCGCTGCATCGGCGAGAACGTCACCGGCAGCGGCCTGCCGCTGGAACTGCCGACCGGCTCCGGCTTCTATTCGCTGCAGCCGAGCCTGACCTGGCTGTTCCCGTCGGACCCGGCGGTCTTCTTCGGCAGCTTCAGCTACCTGCACAACTTCAAGCGCGACAACATCGAGCGCACCGTGCTGAACGGCGTCAAGGAACCGCTGGGCGAAGTCGCGCCGGGCGGCGTGTTCGGCTTCAACTTCGGCATGGGCCTGGCGCTCAACGACAAGGCCTCGTTCAGCCTCGGCTACGACCACAACTCCGTCGGCCGCACCAAGCAGAACGGCCGCGCCGTGCCGGGTTCGGTGCGCATGCAGCTCGGCACCCTGCTGGTCGGCTACTCCTACCGCCTGACCGACAAGAAAACCCTGAGCGTGGCGGTCGGCGCCGGCGTGACGCGCGATACGCCGGACGTGACCCTGATGGTGCGCGTGCCGATGTCGTTCTGATCAACGCGTTCTGACCCGGCCGTGTGTGGCGGTACGGGTGTCGGCGAACGGCGCGGGCGGCAACGCTTGCGCCGTTTTTTTAGGTGTCGCCACCACGGCGATGGAGCACTCACCTGTAAAGATCGTTTGCGGCCAATCTGTGTTGGAAATGACACTGGCATCGCGTATTTACACGGTTTTACATGGCGCACCCGAGCTTGCCCATCCAGGGCGCCTCCGGCGGCGCTAGACTCGACAGCATCCTTCCTGCATCGATGGTCGAGAGCCGCCCATGCAAACCCCTGCAACAGTCGTCAAGCTGATCGAACACGCGAGCCTGGCCGTCGAGCTGGCCGGACTGCCGCTGGCGCAGCTGTGCTTCGAGCGCCACCTGAACCCGCCGGCGATCCTGGCGGCCTACGCCAACTTCACCCGCCCCCACCCGCGCTACAAGGTGTTCCGCAACAAGGCGATGGGGATCGCCCTGGTCGACATCGCCGGCTTCGGGAATGCCGCTTCCTACCTCGACACCGTGCGCCAGCACGGCCACGCCGGCCCGCAAAGCCGCAAGGCGCTGGCGCGCGGTTACCGGCTGCGCCGCATCGACCGCAACGCCCACCTCGACGAGATCCACGCCATCCATACCTCCTGCGACCAGCGCCAGGGCCGCCCGATGGACGGCGCCTACCGGCACATGCGCCCGTATCCCGAGCAGCCGCATTGCGCCTGCTACGGCGCATTCGACGCCGGCGGCCGGCTGGCGGCGTACTGCAACGTGGCCCGCTTCGGCAATTTCTCGGCCACCGACCAATTGATGGGCTACAAGAACGGCGACGGCGCCATGTACCTGCTGCTGGCGCACATCATCTGCGAGCTGATCGAGGAGCGCCGGGTGGCCTGGTTCATGTACGACAGCTACCTCGGCGCCCTGCCCGGCCTGCGCGACTTCAAGCGCCGGCTCGGCTTTCGCCCCTACCGCGCCCGCTATTCGCTTGTCTAGACAGGGTGCTGTCATCCTGGCATCGTTCATTGCCAGTCAGACATCGACTGTCGCGCCCAGCCCTCGTTTCCAGACAATTAAGAGACGAGGGGCTGTTTCCTCGTTGCATGTACTGCTAGACTGCAAGACTTCAGCATCGCCGTTTATAAGTGTTGCATAAAACACAGGCCGCTGACGCCGGTGCCCTGCACTGCGCGCAACAAGATTCGATCCAAAAAACTAGGGGAATGCATGTCCAACCGTCAGGTTCGTTCGAACCTTACGCTGCTGGCTGCCGCCGTATCGGGTTTGCTCCCGTTCGGCGCGGCTGCGCAAGAAACCTCCGCCGTCGCCGACGGCCAGATCCAGGAAGTCCTCGTCACCGCGCAGCGCCTTGTCGCGCCGGAATCGAAGACGCCTGTCGCCATGTCCGTCATCAGCGGCGCCCAGCTCGCTAAAGCCGGCCTCGACCGCCCGTCCGACCTCGCCGCGCGTTTGCCCGGCGTGTACCTGAACGGCGCCGCCGACGGCCTGCGCATCACCATCCGCGGCGTCAGCAATGCCGACGCCACCGACAAGGGCGAGCCCTCGGCCGCCTTCATGCTCGACGGCGTGTATATCGCCCGTCCGCACAGCCAGAACGGCGACTTCCTCGACGTCGACCGCGTCGAAGTCCTGCGCGGCCCGCAGGGCACCCTGTACGGCCGCAACACCACGGCCGGCGTCGTCAACGTGATCTCGAACGCACCGGGCAAGACGCTCGAAGGCGCGGTCGGCGCGGAGCTCGGCACCTTTGGTGCGCGCAAGGCCGACGGCATGCTCAACGTGCCGGTGAACGATGCGCTGGCGCTGCGCGCGGCGGTGTCCGTGAAGCGCCGCGACAGCCTGCTGCGCAATGCCCAGGGCACGCCGCACGAACTCGGCCTGGACCGCGACGACCGCTCGGCGCGCCTGTCGGCCAAATTCGACTTCAACGCCGACGCCTCGCTGCTGCTGCGCTACGACCGCACGGTCCAGCACGACAACAACGACGTCATCGTCCCCGACACGAATTTCTACTCGGGCATCGAGACCGGCAACCCGGCCTGGCGCGGCGCCTCCACGACCGAGCGCCTGACGAATTCCTTCGTGCCGCCGAACGCGGTGCCCGAGCAGGGCCACAGCCGGCGCGATGCGCAGGGCCTGGCGGCCGAGCTGACCTGGAACCTGGGTCCGGCCACCCTGCACTACCTGGGTTCGCGGCGCCAGTTCGACCACGATTTCCTGGTCAACTATTACTACCGCATCGTGCCCGGCTTCGCGCTCGGCGTGCGCCAGTTTTTCGACGGCGCCTACGACCAGGATTCGCACGAACTGCGCATCGCCACGAAAGACACCGGCCGCGTCTCGGCCCAGGCCGGCGTCTACTGGTTCCGCGAAGACATGACCCAGCTCGCCACCTTCCGCGACCTGGAGCCGATCGGCCTGCCCCCGTACTACGTGTTCCCGACCGGCCCGGTGGTCTCGAAGAGCCGCGCCGTGTTCGGGCAGGCCACCTGGCGCGTACTGGACACACTGCGCCTGACGGCCGGCGCCCGCTACACGCAGGACGACAAGTCGCGCGTCGGCGCCACCAACCTGCAGTTCGGCCCGGTCTTCAACCCCGCCACCGACTTGGCGCTGCCGAATGCGGCCCACCTGGAAACGAGCAAGACCACCTGGCGCCTGGGCATCGACGCCGACCTGAACCCGTCCACCCTGGTGTACGGCGTGCTGGCCACCGGCTACAAATCCGGCGGCTTCAACGACGGCTGCCTGGCCGATTCGGGCGCGCTCGGCGTCGCCTGCCCGGCGCCGGTGGCGGAATCGGCCCTGGTGTATCGCCCGGAAACCCTGAAGTCGGTCGAGCTGGGCTTCAAGAGCCGCTTCTGGGCCAACCGCGCCAGCCTGAACCTGGCCGCCTACCGCTACGACTACGGCAATCTGCAGCTGTCGGGCGTGGAGATGGAAAATGGCGTGCCGCGCTACGTGACCCGGAATGCCGGCGTGGCCAGCGTGAAGGGTCTGGAAATCGAGGCGGCGGTGAAGCCCGTGGCCAGCGCCCGCTTCAGCTCCGCCCTGGCCTTCACCGACGCCCACTACGTCGACTACACGCCGGACGGCCTGCATTCCTGGGCCGGCTACAAGCTCGACCGCGCCCCGAGCGCGACCCTGACCCTGGGCTACGAGCAGGGCTTCGGCATCGGCGGCGGCACCGTGACGGCGGGCGTGTTCTCGCGCACCTCGCGCGACTACACCATCGGCATCCCGAGCAAGCTGCTGCGCTACCGCATCCCGGGCCGTACCGAGACCGACCTCAGCCTGGGCTACCAGCCGCTGGGCGCTCCCTGGAGCCTGCTGCTGCGCGTGCGCAACCTGCAGGACAAGGTCGAGCCGGTGAACATCGACAGCTTCGGCATGACCGTGCCGAGCGAGCCGCGCACCGTTTCACTGCGCATGGATTATCGCTTCTGATAACAACAACCTGACCAGCCAAGACGAGGAACGACCATGCAGCGCCATCTCCCCCGCATCACCTTCATCCTGCTTGCCCTGTTCCTCGCCGTGCTGCTCACGCGCGGCCTGAACGAGACCACGCGCATGCTGATCGTCGGCTCGCTGGCGATGTTCGCCTGCTGCTGGGCCAGCGCGATCCACCTGCTGGGCGCGCGCGCGGCGCTGCATTTCGTGCTGATCGCGGTCAGCCTCGGCTGGTTCGCCGAGCAGATGGGGTCGACCTACGGCTGGTTCTTCGGCCACTACACCTATACCGAAGTGCTGGGCTGGCGCGTCGGCGACGTGCCGATGGTGATCCCGCTGATGTGGTTCGCCCTGACCTACATCGCCTACGTGATCGCCAACCTGATGGTCTGGCAGACCCCGACCGACGGTGCTGCGCCTGTCGGCCAGAGCATCGTCCAGTCCTTCCTGGCCGCGATGATCGTCACCGCCTACGACCTCGGCGCCGACCCGTACATGGTCTTCACGCTCAAGGCCTGGATCATGCACAAGACCGACGGCTGGTGGTTCGGCGAGACCCTGCAGGGCTTCGTCGGCTGGATGGCGGTCTCCTTCGTCATCATCTTCCTGTTCCGCCTCACGCTGCGCCGCCGTCCGCCGGTGGCCGCCGCCAGCGTCTCGCGTGCCCACACCGTCGTGCCGCTCGCCATCTACGGCGGCAACATGCTGTTCCAGGCCTGCCTCGGCACCCCGGTCGAAACCCGCACCATCGCCCTGTTCGCAATGGGCATCCCGCTGCTGGCCGCCCTGTGCGGCTGGAGCCGCTGGCAGGCCCCGCGCATCGCCGCCGTGCCCGACGCCGCGGCCAGCCCGGTGGTGGCCGCCGCCCGCATGGCCGCCGTCGCACGGGAGGCATGATGGGGACCATGCACGATCCGGTCGCCAGCGCCGATCCGCGCTACCGCGCCGACCCGCCGGCCGACGACACGATTGCGCGCATCCTCGCCGGCCTCGATGGCGAGGGGCGCTACGAGGCGATCGCGGTCGTCAACCGCGAGATCGCCGCCTGGACCACCAACGGCGTGCTGGACGGCTGGCGCGCCAGCCCGGCCACACCCGCGCACATTGCCGCCGCGCTGGAGGAGTTCGTGCACGCCGCGCGCGTGCTGCCCGACTGGGCCGACCCGGCGCGCATCGGCGCGGCGGAGGCGGTGTTCGTCGAGATGAGCATGCTGTCCTGCACCCTGCTGTTCTGCGCCAGCCTGCCCGAGTGCTACGTGCCGGTCGACCTGGCGAGCGTACTGCACACGGCCGGCCAACTGGAGCAGCACACCGATTACCGCGTGCGCTCGACCGCCGCCATGATCTTCCCGGTGATGCTGCGCGGCGGCCTCACCGCCCCCGACGGCGGCGGCGTCGCCCAGGTGCTGAAGGTGCGTCTGATCCACGCCACCATCCGCCACTTGATCATGCGCGGCAATCCGGCCGCGGTGATGGCCGGCGGCGAGACCGGCGCCACCCTGGCGGAGCTGGCGCCCAAAGGCCCCGGCCTGCACCGCGCCCTGTATGCGCGCGGCTGGAACGTGCCGCAACACGGCCTGCCGATCAACCAGGAAGAACTGGCCTATACCCTGCTGACCTTTCACTACGTCTTCCTGCGCAGCCTGCGCCGCCTCGGCCTGGGCCTGACGGCGGCCGAGGAAGGCGCCTACCTGCACGGCTGGAACGTGGTCGGCCACCTGCTCGGCATCGGGGAGCCGCTGCTGGTGCGCGACATGGCCGCCGCCGAACGGCTGTTCGCACGGCTGCAGGCGCGCGGACGCGACGCCGCGAACGGCGGCGCCCTGCCCTACGGCGCGCCCGACCCGCGCCCGGCGCTGGCGAACGCGCTGATGCGGGCGATGCAGGACGAGATTCCGCTGCGCCTCCTGAAACCCTTCCCGACCCTGCTCACGCGCTACCTGTGCGGGCGCACGAATGCGCGCGAACTCGGCCTCGACGGGCGGGTGTCGCTCGTCTCGCGCGCATTGTTCGCGCTGTGCATGGGCGCGGTGCGCGGCATCGACTGGCTGGTGCGCCGCGTCGTGCCGGGATTCTCGATCTCGCGCCTGGTGTCGCGCGTGCTCGGCTACCGCCTGACGGTGAAGCTGCTGATGGACCAGACCCGGCCCCTGAAACTGCCCGAGGTCCTGCTGAACGGCGTCGCCCAGGCGGTGCAGGCCTGGCACCACGACCCGAAGGCGCCGGCCTGGATGAACCGGCTGGAACTGCGCCTGCGCCCGGACACCTCTTCCACTTCCCGCAAACAAGGATGATCATGCGCCCACTGCCCGGCTGGTCCTTCCTGCGCGCGGCATGCGCACTCCTGCTGCTGGCCATGCTGCTGGCGCCGGCGGCGCGGGCAAGCGCGCCGCTGTCCCTCGACGACCGTACCGGCGCCGTCGAAGCCTGGCCCGCCGTCACCACGCTGGACGACGCGGACGGCACGCTCGACATCGGCGAGGTCCTGGCTGCCGGCGCCCGGTTCGCGCCGCCGCAGACGGCCTACGCCACCATGGGCATGCACCGCGGCGTGCTGTGGCTGCGCATCCCGGCGTCGGTGCCCGCGCACAGCACCGGACGCTGGATCCTGGATATCGACTACGCGGTGCTGAACCGCGTGGAGATGTTCGTGGTCGTCGACGGCCACGTGCGCCAGCACGGCCTGGCCGGCAACCTGCAGCCGGTGAACGGCGCGGCGCGCAGCCCGCGCACGCCGGCATTGATCCTCGACCTGGCGCCCGGCAAGCGGCACGACATCTACCTGCGGATCGAGAACACCGGCCCGAAGATCCTGCCGATCCGCCTGTCGCAGGCTTCGGTCTACCACCACAACGCCCTCGGCGAGCAGATGCTGCAAGGCCTGCTGGCCGGCCTGGCCCTGTGCCTGGTGCTGTACGGCCTGGCGCAATGGGTCAACCTGCGCGAGCCGCTGTTCGCCAAGTTCGCGCTGATGATCACCGGGACCGCGCTGTTCTCGGCCGAATTCGCGGGCCTGGGCAGCCAGTACGTCTGGGGCAGCAATGCCTGGACCAACATCCACGCCGGCGGCCTATTCGCGCTGATGTCGTCCTGCGGCGCCTACCTGTTCGTGGAACAGGCACTGGCGCGCCCCGGCATGGACCGCACCTTCAGCCGCCTGATGAAGACCGGCGCCGTCCTGTGCGTGGTCGCGGCCCTGGCGTATGCCGCCGGCATCATCAGCGTCGACGGGCTGGTGGCCATCGTCAGCACCCTCGGCATCATGCCGATGCTGCTCGGGATGCCGGGCGCCTTCATGCGCGCGCGCCGCGGCGACCTGGTCGGCGTGTACTTCCTGGTCGGCTGGTCGATCAGCTTCACCAGTTCGCTGGTGCTGAGCCTGGTGATCAACGGCGCCCTGCCCGCCACCTTCTGGACCATGCACGCACTGCAGTTCGGGAATGCGATCGACATGCTGGTCTTCATGCGCATCCTCGGCCTGCGCACCAAGGCGATCCAGAACGCCATGCTGCGCGCCGAAGCGGCCACGCGCATGAAGTCGGACTTCCTGGCCAACATGAGCCACGAAATCCGCACCCCGATGAACGCGATCATCGGCATGAGCCGCCTGGCCCTGAAGACCGATCCCGATCCGAAGCTGCGCAACTACCTCGGCAAGATCCTCGGCGCCGGCGAGCACCTGCTCGGCATCATCAACGACATCCTCGACTTTTCAAAGATCGAGGCCGGCAAGATGACGCTCGAGCGCGTGCCGTTCGACCTGAACGAATTGCTGGAACACCTGTCCAGCCTGACCGCGGTGAAGACCGACGCGCGCCGCGTGGAACTCGTGTTCCGGGTCGGGCGCGGGGTCCCGGCGCGCCTGGTGGGCGACCCGCTGCGCCTGGGCCAGATCCTGATCAACCTCACCAACAACGCGGTGAAGTTCACCGAGCGCGGCGAGATCGTGGTGGCGGTGGAGCTGGAAGCGCGCGGGCCTGAGGGCGTGACGCTGGCGTTTACCGTCAGCGACACCGGCATCGGCATGAACGAGGACCAGCTGGCCCACCTGTTCCAGTCCTTCAGCCAGGCCGACGGCTCGATCACCCGCAAGTACGGCGGCACCGGCCTCGGTCTCACCATCTCCAAGCAGCTGGTCGAGCTGATGGGCGGCGCCATCGGCGTCACCAGCACCCCGGGCGTGGGCAGCTGCTTCCGCTTCACCGTGAAACTGGATGCCGGCGCCGGCGCCGACGCGGTCTCCATTGCCGCACCGGCCGCACCGCTGCACGACGTGCGCGTGCTAGTGGTGGACGACTGCGAGACCGCGCGCGAAGCCCTGGTCGAGATGCTCGATTCGCTCGGCGTGGCGGCGCATGCGGTCGATTCGGGAGAACGTTCGCTGGCCCTGCTGCGCGATGCGAGCGAGCGCGGCGCCCCCTACCAGATCGTGCTGATGGACTACCTGATGCCGGGCTGGGACGGCGTCGAGACCATCCGCCGCATCCATGCCCAGGCCGACCTGGCGGCGCCGCCGGCGATCCTGATGGTCAGCGTCTGCACGCGCGAGACGGTGCAGCAGCAGGAAGGCGCGCTGCCGCTGCACGGCTTCCTCACCAAGCCGATCGGCCCGGCCCTGCTCTACCACAGCCTGCTGCAGGCCCTGAGTCCGGAATCGGCGCCCCAGGCCCCGGCGCGCATCGACACCGGCACGCGCGAACTGGCGCGGCTGCGCGGCGCGCGCATCCTGCTGGTCGAGGACAACACCAACAACCGCGAAGTGGCGCTCGACTTCCTGGCCGCGGCGCCGGTGCAGGTGGACGTTGCCGTGCACGGCCTCGAAGCACTGGAGATGGTGCAACGCCAGGACTACGACCTGGTGCTGATGGATATCCAGATGCGCGAGATGGACGGCCTGACGGCGACGCGCCGCATCCGCGCCATCGAGGGCCTGCGTGCGCTGCCGATCGTGGCCATGACCGCGCACGCCATGGCCGGCGACCGCGAGAAGAGCCTGGCGGCCGGCATGAATGACCACATCACCAAGCCGATCGACCCCGAGCAGCTGTTCCGTGCCCTGCTGACCTGGATCGACGGGTCGCGCCTGGCCGGGCGGACCGCGCCGCTGGCGCCGGCCGATGGCGCCGCCCCGGGCGCGCCGCTGCGCCTGCAGGCGCTGGCCGGCGTCGACTGGGACGCGGCCCTGGCCGGCGTGAACGGCCAGCAGGCACGCCTGCTGAAACGGGTGCGCAGCTTCGTGCAGGAATACCGCAGCGCACCGCGCCAGCTTCTCGACGCCCTGGCCGGCGGCGACCTGGGCGTGCTGCAGCAGTTGTCGCACAACCTGAAGTCGAGCGCCTCGTACGTCGGCGCGCACGCGGTGGCGCACGCGGCCGGCCAGCTGGAAACCGGCCTGCGCGCCGGCGACACGGCGGCGCCGGCGGCGCTGGTGCCTGGCCTGGCCGCGGCCCTGGTGGCGGTGCTGGAGGGCTTCGAGGGCTTGCTCAGCCCGCACGGCGCAGCCCAGGACGGTGCAGGTGCGGGCATGGGTGCCGGCACGCTGTCCGCCCTGCCGGGCCTGGTGCGGCGCCTCGGCGGCTACCTGCGCGAAGACGACGCCCGCGCCCAGGGCGCGGCGGCCGAGCTGCAGGCCCTGCTGCCGGGCGCGGCCCAGGCGGCCGAACTGGGCGCGGCGCTGGCGGCCCTGGCGGCGGCGGTCGACGACCTCGAATACGCGGCCGCGCTCGACCCGCTGGCCCGGGTGGCGCAGCAGCTCGGGGTCGACCTCGGGGAGCCGGCATGAACGCCGTGCCGCAAAAGGTGTTGATCGCCGACGACGACGCCGTCAACCGCGACGTCCTGTGCGAACTGCTGCAGCCGGAATACACGGTGCTGCTGGCGAAGAACGGCGCCCAGGCGCTGGAACGCGCCACGCGCCACGTGCCCGACCTGGTGCTGCTCGACGTGATGATGCCGGACATGAGCGGCTACGACGTGCTGCGCCGCCTGCGCGCCACGCCGGCCACGGCACACGTGTCGGTGATCTTCATTTCCGGCCTGGATCGGCCGGAAGACGAAGCCGCCGGCCTCAAGATGGGCGCTTCGGACTACATCACCAAGCCCTTCAACGCCACCGTGGTGCTGGCGCGCGTGGCCCTGCACCTGCAGCTGGTGCGCCAGCGCCGCATGCTGGAACACCTGGCCAACGTCGACGGCCTGACGGAATTGGCCAACCGGCGCCGCTTCGACGAAGTGTATGCAGTGGAATGGCAGCGCGCGCGCCGCACCGGCGAGCAGCTGTCGCTGGCCCTGCTCGACATCGACTGCTTCAAGCAGTTCAACGATCTGTACGGCCACCCGGCCGGCGACCGCGCCCTGCGCGCCGTGGCGCGCGCCGCCGCCGCCCAGATGCGCCGCCCGGCCGACCTGGCGGCGCGCTACGGCGGCGAGGAACTGGTGCTGCTGATGCCCGACACCGACGCCAGCCAGGCCGGCCACGTGGCGAACGCGATCCGCGAGGCGGTCGCGCTGGCCGGCATCGCCCACGCCGGCTCCAGCGCCGCCGCCTGGCTCACGGTCAGCATCGGCGGCGCCACCTTCCTGCCCGACAGCGGCGAACCGGCGGCGGCACTGTTCGAAGCCGCCGACGCCCACCTGTACAAGGCCAAGCAGGCCGGCCGCAACCGGGTGGTGTGGCGCGGCTGAACAGCCGGAGGCGGGTCTGACATTCGGGTCTGACATTCGGACACGAGCCCGGCTGTAGACCGTATTCCGGAACGCTAGCCCGGCAAGATCGCCGAGAAAATCGCGCGGCGCAGGACCGCCTGCCCGGCATGCACGCCGTGCTGTGCAAAGGCTGGCGGTAAGGCGGCTTCCGTGCGCTCGGTCGGAGCAGCGCCCGGCGCAGCCGTTTCCTTGACCAGCACCCTGGCGCTGTTGCTGACCTCGAAATACTCGTCCCAATGCACGGGCACCTGGTGGGTGCGGCCATCGCCGCCCCAGACCGAAATGTAGGTGGTTCGCCCGACGCTCTTGAAGCCGCTGGCGGTCACGCGCACCGCCTGCGATCCGTCGGCCTCGCTTTCCGTGGACGTCTTCAGGATGCTGCGCGTCACGCATTCGGGATGGTTGAACGCCGCTTCGCCGTGGTAATTGGCGATCGCCTCGTGCTCCCAGAAACAGGGCTTGTGCGAATACGTGTCCTTGTAGATATCGGAATGCGGCCGATGCTGCTGGTACAGCGGAATGGCGAGCAATGGCGCCATCCCGAAATAGAACGATTTAAAGAATGCGTTGTGGTAGCTGTTGAAGAAGCTGCGCGCGTGGGCCAGTTCGTAGGCATAGAAGCTGGCGGGATCGCCGCTGATGTCGGTACTGCGCATGTGCCCCGCTTCGACGACGTTGATCATGTGCGTTTTCTCGAACACGAAGGTGTCGCCGAAGCCCGTTTCGCTGTCCTTCAGGAGCTTGAGCATTTCCTGTTGCGCCAGGGGCGTGAACAATAGCCGGAACTGGACTTCGTGGTTGCGGTCGGTGGCATCGAACAAGGCGTCGAATTCGCGGTTCGACATCACTGTAAATGTATTGCCTTCGCCGACATCGCGCGATTTCGCTTCCAGCTTCTTGATGGCGCGGTTCTTGCGCCATTTGTCGAACATGCCGTCTTCCAGCTTCGAGAGTTTCGACGGGTTGCGGCTGAATATGAGGTCCGGCGCCGCTTCATTGCCGTAGACGATGAACGTGCGGTTTTCGTATTCGGGGAATGGGCGCTCGACCGATGCGCGCAGCGTTTCGAAACGGGTGCGCGACTGCCATTTGCCTTGCGAATCGCGGTACTGCTCCGTCCAGCTGATCTGGAGCGAACCGTGGTAGGTCTTGCTGCCCATCCAGTGCGACAGGGTGCGCGCAAGGATGAACGGATTGCCGTTCAATACGCCGCTGTGCGAAAACACGATGGAATGGTCGTCGCCGAGATTGCCGTGCCAGCCAAAGCTGCTGCGCAGCTCGTCCATGCGGCCGTTGCTGAAATACGGGTCGAAGGCGATGCGCGGCACCGTTTTTTCCATCAGCTTGGCCACGATATCCCAGTCGAACAGGCGATTCAGCGGCGCCATCTGGCTCCAGGCCTCGGTGCGCTTCGCTTCGCAGGCGTCGCGCAGGCCTTTCAGCCGCGTGTCGGAGTCGTTGATGGTGCGGTTGAGCAGGTGCAGCGCAGCGGCAAGCGCGATTGCCGGCAGCACAATCCACGGCCAGGCGTACTTGGCGACGATATACAGCGCCAGCAGCACCGCGGCCGCGATGGTGACGCCGCGCAGGATGCGCCACCACTTGTTGGCCGAACCCGCGCCGGCCGCCTGTTTCTCGAGCTCGCGCAGTTCCTGTACCGTCTGGATATTCGCATTCTCGTCGACGCCGGAGCGGCGCACGAGGTCCTCGAAAAAGTCCGACGTGTTTTCAAGGTGGGCAGACCTGAAATGCGAGGAATACTGCTCCAGCGGCTCGTGGACGTCGGCAATCAAAAGAAGACACCCCGTGCAGCGGCCTTGGTTTCGGCAGAGGCCGTGAATGGAATGCGGGTCGTATAACCTGCCCGCGCCGCAACGATCTGCTTGGTTGGCCAGGCAAAGATATCCTGGTTCCACATGCCGACGGTATCGTTATACAGCGTGCGCGCGGCGGTTACTTCCTTTTGCAGATAACTGTTCTGGCGCATGGCATCGGCAATGACGGCTTGCGCTTTCAGGTCCGGATACGCCTCGACAGCCAGGCTAATGCGCGAAAACATGCCGTCGATTTTCTGGGAAGCCTCGTTACGTGCGGCATCGGCGTTGTGCCCGCTGCGGTAAGCCGCGACCGATTTCATCACATCCTTGTCGAGATCGATGGCTTTTGCGACCAGGCCGACCACGTTGTTCAGGATGACGACGCGCTGTTCCAGGTAATTGTCGATCTGCGATGCATCGGCCTGGATTTTCTGCTGCAGCTTGCGCAGGTAGGCCAGCGCAAAGACCTTCATGAACTGGAAAATCAGGCCCGGCAAGGCGCCCAATACCAGCAGGCCCAGGCTGTATGGCCGCGGCAATGCATCGGTCAACAGCGCCACGAGGCCGATGATCGGAATGACCGTCCATAAAGCGATTTCAAAAATCAGCGAACCGGTGCCGATCTGGACCGGAATCTGCCTGCTGATGACATTGACATCGCGTCCGCCCGCGTCGACCGGGCCGCTTACTTCATCCAACTCGTTTGCCATGCTTGAACATCCCTTTGTTTTGGTTCTTTGGTGGTGGCGACTTATTTCGCTGCCGTGTCTGGCACGGTCCGGCGATAGGCAATCCGATGAGATTGCTTTTAGTCACTTTTTGTTGTCATGATATCTCGCAAAACTAAAAGCAATCAAGTGCGATGAAGACGATATGCCACATCGATTGGATCGGATTGGTCTCCGATGAAGACTTGAAATAATGGGAGTGTTTTGACGGTGTTTCTTCGGCGGGTGGCGCAATCAGCGGACAAGACCGTTGTAATACGTACGCATTGCGATTGACCGCCGCGCGCTGATGCGCGCGCCAGTCATTCCGTAAATGCCGGCATTCGGATAGTTTGCGCGTATTTTGGTGCCGGTCCGGCATGGGATAATGCTGTTCTCGATTCCACGCTTGGAGAACAGCATGCACGACCGAGCCGGCAAGTGGCTGCTGGCCGCAGCCCTGGCGGCACTGGCCCTGACCGGCAAGGCGCAAACAACCGAGCCCAGCACTCCGGCGGGACAGTCCGACAATATGGCCGACAGCGTGGACAAGGCGCCGCCGCTGCCTCTTTGCCGCAAGCCCGAGTATCCGGCGGCAGAAGCCAAGGCAGGCATAAGCGGCACCTCGGCGATCTCGTTCCTGATCGACGTCGACGGCCGGGTACTCGACACCCGGGTCACGAAATCGAGCGGCAACGTCAATCTCGACGAAGCCGCCAGGACCGCCCTTGCCAAATGCCGGTTCGTGCCGGCGCGGGAAAATGGGAAACCGTTCCGATCCTGGCAACCAGTCCAGTATGTCTGGAGCTTGGAATAATCCGAGGTAGGGCAATGACCATAATCGACTGAGAGATGGGCGTACACGCCGAGCTGACGGCTGCAACGCAATACATTTTTTTTCGAAACTGCCTGAGCCGTCCGTGCTCAACGATGTTGACAACTCAATGGAATCAAAATGAATAAAATTACATTTATTGCAATCAGCATCGTTGCGTTGACAGCCTGTTCGTCCCTTAAACAGAGTGCGTATCAAAGTGGATGGAATAACGATACAAACGAAGCAGCATATCGTGAATGCGGCATGTATCGAATCGCAAAAGGCATGCCGGTTCAGCAAAATCTAGACCGACTCGTTGCACTTGGAAAGTTATCTCCTGAGCAAGCATCACGAGCATCGAAGGCTGATGTTCGCCCTGGCGATCCAGAATGCCTCGCATTCGCAGCATATGGCCTCAACCGTAAGGAAATCGGCATTACGAAGAATTCGGACGGCCTAGTAATCAGCAAACAGGCAACATATGCTTGTGCTGACAGTGACGTCCCCTGCCCTGGCATTCAAGTTGAGTTCTCGGATGGAAAAGTTACCGCAATCAATCCGAAACGGTAAGCAAGCAAACCCGCGGTAAAGCGATAGGGGGGCATGGGATACCTCGGTTTCGAAATCAGAAACCTGAGCCGAGGCAACTAGTCTATTCCAGGTTATTCCTGACATCCGCGTCTTATGTCAGCCTCCACTGAATGGCTATCGGGCATCGATATTTACGCCACTAGCCAGTTATACCGACGCCTCGATGTAGAAATCCTCGAGCCCGTGTCCGGATGTCAGACTTGACCCCGGCTTGTGACTATTGGATAGTTTTCGACTATTTCTAGATGGTACTATGCCGTCCGCCTAGCCTTCGGTGGCGCGCAGCATGCATTGGGACAGGCGGTCGAAGTGCAGCAGTGCGGCCTGGGTCAGTTCGATGCGCTTGCGGCGCGTGTCCTCGGTATCGGCCAGCATGATCCAGCCCTTTTCCCGCATCGACTTGAGCCGGTTGTGCACGGTGGCCGGGGCGCCGAGTTCGGTGGCGCCCATGACGTCGCGCACGCTCAGGCGCTGGTCGGTCTGGCCGGCGCGTGCGATCAGCGCCAGGATGCGCTCCTCGAGCGGGTCGAGCTCGGGCAGCGACGGCAAGCCGCGCAGGGCTTCGGTCAGCTGGAGGAAACGCAGATAGATGTCGGCGGGGCGGGTTTTCTTCATCGGTTGGCGGTGGCGGATGCTGCCGGCCGGCGCATGAACAATGGCGGCCTGGTTCGGCCAGACTATTTTACTGCACTAGGGTATGAAACAGCTTCAACTGCACGCGCTGATGGCCGGCGCCACCATCGCGATGTTCGCCGCAGCGCTGGCCGTGAACGAACTCTTCTTCCTTCGCCTCGAATTCGCACCGGGCATCAACTGGCTCTACCTGCCGGCCGGCGTGCGCCTGCTTGCCACCCTGCTGTTCGCCGAAGCCGGCGCCGTCGGCCTGTTCCTGGTCGGCTGGGCGGCCTGCGCATTCATCTTCTTTCCCGACGATCCGCTGCGTTCGGTGGCCGGCGGCTTTCTCGGCGCCGTGGCGCCCTACCTAGTCTACCTCGTGATGCGCCGCCGCTTCGGCCTGCAGGCTTCGCTGGCCAACCTGACGCCGGCGCGCCTGCTGTGCTGCGCCCTGGTGTATTCGATCGCCAGCCCGCTGCTGCACCACCTCTGGTTCGGCCTGGCCGAGCACAAGAGCGGCCTGCTCGCCAGCTTCGTGGCAATGGCCACCGGCGACTTCTGCGGCACCATCGTCGTGCTGTATGGCGCGAAGCTGGCCCTGCACCTGCTGGCGCCACGGCGCAAGGCCGGTTGAGCGATGCCGTCGGATCGCCCTGCGGACTGAAAATATTTGCAGCCAATCATGAAAATACCACGCTAAATGATTCCTCCAGTCATTAAACTAGCGATTCCAAACAGGCCACGCCGCCCATCCCGGGTGCGTGGCCTGTTGGCGTAACAAGAGACAGGTTTTTCGCCTTACCGACACCCCATGCAGTCATTCCCGATACCTATGCTCCGCTGCGCGGCCCTCGGCCTCGGCCTGCTTGCCGGCCAGGCCGCGCTGGCGGCGCCGGACTGCGGCTGGCAAGGCGCCGCGCTGCGCCCGGTGCTGCGCGCCGACGCCGGCTTCACCTGGCATACCGGCGCCGGGCCGGCGCCCTCGCCTTCCCCTGCGCAGCAAGCTTCCCCTGCGCAGCCTTCCCCTCTGCGCATCGCCCTCTGGGGCGACAGCCTGACCTCGGCGCCCGACTTCATCGACGCCGCCCTGGACGCGGCCGGCATTGCCCGCGCCGCCGTCCAGCCATCCTTCATTCAGGCCGGGGTCCAGGTGCCGGGGCTGCGCCTGCCGCTGAAATCGGCCTGCGCCACCAGCGGCTGGCAGACCGGCTACGCGCACAAGGAAAACCCGGGCAAGGGCAGGCAGCCCAGCTGGTACGGCAAGGGTTTCGTCAGCATGCGCTCGGCCACGCCGGGCGACAGCATCCTGCTCGACTTCCGCTCGCCCTCGAGCGCCGCGCGCGTGAAGGAGCTGGCGATCGTGTTCGAAAAGGCGCGGCCCGATGGCTCGCTGCTGCTGGGCGTGGCGGTCGACGGTGGCGCCGAACAGCTGGTGCCGCTCAGCCGCAGCAGCGCCACCCGCCTGCGGATCGTGCCCGACGCGCCGATGGCGGCGGTCCGCATCCGCCTGGTGTCGGGCCAGGTGACCGTGCACGGCTTCGCGCCCAAGTACGCGCAGGCGCCGCGCGTGGTCCTCGACAGCTTCAGCGTCCCGGGCGGCATGCTGCGCAGCTGGGCCTACGCCGACGAGAACCTGTTCGGCACGCCAGATGACTACCAGCTGGTGCTGGTCCAGTACGGCACCAACGAAGGCGCCGCCCCGCGCTTCTCGCGCAGCGACTACCTGGCCTACCTGCGCAGCAACCTGGGACGCATGCGCAAGCTGTATCCGCATGCGCGCTGCATGCTGGTCGGGCCGCCGGACCGTGGCGTGCCCGGCGCCGCGGGGGCCGCCGCGCTGCGCTATGCGAACGTGCACCGCCAGATCGCGGCAGCCCAGAAGCAGGCCGCCGAAGAGCTGGGCTGCGGCTTCTGGGACTGGCAGGCGGCCATGGGCGGGCCGGGCGCCGCCGCGCGCTGGGCCGGCATGCAGCCGCCGCAGATGCAGAAGGACCAGACCCACCTGACGGCAAAAGGCTACGGGCTGAGCGGCCGCCTCTTCGGCGAAGCGATGCTGACCGACAAACACTGACAACCGAACCGACAACCGAACGCTTCCATGTCTCACTCCAAGACACATCCCGGCGCATTACAAGAAGAACACCGTTTTGCCGAACTCGATGGCCTGCGCGCGCTGGCCGTGGTGTCCGTGATCCTGTTCCACTGCGAAGTCTCCGGCCTGCTCAGCGCCGGCTTCTTCGGGGTCGACATCTTCTTCATGATTTCCGGCTTCATCATCACGGCGAAGCTGCTCGATGAAGTCCGGCGCCAGGGCGACTTCCGTTTCGCGACCTTTTATTTCCGCAGGCTCAAGCGCCTGATGCCCCCGGTGCTGGGCCTGATCGTGCTGGCCGCCTTTACGGTGCCCACCGCCGACGAGGCCTTCGACCACTTCCGCTCGGACGTGCCGGCGGCGCTGGCCTATGTGTCGAACTGGTGGCAGATCTTTCATGCGCAGGGCTATTTCGACACCACGCCGCTGGTGCTCAAGCATTTGTGGTCGCTGGCGGTCGAGGAGCAGTTCTACTTCCTGTGGCCGGCGCTGGCCTGGCTGGCCCTGAAGCGCTACGGCGAAAAGGCGACCGGCGCGCTGGCCCTGCTGCTGGCGCTGGCCAGCACCGCCTGGATGGCCTGGCAGTTCGAGCCCGACATCGACAGCGCCTTGCGCAACCGGCTCTACCTCGGCTCCGACACCCACGCCATGGGCCTGTTCGCCGGCGCCGCGCTGGCCGGCTTCTGGAATCCGTGGCGCGCGGCCGCGCGTAGCGTCCTGGCGCGCTGGGGCTGGCGCATCGCCGCCCTGGCCGCGCTGGGCCTGCTGGGCTGGATGATGCAGGCCATGAACAACGACCACCCATGGACCTACGAGGGCGCCTTCCTGCTGGTGCCGCTGCTGACCTGCGTGGTGGCCTACACCGCGATGGGCGACCGCGGCTTCCTGCTGTCGCGGCTGTTCCGGACCCGCGTCATGCAGTGGCTGGGGGTGCGCTCGTATTCGCTCTACCTGGTGCACTGGCTGGTGTTTTGCTGGATGCGCCTGCACGGCTGGACCGATTTTTCCGAGCCGGCGGTGCTGGCGGGCGGGCTGGCCGCCGTGGCCGTGCTGGCCGAGCTGCTGTACCGCTGCACCGAAGAGCCGATGAAGAAGTTCGATACCCGCGGCCTGGACGCGCGCCAGATGAAGACCCTGGTGGTCAGCTACAGCGGCGCGGTGCTGGCGCTGTTCGCCGGCACCGCGCTGTACGGCATCCGCCCGGAGCCGCTCGTGGCCGCCGCGCCCGCCGCACAGGAAAGCCCGGTGCAGGCGGCGGTCGTGCCCGCGGCGCCGGACAGCGCCGCCGCGCCCACCATCAGCGACGAGGAACTGGCCTCGAACGAGCGCATCTCCGGCGGCGACGATCTGTTCGCGATCGGCGACTCGGTCCTGAAAGGCGCCCAGGCCCACCTGGAAAAGGTCATTCCCGGCATCCGCATCGACGCCGCCGTCGGACGCCAGGCCAGCCAGGGCCTGAAGGTGATCCAGGCCTGGCGCGCGGCCGGCGGCAAGGCGCAGACGGTGCTGGTGCACCTCGGGACCAACGGCTACATCACCGAAAGCCAGTACCGCGCCCTGCTGGCCGAGCTGGCCGACCGCGAGCACGTGCTGCTGGTGAACGTGCACGTGCCGAAGCCCTGGATGAAGCCGAACAACGAGATCATCGCGCGCATGCCGGCCGATTTCCCGAACGTGCGCGTGATCGACTGGGACGCGCTGTCGGCGGCGCGGCCGGCCTTCTTCGGCAAGGACAATACCCACCTGACGGTGAAGGGCATCCGGGCCCTGACAGCCCAAATCAAGGAGGCAACCGGCGGAACGGTTATCATGCCGGCGAGCGAACAGGATACAATGTTGGCTAAAAGCAAGGAACCGGCGCCGTCCGCCAGCAAACCGGCAGCGCCGGACGCCGCGGCGCACAGCCCGGCGGCGCCCCTGCACAAGGAAGCGCCGCAGGAGACACCGAAGGAAGCGGCAGCGGCGCCCACGGCCCCCGCCGCCGAAGCGCCCGCCGCCCACGAGGCCGGCGACAAAGGCTTCAGGCAGCCGCCCGAACATGCGGCGGACCACGCCGCGAAAGCGGAAGAAGCGGCAGCGAACCACCTGGCCCACCCCTCGCCCATACCGGGCGAGGCGCAGCCAGGCGATTGAGGGCCGTCCGCCCTGCCCCTTGCGGCAGGCCGGTCGACAGCCCGGAAAAGGAGACCCATGAGGGCTTTACGTAGTGTGTTAACCCTGGTGCGGGTGCTCGGCATCCTCGCCGTGGCGATTGTCGTGTATGCGTTCGTCCATCCGGAACGCCTGGGCCAGTGGCTGGGCCGCGGGCAGGCAGCGACGCAGCCGGCCGCCCAGGTCGCGGCGCAAGACAGCGCCACGGCGCAGCCGGCCGCGCCTGCCGCATCCTCACCCAGCCTGGCCCCGGCACCCACGGCGGCAGCGGCGCCTGCGCCGGCCTCCGCCGCACCGGCACCCGCCACGGCCGCGCGCGCGCAGCCGCCCGCGGCCCCCGCGGCGCCGGCCGTGCCGAAACCGGTCAAGGCCAGCAAGTCCCAGGCCGCAATGGCCCAGTGGCTCGGCGCCAAGTACCGGGTGTCGCCGGCCATGCTCGAGATCCTGATCGTCGAGGCCGACAAGCTGTCGAAGACGTATAAACTGTCACCCAACCTGATCATCGCGGTGATGGCGATCGAATCGAACTTCCACCCCTACATCCAGAGCGAAGCCGGGGCCCAGGGGCTGATGCAGGTGATGCCGGTGATCCACGCCAAGCGCTACGAGAAATTCGGCGGCAAGTCGAGCTTCATCGATCCCATCGTCAGCCTGAAGGTGGGCGCCGAGATCCTGCACGACTGCGTGAAACTGAAGGGCGGGTCGGAAGACGAGGCGCTGCGCTTCTACTTCGGCGGCGGCGCCTCGAGCGGCGCCTACATCGACAAGGTGCGCGCCGAGCAGCGCCGCCTGAACGCGGTGGCCGCCGGCAGGCAGGTGCCGGTCGACTGATCTGCGCGTTTGATTGATGGTATTTTGCCGCCGCGGCGGCGCTATGGAGAGCGCATGCGCAGACCCTTGTCCCTGATGTTGTTCGCGGCCGCCGCGCTGCCGTCCCTGGCCGCCGCCCAGCCGGCGTCCCCGGCCATCCGCCAGTTGCTGGTCCAGGCCCGGCCCGACCCGGCGCCGCTCGAATGCGAAAAGGCGGCGCCGGTGGCGCGCCGGCCGGCGGCGGCCAACCCCGATCCGCTCGAAGTGCCGACCCTCGAGACGGTGCTGAGCATGTCGCCGAACGCCGACGTGACCATGGCCTCCGGGCCGGTCGCGGCCCGGCCTCCGGCCCCGTCTTCGCGCCCGGGACCGGGTCCCTACCGCATCGGCATCTGGGGCGACAGCCACCTGGCCGCGAACTTCTTCACCGAGGAGCTGCTGCGCCAATTGAAGGCGCCGGGCGGCGTAACCAATACCCTCATCCCGGCCAACATGAACCGCGCCGGCGTGCGCCTGCCGCTGCTGCGCTCCTGCGTGAGCGCGCAGTGGAAATACGAACCGAACTACGTGGGCGGCGAGAGCGCGGCGGCGCCCGGCCCCGGCCTGAGCAACATGTTCGCCGGGGAGCCCGGCGCCACCCTGGCCTGGGACCTGCGCAAGACGGCGCAGTCGCCCGGCTACGAGCGCGTGCGCATCCTCTACCAGCAGCTCGATGCGCCGCTGACGGTCGGCATCAGCGTCGACGGCGGCGCCGAGCAGGAAGTATCGCTGGCAGGCGCCGCCGGCCCGGCCGCGCTGGAACTGATGGCGGACCTGCCGATATCCCAGGTCAAGCTGCGCCTGCTCGACGGGCGCTTGCGCTTCCATGGCCTGGAACTGCTGCCGCAGGCGCCGGCACCCTTCGGCATGGATGTCTTCGGCTATCCCGGCGCCACCGTGGCCGGCTGGAAGGCGACCAACCAGGACTACCTGGCCAGCTGGTTCGCCAAGGACCAGTACCAGCTGGTGATCCTGGAATTCGGCACCAACGAGGGCAACGTGAAGCCCTTCGACCTGGCGGCCTACCGCAAGAGCCTGGCCGACTCCGTGGCCAACATGAAGGCCGTGTTCCCGTCGGCCGCCTGCGTGCTGGTCGGGCCGGGCGACCGCGGCGTGCTGGTGCCGCGCTCGGCGAACATCCGCAAGGCGAAGACGCGCAAGGAACGCGAAGCGCAGGCGCGCAGGAAAAAGGCGGCACAGATCGACCTGCTGCAGTATGCGCGCATCCATGTCGACATCAACCGGGTGCAGGCCGAGGTGGCCCAGGCCGCCGGCTGCAGCGCCTGGAGCATGCAGGACGCGATGGGCGGCCAGGGCAAGGCCTACGAGTGGGCGCGCCAGTCGCCGGCGCTGATGGCCAAGGACCTGATCCACTTCACGGTGCCGGGCTACCAGCGCCTGGCGCAGGAGTTCTTCAAGGACATGGGCTGGGCGCCGCTGCCGGCCGCGGAGGAATAAAGCTGCGGGCCGCAGGAGCAATACAGTCCAATTCGCGCGATAATACCGGATTGCCCGTGCCGCCCCGGCCATTGAAGGATCGATTACATGGAAAGAAATACGCGTCAGCGCAAGGCCATCCAGGAAGTGATGGCCGCCGCCGGCCGTCCGCTGTCACCGCAGGAACTCCTGGAGCACGCGCAAGGCGCCGTGCCCGGCATCGGCATGGCCACCATCTACCGCAACATCAAGGCGATGCTGGAAGCCGGCGACATCGCCGCCGTGTCGCTGCCCGGCGGCGGCGACCGCTACGAGATCGCCGGGCACGAACACCACCACCACTTCCACTGCCGCGCCTGCGACAAGGTGTATGAGGTGCATGCCTGTCCTGGCGACATGAAGAAGCTGACGCCGCAAGGCTTCGTGCTGGAGTCGCACGAGTTGACCTTGTATGGCTTGTGCAGTGCTTGCCGCTGAGGCGTCAGGCATCGGCTGCCGGGACGATCAGTGCGCAGCCTTCCCGTCAGCCCCAGCCGCAACACAGCGCTTGCATCCCCGATGATTGCGCAGGTGCGCCGACACCAGCAGCACGCTGCTGATGATCGCCAGCGCCGTCTCCGCACCCTGGCCGTAGCGCGGCCCGACGAAGAACACCGCCGCCAGGAAGCACGCCAGTCCCGCCAGCCCGACCGGCAGCACGAAGGGATCGCGGTGCGCCAGGTAGCCCGGCAATAAGGCCAGCAGCACCGGCACCGTCACCGCCGCCAGCAGCAAGTCGTGGAAGGCATGGTGCTGGCTGCCCAGCCCGAGCACCGGAAAGGCCAGCACCAGCAGCGGCCCGGCCACGCAATGGACCAGGCACAGGGCCGAGGCGGCGATGCCGGCGTAGTCGCCGAGTTTGATCAGTTTCTTCATTCGCTATTCCAAAAAACATGCCCGGCGCACCCACACGGATGCGCCGGGCCGGCAGGCATATGCCTGCTCGATGGCTTAAAAGATCAGGCGCAGCCCCGCCGTCAGGTTGCGGCCGGCCAGCGGCGCCGCGTTCTTGATGAACGAGGTGTGGCTGAAGGCCAGTTCGTTCGTCGCATTGTTGATGCGGGCGTAGAGCTGGGCCGGTACGCCGCCGATGCGGGTGGTGTAGTGCGTCCCCAGGTTCAGCATGTTGTAGCCGCCGGTCGCGCTTTCGAATTGCGCCACGTCGTCCTGGCTGCCGACGTGCACGAACTCGACCAGGCCGTGCCAGCGCTGCCAGCTGGCGTCGAGCTTGGCGCCGACGCGGTAAGGCGCGATGCGCGGCAGGTTGCGGTTGGCGCCGTCCTCGAAGCGGGCGCGCACCATGTCGCCGAACAGGCTGGCGTCGAGGTTGGCGCCGAGCTTGCGCCGCACCTCGCCTTCCAGGCCGGTGAAGGTGGCGTCGCGCTGGGCGTACTCGATCAGCTGGAAACCATCGTGGTTGTCGAGCGTGTTCGCGTAGATATAGTTGTTCACGCGGTTGTGGAAGGCGCTCAGCGAGAAGGTGGTCGCGCCGGCGTACTTGCGCAGCGTGAGGTCGACGTTGTTCGACGTCTCCTTGGTCAGGTTCTCGTTGCCGAGCTCCCAGGTGCTGGTGGCCAGGTGGGCGCCGTCGGCATACAGCTCCTCGGCGGTCGGCAGGCGGTGGCTGCGCGATACCGAGGCGCGCAGCGAATACTCGGGGCTGAACTTCCAGACCGCGCCCAATGCCGCCGAGGTGCCGCGGGCGCTGGTGTCGCGCTGGGTGGCCGAGTCCACATCGATGTCCTGCCACTCGTGGCGCGCCGCCGCTTCGAAGCGCCAGTCGCCCAGCTTGTATTCCTCCGTCAGGAACACCGCGTGCTTTTTCGTGACGGTGGACGGCACATAGGCTTCCTCGCCCGATGCGGCGAAGTCGCGCTTGCCGGTCTGCAGGCCGAGCACGCCGCGCCAGCCACCCAGCGGCTTGTGTTCGAGTTCGAGGCGGCCGTCGTGGGCCTTGTTCTTGAAGCTGGTGGCCACGATGCCGTCTTCCAGCTCGTCGTGCCGGTAGTCGGTGATCGAGGCGCGCAGGCGCAGCTTGCTGAAGCCGGCCAGCGGCTCGCGGTACTCGCCGCGGATGTCCCAGCGCTCGCTGTCGAGCTTCACGACCGGCACGTCCTCCGCGCCATGTTCGTGCTCGTGCTCATGGTCGTGGTCGTCGTGGCCTTCCTCGCCCTCGTGCTCGTGCTCGTCATGGCTGCCGCAATGCAGGTGGTCGCCGTGCGGATGGCAGGACTCGGAGGCGTGGTTGTGGCCCGGGATGCCGTATTCGTTGCGCTCCTTGGTGTAGGCGGCGCCGATGAAGCCGCGTTCGCCGATCCAGGACAGACCGACACTGCCCGTCTCGGTTTCCTTGTAGCTGCCGGCCACGCGGCCGCCGCCTTCCCAGCCGCTGCCGACCTTGTAGGCGTCGGCGTCGCGCAGCACGCCCTCGGCGTGAACGGCCAGGTTGCCCGAACCGCCGGTGAATTCGAAGGCGGTGGTTTTTTCCTGCGCCACCGAGTTGGCGCGCAGCTCGACCGAACCTTCGAGCGGCTTGTCCGGCATCGCGGTCGGGATCTTGCGGTCGAGGATGTTCACCACGCCACCCACCGCCCCGCCGCCATAGGCCAGCGCCGACGGGCCGCGCAGCACTTCGATGCGCTCGGCCAGCACCGGCTCGAAGGCCACGGCGTGGTCGGGGCTGATGGTCGAGGCGTCCTGGATTTCGGCGCCGTCGGACAGGATTTTCACGCGCGGGCCGTCCATGCCGCGGATCACCGGACGGCTGGCGCCGGCGCCGAAGTGGCTGGAGGTGATGCCCGGCTGGCCGGCCAGGGTTTCGCCCAGCGTCGATTCGCGGGCGCGCACCAGTTCGCCGCCGCCGAGCGAGGTCACCGGGGTGACCATGTCGTCGCTCAGCAGGCCCAGGGCGCTGGCCGAGATGACCACGGTCGGAATGCTGTCCGGATCGCCCGCCAGGCGCGAGGATTCCGCGGCAGGCGCGGTCTGGGCATGCGCGGCGGAGGCGCCAAAGGCGAGCAGGATGGCGAGCGTGAGAGGCGTGCGTTGGCAGGCGAGGACGTGCATGGGGCGTTTCCTTATCCGGTGACGGTGAGTTCCTGTTGATGCCGGGAGCGGCTTGGCATTAATTATAATGAGAATTCACTATCAATAGAAGAGGCAGCTGTGTTTTTGTGTGCGCGCCTGTGCGGGAATGCTGTGCCGGAATGGAAAACGGCGGCACCAGGCCGCCGTTAGCAGGACGCGCCCGGCGCCTTGCCGGGAGCGATCGATCAGCGGCTGCGGCGGCGGCGCGCCGAGGCGATGGCAGCCACGCCGAGCAGGCTCAGCGCCAGCGTGCCCGGTTCCGGCACCTTGAAGACGTCGAGCATGTTGTCGTCGAAGAAGTTGTCGAGGTCCAAGCCGACGTTGCGGTTGAAGTTCATCGTGTAGTCGACCGAGAAGGCCGAGGCTGGCACGTCGAACCAGCCCTGGTACTGCTGCCAGGCGCCATAGTGCGAGTCGAGCGTGGGGGTGGCGACGCTGCCGAGGACGTTGCCATCCGCACCGCGCCAGGTCAGCGAAATGTAGCCGTTGTCGCTCGGCGTATCCTGGTCCAGGCCCTGCTGCCAGAACGACACCGACGCGCGGCGATTGGCCGCGGCGCCGCCCAGCAACACGTTCTGGGTCAGCGAACCGTAGCTGCCGCGGCCGCCCAGGAACATGTAGTTGCCGCTATGCGGGTCGATGCCCAGGTCGAAGCTGCCGTCGTCGATGCGCGGCTTTGAATTGCCGCCGACAGTCCAGCCGGTCAGGTCGCCGGTCTCGGCGCCGCCGTTGATCAGGAGGCTGGCGTGGGCCGAACCAGCGAAGATGAGGGTCGCCGCGGCGAGTGCAATTTTTGTACGCATAGAACAGTGTTGAGGCTAAAAATGATCAAGGCACGACCTTAACAGTTCCGAATCATGCATACAAATTATGTGTGTACAGAAAGATACGTTGCTCAAAATCATCATTGACGTGTCCAACCGGAAACGATGATGGCCATGCCGGCCAGGGCGACGGCCGCGCCCAGCCAGTCCAGGCGCGACAATTGCACGCCGTCGACGAAGCGCAGCCACACCAGCGCCGTGGCCACGTACACCCCGCCATAGGCCGCATACACGCGCCCGCTCGCCACCGGATGCAGGGTCAGCAGCCAGACGAACAGCGCCAGGCTGGCCGCCGCCGGCACCAGCAGCAGGATGGAACCGCCCTTGCGCAGCCACAGGTAGGGCAGGAAGCAGCCGACGATTTCGGCGAGCGCGGTGGCGACGAACAGCAAGGCGGTTTTCAGGAGCATGGGGGCCAATCGGGTCGTTTGTGGATTCAGGCGCGGTGGGCATCGCGCAGCGCGCGCAGGGCCAGGCCGATCAGGTCGCCGGCCCGCAATTCGGCGTGCAGCTGCATCGCATTGCCGTAGGTGAGTTCCATCACCAGCGCACCCAGCACCAGCGGCGCGACCGGCGAGCGGCCGTCCGGGAAAATCTTGGCAAGCCGGCTGCCGACCGCCTTCCACTGCTCGTCGAACAGGCGCGTGTGGCGCTCGAACAAAACCGTATGGTTGCGCACCAGGCGCGTCAGGTCGAGCACCAGCATGCGCAGGTCCGGCTCGTGCTGCAGGCCGTTGGCCCAGGTGCAGACGGTGGCGATGGCTTCCTCGGCTTCGTCGACCGCATCCAGGCGCCGGCACAGTTCATCGGCCTGGCCGCCGGCGTAGTAGTCGAACAGCTCGAAGAACAGTTCGTCCTTTGATGAGAAGTTCGAGTACAGCGCGCCCTTCGAATAGCCGGCTTCCTCGGCGATGCGGTCGACCGAGGCGCCGGCAAACCCTTCGCGTGAGAACACGACGGCGGCCGAGGCCAGCAGGCGCTCGCGGGTCTGGGCGCGGCTCTGCTCGCGCGTCAAGCGGGCCGGCCGGCTGGGCATGGGAGCTTCCTTGATGGCGTCGGATGGGTTCATGGTCTCTTTGTCTTGGCTAGCGCTCAGCCTTCCAGCGCCACGGTCGGCGTTACCGACATGCCCACCTTCAGCAGGCGCGCGGCGTCCTGGCCCGGATCGATGACGATCTTCACCGGCAGGCGCTGCACCACTTTCGTGAAATTGCCGGTCGCATTATCCGGTGCAATCGGAGAAAAGGAAACACTGCTGGCCGGCGCCAGGCTGGCCACGTGGCCATGCAGCGTGGTCCCGGGCAGCATGTCTACCGCGATGTCGACGCGCTGGCCGACGCGCATGCGCGCCAGCTGGGTCTCGCGGAAGTTCGCTTCCACATACGCCGACTGCAGCGGCACGATGGCCAGCATCGCGGCGCCAACCTGGGAATAGGCGCCGACGCGCACGCTGCGCTGGCCGACCACGCCGTCGATCGGCGCGACGATCCTGGTGTACGACAGGTGCAGTTCGGCCGCCGCCAATGCCGCTTTGCTGCGCGCCACCTGCGCTTCGCCCTGCTCCACCTGTGCGCGCAGGATGGCGGTCTGCTGTCGCGCGCCGGCCAGCGCGGCGGTATCGGCCTTGTGCCGGGCCGCCGCGGCCTGGGCCTGGGACTCGGCCTGCTGGCGGTCCTGCAGCGTGGCCGAACCGTCCGACGACAAATCGCGGTAACGCGCCTCGTTGGCACGGGCGAATGTCAATGCCGCCTGGTCGGCCGCCACGGCGGCGCCGGCGCGCTCGATGGCGCTGCCCTGCTGGGCGGCAGTGGCGCGCAGGCGCGCCAGGTCGGCCTCGGCCTGGGCCAGGTCGGCCTTTGCCATGTCGATGGCCACGACATAGTCGCGGTCGTCGATCCGGGCCAGCAGCTGGCCCTTCTTCACGTCCTGGTGGTCTTCGACCAGGACCTCGAGCACGTTGCCGGCCACCTTCGGCGCGACCAGGGTGAAGTCGGCGGTGACATAGGCGTCGTCGGTGCTCTGGCGCGCGCCGTGGCCTTCGCCATAACTATAGGAATAGGCACTGCCGGCCAGGACGGCGGCGAGCAGGACGGCGACGGTGATTTTTGCGGTGTTCGGGAGGGACATGCTGATCCTTGATGATGCTGTTTGTATTTAATGTTGTTTGGGAGGCAGGGCCGGCGGCGCGATGTACTGGAGCATGAGCACGAAGGGCACCAGCGCCAGCGCCAGCACCCCGAGCACGAGGTAGCTGTCGCCGATGGCCAGCACGAAGGCCTGGTGCGAGACACGCTGCGCCACCTCGCCCAGCTGCGCGGGTTCCAGCGCGCCGGCCAGGCGGCGCGCATTCGCGGCGCCATCGAGCAGCACGTTCGCGTGCATCGCTTCGCGCACCGCCAGCAGGCGGCCAACCACGGCGCTGCCGATCAAGGTGCCAAGCACGCGCAGGGCGTTCACGATGCCCGAGACCTGCGGCCCTTCCATCGGCTGCACCACACTGGTGGCCAGGAACAGCAGCGCGATCACCGCCATCGGCTGGCCGAAGGCCTGCAAGGCCTGGGCCAATACGAACTGGTCGGCCATCCAGTTGGGCGTGACGCGTGCACCGGCGAAACAGGACAGCGCGATCAGCACCAGGCCGGCAGCGAACACATGGCGCGCATCGACCCACTTCTTGTACAGCAGCCAGGACACGGCCGGCCCCAGCACGAACTGCGGCAGGCCGACTTCCAGGCCGATCACGGCCAGCTGCGGCGTGCGGAAATGCCAGGCGTGGCCGAGGTAATTCGCCGGCAGCAGCGAGCCGGAAAGCAGCACCACCAGCAGGCCGACGAAGATGGCGAAGCCCAGGCCCAGGTTGCGGCGGTGCAGCAGCTGCAGCTTGATGAATGGCATGGGGTGGAACCATTCGCACAGCAGGAAAATGGCGAGTAGCCCACCGCCGGCGCCGAACAGCCAGCACACCAGCGGGCTGTTGAACCAGTCGAGGCGCTCGCCCTGGGTCAGGCCGATGCCGAGCATGACCAGGCCAATGAAGCCGGTGACCAGCCCCATCCAGTCGACCTGTTTGAAGCGCTCCAGGCGCACCGGGTCTTGCGGAATGCCCCAGGCCACGGCGCCCAGCGCGAACAGCGCCAGCGGAATCGTTTGCCAGAACAGCAGCTGCCAGACGTGCAGGCCGTCGGTCCAGGTGCCGGACAGCCAGGTGGCCACGTTCGGCGCAAAGGTCGCGGTCATTGCATACAGGGCCAGGCCGTACAGGCGCAGCGGCAGCGGGAAGAAGCGCAGCGCCGCCGCCATCAGCACCGGAATCAGGAGGCCGCCGAACAGGCCTTGCAGGCAGCGCAGCACCAGCAGGACGTCGACGTTTGGCGCCAGCGGCGTCAGGATGCCGAGCAGCGCAAAAGTCGCCACCACCGCCAGGTGATAGCGGCGGAAGGAAAACGTGACCGCGAACCAGGCCGAGAACGGCATCGCAGCGAGCTCGAAGGCGGCGTACAGGCTGTTGATCCAGCTGCCGTCGTCGACACCCATGCCGAAGGCAGTGCGGATGTCGGCCAGCGCCAGGCCGCCGATGCGGCTGTTCAGGCCCGACATCATGGCGGCGACAAACACGCCGAGCACGCCGGTGAGCAGGCGCGGGCCGAACGGATGAACGACCGGCGCCGCTGCGGGTTTGCCCGGAGCCGGTGCTGGAGCGGCCGGCACGCCGGGAAGTGCATGTCCCGTCATCGCGGGTCTGCCTCGTCTTGTGCACTGGTCAAGGCGCGTGCGGCGGCATCGGCCAGCGCCATGGCTTCGTCGCGGCTGCCGGCAACGCCCTGCCCGGCCACGCCGTCGGCGTCCCAGGTCTGGATTTCCCAGTGCCAGCTGCCGTCGAATTCGTCGGCCCATACGCACAGGCGGCGGTGGTGCACGCCGTAGGTATCGTCGTCGAGATCGCGCACCCACAGCGGCAGGTCGGTCTCCATGGAAGCGGTCCAGTCGTGCCTCATTGCGCCGCTTCCCAGCCGCCGCCCAGCGCCTTGTACAGCGCCACCATCGCCAGCGCGGTGTCGGTACGGCCGCGCGAGGCGGCGTTTTCGCTGTCGAGCAGGCGCTGCTGGGTGACCAGCACGGTGAGGTAGTCGGCCGCGCCCTGCGCATAGCGGCGCTCGGCGTGGGTCAGGGCGCGGCGGTTTTCCAGCACGGCCACGTCGAGCTGCGCGGCGCGCTGTTGCACGCGGCGGTAGCTCGACAAGGCGTTGTCGACTTCGTGCCAGGCTTTTAATACGGTCTGCCGGTAGGCGATCGCCGCTTCCTGCTGGCGCGCTTCCGTGAGTGCGAGCTCGCCCTTCAGGCGCCCGCCCTCGAAGACCGGCAGGTGCAGGCTCGGGCCGATGGCGAACTGGCGCGCGCCCCAGCCCAGGTCCGAGAACGACAAGGCTTGCGCGCCCAGGCTGCCGGTGAGGCTGATGCGCGGGTAAAAGTCGGCCTGGGCGGCGCCGATCTGCGCGGTGGCCGCATGCAGGCGGCTTTCCGCGCCCAGGATGTCGGGACGGCGATGGGCCAGCTCGGACGGCAAGCCGACCGGCACCCGGGCCGGCAGGCCGGGCAGCTCGGCGGCTTCGCCCAGTTGGGCGTCGAGCGCGCGCGGCGGTTTGGCCAGCAGCAGCGCCAGCGCATTGCTCAGGGCGTCGGCGCGCGCTTCGAGTTCGGGAATCGCCGCTTCGAAGCTGGCCAGCTGGGCGCGCGCGACCGAGGTGTCGAACGCGGTGGCCACGCCCTGGCTGCGGCGGCGCTCGGCCACGTGCAGGCTTTTCGCGGCGATCTCGCTGTTCGAACGGGCCACGCGCAGGTCGTTCTGCACGCCGCGCAGTTCCAGGTAGACGCGCGCCACTTCGGCGGTCAGCGAGACGCGCATGGCGGCGGCGTCGAAGCCGGCCGCTTCCAGCTGGGCGGCGCTGGACTCCTGCAGGCGCCGCGCCCGCCCCCACAAATCGAGCTCCCAGCTGGCATCGACACCGGCCTGCGACAGATTGAACGCGTGCTGGTCGGTGGCGCCGCTGAGGGCATTCGTGCCCTTGCCGCTGGCGCGCTGGCGGGCGTAGGACGCACCCGCGTCCACGCTTGGCAGCAGCGCGGCGCCGCTCACCTGCAAGGCGGCGCGGCTTTGCGCCACGCGCGCGGCGGCAGCCTGCAGATCGAGGTTGGCATCGATCGCCTCGCGTTCAAGTTCGACCAGCAGCGGGTCCTGGAACAGCTTCCACCAGGACGCGTCGAGCGCCTGTTCGACGGTATGGCTGCTCACAGCGGCGCCGGCGGTGGCGAACGAGGCGACGGCAGGCGCGGACTCCGGCCGATGGAAATCGGGACCGAGCGTGCAGGCGCTCAGGGCAAACAGGCAAGCCAGCACGCCTGCGCGCAGGGGAAATGAAAGGGACATGGGAGGGAAATCTTCGAGAGACGGTAACGCGGGTCGGCAATTATACCGAACGGTATCCGAATTGCGCAAGGTATGCGATTTTTGGCCGGCTTCGATGCGTACGGTACCGAACTCGATAAAATTTCTGCCATGCTAGAATTTCCGGCCCGCCGCGACCATTGCGCCTGGCGCCGTCTATATAGATACCAGCCCGCACCCGATGCCTTCCAACGCCGCTTCACCCCTCCTGTTTGCCGATATCGCCTGGCACGGCCGCACCGTGCGCCACGAATACACCTGGGCCGGCGCCGCCGCCTCGGACCATCCGACCGTCGTCTTCCTGCACGAGGGCCTGGGCTCGGTCTCGCTCTGGCGTGACTTTCCGGAACGGTTCTGCCAGGCCCACGGCCTGCGCGGGCTGGTGTTTTCGCGTTATGGCTACGGCCGCTCGACGGCGCGTCCACTCGACGAACCGCTGCCGCACGATTTCATGCACCAACAGGCCTGGGAAGTGTTGCCGGCCCTGCTGGCGCAACTCGGCGTCGAACGCCCCTGGCTCTTCGGCCACAGCGACGGCGCCTCGATCGCCCTGCTGCACGCGGCGCGCTTTCCGGTCAGCGGCGTGGTCGTGATGGCGCCGCACATCCTGGTCGAGGACATCGGCGTGGCTTCCATCGGCCAGGCGCGCGAGGCCTACCTGCATGGCCCGCTGCGCGAGCGGCTGGCGCGCCATCACCTCGACGTCGACTCGGCCTTCTGGGGCTGGAACGATGCCTGGCTCGACCCGGCCTTCCGCAGCTGGGACATCCGCGGCGAGGTGGCACGGATCACGGCGCCGCTGCTGGCCATCCAGGGCGAAGGCGACGAATATGGCACGCTGGAACAGGTGGAAGGCATCCAACGCCTGGCGCCCCAGGCCGAGCTGCTGGTGCTGCCGGACTGCGGCCATTCGCCGCATCGCGACCAGGTGCAGCGCGTCATCGACGCGGCGGGACGCTTCATCCTGGGTCACGCCTGAGGGGGCCGAACGATGGTTTCGGCCACGGGCCGACCATCAGTTTTTCTGATATTACGCATAAACAAACATTATTAGAATAGATGACCGTCCTGCGTTACCCTTTAGTCATAAAAGCAGCGGCCCGATGCGCTTGACCGTCGAGACCCTGCGGCAGACTTAAGGAGACGCACGTGGAGACGGCGCAGGAACGATACGACTACCTCATCGTCGGCGGCGGTTCGGCAGGCTGTGTGCTGGCCAACCGGCTGTCCGCCGATCCCGGCGTGCGCGTGGCCCTGATCGAAGCCGGGCTCGATACCCTGCCCGGCCAGGTGCCGGCCGAAATCCTCGACAGCTATCCGATGCCGCTGTTCTGCGGCGACCGCTTCATCTGGCCCGAACTCAAGGCCAGGGCCACTCCCGCCTCCCCGCTGAAAGTGTACGAACAGGGCCGCGTGATGGGCGGCGGCTCCAGCATCAACGTGCAGGCGGCCAACCGCGGCCTGCCGCGCGACTACGATGCCTGGGCCGACGGTGGCGCCGCCGGCTGGAGCTGGAACGAGGTGCTGCCCTGGTTCCGCAAGCTGGAACGCGACCTCGATTTCGGCGACTCTTCCCTGCACGGCAACAGCGGCCCGGTGCCGATCCGCCGCATCGGTCCGGACGCGTGGCCGCGCTTCTGCCACGTGTTTGCCGATGGCTTGAAGCGCACCGGCCTGCCTTACCTGCAAGACCAGAATGGCGAATTCGGCGACGGCCTGTTCCCCGCTGCCTTTTCGAACGTCGACGACCAGCGGGTTTCCACCGCCGTCGGCTACCTCGATGCCGCCACCCGCGCCCGCCCGAACCTGAGCATCCTGGCCGGCATGCGCGTCGAACGCGTCGTTCTCGAGAACGGCGCCGCGCGCGGCGTGACCGTGATCGACGGCGCCGGCACCCGCGTGCGCCATGACGCGAATGAGGTGATCCTGTCGGCCGGCGCGCTGCAGTCCCCTGCCCTGCTGCTGCAAGCCGGGATCGGCGACGCCGCCGACCTCACCAACCTCGGCATCCGCGTCGTGGCCGACCTGCCCGGCGTCGGACGCAACCTGCAGGACCACCCGGCCCTGACCTTCTGCCATTTCCTGGCGCCCGAATTCCGCATGCCCCTGAGCCGCCGCCGCGCCAGCATGGCGGCCGCACGCTTCTCCTCCAACCTGCCCGATTGCGACGGTTCCGACATGTACCTGTCGAGCGCCACGCGCGCCGCCTGGCATGCGCTCGGCAACCGCCTCGGCCTGTTCTTCCTGTGGTGTAACCGGCCGTACTCGCGCGGCCAGGTGCGCCTGGCCTCGAACGACCCGCTGGCGGCGCCCGACGTCGAACTCAACCTCCTGTCCGACGAGCGCGACCTGCAGCGCATGGCCATCGGCGTCCGGCGCCTGGCCGACGTCATCCAGGGCAGCGAACTGCACAAGCATGCCGGCGACTTCTTCCCCGCCACCTTCAGTGCGCGCGTCAAGGCGCTGAGCCGCCACAGCCCCGGCAACGCCCTGCTGACGCGCGTGCTCGGCGGCGCCCTCGACGTGCCGGCGCCGCTGCGCCAATGGCTGATCGAGCGCTTCGTCACCGGCGGCCAGCGCATGAACGCCCTGCTGGCCGACGAGGCTGCGCTGCACGCCTTTATCCGCAAGAGCGTGTTCGGCGTCTGGCACGCCAGCGGCACCTGCCGCATGGGCCCATCGAACGACCGCGAGGCCGTCACCGACAGCCAGGGCCGCGTGCATGGCGTGCACAACCTGCGCGTGGTGGATGCCTCGCTGATGCCGCGCTTGCCGTCGGCGAACACCAACATCCCGACGATCATGATGGCCGAGAAAATCGCCGACGCCATCCTCGCAGGACGGCGCACGCAGCGCCGGGAACACCGGGCGGCACTGGCCGATAGCGACTGACGACAAGTCGCGCCTGTGCCGAAATGAAGTAACCGCACTATCCACGGCGTCGCTGGCGCCGTGGCCACACATACCCAGGAGACAAACATGGCTGTGCTCACCAATCAAACCGTGGTATCCGAGCGGGAGAACAACCGCCACACGCTCAGGGCGGTGATCGCCTCGTGCATCGGCTGGTCGCTCGACCTCTACGACCTCTTCATCCTGCTGTTCGTGGCGCCGATCATCGGCAAGCTGTTCTTCCCGTCCGAGCACGCCATGCTGTCGCTGGCGGCGGTGTACGCCTCGTTCGGCGTGACCCTGCTGATGCGTCCCCTCGGTTCAGCCCTGTTCGGGTCGTATGCCGACCGCAAGGGCCGCAAGGCCGCGATGATCGCCTCGATGATCGGCGTCGGTGTCTCGACCGCCGCCTTCGGCCTGCTGCCGACGGTCGCCACCATCGGCGTCGCGGCGCCGATCCTGTTCATCCTGCTGCGCCTGATCCAGGGCGTGTTCGTCGGCGGCGTGGTCGCGGCGACCCACACCATCGGCACCGAATCGGTGGCGCCGCGCTGGCGTGGCGCCGTATCGGGCCTGATCGGCGGCGGCGGCGCCGGCCTGGGCGCGCTGTTCGCCTCGATCGCCTACTACGCGCTGTCGGCCGCCTTCCCCGGCGAGCAGTTCGAGGAATGGGGCTGGCGCTGCATGTTCTTCACCGGGATCATCAGCGCGGTGCTGGGCATCACCATCTTCGGTAAGCTCGAAGAATCGCCGATGTTCAAGAAGCTGCAGGAAGCCAAGGCGCGCAGCAAGGCCGCCGCAGCCCCGATGGCCAATCCGGTGCGCACCCTGTTCACCGGCCAGTACCGCAACATCCTGCTGGTGAACCTGCTGCTGACCATCGGCGGCGGCGCCGGTTACTACCTGACCTCGGGCTTCCTGCCGACCTACCTGAAAGTCGTGAACGGCACCCCGGCCGACACCGCCGGCTTCATCCTCATGCTGGCCAGTATCGGCGTGATCGTCGCCTCGATCGCCACCGGCCACCTGAGCACCTTCATCGGCCGCAAGAAGACCTTCGTGTGGGTAGGCATACTGCGCCTGATCCTGCTGCCGGCGATTGCCCTGCTGATGCCGGGCGTGACCGACGCCGTGACCCTGGGCTTCTTCGTGATCGTCTTCTCCATGCTGGGCAGCATGGGCTATGCGCCGATCCTGATCTTCCTGAACGAGCGCTTCCCGACCACGATCCGCGCCACCGGCACCGGTCTCTCGTGGAACATCGGTTTTGCGATTGGCGGCGTGCTGCCGACCTTCGTGTCGCTGGCCTCGCCGATGCCGACCGACGTGCCGATGTCGCTGGCCCTGTTCCTGGGCGGGATCAGCGTGATCTTCCTGATCGGCGCGCTGATCGTGCCAGAGACCATCGGCAAGCTGGACGAAGAGTCGGCGCAGCGCTGACGGCTGGCCGAGCTGCATACGAACCGGGGCATGCCCCGGTTTTTTCGTTAACGCTTGCACGCCATTCATCACTACAAATGATGGATAACTTCATTAAACATTATTTGTCGTGATGCATAGTCATCCCTATACTGATTTCAACAAGAAAGCAGTAGGAGACAGCAACGCATGGAAATGAAGCTCCCCCCTCGCCCCGGGCAGGAACAGCAGTCAGCCCAGCCCGGAACGCAGCCCTACACCGGCCGCCCGATGCAGCGCATCGAAGATGCATCGCTGCTCACCGGCCACGGCCAGTATGGCGACGACGTCGGCGTCAAGCCAGGCACCCTGCAGGCCGTGGTGGTGCGTTCCCCGCATGCGCACGCCACCGTGAACAGAATCGACACCGCCCGCGCCGCAGCCGCACCGGGCGTGCGCGCCGTGCTCACCGGCGCCGATATCCGCGACTGGTCGAAACCTTTTGTCGTCGGCGTCAAGGCGCCGATGGAGATGTGGGCGCTGGCCGTGGACCGCGTGCGCTACGTCGGCGAGCCGGTGGCGGTGGTGGTGGCCGATACCCGCTACCTGGCCGAAGACGCGGCCGACATGGTGGTGGTCGACTACACCCAGCTCGACCCGGTCACCAGCATCGACGACGCCATCCTGCCGGACGCTCCCATCCTGCACGAAGGCGTGGGCAGCAACGTGGTCAGCGACCGTCATTTCCGCTACGGCGAACCGGAAGCCGCCTTCGAGAGCGCGCCGCATACGGTCGAACTCACGGTGCGCTACCCGCGTAATTCCTGCACCCCGATCGAAGGCGCGGTGGTGGTCGCCGACTGGCAGTCGGAAGAAGAAGGCTACGACGTCGCCTCGAACTTCATGGGCCCGTTCTCGCTGCATACCGTGATGGCGCTGGCGCTGCGCGTGCCGGGCCACAAGCTGCGCCACCGCACGTTCCGCGATTCCGGCGGCAGCTTCGGTGTCAAGCACGCGGTGTTCCAGTACGTGGTGCTGATGTGCCTTGCCTCGCGCAAGGCGGGCGCGCCCGTCAAATGGGTCGAAGACCGGCTCGAACACCTGGCCGGCCTGACCTCGGCCACCAACCGCCTGTCGACCATCCGCGCCGCCGTCGAAGCCGACGGCCGCATCACGGCACTGGAATACGACCAGTTCGACGATTGCGGCGGCTACCTGCGCGCGCCGGAACCGGCCACCTTCTACCGCATGCACGGCTGCCTGACCGGCGCCTATGCGATCCCGAACCTCCTGGTGCGCAACCGCGTGGTGCTGACGAACAAGACCCCGGCCGGCCTCGTGCGCGGCTTCGGCGGCCCGCAGGTCTATTTTGCGCTGGAACGCCTGATGCAGCGCATCGCCGTGGAACTGCAGCTCGATCCGGTCGACCTGTACCGCCGCAATTTCATCCCGGCCAATGCCTTTCCGTATCACGCCGCGGCCGGCGCCCTGATCGACTCGGGCAACTACCAGGGCGCGCTGGAACTGGTGCAGGGCGAAGGCCGCCTGGCCGAACTGTATGCACGCCGGGATCGAGCCCGCGCCGAAGGCCGCCTGTACGGCATCGGCTTTGCCGCCATCGTCGAGCCCTCGATCTCGAACATGGGCTACATCACCACCGTGCTGCCGAAGGAAGCGCGTGCCAAGGCCGGCCCGAAGAACGGTGCCATCGCCTCGGCCAGCGTCGCCATCGATCCGCTCGGCGGCGTGAACGTGACCATCGCCTCGGCCCCGGCCGGCCAGGGCCACCGCACCGTCTGCGCCCAGGTGGTGGCCGACGTGTTCGGCATCGTGCCCGACGGCGTGGCCGTGAACGTGGAATTCGATACGCAAAAGGATGCCTGGTCTGTCGCCGCCGGCAACTACTCGAGCCGCTTCGCCGGCGCCGTGGCCGGCACCGTGCACCTGGCGGCAGTCAAATTGCGCGACAAGCTGGCCGCCATCGCCGCCCCCCAGTTGGGCGCAGACGCGGCCGACATCGTGTTCGAAGGCGGCAAGGTATTCGCGAAGGCCGACCCGGCCAAGTCGCTGCCCTTCCTGCGCATGGCGGCCAGCCCGCACTGGGCGCCGGCCCTGCTGCCGGCAGGCGTCGAACCGGGCCTGCGCGAAACCGCCTTCTGGACCGCGCCCCAGCTCGGCGCCCCGGACGAACAGGACCGCGTGAACACCTCGGCCGCCTATGGCTTTGCCTTCGACGTCTGCGGCGTGGAAGTCGACCGCCACACGGGCCGCGTGCGCATCGACGACTACGTGACCACCCACGACGCCGGCAAGATCCTGAATCCTGCCCTGGCCGACGGCCAGATCCGCGGCGCCTTTGCGCAGGGGCTGGGCGCGGCGCTGATGGAGGAATTCCGCTACGGCGAGGACGGCAGCTTCCAATCCGGCACTTTTGCCGACTACCTGGTGCCGACCACCTGCGAAGTACCCGAGCCACGCATCCTGCACATGGAAACGCCCTCGCCCTTCACGCCGCTGGGCGCCAAGGGCCTGGGCGAAGGCAACAACATGAGCACCCCGGCATGCATCGGCAATGCCGTGGCCGACGCGCTGGGCGTGAAGGACATTCTGCTGCCGCTGACGCCGTCGAAGGTGATGGACCTGATCGGCGGCGACGAACCGCCGCCCTCGCCGTCGGCCAAGGTGGCGCCGGCCGCGCCGGACTATGCGCCAATCGCCGCCGACTCGCCGGCCGGCGCCAACGCAGCGGACAGCGCGGCAGCCAAGCCGGCCAAGGGCGGCAAGTCGCTGGCCGCGCGCGGCGAGGTGAAACTCGATGCCTCGCCCGAAGCCGTGTTCCGCGTGCTGCTCGACCCGGTGGCGCTGGCCAAGGTCATCCCCGGCTGCAACGCGCTGGAGCCGGTCGGCGAGCACCGCTACCGCGCCGACGTCACGGTGGGCGTGGGCATGATCAAGGCGAGATACGCCGCCGAGGTGGCCCTGTCCGAACTCGATCCGCCGCGCAGCCTGCGCCTGGCCGGCACCGGCTTGTCGTCGGTCGGCAGCGCCAGCGGCAGCGGGCTGGTGACGCTGGAAGCTGCGGGCAGCGGCACCCTGCTGCGCTACGACTACGCCGCGCAGGTGTCGGGCAAGGTCGCGGCGGTGGGCAGCCGCATGCTCGAAGGCGCGGCCAAGATCGTGCTGAACCAGCTGTTCGAACAACTCGGGCGCGAAGCCGGCGGCCCCGCCGCACCGGAAGGCGCTGCACC
Organism: Massilia sp. IC2-278; assembly: GCF_020708045.1. Taxonomy (GTDB): domain Bacteria; phylum Pseudomonadota; class Gammaproteobacteria; order Burkholderiales; family Burkholderiaceae_D; genus Telluria. Next base: position 277,905 of record NZ_JAJFES010000003.1, read on the forward strand.
CGCGCCGGCACGGAAGCCCAGCCTCTGGCAACGCCTGCTGGCCCTGTTTGGAGGTCAACGATGAAACCACAAGCTTTCGATTACGCCCGTCCCGACAGCGCCGAGGAAGCGGTGTCCCTGCTGGCCGAAGCTGGCGACGATGCGCGCATCCTGGCCGGCGGCCAGTCGCTGATGGCGGTGCTGAACCTGCGCCTCGCGCAACCCAGCGTCCTGATCGACATCTCGCGCGTGCCGGACCTGAACTATGTGCGCACGGACGGCAAGCACCTGGCGATCGGCGCCGCCGCCACGCAAGGCAGCGTCGAGTGGCGCCCTACCCTGAAACAGGAAGTGCCGCTGCTGGCCCAGGCCTTCCCCCACATCTCGCACTTCCAGATCCGCAACCGTGGCACCGTCTGCGGCTCGGTGGCCCATGCCGACCCGAGCGCCGAACTGCCGCTGGCCTTGCTGGCATTGGGAGGCGAAGTCGTGCTGCGCAGCCGCCGTGGAAAGCGCGTGGTGGCGGCCGCCGACTTCTTCCAGGGCATGCTGATGACGGCGCGCGCCCAGGACGAACTGGTGGAAGAAGTGCGCTACCCGCTGGCCCAAAGCGGCGTGCGCTATGCCTTCGACGAGTTCTCGGGCCGCCATGGCGACTTTGCTGTGTGCGCCGTCGCCGCAGTGGTGAAGCCGGACGGCATCCGCCTGGCCGTGGGCGGCGTCTCGGATCGCCCGATCGTGCGCGCCTGGCCACGCCTGGATGGCGCCGACCTCGATGCCGCCATCAACGACTTCGCCTGGGAGCTCGGCGCAAAAGACGATCACCACGCCTCGGCCAAGTTCCGGCGTCAACTGGTGCGCCACCTGGGCCGCGCCGCAATCGACAAGGCAATCCCATGAAGACTTACCGTAAAGACGATGTCGTGCGCATCAAGCTGGTACTGAACGGCCAGCAGCGCAGCGGCACCTGCGAATCGCGCACCCTGCTGTCGGACTTCCTGCGCCACGAACTGGGCGCCACCGGCACCCACGTCGGCTGCGAGCATGGCGTCTGCGGCGCCTGCACAGTGAACATCGACGGCGTGGCCGGCCGCTCCTGCATGACGCTGGCCGTGCAGGCCGAAGGCTGCCAGGTCGATACCGTCGAGGGCTTGAACAAGGACATCGAGGGCCTGTCCGACTTGCAGCAAGCCTTCCGCCGCAACCACGCGCTGCAATGTGGCTTCTGCACGGCCGGCATCCTGATGTCCTGCACCGACTACCTGCAACGCAATCCGGACCCGAGCGAGAGCGAAGTGCGCGAGATGCTGTCCGGCCACCTGTGCCGCTGCACCGGCTACACCAACATCGTGAAGGCGGTCCTGGAGACCGCCGCCGAACGCCTCGGCCGGCCGCATGGCGCCGCGCTCGCACCCGACACCGCCGGCCATGCCGCAACCGGCCCCGCCGAACAGGCGCGCCTGGTAAACGCCTGAACCACGGCGACAGACAAACGACAACAATAGGAGGAGAACATCGTGCTGGATCTTGGACGCACATTCCTGCAAAGCGTGGAACGCAGCCCGCATGCGCTGGCGGTGGTCGACGGCGCGCAGCGCCTGACGTATGCCCAGTGGTACGAGCGCATCCAGTGCGCCGCCGCCGGCCTCACCAAGCTCGGACTGGGACGCGGCGACCACCTGCTAGTGGTGCTGCAGAACCGCATCGAGATGGCGACCCTGCACTGGGCTTGCCAATTCCTGGGCGTGATCGCGACGCCTCTCAACTGGCGCGCCAAGCCCGAGGAAGTGGAATACTGCGCAGTCGACGCCGGCGCACGCGCCGTGGCCTATGAACCGATCAGCGAGGAAGCCGTCAAGGGCAGTCCGGCTGCGATGGCACTGCCGCGCATCACGGTCGGCGCGGTGACCGACAGCGCTGCCACGACCTTCGCCGATTTGCTGGCGGATGCGCCGCAAACGCCGATCCTGCAAGGCAGGGCCGACGACATCTCGCTGATGCTCTACACCTCGGGCACCACCGGCAAGCCGAAAGGCGTGCCGCGCCGCCACCGCGCCGAACGCGCCGCCGCCCTCGGCCACGTGGCCCAGAACCTGTACAAGCGCGGCGAACGCACCCTGGGCGTGATGCCGCTGTATCACACCATGGGCGTGCGCTCGCTGCTGGCCATGGCCCTGGTCGACGGCCTGTTCGTCTGCGTGCCGAAGTTCGACTGCGCCGCCGCCTTCCGCTCGATCGAACAGGACCGCATCACCTGCCTGTACCTGGTGCCGACGCTGTACCACGACATGCTGGCCTGGCGCGAAAAGCACGGTGCCGACATCTCCTCGGTGACCAAGCTTGGCTTCGCCGGCGCGCCGATGCAGGACGGTTTGCTCAAGCGCCTGACCGACACCTTCCACCCGGAGCTGTTCGTGAATCACTACGGCTCGTCCGAGGTCTACACCTTCACCATCGACCAGGACGCCACGCGCAAGGCCGGCAGCGCCGGACGCGCCGGCATCAACACCCGCATCCGCGTGGTGCCGCTCACCGCAAGTTCGCCGGAAGGAACGGTGGCAGTGGGCGAGGAAGGCCAGATCATCTGCGACCTGGAAGGCGACGAAGCCTTCGAGGCCTATTGGAACCGCGACGACGCGAACGCGAAGTCGATCCGTGGCGGCTGGTACTTCACCGGCGACACCGGCTACATCGACCAGGACGGCGACCTGTTCGTCACCGGCCGCATGGACGACATGATCATCAGCGGCGGCGAAAACATCTCGCCGGTCGACATCGAATCGGTACTCTCGCTGCACCCTGCCGTGGACGAAGTGGCAGTGGCCGGCCTGCAGGACGAGCGCTGGGGCCAGAAGGTGGTTGCCTTTGTGAAGACGCGCGGCGACATCACGCCCGAAGCGCTGAACGAACACTGCCGCACCTCGGACCTGCTGAACTTCAAACGTCCACGCGAATACGTGTTCGTGCGCGAGATTCCGAAGTCGCCGGTCGGGAAGATCCTGCGCCGCAAGCTGGTGGCGGGCGAGTACGAGAGCCTGCCGGGCGCAGACAAGGGAATCGCATGATGAAGAAACTCGACATCCCGGCCAAGGCCCGCGACCTGCGCGAATGGCTGGCCCACCTGGAAAGCACCGGCCGCCTGGCCGTACTGCGCGAAGGCGTGCCGCTGAAGCACCGCCTTGCGGCCATCGCCAAGCGCCTCGACGGCAGCCAGGCCGCCTATTTCCCGCAACCCGACGGCCACCCGATTCCGGTCGTCTCCGGCTTCATCTCGCGCCGCTCCTGGATTGCCGAAGCGATGGGCGTGGAGCAGGCCGGCCTGCTGGCGGCCTTCCGCCATGCGGCGGACCATCCCCTGTCCTGGCGCGAAGTCGAAGCGGGTTCAGCGCCCTGCCAGCAGGTGGTGGTGAACAAGGAGATCGACCTGCACGCCCTGCTGCCCATTCCCACCCACAGCGAGCACGATAACGGCCCCTACATCACGGCCGGCTTGGTCATCGCGCGCAATCCGGTGACCGGCATCCAGAACGTGTCGATCAATCGCATCCAGGTGCACGGCAAGGACCGCATGGCGATCCTGATGCTGCCGCGCCACCTGCTGGCATTCTATAAAGCGGCCGAGGCCGAGAACCAGGCGCTCGACGTGGCGGTGGTGATCGGCGCTGATCCCTTGACCCTGCTGGCTTCGCAGGCGATCACCCCGATCGACCACGACGAACTGGAAATCGCCGGCGCCCTGCACGGCGCGCCGCTACCGGTGGCGAAATGCCTGGGCAGCGAGGTGCGCGTGCCGGCCAACGCGGAGATCGTCATCGAGGGCAAGCTGCTGCCCAAGGTACGCGAACCGGAAGGCCCGTTCGGCGAATTCCCCAAGTATTACAGCGCGAAGGAGAACCGTGAAGTCATCGAGGTCACCGCCGTTACCCATCGCAGCAATCCGATCTACCACACCATCGTGCCGGCCGAAATGGAGCACCTGCTGCTCGGTTCCATCCCGCGCGAAGCGACCATGCTGGCCCACTTGCAGCGCAGCTTCCCCGGCGTGCTCGACGTGCATTTGTCGGTCGGCGGCGTCGGCCGGTATCACTTGTTCGTCAAGTTCCGCAAGCTGCGCGAAGGCGAGCCGCGCAACGTGATCCTCGGCGCTTTCGGTGCGCACTACGACATCAAGCAGGTGACCGTGGTCGACGACGACGTCGACGTGCACGATCCGCAGCAGGTGGAATGGGCCGTGGCCACGCGCTTTCAGGCCGACCGCGATTTGATCGTCATCAGCGGCGCGCAAGGCTCGGCGCTCGACCCCTCGACCACCGTCGGCCACGATTATGGGGAAGACGAAGTCGCGCCGCCCCACCTGCAGGGTATCAGCGCCAAGATGGGACTGGACGCCACCAAACCGGTGGCATTCCGCGGCCACGTGTTTACCAAGGTGCGCATCCCGGGTGAGCTGCAGATCGACCTCGACCAGGAAATCGTGCGCGGCGCCACGGTGGACTGGCACGAAGCCAAGGTGCGTCCATGAACAAGCCGCGCCTGGTTGTCGCCATCACCGGCGCCAGCGGCGCCATCTACGGCGTGCGCCTGCTGCAGGCGCTGCGCGAGTCCGGCGCCTGCGAATCGCACCTGGTGATGTCCTCCTCGGGCGTGATGACGGCGCAGCAGGAACTCGACATGCGCAAGAGCGACATCGAGGCCCTCGCCGATGTGGTGCACAACGTGAAGGACATCGGCGCGACGATTGCCAGCGGCTCTTTCTGCAGCGCCGGCATGGTGGTGGCGCCCTGCTCGATGAAGACCCTGGCCAGCATCGCCCACGGCCTGGCCGACAACCTGGTGGCGCGTGCCGCCGACGTGATGCTCAAGGAACGCCGGCGCCTGGTGCTGGTGGCGCGCGAAACGCCGCTAAACCTGGCCCACCTGCGCAACATGACGAGCGTGACCGAAATGGGCGGGATCATCTTCCCGCCGGTGCCTGCCTTTTATACCCGACCCGATTCGCTCGACGACATGGTCAACCATACCGTCGGACGCCTGCTCGACCTGTTCGACCTTCCCCACGATGGCCTGGTGCGGCGTTGGGAAGGGATGAACCAGGCGGGCAACAGCGAACATCAATAACACTCAGGAGAACAGCATGACCCAACTGAACCACCCAGCCCAGACCCTGCTCGCAGACCTCGTCAACTTCCGCGTCGAGATCGACGCCGAGCGCCAGCGCGCCGACATCGTGCTCTCGAACGGCCAGTTCAACATCATCACGATGCCCCAGCGTGAGCAGCTGCGCCTGGTGTTCGAGGCGCTCGACGCCGACGAGCGCGTGCGCGTGATCGTGCTGCGCGCCGAGGGCCAGCACTTCTCCAGCGGCGGCGACATCCGCGGCTTCCTGGAAGCGAGCCCGGAACACGTGTCGAAGCTGGCCTGGAACATCGCGGCGCCGACTCGCTGCAGCAAGCCTGTCATCGCGGCGAACCGCGGTTTCTGCTTCGGCGTCGGCTTCGAGATTTCGCTGGCCTGCGATTTCCGCATCGTCACCGACACCACCTTCTACGCGCTGCCGGAACAGAAGCTCGGCCAGATCCCGGGTTCGGGCGGCTCGGCGCGCCTGCAGAAGATGGTCGGCATCACGCGCACCAAGGACATCGTGATGCGCTCGCGCCGCATCCCCGGCCAGCAAGCCTACGACTGGGGCGTGGCCACTGAGATCGTGCCGGACGCCGAGCTGGAAGCGGCCACCGACCGCCTGGTCGACGAACTGCGCTTCTTCTCGCCGCTGGCCCAGCGCACGGCCAAGAAGCTGCTGAACGACACCGAGGATTCGCCGCTGTCGGTGGCGATCGAACTGGAAGGCCACTGCTACAGCCGCCTGCGTTCGTCGAACGACTTCCGCGAAGGCGTCGAGGCCTTCCACGCCAAGCGTCCGCCCGTCTTCAACGGCAGCTGATCCACACCATGGGCCTGCTTAACGCTCTCAACTACATCGACGGCCAGTGGCAAGGCGCGGCCGGCGGGGCCAGCGGCGAGAGCCGCAACCCCGCCGACGGCAGCGTCATCGGCAGCTATGCCGCCAGTGGCGTGGCCGAAGCACGAGCCGCCATCGCCGCGGCGCGCCAGGCGTTCGAAACCTCGCTGTGGTCGCACGATGCACGCCTGCGCCAGATGGTGCTGCTTGCCTGGGCCGACCGCCTGGAGCGGCGCGCCGAACTGGCAGCCCTGCTGACCCAGGAAAACGGCAAGGTGCTGGCGCAGTCGCGCGGCGAGATGGCCGCTGCGATTTCCGAAATCCGCTACTACGCGGGCCTGACGCGCCATATGCCGGGGCACTTCATGGAAGTCGAGCCGGGGGCGTATTCCGCCACCCTGCGCGAGGCGGCCGGCGTGGCGGGCCTGATCATTCCGTGGAATGCGCCCATCGTGCTGTTGATCCGCTCGCTGGCGCCGGCCCTGGCCGCCGGCTGCACCGTGGTCATCAAGCCGGCGCACCAGACGGCGCAGATCACGACCCAGGTGCTGCGCGAACTGGCGGCAGTCGAATCGCTGCCGCGCGGGGTGCTGAACCTGGTGTTGGAACACGGCAGCGAGGTGGCGCAGGAGCTGGTGGCATCGAACGACGTCGATGTGCTCAGCTTCACCGGTTCGAACCTGACCGGCCAGCGCATCATGGCGGCCGCCGCACCGACCATGAAGAAGCTGTCGCTGGAACTGGGCGGCAAATCGAGCTGCCTGGTGTTTCCGGATGCGGACATCGGCAAGGTGGCGCAACGGCTGGCGACGGCCGCCACCATCATCTCCGGTCAACAGTGCACGGCCGCGCGGCGGGTGCTGGTGCATGCGTCGCGCTATGACGAGATGAAGCGGGCCTTGAAGGCGGCGCTGGAAGCGATCGTGGTGGCGCCTGGGGATACGCCGGGCGCGGGCATGGGGCCGCTGATCGACGGCGAGTCGCTGGATCGGGTGTCGAACGACGTCGAGCGCGCGCTGGGCATGTGCGACGAGGTCGTGCTGCGCGGCGGACGCGGTGCGGGCAAGCTGGCGAACGGGCACTTCCTGACGCCGACGCTGGTGGCGCATGCGGATGCGAATGCGTTCTTCACCCAGGACGAGATCTTCGGGCCGTTCGTGGTGCTCGAAAAATTCGAGGACGAGAAGGAAGCGGTGGCGCGTGCCAACAATACCTTGTTCGGGCTGTCGGCCAGCGTGTGGACGGCGGACGGCGACCGCGGCATGCGCCTGGCGCGGGCGCTGCGCAATGGGACGGTGTGGATCAATGACCATAACCGCTTGTTTGCGGAGGCGGAGACCGGTGGCTACCGGCGCAGCGGGATTGGGCGCCTGCATGGCTACGAGGGCCTGGCGGACTTCCTCGAGACCAAGCACATTTTCCGCAACGCCGGGTTGGTGTAAGGCCCGCACGGCGCAGCCTTTTGAGTGGACCGCGCCGCCAAACGTAGGGTGGGCACTCCGTGCCCACGCGGTACGCACGCTTCCGTAGTCCGCAGCAGCGAGGCATCGCTCGCACCCTATGTAACGGCCACGGATCTGCTTTACGTGGCTCGGCTCGGCGCTATTGGGCGACAATTCAACGCACGTAGTGCAAGGTAAAGCACGTAACCGCGTGGGCACGGAGTGCCCACCGTACGTGTTACGCCTCTGGCCGCTCACCCGGCGCGCGCAAGCGCATATTCGCCGCCAGCATCGAGATAAACAGTTTCGTCGCCGGATTCAAGGGCCGCCTTGGATGCGACACGCTCACCACCCGCCGCACCAGCCGTGGCGACACGATCGGATACGCCCGCAGCGCCCCACTCGCCAACTGCCGGTGCACCGCCACGCGCGGCACAATGGTCGCCACCTGATTACGCTCGACCAGGTTGACGGTAGCCACCAGCGAATCGATCTCGAACTTCGGCACCAGCTCGATGTTCTCGCTCTCGGCAAAGCTGTCGATGTTACTGCGCAGGCCGTGCCCACGACTCGGCAGCACCAGGTCCAGCCCGAGCGACGGCAGCTGGCGCAACGTGAGATTCGCCGGCAGGCTGGCCGCGAACCCCGGCCCCGTAATCAACACCATCTCCTCATCGATGATGTGCTCGACGTCCAGCGCCAGCGGCCGGCGCGGCTTGTTGACGATGGCCGCGTCCAGGCGCCCTCCGGCCACCCAGTCGGTCAGCGTGCTGGTATAGCCGTCGCTCACCGTCACGCCCACTTCCGGATACTTGTTCGAAAAATCGCTCAGGGTATCGACCAACACGCCCTCGGTGATCGAGGCGATCATGCCGATGTTCACGTGGCCGCGGATCTCGCCCTCGCTGCTCAGCATCTGCGCCTGCGCGTTCGAAAAATCGCGCATGATCGGCAGGAACAGGCGGTACATCTGGCGCGCGGCGGCGGTCGGCACCATGCCCTGCTTGGTGCGCTCGAACAGCTTCTGGCCGAAGTGCTCCTCGAGCTTACTGATCTGCATGCTCAGGGCCGGCTGCACGATGTTCAGCCGGTGCGCGGCGCGCGTGACGGTGCCCTCTTCGTACAGGGAGATGAAGTAGTGAATCTGGCGGAATTCCATGCAGGGACGGGCAAGATGAGCGACGCTCCATCTTACCCGATGGCGAAGCCTTCAGCGATCCTCCGGCCCGCCCTGCGCCTGGCTTATTTACCCGGCTTCAGCACGACCTTGGTCCAGCCATCGGCGCGCTTGTCGAACTGCTCGTAGGCCTTCGGCGCTTCGTCCAGCGACAATTCGTGCGAAATGATGCTCGACGGTTTCGCCTTGCCCGCATGGATCAGCTTGGCGAGATGGCGGTTGTAGTGCTTGACGTTGGCCTGGCCGGTGCCGATGCGCTGACCCTTGAACCAGAAATTGCCGAAGTCGAAAGCCAGCTTGCCCTCCTTCGCCAATTCGTCGTGCGCGCCCGGGTCCTGCGGCAGGAACACGCCCACCACGCCGATGCCGCCGGTCGCCTTGACGGTCTGCACCAGGTTGTTCATGGTCAGGTTCGGCACTTCCTTGCCGTGCTTGTCGCAGCACTGGTAGCCCACGCATTCGCAGCCGCAATCGGCGCCCTTGCCGTCGGTCATGTCGAGGATCTGCTGCACGCCACCGCCTTCGGTATCGTCGATCGGGATCGCGCCCAGCTTCTCGGCCAGCGCCAGCCGGTCCTTGTGGGTATCGACCACGAATACCTGGCTCGCACCCTTGATGTTGGCCGACATGGCCGCCATCAGGCCGACCGGGCCGGCGCCATAGATGACCACCGATTCGCCTGGCTTGACGCCGGCCAGTTCGGTCGCGTGATAGCCGGTCGGGAAGATATCCGACAGCATCACGTAATCGTTTTCCTTTTCCTTCGCATCCGGCGGCAGCACCAGGCAATTGTAGTCGCCGTAGGGCACGCGCAGCAGCTCGGCCTGGCCGCCGCTGTAAGGGCCCATGCCCGCAAAGCCGTAGGCCGCTCCGGCGGTGCCCGGGTTCGCCGTCAGGCAAAAGCCGGACAGGCCGCGTTCGCAATTTTCGCAAAAGCCGCAACCGATGTTGAATGGCAGGCAGACGATGTCGCCCACCTTCACGCGGTCGACGGCGTTGCCGACCTCGATCACTTCGCCCATGTTCTCGTGGCCGAGGATGCGGCCGGTTTCCATGCTGGTGCGGCCTTCCTACATGTGCAGATCCGAACCGCAGATGTTGGTGGTGGTGATGCGCACCAGCACGTCTGTCGGCTTTTCGATCCGGGCGTCGGGCATGTCCTTCACCTGCACGTCGCAGGGACCGTTATAAACGAGCGCTTTCATGTATTTCCTTTCCTGGGGGATTGGCTTCAAGGACTCTTTGCGGGCTGATCCGCAAAAAGACGGGCCAGTCTGCACCCAGGAAGGGGATGGGACTGTTGGTTACCTAACAGTCGCGGATGAATGGCCAGGAAAGGATGCGCTTGGCATGCAGGATGATACGGGCGGCAACGTAGGCGATGACGAAGCCAAAGGCAAGCAAACTGCCTGCATCGTGCAGGACGGCAAGCCAGACGCCGGCCACGGTGGTGGCGGCGACGAGCAGCATCAGCGCCAGCTCGATGCTGAGGAAAAAGGCGGCGGCTTCGCGCCAGATGCGCAGGGTCAGGACGGCGATGTCCCTGAAGCCAGGTGGGTTGCGGCGGGTACTCATATCGACGATCTTGTAGCGAACCCGGCAATGCGGTGGGCGCCGGAAGCGGCGTGCCCGGGCATGCGGGGAAATGTATGCGCGGCAGCGGAGCGGCTGCGCGGCTGAAAAGGGGAACCGGCAAGCTTAGCAGGACAGCCCGGCCGCGGCAAGGTGCAGGAAGCCGCGCGAGATCATCTCCCCAGGCGTCTGTCAAATTCTCCAGCGTGCCTCCTCGGCGCGCTGCGTATCATCCTTACCACACTTCTTTCCAAACCTTCAATTTTTACCTGTGCCGCTGGCGCCAGATTTAATATCGCGGATGAGCCCAAGTTTTACTAAGGAAAAACAATGAAAACAAATCTCAAGGCAGGTGCACGCGCCGTGCGCGGCCTGCTGCTCACCGGCGCCTGGACCCTGGGCAGTACGCTGACTGCCCCGGCATTCGCCCAGGATGTGACCGCAACTGAAACGCGCGACATGCCGCGCGTCGAAGTCACCGGTTCCGCCATCCGCCGCGTCGAATCCGAGACCGCGCTGCCGGTGCAGGTGATCTCGCGCGAAGAGATCGAGAAGACCGGCATCACCACCGCCGCCGAACTGCTGGGCCGCGTGTCCGCCAACGTGAATGGCCTGACCGACGGTGCCAGCATCAACGTCGGCGGCGACCAGCGCGGCTTCAACAGCGCCAACCTGCGCGGCATCGGCACCTCGTCGACCCTGGTGCTGCTGAATGGCCGCCGCATGGCCAACTTCGCCTCGCCCGGCGACGACAGCGGCGTCGATTTGAACAACATCCCGGCCGCCGCCCTGGAACGCGTCGAAGTGCTGCTCGACGGCGCCTCGGCGCTGTACGGCACCGACGCCATCGGCGGCGTCATCAACTTCATCACCCGCAAGGATTACCAGGGGCTGGAAATCGGCGGCTACGTCGGCAAGACCGACGAAGGCGGCGCCGGCAAGCGCACCCTGAGCATCAGCGCCGGCACCGGCGCGCTCGACGCCGACGGCTACAACGTGTTCGCGGTGGCCGACTTCCAGCGCACGAACGCCCTGAACACCTCGCAGCGTTCCTTCATTCCGAACCTGCGCGTCGAAGAACGTCTCGGCCACCTGCTGTCGGGTTACACCAGCCCGGCGAACATCCGCCTGACCTCGTTGCAGCGCGACCGCCTGCAGGAGCTCGGCTTTACCATCAACGGCCAGCCGATCACGAACCGGCTGATCAATCTGTCGGTGCCGGCCTGCGACCCGCCGGCGAACGTCTACCTGCCGGCCGGCACCGGCGGCGTGGATGCCTGCACCTATAACTACATGGGCGACACCGAGCTGTATCCGAAGTCGGAAAAGGCCAGCCTGCTCAGCCGCGGCGTGGTGAAGCTGGGCGGCGGCCACCAGGCCTATGCCGAGGTGGCGCTGAGCCGCGCCAAGACCTGGTACACCGGCTCGGCCGCGCGCGTGACCGGCTACATCGACTACAGCCGCGTGCCGCAACTGGCCGGCACCGGCCTCGATGAACTCGACGACGATTACCCGGGCGAACTCGAACTGCGCATGCGCCTGAACGAGGCCGGCCAGCGCACCAGCGAACTGACCAGCGAAGGCGTGCGTGTTGTCGCTGGCATCACCGGCACCCTGGGCGGCTGGGACTACGACGCCGCCTTCAACCACAGCGTCAACACGGTCAAGGACAAGGATACCCACGGCTACGTGCTGTACAACGAGCTGCTGGAAGGGATCTACGACGGCCGCATCAACCCGTTCGGCCCATCCAGCGCCGAGGGCCGCGCCCTGATCGACAGCATCCAGGTGAACGACGTGGTGCGCCGCGCGCGCGGCACGCTCGACTCGGTCGACTTCAAGTTCTCGCGCGCGGTGTCGAAGATGGACGGCGGCGATTTGGCCGTGGCGGTCGGCGGCGAAGCGCGCCGTGAACGCAACCGCTTCACGCCGTCCGAGCTGCTCCTGAGCGACAACATCAACAACGACGCCGCCCCCGAAGGCGGACGCGCCACCAGCGACAGCCGCAAGGTGGCGGCGCTGTACGGCGAAGTGCTGGTGCCGTTTGCGAAGCAGTGGGAAGCCCAGCTGTCGGCACGCTACGACCATTACGAGCAGGTCGGCGGCGCGGCCAGCCCGAAGATCGGCCTCTCTTACCGCCCGCAGGCCGGCATGCTGCTGCGCGCCTCGGCCGGCCGCGGCTTCCGCGCGCCGACCATGACCGAGCTGCACCGCCCGACGGTCTACAGCGCCACCGCCACCCTGCCCGATCCGGTCTACTGCGCGACGGTCGACAACAACTACTCGGACTGCGCCGACAACTGGGACACGCGCCGCTACAGCAACGAGAACCTGAAGCCCGAGCGCAGCCGCCAGTTCTCGCTGGGCGCGGTGGCCGCCCTGGGCAGCCATGTGAACGCCTCGCTCGACTACTGGAACATCAAGCGCACCGACTTGATCAGCGAGATCGGCGACGACATCATCCTGGGTAACCTGGCGAAATACGGCGACCTGGTCTACCGCGACGAGGACGGCCTGATCGACTACATCGAGCTGCGCAAGGAAAACCGCGGCGCCCAGCTGGCGCGCGGCCTCGACCTGGCTGTCACGGTGCGCGGCGTGAACACGCCCTACGGCCACTTCGGCGGGCGCCTGAACGGCACCTATGTGCTGTCTTCGAAAATCCAGAATGCGCCGGGCGATCCTTACGTGAGCAACCTGAACCGCTTCGTCACCGACGGCGTGGTCCAGCGCTGGCGCCATACCCTGAGCCTGGACTGGGACCAGGGCCCGTTCTCGGCCAATTTGCAGAACACCTGGTCGAGCGGCTACGAAGACCAGAACACGGCGATCAACATCGACGACGGCAGCGTGGTGGCGGCCAACCGCGTGAAGTCGTATTCGCTGTGGGACCTCTCCGGCGCCTATGAATTCGATCCGAAGCTGAAGCTGCGCGTCGGCGTGCAGAACCTGTTCAACCGCGCCCCGCCCTACTCGAACCAGGCCTATTACTTCCTGTCGGGCTACGATCCGAGCTACACCGATCCGCGTGGACGCCGCTTCTACGCCAGCGTGAACTACACCTTCCGCTGATCCGGCGGTCCTTGACCAGACCGGCGCCCGCTGTGGCGCCGGTTTTTTTTGGTCTTCCCGATCCTGCCGCCACGGCAGTGGACCGGTGGCCTGCCGTTATAATCACGGCCTTTCGCCGCAGCCCTGGTGGCCAGGCGTCCTTACACCTTTCTCCTGACATGAGCCGATCAAGCGACCCATCCCGCCGGCGCCGCAGTGTGCTGGCGGCCACGGCGGCCTCGCTCCTGCCCTGGCGCGCCGGGGCCGACGACCGCGCCGGCCCGCACGCGCACGCGTTCACGGCCGCCGGCAAGGACGTGCTGACCGTGGTCGGCCCCTGGGAGATGACCGGGCTCGACCCCTCGCGCGCCGGCTACATGTTCCAGCGCATGGAGGTGGTGGAAACCCTGCTCGACGTGAGTCAACGTGGGCGCCTGCAGCCGCGCCTGGCCACCTCGTGGCAGGTGTCGAATGACGGCTTGAGCTGGCGCTTCCGCCTGCGCGGCAACCGCCGCTTCCACGACGGCAGCGAGATCACGCCAGAAAACGTGCTGATGTGCCTGCGCCGCGCCCATGCCAGGCCCGGCGTGCTGCGCCTGGCCGACATCCGCGCCATCTCCGCCGACGGCGGCGACATCGTGATCGCGCTGAACCGGCCGTTCGCGCCGCTGCCCTACCTGCTCACGCACTTCTCGGTGCAGATTTTGGCGCCGGCTTCGTTCGACGCCAAAGGCAACGTGGTGCGCATCGTCGGCAGCGGGCCGTTCAAGATCGTCTCGATCTCGATGCCGCAGCAGTTCGACGTCGAGCGCTTCGACGGCTACGGTGGGCTGGCAGTGCCGGGCCAGGTGCGGCGCGCCCGCTACATCAGCGTGGCGCGCGCCGAAACGCGGACCCTGCTGGTGCAAAGCGGCCAGGCCGAACTGGCGTTCTCGCTCGACCCGCCCAGCATCCGCGCGCTGCGCACCAGCCCGAAAGCGCTACTCGTCACGCAGATGCTGCCGCGTACCACCTTCCTGAAGCTCAACAGCGGCCATCCCCTGCTGGCCGACGTGCGCGTGCGGCGCGCCATCTCGCTCTGCGTCGAGCGCGAAGGCATCGCGCGCGCCCTGCTGCGCGATGCCGATCTCGGCGCATCGCAGCTGTTCCCGCCGTCGATGCGCGGCTGGCACGACCCGGCGCTGGCGCCGCTGCGCACCGACCCGGCCGCGGCGCGGCGCCTGCTGGCCGACGCCGGCTGGCTGCCCGGGCCGGACGGCATCCGCTACCGAAAGGGCCAGCGCCTCGCGCTGAGCCTGACCACCTTCGTCGACCGTCCCGAACTGCCGCTGATCGCCGCCGCGCTGCAGGAAGAGATGCGCCAGATCGGCATCGCCGTGCGCGTCGTCATCGGCAACTCCAGCGACATCCCGGCCGGCCACCGCAGCGGCGGTTTGCAGATGGGCCTGGTGGCGCGCAACTTCGGCAATTTGCCGGACCCGGTGGCCACCCTGCTGCAGGACTTCGGCCCCGATGGCGGCGACTGGGGCGCCATGGGCTGGCGCAACACCGAGGTCCCAAGCGCGCTGGCGCGCCTGGCGGCGGCAACCCAGGCCGACCCGGTGCAGGACGCCGCGGCGCGCGCCCGGGTGGCGGCCGTGCTGCAGGCCGAGCTGCCGGTGATCCCCGTGGTGTGGTACCGGCAAGTGTGCGCGGCCAGCCGCCGCATCGCCGGCGTCAGCATCGACCCCTTCGAGCGCAGCTACAGGATCTCGCAACTGCAATGGACATGACAATCTTCCGGACACAGGCATGGCGCCGTATTTCGTCCGCCCTCGCGCCCGCGCTGGCGCACCGCCTGCTGCAGGCCATGCTGGTGGCGCTGCTGGTCGGTACCCTGTGCTTCTTCATGACGCGCATGCTGCCGGGCGACATGGCCTACCGCATCGCGGCCGGCCGCTATGGCTACGACATGGTGACCACGGCCGCCGCCGAGGCGGTGCGCCTGGAGCTGGGCCTGGACCGGCCCTGGCCGGCGGCCCTCGTCGAATGGTGGGGCCGCCTGCTACAGTTCGACCTCGGCGTATCGCAGGTGACGGCGCAGCCGGTGGCGATGGAGATCGCCTGGCAGCTGGGACCGACGCTGAACCTGTCGCTGCTGGCGATGGCGCTGTCGCTGCTGATCGGCCCGACGCTCGGCGTGCTGGCCGGCCTGAAGCCGGGCGGCTTCCTCGACCGTTTTACGCTTGCCGTGTCGACCGTGCTGCGCGCCCTGCCTTCCTTTTTGCTTGGCCTGGTGCTGGTGCTGCTGTTCTCGGTGAAGCTGGGCGTGCTGCCGGCCGCCGGGCACGACGACCATGGCAGCATCATGCTGCCGGCGCTCACCCTCGCGTTGGGCATGGCCGCCGTTTCCTGCCGCGTGGCGCGCGACGCGATGGTCGGGGTGCGCGGCTCGGCGTACTTCGCCTTTGCCCTGACCAAGGGCCTGAGCCTGCGCCAGGCGCTGCTGCGCCACGGCCTGCGCAACGTGGCCGCGCCGGTGGTGGCCTACCTCGGCGTGCAGCTGGTGTACCTGGTCGAAGGCGTAGTGCTAGTCGAGACCATCTTCGCCTGGCCCGGCATCGGCCACGCGCTGGTGCACGCCATCTTCGGGCGCGACGTGCCGATGATCCAGGGCACCGCGCTGGTGCTCGGCCTGATGTTCGTCCTCTTCAACGCACTGGTCGACGCGGCCTGTGCCTTCATCGACCCGCGCCGCCGGCCGTAACCGTAAACATGCATTCGCTTTCTTCCGACGACTTCATCGACACCGCGCCGCAGCGCCGCCTGGGCCGCGCACAGCTGGCAGGCATCGTACTGCTGGCGGCCATCGGCGCCTTTGCCCTGCTCGGCCCCTGGCTGGTCGGCATCGACCCGGCCGCCCAGCAGCTCGATCGTTATCTGGAAGCGCCTAGCCTGGCGCACCCGCTGGGCTTCGACCAGCTCGGACGCAGCGCGCTGGCGCGGCTGGCCCATGCGGCGCAATTGTCGCTGGCGCTGGCCCTGGTCAGCGTGCTGTCGGCGGCGATTCCCGGCACGCTAATCGGGCTGCTCGCGGCCTGGCGCGGCGGCTGGCCCGAACGCGTGCTGGCGGCAATTGCCGATGCGGTGCTGGCCCTGCCCGGCCTGCTGCTGGTGCTGCTGCTCGCCGCCTTTGCGCCGGGCGGCTTCTGGCCGCTGTACGTCGGCATCTCGCTGGCGCTGTGGGTCGAATACTTCCGCGTGGTGCGCGCCGCCACGCGCATCCTGATGGCCAGCCCGCACGTGGAGGCGGCGCGCCTGCTCGGCTTCGGCCCGCTGCACATCGTGCGCCGCCACCTGCTGCCGGAACTGCTGCCGCGCCTGTTCACGCTGATGCGCTTCGGCTTTGCCGGCGCGGTACTGGCCATGTCGGCCCTCGGTTTCGTCGGCGTCGGCCTGCAGCCGCCGACGCCGGAACTGGGCGTGATGATGATCGAGCTGCTGCCCTATTACGGCGAAGCGCCCTGGCTGGTTGGCGCGCCGGTGCTGACCCTGTTCCTGACGCTGCTCGGGCTGTTGCTGCTGTCGCCGGAAAAGGAGACGGCATGAATGCACCGGGCGTGACGCCGGCCCTGGCGGTCGAGAACCTGGCCGTGCTGCACGGCGAGCAGGCGCTGGTGCGCGGCGTGTCGTTCGCGATCCCGCCCGGCGGCGTGCTGACGCTGCTGGGCGAAAGCGGCTCCGGCAAGTCGCTGCTGGCGCAGGCGATCATGGGCAATCTGCCGTCCTCGCTGCGCTGTACGGGCCGCGTGGCGATTGCCGGTGACGCGAACGACGCCGCCGATGCGCGCAGCCGCCATGCGCTCTGGGGCCGGCGCCTGGCTCTGCTGCCGCAGGAACCTTGGCTCGCGCTCGACCCGACCATGCCGGTGCGGGCCCAGGTGGCCGAGACCTACGCCCTGGTCGGGGCCCCGGCCGCCGCGCGCGGCGGATGGCGGGCGCGCTTCGCGGAGGGAAAGGCGCGCGCCGACCGTGCGCTGGCATCGCTCGGCCTGGGCGACGCCGCGCACAAGTACCCGTTCATGATTTCGGGCGGCATGGCGCAGCGCGTCGCCTTCCTCGCCACGCACGCGGCCGGCGCGCCGCTGATGATCATCGACGAACCGACCAAGGGACTCGATGCCGACCGCCGCGGCGAGGTGCTGGAACTGCTGCGCGCGGCCCAACGTGAGGGCATGAGCCTGCTGTGCATCACCCACGACGTCTGGCTGGCGCGGGCGCTGGGCGGGCAGCTGGGCGTGATGCTGAAGGGCGAAGTGATCGAGCAGGGCGAAGCGGCGGCCGTGCTGGCGGCGCCGCAACAGGACTACACGAAGCGCCTGCTGGCGGCCGATCCGGCGTGCTGGCCGGCGCCCCGGCCGGCCGGCGCCGGCGCCGGCGCCCTGGTGCGCATCGAGGGTGTCGCCAAGGCCTACGGCCAGCAGACCCTGTTCTCCGGCATCGACGCCGCCATCGCGCCCGGCGAAATCGTCGCGGTCAGCGGCCCCAGCGGATCGGGGAAAACCACCTTCGGCAACATCGTGCTCGGCCTGCTGGAACCAGGCGCGGGCCGCGTGACGCGCGCACCCGGCCTGGCGCCGACCGCCTTCCAGAAAATCCAGCAAGACCCGGGCGCCGCCTTTGCGCCGCGGATCACCCTGCGCCAGTCGCTACGCGACCTGGTCAACCTGCACCGCCTCGACTGGGCCGAGCTGGAAACGCTCTTGCAACGCATGCGTCTGACGCCGGCCCTGCTCGACCGCCTGCCGCACCAGGTGTCGGGCGGCGAACTGCAGCGCATCGCGCTGGCGCGCGTGCTCTTGATGAAACCGGCGCTGATCTTCGCCGACGAACCGACCTCGCGCCTGGACCCGGTGACCCAGCAAGAGGTGTTCGCGCTGCTGCTGGAGCAGGTGCGCGCGAGCGGCTGCGCCCTGCTGCTGGTGACGCACGACGCCGACATCGTGGCGCGCGTGGCCAGCCGCCGCATTGCGCTCGGCTAAGCCGCGCCTCCCGGAAGCGGACTAGATCGTCCGCTTCAGCTCCTGCAATCCGTTCCCCTTGCGCCGGTACAGGTCGGGCGCGCGGTGCTGACCGCCCTTGCGGCGCTCGCCGGTCGCTTCGATCATGTCCTCGTCCAGCACCTTCTTGCGGAAAGCCGCGATGTTGGTGGCCGAGCCGGTCACCTGCTCGTATACCGCGTGCAGTTCGGGGATCGTGAATTCCGACGGCAGCAGGAAAGTCAGCAAGGACGAATAGGTCGACTTGCTGCGCAGGCGGCGAATCGCCATGGCGGCGATTTCGTTGTGGTCGAACGGCAGGTCGGGAATGCGATCGGCCGGCACGAACTCCAGTCCCTCGACCTGCGTCTGTTCCAGCACGCTTTCCGGCACCAGCGAGTAATACGCCACCGACAGCGACCAGCGGCGCGGATCGCGCAGCCGGCCCGAGAAGGTGTAGAGCTGCTCCATGTAGGGCGGATCGAAACCGAGCTTGGTGCGCACGACGCGGCTGGCGGCGTCCTGCGCGTTCTCGTCCTCGTCGGTGTGGATGACGCCGCCGGGCAGCGCCAGGGCGCCGAAATATGGCTCGTCCCGATTCTTGCGCGTGGCCAGCAGCAGCGACAGCCGCCCTTCACGGATGGTAAAGAGCGTGACATCGACCAGGGCCAGCGGATCTTCGTATCGTTTCATGATGATTGTCAGCTGCGATAAACGTGAAGATCATACGATACCTCGTCATTGTTGCAATGAAGAATGAATGGTGGGCATGTTAGTTGTTAGTTGCGTTTTACGATAAACATGCTACTATCCCTTCTATCGACGGAGGAAAACGCATGGTCAACGATCTCTCGAACCTGTCCGCAGCAAGCCTGCTGGCCATTCCCGAACACAGTCCGGAGCGCCTGTTCGGCGGCAGCGCCGACGACATCAAGAAGGCCTTCCGCCTACTGGCCATGAAGTGGCATCCGGACCGCAACAGCGAAGCCGGCGCGCACCGGGTCTTCCAGCACATCAAATGCCTCTACGAGAAAAGCGCGGAAAGGCTGGAGGCGCGCGGCGGCGGCGTCCTGCAGTTGGCCGCGGTCGACGGCAAGCACTACGAGATCAACTACCTGCGCTGCCACCGCTTCGAACTCGGCGCGATGTATGTCGCCGGCACGGTGGCCGCCTTTGCCATCGATCTCGCGCACGCCGACCTGGTGGAAGCCGCCGAGCGCACGATCAGGAACCTGGACTACGCCGACGACAGGATGCGGCAACAGATCGCGCCGCACCTGCCCGCCTGCCCTTTCGCCGGCGCCTTCCGCACCGCCGACGCCTGGGTGATCGTGATGCGCAAGACGCCCGACCTGCTCCTGCTGCGCGACGTGCTCGAGCACCTTGGCGGGCGCCTCGATCCGCGTCACGTGGCCTGGGTGGTCAGCTCGCTGCTCAACCTGTGCTGCTACTTCCAGCATGCCGGCATCGCGCACAACGCCCTCTCGCTTGACACCTGCTTTCTGTCGCCGCCGGATCACAGCGTGGCTGTGCTGGGCGGCTGGTGGTATGCGGCGCGGCTCGGCGAGCGCATGACCGCGGCGCCGGCCAGCACCATCGAATGGGCGCCGCATGGCCTGCTGGACAGGAAGCGCGCCGACATCCGCACCGACCTGGAACTGGTGCGCGCCATCGGCCGCGCACTGCTGGGCGACATCGGCGGCAGCCGCCTGGAACGCGACGGCGCCGCACCGCAGGCCATGATCGACTGGCTGCGCCTGCCCGCGTCAAGCAGCCCGATCGACGAATACCGGACCTGGCGCACCCAGGTCCTGCATGACAGCTTCGGCGCACGTCGCTTCGCCGAACTGCCCCTCACGCAAAGCGACATCTACGCAGTTGACCCGCGGTAGAACCGCAGTTGACAATCAAGGAGAACATCATGGGTGGAGCACGTTGGGACGAAGACGACTGGAAGCGCACCGCAAAGGCAACCGTCGGCAAACGCACCGAGGACATCTTCACGTCGTCGGGCATGCATCCGAAACTCAATCCGTACGGCGTGGTGCGCGAATCGCGCGACTCGCTGGTGAATCCGGATTCGAACGCGATCATCATCGGGCTCGACGTCACCGGTTCGATGGGCATGATCGCCGACGCCATGGCGCGCGAAGGTCTCGGCACCCTGGTCGAGGAAATCCTGAAGCGCAAACCGGTGTCGGACCCGCACATCCTGGCCTGCGGCATCGGCGATTCGTACCACGACGACGCGCCGCTGCAGATTACGCAGTTCGAAGCCGACATCCGCATCGCCGACCAGCTGAAGATGATCTGGCTCGAGAAAGGCGGCGGCGGCAACAGCCACGAAGGCTATCACCTGCCCTGGTACTTCGCGGCCCAGCACACGCAGATCGACTGCTTCGAGAAACGCGGCCGCAAGGGCTATCTGTTCACCGTCGGCGACGAGGAACCGCCCGAGGAACTGCTGGCCAAGCATGCCCGAGCAATCTTCGGCGACACACTGCAGCGCAATCTGTCGATGGCCGAGCTGCTGACCATGGTCTCGCGCATGTACCACGTCTTCCATGTCGTGGTCGAGGAAGGCAGTTATGCGCAAAGCTACCTGCCGCGGGTGCTGAAGAAGTGGAAGGCGCTGCTCGGCCAGCGCGTGCTGCGACTGAAGGATTACCGCCGGCTGGCGGAAGTGGTGGTGTCGGCGATGGAAGTCAACGAAGGCCGCGACCGCGACACGGTGGCGAACAGCTGGTCGGGCGATACCTCGGTGGTGGTAGCGCATGCGCTGGGCTCCCTGCCCGCCACGCGCATGGGGGCACTGCGCGAACTGGTGCGTTTCTGATCCGATCGGGGGAGACACCATGCGGTACACCGCCAAGGCCGTCATCGGCGCCAACTACGGCGACGAAGGCAAGGGTCTGATGACCGATTATCACATCGCGCCCGCTGGCAAGGACGGCATCGTGGTGCGCTTCAACGGCGGCGCCCAGGCCGGCCACACCGTTACCACGCCGGACGGCCTGCGGCATGTGTTCTCCCACTTCGGCAGCGGCACCCTGGCCGGCGCGGCGACTTTCCTGTCGCGCCACTTCGTCTGCCATCCCTCGCTGTTCCTAAAAGAGGCGCACGCGCTGACGGCTGCCGGCGTGGCGCTGCCGCCGGTGTTCGTCGACGAGCGGGCGCCGGTCTCCACGCTGTACGACATCCTGCTCAATCAGGTCGTCGAACGGCACCGTGGCGCTGGCCGCCACGGCAGTTGCGGCATGGGCTTCGGCGAGACGATCGAACGCAACCTCGACCCCGCGTTTGCGTTGAGCGTGGGCGACCTGCGCCAGGGTTCCGCCTACCTGCTGAACCGGCTGGCGGCGATCCGCGCCGACTATGTGCCGCGCCGCCTTGCCGCGCTCGGCATTGCCGCCCTCGACGCGCAGGATGCCGAGTGGCTCGCCAGCGACGAGGCGCTGCAGGGCTATGTACACGCGGCGATGCAGTTCCGCCGTGCGACACGCTGTGCGCGGCCCGAAGTGCTGAATGCGTACAAGCAGGTCGTGTTCGAAGGCGCGCAGGGCTTGCTGCTCGACCAGGAGCGCGGCGCCTTTCCCTACGTGACGCGCTCGCATACGGGCATCCGGAATGCGCTGGAGGTCGCGGGTGAAGCGGGAATCGGGACACTCGATATCACCTACGTCACCCGCGCCTACCTCACGCGCCACGGCGCCGGCCCGCTGGCCGGGGAACTGCCGGGCAAGCCCCATGCCGGGATCGAGGACCCGACCAATGTGGCGAACGAGTTCCAGGGCACGTTGCGCTTCGCCCACCTCGACCTCGACCTGCTGGTGCAAACCATCCGCGCCGATTTCGCCGACGCCCTGGCCTGCCCTGGCGTGCGCGCGACGCTGAACCTGGCGGTTAGCTGCCTGGACCAGGTGGGGCCGGCGGTATCGTTTGTGGAGGACGGACGGTTGCGGAGCGCGGCGCCGGACGCGCTGGCGGCGCACCTGGCGCGGCGCCTCGATGCGGGCGTGCTGTACACGGCATGGGGGCCAAGCCGGGCAACGGTGCGAGCGTCGGCACGCGATACGGCTTTTGTCTCATCCATAACAACTTCGACTCACAACAAAGATGTTCCTGAGAGTCTAGTTTTTTAAAAGAAACTGCGGTAGCCTGCGCTGCAGACCGAACTCTTCATCGACAGCCATGCCAAACCAGGACCCTTCCCCATCGCAGAACGCGTCCGCCGCGCTGCTGCCCCGTGTCGGCGAGATCGTCGACGACGCCACCGATTTGTTGAGCGCCGACGGCGAGCTGACGCCAGGCCAGGGCACGATCACCACGGCCCTGGCCCTGTGCCTGGGCTTCCTGAGTTTCCTGGGCGTGCTCGCCTTCTTGTTCCCGGAATACCTGACCACGCCCGAGCTGCGCCGGGCCTATAACGTCGACTGGTGCCGCGCCCTGCTGTTCTCGGGGCTGCTGGTGTCGGGCATGCTGTCGCTTTTCAATATCGTCTTCAACCGGCGCCGCAACGTGAATGTGCTCGCTTTTGCGTTCGTGCTGGTGACAATTGCCCTGGGCGGCGCAAAGGTGCCGGTGGGCGATTTTCCGGACCACACGCCGTATCTCGGCTTCGACTGGCTGATCCTCGACCTGCTCGGCTCGACCACCGTGTTCGTCATCCTCGAAAAGCTGTTCCCGCTGTACAGGAACCAGCCGATCTTCCGCAAGGAATGGCAAACCGACCTGATTCACTTTGGCGTGAACCATTTGCTGGTCGGGCTAATGCTGTTGATCGTGAACTTCTTCGTGCACCGTGCCCAGCTCATCGTGGTTGGCGAGGAAGGGCTGCAGCAATTCATCAGCTCGATCCACTTCCTGCCCCAGCTGCTGCTCTGCCTGCTGGTGGCCGACCTGGCCGAGTACGCCGTGCACCGGGCCTACCACGAAGTCCCCTGGCTGTGGAAAGTCCACTCCGTGCACCACAGCGTGAATACCCTGGACTGGCTGGCCGGCTCGCGCCTGCACATGCTGGAAATTATTGTGACCCGCATCGCCGTTCTCACGCCGCTGTTCCTGCTCGGCTTCGACAAGAGCGTGGTCGACATGTACATCGTGATCGTCGGCTTCCAGGCCGTGTTCAACCATGCGAACGTGCATATTCCATGGGGACCGCTGAAATACCTGATCGTGACGCCGGATTTCCATCATTGGCACCACAGCAGCGAACAGGTCGCCATCGACAAGAATTACGCGGCCCACTTCGCGTTCATCGATTACCTGTTCGGCACGGCGGTGAAGACCGACCAGCAATTCCCGGCAACTTATGGGGTCGTGGGCAGCAAGATCCCGGAGGGTTACCTGAGCCAGCAGGCCTACCCCTTCCGCAAGCGGCGCAAGAAAGCGGCCGAAACGGCCAACTGACGGGGGCGGCCCCAGAGATAGCCGCCATCGCTGCAGCGCGATGGCGGCTATCGTTTGAACGGGAGGCGCTTCAGGCGCGCCGTTTCAGCTCGATCACCTGCTCGCCACGGTAGATGGCCATCAGCTTCGGCCATTCGGCGTCCAGCTTGTCCATTGCCGCCAGCTTGATGTGGCCGTAGCCGCGCACCCCGTCCGGCAATTGCGCCAGCTTCAGCGCGGCCTCGCGGTTGCCAAGGCTCAGGCTCGCCGCCAGCGTCTCCACGAAAGCCAGATAGCGTTCGCGCAGCGCCCGTTCGCGCTTGCGCTCCTCGGTATAGCCGAACACGTCGAGCGGCCCGCCGCGCAGGGACTTGAATTTGGCCAGCATGCCGAATACCGGCATCATCCAGCCGCCCAGGCGCATCTTGGCCGGCACATCGGAACCCGGCTTGCGGCGCGCCAGCATCGGCGGCGCCAGGTGGAAGGCGAGCTTGTAGTCGCCCTCGAACTGGGCGGCGATCTGGGCACGGAAGGCCGGGTCGGCGTGCAGGCGCGCCACTTCGTATTCGTCCTTGTAGGCCATCACCTTGAACAGGTTGCGCGCCACCAGCTTGCTCAGCTTGCGCGAGCCGGTGGGGTCGATTTCCGCTTCGCGGCGCTCGACGGCGGCGATGGCGTCCGCATAGCGCTTGGCATAGGCCGCATCCTGGTACGCGGTCAGGAAGTCCGTGCGCACGGCAACCGTGTCCGCCAGCGGCTTCGGCGCGCTGAACTGGATCACCTTGCGCTCGCTGCGGTCCAGGCGTCCGAGTGCCGCCGCATCGGCCGCGGCCAGGCGGCCCAGCATGAAGGCGCGCTTGTTCATGTCGATGGCAACGCCGTTCAGTTCGATCGCGCGCAGCAGCGCCGGCAGGCCGACCGGCACCAGCCCCGCCTGCCAGGCATAGCCCATCAGGAGGATGTTGCCGCCGATCGGGTCGCCCAGGAAGCGCGCCGCCGTTTCGTGCGCGTCGAGGCGCACCAGGTTTTCCATGCCGGCGGCCAGGCCCAGCTTTTCCAGCAGCCCTTCCTTGTTGATCGAGGCATCGCGCTCGCGCGTGAAGTCGGCGGTGGGGATTTCGCGGTCGTTGGCAACCACCTTCGTGTGCCCGGCGCGCATTACCGACAAGCTGTCGGGCATGGCCGCGACCACCAGGTCGCAGGCGAAGACGGCGTCGGCCTGGCGCAAATCGATGCGCACCTGGTTCAGGCGCGCCGGCGACGACGCCACGCGCACGTGCGACAGCACCGCCCCGCCCTTTTGCGCGAAGCCCATGAAGTCCAGGGTCGAGGCGCCCTTGCCTTCCAGGTGGGCCGCCATGGTGATCAGCGCGCCGACGGTGACGATGCCGGTGCCGCCCACGCCCGCGACCAGGATTTCGAAGGGTTTGGCCAGCGCCGCCGGCGCCGGTTGCGGGTAGGCCGCCAGGGCCTGTTCGAGGTCGGCCAGCGACAGCGTGCTGACGGCCGGCTTGCGCAAGGCGCCGCCCAGCACCGAGACGAAGCTCGGGCAAAAGCCCTCGACGCAGGAGTAATCCTTGTTGCAGGACGATTGCTCGATCTGGCGCTTGCGGCCGAATTCGGTTTCGAGCGGCAGGATCGACAGGCAGTTCGACTGCACGCCACAGTCGCCGCAGCCTTCGCACACGGCCGGATTGATCACCATGCGGCGCGCCGGGTCCGGGAAGACGGTCTTGCCCGGCTTGTTCTTCTTGCGGCGGCGGCGCTTTTCGGCGGCGCAGGTCTGGTCGTAGACCAGCACCGTCACGCCCGGAATGGCGCGCAGCTCGCGCTGGATCGCATCGAGCTCTTCGCGGTGATGCACGGTCACGCCGTCGGGCAGCTTCACCTGCGCATAGTTCTCAGGCTGGTCGGTGACGACCACGGTTTTCCGAGCACCTTCGCTCACCACCTGCTGCACGATCTGCGGCACGGACAGGGTGCCGTCCACCGGCTGGCCGCCGGTCATGGCGACCGCGTCGTTGTACAGGATCTTGTAGGTGATGTTGGTGCGCGCGGCCACGGCCTGGCGGATTGCCAGCGAGCCCGAATGGTAGAAGGTGCCGTCGCCCAGGTTCTGGAACACGTGCGGCTCGTCCACGAAGCGCGAGGACGCGACCCAGCTGACGCCCTCGCCGCCCATCTGCGACAGGTAATTGGTGTCGCGCTTCATCCAGGTGGCCATGAAGTGGCAGCCGATGCCGGCATAGGCGCGGCTGCCTTCGGGCACGCGGGTCGAGGTGTTGTGCGGGCAACCCGAGCAGAAGTATGGCGTGCGCTTGACGCCGTCGGCGCTGTTCGAGGGCAGCGCGGCGGCGCAGAAGTCGGGCAGCAGGCGTCCCAGGTCGAGTTCGGGGAAGCGCGGCGCCAGCCAGTGCACCAGGGCCGGCGCGATGCGCGAAGGACGCAGCTCGCCCAGCGCCGACAGCAGCGGGCTGCCGTCGCGGCCGGCCTTGCCGACCACGGCGGGACGGCTTTGCGTGGGCAGGTTGTAGAACAGGTTTTTCACCTGCTGCTCGATCACCGGGCCCTTTTCTTCCACCACCAGGATTTCCTCGAGGCCGGCGGCAAAGGCGGCCAGGCGGGTACGCTCCAGCGGGAAGGTCAGGCCGGGTTTGTACACGCGCACGCCGAGTTCTTCCAGGCGAGCCAGCGGCAGGCCCAGGCGTTCGAGCGCTTCGACCAGGTCGAGATAAGCCTTGCCGGCGCTGATGATGCCGATGCGCGCTTGCGGCGCGGCCACGACTAGGCGGTCGATCGAGTTGGCGCGGGCAAAGGCCTGCACGGCTTCGAGCTTGGCATCAAGACGCACTTCCAGCGCCAGGCCCGGCAAATCGGGCCAGCGGTTGTGCAGGCCATCGGCCGGGGCGACGTAATCCTGCGGCGTGGCGAAGGACGGCATCGCCGGCAGCTCGACCACGGCGCCGCCTTCCACGGTTTCGGAAATCGCCTTGAAACCGCACCAGGCGCCCGAGAAGCGCGACAGGGCCCAGCCGTACAGGCCGAATTCCAGGTATTCCTGGATGTTGGCCGGATTGATGACCGGCATGCTCCAGGCGATCAGTGCCTGCTCGCTCTGGTGCGGCATCGACGAGGACACGCAGCCGTGGTCGTCGCCCAGGATCACCAGCACGCCGCCGTGCGGCGACGAACCGTAGACGTGGCCGTGCTTCAGGGCGTCGCCGGCGCGGTCCACGCCCGGGCCCTTGCCGTACCACATGCCGAATACGCCGTCGACCTTGCGCGTCGGGTCGGCTTCGACCTGCTGCGACCCCATCACGGCGGTGGCGCCGAGTTCTTCGTTTATCGCCGGCAGGAAGTCGATGCTGCGTGCTTGCAGCAGGTCTTTCGCGCGCCAGAGTTCCTGGTCGACCGCGCCCAGCGGCGAGCCGCGGTAGCCGCTGACGAAACCGGCCGTGTTCAGGCCCTGGCGTTCGTCGACCACTTTTTGCATGCACAGCAGGCGCACCAGGGCCTGCGTGCCGGTGAGGAAGACGCGGCCGCTTTCGCGGCGCAGGTTGTCGTCGAGGGCGTAGTCGGGGTCGGCCAGCAGGGCTGGCGGGGTGGTCATGGAATTCATTGTCTCGTTATGCTTTTGTAAGCAGACAGGATATGCCGCACGGGGAGAAAGATTTTTTCTATTTCTTTAGCCAAGACGATTAAACTGGCAAGAATCTTTCTGAAACAGGGGCAAAAAATGAAAAACACACCGCTCGACCATGCGTCGATCAAGATCCTTGCGGAACTACAGAAGAATGGCCGGGTGTCGTCGAACGAGCTGGCGGAAAAGATCGGCATGTCGGCCAGCCCCTGCTGGCGGCGCCAGAAGGAACTCGAGGAGAACGGCTACATCCTGCGCTACACCGCCCTGCTCGACCGACGCAAGCTGGGGTTGGCGGTGGTGTGCCTGCTGCACGTATCGCTGGCGCGCCATGCCGAAGGCGTGGTGGAACAGTTCGAGGAAGCGATGCGGCTGCGGCCGGAAGTGGTGGAATGCTATGAAACGACCGGCAGCTCGGACTACATGGTGAAGGTGGTGGTGGCCGACATGGACGCCTACCACGACTTCCTGCACAACGTGCTGGTCAAGCTGAACGGGGTGGCGCAGGTGAATACCAGCGTGGCGCTGCGCGAGGTGAAGTACGAGACGACGCTGCCGCTGTAGTCGAGGCAGAAAAGAAAATCGCCGGCATGGAAGCCGGCGATGATTCCTAACGTTGGGACAGGAGACCGGTCCCGGCGCCCATTACAGGTTCAGGGTCACGCTGCGTGGGCAATGGTCGCTGGTGTCGATGCGCTGGCCCGGCGCCTGCACGACGGCCGTCTTGCGCGAACCGATATCCGGCGCCTGGCGCGCGGCCAGTGCACCGCTCAGCACGATGTGGTCAAGGCCGGTGAAGCCGCGGCAACCCTCTTCGATGCCGGTCAGCGGCACCTGCTTGAGCGAGCGGCTGCCGTCGTTCAGTTCCTGCCACAGGTAGCGCGTGGCGACCTTGCCGTTGGCATCCTGGGGCGGCACGCCGGCCGGATTGCTGCCGTCGACGCGCACCTTCTCCGCCGGGATATTCGCGGCGGCTTCCTCGTCGATGCGGCGGTTGAAGTCGCCCAGCAGCACGAAGTCGGGGCTGCGCTGGGCCACGCTGTCGAGCCAGCGCTCGATCGGCGCGACCTGGCGGTTCAGCACCTGGCAGGCGGGATTCGGATCGTCGAGCAGGCGCGCCTGATAGATCGGGGTCGGCACGATGTTGGCGCAGCTCGATTTCAAGTGCACGTTCAGGAAGCTGACGCGGCGCCCGGCCCACTCCAGTTCCAGCGTCAGGCCCGGACGCACCTTGCGCGCATCCTTGGCGCCCGGGTTGTCGCTCACCGCCAGGTCTTCGTTCACGCTGCACTTGGCGCCGGTCTCGCCCATGCTCTTGTCCCAGGCGAATGCCGTGGTCTGGAAACCGTCGTGCGGCGCGTCGCAGGTGCCGAAGCGGTCGGCATGCTTGCCGAGCAGGGTCTTGATCACCTCGGCCGAACGCACTTCCTGGAAAGCGATCACTTTCACGCCCTGCTTCTCGATCAGGTTGGCGATCGTGGTTTGCAGGCCGGCCAGCTTGGCGGCGTAGTCGGCGCTGGTAGGCGGCGTGGCGTTGTCGCGGGCCAGGTAGGCGTTACACGGCACCAGCATCCCGGCTTTCTCCGGGCCGCCGGCCAGGCGCTCGGTGTCGGCCACGCACTGGCGCGCCGCCTGCACCGCTTCCTCCGTCGGGCGCGACTGGCCCTTTTCGCGCTTCGGGCGGGTATCGCACCAGTTCACGGCCGTGCAGACGGCGGCATGGTGGTCGAAATCCTGCTGCGAACCGGCCCAGGCCAGGTTGAACGAGGCGACGCCGATCTGCGCGGGCGGCATCGGCGCTGCCGTCGAGGCCGGGCCGGCGGTATGGGCGCAGGCGCTCAGGAGCAGCGGCGCCAGGAAGGCGGTGGACGTGGAGGTCAGTGTGCGAAACGGATTTGTCATCGGTATGGGGCGCCGGCCAGGCATGCGATCGGCGCGATGAAGGGTAACGGTTGGCGTCCGGAATGGGCGCAAGCCCGGATTATCGCGGAGTTTGGCAACGCCAGCAATGCCGGGCCGGCGCGGGCCCGGCGCCGCCTCAGTAGATCTCGGAAGCCGCCAGCCTGACCTGCCGCAGCAGCAGCTCGGCGCCCGGCGACAGCAGGTGGTCCTGTTGCCGGATGATGCCGAAGGCGTCCATCTTGCAGGGCAGTTCGATCGGCAGCACGCGCATCACGTTCAGCGACGCATAATACTGCGCCACCTCCAGCGGCATCACGTGCAGCGAATCGGTCTGCTGCAGCAGCGTGGTGACGAGCAGCAGCGCGGTGGTATCGACCACGTTCGCCGGCGGCTGCAGCCCGGCGCGGCGGAACATCATGTCGAAGCGGTGGCGCAGGATGCTGCCGGGCGGCGGCAAAATCCAGGGCCGGTCGGCGATGTCCTCCAGGCGCAGGTCCTTCGCTTCGAGCAGCGCGTGGCCGGGGCGCACCACGGCGCAGGCCGGTTCCTCGGTCAGCTCCTCGTACACCAGGCCGCTCGAATCTTCCTTTTCCAGGATGCGGCCGATCATGAAGTCGAGCGTCCCGCGCTGCAGCTTGTCGAGCAAAACGTTACTGGGCTCGAGGTGCACGCCGATCCGCAGCAGCGGCGCCTGCTCCTTGATGCGTGCGATCGCGCGCGGCAACAGCGCCATCGCGGGCGACATGATGACGCCCACCTCCACCTGCCCGGACAGGCCGGCCTTCAGGGCCACCAGGTCGTCGTGCGCCAATGCCAGGCTGGTGAGCGCCATGCGCGCATGGCGGATCATGGTCTCGCCGTAGATGGTCGGCTCCATCCCGCGCGGCAGGCGCTCGAACAGGCGCACGTCCAGCATCTCTTCCAGGTCCTTGATCTGCTTGGACGCCGCCGGCTGCGTCATGTGGAGTTCCTCGGCCGCCCGGTGGATGTTGCGGTAGTCGTCCAGCGCAATCAGGAGCAGCAGCTGGCGCGTCTTGAGGCGCGCCTTCAGGAACCAGTTCGGGTTTGTTGTATCCATCGGAAAATAATATCAGTATCGATATCACTTCGATAGGAAAAGCTGGGCGGTAGCTATCACTGGCAGCCAGGCGCGGGATTGGCGGCCGGGCCTTGCGCCGTCTGCGCCACCGGCAGGATCGTCCCGTCGGGGCCGTAGTGCAGCTCCTCCACGGCGACCGAGCGGCGGAATTCGCCGCCTGTCGGCAGCTTGCCGTTGTGGTAGAAGATATAGGACTTGCCGTTGAACTCGACGATGGCCTGGTGGATCGTGTTCACATTGCTGTTCTTCTCCATGATCACGCCGCCGAAGGTCCAGGGGCCGGTCGCCGTCGGGCCGCTCATGACCACGGTCTCTTCCGGGAACTTGCGCGAGTACGAGAGGTAGTAGGTGCCCTTGTGCTTGTGCAGGTAGGCCGCTTCGGTAAAGGAGTCCAGGCCCACGGTATGGATCGGACCGTCGAGCTCGATCATGTTCGGCTTGAGCCTGGCGTACTTCAGCACCGTGTTGCCCCAGTACAGATAGGCCTGGCCGTCGTCGTCGATGAAGACGGCCGGATCGATGTCGTCCCAGGGAATCGGGGTTTCCTTGGTCATGTCGTTGGTGACCAGCGCGGTGCCGCGCGCGTCGACGAAGGGCCCGGTCGGGCTGCTTGAAACGGCCACGCCGATCGCCTTGCTCTTGAGCGCGGCGTGGTCCACAGTCGAATAGAAGTAATACTTGCCGTTCCGTTTGACGATGTCCGAGGCCCAGGCGTCGCGGCCGGCCCACTTGAAGGTGCTGTAGCGCAGCGGCGAGCCATGGTCGACCCACTTCTTCATGTCGCAGCTGGAGTAGACGCGCCACTCGTTCATCACGTACTCCTTGCCGCCGACCGGCGCTTCGTCCTTGCCGACGTAGACGTAGACGCGGCCGTTGTCGACCAGGGCGGCCGGGTCGGCCGTGAAGATCTCCTTCACGATGGGGTTGGCGGCCAGGGCCGAAGGTGCTGCCAATGCGGCAGCCAGTCCGGCCACCAGTACGGACATCTTGTTCATCACGTCTCCTTATATTTCGCTTGTATTTATCAGCTTTGCTTCTGACGGAAACCCATCAGGCGCTGCACCACGCAGAACACGAACAACAGGGCGCCGATCACGATCCTGGTCCACCAGGAACTCAGGGTGCCGTCGAAGGCGATCAGGGTCTGGATGGTGCCGAGCACCAGCACGCCCGACAGCGCCCCCAGCACATAGCCATAGCCGCCGGTGAGCAGCGTGCCGCCGATAACGACGGCCGCGATGGCATCGAGTTCGGTGCCCTGCGCATGCAGCCCATACCCCGACAGCATGTAGAACGAAAACAGCAGGCCGCCGAGCGCCGCGCAAAAGCCGCTGAATGCGTAGACCAGGACCTTGGTGCGCCCCACGGCCAGGCCCATCATCGCGGCCGACCCCTCGTTGCCGCCGATGGCGTAGACCGCGCGTCCGAAAGCCGAATAGTGCGCCACCCACACCGCCAGCAAGAGCATGCCGATCGCGACCAGGGCGCCGGGCGACAGGAAGCCGCCGAGGAAGGGCAGCTGGGTCTGCGACATGGCGACGAACAGCGGGTCGGTGATGGTGATCGACTCGACGCTGATCAGGTAGCACAGGCCGCGCGCCAGGAACATGCCGGCCAGGGTGACGATGAAAGGCTGGAGGCGGAATACATGGATGATGGCGCCCATGCTGCCGCCAAAGGCCGCGCCGCCCAGCAGCACCGCCGCGATCACGGCAGCCGGCGGCCACTGCGCCACCTGCAGCAGCCAGGCCGCGACCATGGTCGCCAGCGCCAGCACCGCGCCCACCGAGAGGTCGATGCCGCCGGAAAGAATGACGAAGCCCATGCCGATGGCCAGCACCAGTAGGAAGGCGTTGTCGATCAGGAGATTCAGCATCACCTGCAGCGACAGGAAGCCGTCGTAGGCCTGGCCTCCGGCCAGCAGCATGGCCGCCAGCAGGACCACGGTGGCCGCCGAGGTGAACCAGGGCGCGGAAGTCAGGTGCTTGTTGAATGCGTTCATGCCGCCCTCCTCTTTCCCAGGCTCTTGAAGCGGTCGGACTGCGAGATGCAGACCAGGAAGACCACGATTGCCTTGACGACCATGTTGACCTCGGGCGGCACGCCCAGCGAGTAGATGGTATAGGTGAGGGTCTGGATGATCAGCGCCCCGATGATGCTGCCCACCAGCGAGAACTTGCCGCCGGCGAGCGAGGTGCCGCCCAGCGTGACCGCCAGGATGGCGTCCAGTTCCAGCAGCAGGCCGGCGTTGTTGGCGTCCGCGCTCTTCACGTTGGAGCTGATCATCAGTCCCGCCATGCCGGCGCAGGCCGCGCTGAACACGTAGACGAAGACGACCAGGGCCGCGGTGCGGATGCCGGCCAGGCGCGCCGCGACAGGATTCACCCCGACCGCCTGGATGAACAGGCCGAGCGCCGTGTGGCGCAGCAGCAGGCTGGTCACCGCGAACACCGCCACCACCACGAACAGCGCGAACGGCAGGCCGAGCAGATAGCCGCTGCCCAGGAAGAAGAAGGGCTGGTAGTAGACGGTGACGATCTGGCCGTCGGTGAGCAACTGGGCCAGGCCGCGCCCGGCCACCATCAGGATCAGGGTGGCAACGATCGGCTGCAGGCCCAGGCCGGCGACCAGCGCGCCGTTCCACAGCCCGCACAGCAGCGCGACGCCGAGGGCGGCCAGCAGCGCCAGCGCCATCGGCGTTTTCGCCACGTACTCGGGCACGCCGTCGTTGATCACCATGGTGCCGCCGATGAGCATGGCGGCCACCGTCCCCGACAGGGCCACCACCGCGCCGACCGAGATGTCGATGCCGCGCGTGGCAATCACGAGGGTCATGCCGATCGCCGCCAACATCAGCGGCGCGGCGCGGTTGACGATGTCGACCAGGCTGCCGTACAGGTGGCCGTCCTTGACTTCGAGGCGGAAGAAGCCGGGAATCAGGAGGAAGTCGACTAGCAGCAGCAGGGCCAGCGCCGCCAGGGGGCGGAACAGGGGATGCTGGAAGACGGTCGGCCCGGCCGGCCCGGCGCTCTGGAGGACTGCGTCCTTGACGGCGGCGTTCATGCGCAGCCCTCCCCGGCGATCACGTGCAGCACGCTGCTGTCGTCGAGCTCACCGCGGCCGTACTCGCCGCAGGCCTTGCGGTCGCGCATGACGACCACGCGGTCGCTCACGCGCAGTACCTCGGGCAGTTCGGACGAGATGAACAGGATAGCCATGCCCTTGCGGCACAGGGTGGTAACGTAGTCCATGATTTCCTGCTTGGCGCGCACGTCGATGCCGCGCGTGGGTTCGTCGAGGATCATCAGCTTCGGCTCGGTTGCCAGCCAGCGCGCCAGCAAGACCTTTTGCTGGTTGCCACCGGACAGGAGGCCGATCGGCGTCTCGATGCTCGCCGTCTTGATCCCCAGCTGTTTCACGTAATGGGCTGCGAGCTCCTGCTGGCGCCGCATCGGAATCGCGCGCAGCAGCCCCTGGCGCGCCTGCAGCGCCAGGATCAGGTTCTCGCGCACCGACAGGGCCAGGATCGCGCCCTCGTGCTTGCGGTCTTCCGAGCAGAAGCCGATGCCCTCCGCAATCGCATCGCGCGGGGTGGAGAACACGCGGCCGCGGCCGCCGATCTCGATGGCGCCGCCGTCGGCCTTGTCCGCGCCGAACAGCAGGCGCGCCGTCTCGGTGCGGCCGGACCCGAGCAGGCCGGCCAGGCCGAGTAGCTCGCCCTTGCGGATCTCGAGGTCGACCGGGTTCAGCACGCCCTTGCGCGCCAGTGCCTTCGTGCGCAGGAAGGTTTCGCCCTGCGTACCCGCCTCGGCGCAGGCGCTGCCCGTGTCCGCCTGCGCATCGGCCGGCGCCCCGATCATCTTGTTGACCAGGGCCAGGCGCGACAGCTCGCTGCACAGGTATTCGCCTTCGCGCTCGCCGTTGCGCATCACGGTGATGCGGTCCGAGATGGCGTAGGTCTGGTCGAGGAAGTGGGTGACGAACAGGATCGCCATGCCCTGCTCGCGCAAGCCACGCAGCACCGAGAACAGCAGCTGGACTTCGTTCTCGTCCAGGCTGGAGGTGGGCTCGTCGAGGATCAGCACCTTGCTCGAGATGTTCAGGGCGCGCGCGATCGCCACCATCTGCTGGATGGCGAGCGGATAGTGCGATAGCGGCTTGCCGACGTCGACGTCGATCTGCAGGCGCTTCAACAGTTCAGCGGCCTGGCGGCGCATGCCGCGCCAGTCGATCATGCCGAAGCGGCGCGGGTAGCGGCCGATGAAGATGTTTTCGGCGACGGACAGGTTCGGGCACAGGTTCACCTCCTGGTAGACCGTGCTGATGCCGAGTTCCTGCGCGTCCTGGGTGGAAGTGGGCGCGATCGCGCGGCCTGAAAGCACGATGCTGCCGCGCTCGGGCTGGTAGACGCCGGTGAGGACCTTGATGAGGGTCGACTTGCCGGCGCCGTTCTGGCCCATCAGCGTATGGACTTCGCCGGGGAACAGGCGCAGGCCTGCATCGAGCAGCGCCTTCACGCCCGGGAATTGCTTGTGGATGCCGGTCACTTCCAGGACCGGCGCCACGGTGGTCGAGGCGAGCATGGCCGCCTCAATATTTGCGGTTCGGGAATTCCTTGGCCGCGACTTCAGCTGGGAATACGCCCTCGTTCACGGTAATGCGCTTAGGCACCGGCTTGCCCGCCTTGACTGCCTGCGCGGTCTGGATCAGCTGCGGTCCGAGCAGCGGGTTGCACTCCACGGTGACGTTGAGCTTACCCTGCAACATGGCTTCGAATGCGCCGCGCACGCCGTCGATCGACACCACCAGGATGTCCTTGCCCGGCTTCAGGCCCGCTTCCTCGATGGCCTGGATCGCGCCGATGGCCATGTCGTCGTTGTGCGCGTAGAGCACGTTGATGTTCTTGCCTTCGGACTTCAGGAAGGCTTCCATCACCTCCTTGCCCTTGGCGCGGGTGAAGTCGCCGGTCTGGGAGCGGATGATCTTCAGCTTCGGGTTACCGGCGATAACTTCCGCGAAGCCCGCCTTGCGGTCGATCGCCGGCGCCGAGCCGACCGTGCCCTGCAGTTCGACGATGTTGTAGCTGCGGTCCGGGTTCTTCTTCTGGTGCTCGCTCAGCCAGCGCGCGGCGCGGCGGCCCTCTTCCACGAAGTCGGAACCGATGAAGCTCACGTACAGCGACGGGTCGCTGACCTTGACCGCGCGGTCGGTCAGGATGACCGGGATCTTGGCCGCCTTCGCTTCGCGCAGCACCGTGTCCCAGCCGGATTCGACGACCGGCGAGAAGGCGATCACGTCGACGCGCTGGGCGATGAAGGAGCGGATGGCCTTGACCTGGTTTTCCTGGCGCTGCTGGGCGTCGGCGAACTTCAGGTTGACGCTGGCCTGCTTGGCGGCGCTCTTGATCGAGGCGGTGTTGGCAGTGCGCCATTCGGATTCGGCGCCGACCTGGGAGAAGCCGATGGTGAGGGGTTTCTGGGCGTGGACTGGCATCGCGAAAGCGATTGCGTAAGCGGCGGCGCTACCCAGGAGGGTTCTGCGGGTGAGGGTCATTACCTTGTCTCCGGTATTGTTATTAATTAATCGTAAGACAAAGTCTGATGCTCATCCAATCATTTTTTAGTGGAAACCGATATCGGAAGCGATATCGGACTGCCACTGATCACGACCGCCTGCCGCCCAATGCATGGGCAGCGTGCGTTTAGCGCAGCAGGCGTAGACCGTACAATCCACCTGCCACCGATCCCGGCTTGGCCACGAAGCGCACCGACAGCGTGTGCGGCTTCGCCTGCAGGATGGACGCCGGCAGCGGGTAGTCGATACTGTAGAACTCCGGGCCGCCATCGCTGGCGAGCGCCACTTCCGCCACCGGCACGCCATTCACCTCGATATCGAAACGCCGCCCCGCATCGGCCTGCGCAAAGGTCAGCCGCAGCAGCTGCGCCTCTCCCTTCGGATCCTTCAGCTCGTAGCTGAACCACTTCGTCGCATGGCGCCAGTGCCGCCCGCCGTTCACGCCCGCATCGATGCCCTCGCCCTTGAAGAAGTGATCCGACTCCGGCTGTTGCTCGCCCGGCGCCACCTGGTCGATGGTGCGCGCATCCAGCGCCAGCCGCTCCGCTTCACGCGCCGCGTTTTCCGCCCGCATGCGTTCGAAATTGGCCGGCGTCGCGTGCTGCCAGTACATCGTGTAGCGCGACTCGTGCAGGCGGAAGAAGGGAATGAACTCGGTCGCGCTGCCCGCCGCGCCATGCACCAGCCCCGGCGCTGTGAAGGTCAGCGACTTGCCCTTCACCGGCTTGAAGCGGCGCAGGAACGCAAGCGAATCGCTGACCAGCATCGGCGCCGCCTCGAGCGGGCACACCGGCCCGCCCGCGATATGGCCCATGCGCGACTCGTCGGCGAGGAAGTTCAACTGCTCGTCGCCGAACAGGCGGGTTTTGGCGGCCAGCACGATGGGGCCGTGCAGCACCGCGTAGTAGTTCGACTTGTCCGACATCTGCTCCAGGCGCGTCGTCATCGGCAGCTGCACGTCGACCCGGTCGCCCTTCTTCCACGCCCGCGCCACGCTCACGTAGCCGCCCGGCGCGGCGTCGAGCTTGAGCGCCCTGCCGTTGACCTTCACCACCATCTTGCCGGCCGCGACCCAGTCCGGATAGCGGATCTTCATGGTAAAGCTGCCCGGCGCATCGACCGTCAGGCGCGTGCTGCCCTCGTCCGGGAAGCGCGTCGATTGAGTAATCTGTACTCCCTTCTCACGCCAGTGCAGCGTCGAGGGAATGAACAGGTTCACGAACAGCGCGTCGTCCTCGTGTGCGTAGATGAATTCCCCGTACTTGGCGTGGCTCTCGATGCCCGAGCCCACGCAGCACCACATGCCCTTGTCCACCTGCGAGTACACCCGGTAGTGGTTCGGCCGCACCGGCGTGAAGTAGACGAAGCCGCCGCCCGGGCGCTGCGAGGACAGGATGTGGTTGTACAGTGCGCGCTCGTAGTAGTCGCCGTAGCGGCCCTTCTGCTCCGTCTGGAACAGCATGCTCGTGAGCTTGAGCATGTTGTAGGTGTTGCAGGTCTCCGGCCCCTCGACCTCGCCGATCATCGGGCCGAAGTCCTGGGTGTCGTGGAAGTGCTCCTTGACGCTGTTGCCGCCGATGGCCACCGAGCGGCGCTCGACCACGGTCTGCCAGAAGAAGGCCGCGGCCTGGTCCAGGTCCTGGCGTCCGGTCATGTCGGCTATGCGCTTGAAGC
The DNA here is from genome assembly GCF_020708045.1 of Massilia sp. IC2-278. Lineage (GTDB taxonomy): Bacteria > Pseudomonadota > Gammaproteobacteria > Burkholderiales > Burkholderiaceae_D > Telluria. The sequence continues at coordinate 315,380 of NZ_JAJFES010000003.1, forward strand.
CGATCACCTTCGGGATCTGGGTGTTGGCGTGCAGGCCGGTCAGCTTGTCCTGCCCCTGCGCCAGCGGCTGCAGGACTGCCTGGTGCGAGAAGCGCAGCGCCAGGTCGAGGTACTTGCGCTCGCCCGTCATCTGCGCCACGTCGGCGAAGATCTCGTTCATGCCGCCATGCTCGGCGCGCAGCATCTGCTGCATCTGCTCCTCGCTCAGGTGGCTGCTCAGGCGCAGCGCCCAGTCGGACAGCGCGACCAGCATGGCGCGTGCATCGGCATTACCGGCATGGCGGTGGGCGTCGCGCAGGCCCGCATACACCTTGTGCAGGTTGTACCACGGGACCCACTTGCCGTTGACCGAGAAGTTGTCGGCCTCCAGCTTGCCGGCGGCGACGTCGCGCCAGGCCTGGCGTCCGCCGGGGATGCCGCCCAGGTAGCCATCGCCGTTCGCTTCCTGCGCGCGCTTGAGCTCCGCCACGAAATGGTTCAGGCGGCGCAGCACTTCGGCGTCGCCGGTCGCGGCATACATCAGCGCGAGCGCGGACAGGTAGTGACCGCCCATGTGCCCGTCCAGCCCCGTCGCTTCCCAGTTGCCGTAGCCCGGCTGGCGCGGCGCCAGGCCGGCTTCGCGCAGGAATGGCGCCAGCAGCCGGTCCGGCTCCATCGCCATCATGTAGTTCAGGTCGGTGGTCTGGGCGTCGAGGAAGGGGCCGGGCATCAAACGCACGTCGGCCAGGGGGAAGAGCTCGGCCGCCTGGGCCCAGGCCGAGGACACGAACAGCGCCAGGGCGGCCAGCCTGCGCTTCATGGCAGCTGGACGCTCTGGTAACGGTTGAGATCCGCCGCGTCGACGATCGGCCAGCCGTCGGCATCCCACTTCATGTCCAGCACCTTCAGCTTCTGCTTGTAGCGGTCGGCGCTCTCGTAGGCGTGCAGCACCATGTAGTCCCTGCCCTCGAAGGTATAGGCGCTGTTGTGGCCGAGGCCCTTCCAGTCGCGGTCGCCTCCGATCACGAGCGAGCCGCCGCCCTTGGCCATGTCCACGCCCTGGCGGTCGAGATAGGGGCCGGTGACAGCCTTTGCGCGGCCCATCACGACCTTGTAGGTACTGTCCTTGCCCTTGCAGCACAGGTCCCAGGAGGCGAACAGGTAGTACCAGCCGTTCTTCCTGAAGATGAAGGGGGCTTCGATTTGCGCGGGCCCCGCTTCGCTGTCGGCTTCGAAGGCCGGGCGCTCGCGGCGCGCGATGGTGTGCCACTCCTGCGGTTCGGCCAGCCTGGTGCGGCTGGCGTCGAGCTTGACGAGCTTCAGGCCGGACCAGAACGAGCCGAAGGACATCCACGGCGTGCCCTGTTCGTCGTCGATCACGTGCGAGTCGATCGCATTCCACAGGTCGCGGCCGGGGATCGACTGCAGGACCATGCCCTGGTCTTCCCATTTGTAGCTTGGGGAGCGCGGGTCGAGCGTGGTGTTGGTGGTCACGCCGATGCCGGAGGTGTTCTTGCCGAAGCCGGACACCGAGTAGTACAGGTAATACTTTCCATTGTGGTGCTGGATGTCCGGCGCCCAGATATGGTCGTTGAAGGTCGGCGCCGCCCGCTTGGCCCAGCCGGGTGCGCCGGCGAACACGCGGCCCTCGGGCTTCCACGACCGCATGTCGCTCGAACTGTAGAAGGTGATGCCGGGGCCGGTGCTGAAGAGGTAGTACTTGCTGCCCTCCTTGGCCATGACGGGGTCGTGGACTTCGACCTGGGCGGCGAAGGCGGGCAGCGCCGCGGCGCAGGTAGCCAGCGCGGCGGCCAGCGCGCAGGCGGACAGGCGGGAGAGTAAGGACATTGCGACACTCCTGGATAGGCGCGATCTGCAGGTAGGCGGCTTGCCGCCCACCTGCGAAAGGCACCGTGTTACGCGTCGACCGCGACGACGATCACCGACTTGGCCGGCACCTTCAGCGTCAGCTTGCCGTCCACCGCCTTGGCGCTATATGGCGCCGGCTTGATGGCCTGCGGCTTGTCGAAGGTGTTGTGCGCATCCATCGCCTCGGCCGTGAGCACCTGCCCGGTGACGCCCGAAACCGCCTGGCCCTGCAGGTCGATGCTGACGTCGCTGGCCTGCTGCGGATTGGTGTTCACCAGGGCGACGTAGACCTTGCCGTCCTTGCCGCGCGCGCTCGATGCGCTGATGCCCGGGACGCTCTTGTTGCCGCTCGAGTAGGCCACGTCGTTGTTGACGGCCGTCGGCAGCGAGGTCGCATCCTGGAACGGGATGTACATCTTGTAGGCGTGGTAGGTCGGCGTCAGCAGCATCTTCTCCTTGTCGGTGATGATCATCGCCTGCAGCACGTTGACCATCTGCGCGATCATCGTCATGCGCACGCGGTCGGCATGGCTGTGGAAGATGTTGAAGTTCAGCGCCGCCACCACCGCGTCGCGCAGGGTATTACGCTGGAACAGGAAGCCCGGATTGGTGCCCGGCTCGACGTCGTACCAGGTGCCCCATTCGTCCACGTAGAAGCCGAGCTTCTTGTCCGGATCGTTCTTGTCGAGGATGGCGACGTTGCGGCGGATGTGGCCATCCATGCGCAGGGTCTGCTGCATGGTCGAGAACCATTCTGCTTCCGGGAAGCCGGTGGCGGCGCCCTTCTTTTCCCAGACGCCGGTGGGCAGCGTGTAGAAGTGGAAGCTGATGCCGTCGGTGCCCCGGGCGGCTTCCTTGCTCAGCACTTCGGTCCAGCGGGTGTCGTCGTCATTGCCGCCGCTGGCGATCATTTTCGGACGCGCGTTCGGCGGGGTCTTGAGGAAGGTGGCGTAATGGTTGTACAGGTGGGCGTAGTATTCCGGCTTCATGTTGCCGCCGCAGCCCCAGGCTTCGTTGCCGATGCCGAAGTAGGCCACCTTGTACGGCTCCTTGCGGCCGTTCTTGCGGCGCTGCTCGGCCAGGGTCGACTTGGTGTCCGAGGTCATGTATTCGAGCCACTCGGCCATCTCCTGCGGGGTGCCGGAGCCGAGGTTGCCGTTGACGTAGGCCTCGGTGCCGAGGATCTCGACCAGGTCGAAGAACTCGTGGGTGCCGACCGCGTTGTCCTCGGCCACGCCGCCCCAGTGGGTGTTGACCTTCACCGGGCGCTTGTTGCGCGCGCCGATGCCGTCGCGCCAGTGGTATTCGTCGGCGAAGCAGCCGCCCGGCCAGCGCACCAGCGGCACCTTCAGTTCCTTCAGCGCGCCGACCACGTCCTTGCGCCAGCCGCGCGTGTTCGGGATGCGCGAATCGGGGCCGACCCACAGGCCTTCGTAGATGCCGGTGCCGAGGTGCTCGGCGAACTGACCGTACACGTTCTTGTTGATGACCGGGCCCGGCCTGGTGGTATCGATGCTGACGCTCACCTGGGCAAAGGCCGGTGCGGCCAGGATGCTCAGGGCGAGGATGGCGGGTTTCAATGCTTTCACTGGGGGTCTCCTGTTATTGTGGCGGTATGCGTGAAAGTGCCTGTCGTACCGGCGCGGGCCGGAACGAGGGAACCTGGGATCGTGGTGGGGCCGTGGCGGGGTCGTCGCGGGCCGCGCCGGGCCGCCGGCGCTTACGTCCAGCCGGCGTCGACGACGAAGTCCTGCGCCGTGCACATCCTGCTGTCGTCGGCGCCGAGGAAGAGCACCATGGCGGCGATATCGTCGGGCATCAGCTTGCCGGGCAGGCACTGGGCCTTCTTGATTTCGATCTCGGCAGCCTCGTCGACCCAGAGGTCGATCTGGCGCTGGGTCATGACCCAGCCCGGGGTGACGGTGTTGACGCGCACGCCGAAGGGGCCGAGGTCGCGCGCCAGGCTGCGCGTGAGGCCGATCACGGCCGCCTTGGTGGTGGCGTAGACCGGATAGCCGGCACCCTTGGCGTGCCAGGACATCGAAGAGAAATTGATGATCGAGCCGCCGCCCATCTTCTTCATGCCCGGCAGGACCGCCTGCGCGGTGAAGAACATGGGGCGCTGGTTGATGGCGATGCGCTCGTTCCAGTAGTCGAGCGAGACCTTGTCGATGTCGTGGCGCTGGTCGTTGGCCGCATTATTCACCAGCACCTCGAAGTCGCCCAGCTGTTCGGCCAGTTCGGCCATCGTGCGCTGCAGCGCGGGGATATCGGTGATGTCGCAGTAGCGGAACACGGGTGCGGTCCGGCCAGGCGCGTCAACGTCCGCCAGTGCCGCGCACAGCTTCTCGCTCGCTTCCTGCGCGATGTCGACGAAAGCCACCACCGCGCCCTGCTCCACGAAGGCGCGCACGATCGCTTCGCCGATGCCGGTGCCGCCGCCCGTCACGAATACCCGCCTGCCCTGCAGGCTGGGATAACGGGCCATTTGCTGCCCTGCCAACTTGTTCATCTTTGTCTCCATCGTTTCTTATTCTGATGTCCGCCTACTCTTTGGTCAATGCGCCGTCCCTGCGGCGCCAGATCCCGCGCGGGTTCCCGTCGCGCAGCGCTTCCGGCAGCAGGCCCTGGGGCAGGTTCTGGTAGCACACCGGGCGCAGGAAGCGTGCGATCGCACCGGTGCCCACCGAGGTGCTGCGCCCGTCGGCCGTAGCCGGGAAGGGGCCGCCGTGGACCATCGCGGTCGAGACCTCGACGCCGGTCGGAAAGCCGTTGGCCAGGATGCGGCCGACCTTGCGTTCCAGCAGCGGCAGCAAGGCGGCGGCGTCGGCATGGTCTTCCGGGTCCAGCTGCAGGGTGGCGGTGAGCTGGCCTTCGAGCATGTCGGCGACCGCGCGCAGCTCGGCGGCGTCGCGGCACACCACCACCAGCGAGGCCGGGCCGAACACTTCCTCGTGCAGCTCCTGGCGTTCGCGGAACGCCTCGGCGCTCACGCGGAACAGGGCGGCCGCGCCCCTGCCCTCGCCGTGTTCGAGGCGCGCCAGCGTGGCCACGGCCTCGTTGGCGGCCAGGGCGTCGACGCCCTTGCGGTAACTCTGCGCGATATTCTCGTTCAGCATCACCGCCGCTTCGGTCGCGCCCAGGGCGGCCGAGGCGGCCGCGCAGAAGGTGTCCAGGCCGGGACCGTCGATCGCCAGCACCAGGCCGGGGTTGGTGCAGAACTGGCCCACGCCCAGCACCAGCGAGGCGGCAAAGCCCTTGCCGATTTCCTCGGCACGGTGCGCCAGCGCGTGCGGCATCAGGACGAGCGGGTTGATGCTGCTCATCTCGGCATACACGGGAATCGGCTGCCTGCGCGCCGCGGCCACCGCCATCAGCGCCGTGCCGCCGCCGCGCGAGCCGGTAAAGCCCACCGCCTGGATCGCCGGATGGCCGACCAGCGCCTGGCCGATGCGGCTGCCGGTGCCGGTCAGGAGCGAGAACACGCCGGCCGGCAATTCGCACTGCCGCACGGCCGCGCTGACGGCGCGCGCCACCAGTTCCGAAGTGCCCGGGTGCGCGGAATGCGCTTTCAGCACCACCGGGCAGCCGGCCGCGAAGCTCGATGCGGTATCGCCGCCGGCAACCGAAAAGGCCAGCGGGAAGTTCGACGCGGCGAACACCGCCACCGGGCCGACGCCGATCAGGTGGTAACGCAGGTCGGGACGCGGCGGCGTGCGCTCGGGCAGCGGCGTGTCCAGGCGCGCGTCGCGCCAGGAGCCTTCGCGCAGGAGCTCGGCGAACATGCGCAGCTGGCCGCAGGTGCGTCCGCGCTCGCCTTCCAGGCGCAGGCGCGGCAGGCCGGTCTCCAGCATCGCGCGTTCGATCAGCTCTTCTCCCAGCAGCATGATCTGTTCGGCCACGGTGTCCAGGAAGCGTGCGCGCTCTTCGTCCGAGGTGGCGCGGAAGACGTCGAAGGCCTCGCCCGCCAGCCGGCAGGCGCGGTCGATCTGGTCCGCGTCGACCATGTGGAAGGCGGGTTCCAGGTAGTCGCGCCGGGTCGGGTCCCAGGCCTTGAACGATCCCGCGGTGCCGCGCTCGTGCGCGCCGCCGATGATGGCTTCGCCGCTGATGGTCATAGCGCCTCCACTTTGGCAAAAACGGTCGTGTGCACGGCCAGGCAGTTGCGCAGGGCCGGGCCGAATTGCGGCGATTCCACTTCGAAGGTCTCGCCGGGCGCGACCTCGATGCTGTCGGCGAAGCTCAGGGTGGCGGTGCCGAAGAAATGGATGTGCACGTCGCCCGGACGATTGAACAGGCCGTACTTGAAATGGTGGTGCTCGAGGTTCCCGATGGTGTGCGACATGTTCTGCTCGCCGCTGACGAAGGCCTTTTCCCAGCGCACCTGGCCTTCCTTGCCGACGATGCGCGAGGTGCCCGCCACGTGGCCGGGGAGCTCGCCCACCAGCAGCGCCGGGCCCAGGCCGCAGTTGCGCAGTTTCGAGTGGGCCAGGTAGAGGTAGTTCTGGCGCTCGGTGACGTGGTCGGAGAACTCGTTGCCGATGGCGTAGCCGAGGCGGTAAGGCCGGCCGTCGTCGCCGATCAGATACAGGCCCGCGATCTCCGGCTCTTCGCCGCCGTCGAGCGCGAAGTCGGGCATCTCGATGTCCTGGCCGGTGGCGCGCACGATCGAGCCGTCGCCCTTGTAGAACCATTCCGGCTGCACGCCGGCCGTGCCCGCGGACGGCTTGCCGCCTTCGACGCCCATGCGGAACATCTTCATCGAGTCGCTCAGCGTGTCGACGTCGCCGCCGATCTTCTTGTGCATGGTGTCGCGGGTATCGGCGCTGCCCAGGTGGGTCAGGCCGGTGCCGGTGACGTAGCAGTGGGCAGGGTCCGTGTGATCGAGCGGGGGCAGGATGCGGCCGGCGCGCGCCACGTCCTCGTAGTCGACATGCTCGCTGGTGGCGGCGCTGTCGGCCAGTTGCGCCAGGCCGGTGCCGGCGGCGATGGCGGCGCGCGCGAGTTCGCGGGTCGTGGCGTAGCCGCCCACGACGCGGATGGTGTTGTCGTGCAGGATGCCGATGCGGCGCTCCCGGGATTCGGTGATGAATTGTACGAGCAGCATGGCCCGGTCTCCGATGTCGTTATGAATGCGATGAGGCGGCCGCAGGGCGGCCGCAAGGTGGCAGAAGCGCGGCGTCAGTGCGAGTGCTTGGGCACCGCCGAACCGCGGCAGCCGACCAGGAAGTCGAAGTCGCAGCCTTCGTCGGCCTGCAGCACGTGGTCGAGGTAGAGCCGCTGGTAGCCGCTATGCTGGACCGGCTTGCTGCTCTCGGCGCGATCGGCCAGGCGCTGGCGGATCTCGTCGTCCGACAGTTCGATGTTCAGGCCGCCGCCGGCGCAGTCGAGCTGGATCCAGTCGCCGTCGCGCACGATGCCGAGCGGGCCGCCGGCCATCGCTTCCGGCGCCACGTGCAGCACCACGGTGCCGTAGGCGGTGCCGCTCATGCGCGCATCCGAGATGCGCACCATGTCGGTGATGCCCTGGGCCAGCAGCTTGGGCGGCAGGCCCATGTTGCCCACTTCCGCCATGCCCGGGTAGCCTTTCGGGCCGCAGTTCTTCATCACCAGGATGGAGTTGGCGTCCACGTCCAGCTCGGGGTCGTTGATGCGCTGCTTGTAGTGATCGAAGTCCTCGAACACGACGGCGCGGCCGCGGTGCTGCATCAGGTGCGGCGAGGCGGCCGAGGGCTTGAGCACGGCGCCGCGCGGCGCCAGGTTGCCGCGCAGGATGCGGATGCCGCCGTCCTCGATCAGCGGGGTATCGAGCTGGCGGATCACCTCGTCGTTGTAGATCGGCGCGTCCTGGCAGTTGTCCCACAGGGTCTTGCCGTTGACGGTGAGCGCATCCTTGTGGCGCAGCAGGCCGCCCTCGCCCAGGCGGCGGATCACGCCCGGCAGGCCGCCGGCATAGTAGAACTCTTCCATCAGGTAGCGGCCCGACGGCAGCAGGTCGACGATGGTCGGGGTGCCCTTGCCGATCGCCGTCCAGTCTTCGAGTTCGAGCGGTATGCCGACGCGGCCGGCGATTGCCTTCAGGTGGATCACGGCATTCGTCGAACCGCCGATGGCGGCGTTCACGCGGATCGCGTTCTCGAAGTTCTCGCGCTTGAGGATCTTCGAGAGGCGCAGGTCTTCGTGCACCATCTCGACGATGCGGATGCCCGACATATGGGCTAGCACGTAGCGCCGCGCATCGACCGCCGGAATCGCGGCATTGTGCGGCAGCGAGGTGCCCAGCGACTCGGCCATGCAGGCCATCGTGGAGGCGGTGCCCATGGTGTTGCAGGTGCCGGCCGAGCGCGAGTGGCCGGCCTCGGCGGACAGGAAGTCGTGCATCGTGATCTTCCCGGCCTTGGCCTCTTCGTGCAGCTGCCAGACGGCAGTGCCGGAGCCGATGTCCTTGCCGTTCAGCTTACCGTTGAGCATGGGGCCGCCGGTGACGACGATGGTCGGCAGGTCGACGCTGGCCGCGCCCATCAGCAGCGCCGGCGTGGTCTTGTCGCAGCCGACCAGCAGCACCACGGCGTCCATCGGATTGCCGCGGATGGATTCTTCGACATCCATGCTCGCCAGGTTACGGGTCAGCATGGCGGTCGGGCGCAGGTTCGATTCGCCGTTCGAGAACACCGGGAACTCGACCGGGAAGCCGCCCGCCTCCAGGATGCCGCGCTTGACGTGTTCGGCCAGCTTGCGGAAGTGGGCGTTGCAAGGGGTCAGTTCGGACCAGGTGTTGCAGATGCCGATGATCGGCTTGCCCTGGAATTCATGGTCGGGGATGCCCTGGTTCTTCATCCAGCTCCGGTACATGAAGCCGTTCTTGTCCTGGGTCCCGAACCACGCCGCCGAGCGCAGCGTGGTCTTTTTCTTCGTCTCGGACATGCATTCTCCTCGTCTCGTTGGCCGCTGCGGAAGGCTGTGGGCCTCCTCTCGGTATGTCGTGCAGCGCTTGTTGTTCAGCAATGAGGGAAGTCTAGAATCCCGCCAGATAACTTTCCAATCAATTATTTCGCAATATTGATATCGGAATGGTTATCGGAACGCTGGTCAGACTGCACCCAGGAACCGCGATTCCGGCAGCCCGCGCACATCCAGCGCTTGCCGGAACAGTGCCCCCGACAAGGGCGCGCGTGCGCGCGCGCCGCTGTCCATGTCGAGGAAGGCGCTGGTCGCATACAGGGTGTCGAGCCCGGCGCCGCCGAAGGCGGGGCAGCTCGGCTGCGGCGCATCGAGCGCCAGTACGCGCTCAAGGCTGCCGTCAGGCGCGAAGCGCATGATCTGTCCCGCGCCCCAGCGCGTGCTCCACAGGTAGCCGTCGGCATCGATGCAGGAGCCGTCCGGTTCGCCCGGGGCCGCCTCGGCGCCAACGAAGACCCGCGCGGCGCCGATGCTGCCATCGGCACCGTAGTCGCGGCAATGGATCGCGCGCGTGGCCGAGTCGGCGTAGTACATGCGCCGCCCGTCCGGGCTGAAGCAGATGCTGTTGGCGATCGCCGCGTTCCCGATGGGCAGGCGCTCGAGCCTCAGGTCGGTGCCCAGGCGGTAGAAGCCGCCCAGCGGCCGCTTCGGCCCGTCTTCCTGGTTGAACATGCCGAACACGAAGCGGCCCTGGCGGTCGCAGCGCCCGTCGTTCAGCCGCGTGAAGGGAATCTCCGGCTCGACGTCGGCGATGCGTTCCACCGCCCCGCTGGAAAAACGGAAGAAGGCCAGGCCCGAGGCCAGGCCCAGCAGCAGGCAGTCGTCGCTTGCCGTCAGGGCAAAGCAGCAGAGCCGCTCCGGCATCGGCCAGTGCATGCTGCGGCCGGTCGCCGGCGAGTAGGCCCACAATCGGCAGGCGGGGATGTCGGTCCACAGCAGGCGCCCGGTGCGCTCGCACCACAGCACGCATTCGCCCAGTTCGTGCCGGTTGTCGAGGAAGGCTTGCATCATTCGTTCGCGCCCTGCACCGAGAAGCGCCAGCGCGATTCGGACTCGTACACCTGGCCCGGGCGCAGGATCACATTGGGAAAGCGCGGCCGGTTCGGCGAATCCGGAAAATGCTGCGGCTCGAGGCAGAAGCCGCTGCGGTGGCCATGACTGCGGCCCTTGCCGGCGAGCGAACCGTCGAGGAAGTTGCCGCTATAGAACTGCAGGCCGGGCTCGGTGGTGAACAGCTCCAGCACCCGCCCCGAGCCGGGGTCGAGCACGTGGGCGGCGCGCCGCATGGCCTGCCCCCGCGCCATGCCGTCGGGCTTGTTGAGCACGAAATTGTGGTCGTAGCCGCGGCCGTGGCGCAGCTGCTTGTCCGGCTGGCCGACGCGCTCGCCGATGGGGCGCGGCGTGCGGAAGTCGAAGGGCGTGCCGGTCACCGGAGACAGCATCCCCAGCGGGATGGCTCCGGCATCGACCGGCACGAAGGCGTCGGCGTCGATGGTCAGCAGGTGATCCAGGATATGCCCCTCGCCGCACAGGTTGAAGTAGCTGTGCTGGGTGAGGTTGACCGGGGTCGGCTTGTCGGTGACGGCGCGCAGGCGCAGCACCAGCTCGTTGTCGTCGTTGAGCGAATAGCTTGCCTCGACATCGAGGTTGCCGGGGTAGCCCTGTTCGCCGTCGGCGCTGCGGTAGGCCAGCACCAGGCTCTCGCCTTCCACCCTGGCCTGCCACAGCACCTTGTGGAAGCCGCCAGGCCCGCCATGCAGGTGGTGTCCGCCGTCGTTCGCGGGCAGCACGTAGTCCTGGCCGTCCAGCGTGAATCGGCTGCCGGCGATGCGGTTGCCGTAGCGGCCGATCAAGGCGCCGAAATAAGGGCTGTCGCCCGCGTAGGCATCCAGGGTGTCGAACCCCAGCACCACGTCGCCCGGGCGGCCGTCGCGGTCGGGCGCGTGCAGCTCGGTGACGATGCCGCCGAAATCGAGGATCTTCGCCGTCAGGCCCTTGGCATTGCCCAGGGTGAAGCAGGTGACGGCGGCGCCGTCCGCCAGCCGGCCGAACGGTGCGTGCGTGATGGGGTTGGGCACCGGTGTCCTCACAGGGTGGATGGCCGGCCGAACACCGGCATGCCCTGCTCGTCCCAGCGCAGGGGCTTCACGAAGGTGTGGCGGTCGGGGTTCCAGAGCGGATCGCCGACGATCTCGGTATAGGTGCGCGCGTGGTACACCAGCATGACGGTCTCGCCGTCTTCGGCATAGGTAAAGCTGTTGTGGCCCGGACCATAGATACCGTGCTCGTAGCAGGTGCGCAGCACCGGCTCGCGCGACTTGGTCCACGCGGACGGATCGAGCAGGTCGGCATCCTCGTCGGCCCACAGCAGCCCCATCGCGTAGTTCTCGTCGGTGGCGCTGGCGGAATAGCTGATGAAGATTTTGCCACCGTGGCGCACGACGGACGGGCCTTCGTTGACCCAGAAGCCGCGCGTCTCCCAATCGAATTCGGGTTTGCTCAGCATGACCGGCCTGCCCTCGATCTGCCACGGCGTCTTCATCGGCGCGATGTAGAGGTTCGAGTTGCCCTCGATGGCGGCGTCCTTCTGCGCCCACAGGTAGTACAGGCGGCCCTTGTGGGTGAAGGTGGTGGCGTCCAGGCAGAAGCTGTCGATGCCGGTGTCGACCTGGCCCATGAATTCCCACTCCCCTTCGAGCGGGTTCGGGTTGCGGTTGCGGATCGCGTACATGCGGTGCTGGAACAGCTTGTCCTTGATTTCGCGGCTCGGGGCTGCGGCGAAGTAGATGTACCAGGCGCCCTCGTTGAAGTGGATTTCCGGCGCCCACACCAGTTCGCAATACGGTCCGGTGTCGGGCTTGGTCCAGACGTCGATTGTCTGCGCGCCGGCCAGTCCGGCGATGCTGGTCGCGCGGCGCAGTTCGATGCGGTCGTACTGCGGGACCGAGGCCGTGAAGTAATAGTAGCCGTCGTTATGCCTGTAGATATAAGGGTCGGCGCGCTGTTCGATCAGGGGCGCGAGGACGGTTTCCTGGATTGCTGCCGTTGCTGCTGCCGTTGCTGCTGCTGCTGCTGCTTGCTTCATCGTGTTCTCCGTTAGCCGGCGGCGTAGCCGCGGGTAGCCATGTCGGCCTTGACGCTGTCGTAATACTGGTCGCTGATGCGGTACTTGAACATCAGGACGCCCATCAGGAAATGGAAGAAGCCGGGGATCACCGACAGCATCAGGGCAATGCCCTGCAGCGCCAGCGCCGACTGCTCCTGGTTCGGCTGGTAGTGGAAGTAGTCGAGCAGGATGCCGACCATGCCGCCCGCGATCGCCATGCCGGCCTTCTGGCAGACCGAGATGCCGCCAAAGGCGAAGCCCGACACCCGCTTGCCGGTCTTGACCTGGCCATAGTCGATGGTTTCGGCGATCGCCGACCAGAACACCGGGGCGTGCAAATCCACCACCAGGGACAGGATGAAGTACAGGACAAAGGCCAGCACGAAGTCGCCCGGCTGCACCAGGAAGTAGATCATCAGGCTGATGACGGCAACCAGGATCTGCGAGTTGCGGAACAGCTTGACCTTGCAGTAGAACTTGGTGGTCCAGGTGGACACCACCATTGCCAGGATCGCCGCCGCCACCCCGGTCGACAGGAAGGCCGAGACGGTGGCGGTGCTGCCGCCGAGGTAGTACTTGGCGTAGTAGATCGCGACCGAGCCGCGGATCACGTAGCCGATGGTGCCGGTCAGGCACACGGCGCACAGGATCAGCCACTGGTCGTTTTGCATCAACACGCGCACCTGCTCGATCAGCGGCTGCTTCTCGACCTTGTGGATGACGCGCTCGGTGGTGGTGAAAAAGCACAGCAGGAACAGCAGCACGCCCATCGCGGCCATCACCGCCATCGCGGCCTGGTAGCCGGTGGCCGGGTTGCCGGCATCCCACCAGCTGGCCAGCAGCGGAACGATGATGGTCACCATGAAGGCGCCGATCTTGGCGAAGAACAGGCGGTAGCCGTTGGCCGACAGGCGCTCCTGCGGGTTGGACGTCAGGCCGCTGATCAGCGAGATGTAGGGGATGCCGACGCCCGCCGTCATCAGCGTCATCAGGATGTAGGTCGAGTAGGCCCAGAGCAGCTTGGCGTCGTAGGTCCAGTCGGGCGTGGTGAAGACCAGGAAGACGCTCAGGCCGTAGGGCACGGCGAGCAGCAGCAGCCAGGGCCGGTAGCGCCCCCAGCGCGTGAGGACGGCATCGGTCACCTGCCCCATCGCCAGGTCGGCGACGGCGCCGATCACCTTGACGGCCACGAACAGGGCCGCCAGATCGGCGGTGCGGATGCCGTAGATGTCGGTGTAGAAGAAGGTGATGATCAGCATCATCGACGAGATCACCACGTTGAGCGCCATGTCGCCGGCGCCGAAACCCGCTTTTTCGAGGGTGGAGAGGTGTTGTGTGTGTTGTGTGCGCATGGCGCCTCCCATCAGGACGAGTCGGCGCCGGATGGGCGAGGGCTGGCCGCAGCGCAGCCGGTTGGGGTGCGTTTCATATGTCTCCTGTGACGCTGTCATGGTTGCCGTTGTGTCACGGCTTGCTTTAATACAATTGAATTCGATAATAGGCCCTCGACCGAGATCAATCCAATCAATTTTTTGGGTAATTCAATATCGTTTTGCGTATCGGCGCCGATGCAATTGCCAATGCCGATGCCGATACGGATATCGGCCCATGGTTTTATGTGATTGGAAAAAACACAAGAAACGCATCACGCTGTGCATGCCTGCCACAGGCTCAGCCGGACCGTCCCGCGTCCGGCCACGACCACGATAATCACGGAGACATGCAATGAAAGACACCCTTGCGCTATGGGGGCTGGGAGTGCTCCTGGCCTCGTCCCTGCTCTCCCCGAATGCGGCCGCCCAGGCCGGATTCACCCCGATCACCTTCCGCAACGCCTCGGTCCACGATCCATCGGTGATCAGGACGAACGACGGCTGGTATGTGTTCGGCTCGCACCTCGCCGCCGCCAGGAGCACCGACCTGATGAACTGGCAGCAGATCGCCAGCGGCGTCAGCGCCACCAATCCCCTGTTCCTGAATGGCTCGGCCAACGTGCTCACCGAACTGGCCGAGACCTTCAGCTGGGCGCAGTCGGACACCTTGTGGGCTGCGGACGTGAAGCAGCTTGCCGACGGCAGGTTCTACATGTACTACAACGCCTGCAAGGGCGACTCTCCGCGCTCGGCGCTCGGGATCGCGGTGGCCGACCGCGTCGAGGGTCCGTACGTCGACAAGGGCATCATCCTGCGCTCCGGCATGTGGGGCCAGGCCAGCCACGACGGCACGGTCTACGACGCGATGCGGCATCCGAACACGGTCGATCCGCATGTGTTTTCCGACAACGCCGGACGCCTGTGGATGGTCTACGGCTCGTATTCGGGCGGCATCTTCATCATGCAGATGAACCCCAGCAATGGCATGCCGCTGGCGGGCCAGGGCTATGGCAAGCGCCTGATGGGCGGCAACCACAGCCGCATCGAAGGCGCCTACGTGCTGTACAGCCCGGAGACCTCCTACTACTACCTGTTCACCTCCTTCGGCGGCCTGGACGCCAACGGCGGCTACAACATGCGCGTGGCGCGCTCGCTCCGCCCGGACGGCCCTTACCTGGACGCCCAGGGCAAGGACATGGCCGAGGTCCGCTCGGATCCGGCCCGGCCGCTGTTCGACGACGCGTCGATCGCACCGCACGGCGTCAAGCTGATGGGGAACTTCCTGTTCGAGCGCAAGCTGGGCGAACCGGGCACCGGCATCGGCACCGGCTACGTGTCACCCGGCCACAATTCGGCCTATTACGACGCCGCCACCGGCCAGTACTTCCTGCTCTTCCATGCGCGCTTTCCCGAGCGCGGCGAGCAGCACGAGGTCCGCGTGCACCAGATGTTCATGAATGCCGACGGCTGGCCGGTCGTCGCGCCCTACCGCTATGCGAAGGAAAAGGCGGCGGCCGTGCGCCGCGAGTTTGTCGTTGGCGACTACCTGTACGTCAATCACGGCAAGGACATCTCGGCCGCGCTCAAGAAATCGCAAGCGATCACGCTCGGCACCGACGGCAGGATCACCGGGGCGGTGACCGGGACCTGGCGCCTGGCCGGGGCCAACCAGGTCGAGCTGGCGGTGGCGGGCGCCGCATCGCCGTTCAAGGGCGTTTTTATCAATCAGTGGAATGAAACGTCGCAGAACTACGCCATGACGTTTTCCGCCCTCTCGCGCGAAGGCGTGGCGGTGTTCGGCAGCCGCCTGGTCCCGCGCACCGATGCGCAGGTGGTGAACGCGGTCCATGCGGAGCTCAGCCTGGGTAACACCGCGGCGGTGAGCGCCAACCTGAACCTGCCGACCTCGGGAGCGCGCGGCGCCGTCATCACCTGGACCTCGTCCAACCCCGCGGTCGTCAGCCACACCGGTATCGTCACCCCGGCCGCGAATGACGTCACCGTGACCCTGACCGCGCGCATCGGCAAGGGCACGGCCAGCATTATCAAGACCTTCACGGTCACGGTGCGCAAGGCCGGCGGCCTGCTGGCGCATTACGCCTTCGAGGGCAGCCTGCTCGACAGCAGCGGCCTGTTCGGGCCGGGCACGGTGGTCGGCAGCCGGATCGACAGCGCGGGCGGCAGCATCGGTTTCGAAGCGGGCGTCAGGGGCAATGCCGCCGTCTTCAACGGCGCCAGCGGCATCCGCCTGCCGAACGGGCTGATATCCAGCAACAACTACACGGTTGCCCTCTGGCTCAAGCCCGCGCAGCTGACGCCGTTCACGACCACCTTCTTCGGCGCCAGGACGCCTGAGTCCTGGATCAGCCTGCTGCCGAAGGGGCACGACGCCGTGGGCGGCGCCTCGATGCTGTGGTCCGGCACCGCCTGGTATGACGCGGGACTGGGCATGACCATCCCGGTGGGCCGCTGGTCGCACCTGGCTGTCACGGTCCGCAATGGCGCCGTGAATGTCTACGTGGATGGGGTCAGGCGCTTTAGCGGCGCCAACTTCCCGAACGTGTTCACCACCACGAACGGCGTATTCGCCCTCGGCGTGAATTGGTGGGATACGCCTTACAAGGGCTCCATGGACGAGCTGCGCATCTATGGCACGGCCCTGAGCGACGCCGACGTGCTCGCCCTGGCGCGCTGATCAACTTTACGACTACAGGATACGAACATGAAGAACCTGGTTTTTTCCCTTTTGATGCTTGCCTCGGCGGGCGCCTCCGCCGGCGTGATCGGCTTCGATGACCTGCCGGGCATCGAAACCGAGCCGATCGCCAATGGTTACGCGGGTTTCGACTGGAGCGGGCTGGGCGCGATCCGCGCCGATGCCTATCCCGGCAGCGGCTATGCCGCGGGCACGGTCTCGTTTGCGAACACGGCGTTCAACCTCGGCGGCGGCACCGCCGCGATCTCCAGGGCGGGCGGATTCGACTTCGTCGGCGCGTTTTTCACCTCGGCCTGGCTCGAGCAGGAACTCGCCTTCGAGGGCTGGCGCGACGGGGTGCTGGTGTATGCCAGCCCCGCATCGTACGTGATCGACACCGCCACCCCGCTGTGGATCGGCCTTGGCTGGTCAGGTATCGATACCCTGCTGATCTATAACAGCAGCGGGACGCAATGGGCCATGGATGAATTCACCGTTCCGGAACCCGCTTCGCTGTCGCTGCTCGGCGCGGCGCTGGCGGGGATGGCGCTGGTGCGCAGGCGCAGGCCGCTCGCATCCGTTCCGGCAGCGTGATCGGGCAGGTTTAGGCTTTGCTGTAAAGAGATCGTGAAACAGGAATGGCCCCGTCGAGGGGCCATTTTTTTGACCAGACCGGCCTTTACTGTGTCGAACCGCGCCAGCGGGAATAGCGGCTCGGCCATGCAGTCTTCCCTGATCAAACCCATCCACAGCAAACGGTGACAGCGACAATAACAAAAGGGCGTTGCCGGTCATCGACCGAGCAACGCCCTTTCCGGCTAACGGGTCGACCGACCCAGGACTTACATCTTCCAGCGCAAGGCGGCCGAGACCGAACGACCGACCTGGACCGTGCCGAAGTTGGTGATCTGCTGGTTACCCGCCTCGCCGAAGTGGTAGTACTGCCGCTGCATCTCGTTCGTCAGGTTGATGGCGCCGATATCGACCGACATCCTGTCATTGACCTTGTACGAGATTTGCATGTCCACGCTCTTTTCCGGTTGACGCCAGATACCGATCGGATTTGCAAACAGGGCGGCTTCGTTGGCGGCCAGGAAGGCCGAGCGCCAGACATACGACAGGCGCGCGCTGACCGGACCCTTTTCGTAAGCCAGGGTGGCGTTATACGAACGGTCGGACACCCCGAAGAACGGCGTTTCGAGCTGGGCGATGATCTCGCCGGCATTATTCGCCTCGGGCACGTTCTGCGACGAGCTGAGTCGGGTATAACTGGCCTGGACGCCCAACCCTTCCAGTGGCCCCGGCAGCCATTTCGGGAAATAGATCAAGCCGAGCTCGACGCCTTTGATCGTGCCGTCGGAAGCGTTGACCGGCGAGTTGATGACGTAATCATAGCCGTTCGTATGGTCGCCGCCCGAGGTCGAGTTGCGGAATGGGTCGTCCGCCGGGTCGACGTGAACCCTGCGGCGCAGGGGCACGACCAGGCCGTCGATCTTGCGCTTGAACAGCGTGCCGTAGAGTGCGCTGTCTTTCTGGAAATACCACTCCCCTGTCAGGTCGAAGTTCTTGGAGAGCGTCGGCTTCAGGTCCGGATTGCCGCCGGTGCCCGAGCCGTAGCCCACCCGCGACACGTCGTCGGCGAGTTGCAGGACAGGATTCAGGTCGCCAAAGTTCGGGCGGCGCAGGGTCTTACCGAAGTTGAAGCGCACTACGACGTCCTTGGTCGGATCGTAGGTCAGCGTCAGGCTGGGCAGCAACTTGCTGGTCGACTTGCTGGCGCCGGACGGCGTGACCGCCCTGGTGGTGGCATCGACCTGGTAGAAGGTCATGTCCGTATCGACCTTGGTGTAGCGCACGCCGACATTCGCGCGCAGGCGATTGCCGAACAGCTCGCTCTGGAAATTCCCCATCAGGTAGAGATTGCTCGTCTTTTCCTCGACCTCGAAGGTCTTCTGCAGGCGCAGTTGATCCGTGGTCAGGAAGTTGCTGTTGACCGAGTTGTAGAGCCTGCGCCAGTCGTCGATATTGTCGCGAATATAATAGGCATTCGGTTCCAGCCATGAGCGCGGAACGTCCGAGATGTCGGTGCCGAAGTTCGAATTGATGTGGGCATACTCCGGACCGAGCGTGGCGAGGTTACGGCCCAGGAAGGCCGATTGCGTCCGGTTCGCCTCCGACGCCTTGCGCACGTCGTGGCGCGCACCGAACTGGAGCGTTTCCAGCGCGCCCCAGGCGGCATCGAAGACGCCCGACAGGCTGGCCGTCGCGGCGCTGCCCTTGTTGCGGTTGGCGTTATCGTAGAACTCCGCCACGTTCCACTTGGTCGGGTCGACCAGGTCGGCATTGTTATTGAAACGGAACGCCGTATCGCCGTTGCCGTCATTGAAGTCGACGTCGATGGAAGGTGCGACGCGATCAATCCGGGTGGCGGTGAATTGCGTGTCGAACTTGCTTGTCTGGTAAGACAAATCGCCGTCCAGCTTCAGGCGACTGCCGATATTCCACTTGCCGTTCAGGGCATACACGAAGGAATCCGTTTTCGACGTGGTGTAGTCGCCGCTGTTGAAGCCATAGACGTTATTGACGGTGCGGCTCTTGATGACGTTCGTTCCCGGGAAGGTCGTGATCGTCCCTGCAGGGTTGCTTCCGAGGTCGCCCCACCAGTCGACAAAGCTGAACAGCAGCTGATTGAAGGCCTTGTCGCGATAACCGTTGTACATCGATTCGAAGGTATAGACCGCATCGCTGTTCGGCTTCCACTGCAAGGCGACCGTGGCGGCAGGACGCTTGCGTTCACCCTGGACGTCGCTCTGGAAGACGGCGTCGCGCGCCAGGTAATACGGATATGCCTGGCCATTGAAATTCAGCGTCGAACCCGCTGCCGTCGGCAGGCCGGTACGGGTACCGGGCGCCCAGATATTGTTGTCGGTGATGCGCTGCAAGGGGATATAACCTGCCGGAACTTCGGCCGGGTTCGCGCTGGTGAACGGGACCATGGCGCCCGGCGTCACGCTTTCATTGCGGTATTTCGTCTGGGCAGCCGCCAGGTTGACCAGTGCGCCGACTTCGCCGATGCCGGTTTCCCAGCGGTTGCTAAACATGGCGCTGAGCTGCGGATTCCATTTTTCGGCAGGATCGAGATAGGTTTCACGCGCCGACAGCGACACTTTCGGCCCCTTGAAATCGAAAGGCCGCAGCGACTTGACGTCGATCTGGCCGGCAATCCCGGTTTCCAGCTGGCTGGCATCGCGCGTCTTGTAGACGTCGATCTGGCGCACCAGGGTCGAGGGGATGTCCTGCAGCGCGACCTGGGTGCCGGACGCGGTGAAGATGTTCCGGCCGTTCCAGGTGGTCTGGACGTCGGGCAGGCCACGGATCGACAAGGTGCCGACCTCGCCGCCGGCGCGGTTCGTGACCTGGATCCCCGTCACGCGCTGCAGCGCTTCGACGACATTGTTATCGGGCAGCTTGCCGATGTCTTCGGCAACGACCGATTCCACGACCTGGTCGTTGTTGCGCTTGAGCGCCAGGCTCTTGATGAGCGATGCCTTGACGCCGGTGACGACCACGGTCTGCATGTCACCCGGCTCCTTCGTCTCGGCGGTCGTCTCGGCGGTCGTCTGCGCCCACACCGAGGCGCTGCTGAGCAGACCTGCGCCCATCAGCGCAGTCACGGTCCGCTTCAAGGCTAATGGACGTGCTGATGCTTGCGATTTCATACGTCTCCTGTATTTTTAATTATGTGAAATTTTCTTTTTAAATTGGCATTGCTGTAGATCATGTTAGAGATCCAACACTGATCGAGCTAATGATTTTTTCTGGGTTTCCAATACCGGTTTCGGTATCAGCTCAGCGTCCCGGGCAACAAAACCCAGGGCCGGGCCGGCTACCTCTGTCCCGGCAGCATGGCGGCGTTGACCTGTGCGGTCCGGTGCCGATGGTCTAAGCGATGTGGGAGTGGTCAAACTGAAATACAAAACAAAACGGGCCTCAGTAATGAGGCCCGTTCGGATGTAATGTGGAGGCGAGGACGGGAGTCGAACCCGTCTAGACGGCTTTGCAGGCCGCTGCATAACCGCTTTGCTACCTCGCCAGAGGATATAGTGCGCTTGAGCGATGCGAACGGTTATGAGCCGCATCAACAAGGGAAGAGCTTGTCTTCCTGAATTCTGGAGCGGGAGAAGAGTCTCGAACTCTCGACCTCAACCTTGGCAAGGTTGCGCTCTACCAACTGAGCTACTCCCGCATAGGAGCCCTACTAATGACACTCGCTTACTGGAGCGGGAGAAGAGTCTCGAACTCTCGACCTCAACCTTGGCAAGGTTGCGCTCTACCAACTGAGCTACTCCCGCACGGAGTGTACTGCCAACTGCTTTACAAATTACTACCGGTATTCCTGAATGGAGCGGGAGAAGAGTCTCGAACTCTCGACCTCAACCTTGGCAAGGTTGCGCTCTACCAACTGAGCTACTCCCGCATTCTGGAGACACGCATTATCGCAGAAATTGTTTCAACTTCCAAGACAACTTGTTACTACCGTATTACATCCGACTTCTTGCAAACTTTGGAGCGGGAGAAGAGTCTCGAACTCTCGACCTCAACCTTGGCAAGGTTGCGCTCTACCAACTGAGCTACTCCCGCTTTGTCTTTCGTTTGCTGCAATGTCGTTCGCAACAGGCAAGCATTATAGATGATCTGATCCGTACGTCAAGGATGACAGAGAATTAATCTTACTCATTCCCGCTTTTTTCCTTAATCAGCGGCCACGCACGGCGCAGATAGTAGAACATCGACCACACGGTAAGCAGGCCGGCGATCCACAGGAAGACCTGGCCCCAGTAGTACATGTCGATGCCCAGCAGGTGCTCGTGGAACAGCAGCATCGGGATCGCGGCCATCTGCGCGGCCGTTTTCACCTTGCCGATCGAGCTCACCGCCACCGACTTGCGCGCGCCGATTTCGGCCATCCATTCGCGCAGCGCCGAGATGGTGATCTCGCGGCCGATGATGATGAAGGCGATGATGGCGTTCACGCGGTCGAGCTGGATCAGCACCAGCAGCGCGCCGGCGACCATCAGCTTGTCGGCGACCGGATCGAGGAAGGCGCCGAAGGCCGAGGTTTCGTTCCAGCGGCGCGCCAGGAAGCCGTCGAACCAGTCGGTGACGGCGGCGATGATGAAAATGAGCGTGGCGGCAAGGTTTTGCTCGGGGCGCGTGAGCCAGTGATCGGGCAGGTAGAAAACGCCGACAACGAGGGGAATCAGGGCGACACGTAACCAGGTCAGGAGAATCGGGATGTTGAAAGGCATGAGGGCGTGAACTGGCTTACCGTTAAAAAGGGGGCGCCGCTAGTCTACATGGGTATTGCAAATTGGACTAGGTGAGCTCAGCGGTACGGGACGGGGCTTGCCTTTGTAGGGTGGACTCCCGAGTCCACGCGGTGCCACAGGTGATCGATCGAGAATCCGAACGCGACCCGTATGTTTGAATGGGTTGCCGAGCGTCTCGCCGCTACGCGAACAGTCACGAATGATCAGCCGCCGTACCGCGTGGACTCGGGAGTCCACCCTACGAGCTTCGCGAACGGTCACGAATCATCAGGCATGGTGCCCCCGGCATCAATGACCCCACCCTACGGGTTTGCCGCCAACGATGTCGTTCATCGTTGGCGGCACGCTGCCGAATCAGTGCAGTTGGCGGTAGATCTCTTCCGCCAGCGCCGTCGAGATACCCTCGACCTGGCACAGGTCTTCCACGCTCGCGTCGATCACGCCGCGCAGGCCGCCGAAGCGGGCCAGCAGGCGCTGGCGGCGCTTGGCGCCAATACCTTCAATCTCCTCGAGGCGCGAGGCCTGGCGCGCCTTGGCACGCTTGGCGCGCATGCCGGTAATCGCAAAACGGTGCGCCTCGTCGCGGATCAGGGCGACGAGCATCAGCGCCGCCGATTCCTTGCCCAGCTCCTGGGCCGCGCGGCCATCGGCGAAGATCAGGGTTTCCAGCCCCACGCGGCGCCCCTCCCCTTTCGCCACGCCGACGATCAGGCCGATATCCAGCCCGAGCTCGGTGAATACCTGGCGCGCCATTTCCACCTGGCCCTTGCCGCCGTCGACCAGCACCACGTCGGGCATGACGCCGTCGCCGCTCGCGACCTTTTCGTAGCGGCGCGTCAGCACCTGGCGCATGGCCGCGTAATCGTCGCCCGGCGTAATACCGTTGATGTTGTAGCGCCGGTACTCCGCGTTCTGCATCGCGTGATGGTGGAACACCACGCACGATGCCTGCGTCGCCTCGCCTGCCGTGTGGCTGATGTCGAAGCATTCGATGCGCAGGGATTCGAGATCGGCCGCGTCCAGCGACAAGGTCTCGGCCAGCGCGCGCGTACGCGATTGCTGCGACCCTTGTTCAGACAGCAGACGGGCCAGGGAGATCTCGGCGCCCTTTTGAGCGAGCTCAAGCCACTGGCGGCGCTGGCCTTGGGGCTGGAAGATCAGGTTGATGCGGTGTCCGCACTGCTCGGTCAGCGCCACCATCAGTTCCGGCTGGTCGAACTCGATGTTCAGGATCAGCGTGCCCGGAATGAAGCTGCCGGTGTAGTGCTGGACCAGGAAAGCGGCCAGCACTTCGCACTCGATCGACTGCTCGGCAATCGCCTCGTTCACCTGGGTCGGGAAATAGGCGCGGTCGCCCAGGTGGCGGCCGCCGCGCACCATCGCCAGGTTGACGCAGGCGCGCCCGCCCTGCACCACCACGGCGATCACGTCGACATCGGCGTCGCCGGTCGTTTCCATGCTCTGCTGGTGCAGCACGCGCGAGAGCGACTGGATCTGGTTGCGCACGCCGGCCGCCTGCTCGAACATCAGCTTTTCGGCGAAGCCCTGCATCTTTTGCTGCAGGTCATCCATGACTTCGTTCTGGCGCCCGCGCAGGAACTTGGCGGCGTTCTCGACGTCTACCTTGTACTCATCCTTGTCGATGAGGTTCACGCAGGGCCCGCTGCAACGGCCGATCTGGTGCAGCAGGCAGGGGCGCGTACGGTTGGTGAACACGCTGTCCTCGCAGGTGCGCAGCATGAAGACCTTTTGCAGGATCTGCATCGACTCCTTCACCGCCCAGGCGCTCGGGAAAGGGCCGAAGTACTGGTTCTTGCGATCGAGGGTGCCGCGGTAGTAGGCCATGCGCGGGAAGTCGCCGTGCGTGATCTTCAGGTACGGATAGGATTTGTCGTCGCGGAACAGGATGTTGTAGCGCGGCTTGAGCGCCTTGATCAGGTTGTTTTCCAGGATCAGGGCTTCGGCTTCGCTGTGCGTGATCGTCGTTTCCAGATTGGCGATCTGCGAGACCATCATCGCGATGCGCGGGCTCGACAGGTTTTTCTGGAAATAGCTCGACACGCGCTTCTTGAGGTTGCGCGCCTTGCCGACGTACAGCACGTTCTGGTTGGCGTCGAAGTAGCGGTACACGCCGGGCAGGTCGGGCAGCTTGGCAACCGTTGCCAATACGTGCTCACGCGCACTCACGCTCGGTTGCACGGGGCCGGCGGCGTCATCTTTCAGGGTGGCGCTCAGCTCTTCCTTCATGGCCTGGCGCGAATCCGGGCGCGGGCGTGCGGCCGGCGCGGCGTCGGCCTTGGCGGCGCGGGTGCGTTTCGGCTTGTCCTCGACAGGATGGCGCACGGGCA
This sequence comes from Massilia sp. IC2-278, assembly GCF_020708045.1. Lineage (GTDB taxonomy): Bacteria > Pseudomonadota > Gammaproteobacteria > Burkholderiales > Burkholderiaceae_D > Telluria. The sequence goes on from NZ_JAJFES010000003.1 coordinate 339,040, forward strand.
AGGCGGCGCCGTTCGCCGCCACGTAGGCCACTGGCGCTTCGGCAACCTGGTGTTCGGCGGGCTGCTGGAACGATTGCTCACCGGGCTGCTGAGTTGTCTGCTCACCGGGTTGCTGCGCCGGTTGCCCGGTTGGCTGCGCATGCGCCGGCGTCACCGGCTGGTCAGGGGATGGCACTTCCTTGGTCACTGGTATCGCTTGCTCGCTGTTCGGTTGGGGTTCGCTCGTCGCGGGTCACGATCACGAAGGCGACGCCGTAGTCGGCCTCGTCGCTGATCGTCACCTGGGCGCTCAGTTGATTCTGCTGCATGAATTCGGCCAGGGCGCCGCTGCACACGATGACCGGCTTGCCGCTCGGGTCGTTCAGCATCTGGGCCGAGCGCCAGGTCATGGGCATGCGCATGCCCAGGCCGATGGCCTTTGAAAACGCTTCCTTGGCCGAGAAGCGCGTGGCCAGGAAACGCAGGCCACGCACTTCGCTGCGGGCGCGGCGCGCGTGGTATTTCTCGAGTTCCTGGGGTCCGAGGATCTTTTCGGCGAAGCGGTCGCCATTGCGTGCGAGCGCCGCCTCGACACGCGAAATCTGGACGATGTCGGTGCCGATGCCGTAGATCATTGTGCCCCCAGGGATACGCCGAGGCGGGCCGCGACCATGATCGCCTTCATCTCGCGCACTGCGTTTTCCCAGCCGGCAAACAGGGCGTGGGCAACGATGGCGTGGCCAATATTCAGTTCGGCGATGTCCTTGATGGCCGCCACCGGCTGCACATTGGTGTAGTGCAGGCCGTGGCCGGCATTCACCACCAGCCCGTGCTTCACGCCGGCGGCGACGCCGACCTTGATGCGCTCCAGCTCGCTCGCCGCTTCGGCGCCTTCGGCCTCCGCATAGCGCCCGGTATGCAGCTCGATCACGGTGGCGCCGGTCTTCGCGGCGGCTTCGATCTGCTGCGCATCGGCATCGATGAACAGCGACACGCGGATGCCCTCGCCTTTCAGCTGCTTGACGGCCGCCTCGACCTCGTTGAAATAGCGGATCACGTCCAGCCCGCCCTCGGTCGTGACTTCCTCGCGCCGCTCGGGCACCAGGCAGACGTCTTGCGGACGCACCTGGCAGGCGAAATCGATCATCTCGCGGGTCACGGCGGCTTCCAGGTTCATGCGCGTGGCCAGCTGCGGACGGATGGCGAGCACGTCGGCATCCTTGATGTGGCGGCGGTCTTCGCGCAGGTGCAGCGTGATCAGGTCGGCGCCGGCCTGTTCGGCCAGCAGCGCGGCGCGCAGCGGGTCCGGGTAGACGGTGCCGCGCGCATTGCGCACGGTGGCGATGTGGTCGATGTTCACGCCCAGGTCAATGACGGGGCCGACGGGTTGGAGGAAGCTCATGATGTTCTTTTCTTATAACTGCATCAGGTCAATCAAAATCTGCCGGGTATTCAGCGGCGCGCCATTCAAATGGTGGGCCAGCAGGAAACGCATCAGCTGCTTGCTCTGGCTCTGCGTCACCGGGTCGGCGTAATCCTCGCGCTCCATGTCCAGCAGGGTCTTGCCGGACACCACGGGCCAGACATCGGACATCAGGGCTTCGCGCGCACCGCGTTCCGGGTCGACCACGTAGCGCTCGCCGGGGTCGACCGCCTCGCGCGTGGTGGTCGAGCGGCCGAGGTTGGCAGCGACGCCTGTTTCCTTAAGTAAGGCCCTTTCGAATTTTCGCAAGACGATTTGTGCAGGTTCGTCGTGCGCCAGTTCGTTGAGGGTGGACACGTAGTGGTCGAACAGGGCCCGGTGCGCATCGTCGCGCGCCAGCAGTTTCACCAGCAGTTCGTTCAGGTAGAAGCCGCACAGCAAGGCGGTGCGCTCGATCGGCAGCATGCCGCCCACCCACTCGGCGTCGATCAGGGTGCGCAGCTCAGACTTGCCGCTCCACGACACCGACAAAGGCTGGAAGGTCTGCAGCACCCCGCGCAGCTTCGACAGCGGCCGCTTCGCGCCCTTGGCCACGACCGCGATGCGGCCATGGTCGCGCGTGAACAGATCGACGATGAGGCTGGTTTCCTTGTAGGGATAGCTGTGCAGCACAAAGGCGGGCTGGCCGTTGACCCGCGTTTCGCGGATCGGGGTGCGGCTGCGGCGTGCGGCCGGGGGCGGCGCATAGGCCGGGCTCGCTTCTGCGACTCCCAGGACGGGCGGCTGCATCTCGGTGATGCGCAGTTCCGCCACCGGCATGTCGTTGAGGGCCGGGGACGCTGCCGGCGCCTCCGGCACATCGGGCGCCGCTGCAGCGTGGTCGGGATCGTGGTTGTCGAGGCTCGTCATGCGTGGGAGGCGAACCGTAAAGGCTTACTCGTAGCCGTAGGCGCGCAGGCCGGCTTCGTTGTCGGCCCAGCCGGATTTGACCTTGACCCAGATCTCCAGGTACACGGGGCCGTCGAACAGCTTCTCCATGTCCAGGCGCGACTGGGTCGAGATCTCTTTCAGGCGCGCACCCTTGTTACCGATGATCATCGATTTATGGGTATCGCGCTCGACCAGGATGGCGGCAAAGATGCGGCGCAGGTTGCCTTCCTGGATGAACTGCTCGATCACCACGGTGCTGGTGTACGGCAATTCATCGCCCAGCAGGCGGAACACTTTCTCGCGCACGATCTCGGCAGCCAGGAATTTCTCGCTGCGGTCGGTGATGTCGTCCGGCCCGAAGATCGGCGGATTCTGCGGCAGGTGCGAGCGGATTTCGCGCTCCAGCGCGTCGACCTGAAAGCGCAGCTTGGCCGACACCGGCACGATGGCGGTGAAGTCGCGCAAGGCGGCAACCTTCTGCGCGAACGGCATCAGCGTGGCCTTGTCCTTCATGCGGTCCGACTTGTTGATCACCAGGATCACCGGCACGTTCTTCGGCAGCAAATCCAGCACTTGCTGGTCGGCCGGACCGAAAGTGCCGGCCTCGACCAGGAACAACACCACGTCCGACGCCGTCAGCGTGTTCGAGACAGTCTTGTTCAGGGTTTTGTTCAGTGCATTCGCATGACGCGTCTGGAAACCCGGCGTATCGACGTAGATAAACTGGGCGTCGTCGTGGGTCTGGATACCGGTGATGCGGTGGCGCGTGGTTTGCGCCTTGCGCGAGGTAATCGACACTTTCGCGCCGATCAGCACGTTCATCAGGGTCGACTTGCCGACGTTCGGGCGGCCGACAATGGCGATGTAGCCACAGCGGAAGTTTTCGGGCGTGCCGTCGTTGCTGCCGGCGTCGTCATGTGGGAGGTCGGTGTTCATATCAGGATGCTTGTTGGGTGTTTGCGCCGTCGGCAGTGCCGTCGCCAGCGTTGTTGCCGGCGTTGTTGTCCGTGTCATGGCTCTGGACGGTGGCGATGCCGGCCAGCTTCAGTTGGGCCACGCGCGGCTTGGCCTTGCGCGAAGCGGCGGGCGTCTTGCGCAGCGCCAGTTCGGCCGCTTCGAGCGCCAGGCGGGCGGCAGCCTGTTCGCCGGCGCGGCGGCTGCCGCCGCGGCCGAAGACCTGGATGCCGAGTTTCGGCACCAGGCATTCGATCTCGAATTCCTGGCTGTGGGCGGCGCCATGGGTGGCGATGACGTTATAGGTCGGCAGCGAAATCTTGCGGCTCTGCAGGAATTCCTGCAGCAGGGTCTTGGCGTCCTTGCCCAGGGTGCGCGGGTCGACCGTGTCGAGCAGGGGAATATAAAAGGCGCGGATCACGCCGCGTGCGGCCTCGAAGCCGGCGTCGAGGAAGATCGCGCCGAGCAGGGCCTCGAGGGTGTCGGCCAGGATCGACGGGCGGCGGAAACCGCCCGACTTCAGCTCGCCCTCCCCTAGTCGCAAAAACTGCGAGAGTTCCAGCTTCTGGGCGATTTCGTAGAGCGATTGCTGCTTGACGAGGTTGGCGCGCAGGCGCGACAGGTCGCCCTCGTCGAGGTTGTTGAAACGCTCGTAGAGGATCGAGGCCACCACGCAGTTGAGGATCGAATCGCCCAGGAATTCCAGGCGTTCGTTATGCAAGCTGCTGTGGCTACGGTGGGTCAGTGCCTGTCGCAACAGGCCGCTGTCCCGAAACGTGTAGCCCAAGCGGGTTTGCAATAACTGTAGATTCATTGTTTATTTTTCGTAGTACAGGCCGGTTCCAGAAATGCCGCAGCCGAAACACCGAGGATACCGGCATTTCGGCTTCCGGCGCGCATGCCGGGCTTTGCGTTGACGGCAGGCGACAAAAGCGCCTGCCCGATGCTGCCAAATGATACGGGCAAATGCGGCCGGCGATCAGTCGGCGCTGGCAGCCACGACGCCGCTCGGGTCGGTCGTGCCGTCGTAGTCGATGACCAGGCTGGCCTTCTCGGTCAACGCAATGCGTTTCTGGTAGGCGAAACTGATTTCAGGCTCGCCGCCGTCCTTGCTGATGATGAGGTCGCGTCCCTTCACGGACTCGACGTTGTTGATGTCCGCAAACTTGTCGAAGGCGCGCTGCATCTCGGGCACGGTGCCGCCTTCTGCCTTGACCCGGACGATGCCATCCTTGATCGAGCGGTATTCCAGCCAGGACGGGAACACCTTGATGCCGACCACGGCCACCAGGCCGACGACGATCAGCACCAGGATCACGCTGGTGAGCGAGACGCCCTGTTGCTTGCCGAGATGAATGCTGCGGTGTTCCATCCTGCCTCCTTTGCGAACCGCCTTACTGGATGCCGCCGATGCGCTTCGGATCACCGAAGTTCATCCACACCAGGAAAGCCTTGCCGACGATATTTTTGTCCGGCACAAAACCCCAGTAACGGCTGTCCGCGCTATTGTCGCGGTTGTCGCCCATCATGAAGTAGTTGCCTTCCGGTACGATACAGGTAAATTTGTCGTACGAATAGTCGCAGGCTTCGCGGTTCGGGAAGTTCTCCACGCCGTCCAGATTGAACGAGCGCGCCGGCTCGTCGTTCAGGATGCGGTGCTCGCTGCCCGGCAGTTTTTCCACGAACTGCTTGTGGTAGACCGGACGCTCCTCGTCGAGGTAATCGTCGAGCGGCGTGTAGTCCACCGCCTTGCCGTTCACCGTCAGGCGCTTGTTTTCATAGGTGATCTTGTCGCCAGGCACACCGATGACGCGCTTGATGTAGTCCTGGCTCATGTCCTTCGGATACTTGAACACCATGACGTCGCCGCGTTGCGGATCGTTCAACTGGATGATCTTCTTGTTGATGATCGGCAGGCGGATACCGTAGGTGTACTTGTTCACGAGGATCAGGTCGCCTACCAGCAGGGTCGGCACCATCGAGCTCGACGGGATCTTGAACGGTTCCCACAGGAAGGAGCGCAGGATGAAGACCAGCGCGATCACCGGGAAGAAGCTGCCCGAATACTCGACCCAGGTCGGCTGGCGCAGGTGCGCCGCCTCGATGGCCGCGCGGTTGCCGTTCGTGTCGACCTTGATGCCCTCGCGCGTCAGCTTGGCATTGCGTTCGTCGTACTCGGCCAGGGAAGCGTCGGCCGCGGCGCGGCGCTGTTTAGCCAATACAAAGACGTCCAGGCACCAGATGATGCCCGTGACCACCATGAGTACGAACAGGATGAGCGCGAAATTCCCCAGGATCGGTTGCAGGTTCATTTATCTTCCACTTGAAGGATGGCCAGGAATGCTTCTTGTGGAATTTCCACCGAGCCCACCTGTTTCATGCGTTTCTTACCGGCTTTCTGTTTCTCGAGCAGCTTCTTCTTGCGGCTGACGTCGCCGCCGTAGCACTTGGCCAGCACGTTCTTGCGCAGCGCTTTCACGTTTTCGCGCGAGATGATGGTGGCGCCAATCGCCGCCTGGATCGCCACGTCGAACATCTGGCGCGGGATCAGTTCGCGCATCTTGGCCGCCACCTGGCGTCCGCGGTAAGGGGCGTTGGCGCGGTGCACGATGATCGCCAGCGCATCGACCTTCTCGCTGTTGATCAGCATGTCGACTTTCACGACGTCGGCGGCGCGGTTTTCCTTGAACTCGTAGTCCATCGAGGCATAGCCGCGCGAGGTCGACTTCAGGCGATCAAAGAAGTCGAGCACGATTTCCGCCATCGGGATTTCGTAGTGCAGCTTCACCTGGCGGCCGTGGTAAGCCATGTCCATCTGGATGCCGCGCTTGCCGTTACACAGCGTCATCACCGCGCCGACATATTCCTGCGGCATGTACAGATTCACGTCGACGATCGGCTCGCGCACTTCGTTGATCTTCGAGGTTTCCGGCATCTTCGACGGATTGTCGACGCGGATGATGGAACCGTCGCGCATCTCGACCTCGTACACCACGGTCGGCGCCGTGGTGATCAGGTCCATGTCGAATTCGCGCTCCAGGCGCTCCTGCACGATTTCCATGTGCAGCAGGCCCAGGAAGCCGCAGCGGAAGCCGAAGCCCAGTGCCTGCGACACTTCCGGCTCGTACATCAGGGCGGCGTCGTTCAATTTGAGCTTTTCCAGCGAGTCGCGCAAGGCGTCGTACTGGTTCGCTTCCACCGGGAACAAACCGGCAAACACCTGCGGCTGCACTTCCTTAAAGCCCGGCAGCGGCGCGGCGGCCGGCTTGTTGACCAGGGTCACGGTGTCGCCCACTTTGGCGGCGGTCAGTTCCTTGATGCCGGCGATGATGAAGCCCACCTGGCCTGCGGTCAGTTGCGGCAGCGACACCGAGCGCGGCGTGAACACGCCGATGTTTTCCACCAGGTTCACCGATTCGGTGGCCATCAGCAGGATCTTGTCTTTCGGACGCAGGGTGCCGTTCACCACGCGTACCAGCATCACGACGCCGACATACGGGTCGTACCAGGAGTCGACGATCAGGGCCTGCAGCGGCGCGTCCGGGTCGCCTTGCGGCGGCGGTACTTTGGCGATCAGGGTTTCCAGCACGTCTTCCACGCCGAGGCCGGTCTTGGCCGAGCACACCGTGGCGTCGCTGGCGTCGATGCCGATGACGTCCTCGATTTCCTTCTTGGCGTTGTCGGGATCGGCGTGCGGCAGGTCGATCTTGTTCAGGATCGGCACCACTTCCACGCCGAGATCCAGCGCGGTGTAGCAGTTGGCGACCGTCTGCGCTTCCACGCCCTGGGACGCGTCGACCACCAGCAGCGCGCCTTCGCAGGCCGACAGCGAGCGCGAGACTTCATAGCTGAAGTCGACGTGGCCGGGGGTGTCGATCAGGTTCAGGTTATAGGTCTGGCCGTCGCGCGCCTTGTATTGCAGGGCCGCGGTCTGCGCCTTGATGGTAATGCCGCGCTCGCGCTCCAGGTCCATCGAGTCGAGCACCTGCGCGTCCATTTCGCGGTCCGACAGGCCGCCGCACAACTGGATGATGCGGTCGGCCAGGGTCGATTTGCCGTGGTCGATGTGGGCGATGATGGAGAAGTTACGTATGTTGTTCATTAACAAAGCTCAAAACCAAAAAAGGCGAGGCAGGTTACCAGGCGGTGACCGGCGCCGCGATGATGCCAGCGCAATACGAAAAAAGCGCCCCGTGCGGACTGGTCCGTCCTCAGGCGAGCGCCTTATCGCTACATGAGAAGCTGATGTGCTATCGACAGAAGCTTTTCCAAACGGGGCATTTTACCGGATTTCAGGGTAGAAAGCCCGGTTTGTGAGGGAAATTGGCATTGGAGAGGCCGAGGTGAGCATCGCAACCGGAGTCGGCGGCAGGAACCGTACGGTGGGCACGCCGTGCCCACGCGGAAGCTGGCGTTTAGGTCGGCGCGGTTTGCACCCGAAAAGCAGCATGATTGCGGCGGCGTCCGGGGATGATCCGCGAACGCCTCCATGGCTCACGGACGGCTTCTCCGCGTCCAGCCGCCAACACCATGCACATCTTCGCGTGGGCACGTCATCGATTCCCCCGGAATCGATGACCCCACCGTACGGATCATGCCGACAATGCCGTTTGACGCTCGACGTAGGCGCGCACCGCGGCTTCGTCGAGAAAGTAATGGCATAGCTCCGGCTCCGCCAGATCGCCATACAGCACCGGCACCAGCTCGTTGAAACGCGCCTCCAGCACCGGGTCGGCATCGACATCGATCACCTCGACGTCGAACGCCTGCCCGGGGTGCGCCAGCGCGCGCAAGGCCGCCAGCATGTCCTCGCACAGGTGGCACCAGCTGCGCGAATAGAGCGTGAAGCGGATCACTTCGCGGCAGCCGGCTTCACGACCAGGTACTGGGTCACGTTCTCGCGCCGCACCAGCACTGCCACGCTCTTCTTCGGATCGAGCTTGCCGGCCAGTGCATTGAACTGGGCCGCATCCTTGATCTCGACATTGTTCATCTGCAGGATCAGGTCGCCCGGACGCACGCCGGCCGTGGCCGCCCTGCCCTCGCTCGAATCGACCAGCACACCGCCTTCGATGCGCAATTCGCGCCGTTGTTCGGGCGTCAGGTTCGACACGTGCAGGCCGAGCGCGTTCGGGGCGGGCCCCGGCGCCGGCTTGTTCGGTGTCGGTTTTGTGGAGGCGGTCTTCTCGTCCTCGAGCTCGACGATGGTCACCGGCACGTCGAGCTGGGCGCCACGGCGCCAGACGGTGACGGTGGCCTTGGTGCCGACCTTGCTCGCCCCGACCAGGCGCGGCAGGTCGCGCGTGGTGTCGATCGCCTGGCCGTTGAATTTCAGGATGATGTCGCCGACCTTCACGCCGCCCTTCTCGGCCGGTCCGCCCGGCTCGACCATCGAGACCTCGGCGCCGCGCGCCTTGCCCAGGCCCAGCGACTCGGCGACGTCGCGCGTAACTTCGCTGATCTGCACGCCCAGGCGCCCGCGCGTTACGCGGCCGGTTTTCTTCAGCTGGTCGGCCACGCGCATGACTTCGTCGATCGGCACCGCGAACGAGATGCCGTTGTAGGCGCCGGACAGGGTGGCGATTTGCGAGTTGATGCCGATGACTTCGCCGCGCATGTTGATCAGTGGGCCGCCGGAATTGCCCGGGTTCACGGCCACGTCGCTCTGGATCAGCGGCAGGTATTCGCCGGTGTCGCGCGACTTGGCCGAAATGATGCCGGCGGTGACCGTGTTATCCAGGTTGAACGGGGAGCCGATGGCGATCACCCATTCGCCGACCCGGATCTTGCTCGAGTCGCCGGTGCGCAGGTAAGGCAGGTTGGTGGCGCCGACCTTCAGCAGGGCGACGTCGGAGCGGCGGTCGGCGCCGAGCACCTTGGCCTTGAATTCGCGGCGGTCGGTGAGCGTGACCGTGACTTCGTCGGCGCCTTCGACCACGTGGGCATTGGTCAGGACATAGCCGTCGTCGGAAATGATGAAACCGGAGCCGACGCCGCGCTCGACTTCTTCTTCCTGGGGCTGCTGCTGGGGCGCGCGGCGGCGCGGGATGGGCTGGCCGAAGAAGCGGCGCAGGAATTCCTGCATCTCTTCCTCACCGGGACCGCCCTGCCCCAGGCGCACCTTCTCGGTGGTGCGGATGTTGACCACCGCCGGGCCGGCCTTGTCGATCAGGTCGGAGAAATCGGGCAGGCCGGTCACGACCGGGGTCGGCACCGGGGCGGCGGCCAGGGCCGGGCTGGTCAGGGACAGGCCGGCGCCGGCCATCAGCAGTGCAGAGAGGACAACGCGAAGGGATTTGCTTGTCATGGGAGTGGGGACTCAGGTCAGGAATTGACGTTATGGTAAGCCAAATCCTGCCGCCTTGTCGCGCAGGCCGCCGTCGGGATGTTCGAGGCCGGCGCAGGGGGCAATCTCAGCTGCGGAGGAAACGCGGAAGGAACGCGCAAAGAGCGCGGAAGAGGCGTGGAACAGCGCGCAAGGAACACGCAAGGAATGTGGACGGAGCGCGGGCAAGGCGGCCACGCAGCACGCGCCGCGACACGCCCGCCCTGCCGGCTCAGGACGAGGGCGCCGAGGCCGCCAGGACCGCCGGCTTGCCCGTATCGAGCTCGGCCCCGCTGCTGCGCCGCGCGTGCAGGGGCTCGGCGGCGAGCCGTGCGGCGAGGCTACTCGCGAAGCCGTGCGAGAGCGGCGGCGTCTCAAGCGTGCGCAAGGTGTCGCCGATCAGGTGGTAGACTTCCCACGCTCCAGCCCCATCGGCTGTGCGCAGGGCCAGGCCCGCCAGTTCCAGGTCTTCTTCCGGCAACGCATCGTCGCTGAGCGCGGAGATGTGTTCGCGGTTTTTCTTGTTCGTATCCATCGGCAATTCCGTCACGGTAGTCGTGTGATCCAAAAAGTTAAACAGGTTGTGGTGCAATCATCGCTACCGACGTTTATCACCTGAAATATCGAGCAAAGGCTTCAATTTTTCGGCGATGACTTCGCGCGCCCGGAAGATCCGGCTGCGCACCGTGCCGATCGGGCAGGCCATCACTTCGGAGATTTCCTCGTAGCTCAAACCCTCAATTTCGCGCAGGACAATCGCGGTCCGCAGTTCCAGCGGCAGCGCTTCCATCGCGGCATTCACCGTATACGCGATCTGCTTGCTCGCTAACACGGATTCGGGTGTGTTAATGTCGCGCAAGCTGTCCGCATCGTCAAACGCTTCAGCACGTTCCGTATCTGCCTCGGTCGAGGTTGGCGCGCGCCTGCCCTGTGTGACGAGAAAATTCTTTGCCGTGTTGATGCCTATCCGGTACAGCCAGGTATAAAAGGCCGACTCGCCGCGGAAGTGGCGCAATGCGCGGAAGGCCTTGATAAAGGTTTCCTGCACCACGTCTTCGGCTTCGGCGGGGTCGTGCACGAGGCGCGACACCAGCCGCATCAGCCGGCGCTGATACTTTGCCACCAACAAATCGAACGCCTGCCTGTCACCGGCCTGGACGCGTTCGACCAGCAATTGATCACCCTCGCGTTCTGTTGTCACTGACCGCATCCCGTTCAGCTCGCAACCGGGCAAGCTGGCTCAATCGACCTGCGCCGGACTGGCGGCCTGCGATGCGCGCCCTGCCAGCTGCGCCCTCGCCTGCTACCGTCCGATCCGCTACGGTTTCTTGAACCGCCTCTCGCTTAAGAGTTGGCCCGCTGCAATAAGTTCAAAGTATTTCGATGCCTGTTGCGGAACGCGCCACCCGTCCATCGAGGACGCCGAGCGCGACGCGCAGGCGCCGGTATTCGGTGGGACTCAGGCTGTCGCGCAGCACCGGCACCGTGTGCGTGGCGCCACCCGCATCGCCCAGGCGCAAGAGCATGAGTTGCGGCCATAACAGGCTCCCAGGCAACAGGCTCACGGCGATGTCGGTAGCGGCCGCAGGGCCGGTTCCCAGCTTCTGTTGTACCGTCAGGCGCAGGGCGCCGGTTCCAGATACATCAATCCGGTGCGTCTTATCGGGGCGGGTGCATCCGTGCAGCAAGAAGAGTGCTGCAATGAGGAAAAACAATGCGCAGACGGAAGAAAAAAGCAGGCGCTGCGGCAAGACCACAAGGCAGAGCCAGCTCGCGCCGAGATGGGCGAGCGCATACACACCGAGCGCAAGGCGCAAACGGCGTGAGGGAAGGACGAGCGCACTGACGGCGATCGAAGACATGAAAAAGGGAAAATAAAACGGAACGCCTGCCGCGCGCGGGGTGCGGCAGGGTCAGGCGCCCGTTCCATTAGACAGGAACGGGCGCGGCAGGTTCAGACTTTGGCGAAGATCAGGGTACCGTTGGTACCGCCGAAACCGAAGTTGTTCTTCACGGCGTAGTTGATCGTCATATCGCGTGCGGTGTTCGCCACGAAATCGAGATCGCAGGCCGGATCCTGGTTGAACAGGTTGATGGTCGGCGGCGACACCTGGTTGTGGATCGCCAGCACCGTGAACACCGACTCGAGGCCGCCGGCGCCGCCCAGCAGGTGGCCGGTCATCGACTTGGTCGAGTTGACGACCAGCTTGTGGGCGTGGTCGCCAAAGGTGCGCTTGATGCCCTGCACTTCGGCCAGGTCGCCCAGCGGCGTCGAGGTGCCGTGCGCGTTGATGTAATCCACCTGGTCGGCGTTCAGGCCGGCATTCGCCAGTGCCGAGACCATGCAACGGCTCGCGCCGCTACCGTCTTCGACCGGCGCCGTGATGTGGTTCGCATCGGCGCTCATGCCGAAACCGAGCAGCTCGGCGTAGATCTTCGCGCCGCGCGCTTTCGCGTGCTCGTATTCTTCCAGCACCAGCACGCCTGCGCCCTCGCCCAGCACGAAGCCGTCACGGTCGCGGTCCCATGGACGCGAGGCCGTGGCCGGATCGTCGTTGCGCGACGACAGTGCGCGTGCCGAGGCGAAACCGCCCAGGCCCAGCGGCGAAATCGTCGATTCCGCGCCGCCGGCCACCATGACGTCGGCGTCGCCGTATTCGATCAGGCGGCCCGCCGCGCCGATGCAATGCAGGCCGGTGGTGCAGGCGGTCACGATGGCCAGGTTCGGCCCGCGCAACCCGAATTTGATCGAGAGGTCGCCCGAGATCATGTTGATGATCGAGGCCGGGACGAAGAACGGCGAAATGCGGCGCGGGCCGCGGCCGTCGTATTCTTCCTTGGTCGCTTCGATCATCGGCAGGCCGCCGATACCCGAACCGACGATGGCGCCGATGCGGTCGGCGTTTTCCTCGGTAACCTGAATACCCGAATCCTGCAGTGCCTGGATGCTGGCAGCCATGCCGTAATGGATAAAGGTATCCATGTGACGGCCTTCCTTGCCCGGCAGGTAATCTTCGATATTGAAGTTCTTCACCTCGCCCGCGAAACGGGTCGAAAACGGCTCGGCATTGAACCTGGTGATGTTGGCAATGCCTGACTTGCCTGCCAGTGCCGCATCCCACGCTTCGGCAACGGTGTTGCCGATAGGTGAAACGCAGCCCAGGCCGGTAATGACGACGCGGCGGTTGCGTGAACGACTCAAGCGATTCTCCCGAAAACTAAAGACAGCTTAGGCCTTGACGTGCGCGGTTGCGTAGTCGATGGCTTGCTTGACGGTGGTGATCTTCTCAGCCTGCTCGTCAGGGATTTCCATTTCGAACTCGTCTTCCAGGGCCATCACCAGTTCAACGGTGTCCAGGGAATCTGCGCCGAGGTCGTCAACGAACGAGGACTCGATTTTGATGTCGGCTTCTGCAACACCCAGTTGCTCAGCGACGATTTTTTTAACGCGTTGTTCGATATCCGACATGTTATGGCTCCATTAGGTATGTGTTGCGGAAAGTGCGCGCATTTTATCAGGTTTGCGCGCCGAAAAACTATTTTCGGCGTCTGACGCTATTTCAGCCGAAACTCCTGCTAAAAGATGAGAATTCGCCGGGTAATTAAATCACGCTATGCATAGAAAACGTCGCACCCGGCACTTTCCGCATCAATTCATGTACATGCCGCCGTTCACGTGCAAGGTCGTGCCGGTGACGTAGGCGGCAGTCGGACCGGCCAGGAAGGCCACCGCATTCGCGATGTCTTCCGGCTGGCCGAGGCGGCCCAGTGGGATTTGCGTGAGCAGCGCTTCGTGCTGGCTGTCGCCCAGGCCCTTGGTCATGTCGGTGTCGATGAAGCCGGGGGCCACGCAATTGACGGTGATGTTGCGGCTGCCGATCTCGCGCGCCAGGGCGCGGGTCATGCCGGCCACGCCGGCCTTGGCGGCGGCGTAGTTCATCTGCCCCGGGTTGCCGGCGGAACCGACCACCGAGGTGATGTTGATGATGCGGCCTTGTTTTGCCTTCATCATGCCGCGCAGTACCAGGCGCGACAGGCGGCCGACGGCGGTAAGATTGGTGGTGATGACGCTGTCCCACTCCTCGTCTTTCATGCGCATGGCCAGATTGTCCTGGGTAATGCCGGCATTGTTGACGAGAATGGACAGGCTGCCGAAGGTCTTTTGCACTTCGTCGACGACGGCGCCGCAGCGCTCGGCATCGGTGACGTTCAGGACCACGCCCTTGCCGCCGAATTCGGCCAGGTAGGCGGTGATCGCTTCGGCGCCGGATTCGCTGGTGGCGGTGCCGACGACTTTCGCGCCCTGGCGGGCCAGCTCAAGGGCAATGGCCTTGCCGATACCGCGCGAGGCGCCGGTGACGAGAGCAACTTGGTTCTGCAAATTCATCTAATTCTTGTCCTTATCTAAGTACGTAATGCTTCACGCGCCCTTGATCGTTGCCAGCACGCGCTCGAGCGAGCCCTGGTCGACCAGGGCTTCGCCGACCAGCACCGGGTCGATGCGCTTGGCCATGCCGATCAGGGTCTTGCTCGGGGCGCATTCGATGACCTGGGTCACACCCTCGGCGGCCATCTTCTGCATGGTCTCGACCCAGCGCACGGCGCCGGCAGCCTGGCGCACCAGGGCATCCTTGATTTGCTCCGGATCGTTCAGGATAGCGACATCGACGTTATTGATCAAATCAATACGTGGCGCGTTGAACGTGAGCTTGCCCATGTACTCGCGCAGGCGGTCCGAAGCAGGCTTGAGCAGCGAGGAGTGGAACGGCGCCGAAACGGACAGTTTCATGGCGCGCTTGGCGCCTTTCGCCTTGGCGATCTCGCAGGCGCGGTCGATCGCGGCGGCGTGGCCGGCGATCACGATCTGGGTCGGTTCGTTGAAGTTCACGGCTTCGACCACATCACCTTGCGCTGCCTCGGCGCAGACGGCGCGCACGTCGTCGGCCTGCAAGCCCAGCACGACGGCCATGCCGCCCTGCCCGACCGGCACCGCTTCTTGCATCGATTGCGCACGGAAGCGCACCAGCGGCACGGCGTCCTTGAAGTCGATCACGCCGGCGGCGACCAGGGCCGAGTATTCGCCCAGGCTATGGCCAGCCACCACGTTCGGCACCGGGCCGCCGGCCGCGATCCAGGCGCGGTAGACGGCGACGGCGGCGGTCAGCATGACGGGCTGGGTGTTGGTGGTGAGATCGAGGTCTTCCTTCGGGCCTTCGGCGATCAGGCGGCCAAGGTCCATGCCCAGGGCGTCGGAGGCTTCGGCCACGGTTTGCTCGACGACAGGGTTGCCGGCGAAGCCGTTCAGCATGCCGACCGCTTGCGCGCCCTGGCCGGTGAACACGAATGCGAATTTGCTCATCTTGTTATTCTCCTTGTTAAGGATGACAGGCGGGCTGCCTTACATGCGCGCGACAATGGCGCCCCAGGTAAAGCCGCCGCCCACGCCTTCCATCAGAATATTGTTGCCCGGCTTGATGCGGCCATCGCGCACGGCGATGTCGAGCGCCAGCGGGATCGAGGCGGCCGACGTGTTGCCGTGCTCGTCGACGGTGACGACCATGCGCTCGATCGGCAGGCCGAGCTTCTTGGCGGTGCTCTTCATGATGCGGATATTCGCCTGGTGCGGGATCAGCCAGTCGATGTCGGACGGCGCCATCTGCGCCGCGTCCAGCACTTCGCCGGCGACTTCTTCCAGTACAGTCACGGCCAGCTTGAACACGGCCTGGCCATCCATGTGCAGGAAGCCGGCATTCGCCGCGGCCGGGCCGCCTTCCGGATGGCCCGGAATCGACAGGATGTCGGCGTGGGTGCCATCGGCGTGCAGGCGCGTGGCCAGGATGCCCGGCTCGCTTGATGCGCTCATCACCACGGCGCCGGCGCCGTCGCCGAACAGCACGCAGGTGGTGCGGTCCTCGAAATTCAGGATGCGCGAAAACACTTCGGCGCCGATCACCAGCACCGTCTTGTGCACGCCGGCCTTGATGAAAGCGTCGGCGGTTGCCACCGCGTAGACGAAGCCGCTGCACACGGCCTGCACGTCGAAGGCGGCGCTGTTGTTGGCCATGCCGAGCTTGCGCTGGACGATGCAGGCGGTGCTCGGGAAGCTGCCCTGGAAGTCGGGCGTGGAACTGGCGACGATCACCATGTCGACCTCAAGCGGGGTCTTGCCCGCCATCTCGAGCGCGCGTTTTGCCGCTTCGACAGCGAGGTCCGAGGAATTCTGGCCGACGGCGGCGTAGTGGCGCGCGGAAATGCCGCTGCGCGAGCTGATCCATTCGTCCGAGGTTTCGATGCCCTTGGCGGCCAGTTGCGCGGTCAGGTCCGCATTCGTGACCCTGCGTTCAGGCAAATAGCTGCCGGTGCCGATGATTTTGCTGTAGACAGTCATTGCGTCTCCACCTTGTTCCGCGTATTCAATGAGTCAGACCTGGCGCGGGGCGTCAGGTGCTTCTGGCATGAGTTCGGCTATCATCGCCGACAATTGCTCTTGTACATTATATTTTGCCGCATCGTAGGCGCGTTTGATCGCCCACTCGAAAGCATAGGCATTCGCGCTGCCGTGGCTCTTGAACACCAGGCCCTTCAGGCCCAGCAAGCCGGCGCCGTTGTAGCGCTCCGGGTTCAGCTTTTTCAGCGCGCCGCGCGCGATCAGGGCGCCCAGCATCGAGAGCAGGCTGCTCTTGAATACCGACTTCATGTAGCGCGACAGGCCTTCGATCGCCTTCAGGGTGACGTTGCCGACGAAACCGTCGCACACGACCACATCAGTGGTGCCCTTGAAGATGTCGTTGCCTTCGACGTTGCCATAGAAGTTCAGCGAACCGCGCTCGTGGTCGGCGCGTAGCAGCGTGGCGGTGCTCTTCACCACTTCGTTGCCCTTGATCTCTTCGGTGCCGACGTTCAGCAGGCCGATGGTCGGCTTTTTCACGCCTTCCATGGCCGAGAACAGGACCGAGCCCATGATGGCGAACTGGTGCAGGTGGTGCGGCGAACAGTCGACGTTCGCGCCGAGGTCGAGCATGTAAGTCGGGCCGTTCTTCTGATTGGGCAGGATCGAGCAGATCGCCGGGCGGTCGACGCCGGCCATGGTTTTCAGCACGTAGCGCGAAACGGCCATCAGCGCGCCGGTGTTGCCAGCCGAGACGCTGGCATTCGCCGTGCCGTCCTTGACCAGCTCGACCGCCACGCGCATCGAGGAATCTTTTTTGCGGCGCAGGGCAACCTCGACCGGATCGTCCATCGCCACCACTTCGGAGGCGTGTTTCACGGTCAGGCGCGGATTCGCGTCGGCATGGTGTTTTTTCAGTTCCGCGCGCAGCACGTCTTCGAGACCGACCAGGATCAGTTCGGCTTCGGGCTGCTTCTTCAGGAAGGAAATTGCTGCAGGGATTGTCACGGAAGGACCGTGGTCTCCGCCCATACAGTCGATGGAAATTTTAATTGTCATTTTGGGAATACGAGCCGCGGCTCAGGAGCAGGCGGCAGGATACAAGCCGGCGGGGCGCCAGGCCAGGGCAATGACGGTGCGGATGGTGCAGCCGGGGACAAAGAAAAAGCGGCGCCACGCACTCATCATACGTTGCACCGCTTTCATGGTACAGAAAAACAAGACGGCGATTACTCGTCGTTCTTGGTCTTCAGGACTTTGCGACCACGGTAGAAGCCGTTCGGGCTGATGTGGTGACGCAGATGGGTTTCACCGGTGGTCGGCTCGACTGCCAGGTTAGGGGCAACCAGGAAATCGTGCGAACGGTGCATACCGCGCTTCGATGGGGACTTCTTATTCTGCTGAACTGCCATGATGACTCCTAATACTAAAGTTCTAAAATTCTAACACATTCGATTTGCAAAAACATGCGCATCGAGTATCCCACCGGCAATCCTTCGATTGCCGACTCTGTATGAAACGCTGCCCTGACATACTCGACTGTGCACGCGTTTGACACGTTCTGACGTACTACAACTGCTTACTACTTATTCGGATTTCAGGTTCTTCAAGCCGGCGAACGGCGATACCTTTTCGGACTTCAGTGCATCCAACAGCTTCGTGTCGGGGCACACATCGTGCTTCGGCGACTGCGGCAGGGCCAGCAGTGCTTCGTCTTCGAGCAGCTGGAGCAGGTCGCACTCACGGCTGCCGACGATCACGTCGATGCTTTCATCGTCGAGGACTTCCTCGATCCCGTCGGCTTCCTCGTCGTCGACGCCCAGCACCAGCTGGGTGGACGAGTCGATCTCGTAGCCGAACGGCGCCAGGCAACGCTGGCAGGACAACTGGACTGGGCCCGCCACCGACAGGGTCATCGTCGGATAACCCTCGGGCGTGGTGCCACCCTGGATGGACCAGGTAATATCGCCACTGGCATCTGCGCAGTCGGCGGCCAGGCGGGTCATTTCCGCCACTGGCGTGACACCTTCGCGATAGCCATGGTTGCGGCAAAATTCAAAGGCGTCGATGACAAAAGCGCTCATTGCAGAAAACGTCCCCGGAAAACCTGCGATAATAACAGGCTTGTCCTCGTGCAGTCAAAGACTTACGCGATTTTTCGGGATGGCGGCGGCGCGCTGTTGCACGATGTGCCTGCCTGGCCGCCCTGTCTCTGCTTCATTGCCGATGAACTATCGGCTTTGCTTGCCAGGACCAGCCATCCATCTGTTTTGCTTATACTTCCCGCTTTATATCTCGACAGCGCCGACATGATACCAAGTTCTGCCCCGCCGCGCCTCATTCTCGCTTCCAGTTCCAGCTATCGCCGCGAATTACTGTCTCGCCTGCAGTTGCCGTTCGAGGCCATCGCACCGCACATCGACGAGACGCCGCAGGCCGGCGAGGCGCCGCAGGAGACCGCCCTGCGCCTGGCCCGCGCCAAGGCCGAGGCCATCGCCCGGCTCTACCCCGGTGCGCTGGTGATCGGCTCGGACCAGGTGGCCACGCTCAACGGCGCCCAGATCGGCAAGCCCGGCGACCATGCGCGCGCCCTGGCCCAGCTGCAGACGATGCGCGGGCGCGAAGTCGTGTTCCATACGGCGCTGTGCCTGTGGGATGGGCGCGTGGCCGATCCCGCACAAGCGGCGCAGGTCGAGAACGTGCAGGTCTTCGTGCGTTTCCGCGACCTGCCCGATGCCGAGCTCGACGCCTACCTGCGCATCGAGCAGCCCTACGATTGCGCCGGCAGCGCCAAGAACGAGGGTCTGGGCATTGCCCTGCTCGAACGCATCGAGTCGTCCGACCCGACCGCCCTCACCGGCCTGCCCCTGATCGCCCTGACCGGCATGCTGCGCCGCGCCGGCGTTTCCTTTTTTGGCGTTTGATTTTTTCCTACTGACGATATGCCCGGTACCCTTTTCCTGATTCCCAATACCCTCGGTCCCACCGAAGCCCACGCCGGCGCCCTGGACAGCGTCCTGCCCGGCCAGGTGCAGGCGATTACCTCGCAGCTCGGCTATTTCGTGGCCGAGAACGCCAAGACGGCGCGCGCTTTTCTAAAACTGGTGGCGCTCGACCATCCGCTGTCGCGTCCGCTGCAAGAGATCCGCATTGCCGAGCTAAACGTGAATACGCCGGCAGCGGCCTTGTCGGCCCTGCTCGAACCCTTGCTGGCGGGCGAAGATGCGGGGCTGGTGTCGGAAGCCGGCGTGCCGGCGGTGGCCGACCCGGGCGCCGACCTGGTGCGCCTGGCGCATGGGCACGGGATCACGGTGCGGCCGCTGGTGGGGCCGTCGTCCCTGTTGCTGGCGGTGATGGCGAGCGGACTGAACGGGCAGAGCTTTGCCTTCAACGGCTACCTGCCGACCGATGCGGCGGCGCGCACCAAGCGGATTCGAGAACTCGAAGCACGCTCGCGGGGTGAAAAGCAGACGCAGTTGCTGATCGAAACGCCCTACCGTAACGGGCAGATGCTCGACGCGCTGGTGGCAAGCTGCCAGCCGGGTACGCTGGTGTGCGTGGCGACGGATTTGTCGCTGGCGAGCGAATCGGTGCGGACGATGACGGCGGCGAAGTGGAAGGCGCAACTGGCGGCGGGCAAGGCGCCGGATTTTCACAAGAAGCCGACGGTGTTTTTGTTCCTGGGGCAGTAAACGGCCGGATGTTGTAGGGTGGGCACCTGTGCCCACGCTGTCTCACCGGTTGATCAAATGCGACGTCGGCAAAGGGTTGCCACCGCCGCCGATCGCTGGATAAGCTGCGTATGATCCGTCGATGAAACCGCGTGGGCACAAGTGCCTACGCCGGCCGCGCCCACCCAACCAAAATCGCCGAACCCCTACGCCGCTTCGCAGGCCAGTTCGCGCACCCAATCAAAGGCTTCCAGCTCGATCTCGCGCACCTTCTTCGCGGTCAGGCCTAGCCGCTTCAGCGCCGCCGAGAACACCGGCCCGGTATCGGCCTTCTCCAGCCGCTCGACCACGTCGAGCATCGCCCCGAACGTGCCCTCGCGCTGCAGCAGCGCGGCGCGCACGTCGTCGGCCAGTTCCACGTTCTCGAGAATCTCGCCCATCGGCATCGAGAACAGCGCGTCGGCCAGCGACATGATGCCCACTGTGAAAGCCCGCTCGGCGCACACGGCGTTGTCCCGATGCACGTGCAGCGACATCAGTTCGAGCAGCTTGCCGCGGGTGGTGGCCAGTTGCAGCAGCGGCGAATGCAGTTCCACCGGGCTGCCCGAGGTAGCGTAGAGCAAAATCTGCAGCCAGCGCCGCAATTGCTTGCGGCCCAGTTTGGCAATCGCCTCGCTCACCGTTTCGATGCGCCGCCCGCTGCTGGCGCGGCTGTTCACCAGGCGCAGCAAATTCAGGCTGGTCAAGGCATCACGCTTGACGGCGGTTTCGATGGCGGCGTCGTCGGCCTCGGCATGCAGCAGCTCCAACAGCCGCAGGATCACCATTTCCGACGGCGTGATCTTGCGCCCGCTGAGAATCACGGGACGCGCAAAGTAATAGCCCTGGAAGTACTCGAAGCCGAGTTCCATGCACAGGTTGAATTCCTCGACGGTCTCGACTTTTTCGGCGAGCAGTTTTTTGTTCGCCGCGCGCAGCGACGCCGCCAGCGCCGGCAAGGCATGGCGTTCCACGCCCTTCAGGTCGATCTTGATGACGTCGACCAGGCCCAGCAGCTTGTCGACCTCGTCGGTATGGCCGATCACGTCGTCGAGAGCGAATGTGAAGCCGAGTTCCTTGAGCTTGGCGACGCGCGCCAACAACGGCTCAGTCGGCTTGACGGTTTCCAGGATTTCGAGGATAACTTTACGCGGCGGCAGAAAACGGACGAAATCGCTCATCAGCACGTCCGCATCGACGTTGATGAAGGCCAGTTGTTCTCCGACCACCTGCTCAAGGCCGAGCTGCGATGCGTGGGAAATGACGGCCGCGGTGGCGGCGGCGCCGTCGGTCAGGCGCGCATCCTCGTGCTCGCCGGCGGCACGGAACAGCAGCTCGAAGGCAACCAGATGCTGGTCGCGCCCCAGGATAGGCTGGCGCGCTAGGAAGAATTCGTCGGACGGCATGGATGAGACTGCCGTTGCTTCGGCATGCATGTAAAAACTCCCAGAAACTTTTGAAGTGCGGCACGCGCAGCACGAGGCCCACGCGCACGCGAGCCTTTGCCGACTATACTACAGAACGTAAATATTTATATTTTTACATCGAAACGTGCGCGATGCAGGTGCGTCGGGGAGACGTTAGGCCGTTGCGTTACACGGCTGCGCAATGGAGCTGTATTACTCAGCTCCATTACACAGCTGCACTACAACGCTGCCTGGGGCCGCTGCGTCACGCCCTTCATCGCGCAGCCGCCTCAGCCGCGACCGCCGCTGCGCGGCCGGCCATTTGCGGGGCGTCCAGGGCGGGCGCCCTCGCCGCCTGGGCCGCCCTCGCGGCGCGGACCGGCGCTCTTGCCGGCGCCCTTGCCGGCAGCGGCGGGACGGCGCTGGTCGGCATAACGCGGCTGGTTGTCGCCGCGTGAAGGATCGAAGCGTTCGTCGGGACGCGCATTGCCGCCGGCTGCATTGTCGCGCGAACGCGACACCGGACGGCCTTCGCCACGCTCAACCGCCCCACCCTCCGGGCGCGAGAAGCGCTTCGCACGGCTGGCCGCGCCCGCCTTGGCGCCCGCCGCAGCGTCCGTTGGCGCCTTCTCGGCCGAACGCTGCGGCATCGCCTGGCCCGGCAGGCGCAGGCTGCCCGTGCCCGACAGCGGGCTGGCGCGGCGCGCATTCCCGACCGGCACGCGCGGGCCGTTGCTGTTGCCCAGGCGCGCCGCCGCCGCGCCGGTCACCTGGGTGCCGGTCTCGATGACGAAGCTGGCGCCCGCATCCTTGCCCAGCACCTGCACCAGGTAAGGCATGACTTCGCGCAGCATCGGCTCCAGCGTGTACGGCGGGTTCAGGATGAACATGCCGCTGCTGTGCAAACCGAAACCATCCGGACCCGGGGTCGATACGGTGAGCGTGACGTTCAGCCATTCCTTGGCCGGCAGGCGCTTGAGCCTGTCGGCGAACTGGCGCGACTCCATGCGCTGCAACACCGGATACCAGACCGCATACATGCCGGTCGGGAAACGGCCCAGCGCTTCTTCCAGCGCATCCTTGACCTTGCGGTAATCGTCCTTCACCTCGTAGGGCGGGTCGATCAGCACCAGGGCGCGCCGCGATGGCGGCGGCAGGAGCGCTTTCAGGCTATTGAATCCATCGCCGCGCTCGATGATCACGCGGCGGCCGCGGGCGCGCTCGCCCTGCTCGGCGCGGTGCGCCTCGGCCTTGCGGAAGTTGTCCGCCAGGATCTTGCTGTCGGCCGGGTGCAGCTCGAACAGGCGCAGGCGGTCTTCCAGGCGCGTCATCTGGTCGGCGACGTACGGCGAGCCCGGGTAGTAGCGCATCTTGCCGCTCGGGTTCATGCCCTTGACCAGGTTCAGGTACTCACCCAGCGCCGGCGGCACGTCGCTGCGGTTCCAGAGCGGCCCGATGCCGGTATCGAACTCGGCGTTTTTCGTGGCGAAATTGCTGTCGAGCGCATACACGCCGGCCCCCGAGTGGGTGTCGATATAGGTATAGGCGGCGTCCTTCTGGTTCATGTACAGGTGCAGCTGCACCTGGACGAAATGCTTGAGGACGTCGGCATGATTACCCGCGTGAAAGGCGTGGCGGTAGCTCAACATAATGGGAATCCTAAAAATCAAAGCGCCGTTCGGGCGAACGGCGGTAACAGGCGTCATTATCGCCTAGAAAGCCCGGACTGCCCAAATCGGCGGCATCGAAACGAAAAAAGCCGCGGGACAACTGCCCGCGGCTTTTGCCAACCAGCCGAATCGAATCGGCTGGATCAGGTGCGCCGGATCAGGCGACTTTCTTTTCGTCGAAGAATTGTTCGTCTTCGGTCGAGCCGTGCAGCGCCGTGGTCGAGCTCTGGTTTTGCTGGATGGTCTGGGTCACGGCGTCGAAGTAGCCGGTGCCGACTTCGCGCTGGTGCTTCACGGCGGTGAAGCCCTTCTCGGCGGCGGCGAATTCGGCTTCCTGCAATTCGACGAAGGCCGACATCTGGCGGCGCGCATAACCGTGGGCCAGGTTGAACATGCCGTAGTTCAGGGCATGGAAGCCGGCCAGGGTGATGAACTGGAACTTGTAGCCCATCGCGCCCAGCTCTTTCTGGAACTTGGCGATGGTGGCGTCGTCCAGGTTTTTCTTCCAGTTGAACGAAGGCGAGCAGTTATAGGCCAGCATCTTGCCCGGGAACTTGGCGTGGATGGCGTCGGCGAACTGCTTGGCGAAAGCCAGGTCCGGCTTGCCGGTCTCGCACCAGACCAGGTCGGCGAACGGTGCGTAGGCCAGGCCGCGCGAGATCGCCTGCTCGATGCCCGGACGGGTTTTGTAGAAACCCTCGACGGTGCGCTCGCCGGTGCAGAAGGCTTTGTCGTTGTCGTCCACGTCCGAGGTCAGCAAATCGGCCGCTTCGGCGTCGGTACGGGCCACGACCAGGGTCGGGGTGCCCATCACGTCGGCCGCCAGGCGCGCTGCGGTGAGTTTCTCCACGGCTTCGCGGGTCGGCACTAGCACCTTGCCGCCCATGTGGCCGCATTTCTTCACCGAGGCCAGCTGGTCTTCGAAGTGCACGCCGGCGGCGCCCGCTTCGATCATCGACTTCATCAGCTCGAAGGCGTTCAGCACGCCGCCGAAACCGGCTTCGGCATCGGCCACGATCGGTGCGAAGTAATCGATGTCGTCCTTGCCTTCCGACCACTGGATCTGGTCGGCGCGCTGGAAGGTGTTGTTGATGCGGCGCACGACCATCGGCACCGAATTGGCCGGGTACAGCGATTGGTCCGGGTACATTTCGCCGGCCAGGTTGGCGTCGCCGGCGACTTGCCAGCCCGACAGGTAGATCGCTTTCAGGCCGGCCTTCACCTGTTGCATGGCCTGGTTGCCGGTCAGGGCGCCGAGGGCGTTGACGAAGGGCTCTTCGTTGACCAGCGTCCACAGCTTGTCGGCGCCGCGCTTGGCCAGCGTGTGCTCGATCTGGACCGAGCCACGCAGGCGCACCACGTCTTCAGCGGTGTAATTGCGCACGACACCTTTCCAGCGTGGATTGGTGTCCCAGTCGTTTTGCAGTGCGGCGATTTGCTGTTCACGAGTTGCCATGTTGTTCTCCTGATGAAAGGTTTAGCTGATTGCGAAGTGAAATCCGTTAGATGAATCATAGCCCTGTTTGTGCAGAGCACAATCACTCTTATATAAGACAGCAAAACTATTTTTTATGCTTTAAATTCAAATACTTGCACAATGCATTCCATGATACGAAACGAAATTTCTCAGAATGAGAGAAACGTTAAAGATGAGCCGGCGCAGGCTTTTCACAAGATGACAACACTGTTTCATAATGTGAAATTTCAGCCAACTATCGATGGCCGCGCAACGTTGAATCTTCAGCCTCTGCATCATTCTTTGAGTTGAGAACGGGCAACAAAAAACGCGCGTGCTCTGCAGCGACGCGCGTTTTGTCTTGCCGCCCGCGGGCAGACCGGTTTATGCCTTGTGCGCTAGCGGTGCGCGGCGGCTATTGCCTGCCCCAACAGCCGTGGCAATCGCCAGGGTCTGGAACAGGGCCACGCCGATGAATACCGACGCCGGGTGCCCGCCGTCCATCAGCATGCCGAACAGCAGCGGGCCGACCGACATGCCGGTGTCCAGCCCCGAATACACGACGCCGAACACGCGTCCGGTGGCGTTCGGCGGCGCCGCGGCGCGGATCAGCAAATCGCGCGAAGGGCCGGCCACGCCGGTGGCGAAACCGATCGCCCCCATCACCAGCACGACCAGCGGCCCCGGTACGACACTGGCGGACAGCACCAGCGCCAGCGCGGCGGCAAACAGAAAGGCCACCGTGATGGTGCGGTCGTGGTTGTGGGCGCGCGCCGCCAGGAAGCCGCCCGCGATCATGCCGCCCGCCGAGGACAGCATGAAGGTGGTGTAGGCGGTGGCGGCGGTGGCGAACGTGATACCGTACAGCGCCACCAGGCTGGTCGAGGAAAAGGCCTGGATACCGCCCAGCGCAACCGAGGTCAGGAAGAAAAAGCCGAAGCACATCCACACCGCCCGCAGGCGCAGGAAGCCGAAGGCACTGCCGCCCTCCGCGCCGGGCTTGGCCACGGTGGCTTCATTCGGCAGTACGGCGCGGTTCAGGAACAGCACCAGCAGCATCAGGAAGGGAATCGCACTGGCCGAGAGCAATGCGACGCGCCAGCTCGAGAGCGTGGCGACGCCGGCCAGGAAAATCGGCGCCGTGGCCCAGCCGATGTTGCCGGAAATGCCGTGCACCGAGAATGCGTAGGCCAGCCGGTCTTTCGAGACGCCATGGTTCAGCAGCGTGTAGCCGGCCGGGTGGAACACCGCGTTGCCGCAGCCGGCGACGAAGGAACCAATCACCAGCACGGCATAGCTCGGCGCCGAGGCCAGCACCAGCGCCCCCACGCCCAGCAAGGCCTGGCCGGTGAACAGCACGCGGCGCGCGCCGACGCGGTCGACCACGAAGCCGGACAGGGCCTGGCCGACGCCGGAGACCACGAAGAACACCGTCATCAAGAGGCCCAGCTCGGAGTAGGACAGCCCGAAGGCTTCCTTCAGCCAGGGAAACAGGCCGGCCAGGATCAGGTGGTAGAAGTGCGACACCCCGTGCGAGGTGCCGACCAGGCCGATGACGCGGGCGTCCTGGCGCAGGCTCTGGCTATCGGTCATTTTTGTTTCCCAAAAATAAAGACAGCTGCCAGTGTAGTCAAAAGCGCGCGACTTTGCTGGCGCCCGGCCAATCCCCCTCGCCGGGGTCGCAAGCCGGACCGGCTACTGCTTGCGCACGAACGCCGCGATGCGCTGCAAGGCCACCGGTGCGATGGTTTCCTCGATCGCCGCGTACTCGCTTTCGCTGCCGGTCTGCGCGGTCTGGAACATGTGGTTCAGCGAGGGCATGACGGCCGACTCGACCCGCTTGTTCCCACCTTGCGTCAGCGACGCCACGATGCCGCCCAGGCTTTCCGGCGGCACCTGCAAGTCGAGGCTGCCGTTCAGCGCCAGCACCGGACAGCGCACGCGCCGCCAGTCGGCCTGTGGATCGGCCTTCAGCATGACGGGCAGCGCCGGCTGCGCCGCCATGTCCAGCGACAGGGTGCCGCCGTGCATCTTGTACTTGGCGATCAGCGCCTTGTCGCTCTCGGGCAAGGATGCCTGCAAGGCTTTCAGGGCCGCCACGCGGGTGGCGCTATCGGGCTCGGCCATGACGATGGCGTACCAGCGGCTTATGTAGCCGAGCAATTGCTTCACCTCTTCGGGCGAGGCGCCGCGGTCTTTTGCAAGCAGGCCATCCTGGAGCAGCAGCATGTCCAGGCCCGGCAAGCCGACGCCGGCCAGCGACACCAGGAAGTCGACCGCGGCGGGTTGCCTTCCGATAACGCTGGCGGCGATCATCGGCCCTTCGCTGTGCCCGACCAGTCCCAGGCGGCCGAACTGCCCGCGCGCCCTGGTGGCGGCAACGACGGCTTCCAGGTCGTCGGCCAGGTCGGCCTGGGTATGGCTGTCGTAGTTCCCGGTCGAGCGCGCGACGCCGCGCTTGTCGTAGCGCAGCACGGCGACGCCCTGGCGCAGCAGGTGATCGGCCAGCACGGCGAACACGCGGTGGCCCGCCACTTCTTCGTCGCGCGTCAGCGGACCCGAGCCCGGCACGAGGATGACGACCGTCGGCCTGGCCACGCCCTTGGGAACCGAGAGCGTCGCGCCCAGCGTGACGCCATCCTTGCTGCGGATGGCCAGGGTTTCGTCCGCATACGGAAAGGGTGCGGCCGGATCCTGCGGACGCGCCTTTTTCGGGAAGCCGGCAACCGCCTGGAGCTCGACCGGAAACGTGGCGCCGCCCTGCTTCCACTCGGCCTTGAAGCGGTCGCCCTGCCAGGCCATGTGCATCGTGCCGAAGCCCAGGTCGAGCTCGACCGTCTCGCCCTGCTCCTTCATGCTCCTGACCGGGATGTCGTAGGCGCCCTGGTCGGGACTGGAGAAGCTGGCCCATGGCGATCCATCTGCGCGCTTGAACAGTTCGACGCCGCTTTTCAACACCTGGCCATCCGGCAGCGTCAGATTGCCCATCCAGTAGCCGGGGTGATCCGCAACGACGCCGGCCTGGGCGCCCGCATGCAAAGCCAGCAGGAAAGCGATCGGAGTCAGCCTGTGGAACATCGTCTTCATCGAGCATGCCCTTCGAAAATGGGAATGCCTGGCACTGTAGAGCCAGGCAACCCACGCGATCGGCAGGATGAGACAGACGGTCGAAACGGCGCGCCGAACTGCAGTTTCAGCGGCGCGGGCGGCCGCTCGGCTGAAGCTGCTCAGTTGAAGCTGCTCGATTGAAGCTGACTCAGTTAAAACTCATGCTGGCGCTATCCGCATTCCCGATCTTCTTGCCCTTCAGGTCGATCGTGAAGCGGTCGCTCGGCTTGCCCGAACCCAGGCCCTTGAAGATGGCAAACACCTGCTTGAACTGGTTCTGGTATGCCACCTGCACGGGGTTCTGGTCCGAAACCTTGTCGCCGATGCGCACGACCGGCGCCGGGTTGGCCGGGAAGGCGCGCATCAGGAGCTTGTACTGGTTCACGCGCTCCTGGCCCATGTCGCGCAGCGCCAGTTCGCCGGCATACACGGTACGGTGGAAGTCGCCATAGAAATCGTAGGGCGTGATCTTCGCGAAGTCGTCGAGCTTCAGGCCGGCGCCGGCGGCCAGCAGCTCGGCGCGCACCGTGGCTTCGCGCCAGTCGGCGGTCAGCTGGGCGGCGGCAACCGCCGTGCCCGATGGCGTACCCGTGGCGGCGCAGTTTGCGGTCAGCGGCACCACGCCCGGATTCTCCTTCAACTGCGCCAGCGTCACGCGCGACTCCAGCTGCGACAGGATCAGCATCTGCCGCCCGTTCAGCGCCATTGCCGCTTCCTTCATCTCGCACGGCCAGTATTCGTCCATGAAGCGCAGGCGCGAGAGTTCGCCGAAGTAGGTGTGGGTGAACTCGCCGTACGAGCGCGTATCGAGGATGCCGCGCTCCCAGCGCTTGGCCACGTCGGCCGGCAGCACGCTGCCGCGCAGGTAATCGTATTCCACCTGGTAGTAGGGGAAGAGCTCATTGAAACGCGGCACCGACTTCAGGGCCACGGTCTGGACGTCGACCGTATCCAGGTCCTTGTAGGTGATGATCTTGTAGGCCGCGCCATATACCGCCAGCGACGGCGACTGCACGTTGACCAGGTAGTTGCCGTTGGCGTCGGCGAAGTCGTTGGTGCCGTTGAAGTGCATGTGGCCGCCCACGTGCCAGCGCAGGCCGGTAGCTGCGACGCCGGCGGCGGTGGCCGCATCGGGCACGCGCGCGGTCTGGAAGGCGCCCGGCTTGAAGGCCGCCTTCATCGCCTCGGTCTGGTTGGCGTAGAAGTCCATGGTCGGATAATGCGAGTAGGCCATCAACTGCTTGCCCTCGGCCTTGGCGCGCGCCGACACCGACTTGATCCACTCGACCAGGTGCATCTTGTGCGTCAGCACCTTGTTCCAGCCCGCGTTGCCGGCGCCGTCGTAGCCGCTGAAGACTTTCGGATTGGCCGGGTCGAATTTGGCGTTCGGGATGAACACGTTGGCGTCGATCGCCAGCAGCCACAGGCCTTTCACCGGCTCGACCAGGTAGCTGCTGTCGACCATGTTCGTGCAGCGCGTGTACGACTTGCCGAGCTTCGCTTCGCCGGCCGCCTTGTACGCGCCGCCCGCGCCTTCGGCGCAGATCTCGAATTCGCGCTTCGCTACCGCCGACTGGGCCACGGCTTCCTCGTAGCTGTACTTGCCGCCGGTGTACTTGCTGAATGGGGTTTCCCAGTGCAGGTCGGCCTTGTTCGGGTTGAATCCGAACTCGCCCAGCTTGGCCATCAGTTTTTCGTAGCCCTGCTCCATCAACTGGTCGGTGCAGACCACGCTCGGGTCCTTGGCCACGCAGGCGGCGTTCGAAGTGGCGTAGACCTTCTGTTCCTTGCCGTCCTTAGTGAGGAAGTCGTTCTTGCCGGCTTCCAGGTCGTCGTAGGGCTCGACCGGATCGTGGTTGCCGGGTGCCAGGAAGAAGCGCATGCCCTTGGCCTGGTATTCCTTCAGCACGGTGGCGATGCCGTCGACGTTCATCGGCTGGGCGTCGTCGGAATAGTCGCCCGGGAAGGCGACGATGCGGATGCCCTTGGCGTAGGCGTCGTCGAGCGCGGTGCGGAAGGCGAAGTAGTTTTCGTTGAACAGGCGCGTCGAGGTCAGCTGCGCGTACATCGTGCGGATGGTGGCGCTCTTGCCGTCCTTGGTGGGGATGCCGGAGAACTGGGTGCTTTTCAGGTCGCCGTAGACGTCGTGGAAGTGGACGTCGGACATGAAGGCGACGCTGGTGTTGGCAGCGGCGGCCGGCGGCGTGGTCGGCGCCGGCTGCTGGGCTACCGGCGCTTGCTCGGGCGTGTCGTCATGGTCGCTGCCGCAGGCGGACAGCAGGGCCAGCGCAGCGATCGCGGTACCGGCGCACGAGACGAGGGAACGGGACATGCATATCTCCAGTCGATGAAAGTGCGGGCATGGTGGCACTCGTCGATGACTGGGTGATGACAAAAGCTTACCGGGCATGGAGCAGCGCGGACGTAAAAAAGGGCGCATCGCTGCGCCCTTTTCGTGGGTTCCGAACCCGCTTACTTGGCCAGCTCCACCTGTGCCGGGTTGTCCGATTCCTCGCCAAACACCAGCTGGCCGCCGCGTACGCGCACCGGGATGGTGTCCTTCGGCCCGAAGCGGCCCGACAGGATCGCCTTCGACAGCGGATTCTCGATCTGCTGCTGGATCGCGCGCTTCAGAGGCCGCGCGCCGTACACCGGGTCGAAACCGGCTTCCGCGATCTTCTGCAGGGCCGCGTCGTCGATGTCGATCGCCATGTCCATCTTCGCCAGGCGGCCTTCCAAGTTGCGCAGCTGGATGCGGGCGATGTCGCCGATGTTGCGCTCGTCGAGGGCGTGGAAGACTACGATCTCGTCGATGCGGTTGATGAACTCGGGGCGGAAGTGTCCGCGCACCTCGGCCATCACGGCCAGCTTCACCACCGCCGGCTCGTCGGTGTCCATCGACTGGATCTTGTGCGAACCCAAATTCGAGGTCATCACGATCACGGTATTCTTGAAGTCCACCGTGCGGCCCTGGCCATCGGTCATGCGGCCATCATCCAAAGCCTGCAGCAGCACGTTGAACACGTCCGGATGCGCCTTCTCGATCTCGTCTAACAGGATCACGCTGTAGGGCTTGCGCCGCACGGCTTCGGTGAGATAGCCGCCCTCCTCGTAACCCACATAGCCCGGCGGCGCGCCGATCAAACGGGCGACCGAATGCTTCTCCATGAATTCGCTCATGTCGATGCGGATCAGGGCTTCCTCGGTATCGAAGAGGAAGGCGGCCAGCGCCTTGCACAGCTCGGTCTTGCCGACGCCGGTCGGGCCCAGGAACATGAAGGAGCCGTAAGGACGGTTCGGGTCCGACAGGCCGGCGCGCGAGCGGCGGATAGCGTCCGACACCGCCTCGATGGCTTCGTCCTGGCCGACCACGCGCTCGTGCAGCTTTTCCTCGATGTGCAGCAGCTTGTCGCGTTCGCCCTGCATCATGCGCGAGACCGGAATGCCGGTCGCGCGCGACACCACTTCGGCGATTTCCTCGGCGCCGACCTGGGTGCGCAGCAGCTTCGGTTTTTCCGCCTCGCCTTCGTTGCGGCTGGCGACTTCTTCAGCGTGCTTCAGCTGGGCCTCGAGCTCCGGCAGGCGGCCGTACTGCAATTCCGAGACCTGCTGCCAGTTCGACTGGCGCTTGGCTTCCTCCATCTGGTGGCGGATGCGCTCGATCTCTTCCTTGATGTGGGTCGTGCCCTGCACCGCCGCCTTTTCGGCTTTCAGGATTTCCTCGAAGTCGTTGTACTCGCGTTCCAGGCGTGCGATCTCCTCGCCGATCAAGTCGAGGCGGCGCAGCGAGGACTCGTCGGTTTCCTTGCGCACGGCTTCGCGCTCGATCTTCAGCTGGATCAGGCGGCGCTCCAGCTTGTCCATCACTTCCGGCTTGGAGTCGATCTCGATCTTGATCTTCGAAGCCGCTTCGTCGATCAAATCGATGGCCTTGTCGGGCAGGAAGCGGTCGCTGATGTAGCGGTGCGACAGCTCGGCCGCGGCAATGATGGCCGGGTCGGTGATTTCTACCTGGTGGTGCAGCTCGTATTTCTCCTGCAGGCCACGCAGGATGGCAATCGTCGCCTCCACGCTCGGCTCGTCGACAATGATCTTCTGGAAGCGGCGCTCGAGGGCGGCGTCCTTTTCCACGTACTTGCGGTATTCGTCGAGCGTGGTGGCGCCCACGCAGTGCAGCTCGCCGCGCGCCAGGGCGGGTTTGAGCATGTTGCCGGCGTCCATGGCGCCTTCGGCCTTGCCGGCGCCAACCATGGTGTGGATTTCGTCGATGAAGACGATGGTCTGCCCTTCGTCCTGGGCCAGTTCCTTCAGCACCGACTTCAGGCGTTCCTCGAACTCGCCGCGGAATTTCGCGCCGGCCAACAGGGCCGCCATGTCGAGCGACAGCACGCGCTTGCCCTTGAGCGAATCGGGCACTTCGCCGTTCACGATACGCTGCGCCAGGCCTTCGACGATGGCGGTCTTGCCGACGCCCGGTTCGCCGATCAGCACCGGGTTGTTCTTGGTACGGCGCTGCAGCACCTGGATCGCGCGGCGGATTTCGTCGTCGCGGCCGATCACCGGGTCGAGTTTACCCAGGCGCGCACGCTCGGTCAGGTCGAGCGTGTATTTTTTCAGCGCCTCGCGCTGGCCTTCGGCGTCCTGCGAATTCACGGATTCGCCGCCGCGCACGGCGGCAATCGCCGCCTCCAGTGCCTTGCGGGTGAGGCCGTGTTCGCGCGCCAAGCGGCCGGCGTCGGACTTGTCGTCGGCGAGCGCCAGCAGGATCATTTCGCTCGACAGGAACTGGTCGCCGCGCTTTTGCGATTCGCGGTCGGCCAGGTTCAGCAGCGACATCAGTTCGCGCCCGACCTGGGTCTCGCCGCCGGTGCCCGAGACTTTCGGCAGGCGTTCGAAAGCGTTGCGCAGTGCATTGGTGAGGCCGCCCACGTTCACGCCGGCGCGCTGCAAGAGCGAGCGCGCGCCGCCGTCGTCCTGGTTCAGCAGGGCGGTGAGGAGGTGGACCGGTTCGATGTACTGGTTATCGTTGCCGACCGCCAGGCTCTGGGCATCCGCCAGCGCTTCCTGGAGCTTGGTCGTCAATTTGTCTTGCCGCATGGTAGTGCTCCCTAGAGATTGTTCTTAACTGGAAAAGAAAATTGGGATGCGGACCCACTTTTCAAGATCGTCTAGCACGATGCGCAACACATGCTGCCAATACTTCGAAAAAACCTGAACAATACTCAAGGAAACCTCGGTTTCTCATTTGATCACGGGAACTTAAGCTGAATCCGTCAATAACAACCGAGTGAGAACACCATGCGATTCTGTGCTACCGATAGTCCCGACGCCGTCTGCCGCCTGCTGGCCCTGTCGATGATCGTGGACGGCCACCTGGCCCCATCCGAGATGAAGGCGCTGCACCACAGCGCCATCCTGGAACGCCTCGGCGTCGATGCCGACCGCTTCGACGATGCCGTCGTGGCCCTGTGCGACGACTTGCTGGCCTCGGCGCGCCGCCATGGCCGCGAGGACGTCGAGATCGACAACGCGACCCTCGACCGCCTGCTCGACGACGTCGCCGATCCGCTGCTGCGCATGCACGTGCTGAAGGCCATGCTCGACATCGTGCATGCCGACCGCCAGATCGACAGCCGCGAGCATTTGCTGCTGCAGCGCGCCCAGCGCAAGTGGTCGACGCCGGCGCTGGCTGACGCCCTGATGGAGGAGTGATGCCATGGACTTCCTGAGTGTCGTCTGGCTGGGCGCACCGGTGTGGATGTGGCTGGTGTTCCTGGCTGTCGTCGTCCTGCTGCTGGCCTTCGACCTGGGGGTCCTGCACCGCGACGACCACGTCATCGGCGTGGCCGAGAGCCTGAAACTCTCGGCCCTCTACCTCACCGCCGGCCTGACCTTCGGGCTATGGGTCTGGCACGGTTTCGGCAGCGAAAAGGCGCTGCAGTTCTATACCGGCTTCCTGATCGAGAAGAGCCTGTCGCTCGACAATATCTTCGTGATCTCGCTGATCTTTTCCACACTTGCCATTCCGCCGCTCTACCAGCACCGCGTGCTGTTCTGGGGCATCCTGGGCGTGATCGTCACGCGCGGCATCATGATCGGCGCCGGCTCGGCCCTGGTGGCCAGCTACTACTGGGTGCTGTACATCTTCGGGGCGATCCTGGTCGTGACCGGCATCAAGATGCTGTTCGTGTCCGAGAACCCGAACCAGGTGCGCGACAGCGCCCTGCTCGCCTGGCTGCGGCGCCACCTGCGCGTCAGCCCCACCACCCACGGCCATGACTTCCTGGTGCGCCTGCCGCATCCGAACCAGCCGGGCCGCAAGCTGCTGTACGCGACGCCGCTGCTGCTGGCCCTGCTGATGGTGGAATTTACCGACGTGATCTTTGCGGTGGACAGCGTGCCGGCGATCTTTGCCATTACCAGCGATCCGTTCATCGTCTACACCTCGAACATCTTCGCGGTGCTGGGCCTGCGCGCCCTGTACTTCGCGCTGGCGGACGTGGTGCAGCGCTTCCGCTACCTGAAGTATTCGCTGGCGGCGGTGCTGGTGTTCATCGGCTCGAAGATCTTCCTCGGCGACTTCGTGTTCGGCGGCAAGGTGCCGGCGAGCCTGTCGCTGGCGGTGACGGTGGTGCTGATCGCCGCCGGGATTGCCTATTCGCTGTGGCGCAGCAGGGGCGAAGCGAAAGAAGAAGCGGCGTAGGGGCAAATAGAAAGCGGCAGTCCGCAAGTGGCGGGCTGCCGCTGTCGACCCTGCGTGCGTTTACAGTTCGCTCGAGCGTATCGCGCTTGCGCTATCGGATTCGAGGCCGTTCACGTCACGCACGTTCTTCTGCACCGCCACCACGGCAAACAGGCTGAGTACGAAGGCCATGGCATAGAAACCCTTTTCGCTCGGCGCCAGGGTGGCGTTCCAGAGCCCGATCGTCAGCAGCGTCATGACCGCGATCAGGGAAAACCAGCAGATGCCGAAATACAGGCCGGTGACGGGAATGCCCTCGCTGCGGTCGCGCACCGACTTCTGCAGCGAGATCGCGGAAAACAGGCCGTACAGCAGCAAGGTGAAGTAATAACCCTTTTCGTTCAGCGGCATCGTTGCATTCCACAATCCCCAGAGGAAGGCGATGGCGCCGATCAGCAAGGCACCCCAGGAAGCGCCGACAAACGCGGCGGTCGGTCGTTGAACAGTGGTCACGGCGGGCTCCAGTTGTTTGTCTGGCGGCAAGTCTAGCACCAAGATAATCGCCTGGGTTGCGTAATTGCCGGTTACTCACACCGTATCGCGCGGCGCTACCCGGGGGTCAAGCGCGCAGGACGCGCCAGGTCGCAAAGCCGGCAATGCAGAGCAGGATCGAGCCGACCAGGTGCAGCAAGGTATGCCCCAGCGCCCAGCCGTATGCGCCACGCTGCAGGAGCGCCACGGATTCGCCGGAAAAGCTGGAAAAGGTCGTCAGCCCGCCCAGGAAGCCGGTGACGATGAACAGGCGCCACTCGGGCGACAGGTGGGGATGGCTGCTGAAAAAGCCGAGCGCGATGCCGATCAGGTAGCCGCCGGCCAGGTTGGCGGCCAGGGTGCCGGCCTGGACCTGGGCGTGGACGTTCGCCAGCCACAGGCCCAGTCCCCAGCGCAGCCAGGCGCCGATGGCGGCGCCCGCCCCCACCGCCAGCCAGCTCAGGGGGTTGCCCACTTGGCTTTCGCGGAGTCGTCCGAGAGGCGCGCATCGACCCAGCGCGCGCCCTCGGGCGTCTGTTCCTTTTTCCAGAACGGCGCGTCGGTCTTCAGGTAGTCGATGATGAACTCGCAGGCGGCAAAGGCTTCGCCGCGGTGGGCGGCGCTGCAGGCGACCAGCACAATCTGCTCTAGCGGGGCCAGCGGGCCGACGCGGTGGATCACCAGCGCGTTGTACAGCGGCCAGCGCGCCTCGGCCTGGGCGACGATGTCTTCCAGCGCCTTTTCCGTCATGCCGGGATAGTGCTCCAACTCCATTTCCGACACCGAGGAACCGTCGTTCATGTCGCGCACGGTGCCGACGAAACTGACCACGGCGCCGACGCGCGCATCGCCTGCACGCAGGCGCGCCAGTTCCTGGCCGAGGTCGAAGTCGGCGGTTTGTACCCGCACCTTGCTCATGTTACTTGCCCTCCCGGGCCGTACGCATGAGCAATTGTTCGATGCGCAGCGCGGTGCGGTCGTCGACCAGGGCGGGCAGCGCGCACAGCTGGCGCAGGCCGCTCGTCTTGTGGCCCGGCTTTTCGCCCGCCTTCAACGTCGATTGCAGGGCCTCGACCTGCAGTTTCAGGCGATCACGGGCGAACTCGGCGCCGCTGTCGATGCCGGCCGCCACTTCCTGGCGCAGCAATTCCTGCAACAGGGTGGCGCGGTTGGCTTCCAGCAAACGCGCATAGCCGGCACGGTCGCCATCGACGGCGTTCAGCGCCGCCTCGAAGCGGGCATCGAGCACCGGGTCGTATTCGGCGCCGGCCGGCAACAAGGCTGCCCAGCGCGCACGCCAGTCGTCGGCGCTGATCGTCTGTCCCGGCTGGGCCAGCGAATCTTCCAGTTCCTGGCAGGCGCGCAGCTTGTCGCGCAGGGCGCCGGCCAGCGCCAGCCCGGCGGCGCGGCGCGCCAGGTCGGCATGGTGCTGCACCTTGGCCACGGCCTCGTGATAACGCTTCTCCACGCGCGCCTCGTGGGCACGCGGCACCGGACCGATGGCATGCCATTCGGCCGCCGCTTCGCGCAGCAACTTGCCGGCAGTGGCCGGCGTGGCGTCGGGCGCTGCCGCTTCCAGGCGCGCCGTGATCGCTTCCTTGGCGGCCTCGTGGGCACGGCGCTCGGTGTCGGCGGCATGCGCGCTTTCCTTGCGGGCGGCAAACAGTTCGTCGCAGGCGGCGCGGAAGCGCTGCCACAGCGCCTGCTCGGCCTTGCGCTCGAGCGGCAGCGCCCGCGCATGCTCCTGCCAGCGGGCCTGGATGTCGCGCAGGCGGTCGACGGCGTGGCGGTCGTGCGGGTCGATGCTCGCCACTTCGTCGATCAATTGCTCGCGCCCGGCCATCTCGGCCTTGCGCTGCTCTTCGAGCGGACCCTGCAGCGTGGTCAGGGCGGCGGCGAACTGCTGGTCGAGGCGCTTCTTGTCCTTGCGGTCAGTGGCGCCCAGGTGGCTCCAGGCCAGGCGCATGCGCTGGACGGTGCCGGCCACGTGTTTCCAGTCGGCCTCACCCGATTCCAGCCTGGCGATCTCGGCCTGGGCCTCGGCCACCAGGGCTTCGCCGCGCGCGGCGTTCGTGTGGCGCTCGTCGGCCAGGTGCTTGAAGTGGGCCGCGGCCGGGGCGTAGGCCACGGTGCAGGCGTGGTCGAAGCGTTCCCACAGGCTTTTCGGGGCGGCGCCGGACAGGCTGTCGAGCGCCTTCCAGCGGTCGCGCATGCTGCCGACCTTCTTGGCCAGTTCGGCCATCGGCAGGTTCTGGGTGGACAGGGTTTCCACGGTCTTGATGAGTTCTTCGCGCGAAACGTTGCCGCCCCAGCGCGCCCAGTCCGACAGGCGCTTCAGTTCGGCGCGCAGGTGGCTCAGGCGGTCGGCCTGGGCCGCGGAGAGGCGCATGCCCTTGCCCTTGGTTTCCTTCAGCGCCTTGTCGAGTTCGGCGGCAGTGCCGAGCGAACCTTGCTGCAGGGCCGCTTCCAGCGCATCCATGGTGTCGATGAAGCCCTGGTCGGCGCCTTTTTGCACCGGCTTGACGGACTGCGCCGTGGCTTGCACGGCCGGCGACGCCGGCGCCGGCTTGCGCACGGGCTGCGGCAGCGTGCCCAGCAGGGCATCGAAGCTTTCCTGCAAGGCGGCGGCAGCGGCGGCCTGCGGCAGCGCCGGCAATTTCTGCCAGGCCTGGCGCAGCTTGTCGGCCTGCAGCTCGGCAACGGGCTGGGCCCGCCACTCGGCGAGCGCGGCTTCGCGCGCGGCCAGGGCGGCCTGGGCCTGTTCCAGCGTGGCGAGGCTGGCGCTCAGGCGAGCGTGTTCGTTGACGAACTCGGCCGGCAGCGCACGCGGCAGCGCGGCGTGTTCCGGCGCGGCCAGCGCCGCGTTCTGCTCCTGCTGCAGCGCATCTAGGCGCGCGGCCAGTTCGGCGGCGTTCAGGCCTGCCGTTTCCAGGGCGCGCAGGCTGGCCACGCGGTCGATCATGGCGCGCTGCAGCTGCACTTGCGCTTCCAGGCGCTTGCCCAGCTGGGCACGCACGGACGTGAATTCGTCGGCCAGCTCGGGAGCGGAGATGACCGCCCATTTACGGTCGAGCTCGGCAACATGGTTTGGGGTGAGCACTTGATCTTGCAACAGGGAGCGTGCCTGATCCAGGGTGGCCTGGCCGCGGGCGAGTTCGGCGTCGTGGTGGCGGATCGCATCCAGGCGCGACTGCATCAGCTTGGCGACGCGGCGGTCGACGTTGCGCATGGCCGCATGCACGCGCTCCAGGGCTGCACGGCTGTGGACATGCTCGGCGGCAGCCAGGCGCAGTTCGGAAAAATCGGCTTGCAGGATAAATTCCACGGCGCGCGTTTCATCGCCGTCGAGCTGGCGCAACGCTTCGGTCTGCTGTTCGCGCCCCTGCTGGGCCGGCCTGGCCTGGCCTGGCGCGCCCTGCGCCGCGCCGGGGGCGGACAGCGCGGCCCCGGCTGCAGGCTTGGCCTCCTTGTCGGCAGCCTTGCCGCCTGCCGCGGCCGGCGCATTGCCGGGCTTGTCGCCCTGGCGCTTGAATAGGAATTCGAACATGATGAAATCGCACTTCCAAAACCCCCATCATAACAAAGAACCATGGCAGTTTTGGGCGCACTCGACAGGCGCGCGGGCTGTTGTCGGGTGCTTGCAGCTAAAGCTTGCCGCTAGGCAGCACGCGCAAAAGCGCGGGCTGCTGGCCGAGGCAAGGGTCAGACGGCTGACAGGAGTGCCGGCGCAGCTGCCGGCGTGGCTGCCGGCGTGGCTACCGGCATGGCTGCCTGCCGCGGTGCCGGCCTGGCTGCCGGCGATGGTGCAGGCCTGCTCCACGCACTGCCTGCCACGGATGCACGCAGCCGGGTTAGCTCTTCATCCGTCGTCTTTCATTATTTAATCGTCGCTACGCAGGCTCAATGCACATACGACACCGGCGGCGCCTGGCGGTGGCTGTGCTCGACGCGAGCCGCCCGGCTGGCCGGCGGCGTGACCAGGTGCACCCGGTGTTCCTCGCGGTAGGCATCGTGAGCCAGCATCTGGTGCGCCATTGCAAACCAGGTTTCGCCGGCAATCGCCACGCGCGCCACCGGGAACAGTTCCAGCTCCTCGCGCTCGAAACGCAGCGTCAGCGCGGCGCAGAAGCGCTCGACGGCTGTGCAGAAGGCTTCCACGCCCTCTTCGCTGTCGATGCCGCCCTGCAGCAGGCCGTTCGCCGTAGCCAGGGCCTCGACCGCGTCGCGGCTGAGCTGCTCGAGCTCGGCCACCAGCGCATCGGCATTCGCGCTGGCGCGGCGCAGGGCCGGCAGCAGAAAGCGGTCGAGCTTGCGGCGCTGGCAGCTTTCGTAGAGGCCGCGCAGGGTATCGCAGACGTATTCGGCCTGCCCGGTCGTCAATGCCGTCTGGCGTGCATAGCTTTTCTGGACGAGTTGTTGGACGGCATGCAGACTGACGCGCATATTCGTTTGTTCAACTGACAACGCCACGAGCGTGTAGGTAGCGGTAAGCATTCGGTCTCCTCTCGATTTCTCCAACGCAAGCGCATGCTCCGCAAGGGAGCGCGGCATGGCGGGAAGTCTGGTTTTGGACAGGCTGTGCTTGTTGTGTTTTTCTTCAGCCCGAAAGAACTCGTAGTGTAAGGAGCGCACCCTGGCCGGCGTTTGATCTGGCTCAAACTCGGACCGAAGGACGCGGAAGCGACAGTCAACCATACGAAGCCTGCCGCGTTGGCGAACGCGGGCGCTAAACGGGCCCTTACCAGCGTGCGCGGTAGTCTTCGGCCAGGCCGCTCAGGCCCGTCACCGCGCGTTTTGGCGCATCGGCCGCGGCCCGGACCCAGCCGTCGAAGCAGCCCAGGTGCTGGCACAAGTGGCTGCTGGCCAGGAGCAATTGCTTGTCGTCCCGGCGCGTACCCTCGGGTGTGAAGCGCAGGGCCAGCAGGCCGTCGTCCGTTGTCATCGCCCAGGCGCCGTCGGCCTCGATGCGGCAGTCCAGCGCGCCGAGCGCGATCAGTTCGCCGTCCAGCCAGAGCGCGTTCTCGGCGTCGCCAAAGTATCCGCTCTGCAAATTCACGCCCAGGCCGCGCCCATGCGCCGAGATCCAGCGCCAGGCGCTGCGCCGGCCCAGCATGCCGTTCGAATAATCGTAGCTGGCCACCCCGCCGTCGAGGCGGAAGCGCCTCCCGCCGGCGTCGGCCGTGCCGTGCAGCAGCAGGCCGGGCGACTTCTGCGTGCTGTGCACGGCGCCGCCGTCGAAGACCGGCCCCACCGCCAGCAGGCTCGGCGCTGGCCCGCCATACTCGGCGTCGATGCGGAAATTGCCGGCACGCAGGCGCAAACGGTGGCCGCATGCGCCATCGGCCTCGATGACGATGCGCCGGCCCGGCATCGCGAAGCGCGCGCCGGCAGCCACCGTGGCGCCGACCTCGGCCGTCAAGGCCGGCAAGCCGACCGGAGAAAATGCCTCGACCACCTTCCCCAGTGTACGGTCGAAGGCATAGGCAAAGGCGCTGTTGTTCCAGCCGATGTCGATCACGACCAGGCCGACGAAGAGTTCGTCGGTGACCAGCGACACGAAGTGCCAGCGCTTGTGGTGCAGGCGCCGCCACAAGGCGCCGCGCGCGAACGGTGGCGCCAGCCGCTCCCAGCCCGGCGCCCCGGCCAGCCCCTGGTAGCGTCCGCACAGCGGCAGCCCGTCCGCGCCCACCACGTCCAGCGGGGCGGCGGGCAGGCTCATGCGGCTGCCTGGCGCGGCGCCGTGCCGCCCTCGAGCGCCAGCGCCAGCCGCCCGGCCATCTCGCCAGGCTCGGTGCGCCCAAGCACGACCTGGGCGCAGCCATGCCAGCGCGCGCAGCGCAGCAAGGCGCCGGCGACCTCGCGCAGCAGGGCGTCGCTGGCGCGCAGGCCGGGCTCGAACAGGGCCGCCTTGACCTCGAAGATGCCGGCGCGGCGATGTGCCTTGGCGTCGATGCGGCCGACCAGCGCGCCGCGGCGCAGGATCGGCAGCGTGAAGTAGCCGTAGCGGCGCTTGGCGGCCGGCGTATAGCATTCGAGGCGGTAATCGAAGCCGAACAGTTCCAGCGCGCGGCGCCGGTCCCAGACCACCGGGTCGAAGGGCGAGAGGATGGTGGTGAGGGTCGGCGCCAGCGCACCATCGGCTGCGCGCCGCGCCAGTTCGGCATGGTCGGGATGGATGTAGACCGGGTCAGCCCAGCCTTCGACGCTGGCGCGCAGCAGCAGGCCCTGCTCCGCCAGCGCGGCCGGGTCGACGTGCGGGCGGCGGGTGCGGTGGTAGTCGGGAATCCAGGCGGCGCGCGCCAGGCCCAGGGCCTTGACGGTGCGCAGCGCAAAGCTGCGGCGCACCTCGGGCAGCTCTGGTAACTGCGCATCGTCCCAGCCGGGCAGCACGCGCTCGGCCAGGTCGTACACGCGCTGGAAATTGTGGCGCCGGGCGATCATCAGCGCGCCCGAGGTGAACAGCACTTCGAGCGAACGCTTTTCCGGCTTCCACTCCCACCAGCCGCCGCTTTTGCCCTCAAGGCGTTCGAAGTCCGAGGAACGCACCGGCCCCTCCCGGCGGATATGCGCCAGCAGCGCCGCCACCTCGCCCGCGCGCTCGCGCATCCAGGTGGCCGAGTACTTCCAGCCCATCGCCGCCGGGTCGAGCATGCGGTGGCGGTACAGGCCGTAATCCTCGATCGGCAGGAAACAGGCTTCGTGGGCCCAGTATTCGAACAGTTTGCCTTCGGCCAGCAATGCGTCCAGCCATTCCGGCGGGTAATCGCCGAGCCGGCTCCACAAGACGAAATAGGGGCTGCGTGCCACGACGTTGATGGTGTCGATTTGCAACATCTCCATGCGGCGGATGGTATCGAGCACGTCGGCCTTGACCGCCTTGCGCCGGCGCGGCTGCAGCAAGCCCTGGGCCGCCAGGTGCAGGGCACGGGCGCCGGCTATAGTTAAGTGCAACTTATTCACGTCAATACTCATGCAATTATTCTAATGATTTTTCAGCATCACCTGCCGCGCCGGCGGGACATTTTTTTGTGGACGCGCGCCAGCTGCGTTATAGTTCAGCCGACTCTTCTTCCCTCTCTCCCCATTTCCGATTCCCCATGCGGCTGTTGCACACTTCCGACTGGCACCTCGGCCAGACCCTGCACAATTACGACCGGACCTACGAACACCAGTGCTTCCTCGACTGGCTGCTCGACACCATCGTGAGCGAGGAGGCCGACGCCCTCCTGATTGCCGGCGATATCTTTGACAACGCCAATCCGTCCTCCGCCGCCCAGCGCCAGCTCTACGGTTTCCTGCAAAGGGCGCGGGCGCGCACGCCGCACCTGCAGATCGTCGTCATCGCGGGCAACCACGATTCGCCGGGCCGCCTGGAAGCGCCGGGGCCGCTGCTCGAAGCGCACGGCACGGTCGTGATCGGCAACGTGGTGCGCGGGCGCGACGGCGCCATCGACCTTGAACGCCTGCTGGTGCCGCTGCAGGACAAGGATGGCGCCACCCGCGCCTGGTGCCTCGGCATTCCCTTCCTGCGCCCGGGCGACGTGCCGCGCGTGGACGCCGAGGGCGACGCTTACCTGAACGGCATCGCCGCCCTCTACCGCCAGGCCTTCGAGCTGGCGGTAGCACGTCGCGAAGAAGGCCAGGCGATCCTGGCGATGGGCCACTGCCACATGGTCGACGGCCAGTCTTCGCAAGACTCGGAGCGCCGCATCGTGATCGGCGGCACCGAGGCGCTGCCGGCCTCGATGTTCGACGCCGAGATTGCCTACGCCGCCCTGGGCCACCTGCACCTGGCCCAGCGCGTCGGCAAGAAGGAACACCTGCGCTATTGCGGCAGTCCGCTGCCGCTGTCGTTCGCCGAAGTCGGCTACCAGCACCAGGTGCTGCGCATCGACCTCGAGGGTGCGGTGGCGCGCGAAGTCACGCCTATCCTGGTGCCGCGCGCGGTGGAGATGCTGCGCGTGCCGGCGAAACCGGCGCCGCTGGCGGAAGTGCTGGCCGCGCTGGAGTCGCTCGAACTCGACCCCGACTTGCCGCCCGCCTGCCACCCCTACCTGGAAGTACGCGTGCTGCTCGACGGCCCGGAACCGGGCCTGCGCGCCCAGGTGGAAGCGGCCATCGCCAATAAACCGGTGCGCCTGGCGAAGATCGAGCCGACCCGCAAGACCGTTGCCGGCGAAGCGGCCGAGGCGCTGACCCTGGACCAGCTGGCCCAGCTCCAGCCCGACGACATCTTCCGGCGCCTGTGGCAGCAGCGCTATGGCGAGGATGCACCCGACGACCAGCTCTCGGCCTTTGCCGAGCTGATGCTGCCCGGCGACCGGGAGGGTGCATGAAGATCCTGCGCATCGCCGGACGCAACCTGGCTTCGCTGGCCGGCGACTTCTGCGTCGATTTCGAGGCGGAGCCGCTGGCGTCGAGCGGCCTGTTTGCCATCAGCGGCCCGACCGGCGCCGGTAAGAGCACCCTGCTCGACGCCCTCTGCCTGGCCTTGTATGGCAACACCCCGCGCCTGCCACGCAGCGGCGGCCGTGGCGGCAGCGCCCTGCCCGACGCCGGCGGCGACACCGTCTCGACCTTCGATCCGCGCAACCTGCTGCGCCGCGGCACCGCCGAGGGCTATGCCGAAGTCGACTTCGTCGGCAACGACGGCCTGCGCTACCGCGCGCGCTGGAGCGTGCGCCGCTCGCGCAACAAGGCCAGCGGCCTGCTGCAGCCGCCCGCCATGAGCCTGCACCGCCTGCCGGAAATGGTGGCGCTGGGCGCGACCAAGACCGAGGCGGCGCAGGAGATCGCCCAGCGCGTCGGCCTGTCGTTCGAGCAGTTCACGCGCTCGGTGCTGCTGGCCCAGAACGAGTTCTCGGCCTTCTTGAAAACCGACGAGAACGAGCGCGGCGAGCTGCTGGAAACCCTGACCGGCAGCGCCGTCTACAGCGAGATCTCGAAGCGCGCCTACGAGCGCTACAAGCTGGAACAGGAAAACGTGCGCCGCATCAGCGCGCGCCTGGCCGACCAGACCCCGCTGGCGCTGGAGGCGCGGGCCGAACTCGACGCCGCCAGAACCGCTGCCGAAGCGGCCCTGCAAGCAATCGATGTCCAGCGCACGCTGCTGGAAACCCAGTTGCGCTGGCACCAGGAACGCGACAAATTGCGCCGCAACGAGCTCGATGCGCAAGCCCTGCTGGCCCAGGCCCGGGTCGACTTCGAGGGCGCCCGCGAGCGCCGCATCCGCCTGGCCACGCTCGACGTGGTGCAGGACGCACGGCCGCTGATGGCCGACCTGGTGCGCTTCGAAAAGGAACGCGTGGAGGCCGAGACGGCGCTTGCCAACGGCCAGCGCGATTTGCAGCGCGTGCAGGACGCGGCGCGCCAGGCGGTGCAGGACGTGACCCTCGCTACCGATGCGGTCCACGACGCCGAGGCCGCCCAGCAGGGAGCCGCTCCGCAGCTGGACGCGGCCAAGGCGCTCGACGCCACCATCACGACCCTGCGCGAAGCCCATGCAAAGCTGACGGCCCA
The DNA here is from genome assembly GCF_020708045.1 of Massilia sp. IC2-278. Lineage (GTDB taxonomy): Bacteria > Pseudomonadota > Gammaproteobacteria > Burkholderiales > Burkholderiaceae_D > Telluria. The sequence goes on from NZ_JAJFES010000003.1 coordinate 383,121, forward strand.
GCGCGACGAAGCGGCAGGCGCCGCCGCTCAGGCCCAGGCCGCGCTGGCGCAGGCCGGCCAGCAGCTGGACGCCACCCGCGCGCAAGAGCAACGCAGCGCGGCCTGGCTCGACGCCAACCGCCGTTTCGAAGCGCTCGCTGCGCAATGGCCGCGCTGGGACAAGCTGTTCGGCCAGCTCGATAGCGCCGCCCAGGCCAGCCGCGCGAATGCCACCCGGCTGGCGCAGGCCGAGCGCGCCCTGCTCGACGCCACCGCCCGCGCCACGGCCGGCAAGGAAGCGGTGCTGGCGGCGTCCACCCGCATCGAACAGCAGGAAAGCGCACGCGCGCAGGCCGTGCAGGCCCTGGCCCAGTTCGACCTCGACGGCCTGCTGGAAGGCCGCGCGGAACTGGAAGCGCGGCGCGATGCCTTGTCCGCCGCCGAGAAAATCTGGCACGGCCTGGCAAGCGCCCGCCAGCGCCTGCAGCGCATCGACCAGGAGCTGGAAAAGACCGCCGCCGCGCGCCTGGCCGCCGACACCGCGCTGGCCGCCGCCGCCGATGCCGCACCGGCACTCAAGGCTGCCGCGGCCCAGGCCCAGGCCGCGCTCAGCGCCGCCGAACTGGCCTGCGCCGCCAAGGTCGAGGACCTGCGCGGCCGGCTGGTCGAGAACGAACCCTGCCCCGTGTGCGGCAGCGAAGCGCACCCCTACGCCCATCCCGACGTGCGCCTGCACGCCGTGCTCGACACCCTGCGCGACCAGCTCGACGGCTTGCGCGCGCAGGTGCAGGCCAACCTGTCGGCCCAGGCCACGCACCGCGCCGGACTGGCCGCGGGCCAGGAGCGCCTGGAACTGCTGGGCGAGGAACGCGCCGGTTTGCAGGACGACGTCCAGGAACTCGACAGCGCCTGGAACGCGCATCCGCTGGCAATGCAAGCCCCGTCGGCAGCGGCGCGGGCCGACTGGTTCGGCGCCCAGCTGCTCGAAGTGCGCGAAGCCTTGCGCGCCAACGACTTGCAGCAAGGGGCGGCGCGGCGCGCCTTCCAGGCACGCGATGCGGCCCAGGCGGCATTCGACGCCGCCAATGCGGAACTCAAGCGCGTGCAAGACGCGGCACAGCTGGCGTCGGCGGCGCAGCTTGAAGCCCAGCATGCGCAGGCGACGCTAGCCGCGCAGGCCGAGCGCGACGCGGCAACGCTGGCCGCGCTGCTGGCCGAACTCGACCCAAGCATGTGCGCCTCCTGCGGCGATGGCTGGCAGACAGGCTGGCGCGCCGATCCCGCCGGCTGGCACCGGGACCGTGCAAGCGAGGCGCAAGCCTGGACGGCGCAGTCTGCGCAGCTGGCCGAGCAGCGCGCCGCACTCGGCACCATCGAGGCCAGGGCACGCGAAGCCGGCGTGCGCGCCGAGCATGCCGCGCAAGCCGCGAACGCCGCGCAGGAAGCCTGGGCGCGCAGCGAGGCCGCCCTGCGCGAGCGCCGCCTGGAACGCGCCGCCTTGTTCGAAGGCCGCGCGGTGCAGGACGTCGAGGCAAGCTTGCGCCAGAAATTAGCGGCCGCACGCGATGCCCTCGCGGCGCGCCAGCTGGCCGGCAACGAGGCGGCCCAGCAGGAAACCCGCATTCGCGCCGGCATCGCCCAGGCCGGCGAGCGCATCGCCACCCTGCAGGGCGAAGCGCGCGATGCCGCCACGCGCCTGTCCGACTGGATCGAGGAGTATGCCGCCCAGCATGCGGACCTGGAGCCGGTGGAGAACGGGGCGGCCCTGGCCACATTGCTGGCCGTCGGCGCGCAGTGGATGTCGAACGAGCGCGCGGCGCTGGGCGAGATCGACGGCGCCATTGCCAGGGCCGCCGCCGTGCTGGCCGAACGCAAGAACCAGCGCGCGCTGCACGAGGCCAGCGCCGATCCGTCATCGGCCGCGCAGGATGCCGATGCGGTTGCCGCCGCATTGCAAAAGGTGCTGGACGAGCGCCAGGGCCTGCACGAGCAGGCCACGACGCTGCGCCTGCAAGCCGCGCAGGACGACGAACGCCGCGTCAAGGCGCAGGCGATGCTGGCCGAGATCGAGCGCCAGCAAGCCATCGAGGCGCGCTGGGGACGCTTGTCGGAGCTGATCGGCTCGGCCGACGGCAAGAAGTTCCGCAACTACGCCCAGCAGTTCACGCTGGAGGTGCTGCTCGGCTACGCCAACAGCCACCTGGCCCACCTGGCCAAGCGCTACCGCCTGGAGCGCGTGGACAATGCCGGCGCCCCGTCGCTGGCGCTGATGGTGCGCGACCACGACATGGGCGGCGAAATCCGTTCCGTCAATTCGCTGTCGGGCGGCGAGTCCTTCTTGGTGTCGCTGGCGCTGGCGCTGGGGCTGGCCTCGCTGTCGTCGAACCGGGTGCGCGTGGAATCGCTGTTCATCGACGAGGGTTTCGGGTCGCTCGACAGCGACACCCTCACGGTAGCGATGGATGCGCTCGATGCGCTGCAGTCGATGGGCCGCAAGGTTGGCGTGATCTCGCACGTGCACGAGATGACCGAGCGGATCGCGGCCAAGATCCAGGTGCGGCGCGCCGGAGGCGGGAGCAGCGCGGTGACGGTGCTGTAACGATGTGCGTCAAACGGGGCGCGGGGCCGGGCGCCGATACTGGCCCTTCACTTCAGGAGAAATGAACATGCCGCGCTTGCCCGTCTTTGCCGCCCTGCTGCTGTTATCCGCCACCGGCGCAGCCCATGCCGAACCGCAGGACCTGGTCGCTGCCGCCCGCGAGCAGATCGGCGTCACGCTGCATTACGATCCGGCCTACGTCAAGCTGGCCTACCCGCGCGGCGACGTGCCGATCGAGCGCGGCGTGTGCACCGATGTCGTGGTGCGGGCGTTCCGGCGCGTCGGCTACGATTTGCAGGAACTGGTGCATCGCGACATGAAGAAGGCCTGGACGGCCTACCCGCATCCGGCCAACTGGAAGCTGAAGCGGCCCGACACCAACATCGACCACCGCAGGGTGCCCAACCTCGCCACCTTCTTCAGCCGCCACGGCGTGGCGCTGGGCGTGAGCAAGGATGCGAAGGATTACGCGGCGGGCGACATCGTGACCTGGCAAGTGCCGCCGGGCCTGCCGCACATCGGCCTGGTTGCCGACGTGCGCGCGGCTGCCGGCGTGCCGCTCATCATCCACAACATCGGGAACGGCACGCGCATGGAAGACCGGCTGTTTGCCTATACGATCACCGGGCATTACCGGTTCCCGGAGAATAGCAGACAGGACCGGTAACAGGTGCAGGCCACCCTGTTTCGAGATCAGCTTTCTTCCGCTGCGTTTTTTTCGTCACGTTCCGTCCTGGCGCGCGACTCGGCAAGTGCACGCGCGAATGCATCGCCGAAATCCTCGGATACCTGCCATGCCTTGCCGTCCTGGGCACGTTCGAACGTGAACTCGCCTTCGACGATTTCGGACGGCTGGCCGAACATGGACAGCATGGGATCATTGCGCTCCACCATGACCCGGCAGGCATAGCTGGCGCCGCCCCGCAAGACGCGGCATGCGCCGAGCGGCTCGATATCGGCGATTTCCCGGGTGCGATCGAGGTCGATGCCCGCAAATGCCGCTTCCACCGCGGCAGCGCCGGCCATCACATCCGCGAGCGCTGAACGCTTGCTTTCGAGGGCGGCGCGCATTGCCGCCTCAAGCTGGACGCGACCGATCGGCTCTGCCTTGTTTCCGAAGTCGCCATCCTCGCCGATCTTGCCAAAACGTGCCTCAACCAGCGCAGGCTGGGCGCCGCCGATACTGAAACGCCCCCCCTTGCCTTCGACCGGCGCGATGACATAGGCGTAGGGGATGGATTCGCCCATTACCTCCAGGTTGGCGCTGCATCCACGCTGCTCCCGTGCCGGTGCGTAGCCGACTTCGCGAATCTGGCTGAGCCTGGGCATACCGGCACTGCCAGGATCCGCACTGCCCACCACGCGCGAGATCATCCCGTTGACCGTGTGGCGGGTGGATAAGTCGTCACAGCCAGGGACCGCGCCCATCCAGGCATATACGTGATAGCCCACGAAGAGCATGGCAACGGCGCCGAGTATCGAAACCGGAAGCCTGCGTTTGTTCGCGGACTGCGATGCGTCAATGACCGCCTGCCTCACCGCACGGATCGCAATGAACCTGGCATGCGCATCCTCCATGATGCGCATGCGCCTTGCACCGCCGTCACGGGCTTGCTCCGACTCGACTCGTGCCATCAGTGTGTCGAAGCCAGACTCTGCCAGTACACCGGAGTCGACCATCACCGCCAATGCATGTGCTTCGCTGTCCAGGGCAAGCGTGGACGGCCTGGCCTTCATGCGCGCGCACTGGTCCTGCGTGATCAGGCCGTCCGCCAGCAAGGCATCGAACAGCTGCGCATCCAGGCTGGCACTCAGCGCTTCCAGCCGCGGCAAGACCTCCAACAGTACGGCATTGCGTTCGCGCTGGGGACCATCCTCCACCGCATTCAGCGACTGCTGCGCAATCGCCACCACATCGGCATGCGAGACAATGCGCTGGCTTACCATCCAGATTAGTTGCCGGGCCGGGTCCCCCATCGCTTCAGCATCGTCGCGCCGCGGACGCACCGCTGCGTTTGCACACTGCTCGTCATCGATCAGGCCCAGCGCCTCCAGGCGCGAAAAACAGGACACCGCATCGGTCGTCGTCATTTGCTCCCCCTGATAGTTTCCACAGGGAATCAATCCTAGTCGTGAAGCCAATCCTGGCATGCCGTCTGGCGCAAACCGCGAGACGGATTAGCGCAGACGGCGCTCAGTTCCCTTGCGTCCCCTTGTACAATGCGCCCTTTGCACAAAAAAACCTTCATAGCCATGAAACCCGCACGCACCCTCACCTTCAAATGCGCCAAGTGCGCGAAACCTGTCACCGTCTACCTGCAAAAGGTCTCGGCCTGCTCGCACATCCAGCCTTACCAGGGCATCTGCGGCTGCGGCGAAGTCAAGCTGCACGCCACCGGCAGCGCCGATGCCGTGAAGTCCTTCCTCGACTCGAACGGCACCAACTGGCACCACCACCATTAATATGACGCAGATCGAATGGGTGGAAGGCGGCCAGCAACGCTCGGCGCTGTGGCGCTCGGAAAGCGGCTGGCCGGCGCCGAAAAAGGTCGTGCTCGCCGACGACACCATGTCCGCCGACACGGCTTACCGCCTGGCGCTGGACGGCACCGCCCTGCTCTGGCGCGGCGACTTCCAGAATGCACGCCAGCTGGTGCAGGCGCTGGCGCGCCGCATCGACCACAAGGGATCGCACTCCAGGCGGGCCAAGGCCGGCAAGGCCGCGCCGACGCCGACCGAGGGGTTCCACCGCCACCGCCTGTCGCAGCTGCAGCGCGCCCGCACCCTGGCGATGCTACTGATCCCGTTCGACGCCGACTACACGATCCCGCTGCGCCGCGCGCCCGAGGTGCAGGAAGCCTGCCGCGAAGCCTGGGGGCCAGCCATTGAACCCAGCGTCGCCTCGCTGCGTGAGCTGCTGGGCCTGATCGGCGCCCACGAATGGCGCCGCAAAGGCGTGCACATCCCGGCGCTCGACGGCCGCATCCACCCCTGGTACGGCGTGTTTTCGCCGGTGCGCGGCGAATACGTCGACCTGGTGGCGCAGGCGCCGCTGCCGGCGCATGCGAAGCTGGCTTTCGACATCGGCGCCGGCACCGGCGTGCTGTCGAGCGTGCTGGCGCGGCGCGGCCTGCAGCGCGTGGTGGCCACCGACATGGACGAACGCGCCCTCGGCTGTGCGCGCGAGAACGTGGAGCGCCTAGGCCTGTCGAAGCAGGTCGAGATCGTGAAAGCCGACCTCTTCCCCGAAGGCCAGGCCGACCTGGTGGTCTGCAATCCGCCCTGGCTGCCGGGTAAGCCGAGCTCGGCCATCGAATACGCCATCTACGATCCGGACAGCCGCATGCTGCGCGGTTTCCTTGGCGGGCTGAAGGCCCACTTGGCCGAACACGGCGAAGGCTGGCTGATCATTTCCGACCTGGCAGAGCACCTGGGCCTGCGTACGCGCGAGCAATTGCTGAACTGGATAAGCGAGGCCGGGCTGCAGGTGGCCGGCCGTCACGACGTGCAACCGACCCACGGCAAGGCCCAGGATGCCGACGATCCCTTGCACGCGGCGCGCTCGCGCGAGGTGACTTCCTTGTGGCGCCTGCGCGTCGCCTAGAAGCAATCCCAAGCGGCATTTGCGTCAGGCCGCCAGACGCGGTACAATGCTTGCCTCAGACGCGGGGTGGAGCAGTCTGGCAGCTCGTCGGGCTCATAACCCGAAGGTCACAGGTTCAAATCCTGTCCCCGCAACCAAACACTTAGCACGAAACGAGCCCGACTCTTGTAGCCGGGCTTTTGTTTTCTGGGGCACCAACACCAGATACGCCGATGAGAGACAAGAAAGACAACGCGACGTTCGACCTGCCGGGTTTTGAGGCGGCCGCACCGCTCGAACCCAGCGTTGTCGAGCCGAAGCGCGCTTCCCGTCCTCGTCGTGCCTCCATGAAACAGGAGCAGTTGACCCTGCTCGAAGAAACCGACACCACCGGCCTGCCAGTCTGGCGCCGCGACGACAACCTCGATTTGACCGGCCTGCCGGTCTGGGCGCCGGCGACTCCGGCCTAACCGCTGGAATCTCCATGACCCATCCCTTTTCCGCGCTGCCGCTGGCACCGCAATTCCTCGCCAATCTCGACACCCTCGGCTACCGCGAGATGACGCCGATCCAGGCCGAAAGCCTGCCCGCCGTGCTGGAAGGCCGCGACCTCATCGCCCAGGCCGCCACCGGCAGCGGCAAGACGGCGGCCTTCGGCATCGGCATCCTGCAGAAGCTGAACCCGGCGTGGTTCGCGGTCCAGGGCCTGGTGATGTGCCCGACGCGCGAGCTGGCCGACCAGGTGGCCGGCGAGTTGCGGCGCCTGGCGCGCGGCGTCGGCAACGTCAAGGTGCTGACCCTTACCGGCGGCGTGGCCATGCGTCCGCAGATCGCTTCGCTCGAACACGGCGCCCACATCGTGGTCGGCACCCCGGGCCGCATCCGCGATCACCTGGGCCGCAACACGCTCGACTTGTCGAAGGTGCAGACCCTGGTGCTGGACGAAGCGGACCGCATGACCGACATGGGTTTCTACGACGAGATCGCGAACATCGTGCGCGCCTGCCCGGAACGCCGCCAGACCCTGCTGTTCTCGGCCACCTACCCGGACGACATCCGCCACGCCACCTCGCACTTCCTGCGCGACCCGCTGGAAGTGGTGGTCGAGAGCCAGCACGACGAGTCGACCATCGAGCAGCGCTTCTATGAAGTCGGCTTCGACAACCGCGACGAGGCCGTCGCGCGCCTGCTGAGCCACTACCGCCCGGTCTCGGCCCTGGCCTTCTGCAACACCAAGGCCCATTGCCGCGAACTGGCCGACTCGCTGCGCGCCCAGGGCTTCTCGGCCCTCGCCCTGTACGGCGAACTCGAGCAGCGCGAGCGCGACGAGATCCTGATCCTGTTCGCGAACCGCTCCTGCTCGGTGCTGGTGGCAACCGACGTTGCCGCGCGTGGCCTCGACATCTCGAACCTGGAAGCGGTGATCAACGTCGACGTGTCGAAGGATGCCGAAGTCCACGTGCACCGCATCGGCCGCACCGGCCGTGGCGGCGAATCGGGCCTGGCGCTGTCGCTGTGCGCGCCGAACGAAAAGAAATGGGTGCGCCTGATCGAGGAATACCAGAACGCACCTGTCGCCTGGCACAAGCTGGACGAACTGGGCGACAACGACCTGGCCGCCGATCCGGCGCCGATGGTGACGCTGGTCATCTCCGGCGGCAAGAAGGACAAGCTGCGTCCGGGCGACGTGCTCGGCGCCCTGACCGGCGACGCCGGCTTGCTGAAGGAACAGGTTGGCAAGATCAATGTGTCCGAGTTCCAGACCTATGTGGCGATCGACCGCCGCATGGCGCACGACGCATTCGACCGCCTGAATGCAGGCAACCGCCTGGGACCGGACTTTGGCACCATCAAGGGGCGCAACTTCAAGATGCGCTTCCTCGACGTATAACGCGGTTCCCGACCGTGCGCCGCCAGTGCGCACGGTTGACTCAGCAGCGACACGCTCGCGCCAAATCTGGCATAGTTTTGCTAAAAATAAACGGTTAGCAAAATGACCAGCCAAAACACAGTCCTTTATACGCCGTTCGCAGGCGGACGCACGGTCCGCGACATCGTCGAGCACAGCCCTGCGCTCGTGAGCGAAGCGTGGTGCCGCCAGATCGTGCAGCACATCCTGCAATCGCTGGAGCAGCAATACGCCAACAACGCGCCGCACCGCATCATCACGCCGGACAGCCTGGCCGTGCTGGAGAGCGGCGAGGCGCTGCTGCTGCCATCGCCCGACGGGCTCGCCTCCGACGAAGCCGACAGCGCACAGGACATCCACGCCCTGGCCCTGGTCATCCACTATGCCATCAGCGCCGAATTCCCGCCCGAAGGCCCGCTCGGCCCGCGCCTGTACGACAATTACAGCGATGAATTGACCCGGACGATAGACCGCTGCCTGGGGCCGAACCTGCGGCTGCGGCCGAAAACCATTCCCGAGCTGCGCGCCATGCTCGGGATCGGTGCCGCTGCGGCTGAGCCCGCCGTGCCTGCCAATGAACCGGCTGCTCCTGCGCCCACATTCGAGGCGGCGCAGGCAGAAAACGCGGCGCCAGGCGTGCCGGTGCCGGCCGTCCTCGAAGTGCCGCTCGACACGCCGCTCAACCCGCCGTTCGAGCTGAGCAAGGCGGAAGCGTCGGAGCCTGTCGAGCCGGTGCTTGCGCCGGCCCGGCAAGAGGCGCCCGCCGCCCCTGCCGCCATGCCATCACCAGCCCGAGCCCGGGAAGCGCAATCCGACAAGCCGATTGCGGCCACGCCGCTCAAGCCCTCGGCCCATTCCGTGCCCGCGGCTGCTTCCACAGCGGCTGCTTCCGCAGCTGCTCCTGCCATGGCCGCTGCCGCGCCAGCGCGTGCACCAGCCCGCACGCCGTCCCAGCCTGCCCGCAAGAAAGGCGGCGTGGAGCGCTGGGCCATGATCGCCGGCGCCGCCATCGTGCTGCTGGCGGCCGGCAGCGCGTTGTATGTCCACCTGAACCAGGACAATTCCGACGACACCCTGGCGCTGTCGTTGCCGCAGGAACAGGCCGCGCAGGGACTGGACGCCGGCGAAGCCGTGGTCACGCCGCCCGCCGCGAGCGCCGGCGCCACAGCAGGCGGCGACACCCCGTCCGAAGCGCAGCCCGCCGCCGCCACGGATGCGGATACCACGCCCGGCACGCTGCCGGATGCCGGCAACGCCGCCGCGCTCCCGCACAACACCGCCGCGCCGGCCGCCCGCCAGGCCGACGCCGTCGTCAACGGCACCACCTATAAATTGCTGATCAAGCCCTGGGGCACGGTGTACGTGAACGGCGTCGACCGCGGCGTCAGTCCGCCGGTCAAGCGCCTGACGCTGGGCCAGGGCGAGCACACGATCCGCATCGTCAACCCGAACTTTGCGGAGCACGTGATGACCGTCAATGCCGGCACCGCGGAAAGCGCGACCATCGAACACGATTTTGCGGCGCAAGCCGAAGGAGGCCGATAAACGATGAACCGAAACACTTGCCATCGCTTGCTGCTGGCCATCCTCGCCGGAAGCACCCTGGGCGGCTGCGCCCAGATCGCGCCCCTGCTCGAACGCAACCCATCGAGCCAGCATCCGAAAGCCGAGTCGCGCCCCGAGCCGCGCAGCGAAAGCCGTCCGCGCGCCGACACCCGCCCCGACGCGTCGAACGGGCGCGAACAGCTGGCCCTGCGCGAAGGCATCCGCCTGTACAACGAAGGCGACTTCAACGGTGCCATCAAGCGCCTGAACTCGAACGATATCCGCAGCGGCGCCCCGCTGCAGACCCGCACCACGGCCCTGAAATACACGGCCTTCAGCTATTGTGTCACCTCGCGTCCCAAGCAATGCCAGCAGGCCTTTGAAAAGGCCTTGAAGATCGACCCCGACTTTTCGCTCGAGCCGGGCGAACAGGGCCACCCGCTGTGGGGCCCGGCCTTCGAGCGCGCCAAGCGCGGCTGAGCGCGCCTGCAGGCTTACACCTGCACGTTCACCGTGGCCGGGAAGCCTGGCGCGCGGCGCCGCTGCGAAGCCTGCTCGTAGGCATAGGCCATGCCGATCAGCGTGGCCTCGCTCCAGGCCGTGCCGACGAAGGAGAGCCCGACCGGCAAGCCGCGCGTCTGCCCGGCCGGCACCGTGATGTGCGGATAGCCCGCCACCGCCGCCGGCGAGGAAAAGCTCATGCCGTAGTGGTCGCCGTTGATGTAGTCGGTCAGCCAGGCCACGCCGCCGGTCGGCGCCACCAGGGCGTCCAGGCGATGCGCGCGCAGCACCTGGTCGATGCCCTCCTCGCGCGCATAGCGCAGGTTATTGGCCAGGGCCTCGCGGTAGACCTTGGCGTCGAGCCCGCGCTTGGCATGGGCCGCAATCAAATGCTCCTGGCCAAAATACGGCATCTCGCGCGCCGCCTGCTTTTCGTTGAAGGCAATCACGTCGGCCATGTTCTTCACCGGCGCATGCGGGGCGTAGGCCGCCAGCCAGTCCTTTAGATCCGGCGCGAACTCGTGCAGCAGCACCTCGATTTCGGTTTCGCCATACTTGTCGGTGTTCGGGACCGTGACGTCGACCAGCACCGCGCCTTGCGCCTGCAGCAGCGCCAGTTCCTTGTCGACGATTGCATCGATCGCCGTGCTGCCGCCAAAGAAATTGCGCGCCACACCGATGCGCTTGCCACGCAGGCCATCAAGCCGCAGCGCCGCCGCATAGTCAGCGACCTTGCCCTGGCTCTCTTTCGTCACGCCATCTTCGGTATCGACGCCGGTCATGGCGGCCAGCATCAGGGCGGCGTCGGCCACGCTGCGCGTCATCGGGCCGGCGGTATCCTGGGAGTGGGCGATCGGGATGATGCCGCTGCGGCTGACCAAACCGAGGGTCGGCTTCAGGCCGACGATGCCGCAGCTCGAGGCCGGCGAGACGATCGAGCCGTCGGTCTCGGTGCCGACTGCCAGGGTCGCCAGGCTGGCGGCGATTGCCGCGCCGGAACCGGAACTGGACCCGCTCGGGTTACGGTCAAGGGCGTACGGGTTGCGGGTCTGGCCGCCGCGCGCGCTCCAGCCGCTTACCGAATGGGTCGAGCGCATGTTCGCCCATTCCGACAGGTTGGTCTTGCCGATGATGACGGCGCCGGCCGCGCGCAGGCGCGCCGCGACAAAGGCGTCGCGGCTGGCGCGCACGCCGTCGAGCGCGAGCGAACCGGCGGTGGTGCACATGCGGTCGCCGGTGGCGATGTTGTCCTTGAGTAGCACGGGGATGCCGTGCAGCGGGCCGCGCAGCTTGCCGCCGGCGCGCTCGCGGTCGAGCTCCTGGGCAATCTTCACCGCCTCGGGATTGGTTTCGATGACTGCATTCAGGCGCGGGCCGGCCTTGTCGATGGCGGCGATGCGCGCCAGGTAGCGCTGCACCAGGGCCTGGGAAGTGATGGTCCCGGCCGCCATCGCCGCCGACTGTTCGCGCACGCCCGCTTCGAGGATGTCCGATTCGGCACGCGGCCTGGGCTTGGGCGTCACCGCCGAGGCCGCTCCTGCCGCGCCGGCCAGTGCGCCGGCAAACGAGCCGGCAACGACGCCAATCCGAACAAAGTCCCTACGATCCATTTCCGCTCCTTTATATTGTTAGAGCAATAGAATAGCAGCGCCACGGACCGGAGACGGCCCTGCCGCGCCGCGCAAGGACGAAAAAAAACGCTGCCGTGAGGGGCAGCGTTTTTTTACAGTGCAATCGATCAGTTACGAACGACCTTCTTGTATTCGTTGGTGCGGGTGTCGATCTCGATGACGTCGTCCTGGCTGACGAACAGCGGCACCATCACGGTGTGCTGGTGGGCTTCGATGGCGTTCTCGATTTTCGCTTCTTTCAGGACGTTGCCCGAAGTGTTGCCCTTGACGGCTGGCTCCGAGTACACGATCTGGCGTGCGATGATGGTCGGCAGTTCGACCGAGATCGCCTTGCCGTCGTAGAACACAGCTTCGCATTCCATACCGTCTTTCAGGTAGTGCAGTGCGTCGCCCAGGTTCTCTTCTTCGATTTCGAACTGGTTGTACTCTTCATCCATGAAGACGTACAGCGGGTCGGCGAAGTACGAGTAGGTCACCGGCTTCTTGTCCAGCACGACGACGTCGAACTTGTCATCGCCACGGAACACGTTTTCCAGCGGAGCATTCGTCAGAAGATTCTTCATCTTCCACTTGTAGGTGAAGCCCGTGCGGCTCGATCCGTTGACATCGGAACGCAGCACGATAAAAGGCTTCTCGTCAACCATGATGATGTTGCCGACACGGATTTCTTTTGCGGGTTTCATATGAATTATGATCGAAAAAAGGGGTTGCAGTAACCGAGCATCATATCATGTTATGTGCGGCGTGCCTAACGAAGTGAAGCGGCAAAGCCGAGCAGGTTCGACGCCACGTCGCCGTTCTCCAGCATTTCCGCTTCCCACGCTCCTGCCCGCCCGGCAATGGCAGGCAATTCGGCTTGCAGCGCCAGCCACAGCGCCTGCCAGTCCTGCTCTTCGGCCAAGCCCGGGCCGGTGCCGTTCCAGTGCAGGGAAACATCGCGCAAACTGTCGAGCCCCTGCGCATACCGGTCGAGGAAAGCGCGCAGTTTCTTGTGGTGCAGATTCTCGTCCTGCAAATAGATATGCCAGACGAAGGGCCGGTTCGCCCATTGGGCGCGCACCCAGGAATCTTCGCCGCGCACGAAGTTCAGGTCGCAGGCCCAGAGCAGGCGGTCGTAATCGGGCTGGGCCACGAAAGGCAGCACGCGCACGGTCAGCGCCCCGCGCGTGGCGCAGTCGCCGGCCTGCGCGGCCCTGCCGAAAAAGGCGGCCACGGCATCGGCTGCCACGCCTTCCGGCACCAGGCAGGCGATCGGTGCGGCATTCCTTTCCCAGGCCCCGAACAACGCGGCCACCGGGGCGAAGGGGTAACAGAACAGCGACACCTTGAAGGCAGCGATCTCGCTCTCCCTCAGTCCCAGCCCGCGCAGGAAGGCTTGCGCCCGGCCCGGTTCGGACTGGAAGGCGCCCCGCTCGGCGCCGAGCGCGCGCTCGCGCAGCAGGCCGCCGGTCCGGTTCGTGAAGCCGGGAAAGAAGAAATGCTTGGTCAACTTCAGGCGCGGGTGCATCGACGGCAAACGGTGGCAGCCCTCGACCCACTCCTCGGCGCTGAGCCCCTCGTAGTTCAGCCAGACCGGGCGCGGGCTGCGTTGCGCCATTGCCTCGACATACCCCGGCGGCAGGTCGCAGCCGAAGAACTCGATGACGATGTCGTCGACCTCGGCGGGCGTGTAGCTGCCGTCCTGGCCAAGCCAGTGGCGCACCCGCACCCCTTGCACCTCCTGCTGCGCGGCGTGGACATCCACGTCCGGGCAGATGCGGCGGAAACTCTTCAGGTCGTCCACCCACAGGGTGACGGCCACGCCGTGCTCGTGCCGCAACTGGCGTGCCAGGCGCCAGCAGATGCCGATATCGCCATAGTTGTCGACGACCTTGCAGAAGATGGTCAGGGTGGTCTGGGGTGGATTCTGGGACATGTTTGGAGAGGATTACTGCGGAAAAGCGCGCCATTCTAACCCATTCATCGGGCCTGACTGCCGCTTGTCTGCGCCAGCGCAAACCACTCTCCGCAAACCGGGCATAGCACCGAATCGCTTCAAACTTCATGGAAGACACCCGGTCCAATCCATACCCGCAGGAAGGCGGACACCGATTCGTCCCCTGCCCTTTGTCCACGCTCCGGCCTCATGCGGCGCGCGGAATCCACGTACGCGGCCGCTTGCAACGCGTGGGCGAGGAAAATCGACATCAGCCAGGCACGCCGTCGCGTGCCCAACGTCGGCGTCGTTGCCGGCAGCCGCATTCCATACAAGGAGTCAAGCATGAACGAATTCCAGCAGTTCGGATATGGCCAGCCCGAGATCGCCCCGCAATCCCTGTTGGGCGGGCTGATCGGCGCGCCGGCCGGTGGCGCCGTTGGCCGCGGCGTCGGCGACATCTTCGGCAACCCGAATCTGGGCAGCCGCATCGGCCAGTTTGCCGGTGGCCTCATCGGCAGTCTGTCTCCGTTCGGCGCCGACCCAACAGCCGCCTACGGCCAGCAGCAGGACCCACAGCAGGTCCAGCAACTACAGCAACTGCAACAGCTACAGCAGCTACAGCAGTTGCAGCAATTGCAGCAGCAGGGGCAGGCCGATCAATTTGCTCCGCAAGGCCTGGGCAGCTGGGTCAGGAAACTGGCCAAACCCGCCGGCGCCGTGGTCGGCCAGGTGACCCGCAATCCCTCATTGGGCGGCATCGTCGGCGGCGGCCTGCAGACCATCGGCGGCTTCCTGCCGCAATCCGTCGATGCCCAGGGCGGCATGCAGCAGCAACAGCATCCGCTGGTCCAGCAGCTGCAGAAACTCCAGGCCCAGCAGCAACAGCTGCAGCAGGCACTGCAACAGGTGCAGCAACAGGCCGTGGCACTGCAGCGCCAGCTGTCGGCCCAGGCGCAGGCCCAGGTACAGGGCGGCGGCCAGATTGCACCGCAGAGCTGGCTGAGCGACCTGACCGGCCTGGCTGGCCAGCTCGCGCAGCCCGTTGGCGGCCTCATCGGTGGCGCGTTCGGCAACCAGCAGCTGGGCAGCCAGATCGGCGGCATCGCCGGCCAGCTGACCGGCCAATTGGGGCGCATGTTGCCGCAGTCCGTCGACCCGTATACGGCCTATGCCCAGCAACAGCAGGCCGGCGGCCAGATTGCACCGCAAAGCTGGCTGAGCGACCTGACCGGCCTGGCTGGCCAGCTCGCGCAGCCCGTTGGCGGCATCATCGGTGGCGCGTTCGGCAACCAGCAGCTGGGCAGCCAGATCGGCGGCATCGCCGGGCAGCTGACCGGCCAGCTGGGCCGCATGTTGCCGCAGTCCGTCGACCCGTACACGGCCTATGCCCAGCAGGCGCAGCAGGCCGGCGGCCAGATTGCACCGCAGAGCTGGCTGACCGACTTGACCGGCCTGGCCGGCCAGATCGCACAGCCGCTCGGCGGCTTCATCGGCGGCCAGCTCGGCAACCAGCAGCTGGGCAGCCAGATCGGCGGCATTGCCGGCCAACTGACCGGCCAGCTGGGCCGCATGTTGCCGCAGTCGGTCGACCCGTACGCGGCCTACGCCCAGCAGGCGCAGCAGGCCCAGCTGGCGCAAATGGCGCAGATGGGCGGCCAGCAAACCATGCATTGACGCTTGCCGGCGGCGGCGGAAACGGCCAGGTGTCGCCTCCGCCGCTCATTGCAGCCAGGCTGACGGGCGCCTCCCGCCTGCGGGCGGGAGGTTCGAACAGGAGGACATGCCGATGCCGAGTTCCGCAGGACCGGGTAGCGCAGGACCAACTGGCGCAGGACCGGTCCGTTACATCGTGCGCGCAGCCAACGATGACGGCGCACTCGCCAATTTCGTCGTCAGCATCCGCAGCGACCCGGCGGTACGCCTGGTCGACACCATCGGTCCCAGCGCCGGGCCGCCGCACACCGTCGTCGTCGAAACCGACCCGGCGACCGCCGAAGAATGGAAGCAACGCTCCCGCAACCAGTTGATGTTCGAACCCGACAGCCCACTGTCGCTGTTCTGATGCGGCCGAGGCGGCTGGTCAGGACGGCCGGCCAGGAGGCCCCGACAAAAACGAAAGAAAGGAAAACGACATGCCGAAAACTCCTCAAGGCGGCCCCGGCGATACTCCCGAGCACGGCGGCCAGCCGAATGGCCCCGACGGCGCCGCTGGCGTCGACGGCGCAGCACGGGAACCGCGCGGCCGCACCGTGGCCGAACGCAAGAAAAAATACCTGGTCGCGCCGCGCCAGCCGCTGGGCGGCTTCGGCACCCTGGGCCTGGAAGCCGCGGGCCTGGCGCCGCTGTCCCTGTCGATGGTCGAGCAGGCGCTGCAGGCCAGCCCCGACATCGACGTGGTCGACAAGATCGCCCCGCGCAGTTCGCTGGAAACCTCCGGCATGAATGGCGGCGGCAGCGAAGGCGTGCTGGTGGCGCGCATGACCGACCGCCAGGCCGCGGACCTGCACGGGCGTGGCGGTGGGCGCCTGCTGGTCGAGCGCGACCAGCACCTGCAACTGCTCGACCCGATGCTGCGCCGGCCCGACCTGGTGTCCTCGCTGACGCCGTACAGCAGCCCGGCCGTCGACGTCACCATTTCCGTGGCGGGCCAGGACGGCAAGCCCCTGCCCGAGGCGGAAGTGTCGCTGTTCGGCGGCATGCTGCCGGCCTCGGGCGTCACCGACACCAACGGCATGGTCCAGCTGCGCCTGTACGGCGACGATCCGCGCACCATCAGCGGCCTGTACGTGAAGCCGCGCGTCGACTACTGGAGCTTCTACCAGCGCGATCCCGACCTCAGCATGGACGAGCCGAACCTCGTCACCCTGCATGCGCTGTCCGAATCGCCGTCGCTGCAGGGCTTCCCGCGCCAGAACGCCCTCGGCTGGGGTGCGCGCGCCATGCGCCTGGATCAATTACCGCCCCATTTCCGCGGCCAGGGCGTGAAGATCGCCGTCATCGACTCGGGTGCGGCGCTCAGCCACGGCAACCTGAACCGCATCCGCGCCGGCTTCGACATCATCAACAAGCGCACCGACCCGAACACCTGGAGCGAGGACACGCTGGGCCACGGCTCGCACTGCGCCGGCGTGATCGCGGCCAGCGACCCGGCCTGGGGCATCCGCGGCTTTGCACCCGAGGCCGAGATCCATGTCTGCAAGCTCTTCCCCGGCGGCCAGGTCAGCCAGCTGATCGAGGCGCTCGAATACTGCATCGAACAAGGGATCGACGTCGTCAACATGAGCCTGGGCGGGGGCGCGCCGTCCGAAGCCCTGGAACGCCAGATCGTGCGTGCACGCCAGGCCGGCGTGGCCTGCATCGCCGCCGCCGGCAATTCCGGCGGGCCGGTGCAGTATCCCGCCGCCTCGCCGAACGTGCTGGCCGTGGCGGCGCTGGGCAAGCTGGGCGAGTTCCCGGCCGACAGCTATCACACCGAAACCGTCAGTCCCGACGCCGATGGCCAGGGCTACTACAGCGCCAAGTTCAGCTGCTTCGGGCCGCAGGTCGACGTTTGCGCACCGGGGGTGGCGATCGTCTCGTCGGTGCCGCCGAATAACTTCGCGGCCTGGGACGGCACCTCGATGGCGGCGCCGCACATCACCGGGCTGGCGGCGCTGATCCTGGCGCACCGGCCCGAGTTCCAGGGCCTGGGCGGTACGCGCTCGCCGGACCGGGTCGACCGGCTGTTCCAGATCATCCGCCTCAGCGCGCGCCGGGTCAGCCTGGCCGACCAGTCGCGCATCGGCCACGGCATGCCCGATGCACTGGTGGCGCTGGGCCTGCCCTTGCATCCGGGGCAGCAGCCGGGCATGTGGCCTGGGTTGGTCGGCAATGTCGCACTCGGGAACTTGCCTGGGCTGGCCGGCATGGGCGGGCCCGGGGGGAGCGCCATCCTCGGTGGCCTTGGCGGGCTGGCCGGAAACGGGAATGGCGGCATGGTGGGCGGCTTCGCGCCCGGACAGCAGTTCTTCGGCCAGTCGCCGCTGGCCTTGCAGATGCTGCAGTATGGATATTCGCTGAACGGCTTGCCGCCGCGCTGGTGAAGAGAACCAGGCAAATTTCCGCGCCTGGAAAAGCAAAAAGCCGCTCAAGGCGGCTTTTTGCACTATTTGGCGTCCCCACGGGGATTCGAACCCCGGTACTCACCGTGAAAGGGTGATGTCCTAGGCCTCTAGACGATGGGGACCTAAAACTGTTCCGATACTACTTTACTACTTTGCAGCTTGACTGCTGCCAAATTCTTGGCGTCCCCACGGGGATTCGAACCCCGGTACTCACCGTGAAAGGGTGATGTCCTAGGCCTCTAGACGATGGGGACCCTGGACTGCTATAACGTGTTTTCCGACGTGGTGGAGGTAAGCGGGATCGAACCGCTGACCTCTTGCATGCCATGCAAGCGCTCTCCCAGCTGAGCTATACCCCCTACGGGAAAACAACACTATAACATACTGCTTTTACTTCTACTACTGCTGCCGCTGGCGCAGCTTCTTTACTACCAGCCAGTTGCCAATCGCTTGGCGTCCCCACGGGGATTCGAACCCCGGTACTCACCGTGAAAGGGTGATGTCCTAGGCCTCTAGACGATGGGGACCCTGGAACTACACACTACAAACTACACTTCAGAGTGGTGGAGGTAAGCGGGATCGAACCGCTGACCTCTTGCATGCCATGCAAGCGCTCTCCCAGCTGAGCTATACCCCCGTTTTTCACTGTCTCACCTTGCTGCTGTGTTACCGTGTGCTGCTGAAGTGCGAGCATTATAGCGGGGGTTCTTGCATTTCGCAAATGCCGATTTGCGTGCGGACAAACCTTGTTCGAAAGCCTGTCCGCGACGCGCATGCGCCCCCCACCCTTGAAGACCGATTACAGGCCTTTGTTCACGCGTGCCAGCACGGTCTCGCGGCCGAACAGTTCCAGCACCGCGTCGATGGCCGGCGTCTGCAGCTGGCCGGTCACGAGCAGGCGCAGCGGCATGGCGATCTGCGGCATCTTCATGCCATGCGCAGCCAGCACTTCCTTCAGCATCGCGGCCAGGGCCGCCTTGTTCCACTCCACCGTCTGGCAACGCTCGACAAACGTCGCCAGCGCCGGACGCACGGCATCGGTCAGGTGCTGGGTCAGCAGGGCCGCATCCGGCTGCGGCTGGCGGTAGAACAGCATCGCCGCGTCCGCCAGCTCATTGATCGTGTTCGCGCGTTCCTTCAGCAGGGCCAGCACGGTCGGCAGCGCCGGCGCGCCGTCGAACGCGGCGCCTTGCGCTTCCATCTTCGGACGCGCGAGATTGGCCAGGCGTTCGTTGTCGGCCAGCTTGATGTAGTGGTTGTTCAGCCAGGCCAGCTTTTCGGGGTTGAACTGGGCCGCCGAGGCGGTCAGGTGTTCCAGGTTGAACCACTCGGTGAACTGTTCCATCGAGAAGATCTCGTCGTCGCCGTGGCTCCAGCCCAGGCGCGCCAGGTAGTTCAGCATCGCTTCCGGCAGGAAGCCCTGCTCCGGGTATTGCATCACGCTCACGGCGCCGTGGCGCTTCGACAGCTTCTGGCCGTCCGGACCGAGGATCATCGGCAGGTGGCCGTACTCCGGCAGCTCGGCGCCGAGTGCGCGCAGGATATTGATCTGGCGCGGGGTGTTGTTCACGTGGTCGTCGCCGCGCAACACGTGGGTGATCTTCATATCCCAGTCGTCGACCGAGACGCAGAAGTTATAGGTCGGGGTGCCGTCGGGACGCGCGATGATCAGGTCGTCGAGCTCCTTGTTGGCGATGGTGATCGGGCCCTTGACGACGTCGTTCCACGTCACTTCGCCGTCGAGCGGATTCTTGAAGCGCACCACCGGCTTCACGCCTTCCGGTACGGCGGGCAGGGTCTTGCCCGGTTCCGGACGCCAGGTGCCGTCGTAGCGCGGCTTTTCGCCAGCGGCGCGCATGCGCTCGCGCATCGCTTCGACTTCGTCCGGCGAGCAATAGCACAGGTAGGCGGTGCCGGCTTCCAGCATGCCCTTTACTACCTCGCGGTAGCGGTCCATGCGCTGCATCTGGTAGAACGGGCCTTCGTCGTGCGACAGGCCCAGCCATTGCATGCCGTCCAGGATGGCCTGCACCGCTTCCGGCGTCGAGCGTTCGAGGTCGGTGTCCTCGATGCGCAGGATGAAAGTGCCGCCGAAGTGGCGGGCATAGGCCCAGGAATACAGCGCGGTGCGCGCGCCGCCGAGGTGGAGATAGCCGGTCGGGCTGGGTGCGAAGCGTGTACGGACAGGGGTGCGGACGGTCATGGCGAAAAGCGAAATGGTAAAGCGGCTATTTTACCCCGCCACCGGCGGCGCGCGGCACCGGCCGTCGCGGGCGCGCCACCTTTGCCGCATGCGCCCGGCGCTGGCCCGCGGGTGGCCCGCCCTCCTTTGCGCTACCCGCGCGTCATGCATCGCGCCGTTCGTCGCGCTGCGCATCGATGTACGCCGCCAGCGCGCGCACCGTCGGGTAATCGTAGAGCAGCTCGGCGCCCACCCTCACCCCGCTGGCCGCCTCGATCTCGAGGGCCAGCGGCACCGAGGCCAGCGAATCGATGCCGAGGTCGCCGAACGAGGCGTCGATGCCGACCTCGATGTGCGGCTGGCGGCGCAGCGTCCCGGTCGACAGATGCACCCCGCTCCCATCGAACGGTTCGGCCGCGCTCTCGCGCAGCCATTTCAGCAGGCACGCGCGCACCAGTTCGACCGAGGACGCCGATGCGGGTGCGGGCTGGATGAACGGCGCGGACGCAGATGCGGACGCACGTAGGGACGCCAACGCGGCTCCCTGCCCAGCAGGATCGACAGCAACAGCAACAGCAACAGCAGCAGCAGCAGCGGGGACAGCGGCAGTGGCGGCGACAGCGGTCGCCCGCCCCGCCTCGGGCGCCTCGCGGCCCAGCAGCGGATCGAGCGCATATGCCGCGCCGGGCAGCGTCTGCTCGACGTCGCCGATCGCCAGCGCATAAGCCTGCACGCGCGCCAGCAGTGCCGCCGCGGACGGGCAGGCACCGGCGGCCGGCCGCTCGGCCGCAATCGCGTCGCGCAGGGCGTCAAGCCTGCGCGCCGCCCAGGCCGCCGCCTCGCCGCGGGCGGCCGCGGCCAGCAGGGTCCAGGCCGCGAACTCGCCGTTGCGCCAGTCCTGCCACTGGCCCTGGCCGGCCGCCGGCAGGCGCGCCAGGCTGTCGGCCAGGGCCGGCGCGCCGAACAGCCCGGCGATGATGCGCGCCAGCGGATTGCCGGGCGTGCGCACCAGCGCGCCCAGGTGGGCATACAGCGCTTCGCTCGGCCCTTCGAGAATACGCAGCACGCGCGCATCGCGCAGCAGGCGCGCGGCGATGTTGTTTTCCAGGTAGCCGCGTCCGCCGAGCAGCTGCATCAGGCTGTCGGCGGCGCTCCACAGCAGTTCGGACAAGACGCACTTGCAGGCGCTGCAGGCATCCTGGAGCGCCGCATTGCCCGCCGTCGCCCCGCCGTCCGCACCGTCCGCCGCGTCCACCGCGTGCGCCAGCGCCTGCACCAGCGCCCCGGCGGCGCCGATCGCGCAATCGAGTTCGTGCAGGCGCAAGGCGGTGACCGGGTTGTCGAGCAGCCGCCCGCCGGCGACGTCGCGCCGCGCCGCATAGCGCGCCATCAGCTGGACGCAGCGCTGCATCGCGCCCACGCACAGGGCGCCGATGCCGAGCCGGGCAAAGGCCATGGCGTCCTGCGCCACCTCCATGCCGGCGCCGGGCACTCCCAGCACCTGCTCGTCGGGCACGAACACGTCGTCGAAGCGCAGCGCGTTCTGCACCATGGCGCGCATGCCCATGGTCAGCGCTTCCGGTCCCTGCACCAGCCCCGGCGCGTCCTCCGGCACCAGCAGCGCCACCGTGCCGAGCGCCCTGCCGGCCGGATCGAAGGCGCGCGCGAACACGCTCAGCACGCCGGACCAGGCAGCCAGGCCGATCAGGTGCTTGTCGCCGCTCAGGCGCCAGCCGCCGTCCACGCGCAGGGCGCGGGCCCCGATCGCGCGCGGATTGGAGCCGGCCTGCGGCTCGCTCATGGCGAACGCGGCCAGCTGGCGGCCGGCGGCCAGGGCCGGCAGCCAGCGGCTGCGCAGCGGCGCACCGGCAGAGCGCAGCAGCGGACGCAGGCCGAGGCCATTGTGCACGCCGACCACGGTCGCCAGGGTCAGGTCGATGGCGGCCAGCTGGGCCATCACCCGCACCAGGTCGGTGCTGGCCAGCGCCTGGCCGCCGGCGTCCAATGGCGCCTGCAGGCCGAACAGGCCATGGTTGCCGAGGTCGAGCAGCAGGTGCGGCGCCATGGCGCGGCGCTCGTCGTCGAGCGCCGAATTGATGCGCCGCGCCGCGTACCGGCGCAGCCAGGCGATGATCGTGTCGGCGCGCGCCGCGCTGCCTGTCTCGCGGATGTCCCCGTCCTGCGGGATGGCCTGCGCGCGCGGCTGCACGGGCGCCAGGGCGCCGGCCGCCAATAAAGCCTTGCAGCGCGCGCGCTGGACCTTGCCGCTGGTCGTGCGCGGAAAGGCGCCCGGCGCCACGAACGCCAGCGTATGCAGCCCGATGCCCAGCCCGGCCGTCACCGCGCTGCGGATGCGCCGGCCCAACGCTTCGACGTCGCCGCTGCGCGCCAGCGCGCGGCTGGCCTCGACCACCACCGCCAGGCGTTCGCCGGTGCCGTCGTCGATGCCAAAGGCGGCGCAGCAGTTCGGCGCCGCCATCCCGGCCGCGCGCTCGACCAGCTCCTCGATGTCCTGGGCATACAGGTTGCGGCCGTTGACGATGATGAGATCCTTGCGCCTTCCGGTGACGAACAGTTCGCCTTCGTGCAGGAAGCCGAGGTCGCCGCTGGGCAGCACGGCGCCGGGCGCTGCCTGCGCTGCCGCCACGGTCACGTGCCCATGGTAGCCGCGCGACACGCCCGGCCCGCCGATCCGGATTTCGCCCACCAGGCCGGCGCCAACCGCGGCTCCGCTGTCGGGATCGGCGATCGCCACCGTCACGCCCGGCGCCAGCGGGCCGCAGCTGACCACGGCCCGCCCCATCGCGTCGCCCGGCGCCGCCGCGCGCACCTGGCCGCGTTCGAGCGCGGCGGCGTCCAGCGCCAGGATGCGCGGCCCGCGCCCGAGCGGCCCGCCGGCCACCAGCAGCGTCGCCTCGGCCATGCCGTAGCAGGGAAACAGCGCGCCGCGGCGCAGGCCGCAGGGTCCGAACGCCGCCATGAAGCGCTCCAGCGTTGCCGCGCGCACCGGTTCGGCGCCGTTGTACAGCACCTCCAGGCACGAGAGGTCGAGCCGCGCCGCGGCCTCGGGCGCGATGCGACGCACGCACAGGTCCCAGGCGAAGTTCGGGGCGCCGCTGCAGGTGGCGCGGTAGCGCGTCACCGTTTCCAGCCACAGCGCGGGGCGGCGCAGGAAGGCGCCGGGCGACATCAGCACCGAGCGGAAGCCCAGCGCCAGCGGCGCGGCGATGCTGCCGACCAGGCCCATGTCGTGGAAGGGCGGCAGCCAGCTGACCATCACCGTCCGCGGCCCGAATCCGAAGGCCTGGCCGATGGCGGCGACGTTGGCGGCCAGGTTCGCATGCGTGATCTCCACGCCCTTCGGCTGCGCCGTCGAGCCCGAGGTATATTGGAGAAAGGCGAGCGCGCCGGCGTCCGGCAGCGCCGGCTGCGCCGCATCGGCGGCGGCATCCACTACAGAAATCCCTGCATCCCCCACGTCCACGCACAGCAGCGGTGCCGTGCAGCCGGCGCGCGCCAGCGCCACGCGCGTGGCTTCCTCGGTATCGGGCGCGCCGAGCACGATGGCTGGCGCGGCGTCGGCCAGCAGGGCCGCCAGCCGTTCGGCGTCGCGCCGGCGGTGCGCGGGCGCGGCCGGCACCGCCACCACGCCGGCCGCCAGGCAGGCGAAAAAGGCGACCACGAAACCGCAGCCCGGCGGATACAGCAGCAGCGCACGCGCGCCCGGCGCCACCCGGCGCGCCAGCAGCGCGGCCAGGGCGGCCACGCGCGCGGCCAGCTGGCGGTAGGAGACATCGGCGGCTTCGCCGTTCTCGTGCAGGAAGGTATAGGCGACGCGCTCGGGCGTGCGCGCCGCGTGCTGTGCAAGACGATGGAGCAGCGTGGCGCCGCCGGGGTCGGCGGCTTCAGCCACGGCTGCGCTCCCGGCGCCAGGGGCCGCGTTCGGGCTCTACGCCGAGCGCGGCGCCGGCGCCGTTGACGGCGGCGCCGACCAGGCGCGCGCCGTGGCGCAGCTGTTCGGCGCCATGCGCGGCCATCACCTGCAGGCGCAGGCGCGCTGCGCCCAGCGGCACGCCGGGGAATTCGACCGCATTCACGTGCACGTTGGCGCGCGCCAGCGTGCGTCCGGCCAGGCGCGCCACCGGTTCGCTGCCGATCCACACCGGCACGATGGCCGACTGCAGGCCGAGGCAGCGCAGGCCGGTTTCCGCCAGCGCGGCGCGCAGGGCGACGGCATTGCGCAGCAGGCCGGCGCGCAAGCCATCGCCTTCGCTGCCCCCGGCGATGCGCAGCGCTTCCAGCACCGTGGCCGCCTGCACCGGCGAGAGCGCGTTCGAGAACAGGTGCGGCCCGGCGAACAGCTGCAGCTGGCGCTTCACGGCGCGCGAGGCGCAGGCGACGAAGCCGCCGTTCGAGGCAAAGGTCTTGGAAAAGGCGCCCATCACGATGTCGATCTTGCCCAGCATGCCCTGCTCGCTGATGCTGCCGCCCCCACCCGGCCCCAGCGCGCCCAGGTCGTGCGCCACGTCGACCAGCAGCGTGGCGCCGTATTCGCGGCACAAGTGCTGCATCAGCGGCAGGTCGGGCACGTCGCTGTCCATGCTGAACAGGCCTTCGGTGACGACCAGGATGCCGTTGTCCGGGTCGCGCGAGCGGATCGCCGCCAGCAGTTCGCGCACGTGGCCGGTGTCGAGGTGGCGGTGCAGCGCGACGTTGCGCGTGGCCGCGCTGGCGCCCTGGCGCAGCGAGGCATGGGCCAGGGCGTCGACCACCACGTAGTCGCGCGGCCCGACCAGCGCCGTGATCAGGCCGAAGGCGGCGCCCCAGCCGGTCGGGAACAGGGTCACGTGCTCGCAGCGCAGCAGCGCGCCCAGGGCCTGTTCGAGCGCGAGCGAGGCGCTGCTGTTGCCGAGCAGGACGGCCGAGCCGGCGCTGTGCGGGCCGGACTCCAGCAGGGCGCGGCGCGCCGCCTTGCGCACCGCCGGATGCGAGGCCAGCGACAGGTAATCCTGGGAGGCGAAGTTGACGCCGGGCGCCGCCTCGGCAGGGGCGGCGGCGCCTTCCTCGCGCACCCGCGCCGCGGGGCCGGGGGCGCCGTCCACTGCGCGCGCATACTGCCAGAGGCCGTGCGCGGCGCGCAGCGCGCACCAGGCGTCGAGCGCCTCGGTGCGGCGGATCAGGTCGGGGCCACGCGGCTGCGCGAACTGGGCCACGTTGCCGCGCAGGGCGCCGCAGGCGGTCAGCCCGGCGATGTCGGCGGCCCGCCCGAAGTCAAGCGTTTCTTCATGCACGATGTGCTCCTGGAAGGTGATTGGAAGAGTCGGGGGAAGATCAGGCCAGGGCCGGCACGGCGGCCGGGCTGCCATGCAGGCCCTGCTGCGCCAGCAGCGCCGCCACCTGCTCGGGCGGCAGCGGGCGCGC
Organism: Massilia sp. IC2-278; assembly: GCF_020708045.1. GTDB lineage: Bacteria > Pseudomonadota > Gammaproteobacteria > Burkholderiales > Burkholderiaceae_D > Telluria. Next base: position 408,492 of record NZ_JAJFES010000003.1, read on the forward strand.
GAACAGGTAGCCCTGGGCTTCGTCGCAGCCCATGGCGTCGAGGTCGGCCAGCTGCTCGTTCGTCTCGACCGCTTCGGCGATCACCTTCAGGTCGAGGCTGTGGGCCATGCCGACGATGGCGTCGGCGATCGCGTATGGGCGCGCGCGCGGGTCTTGCCCGAGGCGGCGCACGAACAGGCCATCCATCTTGAGGATGTCCACGGGCAGTTCGGACAGGTAGTTCAGGCTCGAATAGCCGGTGCCGAAGTCGTCGATCGACACCAGCACCCCGGCCGCCCGCAGCGCGCTCATGACGCGCCGGTTGCCATCGAGGTCGTCGATCAGCACGCCCTCGGTGATTTCCAGTTCCAGGCTACCGCGCGCCAGGCCGCTGGCGGCCACGATCTCGAGCACGCGCGCGGCGATGTCGGGGTGGCGCAGCTGGCGCGCCGACAAGTTCACCGCCGTCTTCACGCTTGGGAGGCCGGCGTCGCGCCAGGCGCGGTTCTGGGCGCAGGCGGTGCGCAGCACCCAGTCGCCGATCGGCACGATCATGCCGGTTTCCTCGGCCAGCGGGATGAAGCGGCCCGGGTCGATGCGGCCGTAGACCGGATGCTGCCAGCGCAGCAGCGCCTCGACGCCGACGATGCGGCGCGTGGCCAGGTCCCATTGCGGCTGGTATTCGAGGACCAGCTGGCCGCGCGTGAGGGCGTCGCGCAGGCCGTTCTTCAGGGCCAGGCGTTCGCTCTGCGGCGCGGTGGCGGCGCTCGAATACAGCTGCACGCTGTTCTCGCCCCAGGCGCGGGCGCTGCGCATGGCGATGTCGGCGCGTTTCAGCAGGGCGTCGAGGTCGCAGTCCTCGGCCGGATACAGCGCCACGCCCACCGACAGCGTGATGAAGCATTCGCGTCCGCTGGCCGCCAGCGGCAGGCCGAAGCGGTCGAGGATCTTCTCGGCCACCTGGCGCGCATCCATCTCGGAACCCAGGTCTTCGAGCAGCGCCACGAACTCGTCGCCGCTCCAGCGCGCCACCGTGTCGCAGTCGCGCAGGCAGCCGCGCAGGATGCCGCCGGCCTGCACCAGCAGGGCGTCGCCGGCCTCGTAGCCGAGGGCGTCGTTGACCTCCTTGAACTTGTTGATGTTCAGGAGCAGCAGCGCCACCAGGCGCCGGTTGCGGTCGGCGCGGTCCATGGCGTGGCGCAGGCGGTCGCGCAGCAGTCTCCGGTTCAGCAGGCCGGTGAGCTGGTCGCAGTGCATGCCGTCGAGCATGCGGCCGATGCTGGCGCCGAGGTCGCGCGCGGGGGAGCCATCGGCGCCGGCGCCCTGGCGCACGCCCTCCTCCGCCAGGCCATCCACCCCGTCGAGGTCCTGGCCGTGGCAGACCACCCGGTTGCGCCCGCTCGACTTGGCCAGGTACAGGGCTTCGTCGGCGCGGCCGATGGCCTGGGTGATGGTCTCGCCCATGCGGTACTCGGCCAGGCCGATCGAGACGGTGAGCGCGATCTCGCTCGGGCCGTCGCTACAGCGCAGCCGGTCGATCGCGGCGCGCACGCGCTCGGCCAGCACCCGGGCGTCGACGGCCGGGGTCTCGGGCAGCATCAGCAGGAATTCCTCGCCGCCGTAGCGCCCGAAGCAGTCGCTGCCGCGCACCAGGGCCTGCACGGTCTGGGCAAAGGCGCGCAGCACGGTGTCGCCGGCGCTGTGGCCATAGGTGTCGTTGATGCGCTTGAAGAAATCGATGTCGAGCAGGCACAGGCAGAAGGCGCGGCCGCTACGGTCGCTCCTCTCCTTTTCGCGCTCGATCAGGTTCATCAGGTAGCGGCGGTTGTGCACGCCGGTCAGTTCGTCGCGGATGGCCAGCTCGTTGATGGTGCGCACGGCCTGCTCCAGCTTCACGAAGCCCTGGGTCTTGGTCAGCTCGAACAGCAGGGCAAAGGCCAGCACCACCACGAACAGGCCGAGGTGGCAGACCAGGTAGAGCATGGCCATGTCGCTCACCGCCTGCACCGGCAGCGCGTGGCCGGCGGCGGCCAGCAGGTAGATCAGGGCGGCGGCGGCACAGCTCATCGCCAGCCAGAACAGCGCGCTCCAGACGCCGCCGAGGAAGGTGGCGACCAGCGGGCCGGTGATCAGCCAGCTGGCGGTAGGGGCGCTGATGCCGCCCAGGTTGTAGCTGAGCCAGGTGAAATTGAAGAACAGCGCGCACAGGAACAGTTCGCGCGCGGCGCCGATGCTGCCGGTCACGCGCAGCAGCAGCGGCGAGGCCAGCATGACGGCGCAGCACAGCAGGATCTCGGCGACGGCGCCGTCGAAGCCCAGCAGGTAATAGGCCAGCGCATAGAAGGGGCCGGCGGTGGCGGCCAGCAGCGCCGCGCTGACCACGTTCTCGGCGCGCGTCAGGACCGCCGCTTCCTGCTGCAGGGCGGCGGGGATGAACCAGTGGGTAGCGGCCAGGTAGCGGCCGCTCCAACGCGCGCTGGTAGGGTTCATGGAGGTGGGCGGCGCAGGGCCGACTTGGAGAGTGAGTCCAATCGGCAGTTTATGCAGGAAATTTCCTACCGGATTTATTCTGGCGCAAAGCAGCATCCGTCTGCCCTCACCTGCGGTGCATACGCGACAGGCCACCTTCTGCCCAAGGGAGCGGTGCGCCGCGCCCGTTCTCGCGGTACTAGCCGTCGACCTCGCCCAGCTCCAGCACGCGGGCCAGGCTGGTCTTGTTCTTGACGTTCAGCTTGCGGTACACGCTGCTGAGCTGGTTGCGCACGGTGCTCGGCGACACCAGCAGGCGCCCGGCGATCTCCTTGTATTGCAGGCCCTGGGCCGCCAGCACGGCGCAGCGCCGCTCGGCCGCCGTCAGGCCGTGCGCGCTTTCGCTGCGGCGGGTGACCGACAGGGTCAGCACCGCCCCCTCGAGCCTGGCGCGGACGTGCAGGCGGCGCCCGGCGTACTCCATGCCCGGATGGCTCCTGAGTTCGCCCAACAGGGCCGCCGGCAGGAAGGGCGGCGACCACTGCGGCCATTCTTCCTGCATCAGGGCGATCGCTTCCTCGACCGCGAAATACAGCCTGCCCTGCGGCGAGCTGAGCAGCGTGACCGCGGCATGCAGGTGCAGGCGCGCGGCGTTCAGGCGCGCATTGATCTGGCGCGCCTGAAGCAGGTGCGGCAAGGCCTGGTTGACGATCTGCTCGGCGCTGCCCAGGAAAGCCTGGCGGCGCTGCGCACGCCAGAACGAGATCACCGTCAGCCTGTCCTGCACCAGGCGGTTGGAAACCCAGGTCAGCGAATGCGCTGTCTCGTACTTGCGGCAATACGCCAGCACGTTCGGATCGTCGGTGGTGCGCGCGATGTCGGTGGCGACGCTCTTGCCGCGCTGGCGGAACGAGGCCGCCAGCGCCGGATCGCTGGTCCGGATCGTGCCGTTGACGAGGATCAGCTCTTCGCCCAGCGTGCTTTGCCGGGCGCTGATGCGCTCCGCCGGCATGTTGTGCAGGTGGGCGCCGGTGGGGATCAGGCGCTCGCCGAAAATCCCGAGGTCGCCGATCAGCGCCGATTCAAACGACAGGTCTTGCCGGAAGCGGCGCAACATCTCGCCGCTGCATGCGGCCGCCGCGCTCCCCTGGGCGATGTCGTAGATATCGAGAATCAGCTTGCTTGAATTGTCCATCGTGGCTGGGTATGAGGTCGGAATCCGCAGAACATTATCTCAAGGTCAACATTAATTGTATTCGGGATAATTTTCTACAGCAACTTATGGTTTGTCCATAGGCCAGATGTACTATGGATATTGCATGGATGACATTGAATAATGATCGGGATGAATCACTACTCTTCCCACCATCCATGACCCCGACCCGGCTTTCGGCACGCGCTCTCGCCCCCCTGCTGCTCACCCTCGCCGTCGTGCACGAGGTCAGCATCAAGGGAGCCCAGCAGCCTGAGCCGCAGCCGGCGTCCTGATCCGGAGAACTACGGATGCCCAAGCTGCCCTTCCCTGCCCGCCCTGTGGCTGCGGCCTTCCTCGCCCTGGCCCTGGCCGGCTGTGCGGCGCCCGGCGCACCTGGCCGGGCCGGCACGGCCACTTCGACCGGCGCGCCCGCTGCCGGCTCCCCGGTGCCCGCCGTCTTCACCGTCGGCGGCAACGTCACGCTGAGGCGCGCCGCCGCGGCACGCCACCCGCGCTACCCGGACCTGCCGGCCATCGAGTCGGCCGCCGAGTGGCAAGCCCTGGACAGCCTGGTGCGTACCCTGTTCGTCCGTGCGCGCCAGGGTCTGGTGAAGAACGATGCCGACGCCTTCTGGGCCCAGTACGATGCCGGCCAGCGCCTGGCGGCCTACGCCGTCGACATCACCCTGGCCTCGAATCATGTCTTGCAGGGCATGCGCGACAGTGGCAGCGGCAAGATCGTGTCCACCCTGCCGGCCGAGAGCATGGCCCTGCTGCCGCTCAGCCCGGCGGTCGGCGCCCTGCCCCTGGGCCTGCCGCCCGCCAGCCTCGGCGCGCAGGCGGCGCCGGAACCGGTAACCATCAACAAGCTGCTCGGCATCGCACCGCGCCAGCCGGGGCAGCAGCCGATTACCCAAACCGTCAGCGGCCTGCCTTCGCTGCGCGAACTGCCCGAGGACCAGCCGGTCTCGCTGCCGAACGGCGTGGTCGCCACCCGCAAGGGCGAGCTGCTGGTGCTGGTCAACCCCACGCGCCAGGCGCAGCCGCTGCCGTTGTCGGACATTGGCTATGTCTTGCCGGCCGGCGCCGACGCCACCGTGCAGGACTGGGCCCGCATCGCGCTGGCCATTTCCCAGAACAAGACCAATTATTTCTGGGACAAGGTCGCACGCAGCGGCGGCGCCCAGACCACCTTCCGCTGCGACATGGCCCGTCCCGGCGCCCTGCAATGCACGGACGGCGACCTGAAATGGTTCCGGCCCGACGGCGGCTGGGCCATGACCCAGGCCGACGCCGACGCCACGGCGCACGCCCATGCCCAGCCCGGCAGCGCCTGGCGCCGCGCCATGGACCAGGTGGTGCGCGGCGGCGCCGGCTACGAACCCTTCCACCAGCGCTGCACCAGCAACCTGGGCGCGGGCCAGGCGTACGCCGACCTCGACGAACTGTCGGGCGCCGGGGCCGACTTCGTCACGTTCAGCTGCTGGCGCGCAGACCGCGGCACGGGCGCGGCGCCGCAGTTCTACCTGCTCCATTCCCAGCAATACCGCCTGGCAGAAAACGGCACCCGCCTGCAAACCGAGGCCAGCCTGCTGGACGATGCGCGCGTGCGCGAGCGCCTGTACCGCTGGCAGCGCGAAAAGGAGTTGATGCAATCGATCAGCGGCCTGGTCCCGGTGGCCGGCCAGCTCGACGCCCTGGCGCGCTGCGCACAGAACCCGGACTTCGCGCCGACCGCCTTCATCGCCGACTACCTGCAGAAGCGCAAGAAAAGCCGCACTGCGCTCGATTTGCAGGCGGCCAGCCTGGTCGGCTACCAAACGCCGACCAACGGCGTCGGCGGCACCATCGCCGATTGCGGCGGCGTGCTGGTGCCGCTGCTCTCCGGCGTCATGAAGGGTCGCAATGCCGCAGGGAACGCCAAGTCCATGCTCGAGAACTGGCCCAGGGTGCGCGCCGCCATCGAGGGCGCCAGGCGCCAGGCCGGCGCCGCCCTCGCCTCGGACGCCATGGCGCTGCAGGCCATCCAATGGGTCGGCAAGGACGGGCTGTTGGTTAGTTTCAAAACCGGAAAAATGCTGGGCTACCTGGATTGGTATGCCGGGGAGGCGCGTGCCGGACGGACGCTCCAGGCCGGCCCTTACCAAACCGTGCTGAGGGAACTCGAGCGCTGAACAGTGCCCCCGGTCGCGGGGGCTTTTTGCCTATCTACTTTTGGCCTTCATTCATGATCAAATTCCTTATCCAGTTGGGCATCGTCGCCGGCTTCGGTTATTACGTAGGAGACTACCTGCGTTTATACGCAGAGCATCATTACGGCTCGCCAGGCGAGATCACGGCGGTCTCCGTCATTCCCTTCCTGGCCTACCACATCGTTGCGCGGATCGCCGGACCGGTTGCCGGACGGCTGGCCGGCCTGTTCATCGCGGCCGGCTTCTATCAATTGGCGATGAGGGGCGTCGACAGCCGTTCCCTGCTCGACTTCAGCCCGGCCGAACTACTGGTCATCGGCGCCGCCATCCTGCTGGCGATTTTCCTGCCAGGCGGCTCGGCGTACAGGAAATTGCGTACCGGCGCCAGCAAGGCAGCCATCGCGCGCGGCGAGGAATGGGCCTGGGAAGGCAGGCGCTTTGCCGTCCACATCGATTTCAAGGCCGCGACCGCAAGGCTGATCGCGCGCGGATCGATGTGTGCCTGGCTGCCGGGCGAGGGCGGCAAGCTGGTTGGGCACCCGGGCAAGCACTTCGACCAGACCATCCCCCTGCATCAGTTCAACCTGGCAGAGATCGATCGGCAGACCAAAACCGAATTCATCCCGAACCGCGCCAGCGGATGGTCGAATGGCGAACTGATCAGCGTGACCCTGCCGGGCGGCACCCACGTGAAGACGCCAAACGGCTTCTCCAACATCACCTTCCAGCACCGCGGCGCGCATGAGGCGTCCTCTAACTATGCCGGCCTGACAGTGGTCACCGGTGGGCCGGAAGGATTCAGGGTGGTGCTGTTCAGGGTCCCGAACCGCGAAACGGCGCGCTTCCAGTCGGCATGGCAGGGCGTGGCCAAGCGCGTCGATGCGGTCTACACGGCCTTCGATACCGGCGTCCGGGAACGCGGGCAGGAATTGCTCGAAGAAGCACGCAGGCGCCGCCAGGCCGAGGCGGCCGAGCAGGAGGCGGCCGACAAGCAGCGCGCTGCCGACCAGCGCAGCCGGGCCCAGGAACGCACGAAGCAGCTATTGCAGGAAGCCGGCATGCAGGGCGATTTCAGCACAGGCACGCATACCGAAGGACGGATCGACTGGTACATCGCTGCCGACCGCAACGGGCGCGGCCTGGTTGCAACAGGCAGCGAAGTCTGGCAAGGCAGTTTCGCGGGCGCGAAAGCGCGCATCCTGTCCGGCCAGGAGCGCGGACTCGACCTCGAACTCCAGGACGGCGCCTACGAACGCGAACACCTCAAGAAACGGCGCATGCGCATCATGCAGAATGCCGGTAACGCGGCGATCCAGGAATGGCATGACCGCGTCGGCATTCTTGCAGCGCAGACGACCGGGTCCTGAAGCACGGCCCGTCAAAACCACCGTTTGAATATGAAACGGCGCCATAAATGGCGCCGTTTATTATTGCTGAGCTTTAATGAATCAGTCGTTCCGCACCACGATGCTCGGGAACTTGCTGCTCATGTCCTTCGCACGTTCCGCTACCTTCACCGCCACCTTGCGCGCGATTTCTTTATAGACCTTGGCAACCGGACCGTCCGGATCGGCCACCACGGTCGGGCGGCCGGAATCGGTCTGCTCGCGGATCGACATGGTCAATGGCAGCGCGCCCAGGAAGTCGACGCCGAAGTCCTTGCACATCTTCTCGCCGCCGCCATGGCCGAAGATCGCTTCGTTGTGGCCGCAGTTCGAGCAGATGTGGGTGCTCATGTTTTCCACGACACCGATGATCGGGATGCCGACCTTCTCGAACATCTTCAGGCCCTTGCGCGCGTCGAGCAGGGCGATGTCCTGCGGCGTGGTGACGATCACGGCGCCGGTGACCGGCACTTTCTGCGACAGGGTCAGCTGGATGTCGCCGGTGCCTGGTGGCATGTCGACAATCAGGTAATCGAGTTCGCGCCAGTTGGTCTGCTCCAGCAATTGCTGCAGCGCCTGCGTGACCATCGGGCCGCGCCAGACCATCGGCTCGTCGGGGTCGATCATGAAGCCGATCGAGGACACCTGCACGCCGTGGTTTTCCAGCGGCTCCATCGACTTGCCGTCCAGGCTTTCCGGACGGCCGTTGATGCCCAGCATCATGGGCTGCGACGGGCCGTAGATGTCGGCGTCCAGCACGCCGACGCTGGCGCCTTCGGCGGCCAGGGCCAGGGCCAGGTTGACGGCGGTGGTCGACTTGCCGACGCCGCCCTTGCCCGATGCCACGGCAATGATGTTCTTCACGTTCGGCATGACCTTCAGGCCGCGCTGCACCGCGTGCGACAGGATCTTGGTCTGCACGCTGACGCTGACGTTGCCGGCGCCCGGGATCGCCTTGACGGCGTTCACCACGGCGGCGCGCAGCGAGGCAACCTGGCTTTTCGCCGGATAGCCGAGTTCGAGGTCGAAGGCGACATCGGCGCCCTCGACCTGGATATTCTTGACCGATTTCGAGGACACGAAGTCTTTGCCCGTATTAGGATCGACCAGCTTTGACAAGGCGGTCTTGACGTCGTCTGCAGTGATGCTCATGTAAATCTCCGGATGTGATGCGCGCAGTGTAGCAAAAAACGGCCTCGCGCCTCGGGTCCCACCCGCAAATCCCGCCAAAACCGGGCAACACCCCGGAATACCCCCTGAGCGTTTGGGGCCATCCGCTGGTAAAATGCTCCCTTTCATCCATTCCTTAGCGTTTCGACCATGACCCGCAAGCTGTTCGTCACTACTGCCCTGCCCTACGCCAACGCCGCCTTCCATATTGGCCACATGATGGAATACATCCAGGCCGACATCTGGGTCCGTTACCAGCGAATGCAGCGCGATGGCGGCCAGCCGCGCCAGGTGCACTTCGTCTGCGCCGACGATACCCACGGCACCCCGATCATGATCGCCGCCGAAAAGGAAGGCATCACCCCGCAGGAATTCGTGGCGAAGATCGCCGCCGGCCGCCCGCAATACCTGGACGGCTTCCATATCGCCTTCGATAACTGGTATTCCACCGATTCGCCGGAAAACGTCGAACTGTCCCAGGGCATCTACCGCAAGCTGCGCGACGCCGGCCTGATCGTCACGAAAACCGTCGACCGTTTCTACGATCCGGTGAAGGGCATGTTCCTGGCCGACCGCAACATCAAAGGCGAATGCCCGACCTGCCACGCCAAGGACCAATATGGCGACAACTGCGAAGTCTGCGGCGCCGCTTACCAGCCGACCGAGCTGATCAACCCGTTCTCGGTGTTCACCGGCTCGACCCCGATCCTGAAGCCGTCGGAACAGTATTTCTTCAAGCTGTCCGACCCGCGCTGCTTCACCTTCCTGAAGGAATGGCTGAACACCCCGGGCCGCCTGCAACCGGAAATGGTGAACAAGGTCTCGGAATGGCTGGGCGAAGCCGGCGAGAAGCTGGCCGATTGGGATATTTCGCGTGACGCGCCCTATTTCGGCATCCCGATTCCCGATGCGCCGGGCAAGTTCTTTTACGTATGGCTGGACGCGCCGGTCGGTTACCTGGCCTCGCTGAAGAATTACTTCGCTCAGCGCGGCCTCGATTTCGACGCCTTCCTGAACGACCCGAATGCCGAGCAGGTTCACTTCATCGGCAAGGACATCGTCTCCTTCCACCTGCTGTTCTGGCCGGCGATGCTGAATTTCTCGGGCCACCCGATCATCGACAAGCTGAAGGTCGCCGTGCACGGCCACCTGACTGTGAACAACGAAAAGATGTCGAAGTCGCGCGGCACCGGCATTTCGCCGCTGCGCTACCTGGAATTGGGCATGAACCCGGAATGGCTGCGCTATTACCTGGCCTTCAAGTTGAATGCCAAGGTCGAAGACCTGGACTTCAACGGCGACGACTTCGTGGCCCGCGTGAACAGCGATTTGATCGGCAAGTACGTGAATATCGCCAGCCGCTGCGCCGGCTTCATCGCCAAGAAGTTCGACGGCAAGCTGGCAAGCGAACTGTCGGATAACGCCAAGGCCTGGATTGCGAAAGCGCTGACCGTGGACGGCGCCGAGCGCCAGGTATCGATCGCCGCTGCCTTCGAAGCACGCGAATACGGCCGCGCCCTGCGCGAGATCATGGAAATCGCCGACGTCACGAACCAGTTCGTCGACGAGAACAAGCCATGGCTGCTGGCCAAGGACGAGACCAAGGTCGCGGAACTCCACGACGTCTGCACCACGGCCCTGATCCTGTTCCGCCAGCTGACCATCATGCTGTCGCCAGTGCTGCCGCAGGTGGCCGCGCGCGTTGCCGAGTTCCTGGGCGACGCCGGCTATACCTGGGCTGACACCGAAGGCGACGCCGTCTACAGCAGCATGCTGGGCCGCAGCATCGGCGCCTACAACCACCTGATGCAGCGCGTCGACGCCAAGATGATCGAGAACCTGTTCGACCGTCCAGCGCCGAACCCGGCATCGGATGCGACGCCGGAACCGGCGGCTGCTGCCGCCGTTGTCGAGGCAGCCCCGGCAGGCAACGATATCGAGGAACTGGCGCCGGAAATCAGCATCGACGATTTCCTGAAGATCGACCTGCGCGTGGCAAAAATCGTCAACTGCGAACACGTGGAAGGCGCCGGCAAGCTGCTGCGCCTGACCCTGGACGTGGGCGAAGGCCGTCACCGCAACGTGTTCTCGGGCATCAAGTCGGCGTATAAGCCGGAAGACCTGATCGGCAAGCTGACCGTGATGGTGGCGAACCTGGCGCCGCGCAAGATGAAGTTCGGCGTCTCGGAAGGCATGGTGCTGTGCGCCTCCGCCGCCGATGAAAAGGCGAACCCGGGCCTGTACCTGCTCGACCCGATGCCGGGCGCGACCCCGGGCATGCGTATTCGCTAATATCCGACAACAAGAGACGGCCCGATCCAAGCTATAACAGGGCCGCTTAGCTACTCCTCGGCCCCTGGAAATCCGCATTCCACGGGCCGAGGCGGCGTTATAATGCCGTGTTTTTATTCAGAAACTTCGCGCCTGAGACGCCCCCTACAAACTCTTTTGATAGGCAGATAATAAAATGACCGAATTGAATCCCCTCCGCCATATCCCCGAAGCCAACGTGTTCCGCAAGGGCGACGTCTTCGTCCTGTTCGGCGAACTGTTCGGCCGCGGCTATGTGAACGGCCTGATCGATGAGGCGCGCGCGGCCGGCATGACCATCGTCGGCATCACCGTCGGCCGCCGCGACGACAGCGGCGCCCTGCGCGCCCTCACCACGGAAGAACACGCCGAAGCCGAAGAAAAGCTGGGCGGGCGCATCATCAACGTGCCGCTGATGGCCGGCTTCGACATGGATGCCCCGGCCGGCGAGCAGAACCCAACCGAAATGCTGTCGGGTATCACGCTGAAGAGCTGGCAGGAAGACAAGCTGGACTGGGAAAAGATCGAGCGCTGCCGCGAAGCCGGCGTGCGCCGCTTCACCGAGTCGGCCGCCGAAGTCATGGCCCAGATCGACAAGCTGGTGCCGGAAGGCGCGAACGTCTTCTTCGCCCACACCATGGCCGGCGGCATTCCACGCATCAAGGCCTTCCTGGCCATTGCCAACCGCATCTACAAAGGCCGCGGCGAGCGCTTCATGTCCTCGCGCGCCCTGCTCGACAGCGACCTGGGCAAGCTGATCCTGATGAACTTCGACGAAGTCAGCGCCAACACCCTGAAGTACCTGATTGATGCCTCGGCCCCGATCCGCGAACGCGTGACGAAAGCCGGCGGCGAAGTGCGCTACACCGCCTACGGCTACCACGGCACCGAGATCCTGATCGGCGGCGAATACCAGTGGCAGACCTACACCAACTACACCCAGGGCTACGCCAAGATGCGCTTGGAGAGCATCGCCGAGGCTGCCTGGAAGTCGGGCGTGACGGCCACCGTGTTCAATTGCCCGGAAATCCGCACCAACTCGTCGGACATCTTCGTTGGCGTGGAACTCTCGCTGTTCCCGCTGCTCACCGCGCTGAAGAAAGAAGGCGGCGGAGCATGGGCCGAGCAGCAATGGGCAATCTGCCAGGACCTGCTGGGCGAAGGCACCTCGCTGCAGTCGCTGCTCGACACCATCGAGCAATACAACCAGGACGCCACCAGCGCCCAGTTCCGTAACTTCGAAGCCTGGCCGATGGACAACACCCCGGCCCTGGCCGAGGTCATGATCGGTACGTCGGAAGCCATCACCAACCTGCACAAGGACAAGAAGGCCCTGATCACCGATCACCTGTCCAGCCTGGTGCTGGAAGGCGCCGGCCCGCTGATGTTCCATGGCGCGTCGGAAAAGATTGCACCGGTGCTGTGGCTGAACCACGACATCATCGCCCGCCAGCTCAACGCGCTGCATCCATAAACCTTGACGCCGGGACCGCTGGGCAGAACAATCTGCCTCGCCGTCCCGGCTTTCTTTTTATAGAGCAAGACAATGCCTAAATTCACCGGTTACGTTTCCGATCACACCAAGTTCATCGACGAACTGAAATCCAAGACCCCTGGCATGGAGCAGCGCCAGCAAGAAGGCCGCAACCTGCTGTGGGACAAGCTGCCGATCTCGCTGGACGAACAGGCGCGCACCGAAGAATCGCGCCTGCGCCAGCAAGCCTACCCGTACCAGACCAAGTTCTAAGGCCGAAGGTCCAGGGGACATGACAGCGCACGCGGCCGGCCAGGACGCGCCGGCCGAGGCAGTACCGGACGCGGCCCTGGCGACGGCGACGGATAGCGCCAGCGCGCCGGCGACCGAAGCCGCACTCGACGATGCCGCCGCGGCCGCCATTGCGCGGCTGTACGGCGAGCCGCTGCTGCGCATGCCCAACGACCTGTATATCCCGCCCGACGCCCTCGAGATCTTCCTCGACGCCTTCGAAGGCCCGCTCGACCTGCTGCTTTACCTGATCCGCAAGCAGAATTTCAACATCCTCGATATCCCGATGGCTCAGGTGACCCTGCAATACCTGGACTACGTCGAGCAGATCCGCAAAAGCAACCTGGAACTGGCCGCCGAGTATTTGCTCATGGCGGCGATGCTGATCGAGATCAAGTCGCGCATGCTGCTGCCGAAGCGCCAGGACGACCTGGTCGAAGACGCCGGCGACCCGCGCGCTGAACTGGTACGCCGCCTGCTGGAGTACGAGCAGATCAAGCTGGCTGCCGTGCGCCTCGGCACTATCCCTCAGGAAGGGCGCGATTTCCAGCGGCCTTCCCTGCCGGTCGAGCAAGGCCTGGCCGTGGTGCTGCCGCAAGTCGAGCCGCACGATTTGCAGCGCGCCTGGCTCGACGTGCTGCGCCGGGCAAAACTCACCCAGCACCACCGCATCGGGCGCCAGGAACTCTCGGTGCGCGAGCACATGACGGCCATCCTGCGTACACTGCAAGCGCAACGCTTCGTCGAATTCGGCGAACTGTTCGCGGGCCAGGAATCGGTGCCGATCGTGGTCGTGCACTTCGTCGCCCTGCTCGAGCTGGCCAAGGAAACCCTGGTCGAGATTACCCAGGCTGAACCATTCGCGCCGATCTACGTGCGCCTGGCGTATTCGCCGGCCTGATGCACCACCACTTACGCATTCACACACCATGAAAATCATTTCCACCATTGACGAACTGCGCGACCAGCTGCGCGGCCAACTGCGCACCGCTTTCGTGCCGACGATGGGCAATCTGCACGAAGGCCATCTGTCGCTGATGCGCCTGGCGCGCAAGCACGGCGACCCGGTGGTTGCCTCGATCTTCGTCAACCGCCTCCAGTTCGGCCCGAACGAAGACTTCGACAAATACCCGCGCACCTTCCAGGCCGACGTCGAGAAGCTGGAAAAGGAAGGCGTGTATGTCCTGTTCGCGCCGACCGAGAAAGACCTGTACCCGGAACCGCAGGAATACCGCGTCCAGCCGCCGGACATGCTCGGCAATACGCTGGAAGGCGAATTCCGCCCCGGCTTCTTCAACGGCGTGTGCACGGTGGTGACCAAGCTGTTCTCCTGCGTGCAGCCGCGCGTGGCCGTGTTCGGCAAGAAGGATTACCAGCAGTTGATGATCGTGCGTAACATGGCGCGCCAGTTCGCGTTGCCGACCGAGATCATCGGCGCCGAGACCTTCCGCGCGGAAGACGGCCTGGCCCTGTCCTCGCGCAACATGTATCTGTCGCCGGAAGAGCGCGCCGAAGCACCGGCCCTGTACCGGGCACTGAACTTCGTCGCCGGCGAAATGCGCGCCGGCCACCTCGACATCTTCTCGGTCGAGCGCGACGCCATGGCCCAGCTGGCGCAGCGCGGCTGGAAGCCCGACTACATCTCGATCCGCAAGCGCATCGATCTGCAGCCGCCGTCGGCCGGCGATTTGGCGCAAGGCACGCCGCTGGTGGTGCTGGCGGCAGCCAAGCTGGGCACCACGCGCCTGATCGACAACCTCGAGATCTGAGCGGTACCCGCTTGACCGCGCCCTTGCTGACCAGACAGGTATTTGCCAGACAGGTATTTGCCAGATAAGTATTTGCCATATAGGCATTTATTATCTGCAACAGTAAGCGGCGCGGTGTATGCTGATGGCGATCCGCCATCCCGGCCGGACACCGACGCAAGGATTGCCAACGTGACCGACTCCTTCCCTGCCGCGCTGGAGCGCATTGAACGCAAGAGCGCGCACGAAATGTGCGACGCTTTCGATATCGGCGAAGCGCTGGCGGCGCTGGCCGCGGCCGGCGCCACGCTCACCGTCTACCCGCCCGGCGCAGCTGCCTCGACGGCGCAGCTACCGGCGCGCATCGTCGCTGTCGATGCAGCGGCGCCACGCTTCACGCTCGAACTGCCGGGCGCACCCCTCATTGCCGCCGGACGGGCCACCTTTGTCGCCCTGCTGGCCGAGGACGTACCCCTGCAATTCGACCTCGACAGCGACTGGCGCGTTTCCTCCGCCGAGCCGTACCGGATCAGCCTGCCATTCCCGGAAACCTGCCTGGTGCTGGACCGGCGCGCCACGCCGCGCGCCGACACCGCGCTCGTCGATTATTTCGCCGCCACCGTCACCCTGCCCGACCGGCAGATCGAATTGCCGCTGTGCGACTTCGCCACCGGCGGCATCGGCATGCACGCCCCGCCGGATGCGGCGCGCCGGCTGCATGTGGGACAGAAACTGAAGAACGTGCGCCTGCAGCTGGGGCCGGCACTGGCGATCGTGGCCGACCTCGAGGTGCGCATGCTGCGGCCCTTCCGCAGCTATTTGCTGGGCGAACAGGTGCAGGTGGGATGCCGTTACGACCGGATCGGGATGGAGATGCGGCGCGGTTGATGTTGTAGGGTGGACACCTGTGTCCACGCGGTCTCACCGGTTGCGTATATGCGGCTGACGCAAGGAATCGTGCACTTCGACTCGCGGCAATGCAGGCTCAACGCTTCGGCCGTACCGCGTGGGCTCAAGAGTCCACCCCACGAAACCCGCACAGCAGGCAATGAATCAGGCAGTAACAGCCTGCGCCCACGCCAGCGCACACAAATGCGCCTTGTTCACTTCCAGCGGACTCAGGTTCAGCCCGGCCGCCAGCGACCCCACCAGGTTCGAACTCAGCTCGCAGGCCTCGGCCAGCGCCAGGTAAGGCCCGTACATCCCTTCGCGCGTCAGCAGTGCCTTGACCACTTCCGGCGGCAGCGGAATCGTGTCCAGCACTTCCTTCATCGGCAGCCCCAGCAGCCGGTCCAGCAGCGAGAACATGCCTGCCACGAACAGATTCTCGCCCTCCGCCTTCGGCAGTGCATGCAGCCCCAGCAGTTCGGTCAGGCGCCCGCGCACCACGGCCGTTTCCATCAGCACCGGGGAATAGCCGCTGGTGCTGGCGCTGGCCAGCAGCAGGGTCAGCCAGCGGTAGAGCGGCGCATAGCCCATCAGGGCAATCGCCTGGCGGATCGACTGCACCTCGCGCCCGGCGCCGAAACCGGCCGAGTTGATGTTGCGCAGCAGTTTATAGGTGAGCGCCGGGTCGCGCTTGAGCACGCCTTCGAGCCTGGGGATGTCCTCGTTGTTCTGCACCATCTGCATCAGCTGCAGGATGATGGTCTGGGTCGGGTTCAGCCCTTTTACCGGGTTGCCCGGACGCGGCGTCAGGTGCAGCTTGCCGACAAAGGCTTCCAGGCCGAGGGTGGCGCAGGCGTCGTAGTCGATCCAGTTGCTGACCGGGCGCCCGACCATGCGCAGGCTGGCACCCTTGGCGGCGGCATAGGTGCGCGCCTGCTCGGCCACGTTGATGCCGGCAAAGCGCATCTCGACGTGCGAGGCGTAGGGCGCGAGCGCCTTGGTGATGTGGCCGACTTCCAGGCCGCGGATCGAGATGCCGATGCCGCCGGCGCGCACCGCCTGCACGGCGGCGCGGGTGTTCGGGTCCATCAGGGTGCGCGCCTGCAGGCTCAGCACCGTGCGCTCGGGCGGCAGTGCGAACAGCGCGTCGGTCGAGAGCATGGCCGGTACGGCGTCGAGGAAGAGGAGCTTGTCGCGCAGCAGCCAGCCGTGTTCTTCGTGCTGGACGTGCTCGGCGACGAAGCCGACCAGTTGTTCGAGGTCGGCGTCGAGGACGGGCTGGCCGCCCTTTTGCTGCCAGAGCAGCTCGTAGCCGATCACCCGCTGGGTGGCATCGAGCAGCGGTTCGCGAACAATGTAGTTTTTGTGGTGCATGGAATCGGTCGCGAATGATTCAGGTAATACACGTCTCGGGCGCCCGGCTCGCGCCCCGGATCAGAACCCCAGGCTGTCGAGCAGGTCGTCCACCTGTCCCTGGTTGGCCACGATCTCCGTGTTGCCTTCGGGCTTGATCTGCGGACCGTTCAGCAGGCCGGTGTCGAGCTCGCGCTTGATTTCGCTCGGGGCGAAATCGATCAGCACCTGCACCAGCTGCTTTTCCAAGTCTTGCGCGATCGAGGTGATCTTGCCGATCACCTGGCCGGTCAGGTCCTGGAAGTCCTGGGCCATCATGATGTCCATCAGCTGGCTGCGGGTGGCAACGGCGGCAGACTCGGACTCGGCCAGCGCCGCCATCGTGCGTTCGGCCAGGGCGCGCCAGTCGGTGTCGCCGGCGCCGTCCTTGTCCAACAGGGTTTGCCATTCGCCGCGCAGCGCGCTGCTGCGGTTTTCGATGCCGTCCTGCAAAGGACCAGCTGCATCGGTGGCGTCGAGCACACGCTTGGCGGATTGCTCCGAGAGGCGCGCAACGTAATCGAGGCGGTCGCGCGCATCCGGGATGTCGCTGGCGGCCTTTTCGATCAGTTTATCCAGGCCCAGGCCGCGCAGGCTGTCGTGCAGCGCGCGCGTCATGTGGCCGATGCGGCTCAGGACCTCTTCGTTCGAAGCGGCCGCGTCCAGCGGGTGCTCTGCCATGTCAGGCCTTTTCCATCTTCTCGAAGATCTTGTTCAGCTTCTCGTCGAGCGTGGCGGCCGTGAACGGCTTGACCACGTAGCCGCTGGCGCCGGCCTGGGCGGCGGCGATGATGTTTTCCTTCTTCGCTTCCGCGGTCACCATCAGCACCGGCAGTTTGCTCAGCGCCGGGTCGGCACGGATGTGCTGCAACATGGTCAGCCCGTCCATATTGGGCATGTTCCAGTCCGAGACGACGAAGTCGAACTGCTCGCTGCGCAGCTTGGTCAGCGCCATGACGCCATCTTCCGCTTCGTCGACGTTGGCGTACCCCAGTTCTTTCAACAAGTTCCGGACGATGCGGCGCATCGTCGAGAAATCGTCAACAACCAGGAAACGCATCTTTGGGTCAGCCATGAATTACTCCGTTGATTCTTTTACTATGGTTAGTGTGGCTTGAGGCGCTCCAACAAGCAACCTCAAGGATAGCATTTTTGTTGCCGTACGGCGACAAAACCGGCGGAAAAGCGGAGAAAGCGAATCAAACCCGTAACGCCCGTCCACCTTGCGCCGCCAACTGCCCGAGTACCAGGCCGGGCAAGGCCTGCAGGGGCGCCACATCGTGTACTGCGCCGATGGCAATCGCTTCGCGCGGCATGCCGAACACCACGCAGGAAGCCTCGTCCTGGGCGAAATTGTGCGCGCCTGCGTTTTTCATTTCAAGCATACCAGCAGCGCCGTCTTTTCCCATGCCCGTCAGGATCACGCCGACCGCATTCTTGCCGGCCGCCACGGCCGCCGAGCGGAACAGCACGTCCACCGAGGGCCGGTGCCGGTTCACCGGGTCGGTCTGCTCGATCTTCGTCATGTAGTTGGCGCCCGAGCGCGTGAGCAGCAGGTGCGAGTGGCCCGGCGCGATATACGCGTGGCCCGGCAGGATACGCTCGTTGCCGGCCGCCTCCGACACGCTGATCTTGCACAAGGAGTCGAGCCGGCGCGCGAACGAGGTCGTGAAGCCTTCCGGCATGTGCTGGGCAATCAGGATGCCCGGGCAGTCCGACGGCATCTGCATCAGGAATTCGCGGATCGCTTCGGTGCCGCCGGTCGAGGCGCCGATGATGATCAGCTTTTCCGAGGAAATCAAGGGGCTGCGCAGGGCTTGCAGGGCGGAAGGCATGGCTTGTTGTTGCACGGTACGGGCTTTCACGCGCGCACGTGCGGCGGCGCGGATCTTGTCGGTAATCAGCTCGGTGTACTCGCGCATACCGGTCTGGATCGAAATCTTGGGCTTGGTGACGAAGTCGACGGCGCCCAGTTCCAGCGCGCGCATCGTGATTTCCGAGCCGCGCTCGGTCAGCGACGACACCATCAACACCGGCATCGGGCGCAGGCGCATCAGTTTTTCCAGGAAGTCGAGGCCATCCATCTTCGGCATCTCGACGTCCAGGGTCAGCACGTCGGGGTTGTGTTTCTTGATCAGTTCGCGCGCGACCAGCGGATCGGGCGCGGTGGCCACGACTTCCATGTCGGCTTGCGAATTCACGATCTCGCTCATCACGCTGCGGATCAGTGCCGAGTCGTCGACGATCAGTACCTTGATTGTCATCGTCTTTCCTTTCAGGATCAGAACAGATCGATTTCGCCGCCAACGGGCTCGACCTTGAGACGCTTGGCGTAGTCGAGCTCGCGCTTGGCCAGCGTATCGTTCTGGGTTTGCATCAATTTCTTTACTAACACCTTGCCCGTCTTCGGGAAGAAATACACCTTGCGCGGGTAGATGTCGTTCAGGTCTTCGGCCAGCACCGGAATCCGTTCCGTCTTCAGGAATTGCATCACGAAGGCGGCATTGCGTTCGCCCACGTTCATGGCCGTGAAGCCGCGCAGCACGGCGCCGCCGCCGAAGACCTTGGCTTCCAGGTGCTCGCGCCGCGCCCCGGCCTTCAGCAAGTCGTTGATCAGGACTTCCATGGCAAAGGTGCCATAGCGCATCGAGGCCGAGACCGGGCTGCCGCCATCGCCGCCGCCGTCGGGCAGCATGAAGTGGTTCATGCCGCCCAGGCCGCTCACGCGGTCGCGGATGCAGGCCGACACGCAGGACCCGAGCACGGTCACGATCAGCATGTTCTTGCCGGTGTAGTAATACTCGCCCGGCAAGATCTTGGCCGCCTCGACATCGAAGGTGCGGTCGTAGTAGACGTTGGTGGCGAAATGGCTATTCGAAGGCATGGGGTTTCCGAGGGTGCGCGCGCATCAGGCGCGGCGGTCGTTGAGTTCGTAGACAGTCTTGCCGCGCAGGCGCAGCGCGTCGGAAACGTAGAGGAAGTTTTCGGAGTGGCCGGCAAACAGCAGCGCGTGCGGCTTCATCAGCGGCACGAAGCGCGACAAAATCTTGCGCTGGGTCTCCTTGTCAAAATAAATCATGACATTCCGGCAAAAGATAGCGTCGAACTGCCCGCTCACCGGCCAGCTGTCGGCCAGCAGGTTCAACTGGCGGAAGGTGACCAGCTGGCGCAGTTCCGGGCGCACGCGCACCATGCCTTCGTGGCGGCCCTTGCCGCGCAAGAAGAAACGCTTCAGACGCTCGGGCGCCATCTTTTCCACACGGTCGTCGCCGTACACGCCTTCGCTGGCAGTCGCCAGCACGTTGGTGTCGATGTCGGTGGCGATGATATGCACCGGCGGCGTGAGCGTATTGAAGGCTTCGCACAGGGTCATGGCGATCGAATACGGCTCTTCGCCGGTCGAGCTGGCCGAGCACCAGATCGTCAAGGGTTCGCCCGGCCGGCCGCGCAGGCGCGCCACGTGTTCGGCCAGCAGCGGGAAGTGGTGGGCTTCGCGGAAGAACGAGGTCAGGTTGGTGGTGAGCGCGTTCGTGAACGACTCCCATTCGTCGCTCATGCGCCCTGCTTCCAGGTCGTCCAGGTATTTCGCGAACGACTGGATGCCGGTCGCCCGCAGGCGCCGCGCCAGGCGGCTATACACCATTTCCTGCTTGGAATCGGCCAGCGAGATGCCGGCCTGGCGGTAGATCAGGGCGCGCACGCGCTCGAAGTCGCCGCGCGTGAAGTCGAATTCCTTGACCGTGTCGGATTTGTGTAACGGCACTTGCCTTACCTTCTAATTGGTTGCAGGCACGCAGCCCGCGTCATGCGCTGCCCGGTGCCGTTTTGGAATTTACGCCGCCAGCTTGTCGATCAGGCCCATTTCCGGCGACGACATCAAACGGTCGATGTCGACCAGGATCAGCATGCGCTCGTCCACCGTGCCCAGGCCGATCAGGTAATCGGTGCTGAAGGCGGTGCCCATGTCCGGGGCCGGCTTGATCTGGTCCGGGGTCAGGGTGGTCACGTCGGAGACGCTGTCGACCACCATGCCCATCACGCGGCCACCGATGTTCAGGATGATGACGACGGTAAACTGGTCGTAGGTCGGTTCGCCGAGCTTGAACTTGATGCGCATGTCGACCACCGGGATGATAATCCCGCGCAGGTTGATCACGCCCTTGATGAATTCCGGCGCATTCGCGATGCGGGTCACGGCTTCGTAGCCGCGGATTTCCTGCACCTTCAGGATATCGATGCCGTATTCTTCCGAACCCAGGGTAAAGGCCAGGTATTCGAGACCGGCGTCGTTGCCCTGGGTTGAAGTGGCTTGGGTAATGGACATGTTGTTTCCTTGTTCTTGATTGTGTTTAGGAGGCCAGCGCCTCGTCGGCCACCTGGCGCGAGGAACGCACCAGGGCGGCCACGTCGAGGATCAGCGACACGCCGCCGTCGCCCAGGATAGTGGCGCCGGAAATGCCGCTGACCTTGCGGTAGTTCGCTTCCAGGTTCTTCACCACCACGTGCTGCTGGCCCACCAGGTCGTCGATCAGGAGCGCGGCGCGCTTGCCTTCGGATTCCAGGATCACCACGATGCCGTCGGCCGGGTCGCCAGACTTCGGTTCGATGTCAAACACGGCGTGCAGCGCGATCAGCGGCAGATATTCGCCACGCACTTTCAGCACCTGGCCGCGGCCGGCGATGTCGCGGATGTCTTCGCGGCGCGGCTGCAGCGATTCAACGACGTAGCCCAGTGGAAGGATATAGATTTCTTCGCCGCAGCGGATGGTCATGCCGTCCAGGATGGCCAGGGTCAAGGGCAGCGAGATCGAAATCGTGGTGCCGAAGCCACGCGCGGAGCGGATGTCGACCGAACCGCCCATGGCCGTGATGTTACGTTTGACAACATCCATGCCGACGCCGCGGCCCGACACGTCGGTGACGATCTCGGCCGTGGAGAAGCCTGGCGCGAAAATCAATTGCCAGACTTCGCTGTCGCTCATCGTGTCCGAGACGGCCAGGCCGTTCTGCGCCGCTTTCGCCAGGATGCGCTCTCGGTTCAGGCCGGCGCCATCGTCGGCCACTTCGATGACGATGTTGCCGCCCTGGTGGCCGGCCGACAGGAACAGGCGCCCTGCTTCGGACTTGCCGGCCGCGGCGCGCGCTTCCGGCATCTCGATACCGTGGTCGATGCTGTTCCTCACCAGGTGGGTCAGCGGATCGACGATGCGCTCGATCAGGCCCTTGTCGAGCTCGGTCGCGGCGCCGTGGGTGATGAAATCGACTTTCTTGCCGAGCTTGCCGGCCAGGTCGCGCACCATGCGCGGGAAGCGCGAGAACACGAAGTCCATCGGCATCATGCGGATCGACATCACCGCTTCCTGCAGCTCGCGCGTGTTGCGGGTCAGCTGGGACACCGAGGACAGCAGGCGCTCGTGCATCATCGGGTCCAGCCCGCCGCTGCGCTGCTCGATCATGGCCTGGGTAATCACCAGTTCGCCGATCAGGTTGATGAGCTGGTCGACCTTTTCCACCGAAACGCGGATCGAGGACGACTCCCCGGCTTTTGCTTCGGCGCCCTTCTCGTCTTTCTTGCTGGCCTTCTTTTCCGCTTCGTGGTCAACCACGGCCACCGCCACGGCAGCCTTGGCACCCGGCACATCGATACCGGCCAGCGCGCGGATCTGTTCGATCGGCTGGAAGAAGCCATAGCCGCGCTCGTCGTCGGACTGCTCGTTGCTCACGGCGGGAACGTCGTCCGCCGGATCGAAGAAGCCATAGCCCTGCTCTTCCTCGATGCGGGCGCGCTCGGCGGCCTCGATGGCGCGCTGCTCAGGCGTGAGCGGCGGCGCCTCGAAGATCTTCAAATCGTTCGGGTCGAGCACGAACGAGCAGATGGCGACGATGTCGTCCAGGCTCTCGTGGGTGGTGATGACCAGGGCGCTGCGTCCGCCGTCGAGCGGCGTCACCGAGACCCGGCCCATCAGGCCGAGTTCGTCGACCAGGGCGTTCACGTCGCGCTGGGCAACGCTGGGCAGCTCGATCTTGTAGCGGTGCGCGCCCTCGCCGGTCTGGGCCTTGGTTTCGGCATGCAGGAAAGACGGCGCGATGATCGAGGCCGCCGGCACCAGGCCTTCGGACAAGTCGTGCAGCATCATGCGCACGTTGGCGACCGTGTCCTGGTCGACGGCGGCGCCGTTGCGGTGGCCGTCGAGCTGCATCTTGAGGGTGTCTTTCGCGGCCAGGAAGGCGTCCACGTGCTGGCTGGTGAGCGCCATTTCTCCCTTGCGGATGCGGTCCAGCAGGGATTCGAGCACGTGCGTGACTTCGCTCATGTCGGTGATGCCGAAGGTCGAGGCGCCGCCCTTCACCGAGTGGGCGGTGCGGAAGATGGCGTTCAGGTCTTCGGCGTCGGGCGCGGCCACGTCGACCGCCAGCAGCAGCCGTTCCATTTCGGCGAGCAGCTCTTCGGCCTCGTCGAAAAAGACCTGGTAAAACTGGCTGATGTCGATCGTCATGACAAATTCCGTTGCGGTGGGCGATGCATGCGCATCAACCGATCACTTTTTTGACGACCTCGATCAGGCGCTGCGGGTCGAACGGCTTGACCAGCCAGCCGTTGGCGCCGGCCGCACGGCCTTTCGACTTCATTTCGTCCGAGGACTCGGTGGTCAGCATCAGGATCGGCACCTTCTGGTACTCGGGCAGGCCGCGGAGCTGCTTGATCAGCGACAGGCCATCCATGCGCGGCATGTTCTGGTCGGTCAGGACCAGGTCGACGACCTGCTGGCGCGCCTTGTCCAGGCCATCCTGGCCATCCACCGCTTCCACCACCTGGTAACCGGCCGCCTTCAGGCTGAACGCCACCATCTGGCGCAGCGAGCTCGAATCGTCGACCGCGAGAATTGTTTTAGCCATGTTTTGCTCCTGCTGTTTTATACGCCCCCGGGGCATGCCGGGAGATGGTTATATGTGCACCGAACCCTTAGAACAGTTCGATGTCCCCGCTTTCGAGATGCTTTTGTTCGACCGACTTGCGCAAGACGCTGCGCAGTTCGAGCGACTGGATCGCCAGCGCCATGCTGACCTTGCCCAGGCGCTCGACGATTTCCTCGCTGCCCGTTTCCGGGTGAATGTCGGAACCGTGTTCGTCCAGCGTGCCGAGGAAGTCGCGCAGGCCCGTCACGCGCTTCAGGGTGCGCTCGATCAGCTGGCTGGTCATGTCCTGGAACTGCATGCTGGTCACCGCCGTGTTGACGTGGCTGCCGATTTCGTTCGACATCGCGGCCAGGGCGGCAATGTCTTCCTTGCTCGGTTCGCCGCCGGCCAGCAGGCGGTCGATCGCGGCCTGCCGTTCGCCGACCGCGCTATGGATGGCCAGGAAGCTGCTGGTCAGCTTCTCGATGGCTTCTTCCAGCAGCAATTCCGTCTGCAGCAGGTCGGTCTCGACCTCGCTGAGGTGGCGCCGCCCATGGGCGGACACGCCGGAGAGCAGCCGCTTCACGTGCGAGCCGAGTATCTTTTTTCTTGTCATTATGGTCCTCCTGTCCTGTCGCAGGCTGCTTATTTGGTCGCCGCGCCGGTGGCCGCGGTGACGGCCTGGGCCGCGGCTGCGCCATCCTCGGCCGGCACGTCGAGCGTGGCGGCGTCGCGCATCACGGCGTCCTCGGTGCGCTTGTTCATCACGATGATGCTGATGCGGCGGTTGATCGGGTTGAACGGATCGGCACGGTCGAGCGGCGCGGCCGCGGCCAGCCCCACCACGCGCAGGATCTTGTCGTCGGCCAGGCCACCCTGCACCAGCGCGCGGCGCGAGGCGTTGGCGCGGTCGGCCGAGAGTTCCCAGTTGCTGTAGCCGGCGTCGCTGTAGTACGGGGTCGAATCGGTGTGGCCGGACAGGCCGATGCGGTTCGGCACGTCGTTCAGCACCATGCCCAGCACGTGCAGGATATCGCCGGTGTACGGCTGCAGCGTGGCCTTGGCCAGCGCGAACATCGGGCGGTTCTGCTCGTCCACGATCTGGATGCGCAGGCCTTCGCTGGTGATGTCGAGCAGCAGCTGGTTCTTGTATTTCTTCAGCGTTTCGTTGGCGTCGATGACCGACTCCAGCCTGGCTTTCAGGCCGCGCAGGCGCTCGCCTTCGGCGCGCTCGACCTGGGCCTTGGCGGCGTTCAGGTCATAGGTCTTGTGTTCCGGCGGGGTGTCGCCCTTCTTGACCTGGCCATTGCGGCGCGTCAAATCCGTACCGCCGCCCTTGATCACCGAGGAGCTGTCGCCCGAGCCCGAGCCGCCCGACATCGCCACCTTCAAGGGGGTCTTGAAGAATTCCGAAATGCCATCGAGGTCGCCCTTGGCCGTCGAGCCAAGCAGCCACATCAGCAGGAAGAAAGCCATCATCGCCGTCACGAAGTCGGCGTAGGCAATCTTCCAGGCGCCGCCGTGATGTCCGCCACCGGATTTCTTGATCCGCTTGACGATAATCGGGCGCATTCCTTCATCGGCCATGGGTATTCGCTTGGTTCAGGTTAAAGGGTGGAGGAGCGGGACCTGCCTGGTCCCGCCGGGTTCGGGTCTTACTTGCTCTTGGACTTCTTGATGTGCTCTTCGAGCTCGGCAAAGGTCGGGCGCTCGGTCGAGTACAGCACCTTGCGGCCGAATTCCACGGCCAGGGCCGGGGCGTAGCCGTTCAGGCTGGCCAGCAGGGTCACCTTCACGGTCTGGAACATCTTGGTCGATTCTTCCAGCTTCTGTTCCAGCACGCTGCCGAGTGGGCTGACGAAACCATAGGCCAGCAAAATACCGAGGAAGGTACCGACCAGCGCCTTGGCGATCAGGATACCGAGTTCCGCCGGCGGAATGCCGACCGATTCCATGGTGTGCACCACGCCCATCACCGCCGCCACGATACCGAAGGCCGGCAGGCCGTCGCCGAGCTTGGCGATCACGTGGGCCGGCACGTGGCCTTCCTGGTGGTGGGTCTCGATCTCGTTGTCCATCAGGTTTTCGATCTGGAAGGCGTCCATGTTGCCGGACACCATCAGGCGCAGGTAGTCGGCCATGAATTCGACGATGTGGTGGTCGGCCAGCACCAGCGGGTACTTCGAGAACAGCGGGCTCGCTTCCGGCGATTCGATGTCGCCTTCGATCGACATCAGGCCTTCCTTGCGTACTTTCGACAGCACGTCGAACAGCAGCGACATCAGTTCCATGTACATCTCTTTAGTGTACGCGGAACCCTTGAACACGGTCGGCAAGGCCTTCATGGTCGCTTTCAGCGCTTTGCCGTTGTTACCGACAAACATCGAACCTGCCGCCGCACCGCCGATCATCAGCAGTTCCAGCGGCTGGAACAGTGCAGCCATGTGACCGCCGCTCATGACGAAGCCGCCGAACACACACGCGCAGATAACGACGTAACCGATAATGACTAACAAGACACTGCTCCAGAAAGCGCCCGGACGGGCTTGACGATCCACGCATTTCCGAGACTTTGTATCTCAGAAAAAATATTTACGTAGGGAACTACAACAGCTGGAACAATAGCGGGAGAATGGCCCACGGGCAAGTAAAACAGCGGCGATTGTCGCCTAAAAGTGCCATATGTAGAGAGTTCGACCAGTGTTCGGTAGATAGACAGATAAGGTCGGTGTGGAATCGTTAATAGCGAACTCGTAACTCATTAACATACTGCCGGGACGCATCTCCTTTTTGGCCTTGCGCCACAGGGCGGTCATGGCGGCCGGCGACAGGTAGGCGAAGACGGCGTCGTAGTGCGCGAAGTCGAGGCGCTCGTAGTCGCCGCGCAGGAATGCCGCGCGACTATTCGTTAGCTTTGCACGCAGCCAGCTGGCGAGCCAGGGCAGCGGTGCCAGTTCGATTCCGGCTGCCCGAATGTCGTTGCGGCGGCTTGCCAGGTCCAGCACCAGGCCGCCGAGGCCGCTGCCGATGTCGATGAAGGAAACCGGCCTATCCTGAGGCAAGTGTTCCGCCACGGCATCCCAGGCCGCCTTCCCCGACGGGTAGTACGGCACCTGCGTGCGGAAGGTCGACCAGTACAGCACCAGCATGAACAGGAAGATCGCCAGGAACAGCCAGGGCGGAATGGCGAACTGGCTGGCGCCGAGCAGGGCCAGCGGGAACAGGAAGCCGATCGCCAGCCACCAGCGCGCCAGGCGCCTCCAGGCGGTCAGGGCGGCAGCAAACAGGCCCTGCGCAAGCGCAACAATGAAATACGTGGGAGAGGCGCCGGCGCGCGCCAGCAGGAACACGGCCAGCAAGGTCAGGGGAAAGGCGGCAAGCTGGCACAGCAGCGCCTGCACGGCGGGTGCGCGCAGGAGGCGTGGCGCGCTCACCGCCTGCCTCCCGCGCCAGGTTCGATACGGGAAGGCACCCGCTCAGGCGTCGGATTCGCTGCCGGCCTGCTCGGCATCGAGGGCGGCCTGCTGGGCGGCGTCCTTGGCCTTGCGCGTCTTGCCGGCGCGCGAAGGCATGTGGCACAAGCCGCACAGGTAGCCGCTGTTCAGGTCGAGCGTATTCACCACGAACTTACCCTTGCATTTTTCGCAAGGCGCAAGCTTGAGCATGCCGCTGCCGAAGAAGCGCACCAGGGTCCAGGCGCGGGTGAGCGACAGCAAGGGCTCTTCGCCGGGCGAGGCCGGCATCTGCTCGAGGTAGAGCTGGTAGGCTTTCATCACCGCCTGGATGCCGCTGGCGCCGGCATTATCGACCAGGAAGTTATGGATGTTCAGGAACAGCGAGGAATGGATGTTCGGCTGCCAGGTCAGGAACCAGTCGGTGGAGAACGGCAGCATGCCTTTCGGCGGCGACACGCCCTTCAGTTCCTTGTACAGCTTGATGAGGCGCTCGCGCGACAGCGACACCTCGGTTTCCAGCAGCTGGAGCCGTGCTCCCAACTGGATCAGCTCGATGGCGAGCTGGATTTCTTGCGCTTCCGATACGACGCTTTTTTTGGTCATCCTACAGCTCCGGCAACAGTCCCGGCTATCCTACACCATAGGACCGGCGCGGAGTAGCGCATCAGGCGATTTCTTCGGCCGGCTGGCCGGCCATCAGGATGGCGGCGTGCGACTGGGCCAGGGCGCGGTCCTTGGTATGGCTGGTCAGCATCGAGAGGATCGCGGTGTCGTCGAAGCGGAAGCGGGCCAGCATCATGTTGCCGCCGGCGAGCTTCAGGATCTGCGCGTTGCTCATGCCTTCGATCAGGTCGGCGATGTCGGCCGAGATGCCGAGGCGGAAAATCGCGGTGACCTTGTCGGCGCGGATCATCTGCTGCGCGAGCATCAGGTAGCTCAGGTTCGCGTCGCGGATTTCAGCCATCATGTCGTTTGCAGTCATTTTCCACTCTCCGTTGTTTAGGTTCTGGCAGCAGTGTGTGTTGCCAGTGAGATAGATTCTGACTGTAGAGAAACATTTGCGGAATCAGAGGGACACTGTATTTTGTGTCCTCCAAAGACGACAGCATCCGTAGGAGTTTGTCTGACAAACCCTGGCGGATGGGAGATGCGCTCCTATGAAAAGGAGGCTTTCGGATTGTTGTTCGGCATGCCGTGTTGCAACGTTTTCGTGTCGCAACTATTTTTACTTCCGTTGCGCTTTCGCAGCGCTCTGATTACTTAACGGCAAGGAAACCGGGAACTTTAGGGTGAATCTGAAAATTTTTTCAGTGCCCTTTTTGCCCTTCTGACTCCTTAACGGCAGCGTTTTCGAGAACTTTAGGGTTGCCGGCAAATATTTTTGAAATATTGTTGGCCGCCTTTTTCAGGTCTCTGACTCCTTTACGGCAGGGCCCGGGAGAACTTTAGGGTTCGCAGCAAAAAAATTTGAAATATTTTTCCCGGGGTCTTGCTACACTGCCCGCCGAACAGCCATCTGCCTATACAACCGACACTTGATTACCATGAGCGAACCCACCCTCACCCGCAGCGACTGCCTGGCGCGCGACGCGCAAGACCCGCTGGCGCCGCTGCGCGAACGCTTCGACCTGCCCCCCGGCGTCATTTATTTGGACGGCAACTCCCTCGGCGCCCGCCCGCGTGCGGCCCTGGCCCGCGCCCAGGACGTGGTGGCGCGCGAGTGGGGGCAAGACCTGATCAAGAGCTGGAACACGGCCGGCTGGTTCGACCTGCCGAAACGCCTGGGCGGGCGCCTGGCCCCGCTGATCGGCGCGGCAGCCGGTGAAGTCGTGGTCACCGACACCACCTCGCTGAACCTGTTCAAGGCCCTGGCCGCCGCCGTGCGCATCCAGGCTGAGGGAGCGACCGCCGCGCGCCGCGTCATCGTTACCGAGCGCAGCAACTTCCCGACCGATATCTATATGGCAGAAGGATTGACGTCCTGGCTCGAGCGCGGCTACAGCGTGCGCCTGGTCGATTCGGTGGAAGAACTGCCGGCCGCCATCGACGCCGACTGCGCCGTCGTCATGCTGACCCACGTGAACTACCGCACCGGCTACCAGCACGACATGGCCGCCCTCACCCGCCACGCGCACCAGAACGGCGCCCTGATCGTCTGGGACCTGGCCCACTCGGCCGGCGCGGTGCCGGTCGACCTGAACGGCGCCGAGGCCGACTTCGCGGTCGGCTGCACCTATAAATACCTGAATGGCGGACCGGGCGCCCCGGCCTTCATCTGGGTGCCGCAGCGCCACCAGGCCCGGTTCCAGCATCCGCTGTCGGGCTGGTGGAGCCACGCCCGGCCGTTCGCCATGGCCCACGGCTTCGAACCCTGCGACGGCATCGGCCGCGCCCTGTGCGGCACCCAGCCGGTGGTCTCGCTGGCCATGGTCGAGTGCGGGCTGGAAGTGTTCGAGGAGACCAGCATGGCGGCGATCCGCGCCAAGTCGCTGGCCCTGACCGACCTCTTCATTCAACTTGTCGAAGCGCGCTGCGCCGCGCACCCGCTGGGACTGGTGACGCCGCGCGAGCATGCGCGTCGCGGCAGCCAGGTCAGCTTTACCCATCCGCACGGCTACGCGGTGATGCAGGCGCTGATCGCGCGTGGCGTGATCGGCGACTACCGCGAGCCGGAGATCATGCGCTTCGGCTTCACGCCTTTATATACCTCGTATGCGGACGTGTGGGACGCGGTCGAGATCCTGAAGGATATCCTCGACCGCGAAGATTACGACGTGCGCGCCGAGCGCGGCGCAGTGACCTGAGTGATGACCATGAGCGACATGAAAGACAAGCCGGCCGCGTGGCACGGCGCCAAGATGGACTTCAAGGAGTCGATGAGCTACGGCGACTACCTGGGCCTGGAGCAGATCCTGTCGGCCCAGCACCCGCTCTCGCCCAACCACAACGAGATGCTGTTCATCATCCAGCACCAGACGAGCGAGCTCTGGGTGAAGCTGATGCTGCACGAGATGCAGGCCGTGCGCGTGCACCTGCGCGCCGGCGAACTGTCGCCCGCCTTCAAGATGCTGGCGCGGGTGGCGCGCATAATGGACCAGCTGGTGCATGCCTGGGACGTATTGGCCACCATGACGCCTTCGGAGTACACGGCGATCCGGCCTTATCTCGGCGCCTCGTCCGGCTTCCAGTCGCACCAGTACCGCGAGCTCGAATTCATCCTCGGGAACAAGAACGCGAATTTGCTGGCGGTGCACGAAAAGAACCCGCCGGCGCACGCCATCCTCGACCGCGAGCTGAAACTGCCCTCGGTCTACGACGAAGCGGTGATGCTGCTGGCGCGCGGCGGTTTTGCCATCGCACCCGAGCGCCTGGAGCGCGACTGGACCCTGCCGACCGAACACGACGACTCGGTGAAGGCGGCCTGGCTGGCGGTGTACCAGGACCCGGACCAACACTGGGCGCTGTACGAACTGGCCGAGAAGCTGGTCGACCTGGAAACCGCCTTCCGCTTCTGGCGCTTCCGCCACGTGACCACGGTGGAGCGCATCATCGGCTTCAAGACCGGCACCGGCGGCACGGCGGGCGTGAGCTACCTGCGCAAGATGCTGGACGTGGTGCTGTTCCCGGAACTGTTCGCCCTGCGCACCGCGCTCTGATCCGACGCCTCTCGTAACAGACGCGTAGAATGGTCTGAACGACAAGCAGCGGAGGCTTCATGGATTGCGACGTTCTGACCCTGGCGGGCCTGTGGAATTCGGGTCCGCAGCACTGGCAAACCCTGTGGGAAGCGCGCCACCCGCAGCTGCGGCGCGTGGAACACCGCGACTGGAACAACCCCGGGCGCGACGAATGGGTGGCCGAACTCGATGCCGCCGTCGGCGCCAGCAGCGGCGCGCCGATCCTGGTGGCGCACAGCCTGGGCTGCATCCTGGCGGCGCACTGGGCGCATTCGGGTTCGCCGCTGCGCGCCGCCGGCGCGGTGCTGGTGGCGCCGAGCGACGTCGAGGCGGCTTCGTATCCGATCGACGCCAACGGCTTCGCGCCGGTGCCGATGACCAAGCTCCCCTTCCCCTGCATCGTGGTGGCCAGCAGCGACGATCCCTTCGTCACGCGCGAACGGGCGCGCGCCTTTGCCGATGCCTGGGGCGCGCGCTTCGTGGAGATCGGCGCCGCCGGCCATGTGAATGCCGACAGCGGCCATGGCGACTGGCCCGAGGGCGAGCGCATCCTGCTCGACTTCTGCGCTGAATTGCGTAACTGAGTGCGCGCTTGAAGCGGGCCTGAGGTCAGCCCGGGAGCCAGCCTGAGCGGCGCCGCGCGTGCGCGATGCGGCATGGGTTATCATTTCGTCCAAACCCGACAGGCACCCCGATGGCCACTCACCCCACTCCGCTCGCGCGTCCGCTGTCGCTCTACCTCGACTGCTGCCGCTTGCTAGCGGCCGTGCTGGTCGTGGCCAGCCACTACGGACCGTATGGCGTGATCACGCGCGGCGCCGACGGCTGGGTGCCGAACCTGGGGCGCGAGGCGGTGATCGTGTTCTTCGTGCTGTCCGGGTTCGTCATCGCCTACACCACCGAACAAAAGAACCCCTCGCTGCGTGCGTATGCCATCGCACGCTGTACCCGTATCTATTCGGTGGCGCTGCCGCTCTTGCTGTTCGCGTTCGCCGCCGCCACGGCCCTGGTCTGGTCCGGGCGGGTGCCGGCGCGCCAGCTGTACGAGGTAGCCAAGCCCTGGCTGTACCTGCCGCTGCATTTGCTGTTCATGGGGGAACTGTGGACGATTTCCGAGCCGCCGCCCTTACTTGGGCCGTACTGGTCGCTGGGGTACGAGGTCTGGTATTACGTGTTGTTCGGGGCCGCGTTCTATTTGCGTGGCGCCGGGCGGGTGGTGGCGCTGGGCTCGCTGCTGTTGTTCGTGGGGCCGAAGCTGTGGCTGCTGCTTCCAGTGTGGGCCAGCGGGGTGTGGCTGTATCACTGGCAGAAATCGCATGCGATCGGGCGGCGCGCGGCGCTGACGGGGTGGGTGGCGAGCTTTGTTCTGCTGGCGCTATTCAAGCTGAGCGGGAGCGACGTGTTCCTGCGCATGTGGGCGCGTGAGGCTTGGCCGTTTCCGGCGGTGCCGCTCAGGAGTGCGGATCGGGTGCTGGCGGATTATGTGGTGTGCGGGCTGGTGCTGGTAAATTTCTGGTGTGCGCGCTGTGTGGGGTTTGCGGGCTTGCTGCGTTTCGAGCGTCCGATACGGGGGCTGTCGTCGTACACCTTTACGCTGTATCTGGTGCATGCGCTGGTGATGAGTTTGTGGCTGATACTGGTCCGGCATGATCGGAACAGTGCGGTCGATATTGCGGCGTTGACCGTCTTGATCGTTGCGGTGACCTGGGTGGTGGGGCAGTTGACGGAGCGGCGCAAGCATTGGTTTCAGATGGGGTTCGAGCGCTTGGCAGGCGTTGTCCGGCCGGTGCGCGCCGGGGCGCGGTTTTAAGGCCGACGTTCAGCGGTTCGTGGCGCTGTTGCGTGGGCCGTTATTGGTGGGTTGAATCCGCGTGGGCACAGGTGCCCACCCTACGGTCACCGCTAACGGCGAGATCATACGAAACCCGGATACGTAGCGTGTCCCGTAGGGTGGGCACCTGTGCCCACGCGGATCAAACCTACCAATACCGTCACAGGCAACAGCCCCATTAACGCCGACTCACCATAAAAAAGCCGGGCACACAGCCCGGCTTTCACTTCACACCACCGCGCGAATTACTTCGCCAGCAGCATCTCATTCAAACGCTTCACGAACGACGCCGGATCCGCCAGGCTGCCGCCTTCGGCCAGCATCGCCTGGTCGAACAGGATATGCGACCAGTCGCCAAAGCGCGCACCTTCCGCATCCTCGTACTTCAAACGCGTCACCAGCGGGTGATTCGGATTGATCTCGAGAATCGGCTTCGACTCCGGCGCATTCTGGCCCGCGGCCTTCAGCATGCGCACCAGGTTCGCCGACAGCTCGTGCTCGTCCGCCACCAGGCAGGCCGGCGAATCGGTCAGGCGGAAGGTCACGCGCACGTCTTTCGCCTTGTCGGCCAGCGCGGTCTTCATCTTCTCGACCAGCTCCTTGTACTGGGTCTCGGTCTCTTCGTGTTCCTTCTTCTCGGCTTCGTCTTCGAGCTTGCCGAGGTCCAGCCCACCCTTGGCCACCGACACCAGTTCCTTGCCCTCGAACTCGGTCAGGAAGGACAGCATCCACTCGTCCACGCGGTCGGCCATCAGCAGCACTTCGACGCCCTTCTTGCGGAAGATTTCCAGGTGCGGGCTGTTCTTGGCGGCGCTGTAGCTGTCGGCGGTGACGTAATAGATCTTGTCCTGGCCTTCCTTCATGCGGCCGACGTAATCCTCGAACGACACGGTCTGCTCGCCCGACTCGTCATGGGTCGAGGCAAAGCGCAGCAGCTTGGCGATGCGGTCCTTGTTGGTCGCGTCCTCGCCGATGCCTTCCTTCAGCACCTGGCCGAATTCCTTCCAGAAGGTGACGTACTTGTCCTTGCCTTCCTGCTCTTCCGAGTTCGCCATCTCTTCCAGCATGCCCAGCACGCGCTTGGTCGAGCCTTCGCGGATCACGCGCACGTCGCGCGACTCCTGCAGGATTTCGCGCGAGACGTTCAGCGGCAGGTCGGCCGAGTCGATCACGCCCTTCACGAAGCGCAGGTAGGTCGGCATCAGCTGCTCGGCGTCGTCCATGATGAAGACGCGCTTCACGTACAGCTTGATGCCGCCGCGCTTGTTGCGGTCCCACAGGTCGAACGGCGCGTGGCTCGGCACGTACAGCAGCTGGGTGTATTCGCTGCGGCCTTCCACGCGGTTGTGGGTGTAAGCGAGCGGCTCCTGGAAGTCGTGCGAGACGTGTTTATAGAACTCGTCGTACTGTTCCTTGGTGATGTCCGACTTCGAACGGGCCCACAGCGCGCTGGCCTGGTTCACGGTCTCGAACTCGTCCTTCAGGACGGTTGCTTTCGCTTCCTCGTCCCACTCTTCCTTCTGCATCAGGATCGGCAGCGAGATGTGGTCCGAGTACTTGCGGATGATGCCTTTCAGCTTCCAGTTCGACAGCAGCTCGTCCTCGCCTTCGCGCAGGTGCAGGATGACGTCGGTGCCGCGGCCGGTTTTCTCGATGGTCTCGACGCTGTACTCGCCCTCGCCGCCCGACTCCCAGCGCACGCCTTCCGTGCTTTCCGCGCCGGCGCGGCGGGTTTCGACGGTAATCTTGTCGGCGACGATGAAGCCCGAATAGAAGCCCACGCCGAACTGGCCGATCAGGGCGGCGTCCGCCTTCTGGTCGCCCGAGAGCTTGCTGAAGAATTCCTTGGTGCCCGACTTGGCAATCGTGCCCAGGTGCGAAATCACCTCGTCGCGGCTCATGCCGATGCCGTTGTCCGAGATCGTGATGGTCTTCGCGTCCTTGTTGAAGGCGACGCGGATCTTCAGTTCATGGTCGTTGCCGTACAGGGCATCGTTGTTGATCGCTTCGAAGCGCAGCTTGTCGGCGGCGTCGGAAGCGTTCGAAATCAGTTCGCGCAGGAAGATTTCCTTGTTCGAGTACAAGGAGTGGATCATCAGTTGCAGCAGCTGCTTTACTTCGGCTTGAAAGCCAAGGGTCTCTTTTTCGGCGACAGCCATCTTATTCCTCTTGGAAACACAGGTTGAACGGATTGCCTCGATATGGGGATGGCAACATGCATTTCAAGAGGCGCCTGCAATCGGACCTTCGAAAGGCTCAGCTACGCACTGCCGATGGTGCGGCCACGGCCGGCGCCGCCAGCATGCGCCGCGCCGCCACATGCACCACCAGTGCGCAGCCCAGCGCCAGACCGAAGGCAGCGCCCAGCCCGCTCTGGCGCAGCTGCATCGCCAGCGTCACGCAGAACACGGAAAAGCCGAAGAAGCCGCAGACCATGCCACGCAGCAGCGCCACCGCGCTCGCGCGGCCGCTGCCGGCATGGGCAAAGCCGACCAGCACCGATCCCATCACCGGGAACATGGCGAAAAAACCGGACAGGCGCGCACCCATGTGGGCGGCGCCGGTCGTCACCAGCAGCACCAGGATGGCGGCGGCCAGCATACGCCAGGGCAGGTCGTTGCGCCGCGCGCCGCCGGCGGACGGCGCCACGGCCGGGAACAGGCGCACCGCCAGCAGCAAGGCGCACCAGACCAGCACGAAGGACACACCCAGCGCCGGGCGCAGGGTTTGCAGCAGCGCCACGGCCAAACCCCAGGCCGACAAGGCCAGCAGCATCGAACCGGCCACCTGCAGGCGGGCCGACGCCCAGGCATACACCATGCAAAACACCAGGATGGCGACCACCGACAGCAAGGTGCCCTCGGCGGCGCTGGCCGCAAATGGCACCCCCTGCTCCAGCGCCAGCGTCAGCAGGATCGGGCCTGCGACGATCGGAAAGGCCGACAGCCAACCGGCCACCGATGGCCCCCAGCGCCGCCCGGCCAGCGTGACCAGATAGATCAGCAGCGGCACCAGGGCGAGTTTGAGCGCGAGCACTGCTGTCATGGTCCTGTCCTTCACCTGGCAAGCCGGTCATCGGCAATCCGTTATGATAACACCAAGAAATATCATCTTTTCCCGGCAAGGCCTACGCTTGCAGGGCTGGAACGACACGGACAACCCATGCAAACCTTGCCGCCGCCGGTGGACCCGGCCCTCGCCTTCCCTGCCGCGCTGCGCCCCTGCGCAGTGCGGGTCGCCGCCGGACTCGCAGCGGGCGACCCGCACCCTCCCCGCTACAACTTTGCCGTCAGCCTGGGCGGCGAAACGCTCGCCATCCCCACGCGGGTCTATTACGCGCCGGAGCGCGTGGCGCAGGCCATCGCTGCGCCGGGCATGGATGGCCTGATCGCCTTGTGCCTCGGCACCCGGCACCACGACGGCTTCCTGCGTGAACGCTGCCTGCGCCGCCTGCTGGACGAGCGCCGGGACTGGATCGTTCCTTTCGTGGTGCAGCTGGTCGGGGAATATGTCGCCGAGATCGTCCAGCTCATCGAAGACGCGCTGCCACGGCTCGATGCCGCTGCCTACGGCCGTTTCCTGCTGGAGAATCCGCGCTTTCTCGCCACGACCGAACGGCGTGTCGTCAGCTATGGCTATGCCTATCCGGACTACCGCGAGAATGCCGGCCGCCGCGTGATCGCCGCATTCAAACGCATGCGCGACGCCTCCGATTCCGTATAAAAAGTACTCCGATTATGTAGTAACAACAATTCCATCGCCGCCGCATGGAATAGGCGAAATGGTGTCTTTCACAGCTGGCAAGTCGTACAATACCGGTCTCATTCACCGCAACAGGAACACCCATGTCCCGCATCTCCGTTTACGACAAACTCACCGAACTGAACATCACCCTGCAATCGGCCCCTGCGCCGGCCGCCGCCTACGTCATGTTCGTCCAGACCGGCAACCTGGTCTTCATCTCGGGCCACATCGCCAAGAACGCCGACGGTTCTGTCAACGCCGGCCAGCTGGGCAAGAACAAGACCCTGGAAGAAGGCCAGGCCGCCGCGCGCGCCATCGCCATCGACCTGATGGGCACCCTGCAGGATGCCTGCGGCGGCGACCTGACCCGCGTGAAGCGCATCGTCAAGCTGATGAGCCTGGTGAACTCGACCCCGGACTTCACCGACCAGCACCTGGTGACCAACGGCGCCTCGGAACTGTTCGGCGAAGTCTTCGGCGACGCCGGCAAGCACGCCCGCTCGGCCTTCGGCGTGGCGCAGATCCCGCGCGGCGCCTGCGTCGAGATCGAAATGATCGTCGAAGTGGCCTGATCGACCAGCGTTTCACGGCCCGGCCCACCCGGCCGGGCCTTCACCGCAGCCTACCCGGCGCGCGCCTTTTAACGACCGCGAGACCAGCATGAAAATCGAGAACCCGAATCCCATCCAGTGGCAGTTTTCCGAGCGTGCGCAGCAGTTGCAAAGCTCCTTCATCCGCGAAATCCTGAAGATCACCCAGCGTCCGGAGATCATCTCGTTCGCCGGCGGCCTGCCCTCGCCGGCCACCTTCCCGGTCGAGCGCATGAAGGAAGCCTACGACCGTGTGCTGACCGAAACCGGCAAGGTGGCCCTGCAATACGGCCCGACCGACGGCTACGGCCCGCTGAAGGAATGGATCGCGAACTCGCTCTCGACCGAAGGCACGAAGATCCTGCCCGAGCAGATCCTGATGGTCTCGGGCTCGCAGCAGGCGCTCGACTTGATCGGCAAGGTCCTGATCGACGAAGGCAGCCGCGTGCTGGTGGAAACCCCGAGCTACCTGGGTGCGCTGCAGGCATTCTCGGTCTACCGCCCGGAATTCGGCTCGGTGGCGACCGACGACCACGGCCTGGTGCCGTCCTCGGTCGAAGCCGTCACCGGGGTGGCAAACAACCGTGCGCGCCTGCTGTACTCGCTGCCGAACTTCCAGAACCCGACGGGCCGTTCGCTCTCGATCGAGCGCCGCCTGGAACTGGTCGAAACCTGCGCCCGCTTGCAGCTGCCGCTGATCGAGGACGATCCCTACGGCGCGCTGTCGTACAAGGGCGAACCGATGCCGAAGATGGTCGCCATGAACCCGGAAGGCGTGATCTACATGGGCTCCTTCTCGAAGGTGCTCACGCCCGGCATCCGCCTCGGTTACGTGTGCGCGCCGTTGCCGCTGGTGCGCCGCCTCGAGCTGGCCAAGCAGGCGGCCGACCTGCATACCGCCCAGCTGACCCAGATGGTGGTCTACGACGTGGTCAAGGACGGCTTCCTCGACCAGCACATCCCGACCATCCGCACCCTGTACGGCAACCAGTGCCAGGCCATGCTCGACGCGATGGAAGAGCACTTCCCGAAACAGGTGACGTGGACCAGACCGGAAGGCGGCATGTTCATCTGGGTGACCCTGCCGAAAGGGATCGACGCCATGAAGCTGCTCGACCAGGCGATCGCCGCGCGCGTCGCCTTTGTGCCGGGCGCGCCCTTCTACGCCACCGATCCGGAAACGAACACCCTGCGCCTGTCGTTCGTGACGGTGCCGCCGGAGCGCATCCGCGAAGGCATCGCCATCCTCGGCCAGCTGATCGCCGCGGCTTTGTAAGAGGTTGCAACTTCACCACGAAATGGACGCCATGTGCGTCCATTTTTTTCGTTGGAAGCTATTCCAAAAGCATGAACAATCCGGCAGAACACTCTGAACGGCCAGAAAATCTATCCTATTGGCAACAAAAATTACCGCTTTCGCTGAGTTCGGCGTAAAATTTGAACAACATCAAAACTGGCCCACCTGCACGTCCATGCCCACCCTCGCCCAGGTCTCTGCCGCCGCTCCGCGCCAGGCCGCCATCCTCATCGTCGATGACGCCCCCGCGCACCTGGGGGCGCTGCGTTCCATGATGCTGCAGCAGGGTTACCAGACTTTTGTCGCCAATTCCGGCGAACGCGCGCTCGGGATCGCCCAGCGCGCCCTGCCCGACCTGGTCCTGCTCGACATCAACCTGCCCGGCATGGATGGTATGGAGGTCTGCCGCCGCCTGAAGGCCCATCCGGTCACCTGCAACATCCCGGTGATCTTCATGAGCGCGCGCACCGAGACCGAGGACATCGTCGCCGCCTTCGACATCGGCGCCGCCGACTACATCCCCAAGCCGCTGCGCCTGGCGGAAGTGTGCGCCCGCGTGCGCGCGCAGTTGCAGTTCCGCCGCACCAGTCTGTCGCAGCAGGAACAGGCCGAGCGCCTGCGCCTGATCGTCAACAGCATCGACGAAGGCCTGATGATCATCGAGGCCAACGGCCGCATCCAGTATGCCAATCCGGCCTGCGACCGCTACCTCGGCTACGGCCCCGGCGAACTGGCGGGCGTTCGCCTCGACAGCCTGCTGGCGCCCTCGGTGGCCCAGGAATACCTCGACATCTTCAGCCGCAGCCTGGCCGGCGCCGCCGCCAGCCCGCCGTTTGCGCGCGACTGCCGCGGCGCGCGCGAAGTGCTGATCCGCCAGCGCGACGGCATCCTGCGCGCGATGGACTTCACGCTCACGCCGATGCTGGCCGACCAGCCGCTGTTCGTCGCCCTGCTGCACGACATCACCCATCACAAGCAGTCCGAGACGGCGCTGCAGCGCGCGGCCCTGGCCGACCCGCTGACCAAGATCCCGAACCGGCGCCACTTCGACAGCTTCCTGGAAAAGGAATGGCAGCGCGCGGTGCGCAGCAGCCAGCCGCTGTCGCTGATCGTGCTCGACGTCGACCACTTCAAGGGCTACAACGACAGCCTCGGCCACGCCGCCGGCGACGCCTGCCTGCAGCAGGTGGCGATGGCGCTGCAGTCGCACGCGCTGCGCGCCACCGACATCGCGGCGCGCTACGGCGGCGAGGAATTCGTGCTGCTGTTCGGCGAAACCGGCTTCGAGGCCGCCGCCACGCTCGGCGAAACCATCCGCGCCCACATCGAATCGCTGCACATCCCGAACCCGGGCTCGACCACCTCGGAATGGGTGACGGCCAGCCTGGGCGTGGCCACCATCGTGCCGACCCAGCTTGACGACTTGAAGAGCTTCTTCGTGGCGGCCGACCGCGCCATGTATGCGGTCAAGGATGCAGGGCGTAATGGAGTGCGCGCGGTGCGCACCGGCAGCGCGCACCTGGAGCCGGCGCTGTCCTGATCAGAGCTGGCGCGGATAACCGGTAATGTCGGCGATCCGCCTGTACAGCGGCTGCAAATTCCGGTACATCTTCTTGTAGACCTCCCTGTACAGCCGGTCGTAGATGGCGCGGTTGCCTTCGATCGGCTCGAACACCCGCCCCACCCGCGTCATGCTCGCCACCGCACTGGCGAAATCCGGATACAGCCCGAGCCCGACGGCGGCGTCGATGGCGGCGCCCAGGCCCGAGGTTTCGTACACGTGCGGGCGCGCGGTCGGCAAGCCGAAGATGTCGGCCGTGAGCTGCATCGCCGCGTCGCTCTGCGAGCCGCCGCCGGACACGCGCAGCTCGGTGATCCGCACGCCGCTGCGCCGCTCGATGCGTTCCTTCCCTTCGCGCAGCGCATACGCCAGCCCTTCCAGGATCGCGCGGTACACGTGGGCGCGGGTGTGCACGTCGCCGAAGCCGATGATCGCGCCCTTCGCTTCGCGCCCCGGCACGCGGATGCCGGGCGTCCAGTAAGGCTGCAGCATCAGGCCCATGGAACCGGGCGGCACCGAGTCGGCCAATTCGTCGAACAGGGCTTCCGGCGCCACGTCTTCCAGCAGCGCGCGGCTTTGTTCCATGTGGCCGAACTGCTCCTTGAACCAGTTGACCATCCAGTAGCCGCGAAATACCTGCACCTCGGTGCTGTAGGCGCCGGGGATCGCGGCCGGATACGGCGGCACGAAGGGCGTGACCTCGACGTACTTGCGGCTGGTGGTGTTCACGGTGGCCGTGGTGCCGTAGCTCAGGCAGCCGACGTGCGGCTCGCTGCAGCCGGCGCCCAGTACCTCGCAGGCCTTGTCGGCGGCGGCCGCGAACAGCGGCGTACCTTGCGGGATGCCGGTAGCCCGGGACGCATCCGCATCGATTGCCCCCAGCCGGGCGCCGGGCGGCGCCAGCGCGGGCAGCATGCGCGCTTCAATCGCCAGCGCCTGCCACTTCCAGTCGCGCCCTGTCGCCCACGCGTGGCGCCGGTAATCGAAAGGCAGGTAACCGACCTGCGCGCCGCTGGAGTCGATGAAGCGCCCGCACAGGCGCCAGTTCAGGTAGCCCGACAGCAGCAGGAACTTGTCGGTGGCGTTCCACACGTCCGGCTGGTGGGCGCGGATCCAGTTGATCTCGGCCTCGCCGCGGAAGTAGTCGATCGTATTCGACACCCGCGCCAAGCGGAAGGCGCCGCGCCAGAACGGGCCGATCGGCGGTACGGTATCGGTGCGGCGCTGGTCGAGCCAGGTAATGGCCGGGCGTAGCGGCCGGCCATCGCGGCCGAGGTTGACCACGGTGCCGCGCTGGGTGGTGACCGCCACCGCGCGCACGGCGGCGCGCTCGGCGCCGGGCTGGGTCCACAGGCCCTGGCAGGCGCGGCACACGGCCTGCCAGTAATCTTCCGGCTCGTGCTCGGCCCAGCCGGGCTGCTGCGAAAAATAGGCTTGCAGCGGCACCTGGCACTTGGCGACGATGTCGCCGCGCAGGTCGAACAGCAAGGCGCGTACGCTCTGGGTGCCGTTGTCGATGGCGAGGATCAGGGGCGCGAGCGTCATGCCGGCTCACTATCTTGAGCAGCGCGCGGCAAACTGTAGTGGCGGACCCAGAGCGCGGCGTAGGCCGCTTGTTCCCCCTCCCAGCGCGCATCGTTCCATCCCAGCTCCGCCTGGCAGATGGCGCGGATGCGCTCCATGTGGCCGGCCCCGCCGCCGCGCAGCAGCAGGCCGATGCGGGTGCGGCGCAGCAGCAGGTCGTCCAGGTGCTCGACGGCCTCGGCGCGCGCGGCCCAGCGCAGCTCGGCCCACAGGGTGTCGGTGCCGGGAATCTGTTCGAGTTCGCCGTCCTGCGCCGCATCGACCAGGGCCTGGGCCTGCGGGCCGTGGCGGCCCGCCAGGCGGCGCAGCAATGGCGCCGGCATGCGCCGCGGCGCGGCCGGCAGGGCGACGGGTGCGTAGATCGTGCACGGCGCCAGCGCATCGTTCCAGCCGGGCAGCTGGCGCTTCGCCTGGCGCAGCACGTCGAGGGCGATCGCGCGGAAGGTGGTCAGCTTGCCGCCGGTGACGCTGACCAGGCCCTTGCCGCACCAGATCGCGTGCTCGCGGCCCAGCTTCGACGGCGCATCGCCGGTGCCGCTGTCGACCACGGGCCGCACGCCGGCATAGGTGGCGATCACGTCTTCTTCGCCCAGGCCAAGTTCCGGGAACTGGGCCTGCAAGGCTTGCAGCAGGTAGTCGAGTTCCGGGCGCGTGATCGCGGCTTCAAGCGCCAGGCCGTCGCGGTGGTCGACATCGGTGGTGCCGACCAGGGTCGCGCCTTCCCAGGGAAAGGCGAACACGGGACGGCCGTCGCCTGGGTGCATCAGGCTGATCGCCTGCGCCAGCGGCAGGCGCCAGGAAGGCAGCAGCAGGTGGCTGCCGCGCAGCGGACGCAGGCGCGGGCCGCCCGTGGCAAGCTGGCCGGCCCAGGCGCCGCCGGCGTCGATCACCAGGCGCGCGCGCACCTCGAACAAACCGGCGCCGCCGGCATCGTCGCGCAGCACGGCGCCCGTTACCTTGTCGCCCTCCTTCAGCAGCGAGCGCACGGTCAGGTAGTTGACGGCGGCAGCGCCGTGGCGGCGTGCTTCCAGCAGCGTGCGCAGCACCAGGCGCGCGTCGTCGGTCTTGGCATCAAGGTACACGATGCCGCCGGCCAGTCCTGCGCGCGCCACGTTCGGCGCCAGCAGGGCGAATGCGCCCGCGTCCTGCCAGTGCCGCTCGCGCCGTCCGGCAAACAAATCGTACAGCGCCAGGCCGGCCAGCATGGTGCGGCGCTTGCGGCGGCTGGCGCCGTAGTCGGGAAAGGCAAAGCGCTGCGGCTCGACCAGGCCCGGCGC
The DNA here is from genome assembly GCF_020708045.1 of Massilia sp. IC2-278. Taxonomy (GTDB): domain Bacteria; phylum Pseudomonadota; class Gammaproteobacteria; order Burkholderiales; family Burkholderiaceae_D; genus Telluria. The sequence goes on from NZ_JAJFES010000003.1 coordinate 450,898, forward strand.
ATCGCGCAGCAGGGCTTCGCGCTCGCGCACCGCTTCGCGCGTGAGTTTCACGTGGCCCTGGGCCAGGTAGCGCAGGCCGCCGTGCACCAGTTTCGACGAGCGGCTCGAGGTGCCCCAGGCGAAGTCGCGCCCCTCGACCAGCAGCGCGCGCAGGCCGCGCCGCGCCGCTTCGAGCAGGATGCCGGCGCCGGTGATGCCGCCGCCCACCACCAGCACGTCCCATTCGCGCGCCAGCAGCTCAGGCAGGCCTGCCCGCCATCCGCCCTGCCAGCCCGGATCGCCGCCCCCGTTCATGGCAGCACCAGCTTGCCGGGGTTCATGCGCCCTTCCGGGTCGAATTCGCGGAACAGGGCGCGCATCGCCGCCATTCCCATTTCTCCCTTCTCCGCCGCCAGCCAGGGCGCGTGGTCGGCGCCCACGCCGTGCTGGTGGCTGATGGTGCCGCCGCTGGCGACGATGGCGTTCGATACCGCCCGCTTCAGGTCGCGCCAACGCGCCAGGTCGGTCTCGAAGTCGCCCGCCAGGCGGTACACGAAGGTCGAGTACACGCTGGCGCCTTGCGGGTAGATGTGCGACAGGTGGGTGTAGGCGTGCACGCGTTCGCCGTGGGCGGCAAAGGCTTCGGCAGCCGCGGATTCGACCGCATGCATGGCGCGCGTGACGTTCGGCCAGTCGACGGCCGTCTCCACGGTGTCGATGGCGTAGCCGCGGGTCCAGGCCGTATTGCGCAGGTAGACGTTGCGGAAGCGCCCGTGGCGCCAGCGCTCGCCCAGGGCGCGGCCGATGTGCACGCCGCCGCCCAGCTGCAAGGCCGCGCGCAGGGCCGCCTTTGCCGCCTTCGGCGCGCCGGTCACGCCGATCATCAGCATGCATTTGCCTGCGCCGCAGCCGCGCCAGCGCAGGTAGCGCTCCAGCAGGCCGACCTGTTTGGCGTGGCCGGCCAGCGCCAGCATGGTCGTGGTCTCCAGCGCGTTCGACAGGCGCAGCATCGACAGCGGCAAGCGCGCCTGCGACAGTTCGCGCACGGCCCGTTCGGCCTGTGCCCAGTCGGGGAAGAAGACCGCGTGGAAGGCTTCGTAGTCGGGCAGGCGCGAGACGCGCACCGTGGCCTCGGTGAGGATGCCGAGGCGCCCTTCGGAACCGAGCACGATCTCGCGCAAGTCGATGCCGGCGGCCGAGGCCGGGAAGGTCGGGATCTCCAGCGTGCCGTTCGGCGTCTCCACCCGGCCACCGGCGAACAGGCCCTCGATGCGGCCATAGCGCAGCGACTGCTGGCCGGACGAGCGCGTGACCACCCAGCCGCCCAGGGTCGAGTATTCGAAGGATTGCGGGAAGTGGCCGAGCGTGTAGCCATGCGCGCGCAGCTGGGCTTCCAGGTCGGGGCCGGTGACGCCGGCGCCGAAGGTGGCCAGTTGCGCCTCGCGGTCCAGCGCGACGAGACCGCGCATGCGGCGCATGTCGATGCACAGCGTGGGCTGCGCGGCGTCGGACACGTTGACATGGCCGGCCACGCTGGTGCCGCCGCCGTAGGGAATCACGTCCGCACCGCAGCGCCGCGCGTAGGCCAGCAGCGCGCGCACCTGCTCGGCGCTTTCGGGAAAGGCGACGCCGTCCGGCACCGGACCCAGGCGGCCGTGGCGCAGGCGCAGCCAGTCGGGCAGGCTCTGGCCGAGCGCGTGCAGGGCGCGCGTCGCGGGTGCGGCGTCGACCAGCGGATGCGGCGCCAGGCGGCCAGGCCCGATCGACGCGCACGCCTGGTCGAAGCCGGCATCGACCGGCGCCGTACCGCTACCGATGCGTGTTTGCAGGAAGGCGAGCGCCTCCTCGTTCAGCGCCACGTCGACCGTTTCGTCGCCCCAGCCATTCCACCGTTTCATGCGGGTTTACCTTTATACTCTTTCAACATTCGCGAAGCGTATGCGAGAAGCCAGCCGCCGTATTGCTCCTTTATGACAAAGCCTTGTTCGATTGCGCCAGCCGCCGACAACCCGCCGCAGCGGGTGACCGGGTTCTACCTGCAGCCGCTGCTCGACGCCGCCGCCGCGCGCGGCGTCACGGCCCCGGCCCTCGAGCGCGCCGCCGGCCTGCCCGCCGGGCGCCTGACGCCCCTGCCCGACTCGCTCGCCGCCGCCGACTACATCCGCCTGCTCGACGCCGGCGCCGAACTGGCAGACGATCCCCACTTCGGCCTGCACGTGGGGGAGTGCGTGAAGCTCGGCACCTACAGCGTGTACGGCCTGGTGCTGCTGGCCTGCCGCGACATCGGCCAGGCGCTGGAGCAGACCATGCGCTACGAAGCCCTGGCCCACGACCTGGGCCGCTCGCAGGTAACAGTGAGCGGCGCCACGGCGCGCTACGAATGGATCAGTCATTACCCGCACGCCAGCCGCCACCTGGTGGAAAGCGTGTTCGCCGGCATCCAGACCTTCGGCCGCTGGCTGGCGGGCGGCGCGCTGCCGGTGGCGCGGATCGCCTTTGCCCACGCCGGCGAAGCGGCAATGGACGAATACGAGCGCGTGTTCGGCAGCCGTCCCGTGTTCGATGCGCCGGCCAACGGCGGCGAGTTCGACGCGGCCCTGCTGGCGCTGCCGGTGCCGAACGCCGACATCTCGCTGTATCCGGTGCTGCAGCAGCACGCCGAGCGCCTGCTGGGCCAGCGCGAACCGGGCGCGCCGGCCATCGTGGCCCGGGTACGTGCCGCCATCATCCGCAACCTGGCGCACGACCGGGTGCGCCTGGCCAGCATCGCCCAGGAACTCGATTTGTCGCCGCGCACCCTGCAGCGCAAGCTCAGCGAAGCCGGGTCCAGCTTCCAGGCGGTGCTGGACGGCGCCCGCCATGCCCTGGCCCAGGATTACCTGCGCCAGCCGGGGCTATCGCTGGCCGACATCGCCTTCCTGCTCGGCTACCAGGAGCAGAGCGCGTTCACCCATGCGTTCAAGGAATGGTCGGGCACGAATCCGGGCGCGTGGAGGGAGCGCGCCGCATAGGATGCCACCTCGCGTGGCCTCCTTTTTATCGGCGCTATAATGGTCCTTTTCGCATTGCCCGGGACCGCCGTGAATCCACATCTCGACAAACTCCACCCCTACCCTTTTGAGAAGCTGCGCGAGCTGTTTGCCGGTATCACCCCGCATGCCGACTATGCGCCGATCAGCCTCGGCATCGGCGAGCCCAAGCACCCGACGCCCGCCTTTATCGAAAAAGCCCTGACCCACGCGATTGCCGGCCTGGCCAACTACCCGAGCACGATCGGCAGCGAGCCGCTGCGCGCGGCGATCGCCCACTGGCTGGAGCGCCGCTATGCGATTCCCGCGCTCGACCCGGCCACCATGGTGCTGCCGGTGAACGGCTCGCGCGAGGCGCTGTTCGGCATCGCCCACGCCGTGGTCGACGCCAGCCGCCCCGACCCGCTGGTGCTCAGCCCGAACCCGTTCTACCAGATCTACGAGGGCGCGGCCTACCTGGCCGGCGCCTCGCCCTGGTTCGTGAACTCGGACCCGGCGCGCAACTTCGCGCCCGACTTCGGCACCGTGCCCGACGACGTGTGGGCGCGCGTGCAGCTGCTGTATATCTGCTCGCCGGGCAACCCGACCGGCGCCGTGCTGTCGCTCGACGACTGGCGCGAACTGTTCGATTTGAGCGACCGCCATGGCTTCGTGATCGCGGCCGACGAGTGCTATTCCGAGATCTACTGCGGCTCCACGCCGCCGCTGGGCGCGCTCGAAGCGGCGCACCAGCTGGGGCGCAGCACGGGCGAGCGTCCGTATGCGAACCTGATCGTGTTCTCCAGCCTGTCGAAGCGCTCGAACGTGCCGGGCATGCGCTCGGGCTTCGTGGCCGGCGACCCGGCCGTGGTGAAGAAATTCCTGCTGTACCGCACCTACTGCGGCGGCGCCATGTCGCCGCCGGTACAGGCAGCGTCGATCGCGGCCTGGAACGACGAGACCCACGTGCAGGACAACCGCACGCTGTATAAAGAAAAGTTCAACCTGATCACGCCGATGCTGCGCCAGGTAATGGACGTCGAACTGCCCGACGCCGGCTTTTACCTGTGGGCCGACGTGCGCCGGACCGGCCTTTCCGACACCGACTTCGCACGCCGTCTCTACGCCGAATATAATGTGACGGTTCTGCCCGGCAGTTATCTCGCGCGCGACGCGCACGGGACCAATCCGGGCCGCAACCGTATCCGCATGGCGCTGGTGGCAGGCGTGGACGAAGGGCTAGAAGCAGCCACGCGCATCGTCCAGTTCTGCCAGAACTTGCGCACCGCATCCTGAAACAGAGAGCATTCAATCATGACCCAACAACTCCAGAACATCATCGACACCGCGTGGGAACAGCGCGCGGACTTCAGCCCATCGACCGCCCCTGCCGACGTGCGCGACGCCGTCGCCCAGGTACTGGCTGGCCTGGATGCCGGCACCCTGCGCGTGGCCCAGAAAGAAGGCGGCGAGTGGATCGTCAACCAGTGGATCAAGAAGGCCGTGCTGCTGTCGTTCCGCCTCGAGAACAACGTGCCTGTCGCCGGTGGCGGCGGCATGCAGTTCTACGATAAAGTGCCGACCAAGTTCGCCGACTACAGCGCCGAAGACTTCGCCAAGGGCGGCTTCCGCGTGGTGCCACCGGCCGTCGCACGCCGCGGCTCCTTCATCGGCAAGAACGTGGTGCTGATGCCGTCGTACGTCAACATCGGCGCCTACGTCGACGAAGGCACCATGGTCGACACCTGGGCCACCGTCGGCTCCTGCGCCCAGATCGGCAAGAACGTCCATCTGTCGGGTGGCGTCGGCATCGGCGGCGTGCTGGAACCGATGCAGGCCAATCCGACCATCATCGAAGACAACTGCTTCATCGGCGCCCGCTCGGAGATCGTCGAAGGCGTGATCGTCGAAGAGAACTCGGTGATCTCGATGGGCGTGTACATCGGCCAGTCGACCAAGATCTACAACCGCGAAACCGGCGAAGTGACCTACGGCCGCGTGCCGTCGGGTTCGGTGGTGGTGTCGGGTAGCCTGCCGTCGGCCGACGGCAAGTACAGCCTGTACTGCGCCGTGATCGTCAAGCGCGTGGATGCGCAGACGCGTTCGAAGACCGGTATCAACGAGCTGCTGCGCGGTATTTGATATCGCTTTGCGGCTGATTGATGGCCGCTTGAACGCGTGGACGGCAGAGCCGTCCACCCTGCTTTGCTTTTTCGTAGGGTGGACACCTGTGTCCACGCGGTCCAGGTTGAACAATCAGTCGAAACATCATTCGTACTACCGGGGGAAAACCACCATGGCCATGGACCGCCTGTTCCAACTCATGAAGGAAAAAAACGCGTCGGACATGTTCTTCGCGGTGAACTCCCCGGTCCACATCAAGATCAACGGGAACCTCATCCCGATCAACCAGAACAAGCTCGACCCGAGCAACATCCTCTCCCTGCTGTCGGAAGTCACCACGCCTGAACAGCGCGAGGAACTCGAGCGCAACAACGAACTCAACATGGGCATCTCGGTGCCCAACCTGGGACGGTTCCGCCTGTCCGCCTTCCGTCAGCGCGGCAGCATCTCGGCCGTGTTCCGCTTCGTGCCGGCCACGATCCCGCCCTTGAACGAACTCGGCCTGCCGCCGGTGCTGTCCGAACTGATCATGGAAAAGCGCGGCCTGCTGCTGGTGGTCGGCGCCACCGGCTCCGGCAAGTCGACCACCATCGCCGCCATGCTCGACTACCGCAACGAGCACCGCACCGGCCACATCCTCACGCTCGAAGACCCGATCGAATACCTCTTCAAGAACAAGAAATCGATCGTCAACCAGCGCGAGATCGGCAGCGACGCCCGCGATTTCAACATGGCCCTGCGCAACTCGCTGCGCCAGGCGCCGGACGTGATCCTGATCGGCGAAATCCGCGACCGCGAGACCATGACCGCGGCGCTGGCCTACGCCCAGTCCGGCCACCTGGTCGTGGCCACCCTACACGCCAACAACAGCTACAACGCGCTGAACCGCATCATCAGTTTTTACCCGATCGAAAATCGCGCCGCCCTGCTGCAGGACCTGGCCTCGGCGACCAAGGCGATTGTCTCGCAGCGCCTGGTGCGCGCAGCGGGCGGCGGCACGCGCCAGCCGGCGGTCGAGATCCTGCTCAACACCCGCTACATCGCCGACCTGATCGAAAAAGGTGAACTCGGCGGTATCAAGGAAGCGATGGACAAGAGCCTGTCGCCAGGTTCGCAGTCGTTCGAAGCGGCGCTGCTGGCGCTGGTGCAGGCGAATCTCGTGACGCAGGAAGAAGCGCTGGCAAATGCCGACTCGGCCACCAACCTGCTCTGGCTGATGAACAACGGGCCGGCCAAGGATGCGAACGAGCAGGCTAAGAAAGATGAGCCGGACTCACCGACCTTCACTGAATTCACACTGAACGGCTAGGCGTAGAGTGGAAGGAAAACCCGCCTTTCGTGGCCCGGCCTACCCTGCATCGGTGGCGCTCGGGCCGAGAGCCGTTCACTAACATTTCCCGGCGATATCAACCTAACAGGCAGACACCGCCTGTGCTATCCTCGCCCCTTCCCGATTTCCGCCACACCGCAAGCCTGCCTTGCCTCGCACGATTACGCCCATGACCATCACCCTCTACGGTATCCCCAACTGCGACACCGTCAAGAAAGCCCGCACCTGGCTGCTCCAGAACGACCAGGACTTCAGCTTCCACGACTTCAAGAAACAAGGCCTGCCACGCGAACTAGCAGCGCGCTGGCTCGAACAGCTGGACTGGGAGGTCCTCGTGAACCGCAAGGGCATGACCTGGCGTAACCTGCCGGACGAGCGCAAGGCCGCCATCACCGACAAGGCTGCCGCCCTCGAACTGATGCTGGAAAACCCCTCCGTCATCAAGCGCCCGGTACTGGAAGGCGCCGGGCCACTGTCGGTAGGCTTCTCCGCCGACCAGTACACCCGTATCTTCGCGGAGGCCGCATGATCTCCAAGCCGTCGCGCACCCTCGACCTGGCCCAGGAACTGATCGCGCTCGACTCGATCACGCCGAACGACAAGGGCTGCCAGCAACGCCTGGCCGAGCTGCTGCTGCCGCTGGGCTTCGTCTGCGAGACCGTCGAATCGAACGGCGTCACCAACCTGTGGGCGCGCAAGGGGACCGAATCCCCGGTGTTCGTGTTTGCCGGCCACACCGACGTGGTGCCGACCGGCCCGGTGCACCAATGGAGCTCAGCCCCGTTCGAGCCGACCGTCCGTGACGGTAAACTCTACGGCCGTGGCGCCGCCGACATGAAGACCTCGATCGCGGCCATGGTCATCGCCTGCGAAGAGTTCATCGCGGCGAACCCCGACCATCTCGGTTCGATCGCCTTTTTGATCACCAGCGACGAGGAAGGCCCGGCCGTGGACGGCACCGTGGTCGTCTGCGACATGCTGGAAGAGCGCGGCGAGACGCTCGACTACTGCATCGTCGGCGAGCCGACCTCCAGCCACATCCTGGGCGACATGATCAAGAACGGCCGCCGCGGCTCGCTCTCGGGCCACCTGGTCATCAAGGGCATCCAGGGCCACATCGCCTACCCGCACCTGGCGCGCAACCCGATCCACCAGGCCGCGCCGGCGCTGGCGGAACTGGCGGCCGAAGTCTGGGACGAAGGCAACGAATACTATGCGCCGACTTCCTGGCAGGTCTCGAACATCCACTCGGGCACCGGGGCCACCAACGTGATCCCGGGCGAGATGACGGTCGACTTCAACTTCCGCTTCTCCACCGCCTCCACGGCCGAGGGCCTGGAAGCGCGCGTGCACGCCATCCTCGACCGCCATGGCCTGGAATACCAGCTCGACTGGACGCTGTCGGGCCAGCCCTTCCTCACGCCGAAGGGCACGCTGTCGGACGCGGTGTGCCAGTCGATTCGCGAAGAGACCGGCGTGACGACCGAACTGTCGACCACCGGCGGTACTTCCGACGGCCGCTTCATCGCCCGCATCTGCCCCCAGGTGATAGAATTCGGCCCACCCAACGCCAGCATCCACAAGATCGACGAACACGTCGAACTGCGCTTTATCGATCCCTTGAAGAACGTCTACCGCCGTACGCTGGAACACCTGCTGGCCGCCGCATAACCACGCTAACGCGAGAGAACACCATGACCACCACGCCTTTCAGCACCCCGCGCGACCTGCTGCGCTACGCCGTCACCCGCTTCAACGCCGCCAAGCTGTTCTTCGGCCACGGCAGCGCCGAAGCCTTCGACGAAGCCGCCTACCTGATCCTGCATACGCTGAAGCTGCCGCTCGACCGCCTCGATCCTTTCCTGGATGCGAAGCTGCTGCCGGAAGAAGTGCTGCAGGTGCTGCAGGTGATCGAGCGCCGCACGAGCGAGCGCGTGCCGGCCGCCTACATCACCAACGAAGCCTGGCTCGGCACCTACGCCTTTTATGTCGACGAGCGCGTGCTGGTGCCGCGTTCCTTCATCGCCGAACTGATCCCGAACTTCTTCAGCCCGTGGGTGACGAACCCGTTCGAGGTCGAGAACGTGCTCGAACTGTGCACTGGTTCCGGCTGCCTGGCGATCATGATGGCCGACGTCTACCAGAACGCCGTGGTCGACGCGGTCGACATCTCGACCGACGCGCTGGCCGTGGCCGAGCGTAACATCCGCGACTACAAGCTCGAAGGCCGCGTGAACCCGATCGAGTCGGACCTGTACGAGAACGTGCCGTTCAAGAAGTACGACCTGATCGTCACGAATCCTCCGTACGTGAATGCCTCGTCGATGGCCAAGCTGCCGCCGGAATACCTGCGCGAGCCGCAGATCGCCCTGCACGGCGGCGAAGACGGCATGGACCTGGTGCGCAAGATCGTGGCCGGCGCCGCCGAGCGCCTGACGCCGGAAGGCATCCTGGTGGTCGAGATCGGCAACGAAGCCGAGTACGCGGAAGCCGCCTTCGGCCACCTCGGCCTGACCTGGCTGACCACGAGCGCCGGCGACGACGCCGTGTTCCTGCTCACCGCCGAACAACTGCAAGCACAATAAGAACGACATGATCCGCTTCCTGAACGTCAGCCTGATGCGCGGCACCAAGCCGCTGCTGGAAGGCGCCGACCTGACCCTGAACCCCGGCGACAAGATCGGCCTGATCGGCGCCAACGGCGCCGGCAAATCCAGCCTGTTCGCCATGCTGCGCAACGAGCTGCACCCGGACGGGGGCGAGATCGACTTCCCCGCCAAGTGGCGCATGGCTTACGTGGCGCAGGAGACGCCGGCGCTGGACCGCCCTGCCCTCGACTACGCGATCGACGGCGACGTCAATTTGCGCCGCCTGCAGGCCGAGCTCGACGCGCTGGAAGCGGCGCCGCATACCGAGGAAAACGGCATCGCCATGGGCAACGTCCACAGCGCGCTGATGGATGCCGACGCCTATACCGTGCAGTCGCGCGGCGAACAGCTGCTGCTGGGCCTGGGCTTCTCGCTCGACCAGATGCAGCAGCCGGTGGCGAGCTTCTCGGGCGGCTGGCGCATGCGCCTGAACCTGGCGCAGGCGCTGATGTGCCCGTCGGACCTGCTGCTGCTCGATGAACCGACCAACCACCTGGACCTCGATGCCATCATCTGGCTGGAAGACTGGCTGAAGCGCTATGCCGGCACCCTGATCATCATCTCCCACGACCGCGACTTCCTCGACGAAATCGTCAACGTGGTGGTGCACATCGACGAACTGAAACTCAAGCGCTACTCGGGCAACTACTCGTCGTTCGAGCGCCAGCGCGCCGCCGCCATGGTGCTCGCTGCCAGCGCCCTGGAAAAGCAGCAGCGCACCCGGGCCCACCTGGAATCCTTCATCAACCGCTTCAAGGCGCAAGCCACCAAGGCACGCCAAGCGCAGAGCCGCATGAAGGCGCTGGCGAAGATGGAAGAACTGGCGCCGCTGCGCGCGGCCGCCGAGTTCTCGTTCGAGTTCCGCGATCCGCTGGCCGCGCCGAATCCGCTGCTGGTGATGGAAGACGTCGACGCCGGCTATCCGATCCTCGATGCCCACGGCGACAAGGTTGACAGCAAGACCATCGTCAAGCGCGTGAACTTTTCGCTGCAGATCGGCCAGCGCATTGGCCTCTTGGGTGTGAACGGCGCCGGCAAGTCGACGCTCATTAAAACGATCGCCGGCGAACTGGCGCCTGTGAACGGCACCGCCACCGTCGGCAAGGGCCTGTCGATCGGCTACTTCGCCCAGCACCAGGTGGAGATGCTGCGCCACGACGAATCGCCGCTGTGGCACCTGGCGAAGATCGCGCCGACCGTGCGCGAGCAGGAACTGCGCAACTTCCTGGGCGGCTTCAACTTCCCGGGCACCATGGTGACCAGCCCGATCAAGCCCTTCTCGGGCGGCGAAAAGGCGCGCCTGGCGCTGGCCCTGATCGTGTGGCAGCGCCCGAATTTGCTGCTGCTCGATGAACCGACGAACCACTTGGATTTAGAGACGCGCGAGGCGCTTACGCTGGCCCTGGCCCAGTTCGAAGGCACGCTGGTGGTGGTGTCCCACGACCGCCACCTGCTGCGCGCCACCACCGACCAGTTCATCATCGTCGCCGAGGGCAAGTTGCAGCCTTTCGACGGCGACCTGGACGACTACAAGGACTGGCTGTTCCAGACCAAGCTGGGCAAGGGAACGGTGGGCTTGCCGGCGGCCAAGGAGAGCAAGCCGGCTCCGGTGGCCGTGCAGGCAGCCGCTGCACCGGTGCCGGCGGCCGACCGCAAGGAGCAGAAGCGGCTCGACGCCGAAGAACGCCAGCGCGTGGCGGCCCTCAAGAAGCCGATCGAGAACCGCATCAAGCGTGTCGAGGAGCAGATGGCCAAGCTGAATGCGAAGAAGGCCGAGATCGATGCGCGCCTGCTGGAGCCGTCGGTCTACGAGGCGGACAAGAAGGATGAACTGAAAAACCTGGTGGCGGACCAGGCCTTCTGCGTGCGCGACCTGGGGACGCTGGAGAACGAGTGGCTGGAGTTGCAGGAGCAGCTGGAGGGCTTGGCGGCTTGAGCGGCGTTCCGGTTGTGTGACCGGGTTGTTTCTGCCGTGTGCGGTGGGTACGAGTACCCACCCTACGTGTTTTCGACTGATCTTGCGCTCTACCGCGTGGGCTCAAGAGCCCACCCTACGAACTACGTAAAACCCGGGTTTCGTAGGGTGGGCACTCGTGCCCACGCTGTCTGACCGGATGATCAAAGGCAAAACCGCCAATCAGGCCACCTGCCGCCGCGCCCCGTTATTAATCGACATCAGCCTGTCGATATCCACCAGTATCAGCCGCCGCCCTTCCGTCACCCCCAGCCCGATCAGGTAATCGATCGCGCTGCCGTCCGCGCCGGGAATCGGCGAAATCTGTTCCGCCGCCAGCGTCACCACGTCGGTCACGCCATCGACCACCATCCCCATCACGCAGGTCGAGAGTTTCAGGATGATGACGTCGGTCGTCGGTGTGGTGGCCACCGGGTGGCCGCAGAAGGCCGCGCGCATGTCGACGATCGGCATGATGACGCCGCGCGAAACGGCCACGCCTTCGACGATCTCGCCCCCTTCGGCGAAGCGCTCGAGCGACTTCAGCACGCGCAGTTCCTGCACCTTGCCGAAATCGAGCCCGTATTCCAGGCCGCCGAGGGTGAAGCTGAGGAAGTTCGCCCCCGTCGGGCGGTGAAGCATGATGTCCTTGTGCATGATGGCCCCCTGTCGAACAGCCACCATGCTAAGCCGTGCCGGCTACCCTCCTGTTGAGAGCGGTCAACATTTCCTAGAAACATTTTCCTAAGACATTAACTGGCCTGCCCTGCCGCGCCGTCCTGCCATTCGTAGCTGCCGCCCGCGCCCGCATGCAGCCGCGTGCCCTCGGCCCCGCGCAGGCGCAGCTTGATCTCGCGCGGCGCCAGGTGGTAGAAGCAGGCGCCGTCCGGATCGTAGGGCAGCCTGCGCACCTGCGTGTCGCCGGCCAGGTGGCCGATGTGCACGCGCGTAAAGGCGGCGCGTTCGGCGCGCTGGGCCTCGAAGCGGGCCAGCAGGGCCTGGCCCTCGGTCTGCTCGGCCTCGGCCGCCTTGCGTGCGTTCGAGACTTCGCCGATCTTCTGCAAATCCGGCGCCACCACCTGCCCCATCTGGCGGAACTGCGCGTTCTGCGCCGGGGTCAGGTTCATCTCGCCGCTGCGCACCTTGCCGGCGATCTCCAGGTACTTGCGCACCTCGGGACGGGCGCATAGGTGCGCCAGTTCGGCCTTGTGGTGGTTCACGGCGCCGGCAATCTGCGTCAGGCGGGCGCGCACCTGGCCCAGCACCTCGTCGATGCGGCCGCAGTCGGCGGCCATGGCGTACACCACCATCTCGCTGTCGCGCCAGGGCGCGGTGGCGTCGATGCGGATGTTGCGGGCGGCCAGCGCGCAGCCCTCGGCGCGGCCGAGGTGCAGTTCGTCGGCGATGATCTCGCAGTTCACCGCGTGCTCGATGCGCACCCGGGTGGCGGAGATCACGCAGTTCTCGGCGCGTTGCAGGCTGACCGTGCCGGCCAGGGCCGCAATCAGCGCCGACGAAGCCACGCCGTCGACCACGATGTCGCCGGCCTTGTTGGTGGCGCGTCCGCCGACCAGGTTGGCGCGCAGGCGCACGGCGCCGCCGCGCGAGACCAGTTCGCCGTACACGTCGCCATGCACGGTGATGCTGGTGCCTTCGATGACGCGCTTTTCCTGGACGTCGCCGAATTCCTCGTAGTCGCCGGTCAGGTTCAGGTTGCCGGTCGTTCTTGCGCTGACGCCGTCGCGGCTGACGATCTTGTCGCCGACCGAGAGCTGGCGCGTCTTGGCGTCCACGTTCAGGAAGCCGGTGCGGGTGGCGACCAGGTATTCGCCGTCGCGGCCCTTGTCGATGCTGGTGCCGCTGCCGGCATAGGTGGAAAAGTCGAGGTCGCGCGGCGCGGCCGGCTCGATGCGCAGACCGGATATCTCGAAGCCCGCCGTGCCGACCCTGGGCGGCAGCTTTTGTAGCAGGCGCGTACCGCCCTTGACCTGCGGGAAGCGGTTCTGGAAGCACATCAAATCGAGCTTGCCGTTGGCCAGCTGGCGCGGCGCGTTGCTGCGGTGGATGTCCTCGGAGACCTCGATCACGTTGGCATCGTCGCCCGGCACCGGTTCCAGGCGCCGCGCGACCACGATGCGGCCGGCATTCCCGGTGGCGATGGCGCCGCGTACGGCGCCGATGTCGATGCCGAAGCGGATGCCCTTGAGCCACATGTCGGCCACGAATTCGTCGATGTCCAGGCGAACCGGCACCTCGGGCTGGCCGTCGGCGCCGCCCAGGTGCACCGGTTCGAACACGTACTCGGCCTCGGCGCCGGCGATGCGCACCGCGCGGTACAGGGGGCGGCGCTGCAGGTTGAAGGGCACGATGTCGTCGGCCAGGCGCACCAGCGGCACGCCGTCGGGGCCGAGCGGCAGGTCGGGGCCGGTGTCGAACAGGGCTTTCAGCAGGACCGGGTAATTCAGGCCGGTGAAGTAGCGGCCGGAGCGCAGCACGCTGTCGACCGCGGCGAGCACGGTGGTGCCGAGCACGGCAGGATCGGCGAAGACGCCGTCGGGCCGGCGCTCGAGGCAATGCTCGGGGCCGCTCGATGCAAAGCGCGTCACCGGCGCGGCGGGAGAGGTGGCAACAACGGAATCGGACACGTTCGCGCTCCAGGTGAAGAACCCGCCCTTAACAAAGCGTCAAGGGTAAAGCGCAAAGCCTAACATGTTGTTAGTCATTAATGAATAACAAACAGCAATCTTTTAGATAACGAATAGCAAAGTTTCGCCTAAACACAACATTGGGCGCGGCGTCAATACGTACTGGCCGCAGCATGGCGGCGCCCGGTTCGGCCGCGCCAAGGAAAAAGCCGGGCAAGCCCGGCTTCGTGTCGAATAGGTCCCGCCTCAGCGGCGGCGCGCATTCGGGTAGATATCGGCCCCGGCCTCGTTGATCTGGCGCCGCAGGTCGCGCCGCTCGTCGGGCGTGAGCCGCCCTTCGCGCCGGCCGTCGCGCGACGACTGTTCCTGCATCTGCTGGCGCCGCTGCTGCTGGTCGTCCAGCATGCGCTGCTGTTCGCGCTGCTGGTCGCGCATCTGGTCATAACTGCGCTGTTCGCGCCCGTCGATCTGCGGTGCGGGGTAGCGGTCGGCGCGTGCCGACGGCGGCGGGGGCAGCTGCATGTCGTCGCGGCGTCCGTGGCTCTGTGCATGCGCGGCGCCGAGGCCGACGCAGGCGAGCATGCAAACGGCGAGACCACGGCGCGCCAGGCGGGCGAACCGGGGGCCTGGGCCCCGGGCTGCTGCATTGGTTTTGGTGAGCGCGTTTGTCATGGTGTTCCTCTTCCGCGATGCCGGATAAACAGATAAGCTTCGATGGGTCCCAGTGTATGTGGAATGCTTACCGGGTATAAGACCAATTGGGTAAAGTTTGTAACACAATGTAATGCCCCGCTCGTAACACCCGCTCCGAAGCGGCAGAGAAGTTACCATAGCGATACGAATCTGACAAACTGACAGCATATGAATACATCTTCCAACACGAATCCCGCCACCCCAGTCAGCACCGGCGGCCATAGCGCGAAGATCATGGTGGTCGACGACGACGTGCGCCTGCGCGACCTGCTGCGCCGCTACCTCACCGAACAGGGCTTCCAGGTCGTTACCGCCGAAAGCGCGCCGGCCATGAACAAGCTGTGGCTGCGCGAGCGCTACGACCTGCTGGTGCTCGACCTGATGCTGCCGGGCGAAGATGGCCTGTCGATCTGCCGCCGCCTGCGCGGCGCCGGCGACCAGACCCCGATCATCATGCTGACGGCCAAGGGCGAAGACGTCGACCGCATCGTCGGCCTGGAAATGGGCGCCGACGACTACCTGCCGAAGCCTTTCAATCCGCGCGAACTGGTGGCGCGCATCGGCGCCGTCCTGCGCCGCAAGGGCCCGGACGAAATCCCGGGCGCGCCGTCGGAAACCCCGCAGACCTTCGAGTTCGGCCAGTTCGTGCTCGACCTCGGCACCCGCACGCTGAAGAAGAACGGCGAGACCGTGCCCCTGACCACCGGCGAATTCTCGGTGCTGAAGGTGTTCGCACGCCACGCGCGCCAGCCGCTCTCGCGCGAAAAGCTGATGGAACTGGCGCGCGGGCGCGAATACGAAGTCTTCGACCGCTCGCTCGACGTGCAGATCTCGCGCCTGCGCAAACTCATCGAACCCGACCCATCGAGCCCGCTCTACATCCAGACCGTCTGGGGCCTGGGCTACGTCTTCATTCCTGAAGGCCAGCCGCGCTAAGTACTCAACCGGAAATAAATGTGAATTTTGGCAAACAGAACCGGATGCGGTGCAAGGCGGCGAGTGCGCCGCAGTGCGAGCACTGCAAGTACGAGCCAACGCAGCACAGCGCCGGTTATGGCCGCCAAAAACACATTTATTTATGGGTGAGTACTTAGTGTTCGCATCGCCATCTTCGTCGCGTCCGGGCCGAATGCCCTGGACGCGCAGCGGCCTGTTCTGGCGCACCTTCTTCCTGATGTCGCTGCTCACGACGCTGTCGATGGGTTCGTGGATCGGCATGCTGAACGTGTTCCAGCGCGGGCCGCAGGTGCAGCAGACCGCCGAACTGGTGGTCTCGGTGGTCACCATCACCAAGGCGGCGCTGACCCACTCGGCGCCGGAACTGCGCCGCGAGCTGCTGTTCGAGCTGGTCTCGAACGAAGGCATCCGCATCTTCACGCTCGAAGACTCGGACCAGGTCGACCCGCCGCCGGCGAACGCCCTGATGCCCGACATCGCCGCCGCCGTGCGCAACAAGCTCGGCCAGCAGACGCGATTTTCCAGCCGCGTGAACGGCATGGCCGGCTTCTGGATCAGCTTCAGCATCGAGGATGACCAGTACTGGCTGATGCTCGAACGCGAGCGCCTGGCCGGCCTGACCCGCATCCAGTGGCTGGGCTGGGCCAGCGTGGTGGGCCTGGTGTCGCTGCTCGGCGCGGCGCTGATTTCGAGCCTGATCAACCTCCCGCTGGCGCGCCTGACCGCCGCCACGCGCGCCTTTGCCAAGGGCGAGAAGCCCGCGCCGCTGCCGGAAAAGGGGCCGCAGGAGATCATCGAGGCGAACCGCAGCTTCAACCAGATGGTCGAGGACCTGGCGCAGGTGGAGAAGGACCGCGCCGTGATTTTGGCCGGCATCTCGCACGACTTGCGCACGCCGCTGGCGCGCATGCAGCTCGAAGTCGAGATGGCGAATTTGTCGCAGGATGCGCGCGAAGGCATGCAGTCGGACATCGCCCAGATGGACGCCATCATCGGCCAGTTCCTCGACTACGCCAAGCCGACCGAGGCCGCCACGTTCGTGGCGGTGGACCTGTCCGGCCTGCTGGCCGACAGCGCCATGCACGCGGCGCGCATGCCCGACGTGCGCACCAGCACCGACATCGACGAAGGCATCGTCGTGCTCGGCAACGAGACCGACTTGCGCCGCGTGTTCAACAACGTGGTCGAGAACGCGCGCCGCTACGCGCGTACGCCGGGTGAGGACACGACCAGCATCGATTTTTCCTGCCACGTCCGCACCACGCCGCAAGGCCGGCGCGCCGTGGTCGAGATCGGCGACCATGGCCCCGGCGTGCCCGAGGACCAGATCAACCAGCTGCTGAAACCCTTCACGCGCCTGGATACCGCGCGCGGCCAGGCGAATGGCGCCGGCCTTGGCCTGGCAATCGTCGAGCGCGTGGTCAGCCGCCACAATGCCGAACTCACGGTGCGCAACCGCGAAGGCGGCGGGCTGCTGGTGCAACTGGCCCTGCCGCTGGCTTCCTGATTTTCTTTTTCCCTTACCTGCCATGACCACTACCCTGCAGTACAGCGACGTCGAACAGGCCGCCGCACGCCTCGAAGGCGCCGCCCACCGCACGCCGGTGCTCACCTCGACCACCTTCGACGCGCGCGCGAATGCGGCCGTGTTCTTGAAGGCCGAGAACTACCAGCGCATGGGCGCCTTCAAGTTCCGCGGCGCGTACAACGCCATCGCGCGCTTCACCGATGCCCAGCGCGCGGCCGGCGTGCTGACCTTCTCGTCGGGTAACCACGCCCAGGCAATCGCCCTGTCGGCGCGCCTGGCCGGCATCCGCGCTACCATCATCATGCCGAAGGACGCCCCGGCGCTCAAAGTCCAGGCGACCAGGGAATACGGCGGCGAAGTGATCTTCTACGACCGCTACACCGAGAACCGCGAAGAGATCGGGCGCCGCCTGGCCGAAGAACGCGGCATGACCCTGATTCCGCCCTACGACCACCCGGACGTGATCTGCGGCCAGGGCACGGCGGCGAAGGAGCTTTTCGAAGAAGTCGGCCCGCTCGACGTGCTGCTGGTGCCGCTCGGCGGCGGCGGCCTGCTGGCCGGCAGCGCGCTGGCCGCATCGGGCCTGGCGCCGGACTGCAAGGTGATCGGCGTCGAGCCGGAGGCGGGCAACGACGGCCAGCAATCGCTGCGCAAGGGAGAGATCGTGCACATCGGCGTGCCGGACACGATTGCCGACGGCGCCATGGTCACCCACGTCGGCGAACACAATTTCGAGGTCATTCGACGCCGCGTGGACGACATCGTCACCGTCAGCGATGCGCAACTGGTGGAGACCATGAAATTTTTTGCCGAGCGCATGAAGATAATGGTCGAGCCGACCGGCTGCCTGGGTGCGGCAGCGGCCCTGCATGGCGTCTACCCGGTAGCCGGCAAGCGCGTGGGCGTCCTGATCAGCGGCGGCAACGTCGACTTGTCGCGCTTCGCCCAACTGGTGGGCGCCTGATGGAATTCATCCAGTCCGACGAACTGCCGCCGCCGGCCGGGCATTATTCGCAGGCGGTGGCGGCCGGCGGGCTGGTATTCCTGTCGGGGATCTTGCCGGCGCGCGCCGACGTCGACGCCGGCGCCGGCTTCGACGCCCAGTGCGCCTCGGTATTCGACCAGTGCGCCAAGGTGCTGTGCGCGGCCGGCTGCGGGTTCGATGACGTGGTCCAGTGCACCGCCTACATCGCCGGGGTCGAGCACTGGCCGGCCTTTAACACCTGCTATGCGGCCGTATTCGGCGAGCACCGCCCGGCGCGCGCCGTGGTGCCGGTGCCGGCCCTGCACTATGGTTTCCTGGTGGAAGTGCAACTCGTGGCGCAGCGGCGCTGAGGCTTGCAGCCCATGGCCGGGCTAGCTCATCCGTGGTTTTTTTGACAATTCTTTACCCAGGGTGAGTCACCTAACAGAGACAGGCGGCCTCGGCCGGGAGAATGGCTCCATCGAACAAGGAGCCAACCATGAGAATCCTGGCCTCTCTGAGCATCAGCCTGGCGGCCCTGGCGGCCGCCCCCGCCGCACTCGCCGGAACCGAGATCCTGAAATGCGTGGACAGCGCCGGCAACGTGACGCTGACCGACCAGCCTTGCGAAAGCGGCGCGCGCGCCACGCGCATGACGGCCGCCGCCCCTGCCCTGGTGCAGGATGCCTCCATGCAGGGTACGTCCGTCAGCGAGGCCGCACCGGACGCCGGGCAGCCGCAGCCGATCCAGCGCTTCGCCGGGTCGCCGCGCATGCAGCAGCAGCACGACTGGCGCCCGCGCATGCCGCAGCGCGACCGTCCGCTGGCGCGCGACGTCGCCACCCTGAAGGCGGCGCGTGCGCAACTGCTGTTGCTCGACTCGGACCGCACCCAGCTGGTGACGAGCCGCTGAAATACGCCTTGCCGCGGCCTTGCCGCGGCGACCTACCCCATGCGCATGAAACCGCGCAGGTCGAGCGCCCCGGCCGCGCCCAGCGTCGGCAGCATCTCCAGCAGCTCCCCGTCCTCGATGAAGCTGGCCGAGGACGGCGCCCCCAGCATGCGCTCCGGCGCCAGCGAGCGCGACACGGCCCAGCCCTGCACGTAATCGACGCCGATCTCGGCCAGGGTCTGCACCGTGGCCGCGTCTTCGGCCCATTCGGCGATCGTCTTCATGCCCAGGTTCACCGCCAGGTTGACGATGGCCTCGACGATGGCCACGTTGGCCGGATGCGCGTTGATGTTGACGATGAAATTGCCGTCGATCTTCAGCACGTCCGCCGGCAATTCCTTCAGGTAGGAGAACGAGGTATAGCCAGCGCCGAAGTCGTCCAGCGCCACCTTCACGCCGAAATTACGCACCTGGTCGATGAAGCGGCGCGTGTTGTCCAGGTCGTGCAGGGCCACGCTTTCGGTGATTTCCATGCACAGGCGGCTGGCCACGTGCACGTGGCGCGCCAAAATCTCCAGCGTGTCCTGCACGAAGCGCTCGTCGTTCAGCGAGGCGCCCGACAGGTTCATGCACACGAAGCGGGTATGCGGCAGCTTCTGCACGTTCTCGGCAATCCAGGCCAGGGTGCTCGACAGCACCCAGCGGTCGATCACGCCGGCGCGCCCGCATTTCTCGGCCGCGCCGATCAGCGGACCGGCCGGCAGCACGCTGCCGTCAGGCCCGCGCATGCGCAGCAGTACCTCGAAGTTGAGCGAATCGTGCGGCGTCTTCAGCGACATGATCGGCTGCATCTCGAGGAACAGGCCGTCGGTGGCGTTCGGCCCCTGCAGTTTCGCCACCAGGTTCAGCTCGGCCTCGCGCTCGTGGAAGGCGCGCGCATTGCGCTCGTACACCACCAGGCCGTCGCTGGCTTCCTTGGCCTGGCGGCAGGCGCGGTCGGCGGTGGAAATCGCGTCCTTCATCGGCATGCCGTGCGACACCTCGATCAGGCCGACCGAACCGCGCACATGGAAGGCCTTGTCGCCGACGCGGTAAGGCGTGCCGCCGATGCGGTCGACGATGCCGCGGCAGATCAGCGAGGCCAGCGGAATCGCCGTGTCGGGCATGACGATCACGAATTCGTCGCCGCCGACGCGGCCGATCTGCTGGCCGCCGGCCAGCATCATCGCCATCCGTTCGCACACCTGCTTCAGGACTTCGTCGCCGGCCGCGTGACCGAACAAATCGTTGATCAGCTTGAAGCGGTCGAGGTCGATGTAGGCCACCGACAGGGGCTTGCCCGAGGCCAGCGACACGGCTGCCGCCTCGAAGGTCTTCTCGATGCCGCGGCGGTTGAAGACCTTGGTCAGCGGATCGTTGTTGGCCATGAAGCGCAATTGCTCGGTGGCCTTGGTTTTTTCGGTGATGTCTTCCAGCACGCCTTCGATGCGGCCATGGGCCAGGGTCGCGCGCACCAGGAAGCGGCGCTCGCCGTCGCGGCTGGCAAGTTCCATCTCGATATTCGTCTGCAGGTGCACCTGATCGCGCAGGTGGAACCAGGAATTGTCGTCGAAGAACTGCTGCCACAGGATACGGCTGCGATCGGCCTGCGTACCGGAATCGAAACCCGTGGCCGAGCTTGAGGCCGAGGCCGACCCGGGCAGCGTGCAGTCGAGCATGCGGCACAGGGCGGGATTGGCCGACAGGAAGGCGCCGTACAGGTCGAGCGTGAACAAGCCCACCGGCATGGCCTCGTAGGCATGCTCCAGCTCGGCCTGCACCGCGATCCGTTTCTGCGTCTCGAGACGCATCTGCTCGGCCACCGCCAGCGCCGCCAGCAGGCTCGAGGCCAGGGCGGCGGTGACGCTGTTGACCACGCCCAGCATTTCGCGCAGGCCGACGGCGGCGGAAATCACTTCGGCCAGGGTCGACATGAAGGTCACGGCGAACGAGGCCGCGAACCACATCGCCACCCGCGCCTGGGCATTGCGCATGATGCCGAACAGGCCGACCGTCATCAGGGCCAGGCCGGGCGCGACCAGGACCCACATCGCCGGCAAGTAGATGCTGAAAGGCAGCAGCAACGCCATGGGCAGCAGGCACAGGCACAGGCCTTGCGCCACCCGCAGCGGCACCGCCAGGCGGCTGCGCGCGAGTTCCTCGCCGAACAGCTTGAAGTACAGGGCCATGGTGGCGATCCCGTACAGGGCCGTGGTCACGGCGCGGCTCGGCGCCAGCCAGGCTTGCGGCAATTCCTGGCCCAGCCACTGGATGTCCCAGCCGGCCGAGATGGCGCCGACGCGCAGGTTCAGGATCAGCCAGACCGCGAACTGCAAATACAGCAGCTGGCGGTTGATCAGGGCCGTGATCAAAATGAACAGGCTCAATACGATCATGCCGCCGTCGAGCAGGCCGGACTTGCGGTGGAATTGCTGGACCGAAAGGGTCATCTCGGCGGCCGGCCATTGCACGGCGCTCACGCGCGCCGGACCGGTGAAGCGTGCGCGGCAGATGAGTTCGGCCGGCATGGCCTGGGGCTTGAGCACGAAGCCGGCCTTGGCCGGGCTCAGCGCGCCGCTCGAGGCTTCATGCGAGGCGAAGCCCAGGGCTTGCCCGGTGGCGCCGTCCCAGCAGCGGATATCGATGGCGTGGCGCGACGGGAATTCGATGACTTGCGGCCCCTCGCCCTGGACGTGCGGACGCAGGGCGAACCAGAGCGGAGCTTCGGAAAGATGGGTGTCGTAGCGCTCGACCGCATGGCGGTGGCCCAGCTGGCGCAAGGCTTCGTCGGGCGCCAGCTCGGGGCCGCGCTCGGCCAGCACGCGCAGCGGCAGCACCACGTCGCCGCGGGCGATGTAATGGCTGTTCCAGGAAGCGAGGGCCAGGATCGATACCAGCGCTACCCCGATCGGCACCAGGTAGACCGACAGCAAGTGCATGCCCGCCGTGAACAGGCGGTCGAGATACACGGATAACGAAGGTCGTGCGGGCGTGGACGGCTGGGGCATAGGCTGGACGAATCGGGCTGACAAACGCCAGCCTGCTGCCAGCGCGCTTCACCCCTTTAGAATACAGCCTGGACTACATGCCGTCATGCAATATTTGGTCAGGCGGCAGCCAGTTGGCCCAGCGGAGCCGAAATCGGCGCCTGCGGCGCGGCAGGTGTCGCCTGCGCGCCACGGCCGGTATTGACATCGCTTGCCGTCGTGCTAACTACCCCGACATCGATGTCCGGATGATGGGTATGGCGGAAGAACTTCAGCAGCGGGTGTTTCGCGGCGGTCCAGCGCGCTTCGCCGCTGGCGATCTCGAAGGCCATCACGCGGTGCGGCATGTTGCCGGCGTGGCGCAGCGGCACCATTTCCTTGTCGCCGAAGACGTCGGTGAACAGCAGCTGTTCGTAGTGGCGGTCGACCGGAGCGCGGCCGGCGATCACGGCGTACTCGATGCCGGTCTTCTCGAAGTACTCGAAGAAGGCTTTCACCAGCGCCACCTTCACCATGTGGCCGATGCGGCCCTCGCCCACGCCGAGGCGCTCGACCTCGCCCAGGCTGCGGCCCTGCAGCCACTGCGGCAGCACCACCGATTCCTCGATGTGCAGCGGGTGGTGGATGTTGGTGCGGATGCGCGCCGTGCCCAGCGGCGTGCCGTCGAGGCGGGACTCGGCCAGCAGGACCACGGTGTCTTCTTCATAGTCGCAGGCTTCCGGCAGGGCCAGCGAGCGGGCGAACTCGGGCACGTGGCGCGCATAGGCGGCGTGGCGAATGGCAACGGCTTTCTTCAGGCTGTCCTCGTTCTCGACCCGTCGGATCGTGAACGGCAGGCGCTCGGTCGGCATTTCCGAGCGCGCAGGAGTTGCGGAGAACATTGCTGGGGTACGCATTTCCATGACAGGACATTCCTTGAAAAATGATGTTGGCTAACGGCTGTTATTGATCATTATCAATCTTCTGAATGTAATCAAAACGCTAATAAGAGGCACTTTTTGCCTTCTATTCATCATCCTTGGAATGCCTGTGCTAACGACCTGGCAACATCCACGCTCAGCAATACTCGGGCGTCCTTTCTACATGGAACGTGCCGTACCGGACACGCGGATCGATCCACCCGGGGCGCCATCGAAACTGGCGCGCAGGCGCGAACGCATGCCCATGTCCTCGCCCTGCACCACGTCGATCTGCCCGCCGGCTCCCTGCCCGCCTGTCCAGCCCAGGTCGCGCAGGTAGCCGGCCAGGGCCGCGGTACCGGCGCCGGTGGCCGGGTCTTCGTAGACGCCGCCGGCGGCGAAGGGATTACGCGTGTGGAACAGCGTATCGGTCTCGGCCCAGGCCAGCACCACGGTCACGATGCCGAGTTCGCGCATGAAGGCGCGGCCGGCGTCCAGTTCGTACTGCATCGCCGCCAGCAGCGCGCGGCTGCGCAGGGCCAGCACCAGATGGTCGGCGCCGCCGTGGGCCAGGGCCGGCGGGATGCGCGGGTCGAGGTCTTCCTGGCGGTAACCGAACAGGGCCAGGGCGCGTTCGACGACATGTTCCGGCGCGGGTGCGCTGCGCGTGGGCGGCGATTGCAGGGCGGCCGAGACCAGGCCGGGTGCGGCCTGGGCTTGCACGTTTTCCCCGCCATCGCCGGGCTTGCTGCTCTTGCCATCCCCTTCGGCATGGCGCCGGCCTTCGACCGTGATGCGGGCGTCGTTCAGTGTCAGCGCATACACGCCGTCGCCATGTGCGGCCGCCAGCGCGGCGCCGAGGGCGATGGTAGCGTGGCCGCAGAACGGCACCTCGGCTTCGGGCGAAAAATAGCGCACCCGGTAGCCGCCCTGCCCTGGCCCGGCGTCGAGCGGCGCGGCAAAGGCGGTTTCGGAAAAGCCGATGGCGTGGGCGATGCGCCCCATCTCGGCCGCGGGCGGCAGCGCGGCGCCGATCCAGACGCCGGCCGGATTGCCGCCTTCGAGACCGTCGGAAAAAGCGGCAATGCGCTGCACGCCGGAGACATCGGCCGGGTCCTGGTTCTGAGCGGCTTGTTCGGAAAATTGCATGATTGACTAATCAGGGTGGAGTGGAATGCTGCCTTTATGCCATTGTTCAGGCGCGCTCAGGGATAGTGCACCGGCTTGCCCAGCGTGTCAGGCAGCGGGATGAATTCGGTTTCGCCCGGCACCTGCGGGAAGGCGCCGTTGCGCCAGTCCTCGCGCGCCTGTTCGATGCGCTCGGCGGAGCTGGCGACGAAGTTCCAGGACAGGTAGCGCGGGCCGTCCATGGGTTCGCCGCCGAGCAGCATGGCGCGCGTTGGCCCCGGCCCGGGTGCGCGCAGGATGACTTCGGCCTTGGGTTTCAGCACCACCAGCTGCCCGGCCTCGAATACGCCGTCGCGGCCGAGGTCGATGCTGCCTTCGACGATGTACAGGGCCTGCTCGTGGTACTCGGCCGGCATGGCGATGCGCGCGCCGGGCTGCAGGGTCAGGTCGACGTAGAACATGTCGGAGTGGGTCGGCACCGGCGCCTTCTTGCCCCAGTAGTTGCCGGCCACCACGCGCGCGCTGACGCCGCCGTCTTCGATGAAGGGCAGCTCGCCCTTGCCGATGTGGGCAAAGGCGGGATCGCTTTCTTCCACCGCGCGTGGCAGCGCCACCCAGCATTGCAGGCCGAACAGATCGGAACCTGCCTGGCGGCGTTCAAGGGCGGTGCGCTCGGAGTGGACGATGCCGCGCCCGGCCGTCATCCAGTTGACCGCGCCGGGCTGGATGGCTTGCACGACGCCCAGGCTGTCGCGGTGCAGGATTTCGCCGCTGAACAGGTAAGTGACGGTGGCCAGGCAGACGTGCGGGTGTGGGCGCACGTCCAGGCCCTGGCCGGGCGTGAACACGTGCGGACCCATCTGGTCGAGAAAGACGAAGGGACCGACCATGCGCCGCTGGCGGCTGGGCAGCGCGCGGCGCACCTTGAAGCCGTCGCCGAGGTCGTGCGTGGGCGGAACGATGACGATGTCGATGTCGTGCATGCCGCTGTCGTGGTCAATGGTGTCCAAGCTGCCTCCTGTGGATCGGTGGATGGCATACACGAGGTATGCCGCTTGCCGCACAGTCTACGCGTTTCGGTATTCTCTTGTGCAAATGCCCACATTCCTGCTGTACTGCCGAGCCGGGCCCTCGGTTATAATGTCGGCTCCCATTGGGGAGTAGCCTGCTTCCTCCCAGGAAGTTCCCGTATCAACATACTCGGCCAGCAAACACAAGCGGCCGTGGTACGGGCAGCCAAGCGCGCGCGTTCAGCATCTTGTGTGTGAATTCGCGCCCTGTTCGGTTGGCAAGACCTTTGGCAAGCCTGCGTGCGGAGTTCGGGCCGCGCGGGCCTGCCTTTGCGTTCGCCCGACAGAAAGCGTTCCATGAATTTCGCCGCCACCGCCTCTCTCGCCCTGGCCATGTCCACCGATGCCTTTGCCGCCGCCGTCGGCAAGGGCGCCGCGCTGCAGCGTCCGCAGTTGCGCGAAGCCTTGCGCACCGGCCTGATCTTCGGCGTGATCGAGGGCCTGACGCCGCTGCTCGGCTGGGTGCTGGGCAATGCGGCGGCGCCCTACGTCCAGGCCTGGGACCACTGGATCGCCTTTGTCCTGCTCGGCCTGCTCGGCCTGCGCATGATCCGCGAAGGCTTCAGCGCGCCCGAGTTCGACGACGAGAAACCCTCCAGCCACGGCTTCTGGCGCTTGGCCATCACCGGCGTGGCCACCAGCATCGACGCCCTGATCGTCGGTGCCGGCCTTGCCTTCATCGACGCCAACATCGCCGTCACCGCGGCCGCCATCGGCTTTGCCACCTTCGTAATGGTGACGATCGGCGTGATGCTGGGCCGCGGCCTCGGCGCGCTGGTCGGCAAGCGCGCCGAGATCATGGGCGGCCTGGTGCTGATCGTGATCGGCAGCCTGATCCTGTATCAGCACCTGAGCGCCACCTGAGCGCCACCTGAGCGCCGCCACAGCCTGAGCCCGGACGGTCAGGCGCACATGTTCTTCATGGCCTCCTGGATTTCTTCTTCCGACACGTCGCGCACGTGCTGGGCCAGCGACCAGCGATGCCCGAACGGGTCTTCGATCTGGCCGTAGCGGTCGCCCCAGAACTGGTCGGCCAGTTCCATCTTGACGGTCGCGCCGGCGGCCACGGCCTGCTCCCACACCGCATCGACATCGGGCAGGGCCAGGTGGATGTTGACCGACGAGCCTTTCAGCGCCAGCGGACCGAAAGCGCCGTAATCGGGAAACTCGTCCGCCAGGAACAGCGGCGAGTCGCCGATGCGCAGCATGGCGTGACCGATTTTTCCGTCGGGCATAAGCGAGCGCATGACCTCGCGCGCGCCGAAGGCCCGCTTGTAGAACTCGATGGCTTCGTGACAGTTGGCGCAGGTCAGGTGCGGGGTGATGGTGTGCATGCCCTCTTCGACGGGTTTGACTTCCGAACTCATGTTGCGCGCTCCTTTCAGGATGGGTGACCGCTACGGCGGGTTCTTGTACTGCTGTTCGAGCGTAGCGCCGGCTTGAAGTTCGTGCAACCATCGGCTGTGCTGCGCTGCGCCAAACGAACGCGGCATTCTTCCCGCGCGCAGGCTAGTTTTCCAGCAGCGGCGCCAGTTCGCGCGCCAGGAAATCCACCAGCGCCGTCACCCGCGGCGCCAGCGCGCCCTGCTTGTAGAACACGGCCCACACCGGCTGGTCCCAGGGCAGCGCCGCGTCAGGTAGCACCGGCACCAGGCGGCCGGCCGCGATGTCCGCGCGCGTGAGGAAATCCGACAGCGAGGCGATGCCGGCGCCGGCCAGCGCCAGGTGGCGCACCGTCTCGCCGCTCGACGCGGTGACGGCGGGTTCGATGGTATAGCCCTCGGCGCCATCCCGGGCCAGCGGCCAGGTGTTCAGCGAGGCCGGCTTCGAGAAGCCCAGCAGGCGATGTTGGGCCAGCTCGGCCACATTGGCCGGCGTGCCGTGTCGCGCCAGGTAGCCGGGCGCCGCCAGCACGCGGATGCGGCTGCTGCCGAGGCGGCGCGCGTTCAGCGTCGAGTCGGGCAATTGACCGATGCGGATCGCCAGGTCGGCGCGCTCCTCGATCAGGTCGACCACGGTTTCGCCGCTGGTCAGTTCCAGCTGTACCAGCGGGTAGGCGTCGAGGAAGGCCGGCACCAGCGGCGCCAGCAGGTGGTCGAGCGCGGGTGTGGCCGCGTTCACGCGCACCAGCCCGGACGGTTGCGAGCGGCGCGCCGCCGCTTCCAGCTCGGTGTGCTCGAGGTCGACCAGGATGGCGCGCGCACGCTCGAGCAGCCAGGCGCCCTCGTCGGTGAGCTGCAGGCGGCGCGTGGTCCGGTGCAGCAGGGTCATGCCGAGCTGCTTTTCCAGTCGCGCAACCGTGCGCGAGACACCTGACGGCGTCTGCCCCAGGCGCTCGGCGGCGCCGGAAAACGATCCCGCATCCATGACTGCGGAGAATGCAATCAATGCCTCTACGTCGATCATTCGTGACTCCCAGTCAAAAGTGTATTGTAGGGCAAAGGATTTTTCTGGCGGCCTGTTTCGCTCACACTGCAGCCCTACTTTTCAACATTGGCTGCAGGAGAACACTATGCCACTCGCTTTATGGGCGCTCACATTAAGCGCCTTTGCCATCGGGACCACTGAATTCGTCATCGTCGGCCTGATTCCTGACGTTGCCGCCAGCCTCGGCGTCTCGCTTCCCTCGGCCGGCCTGCTGGTCAGCCTGTACGCATTGGGCGTGGCGGTCGGCGCCCCGGTGCTGACCGCCCTCACCGCGCGCGTGCCGCGCAAGCGCCTGCTGATCGGCCTGATGCTGCTGTTTACGGCCGGTAACCTGGTCGCCTCGGTGGCGCCCGGCTATGCCGCGCTGATGGCGGCGCGCGTGCTGACCGGCCTCGCGCACGGCGTCTTCTTCTCGATCGGCTCGACCATTGCCACCAGCCTGGTGCCCAAGGACAAGGCGGCGCGGGCGATTGCCCTGATGTTCACCGGCCTCACGGTGGCCCTGGTCACCGGCGTGCCGCTCGGCACCTGGATCGGCCAGCAATTCGGCTGGCAGTCGACCTTCCTGGCCGTCGCCCTGCTCGGCGTGATCGCCATGGTCGGCAGCATGCTGCTGGTGCCCTCTTCCATCGGCGCCGGCAAGCCGGTCAGCCTGGCGGCGCAGTTCGCGGTCCTGAAAAAGCCGCGCCTGCTGCTGGTGTATGCCATCACCACGCTCGGCTATGGCGGTTCGTTCATCACCTTTACCTACCTGGCGCCGATCCTGCAAGACGTCGCCGGTTTCGCGGCCTCGAGCGTGGGCCTGGTGATGCTGGTGTACGGCGTGTCGGTCGCCGCCGGGAATATCTGGGGCGGACGCCTGGCCGACCGCAAGGGCCCGGTGCGCGCGCTGCAGGTCGTGTTCGCGCTGCTGGCCGTCGTGCTGGCCGTGCTCACCTTCACCGCGCCGCATCCGGTGCTGGTCGTGGCCACCGTGCTGGCCTGGGGCGCGGTCGCCTTCGGCAACGTGCCGGGCCTGCAGCTCTATGTGGTGCAGCGCGCCGAGCGCGATGCGCCGCAGGCGCTGGACATGGCCTCCGGCCTGAACATCGCCGCCTTCAACCTCGGCATCGCGCTCGGCGCCTGGGGCGGCGGCGTGATCGTCGAACAATTGGGCCTGATGGCGACGCCGCCGATCGGCGCGCTGGTCGTGCTCGGCGCCCTGGCCCTGACTACGCTGGCCGGCCACCTCGACCGGCGCGATGAACGGGCTCAAGCGGCCCGCAAGGCGCAATCGCAGCCTCAGCTACAAAACCCGGCAGAACTCGTTTAATTCACTAAAAGGACATCACATGAACATGCCTAACATCGGCGCCGGCACCTTCCGCCTGGCAGGCCAGCAAGCCATCGACAGCGTCGCCAACGCCCTCGACCTCGGCTACCGCCACATCGACACCGCCCAAATCTACGGCAATGAGGACGAAGTTGGCCAGGCGCTTGCCGCCAGCAGCGTGGCGCGTGGCGAAGTCTTCGTCACCACCAAGATCTGGACCGAACATTTGTCGCGCAACACCCTGGTCCCGAGCCTGGAAGAGAGCCTGCGCAAGCTGAAGACAAGCGCGGTCGACCTGACCCTGATCCACTGGCCCTCGCCCGGCGCCGCCGTCTCCGTGGCTGAGTCGATGGAAGCGCTGATGGCGGCGCGCGAACGCGGCCTGACCCGCGCCATCGGGATCTCGAACTTCACGATCCCGCTGATGCGCGAGGCCATCGCCGCGGTCGGCGCGCAGAACATCGCCACCAACCAGGTCGAGCTGCATCCCTATCTGCAGAACCGCGCGGTCCCTGCCTTTGCCCGTGAACACGGCATCCACGTCACCGCCTACATGCCGCTCGCCTATGGCAAGGTGATCGACGAGCCGGTCATCCGCGCGATTGCAGCGCGCGTGGACGCGACGCCGGCCCAGGTGACGCTGGCCTGGCTGCTGGCCAAGGGTCATGCCGTGATCCCGTCCTCGACCCGGCGCGCCAATTTGGAAAGCAACCTGGCGGCAGGCAGCATCAGGCTCGATGCGGGCGACATCGCCGCCATCGATGCGCTGGAACGCGGCGAACGCCTGGTCAGCCCGGACTTTGCGCCGCAGTGGGATTGAAGGAACTCAGGCGTCCAGTTCCGGGTAATGCCGGAAGATGCCTTCCTCGTTGAACGGGATGCGCCGCTCGGACCCGAGGTAGGCGGCGATGCGCGGGCGCTCGGCCACGCGCTGGCGTAGTGCTTCCAGCTGCGGATGCTCGGCCAGCACGCGCGCCGTCGCCTTCGGAAAGGCGTACTTCAGCCCTTCCAGCACCTGGAACAGGGAGAGGTCGGCGTAGGTCACGTCCTGTCCCAGCAGGTAGTCCTTCTCGTCCAGCACATGGGCGAAATAGCCGAGGAACTTGGGTATGCGCGCGGAGGTGAATTCCTGTGCGCGGCGCAAGGCCTCGGGCTTCTGGTCTTCGTAGTACACATTCATGCCGGCCGGATGGTGGGTCTCGTGGGCTTCGGCAACCACGTCGGCAATCGTCAGCTGCAATTGCTGGGTCCAGAGCCGCCCTGCCGTATCCTGGGGCGCCAGGCCGTGGCGCTCGCCGAGGAACATCAGGATCGTCGAGGTCTGGCCGATCGTCAGGTCGCCGGCGCGCAAATAAGGCGGCGCAAACGGGGGCGTCGGGCCTTCCTTCATGGCCGCCATCAGCTTGTCGACGCCGTGCCAGCCGCGCGCCACATCGGAATAGTCGACGCCTGCTTCTTCCAGCGCCAGCCGGACGAATTCGCCGCGGCCCTGCAGGCTGGGCCAGTAATACAGTTCGTAAGCCATGGTTCTCTCCGTGAGTGAACCGGCAGTATCGAGCAAATTCCGGAGGGGGCGCGCGCGGCTCATGTTATTCTTGTAAGAAACATGTCATTACGTTTGACAAGAATCAGAGTCGAAGGAGCATAACCGTGTTCGCTATTTCCCGTCATGGCGTCGGAAAGATTGCCTCAAAGAATTTGTTTCCCTTGAGCAATCTCACCGCCGGTAAAAGGCAGCTGAGCCAACATGAGTTTGCCTGACACCGCCACCTACGGAACGCGACCATGATCTTCGCCCACCTCGCCAAGCACTGGACGGCCCGCCGCGGCCAGCTTTCCTTCACCTCGCGCCTGATGGCGGTGCTGCGCAGCGCGCGCGTGCTGCGCTACTGGCAAGACCATGCCGCGCTATGCCAGCTCGACGTGGTGCGCAACTACGTGGCGGCGCCCACCAACACCGACCTGTTCCACCACCTGAGCCACCGCCATTACCTGGTCAAGGGTTTGTCGGCGCGCCAGCGCGTGCAATGCGTGCTGTCGCATTACCGTTTCGAGGAAACCAGTTTCAATGCCGCCTACAAGCAGGCCGTGTACGCGGGCGGCGGGCTGGCGCTGTGGCAGCACGAGGCAGGCGGCAGCCAGTTCCTGATCCGCCTGGAGATGGGCTCGCGCATGAATGCCGAAGGCGACCTGACGATCGCCCTGGTCGCCGGCGGCAAGGTGTTGCACCGGCTGTCGTTCTCCTGGGTCGATGGCGCGGTGGCCGGATTGCCGCCGGGGCTGGTGCCTTTCATCACCCGCAACCAGGGCCGCTGGAGCGATTCCGGCGAAGCCTTCGAAGCCTTCGAGAACGCCTTCCCCAACAACTCGCCGAGCTTCTTCTGCTTCGCCGCGATGCAGGGCGTGGCGCAGGCGGTGGGCATGGAGCAGGTGGCGGGCGTGAAGTGCACGGCGCACCCGGCCTACGACCCGCTCGACGCCAAGCACTTCGCGAATGCCTACGATGGATTCTGGAAGATCCTGGGCGGGGTCGAGCTACCCGGCGACACCTGGCTGATCTCGCTTCCCTTCTACCTCAAGCCGCTGGCCGACATGCCATCGAAACACCGCAAGCGCGCGGCGCAACGGCGCGATTACTGGCGCGCGATCGAGACCTCGGCCAAGTCGACCCTGCAGCGGCACCTGCTGCATGCGCGTGCCAATCATGAGCATGCCGCACCGGTGCGCGAGGCGGCGGAGGTTTGAATTGTTGTTCGTAGGGTGGACACCTGTGTCCACGCGGTCGTACTCATTAACGCCGCAACGTTTCAGGCGGCCTCCAATTCGCTCGCACACCACCATACGGTTTGCTTTTCGATTGCTCGACGGTGCCATACCGCGTGGACACAGGTGTCCACCCTACGGAACACCACCATTTCCGCATTGACAAAAGCGCCATACGCCGTGCTACACTCGCGCCTTCGCTAGGGGTCCTGGAATTCGCGTTCCGGGTGAGAGATACCCTTCGTACCTGATCTGGATAATGCCAGCGAAGGAAAGCGCAACGCAGTTCCCCATTTGTTTGCCCTTCCCCCACGTTGGCTCCGGTTTTTTCAAAAGCGGCGCCCGTGCGCCGCTCGAATCCGAGCACACAATGAAACCAGTTTTGCAGCACACCCTCCTCGCCTGCGCCGTGGCCCAGGCGTTCGCCGTTCCGGCATTCGCGCAAACGAACGACGCCATTCCCTCGGTCGTCGTCAGCGGCAGCAAGTGGACCACGAGCGACCGCGCCAGCGTCGGCGGCTTTGCCGACATGCCGATCGTCGACACCCCGGTCTCGATCAGCGCCTTCAGCCGCGAGCAGATGCAGGATCTGTCGATCCGCAGCGCCAGCGACGCCCTCGCCTACGACGCCTCGGTCGGCGACGCCTACAACGCGGTCGGCTATGCCGAGCAGTTCTCGGTGCGCGGCTTCATGCTGAACAATAACTCGGGCTACCGCAAGGACGGCATCGCGATTCCCACCGACGCCCAGATCCCGCTGGAGAACAAGGAGCGCCTGGAACTGCTGAAGGGCGTGGCCGGCATGCAGGCCGGCCTGGCGGCGCCGGGCGGGATCCTGAACTTCGTCACCAAGCGCCCCACCAGCACCGACCTGCGTTCCGTCACGGTCGAAGCGCGCGAGCGCGGCACCCTGTACGGCGCCGTCGATGTCGGCGGGCGCTTCGACGACAAGCGCTTCGGCTACCGCGTGAACGCCGCCGCCGAACGCCTGCGTTCGTATGTGGATGGCGCCGACGGCAAGCGCCAGTTCGTGTCCGGCGCCTTCGACTGGCAGATCAGCCCGGATGCCCTGCTGCAGCTGGACGCCGACTTCCAGCACAAGGAACAGATCACCGCGCCCGGCTACCAATTGATCCGCGGCGTGGAACTGCCGCGCGGCGTGAACCCGAAGACCCTGCTGAATGCCCAGCCCTGGACCAGGCCGGTCGACACCGACAGCGCCAACTTCGGCCTGCGCTTCGACTACCGCTTGAACAGCGACTGGCGCGCCACGGTTACCGCCAACAAGCACTGGTTCAAGCGCGACGACTACACCGCCTTCCCTTACGGCTGCAGCAACGAGGGCGACGGCTACTACCCGGGTTACTGCTCGAATGGCGACTACGACGTGTACGACTACCAGAGCGTGGGCGAGCGCAAGACGCCGTTCGGCGTGCAGGCGCAGGTACAGGGCCGCTTCACCACTGGCGCCCTGCGCCACGTGCTCACCGCCGGCATCGGCTACGCCGAGCGCCACAACAGCTACGGCGACTACGTCTACGACTACGCCGGCTACAGCAACATCTACGCCAACCTGGCCGTCGACCCGGCCCCGGGCAACCCGAGCACCGGCCCGGTCAGCGAGCGCTACACCGAACGTGAACGTTCGCTGTTCGTGCAGGACATCCTTACCCTCACGCCGGAACTCGCCCTGCACGCCGGCCTGCGCTACACGAAGATCGACAGCACGCAAACACCGGAACTGGCACTCGGCCCGACGGCGAACAAGGGCAACTGGCTGCTGCCGAGCGCCTCGCTCGTGTACAGCGTCACGCCAGGCTGGAACGTGTACGGCACCGTGGCCCACGGCCTGCAGTCGGGCGGCGTGGCCGAGATGGAAACCACCAACCAGAACCAGGACCTGGGCCCGAACCGCTCGAAGCAGTTCGAACTCGGCGCCAAGGGCCTAATCGGCGACATCGGCCTGACGGCGGCGCTGTTCCAGATCAGCACCGGCCTGGAATACGTCAATGAAGCGAACACCTTTATCCGCAACGGCGAGCAGATGCACCGCGGCGTCGAACTGGCGGCCCAACGCAGCAGCGGCGCCCTCACCTACGGCGCAACCTTGATGGCCTTGCGCGCAAAGCAGCAGGACACCGGCGACGCCCTGTACGACGGCAAGCGCGCCACCAACGTGCCGGAACTGAAGACCACGCTGTGGGCCGACTACGCGGTGCCGGCCGTCCCGGGCCTGAAAGTGAGCGGCCAGTGGCAGTACGCGGGCAAGAAGGCCTTCGACCCGCAGAACACGGTCTACGTACCGGGCTACCACGTGTTCGGCCTAGGCGCGGCGTATGGCATGAAGATGGGGTCGCAGAACGTGACGCTGCGTGCGCGCGTCGACAATGTGTTCGACAAGTTCTACTGGCGCGACGTCACCCAGCAACTGGGCGGCTATTTGCTGCCAGGCGCGCCGCGCACCTTCCGCGTGTCGGCGCAGTTCGACTTCTAAAGCGCAGCCAGCGCATTCTCCACCTGGAGGATGCGCTGCGGCAGGTCTCCGCTCACCAGCAGGTACGGGATGCCCCGTTCCTGCAATTCCGCCAGCACCATGCGGTGCACCAGCTCGCGCACTTCCTCCGACTCGCGCTGCAGGCCGTCTGGCGTCCAGGGAGTGTCGGTGGCGGTCACCAGCGTCAGCGCGTAGTCGTGGCTGCGCGCCAGTTCCGTCAACTGCGCGTCGACGCGGCCCCAGTAGACGCGGCTGTACAAGGCAGTCATCAGGGGCGTGGTATCGCAGAACAGGTAACCGCGCGCCTGCAAGGCCGCCGCATCTTCGCGCGCACGCTGGGTGCGGGCGATGCCGAACTGGTCGCCCTCGAAGGGCACGCGCCCCATCGTGTCGACGAACTCGCGCAGGTATTCGGGCACCCACACGGTGCCATGGCGCCGCGCCAGCGCCTCGCACAGGGTCGACTTGCCCGAGGACTCGGCGCCGAGGATGGCGATGCGCTTCATCGGTCCGCCCGCGCGACATTGCTCCATGCACGCAGGCCGCGTGCGGCCAGCAGCACGAAGACCGCATACAGCACCGCCGTCACGTGCAGGTCCTTGAACAGGTAGAGGCCCACGTACAGCACGTCGACCACGATCCACACCACCCAGTTCTCGACTTTTTTACGCGCCAGCAGCAGCTGGCCGACCAGGCTGCCGGCGGTGAGGAAGGCGTCCATGTGCGGCACATCGGTATTCGTGTAGGTCTTCAGGAACCACGACAGCAGCAGGAAGCCGAACGCCCAGCCGGCAAGCGCCCAGGCCCAGCCGGCGCCGTGCAAACGCGTGACCACCAGGCGCGTCTCCCCTGCCCCGCGCAGCCACTGGTACCAGCCCCACACCGACGCCGCGATGAAGACCAGCTGCAAACCGCTGTCGCCGTACAGGCGCGCGTCGAAAAACACCACGGCATACGTGGCCGACGAGGTGATCGAGAACAGCCAGGCCCAGTGGTTCTGGCGCACGTTGAGCAGCACGGTGGTGACCGCGAGGGCAAACGAAATCAGTTCGAGCGGCGTGGTGGGAAAGCCGAAGATGGCGAGGGTATCGTTCATTGGGACGGTTCTGCGCAAGCTGCGCATCGGGTGCGCAAGCGGCGCGAACAGGTCAGCAGGCGATTATGCGAGTTACCACGGGAATGCGCAAGGATAAGCAACTGTCCGGAACCGGACACCAGTGTTCGCAGGCGGTCAGCCGGCGCCGCCACAACCCGGCGCGTACGGGGCAAACCGGGCTGGCACGGCCCTTGCAATAAGGAAGACAAGACCAAGCACACATTCACCATGGACCAGGCCCTCGCTCCCGATTTCATCCGCCGCCGCCAGCGCATCCGCATCGCTCTCGGCATCCTGCTGCTCGCCGCCATCGTGGCCGCCTGCTGGGGCATCAACCGCCTGCTGCGGCCCAGCGTGGCCGCCGCCGACATCATCGTCTCCACCGTGCGCAAGGGCGACGTCGCCAGCACCGTGAACGCCTCCGGCATCGTGATCCCGGTGCACGAGGAAGTGGTGGCCAGCCCGGCCGCCAGCCGCGTGGCCAAGGTCCATGC
The DNA here is from genome assembly GCF_020708045.1 of Massilia sp. IC2-278. Taxonomy (GTDB): domain Bacteria; phylum Pseudomonadota; class Gammaproteobacteria; order Burkholderiales; family Burkholderiaceae_D; genus Telluria. The sequence goes on from NZ_JAJFES010000003.1 coordinate 486,329, forward strand.
GAAACCGGGCCAGCAGGTGCAAGCCGGCCAGCTACTGCTGGAACTCGACGACCGCGAAGTGCGCCTCGCGCTCGAGGCCTTGCAGGAGCAGCTGGCGCAGCAGGAAAACCGCGTCGCCCTGCTGAAGGTGGAGCTGGACCAGAAGCACAAGGCGCTCGCCAGCAGCATCGAACTGCTGGAACTCGACCTGCTGTCGGCCCGTGCGCGCCAGGAACGCAACCAGAAGCTGCGCCAGAGCGGCCTGGTCTCGGGCGAAGACTTGCTGGCCTCGGAACTGAACGTCAAGCGCACCGAGATCCAGCTGCGCCAGCAGCGCGAGCAGATCGCCGACAGCCGCCGCGCCACCGCCGGCAGCATCGACGCCGCCAACCTGCAAAAGGCGATCCTGGCCAAGCAGATCGCCCAGCAGGAACGCCGGCTGGCGCAGACGAAGGTGGCCGCGCCCTGGGCCGGCATGCTGACCTCGCTGGTGCAGGAAGAAGGCGCCAGCGTGGCCGCCGGCCAGCTGCTGGCGCGGGTGTCGGAGATGAACAACTACCGCGTCGAGGCGACCCTGTCCGACTTCCATGCTCGCCTGCTGGTGCCCGAGCAGAAAGTGCGCGTCGAGCAGAACGGCGAGGTGCTGGCGGGCCGCGTGCACACGATCCTGCCCGAGATCCAGAACGGCACCGTCAAGCTGCTGGTCGACCTCGAACAGCCGCACAACCCGCTGCTGCGCAACAAGATGCGGGTCGACGTCAACATCGTCACCGAGCAAAAGACCGGCACCCTGGTGCTCGACGCCGGCGCCGCCTTCAATGGCAGCGGCCCGCAGCCCGCATTCGCAGTGCGCGACGGCGTGGCGCGCAAGACCACGCTGCAGCTGGGCGGCGGCGACGGCAGGCTGGTCGAAGTGGTGTCCGGTGCGCGGCCGGGCGAGCGCTTCATCGTGTCCGACACCAAGGCCTTCAAGGATCTCGACAGCATCCGCATCACCAACTGAATTCAAACGAGGGACAAACATGATCCGACTGAACAAAGTCAGCAAGACCTACCGCACCGACAAGGTGGAAACCCTGGCCGTGAAGGAAATCGACCTGCACGTGCAAAAAGGCGAATTCGTCGCCATGATGGGCCCCAGCGGCTGCGGCAAGAGCACCCTGCTCAATCTCATCGGCCTGCTGGACCGGCCGGGCGCAGGCAGCATCGAGGTCGACGGCATCCCGATCACGCGCTACCGCGACAAGCAGGTGGCCAGACTGCGCAACAGCACCTTCGGCTTCATCTTCCAGAGCTTCCACCTGATCCCCGATTTGCGCGTGATCGACAACGTCGAACTGCCGCTGCTATACCGGTCGATGCCCGCCGGCGAACGTCGCCGCCTGGCCGAGGAGGCGCTGGAAAAGGTGGGCCTCGGCGCACGCATGGATCACTTCCCGAACCAGCTCTCGGGCGGCCAGCAGCAGCGCGTGGCGATCGCGCGCGCGATCGTCGGCCAGCCGCAGGTACTGCTCGCCGACGAGCCCACCGGTAACCTCGACAGCAAGATGGGCGCCGAAGTCATGGACATCCTGCTCAAGCTGAACGCCGAGGGGACCACGGTGGTCATGGTCACCCACGACGAGCACGAGGCGCGCCGCACCAGCCGCATCGTGCGCGTGTTCGACGGCCAGCTGGTCGCCTAAGGAGTCGCCATGCTTCGCAACTACCTGCTCACCGCATGGAAGGTCTTCATGCGCCGTAAACTCTTCACCGCGATCAACCTGGTCTGCATCGTGCTCACCCTGGTGGTGCTGATGGTCGTGACCTCGCTGCTGGAGACCGCCTTCCGCCCGTCCGGGGTCGAAGGCAAGAGCGATCGCTTCCTGCAGATCGTCATGATGCGCCTGGACAGCCCGGACGGCCACCGCGTCAGCACCATGCCGCTCGGCTTCAAGCTGATCGAGAAGTACCTGAAGCCGATGCCGGGTGTGGAGCGCGTGGCCGCGGTGACCCTGCCCACCGGCGCCGCGGTCTACCAGGGCGAGCGCGTGAGCGAGCTGCAGATGCGCCGCGCCGATGCCGACTACTGGAAGATCCTCGACTTCACGCTGCTGGCCGGGCGCCTGCCGAACGCCGCCGACGATGCCGCCGGCCGCATGATCGCGGTGCTGAACGCGAGCACGGCGCAACGCCTCTTCCCCGGCGCACCCGCGCTTGCCGTCGGCCAGCACATCGACGTCAGCGGCCAGAACTTCGAGGTCGTGGGCGTGGTCGAGGATGCGATGCACGTGAACGCCTTTGCCGACGTCTGGGCGCCGATCAGCACCTATGCGTCCTCGGACTACCGCAACCAGATGAGCGGCATGTTCGTGGCCCTGATCCTGGCCGAGCGCGCCGCCGACCTGCCGCGCATCCAGCGCCAGGTGGAGCAGATCGCGAAAAGCGTCGTCCACGACGACCCCAAGCAATGGAAGAGCACCCGCTTCTGGGCCGACAGCAAGCTCGACCTGTTCGCACGCATCACGGTCGGCAATAACGAAACCTTCGATTCCGGCGCCGGCAAGCTGCTGGCCCTGATCGTTGCGGCGATGCTGGTCTTCATGCTGCTGCCGGCACTGAACCTGGTCAACCTGAACACCGGCCGCATCATGGAGCGGCGCGTCGAGATCGGCGTGCGCAAGGCCTTCGGCGCCACCAGTTCGCAGCTGGCGATCCAGCTGGTGGTGGAAAACGTGCTGCTCTGCCTGGCCGGCGGCCTGCTGGCCCTGGCTGCCACCGCCGGCGTGCTGGCCTGGCTCGAGCACATCCAGCTGATCGACTACATGCGCTACGACCTGAACCTGGCCGTGTTCGGCTGGGGCATGCTGATCGCCACCGTCTTCGGCCTGGTCTCCGGCGTGCTGCCCGCCTGGAAGATGTCGCGCCTCGACCCTGTCCACGCCCTGAAGGGAGCGATCTGATGTTCCGCCATCTGCTGAAACTGACCTGGAAACGCAAGTCCAGGAACCTGATGCTGAGCCTTGAAATCCTGCTCGCGTTCGCCATCGTGTTCGGCGTTGCCGCGTTCGGCGCACGCTACCTGCAGCTGTACCGCATGCCGCTCGGCTTCGAGGCGAACGACGTCTGGTCGGTGTCGATCCAGGCCGCCGACAACGGCAAGGAACGTTTCGACGCCGCCGTCTACGACACCCTGCGGCGCGGCCTGGCCGAGCTGCCGGAAGTGAGCGCCAGCGCCTTTGTCAACCACGAGCCCTACGCCATGTCGACCTATGCCGGCGACATGCGGCGCAGCGCCGGGGCGCCGCAGGTGCACACCGAAATGATCGAGACCGACGATGCGCTGGCCGGCGTGCTCGGGCTGCGCCTGAGCGAGGGCCGCTGGTTCTCCCAGCTCGACAACGGCAGCGCCGCGCGGCCGGTAGTCATCAACCGCCGCATGGCCGACGCCATGTTCCCCGGCGAACGCGCGCTCGGCCAGCAATTCATCGACGGCGAAGGCGACAAGCCGGGCACCAGCTACCGCGTGGTCGGCGTGGTCGAGGATTTCCGGCCCAAGGGCGAATTCGATGCGCCGGTCAACTTCGCCTTCCTGCGCTTCGAGCCGGGCAGGAACGAGGGCGACATCCGCACCATCGTGCTGAAGGTGAAGCCGGGCACCGGGCGCGATTTCGAGAACCGCCTGGTGCGCCGCCTGAAGCTGATCCGCAACGACTGGGGCTACCAGGTCACGCCGCTGGCCACGCTGCGCAAGACCATGCTGCATACGCGCGCCATGCCGCTGGTGCTGGTCTCGGTGATCGCCGCCTTCATGCTGGTGATGGTCGCCTTTGGCCTGTTCGGCGCGCTGTGGCAGAACACCACCGCGCGCATCCCCGAGATCGGCCTGCGCCGCGCGATCGGCGCCAGCGCCGCCGGCATCTACCGCCAGATCGTGCTCGAACAGTTCATGCTCAGTTCCATCGCGATCGGGCTCGGCCTGGTCCTGCTGGTGCAGCTGCCGCTCACCGGCGTGCTCGGCGAAAGCCTGAACTGGGCGGTCTTCGCTGCGGCGGCCGGCCTGTCGATGGTGGTCATCTATCTGCTATCCTTGCTGTGCGCCCTGTACCCGGGCTGGCGCGCCAGCCGCCTGAGCCCGACCGAAGCGCTGCACTACGAATAAACAGAAAAGAGACTCACCGAGATGGAAGCATCACGCACTCCGCGCATCCTGGTCGTCGACGACGATGGCGCGGTCCAGGTGTCGCTGGCCCTGCTGCTCAAGCAATCCGGTTTCGACGCCGCCTGCTGCGACGGGCCGGCGCCGGCCCTGGCCCTGCTGGCGCGCGAACCCTTCGACCTGGTCCTGCAGGACATGAACTTTTCGCTGCAGACCAGCGGCGCCGAGGGCCTGGCCCTGCTGGAAGCCATCCGCAAGCAGCATCCGCAGCTGCCCGTGCTCCTGATGACGGCCTGGGGCTCGATTGCGCTGGCGGTGAATGGCATCAAGGCCGGCGCCGCCAACTTCTTCACCAAGCCCTGGGACAACGCCCAGCTGGTGGAACTGGTGCGCGCCACGCTGGACCTGGCCGGCGCCCCGGCCGGCGGCCCCACGCGCGCGGCGCTCGACAGCGGCTTCGACTTTTCCGCCATCGTCGGCGAGCATCCGAAGCTGCTGCGCGTGCTGGCCACCATCGCCCAGGTGGCGAAGACGCGCGCGCCGGTGCTGATCCTGGGCGAAAGCGGCACCGGCAAGGAGCTGGTGGCCGACGCCATCCACCGCAACAGCCCGCGCGCCGATCAACCCATCGTCAAGATCAACATGGGCGCGATCACGCCGACGCTGTTCGAGAGCGAGATGTTCGGCCACGTGCGCGGCGCCTTTACCGATGCGCGCAGCGATCGCAAGGGCCACATCGCCGCGGCCGAAGGCGGCACCCTGTTCCTCGACGAGATCGGGGAACTCAATCGCGGCGACCAGGTGAAACTCCTGCGCGTGCTGCAGGACGGCCGCTACCAGCCGGTCGGCGCCAGCCGCAGCGAGCAGGCCGACGTGCGCGTGGTCTCGGCCACGAACCGCGAACTGGCCGAGCTGGTGGCGGCCGGAGAATTTCGCGAAGATTTGTTCTACCGCCTGAACCTGATCACCATCCGCCTGCCGCCGCTGCGCGAACGGCGCAGCGACATCCCGCTGCTGGCGCGCCACATCGCGGCGTCGGTGGCCGACAGCTATGGCCTGGGCGAGGTCGGCCTGAACGCCAGCGCGCTGGAGTGGCTGGGCGCCCAGCCCTGGCCCGGCAACATCCGCCAGCTCAAGCAAACCCTGGAACGCACCCTGCTCCTGGCCGGCAAGGCGCAGCTGACGGGCGCCGACTTCGCGGCCGGCCAGCATGACGAAGCGGCAGCAAGCGGCAGCGCACCTCGCCTCGGCGTGGACGGCATGACCCTGGAACAGGTGGAGCGCCACATGATCGAGCAGGCGCTCGACCAGCACGGCGGCAACATCACGCGCGTGGCCAGGGCGCTGGGCCTGTCGCGCACCGCCCTGTACCGGCGCCTGGAACGCCACGGCCTGGCCGAACCCGGCACCGAGGACGGCGCGTGACGCTGCGCCTGCGCCTGGGCGCGTATCTGCTGGCATTGCACCTGCTGCTGTTCGGCGCCGCGGCCTGGCTGCTGATCGGCCGCCCAGTGTGGTTCGTCGCCGCCGAAGCGCTGCTGCTGGGCAGCCTGGTGCTCGGCTTTGCGCTGCTGCGGCGCGCGCTGGAGCCGCTCGGCTACACGCGCCGCTTCCACGACCTGCTGCAGGACGGGCACTACGCGAACCGCCTGGCGGCCCCTGGTTCGCGCGAGCTGGAAGAACTGGTCGCCATGTTCAACACCATGCTGGCGGCCCTGCACCGCGAGCGCCTGGCCGCCGGCGAGCAGCAGGGTTTCCTCGACCGCCTGCTGGAAGCGACGCCCGGCGCGGTGCTGGTCTTCGATTTCGACGGCGCCGTCAGCCTGGTGAACGCCAGCGCCCTGGCCCTGCTCGGCATCGAGCGGCCGCAGGGTCATGCCCTGCCCGACTGGCTGGCCGGCATCGCGCCGCTTGCGCGCGGGCTGGATGCGCGGGCACGCGAGCGCAGCCTCGACCTGATCGCCCAGCTCGACGCCCTGCCCCTGGGCGACAGCCGCCTGCTCACCGATCTTGAAGGGCGCCGCTACCGCGCCCAGCGCGGCCGGTTCTACGACCGCGGCTTTGCGCGCCACTTCCTGATGGTCGAGGAACTGACGGCGGAACTGGAAGACTCGGAGCGCGCCACCTACGCCAAGCTGGTGCGGGTGCTGGCGCATGAGGTGAACAACACGGTGGCGGCGACCCGTTCCGTGCTCGATTCGCTGCTGTTCTACCGCAGCCAGCTGAACGAGTCGGATGCCGCCGATTTCGCCACCGCCATCGAGGCGGTGAAGCGGCGCAACCTGAGCCTGGGCGAATTCATCGACCGCTTCACGCGCGTGGTGAAGATGCCGGCGCCGGAGCTGCGGCCGGTGCGCATGAAGGAGATGATCGACGACATCCTGTGGCTGAACCGCGAGCAGTGCGCCAGCCGCGGCATCACGCTGCGCTGGCGCCGCTGCGACGAGGTGCCGCCGGTGGCGCTGGATGCGCAGCTGATGGAAGGCGCGCTGCTGAACATCGTGAAAAATGCGATCGAGGCGGTGGCGGCAAGGCAGGCGGCCGGGGCCGAAGGCGGGCATGTGGAAGTGTCGCTGGAGCGCGATGGCGATGGGCTGGTGCTGGCGGTGTTCGACTCGGCCGACCTGCTGGGTGAAGTGCCGCCGCGCCAGTTGTTCACGCCTTTCTTCAGCACCAAGCAGGGTGGCCAGGGGATCGGGCTGATGTTTGTGCGCGAGGTGTTGATGCGGCATGGGTTTGCGTATTCGCTGGCGTCGACCGGCAATGGCGAGACGCGCTTCGCGATCCGCTTCTCTATTACGGCCCGGGACCTGTGACTCGGGCCCGGGACGTGTGACGTACGGTGGGCACGCCGTGCCCACGCGGCACGCACGTATCCTTGCACCGCTGGCGGCACCGACTCGCTCGCGACATGTGCAACGGCCGGACACCCTTTTGACTGCCGTGTCCACCTCAGATTTCGCGAGCGAACATTCACCGCCAAGGGTGCAAGGACACGCACGTAACCGCGTGGGCACGGGGTGCCCACCGTACGTCGTGGCCAACGTAAAAAACCGCGGCGGGATTGCTCCGGCCGCGGTTCTTGAACAATCAATCCCGGATTACTTCTTCGGGTACTTGATCGTCATTTCCTTGAGCAGGTTATCCGCCCCGTCGACTTCCTTCATCACCCACAGCATGTAGCGGATGTCGACGTGGATCGCGCGCGTGATCGCGGTGTCGAAGTACCAGTCCTTGGTGATCGACTCGTAGGTCGAGTCGAAGTTCAGGCCCACCAGTTCGCCGCGCTTGTTCATCACCGCCGAACCGGAGTTGCCGCCGGTGGTGTCGGCGCTCGACAGGAAGTTCACCGGCACGGTGTTCAGCACCGGGTCCTTGAACACGCCGTAGCGCTTCTCCTGCACCGCCTTCGTCAGCGCCGCCGGGACCAGGAACGGGTCCTTGTCGGTTGCTTTCTCGACGATGCCTTCGACCGTCGTGAACGGGCCCTTGACCAGGCCGTCGCGCGGCGCATACGGCGACACGGTGCCGTAGGTCACGCGCAGGGTCGAGTTCGCGTCAGGGTAGACTGGCTTGCCCTGCGACTTCTTCCAGGCGATGACGGCGGCCATGTATTGCGGGATGGTGCGATCCAGGTTGCCGTCGATGTCCTTGCGCGCGTCTTCCAGCTTGGTGGTGGCGTCGTTCAGGCGCACGGCCAATTGAATAAACGGGTCGTTCGACTTGCGGAAGGCGTCCACGTCCTTGCCGATCCAGGCCAGGCGCTTGGCGGTGTCGGCCAGCTCGGTGTTCTTGTAGAAGGCGTCCAGGCTGTCGGCCTTGGGCATCACCGCGTGCAGGCCGGCCGGGCGCAGCGTCGCGTCGTCCTTCATGGCCGGGCTGGCGGCGGACCAGCGCGTCAGGCTGGCGCGCCAGCGGGCCTGGTCCACTTCCGGCACGAAGGATTGTTCCAGGCGGGTCAGGCGCGCCTTGATGAACGACAGGTCGCGTTCCTGGTAGCCGGATTCACGCTGGGCGTCCGGCTTCTGGCGTTCCAGGGCCAGGCGGTACAGGGTGCGCGCGCTTTTCAGCAGGTCGCTGTTGGTGGCTTCGGCATATGCCGCTTCGTTGCGCGAGAGGTTCATGTCCATCTCGATCCAGGTATCGAGCTGGCCGAGCAGGTCGGCGCCGCTGCCGTTCTTCGCGTACCAGGCGCGGAACTCGGCGTCCTGCACGTCCTTGATGGCGGCGATGTCCTTGCGCGCGAAGCCGTCGAGCAGGCCCTGGGTCTTCTTGAGCACGTTGTTCAGGCTCTTGGCCACGCTGGCGTAGCGCACTTCCCAGGCGGCGTTGCCCTTGGTAGCGGCGGCGATGACGTCGAGGTCGGCGGTGATGGTCTTCACCTTGGCCGGATAGTCGACGTCGCGCGCGAAGCGGATTTCCGACGGCAGCTTGTAGCGGCTGGTGCGGCCCGGGTAGCCGGCCAGCAGGATCGGGTCGCCGTTCTTCAGGCCTTCGGCGGACACCACCAGGAAGTCCTTCGATTTGTACGGCACGTTATCCGGCGAAGGGTCGGCCGGGCGGCCATCCTTGCCGACGTAGGCGCGCAGGAAAGTGTAGTCGCCGGTCTGGCGCGGCCACTCGTAGTTGTCGATGTCGCCGCCGAAGTTGCCGATCTTGTCCGACGGCGCGTATACCAGGCGCACGTCGCGGATCATCAGCTGCCTGATGCGGTAGTACTCGAGGCCGCGGTGGAAGGCCGGCACCGAGCAGCGGTAGGCCTTGTCGCTTTCGCACTCGGCGATCAGGGCCTTGATGCGCGAGGAAATCGTTTCGCTGCGTTCGCGGCCGCTCATGTTCGCGCCCAGGTCCTTCAGCACGCGGTCGGTCACGTTCTCGACCTTCTCGGTCACGTAGACCAGCGAGTTCGGGCCGCCGGGCAGTTCCTCGGCGCGGGTCTTGGCCAGGAAGCCGTCGACGATGTAGTTCTTTTCCGGGGTCGAGTTGCGCTGGATGGCGCCGTAGCCGCAGTGGTGATTCGTGACCACCAGGCCGTCCGGCGACACGAAGGAAGCCGAACAGCCGCCCAGCGACACGATGGCGCTCATCGGATGCTTCGACAGATCGGCCAGCTTCTCGGCCGGGATGGTGATGCCGATGCGTTTCAGTTCGGATTTCAGCTGCGGCAGCTGGTGCGGTTGCCACTGGCCTTCGTCGGCGACGGCGTGTGCCGCGACGCCAAGCAAGGCGACCGGCAGGACGATGGATTTGAACAAGGTAAGACCCCGGTGAATGAAAACAAGCGGCGAGTATAGCTCGGCTGCCGGAGGGCGAAAACGGTTTTTTTGCGGTCAATACGGGCTTCCCGCGCCATGTGCCTGCGCCGGAGCGGCCTCGCACGCCTCATCCGCAATCTGGCTAGAATAGACGTTTGGCCCGCTGGGCCGGCATCACGAAAGACCGACATGGGACGCTTCAAGACCCTCCTCTCCTCCACCGCGCACAAGCTCGCGATCGAACCCTATACCGTGGCCCTGCTCGGCATGGTCGTCCTGGCCAGCTTCCTGCCCGCCAGCGGCGGGGTAGCCGACGCCCTCGGGAACGTCACCACCTTCGCCATCGGCCTGCTGTTCTTCCTGCACGGCGCCAAGCTTTCGCGCGAAGCGATCGTCGCCGGCATCTTGCACTGGCGCCTGCACTTGCTGGTGCTGGCCTCGACCTTCGTCATGTTCCCGCTGATGGGCCTGGCCATCAAGCCGCTGGCCCTGGGCCTGCTCACGCCCGACCTGTATCTCGGCATCCTGTTCCTGTGCGTGCTGCCGTCGACCGTGCAATCGTCGATCGCGTTCACCGCCATGGCGCGCGGGAACGTGGCGGCGGCCGTGTGCAGCGCCTCGGCCTCGAACTTCCTCGGCATCTTCCTCACGCCGCTGCTGGTGGGCGCATTCATCGTGCAGGGCGCGGGCGACGCCGGCTTCGGCTGGTCGCAGGTGCTGAGCATTGTCGAACAGCTGCTGCTGCCCTTCCTCGCCGGCCAATTGCTGCGCCCCTGGATCGGCGCCTTCATCGACCGCCACAAGCCGGTGCTGCGCTACGTCGACCAGGGCTCGATCCTGCTGGTGGTGTACACCGCGTTTTCCGAGTCCGTCACCGAAGGCCTGTGGCAGCACATTTCCGGCGCCACGCTGGCCGCGCTGCTCGGCGTCTGCGCGCTGATGCTGGCGATCGCCCTGGGCCTGGCCACCTGGACCAGCCGCCGCCTGGGCTTCTCGAAGGAAGACGAAATCACCATCGTGTTCTGCGGTTCGAAGAAAAGCCTGGCGACTGGCGTGCCGATGGCCAAGGTGCTGTTCGCACCGTCGGCGCTGGGCATGATCATCCTGCCGGTGATGCTGTTCCACCAGATCCAGCTGATGGTGTGCGCGGTGCTGGCGCAGCGCTGGGCGCGGCGGGCCGAGCAGCCGGTAGCCGTACCGGTGGCAAGCCAGGGTCAGGTCTGACATCCGGACACGAGCCCGGCCTTGGATGCAGGCGAGCGGCCTAGACCGCGTATTCGGCGCCGCAATGGATGCAGGCAAAGCGCTTCCTGCGCACCACGCTCGTCACCACGCCCGCCCAGCCCGCCGTGCGCGATTGCGACAGCGAGGCCGGATGCGGCGCCGCAAAGCCCTGGATCGTCGGGTGCTTGCCGCAGCCCGGACAGCGGTGCAGCAGGGCCAGGACGATGTGCACCGCGCCGGCCAGGAACATCCCCCACAAGGCCAGCCGCGCGGCGCCGCCAAGCGCAGGGGCCATGAAGGCGCTGATCCACCAGAGCAGCACCGCCGCGGCCATGAACGACCAGGTCACGACGACGCTGGCGGCGTCGGCGCGCAGCAGGCGTGCTTGTGGATACGGTGGCAAGGTATTCATGCGTTATTCCGATAAAACTGGGCGGTTATTCATTACATGCAGAACTGAAGTCCAGCCTCGCTCCGGGTCGATTTGCCGCACTAATCGAGAAAAACGACACCGCTCCACCCGGGTGGCGCTTCCTTCCCTGGCCATGTCGAGTCGATCTTCGGTTTCGCGGCGCACAGGGAATTCGCAACGAATTTCCCGCTCGGGAGCGCCCGGCAATCCCAGCGCATCGATGCCCGGTGCGCGATCTCATCCCAGGCCACATCGGTATCGGTCGCCAGGGGCAGGCGCGATGTGTCGGTTTCGGGTCTCGTGTAAGGAAACAGGCGCGCCGACATTGCATGCAGCTGCGCTGGCGAAGAGACGGTCGATGCGGCCGGCGGTGCGGACGGCGCCTGGCCGGCACAGCCAACCAGCAGGCTGGACAACAAGCATGCGTGGAGCGTTTTCAAGCGTTTTTTCCTTTCAAAGCGAGGTCGGCGGCCCCGTTCGTGCGTCCGCCATCGCGTCGTCCCAGTATAGTCGAGAGTAAATTGATATCGAAAAGAAAGGCCTTCATGCGTAAGTCACTATTACTCGGCATGCTCGCGCTGTTGAGCGCATGTTCGAAACAAGCACCGCCTGCCCCACCCACCGCCAACAACGGCGGCGACGAAGTTGCAGCTGCCGCGCCTGCCGGCACTGCAATGCCGCAGGAAACACCGGTCGCAGCGACACCCGCGCCGGCGAATGCGTCGACAAGCTTGCGCGCCGAAGGCGTCGGCGCCATCCGCTTCGGCATGACGCTGGAACAGGCGCAGCAGGCCGCCGGCAGCAAGGCCACCCTGCCCGAGCCTTTCGACCCCGCCTGCAGCATGGTGCGCTTCGCGTCCCTGCCCAAGCTGCGCTTCATGGTCGAGAACGATGTCGTGACGCGGGCCGACGCCGAACCCGGCATCGAGAACGCCGTGGGCGTGCCATTCGGCGCCACGCTCGCGCAGATCCGAGCCAAGCATCCCGCAGCCGAGGTCACGCCGCACAAGTACGACGAAAGCGGCCACTACGTCACCTTCCCGGGCGCCGACGGCCGTTCCGCCATCATCCTGGAAGTCACCGGCGACAAGGTGACGAAGATGCGCGCCGGCCTGCAACCGGCGGTCGCCTACGTCGAAACCTGCGGCTAGGCCCAGCGAACACCCTGGGTCAGGCAGGGACATACACCAGCCTGAGCACGTCCTCGTCCACCCGGTCATGCGCCACCAGGCGCAGTGGCGGACGCGGACCGGCGAAGTACGGCGTTCCATGGCCCAGCACGACCGGATGCACGTACATCCGGTACTCGTCGATCAGACCGAGTTCGGTGAGACTGCGGGCCAGGTCGGGGCCGGCCACTTCGATCTCGCCGCCACGTTCGGCCTTCAGCTGCCGGATCGCGCCCGCCAGATCATCCTTGATGAGCGAGGCGTTCGGACCGACCGACTGCAAGGAGCGCGAGACCACCCATTTCGGCTGCTTGCGCCATGCCGCCGCAAACGCCTGCCGGTCCGCATCCCAGTCGGCCTGATCCTCGTCCCAGTAGCGCATGAGCTCGTAGATGCGGCGGCCGTACAGGCTCCCGGCTTGAGCACGCGCTTCGTCGATGAAATGCCGGAACAGCCGCGGGCTCGGCGCAAACCGCATATGGTCCACGTAGCCGTCGAGCGACACGTTCATTCCGAATACGAGCCTGGCCATGACATCTCCTGTGCATCATCTATTCGATCGGCCGCGGACGATTTCAGGCCGCGATATGCCTGCTACAGCATAGGCCATGTCCGAATGTCAGACCTGACCCCCGCTGTTTTCGCTCAGTCGATACTAACTTCCTTGCGGTTGTCGCGCGAGACGCGGTCGATCATCTTGTTGTACGGATCGACGCCGACTTCGAACGGCTGCTCCTTGACCGTCACGGTCACCACCGGATTGTCACCAGAGAGCGCACGCTTGTCCAGCAGCAGCACCTTCTCGTCGGCTTCCTTGGCCCCCTTGGCGCGGGCGAACACGCCGATTTCCACGGGCTCGTCGTAGGCGCGCACGGTTTCCTTGCCCTTGCCGTCGGCTTCCATCTTGGCCAGGTGCAGCTTCATGGTCACGTCCCACTGGCCGTCGCTGCGCTTTTTCGCGCTCGCTTCGAGCACGCGGTTATCGTAGAAGACGATCTTCTCGAACAAGTCGGCGATCAGCGCGTGCTTGGCCGGCGGCGCCTCGGCGCGGATGTAGTCGAGCAGTTCGGCGGAGGTGGTGAACGGCGACTCCTGGTAGCCCTTGTCCTGCAGGAAGCGCTTCAGGGCGCGGTTCAGGGCTTCTTCGCCGATCTCGTCGCGCAGGCGGTAGAACACCAGGCTGCCCTTACGGTAGTGGATGTAGGCCTGGTTCTCCACCCGCACCAGCGGCAGTTCCTCGATCAGTTCGCCGCCGCGCGAACTCAGGTAGCGATCGAGCTCGTAGCGCAGGAACTGGCGCATCTGGCCGCGGCCGTATTCCTTCTCCATCACCATCAGCGCCGAATACTGCGACAGCGACTCGATCAGCATGCTCGCGCCCTGCACGTTGGCGGCCGTCACCTGGTGGCCCCACCACTGGTGCGCCATTTCGTGGGCCGTCACGTAGAACACGTAGTCCAGGTCTTCCTTGTCGCGCAGGTCGGCGATGAAGCCGATCGATTCCGAGAACGGGATCGTGTTCGCGAACGACTGGGCAAAGCTCGCGTAGTTCGGGAACTCGAGGATGCGCACCTGCTTGTGCTGGTAAGGCGTGAACTGGGTCGTGAAGTAGTCCAGCGCCTTCTGGGTGCCGGCGATCATGCGGTCGACGTTGTAGGCGTGCTTCTTGTCGTGGTAGATCTCGATCGGAATGCCCTTCCACTCGCTCTTCTTCACCTGCCAGTCGGCCGACAGGTAGGCGAAGAACGGCATCATCTTCCGGTCCATCTTGTACCGGTAGTAGTTGCGGCCGTTTTCGGTCCACGTCTTTTGCAGGTAGCCGGGCGCCAGCGCGATCTGGCTGCCGGTCGTCGAGACCGTGGTCTCGAAGTTGATCCAGTCGGCGTCGGCCCCGAACATCGAGTTGGCGCGCGCCGCCCTGTCTTCCAGCTTGGCCATGCGCTCGGGTTCGCCCAGGCCGCGTTTGCGGCGCTCGTTACGGTCGGTCAGCTCGAAGTCGCTCTGGTAGCCGACCAGCGGGAAGAAGACGCGGTTGTTGAAGAAGGTGCCGTTCAGGTTGATCGTGTCGGGCGTGCCGCCGTTGGTGAAGCCCGGACGGCGCACGTCGACCACGAAGTCCAGCGGCAGGCGTCCACCGGGCGGCAGGGCCTGGGCCAGCTTGATGATCCGGAAGCCGAACTCCTTGTCGTCCAGCTCGACCTTGTGCGCGGGCAGGCCCGAGAAGGTGGTCGTGACGTCGGCGTTGGTCTGCAGGCGCAGGGTGTCGAGCGGCCGGTCCGTCTTGTTCTCGAGGAGGTAGTGGCCGCGGATCGCAACCCGGCGCTGTTCCGGATAGATGTCCACGTCGGCGCGCACGTCGGTGATCTTCGCGTGCGGCAGGTCCTTGTACTTGCGGTAGGTCTTCTCATACTCGGCCTGCTTGTCCATGGCCACGTCGCCGGCTTCGTAACGGGCCAGGGTGTTCGTGTTGTGGAAGATCCAGGCGCCGACGCCGGCAAAGGCGATGCCGCAGGCGGCCAGCGCTGCACCGGATGGGCCCTTCAGGCGGCGGGCTGCGGTGCGCACGCGGGTGCGCCAGTCGAGCGATAGGCCGCGTACCCAGAAGGCCTGGGCCACGATCAGCGCGCCCACCACGAACAGGGTCCAGTACAGCGCAAACCAGGCCCAGCCCGTGAGGAAGTGGCCGTAGCCGTTCATGTCCGAATACGGCGTTGCCGGCAGGCCGGCGATGTTGTACAGGTTGTGGTCGAGGTGCATGACGCCGGCAACGACCTGCCACACCATGAACAAGATCATCAGACCATAGCCGATGAACTTGTTGTTGGTGACGACTTGCAGCACGATGGCGATCAGGCCCATCAGGATGAAGGGAACGCTTGACACCAGCATGCCCTTGACGTACAGGCCGAATTCGACCGGCGCGCCGCCGCGCACTAGCTGGATCGCGATCGCGGCCAGGATACCGGTGAACAGGAAGGCCAGCACCACGCCGACCAGCGCCAGGCACTTGGCCACCAGCGGCGCCCAATTCGGCACCGGCATGGCGTCGTTCACGTCCGCGATTTTTACTTGCCGTTCCTTGAAAATCAGCTCGCCCGCGTAGAAGGTCACAATGATCAGGAGCAGGAAGGTGAAGCTGCTGTTCAGGACGTCGAGCATCATGGACGTCGTCGCATACACGTCGGTGCCGAACAGGCGCCCCATCTGGCTGGCACTGCCGACCATGTTCAGCACGCCGAGCAGCAGCATGACCAGGAAAGGCACGCTCCTGAAGACGGCGGCGGCGTCGAAGGTGAAGATGTGCAGGCACTGGGTCCAGCGCGTGGCGGCCGTGAAGCGTGGAGTCGTGCGTGGCAGCGCCAGGTGTGCAGGCATGGGTGCGCTCGCCGCCGGCGCCTTCGCTTTACCGAACAGGCGCTTGCCGGTGCCGGCGCGCTGCGGCTTGAACAGCACCAGGGTCAGGCCGAACAGCGCCAGCGCCACGCCGGCCCACAGCACGCGGTTGGCCAGGATGTAGCCGCCGAAGTCGGGCAGGCCGGCGTTCGCATCGGCGGTGGAGAAGTAGCGCGTGGCGCGGCCAAGGGCGCGCACGCCGAAGGGGTCGGTGAGCACCGCGATCCACTCGTTGTCGATGTTCGAGGTGAAGCTGCCGGCCACGATCCACAGCACGAAAAAGGCCAGCACGCCCACGTACACCATCAGGATCGAGCGTGTGGTGGCGGCCAGCAGCATCAGCAAGGCGCCGATGAAGAACAGGTTCGGCACCACGATCACGCCCAGCGACCAGAGGTAGGCGCCGCCGGCAAACGGCCCGACGCGCGCGGCGTCGACCCAGGGCATCAGCGGGCCGAGCATCATGCCGCACATGATGATGGCGAAGATGAACAGGCAGGCCACCAGGCCGGCGCCGAAGCGCCCGCCCAGGTAGTCGTGCTTCTTCATCGGCGTGGCGAACAGCATGTCGGAAATGCCGACTTCGCTGTCGCGCAGCACGGTGCCGGCAATGAAGATGGTGACCACGAACATCGAGATCAAACTGAACACGCTCAGCAGCTGGGCGATGACCAGCGGCGCGTTGCGGTTCACGTTGCCGATGGCGCCGCCGACCTGGATGGCGTCGGTGGTGGTGGCGCCAAAGGCGAATGCGCCGAACAGCAGTGCGCAGACCCAGAGCAGGGGCTGGCGCAGTTGCGTGCCCAGCTCGAAGGCAAAGAATTCCCTGAACATGGCCGCTCCTTATGCCGTGACCGCTGCATTGGCCGCCGGCGCGGCAGCCTTGGCCTGCGCGGCGCGGCCGGCATTGCGGACCTGGAGGAAGTACACGTCTTCCAGGTCCGGCTCGACGCTCGTGAAGCCGTCGTCGGGCTGCGACTCGGCATACACGTTGATCTGCGGGCGGCCGGCCACCAGGCGCGTCGACAGCACGTTGAAGCGTTCCTGGTATTCCGGCAGCGCCTCCTGGCTGACGGTGCGGCGCCATACCCGGTTCTTCAGCGTGTCGATCGCGGCTTGCGGCTCGCCCTGCAGCAGCACGGTGCCCTTGGCGATCATCGCCATGCGCGGGCAGAGGTCGGTCACGTCCTCGACGATGTGGGTCGAGAGGATGACCACCACCTGTTCGCCGATCTTGGCCAGCAGGTTCAGGAAGCGGTTGCGCTCGTCGGGGTCGAGGCCGGCGGTCGGCTCGTCGACGATCACCAGGCGCGGCGCGCCGAGCAGGGCCTGGGCGATGCCGAAGCGCTGGCGCATGCCGCCGGAATAGGTGCCGAGGGCGCGCTTGCGCGCGTCCCACAGATTGGTTTGCTGGAGCAGCGCCTCGACCGCCTCCTTGCGCTCGCCCTTGTGCGTCAGCCCTTTCAGGACGGCGAAGTGGTTCAGCAGCTTTTCCGCGCTCACCTTCGGGTACACGCCGAAGTCCTGCGGCAGGTAGCCGAGCTGGCGCAGCAGCCCCTCTTTGTCCCGCAAGACGTCGATGCCGTTGAAATGGATGCTGCCGCTGTCGGGGTCCTGCAGCGTGGCGATGGTGCGCATCAGCGAGGACTTGCCGGCGCCGTTCGGTCCGAGCAGGCCGAACATGCCGTTGGGGATCTCGAGACTGACATCGTTGATGGCCTTGACGCCGTTGGCGTAGGTCTTGTTGAGCTGCTTAATTGATAGCATCGGCGATAACATCGGCTGTTCTCCAGGTAGTTTGGTCGTTCGGCGCCCTGCTCCGCCAGCGCGGACCGGGACTATTTTTTGTTATCGATAATGTAGCGTTAACAAAATGCAAGGTCCGGGGATTGTGACGGACTGCACAAAAGCGCAGCTGAGCCGCAGAAATCGCGGAATATGCATGCCTGCGCCTGGATAGTCCGGCGTCGCGGCGACCCAAAATCTTTCTTGACGAAAAGGAAAAGAGATCTTAAAGTGATATCACTTTTAGATCACATCGGAGACCCGGATATGTCGACCCAAGGAATGGCATCCCATAAGCGCCAGGAAACCCCACTCGCCTCGCTGAACGGCTACATGGCATTCGCCGGGGGCCTGCTGGCCATCGTGGCCGGCGGCCTGATGCTGCGCGCGGAGGGGCCGATCGGCATCCTGCTGGTGGTGCTGGGCATCGTCGTGCTGGCCGGGCTGTACATGCTGCAGCCGAACGAAAGCGTCGTGCTGACCCTGTTCGGCCGCTACGTCGGCACCGACCGCAGCGAAGGCCTGCGCTGGGCCTTCCCGCTGTACCGCAAGCACAAGCTGAGCGTGCGTGCGCGTAACCTGAACATCCCGACCCTGAAGGTGAACGACAAGCGCGGCAACCCGGTCGAGATCGCGGCCGCCGTGGTGTGGCGCGTGCGCGATACGGCGCAGGCCATGTTCGAGGTCGACAGCTACGAGCGCTACGTGGCGGTGCAGGCCGAAGCGGCGCTGCGCCACCTGGCTTCGCAATATGCGTATGACGAAGGCGAAGACCTGGCGGCCGGCGAGATGACCCTGCGCGGCGGCGCGGCCGAGGTGGCGCTGGCGCTGCGCACCGAGCTGACCGAGCGCTTCGAGGCGGCGGGCGTGGAAACGGTGGACGCCAAGCTGACCCACCTGGCCTATGCCCCGGAAATCGCGCAGGTGATGCTGC
This sequence comes from Massilia sp. IC2-278, assembly GCF_020708045.1. Taxonomy (GTDB): domain Bacteria; phylum Pseudomonadota; class Gammaproteobacteria; order Burkholderiales; family Burkholderiaceae_D; genus Telluria. The sequence continues at coordinate 504,618 of NZ_JAJFES010000003.1, forward strand.
GCCGCCAGCAGGCGCAGGCCATCATCAGCGCACGCGCCCAGATCGTGCGTGGCGCGGTCGGCATGGTGGAAGAAGCGTTGAAGGGGCTGGCCGAGCGCGAGATCGTCGAACTCGACAGCGAGCGCAAGGCGGCGATGGTCAGCAACCTGTTGGTGGTGCTGTGCTCGGACCGCGAGACCCAGCCGATCGTGAACACCGGCACCCTGTACCAATAAGGCCTGGGGCAGAGCAAAGGCAAATCGGATGGCAAGTCCCGGTAAAAAATCCTACCCGCTGCGCATCGATCCCGCCCTGTGGGAGCAGCTGCAGCGGCTGGCCGCCAACGACCTGCGCAGCGTGAACGCGGAAATCGAGTTCCTGCTGCGCGAAGCGCTGGCGCGGCGCGGCATCCGCGTCACGCCGATCGCAGCGCAGGACGACGGCGAATAAAAGCCGGGGTCAGGTCTGACATTCAGACACGAGCTCTGCCGTTAGGCGGTTGAGCTCGTGTCCGTTTGTCAGACCTGAGATGATCCGGATATCCTGGACAGTTATTTAGGCACACGGTATGCAGCGTCGACGGCGGCAGGTGTTTGGTAGCCCAAGGTCTGATGTAACCGCCGCGTATTGTAGTACTTCTCGA
>NZ_JAJFES010000040.1 GCF_020708045.1 Massilia sp. IC2-278
CCACCGCAGCCGCCCCGCCCGCGCGCGGCGACCCGCGCGGCGCCGCCGTGCAGCAGATGCCGGGCCGCTACCGGGTGCAGACGCCGCCTTCGGTGCGCCTGACCTACGCCGTCAGCCGCACCCGGCCCGGACGCGCGCCCTCCGGCGAAGGCGAAGCCCAGTTGGTCTGGGAAGCTGGCGGCGGCCGTTACCAGCTGCGCTTGGAAGGCGTGCTCGGCCTGCTGGAAAGCGAAGGCGGCGGCGACGACACCGGCATCGCCCCAATCCGCGCCAGCGAACACCAGGACGACGGCAGCGACCGCATCACGCGCTTCGACCGCGCGGGCGGGCGCATCGACGCCGATGGCGCGGGCAGCAGCCCGCTCTACCTGGGCAGCCAGGACCGCGCCTCGCTGCTGATGCAGCTGGCCGGCATGGGCATCGCCGCGCCCGAGCAGATGCAGGGCGTGATCGAGATGATGGTCGGTGGGCCCGATGGCGCGCACCGGACGCGCTTCGAGGTGCTGGGCCGCGAGCCGCTGGCCACCGGCGCTGGCAGCCTGCAGACGCTGCGCCTGGCCGAGCTCAGCGAACCGGGCCGGCGCCGGCTGGAAATCTGGCTGGCGCCGGAACGCGGCTGGCTGCCGGTGCAGCTGCGCGTGACCGAGCCCGATGGCAGCGTGGCGAACCAGGTCGTGACCGCCATCGAGAGCGGGCCTGCCGCACCGGCCGTCCCGAACGCGGCGGTCATGTAGCCGCCGCCGGCCGGTCAGAAGCGCATCTCCAGCGTCGCCACCAGCTTCGGGCTTTCCGGATAGGTCCAGCCGCGGCGCTCGGTGCCGCTCACCGGGTCGATGTAGCTCGGCTCGAAGAAGTTGTCTTCACCGAGCAGGTTGGACCCGGCCAGGCGCAGCTGCAGCTTCGGATTGAACTGCCATACCGCGTACGCTTCGAGGTCGGTGCGCGCATGCGTATAGAAGCTGCGCTCCACGCTGGGGTCGACGCGCCCGCCGCGCCGGTGCGCCAGGCTCGCGCCACCCGAGAATGCGCCGCGCTTGTAGTCGAGGCCGAGGTTGGCCGTGAGCGGCACCTGCTGCTCCATGCGGTTGTAGGGACCGGGCACCGACTCCACGCGCGACCAGTTGCGGCTGACGCTGGCGCGCAGCTCAAACGCGGGCGCGTTCTCCATGAGCGCCGACAGCGGGAACTTCGCTTCCAGCTGCAGCGTGCGCAGCTCGGCGCGGTCTTCGTTGGTGGGCGTGAAAATCCAGCGCAGGCCATCGAAATAGATGCGGTTGCCGGTGTAGTCGTCGATGCGCCGTACCGAGGCGCTGGCGCCGAACATCGCCCCTTCGGCCCAATGGCGCTCCCAGCCGGCGTCGATGCCCCAGGCCAGTTCGGGTTTCAGGTTCGGGTTGCCCACGTAATCGGCCTCGGTGGCGCTGTTGTTTTCCCAGGCCGAGCGGCGCGGCACCAGGCTGTACAGGTCGGGCGCCTTGTAGGTGCGGCTCAGGGCCAGGCGCAGCTGGTCGCCCTTCTCGCCGGGCAGCTTCCACAGGGTCTGCAGCACCGGGCTGAAGACGTTTGAGCGCACCCGTGTGGTGCTGAAGGTGTTACCGCTGACGCGCGTGCGCACGCCTTCCCAGCGCGCGCCCAGGTACACCGACAACTGCGGCGAAACGGTCCACTCGTCCTGGGCGTAGACGGCGGCGCGCAGGGCACGCGCCGCGAAGGTTTCGACTGGCGGCTGGCCGGGCGGCAGCACGCGCACCGCGTCGGCCTCGGCGCGCACGTCGTCGCTGTCGTTCAGGCCCGCGTCCCAGCCGATTGCCAGCACGTGGCCGCCCTCGAAGGCGCGCGTGTACTTGCCGGTGGTGGTCGCGCCGCGTGCATCGGTTTCGGTGCGCACGCTGCCCTCGGTTTCCGGCCGCCCCAGGCCATCGACGCCGCTGCGCCTTACCAGCGTGTCCTGCCAGCTGCGCGTGACGCCGATCTTGCTCTCGAGCTTGGCGCCGGAGGCCAGGGTGGTGGTCCAGCGCAGGTTCGTGCTCAGCATGCGGTCATCGAAAGCCCCGACGGTATGCAGGTCCGGCACCGGCGGCGGCGCGCCGACCGTGGTCGTGGTCACGGCGTGGCCGTGGTTGCGGAAGCTGCCGCCGTTGGCCAGGGTGTCCCATTCGAGGCTGTCGCCGTTCCCGAAGGTCCAGCCCAGGCGCGGGCTCAGGTTCAGGCGGTTCATGCGGCCGCGCTCGGCCAACCGGGTCGACCTGCGCATGTCGAGGGAACCGTCGGGCCGGGTATTGGTCTGGTAGCTGCGCGTTTCGCGATCCAGTGCGTCGTGGTTGCCGCTGGCCGCGAACGACCAGGATGAGGTGTCGCCGCGGTCGGCCAGGTCGGCGCTGAAGGTGGGGCCGCGGAATTCGCGCGCCTCCATGTAACCGAGCTTCATCTCGCGCTCGGTCTTGCGCACCTTCCGGCGCGTGACGATGTTGATGGTGCCGGCCACCGACTCGTTCGAGAACTCCGCGCTGGCCGCACGCAGCACTTCGATGCGCTCGATCATCTCGGGCGACAGCGTCGACAGCGTGAAGCCCGGCGGCGTGCGCTCGCCGTCGAGCAGGATCTGCGTGTAGCCGCCGGCCAGGCCGCGCATCCGCACTTCCTGGGCGCCGCCCGAACCCACCGTGATGCTGATGCCAGGTATGCGCTTGAGCACGTCGGGGACGCTGGCGTCGCCGTAGCGCTCGATCTCCTCGCGCCGGACCACGATGCGGCTGGCCGTGTCGTCGCGGCGCGGGTCGTAGGCGGCGGAGGTGCTCTTGACTTC
>NZ_JAJFES010000041.1 GCF_020708045.1 Massilia sp. IC2-278
TGATGGTGCGCATCTCGGCGCAGGGGCCGCTTTTCGCCGGCTTGCATTCGATGTGGACGCCGGCATGGCTGGCGCCGGCGCAAGACAGCAAGGCAAGCAGGAGGATCGAACGTGGCTGGAACATGGTTTCTCCTTGGGTAATGAAGCGACCACCTCATCCTGCCTGCGCAATGTGGAGAAAAAATGGAGCCTACAAATCGTAGCGGTAGCCCAGCCCGTAGATCGAGCGAATCGGCTCCAGGCCGGGCGCGGCGGCGTCGATCTTGCGGCGCAGGTTTTTCACGTGGCTGTCGATGGCGCGCTCGGTCACGTCCGAGTCGTCCTGCCGCAGCAGGTCCAGCAAATGCGCGCGCGTGAACACCTGGCCCGGACGCCGCGCCAGTGCCGCCAGCACCTCGAATTCGCTGGGCGTGAGCGCCAGCGCCTGGCCGTGTACCAGCGCGCGCCGTGCATCGGTGTCGACCTGCAGGGCCGGCGCCGGCGCGTAGTTCGACATGGCTGCGCGGCGCAGGATGGCCTTGATGCGGGCCACCAGTTCGCGCGGGCTGAAGGGCTTGCACAGGTAGTCGTCGGCGCCCGCGTCCAGCCCGAGTAGGCGGTCGATTTCTTCCACGCGCGCCGTCACCATGATGACCGGCACCTGCGAGAACGCGCGCAATGCGCGGCACAGCGACAGGCCGTCCAGGCCGGGCAGCATCAGGTCGAGCACCACCAGGGCTGGCGGCGCGCGGCGGATCGCGTCCAGCGCCACTGCACCATCGTGGAAGACTTCGGGCTCGTAGCCCGCGGCGCGCACATAGTCGGCGACCAGCGCCGCCAGTTCCGGCTCGTCCTCGACGATGCAGATGCGGTTCATGCCGCCTCCAGCGGCAGGTTGATCGTCACGCGCAGGCCTTTCAAGGGCGAGTGCGCAAAGGCCAGCGTGCCGCCCTGCGCTTCGACCAGGCGCCGGCACAAGGCCAGGCCCAGGCCCGCGCCGCCGCCGGCACGGCTGCGCGAGGCATCGACCCGGTAGAATCGCTCGCCCAGGCGCGCCAGCGCGTCGTCGGGCACGCCGGGTGCGCTGTCGTCGACGGCGAGCACCAGGCGGCGGCCGGTCGTCTGCGCCGACAGCGCCACGCGCCCGCCGGCGCTTGTATAGCGCAGGCTGTTTTCCAGCAGGTTGCGCAGCACCTGGCGCATGCGGTCGGGGTCGGCCACTACCAGCGTATTCGAAGGCGGCGGCTGCAGGTCGAGCGCCAGGCCGGCAGCGGCGAAGCGGCTGCCGAAGCCCGTGGCTTCTTCCTCGGCCAGCGCCCACAAGTCGACGCGCTCCTGCCTGCATTCGAGGGCGCCGACGTCGGCCCGCGCCAGCGCATACAGTTCGTCGATCAGGCGGTTCAGGGCCAGCACCTGGCGCAGCATGGCGGCGATGTGCCCCGGGTCGGCCTGGCGCACGCCATCCTGGATTGCTTCCAGCTGCGCGCGCAGCACGGCCAGCGGCGTGCGCAGTTCGTGCGAGGTGTCGGCCACCCACTGGCGGCGCGAACGCTCGGCGTCGTCCAGGCGCGCCGCCAGCAGGTTGAAGTGGTGGGCCAGTTCGCCCAGTTCGTCGCTGCGTTCGACCGCCAGGCGCGTGTCGAAGCGGCCCTCGGCCAGTGCCTGCGCACCCAGGGCCAGGCGGCCGATCGGGCGCCGGAAGTGCAGCGCCAGCAGGCTGGCCGCCAGGGCGCTGAGCAGCACGCCCGCGCCGACGATAGGCCACAGGCTAGCGCTCAGGCCTTCGAGGAAAGCGTAGGCCAGGGCGTCGGTCGGTCCCTGGCTGCGCGCAACCGCCAGGTAGCCGACCGTGCGGCCATCGGCCAGGATGGGACGGCGCACCA
>NZ_JAJFES010000042.1 GCF_020708045.1 Massilia sp. IC2-278
CCTTTCCCTCACGGTACTGGTTCACTATCGGTCGATTACGAGTATTTAGCCTTGGAGGATGGTCCCCCCATGTTCAGACAGGATTTCTCGTGTCCCGCCCTACTTGTCGTACGCTTAGTACCACCGTCCAGATTTCGTGTAAGGGGCTATCACCCTCTATGGCCAGAGTTTCCAATCTGTTCCACTATCTGATCGACTATCACGTACAGGCTCTTCCCATTTCGCTCGCCACTACTTTGGGAATCTCGGTTGATTTCTTTTCCTGCAGCTACTTAGATGTTTCAGTTCGCCGCGTTCGCTTTGCATGCCTATGTATTCAGCATGCAATGACCTAAAAGGCCGGGTTTCCCCATTCGGAAATCTGCGGATCAAAGTGTGTTTGCTCACTCCCCGCAGCTTATCGCAAGCTACTACGTCCTTCATCGCCTGTAATCGCCAAGGCATCCACCATGTGCACTTATTCGCTTGTCCCTATAACGTTAGCCCCTGCTGACACAGGGAGCGTTATAGAAATCAAGAGTACAGCGTGTTGCATGTTTGTTGATACTTGATTACTACCCTAAGTGTGCTCGCTCATCATTTCTGATTCGCTTACACGCTTAAAAAAACTTTACTTCTTCCAGATTGTTAAAGAACAGAACAACAGTGATCTCTAAAAGACCAAACCTAAGCGTCAGTCGCTTACGTTTGCGCTTTCAGTTTTCGGTACCAAGTAAATGGTGGAGGATGACGGGATCGAACCGACGACCCCCTGCTTGCAAAGCAGGTGCTCTCCCAGCTGAGCTAATCCCCCATTGGGTATGACTGGTAGGGCTGGTTGGGCTCGAACCAACGACCCCCGCGTTATCAACACGGTGCTCTAACCAGCTGAGCTACAGCCCCGAAACTGTGTTCTTCTTGTTCAACAGTCGATAAGCGTGGACGCTTGATGATGAGCGTTAGCTCCGGTGCTACTCTAGAAAGGAGGTGATCCAGCCGCACCTTCCGATACGGCTACCTTGTTACGACTTCACCCCAGTCACGAATCCTACCGTGGTAAGCGCCCTCCTTGCGGTTAAGCTACCTACTTCTGGTAAAACCCGCTCCCATGGTGTGACGGGCGGTGTGTACAAGACCCGGGAACGTATTCACCGCGACATGCTGATCCGCGATTACTAGCGATTCCAACTTCACGCAGTCGAGTTGCAGACTGCGATCCGGACTACGATACACTTTCTGGGATTAGCTCCCCCTCGCGGGTTGGCGGCCCTCTGTATGTACCATTGTATGACGTGTGAAGCCCTACCCATAAGGGCCATGAGGACTTGACGTCATCCCCACCTTCCTCCGGTTTGTCACCGGCAGTCTCATTAGAGTGCTCTTGCGTAGCAACTAATGACAAGGGTTGCGCTCGTTGCGGGACTTAACCCAACATCTCACGACACGAGCTGACGACAGCCATGCAGCACCTGTGTTCAGGCTCCCTTTCGGGCACATCCAGATCTCTCCGGACTTCCTGACATGTCAAGGGTAGGTAAGGTTTTTCGCGTTGCATCGAATTAATCCACATCATCCACCGCTTGTGCGGGTCCCCGTCAATTCCTTTGAGTTTTAATCTTGCGACCGTACTCCCCAGG
>NZ_JAJFES010000043.1 GCF_020708045.1 Massilia sp. IC2-278
GACATGGGTAACACATGTGCCGGGCTATTCTAGCTGCTCTCGCCGTCGATTCGTAGATCGATATTCTTTACTTCCCAGTTGCAGTAGAAGACGTTGTAGACGCCGTCGATATTTGATGGACGCACAGCGATAGGCTGACCTGCAAGACCCTCGCCGATCCAGAAGGATCGACGTTTAAACTGGATCTGGCCGCTCTTGCGTACCTTGATGACGCTGTCACCCTCGTCGTATTCGATGTCCGGTAGCTGTTCAGGGAATTGGCGTGCGCTGGCGGTATAGCGGCTGCTGGGCGGTTTCTGGCCGAGCGCAGCATGAGGCCGCACCAGGTTGTACTGATCGCGCCAGTGATCGAAAGCGACCTGGCAATCTGCGTGCGAGTTGAAACCAGTACGGTTGAGCAGTTCAGTCTTCAAGGTTCGGTGAAATCGCTCATCCTTGCCTTGGGTTTGTGGGTGATAGGGAGTGCTGTGGCTGACCCGTACACCCAAACGAATCAGCCATGCCTCCAAGCGGGATATACCCTCTTTACCAGCAATGCGCCATGGTCCGCCGTTATCACACGTGATGCGTTGTGGTAGCCCGTAACGGCGAAACACCTGCGTTAGTGCCGCTTTCACGTTCTCGTATGTCTCGCTCGAACACGCTTGCAGGCACAATGAAAATCGCGAGTGATCGTCGATAACCGTGAACGGATGGCATCGGCCGGCACTGGCATCAGTCAGAGCGAAGTGCCCTTTAAAATCCATCTGCCAAAGCAGGTTTGGAGCCTCATGCTCGAAGCGCAAAGGCGCCAGCAGGCTACGGTCAATTGTGCCTTCAATCTGGCACCCATGCCGCCGCAAAATCGCTGCCACCGTGTTGTGGTGTGGTCGTAACTCTTCCGGCAGCAGTGCTCGTAATTTCGCAGGACCCCAGCAGGGATAGTCCACGTGCAAAGCGAGCACTTGCAATTCCAGTTCGAACGACGAGCGCTTGGGTGATGTAAGCGGACGCCGAGACTGGTCTTGCAGGCCATCGATTCCAGACTCTTCGAAACGCTTCAAGAGCTTGTAGGCGGTCTTTGGACTGACTCCATGGGCTCGGCAAAGCGCTCGAATATTGGCACCAGGTGCGCGCGCCAACATCACAAACTCAAGACGGGAAGACATCAGGGAACTCTCCTTCCAAGGCATCGCAAGCTCCAAATTGTTGGCTTGCAACGATCATAAAAGGTGTTACCTATGTCTCTAGCAATGTGTTACCTATGTCCCTGTATCAAACA
>NZ_JAJFES010000044.1 GCF_020708045.1 Massilia sp. IC2-278
GAAAGGGTTGCAATAAACTGGTGGCTGCGACTGTTTAATAAAAACACAGCACTCTGCAAACACGAAAGTGGACGTATAGGGTGTGACGCCTGCCCGGTGCTGGAAGATTAAATGATGGGGTGCAAGCTCTTGATTGAAGTCCCAGTAAACGGCGGCCGTAACTATAACGGTCCTAAGGTAGCGAAATTCCTTGTCGGGTAAGTTCCGACCTGCACGAATGGCGTAACGATGGCCACACTGTCTCCTCCCGAGACTCAGCGAAGTTGAAATGTTTGTGATGATGCAATCTACCCGCGGCTAGACGGAAAGACCCCATGAACCTTTACTGTAGCTTTGCATTGGACTTTGAACCAATCTGTGTAGGATAGGTGGGAGGCTTTGAAGCGGGGACGCCAGTTCTCGTGGAGCCATCCTTGAAATACCACCCTGGTTTGTTTGAGGTTCTAACCTTGGTCCGTTATCCGGATCGGGGACAGTGCATGGTAGGCAGTTTGACTGGGGCGGTCTCCTCCTAAAGTGTAACGGAGGAGTTCGAAGGTACGCTAGGTACGGTCGGACATCGTGCTAATAGTGCAATGGCATAAGCGTGCTTAACTGCGAGACCGACAAGTCGAGCAGGTACGAAAGTAGGACATAGTGATCCGGTGGTTCTGTATGGAAGGGCCATCGCTCAACGGATAAAAGGTACTCTGGGGATAACAGGCTGATTCCTCCCAAGAGTTCATATCGACGGGGGAGTTTGGCACCTCGATGTCGGCTCATCACATCCTGGGGCTGTAGCCGGTCCCAAGGGTATGGCTGTTCGCCATTTAAAGTGGTACGTGAGCTGGGTTTAAAACGTCGTGAGACAGTTTGGTCCCTATCTGCCGTGGGCGTTGGAAATTTGAAGGGGGCTGCTCCTAGTACGAGAGGACCGGAGTGGACGAACCTCTGGTGTACCGGTTGTCACGCCAGTGGCATTGCCGGGTAGCTAAGTTCGGAAGAGATAACCGCTGAAAGCATCTAAGCGGGAAACTTGCCTTGAGATGAGATTTCCCGGAGCCTTGAGCTCCTTGAAGGGTCGTTCGAGACCAGGACGTTGATAGGCTGGGTGTGGAAGTGCAGTAATGCATTAAGCTAACCAGTACTAATTGCCCGTACGGCTTGTCCCTATAACCTTAGCAGGTATAG
>NZ_JAJFES010000047.1 GCF_020708045.1 Massilia sp. IC2-278
GACTTCCTGACATGTCAAGGGTAGGTAAGGTTTTTCGCGTTGCATCGAATTAATCCACATCATCCACCGCTTGTGCGGGTCCCCGTCAATTCCTTTGAGTTTTAATCTTGCGACCGTACTCCCCAGGCGGTCTACTTCACGCGTTAGCTGCGTTACCAAGTTAATTAAAACCCGACAACTAGTAGACATCGTTTAGGGCGTGGACTACCAGGGTATCTAATCCTGTTTGCTCCCCACGCTTTCGTGCATGAGCGTCAATCTTGACCCAGGGGGCTGCCTTCGCCATCGGTGTTCCTCCACATCTCTACGCATTTCACTGCTACACGTGGAATTCTACCCCCCTCTGCCAGATTCAAGCCTTGCAGTCTCCATCGCAATTCCCAGGTTGAGCCCGGGGCTTTCACGACAGACTTACAAAACCGCCTGCGCACGCTTTACGCCCAGTAATTCCGATTAACGCTTGCACCCTACGTATTACCGCGGCTGCTGGCACGTAGTTAGCCGGTGCTTATTCTTCAGGTACCGTCATTAGCAAAGGATATTAGCCTCTACCGTTTCTTCCCTGACAAAAGAGCTTTACAACCCGAAGGCCTTCTTCACTCACGCGGCATTGCTGGATCAGGCTTGCGCCCATTGTCCAAAATTCCCCACTGCTGCCTCCCGTAGGAGTCTGGACCGTGTCTCAGTTCCAGTGTGGCTGGTCGTCCTCTCAGACCAGCTACTGATCGTCGCCTTGGTGAGCCTTTACCTCACCAACTAGCTAATCAGATATCGGCCGCTCCAGGAGCA
>NZ_JAJFES010000004.1 GCF_020708045.1 Massilia sp. IC2-278
GAGTCCGATGAAGCGGGAACGATCTCCCGCTTCGATGGCAACTGCTTGTTTGTCATGTAAATCCTCCAGGGACATATTGTCCACTATTTGGATGTCCATGAATCCCGGACCCTCTCAACCTGACCCCAGCTGTTATTTCGAGATGCGCAGGATCGCCGAGGCCAGGCGCGAGAAGCACGGCGTCAGGTCGGCCGTGGTGGCGGCGTAGCAGTACATGCCGACCGGCTTCTCCGGGTCGTAGCAGCGCGATGGGGCGTCGGCCACGTTGGCCATGCACTTGAGGACGTTCTCGCCGACTTCCTTGTCGAAACCGGTCTTGCTCTTGAGCTGCCCCATGCCCAGCGTGAACACATAGATGCCTTCGTCGCGCGCCCTGGCTGCCACGGCTTCGGGGAGATTGCGCGCGGCACGGGTGATGTTTTTCCAAGCGTCCGTATCGCTGGCCAGGCTGGCAGTCACCTCGCGCGGCCCGGCCGTCACGATCGGGAATTCTTTCTTGTTGTCGTGCGCGTCGTACCAGTCAGGCAAACCCTTGACCGTGGTCCTGATTTTCTTGTTGCTCACGGCACTGCAGCCGCTGGTGATCAGCGCGTCTTGCATGGCGGGTTCGTACAGGCCGCTGGGCGCCACGTCGTTGTGGGCAAGCACGCCGGGGCGGGTACAGTCCGCCGGGTTATTGAACTTCAGGGAAGAACCGAACGCCGTCGGCGCGCCATCCGAGAAGAACACGATCACGCGCAGGCTCGAGCGCGACAGCAGGGGAATCTTGTTGAGTTCATTGCGCGCATGCCACATGCCCTCGACCGACGCAGTGTTGCCGACGAACTTGAAGCCGTCGATCTTGCCGACCATGGCGTTGCGGTCGAAGCCGCGGTCTTCTACGGCGATCGGGTTGTCGACGACGGCGCCAGAGGCGAAGTGAATCAGCCCCACCCGGTCCTGCTCCACGCTGAACTTGTTGAGAAAACTCTTCGCCGAGGCCCGCACCGCGGCGGCCGAGGTTGACAGCGAACCCGAGGTATCGACCACGAAAGCCATGTCCAGGTCCTTGCGGATGGTCTGGGCATACGCCACCGGATTGAGCGCCGTGAAACCCATCAGCTGCATCACCGACACCGGCATCGGCGCCTCGGCATGCACGTCGACGGTCACCTGGCCCTTGTCGAAGGAGACGCCGGTACTGAGCAGCTTGGGGCGCGACATCAGGTAGTTCTCGGGAATGTTCGCGGCGAAGAAGGTGGCGGCGGCTTTTATCGCGCTGGCCCTTTGTTCGGTCTCGTTTTTCCCGGCCGGGACGGCGCGCGCGCCGGCCAGGGCGGCGGAGTCGACGGCGGCGTTCAGGCGCGCCTTGACCAGGTAGGCCAGGCCGCCGTCGACGATCAGTCCCACGAGGGCCAGCAGGACCAGCATCGCCAGGACGACCATGACAAGAACGGCGCCGCGCTGCTTTCGGGGCTGGCGTTGGAGTAGTGGATGCATGTCAGAACACCGTCATCGAATACAGGTCGGGCCCGATGGTGGGCAGGCTCAGGGAGTCCATCGAGAACGAGGTCATGAACATGTCGAATTTGTAGAAGGTTTCGACCACGTAGACCACTTCGCCATCGCCCAGCTTGCCGTCCATGACGGCCGAGGCGGGGCGGTTCTTGCTGTTGATGCCGCTGCACAGGCCGGCGTTCCAGGCCGGGCAGGCAAAGATCCGGCTGGCCGGGGCGTAGCCGCTGGCGCGGTAGCCGAGATTGCGCGCGGCGTCGTCCCAGCGGTACTGGTCGACCACCACGCTGCGCGAGGCGCCGCCGCTGGTCACGCCCATCACGCGCGTGATGTACACCATGCCCCGCTGCTGCACGTTCAGCGGCGGCGCGCTGGCCATCAGCGCATAGATGATGTCCTGGCTGCCGGTCTCGAGCTGGGTGCCGCCGCGCGCCACCAGGTTCGCGCCTTCGCGCCCGATGTTGACCATGATGATGTTGGCCTGCAGCGCGCGGGCGGCGTCGATCATGCCGAACAGGAGCAGCATCAGCAGCGGCAGCACCAGGGCGAATTCGACGGCGGCCAGTCCGCGCTGGCGGGGCAAGGGAAAGCGGCGCATCATGGGAAGTACTCGTTGCGCATGGTGGCGGCTACCGCGAAATGGTATTTGCCGCCGCTGAAAAGGCTCGACAGCAGCGGCGTGGTCACGACCCAGTCGCAATCGAGCTGCAGCACGATGAGGCTGCCCGGCGCGCCGAACATGCCGCTGGTGTATGCGGTGCTGGCGTAGGACTTGCCGTTCACCGAGATGACCGGCGCCAGCCTGTCGTACATGCCCAGCGAATTGTCCTTGATGCTGGCGATGACGGCCGCGTAGCGCTGCTGGCTGCCGGTGTTCGGGTCGAGGTTGCGCTGGCCGGTAATGGCATAGCGCGCGCCTTCGCGCACCGCGTACTGCATCGTCAGCGTGGCGAAGAACATCATGCTGAATTCGACCAGGGCCAGCAGGATCAGCAAAAACACGGGCGCCACGATCGCCATTTCGACGACTGTGGCGCCAGATTGACGGCGGGGTACCGATAATTTCATTTTTGGCACGACTTCAGTAGGCTTTTGGTTGGGCATGCGCTAAGCTTCTGGATTCTACAGGGCAAGAATTGCTTGCCGTACATTTTCTTCCTGCGATTTTTAGCCGCTGTCGGTACAGAACAACATGGGTTGGTTTCAAAGCATTGTTTCTTTCGGCGACCGGATACCAGATCGCTCCCCGCAACACGCCGCCGCCACGGCCCCTCAACGCCCGGTCTCGCCAGACGCCGAAGCCTGGATGGTGTTCGGCATGCGCCTGCTGCTGGCGCTGTCGGCGCTGCTGACGCTGCACATCGGCGCCGACAGCGTGAACCTGACCGGCCGCTGGTCGTGGCTGATCTTCGTGGCCTATGTCCTGCACAGCCTGACCCTGCTGGTGGTGGCGCGCTCGCGCGCCGGCTTCTGGCATGGCCCGGTGATCTACTGGGTCGACATCGGCTGGTACGGGATGATGGTGTACGCCAGCGGCGGTGCGCCCAGCCCCTTCTTTTCGTTCTTCTTCTTCGCCATCCTGGCGGCGTCGTTCCGCCACGGCTTCGACGCCGGCGCGCGCCTGACCCTGGGCGCCGCCGCTCTGGTCCTGGGCACGGTGCTGGCCACGCAGGGCGTGCGCACGCTGCACCTGCTGCTGCTGCGCACCACCTTCCTGCTGGCGCTGGGGTACATGATCGCGTTCTGGGGCGGGCTGTCGGTCGACCAGCGGCGCCGCCTGGCGCTGCTGCGCGATGTCAGCCGCCTGTCGAACCCGCGCTTCGGCGTCCAGCACACGCTCGATTCGCTGATGGCGAAGATCCTGCGCTTCTACGGCGGCAGCACCTGCGTGCTGCTGATGCAGGACCCGAAAGGCGGCTGGACCCTGCATACCGTGCACCACCCGCGCAGCGGCCGCGCCCTCAGCCGCATGCACACCGACGAGGCGGCGGTGCAGCCGCTGCTGGCGTTGGGCGACGGCGCCACCATCCTGTACCGCGGCAGCGGGCGCCGCTGGCTGCCCGGCGCCGCCTGCGCCGAACGGATCGGGGCGGAATCGGCGTGGGAGGCCATCGATCCGGCGGCCTGCAGCCAGGTCGCCGACCTGCTCGATACCGACGCCTTCATCAGCGCCACCCTGCCGCTGCGCAAGGGCAGCGGGCGCATCTTCGTGACTTCGGCGCCGGGCTTGCGGCGCAGCGACGCGACCTTCCTGAACCACATCGCGCAGCAGGCCTTCCCGGTCATCGAGACCATCGACCTGCTCGACCGCCTGGCTTCCGAGGCCGCCTTCCGCGAGCGCCAGACGATCGCGCGCGACCTGCACGACAGCACCATCCAGCCCTACATCGGCCTGCGCCATGCGGTGGCGGCGATCCGCCAGCAGGCCGGCGACAGCAGCACCGTCGCGCCCGACCTGGAACGCCTGATGGAGATGTGCAGCGGCGTCATCGGCGACATGCGCGAATTCGCTCAGCGCTTCCGCAACGGCCGCCAGGAAGAACCGGAACTGCAGATCGCGCTGCGGCGCCAGTTGAACCAGGTGCGCGCCTTTTACGACGTGCATGTTACCCTCGACGCCGGCGGCGCCCCCGGCATCAATGACCGCCTCGCGGCCGAGGTGTTCCAGATCGTGGCCGAAGGCGTCAACAACATCTGCAAGCACACGCGCGCGCGCAACGGCCGCGTGCTGATCGGCCAGGAAGACGGCCTGCTGCTGATCGACATCAGCAATCCGGCCGACGGCGCCGCCGGCGCGGTTTTCGCGCCGCGCTCGATCGCCGAGCGGGTGGCGGCCATGGGCGGCACGCTCGCCGTGGAAGCCGGGGCGCAGCAGACCGTGCTGCGCGTGCGCGTGCCGATCTGAACAAAGTAACCGGAGAAAGAATGGGTATCCGCATCCTGCTGGTGGATGATCACAAGACCATGCTGTGGGGCCTGGAGCGCCTGGTGCAGGCCGAAGGCGCTGCATTCGACCTGGTCGGCAGCGCCGGCGACCCGGCCCAGGCCCTTGCGCTGTGCGCCGAACTGAAGCCCGACATCGTCCTGCTCGACCTCGACCTGAAAGGCAGCAGCTCGCTCGACATCCTGCCGCAGCTGCTGGCCAACGGCATCACGCGCGCCGTGATCCTGAGCGCGAACCGCGACCAGGCCACCCTGGCCGCGGCGGTCAAGCTGGGCGCGCGCGGCGTGGTCAGCAAGGAGGCGCCGACCGAGGACGTGCTGGCCGCCGTGCGCAAGGTGCATGGCGGCGAATTCTGGCTCGAACCCGGGCTGATGCAGGCCCTGCTCGGGCAACTCACGGCGCCGGCGCCGCGCCCCGATCCGGAAGCGGCGCGCATCGCCTCGCTGACCGCACGCGAGCGCGAAGTGATCGGCATGATCGTGCAGGGCAAGGGCGCGCTGAACAAGGAACTGGCCGAGCGCGCCTTCATTTCCGAGCGCACCCTGCGCAACCACCTGACCGCCATCTACGCCAAGCTGGGCGTTGCCAACCGCCTCGAACTCTACGTCTACGCCACCCGCCACAGCCTGTCCTGAGCCGCGCCGCCGCGCACATCTGGCCGCCTGGGACATTTGTCCCAGATGCGCCTGCCCGGAAGTCCTACAAAAAAAGGGAGATTTGACGGATGTGCCGATCCGGGCGCATTCGTATCATTCTTTCCATGCGCTGCGTATCGGTTCATGCGGTACGGCGGCAACAGGACAGGAGCGAAAGTGTACGACAAGGAAGACAGCCCGGAACAGCACGCGTACGACCGTACGGGCACGCCAACCATGTCGTATGTCGTCCTGATCGTCCTGGTCGTGGTTGTCGGCTTCATCGCGGCAATGGCCGCATGGACCAGCGCATAAGACGAGCAACCTTCCAAAACCATAGGACCCACAATGAACTTCATCAAAAACTTCATCCAGGAAGAAGACGGCGTTACCGCCATCGAATACGCCCTGATCGCTTCGCTGGTCGCCGGCGTCATCATCGGCGCCGTCACCCTGCTGGGTGGCAACATCAACACGATGTTCCGCGCCCTGGCCGCCAAGATCTCGACCACCGTCAAGTAATCGCCGTATCCGGCGCCTCGCGGCGCCAGGGGAATCCGGGCCGGCCACCTGGCCGGATTCCCGGGCTTCCCACCCTCCCCGCTTGTCCGTTTTCCTCTCCGGAGTCCGCCTTGTCTTCCCTGCTGCCCATGATGCTGCTGTTTGCGCTGCTCGGCGCCGCCGTCTGGCACGACGTGCGTGCGCGCCGCATCCCGAACGCCGTGGTCTTTCCCGGTGCGCTGGCGGGACTGGCCCTGCACGCCCTGCTGCCGGCCGGCGCGGGTCTCGCGGGCCTGTTCGGCAGCCCGATGGGCGGGCTCGGCCTGGTTTCCGCGCTCGGCGGCCTGGGCCTGGGCCTGGCCGTCCTGCTGCCGATGTACGCGCTGCGCCTGATGGGCGCGGGCGACGTCAAGCTGCTGGCGATGGTCGGCGCCTTTGTCGGCGCCGGCCAGATCCTGGCGGTGGCCCTGGTGACCCTGGCCGCCGGCGGCATCCTGGCCCTGGCCTTTGCCGCCGCCCAGGGCAAGCTGCGCAGCCTGCTCGGCAACGCCTGGCAGATGATGGTGTTTACCGGCATGTCCGGCCTCACGGGCCGCCCGCTGGTGGCCGCCCCGAGCGCCGCCAGCGGCCGCCTGCCTTACGCGGTGGCGATCGCCGCCGCCAGCATTGCCTGCGTCCTGTGGCTGCGCGTCTTCGGAAAGCTGCCGCTGTGAACGATGTATCCGCCGCACACGCCGTGGCGCCGGCCGACGCGCGCGCTCCGCGCACGGTCGAAGACACCGGCCTGCCCTTCCTGTTCCTGGCCGAATTGATCGCCAAGGTCCTGCACCGGCGCGGCCAGCTGCGCCTGCCCGAACTGGCCGCGCACCTGAAGCTGAACGTGAGCGTGATCGATCCCCTGATCGCCTTCCTGCGCGCCGAAAAACTGGTCGAGGTCGCGCGCCTGGGCAACAGCGGCACCGACGCCGATCTGTCCTACTTGCTGACCGAAGCCGGCCGCGCGCGCGCCGCCGCGGTCCTGGCGCGCAACGCCTATGCCGGCCCGGCGCCGGTAACGCTGGCCGCCTACGCGGCCCAGGTGCGGGCCCAGAGCCTGGCCGGCATGCAGGTCACGCGCGCGCACATGAACGCCGCCTTCGAGGGCGTGGTGATCAATCCGCAGGTGCGCGACCAGCTCGGCGCGGCCATGAACTCGGGCCGTGCCCTGTTCCTGCACGGCCTGGCCGGCAGCGGCAAGACCTTCCTCGCCGAACGCCTGCACGCGCTGCTCAGCGGCGCCATCGCCCTGCCCTACGCCCTGATGGTCGACGGCGAGACGATTCCCCTGTTCGACCCGGTCCAGCACCGCGCCATCGACGCGCCCCCGGCCGGCGACAGCGCGGGCGGCGGCATCGACCGCGGCAGCGCGCCGGATTTGCGCTGGGTGCGCAACCTGCGCCGCCCGGCCGCACTGGCCGGCGGCGAGCTCACGCTCGAGATGCTCGACCTCGGCTTCGACCCGCACACCCGTTTATATGTGGCGCCGCCGCACCTGAAGTCGAACAACGGCATCTTCATCATCGACGATCTGGGGCGCCAGCGCTGCACGCCGGATGCGCTGATGAACCGCTGGATCGTGCCGATGGACCGCGGCGTCGACTACCTGACCCTGCACACCGGGCACAGCTTCCAGGTGCCGTTCGACGTGATCGTCGTGTTTTCGTCGAACTTCGTGCCGCAGCGCCTGTCGGACGGCGCCTTCCTGCGCCGGCTCGGCTACAAGATCGAGGTGCCGCCGGCCTCGGAAGACGAATACACGCGCCTGTTCGCCCAGGCCTGCGCCGAGGCCGGCATCCGCTTCGACGCCGCCGTCTTCGACTACCTGCTCGACTGCCACCGTGCCTGCGGCGTGCCGCTGCTGGCCTGCCACCCGCGCGACCTGGTGCGCCAGCTGCGCGACCTGGCGCGCTACGAAGAACGCGCGCCGGAACTCGACCGCCGCGCCTTGGACTGGGCCTGGAATAACTACTTTGCCGCCGGCTCCCCGTCCGGCTGCCCGTTGCAACTGGAACGCCGCGAACGCGGCACGATGGAGAAAGACTGATGCGTAACTCGAGAGCACTGCTGATTATCGGCGTGGCCCTGTTCCTGGCCCTGGCCTCGGTGCTGGTGGCCGCCAAGTGGATGAGCGAACAGGGCGGCGCCGGCACCCGCGTGGCCGTGGCCAGCGCCGACATCGTCCAGGGTTCGAAGCTGGCCGAGGAAAGCGTGCAGCTGGCCGAATGGCCGGCCGGCTCGGTGCCGCCGGGCGCCATCACCGACCTGAAAGTCCTGGAAAACCGCATCGTGCGCAGCGACGTCGCGCGCGGCGAACCGATCCTCGAATCGAAGCTGGCCCCGCCCGGCACCACCGGCGGCCTGTCGGCCGTGGTCGCCACCGGCAAGCGCGCCATGACGGTGCGCGTCAACGACGTGGTCGGCGTGGCCGGCTTCGCCCTGCCGGGCAACTATGTCGACATCCTGGTCAACCTGGAAAGCACGGCGCTCGACAACGGCGCGCGCCAGCCCTCGATCTCGAAGATCGTGCTCGAGCGCATCCTGGTGCTGGCCGTGGCCCAGGAATCGAACCGCGACGACTCCAAGCCGCGCGTGGTGAATGCCGTGACGCTGGAGCTGGCCCCGGACCAGGTGGAAAAGCTCGATCTCGCGCGCAGCATCGGTTCGCTCTCGCTGGTGCTGCGCAACCAGGTCGACCCGCAGCCGGCCAACACCAGCGGCGCCACCCGCGAGTCGGTCCTCGGCCTGCCTGAAGCCAAGCCGGCCCCGGTGGCCGCCGCGGCGCCGGCGCCGGCCGTGCAGGCGCCGGCCGCCCCGGCCCGCCCGCGCCCCGCCTCGCCGCGCAACGACGGCGTCCTCGTGATCCGCGGCCTCGACGCCGCTCCGCAAGCATTCAACTGAAGAACACCATGACCTTCCAGACCAACAAGACCCTGCTGGCCTGCGCAATGGCGCTGGCCGCAGGCGCCGCTTCGGCTGCGAATCAGGCCGCCAGCCAGCCAGCCGCGCCGGCCAATTGCATCGACCTGCGCGGCCAGGGCGAGGTGCGCAGCCTCGACCTGGTGCGCGGCAAGTCCGTGCTGAAGCGCTTCTGCAGCCCGGCCTCGCAGGTGACCGTCGGCGCGCCCGGCATCGCCAACGTGGTGGTGCCGAATGCCAGCGAAGTCGTGATCGTCGCGCGCAGCGTCGGCAGCACCAACCTGATCGTCTCCACCCGCGACGGCCGCTCCACCGTGATCGACCTGAACGTCGGCCTCGATACCGCGCCGCTGCGCGCCCAGTTCGAGAGCCTGTTCCCGGACGAAAAGGATATCCGCATCGGCACCAGCGGCAATGCCCTGGTCCTGTCGGGCATGGTGACCGATTCCGCCGTGGCGAGCCAGCTGATCGCGCTGGCGACGGCTTACCAGGAAAGCGTGGCCCAGGCCGCCGGCGGCGGCGCGGCGGCAGGCAGCCCGCCGGCGGCGGGTGTGTCCGGCGCGGCCGGCGCGGCGCCTGCAGCGGCCGCGGCGCCGACCGTGCTGAACATGCTGGCCATCGCCGCGCCGCAGCAGGTCATGCTGGAAGTGAAGATCGCCGAAGTCTCGAAGTCCCTGGTCGACCAGCTCGGCGCGAATGCCCTGTACAGCAAGATCAACGGCAGCTGGACCTACGGCATCCTGTCGAACTTCCTGACCGGAGCCGGCGGCAGCCTGGGCGGCAGCAAGAGCACCGGCACCAAAGGGCTGCAGATCGACGGCGAGAACCGCGACGGCCTGGTGAAAATCCTGGCCGAGCCGACCGTGATGGCGATCAGCGGCCAGGAAGCGAGCTTCCTCGCCGGCGGCAGGATCTTCATTCCGGTCACGCAAAGCGGCCTGGGCAACGGCGCCGCCATCACCCTCGAGGAAAAGGAATACGGCGTGGCCGTGAAGTTCACGCCGACCGTGCTCGGGGGCGGGCGCATCAACCTGCGCGTGGCGCCGGAAGTGTCGGAACTGAACCGCGAAGGCGTGGGCTTCAGCGCCGGCGGCTCGAACGCCACCTCGATCCTGCCGGCCTTTACCACGCGCCGCGCCACCACCACCGTGCAGCTGCAGGATGGCCAGAGCTTCGTCATCGGCGGCCTGATCCGCAACAACGTCACCAGCAACATCAAGCGCTTCCCCTTCCTGGGCGAAGTGCCGGTGCTGGGCACCCTGTTCCGCAGCAGCGACTTCCAGAACGACCGCAGCGAGCTGGTGTTCGTGGTAACGCCGCACCTGGTCAAGCCGCTGCAGGACGTGCCGCGCCTGCCGACCGACGAATACGTGCCGCCGAGCCGCGCCCAGTTCCTGCTGGGCGGCAAGCACGAAGGCAGGGCCCGCCCCGCCGCCGCCCCCAAAAAGGACAAGCCATGAACCGTATCTTCCCTATCGCCGCCCTCGCCTTCGTTGCCATCCTTGCCGGCTGCGCCGGCGGCAGGACGAGCGCCACCAGCGGCACGACGGTACGCGCCGCCTTTGCCAGCCAGGTGCTGCATCCGCGGCCCCAGGCCCAGCCCGAGCGCGGCACGGACGGCGCCGCCGCTGCCGCTGCGTATGCGAATTACCAGCAGTCGTTCGCGACGCCCACGCCGCAGTCCGACAGCCCGACCTTCGGCAACAGCTCCGGCAAATAAGGAAGCACCGTGAAAATCGCCATTCTTTCGCGCGACGAGCGCAACCTGATCGATTTGTCGCGCCAGCTGCGCGCGCGGCCGGGCCTGGACGAAGTCGACATGATCTCGGGCACGCCCGCGCGCCTGTCGACCCTGGCCGACGAAGCCATTCCCGACGTGCTGGTCGTGGACCAGCCGCGCCTGGACGAGGACGACCTCGGCCAGCTCGAGCGCCTCGGCCACCTGTTCCCGCGCATGGCCTTCGTAGTGCTGTCGGCCGACCTGTCGCAGGACTTCCTGCTGCGCGCGATGCGCGCCGGCGTGCGCGAAGTGCTGCCGGCCATGCCCGGCGCCGCCGTCCTCACCCAGACCATCGACCGCATCGCCGAAAAATTGGGCAGCCAGGGCGGCGCCCAGGGCAAGGTGCTGGCCTTTATCTCGTGCAAGGGCGGCAGCGGCTCTACCTTCCTCGCCACCAACCTGGCCTATGCCCTGGCGAGCGGCGGCAGCAAGCGCGTGGCCCTGATCGACATGAACCTGCAGTTCGGCGACGCCTCGCTGTTCGTCTCCGACACCAAGCCGCTGGCCACCCTGTCCGACGTGGCGCTGCAGATCCACCGCCTCGACCCCTCGTTCCTGGCCTCGAGCATGGTCGCCGTCACGCCCAACTACGGCATCCTGGCCGCGCCATCGGACCCGGCCCATGCCAGCGACGTGAAGCCCGAGCACATCGACGCCATCGTCAAGCTGGCGCGCCGCCAGTACGACTTCATCGTGCTCGACGTCGGCCGCAGCCTGGACCCGGTGAGCATCCGCGCACTCGACCACGCCGACACCATCTACCCGGTGCTGCAGATGACGCTGCCCTACATCCGCGACGGCAAGCGCCTGCTCACCGTGTTCCGCAATCTCGACTACGGCAAGGACAAGGTCGAACTGATCGTGAACCGCCACGACAAGAACAGCGACATCCGCATGAAGGACCTGGAAGCGGCCTTCGACACGAGCACCCTGCGCACCGTGCCGAACCACTACGACGCCGCCGCGAAATCGGTGAACCAGGGCGTGCCGGTGACGCGCCTGGCGCCCGACAGCCCCTTGAGCGCGGCCCTGCTGGACATGGCGCGCGGCCTGACCGGCGAAGCGGCGCCGGCGCCGAGCGCCAGCCTGGTGTCGCGCCTGTTCAACCGCCGCGCCACCGACAAGAAAGAACTGCCGCGATGAACCTCCCCGCTTATTCGCTGCGCGAACGCCTCGGCAACAGCGCGCCGCAGCCGAACGCCCAGCGCGGCGCGATCGACAACCGCGCCTACCACCAGCTGAAAAGCCGCATCCACGAAGCCCTGCTCGACCGCATCGACCTGGAGAGCATGCAGCGCCTGTCGCAGGACCAGATCCGCGCCGAGCTGCGCCTGCTGGTAGAACGCCTGCTGGAAGAAGAGCTGGTCGTCATCAACGACGCCGAGCGCAAGACCCTGACGCGCGACATCCAGAACGAGATGCTGGGCCTGGGCCCGCTCGAACCGCTGCTGGAAGACCCGACCGTGTCCGACATCCTGGTCAACACCCACAAGCAGGTGTACGTGGAGCGGCGCGGCAAGCTGGAGCTGACCGACGTCACCTTTACCGACGAAGCCCACCTGATGAAAATCATCGACAAGATCGTCTCGCGCGTGGGCCGCCGCATCGACGAATCGAGCCCGATGGTCGACGCGCGCCTGCCGGACGGCTCGCGCGTGAACGCGATCATCCCGCCGCTGGCGATCGACGGCGCCGTGATGTCGATCCGCCGCTTCTCGGCCGACCCGCTGCGCCTGGCCGACCTGGTCTCCTACGGCAGCCTCACCGCCGACATGGCCGAGGTGCTGCAGGGCCTGGGCAAGGCCAAGGTGAACATTTTGATCTCGGGCGGCACCGGCTCCGGCAAGACCACCATGCTGAACGTGATCTCCGGCTTCATCGGCGCCAACGAGCGCATCGTGACGGTGGAAGACGCGGCCGAACTGCAGCTGCAGCAGCCGCACGTGGTGCGCCTGGAAACCCGCCCCGAGAACATCGAGGGCAAGGGCGAAGTCACCCAGCGCGCGCTGGTGCGGAACGCCCTGCGGATGCGCCCCGACCGCATCATCCTGGGCGAGGTGCGCGGCGCCGAGGCGCTCGACATGCTGGGCGCAATGAACACCGGCCACGAAGGCTCGATGGCGACCATCCACGCGAATACCCCGCGCGACGCCCTGACGCGCCTGGAAAACATGATCAGCATGGCCGCCGGCACGCTGCCGCCGAAGGCCATGCGCCAGCAGATCGCCTCGGCGGTCGGCGTGGTGGTGCAGGTGGCGCGCCTGACCGACGGCAAGCGCCGCGTGCTGTCGATCTCGGAAGTGACGGGCATGGAAGGCGACGTCATCACGATGCAGGAGATCTTCGCGTACAAGCAGACCGGCGTGCTTGATGACGGCACCGTGATCGGCCACGCCAGCGCCACCGGCGTGCGTCCGCGCTTCGCCGAGCGCCTGCGCACCTTCGGCGTGAACCTGGCGCCGCAGGTCTTCGAGCCGCGCTGAACACGGGCCGACGCGCATGGACATCACCTTCCTTCTTTTCGTCGTGCTGCTGTTCGCGGCCGTCCTGCTCCTGATCTGGGGCGTGTACGTGGGCTGGCTGGCGCACCGCAGCCCGGAAGCCGAGCGCATCGCGCGGCGCCTGCGCAGCGTGATCGGCAACGAGACGCGCCAGGACGACATCACCATCGTCAAGGAACGCCGCCTGAGCGACAACCCCGAGCTGGACGCGCTGCTGCGGCGCCTGCCCGGCACGCGCCGCCTGGACCGGATGCTGATGCAGGCCGGCTCGCGCCAACTGGTGGCGCGCCAGCTGGCGTTCTGCGCGGGCGGCCTGGCGGCCGGGCTGGTGCTGGGCATGGTGCTGGGCCTGCCCGGCATCGCGCTGTTGCCGCTGGCGCTGGGCGTGGCGGCCCTGCCGCTGATGCGCCTGGCGCAGGCGCGCGACGCCCGCCTGGCGCGCTTCGAACTGCAGCTGCCCGACGCGCTCGACATGATGAGCCGCGCGATGCGCGCCGGCCATGCCTTCCCGACCGCGCTCAAGCTCGTTGCCGACGAAGTGCCGGCGCCGCTGGGCGAGGAATTCAAGACCGCCTTCGACGAAGTCAACTTCGGCATCTCGATGGGCGACGCCCTGAACGGCCTGGCCCAGCGCCTGCCCAGCATGGACTTGCAGTACTTCGTGGTGGCGGTGCTGATCCAGCGCGAGAGCGGCGGCAACCTGACCGAGCTGCTGTCCTCGATCAGCGCGATCATCCGCGACCGCCTGAAACTCGTCGGCCAGGTGCGCGTGCTGTCAGCCGAGGGACGCATCTCGGCCTGGGTGCTGTGCCTGCTGCCTTTCGGCGCGGGTTCGGTGATGACCCTGGCAAACCCGGAGACGATGAGCGTGCTGGTGACCGACCCGGCCGGACGCAAGATGCTCGGCGCCGCCGCCGTGATGATGGTGGTCGGGGTGCTGGCGATCCGCAAGATCATCCGTATCCGCATGTAAGAAACAAAGGCAACGACCATGACGAAGTCCCAGATCCTGATGCTGGCCCTGATGTTCCTGCTGGTGTTCGGCGCCGCCGTGCTGGCCATGCTGCTGCTCACGCGCGACCCGGTCAAGGCGCGCCTGTCGACGCTCGACGAGCGCGATGCCGGCTCCCCCGCCGATGCCGAGCCGGACAAGGGCTGGCTGGTGCGCCTGGCGCGCCTGGCCGCGCCGCTGGCGCGCCTGTCGGTGCCGGCCGAAGGCTGGGAAGGCTCGCCGGTGCGCCTGCGCTTCATCAACGCCGGCTGGCGCGACCCGTCCACGCCCGGCCTGTTCCACGCCGGGAAGACCGCCCTGACCCTGGGCCTGCCGCTGCTCGCCTTCCTGCTGCTGCCGCACGACCCCGAGCGCCCGCTGGTCTTCACCTTCCTGGCGCTGGTGGGCTCGGCCTCGGTCGGCTACTACGCGCCCGACATCGTGCTCAAACGCCGCATCGCGCGGCGCCAGCGCGATATCTTCGAGACTTTCCCGGATGCGCTGGACCTGATGACGGTGTGCGTCGAAGCCGGCCTGGCAATGGACGCGGCGCTGGCCCGGGTCGGCGCCGAGATCGGCCTGAAGTCGCCGGTGCTGGCCGAGGAGCTGCAGCTGGTGACGCTGGAAATGCGCGCCGGCAGCGGCAAGGAAAAGGCCCTGCGCAACCTGGCCCTGCGCACCGGCGTCGAAGACGTCGACGCCCTGGTCAAGATGCTGATCCAGGCCGACCGCTTCGGCACCAGCGTCGGCACCGCCCTGCGCGTGCAATCGGAACAGCTGCGCACGCGGCGGCGCCAGCTGATCGAGGAGAACGCGGCCAAGATCGCGACCAAGATGCTGTTCCCGCTCATCTTCTTTATCTTCCCGGCGCTGCTGGTGGTCCTGCTGGGACCGGCCTGCCTGCAGATCCTGCGCTCGGTGATTCCGGTGGCTGCGGGCATGGAGTGACCCGCGTACCGGTGATGCCGCGCCATGCGATGTGACGGATATGGCATCCCGTACGGTGGGCACTCCGTGCCCACGCGGTACGAGCGCTTCCTCGCACTACGTACCGTGACTTGTCGCCCGCTATCGGTCATCCTGGCCACGGGTCGTCGTCCATCGCATGCTTTGCGAGCGACACCTCGCCGCAGCGGACTCCGGCCACGTGCGTACCGCGTGGGCACGGGGTGCCCACCGTACGGGATACGCCAATGGCTCCGTCGAACGTTTCACCATCCGCGCACCCGCGTCGCATCCCCGCCTCATGTATCAGCTTTTTTACAAATCAACCCAGGCTTGCTCGAAAGATACGATTAGAATACTTTCTCCAAAATCCATCATAAAAACAGGGGAAACATGATCCGTTTGCCATTCGCGCTGGCTGCGCTATGCCTCGGCGCGTCCGCCTTTGCGGCCGAACCTTTCGACGACAAGTTCCGCCAGCTCGACGAGCTGCTGCCGACCGCAACGACGATCCGCACCGCCTCCGGCGCCCCCGGCCACGCCTACTGGCAGCAGCGCGCCGACTACACGATCCGCGCCACGCTCGACGAAGCGAACCGCGCGATCAGCGCTGCCGAAACGATCATCTACCACAACAATTCCCCGGATACGCTGAATTACCTGTGGCTGCAGCTCGACCAGAACATCTACAAGAGCGACTCCGGCGCACGCCGCTCGGCCACCGTGGTCTCGCGCGAGGCCTGGGCCAAGCCGCGCAGCCCGGAAGAAGGCATGAAGTTCGACGCCCTGCGCACGACCTTCGAGAGCCTCGCCTTCGACGGCGGTTTCAAGATCACCGGCGTCAAGGCCGGCGGCCGCCAGCTGGCGCACACCATCAACGGCACGATGATGCGCATCGATTTGCCGACGCCGCTCAAACCCGGCCAGCGCTTCAGTTTCGACGTCGAGTGGAACTACAAGATCAACGAGCAGAAGGTGCTCGGCGGCCGTTCGGGCTTCGAGAAGTTTGACGAAGACAAGAACGACCTGTTCGAGATCGCCCAGTGGTTCCCGCGCATGGCGGCCTACTACGACGTGTATGGCTGGCAGCACAAGCAGTTCCTCGGCGCCGGCGAATTCACGCTCGAATTCGGCGACTACGACGTCGAGCTGACCGTCCCGGCCGACCACATCGTGGCCTCGACCGGCGTGCTGCAGAACCCAGGCTCGGTGCTCACCGCCGCCCAGCGCGACCGCCTGGCAAAGGCCAAGAATTCGAAGAAGCCGGTGGTCATCGTGACCCAGGCCGAGGCGGAAGCGGCCGAAAAAACCAGGGCCAGCGGCACCAAGACCTGGCGCTTCAAGGCGAAGAACGTGCGCGACTTCGCGTTTGCCTCGAGCCGCAAGTTCATCTGGGACGCCCAGGGCATGAAGAGCGGCGACACCGACGTGATGGCGATGTCCTACTATCCGAAGGAAGGCAATCCGCTGTGGGAGAAGTATTCGACCCAGGCCATCGTCCACACCATCGAGCAGTACAACAAGTATTCGTTCGACTACCCCTACCCGACCGCGATTTCCGTGAACGGCCCGGTGGGCGGCATGGAATACCCGATGATCTCGTTCAACGGCCCGCGTCCGACCAAGGACAAGAAGACCGGCGAACTGACCTACTCGAAGCGCACCAAGTACGGCCTGATCGGCGTGATCATCCATGAAGTGGGCCACAACTACTTCCCGATGATCGTCAACTCCGACGAGCGCCAGTGGACCTGGATGGACGAGGGCCTGAACTCCTTCGTGCAGACCCTGGCCCAGGAAGCCTGGGAGGAGCAGTGGCCGGAAATGCGCGGCGAACCGCGCCTGATCACCGACTACATGAAGAGCCGCAACCAGGTGCCGATCATGACCAACTCGGAGTCGGTGCTCCAGTTCGGGAACAACGCCTATGCCAAGCCGGCCGCCGCCCTGACCGTGCTGCGCGAAACGGTGCTGGGCCGCGAACTGTTCGACTTCGCCTTCCAGGAATACGCGCGCCGCTGGAAATTCAAGCGCCCGACCCCGGCCGACTTCTTCCGCACCATGGAAGACGCCTCGGGCACGGACCTCGACTGGTTCTGGCGCGGCTGGTTCTACACCACCGACCCGGTGGACGTGAGCATCGACGGTATCAGCGAATACACGGTCAGCTCGCAGAATCCGGAAATCGAAAAAGCCTGGCGCCGCAAACTGCGCGACGCCGAACCGACCTCGCTCACCGACCAGCGCAACAAGGGCATGCCGCGCCGCGTGGATGCGCACCCCGAGCTGAAGGATTTCTATAACGAGCACGACGACTTCACCGTGACGAACGCGGACCGCAACAAGTTCAACGAGTCGCAGGAGAAGCTGGAAGACTGGGAAAAGGCGCTCCTGTCCTCGGGCAAGCATTTGTACCTGGTGGACTTCACCAACGTCGGCGGGCTGGTGACGCCGCTGGTGCTGGAGATCCAGCTCGCGAGCGGCAAGAAGTACATCGAGCGTATTCCGGCCGAAGTGTGGCGCTATTCGCCGAAGAAGATCACGAAACTGATCGTCACCGACGAACCGATGACCAGCCTGGTCCAGGACCCGTACTGGGAAACCGCCGACATCGACCAGAGCAACAACGCCTGGCCGCGCAAGCTGACCCCGTCGCGCCTGGAACTGTTCAAGACCGAACGCGGTGGCAATGACCTGATGAAGGACTTCAATACCAAGCTGAAGACGGAGGAAGAGAAGGACGCCGCTGCCAAGGAAGAGCCGAAGAAGGAGACGGTGCCACCGGTGCAGTGACCGGGTTGTTGGCCGATGCGGGCCGCAGGTTGGACTCGGGCCGCGAACCTTGACCCGTACGGTGGGCACTCCGTGCCCACGCGGTACGCACGGTTCCGCGAGTCCGCAGCAGCGAGGTGCCGCTCGAAACGCTTGCAACGGCCTGCGGCCCTGCTTGATGTTTCGAGCGGGTCATCACCGCCAACACAATCATCACACGCACGTAACCGCGTGGGCACGGAGTGCCCACCGTACGATCCAAGCCGGTGGTCGCGCATCAAGCGCGGCCACCGGTTGTTTTGTTTTAAACGAAGCGACAATTCATGAACATGAAACACCTCGCGCACACCATCGCGCTGACCCTGGCCCTGGCCGCCACCGCCCACGCCGCCGACCCGTTCGACGACAAGTTCCGCCAGCTCGACGAGCTGCTGCCGACGCCCACCACCACCCGCACCGCCTCCGGCGCCCCGGGTCACGCCTACTGGCAGCAGCGCGCCGATTACAAGCTGCGCGCCACGCTCGACGAAGCGAAACGCGCGGTCACCGGCGCCGGCACCGTCACCTACCACAACAACTCGCCGGACACCCTCAACTACCTGTGGGTGCAGCTGGACCAGAACATGTTCCGCGGCGATTCGGACAACCGCAACATCTCGACCATCCCCTCGCGCGATGCCTGGCAAAAGGGCGGCGCCGAAGGCGTGAAGTTCGACGCCATCCGCTTCGCCTACGAGAGCCGCGCCTTTGACGGCGGCTTCAAGATCGGCAGCGTCAAGTCCGGCGACGGCCGCCCCCTGCACTACGCGATCAACAAGACCATGATGCGCATCGACCTGCCCCAGCCCCTGAAGCCGGGCGCGAAGGTGTCGTTCGCCATGGAGTGGAGCTTCAACATCCCCGAAGCTAGCGTGATCGGCCGCCGCATGGGCTTCGAGCGCTTCGATAAAGAGGACAAGAACGATTTGTTCGAAGTCGCGCAGTGGTTCCCGCGCATGGCCGCCTACTACGACGTGGCCGGCTGGCAGAACAAGCAGTACCTGGGCGACGGTGAATTCACGCTGGAGTTCGGCGACTACGACGTCGAGATCACGGTCCCGGCCGACCACATCGTCGCCTCCACCGGCGAGCTGCAGAACGCCGGCGAGGTGCTCACCGCCGCCCAGCGCGACCGGTTGAAGCAGGCGCGCACGGCGAAGAAGCCGGTCCTGATCGTGACCCAGGCCGAAGCCGAAGCCAACGAGAAACAGCGCACCGGCACGATGAAGACCTGGCGCTTCAAGGCCCGGAACGTGCGCGACTTCGCCTTTGCCTCGAGCCGCAAGTTCATCTGGGACGCCCAGGGCATGAAGAGTGGCGACAAGGACGTGCTGGCCATGTCCTACTATCCGAAGGAAGGCAATCCGTTGTGGGAGCAGTACTCGACCCAGGCGATCATCCACACCATCGAGCAGTACAACAAGTATTCCTTCGATTACCCGTATCCGGTGGCGATTTCGGTGAATGGCCCGATCGGCGGCATGGAATACCCGATGATCTCGTTCAACGGCCCGCGTCCGACCAAGGACAAGAAGACCGGCGAGATCACCTATTCGAAGGCGACCAAGTATGGCCTGATCAGCGTGATCATCCACGAGGTCGGCCACAACTACTACCCGATGATCGTCAACTCCGACGAGCGCCAGTGGACCTGGATGGACGAAGGCCTGAACTCCTTCCTGCAGTACCTCGCCGAAAACGCCTGGGAAGAAAACTATCCGGCGCGCCGCGGCGATCCGCGCGACATCACCGACTACATGCGCAGCCGTAACCAGACGCCGATCATGACGAATTCGGAGTCGGTGCTGCAGCGTGGCCCGAACGCCTACGCCAAGCCGGCCACGGCCCTGAACATCCTGCGCGAGACGGTGCTCGGCCGCGAGCTGTTCGACTTCGCGTTTAAAGAATACGGCCGCCGCTGGAAGTTCAAGCGCCCGACCCCGGCCGATCTGTTCCGCACCATGGAAGACGCTTCCGGCACGGACCTCGACTGGTTCTGGCGCGGCTGGTTCTACACCACCGATGCGGTGGACGTGAGCGTGGACGGCATCAGCGAGTACACGGTCAGCACCCAGAATCCGGACATCGAAAAGGCCTGGCGCCGCAAGCTGCGCGATGCCGAGCCGGCTTCGCTCACCGAGCAGCGCAACAAGGGCATGCCGCGCCGCGTGGATGCCCATCCCGAGCTGAAGGATTTCTATAACGAGCACGACGACTTCACCGTCACGAACGCCGACCGCAACAAGTTCAGCGAACAGCAGGACAAGCTGGAGGACTGGGAAAAGGCGCTGCTTTCGTCGGGCAAGCACCTGTACCTGGTGGACTTCAGCAACGTCGGCGGGCTGGTGACGCCGCTGGTGCTGGAAATCCAGCTCGCCAGCGGCAAGAAGTATATCGAGCGCATCCCGGCCGAAGTCTGGCGCTACTCGCCGAAGAAGATCACCAAGCTGATCGTCACCGACGAGCCGATGGTGGGCCTGACGCAAGATCCGTTCTGGGAAACGGCCGACATCAACGTCGACAACAACGCCTGGCCGCGCAAGCTGACCCCGTCGCGCCTGGAGCTGTTCAAGACCAACCGCAGCGGGACGGACCTGATGAAGGACTACAATACGCCGCTGAAGACGAAGGCGGCGCCGGCGAATGGCGCGCCTGAAACGCCAAAGGCCGCGCAATGATGAACCGCTTGAAGATGCTGCTGTGCGCCGTGCTGCTGTGCGCCGGCACGGCGGCGTCGGCGCACCGCTTCCACGCGGGCATCGCCGACGTATCGTTCAACGCCCGCACCGGCAGCACCGAGATCGTGCACACCTACATGGCGCACGACATCGACGCCCTGCTGGCCAACATGTACGGGCGCCAGTTCGACCTGACCGAACCCGACGACCAGGAGGTGCTGCGCAAGTACATCGAGTCGCGCTTCTGGGTGCTGGGCCAGGACAAGTCGCGCCTGCGCGTGCGCTGGGTCGGCGTGTCGGCCGACGCCGAGCGCGTCACGGTCTACCAGGAGATTGAAAAGACGCCGTTGTGGAAGGCCGGCGCCATCCACAACGCGGTGCTGGTCGACTTCCTGCCCGACCAGGTAAACACCGTGAACCTCAACGACGGCAATGCCGTGCGCACCCTGACCTTCGACCGCGCCAACCCCGACCAGGCGACCCGCTGACACCATGACCAGGCTCCGTTCCTTGCCGTGCGCGCTGGCCGCGCTCCTCGTCCACCATGCCGCGCATGCGGACGACCTGGTGCTGCAGCGCGTGCTGGTCGAAGGCTCGCGCATGAGCCAGCTCGGCATCGCCGACTCGGCGAATGCCGGCACCGTCGGCCAGAAGGAACTGGCGGCGCGCACCGCCTACCGCCCCGGCGAAATGCTGGAAGCGATGCCGGGCCTGATCGCCAGCCAGCACAGCGGCGAGGGCAAGGCCAACCAGTTCTACCTGCGCGGCTTCAACCTCGACCACGGCACCGACCTGGCGACCTCGCTCGACGGCATGCCGGTGAACCAGCGCAGCCATGCCCACGGCCAGGGCTGGACCGACGTGAATTTCCTGGTCCCGGAACTGGTCGCCCGCCTCGACTACCGCAAGGGCCCCTACTCGGCGCGCGACGGCGATTTTTCCTCGGCCGGCAGCGCCCAGGTCAGCTACGCCAACCGCCTGGTGAAGAACATCGGCAGCATCACGCTGGGCCAGGATGGTTTTGCGCGCGGCATGCTGGCGGCGTCGCCGGAAGTGGCCGGCGGCACCCTGCTGTATGCGCTCGAAATCATGAAGAACGACGGCCCGTGGACGCGCCCGGACGACTACCGCAAGACGAATGCCGTGCTGCGCTACAGCCGCGGCTTCGTGAACAACGGCTGGAGCGTGACGGCGATGAGCTACCGCGGCCGCTGGAATGCGACCGACCAGGTTCCGCTGCGCGCAGTGGAAGACGGCAGCATCGGCCGCTTCGATGCCGTCGACGACACCGATGGCGGCAATGCGCACCGCTACAGCCTGTCCGGCATCTGGCGCCAGACCGACGCCGATTCGGCTTCGAAGGTCAGCGCCTACATGATCCGCAACCAGCTCGACTTGTACTCGAACTTCACCTATTTTCTGAACGACCCGGTGAACGGCGACCAATTCGCCCAGCCTGACCGGCGCGTGACGGGCGGCGTGGACGCCACCCAGACCTGGCACGTGCACCGCGGCGACAGCATCGCCTCCGACCTGACGGTGGGCGCGC
This sequence comes from Massilia sp. IC2-278, assembly GCF_020708045.1. Taxonomy (GTDB): domain Bacteria; phylum Pseudomonadota; class Gammaproteobacteria; order Burkholderiales; family Burkholderiaceae_D; genus Telluria. Next base: position 21,785 of record NZ_JAJFES010000004.1, read on the forward strand.
GCCTCCAGAACGACAACATCTTCAACGGGCTGTACGACACGCGCGCACGCCGGCGCCTGAACACCACGCGCGAAGACCATATCGTCGAGACCAGCGGCGCCCTGTTCGTCGAAAGCGCCACGCGCTGGGGCGAGATGGTGCGCACCGTGGCCGGCCTGCGCGCCGACCGCTACCGCTTCGACGTGCGCAGCGACCGCATCGAGAACAGCGGCCGCACGCATGACACCCAGGTCAGCCCCTCGTTCAGCCTGATCCTGGCGCCCTTCGAGTCGACCGAGTTCTACGCCAACTACGGCCACGGCTTCCACAGCAACGATGCACGCGGCACGGTGGCCGGCATCGACCCGGCCACGCTCGAGCCGGTGGGACGCGCGCCGGGACTGGCGCGTTCGCGCGGCATGGAGCTGGGCCTGCGCACCGAAGCGATCCCGAAGATGCAGACCGCGGTCTCGCTGTACCGCCTCGACTTCGACTCCGAACTCACCTACATCGGCGACGCCGGCATGACCGAAGCCGGCAACGCCAGCCGCCGCTACGGCATCGAGTTCTCGAACTACTGGCGGCCCCTGGCCTGGCTGGGTGTCGACTTCGACGCCGCCTTTGCGCGTGCGCGCTACCGCGGCGCGGCGCCGGGCGAAACCAGGATTCCCGGCGCGGTCGAGGGCGTGGGCCAGCTGGCCCTCACCGTCGACAAGCTCGGCCCCTGGTCGGGCGCGCTGCGCCTGCGCTACTTCGGCCCGCGTCCGCTCATCGAGGACAACAGCGTGCGCTCGCATGCCAGCACCACGCTGAACGGCCGCATCGGTTACCGCATCGGCAAGGACCTGCAAGTGGAACTGGAAGGCTTCAATCTCGGCAACCGGCGCGCCTCGGCCATCGACTACTACTATGCGTCCCAGCTGGCGGGCGAGGCCGAGCCGGCCGACGACATCCACTTCCACCCGATCGAGCCGCGCTCGTTCCGCATCACGCTGAACAGGACCTGGTAACGAGACCTGGCAACAACGGCGGGTTTGAGAAAGGACAGGAGGACCGCCCACCCTTCACCGCCCGCTGCGAAAGGTGCTACGCTACCGGGCATGATGACCTCCGAACCACCCTACACCGACCCTTCCCGCCTCGTCGAGGCTTTGCGCGGCGACGGCTACGCGCTCGTGCGCCCGGCCGACGTGGCGCGCCTGGCCGGCTGCACGCTGGCTGAGCTGCAGGCGCTGGCGCCGAGCTGGGACCACCTCGAACTCGACAACTACCTGAAGGACGGCGGCCGCTACCGGCGCCGCCGCCACTCCTGCTTCGTCGACAGCGGCGCCGCGCTCGAACAGACCGCGCACCGCGCCCACTGGCAGCCGGTCGAGTACAACGCCCTGCACGGCGGCATGCACCGCTTGTTCGAACCGATCGAAGACGACACCATCGCCCAGCCGTCCTGGGGGCGCCTGCTGCGCGCGCTCGGCGCCGTGTGCTCCGAAGTCAAAGGTGCCCAGCCCTGGTACGTGGAAGCCCACCAGTTCCGCATCGACACCGCCGACGGCATCGGCCGCCCCACGCCGGAAGGCGCGCACCGCGACGGCGTCGATTACGTGGCGGTGATTTTGATCGACCGCGCCGGCATCAAGGGCGGCGAGACGCGCGTGTTCGAAGCGAACGGGCCGCGCGGGCAGCGCTTCACCATGACCGAACCGTGGACCATGCTGCTGCTGGACGACGCGGCCGTGATCCATGAGTCGACGCCGATCCAACCGCTGGGCGAGCATGGGCACCGCGACACGCTGGTGCTGACCTGGCGCGCAGGGAGTTTCCAGGGCGAGGGCGTCGAGTAACGCAAAAGCCGGCATGCATCCGCGGCGCTGACCGTACGGTGGGGTGTTTGAGGCTGGGGGCCTCAAACACGTGCCCACGCGGTTACGTGCCCATGCTTGCACTGCATGCGGCGACTCATCGCCCGATGACATGGAGCCTGGCCTGCGGCCAGGCCGGTCCGTAGGGTGGGCACTCCGTGCCCACGCGGTTACGTGCCCATGCTTGCACTACGTGCGGTCGCTCGTCGCCCGCTGACGCGGAGCCCGGCCCTATCGCCATGCAAGGCTTTCCGTCCATCTCATATGGCACGAGCGACACCTCGCCGCCAACGACTCGCGGACCCGTACGTACCGCGTGGGCACGGAGTGCCTTGCGCGGCCCGGCCCACCCTACGGTAAAGCCATCAGCCAAAAAAAACGCCCGAGTACCTTGCGGTACCGGGCGGTAATCCAGTATTCGGAGAAAACTGGAGGAGACAGTTCCAATATAACGCGGTTTATTGTGCACCGCAATACGGTAAAACTACGGTATCAATACCGTATCTCCTCTCGGTAATGAACTCCCTTCTGCTGCCTCGGCACCACTTCGACAAGGATTTATGTCGCAGCGCATCATCAGGGTGCGTATGCGTTACGAATTGCACTGTTCTGGTGCAATTCCTGCCTCAACTCTTCTTCCCATCCTCTGCCGGTGCGATCTGCGTAGCCATCGGCCGGCACGGCGGTTCGGGATTTTTTTTCGCATTTGCCACCTCCTGGCGCGCATTCACCGCCGCCATCCTCCGCGAGGAAGCCGACTCCACATGCGAAGGCAGCTTGTTCACCGGCGCCACGGTGCCGCGTTCCGGCATGGGCTGGGTGCCGGCGCGGGGCGGCAGGGCGGCCGAGGCAGGTGCGTCGGCTTGCGGCTCGGCGCGGCACGGCGGATCGGCAGGCGGCGCGGTGTGCTGGGCCACGGCGTGCAGCGGCAGCGCACAGGACAGGGCCGCGAACGACAGGAATCGTTTCATCTCCACCTCCATCGCAAAAAACCCATTGTAACGGGATTAGAGGCAGGACTCGAACGCGAGCGGAAACGCCTTGCCTTTGCGATAAACTGCTTCGATATTGCCGGCAGCGGCCCAGCAGACATGGAAACCAAGCACATGCGATTCACGACTCCCCGCCTTCCCCTGCGTGCCGGCTCGGCCGCGCTGATCGTCCTGGCCCTGGCCGGCTGCGGCCGCGATGCCGGCGACAAGCAGAAGAACACCCCGGCCACGCCCGCACTCACCGTCACCACCGCGCGCCCCGCGACCGCCGAGCTGCCGCTGCGCCTGGGCGCCAACGGCAACGTGGCCGCCTGGCAGGAAGCGGTGATCGGCAGCGAGTCGAACGGCCTGCGCCTGACGGAGGTACGCGTGAACGTGGGCGACGTGGTGAAAAAGGGCGACGTGTTGGCCGTGTTCTCTGCCGATACCGTGAATGCCGACGTCGCCCAGGCGCGCGCGGCGCTGCAGGAAGCGCAGGCGAACGCCGAGGAAGCCGCCGCCAATGCGCGCCGCGGCGAAGCCCTGCGCAGCTCGGGCGCGATGAGCGAGCAGCAGGTAGCGCAATATCTCACCGCCGCGAACACCGCCACCGCGCGCGTGGCCGCCGCGCGCGCCACCCTCACCCAGCAGCAGCTGCGCCTGAAGTACGCCACCGTGGTGGCGCCCGACAGCGGCGTGATTTCGGCGCGCAATGCCACTGTCGGCGCCGTAGTCGGCGCCGGTACGGAGCTGTTCCGCCTGATCCGCCAGGGCCGCCTGGAATGGCGCGCCGAAGTCACGGCGGCCGACATCGACCGCATCAAGCCGGGCACGCGCGCGGTCGTCAAGGCCGCCAACGGCAGCGAAGTGGCAGGCAAGGTGCGCATGATCGCGCCAACCGTCGACGCGCAGACGCGCACCGCCCTGGTCTACGTCGACCTGCCGCCGGCCATGAGCAGCACCGCGCCGCTAAAGGCCGGCATGTTCGCCGGCGGCGAATTCGAGATGGGCGCCTCGAACGCGCTGACCGTGCCGCAGCAGGCGATCGCCGTGCGCGACGGTTTCAATTACGTGTTCCGCCTGAATGCGGACAGCCGCGTGAGCCAGCAAAAGATCACGACCGGGCGCCGCCTGGGCGAGCGCATCGAGGTGCTGGGCGGGCTGGCGCCGGATGCGCAGATCGTGGTCAGCGGCGCCGGTTTCCTGAACGATGGTGACTTGGTACGCAATGTCCAGGCGCCTGGAAAGGCACCGGCGGCGAATGCACCGGCGACGGTAACGCCGGGCGCCGCCCCGGCAAACGCTCCGGCCGGCATCGGAGCCAGTACTGCTGCCAATACTGCAGCCGGTACTGCCGCCGGCGGCGCTACGCGCTGAGGGGCCGTCGATGAACTTTTCCGCCCTCTCGATCCGCAACCCGATCCCGGCGATCCTGCTGTTCGCCCTGCTCACGCTGGCCGGCCTGCTCGCCTTCAAGTCGAACAAGATCCAGTTCTTCCCCGATATCGAACTGCCGATCGTGACCGTCACCGCCACCCTCGACGGCGCCGCGCCGGCCCAGCTGGAAACCGAGGTCGCGCGCAAGATCGAGGACTCGGTCGCCACCCTGCAAGGCGTGAAGAACATCTACACGCGCGTGCTCGACGGCGTGGCCACGGTCACCGTCGAATTCATCCTCGATAAAAATTTGTCGGACGCGGTGAACGACGTGCGCGACGCCGTCTCCCAGGTGCGCGCCGACATGCCGGCCGAGATGCGCGAGCCGAGCGTGACCAAGACCGCCACCGCCGGCCGCGCCGTGCTCACCTTTACCGCGACCGCGAAGCCCGGTGCGACAGCGCTGGACGACCAGGAACTGAGCTGGTTCGTCGACAACGCCGTATCGAAACGCCTGCTGAGCGTACCCGGCATGGGCGCAGTGAAGCGCATCGGCGGCGTCGACCGCGAAATCCGCGTCGAACTCGACGACGCGCGCATGGCGGCGCTGCGCGTCTCGGCCCTGGACGTGTCGCGCCAGCTGCGCAACGTGCAGCGTGAGGCGCCGGGCGGTCGCGGCGACGTCAGCGGCGCCGAGCAATCGGTGCGCACCCTGGCCACCGTCGGCAGCGCCCAGGAACTGGCGCGCATGGACATCCCCCTGCCCGACGGCCGCCGCGTGCGCCTGGACGAAGTAGCGAAGGTGATCGACACCGTCAGCGAGCCGCGCGCGCTGGCCGAGCAGGACGGGCGCCGCGTGATCGGCTTCGAGGTGTTCCGCACGCGCGGCGCCAGCGAAACCGAGGTGGCCGAAGGCGCGCGCCAGGCCGTGGCGGACCTGCAAAAGGCGCACCCGAACGTGATCCTGAAGGAAGTGGTCGACAACGCCGAGCCGGTGCAGGAAAACTTCGACGCCTCGATGGAGATGCTGTACGAAGGCGCGGGGCTGGCCGTGCTGGTGGTGTGGTGGTTCCTGCGCGACTGGCGCGCGACCCTGGTGGCCGCCGCCGCGCTGCCGCTGTCGGTGATCCCCGCCTTCCTTGGCCAGTACCTGTTTGGCTACACGCTGAACATGGTGACCCTGCTCTCGCTGGCCCTGGTGGTTGGCGTGCTGGTGGACGACGCCATCGTCGAGATCGAGAACATCGCACGCCACCTGCAGATGGGGAAATCGCCGATGCAGGCGGCGCTCGAAGCGGCCGACGAAATCGGCATGGCGGTGATCGCCACCACCTTCTCGCTGGTGGCGGTGTTCCTGCCGACCGCCTTCATGGGCGGCATTCCGGGGCGCTTCTTCAAGCAGTTCGGCTGGACTGCGGTGCTGGCGATCCTGGCTTCGCTGGTGGTGGCGCGTTTGCTCACGCCGATGATGGCGGCCTACATCCTGAAGCCCGCCAAGCAGCACGAGCAGAAGGACGGGCGGCTGATGCGCCGCTACATGGGCGCCATGCAGTGGTGCCTGCGGCACCGCGGCTTGACCGCACTTGCCACCGCCGTGTTCTTCGTTGCCTCGATTTCCCTGGTGCCGCTGCTGCCCACCGGCTTCGTGCCGGCCGCCGACCGCGGCCAGACCCTGATCAACGTCGAGCTGCCGCCCGGCTCGACGCTGGCGCAGACGCACGCGGTGGCCGAGCAGGCGCGCCTGGCGACGATGCGCGTGCCGGGCGTGACCGGCGTGTTCTCTTCGATTGGCGGCGGCTCCAGCGGCGACGCCTTTGCGCCCGGCGCGGCGGCCGAGGCGCGGCGCGCGGTGCTGACCGTGACCACCGTGCACCGCAGCGACCGCGACGACAAGCTCGATGTGCTGGAGCGCCGCATGCGGACGGAATTGTCCGCCATCCCCGGCGCGCGCTTCACCGTCGGCCAGGCCGACACCGGCAGCAAGATGCAGCTGGTGCTCAGGAGCGAAGACCCCGTCGCGCTGGCCGCCGCCGCCCAGCGCGCGGAACGCGACCTGCGCACGCTGCAGGGCATCGGCAACGTCAGCTCCAGCGCCTCGCTGGTGCGTCCGGAAATCATCGTGCGGCCCGACTTTGCGCGCGCCGCCGACCTGGGCGTGACGGCGGCGGCAATCGGCGAAACGGTGCGCGTGGCCACCGCCGGCGACTACGAGCAGTCGCTGGCGAAGATGAACCTGTCCGAACGCCAGGTGCCGATCCGGGTGAAACTGCCGGACGCGGTGCGTGCCGACCTCGACGCCATCGGGCGCCTGACGGTGCCGGGCAAGAACGGGCCCGTGCTGCTGGCCAGCGTGGCGAGCATCACCATGGAAAGCGGCCCCGCGCAGATCGACCGCCTGAACCGCAGCCGCAACGTGACGCTCGACGTCGAGCTGTCGGGCCGCTCGCTGGGCGAAGTGAATGCCGAGGCGCGCGCCCTGCCCGCCTTTAACACGCTGCCGGCTTCGGTGACGATCGCGGAACTCGGCGACGCCCAGGAAATGCAGGCGCTGTTCGCCAGCTTCGGCATCGCCATGACCATCGGCGTGCTGTGCATCTACGGCGTGCTGGTGCTGCTGTTTGCCGACTTCATGCAGCCGCTGACGATTTTGGCGGCGCTGCCGCTGTCGATCGGCGGCGCGTTTGTCGCCCTGCTGTTGACCAACAGCGCGCTGTCGATGCCCACCATGATCGGCCTGATCATGCTGATGGGAATCGTGACCAAGAACTCGATCCTGCTGGTGGACTACGCAATCCTGGCGCGCAAGGCCGGCATGGACCGCTTCGATGCCCTGGTCGACGCCTGCCACAAGCGCTCGCGGCCCATCATCATGACCACGATTGCGATGGGCGCCGGCATGCTGCCGCTGGCCATGGGCCTGTCAGGCGACCCGAGCTTCCGCTCGCCGATGGCGATTGCCGTGATCGGCGGGCTGATCACCTCGACCCTGCTCAGCCTGCTGGTGGTGCCGGCCGTGTTCACCTATGTGGACGACTTCAAGAACCTGATGTGGCGCGGCGTGAACCGGGCGCGCAGGCATCCGCACGGGGCGCCGGCCAAGACCGAGGAGCCGTCGGCGATGAAGTGAGGGTGCGGCGTTGGCCGGTAACGCAGCGCCCGTCGTTCGCAGGGTGGAGCCGGCCACCCTACGCAAAACGCCGGCAATGCCGGCGTTTTGTTTCATGCAATGTGCTGTTAGAAGATGATCGCGAGCAGGATGATGATCGGGATCGGTACGCCCAGCAGCCAGAGTAGTATCGAACGCATGGTGTTCTCCCTTCTGATTGGTTGAATGCGGCGCTCAGGCGTCGCGCAGGCGGCCGCCGATCGTGGCGCACCAGCTGGCAACGAAGGCGCCGATGAACAGGGCCACGGTCAGCCACAATGCCGTGCCGGCCGCTGCCTTGCGGGCCTTGTCGGCCGCTTCCTTGGCGGTGGCCTTGGCCTTGGCCGCCGCTGCCGCGCTGCGGGCATAGACGTCGTCGACGCGCCGTTCGGCGGTCACGCGGTCCAGGCCGGTACGCTCGGCGATGCGGGTGGCCAGATAGGCGCGGTCTTCGGTGGCCAGGCTGCCGTTCGGCACGCTGTTGGCCAGGATGCGCACGGTTTCGCGGCGCAGGTTGGCGTCGTCGACGGTGCCCGGCTTTTCGCTGCGCAGCATCATGTCCGAAAAATAGTCGAGCGGATTGGTGCCGGCGCCGTTGCCATTGCCGCCATCCTGGTTCGCCACCGCTGCCGTTGCGGCGGCGCCGCTGGCAATGGCTGTCTTGGCGACGCCGGCGCCGGCATCGACGGCGCTGCCGGCCATCTTGCTCATCAGGCCGCCGAAGAAGGCGGCGGTGAGCAGCGTGGCCACGGCCCAGGCCAGCATGCCGTGCGCGGTATCGCGGAAGTAGACTTCGTCGGTGCGGACGCTGGCCCATTTCACGCGCAGGCGCCCGGCCAGGTAGCCGCCGACAGCCGAGGCGGCGAGCTGGGTAAAGGTCAGCCACAGGATGGCCGAGATGCCGAGCGCAACGCCCGAATTGTCGGACCAGGGCGAAGCAGCGGCAAAGCCGAAGCCCGAGCCGAGCAGGTAGAGCACGAGGGAGAGCGCAGCGGCAGCCACGGCGCCCGCGAAAATCGCGCCCCACGATACTCCGGAGCGGTGCGCCTCGACGGCGCCGTCAGGCAGGTTTTGAGCCGGAATGCCGCCCGCAGGGGCGTGCGTGGTCCCGCTCACCGAATGAGCTTGCATAAGTTCTCCGTTCTGAATGCTTGTAGGTGCTGAATCCCGGCCAGCGTGCTGCGGGCCGGGAATGTATGCCTGAGGCGACCTGAAGCAGCTTCACGCTGCCTCAGGCGCGATCAGCTGCGATCAGTAATCGCGGCGGTTGCTGCCGCCCAGCAGCTTGGCGAGGACGTAGCCCACGCCCACGGCGATGGCGATGGCGGTGCCCGGCTTGTTGCGGACATACTCGCGGCCCGAGTCGGCCAGTTGCTGGTAGGTGTCGTTGACTTGCTCCTTGCGCGAGCCGAAGCTTTCCTGGGCGGTGCTCAGGAGGCCGCTCAGCTTGTCGACGCCGGCGTGGGCGCTGCTGACGACGCGCTCGACCATCGGCTGGGCTGCCTCGGCGGCCTTGTCGATCGACTTGTGCATTTCTTCAGGCTTGACCGACGACAGCACGCTCGCGTCTTTCGACGACGAATCTTTCGCGGAATCTTTCGATGCGTCGCTGCCGGTGCTTGCCGACGAGCCGCCCGTTGCGCCGGTCGAAGCCGACGAACCCACGCCCGAAGCCGAACCCGAGCTGGCGCTCGATGGCGAGCTGCCGGTCGACGAGGAGCCCATGGCGCCCGACGAACCCGAGGTGCCGCCGGACGACGACGACGACGACGACGAACCCATGCTGCCCGACGAACCGGCAGCGCTGCCGCCCGTTGCGCCGGCGTTGCCGCTCGAGCTGACCGAGCTCGTCGATGGGCTGGCGCTCGACGACGAACCGCCGCTCATGCTGCCCGACGACGAACCGGTGCTGCCCGACGAGCCGCTGGCGCCCTTCTGGCTGCTGGCGCCCGATTGCAGGTCCTTGTTCAGGCCCGATTGCTGGTCTTTGCCAATGCTGCTGCCTGCACCTTGACGGCCGGCCTCAACGCCTTTTCCCTCGCTCGATTTCTGATTATCCATGACTTTTGTCCTCGTAAAAAATGTGATCACCGCGGAGCAGACCGATACCGATCCACATTCTCCCCGATTGCGCTCGAAACAAAACGGAGGCGCGAAAATGGACTGCGCTACATCAATGGGTCATTCAGATTGTGCCTTCCATCAACGAATGAAATCGACGACATCTGGCAACCTCAAAAGTTCCGTTAATTTCCTTCGTAGCACGTCACTTTCGCATCCCGTCTCACAGCGTACGCCGGTCCGGCGTACTGCACGATTGCGGCTGTCGGGAAAACCGCGTCGTGATACAAAAGTTATAACAGCTGGGAAGGCCGGACAGTGCGCTGACTAACAGAGCTGTTGGATCGATGGCTTTTCAGTGAAGATGACAGTGAAAAGCACGGCGTATAGGAAAGATAAATTGCTTGGTACAAATGGCAAGCTTCATCCCGAGCGGGTTGGGCGGCACTCAAAAATAGTAACCGGCCTGCAGGTTGATGCGGCGCGTCGAGCGGTCGTACTCGGTTGGCGTCGCACCCAGCCCGCCGGCATCCGGCGACAGGTAGGGATGGTGCTTGCCGCGCATGAAGTCCATGTAGAACACCCATTTCCCCGACGAGAAGCTCAGGCCGGTGACGTTCTGCACCGAATCCTTGTAGCCGCCGACCTGTTTCTTCAGGATGCCGTAGTCGTTGTAGACCTTGAAGCCGCCGAACGGCCCCAGCTTGCCGGGAATGTCGTAGCTGAGGTTGGCGATGTAGATATTTCCTTTCGTGGCGAGCGGATACGGGTAGCCGAAGGCGCCGAGCATCACGAAGCTGTTGGGGTCGAGCCCGCCATAGGTCTGGCTGGCGTCGTGGCTGGTGCGGTAGCGGTAGCGCAAGGCCTCGAGCATCAGCTTGAATGGGCCCACCGGCCCGGCGTAGTGGACGGCCGCCGCATTGCGCCGGGTCGTGTCGCCGGCGCCGTTGCGGATCTCGCCGCTGAGGCCCGAAACGCCGACTTCGTGCCGCGCATCCGGCCCGACATGCCAGGCCATGCGCCCGACCAGGGTGTTGCGCTCGCTGTCGTGCTGCCCGGTGCCGAAGCCCTGCTCGTCGTCGGCCACGATGTTGTAGGAGTAGCGGTTCGACGCGCCGGCCGTATTGCCGCCGCCGCCGTAGGAACCGCCGTCGCGTGGATAAAAGCCGAGCTGCCACTCGAAGGGGCCGGGCCGGCTGGCATAGGTCAGGCCCAGGTCGTACTTGTCTTCGAAGCCGGCATAGAAGGCGATCGACGAGTAAAAATTGTTCGATGCGAAGGGATACAGCCCGAAGACCTGCTTGTCCAGGCCCACATGCAGCGTGCTCTTGTCGGCAAAGCGCATGCCGACCCAGCCGTGGTGCAGGAAGTGCTGCCAGTAGCCGCCCTGCCCTGTCGGGTAATTGTTGTAGCGGTATTCAGCCGAACCGATCAACGTACCGTCGTCGTAGTCGACGTTCAGGCGCGCCGTGTCCAGACCGAAGAAGCCGCTCGAATACTCGTCCTGCCAGCTCTTGTAGACGTAATTGAAGCGGACCGCGCCGCCGATCTTGAGCGGCGACTCGGCGCCGTCGGCAGCGCAGGCAGGGGTCCAGGCCAGGACCGCGGCAGCGATCGTGGAAGTGGCCAGTACAGTGGCGCACAGGGAGATTGTGTCAGTCATTCTTTCCTTTCTCTGGCCCGACGGCCACGACGGCGATCCACGTGCCGGCTGGCCGGCGCTATGGCGTGTCGCAACGCCCATCCCCAGGAAAAGAACATTGTCTTGCAGCGGTGCTGCTGGCGAACCGGTGCAGGCTGGCCATGGCAGGCCTGATACCGGAAGGGGTGGCATTGTCTTTCCGGCTATTGGCAGCCAGGAAGACCGCGTGGGTCGGGTCGAATAGCGTGATCCGGCATCACAGGCCGGCGCGGCGCCCCATGCAGGGGCAAGCATCGGTGATGGTTTGCTGTTGAAACCGATGCGAAAAGCTGAAGAGATGATCTTCAAGCCCGGCTATTCTATCAAAAAAGAAACATTCTCACAAATGTAGATGCTTTATATGCAACTTTCAGGCAAAGAAAAAGGGCTGCACGCTTGAACGTGCAACCCTTTTCTTTCCTGCTGAATCCTTGGTGCCGCTGACCGGAATCGAACTGGTGACCTTCGCATTACGAATGCGCTGCTCTACCGACTGAGCTACAGCGGCTCTACGCCAGGCTATCCCGGCGAAGAGCCGTATTCTAGCAACAACGTAGCAAACGTGCTAGTCCGGCTCGGCAATTTCGCGCGGGATTTGCCAAAAAATTATTGCTCGGTGTGATAACGCGTCACCAGCTCGACTTCTTCCTTCGAACCGAGGAACACCGGCACGCGCTGGTGCAGCTTGGTCGGCGGAATGTCCATGATGCGGTTCACGCCGTCGGTGGCGGCGCCGCCGGCCTGCTCGACGATCATCGCCATCGGGTTGGCTTCGTACATCAGGCGCAGCTTGCCCGGCTGCGAAGGGTCGCGCATGTCGGCCGGGTACATGAAGACACCGCCGCGGTTCAGGATGCGGTGCACGTCGGCCACCATCGAGGCGATCCAGCGCATGTTGAAGTCCTTGCCGCGCGCACCGGTTTTGCCGGCCAGCATTTCGTCGACGTAGCGCTGCACAGGCGGGTGCCAGTGGCGCTTGTTCGACATGTTGATCGCAAACTCTTTCGTGCTCGCCGGGATCTGCATGTTGCTCTGGGTGAGGACCCAGGAACCCATTTCGCGGTCCAGGGTGAAGCAGTGCACGCCGTCGCCGGTGGTCAGCACCAGCATGGTTTGCGGGCCGTACACCGCGTAGCCGGCCGCCACCTGGGCCGTGCCCGGCTGCAGGAAGGCCTGCTCGGTCGGTTCGCCCATGCCTTCCGGGGCCTTCAGCACCGAGAAGATGGTGCCGATCGACACGTTGACGTCGATGTTCGAGGAGCCGTCGAGCGGATCGAAGAGCAGCATGTACTCGCCCTTCGGATAGCGGTTCGGGATCGGGTGGATGCTTTCCATTTCTTCCGATGCCATGGCCGCCAGGTGGCCGCCCCACTCGTTCGCTTCGAGCAGGATCTCGTTGGAAATCACGTCCAGCTTCTTCTGCACTTCGCCCTGGATGTTCTCGGTGTCGGCGCTGCCGAGGATGTCGCCCAGGGCGCCCTTGCTGACTTCATAGCTGATGCGCTTGCAGGCGCGGGCCACGACCTCGATCAGGAGGCGCAGCTCGGCCGGAATGGTGTTGTGGAGGCGTTGCTCCTCCACGAGGTGTTGCGTGAGACTGACGCGTTTCATGAACTTCCTTTGGTTTGTTAAATACTGTTAGTTCGCCAGTGCTTTGCCGACGACTTCGCGCACGTCGTTCGACAGGCGTTGCTGCCCTGCCACCTGCTGCAGCGCTTTCTTCATCTGTTCCTGCAGCGCCGGGGTGTAACGGCGCCAGCGGTCCATGGCGCGCGCCAGGCGGCTTGCCACCTGCGGGTTCAGGCCGTCGAGGGTGATCACCTGCTCGGCCCAGAAGGCATAGCCGCTGCCGTCCGGCGCGTGGAACTGCACCGGGTTGTTGGCGCAGAAGCTCGAGACCAGGCTGCGCGCGCGGTTCGGGTTGCGCAGGTTGAAGGCCGGATGGCGCATCAGTTCGCGTACGGCGGCCACGTCGCTCGTGGCGCTCGACGCCTGCATGGCGAACCACTTGTCGATGACCAGGGCTTCGTCCTCGAACTCGTCGTAGAAACGCTGCAGGGCGGCATCGACCGCGGGCACGCGCGCATGGATCATCGCGCTCAGGGCGGCGACGCGGTCGGTCATGTTGCCAGCATTCTCGAACTGGTCCTGGGCAAGCCGGATGCCCTCCTCGTCCTGGGCCGCCGTCAGGTAGGCCAGGCACAGGTTCTTCAGGGCGCGCTTGCCGATCGACAGTGCGTCCGGGCTGTACTCGCCCGGGGTGGCATTCGCGTGGTACTGGGCCAGCAATTGCTCGCGCAGGCGCGCACCGATGTTGGCACGCACGAACTGGCGCGCCAGGTGGATCGCCAGCGGGTCGACCACGGCGATCTGCTCGGCGACCATGGTTTCCGAAGGCAGCAGCAGGGCCTGCTCGCGGAAGGCCGGGTCGAGGGTGTCGTCGCTCAGCATCTTGCCCATGGCCAGCAGGAAGGTGTCGTCCAGCAGCAGCGGCGCGCCAACGCCGGCTTCGCCGGTCAGCTTCAACAGGCGCCCCATGGCCAGGCGCTGGCCGGCTTCCCAGCGGTTCACCGGGTCGCTGTCGTTATTGAACAGGTGCAGCAGGTCGGCGTCGCCGTAGTTGTAGTCGAGGATGATCGGCGCGGAAAAATCGCGCAGAATCGACGGGGTCGGCTGTTCCTGCACGTTCTCGAACACGAAGCTTTGTTCGGACTGGGTGAGTTCCAGCACGGCCGTCGTACCGGCATCCTGGCCATCGATGGTGAGCGGCATGTCCTTGCCGTCCGCCCCTAGCAGGCCCACGGCCACCGGAATGTGGAAGGGGAACTTGCTGGTCTGGCCGGGCGTGGCCGGGCAGGACTGGAAGAAGGTCAGCGTGTAGGTCTTGGCGAGCTCGTCGTAGCGGGTTTCGGCGCGCACGACCGGGGTGCCGGCCTGGCTGTACCAGCGCTCGAACAGGGACAAATCGCGGCCGTTCGCGTCAGCCATGGCGCGGCGGAAATCGTCGCAGGTGACGGCTTGCTCGTCGTGGCGTTCAAAGTAGAGATCCATGCCCTTGCGGAAGCCTTCGCGGCCCAGCAGGGTCTGGTACATGCGCACGACTTCGGCGCCCTTTTCGTACACCGTCACGGTGTAGAAATTGTTGATCTCGACAAAGGAGTCGGGACGCACCGGGTGGGCCATCGGGCCGGCGTCTTCCGGGAACTGCGCCTGGCGCAAGGTGCGCACCTGGTCGATGCGGCCGACGGCGCGGCCGGTGTCGGTGCCGACCATGTCGGCGGAGAATTCCTGGTCGCGGAAGACGGTCAAGCCTTCCTTCAGCGACAACTGGAACCAATCGCGGCAGGTCACGCGGTTGCCGGTCCAGTTGTGGAAGTATTCGTGGCCGACCACGGCTTCGATGCCCTGGAAGTCGATGTCGGTGGCCACGCGCGGATTGGCCAGCACGAACTTGGTGTTGAAGATGTTCAGGCCCTTGTTTTCCATCGCGCCCATGTTGAAGTCGCTGACGGCGACGATCATGAAGCGGTCGAGGTCGAGCTCCAGGCCCCAGCGCTCTTCGTCCCAGCGGATACTGTTCTTCAGCGACTGCATGGCGTAGTCGGTCTTGTCGAGGTTGCCCTCTTCCACCCACACCTGCAGCAGGGCGTCGCGGCCGTCGGCCAGCCTGAACGTTTCTTCCTGGCAGACCAGGCGCGCGGCGACCAGGGCGAACAGGTAGGAAGGCTTCTTGAACGGGTCTTCCCACTTGGCGTAGTGGCGGCCGTCGCCCAGCTCGCCTTCTTCGACCAGGTTACCGTTCGACAGCAGCACCGGGTACTTGTCCTTGTCGGCGCGCAGCATGACTGTGAACTTGGCCATCACGTCCGGGCGGTCCGGGAAGTAGGTGATGGCGCGGAAGCCTTCGGCCTCGCACTGGGTGTAGAAGCTGCCGTTCGAGGTGTACAGGCCGTTGAGCGTGGTGTTCTGTTCCGGCACGCAGATCGTTTCGATCTCGAGCGTGACTTCTTCGGGCGTATCGGGAATGGTCAGCAGGCTGCCTTCGATGCGGTAATCCTGCTCGCCAAGGTCCTTGCCATTCATGCGCAGCGCCACCAGCTCCAGGTTTTCGCCATAGAGCTCGATTTCGCGCTGGGCGCTGTCTGGATTGCGGCGCATCGTCAGCCGGTTGGCGACGATGGTGCGGGCGGGATCGAGGTCGAAGCCGAGTTCGACGGTGTCCACGAGGTAGCTGGGCGGGGTGTAGTCTTTCCGGTAGATCGTCTGGGGCGTATCGGTGCGCATGGGATGGTTCCGAAAAATACGGTCGAAGAAGAAGGTCTTATTCTACCAACAAGGTTTGGCGGGACGCGCCTGAATTCCGTGTATCGGCATGTGTCGGGATGTGGCACTGGTAACGGGGTGTAAATTTATCTGTAAAAATGTGGTAGCAGGCGCAAGCTAAGGATAGGCAAAGACCGTCTATCCATTGAAGAGAGAGAAACGAATGAAACGCTTGATCATGATGACAGCCGCGGCTGCCATGGCCCTGCTGTTGGGCGGCTGCGCGACCACCATCCGCAGCGATGTCACCACCTTCCACCAGTGGCCGGCGCAGATCGAGGAGAAGAGTTATGTCTTCGAAGCACCACCCGCCATCGACAACACCCTGGAATACCAGAGCTACCAGAACCTGGTGCGCGGGCAACTGGCGCAACTGGGTTTCCGTGAAGCGCCAGCCGGCCCGGCGGCCCTGAAAGTGGGCATGCGCTTCACGACCACCGACGTGCCGGTGCGCGTGATCGAACCGGCGATGCCGATGTATGGCTATCCGTATTACCGCATGGGCCCGCGCTTCGGTCCGCGCGGGCGCTGGGCGGGCTGGTATCACCCGTTCTATGACCCGTTCTGGAATCCCTTCCCGGCGTATGAAGTGTCGATCCAGCACCAGTACCGGCGCGAGCTGCAGGTGTCGATCAAGGATGCGGGCGACAAGCGCTTGTTCGATGTTACCGTGCACAACATGAGCCGCGAGCTATCCACGCCGGAAGTGATGCCGGCGCTGGTGCAGAGCGCGTTTGCGGGCTTCCCGGGGCCGAGCGGTGGGGTCAGGCGGGTGGAGTTGCAGCGCAAGAATGGATGAGATGCGGGGCTGGTGAAAGCTGGCTTGGCGGAATCAAAAGCCGGGGGTGATCCCCGGCTTTTTTATTGCTGATTGCGCATGATCTCGCTGCTGCAATCACCCGTACGGTGGGCACTCCGTGCCCACGCGGTTACGTGCTCATCCTTGAGGACACGTGCCGTGAAATGTCGCTCGCGCGATATCACTCGGCCGAGATCGGATTCTGGCTCGCGGATACTGCGCGAGCGAATCGTCACTGCACGTAGCCAATAGCCCACGCACGTAACCGCGTGGGCACGGAGTGCCCACCGTACGGTCGAATCCGCCTATGAGAAATAGGCCTCGGAGCCGAAGGTGATCGCGATAATGAGAAGCACCGCCAGCACCAGCACAATCAATAAACGCCCGAACTTCGGCGTGCCGCCGGCCTCCGGCTCGTTCGGCTCGCGGTCGTCGCTGAACTCCCTCATGGCAGCAGGATCGTCGAGCCCGTCGTGCGGCGGGCTTCGAGCGCGATGTGGGCTTGCGCCGCATCGGCCAAGTCGAAGCGCTGGTGGATGTCGATCTTCACCTTGCCGCTACCAACCATCTCGAACAGATCGGCTGCCATCGCCTCCAGCTCGGGCCGCGTGGCCGCGTACGACCCAAGCGAGGGCCGCGTGAGATACAGCGAGCCGCGCGACGCCAGTTCGTTCATGGTGAACGCCGGCACCGCCCCGGACGAGTTGCCGAAGCTGACCATCAGCCCGCGCGGCTGCAGGCAGTCGAGCGAGCGGATGAAGGTGTCCTTACCCACCGAGTCATAGACCACCGGCACCTTCTTACCGCCGGTGATCTCCAGCACGCGCGCCACGATGTCTTCCTCGTTGTAGTTGATCACGTGTGCGGCGCCATGCGCCAGCGCCAGCTCACCCTTTTCCTTCGACCCGACCGTGCCGATCAGGTTCACGCCCAGCGCCCGCGCCCACTGGCAGGCGATCAGCCCGACGCCGCCGGCCGCCGCATGGAACAGAATCGTCTGGCCCGCCTGCAGCTTGTAGGTGCTATTGAACAGGTATTGCACCGTCAGCCCCTGCAGCATCATGGCAGCGGCGGTCTCGAAGTCGATCGCGTCCGGTAGCTTCACCAGGATGTCGGCCGGCATGGTGCGCAGTTCGCTGTAGGCGCCGTTCGGCCGCCCGGCATAGGCCACGCGGTCGCCCGGCTGCACGTGGGTCACGCCCTCGCCCACCGCCTCGACCACGCCGGCGCCTTCTTGCCCCAGTCCGCTGGGCAAGGGCATCGGGTACAGGCCGGTGCGGAAATACACGTCGATGTAGTTCAGCCCGATCGCATGCTGGCGCACGCGCGCTTCGCCCGGGCCCGGTTCGCCCACCTCGACATCGACATATTCCAGCACTTCCGGACCGCCGGTGCGCGTGAGTCGGATTGCCTTGGCCATCATGGTTTCTTCTCCTCGTTGTTGGCGTTCATCAGTCGGGACAGGACCAGGTGCGCCGTGGCCACGTTCGTTGCGCAGGCGATGTTGTGCACGTCACAGGCGCGCACTAGGGCGTTGATGTCGGGCTCGTGCGGCTGGGGCGTCATCGGGTCGCGCAGGAAGATCACGCAATCGATTTCCCCGGTCACCAGTTGGGCGCCGATCTGCAAGTCGCCGCCGAAGGGCCCGGAATGCTTGCACTCGACCGTCAGGCCGAGTTCGTTGATCAGGCGCCCGCCGGTGGTGCCGGTGGCGGTGAGCGTGCAGCCGGCCAGGAAGTCCCGGTACCCGGCGGCCAGCGTAATCATGTCGTCTTTCTTCTTGTCGTGCGCGATGAGGGCAATGCGAGGCTTCATTTCGTCTCTTTCTATTTTTTCAGGGACAACATGTAGATACCTGCCAGGACCAGGCCGGTTCCCGCCAGCTGCACCGCCGTGACCGGTTCTCCCAGTAGCAAAGCGCCGAGGAACAGCGTCGACACCGGCCCGATCATGCCGGCCTGCGAGGCGGTGGCGGCGCCGATGCGGCCCACCGCGACCATCGTCATGAACACCGGGAAGATAGTACAGAAAACCCCGTTCACGAGCGAGAGTCCATACACCTGCAGCGGCTGCACCAGCAGCGTCGCCGGGCGCAGCAGGAAGAACTGCGCGATGCCGGCCACGCTGGACACGCACATCGCGTAGGCCACCAGGCGCAGCGAGCCGACCCGCTTCACCATCTCGCCCGAGCCGAGCAGGTAGACGGCATAGGTGATGGCCGAGCCCAGCACGAACAGCGAGCCGATCACCGTGCTGCCGGCCCCGCCCGCGAGGTCGTGCACGAACACCAGGACGATGCCGCAGTAGGACAGGGCCAGCGCGCCCCACTCCAGGGCCGTGATGCGGCGCTTCAGGAAGATGGCGGTGATCGCCAGCACGAAGGTCGGCGTGAGAAACAGGATCAGGCGCTCGAGCCCGACCGAGATGTATTGCAGCCCCAGGAAATCGAGGTAGCTCGACAGGTAGTAACCGATGAGCCCGAGCCCGACGATGCGCCAGCGGTCAGCCCAGCTCAGCGGGGCTTGCGTGCGCATCTTCCAGATCGCCACGCCAGCGAACACCGGAAGCGAGAACAGCATTCTGAAGGCGATCAATGTTACTGCGTCGATGTGGTAGCGATACAGCAATTTGGCGACCACGGCTTTCGTGGAAAACAGGACGGCGCCAGCAATGGCGATGGCGAGGCCGCCGACGAGGGTGGCACGTGGTATGGAAGCGGCAGATGTGCCTGGCGCGGACTGGGTCATCCGTCGATTGTACGGCCAAGCACAAAATCGAGCTCGGCAGAAGCCCGGAACGCAAGCCCATGCGGGGAGTCGAAGCTCTACATCTACCATTCATGAGGAGCGACAATGCCGAACTCGAGCATAACCATGCGGCGGCCGCGCGGCCGTCCGAACCGGGCCACGGGAGCGTACAGATGACCGCCCTTGTCCGCGTCGATACCCAGCCGGGGCGCGAGCGTCCGCTCGTCATTGCCTGGCTGTCGGGCATCGTGGCCCTGTGCTGGGCCTGCCTGGTATTCCAGGCGCTGCACATCTCGTCCGCCGAACCGGCCAGCCTGGCGCACACGAGCCGGCCCCTGAGCACGCCGCCCTACCGCGCCTACGAGCTGGTGCTGGTGCTGGCGATGTGGGGCGCCATGCTGTCGGCCATGGTGCTGCCGGCCGCCACGCCGGCGATCCTGCTGTTTGCCCGCATCAACCGCCTGGCGCAGTCGGTACGCCACCCGAACCTGGCGACCCTGCTGTTCGTGGGCGGCTACCTGGCCGTGTGGAGCGGCTTCGGCGCCCTGGCCACCCTGGCCCAGTGGGCCCTGCACGACGCCGGCGCCCTCGATACCGGGATGGCCGTGATGAACGCCAGCGCCTGCGGCCTGATCCTGGTGGCGGCCGGGCTCTACCAGTGGACGCCAGCCAAGCATGCCTGCCTGCAGGTGTGCCGCAATCCGCTCGGCTTTGTCCTCACCGGCTGGCGCTCGGGCCTGCTGGGGGCGCTGCGCATGGGCCTCGGCCACGGACTCTACTGTTGCGGCTCGTGCTGGCTGCTGATGCTGCTGCTGTTCGTGGCCGGCGTCACCAACTTCGCCGCCCTGCTCGGCCTGGCCGGGCTGCTGCTGGCCGAGAAGCTGCTGCCGGGCGGGACGGTAGTGGCCTGTATCGGCGGACTCGGGCTCGTTGCGTGGGGCACACTCTTGCTGTTTCCATAACACGGGGAGGCAGATTCCGGGGCGGGGTGCATGCTAGAATGTCGGCCACTCTTGCATAAGGGGCTTTTGGTCAAACGGTCGCAAGCCCCGTACCGTCTAAGGAATACTCGACATGGCTGGACACAGCAAATGGGCCAACATCAAGCATAAGAAAGCCGCCACCGACGCCAAGCGCGGCAAGATCTGGACCCGTCTCATCAAGGAAATCACGGTTGCCGCGCGCATGGGCGGCGGCGACCTCGACGCCAACCCGCGCCTGCGCCTGGCAGTCGACAAGGCAGCCGACGCCAATATGCCGAAGGACAACGTCACGCGTGCGATCCAGCGCGGCTCGGGCAGCCTGGAAGGCGTGGACTACGAAGAGATCCGCTACGAAGGCTACGGCATCGGCGGCGCGGCGATCATCGTCGACTGCATGACCGACAACCGCGTGCGGACCGTGGCCGAAGTGCGCCACGCCTTCAGCAAGTTCGGCGGCAACATGGGCACCGAGGGTTCGGTGGCCTTCATGTTCAAGCACACCGGCCAGTTCCTGTTCGCGCCGGGCGTGGAAGAAGACAAGCTGATGGAAGCGGCGCTGGAAGCCGGCGCCGACGACGTGGTGCAGGACGAGGAAGGCGGCTTCGAAGTGCTGTGCGACCCGTTCGCGTTCTCGAACGTGAAGACGGCGCTGGAAGCGGCGGGCTTCAAGGCCGAAGTGGCGGAAGTCATCATGAAGCCGGCCACCGAAACCGTGTTCACGGGCGACGACGCCATCAAGATGCAGAAGCTGCTGGACGCGCTGGAAAACCTGGACGACGTCCAGGAGATCTACACCAACGCAGTGATCGAAGAGTAAATCCGAAGAACAAGCGCGAAAGCCACGTATGAAAATCCTGGTAGTCGGCTCTGGGGGCCGTGAACATGCTCTGGCCTGGAAACTGGCCCAATCCGAACGCGTCCAGGTGGTCTATGTGGCGCCGGGCAATGGCGGCACCGCGCTCGATTCGCGCCTGGTGAACCTGGACATCACCGACCCGGCCGCCCTGGCCGACTTCGTGGTGGCCGAGCACGTCGGGCTGACCCTGGTCGGGCCGGAAGCGCCGCTGGCGGCCGGCATCGTGAATCTGTTCCGCTCGCGCGGCCTGAAGATCTTCGGGCCGACGCGCGAAGCGGCACAGCTGGAAAGTTCCAAGGATTTTGCCAAGGCCTTCATGCAGCGCCACGGCATTCCGACCGCGAAGTACCAGAGTTTTTCCGATGCCGCCGAAGCGCACGCCTACGTGGATGCGAACGGTGCGCCGATCGTCATCAAGGCCGACGGCCTGGCCGCCGGCAAGGGCGTGGTGGTGGCCATGACGCTGGAAGAAGCGCATGCCGCGGTCGACCACATGCTGTCGGATAACGCCTTTGGCGACGCCGGCGCGCGCATCGTGATCGAGGAATTCCTGGCCGGCGAAGAAGCCAGCTTCATCGTCATGTGCGACGGCAAGAACGTCTTGCCAATGGCCACCTCGCAAGACCACAAGCGCCTGAAGGATGCGGACCAGGGCCCGAACACGGGCGGCATGGGCGCCTACTCCCCTGCCCCGATCGTGACCCCGGCCATGCATGCGCGCGTGATGCGCGAGATCATCAACCCGACCATCCAGGGCATGGCCAAGGACGGCATCCAGTTCACCGGCTTCCTGTACGTCGGCCTGATGATCGACGCCGAAGGCAACCCGCGTACGCTGGAATTCAATTGCCGCATGGGCGACCCGGAAACCCAGCCGATCATGGCGCGCCTGAAAAGCGATTACGTCAACGTGCTGGAACACGCCTGCAACGGCACGCTCAATGCGGTGGACCTGGAATGGGACCGCCGCACCGCCGTGGGCGTGGTGATGGCGGCAGCCGGCTACCCGGACAGCCCACGCAAGGGCGATGTCATCGAAGGGATTGCGGCCGAGACGGCCGAATGCATCACTTTCCATGCCGGCACCCAGATCGTGGACGGCAAGCTGCAGTCGAACGGCGGGCGCGTGCTGTGCGTGGTGGGGCTGGGCGACAGCGTCAAGATGGCGCAGAAGCAGGCGTATGAGGGTGTGGAGAAGATTCGCTTCGATGGCGCGCAGTTCCGCCGCGATATCGGGTGGCGTGGGGTTAAATAAGTTTTGATCGTGGCGAGTTCATAGGCTAGCGGGCGAATCATCCCGGCTGCAGGCCACCGCACACGCACGTAACCGCGTGGGCACGGAGTGCCCACCGTACGGGACGCGCCGCAGGCTGGGGTTTCGTAGGGTGGACACCTGTGTCCACGCTGTCTCACCATCTGCACACCACCAAGATTCGTAGGGTGGGCACTTGTGCCCACGCTGTCTTACCATCTGCACACCACCCGCGCAATTTCGATGTGTACATTCCGCACAGTGTACAATCGCCACCTATTTCGTTTCGCACCCTGATCCCATGTCCACCCCATCCCCTTCCGCCATCAAAGCCTGGCTGCTCGACCTGCAGTCGCGCATCGTCGCAGGCCTGGAAGACGTGGACGGCAAGCCTTTCCTGAAGGACAGCTGGGAGCGCCCGGAAGGCGGTGGCGGCATCTCGCGCCTGATTGAAGAAGGCAATGTACTCGAACGCGGCGGCGTAAACTTTTCGCACGTGATGGGCACCAACCTGCCGCCATCGGCCGCCGCGGCGCGTCCGGAACTGGCGGGCCGCGCCTGGGAAGCCATGGGCGTGTCGCTGGTGCTGCATCCGCGTAATCCCTACGCCCCGACCGTGCACATGAACGTGCGCTTCTTCGAGGCCACGGCCGAGGGGCAAGAGCCGGTCTGGTGGTTCGGCGGCGGCATGGACCTGACGCCCTACTACGGCAACGTCGACGACGCGCGCCACTTCCACCAGATTTGCCACGACGCGCTGGCGCCCTACGGCGACGACCTGCACCCGCGCTTCAAGAAGTGGTGCGACGAGTATTTCTACATCAAGCACCGCAAGGAAGCGCGCGGCGTCGGCGGCATTTTCTTCGACGACTTCAACGAGCTGCCTTTCGACGAAGCCTTTGCCATGGTGCAGAAGGTGGGTGACGGTTTCCTCGACGCCTATCTGCCGATCCTTCAACGCCGCAAGGACACGCCGTATGGCGAACGCGAGCGCGACTTCCAGGCTTACCGCCGCGGCCGCTATGTCGAGTTCAACCTGGTATGGGACCGCGGCACCCACTTCGGCCTGCAATCGGGCGGCCGCACCGAGGCGATCCTGATGTCGCTGCCACCGATCGTCAAGTGGCGCTACGACTGGCATCCGGAAGACGGCAGCGCGGAAGCGGCGCTGTACACCGACTTCCTGCCGCACCGGGACTGGCTCGCTTCGTGATTCCCTGCGTCGCCCTGCTGGGGGGCAGTTTCGATCCCGTGCACCATGGCCACGTCGCGCTGGCGCGGCTGTTCGTCGAACTGCTGCACCCGAGCGAACTGCGCGTGCTGCCGGCCCGTCCCTGGCAAAAGGCGGCGCTGCAGGCGGGCGACGAAGACCGAATCGCCATGCTGGACCTGGCGTTCCGCGACGCCGGGCTGCCGGCCACGATAGACCGCCGCGAAATCGACCGCGGCACCCCGACTTATACCGTCGAAACCTTGCGCGGCCTGCGGGCCGAACTCGGCGACGACGCGTCCATCGTTTTCCTGATGGGCGCCGACCAGTTGCTCAAGCTCGATAGCTGGCGCGACTGGCGCGAACTGTTTGACCTCGCCAACATCGGCGTGGCTGCCCGGCCGGGCTACAGGCTGGAGCAGGACGCGTTGCCGCCGCCGGTGGCAGAGGAAATGGCGCGGCGCCTGGCGTCGCCCGAAGAAGTGCGCACCACGCCTGCCGGGCTGGTGTGCATGGCACACACATTGGCCGTGGATATTTCCGCGACCGAGGTCCGGGCACTGCTCAAGGGAGAGAACAAACCGGGGGGCGCTTCGCAAGAAGCGCCAGCCTCGCTCCTCGCGCGGGTAGTGCTAGACTACATTCAACAACATAATTTATACAAAAGCTAATGGATATCAAAAAACTGCAAACCCTCGTCGTGGACGCCCTCGAAGACGTCAAGGGCCAGGAAATCATGCTGTTCGACACGACCGGGCTGACCAGCCTGTTCGACCGCATCGCCGTCGTCTCGGGTACCTCGAACCGCCAGACCAAGGCGCTGGCCGCGTCGGTCCGTGACAAGGTCAAGGCTGCCGGCGGCGACGTCATCGGCATGGAAGGCGAAGACACCGGCGAATGGGTGCTGGTCGACCTGGGCGACATGATCGTCCACATCATGCAGCCGGCGATTCGCCAGTACTACCGCCTGGAAGAAATCTGGGGCGAGAAGCCGGTCAAGCTGGGCGCCGCCAAGCGCAAGTCGACGCCGGAAGCGCTTGAGGCTGCCGAGTCGAAGGTCAAGTCCAAGCACCTGGCCGCGAACCAGGACCAGCCGGAAGCCAAGCCTGTGCGCGAGCGCAAGACCGCAACCAAGACCGCTGCCGTGAAAGCGCCGGCCAAGAAGCCGGTCGCCAAGGCAGTCTCGAAAGCCATCGGCAAGACCGTGAAGGTTGCTCCACCAAAAGCCGAAGTGGCCGCCGTGAAAGCGCTGAAGGCACTGCCGCCGAAGCGTACCGTCAAGGCTGCCGTCACCGCCGAAGGCGAACCGGTGAAGAAGGTCATCAAGCGCGTGACCAAGAAGGCTGCCGAGTAAGCTTCGATGCAACTGATCATTGCCGCGGTCGGCCACAAGATGCCGGCCTGGATCGAAACCGGCTTTGGGGAATACACGAAGCGCATGCCGCCCGAGCTGCGCATCGTGCTCAAGGAAATCAAGCCGGTCGAGCGTTCCGGCAGCAAGACGGCGGCCACCGCGATGGCGCTCGAACGCGAGCGCATCGAAGCAGTGCTGCCGAAAGGCGTGCGCATCATTGCCCTCGACGAACGGGGCAAGGACCTGACAAGTGTTGGCCTCTCCCAACAATTGTTGAACTGGCAGCAGGATGGGCGCGACACCGCCTTCCTGATCGGCGGTGCGGACGGGCTCGACCCTGAGCTGAAGGCACGCGCCGAAGGCATGATCCGTATTTCCAGCATGACCCTGCCCCACGGCGTGGTGCGGGTGATGCTGGCGGAACAGCTGTACCGCGCCTGGTCGATTACCCAGAACCATCCGTATCACCGCGTTTGATTCTCGCCTCATGAAATCGCACAACAAGAAGATGTACCTCGCGTCGAAAAGCCCGCGCCGCCGCGAACTGCTGCGCCAGGTCGGCATCGACTTCGATTTGCTGAGCCTGCGCAGCGACCCGGCGCGCGGCATCGACGTGCCCGAAGATGTCTTCGAGGGCGAGCTGGCGCAGGATTATGTGGTACGCGTGGCGCTGGAAAAAGGCGCATTCGCCTGGAAGGTGCTGCAACAGCGCCGCCAGCCCCTGCGTCCGGTGCTGACGGCCGACACCACGGTCACCATCGACGGCGACATCCTCGGCAAGCCGGCCGACCTGGCCGAAGCGCGGGCCATGCTCGAGCAATTGTCCGGGCGTACCCACCAGGTGCTGACCACGGTGGCCGTGCACTACACCGACATGGCCGAGCACGTAACCCAGGTGTCGAACGTGCGCTTTGCGAAATTGACTGCGCAACAGATCGCCGCCTACTGCGCCACGAGCGAGCCCTACGACAAGGCGGGAGCGTATGGCATCCAGGGGCTGGCGGCGCTGTTCATCGAGCATATCGAGGGCAGCCATTCGGGAATCATGGGCTTGCCGATCTTCGAGACGGCGGTCCTGCTGCGCAAGGCGGGATTCCAGGTTTAACGGATCGCGCCGCCGGGCTGTAGGGTGGCCGGCTTTGCCGTCCACGCGTTCAACCGACCGTGATTCATTCGGCATACCGGCCCTCCTCGGCATTGGCGAGATCGCCGTGCTTCGCAATGCACACGATAACGATCGACGCATGGACGGCAAAGCCGCCTTGCGCGGCCCGGTCCACCCTACCCGCCTGCAATATCCCCGCATCGACCCGCCACGCTCGCCCACCCCAGCGTGTATCATGACACTCTGAACAATATCCTCACGCGTAGCGCTCATGAACGAAGACATCCTCATCAATATCACCCCGCAGGAAACGCGCGTGGCGCTGGTCCTGCAGGGCGCGGTGCAGGAGTTGCACATCGAGCGTACGCTGACGCGTGGCCTGGCCGGCAACGTGTATTCGGGCAAGGTCGTGCGCGTGCTGCCGGGCATGCAGTCGGCCTTCATCGACATCGGCCTGGAACGCGCCGCCTTCCTGCACGTGGCCGACATCTGGGAAGCGCGCCCGCACGATAACTCCAACGTGCCGCCTACGCCCATCGAAAAGCTGCTCTACGACGGCCAGGTGCTGACCGTGCAGGTGATCAAGGACCCGATCGGCACCAAGGGCGCACGCCTCTCGACGCAGATTTCGATTGCCGGCCGCATGCTGGTCTACCTGCCGCAGGACAAGCACATCGGCATCTCGCAAAAGATCGAAAAGGAAGCCGACCGCGAACTGCTGCGCACGCGCATGGCGGGCCTGCTGCCGGCGGAAGAAAAAGGCGGCTACATCGTCCGTACCCAGGCCGAGGAAGCGTCGGATGCCGACCTCTCGGCCGACATCGATTACCTGCGCAAGACCTGGGCCGCGATCCAGAACGGCGCCCGCACCCGTCCCGCCACGAGCCTGCTCTATCAAGATTTGAACCTGGCCCAGCGCGTGCTGCGCGACTTCGTGCACGACGAGACGGCAACCATCCAGGTCGACTCGCGCGAGAACTACCTGATGCTGGTCGAATTCGCCAAGATCTATACCCCGAGCGTGCTGGCGCGCCTGCAGCACTACACCGGCGAGCGTCCGCTGTTCGATCTGTACGGCGTGGAAGAAGAAATCCTGCGCGCGCTGGGCCGGCGCGTGGATCTGAAATCCGGCGGCTACCTGATCGTCGACCAGACCGAGGCGATGACCACCATCGATGTGAACACCGGCGGTTTCGTCGGCGGGCGCAACTTCGCGGACACGATTTTCAAGACCAACCTGGAAGCCGCGCACGCGATTGCGCGCCAGCTGCGCCTGCGTAACCTGGGCGGCATCATCATCCTCGACTTCATCGACATGGAGAACAACGAGCACCGCAACGCCGTGCTCGCCGAACTCAAGAAAACCCTGGCGCGCGACCGCACCAAGGTGTCGGTGAGCGGCTTCTCCGCGCTGGGTCTGGTGGAGATGACGAGGAAGCGCACGCGCGAATCGCTGGCCCACATCCTGTGCGAGCCCTGCCCGGCCTGCTCCGGCAAGGGGCAAGTGAAAACCTCGCGCACCATCTGCTACGAAATCCTGCGCGAACTGCTGCGCGAGGCGAAGCAGTTCAATCCGCGCGAATTCCGCATCCTGGCTTCGCAGGAAGTGGTCGACCTGTTCCTGGAAGAAGAGTCGCAACACCTGGCCATGCTGGGCGACTTCATTGGCAAGAAGATTTCGCTGCAGGTGGAGAAGGGTTACCACCAGGAGCAATACGATGTGATTTTGATGTGATCTGCGCGATGGCCATGACGCTCGAAGCACGCTGGCAGCGCTTGTGGACCGAGCTGGGCCTGCCTGCTCCCGCCGGCCTGCTGCCAGCCCTGCTCCAAGCCTACAGCGAGCCGCAGCGCCACTATCACACACTGCAGCATCTGGATGAATGCTTTGCCCACTTCGACGCAGTGAAGCAGCTGGCCGAGCATCCTTTGGAAGTCGAGCTGGCCCTCTGGTTCCACGACAGCGTCTACGACGTGCATGCGCGCGACAACGAGGTGCAATCGGCTGCCTGGGCGGACCGGGCGCTCCTCGATGCCGGCCTGCCGAACGATGCCTGCGCCCGCATCCACGTGCTGATCATGGCCACCTGCCACGACGCCCTGCCCGCATCGAACGATGCGCGCCTGCTGACCGACATCGACCTCGCCATCCTCGGCGCCGCGCCGGCACGCTTTGCCGAGTACGAAGTGCAGATCCGTCGCGAGTACGCCCACGTGCCGCCGGCGCTGTTCACGGCCAGGCGTAGCGAGATCCTGCAAGCCTTCCTGGAGCGGACACCGCTGTTCCAGGCGCCTGCCTGCCGTGACCGCTTCGAGGCGGCTGCCAGGCGCAATCTTGCCGGGGCAATCGCCGCCAGGTAAGAAGCGCAGGCCCGCACCGCAGGCCGGAGGCGGTTGGCTTTGCGTGCGCACAAACGCTGGAGCCTTGCACGGCGCACGATGGGGGCATCGGCACGGCGTCAACGCATGCGGGGCTGCCATGGACCAGCACAACGAAATCCTCAGGTTCGTTTTCGATTCCCGGCTCAGCCTGTTCAATACGCGCAGGGACCATGAATGGCGGGTCATCATCAGTGCGATGGTGCTGATGGGCGCGGTCGACCTCACGCTGTTGTCGCAACACATTGTCTTGAACGCATTCCAGCTCAAGCTGTGGTGGGTGGCGCTGTTTTGCCTGTTCGTGTCGATTGCCTGGTACCAGTGGGGCGTGCAGGTCAGGAACAGGGTCGACCGGGTGGCGATGGATTACATCCTGCACCACATGTGCAACGAGCTCGGCATCCACAGGAACAGCGACCTGCGCGCGGGCATCGACCGCGAAAAGGAAAACATTCCCCATTCCAGGAAAAACCCGATCTTCCACCTGACCTATCTATGGGCCTTCATTCCGCAGATGCTGGTGCTGCTGGTGGCCTCGGTGCTCTCGGCCTACATTCCCCATCTTGCGCAGCAGGCCACACCCGACCCGCCGGCATCCGCCGCGCGCTGGGTGCCGGTTTCCGGCTGTGCTCCCGGTTGCGGCCCCTGCCGGGTCATGTCTGCCGGGCTGGCGCGCTAGGCGAACAGCTTACGGTTCCTCGCCACGCTCGGCCCGCGGGCGATGCTCCAGGCGGCCGTCGCGCAGCTTGAGCCGCTGCACGCCCGGCAGGCCGATCAAGTCGCGGTCGTGGCAAGCCATCACCACCGTGCTGCCCTGCTCCATCAGCGTCGGAATCAGGGCGATCACGCCTTCGCGCGCGCTGCCGTCCAGGTTGGCGGTCGGCTCGTCCAGCAGTAGCAGACGCGGTTGCAGCACGCGTGCGCGGGCCAGCGCCACGCGCTGCTTCTCGCCGCCGGACAGGCGCGCCGGTTCGGTGTCGGCCAGGTACTCGACGCCGGCCCAGTGCATCGCTTCCTCCACCGTCTTCTTCACGACGGTTTTCGACTCGCCGCGCGCCAGCAAGCCATAGGCGATGTTGTGCCAGACGCTGGTCGAGAACATGATCGGATGCTGGTGCACGTAGACGATGGCGGCGCGCAGCGCCTTCGGATACGGCTGCAGGCTGAACGAATGGCCATCGAAGCTCACGCTGTCCACCTGCGCCGCCTCCAGCCCGCCGAGAATGCGCAGCAGCGTGCTCTTGCCCACACCGTTGGCCCCGGTCAGCACATAGGCGCTGGCCGCGTCCAGCGTGAGTTCGTCGATGTCGAACAGCAGGCGTTCGCCATGCCGCTTGCGCAGGCCGCGCACGCTGAGCAGCGCATTCATACCCTGCCTCCGGCCGTATGCGCCTCGCCCTGCAACAGCATCAGCGCGCCATTCATCACCAGCGCCAGCGTCACCAGCACGATGCCCAGCGCGATGCCCTGCGCGAATTCGCCCTTGCTGGTTTCGAGTGCGATGGCCGTGGTGATGGTGCGCGTCTCGCCCTGGATGTTCCCGCCCACCATCAGCGCGCAGCCGACTTCCGAAATCACGCGCCCGAAGCCGCTGATCACGGCCGCCATCACGCCATAGCGCGCTTCATGCAGCACCGTGGTCATCACGCGCCAGCGCGAAGCGCCAAGGGCGCGCGCCGTTTCGGCATAGCGCGGATCGAGGGCCTGCACCGCCGCCAGCGTAAAGGCCAGCAGCACCGGCATCCCGACCACGAACTGCCCGGCGATGATGCCCGACTGCGAGAACAGCCATTCCAGCGGCCCGAGTGGCCCGCGGCGCGACAGCAGCAGGTACAGCAGCAGGCCGATCAGGACGGTGGGCAGCGACAGCGCGCACTGCGCCAGCCAGACCGCGATGCGCCGCCCCGGAAAGCGATGCATCGCGATCGCATAGCCGAGCAGCACGGCCGGCGGCGTGGCCAGCAGCAGGCCGATGACGCTGGTCTTGATCGATACCCAGACGATGTGCCAGAGCGCCGCGTCGCCGGAAAACAGCAAGGCGAACGCGTGCAGCGTGGCTTCCCACAGGGTCATACTGGACGACTCATGCGCGTACGGGAAGCGGCAATTCGAGCAGCTCGGGCTGGAACACCAGCCGCTCCTGCCCCGCCAGCAAGAGGAAGTGGCGCCCGCTGCAGCGCGCCAGCAGCGACATGCCGACCTTTTCCGCCACCATGTGCCCCATCTGCGTGGTGCCCGAGCGCGACAGCAGGAAGGGGATGCCCATCTGCGCGCCCTTGATCACCATTTCCGAGGTCAGGCGGCCCGTGGTGTAGAACACCTTGTCGGCGCCCGTCATCCCTTCCAGCCACATCAGGCCGGCAATCGCATCGACCGCATTGTGGCGGCCCACGTCCTCGACGAAGTACAGCAGTT
This sequence comes from Massilia sp. IC2-278, assembly GCF_020708045.1. Taxonomy (GTDB): domain Bacteria; phylum Pseudomonadota; class Gammaproteobacteria; order Burkholderiales; family Burkholderiaceae_D; genus Telluria. The sequence continues at coordinate 52,281 of NZ_JAJFES010000004.1, forward strand.
CGCCCGTATTCGAAAACAGCGCGCAGCCGTGCACCGAGCCGGCTTGCTTGTAGATCGATTGCTGGGTGCGGATGGTCTCGACGATGCGGTACACGACCGACTGCGGCAGGCGCGCATCCGGCGGCAGGGTGATCTGGTCGACTTCGTCCATCAGCCCGCCGAACACCGAGCCCTGGCCACAGCCGGTGGTGACCACCTTTTTCGCGGTGCGCTCTTCCACGCCCTGGATGCCGTTGCGCGTGACCACGGCCACCGCGTCGACAGCCCAATCGACCTGCACCGACACCACCTCCTCGATGCTGCGCACCAGGCGCTGGTTGCGCAGGTAGCCGAGCGTCAGCGCTTCCGGTGCGCCGCCGAGGGTCATCAGCGTGACCAGCTCGCGCTTGTCGACATACACCGTGAGCGGGCGTTCGGCCGGGATCGAGAGCGTGGAGCGGCGCCCGCGCTCGTCCAGCGCCTCGACGTCGTGCGTGAGGCGGGCCTGGGCATCGGACAGGATGGGACGGTAGCGTGGCAAGTCGGGACAGTTCATATTGTCGATTGTGCCACGCCGGCGAGAATCTGGCCGCCACCGTAGCTGCCCTGCGCCGCCACCTCCCCGCCCGGCACGACCTTCACCGCACAGTATTTGAATTCAGGGATCTTGCCATAGGGGTCGAGCGCCGCGTTCGTCAGGCGGTTGATCGCCGCTTCGTAATAGCAGAAGGGGACGAAGATGGCGCCCACCGGCGAGCTGTCGTCGGCGCGCGCATACAAGACCACTTCGCCACGGCGCGAGACGATCGTGATCGCGGCGCCCGGCTCCACGCCCAGGCGCTGCAAATCGAGCGGATGCACCAGCGCCACCGGATCGGGCTCGATCGCATCGAGCACGCCGGCGCGGCGCGTCATGCTGCCGGTGTGCCAGTGTTCGAGCTGGCGCCCAGTGATCAGGACCATCGGGTACGCGGCATCGGGCCGCTCGTCGGCGGGAATGATGTCGGCCGGGACGAAGCGCGCCTTGCCGCCCTCGCGCGGGAAGGAATCGGTGAAGACGACAGGCTGGCCCGGCCCCTCCTCCACCGGGCACGGATACACCACCGCCCCTTCGCGTTCGAGCCGCTCCCAGGTGATGCCGGCGATGCTGGGCATGGTCTTGCGCATCTCGTCGAACACTTGCGACACGTGGCCGTAGTCCCAGTCCAGCCCCAGCCGGTTCGCCATCTGCTGAATGATCCACAGGTCGGGCTTGGCTTCGCCCGGCGGGTCGATGGCCTGGCGGCCCAGCTGCACCAGGCGGTCGGTATTCGTGAAGCTGCCGGTCTTTTCCGGGAAGCTCGACGCCGGCAGGATCACGTCCGCGAGATAGGCCGTCTCGGTCAGGAAGATGTCCTGCACCACCAGGTGCTCGAGCGCGGCCAGCGCGGCGCGCGCGTGGTTGGCGTCGGGATCGGACATGGCCGGGTTCTCGCCCATGATGTACATGCCGCGGATCTGGCCGGCGTAGATGGCGTCCATGATCTCGACCACGGTCAGGCCCGGCTTCGGGTCGAGCGTGGCGTTCCAGGCCGCTTCGAATTTCGCGCGTGCGGCCGGGTTGTCGACGCGGCCGTAATCGGGCAGCATCATCGGGATCAGGCCGGCGTCGGAGGCGCCTTGCACGTTGTTCTGGCCGCGCAGCGGATGCAGGCCGGTGCCGGGGCGGCCGATCTGCCCGGTCATCAAACTCAGCGCGATCAGGCAGCGCGCGTTGTCCGTGCCGTGGATATGCTGGGAGATGCCCATGCCCCACAGGATCATCGAGCCCTTCGAAGTCGCATACAAACGGGCCACGTAGCGGATGGTCTCGGCGTCGATGCCGCAGATCGGCGCCATCGCCTCCGGGCTGTAGCCGGCCACGTTGGCTTCCAGTTCGGCATAGCCGACGGTGCGCGCGGCGATGAAGGCCGGGTCGACCAGGCGTTCCTCGACGATCGTGTGCATCAACGCATTCAGCAGGGCGACGTCGGTGTCGGGCTTGAACTGCAGGTAGCGGTGGGCGTGGCGCGCCAGGTCCGAGCGGCGCGGGTCGAGCACGATCAGCTTGGCCCCAAGCCTGGCCGCGTTCTTGATCCAGGTGGCGGCCACCGGATGGTTCACCGTGGGATTGGCGCCGATGACGACGATGACTTCGGCGCGCGTGACGTCCATCACCGGGTTCGATACCGCGCCCGAGCCTATCCCTTCCAGCAGCGCCGACACCGAGGACGCGTGGCACAGGCGCGTGCAGTGGTCGACGTTGTTGGTCTTGAAGCCGGTGCGCACCAGCTTCTGGAACAGGTAAGCCTCTTCGTTGCTGCCCTTGGCCGAACCGAAGCCGGCCAGCGCCGCGCCGCCGTGGGCATCGCGGATGGCCGCCAGCTTGCCGCCGGCCAGCGCCAGCGCTTCTTCCCAGCTCGCTTCACGGAAGACGTCGAGCACGCGTTCCGGGTCCATGACGAAGTCGCCGCTCTTCGGCATGCCCGCGCGCCGCACCAGCGGCCTGGTGAGCCGGTGCGGATGGTGGGCGTAATCGAAACCGTAGCGCCCCTTCACGCACAGGCGGCCGTGGTTCGCCGGCCCGTCGCGCCCTTCTACGTACAGGATGCGGTTCTCCTTCACGTGGTAAGTGAGCTGGCAGCCCACGCCGCAGTAGGGGCAGACCGAATCGACCTGCCGGTCGGGGATGTTCAGCGCCACGCCGCGCGCCGGCATCAGGGCGCCGGTCGGGCAGGCCTGCACGCATTCGCCGCAGGCCACGCAGGTGGAGTCGCCCAGCGGGTCGTCCTGGTCGAACACGATCTTCGCTTCCTGGCCGCGGAAGGCCAGGCCGATCACCTCGTTCACCTGCTCGTCGCGGCAGGCGCGCAGGCAGCGCGTGCACTGGATGCAGGCGTCGAGATTGACGGCGATGGCGGCGTGGGAGGCGTCGGGCTGCGGCTGCGTGCGTGTCGGCGCAAAGCGCGGTCTACCCACGCCGAGCTTCTGCGCCCACAGGTCGACCTCGTTCTTGCGTGTGTACTGCGCCTCGGCCATGTCCGACTGCAGCAGTTCGATCACCATCCTTTGCGCGGCCACGGCGCGCGGGCTGTCGGTCGTGACCTTCATGCCGGCCGTGGGCTGGCGGCAGCAGGAAGCCGCCAGCACCCGCTCGCCCGCGATCTCCACCATGCAGGAGCGGCAGTTGCCGACCGCCTCCAGGCCCGGCTTGTAGCACAGGTGCGGCAGGTCGATGCCTTCGCGCCGCGCCACCTCGATCAGGGTGTCGCCGGGCAGCGCTTCGACCGCGCGGCCGTCCAGTTCAAAGGCAATTCCTGGAATCGTCGCGTTCATGCCAGCCCCCGCAGGTTCTCCAGCTCGTGTGGAAAATACTTGATGACGCAGTCGACCGGATTCGGCGCCGCCTGCCCCAGTCCGCAGATCGAGGCGTCGCGCATCACCTGCGACAGTTCGCCGAGCAGCGCGACGTCCCACTGCGGCGCATCGATCAGCTTCAGCGCCTTGGCCGTGCCGGCGCGGCAGGGCGTGCACTGGCCGCAGGATTCGTCGGCAAAGAAGCGCATGGTATTGCGGGCCGCGGCCACCGCGCTGTCGTGCTGCGACAGCACCACCACCGCGGCCGACCCGATGAAGCAGCCATAGGGCTGCAGGGTGTCGAAGTCGAGCGGGATGTCGCCCATGGCGGCCGGCAGGATGCCGCCCGAGGCGCCGCCCGGCAGGTAGGCGTAGAAGTCGTGGCCATCGGCCATGCCGCCGCAGTACGCAAGAATCAGCTCGCGCACCGTGATGCCGGCCGGCGCGAGCTTGACGCCGGGTTCGCGCACGCGCCCGGATACCGAGAACGAACGCAGGCCGCGCCGGCCGTTGCGCCCGAAACCGGCGAACCATTCTGCGCCGCGTTCGAGGATCTCGCGCACCCAGTGCAGCGATTCGAAGTTGTGTTCCAGCGTGGGCCGTCCGAACAGGCCGATCTGCGCCACATAGGGCGGACGCAGGCGCGGCATGCCGCGCTTGCCCTCGATCGATTCGATCATGGCCGATTCCTCGCCGCAGATATAGGCGCCGGCGCCGCGCCGCAGGTGAATCGCGGGCATGCCCTGCACGGGCGGATCGCGCCGCAGCGCGGCCAGCTCCGCTTCGAGCAGCGCGCGGCAGGCGTGGTATTCGTCGCGCAGGTAGATGTAGATGGCGTCGATACCGACCGCCCAGGCCGCGATCAGGGCGCCTTCCAGGAAGCGGTGCGGGTCGCGCTCCAGGTAGACGCGGTCCTTGAAGGTGCCGGGTTCGCCTTCGTCGATGTTCACCGCCATCAGGCGCGGGCCGGGCTCGGCGCGCACGATGCGCCACTTGCGCCCGAGCGGAAAGCCGGCGCCGCCCAGGCCGCGCAGGCCGGAGGCCTCCAGTGTGCCGATCACGGATTCGGTCTCGTGCAGGCCGGCCACGCAGTCGCGCAGCAGGTGGTAGCCGCCGGCGGCGCGGTAAGCCGCGTAGTTCACGTGGGCATCGGCCGCATCCAGGGATGCGCCCGTAACCACCCGCGCCAGGATGGATTCGGCACTTGCCTGCGCCACGGCTCCCTGCCCCACCAGTGCCGCCGGCGCCTGCTCGCAGCGCCCGATGCAGGGCGCCGCCAGCACGCGCACCTCGGCGCCGAGGATAGCGGGCAGCCGCGCCAGCAGGCTTGAGGCGCCCGCCATTTCGCAGGACAGTCCGGCGCAGACGCGCACGGTCAGCGCCGGCGGCACCGCCTCGCCCTCGCGCACGACCTCGAAATGGTGATAGAAGGTGGCGACTTCGTAGACCTCGGCCTGGGCCAGGCGCATTTCCTGGGCCAGGGCGGCAAGGTGGCCGGCGGGAAGGCAGTTGAAGTGGTCTTGCAGCCTGTGCAGGTGCTCGATCAGGAGCTCAGGCCGGCGCGGCGCGTCGCCAAGCAGCGCCTGCACCTCGGCCAGCGCCTGCGGATCGACGCGGCGGCCCTTCGGCGCCTCGCGCTTGCGCTGGCGGCTCGCCCCCGCGATCGCGATCGGAATGACGGGATGGTTCATCGTTGTCTCCAGGACGGCGGCCTGGCCGATGGTCCGGCCGCCTTGTTGTGCTGCATTTTTGTTCAAGCATATGCCAGTTTCCTGGCCAACTCAATCCGGAAAGCGGCGCACTGGAGACGAACGTGTGTCCTAGCGCCGCCGCTTTTTCCAGTTGTAGTCCGGCCCGGTCACGTCCACGCCCGGGTGCCCCACCACGTCGGGATGCTCGGAGCACATGGTCACGAAGCGCACGCCCTCGCCGGCGCGCTGGCGCTTGCGCAGCTCTTCCATGAAGCCCATCGCCTTCACCATTTCCTCGGTGCCGAAGGCCTGCGCGTGCGGGGTCGTCTCGGTTTCTTCGACCATGGTCCAGTACACCATATACATCGGCTCGCTCCTTTTCGTATGCCCTGAGCATACAGAAAACCCCGCCGAACCGGCAAGGATGACACATTCTTGACTTCTAGTAGATCACAATATTGCACCAATTAGATGCAGATCAAGGTTATTTAACAGAGGAAAGAGAAAACAATGTAAAAGTAGGACTAGTCCGAAATGTCTCCATTATGTTCGCCGCTTAACATAACTGCATCTCCGAGGCCGCTAGGCTTAAGCCTGTCTTCACTAAAGCAGGTAAAACCTCATGAACAGCATCAAGCATATCCAGCCAGATACCGCACCCGAGCTGGCGCTTTGGGGCGGACTCGAATGCACCGTCAACCGCGTGCGTGATACGTACTTCAGCCAGATGGACCGCAACGGCCACGCCAGCCGCCTGCAGGACATCGAACGCTTCGCTTCCCTCGGCATCAAGGCCATCCGCTATCCCGTCCTGTGGGAGCGCACCGCCCCCAACGGCATCGAGAACGCCGACTGGTCCTGGTCCGACGCGCGCCTGCCGGCCCTGCAGCGGCTCGGCGTGACGCCGATCGTCGGCCTGGTCCACCACGGCAGCGGTCCGGAGCATACGAGCCTGGTCGACCCAGCCTTCCCCGAAAAGCTCGCCGAGTACGCTGGCGCGGTAGCGGCACGCTACCCCTGGGCCGAGTACTACACCCCGGTCAACGAAATCCTGACCACGGCGCGCTTCTCGGGTCTGGCAGGCGTCTGGTACCCGCACGGGAAAAGCCACGGCATTTTCGTGCAGGCCCTGCTGATCGAAACGAAAGCCACCGTCCTGTCGATGCGCGCCATCCGCGCCGTCAACCCCGATGCGAAACTGGTCCAGACCGACGATCTGTCGAAGACCTATGGCACGCCCGAGATGCAGTGGCTGGCAGACTTCTTCAACGAGCGGCGCTGGCTGGCCTGGGACCTGCTGTGCGGGATGGTCAATCCCGAGCACAAGATGTGGAACTACCTGATCGAATCGGGCGCCACGCCGGACGACCTGCTCTGGTTCCGCGACAACCCCTGCCCGCCCGACATCATCGGCGTCAACTACTACGCCACCAGCGAGCGCTGGCTCGACCACCGCACCGAGCGCTATCCGAAGGACCGCTGCCACGAGTACGACGGCTTCCCGCATGCCGACATCGAGACACCGCGCGTGCTGGCCACGCCGACTCCGGGCATCGGCCCGCTGCTGCAGGAAACCTGGGAACGCTACGGCCTGCCGATCGCCATCACCGAGGCCCACATCGACGCCAACCGCGAAGACCAGATGCGCTGGCTGCTCGAGATCTGGAACGCGGCGAAAAAGGTGCGCGCCGGCGGCGCCGACGTGCGCGCCGTCACGGTATGGGCCCTGCTCGGCTCCTACGACTGGAACTGCCTGGTAACCGAATGCCGCGGCTACTACGAGCCCGGCCCGTTCGACGTGCGCGGGCCGGAGCCGCGCCCGACCGCCGTCGCCACCCTGATGCGCGAGTTGTCGTCCGGCCGCCCGCTGACCAACCCGGTGCTGCAGGGCCAGGGCTGGTGGCGCCGCCCGGGACGCTTCCTGTGCAAACCTGTCGCCACCCGCACCGCCGTGGCCGACATCGCGGTGCGCGATCCCTTCAAGTCGCAGCAGGTGCAGCCGATCCTGATCGTCGGCGCCACCGGCACCCTCGGCTCGGCCTATGCCCGCATCTGCGAAAAGCGCAACCTGGCCCACCACGTGCTGACGCGCCAGGAAATGGACATCACCGACCCGGCCTCGGTGGAAGCGGCGATCGGGCGCTTCAAGCCCTGGGCCATCATCAATGCCGGCGGTTACGTGCGCGTCGACGATGCCGAAGCCGAGAGCGAAGCCTGCATGGCCGCGAACGCGCACGGACCGACGGTGCTGGCCCTGGCCTGCATCCGCCACGCGATCCGCTTCATGACCTTCTCCAGCGACCTGGTGTTCGACGGCAGCAAGGACACGCCCTACGTCGAGTCCGACCCGGTGGCCCCGCTCGGCGTGTACGGGCGCAGCAAGGCCGAGTCCGAGCGGCGCGTGCTGGAAGCGGACCCGCAGGCGCTGGTGATCCGCACCAGCTCCTTCTTCGGCCCCTGGGACCGCCACAACTTCGTCACCCAGGCCATCAAGGCGCTGCGCAGCGGCCAAACCTTCGAGGCCTCGAACGACCTGGTGGTGTCGCCGACCTATGTGCCCGACCTGGTCAACGCCAGCCTCGACCTGCTGATCGACCGCGAGCGCGGCGTCTGGCACCTGAGCAACGGCGAAGCCATCACCTGGGCCGACCTGGCGCGCAAGGCCTGCGAGGCTGCCGGCGTCGACGCCAGCCGCCTGGTGGAAAAGCCGGCGGCGGAATGCGGCTACAAGGCGGTGCGCCCGGGCTACTCGGCCCTGGGCAGCGAACGCGGCCTGATGCTGCCGTCGCTCGACGACGCCCTGGCGCGCTACATGAAGGCGCTCGAGGAGCACGCCAGCGACGACGGCGAACTGGTGGGCGAGGCAGCACACTACGCACGCTGATCGATTGATGGTGTGTGGCCGCCGCCCGGCGCAGGACGCGCCGGCGGCGGCCGTTTTTTTTTTGCAGCGGCCGCTGCCTGCACGCGATGAGGCCGATGCGGTAACATGCTGCCTGCGCCGGCCCGCCCGGCATCTCCCTGCGACTCCTACAGGTTCAGCCTTGAAAATCTTCGTCATCAGTCTGCCGTCCAGCCGCGAGCGGCGCGCCCTTGTCGCGCACAAGCTCGGTTCGCGCAAGCTCCCCTTCGAGTTCATCGACGCCGTCGACGGCCGCGTCGACAAGCACCCTTACCTGAACAACTACGACGAAGCGAGCTTCCTCGTGCACCGCCGCCGCCGCGCCGCGCCGGGCGAACTCGGTTGCTACGTGAGCCACTTGCTGGCCTGGGAAAAGAGCGTGGAACTGAACGAGCCGATCGTGGTGCTGGAAGACGACTTCCAGCTGACGCCGGACTTCGAGGCAGGACTGGACTACGTGAGCCGCTTTGCCGACCAGGTGTCGTTCGTGCGCCTGGAGCCGCTGGAAAAGCACACGGTGATGACCTCGGATAAAAGCGCCGGCTTCAGCCTGGTCAAGCAGCTCGACGTCGGCATGTGCATGACCGGGTATGTGATCACGCCGCAGGGTGCGAAGAAGCTGCTGGCGCATGCGCGCACGATCCGGGCGCCGATCGACCTGTTCCTGAAATACACCTTCGACCATGGCGAACTGATTCACGCCGTGGTGCCGCATGGCGTGTATCCGACGCACGAGGATTCGGTGATCGGGATCGACGTGCGCAACCAGCGCGAGAAGGGGTTCGTGCTGGGCTTGAAGCGGTTTGCTTATAAAACGTTCTACCGCTTTGCGAATCTGTTCACCAATCTGGCGAACGGGTTGCGCAGGTTCTGATATTCAGCCACACAGGTGCTGTCTGCGCTGGTGGGCGACACCTCGCTGTAGCGGACTACGGCGTGGCACGTAACCGCGTGGGCACGGAGTGCCCACCCTACGGTCGCTACGGCCAGCGGCTGCGACAACGTAGGGTGGACACCTGTGTCCACGCGGTGATACGCGGCAGACGATTCATCCGGCACGCGATCGGAGCCGATAACAAGCAGCCGATCAGCCGTTCGACGCCGCCGCGAACTGCAGGCGGTACAGGTTCGCATACATCCCGTTCGCCGCCAGCAGCTCGTCGTGCGTCCCCTGCTCGACGATCCGCCCCGCCTCCATCACCACGATCCGGTCGGCCCGCTCGATGGTCGACAGGCGGTGCGCGATCACGAGCGTGGTGCGCCCCGCCATCAGCGTGTCGAGCGCGGCCTGCACCGCGCGTTCGGATTCGTTGTCGAGCGCCGACGTCGCTTCGTCGAGGATCAGCACCGGCGCGTCCTTGTAGATCGCGCGCGCGATCGCCACGCGCTGGCGCTGGCCGCCCGACAGGCGCATGCCGTTCTCACCGATGCGCGCTTCCACCCCTTCCGGCAGCCTGGCCACCACGTCGGTCAGGTGCGCCGCCTTCACGGCCGCGGCCAGGCGCTCGTAGTCGATGCGCTCGGCGCCGTAGGCGATGTTCGCCGCCAGCGTGTCGTCGAACAGCACCACGTTCTGGCTCACCATCGCCAATTGGTTGCGCAGGCTGGCCATGCGCAGTTCCTCGTAAGGCACGCCGTCGAGCAGGATGCGGCCGGCCTGCGGGTCGTAGAAGCGCGTCACCAGGTTCACGAAGGTCGACTTGCCGCCGCCCGACACGCCGACCAGGGCCACGGTCTGGCCCGGCGCCACGTCCAGCGTCACGCCGCTCAATGCCGCCGATTGCGCGCCCGGATAGGTAAAGCTCACGTCCTGGAACTGCAGGTGGCCCTGGGCGCGTTCGAGGGTGCGCGTGCCCGGGTCGTGCTCGACCGGGGCGTCGATGATCGAGAACACGGTCTCGGCCGCGGCGATCCCGCGCTGCATCGGGCCGTTCACTTCGGCCAGCGACTTCAGTGGCGTGAGCAGCATCAGCATCATGGTGGTGAAGTTGGTGAACTCGCCGACCGTCATGTCCGACTGGATCGCCATCACGATCACCACCGACACCGCCACCGCGGTGGCCACCTGCGTGATCGGGGTGGTGGCGGCAAAGGCCACCGTCATGCGCTGCGAGAAGCCGCGCATGGCTTCGCTGCGCTGCTCGAAGCGGCGCCGCTCGTACTCTTCGCCGGCGAACACGCGGATCACCTGGTGGCCGCGCGTGGCTTCTTCCACCACCTGCGTCATCTCGGCGGTCACGCGCTGGTTGTCGCGGTTCAGGCTGCGCAGGCGGCCGGTGGTGGTGCGCACGATGACGGCGGTGAGCGGCACCACGACCATGGCGATCAGGGTCAGGCGCCAGTTCAGGTACAGCAAGGCGCCGAGCAGGCCAAGCACCACCAGCACGTCGCGCACGTAGGCCACGAACACCGAGTTGATCATGTCGACCACCTGGCGCACGTCGCCGATCACGGTGTTGATGATCTTGCCGGTCGACTCCTCATGGAAGCGCGCCACCGGCAGGCGCAGCACGCGCGAGAAGGCCATGCGGCGCAGGTCGTTCAGCACGCGGCTCAGCACCCAGTTGTTCAGGTAGGCGGTGGAAAAGGTGAACACGCCGCGCAGCGCGAAGATCGAAATCAGGATGCCGGGCACCAGCCACAGGCTGAATGCCACCTTGTGCGGGCCGAAGCCCTTGTCGAGCAGGAGTTCGAGCGCCTTGGCCAGCAGCGGCTGGGTGGCGGCGGTGCCGGCCATCGCCAGCAGCGCGAGAAAGGCGCGCGAGCGGTAGGGTTTGACGATCGCCAGCAGGCGTTTGACGATGGTGCTAGTTTCCAAATTCTTCTTTCTGGTTCAGGCTCAGGCCCATGAGGATGAAAATCATCAGCGCGTAAAAGATGCAGGCCTTGCCGGACCAGAACATCATCTCGGTCAGGCCGAAAGCGAAGTAGCCGAGCGCCACCAGCATGCCGGCCAGGGCCGGCGCATTCGGCGGCGCGCCGCGCAGGGCGGCCAGCTTCGCCTGGCGCGCAAAGAAGGCGAACGGCGCGGCCAGGATGCCGACCAGGGCCAGCAAACCGAACACGCCGCCGCCCGCCAGCGCCTGCAAGACGTCATTATGCAGGTGCTGGGGCGCCAGCGCCACGTCGGACAGGGTGCCGTCCTTTACCCAGCGCGCCATCTGCTCGTGCGCGAGCGCCGGGTCCTGGCCCACCCACGGATGCTGGGCGATCAGCATGCCGGCGCCCTTCCAGAGTTCGAGGCGGACGCCGACGTTGGTGAACTTGTATTCGCCGCTTTCCCAGCGGCGCACGTCGTCGATCCCCTGCTGCACGCGCAGCTGCACCTCGGTGGCCGGCACGAAGTAGAGCACGGCGGCCAGCGCCACGCCGGCGCCGATCAGGAGGCGCACGTTGCGGTTGCTGCCCAGGTGGGCCAGGCGCATGCACAGCAGGGCCGCCAGCACCAGCGCGATCCAGCCGCCGCGGGTGCCGGTCATCACCAGCGCCAGGATGCCGGCCAGGCCGCCCAGCAGCGGCCACAGGACGCGCTTGCCTTCGCGCCGGAAGTCGATGGTGGCCGCCAGCGCCACCATGCCCATGGTCAGGGCGATGTCGCCGAAGGTGATCGCATTGATCATGCCGCCCGGGCGCTCCATCGCCAGCACGATGCGCTGCCAGCCGACGAAGCACATGGCGCCAACGGCGCCAGCAATGACGCCCCACCACAGCGCCCGGCGCGGCGGGCGCGCCAGCAGCACCATGGCCAGCGCGCTGGCGGCGCACAGCATGCGCAGCGGCTTTTCCAGGGAACTGAGCGGCTGCTCGGGCCGCAGCAGGAAGTACAGCAGCACCAGCGCGAAGTTGAACGAAAACGCCAGCACCACCCATCGAATTTCGGACCAGTGGCGGCGCAATGCGGCGCCGGCCGCGCGCGGCATGAACAAGGCACTCAGGAGAAGCAGGAAACTGGCCAGGCCGATGCCTGGGTCGGTGGTGAGGCAGAGCGCAGGCACCATGAAGACAAGGGCGCCTGTCCATAGCCGCGACGGGGCCATCGTTTTCATCAACTTATTGTCCATCAGCTCAGAGGTAGGATATTCTTGCCGGCCCGGCAGGACCGGGCGACAAAAATTTTCAAATCATTATCGCTGATGACGGCGCGGCTGCCAACACGTACCCAGCCGTACGCCCCGGGCCGGATCGGCGCAGAAAGAGATCGATGAACACCGCACCCAGGCTTTCCATCCTCGTCCCCGCCTACAACGCAGAGCAGCACCTGGAGGCGACGCTGCGCTCGGTCCTCGATCAGATGGGACCCGAACATGCGCTGATCGTCATCGACGACGGCTCGCGCGACGCCACGCCGCAGGTGGTCGAAAGCCTGCAGCAGGGCTACCCGGCCCTGGCGATCCGCCTGATCCGCCAGGCGAATGCCGGCCTGGCCACCACCCGCAACCGCCTGCTCGACGCCGCCACCGGCGAATACATCCTCTTCCTCGACGCCGACGACCTGGTCCTGCCCGGCACCATCGCCGCGCTGGACGGCATCATCGCCCGGCACCGCCCGGACGTGATCGCAGTCGACTTCAACGACTGGCACCCGCACAACATGCGGCGCACGCGCCTGATCGAGCGCGGCTACCCGGCCGGCGCCCTGGTGACCGACCGCGAAGCCATCCTGCGCACCTTCTTCATGGACCGCCAGTGCTATGCCTGGGCCAACGTGATGCGGCGCGAAATCTACGCGCGCCAGCCCGATCCCCTGTATCCGCCCGGCCGCACCTTCGAGGACATCACCACCACGCCGCAGCTGATCGCCGACTGCGCCAGCCTGGTGCGCCTGGCCCAGCCCTGCTTCGACTACCGCCAGCATCCGGGCAGCATGAAGCGCGGCCTGTCACACAAGTGGTGCACCGACTTCGCCAAGGCGGTGCTGCACATCCGCCAGCACTTCGAGACCCTGCCGGTGAGCGAGGCGCTGCGCCTGCACATCGACGCGGCGACCATCCACTTCTATAACGTGATCCTGAAGCGCACCTACGAGATGGGCTGGAGCGAAGGCAAGGCGGCGCGTCTTGATGTGCAGGCGCTGCTGGCGCAGAACCTGTTCAATCCGCTGGAGACGGTGCTGGCGGCGATGGAAGGCACGGTGCTCGACAGCCACGACCGCCGCGCCGACCGCCGCGCCGCTTCGCAGGTGCGCAAGCTGCTGGCGGGGAACCTGGGCTTTGTGCTGGGTAAATTCCTGGCGCGCAAGATCAAGGTCTTGCAGCGCAAGGCGGTGGCGTAGTTCCGGACGAGGCGTAGAGCAAAGGGTGGACGAATAGCCGCGGCGCCAACCGGCACCGCGCCACAATCAATACTCGACCGCCACGTCCTTCGCCCCCAGGTTCAGCTCGAGCGCATGCTTGAGCGCATCCGACGGCGCCACGCGCCATTCGTCGCCCAGCTGCAGGATGCACTCCACGCCCTGCGGCTTGACGCGCAGGCTGACCGGCAGCCCATCCGGGTGGCGATACGGCGACAGCACCTCGGCCATCTTCGCCGTGCTGATGCCGCACTCGATGTCCATTTCCAGCTTGTGGCCGTAGTGGATGCGCGCGGCGGCGATGTCGAACACCTTTTCGGCCGTGATGCGCAGGCCGCCGTTGAAGCGGTCTTCCGACACCTTGCCGACCACCAGCAGGAATTCGTCTTCCTTGAAGGCGTTGCGGTTCTGCTCGAACACCTCGTTGTAGACGGTGACCTCGACCACGCCGGTCTTGTCGTCCAGCGCCACGATCAGGATCTTGCCGCGCTGGGTCATCTGGGTGCGCACGCCGGTAATCACGCCGCACATCATGCGCGGCTCGCGCGACGGTTCCAGGTCTTTCAGTTTCGTCTTGGCGAAGCGCCGCACTTCCTGCGAATACGAGTCGAACATGTGGCCCGACAGGTAGTAGCCGAGCGCGATCTTCTCCTCGGCCAGCTTCTGGCGGTCGGTCCAGGGCGTGGCTTTCACATAGTCGGGCGGGGCCACCAGGTCGGAATCGTCGCCGCCGAACAGGCTCACCTGGTTAGCCGCCGCCGCCGCCTGGCCCGCCGCTTCCATTGCGAATGCGACCGAGGCAAGCAGGATCGCGCGGTCGACGCCGAATGCGTCCATGGCGCCGGCGCGGATCAGCGACTCGATGGTGCGGCGGTTGATCTGCTTGCGGTCGACGCGCTTGCAGAAGTCGAACAGGTCCTTGAACTTGCCGCCCTCCTGGCGCGCGGCGATGATCGCCTCGATCGCGCCCTGCCCCGCACCCTTCACGCCGCCCAGGCCGTAGCGGATGTTCGAGACCTGCTTGCCGGTGACGGACTTCGGCGCGCCTTCCGGCGTGAAGCGGAACTGCGACTCGTTCACGTCGGGCGGCAGGATGGTTAGTTTGCAGACATCGATCGCATCCTCGACCAGGATCTTGATCTTGTCGGTGTCTTCCATCGCCAGCGACATGTTGGCTGCCATGAAGGCGGCCGTGTGGTGCACCTTCAGGTAGGCCGTGTGGTAGGACAGCAGCGCATAGGCGGCGGCGTGCGACTTGTTGAAGCCGTAGCCCGCGAACTTTTCCATCAAGTCGAAGATCTCGTCGGCCTTTTCGGTCGACAGGCCGTCTTTCGCGGCGCCGGCGCGGAAAATCTCGCGATGCTCGGCCATCTCTTCGGCCTTCTTCTTGCCCATCGCGCGGCGCAGCATGTCGGCGCCGCCCAGCGAGTAGCCGCCGACGATCTGCGCCATCTGCATGACCTGCTCCTGGTAGACCATGATGCCGTAGGTTTCGGACAAAATGGATTCGGTGCGCGGATCGGGATAGTCGAACTTCTCGCCGTGCTTGCGCTTGCAGAAGTCGGGAATCAGGTCCATCGGACCCGGGCGGTACAAGGCGACCAGCGCAATGATGTCCTCGAAGCGGTCGGGACGCGCATCCTTCAGCATGCCCTGCATGCCGCGCGACTCCAGCTGGAAGATGGCGACGGTTTTCGCGTCGCTCAGCAGCTTGTACGAGGGCCGGTCGGTCAGCGGCAGCGTCTCCAGGTTGAAGTCGGCATCCACCGGGTCGAGCGCGCGGATGTAGTTCACCGCGCGATCCAGGATGGTCAGCGTGGTCAGGCCCAAAAAGTCGAACTTGACCAGGCCGACGGCCTCGACGTCGTCCTTGTCGTACTGGGAGACGACGCCGGCGTCGCCGCCCTGGGTGTACAGCGGGCAGAAGTCGGTGAGCTTGCCCGGCGCGATCAGCACGCCGCCGGCGTGCATGCCGATGCCGCGCGTGATGCCTTCGACCTGCTGCGCGAGATCCAGCAACTGCTTGACCTCCTCTTCATTCTCCAGGCGCTCCTTCAGCAACGGTTCTTCCTCGATGGCCTCGGCAATCGACACCGGCTTGCCTGGCTTGAACGGAATCAGCTTCGAGATGCCGTCGCAGAAGTTGTAGCCGAAATCGAGCACGCGGCCGACGTCGCGGATCGCGCCTTTTGCCGCCATGGTGCCGAAGGTGGCGATCTGCGACACCGCGTCGCGGCCGTACAGGTCCTTTACGTGCTGGATGACCAGCTCGCGCTTTTCCTGGCAAAAGTCGATGTCGAAGTCGGGCATCGAAACGCGTTCCGGGTTCAGGAAACGCTCGAACAGCAGGTTGTACTTCAGCGGGTCCAGATCCGTGATCTTCAGCGCGTACGCCACCAGCGAGCCCGCACCCGAGCCGCGGCCCGGGCCGATCGGCACGCCGTTGTTCTTGCCCCACTGGATGAACTCCGCCACGATCAGGAAGTAGCCCGGGAACTTCATCTTGATGATGGTCTGGTTCTCGAACTCGAGGCGCGCCTCGTAGCGCGGGCGTTCGGCCTCGCGCTTGGCCGGATCGGGGAACAGCTGGATCAGGCGCTCTTCCAACCCCTTCTTGGTTTCGGCGACCAAAAAGTCGTCGATGGTCATGCCTTCCGGCGTCGGGAAGTCCGGCAGCTGCGGTTTGCCGAGCGTGAGCGTGACGTTGCAGCGCTTGGCGATTTCGACCGAGTTGGCCAGGGCGCCCGGCAAGTCCTTGAACAGCTCCGCCATCTCGGCCTGGGACTTGAAGCACATCTCCTCGTTGAAGCGGCGCACGCGCTTGGCGTTGGCCAGCATCTCGCCCTCGGCGATACAGGTACGCGCTTCGTGGGCGATGAATTCGTCCTTGCTGATGAACTGCACCGGATGCGTGGCCACCACCGGCAGGCCGAGGCGCGACGCCAGCGCCACCGAATGGCGCACGCCCTGCTCCTGGTTCGGCTGGCCGGCGCGCTGGATCTCGATGTAGAAGTGGCCGGGGAAGATGCGCGCCCAGCGCTCGGCCGCCTTTTCGGCACGGGCGATGTCGCCGTTGTCGATGGCCTGGCCGACGTCGCCGAAACCGGCGCCCGAGAGCACGATCAGGGCGTTGGCCTGGTTCACCTCGGGCTCAAGCGTGGAAACGCTTGTGGCCAGTGCTTCCAGCCACTCGACACGGAGTTCGGCGCGGCCCTTGTACTGGTTGGTGAGCCAGGCCTTCGACAGCAGGTCGCACAGCTGCAGGTAGCCGCTGCGGTTCTTTGCCAGGATCAGCAGGCGGTGCGGCTTGTCGCGGTTGTCGTCGTTGGTGATCCAGGCGTCGACTCCGACGATCGGCTTGATCCCCTTGCCGCGCGCCGCCTTGTAGAAGCGCACCATGCAGAACATGTTGGCCAGGTCGGTGACGGCCAGCGCCGGCTGCTGGTCCTTGGCGGCTGCGCCAACCAGGTCGTCGATGCGCACCAGGCCGTCGGCGATCGAGTATTCGGAGTGGACGCGGAGATGGGTGAAAGTCGGGGAAGTCATCCCGTCATTTTACCTCGGCAGGCGGCCGGCCGGTGGGGTCCGGGCCGGTTTTGGCGGCGCCGTCCGGGCCTGTGCCCCGCAGCGCGAAGTTGCGATTTCACAACAATACGCGACGCGGACAGGCATGAAAAAACCCGGCCGTGGCCGGGTTCTTCCCAAGGCTGGAAGCGATCAGCCGCGCTTGCGGCGGCCCGCCAGGCCCAGGCCGGCCAGCGCCAGGCCGAACAGCGACAGTGTTGCCGGCTCCGGCACTTCGCTCACGCGCAGGTTGTCGATGCTGACTTTCACGCCTTTTTCGAGGAAGGCGGTGCGGATGCCGATTTCCGAGACCGACGAGATCTTGCTGGCGCCGGTGGCGACGCGGTCGGCGCCGGTCAGCGAGGTCATTTCGTAGGCGGTCGGGTTCATCCAGGCGGCGAAGCTGTTGTAGAACTCGGAGCCGTCGGTCTTCGACAGGTAGCCCAGCAGGTGGTAGCTCTGGCCGGCAACCAGGTCGCTGCCCAGCAGGTAAGACGTGTTGCTGCCGAGGGTGCGCACGTACAGGTCGTCGGTGCAGACGCCGGTGTCGCAGTTCGATTTCAGGCCGAAGCTCGGACCGTTCGCGTCGCCCAGCCACAGGCCCATGAAGTTGTTGTTGCCCAGCTTGCCGGTGTACGAGAAGCTGAAGTCGACGATGATGCCGCCGGTTTGCGTCTCGGCCAGCTTCCAGTACGCAGCGCGGTCGTGGTTGGTGCCGAAGGTCAGCGACTTGTTGCCGGCGGTAGTCGTGAGGGTCGGCTTGTTCTTGCTGCTGGTGATGTCGGTGGCCCAGCCTGCGTTGAAGCCGGTATTGGCGCCGTCAAAGTTGTCGTGTGCAACGACGATGCCGGCGTTGGCGCTGGCGCTGAAGGCGAAGAGGAGCGAAGCGGCGATAGGAGCGAAACGTTTCATATGTACTGACAGGAAAGTAAAAGACCTTTCTCGTTAGCAAATTTCATACCAGCAAATAATTATTCTTTTAAAACAATTAATTAGAAGAAATTACTCGTTCACCGTTGGCAGATGTGTAAGAAAATTCGACAAAGATGCCACACCCGGCCTCCACCGGGGCGCCTGCATTGAAGAGCCCCGATCCGCCTGCTCTATAATACCGGCCTGTCTTTTGCCCACTATCGCCATGTCGCCCGCTACCCCCCACATCAATATCGCCGCCTATAAATTCGTCACCCTCGAGAATCTGGACGAACTGCGCGGCCAATACCAGTCGCTGTGTACCGAACTCGGCCTGAAAGGCACCGTGCTGCTTACGCCCGAGGGCATCAACATGTTCGTGTCCGGCCCGCGCGAGCAGATCGACAGCTACCTCGCCTGGGTGCGCAGCGATGCGCGCCTGGCCGACCTGGAGTGGAAGGAAAGTGTCTCCAGCGAGCAATCGCACAAGCGCATGCTGGTGAAGATCAAGAAGGAAATCATCACGATGCGCATGCCGCTCATCAAGCCCGAACTGGGCCGTGCGCCGGCGGTCGATGCGCCGACCCTCAAGCGCTGGCTCGACCAGGGCCACGACGACGCCGGCAAGCCGGTCGTGATGGTCGATACCCGCAACGACTTCGAGGTCGACGTCGGCACCTTCGACCATACCGTCGACTACCGCATCAAGAAGTTCACCGAGTTCCCGGACGTGATTGCCGCGCACAAGGACGACTTCGCGGGCAAGACCGTGGTCACTTTCTGCACCGGCGGCATCCGCTGCGAAAAGGCAGCGATCCACATGCAGAACATCGGCTACGACAACGTCTACCAGCTCGAGGGCGGCATCCTGAAGTATTTCGAGGAAGTCGGCGGCGCCCATTACACCGGCGACTGCTTCGTGTTCGACTACCGTACCGCCCTGAACCCGCGGCTCGAGCCTACCGAGACGGTCCAGTGCTTCGCCTGCCGCGCCGTGGTCACGCCGCGCCAGCAGCTGGCGCCCGAGTACGTCTATGGGGTGTCCTGTCCGCATTGCGCCGGCAAGGTCGCTGCCTGACGCCACCCCACAGCCGGGGTGTCGGAATACGATTATTGCAATGATATAATTATCAGGTGTCCCAGCAAACACAGGTCCTGCCGATGCATGCCTTGCGCCGGCCGGCAGGCTGCTGTATCGAATCTTCCAATTTTTATATGCCCAGCCTTTCAATCTTCCCTGCCGTGTCCCGTCCGGCCGGCTCTTCCTGCGACATCCCGGACCGCGCATGATTACCTTCCCCATGTTCTCCAGCGTCTGGCGCTATCGTGGATTCATCGGCGGTAGCATCAAGCGCGAATTCCAGATCAAGTACCGCAACTCGCTGCTGGGCGCGGCCTGGACCATCCTCAGCCCGCTGTCGATGATCCTCGTCTACACGATGATCTTTTCCCAGGTGATGGGCACCCGCCTTCCCGGCACTGCAGGCACGTTTGCCTACAGTATCTACCTGTGCGCCGGGGTGCTGACCTGGGGGCTGTTTGCCGAGATCACGACCCGCAGCCAGACCGTATTCATCGAAAACGCGAGCCTGATCAAGAAGCTGCAGTTCCCGCGCCTGTGCCTGCCGGTAATCGTGGTGTTGAACGCGGGCGTCAACTTCGCCATCATCTTCGGCCTGTTCACCGCTTTCCTGGCGCTGTCGTCGAACTTCCCCGGCTGGACCTATTTCGCCGTGTTCCCGGTACTGCTGGTGCAGATCGTGTTCTCCATCGGGCTCGGCATGATCCTCGGCGTGCTGAACGTCTTCTTCCGCGACGTCGGCCAGTTCTTCACCATCCTGCTGCAGTTCTGGTTCTGGTTCACCCCGGTCGTCTATCCGGTCGCCGCGCTGCCGGCCGAAGTGCGCGCCTGGCTGGCCTGGAACCCGATGGCCGGCGTAATCGGTGCCTACCAGGCGATCCTGGTCCATGGCCAGGCGCCGGACTGGGCCTCCCTGCTGCCGGCAACCATTGCCGGCCTGCTGTGCTGCGTAGTGGGCCTGCAGCTGTTCCGCAAACGTGCGGGTGAAATGGTGGACGAACTCTGATGGGCAGCATCCGCGTAAGCAAACTGGGCAAGGCCTACAAACAATACGATAACCGCTGGAGCCGGCTGGCCGAATGGGTGATTCCCGGCGCCGCGCCGCGCCACCGCCTGAAATGGGTGCTGCAGGACATCAGCTTCCAGCTCGCTCCGGGCGAGGCGGTCGGTATCATCGGCATGAACGGTGCCGGCAAGAGCACCTTGCTCAAGATGATTACCGGGACCTCGCAGCCGACCACCGGCAGCGTGGTCATGACCGGACGCGTCGCCGCGCTGCTCGAGCTCGGCATGGGCTTCCACCCCGACTTTACCGGGCGCCAGAACGCCTACATGGCCGGCCAGCTGATCGGCCTCGGGGTCGAGGAAATCACGGCCCTGATGCCGCAGATCGAAGCCTTTGCCGACATCGGCGACTACATCGACCAGCCGGTGCGCGTGTACTCGTCGGGCATGCAGATGCGGCTGGCCTTCAGCGTCGCCACCGCCAAGCGCCCGGACGTGCTGATCGTCGACGAAGCCCTGTCGGTCGGCGACGCCTACTTCCAGCACAAGAGCTTCGACCGTATCCGGGAATTCCAGAAACTGGGAACCACGCTGCTGATCGTCAGCCATGATCGCGCTGCAATCCAGTCGATCTGCGACCGTGCGATCCTGCTCGACCGCGGCGGGATCGCCAAGCAGGGTTCGCCCGAAGAAGTGATGGACTATTACAACGCCATCATTGCGGAGCACGAGCATTCGGGCGTCGAGCAGGTCACTACCGCGGAAGGCCGGGTCCAGACCAGTTCGGGCAGCGGCGAGGCCACGGTCACCGATATCATCCTCGAGGACGAGAACGGCGCGCCGGTCGAAGTGGTGAACGTCGGTGCCGCAGTGAGCTTGCGCATCCGCGTGCGCGTGAACGCGCCGCTGCCGCGCCTGGTGCTGGGCTACATGATCAAGGACCGGCTCGGCCAGCAGATGTTCGGGACGAACACCCACCACATGGCGGCACCGCTGGAGTCGGTCGGCGCCGGCGAGAACATCGAGTACCGCTTCCGCTTCCCGCTGAACCTGGGCCCCGGCAGCTATTCGATCACCACCGCGCTGACCAGCAGCGACACCCACCTGGCCGACAACTACGAATGGCGTGACCTGGCTTTCCTCTTCATCGTCATGAACATGAACCGCAAGACCTTCGTCGGCTCCAGCTGGCTCGAACCAACCGTTGAGATCGTCAGATGAGCAATTTTTACCGTGCTTTCGAGGACCGCCACCGCGGCTCCCGCGAGTTGATCAAGTCACGTCTGGCCGTCTATCACCCCTTCCTGGCGCCGCTGCCCGCAGTGGGCCGGCCCACCGCCATCGACCTCGGCTGTGGCCGCGGCGAATGGCTGGAGCTGCTCGGCGAGCTGGGCTTCGCGGCCCGCGGCATCGATCTCGACGAAGGCATGCTGGCGGCCTGCCGCGAGCGCGGCCTCGATGTGTCCACCGCGGACGCCCTGTCCTCGCTGCGCACGCTACCCGACGCCAGCGTGACGCTGGTGTCGGCCTTCCACCTGGTCGAACACATCCCGTTCGACGACGTGCAGGAACTCATCGCCCAGGCGCTGCGCGTCCTCCAGCCCGGCGGCCTCCTGATCCTGGAAACGCCGAACCCGGAAAACCTGGTGGTCGGCAGCACCAACTTCTATACCGACCCCTCGCACCTGCGCCCGGTACCGCCGCTGCTGCTCGACTTTGCCGTGGAATTCACCGGCTTCGCGCGCCACAAGGTGGTGCGCCTGCAGGAACCGGCGGCGCTGCTCGACGCCTCCGAAGTCGAACTGATCAATGTGCTCAACGGGGTCAGCCCCGACTACAGCGTCATCGGCCAGAAAGCCGCTGATGCCGCGGTCCTGGGCGCCTTCGATGCCGCGTTTGCCGCACCCTTCGGACTCGAACTGGGCGACCTGGCACAGCGCTACGAGGAGACCCTGCGGGCACGCGAAGCCGCCGCCGCCGCCGCGCTGGCGAAGCTGGAAGAACGCGTTGCCGCCGCCGAGCAGGGACCAGCGCAGCTGTTCCAGCGCGCGCTTGACACCATCGGCGAAGCCCAGGCCGCCACTCGTGTCTCCCACGAGGAACTGATGGCCAGTCACGAACGCGAGCGCGCCCAGCGCGAGCTGGCCCAGGGCCACGCCGCGGCCGCAGCCCGGCTCGATGCGCAACTGCAGCAGATGCATGATGCGAAAGTCGAGGCCGAGGCCCGTGCCGAACAGGCCCGCAACGCCGAGGCCGAGGCCAGGGACCGTGCCGAACAGGCCCGCACCGCCGAGGCCAATGCCGAGGCCCGCGCCGAACAGGCCCGCACCGCCGAGGCCGAGGCCGAGGCGCGCGCCGAACAGGCGCGCTTGGCCAAAGCCGAGGCCGAGGTGCGCGCAGCCCAGGCCGAGGCGCTTGCCGACCGGGTGGCCGAGGAAATGCGCGCCGCCCGCTCCGAGGCCGAAGCGCGCGCCGTGCAGGCCGACGCCCAGTCGCGCTTCGAGCAGGCGCAGGCGGCCCATGCCGACGCCGAAGCCCAGCTGCAGCAGATGCGGCACCAGCTCGAGGCGATGACCAGTCGCGCGAGCGCGGCCGAGCAGACTGTGATGGCGCTCTACGCCAGCACCTCGTGGCGCATTTCGGCGCCGCTGCGCGGCATCAAGCGCCTCGGGCGCGGGCTGCCGCAAACGCCGCAATCCCTGCGCGGAAAAAGCAAGGGCATCGCCAGGAAACTGCTCCAGTGGAGCATCCGCAAGGTCCTGAAGCATCGCCGCCTGACCGAATTCGCGCTTGGCATGCTGGCGCGCCATCCTGCCCTGAAGGCGCGCCTGCGCCGCGTGGCGACGGCGCAGTCGTTCGCTCCTGTGCCCGAAGCATCCCCCATCCCTATCGTTACGTCCGCTACGCCGATGATCGACCCGAACCAGCCCCACCTCACCGTGCGCGCCGCGCGCCTGCTGTCCGACATGCAGAAAGCGTCTTCCGAGAGGGGCCGTTGATGCGCATCGCAATCGACATGCAGGGCGCGCAGGCCAGCAATGCCCAGCGCGGAATCGGCCGCTATACGCTCTCCCTGACACTGGCGCTGGCGCGCGCACGCGGCGAACACGAACTGATCCTGGTGCTCAACGGCGCCCTGCCGGAAACGATCGAACCGATCCGCGCCGCCTTCGACGGCCTGCTGCCGGCGGATGCGATCCGCGTCTGGGACTGCCCCGGCCCGGTCGCCGCCGCCGATCCGGGCAACGACTGGCGCCGTCGCGGCGCCGAACTGCTGCGTGAAGCCTTCATCGCCAGCCTCGAGCCGGACGTCGTGCTGGTCTCGAGCCTGTTCGAGGGCTTGGGCGACAACGCCGTCACCAGCGTCGGCACGCTCGGCGCCGTGCCGACGGCGGTGGTGCTCTACGACCTGATTCCGCTGATCCGGCGCCAGCCCTACCTCGAGAATCCGGTGGTCGAAAACTGGTACGAGAACAAGATCGGCCACTTGCGCCGCGCCGCGCTGCTGCTGGCCATTTCCGACTCCTCACGGCGCGAAGGCATCGAGCACCTGGGCTTCCCGCCGGAGGCATGCGTGTCGATCTCGACCGCCGCCGATGACCACTTCAAGCCCGAAACCATTGGCCCGGAGCGCGCCGCCGTCCTGCGCGAACGCTACGGCATCACGGGTCCGTTCGTGATGTACACCGGCGGCATCGACCACCGCAAGAATATCGAAGGCCTGATCCGCGCTTTCGCGTTGCTGCCCGACCACCTGCGCGCCAGCCACCAGTTGGCGATCGTCTGCTCGGCGCAGCCCGACGCCCGCAGCGCCCTGACCAGGCTGGCGCGCCAGCAGGGCCTGGCGCCCGACCGCCTGGTCCTGACCGGCTACGTGCCGGAAGACGATCTGCTGGCGCTCTACAACCTGTGCGACCTGTTCGTATTCCCGTCCCACCATGAGGGCTTCGGCCTGCCGGCACTGGAGGCCATGTCGTGCGGCCGCGCCGTGATCGCCTCCGGCACCTCGAGCCTGCCGGAAGTAATCGGCCGCCTCGACGCGCTGTTCGATCCGTCCAGCGACGCCGCGATTGCCGCCAAAATCGAGCAGGTGCTGGGCGACCCGGACCTACGCGCCGACCTCGAACGCCATGGCCTGGAGCAAGCCCGGCGCTTCTCGTGGGACGCCAGCGCCCAGCGTGCGTTGCGCGCGCTGGAAGCCTGGCACGCCGCGCAGCCGCAGCCGCAGGCGCCGGCGGCGCCGGCACGCCGCCCGCGCATGGCCTATGTGTCGCCGCTGCCGCCTGCGCGCAGCGGCATCAGCGACTACAGCGCCGAATTGCTGCCACAGCTGGCGCGCCATTACGACATCGACGTCGTGCTCGCGCAGGAAGGCGTGGCCACGCCATGGGTACGCGCCAACTGCGGCGTGCGCAGCATCGAGTGGTTCCGCCGGCATGCGCGTGACTACGAGCGCGTGGTCTACCACTTCGGCAATTCCGAGTTCCACCAGCACATGTTCGGCCTGCTGGCCGAAGTACCGGGGGTCGTGGTGCTGCACGACTTCTTCCTGTCCGGCGTCGCCGCGCATATGGAAGTCACCGGCTACCAGCCCGGCTACTGGGCCCGCGTCCTGTACGAGGGCCACGGCTACGCGGCGCTGGCGCACCGCTTCCATGCCGCCGACACCGCCGACGTGGTATGGGGCTACCCCTGCAACGCCGGCGTGCTGCGCAACGCACTCGGCATGATCGTCCATTCGGAGAATTCGCGGCGCCTGGCCCGCCAGTGGTACGGTCCCGATGCAGCCCGCGGCTGGGCAGTGGTGCCGCACCTGCGGGTGCCCGAGCCGGCTGCCGACCGTGCCGGCGCGCGCCGCACGCTCGGCCTGCGCGACGACGACTTCGTGGTCTGCAGCTTCGGCCTGCTGGGGCCGAGCAAGCTCAACGACCGCCTGCTGTCGTCCTGGCTGGCCTCGCCCCTCGCGCAGGACAAGCGCTGCGTGCTGGTGTTCGTCGGCGAGAACCAGGCCGGCGCCTTCGGGCAGGACCTGGTGGCCGCGATCCGCCGCAGCGGACTGGAAAAACGCATCCGCATCACCGGTTGGGCCGATACCGCCACCTTCCGCCAGTACCTGGCGGCTGCCGACGCCGGCGTCCAGCTGCGCACGCGTTCGCGCGGCGAGACCTCCGGCACGGTGCTCGACTGCATGAACTATGCGCTGCCGACGATCGTCAACGCCAACGGCAGCATGGCCGACCTGCGCGACGACGGCGTCTGGAAGCTTGCCGACGACTTTTCCGACAGCGACCTGGCCACGGCGCTGGAAACCCTGTGGCGCGATCCGCAGCGCCGCCGCGCACTGGGCGACCAGGCACGCCGCATCATCCTTGACGACCACGCGCCGTTCGTGTGCGCTGACCTGTACAGGCAGGCAATTGAAACGGCCTACCGCAAGGCCGCCAGCGGCCTGCCTGCGCTGTCGGCCGCCGTCGGGCGCCTCGACGGCGCGCCGCAGCAGGACCAGCCCTGGGCCGACCTGGCCGAGGCCTGTGCGCTGTCGGTGCCCGCACCGTTGCCGCGCCGCCAGCTGCTGCTCGACATCTCCGAGCTGGTCCAGCGCGACGCCCGCAGCGGCATCCAGCGCGTCGTGCGCAGCGTGCTGCGCGAACTGCTCGACCATCCGCCGCCCGGCTACATGGTGGAACCGGTATATGCGACGCCCGACCAGGGCTACCGCTACGCGCGCAAGTACACGCTGCGCCTGCTCGACTGCCCCGATTCGCTGTACCCCGACGAGCCGGTCGAGTACCACGGCGGCGACATGTTCCTCGGCCTCGACCTGCAGCCGCACGTGGTGGCGGCGCAACAGGCCTTCTACCGCCACCTGCGCCGCATCGGCGTGGCCGTGCACTTCGTGGTCTACGACCTGCTGCCGGTGACCCTGCCGCAGGCGTTTTCGCCCGGCGCCGCGGACCACCACAACGAATGGCTGCGCGTGGTCACCGAAGGCGACGGCGCCGTCTGCATTTCGGAAGCCGTGGCCGACGAGCTGCGCCAGTGGCTGGTCACGCACGGCAAGCCGCGCGCGCGGCCGTTCCGGATCGCCTCCTTCCACCTTGGCGCCGACATCGTTTCCTCGGCGCCGTCCACCGGCATGCCGCCCGACGGCGCCGCGGTGCTGGCCCAGCTGGGGCAGCGCCCGACTTTCCTGATGGTCGGCACCCTGGAGCCGCGCAAGGGCCATGCCCAGGCGCTGGCGGCCTTCGAGCAATTGTGGGACGGCGGCGCCGATGCGAACCTGGTCATCGTCGGCAAGCAGGGCTGGATGGTCGAGGCGCTGGTGGAACGCATGACCCGCCACCCGGAGCTGAACCGGCGCCTGTTCTGGCTGGACGGGATCAGCGACGAGTTCCTGGAACGGGTGTATGCGGCCAGCGCCTGCCTGATCGCGGCCAGCTACGGCGAAGGCTTCGGCCTGCCGCTGATCGAAGCGGCCCAGCACCAGCTGCCGATCGTGGCGCGCGACATTCCGGTGTTCCGCGAGGTGGCGGGAAGCCATGCGCATTACTTCGAGGGGGAGCAGCCGGCCGCACTGGCGGCCAGCCTGGAGGAATGGCTGGCACTGCACGCAGCCGGCAAGGCCGTGCGTTCGGATGCGATGCCATGGCTGAGCTGGCGCGAAAGCACGCGCCAGCTGATGGCGGCATTGGACCTGCCCTTGCCGGGCCAGCCGGGCGCCTGAACGGCGCTTGCTGCCGGCGGCTTGCGCCGCCGGCAGCGTTCATTGCGACGCTGCCGGCGCGCCGCTCACGCGACAGGCCAGAGCGCCCAGCCGCATACTCCCAGCCAGGCGAGGACGGTCGCCACCAGTTGCCAGTCGGCGAACATGACGTCGGTCGGCGATTCGCCGCCGTCGAGCTGTTCGACGACATACCAGTAGCGGAACAGACCGAACAGTACCAGCGGCACCGTCATTACCATTTCCGGCTTGCTCGACATGACGAACAGGCTGTAGAACACCAGCGCCCCGGTCGCCGACATCTCGGCGTAGCGGTCGACGAGTCCCACCGAATACTTCTGGAGCACGGCGCGCCCCTCGTCGCCGCTGTGGCTGAGCTCCTGGCGGCGCTTGACGGCCGCCAGGTACAGCGCCAGGCACAGGGTGGTGACGAACATCCACGACGACACCGGCACGTTCAGCGCAGTCGCCCCCGCATATACGCGCAGTACGAAGCCGATCGCGATGGTGAAGATATCGACCACCGGCTCGTGCTTGAGCACGAAGGTATAGGCCAGGTTCAGGGCCAGGTAGCCGACGATCACCAGCATCGTGGCCGGCATGACGAACCAGCCCCAGACCAGCGCACCATAGAGGAGCGCGAGCATCAGGCCTGCCGCCCCCATCGAGACCGTGCCGGCCGCCAGCGGCCGCGAGCGCGACTTGGTCGGATGGCGGCGGTCGCGCTCGACGTCGTGCATGTCGTTGACGATGTAGGTCGCCGACGAGGCGATGCAGAACAGCAGCACCGCGGTCAGCGCGCGGCTTACCGATTCGGCACGCATGAATTCGCTGGTGAAGATCAGCGGCGCCAGGACGAAGGCATTCTTGATCCATTGCCGGGGCCGGATCAACTTGACCAGTCCCAGCAGTTGGCCGGAAAGGGTACGGGGAGGGACAGGATCACGCATGTTCTGGAAAAACCTTTTTGTGCGAACGAATAAATAGATAGGCTGGAATGCAGACAGGCCGCAAGCGCCGCGCGCCTCAGTGCGGCAGCAGCGCCGCGAGCGCGTGCACGCCGGCGGCCACCGCGATGCCGACCACGACGCCGGCCAGGATCTCGGTGCGCGTATGGCCCATGCGCTCGCGCAGCGGCTGGTAGCCGGGAAGCTGCGCGGCCAGGCGGTTGATGGCGGCGGCATGGCGGCCGACTTGGCGGCGCAGGCTGTTTGCGTCGAGCATGACGATGAAGGCAAGCGTCAGCGCCACCCCGAATGCCGGGTGGCCGATGCCTTCCTTGATGGCGATCAGCGCCGCCATGCTGCTGACGATGGCGCTGTGGTTGCTCGGCAGGCCGCCGTAGCCGATCAGGCCGAACGCCGGCTTGCCGGCCTTGACGCTGTTCACCACGAATTTCAGGACGCCTGCCACCAGCCAGGCCGCGAACGGCGTCACCGCATACGAGATATCGCTCGGATCGAAGCTGATGATCATCCGCGCGCTCCCACCGGACGGCCCGCCAGCGCCGCCGCTTCGTCGAACACGGCGGCGAACTTGTCGAGCGTGGCGTCGAAGGCGTACAGGGCGCGCGCCTTGGCCGCGCCGGTCTCCACGTCCGGCAGCTGGCGCGCCAGGCGTTCGAGCGCCGCGGTGACCGAGGCGCTCGAACGCGGCTGCACGATCTCGCCCATCCCGGTGGCCAGCACCGGCTGGCGCACGCCCGGCAGGTCGCTGGCAATCACGGGGATGCCGCGCATCATGGCCTCGACCTGGACGATGCCGAATGCCTCGAACGGGTTCACCGACGGCAGCGCGAAGACGTCGAGCGAGGCATAGAAGTCGTCGAGTGCTTCGTCGGGCAGGAAGCCGAGCAGCTTGATCCGGGTGTCGCCCTGCATGCGTGCGCGTACGCGCTCGATGACCGAGCCGCCCGCCACCATGCTGAAGTCGCCGGCGATGAGCAGGCGCGCATCCGGGTCGGCCAGCGCACGGAAGCCTTCGACCAGGTATTCGACGCCCTTTTCCTCGACGATGCGGCCCAGGAATCCGACGTGCAGACCGGGGCCGTCGCGGTAGGCCGGGGCGCCGCCGGTGCGCACGTGGCAGGTGCCCGGCACGACCTTGCGGCGCAGCGACAGCGCGGCGCGCATGCGCGAATGGTCGGCATAGTCGTCCGACGTGACGGTGACGAAGGCCGAGCGCCGCGCCGCCGCGCCGGTGGAAACGTCGAGCACCTTGTTCTGGATGCGTCCGAGCAGGGTCGGCGGCAGGCTGACGTCGCACTGGTAGGTCATCACCACCGGCGCCAGGCTGGCGGCCGCGACCAGGCCGGCCTCGAGCATCGGCGCGTGGATGTTCACCACCCTCGCGTTGGCCGATTCGCGGCGGATGGTCGAGACGAAGGAAGGACTGATGACGCCCTTGCCGAAGCGTGCCGCCACCGGCGTGCGCACCACGCGCACGCCGGCCAGCATCTCTTCGCGCGGCAGCGCCGGGTCGTGCTGGGACGCGACCACGGTCACGCGCCAGCCGCGCGCCGCCAGGCCTTCGGCCACGTCGCGCGCGACATTCGTGAGGCCGCTGACATAAGGCCGGTAGTAATTCAGGGCAATGACTACGTCGTTCATGGATCGGTTTCCGTAATAGTTCTCAGTTGCGCGCGACCAGGACGACGCCGAAGATGATGACGAAGATCCCGACCCAGCGCATCAGCGGCACGTGTTCGTTCAGGACGAACACCGCCAGCAGCGCCGACAGTACATAGGTCAGCGACAGCGCCGGCTGCAGCACGGTCAGCGGCATCGTGCGCAGCAGCCAGATCCAGATCGCGGCCGGGATCGCATACATGACCACGCCCGCCACGATCAGGGGGTTGAGCATGACTTGCCAGACGAGGCCGGGGATGCCGCCTTCCCATTGTTGCGGCAGCTTGCCGGCGCCCCACTTCATGCAGAGCGAACCAAGGGAACCGACGCCAACGCCGAGTGCGACCAATAACCAGTTTTGCAGGGGATACATAGGTGACTTCTTCAGTTGATTGAGGGGCGGCACCGGCTTACGGCCGGGCGCACGGTTCGACGCCGATCTTTTCGAGGCCGTAGCTGAGCACGCGGTCATCGCTGGCGCCGACGCTGGCCGGCGACAGTCCGCCCGCGGCCGAGCGCAGCTCGACATGCGAGGCCCCCGCCGGAATGGTAAAGCTGATCTCGCCCTGGCCATTGTTCAGCGGGAAACGTGCCGATACGTCGCCTGCGCTGACGATCAGGGCGTCCTCGCCCTTGATCGGCTCGAAGCGGCGGCCGACGTGGATCTTCAGCGTACGCGCGCAATCGCCGCGCAGCTCGATGCGGGCGCTCGCGGCCATCCAGCGGCCCCAGTCCTCGTGGCCGTGGAATCCTTCGCCGAGCCTGAAAGGAATGCGGTCGGCCGGGACGATCTCGAAAGCGGCATTGTGCCAAATGGCGACGTTCGACAGTGCGCCTTCGCCGCTGCGCGCCTTGAGGACATGCGTGACCGTCTCACGGCGGGCGTCGTAGTCGGCCTCGAGCCGGTAGATGTAGCCGCCATTGTGCAGTTCCGGCGGGAATACCAGCGGCACGTCGCGCAGGACATAGGCGACCCAGCGGCTGAACAGGAAGGAATGCTTGCCGAGTTCAGGCCCGACCAGCAGCACGGCCCCGGGCGGCAAGGCGGCGCGGGCGGCGCCGAGCTCGCGCAGTTCGGCCGAGAAATGGGCCTGCGCGCCATGCTGCCGGAACTCGCGCCAACGCTCGAACGAGATCGTCCCGAGCACCAGCAGGGCCAGCGCGATGCATACGCCATGTGCGCCGTGGCGCAGGACGGCGCGCCCGGACGGCCCCGCGCCCGGGGAGGCGCGCATGGCGAGCGCGCGCAGCGCCGGCGCCGCGCTGCCGGCGGCCGCGCCCAGCAGCGTGGCCACGGGCAGCGCCATGAATTCGATCGCCTTCATGCCGCCGTAGCCGTAGTGACTGCGCCAAAACATGGCGAATACCGGCAGGCAGGCCAGCGCCAGCGCGCCGGTGCCGAGCCAGACGCGGCGCGGCGCGAACAGCAGCGCGGCGGCCAGCACGATGCCGCCCAACAGCACGCCCGAGCCGCCCAGGCGCAGGGCCATGACCTTGGTGTCGAAAGCCAGCAGCGTCAGCAGCAGGTTGGCCGGCGTCATGTCCGCGAACAGGGTGGGAAAGATGACGTTCGGCCCCTGCGCCGCCGAGGCGCCGGTGGCGAGTACCTTGATGGTCGCCAGCGCGGCGAACGGGGCGGCGAAGGCCGCCACCACTGCGCACAGCACCAGGATGTGGATACTGCTCAGCGAGAGCGCACGCTTGCGCACGGCAACCTGCAGGTACAAAAGCACCGAGGCCGGGCCGGCGATCGCCAGCAGTTCCGGATAGGTTGCCAACAGCGCGCCAAGGAAGATGCCCGCGGCGAGCATGTTGCCGCGTCCGCCCCCGTCCGCCAGTGCCTGCTGGACGTTCCAGTAATAACCGGCCAGGAACACAAGTCCCCACATCGTGGCGAAGTTCTCATTCCCGTAGATGAACAGGGCGACCGGCGACAGCGCGACAGCCAGCAAGGCCAGTGCGAGAAATTTCCAGTCGTTCCGGGCTTCCTGCAAGAAGCCCTGGCTGGCGGCAAAACCGAACAGCACGGCGCCCAATGCGAACAGGACCGGGTAAACCTGCTCGAGCGGCATGCCGCTGATTCCGGAAAACAGGACTAGCAGCGATTCGGCGCCGATGCGTGGCAACAGGCCCAGATTCACTCCGGCAGCCGCGCTCAGGGGATAGGCGGGATCGCTCGGAAAGGCGGCCGCCAGGCTGTGCGTGCGCAGCCAGTCGGCGGTGAAGATGTACCACAGCTCATCGGCATTCCCTGTGCCTTCCATCGGCACCAGGGCAGCCATGCTGGCTTGGCCCGACAGACGCCAGCACAGCATGCCGACGGCGAACAGCAGCATGCATGCGGTCGTCTTGCGGTCGGAATCGGCAAGCCCTCCCCTGGTCCAGCCCCACAGGGCGAGCGCGCCAAGCAAGGCAAGGATCATCCACGCCGACGAAATGCCGGGAAAAACGCGCAGAAGCAGGTTCATCAAGCACACCAGTACAGCAGCGCCGAGCATCAAGCGGGCTGGCACGGCCAGGAAGCTGCCGTCGGTATACAAATGGGGAGCAAATACCCGTGTTGCGTTGACCAGCAAATACGCGACGGCAACTAGCGCTAGACCTAACTCCACTTCGTCTCCAAATCTTGCTGAATAAGCAGTACAAAGAACGCAATTATACTATGCAGCCCATCCGTATTCACACTCTGGCGATCGGCCCGGCAAGGATGTAATTGCCCGTTCGGCCGCGCCCTGCACACCGTTTGCGTCCTTGCGTGAAGCTGCGCACAGTCTGCCGATCCGTTCCCGCGTTAGGCTGAAACAAGCCGGCAATTCCTGCGCGGCGCCTGTATATTCCGAGAAAGACCACCATGGCAACCGGCTCCGACCGCGAAGACGACGACAGCAAAGACCTCGACGCGCAGGGCGGCGGCCAGAGCGTGGGCGTGCCCGCCGACGGCCAGCTCGAGGGCTCGGCGTTCAATCCGCTCGGCAACCCGGGCATGAAGCACTGGCAGGCCAGCTACATCGACCGCGAAGGCATCGAGGACCGCGGCAACATCTTCTTTGCCGCCGTCGAGATGACGCGCATGCCGATGGTCGTCACCGACCCGCGCCAGCACGACAACCCGATCGTGTTCGTCAACCGCGCCTTCCTCGACCTCACCCTGTACGAGGAAGCCGAGGCCGTCGGCCGCAACTGCCGCTTCCTGCAGGGCCCGCGGACCGACCCGGCCACCGTCGCCGAGATCCGCAACGCGATTGCCGACCAGCGCGCGGTGGCGCTCGACATCCTGAACTACAAGGCCGACGGCACGCCGTTCTGGAATGCCCTCTACCTGGGGCCGATCTTCGACCACGAAGGCCAGCTGCTCTACTTCTTCGCCTCGCAGATGGACGTGACCGAGCGCCGCGCCACCGAGCAGTCCTCGCTGCAGGCGCAGAAGATGGAAGCTATCGGCCAACTGACGGCCGGCATGGCGCACGACTTCAACAACCTGCTGCAGGTCATCAACGGCAACCTGGAACTGGCGCTGCTGGCGCTTGGCTCCGGCAACAGCACGGCCGGCGAATCGATCCGCCGCGCCCAGCGCTCGGCCATGAAGGCCGGCAAGCTAACCCAGCAACTGCTCACCTTTGCGCGCAAGCAGCGCCTCGAGCCGCGCCGGATCAACCTGAATGCCTTGCTGGTGGAATTCTCGGAACTGCTGGTGCGCACCCTCGGCGACAAGGTCGAGCTGCACCTGGACCTGAAGCCCGGCTTGCCCGCCTGCACCCTCGATCCGACCCACCTGGAAATGGCGCTGCTGAACGTCCTGATCAACGCGCGCGACGCCATGCCGGACGGTGGCGAGGTGAAGGTTGCCACGGCGCTGACGCCCGGCAACCAGGTGGTGATCTGCGTGGCCGACCAGGGCGAAGGCATGACGCCCGAAGTCATGCGGCGCGCAACCGAACCTTTCTTCACCACCAAGGGACCGGGCACCGGGCTCGGGCTGGCGATGGTGCACGGCTTCGTCCAGCAGTCGCGCGGACGGCTGGACATCGACAGCACGCCCGGCCAGGGCACCACGGTGCGCATGATCTTCCCGCTTGCCGACGGCGAGGTGGCGGCAGGCGGCCCTGCACCGGATGCGGCCGAGGAAGACGATCCGGCGGCGGTGGCGGAAGACGAGACCAGGCCGCGCATCCTCGTGGTCGAAGACAACGAGGACGTGCGCGAACTGGCGGAAAGCATGCTCGGCGCGGCCGGCTATGCGGTGGTGTCGGCGGCCAGCGGCGAGCGCGCGCTGGAACTGCTGGAAGACGAACAGAACTTCGACCTGCTGTTCACCGATGTGATCATGCCGGGCGGCATGAACGGCTTGCAGCTGGCCGAGCAGGTACGCGCGCGCCAGCCGGAAACGCCGATCCTGATCACCACCGGCTACATGGACGAGCTGCCCTCGCCCAACCCGCGCGCCCAACCGCTCGACGTGCTCAGCAAGCCTTACCGGCAGGAAGAACTGCTGTCGCGCGTGCGCGCCATCCTGCCGGCACGCACTGCCCTGTAACTCGGCGCGCAGCGTACAATACTCGGGCTCGTACTCGGGCTCGTACACGTGCCAGGCAGCGCGCCGCCTTCGCGTTGCCCTCCTGGCCGCGTGCCCTTCAATCGCCGGACGCGGCGCAAGCCCGGCATCCGGTGCTACCAGGACATTATTCGCATGATTCTAGTAACAGGGGGAGCAGGCTTCATCGGCTCCAATTTCGTTCTCGGGTGGCTGGCACACAGCGACGAGCCGGTCGTGAACCTCGACAAGCTGACCTATGCCGGCAACCTGGCCAACCTGGCCTCGCTCGCCAACGACCCGCGCCACCTGTTCGTCCACGGCGATATCGGCGACAGGGAACTGGTGGCGGGCCTGCTGGCACGCCACCAGCCGCGCGCCATCCTCAACTTTGCCGCCGAAACCCATGTCGACCGCGCCATTGCAGGCGCCGGCAATTTCATCGCGACCAACATCGACGCCACCTTCGCGCTGCTCGAGACCGTGCGCGCCTGGTGGCAGGCGCAAGACGACGCGGCGCGCGAACGCTTCCGCTTCCTGCATGTCTCGACCGACGAGGTGTATGGCACCCTGCAACCGGGCGAAGCGGCGTTCAGCGAAACCACGCCCTACGCGCCGAACAATCCGTATGCCGCCTCGAAAGCCGCATCCGACCACCTGGTACGCGCCTGGCACCGCACCTACGGCTTGCCGACCCTGACAACCAATTGTTCGAATAATTACGGGCCGTATCAATTTCCCGAGAAGCTGATTCCGCACATGATCGCGCAGGCACGCGCCGGCAAGCCCCTGCCCGTGTACGGCGACGGCCAGCAGGTGCGCGACTGGCTCTACGTTACCGACCATTGCGCGGCGCTGCGCCGCGTGCTCGAGGCCGGGCGTCCCGGCGAGACCTACAATATCGGCGGCAGCGACGAGATGGCGAACCTCGACGTGGTGCGGATCGTGTGCGGCATCCTGGATGAACTGGCGCCCGCGGCGCAAGGCAGCCATGCCGCCCGGATCGAGCACGTCACGGACCGCCTGGGGCACGACCGCCGCTATGCCATCGACGCCGGCAAGATAGCACGCGAACTGGACTGGCAGCCGGCCGAGAGCTTCGCCAGCGGCATCCGCAAGACCGTCGAGTGGTACCTGGCGCACGAGGACTGGCTCGATGCGCTGCAGGCCAGCCACGCCAACCAGGCGGGCCGCCCATGAGCACCGCCCCGGCGCGCAAGGGCATCATCCTGGCGGGCGGCGCCGGCACGCGCTTGTACCCGCTCACGACCAGTGTGTCGAAGCAGTTGCTGCCGGTGTACGACAAGCCGATGATCTATTACCCGCTCAGCACGCTGATGCTGGCAGGCCTGCGCCAGATCCTGATCATCTCCACGCCCGAGGATGTGCCGCGCTTCCAGGCGCTGCTCGGCGACGGCAGCCAGTGGGGACTCGAACTCGGCTACGTCGCCCAGCCCTCGCCCGACGGCCTGGCCCAGGCCTTTATCCTGGGCCGCGATTTCCTGGGAGACGCAGCGTCGGCGCTGATCCTCGGCGATAACATCCACTACGGCAACGACGTAGTCTTCAGGCTGCAGGCGGCCTGCGCGCGCGACAGCGGCGCCACCGTGTTCGCCTACCACGTCACCGATCCGGAGCGCTATGGCGTCGTCGAATTCGACGCGGAGCGCCGCCCGCTGAGCCTGGAAGAAAAGCCGCTGCGGCCGAAATCGCCCTACGCCGTCACCGGCCTGTATTTCTACGACAACCAGGTCTGCGACATCGCGGCCAGCCTGAAACCCTCGCGGCGCGGCGAACTCGAAATCACCGACGTCAACAGCCATTACCTCGCGCGCGGCGCACTGAACGTCGAGATCCTGGGGCGCGGCACCGCCTGGCTCGACACCGGCACCCACGATTCGCTGCTCGACGCCAGCCAGTTCATCGCGGCGATCCAGAAGCGCCAGGGGCTGAAGGTTGCGTGCCCCGAGGAGATTGCCTGGCGCATGGGCTACATCGACAGCGCCCAGTTGCTGCGCCTGGCGCAGCCGCTGGCGCGCAGCGGGTATGGAGAATACCTGCTGCGGCTGGTGCACGACGGGGAATAAGACCGGCAGCGCTGCGCCGCCGGCCGGGATGGCTCAGGTCTGTAACTTACGCCTGCGGCTTCGGCAAGCCGCCGAGCAGGACGGCCAGCTTCTGCTTCGGCTTGGCCTGCGTGCCCGCGACGGCCTGGACCGTGTCGCGGCGCGGCACGTTCGACGGCTCGTAAGGCTTCAGGAACCACGGATCGATCTTGTCGCGGCGCGGCATCGAGCCGGCGCCGTAGCTGCGCGGCCCGCGTTCGCTGCGCTCGCCGCCGCGTTCACTACGGACTTCGCTGCTGCGCTCGCTGCGGCCAGCGTCCGGGCTGCCGCTGCGCGGACGGCGCTCGGCGCGTTCGCCATCGCGGTCGCGGCTGCGGGCGCGCGGCGTGAAGTTGCTCAGCTCGCCGCGCTGGACGGTCTGCTTGATCAGTTTCTCGATGTCGGCCAGCAGGCGCTCGTCCTTCTCCGAGTAGACCGAGATCGCATCGCCCGAGGCGCCGGCGCGGCCGGTGCGGCCGATGCGGTGCACGTAGTCTTCGGCGTTGTAGGGCAGGTCGAAGTTGATCACGCAAGGCAGGTCGGAAATGTCGAGGCCGCGCGCGGCGACGTCGGTTGCCACCAGCACCTCGATCTCGCCCTTTTTAAAGGCTTCCAGCGCCGCCATGCGTTCCTGCTGGGTTTTATCGCCGTGGATGGCCGATGCCTTGATGCCGCACTGCTCGAGGTGGCGCGACAGGCGCGAGGCGCCGATCTTGGTGTTCGAGAACACGATCACCTGCTTCAGTTCGCGCTGGCGGATCAGGAATTCGACCACGTCGCGCTTCTGCTCTTCGTCGACCTTGTAGACCACCTGGGTGACCTTTTCGGCGGTGGCATTGCTGCGCGCCACTTCGATCAGGACCGGCTGGTCGAGGAAGCTGTTGGCCAGCTTCTTGATCTCGGGCGAGAAGGTGGCCGAGAACATCAGGTTCTGGCGCTTCTTCGGCAGCAAATTGATGATGCGCTGCAGGTCGGGCAGGAAGCCCATGTCGAGCATGCGGTCGGCTTCGTCCATGACCAGCATCTGCACCTGGCCGAGGCTGACGTTCTTCTGTTCGATGTGGTCGAGCAGCCGGCCCGGGGTGGCGATGACGATTTCGACGCCGCCCTTCAGGATCACGGTCTGGCCCTTCATGTCCATGCCGCCGAACACCACGGCCGAGCGCAGCGGCGTGTGCTGGGCGTAGGCCTTGACGTTGTCGGCCACCTGCACGGCGAGCTCGCGGGTAGGCGTGAGAATCAGCGCGCGCACCGGGTGGCGCGCCGGCGACATGCTGCTGTTGGCGTGGGCCAGCAGCAGCTGGATGATCGGCAGCGAGAAGCCGGCGGTCTTGCCGGTGCCGGTCTGGGCGGCGCCCATGACGTCGCGGCCCTGCAGCACGACCGGGATGGCCTGGGCCTGGATCGGGGTCGGATGGACGTAGCCCTGGTCGGCGAGGGCGCGCAGGATTTCGGGCGCGAGACCGAAATCGGCAAAGCGCACCTCTGGCGTGGCAGCCTCGTTGTTCATCGGTGTTTCAGACATTATTCTTTCCAGGCATGTAATCGTTCCGCTCTACGGCCGCTTCGCTGCCTCGCCCCGGACGCATGTCGACGCGCAAAACGCTGGATGGGCGGGCTTGCCGCCAACTGGTGCGCGGCCCGTGGCCGGCTCGGTAGGCACGCCCCGCAGGCAGAAACCGCCGGCGCGAACGTAGAGACACTAAGTAGCATCCTCAAGGTTACCTCAAAACCTCGAGGGTGTATATGGAATCCTGTGTCGATGCGGCCTGTCCGCCCCTGTCCTGCTTGCCGTTTTTGCAAGCCTGGGATTTACCCGGCTTTACATTCCCTGCCCTGCGTTTCGGCTTTGTGTGGCCGTAAATGGAGATAAGACAATCTTTGCAGAGGAAAAAAAATGGTTTCAAGTATTGGCGGATCGACCCTGGCGCAATCGCTGCCGGCGCGCGCCGCGAGCCGCGCCAGCCAGGAAGTCCAGGCTACGGATGGCCAGGGCACGGCCGGCACGGCAACCGCCACCGCAGCCGCAGCCACTGGCGGCGAGGTCGACAGCACGGCCGCTGCCGTGACGCGCAGCGCCCTGTCGAGCGCGACCGACCGCCTGGGCGGGCAGCTCGATGCCCAGGCCGATGCGGCGCGCCTGCGCCAGGCCGGCGGCCAGGAAGATGCTGCCGAGGCTGCCGGCACGGGCGAAGCAACAGCCTCGGCATTGGCGGATACCGAATCGGCTGGATCGGCTGAATCGGCTGACTCGGTCGAATTAGCCGGAACCACGGCGCAGGCGGCCGGTGGGGCGGGCATGGCCGGCGGTGCGGGCGGCGCCGGCGGTGCATCGTCGAGCAGCAGCGAATCGAGCGACTACATTGCCGAAGCCGATACCAACAGCGACCGCAAGGTCAGCGACGAAGAGCGCGCCGCCTACGAAAAGAAGCTGGCGGCCCAGGCCGAAAAGAGCACCCAGGACCCGCAAGCCGCCCCACCGGCGGAACGTTCGCGCGCGCAGGAAGTGCGGCAGGCTTACAACCCGCAGGACAGCGAGCCGAGCCTGAACATCATAGCGTAGGTGGACGGCTACTTTCGGGAACGCCATCGCCACGCGACGCTAGCGCCGCGTGTTTGCACACACCCGGGTGGAGCCGACCACCCTACCGCCAACCGCGCGCCTGCACGGTGCGCTCGGCAGCCGAGCTGAGCGGCGTGCCGTCGATGCGGGCGTCGATGGCGGCCAGCACGGCCGGCGGCAGCACGGTGCCATCCATCCAGGCCGCGCCGGCGGCGCCCTGCACCAGCACCGGCATCTTCCATTGCGCACCG
Source organism: Massilia sp. IC2-278 (assembly GCF_020708045.1). Taxonomy (GTDB): domain Bacteria; phylum Pseudomonadota; class Gammaproteobacteria; order Burkholderiales; family Burkholderiaceae_D; genus Telluria. The sequence goes on from NZ_JAJFES010000004.1 coordinate 90,878, forward strand.
TCGCGGCAGGCCAGGCCGGCGGTGGTGTCCATCACGAAGCTGCGGCAGTAGCGCCCATCCTTGCCCAGGAAACTGATGCCGATGCGCACCCGGCCCGAGGGCCCGGGGCTGGCCAGCTGGGCGCTCAGGGCTTCGGCCAGGCTGCCCTGGGCCACCAGGGCGCCGCTGCCGGCATTCAGCGACGCGAGCGCGGCATCGCCCTGGAAGGCATGCCAGCCGGCGGCGCCGGCCACCAGGCCCAGCGCCAGCGCGGCGGCCACGGCGCCCAGGTGGCGCCGGGTCCAGGCCGGCGCCGGCGGCGGCGTGGCCAGCAGGCCCAGGCGGGCGGCGCGGATGGTGTCGAGCTGGACCACCTTGGCGCCGCCATGATGCCCGCCGGCATGGGCATGGCCGCCACCCTCGCGCCCGCCGGCAACGACGCCATACACGCGGCTGCGCCGGGCCCGGTGCTGGGCCACGCGCGCGGCGATCGCCGGGTCGGCGCGGATGGCGCGTTCGACGGCGGCGCGCTCCGGCTCGGCCAGCTCGCCGTTGACGAATGCAAGTAAGAGTTCGTCGGAGAATTTCATGGGATCGCTAGGATGTGATCAGGCCATGTTCGTCCAGCACGTCGTGCAAGAGCTCGAGCCGGATCACCGGGTTGTCGAGCATGAGCAAATTCTGTTTCCCTCCATTCGGCAAGGGCAGCAGCTCGCACCAGCGGTTCGCTACCCAGCCGCAATCGTCGAGCCGGAACGGCGGCTGTACCGGCCAGCGTTCCTGGGGCACGTCCTGCAGCGAACCCAGCACCCGGTCGAGCGCATCGGCCGCGCCCTGCAATTCGGCGGGAATGGGCACCGCATGGTCGCCCTCGACGAGTTCGACCTCCGCCATCCACAATCCGTTCAATCGTTGTTGCGACGATTTGACCTCGAAGCGTGCGCCGCCGCGGCAGACCACCTGCAGCAGGCCGGGCGTGGTGGCGGTGGTGTCGCAGACGGTGGCCAGGGTGCCGCTTTCGGCAAAGCGTTCGGGCTGGCCGCCGCGCTGGCGCACTTCATGCCCTTCGGTCAGGAGCACCACGCCGAAGGGCGTGTCCTCGGTCAGGCAGCGGCTGATCATGTCGAGGTAGCGCGCCTCGAAGACCTGCAGCGGCAGCACGCCGTCCGGGAACAGCACCGTGCTGAGCGGGAACAGGGGAAGGGAAATCGTGGCCATGCCCCATGATGACAGAATCGCTCCCCGGAACGCTGCACGATTGCCTGCCCGCCAGGATCGTGCCCGGCGCGGTCCCGGATCAGCCCCGCGGCGCCACCAGCGGCAGGTGGCGCAGGCTCTGGCCGAGCGCCGCGATGCGCCAGCGCAGGCGTTCCCAGCCGGGGTCGGGCAGGCGCACCACGCGCACCAGCAGTTCTCCGCCGGCAACCGCCGGGCAGGCATACACGTAGTCGCCGAGTTGCCCGAAAGGCAGGCGGAATTCCTGGCCCGGACGCAGGTGCAGCGGCCCGAAGACATGGGCGACGCGGTCGCGGTTGCGCAGCAACAGCACGTCCTGCACGCCGAGGGTGAGTTGCATGACGCGCGGCAGCGCGGCGCGGCGGGCGCCGGGCTGCACAGCCGGATCGAGCGCATGCGACGGAATCTCGAACAGGCGTTCGTGGCTGGGGTAGCGCAGCGGCGCCAGCGCGCCCCACAGCAGCGCCAGCAGCACGCAGGCGGCAAGCGCCCAGAGCGGCGCGTAGCGGCGGAAAACGGGATGCATCGGTTCCTCATGGACAGCATGCCGGCGACATGCAGCGGTCGATTTTATACCGAGAATATTGATTTTTGTAAAATCCGGCGCCCGCGAAATTCCCTGCCGGCATGCCCGGCTACCCCGCTTCCGTGCGCCCCGGCGCCCCCGACCTGCGTATGCTAGCGGCACCCGGAAACCTCATTCACTCGTCCAGACGGACGCACGGCCAGCCACTACATGCAGCGTCCAGACCCCGACCAGCCCAGCCCCATCCCTCGCGCACCGGCGCGCCGGGGATGGGGGCCCCTGATGCTGGCCGGGCTGGTGTTCGCGCTGTCGCTGCTGGTGACTTGGGCCGCCTGGAGCGGTGCGCGGCGCGACACGGCGGCCGACCTGGCCGCCCAGTTCGACTACCGCGCGCACGACCTCGTCACCGCCACGGTGCGCCGCATGGCGGTCTATGAACAGGTGCTGCGCGGCGCGCGCGGCTTCATGCGCGGCAGCGCCGAGGTCGACCGGGAGGCGTTCGCCGATTACTTCCGCCTGCAAAACCTGCAGGAACATTTTCCCGGTATCGAAGCGCTCGGCATCGCCACCATCGTCGAGCCTGCCGAACTGGCGGCCCACGAGGCGGCCATGCGCGGCCGGGGGTTTCCCGGCTATGCAGTGCACCCCGACGGTCCCCGCCCGGTGCTGAGCTCGATCACCCACATCGAACCCTTTACTGGACGCAACCTGCGCGCCTTCGGCTACGACATGTACAGCGAACCGGTGCGCCGGCGCGCCATGGCCGCCGCGCGCGACAGCGGCCTGGCGGCGCTGTCGGGCAAGGTGGTGCTGGTGCAGGAAGCGAGCAACCCGCAGGCCGGGGTGCTGATGTACCTGCCGGTCTACCGCGCGGGCATGCCGGCCACGACCTTAGATCAGCGCCGCGCCGCCATCGTCGCCTGGGTGTATGCGCCCTTCCGCATGAACGACCTGATGCGCGGCGTCGGCGGCGCCCATGCCGCAGACCTGGAGGTGGCGATCTACGACGGCGCGCAGGCGGCGCCGGCGAACCTGCTGTTCCGTACCCAGGCCCGGGCCGCCTGGCGCGCCCCGCTGCTGCGGCGCACGATGCAGGCGACGATTTCCGGCCGCCCTTGGACGCTGGAAATCACCTCGGCGCCCAGCTTCGAAGCCCGGCTCGACACCCGCCGCCCACGCGTGATCGCCGTCACCGGCATCGGCCTGGCTTTCCTGCTGGGACTGGTGGTCTTGCTGCTGGCCGGCTCCCGGCGCCGCGCAGTGCACCTGGCACGCGCCATGACGCTGGAATTGCGCCAGTCCTACGAGCGCATCGAAGCCGAACAGGCGCGCATGCACGTGATCCTGCAGAACGCTTACGATGCCTTTGTCGCGCTCGACGCCGACGGCCGCATCACCGACTGGAATGCCCAGGCCGCCGCCCTGTTCGGCTGGAGCGCGCAGGAAGCCATCGGCCAGGATGCCGGCGCCCTGCTGCTGCCGGCGCAGGCGCGCCTGTCCGGCACCCAGGGTTTCGCCCAGTTCCGCGCCGCCGACGGCGAGCCCATCGTGCCCGGCCAGCCGGCCGAGCTGAACGCCTGCGCGCGCGACGGCGCCCTTCTTCCCGTGGAGATCGTGGTGGCCCTGCTGCCGCTCGAGGTCGGCAAGGGCGCCAGCGCTTTCGTCCGCGATCTGCGCCCGCGCAAGGCGGCGCAGGAACGCGAACGGCTGCGCCAGTTGCGCCTGGACGAAGCGCGCACGGCGCTGGCGCGCTCGCAGAAGCTGGAAGCGGTGGGCAAGCTGACCGGCGGCGTGGCCCACGACTTCAACAATATCCTGCACATCATCAGCGCCAACGTCCAGCTGATGCTGAAAACCGGCAACAACAGCGAGAAGCGCCTGCACGGCATCCTCGACGCGGTCGAGCGCGGCGCCAGGCTGGCGGCGCAGTTGCTGGCCTTTGCGCGGCGCCAGCCGCTGCACCCGAGCCTGGTCCAGGTCGACCGCCTGCTCGACCGCATGGACAGTCTGCTGCACCGCGCCGCCGGCGAAGCGGTGGCGATTGCGCGCAGCGGCGCCGCCGGGCATGACGGCGGCGGCGGCGACGCCCTGTGGCCGACCCTGGTCGACCCGAACCAGCTGGAAAACGTGCTGCTGAACCTGGTCATCAATGCGCGCGACGCCATGGACGGCCGCGGCCGGGTGACGATCCGGCTCGAGAACGTCCGCATCGACGGCGCCGGCCCCGACCCGGAAATCCTGCCCGGCGACTACGTGCTGGTGGCGGTGTCCGACACCGGCCAGGGCATGCCGCCCGAGGTGATGGAACGCGCCTTCGAGCCCTTCTTCACGACCAAGCCCGAGGGCAAGGGCACCGGGCTCGGCCTGTCGATGGCGCACGGCTTCGTCAAGCAGAGCGGCGGGCACATCCGGCTGTCGAGCGTGCCCGGCGAAGGCACGACGGTCAGCATCTATTTGCCGCGCTGCACGGACGAGGCCGCTGCGGGGACCGGTGCGGCTGGCGCCTGAGCCTTTCGCATCAAGCGGCTTCACAGCTGGCTCATGGCCGCATCACAGCCGCGCTTCATGGCTGACCCGCAGTCCCATCACGGCCGCGGTGCACTCGGCTGGGGCTTGCCCTGTATTGGCTGCGGCGCGGATCGCTCCAGGCTGCGCGCGATCGCCTCGACGTGGCGCTCGTCGGTGCCGCAGCAGCCGCCCACCACATTCATCTGCGGCAGGAGCGTGCGCAGTTCCAGGTATTCCTCGCCCAGCGCTTCCGGGTCGCCGTCGTCGAGTTCGAGCGCCTCGTCGAGCTCGGCATGGCTGCGGCGCGAGGCATTTGCACGCAGCCCATGGATGCGCTCGCGCCAGGGGCCATCCTCCGCCAGCGCGGGTTCGACGTGGCTCGGGTGGGCGCAATTGATCATGTAATAGAGGGGGTAGTCGCCGGTTTCGGCATCGGTGCGCAGGATGGCGTCGGACAAGGCGTCGCCCGAGGGCAGCCGGCCGTCGGTCTCGAGGGTGAAGGAAATGGCGATCGGCATGTCGCAGGCTGCTGCGGCGTCGACCACGCCGATCGCTTCCTCGGGATAGGTGATGGTAAACGCGCCGAGCATGTCGGCCTCGGTGCCGGCGAAGGTGGCGACCTGGGCCAGGTGGTAGTCGCGCGCATCGCCGGCGGGCATGCGGCGGTCGGCGCGGTAGCCGTCGCCGCGCGGGCCGATGTTGCCGCTGATGACAATCGGGGTGGACGGGCTGTCCCACTCCTCGCGTACCTCGGCCAGCAGGGCGACCGCGGCGCGGTTGGCCTCGGCCAGTTCGAGCGCGTTGTAGCCCAGGGTGCGCGCCCAGTCGCGGTTGGCGCGCCAGGTAGGCGTTTCCAGCACCGCGCCCAGGCCGTGCTCGTGCGCCATGCGCGCGAACAGCGCGAAGTAGTCGTGCAGGGCCTGGCGGCCGCGCGCCTCGCGCAGCAGCACGAAGGAGGCGAACGAGGGCAGCGTGTACCCTTGCTGGAAGCTGAGCATCGTTTCCAGCCCGGCATCGGACAGGAACAGCCGCCCGCCGAGCTGGGGCAGGCGCTTGCGGTAGCGGGCGGAATGCATGAGGGGTCTCCTGGAGAGGATTGCTTCATGCTTGGAATGCGCGAGTGCTTGCGCGGTTCCCGCAAGGGTATGGAGCACGGCTGACATCGCGCAAGGTGGGCTGGTACGCGGCATGAATGCCTTGGTAGGGTGGACACCTGTGTCCACGCTGTCTCACCGTCCGCACAAACGCGCCATCGATCGGACGCGCGCGGACGGGTGCATGCGTTTCGACATGCAACGGTGCCATACCGCGTGGACACAGGTGTCCACCCTACGCGTTTCGCCGCAGCATTTGCCGTGTCCATCCGCACACGCGAGCCCCACCAAACCGTTGCGTTCACCCGTCAATCCCGGCCATAAGGGCGCTGGCGCACATTGCGCGCGGCCGGGCTCTGGCACACTCGGCGGGTAAAGGAGAATGCCATGCACGAGCTCAGTCAGCCCGCCTTGACGGTCCACCGCGCCATCCCCCAGGCAGAGGGCTTCGACAATACCCTTGCCCTCCTGGGCGAGGGCTACCGTTTCATCGGCAACCGCTGCGACGAGCTGGGGTCCGACATCTTCGGCACCCGCCTGATGCTCAAGCGCGTGGTCTGCGTGCGCGGCGAGCCTGCCGCGCGCATGTTCTACCAGCCCGGCCGCTTCACGCGCAAGGGCGCGATCCCGCCGACCGCGCTGACCCTGCTGCAGGACAAGGGCGGCACCCAGGGCCTCGACGGCGAGGCGCACCGCGTACGCAAGGCGTTGATGATGCGCCTGCAGTCGCCCGAGCAGCGCGCGCGCCTGGTGGAGATCGTCGAAGCCGAATGGCGCGCCCAGTTCTGGCGCTGGGCGCGCACGCGCCAGGTGGTGCTGATCCAGGAAGCGCAGGCCGTGCTGTGCCGCGCGGCGTGCTCCTGGGCCGGCGTGCCCCTGCACAGCGCCGACGACATGGTGCTGCGCACCGCCGAATTCTCGGCCATGATCGACGGCGCCGGCGCCGTCGGCCCGCGCAACTGGATGGGCCAGGCCCTGCGCCGCCATACCGAGCAATGGGCTTGCGAACACATCAAGGCAATCCGCCTGGGCGCGCCGGTCGATCCCGACAGCCCGGTGGCGGCAATCGCCTTCCATGTCGATGTCGACGGCGAAGTGCTGTCCACCGAGCATGCGGCGGTCGAGCTGATCAACATCCTGCGTCCGGTGGTGGCGGTGGCGCGCTACATCGTCTTCGGCGCCCTGGCCCTGCACCAGTTCCCGGAATGGCGCACGCGCCTGGCGAGCGGCGACGATGCTGCCCTGCACATGTTCGTGCAGGAAGTGCGGCGCTTCTACCCCTTCTTCCCGGCCATCGGCGGACGCGTGCTGCAGGCCTTCGACTGGGAAGGCCTGCATTTCGCGAAAAACGACTGGGTGCTGCTGGACATCTACGGCACCAACCGCCATCCGAGCAGCTGGAGCGACGGCGAGGTCTTCCGTCCGGAACGCTTCGAGGGCGGCGCGGAAAACGGCTACAACCTGGTGGCCCAGGGCGGCGGCGATTATGCACATGGCCATCGCTGCCCGGGCGAAATGGTGACGGTGGAAATCACGAAGGCGACATTGCGCCTGCTGGCAGCCGAGATCGCCTACGAGGTGCCGCCGCAAGACCTGAGCATCAACCTGGCGCGCATGCCGACGCTACCGAACAGCGGCTTCGTGATGGAAGCGCTGCGGCCGGCGCGCTAAGAGCCTATTTCGTAGGCCCGAATCAGGCTCCGAACCACGCGCACATCAGGCGCGCGTGCGTTCGGCAACGCAGGCGCGGCCCTGCAGCTTGGCGTCGTACATCGCCCCGTCGGCGCTACGCATCAGCGCTTCCGCACTAACGCCGCTGTCCGGATACACCGCCACGCCGATGCTGCCGGAAATCTCCAGCGTCCTGCCTTCGCTGACGAAGGGGCGGTTGAGTTCCGCCAGGATCTCCTCGGCCACGCGGCGCGCGTCCGGCGCGGTGCCGATGCGCGGCAGCAGCACCACGAATTCGTCGCCGCCGATGCGCGCCAGGGTGTCGGAAGCACGCAGGGCGCCGCGTACGCGCGTGGCCACCTGCTGCAGCAGCAAGTCGCCGACCGCGTGGCCATGGGTATCGTTCACCGGCTTGAATTTATCGAGGTCAAAGAAGAGCACCGCCAGCTTGTTGCCTTCGCGCTGGGCGGCCAGCAGGGCCTGGCGCAGGCGGTCGTTGAACAGCAGGCGGTTCGGCAGGCCGGTCAGCATGTCGTGGTGGGCCTGGTGGCGGATCTCGTCTTCCTGCAGCTTGCGGGCGTCGATATCGGCCACGGTGCCGACGATGCGCAGCGGCTGTCCGCCTGGTGCGCGCTCGGCCACGCGCCCGCGCACCAGGATCCAGCGCCAGTTGCCGTTGCCGAGCCGGGTGCGGTACTGGCCGGCGTAGTGCGGCGTGGCGCCCTGCAGATGCTCGTCGAGCCCGCGCAGCACGCCTTCGGTATCGTCGGGATGGGCCATGCGCCGGAAGGCGCCGCGGTCGAACGGCAGCAGCACGCCGGGCGCGTCGACGATGCCCTGGGCGCTGGGCGAGAGCGTGATCATGCCGCTGGCAAAGCTGAAGTCCCAGACGCCCTCCCCGGCCGCGTTCAGCGCCAGCTGCCAGCGCGCCTCGGCCGCGGCCAGCGCCGCCACCGCGCGGCGCCGGCTGTCCGAGGCCGTCAGCGCGATCCAGCCGCCCAGCACCAGCAGCAGCGACACGGCGGTGCCGACGCGCAGCAGCAAGGTGCGCTGGCCGGCGTAGCGCGCCTGGGCATCCTTCACCGCCTGGCCGACCGTAACCACCAGCCCGTATTCGGGCAGGGTGCGCCAGCCGTAGTAGCGCTCGATGCCGTCCAGGCGGCTGACGCGGTGGAAACTGCCGTAGGGGCCGCTGCCCGGCGCATACGGCGCGCCCGTCAGCAGGCGGCCGCTGTCCTGGGCATGCGGGTTGCGCGTGGTGCGCGCCACCACGATGCCGTCCCTGCGCACCAGCGTAATCGAGGCATCGGTGCCGAGGTCGATGCTGTCGTAGAAGCGCGAGAAATAATTCGGCGCCACACCGGCGACGATGACGCCGGCCAGGCTGCCGTCGGCACGCACGATGGGCCGCGAGAACTGCACCGACCACAGGCCGGTGACGCGGCCCTTGCGCGGCTGGCCGATGGCGAGCTGGTCGCGCCCGCCGCTGTCGAGCGCGGCGCGCACGTAGTCGCGGTCGCTCAGGTCGACCGGGGTGGTGAGCTTGCCGGCGCTCGAGAACACGGCCATGCCGCGCGCGTCGGTGACGACCACGTTGACCAGCAGCTGGCCCTGCAAATGGGTATTCAGTTCGGCGACGATGGCTCCGAACTGGGCCGGATTGCGCAGCCAGCTCAGGCGCAGCTGGCTGAGCGACAGGTCGATCGAGGTCACGGTCGAGCGCACTTCCTCGGCAAAGGCGTGCGACAGGTTCTGGACGTTGCGGCTGCTTTCCTCGTGCGCGGTATCGCGCAGCTCGACATGGGCGCGATGGATCGCCAGCCAGGCCAGCGGTAGGGCAAGCGCCAGGAACACGGCGAGACGCAGCAGCACGCGGCCATGGAAATAGGCGCGCGCGGCGCGGACAAAACGCAGCGAGGTGTCGAACTGGTGGGACATGGCCGGGTGCGCCCCGGCAAGCTGAAGGCTGCTGGACGAGAGTTACGAAAAATTACATGCAAATTTTATAGCTGAAGTATCCCAGCGGCAAGCAAAACAGGTGGTTCGAGGCTGTTTATGGCCGAGAATGATGTAAATAGAATGAAATTTTCTTTCAAACTGCCGTATTTGACGAAATATTATTTCATCGCTGCCGGGTCATGCATAATGGGGCCAATACTCTTCCCCACCATGAAACTGCTCTTCAATATCATCGGCGTGCTGGCCGTGCTGCTCGGCATCCTGGGCCTGTTCCTGCCGCTGCTGCCGACCACGCCCTTCCTGCTGCTGGCCTCGGCCTGCTTCGCGCGCGGTTCGGACCGCCTGCACGGCTGGCTGCTGAACCACCGCGTGTTCGGCGTCTACCTGCGCAACTTCGAGGCCGGCAACGGCATCCCACTGCGCGCCAAGATCGTGGCCTCAGTAATGATGTGGAGCTCGCTGCTGGTGGCCATCCTGCGCTTCGAGCACCTGGGCCTGCGCGTGGCGCTGGTGCTGATCGGCGCCAGCGTCAGCCTGTATTTGTGGCGCTACCTGCCGACCCTGCGCACCAGCCGCAGCTGAGCTGAGTCAGCGCTAACTAAGCGTCGTTGTCGGCAATCGACTGCGCCACGCCTTCTTCCACATCGCGCAGGAAAGCCGCGCCGGCGCCCGACAGCGCCAGGCTGGGCGCCGCCAGCTCCAGCAAACACTCCAGCATCGGCTGGAACCAGGCCGTATCGCTGCCCAAATCGGGATGGGCATGGGTATCGTTCAGGTAGAGCACGGCACGCGTGACCATGTTCGGGTCGCGCCCCAGCTGCTGCACGTAGTCGGCATGCCGGGCCGCATCCTGCAGCAGCCGGGTCGTGACGGTATCGAGGATGTCGTGCGATACGCTGTTGTGGCGTGCCAGCAGGAGGCGCGCCAGCGCCATGCAGGCCTCGTCGAGTTCATTGTTGCGTAGATGCATGGATTCCTTTCGCTGTCGCGGGTTGCCGTGGCAAGCCAGGCGTGCAAGGCCGTGCCGCCGGTTTTGCTTGATAATCGTAAGCGATATCCACGAACAGCGAGCGGCAATGGAATTCCAGTTTCTCGGCACCTCGGCCGGCACCCCGACGCGGGCCCGCAACGTCACCGGCCTGGCCCTGCGCACCGGGGCCAGGTCCTGGGTCCTGGTCGACTGCGGCGAGGGCACCCAGCACCGCATCCTGCGCACCGGCTACTCCCTGATGAGCCTGACGGCGGTCTTCATCACCCACATCCACGGCGACCACTGCTACGGCCTGCCCGGCCTGCTGGCCAGCGCCGGCCTGCTCAACCGCACCGCGCCGCTGCTGGTCGTCGGCCCGCCCTCGGTACGGCGCTTCGTGAACGCCGTGCGCGAGACCACCGAGCTGGCCCTGCCGTATGCGATCGACTTCATCGACGTCGAGGAAGCGATGGACATCGACGCCCTGCCCGAGCTGGCGGTGCGCACCACCGAACTGTCGCACCGGGTGCCGACCTTTGCCTACAGCTTCACCGAAAAGCAGGTCGAGCGCCGGCTCGACATCGACAAATTGCGCCGCGACGGCATTCCTTCCGGCCCCGGCTGGGGACAACTCCAGGCGGGCCAGGACATCGTGCTGCCGGATGGCAAACCAGTATGCAGCGCCGACTACGTCCAGCAGCCGAGGAAGCCGCGCAAGCTCATCGTCGCCGGCGACAACGACACGCCGTCGCTGTTGGCGGACGCGGCAGCCGGCGCCGACGTGCTGGTCCATGAAGCCACCTATACCGAGGCGATCCTGGACAAGGTCGGCCCCGCCCCGATGCACAGCTCGGCGAAAAGGGTGGCCGACTTCGCGCGCGAAGTGCAGCTGCAAACCTGGTGCTGACCCACTTCAGCCCGCGCTACCACGAGCTGGGCGAGATCGAACAGGAAGCGCGCGCGGCCTATGCCGGCCGGCTGTTCCTGGCGCGCGACCTGGAGCGTTATGCGCTCGACCGGCAGGGCGAACTGGCACCGGTGCCGGCCGCACCGCCAACCGGCCCGCAAGCGCCGCCGCGTTAATTTCCCGCCAGCCGCAGCCGCGTCGATGGACCGACGAAGGTGCGCAGGTGGGCGCGGCTGCGCCTTTCCATCGCATGGCGCAGGCGTTCGGCGCTGACCGGCGGGCTGTAGAAAAAGCCCTGGAACTGGTCGCAGTCGTGCTCGCGCAGGAAGTTCAGCTGCTCCTCGGTTTCCACGCCCTCGGCGATCACTTTCAATTGCATGGTGTGCGCCAGCGCGATAACGGCGCAGACGATGGCGGCGTCGTCGGCATCGGTGGTCAGGTCGCGCACGAAGGAACGGTCTATTTTCAGGGCGTGGATCGGGAAGCGCTTCAGGTAGCTCAGGCTGGAGTGCCCGGTGCCGAAGTCGTCGATCGACAGACTGACGCCCATGTCGGCCAGTTCCTGCAGGGTGGCGGTGGCGCCGGCCGGGTCCGCCATGACCACGCTTTCCGTGATTTCCAGCTCGAGCTGGGCGGCGTCGCAGCCGGTTTCGGCCAGGATCTGGCCCACCAGCTGGACCAGGTTTTGCTGGTGGAACTGGCGCGCGGACAGGTTCACGGCGACGGTCAGCGGCGGCAGGCCGGCCTCGCGCCAGGCCACCAGCTGCTCGCAGGCGGCGCGCAGCACCCAGGCGCCGATCTCGACGATGAGTCCGGTCTCCTCGGCAATCGGAATGAACTCGGCAGGCCCGACCGGCTCGCCGCCCGGCGGACACCAGCGCAGCAGCGCCTCGACGCCAACCTGCACGCCCGTGGCGAGGTCGATCTGCGGCTGGTAATGCAGCACGAACTCGTGGCGCTCGATCGCACGGCGCAGGCCGCTTTCCATGCGCAGGCGGTCCAGGGTGCGCGCATTCATTTCTTCGGTATAGAACTGAAAATTGCCCCGGCCCAGTTCCTTGGCGCGGTACATGGCGGCGTCGGCATTCTTCAGCAGCGCATTGCTGTCGACGCCGTCGCGTGGGTAGATGCTGATGCCGATGCTGCCCACCGGCGAGAATTCGTGGCCAAGCACGTTCATCGGCAACAGCAAGGCTTCCAGCAACTTCGCCGACAGCACGGCGGCGGCGCTGCATTCGGGGATGTCCGGCATCAGGACCACGAATTCATCGCCGCCGAGGCGGGCCACCGTGTCGCCCTCGCGCACGATGCCGGCCAGGCGCCGCCCGGCCTCGACGATGACGTGGTCGCCCGCCTCGTGGCCGAGGCTGTCGTTGATGGTCTTGAAGCGGTCGAGGTCGATGAACAATATCGCCACCTGGTGCTGCGAGCGGTGCGCCAGCGCCAGCGCCTGGTCGAGGCGGTCCATCAGCAGGCTGCGGTTGGCCAGGCCCGTGAGCACGTCGTGGCTGGCCATGTGGCGCAGCTCGTGCTCGTACTGCTTGCGCCGCGAAATATCCTCGACCACGATCATGAGATTGACCTCGGCATCGCTTGCCACCATGCGCGACACCGCCACGTTCACCCACACCGGCTCGCCATCCTTGCGCACGTAGCGCTTCTCGATGGCATAGCTCGGGATCTCGCCTGCCAGCAACAGCCGCAGCGAGGCTTCGCTGGCCAGCATTTCCCCTTCCAGCGACATGTCGCGGAAACTCATGGTTTTCAATTCTTCCTCGCTGTAGCCGACGATGTCCTGGAACTTGCGGTTGGCGCGCAGCCAGCGCCCGTCGCGCGCGGCCTGGGCCAGTCCGACCGCCGCGTGGTCGAAGGCGATGCGGAAGCGTTCCTCGCTGTCGCGCAGGGCGGCCTTGGCGCGCATCGGCACGGTCAGGTCCTCGGCGATCAGGAGCAGCAGGTTTTCGCCGTCGAGCCAGGCGCGCGACAGGGCGCAGCGCAGGTAGCGCGGCTCCAGCATGGGCAGCTCGGCCGGCAGGGTCAGCATCAGCTCCTCGCTGTAGTCGGGCGCGCGCAGGCCGACGTCGATGCGCTCGCACAGCCCGGGCAGGTGCAGGAAGTCGCCGACGTCGCTATCCCCGGCCGGCGCCGGCACGCCCAGCATCGCGCACATCGCCGGATTGATGGTGCGCACCTGGCGCGCGGTATCGATCACCATCACGCCGGACGGCAGGCTGGTGAGCACCTGTTCGGCATAATTCTTCAGGCCCGACAGTTCCAGGCGGCCGGCCTGTTCGTAGGTGTCGAGGGCCAGGCTCATGTCCAGGCACATGAGTTTCAGCAGCGCGTCGTAGGTCGGCTGGTAGCGCTCGGGCGTGGCGGCCAGGGCCGCCTGCAGGACCGGCGCCAGTTCGGCCAGGTACTTGCGGTAGGCGCCGATGTACCAGCGGATTTCCAGGCCGATGTGCTGGTGCACCAGTCCCACGCGCACGCGGTTGCGCTCGTAGTTGCCGTCGTAGTCGCCGGCCGTCAGGCTGTGGAAGTATTCCGCCTGCAAGTGCTTGAGGCGGGCAAAGGCGCAGCGGTCGTCGAGCAGCCGGCGCAGGCGCGGAAAGCGCAGCAGGTGTTCGTAGAAGGCCAGCACGATGCCGCTCTGGTGGGCCTGCAGGTAGGGATGGACGTCGCGCAGCAGCCGGGCGTCGTGTTCGGTGAATTCGAGGTAGGCGCGGTATTGCGCGGAAGTGGCGGAGTCCGGCGCCATGAGGTCGGTCATGGCGTCGACGTCGAATTTTTTTCTGGTCATCGGTGGGGGCGTCGGCGGGACGCGGCTTGCATTCATTGAGCGAACGCAAGGATGACGCAGATAAACGGATCAGTTCTTGAGGCAGATCAAAATATTTCCGATAAGCACGTAGGGTAGGCCGGGCCACGAGAGGCGGCCCAGCCGTCCACCCAAGCTTCACACCGAAATCCGCCACGGCGCCGTCGAATCGTAGTCGCTCTTGTCGGCATTGAGCGAGATGTGGACGTGCTTCGTGTGCGGATTCGAGCCACCGTAGCTGCGCCAGACCCAGGGCGCGGTGCCGCCCTGCGCATACGAACTCATGATGCGCCGGTTCCAGATCACGTACTTCACCCGCGGATCGCGCCCCGACTGCAGCGACTGCGCCAGCGTTTCGGCGCTGCAGCCGCCCGCCGCATCGTGGGTGATGTCGACCGCCGACACCACGCCGGTGTTGCCGTCCTCGATCCAGGGATTGTGGTCCGAGTCGCGCGAGCGGTGCGCGGCGTCGCCGATGGTGCCGTCGCTCGCCTTGCTGCGATTCGGCGCCTGGCGGTTGACTTCCTCGCGCAAGGCCGTGATCGCCCGCGCCAGGCGCCACGGACGGGCCGAGTCGATGTAGGAAGACGACAGCGGCGCCAGTTCGGCCACCGTCCCCGGCGCCATTTCGCCGACATCGTCACCGATGTTCGGCGTGGGCACCTCTTCCCGCATCTCCGGCGCGACGCCCTCTTCCGGCATGCGCAGGGCCTTGCGCAGCGCGCCGTTGAACAGCCCGCTCACCGTGGCAAAGCCGGCGTCGGTCGGATGCAGCTCGTCGGCCCAGCGCGCGCCGACGGTGCCGCGCACGTCGACGTGCCAGGCATTCCTGAACAGCCCGGTCGGATAGCTGGCGCCGCACAGGCGCTGCAAGACCAGGTTCAGGCGGTCGATCAGCTCGTGCACGATGGCGCGCTGCAAGGCCGGGTCCTCGATGCCGAGCTCCTCGCGCATCGGCCGCCCCAGCCATTTGTCGACCGCCGCCCAGCTCGGATTGCGCGTCTCGCCCGGCCCGCCGCCCGGCAGCGCGTAATCGTAGCCGTGGCAGACCACCGGCAGGTCGGGAAACTCGCGCGCCACGTTGTCGAGCACGCGGCGGTAGCAATCCTCGATGAAGCGCAGCTTCTGCTCCAGCGCCGGCGTGCCGAGATACCAGCCGGCCGGCTGCCCGGACTGGAAGCGCTTGAGGATCTGCGTGATCACCGACTTGCCGCGCCCATCCTCGCCGATGATGTCGTTGCCGCCGCCGGAGAACAGGAAAGCCTTCACGTTGCCGGCATTCCGGCGCAGCGCCTGCATGTACTCGGCGGAGTCGAAGACCATGTTCTGCAGCGTGTCGCCGGCGGAATCCACGCTCCACACGTTGTAGTCGCCGCTCAATTGATCAATCACATCGGACAGGAGCACCGGGAACTGGAACCAGGAATCCCCTTCGGACACCAGCACCGGCTTGCGGTCGCCGGTGGCGATGCGCGCCTGGAAGGCCGCCTGGCGCCGCATGCGGCTCAGGCTGTTTGCCCAGGACATGGCCATCGCCCCCTCGACGTTGTCGCGCGGCGGGGCGATGTCGACCAGTTCCGGGTTCGGGATGATGCCCGGCGAGAAGGGTTTCGCCAGCTCGGGCGCGCCCTTGAAGTAGGGACGCAGCTCGGCTTCGTCAATGCTCGGGTCGCGCATCATGTCGGTCAATTCGCGCATCGACACGCGCCCGCGCCCGCGCACCGCCGGCCTGGCGCCGGGCCGGGCACGCTCCTCGGACCTGCCGATGTCGACTTGCGGCAAGCCCTCGACGTCGACCGTGATGCGCAGATTGATCGGGATTTGCAGTGCGCCGGTTTCGCCCGCCGCCGGCTGGGCGCTGGAAACGGCTGCGCGCGCCGCCCCCTGCCCTTGCGAGGTTTCGAACATGCGGCCTGCGGACTGGCGGCCATCGGCGAAGATCCAGGCTGGCTGCCAGAGGTCGGTAACGCCGATGCGCCCGTCGAACTGCACGCCGGCATCGAGCACGCGGGCGTCGCGCGCCAGCTCGTAGCTCGGCACCGCGTAATTGGCCTTCAGGTATTCGCCGGCGAAATGCAGGCCGATCACGTGGCCGGTGGACACGTCGATCACGGACGAGCCCGAACTGCCGCCCAGGGTCGAGCTGTCGTGCACCATCGCCTGCACCTCGTTCTCGAAGCTGCGCACGCGGGTGCGGCGCCGCACCTTGCCCGGCTGCAGGCGCTTGACGTTATAGACGCCGCCGAAGATACGGTCCTGCAAGGCCAGGTCGTTGCGGTCGTCGCGCGCCGGATAGCCGACCGCCACCATGTCGCGGTTGAGCAGGTCTTCGGGGGCGCGCACCGACAGCGTCAAGGGCTGGACGGAGGGCGGCACGCCGCTCACTTGCAGCAGCGCCATGTCCCAATAGGGATGGATCATCAGCACGCGCTCGACCGTGATGTAGATGGCCCGGGCCGGGTCGCTGTCGACCTGGCATTCGAAGTCGACCAGGGCGTCGCCCGGCCGGTAGATCAATCCCTCCACGCCCAGGCCCTCGGCAAACAGGCGCGCCACGTGGCGGTTGGTCATCAGGAGTTGCGGGCCGACCAGGAAGCCGGTGCCGCCATACGGCACCGTATACATGTTCGGCAACTCGATGCGCCCGACCGCGCCCAGCAGCGGATCGATGCGGTTGCGCATCTCCCTGGTGTCGAGCGCGCCCCAGACGCCGCCCAGCTGGTCGTAGGTGCCGCCGCGCACGAAGACGGCCGGCCGGTCGTGGGCCAGCACGATGGCCTCGACGCTGAACAGCTCGGCGGGGCTGACCTGGTCGTCGCGCTGCTCCTTCAGCTTGCGGATGCCTTCGACGGCGTCGTTGTAACCGAACTGCGGCGCGGCGCCGGGGCGGTGGTCGCCACCGGCGTCGAACGGCCGGAGTTCGCCGCTCCAGTCGGGCGGCGGGATGGGCAGCGAGTCGAGATCGTCGCTGGGCGATAGCTGGCGCAGCATGGCGCGCAGCCGGCTGACCCGTTCCGTGTGATTCAGCATGATTCCTCCTGCATGGTTGCCGGTGCAAACAACAGAGGAGCCCGGCCGGCAAGGGATTGCCGGCGCCAGGCCGTCGCGCGGTGCTGCGCCGGGGCGTGCACTCGTCGTTATGCGTTGCGCATATGGAGGGTGGGATTAGTCTAGCAAATGGGTGAGATGGAGCAAGGTCGTGCGTTGTTATTTAGGCTATAGGCGTTCGCACACGTCACGTATGCTTTCAGCGCGGAAATCCAACGCAGCCGCCGATGCGCGCTGGCGCAACCCCGCTACATTCCATTACAAAATTGTTACGCGTTTTGTGACAAAGCGTGAATTTTCGGGCAACTTTCGCGGGGTATATTGGCTCGGCTGCAAGCCAGTGCGTTCCTCCTGTCGAAAAGCCGAGTCTGCCCACATGAAACAGTTACTCTTCAAAACGCGCCGTTTTTTCCTGGGAACTTTACTGCTGAGCACAGCCGCCCATGCCCAGATTCCCGGTTTCGAACTGCCGCCCGCCTGTCCGCCGAATTCCAGCTGCGCCCCCGGCATTCCACCCACGCTGCCACCGGCGCCACCCGGTACCTGCGGGCCGGGCAACGGCGGATCGACCTGCGGCGCCGAGGGTCCTGCCTCGGCCGACAGCTCCGGCGGCCTGAACATCGGCGCCGGCAATCCGATCAATATCATCAACGGCAACAAGTACCAGCGCGAAACCGACATGGCGGCGCTGCCCGGCACCCTCGGGCTGGAAATCGTCCGCCATTACAACAGCACCTTCAGCCGTCCCAACCATTCCACCAACCTGGTCGGGCGCGGCTGGAAGCTGTCGTATGAAACGCAATTGCACGTCACGGGCAACGCGTTCCAGATCATCCAGGCCGACGGCGCCCGCATCATCTTCGAGCGCGACCCGAACAACCCGGCGCTGTGCGCCAGCCGGAACCCGGCGGACGGCCACCTGACCGAAGTGCAGACCGGCCGCGGCAAGGAGTACGTCTGGCGCTGGACCAATGGCCGCGAACTCAGCTTCGATGCCAAGGGCAAGCTGGTGCAGATCCTGGCGCCCGGCGGGCAATTCGTGACCCTGCAATACGACGCCCAGGGCTTGCTGCGCACCGTGACCGATCCGCAGGGGCGCAGCCTGCGCCTGCATTACGCCGGCAAGCGCGATACGAGCGGCAACTTCCGCGGCCTGCAAGCCATCGACAGCCCGGTCGGCCGCTTCGCCTACAGTTATGGCAGCCCGCTGCAGCAAGGCACGGGTGCGGGAGCGGGCGACGACCCTGCCCTGCTGCGCGCCAACCTGCGCATGGTCAAGTTCCCGACGGGCGCCAGGACCTACCACTACGAAGACGCGCGCTTTCCCACGCTGCTCACCGGCATTAGCGAACTGGGCGGCGGCGGCGCCGCGCCGGCGCGCTGGCAGCGCATTGCCACCTATGGATACGACGCCAACGGCAAGGGCAATCTCTCCGTCAGGGGCCTGCCGGCCAGGCTGGCCCGCTCCGCCGGCGGCGCCCTCGTGCAGCCGGCCAGGCTGGCTGCGGGCACCGGCCTGGACCAGGTCACCCTCGACCATAGCCGCCCGGGCGTCACGATCGTCACCAACGAGCGCGGCCAGCAGACCGTGTTCCGCCACACTGTCAGCGGGGCCGGGTATCGCCTGCTCGAGGTGCGCGGCCCCGGCTGCGCCAACTGCGGCGAAACGAACGTCCGCTACGACTACGACCGCGACGGCCGCCTGACCGGCACCACCACGCTCGACGCGAACGGGCAGCCCATCGCCGCCACCGAAGCCGTGCTCGACCAACTCGGACGCACGCTGCGCCTGACCCGCGTTTTCTACCACAACGGCAAGCGGGTGTCCTCGCACTGGCAGCGCCGCTTCGAATACGCCGGCGCCAGCACCCGGCCGGTGCTGATCGGCCGCCCCAGCGTGATACCGGGCAAGGAACACCTGACCCTGGTGCGCTATGCCGACAGCGGCGCCGCCGCCGGCATGCCCATCGAAGTCACGGAGCGCGGCTTCGCGCCGTCGCCCGATGCGGCCGGTTTCGTGGCGATCGCCCGCACCATGTCCTACCGCTACAACACATATGGCCAGCCGACCCTGGCCGACGGCCCGCTGCCGAATGCCACGCGCGGCGCCGGCCCCGCCAACAGCGACATCACGCTCACCGAATACGACCCGAAAACCAAGCTGCCGGTACGCACCACGCTGCCGGGCAACATGCGGACCGAGGTGCTGGAACGGGACGCCGCGCTGCGCCCGACCATCGTGCGCACGGACGACGGCACGCTGGTGCGCACCACGACCGTGCGCTACGACTGGCGCGGCCAGCCGCAGGAAGTGCGCGCCGTGCACGGCAGCGGCGCCACGGCGCTGACCCAGGTCACCGGCTACCGCTTCGACCTCGGCGGACGCTTGACCGCGATGATCCGGCCCGACGGCAGCACGCTTGCGCCGTCTGCCGCCGAATCCGCTGCGCTGGCCAGCACGCCGGCCAAGACAGCAGTCAACGAATCGGCCGAAGGAACTGCGCTGCCGGCGGCCTTGCGTGCAGGGCGCGTCGAGACCGACAGCCTGAACCGCCCCGTCGCCTGGACCGATGCCGGAGGAGCGCGCGCCCTGGACGCCGCCTGGGGACCGATCGGCACCGCCGCCGAATCGATGATCCAGGCGTTCAGCGCCAACGGGGCCCAGGCGCTGCGCCTGGTGGACGACTTCGGCCGCGTCACCGCCATCCGCAACCCGGGCCAGGGCTGGCAGATCGCCCGTTACGACGCCGCCGGACGCATCGTCGAACTGCGCGACCCGCGCGGCGCCGTGCAAAAGGCCGGCTGGGACAGCGCCGGGCGCCTGGCATCGCTGCAACGCTTCCTGCCCGGCGCCGCGACGCCCGAGCAGACATTGGCCTACCGCTACCAGGGCATGCGCCCGATTGAGCAGCGCATCGAGGATGCCGATGGCCGGCGCGTCACGCTGACGGCCTACGACGGCCGCGGCCTGATGGTCAGCCGCATCCTGCGCATCGAGCCAGCCGGAAAACTGGCGCTTGCCATGCCGGCCGCGGTCGGCATGACGCAAAGCTGGCGCCATGACGGCCAGGGCCGCGTGATCGCGCAGGCCGTCACGGACCACCAGGGTAAACGGCTGGAACTGCTGCAGCAGCTCGACAAGAAAGGCATGCCCGTCGGCCTGTCCACGGCTGGCGCCCTGCCCGCCAGCCTGGGCGGCGGCAACACGGTGATCGGCAACGTGAGCTGGCAGCAGCAGTTTGCCACCGACATTGTGCACGGCGACGGCAGCGCCGACCATTTCGATGCGCCGCCGCAGGAGGCCGGTTTGCCACAAGCGGCCAGCCCGTTGCGCCAGGTGGCGGTGATGGGCAGTGGGGCGAACGAAGCGGCGGGAGAGACCCACGGTTTGCCCGGCACGCCGGGCGCCGGCGCCGATGCGGCCGGCCTGCCCGCCAGCATCGATACCATCCAGGGACCGCAGCACCTGTCCTGGAACGCCGCCGGCCAGCTGGCCCACAGCGCCAGGGCTGCGGGCAGCAGCAGCTATGTGTACGACGCGCTCGGCCAGCGCGTAGCCAAACTGGTCACGGATGCGCAGGGCAAGACCGGCGCCACGCTCTCGTTCTACGACGCCAACCGCCTGGTGGCCGAGGCCGATGCCAACGGCGCCATGCGTTACGCCTACGCCTGGCTCGGCTGGCGGCCCCTGGCCCAGTTCGAGCTGGGAACGGCGTCGCTATGGCAGCGCTTCAAGACCTGGCTGTTCGGCGCACCGGCGCGCGCCCTGCATACCGACCGCGTCGGCAAGGTGCTGAGCATGTCGGAGCACGGCAAGACGGTCTGGCAAGAGACACGCCCCGTGGGCGGCATGATGCAGGTGTCGCTGCAGGCCGGTAGCGGGTCGGGTCAGCACCAGCCGCTGCGCTACGTGGGCCAGTACCACGACGACGACAGCGGCCTGGTCTACCATGGCGCGCGTTACTTCGACCCGGCCAGCGGTCGCTTCCTCAGCCCCGACCCGGTCGGCGTGGGCGATGCCCTGAGCGGCCTGGCAACGCCGCTGCTGCTCGACCTGTACGCCTATGCCGGCGGCCAGCCGGACGACTACTTCGACCCCGACGGCGCGGCGCGCATCCGCTACTTCGCCATCACCACCGGCGCCAACGGCCAGGCACTCGGCACCGAACAGGGATTCACCAGGGCGCGCTGGGCCTTCATCGTCGACAACGTCGCCGCCGGCCCCGGCCTGAACCCGCTGGGCCAGGCGCGCAACACCTATGCGGCCAACCACACGGCCCTGCTGGTCGACGTGGGCGGCAACTTCAATGCGGCCAACCCGGCGCAAACCTGGAATGGCGCCGGCCAGGAAAGCGCCTTCCTCAGCCATTATGGGAACAACCTGATCAGCCTTGCCGAGTTCACGGTCGAGATGGACGACGACAAGGCGGCCAAGCTGATCGCAACCTACATCACCGCCGACCGCACCCGCCTGTTCGGCAATGTCTGCCCTGCCCGCAATCCCCTGCTGCCCCCGATCCGCTTCGCCCCGGGCGAAGCCGACATCAACGTCACGCGCCAGGTGGAACCCGCCGTGGCCGGAACGACGGGCAACCAGGCCAATGTGCAGCGTATCCTCAACTGCAACCGCCCGACGACGGTGCCGGTTACCTATGCCAACGACGAAGAGCGCCGGCGCGTCATGAAGTTCGAAGCCGCGGCCGAAATGCAGGAGTCACCCGCGCCATCGGCCATCTACCGCGACTGCAGTACGAACAACGGCTGCCGCAGCGCGACCGACATCACACTGAACGGGCATTCGTATTACGCCAGCTACGGGCGCACCCAGTTCGTGAGCGAAACCTTCCTGCGCACCCTGAACGACCTGGTCCCGCAGTTGACGCCCGCCGAACTGGCCCATCTGCGCCTGAATACCCAGGTACGGCTGCCCAACGGCAGCATGGGCACCATGGCGGACATGGCCGAGCTGGCCCAGCGCCGGGCAACGGCTGCCGGCAACGCCTACCGCAATTTCCGCGACCGTTTCGGCACAGGACGCACCACGGCACAGGCAACCGCTGCATGGAACAGCCTGAGCGCCGCGCAGCGCGCCAACTTCACGCGCGATACCGGTTTCGGGATGACGGAATTCATCGACATGCTCGCCTATGTGCCGAGCGGCCGGGCCCGCACCGAGAACGAGGGCCTGAACGCCTTCGGCTCCGAGGCGGCCCGCCGCCTCCTCGACGGCAATGGCGCCACCAGCTTCGGCGACTGGCTGATGTGGCTGTACCAGAGCCAGGACCCGTACAACTTCGTGTCGAAGCGCTTCCTGAAGAGCAATCTCGAAACCATCATGAATACACCGGCGATCCGCGCACGTTTCGTCAACAATGAAACGCCGGGAACCGAAGCCTACCGGACCCGCCAGCGCGCCATCGAGAACGACCTGGCGGTACGCACCGCGATTACCCATAATCGCGGCAGCGGCGGCACCTCGGTGAATATCAGCGTGCCCCAGTACGTGCAGGACTACGCAAACGAATTCACGCGCGTGGCCGGCCGTGGCGACTGGCGTTCGCTGCGCTGTTCCGACGAACTGGGCGATACCAAAGGCCTGCAATTCAATAACCTGAATCTGAGATAACGACCATGAAGCTTTTTTCGACGCTGTGTGCCGCCATGGGGATGCTGCTGCCGGTTTGCGCCTGGGCCGCTGCTGCGCCGCCGGCCGGCATCGAACTGCGGCCCGACGCGCCTGCATGCATGACGCCCAGGGCGAAGCCGCCCAAGCTTGGCGTGGACGTGGCGAATGACATGCCGACCGAGATCAAGGCGGATTTCAATGGCGATGGCTGGTGCGACTATGCATTGGCGGTACCCTATCCACGCAACTCGCAGATGAATTCATACCGCCTGGACCAACTCATGGCACTGGGGCAGGCCGATGGCTGGAAGCCGGTATTCAACGGAAAGAAAGGATGGGAACTGGATGCGGATGGGTATGGGTATCGGACTTGGCCAACCGACCGTATCGACCTGACCGATATCAGGTTGCTTTTTCCAAAGCAATCGGGCGCACCCTTTGTGCTAGGGCTGTATGCAGGCGACCCTGATGAAGGAAAACGCAGCATGGGAAAAAACTGCTATCAGTATCAATCCGTGCATCGTTGGGACGACAAGGTTGGCACCTTCAGGAAGACCGATGATGCAACACGTGACGCGGTGCTGAATTACTTTTACTCGACGATCGACAAACCCTGCAGCGCGAAAAAATAAACGTGTCGTGGATGGCAGCCCAACAATCACATGGCCTCATTACCTGTTCCGGCATATGAAGCGTATTCCATCGTTGGCGATCATGAATGGCGTGACGATGTTGGCTTTTTCAGGCGTGCATGCTGCCGAGCCATATACCCTCGACCTGCGCCCTGATGCGCCGCAATGCAGGATGCCTCAAGCGAAACGGCCGAAACTTGGTGTCGACTTCAAGCATGATCTGCCAACCGAGATCAAGGTGGACTTCAATGGGGATGGTTGGTGCGATTATGCCCTGGGCGTCCACTACCCTCTGAATTCCAACATGAATGCCTATGACCTGGATGAGCTGATGGTGTTGGGTCAGGCGCGCGGCTGGAAGCCTGTTTTCAACGGCAAGAAAGGGTGGGAGCTGGAAGATCACGACACCTGGCCGACCTTCCGTATCGACCTGACCGATATCCGGCTGGTGTTTCCAAGGCAGGGTGGTGCGCCATTTGTATTGGGACTGTATGCGGGCGGATCGAACGACGGGACACGCGACATGGGTAACGGCTGCCAGCAGTACAACTCGGTGTACCGTTGGGACGATAAGGTTGGCACCTTCAGGAAGAGCGATGAGGCAACGCGCGATGCCGTGCTGGGGTATTTTTATTCGGCGATTGCAGAGCCTTGCCAAAGGTAATAGAAGCAACGAATGTAATAGCAAGCGCCAGGAAATAATTTGTGCTTGCGGTAATCAGCATGTGGTTTTTCGAGCGATTAATTACAACGCTTACTGTCGTATTACCGACCCAAGCTACAGAATCACAACTACGGCACATGCCAAAAAGTAGAGATTTGAAGCGTGTCAACGTCACGCTGCCCCCAAGTTTTACCATCGATCATCGTCCGCGCTGTACTGCCGTTCAATACATAGCAACTGGGATACCGCCAACATTCCAGACAGGAAGTTTCTAATGGAGTTGAAGGATTTGATACAGGCATTCGCCAGCTTGTCTGAGTGAAGAACCCTACCCCTTTGCGGCTACTGCAAGGAAAGCAGGTGCTAGATGTTTTGCTGGTCAAACGTGTTACGGGAAATGAAACACTATGCGGCGGACTGGAAACCGGCTTCTATGCGTATCGACACATTCTGATTTGCCTTTGAAGGAATTCATCGCACTACCGGTTGAGCTCCAGTTCGTGACAGACCGCAGGGACGTGCGCGCCGTGTACGGAATCATAGTGCAAGCGGCTGCCGGCCAGAGTGATGGCGCTCTGGCAACCTACGAATTGGTGGTACGCGATTCGTTAGCTCTGATGGAGTATCGCACCAATACCCGCGTTTCCCGTAATAAAAATGAACTGGATATCACTGACGTCATTCTGCGTGAGTGGCGCCAGAAAAATTCGGTGCTGGCAAAAGCCTTTGATGTGGAATGGTCGCATGTAAAGGGGTCGTATCCCGCTCGAGAATTCACGATGCAGCACGTGCCCGGACCGATATATGCCACGATCCTGCCACCTTCGGCTCCAGGCGATCAGACCGTTCCAGCCAAATCTGCCAACCATCAACTAAAGAGTGGCATGTTCAAAGGCGTATTCCGGCAGACTGGATACGAACACCAGTCAAGTTACAAGAATCCTCGAGCGATCGCCTCGACTTTGTACAGCATCGTTCGCATTACCCAAAAGGCAACATGGACCTGTGATAAAGGGTGATTGCAAATGTCAGTCATTCAACGCCTGTGCTTAGTTCCTCTCGCCGCAGTTTTAATACTTAACGCCTGCGACCGCAACCCGAAAGAATGGAAGACGCCAAACATGACCCCTCCCACGCCTCGCCTGCAAGCCACGTTCGAGAAAACCAAGACCGTATGCTTTGGCCGCTTCATGGTCGATGTGCCTGCATCAGCGACCGTGGCTTGGGGAGAGGTTGCAGTGCCTCTGGGTGTGAACGTCTACCCTAACGGTACAGCTGAAGTAAAAACGTTGGCACAAAAATTCATTGATGAACTAATGAGCGACAAAGCTATCAACCAAAACGATGTCCCCTTGCTAATTTCGGTCCACGATGTGGACCAACCTGAAGGAAAAATAGTCGTCGGTTACGAAGATTTTGAAGCTATTAATGGGCTAAAAATCAATGGGTACTTTAGATTGAACAATGACGGTGTTGTCATCGACTCACGCCCTTTAAGGCCCCGAAAAGATCAGGTAATCGCAGACATAACCAGCATCGCCCGGCGTTTGCAGCAACGCGCTGAAAACGAAATCCCCGCCGAGCCTGGCAACTGTATCGAATATGCTTTCCTCCCTGACAACCCTGCTCCAGGCGAGGAACCGCCCGTAGAACTCATTCGTATCGGCTTTCGGTTAAAGGAGTTCCCTGACACGCACCTCTCGGTTTTTGTCGGACCGTCGAATCCCCATTACGAAGAGAGCCACTCGCTGGAGTGGCGGCTCACTCAGCTCGAGAAGAACCAGAAAGCCCAGGATCCCAACAATCCGCTGATAAAAACCAAAGACTTGCGCAGAGGGGAGCGGCAGATCCACGGGTGGCTAAACGGCTTTGAGGCCCTGTCGCGTACCCCAGAACAGGCGGAAATACACTCGATCCATGATTTCGCCATGGATTTTAGAGGCGAGCCGTCGGACCCGCTGAAACCTTATGTAGAAATACAGATGCAGACTGGCGTTGCCGACAACGTCGCCGGCGCAACTAAAGCTAGCCTGACTGACGAAGAAGCCATCGCGGTTTGGGACAAGATCACCAGCACTATCCGCGTGCGTCCAACCGGCGCCGCGGCGGTTAAGACGGCCGAAACGGACTCTGGCCCCAAGCGTCCACTCGGCGAGCTTGCGGCAACTGGCCGCGCGTGCCCGCAAACGGGCTGGTGGGTGCCTGATGAGCCGAAAAATACTCAGGGTGACCGGCGACAGCACATCAAGGCGGGCGAGCGCATGCCGCATGTGATATCGCTCGGCGAACCGTCCATATGGCAAAAGCTGAAGGGAGAAAGGCCTACTTACCGCACGGCGACGATGTGGAAACTAGTCAGCTATGACGACGCACCAGTTCACGTCAACACAATCGAGGAGACGCAAACAATCGCACAAGGTTCTCCTGATAACGTTGCTGCCAAAAACGCTAGTGACAACACAACCGAAAGAAGTCGAAACGACCAAACCTCGCCGCAAACAAAAGGTTAATTCGTGCGAAATGTGATTCGTCTTGGCGACCCCACATCTCACGGCGGCAAGGTCGAGAGTGCCGGCGCAGATCATTTTACGGTTGATGGCATTCCAGTCGCTCGCGTTGGGGATATATGCAGTTGCCCCATCAAAGGACATGACAAATGCACCATTGCCGAAGGAGACCCAGACCACGTCATTGACGGGGTTGCCGTCGCCTACGATGGGCACAAGACCACTTGTGGCGCAACCTTGATCGCCACCGTAGGGAACTTTGGTGGGCAATAGTTCAAGCATATAATTCCGACTGATCTGCTCTGGCAGAACCTGCCGCGCCGAGACGACCGCCAAGGGTCGTAGCTTCCTTTAGTGCGTTCTTTAGTTCGCTCGCTGATTCGCTTGACTTCGTGCTCGGCGAACGCTGCCATGATGCGAATGGTCCGGCCATTTGCTTTTAGTATGTCGCAAGCGACGAACTTGACCGCGTTTCTACCTTTGCTCTTCGCGGCCTCCATCAAACCTGTAATGATTGAACGTCTGGCACAAATGCTGGCGCTGGCTACCGCATGCCCGAGAAATCCAGCCCTGCTGTCTACATACAACAAAGCCCAACCAAATCGGCTGGGCCAAGTCGTTGATTTTATTGGTAGGCCTCCCCGGAGTCGAACCGGGCACCAACGGATTATGAGTCCGCTGCTCTAACCAAGCATGAGCTAGAGGCCCAGAAATCGGGACAGTGGCTGAAAGAAGATTTCGCCACCCGCTCCAGCGGCGCGGAACCGTGGAGCAGAGTGGCGAGAGGATATTGCTTTTACACTAGAGCCGTCAAGCTTTAAAGGAGCCGGCAGCCAGAATCAGCTGCTCCCCTCCAGGAAGCTCTTCAGCTTGTCCGAGCGCGACGGATGCCGCAGCTTGCGCAGCGCCTTCGCTTCGATTTGGCGAATCCGCTCACGCGTCACGTCGAATTGCTTGCCGACCTCTTCCAGCGTGTGGTCGGTCGACATCTCGATACCGAAGCGCATGCGCAGCACCTTGGCTTCGCGCGGAGTCAGCGAGTCCAGCACGTCCTTCACCACACCGCGCATCGAGGCGTGCAAGGCCGCATCCGACGGCGCCAGCGTGTTGTTGTCCTCGATGAAGTCGCCCAGATGCGAATCGTCGTCGTCGCCGATCGGCGTTTCCATCGAAATCGGCTCTTTCGCGATCTTCATGATCTTCCGGATTTTGTCTTCCGGCATTTCCATCTTGATCGCGAGCGTTGCCGGGTCCGGCTCGGCGCCGGTTTCCTGCAGGATTTGGCGCGAGATGCGGTTCATCTTGTTGATGGTCTCGATCATGTGCACCGGAATACGAATGGTGCGTGCCTGGTCGGCGATCGAGCGGGTGATGGCCTGGCGGATCCACCACGTCGCATACGTCGAGAATTTATAGCCGCGGCGGTACTCGAACTTGTCCACCGCCTTCATCAGGCCGATGTTGCCTTCCTGGATCAGGTCGAGGAACTGCAGGCCGCGGTTCGTGTACTTCTTGGCGATCGAAATCACCAGGCGCAAGTTTGCCTCGGTCATTTCGCGCTTGGCCTTGCGGGCCTTCATTTCACCGGCCGCCATTTGGCGGTTGATGTTGCGCAGGTCCGGCAGCGGCAGCACGACGCGCGCTTGCAGGTCGATCAAGCGTTGCTGCAGTTCCTTGATCGTCGGGATGTTGCGGCCGAGGATGGCGCTGTAGGCGTGGCCGGCGTTCACTTCGCCGTCAACCCATTCCAGGTTCGTCTCGTTGCCAGGGAACACTTTAATAAAGTGGGCGCGCGGCATGCCGCAGCGGTTCACAGCGACGTCCAGGATCTGTTTCTCGATGTGGCGCACTTCGTCGACCTGGCCGCGCAGGGTGTCGCACAGCTTTTCGACGACTTTCGCCGTGAAGCGGATGCCCAGCAGTTCGTTCGAGATGGCTTCCTGCGCCTTGACGTAGGCTTTGGAGTTATAGCCATCCTTCTCAAAGGCCTTGCGCATCTTGTCGAACTGTTGCTCGATGGTGCCGAATTTCTCCAGGGCCGAGGCCTTCAGGGCTTCGAGCTGCTCGGCGGAATAGCCGGCCGCGCCGGTGCTGGCGGCAGCCTCTTCTTCCTCTTCCTCTTCTTCTTCCTCGGCCTCGTCCTCGTCGTCCTCGTCGCTGTCGCTCGCGGTCGGCGCCACGGCGGTCGGCGAGGTTTCTTCCGGGTCTTCCGGGTCGACCATGCCGTCGACGATTTCGTCGATCTTGATTTCGTCGGCTTCGATGCGGTTGGCGGCGGAGATGATTTCGGCGATCGTCACCGGGCAGGCGGAAATGGCCTGGATCATGTCGCGCAGGCCGTCTTCGATGCGCTTGGCGATTTCGATTTCGCCTTCGCGCGTCAGCAGCTCGACCGAACCCATTTCGCGCATGTACATGCGGACCGGGTCGGTGGTGCGGCCGAAGTCGGAGTCGACCGTCGACAGCGCCGCCTCGGCGGCAGCCTCGGCTTCGTCGTCGCTGGTGACGGTGGCGACGTTATCGGACAGCAGCAGCGTTTCGGCATCGGGCGCGTGTTCGTACACGGCAATGCCCATGTCGTTGAACGTGCCGATGATGCCTTCGATCGCTTCCGGGTCGACGATGTTGTCGGGCAGGTGGTCGTTGATTTCCGAGTAGGTCAGGAAGCCGCGTTCCTTGCCGGACTTGATCAGCGCCTTGAGCTTCTGGCGGCGGATCTCGAGCTCTTCTTCGCTCGCTTCGGTGTCGGAGGAGAACGCGTCTTTCAGCAAGGCTTTTTCTTTCGCCTTGCGGTCTTTGGCCTTGGCCTTGTCGACGGCTTTCAGCTCGGCACGTTCGACGGCGTTCAGCGCGGCGACCTCATCGTTCTCGGGCGTGAATTCCTTCGGCTTGCGTCCGCGCCGCCCGGGGACCTTGACGGTCGGCAGCACGTAGCCCGACGTGTCGATGGCGGCCAGGGTGGCGGCATCGGTGGTCTGGCTGACGACAGGCGCGGCACTCGTGCGAACTTCCGCCTTGTCTTGCGCGTTGTCCGCCTTGGCGGACGCTCTGGTGGTTTTGGCAGCCACTTGGGGTTCGGGTTTCTTGGTTGGCACAGGCGCTTTCGATGTCACAACGACGAACTTTACGATGGTTAAAGATAAAGTTTTATTACCTTACAACACCCTGCAAACAGCGTACAACACTGCTTCGCTAACGGAAACTCCACGCGCCTTTTGACACGAAAATCGTTTCAAAGGTTGCAATAGTTAGCGTTTTATTATAGCACGCACCCCTTATTTTTCCAGATACAAACCGTGCCATCAAGGCAACAGTCCAACGCAGGCCCGACGGGGTCAGCGCGACGACATCGCTGCTTCCGCCTCCTTGGCCAAGAGGTGCTGCTGGGCTGTGATTTCGCGATAGCGAGCACTTACCTGATCTGGGGTCAAGCCGGAAGAAAACAACTGGTTCAACTCCTGTTTCAGGGCATCCATCTTGATTTGCCTCACAGCACTTACCAGCCAGACACGGTCCGCTTCGCTGTCTGTTTCGGGTTCCGACGCGATTTCCGCGATGATACGGTCGTACTCGCTCGTCAATTCTTTCAGCTGCTGGGACAAGGCGGCAAAGGTGCCGTACTCGCCCAGCGCCTGGGCCATGCCTACCAGGTGGCGCAGGGCGTCGGCGCTTTCCGGGCCGAAATAGTCGAAGGCCTGCAAGGCGCTTTCGTCGAGGTGCAGCGACAGCGACGGGTGCGCGACCAGGATGCGCAGCATCTGCAATTCCAGGCCCACCGGCTCCGGACGCCCCTGGCGCGGCGGCGCCTTGCGCACCACCGACACCGGCTTTGACAATTCGAACAGCGCTTCGATCTCGGCCGGCGTCGATTCCGTGAGGCTGGCCAGCATGCGCACGATCTGCAGGCGCAGGCTCGAGGGCGTCATGGCCTGCAGCATCGGCTTCGCGTCGAACTGGGTCTTGGCGCGGCCTTCCGGCGTGCTCAGGTCGTGCTCGCCCGTCACTTCGCGGATCAGGAACTGCGACAGCGGCATCGCTTCGTTGATTTCCTGGGCAAAGGCGTCGGCGCCGAATTCGCGCACATAGCTGTCCGGGTCGTGTTCTTGCGGCAGGAACAGGAACTGGATGGTCTTGTTGTCGCTTACTTGCGGCAGGCAGGCTTCCAGCGCACGCCGGGCGGCGCGGCGGCCGGCCTTGTCGCCGTCGAAACTGAAGATGACGTTGTCGGTCTGGCGCAGCAGCTTTTGTACGTGGGTACTGGTGCAGGCCGTGCCGAGCGTGGCCACGGCTTGCGGGAAGCCAAGCTGGGCCAGGGCGACCACGTCCATATAGCCTTCCGTCACCAGCACGTAGCCAGCGTCGCGGATCGCTTGGCGAGCCTCGAACAGGCCGTACAGCTCCAGGCCTTTCTGGAACAGCGGGGTTTCCGGCGAGTTCAGGTATTTCGGTTCGCCGCCGTCGAGCACGCGGCCGCCGAAGCCGATCACCTGCCCCTTGGTGTTTCGGATCGGGAACATGATGCGCTCGCGGAAGCGGTCGTAGCGTTTCTTGTTACTGCCGTCTTCGTCGACTTTATCGATGACCAGTCCCGACTCGACCAGGGCCAGCGCGTCGTAATCCTGGAATACGCTGCGAAGGCTATCCCAGCCGGACGGGGCGTAGCCCATGCCGAAGCGGGCGGCAACCTCGCCGGTCAGGCCGCGGTTCTTCAGGTAATTGATGGCGTTCGGCGCGTTGCGCAACTGCGCGCGGTAATAATCGCAGGCCTGGCTCAGGGCGTCGGTCATCGCCAGCGATTGCGCCTGCTGGGCGGCGCGTTGCATCGGCGGGATCTTGTCGTCGGCTTCGGGCACAATCATGCCCACGTTCTGGGCCAGGTCTTTCACGGCATCGACGAAGCCCATGCCCGAGTATTCGATCAGGAAGCCGATGGCGGTGCCGTGGGCGCCGCAGCCGAAGCAGTGATAGAACTGCTTGGTCGGGCTGACGGTGAAGCTGGGGGATTTTTCGCTATGAAAAGGACACAGCCCCATGAAATTGGCGCCGCCCTTTTTCAGCTGGACATAGCGCCCAACCACATCGACGATGTCGACACGGTTGAGCAGATCGGTAATGAATGATTGCGGGATCACTTGGTGGTCACAGTGTTTGTCTCAGGTCAGACTATACCGCAGCGCTCGCTACAAATTGATTTGCAACAAGCAGGGGCCGCACAAGGCCCCTTTGTGGTACATCAGGCGCCGGACAGCGCTTTTTTGACGAGGTTCGATACAACAGTCATGTCGGCGCGGCCAGCCAGCTTCGGCTTGACGATGCCCATGACCTTGCCCATGTCCTGCGGACCGGCGGCGCCCGAGGCGGCCACGGCAGCGGCGACTTCGGCGGCGATTTCGTCGTCGGACAGGCCGGCAGGCATGTAGGCAACCAGCACTTCGAGCTCGGCCTTTTCGATGTCGGCCAGGTCGGGGCGGTTACCGGCTTCGAACTGGGTGATCGAATCCTTGCGCTGCTTGATCATCTTTTCGACGATGGCGACGGTTTGCTGCTCGTTCACTTCGATCTGCTCGTCGACTTCCTTGCGCTTGATTTCGGCCAGGATCAGGCGGATGGTCGCCAGCTTGCCGGCTTCCTTGGCGCGCATCGCGGCTTTCATGTCGTTCGTGATTTGTTCTTTCAGGCTCATGGCATCTCCGAGATAATGATTACAAACAACAAAACCCGCCGCGGTCACAACCAGGGCGGGTTCAAGAGACTTCTCGCGGCTACCGGGACGGGCATTGCCCACGTCGCCGGATCATGGCCAGCTGGAGAGTCTTAGTACAGCTTCTTAGGCAGTTGCTGGCTGCGGATGCGCTTGTAGTGACGCTTCACGGCAGCTGCCAGCTTGCGCTTGCGCTCTGCAGTTGGCTTTTCGTAGAACTCGCGTGCGCGCAGTTCCGTCAGCAGACCGGTTTTTTCGATAGTGCGCTTGAAGCGACGCATAGCGACTTCGAACGGCTCGTTTTCTTTAAGGCGGATAGTGGTCATGTAAAAATCAAACCGTTGGATTTAGGGAAGAACGAAAGTCTAGCAGGTTTTGACAAGTTGGGGAAGAGTTTACCTTCTTGTGCTGAATTTGCTACATCGGCATGGGTGGCATGCTGTATTGGGGCTGTTGCCTGTTCTGTTATTGGTTTGTTTGATCCGCGTGGGCACGGAGTGCCCACCCTACGGGAGGCGTTCCGAGCCGTTGTCGAATGAACCCGGAGACGTTCCGGTCCGGTGCCGCATGAGGCTGCGGACCTCTAAGCGAAACCCCAACTATTCAAACGCTCTGGCCGGTGACGAAGCCGGAGGCCCAGGCCCATTGGAAGTTGTAGCCGCCGAGCCAGCCGGTGACGTCGACGGATTCGCCGATGAAGTACAGGCCGGGCACTTTGTTCGCCATCATGGTTTGCTGGGACAATTCTCGGGTGTCGACGCCGCCCAGGGTGACTTCGGCCTTGCGGTAGCCTTCCGAGCCGGTCGGGACGATGGCCCAGCGGTTGATGGCGTCGCCGAGTTTACGCAGCTTGGCGTCGGCCATGTCGGCCAGGCGGGCATCGGGGGCGAAGCCGTTGGCCAGCAGCAGGCCTTCGGCCAGGCGCGCGGGCAGCCATTGCGACAAAACGTTGCCGAGCTGTTTTTTCACCGTGGTTTTCGAGCCGATCAGTTCTTCGGCGACGTCCATTTCCGGCAGCAGGTTCAGCACGATCGGCGTGCCGGGTTGCCAGTAGCTGGAAATCTGCAGGATTGCCGGGCCGGACAGGCCACGGTGGGTGAACAGCAGGTCTTCGCGGAAGTGGCCCTTCTTGGCCCCCTTCCCTTTGCCGGAACCGGTCGACACTTCCACTTCCAGCGCGATGCCGGCCAGCGGTGCGAATGGCGCCCAGCTCGGGCCGTCGAAGGTCAGCGGCACCAGGCCGGGACGCGGCTCGATTACCTTCAGGTCGAATTGGGTGGCGATGCGGTAGCCGAAATCGGTGGCGCCGATTTTCGGAATCGACAGGCCGCCGGTGGCAATCACCACGCTGGCCGCTTCGATATCGCCGTGGTCGGTGGCGATGAAGAAACCGTCTTCGAATTTCTCGATCGATTCGATCTTGCATGGCATGCGCCAGGCGACTTCGCCTTTCAGGCATTCCGATTTCAGCATGTCGATGATTTGCTCGGCCGATTCGGTGCAGAACAGCTGGCCGCGGTGCTTTTCGTGGTGGGCGATGCGGTATTTTTTGATCAGCGCGATGAAATCCTGGGCCGTATAACGCGACAGTGCGCTCTTGCAGAAGTGTGGATTCTCGGACAGGTAGTTCTGGTGCGAGGCATTCACGTTCGTGAAATTGCAGCGCCCGCCACCGGAAATACGGATCTTTTCCGCGAGTTTATCGGCGTGGTCGATCAGCACCACGCGCTTGCCACGCTGCCCCGCCACGGCCGCAGCCATCATCCCGGCCGCACCCGCGCCGATTACCGCTACATCGAATTGTTTTGCCATGCTGCTGCCGTGCCCTTCGAACCGAATCGCCAAACCGGCCATTTTACCGCTTCGCGCAAGCAATTCCGAGGGCAGGCCTCAAAAACGCCGCAGCGATGCGACGTTCTTGTCAAGGCATCATGACCAACTTAGCTTCGCAAAGCGCGGGCAGCACGCACGCATTCCGCCACCTGGTTCAGGATCGAACGCGGCACCGGCACCTCGCCGCGCAGGGCGGCCGCGATCCAGCTTGCGGTGGCGGCCGCATCGCGCGCTTCCGGCACTTGCGACAAATCGTCGGTCGGCGCATCGCGCTCGACCAGCACCGTGCGCGTGCCGGCATGGAACCAGTCGATCTGCTGGGCGCGGTGCGGGTTGGCGACGGTTTCGCCTTCGGTACCGCGCATCAGGAAGGCGTCGCCGCGTTCGTGTGGAGCGGCCGTGGTGAAGTATTCGCCCAGTGTTTCCAGGTATTCGGGATGGGTGTAGGAGACCAGGCGCAGCGCCGGGCCTTCGAAAGGCTGCAGGATCTTGACGATGGTGTGGGTCGAGTTGCGCACGCCCAGGATGCGGCGCAGCGACAATTGGTGGGCCAGCGCCGGCGCCAGGGTCTCGATCGGCATGAAGGCCGGGCGGCGGGCGGCAAAGGCGTCCTGCACGTCGGCGCTGGAGCCGGCTTCGGCCAGGCCCATCTCGCCGAGGATTTCGGCGGTGGTCACGCGGCCCGGGTCGGTGCGCACGCCGTGCACCAGCGTCGGCATGCCTTCGCGCGCCAGCAGCAATGCCAGCAGCGGCGTCAGGTTGGCCAGCTTGCGCGCGCCGTTGTAGCTGGGGATGAGCACCGGCGCGTATTCTCCGGCGGGGCTGGGCAGCGGCGCGAAGGAACGCTCGGCGGCATCCATGAAGCCGGCCAGCTCCTCGACGGATTCGCCCTTGATGCGCATGGCGAGCAAAATGCCGCCGAGTTCGAGGTCGGATACGCGGCCATCGAGCATGGCGCCATACAGAGAAGCTGCGTCTTCGCGCGACATGCTGCGCGCGCCTTTGACGCCGCGGCCGATCTCCTTGATGAAGCGGGCGGCAGGGAATTGGTCGTTGTGAGTTTGCATCGCGTTACTTTACACCGATGTGTGGACGGCCGGCTTTTGCGCTGTTTGGTGCACCAATGCATTTTTGGCGCTACACTGGCCGATCCGACTTTTGCCCCACGGACGCATCATGCAGATCACACCAGATATCGAAAATACCAACGTTACCTCGTTCGGGCGCATGCCTACCCCGACCGAGCTGCACGCCAAACTGCCGCTGACCGAGCGCGCTTTCTCCACCGTCATGGAAGGTCGCGCCGCCTTGCGCGACATTCTCGACCGCAAGGACAAGCGTCTGTTCGTGGTCGTCGGCCCCTGCTCGATCCACGATCCGGAAGCGGGCCTGGATTATGCGCGCCGCCTGAAAGCCCTACAGGAAGAAGTGGCCGATACGATGCTGCTGGTGATGCGGGTGTATTTCGAAAAACCGCGCACGACCACCGGCTGGAAAGGCTACATCAACGATCCCTTCATGGACGATTCTTTCCAGGTCGACGTCGGCATGGAGCGTGCGCGCCAATTCCTGCTGGACGTGTGCGAACTCGGTTTGCCGACCGCTACCGAGGCGCTCGATCCGATTTCTCCGCAATACCTGGGCGATTTGATCGCCTGGACCGCGATTGGCGCACGCACCACCGAATCGCAGACGCACCGCGAAATGTCGTCGGGTCTGTCGACGCCGGTCGGCTTCAAGAATGGCACCGATGGCGACGTGAGTATTGCGATCAATGCGGTGCTGTCGTCGGCCAATCCGCATGCGTTTTTGGGTATCAACGACAAGGGCACGGTATCGATCGTGCGCACCCGCGGCAACGCCTATGGGCACGTGGTGCTGCGCGGGGGCGGCGACCGGCCGAACTACGATTCGGTGTCGGTGACGATCGCCGAGCAGGCGCTGACCAAGGCCAAGCTGCCGGCCAACCTGGTGGTCGATTGCTCGCATGCGAACAGCTATAAAAAGCCGGAACTGCAGCCGCTGGTGATGTCGGATGTGATCCAGCAAATCAAGCACGGCAACCGCTCGCTGGTGGGCGTGATGATCGAGTCGAATATCGTGGCGGGGAACCAGCCGATTCCGTCGGATTTGTCGCAACTGAAGTATGGGTGTTCGGTGACGGATGGCTGCATCGGCTGGGACGATACGGTGGCGATGCTGCGTAGCGCGCATAAAGAACTCCTCCAGCGTCCTTGATCGGTAACGTGCCGGATTGCGGCGCTGGATAATGGCGCCGCATTGGTAGGGTGGACACCTGTGTCCACGCGGTTTCACCGTTCGCATATACGTGCCAGGGCCGCAGGGCCGAATGCCGTGAGACAGCGTGGACACAGGTGTCCACCCTACGCCAACGCGTCGGTCGCTGGCCATAACATCGGCGTCGTCAGGTATTTGCCCAACATCCCCCGCAGCGCCGGCAGTCCGGGTGCTTTACAATACCGGATTCCGCTTTCCCCTCCCCTCTGTTCCCATGATTGTTCTCGGCGTCGAATCCTCCTGCGATGAAACCGGCCTGGCTCTGTACGATACCGAGCGCGGCCTGCTGTCCCATGCCCTGCATTCGCAGGTGGCCATGCATGAAGAATACGGTGGCGTGGTGCCGGAACTGGCGTCGCGCGACCATATCCGCCGCGCCCTGCCCCTGCTCGAACAGACGTTGAATAAAGCCGGCATCGCCAAGAACGACATCGACGCCATTGCCTATACCCAGGGCCCGGGCCTGGCCGGCGCGCTGCTGGTCGGCTCCTCGGTGGCCTGCAGCCTGGGCCTGGCGCTGGACAAGCCTGTGCTCGGCGTGCACCACCTCGAAGGCCACCTGCTGTCGCCGCTGCTCGCCAGCGAGCGTCCCGACTTTCCCTTCATCGCCCTGCTGGTATCGGGCGGCCACACCCAGCTGATGCGCGTCGACGGCGTCGGCCGCTACACGCTGCTGGGCGAAACCCTGGACGATGCCGCCGGCGAAGCCTTTGACAAGTCCGCCAAGCTGCTCGGCCTCGGTTACCCGGGCGGGCCGGCGATTTCGCGCCTGGCCGAATTCGGCGATCCGGCTGCCTACACCCTGCCGCGCCCGATGCTGCACTCGAAGGATTTCAATTTCAGCTTCTCGGGCCTGAAGACGGCGGTGCTCACCGTGGTGAAGAACCACGAGGAAAAGGTGATCGCGAATATCTGTGAACAGGACAAGGCGAACATCGCGCGCGGTTTCGTGGATGCGATTGTCGACGTGCTGGTGGCCAAGTGCGTGAATGCGCTGCGCCATACCGGCCTGAAACGCCTGGTGATCGCCGGCGGCGTGGGCGCCAACAAGCAGTTGCGCGAAGCCTTGAACGCGGCCGCGGCCAAGCGCAAGTTCCGCGTGTTTTATCCGGAGCTGGAATTCTGCACCGACAATGGCGCAATGATCGCCTTTGCCGGCGCCATGCGCCTGGAAAAGAACCCGGCGCTGGCCATGCGCGACTACGCTTTCAACGTCCGTCCGCGCTGGCCGCTGGACGAGCTGGAAGCGGCCTGAGGCGAGGCTCTCAAGGCGCCCTGCCGGTAATGAACTTGCAACGCTGACACCGATCCTACCGTGTGACCGCCGTGCGCCAAAGAATGGCACACTCTGACGGTTCAGTTTTCGGAGGTCCTACATGCGCGTTGTGAGTTGGAACATCCATTGGGGCTGTGGAAGGGACGGGCGCATCCGTATCCACGCGATCATCGATGTGCTGCGCAAGCTTAATCCAGACGTCATCTGCCTGCAGGAAGTAGCCGCCAATCATCCTGAGCTCGAAGGAAGCGCGACCGCGAACCAGTTCAAGCAACTGGCCGGCGCGTTTGGCGGCTACCATGCCATCGATTATGCCCCGAGCGAAATCTACCGCAACAATGTTCCCCGCCTGTTCGGCAACCTGATTCTTTCCAAGTACCGCATCACCCAGGCCCACCGGCACTCGCTGCCGTGGCCGTTCGATCCTGTATCGCCGGGCATGCCGCGTGGGGCGATCGAAGTCGTGCTCGATACGCCGCGCGGCAAGCTGCGGGTGGTGACCACGCACCTTGAATATTATTCGCAGCTGCAGCGCCGGGCCCAGGTAGGGCGGCTGCGCGAACTGCATGCGCAGGCCTGTGCGCGGGCGCGCGCTTTCCAGCCGAATCCGGAGATGGATGCGCCGTTCCAGCTGGGCGAATTGCCGGCATCGGCGATTTATTGTGGGGATTTTAATTTGCAGCCGGGATCGGAGGAATACGAGGCGCTGCTGGCGCCGCCCTTGTCGGGCGAACTGGCGTTGGTGGATGCGTGGCGGGCGAGGCATCCGGACCATGCGCGGGCGCCGACGGCGGGGCTGCATGGGTTTGCGTGGCCGGAGAAGCCGGATTGCTACGATTATTTCTTTGTGACCGAGGATTTACGGCCGAGGATTGGGGAGGTGGAGGTGCAGTCGGAGACGGCGGTGTCGGATCATCAGCCGATCGTGCTCGATCTGGTGTGAGGCGGTTGTGGGTGATCTTCTGGATGCGGTGGCAAGATGCTGACGGTTCGATCACATCGGAGGCCAACACGATGCGGGCTTCCGCGTGGGCACGGGGTGCCCACCCTACGTGTGCAAACTGTGTTGGCTGGGACCATCGTAGGGTGGGCACCCCGTGCCCACGCGGAACGCGCCGCCGTGTTGGCCCTGTTTGAATCCCGCTGCCAATCGCCCCGCGGCGCATCCTGAAGATCAGCCGAGCGCCTCCTGCCCCTGCGCCGCAATCTCCCGCAAGGCCCGTTCGAACACCTCTGGTGGCTGCCCACCCGAAATCAAATGCCGCTGGTTGATGATAATCGCCGGCACCGAACGAATCCCCGCCTTCTGGAAGAAGTGTTCCGTCTCGCGCACCTCGTCGGCATACTCGCCCGACTCCAGCACGCGCTGCGCCTCGGCCGTGTCCAGCCCGACCTGCCCCGCCACGCGCACCAGCAATTCGCGCGAGCTCGGGTCTTCGCAGTGGGTGAAATAGGCTTCGAACAGCGCGAGCTTGAGCGCGTGCTGGCGGCCCTGCTCTTCGGCCCAGTGCAGCAGGCGGTGCGCGTCGAAGGTGTTATAGATGCGGCCGCGGCGCGCCATGTCGAACTGGAAGCCGACCGCTTCGCCGCGCTGGCGGATCTGTTCGCGCGACTGGATCTGCTGCTCCAGCGGGGCGCCATACTTCTCGGTGATGTGCTCGACGATGTCCTGGCCCTCGGGCCCCATGTCCGGGTTCAGCTCGAAGGGCTGGAAATGCAGGTCGACGGTGACATCCGGCGCCACGCGTTCGATGGCCTGCTCCAGCGACTTGAGGCCGATCGCGCACCACGGGCACGACACGTCCGATACGAAATCAATCCTCAATTGCTTGCTCACGCGACACCGCCTTCCTGAAATGAATACCGGCGCAGGATGCGCCGGCTGTCCACCCATATGGGCATGCTTGCGAGAGAATCAAGCTTTACTTCTTCTTGGCCCCCGCCGCCTTGCTACCGATGCGCGACTCCTTGCCGGCGATCAGGTTGCCGATGTTGGTGCTGTGGCGGTACAGCAGCAGCGAGCTCATGGCGACCACGGCGAACAGGATCGCATCGACGCCGAACAGCAAGCCGTAGTAGAACGGCGCAAACACCGAGGCGATCAGCGCCGCCAGCGAGGAATAGCGGAAGGCATAGGCCACCACCAGCCAGGTGACCAGGGTCGCCAGGCCCAGCCAGACGTTCAGGCCGAGCAGCACGCCGAGGGCAGTCGCCACGCCCTTGCCGCCGACGAAGCGGAAGAACACCGGCCACAGGTGACCGAGGAAGACCGCGATCGATACCAGCGCGATGCCGGTATCGTCGATGCCGAAGTCGGGGCCGAAATGCACCGCCAGGAACACGGCCAGCCAGCCCTTGGCGCCGTCGCCGATCAGGGTGGCAATTGCCGCTTTTTTACTGCCGCTGCGCAGCACATTCGTGGCGCCCGGGTTTTTCGAACCATAGGTGCGCGGGTCGGACAGGCCGAACACGCGGCTCATCACCACGGCAAAGGAAATCGAGCCGATCAGGTAGGCTGCAACGACGGCGATCAGTGTATTCATGTTGTCTCTCTGTTATTTCCTACAAGTAAAGCGAGCGTGAATATACACTAGCCGGCCGGGCGGCGATAGTCAGTCGGCCAGCGCACATTGCACCGGCTTCGCGCCGAGCACGTCGACCAGTACCTGCGGCGCGATGCCGACCAGATAGCCGCGCCGGCCGCCGTTGATGTAGATTTTTCCCAGCGCCAGGATGCTCTCTTCCACGTAGACCGGCATCGCCTTTTTCGTGCCGAAGGGCGAGGTGCCGCCCACCAGGAAGCCCGAGTGGCGCTGGGCTACTTCCGGCTTGCAGGGTTCGACCGCCTTGCAGCCGATCGCGCGCGCCAAATTTTTCGTCGACACCTTGCGGTCGCCGTGCATCAGCACGATCAGCGGACGCGCCGCCTCGTCCTGCATCACCAGGGTCTTGACCACGTCGTGTTCGGGCACGCCCAGCTCGCGCGACGATACCGCCGTGCCGCCGTGTTCCTCATAGGCGTAGGGATGCTCGGAAAACACCACGGCGTGCTTGCGCAGCCAGGCGGTGGCGGGCGTTTCTGAGACGTGCTCTTTCTTGGCCATGCGTGATACGCTAATCACTGGAATAAAGGGGTTTCTATTATGCAGCAACTGATACAGCAAGAGCTACGTTTTGCGACGTTCAACGTCTGCAACCTGGCGCCGCCGGGCGTGAAGCTCTACGACAATCTGCTGCCCACCACCGAGGAAGAATACGAAGCCAAGCTGGACTGGACGGCGCACCAGATCGACCTGCTCGATGCCGACGTCATCGGCTTCCAGGAAATCTTCTCGCAGGCCACCTTGCGCGAAGTGCTGGCGCGCACGCGGCGCTACCGCGAAGCCTTCCATGCCGGCTTCGACCCCGACCCGGCCGCCATGCGCCTGACCCCGAGCGTGGCCCTGGTCTCGCGCCTGCCGCTGGTGGTGCCGGCCCAGCCCCTGCGCGACTTCCCGCGCGGGATCGAACTGCCCCATGGCAGCCGCGACGCCGCCCGCTTTACCCGCGCGCCGCTGCACGCCATCGTGCAGGTCTCGCAGGATGTGTCGGTGGACGTGGTGGTGGTGCACCTGAAGTCGCGCCGCCCCGACTACCGCACCGGCGACACCGGCGAAGACCCGGCCCTGTACGCCCTCGCCTGCCTGCGCTCGCTCATCCGGCGCGGCACCGAGGCGGCGGCCCTGCGCGTGCTGCTCACGGAAATGGGCCGCGCCAACCGCCGCCCGCGCGTGGTGCTGGGTGACTTCAACGACGTCGCCGATTCGGTCACCACCGGCATCGTGCTCGGCGCCGGCGCGCCGATGGCCGACCGCCTGTACGATGCCAACGAGGTGCAGCGCCGCGTCGACCATGCGCGCCACATGGGCTTCTCGTGCGTGCACGAGGGCCATTACTCGACCATCGACCACATCCTGGTGTCGGAAGAATTCAATGCCGCCCTGCCGGATGCCATCGGCGAAGTGGTGGAGGTGCTCTACCTGAACGACCACCTCGACCTGGCCCTGCCCGAAGCCTCGGACCACGGCCAGGTGCTGGCGCGCATTCGCTTGTTCGACGAAAGCCACGGGCTGCGTGACGCCGGGATGTAAATGTTTCATCCGTGGTGAGCATTCATGCGGCGCTTCCCGTACGGTGGGCACTCCGTGCCCACGCGGAACGCATCGCAGTGTCAGCGCCGTTCCAGCCCCGAGATACGCATCCAGGCAACGTATCTGAGAGCACATCGTTACAGCGCCGTAGGGTGGGCACCCCGTGCCCACGCGGAACGCGCTGCAGTGTCAGCAGCGTTCCAGCCCCGAGAGACGCATTCAGACAACATATCTGAGAGCACATCGCTAAAGCCACGCTCGGGCAGGCTTTGAGCTGCCGATATGCTCCGGGATATCGCTCATCGGAGCGGACGGCGACAATGGAAACCAGCTAACACTGCCGCGCCTTCCGCGTGGGCACGGAGTGCCCACCCTACGGAAGCGCACGGGCCATGGTTCCAACTGGTGCCAGCCACACGCGTTCCGTCCCGCTTTTCTGCATTTCATCGTCCGTATTCGGCTGCTTGTCGCATTCCGATGGCGGTCAATGTTGCCAATTTCTATAGTCTCGACCATGCGCAAGTAGCTCCGTCTTCCAAGGGAAAGGTGGAGCACGGGCGCTACCGCTCATCCGCTTTCCAACAACACCAACAACGGCCGCCATGAAAATCGAGACCTTGCCGCTTACGCCCGCGATCCCCCTTTCCACCAAGCGCCGCTGGCGCAAACCGGCGATTGCGCTGGCTGTGGCGGTCGCGCTCGCCGGCGGCTGGTTCGCTTTCAAGGGCACATCCGCGCCGCCCGCCCCTGCGCCCAAAGCCGAGGCCAAGCCCACGGTCTTCGAGCTCTCGCACAGCGACGTGGTCACGGTCGAGGCGCGCGAACTGGCGCGCCGCCTGCCGCTGTCCGGTTCGCTGGCGCCGCTGTCCCAGGCCACGGTGAAATCGAAGGTCTCGGGCGTGGTGCTGGAAACCGGCCTGCGCGAAGGCATGAACGTCAGCGCCGGCCAGGTCATCGCGCGCCTGGACGACGCCGACGCGCGCGCCCGCGTGGCCCAGTACGCGGCGGCGCTGAAGGAGGCCAATGCGCGCCTGGCGCTGGCAACCAAGAACGAAGCCAACAGCCAGGCCCTCCTGAAGCAGAACTACATCTCGCAAAATTCCTTCGACACCACGCGCAACAGCGTCGAACTGGCCCAGGCATCGGTGGACGCCGCGCGCGCCCAGCTCGACCTGGCGCGCATCGCCCTGAACGACACCGTGATCCGCGCGCCGCTGTCGGGCGTGGTCAGCAAGCGCTTCGTGCAGGCCGGCGAAAAGCTGTCGCCCGACAGCCCGGTGATGGCCATCGTCGACTTGCAGCACCTGACGCTCGACGCCCAGGTGCCGGCCTCCGACATCCCGCGCATCCAGGTCGGCCAGGACGTGCACTTCCGCGTCGACGGTTTCGACGCGCGCGACTTCACCGGCAAGGTGGCGCGCATCAATCCGGCCACCGAGGCCGGTTCGCGCGCGATGCTGGTGTATATCAGCGTAGCCAACACCGACGGATTGCTGCGCGCCGGCATGTTCGCGAAAGGCCAGATCACCACCGATAAATCCGAAACGCGTCCGATCGTGCCGCTGGCCGCCCTGCGCAAGGACGGCGAGCGCGACGTGGTCTACCGCGTCGCCGACGGCAAGGTCGTGGCGCAGCCGGTGCAGCTCGGCATGCGCAACCAGGACGAAGGCATGGCCGAAGTCACCCACGGCATCGATGCCGGCGCCGTGCTGCTGAACGTGCCGCTCGATGGGGTAAAGCCGGGTGCCCAGGTGAAGCTGGCAGGCGCCGCGACGGCGAAACCGGATGCGAAGTCCGCCGACAAGCCTGTCGTCGTCGCGAAAAAGGACTGAGCCATGTGGATCACCAAAGTCAGTATTCGCCACCCGGTTTTCGCCACCATGGTCATGGTCGGCCTGATGGTGCTCGGCCTGTTCTCCTACCGCACCCTGGGCGTGGAGAGCATGCCGAACGTCGATCTGCCGTTCGCCTGGGTCGAGACCCAGTACCCGGGCGCCTCGCCGGAACAGGTGGAAAACGACGTCACGCGGCCGATCGAGGAAGTCATCAACAC
Organism: Massilia sp. IC2-278; assembly: GCF_020708045.1. Lineage (GTDB taxonomy): Bacteria > Pseudomonadota > Gammaproteobacteria > Burkholderiales > Burkholderiaceae_D > Telluria. The sequence goes on from NZ_JAJFES010000004.1 coordinate 134,314, forward strand.
CGTCAGCGGCGTGAAGACCATCCGCAGTAATTCCTGGGAAGGCCGCAGCGGCGTCTCGGTCGAATTCCACATCGCCACCAACACCGACAAGGCGATGCAGGACTTGCGCGACAAGGTGGCGCGCGTGCGCCCGGGCTTCCCGAAAGAGGTGAAGGAACCCTTCATCATCCGCGCCGACGGCGAGAACCAGCAGCCGGTGGTGCGCCTGTCGGTGAGCTCGAACGAGCGCGACATGCGCGCCCTGTCGCTGCTGGCGGAACAGGTGATCGTCAAGCGCCTGCAAAGCGTGGCCGGCGTCGGCGAAGTGCGTACCGGCGGCGTGGCGACGCGCCAGATCCTGGTGCACGTGAAGCCGGAACAGCTGCGCAGCCAGAACATCGGCATTGACGAAGTACTGCGCGCGATCCAGGCCACGAATGCGAATCTCCCGGCCGGCAATCTGCAGTACGGAGCCGCCGAGCGCCTGGTGCGCGTGGAAGGCAAGATGCGCGAAGCGCGCGAGTTCAACAACATCATCGTGGCGCGCCGCGCCAGCGGGCCGGTCTACCTGTCGCAGGTGGCCGAGGTGATCGACGGCGAGCGTGAAGAAACCTCGATCTCGCGCGTGAACGGCCAGCGCGCCATTTCGGTCGACATCACCAAGGTGCAGGATGCGAACACCGTGCAGGTGGGCACCGGCATCATCAAGATGGTCGAGGAGATGCGCAAGACCCTGCCCGCCGACGTCCACTTCCGCGTCATGGACGACCAGTCGACCACGGTCCAGCAGCAGCTCGACAACGTGAAGCGCACCATCATCGAAGGCGCGATCCTGACGATGGTGATCGTGTTCCTGTTCCTGCACTCCTGGCGCAGTACGGTGATCACCGGCCTGACGCTGCCGATCTCGGTGCTGGCCTCGTTCATCGCGATGCGCTACTTCGGCTTCACGCTGAACTTCCTGACGCTGATGGCGCTGTCGCTGTGCATTGGCCTCTTGATCGACGATGCGATCGTCGTGCGCGAGAACATCGTGCGCCACCTGGGCATGGGCAAGTCGCACATGCGCGCCGCCGAAGACGGCACCAACGAGATCGGTCTCGCCGTGATGGCGACCACCTTTGCGATCGTTGCCGTGTTCGTGCCGATCGCCTTCATGGATGGCATCATCGGCCGCTTCTTCCTGCAGTTCGGCGTGACGGTGGCGGTGGCCGTGATGGTGTCGCTGTTCGTGAGCTTCACGCTCGACCCGATGCTGTCGTCGGTGTGGCCGGACCCGGTGAAGGACCGCTTCAAGTACCTGCCTTGGCTGGGCCGCATCATGGCGCGCATCGAGCACGGCATCGAGCACGTGCACACCTGGTACGGCAAGGTGCTGGCGCTGGCCCTGCGCTGGCGCAAGGCCACCCTGGCGCTGGCGCTGGCGGTGTTCGTCGGCAGCCTGGCCCTGGTGCCGATGATCGGCGGCGAGTTCGCACCAAAAACCGACAACGGCTTCATCGAAATGCGCTTCAAGACCCCGGTCGGCTCCAGCCTGGCCTATACGGATGCGAAGGTGAAGCAGATCGAGGACATCCTGCGCGAGTACAAGGAAATCGACGCCATCAGCAGCGCCATCGGCGTCTACGAAGGCCACAACAGCGCCCAGGTCGTGCTGAAGCTGACCGACGTGAAGAAGACCGGGCGCCGCTCGCAGGAAACCATGGAGTCGGTGATCCGCGAACGCCTGTCCTCGATTGCCGGCATCACCATGTCGGTCGGTAACAAGCCGATCTTCATTGCGATCCTGGGCCGCGACGAAGCCAAGCTCGATGCCGTAGCGCACAAGCTGATGGACAAGATGCGCACGATCAAGGGCGTGGCCGACATCGAATACAGCCAGGAAGGCGCGAACCCGGCCACCGTCATCCGCATCAACAACGAGCTGGCCAGCGACCTCGGCTTGTCGGTGCAGCAGGTCGGCGCGGCGCTGCGCCCGTTCGTGGCCGGCGACGAGATCAGCCAGTGGCTGGCGCCGGACGGCCAGAACTACCAGGTGAACGTGCAGCTGCCGCGCAACGGGCGCCAGAAGGTGGCGGATTTGGCGGACCTGTCGCTGGCTTCCTCGCGTCTCGATGCTACAGGCAATCCGATCATGGTGCCGCTGCGCCAGGTGGTCGAGTTCGTGCCCTCGTTCAGCCCGCAGGTGCTCAAGCGCCAGGCGCTGGAGCGGCGCGTGGCGATCTACGCCGGTGTCGAAGGCCGCCCATCGGGCGACGTGAACGGCGACATCGACAAGGCGATGAAGGAAATCGAACTGCCGGAAGGCGTGCGCTTCGACGTCGGCGGCGATGCCCAGCAAATGGCTGAAACGATGGGCAACTTCCTGTCGGCGATCGTGATTGCGATTATCTTCATCTATCTGGTGCTGGCGTCGCAGTTCGGCAGCTTCCTGCAGCCGATCGCCATCATGATGTCGCTGCCGATGTCGCTGATCGGGGTGCTGGTGGCCCTCTTGGTAACGGGCAGTACGCTGAATGTGTTCTCGGTGATCGGCGTGGTGATGCTGATGGGGCTGGTGACCAAGAATGCGATCCTGCTGGTGGACTTTGCGAATCACAGCCAGCGTGCGGGGCAGGCGCAGTTCGCGGCGATCCTGGAAGCGGGCCAGGTGCGTTTGCGTCCGATCCTGATGACGACGCTGGCGATGATCTTCGGCATGCTGCCAATGGCGATCGGCGCGGGGGATGGCGGCGAAACCCAGGCGCCGATGGGGCGCGCGGTGATCGGAGGTGTGATTACCTCGACCCTGCTGACGCTGGTGGTGGTGCCGGTGGCGTACAGCTACCTCGACAATATCGGCAAGCGTGCGAAGCGGTGGTTTGCCAAAGGGCATGAGGAAGTGGCGACCGATGACATGCCGGTGATCGCTAAAGAATCGGCGTAACAACCGAAGTCTGCGGCGCGAACCGTAGGGTGGGCACCCCGTGCCCACGCGGAACGCGCCGCAGTGTTATCGGCATTTGTGACGATAAATAAGCCTGACGTTAGCGGCTTCGGGGCGAGCCACTAACTTAATCGAAGCCACGGATGTGCTTTTGGATGCCGCCCATTTGATCGGGCGGCAACGAAATAATTCGGTCAACAATGGAGCGCGTTCCGCGTGGGCACGGGGTGCCCACCCTACGGGCGCCGCTACGATTGCTCGTGCGTCGCTGCTGCCTCCACTTCTACTGCTTCCCCCGCCTCTGCCGCCTCCCCTTCCGCCTTCGGACTGTTCTTCGCCTCCAGCTTGCGCTTGGCTTTTTCCTCCGCCTTGCGCTTCTTTTCCAGTTCCCGTTGCCGCTTTTCGTATTGGAAGTTGGTCCTTGCCATGATTTCCTCGTATGCAAGCTGACATGAAAGAATGGTGCCGAACCCGAACCATTATGCGCCAGTTAAGCGGCACGAACTTGACCAGTTTTGAACTAGCCCCGTGGGTGATGACGTGCATGCAGGTGCTTCAGACGCTCGCGCGCAACATGGGTATAAATCTGTGTGGTAGAAATATCCGAATGTCCCAGCAGGAGTTGCACCACGCGCAAGTCGGCGCCGTGGTTCAGCAGGTGTGTCGCAAAGGCGTGGCGCAGCGTGTGCGGCGACAGGGGCGCGCGGATGCCCGCCTTCAGCGCATGCTTCTTGATCAGTATCCAGAACATCTGCCGCGTCATCGGCCCGCCGCGCCCGGTCACGAACAGGGCGTCGTCCACCTGCCCATTCAGGATGATCCCGCGCGCATCCTTCAGGTAGCGCTCGACCCAGGCGCGGGCTTCCTCACCGAACGGCACCAGGCGCGTCTTGCTGCCCTTGCCGGTGATGCGCAGCACCCCATCGTTCAGGCTCAGTTCGACCAGTTTCAGCGCCACCAGTTCCGACACCCGCAGCCCGCTCGCATACATCAGCTCCAGCATGGTGCGTTCGCGCAGGCCCAGCGGCGTGCCCACGTCGGGCGCGTTCAGCAGCGCCTCGACCTGCTCTTCGGTGAGGGTGTGCACGAAGCGCAGCGGCTGGCGCGCCGTGGCCATCTTCAGGCAGGGGTCTTCCGCCACCTGGTTGCGCCGCAGCGCCAGCTGGTAGAAGCGTTTCAGGACCGATAGCCGCCGGTTAGCCGTGCTCGGCTTGGTGTCGGCATGGCGCTCGGCAAAATAGGCAGCGAGATGTTCAGCCCGCACGCCCAGTAGCCCGCACGCGGGATACCGGGCATGCAGCCACCCCGCAAACAGGCACAGGTCGCGCCGGTAGGCGTCGAGCGAGTTCTTCGCCAGGCCGTGTTCCAGCCACAGCGTGTCGCAGAACTCGTCGATCAGTCCCAGATCGACTGCTGCTGCCATGGCGATGCGGTGGCGCCTTCGTGGCGCAGGAGCCAGCGCTTGACGGACAAATGGAAGCCGTTCTCTTCGTCGTGGCTGGCAAAGCCGCCCAGGCCGCGCGCGGCCGTCACGCGGTGGCAGGGAATGACCAGCGGGAACCAGTTGGCGCCGCAGGCCTGGCCCACCGCGCGCGGCGCCGAGCCGAGTTCCTTGGCCAGGATGCCGTAGGTGCGCACGCTGCCGCGCGGAATGGCGCTGATCGCACCCCACACGCGGCGCTGGAAATCGCTGCCCGCTTCCATCAGCGGCAAATCGAAAACGAAATCGGGGTCGCGCAGGTACTGTTCGACCTGGCGCGCGGCTAGCTCGGCCGTGGCGTCCTGCGCCGCCTTGTCGCCGAAACGCGGCTCGAGGTAGACCAGTTCGCGCACGCGCTCGCCTTCGGTACGGATGCCGATGGCGCCGAACGGCGCCGGCACGATGGCGGAAAACAGCTCGCTGCCTAGTGGAGTATTCATGACGCGTAGTTTACTCCTCGCGTCCCCGGTCCACCAACTTTTTCGATCGAGCAATTTCTCGTATCTGGCGTCGGTTTATTGCAAAAACGACTATGCTAAAAACAAATACTGACACCGGACGAATATGCCGCGCGTACTCCGCTTACTGGTTTTCGTTTCACTGCTTGGCTGCCTGGGCCAGGCCGGCGCCCAGGTGTCTGCGCCGCTGCGGGTCGGCGTGTCGAATAATGCACCGAACCTGTTCATCAACCAGCAGGGCCAGGCCGACGGCATCCAGATCGACCTGCTGCGCGAGATGGCCAGCGCCGAACGCTGGACACTGGAATTCGTGCCCTGCGAATGGACCGCCTGCGTCGACCTGCTGGCCGAAGGGCGCATCGACCTGCTGCCCGACGTCGCCTGGTCCGAAGAGCGCGCGCGCGTGTTTGCCTTCCACCGCGTGCCCGCCGTGCACAGCTGGTCGCAGGTGTACGCCCGCTCCGGCAGCGGCATCCGCGCCCTGCCCGACCTGAAGGGCAGGCGCATCGCCGTGCTGTCCAGTTCGATCCAGGCCCAGACCCTGCCCGGCATCCTGGCCGGCTACGGCGCGCAGGCCGTGCTGCTGCCTTCGGCGTCGCTGGAACGCGCTTTTGACCTGGTGGCCGAAGGCGAAGCCGACGCCGTCGCCGCCAACCATTTCTTCGGCGACCACGAGGCCGCGCGCCAGAACCTGGTGGCGACCGGCGTCGTGTTCAACCCCAGCCGCGTGTACTACGCCGCCCTGCCCGGCCGCCAGCAGGCGGTGCTCGACGCCATCGACCGCAACCTGACGGCCTGGCGCGCCGATCCGAACTCGGTGTACTTCGCCACGCTGCGCCAGTGGCAGACCGATGGCGCCGTGCGCACCGTGCCCACCAACCTGTGGTGGGCGCTGGCGGCGGCGGTCGGGCTGCTGCTGTCGAGCCTGGCGGTGGCCAGCTGGCTGCGCACCGAAGTGGCGGTGCGCACCCGCGAGCTGCGCGAGAACGAGGAAAAGCTCACCACCATCCTCGACAGCGTGGAAAGCCTCATCTACATCAAGGATACGCAGTCGCGCTACCAGTACGTGAACGGCGCCATGTGCCGCATGCTGGAGCGTCCGGCGGCGGCCATCGTCGGCCAGGACGACGAAGCCCTGTTCGGCGTAGTGCAGGCGCGCATCGCGCGTGCCGGCGACCATGCCGTGCTCACCGAGCACCGGCGCTACGAAGCCGAGGAGCGCCTGTTCGGGAACATCTACCTGACCACTAAGATGCCGCTGGCGCGCGACGGCGAAGTGTATGGGCTGTGCGGGGTCACCACCGACATCACGCCCAACAAGCAGGCCGAGGAATCGCTGCGCATCGCCGCCATCGTGTTCCAGTCGGGCGAAGGCATGTGCGTGCTGAACCCCAACGCCGTGATGATCGAGGCCAACGAGGCCTGGGGCATCCTGGTCGGCACGCCCGCCGCCGAGCTGCCCGGCACGCCCTTCCCGCCGTTCTCGCTGGAGCACGACGGCGACGACTACCGCGAGCGCATGTGGAACACGGTGCGGCGCGAACAGACCTGGCAGGGCGAAGTCTGGACCCGGCGCCGCAACGGCCAGCCGTATCCGGCCTGGCTGACGGTGAGCGCGGTGCGCGACGAGGCCGGCGTGCTGACCAATTTCGTCTGCACCCAGTCCGACATCAGCGACCGCAAGCAGGCCGACGAGAAGATCGTCCAGCTGGCCTTCTACGATCCGCTCACCGGCCTGCCGAACCGGCGCCTGCTCTACGAGCGCCTCGACCATTGCGTGGGCCGGCACGGACGCAACCGCCGCGTCGGCGCCCTGCTGTTCCTCGACATGGACAATTTCAAGGACCTGAACGACAGCCGCGGCCATGTGGTGGGCGACCACCTGCTGCAGCAGGTGGCGGCGCGCCTGCTGCAGTGCGCGCGCGACAGCGACACCGTGGCGCGCCTGGGCGGCGACGAATTCGTGATCCTGCTGGAAGCGGTCGGCGCCAGCGAGGACGAAGCCATGCGGCATGCCGAGACGGTCGGCCACAAAATTTTGAGCGCGCTGCGCGACCCGTTCGAGGTCGGCGGCGCCGTGCACCACGCCAGCTGCAGCATCGGCGTCACCCTGTGCGGCGGCCACGAGCAGCAGCTCGACGACCTGATGCGGCGCGGCGACCTCGCCATGTACGAAGCCAAGCGCCAGGGCCGCAACACGCTGCGCTTCTTCCACACCTCGATGGAGCAGGAAGTCACCTACCGCACCGCCATCGAGACCGAGCTGCGCGAAGCGCTGCGCGAGCAGCAGTTCGTGCTGCACTACCAGGGCCAGGTCGACGGCGACGGCCTGCTGACCGGGGCCGAGGCCCTGGTGCGCTGGCAGCATCCGCACCGCGGCCTGATCGGGCCGGGCGGCTTCATCGCGATTGCCGAAACCTCGGGCCTGATCGTGCCGCTCGGGCGCTGGGTGCTGCGCAGCGCCTGCGAGCAGTTGGCCGCCTGGGCCGGCATGCCCGGCACCGCCCACCTGACGCTGGCGGTGAACGTCAGCGTGCGCCAGTTCCTGCAGGACGATTTCGTCGAGGAGACCCTGGCCATCCTGCTCGACACCGGGGCCGACCCGACGCGCCTGAAGCTGGAGCTGACCGAGACCCTGATGATCGAAGGGGTCGAGGAAACCATCGAGAAGATGCGCGCCCTGCGCGAGCACGGCATCTGCTTCTCGCTCGACGACTTCGGCACCGGGTATTCGTCGCTGAGCTACCTGAAGCGCCTGCCGCTGGACCAGCTGAAGATCGACCAGAGTTTCGTGCGCGACGTGCTCGACGACCCGAACGACGCCTCGATCGCGCGCAGCGTGGTGGCGCTGGGTAAATCGCTGGGGCTGGGGATCATTGCGGAAGGGGTCGAGACCGAGGCGCAGCGCTCGTTCCTGGCGGAGATCGGGTGCGAGAACTGGCAGGGCTTTTTGTTCAGCAGGCCGGTGGATGCGCGGACGCTGGAGGAGCTGGCAGCCTAGGTTCGTGGCCGTTTGCGGGTGGTTCGAGCGATCGTTCGCCGCCGCAGGCCAAAGGATGGGCACGTAACCGCGTGGGCACTTCGTCATTGATGCCCCCGGCATCAATGACCCCACCGTACGGTCGATATATCGTCCGAGGCATGTAATTCGACACGCACCGTTTCCCGTACGGTGGGCACCCCGTGCCCACGCGGTACGGACGCCTCCTTGCGGACACGTGCGGCGGCCAATCGCTCGCACCGCCCGCCAACGGCCACGAAAAAAACCAAAAAAAAAGCGCACCAGCGGTGCGCTCTGAATCATGGTCACGTCCCGGCCACTAGGCGTACCCGCAGCTTCTGTCGAACGTGTGTCTCCTCACATGATCTCCGGTATGGACTACCGGGTTTTTCTTCACTCCCCAAGACTTGTGTCCGGTGCATTCAGCACCACATTGGTGCCGGCAGCGCTCCATGATAACGCAACTGTGTCGGCAAAAGAATATTTTTTTATAACGATATGCACCGATCAGCCGTAGACGAGGTTGGGCAGCCACAGTGAAATCGCCGGCACGTAGGTCACCAGCAACAGGAAGCCCAGCATGGTCAGCAGCCAGGGCAGTACGGCCACCGTCAATTCCGAAATCCCCATCTTGGTAATCCCCGAGGCCACGTACAGGTTCAGCCCCACCGGCGGATGGCACATGCCCACTTCCATGTTCACCACGATCAGGATGCCGAAGTGGATCGGGTCGATCCCCAGCGCCACCGCCACCGGGAACAGGATCGGCGCCATGATCAGCACGATCGACGACGGTTCCATGACGTTCCCGGCCAGCAACAGCAAGATGTTCACCACCAGCAGGAAGCTGACCACGCCCAGGCCCTGTCCGGTAAGCCAGGCCGCCATCTGCTGCGGGATGTTTTCGCTGGTCATCAGGAACGAGAACAGCACCGCATTGGTGATGATGTACAGCAGCATGGCCGACAGCGAAGCCGAGTCCAGCAGCACCCGCCCTACCTGGTCCAGGCGCAGGTCCTTGTACACGAACACGGCGATGATGAAGGCGTACACGGCGGCGATCGCCGCGGCCTCGGTCGGCGTGAAGATGCCGCTATAGATCCCGCCCATCACGATCACGATCAGGAACAGGCCCCAGGCGCTCTTGCGGAAGGCCTGCCAGCGCTCGCCCCAGCTGGCTTTCGCCATGCGCGGGTAGCCGTGCTTTTTGGCCAGCACCCAGGTCGTCAGGCCCAGCAAAAACGCCAGCATCAGCCCCGGCACCACGCCGGCCATGAACAGCTTGCCGACCGAGGTGTTGGTGGTCACCGAATACATCACCATCACGATCGACGGCGGAATCAGGATGCCGAGCGCGCCCGAGGTCGTGATCACGCCGGCGCCGAAGCGCTTCGGATAGCCCTGCTTGACCATCGCCGGCAGGATGATCGAGCCGATCGCCACCACGGTGGCCGGGCTGGAACCCGACACCGCCGCGAACAGCGCGCAGGCCACCACCCCGGCCAGCGCCAGGCCGCCGTGCCAGTGGCCGACCATCGAGGTGGCGAAGCGGATCATGCGCCGCGCCACCCCGCCGTGGGTCAGGAAATTCCCGGCCAGGATGAAGAAGGGAATCGCCATGATCTCGAACTTTTCGATGCCGGTGAAGAGCTTCAGCGCCACCGATTCGATCGGCACCGTGGTCATGGTGAACAGGAAAGTGAGGACCGTCAGGCCGAGCGAGATCGAGATCGGCATCCCGGTCAGCATCAGGAGCAGCAGCAGGATGAAGATGATGGCTGCGTTCATGCGGCACCTTTCGAGATCGGCAGGTCTTCGTCGTCCAGGCCTTCGACCTGGGCCGGGTCATGGTGCGGTACTTCGCCGGTGCGGATGAAGGTCACCATCACCTGCAGGAAGCGGAAGCACATCAGGTAGGAACCGAGCGGCACGGCGAGATACACGATCCACATCGGCCATTCGAGGTCGGCCGAGGTCTGGTCGGTTTCCGACATGTGCCAGACGAAGTTGGCGCCGAGGGTGCCGACAATCCCGGTGAAGACGGCCCCGGCCAGCAGGCCGAAGACGATGAATTTCGAACGCCAGCGCGGGTTCAGGCGGTTGACGATCACGTCGACGCCGACGTGGATGCCGGTGCGCACGCCGTAGGCCGCGCCGAACTTGGCCATCCACACGAACATGTAGATGCACAGTTCCTGGGCCCAGCTGGTGTTGATCTGGATGAGGTAGTCCTGCAGCGCCGGAATCGGCAGCCCGGACAGGTAGCGATGCACCACCGCGATGAAGATGACGATGGTGGCCGCCGCCATCAGGGTCGCGATGATCCATTCTTCGAGTCGATCGAGGAATTTCATGGGTGTCTTTCAGGAGAACAGGCGTGCGCAGGCACGGCGCATGCCGTCCCTGCAAGCTTCACTACGCTCGATGCTGCCTTACTTCTTCGCGGTTTCGCGGGTGATCGACTGAATGAGGTCCTTGCCGATCCGGCTTTCCATCTGGCGCTGCACCGGCTGCAGGGCCGTGCGCCAGGCCGCCTGTTCCTGCGGCGTCAGGTTGTAGATGGTGGTCTTGCCGGCCTTGCGGATGGCTTCCAGCGCCAGGTCGTTGTCGCGCTGGGCGATGGCTTTTTCGAAGGTGGTGGCGTCGCGCATGGCCTGCTCGAGCTGGGCCCGGATGTCGGCCGGCAGCCCGTCCCAGAACTTCTTGTTGACGATGACGGCATAGCCCAGGTAGCCGTGGTTCGACACCGTCAGGTGCTTCTGCACCTCGTGCATCTTTTGCGTGTACATGTTCGACGGCGGGTTCTCGGTGCCGTCCACCACGCCGGTCTGCAAGGCTTGGTACACTTCCGAGAAGGCCAGCACCTGCGGGTTGGCGCCGAGCGCACGCATCTGCGCGTCCAGCACCTTCGAGGACTGGATGCGCATCTTCAGGCCGCGGAAATCGGCCGGGGCATGCAGCGGCTTGTTGGCCGACATGATCTTGAAGCCGTTGTCCCAGTAGGCGAGGCCCGTGATGCCTTTCGGTTCGAGTTTCTTCAGCAGGCCCCTGCCGATCGGGCCTTCGGTGACGGCGTACAGCGCCGCCTTCGAGGGGAAGATGTACGGCAGGTCGAAGGCTTCGAATTCCTTCACGCCGAGCGGGCCGAACTTGGCCAGCGAGGGCGCCAGCATCTGCACCGCGCCCAGCTGCAGGGCTTCGAGTTCTTCCTTGTCCTTGTACAGCTGGCTGTTCGGATACACTTCGACCTTGACCCGGCCTTTCGTCAGCTTTTCGGCCTGTTCCTTGAAGCGCTCGGCGGCCTGGCCCTTCGGCGTATCGGTCGCGACCACGTGGCTGAACTTGATGACGATGGGCGCCTGGGCCCAGGCGGAATTCATGGACAGGACGACGGCAAAGGCCGCGGCCAGGGCTTTGATCTGCATGGTGTCTCCTCGGTGTCTCGATTATTTTTGAACGACGCACAAACCATTCTGCTCTGCTGCATTTTGCATTGCATTTGTGGAATTCCACAATAACATCACTCGACGCAAACTTGTACGGTCCCGCATGAAAAATCCCATCCGCCTGCCGCGCCGCGCCAGCCTGTCCCGTCCCTGGCGCTGGCTGGTGCCGCTGCTGCTGGTGCTGCTGTTCCTGGCGGTGCTGATCTGGTTGCCCTGGCAGGCGCGCCAGATGGAGGCCAACGAGCGCCAGGAGCAGCTGATCGCCGACACGCTCTGGGTCGAGCAGACCCTGCGTTTCGAGCTGGCGCGCAGCGAGGAAGCCTTGTCCGTGCTCGGCGCAGACCTGCTGGTCAAGCCGCCCGCGCCCGAGCAGTTGCAGGCGCGCCTGGACCAGATGTTCAAGAACGGCCACGAACTGCGCCGCGTGCTCTGGCTCGGCCCCGATGGCGCGACCCTGGCCCATCACGGCCTGGAACTGCCGCCGGGCGGCCTGGCATCGGTCGGCGCCGAAGCCATGGAAATGGCACGCCTGACCCGCGCCGGCCGCTACACCGAGCCCTACGGCGCCAGCGCCCACGCGCCCGGCATGATCGACTACTACCTGCCGCTGTTCCGGCGCGGCCAGTACGCCGGCGCTTTGGTGGCCACCTACAGCCTGAAGGTCCTGCTCGACGAAACGGTGCCCTGGTGGTTCGCCCAGGACAACGCCCTGGCCCTGCTCGACCGCGACGACGACCCCGTGGCCGCGCGTGCCGACGGCGGACCGGGACGCGGCGTCTACACCCACCGCCGCGCGCTCGACCTGCCGGGCAGCTCGATCGTGCTGGCCACCGACAGCGTGAAGGGCTCGCCGCGCCTGCTGCCGAATTTGCTGGTCGGTTCGGTGATCGTGCTGGCGCTCGGTCTCCTGATCAGCCTGATGAGCCTGTGGCGCCACATCTCGCGTACCCTGGCCGCCGAAAGCGCGCTGCGCCAGCAGATGGCCTTCCGCACCGCGATGGAAAACTCGCTGCTCACCGGCCTGCGCGCGCGCGACCTGGAGGGGCGCGTCACCTACGTCAACAAGGCCTTTTGCCAGATCGTCGGCTTGCCGGCGGAAGAACTGCTCGGCAAGAAGCCGCCCATGCCCTACTGGGCGCCGGAAGCGACAACCGACTACGAAGAGCGCTTCGCCAAAATCCTGGCCGGCACCGCCACGCCGCAATTCGAAACCGTATTCCAGCGCACCGATGGCGTGCGCGTGCCGGTGCTGGTGTTCGAGGCGCCGCTGGTCGACAGCCGCGGCAAGCAGACCGGCTGGATGAGTTCCATCCTCGACATCACCGACCGCAAGAAGGCCGAGGAACTGAACCGTCAGCAGCAGGAAAAGCTCGAAGCGAGCGCGCGCCTGGCGACCATGGGCGAAATCTCGTCGATGCTGGCGCACGAGCTGAACCAGCCGCTGGCGGCGATTTCCAGTTACACAGCCGGCGCCCTGAACGTGCTGGAACGGGCCGACAAGGGCGTGCCGGTCGAGCCCAGCCTGCTGCGGCGCGCGCTGGAGCAGGCGCGCCAGCAGGCCCAGCGCGCCGGCCAGATCATCAAGAGCGTGCACGAGTTCGTGAAGAAGAGCGAGCCGCAGCGCGAGGAAGTGGCGATCAAGAGCGTGGTCGACGGCGTGCGCGCCCTGGTCGAGCTGCAGGCGCGCAAGGCTTACGTGGCGCTGCAGTTCGAGCTGCCGGCCCAGCTGCCCACGGTGCTGGCCGACCGCCTGATGCTGGAACAGGTGCTGCTGAACCTCACCCGCAACGGCATCGAGGCCATGGCCGAGGTGCCGCCCGAGCGGCGCGTGCTGCGCATTGCGGCCGATGCCGACGCGGCCCAGGTGTCGGTGTCGGTGATCGACAATGGCCACGGCATCCCGCCCGACGTGGCCGAGCGCCTGTTCTCGCCCTTCTTCTCGACCAAGGCCGAAGGCATGGGCATGGGCCTGTCGATCTGCCGCACGGCGATCGAATTCCACGGCGGTACGCTCACCCATGCGCCGAATCCGGGCGGCGGCACGGTGTTTACCTTCAGCCTGCCGCGCCGCGATGTGGCGGCGGCGGCATCTGCAACGGGTGCGCCTGAGCTAAAATAGTGCATTGAGGAGGTATCGCATGCTGCACATCGTCGACGACGAAGAAGTCATCCGTGACGCACTCGCCTGGCTGGCACAGTCGCGCGGGCTGGCGGCGCGCGGCTATGCCGGCGGCCAAGCCTTCCTCGACAGCGTGGGCGAGCCCGACCTCGACGGCGACTGCGTGCTGCTCGACGTGCGCATGCCCGACATGAACGGGGTGGCCGTGTTCGACCAGCTGATCGGCCGCGGGCTGCTGCCGCGCCTGCCGGTGATTTTCCTGACCGGGCACGGCGACGTGCCGATGGCGGTCGATTCGCTCAAGCGCGGGGCCTTCGATTTCTTCGAGAAGCCGTTCAACGACAACCAGCTGATGGACCGGGTCGACCAGGCCCTGGCCGCCTCGCGCGCGGCGGCCGCATCGGACCAGGTGCGCATGCGGCTGGCGACCCTGTCGGCGCGCGAACGCGAGGTGCTGGACCTGATTTTGGCGGGGAAGATGAACAAGGTCGTCGCGGACGAATTGGGCATCAGCATGCGCACGGTGGAGGTGCACCGGGCGCATATCTTCGACAAGATGCAGGTGAAGACGGCGGTCGAGTTGGCGGGGTTGTTGAAGTAAGCGGAGCCGTTTTCCACGTTCGTGGCGCTGTTGCGTGAGCCGTTAATGGTGTGTTGAATCCGCGTGGGCACGGGGTGCCCACCTTACGGGACACGCTGCGTATCCGGGGTTCGTATGATCTCGCCGATAACGGTGACCGTAGGGTGGGCACTCGTGCCCACGCGGATCAAACCTACCGATAACGCATCACGCAACAGCGCCACGTTCGCCAAAAAACCCACCCAAACCCAGCCACAACTCCCGGTCACACCCCGCGCGCACCGGACACCCACCCATCCTCGCCATTCCCCAATCGCTTGTAAAATCAATTTGAACGCGTCGCCCCTTCCCGCCACGCGACGCCAACTTCTTTTAGGAAAAGCAGATGAACGAAAAGACAGTTGCAGACAGGATGTTTTTGCGAAACGCGAAATCGATGCAGGTCATCAACGGCAACACCCACCCATCGGTCGTGGCGCAGTTTCCGCAAGAAATCATGCAAGAAGGCGACGGGCCCTTCGACGTGATCATGGCCTTTTGCCTGAACCGCAAGGAGCTGGAAGCGGCCGTGCCGCTGGCCAAGGAACGCCTGGGCGACAAGGGCTCGCTGTGGATCGCCTACCTGAAGCAGACCGCCTCGAAAGCCACCGACATCAACCGCGACACGATCAGCGCCTACCTCAAGGAACAGGGCATCACTTCGGTAGCCATGATCTCCATTGATGGCGACTGGTCGGCCCTGCGCGCGAAACGCATCGAGGCATGACGCCCTTCAGGCTCCATGCTGCCCCAGCGCCCAGCGCACGTGCTCGCGCACCAGCGCGGACGGGTGCTCGGCACGCGTACGCAAGGCCGCCACGATAGCCGGATCGCCGGCACGGCTTGATGCCGCATTGCCCAGCCCCACCGCCAGGTTGCGCAGCCAGCGCTCGTGGCCGATGCGCCGGATCGGACTGCCCTCGGTGCGGCGGTTGAATTCCTCTTCTTCCCAGGCAAACAGTTCCACCAGCGAAGCATCGCCCAGGCCATTGCGCTCGTCGAAATCCGGCAACACCGCGCGCTGGGCAAACTTGTTCCACGGGCAAGCCAGCTGGCAATCGTCGCAACCGTAGATGCGGTTGCCGATCAGCGGGCGCAGCTCCAGCGGAATGCTGCCTTTCAGCTCGATGGTGAGATACGAAATGCAGCGCCGCGCATCCAGCCGCCCCGGGCCGAGGATGGCCTGCGTGGGGCAGAGATCAATGCAGTTGCTGCACTGCCCGCAGTGGCCGCTGGTCGCCTCATCGATCGGCAGCGGCAGATCGACCAGGATCTCGCCGATGAAGAAGGTCGAACCGGCTTCGCGCGACAGCAGCAGCGTGTGCTTGCCGCGCCAGCCCAGGCCGGCCTTGGCGGCGAGCGGCAGTTCCATCACCGGCGCCGAATCCGTGAACGCACGGTAGCCGTACTCGCCGATCTCGCGCTTCACCCGTTCGGCCAGCTGGGCCAGGCGGTTGCGCAGCACCTTGTGGTAGTCGCGGCCGCGCGCATACACCGACACCACGGCCGCACCGGGGTCGGCTTGTCGCGCCGCCTCGCGGGCGCGCCAAGCCGACCCCGGCTCATTATTCTTCGGCAGATAATCCATGCGCGCGACGATGGCGCGCACCGTGCCCGGCACCAGTTCGGCCGGCCGGGCGCGCTTCATGCCGTGGCTTGCCATATAATCCATCTCGCCATGGTGCCCGGCTGCCAGCCAGGCCTGCAAGCCTTCCTCGGCATGCGCGAGGTCGACGTCGGCAATGCGCACGTCGGCAAAGCCGAGTTCCCTCCCCCACGCCTTGATGGCGCGCGCGAGTTCGTGCAGGTCGGGGGAAGTTGGAATCATGGCAAGAAGAATCACACTGGCGGCGCCGGCGCGCCGCGAAACCTACCATTTTAATTGATGCAGCACTTCACAGCCTACCTGCCGGACGAAGCGGCCACCGCCGCCCTGGGCGCCGCCCTGGCGCGCGCCATCTTGCCCGGCCTGGTCATCTACCTGCACGGCGACCTCGGCGCCGGCAAGACCGCGCTCACGCGTTCCCTGATCCAGGCGGCCGGCCACAAGGGCACCGTCAAGAGCCCGACCTATACCCTGTCGGAACCCTACCGCGTGCAGCTGGGCGGCCAGCCGGCGAACATCATCCACTACGATTTGTACCGCATGTCGAGCCCGGAAGAATTCCTCGATGCGGGCTTCCGCGAAGACTTCGACGGCAAGAATATCTGCATCGTCGAATGGCCGGAAAAGGGCGAACCGGTGTTGCCATTGCCCGACGTTAAAGTCTTGCTTAATGTTAGCGGCCTCGGGCGTACTGTAGAATTGCAGGCGTTGTCCGAATTAGGCCTGCTATGCCTCGACCGTCTCTCCTTCCCTCCCCCGTGACGTCCGGCGCTCGCCGTACCCTGCTGAAAGCCGGCGGCACCCTGCTGCTGTCTGTCGTCGCGCCCCTGCCGGCAAGCGCCGCCCAGATCCTGGCCGTGCGCGTCTGGCCGGCCGACGACTACACCCGCGTGACGCTGGAAAACGACAGCGACCTGAAGACCGAGCACTTCCTGGTGCCCGATCCGCCGCGCCTGGTGGTCGACATCGACGGCCTTGACCTGAACAACACGCTGAAAAGCCTGGTGGCCAAGGTCGAGCCGAACGACCCCTACATCAAGCAGGTGCGCGTCGGCCAGAACCGCCCCAGGGTGGTGCGCCTGGTGTTCGACCTGAAGGAAGAAATCAAGCCGCAGGTGTTCACGCTGGCCCCGGTCGGCACCTATAAGCACCGCCTGATCTTCGACTTGTATCCGGTGCGCGAGGCGGACCCGATTGCCGCCCTGATCGAAAAAGGCGAATGGTCGCCCGGCGACGGTACCCCGACCGCAGTGCCGGCCCAACCAGCGCCAGCCCAGCCGCCTGTGCCCGATCCGGTGGGCCGCATCGAGGCCGAGATCGCCGCCCTGGGCGGCACGCCTCAAGTGGCCCCGCCGCCGGCGCCGGGAAAATCCCTGATCAAGCCCAAGCCCCCGGTCAGCAACGTGGTGCGCATGGTGACGATTGCCCTCGACCCCGGCCATGGCGGCGAAGACCCGGGTGCGATCGGCGCCACCGGCACCCGCGAAAAGGACATCGTGCTGGCCGTGGCGAAGCGCCTGAAGACCAAGCTGGAAGCGCTGCCGAACACGCGCGTGATGCTGACCCGCGACGGCGACTATTTCGTCCCGCTCGGTACCCGCGTGGAAAAGGCGCGCAAGGTGCAGGCCGATTTGTTCGTGTCGATCCACGCCGACGCCTTTACGGTGCCGACCGCGCGCGGTTCCTCGGTGTTCGTGCTGTCGGAAAAAGGCGCGACCTCGACCGCCGCACGCTGGCTGGCGAACGACCAGAACAAGGCCGACATGATCGGCGGCGTGAACCTCGCCCGCCACGACAGGCAGCTCGCCAGCGTGCTGTTCGACCTCTCGACCACGGCCCAGATCAACGACAGCCTGAAACTCGGCAAGGCCGTGCTGGGCGAGATCGGCGGCATCAACCGCCTGCACAAGGCGGCCGTCGAGCAGGCCGGGTTTGCGGTGCTGAAGGCCCCGGACATTCCATCCATCCTGGTCGAGACCGCCTTCATCTCGAACCCGGAAGAAGAGGCCAAGCTGAAGGACGACGGCTACCAGGACCAGCTGGCGAATGCGATTGCGAAGGGCATCAAGCGCTACTTCTCGGCGAATCCGCCGATGGCGAAGAGCCGCACGACCTAAGCCTGGCAATGGGCGCTGGTCGGCTAGCGCTCATCCATCCATTCCATGAACTCGCCCACGGTTTCGGGTGAAGCCAGTTCCAGCAGCGCCTGCGCGAGCTGGTGCTGGCCTTTGGCTGCCGCTGTTGCCGACAGCGCACACGCGCTGAAGGCCGCATCCCACTCTTTTCCGGCCACCTCGGCCACCAGCGCGGGCAAGCGCGCCAGCGCCTGGAAATAGGCCGTTTCCAGGTCGGCTGGAACCGCGACCGTATTCCTGTGCCGGCAAATTTCAATCCATGCCGGAAAGTGAAAATAGACGGCACTGGCCGTCTTGGGCGATGCCGCCAGGGCCTCGACCACATGCGGTACCGCCGCGAACGAAGCCGGGTACACGTCGCCCTGGTGCGCCAGCGCACTCCACAGGTTGTACCATGGCTCGGCATCGCCATCGTCGTCCGGCTGCCGGGCCAATTGCGCCAGCAGTGCGGGAACCGCGCTTGCATTGCCATATGCATCGTTCAGTTCATTCCAGCGAGGATCGCTTAAGGCGAGCATGGGCATCCTTTGAAAGCATGGTTCTTGTGTCGACGCATCGGACCGATGGACATGGCATACTACCCGCCCAAGTAATGAAACGACAACCATCGAAATGGAAGCCGCGATCCAGACCACCTACGGCCAGCTGCCGGCCCTGCTCCTCACCGCGCCAGACGGCGCGCAAGCCTGCGTCACCCTGTACGGCGCCCACCTGATTTCCTGGCGCGGCGCCGACGGGCGCGAGCGCCTGTTCTGCAGCGCCCAGTCGGCGCTCGACGGCAGCCGCGCGATCCGTGGCGGCGTGCCGGTGATCTTTCCGCAGTTCGCGGAGCGCGGCGAGGGCATGCGCCACGGCTTTGCGCGCGTGAGCAATTGGCGTGTCGAGGACAGCGGCGTCGAGCATGGCTGGGCCTTTGCGGTGCTCGCGCTGGAGCCGAAGGACCTGGCGCCGGAACACGCGACGGCCTGGCCGCATGGCTTTGCGCTGGCGCTGCGGGTGGCCATCCACGCCAACGAACTGAGGATGCGCTTTGAAGTACGCAATGCCGGGCAGGATGCGTTTCCTTTCGCGGCAGCCCTGCACACCTATCACCTGGTGGGCGATATCGGCACCGTGCGCATCAACGGCGTCGAGCGCGAAGAGCTGGCCATCACGGGCAAGTTCGACCATGTGTATGAAGGCGTCACGCCGCCGCTGGCGCTGATCGATGGCGGCGTGATGCTGACCGTGCGCCAGGAAGGGTTCACCGATGCGGTGGTGTGGAATCCGGGCGCGGAAGATGCGGCGGCGCTGTCGGACATGGCGGACGAGGAGTACCGGCGCTTCGTGTGCGTCGAGCCGGCCTTGTTGAACGGGCCGGTGCTGCAGCCGGGCGAGCACTGGGTGGGTGAATATCACGTTTCGTAGGGCAATCGCACCTGCCAAACAAAAAAGCCGGCTCGCGCCGGCTTTCGTTTTAATTCGATTCCTTCACCATCCGCCCTTCGCTTTCCTGCACCGGACGGGCATTCAGTGGATACAGGCGCGAGAACAGGGCCATCTGTGCCGGCGACGCCGTCATCGGCTGCTTCATCACCAGCCAGAGCACGTTCTCGGTGCACGGCGGCGTGGTCTGCGAGCCCATGTAGGTGTAGTACTCGCGGCGTTCCGGCAGCAGTTCCAGCGGGTCGAGCGGCTCGCTGGACGCCACCTGCTGGTTCTTCTCCAGCGGGATGTTGTTCCACACGGTCTGGATGGCGTCGTTCGCCTTGCCGCGCTCGAGCAGCACGGCGACGATGGCCAGCTTGCCGCCCGGGCCGCGGTGCTCGAGGTGGATCACCATCTCGGTGCCCTTGCCGTTGATCTTTTCTTCCGACGGACGGTGGAAGTGGAACTGCACCAGTTCGTAGCTCTGGTTCCCGATCGTCATGAAGTTGCCGCGCGCGAGATTCACCTGCACGGTCTTGCCGTTGTCGACCTCGGTGTAGTCCGAATAACGGTAATTGAAATCGATCTCGTCCAGGCTGACCTTCATGCCGTCGCGGATGTCGATCGGCGACTGGCGCTTGCCGGCGCCGCACTGCGACCAGGCCGGGTTGATCTTGCCCCAGTTCTCGGGACCGAACTCGCCTTCGTAGTCCCAGTGGTTGCTGATCTTCGGCGCGGCGGCAGCCACGGCCACGGCGGCGGCTGCGGCGGCTTCCTTCTTGCGCTTGGCTTCGGCAGCCTTTTTCGCCTTGGCGGCGGCGGCCATGCGCGCGGCCTGCTTGGCGCGCATCTCGGCCAGGCGCTCGGCGATACGCACCGACAGATCGACTTCGGCATCTTCCTCGCTGGTGGCGGAAATGGCCGAGGCCGCCTTGTCGGCGGTGCTCGCGCTGGTCTTGCCCGGCTTGTCGACGGCCTTCTCGCCCTTTGGCTCTTTCTCGGCAGCGGCCTTGTCGGCCACCGACTTGTCGGCCGCCCGGGCAATCGCCAGGGCCGCGGCTTTGTCGGCGGCAGCCTTGTCGGCGGCAGGCGCGGCCTTATCGGCCTTGTCGGCCGCAGGCTTGGCGCTGGCAGGCTTGGCGATGTCGGCCGCGAGCTTCCTGGCCGCGTCCGCTTCCGGCTTGGCGGCGTGGGCAGGCGGTTCGTTGGCGCTTGCGTGGAGCATGACGAGGCTGCAAGCGAACAGGGCGATGAAGTGGCGCATGGGGTGGGTGGAAGTTATCTACCCTCCTTTAACGACGCTTCCGTACGGAAACTTGAGCGTTTTTGCCGATTTAAACGCGGTGCGCAACGAAAAAGCGTCGGAACAATCCGGCGCTTCAGGTTTGCGAACAAGGGTGTTGCCAGCCAGGCTTATCGGCTCAACATCCTGCGGCCGAACTTCCACAAGCCGCCCAGCATCAGCGGCACGATGGCCGCGCTCACGCCCACCAGCACGATCTCGGTCAGGTGGTCGCGGATGATAGGAATGTTGCCGAAGAAGTAGCCGGCAGTCACCAGACTGGCTACCCACAGCACGGCGCCGGTGATGTTGTACAGCTGGAAACGGGTATGGGTCATGTCCGACACGCCGGCCACGAACGGGGCGAAGGTGCGCACCACCGGCACGAAGCGCGCCAGGATGATGGTCTTGCCGCCGTGCTTTTCGAAGAAGTCGTGGGTACGGTGCAGCGCGTCCTTGTTGATCCAGCGGTAATCATGGGTGAACATGCGCTGGCCGACGGCTTCGCCGATGTAGTAATTCAGGGTGTTGCCTGTGACGGCGGCTATGATCAACAGCGCCATCAGCAGCGGGTAACTCATTTCGCCGGTAGCGCAGAAGGCGCCGGCGATGAAGAGCAAGGTGTCGCCCGGGAAGAAAAACAGGACCACGAGACCGGTCTCGCAGAACACGATGGCAAACAGGACGATGTAGACATACACGCCGTACTGGGCCAGCAGGACGCCCAACGTCTTATCGACATGAAGAATCATGTCGAAAAATTGCATCAGATCCATAATTTTCCTAAACGGTAACGCCGCATCATACCATTAGTGAGCCCGCCAAAACCTCTGGCCGGACAAGCAGACTTCCCGCCGCTTGCGATATTTAAGGGTGTGTTAAGTTTCCGAAACACGCAAATTCAGGTCTACAATTACCTTACATAAACAACAAAGGTGGTGGAGATGAATGCTGGAACGATGACCATCGGCGTGCTGGTGTTGGCAAGTGCGTTGGCAAGTACATTCGCGAGTGCGCCGGCCCGGGCGGCCGAGCCGAAACCCTTGCCGCCGAAGGCGAGCGTGGGCGAGATCGTCAAGGAATCAAAGGCAGCCGACTGGCGCCCGCTGGATCTCGAGAACACGCTCTACATGGACTTGCCGGGCGGCCGCGTGGTCATCGAACTGGCCCCACCCTTCGCGCTGAACCATGCCGCCAACATCAAGGCCCTGGCGCGCGAGCATTATTTCGACGGCCTGGTCGTCCTGCGTTCGCAAGACAACTTCGTGGTCCAGTGGGGCGACCCGGACGAAAAGAATCCGCGTCCCGTGAAAGACGCGAAGATGAAGCTGAAGGCCGAGTTCACCGCCCCCATCAAGAACGACCGCCACTTCACGCGCCTGAAGGACGTGGACGGCTACGCGCCGCAAGTCGGCCATTCGAACGGTTTCCCGGTCGGGCGCGACCCGAAGAAGGGCGAAACCTGGCTCGCCCACTGCTACGCCATGGTCGGCGTGGGCCGCGACAACGAGGCCGACAGCGGCGGCGGCACCGCGCTGTACGTGGTCACCGGCCAGGCGCCACGCCACCTGGACCGCAACATCACCGTGGTCGGGCGCGTCGTATCCGGCATGCCGCTCCTGTCCTCGATGCCGCGCGGCCCGGCGCCGATGGGTTTCTACGACAAGCCGGAGATGCAGGTGCCGATCAAGTCCCTGCGCGTGGCGGCGGATGTGCCGCAGGAAGAGCGCAGCAACTTCGAGGTGATGCGCACCGACAGCGCCACGTACCAGAAAGTGGTGGAAGCCCAGCGCAACCGCGGCGGCCCGTGGAACGTGGTGGCGGCAGGGCACGTCGATTTGTGCAATGCGCCGATTCCGGTGCGTGAAAAAAGCGGCGAGCAAAAATAAGACAACACGGGGACCGGCGATTTCGGCGCGCGATATAATCTGAGCGATGAACGCGCCCGTCCCTACCCACCGTCCCATCCAGCAACTTCCCGACCAGCTGATTTCGCAGATCGCCGCTGGCGAGGTCGTCGAGCGGCCCTCGGCCGTCGTCAAGGAGCTGCTGGAAAACGCGCTGGACGCCGGCGCCACCCAGATCACGGTCCGCCTGGAAGAAGGCGGCGTCAAGCGCATCGCCATCACCGACAACGGCCGCGGCATCGAGCCCGACCAGATGCCGCTGGCCCTGGCGCGCCATGCCACCTCGAAAATCGCCTCGCTGACCGACCTCGAGAACGTGGCGACGCTGGGCTTTCGCGGCGAGGCGCTGGCCTCGATTGCCTCGGTGGCGGCGGTGTCGATCACCTCGCGCACCAAGGACGCGCCGCACGCCTGGGAAATCGTCGGCTCGCACCTGGGCCAGGTCGTGCCCTCTTCCGGCCCGCTCGGCACCACCATCGACGTGCAGGATTTGTATTTCAATACGCCGGCGCGCCGCAAATTCCTGAAATCCGAGCAGACCGAGTACGGCCACTGCGCCGAGGTCGTGCGCCGCATCGCCCTCGCCCGCCCCGACGTCTCGTTCAGCCTCACGCATAACGGCCGCACGATCGACCACTGGGCCGTGGGCGAGATGGCCCGGCGCAGCAGCCAGATCCTGGGCAATGATTTCGCCGAGGCGCGCATCGCCATCGACGAAGTCGCCGGCCCCTTGCGCCTGTTCGGCTATGCCGGTTTGCCGACCGCCTCCAAGGCGCGCGCCGACGGCCAGTTCTTCTACGTGAACGGACGTTTTGTGCGCGACAAGGTGCTGGTGCACGCGGTGCGCGCCGCTTACCAGGACGTGCTGCACGGCGACCGCTTCCCTTCCTACGTGCTGGCGCTCGACCTCGATCCGTCCCTGGTCGACGTCAACGTGCACCCGTCGAAGACCGAAGTGCGCTTCCGCGACGGCCGCGCCGTGCACCAGTTCGTGTTCCACGCGGTGCAGCGCGCGCTGGCGCAAACGTCCGCCACGGCGCACGGCAGCGTGCCGGCGCCGCTCACCGCGGCCGAGATCACGCCATCGTCGTCGAACGCGAACGCCAACTGGCGCCGTCCGCACGAGCAGACCTCGTTCGGCGCGCAACTGGCGCCGACCTTTTCGCCTTCGCCCTACCCGCCGGGCAGCCGCTGGGATGCCCCGGCGACACAGGGCGTGGCGCAGACCACGGCCAACTATGGCGCGCTGTTTGCCGATAACGAACGCACTGGCGCAGCGGCGTCATCGTCACCATCGGCGCCGCTGCAGGTGGCGCCGATGCCGGCCGTATCAAGCGCGCCGAGCAACGACGATTTCCCGCTCGGCTTCGCCCTGGCCCAGCTGCACGGCATCTATATCCTGGCCCAGAACACGCGCGGCCTGGTATTGGTGGACATGCACGCGGCGCACGAGCGCATCCTGTACGAGCAACTGAAGAACGCGCTCGACGCCCAGGTCGAAGGCCAGGATATGGGGGTGCAGTCGCTGCTGATTCCGGTGACCTTCTTTGCCGATGCGATCGAGGTGGCCACCGCCAACGACCACCAGGACACCCTGAAGGCGCTGGGCTTCGATATCGCCGCCCTGTCGCCGACCACGCTGGCCGTGCGCGCGGTGCCGACGCTGCTGAAGAACGCCGACGCGCAGACGCTGGCGCGCGACGTGCTGCGCGACGTGCGCGAATTCGGCGGCTCGCGCGTGCTGATCGAACGCAGGAACGAGCTGCTCGGCACATTGGCCTGCCACACGGCGGTGCGCGCCAACCGCATCCTAACTATTCCCGAAATGAACGCGCTGCTGCGCCAGATGGAAAGCACCGAGCGCGCCGACCAGTGCAACCATGGCCGCCCGACCTGGGTCCAGCTCGACATCGCGGCCCTCGACAAACTGTTCCTGCGCGGTCAATAACATGTTGAATGAAGTAGCAAACGCCCGGCCGCTGGCCGTGGCGATCATGGGCCCGACCGCGTCGGGCAAGACCGCGGCCGCCCTCGCCATTGCGCGCGAGCGGCCGGTCGAAATCATTTCGGTCGACTCGGCCCTGGTGTACCGCGAGATGGACATCGGCACCGCCAAGCCGACGCTTGAAGAACTGGCGGCCGTGCCGCACCACCTGATCGACATCATCGACCCGCTCGACGCGTATTCGGTGATGCAGTTCAGGAACGATACCCTGCGCCTGGTGGCCGAGATCGCGGCGCGTGGCGCATTACCGCTGCTGGTGGGCGGCACGATGATGTATTTCAAGGGCCTGACCGAGGGTCTGGACGACTTGCCGACGGCGGACGCCGCCGTGCGTGCGCGCCTCGATGCCGAGGCCGCACAGATCGGCTGGCCCGGCATGCACGCCAGGCTGCGCGCGCTCGACCCGGTCACCGCCGAGCGCCTGGCGCCCGCCGACGCCCAGCGCATCAACCGCGCGCTGGAGATCATCGAACTGACGGGCAAGCCGATGTCGGAGCTGCTGGCGCGGCGTGAAAAGCCGGTACTGCCTTTCGAGCTGGTGTCGTTTGCGCTGGAGACGCCGGACCGCAGCATCCTGCACAAGCGCATCGCGCAGCGCTTCGAGCAGATGCTGGGCACGTCCGACGACACCGGCATCGTGGCCGAGGTGGCGCGCCTGCGTGCGCGTGGCGATTTGTCGCCGAATTTGCCGTCGATGCGCTGCGTCGGGTATCGCCAATCCTGGGATTACCTGGACGGAAAGATCGACCGTGCCGGCCTGCGCGAGACCGGCATCATCGCCACGCGCCAGTTGGCCAAGCGCCAGCTGACCTGGCTGCGCGCCATGCCGGAGCGGATCGTGGTCGACTTCATGGGACCCGACCCGGCGGGCGCGATGTTGCGCCACCTAGATGGCTTGTCGGATTAGCACTGCCGCGAAAAACGCGCGCTGTTTCGCTGAAGCAGCCTTGACAGAGCGCGTTCCGCCTTGGATAATATCGTTCTCTTTGGTGATATAGCTCAGTTGGTTAGAGCACAGCACTCATAATGCTGGGGTCGGTGGTTCAAGTCCACCTATCACCACCAGGATTCCAAGCGATGGCTTGGCTCATGCGAGTCAAGCCATTTGCTTATCAGGTTTCAGTAAGCAGCTTTCGGTGATATAGCTCAGTTGGTTAGAGCACAGCACTCATAATGCTGGGGTCGGTGGTTCAAGTCCACCTATCACCACCAGATACGACAAGCCGCCGGTTCGCAAGAATCGGCGGCTTTTTGGTTTATGGAGCGGGCTTTTGCTCATGCGGCAGCGTTTTGTTCACGCGACACCGTAGGGTGGGCACCCTGTGCCCACGCGGAAGTCTGCACCGAGTTATCCCCCATTTCAATCGTGCAGATGCCATTCGTTGGCGTTTCCAAATGATCATTCCGATACGTTTCGATGGGATTGGGGCGTCGGATGAAACCCTGCTACCTATGCTCATCGTTCCGCGTGGGCACAGAGTGCCCACCCTACGGGAAACGTCGGCGCAAAAATCTGGCGCCAGCTTGTCGCCATCAGACCTCGGCGTCTTCATCCAACGAGAATTCACCGCGGCCATAGGCTTCGATCACCGCTTGCGCCTGCTGCAAATAACTTGCCGGCACCAGAATGCGCACACCGCCCAGGGCCGGGGCCAATAAAAGATCGGTCTGCATCAGGTGGGCATCGGCCAATACCGCCGGAATGCCCGAGGCTTCCAGGCAGCCCTGCATCATGGCCGCTTCCATCGGCACCAGGTAACGCGCAATGATGAACAAATCGCGTCCGGGGACAGCTTCGATTTCCGGATGCGCGGCCAGCCATGCGTCGAGTGCTTGATCCATGGGCTCTCCCTGCGTTGATGGATGAGCCAATACTACCTTGTCCGGTTTCGGCATGACGCCGGGTTGCGCGCTCAGTTCAGCAAACCAGGCAGCGACGACAGCAGGTACAGCGTCACGCCGATCAGGCCGCCGACGATCGTGCCATTTATGCGAATAAATTGTAAATCCTTGCCGATATTCAGTTCGATTTGTTCTGACATCTCGGCGCTGTCCCAGTTCTTCACGGTGTCGGCGATATGGCGGGTGAGGAAGACGGCGAATTCCGGCGCCGCCGCACGCGAGGCCAGTTCCAGGTTCTCGTTCAGGGAGTGGCGCAGTTGCGGGTCGTCGGCCAGGGTCTGGCCGAGCCAGGCGCCAACGGATTCGATGCGCCCGCGCAGCATCGAGGTCTCGCCCTGCAAATCGCGCTTCAGCCACTCGCGCAATTCGTTCCAGAGCGAAGCCAGGTAATTGTTCAGCGCCTCGTCGTTCAGCAGGTAGTTCTTGATTTCCTCGCTGCGCGCGGCAAAGGCCGGGTCGGCTTTCAGGCGCTCGATGAATTCGGCCGTGAACGCGTCGAAACGCTGGCGCAGCGGGTGGTGCGGGTCTTCGCTCACCTTGTTCAGGATGCCCGAGGCCAGGCGCACGGCGATATCCGCGCCCTTCCTGCCGATCAGTTCCGAGGGCAGCATCCTTTCGATAAAGGCATACTCTTCCTTCAGCCAGTCGACGATGCCCTGCGAAATATAGGATTGGGTTTCCTCGTTATCCAGCAGTGTCGCCAATTGGTGAATGCCTTCGTTCAGGAGTTCCTGGTGCCGCCCTCCCCGCGTCAGGCTTTCCAGGATGGTGCCGGCGGATTTGGATAAATCGACGCTTTTCACCATCGAGTGCACGGCCTTGCGCAGGAAGTTTTGTACCGCCGTGTCTTCGGTGAAGTCGAGCATCCAGGATGCGACTTTTACCAGGTATTGGCCCATGCGCTCGGTATTCGCCGGCTTGACCAGCCAGTCGGCGACCTTTTGCGCCGGGTCGTGCTTGCGGATCAGGCCGACGATGGATTCGGTATCGAGGAATTTTTCGCGTACGAACAGCGCCAGGTTATCGGCAATCTTGGCCTTGTTGTTCGGGATGATGTTCGTGTGGCGCGACACCACCGGAATCGGCACGCGCTTGAACAGCGCCACCACGGCGAACCAGTCGGCCAGGGCGCCGACCATCGCTGCTTCGGAAAACGCTTTCAGCAAGCCCGTCCACCAGGTCTGCGGCAGGAAAAAGCTCAGCACGAACAGCGCGGCCGCGCCGATGAAAAAGGCCAGTGCCAGCCGTTTCGATTGGTCGAGTTCGCGTTCTTTCGTCATGGTTACGGTAAGTGTTTATTCCGTAGCAATCCTATATGACTTGAAAGGTTTTCAGCTTTTCGATTGCATCTGGCGCCCAGCCCCAGTCGGCCAGCACCTCGGCGCTGTGCTGGCCGGGCGTGGCCGGTGCGGCGCCGGCTTCGGGCACGGTGCGGCTGAAGCGCGGGGCCGGGGCGGGCTGGGTGACGCCGTCGATGTTCACGAACGTGCCGCGTGCGCGGTTGTGCGGGTGCTGCGGTGCTTCGGCCATGTCGAGCACTGGGGCGACGCAGGCGTCGCTGCCTTCGAGCAGGGTGCACCACTCGTCGCGGGTGCGGGTGGCGAACAGGGCGGCAAATTTTGCCTTCAGCTCGGGCCAGCGGCCTTGGCTCCATTGCTTGCCAAACTCGGGATCGGTGGCGCCGGTGAGCATTAACAGCTGCGCATAGAACTGCGGTTCGATGGCGCCGACGGAGAGGAATTTGCCGTCGCGGCAGGCGTAAGTGTCGTAGAACGGGGCGCCGCCATCGAGCATGTTGGCGGCGCGTTCGTCGCGCCAGGAGCCGTGCGCGCGCAGGCCGTACATCATCGCACCGAGCAGGGCCGAGCCATCGGTCATGGCGGCGTCGACGACCTGGCCCTTGCCGGAACCCCTTGCCTCCAGCGCAGCGCAGACCACGCCGAAGGCGAGCATCATGGCGCCGCCGCCGAAGTCGCCGACCAGGTTCAGCGGCGGGCTTGGCGGCGTGTCGGCACGGCCCATGGCGTGCAGCATGCCGGACAGGGCGATGTAGTTCAGGTCGTGGCCGGCGGCTTGCGCCAGCGGGCCGGTCTGGCCCCAGCCGGTGATGCGGCCGTAGACCAGCTTCGGGTTGCGTGCGAGGCAGGCGTCGGGGCCGAGACCGAGGCGTTCCATGACGCCGGGGCGGAAGCCTTCGAGCAGGATGTCGGCTTGTTCCAGCAGTGTCAGGACGACCTCTTTCGCTTCGGGGTGCTTCAGGTCGAGGGCGATGGAGCGGCGGCCGCGGGCCATGACGTCGTATCTGGTGCCGAGCGATGGGAAGGGGCTGGCGGCGCTGGGCGACTGCTTGCGGTCGATGCGGATGACCTCGGCGCCCATGTCGGCCAGCATCATGGCGGCGAAGGGACAGGGGCCGATGCCGACCAGTTCGATGATTTTGATACCGTGGAGGGGTCCGGGCATTTTCAGTTGTCGAATAAGCGAGCGGTGTTGTGGTGGGTTCGAGAACCCACCCTACGTATTGGCGGTTTGCGGTGGGTACCAAAGCCGCCGAATGGCGCACGGTTCACAAGGAGCGGGCGATGATCTCTTTCATGATCTCGTTGGCGCCGCCGTAGATGCGCTGGACGCGGGCGTCGACGTACATCTGGGCGATCGGGTATTCGAGCATGTAGCCATAGCCGCCGAAGAGCTGCACGCACCCGTCGACCACCTTGCATTGCAAATCCGAGATCCAGTACTTGGCCATCGAGGCGCGTACCGTGTCCATGCGGCCTGCGAGCATGTCTTCGACGCAGCGGTCGATGAAGATGCGCGCCACCGTGGCTTCGGTCTTCATTTCCGCGAGCACGAAGCGGGTGTTCTGCATCTCGATCAGAAGCTGGCCGAAGGCGCGGCGTTCCTTTGCATGCTCCACCGTCAGGTGCAGGGCGCGCTCGATGGCGGCCACGCCGGCCACCCCGATGATGGTGCGCTCGTAGGGCAGCTCGGTCATCAGCTGGGCGAAGCCCCTGCCCTCTTCGCCACCGAGCACGTTCGCCAGCGGCACGTGCACGTCGTCGAAGAACAGTTCGCAGGTGTCCTGGCCCTTCTGGCCGACCTTTTCCAGGATGCGGCCGACGCGAAAACCAGGATTGTCGCGCGTCTCGAGCAGCATCAGCGAGATGCCTTTCGCGCCGCCGGCCGGGTCGGTCCTGGCCACCACCAGGATCAGGTCGGCCAGGTAGCCGTTCGAGATGAAGGTCTTCGAGCCGTTCAGGCGGTAGCCATCCGCGCCGCGCACGGCGCCCGTGCGGATGCCTTTCAGGTCCGAGCCGGCGCCCGGTTCCGACATGGCGATCGCGGCCACCATTTCGCCGCTGGCCAGCTTGGGCAGGTAACGGCGCTTCTGTTCCTCGGTGCCTTGATTGAGCAGGTAGTGGGCGACGATGGCGTGCACGTGCAGGCCGAAGGCCATGTCGCCGGCGTAGCCCAGTTCCTCGAACACCACGGCCATGTGGGCGAAGTTGCCGCCCGCACCGCCGTATTCCTCGGGGATGTCGGCGGCCAGCAGGCCCATCTCGCCCGCCTTGTGCCACAGGTCGCGGTCGACGTGCTGCTGTTCGCGCCAGCGCTGCCCGTGCGGCGCGATTTCGCTGGCAACGAAACGGCGCACGGCGTCGCGGAAGCCATCGAGCTCCGGGTTGGTCCAGGAAGGTACGATCTCCATCATCAGCCCGCGCGGTACATGGTCACGACGCAGGCGCCGCCCAGCCCCAGGTTGTGCTGCAGGGCCGTGCGCGCGCCGTCGACCTGGCGCGCACCGGCGCTGCCGCGCAGCTGGTGGGTCAGCTCGAAGCATTGCGCCAGGCCCGTGGCGCCGAGCGGGTGGCCTTTCGACAGCAGCCCGCCGGACGGATTGGTGACGACCTTGCCGCCGTAGGTGTTGTCGCCCTCGCGAATGAATTTGTCCGCGCCGCCTTCCGGGCACAGGCCCAGGGCTTCGTAGGTGATCAGTTCGTTGTGGGCGAAGCAGTCGTGCAGCTCGATCACGTCGACGTCGTCGGGGCCGATGCCGGCCTGCTCGTACACTTTGGCGGCGGCCTCGCGGCTCATGTCGTAGCCGACCAGGCGCATCATGTCGTTTGCGTCGAAGGTGCTGGCGCGGTCGGTGGTCATGGCCTGGGCCGCGATGTGCACGTCGGCGCGCAGGCCGCGCTTCTTCGCGAAGTCTTCGGAGACCAGCACGGCGGCGGCCGCGCCGCAGGTCGGCGGGCAGGCCATCAGGCGCGTCATCACGCCGGGCCAGATGGCGGGGGCGTCGAGCACGTCCTGGGCCGTGACTTCCTTGCGAAACAGCGCCAGCGGATTGTTGACGGCGTGGCGGCTGGCCTTGGCGCGGATGCGCGCGAATGCTTCCAGCGGCGTGCCGTACTTTTCCATGTGCGCGAGGCCCGCGCCGCCGAAGTAGCGCAGCGCCAGCGGAATCTCGGGTTTGCCGACCAGGCGGTCGGTAACGGCGTCGAAGTCGTCGAAGGGCGCCGGGCGGTCGGTAAACACCGAACCGAGGGCGCCGGGACTCATCTGCTCGAAGCCCAGCACCAGGACGCAATCGGCGGCGCCGCTGGCAATCGCCTGGCGCGCCAGGAACAGGGCCGTGGAGCCGGTCGAGCAGTTGTTGTTGACGTTGACGATGGGGATGCCGGTCATGCCGACGCCGTACAAGGCCTTCTGGCCGCAGGTCGAATCGCCGTACACGTAGCCGGCGTAGGCCTGCTCGATGTCGTTGTAGTCGATGCCGGCGTCCTGCAACGCGGCGCGGGCGGCCTGCGCGCCCATCTCGTGATACGGCGCGCTGGCGCCGGGCTTGGCGAACGGGATCATCCCGACGCCGGTCACATAAACCTTGCTCATGTTCGTCTCCTGATTGTGTAGGGACCTGTGGTCCTTTTCTATCGTTCGATTATAGACAGATAGCACTGCCGCAGAAGACGTGAATGTCCGAGGCTCCTCTCTATTTTTTTGGCAAGGAAATTGCTACGTCGCTTATACTGCTCCGATTCCACCTTGATAAGGAGCTGTACTGCATGCATCACGAACTCAGTCTGATCACCACCATTGCCGCCGCGCTGGGCTTCGGCCTTCTCTTCGGGATGATCGCCGTCCGCCTGAAGTTACCCGCGCTGGTTGGCTACTTGGCCGCCGGTATCGTCATCGGTCCAGCCACACCGGGCTTCGTTGCCGATGTGTCGCTGGCCTCGCAACTGGCCGAGATCGGGGTGATGCTGCTGATGTTCGGCGTGGGCCTGCACTTCTCCCTGCGCGACCTGCTCGACGTGCGCCGGATCGCCCTGCCGGGCGCGATCCTGCAGATCGCGGTGGCCACCGCGATGGGCATCGGCATGGCCCACTTGTGGGGCTGGAGCCTGGGCGCGGGCCTGGTGTTCGGCCTGGCGCTGTCGGTGGCCAGTACCGTGGTGCTGCTGCGCGCGCTGGAAAGCCGCGGCATCCTCGATTCCATGAACGGCCGCATCGCGGTCGGCTGGCTGGTGGTCGAAGACCTGGTGACCGTGCTGGTGCTGGTGCTGCTGCCGGCGATCGCCGGTCCGCTCGGCGGCAAGGGCGCCGACGCCGATGTCTCGATCTGGTACGCGCTCGGCAAGACCCTGCTGCAAGTGGGCGCCTTTATCGCCTTCATGCTGCTGGTCGGGCGCAAGCTCTTCCCCTGGTTCCTGTGGCGCGTGGCCAAGACCAATTCGCGCGAGCTGTTCACGCTGTCGGTGATCGCCGCCGCCGTCGGCATCGCCTACGGTTCGTCGGAGCTGTTCGGTGTGTCGTTCGCACTCGGCGCCTTCTTTGCCGGCATGGTGCTGCGCGAGTCCGATCTGTCGCACCGCGCGGCCGAAGAATCGCTGCCGCTGCGCGACGCATTCTCGGTGCTGTTCTTCGTGTCGGTCGGCATGCTGTTCGATCCGATGGTGCTGGTCGACAGCCCGCTGAAGGTGCTGGGCGTGGTCGCCGTCATCATCTTCGGCAAGTCGATCGCGGCGATGCTGCTGGTGCTGGCGCTGCGCTATCCGCTCAATACCGCAATCACCGTCTCGGCCAGCCTGGCGCAGATCGGCGAGTTCTCCTTCATCCTGGCCGCGCTCGGCATTTCGCTGGGCCTGATGCCGCAGGAAGGGCAAAGCCTGATCCTGGCCGGCGCCATCATCTCGATTGCGGTGAATCCCTTGCTGTTCACGGCCATCGAGCCGCTGCAGCGCTGGCTGCGCGCCAATTCTAGCGCGGTGCGCAAGCTCGAATCCTCGCCCGACCCGCTGGCCGAACTGCCGATGACGGTGCCGCACGAGCGCCTCAGCGGCCAGGTGGTGCTGGTCGGTTACGGCCGCGTGGGCCGGCGCATTGCCGACGCCCTCAGCGCGCAAGGCATCCATTACGTGGTGGCCGAGCAGAACCGCGAGATCGTCGACGCCCTGCGCAAGCGCGACCAGCCGGCGGTGGTGGGCAATGCGGCGGAACCGGCGGTGCTGATCCAGGCCCACATCGCCCGCGCGGCGGTGCTGGTGATCGCCACGCCCGATACCTTCCACGTGCGCACCATGATCGAGACGGCCAAGGCGCTCAATCCCACGGTGCGCGTGGTGGTGCGCACGCATAACGAGCAGGAAGCGGAACTGCTGCGCGAGGATACCGGCGGTAAGGTGTTCCTGGGCGAGCACGAGCTGGCGGGCAGTATGACGCGGTATGTGCTCGATACCTTGAAGGATGTGCAGCACGCGCATTGAGATGCAGGAGAATCGGCCGGGTAGCCTCCCGTAGGGTGGGCACTCCGTGCCCACGCGGTTACGTGCCTGGCCTTGCACCTGCGGCGGGGATGATTCGCCCGCCGGCGTTTGCGATGATGTTGGAAGACGCCAGTCGAGAGGTTTGCGGCCGTCGCCCATATCACGAGCAGCACCTCACTGCTGCAGTCCGCCGGATACGTGCGTACCGCGTGGGCACGGAGTGCCCACCCTACGTTGGCGTACGCGATTCGTTCACAGTTAACAGGTATTGCACGCCCAGACATCGAACAAAAAGCCCGCTGGCGCATGACGCTCAGCGGGCTTTTTTCATTGAAGCTGTAGCTTACGCGGCAACCATCTCGCCGGTCTCCGAGCACAGCTTCAGGTTCGCATGCTTCGGCGCGAACTGCAGCAGTTCCTTGCGCTCTTCCAGCAATTCGAACACGGCGTCCTTCGACAGCACGTACTGGTCGAGCAGCGTGTCCTTGATCGACTCGATCATGGCGCGGTAGTCGCGCATCGCGCCCAGGGTGTAGCTGTACAGTTCGTCGGCCTTTTCTTCCATCTGGCGCAGGGTGTGCTCGCCGCTGGCGTCGTTCTTCAGCTGGCTGTAGTCGATCTTCGAGCGCGAGTACATCGACAGGCGGTTGACCATCAGGTTCAGCATCTTGGTCACTTTCTCGATGTCGTTCTGGGCGCCGACCGAGATGCCCCGGGCGCCGTAGAACAGCTCTTCGGCCGCCATGCCGCCGTACAGGCCGATCACGTCGCGTTCGAGTTCTTCCAGGGTGCGCAGCGACATGTCGTCACC
Source organism: Massilia sp. IC2-278 (assembly GCF_020708045.1). Taxonomy (GTDB): domain Bacteria; phylum Pseudomonadota; class Gammaproteobacteria; order Burkholderiales; family Burkholderiaceae_D; genus Telluria. The sequence goes on from NZ_JAJFES010000004.1 coordinate 168,164, forward strand.
CGACTGCAGCACGTAGCCGAGGGCGCCGATCTTCGAGACGGCTTCGGTCGAAATCTTCAGCAGGTGCGACTTTTCCTTCACTTCGTCGAGCGACAGGCCGGCGCGCAGGTGCGGGTCGATCTGCATGAAGAAGTGGCCCAGTTCGTGCAGGGCGATGCGCTCGCGCTGCTTGTGCTTCTCGGCGGTGGTGGCGCGGTCGGTCAGGCCGATGGTGGCGCGCTCGTAGGCACGGAACAGCAGATCGGTGTTGATGATCGTCTTTTCCTGGATCGACAGCATCGAGGCGCGCTCGACCACGGTTTCCAGCAGCGCCGGGCTCAGGTTCTGGGTGATTTCCGCCACCTGGTCCAGGTCGAGGTCGTCGTAGTCGACCAGGCCGGCTTTCTTGCGCGCCAGGAAGCTCTTCAGCAGTTCGCGGCGCTCCATCTTGTTCGGCAGGCGGAAATTGATCTTCACCGAGAAGCGGCGCAGCATCGCTTCGTCCATCTCGGTCGAGGCATCGTCGAAGTTCGAGGCGATGATCCAGATCACGTTCTGGCCCTTGTCGCTCTTCACGCCGTCCAGCAGGCCGAGCAGGGTGTTGGCGGTATCGTCTTCCCATTTCTTTTCGCTGCGGCCGCGCGGCATGAACAGGCTCTGGCCTTCGTCGAGGAAGATGATGCACTTGCCCTTGGCGCAGGCCTTGCGGTACAGGGCGTTCAGGGCTTTCGAGCCGCCGCCGACGTAGCCCGATTCCAGCGCCGAACCCGAGGCCGAGATCAGCGGCATGTCCAGGCGCTTGGCCAGGTAGCCGACCAGCTTGGTCTTACCGGTACCGGCAGGACCGGTCAGCATCACGTTGAACGGCTTGTCGATGTTGTGCGAAGCGTACTCGTCGCGGTTGCGGATCATGTCTTCCAGGTGCAGCACTTCCTGCTTGATGTCGTCCATGCCGATCAGGTCGTCCATGCTGCCCTTCAGCTTGTCCGGGGTGATCATGGTCGAGCTGGCGCCCATGCCCGGGATGCCGAACTTCAGGCAATACACGATCAGGAGCAGCAGCACGATCTCGAAGGCGTGGCGCTTCAGGAAATCGACGGCGTGGGCGCCGGCCGAGCCTTCTTCTTCGAGCACGGCCTTGTGCGAGGCCAAGTAGTCGTCCTTGGCGATCGAATAGGGAATGGCGTTCTTCAGCAGGACTTCGCGCTCCAGGCTCAGGTGCGAGGTGCTCGGCACCTTGACCACGTGCAGCTCGGGCGCACCCTTGAACTTGAACACGTAGCGCGGCGACTCCGACAGCGGCTTGGCCACCATCAGGTAATCGAGCTTGTCCTTTTGCGTGGCCAGGCGCGTGATCTCGGAAATGTCCTGCGAGTGGACGACCGGGCTAGGGTCTTGCGGCTTGTCCGCCGACCAGATCGCCACGCCAGTGATCACCCCCAGCATCACGGCGGCGGCAATGCGCACGTACACGTTCTTGAAAGCGATCTGGAGTCGGGCAAAGTTGGGCATATTCGGTACTCTACAAATGTATGGTGCGCGTGATGCAACAGTGCGTGAAGCGGAGGCGGCCTTCCGGGGTGCGCTTGTCGGAATGGCGGCGGCGTACTCAGGAGCCGCATGGGGTCGAACTGATAAGCATTCGACATCTTTTTGATGCCGATAGGCAACAGGGATAGGGAAACTATACCCGCAAAGAAAACCGAGATGTATACGCCTGGCTTAAATTTTTTTGATCAAGGGCATAGCTGGAAACGCTGACAAGCCATTTCGTTATGAGCCTGTCAAAAGTATCGTCAAAGCGTCTATCCATTGCTGCAAGAGCTTGCATCGGTTTTAACCGTTTATACGCAAAGTCTTGGTTTCTTGATATGCGCTGTCCTGACGGGTGTCGCATTTCTTTAACATGACGAAGCAGCATGCCGACGCCACGGCGCGCCCTTTTCCATTTGCCGTCAGCCCTGATGCGCCGTGTATCGAACGCCAATCAAACGTGAACGGGTCAGCGGTTTTTGTTATGCTTTTTGAGGAGCTTCACGGTCAGCCCTGCTCCCCGTAAGGCGTTTGTACCCAGCAATATCTGCAAGGAAGGGAACAATCGTGAACAGATTCTTATTTGCCTTAATGCTGGGCCTGGTGGCCGGAAGTGCGGCGCAAGCCGCCGTCATCGACCTGACGCCCGCGCCACATGCCGGCGCCACGTTGCACCCACCCCGGGTGTCGAACCTGGCGCCTGCGCCGCGTCTCGAGCCTGTCGTCCCGCCCGCCCAAATGTCGGAACTGCCGGAACCGGAAGTGTTCGCGATGATGCTGGTCGGCCTGGTGCTGCTCGGCTATCGGGCACGGCGCCGCGACAGCAACGAGAAGTTCAAATAACGCCGCAAGTAGATCCCTTACAAGGCGGATCTCAGGCGCCGCTGGCCGGCGCCGCTTCCGCGCAGAGCGCATACAGCTTGCACAGCGTGTTCCAGTTGCGCGAGGTGGTCGTGTCGCCCAGCTGCTTGCCGAGCGCCGCGGCGCAAGGACTGTCGAGCACGCCATCCGGGCACCAGACATAGGCGGCGCGCTGGCCGATGGCCAGGGCGCCCTCGCCCCAGTCGCGCTCGCACAAGTGTGCAATCGCCGCGCGTGCGGCGGCATCCGGCAGCACGAAGACCAGCAGGCGCGCATGGTCGGCGGCCAGCGGCAGCAAGGTATTTTCCGCCAGTACGGCGGCCAGGTCTTCGCCAGACAGTACCATCACGCGCGCCGCCACGCCGAGCTTGATGACCATCGCTTCCTCGATGGCGGCCGCGGCGGCGAGCGGGTCGATGTCGCCGGCGCCGAACACGATGTTCCCGCTGTTGAGCAGGCTGCGCACGTCGGTATAGCCGAGGTCGGCCACCAGGGTGCGCAGGTCGGCCATGGCCACGCGCTTGGCGCGGCCTACGTTAATGCCGCGTAACAGGGCAATGTAGCGTTGACTGGTCATGCCGCCATGTTACCGCCCAAGGAACTGGGCGGCATCATTTTATTTTGGCAACCAGTTCGGCAACTTAGTTCAACAGGCCTTCGGCGCGCAGGGCGGCCTGTACGGCCGGGCGTGCGCCGATATGCGCGCGGAAGGCTTGCAGCTGCGGCCAGTCGGCCAGGCTGAACTTGATGACGTCGGCCCAGCCCAGCACGGTGAACAGGTAGGCATCGGCCACGCTGAACTGGTTGCCCACCAGGAAGTCGCGGCCTTCGAGGTGGCGGGCCACGTGCGAGAAGCGCAGCGCCAGCATCTTGCGCGCGTTGGCGCGCATGTCCTCGGTCGCGTCCGGCTTGAACAGCGGGCTGTAGTTCTTGTGCAGTTCGGTAGAAATGTAGTTCAGCCAAGCCAGGGCCTGGTAGCGCTCGACCTGGCCGACGGCCGGCAGCAGGCCGGCTTGCGGCGCGAGATCGGCCAGGTACTGGACGATGGCCGGGCCTTCGGTCAGCACCGCGCCATTGTCGAGCTCGAGCGCCGGCACGTATCCGTTCGGATTGATGCTGCGGAAGTCCGCGCCGCCGGCCGTGAGTTTCTTGCCGAGGTCGACGCGCTCGGTGCTGAAGGCCAGGCCCGTTTCGAGCAGGACGATGTGCGGGGACAGCGAGCAGGCGCCGGGGCTGAAATACAGTTTCATGAAGAGTCCTTTGTCTGGGTGAAGGGCACGGCGGAGGGCCGGCCAGCCCGGGCTGGCTATGAACGCCACGCCGGGGCAGCGCGAGAATACCGTATCCAGGACCTGCCTGCTTGGGACCGCTCAATCGCCGGATTCATGCGCGGGACGCAAAAAAACACCGGCCTGCCCTGAGGGGCGCCGGAAAATGTAGAACGGGGAAACGATGCGTCCGGAAAGGACGAAGAGGAAAAACCGGCAGCGTGCGCGGCGCTTAGCGCGCCGGGCAGCTGCCGCGCATCACCGGTGGCACGGCAGTAGAATCTGCCATGCCGCCGGTATCAGTGCGCATAATTACCGGTCGACGGCGACGCTTCGTTGCCTTGCGATTGCTGCTGTTGCTGTTGCTGCTGGGCTGCCGCTGCGGCCTGCGCTGCCTTTTCTTCTGGCTTCGGACGGCCCTGGGCGTCGGACAGGCGGTATTTGGTACGGCGGTCGCCCATCAGGTCGCGCAGGTCGCGGATGCTCATGCCGGTGACTTCGTGCATGCGGATCAGCAGCGAAGCGCCAACTGGCAGGCGGTGGTGACGGATCTTGCTGATGACCGGCGGGGCCACTTCCAGCATGCGCGACAGCGCAGCGTCGTTTTTCAGTTGCATCTTGCCCAGCAGGATGTCGAGCAGATGATTAGGGTTGTAGCTTTCCTGTGAAGACAAAGCATGATGTGCCATGATTTTTACCTCGTGAGTGTAGTTTAAAATAGTTCTTTACGAACTTTGTAAAGACTGTGCTTCCGTCAACATAAGTTCCCGAACACGCTCTTGAGCCAACATTCAGAACCAGTCTGCAGACCCAATCTGAATCTTCACTTAAGAAACATGCCGGCGCGCATGCGCTCTGCTTAACACTCCCCCAAACGCACTTGTCTTTCAAACAAATTATCAGACCCGTACCGTATTTGAACATCCGTCCTGAGCACATGAGTCATTGTTGGAAATCAAGCTATCGTGCGGAAAGCTTGTCACATAAGCATTTCAACACATGGGGATAATTTGTGGCGCACGCAAGAGATTTCTTCCGTTAATTTGTGTGAAAGAATTCGAGCCGAACGTATTGATTTACAACAGGAAATATCCTGAGCAAACCCTGACTCTGCCTTGCCTTTCGCGTTTTGATTCCTCAGCGCAATTTAACAATCTAGTTATATTGGCAACGCGATTTATTCAGGCAACAAGTGATTCTTAGTAGCATTCATTCCGCCCTCCCCGCACGCCGCTTTTCGACTGCAAACAGGGTTTTACGGTAAACTCGCTTGACGCTTTGTCAAAGCGCGAGCATTTCTTTTAACGAAGCATTCCATGCAGAAAAAAGTATTTATCAAGACCTTCGGTTGCCAGATGAACGAGTACGACTCGGACAAAATGGCGGACGTGCTCGGCGCGTCCGATGGTCTCGTGCGCACCGATAAACCGGACGACGCCGACGTCATCCTGTTCAATACCTGCTCGGTGCGCGAAAAGGCGCAGGAAAAAGTGTTTTCCGACCTGGGCCGCCTGCGCGAACTGAAGCGCCAGCGTCCCGACCTGATCATCGGCGTCGGCGGCTGCGTGGCATCGCAGGAAGGCCAGGCCATCGTCAAGCGCGCCCCGCACGTCGACATGGTGTTCGGCCCGCAAACCCTGCACCGCCTGCCGCAGATGATCCGCGAGCGCCGCAGCTCGGGTACGGCCCAGGTCGACATCAGCTTCCCGGAAATCGAAAAATTCGACCACCTGCCTCCAGCCAAGGTCGAAGGCCCGGTCGCCTACGTGTCGATCATGGAAGGCTGCAGCAAGTACTGCAGCTATTGCGTCGTGCCCTACACCCGCGGCGAGGAAGTCTCGCGCCGCTTCGAGGACGTGCTGACCGAAGTCGCCGGCCTGGCCGCCCAGGGCGTGAAGGAAATCATGCTGCTCGGCCAGAACGTGAATGCCTACCGCGGCGCCATGGAGGGCGGCGACACGGCCGACTTTGCCTTGCTGCTCGAATACATTGCCGATATTCCCGGCATCGAGCGCCTGCGCTTCGTCACCAGCCACCCGAAGGAATTCACCCAGCGCCTGATCGACGCCTTTGCCAAGATCCCGCAGCTGGTGAACCATTTATATCTGCCGGTGCAGCACGGTTCCGACCGCATTTTGCAGGCCATGAAGCGCGGCTATACCGGGCTGGAATATAAGAGCATCATCCGCCGCATCCGCGCGGTGCGTCCGGACATCACCATCTCGTCGGACTTCATCGTCGGCTTCCCCGGCGAAACCGATGCCGATTTCGAGGCCATGATGAAGCTGGTGCAGGACGTCGGCTTCGATAACAGTTTCAGTTTCATCTTCAGCAAGCGCCCCGGCACCCCGGCCGCCAACCTTGAAGACGACACCCCGCACGAGGTCAAGCTGGCGCGCCTGCAGCGCCTGCAGGCCCAGATCGACGCGAATACCCGCAAGCTCAGCGCCGCCATGGTCGGCACCGTCCAGCGCGTGCTGGTCGAAGGACCGTCCAAGCGCGACCCGAACGAACTGCAGGGCCGCGCCGAAAACAACCGCGTCATTTATTTCGCCCCGGGCGCTTCCGGCGACGCACTGATCGGCCAGCTGGTCGACCTGCGCGTGACCGAAACCCTGGATTATTCCCTGCGCGGCGAACTCGTCGCCAATCTCGATACGATTGCCAAAGCCAGTTGAAAACCTCTCCTACCCAGCCTTCGTACTTCATTCCCGAGCCGCTCGATAACACGCGGCTTGCCCACCTGTGCGGTCCGCTCGACGAAAACCTGCGCCAGATCGGCGCAGCGCTGGACGTGACCATCTTCCGCCGCGGCGAGAAGTTCATCGTCACCGGCACGAACGCCGAACGCGCGGTCGAACTGCTCGAACGCTTCTATGCGGTGGCGAACAAGGTCGTGCCGATCGAGGAAGTGCAGCTGGCCCTGGTGGAACAGCGCGCCGGCCTGCGTCCGACGATCGAAGGCGCCAAGCCGGCGGAAGCACCCGCGGATGCCGAACCGGAACACGATGAAGAAAACCTGGAACTGGTCAGCCCGACCCTGAAGACCCGCCGCAGCGACTTGCGCGGCCGCACGCCGCACCAGATCCAGTACCTGCGCGCCGTGCTCGAGCACGACATCAGCTTCGGCATCGGCCCGGCCGGCACCGGCAAGACCTATCTGGCCGTGGCCTGCGCGGTCGATGCGCTGGAGCGCGATGCGGTGAAACGCATCATCCTGACGCGCCCGGCGGTGGAAGCCGGCGAGCGCCTCGGCTTTTTGCCGGGCGACATGAGCCAGAAGGTCGACCCTTACCTGCGCCCGCTGTACGACGCTTTATATGACCTGCTCGGTTTCGATCGCACGCAAAAGCTGTTCGAAAAGCAGGTGATCGAGATCGCGCCGCTGGCCTACATGCGCGGCCGCACGCTGAACCACGCCTTCGTGATCCTGGACGAAGCCCAGAACACGACGGTCGAGCAGATGAAGATGTTCCTCACGCGTATCGGCTTCGGCAGCAAGGCCGTGGTCACCGGCGACGTGACCCAGGTCGATTTGCACAAGACCCAGCGCTCGGGCCTGGTCGACGCCATGCACGTGCTGCGCGACGTGCGCGGCATCGCCTTCTCCCAGTTCTCCAGCGCCGACGTGGTGCGCCACCCGCTGGTGGGCCGCATCGTCGACGCCTACGACAAAGCCAGCGAAGTCCAGGAACTGGGCGCGCTCCCTAAAACCACGACTGCCCGCAATGCAAGAAAAAAACCATAATCTCGAACTCGACGTCCAGTACCCGGACGCGCGCCTGGAAGCCACCATCACCCCGGAGATGGTGGAACGCTGGGTGCGCCCTGCCCTGCTGGGCCCGGCCGAACTGGCAATCCGCTTCGTCGACGCTGCCGAAGGCCAGACCCTGAACCGCGACTACCGCGGCAAGGACTACGCCACCAACGTGCTGACCTTTGCCTACAACGAAGGCGAGGAACTGGCCGAGGACGAACCGGTGCAGGCCGACATCGTGCTGTGCACCGACGTCTTGCAGCGCGAGGCCGACGAGCAGAAGAAAACGCTAGAGGAACACGCAGCGCACCTGGTGGTGCACGGCGTGCTGCATGCCCAGGGTTACGACCACGAGCATGATGAAGAAGCCGAGGAGATGGAACAGTTCGAGCGCGATGTGATGGAAGCGCTGGGGTATCCGGATCCGTACGCGGAGAAGTAAGCGCCAAAATCGGCGTGGTTCGTAGGGTGGACACCTGTGTCCACGCTGTACCCCGGTCGCATGTCGAAATGTGATTTGCGAAGCGTCGTAAATTGTGCACTTCGCGTGTTGTAGGGTGGGTTCTTTGAACCCACACGGATTTATCAGTAGCAATCCATTGTCATACCCATCACCAGGCAAGCAATGAGACCGCGTGGACACAGGTGTCCACCCTACAACGGCGGTTCACAACACGCATGCACCGCCATTCCCACCTTACGCCTTCAGCTGCTCCCCCACCGGCAACTTCCGAATCCGCTTCCCGGTCGCCGCAAACACCGCATTCGTCAACGCCGGCGCAATCCCCGCCGTCCCCGGCTCGCCGATCCCGCCCGGTTCGTCACGGCTGTTCACGATGTGCACCTCGACCACCGGCGCCTCGTTGATACGCATCATGCGGTAATCGCCAAAGTTGGTCTGCTGCACCCGCCCCTTGTCCAGCGTGATCTCGTTCCACAACGCCGCCGACGCCCCGAACACGATCCCGCCTTCCATCTGCGCGATGATCCCGTCCGAATTGATCGCCTGTCCGCAATCGACCGCGCACACGACCCGGTGCACGCGCACATCGCCGTCCGGCCCCACCGACACCTCGGCCACCTGCGCCATATAGCTGCCGAAGGCAAACTGCGTCGACACTCCGCGCCCGACCTTGCGCCCGGCAACCGGTTTCAAAGGCTTGCCCCAACCCGCCTTCTCCGCCGCCAGGTTCAGCACACCCAGGGTGCGCGGCGATTTCTCCAGCAAGGCGCGCCGGAACGCCACCGGGTCCTGCTTCGCCGCCCCCGCCAGTTCATCGATGAAACTCTCGACCACGAACACGTTATGGGTCGGCCCCACGCCGCGCCAGAAAGCGGTCGGCACGCCAGGCGGTTCATGCCGCACATATTCCACGCGCATGGCCGGAATCGCATACTGCAAGTCGGCCGCGCCTTCCACCGCATCCGGATCGACGCCGTTCTTCACCGCCGGCGGCGCAAAGCGCGCCATGATCGAGGAACCGGTCACGCGGTGGAACCAGGCCGCTGGCTTGCCCTTGTCGTCGAGGCGCGCCGCCAGCCGGTCCACATAATAAGGACGGTACATGTCGTGCTGGATATCTTCCTCGCGGGTCCAGATGAACTTCACCGGCCCCTTGGCCAGCTTGGCGAACGACACCGCCTGGATCACGTAATCGACTTCCAGCCGGCGCCCGAAGCCGCCGCCGATGTAATAGTTATGCACCTTCACCTTCTCGACCGGCAGCCCGGATACCTTGGCCGCCGCACCCTGGGCCAGGGCCGGCACCTGGGTCCCGACCCAAAGGTCGCAGCCATCGGCGCGCAAGTCGACGGTGCAATTGATCGGCTCCATGGTCGCGTGCGCCAGGAAAGGCAGCTCATACACGGCTTCGATCTTGCGTCCGCCGCCTTCTTCGTTCAGCACCTTCAGGGCATTGCCTTCGTCGCGCGCCACCGCGCCTTCGCCCTGCGATACCTTCAGCATGTCGGCGACGATGCCCTGCGAGGCCACCGCGGCATGCGCGCCATCCTCGAAACGCGGCGCAGCCGCCGCCAGGCCCTGCTTCGCGGCCCAGAAATGGTCCGCCACCACGGCCACCGCGCCCTCCAGGCGCAGCACCTGGCGCACGCCCTTCACGGCGAGCGCCTTTTGCTCGTCCACCGCCACCAGCTTGCCGCCCGTAACCGGCGAGGCGGCAACGGCGGCAATCCCCATGTTCGGCAGGCGCGCATCGATACCGAACTGGGCCGTGCCATTCACCTTGGCCGGCGAATCCAGGCGGCGCATGGCCTTGCCGATCAACACGAACTGCTCGGGGTCCTTCAATTTGACGTTCTTCGGCAGCGTCAGCGTCGAGGCCGCATCGACCAGTTCGCCGAAGTGGGCCGAGCGGCCCGAGGCCTGGTGACGCACCGTGCCGGCCACCACCTGCAAGTCGGCGGTGTCGACATCCCATTGCTTGGCCGCCGCCTGCACCAGCACCGCGCGCACCATGGCGCCGGCTTCGCGCAGCGGCCGCCAGGCGCCGCGCACCGAGGTCGAGCCGCCGGTTACCTGGCCGCCCAGCAGCGGATCGGCATACAGTTCGTTATTAGCCGGCGCCTGCTCCAGCTTCACTTTCGAGAGGTCGGCGCCGAGTTCCTCGGCCAGCAGCATCGGCATCGAAGTAAAGGTGCCCTGCCCCATTTCCACCTTGTGGATGACGAGCGTCACGATGCCGTCGCGGTCGATGCGGATAAAGGCGTCGCGCGCCAGTCCGGCGGGGGTATCGGAGTGTTTGGTGGAAGCCTGGCCCACGGCTTTTTCCGGCGGCGCTTCCTTGCGGTCGTCGTCCTTGTTGCAGCCGAACAGCGAAAAGCCGAACAGCAACCCACCGCCGGCGGTGGCGCCGAGCTGCATGAAACGGCGGCGCGAAGCCAGGATGCGTTGTTCTTTTTTGACTTGGCTCATGTGCGCTCCTTATTTGGCGGCCGCGATCTTGATCGCGTGGCGGATGCGTCCATAGGTGCCACAGCGGCAGATGTTCCCGCTCATGGCATTGTCGATGTCGCCGTCGCTCGGCTTCGGCGTGGCTTTCAGCAAGGCGGTGGCCGACATGATCTGGCCCGACTGGCAGTAGCCGCACTGCACCACGTCGATCTGGCGCCAGGCGTCCTGCACCTTGGCGCCTACCGGGTCGTTGCCGACCGCCTCGATGGTGACGATCTGCTTGCCCACCGCGGCGGAGACCGGCGTGATGCAGGAACGGATGGCCTGGCCGTCGAGGTGGACGGTGCAGGCGCCGCACAGGGCGACGCCGCAGCCGAACTTGGTGCCGGTGAGGCCGGCGACGTCGCGCAGGACCCACAGCAGGGGCATGTCGTCGGGCACGTCGAGGGTGGTGGTGTTGCCGTTGATGGTCAGGGCTGGCATGGGCGCTCCTTTTATAATTTGAACAAGCACTATATGCCATGTGCAGCAGTCTTGCTGGGGAAGGCCGGGGAACGGCGGGGCAAGCGCACGGCTGCGCAAAATTCAGGCAAGCCCGCTTTTGGTGTATGCTTATGCCCATCGCAACAACGGCTTCACGCCAACTATGCCCGAGTATCCCAGTGACGTCCGATCGGACGCCAAACCCCACCGGTCGCTCTTCGAACGACTGACCGCACTCATCTCCCCTGAGCCAGAAAATCGCACCGAGCTGCTCGAAGTGCTGCACGAAGCACACGAGCGCAAGCTGATCGACGCCGACGCCCTGTCGATGATCGAAGGCGTGTTCCAGGTCTCGGACCTGTCGGCACGCGACATCATGGTGCCACGCTCCCAAATGGACGTGATCGACATCACCGACCCGATCGAGGAATGGCTGCCGATTGTGCTGGAAACCCAGCACTCGCGCTTTCCCGCCATCGAAGGCGAGCGCGACAAGGTCGTCGGCATCCTGCTGGCCAAGGATTTGCTGCGTTATTACACCGAAAAGACCTTCGACGTGCGCGCCATGCTGCGCCCGGCGATCTTCATTCCCGAGTCGAAACGCCTGAACGTGCTGCTGCGCGACTTCCGCGCGAACCACAACCACATGGCCATCGTCGTCGACGAGTACAGCGGCGTGGCCGGCCTCATCACCATCGAGGACGTGCTGGAGCAAATCGTCGGCGACATCGAGGACGAATACGATTTCGACGAGGAAGAAGACAATGTCCTGTCGATCAAGGAAGGCCAGCAAGGGCCGCGCTGGCGCGTGAAAGCGCTGACCGAGATCGAACAGTTCAACGACGAAATCGGCGCCGACCTGCCGGCCGACGACGCCGACACCATCGGCGGCTTCGTGGCGAGCCACCTCGGCCGCATGCCGCACAAGGGTGAAGAGTTCACCCTGGGCAACCTGCAATTCGAGGTGCTGCGCGCCGACGCCCGCCAGATCCACGTGCTGCTGGTCGAAAAACTGCCGCCGTCCCTGCACAAAGACGACGACGACTGATGCTGCTGCGTCGCCGTTCAACGCCCGCTCCGGCCGCGGATCCTGCCTCGCGTGGGTCGCGGCCATCCGCCGCATCCCTGGTCGTGGCCGCCCTTGCCGGCGGCGCTTCCCTGTTCTCCTTCGAACCCTTCGGCTGGTGGCCGATCCAGTTCGTCCTGCTAGCCTGGCTGTTCTACCAGGTCGGCCTGGGCAGCTCGGTCAAGCGCGCCACCCTGCTCGGCTGGGCCTTCGGCTTCGGCTGGTCGGTCGGCGCCATGTTCTGGCTGTACACCTTCATGACCCGCTTCGCCCATTTGCCGGGCATTCTCGGTGTGATCGGCGTGGTCCTGCTTGGCCTTTACATGGGCCTGTTCGGCGCATTTGCCACGGGTGTCTCGGCCTGGCTGCGCCAGCGCTGGTCGCTGCCGATCTCCGCCTTCGTGCTGCTGGTGCTGCCGGTGGCCTGGGGCGTGTCGGAGTGGATGCGCGGCTGGGTGTTCACTGGCTTCCCCTGGTCGGTGTCGGGCTATGCGCACGACGCTTCGCCGCTGGCCGGCTTCGCGCCGCTGATCGGCGTGTACGGCATCGGCGTGGTCGTCGCCCTGTGCGCCGGTTGCCTGGTGATGCTGACCCAGCGCGCGCGGGTTCCAGCCATCGCCCTGCTGGCGGTGGTGATGGCGGCCGGCGCCGGTTTGCGCACCGTGGAATGGACCCAGGTGACCGGTAACCCGCTCACAGTGCGTCTGCTGCAAGGGAATATCCCGCAAGACCAGAAGTTCGACTACGCCTTCCTTACCAGTATCCTGCAGCGTTACCACGGCATGATCACGGCCGCGCCAGCCGACCTGATCGCCACGCCGGAAACCGCGGTGCCCGTGTTCCGCCACCAGCTCGACCCGAGCTACCTGAACAGCCTGCAAGGCTTTGCCACCTCCAGCGGCAGCACCCTGGCCATCGGCATGCCGCTGCTCGACGGGCCGCAGCAATATGCGAACAGCGTGGTCACGGTCGGCCCGTCGCCATCGGCACAGTCCTATCGCTACGACAAGGCCCACCTGGTCCCCTTCGGCGAATTCATCCCGCCCGGCTTCCGCTGGTTCACCGACATGCTGAACCTGCCGCTGAACGACGCCACCCGCGGCAAGGCGCTGCAGGCGCCGTTCGCGGTGAAGGACCAGCTGGTGCTGCCGAACATCTGCTACGAAGACGTATTCGGCGAAGAGATCGCGTATCAACTGCGCGCGGCGCCCCGTCCGGCAACGATGCTGCTGAACATGTCGAATTTGTCCTGGTACGGCCAGTCAAGCGCGGTGCCCCAGCACTTGCAGATCTCGCGCATGCGCACCCTGGAAACCGGCCGTCCGATGCTGCGCGCGACCAACGACGGCGCCACCGCCGTGATCGACCACCGCGGCCAAATGACCCACCTGCTGCCCTTCTATACCGAGGGCACGCTCACGGCCACCGTGCGCGGCACGACCGGCATGACGCCCTTCATCCGCTTCGGCAACCTGGGCTTCCTGTTCCTCGGCGCCCTGGCGCTGGCCGGCGCCTGGTTCGCCGGACGCAGTTACCGCCAACATCAGCACAAGAAAGAGGCCAATCTCGTATAGATGAGTTGAATCCGGCCCCAGAAGGCCGGTAAAACCCGCTAGAATTGGTCATTTGGCAAACTTACCGTGACCGCGGCTTGACGCCTGCGGCGCCCCATCGAGATGCTTACATTCCAACAAATCATCCTGACCTTGCAAACCTACTGGGACAAGCAAGGTTGCGCCCTGCTCCAGCCGTATGACATGGAAGTCGGCGCCGGCACCTTCCACACCGGCACCTTCCTGCGCGCGATCGGCCCCGAGCCTTGGCGCGCCGCCTACGTGCAGCCCTCGCGCCGCCCGAAAGACGGCCGCTACGGCGAAAACCCGAACCGCCTGCAGCACTATTACCAGTACCAGGTGGTACTGAAGCCGGCGCCGGAAAACATCCTCGATCTCTACCTCGGCTCGCTCGAAGCCCTGGGCCTGGACCTCAAGAAGAACGACGTGCGCTTCGTCGAGGACGACTGGGAAAGCCCGACCCTGGGCGCCTGGGGCCTGGGCTGGGAAGTCTGGCTGAACGGCATGGAAGTCACCCAGTTCACCTACTTCCAGCAAGTCGGCGGCCTCGATTGCAAGCCGGTGCTGGGCGAAATCACCTACGGTATCGAGCGCCTGGCGATGTACCTGCAAGGCGTGGAAAACGTCTACGACCTGGTCTGGACCGAATGGGAAGAAAACGGCGTCAAGAAGACGCTGAGCTACGGCGACGTCTTCCACCAGAACGAAGTCGAGCAGTCGACCTACAACTTCGAGCACGCGAACACCGAGCTGCTGTTCCAGGCTTTCGCCAACCACGAATCCGAAGCCAAGCGCCTGATCGAACTGGAACTGACGCTGCCGGCCTACGAGCAGATCATGAAGGCCTCGCACAGCTTCAACATGCTGGACGCGCGCGGCGCCATCTCGGTGACCGAACGCGCCGCCTACATCGGCCGCGTGCGCACCCTGTCGCGCCTGGTGGCCCAGGCCTACTACGATTCGCGCGAGAAGCTCGGCTTCCCGATGGCTCCCGGTGCAGCCAAGGCTGCTGCCTGATCGTCGACCAGATAAGAACATGAATATGAACCAGACTCTCCTCGTCGAAATCCAGACCGAAGAACTGCCGCCGAAGGCGCTCGTCAAACTCGGCGCCGCCTTTGCCAACGGCATCGCGAACGGCCTGAAGGCGCGCGACTTCCTGGAAGGCGACTCCGTCGTCACCGCCCACGCCACCCCGCGCCGCCTGGCCGTCAGCATCACCAACGTGCGTGACACCTCGCCCGATAAATCGATCCGCGAAAAGGTGCTGCCGGTCTCGGTGGCCCTGGACAAGGAAGGCAATCCGAGCGCCCCGCTGGCCAAGAAGCTGGCCGCCCTCGGCTTCCCCGACCTGCAGATCAGCGACCTCGAACGCGCCCAGGACGGCAAGGCCGAATCCTTCTTCTACACCTACACCGCGAGCGGCAGCGCATTGGCTGGCGCCCTGCAGGACGTGCTGCAGGAAACCGTCGCCAAGCTGCCGATCCCGAAGGTCATGAGCTACCAGCGCCCGGACGGCGCCACCGTGCAGTTCGTGCGCCCTGTGCACCTGCTGCTGGCCCTGCACGGCGAGCAGGTACTGCCCCTGAACCTGCTCGGCCTCGAAGCCGGCCGCGTCACCATGGGCCACCGCTTCCTGTCGCACGGCGGCGAGATCACGGTCCCGCACGCCGACCAGTACGCTGCCGTGCTGGAAAGCGAAGGCAAGGTCCTCTCCAGCGCCGAAGCGCGCAAGGAAAGCATCCGCAGCCAGCTGCTGGAAAAAGCGGGCGGCGACCAGGTCCTGATGCCGGAATCGCTGCTCGATGAAGTGGCGGCCCTGGTCGAATGGCCGGTGGTCTATGAGTGCAAGTTCGAGGACGAATTCCTGGCCGTGCCGCAGGAATGCCTGATCCTGACCATGCAGACCAACCAGAAATACTTCGCCCTGACCGATGCGAATGGCAAGCTGCGCTCGCGCTTCCTGATCGTCTCGAACATCGCGACCGATGACCCGTCGGCCATCGTCGGCGGCAACGAGCGCGTGGTGCGCCCGCGCCTGTCGGACGCCAAGTTCTTCTTCGAGCAGGACAAGAAGAAGACCCTGGAATCGCGCCTGCCGCTGCTGGCCAACGTGGTCTACCACAACAAGCTGGGCACCCAGGCCGAGCGTACGCAGCGCGTCACGCGCCTGGCCGGCGCGATTGCCAATCGCCTCGGCTACGACGTGCAGCTGGCCGAACGCGGCGCCCAGTTGGCAAAAGCCGACCTGCTGACCGACATGGTCGGCGAGTTCCCCGAGCTGCAAGGCATCATGGGCACCTACTACGCGCGCCACGACAAGGAGCACGAGGAAGTCGCCCTGGCCGCGTCCGAACACTACCAGCCGCGCTTTGCCGGCGATGCCCTGCCGACCACGAACACCGGTCTGGCAGTCGCCCTGGCCGACAAGCTGGAAACCCTGGTCGGCATCTGGGCCATCGGTTTGCAGCCGACCGGCGAAAAGGACCCGTTCGCACTGCGCCGCCACGCCCTGGGCGTGATGCGCATGCTGGTGGAAAAACGCCTGCCGCTGTCGCTGTCGGAACTGCTGGCTGATGCCGCCGCCGTCTTCGAAGGCCAGGCCGCATTCAAGGACCCAACGACCGAGGTGAAAGCCTTCATGCTGGACCGCCTGCGCGGCATGCTGCGCGAGCGCGGCTTCACGCCGAACGAAGTCGAGGCGGTGCTGGCCCAGAACCCGGACCGCGTCGACGACGTGGTGCAGCGCCTGGAAGCGGTGCAGGCTTTTGCCGCCCTGCCGGAAAGCGCCTCGCTGGCCGCCGCCAACAAGCGCATCACCAACATCCTCAAGAAGAACGAGGAAGCGATGCCGCAGGACGCCGCCATCAAGCGCGAACTGCTGGTGGAACCGGCCGAAAGCGCGCTGGCCGCCAAGATGGGCAGCCTGGAGTCGCGCGTGGACAGCGCATTCGCCGCGAGCGATTTCGCCGGCGCCCTGAAGACGCTGGCGCAGATGCGCGACGAGGTCGACGCCTTCTTCAACGATGTGATGGTGATGGCCGAGGACCTGGCGCTGCGCAACAACCGCCTGGCCCTGCTGGCCGAACTGCACGGCATGATGAACCGCGTGGCCGACATCTCGAAGCTGGCCGCCTAAGACAATCGCACCATGAAGCTGATCATCCTCGACCGCGACGGGGTCATCAACCACGATTCGCCGGACTTCATCAAGAGTCCGGCCGAATGGGTGCCGATTCCCGGCTCGCTCGAGGCGATCGCGCGCCTGAACCAGGCCGGTTACCGGGTCATCATCGCCTCCAACCAGTCCGGCATCGCGCGCGAGCTGTTCGACATGCCGACCCTGAACGCGATCCACCAGAAGATGCACAACGCCGCCCAGCTGGTCGGCGCCGACATCGACGCGGTGTTCTTCTGCCCGCACGCGGCCATCGACAACTGCGACTGCAGGAAGCCGAAGGCCGGCATGTTCGAGGAGATCAGCAAGCGCTTCAAGGTCAGCCTGAAAGGCGTGCCGACCGTCGGCGATTCGCTGCGCGACCTGCAGGCCGGCTTCATCAGCGGCTGCATTCCCTATCTCGTTTTGACCGGCAAGGGCGAAAAGACCCACCAGACCGGCGGCCTGCCTCCAGGCACCCAGGTGTTCCCGGACCTGGCCGCGATGGTCACTGCCTTCCTGAAATCACCGTCCACCACCAGCCCCACCTGACTCCGAAAGAGAGCACGTTCTTGCGTACCGTCGTCCCGTTCCTGCGTTCCCTGCTGTTTACCATCGTGATGGTGCTCGCCACCGTGGTCTGGGCCTGCGTCTGCTTCCTGGCCGCGCCCCTGCCCTACAACAAGCGCTTCTGGGTGACCTCGCGCTGGAACGTCTTCATCATCTGGTGCGCGAAGGTCATTTGCGGCATCCGCTACGAATTCAAGGGCTACGAGAACCTGCCGGACGCGCCGGCGGTGGTCCTCTCGAAGCACCAGTCGGCCTGGGAAACCATCGCCCTGCTGCCGAATCTCACGCGCCCGCTGGTCTTCGTCTTCAAGAAGGAGATCCTGTACATTCCCTTCTTCGGCTGGGCCATGGCCCTGCTGCGCATGATCCCGATCGACCGCAAGGAAGGCAAGAACGCCTTTGCCCACGTGGTCCGCCACGGCAAGCGCCGCCTCGCCGACGGCCAGTGGATCATCATGTTCCCCGAAGGGACGCGCATCCCTGTTGGAAAAAAGGGAAAGTACAAGAGCGGCGGCACCCGGCTTGCCATCGAAACCGGTGCCGTTGTCGTGCCGATCGCGCATAATTCAGGTGAGTGCTGGCCGAAGAATTCGTTCATCAAGCGTCCCGGTTTGGTGACCGTCTCGATCGGCAAGCCGATATCGCCGCTGAATCACACTCCCGACAGCCTGATGCAAGAGGTCGAAAATTGGATAGAATCAGAAATGCGCGTCATTTCGCCCCACGTCTACACCGGTGGCTGAACGAAGTCGGGAACCTGATCACCGCCTCTTCTTCGCAGCAAAGCATGAACGCACCCAAGCCGGACGGGTCCCAGCTGGACCTATTCGCACGCGACCCGCGCCTCGACCCATGGCGGGCGCCCGCGCCGCCGGCAGCCAAGCCGGCGCCGCCCCGCATCACGCTTCCCTCCCCGCCGCGCACGCCCGACGATCCGCCCCTGAAGCGCATCGTGCTGGGCCAGTATGCGGTCGACTATGAACTGAAACGCTCCACGCGCCGCTCGATCGGCTTCATGATTGACGACGACGGCCTGCACGTGACGGCGCCGCGCCGCGCCACGCAGCCATCGATCGAGGAAGCGATCCGCGCCAAGCAGCGCTGGATCCTGACCAAGCTGCACGAACGCGGCGAACGGCGCGCGCGCCACGCCCAGCGCGAGCCCTTGCGCTGGGAAGACGGCGCGCGCCTGCCTTACCTGGGCGGCGAGATCGTCCTGCGCCTGGAGCCGGCGGCGCGCAGCCACTGCGTGTTCGATGCGCAGACGCGCGAGCTGAAGATCGGCGTCACGCAGGGGCTGACGGAGTGGCAATTGAAGGAACGTGTGAAACTGTGGTTCCATGCCGAGGCCAAGCGCCTGTTCACCGAAAGGCTGGATTTCTATGCGCCGCAGCTGGATGTGCATTACCGCTCGATGACCCTGTCGTCGGCCGGCACGCGCTGGGGTTCGTGCACGGTGGCGGGGAATATCCGCCTGAGCTGGCGCCTGATCCATTACCCGCTGGCGCTGATCGACTACGTGGTGGTGCACGAACTGGCCCACCTGCGCGAGATGAACCACAGCCCGGCGTTCTGGGCGGTGGTGGGGTTGGTGTACAAGGACTACGACGGCGCGCGGCTGGAGCTAAGGCGGCGCTCGCATGAGATGCCGGTGTTGTTTGCGGAATGAGGCGGGGGCGTTCGCGTCGTGGTTCGAATGATCGAAAGTTGTACCGCGTGGGGTCATTGAAGCCGGGGGCTTCAATGACGAGCCCACCCTACGGATCTCGATCATGCATATCGAATGATCGGATGGTGTACCGCATGGGCACAAGTGCCCACCCTACAAAACCGGTTTTCGTAGGGTGGACTCCCGAGTCCACGCTGTATAGAACATTAAAATACCGCGACGCTGTTCATGCCGCCAGCGTGCGCTTAGCGCAGCGCATTCTCCCGCCGCGCATCCGCCAGCAACTGCATCCCGCGCTGCTGCGCCTCGTTCAGGCAGCGGAACGGAATCGGCAGCGTCCCGCGCTTCAGGACCATCATGAACCCGCGCGAATAGGTGCGCACGGCCGTCACGTCGGCCCAGTCGATCAGGGTCACGCCGCCGCTGGTGCGCACGATGCCGTGGCGGTCGATGGTGAATTCATAGGTGCGCTTGCCGCGCCGGAGCAGCACGAAGTGCATGGCCGCGCTGGCGGTGCTCTTGATGCGCAGGTAGAGGCTGGCAGGCCAGCGGATGCGGCGGCGCCGGATCAGGAAGCCGCCGTGCTGCCACATGAAGCCGATGTATTCGCGCAGCGTGTAGCGGACAAAGAAATGCAGGTCGCATAAGACTGCCGCGGCGGGGCTGGATGGTGCACCAGTGGTGGCACCAGCGCCGTTACCCATACCAGATGCGGCACTGTAGAAACCTTCGTCGCTGCCATCGGCAGGTTGATGGGCCATGATCGCCATCGGTTGTCCATTGCGTGCCGGTCCCGGGTGATTTGACGACAACATGCGCATCCCCTTTTCTACCGAACTCAAAAAGCAATGGTATCAAAAGCTAGGCGATAATCCGTTGCAAGAGTTCAACAGTGCGCAGGGTGGCGCCGCGGTGGCGCCCGGCCCAGGCCGCGGCCTGGGAACCCATCGCCGCGCGCGCGCCGGTGTCCCGCAGCAGGTGCGCCGCCTGCGCCACCAGCGCATCGGCATCGGCCACGCGCACCGCCCCACCGGCCGCCACCGCCTCGTTCGTCGCATCCAGGAAGTTGAAGGTGTGCTCGCCCACCAGCACGGGCTTGCCCAGCGCGCAGGCCTCGATCAGGTTCTGCCCGCCCAGCGGCAGCAGACTGCCGCCGATGAAGGCGCAGTCGCAGGCGGCGTAATAGGCGAACATCTCGCCCATCGAGTCGCCCAGCAGCACGTCGGCGTCGACGCCGGCCGTGTCCTCTGTTGTGTCTATCAGCTGCGACCGCCGCTGCAGCGACAGGCCGCGCGCCGCCACCAGCTGCGCCACCTCGTCGAAGCGCTGCGGATGGCGCGGCACGATCGCCAGTAGCGCATGCGCCGGCTTGCCAGCCAGGCGTCCCCAGGCATCCAGGATCAATTCTTCTTCGCCGTCGCGCGTGCTGGCGCACAGGAATGTCGGCCGTGCGCCGATCCGTGCGCGCAGCCAGGCGCCCTTCGTTAAAGCCGCCTCGGGCGGCAGCACGTCGAACTTGATGCTGCCGGTGACCGCCACCTGCGATGCGCCCAGCGAGCGGATGCGCTGCGCATCGTCATCGGTCTGGGCGGCGACGGTCGTGATTGCGCGCGCCGCATCCATCATGATGCCGCCGAAGCGCTGGCCGCGGCGCAGCGAGCGCTCGGACAGGCGCGCATTCACCAGCGCCACCGGCACCTTCTCGCACGCGCAGCCGGCGATCAGATTCGGCCAGACCTCGGTCTCCATCAGGATGCAGACCCGGGGCCGGAAGTGGCGCAGGAAGCGTCGCACCATGAAGCCGGTATCGTAGGGCAGGAATGATTGCACGACGCGCTCGCCGTGCTTGCCGAACAGCGCGGCGCCGGTGGCGCGGCCGGTCGGCGTCATGTGGGTCAGCAGGATGCGGCAATCGGGCCAGCGCGCCAGCAGCGCTTCGACCAGCGGCTCGGCGGCGCGCGTTTCGCCCACCGACACGGCGTGCACCATGAAGGTCCGGCGTGCGGGCAGGCGTGCGCCGTAGAAGCCCAGGCGCTCGCCGATGTGGCGGCGGTAACCCGGCTCCTTGCGTCCGCGCCACCACAGGCGCCCCAATACCAGCGGCAGCGCCAGCCACCAGAGCAGCGAATACAGGGAACGGTTCATACGGTTTGCAGCAGGCCACGGGCCGCGGCGATGACGTCGTCGGCAGACGGCGGCGCGCCCATCTCGCCCAGGTTGACGATGCGCGGCGACCAGTTGCCTTCGGTCTTCCACTTCGGCGAGTCGGCATAGATTTCCACCGTCGGCCGGTAGAAAGCGGCGGCGATGTGGGTCAGGCCGGTATCGACGCCGATTGCCAGCGCGGCCTGCTGGGCCACGATGACGGCATCCATCATCGACAGTTTCGGCAGCACGCGCGCGTTCGGGATGCCGGCGGCCAGCGCCTCGGCTTCCTGTCTTTCCTTCTCCGATCCCCAGGGCAGCAGCACCGGCATCGGCGCCAGCGCATTCCCGAGCGCGATCCAGTTCTGCGGCGCCCACTTCTTGGCGTCGCGCGCGGTTCCGTGGAAGAACACGGCATAGCCTTCCTGCGGCAGCCCGTCCGGCCTCGGCACGGTGTCCGGCGCCGGCAGGCCGAAGTCCGGCGGCGTGTCGACCGCGTAGCCGAGCGCGGCGCCCGCCACCAGGCGCCCGCGCGCCACCGCGTGGGTGCGCGGGTCGAGCGGAATGCTCTCGGTGTGGAAGAAGCGCGAGATGCCCTCGTAGCCCGAGCCTTCGCTGCCGTTGGCCAGGCCGACCTTGCGTCCGCCCGGCTTGATGCGCGCGGCGCCCATGATCACGCCGGTCTTCAGCAGGCCCTGGGTGTCGAACACGAGGTCGTATTCTTCCTCGCGCAGGCTGCGCCAGAAGGCTTTCATCTCGGCGCGGGTCTCGGGTTTGCCGAGGCCCTTGCGCCAGCGCCGCAGCGCGAACGGGATGATCTTGCGTACGTGCGGGTTCAGGCGCACCAGGCTGACGTAGCCTTCCTCGACCACCCAGTCGATCGTCGCATGCGGATGGTGGCGCAGCAGGTCGGCCACCATCGGCAGGTTATGCAGGACGTCGCCCAGCGACGATACCCGCACCAGCAGAATCTTCATGCAGGCTCGCTTCAGAACGGCAGTTCGGCTTCCGGTTTGGCGGCCAGGATCACGCTACGGAATTCATCCTGGATGCGCGCCAGCGCTTCCGGATTCTCGCCCTCGAAGCGCAGCACGATCACCGGCGTGGTGTTCGAGGAACGCGCCAGGCCGAAGCCGTCGGCATACTCGACGCGCAGGCCGTCGATGTCGTTGATCTTCTCGGAGCTCGGGAACTTCGCATCCGCACGCAGCTTGTCCATCAGCGCGAAGTTCTCGCCTTCCTGCAGGTGCAGGTGCAGTTCCGGGGTGCTGGTGGCGATCGGCAGCGCGTTCAGCACGCTCGACGGGTCGGCGTGGCGAGTCAGCAGTTCCAGCATGCGCGCGCCCGAATACAGGCCGTCGTCGAAGCCGTACCAGCGGTCCTTGAAGAAGATGTGGCCGCTCATTTCGCCGCCCAACGGGGAACCGGTTTCCTTCAGCTTGGCCTTCACCAGCGAGTGGCCGGTCTTGTACATCAGGGGACGGCCGCCGTGCTGCTCGATCCACGGGCCCAGGTGGCGCGTGCACTTCACGTCGTACAGGATCTCGGCGCCCGGGTTGCGCTCCAGGACGTCGGCCGCGAACAGCATCATCTGGCGGTCCGGATAAATGATGTGGCCATCCTTGGTGACGATGCCCAGGCGGTCGCCGTCGCCGTCAAACGCCAGGCCGATCTCGGCGTCGCTGCTCTGCAGCGCGCGGATCAGGTCCTGCAGGTTTTCCGGGTGTGCCGGGTCCGGGTGGTGGTTCGGGAAGTGGCCATCGACTTCGCAGAACAGTTCGACGACTTCGCAGCCCATGCCGCGGTACAGGTCGCCCGCAAAGGCACCGGCCACGCCGTTGCCGCAGTCGACCGCGATCTTGATCGGGCGCGCCACTTTCACGTCGCCGACGATGCGCTCGATGTAGGCGGCGCGGATGTCGTGGGTCGAATAGGCGCCCTTCTGCTCCGCGTCCTTGCCGTCGTGCGCCTGGATGCTGTCGTACAGGCCGGTGATGGCGTCGCCGTAGATCGCTTCGCCGGCCAGCACCATCTTGAAGCCGTTGTAGTCGGGCGGGTTGTGGCTGCCGGTGACCATGATGCCCGAGCGCGTGCCTTCGAGGACGTTGGTGGCGAAATAGACCATCGGGGTGGCGACCATGCCGAGGTCGACGACGTCGACGCCGGCGGCCTGCAGGCCTTCGGCCAGGGCGGCGGCCAGGGCCGGGCCCGACAGGCGGCCGTCGCGGCCGATCACGACCTTGCGTTCGCCCTTGGCCAGCGCGGCCTTGCCAAAGGCTTGGCCGATGCTGCGCGCCACGCCGGCGTCGAGCGTGCTGTCGATCACGCCGCGGATGTCATATGCCTTGAAAATCGTCTTGGAGAGAGCAACCATGTTTTACCTTGATGAGTCCGGCGTCGAGCATGCACAGGCCACCGCTTGTGCGGAAAGCGCGCAGCTTCGCCAAATGTTAGAGGGATGACAAAACAGGGAGTATTGTAGCGGCAAGCGCGGCCAATGGGGAAACCCATTGGCCGCATTGCGCGGTGCATTCGCCGGCGAGCGCCGGCGAACGGAGGCATTACATGCGAATCAAATGCGAATCAAATACGCGCCGCGCGTGCGTCGAATGAATATCAGACGAGCATCGAGCGGGCGATTCGAATGCGCATTACCGCATCAAACGCGCAGCTTGTCGAGCGACTTGCCGCCTTCGACCCATTCCTTGACCCATTTCGGTTGACGGCCGCGGCCGGTCCATTGCTGGGATTGGTTATCCGGGTGACGGTAACGCACGGCGACCGAGCCGGTTTTCGCACCGCGGGCATTGGTGGCGATCAGATCTTTCAGCGGTACGCCCACGCTCTGGGCAATTGCCAGGATTTGTTCGCGCGCCTTCTGCACTTCCTGTACTTCGCGCTTTTTCATTTCCTGTTTGATTTGCTCCTGCAGGTTGCGCAAATCACCTACCGACATATTTGACAGATCCATCTTCGTTCCTCGAGAGTTGGGTTAATCCAATTCAGGTGAATTCTCACCAAATGTCGCAATATACTACATTGGCGATTTATTGCCAGTCCTTCTTGCGCCAAATCAGCCAGCGTGGGGACCTGAATCGAACAATACGCGCATACAGCCAGAGGTAGCTGATAACGAACAATAAACAGAAAATTATCAGTACGCTTGTATTCTGCCAGAATAAAGTCGCCGGTATCACCGCCATGAGCGAAAAAAGCCACAAATACGGCGAGGTCCGCGCATTGCGCTTCAGCAGTGCGCGCGCTTCTTTTCTGCCCACCGTCCACCTCACCACGCGCCGGAAAATCAGGCTGTGCAGGTGGATCCCATCGGGGACGGCAGGCGATTTGCCGCGCACAAACATGCGCCGATAAGCGGAAAATACCGTTTCGAATGCAGGATAAATCAGCAGCAATGCCGCATACCAGGTCGATACTTCGGGATTACGCATCACCAGCAGCAATGCCAGTTCGCCGAGCATGAATCCAATAAAGTAGGCGCCGCCATCGCCAAGGAATATCAGGCCCACCGGGTAATTCCAGACCAGGAAGCCGGCGGTGGCGCCGGCCACCGTCAATGCCGCCACCAGCACGAATACGTCGCCCACCTGCAAGGCCACGTAGGCGAGCGAGAGCAGCATGCAGATGGTCACCATGCTGGCCAGGCCATTGAAGCCGTCGATGATATTCACCGCGTTCGCAATGCCGGCCACGGCCAATACCGTCAGCGGCAGGACGATCCAGGCCGACAGCGAATAAACGCCGAATGGCAGATCGAGGCGCGCGATTTTCGCATCCAGCAGCATGTAAGCCAGCCAGGCGCCCGCCATGGTCAGCAGCAGCCGGCGCGAGGCGCGCACGGTGCCGGTGTAATCCTCGACGATTCCGCCGCTGAAGGCGACAAGGGCGCAGAACAGCAGCGCCGGCATGGTGTGTACCAGCGGCGGCTCGCGCCAGATCGAAATCGACGCACTAACGACGACCGCGAAATAAATCGGCAAGCCGCCGATACGCGCCACCAGGTGCGTATGGGCGCGCTGCACACCCTGGAAATCGCTGTCGAGCGCAGGCTCGTACAATTTTGCCTGCTTGATGACAAGCAGGGTCAGCAGGGTGGAACAGATAAAGCTTACCAGGAAAGAGAACATGGTTATCCAGCGGTTCCGACTCGGCAGGCAGCGGCCTGCGGCGCAATATGGCCGGGCTGTACGACAATACGAAACACACGCGGGCACCTGCCGCAATGCCGGACACCCTGGGGCGGCATTGCGCCATTCCTGCAGAAAGCGTATTTACATTGTAACCGGATAAGCTTCCCAGCCCGAACACATCAGTTTATCGTGCCGCCTCGAGGCACGATTGAGCGAAATCGGGTGTGGCGGAAATGCCGACGGAGCTAACTTTACAGAAACAAACCTGGAGAAACGGCTTGCGGAAGCGATATTGAGCCGAAGGAGCAAACCTCAGGAAAAATCATAAGCCTCGGCGTCCTGCAAAAGCTGGCCCTTGCGGTCTTTTTCCGAGATGACCGGCGCGCCCGCCAGCGGCCAGTCGATTCCCAATGCCGGGTCATTCCATAAAAGAATGCGCTCATGCGCAGGCGACCAGTATTCGGTAATCTTGTAGGCGCATTCGGCGCCTTCGCCCAGCGCCAGGAATCCATGGGCAAAACCGGGCGGTATCCATAATTGGCGCCGGTTTTCTTCGCTGAGCACGGTCGACATCGCGCGCCCGAAATGCGGCGAACCACGGCGCATGTCGACCACCACGTCGAATACCGCGCCTTTTACCACGCGCACCAGTTTGCCCTGGGCCAGCCCAACCTGGTAATGCAGGCCGCGCACGGTATTCGGCCGCGATACCGACTGGTTATCCTGGACGAATTCCACCTGCAAGCCGGTGGCCTGCGCAAAGGCGCGCGCATTGAAGGTTTCGAAAAATACGCCGCGGTCGTCCGCATGCACGGCCGGTTCGATCAGCAGGACCCCGGGAAAGGCAGTGGCCAGCACCTTCATGTCAGCACCCATCCATTCGGCGGCTGCGGCGGGAATTCGATGGAGTGTCTGGCATTGGAAACAGGTCTTTCGGGTTTGGGCAGGGCCGCCATTGTCGGGGCGATCGGCGGGCGCCGCAAGCCGCCTGCGAACCGGCCACCGCTGAAATCATTTAGTATGCAGGCACGGCACCTGCCGGCATTATCGAACAAGAACAGGCGCGGTGGCGCGCAGCCGCCGCGCGCAACAAACACACACGATGAAAACATATGTCATAGGCGACCTCCAGGGTTGCGCCCACGAGGCCCAGGCCCTGCTCGACAAGATCGCCGACGATGCGGGGGGCGAGGCCCGCATCCTGTTTGTCGGCGACCTGATCAACCGCGGCCCGGAATCGCTGATGGCGCTGCGGCGCATGAAGGCGCTGTCGGAAGCGAGCGCGGGCCGGGTCGAGGCCCTGCTCGGCAACCACGACCTGCACCTGCTGGCGGTGGCCGTCGGCGCCCAGAAGGCGAGCAAGTCCGACACCCTGGACGAGATTTTGGCCGCCCCCGACCGCGATGAGCTGATCGCCTGGCTGCGCCAACGCCCGCTGGCGATGTTCGTCGACGCCCACCTGATGGTGCACGCCGGCGTGGCGCCGCAATGGGACGCGGCCCAGACCATGGCCCTGGCCGGCGAAGTCGAGGCCATGCTGCGCAGCGGGCACTGGATCGATTTCCTGTCCCAGATGTACGGCAACCAGCCGGACCGCTGGGACGACGAACTGGAGGGCATTCCGCGCCTGCGCTGCATCGTCAACGCCCTCACCCGCATGCGCCTCTGCCTGCCGGATGGGACCATGGACTTCGCGCACAAGGAAAGCGAGAACGGGCCGGAAGGCTCGGGGCTGGTGCCCTGGTTCGATCTGCCGGGACGGCGCACGAATGAGGTGACGGTGGTGTTCGGGCACTGGTCGGCGCTGGGGCTGGTACTCAGGCCGAACCTGGTGGGACTGGACAGCGGTTGCGTGTGGGGCGGGAAGCTGACCGCGGTGTGCCTGGACGACCGGACGCTGTTGCAGGTGGATTGTCCGGAGTATCGGCCGCACGCCGGCAAGGCGTGACCGGGTTTTACGTGGGGCGGACCGTCGTACCGCCGAGCGCCGTGGCCACCGCATCATGCGCCGCCTGCGCCAGCTCGCGCCGGTGCGCCCCCACCGCATCGATCGGCGCCAGCGGCTGCAGCCGCGCCCGGATCGGCCCGCCGCGCAGGATCGTGAAAATGCTGTCGACAAAGGTGATCTCGCCGACATAGTCGACGTTCGGATGCCACGCCCCCGTCTCGTCGAGGTAGCTCAGCGCGCAAGGCTGCACCGCCACCCCGGCATCGATCGCCGCCTCGAACAGATTCGCATGGAAAGGCAGCACCTGCCCCTGGTGCGCCACCGTCCCTTCCGGGAAGAAGGCCACCCGCTCGCCCAGCGCCAGCACGCCGACGATGCCCTTGAAGATGTGGCGCAGCTCGCGCCGGTTGCCACGCGCGATGAACACGGTGCCGGCCGCCGCGACCAGCCAGCCCAGCACCGGCCAGGCGCGGATCTCGGCCTTGGCGACAAAGCGGCAGGGGTACAGCGAATTGATGACGAAGATGTCGAGCCAGGAGATGTGGTTCGAGACGAACAGCGCGTGCTCCAGCACCGCGCTGCCCGGCGCCGTTTCCACGCGCACGCCGCAGATGCCCAGCAGCCGGCGCGACCAGCGCCGCGTGACGGCGTCGCGCAGGCCGCGCCGCGCCCACGGGAAGACGAGCGCGCAGGCGCCCAGCCCCACCAGCAGGTGCAGGAAAACACGCGCAAGGCGCCAGGCTAGCCGCAAACGGATCATGGAGGAGGAAAGATGAACGCGGCGCCGTGGAGCGCCGCGCCGTGCCTGTTAGCGCCGTTATGAACGCAGATAAGCGATGCGCCCGCCCACCACCGTGGCGCGTACCTGCCCGGTGACCTCGAAGCCGAGGAAAGGCGTGTGCTTGCCCTGGCTGGCCAAGGCCGCGCCGTCGACCGTCCAGCGTGCATCCGGGTCGAACACGACCACGTCGGCCGCCGCGCCCGGGGACAGCCGGCCGGCCGCCAGGCCCGCGGTGCGCGCCGGCTGCGAGGTGATCTTCGCCAGCGCGCGCAGCAGGGCCTCGTTGCCGTGCAGCTCCTCGGCCCACTTCAGGGTCAGCGACAGCAGCAGTTCCAGGCCGGTGGCGCCGGGCGAGGCCTCGGCAAACGGCAGCAGCTTTTCGTCGTCGTCGACCGGGGTGTGGTCCGAGCAGATGGCGTCGATCGTGCCGTCGACCAGGGCGGCGCGGATGGCGTCGCGGTCGCGCTGGCTGCGCAGCGGCGGCGTCAGGCGCGCGTTGGAGTCGAAGAAGCCAATGTCGGCGTCGGTCATGTGCAGGTGGTGCACGCCGACGTCGCAGGTGACCGGCAGGCCCTCGGCTTTCGCCGCGCGCACCAGCTCGATGCCGGCGGCCGACGAGATGCGGCACAGGTGGACCCGTGCGCCGGTCGAGCGCACCAGCTCGAAGATGGTGTGCAGGGCGATGGTCTCGGCCATGACCGGCACGCCGGACAGGCCCAGGCGCGAGGCCAGCGGGCCGCTATGGGCCACGCCGCCGCGGCCGATGTGGGCATCCTGCGGACGCAGCCAGACCGTGTAGCCGAAGGTTTTCGCATACTGCAGCGCGCGTAGCAGCACGTTGGTATCTAAAATCGGCACTTCGGCCTGGGCGAAGCCGATGCAGCCGGCCTCGGTCAGTTCCGCCATCTCGGTCAGCGCCTGGCCCTTCAGGCCCATGGTGAGGGCGCCGAGCGGGTGGACGTTGGCCAGGTCGAGGTTGCGCGCGCGGTGTTTCAGCATCTCCACCAGGCCCGGCTCGTCGAGCACGGGGTCGGTGTCGGGCGGGCAGACCAGGGTGGTCACGCCGCCCTGCACCGCCGCCTGCATCTCGGACTCCAGCGTGGCCTTGTATTCGTAGCCCGGCTCGCGCAGGCGCGCCGACAAGTCGACCAGGCCGGGGGCGACCACCATGCCGCTGGCGTCGATGGTGTTGTCGGGCGCGAAGCCGTCGGGCGCCTCGCCCACCGCCGCCACCTTGCCGTCGGCGATGAACAGGTCCGCGACGCGGTCGATGCCGTTTGCCGGGTCGATCAGGCGCCCGTTCTTGATATGAAGTTTCATGCGTGCGAAGTTCAAGCCCTGCCTCCCGCCAAAATACTCATCACTGCCATGCGCACCGCGATGCCGAAGGTCACCTGCGGCAGGATCACGGCCTGCTTGCCGTCGGCCACCGCCGAATCGATTTCCACGCCGCGGTTCATCGGACCCGGGTGCATCACGATGGCATCGGATTTCGCCAGCGCCAGGCGCTCCGACGTCAGGCCATAGCTCTTGAAGTATTCCTGGGCCGAGGGCAGCAGCGCGCCCGACATGCGTTCGTTCTGCAGGCGCAGCGTGATGATCACGTCGACGTCCTTCAGGCCTTCCTCGATGTTGTTAAACACGCGCACGCCCATGTGTTCCAGGCCGCCCGGCAGCAGGGTTTGCGGGCCGATGGCGCGCACTTCCGGCACGCCCAGCGTGGTCAGCGCGTGGATGTCCGAACGCGCCACGCGGCTATGCAAAATGTCGCCGACGATCGCCACGCGCAGCTTGGTGAAGTCCTGCTTGTAGTGGCGGATCGTGTACATGTCGAGCAGGCCCTGGGTCGGGTGCGCATGGCGTCCGTCGCCGGCGTTCACGACGTGGATGTCCTTCTGGCCCATGCGGTTCAGGTGCTCGGCGATCAGGTAGGGCGCGCCCGACTGCGCGTGGCGCACCACGAACATGTCGGCGTGCATGGCCGCCAGGTTGTCGATGGTGTCGAGCAGCGACTCGCCCTTGGACGTCGACGAGGCCTGGATGTTCAGGTTGATGACGTCGGCCGACAGGCGCTTGGAGGCGATCTCGAAGGTGGTGCGGGTGCGCGTGCTGTTCTCGAAGAACAAATTGAACACGCTTTTCCCGCGCATCAGCGGCACCTTTTTCACTTCGCGGTCAGAGATGCCGACGAAACTCTGGGCGGTGTCGAGGATGTGGTGGATGATCGCCTTCGGCAGGCCCTCGATGGTCAGCAGGTGTTGCAGCTCGCCGTTCTTGTTGAGTTGCGGATGATTATGCAGTTTCGGCATTGTCGTCTTCGATGGTCAGCGAGAGTTGGCCGGCCGCATCGCGCGCCAGCGACAGCGATTGGCCCGGTTCGAGCGTGGTGCGCACGCCGACGAAGTCGGGCGCCACTGGCAGTTCGCGCCCGCCGCGGTCGGCCAGTGCCGCCAGCCGGATGCACTGCGGGCGGCCGTAGTCGAACAGCACGTTGATCGCGGCGCGCGTGGTGCGGCCGGTGAACAGCACGTCGTCGACCAGCACGATGGTGGCGCCGTCGACGTTGAAGCCGATGTGGGTCGGCTTCACGTCCGGGTGCAGGCCCTTTTTCGCGTAGTCGTCGCGGTAGAACGAGACGTCGATGAAGCCGAGGCGGTTCTTCAGGTCGAGGTCGCCGGCCAGGCGCTCGGCCAGCCAGGCGCCGCCCGAATGGATGCCGACGATGGCGGCATCCGGCACGCCGGCAAGGCCCGTGCGTACCTGTTCGAGCAAGGTGCGGTACAGCGCCTCGGCATCGAAGTCGATGTTAGTTGTTGGCATGGTCGTCAAAGTACTGTTGCAAAATGATGGCGGCCGCTTTCGCGTCGATGCGCTCGCCGCGCTTGGCGGGGATGACGGCGGAGGAATAGCGTTCGTCGACCAGTTCGACGGGGAGGTTGAAGCGGCCGTGCAATTGGTTGGCGAAGCGGCGCGCACGCAGGGTCATGTCGTGCTCGGCGCCGTCGGGATGGCGCGGCTCGCCGACGACCAGGCGCGCCGGGCGCCATTCGTCGATCAGCGCGCCGATCAGCTTGAAGCGGGTGGCATTGTCGACGGCATCGACAATGGAAAGCGGCTGGGCTTGCCCGGTGAGGGTGTTGCCCATCGCGATGCCGATGCGTTTGACGCCGAAGTCGAATCCAAAAACGATGTCAGGCATTGTCACGCATGGCCGGCCTCGGTGGCGAGCATCATCGGGTCGATGCCCAGCAGTTTGATGGCGGCATTGTAGCGCTCCTCGATCGGCAGGTCGAACAGCACGTGGGCGTCGGCCCCTACCGTCAGCCAGCCGTTACGCGCGAGTTCTTCTTCCAGCTGCCCCGGGCTCCAGCCGGCGTAGCCGATCGAGACCAGCATGCGTTCCGGACCGGTGCCGCCGGCGACCGCTTCCAGCACGTCGATCGAGGTGGTAAAGGCGACTTCCTCGGTGACGTTCAGCGAGGACGAATAGCGCCCGCCCGGGCTGTGCAGCACGAAGCCGCGGTCGTCCTGGACCGGGCCGCCGAACATGATCGGCTCGTCCACCACGCCGGAACGCAGGCCGTCGGCCACCTTCAGGTCGATGCGGTCGAACAGCACGTCCATGGTCATGTCGGTCGGCTTGTTGATGACGACCCCGAGCACGCCTTTTTCGTTGTGCTCGCAGATGTACACCACCGCGCCGCCGAAGATCGGATCTTCCATGGACGGCATGGCGATGAGGAAATGGTTAGCTAAATTCAACCCAGACGCGGCCGGACCGATGTTTCCCAGGGTTTCGCTTCCCTGTGACAGGCCGGCCATGGGCAGAGTGGTGACGACTTTACTCTTCTTCATACGCTGACTCTCTCTTGGCTGACGCGCTGATTGTCCACTAGTATCCAGACTACAACATTGGGTTTTTCATTAGTTTACACTGAAACGCCGGGCGGCCACCCGGCAGCGTGGTTTGCGCGCGGCAGGCATGCCGACACAGCGGCCGTAACGAAGGATACAAGCGGAAGGATACAAGCCAGTAAAATAGCGCGTCGCCTTCTATGACGCGTTGACTGAACACACAATGATTCCAATAAGCAAGTCCCTGGTCTGGTTCCGGCGCGACCTGCGCGCTTTCGACCATGCAGCATTGCACCATGCATTGCGCGCTTCCAGCGCCGTCTACTGCGTATTCGTCTTCGATACCGACATCCTGGCCAGCCTGCCGCGCGACGATCGCCGCGTGCGTTTCATCCACGCCAGCCTGCTCGAGCTGGACGCCGAGCTGCGCCGCCTTGGCGGTGGACTCATCGTGAAGCAGGGCCCGGCACGCGCGGTCATTCCCGCGCTGGCGGCCGAACTCGGGGCGGAAGCGGTGTATGCGAATGCCGACTACGAACCAGGCGCGGTCGAACGCGATGCCGTCGTCGCCGAGGCGCTGGCCGCTGACGGGCGCCAACTGCTGGGTTTCAAGGACCAAGTGGTATTCGAGCGTAGCGAAGTCTTGACGCAAACCGGCAAGGTATATGGCGTGTTCACGCCGTACAAGAATGCCTGGCTCAAGCGACTGGCGGCCGAGCCGGCAGCGGTGGCGCCGTGGATGATCGAACCGCATGCGGCCGCCTTGGCGCCGCCTGGGGAATCGCACATCCCGAGCCTGGCCGAACTCGGCTTCGACGACGGCCCCCTGCCCGCCCCGGCCGGCATGTCGGGCGCCACAGCACTGTTCGAAGGCTTCCTGCCGCGCCTGGCCGCCTACGGCACGGCGCGCGACTTCCCGGCGCAGGCCGGAACCTCGCAGCTGTCGATCCACCTGCGCTTCGGCACCACCTCGGTGCGCCACCTGGTGCGCACCCTGCAGCAAATGATGGCGATGGGGGCCGGCGGCGGCGGCGCACCGGTGTGGCTGTCGGAACTGGTGTGGCGCGATTTCTACGCGATGATCCTGTCGCACCATCCGCACCTGCCCGAGCGTTCGTTCAAGCCGGCCTTCGATGCGGTGGCGTGGGAAGCGGGGCCGGAGGCGGACGCGCTGTTCGCGGCCTGGTGCGAGGGACGCACCGGGTATCCGCTGGTCGATGCGGCCATGCTGCAGCTGAACCGCACCGGCTTCATGCACAACCGCCTGCGCATGGTGACGGCCAGCTTCCTGGTCAAGGACCTGGGGATCGACTGGCGCTGGGGCGAGCGCTACTTTGCGCTGAAGCTCAACGACTACGACATGGCGTCGAACGTCGGCGGCTGGCAGTGGGCGGCATCCACGGGGTGCGACGCGCAGCCGTGGTTCAGGATCTTCAATCCGGTGCGGCAATCGGAGAAGTTCGATGCGCGCGGGGAGTTCATCCGGCAGTATCTGCCGCAGCTGGCGAAACTCGATGCGCGCGACGTGCATGCGCCGTGGCTGGTGCCGGCGGATGAACTGGCGGCGTGCGGGGTGGTGCTCGGGAGGGATTATCCCGAGCGGGTGGTGAAGCATGATGAGGCGCGGGAGCGGACGCTCGAACGATTTGCTGTGGTGAAGGCAGCCGCGCAGCTTATCGATTGATCGGCGGTTGAACCGCGTGGGCTCGAGAGCCCACCCTACGAAACCCCGCCGTCGTAGGGTGGGCCGGGCCGCGTAGGCACTTGTGCGCACGCGGTTACAACACATGCATGTCGAACCGCCGCATCAATCCGCAGGCGGCATCTCCCCACCCAACAAGCCCGCAATCGCCCCCAATAAAACCGGCTCCTGGAACGGCTTGCCGAAGTAGGCATTCACCCCCAATCCCATCGCGTAGTTGCGGTGCTTGTCCGCCGTGCGCGAGGTGATCATGATGACCGGGATGGCCTGGGTGGCCGCATCGCCGCGCACGTGGCGCACCAGGTCGAAGCCGTCCATGCGCGGCATCTCGATATCGACCAGCATCAGGTCGGGCCGCACCCCGGGCAACTGCTCGAGCGCGTCGACGCCGTCCTTGGCCAGGGCCACGCGGTAGCCTTCGCGTTCCAGCAGGCGCTGGGTCACGCGGCGCACGGTCAGCGAATCGTCGACCACCATCACCGTCGGCTTGTGCACCGCCGGTACCGGGTGCAGCGGCACGTCGACCATCGGCGCGGCGGTGCCGGCGTTGCGGCCCAGGGCCAGCGGGTTCAGGATCAGCACGATGTCGCCCGAGCCCAGCACCGTGGCGCCGGCGATGCCCGGCACGCGCGCCAGTTGCGGCCCCAAATTCTTGATCACCACCTCGCGGTTGCCCAGTACCTCGTCGACCTGCAGCGCGATGCGCTCGCCGCCGCTGTGCAACAGCATCACCGGGCGCGAACGCATGCCGGGCTCAAAAGTCTCGCCTTCGCCCAGCAGCGCCGGCAGGTAATGGAAAGGCAGCACCAGGCCCTGCACCTCCAGCACGCCGGCCGCCGCGGCGGCCTGCAGGTCGGGTTCGCGTACCGGCAGCACCTGCTCGACCAGGGTCGAGGGCAGCGCATAGGTCTTGCCGGCGCTGGCCACCAGCACCACCTGGGTGACGGCCAGGGTCAGCGGCAGGTGGATGGTGAAGCGCGTGCCCTGCCCCGCATCCGAGGCAATCACCACGCGCCCGCCCAGGGCCTGGGCTTCCGAGCGCACCACATCCATGCCGACGCCGCGTCCTGCCAGCTCGGTCAGGGTGTCGGCGGTCGAGAAGCCCGGCGCGAAGATCAGCTCCGCGGCGTCCTTGTCCGACAGTTCGGCGTCCGGCTCGGCCAGCCCTTGCGCGCGCGCCTTGGCGCGGATGCGTTCCAGGTCGAGGCCGGCGCCATCGTCGGAGAACTGCAGCACGACTTCGTTGCCCTGCTGGCTGACCTGCACCAGCACCTCGCCGGTCTCGTTCTTGCCGGCCTGCGTGCGCGCGGCGCGCGGCTCGATGCCGTGCACGATGGCGTTGCGCAGCAGGTGTTCGAAAGGCGCGGCCATCTGTTCCAGCACGCTGCGGTCGATTTCCACGCCGCCGCCGCGGATGTCCAGGTTCACGCGCTTGTCGGTTTCCTTGGCGGTCTGGCGCGCTACGCGGAACAGGCGCTCCGACAGGCTGGCAAACGGCACCATGCGCACCCGCATCAGGTCGCGCTGCAAATCGCGCGTCATGCGCGACTGCGCGGCCAGTTCCTCGTTGGCGCCGTCGACGCTGCGCGCCAGCGATTCCTGGAACGAAGCGACGTCGTTCACGCTCTCGGCCATCATGCGCGTGAGTTCCTGCAGGCGGGTGAAACGGTCGAACTCGAGCGGGTCGAATTCGCGCTCGCCGGCGATCGACATGCGCGAGGCGATCTGCGATTCGGCCTGCATCTCGACTTCGCGCAGCTGGCGGCGCAGGCGCCCCAGGTTGTCGGAGAAATCGTTCAGCGCGGTCTTCAGCACGCCCATCTGGTTTTCCAGGCGCGAGCGCGTGATCGAGACTTCGCCGGCCTGGGTCACCAGGCGGTCGAGGATGTCGGCGCGCACGCGCACCAGCGGCGTACGCGCCTCGCCCTGGGTGTCGGCCGCGGCGGCCGGCAAGGATGGCAGGATCGGAGCGTCGGCCACGGCGGCAGGCTGGGACGCGCCGGCCTCGCTGCCCTCGGCCTCGAGCGCGGCCGGCTTGACCAGCTGCTCGAACAGCACCAGCGCCTGGTCGTAGCTGGCCATCAGTTCATCGAAGGCGCCGGGCGCCGTGGTCCCGGCGTGGACCATGTTCTCGATCTGGGTTTCCAGTTCGTGGGTGTGCTGGCCGATGCGCATCGCGCCGGCCATGCGCGCGCTGCCCTTGACCGTGTGCAGGGTGCGCAGCAGGCCTTGCGCCGGCGCCGTGTCGCTTGGGTCCTGCTGCCACTGGCGCAGGCCGTTGCCGATCTGCGGCAGCAGGTCGGCCGCTTCTTCCAGGAAGACCGGCAGCAGGTCGGGGTCGAGTTCGTCGTGCAGGACGGGCTCGCCGGCCAGGGGGGCGGCGATGGAGGCGTCCAGGGTGACCGGCAGCGCCACGGCTTCGAGTTCCGGCACGGCCAGGTTATCGGCGGCGTCCGGTGTTTCGGCAGTTTCGGCTACCGGTTCCGGCTCGGGCTCAGCATGCACGTCCTCCGGCGCGGCGATGTCGAGATCGATCGGCAGTTCGATCGGCTCGGGTTCAGCCAGCTCGATGCTGTCGGCGAAATCGGCTTCGGCCGCGGCCAGCGCTTCGGTGTCGCTGAGCGATTCGGCGGCCGGCTCAGTGGCCGGTTCGGTGGCCGGTTCGGTGGCCGCTTCGGTGGCCGCTTCGTCCACCGGGGCGGCCGGCGCCGGGCTGTCGAACAGATCGTCGATATCGAAACCGAAGAGCGCGTCGATGTCGTCGGTCGCGGCGGCGCCAGCGGGGCTGGCGGCCGGCGCGGGCGCCGCGCTCGATACCATCTCCGGCGGCGGGTCGGCCATCAGGCTGTCGTAGGTGGCGGCGAACAGGGCGTCGAGTCGCTGGTCCAGGTCCTGCTGCGGGTCGTGCGGCGGGTCTTGTGCCAGGTCCTGCGCCAGGTCTTGCGGCACGTCGCCGTACAGGTCGTCGGCCTGCTGCGCCGTGAAGCGGGCGCGCAGCGCCGCCAGTGCTTCCAGCAGTTCCGGCTGGCCAGGGGCAAGCTCGCCGCGCGCAAAGGCCTGCAGCATCGCGCGCACGCGCGCCAGGACGGCGTCGAGCACGTCGTGCTGCGCGGCCTCCAGCAGCGGCGCCGGTTCGCCCAGGTGTTCGAGCGTGGCTTCCAGGGCCTGGGCCAGGTCGTGCAGGGCGCCGAAGCCGACCGTGGCCGAGGTGCCGGCCAGCGTGTGCACGGCTTTCAGGGCATCGGGCGTGACCCCGCGGCCCGGCTCGTGGCGCCATTCGCCGAAGTCGCGCTCGAGCGTGCGCAGCAGCTCGTCGGTTTCGGCGACATAGATGTTGTACAGCGCCAGCGGGATTTCCAGCGCGCCCACGCAGCGTACGCTGTCGTCCTGCGCCGGCAACGGCCGGGTGGCGGCCGGCAGTGCGAACACGTTCGTCGGGGCCGGCTGGGGCTCGGGCTGCTCCGCTTCCTGCTCGGCTTCGGAGTCGGTTTCCGGCGCGGGTTCGGCTTCGGTTTCCGGTTCAGGTTCAGCTTCAGTTTCCGGTTCGGCTTCCAACGCGGCTTGCAGCTCCTCATCTGGCTCGACTGGCGGCTCCGGTTCGGCTGCAGCATCGGCCGGCTCGGGCTCGACGGCGGGCGCCTCCTGTTCCGGCGCGGGCACTTGCTGCATTTCCGCCGGCTCTTCCAGGGCCGGCGCCTGCGCGCCCGCTTCTTCCTGTGCCGCCGGAACGGCTTCGGCCGCCGTCGCCTCGTCCTGCACCTCGTCCGCCACGAAGGCGCCGCCGGCCTGCACCCGCTCGGCCGCCGCAACCAGGCCGGCGCCGCTGCGCGCCGACTGGCCGCCGCGGGCCAGCTCGGCCACCCAGGGCAGCAGCTGCGCGTGCGCATGCGCGGCCAGCGCCAGCAGGTCCGGCGTGGCGGCGCGGCCGTCGGCCAGCCAGACGTTCATTACGCGTTCGAGCGCGGCGGCGGTGGCGGCGAATTCGTCCAGGCCGACCATGCGCGCGCTGCCCTTGAGCGTATGGAAGGCGCGGCGCACGATGGTCAGCGCATCCTGGGCCGCCGGATTGGCGTGCAGCTGGGGCAGCGTGCCGTCCACCGTGTCCAGCACCTCGCCGGCTTCGGTGACGAAGATCTCGAGCAGCTCGGCGTCGATGGCGTCCGGCTGCGCGGCCTGCGCTGCTGGCGCTGGCGCCGGTTCGGCTGCCGGTGCCGCGGACAGCTCCGCGGCCGGTGCGGCATGTTGCCCATTCTCCTGCGCATGCGCCTGCGCCTGCTCGATGGTCAGTTCGCGCAGCAGTCCCGCGTCGGCATCGAAGGCAAA
Source organism: Massilia sp. IC2-278 (assembly GCF_020708045.1). Taxonomy (GTDB): domain Bacteria; phylum Pseudomonadota; class Gammaproteobacteria; order Burkholderiales; family Burkholderiaceae_D; genus Telluria. The sequence goes on from NZ_JAJFES010000004.1 coordinate 205,894, forward strand.
GCGGCTCCTGGCGCTGGCGCTGTTCTGGGCCAGCATGTCGGTGAAGAAGCCGAGCGCGCCGATATTCCGGGCGATGTTGTGCAGCGGCGCGGCCTGGGCGGCAACGTCGCCATCGCCCTGCCCCAGGTCGCGCACGGCGTCGCGCACGTGGACCGCGGCGCGCGCGGCCTCGTCCTGGTCGAGGATGCGCAGGGCGCCCTCGATCTGATGCAGCAGCGGCGCGGCCTGTTCCAGCGCGCCGCGCTTGAGCTGCGGCTGGTCGTAGTATTCGTCGAGCAGCTTCTCGACCTGGCGCAGCCCGCTCTTGATCTCGCCGGCCAGCACGGCCACGGTCTGGCCCTGCTGGATGCGGCCGGCCAGTTCGCTTTGCCATTGCGGCGCGTCCGGCGGCGTGGCGCCGGCAGCCAGGGCCAGCAGGCGCTGGCCGACCACTTCGGCGTGCTGCCCGAAGTCCTCGGGCAGCTGGCGCACCTGGTCCAGGCCATGCTCGACGAACAGCATGGCCGCCGCCATCTCCAGCCCGAACTGGTCGCTGCGGCCGGAGGCGATCGAATCGCTGGCGGCCTGGCCGAGTTCGCGCAGCAGCTGGGCCAGCGCCGGGGCGCCGAGCTTGTCGCTGGCGCCGGCCAGGGTGGCCAGGGCGGCGTTGAAGTCGGCCTCGCGCGTGCCGTCGGCGTGCACCGCCAGCTGGTCCCAGTCGGACTTCGAACGCGCCAGCGCTTCCTTGGCTTCCTTCAGCGCGGCCGGGTCGACCTTGCCGTAGCGGCGCTCGGCATAGTTGGCGGGCACGGCGCCGTCCAGGCCGAAGGCGCGGCGCAATGCGGCCACCTCGCCCACCTCGTCCTCATCCCCGGGAACGGCGGCAATGAAGAACAGTGCATCGCGCAGCAGCGCATCCGGCAGGCTGGCCTGCCCTTGCGACAGGCGGCGCAGCTGCAGATTGACCTGGCCGAACAGCTGCTTCACGTACAGGTCGGCGGGCAAGGCGCCGCTGCCGGCCAGTGCGGCAAAGGCGTGCAGCGCCGTCCAGAAGGTGCGCGCACGATCGTCGCCGCTGGCGGCCAGCGGCGCGATGGCATCGGCCAGGGCCTGCGCATGCCGGGGATCGGTACTCTTCAAATAAGGCAGCAGCGACTTTTCGAAGCGCGCGCGGCAGCCTGCGTAGTCTGGAGCGCCAACGTCATTCGATGGCGGCAGGTCCAGCGTGACTGACATGTCCACCACCAGCAGGTCCGACGGATGCACCCGCTCCGCGCCCAGCAATTCCTGCAGCGCGCGGTAATACGGGAACAGGCGTACAGGCTGCGGCGCGGCGCCGGCCACCAGCTCTTCCAGGTATTCGCCGATCGCGCCATAAGCGTCGCGCACGGTCTTCGTGTTCTCCGGCGTGCAGTCGAGCGAGCGGTCCTTGAAGCCGTCGATGGCGCGCTCGGCGGCGGCGGTCAGCAGCTCCACGCCTTCCACGTCGACCATCTGCAGCGCGCCGTGGGCCTGGTGCAGGTGGGTCTTCGCATGCAGCAGCAGGGTCGGCCGCGCCTCGGGCGAACGCGCCGCGGCGTCGTTCAGCGCGCTGCCCGAGCGCTCGAGGGCGTCCCGGATTTCGCCGATCACCCAGGACAACGGGCCGGTATCGAAGGTGCTCGCTGGCAGGGATGAAGTCATGTTCGTTGGCTACATTATTGGGCCACGCGGAAGCGCGACACCGAGTTTTTCAGTTCCTGCGCCAGCGCTGCCAGCTGGCGGATCGATTGTGCGGTCTGGCGCGTGCCGGCCTGGGTGTGCTCGGTCACCGACAGGATGTGCTGCATATTGTGCGCCACGCCGTTCGCGGACGTCGCCTGCAAGCCGGTGGCGAACGAGATACCCTGGATCAGTTCGGCCAGGCGGTTCGAGACGCGCGAGATGTCGGCCAGTGCGGCGCCGGCCGCATCCGACAGGCGCGCCCCCTCGACCACGCCCTGGGTCGATTTTTCCATTGCCGCCACGGCGTCGTGGGTATCGGTCTGGATGGTGCGCACCAGGGCGCCGATCTGCTTGGCCGCTTCGCCCGAGCGTTCCGCCAGGCGCTGCACCTCTTCCGCCACCACCGAGAAGCCGCGTCCCGCTTCGCCGGCCGACGCCGCCTGGATCGCCGCGTTCAGCGCCAGCACGTTGGTCTGCTCGGTAATGTCGGAAATCAGCTCGGTGATCTCGCCGATCTCCTGCGAGGATTCGCCCAGGCGCTTGATGCGCTTCGAGGTTTCCTGGATCTGCTCGCGGATCTCGTTCATGCCGATGATCGCATTCTGCACCGCCGCCGAGCCCTGCTCCGCCGCCGCCACCGACTGGCGCGCCACGTCGGCCGATTCGTTGGCCGACTTCGACACGTCGGTGATCTCGTTCGCCATGCGCAGGACGGTCGAGGATGCGTCCTCGATCTCGCGCGACTGCGCCTCGGTGGCGCCCAGCAGTTCGGTGGACACGTCCTGGGCTTCGTTCGAGGCCTGGGTCACCTGCTCGGCGGTGCCGGTCACGCGCTGCACCAGGCCGCGCAGTTCCTCGACCGTGAAGTTGACCGAGTCGGCGATCGCGCCGGTGATGTCTTCCGAGACGGTGGCGTGCACGGTCAGGTCGCCGTTCGCCACGTCCTGCAGTTCGTTCATCAGGCGCAGGATCGCGGCCTGGTTCTGGTCGTTGGTGGCCTTGGCTTCTTCTTCCTTGGCCTGGGCCAGCTGGCGGCTGGCCTCGGCTTCGCGGCGGCGGTTTTCGGCGCCGCGGGTGCGGTTGCGCGAGTCCTGCAGCATGACGCGGCTGATCGAGAACGCCGTGGCCAGGGTGAACACCGAGGCCGCCACCAGCAGCCAGAACCACGGATTCGACGAGGACTGCTGCGAGCGGTAGTTCGCTTCCAGCGCGGCGACCTGCTTCTTCATTTCCTCGTTGTCGCGGTGGATGGTGCGGGCCGCGGCGCGCGCCTTCGAGTACGCCACCGGGTTGTCGAGGAAGGGCGTGAAGTCCTTGCGGAAGGCTTCGAAACGCACCTGGATCTGGCGCAGCTTGTCGCGCAGGTCGTCGTTGCGCTGGGCCGCCGCGCCGCTCAGCAGGGTTTGCAGGGCGTGCTCGAAGGCGGCGCTGTCGGCGCCGATGCGCACCGCCGCGTCGTCGCGCGGCACGCCGATGGCGAAGAAGCTGCTGGCGCCGCGCGCCAGGCGCTGGGTCAGCATCATCATGCGGCCGATGGCGGCCAGCTCGCGCGCGCTGGCGCCGCGCTCCACGTTCTGGGCCATCAGGTCTTCGGTCAGCACCAGCATCTCGGTGGCCAGCGCGTCGAGCTGTTTCACGCTTTTATCGAAGCCGATCAGCGCGCCCTTCATCTGCAGGATGTTGGCGGCGCCGAGCTCGGAGGCGGTCCAGGTGGCGCGCACCCGGCCCAGCAGCGCGCCCTGGCGTCCGCCGGCGCCCGGCACGGTGACGTTGCCGACGCTGCCGCCCCCGCTCAGCAGGCGCAGGTCGCGGTTCACTTCGTTGCGGCTTTCGGCCAATTGGCTGAACGAGTCGGCGTTGCCGGACAGCGCATTCGGCGCGGCCTTGCCGACGCGCTGCGAGTGCAGCTGGATTTCGCTGGCGACCTGGATCTGGGCGGCGACGCGGGCATTCACGTTGGCGTTCTGCCACATCCCGAGGATGGTCAGCAGGATGCCGCCGCCAAAGGCGACCAGCAGGATGCGCAGCTGGCGCGGCAGCGACAGGTGGCCGATCAGGGGCAGGCTCAGGTTGCTTTCTTCCTCGTCGTCGGCGCTGGCGGCGCCGGGGCGTACCAGGTGGCCGAGGCGGCGCATGGCATCGCCGGCCGAGCCGGAAGCCGTTTCGGCGGCCGGGGCCGCAGCAGCAGCAGCAGCACCGGATGCGCCCAGGATGCCGGCGCCGGCCAGCGCCAGCGCGCCGCCGGAACCTTCACCAAACTCGGTATCCGGCGACGACAGCACGGTCTCGTCTCCGGTCTTGCCCTTCGACAGAAAATTCAACGACATGATTCCCATTGCGGCTCCCTGGTCCAGCGGGTGGATTGTTGTTGTGATTAAGGTGATGCTTGCGGTGTTCCTGCCCGGCGCCGGCCGGCGCCTACAGCCCGACCTGCAGGAAGCGTTCTTCCTGCACCAGGGCGGCCAGCGACAGCGGGGTCCAGGCCTGGCCGTCGGCGTCGAGCAGGCGCATCGCGCTGCCTCCCGTGTCGGGCGTCATGGTGTCGGCGCGGCGCAGGCCGTGCACCTGGGTCACCAGCAGCGCGCACTTCAGCCCCAGGCGCGGCGACAGCGACAGGAAACGCGCGTCCGGGCCGGCGGCGCCGTGGCTCGGGTCGAGGTAGCGCGCCAGGTCGATCACGCCGAGCAGGCTGCCGCGGATATTCGCCAGGCCCAGGTACCAGGGCTGGGTGCGCGGCACGCGCGCCAGCGCCACCGGCGGCACGATTTCGCCGGCCTCGGTCAGTTCCAGCAGATAGCGCTGGCCGCCGATCGACACGCCCAGCTGGTGCACGGCCTGGGCGGCGCCGCTCTGGGCCGCCTGCACGCGCGCCAGCAGCTGCGTCTGGTAATCGCGCAGGCGGGTGCGGCGCAGGGCGTTGGCCGACGCGTTGGCGGAGGCGAACGGGGCGGCCGGCGCCGCATCCAGGCCGATGGCGGCGTCCATCAGGCGCCGAGGGCGGCGATGCGCGCCAGCAGCTGTTCCGGATCGACCGGCTTCACCAGGTAATCCTGCGCACCCTGGCGCATGCCCCAGATGCGGTCGGTTTCCTGGTTCTTGCTGCTGCAAATGATGACCGGCACGGCGGACAGTTCCGGGTCGCGCGCGATCGAACGGGTGACCTGGAAGCCGTTCGCGCCCGGCATGACCACGTCCATCAGGATCAGCTCGGGACGGTCGGCGCGGATCTTCAGCAGCGCGTCTTCGCCGTTTTCGGCGGTGGACACGGAAAAGCCGTTCTTTACCAGGATATCGGTCAGGTAATAGCGTTCGGTCGGGGAATCGTCGACGATCAGGATCTTGTGAATGGCCACGGTGGGCTCCGTACTCGGTTAATCAGGCCGCTGGGGCCGTATGCTCGCGGACTGCCGCGAGCAGGGATTCTTTGGAAAATGGCTTGGTGAGATAGGCGCTGGAACCGACCATCGCGCCGCGCGCACGGTCGAACAGGCCATCCTTCGACGACAGCATGACCACCGGCGTGGCATGGAAGCGCGCACTCTTCTTGATCAGGGCGCAGGTCTGGTAGCCGTCCAGGCGCGGCATGAGGATGTCGCAGAACACCAGCGCCGGGTGATGGTCGTTGATCTTGGCCAGCGCATCGAAGCCATCCTCGGCCAGCACGACCTCGTACCCGGCCTGGGTCAGGAAGATCTCGGCGGAACGGCGAATCGTGTTGCTATCGTCGATCACCATGATGGTGGGGCGCTTGGTGTGCTGCGATGTCGTCATGTTCGTTTCACTTCAGCATGGAACGCAACGATAGCATAGGGCTGTAGGCTTGTGCGCAAAGTGTTGCACAGAGTCAACTACGGGCAAAACGGGGAAGGGAAAGCTTGCCGGAAGGGCTAGAAAATCAGTTATCGGTGTGGGTGGTTTTGATAACTGAGTTATAGAATTTACTACGGATTGAGGCGTGGACGGCGCAGCCGCCCACCCTACGGCACAGGCCGTTATCAGATAGCCGTCATCTCGAAGTCGTCTTTCCTTGCACCGCATTCCGGGCAAGTCCAGTTCATCGGCACATCGGCCCAGCGTGTCCCAGGCGCAATGCCATCTTCCGGCGCGCCCGCTTCTTCGTCGTAGACCCAGCCGCAAATCAGGCACATCCAGGTCTGGTACGCGGTCGCCGTCGTTTCGTTACTCACGGTGTCGTTCCTTCTATCTAGTAAAATGGGGAATCAGGTATCTTAATCTACCCGTCGTGCAAAACCAATCGTCTCCGCTGATTCTCACTTTTGGCGTGCTGGATCCCGTCGGCGCGCTTGGCGTGCAGGCTGACCTTGCCACCTTCGCAGCCCACGGCTGCCACGCCCTCTCCGTTCCCACCGCCCTGCTGGTGGCCGACAGCGCGCGCGTCGAAGAAATGCACGAGCTCGACACCGGCTGGATGGCCGACCAGGCGCGCGTGGTGCTCGAAGACATGCCGGTGGCCGCCGTCAAGATCGGGGCGATCGCCAGCATCGAGCAGGCCGCCGCCATCGCCGAGATCGTCTCCGACTACGCCGACGTGCCGCTGATCGTCGATCCCTTCCTGTCCTCGCTGCCGGACGCCGGCATGTCCGACGAAGACACGGTCGCCGCGATCCGCCAGATCCTGGCGCCCCAGGCCACGGTGCTGATGCTGTCGCAATCCGAACTCGGCCGCATGGCCGAATCCTGGCGCGAGCCGGGGATTGAGAGCACGCTGGAAGCCGACGTCGCCGAACTCACCGGACGCGGCTGCCAGTACGTGCTGGTCACCTGCACCCAGGGCAGCGGCCACAACCGCGCAAACACCCTGTTCGACCGCGACGGCATGGTCACCACCATCGACTGGCAGCATTTGCCGGGGCCCTTCGTCGGCGCCGGCACCACGCTGTCGGGCGCGCTGGCGGCGCTGATGGCGCAGGGGCTGGATGCCCCCGAGGCCCTGGCCGCCGCCCAGGAGTACACCTACGGCGCCCTGCGCCATGCCCGCCGCTTCGGCATGGGCAAGTTCGTTCCCAATCGTTTCCACCGCACCCAGTTCGTGCTGGGCCGGCAATAAGAAGACAAGGTTCCCAAGATGACTACTGAACACACCTCCCGCAACGACACCCTGTTCGAACGCGCCCAGCAAAGCACCCCGGGCGGCGTAAATTCGCCGGTACGCGCCTTCCGCTCGGTCGGCGGCACCCCGCGCTTCATCACCCGCGCCGAAGGCCCCTACTTCTGGGACGCCGACGGCAAGCGCTACATCGACTACATCGGTTCCTGGGGCCCGGCCATTGTCGGCCACGCCCACCCGCAAGTGATCAAGGCGGTGCAGGACGCCGCCGCCAACGGCCTGTCGTTCGGCGCGCCGACCGAAGGCGAGATCGAGATCGCCGAAGAGATCATCAAGCTGGTGCCGTCGATCGAGCAGGTGCGCCTGGTATCGAGCGGCACGGAAGCGACCATGAGCGCGCTGCGCCTGGCCCGTGGCGCCACCGGGCGCGACAAGATCGTCAAGTTCGAGGGCTGCTACCACGGCCACGCGGATTCGCTGCTGGTGAAAGCCGGCTCGGGCCTGCTCACCTTCGGCAACCCGACCTCGGCCGGCGTGCCGGAAGATTTCGTCAAGCACACTCTGGTGCTCGACTACAACAACGTCACCCAGCTGGAAGAAGCCTTTGCCTCGATGGGCGACACGATCGCCTGCGTGATCGTCGAGCCGGTGGCCGGCAACATGAACCTGATCCGCGCCACGCCGGAATTCCTGGGCCGCATGCGCGAGCTGTGCACGGAACACGGCGCGGTGCTGATCTTCGATGAGGTGATGTGCGGCTTCCGCGTCGGCCTGGGCGGGGCGCAGGAGATGTACGGCATCGTGCCGGACCTGACCGCGCTGGGCAAGGTCATCGGCGGCGGCCTGCCGGTGGCGGCCTTTGGCGGCAAGGCCGAACTGATGCAGAAGATGGCGCCGATCGGTCCGGTGTACCAGGCCGGCACGCTGTCGGGCAATCCGGTGGCGGTGGCGGCGGGCATGACCACGCTGAAGCTGATCCAGGAACCGGGCTTTTATGAACAGTTGACCGCGACCGGCGAGAAGCTGGTGGCCGGCTTGACGGCGGCGGCGAAGGAAGCGGGCATCGCTTTCTGCGGCGACTCGGTGGGCGGCATGTTCGGCATGTACTTCAGCGAGACCGTGCCAAGCTCGTATGGCCAGATGATGGCCGGCGACAAGGCGCGCTTCAATGCCTTCTTCCACGGCATGCTGGAGGAAGGCGTGTACTTCGCGCCGGCGATGTTCGAGGCGGGGTTTGTCTCGGCGGCGCATGATGATGCGGTGATTGCCGAGACGGTGGAAGCGGCACGCCGCGTGTTTGCGAAGCTGGCATAAGCTTTCGGTCCGGCGCTTGCCAGGCCAGCGGCGCATCGCCAAGTCGATGCGCCAAACCGTACGGTGGGGTCATTGATGCCGGGGGCATCAATGACGTGCCCACGCGGAAGTGCGCATCACGTTGGCGCGCTTAGCACCACATCACACGTCCATTCGAAACGTATGCGGATGATCCGCGCTAACGTGTCGGGTTTGATGTTTTCATCGCCGCGTTCGACAGCCAGCGCGGCGCACGCATCCGCGTGGGCACGGAGTGCCCACCGTACGGGATACCGCAACGCCAGGATTTACGCCCGCGCCATCACTTCTTTACGCTGCGCCACCACCACCCTGCGCGACGCGCGCTTGCGCCACCAGATGATCACCCCGGTCACGCTCAGCATGGCCACGACCACGCCCATGAAGGAAATCAGGATCCGCCCCGGCAGCCCGAGGATGCGGCCCGAGTGCAGCGGGAACTGGGCCTGCACGAAAATGTCCGCCGCCGTGCCCTTCCACGGCTGGCGCTCGCCCAGCAGCGCCCCGTTCACGCCGTCGTAGTACAGCAGCGCCGGCCCCACGCCGCCGGTGCCGTGGTCGCCGCCCGGCTGGAAGAAGCTGACCATGTAGATGCCGTACTCCTGCGAATAATAAATGCCGCCGACCGGGTCTTCCCAGCCGCGCCGCGCACCTTCTACATTCGCCCCTTTCACCGCCTCGGCCATCGGCACCTTCGGTTCGATCAGGTGCTGCTTGTCGGCCATGCTGCGGGTGTCGAAAGGCGTCGGCGTCACCTGCGACACCTTGCTCATCACCGGATAGAAAATCTCCTGGTAGAGGTTCAGCGAAAAGGCGGTGAAGGCCAGGATGAACAGCAGCACCCAGGTCCAGAGGCTGAATGCGCGGTGCAGGTCGAAGTTCAGTTTCGACGAACCGCCCTTCCAGCGCACCTTCCAGGCCGGCTGCCAGCGCTGCCACCAGGATTTACCGCTCGGCTCCAGCTTGTTGTGCAAGGCCGCCGTCGCCACCGCCGCCTGGCGCTTGCGTACCGGCAGGGTGAGGTAGAAGCCGACAAAACTGTCCACCATCCAGACGATGGCGATCGCGCCCATCAGCCAGATGCCCCAGCGGTCGATGCCCCACATCTCGGGAATGTGCAGCGTGTAGTGCAGGCGGTAGAGAAAGGAAACGAAGGTCTCCTTGGTGATCGGCCACACCGCGCCCCACTCGCGCTTGCCCAGCTCCGCGCCCGTCACCGGGTCGACGAAGACCTGGTTGAAGCCCGGCCGGGTCAGTTCGCCGGTCTTCGCGTCGTAGCGCGGCGACACGCCCAGCGCCAGCGACTCCCCTGCTTCCACGTGCAGCGGAATGTAGGAGACGCGGATGTCCGGGTAGCGCGCCTCGACCTGTTGCGCCAGCAGCAGCGCGTCCTGGGGCTTGCCCGGGGTGTGCGCCTCCATCAGGTGCGGGTTGAGCAGGTCGTCGAGCTCGTGGTCCCAGGAGATGATGGCGCCGGTGACGCCGCTCAGGAACAGGAAGGCGGCCGTGAGCAGGCCGAGATAACGGTGGACCAGGGTCCAGGATGCGCGCATGTCGGCCTCTCTCTGTCGAACCGGTTAGAAGCGGTAGCGCACGGTCAGCGAAGCGCTGCGCGGTGCGCGGTAGTTGACGCCGCCGTAGGCCGCGAACATGCCGAAGTAGGTCTTGTCGGTCACGTTGTCGAGGTTCAGCTGGGCCGACAGCTGCGGGCTGAATTCGTAGCGCGCCATCAAATTGACCAGGGCGAAGTCCTTCTGCTCGATGATGCCGTTCGTGGTCGGCGGCGCCAGCGGGTCGACGGTCCAGGTGCGGCCTTCCCAGTTCACGCCGCCGCCGATCGTCAGCTTGTCCCAGGCGCCCGGCAGGCGGTAGGTGGTGAACACGCGCAGCAGGCGGCGCGGGTAGATGCTGTTGAAGTCGTTGCCGTCGGCATCCTTGGCGCGGAACTGGGTATAGCCGGCGGTGGCGTTCCAGCCCGGCGCCAGGCGGCCGCTCAAATCGAACTCGAAGCCGCGGCTCTTGGCGCCGGCCACGGCGCGGTAATAGGTTTCCGGCGCGTTCGGGCCGGCGCCGTCGCGGTCGACCAGGCCCGCTTCCTGACCCAGGCCATCCTGCTTGATCTGGAACACGGCCAGCGAGGCGTTCAGGCGCTTCTCGAAGAACTCGCCCTTGATGCCGGCCTCGATGTTCTTGCCGACCACCGGGTCGAGCAGGTTGCCGGCCAGGTCGCGCCGGTTCTGCGGCTGGAAGATGTCGGTGTAGCTGGCGTAGGCCGAGTAGTTGGAGTTGATGTCGAAGACCAGGCCGGCGTACGGCGTGACTTCGTGGTCGTGCTTGACCGTGTAGGCGGCCGTCCACAAGCCGACGCCGTTCTTTTCGTAGTCGGTGACGCGCGCGCCGATGATCAGCTTGAGCGGGTCGGCCAGGTTCAGGCGGGTGACGCCGTACAGCGCCTGCTGCTCGGTCTTGCTGCGCTCGTAGAAGGTCAGCTCGCCCCAGGTCGGCTCCGGATACGCGGTCGGGTTCCAGTTGTTGAAGTCGGTGACCGTCGAGCTCACGCCGCCGAAGTCGGCCGCGCGGTTGTCCGAGGTGAATTCCTGCTTCATGCGCATGTAGCCGAACGAGGCTTCGTGGGTGCGCCCGGCGACGTCGAAGCTGCCGCTCAGGTGCAGGCCGATGTCGTTCTGCTTCGTGCGGGTGTGGTACGAACCCGAGAAGTCGCTCATGCCGGCGCCGGTAACGCGGTCCGGCATGCCCGACAGGTAGAGCAGGTAGGAGTCGCCGCGGCGCTCGCCGTGGTTGTAGTTGGCGCGCACCTTCCAGCCATTCTCGAACGTGTGGGTCAGGTCGAGGAAGCCGTTGTCGTAGGTCGACGGCAGCGCGGTCCAGTCGGCGGCGGTGGTCTTGCTGCGGTCCCAGTTGGTCAGGGTGCCGTCGGTGTACCAGTACGGCAGGCTGCCCCACATCGGGCCGCGCGCGTTCAGGTCCTGGTGGCTGTAGCCGGCCTGCAGCAGGGTTTTCGGCGACAAATCGGCCGAGATGGTGGCGTAGAGCGTGTGGTTACGGTTCTTCAGGGAGTCGATCCAGCTGTCGCCGTCGGTGTATTCGCCGACGAAGCGCGCACGCACGCTGCCGCTTTCGTTGAGCGGGGTCGAGACGTCGCCCAGCACGCGTTTTTCGTGCCAGCGGCCGATGCCGCCTTCCACCCAGCCCGTGACTTCCTTGCTGTCGGCGTGCTTGCGCACCAGGTTGATCGCTGCCGACGGGTTGCCGGCGCCGGTCATCAGGCCGGTGGCGCCGCGCACCACGTCCACGCGCTCGTAGGTCGCCAGGCTGCTCGAGACTTCGCCGGCGCTCCAGGCCTGCTCGTAGGTGGTCGGGATGCCGTCGATCTGCAGGTTGTCGATGTCGAAGCCGCGCGAGGTGAAGCCGGCGCGGTTGGTTTCGTAGGCGTTGACCGAGACGCCGGTGACGTTGTCGACGATGTCGGTGACCGAAGTCATCAGCTGGTCTTCGATGCGCTGCAGCGTCACCACCGAGATCGACTGCGGCGTTTCGCGCAGCGACAAGTCGAGCGGCGTGGCCGAGGTCTGCGACGGGGTGCTGTAGGAGCCAGCCGTCGGGACCTTTTGCGAACGGATCTGCACTTGCTGGATGGGTTGGCCGGCCTGGTCGGGTGAAGGCTCGTCGGCTTCGGCATGCGCGAGCAGCGGCAGGGCCAGGGCGACCGACAGCGCGATCCGGTTCAGTTTATAAAGCCCACGTGCGTGCACATGCATTTCCATCAGAGACCTCGGGTTAGTAGCAGAAAAAAGAACGATAGGCGGTCATGCGCAGGACCATTCACATGGAAACGCAGCGATTGCACACCGTAATGAGAACGTGAATGATAACGATTCTCATTGCAAAGTCAATGCGCGCGCCTGAGAAAAATGCAATATGGGTCGATTGATCAATGTAAATTTTGGTGAACGTGGTCTTTACGCTAGCGCAAACATCCGGTCGGCGCCGATGTGACGGCGGGCGCGCACTGTGCCACCATGGCCTCAACTTCGGCTGGAAACCGACCATGGCGCGACTTCGACGCTCTTCCCGCGGGGCTTCCCGCTCCCGCCTGCCCCGCTCGGGGCAAACCTTGCCGCAGCCCGAAGGCGCACCGTTTGCCGTCGGCGTGGCGCTGCTGCGGGTAGCCGAGCCGACCAATTCCGCAGACTATTACGCCGCCATCGTCGACGGCCTGAACGACAGCGCGCGCCGCTACCGGGTCGACACGCCGCTCCGCATCGCCCACTTCCTGGCCCAGATCGGGCACGAAAGCAGCTTCCGCGCGACCGAGGAAAACGGCCGCTATGCGGCGGTGCGCATGCGCCAGGTGTTCGGCTGCAAGGGCGGGCAGGCGCAGTACGACCGTGCACTCGACGAATGCCGCCTTGGGCCGGACGGCCAGCCGGCGCGCCTGCGCCCCAAGCTGTGGACCGAGGCCGATTTCTATGCAGGCAATGCCGAGCATCTGCTCAGCTACGTGTATGCCGACCGCCTCGGCAACGGCAGCGAAGCCTCGGGCGACGGCTACCGCTACCGCGGGCGCGGCCTGATCCAGCTGACCGGGCGCGACAACTACGCCGCCTTCACGGCCGCCCACAATGCGCGCGATGCGAACGACCCACAGGATTTTGTCGCGGAACCCGACCTGCTCGTGACCGAACTCAAATACGCCATCGAATCGGCTTTCCACTACTGGGAGGCGCGTAAAGTCAATGCGGTGGCCGACACCGACGACCTGGAAGCGGTCACCCGCGCCGTCAACGGCGGCCTGAACGGATTGAGCGACCGGGGAGCGCGCCTTGCGAATATCAAGAAAGCATTGGGGATCTGAATGGCTGGCGGCGCTGGGCTGCTGGCTGGTGTTGCCGGCCTGGGGGCAAGCGCAGGTGCAGGTGCAGGCGCAGGCGCCGGCGTCGCTGTGCAGTGCCGGCGAGCATGTGGTGTTCGCCTGCGCCATGGAGGGAAAGACGGTGTCGCTGTGCCGCTCTCCCCTTCCCGGGAACGGCTTGCAGTACCGTTTCGGCTTGCCGAATCGTCTTGAGCTGGAATACCCGGCGCCCGGGCAGCGCGCGCAGCCGGTGTTCAAGGTGCGCAATGAGCCGCTGATCGGCGGCGGGCTTACCTCGGTCGCCTTCCAGCGCAGCGGCTACACCTATACCGTCTACAGCCGGGTCGGGCGTGCGCCGGATGGGGTAACGCCGGCGTTCGATGATGGGCTTACCGTCGAGCGGCGTGGGAAGACACTCAGGCATGCGCGCTGCGAGGATGGAGGTGCGGGCTTTCTGGAACCACCCACATCGCTGGTGAAATAAAATTTCACTAATCCAGATTTCGTGAAATTTTATTTCATGCCCGCTTCGTTCGGGGGATGCGCCGGGGAACCGTGCGCTGGACGCGTGGGCGGCGCATACGGCGCGCGTGCGCTGCCCGACGGGTGGAGCCGGCCACCCTACATTCCCGGCCCCCCACCGCCGGGGCCGCCGCCGAAGCCGCCTGGGGGCATGCCGCCCGGTGGCGGGCGCCAGCCTTCGCCCGGGGGGCCGTCCTGCCGGCGGTTTGCCTGTACGCCGCCGAAGCGGTAGGACAGGCCGACGAATACCACCGGGCCGTCGAAGCGGCGCACCGAATATTCCTTCAGCGTGGCCGAATCGGTCACGGTTTCCGTCTTCTGCGAGCTGAAGATGTCGTTGGCGTTCACCACCAGCGTCAGGCTCTGGCTCAGGTTGCGGCGGTAGCTGAGGTTGGCGGTGGCGCTCGGTTCGCGGTAGCCATAGCCGGTCAGGGTCTTGCCCTGGGCGTTGAACATCAGTTGCAGCTGGTCGAGCGGGGTCAGCTGGTAGTTCAGGCGGCCGCGCACGTTCACCGAGGTGGCGCTGCGCTTGGACTCGTTGCCGAGCAAATCGATCTGCTGCTGCTCGGCCAGGAAGACGTTGCCGCTGGTGTTCACCGACAATTTCGGCGTGAGCTTGCCGCTGAGCGTGAATTCCAGGCCGCCGGAGCGGTTGCTGCCGCCGTTTTCCAGCGTCGTCAGGATCACCGTGTCGCTCACCGCCACCTGGCGGCTGCGGATGGTGTCGCGCTCGTTGCGGTAATAGGCGCGCACGTTGGCATCCAGCACGCCGGCCTTGGTTTCGTAGCCGATCTCGAATGAATCGGTCTGCACCGGCTTCAGGTAGGGGTTGCCGCTGGACTCGTTGAATTCGTCGCGGTAGACCACGAAGGGGTTCAGCTCGCCCGCGCCCGGACGGCGGATGCGGTGCGCGTACGAGAAGCGCAAATTCGTCTTCTCGCCCAGTTTATAGGTGGCAAAGGCGCTCGGCATCCAGTTCAGGTAACTGTTGCTGGCGTCGATGCGGCTGGTCACCTGCTTCAGGTCCATGTCGGTGTGCTCGGCGCGCAGGCCCAGCTGGGCGCCCCAGCGCTCGTTCACCTTCCACTGGTAGGAACCGTACAGCGCCGTGTTCCGTTCGTCGATCTCGAAGGCGTTCGTGCGGCGGTCGTTGATGCTTTGCGCGTTGCTGCCCAGGTCGAAATCGTAGTAGCGGGTATCGAACTCGCTCTGGTTGTCGGCGATCTTGTAGCCGACCTTCACGATAGCGCCGCTCTCGAGCGGCAGCTCGTAGTCGCCGGTGTAGTCGATGATGCGCGTGGAATTGTCGACGTCCTGCAAATTGCGGCTGTCGGCCGCGCGCGGCGGCGTGACGGTATAGGTGTTGGCGTAGTCGGTTTCGCTGTCGTTGTCGGTGGTCGACACGCGCAGGTCCATCTTGAACAGCTCGCCCAGCTTCTCGCCCTTGTGGTCCCAGCGCAGGCTGCCCATGTTGTTGCGGCTGTCGCCGTTGCGGCGCGTGCTGCGCGCGTAGTCGCTGGTCGTGTTGCCGGCCGCGTCGAACACGCTGTAGTGGTCCAGGCCCTGCTGGTCGTTGTTGCGCTTCATGAGGCCGAGGCCGGCTTCCAGCGTATCGTCCTGGCTCAGGTTATAGGTCACCTGGCCGCGCAGGCCGACGCTGTCGTTCAGGCCGTTGCTGGTCGACTCCTGCGTGTTGCGCTGGCTGGCTCCCGTGACCGGGTCGATGCGCTCGCGCTCGCTTTCATAGGTCGAATCGCGGCCGTCCTTGCGCATGTTGATGCCGCCCTGGAAGCCCCACAGGCCGGAATTGTAGGCGCCGTTCAGCGAAGCATTGTGGCGCCCGGCCGTGCCCGCGTTGGCATTTGCCGCGCCGAAGCCGCCCGGACGGCGGTTGCGCTTCATGACCAGGTTCAGGATCGGCCCGCCGCCGCCTTCGTTGCCGAATTCCGCGCCGGGGTTGTTGATCACCTCGACCGAGTCGATGTCCTCGGCCGGCATGGCCTGCAGCGCCGAGCCGCGGTTCTCGCCCTGCAGCATGGCCGAAGGCTTGCCGTCGACCAGGATCTGGACGTTGGTGCTGCCGCGCAGCGACACGGTGCCGTCCGGATCGACCGCCACCGAAGGCACGTTGCCGAGCGCATCGGCAGCGCTGCCGTTCGAGGCATTCACGTCGGATTTGACGTCGTAGACCTGGCGGTCGATGCGGTTGTTCTGGCGCTCGCCGACCACGTTGACGGACTGGATAGTCTGGGGTGCGGCATCCGCTGCGGCAGCGGGCGCGGCGATAGTGCTGACAGCGGCTTGCGGCGCGGCGCTTGCGGTCGCCGGCGCGGTAGCGGACGTGGGAGCCGGCGCGGCCGTCGCCGGCGCAGCCTGGGCGCCGGCGGTGCTTTGCGCCAGCGCCGGCTGCATCGCGCCGAATTCGCACACGGCCAGGACAACTGCGAGGTACAGGGCCTGCCTGCGTGGCGTGGCGCCGGCGGCGCCTGGCTGGATGCGGGCCTGCTTGGAACGGTTTCGTTGGACCATCGGTGAATGCTTTATTGACGTTGAAGTGGCATCGCTCGCCACGCGCTCGATTAAGCGAGCTCGGCAGGCTGAAAGCCTCCATTGTAAAACCTCGCATCGCGCCTGCACCGTCGTGAGGCGTAAAGAAGCGTAAATGGATGTAACAGCCTGCTGCCGGGCGCGGCGCTGCCGCGTCAGCGCTTGTCCGCTGCCGCGCCGCGGCGGCCCCGGCGTACCCGGCGCCAAATCAGGTAGAGGACGGCGCCGGCCAGGACGAAAGGAATCGTCGAGGCAACGAAGGTGATCAGGGCGGCGACGCCCTGCAGCAGGTCGCCACCGAAGTCGTCCAGCGCCTGGCCGACCTTGCTGGCCTGGCCAGCCCGGGCATGTTCGTGCATGGCCACCGTCAGCAGCTCGGTGTCCACCTGCCTGCGCAGTTGTGCCTGGGAAGTGGCCGCGTTGTCGATCTCGCTCTGCACCTCGGCCAGCTCGCGGTGCAGCTTGATCAGGGCTTCGGGATCGAGCGCGCGCTGGCGGGCCAGGGTCTGCAGCTGGTCGCGGTAGGCGGTCAGCATGCCCATCTTGCGCTCGGCGTCCTGGATCGGCTCGGCCAGGTCCTTGCCGATGCTCGACTGCGTAATCACCTTGCCGCGCCCGTTCAGCGACTTCAATACCCGATTGACGCCCTCGGGAACGATGCGCATGCGCACGGTCGCGCCCGGTTCGGCGCCGGCGCGGATGCTCGCTTCCAGCAGTGTGCAGCCCTGTTCCGGCAAGGCCGCGCACGACTGCTGCACGGCCTCGTAGACCTGCCGCGTGTGGCCCACCGGCACCTCGAACTCGACCGCATGCTCATAGGCGACGCGCGGCGCGCGCTTGTGATCGACGCTGACTTCCGCCATTGCCGGCGCAGCGTTTCCTGCACTGCCGGGCTGGCCCTTGCAGCCGGCAAACAAGGCCGCAAGGGCCAGCAAGACCATCCATCGCCGCATCATCGTTCCTTCACCATGGTTCACGCCCTGTCGCTGCAGAGCCTGTCCAGTGTACGGGTACCTTGCTTTTCCAGCAAGCAAGTACCCCGCCGGTGCTTCATTGCTGCTGAAGAGAACGCCATCCCTCGGGCACCAGGCCGCAAAAAGCGGCGATCCTGTCGACCGTTTCCCCGACCATGTAGCCACTCAGTCCCGCGCCGAAGCGGAAGGCGCCGCTGTCGGTATCGATTTCGATCGGTCCCGGATACATGCCGAGTGCATCCCATTTGCCTTCGGCCGACCAGGCCTGCGGCGTGGGCAGCGCGCGCACCGAGCGGATGCTATTGGCCGCCACCACGAGCATGCCATCGGGAACGTCGCCTCCTTTGTAGATGCAGAGCGCATCGCGGAACACGAAGCTGCGGTACAGCATGGCCAGCACCAGCAAACACATCACGGCCAGCACTACCAGCGGCAGCCAGGACACGTCGTCCGGCGCCCGGCGCAGGTTCCTGAACGTGGCAGGCAGCAGGAACAGCAGCAGGAAAGCGCCCACCAGCACTGGCAACATCCGCTTCTGGGTCGGACAGACGATGCGCAGCACCGCGTCGCCGGCCGGCGGGTGTTCATTGACTGTTGCTGAAGGCAGGTCCGGCATCGCGACTCCTGGTGTGGAAACGGATGAGTATATCGCCAACTCTGCCGGCAATTGCCGGGCATTACCGGCCGCAGCTGGCGCATAATGGCCTTTTGCAAGCGGAGGACACATGCCTGCCCAGCTCGACACCAGCGTCATCGACTCCTGGCACCGGAATACCGATCCCTGGGTCGCGGCGATACGCAATGGCGAAATCGAAAGCCGCACCCTGGTCACGAATGCGGCTATCGTCGACACGGTGCGTGCCCATGCACCGCAAACCGCCGTCGATCTCGGCTGCGGCGAAGGCTGGCTGGTGCGGGCGCTGCCGGAAGTGAGGATGATCGGCGTGGATGCGATCGCCGGCCTGGTGGAGGCGGCGCAGGCGGCCGGCGGCGGGGAATTCCGCTGCCTGTCCTACGAGCAGATCGCACAGGGCGAACTGCAGCTGGCCGCCGATCTCGCGGTCTGCAATTTTTCGCTGATCGGAAAAGAAGCGGTCGAAGGCCTGTTCGTCGCGGCGCCCTCCTTCCTGCGCCGCGGCGGGCACCTGGTGGTGCAGACCGTGCATCCGCTGCTGGCCTGCGGCGAGCAGGCGTATGCCGATGGCTGGCGCGAGGGCAGCTGGGCCGGTTTCAACAGCGGTTTCCAGGATGCGCCGCCCTGGTATTTCCGCACCCTCTCAAACTGGATCGCGCTCTTTGAAAACAATGGCCTGCGTATCCGGGAAATGCGCGAACCGCTGCATCCGCAAAGCGGCAAGCCGGCGTCGCTGATCCTCGTCGGCCAGCTGCCGGAATAATCAGGCGAACTTCAGACGACGAATTTCAGGCTAACTTCAGGCCAGTTTCAGCCAGCCGCGCCGGCGGAAGTACCACAGCGGCGCAATCGCGCTGGCGATCATCATGCCGATGGCGAAGGGATAGCCATAGGTCCAGTCCAGCTCCGGGAACCATTTATGAAAGTTCATCCCGTAGATGCTGGCGATCAGGGTCGGCGGCAGGAAAGCCACCGAGGCCACCGAGAAGATCTTGATGATCTTGTTCTGGTTAATGTTAATGAAGCCGACGGTGGCATCCATCAGGAAGTTCACCTTGTCGAACAGGAAGGACGTGTGGCCATCCAGCGATTCGATGTCGCGCAAGATCTGGCGCGCATCGTCGAATTGTTCGGCATTCAGCAAACGCCCGCGCATCAGGAAACTCACCGCGCGGCGCGTATCCATCATGTTGCGGCGGATGCGGCCATTCAAGTCTTCCTCGTGGGCGATGGCATTCAGCGCGGCAGCCGCGTCCTGGTCGGTGAATTCCTTTTGCAGCACGCGCTGGCTGACTTCTTCCAGGCTTTCGTAGATGCCCTCGAGCGCATCGGCCGAGTATTCGGCATCGGTCGCGTACAAGTCGAGCAGCACGTCCATGTAGTCGCCGATTGAACCAGGGCGCGAACGCGCGCGCATGCGCACCAGGCGAAATACCGGCAAATCGTCCGAGTGCATCGAGAACAGCATCTTGCCCGACAGGATAAAGGCGACGGTGACCACGCGCGAGGGGCCGTCTTCTTCCTCGAGCAGGAAGTCGGTGCGCAGGTGCAGGTCGCCGTTTTCGGCTTCGTAATAACGGGCCGAGGCCTCGATGTCCGACACTTCGTCTTCGCCCGGCAGCGAGACGCCGTAGATGGCCTTGACCCAGGCACGCTCGTCGTCGTCCGGATCGGTGAGATCGACCCAGACAGGCGTGGCATTCTCCAGGTCCGCGCGCGACGCGATCGGGACCTGGTTCAGACGGCCATTTTGTAGGACAAATACGTTGATCATGCGCGCTTTCTCGGCCGGAATCAAAACTGACGCAAGTGTACTCGTTCACCCCGTGCGCGGCCACCCCGAAACAACGGTTTTGCCCCGTCTTCGGCGTTTTTTCAACGAATTAAATGTTGGATTCAGGGCAACTCTGCCGCACCCATCCGGCGCTGGATCAGGCTGGTCCTCTTGACCAGGTAATTGGTGCTGCGGTGGCGGTCGTAATAGCGGGGATTCGGTAACATTACTGCCAGGCGCGCGGCCTGGGCCGGGGCGAGATTGGCCGCCGGGGTGCGGAAGTAATAGCGCGCCGCCGCTTCCGCGCCGAACACGCCGCGGCCGAATTCGACCACGTTCAAATACACTTCCAGGATACGGCGCTTGCTCATCACCGACTCCAGCATGAAGGCGATGATCATTTCCTGGCCCTTGCGCAGATAGCTGCGCGAACCCGACAGGAACAGGTTTTTCGCCAGCTGCTGGGTAATCGTCGAACCGCCGCCGACCACCTTGTGCTTGCGGTTGTTGCGGTTATAGGCGCGCTCCAGCGCCTCGAAATCCACGCCCGGGTGATCGGCGAAATTCGCGTCTTCGGACGCCACCACCGCGCGTTTCAGGTTATTCGAAATGCGGTCGTAGGGCACCCATTGGTGTTTCAGTTCCGCATTCGGATTCTTTTCGCGCAATTCCGAGAGTTGCTGGCGCATGAAACTGGTCGAGCCTGGATTAAACCAGACGAACCAGCACACTTGCACGAAGAAATACAGTTGCAGCAGGATGAAAGCCAGGATCGGGCCGAGGAAAATCCATTTGATCCAGCGGCGTGGTTTCGACGCGCCCGACGCGCCGCCCGCATTGCCTTTTTTCGCCATCGTTTGAATTATGTTCTGAGTGTGGTCAGGAGTTCGCGCGTGTCCGGACGTACGCCGCGCCAGATCGTGAATGCTTCGGCGGCCTGTTCGACCAGCATGCCGAAGCCGTCGCGCGTGGCGGCGCCCTGTTTTGCGGCGAATACCATGAAAGGCGTCGGCGCATCGCCGTACATCATGTCCAGCGCCAGCGTCTCCTTCGTAAAAGCCGATGCCGGGACCGGCGGCATTTCCTGCGCCAGGCTGGCCGAGGTGGCGTTCACCACGATGTCGAAGCTGCCTTCGATTGCACCGAAGCCGACGGCCTTGACCTGCGTGACCTGGTCCTGGAAGTCGGCCACCAGGGCGTCGGCGGTTTTCCGGGTACGGTTGGCCACCACGATGGCGGCCGGTCCCTGCTGCAGGAAAGGCAGCATCACGCCGCGCGCCGCGCCGCCCGCACCCAGCAGCAGGATGCGCTTGCCGGCCAGCGCCACGCCGGCATTGCGCACGATGTCGGCCACCAGGCCGGGGCCGTCGGTGTTGTCGCCGACGATCTCGCCGTCGATGAAGCTCAGGGTATTCACGGCGCCGGCGGCGCGCGCCCGCTCTTCCAGGCGCGTGGCCAGGGCGGCTGCTTCCAGCTTGAAGGGCACGGTGACGTTCGCACCCTTGTAGCCCTTCCCGATCAGGTCGCGCACGACGTCGGCAAAGGCGTCGAGCGGCGCCAGGCGGCGGCCGTAGTCGATGTGCTGCCCGGTCTGCGCGGCAAAGGCGGCGTGGATCTGCGGCGACTTGCTGTGCGCGACCGGGTTGCCGATCACGCAATATTTATCGGGAGGGGTGTCCATCATGACTGCTCCTGCAATTCGGCCTTCATTTTTTCCTCGCGGGTGAAGGTAAAGCGGGTGATCACGATCCACAAGTCATCCTTGCCGACCGAGCGCATATTCTGGGGGAAGCTGCCGAAGGGCGCGGCGCGGCGCACGATTTCGAGCGCCGCCTTGTCCAGCGCCGGGTTGCCGGAACTGCGCTCGACGCGCGGGCCGCCCTCCTTCTGGTACAGGCTGCCGTCCTGGTAGACGGGAATCGACACCACCAGCTCGCCGTACAGCTTGCGCCCGTTCTGCTGGGGGAAGTTCAGCGTGCCGATCTCCTCCACGCGCTTCTGCATTGCCTTGTAGTACAGCGCGTAGCCTACCTGGCGCGTGCTCGGCGAAATGTGGGTGCGCTTCGGGCGGCGGTTCTGGTCTTCGATGGTCTGCGTGATCTCGGCCGTCATGCGCGCGATCTGGCGCGTGGTGTCGATTTCGTCCTGGCCGGTGCGGGTGGGGTCGGGCTTGTCCTTGTCGCGCACCGGGGCGGCGTTGAAGTCCGACGTTTTCACGCGCGTGAGCACGTTTTGCTGGAGCTGTTCGAGCTCGGCGATACGGCGCTGCAGGGCCTTGATGCTGTCGCCGTTGTCGATGCGGCGCAGGTCGGGCAGCGGCGACCTGGCGCGGCCGCTGTCGGCCGTGCCGCCGCCTTCCAGGTTGGCCTGGGCCAGGGCATCGGCTTTCGCCGGGGCGTTGGCGTGCCGGGCGTTGACGAGGATGACTTCCAGGCCGGGATCGGCCGGCTGCATGCGGAACACTTCGGGCGCGGCAAAACGGATCGCCAGCAAGAGCGCATGCGCGGCCACCGAAGCGGCCAGGGCGATCATCAAGGGATGGTTTTCTCGGGAATACTTCACGCGTGCGCGCCGGACGGCAGTTGAATCTGGGAATCCAAGCATTCTACAGCGGAGGAAGTCGCTGCGGGCGGTTGGTGGCCGCGGGGCAACAGTTGAGTGCTCGGAACCTCAAGCGTACGGTGGGCACGCCGTGCCCACGCGGTTACGGGCGCCTCCAGTTGGCTACGTGCTGCGGCTATCCAACACGTGGCCTGGGCAGAATGGCACTGCTACTTCGGGTTTCGACGTGCTCGAATAATCTGTTCTTGCGGTCTCGATTTTTTATATGGCGCAAGATGATGTGGGGCCGCGTGGTTGCCGCTTCATCACCGCGTGGGCACGAGTGCCCACCCTACCAAAGCGACGCCAATAAAGCCGTTACGGTTTCTTTGGGCAATCCAGCTTCAGTGCGGCGCCATCTTTCTCGGCGAAATATTCGACGCATTCCGCTCCGTCCCGGTAGATCGTGCGCATGCCGAACGAGGACGCGTAATCGGCCTCGTTGAAGCTCACCGAGCCATCGTGATCGAGGTCGATGGCGTCATACGCCAGCGGCGAGCGGTACACCATCCAGGCGAACACGGCCCAATAGGCCAGCACGATCACGGGTGTCACGATGACGATGGTGCGTATCGACCTGCTGCTCATGATGGAATGGTGTCCGCCCCTGAAGGATTATTGCGCGCCGGCAGCCGGCGCGGCGTCGTCGGTGCTGACGGCGGCCACGGCGCCTTCGGCTTCGACCACTTCTTCCACCGCAGCCTCGCCGGTATCGCCAACCTCACCAACCGCGCCATCGCCCTCTTCCTCATCGAAGGCCAGCTCCTCGCTCGGCGCGGCCTGCGCCACTTCGAGCAGGCGCGCTTCCAGCGACAAATCGACTTCATCCCAGCGCACGATGTCGAGTTTCACTTGCGCGCCGCGCGCCACCGGCGGCATGCCCGGCAGGCGGATCACCAGCGGCACCTCGGTCAGGCGCAGCACGTCTTCCTTCAGCACGACAGCCTCGGTCTGCTTCACCTGCTCCTGGCCCAGCCAGCGCAGGCACCAGTAGCGTTCCATGGTCTGCTGGAAATCGTTGTAGGCCGAATAAGCCGCATCGAAGGCCGAGACGATCGAGAACAGGGTCGCGTCGCGCGGCTTGAACGGGGCGACCAGAGGCGCGGTCACGCCGTGCTCGGCGCAGGCGATGATTTGCCACTGGTTGACCAGGTCGGTGTAGCGGCGCAGGGGCGAGGTGCTCCAGGCATATTGATCCACGCCCAGGCCCTGGTGCGGCGCGGCATGCGTGACCATGCGCACCTGCATCTTGGCGGCCCAACCGGCGCCGCTGCCGGCGCCCTGCGAACGGTAGATGCCCGGCACGCCCGAGTCGTGCAGCAGCTTGCCCCAGGTGCTGTTGGCAAAGATCATCAGCTCGGCGACGATCTTGTCGAGCGGCGCGCCACGCTTGCGGCGCACGATCGAGACCACGTCGTCTTCCACATAGAAATTGAAGTCGACGCGGTTCGCCTGCTCCGGCTTCAGGCCGAATGCTTCGCGTTTTAGCATGCGGCCCGCTTCCAGTTTCAATGCCCACTTCCACAGCAGCGCCAGTTCCGCCTTGTGCGGATACTCGCCGGCGCCGCTTTCCAGCGTTTCTTCGTTGACCAGCTCGTCCAGATCATTGTGGCGCAGGTTGTTTTTAATAGGCACCAGTTCGGCACGGGTCGTGGTCGACACCGTCGACCAGTCGGCCGGGTTCAGCGTCGCGTACAGCGACAGTGCCGGGCAGGTATTGCCCTCGGCCAGGGTAAAGGCGTTCACCACTTCGTCCGGCAGCATGGTGATCTTGTCGCCCGGCATGTACACGGTGGACATGCGGCTGCGTGCGATCTTGTCGATCTCGTCGTCCGGCTTGATGGCAAGACCCGGCGCGGCGATGTGGATACCGACGCGCACGTTGCCGTCTTCCAGCTGCTCGACCGAGAAGGCATCGTCGATCTCGGTGGTGGTGAAGTCGTCGATCGAGAAGGCGGCCACGTTCGCCGTCGGCAGGCCGGCAGGCGCACTCGGCACGGGCACGGCCGGGAAACCGGCGCCGCGCGGGAAGTTCTCGAACAGGAAGCGGCCCATGTGCAGCTCTTTCGGCGAGGCGATGCCGCCGGCTTTCAGCATCAGGCGCGGGGCCGAAGTCTGCAGTTCGCTGGCGGCCGTTTCCATGGCCTTGTATTCGATGGTGTTGCGGTCCGGCTTGAACAGCAGCTGGTGCACCATGGGCTGCAGCGCGGCCGGCAATTTGCCCGCCTTCAGTTCCTCGACGTAGCCGGCCTGGATCAGGGCCTGCTGCTTTTTCTTTTCGATGCCGGCCTGGGCCGCGCGCAGCGATTGCTCGGGCGCCGCCTTGTAGCGGCCACGGCCCTTTTTATAGAAGTAGATCGGCGCATTGTGCAGGGCCAGCACCAGGCCGGCGGCCTCGGCCGGCAGCGGCGCATGGCCGAAGTACTCGGCGCCGAGCTCGGCAAAGCCGAACTCTTCCTGGCCAGCGACTTCCCACAGGAATTCCAGGTCGACGTCGGCGGCGATGCCCTTGGCAGCCTCGAGCAGCGACGCGGGGTCGGGTTTCTCGAACTGGAGCAGCACGTCCTTGGCCTTGACTTTGGATCGTTTGCCGCTCGACAGTTCTACCTGGTAAGCCTCGCCTGCCTGGGACAGCACCGAGCCGACCTTGAAGTCGCCCGATTCTTCAAAAAATACATTCATTGTTTATGTCGCAATCGTGTCGCGTTATTAAGAACCTATCTCAGTAGGTAAGAGTCGCTGCTGAGGCGCCTGGAAAGCGGGGGCGGCGTTACTCGTCGTTGCATGGCTCGCCATGCGGCCTCCTCGCGCCTTGCCCGCGCTTCCCAGCCATCGCCTACGCGCATGTCCTCATCAGCTTCCCCTTACCTACTGAGATAGGTTCTAAGTGTTGCGCCCAGATCGAGTACCGCCGGCAAGAATACCTCGGTGACCATCAGCAGGCCTTGATGGCGGCGATAGACACAGCGCCGCGCATAAAATTCGTTTCCCGTCACTGCGGTGCCGAGCGCAGACTGCATGCGCTCGAGCAGCGGGTGGCCCCTGCGCAAACGCGCAAATTCCAGTGGCCCGCGCACTACCAGCGGGTCGTAAAACAGGGTCGTGCCGAGCGAGCGTTCGCCCAGCGCCGAAAACAGCGGCCAGTCGCTGGCGCTGGCCGACATCGGCACCACCGTGTGGCCGAACACCGCCGGCGCACCGTCGCAGCACAGCAGGACCTCGCGTTCCCACACCCGCTCGCGGCGCGGCAAGCCGATTGGAGCCGCTTCCTCGGGCGAGCACAGCGCGGCATGCTGGTGCACACGCTTCACGCGGAAGGTCTCGCTACTTCTCACCAGGCGCGCGGTCAGCGAACCCTTGGTCGTCAGCCAGTCGCGCATCCCGGCCGGCGCCTGCAAGGCGCCCACGTGGCGATGCCATCTCGCCTGGCGCAGCGAAGCATTGCGCACTACTGCTTGCCTGCCTGCGACCAGTCGACATGCGGCTGGCAAAACGCCAGCACGGCGTCCACATACTGCGGGAATTCCGAAATCGCATGGTCGCTGCCGTCGATCACATGCTGGCGCGCGCCGGCGTAATGCGCCACCATGTCGCGGTAATCCAGCACTTCGTCGCCGGTTGCCGCGATCAGGAAATAGCGCTCGGGACGCGTGATCGTGGCAACCTTCAGCTCGGCCAGCTCGTCGATGTATTCGCGGCGGAATTCGAACGGTTCGTCCGAATGCCAGTTCGTGGTCACGCCGACGTGCTGCTCCAGGTTCTTCAAGGGGTCGACCGCCGGGTTCAGCAGCACGGCGGGCACACCCAGGCGCTCGGCCAGCCAGGTGGCGTAGAAGCCGCCCAGCGAGGAACCGACGATCGCCAGGTCTTGCGGCGCGTGGCGCTCGGCCAGCAGCAGGGCCAGTTCCATCGCCGCTTTCGGCGAGGCCGGCAGCTGCGGGCAGATCAGGTCGTTCGCGCGGCCGGCCGCCGCCATGCGCTCCTGCACCACGCGCGCCTTGAACGAGCGCGGCGAGGAGCGAAAGCCGTGCAAGTACAAAACGTGCGCGTAGGCGATCATTTGGCCAGCGCCTCGAGCAGCTTCTGGTGCACGCCGCCGAAGCCGCCGTTGCTCATCACCAGGATGTGGTCGCCCGGCTGGGCGGCCTGGATAATCGCCTGCACCATGTAGTCGATCTGGTCGAAGCTGTGGGCAATCGTGCCCAGCGGCTTCAGGGCGTCGGCCAGCGACCAGCCCAGCGCCTGCTGGCTGCCGAAGCCGAACACCAGGTCGGCATCCTTCAGGCTGCCCGGCAAGGCATCCTTCATGGCGCCCAGCTTCATCGTGTTCGAGCGCGGTTCCAGCACGGCCAGGATGCGGCCATTGGTACCGATGCGCTGGCGCAGGCCACCGACGGTGGTGGCGATCGCGGTCGGGTGGTGCGCGAAGTCATCGTACACGGTGACATCGTTCACCACGCCGCGCACTTCCATGCGGCGCTTGACGCTCTGGAAGCGCGACAGCGAATCGACCGCCTGCGCCACCGGCACGCCCACGTGGCGGGCGGCGGCAATCGCGGCCAGCGCGTTCGAGCGGTTGTGCTTGCCGGTCAGTTCCCAGTGGACCGTGCCCTGGTTCTCGCCATTGAACAGCACGTCGAAGCTGGCGCCGCCCGGATGCTCGACCATCGCCCAGTTCACGCCGTCCGAACCGCCGAAGGTTTCCTTGTCGCTCCAGCAGCCGCGCTTGATCACGCGCGCCAGCGAGGCTTCGTCGCCGTTCACGACCAGGCGGCCGATGCCCGGCACGGTGCGCACCAGATGGTGGAACTGGGTTTCGATGGCGCCGATGTCGGGGAAGATGTCGGCGTGGTCGAATTCCAGGTTGTTCAGCACGGCGGTTTTCGCATGGTAGTGCACGAACTTGGAACGCTTGTCGAAGAAGGCGGTGTCGTATTCGTCGGCCTCGATCACGAAGAAGTCGGAATCGGCTTCGCCTGACAGGCGCGCCGAAATGCCGAAGTTCATCGGCACGCCGCCGATCAGGAAGCCCGGCGAATAGCCCGCGTCTTCCAGGATCCAGGCCAGCATCGACGAGGTCGTGGTCTTGCCGTGGGTACCGGCCACGGCCAGCACCCATTTATTACGCAAAATGTGTTCGCCAATCCACTGCGGGCCAGACATATACGGCAAGCCGCGGTTCAGGATTTCCTCGATCAGCGGGTTCCCGCGCGTCATCACGTTGCCGACCACGTACAGGTCCGGCTCCAGCGACACCTGCTCCGGCCCGTAACCCTGGATCAGTTCGATGCCCTGGGCTTCGAGCTGGGTGCTCATCGGGGGATAGACGTTGGCGTCGCAACCGGTAACGCGGTGGCCGGCCTCCTTGGCCAGCACCGCCAGGCCACCCATGAAGGTGCCGCAAATGCCGAGGATATGAATGTGCATGGTCGTGGGTATGAAAGCGAATACAGGATTCTAACCGACGCGATGCCATTTTTCGTTCAAGAGTATGATCGTCCTCATGATGCCAAGCCAGAACAATGACCTATTCCAGCTGCGCCTGGAGATTGCCGCCACAGCGGCGCGCATGATCGCCCAGGACGGCGCCGATTACGCCACTGCCCGCCGCAAGGCCGCAAGGCAAGTGCTGGGCGTGGACCAGCCGGCCCCGAACCTGATGCCCGACAACCTGCAGATCGAGGACGAGGTGCGCAAGTACCAGGCCTTGTTCGGCGGCAGTGCGCAGGCCGAGCGCCTGCTGCATCTGCGCCAGACGGCCCTGCAGGTCATGGACGCGCTGGCCGCGTTCAATCCTTATCTCACCGGCGCGGTGCTGAACGGCACCGCCGGCGAGCACGACGACATCCATTTGCAATTGTTTGCCGACAGCGCCAAGGAAGTCGAGATCTTCCTGCTGGGCCGCAATGTGAATATCGATATCTCGGAAACGCCCCACTTCAAGGGCGCACGCCACGATCCGGTTGAAACGGTGAGCTTCCTGTGGCATAAGGAAGCCGTCCACGCTGAGCTGTATGAATTTCATGACTTGCGTGGCGCACTCAAGCCGCGCGCCGATGGCCGCCTGCAGCGTGTCGACGCGGCCGGCCTGCGCGCCTTGATGACGACCGACCAATCTCTGGAACAGGACGAATGAATAAAAAGAAGTTGGCAGCACTCGCGGCCGTGGCCGTGGTCTTCGGCGCGCTTGGCGCTTTCCTCGGGTACAAGACCCAGCCGCAACCGGCGGCGCCCGCATCGTCACCAATGACGACCGCCATGGCCCCGACCGGCGGTGCGGCCCACACGGCCTCCACTAATCTATATGCGCAATCGCTGAACGACCTGAACGGCCAGCCGCAGTCGCTGGAAAAATGGAAGGGCAAGCCGGTGCTGGTGAACTTCTGGGCCACCTGGTGCGGCCCCTGCGTGCAGGAAATGCCGGAACTGTCGGCACTGGCGAACGAAGAAAACGGCAAACGGTATAACGTGATCGGCATCGGCATCGATTCGCCTTCGGCCATGAGCGAGTTCGCCGCCAAGCACAAGATTCAGTATCCGCTGTACGTGGGCGGCATGGGCGGCACGGAACTGTCGCGCGGCTTCGGCAATGCGCAGGGCGGCCTGCCCTTCACGGTGCTGATCGGCGCCGACGGGCAGGTGAAAAAGACTTACCTGGGCAAGCTCAAGTTCGACGAGCTGAAGGCGGACCTGGCGGCACTGTAAGGCGGCACTGCGGGGCTGGCGAACGGTCGTTCTATTCCGAACGCCGCCCAAGTCACCCTTATCCGCATAGAATTTTATTGCTTGCCAATACCCCTTGTTGGCGGCAAAATGCGTCACTTTCGAGCATAGACTCTACAAAAACATGGCGAAAAAGCTACTGCTGCTCAACGGTCCCAACCTGAATCTACTGGGGACCCGGGAGCCTGCGGTGTACGGCGCGGCAACGCTGGCCGACATCGAAAGCGCTGCAACGGCCCAGGCCGAAGCTGCGGGTGGATCGCTTTCCTGCTTTCAAAGCAACCACGAAGGTGCGCTGATCGACCGCATCCACGCTGCCCGTACCGAAGGCGTGGAAGCCATCGTCATCAATCCTGGCGGACTGACCCACACGAGCGTGGCCCTGCGCGATGCGCTGGCTGCGGTGGCGATTCCGTTTATTGAGGTACATATCTCAAATATTTACCAGCGTGAAGAATTCCGTCATTTCTCGTACCTGTCGGCGATCGCCCGCGGAACGATCAGCGGCCTGGGTGTGGACGGATATCGGTTTGCCATCGACTTTGCGCTTAAATAGCGTTAATCTACGCCAACTTCATGCATCATGCGCGGATGCGCCCTCTTTTTGGCGCTTCGCTTACTCTTAAAACACAAATAATTCCAAGGGGTTCTACATGGATCTTCGTAAACTCAAGACTTTGATCGACCTCGTCGCCGAATCGGACATCGCTGAACTCGAAGTGACCGAAGGCGAAAGCAAGGTCCGCATCGTCAAGTCGTCCGCAATGCCCCAAGGCCAGATGGTCATGATGCCGTCCGCTGGCGTGCAGCAGTTCTCGGCGCCGGCTGCCCCTGCCGCAGCGCCAGCCCCGGCCGCTCCGGCAGCACCTGCCGTTGCCGCCGAAACCGGTCACGTGGTCAAGTCGCCGATGGTCGGCACCTTCTACCGTTCGTCGGCGCCAGGCGCACCGGCCTTCGTGGAAGTGGGCGCCAACATCAAGGAAGGCGATACCCTCTGCATCATCGAAGCGATGAAGCTCCTGAACGAAATCGACGCCGATGTCTCCGGCGTGGTGACCAAGATCCTGGTGGAAAATGGCCAGCCGGTCGAATTCGGCCAGCCGCTGTTCGTGATCGGCTAAGGTTAAACCGAGCCCCGCCGGCCGTGATGTCTACGCGGCCTCTTGATCCGAACCCAGGCCGGCGCCCGACGCCGGCTTCTCTCATCTACCCAAGCTAACCATGTTTGAAAAAATCCTCATCGCCAACCGTGGTGAAATCGCGCTGCGTATCCAGCGCGCCTGCCGCGAAATGGGCATCAAGACGGTGGTCGTTCACTCCGAGGCGGACAAGGACGCCAAGTACGTGAAGCTGGCCGACGAGTCCGTCTGCATCGGGCCGGCACAATCGTCGCTGAGCTACCTGAACATGCCGGCCATCATCAGCGCCGCCGAAGTGACCGACGCCGAAGCGATCCACCCCGGCTACGGCTTCCTGTCGGAAAACGCCGACTTTGCCGAGCGCGTGGAAAAATCGGGCTTCGTCTTCATCGGCCCGCGTTCCGATTCGATCCGTTTGATGGGCGACAAGGTCTCGGCCAAGCAGGCCATGATCCGCGCCGGCGTGCCTTGCGTGCCGGGCTCGGACGGCGCCCTGTCGGATGACCCGAAAGAGATCATCCAGACCGCGCGCAAGGTCGGTTACCCGGTCATCATCAAGGCGGCCGGTGGTGGCGGCGGCCGCGGCATGCGCGTCGTCCACACCGAAGCGGCCCTGCTGAACGCCGTGGCGATGACCAAGACCGAAGCCGGTACCGCCTTCGGCAATCCGGAAGTGTACATGGAGAAGTACCTGGAAAATCCGCGCCACGTGGAAATCCAGGTGCTGGCCGACGAACACAAGCAGGCCGTCTGGCTGGGCGAACGCGACTGCTCGATGCAGCGCCGCCACCAGAAGGTGATCGAGGAAGCACCGGCGCCGGGCATCCCGCGCAAGCTGATCGAAAAGATCGGCGACCGCTGCGCCGAAGCCTGCCGCAAGATCGGCTACCGCGGCGCCGGCACCTTCGAATTCCTGTACGAAAACGGCGAGTTCTATTTCATCGAGATGAACACCCGCGTGCAGGTGGAACACCCGGTCACCGAAATGATCACCGGCATCGACATCGTGCAGGAACAGATCCGCATCGCCTGCGGCGAAAAGCTGCGTTTCCGCCAGCGCGACATCATGCTGGCCGGCCACGCCATCGAATGCCGCATCAATGCCGAAGACCCGTTCAAATTCACGCCGTCGCCGGGCCGCATCACCGGCTGGCATCCGCCGGGCGGTCCTGGCATCCGTGTCGATTCGCACTCGTATGCGGGCTACTATGTGCCACCTCATTACGACTCGATGATCGGCAAGGTAATTTCCTACGGTGCTACCCGGGAGCAAGCCATCCGCCGCATGCAGATCGCGCTCTCTGAAATGGTGGTCGAGGGTATCCTCACCAACATCCAGCTGCACCGCGAACTGATGGTCGACGCGCGCTTCATCGAAGGCGGCACCAACATCCATTACCTCGAACAAAAGCTGGCAAACCGTCCCGACACGAAAGTGGTCGTGGCCCCAGAGAACAAGGCTGACGCATGAGCTGGACTGAAGTCGTCATCGAAATCGCCCGCGAGCACGCCGAAGCCCTGTCCGACGCGCTGATGGAAGCGGGCGCCCTGTCGGTGTCGGTGGAAGACGCCGACGAAGGCACCGACCAGGAAAATCCCCTGTTCGGCGAGCCGGGCATGGAACCGACCGAGACCGCCTGGGACCACAGCCGCGTGGTCGCCTTGACCGACACCGATGCGGACCAGGCTGCCATTGTGGCCGAAGCCGCTGCCGCGATCAAGCTGGCCGACGTGCCGGCGTTCACCACGCGCGACGTGGCGGACGCCGACTGGGTGCGCCTGACCCAATCGCAGTTCGAGCCTATCCACATCGGCAAGAACATCTGGGTCGTGCCGAGCTGGCACGAGGCGCCGAACCCGGACGCCCTGATCCTGGAACTCGATCCGGGCCTGGCCTTCGGCACCGGCAGCCATCCGACCACCCGCCTGTGCATGGAGTGGCTGGAAGCGCACCCGGCGCCGGGCCAGTCGGTGCTGGACTATGGCTGCGGCTCGGGTATCCTGGCGATGGTGGCCAAGAAGCTCGGTTCCGGCGACGTGGCCGGCGTCGACATCGATCCGCAAGCGATCGAGTCGGCCCGCGCCAACGCCGAGCGCAACAATTGCGAGATCGACTTCTACGTGCCGGACGAACTGGCCGTGGCGCCGAACGCGCGTCACGCCAGCGGCAAGTTCGACATCGTGGTGGCGAATATCCTGTCGAGCCCATTGAAGCTGATGGCGCCGATGCTGTCGGGCCGCGTGGCGCCCGGCGGTTCGCTGATCCTGTCGGGCGTGCTGGCGCGCCAGGCCGAGGAAGTGGCCGCCGCCTACGCACCTTTCATCAAGCTGGGCGTCTGGGCCGAGCAGGACGGCTGGGTTGCCTTGCACGGCACGCTCGGCCAGGACACGGTTCCGCCCGCGCGTTCCGCCACCGCCTAAGGAGAGGCCAGGCATGGCGCTCGCCACACAATGCCCCCACTGCGGCACCATGTTCCGGGTCGCCTCGGACCAGCTCAAACTACGTGGGGGCATCGTGCGCTGCGGCGCCTGCCAGGAAATCTTCGACGGCAGCGCCTCGCTGGTCGACCTCGATGCGCTGCCGCGTGCGCCGGCAGCGCCGACGCCGCCTGCCGTGGCCGACACGCCTGCGGCGCCCGGTATCTCCGCTGCACCTGAAACGCCGGCCGAAGCCGACGTTGCTGCCGTACCTGAAGCCTTGGCCGAAGCCGAGGCCGCTGCCGCTTCTGAAGCGCCAGCTGAAGCAGAAGCCACACCTGAGGCTCCGGCCGACGTGCTGGCTGAGGCCATGCCGGAACCCGAACCGGCCGAGCAGCCGGCAGCGGACACCGCAGCCGATCCCCTTTCCATTGCCGTTGTCGACGCAGAAGCGCCTGCCGCGCCTGCAGGCGACGCCGCACCGAACTTCGACGACCAGCCGGTCTACACGCTCGACTTCGGCCATACCTTCGGCCCGTTCGGCATCCTGCCCAAGGTCGCCGCGCCGGAAGAGGACGCCCCTGTCACACCCGAAGCGGAGGCCTTGTCGGCAGACGCGCCGATAGCGAAGGTGACGGTCGTCGAACCGCCTGCGCCAGCCGACGCCGAAGCGGCTGCGCAAGCCGATTCCGACAGCACCGCAGCGAGCGACACCACATCGGGCGACACCGCCCAGGTGCTCACGCCGCCGGCCTTTGCGCCGGCGACCGAGATCGCCTTCCCGCCCTCGGGCCGCATCGAGCCGACCTTTGGCCTGCCGGTGGACGAGGAAATCGTCGCCACCGCCCTGCCCGGCCACGAGGACGAGCACAGGCACGAACCAGCGGCGGCGGCCGCGGCGCCGGTGCGCGCCACCGATGCGCCGCCGATGCTGCCGCTGCGCGAAGCGGCGGGCGCCATCGTCCACGGTGCAGCGCCGGCCCCAAGCGCGCCGCCAGTGGCCCGTACGCCCTCGGCAAAGCGAGCCGAAAAGGCCGCCGCCCGCCGCTCGCGCCTGACCCCGACGAAAATCGACGCGCCGCCGAAAATCCGCGTGCCGGAAAGCGACGAACCCGAATTCGTGAAACGCAGCCGCCAGCAGGAACAAAGCGGACGCACGCGCAAGATCGCCATGCTGGCCGGCTCGATCGTGCTGCTGCTGCTCCTGTTTGCCCAGGGCGCCTTCACCTTCCGCAATGCGCTGGCCGCGCGCTACCCTGGCGCGAAGCCGGCGCTGGAGTCAAGCTGCGCCCTGTTCGGCTGCCGCGTCGAGCTGCCGGCCCAGGTCGACAACCTCGTCATCGACACCGGCGAACTGACCACCCTCGGCGGCAGCGCCTATGCGTTCACCACCCAGCTGCGCAACCAGGGCGCCGTGCCGCAGGCCTGGCCCAGCCTCGAGCTGTCGCTGACCGACGCCAACGACAAGCCGCTGGTGCGCCGCGTCTTCGCGCCGCGCGACTACCTGGCGGCAGGCACGCCGGCTGCGAACGGCCTGGCGCCGCGCGTCGAACAAGCGATTACGCTCCACTTCCGCGTGGACGACCTTCAACCATCCGGCTACCACATCGCCGTCTTTTATCCCTGAGCGAACATGACCCACCCTACCCTGATCTGCGGATCGCTGGCATTCGACAAGATCATGCAGTACCACGGCCGCTTCGGCGACACCCTGCTGGCCGACCAGCTGCACCGCGTGAACGTGTCCTTCCTGGTGCCGACCCTGCGCACCGAATACGGCGGCTGCTCGGCGAACATCGCCTACAACCTGAACATGCTGGGCGGCGACCCGCTGATCATGGCCACCATCGGCCAGGACGGCGCCGACTACCTCGAGCGCCTGCGTAACTTCGGCATCAAGACGCGTGCCATCAAGACCATCGGCGACGCCTACACCGCGCAGTGCTTCGTCACGGCCGACCAGGACAACAACCAGATCAACGCCTTCCACCCGGGCGCCATGCAGTTCTCGCACGAGAACAACGTGGCCGACTGCGGCCCGCTGCGCGTGGCGATCATCGCCCCGGACGGCCGCGACGGCATGCTGAAACACGCGCGCGACTGCGCCGCGCAAGGCATCCCCTTCATGTTCGACCCGGGCCAGCAGCTGCCGATGTTCAGCGGCGAAGAACTCTTGAGCTTCATCGACCAGGCCACCTACCTGGCGGCCAACGACTACGAATTCGAGATGATCGTCGACCGCACCGGCCTGACGCTGGAACAGATCGCCTCGCGCCTGGACGCCTTGGTCATTACCCGCGGCGAAAAGGGTTCCGAGATCTACGCCGGCGGCGAGCGCTACGACATCCCGGTAGTCCCGGCCGCCAGCATCGTCGACCCAACCGGTTGCGGCGACGCCTACCGCGCCGGCCTCCTGTACGGCATCGCCCAGGGCTACGACTGGAAAACCACCGGCCGCCTCGCCAGCCTGCTCGGCTCGATCAAGATCGGCCACCAGGGCGGCCAGAACCACAAATTCACCCCGAGCGAAATCGCCGACAAGTTCGAAGCCGCCTTCGGCTACCGCTTCAAGTAAAGGCGCGCTGGCCGCACACGCAGCCCGCGATACGGCCGCGAGTCGCGGATCGGCCTCTGGCTTATGATTCGGCCTGCGGCTCGCTCCGTAAGGTGGGCACCCCGTGCCCACGCGCTTACGTG
Source organism: Massilia sp. IC2-278 (assembly GCF_020708045.1). Taxonomy (GTDB): domain Bacteria; phylum Pseudomonadota; class Gammaproteobacteria; order Burkholderiales; family Burkholderiaceae_D; genus Telluria. The sequence continues at coordinate 240,879 of NZ_JAJFES010000004.1, forward strand.
CTCCGATGACGGCCACGTTCGTGGAGGCATCGCCCCCACCCTCAAGCCAGGCCACGAACAACAGACAAAAAAATGGGCAGCTCCAGGCTGCCCATTTTCACATCCAACGCCCGCGCCTCAATACGGCCCCGGCAACACCATCCTCAACAAATACAAGGCAATCTGCAACAGCAGCACCGCCACCAGCACCGACAGATCCAGCCCGCCGATCGGCGGCACCACGCGCCGGATCGGCCGCAGCAGCGGATCGTTCAGCGCATGCACGAACGGCGCCAGCGGTGCATGGGGATTCACCCAGCTGAAGATCGCCTCGATGATCAACAGCGCCACGAAGCCATAGATGATCCACTTCACGAAGCGCGCCAGCGCCCACAGGAAGACCTGCTCGCCGCCGGCGCCGGCCAGGAAGTAGATCGAGGTCGCCAGCAGCACCACGATGAAAGCGCCGATCAGGCTCGCCCAATCGTAGCCGCCTGCCCCCGGCACCACGCGGCGCAGGGGCTTGACCAGCCAGTCGCTCAGCGTGAACGTGAACTGCGCCACGGATGCAGGTGGACGGACCCGGATGGCCTGCATCCAGAAACGCAGGAGCAGGACCGCGCCCAGCACGGTGGCAGCGGTGTCGACGATCAACTGAAGAATGGGCAGCACATGGACTCCTTAAAATAAAAAAAATACCGCTGTGCGAACATATCACACAGCGGTATTTTGCCCCAAGCGGGCGTGGACTGTCGTTACGGACGGCTGCTAGTCGGGAACGGCCATGCCGCTGCCGGCGCCAGCGTGGTCTTCGCGGCAGGAGCCGGTGCAGCCGCCTTGTTCTCGCCGCCTGCTTCTTTCGAAGCTTGCTTGGCGGCTGGCTGCGCTTCCGACTTGGTGTCGGCGGCCTTGGCGGCTGCTTTCTTCGCAGCTGGCTTCTTCGCCGCTGGCTTGGCTTCGGCTTTCGCTTCAGGCTTGGCTTCGGCCTTCGCTTCAGGCTTGGCTTCGGCCTGGGCTTCAGGCGTGGCTTCGGCCTTGGCTTCCGGCTGGGCTTCAGCCTTGGCTGCCGGTGCGGCTGGCTTGGCTTCGGTCTTCGCTGCCGGCTTGGCTTCGGCCGACTTCGTGCCGACTGCGCGCTTGACTGCCGGGTTGGCGGCTAGGGTTGCTTCCGACTTGGCCGGCGCCGCAGGCGAGTCTTCGGCTTTTACCGTCGAACGCGCTGCCGGCTTGGCTGCTGGCTTGGTGGCAGCGGCCTTGGCCGGCGCTTTTGCTGCGGTCTTGGTAGCGGCGGCTTTCACCGGAGCGGCTTGCGCTGCGGTCTTGGTCGCTGCGGTCTTGGCCGGCGCCTTGGCTGCGGTCTTGGTGGCGGCGGTTTTCACCGGAGCGGCTTGCGCTGCGGTCTTGGTCGCTGCTGCCTTGGCCGGCGCTTTTGCTGCGGTCTTGGTAGCGGCGGCTTTCACCGGAGCGGCTTTCGCTGCAGTCTTGGTCGCTGCTGCTTTGGCCGGAGCCTTGGCTGCGGTTTTGGTGGCGGCGGCCTTCACCGGAGCGGCTTTCGCTGCGGTCTTGGTCGCTGCGGCTTTGACCGGAGCCTTGGCTGCAGTCTTGGTCGCTGCGGCTTTCACTGGAGCCTTTGCTGCGGTCTTGGTCGCTGCCTTGGCCGGAGCTTTGGTCGCGGTCTTGGCCGACGACTTGGCTGCAGTTTTGGTCGCTGCCTTTGCTGGCGCTTTAGCTGCGGTCTTGGCCGACGACTTGGCTGCAGTCTTGGTCGCTGCCTTCGCTGGTGCTTTGGCTGCGGTCTTGGCCGCTGCCTTGGCCGGAGCCTTGGTCGCGGTCTTGGCCGACGACTTGGCCGCGGTTTTGGTCGCTGCCTTGGCTGGTGCTTTGGCTGCGGTCTTGGTCGCTGCCTTGGCCGGAGCCTTGGTGGCGGTCTTGGCCGACGACTTGGCTGCGGTTTTGGTCGCTGCCTTGGCTGGCGTTTTGGCTGCAGTCTTGGTGGCTGCTGCCTTGGCCGGAGCCTTGGTTGCGGTCTTGGTTGCTGCTGCTTTAGCCGGCGCCTTGGCTGCGGTCTTGGTCGCTGCTGCTTTAGCCGGCGCCTTGGCTGCGGTCTTGGTTGCTGCAGCCTTGGCCGGCGCCTTGGCTGCGGTCTTGGTTGCTGCAGCCTTGGCCGGCGACTTGGTTGCGGTCTTGGCCGCTGCCTTGGCTGGCGACTTTGCTGCAGTCTTGGCAGCGGTCTTCGCCGGAGCTGCAGCCTTCTTCGCTGCTGGCTTGGCGGCCGGTTTCGCTGCAGCTTTTGCAGCCGGTTTCGCGGCTGGTTTCGCAGCAGCTTTCTTTGCTGCCGGCTTGGCAGCTGGTTTCGCCGCAGCTTTTGCCGCTGGCTTCGCAGCTGGCTTGGCTGCCGGTTTGGCCGCAGCTTTTGCAGCCGGCTTGGCCGCTGCCTTTGCTGCTGGTTTCTCTGCTGCGGCAGCTTTTGCGGCCGGCTTGGCGGCAGTCTTGCCTGCCGGTTTTGCTGCTGGTTTCTTAGTGGCTGTTGCCATTTTTGTTCTCCTTCTCTGCGATGAGAAAATACGCTACAAGGTTGAAATCCGTCCGACCGCCTGCTGCATCGGGCGAATTATTCATCGGCACAAACCAATCGGTTACTGCCAATGAATACGGCACCAGCTGAACTGCTGCAACTCCTCACAATTGCAGCGCTTCAGCCAACGACGTTGGAACACCCACACTTCCAGTACTTCCACATCGCTACCCCTGCGGGCGCGAAAAGAAAAAGCCGCCATGCCTGATGTCGATCAGGCAGTGCGGCTTGTTCTTTTCGCTAAGCTTAAGTGCATACTGAACGTATCAGCGTCCCAATATTCGATCGGTTTTGTTTGCCAGCGAGCATGCAAAAAAATCCATGTTCACGTTTTGACAAATTCAATCACGTAAAGTACACGAAAACCTTGTCAGTGCGCAACCCGCGCACAGACATTTCACTCTATTGGACCGCGCCGCAACGCATCGAGCTTCAAACGGCGCCTTATTTCATCGGCAAATCTCGCAAAACAGTTTTCGCCCGACCCGCGCACGATTGAATTGCGCAAACGCAGAGAACATGGAAAAAAAATTTCGTTGGTGTGGTCTCATGCCCTCCGGACGATGTCAACTTGATAGGTGTCGCAGATGCCATGTACGCGTAGGGAAGCGCCTCCTTCCCAAGCTACTCACAGGGCTTGGCTAGCTACCGATGCCTTCGACGTAGTAAGAGAGGCCAGTGGGCCTTAGGCTGCGCAGCCGAGCTGGCCTGCGATGTCGACTTTGACAAGAACGCACTTACGCGTGTGTGACATACGCCTCCTGGTGATCTCTGCTTCGAAGCGAGTCTTGCTCAGACACCCTTGGTCAACGTCGAGCTAGGTAACATCAGTGCACGATCCTACGACACGATCCGAATCCAACCACACAAGCTACGAGCTATTTCAGGTTAGCGCTCACGCCCCTACCTCAGTGCCGCTTACTTGAACTATCCGGGGTTTCATACCCGCACGTCGATAACGACCGTTTGTAGACAGCTACTACGATCAATTGGATGAGATGTAAACCACAACGTTCGAGCTGAAGTAGTGGCAGCGCAAGATAGCTTACGTAATATCATAGACGTGCTCTATTTTCTACGAGGTTTTAGATGATTGATCAGCTAGTTGCTGCTTTAGACTTGTTAGAACGGGTGAAGGTGGGTTATCGGAAATGGAAAAATCCACCTCAAGAATCTGTAGCATCAAGGTTCATCCGACTCTTCGAGACGCACGGTGTGCATCGCAATCAAATTCCACGCTTCTTTGGACATGGCCTTAGCTTGGCCGACCTACAGAGTGAAGATTCACTACTGCTCAAGCTTGATGAACCCATGTTAGAAGACGCTTGTGCCCTCTTTGCAGTACGTAGACCTTGGCTGGATGGCGCAGACTTGCAAGTCTATCCCCACCACGACTTCTATAAGCGGCCGAAGGAGTTCGCTCAGTTCATCACACAGCTTCAAGCTGCTGGTCCGGACAGAGAACTTTGTGGCATCTTAGTGTCTCCGTCTCGCCCAACCCCTGGTGCTCCAGCTATCTTCGTACTTCAAGAATACGTAGGCTTGGTTGGCGACAAAGCGATTGCTAGGCATCATCTATGTACGGGATGGATCTTCGAATATTGGAAATCACGAGCATACTTGGCGGCATGCGTCGCGCTAGCTTGGAAAGCAGGGATCTACACTCGCGGGGTTGTGGCTAGTTCTGAGACGATTGCTAAATATGTCGAAGCAGCTTCGCTGTTTGGTGCTGAAGAAATAGGTGTATTCAACAGAAGCGGATGGTACCCAGAGGACTTGGCGCTAGAGCCTTCAACCTTCCTTCATCAGTTAGATTTCGAAAGTGACTGTTATGGCGCTAGAGCTGGTCTAAAGCTGTGGTTGATGTTACATGATGACGGACTACTTGAGCTCAGTTTGCCCTCCCCCTGCGCACGACCAAAGTTCCAGGCTGAGCTCGCAAAATATAACAACGGCTCCCCTATTGTCGAATAGAGCATTGTGCTTGGGAAACTCAACGTTCAGCTCTACACGAAGCTCATTGCGACGCTATCAACAAATGGTAGCTGAGTTCGCCACCTTAGGAACGGGCTTTCAGCTCGTCGCAGAAAACCGGGGTCCACAGTTGCAGGTTTTCCATCTTGATCGTATTGATCAGGTCGATGCCGAAGTTCACGTGCATCGATTCGTCGCGCAGGATGTACTGGTACTGCTCGGCGGCGCCGGTCATTTTATTTGGCGCTGTCACCGTTCACTGTGGATGGGGCTGATCGCTAATCTCAGCAATTGTTCGGCGGAAGCGATTCGTCCACCATCGAGCGCCCGTCGCCAGCCCAGGTAATTTGGCAAATAGCGCGAAGCGACGCCGTGAAACGGCGCGAGCCATTCGCGCAGGCGCCGGTGGTAACCGTTCACGTTCTGCACGTGAATGGCGCCTGAAGCGTCCTGCCGTATGCGCTCGCCTGCCCGCAAGTTGACGGCTTGGTGCGCAATGCCGTGCGCGCGGGCAAACGCGCGGTAGGCCGCATGCGAGTCGGTCACCAGCAACACTTGCCGGTCGAGGTAAGGCAGCAAGTGGTGTCCAGCTGCGCGCTGCTCACGGCGCCGCGCCCGGTGACGGCGTCGACGGTCTGGCCGCTGCGGTCACGCGCCACGAGGATGCAATCGAGTTCGCGCGAGATTCCGCGCCTGCTCGCCGCGCCGCCTCGTTTGCGCGGCAACCGGTCGAGATGACGTGCGCCTTTCTGCGATTCGAGGAGGAACATCTCGTCGGCTTCGGCAATACCGTTCAGGCGCGCTCGCCGGTTGTCTTTCACTCGGTCGAGAAAGCGGTGGCGCCAGCGAAAGGCAGTGTTGCGATGCACCTGCAGTTGCTTTGCGGCGGCACATACCGGACGCGACGCGAGCAAGGCATCGAGATAATCGCACCATTTTTCGCGCAGCCGTAGCCGCGCCAGCGGGGTGCCGGTCAGGTCATTGAAGGTGCGTCGACATTGCCGGCAGCGGTAGCGCTGCAGGTTGTTGGCGCGGCCATGCCGATGCCAGCGTTCGCAGCGGCAATGGGGGCAGCGGCGTCCGGCCGCGCGGATATGTGCGATGAGCGCCAGTATCCGATGCAGCCCTGCCGTCGGACGCAGGGCGTCGAGTACCTGCAAGCGCTGAGGCTGGTTCAGTGCCGGCAGCGATGCGAACCATTTCTTGAAGCGGGGGCTTCCATGGTGAACCCATATCGGTGGCGATACGGGTTGGACCGCGGCAAAGCTCAGCAGTTCAATCCTCATCCATAGCTAACGGTGACAGCGCCTTTTATTTTGGCGGCCCAGCGCCAGGATCTGGGTGAAGCCGACGTAGAAGAACAGGCCTTCCATCAGCCAGGCGAACACGATGATCGACTTCAGCAGCTGCTGGTCGGCTTCCAGGGTGTCGGTCTTGAATTCCGGGTCGGTCAGCACGTTGATGAACGGGATCAGGAACTGGTCCTTGTCGTGGATCGACGCGATCTCGTTATCGGCGTTGAAGATCTCCTGCTCGTCCAGACTGAGCGCCTCGACGATGTACTGGTAGGCGCGGGTGTGGATCGCTTCCTCGAACGCCTGGCGCAGTAGGTACTAGCGGCATTCCGGCGCCGTGATGTGGCGGTAGGTGCCCAGCATGATGTTGTTCGCGGCCAGCGAGTCGGCGGTGGTGAAAAAGCCCAAGTTGCGCTTGACCAGGCGGCGCTCGTCTTCCGACAGGCCGTTCGGGTTCTTCCACAGCTCGATGTTGCGCTGCATGTTCACTTCCTGCGGCATCCAGTGGTTCGCGCAGCCAGCCGGCCAGGTACTTGTCCCATGTCCATTTGTACTTGAACAGCACCAACTGTTGACGTCGGTCTGGCTATTGACCTTGGTCGGGCTGTACATATATGCCCGGTTCCTTGGGCATCTTCGCCCAGTAGATGAGATCTTAAATTATCTACTTAAACATTACAAAATTGCTCTGCCTTTTTGCAATATCGGGAGCAATTTTAAGACAAGTTTTCTTCCATAGCTGCCTCATCTTTGTGCATAAGGTTAACTCTACTCTCAATAGGTGGAAGGCTTAGAGGAAAATCTGTTTTAAAATTTAGTTCAGAAAGTAAATTTTTGAGCCTGCAGAGCGCTAATGGGTACGCCTGATCAGCCAGGCGATCGAGAAAATCGAGATCATCAAATACCTCGTTAAACCTTTTTACTCCGAGATTGCGCAACTCAAAATGAGCTTCACCTTCAACAAATGACTCCACAGCAGTTTTATTTTGCTCGACCTCATCCTTTCGTTCCAATAATACATTGATACGAATTACTAAATTAATATAAAATGGCGCGCGCTTTCTCTCTGCGTATCCAAACGCGATTTCAGGAGCAATTTTTACTACTCCTTCCTCATTTATCCGCTCATTAGCACTTCTTCGGTCAATTGCAACAAGCTGCCGCAAATTGAAGTCCTGAAAAACAACTTGAATTTGCTTTTTATGCATTTTTCTGACCGCGTACTTTGCTAGTTTTTCTAATTGGAGTAACGAATTTTGTTTTAGTTCGATTTTCTGGATATTGCTTTTGCGCAACATCATAAGACTGAACAACGTACTCGTAATCTAGCGCGTAATTTACACCTGCCTCTTGGCCCCACTCTTCTGCTGACTTAGTTCTGGTCACATCTAACCCTTTCTTAAGAAGGGCAACGCAACCGTCCCATCGCGAGATCCGAAGATTTCCGGCGTATTCTTCCACTTGAGAACGAATTTCAAGTGGCAAAGTATCAATTAACGCTTCGCATGACTCAATTGGCGTACAAACATTGACCCTAACGCCACGACTATCCGCGACGCTACGCATAAATGAAGGATCGCGTAGTGCTGCCAACATTTGACGAGATGCGCTAGCGGTAGGATTACTTAAACCACGTTCGTATTTTGAAAAAGCCGTTGGGCCTCCTCCAAATATTTTATTTGCATCAACCTGAGTTATTTTATATTTCTCCCTCAACTCAAGAATCTGCTCAGGAGAAATATAATCTTCCAGTTTTGCCTGAAAATCTTTTACACGTCGATTATTTTCTTTTAGCTGACTCGGCAAAAACATTGACACTCCGCATGCGGAACACAACGTTTGCGAAAGATTAGGAACCTCTTTCAATTTTCTTCCATGGTTAAAGAAAAAGGAATGATCGTGCTTTTCAGTTAAAGCACTAGCTCCACAGACTGGACAAATGTTAGATTGGGCGTTCATGATATTCCTAGTAAGCAGGATGCAATCGGCAAATTACAGCTTTGCTGCCATTGGGAAAAAATCCGAACTTAACATATAACTTAATTCCCTGCTGAGGGTCACTCGATCTCTTTTTGCGTGAACGGCTGAAACGAATAACGTAGGAATCACAGTCTAAATAAGTATTAACGTTGAGCGCACACCACTGAGCATTCTCATGATCATTCTCGGTGAGTGACATAATTACAGCCTCGAACTCTTCGTCGCTCCATGCTGGGGCTGGTAGAGGATTGCGGCCTCGGCCTCGTTTTGCTTCATCCGTATCATCGTTAAGCACGACAAAACCATGCTTTTTTATCATCTCGCGAACCTTAGCGAGATCATAAATTGGATCATCGCTAATGATTCGATTTGCGTCAGTGACAGGATCGGGACGTTCAGCTCGCGGCCACTGATAGCGAGGCGCAGGCGGCGGAGCAATTTTTGCGGTAGTCAACAGCATGTGTCATCTCGCGTATTATTAACCACTAAGGTTAGTTCAAGCAAGCGGATTCGCTGTGTCGAGACAGTCATCTGTTGCAGAATGTCATGACATGCGCACAATAGAAGCTTTCGAGGTGCTGAAAGCACCTCGATTAGCCAAGGAATGATGTGCCATTGCGTGAATGGCAGACTAGACATTGAGTGCGGTTAAATTTTACCAGTCTAAGGCTTGGAAGTGCGCTAAGGTAATTTTAGTCCCAGTTCAGCGCGCCGCCAGTCTGGTACTCGGTCACGCGCGTTTCGAAGAAGTTACGCTCTTTCTTCAGGTCGATCATTTCGCTCATCCACGGGAACGGATTCTCTTCGTTCGGGAACAGCGCATCGAGGCCGATCTGCACGGCGCGGCGGTTCGCGATGAAGCGCAGGTAACCCTTGAACATCGGTGCGTTCAGGCCCAGCACGCCGCGCGGCATGGTGTCTTCGGCGTAGCGGTATTCGAGTTCGACAGCCTGCAGGAACAGGGCTTTCAGCTCGTCGCGGAAGGCCGGGGTCCACAGCTGCGGGTTTTCCATCTTGATCGTGTTGATCAGGTCGATGCCGAAGTTCACGTGCATCGATTCGTCGCGCAGGATGTACTGGTACTGCTCGGCGGCGCCGGTCATCTTGTTCTGGCGGCCCAGCGCCAGGATCTGGGTGAAGCCGACGTAGAAGAACAGGCCTTCCATCAGGCAGGCGAAGACGATGATCGACTTCAGCAGCTGCTGGTCGGCTTCCAGGGTGCCGGTCTTGAATTCCGGGTCGGTCAGCACGTTGATGAACGGGATCAGGAACTGGTCCTTGTCGTGGATCGACGCGATCTCGTTATACGCGTTGAAGATCTCCTGCTCGTCCAGGCCGAGCGACTCGACGATGTACTGGTAGGCGTGGGTGTGGATCGCCTCTTCGAACGCCTGGCGCAGCAGGTACTGGCGGCATTCCGGCGCCGTGATGTGGCGGTAGGTGCCCAGCACGATGTTGTTCGCGGCCAGCGAGTCGGCGGTGGTGAAGAAGCCCAGGTTGCGCTTGACCAGGCGGCGCTCGTCTTCGGACAGGCCGTTCGGGTTCTTCCACAGCTCGATGTCGCGCTGCATGTTCACTTCCTGCGGCATCCAGTGGTTCGCGCAGCCGGCCAGGTACTTGTCCCATGCCCACTTGTACTTGAACGGCACCAGCTGGTTGACGTCGGTCTGGCCGTTGATGATGCGCTTGTCGTCGGCGTTCACGCGCTTGGCGACTTCGGCGGCAGGTGCGCCTTCGGTATTACCGGCGAGCGGTGCGCGCGAAGCTGGCGCGCTGGTTGGTTCATCGTCCCATGACAGCATGATTTGTTTCCTTTGAATTCTTGACGTGGCAGCGCCCGGCGCGTAGCCGGGCGTGCACTTACTGATTGATTACTGATTAACGCTTATTGACCACTTACTGGCAGGCTTCGCATTCGTCGAAGCCGGCGTCGCCCGGACGCAGGTAGCAAGCCGCGCCGTCGACGATTTCAGGGGCTGCCGCTGCTGGGGCAGCAGCAGGTGCCGCCGCTGGCGCAGCGTGACCGCTCAAGCCGCCCGACACAGGCACCGCGTTCAGCGCGCCGGTACGGGTGGTCGACTTCTCCATGTGCGTCGCCGCGATGGTGCGCAGGTAGTAGGTGGTCTTCAGGCCGCGCAGCCATGCCAGCTTATAGGTCTCGTCCAGTTTCTTGCCCGATGCGCCGGCCATGTAGATGTTCAGCGACTGGGCCTGGTCGATCCACTTCTGGCGGCGCGATGCCTGCTCGACCAGCCACTTCGGCTCGACTTCGAAGGCGGTGGCGTAGATGTCGCGCAGGTCTTGCGGCACGCGGTCGATCTTGGAGAGCGAACCGTCGAAGTACTTCAGGTCGGCAATCATGACTTCGTCCCACAGGTCGCGTGCCTTCAGGTCGCGCACCAGGTACGAGTTGATCTCGGTGAACTCGCCCGACAGGTTCGACTTCACGTACAGGTTCTGGAAGGTCGGCTCGATGCAGGCCGACACGCCGATGATGTTCGAAATGGTCGCGGTCGGAGCGATCGCCACGCAGTTCGAGTTACGCATGCCGAACTCCTTGATGCGGTTACGCACCACGGTCCAGTCCATCGATTCGCTGGTGTCCTGCTCCAGGTAGCCGCCGCGTTCTTCGGCCAGCAGCTTGATCGAGTCCTGCGGCAGGATGCCGCGGTCCCACAGCGAACCGGCGTAGGTGTCGTAGCGGCCGCGCTCTTCGGCCAGCTCGGTCGAGGCCAGGTAGGCGTAGTAGCAGACGGCTTCCATCGACTTGTCGGCGAATTCAACGGCCTTGTCCGAGGCGAACGGCACGCGCATCATGTGCAGGCAGTCCTGGTGACCCATGATGCCCATGCCGACCGGGCGGTGGCGCAGGTTCGAGTTGCGCGCCTTTCCCACGGCGTAGTAGTTGATGTCGATGACGTTGTCCAGCATGCGCATCGCGGTGCGGATGGTCTTTTGCAGCTTGACGTGGTCGAGGCCATCGCCCTTCATGTGCTGCGGCAGGTTCACCGAGCCCAGGTTGCAGACGGCGATTTCGTCGGCGCTGGTGTTCAGGGTGATCTCGGTGCACAGGTTCGACGAGTGCACGACGCCGATGTGCTGCTGCGGCGAACGGATGTTGCATGGGTCCTTGAAGGTGATCCATGGGTGGCCGGTTTCGAACAGCATCGACAGCATCTTGCGCCACAGGTCGAGGGCAGCGACTTTCTTGTACACGGTCATTTCGCCGCGTGCCGCCTTGGCTTCGTAGGCGGTGTACGCGTCTTCGAAGGCCTTGCCGACCAGATCGTGCAGGTCAGGGGTTTCGCTTGGCGAGAACAGGCTCCAGTCGCCCTTTTCCATCACGCGCTTCATGAACAGGTCGGGAATCCAGTTCGCGGTGTTCATGTCGTGGGTACGGCGGCGGTCGTCGCCGGTGTTCTTGCGCAGGTCGAGGAATTCCTCGATGTCCATGTGCCAGGTTTCCAGGTAGGCGCAGACCGCGCCCTTGCGCTTGCCGCCCTGGTTGACCGCGACGGCGGTGTCGTTCACCACTTTCAGGAACGGGACCACGCCTTGCGACTTGCCGTTGGTGCCCTTGATGCGCGAACCGAGCGCACGCACCGGGGTCCAGTCGTTGCCCAGGCCGCCGGCGAACTTCGACAGCAGAGCGTTTTCCTTAATCGCGTCGTAGATGCCTTCCAGGTCGTCGCCGACGGTGGTCAGGTAGCACGACGACAGCTGCGAGCGGCGGGTGCCCGAGTTGAACAGGGTCGGGGTCGAGCTCATGAAGTCGAAGGACGACAACAGGTTGTAGAACTCGATGGCGCGCTCTTCGCGTTCGCTTTCGCGCAGGGCCAGGCCCATGGCGACGCGCATGTAGAAGGCCTGCGGCATCTCGATGCGGGTTTCGCGCACGTGCAGGAAGTAGCGGTCGTACAGGGTCTGCAGGCCGATGTAGCCGAATTGCAGGTCGCGGTCGGCGACGATGGCTTTCGCCAGACGCTCAAGGTCGTAGGTGCCGAGCTGTTCATCCAGCAGTTCGTTCTGGATGCCCTTGGCGATGTACTGCGGGAAGTAGGTGATGTATTCGGCGGCAGCCTTGGCTTGCGCGACTTCCTTGCCGAAGACTTCCTTGCGGATCGTGTGCAGCAGGATGCGGGCGGTGACCTGGCTGTAGGCCGGATCGGTTTCCATCAGGGCGCGGGCGGCCAGGATAGCGGACTTGTGCAGTTCCTCGACCGGCACGCCGTCGTACAGGTTGCGCAGGGTCTCGGCGACGATGGCGTCGGCGTCGACGTGTTTTTCCAGGCCGGCGCAGGCGGCGTTCACCAGCGCGTGGACGTCGTTGACGTCGAGCGGACGGCGCTCGCCGCCGTCGACCACGTGGATCTGCGGCGCCTGGATGGCGGTGCCGCCGGCGGCTTCCTTGGCGGCGCGGCGCTCTTCCATCTGCTTGGCGCGGTACAGCACGTAGGCGCGCGCCACGTCATGCTCGCCCGAGCGCATCAGCGACAGCTCGACCTGGTCCTGCACGTCTTCGATGTGGAAGGTGCCGCCGTTCGGCTGGCGGCGCACCAGGGCCGCGACCACGTTGTTGGTCAGCTCTTCCACCAGGTCGCGGATGCGGGCCGAGGCGGCGCCCTGGCCACCGGCGACCGCCAGGAAGGCCTTGGTCATGGCGACCGAGATCTTGTTCGGCTCGAAAGGCACGACGGCACCGTTGCGGCGGATGATGCGGTAGTCGCCGTGGGCCGCGATGTCGGTTGCCTTGGCGCCGGTTGCCGCTCCTGGAGCCGCTTGCGGTTTGATTGAGATGTCTTGAGAAGTTTGCATTGAGCCTCCAGGATGGGCAGTCGGGCTGCCGCCGGTTGTTCCGTGCCGAATGCCCGCGCGTGCGGGCAATCGACGTATATTAAAAAGCGAAAAAGGGTTCCCTACCGGCTGGGCAACGCCGAGCCGGGCAGTATTATTGCCTACAGTTATTTATTGCGTGTGAAGCCAGTAAAAAACAGGTGCAAGACGAAATGCGCTACTGCCGGGTTGTATTGCAGTCAAGTGCTCCGTTCGTGGCTGCCTGGTCAGGCTACCCGGTGCTACTCTTGACCTCGCTACCACTATATCTAGTGTTGCGTATTGAGATGGGACTAATTGTAGTACCTGCTCGCGCGGCCGTGCAAGTGAATAAATTCTCAATTTCGCGCGTTTTTTGGGTGCGCGCCTCTTGACAATCGGGTCTAAGCCGACTGATGGGTCGTTTCGGGTTAGTGAGCACTAACACTCTGCCTAAAGCTTGTACAGCTGCAATAATCATTGCTCAACAACGGTGCACAGCGCACCGTTTTGCACTGGCGAAAAGACAACACTATTTGATAACGGCAGATAGGTAGATGGACGGCGAGCCGTCCACCCTGCCGGTATGCATGCGCCGGAGGGTGAAGCGCCTTCCCGCCGCTTGCGACTACACCGGCGTTCCTGGCGTGTACGGCTGGATGCACTCGCCCAGTCCGTTATCCCAGCGCCCGCCTGCATCCAGGCAGCTGTCCACCTTGGCCTCGTGCCGCATCCACATCAGCGCGGCGATCAGGGCAATCGCCAGGGCGACGTAACGCAAGAGCTTGGGCATGTCAGTTCTCCGGTGCCTGGATATCGAGCTTCTGCATCTGGTAGCGCAGCTGGCGTACGCTGATGCCGAGCAGGCTGGCGGTCCTGGTGCGGTTGAATTGGGTTTGCTGGAGCGCGCGCTGGATGATATCGCGTTCCACCCCCTCCAGGTAGGCCGGCAGGTTGCTCGGCAAGCTGTCTGGACCAAGCGCTACTGGCGCACCCGCTTCAGGCAGCGGCGCCGCGGCCGGCACGGGCGGCGCCTCGTGCGTCACGGGCAGCGCCGGCGCCGGGACGGCAGACGGCGTGACGGACGCCGGCGCCTGGACTTCCTGCACGCGCGCGCCTTCGCTCGGCCGCGCCGCCTTCAGCGACAGGTCCTCGACCTGGATCACGCCGTCGTCCGCAAAGGCCAGCGCCCGCTCCAGCACATTCTCGAGTTCGCGCACGTTGCCGGGGAAGGAGTAGGCGCGCAAGGCGTCGAGCACGCCCGGCCCCAGCGCGGCGCCGCCCGGCCCGGCCAGGCGCGCCAGGATCGCGTTCGTCAGCACCGGCAGGTCGTCGAGCCGCTCGCGCAGCGCCGGCAGCGACAGCTCGATCACGTTCAGGCGGTAGAACAAATCCTGGCGGAAGCTGCCGGTCTCGACGCAACGCGCCAGGTCCTTGTGGGTGGCGCTGATGATGCGCACGTCGACCGGCTCCTCAGCGGTGGCGCCGATCTTGCGCACGCGCCGCTCCTGGATCGCGCGCAGCAATTTGACCTGCATCGCCAGCGGCAAATCGGCCACCTCGTCCAGCATCAGGGTGCCGCCGTTGGCCGCCTGGAAGAAGCCGTCGCGCTCCTCGCCGGCGCCGGTGAACGCGCCCTTGCGGTAGCCGAAGAACTCGGCTTCCATCAAATTTTCGGGAATCGCGCCGCAGTTCACGGCCACGAAGGGTTTCGATGCGCGCGAACTCTGGGCGTGGATCTCGCGCGCGGCCAGTTCCTTGCCGGCGCCGGACTCGCCGGTGATCGCGATCGGCGCCATCGAGCGCGCCAGGCGGCCGATCTGGGCGCGCAGCGCCTGCATCGCCTGCGAACCGCCGATCAGACGCGAGTTGCCACCATTGCCGCCCTCCTCCGCCAGCGCGGCGCCCGGCGCCTCCGACAGCTTCAGGGCCGAGCGCACCATCACGCGCAGTTCGTCCAGCACGACAGGCTTGGACACGTAGTCGAAGGCGCCGGCCTTCAGCGCCACCACCGCGTTCTCGGCGCTGCCGAAGGCGGTGATCACGGCGATCGGCGTCTTCGACGTGCTGGAGACTTCGCGCACCAGTTCCAGCCCCAGCCCGTCGGGCAGGCGCATGTCGGTCAGCACCAGGTTGTAGGCGTTGTCGTCGACCAGCCTGCGCGCCTCGCGCAAGGTGGCGGCGCAGTCGACATCCAGCCCCATCTTGAGCAGGGTGATCTCGAGCAGGTCGCGCAGGTCGGCTTCGTCGTCGACCACCAGGATGCGGGGGGAACTCATGGACAAATCCTTATTCTGCATGCGCGCCGGCAGCCGCCGGCTGGGCGAAGGTCATCACAAAGCGGCCGCTGGCCTTGCGCGCACCTGGCGCGGCCGGATCGAAGCGGTATTCGTAGTCCAGCTTGGCGCCGTTGTTCAGGCACAGCTCGCGCGCCAGGTAGAGCCCGAGGCCCGTACCCTTGCTGGACGTAGTATAGAAGGGCTCGAACAGGTGGGCGCGCACGTCCGGCGTGATGCCGGGGCCATCGTCCTGCACGTGCAGTTCTAGCGTGCCGAAGGCGTCGAGCTCGGGCCAGATGCGGATGCTGGCCGGCGCCCGGCTGGCGTAGCGGATCGCATTGCCGAGCAGGTTCACCAGCACTTCGCGCAGGTGCAGGGCGTCGAAGCGCACCTCGATGGCGCCGGCGCCGCCCAGCCACAGCATCTCCTCGGGCAGGCCCTGGGTTTCGATGAACTCGGCCTTCAGCTCGGCCAGGAAAGTGGCCAGCACCAGCGGCTCGGCGTAGGGCTGGGCCTTGCGCGAGAGCTGCAAAATGTCCTCGACCATGCGGTTCACGCGTGCCACGTTGTCGCCGATGATTTTCAACAGCCGCACCTCGGCCTTGCCGTGCAGGTCTTCGGCCAGCAGCGCGGTGGCGTGGCCGATGGCCGACAAGGGATTACGTACCTCGTGCGCGATGCTGGCAGTCAGGCGCCCCATCGAGGCCAGTTTCAGCTGCTGCGCCTGGTTCTCGATGGCGCTTACGTCCTGCATGAAGACCACGCTGCGCCCCGGCTTGCCGCCGGCCGCTTCCACGCGCGCGAAGCGCAATTTGAGGTGTGCCGGCTGGTCGCGCCGCGCGCTGCCGTTGGCGTCCGGTGCGCCCGGCTCCTGGAAGGGTTTCAGGATGACCCAGGCTTCGTCGGGTCCGGCTTCGCCCTGCACCGGCTCGACCGCGGCCAGGGCCGGTGCCGCGGCTGCGCCGACCCAGCGCGCAAAGGCGCCGGCCACCGGTTCCAGCCCGTGCACCGCATCCAGGCGCAGGCCGCCCGGGGCATCGACGCCGAGCATGCGCCGCGCCGCCGGATTGGCGGTGTGGATGACGCCGTCGGCGCCCAGCACCAGCACGCCGTCGTTGACGTCGGCAATCACGATCTCGTTGATCGACTGCTGCACTTCCAGGTCGACGCCGCGCTGGGCCGCCAGCTCCTCCTGCCCGATCAGGCGCGCCGCCAGCCGGTTCACCAGCCAGACCACGGCGAAGAAGGCGATGCCGTACATCCCGGCCTGGGCCAGCGGCGGTTCGCCATCGCGCGTGAACAGCTGCCAGGACGCCTGCAGCAGCACGATGATCGAGGCCACTGCCGCCGCGAACAGCGCCAGCAGCAGCGGCGCCAGGATCGCGGCGCCGGCCAGTGGGAACAGGTAAAGGACGCCGAGACCGCTGCGCACGCCGCCGGCGGCCTGGTACAGCAGCGAGATGGCGAACAGGTCGACCGCGATCTGGACCGCCAGCTGCAGCGGGAAGCGGCGCTTCCAGAAGGTGGAAACCAGGCCGAAGCACAGCGCCGCGCCCAGGTAGAAGAAGCAGGTGCGCGCGTAGGCCGGGTCGGTGCCGGGGCGGCCGTCGCGCACGTCGAAGGCCATGTACAGCAGCAGCACGATGCCGATGACGATGCGCGTGACGTTCAGCGCCTGCAGCGAGCGCCAGAAGGTCGTGCGCGACTGCGTGGACAGCGCCGGCCAGCGGATCTTCAAGGGCTTACCGCGGCGGCAGGCGCACGTGGGCCGGGCTGCAATAGTCGAGGCCATCGGCGCGCACCGCCTCGGAAGCCGGGAAATGCAGGCCGCAGTGGGCGCAGCTGGTCATGTTTTCGATGGACACCGGCTCGGCCTGGCGTCCCTGCTGCTGATATTGCTGCCGGCGCCACTGCTCTTCCTGCTGCAGCTGGCTCTTGCGGATGGCGGCGCGCAGCTTGGCGCGCACCGCAAAGCCGATCACGATGATCAGGATGATCCAGAACAGGAGGCGGCTCATGCGATCCCCCGGTGCAGCACGACTTCGAGCACGAAACGGCTGCCGACATAGGCCAGCGCCAGCGTGGCAAACCCGGCCAGGGTGAAGCGCAGCGCCGTCTTGCCGCGCCAGCCGCGCCAGTGGCGCCCCGCCAGCAGGGCGCCGAACAGCACCCACGACAGCATCGCGAACACGTTCTTGTGGTCCCAGCGCATCGCCTGGCCGAACAGCTGCTCGGAAAACACCACGCCCGACAGCACGGTCAGGCTGAGCAGCACGAAGCCGATGCCGATCAGGCGGAACAGCAGCTTTTCCATGGTCAGCAGGGCCGGCAGCTGGTCGAGCGTGCCGCCGATCCAGCCGCTGCCGCTGCTGGGCGCGGTGCGCGCGTGCAGCCGGGTTTCCTGCAGCGCCATCAGCACCGCGTGGAAGGCGGCAATCGTCAGCGTGCTGTAGGCCAGCACGGCCACGGCCACGTGCCAGCCAAAGGCGCTGGAACGGTTCTCGATGGCCATCACCGCTCCGGGGAACAGCACCGGCAGCAGCGCCGCGCCAAAGGCGCAGGGCATTACCAGGCGCCGCAGGCCGTCGAGGGCGAAGTTGCGGTTTTCAAACCAGTAGGCGGCCACCGAGACCCACAGGGCGGCCGAGAGCATGATGGCAAAACCGATGCGCAGCGCGCCGGGAGCAAAGGCCGCGCCCCACAGCGCCACGCCGTGCGCGAACCAGGCCAGCGCGGTGACGCCGGAAATGACAGCGCCCCGGCGCGACGGCAGCAGGGCGCAGGCCGCGTACAGAAAGGCCGCGGCAAAAAAGAGGGTGTTCTGCATACCGGCAGTCTACACCATCGGCAAATGGCGGTGGCGGGGCTGCCCTGCTGTTGGGGCGGCTTAACCGGCGCCTCGATGCGCGATTCATCGCCAGCGCCGCTACGCCACCGTCATCGACCGTAGGGTGGGGACCCCGTGCCCACGCGAAATGACGATCATTGTTGGCGCCGTTCCGGTCAAACCCTCTGTACCTAGGCAGCGCCTCCGGAAGCGTCTCTTTAGCGCTTCCATCCATTGCATGCGTCCGGAGCGAATCGTCACGGCGGCAGGTGCAAGGTTATGCACGTAACCGCGTGGGCACAGGGTGCCCACCGTACGGGTGGCTTGCGCGGCCCAGCGCACCCAACGAATCAATCCACCGCCGCCATCCTCAACTCGTCGCTATGATGCCGCTGCTGCTCCTCCATCACCAGCTGCCCCAGCTCGCGCTTGAGCGCATTGAACTCCGGCGCCGCCGGATCGCGCATCCTCGGCAAATCGACCAGGATGTCGCGCTTCACCGTCCCCGGCCGGTAAGTCATCACCACGATCCGGTCGGCCAGATAAATCGCTTCCTCGATGCTGTGCGTAACGAACAAAATCGTCTTCTTCAGCTCGGCCCAGATGCGCAGCAATTCGTCCTGCAGGTTGCGCCGGGTGAGCGCATCGAGCGCACCAAACGGCTCATCCATCAGCATGATCGGCGAATCCAGCGCCAGCACGCGCGCGATCGCCACCCGCTGGCGCATCCCGCCCGACAAATCCTTCGGGTAGCGCGCCCTGAAGTCGGTCAACGACAGAATGCGCAGCAATTCGTCCACGGTGCGGCGGATCTCGGCCTTGGGCGTGCCCTTGATGTCCAGCCCGAAGCCGACGTTCTGCTCGACCGTCATCCACGGAAACAGCGCGTACTCCTGGAACACCATGCCCCGGTCCGGCCCCGGCGCCACCACCGGCTGCCCATCGACCAGGATCGAACCGCTTGTGGGCGGCGAAAAGCCGGCCACGGCGTTCAGCAGGGTCGACTTGCCGCAGCCCGAAGGCCCGAGCAGGCAGGTGAACTGCCCGCGCGGGATGGCCAGATTAATGTCCTGCAGCGCCACCACCTGGCGCTCGTCGCTGGCGAACACCTTGCTCACCCCATTCACTGCAATATGCGCGTCCATTCAGTGCTCCAGGCCGCGGTGCCAGCGCAGCAGATAGTTGTTCAGGCGGTTCATGCCGATGTCGATGGCGAGACCGAGCATGCCGATGGTGATCATGCCGGCGATGATCTTGTCGGACCAGAAGTACTCGCGCGCCTCCAGGATGCGGTAGCCCAGGCCGTTGTTCACGGCGATCATCTCGGACACGATGACGACGATGAAGGCGGTGCCGATGCCGATGCGAACGCCCGACAAAATGTAGGGCACGGCCGCCGGCAGGATCACGCGCAGGAACATGGTCGCGCCGCCCGCACCCAGGTTGCGCGCCGCGCGCAGGTAAATGCCGTCGACATGGCGCACCCCGGCAATGGTGTTCATCAAGACCGGGAAAAAGGCGCCCAGCGCGATCAGGAACACAGCCGGCGGATTGCCCAGCCCAAACCAGAGGATGGCCAGCGGGATGTAGGCGATCGGCGGAATCGGACGCAGGATCTGCACCAGCGGGTTCATCCAGGCGTACACCGTGTTGCTGGCGCCCATGGCCAGGCCGAGCGGCAAGGCCAGCCCGCCGCCGATCAGGAAGCCGACCACCACCCGGTACAGGCTGGTGAGCGTATCGACGATCAGCTCACCGGAAAACGCCCAGTGCCACCAGCCGCCTTCGGTATAGCCTTCGTAGGGGACGAGCGGCAGCAGGTAAGCCACCCACCGCTCCCACACCGCCAGCGGCGACGGCAGTACCTGGGGATTGACCCAGCCCATGCTCGCCACCGCTTGCCAGATGGCGATCGCCAGCACCGGCACCACCATGCCGACGCCGATCTCGCGCCAATTGCGCTGCTTGTTCCTGCCGATGCTCGTGCTCATGCCGCCCCCCGGGGTTGTGGCTGGCTTACTTGATGTTCAGGCTTTTCTTGGCCGCGTCCAGCAGATCGGTCTTGACCCAGTCGGCGGCCACCGGCGGCTTGGCCATCCGTCCGACGCCGGTCTTGACCATGGTGTCGGTGGTGATCTGGATGTGCTGCGGCGTGATGTCGTACGAATACTCGGAGTTGCCGATCGCATCGTTGAAGTCGTCGGTCGTGATCTGGTTCTTGAACACGACTTCGCGCACGTACTTCTCGGCCAGGGACTTGTTGTCGATGAAGGTCTTGGTCGCCTGCACGAAGCAGCGCATGAACTTTTCCGCCACCGGCCGCCGCTCCTTATAGAACTTCTCGGTCATGACCATGGTGCGGATCGGCTCCCCGATCGGCGTATCGTAAGGCTTCAGCACTTCCGCCCCGAAACCCTTGTTGATCGCCTGCGAGGATTGCGGCTCGGACTGCATCATGGCGTCGATCTGCTTGCCGAGCAAAGCCTGGTTCAAATCGGCATACGGCAGGAACACCAGCTGCACGTCCTTGCCCGGCGCCGGGTCGGCCTTCATGTTGTGCTTGGCCAGTTCCGCCATCAGCAGCACTTCCTGGATGCCGCCGCGCGTCACGCCGACGCGCTTGCCTTTCAGTTGCGGCACGGAGGTGATTTTCAAATCGGGCCGGGCCACCAGGCGCGCGCCGCCCTTGGCGAAGCCGGCCACGACGTAGATCGGGGCGCCGCCGGCGCGGCCGGAGATCGCCGCTTCGGAAGCGGTGGTGCCGACATCGAGTTCGCCGGCGATGATGGCCTGCATGACGTCCAGCCCTTTCGGGAAGATCTTTTCCTCGACCTTGATGCCGCACTTGGGCGCGATTTCCTTGATGTACGAGACGGCGCCGTAGTGCGCGAACTTGAGGTTCCCGAGGCGCACAGTTTCCTGAGCCTGGGCGCCGGCGGCTGCCAGCAGGGTCATTGCGATCAGGGTCTTGCCGAACACTTTAGTCATGCCATGTCTCCGTTATGCGCTTCGTCAAAATCGGTGGGGGCTGCTGCGGTGGTGCCGTGACGCTGCCATGCATACATGATGCCGGCGGGAAAAGGCTATATGGGAATGCAAGATGTGTCAAACGTGGCAATGTGCAGTTGTGACATCTGTCATCACATGCACTCAAAAAAGGCGTAATCCGCGCGATGTAGACGGGCAAGCCCTTCTTGCGCAAGGTAAAATGGCCGCTTTCCCGAATACCGTCCTATATATAGTCAGGTAGAACATGCTAGATAACCTTACCCAACGCCTAGCCAAGGTCGTCAAGACGATGCGCGGCGAGGCGCGTCTGACCGAAGCGAACACCGCCGAGATGCTACGCGAAGTGCGCCTGGCGCTGCTCGAGGCCGACGTGGCGCTGCCGGCGGTGCGCGAATTCATCGCCAAAGTGAAGGAAAAAGCGCTGGGCGAAGAAGTCATCGCTTCCCTCAGCCCGGGCCAGGCCCTGGTCGGCGTGGTGCAGCGCGAGCTGGCCGCCCTGATGGGCGCCGACCTCGGCGCCGACGCGACGCAATTGTCGTTCGCCCAGCAGCCGCCGGCGATCATCCTGATGGCCGGCTTGCAAGGTGTCGGTAAAACGACCACCACCGGCAAGCTAGCCAAGTACCTGAAAGAGCAAAAGAAGAAAAAGGTCCTGACCGTCTCCGCCGACGTCTACCGCCCTGCGGCAATCGCGCAGCTGGAGTCCGTCACGAAGCAGGTCGGCGCCGACTTCTTCCCGTCCACCTCCACCGACAAGCCGGTCGACATCGCCCTGGCCGCGCTGGACTGGGCCAAGAAGCACTACCACGACGTCCTGATCATCGACACCGCCGGCCGCCTCGGTATCGACGAAGCGATGATGCAGGAAATCGCCGCCGTCCACGGCGCCGTGAAGCCGATCGAGACCCTGTTCGTGGTCGACGCCATGCTGGGCCAGGATGCGATCAACACGGCGAAAGCCTTCAACGACGCCCTGCCCCTGACCGGCATCGTGCTGACCAAGCTCGATGGCGACTCGCGCGGCGGTGCGGCGCTGTCCGTGCGTCATGTGACCGGCAAGCCGATCAAGTTCGCCGGCGTGTCGGAAAAGCTGGACGGCCTGGAAGCCTTCGACCCGACCCGCATGGCCAGCCGCGTGCTGGGCATGGGCGACATCCTGGCGCTGGTGGAAGAAGCGCGCAAGGGCGTCGACGAAAAGGCCGCGGCCGACATGGCCAACAAGATCAAGGCGGGCGGCCGCTTCGACATGAACGACTTCAAGGCCCAGCTGACCCAGATGAAGAAGATGGGCGGCATGTCGGGCTTGCTGGATAAACTGCCGGCGCAGTTCCAGCAGGCGGCGGCCGGCGCCAACATGGACCAGGCCGAGAAGCAGGTGCGGCGCATGGTCGGCATTATCGACTCGATGACGCCGCAGGAGCGCGCCAAGCCGGAACTGATCAAGGCCAACCGCAAGCGCCGCATCGCCGCCGGCGCCGGCGTGCAGGTGCAGGAAGTGAACCGCATGCTGACGCAGTACGACCAGATGCAGACCATGATGAAGAAGCTCAAGGGCGGCGGCCTGATGAAGATGATGCGCGGGATGAAAGGCATGATGCCGGGCATGCGCTAAGCGTTTTTGCCTTCCTTGACGCTCGCTGGAGCGACAAAACGCCGCGCCCGGCTCCATGCCCGGCGCGGCGTTTTTATGCCGAATTTCGCGTGGATTTTCACTCTGCGGTCACGCCTGACGCGCAAACCCCTATTTTTGGGCCGCATAGAGTGAAAAAATGAAGAAAAAGACTTGCAGGAACGCTAAAACGCCACCAATATAAGCCGTGCGATATTGCGCAACTTTTACATATGCTCGTTTAGGAGGCTCGAAGATGGCAACAGCCAAGAAATCCCCAGCAGCGCCCGCAAAGAAGGCAGCCGCCAAGCCGGCCGCTAAGCCTGCGGCGAAGAAGGCCGCCGCTCCGGCAAAGGAAGCAGCACCGAAGGCCGCAGCAGCGAAGAAACCGGCTGCAGCACGCAAGCCGAACGCCGCTTTCATGAAAGAGCTGACGCCGTCGGCCGAGCTCGCTGCAGTGGTCGGCAACAAGCCGCTGCCACGCACGGAAGTGACCAAGAAAGTCTGGGAATACATCAAGAAAGCGGACCTGCAAGCTGCAGACAACCGCCAGATGATCAACGCCGACGACAAGCTGAAAGCCGTCTTCGGTGGCAAGGAACAAGTCTCGATGTTCGAGATGACCAAGCTGATCTCGAATCACCTGAAATAATAAGACGCCGGCTGCCCCATTAGCCTGAACGTTGAAAAGCCCCGGTCGTGTGATCGGGGCTTTTTGTTTTGGGACGTGCGCTTATCGTTGGCGCGATTCGAAGCGAGATGGTGGATCGATGGTGGCGCGTCCCGTATGGTGGGCACTCCGTGCCCACGCGGAAGCCTGCGTCGAGGTGACGCCGTTCTGGACGCCTCGGATGCGCTGTGACGGCGCGTCCAAATGATCGTCGCGAACGCCGGCAGGTTTCGGCGAACGTTGCGGCTAATCCGCGAACAGGCGCATCAGGAAGCGATTTTTATCGCCGCGCTCACGCGCCAACACGCGGCACGCATCCGCGTGGGCACGAAGTGCCCACCGTACGGGATACGCCGCCGGCCATTTAGAACCCGAACGCCGCCTTCATCAAGTCGAACACGCGCGTGTTCTCGATCGTGCCCTTGAACGGCGCCGAGCCCGCCCCCGCCGCATACAACTTCACGTCGCCGCCGCCGTGCGACTCGCTCGACCAGCGAATTCCGGTCTCCTGGTGATAGTCCTCGGCCAGCGCCTGCTCGCTGCTTACATCGGCACGGACCTCCGGCCGGTTCGGACCATTCCCGAACACCAGCGTCGTAAACGTCTTGCCGTCGGCATCCTTGGTCGGCTCGCCGTTGGCATAGCCGCGCACGATGTCCAGCACCGGATTGCCGCGCTTCGGATAGCCGTTCAACACCATCGTGTGGTCATGGTCCGCCGTCACCACGATCAGCGTGTTCTCCAGACCCGGATCGAGCGCGCGCATGCGCTCCACCGCGGTCTGGATCGCCTCGTCGAAGGCCACGGTCTCGGTCATGGCGTTGCGCGCATTCGTGTCGTGCAGCGCGTGGTCGATCTTGCCGCCTTCGACCATCAGGAAGAAGCCCTTCGGATTCTTCGAGAGCAGCTCGATCGACTTGGCCGTCATCTCGGCCAGCGTCGGCTGCTCGGGGCGGCGTTTCGACGCGTAGTCGAGATGGCTGTCGGCGTAGATGCCGACGAACTTGCGGTTCGGGAGGGCCGACTGCATGTCGGCGCGGGTGTTGGCCACGAAGTAGCCGCGCGCCGCGAATTCCGCCAGCAGGTCGCGCCCGTCGCCGCGGCCCTTTGGGTTGCGCGCCTTGTCGAACGGCGTGAAGTGCATGCGCCCGCCTCCCATCAGCACGTCGACGCCATCCTGCAGGCGTTCATTGTAGCCCGCGCCGCCCGGCACGATCTGCTCGGCGATGGTATAGCCCATGTCGCGGTCGCACACGTGCGAGAAGGTCGAGGCCGGGGTGGCGTGGGTCAGCTCGGTGGTGGTCACCGCGCCGACCGCCTTGCCGTTGGCTTTCGCCAGTTCCAGGATCGTCATCGGCGACGTGCCATTACCCGCACCGCAGCGATCTATGCTGGCGTTGCCGTTGGCGTCCTTGGCCGGCGCCACCGGCTTGGCGTCCTTCATCGAGATCACGTCGTTGTTGATCTTCACACCGGTCATGTAGGCGCCCATCGATGGCGCGCTGTCGGTCACCTGGGCGTCGGCCGAATAAGTCTTGATGCGCGCGGTGCGGTCCAGGCGCTCGAAGTTCAGCAGGCCGTCTTCGCCATGCTTGAAGATGCGCGCGGCGGTGATCGTGGTCGGGCCCATGCCGTCGCCGAGGAAGAAGATGATGTTCCTGGCCTGGGACTTGGTGGCTGGAGCGGTTTGCGCCTGGACTGGCAAGGTGCAGGAGGCTGCCAGCAGCAGCGCGGCGAGTCGGATGGTGGTCATCGGGTGTTGGTTCATGGCGCTCACAGGTCCCCTGCTGTCTTGATCAGGTTGAAGACGCGGGTGTTGTCGATGGTCCCGCGGAACAGTTCCGCATTCGCGCCGATGGCGCCCAGGTAGACGTCGGCGCCGCCGTGGGTCTCGGCCCCAAGGCGGGTGCGCACCACGGCTTCCTGGTGGTAGTCGTCAGCGGCTGCGATTTCGTCGGTCAGCTTGACGTCCTTGCGGCTGCCCTGGATGCGATGCTCGCCGGTGCCGAAACCGAGGATCGTGAAGGGCGCGCCGTCCTTGTCGAGGCGGATTTTATTGTCCGGCAGGCTGCGCACCAGGCCCAGCACGCCTGGGTTGGTGGGCGTGGTCTTGCCGGTGCGCGGCGAATAGCCGTTGATCAGCAGCGTGTGGTCGTGGTCGGCGGTGGCGACGATCAGGGTGTTCTTCAGGCCCGGGTCGATGGCGTTCATCTTGTCGATGGCGGTTTTCAGGGCCGCGTTGTAGCTCACGGTTTCCTGCAGCGCGCGCTTGGCCAGGGTGGCGTGCAGCGCGTGGTCGATCAAGCCGCCCTCCACCATCAGGAAGAAGCCGTTCGGGTTGCGCGACAGGATGTCGATGGCTTTTGACGTCATGCCGGCCAGGGCCGGCTGCTTGGCGGTGTCGCGCGCGGCTTCGTAGGTGAAGTGGTTCTGGGCAAACAGGCCGATCGCAGGCTGCGCGTTCGGCGCCAGGGCCTGCAGTTGCGCGGTGTCGGCGGCGTAGCGCCAGCCCTTGGCTTGCAGCTCCGCGACCAGGTTGCGGCCGTCGGCGCGCTTGCCGCCCTGCGCCACCGGCGCAAAGAATTGGGCGCCGCCGCCGAAGACCAGGTCCAGGCCATTGCTACCCAGCGCGGCGTTGTAACCGGCGCCGCCCGGCACCAGCGCGGCCGCGATGTCGGATTCGATCTTGCGGTGGCAGGCGTGGGCGTAGGTGGCGGCGGGCGTGGCGTCGGTGACGCTGGTGGTGGTGACCACGCCGGCGGCCATGCCGCGTGCCTTGGCCAGTTCGGCCAGGGTCGGCATCGGGCGGCCGTTTGCGGTCTGACCATCCTGACAGCGGCTGACCTGCTTGTTGCCGTTGGCGTCTGCTGCCGGGGAGATCGAGCGGGTGTCCGAGGACATCGAGATCACGCCGTTGTTCTGCTTCACGCCGGTCATATAGGCCGACATCGAGGCGGCGCTGTCGGTGACCTGGGCGTCGTTCGAGAAGGTTTTGACGAAGGCGGATTCGGGCAGCGTGTCGATGGTCAGCTCGCCGTCTTCGCCCACCGCGTAGATGCGCGCGGCGGTGAGGGTGTTGATGCCCATGCCGTCGCCGAGGAAGAAGATGATGTTTTTCGCGCGGGTGTCGGCGCCCGATGGGGTGTGCGTGGCGACAGTGGGTGACGTGACGGTGGACGCGCAGCCGGCCAGCAGCAACAGGCTTGCGCCGGCGAGAGTGGTCAATCGCATGGTGGATCCTGGGGTGGAAAGCGGGCAGTCTACACCGGTAACTGTTTATATGGTGTGATTGATATGTAGCGGGAATCCAGGCCTGCGGCTTGAACCGTACGGTGGGCACTCCGTGCCCACGCGGTTACGTGCGCGTGCTGTTGCCCGCTGCGGCGAATCGTCGCTCGCTGACGCTTGAGGAAATCGCGGATGTTTGGAAATCGGGTTGGAGCGTGCGACTCGCGGAGAAGATTGCGGGCGAGATATCGCGGCCAGTGGTGAAAGGATGCGCACGTAACCGCGTGGGCACGGAGTGCCCACCGTACGGGCGAGGTCTCGACAAAAATGACGTTACCGCGACGCCACTGCCGCCGGCGTGAACTCCCACTTCTTCCACGCCGACAGCACCGCATTCGGATACTGTGGCTTGCCCCGGCTGCCGTTGTAGCGGCCGAGCGCGAGGTACAGATTGCCGCGCTCCATGTCGATATACATGCGCAAGATCGAGCAGCCGTAGCGCAAATTGGTCTGCATGTGGAACAGCTTGCGCCGGTCGCTGTCGCCGATCACCTTGGTCCAGAACGGCATCACCTGCATGTAGCCGCGCGCGCCGGCGATCGACACCGCGTACTTGCGATACGCCGACTCGACCTGGATCAGCCCCAGCACCAGCCCCGGATCGAGCCCGGCACGGGTCGCCTCATACCAGGCCGCCTCCAGGAATTCCGTGCGCGAGAATTCGTCGGGGATGCGTTTTTTCAGCCGCCCCGACATCTCGTTGAACCACTGCTGGTAGCGCAGCCGCCCTGCCTCGTCACGGAAGACAGGCTTGGGCGGACGCGCATCGTTGATGGCGTTCGACAGCGCCAGGCGCACGGAATCGGCGAGCGCCTCTTCCTTCTGGTTGCCCGCGTGGGCGCTCGTGAAGGCAAGCGCCGCCACGAGCAGCGCGCCACTTAACAGTGTGCGCGCCCCGCCCTGTCCCGCCATCCGCATCACTGCGCGAATTTGGCCTTGATGAAGCCGACCATCTCGTCGACCGCGATGGCCGTGGCTTCGGTATCGCGGCGGCCCTGGTATTCGAGCTTGCCTTCCTTCAGGCCGCGCTCGCCGATCACCACGCGGTGCGGCACGCCGATCAGTTCCCAGTCGGCGAACATCGCGCCCGGACGCAGGCCGCGGTCGTCGACGATCACGTCCACGCCCGCCGCTTGCAGCTCGGCGTACAGCTTCTCGGTCTGTTCCTTGACCATTTCGCTGCGGTCAAGGCCCATCGGGCACAGCACGATCTGGAACGGCGCCAGCGCGTCTGGCCAGACTATGCCCTTGTCGTCGTAGTTCTGCTCGATCGCCGCGCCCAGGATACGGGTCACGCCGATGCCGTAGCAGCCCATCTGCAGCGGCGCCGGCTTGCCGTTTTCGTCGAGGTAGGTTGCTTCCATGGCTTTCGAGTAGGCGCTGCCGAGCTGGAACACGTGGCCGACTTCGATGCCGCGCTCGATGGCCAGCACGCCCTTGCCGTCCGGCGAAGCGTCGCCTTCGACCACGTTGCGCAGGTCGGCGACCACCGGTTCCGGCAGGTCGCGGCCCCAGTTCACGCCGGCGAGGTGGGCGTCGACCTCGTTCGCGCCGCAGACGAAATCGGCCATGTTGGCCACGGTACGGTCGGCAACGATCGTGACAGGCTGCTTCGGCGCGACAGGACCGAGGTAGCCCGGCATGGTGCCATACACTTCCGCGATCTCGGCTTCGCTCGAGAAGCGGTAGGTGCCCAGGCCTGGAACCTTGTTGACCTTGACTTCATTCAGCTCGTGGTCGCCGCGCAGCAGCAGCATGAAGTATTGCTTGCTGACCTTGCCCTCTTCTTCGGTTTCGACCGTCAGCGCAATGGTTTTCACCGTTTGCGACAGCGGCAGGCCCAGCTGCTCGGCCACCATCTCGCACTTGGTCTTGCCCGGGGTCGGCACCTTGGTCATGGCTTGCGTGGCCGCGCCGCGCTCGCCGATGGCCAGCGCCTCAGCCGCTTCCATGTTGGCCGCGTAGTCCGAGGTCGGGCAGTAGACCAGCGCGTCTTCGCCGGTCGAGGCGATCACGTGGAATTCGTGCGAGCCGGTGCCGCCGATGGCGCCGTTGTCGGCCGCCACCGCGCGGAATTTCAGACCGAAGCGGTTGAAGATGCGCACGTAGGCATCGAACATGATCTGGTAGGACTTCTGCATGCCTTCCAGGTCGCGGTCGAAGGAATAGGCATCCTTCATCGTGAACTCGCGGCCGCGCATCAGGCCGAAGCGCGGGCGGCGTTCGTCGCGGAACTTGGTCTGGATGTGATAGAAGTTCAGCGGCAGCTGGCGGTAGGACTTGATCTCGCTGCGCACGACGTCGGTGACGACTTCTTCCGAGGTCGGCTGGATGGCGTAGTCGCGGCCATGGCGGTCCTTGACGCGCATCAGTTCCGGACCCATCTTGTCCCAGCGGCCCGTCTCTTGCCACAGTTCGGCCGGCTGCACGACCGGCATCAGCAGTTCGAGCGCGCCCGACTTGTTCATCTCTTCGCGAATGATCGCTTCGACCTTGCGAATGACGCGCAAGCCGGTCGGCATGTAGGTGTAGATGCCCGAGCCGAGGCGCTTGATCATCCCCGCCCGCATCATCAGCTTGTGGCTGACGATCTCGGCATCGGATGGCGCTTCTTTAAGAGTTGAAATAAAAAATCGTGAGGCACGCATATCGATGAATTCTTTTTAAAAAGAGAGGGTTATAATCGACCTAATTTTAAAGGATTAGCTGGCTGATGCGTCCAAACTTTGTACAAATGGGTCCGGAACACGCAGCCGCCGCCGTTTTCGTGATCGAAAGGCATGGCTGACGCAGGGATTTGTAGGTAAAAACGCAAGGGACCAGAAGCCGGCAGAAAGTTTCGAGGTGCACTTATGCTCGATCGTGAAGGGTTCCGCCCCAACGTCGGCATCATCCTGCTGAACGCCAATAACGAGGTGTGGTGGGGCAAGCGGGTGCGCGAGCACTCATGGCAATTTCCGCAAGGGGGTATCAAATACGGCGAGACGCCGGAACAGGCGATGTACCGCGAGCTGGAGGAAGAAATCGGGCTGCGCCAGGAGCATGTCAAGATCGTGGGCCGTACCCGCGACTGGCTGCGCTACGAGGTGCCGGATCACTTCATCAAGCGCGAGATCCGCGGCCATTACCGTGGCCAGAAGCAGATCTGGTTCTTGTTGCGCATGGTAGCGCGCGACAACGACGTCAACCTGCGCCTGACCGACCATCCCGAGTTCGACGCCTGGCGCTGGCACGACTACTGGGTGCCGCTGGACGTGGTCATCGAGTTCAAGCGCGATGTCTACCAGCGCGCCTTGCAGGAACTGTCGCGCTTCATCAGCTGGCCGGCCAACGGCGGGCACGGTGAGCGCCGCCACAGCGCGCGCTACCTGCGCCAGCCGCGTGGCCAGGGCAACGCGCCGGGCAGCGCCAACGGCGGCGCCAAGACCGGGCCGAGGCCGCCACGCGATGCCGCGGCCGAGCCGCAGCTGGTGCTGACACCGGAAAAATAGTTGCGTCTGTAACTCAGCAGTTACACGCCATCCGAAGCAGGCACGCCACGCAAGTGACGTTTGCCTGCTTTTTTTCTGCCAAATCATTGCAAAATAGAAAACTTTCATCCTAGAATTACTGGATGAATCCTTCATTCCTTGGCGCCCTTGCCGCACTGGCGATGGGCCTGGCCCTTCCCATCACCGCTTCCGCCGCGCCGGCGCCGGCGTCCTGCAAATACGTCGAGATCGCCAAGCTGCCGCTCAACTACACCGGCCCCAACCTGGAAATCACGACGACCGGCAGCATCAACGGCACACCGTCCGTCATGCTGCTCGACACCGGCGCCTGGCGTACCCTTCTGACACGCACCGGCACCGAGCGTCTCGGCCTGCGGCTGCGCAATACCGGACACCATGCGTATGGCGTCGGCGGCATCGCCCGTCTCTACGAGACACGGGTCAACGAGTTCGTCACCGGCCCTTCGCGCGCCAGCAAGGGCGTGATGACGGTGTTGACCGACTTCGGCTACGTCCCTTCGTACGACGCGATTGTCGGCGCCCCTTTCCTGCTGCAGGCCGACCTCGAGATTTCCCTCGCCGCCAAGGAGCTGAAATTCTTCCGGCCACTCGACTGCCGCGACGAATTCCTTGCCTACTGGGACCCGAAAGCGGTCGAACTGCCCTTCCACCGCGACTCGCGCGAAGGCAGCAACCCGCTCTTCACCGTCTCGGTCAACGGCCGCGAGCTGATCGCGATGATCGACACCGGCGCCGGCACCACCTCGATCACCCTGGACGCGGCCAAGCGAACCGGCCTGCAGCTCGATGCGCCGGGCGTCAACCGCCTCAGCGATGCCGTCGGCGTCGGCACCCGCAAGCGAGCACGCTGGCGCACCCGCTTTGCCACCCTGCAGGTTGGCGACGAAACCATACGCAACGCCGAGGTCAACGTCATCGACAGCGACGTCCCGACCGACGTCATCCTCGGTGCGGATTTCCTGCGCTCGCACCGCGTCCTGTTCGCGATGAGCCAGCGCAAGCTCTACTTCTCCTACATCGGCGGCGTACCCCTCGACGAATACGGCAAGCTCGCGCCCTGGGTCGTCACCGAAGCCGAGGCCGGCAACGCCGATGCCCAGATGGCGCTTGCAGACATCTACGCAAAAGGCAAGATCGTTGCGAAGGACACGGCACTGGCCGACAGCTGGCTCGCCAAGGCCGCCAGCGGTGGCAATCCGCAGGCGAATATCCGCACCGGACGCTGGAAGATGACGCATGGCCAGCTGGCCGAAGGCGCCGCCCACCTGCGCACCGGCCTCGACCGCCTGCCCTCGCATCACCAGGCCGCCCTCTGGCTGCACATTGCGCGCCTGCGCCTGGGCCAGCCGGAACTGGCGGCCAGCGAGCTGCAGGCTTCGGTTGCACGTTACGACGACGAGTGGCCACGGCCGGTTGCCGACTTTTACCTGGGCAAACTCAGCGCCGCAGCCCTGCTCGAGGAAGCCGCCGACGACAAGACCACCGCACGGACACGGACCTGCCAGGCCATCGCTGCGATCGGCGAGTGGCACGGCGCGCGCGGCGAAAAGGAACAGGAGCGTCCGCTGGCAGCGCGCTACAAGGCGGAGTGCGCCTTCAAGCCAACAGATCCGGCAACCGGGCAGGCGCAGGAGGAAGACAACCCCGCATGAAGGCTGGCGCGCGCGGCTCCATGCCGATGCGTACCTGCTTGCCACAAAGCAGCTTTTTAGATTGCTTTTATGTAAATTTCCCACGTAGAATCTTTGGCATGAAGCCCTTGTCCCGTACCCTGGCCGCGCTGGCGCTGGTCCTCTCCGTTCCACTTGGCCAGGCCGCAGAGGCCCCGCGCTGCCGTTATGTCACGGTCGGGAAATTGCCCCTGCAGTACACCGGACCCAGCCTGCAGGTCACGACCGAGGGCGTGATCAACGGCACGCCGGCAACCATGCTGGTCGATACCGGTGCTTACGATACCTTCCTTACCCGCACCGGCACGGAAAGGCGCGGCATGAAGCTGAGTAACCTGGGCCGGGTGGCGCAGGGTGTCGGCGGCGTCTCGTCGATTTACCAGACCCGCATCAAGGAATTCGTGGCCGGCCCGGCGCGCAGCGAGCGCGGGCACATGCGCGTGCTATCGGACTTCGGCTTCACGCCTTCGTTCGACGCCATCCTGGGCGCACCCTTTCTCCTGCAGACAGACCTGGAAATTTCCCTGGCTACCAAGGAAATGAAGTTCTTCCAGCCAATCAATTGCGGCGATACCCACCTCGCCTACTGGGATGCCGACGCCCTTGTCATTCCTTTCGACACCAGTTCCGAAACCACGCCGAATCCGTATCTCACGGTCCTGGTGAACGATGTGAAGATGCGCGCGATCATCGACACCGGTGCGGCGGCAACCACGATCTCGCTCGCCGCGGCCAGGCGTGCGGGCCTGAAACTGGACGCGCCCGATGTCACGCGGGCCGGCCACGTCGTCGGCGTGGGCGACGACAAGGTCGCCTTCTGGCATACGGCCTTCAAGACCTTCCAGATCGGCGAGGAAGTCATCCAGAATGCCGACATCGGCGTGGTCGACCGCAAGGGAAGCGACGTCGACATCCTGCTGGGCGACGACTTCCTGCGTTCGCACCGCGTGCTGATCGCGATGAGCCAGCGCAAGATCTACTTTTCGTATGTCGGCGGCCAGCCTTTCGAACAGCGCCGCAAGCTCGAATCCTGGATCCAGGCCGAAGCCGACGCCGGCAATGGTGATGCCCAGATGCGGCTGGCCAACATGTACGGCAGCGGCGACGGCGTAGCGCGCGACGCGCAAGCCTCCGCCAAATGGCTGGAGCAGGCAGCCGCCAGCGGCAATGCCTACGCCAACCTGTACAGCGGCCGCTCGCTGCTGCGCCAGGGCCGTGCAAGCGATGCCGCCCCGCGCCTGCGCCTGGCGCTCGACAAGCTGCCGTCCAACCGCGACGCCGCCCTCTGGCTGTATCTCGCCCGCCTGCGTATGGGCCAGGCGGAACTCGGCCGCACCGAGCTGGCCACCGCCTTTGCGCGCAGCGAGGACGACGAGTGGCCGGCGCCGGTTGCCGCTTTCTACCTTGGCAAGTCGAGCGCCGAACAGGTGTTGAAGCAGGCGGCCGAAGACCGCGAGCTGGGATCGAAGCGTCGCTGCACGGCCATCGGATTGATGACCGAGCTGCACGAAGCCCAAGGCGACAGCGCCGGCGTGCAGGCCATGGCGGCGGCGCGCAAGCAGCATTGCAGCGGCGGCCAGGACGACGCGGACGAAGACTGACAAGGACGACCGGCGGCAGCGAAGTGCGCGCCATCGCGTTAAAATAGCGCCCTTCCCCACCGCCTTTCAGATCCCGCCATGTTCACCCCGTCCTCGCACGACGTGCGCCGCTTTTTCTGTGAAGCCTTCCGCAAGCAACGCGCCGGCGAAGTCCTCACGCCGATGGACGCCATCGCCGCCGACTGGATCGTCCAGCATCCCGAATACCACGAGGCCATGATGGACGCCGAGGAAGCCGTCGCGCGCGACTACTCGGTCGAGGGCGGCAAGCCGAACCCCTTCCTGCATTTGTCGATGCATTTGTCGATTGCCGAGCAGGTGTCGATCGACCAGCCGCGCGGCATCAAGGCTGCGCATGATCTATTGGTGCGCAAGATCGGCGAGCACGACGCCCACCACGAGATCATGGAATGCCTGGGCGAGATGATCTGGAAGTCGCAGCGCAACGGCGTGCCGCCGGATACCGAGGCCTACATCGAGTGCGTGCGCAGCCGGGCGATGCGCTGAACTGTATGACCAAACAAAAGGCGACCAAGGTCGCCTTTGTTTTTATCGCTGGGTACTGTTAACCCAGCTTGTCGTCCGCCACCCGGTAGCGCGGATCTTCCAGCACGTTCACTTCGATCATCTCCTGCGCCTTGCCGAGCAGCTCGCGGCAGTCCGGGCTCAGGTGGCGCAGGTGCAGGCGCTTGCCGAGCGCGCGGTACTTGTCGGCCAGCGCATCGATGGCCTGGATCGCCGAATGGTCGACCACGCGCGCATTGCGGAACTCGACCACCACGTCCTGCGGGTCTTCTTTCGGCGCGAACAGCTCGTTGAAATTCGCCACCGAGGCGAAGAACAGCGTGCCCTGCAACTCATACACCTTCCAGCCCTGCGCATCCTGCGAGGTGGTCACCGCGATCTGCTTTGCATGCTGCCAGGCGAACACCAGCGCCGACACGATCACACCCACCAGCACTGCAATCGCCAGGTCGAAGACCAGGGTGATCGCCGCCACCAGCACCACCACCAGCGTATCGGCGCGCGGCACCTTGCCGACCATGCGGAAGGTGCCCCACTCGAAGGTCTTCTCGCAGACCACGAACATCACGCCGATCAGCGCCGCCAGCGGAATCTGCTCGATCCAGCTGGAGCCGAACAGGATGAACGACAGCAGGAACAGCGAAGCCGCGATGCCCGACAGGCGGCCATAGGCGCCGTTGTTCACGTTGATCATGCTCTGGCCGATCATGGCGCAGCCGCCCATGCCGCCGAAGAAAGCGGTGACCACGTTCGCCGCGCCCTGCGCCATGCATTCGCGGTTCGGCTGGCCGCGGGTTTCCGTGATCTCGTCGACCAGGGTCAGCGTCAGCAGCGACTCGATCAGGCCCACGCCGGCCAGCACCAGCGAGTACGGGAAGACGATCCGGAAGGTCTCCCAGTTGAAGGGCACGTCGGGAATCGCAAAGCTCGGCAAGCCGCCGGCAATCGAACCCAACTCGCCCACGGTCTTCGATTCGATGCCGAGCAGCGCGGCGCCAATGGTCACCACCAGGATGCCGACCAGCGTCGCCGGCACGGCTTTGGTGATACGCGGCGTGATGTAGATGACGGCCATCGTCGCGGCCACCAGGCCGAGCATGGTGAACAGCTGGGCGCCCGCCATCCATTCGCCGTTCACCTTGAAGTGCCCGAACTGGGCGATGAAGATCACCAGCGCCAGGCCGTTCACGAAGCCGAGCATGACCGGGTACGGCACCATGCGGATGAATTTACCCAGGCGCGCGGCGGCGAACAGCATCTGCAGGATGCCCATCAGGACGATGGCCGCGAACAGGTACTGCACGCCATGCTCGACCACCAGCGCGACCATGACCACGGCAAGCGCACCGGCGGCGCCCGAGATCATGCCGGGGCGGCCGCCGAAGGCCGAGGTGATGAAGGAGACCAGCACTGCGGCATACAGGCCGGTGAGCGGAGAGACGTGGGCGACCAGCGCAAAGGCGATCGCCTCGGGAACCAGCGCCAGGGCCACGGTGAGGCCGCTGAGCAGGTTGGTTTTCAGATAAGCGGGGGAGACGGACTGCAAGGTGACACTCCAACAAAAGGCGCTAGCGAGCGGAAAAACGAAATCCCCCGGAGCGGCGTGGAGACCGCTTCGGGGGATCAGATATAGCCGTTATTATAGTCGGAGTTGCCGAACGCTTCCTGCCGCAGGTGTCATTAACATTGCCAGCGAGGACCGTACGGTGGGCACTCCGTGCCCACGCGGACATATGAACGGTGTTGGCAGGCGCCCGAGCCGCGCCAGCAGCATGAACGCGCCAGAATGAGATGATCAGCTGATCATTTGCCGAAGCCGCGTCCATGCACGCGTTTCGATGCGAAAGAAGCCATTACCATGCAAGCTTCCGCGTGGGCACAGCGTGCCCACCATACGGTCCCAGCCGCGTCAGGGAAAACGCGTCGCGTGAACTCCGGCTTACTTGCTCACCACCAGTTGCGACGGCAAACTCGACAAATACGCCCCGATATCCTGCATATCCTGGTTGGTCAGCGGCTTGGCGAACCCCGCCATGATCGGATTGCTGCGCCCGTTCGCCTTGTCGCCGCCGCGTTTATAGGCCATCAGCGCATGCGCGATGTAGTCGGCATGCTGCCCCGCCAGCTTCGGATAGCTCGGGTCGATCGGCTTGTTGTAGTCCGCGCCATGGCAGGACGCGCAGTTGTACTTCTTGACCAGCTCCTCGCCGCGTTTAACATCGGCGGCGGAGGCGCCAAGGGAAACGGCGCCGAGCACCAGCGCAATGATCAGTTTTTGCATGGCGGCGGTCCTCATTTGCGGGTCTGGGCGGTCTGCTGCGCGTAGTAGGCGGCGACGTCGGCGATGTCCTGGTCGGACAGGCTGGCGGCGATGCCGCGCATCGACGGGTGCTTGCGGTCGCCCTTTTTATAGGCGTGCAGCGCG
The DNA here is from genome assembly GCF_020708045.1 of Massilia sp. IC2-278. Classification (GTDB taxonomy): domain Bacteria; phylum Pseudomonadota; class Gammaproteobacteria; order Burkholderiales; family Burkholderiaceae_D; genus Telluria. The sequence continues at coordinate 276,909 of NZ_JAJFES010000004.1, forward strand.
GCTTCGATGTACTTGGCCGATTGACCACCGATCATCGGCACCTGGTAGACCTCGGGGAAAGCGGATTTGTAGCCGGGGATGCCATGGCAGCCGATGCACATCTCGATCTTGGCCGGCGCGGCCTTCGGGTTGCCGACGACGTCCGCAGCGGACGCGGCGCCGGCGCAGGCGCCCAGAACGAGTACAGCGAAAAGTTTTTTCATGGTGGGAATCGCAAAAAAATTTGATCGAATACCGCTACCGCACGAAACTAGATGAAGCCGATAAAGTTAGCAAATCATCTAACAAGCGTCCGATTCTAGCCCAACAAAAGATTGCAGTCTACCAACGTCGCGCACCCGGACGGCCGCGCCCGCAAGCGCATCCGGCCCCGGCCCGGCTTCTGGCATATACTCAGGATTTCCTCTCTCACCACAGACGCCCATGCAAGCCCAAGCCCGCTTCGAAGGATCCGACAACTACGTCGCCACCGACGACCTGAAACTGGCCGTGAACGCCGCCCTCACGCTGGCGCGCCCGCTCCTGATCAAGGGCGAACCGGGCACCGGCAAGACCATGCTGGCCGAGGAAGTGGCCGCCGCGCTGAACATGCCGCTGCTGCAGTGGCACGTGAAGTCCACCACCAAGGCCCAGCAGGGCCTGTACGAATACGACGCCGTCTCGCGCCTGCGCGATTCCCAGCTGGGCGACGAACGCGTGCGCGACATCCACAACTACATCGTCAAGGGCGTGCTGTGGCAGGCATTCACGGCGCCGGAACCGGTGGTGCTGCTGATCGACGAGATCGACAAGGCCGACATCGAATTCCCGAACGACCTGCTGCGCGAACTCGACCGCATGGAGTTCTATGTGTACGAGACGCGCGAAATGGTGGTGGCCAAGCACCGTCCGCTGGTGATCATCACTTCGAACAACGAAAAGGAACTGCCGGACGCCTTCCTGCGCCGCTGCTTCTTCCACTACATTAAATTCCCGGACCGCGAGACGATGGCCGACATCGTCAAGGTCCACTTCCCGCACCTGAAGCAGGAGCTGCTGGCCGCCGCCCTGCAAAGCTTCTACGAAGTGCGCGACGTCGCCGGCATCAAGAAAAAGCCCTCGACCTCGGAATTCCTCGACTGGCTGAAGCTCCTGATGGCGGAGGACATCCCGGCCGAAGCCCTGCGCAGCAAGGATGCCAAAACCGTGGTGCCGCCGCTGCACGGCGCCCTGCTGAAGAACGAGCAGGATGTGCATTTGTTCGAGCGCCTGGTCTACATGTCGAGGACGAATCGATGACGGTAGGGAGAGTTGCGGTCGAGCCGGTCACGCTCGATTTCAACGGCGTGCGGCTGGAACCGTTGTCGCTCGATCACGTCGACGGCCTGCGCGCCGCCGCGGCCGATGGCCAGCTGTGGAACATCCGCGTGACCTCGGTGCCCGAGCCGCACCGCACCCAGGCCTACGTGCATGCCGCGCTCGAGATGCAGAACCGCGTGGCCTTTGCCGTGGTCGAGGCGGAATCGAACCGCGTGCTCGGCTCGACCAGCTACCACGACATCGTGCCCGAGCTCGAGCGCGTGGAAATCGGTTACACCTGGTATGCGCAAAGCGTGCAGCGCTCGCACGTGAACACCAGCTGCAAGTTGCTGCTCCTGTCCCACGCCTTCGACACCCTCGGTTGCGCGGTGGTCGGCCTGCGCACCGATAATTTCAACTTCGCCTCGCAGGCGGCCATCGAACGCCTCGGCGCCAAGAAGGATGGCGTGATCCGCCACCACGGCCTGCGCCGCGACGGCACCGTGCGCGACACCGTCATGTACAGCATCGTGCGCGGCGAGTGGCCAGAAATAAAAGCGCAACTGCACTACCGGCTGCAACGCCACGGACACGCACCATGCTGATCGACTTCTTTTTCGCGCTGCGCAACGCCAAGGTCCCGGTCTCGATCAAGGAATTCCTGACCCTGCTCGAAGCCCTGGAAAAGAGCGTCATCGCGCCTTCGCTCGACGCCTTCTATTACCTGGCGCGCCTGACGCTGGTGAAGGACGAAGCCCACTTCGACAAGTTCGACCGTGCCTTCGGCATGTACTTCAAGGGCATCGAGGCCGTGTTCGACACGAGCAAGGGCGAGATTCCGCTCGACTGGCTGATCAAGCGCATGGAGCGCGAACTGACGCCCGAGCAGAAGGCGGCGCTGGAAAAATTCGGCTACGACAAGCTGATGGACCGCCTGAACGAACTGCTGAAAGAGCAGAAGGAACGCCACGAAGGCGGCAACAAGTGGATCGGCACCGGCGGCACCTCGCCGTTCGGGCACGGCGGCACCAATCCCGAAGGCGTGCGCATCGGCGGCCAGGGCCGCAATCGCACGGCAGTCAAGGTCTGGGACCAGCGTTCGTACAAGGACTACGACGACGAGCGCGAACTGGGCACGCGCAACATCAAGGTGGCCCTGCGCCGCCTGCGCCGCTTCGCCCGCCATGGCGCGCCCGATGAACTGGCGCTCGACGACACCATCCGCGCCACGGCCAGCAATGCCGGCTACCTCGACATCAAGATGCAGCCCGAGCGCAAGAACCGCATCAAGGTGGTGATGCTGCTGGATGTGGGCGGCAGCATGGACGACCACATCGAGCGTACCGAAGAACTGTTCTCGGCGGCGAAGAGCGAATTCAAGAACATGGAGTTCTACTACTTCCACAACTGCGTCTACGACTACCTGTGGAAGAGCAACCGGCGCCGCCATGCGGAGCGTTTCCCGACCTGGGACGTGCTGCGCAAGTACCCAGCCGATACGCGGGTGATCTTCGTCGGGGATGCGACCATGAGCCCCTACGAGGTGCTGGCGCCGGGCGGGTCGGTCGAGTATAACAACGAGGAAGCCGGGGCGGAATGGCTGGCGCGCTTCTGCAAGGCGTTTCCGAAGTTCGCTTGGCTCAATCCCGAGCCGGAGAATCTGTGGCAGTACCGGCAGTCGATTGCGATCATCCGGCAGCTGATGAACAACCGCATGTTCCCGATCACGCTGGAAGGGCTGGAGCGGGCGATGCGCTTGCTGAGCAAATAGCGCCAGCAAGGATGGTCAACGCCTGGATTGAGGCGGTGGTGACCGTACGGTGGGCACTCCGTGCCCACGCGGAATGATGCGCCGTGTTGGCGCCGTTCCAACCCGACCCCGTTGCGGACTCGCGGCAACCTCCCGGATACTCCGCGAACGTCTGACCGAATCACTCACATATCAGCCGCGCTTATCCGCCAACAATACGCGAGCATTCGCGTGGGCACGGCGTGCCCACCGTACGGTCAGCTCCGCACGCGCAACGCATTGCGCACCACGTACAAGCCCACCACATCGATCGCCACGTGCACCAGCACCGCCGCCAGCAAGCCCACGTACTGGTAGATGAACCCCAGCACCACGCTGGCCCCGAACACCCCCGCCGCCTGCACCAGCGTCGCCTTGTCCAGCTTGCGGAACTGGTACACCGGCGTATGCGTCAGCAAAAAGATCACCGAGGTATTCCACACACCCAGCAGCGGCTGCAGCGCCGCGCGGAACAGCAGCTCTTCGCCAATCCCAGCCGCCAGGCTGATCCACACCGGATTGAACCCCGATAAATCCAGCCGCGCATACGCCGCGATGGTCTTGCGCGTCGATTCGGATGATGCCGTCATCCGGAAACTCACATACGACCCGGCCGCCGCCAGCGCCGACAGGCCCAGCCCGAACAGCAGCTGACTCCCCTCATTCATCGGCCCCACGAACACCGACAGCGGCTCCGCGTAGGCCACGAGAATGATCACCGCGGCAATGACGAGAAACACGAGACAGGTGAGCAGCTGCGCGGTCAGGCGGATCGGCGGACGCTCTTGCGGCGGGATCGATGGTTGAACGGACATGAAGAGCAACGCCAACGCGGTTGACGGATAAGGAATCGGAGCCGGCCAGGCCAGCGAATGCGGAATGGCCGCCATTCTAGCGAGCAGCCTGCCCGCTGACAACGCGCCGCGCAAGCGATCAAACGGTGGAGCCGCACTTTGTTAGTGCGAGCACGGACGGCCTTGCCGCAAACCGCGATATTGACGCAAGACCTGCGCCAAACCGCCCGCAATCGTGCGCCTTGCGCCGGCCTGTAGTATCGAGCGGATTGTATTGACGAACCCTTTCGCCTCATTTCCTGGAGATTGCATGACCGAGCTGTTGCCGATCCTGAACAACCTTGCGTGGCCGGTTGCGATTGCCATTGCCTGGATCGCCGGGGAATTCGGCCAGCGCTACACCAACCTCCCGCGCATCAGCTTTTATGGCCTGGTCGGCTTCGCCCTCGGCGCGCCCCAGCTCGGCGTGCTGCCGGTGCCCGATGCCGGCGCCATCCCGATGCTGGCCGACGTCGCCTTTGGCCTGATCCTGTTCGAGCTCGGCTACCGCATCAACTTGCGCTGGCTGCGCAACAACCCGTGGATAGGCGTGAGCGGCCTGGTCGAATCGATCGCCACCTTCATCGCCGTCTACTTCATCGCGGTGGCCTTCGGCACGCCCCAGCTCACCTCGCTGATGCTGGCCTCGCTGTCCATGGCCACCTCCCCCGCCACGGTGGTGCGTGTGATCAACGAGCAGCGCAGCTCGGGCCAGGTGACCGAACGCGTGCTGCATTTGTCGGCGCAGAACTGTGTGCTGGCCGTGTTCGCTTTCAATGCCGTGATCGGCTTCTGGATTTTCCGCACCTTCGAAGACCTGGGCGACGCCCTCTGGAACAGCCTGGTGCTGCTGGCGGTCTCGGCCCTGACCGGCGCCGTGTTCGGGCTGGTGGTGCCGGCCCTGCTGCGCGCGATCGGCAACCCGCGCCACGACGCCACCGTCGCCTTTGCCATTGCCGTGATCCTGCTGGTGGCGATTTCCTATGCCGGCGGACTCTCCCCGGTGGTGGCCTCGCTCGCCTTTGGCCTGGTGGCGCGCCACCGCCGCGTGGCCTTCAGCCAGGCCCAGCGCAACTTCGGCGCGCTGGGCGAACTGCTGACCATCTTGCTGTTCGTGTTCGCCGCCTCGACCCTGGACTGGGAAAAGGTCGCGGCCGGGATCTGGCTGGCCATTGCCGTCGTGATTGCACGCCTGCTGACCAAGACCGCCGGCGTGACCGCGTTTGCCCATCTGTCCGGCGTGTCCTGGCGCAAGGGTTTCCTGGCCGGGGTGGCGCTGGCGCCTTTGTCTGTGTTCGTCATCCTGCTGCTGGAACATGCGCGCCTGGCGGGCGTGGTGGTGGTCGAGGAACTGCGTTCGGTGGCGGCGGTGACCATGCTGCTCGAGATATTCGGCCCCATCATCATCCAGCGCGCCCTGATGTGGGCACGCGAGACCACGGAAATGCGGCCGGAAGCCCGGCCGGAAGTCCGCTCGGAGAACCACCATGCCGCTTGAAGCCTTTGCCCAATCCCAGCCGCTTACCTTCGGGGTCGAGCTCGAACTGCAGTTGGTTAGCCTGTCCGACTTCGACCTGACGGCGGCCAGTCCCGATCTGCTGCACCTGCTGTCGCGCAAGCCCTTCCCCGGCAACGTGACGCCGGAGATCACCGAGAGCATGATCGAGATTAATTCGAGCGTGCATTCGGACTACCAGGAGCTGCTGGCCGAACTGCTGGAAATCCGCGATACGCTGGTGACGGCCGGCGACACCCTGAACATCGGCATTGCCGGCGGCGGCACCCATCCCTTCCAGCACTGGTCCGAGCAAAAGATTTTCGCCAAGCCGCGCTTCGAGCACCTGTCTTCGCTGTATGGTTACCTGGCCAAGCAGTTCACCGTGTTCGGCCAGCACGTGCACATCGGTTGCGGCAATGGCGACAACGCCATGTACCTGCTGCACGCGCTGAACCGCTACATTCCGCACTTCATTGCCTTGTCGGCGTCCTCGCCCTTCGTGCAGGGGCACGACAGTTTGTTCGATTCAGCACGGCTGAACTCGGTGTTTGCCTTTCCGATGAGCGGGCGCGCGCCGTTCACGCTCAGCTGGAGCGATTTCGAGCACGCGTATTACGCGAAGATGGAGCGCACCGGCATCATCAAGAGCATGAAGGATTTTTACTGGGACCTGCGGCCGAAGCCCGAGTACGGCACCATCGAGCTGCGCGTGTGCGATACGCCGCTGACGGTGCAGCGGGCGGCGGCGCTGGCGGCCTACCTGCAGGCGCTGTGCAGCTACCTGCTGCAGCGGACGGAAGAGCCGCCGGTCGAGGACGATTACCTCGTCTACAACTACAACCGCTTCCAGGCGTGCCGCTTCGGGCTGGATGGGTCGATCACGCATCCGAAAACCTACGAAACGGTATCGCTGCGCGAAGATATTCTGACGACGCTGCGCAAGATGGAGCCGCATGCGCAGGCGCTGGGCAGCCTGGATGGCTTGCGGGACCTGGCGGATGCGGCGGCCGGGGGCAGCGATGCGTCGCTGCTACGCCAGCAGTACGAGCGCGAAGGCAGTGTCGAGGCGATCGTGCATTCGGCGATCAATACCTTCCGGGGTGAGCGGCGGTTCTGGCGGCGCTGATGGGGGCGTAGGGTGGACGGCTTGTGATTCAGTCCACTGGACTGAATCACTCCACGCGTTGATTGCCGACAGTGCCATGACTGTGTCGGTTGATCTTGCCGATTTCCGGCTCCGTGATCGTACCGGATGATCTTGCCGCCAACGACCGACGCGTGGGCGGCGCACACGGAGCGGATGACCGATCGTGAAAGGTGGAGCCGACCACCCTACGAGCGTGTGCGTCAGGCCGCGCTCGGTCCCAGGCGGCTGCCGCGCATGATGCGTTCCATGAACGTCGGCTTGGCTGCCGGACGCGGCATGCCGTCGTCGACCAGTCCGGCCCATTTTTCACACAATTGTTCGCAGGTGGCGCGCAGCACCGGGTCGAGCTCGGGCAGGCGCGCGAGGGCGCACAGGTGGCGCTCGATCACCGAGGCCAGGCGCACGCAGGGACGGTCGTTCTCGTCGCGCGCGGTATAGTGCGACATCAGGTGCAGCAGCGACGCGATCATCACCGCGTCGCGGTGGCGCATGTCTGGCGCCGGCAGCATGGATGGCTCGTTTGCTTGGTCTTTCATGACAGCCCCTTGTTCGGATGGACGGTGTGTCTTGGTCAATGAATGAGAATCATTCTCATTCAATGGTAATGGAGGGGCGGATGAGAGGCAAGCGATTTCGCAAGCGTGTGCGGGGGTGTTTGATGTATTTCGGAATGGGTGTGGTGGACACGGCGGCATGGCGCGCATGGTGAGACGGTGGGTACAAGTACCCACCCTACCAGGTTGTAGGGTGGGTTCTCGAACCCACCGCTTCATCACCCGATCAACGGCGAATGCAATTACAAGCGCGTCTCCCGCGCCGCCCTCAAAAACTCATCCAGCACCGGCGTGCAATCGAGCAGATCCGTCCCGCCGGCCCGGTGAAACTCCGGATGCCACTGCAGTCCCATCACGAAGTCCGCCTTGTCGTAGCGGATCGCCTCGACGATCCCATCCGGATACGACACCGCCTCGATGCGCACGTCGCGCCCCAGCTCCTTCACCGCCTGGTGGTGGATCGAATTCACTACAGGCCGCGTGGCCTTCGGGAACATCTTGCGCAGCGATGAGCCCGGCGGGAATTCGATCGCATGGCGGTGCGCGTCGTAGTCGGTGTGCACGTGGGCCAGCGCCTCGGGCACGTTGGTCGCCACGTCCTGGTACAGCGAGCCGCCGAATGCCACGTTGATCAGCTGGCAGCCGCGGCACACGCCCAGCACCGGCTTGCCGGCCTCGACGAATTCGTGCAGCAGTTCGAGTTCGTACAAATCGCGCGCGCGGTCGCCGCTCCACTCGGGCCGGGTCGGGCTTTCGGAATAGGTTTGCGGCGACACGTCCGCCCCGCCCTGCAGCACCAGCCCGTCCAGGTGGCGCGCGTAGTGGCGCAGCGTGATGTTGCTGGGGTGGAGCAGCCCGTTGGTATTCACCGTCGGGATCATGAACACCAGCACGTCGCGCGACATCACCCACTGGGCGATCGATTCTTCCAGGTATTGCAGGTTCTTGCTGCGCAGGCCGGTGGAGCCCGGTTCGGGATGGAAGATACGGGCCGAGACGCCGATGCGCAGGGTGCGGCGCATAAAGTCGCGGCTGAAGCGGTCGCGCATGGCGCGCCAGCGCGAAGACAATACGCGGCCGGCCAGCGCGAACGGCGTGTCGCCGGGCCGCTGGTAGCGCGGCGGGCCATCGGCCGAGCGGCGGTCGGGAACGCGTTCGGGTGCGTCGGGGCGGGTTTCGAGCGGCGGGCCGGGCGCCTCCTCCAGCCCATTTGGATGATCGTCTGCCATGGCTTCAATATAGCCCCGCTACAGCCGCGCACGATTTGAAGTTGTAACAAAGTCACACGGATGAGCTCAATCAGGCGTTCAGGGACACATCGAGGTCAGGCGCATCAGCATCGCCACCAGGCTGCGGTCGCCGACCGGCTGGTCGAGCAGGCCGCGCACGCCGGCCGAATGGGCGCGCGCCGTGTCGTAGCAAAAGGCGCGCCCCACCAGGAACACCACCGCCGTGCGCCCCGCCCCTTCCTGCGCCTTGATCGCCGCGCACAGCGCATACGGGTCGATGCCGGGCGTCGAGGTGTTGATCATCGCCAGCGACACCGGCGTTTCGTCGCACAGGCGCACGGCGGCCGGGGCACTGTCGGTCCAGGCGACCGCCAGGCGCTGCGCGCCGACCAGCTGGGCCAGGTGGTCGCGGAAGGCGCCACCGCCGTCGACGATCAGGACCTTGCCGTCGTGCGGCGGCTGGCGCAGGGCTTCGCCGTCGATGGCCAGGCCGTCGATGCCGCGCTGGCGCCGGCGCCGTTCCGGCAAGGGTGCTTCGCCGCAGGCGCATTGGTGTTCGAGGGCGCGGCGGCGCTCGGCCACCAGCCGCGCCAGCATCGCGTGCAGGGACGCCGCCTCGAGCGGACGCTCGGCCCGCGTCCAGCCATTGCCGCGCTCGGCGCCGCCGACCTGCAGGGCCAGCGGCGTGCTGCGCATGCCGGTCAGGCGCAGCATGGCGCAGGCGTTGTCGCCGTCGGCCAGGTAGACATCGGGTTCCTGCAGGCTGTCCTCGTGCAGGCAGGCATAGTTCGGCCCGCAAGGCGGCGCCTCGGCCAGCAAGGAGGTGATGGCCGAGGCATCCGCCGGTGCAAAGCCGAGCAGGCGCACGGCGGTCGGGGTTTTCTTTGCTTGCATGATGATCATCCGGCACCGCAGACAATGCCTGTTGTGCGCTGCGGTGCGGTCGGCCTCTCCCCCGCCCCTTGCACTATAATACTGTATGCATGTACAGTATCGGTCTTGACCAGCGCTTTCCTTTCGACGATTTCTCGAAGCCCCTATATGCTGGCAGGCTTGCGTATCAATCTAGTCACGTTCCACAACGTTGACAAGGAGATTCGGCCGCACGGCTCCTATTTTTGCCTGCCGACAAGATAGAATGCGCAGGAATTTCAAAAAACACACATCAGCATGGCAACCAAGAAACCCGCACCCGATTACAGCGAATCATCCATCCGCGTCCTGAAGGGGCTCGAACCCGTGAAGCAGCGTCCGGGCATGTACACCCGGACCGAGAACCCGCTGCACATCATCCAGGAGGTGATCGACAACGCCTCGGACGAGGCACTGGGCGGTTACTGCAACAACATCGGCGTCACCCTGAACGTCGATGGTTCCGTCACGGTCGAAGACGACGGCCGCGGCATCCCGGTCGGCATCCACCCGGAAGAAGGCGTCTCCACGGTCGAGATCGTCTTCACGCGCCTGCACGCCGGCGGCAAGTTCGACAAGGGCTCGGGCGGCGCCTATGCCTTCTCGGGCGGCCTGCACGGCGTCGGCGTCTCGGTCACCAACGCGCTTTCCACGCGCCTGGAGATCAACGTCTGGCGCAAGACCGACGACGGCAACGGTATCCACCGCCTGGTCTTCGAAAACGGCGACGTGGTCGAACCCCTCAGCTCCGCGCCGTTCGAGCGCGGCGGCAAGAAGAATGGCACCCGCGTCACCGCCTGGCCCGATCCGAAATACTTCGATTCGCCGAACATCCCGATGGCCGAACTGGTGCGCCTGCTGCGCTCGAAGGCCGTGCTGCTGCCGGGCGTGACCGTCACCCTCACCAACGCCAAGACCGGCGACGTGCAAACCTGGCGCTACGACGAAGGCCTGCGCGGCTACCTGACCGAAGCACTGGCGCAGGGTTCCAGCGGCCAGACCCTGATCCCGCTGTTCGAAGGCGCGCAGTACGCCCCGCTAGGGGACGAAAGCTTTGCCGAAGGCGAAGGCGCGGCCTGGGTCGTGGCCTGGAACGAAGAAGGCAGCGTGGTGCGCGAGTCCTACGTCAACCTGATCCCGACGCCGAGCGGCGGCTCGCACGAGTCCGGCCTGCGCGACGGCTTGTTCGGCGCAGTGAAGGGCTTCGTGGAACTGCACGGCCTGCTGCCGAAAGGCGTGAAACTGCTGCCGGAAGACGTGTTCGCGCGCGTCTCGTTCGTGCTGTCGGCCAAAGTGCTGGATCCGCAATTCCAGGGCCAGACCAAGGAACGCCTGAACTCGCGCGATGCCGTGAAGCTGGTTTCCACCTTCACCAAGCCGCCGCTCGAACTCTGGCTGAACCAGCACGTCGAATACGGCAAGAAACTGGCCGACCTGGTCATCAAGCAGGCGCAGTCGCGCATGCGCTCGCTGCAAAAGGTCGAGAAGAAAAAATCCTCGGGCGTGGCCGTGTTGCCGGGCAAGCTGACCGATTGCGAATCGACCGACCTCACCCGCAACGAACTGTTCCTGGTCGAGGGCGACTCGGCCGGCGGTTCGGCCAAGATGGGCCGCGACAAGGAATACCAGGCGATTTTGCCGCTGCGCGGCAAGGTGCTGAACACCTGGGAAACCGACCGCGACCGCCTGTTCGCGAACAACGAGATCCACGACATCTCGGTGGCGATCGGCGTCGACCCGCACGCGCACGGCGATTCGCCTGACCTCTCCGGTCTGCGCTACGGCAAGATCTGCATCCTGTCGGACGCGGACGTCGACGGCTCGCACATCCAGGTCCTGCTGCTGACCCTGTTCTTCAAGCACTTCCCTGCCCTGTTCCGCCACGGCCACATCTGCGTGGCGCGTCCGCCGCTATACCGCGTTGACGTACCGGCGCGCGGCAAGAAGCCGCTGCAAAAACTGTATGCGCTCGACGACGGCGAACTGCTGGCCATCGAAGACAAGCTGAAAAAGGAAGGCCTGAAGGAAGGTTCGTGGAGCATTTCGCGCTTCAAGGGCCTGGGCGAGATGAACGCCGAGCAACTGTGGGAAACCACGATGAACCCGGACACCCGCCGCCTGCTGCCGGTGTCGCTGGGCGACTTCGACCACGTCGAATCGAGCGCACGTTTCAACATGTTGATGGGCAAAGGGGAGGCCGCCGCACGGCGCGCCTGGATCGAAGAACACGGTAACGAAACCGAAGCGGACATCTGATCATGATCATTGGTATTGATTTGGGCACCACAAACAGCTTGGTAGCAGCCTGGCGTGACGGGCGCGCGCAGATCATTCCCAATGCGCTCGGCGAATACCTGACGCCGTCCTGCGTCGGCATCGACGACGACGGCACGGTCCTGGTGGGCGCAGCGGCACGTTCGCGCCTCCAGACCCACCCCGACCTTTCCACCTCGCTGTTCAAGCGCTACATGGGCAGCGAGCGCGTGACGCAACTCGGCAAGCAGCGATTCCGTCCGGAAGAGCTGTCATCGCTGGTGCTGCGCGCCCTGAAGGAAGACGCCGAGGCCTGGCTCGGTCAACCGGTCGAAGAGGCCATCATCACGGTGCCGGCCTACTTCAGCGACGCCCAGCGCAAGGCCACGCGCGCGGCGGGCCAGCTGGCCGGCCTGAAGGTCGAGCGCCTGCTGAACGAACCGACCGCCGCGGCCCTGGCCTACGGCATCCAGGACAGCCAGCAGGAAACCAAGTTCCTCGTCTTCGACCTCGGGGGCGGCACCTTCGACGTTTCCATCCTCGATTTGTTCGAGGGTGTGATGGAAGTGCGCGCCTCGGCCGGCGACAATTTCCTGGGCGGCGAAGACTTCGTCGAGGTGCTGGTCAAGACCTTCTTCGAACGCAGCAGCCTGCGCAACGCGCTCGGCACCGCGGTGCTCAGCCGCGCGCAGACCCAGCGCCTGCGCGACGAAGCCGAACGCGCCAAGCGGGCGCTGTCGGAATCCGCCACCGCCCAGATGACGTTCCAGCACGAGGGCCGCGAATTCACCTGGCGCCTCGACGAAGACACCCTCGCCCAATTGTGCGAGCCGCTGCTGCAGCGCCTGCGCAAGCCGGTCGACCGCGCCCTGCGCGACTCCACCATCAAGGCGAGCGAACTGGATGCCGTGGTGCTGGCCGGCGGCGCCACCCGCATGCCGATCGTGCGTAAACTCGTGTCGCGCATGTTCGGCCGCTTCCCGTCGGTGCACCTGGATCCGGACCACGCCATCGCACTCGGCGCGGCAGTGCAAGCCGGCCTCAAGATGCGCGACGCCGCGCTCGAAGAGGTGGTGATGACCGACGTCGCGCCCTACTCGCTCGGCATCAACATCTCGCGCCAGATCGGGCCGAACAACTTCGAAGGCGGCCATTACCTGCCCATCATCGAGCGCAACTCCACGGTGCCGGTGTCGCGCGTGCAGAACATCACCACCGTGCGCGACGGCCAGGGCGCGCTGCGCGTGCTGGTCTACCAGGGCGAGGCGCGCCTGGTGAAGGACAACGTGTACCTGGGCGCGATCGACTTCCCGATCCCGCCGAAAAAGGCTGGCGAGATCAGCGCCGACGTGCGTTTCACGTACGACATCAGCGGCGTGCTGGAAGCCGAGATTACGGTTCATCCGACCGAGGAAAAGCACAAGCTGGTCATCACCGAGAATGCCGGCGTGATGACGCCCGAGCAGGTCGAACAGCGCCTGGCTGAACTGGCCGAACTGAAGATCCACCCGCGCGACCAGATCGAGAACCGCACCGTGGTAGCCGAGGCCGACCGCCTGTACCAGGAACTGCTGGGCGACGCGCGCGAATACCTGGCCCAGCACATCGCCGCCTTCCAGTCGGTGCTGGAGCAGCAGGACCACCATGCGGCGGCGCGGGCGCGCACCACGCTGCAGAAGGTGCTGGCCGACCTCGGCCGCGGCGGCCTCGAATGAGCGCCTGGGCCGTCCTCGGCATCAATCCCACGCCGGATGTGCGTGCGATCAAGCGCGCCTATGCGCGCAAGCTGAAAGTCACCCGGCCGGAAGACGACGCCGAGGGCTTCCAGGAACTGAACGACGCCTACCAGGCGGCGCTGCAGATGGCGGCCTACCTGGACAGCGACGAAGAGCAGGCCGAGCCGGAAGTGCTGGTCGCGCAGGCGCCGGCGCAATGCCATGAACCGGCGCCAGCACCTGCGCTGGCGCCTGCACCAGCGCCTGCATTCATGCCACTGCAGGAAGCGGCGCCCGAAGAAACGCAGGACGATCTCGAACCCGCCTGGCAACGACCGGTCGCCGCCTGGCGCGAAGAAGCCTGGGAACGCCCGGTGCCGCTGCTGCGCGAGGTTCCGGACGAGCACGCTCAGCGCCTGGCGCGGCAGAAGGAACGCGAACAGGCGCGCGCCGCCGCCCAGGCCGCGAGCGAGGCCGCCTTTACGCTGGCCGGGCAGTTGTGGGCAGGCTTCCTCGAACGCGCCGCCGTCTCGCCCAAGTACCAGCTCAGCCTGATCCTCGAGGGCGACGACATGCTGAACCTCGAAGTGCGCGAGCATTTCGAGCTGTTCGCCATCCAGTACTGCGCCGGCGCCGCCTGCAGCGACGAGCTGCGCGAAGCCATCGTTACCGTCTTCGGCTGGGAAGAGGACGACGCCTTCGTGCAGCGCCGCCTGCCCGAAGCCGCCGGCGAAGCCATGGCGCGCCTGCGCGCCGGGCGCGACTACCTGCAGCTGCAGCAGCGCGCCAGCAGCGAACCGGCGATCGCCGCCCTGCTCGCCGACAGTGCGGGACGCCGTTTCGGCCGCACCCTCAGGAGCGGCTTCACGCGCCAGATGCAGCAACAGACCGCGCTGATCCGCGAATACCAGCGCGAACTGCTGTACTTCAAGCTCAACCTCGACGTGTTCGGGGAATGGGAAAAACGCGTCGCAGGCCGCCGCTATTTCCTCGAGACGGCGCTGTGGTCGCTTGCCGTGGGCCTGTTCGGCCTGAACCTGCTGGCCGATTACCTCGTGAAGTCGTCGGGCCTGGACGTCGATCCGAACCTGCGCATCGCGCTGTGCGTGGCGCTGGCGCTCGCGGGCGGCGCCGCCTGGACGCTATACCAGCCGCTGGCCAAGCTGCAAGGCGGCGACCGCGGCGCCTGGCTGCTCTACGAAGTGCGCTACCGGCCCGACGTACAGCTGGGCTGGATACCGGTGTTTGCACTCCTGTCGGCCTTCATGGTCCTGTATGAACCGCAGACTGCCGGTGCCTGGCTGTTCCGGGTGGCGCTGCTGGCCTGCGCGCTGGTCGCCGGCTTCGCCAATTCGGTCATGCTGGAAAAAGTCCATTATGTGTTCGGCGCCCTCGCCGCCTGCCTGTTCGGCAGCATCATGGCCAGCCGCTATTTTTCCAGCTACGGCTACGTCACCTGCATGGCCAGCGCCTTCTGCGCCATGCAACTGCTGTACCGCGGCGGCGCCGACCTGTGGAGCCGGATGCCGGACAAGACGCACCTGCTCCTGCCGCTGCGCTGCGCCTGGCTGGCCGGAACGATGGCCATCGTGCTCGGCGCGGAAGGCTCGCCGCTGCCGCTGCCCCTGCATGCCGCGCTGTGCTGGCTGTGGGTACTGGGCGGCATGCTGCTGTCGAACCCGACCATCCACTATTTCGCGGCGGCGGTCGGCGGCCTCGTCTTCATGTTCGGCCTGAGCACGGTGCAGCCCTTGTCGCCGGCACTGAAAACCCAGCCGCTGTCCCTGCTCGTCACACCCCTTTTTGGTGTTGCCATCTTCATGATCATGAACATGATCCGCACTAAAAAGAATCAACATCCATTTTCGTAAGTACCATGTCTAATCAAGCAAATCTGTTCGAACAAGCCAGCGAAGCGCTCGACGACGTCGAATCGCTGACCCTGTCCACCTTCGCCGAGCGCGCCTACCTCGACTACGCCGTCTCGGTGGTCAAGGGCCGCGCCCTGCCCGACGTCTCCGACGGCCAGAAGCCGGTCCAGCGCCGCATCCTGTACGCGATGAACGAACTGGGCCTGGGCGCCACCGCCAAGCCGCGCAAGTGCGCGGCCGTGGTCGGCGACGTGCTCGGTAAACTGCACCCGCACGGCGACCAGTCGGTGTACGACGCGCTGGTGCGCATGGCCCAGGACTTCTCGCTGCGCTACCCGCTCATCGACGGCCAGGGCAACTTCGGCTCGCGCGACGGCGACGGCGCCGCGGCGATGCGCTACACCGAAGCCCGCCTGACTCCGATCTCGCGCCTGTTGCTCGATGAAATCGACATGGGCACGGTCGACTTCCAGCCGAACTACGACGGCACGACGAACGAGCCGCGCGCCCTGCCGGCGCGCCTGCCGATGGTGCTCCTGAATGGCGCATCCGGTATCGCGGTCGGCCTGGCCACCGAGATCCCGTCGCACAACCTGCGCGAAGTGGCCGATGCGGCGGTCGCCATGATCCGCAATCCGAAGATCTCGAACGCCGAGCTGATGACCATCATCCCGGGCCCGGACTTCCCGGGCGGCGGCCAGATCATCACCCCGGCATCGCAGATCGCCGACATGTACGCCACCGGCCGCGGCTCGATGAAGGTGCGCGCGCGCTGGAAGATCGAAGAGCTCGCCCGTGGCCAGTGGCAGGCGGTGGTCACCGAACTGCCGCCGGGCACCTCGGCCGCCAAGGTGCAGCAGGAAATCGAAGAGCTGACCAACCCGAAGGTCAAGCTGGGCAAGAAGACGCTGACGCCGGAACAGATCGCACTGAAGCAGACCATCCTGAATTCGCTCGACACCATGCGCGACGAATCCGGCCGCGAAGCACCGGTGCGCCTGGTGTTCGAGCCGAAGTCGAAGAACCAGGACCAGAACGAGTTCATGCTGCTGCTCCTGGCGCACACCTCGCTGGAAACCTCGAGCGCGATCAACCTGGTGATGATCGGCGGCGACGGCCGCCCGCGCCAGAAGGGCCTGAACGACATCATCCAGGAGTGGATCGACTTCCGTTTCGTGACCGTGCGCCGCCGTACCGAGTTCAAGCTGGGCAAGGTCAACGACCGCATCCACATCCTGGAAGGCCGCGAGATCGTCCTGCTGAACATCGACGAGGTGATCGCCATCATCCGCAATTCGGACGACCCGAAGGCGGCGCTGATCGAGCGTTTCAATTTGTCGGAACGCCAGGCTGAAGACATCCTGGAAATCCGCCTGCGCCAGCTGGCGCGCCTGGAAGCGATCAAGATCGAGCAGGAGCTGGCCCAGCTGCGCGGCGAAAAGGAAAAGCTAGAAGACATCCTGGCCAATCCATCGACCATGAAGCGCACCATCATCCGCGAGATCGAAGCCGATGCAAAACAGTTCGGCGATGCGCGCCGTACCGTGATCGAGGAAGCGCAGCGCGCCGTGGCCGAGCAGAAGGTCATCGACGAGCCGGTGACGGTGATCATTTCCGAGAAGGGCTGGGTGCGCGCGCGTACCGGCATCGGGCACGATGCAGCCCAGTTCACCTTCAAGCCGGGCGACTCGCTGGGCAGCGCCTTCGAGTGCCGCACCGTCGACACCCTGCTCGGCATCGGCGACAACGGCAAGGTGTATTCGGTGCCGGTGGCGGCCCTGCCTGGGGCGCGCGGGGATGGCGTGCCGATCACCACGCTGGTCGATCTGTCGGGCGGCGTGCGCATCCTGCATTACTTCGCGGGTTCCGGTGAGACGCGTCTCCTGATCTCGACCTCGAACGGTTTCGGCTTCATCACCAAGGCCGGCGACATGATCAGCCGCCTGAAGGGCGGCAAGTCCTTCATCACGCTCGACGACAAGGCCGTGCCGCTGGCGCCGCGCGTGATTTCGGATGCCGCCGGTGCGGTGGCCTGTTTGTCGGAAAAGGGCCGCGTGCTGGTGTTCGGCATCGACGAGATGAAGGTGCTGACCAATGGCGGGCGTGGCGTGATCCTGATGGAGCTGGAGCCGAAGGAAACGCTGCTCGCCGTGCAGCCGATCAGCCAGAAAGGCGTGAACGTGATCGGCACCTGGGCGGGATCGAAGCCGCGCGTGGTGGAGCTGTACGCGTCGGGGCTGGAGCCGCACTTCGGCAAGCGCGCGAAGAAGGGTAAACCGCTGTCGGCGAAGCTGAAGGCGACGGATCTGGCGATGCGGGCGACGGGCGAGTAATCGCTTGACCGCAGCGTGAATGGACGAAGCCGGCGAAAGCCGGCTTTGTTGTTTGTGGCGCCGGTTGCGGATTATTGGCAGGCGGTGCGATGACAGTCAACGCGGCATGACGAGGACATTCCGACGTAGCCAGCGCACGTCGGGCAGCCAACGGCGCTACACTGATCGCGTCCATTCACAGCAAGCCTGCCGGCGCCACTGCAGGCGGCGACTACCTACGGAAACCGATCATGCAGCGCACCCGCTCACGCCATTGCCGTACCGCCCACACTCACCGTACGCTACCCATCCTGCTGGCCTGCCTGTCGGCGCTGACGCTGCTTTCATCCGCCAGCACCAATGCCGCGGCACAGGCAGCCGCCGCCGATACGCGCTATGAACGCGTCGCACCCAGCCCGGACGGCATCGGCAAGCGCTACATGGGCCGCGAGATTGCCGGCGTGATGGGATGGGAAGGCGCGCAATGGCTCGAGCGCGACAGCCGCGCACGCGAGGAGCGGCCGGAACTGCTCCTGCGGGAACTGGCGCTGGCGCCAGGCATGACGGTGGCCGACATCGGCGCCGGCACCGGCTACTACACCTGGCAGATGGCGAAACAGGTCGGGCCCGGCGGGCGTGTGTATGCGGTCGACGTGCAGCCGGAAATGATCGCCATGCTCGACAGCCAGATGACAAAGCGCGGCGTGCGCAACGTGGTCTCGGTGCTGGGCAGCGAAACCACCGTCAAATTGCCGCCGGCCAGCATCGACCTGGCAATCATGGTCGATGTCTATCACGAGCTCGCCTATCCCTCGGAAGTCCTCGACAGCATCGTCGCAGCGCTGAAGCCGGGCGGGCGCGTCATCTTCGTCGAATACCGGGCCGAGGATCCCGCAGTCGCGATCAAGCCGCTGCACAAGATGAGCGAGTCGCAGATACGGCGTGAAGCCACGGTGCATGGCCTGAAGTGGGAACGCAGCATCGGGTCGCTGCCGATCCAGCATGCGATCGTGTTCCGCAAGCCCTGAGCGCAGATTTTCTTGCCGTGGCTATCGAAACTGCCTGAACGAAAAATGCCGGCATCACGCCGGCATTTCTCATGCGTTCGACACACGGATTACTTCTTGGCAGCAGCCTTGTGCACGTCGGCCATCGCTTCGGCGCGTGCCTGTTCGGTCTTGGCAGCAGCGGTCGCGCGGTCGGCGGCGGCATCAACCTGCTTCTTCAGCGACTTTTCGTCGGCCTTGATCATGGTCTTCTCGGCCTTCAGGTTCGCTTCCGAGACTTTTTCCTCAGCCTTGGCCACGGCCTTGGCGCGGTCTTCCGGATCAGCCTTGGTCACTTTCTCGGCTGCGTCGGCGTGGGCCTTCACGGCCTTGGCGTGGGCCTTGGCTTTCTTTTCCTGGGCGTCGGCGACGGCCTTGGTGGCTTTTTCGTCGGCCTTGGCAGCAGCCTTGGCTTCTTTCGCTTCGGCCTTGGCGACGTCGGCTTCGGCCTTGGCTTCGGCTTTCACCACGGCTTCGGTGTTGGCCGAGTTGACGTTGGTCTGGGCGTAAGCGGAAGTAGCGAAAACGCCGGCGATCAGGGTTGCGAGCAGCTTGTTCATGGTATGTCCTTTCGGTTTTATGGTGGGGTGCAGGTCTGTGCCTGCGTTTGTATTTTTGTTAAGCACAGGTCCAGAATATGCCTCCGGCCCTGGAAGTTCTGTTCGCCACCACACACACTACTGCTGAGTTGAAACAAGGTGTTTCAGCGCCGCGCCGGCCCCGCATACAGGTCGATGATGTCGACGATCCCGTCCTGGCAGACCGGGCAGAACTGCTCGCTGCGATCGAACATGATGCATTGCATCGCCGGCCGGTAATACCCGCTCGCTTCGTAGTTCGCCCCCTCGAACGCCCCTATGGCGTGGCGGTGCGGCTGCTTCTCGAACAGGGCTTTTGTCGCTGCCAGGTCTTCGCGGAACAGCGCGTTCATTTCGCTTTCGGGACGATTGTTTTCACGCAGCTGGGCACGCTTTTTCTGGTAAGCGCGCGAGGCGTTTTCGTACTCTTTTTTCGGCCAGGGCGTCGGCAAGGGCGTGTTTGCTGTTACATGTTGTTTCCATTTGAGCGCGGCCGGATCGCGCAAGGCGGTCACGTTCGGCTCCCACGGTTCGGTGCGCACGTCGCTCGCCTGGTAGGCCACCGGCGAGGTGTAGTATTCGTCGGCCAAACCGGCGAAGTGGTGGCCGAACTCGTGCACGAACAGATAGTTGGCCCAGGCATTGCCCGCCGCCGCCGTGCTGAACTGGCCGAAGATGCCGCCGCCGCCATAGGTCTCGTTGTTCACCAGGATTTCGATGAATTCGTAGGGCGCGTGCTGGGCAATGTCGCGCAAGGCGCGGTTGTCGAGCGTCAGCACGTAGCGTTCGCTGCCGAAGATGTCGTAGCGCGTACCGAGTGGCGACGCGTGGTGCACGCCGGTCGAGGGCCGCGAGATGCCCGACTCGGTGGTCGGCACCGCCAGCGCCCAGACGTTGAAGTCGTTCGCACGCTCCTTGAACGGCGACACCGTGAACAGGTGCTGCGACAGGCGGCGCGCATCGGCCTCGAACTTCTTCATGTCGGCAGCCGTGTAGCCGTCGCCCAGGATCAGCAAATCGACCTTTTGCGGCGACGGACCGCTGACGTGGATCGGAATCGGTTTCGCTGGCGCGGGAGGCTGCTGCTTCACCACGTCAGGCGCTTTCGGATCGACCTCCACGCTCCAGGCCACCGAAAAGGCATTGCGTTCGTCGCGCTTCAGGATGCGCACGCGCACCGGCTTGTCGAACTGTGGAAAGCGCACCGACTCGCTGAAGCTGCGGCTGAGCTTATTCGCTTCCTCGGTCGTGCGCCACTCGCCGAACACGGTCGAGAAGCCGCGCGAATACAGCAAATCGCCGGTCTTCGCATCGACCACCTCGACGCGGTTCTGGCCGCGGTTGGTCTCATCGAAGTTGCGCGACATGTCGCCCGGCCAGGGCAGCGGCTCGATCAGTACGCGTTCGATGGCGTAGCTGTCGCTTAACGCGTTGCCGCTGTGGGTGTAGTCGAGGCGGACGGTGGCGGGCTGGGCGGCGAAGACGGCGCTGGAAGCAAGCGCCAGGACGGCGGCAAGGAAGCGGAGCATGCGGTTTCCTGTGAGATGGGAAAGCCCGCATTGTAATCCTGTACACGGCCGGCAAGCGCTGCCCGCCGGCCGTGCAGGTTCACGCTATTTGTACTGGTACAGCGGCCGCTTCACGATGATCGGCCGGATATCCAGCCGCACGTTATAGATCGAGTAGTTCTCGGTCGCCGCCGACATGTAGCCCACGCTCTCCCCCGTGCGCGAGAACTTGAACTCGAAGCCGAGGTCCGGCTGCACCGAATTGGCGCTATCGAGGGTTAGGCCGATGGCTTCCGGCTGGTCGCTGTCGATCAGCTTGCCCATCAAATCGACCACCGTGCTGTTGCCGAGGATATCGGCGGAGAACAGCGGCTCGCGGTAATACGGCCGGGCCGGGTCGAGGCGGCCGTCGGCCTTGTCGGGCGCTGGGGTGAATGCATGGCTGGCGATGTTGAAGCGGTCGCCGTTGTCGAGGTAGCTCAGGCGCACGTTGCTGACGTTAAAGGCGCCCTCCTGCGCATTCGCCGCCGACAGATCGACCACCAGCGCGCCCTTGTAGCCGATCACCTCGACGTCGCGCTACGGCCCCACCACCATCGCCGTGTTCTCGTCGATGCCCAGGCCCAGCTTGTAGCCTTTTTGCAGCATGGCCGGCAGCATGCGTGCAAAGCGGCCGCGCACCAGCAGGTGCTGGTCGACGAATACGTCGTCGCCGATGAAACCGAGTCCGGGCGTGATTTCCTGGCCGTCGGTGAGGCCGAGCTTGAGGGTGGCCAGCACCGGCTTCGGGTGGCCGAACATGGAGGAACTCATGATGGCGGCGCCGGCGCTGGTGCCGGCGATCACGCCGCCGCGCCGGTACATGCTCCAGAGGGCGTCGAGCACCAAGCTGTTGGCGCCGTCGGGGCGGCGCAGCGCGCGCGTGATGCGGGCCTGGTCGCCGCCGGCGAAATACGCTCCGCCTGCGGTGCGGACGGCTTCGGCCAAGGCGGGATTGTCGGCGGCAGCCTGGTAGTCGGTGCCGGTCAGGCGCACGGCCACCGGGACGAAAAAGGCATTCGCGCCGTAGCGGTTCAGGCGCTCGACGAGGAAGGCGCCGGATTTTTCGGGATTGGAGGAAGCGGAGGCGAATACGGCAATGCGCGCGCCCTTGCCGCCGGCCAGTTCGACGATGCGCTCCCAGACGGCGGCGTTATCCGGACGCAGCGCCCCGCCGATGATGACCAGCGAGCCCTTCGGCGGGGTTTCTGCGGCGACCCCGGGCTGGCCCGCCAGGCAGGCCATGATGAAGGCGACAAAGACGGCGAACCGGACCATGATGCGCTCCTTCTCGAACAGTCAAAGCGTAAGCCTGATTCCAGAAAGACGTCGCCATGTTGAGTTCTCTCAGGAGACGTATATGTTGGGGAAATAGCGTTCCATCAACGTTTCCGGCTTGCTGGGTGTGGTGAAACCGAAGCGTTCGTACAGGCCGTGGGCGTCGCTAGTAGCGAGGGTAAAACGGCGCAGGCGTTGCAGGCTGGGGTGGCGCAGCACGGCCGCGACCAGCTGCTTGCCGTAGCCATGGCCGCGGTATTCCGGCACCACGAAGACGTCGACCAGGTTGGCAAAAGTGGCGAAATCAGTGATCACGCGGGCAAAGGCGACTTGCCGCCCGTCCAGGTAGCCGCCGAAGCACAGCGAATTCTCGATGGCGCGCTCGACGACCGGCCGCGAGATGCCGACCGCCCAGCTCGACTGCTCGCTGAGGAAGCGGTAGATCATCGGGATGTCGAGCAGCGACTGGTCGGTGCTGACTTCGAAACTGGAATCGTTGGTAGTCATCCTGGAGCCGTCTGCGAAAAAACCAATTCTAGCGCCGTTTGCCTGAACAACAAGTTTCGATTGCGCCTGCCTCAGCGTGCGTCTTCGCTGCCCGGCAGGTAGCGCTCGGGCAGGGTCAGGTGGGCATCTTCCGCGCGCCAAATCAAGTTGGCGATCCACCAGCGCTTGCCGTCGTGTACCAGCTGGATGCTGTTAATGCCGCGCATGAAGGGCTTGGTGTCGTGCGGCGCGCGCAGCAGTTCATAGGTGCTGAACACGTGCACCAGCTGGCCGAAGGTCTCGGTGCGGCGCGCGATTTCGCGCTCATAGAAACCGTTGGCGCTGAAGGTGCTCATGTTGCGGCTGATGTAGTCCTCGACCGTCATCGGGCGCAGGGCAAAAGCGCCGTGATTCTGCGGGACGATCATCGACAGTTTGGCGTCGGGCACGAACAGCGCGCGCATGCGGTTCCAGTTGCGCGCCGCGCCGGCCGGGCCGGAAATGACTTCGTACAGGGCGGCGACGGTGGAGTCGACCGAGGCGCCGTCGGCTTCCCGGGCGGTGACCGGCTGGGCCGGGGCGGTATGGACCTGGGCCGGCGGCTGTGCCGGTGCCTGCGGCGTTTGCGCTTGCGGCTGGGCGTGGGCAGCGGCGCCGGCCAGCATGGCCGCCGCGGCAGCCGGGATCCATCGTTGCATCATCTTGTTCTCCATTGCGTCAGACTTAACATGCGCATCATCGGGGATTTTTGCCGCCTTGTCATCCAGCCTTGCCCGGACTGCGGCCCTGCGTGGCGGTTTATAATCCGGTAAATCAACCGGAACCTTCCCCATGACTTCACAATTCTCCAAGAAAGCCGAGGCCTGGTCGGCGCGCTTCTCCGAACCCGTCTCCGACCTCGTCAAGCGCTACACCGCGTCCGTGTTCTTCGACAAGCGCCTGGCCCTGTTCGACATCCAGGGTTCGCTCGCCCACGCCGAGATGCTGGCCGCGCAAGGCATCATCAGCCAGGAAGACCGTGCCGAGATCGAGCGCGGCATGGCGCAGATCCGCGGCGAGATCGAAGCCGGCAGCTTCGAGTGGCTGCTCGACCTGGAGGATGTGCACCTGAACATCGAGAAGCGCCTGACCGAACTGGTCGGCGACGCCGGCAAGCGCCTGCACACCGGCCGCTCGCGCAACGACCAGGTGGCGACCGATATCCGCCTGTACGTGCGCGCCGCCATCGACGACGTGCTGGCTCTGCTGAACGGCCTGCGCAGCGCGCTGACCGACCTGGCGGAACGCCACTTCGACACGATCATGCCGGGCTTTACCCACCTGCAGGTGGCCCAGCCGATCACCTTTGGACACCACATGCTGGCCTATGTGGAGATGTTCGGGCGCGACGCCGAGCGCATGCAGGATGCGCGCCGCCGCGTGAACCGCCTGCCGCTGGGCGCCGCGGCCCTGGCCGGCACCACCTTCCCGATCGACCGCCTGCGTGTGGCGCAGAACCTCGGCTTCGAGGATGTGTGCCACAACTCGCTCGACGCCGTGTCCGACCGCGACTTCGCGATCGAGTTCACCGCTGCGGCCTCGCTGATCATGATGCACGTGTCGCGCATGTCGGAAGAGCTGGTCATGTGGATGAGCCCGCGCATCGGCTTCATCGACATCGCCGACCGCTTCTGCACCGGCTCGTCGATCATGCCGCAAAAGAAGAACCCGGACGTGCCGGAACTCGCGCGCGGCAAGACCGGCCGCGTGTATGGCCACCTGGCCTCGCTGCTGACCCTGATGAAGGGCCAGCCGCTGGCCTACAACAAGGACAACCAGGAAGACAAGGAACCGCTGTTCGACACCGTCGACACCGTGCTCGACACCCTGCGCATCTTCACCGACATGGCCGGCGGCATCACCGTCAAGGCCGAGAACATGCGCGCCGCCGCGCTGCAGGGCTATGCCACGGCGACCGACCTGGCCGATTATCTCGTCAAGAAGGGCCTGCCGTTCCGCGATGCGCACGAAGCCGTGGCGCATGCGGTACGTGCCTGCGACGCGGCCGGCGTCGATCTGTCGGAGATGTCGCTGGAGACGCTGCAGGGCTTCTCGCCGCTGATCGAGGACGATGTGTTTGCGGTGCTGACGCTGGAAGGCTCGGTGGCGGCGCGCGATCACGTGGGTGGGACGGCGCCGGATCAGGTGAAAAAGGCGATCGAGCGCGTACGTGGGCAGTTGAAGGATAACTGACCAACGGCTTATCCCGTAGGGTGGGCACTCCGTGCCCACGCGGTTACGTGCGTCTCTCCCGGACTCGTGCGTGCGAATGTCGCTCGCATCGCGTCACCGTGCCGCGATCCAATCGCCGCCCAATCGGATCGCAACTAGCGGACACACCGCGAGCGACCAGTCACGACACGTGTCCACGGGAAACGCACGTACCGCGTGGGCACGGAGTGCCCACCCTACGGACTCGACGGCTCCGTAGCCGTATTTGCTTATGCGCACGACTCCCCCGTTACGATGAGCAATCTCCAGTTGCTGCACCGGCCATTCAATGTCAGCATGCATGCTTGCCAACAATATTGAACACGCATGGACGCCCAGCTCTGGCTGATCTGTTTCCTCACCTTCGTCATCCACCTGATCGGCACCCTCGCCTACTCGGTACGCATCGCCGGCGTGCGCACGCGCCGCATCGCGGTCTCGTTTGCCCTGTTCAGCATCCTGGTGCTGGTCTCGCGCACCTCGAATTCCTTCCTCGGCCCCTTCCTCGCCAAGCGGGTCGAATCGAACCTGGCCGGCACCATGGCCACGCACCTGCTGTCGGACTTCCGCTGGCTGCTGGTCTCCGCCTCGCTGGCGACGATTGCCGGCGCCCTCCTGATCCCGACCTTCCAGCGCGTGTTCTGCCGCGCCGTCGAGCACTTCCAGGTGCACCGCTCGGTGCCGAAGCTGATTCTGCACGGCTTTTTCAAGGGCGGGCTGTCGTACATCCGGCATTCGGCCACGCTGCCATCCGCGCCGCAGGTGAGCAAGCCGACCAGGACCGGCGCCGTGTCGTGGTCGATCCTGCTGCTGAACGTCGGCGCCGCCGCGCTCTGGACCGTGGGCGTGTTCGCCGCCCTGTACGCCGGCGCGCTCGATCCGGCGGTGCGCGTCACCTCCAGCACCCTGTCCTCGATCATCAATGGCGGCGCAACCATCATGATGGCCGTCTTCATCGACCCACATCTGTCCGGCATGACCGACGACGTGGTGGAGGGCAAGCTCGATGAAGCGGAGTTCCGCCAGGGTATCGTGTGGCTGGTGGGCAGCCGGCTGGCCGGCACCTTGCTGGCGCAAGCGCTGCTGGTGCCGTCCGCCATGGTCATCGTCTACGTGGCGCGGATCATTTGAAGGAAAGCAAGGCCGCGCACGCTTCCCCGGCATCTGGCTAGAATCTCTTTCAAGCCATATTGCAGGGGAATCACATGCATCGCTATAAAAACATCAGCGGCGAATCCGGTGTCGTTGCGTACGACATCGGCCGCCGTTCGATCACCGTGGAATTCCGCAGCGGTGAGCGCTACCTCTACACCGACGACAGCGCCGGCGCCGACAACATCACCGAGATGCAGCGCCTGGCCACGCTCGGCAGCGGCCTCTCGACGTACATCAGCCAGATCGTGCGCGAGCGCTATGCGCAAAAACTGAATTGAACTGAATTGGTAACCATGAAACTCAGCACCCTGCCCGACCGCAGCTATTCCGTTTTCCTGTTCGACATGGACGGCACCCTGCTCACCTCGATCCGCTCCGCCGAACGCGTCTGGACCGCCTGGGCCACGCGCCACAAGCTCGACGTCGAGAAATTCCTGCCGACCCTGCACGGCAAGCGCACCCACGACACCATCAGCCAACTGAAACTGCCCGGCGTCGACCCGATCGCCGAAGCCGCCTGGATCACGGCCGCCGAGATCGAGGACGTGGCCGATATCGAAGCCATCGAAGGCGCCGCCGACTTCATCGCCAGCCTGCCGCCCGAACGCTGGGGCATCGTCACCTCGGCGCCGCGCAAGCTGGCCGAGGCGCGCCTGGCCGCGGCCGGCCTGCCCGCGCACCGCCTGCTGGTGGCGGCCGAGGATGTGGAGCACGGCAAGCCGGCGCCCGACCCTTTCCTGCTCGGCGCGCGCAAGCTCGATGCCGCCCCGGCCGACTGCCTGGTGTTCGAAGACACGCAAACCGGCCTGCGCTCGGCGGAAGCAGCGGGCATGGACGCCATCGTCGTCACCCTGACCCACGCGCATCCGATGGAGACCACCGTGCCCGCCATCCTCGACTACGCCGACCTGCGAGCGCAGTCTGGCCCCGACGGCCTGCGTGTGCTGCGCAAGGCCGCCTGATCACCCTTCCTGTTGCGGCGCCGGCATCAGCCAGAACGCCGCCAGCACCACGTGGATCACAGCGCCGAGCGGCGCGTACCACAGCGACACCAGGATCGCCGCCGCATACAGCCCGATCGACACACGGTTCTTGCGGCTGCCCCAAGCCATCGCGTGGCCGCCCGCGCTCACATCCAGGCGCCAGGCCAGCAGCATGAAGGAGATCGAGCAAAGCAGCAGCACCGCGCCATACAGCGCCACCGGCAGCGGCGCCATCGGGTTCTCGCCGGCCCAGGCGGTGACGTAGGGGATCAGCGACATCCAGAACAGCAGGTGCAGGTTGGCCCACAGGATGCCGCCGTCCACCTTCTGAATCCGGTCGAACAGCGCGTGGTGATTCACCCAGTAGATGCCCACGTAGACGAAGCTGAGCGCATAGCGCAGCCAGCCCGGCAGCACATGGGCCAGGTCGGCCACCTCGGTGCCGTGCGGCGGTTTCAGCTCCAGCACCATGATCGTGATGATGATGGCGATCACGCCGTCGCTGAAGGCCTCGAGCCGGCCCTTGCTCATGGTGCGGCGCGACGTGTTTGTGACGACGTTGCTCATGGCGCCACCAACTGCGCAGCGGGTTCCGGACGCCACACGTGGAAGGCTAGGATCGCCACCGGCAGCACCAGCATCACGAAGCCCAGCGCCAGGTAGGCAAACGCCGCAGCCGCACAGCCCAGGGCGAATGCCAGCACCGGCCAGAAAAACTTGGCACAGCGCGCGGCGGTGGCGGCATCGGCCGCGCCGCGCAGGCGGTCGACCGTGTCGATGACGAGCTGGGTCACGTTCCCGGTCATCATCGAGGTTGGGGCCAGGTGGCTCAGCAGCAGCTTGCTGGCCGCGCTGTGCGCACCCATGCTAGCGGTGCCGAGCAGCCCGGCCGCCATCGCCAGCGCGCCGACATGCTTGCCAACTGGCTCGGCCAGCATGCCGCAGACCATGAAGCCGAGCAGCAGCACCAGCTGCAGCAGATACACCGGCCGTGTGGCGGCGGTGCCGCGCCGTTCGCAACTTGCCACCAGCAGCCGGCAGGCCGCCACGCCGAGAATGAACGCCGGGAAGGCGAGCAGTTTCAGCAGCGACGGCGTTTGCGTGGGGTCGGCCAGCGACACCGCGATCAGGACGAAGTTGCCGGTCACGTGGGCCGTGAACAGCCCGAACAGGGCGATGAAGCCGAAGGTGTCGACGTAGCCGGCCAGGAAGCCCATGCTGGCGCCTTGCAGGCGCTGGAATTGTGGGGTCGTCATGATCAGAACGCGAAGCAGCTGCAACCGAAGGCGCCCCAGAAGCCGCCGAAGTCCGACACCGGCACGTTGGCTTTGCGCGCCCGGTCGTGCGAGTGGGCGTGCACGCCGCAAGGACCGCTGCACTGGTGCGGCATGGCGATCTTCGCCTGTGGCTGCGGCTCGGCGCGGCGCCAGTGCCCCGGCACCTTCTGCACCGGCGACCATTCCGGCAGCACCGGGATCGGCGCCGGCCCGTGGCCCGAGAACTCGGCCGCGCCATACACCACCTTGCCGCCGACGACCGTCAGCACCGACTCGATGGCCTTGATGTCGTCTTCCGGCACGGTGAAGAAGTCGTTCGACAGCACGGCGAGGTCGGCCAGCATGCCTTCCTGGATGCGTCCCTTGCGGCCCTGTTCGTTGGAGAACCAGGCGCTGCCCGCGGTCCAGAGTTCGAGGGCCGTCTCGCGCGGCAGGTGGCCATTGTCTCCGTACAGGGCCAGGCCGCCGACGGTGCGCCCGGTGACCAGCCAGTACAGTGCCGTCCACGGGTTGTAGCTGGCCACGCGGGTGGCGTCGGTACCGGCGCCGACCGGCACGCCGCTCGCCAGCATCTGCTTGATCGGCGGCGTGGCGCGCGCGGCGTCCTTGCCGTAGCGGTCGACGAAGTATTCGCCCTGGAAGGCCATGCGGTGCTGGATGGCGATGCCGCCGCCCAGTGCGCGTACGCGCTCGATACTGCGTTCGCTGATGGTCTCGCAATGGTCGAACATCCAGTGCAGGCCGTCGAAGGGAATCTCGCGGTTCACCTTCTCGAACACGTCGAGCATGCGCGTGATCGATTCTTCATACGTCGCATGCAGGCGGAAGGGCCAGCGGCTGCTTACGAGGTGGCGCACCACCTTTTCCAGTTCGTCTTCCATGCCGGCCGCCAGTTCCGGACGCGGCTCCAGGAAATCCTCGAAGTCGGCCGCCGAAAACACCAGCATCTCACCGGCGCCGTTGTGGCGGTAGTAGTCGCTGCCCTGCCCCGGCGTCACCATGTCGGTCCAGCGCTGGAAGTCTTCCAGCTCGCCGCCCTTGTTCTGGGTGAACAGGTTGTAGGCGATGCGGATGGTCAGCTGTTCTTCGCGGTCCAGCTGCTCCACCACCGCGTAATCGTTGGGGAAGTTCTGGAAGCCGCCGCCGGCGTCGATGGCGCTGGTGATGCCGAGGCGGTTCAGTTCGCGCATGAACTGGCGCGTGGAATTCACCTGCAAGTCGAACGGCAGCGTCGGTCCCTTGGCCAGGGTGGCGTACAGGATCATCGCGTTCGGGCGGGCGATCAGCATGCCAGTGGGGTTGCCGGCGGCGTCGCGCTGGATCTCGCCGCCCGGCGGATTCGGCGTGTCCTTCGTGTAGCCGACGGCGCGCAGGGCGGCGCGGTTCAGCAGCGCGCGGTCGTACAGGTGCAGGATGAACACCGGCGTATCGGGCGCGGCGGCGTTGATCTCTTCCAGGGTCGGCAGGCGGCGCTCGGCAAACTGGAATTCGCTCCAGCCGCCGACCACGCGCACCCATTGCGGATGCGGAGTGCGGTCGGCCTGGTCCTTCAGCATGCGCAGCGCGTCGGCCAGCGAAGGAACGCCTTCCCAGCGCAGTTCCAGGTTGTAGTTCAGTCCACCGCGGATCAGGTGCAGGTGCGAATCGTTCAGGCCCGGGACCACGGTGCGACCGTTCAGGTCGATGACCTGGCTGCCCGCTTCGCGATAACGCATCACGTGTTCGACGTCGCCGACGGCGAGGAAGCGGCCGTCCTGCATGGCGACCGCAGTGGCCTGCGGCTGTTCGCGGTCGAGGGTGGCGAAGCGGCCGTTGATGAGGATGAGGGGCGCCGCGGCGCTGCGGTTGGACTGTGCTTGCATGTGCTGCTCCTGTCGCCGGGCGCTGGCCGGCACGATGGTGGGGATAAGGTCCGCCCTGGCGGCGGACCTGTGGTCGGCTTGCGGTAAGGCTTAGTGGGTGGCGGGCACCGGCGCCAGCACTTCGTTCTGGCCCTGGTTGCGGGCCGCGGCCTTGTGCACCATCGTGTAGGCATAGTCGACACCCATGCCGTAGGCGCCGGAGTGCTCGCGCACGATGTCCATCACGGCGTTGTAGGTGTCGCGGTGGGCCCAGTCGCGCTGCCATTCGAGCAGCACCTGCTGCCAGGTGACCGGTACCACGCCGGCCTGCACCATGCGCTGCATGGCGAAGTCGTGGGCTTCTTTGGTGGTGCCGCCGGATGCATCGGCCACCATGTAGATTTCGTAGTCGCCTTCGAGCATGGCGCACAGGGCGAAGGTGGTGTTGCACACTTCCGTCCAGAGGCCGGCCACGATGACCTTCTTGCGGCCGTTGGCCTTCAGCGCGTCGCGCACCTTCTGGTCGTCCCAGGAATTCATCGAGGTGCGCTCCAGGATCGGCTGGCCGGGGAATACGTCCAGGATTTCCGGGTAGGTCTTGCCGGAGAAGGAATCGGTTTCCACGGTGGTGATGGTAGTCGGGATGCCGAAGGCCTTGGCCGCCTTGGCCAGGCCGACCACGTTGTTCTTCAGGGTCTGGCGGTCGATCGACTGCACGCCGAAGGCCATCTGCGGCTGGTGGTCGATGATGATCAGCTGCGAGTTTTGCGGGGTCAGGACTTCGAGTTTGGCGTTGTTCATGGTGTGCTCCTTTGGTATTGTGGTTTGCCGGGCCTGGCCGCGGCGGGTTGGAAATCGATCAGCCTTGACGGGTGTCTTCGGCTTCGGTGTTGGCGTTGACTGGCACGCCGGTAATCTTGGTCTGGCATTCGCTGGCGAACCAGGCGCGGGTGAGCGGGATGCCGTCGATAACACGCTTGGCCACCGGCACGATCTGCTCGCCGGCCAGCATGCCCAGCAAGCCGATCAGGGCAATGGCGGGCGGCGCCGGGGAGCGCACGTTGATCACACCGTAGAGCACGCCAGCCAGGATGCCGGCGCCGAAAGAGATCAGGTAGACCATGGTTCGCTCCTCGTTCTGCTGCGTTGATGATGCCGATACGTTCGGTTGTACCGTCGAATATGTCGGCTGCCCGTACTGCCTGCTTCTTTGCTGCATCGCCCTTTGTGTGCTGCGATGGAGTTCATTATGCGTGGCTAAAATGAAAACGAAAAACGGGAAAAATACAGTTGTAAAATCAAATTTTTCGATGATTGTTTTTGGGGTGGTGGCCGGGCACGGGCTGCTGCCGGTGAAAAGACTTTGACCGTGTTGATGAGATGAAGATTCCGATGACTTCCTGTCCGCTTGTCCTGCTGCCTGGGTTCATGCTGGACGAGACCCTGTGGGATGAGGTCGTTCCGCTGTTGCAGTGGGAGGCGCCGGTGCACCGTTTGCCGTTGGGGCCGGGCACGACGACGGACGAGATCGCGCGCAGCGTGGCTGCAGCGGCGCCGGAACGCTTCGTACTGGTGGGCTTTTCGCTGGGCGGATATATCGCGCGCAAGGTGGCCGAACTGTTTCCGGAGCGGGTGGCGGCGCTGGTGCTGGTTGCCAGTTCGCTCGAGTCCGATACCCCGGAGCGGGCCAAGGCGAAACAGGATGCGATCAGGGCGCTGGACCCGTCCACCTTCCGCGGCTTGAGCACGGGGTCGATTGCGCAGTCGCTGCATCCGGACCGGCGCGGGGACTGGGAACTGGTGACGCGGATCAGGGAGATGGGACGGCGGCTCGGTTATGAGGCGATGGTGGTGCAGTCGGGATTGCGGCGGGATGGGATTGCGGCGGCGGAGTTAAGGTGTCCGACGCTGGTGATCGGGGCGGATCAGGATGCTTTGCGTAGTGCGCAGGAGATCAGGGAGTTGGCTGATGCAATCCCTGGTACCAGGCTTGAGGTGATTAAAGGGTCTGGCCACATGCTGCCGCTGGAGCAGCCGGAGGCGCTGGTGAGTACGGTTCGACGCTGGCTTCTCGCACCAGAAAATCAATAGTGCTGTGGCCGAAGCAGCCAACGGCTTTCACAAGATAGCGTGTGCCCTGAGTCCGCGCAGCACTTCGTCGAACTGCGGTTTCCATTGCATATGTCCTCCGACAAATCTGGTGCAATCAAGCTCGACAATTCTCTTGTGCTTGTAATTGATCCCGGAAAGTCCGATAGGATTGCTGAGCATGGCATTGGCGCCACGATATGCCCATTGCAAGACATCATCGCGTGAAGAGTAGCAGTTGTAGATTTTTCCTTTTACAGCAGTGGCTGCAGTCGCCCAGCACTTGTCGTCTTTCGCGCCGCCTCCGACCGCACCGCCGAGCAGGTACGCGCTATCAATCGTGCATTGGGCATCCGTTCCCAGTTTCTTAAGCGCAAAATGGATGACTCGCGCACCGAGCGAATGTCCAGCAAGTGTGAATCGCCAGCCAGGTGTATGGGTGATGGCGTCAGCGAGCGCCCGTCCAGTGCTGTGAGCAGACAGCATGGCACGGTGCCATGCCAGCATGAAGTCAGCAACAGGCGTGGTCGGCCAAGTTGCAATCAGATCAGCAATCCCCTTTATGGAGGCAAGCTCGCCAAGCACGGCGGCGGGACTTTTCGCAGCGTTCCAGTCAAGGTGATAGATCGTCGAGTGACGATAACGCTCTTCGATGACGTGTTCCCAATCGCGCGTCTCCTTATCCCCCTGTGACAGGAAGCCATTAACGACGATGAGCCCATGTCGATTGCCGGATCGAATTTTCCTGAACCTGCAGAGGTCATTCGAATGAGAGTCAACACCCGATACTCCTTTTCCAAGTGCATTAACAACAGTCCCGGCAAACGAGGCGTCGGCCAAGCGCCCCCATAACGAAGTGGGACCTGGATACTCTTCAATATCGGAGAATGACTTTTCACTAGCAAACTTGAACATAACTATCCATATTTCTTTTGAGAAATATTATAGCCGATGTTTCGTATCACAACGCGGGCAAGCAGCGAATGTGGCTCTGCTAGGGTCTTCACAGGATGGTCACTGGCTGTACGGTCTGGAGAACTTATACTGATCCATGTCCTTGATTTTTGCCGGGCATGCAATGGACCCGATAACCCTTTCAAATTATCATGTACGGATCGACCCGAGGATGAAAGTATTTCAGCCGCCGTGAGACGGAACGCTACATCCCTGATTCTTGTTACGCCAACGTGTACAGCAAAGGCTGAAATTGTTCTCTCTTTTTCCAAGAAAATCACGATCACAACTGGGTCGGCTTTATCGTCCAGAAATTGTCGAACGTATTCATCGAATAGACTGGTTCGCACGATGCGGCCAGCCATTTGAAGCGGATTTCCCGTTCGAGCAGCGCTTTATGACCTGGACTGAAGCCGAAGCAAGCAGCACTTCGCAAGTCTGGGAAGATGCAACCCTGGAATTCAGCAACAGCCTCACCGGGCACCTTCACGCCAATGCGTATGCCGACTATCAGCAATGGAACAGCATTGTGGACAAGGCAAAACACGAGGTCATTCTTCCGCTGGAGCACGACGTGTGGAGACCGATGGTGCGCAGGCGCGGATGGGACGAGAAGATCGTCGCCACGCTTCAATGGGACATACTCGGTGCGCTAATGGAAAACGCCTTTTGTGACATCCAGGGCTGCCCAGACTTCTTCCAACGGCTCCTGACAACATATGAAGCCGGGCATTTCCCATGCGGGTGGGAAGGTACGATCGAACCTTTGGCGGGACGAATCATCGTTTATTAAGCCGGCGGACAGACTCATGCTACATTCAGTTCAAGGACCGGCTACTCAACGACCGTTCTGCTCGATGCTGGGCATCGGCATCGTAAATAGCTGTCGCCAGCGCCATTACGGACCAATTCACGAGCATTCTGTTTTCCGCAAAAACAAAACCATATACGCCTGGCGGCACCGACTCGATTACTTACCGCTCTAAACACTCAGCCGAAAACATGTATACATGGATGGGAAAAGCGATTCTGATCACAGCAATGCTTGGGTTGCTGATCGCGGACCTCATCGCGTTTTCTCACCTCTGTCACGCGACACCGCCTCCAAACCGCCCCGGCATCATCATAGGGTCGCTATTCCAGCTTTGCGCCCTTGGTGCAATCGCAGTCGCGCTGCAGTATTTCAGGTTCGCTTATGAACCGTTCAGACCGGCTGCGGTTTCGATACGGATAAGAGTGGTTGTAGCAGCTATCGTTTTTTGCGCGGTTTCAACCGGCTTGTTCCGATCATCGTTGTTGTTCTCAGATACCTTGTGGCAACGTGGTGCAGTTTCCGATGGATATGCATGCTTTAGCTAATGCCCCTCATCTTCCGATTGAATGCGGGTCTGCGGCGCCTGTAGAGGAAGCAGAATGTCAGATCTCACGACCGCTCCAAGTTTGTAAATATGTAAAGGCACTAACTGGCCCAACACGCAGCAAAAGTTGTCTTGATTGCACAAGTGCCGTTAACACAAAAACGCTCATCAATATGCAACATCCACCGCCTATTTGACGAAATTGCGTGACAGTTGCCTTAGCGCAATTTATGATCGTAGGCCTTCACCACACTTCGGCCGCACGCGTGTGTGCGCCTCTCCAATGAACAACATCACCAATATCGCCGGCTGGCGAGAGCGCATCTTTGCCTCCTTGCTGACAGTTGTACTGGTTGTAGGCGCCATTTCCACCGCTGTCGTCATTCCCTTCCTGATCCAGAACGGCATGTCGCTGGTCGCGCTTGCCGATGGCTTGGCACTGGCCTGGATGTTCGCGATCTGGCGTTTCAAGCGGCTCTCGTATGCCACCCGGGTCCTGAACTTCCTGGCGGTGGTGTACGTGCTGGCCATCGTCCTGATGCTGTCCGTCGGCTCCGCGAGCCTGAGCTACCTGCTCGGCCCGCCCCTGATCGCCGCCATCCTGCTCAACCTCCGCTCCGCCATGATCGCCACCGCCCTTGGCGTCGCCGCCCTGGTCGTGGCCGGCGCGACCAGCCATATCGAATTGAGCGTGCCGGGCATGAGCGATGCGCCGTTGAAGTCGTCGATCGTCGCTGCCATCAATTTCAGCACGGTGGGCGTCATGCTGTCGCTGACCTGCAGTACCCTCCTGCAGGGTCTGTCGCGCTCGCTCAAGGAACTCGAACTCACGTCGGCAGCCGTTTCGCACCTGAACGACATGGTCCTGATCCTGGAGGCTGCCCACCATCCCGGGCCGGACCAGCCCATCATCTTCGTCAACGATGCGTTCCTGCACAGGATGGGCTATGCACGCGGCCAGGTCCTCGGGAAAGGCTTGCCGCTCCTGCGCGGCCAGGACACCGATGCAAGCGTCTTCGCAGGCATTTTCGAGGCGATGAAGGCGAACCGGTCGGCCAAGGCCGAGATCATGGCCTGCACATCGGCCGGCGCGTCGTTTTGGCTGGAAATCGAAGTGATGCCGTTCACCCGCGACGAGGACTGCGCGAGCAACTGGGTCGTCGTCAGCCGCGACATCACCGAACGCCGCACGGCGGCGGACGCCATCCACCGCCTGGCCTTCTACGATGTGCTGACCGGGCTGCCGAACCGGCGCCTGTTGATGGACCGCCTGAGCGCCACAGTAGAACGCAGCCAGGCCGAGGGGAGCGTCAGCGCGGTGCTCTACCTGGACATCGACAAGTTCAAGAACGTCAATGACGAACGCGGCCATGCGACGGGCGACGTCCTGCTCGAACATGCCGCCGCGCGCTTGAAACAGGCCGTACGCGACACCGACATGGTGGCCCGCATCGGCGGCGACGAATTCGTCGTCCTGCTCGACAGCCACGATCCGCATCCGGATACCGCCGCACGTCTTGCCCTGGAGGCCGCTGCCCAGGTGCGCGACACCCTGGCGGCGCCGCTCGACCTCAAGGGCAAGCCCTACCGCATCGCGGCCAGCATCGGCATCGCGCTGGCCAGGCCAGGCGGGCCGGGTGCGCACGACCTGCTGCGCGAAGCCGACACCGCCATGTACCACGCCAAGGCCGCCGGCCGCGACGGCGTGAGGGTGTTCGAGGACGCCATGCTGGCAGACGCGCAGCATGCACTCATGCTGGAACGCGACCTGGCTGCGGCACTCGAGAACGGCGAACTGGCCATGCACCTGCAGTTGCAGGTCGACCAGCGCGGCCTGCCGGTCGGCGCCGAACTCCTGATGCGCTGGCGCCGTGCCGACGGCAGCATGGAGCGGCCGGACATCTTCATTCCCGTGGCCGAATCGAGCGGCCTGATCGTGCCGCTCGGCCACTGGGCCTTGCGCCAGGCATGCACTGCCTGGCTGGCGCTCGACAGGGCCGGCTGCCCCCTGCCGCTGTCGCTCAACGTCAGCCCCATCCAGTTCCGCCAGCCCGACTTCGTCGAGCAGGTGCACCGGATCTTCACCGAGATGGGCGTGCCGGCGCAGGAATTCATCTTCGAAGTCACGGAAGGCCTGCTGATCGAGGACATCGACCAGACGATCACGCGCATGCACCAGCTGGCCAGCCTGGGCATCCGCTTCTCGGTCGACGATTTCGGGACCGGCTATTCGAACCTGGCCTACCTGAAGAAGATGCCGCTGTACGAGCTGAAGATCGACAAGAGCTTCATGCGCGATACGCCGCAGGACCACAACAGCACGGCAATCGTCCAGTCGATCCTGGCGATGTCCGCCCACCTGGGCCTGCGCGTGGTGGCGGAAGGCGTGGAGACCGCGGCACAGGCGTGCTACCTCGCGCAGCACGGGTCAGCCTATATGCAGGGCTTTCACTATCATCGGCCGATGCCGCTCGGCGACGTGATCGCGCGCCTGCAAACTACCGCCGAAGCCGCATGACGGGCGCGCATTGAGAGGCGCGC
Source organism: Massilia sp. IC2-278 (assembly GCF_020708045.1). Taxonomy (GTDB): domain Bacteria; phylum Pseudomonadota; class Gammaproteobacteria; order Burkholderiales; family Burkholderiaceae_D; genus Telluria. Next base: position 313,682 of record NZ_JAJFES010000004.1, read on the forward strand.
ATTGAGAGCTGCTCACTCGTGCCGGTACACGCGCTGATCGAGGGTCTGCTCTTCCAGCGCCGGCGCATCCGCCGCCACCGCAGCGGCCGGCGCCGCAGCGTCGCGCTTTGGATACGGCGTGCCATCCCGGTGCGTATAGCTGTCGGTGGTGCCGTCGTACACCAGGTCGATGTCCGGATAATTCGCCCGGTCCGCCGGAATGGTCGGGCCCACCGCCACGAACAGGGCATTGCCCCAGCTGCGGTTCACGAGATGATGGCCGTTCGGCTTCCCCGCCGGGAAGGCGGCGCAATCGCCCGCGCGCATCAGGGTCTCGCCTTCGTCGGTGATCAGGGTGAGTTCGCCCGACACCACCATCACGAATTCGTCTTCATGCGTATGCCAGTGGCGCTGCGACGAAGCCGCGCCCGGCTTGAGTTCGACCAGGTTGACGCCGAACTGGGTCAGGCCGCCGGCCTCGCCCAGCGCCTGGCGGCTGCGGCCGTTGACGATCTCGGCAAAGGGTTCGGGATAACCGGTGCCGGTCAACACGGGGATACTGCTCAGGTCTAGCCGCGACATGCTTGCTCCTCAAGGATAAGTTGGGCGGCCGACCTGTCACAAGCCCGTGTCAGCCGCGCTTTTGTACTAGCGTCAGGATATCGTAACTTGCCACCAGTTCGTCGTTCTGGTTGGTCACCTGCACGTCCCAGGCCACCACGCCCTGGCCGCGCCCTTGCTCGTCGGTACGATTCCGGTCGACCTTGCGCTTGCAGGTCAGGCGTGCGCGGATGGTATCGCCGATCGCCACCGGCGCCACGAAGCGCAGGTTGTCGAGGCCGTAGTTGGCCAGCACCGGTCCCGGCGCCGGCGACACGAACAGCCCGGCCGCCGCCGACAGCACGAAGTAGCCGTGCGCGATGCGCTTGCCGAATTGCGTGTCCTTGGCCGCGATCTCGTCGAAGTGCATGTAGAAGTAGTCGCCCGAGATGCCGCCGAAATTGACGATGTCCGCTTCGCTCACGGTGCGGCGATGGGTCAGCAGCGAGTGGCCGATTTCCAGGTCTTCGAACCAGCGGCGGAACGGATGGATCTCCGATTCCTTCACGGCGCCGCCGCGCACATATTCGCCGGTCACGGCAGTCAGCATGGTCGGCGAACCCTGTACCGCCGCGCGCTGCAGGAAGTGTTTTACCGCGCGGATGCCGCCCAGCTCTTCGCCGCCGCCGGCGCGGCCCGGGCCGCCGTGCTTCAGCTGCGGCAGCGGCGAGCCGTGGCCGGTGGAATCCACCGCCGACTCGCGGTCGAGAATGTGCACGCGGCCGTGCGAAGCGGCGGCAATCGGCACCGCATGCGCGGCGATCATCGGGTCTTTCGTTGCCAGCGTGGTCACCAGGCTGCCGCGGCCCAGCGCGGCCAGGTGCAGGGCCTCGTCGATGTCGCGGTAGGTCATCATGGTGGACACCGGGCCGAAGGCTTCGATGTCGTGCACGGCCGTGTTGATGGACGCGTTGCGGCACAGGAGCAGGGTCGGCGCGAAGAAAGCGCCGCTGGCCGCGTTCTCGCCGACCGGGTTGAAGCCGTGGTGGGCGCCGAAGATGACTTCGTTGCCGCGCGCGAGCATTTCCACGCGTTCGCTGACGTCGCGGTGCTGGTCCATCGAGGCTAGAGCCCCCATGCGCACGCCTTCCATCTTCGGGTTGCCGACCACGGTCTTTTCCAGGCGCGCACGCAGGCGCTCGCCCAGCGCATCCACATGCTGCTCGGGCGCGATGATGCGGCGGATCGCCGTGCATTTCTGGCCGGCCTTGCCGGTCATCTCGCGTGCGACTTCTTTCACGAAGAGGTCGAACTCGGGGTCGTCCGGCGTCACGTCCGGCGCCAGGATGGCGGCGTTCAGCGAGTCGGCTTCGGCCGTGAACGGGACCGATTCGCGGATCAGGTTATGGTTCGCCTTCAGCTTGGCGGCGGTGTCGGCCGAGCCGGTGAAGGTGACGGCATCAAAACCCGTCAGGCGGTCCAGCAGATCGCCGGTGGAGCCGATCACCAGCTGCAGCGCGCCTTCCGGTAGCAGGCCGGATTCGTGGATCATTTTCACGACCGCGTGGGTCAGGTAGCTGGTGGCGGTGGCGGGCTTGCCGATGCAGGGCATGGCGGCCAGGAAGCTGGGCGCGAATTTCTCGAGCAGGCCCCAGATCGGGAAGTTGAAGGCGTTGATGTGCACGGCCAGGCCGCCCTTCGGGACCAGGATGTGGGTGCCGGCGAAGCCGCCGCGCTTGCCCAGGTTCAGGGCCGGGCCTTCGTGCAGCACGTTCGAGGACGGCAGTTCGCGCGAGCCCATGCTGGCGTAGGCGAACAGGGTGCCAATGCCGCCTTCGACGTCGACCCAGCTGTCGGGGCGGGTGGCGCCGGTCAGGTGGGAGATCTCGTACAGCTCTTCCTTGCGCTCCATCAGGTAGAGCGCGAGGGCTTTCAGGCGCTGGGCGCGGGTCTGGAAGTCGAGCTTCATCAGGGCGGGGACGCCTTGCTTGCGCGCGTAGGTCACGGCCTCGTCGAAGTCGAGCTTCTCGGCATGGGTGTGGTAGACCAGTTGGCCGTCGAGGGCGCTGTGCAGGGGGGTGGCGGCTTCCTGGCCGATCCAGCGGCCGGCGATCCAGCTTTGCAGGGTGGTTGGGGTGTGCATGTTAGTGTCTCCTCGGATTTCTTTCAGGCGTTCGGGCTGGTCATCGGCCGGAATCCGCGTGGGCTCGAGAGCCCACCCTACGGACAGCCGGCAGCCGTTTATTCTTTGGGGGCGTGGCCGCCGTTATTACTGAAATCGAAGACGGGGCGGTTGGGTTCGATTTCGGTGTAGGCCTCGACTTCGCGCATGGTGTTGCGCGAGCGGTCGGTCAGCTGGTGGTACTGGCGGGTGCCGAAGCTTTTCCAGGCGATTTCTTCGGGCTTCAGCTCGCGCATCACGCGTGCGGGCGTGCCCATCACCATGCTGCGCGGCGGGATCACCATTTTCGCTTTCACGAAACTCATGGCGGCGACGATGGATTCTTCGCCGACCACCGCGCCGTCCATGACGACGGCGTTCATGCCGACCATGGCGTTGCGGCCCACGCGGCAGCCGTGCAGCACGGCGCCGTGGCCGATGTGGCCGTCGACCTCGATGACGGTTTCGCCGTCCTCGAAACCGTGCATCACGCAGCTATCCTGCACGTTGGCGCCCTCTTCCAGGATCAGGCGGCCGAAGTCGCCGCGCAGCGAGGCCAGCGGGCCGATGTAGCAGCGCGGGCCGACGATCACGTCGCCGATCAGCACTGCCGTCGGGTGCACGTAGGCCGTGGGGTGGACCACAGGGCGGACGCCGTCGATTTCGTAGACCTTGACCATGTTCTTCACACCCGTTCGATGATGAGGGCGATGCCCTGGCCGACGCCGATGCACATCGTGCACAGGGCGTAGCGGCCGCCGGTACGCTGCAATTGGTAGACAGCGGCGGTGACCAGACGTGCGCCGGACGCGCCCAGCGGATGACCCAGCGCAATCGCGCCGCCGTTCGGGTTCACATGCTCGGCGTCGTCGGCCACGCCCAGGTCGCGTAGCACGGCCAGGCCCTGGGAAGCGAATGCTTCGTTCAGCTCGATCACGTCCATTTGCTCGATGGTGAGGCCGGTCTGGGCCAGCACCTTCTTGGTGGCGGGAGATGGGCCGAAGCCCATGATGCGCGGCGCCAGGCCGGCGGTGGCCATGCCGATGATGCGTGCGCGCGGGGTCAGGCCGAAGCGTTCGGCGGCGCTGCTTGATGCGATCAGCACGGCGCAAGCGCCGTCGTTCACGCCCGAAGCGTTACCGGCGGTGACGGTGCCGTCCGGCGTCACGACGCCCTTCAGCTTGGCCAGCGCTTCGATAGTCGTGTCCGGACGCGGATGCTCGTCGGTGTCGAACACGCGCGACTCGCCTTTCTTCGAATGCAGGGTCACGTGGACGATTTCGTCCTTGAACACGCCGGCCGCGTTCGCGCGCGCCCAGCGCTGCTGGCTGCGGATGGCGAATGCGTCCTGGTCTGCGCGGTTGATGTTGAATTCCTTGGCCACGTTCTCGGCGGTTTCCGGCATCGAGTCGATGCCGTACTTCGCTTTCATCAGCGGGTTCACGAAGCGCCAGCCGATGGTGGTGTCTTCGATCTTGGCCGCGCGCGAGAAAGCGCTATCGGCCTTGCCCATCACGAAAGGCGCACGCGTCATGCTCTCCGAGCCGCCGGCGATGATCAGGTTCGCTTGGCCCGAGATGATGGCGCGGGCGCCGATGCCGATGGCGTCCAGGCTCGATCCGCACAGGCGGTTGATGGTGTTGCCCGGCACCTCGACCGGCAGGCCGGCCAGCAGGCCCGCCATATGGCCGACGTTGCGGTTGTCTTCGCCGGCCTGGTTGGCGCAGCCCCAGTACAAATCGTCGACCATGGCCCAGTCGACGTTCTTGTTGCGTTCGATGAGGGCGGCAATCGGCAGCGCGGCCAGGTCGTCGGCGCGCACCGAGGCGAGCGAGCCGCCGTAGCGGCCGAAGGGGGTGCGCACTGCGTCGCAGATGTAAGCGTCGATCATGTCAGGTCTCCTGTATTTTTTAAGTATTCTTCGGGCGCTTGTCGACCACGCGGCGGGCCTTGCCGGTCAGCGTGCGTTCGATGCCCATCGGCGGCGTCAGGGTCACCTTGGTGCTGACGCCCACATAGGTCTTGATGCAGTGCTGCAGTTCCTTGCACAGTGCTTCGACGCTGTCGGCCGAGTGATGGCCTTCGCGCAGCTCGCCGAAGACTTCCAGCGTATCCAGGTGGCCGTCGCGCGCCACCACCAGCTGGTATTGCGGCGCCAGCGCCGGCATTTTGAGCACGAGTTCCTCGATCTGGCTCGGGAACACGTTCACGCCGCGGATGATCAGCATGTCGTCCGAGCGGCCGGTGATGCGGCCCATGCGGCGCATCGAACGCGAGGTCGGTGGCAGCAAACGCGTGAGGTCGCGCGTGCGGTAGCGGATGATCGGCAGCGCTTCCTTGGAGAGCGAGGTGAACACCAGTTCGCCCTCTTCGCCGTCGGGCAGCACTTCGCCGGTATCGGGGTCGATGATCTCGGGGTAGAAATGGTCTTCCCAGATCACCGGGCCGTCCTTGCTCTCGATGCATTCGCTGGCCACGCCCGGACCCATCACTTCCGACAGGCCGTAGATGTCGACCGCGTCGATGCCGGCGGCTTCTTCGATCGTAGCGCGCATCGCATTGGTCCAGGGTTCGGCGCCGAAAATGCCGACCTTCAGAGAGGACTTGGCCGGGTCCAGGCCCTGGCGCTTGAATTCCTCGACGATGTTCAGCATGTAGCTCGGCGTGACCATGATGATCGAGGGCTGGAAGTCGCAGATCAGCTGCACCTGCTTCTCGGTCTGCCCGCCCGACATCGGCACCACGGTGCAGCCCAGGCGCTCGGCGCCATAGTGAGCGCCCAGGCCGCCGGTGAACAGGCCGTAGCCATAGGCCACATGGACCATGTCGCCACGGCGCCCGCCGGCGGCGCGGATCGAGCGTGCGACCACGTCGGCCCAGGTGTCGATGTCCTTCTGTGTGTAGCCGACCACGGTCGGGCGGCCGGTGGTGCCCGACGAGGCGTGCACGCGCACCACCTGGTCGCGCGGCACGGCGAACATGCCGAAGGGGTAGTTGTCGCGCAGGGTCTTCTTGTCGGTGAAGGGGAACTTGGCCAGGTCGGCGAGCGACTTCAAATCGCTCGGGTGCACGCCGGCTTCGTCGAAAGCCTTGCGGTAGTGCGGCACGTTCTCGTAGGCGTGCTGCAGCGACCATTTCAGGCGTTCGAGTTGCAGGGCCTGCAGTTCGTCGCGGCTGGCGCGTTCGATCGGCTCCAGGTCGCCGGGTTCAGGGATGCGTTGGACCATGATGTTGTCTCCTTCCGTTCTCGTGGTTCTGTATCAGTCGGCGTTGACCACCGTGCCGCTCACGCGGTGCGACTTGCCGCGGAAAAGCGCAATCGTCTTTCCTTCGGCATTCGTCACGGTGACGTCGTAGACGCCGGTCTTGCCAGCCAGTGCCTGCTCCTGCGCTTCGGCGGTGAGCAGGTCGCCTTCGCGGCCGGGCGCCAGGTAGTCGATGGTGCAGCCGGCGCCGACGGTGTTGAAGTTGTGCGAATTGCAGGCAAAGGCAAACGCGCTGTCGGCCAGGGTGAAGATAAAGCCGCCGTGGCAGCTGGCGTGGCCATTGAGCATGTCGGGGCGCACGCGCATGCTCATGCGCGCGTAGCCCGGGCGGATTTCGTCGAGCGTCATGCCCAGGCCCTTGCTGGCCGGGTCGCGCTCGTACATGGTCTTGCCGGCCAGTTCGGCCAGGGCTTGTGCATCCTGGGTTACATCGTCAAGCATGGAAACGGGCTCCGTTCGGGTTGGCCGCGAGCTTGCGGCGCAAGAGCGGCGAGACGCGGTAGCGGTCTTCGCCATAGGTGGCGGCGAGGTTCGCCAGCACGGTCACGATATGTTGGATGCCCACGGCGTCGGCCCAGGCCAGCGGACCGCGCGGGTAGTTCACGCCCTTCTGCATGGCGATGTCCACCGCGCTGACGCTGCACACGCCCTGGTTGACGGCATCGGCCGCTTCGTTGGCGAGCATGGCGACGGTGCGCATCACGGCCATGCCGGGCACGTCGTCGAGCCGGCAGACCTCGAAGCCGGCGGCCTGGAACATGCCGACCGTCGAGTAATACGCTTCGTCGCTGCACTGGTCGGCGCGCGCCAGGGCGATGCGCTTGGCGGTGGCGTGGTCGAGCAGCAGGTCGTAGACCACGGTGTTGGCGTGGTTATTGGCGGCGGCGCGCTCGGTGGCGCTGCGGCCGTCGCTCAGGAAGATGGCGGCGCCGTTGCAGTGGAAGGCCGGCGCTTCGTGCTTCTCGGCGCCGTGCAGCGGTTCGCGGTGGCCGACCGTGAAGCCGGCTTCGTTCAAACGCGCTTCCATTGGGCTGAGGATGCTGTTGACCACTTCGCGGCGCACGCTGATGCCGACCGTGCTCGGGCGCGGCTGCGGCGCTTCGATGTTCGGCATCGGTTTCGCGGCGTCTTCGCCGTAGCGATAGAAGCCGCGGCCCGATTTGCGGCCGAGGAAGCCGGCGTTCACCAATTCCTGCTGCACCACCGACGGCGTGTAGCGCGGGTCGCCAAAGTAGGCGGCGTGCACCGATTGCGTGACCGAGAAATTCACGTCATGGCCGATCAGGTCCATCAGCTCGAAGGGACCCATGCGGAAGCCGCCGCAGTCGCGCAGTACGGCGTCCAGCGTGGCCGGATCGGCGGCGCCTTCCTGCAGCAGGCGCAAGGCTTCGGCGTAGTAAGGACGGGCGACGCGGTTGACGATGAAGCCGGGTGTGGACTTGGCGTGCACCGGGTCCTTGCCCCAGGCCTGGGCGGTAGCGTAGACGGTCTTGGCCACTGCCTTGTCTGTTGCGAGACCGCTGATCACTTCGACCAGCGCCATCAGCGGCACCGGGTTAAAGAAGTGCATGCCAACCAGGCGCTCGGGGTGGCGCAGCGGCGCGGCAATCGCCGTCACCGAAATCGAGGACGTATTCGTGGCGAGGATGCAGCGTTCGTTCACGATGCCTTCCAGCTCGGCAAACAGGGTGCGCTTGGCGTCGAGGTTTTCGACGATGGCTTCGATGACGATGGCGGCGTCGCTCACCTGGGCCAGCGCGTCCACGGTGTGCAGGCGCTCGCGCGCCAGGTCCGCCTCGGCGGCGCCCATGCGGCCCTTGTCGACCAGCTTGCCGAAGACCTTGCCGATGTCGGCGATGGCCTTGGCTGCGGCGCCCGGACGCGTGTCGAACAGGCGCACCTGGTGGCCGGCAGCCGCTGCGATCTGCGCGATGCCGGAACCCATGGCGCCGCTGCCGATCACGGCAACGACGTTCTCCTTGGCCAGCGCTTCCATCATTCGCCCTTGAACTGGGCCGGGCGCTTGGCGATGAAGGCGGCGACGCCTTCGCGGTAGTCGTGGCTGTAGCCGAGTTCGCGCATCATCTCGCCTTCCAGCTTCAGCTGTTCGGGCAGGGTGTTGGCGTAGCTGGCTTGCAGCGCTTTCTTGGTGAATGCCAGACCCTTGGTCGGCGCGCTGGCGAAGTGGTCGGCCATGGCCAGGGCTTCGTCCATCAGCGCTTCGTCGGGCACGCAGCGCCAGATCAGGCCCCACTCTTCCGCCTTTTCAGCGCTGAGTTTTTCGCCCAGCATGGCCAGTCCCGTGGCGCGGGCATGGCCGATCAGGCGCGGCAAATGCCAGGTGCCGCCGGTGTCGGGGATCAGGCCGAGTTTGCAGAAGGCTTCGATGAAGCTGGCCGATTTGGCGGCCAGGACGATGTCGCAGGCCAGGGCCAGGTTGGCGCCGGCGCCGGCGGCCACGCCGTTCACGGCGCAGATCACCGGCATTGGCAGCGAGCGCAGGGTCATGACCAGCGGCGCGTAGAATTTTTCCACCGATTCGCCCAGGTCGACGCCCGGTGTGCCGGGAGCCACCGCACGGTCGGCCAGGTCTTGGCCGGCGCAGAAGCCGCGGCCGGCGCCGGTCAGCACCAGCACGCGCACCGATTTGTCGGCTTGCAGTTTATCGAGGGCGTCGCGCACTTCGAGGTGCATCGCTTGGGTGAAGCTGTTCAGGCGGTCGGGGCGGTTCAGCGTCAGGACTGCGACGCCGTTTTCCACCATGTACAGGATCGATTCGTAGCTCATCTTTGTCTCCTCCGGTTTTTGTTATTCGTGCTGGTCGAAATCGACGATCAGCTTGTCGGTGATCGGGAAGGCCTGGCAGCTCAGCACGAAGCCGCGTGCGACTTCATAATCTTCAAGCGCATAGTTCACGTCCATCTCGACGTTGCCCTCGACGACCTTGCAGCGGCAGGTCGAGCAGACGCCGCCCTTGCACGAGTAGCGCATGTCGATGCCGGCGCGCAGGCCGGCGTCGAGGATCGATTCCTTGTCCTTGTCCATCGTGAAGCTGGCGGCGCTGCCGTCCATGATCACGGTGACTTCGGTCTGGTGCGCGGCGCCTTGCGCCACTGGGCGCGGCTTGTGCTCGTGCTTCGGAATGCTGGCGGCGAACAGCTCGATGCGGATGCGTTCCTTCGGCAGGCCGGCTTCCTGCAGCGACTTCGAGACGCCGTGCATCATGTCTTCCGGGCCGCAGACGAACGCCACGTCGATGTCCTGGATGTCGATCCAGTGCTGGAGGAAGGCGCTGCACTTCTCGCCGGTGATGCGGCCGTTGAAGAGTTCGATGTCCTGCTGCTCGCGGCTCATCACGTACACGAGCTTGAGGCGGCCCATGTAGACGTCTTTCAGGTCGGTCAGTTCGTCGCGGAAGATGACGGAAGACGAAGCGCGGTTGCCGTAGACGAGGGTGAAGCGGCTTTTCGGCTCGGCCAGCAGGGTCGTCTTGATGATCGAGAGGATGGGCGTGATGCCGCTGCCGGCGGCAAAGGCCAGGTAGTGGCGTTCGCTCTCGGCGTCGAGCGGCACGTTGAAGTGACCCATCGGCGGCATCACGTCGAGCGTGGCGCCTGGCTGCAGGCTTTCGTTGGCCCAGCTCGAGAACAGGCCGCCCGGGGTGCGCTTGATGGCCACGCGCAGGGTCTCGTCCTGCACGGCCGAGCAGATCGAGTAGGAGCGGCGCACGTCTTCGCCGTCGATCATGGCGCGCAGGGTCAGGTGCTGGCCCTGCTGGTAGGCGAAGGTGGATTTGAGTTCGGGCGGGACGGCAAAGGTGACGGCGATGGCGTCGCGCGTTTCGTGCTTCACCTTGGCGACAGTCAGTGGATAGAATTTGCTCATGGTGCTGTTGTTCGCTTTATTCGCTTAGTGGCACTTGAAGTAATCGAAAGGCTCGCGGCAGTCCAGGCACTTGTAGAGCGCCTTGCACGGGGTCGAGCCGAACTGGCTGGTCAGCTGGGTGTGTGTCGAGCCGCAGTTGGGGCAGGCCACCTCGGGCTCCTTGAAGGCGCCGCGTTTGACGCCGCCGCGCAGGCCGCTGATGTCGATCGCTTGTTCGACCGGCGGGGCGATGCCATAGCCCTTCAGCGCGGCCTTGCCGGTCTCGCTCATCCAGTCGGTGGTCCAGGCGGGCGAGAGCTGGGTGACGATGCGCAGCTTGTCCAGGCCGCGTGCGCGCAGGGCTTCGCCCACGGCGTCGGAGATCACCTGCATCGCTGGGCAGCCCGAGTAAGTCGGCGTGATCGTCACCACGCACTCGTCGCCGTCGAAGGCAACGTCGCGCACGATGCCGAGGTCGACCACCGAGATCACGGGAATCTCGGGATCAGGGACCTCGCCGAGCCAGGACCATACCTGGTCCAGCGTGACGCTCTGGGCGTGCATTTACCACTCCGCTCCGGGATAGGCGCGCTGCAGGAACTGCATCTCGGCCAGGATATAGCCGAGGCGTTCGCTGTGGCGCCCCTGCTTGCCGCCGCGCTGCATGTAGGCTTCGGGCGAGGGCATGGTGAGCGTGGCTTCGGCGAAGATTTCGCTCACATGTTCGAGGAAGGCAGCGCGCAGGCCTTCGACCGGCGGGGCAATGCCCCCCTCCACCATGGCGTTATCGATGTCGTCGTAGAGGAACACTTCGCCGGTGTACATCCAGAGTTCTTCGGCGGCGGCCTGCATCTTGGCGTGGCTGACGTCGGTGCCGTCGCCCAGGCGCACGACCAGGTCGCCGCTGCGGCGCAGGTGGTAAGTCACTTCCTTCAGCGATTTCTCGGCAATCTCGGCGATGCGGCTGTCGGTCGACTTCAGCAAGCCTTGCATCAGGAAGTAGTGCCAGGTGTCGAAGAAGAACTGGCGCATCATCGTTTCGGCGTAGCTGGCGTTCGGCTGCTCGACGAGGAGGACGTTGCGGTACTGGTGGGCGTCGCGGTGGAAGGCGAGCTTGTCTTCGTCACGGCCTTGGCCTTCGAGTTCGCCGGCGTAGGTGAGCCACATGCGGGTCTGGCCGAGCAGGTCGAGGGCGACGTTGGTCAGGGCCATGTCTTCTTCCAGGGCCGGGCCTTTGCCGCACAGCTGGGAGAGCTGCTGCGAGAGGATCAGGGCGTTGTCGCCCTGGCGCAGCACATATTCGAACTTGGCGTCCATGGTGGCACTCACAGGTTCTTCACTTCTTCCGGCATCGGGAAGAAGGTGGGGTGGCGGTAGACCTTGCTGTTGGCGGGCTCGAACAGGGCTTCCTTGTCGGATGGGCTGCTGGCCACGATGTCGGCGGCGCGCACGACCCAGATCGAGACGCCTTCGTTGCGGCGCGTGTAAACGTCGCGCGCGTTGTTGATTGCCATTTCGGCGTCAGGGGCGTGCAGGCTGCCGACGTGCTTGTGGGCGAGGCCGTGCTGGCTGCGGATGAATACTTCCCACAGGGGCCATTCTTTGCTCATGATGTCTCCGGATGTTCAGGATGTTCGGCTTCGATAGCCGTATTGGTTTGCGGGCTTCACGCGTGGGCACGGGAGCGCCCACCCTACGTTCGTCATGCGTTCGTTGAACGCGTGGACGGCGGAGCCGTCCACCCTACGTTATGCAGCGGCCTTCTTGGCGGCTTTCTTGTCGGCGTGGGCGACCAGGGCGTCGCGGAACCATTCGCCGTCGTCCCAGGCCGTCACGCGGGTGCGCAGGCGCTCGCGGTTGCAGGGGCCGTTGCCCTTCAGGACGTTGTGGAATTCGCTCCAGTCGATCTCGCCGAATTCGTAGTGACCCGTCTCTTCGTTGAACTTCAGGTCCGGGTCGGGAATCGTCAGGCCCAGGTATTCGGCTTGCGGCACGGTCTGGTCGACCATGCGCTGGCGCAGTTCGTCGTTCGAGAACAGCTTGATGCGCCATTTGCTCGACTGCGCGCTGTTCACCGATTCGGCATCCGAAGGCCCGAACATCATCAGCGACGGCCACCACCAGCGGTTCAGCGCGTCCTGGGCCATCGCCTTTTGCTCGGGCGTGCCCTTGGCCAGGCTCATCATGATGTCGTAGCCCTGGCGCGCATGGAAGGATTCTTCCTTGCAGACGCGGATCATGGCGCGGGCGTACGGGCCGTACGAGCAGCGGCAGAGCGGAATCTGGTTGATGATGGCGGAGCCGTCGACCAGCCAGCCGATGGTGCCCATGTCGGCCCAGCTCAGGGTCGGGTAATTGAAGATGCTCGAATACTTGGCCTTGCCCGAATGCAGGGCGGCCAGCAGTTCGTCGCGCGACACGCCCAGAGTTTCGGCGGCGCTGTACAGGTACAAGCCGTGGCCGGCTTCGTCCTGGATCTTCGCCAGCAGCACCGACTTGCGTTTCAGTGTTGGGGCGCGCGTGACCCAGTTACCTTCCGGCAGCTGGCCGACGATCTCGGAGTGCGCGTGCTGGGAGATCTGGCGGATCAGGGTCTTGCGGTAAGCCTCGGGCATCCAGTCCTTGGCTTCGATCTTGATGCCTTCGTCGATCCGGGCCTGGAACGCCTGCTCTTCCGCGCTCATGTCTTGTTCTGTCTGGACCTTTTTCAGGCCCGTTTCTACCATCTGTGCGTACATGGTCTGTCTCCCATTGCAAACATCGTGAAGCCATAATACGATACAGAAAACGAGATGTACACCAAAATTTTGAATCATATTGAGAAGCAAGGTTTTTCCGATTCCATGAAGCAAATGACCAGTCCCGAGTGGATCGCTCACTTCCTCGCCATCGATCCGCCACGCTCGAAATCCCTGGTCATGACCGTCATGGGCGACGCGATTGCGCCCCATGGCGGCGCGGCCTGGCTGGGCAGTTTGATTGAGCTGCTGGGTCCGCTGGGCGTGACCGACCGCCTGGTGCGCACCAGTGTGTTTCGCCTGGTGCAGGAGGGCTGGCTGACGGCCAGCCGCGAGGGGCGGCGCAGCCGGTATGGGTTCGATCCGAAGTCCCTGCCCCGCTTCCAGCGCGCCGACCGCCGCATCTATGCGCCGCCCGGCTTGCACTGGGACGGGCGCTGGACTTTGCTGCTGGCGCCGAACGGCAGCATCGATGGCGATTTGCGGACGGCGGTGAGGAAGGAACTGCAGTGGGAGGGCTTTGCGATGTTGGGGCCGGGCTTGCTGGCGCATCCGGCGGGCGATGTCGAGGGGCTGGCCGATGCCTTGCAACGTACCGGGGCGGCGGGCAAGGTGTTTGCCTTGAGCGCGGCCGAGCTGCCGGACGTCGGCTCGCGGCCGCTGCAGGAGTTGGTGAATGAAGGCTGGAACCTGACGGCGGTGGCGCAGGGTTATCGGGATTTCATCGCGCAGTTTTCGCCGCTGCTCGCCTTGTTGAAGGATGGGGCCGAAGTGGCGCCGGAGGCGGCGTTTGCGATGCGTTCGCTGTTGATTCACGCCTACCGGCGCTTGCAGTTGCACGATCCCTTGTTGCCGGTCGAGTTGTTGCCGGACCCGTGGCCGGGGTCGGATGCGTACGAGGTGGCGCGCGCGATTTATGTACGTGTTGCGAGGCAGGCCGAGGTGCATGTGAATGCGGTGTTGCGGCGCGAGGATGAAGCGGCGCCAAGCGCGGATGAAGCGTTTTACCAGCGGTTTGGCGGATTGCGCGGTTGATCGTCGTGTCGAATGGTGGGTTCGAGAACCCACCAATGTCACCGCATAATGATCCGGGGCATGCATCGCGGGTTCGCATCCGTACCATACCGCGTGGACACAGGTGTCCACCCTACGAAACCCTGCCTTTGTAGGGTGGACTCCCGAGTCCACGCTGTTTCATCGCATGATCATCGGCACCGCATGGTGGGTTCTCGAACCCACCGATAAGCGAGTATGATCTCGGCTTTACGCCATCAACCAGGACACACCATGTCTATCAAGATCAGCAGCCAGTTCGACGCTGGCGCCATCGAGATCGTGAACGCCACGAGCGCGAACGCCATCGACCTGAACATCCGCAAGGATTCGCACGCCGACATCACGCAATGGTTCTACTTCCGCCTGCAGGGCGCGCAGGGCGAGCCGTGCACGATCCGCCTGCTGAACGCCGGCCAGGCCGCCTATCCGGCTGGCTGGGAAGACTACAACGCGATGGCCAGCTACGACCGCATCAACTGGTTCCGTGTGCCGACCTCGTACGACGGCCAGGTGATGACCATCGAGCACACGCCAGGCATGGACAGCGTCTACTACGCCTACTTCGAGCCCTACTCGTGGGAACGCCACCTCGAGCTGCTCGACCGCGCCCAGATGAGCGAAAACGTGCGCATGCTCGACCTGGGCTCCACCGTCGAAGGCCGCGACCTGAACATGCTGGTCATCGGCGAGCCGGCCGAAGGCAAGAAGAAGGTCTGGGTCATCGCCCGCCAGCACCCGGGCGAAACGATGGCCGAGTGGTTCGTCGAAGGCATGCTCGACGCCCTGCTCGACCCGGCCCACCCGTTCGGCCGCCAGCTGCTGAACGAGACCGTGTTCTACGTGGTGCCGAACATGAATCCGGACGGTTCCGTCCGCGGCAACCTGCGCACGAATGCCGCCGGCGCCAACCTGAACCGCGAGTGGCTGAACCCGACCATGGAGCGCAGCCCGGAAGTCTTCCTGGTCAAGCAGAAGATGCACGAGACCGGCGTCGACCTCTGCCTCGACGTGCACGGCGACGAAGGCCTGCCTTACGTCTTCGTGGCCGGCAGCGAATCGCTGCCGAACTTCACGCCCGAGCAGGCCGCCGCCCAGAAGCGCTTCAGCGACAACTTCATGATCGCCAGCCCGGACTTCCAGGACGTGCACGGCTACGGCGCAACGCCATACACCGAAGAGACCCTGACCATGGGTTCGCCGCACATCACCCACGCCTTCGGCTGCCTGTCGCTGACCCTGGAACTGCCGTTCAAGGACAACGCCAACGATCCGGACCCGCAAGTGGGCTGGGATGGCGCGCGCAGCGCCCGCCTGGGTGCGGCCGTGCTGCAGCCGGTGCTGCAGGCGATCCGCGCACTCAAGTAATTGCGGTAAGATTCATGCGATAAGCAAAGATGCCCCGCCCGCCGGGGCATTTTTCCAACCACTTCCGAACCGAACACTTATGTCCGTATTTTCCGCTCCCGTTTTCGATGCCACCGTGGTCTACGAAGGCCAGGAACTCTTCAAGGGCCGTGGCGCCGCACAGGGCTGGGCCGACAAGGTCGCCAGGGAACTCGAAACCGACGTCACCGTCGAGAAGATCGGCACCGGCTGGGCCTTGTGCGCCACCGTCGACGGCGCTCCGACCCGCTGGGGCATCTTCGGCCAGCGCCTGAGCCGCATCGAAGGCTGATGGTGATGAGGCGTGGCCGTTAGGCAACGCTTGACCTGGGATGCGGCTTGCAAAGCACTCTATAATGCTTCGCTGGAAAGACCGCAGTACCACCCCAGCCCTTCCTCCCGTCATACCATAGGCCGCTTCATGAATTCCGCATCCTCCAGCACCTTGACCACCGCCCCGCGTATGTCCACCGGCATTCCGGGCCTCGACGATATCCTCGGCGGCGGCCTGACCCCGCAGCGGGTCTACCTGGTCGAAGGCACGCCGGGCACCGGCAAGACCACGCTGGGGCTGCAGTTCCTGCTCGACGGCGTGGCGCGCGGCGAGAGCGGCCTGTACATCACCCTGTCGGAAACCGCGGACGAA
This sequence comes from Massilia sp. IC2-278, assembly GCF_020708045.1. Lineage (GTDB taxonomy): Bacteria > Pseudomonadota > Gammaproteobacteria > Burkholderiales > Burkholderiaceae_D > Telluria. Next base: position 329,315 of record NZ_JAJFES010000004.1, read on the forward strand.
CTGAAGGCGGTAGCCGCCAGCCATGGCTGGTCGCTCGACGCACTGGCCATCCACGAACTGGCCGGCGACGAAGCGCTCGACCTCGATTCACAGCAGTCGGTGTTCCACCCGTCGGAGGTGGAGCTCGGCGAAACCACGCGCAAGGTGATGGACGAAGTCGACGGGTTGAAACCGGTGCGCGTGGTCTTCGACAGCATGTCGGAGATGCGCCTGCTGGCCCAGAACCCGCTGCGCTACCGGCGCCAGATCCTGGCGCTGAAGCAGTTCTTCTCGGCCCGTAACTGCACCGTGCTGCTGCTCGACGATAAATCCAGCGCCTCCGACCAGCACCTGCACAGCATCGCCCACGGCGTGATCAGCCTCGAGCAGATGGCCAAGGAATTCGGCAAGGAGCGCCGCCGCGTGAACATCGTCAAGATGCGCGGCATCCGCTTCCGCGGCGGCTTCCACGACTACAACCTCGACACCGGCGGCATCGTCATGTACCCGCGCCTGGTGGCGGCCGAGCATATCCGCGACTTCACCCCGGCGATCAGCTCGAGCGGCTCGGATGGCTTCGACAGGCTGCTCGGCGGCGGCCTGGTGCGCGGCACGAATACCCTGATGGTCGGCCCGTCCGGCATCGGCAAGACCACCCTCTCGGTGCGCTGCCTGCTGGCGGCGCTGGAACGCGGCGAAAAGGCGTCCTACTACCTGTTCGACGAAGGCCTGGGCACCTTCTTCGCGCGCAGCGCCTCGCTCGGCATGAACCTGCGTCCGTATGTCGACAGCGGCCAGCTGCGCATCGCCCACATCGACCCGGCCGAGCTCTCGCCCGGCGAATTCGCCCAGATGCTGCGCGACGCGGTCGAGCTGCATGCGGTGAATTTCATCGTCATCGACAGCCTGAACGCCTACCTGCAGGCGATGCCGGGCGAGCAGTACCTGACCCTGCAGATGCACGAACTGCTGTCCTACCTGAACCAGCAGGGCGTGACCACGGTGCTGGTGCTGGGCCAGCACGGCCTGATCGGCGAAGTGCGCACCGACGTCGACCTGAGCTACCTGTCCGACACCACGGTGCTGATGCGCTTCTTCGAGGCCAACGGCCGCCTGCGCCGCGCCCTCACCGTCATCAAGAGCCGCACCGCCACCCACGCGCTGACCATCCACGAGCTGCAGCTGAGCCACGAAGGCGTGCGCATCGGCGATCCGCTCGAAGGCTTCGAGGGCGTGCTGACCGGCCTGCCGAGCTACCGCGGCGTGACGCCGATGATGGCCAACGTCGCCGATGCCGCCCCTTAATCACAGCGACGTGCGCGACAGCGAAGAGCGCATCCTGCTGCTGGCGCCGCGCGGACGCGACGCCCAGGTCATGTGCTCGGTGCTCGACGTCGACGGCATGGCCTGCGATGCCGTGCCCGACATCGCCACCCTGGCCGCGCGCATCGAGGCCGGCGCCGGCGCCGCCATCCTGGCCGAGGAAGCGCTCACCGGCGTCGACCTCGGACGCCTGCGCGGCTGGCTCGACGCCCAGCCGCCGTGGTCGGATTTTCCCTTCGTGGTCCTGCTGGCCAAGGCGATCGCGCCGGCGCCGGAAAGCGAACGCGCGCGCATCGCGGAACTCGGCAACGTGATCGTGCTGGAGCGCCCGCTGAATACGCAGACCCTGCGCAGCGCGGCGGCATCGGCCCTGCGCGCGCGGCGCCGCCAGTACCAGGCGCGCTCGGTGCTGGCCGACCGCGAGTACACCGCCGCCAACCTGCGCCGCAGCCAGAGCGACCTGCTCGACCTGAACGAAACCCTGGAGGCCCGCATCGAGGAACGCACGCGCGCCCTGGCCCAGGCCAACGACCGCCTGACCAACGAGGTGATCGAGCGCGAGCGCGTGCAGCAGGCGCTGGTCCAGTTCCAGAAGATGGAGGCGATCGGACGCCTCACCGGCGGCATCGCCCACGACTTCAACAACCTGCTGAACGTGGTGCAAGGCAGCATGGACCTGATCCTCTTGCGGTCGCAGGACGATTTCGTGCGCAACCGTGCCGAGGTGGCGCGCCGCGCCTGCCAGCGCGGCGGCAAGCTCACCGGCCAATTGCTGGCCTTTTCGCGCAACCAGAGCCTGGACCTGCGCCCGCTCGGCCTGGCCGCCCTGTTCGAGGGTGTGCGCGAGCTGGTGGCCACGTCGCTGGGTTCGAGCGTGCGCCTCGAATTCGCGCTCGACGATCCGGATGCGGCCGTGATGGCCGACACCAACCAGATGGAGATGGCGCTCCTGAACCTGGCGATCAACGCGCGCGACGCCATGCCGGGCGGCGGCCAGCTGCGTTTCCACGCCGGCGCGGCCGTACCGCCCGCCGGCCTGCTGCCGGCCGGCGACTACGTGTGCATCGCCGTGGCCGACAGCGGCGAAGGCATGCCGCCCGAGATCATCGCGCGCGTGTTCGAACCCTTCTTCACCACCAAGGGCGTGGGCAAGGGCACCGGCCTGGGCCTGAGCCAGGTGTACGGCATGGCCCAGCAGTCGGGCGGCGCGGCGCGCATCCTGAGCGAACAGGGCGTGGGCACCACGGTGGAAATCTGGCTGCGTGCGGCCGGCAGCGCGGCCGACGCCCCGGCCCTGGTCCGGCCCTCGGTGGCCGCCACCCGCCAGCGCGGCGCGCGCATCCTGGTGGTCGAGGACGACGCCTGGGTGCGCCAGTCGGTGGTCGAATCGCTGGAGGTGCTGGGCTACACGGTGGCGCAGGCGGCCGATGGCGAGGCGGGCCTGGGCGAACTGCAGCGTTCCAGGCCCGATCTCCTGATTACCGATTACCTGATGCCGGGGATGACCGGCGCCGAACTGGTACGGCAGGCGCGCGGCATGTATCCGGAGCTGCCGATGATGATCGCCACCGGCTATGCCGACATGCGGCTGATCGAGGAGGTAGTGGGGGAAGACATGGTGCTGAACAAGCCGTTCCAGCTGGCGGAACTGGCGGCGAGTGTGGAGCGGGCGCTGAGCAAGCGGAATTGAATGGCGGCGGTCGTGTCACCCTCGGCGGCCTTTCATTGCTAACGTTCCCCGTACGGTGGGCACCCCATGCCCACGCGGATGCGGGCATCGCGGCTGCTCTCTTTGATGCGTACCATGTGATCAACGGCTAACGGTGACATGAGCATATCGTTAGCGCGACGTTCCGCGTGGGCACGGAGTGCCCACCGTACGGTCTGCCGCTCGTCCAGGGGTTAATCCAACGCGATTACAGCTGCACGCCGAGATTCTTCTCCACCCACGCATGCGCATCTTCGATCGTATCGAAGTGCACCGTCGCAATCACCGTCTTGTCATGCGCCAGGCAGCTGGCATACACGCGCTTTTCGTCGGCGGAGCTGAGCAGGTCGGACTGCGGCGCCAGCTCGACCGATGCCACCAGGTCGAGGTTCAGCAACTGTGCCTTCTTCGGGTTGTTTTCCTTGTCGATACGGACGAATTTGCTCATCTGATGCTCCCTTAGCTACCCGCCACGACCATCTTTTCGATCAGGATCGACCCGGTCGACTTGTTCCCGCGCGCCAGCACGTCGTTGCCGACGCCGACGATCTGCTGGAACATCTCGCGCATGTTGCCGGCAATCGTGATCTCTTCCACCGGATACTGGATGACGCCGTTCTCGACCCAGTAGCCCGAGGCGCCGCGCGAATAGTCGCCGGTCACGTAGTTCACGCCCTGCCCCATCAGTTCCGTCACCAGCAGGCCGGTGCCCATCTTGCGCAGCATGCCCTCGAAGGTATCGCCACGCTTCGTGTTATCCGAGGTGATCGACAGGTTGTGCGAGCCGCCGGCATTGCCCGTGGTCTGCATGCCGAGTTTGCGCGCCGAGTACGAGGACAGGAAGTACCCCTGCAGCACGCCATCCTTGACGACGTCGCGGCGCACCGTGCGCACGCCTTCTTCGTCGAAGGGCGAGGAGCCGACTTCGCCGATCAGGTGCGGGTCTTCGACGATCTGGATGTGCTCCGGGAAGACCGGCTTGCCCAGGGTGTCGAGCAGGAAGGTGGACTTGCGGTACAGCGAGCCGCCCGACACCGCCTGCACGAAAGCGCCCAGCAAACCGGCGGCCAGCGGCGCCTCGAACAGCACCGGGCAGGTGCGGGTATCGAGCTTGCGCGCGTTCAGGCGCGCCAGCGCGCGCTCGGCGGCGTAGCGGCCCACGGCTTCCGGCCTGGCCAGCTTCTTCGGGTCGCGCGCCGAGGTGTACCAGTCGTCGCGCTGCATCTTGTTGCCCTTGCCGGCGATCGGCGCCACCGACATGGTGTGGCGCGAGAACGGGTAGCCGCCGATGAAGCCGCGCGAGTTGGCGGCCACGAAATGCGACTGCTGCACGTAGACGCTGGCGCCTTCGCTGTTGCTGATGCGCGGGTCGACCTCGAAGGCCGCGTTCTCGCAGCGCTGGGCCAGTTCCACGGCTTCCTCGGTCGAGATCTGCCACGGGTAGCACAGGCGCAGATCGCGCGGGTTCATTTCCAGCATGTCGGCGTCGGGCAGGCCGGCGGCATCGTCTTCGGCGGTGAAGCGGGCGATGTCCCAGGCTGCCTGCACGGTGGCCCTGAGCGAGGCTTCCGAGAAGTCGGAGGTGCTGGCGTTGCCGCGGCGCTGGCCCTTGTATACCGTGACACCGATGCCCTTGTCGCGGTTTTGCTCGATGGTCTCGATCTTGCCGCGGCGCACCGACACCGACAGTCCGCTACCCTCGCTGATTTCCACTGCGGCATCGCTGGCGCCGCCTTCGCGGGCAAACGCGAGCACGCTTTGCGCCAGTTCCCGCAACTGGTCCTGGGTGTGGGTAAAAACGGTGTCGTTCATGTGTGTTTTATGTAGCGAGCCCTAAAACAGTTATCATAGCAGCCGTTTACTGTTTTCACTGATCGGCCCAGCGCCAATCAAATCATCCATATCATGCCTAATGCAAACCGCGGCGCCGTTGGCTTCCAGTCCAGCGAGTTCGAGCAAGAATACGAACGCCCTTCCAAGTCCGAACTCAAGCGCCAGATGGACGAGCTGCAAAAGCTCGGAGCCCAGCTCGTGGCCGAGCCGCGCGACCGCGTCAAGCGCGTGCCGATGCCCGACGAGGTGAAGGACGCGATCCTGATGTGCCAGACCATCACCAACCACGAAGGGCGCCGCCGCCAGCTACAATTCGTCGGCAAGAAGATGCGCACCCTGTCGGAAGAGGAAGTGGCCGTCATCCAGCGCACCATCGACAGCTGGAAAGGCGCCTCCAAGGCCGAAACCGCCGCCCTGCACGCGCTGGAACGCCGCCGTGAAAAGCTGCTGACCGACGACAAGGCCCTGACCGACCTGCTGACCGAACACCCGCAGCTCGACGTGCAGCACCTGCGCACGCTGATCCGCAACGCGCGCAAGGAACAGGCCGAGAACAAGCCGCCGAAGGCCTACCGCGAACTGTTCCAGATCCTGAAGGACCTGTCCAAGAAGGATAAGAAAGCCGCCAGCGACGAGGAAACCGATGACGACGAGCCAGCAGACGAGTAAGGAACTGGCGAATGCGTTGGTGATCGGCCTGGTGTCGGTCTCCGACCGCGCCAGTGGCGGCGTGTACGAAGACAAGGGCATCCCGGCGCTGCAGGACTGGCTGGCCGCCGCCCTCACCACGCCGTTTCGCGTCGAGACGCGCCTGATTCCCGACGAGCGCGGGCAGATCGAGCAGGCCCTGGCCGAGCTGGTCGACGTGCAGCGCTGCCACCTGGTGCTGACCACCGGCGGCACGGGTCCTGCGCGGCGCGACGTCACGCCCGAGGCCACGCTGGCCGTCGGCACCAAGGAAATGCCGGGCTTCGGCGAGCAGATGCGCCAGGTCAGCCTGGCCTTTGTGCCGACGGCGATCCTGTCGCGCCAGGTGGCCGTGATCCGCGAAACCGAGGATCACGCCGCCCTGATCATGAATTTGCCGGGCCAGCCGAAAGCCATCAAGGAAACCCTGGAAGGCCTGAAGGATGCCGACGGCAAGGTGCTCGTGAACGGCGTCTTTGCCGCCGTCCCGTACTGCATCGACCTGATCGGCGGCCCGTACATGGAAACCGATCCAGCTGTCACCAAGGCATGGCGTCCGAAAAACGCCCAGCGCCCTGCCCCTGCTTCCGCTTAACCCTGACTCTGCTTAACCTGAGACCCGCATGAGCGACCTGCTGCAAAACATCGAAATCGAAACCGCGCCGAACCCCACGGCCGCAATCATCTGGCTGCACGGCCTGGGCGCCGACGGCAACGACTTCGTGCCGCTGGTGCGCGAACTCGACCTGAAGGGCCTGCCCGGCATCCGCTTCGTCTTCCCGCATGCGAAGACGATTCCGGTGACCGTGAACGGCGGCTACGTCATGCGCGCCTGGTACGACATCACCGGCGCCGAACTCACGCGCCGTGAAGACGAAACCGGCCTGCGCGATTCGCAGCGCGACGTCGAAGCCCTGATCGCACGCGAAAAGGCGCGCGGCATCCCGGCCTCGAAGATCATCCTGGCCGGCTTCTCGCAAGGCTGCGCGATGACCCTGCAGACCGGCATGCGCCACCCGGAAAAGCTGGCCGGCATGCTGTGCCTGTCGGGCTATCTGCCGCTGGCCGACAAGGTCGCGCACGAGCGCAGCGAACAAAGCATCGACACCCCGGTGTTCATGGCGCACGGCCGCCAGGACCACGTGGTGCCCTTCATCCGCGCCGAGCAGTCGCGCGACGTGGTCAAGGGACTCGGCTACCAGGTCGAGTGGCACGAATATGCGATGCAGCATTCGCTGTGTTTCGAGGAAGTCCAGGACATCTCGGCCTGGCTGAAAAAAGTATTGGCGTAAGGCCTTAATTACCGGGAGCCTTGGCTCCCGTTTTCATTTGGAGGCCTGGAAATGGCAAAGAAAGAAGAGCTGGACGAAGAAACGCTGGCCTTGATTAACTGGTGCATTGAGGTGGAAGGTTTCCTCGTGGCCGGCGGGGCGACGCAGAAGCAGGCGCAGGAGCATATCGAGGAACAGGTCGAGTGGTTTACGGACTTGTTCTATGATGGTCTTACGCCTGAGGAAGCCGCAAAGGAAGCACTGGCCTGATTTGGTTGGGTTTCGTAGGGTGGGCACCTGTGCCCACGCGGTACGGCGGTTGCGTCCAGATTGCTCCGCCGAAGACCCGGTGCGCGAGCATATCGACGCTTCGCATGACAATGGTGGTTCGTTCGGGTACGACCGCGTGGACACGGGTGTCCACCCTACGTTAGTGATGTAGGGTGGGTACTCGTACCCACCATGCCTTACTGGTTGATCACGCGCCCCACGGTGGGTACGAGTACCCACCCTACATCCCCTTGAACAAATGCTGGAAGCGCTGGCTCACCGGCAGCCGGGCGCCATGCCCGCGCAAATGCAGCCATAGCGCTCCATCCTCGGCCCGGTGCGCCGAGGCGATGCGCTTGAGCGCCACCACGTAGCCGCGGTGGATCTGCCAGAACGCGTCTCCGTCGAGCGAGTCCGCCAGCTCCTTCAGCGACAGCCGGATGTGCGCTTCGAGCGTATCGGTCACCACCCGCGTGTACTTGGCGTCCGAGCAAAAATACACGACGTCGGCCAGGTCGATGAAATGGATGGTCTGGCCACTTGATGCCTGCAGCCACGCAGGCTGGGCCGGGCGCGGCTGCTCCGGCACCTGCCCCGCCACCTGCCGCAGACTGGGCGGCGGCATCCGCAATCTCCCCTTCAATCGCTCGACCGCACGCGCCAGCCGTTCGTGCGAGACCGGCTTGAGCACGTAGTCGACCGCGCCTTCGTCAAAGGCCGCCACCGCATGCTCGTGGTGGGCGGTGACGAACACCACGTGGCTGCGCCCGCCGAACACGTGGGCCAGCTCGATGCCGTCCAGTCCCGGCATGCGCACGTCGAGAAAGACGGCGTCGGGCGACAGTTCGCGCCCCAGGCGCACGGCGTCGATGCCGTCCACCGCCTCCCCTACCACCTCGGCCTGCGGCCACAGCGCGGCCAGCATCTCGCGCAGCTCGGCGCGCAGCAGCGGCTCGTCGTCGGCGATCAGGATGCGCGGCCGAATCACGCTGCCGCCATCTGCAAGGGCAGTACCAGGCGCGCCTCGGTAATGCCGCTGTCCAGGCGCAGCAGCTCGAAGCGTGCGCGCTTGCCGTACAGCGCGGCCAGGCGTTCGCGCAGGTTGCGCAGGCCGACGCCGCTCCCGAACACGGCCTTGCCGATGCCGGGACCGTCGTCGCAGACGGTGACGCACAGGTCCGTCCCCAATGCCGCGGCGCGCAAGCCGATCCGCACCGCGCCCGGCTGGCGCTCCAGGCCGTGCTTCACCGCGTTCTCGGCCAGCGTCATCAGCATCAGCGGCGGCAGCGCGGCGGATGCCAGGGCGTCCGGCACCTCGATGGCCACCTGCAGGCGCTCGCCGTGGCGCAGGGCGATCACGGCCAGGTAGTGGCGTACCAGGCCGGCTTCGCGGCCCAGGGTCGAGGTCTCGGCGCGCATGTCGGGCAAGGCGCTGTGCAGGTAGCCGATCAGGTGCTCGAGCATTTGCCCCGCCTTGTCGGGATCGTGGCGCGTCAGGTAGCGCGTGCTCGACAGCGTGTTGTACAGGAAGTGCGGTTCGATCTGGGCCTGCAGCGTCTTGAGCTCGGCCGCCAGCGCCGCCTGCTGCAGCCGCGCCAGTTGCTGGGCGCGGAACTGGATCTGGGCCCGCCACAGCGGCAGGCCGAGCACCAGCGCCGCCACCCCGAAGCTGGAGGCCAGCACCTGGCGGCCGGTGCCGGCGGGCAGGCCGGCCGCCGCGTTCCAGTAGCGGTAGAACAGCAGTCCGAGGCCGGCCCCCAGCGCCAGCAGGATGCCCAGGGCCAGCCAGGCGCCGGTCCAGTGCAGGCGTGCGCGCAGCAGTGCCGCCACGCCTGCCATGCCGCCGGCGCCCAGCACGATCGGCGCCAGCAGCGCTCCGAACAGGGCGATCCAGGCCTGCCGGCCCAGCGCCCAGGCCAGCGCGAAGCAGGCGGCGGCGCAGGCCGCGCTCAGCAGGCGCTGGCCTGGCGTCGCGCCGTACACGCGCGCCAGGGCGGCATGGACCGGCTCGGCACCGGCGATGTGGCCGGCGCCCGTCACAGCGTCGGCTTGTCCGGCAAGGGCCGCTGCCGCGCGCTCATGCGGTCGACCGGCACATCGCGCCCGACCGGCTCCAGCGTCAGCGCATCGATCCATACCTGGCCCTTGCCGGAACCGATCACGCCAAAGGAGACGATGCTGGCGTCGGCCGGCACATCCAGGGTGACCGTGCGCTCCTGCCAGTCGGTACTGCCACGGATCGGCTTGTCGACACTGTTGTAGAAAGCGGCGCCATGCTTCGCTGGCGTGTCGACACGCATCCACAGCCCGGCGTAGTTGCCGATGTCCGCCGTCTTGATGCGCGCCTTGAACTGCAAACGCTGGCCGAGGTAGCGCTGGGCCGATATCTGCTGGGTCAGCGCGCCCCAGGCCTGCGCATCCTCGGATTTATTGCGCAGGAACTTGGCGCCACGGACGCCGCCGACGTCGCTGGTTTCGACGCCGCTGCTGAATTTCTGCGGCGACGGCCCGCTCACAGTCCAGGCGGCGGGAAGCTTCTCGGGCGGCCCCGCGATTGCAAGCAGGGACGAGGTGGCCAGTGCGGCCAGCAGCACATAATGCGGTTTCATGGTGAAGGTCTCCGGTGGCATGACGGGATGTCATGGCCACAGTCTGCCGCCGCCGGCCCCGTGCGTGGCCGCGCTGCGACGAGCGCGCCGCCGTGGCGACGAACGCGTCCCGATGCGGACGAGCGCACTGCGGTCGCGGTCATCGCGTCAGTCGGGCAAGGCCGCCGCGCTCGACACCGGCACCTCGGTCTGCGCGGTGTTCATCACCATCGCCAGGAAGGTGTAGTAGCCGGTCAGGCCCATCAAGTCGACCACGCCCTGCTCGCCGAACAGCGCCAGCGCCTCGCCATAGGTGTGGTCCGAGACGCCCTTGTTCTGCTGCAGCTCGAGACAGAAGTCGTGCACCACCGATTCGTCGACCAGCATGCCCTCCGGCCGCCGGCGGTGCGCAATCGCATTGATCACGTCCGGCGGAATGCCCACCTGGGCCGCGATCGGCGCATGGATCGCCCACTCCACCCGCTGGTTCCACTGGCGCGCCGTGACCAGGATCGCCAGCTCCGACAGGCGCACGCCGATGGCGCTGCGGTAGCGCAGGTATTCGCCCATGCGCTGGGCGTTTTCCAGCAGTTCGGGGCTGCGCAGCAGCGGCACGAAGGGACCGTAGAGGGCGCCGCGCGGCCCCTCGATCACGGCCTGGGCGGCGCGGCGCTGGGCTTCGGTCAGCTGGTCGGGCGGAATCGGGCGCAGGCGGTCGCTCATGGCAGGCGTAGCAAAAATGTCTATTGAGAAAAATATTCGCACAGCTTCCCGTAAAGATCAAAGGAAACCGTTGGCGCGGCGCTTATTGTCAAACGTCAATCTTTCCTCGAAGGGGGTAGCCATGAGCCATATCATCCACCGCAGCCTGCGCCAGACCCCGCCGGTCGCCGTGGCAGCAAGCGGCGTCACCGTGCGCGACAGCAGCGGCAAGACCTACATCGACGCCAGCGGCGGCGCCGCCGTGTCTTCGCTCGGCCACGCCCACCCGCACGTGATCGCCGCCATGCACCGCCAGATCGACGCCTGCGCCTATGCCCACACCGCCTTCTTCACCACCGAGGTGGCCGAGGAACTGGCGGCCAAGCTGGTGTCGAAGGCGCCGGCCGGGATCGACGCGGTCTACCTGGTCTCAGGCGGTTCGGAAGCAATGGAGACGGCGCTGAAGCTGGCGCGCCAGTATTTCGTCGAAGGCGGCGAACCCCAGCGCAGCGTGTTCATCGCGCGCCGCCAGAGCTACCACGGCAATACCCTCGGTGCGCTGGCGGTGGGCGGCAATGAATGGCGCCGCAAGCCCTTCGCGCCGCTCTTGATGAACGTGCCGCGCGTGGCGCCCTGCTACGAATACCGCGACCGCGGCGAGCACCAGAGCCTGGACGACTACACCGCGGGCCTGCTCGACGAACTGGAAACGGCGATCATGAAGGCGGGGCCGGACAAGGTGATCGCCTTTGTCGCCGAGCCGGTGGTCGGCGCCACGGGCGGCGCGATCCCGCCCACGCCCGGCTACTTCCGCGGTGTGCGCGAGATCTGCGACCGGCACGGCATCCTGTTCATCGCCGACGAGGTGATGTGCGGGATGGGGCGCACCGGCACCATGTTCGCGATCGAGCAGGACGGGGTGGCGCCGGACATCATCGCGGTGTCCAAGGGGCTGGGCGCGGGTTACCAGCCGATCGGCGCGGTGCTGGCGCAGGGGGCGATCGTCGAGCGGCTGCGGCGCGGCAGCGGCAGCTTCCTGCATGGGCACACCTACATCGGGCATTCTGTGGCGGCGGCGGCGGCGCTGGCGGTGCAGGAAGTGATCGAGCGCGACGGCTTGCTGCAGCAGGTGCAGCGGCGCGGGGCCACGCTCAAGCGCATGCTGGGCGACGTGTTCGGGCAGCATCCGCACGTGGGGGATATCCGCGGGCGCGGGCTGTTCGTGGGGATCGAGCTGGTGCGCGATCGCGCGAGCAAGGAGCCGTTCGCGCCGCAGCGGCGGCTGCATGCGGCGATCAAGAACGAGGCGATGGCGCGCGGGCTGATGGTGTATCCGATGGGCGGGACCATCGATGGGCAGCGTGGGGATCACATCTTGCTGGCGCCGCCGTTCATTGTCAGTGCGTCGGACTTGTCGGAGATCGTGGCGCGCCTGGCGGAGGCGCTGGATGCGGCGTTGGTGGCGTAGCGCAAACACGTGAAATAGTGTTGGCTGGAACGTAGGGTGGGCACCCCGTGCCCACGCGGAAGCATGCGTTGCGGCTGCTCATTAGACGCGGATCACATGATCATCGGCCAGCGCATCCAGGAGCGTCTCGTTAGCGCGTCGTTCCGCGTGGGCACAGTGTGCCCACCGTACGGTCAACGCCGCAGGCCATCGCGCGCGCTATCCTTTACTTCGGAAACGCCACCACTTCCGCCTGCTGCTCGCCCAAGCCCGCAATCCCCAAACGCAGCGTATCGCCCTTCTTGAGGAAGCGCTGCGGCTTACGCCCCATCCCCACGCCCGGCGGCGTGCCGGTGGTGATGATGTCGCCCGGCTCCAGCGTCATGAAGCGCGAGATGTAGCTCACCAGCTGCGCCACCGTGAACACCATGGTCGAGGTATTCCCGGTCTGCATGCGCTTGCCGTTCACTTCCAGGTAGAGGTCCAGGTCCTGCACGTCAAAAATTTCATCGCGCGTGACCAGGAACGGCCCCACCGGCCCGAAGGTGTCGCAGCCTTTACCTTTATCCCACTGCGAACCCATCTCGAACTGGTAGGCGCGCTCGGTGACGTCGTTCACCACGCAATAACCGGCCACGAACTTCAGCGCCTCTTCCTCGCTCACGTACTGCGCACGCGTGCCGATGATGACACCCAACTCGACTTCCCAGTCGGTCTTCTTCGAGCCCTTCGGCAGCTGGATCGGATCGTCCGGCCCGTTCAGGCAGCTGGTGGCCTTGGTGAAGAACACCGGTTCGGCCGGCACCGCGGCGCCGGTTTCGGCCGCGTGGTCGGCGTAGTTCATGCCCACGCCGATGAACTTGCCGACGCGCGCCACCGGCACGCCCAGGCGCGGGTTGCCGCGCACCAGCGGCAGGGTCTTCCAGTCGACCTTGGCCAGCTTGCGCAGTGCCTTGTCGTTCAATACGGCGGCGTCGATGTCCTCGATCACGCCGGACAGGTCGCGCAGGCGCCCTTCTTCGTCGAACAAACCCGGTTTTTCCTTGCCAGGGCGGCCATAGCGCACCAATCTCATCGTCTTATCCTGTGTCGTGCGTCCGGTGCCACCGTGGCGCCGGACAAAGAACGCATGATACCAAGCTTACTTCTTGAGAGTCAGCAGGTAGGCGCTCATGTCGAGGGCCTCGCGCTCGCTCACGCCCATGGCCGGCATCGCGGTGCCGGGGTCGATGGTCTGCGGTTCTCGGATCCAGCGCACCAGGTTGGCCTGGGTGTTCGGCAGATTGCCGCCGATGTACTGGCGGTCGCCCAGGTCGTCGAGCGTGCGGCCGACGTAGACCTCGGAGCCGGTCACGCCGGGGATCATGTGGCAGGCGCGGCAGGCATGCTGGGCCAGCGCGACGCGGCCGCGCTCGGGGTCGCCCTGCAGGCCGGCCGGCGCTTCGTTCGGTTTGCCGCAGCCGGCCAGCAGCGCCAGCAGCAGGGTCGGGAGAAGGAGGCGGCTCATGGCGCATCCTCCGCCATCGGCGCGGTGACCGGCGTGGCCGTGTTCACCTGGGTGTTCGTGACGGCGCCATACTCGCGCGCCGACAGTGTCGGCAGCACGCCCATGAAGGCGACCACCGCCCAGGTATCGGCTTCGCTCATGTGGTATTCCCAGGCGGGCATGCCGCTCATCTTGATGCCCTTGCGCGTGATCCAGTACAGCTCGCGCTGGCCCCAGCGCTTGCCGGCGTCGATCAGCGGGCCGGGCACCGGCTGCATGCTTTGCCCGATCGGCGACTGGGCAAAGCCGGGGCCGCCGTGGCACTGGGCGCAATTGGCGGCATACAGGGCCGCGCCGCGCTTGATCTGCTGCGGGTCGCCGAGCTTCGGCACCTCGACGTCGCGCGCGTAATGGCGCACCGAGTAATGCATGCCGGTTTCCAGCACCGTGTACACCGGCTGCCAGTGCGAACTGATGGCGGTGATGTCGTACCAGCCGGCGCGCAGCACGATCCCGCCGATGGCAGCGGCGGCAAGCCCGGTAACGGCAAGCGTGGCCGCGATGGTTTTCAGGATCAGGCGTTGGCGGTTCGACGACATCGGTTCCGTTTCAAGGGGCGCACACAGTTGAAAATAAGATATTGCTATTCTTGTATTATAAAGAGACCCCGGTTTTTCGTTATTTCGAATTGTGCGCATGCTCCTTCTCTCTCATTCCCCGACCTCCCGATGTTGGCCCAGGCTGCTCGGTGCGCTGCTGTGTGCAGGCGCGCTGGCCGGCTGCGGCAAGGAGGAGGCGGTTGCGCCGTCCGTTGCCGGCGGCGACCCGAAACAGGGCCAGCACCTGATCGCGCAATACCAGTGCGCGGCCTGCCACCGGATACCCGAAGTGCCCGGCGCGCACGGCAACGCCGGCCCACCACTGGACGCCTTCGGACGCAAGAGCTACATCGCCGGCGGCATCCCGAACGTTCCCGACAACCTGATCCGCTGGCTCGATAATCCGCAAGCCATGAAACCCGGCACCCTGATGCCGGACGTGGGCGTCTCCCCCGAGGAAGCGCGCCACATGGCGGCCTACCTGTACACGCTGGAATGAGCGCCGCGATGCCTGTTGAACCGAGCGCGACCGCGCAATCGGTCCTGCACCCGGCAGGGCCCGATGCCTCCATCATCGCCGACTTCGCCTGGGTACTGTTCGGCGGCGGCGCCCTCATCTTCATCGGCGTGATGGCCCTGCTTGTGCTGGCCGTGCGCCGCCGTCCCGAGCCGGTGAATGCGCGGCGCTGGATCGTCGGCGCCGGCTTCGCCTTCCCGGTGGTGGTGCTGAGCATCCTGCTGGTGTGGAGCACCTGGCGCAGCGCCGAGCTCACGCCGCAGACCTCGAAAGGCGCCTTCACGGTCGGCGTCACCGCCAAGATGTGGTGGTGGGAAGTGCGCTACCACGACCCGGCCAGCGGACGCCAGATCGCCAGCGCCAACGAGATCCGCATCCCGGTCGGGCGCCCGGTTTACATCGGCCTGACGTCGAGCGACGTGATCCACAGCCTGTGGATTCCGGCCCTGAACGGCAAGATGGATACCGTCCCGGGCCGCGTCACCGGCCTGACACTGCGCGCCGACAAGCCCGGCGTCTACCGCGGCCAGTGCGCCGAATACTGCGGCGAGCAGCATGCGCGCATGGCCCTGCACGTGGTGGCGATGCCGCAGGACGAGTTCGACCGCTGGCTGGCAAAGGAAGCACAGCCGGCCGCGTCGACCGCCGGCGCCCCGAACGAGCAGCTGCTCGAACGCGGCCGCGCCGCCTTCCTGCAGCAGCGCTGCCAGGCCTGCCACACGGTGCGCGGCATCGGCGACACCGGCGGCGTGGAGGCCCTCGCCGAGAATGCGCTCCTCGGCCCCGACCTGACCCACATCGGCAGCCGCCTGCACATCGCCGCCGGCACCCTGCGCAACCACCGCGGCACCCTGGCCGGCTGGGTGGCCGACCCGCAGGCGATCAAGCCCGGCGCGCGCATGCCGGCCGCCGCCGACCTCGATGGCGAAACCCTGCACGCCCTCGCGGCCTACCTGGAACACCTGAAATGACCGATACCGCAGCACGCTCACCCGCATCGCTACCCAGCTCCTTGCCGCGGCCGGCGCAGGAATTCCCGCGCCTGGAAAAGACCTGGGTCACGCCGAGCGGCCTGCGCTTCCTCACCAGCGTCAACAACACGAACATCGGCCTGCTCTACATCGGCACCGCCCTGCTGTTCTTCCTGCTGGCGGGCGTGCTGGGCCTGCTGATGCGCGCCCAGCTGGCCGTGCCCGACAACGACCTGCTCTCGCCCTCGACCTACAACCAGGTCTTCACCATGCACGGCAGCGTGATGATGTTCCTGTTCGCGATTCCGATCGTGGAAGCGCTGGCCGTCTACCTGCTGCCGAACATGCTGGGCGCACGCGACCTGCCCTTCCCGCGCCTGTCGGCCTATGCCTACTGGGCCTACGCCATCGGCGGCCTGGCCTTCTTCTGCACCCTGTTCGTCGGCCTGGCGCCGGACGGCGGCTGGTTCATGTACCCGCCGCTCACGGGCAAGCAGTATTCGCCAGGGCTGAACGCCGACTTCTGGCTGCTCGGGATCGGCTTCATCGAGATTTCCGCGATTGCCGGCGCCATCGAACTGATCGTCGGCATCCTGTTTACGCGCGCGCCGGGCATGACGCTTTCGCGCATGCCGGTGTATGCCTGGGCCATGCTGGTGGTCGGCATCATGATCGTATTCGCCTTCCCGGCGGTGATCGCCGGCACCGCCCTGCTGGAGATGGAACGCGCCTTCGAATGGCCCTTCTTCGACGCCACGCGCGGCGGCGACCCCGTGCTGTGGCAGCATTTGTTCTGGTTCTTCGGCCACCCCGAGGTCTACATCATCTTCCTGCCGGCGGCCGGCATGGTCTCGACCATGATCCCGACGATTGCCGGCACCGCCCTGGTCGGCCGCCGCGCCATCATCGTGGCCCTGGTGGTGGTCTGCTTCTTCAGCTTCGCACTCTGGGCCCACCACATGTTCACGGCGGGTCTCGGCATCATGACGATGAGCTTCGTCTCGGCCGCCAGCATGGCCGTGGCCGTGCCTACCGCGATCCAGGTATTCGCCTGGATCGCCACGCTGTGGAAGGGCAAGGTGACGATGAACGCGCCGGCCCTGTTCCTGGGCGGCTTCATGTTCATTTTCGTGCTCGGCGGCCTGACCGGTGTGATGGTGGCCCTGCTGCCCTTCGACTGGCAGGTGCACGACACCTACTTCATCGTCGCCCACTTCCATTACGTGCTGATCGGCGGGATGGTGTTCCCGGTGTTCGCCGGCCTGTACTACTGGATCCCGCTGATCAAGGGCCAGTGCCTGTCCGAGCGCGTGGCGCGCTGGGCCTTCTGGCTGATGTTCGGCGGCTTCAATCTCGCCTTCTTCCCGATGCACATCACGGGTTTGCTGGGCATGCCGCGCCGGGTGTACACCTATCCGGCCGAGATGGAGTGGCAGGTGCTGAACATGGTGTCCACGGTCGGCGCCTTCGTGTTCGCGCTGGGCGTGGTCGTGTTCACGGTGGACCTGGTCCGCACCCAGCGCCGCCCGTCGAAAGCGCCGGGCAATCCGTGGAATGCCTCGACGCTGGAATGGCTGCCGTCGGAAGACTACGCCACGCGCAGCATCCCGCTCATCACCTCGGTCGATCCCCTCTGGGAACAGCCGGGTTTGTCGGAACAGGTGGAAGCGGGCCAGCACTACCTGCCCGGCACCGTAACCGGCAAGCGCGAGACCATCGCCACCAGCCCGATCGGCGCGCGGCCCACCTACCTGATGATCCTGCCCGGCGACAGCTGGCTGCCGCTGATCGCCGCCGCCGGCACCGCCGGCTTCTTCCTGCTGCTGACGGTGAAGGCGACCTGGCTGGCCTGGACCTGCGGCCTGGTGGCCATCGGCTGCACCATGGCCTGGCTGTGGGAATCCGACGCCAAGCCGCCGGTGAAGGAAGCGCACGTGTCGGACGACCTGGTGCTGCCAGTCGGGGCGCGCGGCAAGAACTCGCATTCGTGGTGGGCGACCATCATCATGCTGATCGTCGACGCCATCATCTTCGCTTCGCTGGTGTTCGCCTACATCCACATCTCGATGCGGCTGATCGTCTGCCCGCCGCCGACGGCCGGCTTGCCGGAGCCGATGTGGCAGCTGCTCTCGAGCGGCCTGCTGCTGGGTGCGGCGGGCCTGATGTATGCAGCCACGCGCGCCGTCGGCAAGCGGCGCCTGCCCTGGCTGGCGCTGGCCGCGGTGGCCTGCGTGATTGCCGCCTTCGGCGCCGACTTCTACGGTTACCAGCTGGCCGGCCTGGCGCCGCGCCGCCTGGCCTGGAGCGCGACCATTGCGGCGATGCTGACCTACCAGGGCCTGCACGTGGTGCTGACGGTGCTGGTCGGCCTCTACCTGGCGGTGCGCGGCTGGTGCGGACGCATCGGCGAACACCACCGCGCCACGCTCGATAACACGGCGCTGATCGTGTACTACACCGTGCTGCAGGGGATCGTGGCGGCGGTGGTGGTGCATGGCGTGCCCATGCTGATGGATTGACGATGCGCGAACGATTTTTCAGGAAGCTGATGCGCGGGACCCTGCCGCTGCTGGTGTGGGCGGCGCACTTCGCCGCCTGCTATGTGTTCGTGGCGGCGCAGTGCAGTCCGCTGGGGTATGAGCCGGGGTATCCGCAGCGCTGGCCGCTGGCGCTGTTCACGGCCGCGGCGCTGGCGGTGTGCGGGTGGCTGGTGTGGAAGTGGCGCGGGACCTTGCAGCGGGCGGACGAACGTACGCCGCTGCTGGACTGGGCGGCGGCGGGGTCGGCGCTGTTGTCGTTCGTGGGGATTATCTGGACGTCGGTGCCGATGTGGCTGGTGGAGGGCTGCAAGTAAGCGGAGCCCATGGCCTCAACCGTACGGTGGGCACGCTGTGCCCACGCGGATATATGAACGGTGTTGGCCGCATCGCGACCGTTCGGATTGATTATTGTTAGCGTCACGAATGATCATTCGGAAACGCTAGCAATGGTACGAAATCATCGACAGGAATAAAGCCAACACCATGCACGCATCCGCGTGGGCACGGGGTGCCCACCGTACGGTTACAGCCGCAGGCTATCGGGCAGCCGGGCGAACTCGCCACACCACATTCCCCACATCGTCCGCCACCAGCAGCGCGCCCCGCTTGTCGACCGCCACACCCACCGGCCGCCC
This sequence comes from Massilia sp. IC2-278, assembly GCF_020708045.1. Taxonomy (GTDB): domain Bacteria; phylum Pseudomonadota; class Gammaproteobacteria; order Burkholderiales; family Burkholderiaceae_D; genus Telluria. Next base: position 347,871 of record NZ_JAJFES010000004.1, read on the forward strand.
ATAAGCCTCGCCCTCCACGTTCACGAACCCGCTCAAAATCTCGACCGGCATCCCGTTCGGCTTGCCGTCTGCGAACGGCACGTACACCACGTTGTACCCCGACAGCGGCTTGCGGTTCCACGACCCATGCTGCCCGATGAAGGCGCCGCTGGCATACGCCGGCCCGAGTTGCGCCCCTTCCGCAAACGCCAGCCCCAGCGCCGCCACGTGGGCGCCCAGCGCGTAATCGGGCGCGATGGCCCTGGCCACCAGCTCCGGACGCGGCGGCTTCACGCGCGCATCCACGTGCTGGCCGTAATAGCTGTACGGCCAGCCATAGAACCCGCCATCCTTTACCGAGGTCAGGTAGTCCGGCACCAGGTCGCTGCCGATCTCGTCGCGCTCGTTCACCACGGTCCACAGGGTGCCGGTTCGCGGTTCCCAGGCCATGCCGTTCGGGTTGCGCAGGCCCGAGGCGAACAGGCGCGTGCCGCCGCTCTTCACGTCCACTTCCAGGATGGCGGCGCGGTTGATCTCGTTCTCCAGGCCGTTCTCGCCGACGTTGCTGTTCGAGCCCACCGTGGCGTACAGCTTGCTGCCGTCGCGGCTGGCGAGGATGTTCTTGGTCCAGTGGTGGTTCAATCCGGCCGGCAGCGGCGCCAGGCGTTGTCCGGCTTCGGTAATGGCGGTGGCGCCCTCCTTGTACGGGAAGCGCACGATGGCGTCGGCATTCGCCACGTACAGACTGTCGCCCACCAGCGCCATGCCGAAGGGCGAATGCAGGCCCTTCAGGAACACGCTGCGGGTCTCGGCCACGCCGTCGCCGTCGACATCGCGCAGCAGCGTGATGCGGTCGGCGCTCGGCACGCCCGCCCCTGCTTTCGCCATGACCTTGCCCATCACCCAGGCGCGCACGCCCGACTGCTTGGTCTCGGGCGTTTGCGGCTTGTTCGATTCCGCCACCAGCACGTCGCCGTTCGGCAGCACGTACAGCCAGCGCGGATGGTCCAGGCCACGGGCCAGGGCCTGCACTTCCAGCCCCTGCGCCGCCCGCGGCTTGGCGCCTTCCGGCCAGCCCTTCGCGGGCGCGATGTCGACGGTGGGGATCAGGCTCTGCTTCGGCGCCGGTAGCTGCGGCGCGGGACCGACGCCGGCGCCGGCCGGCAAGGTGGACTTGTCGCCGCAGCCGGCGAGCACGGACAGCGCGGCGGCGGCGAAGATGGCGGGCAAAGGACGGCGCATGGGAGTCTCCGGTATCGGGCGAAGTGGCAGTGACCGATTGTAACCAGATCGGCACGACTACTCTGCCCGATACCGCAGCCCCCATCCGGCGGCTCGCTAGGCCGGACGATGCGCCTCCTCGACCGCTGGCGCGGCGACTGGCATCGATGCCGACCGCCCACGCCGCAGCCAGCCCACCAGCCCCGGCAATTGCAGCAGCACCAGCACGCCGAACGCCACCCGGTAGGCCAGCGCCGGATAATGCCCGCCCGCGTCCGGCGTCCACAAGCCCACCACCAGCCCGAAGCCCGCCTGCACCAGAAACGCCCCGACGAAGATCAGGAGGTTCAGGCAGGTGGCGGCGCGCCCGGTGAGTTCGCGCGGCATGCTCTGGGCGACGATCGCGTACTCGATGCCGGTGATCGTGCCCACCAGCGTGAACAGCACCGACAGCAACTGGAAGCTCGGCGCATAGCCGACCACGAAGGCGGCCTGCACCAGCACGAACAGGGCGATGCCGATACCCGCCACCTGTATCGGCGTCACGCCGCGCTTGCCCGCCCACTCGGTGATCATGCCCACCGCGATCGCCCCGAAGATCACGGCGGCCATGCTCATGTAGAGCAGGTAGGCCACGGCATCGTCCGGGAAGTGCGCCACGTCGTTCAGCCAGCGCCCGATCCACAGGCCCTGGATGCCGAAGAACACCGCATGCGGGATCAGCACCAGCGAGATCGTGCTGCGAAAGCTGGGCGTGCGGTAGACCTGGCGCAGCGATTGCAGCACCGGCACTTTCGCCCCCGCCGGTTTGCTGCTTGCCGGGGCCAGCAGCCAGATCGCGGCGCCGCTGATGGCAACCAGCGCCGCCAGCGCGACGAACAGCCCGCGCCAGTCGGTGTATTCCAGCGCCAGGCGCACCGGCATGGTGGAGGACGCCGCACCGAGCCCGCCGACCGCGATCAGGTAGCCGTGCACCGAGGGCAGCTTGCCTGGCGCGATCCAGGTCGACAAGGCCTTCACCGCCGACATGAAGCAGCCGCCCAGGCCGCAGCCGAGGATGGCGCGCGCCAGCATCAGTTGCCCGAAGCTCTGGCCATACGCGAACAGCAGCGCGCCCAGGGCCGCGAACAGCATCAGCGCCAACTGCACCTTGCGCGGGCCGTAGCGGTCGAGCGCGATCCCGACCGGCAGCTGCACCAGCGCGAACGCGAAGAAGAACGCGCTGGTGAGCAGGCCGAGCTGGCCGGGCGTGAGCGCCATCGCCTTGAGCAAGTCCGGCGCCAGTACCGCGTTCACGTTGCGCAGCATCGAGGACAGGTAGTGCCCGAGTGCGAACGGCAGGAACACGGTGAAAAAAACCGCCACGCCGGACAGGCGTGGCGGGTTTTGGGTGCCTTCCATGGCGGCGGTGCTTATGCCGCGCTGGGCTGGCTGTCGCTGGCGCGGCCGTCGTGGCTGCGCACCTGCACGATCGGGATCACGCGCCCTGCCGGCGGATGCGCCACATCGCCGGCTTCCTCTTCAAAGAAGAATTTCTTGCGGCCGAACGCCGGCTTCAGGTGATCGAGCCAGGTGGCGTCCGGGTCGTACTTGGCAAAGAAGGGCTTGCGCACCCACTCGGGGTTACGCGCCTGCAGGAACTGCAGGGCAAACAGCTTTTCGCCGTTGATGGTCACCACGCCGTCGATCACGACCTTGCCCGGGAAGGCGCTCATCGACGGCCCGCGCACGGTGCGCGACAGGCCCGAGACCATCGAATACGCGGCCTGGAAGATCTCGTGGGCACGGGCCAGGGGCAGCGCGAAGTAGTCGCTCGGGCCGGTGTCGCGCTCGACGAACATGTAGTACGGGATGGCCCCCAGGCGCACGCCGGTGGTCCAGAGCTCGGCCCAGCTCTTCGGGTCTTCATTGATGTGGCGGATCAGCGGCCCCTGCATGCGCAGCGTGGCGCCGGTGCCGACGATGCGTTTCACGGCCTGCTGGGCAATCGGGTGGCGCAGCTCCACGGCGTGGTTGTAGTGGCCCATGATGGCCAGGTTCTTGCCGGCCTTGACCACGCGCTCGAACAGGCGCATCAAATCGTCGGAGTCCTTGTCCGACACGTAGCGCTGCGGCCAGTAGGCCACCGACTTGGTGCCGATGCGGATGTTCTGGATGTGGGCCAGCTCCGGCGCCAGCAGCGGCTCCAGGAATTCGGCCAGCGAACGCGTATTCATGATCATCGGGTCGCCGCCGGTGATCAGGACGTCGGTCACGTCGGGGTGGGTCGCCAGGTAGGACACCAGTTCCGTGCATTCGCGGGCGTCGAACTTCATCTCGTCCATGCCGACGAACTGCGGCCAGCGGAAGCAGAAGGTGCAATAGGCGTGGCAGGTCTGGCCCGAGCTCGGGAAGAACAGGACCGTTTCCTTGTACTTGTGCTGCAGCCCCTTCAGCGGCGCATCGTTCACGCGCGGCACGTTGTGCGTCATCTGGCCGGCCGGGTGCGGGTTCATGCGCATGCGGATCTGGTGCACCAGCTTCGCAATGGCCTCGTTGTCCTTTTTATGGAGCACCAGGTCGCGCAGCTGTTCGTACTCCTTCGCCGGCAGCATGTCGCGGTGCGGGAAGGTCAGGCGGAAGATGGGGTCGTCGGGAATCTTGTCCCAGTCGATGAGCTGGTCGAGCACGTATTCGTTCACGCGAAACGGCAGCACGTGCGAGACCACCTGGACCGCTTCCTGCAGGTCGGGGCTCATCCATTGCCACTGGCGCGCAAGGGCGATGGTCTGGCGCGTGTAGGGTTTGAACTTGGCGGGCGTTGAATCGAGGGTGCTCACGGCATGCTCCTGGAAAGGAAAGATGGAGGGAGGGAAGAACGACCACCAATTCTTGGAAAAGAAGTTGGCGGCGGAACGTCATCTTAGGAATCCCTCATGCAACTTGAATTGCCTGCAATCAACTCAGCCGATCAAACATTTCTCCAAAGAACAATTCTATGCGGCAAGACAAATGCCGGCGACGCCACACCGGCCTTCACCCTTTGCGCATTCGCAAATTGCCTATAGGAAGTGCCGCGTACATTCCTTAATGCACTTAAGAAAGTTTTACCTATCGCACTACTCTGAAAGGACATGCACCATGAAGCTGCTCGCCACTGCTACCGCCCTGTGCCTCGGTCTTGCCTGCTCCGGCGCGCTGGCCAACGAACCGACCGAAAAAGACGCCATTGCCATGGCCGAACGCGGCGCGGCCCTGATGAAATCCAAGGGCAAGGCCGAGATGATGAAGAAGATCAACGCCAAGGACCCGGATTTCGTCCAGGGCGAACTGTATGTCGACATGCGCGACATCAAGACCGGCATCGTGCTGGCCCACCCGTACAACCCCTCGATCGTCGGCAAGGACCTGACCGACGTGCCCGATGCCAACGGCAAGAAATACCGCCGCGAGATCATCGAACTGGCCGCCGCCAAGGGCAAGGGCTGGGTCGACTACCAGTACAAGAACCCGACTTCCGGCAAGATCGAGCCGAAGACCACCTACATCCTGCGCGTCGACGACGTCGTGCTGGAAGCGGGCATCTACAAGAAATAAGCACACGTGCTGACGGGGCGGCCATGGCCGCCCTTTTCTTTTGCCTTGGAGGTGGAGCATGCTGAAAAAATTGCGGATCGGGCCGAAGCTCTTGCTGGCGCCGGGACTGGTGCTGGTGCTGCTGACGCTGCTCTCCGGCGCCGCCTATTACGGCATGGTGCGCCAGCACGCTTCGCTGGAAAACATGGTGCAGGTACGCGCGGCGCGCCTGCAGGACGCGGCCGACGTCGCCGGCGATGCGAAGTACGCGCACGCCAACATCTACCAGTTGCTGGCCTGGGTCAGCGGCAGCTTCGCCAAGAACCGGCTCGATGCCCTGATCGCCGACATCCACAAGAAGCACGCGGGCATCGGCGCCCAGCTGGGGGCCCTGGCAAAGGTTGCCAACCCCGAGGAACGCAAGCTGATCGACGCCTCCGGCGCGGCGCTGGCCGCCTACCGCAAGGCGGTGCTGGAGACCATCGAGATGGCCCAGGTCGACCAGTCGATCGCCACCAACTCGATGCAGAAGGCGGAAAAGGAATTCGGCGTGCTGAACACGCAGCTCGCGCAACTGGCCGCGCTGGAAACCACGCTGAGCGAACGCGCCTACGCCGCCGCCGGCGCCGAGTTCAAGACCCTGGGTGTGACGATGGCGGTACTGGTGGTGCTGTCGATCGCCCTGTCGCTGGTGGTGACCATGCTGGTGCGGCGCGCGATGCTGGCCGACATCCGCAAGATCTCCGACGTGGTGGCCGAACTGGCCGAAGGCCGGCTCTCTGCAGGCGTAGGCAGCGACGGGCGCGACGAGATCGCGGATACGTCGCGCGCACTCGACCACACCATCGCCAACCTGAACACGACCCTGCACTCGGTGCTGACCTCGGTGCGCTCGATCGACACCGCATCGAAGGAAATCGCCACCGGCAACCTGGACCTGTCGACCCGCACCGAGCTGCAGGCCGGCTCGCTCGAGCAGACCGCCAGCGCCATGGAAACCCTGACCGTGGCCGTGAAGGACAACGCGAACAACGCACGCCTGGCCACCGACCTGGCGGCCGAAGCGGCAAGGCTGGCGGCGAATGGTGGCCAGGCCGTCGACCGCGCCGTGAGCACCATGGAGTCCATCAAAGCCAGCTCGCGCAAGATCGTCGAGATCATCGGCGTCATCGACGGCATCTCCTTCCAGACGAATATCCTGGCCCTGAACGCGGCGGTGGAAGCGGCGCGCGCCGGCGAGCAGGGACGCGGCTTTGCGGTGGTGGCGTCCGAGGTGCGCACCCTGGCCCAGCGTTCGGCGGCGGCGGCGAAGGAGATCAAGGCGCTGATCGCGGACTCGGTGGCGATCATCGACGGCGGCAGCGCCTCGGTGGAAGAAGCCGGCAGCAGCATGGGCCACATCGTGGCCTCGGTGCAGCAGGTGAACGACATCATCGGCCGCATCAGCATCGCCAGTACCGAGCAGGCCGACGGCATTGCGGAAGTCAACCGCGCGGTCGGGCAGATGGACGACATGACCCAGCAGAACGCGGCCCTGGTCGAGGAAGCGGCGGCGGCGGCGGAAAGCCTGCACGAACAGACAGTGAACCTGGCGCGCGCGGTGTCAATCTTCAAGATCGAGGGCATCGCGCCGCTGGCCGAAGCCGACGAGGATGCACTGGATACCGAGCCGGCCGGTTTCCACGAGCCGCTCGAGCCGCTCGAGCGGCGCGCGCCGGGCAGCCCGATGCGCACCGGTGCGCCGCGCCCCCTGCTCGAGGCGCGTCAGCCGGCGCGCGAGCGCAGTGGTTCTGGCTCCAGGCTCAGCGGAACGGACGGCTGACGAAGCGCGACCCGGCCAGCCCGAAGCGCCAGGGCACGTCCATCGCCTTCGAGATGCCGATGCGCGGCCCGGCAACCACCTCCAGCCCCGGCGGCGCGGCCTGCAGTTCGAAGGGCGGCGCCCCCAGCGACATGCCATTGAAGTCGCGCGTCACGTTCAGGGCCTGGCACAGCTTGCCGGGCCCGGAGCACAACAGGCGCACATCCTCGGCGTCGCGCCGCGCGCGCATCACGTCGAGTCTCGCCAGGGGTTCGATCGCACGGATCAGCACCCCGGCGCCGTGTCCCTCCTCCATGCAGACGAAATTCAGGCACCAGTGGATGCCGTAGGAACGGTAGACATAGGCATGCGCCGGTGGGCCGAACATGGCGAAGTTGCGCGGCGTGGGGCCGGAGTAGGCATGCGAGGCCGGGTCCTCGCGGTCGTAGGCTTCGGTCTCGACGATACGGCCGCCGACACCGTCGACCAGCACGGTCACGCCGATCAGCTGGCGCGCCACCAGCTCGGCCGGCGCCATGAAATCGATCCCGGCCAGATAAGAACTAGGCTGCGCGCCGGCAGGCAAAGCGGTTTTCAGGGAATCCATGCGCCGATTCTAGGCATGCTTGCAACACCGCTCTGTTTGTTTTGCCACATAAGGCCGCCTGTTGCTGCAATGGAACCTAACCTCGGTTATAGTGGCAGCCTTGCGGTATTTCCAGAAAGCATCATCTCCTCATGAGCACAGTTGCAGCTAAAGCAATGCCCATGCGCGCTGCGGCCGCTGCGGCGCCCGCCTCGCCGGCACCTTCCGCAGCGGCGGACCAGGTCGATGCGCTGATCAAGTCGATCCGCATCCCACCCCGCCCCAGCCTGCTGGCCGACCTGCAAGCCGAACTGGCATCCAGCGATCCGTCGCCGGAAGCCATCGGCCGCATCGTCGCGCGCGACGTCGGCATGGCTGGCGCTTTGCTGAAACTGGCCAATTCCTCGCTGTTCGGCGGCCGCCGCGCCAAGTCGATCGAGCAGGCCATCCTTTTCCTCGGCATCAACCAGGTGGCCGCGCTGATGACCGGGCTGCTGGCGCGCCAGGCGATCCCGACCAACAACCCAGCCCTGGCCAGCTTCTGGGACGTGTCGACCAAGCGCTCGTACGCGATGATGTTCCTGTCGCGCCGCCTGCGCATCGGCGCGCCCGACATCGCCCACACCTTCGGCCTGTTCTGCGACACCGGCGTGCCACTCCTGATCGAACGCTTCCCCGACTACGAGGCCACGCTGCAGGACGCCGGCCTCGAACCGGTGCGCGCCTTTACCGAGGTCGAGCAGGAACGCCACAGCACCAGCCACGCGCAGGTCGGCTCGCTCCTGGCGCGCAACTGGGGCCTGTCGTCGGAAGTGGCCTGGGCCATCCTGCACCACCACGACTACCCGGTGCTGGAAGACGAGAACACCGACGACACGGTCCGCTCGCTGGTGGCCCTCTCGCTGCTGGCCGACCGCGCCATCCGGCGCTACCAGGGCCATGCCGGCTCGGTCGAATGGGACAAGGGCGGCGAACGCGCCTGCACCTACCTCTCGCTGGACGAAGACGAAACCGCCGAACTGCTCGACGAACTCGAAGAAGCGCTGCACGACGATCAGTAAGCGTTTTTGACAGCGTCCCGGTTCAGGCGGATACTCGATTCGTCCTGTTGGCACCGGAGGCGCGCGATGAAACGCCCGTTTTTGCTGCGGTATCTGCTGCTGTATGCCCTGCTGAATGCGCTGCTGAGCGGCTGCGCCGCCACGTCAACCCGGCCCACGCCGGAACTGGCGGCGCTGTTCGACGACGCCGCCTTCCCCGCCCCTGCCGCCCCGGCCGACGCCGCCAACCTGTTCACGCTGAGCGCGCCGATGCGCGTCCACCTCGACAGCCCCGCCTTCAAGGCCAGCCTGCGCGAAAAAGGCGCCGCGCGCGGTCTGGTATCCGCCCTGTACAGCAAGAGCGACCTGCAGCTCGACTACGACGCCAGCGTCACGCGCACCGCGGCCCAGACCTATGCCGCGCGCTCGGGCAACTGCCTGTCGCTGGTGATCATGACGGCGGCCTTTGCGCGCGCACTCGGCATGGAGGTGCGCTTCGCCAGCGTGCAGGCCGAGGAAACCTGGCACCGCAACGGCTCGCTCTACCTGATCAGTTCCCACGTCAACATCGCCCTGGCGCCGCGCACGGCCGGAGTCCATACCGTCAGCACGAATGCCGAGCCGCTGGTGATCGACTTCCTGGCCCCGAAAGACGCGGCGCGCCTGCCCAGCACCGAGCTGGGCGAAGATGACATCGTTGCCCTCTACATGAACAACCGCGCGGTGGAAGAGCTGGTGGCGGGCCGGATCGCGGACGCCTACTGGTGGGCGCGCGCGGCGATCCTGAAGCGGCCTTCCTCGCTGGCGGCCTACAACACGCTGGCCGTCGTGTATGCGCGCAACGGCAGGCCGCCGATGGCCGAGCGGGTCTACCGCGCGGCACTGGCGCGCGAGCCGGACAGCCTGGTGGTGATGCAGAACCTGGCGCAGGCGCTCAACAGCAACGGCAAGCACGAGGAAGCGCAGGCACTGCTGCGCCGCATCGAGCGCCTGCATCCGGCGCCGCCCTACCACTGGTTCAACCAGGGAATGACGGCCTACAGGGCGGGCAGGATGCGGGACGCGAAAACGCTGTTCGCGCGCGAAGTGGCGCGTGCGCCCTACAACGACGAGTTCCATTTCTGGCTCGGCGTGGCGTATCTGGGATTGGGGGAGGAAGAGGCTGCGGTGAAGGAATTGGCGCTGGCGCGCGATACCAGTACGCGAATCGACGCGCGCGAGCGCTATGCGGCCAAGCTGGGCCGCCTGCGCGCGAGCCTGCCCGGCTCGCCGCAGGTGCGCTGAAGGATCAGCGGCGGCGCTGGAAGCCGCCCGGGCGCGGTGCAGGCGTGCCGCGCTGCTCGATGTGACGGAACACGATGCGCGCCTTGTTCAGGTCGTACGGCGACATCTCCAGCGTCACCTTGTCGCCCGCCAGGATGCGGATGTGGTTTTTCTTCATCCGGCCCGAGGTGTAGGCGATCAGCTGGTGACCGTTCTCGAGATCGACGCGGAAGCGCATTTCGGGCAGCACGTCGGTCACGAGGCCTTGCATTTCGATGAGTTCTTCTTTTGCCATGATGGTTTTCCTTGATAGAGCTGCGAGCCGGCATACCACGCCGCCATGAACGATGCTGCGATCGACAGTGCCCGCAGGGACTGGACCGGAACTGAAGTGAATAAACCGCCGTCGCGGCGGGTCAGGACGCTGCGCCGCCGGATCGCCGGTTGCGCTGGAAGGAAAAAAAGCCCGCTTGCTGCGGGCTTCGTTCTATGGTTCGCCGGAATCCGAAACCCGTGAACCTGTCGAGGCGGCCGAGAGTTCACATGAACTTCATCGACTGCATGCAGTGTAGCACGGATAGCGAATCGCTGCTTGCCGCCCCCTCGTTTCCGCTTGACGCCGCAGGCGTGCACAGGCACATTACGATTAACAAGTTAGTTAATTAAATAATGAACTCAAACCTGGACAAGACTTTCGAAGCCCTGGCGTCCCTGCCGCGCCGCAAGATCATGGCCCTGCTCTCGCATGTCGAGCTGACCACCTCGGAGCTGGCGGAGAAACTGGCGATCAGCGCCCCCGCCACCTCGCGCCATTTGTCGGTGCTGGAAAACGCCGGCCTGGTGTCGGGCGAGCGGCGCGGGCAATTCGTCTATTACACGCTCAACGGCGACAGCCTGGTGACGCGCCTGTCCGGTTTCATGTTCGAACTCTGCCCCACGGCTGCGCCGCTCAAGCGCGAATCGAAGGCCCTGGCAAAGAAGCGCAAACCCGTGTGATCGACAAGGAGATTCGCATGCAGCATTCGCATAACGGCAACGTGGTCAATGGCAGCATGGTCTGGTCTCCCGTGAAATCCCTCTGGTGGAGCGCCATGGTCGGCGTCGCGCTGGTAGGCGGCTGGTTCACCTTCAGCTGGGCCGCGCTCGTGCTGTTCCTGGCGACGACAGGCACTGTGCTGCTGTTCGGGCACTCGCTCGGCAGCCACCGCAAACTCATCCACGACAGCTTCGCCTGCCCCAAGTGGCTGGAATACCTGCTCGTCTACACCGGCGTGCAGGTCGGGTTGTCCGGGCCACTCGGCCTGCTGGCCCAGCACGACCTGCGCGACCACGCCCAGCGCCAGCCCGATTGCCACGACTACCTGCGCCATGGCCGTTCGTTCTGGAAGGATGGCTGGTGGCAGCTGCACTGCGAACTGCGGCTCGACCATCCGCCGCGGCTGGCCGTGCCGGCGCACATCGCGCAGGACCGCTTCTACCGCTTCCTGGAACGCACCTGGATGCTGCAACAGCTGCCGCCGGCCCTGCTGTTGTACGCGCTCGGCGGCTGGCCCTTCGTGATCTGGGGCGTCTGCGCGCGCATCGGAGCCGGCGTAACCGGACACTGGCTGATCGGGTACTTCGCGCACAACCACGGCGCCATGGCGCATACCGTCGAGGGTGCAGCCGTGCAGGGGCATAACGTGGCGCTGGCCTCGCTGCTGACGATGGGCGAGTCCTGGCACAACAACCACCATGCCTATCCCGGCTCGGCCAGGCTGGGGCTATACCCCGGCGAATGGGACCCGGGCTGGTGGGTGCTGGTGCTGCTGCAACGCGCCGGGCTGGCATGGAACTTCCGGCTGCCGGCGGACTGCCCGCCGCGTGCCGAGCTGCGTGTGCATGCGGCGCTGCCTATCGCCCTGCCGCAGGCGCACAAATCGTGGCGCGCCACGGTCGGCGCCATTGCCACTGCCAGCCGCCAGCTGCTCGCGCGGCGCGGCCAGCTGGTGCTGGAAGGGCCGTTCGTCCTGCTGTCCGAACAGGCCGCCCACTGCCTGGCCGGCGCCGGGGTTCAAGCGCAGCGCACGCCCTTGCGCTCCCGGCTGTCGTTCGACCACGGCGGGCAGACGGTGCGTGGCCTGCCTGCCCTCCTGATCGCAGTCGGCACGCGCAACGCGTTCACGGCCGCCGCCGCGCTGGTGCTGCTGCCGTTGGCCACCCTGTGCGAACTGGCGCGCAGCCAGGTCGACGCCTGACGTCCTGGGCTCAGGGCACCGCTGCGGGAATCTCGTCCAGGCTGCGGTAGACGAGCAATCCGCGCGCCTCGGCTGCGGTGACCATCCGGTCCGCTCCGCTGGAGGCGCCGCCGATGCGCAGCACCGCGTCGCAGTGCGCCAGCAGGCGCTCGCAGTGGGGGTGGAAGATGGCGTCGTAGATGTTGTCGCCCGGCGTTTGCGAGCTGGCGGCGTGTACGACCGGCAGCGCCAGCCACTCGCCCAGCACCGGAACGTGGCCGCGTTCGTACAGCGGCAGCGCGCAGGCTTCCATCGCCGCGACATTGGCGGCGATGCGGCCCGGATCGTCATCGGTTCCCGAGCGGTAGGGGCCGGCAACCAGGATCATCATGCTGCGCGGCTTCAGCACGTGCAGGTGCAGGTACTGCAGCAGCATGATGGTCTTGCCGTCCATGATCTCGCCGCGCTCGACCATCGCCAGCGCTTCGTCGGCATCGAGTTCCAGCACCTCGATGTCTTCTCCTTCGGCCTCGACACCACCGCCCTCGCCCACCTGCGATGCGGCGTCGTACTCGCCAATAAAGAAGTGCAGCCGCTCGGTGACCGAGCCGGGGCTCATGAAGACGTCGAACACCTGCTCCAGGTGGGCGACGCGGCGCCCGGTTTCCTCTTCCAGTTCTGCACGGATGCGCTGCTCGGGACTGGCCTGGTCGAGCAGGCCGGCAGCCGCCTCGATCAGGAAGCCGTCGTGGCCGTTGACGTAGGCGGGAAAGCGGAACTGGCGCGTCAGCAGCACGGTGCGGCGCGCGCGGTTGTACAGCAGGGCGACGGCGCCGTTGCCGCGGTCATAGGTTTCGCGGGTCAGCGTCTGCCAGCTGCCGTCGCGCCGGCGGTAGTCGAAGGTGGTTTTCTTCAGCACGTGCCAGTCGTTGGCCAACAATTGCTCGTTGCGGATGCGAACATGATCTTGCACGGTATCTGGCACGACGGTCTCCTTTTGTTTGCGCTTTTTCATACTAACGTGCAAAATCGTGCAATATTAAGATAAATCGTGCAACCATGCTGACCTCACAACGTAAGCTGCTGCTACTCGACCTACTCAGGCAGGAGGGCAAGATCGTCGCCAAGACCGTCGCCGCCCAGCTCGACATCTCCGAAGACACCATCCGGCGCGACCTGCGCGAACTGGCGGCTGAAGGCCTGCTGCAGCGCGTGCACGGCGGCGCCCTGCCCGCTTCGCCGGCGATGGGCGACTTCGCTGCGCGCCAGCAGATCGCGGTCGACGACAAGAGCGCCATCGGCCGCGCCGCCGCGCTGATGATCCAGCCAGGACAAGTCGTCTTCCTCGATGGCGGCACTACTTCGGCGCAGCTGGTGCGGCACCTGCCGCCCGATTTGAAGGCAACCGTGGTCACACATAGCCCCTCGGTGGCCGTCGCCCTGGTTTCGCATCCGTCGATCGAGGTCATCATGCTGGGCGGACGGCTGTTCAAGCATTCGGTGGTGGGCGTGGGAGCGGCGACGGTGGAAGCGATCCGGCAGGTGCGGGCGGACATCTACTTCATGGGCGTGTGCAGCGTGCATCCAGACGCCGGGCTGACGACCGGGGACTTCGAGGAGGCGGGCGTCAAGCGGGCGCTGAGCGCGGCGGCGGCGGAAACGATCGTGCTGGCCTCGCCAGAGAAGCTGGCGACGGCTTCGCCTTACCAGGTGATTGAGCTGGATGCGTTGTCGGGGTTGGTGACGATAGCCAGCGTGCCCGATGCGGTGCTGGCGCCCTACCGGGCGCGCGGGATTTCCGTTCACCTAGCATAGCAATATTGACATATATGAAACATCAGATCTCGCTGAGCAAAGCAACTAGCTTGACAATATTATTTACTAACCATAGCATAAAATTTACTAAACTCTCATGACACAGGGATGGTTATGGATAGTGAAGCTTTCGTTCAATTAGCTCTGCAGTCTCTGCATTGCAGCCAAAGAGAGCTAGCGTCTCGAATTGGCGTTTCGCCAACCCAGATAAGTAAGTGGAAGAAGGGCGAACATATGTCAGCAGATATGGAAGAAAAATTTCGCACTCTTATCCAAATCGGTGATAAAGAACCGAGATTCGTTCTCTTATCTGGCTCTCTGACAAACGCTACCAAATGGGAAAAGCTAATTCAGTATCTCGCCAGAATTGCACAGGAAAACGCAGAAACGGGTTACAACACAACTCCATTGTACGACGAGGACGGACAACTGTGTGCGGATACCTTCCGTGTTCTTATGGAGATGGGCATCACACCTCCGAATCAGTTTCCTACTGATTTAGATTTTGATTATGAGGGTGATGAAGGAGAAAAAATTGAGCAAATACTCGAAGAAAATTTCTATGCAAAAATCATTTACGCGATTTTCTGTTCACTGAACGATGTTTATGGCTTTTACGCGGCTTATATTTCTGAATTAATCTGGGATGACGAACTAGAGCTCCTTGGCACTAAAGCGGACAACATCGAACCCTGTCTCCTAGAGCTTGCTGCTAGTAAAATTAAGGGCGAGCATGAATTAACGCAAACTTTTCGGCAGTTTAGGCGTTCAGTGCAAAGCGATTACGAAGAGTGGCTAACGCTTGTAAAAGATCGGGCCTTCCGCAATCGGGTTCCATTACGGGCAGAGTTACTGAATTTAGTAAGAGGAGCAAATGGAGAAATAGGCGAGGAAGCTGAAGCTGAAAGTCTTGGATTTAACTCTTCCCGTATCCATCCAGACATTTATATGAACGAACTTCTGGTTGGAATGAGGGTTATCCACCAGGTACTTCCAGCAATCTTAAAAAAACTTGGGCTCGAAGATGAGTTTAAGTTAGACGAATCGGAGTTGCGCCTTAATTAACTCTACATGAGTATTCCGGGATTTTAAAAAACCATTCCTCTAACTCTGCCAAGCTCTGGATCAAATCGATAGATTTCACATGCATTGCAGATGCTGCCTAGCTACGTTTATCAGCTTCATCCAAACAGCCAGCTTCTGCTCGAACGTCATCGCCATATGCGCCGGCGAACTCGATGGCAGCACCACGGTGCGGTAGCCGGCCTGCTCGAACTGCGGCGCGAACTTGCCCGACGCCTGGCCATTGAAGCCGACCGTTTCCAGTTGCGGACACAGCTTGTGCAGCCGTTCGAAGTCGTTCGCGGCCGGCTTGCGGATCGCGGAATCGAGACTGCCTTCGCGCTCGCAGGCGGCCAGCACGTCCCACAGACCGAAGCGGTGCGCCAGCAGGCGTGGCAGGCGTTCGTTATAAGGTAGGCCGTACAAGTCTTCGCCGACCAGCGCGCCGACGAGTTTCCAGAACTGATTGCGTGGATGGGCGTAATACTGCTGGGCCGCGAGCGAGGCGGCGCCGGGGAAGCTGCCCAGTATCAGGATGCGGGTATCGGGCGCGATGACGGGCGCGAGGCCCATCAATAATGGACTATTTTGGGAAACGGTATTCGGCATGGAAGGATTGTAGCGCCCTGCCCGCGCCGCCGCGTGCACACGAAAAAAAGCGGCAGACCGCAACCGCGGGCCGCCGCAAGGGGCAAATTAATATCGATCAGTTACCTGCTCAGTTGCGTTCTCAGTTGCGTGCCACTCAGTTGCGTGCGAATGTATTGGCAGCCGCCGGCGCATCCCAGCTACCGCCCAGCGCCCGGATCAGCGCCACCGTGGTCAGCGCCCGGTCGCCGCGCAGCTGCACCGCCGTGCGCTCCACCGCTGCCAGATTGCGCTGGGCGTCCAGCAAGTCGAGGTAGCTGGAGCGACCGGCGTCGTACAGCTTGCGCGCCAGTTCGGCCGAGCGGCGCGCCGACACCAGCGCCTCTTCCACCTGCACGCCCTGCGCATCGAGCACGCGCAGGCCGGCCAGGTTGTCCTCGACTTCGGCAAAGGCCACCAGCACGCGTTCGCGGTAGGCGCCGACGGCTTCTTCCAGCGCCGCTTCGCTGCGCGTGACGTTCGCCTTATTGCGTCCGCCGTCGATGAGCGGCAGCGACAGCATCGCGCCCAGCACCCAGGAACGGCTGCTCCACTTGAACACCTCCGCCACGGTGCCGCCGACACCGCCGCCGGCCGCATCGATGTTCAAGGCCGGGAACATGGCGGCGCGCGCCACGCCGATGCGCGCATTCGCCGCTTCCATGCCGCGCTGGGCTGCCGCGATGTCGGGGCGGCGTTCCAGCAGCGTCGATGGTAGCCCCGCAGGAATCACCGGCATCTGCGCGCTGGCAGGCAGCGGCGCCGCACCGGCCGTGAAGTCGGCGGCCGGACGGCCCAGCAGCACGGCCAGCGCGTGTTCGGTCGTCGCACGCTGGCGTTGCAGGCCCACCGCTTCCAGGCGCGTGGTCGCCAGTTCGGTCTTCGCGCGGGTCAGGTCGAATTCGCCGATATCGCCCAGGTCGAAGCGGCGCTGGTTGACGCCCACGCTTTCCTCGCGCAGGCGCACGGTTTGCGCCAGCGTGTCCAGTTCGGCGTCCAGCGCACGCAGGCGGAACCAGCCCTGCGCGACGTCGGCTTGCAGCGATAGCAGCACCGAACGGTAGCTGGCTTCCACCGCACCGGCATCCTGGCGCGCCGCCTCGACATTCGACGACACGCGGCCGAACAGATCGACCTCGTAGCTGGCCGACAGGCTGGCGTTGTAGGTCGTGCGCGGCGCCACCGCACTGCCCTGCGGCAGATTCGCTTCCAGCGCGGATGGCCGGCCACGCTGGGCGCCGAAGCCGACGCCGACCTGCGGGATGCGGTCCGCTTCGGCGATGCCGGCAATCGCGCGCGCCTGCTTCACACGCGCAGCCGCCACGGCCAGGCTGGCGTTGTTGCGCGCCGCTTCATCCATCAGCGCGGTGAGCGCGGGGTCCTGGAAGGCCAGCCACCATTCGCCGCGCGCCTGCTGTTCTGCCGGGCGCGCCACCTGCCAGCGGCTGCCGTCGGCGGCGATTTGTACTGCCGGCGGAGCCTCCTTGAACGCCACCGGGACAGCGACTTCAGGCTGACGGAAGCTTGGGGCCGCGCAGGCGCTCAGCAACAGGGCCACCATCAGCGGTGCAATACCGTGTGCAATCATCGCCTTCATTGTGCAACTCCTTCTTCAACATGCGCGACTGGCGCACGCACCACCGCAGGCTTTTCGAAACGCTTGGCCAGCGTGCGCAGCAAAACATAGAACACCGGCGTCAGGAACAGGCCGAAGAAGGTCACGCCCAGCATGCCGGCGAACACCGCCACGCCCATCGCATGGCGCATCTCGGCGCCGGCGCCGCTCGAGAACACCAGGGGCACCACGCCCATGATGAAGGCGATCGACGTCATCAAAATCGGACGCAGGCGCAGGCGGCAAGCCTCCAGCGCGGCATCGACGATGCTGCGGCCGTGGTGTTCCAGCTCGCGGGCAAACTCCACGATCAGGATCGCGTTCTTCGAGGCCAGCCCCACCAGCACGAACAGCGCGATCTGGGTGAAGATGTTGTTGTCGCCGCCGGTCAGCTTCACGCCCACCAGGGCGCACAGGATCGACATCGGCACGATCAGGATCACCGCCAGCGGCAGGGTCCAGCTTTCGTACTGGGCGGCCAGCACCAGGAACACCAGCAGCACGCACAGCGGGAAGACGTAGATCATGGTGTTCCCCGACAGGATGTCCTGGTAGGTCAGGTCGGTCCATTCATAGGCGATCCCTTTCGGCAGCGTCTCTTTTGCGATCTGCTCGAAGATGGCTTGCGCCTGGCCCGAGGACACGCCCGGGGCCGGGCCGCCGTTCATGTCGGCCGAGACGTAGGCGTTGTAGCGCTGCACGCGGTCCGGGCCGTAGCTGTCCTTTACCTGCATCAGCGAGGACAGCGGAATCATCTCGCCGCTGTTGCTGCGCACCTTGAGCTGGGCGATCTGCTCGGGCTGCGAACGGAACTGGGCGTCGGCCTGCACGCGCACCTGGTAGGTGCGGCCGAACTGGTTGAAGTCGTTCACGTACAGCGAACCGAGGTTCACCTGCAAGGTCTGGTAGATGGTCTGCAGCGGCACGCCGAGCTGCTTGGCTTTTACGCGATCGACGTCCGCGAACAGCTGCGGCACGTTGATCTGGTAGCTCGAGAACACGCCCTGCAGGCGCGGGTCGGCCCAGGCCTTGGCCTGCATCGCCTGCGTTGCCTTGTACAGCGCGTCGTAGCCGAGGTTGCCGCGGTCTTCCAGCATCATCTTGAAGCCGCCAGTGGTGCCCAGACCGTTCACCGGAGGCGGTGGCAGCACCATGACAAAGGCGTCTTCCACCGCGCCCATGCGCTTGTTGATCTCGGCGGCGATGCCTTCGGCCGACTGCGCCTTGCCCTTGCGCTCATTGAAAGGCTTCAGGCTGAAGAAGGCGATGCCCGAGTTCGGCGCATTGGTAAAACCGTTGATCGACAGGCCAGGGAAGGCGATCGACGATTCCACGCCCGGGATCTCGGCCGCAATCGACGACATCTTGCGGATCACGGCGTCGGTGCGGTCGAGCGAGGCGGCGTCCGGCAGCTGGGCGAAGCCGATCAGATAGGCCTTGTCCTGCTGCGGCACGAAGCCCGGCGGCACCACCTTGAACATGAACACGGCAGCAATGCCGAGCACCGCATACACGCCGAGCGACAGGGTCTTGCGGCGCAGGACGCCCTTCACGCCGCCTTCGTAACTGTGCGAAGCGCGGCCGAAGAAGCGGTTGAAGGCGGCGAAGAAGCGGCCGAAGACGGCGTCCATCATGCGCGTCAGGCGGTCCTTCGGCGCGTCGTGGGCTTTCAGCAGTGCGGCGGACAGCGCCGGCGCCAGCGTCAGCGAGGCAAAGGCCGAGATCACCGTGGAAATCGCAATCGTCAGCGCGAACTGGCGGTAGAACTGGCCGGTGAGGCCGGCAACGAAGGCGATCGGCACGAACACGGCGCACAGCACCAGGGCAATCGCGATGATCGGGCCGCTCACTTCGCGCATTGCCTGGATCGTCGCATCGTGCGGTGACAGGCCATTCGTGATGTTGCGCTCGACGTTTTCCACCACCACGATGGCGTCGTCGACCACGATGCCGATGGCCAGCACCAGCCCGAACAGGGACAGCGTGTTGATCGAGAAGCCGAACATCAGCATCACGGCAAAGGTGCCCACCACCGACACCGGTACGGCCAGCAGCGGAATGATGGATGCGCGCCAGCTTTGCAGGAACACGATCACCACCAGGGCGACCAGCACCACCGCTTCGAGCAGGGTGTGGATCACGGAGTCGATCGACTCGCGTACGAATTGGGTCGGGTCGTACACAATGCTGTATTCGACGCCTTCCGGAAAATCTTGCGACAGCTCGGCCATGGCCGCGCGCACGTCGGTCGACAACTGCAGCGCGTTGGCGTTCGGCGCCTCGAAGATCGGGATAGCGACCGCCGATTTATTGTCGAGCAGCGCGCGCAGCGCATACGAGTTCGAGCCCATCTCCAGGCGCGCCACGTCCTTCAGCAGCGTGGTAGCGCCGTCGGCGTTCGTCTTCACGACGATGTTGCCAAATTCCTCGACGCTGGCCAGGCGGCCCTGCGTGTTCACGGTCAGCTGGAAGTCGGCATCCTTGCTCGGCCCCTGGCCGATGACGCCGGCCGCGACCTGCACGTTCTGCTCGCGGATCGCATCGACCACGTCGCCGGCCACCAAGCCGCGCGCCGCCACCTTTTGCGGATCGAGCCAGACGCGCATCGCGTAGTCGCCCGAACCGAAGAGCTGCACTTCGCCCATGCCGTGGATGCGCGCCAGGCGATCCTTGACGTTCAGGGTCGCGTAGTTGCGCAGATACAGGTCGTCGTAGCGGCCGTCCGGGGATTTGAGGTGCACCACCATGGTCAGGTTGGGCGAGCTTTTCACGGTGGTGACGCCGATCTGGCGCACCTCCTCGGGCAGGCGCGGCAGCGCGCGCTGGACACGGTTCTGCACCTGGGTCTCGGCCTGTTCCACATTGGTGCCGATGGCGAAGGTAATCGTCAGCATCAGCGCGCCGTCCGAGGTGTTTTGCGAGGACATGTAGAGCATGTTCTCGACGCCGTTGATCTGCTCTTCCAGCGGTGCGGCCACGGTTTCGGCGATGACCTTCGGGTTCGCGCCCGGGTACTGGGCGCGCACCACCACCGAGGGCGGCACCACGTCCGGGTACTCGGACACCGGCAGCTGCAGGATCGAGATCAGGCCGCCGACGAAGACCAGCACCGACAGCACGATGGCGAAGATCGGCTTGTCGACAAAAAAGCGGGAGATATTCATGGTCTTATTCCTTCACGGCCGCATTCGATGCCAGCGCCACCGGCGCCGCGTCCATCGCCACCAGCTGCGCCGCGATCGGCGCACCGGGGCGCACGCGCTGCAGGCCGTTCACGACGATCTTCTCGCCGCTTTTCAACCCAGTGCGCACCACGCGCAGGCCATCCACGGTGGGGCCGAGCGTGACCGGGCGGTATTCGGCCTTGTTGTCGGCGCCGACCACGAACACGTACTTGCGGCTCTGGTCCGTGGCCACGGCGCGGTCGCTGATCAGGACAGCGGTGCGGCTGTCGGCGGCGCCCAGCTGGATGCGCGCGAACAGGCCGGGCGCCAGCTTGCGCTCGGCGTTATCAAACGTGGCGCGCATGCGCACGCTGCCGGTGCGGGCATCCAATTGGTTGTCGACGAATTCGAGCTTGCCCTCGTGCGGGAAGCCGTCTTCGTTGGCCAGGCCCACGCGTACGCCGACCGGCGTGCCACCCTGGGCCTTGGCGCCGACGCGCAGATAGGTTTCCTCGTCGCCGTCGAAGCTGGCGTAGATGCGGTCCAGCGACACCACCGAGGTCAGTACCGCCGAGGCGTCGACCAGGTTGCCGAGGGTGATTTCGGCTTTCGACACGCGGCCGTCGATCGGCGAGACGACCTTGGTGTAGGCCAGGTTCAGGCGTGCCGCGTCAAGCTGGGCTTGCGCCGCGTTGGCGTTGGCTTCGAGTTCCTTCTGGCCGGCGGCGGCTTCGTCGTATTCGCGGCGGGCGATGGCCTTGTCAGCCAGCAGGCTTTCGGCGCGCGCCAGTTCGCGCTTGGCCAGATCGAGCTTGGCGCGGCTTGATGCGGCAGCCGCTTCGGCGCGCGCGGCTTCGGCCTGGTAGGGGCGCGGGTCGACCACGAACAGCACGTCGCCCTTCTTCACTTCGCTGCCCGGCTTGAAGTTGACGGCAGTGATGAAGCCACTGACGCGCGAGCGGATCTCGACGCGTTCGATGGCTTCCAGGCGGCCCGAGAATTCCTGGGTTTCGGCGACCGGACGCTCCAGCACCAACGCGGCCGAGACCGGCGGTGCGGCGGGCGCCTGGGCTTCGGCAACCTTGCCAGTGGCATCGCCGCAGCCGGAAAGCGTGGCCGCAATCAGGCCGGCGGCGGCCAGCGCCATCGACATCGGCCGCAGGAGTGCGGACCATTCATGTGTGCGTTTCATGTTTACCCCTTGTTATTGTTGAGTATTAGTAATGAGTCAAATGCTTGGGCAACACCCGCCCTGCCCGGCGCCGTTCTGGATAGGAGCGCAGGAAAAATGGGCAAAGCGGGTCCCGCCACGCTC
Source organism: Massilia sp. IC2-278 (assembly GCF_020708045.1). Taxonomy (GTDB): domain Bacteria; phylum Pseudomonadota; class Gammaproteobacteria; order Burkholderiales; family Burkholderiaceae_D; genus Telluria. The sequence continues at coordinate 369,130 of NZ_JAJFES010000004.1, forward strand.
GGATGAGCGCGGTAGTCCGGTTCAGTAGTGGTTTAGGAGATCAGATAGATCAGGTGGCGGAAGTCATCCCGTGGCTGCCTCCCCGTCCAGGCCGGCGATGAAGGCGGCGATTTCGGTCAGGGCGCTGGCCTTGCAGGCGCAGTCGTTGCGCCCGCCCGGTTCGGTCAGCGGCGCCGGCAGCAGGCGGCGCACGGAGGCCGGCACGCCGAAGCTGTTCAGCTTGGCGCCGTAGGCTTCGGCTTCGTCGCGCAAGGGATCATCCTCGGCGGACAGGATCAGGGCCGGCGGCAGATTCTTCAGCCGGCTCGATTGCAGCGGCGACGCGTACGGGTGGGTACGGTCGGCGGCATGCGGCAGGTAGCCGCGGTAGGCGGCGGCGCAATCGTCGGCCAGCGCTTCCATGTCGGGGCAGTTCGGCATTTCGCGCATCGAGCAGGTCGACAGACCCGGGTCGAGCATCGGCATCAGGAGGATCTGGCCGGCCAGCTTCGGGGCGCCGCGGTCGCGCGACATCAGGGCGCAGACGGCAGCCAGGTTGGCGCCGGCCTCGATGCCGGCCACCAGCATGCGCTTGCCGTTCCAGCCGAGCTTGGTCTTGTTCTTTTTCGCCCACAGCAGCACGGCGTGAGCATCCTCGACGGCCGCCGGGAAGGGACGCACGGTGGCCAGGGTGTAGCTGGACGCCAGCACCACTTGCGCGTGGCCGCCGTCGGCCAGGTGGCGCAGGAAGGCGTCGGATTCGTCCAGCTTGTCTTCGACGAAGCCGCCGCCGTGGAAGAACACGATCAGGGTGTCGCGCTTAGCCGCCGGGCCGGCGCTGTACAGACGCGCCTTCAGCGGGCCCTGTTCGCCGGCGACCGCGAGTTCCTTGACGCGCACGTCGTCGGCCTTGCCTGCCAGGCCGGTCTCGAAGGGTGCGTTCATGGCGCCACCTGCGTGGCAGCGGCCAACAATTGTGCATCCGCAGCACGGGCAGCATGCGCTTCGGGGCAGACGGTTTCGATCACGGCATTCGACAAGGCCTGGACGCCGCGCGCCTCGACGCCGGCAGCCTGGGCATACGCGCCGCTGCCGACCATGCCCGCCATCGCCAGCGTACTCAGCGCCAGTGCGATTGTTGCGACGATGCCATCCTTGTGTGTCATGACCTGCTCCGATGTAAAAATATGACTGTCAGTACGCACACTATAGACATCATCTACAATCTGATAAAGATGCCAATTTCGAATTGATTGTTCGGAATGCGCGAACAATAAGCGAAAAACCTGAACGATTCCTGATCGAGAGAGAAGCAAAGTGAACAAGCTGCAAGCCATGGAAGTGTTCGTGCAGGTGGTCGACACCGGCAGTTTCACGCGCGCTGCCGAGATGCTAAACATGCCCAAGGCCAGCGTCTCGACCCTGGTACAGGCGCTGGAAACGGCGCTCGCGGCCAAGCTGCTGCACCGCACCACGCGGCTCGTCACCGTCACCTCGGACGGGGCCGCCTATTACGAACGCTGCATCCGCATCCTGTCGGACGTGCGCGACGCCGAAGAGTCGCTGTCGCGCACGCGCCTCAATCCCAGCGGGCGCCTGCGGGTCGATTCGCCGACCGGCTTGTCGAGCGAAATCCTGATCCCGGCCCTGCCCGGCTTTTTCGAGCGCTATCCGGACATCACGCTGGAACTGGGCAGCACCGACCGCACGGTCGACCTGATCGAGGAAGGCGTCGATTGCGCGGTGCGTGGCGGTCCGCTGCTCGACCCCGGCCTGATCGCGCGCCGGGTCGGCGTGATCACCTTCGTTACCGCCGCCGCGCCGGCCTACCTGGCGCGCCACGGCACGCCCACGCATCCGAACGATTTGCTGAAGCACCGCTGCGTGAATTACTTTTCGGCCAGGAACGGCAAGGTTTCCGACTGGGATTTCAACCGCGACGGCGAGCGCATCGAGATCCCCCTGCCTGGCTCGATTGCCCTGAACGATTCGAATGCTTACGTCACCGCCGGGCTGGCGGGACTGGGCATCATCCAGATGACCGATTACCTGTTGCTGCGCCACGTGCAGGAAGGCCGCATGGTGCAATTGCTCCCGGAATGGAGCAGCGACCCGCTGCCGGTGCACGTGGTGTATCCGCAAAACCGCCATTTGTCGGCCAAGGTGCGCGTGTTCGTCGAATGGGTGTCGGAGCTGTTTGCGAACCATCCGCAGATGCGCCTGGGTGCGCGTCCGGGTTTCGCGGAACAGGCCCAGGCGGCGTGATTTTTTCGGCTGGGACGGGTGTAGAATTTCTACACAAAAATCAATTCAGGAGACCCTCGCCATGCGCGCCCCCCCGTCCCGCGACATCCACACCCTGCTCGACATCTACAGCGAAAGCCACCGCAACCCGACCAATGAACTGATCCATTTCGTATGCGTGCCGGTGATCGTGTTCTCGCTGCTCGGCATCCTGTGGGCGATTCATCCGCTGGTGGCGCTGGCCGCGGCGGCGGGGGCGATGTGGTACTACTTCCAGCTCTCGAAACCCTTTGCCCTGGGCATGCTGGCGATGGCGGGAATCATGCTGGCCCTGCTGGCGGCGATGCCGGCGTACGCCGTGCTGCCGTTGTCGATTGCCATCTTCGTGGTGGCCTGGATCGGCCAGTTCGTCGGGCACAAGATAGAGGGCAAGAAGCCATCGTTCTTCGACGACCTGCGTTTCCTGCTGATCGGGCCTTTGTTCGTGCTGGGTTTCCTGTACCGCAGGCTGAATCTGGCTTATTGATACCGGCTAATTAAGGCCGGCATATTGAGCTCTGGCGCCAACGCGCGCCACGCGGCGCCGACGAGGAGTAGGATTTCTGGACAGAGAAACAAGCCGGAGATCATCATGAAAAAGTCACTGCCCCTCGTTGCCATCCTCGCCGCCGGCCTGCTTGCCGGCTGCGCCACCCCGCCCCAGTCGGGGAGCGTCTACCGCTCCTACCAGGCCCAGTCCGAGCAGGTCGTGCGCATGGGCGTGGTCGAATCGGTACGCAACGTCACCATCGTCAACCCGGAATCGGGCGTCGGCACCATGGGCGGCGCGGCCCTGGGTGGCCTGGCCGGCTCGCAGATCGGCAGCGGCAACGGTTCGGCCGCGGTCGGCATCGTCGGCGCCATTGCCGGCGGGCTGATCGGGAACCGGGTCGAGGCGAATGCCAACAACCGCCCCGGTTTCGAAATTACCGTCAAGCTCGACAATGGCGAGCTGCGTGCGATTACCCAGTCGGCCGATGAATTGTTCCGTCCGGGCGAGCGCGTGCGTTTGCTGAGCAATGGTTACCAGACGCGCGTGACGCATTGATCCTTCTTTGTGCGCAGGTGTTGTATCGGTTCCGAAAACCTGCGCACGAGCACTTGATATTGCCAATCTATAGACGACAGGCAACAGCGAAAGCACGTATACTTTCGCGATGCCTACTCCTGTTCTGTTCGTCATCGCATCCCTGATCTGGGGTTCGACCTTCTGGGCCATTACCTTGCAGCTGGGTGACGTGCCGCCGGCCGTTTCCGTGGTCTACCGATTCGCCCTGGCTTCGGCCACGCTGTTCTTCATCTGCCTGATCCGCGGCCACAAGCTGCAGCTGCCGTGGCGCACCCAGAAATGGATGATGCTGCAGGGCGCCGCCACCTTTGGCCTGTCCTACATCTGCACTTACCAGGCTGAGGAAGTCGTGGTTTCGGGCCTGGTGGCGGTGCTGTTCGCGCTGATGGTGTTCTGGACGCCGCTCCTGGGCCGCGTCTTCCACGGCACGCCGATCGCGCCGCGCACCTGGGGTGCGGGCGCGGTGGCCACCGCCGGCGTGGCCCTGCTGTTCTGGCACTCGATCGGCCAGGCCTGGCAGGATCTGCAGCTGGGCGGCAGCGGCCACTTCCTGCTGGGCGTGGTGCTGGCCCTGGCGGCGACGATCGCCAGCTCGGCCGGCAGCATCGTGGTGAGCAAAGTGCGCGAGCAATCGACCAACGTGATGCTGACCACGGCCTGGTCCATGCTCTGGGGCACGCTGCTGGTGGTGTTCTACGTGCTGCTCACCGGCCAGCGTTTCGTGGCGCCGCCGAGCCTGTCGTACACGCTGGGCCTGTTCTACCTGGCCCTGTTCGGCTCGGTGATCGCCTTCCTGGCCTACTTCACGCTGATCGCCCGCATCGGGCCGCAAAAGGCGGTGTACATCGGCGTGATCACGCCGGTGCTGTCGGTGCTGCTGTCGATCAAGCTCGAACACTACCGTCCCGGTCCCGTCGAATTCTTTGGCATGATCCTCTGCCTGGCCAGCGTGGCCTGGGCACTGCGTGCACCCGCAGCCAAACCAGTGCAAAATGATCTTTTGAACAACGCAATCGAAACCCCATGACCTCTGCCACACACTTTTCCATCCGCCCCGCCGAGCCGGCCGACGTTACCGACATCCATTCGATGATCGTCGAGCTGGCCGTGTTCGAGAAACTCGAGCACATGGTGGTTGCCACCGAGGAGCTGCTGCACGAAGGCCTGTTCGGCAACAAGCCGGCCTGTGAAGCCATCGTCGGCGAGGAAAACGGCGAAGTCGTGGCCTTTGCCCTGTTCTTCCATAACTTCTCGACCTTCCTCACCAAGAAGGGCCTGTACCTGGAAGATCTGTATGTGCGTCAATCGCATCGCGGCAAGGGCTACGGCACCCAGTTGCTGGCGCGCCTGGCCCAGCTGGCCGTGGAACGCAACTGCGGCCGCTTCGAGTGGTCGGTGCTGGACTGGAACGAACCGGCCATCGGCTTCTACCAGACCATGGGCGCCGAGATCTTGCCGGAGTGGCGCATCTGCCGCGTAACGGGCGAAGCGCTGGATCACCTGGCGCGGCGCGGGCTCTGATTCGCCGACCGGCACACTGGCAGCGAAAAGCCGCATCTCACACTGGCAAGAAAAAGCCCACGGGACCTTGTAGCGCCGTGGGCGAACCCATTTTTTAGGATGGGGAGGGGAGAGTCGGAATCAACGGTTTCAATATATCCGCCTGAGACCGCCGACAATGCTTGCTCTTACAATTGCTTACCTCTCTTACGGATGCTCTTGATCCTAATAATTACCGAGCTGGGAATGGGCGATTTGAGAAGCCTCAAGCATTGTGAGGGGCTGTGGCACGATTGAGTTATCACAAACGCAATAGATAGGCGGCGCGGACAATGTGCTCTCCAAGAAGGGAGAGACACCATGAAACTCAGCTTCAAACCGATCAGGTCGCGACTGTACAAGGCGTGGCTGCGTTCACGTCTCGATCATTATTCGCGCAATTTGCACGCCATCGAGGTGCAGCGGGCCAATGATTTTCATGCGGAGCGGATGTTGCACCGGGCGGTGTCGGCGACGAAGGCGAAGTTGCAGTCGTTGTGAGGTGTTTCGAATGATCGAATGTGGTACCGCGTGGACAGGAGTCCACCCTACAAAACCGGTTTTCGTAGGGTGGGCCGGGCCGCGCAAGGCTCTTGAGTTTTGTAGGGTAGGTTCTTGAGCCCACCGGTGCGGAGTGTCCCGTTACGGAACGCAAAAGCGGCCACCAGGCACAAGAGCCGCCCTGCTCTATCCCATCAAAACCCCGCCGGCAGCCCCGCATCCCGCTCGCGCATCACGCCGCCATTCACCACGGCCTGGCAAGGATTGAACCCGATCGAATACGCCAGCTCCGACGGCCGCGCGATATCCCACAGCGCAAAGTCGGCCCGCTTGCCGACTTCCAGCGTCCCGATGCGGTCGTGCATGCCCAACGCGCGCGCCGCGTGCACGGTCGCGCCCTGCAAGGCTTCACGCGGCGTCAGGCGCCACATGGTGCAGGCCATGTTCATCGCCAGCAGAAGCGAACTCATCGGTGAGGTGCCCGGATTGCAGTCGGTCGCCACCGCCAGCGGCACGCCGGCCGCGCGCAGTTCGGCGATGGGCGGCATGCGCGTCTCGCGCAGGAAGTACCAGGCGCCCGGCAGCAGCACCGCCACCGTGCCGGCCGCGGCCATGGCGGCAATCCCGGCCGGGGTCAAGTGCTCCAGGTGATCCGCGGACAGCCCGCGGTAGCGCGCCACCAGTTCCGCGCCGCGCTGCTCGGACAGTTGTTCCGCATGCAGCTTGACCGGTAGATTCAGGCGTTTGGCGGCATTGAACACGCGCTCGGTCTGGTCGTAGGTAAAGCCGATGTGTTCGCAGAAGGCGTCGACCGCGTCGACCAGCCCTTCCTTGGCCAGCAGCGGCAGCATGCGTTCGGTGACTTCGGCGATGTAGTCGTCGGCGCGGTCGGCGAACTCGGGCGGCAGCGCGTGCGCGCCCAAAAACGTGGTCCGCACGCACACCGGCAAAATTTCGCCCAGGCGCCGCGCGGCGCGCAGCAAATTCGCTTCGCCCGTCATGTTCAGGCCGTAGCCGGACTTGATCTCGAGCGTGGTCACGCCCTCGGCCAGCAGCTGCGAGACACGCGGCGCGCTGACGCGGATCAGGTCCTCGACGCTGGCGGCGCGGGTGGCGCGCACGGTGGACATGATGCCGCCGCCATTCCTGGCGATGTCTTCGTAGCTGGCGCCCTCCAGGCGCGCTTCCCATTCGTCGGCGCGGTTGCCGGCATGGACGATGTGGGTGTGGCAGTCGATCAGGCCAGGCGTGAGCCAGGCGCCGTCGCAGTCGTGGATGACGGCCGCGCGCGGGGCGTCGCGGCGTGCGCCGACCCAGGCGATGCGCCCGTGGTGCACGGCGATCGCGCCATCCATGATCTCGCCATAGCCACCGACCATGGTGGCCAAATTCACGTTCGCAAATACCGCATCGACCCGCGGATTGCTGCGTTCACTCATCTTCGTCCTCGTTGTAATAGAAAATGTCGACGATGAAGATCGTCGCCTGCGTGGTTTCGAGCGACCACACGGTACCGGGGTCGAACATCACCGCGTCATAGCGTACCAGCCCGATGCGTTCGGCGTCGCTGGCGATCTCCAGGCTCTCGCCCTCGGCCAGGAACAGCACCGTCAAGTCGGCGCGCGCCACGAACGTCGATTTACCGGACAGGCGGCGCCGGCCGAACTGGTGGTAGCAGCAATCGCTGCGCGTCATCACATTGAAGTCGGTGGTCGGCCCGCGATTCAGTTTGGCGACGACCTGCGATTCGCCGTCGAATGCCAGCACCGGGCCGGATTCGCACAGGATCACGCGCTCGGAACCGTCGATGTCGAGCGTCATGCCGTGGCCGTCGACCAGCGCCAGCGTGCGGTCGACGCCGGGGAAGCTGGAGAACGGGCCGTCCTCGGCGATGGTCGCCAGGCTCACGCGCCACTCGAAGTTCTCGAGATTGGCCTCGGGCGGGCCGACCGCGATGGTGGTCGTGCTGCCGCCGCCGTTTTTCCAGGGCACCGCCGACAGGCCGGCAAAGGGAATCAGGATGTTCATGCTCTTACCTCGCGCAACTGGTTGATCGCCTGCCGGTAGCGGCGCGCGATGGTGTCCTGGGCCATGTGGCGCCCGCCCTGCACCACCCAGCGCCCGCCGGACAGCACGTCGCGCACCAGGTTGTCGTTGCCGCAAAAGACCAGGCGGCCCATCACGTCGGCCTCGAGCGCGCCTTCCAGGTTCGGATGCGCGCTGTCGAGCACCAGCAGGTCGGCGCGCCGGCCCGCTTCCAAGGCGCCCACGGCACGCCCGGCCGCCTGTGCGCCACCGGCCAGCGCATCCTGCCACAAGTTGAGCGCAACGTCGCGCCGCGTTGAACTCGCGACAACGTTGCGGCGCAGATGAGCCAGGCGCTGGCCATACTCGAGCCAGCGCAATTCCTCGACCGGGCTCTGCGACACATGGCTGTCGCTGCCGATGCCCCAGCGTCCGCCCAGCGCCAGGTAATCCCCGAGCGGGAACAGGCCGTCGCCCAGGTTGGCCTCGGTGGTCGGGCAGATGCCCGCCACCGCGCCGCTGCCCGCCAGCGCCCTCACCTCTTCCTCGTTCAGGTGGGTGGCATGCACCAGGCACCACCGTTCGTCGATGCCGATGTTCTCCAGCAGGTACTCGACCGGCCGCCAGCCACTGAACGCCAGGCTCTGCTCGACTTCGCCCTGCTGCTCGGCGATGTGGATGTGCAGTGGGCGCTCCTTCGGCAGCGCCGCTGCCAGTTCGCGGATCTGCTCGATGCCGGCCGCGCGCAGCGAATGCGGCGCGGCGCCGACTTCCAGCTGGCCCGAGCGCAACGGAGACAGCGCCTCGACGATGCGCAGCACGGTGTCGACGTCGGTGCGGAAGCGCCTTTGCTCCGGCTTCAGGGGCTGCTCGCCGAAGCCGCTGTGGCTGTACAGCACCGGCAGCAGGGTCAGGCCGATGCCGGACTGCTGGCCGGCCGCAGCGATGCGTTCGGCCATCTCGGCCGGCCGCGCATACATGTCCCCGTTTGGATCGCGCTGGATATAGTGGAACTCGCACAGCGAGGTGTAGCCGTGGCGCAGGCATTCCGAGAACAGCTGGGCGGCGATGGCCTCGGCCTGCTCGGGCGTGATGTTGGCGGCGAAGCGGTACATCAATTCGCGCCAGGTCCAGAAGCTGTCCGGGCCATCGCCGGCGTGCTCGGTCAGCCCGCCGAGCGCGCGCTGGAAGGCGTGCGAATGCAAGTTGGCCATGCCCGGGACCACGTAGTCGGCGCGCGGCACGCCGATCGGCGGACGCGCATCGGCCTGCACCCGCGTGAGGGCGCCGCGTGCATCCCACTCGATGAGCACGTCGCCGCGCCAGCCTTCCGGCAGCAGCGCGTGGCGCGCGAACAGGGCGTTCATTTCTGCACCCAGGCCAGCGCGGCTTCCATCATCTCGGCCAGCAAGGGCTGGACCTCGGCCGCGACTTCAGGGCGATACTCGAAAGGCGGCGCCTCGTTCATATACAGGCACTGGCACATCTCGAGCTGGATCGCGTGCACGCCCTCATTCGGCTGGCCATAGAAGCGCGTGATGTGGCCGCCCTTGAAGCGGCCATTCACGGCGATGCTGAAGCGGTCCTGGGCGCGGGCCACGCCGACCACGGCCTGCTCCAGTCCCAGATCGCAGGATTTTCCTTCCGCTGTACCGAAGTTCAGGTCCGGCAGGCGGCCTTCGAAGAAGCGCGGCACGACGGAGGCGATCGAGTGCGCATCCCAGAGTACTACCTTGCCGTGCAGCGCCAGCAGGCGCGCCAGTTCCGCGCGCAACTGGTTATGGTACGGACGCCAGTAGCGGTCGAGGCGGCGCTGGACTTCGGCGGCGTCCGGCACCTTGCCTTCCTGGTACAAGCTTTCGCGGCCGAAGGTGTCGACCGGGCACAGGCCGGTGGTGTCCAGGCCCGGGTACAGATTCGTGTTTTCCGGCGGCCGGTTCAGGTCGATGGCGTAACGCGACCAGCGCGCGGCCAGGGTCGAGATGCCGAGGCGGTCGGCCGCCTCGTAGAGCTCGGCCAGGTGCCAGTCGGTGTCGGCCGTCGCCAGTGCGCAGGGCGCCATCGTGGCGGCGACTTCGTCGGGAATGTCGGTGCCCACGTGGGGCATCGACAGCAGCATCGGCGCAGTACCTGCCTTGAACCGGAAATCCATCACCTCTCCTCTAGCGGTTGAATTAGGGATGCAGAACTGCGAACAGCTCCTTGCATGATGCGGACAGCGCGCCTTCGACCACCATGCGGCGCGCGGCCTCGATGTCGGGTGCGAAGAAGCGGTCGGCATCGTAGGGCGCCACCTGCGCGCGCAACTGGGCATGCACGTGCTCCAGGTGCCTTGATGTCGCCAGCGGGCGGTGGAACTCGATGCCCTGCCCGGCCGCCAGCAGCTCGATACCGACAATCACAGCCGTATTGTGCGCCATCTGGTCCAATCGGCGCGCCGCGAAGGTGGCCATGCTGACATGGTCTTCCTGGTTGGCCGAGGTCGGCAAGCTGTCGACACTGGCAGGATGGGCCAGCGACTTGTTCTCCGACGCCAGGGCGGCGGCCGTCACGTGGGCGATCATGAAGCCCGAGTTCAGGCCCGGCTCGCGCACCAGGAAGGCCGGCAGGCCGGACAAATTCGCATCGATCAGCAGCGCGATGCGGCGCTCGGCCAGGGCGCCGACTTCGGCAATCGCCAGGGCCAGGGTGTCGGCGGCAAAGGCAACCGGCTCGGCATGGAAGTTACCGCCCGAGACGATCGCGCCATCGTCCGGAAACAGCAAGGGATTGTCGGTGACGGCATTCGCCTCGATCAGCAGGGTGCGGCCGGCGTTCGCTACCAGGTCCATCACCGCGCCCATGACTTGCGGCTGGCAGCGCAGGCTGTAGGGGTCTTGCACGCGCTCGTCGCCCACCAGGTGCGAGGCGCGGATGGCGCTGCCGGCCATCAGCTCGCGGTAGATGGCGGCGGCGGCGATCTGGCCGGGCTGGCCGCGCACCGCGTGGATGCGTGCGTCGAACGGCGCATCGCTGCCGCGCGCCGCGTCCACCGACAGCGCGCCGGTGACCATCGCCGCTTCCACCAGGCGCTCGGCCATGAACAGGCCGTGCAGCGCCAGCGCGGTCGATACCTGGGTGCCGTTGATCAGGGCCAGGCCCTCTTTTGCGGCCAGGGCCACCGGTTCGATGCCGGCAGCGCGCAGGGCCTCGGCGGCGTCGACGATCTCGCCCTTCACGCGCACCGGGCCGACGCCGAGGATGGCCAGGGTCATGTGCGCCAGCGGCGCCAGGTCGCCCGAGGCGCCGACCGAACCCTGCGACGGAATCGCCGGCATGATGCCCGCGTTGTAGAGCGCGATCAGGGTGTCGATGATCAGCGGACGCACGCCGGAATAGCCGCGCGCCAGGCTGCCGATCTTGGTCAGCAGGATCAGGCGGACGATGTTGTCCGCAATGAGTGCGCCGGTACCGACCGCGTGCGACAGGATCAGGTTGCGCTGCAGCTGCGCCAGCTGGTCGTTCGGGATATGGGCCTTGGCCAGGATGCCGAAGCCGGTATTGATGCCGTAGGCCGGGTCGCCCTTGGCGACGATGTCGTCAACCAGTGCGGCCGACGCCGCAATCGGTGCGGCGGCGTTGGCCGACAGCGCGATCGTGAAATGATCGGCCCAGACGGCGCGCAAATCGGCCAGCGTGAGGGCGCCGGGTTCCAGGGTCCAACCTTGGTTTTCGTGTTTCATGTTCAGATTACCTTACTTGATCATCGGGAGATTCAGGCCCTGGCGCTTGGCTGTCTCGATGGCGGATTCATAGCCGGCATCGGCGTGGCGCATCACGCCCGAGCCGCTGTCGTTCACCAGCACGCGCGCCAGGCGTTTCGCCGCAGCCTCGGTGCCGTCGGCAACGATCACCACGCCCGAGTGCTGCGAGTAGCCCATGCCCACGCCGCCGCCATGGTGCAGCGAGACCCAGGTGGCGCCGCCGGCCGTGTTCAGCATCGCGTTCAGCAGCGGCCAGTCGGACACGGCGTCGGTCCCGTCGCGCATGCTCTCGGTTTCGCGGTTCGGGCTGGCGACCGAGCCGGTGTCGAGGTGGTCGCGGCCGATGACGATCGGCGCCTTCAGTTCGCCCGTGCGCACCATCTCGTTGAACGCCAGGCCGGCCAGGTGGCGCTCGCCCAGGCCCAGCCAGCAGATGCGCGCCGGCAGACCCTGGAAGGCGATGCGCTCGCGCGCCATGTCGAGCCAGCGGTGTACCTGCGCATGGTGCGGGAACAGCTCCTTGATCTTGGCGTCGGTTTTATAGATGTCTTCCGGGTCGCCGGACAGCGCCACCCAGCGGAAGGGACCGCGCCCTTCGCAGAACTGCGGGCGGATATAGGCCGGTACGAAGCCGGGGAAATCGAAGGCGTTCGTCAAGCCGTCGTCGAATGCCACCTGGCGGATGTTGTTGCCGTAGTCGACCGCGTAGGAACCCAGTTCCTTGAAGTCGAGGATGGCCCGCACGTGCCTGGCACAGGACGCGGCAGCAGCCGCTTTCAGGCGCGCGTGCTGCGATGGATCGCGCTGCGCCGCCTTCCACTCCTCGACCGTCCAGCCGCTCGGCAGGTAGCCGTTGATCAGGTCGTGGGCCGAGGTCTGGTCGGTCACGAGGTCCGGCACCAGACCGCCCTCTTTCGCACGCCGCACCAGTTCCGGCAGCACGTCGGCAGCGTTGCCGAGCAGGCCGATGGAGACGGCTTCGCGCTTGTCGGTATGTTCCTTGATGAGGGCAATGGCCTCGTCGATGTCCTTGGCCTGCTTGTCGAGGTAGCGGGTGCGCAGGCGGAAGTCGATGCTGGTCTGCTGGCATTCGACGGTCAGCGAGACGGCGCCGGCGAAGGTGGCCGCCAGCGGTTGCGCGCCGCCCATGCCGCCCAGGCCGGCGGTGAGGATCCAGCGCCCGCCCCAGTCGCCGTTGAAATGCTGGCGGCCGGCTTCGGCAAAGGTTTCGTAGGTGCCCTGCACGATGCCCTGGGTGCCGATGTAGATCCAGCTGCCGGCCGTCATCTGGCCATACATGAACAGGCCCTTGCGGTCGAGCTCGTTGAAATGCTCCCAGTTGGCCCACTTCGGCACCAGGTTTGAATTGGCCAGCAGCACGCGCGGGGCGTTTTCGTGGGTCTGGAACACACCGACTGGTTTGCCGGACTGGATGAGCAGGGTCTGGTCGTCTTCCAGCTCGCGCAGGGAGGCGAGGATCTGGTCGTAGCACTCCCAGTTGCGCGCGGCGCGGCCGATACCGCCGTAGACCACCAGGCGCTGCGGGTCCTCGGCCACCTCGGCGTCGAGGTTGTTCTGCAGCATGCGGTAAGCGGCTTCGGTGAGCCAGCTCTTGCAGTTCAGCTCGGTGCCATGCGGGGCGCGGATGGTGCGCGTGGGGTCGAAGCGCGGATCGGTATCGGACGGGGGCGAGGCTTGGGTCATGGCAGCTCCTGGGTTGAGGATATGCTCAGAGTCTAGGTTGTCTATACAACAGCGTCAATCCGTTTAATTTATATTTCCTGGAACAGTGACCGTACGGTGGGCACTCCGTGCCCACGCGGTTACGTGCTGATCCGTAGTCCGCTGCTTCAAAAACATCGCTCGATACGTATGCGATAAACGTCACGCCAACAATATGCCGTTTGAAACGCCAACAATGATCATCGTTCCGCGTGGGCACGGAGTGCCCACCGTACGGTCCCGGCCACCGAGTCCCGCCCGGCCGCCGAGTCCCGTCCTGTACCGTTATTTTTGGTACACCTGCTTCCCACCCACCCAGGTCTGCAGCACGCCGGTCTTGTAGATATCGTAGGTCGGCATCTTGAACAAATCCTGGTCCACTACGATGAAGTCGGCCCACTTGCCCGGCTCCAGCGAGCCTAAGCTGTTTTCCGCGTGCCCCGCATAGGCTGCGTCAAGCGTGAAGCAGCGGAAGGCTTCCTTCAGCGACATCGCCTGGTTCGGATACCAACCGGCAATTGGCTGGCCCGACGCATCCTGGCGCGTCACCGCGGCGTGGATGCCGAAGAAGGGATTCGGCGATTCCACCGGGAAGTCCGACCCGCAGGCGATGCGCGAACCCTGGTGCAGGAAGCTGCGCCACGCATACGCACCCTTGATGCGCTCATGTCCGACGCGGGTCTCGGCCATGTTCTTGTCCGAAGTGGCATGGGTCGGCTGCATCGACGGAATGATGCCGAGCGTCTTGAAGCGCACGATGTCGGCTTGCGTCACGACCTGGGCGTGCTCGATGCGGTGGCGCTGGGCCGCGCTCTTGGTCGCCGCCAGTTCCTTCTGGTAGATGTCGAGGATCTGGTGGTTGCCGGCGTCGCCGATGGCGTGCACGTTCACCTGGTAGCCGCGCGCCATCGCCTTTTTCATCATGGCATCCATCTGCGCGGTTTTGTAGAACAGCAGGCCGTGCGAATGCGGCTCATCGCTGTAGGGCTTGATGAGCGCGGCGCCGCGGCTGCCCAGGGCGCCGTCGGAATACAGCTTCACCGCACGCAGCGCGTACATGTCGTTGCCGTAGGTTTTCAGCGGGCCATTCTTGGCCAGTGCGTCGAAGTCGCCTTCGGTGCCGCCGATCATGCCGTAGATGCGCGCGGTCAGTTTTCCTTGGTCGGCATAAGCGCGATACAAACGGTCTTCCGCCACGCCCAGGCCGGCATCGTGGGTGCTGGTCACGCCTACCTTCGCCAGCGCGCCGAGCGCACGATCCAGCACGACGCGGCCTTCGGCCTCGGTCTGCGGCGGCAGCACTTTCACGACCAGTTCCTGTGCCGCGTCGACCAGCACGCCGGTGGCTTTACCGTTCGCATCGCGCACGATCTTGCCGCCGGCCGGGTCCGGGGTCTTATCCGTGATGCCGGCCGCCGCCAGCGCACGGCTGTTGGCCCAGCCGGCGTGGCCGTCGACGCGCTCGAACCAGACCGGGCGGTCGCTCACGACCGTGTCCACATCCGCGGCGGTCGGGAAGCGGCCCAGCTTCCAGTTTTCCTGGTTCCAGCCGCGCCCGCGCAGCCAGCCCTGGCCGGCGTTTGCGCGGCTGTAGTCGCCGATGGCCTTCAGCGCGCCTTCCAGCGAGGTGGTTTGCGAGAGGTCGAGCTGGGTCAGCATCTGGCCCAGGCCGAACACGTGGCCGTGGGCGTCGATCAGGCCCGGCAGCAGGGTCTTGCCGCCCATGTCGACGCGGCGCGCGCCCGGCGCCTTGGCGCTGACGTCGGCGGCGCTGCCGACGGCCAGGATCTTGCCCTGGGCATCGAATGCGAGCGCCGAGAACTGCACCAGTTCACCCTTGCTGTCGAGCGTGTATCCGTTGGCGTTCTCGATCACTGTCTGCGCCTGTACCGACATGGCGGCGACTGCGGCAAACACGAACATGGAACACTGCTTCAGGGTGGGGCGCATGGATTCTCCGTTTTATTTAATAAATGCAAAACATGAGTGTAGCGAAGTCCCTGCCGCTTTGACACTGCCGTCAGCCGCCATCCGCCACTATTTCGTTATCATTCGCTAAACCGACTCGATCCCTCCCGCCGACATGCCTTTCAAACGCCTCGCCCTCAGCCTTTCCCTGATATGTACATGCATCCACGGCGTGCACGCCGCCGACTGGGACGCACCGCAGGACCCCTTCCCGATCTACGGCGGCAGTTACTATGTCGGCCCCCAGGGCGTGGCCTCGGTGCTGATCACCTCGTCCAAGGGGCACATCCTGATCGACGGCGGCACGCCGAAGTCGGCGGCCACCATCATCGAGCACATACGCAGGCTCGGCTTCAAGCCGGAAGAGATCAAGTACATCCTGGTGTCGCACGAGCACTTCGACCATGCCGGCGGCCTGGCCCAGCTGCAGCGCGTGAGCGGCGCCACGGTACTGACCAGCGCCGCCGCCAAGCCCGTGCTGGAAAGCGGCAAGCCGAACCGGGGCGACCCGCAGTTCGGCGCGCTGCCCGACATCGAACCGGTGGAAAACGTGCAGGCGGTGCGCGACGGCGACGTCGTGACCGTCGGGCCGCTGGCGGTGAAAGCCAACTACACCCCGGGCCACACCCAGGGCGGCATCACCTGGACCTGGACGGCGATCGAGCCGGCCGGCGCCATGAACATGGTGTACGCCGACAGCCTGAACGCCTTTGGCCTGAACGGTTTCCGCTACAGCGGCAATCCGCACTATCCGACTGCGAAAGCCGACATCGAGCGCTCGATCGCGCGCGTGGCCGCCCTGCCCTGCGACATCCTGGTGTCGGCCCACCCGGAAGCCAGCGGCCTGTTCGAGCGCCATGCGCGCCAGGCCAACGAAGGCAGCACCGCCTTCATCGACCGCGAGGCCTGCCGCCGCTATGCCGACGCTGGCCGCCAGCGCCTGGAGAAAACGCTGACGCAGGAAGCGGCAGCGCGCAAATAAGCAGCAACAACTAAGCGTCATTCTTTTCCCTGTCGATCAGCGCCCGCTTGCGCGCGATGCCCCAGCGGTAGCCCGACAAGCCGCCATCGTTGCGCACCACCCGGTGGCAGGGAATCGCCACCGCCACCGGATTGGCCGCGCAGGCGCCGGCCACCGCGCGCACCGCATTCGGCGACCCGATACGCTCTGCCAGCTCGGTATAACTCACCGTCACCCCGGCCGGAATCGCGCGCAAGGCCTCCCACACGCGCTGCTGGAAGGCGGTGCCGCGCACATCCAGCGGCAAGTCCAGGCCCAGGCGCGGCGCTTCCACGAAACCCACCACCAGCGCCACCGTGCGCTCGAAACCGGCATCGGCGCCGACCAGCCGCGCCTTCGGAAAGCGGTCCTGCAGGTCGTGCACCAGGGCCTCGGGATCGTCGCCCATCAGGATCGCGCAGATGCCACGGCCGGTGCTGGCGACCAGGATCGCGCCGAGCGAACAGGCGGCCACCGCGAAGCGGATCTCCTCGCCCGCGCCGCCGCTGCGAAAGCGCGCCGGCGCCATGCCCAGCATCGCATCGGCCCCCGCATAAAAGCGCGAGCTCGATTGGAAGCCGGCCGCATACAGGGCATCGGTCACCGGGGCACCCTGCGCCAGCCCTGCGCGCACGCGCGCTGCCCGCACCGCACCGGCATAGGCTTTCGGCGTCACCCCGGCCTGCGCCTTGAACACGCGGTGGAAGTGGAAGCGGCTCATGCCGGCGCTGCCTGCGAGCGCGTCCAGGCTGGGTTCTTCCTCGCTCGCTTCGATCAGGCGGCAGGCGGCGGCCACCAGCTGCGCCTGGCGCTCGGCCAGCGGCGGCAGGTCGGGCCGGCAGCGCAGGCAGGGCCGGAAGCCCGCGCTTTCCGCTTCCGCGCAACTGGCGTGGAAGGCGACGTTCTCGCGCCGCGCCGGCCGTGCGCCGCAGGAAGGCCGGCAATACACGCCGGTGGTGCGCACCGAGTAATAGAAGGCACCGTCGGCGGCGCGCTCGCGGCGCTGCACGGCGTCCCAGCGCGCTGCGTCGCTGGCGTAATCGTAGAGAATGGTATCGGTCTTCATGGCGGCTCCTGGCGGGATTATTCGCCCTATCGTGGCACCTGCTCCACACGCGCGCACTCCAGCTCTTGCTTTCGAATTGCGATGCTAGAATCGCGGCTGTCTGCAGCCATCATTATCGCCCCACCGGAGAGCAGTTTGAACGAACAGAGCGCGCAAGCGAGTACCCCTATCTTCCAGCGTATCAAGGATTACCTTGTCGGCGAGATCGCGTCCGGCCGCTGGAAAGAAGGCGACCTCGTGCCCTCGGAGCAGGCGCTGGTGCGCCAGTTCGGGGTCTCGCGCATGACGGTCAACCGCGCCGTGCGCGAACTCACCGCCGAGCAGGTGCTGACCCGGCGCCAGGGCTCGGGCACCTACGTGGCGCCGCAAAAATACCAGGCCACCCTGGTCGAGATCCGGAATATCGCCGACGAAGTGCGCGCGCGCGGCCACCGCCACCGCAGCAGCCTGCATCTCCTGGCGTCGGCCCCTGCGAGCGAGGCACTGGCGCTGCAATTCGGCCTGGCGCCGGACGCGCCCCTGTACCACTCGCTGATCGTCCACTTCGAGAACGAGGTGCCGATCCAGCTCGAAGACCGCTGGGTGAACCCGGCCTGCGCGCCGGACTACCTGGCCCAGGACTTCAATGCCATCACGCCCAACGAGCACCTGATGGCGGTGGCCCCGCTGCAGGGCGCTACCTGGGCCATCGAATCGCTGGGCGCGCCGCGCGACGTGGCCGAGCTGCTGGCCATCGAGGCGAAAAGCCCGTGCCTGGTGCTCAAGCGCAAGACCACCTCGGGCGGGCGCGTGGCGTCCAGCGTCACGATGTGGCATCCCGGAAATTTGTACCAGTTCACGGGCAGCGTGGGCTGAACGCGACGCCTGGACGGATTTTTTCGGCCGGCATGTTCCATGCATGCCGCTTCTCGACCATAATTCCTTTCCAGTCAAAATTCTTCCGGAACCAGTCGTATGAACGGTCACATCGTAGCCAGCCCAGTCCAGCCGCCGCGCGTGCTGGTGCTCGACGACGACCGTTTCATGCTGGACGTGCTCACCGACATGCTGGAACAGGTGGGCGTGCGCGAAGTGTTTGCCGAGGCCAGTACCCGCCGCGCCCTGTCCACGCTGGAAGAACGCAATCCCGACACCCTGATCTGCGACCTGGCCCTGCCCGACATGGACGGCATCGAGTTCCTGCAGGCCGCCGCCGCGCGCGGTTTCAATGGCCGCGTCATCCTGCTCTCGGGCATGGATGCCGGGGTGCGCGACGCCGCCGGCGAGCTGGCGCGGGTGCTCGGCCTGCGCGTCGCCGGCACCTTCCGCAAGCCTATCGGACTGGAGCAATTGCGCTCGGCCGTGACAAGTTAAGTTTTATACAAACGCCTGAACACTTTTCAGGAAAATGCGGTATTATTCCGCCTAAATCCCCCGCCTGACGTCCTCTTGACGCCCTTCCAATATTGAGTTTGCACACATTGTCTCCACCATTGTGTTGCAACCCAGTTTTTAAAAAATCGGAAGCCGGACGAGCTCTTTCAGTCTCCAGGCGTACATTGATCCTTTGAGGAAAACATGAGCGAAAACATTAAACACATCAGCGATGCTTCTTTCGAAACCGACGTGCTCAAGTCCGAGCGTCCGGTCCTGGTCGATTTCTGGGCCGAGTGGTGCGGTCCGTGCAAGATGATCGCCCCGATCCTCGAAGAAGTCGCGAAAGAATACGGCGACAAGATCACGATCGCGAAGATGGACGTCGACGCCAACCAGGCCGTGCCGGCCCAGTTCGGCATCCGTGGCATCCCGACCCTGATCCTGTTCAAGGACGGCGCCCCGGCCGCACAGAAAGTCGGCGCCATGGCCAAGGGCCAGCTGACGGCTTTCATCGACAGCAACATCTGATCGAGCGCTTACTCAAGGTTTCATCGAGCGTCTTGTTGAGCGGCGGCAGCGCGCCCGCACTGCCGCCATTAATCTGGATGGGTAGCCCGCCGATTCCGGCCGCAACCCCTGACTAACCCACGCAGTCCCCTCCCCTACCTTTACTTTCCCGTCACGGGACACCCACATAACATGCACTTATCTGAACTGAAGGCAATGCACGTCTCCGCCCTTCTGGAGATGGCAATCAGCCTCGACATCGACAACGCAGCGCGCCTGCGCAAACAAGAACTGATGTTCGCCATCCTGAAGAAGCGCGCCAAGCAGGGCGAGCAGATCTTCGGCGACGGCGCACTCGAAGTCCTGCCCGACGGCTTCGGCTTCCTGCGTTCGCCCGATGCGAGCTACATGGCCTCGACCGACGACATCTACATCTCGCCGTCGCAGATCCGCCGCTTCAACCTGCATACGGGTGACTCGATCGAAGGCGAAGTGCGCACCCCGAAAGACGGCGAGCGCTATTTCGCACTGGTAAAGGTGGACAAGGTCAACGGCGAATCGCCGGAAGCCTCGAAGCACCGCATCCTGTTTGAAAACCTGACGCCGCTGCACCCGAACGAGCCGCTGCGCCTCGAGCGCGACATGAACGGCGCAGAGAACATCACCGGCCGCATCGTCGACCTGATCTCGCCGATCGGCAAGGGCCAGCGCGGCCTGCTGGTGGCGTCGCCGAAGTCCGGCAAGTCGGTCATGCTGCAGCACATCGCGCACGCGATCACCGCGAACCACCCGGACGTGACCCTGATCGTCCTGCTGATCGACGAACGTCCTGAGGAAGTGACGGAAATGCAGCGCTCGGTGCGCGGCGAAGTCGTCGCCTCGACTTTCGACGAACCGGCCACCCGCCACGTGCAGGTTGCCGAGATGGTGCTGGAAAAAGCCAAGCGCCTGGTCGAAATGAAGAAGGACGTCGTGATCCTGCTGGACTCGATCACCCGCCTGGCGCGCGCCTACAACACCGTGATCCCGGCATCGGGCAAGGTCCTGACCGGCGGTGTCGACGCGAATGCGCTGCAGCGTCCGAAGCGTTTCTTCGGCGCCGCACGTAACGTCGAGGAAGGCGGCTCGCTGACCATCGTCGCGACCGCCCTGATCGAAACCGGCTCGCGCATGGACGACGTGATCTACGAGGAATTCAAGGGCACCGGCAACATGGAAGTCCACCTCGAGCGCCGCCTGGCCGAGAAGCGTGTGTATCCGGCAATCAACCTGAACAAGTCGGGCACCCGCCGCGAGGAACTGCTGATCAAGCCGGACCAGCTGCAGAAGATCTGGATCCTGCGCAAGCTGCTGTACTCGATGGACGAGATCGAGGCGATGGAGTTCATCCTCGACAAGATGCGTGCGACGAAGACCAATGTGGAATTCTTCGACATGATGCGCCGCGGCGGTTAATTCCAGCCAAAAGCATCACGAAAGGCGGCTTCGGCCGCCTTTTTTATTCATGCGTATCGATAACGTATCCGTTATCGCGAACGCAACCGTACGGTGGGCACCCCGTGCCCACGCGGAAGCACGCACCGTGGCTGCTCATTTCGACGCGCATCATATGATCATCCGCCAACGCTTGCTCAAGCGTCGCGTTAGCTCCACGTTCCGCGTGGGCACGGAGTGCCCACCGTACGGTCACCCGATCGGCCACACATCCGCCGCCATTCCGGGAACGGTTGCCTCAACCGCCGGAGCGTTCTATAATCGTGGGTTCAGTAATTCCACCCCTGGCAAGTGATCGGCAATCGGGTCAAGAAGCAGCGAGACCGACGAAGTGCTGTTTGGCTACCAAACTAACCAAGGCAAAACCATGAAGACCGATATCCATCCAGATTACCGTGAAGTCGTGTTCCACGACGTGTCGTGCGACTTCAAATTCGTGACCCGTTCGACCATCGCTACCCGCGAAACGATCAACCACGAAGGCAAAGACTACCCGCTGATCAAGATCGAGGTGTCCGCTGAATCGCACCCGTTCTACACCGGCAAGCACAAGATCGTCGACACCGCTGGCCGCGTCGAGAAGTTCCGCCAGAAGTTCGGCTCGGTCGGTTCGAAGACTTCGGTCGCGAACGGCTAAGCAGCACAGCAGTCACAATCTGTCAGGCGCTTCCAGCAAGCGCTGCGCAGGACACGAGAAGAAGCCGGTTTCCGGCTTCTTTTTTTTCGCCTTTTCTAATGCCGCTATACTAGCGCGACATTAATTTCGCATCAGACTTATCGATGAAACCAGTCCGTCTCCCCGCCGCCGCCACGCTGGCCCTGCCGCGCTGGGCGCTGTTCGCGCTCGGCATGCTGTATATCCTGCCGGGACTGATCGGCCGCGACCCGTGGAAGGATGACGCCGGCAGCTTCGGCATCATGTGGACGATGGCGCGCGGCGGCCTGCACGACTGGCTGTACCCGAACATCGCCGGCCTGGCCGTCAACGACGAAGGTCCGCTCGCCTTCTGGCTGGGCGCCATCTGCATCAAGCTGTTCGGCTGGCTGCTGGGCGACGTGCTGGCCGCGCGCGTCTCGAACATCGGCATTTTTGTCCTCGGCACCATGTCGCTCTGGTACACGGCCTTCCACCTGGGGCGCCGCCCCGAAGCCCAGCCGCTGCGCCTGGCCTTCGGTGGCCAGCCCGAACCCGACGACTACGGCCGCACCCTGGCCGATACCGCGGTGCTGGTCTATCTCGGCTCGCTCGGCCTGCTGCTGCTCAGCCACGAAACCCTGTCCGTTACCCTGCAGGGCTCGCTGATCGCCTATTTCCTGTACCGCGCCGTGCGCTACGTCGAAGGCGCCAGCGTGCGCAATGCCGTGCTGGTCGGGCTGTCGCTGGGCGCCCTGGTCCTGAGCCGCGGCCCGCTGTCGCCGGTTGCGCTGCTGATCGCGCTGTTCCTCGGCACCCGTTTCTTCCGCCTGCCGCCCGCCACTTCGCTGCGCCACCTGGCGCTGGCGGCGGGCGTGGCCTTCCTGCTGAGCCTGGTGTGGATACTGCCGGCAAGCATCGTCCAGCCTTACAGCCAGTCGCCCATCCCGGAGTGGCTGGCCTGGAACGCGTCCGAGCTGAGCCTGCCGAACTGGGCCTCGATCAGCGCCTTCTTCCGCGTGGGCGTCTGGTTCTTCTGGCCGGCCTGGCCGTTTGCCGGCTGGGCCATCTGGGCCTGGCGCCGCCAGCAGAACATGCTGCACATCGTGCTGCCCCTGACCTTCCTGGGCGCCCTGACCGTGGTGATCCTGTGCGACCCGACGCCGGAAAACGGCGACCTGCTCAAGCTGCTGCCGCTGCTGGCCCTGATGGCCGCCTTCGGCTTGCCGACCATGAAGCGCGGCGCCATCAACGCCATCGACTGGTTCTCGGTGATGGCGCTGACCACCCTCGCCGCCCTGACCTGGCTGTTCTGGATCGCCAAGCTCACCGGCTGGCCGGCCAAGCTGGCGCACAACGCCCTGAAGCTGGTGCCGGGCTTCAAGCCGGAATTCGGCATCGTCTCCTTCCTGGTGGCGGCCAGCGTGACGGTCGGGTGGATCCTGCTGGTGCGCTGGCGCGTGTCGCGCCAGCCGGCCGTGCTGTGGCGCGCCGTGGTGCTGTCGTCGAGCGGCCTGATCCTGCTTTGGGTGCTCCTGATGACCCTGTTCTTGCCGGACCTGAACTACCGCCGCAGCTACGCCGGCGTGGCCCAGGCGATTGCCGCCAAGCTGCCGCCTGGCGCCAACTGCATCGACACGAACGTCGGCTCGGCCCAGCGCGCCTCGTTCGCCTACTTCGGCCGCCTGCCGTTTGCCGGTGTCGAAGGCGGACAATGCGATTACGTGCTGCTGCAGGACAGCATCAGGACGCGCGACACGGCTGACGACGAGGCGAACAGCGAAGCCAACGCGAAGGCCAGGGCCAAGCGCGCCCTGGCGCGCCGCTGGGCCACGAGCGGCGCCACGCTGCTGTGGGAAGGCCGCCGCGCCTCGGACCGCGACGAGCGCTTCCGCCTGTACCGGCGCCGCTGAACGGGTGCGTCGAACCCTCGCGCTGAGACTGCCCCGCCGCCGCTGAGCCGCCGCCGCTGAAGGCAGGCGCTTCGCCTTCCGAAACCGCCCTCCGGGATCACCCGCAGGGCGGTTTTTCCATGGCGCGCCGCTGCCCGCGCCGGCGCGCCAGCGCCCCCG
The DNA here is from genome assembly GCF_020708045.1 of Massilia sp. IC2-278. Lineage (GTDB taxonomy): Bacteria > Pseudomonadota > Gammaproteobacteria > Burkholderiales > Burkholderiaceae_D > Telluria. Next base: position 392,088 of record NZ_JAJFES010000004.1, read on the forward strand.
CCGCCAGCCCCGCCAGCAGCAGCGCAAAGGCCGGCACTTCCGGCACCGGCGACACCGCCAGGTCGGCCCCGAAGCTGCCGCCGCCGCTGCCCAGCACCCGCCCGTCGACCCGCACCGCGTAGGCCCCGGTCGGCAAGTCGTAGGCCGCCAGCGACCAGGAATCCGGGGCCTCGTCGCCGAAGCCGGTCCCGTCGATGCCGGCCACGACCGGGCCGATGACCGCCAGGGTGGCCGGATCGTAGCGGTACAGGCTGAGGGCGACGATGTCGAGGTCCTTGCCCAGCGGCGAATTCAGGAACGAGGATGTTACCGAGGCCGCCGCATCGAAAGGCAGGCCGCTGACGCTGAAGGTGAACAGCTCGGTGAAGTCGCGGCCGGATTCGGCGGCCGTGAAACCGTCGCCGAACCAGGCATTGAAGCCGCCTGCACCGTCGCCGATGGCGGCAATGGGCGTGCTGCGCGCAATGGTCTGCGCGGCGGCCTGGGGAGCGGCGCACACGGCGCCTGCCAGCAAGGCGGAGAACACCAGGGAGGTCTTGTTCATATCGTTTCCATTGACAATGGTCATCGACGCGGCGCAAGGGAATGCCCGCGCCGCCACCTCATGCTTTGAGTGGCTGTCCGGGCCGGACGTTTGCTTTTGAACGTCCCCCTCCTTGAGTCAGCTCAATCCGGGACCATATACGGGGCAGACAATGGCAGGCAGTGCCATCGCCATCCGGCGTTCGCACCATGGAGGAAACAACATGAAAAGCGTAATGTTTTCTGAAGTCATGCCAGCGCAGCGGGGCGCCGGCCTCCTGGGCAACCTCTCCCCGCTCACGGCCTACGGCCTGACGCTGGCCATCGGCATGCCGCTGCTAGTCGTCGCCATGCACCTGTTCGACCCCAGCGCACCCCTGGCCTACATCGTGCTGCCGGTACTCGCCGGCCTGGCCCTGCCCCTGTGCGCACATGCCCCGGGGCGCCTGGAAGTCAGCACCCGCTTCGACGCCTGCCATATGGCCAGCACCCTCGACGCCACCCTCGATGCGCTCGGCTACGCGCGCAGCGAAGCCGGCCCCGGCCTGCTGCGTTACGTGAAGACCGCGCAGCCGAGCTGGCGCAACCGGGCGCACAACGTGAATGTCCGGGTGCATGCCCATGCGCTGGAAGTCATCGGTCCGGTGCCGGTGTTGCGCGCGCTGCAGAAGGCGCTGGCCAGCTAGCCTCCCGCTCGCGGCCTCTGCTGTAAACTGGTCAGCACCGGAACTGGTGTGCTAATATGCGGCCTCGTTGTGTGCAAGGCCTCTGTGGCGGAATTGGTAGACGCACTTGACTCAAAATCAAGCGCCGTAAGGCGTGCCGGTTCGATTCCGGCCGGAGGCACCAAAGCTTGCAGCAACATCGAATACCGAAACCCGCGTCTCTCCTGGAGAGCGCGGGTTTTTTGTTGCTATCGCGCCTTCGCCTGCACCGTCCAGTGATCGTAGGCCCGCTCGATCCGTTTCAGCGTGCCATCGCGCCCCAGCGCTGCAAACGCATCGTTCAGCCGCCTGATCACCGCATCCGGCACGCCGGGATGACAAGCCAGGAACACATCCTGGCGGCTGAATGTGAATACCGGCACGATCCTGCCCTTCCACCCGTTCTGTTCCAGCACCATGCTGCCGCGCCGCAGCGAGGCCGCCCACAGGTCGATGCGTCCCAGCAGCAGCTTCTGCGGATTGAGCAGGTCGTGCGGGGCGGTGTCGACGGTGAAGCCGCGGCTACGCAGGTAATCGTCGCGGGCGTCGCCGCGGTAGGTGCCGATGCGGTAAGGCCGGGCATCGTCCAGCGAGGCCAGCGCAATGCGGCGGTCGGCGCGCGCCATCAGTACCCATTGCGCGCTGTCGGTCGGCCCCACCCACTTGAACAGGGCTTCGCGCTCGGGCGTGCGGGTGGTGGAGTAGACGCAGGCGTCGGGCCGCTCGCGCGCGGCGGCATAGGCACGCTTCCAGGGCAGCGTCTCGATGGTGTAGGCCACGCCGGCGCGGGCCATGGCCGCACGCACCTTATCGGTGGCGATCCCGACGACCCGGCCGCTGGCGTCGCGCATGCTCGATGGGGCTGCCTCTTCGGTGGCAATGTAGAGGGCGCCCGCCTGCTGGGATGACGGCGCGGCGCGTGCAGGCAAGAGTGCAGACAGGGCCAGGCAAACTGCGCCCGTGATGTGCTGGATCTGCATGGTCTTGCCCTCCCTGGTGCTTGTTCAATCATGAAAAAACCTGATACCCCAGGCCATTCATGCAATAAGCATACCGCAAGGAACTATGCCAAAGTTAACTCCCGTGCACATGGTCGCAAGCACGCGACAGATGCGATAGCAGCATTATAAGTTTTCCGCATAAAACCAAGACTTTCCATACGGAAAGTGTCATACTTCTGTATTCCCACTGGTTCTGTTTTTACTGATTTCAAGCTTTCCCGAAAGACGCCATGCCGCTTTTCACCCTGCCCGATGACCCTTCGCTGCTCAGCTATGGCATCTACGACACCAAGCTGGTGCTGCTGTCGCTGCTGGTGGCGATCTTTTCGTCGTGGATGGGCCTGCAGATCGCCGGCCAGGCCCGCCTGCGCAGCAGCCAGCGCACGGTCTTCCTGCTGACCGGCAGCCTGGCGCTCGGCGCCGGCGTCTGGTCCATGCACTTCATCGGCATGCTCGCCTTTAACCTGTGCACCCAGGTCGTCTACGACCCGATGACCACCATCCTGTCGAGCCTGCCGAGCATCTTCGCCTCCTACGTCGCCCTGAGCCTGATCGCGCGCGAACGCCTGGGCGTCTGCGGCCTGCTGGTCGGCGGCGTGCTGGTCGGCGCCGGCATCGGCGCCATGCACTACGCCGGCATGGAAGGCATGCAGATGGGCCTCGAGCTGCGCTACGACCCGTATATCTTCCTGCTGTCGATCGTGGTCGCCGTGGTGCTGGCCACACTCGCCCTGTGGGTACGCTTCGGCCTGCGCCGCCTGGCCGGCATCAGCGAATCGGGCCGCTTGTTGCTGGCGGCCACCGTCATGGGCTGCGCCATCTCGGGCATGCACTACACCGGCATGGCCGCCGCCCGCTTCGTCGGCCGCGTCGACCCGAACGCCCCCGCCTCGTCCGACACCACCGCGCTGGCGATCGGCATTTCCCTGATCACCGTGCTGTTCACGGTGCTGGTGCTGGCCGCCAACGGCCTGCTGCGCTACCGCCGCCTGTACGGCGAACTCTCGCGCAGCGAAGCCTGGATGCGCGCCCTGCTCACCACCACCATCGACGGCGTGATCACGATCGACCGCGAAGGCACCATCCTCGAATTCAATGCCTCGGCCGAGAAGATCTTCGGCTGGCGCCGCGACGAGATCGTGGGCGGTAACGCCGGCCTGCTCCTGCCCGAAGGCGACCAGGCCAGCCGTGCCGGTCTGTTCGGCTACCTGGCCAGCAGCGGCACCCAGGCCGCCCCCGACAACGCCGAAGTCGAGGCCCTGCGCCGCGACGGCAGCCTGGTGCCGATCCGCGTCGCCATCGGTCACGCCCGCCTGGAAGACCAGGAACTGTTCGTCTGCTTCGTCACCGACATCACCGAGCGGCGCGAGATGGTCGGGGCGCTGCGCGCCAGCGAGCAGCAGTTCCGCTCCCTGATCGGCACCATTCCCGGCATCTCCTACCGCAGCTGCATCGAAGGCACGCATCCGATGGTATTCATCAGCGACGCCGTCGAGCGCGTGGCCGGTTACCCGGCGCGCGACTTCATGAGCGCATCGCCGGACGTCGCGCCGCGCCGCAGCTTCGGCGCCCTGATCCACGCCGCCGACCGCGTGCGCGTGTCGGAAGCCATCGAGACCGCGCTGCGCGAGGACCGCCCCTGGCTGGTCGAATACCGCCTGCTGCACGCCGACGGCAGCACCCGCTGGCTGTGGGAGAACGGCACCGCCGTGCGCGACGACGCCGGCAAGCTGGCCTGGCTCGACGGCGTGATCCTCGACATCAGCGAGCGCCGCATGATGGAAGAAGCGCTGCGCGACGCCAAGGACAACGCCGAGCAGGCCGCCGCCGCGCGCGCGACCTTCGTGGCCAACATGAGCCACGAGATCCGCACCCCGATGAACGCCATCCTCGGCTTCACCGACGTGCTGCTCGACGGCGAACTGGCTCCGAACCAGCGGCGCCACCTCGACACCGTGCGCAACGCCGGCCGCTCGCTCCTGCGCCTGCTGAACGAGATCCTGGACACCGCCAAGCTGGAAAAAGGCGCGGTCGAACTCGAGATCAACGATTTCAACCTGCTGTCGCTGATCGACGAACTGTCGTCGACGCTGGCGGCTAACGCGCGCGCCAAGGGCCTGCACGTCGACATCCACTACGACCCGGCGCTGCCGACGAATCTGCGCGGCGACGAGCTGCGCATCCGCCAGGTGCTCACCAACCTGCTCGACAACGCGATCAAGTTCACCGCCGCCGGCAGCGTGGTGCTGCGCGCTGAAGCCCAGGGCGACCAGCTGCACTTTTCCGTGAAGGACACCGGCATCGGCATCGCGCCCGAGCGCCTGGACGCGATCTTCGATCCCTTCACCCAAGCCGACGCCTCGATGACGCGCCGCTTCGGCGGCACCGGCCTGGGCACCACGATCAGCAAGCAGCTGGTCGAGCTGATGGGCGGGAAGATCTGGGCCGAGAGCACGGTGGGCGAAGGCACCACCTTCCACGTGCTGCTGCCGCTGATGGTGGCGCGCTTCGCGCCGCAGCAGGCGCGCGTGCGCACCGCCGCCGCCCTGCCGCGCCTGCGCGTGCTGGTGGCCGACGACGTGCCGCAGAACCTGGAACTGCTGCAGCTCCTGATGGCGCGCCGCGGCCACAGCATGACCGGCGCCTCGGATGGCGCCCAGGTGGTCGAGCTGGCCGCGCGCCAGGACTTCGACCTGATCCTGATGGACTTCCAGATGCCGACCATCGATGGCCTGCGCGCCACGCGCCTGATCCGCGAGCAGGCCGAAGCGGCCGGCCGCCCGCGCGTGCCGGTGATCGCCATGACCGCCAGCGTGCTGGCCGAACACCGCCGCGCCAGCGCCGAAGTGGGCATGGACGGCTTCGCCTCCAAGCCGGTCGACTGGTTCACGCTCTCGCATGAAATCGCGCGCGTGCTCGGCATCGGCTCGAACGCGGCCCAGGATGCGCCGGCGGTCGGGCGCCAGGCCTGGAACCGCATGGGCGGCGTGCACCGCTGGGGCGGCAAGGAAGACGCCTACCTGGAAGCGCTGGCCCACTTCCACGCCCAGCACGCGCTGCTGCCGCAGTTCCTGCGCGGCTTTGCCGACGGCGCCGACTACCCGTCGCTGCGCATGCTGGCGCACAAGGTGCGCGGCGTGGCAGCGAACCTCGGCCTGGAACTGCTGAGCGATGCGCTGGCCGAACTGGAAACCCTGGCCGAAGGCGACAAGGGCCAGCAGCTGGCCACCCTGGCCCTGCTGCCGCAGGCGCTGGACGGTGTCGATGCCGCCCATGCGGAAGTATTGGCGCTGATCCGCCACCAGCAGCCTGCCGCCGCACCTGCGGCGAATGCAGCCGGCGACAGCGTCGACCTGGCGCGCGCGCGCCGCGCCGGCGGCCTGCTGCACGATGCGCTCGCCCGCGGCGCCCTCGACGACGCGGCCCTGGCCGGGCTGGCGGCGGCGCTGGCCGGCCACCCGGTGGCCGCGCGCGTGACGCAGGTCCAGGCCGCCCTGGCCGATTTCGACTTCGACCTCGCCCAGCAGCAGCTCGACGCCGTGCTGATCGCGCTCGAAACCCTAGACGATGTAACGCCACAGGAAACGATGCAATGAGCAATAACATCACCCGCCCGCTGATCCTGGCGGTCGACGACGAAGCCAGCAACCTGCAACTGCTGCGGCAGATCCTGCAGGACCACTACCGCCTGCTGTTCGCGAAAGACGGCGCGCGTGCGCTGGAACTGGCCGTCAAGGAGCGCCCCGACCTGGTGCTGCTCGACGTGATGATGCCGGGGATGAGCGGCTACGAAGTCTGCGCCGCGCTGAAGGCGAACCCGATGACGGCGCCGATCCCGGTGATCTTCGTGACCGCCCTGACCGACACCGCCGACGAGCTGGAAGGCTTCGAGGCCGGCGCCGTCGACTACATCACCAAGCCGATCAGCCCGCCGCTGGTGCGCGCACGCGTGCGCACCCACCTGTCGCTGGTGCGCACCGAGGAACTGAAGGCCTCGCGTCTGGCGATCGTCCAGCGCCTGGGTCTCGCGGCCGAGTACAAGGACAACGAGACCGGCCTGCACGTGATCCGCATGAGCCATTTCGCGCGCATCCTGGGCCTGGCGGCCGGCATGACCGAAGAGGAAGCCGACGATCTGCTGCACGCCGCGCCGATGCACGACGTCGGCAAGATCGGCATCCCCGACCGCATCCTGCAAAAGGCCGGCCCGCTCGATCCGGACGAATGGAAGATCATGCAGAGCCACGCCACCATCGGCGCCGAGATCATCGGCCAGCACGAAGGCGGCATGCTGAAGCTGGCGCACGACATCGCCATCACCCACCACGAGAAGTACGACGGCAGCGGCTACCCGAACCGGCTGGCCGGCGAGCGCATTCCGCTGGCCGGGCGCATCGTGGCGATCGCCGACGTGTTCGACGCCCTGACCTCGATCCGGCCCTACAAGCGCGCCTGGAGCGAGGAAGAAGCGGTGGACTACCTGATGCAGCAGAAGGGCAAGCACTTCGATCCGGCCCTGGTCGACCTGTTCGTGGCCCAGCTGCCGGCGATCCGCACGGTGCGGCTGCGCTGGGCGGAGAAGGTCGAAGCCGAAGCGGAGGCGCAGTTCGCGTAAGCGTTCACAGGCACAAAAAAAGGGGCGCGCTGCGCCCCTTTTGCTTTGCTCCTGCTTCGGCTATTCCGGCGTGACCGGCGGCGCCAGCGGCGTGGCGGGCGCATGCGGCGCGCCGGCATGCTTGGCCAGCACTTCGCGGTACAGGGCCATATAGTCGGCCGCCATCTGCGCCGAGGTGAATACTTCCTCGAAACGGCGGGCCGCGTTGCCGCCCATGGCGCGCGCCAGTTCCGGGTCGTTCCACAGGGTGCGCAGCGCCGCGCGCAGGGCCGGGGCGTCGTCCGGCGGCACCACCAGGCCGGTCTCGCCGGCGATGTTGATGTAGCTGGTGCCGGTGCCGATCTCGCACGAGATCATCGGCTTGCCGTACATCGCCCCTTCCAGCAGCGACACGCCAAAGGCTTCCGAGCGCAGGTGCGAGGGGAAGGCAAAGGCATAGGCCAGGGTCAGCAGCGCGACCTTGTCTTCCTCGTCGAGGGCGCCGGTGAACAGCACGTTCTTCAGGCCCAGGCGCGCGGCCTGGGCCTTGAGCGCCGCCTCTTCCGGGCCGGCGCCGACGATCACCACCGGATACTCGGTGCCCGCCACCGCGTCGAGCAGCACGTGCAGGCCCTTGTAGTAGCGCAGCACGCCGACGAACAGGAAGAACTTCGGGCCGACCCGCTCGCGCCAGTACGCCAGCCGCGCCGGGTCGGGCTGCGGATAGCTGGCCTGGTCCAGGCCGTAGGTGATGACGCGGGCCTTGCCGGGGTAGCGCGCCAGCACCGCCGACGAAGCCAGGTAGTTCGGCGAAGCGGCGACGATGGCGTCGACGCTACGCAGGAAGCGGTGCTTCAGCGGCTGGTACAGGCGCAGCAGGTTCTTCTGGCGCACGATGTCGGAGTGGTAGCTGACCACCGTCGGCTTGCGCACGCGCGCCACGAAATGGGCCAGGTCCATGAAGGGCCAGGGGAAGTGGTAGTGCACCACGTCGGCCTCGCGCGCCAGGCGCGCCAGGGCGCCGAGCGCGGCATACGAGCAGGCGTTCGAGGCGATCTCGAAGTCGAGCGGCACGCGGTGCACGGTGTGGCCCTCGAAGGCGATCGGCTGCAGGTTCTTTTCGCGCGACAGCGACAGCACGGTATTGGTCACGCCGAGGCGGCCGGTGCCGACGCACATCTGGCGGATGGTCTGCTCGACCCCGCCTACGGTGTCGGGATAATAGGTCTTGTAGAAATGAAGAACGCGCATCGTGTTTGTGGATAAAAGCTTATTGCGCGAGAACCTGGCGGTAGACAGCGGCAGTAGCCTGGGCGGTGGCGCGCCAGGTCAGGGCTGCCGCGCGTGCGCGGCCGGCGGCGATGCAGCGCGCGCGCAGCGCGCCATCGCGCACCAGCGCCAGCATCGCGGCGCCGATCGCGCCTTCGTCCAGGGGGTCGACTTCGAGCGCGGCGCCCGCACTCACTTCCGGCAGCGAGCTGACGTTCGAGGTAACGGCAGGCACGCCCGAGGCAAAGGCTTCGAGCAGCGGGATGCCGAAACCCTCGTACAGCGAAGGAAAGACCAGGACGCCGGCGCCCGCGTACACGTGGCGCAGCGCCTGCTCGCCCGCCAGCCCCTTCAGCCAGACCACGTTTTCGCCTTCGGCGCGGGCGGCTTCGATGCGCCGCAACAGGGTATCGCAGCGCCAGCCGGCGGCGCCGACGATGACCAGCGCACGCTCGGCGCGTTCCGGCGCCGGCAGGGCCAGCCAGGCGCCGAGTACGCGCTCGACGTTCTTGCGCGGCTGTAGCGTGCCGACGGAGAGAAAATAACCGGGCCGCAAGCCATGCGCGGACAGCGTCGCCGCCACGTCCTGTGCATCGGGGGCGCCGAGCCAGGCCTCGTCGACGCCGTTATGCACCACCGATACGCGGCGCTCGTCGACGCCGAAGCATTCGACCAGCTCGGCCACGGCGAAGTGCGAGACGGCGATGACATGGTCGGCCTTCTGCGCCGCCTTGCGCTGCAGCCAGTTCTTCAGGCGCCGCATGCGCGGATTGCACCATGCGGGATACTTGATCGGCAGGGCGTCGTGCAGGGTGGCCACGACCGGACAGTCCATGCGCACGATCCGGTAATCGGTGGCGTGGAACAGGTCGGCCGGCATGTGGACCCGGTGTGCGCCCGGCATGGCCAGGTCGGCCAGCGAAGCGCGGGCGAACGATTGCGGCAGGGCCTGGCCGATGCTGACCGTGCCGGCGCCGGCCGGCCAGGAGTAAGGCGCGACATTGCAGCCAGCTTGCGGAAGATGCGACAGCAGCGCACGCGTGTACACGCCAATGCCGTCGATCTGTCCGCCCGTGAGTCCTGGCTCGATCGTGGTCGTGCCCAGGCCCACGCGCAGCCGGTTCATGTTCACCCCTCGTACATCCAGCGCAGCGTCTCGGACAGCGGACGGGTCGGGATGGCGCCGGCCACGCCGGCCAGCCTGGCGTTGTCGCCGGTAAGGGTCAGCACGTCGTTGGCGCGCACGAAGGCCGGATTGACGCGGACCTCAATGCGGTAGCCGGCGATCTCCGACATCATGTCGATCACGCCGGCCAGCGACTGGCTGCGTCCCGAGCAGATGTTGAAGGCCTGGCCCGCCGGCGCGGCCGCCAGCAGGCGCCGGTAGCTCCAGGCCACCATGCGCACGTCGGAAAAGTCGCGCGCGATCGCCAGGTTACCCAGCTCGATCGTTTCGGCCTTGCGGCGGAAATGGGAGACGATCTTCGGCAGCAGGAAGTTTTCGCTCTGGCCGACGCCGGTGTAGTTGAACGGCCGCGCGACGATGATCGGCAACCGGTCCATCCACAGGCGCGCCATGTATTCCATGGCCAGCTTGCTCACCGCGTAGTCGTTGGCCGGCGCCGGCGCGACCTGCTCGTCGATGACGGGCACGCTGGCGTTGCCGTAGATGTTGGCCGACGAGGCCAGCAGCACCGCCGACGGCCGCTTGCGCAGCGACGCCAGCGCTTCCAGCAAATTACGGGTGCCGGCCACGTTGACGCGGTAGATCTGCTCGGCGTCGCCATGGCCGACAAAGGCAATGCCGGCCAGGTGCACGACCACGTCGGGCTGGACTTCCTCGACCATCGCGGCCACCGCGGCGCGGTCGCACAGGTCGGCCGCGAACACGCCGGGCTCGGCCACCGCGTCACCCGGGGTGGCGGTACCGAACACACGGTAGCCGGCATCGCGCAGCTCGCGCGCCACGTATTCGCCCGTGAACCCGCGCAGACCTGTGACCAGGGCGCGCAGGCCCTCGCCCTCGAGGGTCTTGCCCACCCGCGGCTCGGTGCTGGAGATGCTCATATCAGAACGAGGCGCCCTGTTCGTTGCGGCGCAGGTCGGCGTCGACCATCATCTGGCACAGCTCTTCGAGCGTGGTCTTCGGCTCCCAGCCGAGTTCGCGCTTCGCCTTTTCCGGGTTGCCGATCAGGAGGTCGACTTCGGCCGGACGGTAGAACTTCGGCGACACACGCACCACGGTCTTGCCGCTGTTGGTGCAGCGCGCGGTTTCGTTCTCGGCGCTGCCGCTCCATTCGAGGTTGATGCCGGCGCCCTTGAAGGCCATGGTGACGAAGTCGCGCACGGTCTCGGTGCGGTTGGTCGCCAGCACATAGGTGTCGGGACGGTCGGCCTGCAGCATGCGCCACATGCCTTCGACGTATTCCTTGGCGTAGCCCCAGTCGCGCTTGGCGTCCATGTTGCCCAGTTCGAGCACGTCGAGCTTGTTCAGCACGATCTTGGCGACCGAGTCGGTGATCTTGCGGGTGACGAACTCGCGGCCGCGCAGCGGCGACTCGTGGTTGAACAGGATGCCCGAGGAGCCGAAGATGTCGTAGCTCTCGCGGTAGTTGATCGTCATCCAGTGCGCGTACAGCTTGGCCACGCCGTACGGGCTGCGCGGGTAGAACGGGGTCTCTTCGATCTGCGGGATGGCCTGCACCTTGCCGAACATTTCCGAGGTCGACGCCTGGTAGAAGCGGATCTTCGGATTGATCAGGCGGATCGCTTCGAGCAGGTTGACGGCGCCCAGGCCGGTGATCGAGGCAGTGGTGAGCGGCTGGTCGAAGGACACACCGACGAAGCTTTGCGCGGCCAGGTTGTAGACCTCGTCCGGCTCGGCGGCCTGGATCAGGCGCAGGCTCGATGCCAGGTCGGTCAGGTCGTACTCGACCAGCGACAGGTTCGGGTGCGCGGCAATGCCGAGTTCCTCGATGCGCCAGAAATTGGTCGAACTGGCGCGGCGGAAGGTGCCGGTCACATGATAGCCCTTGTCGAGCAGCAGCTGCGCCAGGTAAGCGCCGTCCTGACCAGTAATGCCGGTGACGACGGCACGTTTCGTTGTTTTTTGCATGGTAATGGAATTTCCGGATGAGTGCTCGGGTCGATCAAATACTTTTATGACAACCTCATATTGTAACAGAGCCATATCCCGTAAAGGTCGTGACCGCTATTAGAAAGCAGTCCCTGCTGCAAATCGACAGCATTATTGCGCTAAACGCCACACTTCCAGGCGCCGCTTACGGATTGTTACTTGTTCAGGGCAAAAAAAACAGGCGAGCGCGCTCGCCTGTGAGTGACCGCAAACGAACCGCAATCACCTGGGTGCGGCCCGAACTTTTGCAGGTTCGGGCTGCCTAATATTGCCCAGCTTACCGGCTCGAAACCGCATCCACCACGCACAGCGCCGTCATGTTCACGATGCGGCGCACCGTGGCCGACGGCGTCAGGATGTGCACCGGACGCGCGCAGCCGAGCAGCACCGGGCCCACCGCGATGCCGTTGCCGGCGGCGGTTTTCAGCAGGTTGTAGGCAATGTTCGCCGAGTCGATGTTCGGCATCACCACCAGGTTGGCGTCGCCCTTGAGCGTCGACTGCGGCATGATCTTCGCGCGCAGCTTCGAGTCGAGCGCGGCGTCGCCGTGCATCTCGCCGTCGATCTCCAGGTGCGGCGCCTTCTGCTGCACCAGGGCCAGGGTTTCGCGCATCTTGCAGGCCGATTCGCTGTCCGAGGTGCCGAAGTTCGAGTGCGACAGCAGCGCCACGCGCGGCGCGATGCCGAAGCGTTCCAGCTCCTCGGCCGCCATGATCGTGATCTCGGCCAGCTCGTGCGCAGTCGGGTTCTCGTTCACGTGGGTGTCGACCATCGCCAGCTGGCGCTCTTCGGTGATGATGAAGTTCATCGCCGCGTACACGTCGGCGCCGGCACGGCGGCCCAGCACCTTGTCGATGAAGTCGAGGTGGGTCCAGGTGGTGCCGTAGGTGCCGCAGATCATGCCGTCGGCGTCGCCCTTGTGGATCATCATGGCGCCGATCAGCGTATGGCGGCGGCGCATCGCCAGCTTGGCCATGTCGGCGGTCACGCCGCGGCGCATCACCATCTGGTGGTAGGTCTGCCAGTAGTCGCGGTAGCGCTCGTCGAAGTCGGGATTGATGACGTCGAAATGCTGGCCCAGTTTCAGGCGCAGGCCGAACTTCTCGATGCGCTGCTCCAGCACGGCCGGACGGCCGACCAGGATCGGGCGCGCCAGCTTCTCGTCCACCACCACCTGCACCGCGCGCAGCACGCGTTCGTCCTCGCCTTCGGCATACACGATGCGCTTCAGTTCCGGCGGCGTGCTCTTGGCCACCTGGAACAGCGGCTTCATGAAGGAACCGCTGCGGTAGACGATCTGCTGCAGGCTCTCGGCATAGGCGTCGAGGTCGGCGATCGGACGCGCGGCCACGCCGCCTTCCATCGCCGCCTTGGCCACGGCCGGCGCGATGTGGGTCAAGAGGCGCGGGTCGAACGGCATCGGGATCAGGTATTCCGGGCCGAAGGACAAATTGTTGATGCCGTAGGTGGAAGCCACCACGTCCGACTGCTCGGCGTGCGCCAGGTCGGCGATCGCGTGCACGACCGCGATTTCCATTTCGCGCGTGATGGTGGTCGCGCCGCAATCGAGCGCGCCGCGGAAGATGTACGGGAAGCAGAGGACGTTGTTCACCTGGTTCGGATAGTCCGAACGGCCGGTGGCGATGATGACGTCGCTGCGCACGGCTTTCGCGTCTTCCGGCAGGATTTCCGGATTCGGGTTGGCCAGCGCCAGGATGATCGGGTTGGCCGCCATCTGCGCCACCATCTCGGGTTTCAGCACGCCGCCGGCCGACAGGCCAAGGAAGATGTCGGCGCCGGGAATGATCTCCGACAGGGTACGGTGCTCGGTCTCCTGGGCGAAACGTTCCTTGTCCGGGTCCATCAGTTCGACGCGGCCTTTATAGACCACGCCGGCCAGGTCGGTCACGAAAATGTTCTCGATCGGGAAGCCGAGGTCGACGATCAAATCGAGGCAGGCCAGGGCCGCGGCGCCGGCGCCGGAGACGACCAGCTTGCAGTTCTTGATGTCCTTGCCGACGACCTTCAGGCCGTTCAGGATGGCGGCGCCGACGATGATCGCCGTGCCGTGCTGGTCGTCGTGGAAGACCGGGATCTTCATGCGCTCGCGCAGTTTGCGCTCGATGTAGAAGCACTCCGGCGCCTTGATGTCTTCCAGGTTCACGCCGCCGAAGGTCGGTTCCAGCGAAGCAATGATGTCGACCAGTTTATCCGGGTCGTTTTCGGCGATCTCGATGTCGAAGACGTCGATGGCGGCGAACTTCTTGAACAGCACGCCCTTGCCTTCCATGACCGGCTTCGAAGCCAGCGGGCCGATGTTGCCCAGGCCGAGGACGGCGGTGCCGTTCGAGATCACGGCGACCAGGTTGCCGCGCGAGGTGTACTTGTACGAGGCCGCCGGGTCCTTGACGATTTCTTCGCAAGGGGCTGCGACGCCGGGCGAATAGGCCAGCGCCAGGTCGCGCTGGTTCAGCAGGCCCTTGGTTGGGGTGACGGCGATCTTGCCGGGACGGGGAAACTGGTGGTATTCGAGCGCTGCAGCACGCAGTTGTTGGCGTAATTCTTCTTTTTTATCCGATGACGAATCCATGCTATGCAGCCTTCCTGAACTAGAGGGGAACCTCCAATTTTATCAGACTGACTCTTTCTGGCGGCTACGTATTTTCCACTCCCAGGGCGCTTTAGAAGCTTAACTAATGGTAGGCGGTGTCATATTGGTAAGTCTTATGGATCTCCGGCAGTGCGGTATGGATAGAGTGGCAACGGTAGAATGCGCGCATGCTTTCCGAATTCGATCTCATCAAACACTACTTCCGCCGCAACCGGCCCGGCAAAGCCGTGCTCGGTATCGGCGACGACTGCGCCCTGCTCGCCCCCACGCCCGGCATGCAGATGGCGATTTCCTCGGACATGCTGGTCGAGGGGCGGCATTTCTTCCCCGGCGCCGACCCGCGCATGCTGGGACACAAGTGCCTGGCGGTGAATTTGTCGGACCTGGCGGCGATGGGCGCGCGGCCGCTCGGCTTTACGCTGGCCCTGGCGCTGCCGGAAGCAAATCCGGACTGGCTGGCGGGGTTCTCCGCCGGGCTGTTCGCGCTGGCCGATGCCCATGACTGCGAGCTGATCGGCGGCGACACCACGCGCGGGCCGCTGAACATCTGCATTACCGTATTCGGCGAAGTCGAACCGGGGCAGGCGCTGCGGCGCGATGCGGCGCGCGCCGGAGACGATATCTGGATTTCCGGGACGCTGGGCGATGCGCGGCTGGCGCTGGCGGGGTACTGGAAAGAGTATGCGCTGGGCGAGGACGAGCACCTGCTGGCGGCGGCGCGCATGCACATGCCGACGCCGCGCGTGGGGCTGGGGCGTGCGCTGGCGGCATTGGCACAGCCGCCGGCGGCGCTGGACATTTCGGATGGGCTGGTGGGGGACCTGGGGCATATCCTGGCGGCGTCAAGCGTGGGGGCGACGCTCGAGGTCGATGCGCTGCCGGCGGGGCCGGTGTTGTCTCGCCAGCCGCTGGAGTGGCGGCGCCGGTTCACCGTGGCCGGCGGCGACGATTACGAATTGTGTTTTGCGGCGCGGCGCGAAGACCGGGAGGCTGTGATCGCGGCGGGCGTGGCGTCCGGCACGCCGGTAACGCGGGTGGGGACGATCGATGCCGAAGCCGGGTTGCGGTTCGTGGATGGGTCAGGCGCGCCGGTATCGATGCAAGTCAGCGGGTGGGATCATTTCAGCGGCGGTTGATGTTCACACGTTGTACCGCGTGGACACAGGTGTCCACCCTACGGCAAACCGGGTTTCGTAGGGTGGACTCCCGAGTCCACGCTGTCGTACCCATGCACACCCCACCGCCCAACATCACCCCACCCGCGGCACCTTGCGGTCATCATACGGCCCATGCTCCATCCAGTACTGCCGGAACGCCAGCCGCACGTTATCGCGCAACTCCGCATCGTTCCACGGTTTCGTATAAAACTTGTAGATCGCCCCGCGGTTGATCGAATCGAGCACCACGTTCACGCCCGTATAACCGGACAGGATGATCCGCATCGTGTCCGGATACATCTCCTTCACCTTGCTCAGGAACTCGGTGCCGCTCATCACCGGCATGCGCTGGTCGCACATCACCACCTGCACCCGGTACAGCGCCAGCGCCTCGAAGGCCTCGGCCGGCGAGGACGCCGTCAGCACCCGGTAGTTGTCGCGCCTGAACAGGCGGTGCAGCGCGCTCAGGGTGTCGGCGTCGTCGTCGACCACCAGGATGGTCTGGACGTTGCTGTCGTCGGCGGCCGGCATGTCGGGGGCGGCGCGGTTCTTGCGCACCAGCGCGGCCAGCTGGGCCGCCGGCAGCGCGCGCGAAAAGTGGAAACCCTGGATCTCGTCGCAGCGGTTGCGGCGTAAATACGCCATCTGGGCGCGCGTTTCCACGCCCTCGGCGATCACCTGCATGTGCAGGCTGTGCGCCATGCTGATGATGGCCAGGGCGATCGCCGCATCGTCCGGGTTGGTCACGATGTCGCGCACAAAGGCGATGTCGATCTTGAGCTTGTCGATCGGGAAGCGCTTCAGGTAAGCCAGCGAGGAGTAACCGGTGCCGAAGTCGTCTATCGCAATGCGGATGCCGAGTTTCTTCAAGCGCTGCAGCACCTCGATGGTGCGCTCGGCGTTGGTCATCAGCGCGCTTTCGGTGAGCTCGAGTTCCAGCATGCCGGGGTCGATGCCGTGGCGTTCGATGGCGGCGCGCACCACGCCTTCGAGGTCGCCCTCGACGAACTGGCGGCTCGACACATTCACGGCCACGCGCACCTCGCGCACGCCCTGCTCGTTCCACTCGGCGATCTGGCGGCAGGCTGCGTCGACGATCCAGTCGCCGATGCGTACCACCATGCCGGTTTCTTCCAGCACCGGCACGAATTCGGCCGGGTACACCAGGCCGTGGCCGGGCCGGTTCCAGCGCAGCAGCGCTTCCACGCCGGTCACGCGGCCGGTATTAAGTTCCAGCTTGGGCTGGTAATGCAGCACGAACTGCTCGCCCTCGAGCGCGCCGCGCAGCGCCACTTCGAGGTCGAGGCGCGCCAGCACCTGCACGTTCATGCCGGCGGTGAAGAAGCGGTAGCCGTCGCGCCCCGCTTCCTTGGCGCGCACCATGGCGGTGTCGGCGTACTTCACCAGGGTCCCGGGCTCGAGGGCGTCGTCCGGGTACATGGCGATGCCGATGCTGGCCGTGAGCACCGCCTTCTTCCCGTTCAAATCGAAAGGCGTGCGCAGCGCTTCGCGGATTTCGTTGGCCACGTGGACCGGCTCGTGCTCCTGCTCGCGTGTCATGTTCAGCACCACCGCGAACTCGTCGCCGCCCAGGCGGCCGACGGCGTCGCGCAGGTCCATCACGCGCATCAGACGGTTGCTGAACTGGCGCAGCAGTTCGTCGCCCAGGGCCGGGCCCAGGGAATCGTTGACGATCTTGAAGCGGTCGAGCGTGATGAACAGCACCGCCACGCGCCAGGCCTTGTCCTGGGCCAGTTCGATCGCTTCGCGCAGGTTCTGGAAGAACAGGGTGCGGTTCGGCAGGCCGGTCAGCGCGTCGTAGCTGGCCAGGTGCTTCAGGCGCTGCTGGGCGTGGCGGCGCTCGCTGATATCGCGCGCCACCGCGATCAAGAGCTTGCTGCTGCCCGCCTCTTCCCACTGCCAGCTGATCTCGACCGGCACCGCGCCTTCGCCGCCAGCGCGCAGCAGCTCGGTCTCGGCGATGTCGGATTCGTGGGCGGCGCCATTCGTGTCGAGGTGGCGCTGCAGCTGGTCGGCGGTGGTCAGGCCGAGCGCCACCGGGTCGATGCGCAAGAGGGCTTCGCGCGAAAAGCCGAGCAGGCGGCAGGCGCCGTCGCTCACGTCCACCAGCGCCAGGCTGGCGGCGTCGATCAGGAAGATGCCGTCGGAGGTGGCGTCCATGGCGCGCCGGAAGCGCTCGAGTTCGGCCGTGCGCTCGCGTACCGTGCGCTCCAGGTTGGCGCCGTGGGCCAGCGACTCGCGGTGCATCAGGCGCACTTCGAGCAGGTTGCGGATGCGCGTCATCACCTCGACCGTGTCGAGGGGTTTGCCGATGAAGTCGCGCGCGCCGGCTTCGAGCGCGGCCAGCTTCTTATCCGGTTCGGCCGTCACCACCAGCACCGGCAGCCAGGATTCGCTTTCCAGCGGCTTCAAGGCCTCCATCACCTGGAAGCCGTCCATGTGCGGCATGTGCAGGTCGAGGATGATCAGGTCGAAGCGGTACTTCAGGTGCAGGGCCACCACCTGGCGCGGGTCGGTGGTGCTGTGCACGTTCTCGTAGCCGGTGGTCTTCAGCAGGTATTCGAGCAGCTGCACGTTGACGGGCTGGTCGTCGACCACCAGCACGCGTGCACGCCGCACCTCGGCGGGCGTGATCATGTTTCTTGTCCTTTCCCGGCAGCCAGCTGGGCCAGCGTGCCGTCGATCGCTTCGTTGAACCTGTCGATGTCGACCGGTTTCGTCAGGTAGCGGAAAAAGCCTGCCGCCATGCCGCGCTCGATGTCGCTGGCCATGGCGTTCGCCGACAGGGCGATGGCCGGGATGGCGGCCGTCTGCGGGTCGCGCCGCAATGCGGCCAGCACCTCGTAGCCGCTCATGCCGGGCAGGTTAATGTCCATCAAAATGATGTCGGGGCGCCGTTCGCGCGCCAGCGCCAGGCCGCCGGGACCGTCGCCCGCGGAGACCAGCAGCAGATCGCTGCGGAAGCGCACGATTTCCTCGACCAGCCTCAGGTTGGCCGGGTTGTCCTCGATGTAGAGCACCAGGTGCGGCTCGCCGGCGGCACGCTCGGACCGCGCCGCCGCCGCGCCATCCTCAGCCACGTTGGGTCCCACCAGCGGCGCCGTGGTGCCGAGTTCGATGGAGAACACGCTGCCCACGCCTGGGCTGCTGCTCACGTGGATCGATCCGCCCATCAGCTCCACCAGGCGGCGCGTCACCACCAGGCCGATGCCGGTGCCCTCCTGGGCGCCCGCTTCCTGGCCCAGGCGGTTGAAGGGCTGGAACAGGCTGTCGAGCTGGTCGGGACGCAGGCCCAGGCCGGTGTCCTGCACCGAGATGCGCAGGCGCCCCGGACCGGCCTGCGCGCAGTCGAGCACCACCGCGCCGGCCTCGCGGTTGTACTTGACCGCGTTCGACAGGAGATTGAGCAGCACCTGCTTCAGGCGCGTGCGGTCGGCCAGCAGCACCGCGCCCACCTGTTCCGGGAACAGCACGCGGATGCCGCGCCCGGCCGCCAGCGGCGCGATCATGGTGCGGCACTCTTCCAGGATCTCGCCCAGGGCCACCGGCTCCATGCTCAGCGGGATCGTGCCCGACTCCACCTTGGCCAGGTCGAGGATCTCGTTGATCAATGTCAGCAGGTGCCGCCCCGACTTCAGGATGTGGCTGGCGAATTCCTTCTTTTGCGCGTCGCTGGTCGGCAGCGCCTCGGACGTGAGGATCTGGGCGAAGCCGAGGATGGCGTTGAGCGGCGTGCGCAGCTCGTGGCTCATCGAGGACAGGAAAGCCGATTTCGCCTGGTTCGCGTTCCTCGCCTCGTCGATGGCGTTGGCCAGTTCGGCGTTCGCCAGCGCCAGCTGCAGGGTGCGTTCATCGACCCGGTGTTCGAGCTGTTCGTTCAGGCGCATCACTTCCTGCTGGGCGCGCGAACGCTCCTGGGCTTCGCGCACGATGGCGGCGTTCGAGTCTTCCAGCTCGCGCGTGCGGCTCTCGATCTCGCTCAGCATGGCGTTGAAGGAATCGACCAGCTCGGCCGCCTCGTCGTTGCTGATGCGCGGCGCGCGGCGCGAATAATCGCGCTTGGCCACCACGTCGTGGGCGATCTCGGTGATCGCCACGATGGGCGCCGTGATGATGCTGCCCAGGCGCCGCATCACGAGGTAGGCGATCGCCATCGCCAGCAGGGTGACGCCGAGCGCGATGGCGAGATAGTCCAGCGTGCGCGCCAGCAGGCGGTTCTCGGCGCGCAGCCAGACCGTGCCCACGGTTTCGCCGTTCTCGACCACCGGGCGGAACACGACCAGGTGATCGCCCTCGACACGCGCGGCGGCGCTTTCGGCGCGCGCCGGGAAGATGGCGCCGGCGCCATCGGCCGCGTAGGACGCGAACAGGCGGCCGCGGTCGTCGTAGATGGCGGCGGCGTCGACCATCGGGCGGGTACGCAGCAGGGCCAGGTTTTCGCTGGCCAGGCGCGCGTCGTCGAAGGACAGGGCGGCCGAGCTCATGTGGCCGACCAGCTCGGCCTGGGTCGTGAGGTCGTTGACCAGGGTGCGGTGGTAGCTGCGCAGGTCGTAGCCGATCACCAGGCCGACCGAGACCACCAGCGCGGCCAGGGTGGTGGCCATCACGACGGCGACCAGCTTCTTGCGGATCGAGGGTAGGCGGATCATGCGGCCGCGCCGATCGGAATGGAGGAAAGCGTTCTGCGCGCGCGCCACGCGGCCCGGATGGCGAAAACCATCACGACCGCGCCGGCCAGGCCCGGCAGCACGCGTATTGATGAAGCAACATGGTGTTTGATTGAATAAAAGAAACGCAGCAGCAGACCGCAGCGATGCAGGATAGCAGCATGGTATGCCCGAGTGTCGCACGGAACATTTCGTGTACTGAAGCCCGCCACTTTACGCCGTCCCTTGTCGTTTGGATAGCATCGGCGCCGATTTTCCATGCAAGTTTGCTACACCGGCCGCCGCCGCCGCGCGCTAGAATGGTTCCTGCGCGGCCAGTGCTGCCGCGCCGCCGCCCGTCTCCTTTTGCCTGCGGCGCAACGGTATCGACACTGGAGGAGCCGCATGAGCAACGAAATGATCGAACTCGCTACCAAGGTCGGCGCGGCATTGCAGGCCAAGCGCCTGGTGCTGGCCACCGCCGAATCCTGCACCGGCGGCGGCGTGTCGCAGGCCGTCACCGAGATCGCCGGCTCCACCGCCTGGTTCGACTGCGGCTTCGTCACCTACTCGAACAACTCGAAGACTGAATTGCTGGACGTGCCGGCGGCGCTGATCGCGCAATTCGGTTCCGTCAGCGAGGAAGTCGCCGGCGCCATGGCCGAGGGCGCGCTCTCGAACAGCAATGCCGACGTGTCGCTCTCGACCACGGGGATTGCCGGCCCCACCGGCGCGGTGCCGGGCAAGCCGGTCGGCACGGTCTGTTTCGGCTGGGCGCGCGGCGATACCACCTTTACCGAGCGCCTGGTATTCCAGGGCGACCGCCAGGCCGTGCGTGAGCAGACCGTCATCCACGCGCTGCGCGGACTGCTGCGCTTTATTGAATAGTGCGGGCAGCGCTCCGGTTCCACCTGTCGCTGGCGGGCCTGGGCCTGCTCGCGCTCGCTCCTGCGGCGCAGGCGGCGCCGGTGCAGACGCCGCCGGTACAAACCGTGTATGCCGCCGGCGACATCGCCCGCTGCGCCCATCCCGACCCGCGCTGGTCGGGCGCGGCCGATACCGCCGCCGTGGTGGCCTACGGCCTGGCCGCCGACCCGCAGGCCGTGGTGCTGACCCTGGGCGACCACACCTACCCGCGCGGCACGGCCAGGGAATTCGCCGACTGCTACGACCCGACCTGGGGCCGCTTCAAGGAGCGCACCTGGCCGACGCCCGGCAACCACGAGTACTACACGAAAGGCGCCCTGCCCTATTTCGCCTATTTCGGCGAACGCGCCGGTGGCCTGGAGCGCAGCTGGTACAGCCTGGACCTGGGCAGCTGGCGCGTGATTTCCCTCGACAGCAACCTGGCGCCCGCCTTTCACGCGGCCCAGCTCGACTGGCTGCGTGAAGAGCTAAAAAACAACCCGCGCCGCTGCACCCTCGCCTTCTGGCACCATCCGCTGTACAGTTCGGGCGGGCACGGCAGCGTGCCAAAGATGCGCGATGCCTGGGCCCTGCTGCACGCGGCCGGCGCGGAACTGGTATTGTCCGGTCACGACCACGACTACGAACGCTTCGCGCCGCAGGACGCCAACGGCAAGCCGGACCCACGCGGGATGCGTCAGTTCGTGGTCGGCACCGGCGGCGCCTTTGCCACGCCCTTCCTCCTCTTCGAGAAGCACAGCGAAGTGCGCGACGCCAGCCGTAACGCCGTGCTGCGCCTGCAGCTGCGCGAAGACGGCTACGACTGGGAATTGCTGGAAGCGACCCCACCTATGCTGCCGAATGCATCGCCGCCCGACCATGGCAGCGCCGCCTGCCACTGATACCGATATTGAATTCTGGAGTACCCGCATGAAAACCCGACCGCTGTTTGCCGCCTCCGTGCTGCTGGCCGCTTTGAATAGCGCTGGCGCACAAGCTGGTGGCGGCGCCGCGGCCCCCGCTGCACCCGCCGATATACCGCACATCGCCTTCGACAAATACACGCTGCCGAACGGCCTGCAAGTCATCCTGGTCGAAGACAAGCGCCTGCCCGTGGTGGCCGTCAACGTCTGGTACCACGTCGGCCCGGCCAACGAAGCGCCCGGTCTGGCCGGCTTCGCCCACCTGTTCGAGCACATGATGTTCGCGGGCAGCAAACACCTGCCGCGCGGCCTGGCCGACCGCCTGCTGGAAGGCGCCGGCGCCAGCGACAGCAACGGCGGCACCGGCTACGACAGCACCAGCTACTACGACACCGTGCCCGCCAACCAGCTCGAGCTGGCCCTGTGGGTGCATGCCGACCGCATGGGCTACCTGCTCGACGTGCTCGACCAGAAGTCGCTCACCAACCAGCAGGACGTGGTGCGCAACGAGCGCCGCGAAACCGTGGAAAACGAACCCTACGGGATCGTCGAGGAAGCCCTGAACCACGCGCTGTTCCCGCCCGAGCACCCGTATTACGCCTCGGTGATCGGCTCGCACACCGACATCCAGAACGCGAAGCTGGCCGACGTGCGCGACTTCTTCACCCGCTACTACGGCCCGAACAACGCCAGCATCGTGATCGCCGGCGACATCGACAAGGTAAAAGCGCGCGCCCTGGTGGCGAAATACTTCGGCAGCCTGAAGCGCGGCCCGGACGTCGAGCGCCCGCAGGTAACCACGCCGCCGATCACCGAGGAACGGCGCCTGATCGTACTCGACCGCGTCGAGCTGCCGCGCGTCTACATGGGCTGGCTCACGCCGCCGGCCTACCAGCCGGGCGACGCCGAACTGGCGGTGGCGGCCCAGATCCTGGCCGGCGGCAAATCCAGCCGCCTGTACCAATCCCTGGTCTACGAGCGCCAGATCGCCCAGGACGTCGACGCCGATCAGGATGCGCGCGCCCTGGCCTCGACCTTCCTGGTCGAGGTGACGGCGCGCGCCGGCCACACGGCGCAGGAACTGGAAGCGGCGATCGACGCCGAACTGGCCGCCCTGCGCGAGCACGGCCCGACCGCGCAGGAAGTCGAACGCGCCAGGCGCCAGATCGAAACCGCCATGCTCACCGGCCTGGAGCAGCTGGGCGGCGACGGCCTGGCCGACCAGCTGAACCACTACAACCAGTTCACCGGCAACCCGGGCTACCTGGCCGAGGACATCGCCGCCCTGCGCCGCATCACGGCAGCCGACGTGCAGCGCGCCGTGCGCACCTGGCTGCAGCCGAAGAACCGGGTCGTCGTGGCCGGCGTGCCGGGTGAACCGACGCTGCCGCACGATCCGCCGCTCCCGAAAACGCCCAAGGGGTCCAAAACCGCGAAGAGCGTCAAAACCCGGCACGCCGGCGTCAACGAAGCCGAAGCCTGGCGCGCGAAAGCGCCGCAGGCCGGCCCGGCGCCGGTCTTCCAGCTGCCGCTGGGCGAATCCTTCCGGCTCGCGAACGGACTCACCGTGATCCACCACCGCAACCCGGCGCTGCCGCTGGTGTCGGCCGAGGTCGTGATCCGCAGCGGCGCCGACAGCAACCCGCTGGCCCTGCCCGGCCTGGCCGGCTTCACCGCGCAAATGCTCACCGAGGGCACGCAGGAGCGCAGCGCGCTGGCGATTGCCGAGGAAATCGCGCAGCTGGGCGCCTTCATGGATGCCGACAGCGGCACCAACGCCTCGGCGGTGTCGCTGCTGGCGCTGCGCTCTACCTTCGAGCAGGCCTTCGGCGTCATGGCCGACGTGGTGCTGCATCCGGCCTTCCCGCCTGAAGAAGTCGAGCGCCAGCGCGCCAGCCGCCTGGGCGACTTGCTGGGCCAGCGCGACGAAGCCGAAGCCGTGGCCTCGGTGGCCGCCGCCGGCGCCCTGTACGGGCCGCGCCATCCCTACGGCTATGGCCAGCTGGGCACCGAGCCCGCGATCCGCGCCGTCACGCGCGCGGATGTGCAGGGCTTCTGGCGCCGCCATTACGTGCCGTCGAACGCGGCGCTGGTGGTCACCGGCGACATCACGCGCGAAGAACTGAAGGCGCTCGCGGAAAAATACTTCGGCGCCTGGCAAGGCGACGCGGCGCCGCCGTTCGCACCCGGCACGCCCGGCCCGACGCGCGCGCGCGTGGTCCTGGTCGACAAGCCCGGCGCGCCGCAGACCGCGCTGCGCCTGGTGACCTTTGGCGCAGAGCGTACGAGCGACCAGTATCCGGCGCTGGAAGTGATGAACGCGGCCTTCGGCGGCCTGTTCACCAGCCGCATCAACCAGAACCTGCGCGAGGAAAAGGGCTACAGCTACGGCGTGTTCTCGGGCTTCCGCTACGGCCGCACCCCGGGCCCGTTCAGCATCGCCGGCAGCGTACGCGCCGACGCCACCGGCGCCTCGGTGGCCGAAATCCTGCGCGAAGCACGCGCGATGATCGACGCCCCGCTCGGCGCCGACGAACTGACGGGCGCCCGCAACGCCCAGCTGCTGTCGCTGCCGAACGGCTTCGAGACCAACGCCGACATCGGCGCCAGCCTCGCCGAAGCCTTTGTCTTCGGCCTGCCGCTGGACTACTACCGCCAGCTGCCCGCCAGGCTGGCCGCGGTGACTGCGCCGGACGTGCAGGAAGCCGCGCGCCGCTACCTCGATCCAGCGCACCTGGTCATCGTGGCCGTGGGCGACCGCAAGCGCATCCTGCCGCAGCTCGACAAGCTGAAGCTCGGCCCGATCGAAATCCGCGACAGCGAAGGCCAACTGCTGCCGTAACGCGTAGGGTGGGTATTTGTAGTGCTGGCATTTAGCCAGCCCTACTACCCACCTGCCCTGTCACTGGCGCCTGGGGCAAGCTCCTGCGCCACAAACGCCACACGGTCCTGTTGTCCGGACAACCACTTGTCGAATCGTCTATCATGGCCCAACTGTATTCACACCCCGGCGGCCCATGAACCAATTCACGATCCAGCAAAAGTTCTTCCTTCTCCTCCTCACCCTGGTCACCATCGCCTTCGGCTGGATCCTGCTGCCGTACTCCGGCGCGGTGTTCTGGGGCATGGTGCTGGCGATCCTGTTCGCGCCGCTGTACCGCCGCCTGCTGCCGGTGACGAAGCAGAAGCCGACAGTCGCCGCCCTGCTCACCCTGTTCTCGATCATCGTCATGGTGATCCTGCCGCTGTCGCTGATCGGCGCCTCGCTGGTGCGCCAGGCGCTCGGCATCTACGACATGATCGGCTCCGGCCAGATCGACTTCGGCCGCTACTTCCAGCAGATCGTCAGCGTGCTGCCGGACTGGATCGTCTCGGTGCTGGAACGCTTCGAAGTCACCGACTTGGCCTCGCTGGAACAGAAGCTGTCCGAAGGCGCGGCCCAGGTCAGCCAGGTGTTCGCGCGCTACGCCATCAACTTCGGCCGCAACACCTTCGACTTCCTGGTCAGCCTGACCATCATGCTGTACCTGCTGTTCTTCCTGCTGCGCGACGGCCAGGGCCTGGCCAACCGCATCAAGCGCGCCGTGCCGCTCAGCCGCATGTACAAGCAGCGCCTGTTCGACAACTTCACCACCGTGATCCGCGCCACCGTGAAGGGCAACGTGCTGGTCGCGATCGCCCAGGGTGCGCTGGGCGGCCTGATCTTCTGGTTCCTGGACGTGCAGGCGCCGCTGCTGTGGGGCGTGGTGATGGCCTTCCTGTCGCTGCTGCCGGCCGTGGGCGCGGCGATTGTCTGGGCGCCGGTGGCGGTGTATTTCCTGGTGACCGGCGCGGTCTGGCAGGGCGTGGTGCTGATCGCCTTCGGCGTGCTGGTGATCGGCCTGGTCGATAACATCCTGCGCCCGATTTTGGTCGGCAAGGACACCAAGATGCCCGATTACCTGGTGCTGCTGTCGACGCTGGGCGGCATGGCGCTGTTCGGGCTGAACGGTTTCGTGATCGGGCCGGTGATCGCGGCGCTGTTCATCGCGGCCTGGGAGATGTTTGCCTCGGCCGAGGAATTCCACCCGCAGTAAAGCCCGGGAAACGACAACGGGGCCGGCCGGCGCACACGCGCTTGCCGGCCCCATCTTTTTACACTAACATGTGAACACCTATTCACATGTTAATGATGACTATTCCCGACGAATCCGACCACGTCGAGCAGGTGGCCGACCTCTTCCACCTGCTCGGCGACGCGACCCGCCTGCGCATCGTGCTGGCCTGCCTGGCGCAGCCGACGGCAGTGGGCGACATCGCCACGGCCCTGAACCTGTCCAGCTCCCTGGTCAGTCACCACCTGCGCCTGCTGCGCGCGGCGCGCATCGTAAAGGCCGAGCGCCAGGGCAAGCAGGTGTTCTACGCCGCTGCCGACGCCCACATCAGCACCCTGCTGTCCAACATGTTCGAGCACATCGCCGAACCTGCCAACGGAAACGAACCATGAGCCACGACCATCAAGATAATCCTGTCCCTGCCGATACCCATGGGCAGCAGCAGGGACAGGTACCTCGCGATCATTCGCACGGGCACAGCCACGCGCACGGGCATGGTCACAGCCATGGCCACCATCACCATCATGCCCCGGTCGAGGGCCACGGCCGCGCCTTTGCCCTGGCCATCGGCCTGAACACGGCGTTCGTTGCCATCGAATTCGTCTACGGCTTCCTGGCCAACTCCACCGCGCTGATGGCCGATGCCGGCCACAACCTGTCGGATGTGCTGGGCCTGGTGCTGGCCTGGGGCGCGGCGGTGCTCGCCAAGCGCGCGCCGAGCGCCCGCTATACCTACGGCCTGCGCAGTTCCTCGATCCTGGCGGCGCTGGCCAATGCCCTGCTGCTGCTGGCCGCCTGCGGCGCGATCGCCTGGGAAGCCGTGCAGCGCATCGCCGAGCCGCATCCGGTGGCAGGCATTACGGTGTCGGTGGTGGCGGCCATCGGCGTGGCGATCAACGGTTTCTCGGCCTGGCTGTTCATGGCCGGCAGCAAGGGCGACCTGAACGTGCGCGGCGCCTACCTGCACATGGCGGCGGACGCGGCAATCTCGCTGGGGGTGGTGATCTCGGGCCTGGTGATCATGGTCACCGACTGGACCTGGCTCGACCCGGCGGTCAGCCTGGCGATCGTGCTGGTGATCGTCTGGGGCACCTGGTCGCTGCTGCGCGAATCGGTGCAGATGGCGATGGCGGCGGTGCCGGCCAGCGTCGATGCGCATGCGATCGAGCACTTCCTGGAAGCGCGTCCGGGCGTGACCGGCGTGCACGATCTGCATATCTGGGCGATGAGCACCACCGAGACCGCGCTGACGGCGCACCTGGTGATGCCGGGCGGGTGTCCGGGGGATGGTTTCCTCGACGAGACCGTGGCGGCGTTGAAGAAGGAACATGGCATTCAACATTGCACCTTGCAGGTGGAGGAAGGAACGACGACGCACGGGTGCGCGCTGGCGGCGCATGGGGCATGACGTACGGTCGATGAATCGTTGCGACAGACGCTGGATGACGGAACCGTGACCGTAGGGTGTGTAACAGCAAAGTAGAAATGTCCGCTTTTAGCAAAGTTAAAATGTCCGCTGTCCGGATGTCACACTCGCTTTTGAGCGGATGCTTTCTTTGCTGCTGTCGTGCCTTGGAAGATGATGGCGCC
>NZ_JAJFES010000005.1:0-90439 GCF_020708045.1 Massilia sp. IC2-278
GTAGGAGTCTGGACCGTGTCTCAGTTCCAGTGTGGCTGGTCGTCCTCTCAGACCAGCTACTGATCGTCGCCTTGGTGAGCCTTTACCTCACCAACTAGCTAATCAGATATCGGCCGCTCCAGGAGCACGAGGTCTTGCGATCCCCCGCTTTCATCCTTAGATCGTATGCGGTATTAGCGTAACTTTCGCTACGTTATCCCCCACTCTTGGGTACGTTCCGATATATTACTCACCCGTTCGCCACTCGCCGCCAGGTTGCCCCGCGCTGCCGTTCGACTTGCATGTGTAAAGCATGCCGCCAGCGTTCAATCTGAGCCAGGATCAAACTCTTCAGTTCAATCTCTGTTTTCGCCATTTCTGGCAACTTCTTTCGAAGTGTCGCTCACTCAAAATACTGACCGTCATCTCATTGCTGAGATAACGTATTTCTTTTGTGCGAACATTTGATAATTTAAGTAATCAGCTGAACTAGTCAGCCGGCACCTTCATCAAACGCCCACACTTATCGACTGTTAATTGTTAAAGAACTTATTCGGTACTGCCTGCTGTGTTCTGCGAATCGTTTTGTTCGTCAGCAGCAGAGGAAGAAGATTATGAAGCAATTTCTGTTTCTCGTCAACCCCTTCTTTGCTTCGTCTCAGTTTCCTGAGTTCGCTGTTGCAAGATCAACTACTTGATTTCGTTGACGTTTTACAGCAGCGCCGAAGCGGAGGCGAACTATAGCAAACGGCTGAGCAGTTGCGCAAGACCCTGCCGCGAACTATTTACAACAGCCAGTCGATCGGCAGGATCGACAGCACTTTCACGCCGGCGCGCTTCCAGACCGTGGTGCCCGGCTCCTGGTCGTAACGCACGACCTTGCCGTTGCTGCGTTCGGTCCAGTACAGCTTGCCCTGCCCGTCGAGACGCACCTCATAGGCGGTTTCCGGAATACTTTCGTCCAGGGTCTGGCTCAGGCGTTGCGCCAGGGCCGGGCTGTCGATGACAAACCCCATCTCGGTATTCAGGTCGATCGAACGCCGGTCCATATTGAAGGAGCCGACGAACACGCTGCGGCCGTCGACGCCGAAGGTCTTGGCATGCAGGCTCGATGCCGAGCTGCCGAAACGGCCACGCCCGGCATCCGGCAGCTCCGGCCCCCAACTGCGGCGCAACTCATATAAAGACACGCCGGCACGCAGCAGTTCATGACGCCACTTCGCGTAACCCGCATGGACGGCGGCGACGTCGGTCGCCTCCAGCGAATTGGTCAGCACCCTCACCTTCACGCCGCGCCTGGCGATATCGACCAATGCCTGCGCCGCCCGCTTACTCGGCACGAAATACGGCGACACCAGATCGACCTGCTGCTTCGGCTCGCCCAGCAGCTTGCCGAGGTCGGCCACCATGCGCGCATCCGGCGACGCCTCGCCGAGCGCCTTGGCCGGGTCGTCGCTGACCAGCTCGGTCTTGCTCCACTCCAGCGGCAGGCGGCGCTGTGCCAGCTGCTCGACGAACGCAGAAGTGCGGATCGCTTCCAGGTAGCGCTGCGCCTCCGGCCTGGCACGCAGTTGCGCCGCGCGCGCGGCCAGCGCCTCGCGTGGTTCGCTTTCCGCCGCATCGACCAGCCTTGCAACCGGATAGGCCGAGGCGCTGTTCCAGTAGCGGTCGAAATCCTGCGACACCTCGTGCACCACCGGCCCCACCGCTATCACGTCGAGGTCGACGAACAGCATGTCGCCGGCCACGCCGAAGTATTCGTCGCCGACGTTCCGGCCGCCGACGATCGTCGCCTGGTTATCGGCGGTGAAGGATTTGTTGTGCATGCGCCGGTTCAGCCGGCTGAAATCGGTCAGGTAGCCCAGGCTGCGCCAGCCGCGCGAACCGAAGGGATTGAACAGGCGTACCTCGACGTTCGGGTCGCGGTCGAGCGCCGCCAGCACCGGGTCCAGCCCGGCCGTGTTGTTATCGTCGAGGAGAAGGCGCACGCGCACGCCACGTGCCGCGGCGCTACGCAGGGCGTCCAGCATCAGGATGCCGGTGAGATCGTCGCGCCATATATAGTACTGGACGTCGAGACTGCGCTCGGCGCCATGCGCCAGCAGCACGCGGGCGGCAAAGGCATCGCGCCCGTCCGATAGCGCATGGATGCCGGAGCGTTCGGGATGCTCGGCAACCAGCGGCGCGATGGCCTGGCCGAGCCGCGTACCGGCGGTGTCAAGCAGCGCTGCGCTGGCGGTGCGCTCGCCCAGCGGCGGCAGCGAGGTGCAGCCGTAGGTTGCCGCCGCAGCGACAACCAGTACGCCGGCCCCAATCCGCAGCGCCGCGCGCATGCCGATTACATGCCTTCGAAATTCGCCTTGCGCTTGCCGAGGAAGGCGGACATGCCTTCCTTCTGGGCCGGCGTGCCGAAGGCGGCGTGGAAGAAGCGGCGCTCGTAGCGCACGCCTTCGGTCAGCGTGGTTTCATACGCGCGGTTCACCGAATCCTTGATTGCCATGGCCACCGACACCGGCATCTCGGCGATGGTGTTCGCCACCGCCAGCGCTTCTTCCATCAGCTTCTCGGCCGGGAAGATGCGCGACACCAGGCCGGTGCGCTCGGCTTCAAGAGCGTCGATCATGCGCGCGGTGAGCAGCATGTCCATGGCCTTCGACTTGCCGATGGCGCGCGGCAGGCGCTGGGTGCCGCCGGCGCCCGGGGTCACGCCGACCTTGATTTCCGGCTGGCCGAACTTGGCGCTGTCGGCGGCGATCAGGAAGTCGCACATCATCGCCAGTTCGCAGCCGCCGCCCAGCGCATAGCCGGCCACCACGCCGATCACCGGTTTGCGCACGTTCAGGATGTGCTCCCAGTTGCGGCCGATGTAGTTGCCCGGGTAGGTGTCGGCATAGGTGTACTCGGCCATGGCCGCGATGTCGGCGCCGGCCGCGAAGACCTTTTCGCTGCCGGTGAGGACGATGACGTTCACGGCCGGGTCGGCGTCGAACTTGTACAGCGCCTGGCCCAGCTCGTTCATCATGTTGTCGTTCAGCGCGTTCATCGCCTTTGGACGGTTAAGGCGAATGACAACCACCTTGCCGTGGTTTTCGATCAGCAGGTCTGCGTACTCCATGGGCTCTCCTCCAGAATATGACTTATCGATGTAACTTATCTATGTGACTCACTGCCGCGATTGTAGCGCCTTCGCAGACCAAAAAGGACGGTATCATTCCCGGCTCTGCCATGTCTTGCGCGTGCACGTGATCCTCCATCCCCGTCAACTCCTGCAGCGACTCATTGGCAACAGCCTCGGCGATGGCCTGTTGCGCAACGCCGACTTTCGCCGTCTCTGGCTGACCAGCGCCCTCACCCAGTTCGGCGCCCAGATCACCCTGCTCGCGCTGCCGATCTGCGCGGTACTCATGCTGCATGCGACGCCGGCCCAGATGGGGACCCTGGGCGCGCTCGAGTCGCTCCCCTTCCTGCTGTTCGGCCTGCCCTCGGGCGTGCTACTGGAACGCTGCCGCCGCCTGCCGATCATGATGTGCAGCGACGCGATGGTGGCCACCGCCCTGGCCAGCGTGCCCCTGGCATGGTGGTTCGACGCCTTGACCATCCACTGGCTGTACGCGGTCGGCTTCGTGCTCGGCACCGGCCTGGTGATCGGCGGCAGCGCCGAGCAGGTCTTCCTCACCTTCGTTGTCGGGCGCGAGCGCC
Source organism: Massilia sp. IC2-278 (assembly GCF_020708045.1). Classification (GTDB taxonomy): domain Bacteria; phylum Pseudomonadota; class Gammaproteobacteria; order Burkholderiales; family Burkholderiaceae_D; genus Telluria. Next base: position 3,679 of record NZ_JAJFES010000005.1, read on the forward strand.
TGGTCGACGCCCACGCCAAGTTCGCCGCCACCGAATCGGCCGCGCGCCTGATCGGGCCCGGCATGGCCGGCGCCATGGTGCAGCTGCTGGGCGCGCCGATCGCAATCCTGTGCAATGTGGCCGGCTTCATGGTCTCGCTGGCGAACCTGAAGCGCATCCGCGCGCGCGAGCCGAAGCCGGCGCCGGCGCACACGCATCCGCTGCGCGACATCCGCGACGGCCTCGCCTTTGTCTGGAACCAGCGCGTGCTGCGCACCCTGGCCTGGACTTCCGGCGCCTGGCACTTCCTGTTCTACGGCTACATGGCGCTGCACGTGCTGTTCGCCACGCGCGTGCTGGGCATGGCGCCGGGCGTGATGGGCACGGCCCAGATGCTGGGCGGCGCCGGCATCCTGGCCGGCTCGGTGCTGGTCAAGCCGCTCTCGCACCGCTACGGCACCGGGCGCGCGATCCTGGTCGGCCTGTGCAGCTGCGCGCTCGGCTACGCGCTGATGCCGGCGATCCCCGCCACCCTGTTCGGCAGCACGCTCGCCAGCGCCGTCGCCTACGCCGTCGTGGTGTTCCTGCTCGATTGCGGCGCGACGCTGTTCTTCGTGCCCTACATCGCGCTGCGCCAGCGCGTGACGCCGGATGCGATGCTGGGGCGGATGGTGGCGACGATGCGCGCGCTGACGGTGGCGACGGCGCCCCTGGGCGCACTGGCGGCGGGCGCGCTGGCCGAGCGCTTCAGCGTGCGGGCCGGGCTGATGTGCATCGCCGCGGGAGGCCTGCTGCTCGCCACCTTCGCGGTTTGCGCAACCCGGCTGGGGGACGTAAAAGACTGATTCGGGATGGAGAGCGGCCGGCGCGGCCGCTCACGTCGATGGCGGCAGCGTCAACCGCGTCTCCGGGCAGCCCGGCGCCTGGCAGGCATCCGGCAGGCTGCGCAGCCAGGCGATCACCGAATCGACCGTGACGACCTGGATTTGGCCTGCGCGCAGCAGGGCCGGCGGCAAGTCGTCGAACACGATCTGCGCGTTGACGAAGCGCGCGCCGAAGCGGGTCAGGATGTTGGCTTCGACCTGGGTCGGCACGTACGCATGCGCCTTGAGCCAGGCCTGGGCGGCCGGGCGGTCGGGCGCCTCGCCCTCCCCGGCATAGGCAAAGGCCAGCATCTCGAGCACCCAGCCGTTCGAATTCTGGTAGCGCGTGTCGAAGGGATAGGCCACCACGTTGTAGTGCGGCTGGTGGAAAGTCCTGGCTTCCTCGCCGAGCAGTGCGGCCTTCAGGCGGCGCTGCGCCGCGGGCGCCAGGCGCCAGATGCCGGCCTGGTAGCGGTGCGGCGCATCGGCAAAAAAGTTCACCAGGCCTTCGTCGTACAGCGCCGACTCGGTGCTGCCGCAGCGGTTCAGCTTGTGCACGACCGACCAGGCTCCCGCCGGATGCTCGCGCACGGCAAACCCCATGTGCGAATAGGTCAGCCCGTATTTTTCCAGGTCTTGCCCGACGCGCGCGATGAGCACGACCTCGTCGTCGATCGTGCCGAGCGCTGCGCGCGTCACGTCGCCGAGCTGCATGCTCAGGCGCGACTTCTCGGGTTCGATCTCGCGGACTGCGCACTGCCGCCCCGCCAGCGCGGTGCCAGCCGTCGAAGCGAGCACCGCCGCCAGCAGCAGGCGGCGCAGGATCACGTGCGGGCCTTCGAGTGCACGAGTCCGGTGTCGGGACGGGCCAGCACCACCAGTGTGGCGCCGGCTTTCTTGACGGCGAAGCCGGTCTGGCCGATCGCTTCGATGTCGAGCATGTCGTTCACTTGTACGGCTTGCGCGCGGGCGGCGGCGCTGCTCACCAGCGTATCGACCTGTGTCACGCCATCCTTGCTGCGCAAGGTCAGCGCGGTCCGGTCGCCCTGCTGGCGGATGGCGGTGACCTGCATCTGCCTGTTCTTCCCGGCGTCGCCCGGCATGGCCTTGGACAGGCTCTCCGAGACATCGGCAGATATCAGGGAGGGTGCGAGCGACAGCATGGCCCAGGCCGGCATGACCGCCTCGGCGGCGGCCGGCCTTGCAATAACGGCGGAAAGCAGCAAGGCGACAAGAGGCGCTGCACGCATCATCCGGCCCATCAGGTGCGCACGCGCGAATGCACGAGACCGGTGTCGGGACGGAGCATGACGCCCACCGTTGCGCCGGCTTTCTTGAGGGCGAAGCCGGCCTGGCCGATGGTTTCGATGTCCAGGGTATCGTTCACCTGCACGCCGTGGGCGCGGGCGACGGCGCTGCTCACCATCGTATCGACGTCGGTCGTGCCATCCTGGCTGCGCAAGGTGAGCGCGGTCTTGTCGCCCTCCTGGCGCATTGCCGCGACTTGCCACTTCTTGTTCTTCTCGACGTCGCCCGACGTTTTCTCGGACAGGTTCTTGGCGCCTTCGGAAGACATATAGAAGGGCATGAGCGACACCACGAACGGGATGGCCCAGGACGGAATCACCGCATCGGCGGCCGCCGGCGCCGCGACGGAGGCCGAGAGCAGCAGGGCAAGGAGGGGAGCAAAGCGGCGTGAGGTGCGCATGGTCTATCCAATCGGCTGGGCCGGCATGGAGCATGCCGCCAAGTGTTGTTTAATAGTAACGCAACCTTAGCGGATACCAGCCATCGCTGCAACACGAACCTGCTATTTCGGCAATAAAACCCACACCGCACCACGCGCTTTCATGCGCCCCGCATATTCCGCTGCATTTCCACCGAAACCGAAGAAGAAATCCGCCCGCACCGGCCCGCGAATGGCGCCACCGGTGTCCTGCGCCATCATCAGCCGCTGCAGCGGCGCTCCGTCCGCCGGGTGGGTCGTCGCCAGGAACAGCGGCGCCCCCAGCGGCACGACCGATGGATCGACCGCCACCGAGCGTTCCGGCGTGAGCGGCACGCCGAGCGCGCCCTTCGGCCCGACCGACGCATCCGGCAGGCGCTCTTCCTTGAAGAAGATATAGCTCGGGTTGACGTTCAGGAGTTCCTGGCGCCGCGCCGGATTGGCGGCAATCCAGGCCTTGATGCTCTGCGCCGACACGCCATCGGCCGGCAACTCGCCCTGCTCCACCAGCCAGCGCCCGATCACCTTGTACGGGTGCCCGTTCTGGTCGGCGAAAGCGATACGCACCGTCTCGCCGGTCTCGTCGATCCGCACGCGGCCCGAGCCCTGCACCTCGAGGAAGAAGGCTTCGACCGGATCGTCGACCCAGACCAGCTCCTTGCCCTTCAGGGGCGCGCGCTCGATTTCAGCGCGGGTGGCGTAGGGCACCACGGTCTTGCCGACGAGGCGGCCACGCAGGCGCATGTTCTTCAGATTCGGATACACGCTGCCCAGGTCGACCGTGACCAGGTCGTCCGGCACCCGGTACAGCGGCGTCTGGAAGGCGCCGCCACGCTTGCGCGAGCCGCGCAGCATGGGTTCGTAGTAGCCGGTGATCAGGCCGGTGTCGGCGCCGTCGGGCGTGCGCATCTGCTGCGGCACGAAGTACGTTTCAAAGTACACGCGGATCGCCGCGTTGTCGCGCGCGTCGACGCGCGCGGCCGCCGCGCACGGCGCCGTCCACTGCGCCTTCTTCGCCAGCACGCGGCAGGACGACATGAACGCCGGCCAGGCCTGGCGCAGGTCGTCCTGCCGCCAGCCCGGCAAGGCGTCGAAGGAGACCGGCGTCATGGCCGGCACCGGTGGCGGCGGCTCGGTGGGCGCAGGAATGCCAATCGGGCCCACCGGCGGCGGCATCACGATGTCGGGCTGCTTCGATGACTCAGGCGACGGTACGGGCGCAGGCGCAGGCGCCGTGCCGCAAGCTGCCAGAAGAACGGCCACGAGGGCAATTGAAGCAGGTACACTAGGGCGGCGAATCGATTGCATGGGACTAGAGTATGTGGATCTTGATGCTGGAAGCCGGCGTGGCCTTGTTCCTGCTGGTGTTTATCGTGTGGTGGACCATGTTCTCGGGCCGTCCGGAGGAGCGCAAGCGTCCGCTGCGCGACGACAGCCAGCCGCCGCGCGAGCAGGGCCAGGACAAACCATAAGGCTCAGTGCAGGCTGCGCGGCAGCGACAGCACGAATTCGGGAATCGCCACCTCGAAGCGGTGGCCATCCTCGGCCACGCAGAAGTATTCGCCGCGCATCGAGCCCTGCGGCGTGGCCAGCTGGGTGCCGCTGGTGTATTCGAACTGCTCGCCCGGCTTCAGCAGCGGCTGGTGCGCGACCACGCCCAGGCCCGACACTTCCTGGGTGCGGTTGTTGGCGTCGGTGATCACCCAGTGGCGCGAGATCAGCTGGGCCGGCACGCTGCCGGTATTGCGGATCGTGATCGTATAAGAGAACACATAGTTGTCGCGTTCCGGATTCGATTGTTCCGGCAAGTGCTGGGTGCGGACAGTCACGGTGAAATCGTAGGCGGACATCGGCTTTCCTCTTTTCGTTATTAGTTGCCTGCGCGAATATCGCGGCCCTGGCGGCGGCGCGGATGTGCGCAAAACGACAATCATACAGGCCCGCGGAAAAGCCTGTCTGCGTGTCCACTTGCGCAGCGCAAACCCGGCTCGGCGTAAAATAGCCGGATTCCCGACCACCAACCAGTCACCGCAATGACCACCTACCGCATCGCTCCCAGCATCCTGTCCGCCGATTTCGCCCGCCTGGGCGAGGAAGTCCGCAACGTCGTCGAGGCCGGCGCCGACATCATCCACTTCGACGTGATGGACAACCATTACGTGCCGAACCTGACGATCGGCCCGCTGGTCTGCCAGGCGATCCGTCCGCACGTGCAGGTGCCGATCGACGTGCACCTGATGGTGAAACCGGTCGACCGCATCATCCCCGACTTCGCCAAGGCCGGCGCCAACATCATCACCTTCCACCCGGAAGCGTCGGAGCACATCGACCGCACCCTGCAGCTGATCCGCGACCACGGCTGCAAGGCCGGCCTGGTGTTCAACCCGGCCACGCCGATGCACTACCTGGAACACGTGATGGACAAGATCGACATGATCCTGATCATGTCGGTGAACCCGGGCTTCGGCGGCCAATCCTTCATTCCTGAGGCGCTGAAGAAGATCGCGATCGCGCGCCGCCTGATCGACGAATCCGGCCGCGACATCATGCTGGAAGTCGATGGCGGCATCAAGGCCGAGAACATCGCCGCCGCCGCCGCTGCCGGCGCCGACACCTTCGTCGCCGGCTCGGCCATCTTCGGCAAGCCCGACTACAAGGCCGTGATCGACGCCATGCGCGCCGAACTGGCCACGGTCGGGAAGTAAGCGTGCAGCCGGGTGCAGCGGCAATCCGCGCCGCCATCATCGACCTGGACGGCACCATGCTCGACACGGTGCCGGATTTCGAACTGGCCCTGAACGCCATGCGCGCCGAGTTTTCGCTCGCGCCGATCACGCAGGACGTGATCAAGCCGATGGTCGGCAAGGGTTCGGAAAAGCTGATCCGCGACGTGCTGGCGCTCGACTTCGACGCCGCCCGCATCGACGCCGTCTACGACGAAGCGATGGCCGCCTATCAGCGCCACTACCTCGCAATCAACGGCGAGCGCAGCGTACTGTTCGACGGCGTGATCGAAGGCCTGCAAGCCCTGCGCGACATGGGCCTGCGCCTGGCCTGCGTGACCAACAAGCCGATCAGTTTCACCACGCCGCTGCTGGCGCAAAAGGGCCTGGCGCCCTGGTTCGAGCTGGTCTACGGCGGCGATTCGCTCCCGAAAAAGAAGCCCGATCCGCTGCCGCTGCTGCAGGTCTGCAGCGACTTCGACCTGCCGCCGCAGCAGGTGGTGGCGATCGGCGATTCCTCGAACGATGCCGAAGCGGCGCGCGCTGCACGTTGCTTCGTGCTCACAGTGCCATATGGTTATAACCACGGAAGGCCTGTTCAAGAGATCGATTCCGATGGTATAGTTAATTCGCTACTGGATGCCGCGAAGCTGATTCGTGCGCACAACGGCGCTTAAACATCACTTATCTATACATGTTCTTCACCAAAAAACACACTGTCAACCAGACCGGCGCCCTTGAGGCCTGGCTGTGGCGACGCTGGCAATCCTGGGCTCACTAACCCTGTATTGATTGCTGCCGGCTGCACGCGCATCCGGCAGGTTTTTTGAACCACCGCCGCCCCACCTCCCTCCAATACGGGCGGCCCGGAGAAGAACATGACCGAACTCGAATTCCGCTCGCTGGCCAACCAGGGCTACAACCGCATTCCGCTCATCGCCGAAGCCTTTGCCGACCTGGAAACGCCGCTCTCGCTCTACCTGAAGCTGGCCCAGTCGCAAAACACCGGCAAGAACACCTTCCTGCTGGAGTCGGTAGTCGGCGGCGAGCGCTTCGGGCGCTACTCCTTCATCGGCCTGCCGGCCAAGACCCTGCTGCGCGCCACGGGCAACCTCGTCGAGATCGTCACGAACGGCGTGGTGACGGAGACGCACGAAGGCAACCCGCTCGACTTCATCGAAGCATTCCAGGCGCGCTTCAAGGTCGCGCTGCGCCCGGGTATGCCGCGCTTCTGCGGCGGCCTGGCCGGCTACTTCGGCTACGACACGGTGCGCCACATCGAGCGCAAACTCGCCGGCAGCGCGCCGAAGGACGACCTCGGCCTGCCGGAGATCCAGCTGCTGGTGACGGAAGAACTGGCCGTCATCGACAACCTCTCGGGCAAGCTCTACCTGATCGTGTACGCGGACCCGGCGCAGCCGGAAGCCTTTGTCAAGGCACGCCAGCGCCTGAAGGAACTGCGCGTGATGCTGCGCCGTAGCGTCGACGTGCCCGTCACCACCGGCTCGGTGCGGACCGAAGCGGTGCGCGATTTCAGTAAAGAGGACTACCTGGCGGCGGTGGCCAGGGCCCACGAATACGTGATGGCCGGCGACCTGATGCAGGTGCAGATCGGCCAGCGCATCCGCAAGCCATATGTGGATTCGCCGCTGTCGCTGTACCGCGCGCTGCGTTCGCTGAATCCCTCGCCCTACATGTATTACTACAACTTCGGCGACATACAGATTGTCGGCGCCTCGCCGGAAATCCTGGTGCGCAACGAGACCGCGCCAGGCGGCGACCGCAAGGTCACGCTGCGCCCGATCGCCGGCACCCGCCCGCGCGGATCGACGCCGGAACGCGACGCCGAACTGGCGGTCGAACTGCTGGCCGACCCGAAGGAAATCGCGGAACACGTGATGCTGATCGACCTGGCGCGCAACGACATCGGCCGCATCGCCGAGACCGGCAGCGTGAAAGTCACCGACCGCATGGTCATCGAAAAATACTCGCACGTGCAGCACATCGTCTCGAACGTCGAAGGCAGCCTGAAGGAAGGCCTGTCCAACCTGGACGTGCTGCGCGCCACCTTCCCGGCCGGGACGCTGACCGGTGCGCCGAAGGTGCGGGCGATGGAAATCATCGACGAACTCGAGCCGGTGAAGCGCGGCATCTACGGCGGCGCCTGCGGCTACCTGAGTTTTGGCGGCGAAATGGACGTGGCGATCGCGATCCGCACCGGCGTGATCAAGGACGGCAACCTCTACGTGCAGGCGGCGGCCGGCATCGTGGCCGATTCCATCCCCGAGATGGAATGGCAGGAAACCGAAAACAAGGCGCGCGCGGTGCTGCGTGCGGCCGAGCAGGTGCAAGACGGACTGGATGGGGAGCTCTGACATGCTGCTAATGATCGACAACTACGATTCCTTCACCTACAACATCGTCCAGTACTTCGGCGAACTGGGTGAAGAAGTGCGCACCGTACGCAACGACGAAGTCACGATCGAACAGATCGCGGACATGCAGATCGACCGCATCTGCATTTCGCCGGGGCCCAAAGCGCCGGTCGATGCGGGCGTGTCGGTCGACGTCATCAAGGAATTCGGCGGCAAGCTGCCGATCCTCGGCGTCTGCCTCGGCCACCAGGCCATCGGCGAAGCCTTTGGGGGCAAGATCGTGCGCGCCAAGCAGGTCATGCACGGCAAGACCTCGCTGGTGGCGCATACCGGCGTCGGCGTGTTCAAGGGGATTCCAAGCCCGTTCACCGTGATCCGCTACCACTCGCTAGCCATCGAGCGCGCCTCGCTGCCCGACTGCCTGGAAGTGACGGCCTGGACCGACGACGGCGAAATCATGGGCGTGCGCCACAAGGAGCTCGACATCGAGGGCGTGCAGTTCCACCCCGAATCGATCCTGTCCGAGCACGGCCACGCGCTGCTGAAGAACTTCCTCGAGCGCTCATAACACTACTGGAACCTCCATGCCGATCACACCACAAGAAGCGCTGCTGCGCTGTATCGAACACCGCGAGATCTTCCACGACGAGATGCTGCACCTGTTCCGCCAGATCATGGCCGGCGAGATGTCGCCGACCATGGTGGCCGCCCTGACCATGGGCCTGCGCGTGAAGAAGGAAACCATCGGCGAGATCACCGCCGCCGCGCAGGTCATGCGCGAATTTTCCACCAAGGTGCCGATGGCCGACACCAGCCGCCTGCTCGACATCGTCGGCACCGGTGGCGACGGCGCGAATACCTTCAATATCTCCAGCGCCTCGATGTTCGTGGCCGCCGCCGCCGGTGCGCGCGTGGCCAAGCACGGCGGACGCAGCGTGTCGTCGTCCTCGGGCAGCGCCGATTTGATCGAATCGCTCGGCGCCCACATCGATTTGAAGCCCGAGCAGATCGCGCAATCGATCGCCCAGACCGGCATCGGCTTCATGTTCGCGCCGAACCACCACGCGGCCATGAAGCACGTGGCGCCGGTGCGCCGCGAACTCGGCGTGCGCAGCATCTTCAACATCCTCGGGCCGCTGACCAACCCGGCCGGCGCGCCGAACATCCTGATGGGCGTGTTCCACCCCGACCTGGTCGGCATCCAGGTGCGCGTGCTGCAGCGCCTCGGTGCCCAGCATGCGCTGGTGGTCTGGGGCCGCGACAACATGGATGAAGTCTCGCTCGGCGCCGGCACCCTGGTCGGTGAACTGGTGAACGGCGAAATCCGCGAGTACGAAATCCATCCGGAAGACTTCGGTATGCAGATGGTTTCGAGCCGCAATTTAAAAGTGGCGAACACCGAGGAATCCAAGGTGCGCGTGCTGGAAGCGCTGCGCGGCGAACCGGGGCCGGCGCACGACATCGTGGCGCTGAACGCCGGCACCGCGCTGTATGCGGCGGGCGTGTGCGCCTCGATCGAGGAAGGGCTGGCGAAAGCGCGTGAGACCATTGCAAGCGGCGCGGCGTTGGCCAAGCTGGAGCAGTTCGTGAACGTCACGCGCCAGCTGGGAGCACGCTGATCCATGTCCGACATCCTGAACAAGATTTTGGCCGTAAAGGCCGATGAAGTGGCGGCGGCCAAGAAGCACCGCGATTTGCTGAGCCTGCGCCGCGAAGTCGAGTCCGATAGCGAACTGCGCGCCGGCATCCGCGGCTTCGAGGCGAGCCTGCGCCGCAGTATTGCCGAAGGGCGCGCCGGTGTGATCGCCGAGGTGAAAAAGGCCTCGCCTTCGAAGGGCGTGCTGCGGCCGGATTTCCGTCCGGCGCAGATTGCCGAGAGCTATGCCGAAGGCGGCGCATCCTGCCTGTCGGTGCTGACCGACGTGCAGTTCTTCCAGGGTTCAGTGGATTACCTGCGCCAGGCGCGCGCCGCGGTCGAGATCCCGGTGATCCGCAAGGACTTCATCGTCGACATGTACCAGGTGTACGAAGCCCGTGCGATGGGCGCGGACGCGATTCTCTTGATCGTCTCTGCGCTGGATCATGGCCTGATGGCCGAGTTGGAGGCATGTGCGCAGGAACTCGGTATGGACGTGCTGGTCGAAGTACATGACGGTGATGAGTTGACCGCGGCGCTGCGCCTGAAAACGCGCCTCGTGGGCATCAACAACCGCAACCTGCGCACGTTTGCCGTGTCGCTCGATACCACCATCGATCTGCTGCCGCGTATCCCGGCGGAGCGGCTGGTGGTCACCGAGTCCGGCATTGCGGTGCGCGGCGATGTTGAACGCATGCGCGCGGCGAACGTGCATGCCTTCCTGGTGGGCGAAGCCTTCATGCGGGCGCCCGATCCCGGCAACGAATTGCGACGATTATTCGACTGACATGAACACTTCCATCCGCATCAGGGCCGCTCTCCTTTTTCTACTGGCAGCCCTGGGCGGATGCAGCACGGTCCAGCCCGTTGCTTCCACGGCCCGACGACTTGTCGAGGCTATTCTTCCCGGTTCTCCCTCTACGCCCAGCCCTGCCGGACCGCTCGACGCGCCGGCGCCGCCGCCTTCGCGCACGCTCGATGCGTACAAGGCCGAGGTGGCGCAGCACGTGATGCGCCATAACAGCGGGCAGACCTTCAGCGGACGCTTGCCGCCGATGCTGCCGGCCATCGTGGTGCTGAACATCACAGTGCGTGACGATGGGGAATTGGAAGAGGTGAAGGTGCAGAGGTCGCGCGACGAGGATGCGTCGCAGGTGGCGCTGGCGTCGATGCGGCGTAGCGGGCCGCTGCCCAGGCCGGTGCATCTGCTAGCGGGGAGTTCGCGCAAGCTGACGTTTTCGGAGACGTTTTTGTTCAACGACCAGTATCGGTTTCAGTTGCGCAGTCTCGCTGGCCCGCAGTGATGGTTTGTGTGAAAACCCGAAATATCCTTTGTACCTGCGGCTAAAACCGTACGGTGGGCACTCCGTGCCCACGCGGAACGTCGCACCATGTTGGCTTCGTTTGAATGTTGCCGTCTGCTCTTGGATGCGGCGTCACAATGCGGGCCACGCGGCTTTAACAATGCCAACGTCATGCAGGCTTCCGCGTGGGCACGGAGTGCCCACCGTACGGTTAGCGTATCAACTCGTGCGCGAGCCGCGTGTGCATCAACACCGCGGCGCCGATGGATTACACCGCGCTCGGCCGCGCAATCGTCCCCGCCTTGCGCACGCCGGCAACCGTCGACAGCGTAACGCCCGGCACCCGGTCGCCCTGCAGCGTGACCTCGAACGCCATCAACTCGTCGCGCCGGAACGCATGCACCGTCACCTTGTCGCCCACACGGTAGCGCGACAACAAGGCATCCACGTTCGACGGATTACCGTTCACGCGCAGTCCGTCGATCGCAATCACGATGTCCAGCGCCGACAACCCCGCCCCATGCGCCGCGCCGCCCTCGTGCACCTGGGTCAGCTTGGCGCCGAGCGGGTCGCGGCCGATGCCGGCGTCGAGCGACGGCTTGCCGCTGTTGCGCTCGTCCACCAGCTTGACGCCCAGCGGCGCGTACAGCTTGGCCAGCGGCAGATCTTCCGTCCCACGAATGTACTTGTCGAACAAGCCGCGCAGCTTCACGCCGCTGACCTCGTCGAACAGCGCTTCCACTTCGCGGTCGGTCACGCCGCGGCCGGCGCCGGCGTAGAAGTCGCGCCCGTAGCGCTGCCACAGCGCGCGCATGATGTCGTCCAGCGAACGCTGTCCGTTCGTCTTGGTGCGAATCGTCAGGTCGAAGGCAAGCGCAATCAGCGAACCCTTGGTGTAGTAGCTGATGATGGCGTTCGGCGAGTTCTCGTCCTGGCGGTAGTACTTGCTCCAGGCATCGAAACTCGAATCGGCCACGCTCTGCTTGGTACGGCCGCTGCCGCGCAGCACGCTGCCGACGGTTTTCCCCAGCAGCTTGAAGTAGGTCGGCTCGCCGATGATCCCGGCGCGTACCAGCATCAGGTCGTCGTAGTAGCTGGTAAAGCCTTCGAACAGCCACAACAGCGGCGTGTAGTTTTCCACCTGCAGGTCGTAGGGCGCGAACACGGCCGGCTTGATGCGCTTGACGTTCCAGGTGTGGAAGTACTCGTGGCTGCACAGGCCCAGGAATTTCAGGTAGCCCTCGCCCGGTTCGCCCGACTTCGGCCCGCCTACGCAGGGCAAGTCGGCGCGTGCGCAGATCAGCGCGGTCGAGGCGCGGTGCTCGAGGCCGCCGTAGCCGTCGCCCACGGCCATGGTCATGAACACGTAGCGGTCGAGCGGCGCTTTTTTCGCCTCCGGCTCGAAGAAGGCGATCTGGGTTTCGCAGATGGCCTTCAGGTCGGCCTGCAGGCGCGCCATGTCCAGGTTCGGCACGCGGCCGGTGATGACGATGTCGTGCGGGATGCCGTGCGCCTTGAAGGTGGCCAGCGCGAAGTCGCCCATTTCCACCGGGTGGTCGATCAATTCGTCGTAGTCGCCGGCCACGTAGGTGCCGAAGCCGTAGCGCTTGGCGCCGAGTTCCTTCATCGCGGTAGCCACGCGCCAGGTCTTCGCGGCCGCGTCTGCGGGACGCTGGATGTCGACCTGGTGCGCCTGCGCTTCCTGGCCGACCACGCGCAGGAAGACGCTGGTGCCGTTGAAGAAGCCGTGGGTCTGGTCGAGGTGGGCGGCGCGCACCGACAGGTCCCAGGCATAGACTTCGTAGTGCAGGGTCAGCGCACCTTCGACCGGCGCGGCCTGCCAGGAGTGCTTGTCGAGCTTGGCCAGCGCGACGGCGGCGCCGTTCGCCTCGGCGCGGATGCGCACGATGTTGCGCGCGAATTCGCGGATCATGTAGCTGCCCGGGATCCAGGCCGGCAGGGCGAATACCTGGCCATCCGGCGCGGGCGCGGGCACCGTCACCGTGACGTTGAACAGGTGGCCGGCCAGGTCCTTGGGAACGATGCTGTACTGGATGGCGTTCTGCCTGGCTGCCGGTTTGCCGGTCCGCCTGGCTGGCTGCACCGTGGTTTGCGGGATGGTTTGCGCGGCGGCTTGCTGGACGAGCCGATCAGCGGCTTGATCGGCGGTCTGCGCGGTGGTCTTCTTGGGCTGGGCGGTTTTTTTCATGGGTCGAAGGAAGGCTGCCGGGATACGTATAGTGTAAACGATTCGGCAGCGCCCGGACCCGCAAGCGCTAGAGGTCGGCCGGCGTGTCGATGTCGCGGAAGATCCCGGGGTCGCCGACTTCGACTTCGCGCACCGGCATCGACTTGAGCAGCGCACGCGCGCCGTGCTCCCCTTGCAGCGCCAGCAGCGCCGGCAGGTGCGCGGCGCCGAAAGCCACCGGGTTGCCGCGCCGCCCTGCGTGCACCGGCGCCGCGATGTCCGCGCCATCGGCCAGGGCAGCGAGCAGCGCCCGCATCGTTGCGGGAGAAACGAAAGGCATGTCGCCCAGCGCCACCAGCCAGGCATCGGCTGCGGGCAGCGAATGGCGGATGGCATGCACGAGCGACGCCGCCATGCCGCTGTCGGCCTCGGGACAGAGCGTGACCTCGACACCCAGCCCGCCCAGGAGAGCGGCGACGCCGCCGTCGGCCGGCGGCACCACGGCGATCACGCGCGGCACGACAGCAAGAAGCGCACGCGCACTGGCCGCCACCACCGGCTCGCCACCGGGCAGCAACTGGAGCAGCTTGTTGCGCTCGCCCAGTGGATCGAAGCGCCGGCCCCTGCCCGCGGCCAGCAGGATCCCGGCCACGTTCGCAGTCACGTTTGCAGTCACGTTTGCAGTCAAATTCGCAGCGCCATTCATGCAAGGGCCTGCGCGGCATCCTTGATGGCCGCGCGTATGCGCTGGTAGGTGCCGCAGCGGCAAATGTTCCCGCTCATGGCGTTGTCGATGTCGGCGTCGCTCGGCGCCTTGTTGGTGCGCAGCAGCGCGGTGGCGCTCATCACCTGCCCGCTCTGGCAGTAGCCGCATTGCGGCACGTCGTGGCGTATCCAGGCATCCTGCACGGCCTTGCCGACCGGGTCGCCGGCCATCGCTTCGATGGTCGCGATCTTCAACCCGGCGGCGGCCGAGATGGGCGTGATGCAAGAGCGGATCGGCGAACCTTCCAGGTGCACGGTGCAGGCGCCGCACAGGGCGGCGCCGCAGCCGAACTTGGTGCCGGTCAGGTCCAGGTTGTCGCGCAGGGCCCAGAGGATGGGCGTGGACGGATCGGCGTCGACCTGCAGGTCGCGCCCGTTGATGTTGAGTTGGACCATGCCGCCCGGCTCCCGATCACAGGCCAAACAATTGTTCAGCCCGCATAACAATTGTTTAGTTCAGCGATTCCAGCTTCGCTTCCAGCGTCTTCAGGTCGACCGCACCCGGGATACGGCTGCCATCGGTGAAGAAGATCGCCGGCGTGCCCTGGATGTTCAGCTTGTGGCCCAGTTCCACGACCTTGTCGTTCGGGGTTTCGCAGCTGCTTGGCGCGGCCGTCGGCACCTTGCCGTTGATCATCCAGTCGTCCCAGGCCTTGACCTGGTTCGGCGAACACCAGATGTTCTTCGATTTTTCGAAGGAATCCGGCGACAGGATGTTGTACATGAAGGTGTAGATGGTCACGTTGTCCAGCTGGGCCAGCGTGGTGGCGCGCAGGCGCTTGCAATAGCCGCAGTTCGGGTCCTCGAACACGGCGATCACGCGCTTGCCGTCGCCCTTCACCTGCTTCAGCGCCAGGTTCAGCGGCAGGTCGGAGAACTTGACCTTGTTCAGCTGGTCGATGCGCTCGCGGGTCAGGTTCTTCGAGCTCTTGGCGTCGAACACCTGGCCGATGAACAGGTACTCGGCCTTCTTGTCGGTGTACAGGATGTCGCCGCCGACGCGCAGCTCGTACAGGCCGCTGTACGGCGTTTCCTTGATCGAGTCGATCTTGGCGCCGCCCAGGCGCGGCTCGATATTCTTGCGGATGGCCGTTTCGGTGTTCTGGGCATCGACGCAACCCGCGATCAGGCCCGTCGCCAGCAGTACGGCGACCTTGGTTTTTAACATCACTTTGAATTCCTTAGAAAATTACTTGCCGATAGCATGGGCCATCAGGCGCCGTTTCACGAAGGGCAGCTTGTCGAGCAAGTCCAGGCCCAGGTTGCGCACCACGCGCACGGGTTCGAGATTCGCGCCGAACAGGCGCTCCAGGCCGTCGGTGGCCAGCTGCATCAGGAGCACGTCTTCCTTGCGCGCACGCGCATAACGCGCCAGCACGCGCTCGTTGCCGATCGCGCGGTGCTCCTCGCGCTCGCCGATCACGCGTAGCAAGTCGACCACGTCGCCGAAGCCCAGGTTCATGCCGTGTCCGGCCAGCGGATGCACGGCGTGCGCCGCGTCGCCAACCAGCGCCACGTGCGGCGCCACCAGCGCATGCGGACGCACCAGCGCCAGCGGCACCGCTTTCACCGCTTCCGGCTGCAGCGGCTTCAGGGCGCCGAGCGGCTCGTCGGCATATTCGCAGAGGCGGATCGCCAGCTCGCCGAGCGATTCTTCCATCAGGGTCGCGGCCAGGGTTTCCGGCGCCGACCATACCAGCGATACCTTGTTGCCCGGCAGCGGCAGCAGCGCCACGATGCCATCCTTGCAGGTGAACCACTGGTGGGCCACGCCGTGGTGCGGCTTTTCGCAGGCGAAATTGGTGACGATGGCGCGCTGGTGGTAGGAGCGGTAATCGATGCCGATGTCGCACTGCCCGCGTACCCAGGAATCGCGGCCGTCGGCGCCGACCACCAGCTTGGCGTCGAGCCTGCGGCCGTCTTCCAGCTCGACCTGCGCGCCTTCCGGGCCGCAGGTCAGGCGCGAGGCGCAGCCGCTGACGACCTGCACGTTGTGCGCGAACTTCAGGGCCGCATCCAGCGCCTGGTTCAAATTGCTGTCCTCGACAATCCAGGCCAGGGCGCCGGTATGCGCGCCAAAGGCGTCGAAGCCGAGCGCGCCGCCGGGCTTGCCGTTTTCCTTGCCATCGCCATTCACCGCCATCGCATCGACCGGCGCAATGCGCGCCCCGTCCATCGCGTCCCAGACCTTCAACGACGACAGCACATCGTGTGCCGTGTGGTTCAGGGCGTAGACGCGCACGTCCCAGGGCCGTTCCGTGCCCGGCGCGAACGACGGGGCGGCGTCCTGGTCCGCCAGGCGCGGCGCCGGCACCAGCAGGGTGACGCTGTGCCCGGCCTGGGCAAAACCGAGGGCCGCGGTCTTGGCAATGGCGCCATTGCCGACGATGCAGACATCGCTGACGCGGGATTGTGCAGTGGAAGAATGTGGTGTCGTCATGCCAGGCATTATATAGCGGCATCACCGCGACACACCGCGGCCGCCGGCCTGGCGTCAAAAGAAAGTTGCAAGTGGGACTTGCAGAGCCGCGAGGCGCTGGCTATAATCATGCCTCTCTTGGCCTGGTAGCTCAGTTGGTAGAGCAGAGGATTGAAAATCCTTGTGTCGGTGGTTCGATTCCGCCCCGGGCCACCAAGAATTCAGCATTGCGAAAGTAATGAAAACAAAAACGCCACCTTCGGGTGGCGTTTTTGTTTTTCGGCCGGCACATGCAGCGAGCGGTTTCTGGTGCGCCAGGAAAAACAGCGTTCGTGATACTTTGAAAATTGGTCTACCGACGAATATTCAATGGAGCGAGCATGTCAAAACAGGCAGGCACCGATGATGAAGATGCAGCCCGGCGCGAGACGGTCGCGGAGTTCAAGCAGGCGGTGAACATGACGCCAGCCCAACTGGAGAAATGGCTCGATACCGACGATTCGAAGCGTGTCGGCCAGAAGCACGGGAATGGCGAATCGACCGGGCACCAGTCCGGACGCCGCATCGTCGAACTATTGCACCGGCACGTCCAGGACTTGAGCGCGGACGACATCGCGCACATGCGCAAGGTAGTCGGATACATCCACCGCCACCTGGCGCAGGGGCCGACCAGGAGCGATCCGGCATCGAGCGATTGGCGCTATTCGCTGATGAACTGGGGCCACGATCCCGAGAAAAAGTGAGCCTGCTATCGAAGCCTTGCGCCATTGTTCGCCCTCTTCAGCCGCAGCAGGAGATTGAACATCCTGATGCCGGTGATGCGATTCCGCGCCACCATGAATGCAGCAGCGATGCCCGACAAGATGCCACCTTCGGGTGGCGTTCTTGTTTTCGGGCCAGCGATGGCGTGCACCTTGCCCACGGCCGGGTCAGTAGAATACGCAGGCAGGAACGGTCAGCCCAGGCGATCGTTCATCCCCCAGCCCGGCGGAGCCACATGAACGCCATGTGGCGAAGCGCGTAGCCACCCCGCAGCGATAAGCCGCCCTACCCTCGATATCGCGCGCTCACAAGGAAGGAAACGAACATGCCACAAACCAACGCCACGAACCGCGCCCTGGTGCTGCAGCAGCGCCCGCACGGCGCACCCGACGCCGATACCTTCCGCCTGACTGAATCGCCGGTGCCGCAAGCGCAGGAGGGGCAGGTCCTGCTGCGCACCCTCTACCTGTCGCTCGACCCTTACATGCGCGGGCGCATCAGCGCCGCCAAGTCCTACGCTGCCTCGGTGGAGCTCGGCGCCGTGATGGTCGGTGGCACCGTCTCGCGTGTGGAAGCATCGCGCCATCCGGACTTCCAGGCCGGCCAGCTGGTGCTGGGCTACAGCGGCTGGCAGGACTATGCGCTGTCCGACGGCGCCGGCTTGAACAAGCTCGACGATGATCCGCGGCTGGCCTCGCGCGCGCTCGGCGTGCTCGGCATGCCGGGCTTTACCGCTTACATGGGCCTGCTCGACATCGGCCAGCCGCGCCCGGGCGAGACGGTGGTGGTGGCCGCCGCCAGCGGCGCGGTCGGCTCGCTCGTCGGCCAGATCGCGAAGATCAAGGGCGCGCGTGCGGTCGGCATCGCCGGCGGCGCCGACAAGTGCCGCTATGTCGTGGACGAGCTCGGCTTCGACGCCTGCATCGACCACCGCGCGCCCGACTTCGCCGCGCAACTGGCCGCGGCCTGCCCGGACGGCATCGACGTGTATTTCGAAAACGTCGGCGGCGCCGTGTTCGACGCCGTGCTGCCCCTCCTCAACACCAAGGCGCGTATTCCCGTCTGCGGCCTGATCGCCGACTACAACGCCACCGGCCTGCCCGACGGTCCCGACCGTCTCGGCCTGCTGGCGCGCACCCTCCTGACCAAGCGCATCCGCATGCAGGGCTTCATCATCTTCGACGACTATGGCCCCCGCTACGGCGAGTTCCACGACCAGATGCGCAGCTGGCTCGACGAGGGCAAGATCAAGTTCCGCGAAGACATCGTGGAAGGTCTGGAGAACGCACCGCAAGCATTCATCGGCCTGCTCGAAGGCAAGAACTTCGGCAAGCTCATCATCCACGTCGCCGACTGACGGCGCCCTTTTACCGGAGTATTCCATGAACATCCTGATGGTCTTGACGTCGCATGCGGAACTGGGCGATACCGGCAAGCAGACCGGCTTCTGGCTGGAGGAATTCGCCGCACCCTACTACGCCCTGAAGGATGCGGGCGCCAATATCACCCTGGTCTCGCCCCAGGGCGGCCAGCCGCCGCTCGACCCGAAGAGCGACGCACCGGACGCCCAGACCGACGCCACCCGGCGCTTCAAGAGCGACGCCGACGCCCAGGCGGTGCTGGCCTCCACCGGCAAGCTGGCCGAGGTGAAGGCTGAGGATTTCGACGCCGTCTTCTATCCCGGTGGGCATGGTCCGCTGTGGGACCTGGCCGAGGACAAGGCGTCGATCGCGCTGATCGAAGCCATGGCCGCTGCCGGCAAGCCGCTTGCCCTGGTCTGCCACGCCCCCGGCGTGCTGCGCCATGTGAAGGGCGCCGACGGCCAGCCGCTGGTCAAGGGCAAGCGCGTGACCGGCTTCGCCAACACCGAAGAAGAGGCGGTTGGCTTGAGCGAGGTCGTACCTTTCCTGGTCGAAGACATGCTCAAGCAACACGGCGGCCAGTACGCGCGCGGCGCCGACTGGGCATCGTATGTGCTGACCGATGGCAAGCTGGTCACGGGCCAGAATCCGGCATCGTCCGAAGAGGCCGCACAGGCCCTGCTCAAGCTGCTGGCTTAGCCGGCACCCTCAGGCCGCTTTCAAGCGCCGCCCTGCGCCTGCGCCATCTCCAGCGCAGGCAAGGTCACCGTCAGGAACGACGAAATTTGCGCGACCAGGTCGGCCGCCTGCTGGCGTACCTGCCCCATCTGCAGGATGGACAGCTCGGCCTGGCGCACCGCCTGCTGGACCAGCGTGCGGCGCTGCGTGAGCGTATCGAGCAAGGCGGCATCCGGAGAATTGGCGGCAAGCGTGGCCACCACGGCCAGCACCGCCCCATGCAAGCCCAGGTTCTGCGCCGACGCTTCCAGCTTGCGCATGGCGACCTCGCTGTCGGCCAGCAGCTGCAGCAGCCCGGCACGCGATGAGGTCAGCACGGCCTTGTAGTGGGCAGGCGGTAGCGGGCGGCGGAACAGCTTGCCGAACATGCCGGCCGGCTCGCGGGTGCTTTCCAGTGCGGCGTCGAGCAGCGCGGGCACGCCCATCCGGGTGAATTTCAGCACCAGCTCGGTGATGGGCTGGAGCAGCGCGGCCTGCTCCAGCAGGGGTTCTTCCGCCCAGTCCGTGACCAGCGCCAGCTTTACCGGCAGGATGCGCCGGAACAGGATGGCGAAGCGCCCTTCCGCGTGCGCGAACAGGGTCGGATAGTCGGCGCGGGCAAGCGCCAGGGCGTCGCGCACCGCCGGGTGGTCTTCGCTGTCGAACAGCGCCGCGGGTACAACTTTCGCGGTCATGCCTGAACCTGCCGGCGCCGCCGGAACATCGTTGAACGAGAGTGCCCTGGGCGGACCGCTGGCGGGCGGCGCGGCTTCCTGGGCCTCGCCGAAGTCAAAGGCGCGCGGCGCCGCCGGCGGGCTGGCCGGTCCGGCGGGAGGCGCGGATGCAGGCGCGGCGGCAGGCTGGGCATCGGCGCCGAAGTCGAAGGCCTTGGGTTTCTGGTCGGTCATCGGTCAGTCAGCGCGAACCATGCGGGCGTCGAGGGCAGCCGCCTGTGCGGCGGCAACACATCCTCAGACAGTACCGCCCAGCTTGCGGATGAAGGTCGCCAGGTTCAGCTTGAAGCCGGCGCCCACGGCGTGGAAGCGCCATTCGCCATCGCGGCGGTACAGCGAGCCGAACTGCAGCGCGGTCTTGTCCGAGTAGTCTTCGCTCAGGTCGTACTGCGCGATCGCTTCGCCCGTCTCGTCGTTGTACACCTTGACGTAGGCGCCGGAGACACGGCCGAAGTTCTGCTTGCGCGCCTCGGCGTCGTGGATGGTGACCACGATCGGCATCTCCATGACGGCCGGGTCGACGCGGCCCAGGTCGACGGTGATGACTTCGTCGTCGCCGTCCTTGTCGCCGGTGCGGTTGTCGCCCGAGTGCACCACCGCGCCGTCCGGCGAGGTCGTGTGGTTGTAGTACACGAAATGGGCGTTGCTGATCATGACCGGGTTGTCGTCGGCGTCCTTGCGGCACAGGAATACCGACGAATCGAGGTCGAAGGCCTGGCCGTCGGCCGCGTTGACTTTCCAGCCCAGGCCGATGCGCACGCGCTTCAGGCCCGGTGCGGTTTTTTCGAGGTTGATGCGATGGCCGGTTTCGAGCATCGTCGACATGGATTCTTCCTTTTTATCGTGAAATGGGTGGGTGCGCCAAAGAGCCGGGGATCAGCCCACGGCCGGCGAGAAGCGGGCGATCAGGTCGCGTTCCAGCTCCTGCAGTTTCGGCAGCTCGTCCTTGCGGCGCTGCTGGCCCTCGTGCGAAATCTGCTCGAGCTTGTCGAAGGCGGTGATCAGCTGGGCCTGCACGTGCTGGGCCGTTTCCAGGCTGACCAGCGAGCGCTGCTTGGCGCGCGCCACGGTCTCGGTATTTTCCAGCAGCATGTCGGCCTGGGCGCGGAAGGCCGCGTCGGTGGCGTCGTAGGCGGCATTCGCCACGGCCGCACTCTGCTTGGCTTCCAGCTGCAGCAGGTAGAGCGAGAACACGTTGCGCCAGGCCGGGATCGACACGTTGACGATGTCGGTAAAGGTGTCGGTCAAAGCGCGCGCATTGTCCTGCGACAGGCGGATCTGCGGCACCATCTGCGTGGCCATCAGCATGGCGCGGCGCAGGTCGTCGATGCGTTTTTCGAGGCGCTCCAGGCGGCGCTTCAGTTCGGTAGCCTGCTGGGCCTCGAAGGCGTTCGTCGGCGCGGCCTGCTGCGCCACCGCCTGGCGCAGGCGCTCGGCCCAGGCTTCGCCCTTCTTCACGTCGGCGTCCAGGCCCTGGTAATAGGTTTCCAGGCCCTTGTACATCTCGTCGAAGTCCTGGATGCGCTTGCGGTGCACGTTGGCATGGCGCGTCATCTCCCCGACCAGGGTGTCCATGCGCGATTCGACCATCTGGTACTGCGACAGCATCTTTTCCTTGACCGAGCCGAACATGCCCGTCACGCGCGACAGCAGGCCGCCCGAGCGCAGCTTGGCCGGGTCCAGGCCCTTCGAGGTGGCGATCAGTTCGTTCAGCTGGGTGCCGAACACGTCCGCATCCGACGCGCGCACGGTGCCCAGCAGCTTGGCCGACACCTTGGCCACGCCGGCGCCGGTGGAACCGCCCAGGGCCTCGATGGCCTTGTCGTCGATGCCGGAGATGTCGACCCGGACCTGCGGGGCCGGGGCCGGCGCCGGGGCCGCCTCGGGGCGCAATGCCGGCAGCGCATCCATGCCGACGGGCGCGGACAGCGGCGGCAGCGAGGGCGCTGGGGCAGGCGCAAATGCGGGCGCAGGCGCAGGCACAGGTGCAGCGAAGGCGGCGTTCGCTTCTTCGTCGGAGGAGAACAGCGGTTTCATAACATTCCTTCAGGTTGAAATGACAAGAATAGCTTACCACTGGACAACCCCGGCAGGCGAGTACCCGCCCGGGCGCTTACCACATCAGATCGTCGGGGATCTGGTAAGCCGCGTACGGATCGTCCGGATCGACCTCGGCCGCCCGCTTCACCTGCACCACCAGCGCTGCGTCGCGCTGGGCGATCTTCTCGCCGATCACGCGCGGCACCAGCTCGGTGGCGTCGCCGATGCGCACGATCACCAGGCGCCCCGCCATCAGGTGCTCCTGCACCTTGGCTGACACGTGGATGCGTTCGATCTTGCTGTTGTGCGTGAAGTTATAGGCGATGTCGCCATTGCCCTTGGACTGGCGGTTCTTCTGCACCAAGTCGAGGATCTGCGCCATGATCGCCTTTTGCTGGGCGGCCGCGTCGCGCTGGGCATTCAGTTCGCGCGCGCGCTCGGCGTTCTTGCGCTGCAGCTCGGCCGCGGCCAGCTTGGCTTCGTCCACGCTTTGCGTGCCGTGCCGGCGGTCGATCTTTTGCTGCTTGCTCTTGTCCTGTTGAACCTGCTTGGCCTTGCCCTTGTTGACCAGGCCAGCCTTTAAAAATTGTTCCTGCAACGATGCCATCTGTGGCGCTCCATCAATAAACGTCCGGCCGTGCGGCGCGGATCATCCGTAAGCATAGCAAATTGCCAGCCTCTTGCCGCCGGTCCTTCCATGGCCCCGGCATGCTCTGTTAAACACGCCCGGGCAACCGGACACAGAGCGCGTCATCGGCGCAACACCCGGCATCGCCGCGGGTGACAAGCGGTAAAAAACTGCGCTACCATGTTGCGTTGCAGCAAAGTAAAGTGCCTCACATCAACACGCACTTGCTTGCATACGAAGGCAACAAGTGACGCCCATCACCGACATTGCGCACTGGCGCACCCACATCTTTTCCCGCCTGCTCACGATCGTGCTCGTACTCGGCATCGTCACGGCTTTACCCAGCATCGTGGTAGCTGCGCGCGAAGGCCTGTGGCCGGTCATCGCGGTCGACCTGCTGGCCATCGCCTGGCTGGCCTGCATCTGGCGCCTGCGCGGCCTGCCGTACCGCACGCGGGTGTGGCACTTCATCGCCATCGTGTTCTTCGTCGCCACCGGCATGATGGTCAACATCGGCCAGGTAGCCCAGCTCTACCTGATCGCGCCGCCGGTCTTTGCCGCCGTGCTGCTGGGCATGCGCCCGGCCCTGGCCGCCCTCGGCCTGAGCGCCGCGATCATCCTGGGCCTGGGCCTGTCGGGCATCGTGCAGGCCGACGTCGCCGGCTTGCCGCCCGGTGAAGCGGTGTCCTCGCTGCTGGTGGCGCTGAACTTCATGTTCGTCGGCTCGCTGATCACGGTGTCCTGCGGCAGCCTGCTGCAAAAGCTGGAAGCCTCGCTGGGCGACCTGCGCCTGTTCGCCGACACGCTGGAAGAAGGCCAGAACGCCGTGCAGCTGCTGAACGCGGAACTGCGCCTGGCGGCAGCCGCGGTGTCCCAGTTGAACGACAAGGTGGTCATCATCCGCGCCGCGGCGCCGGGCCAGCCGCAGCCGATCATCTTCGCCAACGATGCCTTCCTGCGCGCCGCCGGCTATGCGCGCCAGGAACTGCTGGGACGCAGCATGAAGCTGCTGATCGGCCCGGAAACCGACCGCGCCGAAGTGGCGCGCATCACCGCCGCCATGGAGCGCGGCCGTGGCGTGTCGGCCGAGCTGATGGTGCATGCACGCGACGGCACGCCCTACTGGCTCGAGCTCGAGGTCACGCCCTTCCTCGACGAACACGGCGCGCTCACGCACTGGGTGGCGGTCGGGCGCGACATCGGCGAGCGCAAGAAGGCCGCCGGCGCCATCCACCGCCTGGCCTACTACGACGTGCTGACCGGCCTGCCGAACCGGCGCCTGCTGGGCGAGCGCCTGGAAGCCGAGCTGGCGCGGGCGCATGCGGGCGAGGCGGGTGGCGCCCTGCTCTTCATCGACCTCGACAACTTCAAGGTCGTGAACGACGCGCGCGGCCATGCCACCGGCGACGCCCTGCTGCGCCAGGCGGCGGCGCGCCTGTCCGCCCTGGTCGGCGAGGCCGGCATGGTGGCGCGCATCGGCGGCGACGAATTCGTGGTCCTGCTCACCGGCCTGGGCCAGGGCGAAGCCGCGGTGTCAAGCGCCGCGCTGGCGCGCGCCCAGGACATCCGCGCGGCGCTGGCCGAGGACATCGAGATCGACGGCCACCGCTACAACTCCTCGGCCAGCATCGGCGTGGCGCCGCTGCCGCGCCCGGGCCAGAGCGCCGACGACCTGCTGCGCGAGGCCGACACCGCCATGTACCGCGCCAAGGCCGGCGGTCGCAACGGCGTGGCCTTGTTCGAGGCCACCATGCGCGCCGAGGTCGAGAGGCGCCTGACGCTGGAACGCGAGCTTGGCCTGGCGCTGGCGCGCGAGGAACTGGCGATGCACCTGCAATTGCAGTTCGATGCCGCCGGCAGCCCGGTCGGCGCCGAACTGCTGATGCGCTGGCGGCGCCAGGACGGCAGCAGCGTCGCACCCGACGTGTTCATTCCGGTGGCGGAAGCGACGGGCCTGATCGTGCCGCTGGGCGAATGGGCGCTGCGCCAGGCGTGCCAGGCCTGGCTCCGGCTCGACGCGGCAGGGCACGCGCTGCCGCTGTCGGTGAACGTCAGCCCCTCGCAGTTCCGCCAGCACGGCTTCGTCGATTCGGTGCGGCGCCTGCTGCAGGAGACCGGCGTGCCGGCCAGCCAGCTGATCTTCGAACTCACCGAAGGCCTGGTGGTGGGCCAGCGCGACGGCATCATCGCGCGCATGGGCGAACTGGCCGCGCTCGGCATCCGCTTCTCGATCGACGACTTCGGCACCGGCTACTCGAACCTGGCCTACCTGAAGCGCATGCCGCTGTACGAACTGAAGATCGACAAGAGCTTCATCCGCGACACGCCGCACGACGCCGACGGCACCGCCATCGTGCGCACCATCCTGGGCATGGCCGCCCACCTGCGCCTGCGCGTGGTGGCCGAAGGCGTGGAGACGCCGGAGCAGGCATGCTTCCTGGCCGAGCACGGCGCGCCGCACATGCAGGGCTACCTGTTTGCGCGGCCCATGCCGCTGGCCGAGGTGCTGGCGCGTCTGGCCGACGGGGAGGAGCGCCACGCCGCCTGAAGCGCCGGGCGCCATCCCATTCATGCAAGCATGGCGGCGCCTAGGCCTGGAAAGGCAGGCCGGCGTGTGCGAACACCTCCGCCACGGATGCACGCACCTCGTCGGACAGTTGCA
Organism: Massilia sp. IC2-278; assembly: GCF_020708045.1. Classification (GTDB taxonomy): domain Bacteria; phylum Pseudomonadota; class Gammaproteobacteria; order Burkholderiales; family Burkholderiaceae_D; genus Telluria. The sequence goes on from NZ_JAJFES010000005.1 coordinate 28,561, forward strand.
GCCGGCGCAGACCGCCATGCGCGATCAGGGGCAACAGGAAACCGCGCTGCGTGTCGGTAGGCTTGCGCCTGGCCATCCGGGCCCATCGGACCCAATCGGCCAGGTCCGGATACCAGGACGGCAGCGCCGCATCCCCATCGGGTTCGCGCTCGGCCAGCCACATGGCGGTGCCTAGCGCATCCCAATGGTTCATGTCGGCGAACCACCACAGCAATGCCCGATCCGCCGGCGCCTGCAGCTGCATGCGGACTGCCTCGAAGGGAAGATAGGCGCCGTGCTTGCGTACCAACTGCAGGAGCAAGACGCGCAACTCCGGCGCCGGATCGGCCAGGACCCGGAGCGCGATCTCGTCCCTTTCCGCCGGCGCGAGCCGCAGCCAGGCCTGCGCCGCCCGGCTGCGTACGCGTGCGACAGGATGATGCAGGAAGGGATTGATGCTGTCGAGGCAAGAGAGCTGGCGCGATGCGCCGAGTTCGGCCAGGCAAATGCCGATGCGTGCCGGGCTGGCGCCGGGCACGGTCAATGCCTCCCGGTAGAGCGCGGCAACGTCCTGCCCCTGGCCGGCGAGGTGGGCAGCCGCAACGGCGCGCAGCGACGCCTGGCGCGCAAACAATGCGTCCTCTACGTAGCGGGTTATGCCGCGCGCGATAAGGGCACGCAATGCGCGCGCACGGATGGGCGTGCTCTTCGACGCAAACGCGCGCACCAGTTCGGATTCGCCACACCCCTCCTCGCTGCGTTCGAGATGATCGAAGGCAAGACGCGTCAGCACGATGTCGCTGCTTGCCGGCACCACGAGCGCGAACAGCGCTTGCGGCGTCATGGCATGTGTACCTGCAAGCAGCCGGAACACGGCTCGTCCCACCTGGATATCCCGGCCTTGCAAGGCCCCCGCCAGGGCAGGCGCGCCGGCCTGGTCGATTATCGTGCGCTCGAATGCGGCGACCCACTGGGCGTGCGTTTCGCGCTTCGCATGCAATAGCGCGTAGGCCGCGGGCAAGGCGCCGCACAGGTCGGCTGCCGAGGCCGTCGGCACCACCGCCTCCAGCGCGCGCCGGGCCGCCGCGCGCACCTGCGGCACCCAGTCGTTGAGCCGTTCGACTAGCCTGGCCACCGCGCCTTCCGGCGCCAGCCGGCCGCAGTACTCGACGGCAGCCTGGCGGATGTAGCCGTCGCGATGCGCAAGATACGGCTGCACCTGTTCGATGTGCGTCGTTCGGTGCAGCGCTTCCAGCTCGCCTTCGAGCCAGGCTGTGTAGTGGGAGCTGTCCGCATACTCGCCAGAGCGTGGCAACAGCCCGAAAATTCGCCAAAGAATGTTCATTTGGCAAATATACATCGGAACTGATTACGCAAGGACGCCAGGCTACCGCTCTGCACCAGCGAATGGCAGGCGGGTCCTACCGCGCTCTCGTCCGCCGGACGACGGCCTATACTGGCCTGCAACGTCATCCTGCGAGAAACCTATGCCCCCTCACCTCGGCCTGGTGTGCATCACCGCATCGAAAGAGGTCCGCTACCGGACCGTCACCCGCAAGCGCCTGCTCGAGCAATCGCTCGATGGGCAGCGCAAGATTCTGGAAGATATTTTCCGCGATAACATCCAGACCTTCGACGGCGCCATGCGCTATTGCCAGCAGAACGGCATTGCCCTGTACCGCCTGCCGTCGTCGATCTTTCCGTTTTCCGACGAGCCGATCGGGCGCGAGATCCTGGAAACCCTCGCCCCGATCCTGGCGCGCTCGGGCGAACGCGCAACCGCCGCCGGCATCCGCCTGGTGATGCACCCGGACCAGTTCGTGGTGCTGAGTTCGGATTCGCCGGCGGTGGTGGAGAACAGCGTCAAGATCTTGCAGATGCACGCCGACATCATGGACTTGCTGAAGCAGCCACGCTCGCCCTGGGCGATTCTGGAAATCCACGGCGGCAAGTCCGACCGGGCCGACGCCCTGGTGGCGGCGATCGGCCGCCTGCCGGAGGCGATCCGCTCGCGCCTGGCGCTGGAAAACGACGAGTATTCGTACAGCGCCGAAGAAATCTACGCGATCTGCAAGCGCGCCGGCGTGCCGATGGTGTTCGACGCCCACCACCACATCGTGCACGAAAAGCTCGACAGCTACGAGCACCCGAGCGTGGCCGAGATGCTGGCCAAGGCGCGCGAGACCTGGCCCGACCCGGCGCAGCAGCTGGTGCACATCTCGAACGGGCGCGAAGGTTTCAACGACCGCCAGCATTCGGACCTGATCGCCACCATGCCTTCGTCCTACGCCGGCGCGCCGTGGATCGAGATCGAGGCGAAATCGAAGGAAGAAGCGATTGCCGGGCTACGGCCCTGGCTCGGCACGCTTGCCGTCCAGGCCGGCTGATCGACATCAAGCGGACGGCGCTGCCGCCGCCCGCTTCCGATTCCCCTACCCTTATTCGCTGCGCTTGACGATCACCGCCTCCAGGTACTCGGACGGCACCACCAGCGAAGCGCCGCCGGCGGTATTCGCGCCGTGCAGCATGCAGGTGATGTCGGCCTCCAGCGCCGCCTGGCCGGCGCCGTCGAGCGCGGCAAACGCTTTCTGCACCGGGCCGTAGTAATCCTTGAATACCTGCAGCCAGTGCCCGGTCGAGGCATAGCGGAACAGGAAGCTGCGGCGCGTGATGCGGATGCCGGCCGCCTGGGCGCCGAACAGTTCGCGCAGGTAATCCTCGCTGCCCCACATCGCCGGGGAGCGCAGCCCGGCCGGTGGCGGCACGTACTTGCCGATGGTCTTGAACAACTGGCCGACCAGGCCTTCAGGCGTCCAGCTCGCCAGGCCGATACGCCCGCCCGGACGCACCACGCGCAACAGCTCGCTTGAAGAGCGGGCATGGTCGGGCGTGAACATCACGCCGAAGGTGGACAGCGCCACGTCGAACGTGCTGTCGGCGAACGGCAGGTCCTCGGCATCGGCGATACGGAAATCGATCTTCAGGCCCTCGGCCTCGGCGCGTGCGCGGCCCTTGTCCAGCAATGCCGGCACGTAGTCGGTCGAGGTCACGCGGGCGAAGCGGTGCGCGGCGGCCAGGCTGGCGTTGCCGTTGCCGGCCGCCACATCGAGCACGGTCTCGCCGGCACGGATGTCGGCGGCTTCGGCCAGGGTTTCGCCGACGATCTGCAGGGTGACGCCGATCACGGCGAAGTCGCCGCTGGCCCAGGTGGCCTGCTGGCGGTGCTTGATGGCGGCAAAGTCCGGCTGGGCGGCGCGCCCCTGCGGCAAGGTTGAAGTCGATTGCGTTGGCTTGTCCATGGTGGCATCCTCCCATCTCCTAGTTGAAGATGACGAGTATCGCGCGCATGCGCAGCGGCGGCTTGCTCCAGCGTCGCTCCGGTTTGCCCGCGCATCCTGAACCGATGGGTATCGACACCTTGTCCGATGTGCTGCGCTCGGTACGCCTGCGCGGCGCGGTCTTCTACCAGCTCAGTTTGCCGACGAACTGGGCGGTGGAAGCGCCGCCCCTGCGCGACCTGGCCGGCCTGCTGTTCCCCGACGCCGAGCACGTCATGGAATACCACGTGCTCACGCGCGGTAGCGGCTGGGTCACGGTGGCCGGCCTGGCGCCGGTGCGCCTGCAGCCGGGCGACACCATCATCCTGCCGCACGGCGACGGCCACGTGCTCTCCAGCGACCCGGCCCAGCAGCCCACGCGCATCGATCCGGCCTGGGTGGCCGCCACCCGCGATGCGCCGAAGCCGATCCCGATCGTGTTCCACTCGCAGTACGAAATCACCTGGGGCGAGCCGGCCCAGGCGGCCGAGAACGGGGTGACCTGCGGCTTCCTCAGCTGCGACCGTCACCCCTTCAACCCGCTGCTTGGCGCCCTGCCGCGCCTGCTGCACCTGCCGGCCAGTGGCGCCAGCGCGCGCACCGACCTGGCCGCCCTGGCCGCGCGCGTGGAACAGAACCAGCCGGGCGCCGCCGCGCTGCTGGAACGCGCCAGCGAAACCATGTTCATCGACGCCCTGCGCCGCTACCTCGAGCACCTGCCGGCCGGCAGTACCGGCTGGCTGGCCGGACTGCGCGACCCGCAGCTGGGCCGGGCGCTGGGCCTGATCCACCGCGCGCCGGCGCGGCCCTGGACCATCGACGACCTGGCGCGCGCCGCCGGCCTGTCGCGCTCGGTCTTCTGCGCCCGCTTCCTGCGCTTGCTGGGCCAGCCGCCGATGCAATACCTGGCGCGCTGGCGCATGGAAGCGGCGGCCGGGCTGCTGCGCGACAGCCGGGCGCCGGTGGCGTCGGTGGCGCTGGAAGTCGGCTACGAGTCGGAGGCGGCGTTTGCGCGGGCGTTCAAGCGCGAGGTGGGGACGTCGCCGGCGCGCTGGCGGCGCGAGCATGTGACGACGGGTTGATGCTGCATTCAAGAAATTATGGACTTGCGGCTAGTTCATGCTAAAATTCGCCGCCTTGGCCTGGTAGCTCAGTTGGTAGAGCAGAGGATTGAAAATCCTTGTGTCGGTGGTTCGATTCCGCCCCGGGCCACCAAGAATGCAGCATCCCTGACGATGCAAACAAAACGCCACCTTCGGGTGGCGTTTTTGTTTTCGGCTGGACCGTGCAATATCCATGCACCGGTATGTGAAAGTGCTACGATAAAGGCAGTTCACAACACGCCTATTGCAAGGATTGCCATGCCAAGCCAGCCGGATCTCACGGTCTACTCATCAGACCACCAGCTTCAGCTCGTGGTGGAAATAAAACGCGTATCAGGCAAAGGGCCGGAGTGGGCGGCCGAACTCCATCGAAATCTTCTCGAATACCACGCAGTTCCGCCCTCCCCTTTCTTCCTGCTTGTGTTACCGGACCATTTGTATCTATGGTCGACCCAGCAAGGTGAGGATGCCTATCTGCCACAGTATGAAGCAGTGACCACATCGGCACTAAAAAAGTATTTACCTAAAAAAGCTCATTATTCCAGTGAAATAACCGAGCTAGGCCTTCAACTGGCCGTGCAATTCTGGCTGAGCGAATTGACTAATCCCAATGCAACTCCGGATGCACATGAATATGGGCAGTGGGTCATGGAATCAGGACTGTTCGCTGCCATTCGTCGAGGATCGGTTCAAATCGAGGCCGTGGTGTGATCGTTTATATCGAGTCGAATTTCATTCTGGAACTCGCACTCTTGCAGGAGGAAGGCGCGTCTTGTGAAGCCATCCTTCACCTGGCGGAAACAGCTGCGATCAAGATTGCAGTTCCAGCATTTTCATTGGGTGAGCCCTACGAAACCCTGGTACGCCGCCACCGTGAACGGCGTGCACTCGCTGGTGCCCTGGCCAGCGAGCTGACACAACTGCGGCGCTCCGCATCCTATAAGGAGAGCGTCAAGGACGCGGATGCGATGGCCACTATCTTGACCGAATCAGGTAGGCAGGAAAGCGAACGGCTCAACTCGGTTTTGCTACGACTGGCCAATATTGCGGTTATTTTGCCAAACGACCGCCCTGTGATGCATTTGGCGTTGACGTCACAGCAGTCACTCAACTTGAGTCCGCAAGATTCCATCGTCTATGCATCGGTGCATCAGCATGCCAGTACTGAAACTGATGAGAAATGCTTTATCAACAAAAACGTCAAGGATTTCCTGATACCGGAAATTGCAGCCGAATTTTCTGCATATAACTGTAAACTGCTGGGCAAGTTTAGTACCGGACTCGGCTATATACGTTCCAGATTGCCTGCAATGACTGCGGCAAAGTCCAGCGCTGCAGGAACTGGCGATTGAAAATCCTTGTGTGACTTACTCTTTCCTTTCCCTGAATTCACCTTCAATCACCGTGTCGTCCTCTTTGTTGCGCGCGCTGTGGCCTGCGGCAAATCGCGAGAACGGCGATGACAGCCGCTTGAACACGGTTCTTTTCAGCCAGGGATAGCCAAGAACAAAAGCCGTCGTCAATCCTGTGAACACTGCGGGCACATAGTCGCCGTGCGACAGGAAGAGCAACAAGGTCAATGCGAGCAAGCTTACGATGAGCGGCCGGCGTGCAGGTTTCGGCAGCAGGCCAATAATGCGCAGCCTGCCATTGCTTATCCACGGAAACCGTGCGAACAGAACGCCAAGCAGCAAGCCGGCCATGAACCGGCCCGTGCCGAGTTGATCGGCCAACACGCCAACGACGAGGAAACCGGTGTAGGTCATCGTGCCGGCCAGGGCGGCCAGCACGCATAAGACAAGGGCGATCGTAAGCCTGGGTCTGCCGACCGCCACTCTGATGAAGGAACCGAGGATTTGTGTACTCCTGCAAATGAATCGGAATGCTGCCGCAAAATTTTAACAGCACTCCCCCGTCTCAGGGTTTTGAACCGGACCAGGCAAGGCGCGCCGCGATTCGGCCCGGGCCATCAAGACGGGCACATCCTCTCCCGATAACGTTTCATGCCTGGCCGCGTGGCGCCAATCCCAGGCGCTTTTCTCCAGACACCCGGCGTTACTGGCTGTATCGATTCGGATTGCCTTTGTTGTACGCGCGTGCCTCGTCACCGTCATCGTCATCCTTGAAGACGGCCGGGCCATCCAGGCTGACGCGCACATCCGCGCCGTTCCATCGCATCCAGGGCGTGTTCTCGCTGCCCGGCTTGGACGTCAGCCCGGACGGCGCCAGGACGATCGTGTCGCCGTCGATGATGGCGGTGCCGATCACGTAGGTGTAGACACTGTCGTCGTCCGCCGCCGCCGAGCGGGTGAAGTCGTAGGCGCATTCGACCACCTGGTCGCCGTACTCCATGCGCATCACGGGCCTGAGCGACGCCACCGATACCGCGCCGTTGCCCAGCGCCGAGTACACGCTGAAGACGAGCGCCACCCGGCCTCCCAGCAGGCCGGCGATGCCGGCATTCACCTCCACCGTTTCCGTCGCCGGCATCTTGGCCGACGCTACCGTTACGTCGCCGCAATGCACCACATACGGCGTGCGGTCCAGGGCGCCCGGCGAGGCGGGCGCGGAGACCAGCTTCATGCGGCCGTCGGCCAGCAGGATGCCGACGCGCAGGTCGAGATCGTCGTTGTCGTCGTCGCCATCGCCGTTGTCCTGCCAGGTGGCGCGCACCGTGATCTTGCGAGGCGCGGCAGCGCCCTTGACCAGCGATACCGTATGCCGTTCGCCGGCCTTGGTCAGGGTGATCTTGGAGAGCGAGACCTTGGCCGGAGCAGGTGCAGGTGCAGCGGCTGGTGCCGGCGCCGGCGCCGCGGCAGGCGCCGCTTCGGTGCCGCCGAAATGGGCCAGCAGCGCGGACAGGCCGCCTGCGAAACCCTGGCCCACGGCGCAGAAACGCCACTGCCCGTCGCGGCGGTAGAGTTCGGCCACGATCACGGCTTTTTCGGTATCGAAGTCCTTGCCGGAAAAGCGGAACACGGCATTCCCGATCGTCATGCTGCTCGCACCCAGGCCGCGCATGCTGCCTGCGCCGTCGAGCGAAGCGGAAAATACCAGCCGTTCTACCGTCGCCGGCAAGTCGTCCAGCCGCAGTGCAAACGTCGACGCCTGGCCGGAGGTGGACAGAACAATCGCGTTGCCAGGGCTCGCCATCTGGTTGAAGAACACCATGTAGCGGTCGTCGGACAGCTTGCCGGCCGCATCCACGCCAAAGCAGGCCACATCGATGGTGCTGCCGGCCGCTGGCGCCAGCATCAGCTCCGTCGTTAGCGTCGAAGAACATCCCAGGTCGGAAAGTTTGCTTCGGTGACCGCGAACAATCTCAGCCATTGTGATGTTCCTCCAGTATGTGTGATTGAATATTTCTCCTCAGAAAATTATAACGAAAGAGCGCCGTGTTGCGGCATGCATCCTGCAGATCCCTGCGCCATTACGCCAGGCGCCATGCGGTCACCGCTTTAACCGCCAACAGCTAGCTGTGACGATAAGGCGTACCCGCTGGCCTCAGCTTTCCGTGACTTCCACCCGGTGGCTGACGGCTGTACTGCGTCCGTCACGGTCGACCACCGTGACGACCAGTTCATAGACGCCCGGCGCTGTGTAGCCATGGCTGGCGCTGGCAGTGCCGGCGCCGCCGCTCTCGCGTAGCTTGCCGGCCTGTGTGGCGCTGCCGTCGCCCCATGACCAGTTGACGCTGCGCGTGCCGGTTCCGTCGTCGTCGAGGAAACCGACCCTGGCGTCCAGCCTCGTGCCAACCGTGACCGAGGCCGGCGCCAGGACCGGGCCGAGCACATGGCCGCCAGCATGCCCGCCACCTGGCTTGAGCAGCACCAGTCCCGCATTCGAGCTCGCCACGATAATGCCGCTATCGTTGATCGACAGCGCCTGCTCCAGCACCAGGCCGGGCGGCGCACGGTGCAAGGCCCGGTTCAGGTCCAGCATGCCGCCGCTGGCGCTCCAGACGAAGGCGCGCATGGCGCCGGCCCGGTCCTCTGCAAAGCCGACCACCTGCCCCCGTGCATTCACATCGCGTGCAACCGAGGTCCTGCCGCCCAGGGTGCCGAGTTCGCGCATGCCACCGGTACGCGTCCACGACATCGCGCGCTGGCGGCCATCGGCGTAACCGATGCCGCCGGCGATATGCAGGCCGGGCGTCATCGCGTTCACCCAGGCCGTGGTGCCGCGCCCGGTGCCGAGATCGACCATGCCGCCCGCCCGCGTCCACAGGAAAGGCCGGTCGCCGCCGTCGTCGAACGAGGCGAGACGGTTGCCGGCCACTTCGCCACCCGCCCCGACTGCCACCGGCGCCGACTCCACGCTGCCCAGGGTGTCAATGGCAACCGTGCCGCCCGAGCGTGTCCAGACGAAGGCATGGGTTTGTTCATCGTCGATCGTGGCCACGCCGGCGATCAGGCCGGCATCGTTCAGCACCCGGCCAGCCGACGGCCAGGGCAAGCCGGGCGCCAGGCCCAGGTCTTCCACGCCACTTGCGGCGCTCCAGCGAAACGGCCGGGCCGCGCCGTCGGGTGCATGGCTGAACGAGCCGGTCACGACGCCACGCCTGTTGATGGCCAGTCCGTACGAACGGCCACCGGCAGCACTGCGGATGCCGAGCATGCCGCCGCCCGCGCTCCAGACAAAGGCGTTTTCGAGGCCATGCCCGTCCAGCGAAGTGCCCGCAACCTGCCCTGCATCGTTCAGGCCGGCGATATACACGTTCGCTCCGCCCAGCGAGCCGATGTTTCTGACGACAGTGCCGTCATAAAAGAATCCTGCCGTGCGGCCGGCACCGAGCATCGAAAAGGCCACCTGTCCGGTGGCGTTGATGTGCGGGTAGGCGGCGATCGTGCCGGGACCGAGATTGATCACGCGGTAGCTTGTTTGCGGACTACCCTGCGCGCCGTGCCCATCGCCCGACGCCTGGGCCATGGCGGCGGTGCCCCATACCAACGACATCACAAGCAGCCAGGCCATACGCAGCATTTTCCACAGTGCGCGGACGGCTGACGCACCGATTCCTCGAACAACTTGCATGAACGCTCCCATCAAATTGGACCCGGCCCGCTGGTATCGCGGCGGCCGGGCAAGAGGCATCATCATGCGCTGCGAACTGGAGCGCACGAAGAGGCGCAGCGTGAAATCACGCGATCCCTTGTGCTGCGCCAATCGGCTATTCACGGATCAATTGTTCCTAAACACGAAGCGAGAGCCGGCGCCATGGATGAGGAAAGTGGACAGCATCACGCAGAGCGGCTACATTGTTCAGTTGCCAACTACGGTCCGTATCCCTTGGCGCCCACTCACCGAACAAAGAAGAATCCATGCAACTTGCCGCTGTCCTGCGCCGTACCGGCGCCTTCGTATTCGCCGCATTGGCGCTGGGCTGCTCCACCTCGCCTGCGCCGCTGCCGCCGGCCGCCACGTCCATCCTTTTCGTTGGCAACAGCTTCATCTACGGCGACCCGGCCGGCGCGCCCGCGCCGCTGGTCAAGTTCTTCCGGCCGGCCAGCGTGACGGACCTGAACGGCGAAGGCATCGGCGGCGTGCCGGCGCTGTTCAAGGCGATGACCGAGCAGGCCGGCCTGCGTTACGACGTGAGCCTGGAAACCATCCCCGGGGCCGGCCTGAACGCGCATTACGACAAGAAGCTGCCTGTCATCGCCAGGCCCTACGACGTGGTCTTGCTGCAGAGCTATAGCACGCTGGATGCGGCCAGGCCCGGCAATCCCGAGAGCCTGATCACGTACACCGGCCTGCTTGCACAAGCCTTGCGCGCGCAGAATCCGAAAGTGGACATTCGCCTGGTTGCCACCTGGTCGCGCGCCGACCAGACCTACAAACCGGGCGGCGCCTGGTACGGCAAGCCGATCGACGCCATGGCGCTGGACGTACGCCGTGGCTACGATGCCGCCGCTGCCGCGCATGGTCTTCCCGGCGGCGTGATCCCGGTCGGCGAAGCCTGGAACCGCGCCATCGCCGCCGGCCTGGCCGACGCCAATCCGTATGACGGCATTGGCGCCGGCCAGGTCAATCTGTGGGCGCCGGACGCCTACCACGGCAGCGAGCACGGCTACTACCTGGAAGCGCTGACCATCTTCGGCAAGGTGACCGGGCGCGATCCGCGTACGCTCGGCGCCGACGATCCGGTGGCGCGCGACATCGGCATCGACGCCGCGGCGGCCGGCGCGCTGCAGCGCTTTGCAGCCGAGCAGCTGGCCGCAAAGCCATAAGGCGCGACGCATTGAGCCTGCACTGAGCACGCATTGAACACGCACTGAGCAGCCAGTGAGCAGACAGTGCGCCGATCCCGGCCTGCCAACGCGGCCCTGGCAGGCATCACTCCTGCACGATGCTTCCCTCCGCCAGGCGCCCGGCCACTACGCCCGCTGCCGCGCGCGTGTTGTCGTAGTCGACCACCTGCGCCTTCCCCGCCGCATCGGTATGCCAGATCTTCAGCGCCAGGCCCGCGTCCCCGCTTCCCGGCGCGGCGGCCGAGGTGGCCAGCCTGAAGCGGTAGCTACCCTTTCCTCCGACCGTACCGCTGCCCTCGAACACATGCTGCGCCCCCTGGCGGCCCACCAGCCGCAGGTCCTGGCTGCGGAAGTCCAGGCCCGGCAGGGAAAAGCGCAATTGCGCCGGGACGTCCTTCGCTTCCGCCGACAAGGGCGCGACCAGGCTGAAGCTGGCATCCCAGACATGCAGCGGCTGCGCCTTGAACGCCCCCAGCGGCGACGTCACCGCCCCGCTGCCGGCCAGCATGGCGCCCGCACCTGCCGTCACCACCACCTCGCGGCTGACCGTCGTGGCGCGGCCGTTGCGGTCGACCACGGTGGCCTGCACCTGGTAGATGCCGGGCGCCGCATAGCTGTGGCTGGCGCTGGCGCTGCCACTGCCCTGGTTTTCGCTGAGCCTGGCCGCCTGTAGCGCGCTGCCGTCGCCCCACGACCAGCTGGCGCTGCGCGTGCCGCCCCCGTCTTCGTCGACGAAGCCGACCGATGCGTCTACTTTTGCACCGGCCTTGACCAGGCCTGGCGCCACGACCGGGCCGAGCGCATGCCCGCCGTGCTGGCCCCTGTCGGGCCTGAGCAGCACGACCCCGGCGTTCGAGGTCGCCACGATGTCGCCGTTGTCGTTGATACCGTAGGCGCCGGTCAGCACCAGCCCGGGCGGCCTGCGGCGCAGGTGGTTGTTCAGGTCGCGCATCCCGGTTTGCGCGCTCCAGATGTAGGCGCGCCGGCTGCCTGCCTTGTTGTCGGCGTCGCCCACGATCTGGCCCTTGCTGTTGATGGCGATCCCGCGCGAACTGGCGCCGCCGAGCGTGCCCAGCGTGCGGGCGCCCGCGCTGCGTGTCCACGACACCGCCCGCTGGGTGTCGTCGGCGTACGTGAGGGTGCCGACGATACGCAGGTCGCGCGTCATGGCGGACACGCCGCCGGCAATGGCGCCAGCGGTCCCGAGGCTGATCAGGCCGGCGCTTCGCGTCCACAGGAAAGGCTGGTAATACGGGTAGTTGGGACTGCCGAACGCAGGCAGGTAGGCGCCGCCCACTTCGCCGTTCGGCGCCACCGTTACGGGCAGCGCATCCTGGATGGTCGGCGACGGCGTGATATCGATCATGCCGCCGCTGCGCGTCCATGCGAACGTATGCCGCTGGTTGTTTCCCGCGCTCGACGCACCCGTAATCAGGCCTGCGTCGTTGAGTTCAATGCCGAAGGACGACGATTCCCCGCCGGTGGTCAGCGCGCCCAGGTTTTCGATGCCGTTTGCGGCGCTCCAGCGATAGGCGTATCCGCCGCCAAAATTCGCCAGACCAGTGGCGACGCCACGGTTATTGATCGCGAATCCCTGGGAGACGCCGGTGTTCCCTGGCCGCAGGTCGATCATGCCGCTGGCCGCGCTCCAGACAAACGCGTGCGAGGTGCCGAGTGGGGAAATGGACGTGCCTGTGACCTGGCCCACGTCGTTCAGGTCGTTGGCGAGGGTCGAATTGCCGCCCAGCGTGCCGATGTCCTGGATCGACGAGCCGTTGTAAAAATAGCCGATGGCGCCGCCGTTCGGGGCCTGCATCGAGAACGAGACCTGGCCCCTGGCGTTGAGCCTGATCGGGCTGGCGGTGAGACCGGAAGCCAGGTTGATCACGCGGTAGGTCGTGTGGCCGCTGCCGGCAGAGGCTGGCTGCGTTCCCTGCGCAAGCGCCGTACCGCCTGCCGCGATGGCGGCAAGCAGGCCGAGCAGGCGAGGCAGGCGCTGAGTTGGCGTAGTGAAGAACATCCCGATTTCTTGAACGCGTTGCATGTTTTCTCTCCAGATAAAGGATGAAAAAATGAACCCCGCCACGAAGCGGACAGGCGGGGACTTCGATCATGCGCCGCGCATCGCGAGCAAGGTGGGACGTCATCCAGAATCGGATGTTCATTTGCGGTGGCACAAACGGTTTTATGCATCAGCGTAATGATCTTGCTTCGGCTTACGTGTATTTGCATCAAACCGTCGCGCCTGTCGCGGACGGCCCCGGCAGGGACGGCGGCGCTACAATCGGCCTCATGAAAATGCGCAAGAAATCCGACCTGCCCTCCAAGCTGTGCGCGCACTGCGGCCTGCCTTTCAGCTGGCGCAAGAAGTGGGAGCGCGATTGGGAGCAGGTCAAGTATTGTTCGGAACGCTGCCGCCGCGCGGGCAAGCCGGACGCCGCGCCAGGCAACCCACCCCGCTAACACCCGCGTTTCTCGTCAGGAGGCGACATGGCAGTCTGGGACGATTTCGTAGCGAACATAGGCCAGCCCGGGCAGCGCGAGCGCATGCGCAAGGTGCTGGACTGGGTGGCGCGCAGCTTTCCGCAACTGGCGCCAAGGATGGCCTGGAACCAGCCGATGTTCACCGACCACGGCACCTTCATCATCGGCTTCAGCGCCGCGAAACATCACATGGCGATCGCACCGGAAAGCGCCGCGATCGAACGCTTCGCCGCCGCAATCGGCGCGGCCGGCTACACGCACACGCCGAACCTGATCCGGGTTCCCTGGACCGCGCCAGTCGATTTCCCCCTGCTCGAGCAACTCATCGCGTTCAACCTGGGCGACAAGGCCGATTGCCAGAGCTTCTGGCGCAAGCAGTAGGCAGGCAGCCCCTGCTCATGCCTTCCGCACAGGACTTCATGTCAGGAAATCCACGGTTCACCGCATTCCGAAGCGGCCCGGTGCAGGGTGCGGCACGATGCCGTCATTCCAACCGCTACCCGCCCACTCCATGAAACGCATGCTCACCAGCATGGCAGCCGTGCTCGCCATGACCGCCAGCCCCGCCTACGCCGAAGATGCCCAGGGCATCTGGACCGGCAGCATCGCCAACTCCCTGCGCGTCACCGTCAAGTTCGACAAGACCCTTGATGGCAAGTGGGAAGCGACCATGTCGGTCCCGGCCCAGAACCTGGTGACCAAGGTCGAGAACGTCACCGTCGCCCCGGACAGGATCGGCTTCGAGCTGACGAAACTGCGCGCCAGCTATGCCGCTACCTGGAACGCGCAGGAGCAGGCCTGGACCGGCACCTGGACCCAGGGCCGCAGCGCGCCCCTGAACCTGAAGCGCACTACCGAAGAAGCCAGCAAGCCGAAGCGCCCGCAGGAAGACGCGATCGCCGCCCGTCCCGCCACCTACACCAGCACCGAGATCGCCTTCAGCAATGCCGGCGCTGATATAAAGCTGTCCGGCACCTTCACCGTCCCGCAGGGCCAGGGCCCCTTCCCCGCCGTGGTGCTGGTGCACGGTTCCGGCTCCATCGACCGCGACGGCAAGGTGTTTGGCCACAAGCCCCTGCTGGTGCTGGCCGACCACCTGAGCCGCCAGGGCATCGCCGTGCTGCGCTACGACAAGCGCGGCGTCGGCAAGTCGGGCGGCAAGCTGAAGGAAGCGACCACGCGCGACCTGGCCGCCGATGCCGAAGCTGCCCTGCGTTTCCTGCGCAGCCGTCCTGAGGTGGACGGCAAGCGCATCGGCGTCATCGGCCACTCGGAAGGCGGCCTGGTCGCGCCGCTGCTCGCCTCGCGCGACCCAGGCATCGCCTTCGTCGTGATGCTGGCCGGGCCGGGCGTGGGCGGCGCCCGCCTGCTGGTCGAGCAGCATGCCCTGCTGGCGCGGGCGCGCGGCGTGCCCGAAGCGGCCATCGAGAAGGACCGCGTCCTGAACCGGGCCCTGTTCAGCGCCATGGCCGAGGAACCGACTCTGGCGGCGGCGCGCGAAAAGGCAGGCCTGATCCTGGCCGAGGCCGAGCGCAAGGGCGAGCTGCCGGCCGGGCGGGGCGCCGCCGCGCTGGAGCGCTTCGGCACGGACTGGTTCCGCGAGCTGCTCGCCTACGAACCGGCGCCGGTGCTGCAAACCGTGCGCCAGCCCATCCTGGTGCTGAACGGCGAACGCGACCTGCAAGTGCCGGCCGGTCTCAGCCTGCCGCCCATCCGTACCGCGCTGGCCGGCAATCCGCGCGCCGTGGTGCGGGAACTGCCGGGCCTGAACCACCTGTTCCAGACAGCGAAGACCGGCAGCATCGAGGAGTACGGCGAGATCGAGGAAAGCTTTGCACCGGCGGCGCTGGACACGATCGCCGGCTGGATCAAGACCACGGTGCAGTGAGCGCCAGCGTAAAATAGCTTTATGGAAACGATCACCACGCCGCATGACCAGCCCCTCCCGCACAGCCTGGCCACCAGGATCGCCGGCTGGGGCAGCGTCGCGCGCCAGTATCCGATCTTCGGCAAGACCTGGTTCGGCTACCGGGTGCGCTCCTTCCTGGTGCCGCTTGGCCTGCTGACCGCGGTCATGGTCCTCATCGGCGCCTTCATCCCCGGTTCCCAGGCGGCGCTGGTGCGTGGCGCCTTGCTGGCGGTCTGGCTGGTGGTGGTGCTGGCCCTGTTTCTCGGCCGGGGCCTGGCGGTGCTGGTCTGCCGGCAGCGCTGGCCGGCGCAGCGCGAAGTGGCCGGTGTCGTCTGCGCACTGCTGCTTGGCGCCCTGGTGGCGCTGCCGCTGACGCCCTACACCCGGATCAACTCGCCACCCCCGTCGATTCCGCACGCCACGCCCGAACAGGCCGAACAGCTGCGCGCCCGGACCCGCGAAAACCAGGTGGTGAACGTGATTTTCTGGGTCCTGGTGCTGGGCTGGCTGGGCGGCGGCACCGACCTGCTGGCCTGGTTGCGCCAGCGCCGCCTGATGCGCGAGAACGAACTGCTCGGTGAAGTCGCGCGCTACAGGGACGAGCGCAACGAGGTCGAGATGCAGCTGTCGATCCTGGCCAGCCAGGTCGAGCCGCACTTCCTGTTCAATACCCTCTCTGGCGTACGCGCCGCCATGCTGAGCGACCCGGCGCGCGGCGTGGCCATGATCGACCACCTGGTCGACTACCTGCGCGCCACCATCCCGCAATTGCGCGCCGACCGCGCCCAAACCTTCGTGTCGCTCGGCTCCCAGCTCGATGCGGCGCAGGCCTACCTCGGCATCATCCGCGCGCGCCTGCCGCGGCTCGATGTCGCGATCGACTGCCCGCCCGAGCTGCGCAAGGTGGCGATTCCGCCGCTGATGCTGATCTCGCTGGTCGAGAACGCCGTCAAGCACGGCATCGAACTCAAGAAGGGGCCGGCGCGCATCGCGGTCAGCGCCGTGCGCCGCCAGGCCGACGATGGCGCGCTGCTGGAGCTGGCGGTCGCCGACGATGGCCTCGGCTTCGGCGGCGCCACCAGCGGCAGCGGCATCGGCCTGTCGAACATCCGCGAACGCCTCAAGCACCTGTACGGCGATGCGGCGGCCCTGTCGCTGCGCGCGAACGACGGTGGAGGCGTGACGGCCGCCATCGTGCTGCCGCTGCGCGCCATGCCAAATACGGGAGCGTGAACATGCCGACCGCGATCATCGCCGACGACGAAGACCTGCAGCGCAGCGACCTGCGGCGCATGCTGTCCCTGGCCTGGCCGGAACTGGAAATCGTCGCCCTGTGCGAGGATGGCAGCGAGGCGCTGGACGCGATCGCGCGCCTGCGTCCGGACATCGCCTTCCTCGACATCCGCATGCCCGGCGTCAGCGGCCTGGAAGTGGCCGGCGCCAGCGGCGGCGCCTGCCGCGTGGTGTTCACCACCGCCTACGACAGCCACGCGCTGGAAGCCTTCGACCTGGGCGCCATCGACTACCTGCTCAAGCCGGTCAGCCAGGACCGCCTGGCGCAAGCCGTGGCGCGCCTGCAGGAGCGCCTGCATGTGCACACGAGCGGAAGCGGCGACAGTGCCGGACTGATGCAGGCCATGCTGGAACTCGACCGCCGCCTGCGCACGGCGGCACGCGAGGAACGCATCCGCTGGATCAGCGCCAGTGCCGGCAGTACCATCAAGATCTTCCCGGTCGAGGAAATCTTGTTCTTCGAATCGGATGC
The DNA here is from genome assembly GCF_020708045.1 of Massilia sp. IC2-278. GTDB lineage: Bacteria > Pseudomonadota > Gammaproteobacteria > Burkholderiales > Burkholderiaceae_D > Telluria. The sequence goes on from NZ_JAJFES010000005.1 coordinate 45,369, forward strand.
GCGCTACACCCGCGTGGTCAGCGCCACCGACGAAGGGCTGATCCGCAAGCCGCTGAAGGAACTCCAGGCCGGACTCGACCCGGACGCATTCTGGCAAATCCACCGCGGCACCCTGGTTGCCGTACGCGCCATCGCCCGCGCCCGCCGCGACGAGCTCGGCAACATCACGGTCGAGCTGCGCGACCACCCGCAGCAGTTGAAGGTAAGCCAGACCTATGCCTGGCGCTTCAGGAGCGAGGTGTCGTTTCGCTGAGTTGGGGAACGCCTGGGCTGCGCGGCGATCCAACGTCCACGATCTCCAGCCACGAGGTGCACCATGACCACCCGACGCGCGCTGTACGGCGGCCTGCTCGCCGCCCTCTTCCCTTTGCTGGCCCTGGCCGCCGCACCCCAGCCCGTGCCCGGCTTCGCCACCCGCACGGTCGCCATGCAGGACGGCGCCCACATATTCGTGCGCGCCGGCGGCAGCGGACCGGCCGTGGTGCTGATCCACGGCTTCGGCGACACCGGCGACATGTGGGGGCCGCTGGCGGCGCAGCTGGCGAAAACCCATACCGTCATCGTGCCCGATTTGCGCGGCATGGGCCGCTCGTCGCGCGCCGCGTCCGGCTACGATAAGAAGTCGCAGGCGCAGGATATCCGCACCGTGCTGGCCGCCTTCGGGCAGGACCGCGCCGACGTGGTCGGCCACGACATCGGCACCATGGTGGCCTATGCCTATGCGGCCACCTATCCCGACAAGGTGACGAAACTGGTGGTGATGGATGCGCCGGTGCCCGGCATCGCGCCCTGGAACCAGATCGTGCTCAGTCCCAAGCTCTGGCATTTCAATTTCTCGGGGCCGGATGCCGAGCGCCTGGTGGCCGGCCGCGAGCGCATCTACCTCGACCGCTTCTGGAACGATTTCGCCGGCGAACCCGGCAAGATCGACGAAGCGACGCGCAGCTATTACGCCGCACAGTACGCCCAGCCCGGCGCCATGCGCGCCGCCTTTGCCCAGTTCACCGCCATCGGCGCGCAGGACGCGGGCGATAACGCCCTCCTGAACCGCCGGAAGCTGCCCATGCCGGTGCTGGCCATCGGCGGCGAAAAGTCGTTCGGCGCCACCATGGCCGAGGTGATGCGCAATGCGGCCACGAACGTCACCGGCGCCGTGGTGCCGGGCGCCGGCCACTGGCTGATGGAGGAAAGCCCGGACGCCACCGTCAGGCTGGTGAGCGGCTTTCTGGAGTCGAAGAACAGGCAGGCCAGGAACTGAGCATCGCCGCCGTTCAGTCGGCGGGCAGCGCGAAGATCGCCTGCAGGTCTTCCGCGCCGAGCGCCGGGGCCGCGCCCTCGCCTGCCTCGGCGGCCAGTACGGCATTCGCCAGCTCGCCCTTGCGCCGCTGCAGGTCCTGGATTTTTTCTTCCAGCGTACCGCGCGCGATCAGTTTATAGACGAACACCGGCTGCTCCTGGCCGATGCGCCAGGCGCGGTCGGTGGCCTGGTTTTCGCTGGCCGGGTTCCACCACGGGTCGTAGTGGATGACGGTGTCGGCCGCCGTCAGGTTCAGTCCGACGCCACCCGCCTTCAGGCTGATCAGGAACACGCCGACCTGCCCCTGCTGGAAGGCGGCGATCGGCGCGGCGCGGTCGACCGTGTCGCCGGTGAGCAGGGCAAAGTCGACCGCGCGCGCCTGCAGTTCCTCGCCGATCAGCGCCAGCATGCTGGTGAACTGGGAAAACACCAGCACCTTGCGGCCTTCGCTCAACAAGGTGTCGAGCAAATCCATCAGGGTATCCAGCTTGGCCGAAGGGGCCGCGCTGTCGGGGCGCAGCAGGCGCGGGTCGCAGCACACCTGGCGCAGCTTGAGCAGGGCGTCGAGGATCACGATCTGGCTGCGCGCCAGGCCCTTGCGGCTGACCTCTTCGCGCACGCGGCGGTCCATCGCCACGCGCACGGTTTCGTAGAGGTCGCCCTGGGCCGCGCCGAATTCCACCGGCACCACGACCTCGGTCTTGGGCGGCAATTCGGTCGCCACCTTGTCCTTGGTCCGGCGCAGCATGAAGGGTTTCACGCGGCGCAGCAGGAGGTCCTTGCGCCGCACGTCGCCCCCCTGCTCGATCGGTTTGCGAAAGCGTGCCCGGAAGGTCTTGTCGTCGCCCAGCAGGCCCGGCATCAGGAAGTGGAATTGCGACCAGAGTTCGCCCAGGTGGTTCTGCAGCGGGGTGCCGGTCAGGCACAGGCGGTGGCGGGCGTCGAGCAGGCAGGCGACCTGCGCCGCGCGCGAACGGTGGTTCTTGATGTACTGCGATTCGTCCAGGATCAGCAGGTGGTAGCGCGCCTTGCGCAGCGCCGCTTCGTCGCGCCCGAGCAGGGCGTATGTGGTGAGCACCAGGTCGGCCTCGCCGATGCGCTCGAACTGGGTGGCGCGGTCCTTGCCGTGCAGGAGCAGCACGCGCAGGCCGGGCGCGAAGCGGGCCGCCTCGGCCTGCCAGTTGCCCATCAAACTGGTCGGCGCCACCACCAGCGCCGGCGCGTCCAGCCGTCCCGCTTCCTTCTCGGTCAGGATGTGGGCCAGGGTCTGGATGGTCTTGCCAAGGCCCATGTCGTCGGCCAGGATGCCGCCGAAGCCATACTCTCGCAGGAACTGCATCCACGCCAGGCCGGCCTGCTGGTATGCGCGCAGTTGCGCCTGCAACCCGGCCGGCGCCGCCACCGGCCGGATGCCCGCGAAGTCGTGCAGCTTGCGGCCCATCTCGCGCAGGCGCTCGCCGCCCATCCAGCGCAACTGCGCCGCCGCTTCCAGCTCGGCCAGGCGCGCGGCGTCGGTGAAGGGCAGGCGCAGGGCGGCGTCGATGCGCTCGGCAAAATACAGTTCGCCCAGCGTGGACAGGATGGGCTTGATGCGCTGCCAGGGCAGGGCGACGCGTTTGTCGCCGCCCAGGTCGAGCACGATCTCGTCGGCATCCTCGTGCGCCGCCAGCGCGGCCGGGCTGAAGTTCGCCGGCGCCTCGCGGATCATCTCCAGCAGCATCGGCAACAAGGCATGGCGCCGGCCTCCGACCACGATGCCGAGTTCCAGCGCGAACCAGGGACTGCCCTCGCCGTCCTCGTTCAGGTCGGCGTACCAGTCCTGCACGTCGGCGATGTCGTAACGGTAGTTGCCGTCGAATTCGACTTGCCAGCCGGCGGCGCGCAGGCGCGGCAGCTCGATGCGGGCAAAGTGCAGCCAGTCGGCTTCGGACGGCAGGCACAGGGGCTGCCATACGGCGTCCAGCGGCGTGCCGGGTGGCGGGGCGGCAAAGCCGAGCGCGGCGAGACGGGCTTCGGCCGCCGCTTCGGCCTGCCTGTCGCGTTCGATCAGTTCGACGTCGCCGTCCACCACGCGCCTGAACGCCGGCCCGTCCTCGTCCATGGTGCTCAAGCCGTCGTACTCGAAGGAGAGCTGCGCATAGTCGTACCAGGCGAGCGCGCGGCGGCGGCTGACCGGTTTGCTGTTCAGCAGCAGGCAGGGTAAGGGCGCGATGTCGCGGCGCTGCTTGAGCGCCAGTTCCTGCGGCAGCGGCAGGATGCGCTCGAGACCGAGTTCGGCCAGGCGCAGCGCCATGCCGGCGCGCTCGTCGGCATGCAAGGTCGGCGTACGCGCAACGATGTCGAGCAAGGGGCCGGCCGGCAGCGCCGCCAACGCCGTCGGCAGCGTCAGCCGGCCCAGGATGCCATCGTCCAGGTAGAGCGGCGGCTCGGTGGGCAGGATGGCGCCCGGGCGTCCGCCGTCGTCGAAGCGCCATTCCAGCGCCAGCGCTTCGCTGCCGGGCGTATCCGGATACCAACCGAGTGTCGCGCCCCTCCGCGGGCCGGACTCGATGCCGTACAGGCGGCCGGCGCGCAGCCCGGCCAGCGTGTCGGCCCGGAACAGCTTGCCGTCTTCGCACAACTGTTCGAGCACGCGCGCGCCCAGGCGCCCCTCGGGCCTGAAGCCGCCGGCGCGCATATTGCCGAGGCTCTGGCCGATGATCAGGCGCACCATGTCTTCGTCGTCGGGCGGCACATGCGCGGGCGGCGCCATCACCAGGCCGTAGGGATCGTTGTGCAGCGTGGTGCCGCCGACGCTGCCGTCCTGGCGCAGGCGCAGCTTGCAAAGGTAGAGGCAGGGTTCGCCGCCTTGCGGGTCGGGCACCATCACATAGCCAAGGCGGGACGCCGGGCCCGGCCCGGGTGCAGCGGGCGCCGGTGCGGCCTGCAGGGACGCCATTTGCTGCAGCCAGTATTCGGCGGCCATCGGCAGCGCGGGGCCCTGCTCCTGCTGCTCCAGGCTGGCCAGCAGGACGGCCACGACGTGCTTGCAGTTGTACGAGATCGGGCAGCTGCAGCTACCCTCGAAGCGGAAGCCGCGCGGGTCTTCCCTGAAGCGGATCGTCTGGCGGTAGAAGGTACCGCCGCTGCCGCCGACCTCGCCCTCGATGCGCTCGCCGGTGTCGCGCGCGGCCAGCACCCTGCCCTTCAGCGCATAGCCTTCGCCGCGGCTGAGGGTGCCGCTGTCGAACTGGCGCTTGATGTCGTCGTAGGTGAAATGCATGGGTGACAGCCGGGCGGGTGGAAACGCCATTATGGCGCATCACCCGTGACCGGATCGCTGCATGAGCGTTACCTGAGCGTTACCTGAGCACCTGCAGCTTGACCTTCTTCCCCTGCCGATACGTGTACATGGTCAGCGCCGCGTTCTTCAGGTCGCCCTTGGGGTCGAAGGCGATGTTGCCGGTGATACCCTGGTAGCCGACCTTGGCCAGGAAAGGCAGGTACTTCGCAGGATCGGACGACTTGGCCTGCTGCATGGCCGTGGCCAGCACCATCACCGAATCGTAGGCATACGGCGCGTAGGTCTGCAGCGGCATCTTGTAGCGCTGGCGGTAGCGTTCGACAAAGGCGTTGAACTTCGCTTCCTCGGCGCCGGTCACGCCGCCGGCCACCACGCAGATCACCTTGTCGTCGCCGAGCGCGTCGCCGGCCAGCTGCGGCAGCTTTTCCGAGCAGATGCCGTCGCCCGACACCAGCTTGGCGCGCAGGCCGAGCGCCTTCATCTGCTTGAGCATGGGGCCGGCCACGGCGTCCATACCGCCGTAGAAGATCACGTCCGGGTCCTGGCCGCGGATCTGCGTGAGAATCGCCGTGAAGTCGCTGGCCTTGTCGTTGGTGAACTGGCGGCTGACGATCTTCGCCGCTTTGCCACTGCGCACGCTGCGGTTGAATTCGTCCGCCAGGCCCTGGCCGAAGGCTGTGCGGTCGTCGATGACGGCGATCTTCTTCGCCTTCAGGTTCGTGACCGCGTAGTTGGCCAGGGTCTTGCCGATCAGCTTGTCGCTGGCGACGACGCGGAAGGCGGTCTTGTAGCCCTGGGCCGTGTACTGCGGCGTGGTGGCGGCCGGGGAGATTTGCGGGATGCCGGCATCGTGGTAGATCTTCGAGGCCGGCACCGTGGTGCCCGAGTTCAGGTGGCCGACCACGCCGGCCACGCGCGCATCGACCAGCTTCTGCGCCACGGCGGCGCCGGTCTTCGGGTCGCTGGCGTCGTCTTCCGGCTGCAGCACCCACTTCACCTTCTTGCCGCCGATGGCGATGCCTTTCGCGTTCAGGTCGTCGATCGCCATGCGGGCACCGTTCTCGATGTCCTTGCCCTGGTGCGCACCCGGCCCCGACAGCGGCGAGGCGGTGCCGATCTTCACGCTGGCCTGGGCCTGGTCTTGCGCCCGCACCGCGGGCATGGTGGCTATGATGATCAGGGACAGGACGGTGGGCGATGCTGGCATGAGCGGCTCCTCTGCGATGACGGTGCTTTCATTCTACTGCCGACATCGAAATTCTTGCCAAATAAACAAATCGTGCGCTGTATTGACGCGCGTATTGACATGCATACCGCATTTCCATACCCGGTAGCCGATCCGCCACACACGCTTGAACACAGCTATCTCACGGTCAATTTTCGACCTACAATAAACCACACAGTGAGACCAAGTTTCGCTGTGCAAAACTACAATTATGGAGGCAATCCGATGAACAAGCAGCTCCGCATTTCCGCGTCGCGCCGTGCCCTGCCGCCGGTGCTGACCACGCTGGTCGCAGCCCTGACCCTGTCCGCCTGCGGCAGCGGCAGCACCGATCCCGTCCCGCCGCCGGTCCAGACCACGCCGCCACCGGTCGCGGTCCAGCCTGAGCCGGCACGCCCGCAGGATACCCGTACCTTTGCCGTGGTCGAAGCCAACCTGCCCTTCAACGCCATGACCAATGCGCCGGAAACCGACCGCTGGTGGGGCGTGCTGAACAAGGCAGGCTACCAGATCGAAGTGCCGAAGAACTGGAACGGCATGCTGGTCATGTACGCCCACGGCTATGCCGGCACCGGGTCCAACCTGTCGGTCTCGCCGCCGGCGTTGCGGCGTCACCTGATCGCGCAAGGCTATGCCTGGGCCGCGTCGAGCTACAGCACCAACTACTACGACGTGCGCGCCGGCGTCGAGGACACCAATGCCCTGGCCCTGGCCTTCAAGGACATCGCCGGCAAGAACGGACGCACCCTGAACGCGCCGACCAAGACCTACATCGTCGGCGTGTCGATGGGCGGCCACGTCACGGCCGCCGCCGTGGACGAGGAAAACATCGCCACCGCCAACAACAAGATCCGCTACGCCGGCGCCGTGCCGATGTGCGGTGTGCTGGGCGACACCGAGCTGTACGATTATTTTGCCGCCTACCAGACCGCGGCCATGGTCGAAGCCGGCATGCCGGCCACCGACTGGCCGCCTTCGAACTGGGCCACGATCGGGCCGCAGGTGCAGGCCAAGCTGTTCTCGAGCTTCCCGGGTGGCAGCACCCCGACCGCGCAGGCCGTGCCGACTGCCCAGGGCATGCGCCTGAAGCAGATCGTCGCCAACCTGAGCGGCGGCCCGCGTCCGCTGTTCGACTACGCGTATTCCGGCTCCTACCAGAACACCGTGTGGGGCACCTTCGGGCGCGACGGCAAGATGCAGGGCATCCTGAACGAAGACGTGGTCACGACCAAGGACATCACCTTCCAGCTCGACGCCGATCCGGCCCTGAGCGCGGAAGAAGTGGCCTACAACGCAAGCATCTTCCGCGTGCCGTCGGTGATCGACGCCAACCGCCTGCGCCGCGACGGCCTGCGCTGGATTCCGAAGACGAACGCGCAGATCAAGGTGCCGGTGGTGACCATCCACACCCTGGGCGACTTGTACGTGCCGTTCAAGATGGAGCAGATCTACAAGCGCCGCGCCGACGCGCTGGGGACCTCGAACCTGCTGGTCCAGCGCGCGATCCGCGGCATTGCCCACTGCGATTTCACGATTGCGGAACAGGCTTCGGCCTTCGATGCGATGATCAAGTGGGAACAGCAGGGCGTGAAGCCGGAAGGCGACGACGTGCTCACGCCGTCGGTGGTGGCCGATCCGCAGTACGGCTGCAAGTTCACCGACAACACGCCGTCGGAGGGCGACAGCGCTTCGCTGCTGGCGGTGCGCAGGCAGCTGCCGCAGTGTACGGCGCGGTAAGCTGTTGATGTATCGTTGATGCAAAAGCGCCAGCCCGCGGGCTGGCGTTATTTTTGTCTGAACAGGAGCCGGGGAACGTCGCGGCCGGCGCCTTTATCGGATGCGATACAGCGACCCGTACGGTGGGCACCCCGTGCCCACGCGGTTACGTGCCTATGCGTCTTGCGTTGGCCGCGAGGTAACGCTCGCAAACATCAAGCGTAGCCGGTTCGTGGCCGACGGAAGCATCGCGAGCGACATGTCACGGTCAACGTAGGAAGCACGAGTACGTAACCGCGTGGGCACGGGGTGCCCACCGTACGTTGAGGCCATCATTCAAAAAACGTTAGCGGCTCTCCGCGTTTTACTTCCCAACCACCTTCACCTGCTTCACATCCAGCGTCGATTCGCCGAACGTCTCCTTGTCGAACTCCCCGGTTAATTCGACCATCGTGTTCTGGTCCACATTCACGCCCTGCGGGAAATACTTGGCGTCGATCTCCACCGTGATCTTGCCGCTGGCATCGGTGAACTCATAATCCTCACCGCCCTTGTGGCTGGTGAGCTTGCCCTGCAGGCGCACGTACTGGTCGTCCTTGCCGTTGTCGAGCAGCTGCTTCGCCGTCATCAGCGGCGCGCTCGACGGCCCGGTGTAGCCGGAGGCGGCCGGCTTGCTCGACGGCCCCGTGTAGTTGCCCGGCTGGGCGATGGCGGCGGCCGAGCCGGCGACGAGGGCGGTGATGCAGGTCAGTTGGATCAGTCGTTTCATGGTCGTTCCTCCGTTAATTGATGTTCACGCTGCCGTTTGCGGCAGGCACAGACGCATTACACCGTTCGGACATTAACCCGATCTTAAGGTGCCGGCAGATCGAGCGTCACGCCCAGCCCGCGCCCCTCCAGCCCAGCGCCGAATCCAAGCGTCATGCCATGCAGCTCGGCGATACGGCGCACGATCGACAGGCCGAGCCCGCTGCCGCCCTGCCCCTGCCCCAGCACCCGGAAGAAGCGCTCGGTCAGGCGTGCGCGGCTGGCCTCGTCCACGCCGGGGCCGTTGTCGCGCACGGCGATGCGCGCACGCCCATCGAACCGCCCTGCCGAGATCTCGACCCGGCTGCCCTCGGGACAGTAGCGCAGCGCGTTCTCGACCAGGTTGCGCAGCATGATCTCCAGCATGCGCGGCTCGGCCTGCACGGTATCGAGCGCGCAGTGCAGCGTGATCGCGATCCCGCGCCGCTCGGCTTCCGGCGCGTGCAAGGCCAGCACCCCCTCCAGCAAGGGCGCCAGCATCACCTGCTGGCGCACCAGTTGCTCGCGCGCCAGCGGATCGAGCCGCGCCAGCGTCAGCAAACTGTCGACCAGCGCCGTCAGGCGCGCGATGTCCTGGCGCAGCTTGCCGAAAGGCGCCGCCAGCTCCGGATGCTGGCGGCCGAGCAGCTGCACGTGCATGTGCAGTCCGGCCAGCGGCGTACGCAGTTCGTGCGCGGCGTCGGCGGTGAAGCGGCGCTCGGCCTGCAGGGCCGCGTCCAGCCGTTCCAGCACGCCGTTCAGGGCGCCCACGATGGGCAGCAGCTCGCGCGGCTGGCCGTCGAGTGCCACCGGGGCCAAGTCGCTCGGGGTCTTGGCGGCGATCGCGTTCGCGGTGCGGCGCAGCGGCTGCAGCACGCGGCCGATCAGCAGCCAGCACACCAGCGCCAGCAGCAGCAGGATGCCGGCCACCGGCAGCCACAGCGATTCGGCCAATTCTTCCAGGATGTCGAAGCGCTTGTCCTGGCGCTGCCCCACCTGCACCTCGAAGCGGTTCGCCTCGTCGCGCACCACGAACACGCGCCAGCGGCGGCCATCGACCTGCGGATCGGCAAAGCCTTCGTCATCGTCGAAACCGGACACGAATGCCCGCTTCGGCGCGCCCTCGGTACGCTGGATCACGCGGCCCTCGACCACGATCTGGTACTGCATGTCCACCTTGCGCACTTCCCTGGCGGACGAGCGTGCCGGCAAGCCGCGCGCATGCCAGTCGGTGGTGGCGGACAGGATCATGTAGCCGGCTTCTTCCAGCGCATCGTCGAAGACCTCGTTGGTTTCCTGCCAGGCGATCACGGTGACGATGGCCAGGCTGGCCAGCCACAAGGCCACGCTGGCAGACACGATGGCCAGCACCAGGCGCCGCCGCAGCGAGGCCGGCCGCGGTGCCACGCTGTCAGCTGTCATCGTGCTTCAGCCGGTAGCCGAGGCCGCGCACGGTGACGATGCTGTCGCTCCCCAGCTTCTTGCGCAAATTGTGAATGTAAACCTCGATGGCGTTGCTCTCGACCTCGTCGCCCCAGCCATACAGGCTTTCCTCGATCTGGGCGCGGGTGACGATGCCGTTCTTGCGCAGCAGGAGGGCGTGCAGCACGTGGTACTCGCGCGCGGTGAGGGCCACCGGCTGCCCGGTCAGCGTGGCTTGCCTGGTATCGGGGTCGAGCGCGATGGCGCCATGCGTCAAGGCGTTGCTGGCCTGGCTGGCGCCGCGCCGGGCAGCGGCCCGGATGCGCGCCGACATCTCTTCGAGTTCGAAGGGTTTGACCAGGTAGTCGTCGGCACCCAGGTCCAGGCCTTCGACGCGGTCGGCCAGGGCATTGAAGGCGGTGATCAGGATCACGGGCACGGCGTTGCCGGCCGCGCGCAGGCGCGCCAGCAGCGCGTCGCCGGAGAGGCCGGGCAAGCCGCGGTCGAGCAGCACGCAGTCGTAATGGTGGGTCTTGAGGGCGGTGTCGGCCGAGTCACCGCGCTCGACCCAGTCGACCGCATGGCCGTCCAGGCGCAGCCAGGACTGGATGGTGTCGCCGAGGGAAGTGTCGTCTTCTACGAGCAGGATGCGCATGCTTCGCTACCTTAGGCGTGGTGGATGAAGGGAATCTTAAGATGGGCAGGCAACTGGCACACAGCAGGCGTCGGATTTCTTTACAAAAATTAGAAATAAGAAATTACTTCATTGCCAAGCAATTGTTTTTAAAGCTTAACTTTTGGTGGCACGGCGATTGCTATAGCAAGGACACCAACTATAAAAGGGATGTCCCATGCTCGATTTTAAATTCTCCCGTTTCCTGAAACTCGCCGCCGCCAGCCTGGCCTTCGCCTCCCAGGCCGTGCTGGCTGCGCCGGTCGACTTTTCCGGCGCCCTGACCGAGTCCGATCCTGTCTTCAACCGGCCTTTCAATACCTTCAGCCTAAGCGTCGTGGGTACGGCCACGTCCTACGACGTTTTCAATTTCCACGTGACCGCCGACGGCGTCTACTCCATGCAGACACTCTCCGCCACCACCCGCGCCAGCGACACCTTCCTGGCACTGTATGCGAACGGCTTCGATGCCTCGTCGCCACTGACGAATCTGCTGACCATCGACGACGATTCGGGTGCCGGCGCCCTCTCGCTGATCAGCCGGGCGCTGCAAGCCGATACCCGCTACTTCCTGGTCGTGACCTCGTACGGTAATAACGAGTTCGGCAACTACACCGGCCGTTTCGACACCGTCAGCGGTGGCGGCCAGGTGGTCCTGGGTGATGCCGCCAGCGACGTGCCGGAGCCGGCCACCCTGGCCCTGCTGCCGCTGGCCTTGCTGGGCATGGGCATGGCGCGCCGCCGCCAGCGCCGTTGATCCGGCATCCAATACGCACGGTGGGCGGCGCTGGCCGCCCATTTTCTTTGGCGCCCGCCCAGCTTGACATCCTGCTTGCGCGAACTAGGCTGAAGGCATCGACTATCCGGGCATGACCAACCGCGATTGTCAGTGGACAGCCGAATGTCAGGGAGAGCTGTCATGAACGCACGAGACAACAAACAGCTGGTCATGGAGTGCTACCAGCTATTTCTGAAGGGCGACATTCCGAGCCTGCTGGAGCGCTGCGACGTGAACGCCGACTGGGTCGAACGCGACTCGGACTGCATTCCGTTTGCCGGCACCTACCACGGCAAGGCCGAGATCGCCGACTTCTTCACCAAACTGGCCAACGGCGCCGAAGCGCTCAGCTTCACGACCAGGGAATTCATCGCCGAGGGCGACAAGGTGGTGGTCGTGGGCGAAGCGACCTGGCTAGCCAAGCCGACCGGCCGCAGCTTCGACAGCCCCTGGGTGCACGTGCTGACGGTACGCGACGGCAAGATCGCGCGCTTCGAAGCCTACAACGATACCGCGCCCGCCGAGCGCGCCTTCCGCACGGACCTGCCTGCGCAGGCATCCATGGCGACGCCGATGCGTCACTGAAGCGGCCGCTTCGTTGAAGAGGCCGCCGCAAGCCGCCACAAGCCGAACCGTCAGGCTTTCTTGAGCGCGTCCGGCTTGTGCGCCGCCTCGGCGCCGGTCTTGTCGCTGACCACCAGGTATTCCGGATTCTCCTTCGACGCCGCCACCTCGTGGCCCTTGATCGTGGTGTGCGCGGTCAGCTTTTTCTTGACCGTGCCGTGTACCGTTCCCTGCGAAGACTCCCAGGTCACCTTGTCGCCGGCCTTGAAGGCATTGCTCATGATTGAACTCCGTAGATGGTCGATGAGCGCCATTTGACCATAGCCGCGCAGAATTTCCGCACGTTACGGAACAGCCGGACAACACGCCGTGGCGGGCGCGGGTATGCTGGACATCCGAACAACGCTGCGCTCTCCTGCCTTGAATCGTCCGCCAACCACGCACCTGCTGCATGCCGCCCTGCTGGCCTGTGCCCTGCCCTGGGCCGGAGCAGCACTGGCGCAGAACGATACGCGCGTGGTGGCCGGCATCAATGCCTACCGCGCGGCGCCCGCGTCCTGCCCCGGTGTGCGCCTGGCGCCTGCGCCGGCCCTGGCAGCGCAGGCGGCGCTGGCGCGGGTGCGCCTCGGACCCGGCACGTTTCCGGAATGGGCGCTCGAACAGGCCGGCTACCATACCGACAAGGCCGAGGTGGTCCACGTTGGCGGCGCGCCCGATGCCGACACCGTGCTCGAACTGCTGCGCAAGCAGTACTGCCGCAGCCTGCTCGATGCCGCCTTCAGCGACATTGGCGTGGCGCGTAGCGGCAACGACTGGACGGTCGTACTGGCGCGCCCCACCCCGCCGCTGGCGCTGCCTGGACAGGAGGAAGCCGGACGCATCATCCTGGACCTGGTGAATGCGGCGCGGGCGCAGGCGCGCAACTGCGGCGACCGCCAGTTTGGCGCAGCGCCGCCGGTGGCCTGGAATGCGCAACTGGCCCAGGCGGCGCTGGCGCACAGCAGCGACATGGCCACGCACCGCCGGTTCAGCCACCAGGGTTCGGACGGCAGCGAAGCGGGGCAACGCGCCACCCGCGCCGGCTACCGCTGGCGCCACATCGGGGAGAATATCGCGGCGGGACAGACCTCGCCGCAGGAGGCGGTGCAAGGCTGGATCGACAGCCCCGGGCATTGCGCCAACCTGATGAATCCGCAGTTCAGCGAGATGGGAGCGGGGTATGCGGTGAGCCGCGTGCGGTTTCCGGGGTTTCCGTACTGGACCCAGGTGTTTGCGATGCCGTGATGAGCCAGTGGCCTATGCTGTGCCATCGGCCTCAACCGTACGGTGGGCACTCCGTGCCCACGCGGAACGATGATCATGGTTGGCGCTGGACCGTGACGCGCACCTCGCATGTCGGTGACACGTCCAAAGCGTCTCGCAAACGTTTGTATCCGACGCCAGCTGTGCAGGCGAATTATCGCAGCCACGGACTCCGGATCAACACGTAACCGCGTGGGCACGGGGTGCCCACCGTACGGGTATTGCCGGTAACTCCGGATACGATTTGTATGTGCCCAGCACCATGAAAAAAGGAGCGCCGCAGCGCTCCTTTCACATCAACCGAATCAACCGGCAATTACCAGAAAATCACCCGTTCTTCCGGCGACAGGTACATCTTGTCGCCCGGCTTCACGTCATACGCTTCGTAGAAGCCCGGGTGGTTGCGCAGGCTGCCGTTCACGCGGAATTCCGACGGCGAGTGCGGGTCCGATTTCACTTGCGCGATCAGGGCCGCGTCGCGCGCCTTGCCGCGGCGGGCCTGGGCCAGGCCCATGAACAGGCGCTGCTCGCCGGTGAAGCCGTCGATCACCGGAGCCGGCTTGCCTTTCAATGAAATCTTATAAGCGCGGCTGGCCATGATGGCGCCGGCGTTGTCGGCGATGTTCTCGCCCAGCGTCAGCTCGCCGTTCAGGTGGTAGCCCTGCACCGGGCTGTAGCCGGCGTACTGCGCCACCAGCACCTTGCCGCGCGCGGCGAACTTCTCGCCGTCTTCCTTCGTCCACCAGTTGCGCAAATTGCCGTCGCCGTCGAACTGCGAACCCTTGTCGTCGAACGCGTGGCTGATCTCGTGGCCGATCGAGATGCCGACCGCGCCGTAGTTCACCGCCGGTTCGGCGTTCGCGTCGTACAGCGGCGCCTGCAGGCGGGCGGCCGGGAACACGACTTCGTTCATGCTCGGGCTGTAGTAGGCGTTCACGGTCTGCGGGCTCATGCTCCAGGCCAGGCGGTCCACCGGTTTACCCAGCTTGTTGATGCCGAATGCGTGGCCGAATTCGCGCGAGCGCATCACGTTGCCGACCAGGTCGCCGCGCACGACGTTCAGCGACGAGTAATCGCGCCATTTTTCCGGGTAGCCGATCTTGGCGTTCATCTTCGACAGCTTGATCTGCGCCTGCTTCTTGGTCTCCGGGCTCATCCAGTCGAGGGTCTCGATGCCTTCCTTGAAGGCGATGATGAAGTTCTTCACCATCTCCTCGACCTGCGCCTTGCGCTCGGCCGGGAAGTGGCGCTCCACATACACCTTGCCCACCACTTCGCTCAGCTCGCGGTTGACCAGGGCGATGGCGCGCTTGTCGAGCGGGCGGTTTTCCTTGGTACCCGACAGCACGGTGCCGCGGAAGGCGAAGCTCTCGTCGACGAACGGCTGCGACAGGTAAGGCGCGTAGGCGCTGATCAGGTGGAAAGCGTAATACGATTTCCAGGTATCGACCGGGGTGGCGGCGATGATCTTGTCCAGGGCAGCCAGGTAGCTCGGCTGGCTGACGATCAGCGAATCGACCTTGCCGGCCACGCCGACGTCCTTCATCCAGGTGGTCCAGTCGAAGCCCGGCATCAGGTCCTTCAGCTGGGCGAACGTCATCTTGTTGTAACGCTTGACCGGGTCGCGGTTCTCGACGGCGCTCCACTGCGCCCTGGCGATCTCGGTTTCGAGGGCCACGATCTTGGCGGCTTCAGCGGCGGCGTCCTTGTGGCCGGCCAGGGTCAGCATCTTCTCGACGTGCACCTGGTACTTGGCGCGGAAGTCCTTCATGCGCGCTTCGTCGGCCAGGTAGTAGTCGCGGTTCGGCAGGCCCAGGCCCGACTGGCCGACGCTCACCACATAGCGGGTCGAGTCCTTGCTGTCCTGGCCGACGTACATGCCGAGCGGCGCCTCGCCGCCGATGCGGTCCATGTGGGCCGACAGCGCCGCGATGCCGCGCTTATCCTTCAGGGCGGCGATGCGCGCCAGCTCGCCTTTCAAAGGCGTGAGGCCGAGCGCATTGCGGCGCGCTTCGTCGACGTAGCTGGTGTAGTAGTCGCCCATCTTCTGCGCGTCCGAACCCTTGGCCGCCTTGGTGTCGGCGGCGGCCTGCTCGATGATGGCGCGGATCTGGTTCTCGACGTTTTCCTGGGCCACGCTGAAGGCGCTCCAGCTGGAACGGTCCGACGGAATGTCGACGGTTTCCAGCCACTTGCCCTGGGTGTGACGGAAGAAGTCGTCCTGCGCGCGCACGCTGGCGTCCATCGCGGCCTTGTCGACGCCGGATACCGCAGCGGCGGCAGCAGCGGTCGATGGGGCGCTGGTGGCTGCTGCGTCTTTCGCGCCGGCGTGGGCGGTGACGGCGAACAGCCCCGCGATCAGGGTGCTGCACAGGGTACGCTTCATGTGATTCTCCGTTATAGGAATGATTGGGACCGGAGGATGCTAATGCATAAAGCGTGGCATTGCCAAGTAGAACAACCGCGTTCGCATATGCATGTGTCTTTTGCATACAGCCGGTAAGTACGGGGCGTATGCAAAATGGCGCAGGCGCTGCAAACGTCCCTGTCGCATTCCTGCCAAGCCTGTGCCGGCGCGGCAGCTCGATATTTCGCTATTGCACGTTTTCTAAGCCATAATGAATAGAATTTCATCCGTGGCCGCCCCGATGCGCCTTTCGTCCCGTCACCTGCCAGCCTGCGCCGCGGCGCCGACAGCCTGCCTTCGCGGTGGGCATGGGGCCGTGCGATGAAGCCGACCTCGCGCGTCTCGCGCCTGTACGAGGTGATGGACCTGATGCTCGACTCGGTGGGCGACCCGCTGGCGCTGAAGAACCTCGCCGCCTCGGCCAGCTATTCCTCTTTCCACTTCGACCGCATCTTCCGCGAGCTGACCGGCTTTTCGGCAGTGGAATACCAGCGCAAGCGCCGCCTGCGCCGCGCCGCCCACCTGCTACGCCACGAACCCGACGTGCCGGTGCTGCACATCGCCCAGGATTGCGGCTTTCCCTCGAACGCGGCCTTTGCCAAGGCCTTCAAGCAGCAGTTCGCGATGTCGGCCAAGGCCTGGCGCGAAGGCGGCTGGCGCACCTACATGGACCAGCAGGTCGGGCGCGAAAGCGACGTCAGCTTCTTTGTCGCCGAGCCCGACAACCTGGACGTGATCCTGGCGCCCTACTGCCCGCCCGAACCCGGGAGCGTGGCGACGCGCATCCGCGTGCAGGCGCTGCCGGCCGTCACGCTGCGCTACCAGCGTTTCTTCGGGCAGTCGGGCGCGGCGCTGTCGATCGCCTGTAACAACTTCATCTGCGAGCGCGAGGGCAATGGCGACGCGACGCGCGCCACCGCCTGGTATGGCGTGTTCGACGAAGACCCCGGGTTCACCGGCGAGCGCGAATACTGCTACGACTTCGGCTTTGGCGGCGATACCAGGCCCGACCCGACGCTCGGGCTGCGCGTGCTGCCGGCGGGTTCGTATGCCATCCTCGACTTTTGCGGCGACTGGCCGCGTTTCCGCTTCATGTACGAGGACTGGCTCGACAAGCAGGCGTTCTGGCGGCTGGACAGCACGCGGCCGCATATCCAGAAAGTCGAACGCGATGGCGCCGGCAAATGGCAAGGCTGGCTGGCCTTGCCCGTCAAAAAGCGCTGAAACCAACAGCCGGGGTCAGGTTGAGAGGGTCCGGGATTCATGGACATCCAAATAGTGGACAATATGTCCCTGGAGGATTTACATGACAAATAAGCAGTTGCCATCGAAGCGGGAGATCGTTCCCGCTTCATCGGACTCGACACCTAAACAGCGGGCCACCTTTTCCGACGAGTTCAAGCGCCAGGCCGTAGCACGGTTACGCTCTGGCGAGCAAAGCGCCACCGATCTCGCCGTCGAGCTGGGCATACGACGTAATCTGCTCTACAAATGGGCCGACAAGGTCGAGAAGCAGGCGCCGGACAAGAAGCTGCGTTCACCGGGCAGGCCACCTACAAGCGAGCTCAGTGAAGTCGAGCAGTTACGCCTGAAATTGGCCAAAGCCGAACAGGAGCTCGAAATCCTAAAAAAGTTCGATGCGTACTTAACTCGCCTAAAGAAGTAAAGTACGCATTCATAGACAAGCACTGTAGCGAGTATCCGGTGAAATCCTTGTGCCGCGAGCTCGATGTCAGCCGTAGCCTGTACTACGCGCAGAAGAAGGCCAGGCCAAGCGTGCATAGCCAGGAAGACCTTGCATTGCGTGCACATATTGTCAGACTCAATGCAGCGCATCGTTGGGCGCCTGGGGTGATCAAGATGTGGCGTTTGCTCCAGGCCGAAGGCATCGAATGCGGCAAGCACCGGGTAAGAAGGCTGCGCAAGCTGGAGAACATTCAATCGTCCCGCACCAGGCGCTTTCGTGCCGCCGCCGCCATGCAGCGCGTGCAGCCGCCAGCGGAGAACCTGGTCAAGCGCGGCTTCAACGTCAGCGCCCCGAACACGATCTGGGTAGGCGACATGACAGCCATGCGCACCAAGGAAGGCTGGCTGCATCTGGCTATCGTGATCGATCTGTATGCCCGTCGTGTGGTGGGGTGGTCAACGGACACTACGCAAGCTACGACGTTACCCATGGCAGCATTGAACATGGCACTGGTGCAGCGAAAACCTGAAGCTGGACTGATCTTCCATAGTGATCAGGGCAGCGTTTATGCATCGAGCGATTACCGTGATTTGCTGCAAGCAAACAGCGTGCGGCCAAGCATGAGCCGCAAGGGCAATTGTTGGGATAACGCTGTCGCAGAAAGTTTCTTCTCAAACCTCAAAAACGAAGTGATGTACGACCGCCTCTTTGCATCAAGGGACGAAGGCAAGGCCGTGGTCGGTGATTACATCGAGAAGTACTACAATACGCGGCGCTTACATCAGACCTTGGGCTACCAAACGCCTGCCGCCGTCGACGCTGCATACCGTGTGCCTAAATAACTGTCCAGGATATCCGGATCACCTCAGGTCTGACATTCGGACACGGGCTCTGCCCTAACAAGCTGACCGCTCTTCCATCCTGCAGCATGTTGCCTCAATCTGGCCCGCGTCGTTTACACCACGGCGCGGAAGGTGATTTCCACCAACTGCGCAGGAAAAGCGAGCCGTGTCACACCGATGATATTGCTGGCGCATTGCGGCTGGTCGGTCCCGTACACTTCCTTCCTCACCTTGCCGCCCGCGGTAAAGGCCGAATCCACGTCCAGCACATACAGCGTTTCCTCGACGACGTCATCGAGCGTGGCGCCGAATTCGGCGAGCAGGGCGATGGCATTGCGGTAGGTCTGGCGGATCTGTTCTTCCATCTGGCTGAAGTCCATGGGCTTTCCTGCCCCGTCCAGGTCCGCCGGCGCAACCAGGGCGCCGTCCTTGTCGTGGCTGAGCTGGCCGGACAGGTAGATCGTGTCCTTGACCTGCACGCCCTGGACATAGCCGAACAGGCCTTCCCACGCGACGCCGAAGTTCACGATTTTCTTTTGCAGTTGATGGGTGGCAGACATGGCATTTCCTCTGGATGGATAGATACCGGTCAGCATATCGCTTCCCTGCGCGGCTTCCACCAGCCATTCGATAGGGTCCAGGACTACCCGGCTTCGCCCGCTCCCTCAGGCTCCAGTCGTACGAAGCGCGTCAACACCAGCACCGGCATTGGCACCCGATAGAACAACGAGGGTCAGGTTTGTCATCGAGACACGGGCTCTGCCTTTGGTCCGCCTTTGGCTTCCCGGCAGATCACGTTATCATGCCCTGCATGCAGGACCATGGCAATTCCGGGGAAGTTCAGCGGACGAACGCTCGGCTTGGACCGAGATGGCGCTGGTTCGAATCCAGCCCCCGGCCCCATATCGACAGGAGACTCGGTGACCGAACGAATGCATGACGACACGACAGGCAAACAATCCGGCGTCGGCAGCGGGTTTGCCGCCGTCCAGCTTGCCAAGGCGCTGACGGCCAGCATGGCCAGCACCGATCCCGCGACCCGGGAGCGCGCCAGGATGCGCGTTGCGTCCTGGGAGCAGGTCCTCGGCCACCTGTTTGCGCGCAGCGCCGACTACGGATCGCGCACGCCCATCGACAGCGTGCCGGCCTGGGCGACGCTGGAAGTCGTGCGGGGCGGATTCGCAACCGGCCACCTCCTGGCGGGCGGTCCGCTGCAGCCATACGAACAGCAGCTGCTCGAACGGATTTCTGCGGCCGGCGGGGCGACGGAACGGCTCGCGCTCAATACCTACTTCCTGACCGATGCCGGGATGGCCGAACTCCTCGCCTGGCTGCACGCCGACCATTACGACGTCCAGGTGCCCGAGGAAGGCGCCCTGCTTGCCGTTGCATGGCTGGCGGCCAACGGACATGGCGACGCTGCCGGCGACATCGTGGAGGCCATCGCTCCCTACCTGTCGACGCTGCGTTTCTATCCGGTCCCCGGCGATCGCCCCCATCACTTTGGTGCGCGCGTGCACGTGCAGGACGTGGGCGCCGTGCGCAGGCAGATTGCCGCCATCCGCCCCAACCGGGGCGTTGCCGCGCAAAAGCTGGCGGCCGAGGCCTGGGCGCCGCTGCACGACCGGGCAATCGCCCTGTTCGCCGACACCCTGGGCGACGACTTCTGGCCCTGCCAACGCCGTCCGCCGGATTGGTCGACGCGTGCCACCGCCTTGTTGGCCGACTATGCGCTGCTGTACGCAGCCGGCGACGTTCCCTCGAAGTACCGCAAGCGTGGCAGCCACTACGTCCAGTTGCACGATTTCCTGCGGCAGGGCGCGGCATCGTTCGATACGTTCACCAGCCGCGAGCTGGGACGTCTGCGGCATATCCTCAAGTGCAGTATCGACAAGCGCGGCATGCCATTTGCGCCGTCCAGCCTGGCCTACCGCCGCCGCCAGCTGGATGCCGTCCGCGCGCCGCTGCACAAGGACATCGCGCGGATCGTCGAACGGCGCCTGGAAGCCTACCCTGCCGCGGAAGGTCTCGACAATACCGAACCGCTCCGGCAGCCCGTCTCGGTCGAGGAAAGCAGCGCCGCGGTGCCGCCGGGAACAGCCATCCCACGGCAGATCGCGCGCAAGATCGAGCGCTGCCTGAACGAGACCACCGACCTGCTGGTGCGCCGCGGACTGATCGCCTCCGGCGACGTGCTTGCCGGCGTGCTGCCGCAAATGACTGCGAGTTTGCGCAGCCTGGGTATTGCCGATCCGGCGCTGCGCGGGCTGTACGCGGCGGTCTACCGTGCGTTCCGGCGCCGCCGCTCCCTGTTGCTGCTGAACCTGCAAAGCCAGGTGCGGATCGACGAGCTGCCCTGGGTCGCCGCGATCGACCGGCTGCGCGACCAGAACCTGCCCAGCCGCACCGCCGCGCGCCAGGCGCTCGAGGCAACTGCCCTGCTGGCGCTGGAATCCTTCCCCCATGCGATCCTCCCCAACAAGCTGGTGCGCGAACTGGGCGCGCTGGCGGCGAGCGCCGGCATCGACATGCCGCTAGTCGACGAACTGGCGGCCGATATCTTCATGGGCGAGTTTTCTCCCAAGTTCCTCGAAGCCGCCCAGCTTGCGGGAACGCTGCTGCGCGGCTCGCTGTATGCGGCTTATTACGGGATCGACTACGACGCCATCGCCCGTCTGGATCGTGCGCGACCGTCCACTGGCGCGGTCGGCTGGCCCTGGCGGTCGAAACCGACAGGCCCGGACTTTGCCGGTCTCTGCGCGATGCGCGCGGGCGTGGCCCCAGGCAGCTGGCGGCCAGCCACGAATGGCATGATCATCGAACAGCAGCAGATCCTGACCACGCAAAACCTGGCGGCGCTCATTGTCCGGCTGGACCTGCGAGAGGCACTGCAAGGGCGCTTGCAAGACATGGCCCGGTCATGCTTCAAGTGGATCTGCGCGCGCCACCAGATGCGGCTGGACGATTGGCACGGCCAGCTGATTCGTGTGAAGAACACGGCTTACGCATGGCGGCAAATGGTCTTCTTCCTGTCCCTGCTGCCTGCGCAGGAAGTCCAGGCATTCCTGGGCTGGGCCGGCGAATGCCAGGCGCGCCTGCCCCAGGAATGGCAACGGCGCTTCCGTCCTGCGCTCGAGGGGCTGGAGATGGCTGCCGACGGCGCCGTACCCGACGACAAGAGCTGCTTGCTCGGTTGGTCCAAGGACAGGCACTGGTTAATGGATTGATGTCCGAAACGATCGCAAGGCGCCCACGCTTTCAGCATGCAATGAATACAGGACTCCCTGCCATGTCGGTAACAGACGCATTAACCGCGGGCATATTCGCGAAGCCCAACCCGTTCGTGACCGAAGCCTATTCCGAACCGGGGCAGGAAGCACTGGTCTTTTCTTCGGCAGAAGCGCTGGCCACCTTCATGCAGCGCCAGATGGCGCAACCGCGGGGACACGTTTTTCTGTTTGTCACGTACCCGGACATGCTTGGCGCGCCCATCCCGAAACGGATCAACCTGACCCGTCCGGAAAGTCCCGAGCGACATTTCCGCTATACCTGGGAAGGCTGGGGCTTGATTTCGGTCCAGCTGCACGGACCCGGGCAGCCTGTCCCGTCGCATATCTCGTCGAATTCGGCAACCCGTGCGCAAACCTGGAGCGCGACCCATCCGGAATGGCACAGTCCCGACGAATGGGATTGGAAAGCAGTCGAACGCCATACGCGGCGCTTGCAACGCATCCTGAGATCGGCGAAATAGTATGGGCCCGCATATCCGCCAGACCCGATAGGCAGCAAGTCCCGGGCTGGCCATGACGGCCGAGCTCGTGTCCGGATGTCAGACCTGACCCTGGCTGTTGGTTTCAGCCTCCAGCCGCACGAAGCGCGTCAGCACCAGCACCGGCACCGCACACGCCAGCACCCACAGGAAGAAGTGGCGATACCCCAGCGCCTGCTGGATATCGCCGCTGACCATCTTGAACAGCACGAAGCCCAGCTGCATGAAACCGCTGCCGAGCGCGTAGTGTGCGGTTTGATAGGGGCCGCTGGCGATCACCTGCATGATGAACAGGATGATGCCGACGAAGCCGAAGCCGTAGCCGAACATCTCCACACCGAGCGCGGTGGCGATCAGCGGCAGGGACTCGGGCTGCGCGGCGCTTAAATACCAGAACACCAGGTTCGGCAAATTCATTGCCAGGATCAGCCACGGCATCGCGCGCCGCAAACCCAGCCAGGACGTGAAGTAGCCGCCGGCGATACTACCGACCAAAAAGGCGACCGTGCCGGCGGTGCCGTACACCGCCCCGACTTCGGCCGTGCTCAGGCCCAGGCCGCCAACGGCGCGGGCGTCGCGCAGGAACAGCGGGCCGATGGTCTGGATCTGGCCTTCGCTGGCGCGGAACAGGATGATGAAGAGGATGCCGAGCCAGATGCCCTTCTTGGCAAAGAAGGCGCGGATCACATCGACCAGCGTGGCCGCGATGCTGCCCAGCGAATCGGTCTGGGCGGTGCGCACCGTGAGCGTGCCCGGCAGCGCCCAGGTGTGGTACGCCCCCAGTGCCACCAGCGCGGCGCCGAGCAATGCGAACACCACGGTCCAGGCAGGTGCGATGCCGATGCGCTTTTCCAGGTAGCCGGCCAGGATCACCAGCCCGCCCAGCGACAGGAATTTCGCCGCATTGAAAAAGGCGCCCTGCCAGCCGGCGTAGGCGGCCTGCTGTTTGGCGCTCAGGCTGGCGATGTACAGGCCGTCGGCTGCGATGTCGTGGGTGGCCGATGCCAGCGACACCACCGCCAGCAGCGCGATGCACAGCGCGAACCAGCCCGGCAGCTGCAGCGCCAGCGCCACCGATGCCAGCCCTGCCCCGCCCAGCAGCTGGAAGGTGACGACCGCGCGCTTCTTGCTGCGCGCCAGTTCCAGGAAGGGACTCCACAGCGCCTTGAACACCCAGGCAAAGCCGAGCAGCCCGGTCCAGCGGGCGATCTGCTCGTTCGGCACGCCCATGCTCTTGAACATCAGGCCGGCGATCAGCGCCACTGCGTAGAACGGCAAGCCCTGCGCCAGGTACAAGGTCGGCACCCAGGCCAGCGGATGGCGCGCGGCGGGCGGCTTCGTCGTGCCGACGGCGGCGGCGGCGGTGGAAACCTCATGCATCGGATGCGTCCTTCAAGGCGATGGTGGCAACGCGGCTGCTGCGGCCGCGCGTGTCGAAGCTGGCGATGCTGAATGTACGCGCATCTGGCGCAATGCTCAACGGTGCGCTGTAGAGCGGGCTGGCCGCATTCGGCGCGCTGCCGTCGAAGCTGTAGCGCAGCGCCAGGCCGGGCAGCGCCACGTTGGCGTGGATACGGCCGTCCTCCAGCCGCACACCCGGCGGCGGCAGGCGGTAGGCCCAGGCCAGCGGCGCGCGGTCCAGGCGCGGCAGCTCGCGCCGGCCCAGGCGGTTGGCGAACTCGTTCCAGTCGGCGTCGATGCGCGCCGCGCGTTCGATCGGATCGGCGACCAGGCGCCAGCCCGGGTCCGGACTCCAGGCGCGTTCGGCCAGGGCCAGCAGGCGCGGCGCGATCATGTATTCGATGCGTGCGCGCGAATGCGCGTTCTCGCTCCAGAGCTGGCCCTGCAGGCCGGCGATGCGTCCGCCATCGAGTTGCTCCAGGCCCGCCAGCAGCGCCTCGGGCACGCGCCGGCCCATCGGGTCGCGCGCCGGCACGGCGCCCTGGTCGAGCGGACAGAAGGCAAAGGCCTGGCGCAGGCCGACGAAGCCGGCCCAGTAGTAGCCGGGTTCTTCCGGGTCCTTGGCGCAGGCCAGGTCGAAGTAGAGATTCGCCGCGTTCGACAGCACTACGCTGTAGCCGGCATTCGCCAGGCGGTAGGCGATGTCTTCCTGGCCCGAACCCCAGGCGTTGTTCCACACATAGGCGTGGAAGTCCGGTCCGGCAAAGCGCGGCTCGGGCGCGGGGGCGCCGCCGGTGTCGTGGGTGAGCGCGGTGTCGTCCCAGCCGGCAAAGGCCAGGCCGTGGTGCGCCAGGATCGCGCGGCAGCGCGCCACGAAATCGAAGCGCAATTGCGCGACGTCGCTCCAGCCCTGTTCTAGCATGCGCGCGCGGCACAGAGGCGAACCGATCCAGGCGCCGTTCGGCACTTCGTCGCCGCCGGTGTGGATGGCGCGCAGCGGCACGCCGGCCTGGCGGAACAAAGCTTTCACCTCGCCGACCACGGTGTCGATGAAGCGGTCTACCGAGGGCAGCGCGATGCAGATCACGTTGTCGTGCCAGAGCTGCACGGATTCATAGCTTGATGTGTCGTCGGGATCGTCGAGGCGGTAAGCCCAGGCGCCTTCAAAGTCTCCGGCAGCCAGCAGGCGGTCGTGGCGCACGCGCATCGCCATCACCGCGGCGCGCGCGTGGCCGGGCATGTTGAACTCGGGGATCACCTCGATGTGGCGCGCATGGGCGTGGCGCAGGATGGCGATGAATTCGTCGTGCTTGTAGTGGCCGGTGCCGGGCGAGCTGTCGATGTCGGCGCCGGAACCGAAGGATGGCGGCAGGCAGGGGCTCCCGTCCGGACTGACGCCGCGCCGTGCGCCGACCTCGGTCAGTTCAGGCAACGCGGTGATCGGCAGGCGCCAGCCTTCGTCGTCGGTAAGGTGGAAGTGGAAGCGGTTCAGCTTATAGGCGGCCATGCAGTCGAGCAGGCGCAGCACCGTATCGACACTGGCGAAATGGCGCGCCACGTCGAGCATCATGCCGCGGTAGGCGAAGCGCGGGGCGTCGAGCACGCGGCCATATGGCAGGCTGCCGTCTTCGTCCAGCAGCTGGCGCAGGGTTTGGATGGCGTTGAAGACGCCATGGGCGGAGGCGCCGCGCAATACGACCTGGTCGGCGCCGATGTCGAGCTGGTAGGCTTCGGCGCCTGGCGCCTCCAGGGTGACGGGGCCGGTCTCGAACCGGACCTGCGCGCCGTTCGTTCCGCTTGCGGGCAGGCTGTCCAGCAGCGTGCGCAGGAAGGCCGCCTCGTTGGCGAGTTCCGGACCATGGACGATTGCCGTGCCGGGTCCGAGCTTGCATGTGCCGGCGCCAAAGCGCGCCGAGACCGGGCGCGGCGTGATGCGGCCGACCTCCTCTTCGGGCAGCAGGTGCAGGGCTGCGTTGTCGGCATGGCGCTGGGCGGCGTTCGCGGTCGGCACCCGGTCTTCGACGTGGCGCATGCGCTGTTCGACGCGGGCGAAGGGCAGGATGCGCGGGTCGCCGAGTGCGATGACGCCATCCTCCTCCGACAACAGGTAGAAGCCGAGCGGCGCGTCGGTGAGGCTGATGACCCAGAACTGGGCATGGTAGGTGATGTCGAAGGCTTCGTCCGCGGCCCATGCCTTGTCGGCCACGGCGGTGAGGCGGAACAGGTCGCCGTTCACGTGGTCGATGGCGAAGCCGGTGCTGACGCTGTCCGGGATCACCTTGCGGCAGGCGTTGAAGAACAGTTGCCAGCCGGGGGCGATCGGTTTGCCGCAGACGTTGCGCAGGTTCAGGCGCGCCTCGAAGATGCCGTTGCCGGCGAAGTTGCTCAGGCATTCCCATTCGATGGCAATGGGCGCCGTGCCTGGATGTGTGATCGGCATTGTGTTCCTTGGTAAGGCATGAAAATGGCCGAGGTGCGTCCCGTACGGTGGGCACTCCGTGCCCACGCGGTTACGTGTTGGGCCGGAGTAGGTGGCGGCTCTGATTCGCTCCGAGACGTCAGCGATGGAACGAGGCGTTAGCGGGACGCTTTAGGGACGCCGACAAGTCGCATCGTCATCGTCGAGCACAGGCGCAAACAATGATCGACGTTCCGCGTGGGCACGGAGTGCCCACCCTACGTTGTCACGCAAGTGGAAGAATCGCGCAGCGGTCCCTCATCGTCCGAAAAAAGAGCAAGGCCGCCGGCCTTGCCCAAAACGCCCCGGAGACTCAGGACCCGACATCAGAGCTTCCCGCGCAGCCCCAGGAAGAAAGTCCGCCCGTTCGCATAAAACGCGCGCGGCCTTTCCTTGTTCTCGGCATACATCTTGATGGTCTCGTCGGTGAGGTTGAGCGCATCGAAGGTCAGGGTCAGCTGCTCGGTGAGCTTGACGTTCACCGAGGCCGCCAGCGACGGCATGTCGTCCACGTGCTGGCTGGCGCCGCGGTCCACGCCGGCTTTATACGCCGAGCGGAAGCTGTAGGCCAGGCGTGCGCTGAAGCGTTCGTTCTCGAAGTAGCCGGTCAGGTTGTAGGTGCGCTTCGAGGAGTTCAGCAGTTCGCCGCCGTCATCGAGCTCGCCGTCGGCCCAGGTGTAGTTGGCCAGGAAGCCGAAGTTGTCGTACAGCGGCTGCTGCCAGCTCAACTCGATGCCCTTGTTCTTGCCGCCCGTGTTGAACGGCGAGGTGATCTGGTACTCGGCCGGCGCGCTGCGCTTGTTGT
Source organism: Massilia sp. IC2-278 (assembly GCF_020708045.1). Classification (GTDB taxonomy): domain Bacteria; phylum Pseudomonadota; class Gammaproteobacteria; order Burkholderiales; family Burkholderiaceae_D; genus Telluria. The sequence goes on from NZ_JAJFES010000005.1 coordinate 71,784, forward strand.
TGTAGTAGGTGCCGGTGCTGGTGCCCTGCGCCACGATCGAGCGCAGGTCCATGTAGAACAGGCCGGCCGACAGCGCCGCCTTCGGCGCGTAATACCATTCGGCCGAGACGTCGAAGTTGGTCGAGCGGACCGGGTCGAGATTCACGTTGCCGCCGCTGCCGCTCAGGGCGTCGTCGTTCAGCGACACCGAGCCGCCCAGCGCCGAGTAGTCCGGGCGCGCCATGGTCTTGGCCACGGCGGCGCGCACGACCAGGTCGGGGCGCACGTCGAACTTCACGTTCGCGCTCGGCAGGTAGTCGCGGTAGGTGCGCTTGAAGGTGGTCGGCGTGTAGGGGCCGAAGGCGGAACCCGTCACCGGGTTCGGGCCGCCGGGCAGGTTCACGACCGTGGTCTGCTTCGTCTGCACGGCGCGCAGGCCGATGTTGCCGCTCCAGCCGTCGCCGCCCGCTTCCAGCATGCCGTACAGCGCGGCGGTCTTTTCGCCGACGCGGAATTCGTCCATCCAGTTGTGGCGCAGCGTGTAGTCGAGCAGGCGGTTGCCCGGCACCGCACCCCAGGCGCCGAGGGCCGCGCCGTCGTATTTAAAATAGTTCGAGGACAGGTTGCCGCCCAGGTCGTTCGCGAAGTCGGACGGGTACATCTGGCCGCTCCAGGCCGGGCCCGGGTTGCTGAAGCCGAGCGGGCCCGGACGCGTTTCCAGCGGGTGCTCGGCGGTGCGCTCGTGGTCGGTCACGCGGGCGCCGAAGCGCAGCGCGCCGAACATGCCGTCGCGCAGGCGCCATTCGCCGTCGACCTGCGCATACTTTTCCTGGTCCACCGACTGCGCTTCGCCGCCGCCGGCCCAGGCGGTGGAACCCGGCGCCGCGGTGTTCCCACCCGGGTAGCTCACGGTGGCCGGCGACAGGCCGTTCAGCGCATACACCATGCCGCCGTCGACGTTGTTCTGGTAATAGACGTCGTTGCGGTCGTAGCCCACGCCGTGGGTCCTGCCCAGCCGGCCGGACAGGCTCAGGTCGTCGTTGACCTTGAACTTGCCGTTGACGTCGAGGTACCAGGATTCGCCGCCGGCGTCCGGGCGGTAGATGTTGTCGACTTCGCCGTTGTTTACCGCGAAGCCGGCGCCGACCAGGGTGCCGTTGCGCACGACCGGGTTCTGCGGAATCTGGTTGGCCGTGTTGATGGAATTGGCGGGCGCGGCCAGCCAGTTGGTGTTCTGGTGGCCGGCCTTCAGCTCCGAATAGAAGCCATTCACGTCGAACGACACGCCGCGCGACGGACGGAACTCCACGTCGAAGGCGCCGCCGCTGCGCTTCTTGGTCTGCTCGAACAGCGAAGCGCCAATAAAAGTAGGCACCAGCACGCCGGCCAGCGCCGGGTTGGCCACCGCTGCCGCGCTGGTGGCGCTGATCGGGGTGTAGCCGAGGATTTCCTGGCCATCGCGCCGCACCGCGGCCTTTTCCGAGAAGCCCTGCAGCAGGAAGCCGGCGGTGCCCGCCTCGTTCTTCATCGCCACCAGGGCCGAGACATGCGGCTTGGTCTTGCTGGACAAGTCGTTGTAGTTGGCCTGGGCCGAGGCTTCGAAGGTGAGCGGCTGGCGGAAGTCGAGCGGGCGGCGCGTGATGACGTTGATGGCGCCGGAGACGCCGCCTTCGACCAGGTCGGCGGTGGCGCTCTTCTGCACCACGATCGAACCGACCAGTTCCGACGGCAGCAAGGAAAAGCTGCTGGAACGGCCGACGTTGCCGCCGATCTGGTTCAGCAGGAACCAGTCGCCGGTGCTGATGGCGTGGCCGTTGAACAGGGTCTGCTGCAGGCTGGGGCTGGTGCCGCGCAGGCTGACGCGGTCGTTCTCGCCGAAGCCGCCCTCGCCGCCCGCCGACGACTGCGTGTTCACGCCGGGCAGGCGCTGGATGGCGTCGGCCACGTTCTTGTCGGGCATCTTGCCGATGTCCTCGGCGGTGACGACTTCGACCACCGAGTCGGCATTGCGCTTCTGGCGCAGCGACTGTTCCAGCGCGGCGCGCACGCCGGTGACGACCACCGTCTGCATGCCGCCTTCCTGTGGCGTGTCGGTTTGCTGGGCCTGCGCCTGCGCCTGCAGTGCGGTGCCCATCGCCAGGATCATGACTGCGGCCGCGATCGCGGTGTGCTTGTGATTATGCCGTGCCATCAACTCGTTCATGTTCTCTCCAAAACAATCGTGGTTTCGATCCAACCCGGTCTCGAATGCGGTGGGCGCTGGGCGCCTCTGCGGTGTGTATGGACGGCATTGTGTCGCGAGTTGATAGGCCGTGTTTGTCAAATCTTGCTCAGCGTGAGGCGCTGTCACATTCTGGACATGCCGGCGTGGTAAAGGCGGCGCGCAAAAAAAACGCCACCCGGAGGTGGCGTCATGCAGCGCGTTGCGCGGATCAGCGCAGGTTGATGGCATCGAGCCTGCCATCCTGGGTCAGGATATAGAGTACGCCCTGGCTGGAAATGACCGGATCGCCACCCCGCGGGTAGGTCCACACCGGCTGATGGGTGGCAAGGTCGAGCGCGACCGTAGCATACTCGCCGACCAGGAAAGCCAGGTTATCGCTGACGACCAACCGGCGGAAAATGTCGCTGGAGATGGTCTTGTACGTAGCCTGCCACAGCAGCTTGCCTGTGGCCGGATCGAGCGCTTCGAGCCTGCCACCTTCGCTCATGGCATACAGGCTGTCCTTGCCCAACACGGCTAATGGAACTTGACCGGTGGGCCTGGCCCAGGCACGGGTACGGGTTTGCAGATCGAAGGCAACCAGGCGGCTGAACTTGTTGACGAACACCTTTCCGCCACCAACGACTGGCGTTTCCGTCGAGCTGGAGAGGGCATTGGCATCGGGGTCGATGACCTTGAAAGCGGTGCTGCCATCGGCGGTGTTGACCGCATACAGGCTGTCCCCGGAATAGACATACGCATGACTGCCATCGACTGCCGTCGTCCAATCACCGAACTGCGCAGTGACGCTCCTGGTCCACTCGATCTCGTTGGTCTGTGCGTTGAACTTCAACAGCCCGCCATTGCCGATGCCGGTGTACACGTTGTTACCCGACACTGCCGGTGCAAAGCGCTGCCAGACCGAGGAAGACTGGATAGGCGCCTTGAGCATCAGTTGCCCATTGATCTGGCTGATCACCCACAGGTAATTCTGCGTAGCGGAGACCGAGGTGAAATACAGGCTGCCGTGGGCAGCTGCAGATGGATTCAGGGTACCGACATCGGGGAAGCTGGTACGCCATAAGGTTTCGCCATTGGCCTCGTCAATCGCCACCACCTCCCATATTCCATTTCCAGTCCTGCGCGTGAGGAAGACCCTGCCATTGTCGAGCACTGGTGGGTAGGCGGCCGTGGCGCCGTCCCGCGGCAAACTCCAGCGAAGCGTGAACGAGGCAGCGTTGAACGTCGCGGGAACGTACGCATTACGGGCGGCATTGGCGCCATAAGTGCTCCAGGCCTGGAGTCCAGGCATCGGTTCCAGCGTGGTCAGTTTGCCTGGAATGCCAGCCTTGATCTTCAGGCCGACACGCCAGGGTGAACCGGCGACGGGAGTGTTGCATACGGCCGGATCATCACGGCAAACACGCAGTTCAAGCGTGGTTTCGTGCTCGCCGCTTGCCAGCGAGCGTACCGTGTACATGTCGGTGTTGAACTCGTCGCGCCCATTGAAGACCCCTGGGCCACGCGACGCGACCAGTCCTTTACTGTCCACCACTGCCATGTGCAGGGTATCGCCCGGCGCCACCTCGACCCCTGCACTGATGACGAACGATGTCGGGTTGCCCGCATCGGCCACCACCTCAAGGGGGCCGGAGCCGCCGGTGATGCGCGAGGTTGGCGGAACCGGCGTCGGCGTCGGCGTTGGCGTTGGCGTTGGCGTCGGAGCAGGAGTCGGCACGGTGGGTGCCGGATTGACCGGCGCCGGTGCGCTGCCAACCGGTGCGCCCGAACCGCTGTTGCTGGAACCGCCGCCGCCGCAACCACCAAGTAGCGCAGCGCCCAACAGCGCTGCGATTACTGTCCTTGCTACCATATGTGCACCAATCCTGATAAATGAATGAACCAGGATTATATTTAAAAGAAATTATTTTTAGGCAATAATTTCTTGCACTGTAGCAGCTTGGGTACAGCCCTACGCACCGGACTCAGCGCCGGAAGAGCCAGAGAATCAGCGTGATCACGATCGATACGGCGATGCAGGTCACGATCGGGAAATGAAAGCTGAAGCCCTCGCGCACGATGTGGATGTCGCCGGGCAGGCGGCCGAATGGCAGGCGTTTCAGCCAGGGCCAGGCGAGGCCGGCGGCGAGGATCAGGAGGCCGGTAAGGATGAGCAAACGTTGCATGTCGGGGCTTTCGATTATTCCACCGGCGCATGCTACACCGGCATGCCGCACAGGGCGCGCGCGCCGCTGTTGGCATTTCGCGTAGACTTTATCTCACCGTATCGACAAGTGATGGAGGTGTTATGGAAGCAACTTGGATCGTCACCGCGAACACTGGACGCGCGCGTATTTTTGCCGATGCAAAAGGCGCAGACAAACTCGAAGAAATCAACGACATGGTCAACGACGCCGTTCGCCTGCGCACGCAGGACACGGAAACCGACCGCCTGGGCCCGACCTCGGCCACGCAGAGCATCCACAATACCGGCGGCGCCACGCCGAACAAGCAGTACGAGCCGCACCAGACCCCGGCCGAGCACCAGTCGGAATTGTTTGCGCGCAGCCTGTGCGACTATCTGCTGCAGGGGCACCAGCAAAACCGCTACAGCCGTTTGACCCTGGCTGCGGCGCCGCAGTTCCTGGGTCTGCTGCGCAAGATGCTCGACCCGCAAGTGAGCAAGCTGGTCACCGTGGAGCTCGACAAGGACTACACCCAGGTCGCACCGCACCAGCTGCGCGAGCAGATCGCCGCCCACCAGCAAAAGGCCTGACCCCTGGCCGCACGGGTAGCGCCATGGGCCTGCCCGCATTGCAGTCTGGATGCACATCGGCATCCAGACTGCCGCGTCCGGCGATGCATGACCGCCGGGCCATATCTCATTTGATGGGTTCGCGCCCTGCGCCCTATTCGTGCGGCTGGGTTCGCCTCGTCGGGCTACCATGGAGCAGTCGCCGCTTTAACGAGGATCCTCCATGAACCGTCGTCTCGCCCCTACCCTGGTCAAGGGCACCGTGCTCGCCTCCCTCATCGCCGTGGTCGGCATGAAAGCCTATGCCGCCGGCAAGGCCGCCGCCAGCGACCTGGAACCCGTGCGCAGCCTGGACCTGGAACGCTATATGGGCACTTGGTACGAGATCGCCCGCTACCCCAACCGCTTCGAGCGCAAGTGCGCCGGCAATACCACCGCCACCTATACCGCCATGCCGGGCGGCAGGGTAAAGGTCGAGAACCGCTGCCGCCTGGACGACGGCGGCACCGACGTCGCCACCGGCGTGGCGCGCCTGTGCGGCCCGGAAGGCTCGCCGCGCCTGAAGGTGCGCTTCGCGCCGGCCCTGCTCTCCTTTTTGCCACCGGTGTGGGGCGACTACTGGGTGATCGACATCGACCGCAACTACCAGCTGGCCGCCGTCAGCGAACCGGGGCGCGATTACCTGTGGATTTTGTCGCGCACGCCGCAGGTGGAAAAGCGCGCGCTCGACGCCCTGCTGGCGCGCCTGTCGGGCCAGGGTTTCGACATGCGCAAGCTGGTGTACACGCCGCAGGAAGAAACGGCCTAAGCAGTCTAACATCACGCGCAGTGTTAACTGCGAGGCAAACATTCACGCCATTAATATCTGGAATGGGAAATGTGAATTAGGTTTTCGTCCTCCCAGCGGCCAGAATAGTCTTTTCGTCCAGCCGCTGCCGGACGCCGCGGCACGCACGCCGCGGGCAGGCGCGCGGCCGGCAGATTCATCCTTGCCCACGATGCGGTTTCCAGCATGAACGATTGCAGTAGCAGCCTGTCCCACGCAACATTCGAGGGGGCGGCATGATCGTCCGCGACCGCCCGAATGGCCTGCGCCTCTTCCTCACCATGCGCGGCTCGATCCTGCCGAGCATCTGGAAAAGCCTGTTCATCACCACCCTGCTGGCCGTCATCGTCACCTGGACCCACGGCCAGCTGTGGCAGCACAAGGTCCATCTCACCATCATCCCGTTCACGCTGATGGGCCTGCCGCTGGCGATCTTCCTCGGTTTCCGCAACAACTCGGCCTACGACCGCTACTGGGAAGGCCGCAAGCTGTGGGGCGAACTGGTGCTGCGCAGCCGGAATTTTTCGCGCGAGGTCCTGAGCCTGGTGGACACGGCGCCCGGCCACGAGCACATCCGCGAACGCATGATCCGGCGCGCCGTCGCCTTTGCCCACGCTCTGCGCCACAATTTGCGCCGCAGCGATCCCGGCGAGGACGTGGCGCGGCACCTGAGCGAAGCCGAATGGGCCGCGCTGCGTCATCGCCCTCACCTCGGCAACGCCATCATGCTGGAAATGGGCGCGGACCTGGCGCGCTGCCGCCACGCCGGCATGCTCGACAGCATGCGCGCCGTCACGCTCGATGCCACCGTCTCGGCCATGGTCGCCACCGGCGCCTCGTGCGAGCGCATCAAGAACACGCCGGTGCCGTTCTCGTATACGCTGCTGCTGCACCGCACCGCCTACCTGTACTGCTTCCTGCTGCCGTTCGGCCTGGTCGATTCGATCGGCTACATGACGCCGCTGGTGGTGGCGATCGTCGCCTACACCTTCTATGGCCTGGATGCGCTGGGCGACGAGATCGAGGAACCGTTCGGCGTGTCGCCCAACGACTTGCCGCTCGACGCCATCTGCCGCGCCATCGAAATCGACCTGCGCGATGCGCTCGGCGACCCCGACCTGCCGCCGCCTCTGCTGCCGGTCAACAACTGGCTGCGCTAGCGGCCGTCCTGCAACCTGCAAGAAGAAACGATGAACGACGCATACCAAGACCGAATCGGCTGTCCCCTGCTGCGCGAACGCATCACCTCCGCCGCCGACGCCGCGACCTATATCCGCGACGGCATGACCGTCGGCATGAGCGGCTTCACCCGCGCCGGCGACGTCAAGCTGGTGCCGGCCGCGCTGGCCGAACGCGCCCGGCGCGAACCGCTGCGCATCACCCTGCTCACCGGCGCTTCGCTCGGCAACGACACCGATAAACTGCTCACCGAAGCGCACGCGCTGGCGCGCCGTGCGCCCTTCCAGGTCGACCCGGTGCTGCGCGCGGCGATCAACCGCGGCGAAGTGATGTACATCGACCAGCACCTGTCCGAAACCGTCGAGGTGCTGCGTGCCGGCCACCTGGGTCCGGTGGACGTGGCCGTGATCGAGGCGGTGCGCATCCTCGACTCGGGCGCCATCGTGCCGACGACTTCGGTCGGCAACAGCGCCAGCTTCGCGATCCTGGCCGAGAAGGTGATCGTCGAGATCAACCTGGCGCAGCCGGCCGCGCTGGAAGGCCTGCACGACATCTGGATTCCAAAGAAGCGCCCGATGCGCGAGCCGATCCCGCTGATGCATGCCGAAGACCGTGTCGGCACCACGGCCATCGAGATCCCGCCCGAGAAGATCGCCGCCATCGTGCTCACCAACCAGCCCGACAGTACCTCGAGCGTGCTGCCGCCGGATGCCGAGACAGCCGCCATCGCGCGCCACCTGGTCGACTTCTTCGGCCGCGAGATCGCCGCCGGGCGCCTGACCAACAGCCTGCTGCCGCTGCAGGCCGGCATCGGCACCATCGCGAATGCGGTCATGGCAGGCTTTGTCGACAGCCCCTTCGAGAACCTGACCATGTACTCGGAAGTGCTGCAGGACTCGACCTTCGACCTGTTCGACGCCGGCAAGCTGGCCTTTGCTTCCGGCTCCTCGATTACGCTCTCGCCCGAGAAGAGCCGGCAGGTGTTCGGCGAACTCGAACGCTATGCCAGCCGGCTGGTGCTGCGCCCGCAGGAAGTGTCGAACCATCCGGAAGTGATCCGGCGCCTGGGCATCATCGCCATCAACACGGCGCTGGAAGCCGACATCTACGGCAACGTGAACTCGACCCACGTCGGCGGCACCCACATGATGAACGGCATCGGCGGCTCGGGCGACTTCGCGCGCAACGCCTACCTGTCGATCTTCGCCACCAAGTCGATCGCCAAGGGCGGCAAGGTGTCGTCGATCGTGCCGATGGTCTCGCATGTGGACCACACCGAGCACGACGTCGACATCATCGTCACCGAGCAGGGCCTGGCGGACCTGCGCGGCCTGGCGCCGCGCGAACGGGCGACCGTCATCATCGCCAATTGCGTGCCGGCGCCCTACCAGGACATGCTGCGCGATTACGTGCGCGAAGCGCAGGCGCGCGGCGGCCAGACTCCGCACGTGCTGGAGCAGGTCTTTGCCTGGCACGAACGCTACCGCCGCACCGGCTCTATGCTGCCGGAAGCATAACGTGCCCTAAAGACAAAAGAGCTGCTTATTTGTTAAAGAAACGTGGACATCACGCCACGTTTCTAAAAGATTGCTTGAAGGAAAAATAATTCTGGCTTGCCTACGAGGGCAAACCTGCGAGAATGCGCTCATTTCCGCTCAGCAATTTTCACGACGCTGAGGCGACTTCTCCCTTTTCCGATTCAAGACTCTTCATGAAAATCGACAATCTCAGAATACGTACGCTCCTCATGGCCGGCTTCGGCGCGATCCTGGCTGTGATGGTGATCCTCGTCGGCCTGGGCATCGGCCAGATGAACAAGGCAGACGCGCTGACCAAGAAACTGACCGAGGAAAGCTTCTACCGCGCCTCGATGCTGCAGGAATGGCAGGCCATCATCGAGACCAACGCCGCCCGTACCCTGGCCGCGATCAAGCTGACCGACGAAGGCGACGCCAAGTTCTTCCTCGACGCCATCAGCGTGTCGTCGAAGCGTTCGGACGTCCTGCGCGAAGACATCATGAAAAGCATCGAAGGCGACCCGCAGGCGCAAGCCCTGTTCGCCAACGTCGACAAGGAACGCGACGCCTACCGCGTGGCGCGCAAGTCTGCGCTCGCGAAGAAGGACGCCGGCGACATCGAAGGTGTGCGCCGCTTCCTCGACACCGAGATGGTGCCGCGCGTGAAGTCGTATAACGCCAGCCTGGCCGCGATGGTGAAGTACCAGCAGGACGCCGTCGTCGTCGACGCCAAGACCATCGAAGCCGAATTCCAGTCCGGCCTGCGCCTGCAGATCAGCCTGGCGATTGCCGCCGTGCTGGCCGGCGCCGGCTTCGCCTGGTGGATCGGCCGCCGCATCTCGGCCCCGCTGGAAACCGCGGTGAGCGTGGCCCAGACCGTGGCCAAGGGCGACCTGACCAGCCGCATCGAAGCGCAAGGCCGCAACGAAACCGGCGCGCTGATGGGCGCCCTGCGCGACATGAACGCCAACCTGGTCGACATCGTCAGCCAGGTGCGTGCCGGCACCGGCACCATCGCCGAAGCCGCCGACCAGATCTCGGCCGGCAACCTGGAACTGTCTTCGCGTACCGAGCAGCAGGCCAGCTCGCTGGAAGAAACCGCCTCGTCGATGGAAGAACTGACCTCGACCGTGCGCCAGAACGCCGACAACGCCCGTGAAGCGAACGCCCTGGCGCAGACCGCCTCGCAGGTGGCCGGCCGCGGCGGCGAGACCGTCGGCCGCGTGGTACAGACCATGGATGCGATCACCGAATCGTCGAAGAAGATCGTCGACATCATCGGCGTCATCGACGGCATCGCCTTCCAGACCAACATCCTGGCGCTGAACGCCGCCGTCGAAGCGGCGCGTGCTGGCGAACAGGGCCGCGGCTTCGCGGTCGTGGCGTCCGAAGTGCGTAACCTGGCCCAGCGCTCGGCCGGCGCGGCGAAAGAGATCAAGGAACTGATCGGCAACTCGGTCGACAAGGTCGAGGAAGGCAGCCGCCTGGTGTCGGATGCCGGCACGACGATGCAGGAAATCGTCGACAGCATCGGCCGCGTCACCGCCATCATGTCGCAGATCGCCATGGCCAGCGCCGAGCAGTCCTCGGGCATCGAGCAGGTGAACCAGGCCGTCGCCCAGATGGACCAGGTGACCCAGCAGAACGCGGCCCTGGTGGAAGAAGCGGCGGCGGCGTCGGATGCGATGCGCGAACAGGCGCAGGCGCTGTCGGCGCTGGTGTCGACCTTCCGCTTCGAGGAACGCGCCGTGCAGGCGGCGGTGCAGTCGCTGCGCGCACCGGCGCCGGTCGGGCGCCTGGCTCTGCAGGCTTGAGTTTTGCCAGCACCGGCGCGGCCGGTGCAATCTTCAGCGCCGGGCGATGCCCGGCGTTTTTTTTGGGCCACGATGGTTGATATGGGCCTGCGGCGCTGCCCGTACGGTGGGGTCTTTGAGGCCGGGGGCCTCGAAGACGAAGTGCCCACGCGGAACGGTGAGCATTGTTAGCGTTTGTTCGATCCGCAAAAAGATGTGTATTGCCAGCGTCTCCAAATGCGTCTCGTTGGCGTTTCCATACATGGAGATGTTTCGGGGCGAATCGTCACGGCCGCGAATAAAAGGATGCGCACGTAACCGCGTGGGCACGGAGTGCCCACCGTACGGGTTGCGTATCGACCGATCCGGCAATCCCGCTGAAGCAGGCAGCACACGGTATACTTGCGGTTTCTCTTCGAGCCCCACCATGTCCCTGCCTCCCTGCCCCACCTGCCAGTCCGCCTACACCTACGAAGACGGCGCCAACCTCGTCTGCCCTGAATGCGGCCACGAATGGCCGGCGCAAGCGCTTGATGCCAACGCCGAGACCGCGCGCGTCTGGCGCGATGCTTCCGGCAACCTGCTGCAAGACGGCGACACCGTCACCGTCATCAAGGACCTGAAACCGAAGGGTTCGGGCGGCGTCATCAAGCAGGGCACCAAGGTCAAGAACATCCGCCTGGTCGACGCCGACCACGACATCGATTGCAAGATCGACGGTTTCGGCGCCATGAGTTTGAAAACCGAGTTCGTGCGCAAGGTATAAAAAAAGCGGCCATCACGGCCGCTTTGCACATCATCCGCAGGATCAGAACCCCGCCTCGCGTCGCAGCAGCGCTGCCAGCGAACGCACGAAGCGTGCGCCCGGCGCTTCCCACTTGCCGTCGATGACGACCTTGCCGCGCCAGGCGCGGCCCGCCAGGGCGCCGGCCGGCTCGTCCACCGTGAAGCTGACCCGGTACACGGCATGCTCCGGATACCAGGCGCCGTTGCGTTCGCGCGCCTGCACCGGGCCGCCCTGCGCCGTGGCCCATTGCGCGGCCCACGGACCGCCCGGCAGCACGCGGGTGGCGTCGCGGTCGATGTTCGATACTTTCACCTTCAGCACCGGCCCCGACAATCCCTCGGGATAAAAATGGGCGCTGTCGCCCACCGCCACGCGGCGCACGGTTTCCTCGTCCAGGTAGCTGCTCGCCTCGTGCGCGCCCTCGCCCACCAGCACCGCCACGCGCTCGTTCCTGCCGACCCAGACGCCCGGCGCCAGTTCCGGCTCGACGTCGCGCAGCACGCCGGCAAACGGCGCGCGCGGCGCATAGCGCGCTTCCTCTTCGGTGAGCAGCGCCAGCTGGGCTTCCAGCGTGGCCAGCTGCTCGCGCAGCACCGCGCTGGCGGCGCGCTGCTCGGCGTCGAAGCCGGAGGCGCCGATCTGCCAGCGCAAGCGCTCGGCCTGGGCGTCCAGAGCTTCGCGCCGGCTCTTCGATTCCGGCGCGGCAAAGCCGACCAGCAGCTGGTCCTGGGCCACGCGTGCACCTTCCCTGAACGGCAGGCTTGTCACCTGGGCATGCTCGGGCGCGTGCACCGGGAACACCTGGGTCGGACGCAGCAGCGCGCCCGACTGCACGCGGGTCGGCCAGGGCACCAGGGCCAGCAGCACCAGCGCCACCAGCACGATGAAGCTGGTGCGCGCGCGGCCACTATTCTTCAGGCGCGGGGCCAGGCTGCGCCAGACCTTGATTTCATTGGCAATGGGGCGAATCACGAACCAGCTCATCTCGATACAGAACAACAGGATGCCAAGGAGTTTGATGAAGAAGTGGTAGACCAGCACGGCGATGCCGAGGAAGAGTACCAGGCGATAAATCCAGACCGACCACGCAAACGCGATCAGGCCCCAGTGCCGGCGGCGCGGAAAATACTCCGGCGGCGGCTCGCCCAATGCGAACAAACGCTCGCGCAGGTCCCAGCGCGCCAGCGCAAAGGCGCGCGCATGCAGGTTCGGCATGTCGAGCCAGTCCGACAGCACGAAGTAGCCGTCGAAGCGCATGAAGGGGCTGGCGTTGATGGCCAGCGTCGCGATCCAGGTGGTGGTCGCGAGCGGAAAGGCCATCGAACGCAGCAGCCCGTCGGGCAGCAGGGTCCAGGCCAGCGTGGCCCAGACCGCGATCAGCAGTTCGGTACGCACGCCGGCGGCGGCCACGCCCAGGCGCTTGCGCTTGTCCGGCAAACGCCAGACGTCGTTGGTGTCGGTGTAGGGCACGGGCCACAGCACCAGGAAGGCCAGGCCCATGGTCGGCACGTGGCAGCCGTGGCGCTTGGCCGTCAGGGCATGGCCCAGCTCGTGCGCGCATTTCACGAAGGTGAGCGCCAGCGCATACGCCAGGATGCCGCTCGGGGTGAAGGAATCGGCCAGCGTGCTGCGGAACACGTCCCACTGGCGCCAGACCAGCACGCCGCCCAGCAGCAGGGCCAGCAGCGTCAGGCGCAGGAAACCCCTTGAGAACAGCCAGTCGAACGACGGCGCAACGCGGTTCAGCCAGGCGTCGGGCTTCACCAGCGGGATGCGGAAGAACAGGTAGCCGTGCAGCAGGCGCGTGGCCAGGGTGCCGCTGGCCGCCTTGTGGCGCTCGGCCAGCGCGCGGCTGGAGGCCAGCGGGTCCGGGCGCAGCAGCTGGTTCTCCTGCAGGAAGTGGAGCACGGCGGCCACGTCCTCGAGGGTGGCGTTCAGCGCCGTTTCCTCGTCCACGGCGCGGGCGATGGCGTCGGGTGCGCCCAGCTCCCAGCGGCGCAGGATCTCGAAGCTCATCCAGTCGATGCGGAAGAAGCCGTTGCGTACCGGGTCTTCCAGGGTCCAGCTGGGCTCGCCGCTGGCGAGGGCCGGCCCCGGATGCAGGTTCAGTTCCTCGCGCAGTGCGGGCAGCCTGAACACGGCGGGTGGGGCTGCGGGCATGGACGGCCCCGTGGCAGTAGGAGTCAGTGCCGCAGCCATGATTTACCAGCCCAGCGTCTGGCGGATCGTCGCCAGCGGGCGGCGCAGCATCCAGTAGGCCATCGGCACCCAGGCGCCGGACAGCTTGGCGGTGCCCTTCAGGCCGACGCGCGCCGCCGTGGTCTCGGCCAGCTTCGCGCGCACGCGGTAGGCATAGCTGCCGTCCGGACGCGGCTGGGCTTCATAGCCGACGTAGCGCACCGTGGCCGCCACCGGGGCGAGCGGGTCCGAGGCCAGGTACAGGGTAATGCCGGCGCCCGGTTCGAGCGGAATGGCGTCGCCCAGCGGCAGCCAGGCCTCGACCTCGACGTCGCCCGGCGCGGCAATGCGCATCACGCGCTCGCCGGTGGCGACCGGACGTCCGACCCATTCGCTGGGGTCATCGAACAGGGCGATGCCGTCGCGCGGCGCCAGCACGCGGGCGCGTTCCGACTGCCCTTGCAGGAAGCCGGTTTCGGCGCGCCGCTCCTCGATCTTGCCTTGCAGGGTGGCCAGCATGCCTTTCGACTTGCCGTCGTTCAGGGCCTGCTGCAAGGCTTGGCGGTATTCGGCTTCGGCCGTGGACAGTGCCTGCTCGGCCACGGCGGCGCGGCTGGCCAGTTGCGCCTGGTCGAAGTCGAACAGCGGGTCGCCCTTCTTCACGATCTGGTTCGGCTTCACGTGGAAGCCTTCGATCACGCCTTCGAGCGGCGCGCGCACCGCGGCCGGGTCGGCCGGCACCAGTTCGCCCGGCGCCAGGATGCTCAGGCGCACCGGGCAGCACAGCACCAGCAGTGCAGCTACCCCTGCTTGCACGGCGCGCCGGCGCCACCACGGCAGTTTTGCCACGCGTTCGTGCTCGCGGCGCAGGCGCAGGCGCGCCAGCAGCGCACCCGGCGTGTAGCGCGGTGCGGCCGGACGTGCGCGCCAGGCATGGCGCAGGGTGTCGGCCCATTCGGCCAGCAGCGCCTGCTCATCTTCGCGCCAGGGCGTTTCGCGCGCCAGCAGCAGGCCGCCGGGCGCGATCTGCTGCGCCGCGTCGCCCGCCAGCGGCAGCCACAGGGCGTAGGCCGGCAGCCATTCGCCCCACTCGGCGCCCTGCCCCGCCGGCGCATCGATCGCCGAGACCATTGCCGGTCCGGTGTCGCCCAGCGCCGCGCACAGCTTTTCCAGCCACTGCACGTAAGGCGCATTCGCCTCGATCTGCACCACGCCGGAGAGCGCGCAGACGCCGCGGTCGGCAAACCACAGCGCCGCCTGGCGGTAAGGCGCCAGCGCGTGGCTGCCGTTCACCGCCAGGAAGTCGAGTTCGACCGCTTCACCCACATGGCGCGCACGGTGCGCGAGGTCCACCAGCGCCGCCAGCGGATCGTGGGCCTTGTCCATCCTGTCCATCCAGATTACTCCAAGTTACCGCATCATGGCCGGCCGCGCAGCGTTGCCGCCTTGCCCTGGCCAGCCTTGTTCAGGCGTTCCGTCAGGCCTGCCTTGCCGCTTGCCGCCGCGTTGCCCGCTGCGTCACCATTGGCGCGCACTTCGCCCACGTTGATGCGGAACAGGGCAATCGCTTCGCGGCCGTTCAGGTCGCGTGCGATCAGCTTGATCTTCAGTTCGCCGTTCAGGCCCTTCGGCACCTCGCCGGTGAACTGGCCGGTCTGGCCGTTGAACTGGACCCAGGTCGGCAGCGGACGGCCATCCTGCAGCACCGCGGCCAGGCGCACGATGGCTTTCGGCTGGGTGTGGGCAAAGGCATCGGCCGGCACCGACATCGACAGTTTGGTGCCGGCGTCCACGAACTGGTCGGGCACGCCCTGGAACAGCACCAGCGCCGGCTCTTCGGCTTTCGCCACCACGGTGCGGAAGCCTTCCGAACGAGTGTACACGTCCGACAGCTCGGCGGCGCCGCGCAGGGCGTCGACGAAGTCCGGCGCCGCGGCGCGCACGCCGAAGCCGCTGCCCAGCAGCAGCGAATCGCCGCCGACCACGCTGCCCGGCGCCACGGCTTCGCGCACCAGCATCTGCGGCGCCGGCTCGGCCACCGTGCTCAAGGCCGGCACCGCCGGCGTGAACACCGGGGTGACCACGACCGGCGGCGGCGGCAGCTGCGGCACCACCGGCGCGCTGACGCTGACCACGCCCGCGGTGTCGCCGCTGCGGCTGTTGCCCGCGGCGTCGGTCACGGTGGCGATCACGTCGTAGCTACGGCCTTCCGTCAGCGGCGCCGACGGCTGGGCCTTCGACAGGTCCAGGCTCCAGCGGCCATCCTGCACCGGCACGGTGTAGTTCTGGCCGTTGACGTTGACGGTCAGGGTTTCGCCCGGGCGCACCACGGCTTCGCCGGTCAGGGTCGGCGTGGTACTGGTGGTGCTGATGCTGTCCACCGTCGGCGCATTCGGCGCTTCGCGGTCGAGCGTCACGTTGCGCGTGGTCTCCGGGCCCGACAGGCCCGCCGCCGTATTCGTCACGCGGGTGACGATGGTCCAGTCGGCATTGTGGGCGCCGTTGTCCTGCGCAGTCCAGTTGCCGCCGCGGACGGTGGCGTCGGTCCAGCTGGCGCCGCCGTCGAACGACACCTGCAGAACCTCGTTGCTGCCGAGCGGCGCGTCGATGCGGCCGGTAACGGTGCGTCCTGCGCCGCCGTCGGCGGTGATGAAGTCGTTCGGCGAGCTGCCGGTGTCGCGCGTCATCAGGTCGATGCTGGCGTGCTGGCCTGGCATGGCCGGATTGCCGACCGTGATCGTTACCTTCGTGGTCGCGTCCAGCGCGCCGTCGCTGCCGCGCACCAGCACCTCGATGCTGCCGAGCGCGCCGGCCGGCGGGGTGCCGGTGAAGGTCAGCGTGGCCGGGTCGAAGTGCAGCCAGGACGGCAGTTCGGCGCCGCCAGGCAGGCTGGCGTCGTAGGTGATGCCGGTGCTGTCGACGTCGGTGAACGGCGCCACGGCCAGCGGCGCCATCGGCAGGCCGACGGTGGCGTTGCCGCGCACGTCCGGGCCGGCGACCGGCGCGTCGTTCACCGGGGTCACCGTGATCTCGACGGCATAGGTATTGCTGCCGCCCTGGCCGTCGCTGACCGTGTACGTGAAGCGGTCGGCGCCGTTGTAGTTGGCGGCCGGGGTATAGGTGTAGCGACCGTCAGGCGCGATGCTCACGCTGCCGTGCTGCGCGCCCTGCTCCACCGCATAGCTGACCGGGTCGCGGTCGAAGTCGGTCGCTTGCGGCAGGCGGCCTTCGTGTGCCTGGTCTTCGGCGGTGACAAAGGCGTCGTTCGCGGCGAGCGGCGCATCGTTCACCGGGTTGACCGTGATGGCGACCGTGTACACGTTGTTGCCGCCCTGGCCGTCGCTGACGCGGTAGGTGAAGCTGTCGCTGCCGTTGAAGTCGAGCGCCGGGGTGTAGACGTAGCGGCCGTCGCGGTCGACCGTGACCTGGCCGTGCGCCGGGCCGCGCGCCAGCGCGTAGCTGACCGGGTCGTTGTCGACGTCGCTCGCGCGCGGCAGCTGGCCCTGGTGCGCCGTGTCTTCGTTCGTCACGATGGCGGTATCGCTTGCCACCGGGGCGTCGTTGACCGCGTCGATGACGATGGTGACCGTGTGCAGGGTGCTGTCCTGGCCGTCGCTGACGCGGTAGACGAAGCTGTCGCTGCCGTTCGCGTTCGCGTGCGGGGTGTAGGTGTAGCGGCCATCGCTGCCCAGCACCAGTTCGCCCTTGGCCGGGCCGGTGGCCACCGAGTAGCTGACCGGATCGTTTTCGGCGTCCACGGCGCGCGGCAGGTTGCCGCTGGCGGGCGTGTCTTCCGGGGTGCGGATGGTGGCGGGGCCGGCCACCGGCGCGTCGTTCACCGGGGTGACGGTGATGTCGACGCGGTAGGTGTTGGAACCGCCGTGGCCATCGTCGATCTTGTAGGTGAAGCTGTCGGCGCCGAAGAAGTCGCGCGCCGGGGTGTAGACGTAGCTGCCGTCGGCGGCGATCTCCACGCTGCCGTACTGCGGCTGCGACGCGCTGGAATACTCGGCGCGGTTGCCGTCCGGGTCGGTGTAGCCGGGCAGCTGGCCGCGCAGGACCGTGTCCTCGGCCGTGCTGGCGCTGGCGTTGGCCGCCACCGGCGCTTCGTTCAGGTCGGCGACCGACACGGTGACGGTGCGGGTGCTGGCGTTGCCGGTTTCGTCGCGCGCGACCACGGTGAAGGTGTAGCTGGCCTTGCTTTCGAAGTCGAGGTTGCCCTCGGCCAGGGTCACGGCGCCGCTAACGCCGTCGATGCGCAGCAGGGACGCGTCGCCGCTGCCGTCCAGGGTGTAGCCGACCACGCGGTTCGTGTAGTCGACGTTGTCGCTGGCCTGGGCGGTGTACAGCAGGTTCTGGTTTTCGTTCGCGCTGGCGGTCGTGCCCGAGCTGAAGGCCGGGGCCACTTCGTCGATGTTGGCGACGCTCACGGTGACCAGCTGCTCGCGCGCGTTGCCGCTGGCGTCGAGGGCGACGACGGTGAAGCGGTATTCGCGCTGGCCTTCGTAGTCGAGGTTGCCGTCCTTCAGGGTCACGGCGCCGCTGGTGCCGTCGATGTCCAGCAGGCCGGCGTCGAGCCCCGGGCGCAGCGCATAACGCACGACGCCGTCGGTCGACTCGATGCTGTCGAGCGCCTGTGCGGTGTACAGCAGGTCCTGGTTCTCGATCGCGCTCACGTTGGTGGCGGAAGCGAACACCGGCGCCACGTCGTCGAGGTCGGTGACGTTGACCGTGACCGCCTTCAGGGTGACGTTGCCGCTGGCGTCGACCGCGCGCACGGTGAAGCTGTACTCGGTCTTGCCGCCGAAGTCGAGGTTGCCGTCCTTCAGGGTCACGGCGCCGCTGGCGCTGTCGATCTGCAGCAGGCCGGCGTCGCCGTCCTCGTCCAGGTCGTAGGTGACCACGCCATTCGTGTAGTCCACGCTGTCCGTGGCCTGGGCCGTGTACAGCAGGTTCTGGTTCTCGTTGGCGCCGACGCTGGCGGGCGAGGTGAAGACCGGGCCGACTTCGTCGATGTTCGACACCGTCACGCTCACCGTCTGCAGGGTGGCGTTGCCGCTGGCGTCCACGGCGCGCACGGTGAAGCTGTAGTCGCGCTTGCCCTCGTAGTCGAGGTTGCCGTCCTTCAGGGTCACGGCGCCGCTGGTGCCGTCGATCTGCAGCAGGGCCGCGTCGCCGCCGGCGTCCAGCGTGTAGCGCACCACGCCGTCCGTGCGGTCGACCGCGTCAAGCGCCTGGGCGGTGTACAGCGCATTCTGGTTTTCCGGCACGGTGACGCTGGCCGGCGAAGTAAAGGCCGGGCCGACTTCGTCGATGTTCGACACCGTCACGCTCACCGTCTGCAGGGTGGCGTTGCCGCTGGCGTCCACCGCGCGCACGGTGAAGCTGTAGTCGCGCTTGCCCTCGAAGTCGAGGCTGCCGTTCTTCAGGGTCACCGCG
>NZ_JAJFES010000005.1:90537-353540 GCF_020708045.1 Massilia sp. IC2-278
CGCCGCTGGCGCCGTCGATCTGCAGCAGGGCCGCGTCGCCGCCGGCGTCCAGCGTGTAGCTGACCACCTGGTTAGTGTAGTCGACCGTGTCGGTGGCCTGGGCGGTGTACAGCAGGTTCTGGTTTTCCGGTACGACCGCGCTGGCCGGCGACGTAAACGCCGGGCCGACTTCGTCGATGTTCGACACCGTCACCACGACGTTCCTCAGGGTGGCGTTGCCGCTGGCATCCACGGCGCGCACGGTGAAGCTGTAGTCGCGCTTGCCCTCGAAGTCGAGGCTGCCATCCTTCAGGGTCACGGCGCCGCTGGCGCCGTCGATCTGCAGCAGGGCCGCGTCGCCGCCGGCGTCCAGCGTGTAGCTGACCACCTGGTTAGTGTAGTCGACCGTGTCGGTGGCCTGGGCGGTGTACAGCAGGTTCTGGTTTTCCGCCACGGTGGCGCTGGCCGGCGAGGTAAAGGCCGGCCCCACTTCGTCGATGTTGGCGACGTTG
The DNA here is from genome assembly GCF_020708045.1 of Massilia sp. IC2-278. Classification (GTDB taxonomy): domain Bacteria; phylum Pseudomonadota; class Gammaproteobacteria; order Burkholderiales; family Burkholderiaceae_D; genus Telluria. The sequence goes on from NZ_JAJFES010000005.1 coordinate 91,029, forward strand.
ACGGTGACGGTTTGCTGGCGCATGTTGCCGCTCTCGTCCATCGCCTGGACGACGAAGTTGTAGCTGGACTTGGTCTCGAAATCGAGGCTGCCGCTGGCCAGGGTCACGGCGCCGGTATTGCGGTCGATGCGCAGCCGGGCGCCGTCGAGGCCCGAGCCGAGCGCGTAGGTAACGGCGCCGTTCGTGAACTCGACGCTGTCGGCCGCCTGCGCGGTGTACAGCAGGCTCTGGTTTTCCGGCGCGCTGGCGACGGTGGGCGAGCTGAATACGGGTGCACTGTCGTCGAGGTTGGTGATGTTCAGGACGACGTCGCGCCCGATCGACCAGTTGCCGGCCAGGTCGCGTGCCTGCACGCTGTAGGTGCCGTTCGGCGACGCTTCGAAGTCGTTGCTGGTGCTGGCCGCGCCGATCGCGGTCATGCGGATCGTGCCGTCGGCTTCGATACGGAAGCGGTTGTCGGGGCTGAGGTCGGGGCTGAAGCCGCTGTTTTCGAAACGGAAGCCGGTGACGCCGACGTTGTCGGTCGCCACGACCTTGCCGATGATGGCATCGGTGGTGCGGTTCTCGGCGTAGTCGAAGGTCTGGCCCTTGATCATGACCGGGGCCGTGGTGTCGTCGTTGAAGTCGATCACCAGGTCGTTGCGGGTGGCGCCGGTGACGGCGCCGGCGTTCCCGGTGCTGAAGGCCGCGTTGCCGAAGATGACGCCGAAGTTGCTGACGTCGTTGATGTTGGCATGGGCGGCGGCACTGCCCGTGAAGGTCAGGAGCGCCGTGTTGGCGCTCGTGCGCACCACGTTGGCCTGCAGGCCGGAAGGCAGGTTGGCGTAGTCCACGCCCTGCAGCGCCTGGCCGTTGGTACCGGTGAAGCTACCGTTGTTCAGCGTGATGGTGGCGGTGCTCGTGATGCTGCCGTCGTCGCCCGCGGACTCGTGGAAGGTGGTGGCGCTGTAGACCAGGTTGGGAGCCGGGCTGCCGATGATGTCGGTATCCGGATTCTGCCAGGGCCGGATCATGAAATCGAGCGAGAAGTGGGCGGCCGCGCTGGTGAAGGTCGCGCCCTGGTAGCCGTTGGCGCCGGCACGGATCGTCAGCGAACTGGCCGAATCGTAGTACACCTGCACGCGGTAGGCGTCGACGTAGATGTTCGGCGAGTTGTTGTGCGAAACGGCCGCGTTGTACTCGAAGATCACCGAGCCATCGGCGCGCGGGGTCGCGGTCAGCTGGGTGTCCTTCGACAGTTCGTAGCGCGCAAAGCCCTTGAATTCCTGGAACTGGCGGTCCGGCTTGTTGTCGCCCGAGCTGTCGATGTCGTAGGAGTTGACGACGAAGTTCTGCAGCGTCACGGCGGTCGTGGAGTTCGGCAGCACGAAATCGAACTTGAAGCTGACGCTGCCGCCGGCGCCGGTCACGGTGGTGAGCGGCTGGAAGTACTTGCCCGCTTCCGCGCCGCTACCCGGCGAACTGGTCGAGTCGTAGGTACCGACCGTCAGGTTGCTGTTGATGGTGGTGGTGACGATGGCATCGATCCACTGGGTGCCGACCTGGATCACGTTCTTGAAACGCATCACGTCGCCGTTGTTCAGGCCGGTGGAGCCCGGCTTCTCGGCTTCGGCGCCGGCGAAGACCAGCTGGCGCTGCTGGGCGTCGAACACCGTGGTCACCAGCTCGCCCTGCCAGCCGGCGCTGTCGAAGGCGCGCTCGGCGGTCTCGATGCTGCCGCTGTGCGCTTCCAGGGTCCAGTTGCCGAAGCCGGCCGAACCGGTGGTATCGCTCGAGGCGGCGACGTCGGCACCGGTGTGCAGGGCCAGGCGGTCCAGGAAGTCGTTGCCGGCGCCGCCGGCCACGTTGCAGCCGTACAGCAGCAAATCGCCGTCGGCCGACAGCGACTGGCCCAGCTGGGCCAGCTGGGCCGCCCTGGCGTCGACGTTGTCGGCCGACAGGCGGGTGCTGCCCAGGTCGACCTGGCCGTTGGCGCCGTGGGTCACCAGGTGGATGGCGTCGACTTCGCGGCCCTGCAGGGCGGCGATCATCTGCTGCAGGCCGTCCTGGGTATGGTCCAGCACCACCACTTCGGCGCCCTGGCGCGCGCTCTCGGCCAGCTTCAGGTAGTCGGGCAGGTTGTCCTCGATGAAGACCACTTCGCGCTTGGCCTCCGCCTGCACGTTGCGTGCGGACGGTGCGGCCAGCGCCGCCGGGGCCAGCGTACGCTCGCCTTCGCTCGCGTGGTCACGCGCGGCGTCGGCGGCTGCGGGAGCGGCGCCGGCAGCGGCGCGCACCACCGCATCCACGGCGGCGCCGTCGAACATCACGCGCTGCTCGAGCGCCAGCGGCGCCGGGGCACGGCGCTGCAACTGGCGCCGCGCCGGGCGGGCGGCGGTTTCCTGCGGATTCGGGTCGAGGGCGTAGGGAAGCGGACGAAGATTGTTCATGGCAGGACGTGTGTGGATTCTGGACTAGTGCTTTATCTTTTGATTTATTGGCCGGCCGGCGCGCCGATGGCGACCCGCCCGCTCATCCCGGCGATCAGTTCCGGGAACTTGCCGGCAATCGCGGCCGACAGCTTGACCGACTGGCTGACCGGATCGACGCGCGCGCCGATGCGCTGCACCTTGGCCGGGTAGCTCTTGCCGGTTTCGTCGATCTGGACCTGGAAGGCATGGCCGGGTTTCAGCCAGGCGAGCCAGCGCGACGGCACGATGAATTCGAGTTCGAGGACGGAATCGTCGAGGATTTCCAGCAGCGGCTGGCCGGGCTGCGCGTACTGCTGCTCGCGCACCTTCTGCTCGGCCACGCGGCCGGCGAACGGCGCGGCGATCGCGCACTTCGACAGCAGCACGTTGTTGGCGGCGACGTCGGCCTTGGCCTTGCCGACCTCGGCTTCCGAGACCTCGAGTTCCACCTTGCCGACCGAGCGCAGTTCTTCCAGGCGCTTGTTGGCGCTGAAGGTGCGCTCGGCCCCGGCCAGCACCGCTTTCGCCTTTTGCAGCTGCGCCTGCTGCAGCGAGCAATCGAAGGCGACCAGGGTCTGGCCGGCGCGGAAGCTGGCGCCCTCGGCCACCGCGATGCGGCTGACCTTGGCGCCGATCTCGGCGGCGACGGTGGTGTACCGGCGCGGCGACAGCTGGGCGCGGATATCCTGTTTTTCCAGCGCGGCGCGCGCCGGCGCGGGTGCAGGCGCGGCCGCGGCGGCCAGGTTGATGCTGGTGACGGCGAGCAGCGCAAGGGTCGCTTGCGCCAGCACGCGGGCAGTGGTGTGCATGACTTCTCCGGGTTTATTTAGCAGGGGCAGCGGCAGGCTCAGCCACGGCCGGGGCGGCGGCCGGCTTGGTCAATGCCTTGCTCCAGTTGCGCATCGAATTACCGACTTCGCCGGTGAGCTGCTCGAGCGACAGTTCGCTGACGCTGCCGAGCACCGGCTCGAGGCCGACGGTGGCCTGCAGGCGGCTGCCCGCGCTTTGCAGCTGGGCCAGCGACTGGTAGCGGCGCAGCAGCGACAGGATGGCGGTGGTGCCGTTGGCAACCTGTTCCAGCTTGCTTTGCGCCTCGGCCGCCTCGCGGTTCTTGACGTGTTCGGCGATCTTGGCGTCGGCCTGCCAGATCTGGTCGGCGCGCAGGTACTGGCGGTAGGCGATCTGGTACTGCAGGCGCGCCAAGTGGACCTGGGTGATGACCGTCATCTGCGAGGCAATGCGGCGCTGGTCGGCCAGCTTGACGCCGGCTTCGGCCAGGCGCTTCTGGGCCGGACCGGTGAACAGGTTCATCAGGTTGTACGACAGGTGCACGCCGGCTTCGTTCCAGCGGTTGTTGATCAGGTACTTGTCCGAGTCGTAGCGCAGGTCGTAGTTGAACGACAGGTTCGGGAACATGCGCACCATGGTGCGGCGCGTTTCGTCGAGCGCGATGCGGGTGTTGTAGAAGTGCTCGCGCAGGTCGGCGTTCTGGGTCACCGCCAGTTCTTCCATCTGGCTGGCCGGCACTTCGAGCATGGTCGGGTCGGCGCCTTCGGCCGGCTCCACCACCTCGAACTCGGCGTCCTGCGGCGCGTTGATCAGGGCGGCCAGTTCGATGCGGCCGCTGGCCAGTTCCTGCTCGATGCTTTCCAGCAGGCGCAGGTTTTCCAGCAGCTGGCGCTGGTAGCGCAGGGTGTCGACCGGCGAGCGCAGGCGCTCGGCCTCGACCTTGCGCGCATCCTTCAGCGCGGCTTCGGCCAGGTCGATGGTGGCGCGCACTTCGTTGCGCAGCTTTTGCGCGCTGACGGTGCGCCAGAAGGCCGAGCGCACATCCTGGACCAGCACGTGCATGGCCTTGCGGCGGCGCTCGGCGGCGATGCCGACGCGGCTGGCCGCCTGCTTGGCGCCGTAGTAGGACAGGCCGAAGTCGAGCATGTTCCAGGTGGTGCCCAGGCTGTAGGCAGGACGGCTGCGCTCGGACGAGATGTAGGGATTGGCCAGCGACGGCAGGCCGGTGACCGAGTCGACGCTGCGCGTGATCAGCTCTTCGTCGCGCCAGGTGTAGCCGGCATTCGCCATCACGCGCGGCAGCATGTCGAGGTTCGCGGTGTCGAGCTGGTTCATGGCCAGCGCTTCTTCCATCAGGCGGGTGCGGCGGTCCAGGTTGTATTTCAGGGCGCGCGCGACGGCTTCGTCCATCGACAGCTTGCCGGCCAGCGGCGGCACGCCGGCAAAGGCGGCCTGGCGGTCGGCGGCAGCCTGCTGGCGCACGTCGGTATCGGTGAGCGGCTGCACCTTGACGGTGCCGCAGGCGCTGAGCAGCATCGCCGCGGCGGCAATCGCGCTCAGGGTGGTCAGTTTGCGGGGCGTGGCGAACGGAATACGTGGGAGGCTGGACATGTCGTGATAGAAAAAGCAACAGTACGTCAAGCCGCGCGATGTGGCCTGAACATGATTTGCGGGATGGGAAAAAGGAATGACAGACAGCAATTTTAAGGGATGCAGTGACAAACGGGTGATACCTTATGGTAACAGTCAGGTATTGTGGCAAAGGCGCGACAGTCTTTGAACCCGTCAATACACCGGCAGAAGCTATCAAAAAAACATGTAACCGCCAAATTTGCGCTTGAAAATTTAACAATTATTAGGCGATCGGCGAAAAAAAACACCAGCCCGCAAGCTGGTGTTTGTATAGACGAGCTGCCCGCCGGGGCAGCTCGGTCGGGGTCGGACGTGGCCGATCAGTAACCGCGGCCGCCGGTGCCGCCGCCGGTACCGGTGCTGGTGCCCGAGGTGCCGGACGTGCCCGAAGTGCCGCTGGTGCCGGACGTGCCGCTGGTGCCCGAGGTGCCCGAGGTGCCGCTGGCGCCGCTGGTACCCATCGAGCCGGAGGTACCGCTCGTGCCCATCGAACCGGAGGCGCCGCTGGTGCCCATCGAGCCGCTGGTGCCCGAGGTGCCGCTGCTGCCGCTGGTGCCCATCGAGTTGTCCAGGGTGCCGCTGCTGCCGCTGCTGGTGCCCATCGAGCCGCTGCTGCCCGAGGAGCCGGTGGTGCCCGACGAACCGCTGGTGCCCGAGGTGCCGCTACCCGAACCGCTGCCACCCGAGGTGCCGCCGCTAGTGTTGCTGCTGCCGCTGGTGCCCATCGAGCCGCTGCCCGAGGTGCCGGTGCCGCCGCTCGAAGCGCCGCTCGTGCTGCCCGAGGAACCCGACGAGGAACCCGAGGTCGAACCCGCGCTGCCGCTGGTGCCGCTGCTGGAGCTGCTTTGTTTCTTCTGCTTCTTGCTGGAGTGCTTGGTGCTCGACCCATCCTGGTTCGATGCCGACGAGCCGCGTGCTTGCGAGCTGGTCTGGTCGGTCGTGTTGCCCGAGGTGCTGCTCGATTGTGCGTGAGCGTTGAACGAGGTTGCCATTGCCGCGGCAACGGAAGCACCGAGAAGGCCTTTCAACAGTTTATGCATTTTCATGTCAATCTCCTAATGTATTGGGGGCTTAATTCCTCAACAATATCAATGACATAATTGAGGAGGCCGAGTCTAAAGAGGTCGACGAGGAAGGGGCGCGCGGTAGCCCTCCGGCAAGTTAAGCGGGTTGTGCTTCAGGGTGCCGCAGCGTCCGTTTTCACCCCTGGTTCGCTGAGGCCGGATGCCTGCGCCGCCAGGGTGCCGAGCCGGGTGTACAGCGGCAGCACGTTGGCCTTGTCGTCGGGATAGACGCGGTTCGATAGCAGCACGTAGAAGCTGCGCGAGCCGGGGTCGATCCACAGGATGCAGCCGGTGAAACCGGTGTGGCCGAAGCTGCCGACCGGGTACAGGCTGCCGCGCGGGCGCAGGGCATACGGCGAATCGATGTCCATGCCCAGGCCGCGCAGCGCGGCGATGCCCGGCGGGCTCTGCACCGTGACCAGGAGGCGCACGCTGTCCGGGCCCAGGATGCGCACGCCGTCGAGCGTGCCGCCGCTCAGCAGCATGCGCGCAAAGCGGGCCACGTCGCGCGCGGTCGTGAACACGCCGGCCGAGCCGGCCACGCCGCCGATGCGGCGCACCGTCGGATCGTGCACCACGCCCTGCAGCAGGCCGCCGGCCGTGTTTCCGGCCACATCGCCGTGCACGGAAGCGCCGGCGTCCGCCGCGATTTTTTGCGTCGGCGCGATGGCGGCGGCGGCCATGCGGCGCAGCGGCAGGTAGCCGGTGTCGCGCATGCCCAGCGGCCCGAAGATCCGCTCCTGCGCAAAGACGTCGAGCGGCATGCCGGACACCTTGCGCACCAGCTGGCCGAGCAGGATGTAGTTGATGTCCGAATAGCGGAAGAAGCTGCCCGGCGCATGCGTCACGGCCTGGGCACAGGCCAGCGCGTGCGCGGCAGTGTCGCCGCTCCAGGCCGGCTTGGCGGGCAGGCCGGCCGCCAGGCCCGAGGTGTGGGTCAGCAGGTGGCGGATCGTGATCGCGTCCTTGCCGCCGCCGGCGCATTCGGGAAAGTAATCGGCCAGCTTCGCTTCGAGATCGATCCTGCCCTCCTCGGCCAGCAACAGCACCGACGGCGCCGTGGACAGCACCTTGCTCAGCGACGCGGCGTCGAACACAGTGCCGGGCATGACTGCGGCGGCATCGGGCTCGTAGCTGAAGCGGCCATAGGCCTGCTCGTACACGGCGCCGTCGCGCTCGAGGTGGAAGACGGCGCCCGGCAGGCGGCGTTCGCCGATCGCCTCACCGATGGCGCTGTCGATCTGGGCGAAGCGTGCGCTGTCGAGCCCGGCTTGAACGGAAGCGGGCGCGGGTGGTGCGGCGCTCTCGGGCAGGCCGGCGCAGCCCGCCAGCAGCAGCAGGCAGGCGCCGGCGAGCGCGGCCTGGCGCCTGAGCAAGGTATTCGTGGGATAAAGACGCATGGGAATCCTGGTCGGAGGCAGCGCGCTCCAGCCCGGCGGACGGGGGCGCAAAAGCCTTGAGTAATAGGCAATCATTATCCGTGGATCAAGCTCATGGTCAATATTGACGCCGCGTGCCTGCACGCGCCGCGCCCTGGGGCGGCGGCCGTTTTGACGACCCGGACAGCGAGAAAAAATTCGTCGGCGTATCATGTGCTGATGATTCCCTTCTCCATACTCGACCTCTCGCCCATCGCCGAAGGCAGCGATGCGCGCGCTTCTTTCAACAACTCCCTCGATCTCGCCCAGCATGGCGAGCGCTGGGGCTTCAACCGCTTCTGGCTCGCGGAACACCACGGCATGCCGGGCATCGCCAGCGCCGCCACCTCGGTGCTGATGGGCTATGTGGCGGCCGGCACCAAGACCATCCGCGTCGGCGCCGGCGGCATCATGCTGCCGAACCACTCGCCGCTGGTGATCGCGGAACAGTTCGGCACGCTCGAGTCGCTGTTCCCGGGCCGGATCGACCTCGGCCTGGGCCGCGCGCCGGGTTCCGACCACGTGACCGCACGCGCCCTGCGCCGCAACCTGGCCTCGGACGCCGACGCATTCCCGCAGGACGTCGTCGAATTGATGGATTACTTCAGCGATTCGCCGCGCCGCCAGGTAAAAGCGGTGCCGGGCGCCGGCCTGGACGTGCCGCTGTGGATCCTCGGCTCCAGCCTGTTCGGCGCGCAACTGGCCGCCGCGCTCGGCCTGCCCTACGCATTCGCCTCGCACTTCGCGCCGCAGATGATGATGCAGGCAATCGAACTGTACCGTGCCAACTTCCGTCCGTCGGCCCAGCTCGACAAACCGTACGTGATGCTCGGCTTTAACGTGTTTGCCGCCGACAGCGACGAAGAGGCCGCTTTCCAGGCAACCTCGATGCAGCAGGCCTTTGTTAACCTGCGCACTGGCCGTCCGTCGCGCCTGCAGCCGCCGGTCAAGGGTTACCTGGAATCGCTGGGCCAGGCCGAACGCGCCATGCTCGACAGCGTGCTCTCGTGCTCGGCTATCGGTTCGCCGGAAACGGTGGCGGCCCAGTTGAAGGCCTTCATCGCGCACACCCGTCCGGACGAGCTGATGATCACCTCGCAGATCTTCGACCACGCGGCGCGCCTACGCTCGTACGAGATCACGGCCGCTATCCACGCCGCAGCGCACGCCGCGAACTGACGCAGCCCTGCCGCCGCCGGATACTGTTCCGGCGGCGCTTTCCTCTACTTCGATTTATCGCTCAGGCGTCGCCCGAGCCTGCCTGCAAGGCGTCGATCACATGCGCCGTGCTGCGCACCTTGCCCATGATGCGGAAGGTGTTCTTGCAGGCGAAATCGTGGGCCTCGGCCGTGATGCCGCTCATCGCATCTTCCACGAACACCAGGCTGTAGCCCAGGTCATGCGCGGCGCGCGCGGTCGACTCGACGCCGATATTGGTGACGATGCCGCCCAGCACGATGGTCTTGATGCCGCGCCGCCGCAGCAATTGGTCGAGCTCGGTGGCATGGAAGGCGCCCCACTGGCGCTTGGTGATCACCACGTCGCCCGCCTCGACGCCGGCATCCGGCGCGAACTGCGAGGCATCCGGCGGCGGTGGCGGCGCGCCCGGCGCATGCAGGGGCGCGTCCGACGGCGGCATCTGCAGTTCGTTCAGCAACACGCGCACGAACACCACCATGCCGCCGCGGCCGCGCATTTCCTGGGCCAGGGAAACACAGTTGCCCAGCACCTGCCGGCTCGAATACGGCGCCAGCTCGCGCGCCATGTTGCCGTTTTGTAGGTCAATCAGGACCAGCGCGGTGCTGGCCGGGTTTATCGAAAAATCGTCCATCGCTATGCTTCCTTCCTTTACATGGGAACGAAGCCAGTATCGGGCAAAGCGATGGACGGCGGCGTCCGTTTCCTGCTTACGATTTTTCAGGGACGATGCGCAGGATCCGCGACTTGTCCTCGTCGGTCAGCACGTAGAGCTGGCCGTCCGGCCCCTGGCGCACGTCGCGCACGCGTGCGCCGATGTCGAGTGCTTCCTGGCGCACGGCCTTGCCGCTCTTGTCGAACGCGATGCGGCGCAGGTCCTTGCTGGCCAGGCCGCCGCTGAACAGGCTGCCGCGCCATTGCGGGAAGGCCGAGCCCGTGTACCAGGCCAGGCCAGAGGGCGCCGGCGACGGCGCCCAAGCCACCACCGGGTCGGCCATGCCCGGCACGCTGTGCTTGCCGATCGGCTCGCGCGAGCTGTAGTCCAGCCCGAAGCTCTGCAGCGGCCAGCCATAGTTCTTGCCGCCCTCGACGCGGTTGATCTCGTCGCCCCCGCGCGGGCCGTGCTCGCTGGCCCAGACCTTGCCCTCGGGGTCGACCACGATACCCTGCACGTTGCGGTGCCCGTAGGACCAGATTTCCGGCAGCGCGCCGGCCTTGCCTGCCAGCGGATTGCCCGGCGCCGCCTTGCCTTCCGCGGTGAGGCGCAGGATGGACCCGTTGTGGCTGCCCAGGTTCTGGGCCTGGTCGCGCGCCAGCATGTCGCCCACGCGCTGGGGCGGATTGCCGCCGTCGCCTATGCTCATCAACAGGGTGCCGTCGGGCAGCCAGGCAATGCGCGAACCGAAGTGCTGGCCGCCGTTCTTCGCGGGCGACGCCTGGAACAGGGTCTTCACGCTGTGTACCTTCTTGCCGTCGAAGATGCCCTGGACCAGGATGGTGCGGTTCTCGCTGCTGGTGCCGTTCGCCATCGTCATGTAGACGCGCGCGTTGTTCTCTTTCCCCGCTGCCTTGTCGGCCGGGTGGATCGCGATGTCGAGCAGGCCGCCCTGGCCGCTATCCATCAGCGTCGGCAGCTTCTCGATCGGCACCTCGGTCACCTGCTTGCCGTTTACCAGGTGCAGGGTGCCGGCCTTGCCGGTCACCAGCATGCGGCCATCGGCCAGCCAGGCCATGCCCCAGGCGCGCGGCAGGGCATCGGTCACGGTCTCGGCACGCCAGCCCTTGACTTCCGGTGGGGCGCCGGTTGCTTGCACCTGAGCCAGGACCGGTAGCGCGGCGCCGGCCAGCATGGCGCAACCGACCAGGTAACGCAAGACTGCTTGAGGTTGACGCAATTGCATGCAATTCTCCTTTAAAAGTTGTTATCTTTCAGTCATCGTGGCGCATTTACGTCGATTTCCTGCAGAATGATCGAAACCGGGGTATCATGGCGGTCTCCTCTGAATTCGCGCAAGGATCTTCGATGAACCAACGACGCTCGTTCCTGAAAACCTCTCTCGCCCTTGCTTCCGTTGCCGGCATGCCCGCGCTGGCCAAGGCTGCCCAGGCCGCACCCGGCGAACGCACGCTGCGCCTGTACAACACCCATACCGGGGAAACCGTGAAGAGCGTGTTCTGGGCCGACGGCCAGTTCATTCCCGATGCCCTGCAAGACCTGAACAAGGTCCTGCGCGACCACCGCAACAACAAGGTCGCGCCGATCGACCCACAACTGCTGGTGCTGCTGAACGAAGTGGGCGGCAAGTTCGGCGATAACCCGCTGATCCACGTGATTTCCGGCTACCGCTCGCCGGAATCGAACGCCAAGCTGCACGCCAAATCCAGCGGCGTGGCCAAGCACAGCATGCACATGGACGGCAAGGCCATCGACATCCGCCTGCCGGGCAAGGACCTGGCGCAACTGCGCAAGGCCGCCATGACCATGCACCGCGGCGGGGTCGGCTACTACCCGGACTCGCAGTTCGTCCACATGGACACCGGGCGCGTGCGCTACTGGTGAGCACCATGAGGCCGCCAATGCACACTCATCTGCGCTGCCTCCTTCTGGCCTTTGCCGCTGCTGCAAGCGCTGCTGCAAGCGCGGCGGCAAACGCCCAGGACACCCCGTCCGACCCTGCTGTCGCCACCGTCAAGGTCACCACGACCCGCGATCCGGTCGACAAATCCTACCGCAAGATGATCAAAGGCATGGAACGCTTCGAACGCGAGCATGCCTATGCCCCTGCCGCCAGCCTGCGTTTCCAGCTGCTGCCGCGCACGCCCGACGTGAACATGCAGGGCATCACCCTGCGCGTGGCCGGCGACACGCTGTCGCTCAAGGTGCCGGTCGAGCCCGACAACAGCTTCGTGCTGCCGCGTAACGAGCAGGCCCTGCGCGAAGACGCTGCCGTGCTCGCCAACCGCAAGACCACCAGTATGACCTGGCGCGCCACCATCGTCACCCCTGGTTTGCCCGCAGGCACGCGGCGCCTGGGCGACATGCGCCTGGAGTGCCGGGTCGGCGTCGAAGCCGGCCTGGTATCGAACAGTTCGCCGCTGTTCGGCTGGCTGTCGAATGCCCTGACGGGCGCCGACGACGTCTGTACCAGCCCGAACGGAAATTACCTGTTCTTCGCCGAACGCCCGGTGTTCGCGGTGCGCCTGCGTGCCGGTGCACGCAGCGAGGTGCTTCCCTTCCATTTCCTGTACGCCGGCGGCGGCCTGCCGCGCGAGGAACTGCCCTTCTGCGACTGCCAGGTGCTGCTCGACCGCACCTATTACGTGCCGCTCTGGGACACCAGCTGGCCCGACGACACCCTGGTCGAGTTCGAATACATGACCGACTTGCCGGAGGCCCAGCCATGAGCGCCCGCGCCTTGTTCCCTGCCCTGGCCCTGCTCGCCGCCCTGGCCGGCTGCGCCACCAGCCCTGTTCCTCCCGGCACCCAGGTCCCGGCCGAACGCCTTGCCGCCTCCGTGGTGCCCGGCACCACTACCCGGGCCGAGCTGCTTGCCACGCTCGGCGCCACGAAGACCGTGGTCTTCGACAGCGGCTACGAGGCCTGGCTCTACCAGTCGCCGGCCGGCAACGGGCGTTTTACCGAATTCGTGATCCTGCTCAATCCGCAGGGTGTGGTCGCCAAGACACGCCAGGGACCGACTTCCACCCCTGCGCCCTGAGGCGAGGCCGCTGCGATTGCTCTGCCGCTAGCGTGCGCTGCGTCCGCGCGCCCGCTGGCAGAATAAGCACGTGGATGTGCCTATTCCTGTGGAGACCCATCATGCTGGTCGATCGCGCACGGAAGTTCCTGCTGTCCCTCCTGCCCTTGCTGTTCTTGCTAGCCGCCTGCGGCGGCGGTGGCGGCAATGCCGGCGGTAATCCCGTGCCCGACCCGGGCGGCAGCACCGGCAGCCTGCAGGTGAACATCAATGCCCTGCCCGCCGGCGTCAATGCCGCGGTGCGCGTGACCGGCCCGAACAACTTTGCGCAAGACTTGAGCGCCTCGCGAACGCTGGCCAGCCTCGCGCCCGGCAGCTATACCGTGACCGCCGCGAACGTCAGCGCCGGCAGCGCCACCTACACCGCCACCCCGGCCACGCAAACCGTCACGGTCACCGCCGGCGCCACGGCCAGCGCCACGCTTGCCTACAGCGCCGGCACCTTCACGCTGGCCCTGAGCCAGGTCGGGAACACCTTCGACAACCCGACCTTCGTCACCGCGCCAAGCGGCGACGAGCGCCTGTTCGTGGTCGAGCGCAACGGCATCGTCCGCGTCCTGCAGAACGGCACGGCAAGCACGCCGCTCACCGTGCCCTGGCTCGACATCCGCGCGCGCGTCTTCACCGGCGGCGAAGGCGGCCTGCTGTCGATGGCCTTCGACCCGGACTTCGGCCGCAACGGCTATTTCTACGTGTACTACACCGATTTGCAGCAGAACATCGTGGTCGAGCGCTTCGGCACCTCGCAGTTGCCGAACGTGGCCGATGCCACCTCGGGCCTGGTAATCCTGCGCATCCCCCACCCGCAGTACACCAACCACTTCGGCGGGCTGGTCGCCTTCGGGCCGGACGGCCTGCTGTATGTGGGCACCGGCGACGGCGGCGGCGCCGGCGACCCGTTCGGCAATGCCCAGAACCTGGCCGTTATGCTCGGCAAGCTGCTGCGCGTGGACGTGCGCAATGCGAATGCCGGCCAGCCGTATGCCATCCCGCCCGGCAACCCCTACCTGAACCAGCCCGGCACGCGTCCGGAAATCTGGGCCTCGGGCCTGCGCAACCCCTGGCGCTTCGCCTTCGATACAAGCGGGCTCTACATTGCAGACGTCGGCCAGGACGAACGCGAGGAAGTGAACATCGCCGCCCTGGCCCAGGCCGGCGCCAATTACGGCTGGGACATCATGGAAGGCACGCGCTGCTACGGCAGCGCCAATTGCAACCGCAGCGGCCTGGTTCTGCCCGCCTTCGAATACGAGCATGGCGCCAACAATGCCAACGGCTGCTCGATCACCGGCGGCTACGTCTACCGCGGCAGCGCCCTGCCCGAGCTGGCCGGGCGCTACCTGTACTCGGATTATTGCGGCGGCTACCTGAAGAGTTTCCTGGCCACGGGCGGCGGCGCCAGCACCGTCAGCGAGGCGCGCAACTGGAACATCACGGGCGCCGGACAGGTGGTGTCCTTCGGGCGCGACGGCTCGGGCGAGCTCTACATCGTGAGCGCGAACGGCCGCATCTACCGGATCGTGAGAGGACCATCGGCCTGAGAGGCGGTACAATCTTCGGATGGCACGCTTACACCTCTCCTTCCCCGAAGACCAGTACTACTATTCCACGCCGCTGACGGTGCGCGTTACCGACATCAACGGCGCCAACCACCTCGGCAACGACTCGATGATCTCGATGATCTCCGAGGCGCGGGCCCGCTTCCTGTTCGAGTTCGGCATCGGCGAAACCGAGCGCGACGGCACCGGCATCATCGTCACCGACCTGGCGACGACCTACCGCGCTGAAGCGCATGCACGCGACCAGCTGCTGTTCGAAGTCGGCGTCATGGATTTCAACAAGTACGGCGGCGACATCACCTTCCGCATCACCCGCCCGCGCGACAAGACCCTGGTGGCCATGGCCAAGTCGGGCTTCGTCTTCTTCAACTACAAGACCAGCCAAGTCGTGGCCATGCCCGAGGACTTCCGTAACAAGTTCGAACGGGTGAATTGGGTCGACTGAACCGGATCGGCCGGGCGCGGGCGGCCGTCGCCTCGTCCCGCCAAAAGAACCGACAAATAAAAACCGCGCAGCAGGTCGCAATGACCTGCTGCGCGGCAGTATCGTCTGTGGCCGGGCAACGCAGCCCCGGCTTGCCGGTCAGCGGCGGGCCGCCCGGTCGCGCGGCAGGATCGCCGAATAGAACCAGTCATCGATCATGCGCTTTTCGTAACGCAGCGCATCGCTGTCGTTGACGCGGCCGATACGGTCCATGAAGTTCATGTCACGCAACTCGGCGGCGCCGCTGCGCAGCACTTGCCCATCCTGCTCGACGGTATATTGCAGGTCGATACGCGGCCAATCGACGCCGTTGCTGCGCACGACGCGCAGGTCGCGGACGCCGCGCGTCGGATATTCGCGTCCCGCCAGGTCGACATCCTTGACGTCGACACGCAGGTTTTGCCCCGGAGGCAATTGCGCCCCCAGCTTGCTGAAGTGGTCGGTCAATTCCTTCAGCACCTCATCGCGTTCCCAGGTCGCGAACGGTACGTCGGAGAAGCGATCGGGGTCGATATAGTTCACGGTCGTGCCGGCAAAGGCACTGCCGGCGCCAAGCGCCAGCAACCCGGCAGCAGCCAGGTGGCGAATCACGGTCTTCATGGCGATCCTTTCTGTCGTAATCTTTTCACTGTTCATTTACCGTTCAAATAGTACGCCCGTATGCGCGCGCGCGGTGTCTTCGACAGGTAAATCCTGTTTCGAATTGTTAGTCCTCGCACAGCCGGGCTCGGCCTGCTCCGCCAGAATGACGCAAAGGAGGTCGATCGTGCCCGAAGGACCATCGCTGTTCATCTTGAAGGAAGACACCGCCCGTTTCGTCGGCCAGGAAATCGTCGAGGCCGGCGGCAATGTGCGCGCCATCGATCCCTCGCGCCTGGTCGGCCAGACCATCCTGTCCCTGCGCACCTGGGGCAAGCACTTCCTGATCGAAACGCCGGCCATGGTCGTGCGCATCCACTTCCTGCTGTTCGGCACGTACCGCATCGACGAGCGCCGCGATAAGCAGCCGCGGCTATCAATACGTGTGGCCGATGGCGGCGAAATCAACTTCTATGCGTGTTCGGTCCGCGAAATCGAGGGCGAACTCGACAGCCTGTACGACTGGAGCGCCGACGTCATGTCCGACGCCTGGGACCCGAAACGCGCGCGCAAGAAACTGCGTGCCCATCCCGACATGCTGGCCTGCGACGCCCTGCTCGACCAGGATATTTTTTCCGGCGTGGGCAACATCATCAAGAACGAAGTGCTGTTCCGCATCCGCGTGCACCCGCTGTCGACGATGGGCGCGCTGCCGGCGCCGAAGCTGCGCGCGCTGGTCGAGGAAGCGCGCCAGTACAGTTTCGATTTCCTGGCCTGGAAAAAACAGTATGTGCTGAAACAGCACTGGCTGGCCCATGCCAAGACCACCTGCCCACGCTGCAATCTCCCCTTCAAGAAAGCCGTCCTTGGCCGCAGCAAGCGGCGCAGCTTTTTCTGCGAGCGCTGCCAGAAGCGCTACGAATGAGTCTTTCGGGCAACACTTTGGGTCTTGCTGTATCGGCTCATCTATTGCCTGTTGTTAAGTAACTAAAGACCTACTACAATTAATTTGCCTGGTTGTTGACCCAGCGCAATGCCTTTTGGTTCCTTTTTACCCGTTTCGCCTTTTTCTAGCGCCCTTCAACGGTATCGGAAACGCCATGTCTTTTCTGTCTGCAGCCGCGCCCAAACTCGCCCCCTGGAAAGTTCTTCTTGTCGATGACGAGCCGGACATCCACGACATCACCAAGCTGACGCTGAACCGTTTCCGTCTCGATGGCCGCGCCCTCAGCTTCCTGCACGCCTACAGCGGCGCCGAGGCCAAGGAGATCCTGGCGCGCGAAGACAATATCGCCCTGGTCTTCCTCGACGTGGTGATGGAACACGAAGACAGCGGCCTGGAAGTGGCGCGCTGGATGCGGCAAGACCTGGACAACCAGTTCACCCGCATCGTGCTGCGCACCGGCCAGCCGGGCCAGGCGCCGGAAGAGCGCGTGATCGTCGACTACGACATCAACGACTACAAGGAAAAGACCGAGCTCGACCGGACCAAACTGTTTACCACCACCTTTGCCGCCCTGCGCGCCTACCGCGACATCATGAAGGTGGAGGATGCGCGCCGCGTCCAGCAGAGCTACCGCGAAGGCCTGGAGCGCGTGATCGCCGCCTCCAGCCACATCTTCCAGCAACGTAACCTGAAAGACTTCGCCAGCGGCCTGCTGCAGCAGGTCGTCGCGCTGCTGCGCCTGGAACAAAGCATGCTGCTGCGTTTGAAGGGCGCGAGCGTGATCACCGGCGAGAGCCAGTACGAGGTGCTGGCCCGGATCGGCGACTTCGGCAACGACGGCGGCGCCGACGGGGCCAGCAACGTCATCGGCCCCGAACTGCTGGCCCAGCTCGACGACGCGCGCCGCAACCGCATCTCCAAGCTGCACGGCGACACCTATGTCGGCTATTTCCCGAACAACAGCGGCAAGGCCTCCCTGCTGGTGCTGCATGGCGTGGAAGAGATTTCCGACATCGACGCCCAGCTGCTCGAGGTGTTCTGCTCGGGCGTGGCGATAGCCTTCGATAACATCTTGCTGAACCAGGA
Organism: Massilia sp. IC2-278; assembly: GCF_020708045.1. Taxonomy (GTDB): domain Bacteria; phylum Pseudomonadota; class Gammaproteobacteria; order Burkholderiales; family Burkholderiaceae_D; genus Telluria. The sequence continues at coordinate 107,991 of NZ_JAJFES010000005.1, forward strand.
AATCACCGATACCCAGGCCGAACTGATCCTGCGCCTGGGCGACGTGGTGGAATCGCGCTCGAACGAAGCCGGCAACCACGTGCGCCGCATGTCGCAGGTGTGCCACCTGCTGGCCCAGGCATCGGGCATGCCGGACGAGGAAGTGGCGACCCTGATGCACGCCGCGCCGATGCACGACGTCGGCAAGATCGCCACGCCCGACGCGGTGCTGCTGAAACCCGGCCGCCTCACGCCGGACGAGTGGGAAATCATGAAACAGCACCCGACGGTGGGCTTGCAGATCCTCGACGGTTCAACCCGCCCGATCCTGAAGGCCGCCGCCGTAATCGCCCACCAGCACCACGAGAAATTCGACGGCACGGGTTATCCGCAAGGCCTGAAGGGCGAAGACATCCACCCGTACGCGCGCATCGTCGCCGTGGCCGACGTCTTCGACGCCCTCAGCCACGAGCGCTGCTACAAGGAAGCCTGGCCGGTCGAGCAGGTAAGGGATTACCTGCGCGAAGTAGCTGGCAAGCACCTCGATCCCCACTACGTCGATTTGCTCATCAAGAACATGGACAAGGCGGTGGAGATCAATCGGCAATGGCCGGATTGAAGCGCGCACTCATTGGCCTGGTCCTCGCCGGCTGCGCTGGCATGGCTGCGGCCCAGTCGCTGCCGGCGCCGTCGCGCACCATGTACAAATGCACGGCGAAGAATGTGACTTCGTACTCGGACAAGCCCTGCCTCGGGGCCGAACGGCTGACCGTGACACCGACGCGCGGCGTCAACAAGCTCAGTGGTACGGAGCGCATCGGAAAAGACGTACAGGACGAGCGTAGCCGTGAAATCTGGGCGGATGCTTTCCAGCCAATCTCTGGCATGACTCGGGAAGAGTACGAAGTCTACAGACGGCGTTTCAAGCTGAGCACGGCTGCGAAACAGGAATGCCGCCAGCTCGATCCCACCCTGCTCCAGCTCGAAGCCATGGAAAAGGCGGCCGACAAAACCGCAAGACCCACTATCCAGCGCGACCTGTTCACCCTGCGCCAGCGCTTCACCGACCTGCGCTGCTGAGTAGCTGCCGGCAGTTCGCTTGACGCTTGCATGCAGCCGGTACTAGCATGACCAGCCATTCAGAGCCTGGAACCGGCATCCGATCACGCATCTGCGAGCGACTTCATGGAACTGCTTCCCGTCCGCCTTCCGCCCGGCGCCGACCTGCGCTCCGCGCTGGAAACCCTGCTGCGCCAGCACGGGGCCGGCGCCGCTTATGTCTTGCAAGGCATCGGCAGCCTGAGCGTGGCGCAATTACGCCTCGCCGGGCGGCCCGCTCCGACCGAACTGCGCGGCGACCTCGAAATCCTGACACTGGCTGGTTCCCTTTCACCCGACGGCGCGCACCTGCACATGTCGGTGGCCGATGCCGACGGCCGCGTCACCGGCGGCCATGCCTGCGCCGGCTGCACGGTGCGCACGACCGCAGAGATCCTGGTCGCCCTGCTGCCCCAGCACCGCTTCCGCCGCATGCTGGACGACGCCACCGGGTTTCCGGAATTGTCGATCGCACGTGCGCACTCGCAGGATTAGCCAGGGACTGGCCAGGGGCTGACCAACACGCGCGTTGGTTCAACGACAACGGCGCCGGTTTTAGCGTGGCATGCGCCCGATCGTCCTTGTCGGCTATGGCCGCTTTTTTACCTGACCTTCTCCATCATTTCTTTACAGACGATGGCTTCGCCGTCCTTGCCGGCCGCGGCAATCCTCTCCTCGAGTTCCTTATTCGCCTCGGCCAGCACTTCGCGGTACTCGGCCGACTGCCGGATCGCTGTTATCCCGAACCGTTCCTCGATAGTGAAAGCCGCGAGCATTTTGTCGTATTCTCTTCGGAAGAGAGCTGGATCGAAGGAACGGCAACGATGTTCGACTGAATCGAACAATGCCAATTGAGCCGATGCCGAATACTCCCAGACAGCAAGGGCATTCAGCGGCAGCAGTGCACAGCCAAGGAGGGTGTAGAGCAAAGCGCGCGACATCGGTTCGCCTTAGAAAATGTTATCCGTTATCGGCTGTATGCATCCAGCGGGTCGATCGCGAACCCGCCAGGTCAGCCACAGGAGTCAGTGTAAGCTGTTTTTTTGCGGAACAGGTTCACGCCGCCAGCTTCTCCGCCCGCATGCTGCGCGGGAAACGCAATTCGTAACGCAGCCCCTGCCCCGGCATGCTGTCCACGTGCACCGTCCCGCCCAGCGCCCCGGTTACCAGGTTGAACAGGATGTGCGCCCCCAGTCCGCTGCCGCCGCTGCCGCGCTTGGTGGTGAAGAAGGGATCGAACAGTTTGTCGAGCGACTCCCGGTCCATGCCGGCGCCATCGTCGGCGTAGGTGAGCGTGACCGTCTCGCCATCGAGCACCGCACGGATCGCGATCTTGCCGGCCTGCTCGCGCTCGAAGCCATGCACGAGCGAGTTCACCACCATGTTGGTGACGATCTGCGACACGGCGCCCGGATAACTGTCCAGCACCAGGTCGTGCGCGCAATCGACCTCCACCTGCACAGGCCGTCCTTTGAGCTTGGGCTGCAGCGAGAGCAGCACTTCGTTCAGGTAATTGCGTAGGTTAAAACTGCGGATGTCGCCCGAGGACTGGTCCACCGCAACCTGCTTGAATGAACGCACCAGGGCCGCCGCGCGCTGGGTGTTGGTGGTCATGATGCGCAGCGACTGGTCGACGATGTCGAAGAAATTGCCCAGGCTATCCTCGGTCATCTCGCCATTGGCCAGCTCTTCGCGCGTGAGGCGCAGCTCTTCCACCAGGTGGCTGGTGGCCGTCACGCAAATGCCCAGCGGCGTATTGATCTCGTGGGCCACGCCCGCCACCAGGCCGCCCAGCGAGGCCAGCTTTTCCTGGCGCACCAGCTCGCCCTGCGCCTGCTGCAATTGCGTAAGCGCCGTGTTCAGGGCCGCATTCTGCTCTTCCAGCTGTTCCTTGGTGGCGCGCAGCTTGCGGTCGGCCTGCATGCGCGCGATCGCCACCGCCACATGGCTGGCCATGAAGGCGAGCAAGTCGAGGTCGGCCTTGGTGTAGACCACGGACGGGTCGTAGCTCTGCACGATCAGCACGCCCTGCGGCTTGTCGTGCACCAGCATCGGCGCCCCCATCCAGCTGGCGATGTCGACGTTGCCCAGCGGCTCCCTGACCTGTCCGCTGGCCACCAGGCGCGCAAAGCTGCCGGCATCGTGCAATTGCGCCTGCTTCGAGTGCAGCAGGTAGGAGCACATCGCCTTGCCGTAGGGGAAGCGCTTGACCGGCGCCTCGCTGTCCTTCTGGTCGACGAAATACGGAATGCTGAAGTCCTGGGTTTCCGGGTGATACAGGCCGATCAGGAAATTCTCCGCCACCATCAGTTCGCCGATGATGCGGTGCAGGCTGGCGGTCAGCGTGTCGGTGTCGAGCGCACTGGCCGACAGATCGGCGATCTGGTACAGCGCGTGCTGCACCTGCTCGGCGCGGCGCCGCTCGGCCACCTCGTGCGCCAGGCGCGCGGTGCGTTCCTGCACGGCGCGCTCGAGGCGGTCCATGCTTTGCAGGCTCTGCAGCGCTACCGACACGTGGTTGGCGATGACCGCGAACAGGGCCTGGTCTTCGTCGCTGTAGGTGTGTTCGGGGGTATAGCTCTGGATCACGATGGCGCCCAGCGGCAGGTGCTGCTGGTCGAGCAGCGGGCAGCCCATCCAGTGCTCGGCCGCGCTGCCGGCGCCGAAGCTCGATCCTTCGCGTTCGCGGGCATGGAAATCGTCGGCCGTGACCACCAGGTTGCGGCCATTCAGGATGACCCAGGCAGTGGGCGACTCGTCGGGCGACGCCAGGCGCACTGGCTGGTTCAGCTCGGGGCCCTCGTCGGATTCGTCGACGAAGTAGACGAAGCGCACCGTGCCTTCGTCACGGTCGGACAAGGCCACATAGAAATTGGCCGCGTACATGATGCGGCCCAGCGCGCGGTGCACGGCGCGGATGAATTCGGTGATGTCGCTGCAACTGGTCGAGGTCTGCCCGATTTCAAGCAGCATTGACTGGACCGCTTCCAGCCGGTCGAGACGTTCCATGGTTTCCCCTTATGCTGAACTAATGACCGCCAAGTGATGCACTAAGGAAATATTAGCAGTAGTTTGCCTTGGCAAATAGCTCTTTGGGAATGCGGCCGCCTGTACGCGGCAGAAAGACAACGCGCGTGCTGAACTTGCAAAGTGCCGAGCAAGGGAGCAGGATGGGCTCACCTCAGCCCAACCAACAAGGAGACCGAGCATGATCAAGGTGAGCGTAATGTACCCGAACGGCCCCGACGCCCATTTCGACGAGGCGTATTACCGGGACAAGCACATGCCGATGGTCAAGGAGCTGATGGGCGAGCATTGCAAGTCCTATTCCGTCGACCGGGCGCTTGCATCAAGCGCGTCCGATGCGAACGCGCCCTATATCGCCATGGGCCATCTGTTCTGCGAGTCGGTCGAAGCTTTCCAGGCCGGGTTCGGTCCGCATACGAAGCAAATCATGGCCGACATCCCGAACTACACCAACCAGAAGCCGGTGATCCAGATCAGCGAAGTGCTGGTGGGTTGAGTCGGCCAGACCGCCATGCTCGCCGCCGCCCTGCTATCGGTTCTTGCGGTCCTTGGCCTCGGCTGGGTTCTGTATGTCAACGCGAGCGATCGCAGGAAGTTCGAAAAACAACTCGAACAGTATCTCGCCGACGATAGCGCCGCGTAGCATGCGGCACGCCAGCTGCCCGTTGTGCCGCTGCCGGGCGATGGCGTGTCAGCTGGCGTTGCGCTTCAGGGCGGCGCAACGCGCAACGATCCTGTCCGCATCGGCCGGCGTCAGTCCGGTGCCTGCATCGACCAGATAAAGGTGTTCGCAAGACACATCGAAGTAGGCTTCCATGTCGTCCACGATTACATACGGTTGCTCCATGGCATGGTGTGCCGCCAGCCATGCTTCGATTTCCCGTTGGCGTATGCCCGGCACGTAGTCGTCAGGGCTGTCCATGATCGGCGTCACGCCGATGAAACGCGCCGCGAAACGCTCTCCCCCGCCTGCCGTCAGCCATCCAGCCAACTCGGCGAGCGAGTATTCTTCGCGCCACGTGGACGAGATAACGACGGACAGCTCGGGAACCGCATCGAGGATCTGCCAGAGCCGCGGCAAGGCCGAAAGAGGCTTGCCGGCGCGCCCGAGGGGATAAGGGTGGAGCACGCCATCGAAGTCCAGGAATAGAATCATCCGGCCGCTCCACAAGATGCCGCCCGGATCGTTCGGGCTGGTCGCGTATTCTCCTACGCTGCCGGACGGCTCAGCGCGGGGCGCGGAAATCGTTCTCGATCCAGGCCAGGGCCGACGCCGGGGTCAGCTTGAAGGTCGGCGCCACGCGCACCTTGGCCACTTCCTCGCCCATCTCGTCGGTGGCGGCCAGCATCGCGTACGGATCGTCATCGTCTGGGACTATGTCGAGCGTTACCTTCAGCTCGCCTCCTTCGGTCGAGACCACGGTGCTCTTGTGCAGCATCGCGTGCAAATGCTGCTCGTGGCGGCGGATGACTTCCGAGGCCGTCTTGATCAGCGTATTAAAGGCGTTGACGTCGAGCGGCTTCGGGTTCTTCTTGTCGCGGCCCATGGTCCAGGGACCGACCAGCGCCGGCTCGCGCTCGCCATCCTTGTACATGGCGACCGCCCAGCCTTCGTCGTCTTCGTTCTTGATCACCTTCGCGGTCCAGCCGTTGCCTTGCCACAGGCGCGGCTCTTGTACCGGCGCGTCGTCGTCGCCCGTTTCCAGGTCGTTTACATCGTCATTCATTGCTCGCTGCTTCCATCTTGCCGGGCTCGCGCCCAAAGCAAGATCATAGAGGAAATCAGGCGAGGGGGTGCGGCCGATCGCGCTTGCCGGGCGCATCTTTTGCACGGATGCGCATGCCGGGCAGGCGCGGCGGACGGACCGGCGGCGGCAAGGGCGTGCGCAGCGGGTCGATGTTCGGCTGGCGCGGCGCTTCGCGATTGAACGGGTTGATGATGATGGGCGGAATGGTAGGCGGCGCCGATGGCGGTCCCTTCGGCCCTCCCCCCGCCCAGGCCTGGCGGTACGGCGAGTTCATCATGGTGCTGAGAGGATGCATGAGGCCCTCCTACAACAAAAGCAGGCTGTCAGTATAGGTGGCGAGCCGCGCAATGCAAGGTCAAAAGACTGAGGTAACGCTTAAGCGATCGTTCGCGTTTATCGTCCTTTGCCGCACTCCGGCCCGTCAAACCTGCCGTTTGTCGCAGGCCGCTCGCGGCGCCCCGGACAGAGGCCTACAGTGGAGCCATACCACCTGACCTCATGAGGAGAACACCATGAAAAAAATCGTCCCCTACATCGTCCTGATCCTGTGCGCGCTGCTGCTCTGGGACCTGCTGTTCAGCTTTGGCGATGCCACCTTCCATATCGACGGCGACACGGTCGACGGCCCGATTGGCGCCGCGCTGGCGCTGCTGTTCGGGGCTGGTGGGGCGATCCTCGGCGTGGTGGTGGCGGTCGTGGTGGGCGTGGTGCTGGCAGTGGTGTTTGCCGGCGTCGGCGTGGTGCTGCTGGCGGCGCTCGGTGTGGCCGGCGTGGCGGTGGCAGCGGCCATCGTGCCCTTCATGCTGCCGCTGCTGGCGCTGGTGCTGGTGTGGTATCTGGTGAGCCGGTCGCGCAAGAACCGCGTGGTGCATGCGCAGGCCGTGTGATTTTGTAGGGTGGACACCTGTGTCCACGCGGTACGGCAGCTGAAACGTGGTTGCGCATGCAAATAAAGGTTTGCATGCGCAAACGATTTTTCGACAGCGCATTCCATCAAATGATGAGACAGCGTGGACACAGGTGTCCACCCTACGAAATGCAAAGGCGCCATATCGGCGCCTTTTCGTTTATTCGCGTACCGCTTTCTCGGCCGCGTACTGCTCATACCCCCGTGCCCGCAGCGCGCAGGCCGGGCAAGTGCCGCAGCCATAGCCCCAGTCGTGGCGCGCACCGCGCTCGCCCAGGTAGCAGGTGTGGGTTTCGAAGCGCACCAGATCCACTAGGGCCTGCCCGCCGGCCTGCTCCGCCAGTTCCCAGGTCTGCTTCTTGTCGATCCACATCAGCGGCGTCTCGACCTTGGTGCGCGTGGCCATGCCCAGGTTCAGCGCCACCTGCAGCGCCTTCATCGTGTCGTCACGGCAATCCGGATAGCCCGAGAAATCGGTCTCGCACATGCCGCCCACCAGCACGTTCAGGCCGCGGCGGTAAGCGACGGTGGCTGCCACCATCATGAACATCAAATTCCGGCCGGGAACGAAGGTATTCGGCAAGCCGTTCGCCTGCATCTCGATCGCCACATTGCTCGTCAGCGCCGTATCGGAAATCTTGCCGATCAGCCCGAGGTCGATCATGTGGTCTTCGCCCAGGTGCGCATCCCATTCGGGCGAGAGCGCGCGCATCTTTTGCAGCACGTTTGGACGGACCTCGAGTTCGATGGCGTGGCGCTGGCCATAATCGAAGCCGATGGTCTCGACGCGTTGGTAACGTTGCAGGGCCCAGGCCAGGCAGGTGGTGGAATCTTGCCCGCCACTGAAGAGGACGAGGGCGGTATCGGGAGGCAGCATGTGTGGATTCTTGGCTAGTTAATCGTTCGCCAGCATTTTTGCAATTCCGTTAAGATGACCTCAGCATTGACACTGAATGGAGAGACATGGTCCTCGCACCATCCCAGCGGACCGTAGCGGCGCCACGGCGATTGCGGATTTTGGCACAAATCGTGCTGTCCGTGTACGCCGTGCTTGGCGCCCAGGCCGCCACTGCCCAGACCCAGGGCATCAATTACAACGTGCGCATCGACGCACCCCGCCAGCTCGACGACTTGCTCGAGGATAACCTCGACCTGCTGCGCTGGCGCGGCAACGCGCGCGTGGACCTCGAACAACTCCAGCGCCTGGTGCGCGACACGCCCGAGCAAGCCAAGGCCCTGATCGCCACCGAAGGCTATTACTCGCCGCAAGTGTCCGCCGGCCTCGACACGAGCGGCGGCACGCCGGTGGCGCGCGTCATCGTCGAACCCGGCGAGCCGACCCTGGTGAGCGACATCGACCTGGTGCTGCAAGGCTTCGTGCCCTTCGAACAAGGCGGCGCGCCCTACGACGCCGCGGCCCTGCGCAACCGCTGGTCGCTGCCGGTCGGCGCGCGCTTCCGCCAGGCCGACTGGGAGGGCGCCAAGCGCGACCTGCTGCGCGAAGTCGTGCAGTCGCGCTTCCCGCGCGCGCAGCTGGTGGAAACCAGTGCCACCGTCGACCCGGAAACCCGCAAGGCCTCGCTGCGCGTGGTGATGGACAGCGGCCCGGAAATGCGCTTCGGCGAGCTGCGCATCCGCGGCCTGAAGCGCTATCCGTCCACCGTGATTACCAACCTGAACAAGATCAGGCCGGGCGACGAATACAGCGAAACGGCGCTGCAGGCGCTGCAATCGCGCCTGCAGGAAACCGGCTACTTCTCGACCGTGGAAGTGAGCGCCGACATGCGCGCCGTACTCAACGCCGAGATCCAGGACATCAAGGAAGACAACGATCCGGATGCGCCGGCGCCGTCGGCCACTGCCCAGGCCGCCGACCCGAACGCGCCTGCCGTCCCCGGCCAGGCCGCCACCGGCGTCAAGCCCCCTGCTCCCGGCCCGACCGTGCTGCCGGTGCTGGTGCGCGTGACCGAAAACAAACAGAAGAACGTCGAAGTCGGCCTCGGCTTCTCGACCGACACCGGCGCCCGCGCCCAGATCGGCTACGACGACCTGAACGTGTTCGGCAAGCGCATGAAGAGCGACGTCATCTACGAACAGAAGCGCCAGAGCGCACGCGCCGATTTCTACTGGCCGACCACGCCCGACGGCTACAACGACAGCGTCGGCGGCGGCGTCGAGCGCGAAGACGTGCGCGGCGAAATTACCACCACCGCCAGCGTGGCCGCGCGCCGCGCCTGGGGCACGCCGGAACTCGAACGCAGCCTGACCCTGGAGGTGCTGGCCGAGAAGCGCGAAGTCGCCGGCCTCGACACCACCTACTCGCGCAGCATTCCGCTCACCTACAACGTCACGCGCCGCAAGCTCGACAATTTGCTGCAGCCGACGCGCGGCTATGCGCTGAACTGGCAGGTCGGCGTGGCGCCGCTGCCGCTGCTGACCGACGAAAAATTCATCCGCGGCTACACGCGCGGCGTGTATTACCGCCCGGTCGGCGAAACCGGCACCCTGATCCTGCGCGGCGAAGCCGGCGCCGTCTTCTCGAAGGACAAGGACGGCGTGCCGAGCAGCTTCCTGTTCCGTGCCGGCGGCGACCAGTCGGTGCGCGGCTACGGCTACCAGCAGCTCGGCGTGCAGGAAGGCAACGCCATCGTCGGCGGGCGCTACCTGCTTACCGCCGGCGCCGAGTACCAGTACTGGTTCCGCCCACCCTGGGGCGTGGCCGTGTTCTACGATGCCGGCAATGCCGGCGACAAGTTCAGCGACCTGCATCCGAAGTCGGGCTACGGCGTGGGCGCGCGCTGGCGCAGCCCGGTCGGCCCGATCAACGTCGACGTCGCCTATGGCCACGCCGTCAAAAAGGCGCGCCTGCACTTCTCACTTGGATTTACCTTCTGATGGACAGCGTCGACAACAACTCCACCCCTTCCGCGCAAGCGCAACCGCCGCAGGCGCCCTTGCCCAAGCAGCGCCGTTGGCCGCGCCGCGTGGCCATCGGCCTGGTCGTCACCGGCGTGCTGGTCGGCAGCGCCGCCTGGTACCTGGGCCGCGAAACCACGCTGCAGATGATCGCCGAGCGCGCCGCGCGCGCCACCGACGGCAAGTTGACCATGACCGGCATCCGCGGCTCGATCTACGGCGCCATGCACATCGATCGCCTGGTCTGGCGCACCGACGAGCAGCTGGTGATCGCCACGAATATCGACATCGACTGGTCGCCGCGCCAGCTGCTGTCGCGCGGCATCGAGATCAGTAAACTCCACGCGGCCGATTTGCGCATGGAGACCCTGCGCGAGTCGGAGGAGCCGACCACCATGCCGGCCACGCTCGAAGCGCCGTTCAAGATCGCGCTCGACGATGCGCGCCTGGCGAAAGCCACGTTCGTCAGCAAGGGCGGGAATACCGAAATCTCGAACATCCGCCTGCGCCTGCATGGCGATAAGGTCAAATGGCAGCTCAGCGACGCCGTCGCCACGACGCCATGGGGCCAGTTGGCGGCAGGCGGCAGCATCGGCGCCCAGCGTCCGTTCAAGCTCGATGCCAACGCCAGCCTGTCCGGCACGCCAACCGGCGGCGCCACCCCGGCGCAACTGAAACTGCACGCCGGCGGCGACCTCAACCTGACCCAGCTCGACGCATCCGGTTCGGCCGGGCGCGCCGGCGGCCAGGCGCGCATCGCGCTGTCGCCCTTCGCCGAGATCCCGCTGCGCAGCATGGACCTGAACGCGAAGAACATCGACCCCGGCTTCTTCAATCCCGAACTGCCGACGGCCGACCTGAACCTGGTGGTCAAAGCCAGCCTGGACGACAAGCGCAACATCTCCGGCAGCGTCAATCTGGTAAATGACGGCGCGACGGGCACCATCGACCAGCAACGCCTGCCGCTGCGCGCGATGCGCGGCGCACTGGGCGGCAACCTGGATGCGATGAAGATTTCCGACGTGCTGGTCGACCTGGGCGGCGCCGGCAGCTTTACCGGCAGCGGCAGCGTGCAGCGCGGCGAAGATGAAGAGGGAATCGGCACCGCCAACTTCGCCCTGCACACCGACCGCCTGGACCTGAAGCAGATCCACGGCAGCATGAAGCCGACCAAAATCGCCGGCGACATCGCCGTGGCCAACGCCGGCAACGTGCAGTCGCTGAACCTGAACCTGGTCGACGCCGGCCTGCGCCTGGCTGCGCGCGCCAAGCTCGAAAACAACGTCGTCGACATCGAAGAAGCGCGCCTGCTGGCCGGCAAGGGCGTGATCACCGTCACCGGCAACGCCAAGCTGGCCGACGACAAAGCATTCAACGTGAAAGCCAACGCCAGCCGCTTCAACCCGGCCGCGCTGGGCGACTATCCGCAAGCCGACCTGAATGCCGACATCACCGCCGCCGGCGTGCTGGCGCCCGAGTGGAAAGTGAACACCGACTTCGCCCTGCGTCCGAGCCGCCTGTTCGACCAGCCGCTGTCCGGGCGCGGCAAGCTCGCCGCCGACGCCAAGCACGTGAGCGGCGTGGATGCGACGATCGCCCTCGGCCAGAACAAGGTCGATCTGAACGGCGCCTTTGGTGCGCCCGGCGAAAAACTCAACTGGCGCCTCGATGGCCGCCAGCTGGCCGCCCTGCGCGCCGACTTGTATGGCGCCGTAAACGCCAGCGGCGTCGTCACCGGCACCATGCAGGCGCCGCGCACCACCTTCGAGGTCGATGCGAATGGCCTGGGCTGGGTCGCGGCCCAGCGCAAGGCCAACGACGGCAAGCTGCGCGTGAGCGGCGAAGCCTGGCTCGCCGGCAGCGAAGACGCGCGCTTCGTCGAGGTCAAGGCGAACGGCAGCATGAGCCGCTTCAACCCGGCCGCCTTCGGCAGCCCGCTCCCGGGCAGCATCAACGGCAGCTTTGCTGCCAGCGGCCGTTCCGGCGCCGACTGGCGCGGTGCACTTGACCTGAAAGTCGAAGACTCGACCCTGTCGAAGTCGCCGTTCTGGGGCTATGCGCGCCTGAACGCCGACCGCCGCCACATCTCGAACACCGACGTCGATCTGCACATCGGCCCGAACGTAATCGCGGCCAAGGGCAGCTTCGGCGCCGGGCGCGACCAGCTCGACTGGCGCATCGACGCCGGCCAGCTGGCTGCCCTCGGCCCCGACTTCGGCGGCGCCCTGCGCGGCAACGGCACCCTGACCGGCACCATGGAAACGCCTTCGCTCACCGCCGCGCTGGAAGGCCAGAACCTCAAATTCCTTGGCACCCACACGGTGCGTTCGCTGCGCGCCAGCGCCAATCTCGGCTCGGGCCGTGGCGGCGCCGACCCGCTGGTGAGCGACATCCAGGTGCTCGATTACGCGAACGGCGACACGCGCATCGCCGCCGCCAGCCTGCAAACGGGCGGCACCCGCGCATCGCACACCCTGCGCGCAGCCGGTCGCAGCGACGACTTCGACGCCCTGGTCGAAGTGCGCGGCGGCTGGAGCGGGAATGCCTGGAACGGCACCCTGGCCACCCTGCAGAACAAGGGCCGCTATGCGATGACCCTGGCCCAGCCGGTGCCATTGAAGATCGGCGTGGCGCCGGGCGCCGGCGTGGCCGGCCTGGCTTCGCCCGAATCGCTCGCCTTTAACGGCGCCGTGATCAAGCTGCCGACCGGCACCATCAACATCGCCTCGCTCACCAAGCAGGGCCCGCGCTGGAACAGCCGCGGCGCGGCGGCCGGCGTGCCGCTGAACTACATCGCCCAGTTCTCGCCGGCGCTGCGCGAAAACGTGCAGGGCAACCTGACGCTGGGTGCGGACTGGTCGCTCGACATGCGTGTGGCGAATGGCAGCGCCGCCCCTGCCCTGGCCGGCGGCGTGCACGTGTTCCGCGAAGGCGGCGACGCGATTGTCGGCGCCGACGTGCCGGTGGCCCTGGGCCTGCGCACGCTCGATCTGCGCGCGGACGTCGCCGGCAGCTCGCTGCGCACGCAGGTGGCGCTCGACGGTACCCGTACCGGCAGTGCCCGTGTCGACGGCACCGTGCAGATGCTGGGCGGGCGCGTGGACGCCGACAGCCCGCTGCGCATGACGGCCACGGCCGACATGGCCTCGATCGCCTGGCTGGCCCCGCTCGCCGGCCAGCGCGACCTGGAACTCGACGGCAGCCTGAAGGCCAACCTGACGGCCGGCGGCACCATCGGTACGCCGTCGCTGAACGGCACCGTGAACGGCGACGCCCTCGCCGTACGCTGGCCGGAACAGGGCGTGCGCCTGCGTAATGGCCAGCTGCGCTCGCAACTCGAAGGCGACCGCCTGGTGCTGCAGCGCCTGTATCTGGAAGGCGTGCAGGGCAATGCCACCGCCGACGGCTCGGTGCGCTTCGGCACCGACGGCGCGATGCAGCTGCGCCTGGTGGCGAACAAGCTGGAAGCGCTGTCGCGCCCGGACCGCACGGTGATCGTCTCCGGCGAAGCCAACCTGGTGCGCAATGCCCAGCGCTTCGCCCTCGACGGCAACTTCAAGGCCGACCGCGCCCTGATCGAATTCGCGCCGCAGGGCCGCCCGACGATTTCCGAGGACGTGATCGTGCTGGGCCGCGGCGCGCCAGCCGCGCCGCAGAAGAAGGAAGCGGAAATGCCGCTCACGATCAACCTGGCTGCGGACCTGGGCGACGACTTCCACCTGCGCGGGCTGGGCATCGACGCCTACCTGGCCGGCAGCGCACGCGTGCGCATGGTGGGCAATGGCGACCCGCGCGTGAACGGCACCATCCGCGTGGCCAGCGGCCAGTATGCGGCCTATGGCCAGAAGCTGACCATCGACCGCGGCGTGCTAACCTTCAACGGCCGCTACGACAACCCCTCGCTCGACGTGCTGGCCGTGCGCAAGCAGCCGGAAGGCACGCAGCTGAGCGAAACCAACGTCGAAGCCGGCGTGCAGGTGACCGGCACGGCGCAGGCGCCGGTGGCGAAGCTGGTGTCGACGCCATCGGTGCCGGATTCCGAAAAACTGTCGTGGCTAGTGCTGGGCCACGGCATGGAAGGCACGAGCGGCAACGAGAAGGACGTGCTGAGCGCGGCGGCGGGCGCCCTGTTGGGCGGCAAGGGCGGCACCGGCGGCATCACCTCGAAGCTGGCCAACTCGCTGGGCGTGGATGAACTCGGTGTCGGCCAGGGCCGCAACGGCGACGCCGAGGGCCTGGCGAACACGGTGGTCACGGTCGGCAAGCGGATTTCCTCGCGCGCTTACCTGAGCTTCGAGCAGGGCGCGACCACGGCTTCGAGCCTGGTGCGCCTGCGTTATAAACTGAATCCGCGCTGGACGCTGCAGTTCCAGACGGGGACGAATACGGCACTCGACGTGCTGTATGCGTGGGCCTTCGACTGAGCGCCTGACAAATCTTGTTGAAGCCTGTCAGACGCTCGACGCTTTAATGCAGGCTCGGCTTCGGATCGGGGACCGGGTCTTCGTTCTGGGGCGTGTGGACCGGGGTGTGGTGTGGATGCGGTGCGTCGAAGGGTTCTTGCAGCGGTTCTTCGACGGGTACTGGGTCCGGGGCACGGTGCAGGCGCAGCGGCACTGGCAGGGCTGGAATCATGGTCGGGCTCTCCTGGATAATGATGCCATTACCTTAGCATGCGCCGTTTGCGGCCGCCGTCCCGCTGGCGGCGCGCCCCGTTCCCCTCGTTTACAATGCCCGATTCGACTCAACCGGCAGCCAACTCTTCCACGATGAACATCACCACCCTCGCCCTGCTCGCCCTGACACCCATTCTCGTCTGGCGCATTTATTCGCGCCTGAAAACGCAGATGGCGCGCCAGCGCTCGATCATGTCGCGCCATTACACGGGCGTGCTGGTGTTCGGGGCCTTGATCCTGGTGCCGCTGGCGCAGGTGATTGCGCGGCCGATGGAACTGGCGGCGCTGGCGGCGGGTACGGCGCTGGGCGTGTTCTGGGGCGTGTTCGGGTTGCGCCGCACGCGTTACGAGGATACGCAGGAGGGCTACTGGTTCACGCCGCCGATGCGGCTCGGGATCGTGATGGCCATGGTGCTGGTGGCGCGTATTTTGTATGTGGTGTTCGAGCTGTACACGCTGCAGGGGACGGGGGCGACGGCGACGGGGTTTACCGAGAGCCCGCTGAGCATGCTGTGCGTGGGGCTGACCGGGGGGTACTTCCTGGCGTATTCGGTGGGGTTGCTGGTGTGGCGGCGCAAGTTGCGCAGGGCGATTGATTTGGCGTGATTGCTGGTTGGGCCGCGTGGTTGCTGTTTTGTGCGGCCGCGTGATTGTTGATGTGCGTAGATGTTGTCGTGGGCTCCGTGGTCGCGTCTTCATCACCGCGTGGGCACGAGTGCCCACCCTACGAAAACCGGCCGATCCGCCGTTATCATCCGGAACGGCGACCGTAAGGTGGGCACCCCGTGCCCACGCGGAAGCGCGCATACACGCGGCCGCATTCCGGTCGATATGCACGCAAACCGCCAACGTCCCGGAAGCACACCGATAACCCCACCGGGTTTTCACCAAAAAAGGGGCCCACCGGGCCCCTTCACTCAAGCGGCTTTCGCCTCTTCCTTCCTTCGCTGCAGCACGAAAATCGGCTGCGCCCACTGCGTGTCCTTCTTCTTCTTGCTCGTGATGAGCGTCAGTTCCGAAGGGTCGTACACGTCGGTATTGTGCGTCAGCGGCGTGGTCATCAAATACTGCGCATCGGTGTTCTTCAGGAACTCGCCCACCAGCTGGATGTTGCGAATATCCAGGTGCGCAAACGGTTCGTCGATGAAGACAAACCCGCCCGAGCCCTCTTCCGACTTGAGCAGGCCAATCAGCAGGACCAGGGACTTCATCACCTGCTGCCCGCCCGAAGCCTCGCCGTCGTTCATGCCGATCTGGTCCTTGCCGTCGAACTTGAAGCGCACGTGCAGGCCGGCTTGCGCCAGCTGCACGTCGTCGTTCTCGAGGCGCACCGGGTCGGCCTGGACGTCGATGCCGGCCAGTTCGCCCAGCTCCTTGATGTTCTTCGAGTAGGTCTTGATCGTGTAGCGCAGGCGCTCGATGTAGGCGCCGCGCGCGTTGCCGGTGGCTTCGATGGCGCGGTTGTTCTGGTAGCGGCGCTCCTCGGTTTCGGATTGGCGGCCCGAGAGCTGCTCGTTCAAACGCGCATACTGGTCGATGACGGTCGCATCCAGCTCCCAGTCGTCGCGCGCCAGTGCGTGCTCCAGCGAAGACAAACGCAAATTCACCTGGTGCGCGTTCTGGTGCTGGGCCACGAGGGCCGCGCGGCGCGCCGGGTTCTTCCAGTTGGCCGGAACGGTGCGCCACTCGCGGCGCATGCCCAGCAGCGCCTTGGCGTGCTCGGCGCGCTGCTCGATCTGGCGGCGGTGGTTCAGGCGCAGGCCCGCTTCCGCTTCCGACAAGGCCATGCGCGCGTTCTGCCACACGGTGTCGGCGCGGGTGCGCGCGACTGTCGCGTTCTTGGTCAGCGTCTGCAGCTCGCCCAGGCGCGCGCCCACTTCCAGGCGCTCGGCCTTCAATGGCGCGATCGAACGCGTCGCTTCCTCGAACTCGGCCTGGCGTGCAGCCAGCTCCTTGGCCGCATCGACGCCGGCGATGCGCGCCTTCAGGCCGCCCACTTCGGCAGCGAGTTTGCTGATCGTGAGCGTGAGCGCGTCTTCCTTCGCTTCCAGCGCCGGGAGCGACTTCTGGATCGCTTCCAGGCGCTGGGTCTTGCCGGCCGCGCCGAAACGGTAGCGCGATGGCTCGACGTACAGCGAGCGGCCGCCGCGGCGTTCGCGGTGGTAGGCGTCCGGCGTGATCCACTCGTCCGAGCCCGACTTGAAGCCGGCATCGACCGAATCCACGCGGTCGATGCGCGCCAGCTGGTCGATCAGCCACGACGGCGCGGCAGCCGAGAAGTTCACCACCGACAGCAGGCTGTCGTCCTTCATCTTCGGCGCCTCGACGCAGTCCGGCACGATGAAGTGGCGATAGCGTTCTTTTTCGGCCAGGCGGTAGGCCGCCGGCGCGTCCTTGGCGCGCTCCAGCAGCACCACCGAGGCGTAACCGCCGAGCACACCCTCGACCGCCCCCTGCCACTTCGGATCCGTCACTTCGACGATGTCCGACAGCATGGCGTGCGGAATACCCTCGTCGCGCAGGGCGCGGCGCATCTGGCGCTGGGCTTCCGGCTCCGGCATCGCGCTCTTGCCCTGCAAGGCCGAGATGGTCTGCATCTCGACCGCGATCTTGCTCGATACCGCTTCGCGCGCGGCGCGCTGGCGCGCCAGCTCGGCTTCCTTTTCTTCCAGCTGGGAGGCCACTTCCGCCATGTCGGCGCCGGCTTCCGCCGACAGCTTCTGCAGGCGTTCCTTCTGCTCCAGCAGGTTTTCGAGGGGCTTCAGTTTCTGGTTGATGGCGGTCAGGCGCGACGCCAGGGCCGTGCCTTCCTGCTCGAGCTGGGTTTCCTGGGCCTGCGAGTCGGTCAGCGCGCGCTGCTGGGCGGCCAGCGCCTGGCGCTTCTCGGCCAGCTGGCTGTCGGCCTGCAGCATGGGTTTGCGCTGCTCGCGCAGGTGGCGGCTCATGGCGGCCGCCTTTTCGCGCGCCTCGTGGTATTCCAGGCTAGGCAGCACTTCTTCGCGCAGGCTACCCTTTTCCTTATTCAGGTCTTCCCACTGGTGGTAGTTGGCCACGCGCAGGCGCAGGCCTTCGAGGTTGATGCGCGAGGTTTCCAGCTCGGCCTCGAAGCGCTTGAGTTCCGTCTCGGTGTCGCGCTGGTGGCGCTTGGCTTCGTCGTAGGCGTCCAGCACTTCCTTGTCGCCGAAGACCTGGAACACCAGGTCGAGCAGCTGGCGCGGCGCGTATTCGCACAGCTTGTCGGTCTCGCCCTGCTCCAGGGCCAGCACCTTGGACATAGCCGGCGACAGGCCTGCTGAAGCCAAGCGTTTCCTGTAGTTTTCCACGCCGAGCCAGTCGGAGGCTTCGGTGACTTCCTCGATCTGCACGTTCCCCGGTCGCATCAGGTACTGGCGCTTCCAGTCGCCGCCGTTCTTCTGCACCTGGCAGAACAAGGTTACTTCGTCGTCGGCGAAAAAGCCCGAATGGCGGAACGGACGGTTCGACAGCTGGCGCCCGACCGGCTTGTTGTCGACCACGGCGCGCAGCCAGGCGCTTTGCTGGCCCGAGTGGCGCGCATAGTGCTTGTACGTGCGGCCCATCGAGCAGTCGAGGCCGAACAGGGTGCGCAGGGCGTCGAGCAGCGTGGTCTTGCCGGAGCCGTTCTGGCCGGCGATGGTGATGATCTTGGCGTCGAGCGGGATGTTCTTGATGCGCTGCCAGTAATCCCAGTGGACCAGCTCAAGTGATTTGATGTGGAACATGGTATCTCAGTTCGGGGTATCGAGTTGTTCGGCGTCGAGGTCGGCGTCGTTCGCTGCGTCGGCGGCCTTGCGCGGCACCACGGCCAGCGGCGCGCGCTTGAACACGTCCGACAGGGCGCCATTGATGATGCGTTCCTTCAGCAGGTCGGTGTCCATCATCAGGTCGAGCAGCGGGCCTTCCAGGATCACGTCGCCGCGGCGCTCGATGAAGCCGAGCTTCGAGAGCACGCCCAGGTTCATGTCCATGCGCGTCTTCTTGCCCAGCTTGTCGCCGAAGTCCGACAGCAGCGCGGTATAGGAAATGCCGATCGAGGCATCTTCGGCGCGCGGGATCGGCGCGTCCTTGTCGAACATGTCGCTCTGGTCGTCGGCAAAGGCGGTGTGGGTTTCCTGGCGCTCGCGCTTGGGCAGGATGATCTGCGCCCACAGCACCACCAGCAGCGCCACGCCGTCGCGCGTCAGGCCGAAGTTATTGTTCTGCCAGATGTCCTTGGCGCCGAAGATCTTCGGCTCGACGTTGCGGTGCAGGGCGATCGTCACATGGTCGGCGTACACGTTGTCGAGCAGTTTCAGGCCCGACTCCAGCAGGCGCTTGTCGACTTCGCCGCGGAACTGCTCGTCCGACAGCGCGCGCTTGACCATCTTGTCGTCGCGGCGCAGGGTCTGGTGCGTGAGCAGGCGGGCAATCAGGATTTGTGCATCGTCATTCATTCGGCGTGCCGCTTTCGAGATCTAGTGAGAGGGTTGCAAAGGACATGGCGGCCACTTCCGGGTCGTCGAGCGCCACCATTTCGTCGCGCGCTTCGAATTTGATCGGCAGGCGCGCCAGTTCGGCGGTGGCGCCCTGCAGGCTGGCCTCGGAAGCATCGCCCAGCAGCGGCAGCAAGGAAGCGCGGTAGGACGCCACGGCGAACGATGCCGGCAGCAGGGACTCGTGCAGCTCGACCTTTTTCGGGCCGACGTCCGAGAATTCGGGGAAGTTGCCGAGGTTCGCGAAGTCGGCCAGCTTGTTGATCCAGTCGTCGAGTTCGGCCTGCATGGCCGGGTTGTCGTCGATGGTCAGCGGCGCATCCTGGCCGCTCGGCAGGCCCTTCTGGCCAACCACCACGGCGCGCTCGGCCAGCAGTTCGGTCTCGGCGACGTCGATCATCTCGGCCGGCGTGCCGAACAGCGGCACCACCGGGCGGTCGATCGCGCCTTCGGCCAGGCTGGCCAAATCGTCGTGCGCCAGCAGCCAGCGCTTGACGTCGGTGGTCGACAAACCGGACTGGCCCAGGTGTACGCGCTGGCGTTCGATCTGGTTCAGGGCGCGCGAGAACATGCCCTGCATGTTGAGCAAGGCGCTCTGCGCGCGGCCGATCGCCTGCGCCGCCTTGTGCGTGGCCGAATCGGCGCGCTCGTCGGAGGTAATCGCGCGCAGGATCACGGAGCCCTTCTCGACCCAGTCGCAGGCCATGTGCCACTTCGCCTGCGAATTGCGCAGCTTGAATTCGGAGCCGGAGGCAATCGCGTCGCGGAATTCCTCGGTCAGTTCGACCAGGCGGCCCAGCAAATGCTTGAGCTGTTCGACGGTCACGCCGCCGACCGCCTGGGCGCCGGCCACCTGGGACAGCAGGAAGCCCATCTCGGCTTCGTCGTCCTCGGGTTTACCCAGCGCCAGCAGGGTGTCGAGCGCGGACAGCACGTTGCGCGCCAGCGGCGTGATGCGGTAGACGGCGCTCGGCGCGTCCCAGGCCAGCAGGCCGTGGGTGCGCAGGCGGTTCAGCACCGTTTCCAGGCTTTCCGGGATCAGGTAGGCCAGCTTCTGGTTGATGTCGGCGCGCGAGAAGGCCGAGCTGGCGGTGTCGGCGGCCAGCTCGCGCAGCACCAGCAGGCGCACCAGCACGCCGTCCTGGCTGCCGTGGAACAGCGCCGAAAAGGCCGACAGCATGGGCTGGGCCTTCTTGAGGTGGAAAACCTGCTCGATTTCGTCCGGCGCGATGCCGTTCTGGAAATGCACCTGGAGCGGGTCCAGCTCGTCCTGTGCAATGCCATGGGGTTCCGCGGCGAGGGCCGCCTGTGTGTCGATCATCTTGGGATACCAGTCTGCATGCGGACCGCACTGCCTGAGCAGGCAAGCCGATGTGTCCGCGGGGGGCGCCAGTATAACAGTTCAGCTAGCTTAATCGGCAGCAATATTCCCCGGCGGCTGGTGTGGTTTTGCACAAACGACACAAAAATCCGGCATACCGTACGGCTTGTATAAACTATAAGAAATGCTTCTGAAAGGGGATTTCTTATGAGTTAAACATATATATGCATGCCGGTTTGACAGGCAAACGGCAGAGGTTGAATCTAAGCACGACCGCGGGAGCCTGAGCCCCTTCCCGGTCCCCAGCCGCTGCGACGCAACGGCGCAGCTTCACACCAATAACACCGTTGCATCATGATGAGGAGAGAGGATGAACAAGAAAATCGCCACCCTGTTGTTTGCCATCGGCCTGGGCGCCGCGGCCGCACCGGCCTTTGCCAGCTGCGAGTTCTACTGCGCGTCCGACTATCGCGTCTGCGTCGCGGGCGGTACCCCGGCGGCGGAATGCGCCGCGGAACGCACGGCTTGCCTGCGCGACATGTGCGGCTACGATTACTGATCGGCTAGCTGACAAGACAAGAGCCGGCGTCTTCGCGACGCCGGCTTTTTTTATTTGCGCGTGATGCTCTTCACCGTCTGGTCGATGGTGTCGCGCTCGTCCTCGAAGCGAATCTTCACCGGATACCATTCCTGGCCCGGCGCCAGCCAGACTTCGACGCTGTCGCCGCGGCTGTCGCGCGGCTCGCGCTTGACGTGGATGGTGTCGAGTTCGCCCATGCCGGTGCGGATCTTTTCCTGCTTGATCACCTTGAAGGTCCAGGGCTCGGCATCGCGCCGCCCGGCCACGATGAAGGTCCATTCGCTGCCCGGCTTGAACTTCGCTTCGCCGGCCGCGCGCGCCACCGAGGCCAGCTGCCAGGTGACGGAAGCACGGTCCTGTTCGCCGCCCTTCATGACATAAGGCAGCTTGGCCCCGCTGAAACTGATCACATTCTCGTCGCGCACGAAGGTGGTGGTCGTCGCATCCTTGCGGTAGCGCTTTTCGGTAAAGGTGTCCGGCGCCAGGCCATAGGCGTCGACCGCACCCTGGCTGCGGTATTCGTTCAGCTTGCCGAGCAGCTGCACTTTCGCCTCGACGTTGACGTCGTACTTGCCCTCGCCGGCGCGCCAGGTGATCAGGGCGTCGCCCTTCAGGCCGATGCTTTTCTGCTGGGCGTTCAGGTCGTAGGCCAGGTCGGCCGAGGGCGGCAATTCGACTGCGCGCTTGACCGGGGCGGCAGGCGCGGCCATGGCTGTCGAGACGCCCAGCGCCAGCAGGCCCGCCAGTGCGGAGCACTTGAATAGGTTGCTTCTCATTATTACTTTCCTGTATCGCTTAAAGCTATATTATTCACCGTTTGCGTGGTCACTGCACCGTTGGCCTCCGTATTGCGAATCCGCACCGGATACCAGCCATGCGCAGGCGCCAGCCAGACGTCCAGGCGCGAGCGGTAGGAACCCTCTTTCGGCGGACGCGACAGATGCCAGGTTTGCAGCTTGCCGAGCTTGGTGTCGATTTCTTCCTGCCCGACCACGACGAAGCGGAACACGGCGGCGTCGCGGTCTTCGCCGACCAGCATGTCTATGTTGCCGCTCAATTGTGCGACATCCCCGCGCGCGATGGCGGCCAGTTGCAATGGAACACTAGCCTTGTCCTGGGCGCCGGCCGCCAGCGGGAAGCTTTTCTGCGAAGCCGAGAAGCTGATCTTGTTGGCGCCCCAGTCGAAGTGGGTGGCGGTGAGCGCCCGGCCGCGGCGCTTTTCCGTCATCTTGATCGGCGCGAAACCGGTCGCGGCCACGGCGCCGTCGCTGGTCAGCACCGCCAGGTTCACGCGCGTGAACACGACGCGGATGCCGGCCTCGAAATTGATGTGGTAAGTGTCGTCGCGGTAGGTCCAGTCGAGCTGGGCTTCGCCGCTCCACTGGGTGCCGTCCTTGTCGGTGCGCGCCACGTCCATCGTCATTTTCGCCGGCGGCGGCATGTCGACCTTGTAGCGGCGCGGTTCCGGCTGGGGTTCGGGAACCGGCGCAGGCTCGGGCACGGGTGCGGGTGCAGGTGCGGGCGCGGGCGTTGCGGCCAGCGCGGGCGCCGCCTCGCCTGCGGCCGGCATGCCTTCCCCCGTACCGCCCGTGCCCGGTGCGACCGGCGGGCCGATGGCGTCGTCGGCCAGCACCGGGCCGGGCTCAGGCAGCGGCGGCGGCGGCAGTTCGGGCAGGGGCGGCGGCGGCAGCGGTGCCGGCTGGGGCAGCGGCGCGGCGTCGGGCGGGGGCGGCGCGGCCGGTTCCGGCAGCAGACGCGTCTGCACCATGTCCATCGCCGGCGGCGCGATCGTGCGCGGCAGGCCCACATGGCCGCCCATCCAGGCAAACAGCAGCGCGTGCAGCAGCACGATCAGCGTGCCCAGCACCAGCGCGCGGCGCCGTCCGGCAATGTAGGAAGCGATACCCATGGGCCATAGTGTACCCGGCCACGTGCACGCCTGCTGTCCAGCAGCTTGCGCCAGCCTTTGAACCCGCCTCCTTTATCTGCTACGCTAGGCCAACAACCAACGGAGACCAAGCATGCTCAAACCACCATCGCAGAATGTGCCCGGCATGACGGATACGCTCGAGTTCGTAAAGAATCTGTGGGGCGGCATGAACGTGCCCGGCATGGGCATGCCGGGCATGGGGGCCGGCAGCCTCGGCGGCGGACTGTCCACGGACGAGCTCGACAAGCGGATCACCGACCTGAAGGCCGTGGAAAGCTGGCTGAACCTGAACCTGTCGATGCTGCGCACCTCGATCCAGGCCATGGAAGTGCAGCGCGGCACCATCGCCGCATTGAAATCGATGAGCGACAGCATGACCCAGGCGCTCAGCGGCCACGCCGGCCAGGGTGGCGACCAGACCGCCTCGCTGCCGCCCTTCTCCGCTTTCTTCACCGCCAGCGGCGCGCCGGAACCGGGCAGCAACACGCCGGGCGCCGGCGCCGACCCGGCCTCGGGGCCAGCAGCTGGCGCAGACGCCACGATGCCCGCCGCCGTCGCGTGGTGGAATCTGCTGCAGGAACAGTTCCGCCAGGCCGTGGCAAGCGCCATGCCGCCTGACGGTTCCGCCACCGCCGCCGCGCCGGAAGCGCCGGCCGCCAGGGAACAGCCTGTGAAAGAACCCACCGACATGGGCGCCCGCACGACCCGCACGAAAGCCGATAAAAGTTAAGTCTTCCGGCAATACTCCCTGCCGTTCGCCCGGCATTTGATTTGACGGGCATCACAAGCGCCCCAACCGTGCTGAACTGATCAGTACGGCTGGGGCGCTTGACATTCCATGCTTTCCCATCCGCACTTACTTTGTGGGAGGCAAGACATGGCCCATCTCGATTTTTCCCAACTGACGGCCGAGCAGGTAGGCGACCTGCGCCGCAAGCTGGAGAGCGCCGGCTGCACCGTGCCGCCCTGCGCGTCTACCCTGGAAGAACTGGCGGGCGCCATTGCCGCCTTCCGCAAGGCGCAGGGCATCGCCGCCAGCGGCCCGCTCGACGAAGCCACCTGGCGCCGCCTCGATGCGGTCAGCGGCAGCGTGTTCGGCGAAGTCTTCCAGAACGAACTCGACCTGCTGCGCCCGCGACCGGACGGCGACGCCACGCAGGTCATGCCGGCCTCCAGCTGCGCGCTGCTGCAGCGCTCGCACGATGGCACCCTCGCCGGCCTGGCGCTCTCGGGCGGCGGGGTACGCAGCGCCACCTTCAACCTCGGCGCCCTGCAGGCCCTGGCCGAACTGCGCCTGCTGCGCGACTTCGATTACCTGTCGACCGTATCCGGCGGCGGCTTCATTGGCGGCTGGCTGTCGAAATGCATCCGCGAGCGGCGCGGCGACGTGCGCCAGGTCGAGGCCATGCTCACGCAGGGCAGCGCCGGCCAGGCCGTGTCCTGCGAGCCGACCGAAATCCAGTTCCTGCGCCAGTACAGCAACTACCTGTCGCCGAAGAGCGGCACTTTCAGCGCCGACACCTGGACCCTGATCGGCACCTATGTGCGCAACACCTGCCTGAACCTGGCGATGCTGGTGGCCTGGCTCTGCGCCCTGCTGGTGCTGCCGCGCTTTGCGGTCTGGGGCGTGCACCGCATCATCGGCCCGGACGGGCGCTGGGCCGCCTGGTCCGATGCCGCCTAGCTGCTCGGCATCGCCCTGTTCCTGGTCGCCGTGTTCTGCATTGCCCTCAGCATTTCCAGCAAGCCGGAAAGCTCGCGCGGGCTGCGCCGCTTTCCGCTCGAGCAGGGCGCGGTGCTGGTATGCATCAACTTGCCGCTGCTGGCGGCGGGCTTCCTGGTCAGCATCGGGCTGTGGCGCTACGGCGGTGCGGTGCCGGCGCTCTGGGAAGACGGGCTGCCGGTGCGCTTTGCCGGCTGGGGCCTGGCCTGGCTGCTGGTGCCGGGGTTGGTGTATTTCATCGTCTGGGCTTGCGGCTGGTATCTGGCGCACGACCGCACCAGCCCCTACCGGAATGCCGGCTACGTCATCTGCCTGGCCGGGGCGGGTGCGGTGCTGGCGGTGTCGCTGGAGGCGGCGCTGGCCTTTGCGCCGGCCACCGTGGTCCAGCTGATGCCGCTTGCGAGCGCACGCATGCTGGCCTGGCCGGCGATCCCGATGCTGACGGTGGCGCTGTTGATCGGCGCCGCGGCGCTGGCGCTGGAACGGCGACTGGGGCGCTGCCGCTTTCCGGCTGACGTCTCGCGCGCCGAACTGCTGGAAGGCTTCAGCCACTTCGCCTGCGCCATCGGCGCGCTGGCGGTCGGCACCCTGCTGCTGCTGGCCGGCCTGGCCCTGCTGCCCGATCCGCAGCAGCACCCGATCCTGAACAACGCGATCGCGCTGTCCACCTTCGGCATGCCGCTGATGATGACGCTGTTCTCGGTGACGATGACGCTGATGATCGGCCTGATCGGCCGCCTGTACAGCGACGCCAGCCGCGAGTGGTGGAGCCGGCAAGGCGCCTGGTCCTCGATCTTCTCGATCGGCTGGGTGATCATGTTCGGCGTCGCCTTCTTTGCCGCGCCCCTGCTGCACTGGGCCTGGCTGACCTACGAGCCGATCGCGAATGCCGGCACCGCCGCCGGCTGGCTGGTGATGACCATCATCGGGCTAAAGGCTGGCAGCGGCAGCGCCACCGGTGCGCCGGGCAGCAACTGCGCCAAGCGCGAACTGGCGGCGCGCCTGGCGCCCTACTTCTTCACGGTCGGCGTGTTCATGCTGCTCTCGACCCTGGTGCAGGCCAGCGTGGCCATGCCCGACGTGCGCTGCCCGAAGCCCATATCGCTGCCCTGCGTGTACGCGGCCCACGCGAACGCCACCCTGGCCACCGATGGCGCCACGCTGCTGCTGGCGTTCGCGCTCTTCCTCGGCGCCGCGCTGCTGCTCGGCTGGCGCGTCGACATCAACAAGTTCTCGCTCTACATGCTGTACCGGAACCGCTTGGTGCGCGCCTACTTCGGCGCCAGCAGCGGCACGCGCAAGCCGCACCCCTTCACCGGCTTCGACCCGGAAGACGACCCGCAGCTGGCCGACATGGCCGACCAGCGCCCCTACCACATCGTGAACACGGCGCTGAACCTGGTCAGCGGCGAAGAGCTGGCCTGGCAGACGCGCAAGGCGGCCTCGTTTGCCTTCACGCCGCGCTACTGCGGCTTCGAGATGCCGCTGATGCCGGCGCAGGGACCGAAGCAGGGCCTGCGCGACGCCCAGCGCGGCGCCTACCGCCCCACGCGCGAATACGCCTCGAAGTCCGGCGCCGGCGACGACGACGCCAAGGTGCGCCTCGGCATGGCGGTGGCGATGTCCGGCGCGGCGGCCAGCCCGAACATGGGCACCCACTCCTCGCCGCCGCTGAACTTCCTGATGACGATGTTTAACGTGCGTCTGGGGCGCTGGTGCCCGAACCCGCGCAAGGCCGTGTGGACGCATTCCTCGCCGGGGATCGGCCTGTTCTCGTTGATCGCGGAGCTGTTCGGGATGACGAATGCGGACGCGAACTACGTCTACCTGTCGGACGGCGGCCACTTCGAGAACCTCGGCATCTACGAACTGGTGCGCCGCCGCTGCCGCCTGATCGTGGCGGTGGACGTCGCCAGCGACCGCGGCATGGCCTTCGAGGACCTCGGCAACGCCATTCGCAAATGCGCCACCGATTTGCATGTGAACGTGGAGATCGACGTCTCGAAGATGGACCTGCTGCCCTCGACCAGTCTGTGCGGCGCCAGCTGCGCGGTGGGGACGGTGCGCTACAGCCACGTGGATGCGGGCGGCGTGGATGGCACGCTCCTGTACATCAAGCCGGCCATCGTGGGCTCGGAGAATGCCGATGTGCTCAACTACCGCAAGGCGCACCCGGATTACCCGCACCAGAGCACGGCGGACCAGTGGTTCAACGAGGCCCAGTTCGAAAGTTACCGGGCGCTGGGGTACCACATCACCAAGGCGGCGCTGGCCGCGGCGGCGGCGGCCTCGGAGCGAGCGGATGGGTCGCACGATGTGGCGAAGCTGTGTGCGCATTTGATGGGGGCGCATGGGTTGGTGGCGGCGCCGGTGCCAACACCACAACCTCCAGGCAGCCGCGACGAGTTCCGGTAACCCGTTGTGCCGACCGTACGGTGGGCACCCCGTGCCCACGCGGAACGATGGTCAATGTTGGCGCCGGATGTCGCCGCGCCTAATGCATGTTCGCAGCGTTTCCAAATGCGTCTCGCCAGTTTATCCAATGATGGTGAGGTTTCGGGGCGAATGATCACGGCCGCTGACTACGGCCGAACACGTACCCGCGTGGGCACGGAGTGGCCACCGTACGGTTCAGGCCTCGGGCTCCGTTGGCGGCGTCGGTGTTTCCTCGGCCGGCGCCTCTTCCACCTTCGGCACCAGCGCCGCCAGCTGCTCCATCAACTGCGCAAACCGCTGCTGCCCCGGCTGCAGCTGGTCCACATGCGCCAGCACCTCGTGCGCCTCGGCGGCCATCAGTTCGTCATAGCCCTTTTCCTTCATGTGCGATACCAGCACCTGGGCCGCGTTGAACAAAATCCGCTGGTTGTTCGGCAGCTTGGTGCGCGCATTGCGCATCCATGCCACCGCCTCGCCGAGCTTGCCGGTCTTCCAGAGCAGCACGCCCTGGTTCATCAGGTCCGACGCTTCCTTCTTCGCCGCGCGGATCAGCGACGCGCCCTCCTCGCCCATGCGCGCCTTCTCGAAAATCGCCTGCACTTCGTCGAGCAGCACCGCGTTGTCGTGGTTGTTGCGCGCCACGTAGCACAGCAGCTCGACCGGCGCATCCTTTACGCCGACCGCGAACAGCAAGGTCGCCATCTCCAGGCAGGTCGGCACGTCGGGCCGTTCGGGACGCGCATTCAGCTGCGCTTCCAGCTCGTCACCGGCCTTGCGCGCATGGCGGTAGTCGCCGCTTTCGTGGTAGACCAGGCCCTCGGTGATCTTGGCGCGCAGCGGCATGTCGGGGTGCTCGGCGCCGAACTCGCGCTGCGCCGCACCCAGCAGCACCAGCGCCTCCTTCGGATCGTTCTTCAGCCCGCACACGCGCGCCAGCCCGAAGTAGGCGTCGGGCGTCTTGCGCACCGAGTATTCGCCGATCGCGATGCACTTGCGGAAGGCCTTTTCCGCCATCGCCACGTTGCCCAGCTTCAGGCAGACCTTGCCGAGATTGCGCTGGCGCGGCACCGAGTTCGGCGACAGCTTGGTCGCGCGTTCGAGGATGCTGCAGGCTTCCTCGTACTTGCCCATGTTTTGATACACCTGGGCCAGCTGGTCGTAGGCGTCGATGTAGTAGCGGTTTTCCGCGATCACGCCGAGGAACATCTGGCGCGCCTGTTCGAGTTCGCCGTTCACCATGCGGATCTTCGCCAGGCCGGAACGCGCCCACTGGTATTCGCGCCCGGCCAACACGCGCTCGTAGGCTTCGCGCGCCTTTTCCGGCTCGCCGCTCTTTTCCATCAGGCGCGCCTTCATGCGCAGCAGTTCGGTCTCGTGCACGCGGCTGGCGGCGATCTGCTCGTCGCACAAGCGCGCCGCGCGCAGGTAATCCTTCTCGGCATAGGCCTGATCGATCGGGCGGAATACCTGCTTGCGGTGCCAGGCGCGGTTCAGGCGCGTGAGCAGCACGCCTTCGGTGATCGGTTTCACCAGGTAGGCGTCGGGCTGGTGCTCGGCCGCGCCCATCACGGATTCCACGCTCTTCTCGGCCGACACCATCATCCACACGCTCGACGGCAAGAGGAAGTTGCGCACGCGCGCTTCTTCCAGCACCTGCTGGCCGTTCTTGCCGTCGCCGAGGTTGAAGTCGCACAGCACCACGTCGTAGCGTGTTTTCGCCAACAAGGCGATCGCTTCGCCGCCGCTCGCGGCCTGGTCGATGTTCCGGGCGCCGAGGCTGCGCAGGCTTTCGCGCAGCAGCTGGCGCACCCCGATGAAATCGTCGACCACCAGGTAGTTCTTGCCGGCCCAGTCGATCTGCTCGGCCTTGCGCTCCAGCGGGCTGCTCATGGCAAGGTCAGGATGAAGCAGCCGCCGCCAAAGCTGCCGCCGTTTTCCAGGCGCACCGCGCCATGCCGGCCGCGGTGGCGGTGCATGCGCGCGACCTCGCGTGCGAAGTACAAACCCAGGCCGGCGCTGTTGGTGCGGAAGTCGACGCCGCTGGACACGCCGCTCATCGCCGCGGCGCCGGCATCGAGCAAGGCTTGCGGATAACCGGCGCCGTTGTCCTCGACGCGGATTTCCAGTACCTCATCGTGCTGGCGCAGCGACAGGCGAATCCGGTCGCGCGTGTAGTTGACGGCATTGTTGACGGCGTGCGACACCACGCCGACGATCAGATCTTCGTCGAGGTGCCAGATCAGGTTCGGATCGACCTCGACTTCGAAGGCGATGCCGCGCGATTGCAGGAGCACCCTTCCCAGGGCCGCCACCTGCTCCGCCAGTTCGATGGCCGGAATGGGCTGCACGTCGAAAGGATATTCGGGCTGGCCAACCTGTTTATACAAGGCCAGCAGCTGCATCAGGTTGTCGTTCAGGCGGCGCGTCTGGTACAGCATCTGCGCCATTTGCGCGAATTGTGGATCGGCGGTGTCGGTCTGCGGCGAAGCGCCGTCGAGCAGGCGCTCCAGGGTTCCCGAAAGCACGCTGATCGAGTTCTTCATGTCGTGCGCGGTCGAGGCCAGGAACAGGGCGAGCTGCTGGGAGTGTTGGGTGTCGTCCATCGCCGGCGCCCTCCTTCCGGCGCAGAAAAGTTGCCACAGGCCAATTATACGCACAGATAACATCAGGCCAGCGCAGCGGATACGCGGTTTATTCTGGCGCAACAGTGTGTGCGTGTCCGCTACAACTCATTTCTTGCTGAAATTGCAACAAGATCGTACACTTCAATACAGCCGGCAGCGGATTTGGACGGATTAAAACAGGAATCGCATGCCCTGGTCGCCATCCTCATTCACACAAATTGATAGGACACTATGCGCGTTCCCGCCTCGCGACGCTTCATGGCACTCATTCTCCTGGCTTGCACGGTCAACCTGGCCGCTGCCGAAGAGACGGCAAACCGCGTGCAGACCAAGCCCTGCGACAAGATCCAGTACCCTCCTGAGTCACTCCGCCTGAGCGAAGAAGGCATCACCGAAATCGGCTTCCTCATTGGTACCGACGGTATCGTCAAGAAGACGGTCATCTTGAATCCCAGCGGTTCGGCGACGCTCGACAGGGCTCCGCAAGAAATACTGTCGACATGCGTGTTCCGGCCCGTCACATCGAATGGCCAGCCAATACCGGTATGGGCTTCAGTCTCGTATAACTGGTTTTTGGAAGCGGATTCCGATATGTCCCGCGTGTCGATGCGGCTCGATCTGGCCCTGCAGAAAAACAAGGATGATGCGAACGCACTTTACTACTATGCTTTGCTGAAGCTGAAGCATCCCCCATCCGATGCCGATCAGGAGCATGCTCGGGCCCTGCTCAAACGTGCGGCAGACCTCGGTCATGTGCATGCCCAGTTCAAGATAGGACAGCTTCACGAGCAAGGCATTGGCGGACCGGCGGATCAGGCCGAAGCCTTACGCTGGTATAAGAAAGCCGCGGCACAGGGTGACGTATTCGCCATCCAGCGTCTGGAAGCCGATGCCCCGGTCCCTTGAACGACAGATCCAGGGCGCTGGATCGCCATCATGGCCAGTTGCAGCCATTTCATCGTTTGCGCACCGTGAGGCGGGATGCGCAGACATCCAGACCGGGTAACCCGACAAGTTTGTCAGTCGCCCTGGGGCGCCCGGCTGTTACGCCGCGCACGCAACACAAAGCGCGCCGGATCGAGCGCATCGACGAGGCTGGCCTCCAGCGGCAGCGGTTCGTTTTCGAGGCGCGCCGCCAGCAGCTCGGCGCACAGCGGTGCCCAGATCAAACCGCGCGACGCATAACCGAGCAGCCCATGCAGGCCGGGATAACGCGGCACGTCGCGCAAACGCTCGGTCGTGCCGGCGGCATCGAAATCGGGCAGCGCGCCGACCAGCGGCAGGCGGTCCGGCGCCACGCAGCGGAATCCGACGCGGCCCTGCAGCGGTGCATCCCTGCCCGCCTCCGGGTTCGAGACCAGCGCCTGCAGGCGTTCGATGTTTTCCTGCTGGCTGGCTGCGCGCAAGGCTGGATCGGCGTCGAGATCGTAGGTGGCGCCGGCGCAGGCCAGGCCGTTCGCAGCCGGGGTCAGGTAGGCTTCGCGGCACAGCACATAGGGCAGCGACGGCAGCGTGGATGCATCCAGGTGCGTGACCTGGCCGCGCAAGGCAGACAGCGGCAGGCGCGACGCCTGCGCGAAGGCGCCGGAGGCCGCACCACCGGCCAGCACCACGGTCGGCGCCTGTGCAACGACGGCGCCGTCGAGCGTGCGCACCAGCCAGTCATCATCAACGCTATCGCCAACGCGTTCCAGCGTGACACTGCCGACGCCGAAGCGCGCCGTCAAACGGTCACCGCAGGCCGCCATCATCGCCGCACACACGCTGCCGGGCCGCGCCCAGCCGCCCTGGCGGAACAGCCAGGCGCCGTCGGGCGCCGGCAGGTCAAGCAAGGCCTCCGCCTCCGGCGACTCCAGCCATTCTGCAAACTCCGGAGGAGTCGAACCTGCCGCCGCAATGGCGCGCGAGGCATCGGCGTGACCAGGATCGCGCGCCAGCTGCATCACGCCGCAGGCCGCGCCTTCGATTGCGCGGCCGATGCCGCCGATGCTGTCCCAGTAGCGCAGCGCGTACAGGTAGGCGGCGCGCGTCAGGCGCGTCGGGATGTTGTCGTCCTTCGAGAGCAGCGGCATGAAGATGCCGGCCAGGTTGCCAGAGGCTTCCATCGCCGCCTGCGGGTGGCGTTCGACCAGGGTCACCTGCCAGCCGCGCGCGCACAGGCGCTGGGCAGCGGCGCAGCCGGCCAGGCCGGCGCCGATCACGATGGCATGGCGCGGCGGCACAGTTGGCAAAGGCTGGCGCGGCTTGCGGCTGGCGAAGCGTGCGCCGCGTTTGTCCTC
Source organism: Massilia sp. IC2-278 (assembly GCF_020708045.1). Lineage (GTDB taxonomy): Bacteria > Pseudomonadota > Gammaproteobacteria > Burkholderiales > Burkholderiaceae_D > Telluria. Next base: position 139,725 of record NZ_JAJFES010000005.1, read on the forward strand.
GTCGAACACGAAACCCTGCGCTGCCAGCGCGGCCACCTGCTGCGCGTCGAGCGCGTCGGCGGCCAGGACCGCATCGCTCGCCACCAGCCGTGCCAGCGCGCGGGCGAAGCCGGCTTCCGGCACCCCATGCACATACGCGAAGTCGATCCGCGCCGACAATTGGGCCAGCGCCGTTTCCAGCGGTGCGCACAGCAGATCGAGCGTGACGGCGTCATCCTCCTGCGGCACGCGATGAAAACCCGGCAGCAGGCCCTCCGCCAGCGCCACGATGTGCAGGCGCGCAGGCCGCGCAGGGTCACGGCGCCAGGCTTCGACCAGTGCTTGCACCCGGCTGCCGTCGCCATGGCGCGTGTCGAACACCGTATAGCGTTCGCGCCCCTGCCAGAACGACGATGGATTCACTTGGCGCCCGCGTAACGGAAGCAGTGCGGTGCATGGTCGTCGACCATGCCGATGCCCTGCATGTAGGCGTAGATGATGGTCGAGCCGACGAACTTGAAGCCGCGTTTCGACAGGTCTTTCGAGAGGCGGTCCGACAGCGCCGTCTTCGTCGGCCGCGTGCCGTCGCTCCAGTCGCCGACGATGGGTTTGCCGTCGACATAGCCCCACAAATAGCTGTCCAGGGTCTGGCCTTCGGCGCGCAGCGCGAGATAGGCCTTGGCGTTGCTGATGGCGGCGGCCACTTTCAACTTATTGCGCACGATGCCGGGATTGGCCAACAGCTCGGCCACCTTGGCTTCGTCGTAGCAGGCGATTTTTTCGGCGTCCCAGCCGTCGAAGGCGGCGCGGTAGCTGTCGCGCTTGTTCAGTACCGTTTCCCAGGACAGGCCGGCCTGGGCGCCTTCCAGGTTCAGCATCTCGAACAGGCGGTTCTCGTCATGGCAGGGCGTGCCCCACTCGTGGTCGTGGTAGTCGAGGTAGCGGGGATTGGCCGGATTGGCCCAGCTGCAGCGTGGGATCGTCATGCCTGAAGTATACGCCAGGCGAAAGCGGCGAGACAGAGAAGACACCGCCTCGGCAAAACGAAAAAGAGCACGCAGAGTCCGAAGACCTCGCGTGCTCTTTCAGCAATCAATCGACCACCGCATGGCGATGGTCAATCGATCTGCCTATTTACCCGCTTACTTGCCCGCTTATTTGCCCGACGTGGTGCCCGACTTGGCGGTCGGCGCCTGCTGGGCAGCTTTCAGGTGCTGCTCGACGGTCGGTTGCATCTTGGCGGCCAGGCCCTTGACGTCGGCATCCTTGGCGGACTTCTGGTTTTTCTTCAGCAGTGCCAGGGCTTCCTTGTGCGAAGCCACGCCGCCGACTTTCATGTACTCACGGTCGAAGGCTTCGCCGTTCAGCTTGGCCAGCTTTTCCGACATGGCCTTGTGCTTGGCGTCGAGTTCGGTCGGCAGGGTCACGCCCTTGGCTTGCGCCACGGCTTGCACTTCCTGCAGGCCCTTGGTGTGGTCGTCGATCATTTGCTGGGCGAAGGTTTTGACTTCCGGATTCTGGCTCTTGCTCTGTGCCAGTTTGCCCATTTCGACTTCGGCCATGTTCACCATTGCCATGTCCATGATGCCCTTGCTGTCGGCCTTGCTCAGGCTCGAACCGGTGGCGCCGGCTGCGCCCGAGGCGCCCGACGACTGGTCCATGCCGGCAGCCGAGGCGCCGGTGCTGCCGCTCATGCCGTGCGCGCTGTGCGACGACGAGGACGACGAGCCGGTCTGGCCGGCGGTGCTGGAGCCGACCTGGGCGCTGCGGTCTTCCATGCCCTGGCTGTTGGTGTTGCTCACGGCGCCGTCAGCGGCCGATTTGCCGGTCATGTTGGTGCCGGTTTGCGCGCCCTGGCTCTGCAGTTCGGTTGCGGTTTGTGCGTGGACGCCATAGCTTGCGAACATGGCTGCTGCTGCCGATACGGCGAGCAGTCCTTTCAGTGCTTTGTTTTTTTGCATGATGCTCTCCTGGGGTTGGGGAAGGCGCCGGCATCACGTCTCCTGTGCCGGTTCCTGTTCAATGTGACATCGGCATATCCGCAGGCGGCCCGCACCGCACACGCGGTAACGGAACGACAACAGATTCGAGCCAAACCGCAGTGTATCGCCGCGTTGACGAACCCAGCGCGCGTTAGCCGCTTGGCAACATTTTTGTGAATATGGATATAAAAAAAAATGGCCGGCCCGGAAATCCGGCCGGCCATCCAGGAAAATGCGGATCAGCGGAAGCTCAGCGCCGCAGTCAAATCCCCCGGCCCGCGCGCGCCACGCGACGCAAACGCCGCATCGCGCGCCGCCAGGCCTTCCAGCAGCGGCAATCCGTGCAGGCGCGTGATCAGGCGCAGGATCGAGGTCGTGTCGTAGTAGTTGTGGTCCACTGCCCCCTTCTTCGCATGCGGCGACACCACGATGGCCGGAATGCGCGAGCCTGGGCCCCAGCGGTCGCCCTGCGGCGGCGCCACGTGGTCCCACCAGCCGCCGTTCTCGTCAAAGGTGATGACGACCACCATGTCCTGCCACTGCGGCGACTTCTTCAAGTGTTCGATCACGTTGGCCACGTGGGCATCGCCCGACTCGATGTCCGAATAACCCGCGTGCAGGTTCAGGTTACCTTGCGGCTTGTAGAAGCTCACGGCCGGCAGCTTGCCCGCCACCGCGTCGGCGATGAATTTGTTCGAGATCGGGCTGTCGCCCAGGCCGCCGTCGCGCAGGTGTTCTTCGCGCGCTTTGGTGCCGGGCGCGAACTGCCTGAAGTAGTTGAAAGGCTGGTGGTGGTGCTGGAAGTTCGGGCGCTGGCCGGCACCGCGGCCGTCGATCGCCGCTTGCCAGGCGCCGCCATACCAGGCCCAGCTCACGCCTGCGCGCGACAGCAAATCGCCGATGGTGTCGTAGCTTTGCGGCGGCAGCACCGACGGGTCGCTGGCGTCGGCCACGTTCGCGTCGCCGCCCGGCGCCGGACGCACCCAGCTCGGCTGGTAAGGCGGCGCCATGGTGTTCACGGCGTAGCCGTCCGGCGTGATGGCGCCGGAGTGCACGAACTTCGGCTTGCCGTCGAGCGCGGACTTCGGCGAATCCGGGGCGACGGCCAGGCGCGTGCCCTGCGGGCCGTCTTCCAGCACGGCGATCTTCTTTTTCGCCGGGGTCTCGGCGGCGTTGAAGAATTCCGGCGTGCGGCCGCTGATCAGGAACTGGTGGTTCAGGTAAGAGCCGCCGAATGCCGCCATGAAGAAGTTGTCGCACAGGGTGAATTCGCGCGCGATCTGCCACAGGCCCAGGTGCTTGTCGGTCTCGCCGTAATGGCCCATCACCAGCGCGCCGGAGTCGCCCCAGGCAACGAAGCCATCGTTCTTGCCGCCGTTAATCTGCATCTGGTTGTGATAAAAATTATGCACCAGGTCGCGCGTGACCAGGCCTTCCGGCAGCGGCTTGCCGTCGCCGTCGACCAGCTTCCACGGGCCGTTCGGCAGGTTGGCGATCTTGTCTTCGCCGATCAGGTATTCCTTGCCGCCGATGTCCTGGCGGCCCGGCACCATGCCGCCCCAGATCTTCGGCAGGGTCGGCAGGATGGAACCGTCGCGGTCTTTCTGCGGCGCGCTGGCCGGCAGCGGCGCGGCCAGGCCGGGGAAGTTGGCAAACAAGTTGTTGAAGCTGCGGTTCTCGAGGTAGATCACGACCACGTTCTTGACGTTCGCCTTCAGCTTGGCGTCGAGCGAGGCCGGCTTGGCGGCGGCGGCGCGCTTGGCCGGCGCGGCCTGCGCGGCGGACGGCAGGCTGCCGGCGATTCCGGCCGCGGCGGCGGCCTGGAAGATGCGGCGGCGGCCCGGGCTGGCGGGCTGGGCGTTATCGCGCTTGTCGCTGGGATTGTGATCGTCGCGATGGTCGTGGTCTTGCATTACTGCTCCTGTATTCGCTAACCGGAAACGATGATTATCGTTCCTTTCTTTCCCAAGGGGAACCCACAGCTGCCGGCGGACATAGCGTATGGACGTGGGATAACAACATCCAGCCCGCGGCAAGCGCGATGCATTTATGGCAGCATGGCCAGGTTAGTCATCAAGGAAACCCACATGGACCTCGCATTGAAACGCCAGCTCGAACAACTCGCCGACTTCGGCAACACGAACGACGCCGCCGTCGGCAAGAGCGGCACGCGCATGCTGAACATCACGCCCGACACCGGCGAATTCCTGTCCGTGCTGGTGCGCGCGACGGTGGCGCGCCGCGTGCTGGAAATCGGCACCTCGAACGCCTACTCGACGCTGTGGCTGGCCGACGCCGCGCGCGCCATCGGCGGCGCCGTGACGACGATCGAGCGCGCGCCGGACAAGGTGGCGATGGCGCGCGAAAACATCGCCACGGCCGGCCTGGACGGCGTCATCACGCAAGTCGAAGGCGACGCCGGCGCCTGGCTGGCGCAGGCGCCGGACGCCTCGGCTGACCTGGTCTTCCTCGATTCGGCGCGCAGCCTGTATCTCGCCTGGTGGCCGGACTTGCGCCGCGTGCTGCGCGCGGGCGGCTTGCTGGTGGTCGACAACGCGAGCTCGCATGCACACGAGATGGCGGACTTCGTCGCCGCGGTAAAGGACGACGCCGCCTTCAGCACCAGCCTGGTCCCGGTCGGCAAGGGCGAATTCCTGGCCGTGAAGACCTGACTGCCCCTGCCTGAAATTCAGGACTTGAATTCAGGACTTGACGGTGTGCGCGCCGCCAGCGCCGCGGGCCGCAGCGCCGCCACCGCCTCGACCAGCAGGCTCGGGGTGACCGGCTTGACCAGGTAATCGGTAAAGCCGTTGGCGCAGGCGCGGTCGCGGTCTTCCTTGCGCGCAAAGGCGGACAGGGCCAGCGCCGGCATCAGGCACAGCCCGGTGTCGTCGAGGTTGCGCAGGCGCCCGATGAATTCGAAGCCATCCATGCCCGGCATGCCGATGTCGCTGATCAAGAGTTGCGGGCGTTCCACGCGCAGCAGCTCGAACGCCTCCTGCGGCGTGCGCGCCACGGCGACGTGGGCGCCGGCCCCGGCCAGGATGGTGCGCAGCATCTCGAGCGAATCGTGATCGTCGTCCAGCGCCAGCACGCGCATGCCGGACAAGTCGGGCAAGACTCCCGCGCCAGGGTGCGCGCCGTCTTCGCCGGATGCGGCCGGCGCCAGGCTCCAGTCGGGCAGCGCCGGCTGCAGCGGCAGGCAGACGGTGAAGCTGGCGCCCTGCCCTTCGCCGGCACTGTCGACCGTCACCGTGCCGCCGTGCAGCTCCACCAGCTGGCGCACGATCGACAGGCCCAGCCCGAGGCCGCCGTGCTGGCGCGTGGTCGAGGTGTCGGCCTGGCGGAAGCGGTCGAACACGTGCGGCAGGAAGTCGGCGTGGATGCCGGCGCCGTTGTCGCGCACCCGGATCGCCACCTGCTCGCCCTCGCGCCACAGCGCCACCTCCACCAGGCCGCCGCCGGGCGTGAACTTGACCGCGTTCGACACCAGGTTCCACATCACCTGCTGCATGCGGCCGCTGTCGGCCAGCACCGGACCCGCTTCCTCGTCGAGCTCGGCCTCCAGGCGGATGCGCTTGGCCATCGCGGTCGGGCGCAGCGATTCGACCACGGCGCCGACGAATTCGGCCGGCTTCACCGGCTGCAGGTCGAGCCTTACCTTGCCCGACAGGATGCGGCTCATGTCGAGCAAATCGTCGATCAGCTGCACCTGCACGCGCGCATTGCGCTCGATGGTGTCGAGCCCCTTGCGCAGCATCTCCTCGCTCGGCGCCTGCTTTTGCGCCAGCAGCTGCGACCAGCCGAGGATGGCATTGAGCGGCGTGCGCAGTTCGTGCGACACGGTGGACAGGAATTCGTCCTTCAGCTGGTTGATGCGCTCGGCCTCGACGCGGGCCTCGACTTCCTGCAGGTACAGGGCCTTGCGCTCCTCGGCCACGGCCAGCGAAGCGTCCAGGCTGGCGGCGCGCGCCTGCAGGCGCGCATCGAGCACCGAGAACAGCAAGGCCACGACCAGCAGGCCGACGATGACGGCGGTGACGATCAGCGCCAGGTTCTGCTGGCCGATCAAGCCGGTGGCCGCGCGGCACACGCTCCCTTCCGGGAAGCCGGCGGCGGCCATGCCGGTGTAGTGCATGCCGGCGACGGCAAAACCCATCACCACGGCGGCCGCCGATTGCGCCACCCAGGCGCCGGCCGTGCCCTGGCGCAGGCGGAAGGCGATCCACAGCGCGCCGGCGGCGGACCCGACGGCAATCAGCACCGACAGCGCAAACAGCCAGGGATCGTAGTCGATGGCCGGCGACATGCGTATCGCCGCCATGCCGGTGTAGTGCATGGCGTTGATGCCCAGGCCCATCAGGAGTGCGCTCGAGGCCAGGTCGCGCGGGCGCAGCAGCGGCGCGCGCAGCTGCCACAGCGCCATGCCGGACACCAGCACCGGCAGCAGCAGCGACAGCAGGGTCAGCGGCACGTCATAGCCCAGCGGGATCGGCAGGCTGAAGGCAAGCATGCCGATGAAGTGCATGGCCCAGATGCCGCTGCCCATGGCCAGCGCTCCGCCCGCGGTCCAGGCCAGGCTGGCGGCGCCATGCGCCTGCTTGACACGGCCGGCCACGCTGAGCGCGGTGTACGACGCGAAGATCGCCACCAGCACCGAGACCAGCACCAGGGATGGGTCGTAACGTCCTATGAGCATGGGGTGATGGGTCTCCTGCAGTGCGGCTTGCCGGCCGGACTCGTTAGCGTAAATACATCCGCGCCCGCAGTATAAACCCGCTTGAGCCAGACGCATCAAAAGACGGCAATATTTCCGTAAAGATACATCGAAATCGGCATTCCCCCGCTTACAGTTGCTTACGAATGCATAACCGCAGCTAACGCCAGGTCGCGACAGAATTGCTGGCAGAAAGGAAACCACCATGCCATTTCGCCGCCTCGCCCTGCTCGTTTCGCTATCCTGTGCCGCCCTGTCCTGCGCCGCCCCGGCCCATGCCGCCGACAACGCCTCCGTCACCCTGCCCAAGGAAGAGCTCGACCAGCTGATCGCGGCGTATGCGCTGGTGAAGTCGCAGTACGTGGAAGCGCCCGACGAGCGCAAGCTCCTGCAGGCCGCCATCGGCGGCATGCTCGCTTCGCTCGATCCGCACTCGCAATACCTCGGCAAGGACGAGCTGGCCGGGCTGGAACAGGACCGGCTGGGAGAATACGTGGGCATCGGTGTCGAGGTCGAAGTCGAGGAAGGCCAGATGCAGGTGGTCGCCGTTGCCGACGACGGCCCGGCGGCGCAGGCCGGCATCGAAAGCGGCGACACCCTCGTTTCGCTGAACGGCGAGGCCATCATGCGCATGCGTCCGGCGGAACTGGAAAAGCGCATGCGCGGCGTGCCCGGCACCGCGCTGACGCTGGGCCTGCGCCGGGGCGGCAAGGGCGACGTGCGCAGCGTCGACGTGACGCGCGCCGCGCTGCGCGCCGACACGGTGCGCACCCGCATGGCCGCGCCAGGCGTGGCCTGGATCCGCATCTCGCGCTTCGAGGGCCGCACCGCCGCCGATTTGACCGCAGCCCTGGCCACGCTCGACGCGGCCGGCGCGCCGCGCGGCGTCGTGCTCGACCTGCGCAACGATCCGGGCGGGCTGGTAACGGCCGCCGTCGGCGTGGCCGGCGCCTTCTTGCCGCCGGATGCGCTGCTGTTCACGGCGCGCGGACGCATGGCCGGCGCCGAGAGCCGGGTCACGGTCGCTCCGCGCTACTACCGCGGGCCGGGCGAACCCGACGTGCTGGCCGGCCTGCCCGCCTGGACCCGCACGGTGCCGCTGGCGGTGCTGGTCAACGGCGGCTCGGCCTCATCGGCGGAGCTGGTGGCCGGCGCCCTGCAGGACCATGGCCGCGCGCGGATCGTCGGCACGCCGAGCTTCGGCAAGGGTTCGATCCAGACCGTGTTCCCGCTGTCGGAGGACAGCGCCGTGAAGATGACGGTGGCGCGCTACTTCACGCCGCGGGGGCGCGAGATCCAGGCGCGCGGCATCGTGCCCGACGTGCCGGTGGCGCCGCTGCGCGGCAGAAGCGACGCCGAAGGCCTGGTGCTGCGCGAGGCCGACCTGGAACACCACCTGGCGCCGACGCTGCCGGCCCAGGACGGCGCCGCTGCCGCTGCGCAGGCCAGGCGCGCCGCGCCGGAAAGCACGCGCCTGTTCGGCAGCGGCGACGACCTGGCCCTGGCCACGGCGGTGCGCATGCTGGCGCCCGACCTTGGCCTGGCGTACGAAGCCGGCGCCCTGCTGCGCAAGCTGGGCCTCAAAATCGAAGCCTCGGCCCAGGCCGTGGCAAAAAGCCTATAAGTACTCGCCCATAAATAAATGTGTTTTTGGCTGCCATAACCGGCGCGTTGCTGCGTTGGCTCGTGCTTGCAGTGCTCGCACTGCGGCGCGCTCGCCGCCTTGCACCGCATCCGGTTCTGTTTGCCAAAACTCACATTTATTTCCGGTCGAGTACTTAGCGTCAGCAAACTGTCACCTGGCGGTCAAACGCCTGTCACATTCATCGGCCAACATGGCGCCTGTTCACACGAACACGGCAGCTTGCCTGCCCTACCGGCGCCAGCGGTCGGGAAATATACTGGCACCAATTCCTTCCTGAAGATGATCGCGGCAGTGCGCACGGCGTTTGCAATGCCTGCGTACTGCCGAGCTTTCCGTTTGATCTGGGCCAGAAGCGGCCTCCACACCTGTCCCTAAGCTGGAACGACTGCGTTCGTCTAGCACCTATTCCTGCGTGGCATGTTGATTGAACGCACGACACTGGATCAGGAGGAACAAATGCAAGCGAGAAATACGAGCGGCAGGCGGCACCGTGCAGGCCGCAAGCCCTGGCTGTTGCGGCCCCTGGCGGCTGCGGCAGCCGCATCGGTGGCGGCGATGGCGGCGGCTGCCCCCGCCGGCGCACCCGGCAGCACCGCATCCGGCGGCACGGCGGCGATTCCGAACTACCGCGCCATCCAGCTGTCGCCCTCGAGCGCCTTTGCGGAAATCAACGTCAAGGGCCAGGTCGCGTTCACCGAATTTTCCGCCGGAACCGGCACCCGGGCCAAGTTCTACGATGGCCATACCGTGCGCGACCTGGGCACCCTCGGCGGCCCGAACGCGGACGTCGGCGCACTGAACGATTACGGCCAGATCGCCGGCAGCGCCACGGTCGATGCCGCCGGCGAGGTCTACCACGCCTACCGCTGGAGCAAGGCCACAGGCATGGTCGACCTCAACCCGCCGGGTTCCGGGCGCTCGTTCGGGAATGCCATCAACAACCGCGGCTGGGTTGCCGGCGCCGTCGCCACCGCGCCAGGCCGCTCGCCCCTGCATGCCTTCCGCTGGACGCCCGCCTCCGGCGTGGTCGACCTCGGCTCCTTCGGCAATGCGTCCAGCGCCAATGCGCTCAACGAAGCCGGCACCGTCGTCGGCTACTCCGAAGGCCCGGAACTCGGCATCCTCGGCCGCGCCTTCCGCTGGACCGAGGCCGGCGGCCTGCAATCGCTGGTCGGCATCTCGAGCGTGGCCTCGGAAGGCCTCGACATCAACGAGGCCGGCAAGATCGTCGGCAGCGCCTCGTTCGACACCTCGCTCTCCGACCAGGCCTTCCTGTGGACGCCGGGCGGCGGCCTGCAGGAAATCGGCACCGCGCCCAGCTACCTCGCGTTTGCCCAGCGCATCAACGAAAAAGGCCTGGTCACGGGCCAGTACTACAGCGCACCGGTCGATCCGAACGGCTTCATCTGGAGCCGCGACACCGGCCTGCAGCTGATCGGCACGCCCGGCACCGACACCTCGAACACGGGCGACGTCAACAACCTCGGGCAGGTGGTCGGCAGCCTGAATGACCGTGCCTTCGCCTGGACGCGCACGGCCGGCGTGGTCGACCTGAACACGCGCATCCCGGGCGCCCCGCCCGAACTCGAGCTGTGGCAGGCCCAGGCAGTGTCCGACAACGGTTCGATCGCCGCCGTCGGCAACACCGGCCTGGTGCTGCTGGTGCCGAGCGCGGCCTATCACCAGGCGCCGGTGGCCGCGCCGATCAAGCTCACCGGCCCCACGCGCGTGCATTCCCTGCTGTCGTTCTCGTCCTCGTTCCGCGACGTCGACCTGCGCGACACCCACAAGGCCACCTGGACCTGGGGCGACGGCGCCAGCGCCGCCGGCACCGTCAGCCAGGCGGCCGGCAGCGGCAACGTCAGCGGCCAGTACGCCTACCGGAAAAGCGGTATCTACACGGTGCGCCTGAACATCCTCGACAGCGGCGGCCAGGGCACCAGCGTCGAGCGCAAGCTCACGGTATGCGGCTGCAGCAGCGGCGCGGTTGCCGGCGAAGGCGCCTTCCTGTCGCCGCAAGGCGCCTCGGCGCGCGACACCAAGGGCGCCGGCGTCGCCCGCTTCGCCTTCCTGTCGGAGGCAACGGGCACGCGCGCAAAACAAGGCGCGTCCGAAGTCCACTTCAACACCGGCAAGCTGAACTTCCGCAGCACCGCCGTCGACAGCGTAACGGTCGACGGCAAGCGTGTGCGCTATAGCGGCAGCGGCAGCGTCAACGGTGTGGGCGGCTACCGCTTCACGCTGACGGCGCTGGCCGACGCGGGCACGGCAAAGGACCGCGTCCACGTGCGCATCACGCATGCCGATGCCCACAGCAAGGCCGAGGTGGTCGACTACGACAACGGCCCGCGCGCCGGCGCCAGGGCGGCCAGCCTCATGGCCGGCGCAGGCGCCGGTACAAGCACGTCGGCCGAAGGCAGCGCCGTGCTCGGCGACAGGGCGATCGTGTTCGGCGGGCCGTCGGCGGGGAGTCAATGAGCAATGCGTGAGCGGGCTGGCGCGCTGCCGCGCGCCGTCCATCGCTAACCGAGGGCGCCCGGGCAGGCCGGCATGGCCAGCCCCGGGCGCCCGCATGGAATCAGGAGGAACAAATGCAATCGAACACGACAAGCGGCGCGCCCCACGGCGCCGGCTGGAATCGTTGGCTGCTGTGCCCGCTGATGGGCGCGCTGTCGGCGGCGGCGCTGGCGGCGTCGGGCGCGGCCATCACGGCGCCTGGCGGTGTTAACGGCACAGCCGCCAACACGGCGGCCAACGCAGTGGCCAATTCAGCGGCCGATTCAGCGGCTAATATAGCAGCCAACGCAGCAGCCAATTCAGCTGCCAACGCAACCGCCAACGGCCATCCGCCGGCGCCCGCCGCCACCAACTACCGGGTAGTCCAGTTGTCGACCCTCGCCCCCGGCGTGGTGAACATCAACGCCAAAGGCCAGGTCACGTTCACGGAAACCGTTCCCGGCACCGACACGCCGCGCGCCAAGTACTACGACGGCTACACGGTGCGCGACATCGGCACGTTAGGGGGCACCGGCGGCGCCGTCAGCCAGGGCATCAACGACCGCGGGCAGATCACCGGCAGCGCATCGACGCCGGGCGGGGCCTACCACGCTTTCCTGTGGAGCAAGGCAACCGGCATGGTCGACATCAACGGGCCCGGCATCAGCATCTCGAACGCCTACGCCCTCAACAACAAGGGCTGGGTGACCGGCGCCGCCGCCTTCTCCGGCACCGGGCCGTTCACCGCCTTCCGCTGGACGCCGGCCACCGGCATGGTCAACCTCGGTTCCTTCGGCAACACCTCCTACGGCTACGACATCAACGATGCCGGCACCGTGGTCGGCTACTCCGAAGGGCCGGAACTCGGCATCGTCGCCAGGGCCTTCAAATGGACGCCGTCCGGCGGCCTGCAGTCGCTGGTCGGTACCTCGAGCGTGGTCTCGTCGGCCAACGACATCAACGAGGCCGGGAAGATCGTCGGCAGCGGCACGAACGACCTCGCGCTCAACGACCGCGCCCTGCTCTGGACGCCGGCCGGCACGCAGGTCGACCTCGGCGCCGACTCCACCTTCCTCTCGTATGCCGAACACATCAACGAAAAAGGGCTGGTCATCGGACAGGAAGCCTACAATCCGTTCGAGAGCCTCGGCTTCGTCTGGAGCCGCGAACATGGCATCCTGCGCTTCGGCACGGCCGACGCCCTGCCCTCGTACGTGACCGACCTGAACAATGCGGGCCAGGTGGTCGGCCGCATCGGCGACCAGGCCATCGTCTGGACCCGCGCCGGCGGCGTGGTCAACCTGAACACGCGCATCCCCGGCGCGCCGCCCGGGTTGACGCTGTTCCAGGCCGAGGCCGTTTCCGACAACGGTTCCATCGTCGCCATCGGGAGCACTGGCCTGGTGCTGCTGGTGCCGAGCGCGGCCTACCACCAGGCGCCGGTGGCCGCGCCGATCGCGCTCACGGGCGCCACGCGCGTCAACGCCCTGCTGTCGTTCTCGTCCTCGTTCCGCGACGTCGACCTGCGCGACACGCACAAGGCCACCTGGACCTGGGGTGACGGCAGCAGCAGCGTCGGAACCGTGAGCCAGGCGGCCGGCAGCGGCAACGTCAGCGGCCAGCACGCCTGGCGCAAGACCGGCATCTACACAGTGCGCCTGGACATTCTCGACAGCGGCGGCAAGCATACGGCGGTCGAGCGCAAGGTGACGATCTGCGGCTGCAGCAGCGCGGTATCCGGCGAGGGCAGCTTCTTCTCGCCCGCCGGCGCACGCAAAGGGGCTACCGGCCTCGCAGGCGGCATGGCGTCGCGCCACGCCGCTGGCAGTTTCGCCTTTGTCGCCGACGCCGGCAGCGCGCGTCCCGGCGCCGGCCAGGCCGCCGTCGAAGTGAACGTGGCCGGCCTGGCGCTGCACAGCACGGCCATCGATGCGCTGGCCGTGAACGGCAAGTGGGTGCAGGTGAGCGGCGTCGGCACCGTGAACGGCAAAGCCAATTACCGCTTTACGCTTGCCACGGTCGCGGGCGGCAAGAGCGGCGCCGCGGACCGCGTCCGCGTGCGCATCTCGCACCTGGAACCGGGCACGAAAGCCGAGGTGGTCGACTACGACAACGGCGCCAGCCCGGCCAACAACGCAGTCCAGGCAGGAACGGGCGGCGCGGGCGGCCTGCATGCCGATGGCAGCGTGGTCTTTGGCGGAGCGCTGTCGCAGCCGCAGTGAAAGGTGGGCGTCATAGCCCTGGGTAACGGAGCACGCACGAACCGATCCGGTTCGTGCGTGCTCCGAGCATGATCCCTCTTACAGATTGCCGCGCAGCGTCACCGACACGTTGCGCGGGTCGCCGTAGTAGTAGCCGATGCCGGTCGGGGCGAATTTCTTGTAGTAGACCTTGTCGAACAGGTTGTTGGCATTGACCTGCAGCGCCAGGTTCTTGTTGAAGCGGTAGCTCAGCATGGCGTTCGCCACCGTGTAGCCGCCCTGGCGCGAGGTGAGCGCCCCCGAGCGCACGAAGCTGTCGCTCTGCGCCTGCACGCCGCCGCCCACGCTCAGGCCCGGCGCCAGCGCGTCGAGCTTGTAGGTGGCGAACACGCGCAGCTGGTGCTTCGGATCGATGCTGCGCAGCGGCTGGCCGGTGTTCGCGGCCGTGTCGAGGACGTAGCGGGTACGGGTGTTCGTGTAGCCGCCAAAGATTTGCAGGCCGGGCAGCAGTTCGCCCGACAGCTCGGCCTCCCAGCCCTCGCTGCGCTGCTTGCCGCCGGCCACGCGGCAGTAACCGCTGGTGAAGTAAGGCAGGCAGGGATTGATCGAGCCCGTGTCCTCGACCGCGCGGCCGACGTTCTCGATGCGGAACAGGCCGGCCGAGGCATTCAGGGCGCCGCCGAAGAACGCGCCTTTCAGGCCGAGCTCATAGTCTTCGCCGCGGATCGGGTCGAGGATCTCGCCTTGCGCGTCGCGCACGTTCTGCGGCGTGAAGATCTCGGTGTAGCTGGCGTAGGCGCTGAGGTTCTTCGACACGTCGTACACCAGGCCGAAGAACGGCGTCACTTCGCGCGTGACCTTGTAGTTGCTGGTGGGGCTGCCGTGCGAATCGTATTCCCACCAGCTCAGGCGCGCGCCGACCAGGCCTTGCAGCGAATCGAGCAGCGACAGCTGGAAGGTGCCGAAGGCGCCCTGCTGGGTGGTGACGTTCGGGCGCGTTGGCGCGGCCGAGATCGGCACATCGCGCTCGGGATAGCTGCTTGCCGGGTCCCAGTTGCGGATGTCCACGGTCAGCGGATACAGGTTGCCGGCACCCCAGCTCTCGACGGCGTCGTTGCGCACGCGCTCCAGGCCGACGGTCAGCTCGTGCTTGCGGCCAAAGGCCGTGAACGGGCCGTGGGCAATCAGCGTCATCGCGTTCTGCTTGCTCTCGTTGCCGATGTACTCGGCCGTGGTCACCGTCATCAGGTAGGGATCGGTGGCGCCGGCCGGGCGCGCAAAATAAGTCTGCTTGAAGTCCTTCAGGTCGAGGTGGGTGTAGGCCGCGCTGGCCTTGACGGTCCAGTCGTTGTCGAAGCGGTGTTCCAGCGCCAGCAGGGCCTGCTCATTGGTGCGGTTCCACTTGTTCCAGTCCGAACCGAGGTAAGTGGAACGCGGCAGGTCCAGCGGCGTGCCGTCCAGCTTGCCCGGCAGGCCGCCCCAGGCGCCGGTGGCGTCCAGGCCGGTGTACTGCAGGCTGCCGGTGAGCGTGGTGCGCTCGCCCAGGTCGGCTTCGACCACGCCGTACAGCACTTCACGGTCTTCCTGCTTGGCGTCCTGGAAGAACTCCTTTTTATCCTTCACCGCCACCACGCGCCCGCGTACCGAACCCGATGCATTCAGCGGGCTGGAGATGTCGGCTTCCACGCGGCGGCGATCCCAGGAGCCGAGGGTCAGCGCACCGGAGGCCTGGAAGGCGCGGGTCGGACGCTTGCGCACCATGTTCACCGTGGCCGACGGGTTGCCTGCGCCGCGCAGCATGCCGGACGCGCCGCGCAGCACCTCGACCTGCTCCAGCACGGCGGTGTCGGGCTGGACGAAGGCCGAGCCGCCCTGGTTGATGGTCAGGCCGTCGACCTGCAGGGCGTCGATCTGGTAGCCGCGCGAGAAATAGGTCACGCGTTCGCTGTCGACGTAATCGACTGTCACGCCCGGCGTGTTCTGCAGCACGTCGTGCAGGTCTAGCAGGTTGCGCGCGTCGAGGAATTCGCGGGTCAGCACCGTCACCGGCTGCGGGATCTCGCGCAGGTCGTCGGCGCCCCTGAACACCGAGGCCGAGCGCGCGGCGAACGAGTCCTTGCCCACGGCCTTGCCGCTCACGTTCACCACCGCCGGCGCAGCCTCGGCGGCCTCCTCGGCCGTGGCATGGTCGGGCGACGGCCCCTGCGCCAGCACGGCCAGCGGAGACAGCAGCACGACGCTTGCGCACAGCAGTTTCGCCCGGCGTGCGCCGGGGGTGAGTGGAACGAGGACTGGGGGCTGAACGCGCGGCATCGATGCTTCCTTTTTGCTGGTTTGTAAATGAGAATGATTCGCATTATAATTCTCATCGACGAATTGTTGCAATGCCACATTTGACGTTGGCATCCAGCCCGACCCGCACACCCACACTCGAAAGCCCGCCATGAAGACACTGCTGCTGCCCGCCCTCCTCGCCTTTGCGGCCCTCGCACCGGCCCAGGCCCACCATCTCTGGATCGAACAGGAGGGCAAGACGGCAACGCTGCAGTTCGGCGAATTCGGCGACAACCTGCGCGAGACCTCGCCCGGCCTGCTCGACAAGTTCATGACGCCGACTGCGACGCTCGTCGGCCCGCGCGGCGAGCAAGCCCTGGCGCTGGAAAAGACGCCGCGCGGCTTCGTGCTGTCGCGCACCGCCACGCCTGGCGAAGCCATCGTGGTGGAAGAAGCGGGCTACCCGTATTTCGAGAACACGCACGACGGCAAGACCACGCGCCTGGCCTGGACCCCGGCAGCGCGCTACGTCACCACCTTCAACGCCCAGGAGCCGAAGCTCACCTTCGACATCGTGCCAACCGGCCAGCAGGGCCAGTTCCGTGTCGTCTACAAGGGCAAGCCGGCGCCGAAGGTCAAGGTGAGCGCGGTGATCCCGAACGGCTGGTCGAAGGAAGCGACCAGCGACGCCGCAGGCCTGGTGCGCTTCGACCTGCCATGGCAGGGCAACTACGTGATCGAGGCCCACTTCGAGGACAAGCAGCCGGGAGCGCGCAACGGCAAGGCCTACGACACGGCCAGCTTCGTCACCGCGCTCTCGTTCACCCACGCGAGCGGCGCGCCCGCCCTGGCGGCCGCCCCGGCTGCGGCCCCGGGCAAGTAATCCTGCGAGCGACCTGACATGACTACCACCGTGGACCTGCGCTACCGCCTGGGCGTGGCGGCGCGCGCCGTGGCCGCCATCGGCGGCGGCTACCTGCTGGCCGCCGTCGCCTCGACCCTGCTGGCGGTGCTGCTGACGCTGCTGCTGCCGCTGTCGCGCGCCGATGCCGTCACCCTCGCCACCATGCTCGCCTTTGTGATCTATCCCTGCGCTGTGCTGTGGGTGTTCGCCACCGCCAGCGCCGGCCGCGCCTGGGCCGGCATCCTCGGCGCCAGCGCCCTGCTCGGCGGCCTGCTGTGGCTGACGGGGAGCCTGGCATGAGGGAGGGACTGCGCCAATCGATGGCCTGGCTGCACACCTGGTCGGGCCTGCTCGTATGCTGGGTGCTGCTGCTGATCTTCATGGGCGGCACCTCGGCCTATTACCGCGACGAGATCACGCTGTGGATGAAGCCGGAATTGCACGCCAGCGCCGCCGCCACCGCGACCCTGCCGCCGGCGGCGATCGCCGCGCACACGGTGGCGGCGCTGCAGGAACGCGCCCCGAAAGCCAACGCCTGGTACATCGGCCTGCCGAACGAGCGCAATCCGGTGGTCCAGGCCAGCTGGACCCTGCCGCCGAAGAAGGGCATGAGCATGGCCGAGCGGCGCGCCGCCTTCCGCAAGCAGAACCTCACGCTCGACCCGGCCACCGGGCGGGAAGTGGCGCAGGCGCGCGACACCCGCGGCGGCGAATTCCTGTACCGGATGCACTTCGACCTGTACTACATGTCGGCCATCCGGGGCCGCTGGATCGTCGGCATCTGTGCCATGTTCATGCTGGTGGCGATCATCAGCGGCGTGATTACGCACAAGCGCATCTTCAAGGACTTCTTCACCTTCCGTCCAAAGAAGGGCCAGCGCTCCTGGCTCGACGCGCACAACGCCACCGCCGTGCTGGCCCTGCCCTTCCACCTGATGATCACCTATACCGGCATCGTGACGCTGATGTTCATGTACATGGAGGCGCCGACGAAAGCCATCTACAAGGGCGACCAGCAAACCATGTTCGCCGAGGTCTTCCCGGACAACGAACGCGTGAAGCCGGCCAGGGTCGCGGCGCCGCTGGCCGACCTTGGCCCGATGCTGGCCCAGGCCCAGGCGGCATGGGGCCAGCCGGTCTCGCGCATCGTCGTCAGCCAGCCGAACGACGCCAACGCCACCGTGCAGCTGGTGCGGCCCGCGGGGAGGCAGCTGTCGAACGTCGAGCCGTCGATGACCTTCAACGGCGTCACCGGCGCGCTGATTTCCTCGACCGGCGAGCCAAGCGGCGTGTCGAGCATGCGCCGCGCCTTCTACGGCCTGCACCTTGCCCACTTCGCCGACACCCTGCTGCGCGCGCTGTTCTTCCTGTGCGGCCTGGCCGGCTGCGCGATGGTCGCCACCGGCGCCCTGCTGTGGGGCGTGAAGGAGCGCCAGAAGTATGCCAAGGTGGTGGCGAAAGGCGGCCGCGTGGGCTTCGGCGTGCGCCTGGTCGACGCCCTGAACATCGGGGCCATCGCCGGCTTGCCGATCGCCTTTGGCGTCTACTTCTGGAGCAACCGCCTGCTGCCGCTGGCCATCGAGAACCGCGCCGCCACGGAGGCCAACTGCTTCTTCATCGCCTGGGGCGCGGCCATGCTGCTGGCCCAAATCAAGCCCTCGCGCGCGATGTGGCGCTTCCAATTGATCGTCGGCGCGCTGCTGCTGTGCGGGGTGCCGCTGCTGAACGCGTTCACGACGAATACCCATCTCGGCGCGACGCTGTTCGGGCCGGCGGGCCTGCGGCCGGTGGCGGCGTTCGACCTGGTGGTCTGCGCACTCGGCGCGCTGCTGGCCTATGCGGCCTGGTGGCTGAAGCGCAAGGAACAAAAGGTGGCGGGCAAGCAGGCCGCGCCGGCGAACGGCACAAGGCTCATCCAGAAGGAGGCGGCATGAACGTCCTGATCCTGGCCGGCGCCCTGCTGGCCTACGGCGGCCTGGCCGCCAACAGCATCTCGCTGGACCGGCATTACGCCGACATCCACGGCCGCGGCGCGGAACCGGCGCCGCGCCAGCGCCGGCTGTACCGCGCCTTCGGCTGGGCGGGCATCCTGCTCTCGCTGGCGGCCTGCGTCGGTGCGCAAGGCTGGCATACCGGGCCGGTACTCTGGTGCGGCGTGCTGACCGCGGCAGCCATCGTGCTGACGCTGCTGCTGCAGTACGCGCCGCGCAAGGCCCTTGTGTTGGCGTGGATCGCCGGAGCCGTGGCGCTGCTGGCCACGGCGGCTGCGCTGATATGAGCGGCGGCGAGCGGATGCATGGCGCGATCATGTCCTGAAATGATCGAAAGCTGTCCGCCCGCCGGTTGCGGCGGGGAGGCCATCCTCGCAAAATAGGGGCGTATACTTCACCATGAAAGGAAGGCCCCGATGAACACCTGTCTGATTGTGATCGATGTCCAGGAATCGTTCCGCCACCGCCCCTACTTCACCGAGGACGGTACCGCGGCCTACCTGGAGGTGCAGAATGCCCTGATCGCCGGCTGCGAGGAACGCGGCATCCCCATCGTCCGGGTCCTGCATACCGACGGCCCGGCGCAGGCGGACAACCCGTTCGCGCTCGAGTCCGGCCATGTGGTGCCGATGCGCGGCCTGCGTGCATTCAGCGCCGCCGCCAGCTTCATCAAGCGCCGCCACAGCGCCCTTGTGGGCACCGGGCTCGATGTCTGGCTCACCGAACAGGGAATCGGGCGCCTGCTCATCAGCGGCATCCGCAGCGAGCAATGCTGCGAAACCACGGCCCGCCATGCATCCGACCTGGGCTGGCAGGTCGCCTACGTCACCGAGGCCACCCACACCTTCGACATGCGCCTGCACGACGACAGCATCCTGCGCACGGCGGACATCAAGTCGCGCACGGCCGCCGTGCTGGACGGGCGTTTCGCCACCGTGTGCACGGTACAGCAGGCGCTGGCCGGGGCCGCATGATCGACGTGCTGTTCCTGCTGCTGCCGGGCAGCCTGGTCCTCGACTGGGCCGGCCCGGCCGAGGCCCTGCGCATCGCCAATGGATTGATGCGCCAGGGGGGCAAGCCGGAGCCCTTCAGGCTGCGCTTCTGCGCGCCGCAGCCGCAGTCCAGCACCTCGGTCGGCGTGCAGCTGGCCGGTCTCGAAGCGCTGCCCGCCAGGCTGGCGCCGCACGCCAGCTGGCTGGTGCTGGTCGGCCAGGCCGGCCCACGCATCGGCATCGACGCACCCGGCACGCGCGCCCTGCTCGACTGGCTGCGTCCGCTCGCGCCCGCGCTGGCACCCGGCCGGCTCGAACTGGTCACCATCTGCGCCGGCGCCGTGCTGGCCGCCCATGCCGGCCTGCTCGCGGGGCGGCGCGCCACCACCCACCATCATCACCTGGACGAACTGCAAGGCGCGGCGCCGACCTGCGAGGTCGTGCGCAACCGCGTATTCGTCGAAGACGGCGCGGTCTGGAGCAGCGCCGGCGTCACCACCGGCATCGACCTGGTCCTGCACCGCATCGGCGCCGTCTGCGGCCCGGCGCTGGCGGCCCAGGTGGCGCAGACCATGGTGGTAGCCCTGCGCCGCGGCCCGCACGATCCCGAGCTGTCGCCCTTCCTCGCCTACCGCAACCACGTGCATCCGGCGCTGCACCGGGTGCAGGATGCGGTGAGCCAGTCGCCCGGCGCATCCTGGTCGGTGCCGGGCATGGCGGCGGTGGCGCATACCTCGCCCCGTCACCTGACGCGCCTGTTTCTCCAATACGCCGGGGTCGCGCCCCTGCAATACCTGCGGCGCATCCGGCTGGCCGTGGCCCAGACCGCCCTGGCGTCCGGCAACAGCGTGACGCAGGCCGCGGCGGCGGCCGGCTTCAGCTCGGATACCCAGCTGCGCCGCGCCTGGCAGGATTTCGCCCTGCCCGGTACGCCCTCGCGCCCAGGAGGCTGAGCCGGCAGCGCATTGCCGCAAGGGCTCCCGAAGGCGCCGCACAGCCTTTGCGCTGCACCAGAACGTGATGTGTAACCGTCCTTAAGCTGGACAGTGTGAGCTCGTCTACCACCTATTCCTGCGTGGCATGTTGACCGAGCGCACGACACTGAACCAGGAGGAACAAATGCAATCGAGAAATGCAAGCGTCCCCTCGCCGGGACGCCGCCGTTGGCTGCTGTGCCCGATCGCCGCCGCGTGTGCGAGCGTGGCGCTGGCGGGCACCGTTCCTGCCGGCGCGCCGCCGGCCGTGGCCACCTACCGCGTCATTCCCTTGGGCGCCAACGGCGCTGTCGAGGGAATCAACATCAAGGGCCAGGTGGCATTCACCGCATACGAAGGCGACGTTACGCGCGCCCGCTTCTACGATGGGGCCACGGTGCGCGACCTCGGCACTTTCGGCGGCCCGAGCGCCGTAGTCTATGCGCTCAACGACCTGGGGCAAGTGGTCGGCACCGCATCGACCGGGCTCGGCGCGCCCTTTCACGCCTTCCGCTGGAGCCGGCACACCGGGCTGGTCGACCTGAACGCACCCGGCGTCGGCAACTCGATCGCCACCGACATCAACAACAAGGGGCAGGTGGCCGGCATTGCCCGCTTCGGCGGCGTTTTGCCGGAGCGGGCCTTCCGCTGGAGCCCCCACACCGGCATGGTCAACCTCGGCGCGCTCGGCCCCACCTCGGGCTCGAACGCTTTCGGGATCAACGACGCGGGCACGGTCGTTGGCTGGTCGGACGAGGCCCAGGGCCCCAGGCTGACCCAGGTGACCAAATGGCCAGGCGGGGGCGGCGGGCCGATCGCGCTGAACGATTTCCCCAGCATCGCCTCGCTCGCGGAAGACATCAACAACGCCGGCCAGATCGTCGGCAGCGCCGCCTTCGACACCCGTCTCAGCGACCAGGCCTTCATCTGGACGCCGCAAGGCGGCTTGCAGGGCCTGGGTACCGAACCCGCTTTCTTTTCCTGGGCCCGCCGCATCAACGAAAAAGGCCTGGTGATCGGCGGATTGCGGGTGACCCCGGGCGACAGCAACGGCTTCATCTGGAGCCGCGAACATGGCCTGCTCGTGGTCGGCACGCCTGGCGTGGACAGGTCCGACGCGACTGCCCTCAACAACCGCGGACAAGTGCTGGGCTTCCTGAATACCACGAGCTACATCTGGACGCGCGCCAACGGCTTCGTCGACCTCAGTTCGCGCGTCGTCGGCGCCCCGCCCGGGATGACGCTGTTCGGAGGCCTGGCAATCAACGACAAGGGCACGATCGTTGCCGGCACCAACACCGGGACCCTGGTGCTGCTGGTGCCGCACGACGTTCACCACCAGCCGCCGATCGCGGGCGCGGTGAACTTCACCGGGCCCGCGCGTCCCAACTCCCTGCTCTCGTTCGCGGCCGGCTTCACCGACGTCGACACGGGCGACACGCACACGGCCGTCTGGTCCTGGGGCGATGGCGGCAGCACCGCCGGCACTGTCAGCAGCAAGAACGGCACGGGCAGCGTCAGCGGCCAGCACGCATACCGCAAGAGCGGCATCTACACGGTGCGCCTGACCCTGACGGACAGCGGCGGCAAGCGCAGCACGGTCGAGCGCAAGGTCGTTATCTGCGCGGGGCAGTCTGCCGTCATCAGCGGCGAAGGCACGTTTGCCGCAGCCGCCTTTGGCACGGGACCTGGCGCACGCAAGGCATCGATCGGCAGCTTCGCCTTCCTGTCGGAAGGACCGGGGGCGGGCCAGGGCCAGGTCCACGTCAACGTGGGCGGCCTGGCCCTGCGCAGCAGCGCGGTCGATGCGGTCACGGTCGACGGCGCACGCATCCGCTACAGCGGACGCGCCACGGTCAACGGCAACGCCGGGTATCGCTTCGTCCTGACGGCAACCCGCAGCGTGAAGAGCGGCGGCAAGGACAGTATCCACGTGCGCATCGTGCACACCGAACCGGGCACGAATGCCGAGGTGGTGGACTACGATAACGGGACGGTGACTGCGGGCGCCGCCGGTGCAACAGGGGCAGCGGGGGGCATGGTGATCGAAGGGAGGATCGCCTCCGCCTCCAACTGACGAAGGCGGGAACGGCCGGGGCGCCGCGCAGCCTTGTCGGTGGGCTGCGCGGTGTCCCGCATCAGTCGAACTTCGAGAAGTCCGGCTTGCGCTTCTGGAAGAAGGCGGTGAACGCTTCCTTCGCCTCGGCACCGACCAGCATGGCGCTGAACTGCTTGTTCTCGACGCCGATGGTCTCCGCCACGATGCCTGCGCGCGGGCGCTTCATCAGGGCCTTGGTGGCGCGGATCGAGGCGGCAGGCAGGGCGACCAGCTTGGCGGCTTGGCCCTGGGCGAATGCCAGCAGTTCGGCGGCCGGCAGCACGCGCGCGACGATGCCCATCTCGAAGGCTTCCTGGGCGCCGAACGCTTCGCCCAGCATCAGCTTTTCAGCGGCGCGGGTATAGCCGGCGGCTTGCGCGACCAGCAGCGAGGACGCGAATTCCGGGCACAGGCCGAGCTGGGTGAACGGCATCGAGAACTTGGCGTTGTCGGCGGCATAGACCAGGTCGCAGTGCATCAGCATCGTGGTGCCGATGCCGACGGCGGCGCCGGCCACGGCGGCCACCACCGGCTTGGTGCAGCCTTCCAGGGCTTTCATGAACTGGAATACCGGGCGGTCTTCGGTCATGGCGCCTTCGCCGGTGTTGTTCAGGAAGTCGTCGAGGTCGTTACCGGCGGTGAAGATTTCCGGCTTGCCGGCGATGAGGACGGCGCGCACTTGCGGGTCTTGTTCGGCGTCCAGCAGGGCGTCGGCCATGGTCTGGTACATGGCGCCGGTGATGGCGTTCTTGCGCTCGAGGCGGTCGAATTCGATGGTGAGGATGCCGTTTTGTTTATTCGTCTGGATCGTCATTTTTTCAGTCTCCGGGGTGTTTTGGGGGCACGAAAGACAGCGTGGGCACAGGTGCCCACCCTACGGTTGCACGTGTGCCCACGCTGTGATGTCGGGCGGCTGCATTACTGCGCCGCCCTCTTCGATTAAACGCGCTCGATGATACCAGCCGCGCCCATGCCGGCGCCGACGCACATCGTCACCATGCCGTACTTCAGGTTGTTGCGGCGCAGTGCGTGCACGACGGTCGCGGCGCGGATCGCACCGGTGGCGCCCAGCGGGTGACCCAGGGCGATCGCGCCGCCCATCGGGTTGACCTTCGACGTGTCCAGGCCCAGGTCGCGGATCACGGCCAGCGCCTGTGCGGCGAAGGCTTCGTTCAGCTCGATCCAGTCCAGCTGGTCCTGGGTGATGCCGGCGGCGGCCAGCGCTGCAGGAATCGCCACCTTCGGACCGATGCCCATGATCTCAGGCGGCACGCCGCGCACGGCGAACGACGAGAACTTGGCCAGCGGGGTCAGGTTGTGCTCCTTCAGGATCTTTTCGCTGACGACGATCAGGGCGCCGGCGCCGTCCGACATCTGCGACGAGGTCGCGGCGGTGACGGTGCCTTTCGCGGCGAAGACCGGCTTCAGCTTGGCCATGCCTTCCATGCTGGCGTCGGCGCGCGGGCCTTCGTCGGCATCGACGGTGCGGCGCTTGACCGAGACTTCACCGGTGGCCAGGTTCGGCGTGCGGGTGATGATCTCGACCGGGGTGATCTCGTCCTTGAACAGGCCGGCCTGCTGGGCGGCGATGGCGCGGCGGTGCGATTCCAGGCCAAAGGCGTCCTGGTCTTCGCGCGACACTTTCCATTGCTGGGCGACCTTTTCAGCGGTCAGGCCCATGCCGTAGGCCAGGCCCACGTTCTCGTCCTTGAACGTCTCCATATTAATGGAGGGGTGGTGGCCCATCATCGGCACCATCGACATCGATTCGACGCCGCCGGCGATCATCACGTCGGCTTCGCCAACGCGGATGCGGTCGGCCGCCATGGCCAGGGCGGTGATGCCCGAGGCGCAGTAGCGGTTGACGGTCACGCCGCCCACGGTGTTCGGCAGGCCAGCCAGCACAACCGAGTTACGGGCGATGTTGAAGCCCTGCTCCGCTTCCGGGAACGAGCAGCCGACGATGGCGTCGACGATCAGGGCCGGGTCCAGGTTCGGCACGGCGGCCATGGCGCCGCGGATGGCGTGCACCAGCAGGTCGTCCGGGCGGGTGGTCTTGAACATGCCGCGTGGCGCCTTGCCGATCGGGGTGCGGGTCGCTGCGACGATGTATGCGTCTTGAAGTTGTTTGCTCATGTTGGTCGTCCTGTTGTTCAGCGTTTAGTTGCGCACCGGCTTGCCGGTCTGCATCATGCCCATGATCCGCTCTTGCGTCTTCGGGTTGTTCAGCAGTGCGATGAAGGCCTTGCGCTCCATGTCCAGCAGCCACTGCTCGGACACCACGCTGCCCTGGTCGACGTCGCCGCCGGTCACGATCTCGGCGATGGTGTCGCCCAGGTGGTAGTCGTAGGCCGAGATGAAGCCGCCGTCACGCATGTTGACCAGCTGGCCGCGGATCGTCGCCCAGCCGTAGCGGCCGGTCACGGTCACAGGGCGCTTGGCCGGGGCGCGGTAGCCGGCGTCGAACATGGCGCGCGCCTGGACTTTCGCCACGTGCAGCAGCTCGTAGGCGTTGAAGACGATGATGTCGTCTTCCTTCAGGTAGCCCATCGCCTTGGCTTCCAGTGCCGACTTCGACACCTGCGCGGTGGCCGCGTTGGTAAAACCGGTCTTCAGGAATTGCAGGATGTCGTTGCCCTTCGCTTCGGTAAAGGCGCGCACTGCCGCTTCCTTCAGGCCGCCGCCGGCCGGCACCAGGCCGACGCCGACTTCGACCAGGCCGACGTAGGACTCGATCGAGGCCACGCGCTTCGATGCGTGCAGGGCCAGTTCGCAGCCGCCGCCCAGCGCCAGGCCGGCGACAGCCGCCACCACAGGCACGTTCGAGTACTTCATCTGCATGAAGGTGTCTTGCAGTTCCTTGACGATCGGCTCCATCGCTTTCGCGCCGCCGGTCATGAAGGCCGGCAGGGCCGATTGCAGGTCGGCGCCGGCCGAGAAGGCGCCGCCTTCGGTGGCGTCGGTGTTCCAGATCACCAGGCCCTTGAAGTTGGCTTCCGCTTCCGCCAGGCCGCGCTTGATGCCCTTGATGACGCCGTCACCGATGACGTGCATCTTGGTCTTCAGCGAAATGATCAGGACATCATCGCCGGTATGCCACAGGCGCACCGAGTCGTCCTCGAACACGGTGGTGCCGGCGGTCTTGGCGTCTTGCGCGCCGGCGCCCAGCACTGGCGCACGGAAGGCCTGGCGCTCGTACACAGGCAGGGTCGAACGTGGCACGTAGCTGTTCGATGCGGCCGAATACGAACCTTCGGCGGTGTGCACGCCTTTTTCAGCAACCTGGCCTTCGAAGACCCAGGCTGGCAGCGGCGCATTCGTCAGCGCCTTGCCGGCATCGATGTCTTCCTTGACCCACTGGGCGATCTGCGTCCAGCCGGCGGCTTGCCAGGTCTCGAACGGACCGACGCTCCAGCCGAAGCCCCAGCGCATCGCGAAGTCGACGTCGCGCGCGTTGTCGGCGATGCTGTCGAGGTGGAACGCGATGTAGTGGAAGGCGTCGCGGAAGATCGCCCACAGGAACTGCGCCTGCGGGTTGGT
The DNA here is from genome assembly GCF_020708045.1 of Massilia sp. IC2-278. Classification (GTDB taxonomy): domain Bacteria; phylum Pseudomonadota; class Gammaproteobacteria; order Burkholderiales; family Burkholderiaceae_D; genus Telluria. Next base: position 165,518 of record NZ_JAJFES010000005.1, read on the forward strand.
CGATTCGCGCATGGCCTTGAACTTCTTGACCGGGTCTTTTTCTTTCAGGATGCGCGCGACGATGTCGGCCGCTTTCGCACCGCCGGCCACGTATTCGCCGGTGGCAAAGTCGAGGCGTTGAATTTCCTTGCCGACTTTCTTGTAGAAGCCGCCACCGGTCTTCTGGCCCAGGGCGCCCTTCTCGATCAGCTTGGCCAGCACGTCAGGCGTCTTGTACAGGCTGAAGAACGGATCGTCCTGCAGGGTGTCCTGCATGGTCTTGATCACGTGGCCCATCGTGTCCAGGCCGACGACGTCGGCGGTACGGAAGGTGCCCGACTTGGCGCGGCCCAGCTTGGCGCCGGTCAGGTCGTCGACCACGTCCACCGACAGGCCGAACTTCTCGGCTTCGTGGATGGTGGCCAGCATGCCGAAGATGCCGACGCGGTTGGCGATGAAGTTCGGCGTGTCTTTCGCGCGCACGACGCCCTTGCCCAGCACCGAGGTCAGGAAGGTTTCCAGCTGGTCGAGGATGGCCGGATTCGTCGACGTGGTCGGGATCAGCTCGACCAGGTGCATGTAGCGCGGTGGGTTGAAGAAGTGGACGCCGCAGAAGCGCGCCTTCAGTTCTTCATCGAAGCCTTCGGCCAATTTGTTGATCGACAGGCCCGAGGTGTTGGAGGCGAAGATCGCGTTCGGGGCGATGTGTGGAGCGACCTTCTTGTACAGGTCATGCTTCCAGTCCATGCGCTCGGCGATCGCTTCGATGATCAGGTCGCAGCCGGCCAGGACATCCAGGTTGTCTTCGTAGTTGGCGACTTCGATCAGGGCGGCGTCGTCCTTGTTGCCCAGCGGCGCAGGCGACAGCTTCTTCAGGCCTTCGATGGCCTTCAGGACGATGCCGTTCTTGTTGCCTTCTTTTGCCGGCAGGTCGAACAAAACGACAGGCACCTTGGCGTTGACGCAGTGCGCAGCGATCTGCGCGCCCATCACGCCCGCGCCCAGGACGGCGACTTTCTTGACGGTGAAATTGGTCATGGTTTTTATCCCTAGAAGCGGTTAGAACAGGTCGGCGTCGAGCGCCAGCAGGTTGCTTGCGCCCGAACGTGCCTGGCGGATCAGCATCGCGGTTTCCGGGTACAGGCGGGCGAAGTAGAAGCGCGCCGTGTGCAGCTTGGACTCGTAGAACTTGTCGCCGGAATCTTTCTTCTCCAGGGCGATCTTCGCCATTTGTGCGAAGAAGTAAGAGAACACCAGGTGACCGACCACGCGCAGGTAAGGCACGGCAGCGGCGCCGACTTCGTCCTGGTTGGTGAAGGCCTTCATGCCGATTTCCATGGTCAGCTTGGTGACTTTTTCGCCCAGCTCGCCCAGCGGGCTCACGAATTCCGACATCGATTCGTCCAGGCCGTTTTCTTCGACGAAGGCTTTGATCTTTTCGCCGAAGGCGCGCAGCTTGGCGCCGTTGTCCATCAGGATCTTGCGGCCCAGCAGGTCCAGCGACTGCACGGTGTTGGTGCCTTCGTAGATCATGTTGATGCGCGCGTCGCGCACGTACTGCTCCATGCCCCATTCGGCGATGTAGCCGTGGCCGCCGTACACCTGCATGGCTTCCGAGGTGGCGATCCAGCCGTTGTCGGTGATGAAGGCCTTGACGATCGGGGTCAGCAGCGCGACTTCGCCGGCGGCTTCCTTGCGCACGTCTTCGTCAGGGTGGTTCAGTTCGCGGTCGATCTGCAGCGCAACGTACGAGGTCAGCGCGCGTGCGCCTTCGGCGTAGGCTTTAGCCGTCAGCAGCATGCGGCGCACGTCCGGGTGCACGATGATCGGGTCGGCTGGCTTGTCCGGTGCCTTCGGGCCCGACAGGCTACGCATCTGGATGCGGTCTTTCGCGTAGACCAGGGCGTTCTGGTAAGCCACTTCGGTCAGGCCGAGCGACTGCATGCCCACGCCCAGGCGGGCGGCGTTCATGAACACGAACATCGCGTTCAGGCCTTTGTGCGGCTGGCCGATCAGGGTGCCGACGGCGCCGTCCAGGTTCATCTGGCAGGTCGAGTTGCCGTGGATGCCCATCTTTTCTTCGATGGCGCCGCAGAAGATCGGGTTGCGCTCGCCGATCGAACCATCAGCATTCGGCAGGAACTTAGGAACCAGGAACAGCGAGATGCCTTTCGAGCCTTCCGGTGCATCCGGCAGGCGGGCCAGCACCAGGTGGACGATGTTTTCCGACACGTCGTGTTCGCCGGCCGAGATGAAGATCTTCGAGCCGGTGATCTTGTAGGTGCCGTCGCCTTGCGGTTCGGCTTTCGAGCGCAGCAGGCCCAGGTCGGTGCCGCAATGCGCTTCGGTCAGGCACATGGTGCCGGTCCACTCGCCCGAAACCAGCTTCGGCAGGTAGAACTTCTTCTGTTCTTCGGTGCCGTGTTCCTTCAGGCACTCATAGGCGCCGTGCGACAGGCCAGGGTACATGGTCCAGGCCTGGTTGGACGAGTTCAGCATTTCGTAGAACGAATTGTTCAGCGAGACCGGCAGGCCCTGGCCGCCGTATTCCGGATCGCACGCCAGCGCAGCCCAGCCGCCTTCGACGTACTGTTTATAGGCTTCCTTGAAACCCTTCGGGGTGGTCACGGTCTTGGTTTCCGCGTCGAAGTGGCAGCCTTCGCGGTCGCCGGAGTGGTTCAGCGGGAACAGCACTTCCTGCGTGAACTTCGCACCTTCTTCGAGCACCTGGTTGATGATGTCGGCGTCGATTTCCTGGTATGCCGGCAAGTTCTTGAACTCTTCGGTGACGTTGAGGAATTCGTGCAGAACGAACTGCATATCCCGAATTGGCGCGACGTACTGACCCATGGTTTTCTCCTGACGAAGGTAAGATTGTTTGAGACTTGCTAGACGGGCTCAGCCCGCTTGATTGCTTTGAGTGGGATTACGGTAATTCTCGATCAGCCGCACGAAGCCGCGGTTGGCGCGCTCCAGTGCGCCGGGGACGCGCAGGAAACGCGCATCGTGGTGCAAGGCCAGGATCAGCCCGTACATCTCGTAGACCAGCTGGTTGGGATCGGTGCCCGCCTGTAGCGCACCGACGTCGATGCTTTGCTGCACGGCGCGCAGCAGCGCTCCCTGCCAGGCACGCACCATTGCCACCAGCGCTTCGCGGATCGGACCTGGACGGTCATCGTACTCCACTGCGCCACTGATATAGATGCAGCCCGACGCAATTTCTACCGAAACCCGCTTGACCCAGCGTGCGAACATGGATTCCAGGCGCGGCAGGCCGCGCGGCTCCTTGACGCTGGGGAAGAAAACTTCCTGCTCGAAACGGTGGTGGTAGAGCTTGAGCACTTCCATCTGCAGGTCTTCGCGCGAACCGAAGTGCGCGAACACGCCCGATTTGCTCATGTTCATGCGGTCGGCAAGCAGGCCGATGGTCAGGCCTTCCAGACCGTTGCGGCTGGCCAGCTCGAGCGCGACATCGAGGATGGCTGCCCGCGTCTGCTCGCCCTTGCGCATGAATTTGGCTGAAGTGTTGATGACTGTCCCCTGGGTGAATCGAAAAATCCGAACGCTCGTACTATTATCTATCGGCGGGTGAATGTCAAACGGGAACTTAGAGGTGGGGTTCTATTGTGCGGGGGTGAGGATTTGTACGGCTGCGCGAACGGTGGTTGAACGCGTGGACGGCCGAGCCGTCCACCCTACCCCCTCCGTTACACGTAGGGTGGACGGCTAAACCGGACGGGTGGCGCCCATACGGCCGTTGCGCGTCCACGCGTTCAACAACCGCCCGCACGGCAGCAAACCTTCTACTCCCCTGCCCGCGTGATCGCCCGGCGATCCCGCTTGGTCGGCCGTCCCTTGATGCTGCTGCCCGGCTCCGGGAACAGCCTGCGCGCTTCCGTATCGTTCTCGCGCCGGGTTATGCTGTCCTGCGTCTCGCTATATAAAGTGCGCGCAATCGGCGCCCCGCCGCGCTTGTCGGAAATCCCGAGCACCGTCACTTCCCAACGGTCCGAGCCGTTGTCGATAAAAATCTTGTCGTTCAGCTTCACGGCGCGGGCCGGCTTCACCGGCTCGCCGCCGATACGCACCCTGCCACGCTCCACCGCATCGGCCGCCAGCGAGCGCGTCTTGAAGAAGCGCGCTGCCCACAGCCATTTGTCGATGCGTACACTATCGTTTTCCATTGCTTGTCCTCTTCTGGTTCAAGCACCCCATATGCTGGCGAGGAGCGGTTTTTTCGACCCCTTTCGGCCAAATCAGGCATAGCCGATGGCAAAAATCCGCATCGCAAATTTATAGGCCAGGTAAGCCGTCCCATACAGCGCCCGGCGCACCCAGCCGAAGCCGGCAAATTCCTCCAGGTGCACCGGCACCCCATCGGCCACGCCGCGCAGGATGTGCGCCTGCACCGCACGCGCAAAGCCGGCGTCGCGCACCACGATGTTCGCTTCCTGGTTCACGAACAGCGACAGGCCGTCGCAATTGCTCGACCCCACCGTGGCCCAGTCGTCGTCGACCACGGCGATCTTCGCATGCAGCTGCGTCTTGCGGTATTCCACCACCTTGATACCGGCCGCCAGCAGCTTCGGATAGAAGGAACGCGCCACCGCGTCCTGCATCTTGAATTCGCCCACGCCGATCAACAGCGTGACCTCGACGCCGCGGGCGGCCGCATGTGCCAATGCCTCGCGGAACTTGCGCCCCGGTGCGAAATAGGGATTGGCCAGCAGCACGCATTTGCGCGCCTGGCCGATTGCCTGCAGATAGGCACGCTGGATGGTGCGGCGATTGCGCAGGTTGTCGCGCACCACGAAGGCGGCGCGCATCGGCTTTGCGCCCTCGGTCGGCGGCTGGCGCCGCATCTCGCGGAACAGGCCGATGCGGCGGATCAGCGGCAGGTGGCCGGCGCGCGCCCACTGGGCCTGTGCTTCGAGGTGGATCTGCGCCAGCAGCGGCCCCTGCACCTGCACCGCGAAATCCCAGCGTGGTGCCGGCAAGGGGCGGTGCGGCTCGTAGTCGCACAGCATGTCGTCGTTGATGTTGATGCCGCCAATAAAGGCAATGCTGCGGTCGACCACCGTGATCTTGCGGTGGGTGCGCGTGACGCCGCGCTTGAACCAGGGATTGAACACGCGGTAATGCACGCCGGCCGCGGCAAAGGCTTCGGCGCGGCGGCAGCAGACGCGGTGGCCGGTGCCGAACCAGTCGACCAGCACCCGCACCTTGACCCCGCGTCTCGCGGCCCGGACCAGGGCGTCTTCGATGCCGCGCGCGACGGCGTCCTCGGCAAAGATATAGGTTTCGAACAGGACGTCGTGGCGCGCGGCATCGATGGCGGCGATCATCGCCGGAAACAGCTGGAGGCCGGTTTCGAGCAGGGTGATGTCGTTGTTCGCTACATAGCTGACCGGGCGCATAGGCTAGGTGAGCTGGAGTTCCGCGACGATCGGTGCGTGGTCCGAGAGTTTGGCCCAGATCGGGCCGGCCATGACTTGCGCGTTATCGACCTTGAAGCCGCGCACGTAGATGCGGTCCAGGCGGAACCAGGGCAGCGCGGCCGGGAAGGTACGCGCCGGCGCCAGGCGCGGCTGGCGCCCTGCCCAGCTGCGAACCATGTCGCCCAGCGCGGACTTCGGCCCCAGCTCGTCGAATACTTCGGCCACGCCGAGGGCATTTCGCAGGCGGTCGCTCAGGGTATTGCGCCAGTCGTTGAAGTCGCCGGCAATGATCACCGGTTCGCCATTCGACGATTGCTGCACCGCCTCGATCAATTGAACGGTCTGGCGCCCGCGGCCGCCTTCGAACAGGCCCAGGTGCACCACATAGCAGTGAATCCGCCCGGCCGGCGTTTCCAGCACGCAGTGCAGGATGCCGCGCTGTTCATAGGCGTGGTCGGACACGTCGTGGTTATGGCTGTTTTCAATCGGGAAACAGCTGAGCAGGGCATTGCCGTGGTGGCCGTGGTCGTAGACCGCGTTCATGCCGTAGGCCGAATGGTGGGATTCGCCGGCAAAGTATTCGTACTGCGCCGTTTCCGGCCAGATACGGTGCTCGCGCTTGTGGTTGGCATAGCGCGCCAGGTTGCGATCGTGCCTGCCCTGCACTTCTTGCAGGAAGACGATATCGGCGTGGAATTCAGCGATGGCTTTCTTCAGTGCCAATACCCGGGGGGTACTACGCAGCGAGGAAACACCCTTATGAATATTATAGGTAGCGACACGAATCTTCATGGGAACATTCTACCCCCATCAGTCCGTGACATTTTGGAACGACTTCCAATCGTGCGGCATGGCGCCGCGGTACTGCAAAAAACTTGTCTTGCGGGTGCGGGGTGAGCCCAAGGCTGCACCCCGCGATGCGATCAATCGAACACGGGAGCTGCTTCCCAATCGGTGCGCAGGGCAGCGTTGCGCGGTGCTGCCAGATGCTCCGCCTCGTCCAGAGGCACGGCAATCAGGCGCGGGCCGCTCAGGCGCAAGCCACACTCGAGGTCGATGTAAAAGCATTCATCGTCCACGCTCAGGGCTTTCACCTTTTCCTCGTGCTTCGGTTGGAATTGATCCATTCTTTCCTCCAGAATCCGTTGGTTGGACTATGTTGCAATTATTAAATTTCGCTGGATGCGAATTGCTGACAATATTCGACCGATTTCTGATTGTCAACCGCAGATTCTACTGTGCGCCAGTTCACATAACGAATTTCCTGTGGGCATTTTTCCCATAGGAACTAATTTCATTGAGTTAATAGCAAAGTTTCTTCCTAATCATTTTTTGACGCACGATGCATATTGCAGGGCGGATGACACAATTTGCGTTCACGTTTGAAGATGACGAACGAACTTTCGCTTAGTAACTTTTACCAAGAGTTAAACGGAGGAATTGAAGTATTCTGGACAGCAAAAAAAATCGTCCTTCAAAGCAATTTGGCTATCAAATTGCTGTTGTATTGACGCTTAGCGAAATAAATTTCTTGACTTGTTTTGCAAGCAGTGCAGAAACGGCAAGACGGGAAAGGGGCGCCGACAATCGGGATGTCCGTCGCCAACCGGTGACCTCATCATGAGAGAAAAATGCGTCAGCGTTCGCCGAGTACACAGCCGAGCAGCTGACGCTCCAAAGCCGCGAACGCCGCACTGCCGCGCTCGCGAGGGCGCGGCAAGCTCACCGCAACGTCGTGGGCGATGCGGCCGCCATCGATCACCAGCACGCGGTCGGCCAGGGCCAGGGCTTCCTGCACGTCGTGGGTGACGAGCACGGCGGTAAAACCCTGGCGCAGCCACAGGCTTTCGATCAGGCGCTGCATCTCGATGCGGGTCAGCGCGTCGAGGGCGCCGAGCGGTTCGTCGAGCAACAGCAGTTGCGGCGCATGCACCAGGGCGCGCGCCAGGGCCACGCGCTGGCGCTGCCCGCCGGACAGCACGGCCGGCCACTCCTGCGCCCGCTCGGCCAGACCAACGGTGGCCAGGGCATCGCGGGCGCGGCCTGCGCCATCTTTCAGGCCCAGGGCGACATTGTCGAGCACGCTCTTCCAGGGCAGCAGGCGGGCTTCCTGGAACATCAGCCGGGTGCCGCCCTCGCCCTTCCCCCCATTCGTATCGGCTTCGACGGCGAGGCTGCCATCGTCGAGTTGCTCGAGTCCGGCGATCAGGCGCAGCAGCGTGCTCTTGCCGCAGCCGCTGCGGCCGATCACGGCCACCGCTTCGCCGGGTGCGATGTGCAGGTCGATATCGTCCAGCACGGTGCGCTCGCCGTAGCGCTTGGTGAGTGCGCGTGCATGGACCTCAGCGCCGCGACTGCCGGATGCGGCCGTGGAGCCGGCGCGGCGGGTTTCTTCCTGGGTAATCTGCATAAGACCTCGTGATCGACAATGGCTAGCGGTAAGCCGGATTCCAGCGCAGGAAAGTGCGCTCCAGTGTGCGCGCCGCCAGGTCGGCCAGCTTGCCGAGCAGCGCGTATAGCAGGATGCCGACCAGCACCACGTCGGTTTGCAGGAACTCGCGCGCGTTCATCGTCATGTAGCCGATGCCGGACTGCGCCGAGATCGTCTCGGCCACGATCAGCAGCACCCAGACCAGGCCCAGCGAAAAGCGCACGCCCACCAGGATCGAGGGCAAGGCGGCCGGCAGGATCACGTCGCGGTGCAGGGCCCAGCCGGACAAGCCATAGCTGCGCGCCATTTCGATCAGGCCCCCGTCGGCCGAGCGGATGCCGTGGAAGGTGTTCAGGTAGACCGGAAAGAACACGCCCACCGCCAGCAGGAACAGTTTCGCCGTCTCGTCGATGCCGAACCACAGGATCACCAGCGGGATCAGCGCCAGCGCCGGGATGTTGCGGATCATCTGCAAGGTCGTGTCGAGCAGGGTCTCGGCGCGGCGCGAACTGCCGTTGAGCAGGCCCAGCAGCAGCCCGAGGCCGGCGCCGATGCCGAAGCCCAGCGCCGCGCGCCACAGACTGGTGCGCAGGTGCGACCACAGTTCGCCGGATTCGGCCAGCGACCAGAAGGCGGTGAGCACCTGCCAGGGTTCGGGCAGGATGCGGCTGGAGAGCCAGCCGGCGTGGGCAGCCACCTGCCAGAAGGCCACCAGGGCCACGGGCAAGGCCCAGGGTGCGAGCGCCGCCAGTACCTTGCGCTGGCGGCCGGCTGGCGTCCTGGCCGGCGCGCCGGCTGCCGCACTGCCTGGCGAGGGCCCGGACACTGCGGCGCTCGCCCCCGCACCCGGCCTGCGCGCCACCGGCGCCGTGCGTGCAGGCGCCGCAGGTTCGGCGCGCCCGCTGTCGGACGCGCCCGCCGCACTCGCCCGCAAGGCCTCGAACGAAGCCATTTACGCCGCCTTTTTCTTCGGCACGATATCGCTGGCCATCATCTCGCCAAAGGGTCCGGTCAGCGACTGCTCGCCGCCTTCTTTCCCCTTGCCGAGCAGCGGGAACACCAGTTCGGCAAAGCGGTACGACTCTTCTAGGTGCGGATAGCCCGACAGGATGAAGGTCTCGATGCCGAGGCCCTGGTACTCGCGCATGCGCGCCGCCACGGTTTCCGGGTCGCCCACCAGGGCGGTGCCGGCGCCGCCGCGCACCAGGCCAACGCCGGCCCACAAATTCGGCGACACCTCCAATTTATCGCGCCGGCCGCCGTGCAGGGCCGCCATGCGCTGCTGGCCGACCGAATCCATCTTGGCAAATGCGGCTTGCGCCTTGGCGATGATGTCGTCGTCCAGGTGACTGATCAGCTCATCGGCGGCGCGCCAGGCTTCCTCGTTCGTTTCGCGCACGATCACGTGCAGGCGGATGCCGAACTTCACGGTGCGGCCACGTTTGGCGGCGCGGGCGCGAATGTCGTCCAGCTTCTGCGCCACGGCTGCCGGCGGCTCGCCCCAGGTGAGATACACGTCCATCTGCTCGGCCGCCAGCTCGTGCGCCGGCTCCGAGGAGCCGCCGAAGTAGAGCGGCGGATGCGGCTTCTGGATCGGCGGATACAGGGTCTTGGCGCCCTTCACCTGGATATGCTTGCCTTCGAAATCGTAGCCGGCCGCCCCGCCCTCGCCGGCCAGGCTGGCGCGCCAGACGCGGATGAATTCGTCCGAGATTTCATAGCGCTTGGCGTGGTCGGCAAACAGGCCGTCGGCTTCCAGCTCGCCCTGGTCGCCGCCGGTCACCACGTTGATGAGCAAGCGTCCGTTCGACAGGCGGTCGAAGGTGGCGGCCTGGCGCACGGCCAGGCCCGGCGTCGACAGGCCGGGACGGATCGCGACCAGGAATTTCAGGCGCTTGGTGGCGCCGATCAGCGAGGCCGCCGAAATCCACGGGTCTTCGCAGGAGCGGCCGGTCGGCAGCAGCACGCCCTCGTAGCCGAGGGTGTCGGCGGCAACGGCGATCTGGCGCAGGTAGTCGGCATCGACCGTGCGCGCGCCTTTCGTGGTGCCGAGGTAGCGGCTGTCGCCGTGGGTGGGGAGGAACCAGAAGACGTTCGGAGAGGTGGACATGGTGTTTCCTTAGAGTGAAGAGACCAGCGCGTCTTTTACGACGATCGGTTTCGGAATCAGTTTCAGGGCGTGGAAGGCGTCGGCGATGCGCTGCTGTTCGCGCACGACCTCAAGCGACATCGGCTTCACGCCATAGGCGTAGCGGCTGGCGGCCAGGTCGACCACGTTCTTCGGCAGGCCGGTCTGGGCCGTGAGGATGGTCGACACCTCGCCGGGATTGGCCTTGCCCCATTCGTCGACCTTGGCGATCTCCTCGAGCAGGATGCGGTTCAGGTTCGCGTGCTGTTCGGCGAAGCTGCGCGCGGCCAGATAAAACTGGTGGTTCGACACCAGGTTGCGGCCATCGGCCAGTACGCGTGCGCCGAGCTGCTGTTCGGCGGCGGCCAGGAAGGGGTCCCAGATCACCCAGGCGTCGACGCTGCCGCGCTCGAAGGCGGCGCGTGCATCGGCCGGCGGCAAATAAATCGGCTGGATCGCGCTGTAGGGAATGCCGGCCTTTTCCAGTGCCCTTACCAGCAGGAAGTGCACGTTCGAGCCCTTGTTCAGGGCGATCTTCTTGCCGCGTAAATCGGCCAGCGTGCGCAGGGTGGACGTCTTCGGCACCACGATGGCTTCGCTGCCCGGCGACGCCGGCTCATGACCCACGTAGACCAGGCGCGCACCGGCGGCCTGGGCAAAGATCGGCGGCGCCTCGCCGACGGTACCGAAATCGATGCTGCCGACGTTCAGGCCTTCGAGCAGCACGGGGCCGGCCGGGAACTCGGTCCATTTCACGGCGATCTTTTGCGGGGCCAAACGCGCTTCCAGCGTGCCGCGCCCTTTCAGCAGGGTCAGGGTGCCGTACTTCTGGTAACCGATGCGGATTTCCTTCGGCGCCTGGGCGATGGCGGGCAGGTGCAGGCCGGCGGCGATGCCGGTGGCGCCGGCGGCAAGCAGGCCGAGGGCGCGGCGGCGCGCTGGCCGCAGGGTGAAGTCAGGATGCATGGGGACTTTCCGGGATGAGAAATCAGGCGGGGACCGCGTGCAGGTCCTTGGCGGAGGCAGGCTCGCTGACCGGGCGCGGCGCCACCAGGCGCAGCTCCGAGACCAGCTGTTCGACGCCTTGCGCCACGCGCACCGCGATCGGCGCGGCCAGCGTCAAGCCACCCTCGGCGCTGCGGCCCAGCTGGTCGGAAGTCGCATAGATGCTGGGCAGGATGAAGCGCGCCGACATCGAGGCCAGCACCGGGCGCAGCGCGTAATCGAGCGCCAGCATGTGCGACTGGCTGCCGCCGGTGGCCAGCGGCAGCACCAGCTTGCCGGCCAGGCCATCTTGCGGCAGCAGGTCGAGAAAGGCTTTCAGCAGGCCGCTGTAGGCCGCCTTGTAGACCGGCGTGGCGACGACGATGGCGTCGGCCTGGCGCACCCCGGCCAGGGCGCGGGCGACCGAGGCTTCGTCGGCGTCGAGCGAGAGCAGCGCGCTGGCGGACAAATCGCGCACTTCGATGCGGCTCACACGCTGGCCATGCAGGGCCAGGCGCTCGCCGATGTGCTGCAGCAGGCGTGAAGACGAAGAGTGCGGCGCGGGGCTGCCGCCAAGCAGGATGACGCTCATGGTGTGTCCATTCATATAAGGATGACCACAGACTAGGGCCGCGCGGCTTGCATGAAAACTAATCATTTCGCACATCCTTATGCGCCCGCCGTTTTAAGGTTTTGCGCATATCGATGACCAAATTTCTTCGTTCACGCGGCCGCAAACCCGGTGCAATACTGGTTGCCACCTTCTCATCTGGACCCGCACCATGTCTCCTTCCGCCCAACCGCTGCGCGCCGTGGAACCCAGCGCCTTCCCCGATCCGCTGGCCCTGGCCGAGCGCCTGGCCGAGCAATTCGCCGCCACCGCCGTCGAGCGCGATGTGGCCGGCGGCCATGCGGCGCACGAGCGTGAACTGATCCGCGAAAGCGGCCTGCTGACGCTGTCGATTCCGCGCGAATTCGGCGGCCAGGGCGCGCGCTGGGAAACCGTGCAGGCCGTGATCCGCACGCTGGCGCGGGCCGACAGCGCGCTGGCCCACCTGTTCGGCTTCCATCACCTGCAGCTGGCCGGCATCCGCCTGTACGGCACGCCGGTCCAGCAGCGCAACCTGCTCACGGCCACCGTCGAACAGCGCCTGTTCTGGGGCAATGCCCTGAACCCGCTCGACAGGCGCACCCGCGCCCAGGCCATCCCCGGCGGCTTCATGCTCGACGGGATCAAGAGCTTTTCGTCCGGCTCGGTGGGCTCGGACTGGCTCACGCTCTCGGCCTGGGACGAAGCCGCGAACGCACCGCTGATCGCGGTGCTGCCGACGGCGCAACCGGGAATCCGCGTGGAAGCCGACTGGGACGCTTTTGGACAGCGCCAGACCGATAGCGGCAACGTCCATTTCGATAAAGTCTATTTGCCGGCGGCGCTGGTGCTGCAGGCGCCGGGCCAGGCGCCCACCGCGCAGTCGACGCTGCGCTCGCAGGTGGCCCAGCTGATCATGACCAATTTGTACCTCGGCATCGCCATCGGCGCCTTCGAGGCCGCGCGCGACTACACGCTGGAACAGGCGCGGCCCTGGTTCGCCTCCGGCGTGAGCGACGCCAGCCACGACCCGTTCACCCAGCACCGCTATGGCGACTACTGGCTCAAGCTGCGCCCGGCCAACGTGCTGGCCGACGGGGCCGCGCGCCTGCTCGACGCCGCCTTCGACAAGGGTGCGGACGTCACGGCCCAGGAACGCGGCGAGGTGGCGGTGGCCGTGGCCGAAGCCAAGGTGCTGTCGCACCGCGCCGCCATCGATATTTCCAGCGGCATGTTCGAACTGCTGGGGGCACGCTCGACCTCCGGACGATTCGGCTTCGACCGCTACTGGCGCAACGCCCGCGTGCACACCCTGCACGACCCGGTCGACTACAAGCTGCGCGACCTGGGGCGTTATGCGCTCGAAGGCCGCCTGCCCGAGCCGACGGCCTATTCGTGAACCGAGCCTGATACCGCCATGAGCACCGTTCCGACTCCCGACGCGCCACAGGTGGCGATCCGCCTGGTGGACGTCGCCAGGACCTTCGCCACGCCCGATGGCTGCCGCTTCGAGGCGATTCGCGGCGTCTCGCTCGACATCCTCGATGGCGAAATCTTCGGCATCGTGGGAAAAAGCGGCGCCGGCAAGTCGACCCTGCTGCGCATGATCAATCTGCTCGAACGCCCCGAGCGCGGCAGCGTGACGGTGGCCGGCGAAGAACTGACCCGCCTCGGCAAGCGCGACTTGCGCAAGGCGCGCCAGCACATCGGCATGATCTTCCAGGGTTTTAACTTGCTGCAGAACGCCACCGTGTTCGAGAACGTGGCCTTTCCGCTGCGCCTGCACGATTCCCTGAACGCACCGCGCCTGAAGGCGCGCGTGGCCGAATGCCTGGAGCTGGTCGGGCTGGCGGACAAGAGCGCCAGCTATCCGGCCCAGCTCTCGGGAGGACAGAAGCAGCGGGTGGCGATCGCGCGCGCCCTGGCCAGCCACCCGGCGGTGCTGCTGTGCGACGAACCCACCTCCGCGCTCGACCCGGAAACCACACGCGCCCTGCTCGACACGCTACGCAGCATCAACGCCCAGCTGGGCGTGACGGTCGTCATCGTCAGCCACGAGCTGCAGGTGCTGGGCACCCTCTGCGACCGCGTCGCCGTCATCGAACACGGCGTAGTCGCGGAACAGTTCGCGCTCGCCGACCACAGCGTCCCGCGCCAGACCGCGCTGGGGCGCGAACTTGCCTACTACGGCACCGAGGCCTTTGCCGCCGCTGCCTGGGGAGATGCGCATGCCTGAATCGATCCTCGCCGTTTTGCCTGAACTCTGGACCGCCTTCCTGCAGACCGCCCTGATGCTCGGCATCGGCGTCACGGCGGCGGTGCTGCTGGGCGGCCCGCTCGGTGTGCTGCTGTTCATGGTGTCCGATGGCCAGGCCCTGCAACACCGGCGCCTGGCGCTGGTGCTGGGCTGGTTCGTGAACACGGTGCGCTCCTTCCCCTTCATCATTTTGATGGTGGCGCTGGTGCCGTTCACGCGGGTACTGGCCGGCACCTCGATCGGTCCGCTGGCGGCCTCGGTGCCGCTGTCGATCGCGGCGATTCCCTATTTCGCACGCCTGGTCGAGCAGAACCTGCGCGATGTGCCGCGCGGCGTGATCGAGGCGGCGCAGGCCATGGGCGCCTCGGAACTGCAGATCGTCTTGCGCGTGCTGCTGCCGGAGGCGCGCGCCGCCCTGGTGCTGTCGCTCACGGTCCTGTCTATCAGCTTCCTCTCGTATTCGGCGGTGGCCGGCGTGGTGGGCGGCGGCGGCATCGGCGACCTGGCGATCCGCTACGGCTACTACCGCTTCGAGACCGATGTGATGATGTTCACGGTGACGATTTTGATCGTGCTGGTGCAGCTGATCCAGCTGACCGGCGCCCGCACCGCGCGCCGCCTCGACAAACGCTGATCCCTACTCTTCCAATAAAAAGGACTACCATGCGCTTCCATCGCCGCACCCTGCTTGCCGCTTCGCTGTCATTGCTTGTCGCCGGCGCCGTCCATGCCAAGGACCCGAAGGAACTGGTGATCGGCACCAGCGCCGGCCCCTACGCCGACCAGGTCCGCTTCGGCATCAAGCCGATCCTGGAAAAGCAGGGCTACAAGGTCAAGCTGGTCGAGTTCAACGACTACATCCAGCCGAACTTCGCGCTGGCCGAAGGCGCGCTCGACGCCAACATCTTCCAGCACATCATCTACCTGACCCGCTTCGCCGAGCAGCACAAGCTGCCGCTGTCGGAGCTGATCAAGATCCCGACCGCGCCGATCGCCATCTACAGCCACAAGCACAAGTCGCTGAACGAGGTCAAAGCCGGCACCACGGTGGCGCTGCCGAACGACCCGACCAACCAGGCGCGCGCGCTCGTGATGCTGGACCAGATCGGCTGGGTCAAGCTGAAACCGGGCATCGACCCGATCAAGGCGTCGGAAAAGGACATCGCGCAGAACCTGAAAGGCATCAAGCTGCTGCCGCTGGAAGCCGCGCAATTGCCGCGCTCCCTGCAGGATGCCGACTACGCCTTCGTGAACGGGAACTTTGCCCTGGCCTCGGGCCTGAAGCTGAAGGATGCCCTGCGCACCGAGAAGATTTCGCCGAGCTACGCCAACCTGGTGGCGGTGCGCACGGCCGACAAGGACAAGCAGTTTGCAAAGGATATCGCCGCGGCCTACCGCTCGCGCGAGTTCCTGGCGGTGACGAACCAGCGGTTCGCCGACTACGCCAAGACCGATTACCAGCTGGCGCTGGAGAAGAGCGCGAAATGAGCGAAGCGAAGCCGCATGCGTTGAAGCCGGTCCGCTTCAACGCCTTCCAGATGAACACCCCGAGTCACCAGTCGCCGGGCCTGTGGCGCCATCCGCGCAGCGACAGCGCGGGGTATGCCGGCGCCGGCTACTGGGTCGAACTGGCGCAGTTGCTGGAAGCGGGCGGCTTCGATGCGATCTTCCTGGCCGACGTGCTGGGCGCCTACGACGTCTACGGCGGCAATCTCGACGCCGCCCTGAAGCACGGCGTGCAGCTGCCGCTGAACGACCCGCTGGCGCTGGTGCCGCTGATCGCCCACGCCACCACAAGGCTGGGCATCGGCGTGACCGCGGCCGTGACCTACGAGCACCCGTACACCTTTGCGCGGCGCATGTCGACGCTGGACCACCTGAGCGGCGGCCGGGTCGGCTGGAACATCGTCACCGGCTACCTCGACAGCGCGGCGCGCAACCTGGGCCAGGAGCGCCAGCTCGGCCACGACGCGCGCTATGACCTGGCCGAGGAATACCTGGACGTCGTCTACAAACTCTGGGAAAAGAGCTGGGACGAGGATGCCGTGCTGCGCGACCGCGAACGCGGCGTCTACACCGACCCAAGCCGCGTGCACCCGATCAACCACCAGGGCCAGTACTACACGGTGCCGGGCATCCACCTGTGCGAACCGTCGCCGCAGCGCACGCCCTTCCTGTACCAGGCCGGCGCCTCGAAGCGCGGGCTGGAATTCGCTGCGCGCCATGCGGAAGCGACGTTTGTCAGCGGGCCGACGAAAGGCATCGTGCAGCGTTATGTGGACAGCGCCCGCGCCGCCGTCCAGGCCGCTGGCCGCGACCCGGCTGCCCTGCGCGTGTATGCCCAGGCGCTGGTCATCGTCGGCGCCACCGAAGCCGAGGCCCGGGCGCGCCTGCGTGAGTACGAGGAATACATCGATATCGAAGCCTCGCTGACCCTGCTCTCGGGCTGGACCGGCGTCGACTTCTCGCGCTATGGCCTGGACGACACGGTCGAATACATCGACACCGAAGCCGGCCGCTCGGCGCTGGCCTCGCTCAGCGTGGCCGATCCGTCGCGCCGCTGGACGGTGCGCGAAGCGGCGCGCTTCATCGGCCTGGGCGGGCGCGGGCCAGTGCTCGTCGGCGACGCGGCGCAAGTGGCCGACCAGCTGGTCGACTGGCTCGACGAGACCGGCATCGACGGCTTCAACCTCGCCTTTGCCCTGCCTTACGAGGACATGCAGGGCGTGGTGGAGCTGGTGGTGCCGGAGCTGAAGCGGCGCGGCCGCTATCGGCAGGATAAGGAAAGCGCCACCCTGCGCGAGCAACTGCTTGGCGCCGGCCCGCGCCTGGCGCCCGATCACCCGGGCCGCCAGGTCAGGATCGAAGCATCGCCCACCGACACCGCGCTGCGCTCCGCAGCCTGAACCACGAAAGAAGAAGAACATGAAACGACGAAGCCTGCTCCAGCTTGCCGCCAGCGGCGCTGCCCTCTCCGCCCTCCCCCTGGCCAGCCGCGCCGCCAACCTGGAAGAACTGCGCCTGGACTACGCCTACTATTCGCCCACCAGCCTGGTGCTGCGCCACTTCGGCTGGCTGGAAGATGCGTTCAAGGCCGACGGTACGCGCGTGAAATGGGTGCTCAGCGCCGGCAGCAACCGCGCCCTCGAATACCTGAACGCGAACAGCATCGACATCGGCTCCAGCGCCGGCCTGGCTGCCCTGCTGGCCAAGGCCAACGGCAACCCGATCAAGACGCCCTACATTTATTCGCGCCCGGAATGGACGGCGCTGGTGGTGCCGAAGAACTCGCCTATCCGCACCCTGGCCGATTTGAAGGGCAAGAAGGTGGCGGCCACCAAGGGCACCGATCCCTATTTGTTCCTGCTGCGCTCCCTGCAAAGCGTGGGCTTGCGACGCAGCGACATCGAACACGTCGCCCTGCAGCATGCGGATGGGCGCGCGGCGCTGGAACAGGGCCGCGTCGATGCCTGGGCCGGGCTCGACCCGCACATGGCCGCGGCCGAACTCGAAGGCGGCGCCCGCCTGCTGTACCGGAACGTGTCGTTCAATACCTACGGCTTTTTGAATGTGCGCGAAGAGTTCCTGGCCAAGTATCCGCAGCAGACCGCGCGCGTGATCGCAGCGTATGAAAAGGCGCGCCTCTGGACCCGCGCCAATCCGAGCGAAGCGGCGAAGATCCTCGCAAGCGAGGCCAAGGTGTCGCTGCCGGTGGCCCTGTTGCAGGTGAAGCTGCGCAGCGACTTTAGTAATCCGCAGCCCTCGAACGAACACCTGAAGGCGCTGCAACTGGCCGCCCCCATCCTGCGCGAGGAATCGCTGGTGAAACCCGGCACCGACCTGAACGCGGCCATCGCCGGCCTGATCGACACCCGCTTCGCGCAGCCGCTGATTGCACGCGCTTGAACCCATGAAGCCGCAATCGACGAACCTACCCCTGCCCTTGCCCCTGCCTGCGTCCGCGCCGGCGCCGCGCAAACCCTGGCGCTTGCCGCTTGGCCTGCTGCTGCCCTTGCTGGCCGTAGCAGCGTTGGAGTTCGGCGTACGCAACAGCCTGGTGCCGGCCAACCTGATGCCGGCGCCGAGCGAGATCGCCACCACCCTGGCCTGGCTGGCGCAGAACGGCTTGCCCGGCCACCTGGCCAGCAGCTGCTTGCGCGTGGCGGCCGGTTTTGCCATCGGCGCCAGCCTGGCCCTGGCGCTGGGCGCGGCAGTGGCGCTGAACCCGCGCACCGAACGCCTGCTCGACCCCAGCTTCCAGGCCCTGCGCGCGATTCCCTCGCTGGCCTGGGTGCCGCTGCTGCTGCTCTGGTTCGGCATCGACGAGACGCCGAAGCTGATCCTGATCGCCATCGGCGCCTTCTTCCCGGTCTACATGGGCGTGGTGTCGGGCATTCGCGGCGTCGATCGCAAGCTGCTCGAAGTGGGCCAGCTGTACCGCCTGTCGCCGCTGGCACTCGCCCGCCGCGTGCTGCTGCCGGCGGCGCTGCCGGCCGTGCTCACGGGCCTACGCAATGGCCTGAGCCTGGCGTGGATGTTCATGGTGGCGGCCGAACTGATCGCGGCCAGCCAGGGCCTGGGCTACCTGCTGTCGGACGGACGCGAATCGAGCCGCGCCGACATCATGCTGGCGGCCATCGTGCTGCTGGCCTTGTTGGGTAAGGTCAGCGACACGGCCATGGGTGCGCTCGAAGCGCGCCTGCTGTCCTGGCGCGACAGCTATGCGAACCGGGGCGCGCGATGACGGCCCTGCTCGAGCTTGGCGTCGACGAGAAGCGCTATGGCACGCGCACGGTGCTGCGTGGTTTTCACCTGCGATTGGCGCCGGGCGAAGTGGTGAGCCTGATCGGCGCCAGCGGCTGCGGCAAGAGCAGCCTGCTGTCGATAGCGGCCGGCCTCGATGGCCAGTATCGAGGCAGCGTGCGCCTGCGCGGCGGCGCGATACGCGGCACCCATGCCGAGATCGGCCTGATCTTCCAGGAACCGCGATTGTTCCCCTGGCTGACGGTGGAACAGAACATCGTGTTCGGTGCGCCGGATGCGCCGGATGCCGGCCGCGTGTCCGCGCTGCTCGAAGAAGTGGGATTGAGCGGCTTTGGCAAGTCGCTGCCGAAACAGCTCTCCGGCGGCCAGGCCCAGCGCGTGGCGATTGCGCGCGGGCTCTACACCCGGCCGCGCGTGCTGCTGCTGGACGAACCGTTTTCGGCCGTGGACGCATTCACCCGCATGCGCCTGCAGGACCTGCTGGCGCGCGTGGCCGAACAACATCGCCTGAGCGTGCTGCTGGTGACGCACGATATCGACGAAGCGCTGTACCTGAGCGACCGCATCGTGCTGATGGACGGCGTGCCCGGTCCGGCGCGCGCCGAGTTTGAGGTCGATCACACACGGCCGCGCGAACGCGCCGTGCTGGCTACGTCCACCCTGAAGCCGGCCATCCTGGAGAGTTTGCACGCGGTGCACGCGATCTGAGGCTGGTCTCCCCGAGCTTGCACCCGGTTCATGCCACCTGGCCGCTAGCCACAGCCCGGGGCGGCCCGCGCCAGCGTCAGGCGCCGCGCATCTGCGCCTGCGTGACGTTGCTGCCCGGCGCCACGCTTTGCGTGAGCCAGACATTCCCGCCGATGGTCGACCCCGCCCCCACCGTGATACGGCCGAGGATGGTCGCGCCGGCATAAATCACGACGTCGTCCTCGACGATCGGATGGCGCGGCGCGCCTTTTACCAGCGCCCCGCTGTCGTCGGTCGGGAAGCGGCGCGCACCGAGGGTCACGGCCTGGTACAGGCGCACATGGCGGCCGATGATGGCCGTTTCCCCAATCACCACCCCGGTGCCGTGGTCGATGAAGAAGCTCGGGCCGATCTGGGCGGCCGGATGGATGTCGATGCCGGTGAGCGTGTGCGCGATGTCGGCGCCCAGGCGCGCCAGGAAAGGCACGCCGAGCCGGTGCAGGCAGTGCGCCAGGCGGTGGTAGAGCACGGCGATGGTGCCGGGGTAGCACAGCATGATCTCGGCCACCGAACTGGCGGCCGGGTCGCCGGCCAGCGCCGCCTGCACGTCGGACACCAGCAGTGCGCGGATATCCGGCAGGCTGGCGGCAAAGGTGCGCGTGATGGCGCGCGCCTGCTCGGCCAGCTCGGCCTCGCTCAATTCCTCGGATTCCGGACTGAAGCGCAGCGCGCGGCGCACCTGCTCGACCAGGCGGTCCAGCGCCACGTTCAGCGTGTCGCCGACAAAGTAGTCGATGCTCTCGTCGTTCAGGTCCGGGCGGCCGTAATGGGTGGGAAACAGCGCCGCCGAGATGCCCTCGATCACCTGCTTCAGGACCTCGCGCGACGGCAGCTCGCGCACCCGGCCCTGGTGGCGGATGTTATGGGTGTTCTCGCGCGAATTGCGCAGCGCTTCGATGATGGGGCCGAGCTGCCAGTGGTTGGCGCCGGCCGGGGGGAAGTGGTTGTCGTTCATGCATCCAGCCTACTCCAACATGCCCGCCGCACGAACGATTTTAATTACACTTCTTTATTCCAGAACAATGCCATCGCGCCTTCTTGAGAGTAGGAAATTTCTCTAACGCAGCGGCATCCGCGGTGATTCTTCTATCCGCGGTCATTCTTCATAGGAAAAGCGATACGGCTCCTTCTTCAGCATCAAGGCCGGCGCCGGCTTGCCCGCTTCCACCAGCACGATGTCGGTCGGCACCGCATCCTCCGGCGCGCTGGCCGGGGTCGCCTTGATCACGCGCCGCCCGCTGGACGGCAGCAGCCTGGCCGGAATCGGCACCGCCGTGCGCCCGGCCAGCGACACCAGCCAGCCGGGCCTTCCGTCCCGGATCGGATAGCGCGGGTGAATCACCTGCATGTCGATCCGTCCGTTCACGCCCAACAGGATCGGATAGCTGCCATCTTCATTGCGCAGGACAATTGGCCCCTGGGATGGATAGGTGGCCAGCAGCGGCGCATACAGCGGGTTGTCGTCGGCCGGATCGGGATGGGCGATGAAGTCGACCTGCTCGACGTGCAGCGACGGCAGGCCGCTCATCCGGCGCAAGTGTTCGCCCATCAAGATCGTCTTCGGTTCGGCTTCGGGCGACTTGTGATGGTGGGAATAGCCAACCAACACCAGCACTTTGGCATCCTTATCCTTGGCAAAGATACGATCGACCAAATTTCGCGCCTGCATCTCTTCGCGCAGACGCAGTTGCTCGGCCGGCGTCCGGGCGCGGATATCCTCGAACTCGTAGGGAACGAGCGTCCAGCCATCGGCCAGCGCGGCATTGACGAACCCGGCGAACACCGGCTCGCTCGTGTAATAACCCGCATTGCGGGCAACATAGCGTTTCTCGTTTGCCGCCTGGGCGCCAAGGGCGTTGAAGGTCTCGCAGGCCAGGTAGGTGTAGCCGATCTTCCTCAGCTCGGCGGCTAGGCGCTGGGCGAAGGCCCGGTGCAGGGGCACGTGGTGGGCCTCGTTGATGAGCACGATCCGTTTGGTGCGTGCCTCGCGTACGATCGCCGCAATCGCCTCTTCCGCCGCGGCATGTTCCAGCAGCGCCATCTGGCGCACGATGGCGGGTGAATGGCGCGGCTGGCGCCGCCGCAAGACATCGAAGACGGCCATTGCCCCATCGGTATCGCCGACGAAGGAACGCGCCGTGCCAAGCATCTGCAGCTGGCTGCCGTGTTGCAGCACCAGCTTGTCCAGGGCGGGGTCGCTGCCGTTCGGCACATCGCCCCGACCGAGAACGGCGGCCGGTAGCGGCGCGGTCGCCGCTTCCGCCGTTTTCAGGCGCTCCATATAGGTTTCCGGCAGGCGCGTCTGGGCGACAGCATGTGGAACGACGATGCAAGCGAGCATCACCATGACGACGACACGTATCTGCATCGGAAACCCTTCTGCTTCAGTTGGCAAAATGTTTCCAAACAGTATAACCTTGCTGCCGGCAAAAGTTGACTAGCTGATATGACAGGGCGAGCGCTTACAGATTGACACTTTTCTTACAGCGAGCGCGATACCGTCAGCCGG
This sequence comes from Massilia sp. IC2-278, assembly GCF_020708045.1. GTDB lineage: Bacteria > Pseudomonadota > Gammaproteobacteria > Burkholderiales > Burkholderiaceae_D > Telluria. The sequence continues at coordinate 187,344 of NZ_JAJFES010000005.1, forward strand.
CTTTTGCTGACACACTATAGCCGTACTTACAGCGCAGACCACCATTACGCTGGCATCGTTCCACCACTGAACCCCTGGAGTAGAAAAATGCGATTCAATCAAAACATCCAACGCATCGCCCTCGTGCTGGCACTGACCGCCGCATCCTCTTCCGCGTTTGCCCAGAGCGCCGAGTACCGCCGCGGCTACGACGACGGTTACGCTGCCGGCCAGCGCGATGCGCGTGACGGTGGCCGCGGCGGCCACGGCCGCGATCGCCTGACGATCGAGGAAGCGACCTATGGCGTGCGTGGCGCCATGTGCGATGCCCGCCGTGCGGTGCGCCAGGAAGCCGAACGCAATGGTGGCCTGGTTGTGGCCGGCAACCACCTGTGCGGCGATCCGAAGCGCAATACCGGGAAACAACTGAACATTGTCTACCGCTGCGGCAACGACCGTCCTACCCAGATTTCCGCACGCGAAAACGACACGCTGCGCCTGAGCTGCTGGCGCTAAGCCTTCAGCGCTGCTTGAAGTGCCGGGGCAATTGCAGCACCGCCTCGGCATTCGACGACGAGAAGCAGCGGTCGGCCGCCTCCAGTAGCGGCAGCCAGGCGTACTGCACATGCTCGCGCGGACTGAGGGTGATGGGAATATCGCGCGGCACGCAGACCGAGAACACGTGCTCGGTGTTATGTGTCACGCCCGGCGCGTAGCGGTGGCGCCAGGTCGGATAGATCTCGTAAATATTTGACAATCCCCAGTCCATCAGGCGGATTGTATCCCCATCGGCAACAATCCCCGTTTCCTCGAACAGCTCGCGCGCAGCCGTCTGCAGCAGCGGTTCGTCGAGCGCATCGAGCGAACCCGTTACCGATTGCCAGAAGCCGGGCCGGTCGGCGCGTTCGATCAACAGCACTTCCAGGTCAACCGTATGGATGACAACCAGGACCGACTCGGGAATCTTGTGCACGCTCGAACACTCCGTGAAACGCATAAAAAAGGCCGGAACCCATGACAGGTTCCGGCCTCTATTCTACCCAGCCATACAGCCGGGCGTGATTAACCGACTTTCGGCTCGTTACGCAGGCGGATATGCAGCTCTTTCAGCTGCTTCTCGTCCACTTCCGACGGTGCATTGGTCAGCAGATCCTGCGCGCGCTGGGTTTTCGGGAAGGCGATCACGTCGCGGATCGATTCCGAACCGGTCATCAGCGTGATCAGGCGGTCCAGGCCGAAGGCCAGGCCACCGTGCGGCGGCGCGCCGTATTGCAGGGCGTCGAGCAGGAAGCCGAACTTCAGTTGCGCTTCTTCGGCGTCGATCTTCAGGGCGCGGAACACTTTGCTCTGGACTTCTTCGCGGTGGATACGGATCGAACCGCCGCCCAGTTCCCAGCCGTTCAGGACCATGTCGTAGGCCTTGGCAACGCAGGCGCCCGGGTTGGTCTCGAGCATGTCTTCGTGGCCGTCCTTCGGTGCGGTGAACGGGTGGTGGGTGGCGTTCCAGCGGTCGCCGTCTTCGTCGTATTCGAACATCGGGAAGTCGATGACCCACAGCGGCGCCCAGACGTCGTCGAACAGGCCGGCTTTCTTGCCGAATTCCGAGTGGCCGATCTTCACGCGCAGCGCGCCGATGGCATCGTTCACGACTTTCGCCTTGTCGGCGCCGAAGAAGATCAGGTCGCCGTCTTCGGCTTTGGTCAGTTCCAGGATCTGGGTGAGGACGTCGTCCGAGATGTTCTTGACGATCGGCGACTGCAGGCCGTCACGGCCTTTGGCCTTCTCGTTGACCTTGATGTAGGCCAGGCCCTTGGCGCCGTAGATGGCGACGAACTGGGTGTACGCGTCGATTTCCGAACGCGGCATCGACGCGCCCTGCGGCACGCGCATGCCGACCACGCGGCCACCGGCCATGTTGGCGGCGCTGTTGAACACCTTGAACTCGACCGACTTCATCAGTTCGGTCAGTTCGGTGAATTCCAGCTTGACGCGCATGTCCGGCTTGTCCGAACCGTAGGAGCCCATGGCGGTGGCGAAGTCCATCACCGGGAACGGGTTCGGCAGGTCGATGCCGGCTGCGTTCTTGAAGACGACGCGCATCATGTCTTCGAACAGGTCACGGATTTCCTGTTCGGTCAGGAACGAGGTTTCGCAGTCGATCTGGGTGAATTCCGGCTGGCGGTCGGCGCGCAGGTCTTCGTCGCGGAAGCACTTGGTGATCTGGTAGTAACGGTCGAAGTTGGCGACCATCAGCAGCTGCTTGAACAGCTGCGGCGATTGCGGCAGCGCGAAGAAGTTGCCTGGGTTCACGCGCGACGGCACCAGGTAGTCGCGGGCGCCTTCCGGGGTCGACTTGGTCAGCATCGGGGTTTCGATGTCGATGAAGCCCAGGTTGTCGAGGTACTTGCGCACTTCCATCGACACTTTGTAGCGCAGGCGCAGGTTGTGCTGCATCTGGTTGCGGCGCAGGTCCAGCACGCGGTGGGTCAGGCGGGTGGTTTCCGACAGGTTGTCGTCGTCCAGCTGGAACGGCACCGGCACCGAGGCGTTCAGCACTTCGAGCTGCGAGGTGTTGATTTCGATCTTGCCCGATTTCAGGTTGGCGTTGGCGGTACCTTCCAGGCGGTTCACGACGGTGCCGGTGATGCGCAGGCAGTACTCGTTACGCACGTGCTCGGCGGCCTTGAAGACATCCGCATTGTCCGGATGGCAGACGACCTGCACCAGGCCTTCGCGGTCGCGCAGGTCGATGAAGATGACGCCACCGTGGTCGCGGCGGCGATGCACCCAGCCGCACAGGCTGACGGTTTGGCCCAGCAGTTCTTCGGTGACGAGGCCGCAGTAGTTGGTACGCATGGAGGACATATTTTTCTCTATTCCAGGTTGGTATATCGGTTGCCACTTGCTACAGCGGCCTTGATGCTAATTTGCTTTATTCGGGAGCGACAACACCCATCGAGACGATGTATTTCAGGGCGGCGTCGACCGTCATGTCCAGCTCGACGACCTTGCTGCGTTCCATCATCAGGAAGAAGCCGGAAGTCGGGTTCGGGGTCGTCGGCACATACACGCTCAGGTACTCGCCGACCAGGTGGTTCTTCACGTCGCCGCCCGGCGCACCGGTGACGAAAGCGATCGTGTAGGAATCCGCGTGCGGATAGGGAATCAACACCGCCTGGCGGAAGGCGTTGCCCGAGGACGAGAACAGCGTGTCGGACACCTGCTTGACGCTGCCGTACAGCGAGCTGACGACCGGAATGCGTTTCAGAAGGCGCTCGCCCAGGCGCACGACGTAGCCGCCGACCAGGTTGTTCGTCAGCAGGCCGGTCAGGAAGACGATGGCGATCGTCAGGATCGCGCCGATGCCGGGAATGTCGAAGCCGAACAGGGCGCGCGGCTGCCAGCGCGCCGGGACGAACAGCAGCGACTGGTCGAGCGTACCGATGACCATGCTCAGGACCCAGGCGGTAATCGCCAGGGGAACCAGGATCAGCAAGCCGGTAAGAAAGTATTTGCGCATCGGGTTCTCGTTGTTCTTATTGCTGCGGCGCGGAGGCCGCAGGAGAATACATCAGGTCTTGCTGGTGCCGGTCGGCGCCTTGGCGGCCGGCGCGGCGGCGGGCGTGCTGTCGCTCGACGACGCGGCCGGGGCGGCGCTCGTGGCCGGCGCGGACTCCGACGGCGTGGCCGGCGCGGTGCCGGTGGCAGGCGCTTTGCCGCCACGGAAGTCGGTCACGTACCAGCCGGTGCCTTTCAGCTGGAAGCCGGCCGCGGTCACCTGCTTCTTGAACGCAGGCTTGCCGCAAGACAGGCAATCGGTCAGCACCGGATCGGAAATTTTTTGCAGCACATCTTTGGAAAAACCGCATTCATCGCAGCGGTAAGCGTAAATCGGCATTGGATACTCCGCAAAAATCTTCAAAACCCTGAATTATAAAGCTTTTGTCGCCCACGTTGCCGATTCGCTGGAAAGGGCCCGTGCCGGGGCAAGTGGGTAGGCCGGCATACCATTCCCGAAGCGGAGTAGTGTTGTTTTTAATCAGCATTTAGCGTGATCCGTTTGCCGAAAATCAACTAAGGTGATTAAATATCATCTCTCAACGGGATGCGTTACCGGCAGGTCGGAAGAACCTGCCAGGTGAAAGAGTCAAGAAACAGAAGTTTGCGCGACGCGAGTCGCCGCATGGCCGTACAAGAACGATGTACTTCGAAAAGCCCGCGCATGCGGGCGTTTTTTTGTTTAGACGGATTGCATGCTGCAATCGATGATCTTGCCGCTAACGATAGACGCCTGGACAGCGCATACGCTCACCGCTCAACGGCGGCGCCAGACCATCCAGCGTTCCTTGCCGGCGAAGACGGGAATGGAGTCGACGACCTCGCTGTCTTCGATGCACTCGAAATGCGGCAGCAGCAATTCGTCCAGTGCGGCGCGGGCGATGCCGAACGGCGGCCCTTTCGGCGATTCGCCAAAGAAAAAGAACCCAGCCAACAAGCCATCAGCCGGCAGCAGTTCGGCCCAGCGCGCCGCAATCCGTGGCCACATCGCTGGCGGCATCGCACACAGGAAAGCCTGTTCATAAATCAGGTCCAGCACACGCGGCGGCGCATAGGCAAAGAAATCCGCCTCCACCACCCTACCCGCCCACTGCCCAACCGCTTGACGCGCCAGCTGCACCGCAGCCGGCGAAAAGTCGATCGCCGTCGCATCCCAGCCTGCATCCATCAGGAACGCCAGCTCACGCCCGCTGCCGCAACCCGGAATCAGCGCGCTCATGGGCCGGGGCATACGGGCCACGAACGCACGCAAGCCCTGCGGCACGCCACCGCGCTCCCAAGGCGTGAACGCCTTGTCGAAACGCTCGTCCCAGAAACCGGGCGTCAAGGGATCGCGGCTGGCGAAGTCCACCATCTCAGGCTGCGCCGCCGTAACGCGTCAATAAGGCTGCGAACAAGATCCCCGACGTGATCCCGCCCGCAAGCCAGGCCAGGAAGCCGAGCAGGCGATTGCTGCGCCGTACTTCCATCAGCACCTGCTGCATCATCTCGTGGTTGGTCGCCCCATGCGGATGCGAATGGTGTTCCAGCGCCTGGTGCATCAGGCGCGGCAGTTGCGGGAAGATGTGGGAATAGCGCGGCGCCTCGGCCTTGAAGCGCTCGACAAGGCCGCGCCAGCCCACCTGCTCGGTCATCCAGCGCTCCAGGTAGGGCTTCGCGGTCTTCCACAAATCCAGGTCCGGATCGAGCTGGCGCCCCAGGCCTTCGATGTTGAGCAGGGTCTTTTGCAGCAGCACCAGCTGCGGCTGGACTTCGACATTGAAGCGGCGCGAGGTCTGGAACAGGCGCAGCAAAATCTGGCCAAAGGAAATGTCTTTCAATGGCCGGTCGAAGATCGGTTCGCAGCAGGCGCGCACCGCCGATTCGAGTTCGTCCACGCGGGTATCGCGCGGCGCCCAGCCCGATTCGATGTGGGCCTCGGCCACGCGCTTGTAGTCGCGGCGGAAGAAAGCCAGGAAGTTCTGCGACAGGTAATCCTTGTCGAAGTCGTTCAGGGTGCCGACAATGCCGAAGTCCAGCGCAATGTAGCGCCCAAAACTTTCCGGCTCCACCGAGACCAGGATGTTCCCCGGGTGCATGTCAGCATGGAAGAATCCGTCGCGGAACACTTGAGTGAAAAAAATTTCCACGCCATCGCTGGAGAGCTTTTTCAGGTCCACGCCTTCGGCCGCCAGGCGGTCGATCTGCGACACCGGAATACCGCGCATGCGCTCCATCACGATCACGCTGCTCGAGCAATAGTCCCAGAACATTTCCGGCACCATCAGCAAGGTCGAGTCGGCAAAGTTGCGGCGCAGCTGGCTGGCGTTCGCCGCCTCGCGCATGAGGTCGAGCTCGTCGTGCAGATACTTGTCGAACTCGGCCACGACTTCGCGCGGCTTCAGGCGGCGGCTTTCGGCCCATACCTTTTCGATCAGGCCGGTCGCGATGTACATCAGGGCGATGTCTTCGTCGATGGTCTTCTTCATGTCCGGCCGCAGCACTTTCACGGCCACTTCGCGCCCGTTCTTCAGGGTCGCAAAGTGCACCTGCGCAATCGAGGCCGAGGCCACCGGCACCGGGTCGAAGCTGGCAAACAACTGGTCGGGCGCGGCGCCGAGCGCCCTGGTGATCTGGGCAATCGCCAGGTCCGAACTGAAAGGCGGCACCCGGTCTTGCAGCAGCGAGAGCTCGTCGGCGATATCCGGCGGCATCAAATCGCGCCGGGTCGACAGCACCTGGCCGAACTTGATGAAGATCGGACCGAGTTCCTCGAGCGCCAGACGCAGGCGGATCGCACGCGGCGTGGTGATGCGGCGCCAGAAAAAGATACCGTTGATGAGGCGGGCGGTGCGCGGCACCCGCAGGCCGGACATTGCAATTTCATCGAGGCCATACTTAATGACGACCGTGAAGATTTTAAGCAGGCGCAGGAATTTCAATATCATCAGCTATCCAGGGTAGTGTCCCCGCTGGGGCGGGTTGTCGGAATGACGGCGCCGCGCTGCGCCGGAGTCTGCACGAGGGCATTGGCCGGGGCGACAATGACCGCCGACCCGCGCTGTTGCGCCGGACTTTGCGCCGTTTTTTGCGCCGTTTTTTGCGCCAGTAACTGTTCGAGCTTGGCGATGCGTTTCGCGGCGCGTTCGACGTCATCGCGCAGGCGCACCACGCCGGCGCCGAATTCTTCCACGTCGTTCGGGCGCACCAGCACCGGCTGTTCCTCGACCAGGAACTCGGCCAGGTTTTCCGCCAGGCGGCGGCCGGTGGCGCGGGCATTCGACACCGCGCTGCGCGCGCCGCCGGCCAGGCGCATGGCGCCGATCGGGCCGAATAGGCGCTCCAGGTCGTGTTCCGGCTCCCAGCGCAAGCCCTTGCTCAGCTGCGAGACCGTGTTCGCGAATTCGGCGTCACCCTCGATGCGCACATACGAAAAGGCGCGCTCGCGGTTCTGGGCGATCAGCGGCAGGTCGGCCAGCTTGACGTGAATGGTAACGCTGGGCACGGCATCCGGCTCCCCTGCTTCGAGCAGCCCGTCGGCGGCCACGCGCAGACGCACCTGCAGGTGGCCGGTATCGATGCAGGCCAGCTTGCCGTGGTGGCGGCGCAGCGCTGCGCGCGCCCAGTCTTCCCCGGCCAGCAAATGGTTGATCGTGGCGCTGGCCGTCGCGCTCAGGGTGCGTTGCGGGGACAAAAAAGTTGAATTCCCAAACATGAATGTGTTCGCTAAAAAACAAAGCCGCCCGGCATAGCGCGGGCGGCTTCGATCTTACCAGTTTGCCCGCCACAAACCCGGGCGCACAGGAAAGTTTGCAAAAAAAGTATTACGCGAGCTGCTGGATACCGGCCAGGACCCAGCCGCCATTGCCCGACAGTGGTTTCGACATGTTCCAGACCTCGTTCAGCGGCTCGGTCGGCGCATTCGGCGCGGTGCGGATCAGGCCGCTGAACTGCACGCTGGCCAGGTAGTCGGTCGGCGTGGTCTCGATGCCCAGCAGCTGGGCGCCGATCTCGACCACGTCGGTGTAGTCGGCGTTCGGGCCGCGTTCCTGGATCTGCATCTTCAGTTCGGCAAACACTTCCGGCGTGGTGAATTCGCGCAAGTCGTTGGCGTCGCCCTTGTCCCAGGCCGCCTGCATGCGGATGAAGCTGGCTTTCGCATGGCGCAGGAAGGCGTCGGTGTCGAAGTCGGCCGGCACGCCCCAGGCTTGCGGCGCCGGGGCCGCCTTGTTCAGCGACACATTCCCAACCGGCTGCTGGGCCTGGAAGGATTGTGGCTGGCCAAGACCGGAACCGATGGCCGGCGTGCCGCCCGCCGGAACCGGCTGCTGGTTGAAACCCTGGAACGATGGGTTTGCCGGCGTGTCCTTGCGGCGGAACATGCGCACGATGAACAGCACGGCCAGGGCCAGCAGCGCGAACATGATCAGGCCCGACAGGAAGGACGCCATGGCGCCGCCGATGCCGAGGTGCGAGAACAGGGCGCCGAGACCGAGGCCGAGCAGCGCGCCGCCCAGGATGCCCTTCCACATGCTCGGGCGTTTCGCCTGCGCAGCAGCGGCGCCGGCGGCGCCGGCAGCCGCAGGCGCGGCGGCCGGCGTGTTCGGCTGCGCCGCCTGGCGGTTGACCGGGGCGGACGGGGCCGGGGCCGGCGGCGGCGCCTGGCGCACGGTCTGCGACTGGCGGCCGAAGGAACGCTTGCCGCCCATCGGGCGCGCGGTGGCTTCGGCGATCATGGCGGTGGTGGTCAAGGCCAGCACTGCGGCAACTAGCAACTTTTTCATCGTCTTGCTCCTCACATCTTGATGCCGGTGTGCAGGGCTGCCACACCCGCCGTCAGGTTGTAGTACTGCACGCGTTCGAGCCCGGCGTCCTGCATCATGGTCTTCAGCGTTTCCTGGTCCGGGTGCATGCGGATCGATTCGGCCAGGTAACGGTAGCTTTCCGAATCGTTGGCGATGCGCTGGCCCAGCCATGGCAATACCGAGAACGAATACAGGTCGTAGGGCTTCTGCAGGGGCGCCGCCACCTTCGAGAACTCCAGCACCAGCAACTTGCCGCCGGGCTTCAGCACGCGGCGCATTTCCGCCAATGCCTGATCCTTGTGCGTCATGTTGCGCAGGCCGAAGGCCACGCTCACCCGGTCGAAATAATTGTCCGGGAACGGCAACTTCTCTGCGTCACAAAGCAAGGTGGGGGTGACTAGTCCTTTATTCAACAGACGATCGCGGCCCACGCGCAGCATCGACTCGTTGATGTCGGTCAGCCAGACTTCGCCGCTCGGCCCCGCCTGCCTGGCAAAGGCCTTGGACAGGTCGCCGGTGCCGCCGGCAATGTCGAGCACCTTGAAGCCCGGACGCACGCCGGCCTGGGCGATGGTGAAGGTTTTCCAGATACGGTGCAGGCCGCCGGACATGAGATCGTTCATCACGTCGTATTTCGCCGCGACCGAGTGGAATACCTTGGCGACTTCGTGGACCTTGTCGTCCTCGGAGACCGTTTTGTAGCCGAAATGGGTGGTGTTGGTCATAGTGCTCTGCCGGTTGATCTTGCCGCATTATACAAGCGACATAGAGCGGGGAGCGCCGGTGCCCGGCCGCCAGCCGGACGCTGCTGTTTCCGGCACAGCGCCGAAGCCTGAAAACGCCGTGCCTGCACAAAATTCATGCACGTGCAAGGGGCGCACGATACTGTTGCAGAAGTGGTACTAGCCCCGAAAAAAATTTTCCTTAAAAGAAGCAGTGAATCCATTTAATTCGCCTATGACGCATGCAAATCGCATAAAGAGAGAAACGCAAAGGCGTTCGAAAAGGGATTCTCACCAATTCGCACATATTTGTTAAAAGCAATAAACGGATTTAACAAAAGAAACTTACTTTGCATAATTTTTTTCTTACAGCCAATAAATGTCACACAAGCTCACAGGAAAAATTTCGCTTCGACAATTTACGCCAGTAAATTTAACAGACGCTTAAGCACCGGCTTGCATATACCCCATTCCGTTTCGGAAATGAAATTTCACAAGTGCATGATTTAATTACGCAATTCAATTGAACCGCGGTTGAGCAGGAAAAATCGCAATGCTAGCCTTTGATCTCCATCAACTAGGAGGTCTTATGCGTACCACTTTTAACTTCTCGAAACTGCGCCTGCGCAAACAGCGCAAACAAACCGGTCAAGGCATGACCGAGTACATCATCATCGTGGCACTGATCGCCGTATCGGCCATCGCTGTCACCCAGTTGTTCGGCACCACGGTACGTACCCAGATGGGCGCCATCGCCAGCGAAGTCGGCGGTAATAACGCCTCGGCAGACATTACCAAGGCCAAGACGGCCGGTGCAGCCGCCGCCACCGCAGCGCAGAAAAAACGTGCCCTCGACACCTACGGCGACCAGACGACGACTGGCTCGGCCGGCACGCAATAAGCGATCACCCGATTGCGCCGCACTGTTCCTCCTGCCATGCCGCCTCTCGGGCGGCATGGCGGCCCAGGTCCCCTACGCACCATGATCGACTTTTCCTCGCCAGGCCACCGTGCGCGCCTGCCTTTGCGGCAGCGCGGCCAGGCCATGATCTTCGGCATCCTGGTCGTGCTGGGCGCGGCCGTCGCCACCTTTTTCGTGTTCAACACCGGCCAGATGACCGCAGAGAAAACCAAGCTCGTGAATACTGCCGATGCCGTGGCCTACAGTGCCGGCGTCATGCATGCGCGCGCACTGAATTTCGATGCCTACACCAACCGCGCCATGATGGCCAACGAAGCCAGCATCGCGCAGATGGTCAGCATTTCATCCTGGCTGCAGTATGCACAGGGCCACGTCAAAGGCGTAAAGCCGCTGGCTTGCTATACCCAGTATTCAATTCCTGTCGCCCTGGCCACGGTCGAATACATTCCCCTGTGCTATGCCCTTTCCTATCCGGCCGGCGCCGCAGTAGTGGGGTATGCCAACAACGCCTTCAACAGCGTCGGGAATATCGGCAGTCTGGTTCTTGACCGGGCGGACGTCGCCAAGCGCCAGCTGAAGCTGATGCAGAACACGATGTTTCTTGGTTTCACGATGGCACGTACCGACCTGATGCGCAGCGTGGCCGATGCCAACTACCAGAACGACGGCAGGGTGGCCGTCGACGGGATGCCCCTGAAGGATGACTGGAATTTGTTCGAAGGCAGCCGGCCGTTTATCGCCTATCGTAGCGGCAACGCTCGTACGCGCATGAAGGAAGCCATCGTGACCAGCGCGAACCGCGACGATTTCGTACGCGAGCGGGCCTGGGATTCGAAGTCGCCCTGGCCCTGCAGCATCCCAATCGGCGAAGCCAGGCGCACCGGCAAGACCGAGCTCAAGAATTTCACCTCCTGGCAGGCGAACGACAGTGCCAACTTCAAGGTCCGCTCCCTGGGCTTTTTCTCATGCAAGACCAACAAGACCTACGGTCTCGGAAGCGGTAGCCGCCAGGCCTCGGCGAATACGGCGTGGCGCTACAACGGCGTGCCGGATTTCTACGAACTCTCCGATGCCGCGCTCGCCTACTCGCCCAACAGCACGAATGCATCCAAACGCGGCGACCCGCGTGTGCAGTTCGCGGTACGCCTGACGCGCGACAAGGGCCAGACCAGGACCACGGGCAACAAGGTGGACATCAAGCCGACCGGCCAGCTCGACGTGTTCGACGGCGATCCCGCCCGCGGCATACTGGCCGCGGTGTCGACCTCGGAAGTGTTTTTCGATCATCAGCACTCGGATGGCGCCACCGAACTCGGCAGCCTGTTCAACCCCTACTGGCAGGTCCACCTGGTCGGCAATTCGGCTGCGTCGGTAGCGGCCGCCAGGGCACTGCAAGGAGCGACACCATGACCCCTCCCCATTTGTTCCGGCACGCGCTTTCGCTGGTGCTGTGCCTGTCCCTGGCAAGCACGGCGGCGCATGCCGTGACCGCCGCCGAACGGCGCGTCGATACCGCCACTGCTCCGCACCTGGCGCTCGCGCAGGGCGGCAAGCCGGTCACCGTGCACTATGCGCACCTGAAGGACGACTACCGCGCCAGCCCCGGCGTCAAAGGCCACCTGGACGACCTGAAGCAAAAGGTCGCCTTTTGCATCGCGGCCAATCCACGCCTCGGCCTGCCGGTGCGGGCGCCTTCCGAGTTCCCGGAGCAGGCCCTGCGCGTGCACGAATTCGAATATTCCGCCCCGAACCGGCGGATCGTGTATGCGGTCGTCTACAAGGTGCGCATGGCCGACGACTGCAGCCTGGTGGAAGCCGAGGAGCGCAACGCCGTGCTGAGTTCAGCCAAGGGCGAATGCACGATCGACCTGGTGCGCAAGACCGCACATGGCGTTTGCGATGCGCGCGCCCACGCCGATGCCGTGGCCCATCCGCCCGCGCCGGGGCGCGAGCAGATGGAAAAGACCCGGGCCGCGCTCGAGGCCGATCCGCGCCTGGCGGAGCGCATGGCGGCCCTGCGCCGCGTAATGGGCGGGCCCGCCCCGGCCGGCGGCCCGAAGCGCAACATTGCCGGCCTCGCATGCGAAATGGTGCAGGGCGCCGGCGGCATCCACGGCTGCGTCAGCAAGGCAGGCAGTTTCATTCCCACCGTCGGCGTCGAGGGCGTGACGCTGCAGCGCACCGTCGGCAAGGAAAGCTCGACCGCGGTGGAAGCCAGGCTGGACATGAAAACCGATCCAGCCATCTTCGCGCCCTACCTGAAGGGTGGCTTCACGATCACGGCGGAGCAGACATGAGCACGCGCCGACTCCCGCCTGGCGCGGCGGCCGCGGGCCAGGCACTGGTCGAATTCCTTGGCCTGGCGCTGATCCTGGTGCCCTTCCTGCTGCTGCTGCCGATGATCGCGAAGTACCAGGACATCGCACACGCCACCGACATGGCCGCACGCTACGTGGCCTTCGACGCCACCGTGCGCAACGATGCGAACGGCGGCAACTGGAAGCCGAACGGCGAGCTGGCCGGCGAAGTGCGGCGCCGCTTCTTCAGCAATCCGACGGCGCCGATCAAGACGAACGACACGCCGGGCGACTTCAAGGCCCACCAGAATCTGTTCTGGCGCGACCCGCTGGACAATGCGCTGATCCGCAACTTCGACAGCGATGTGCGCATCAGCTTCGGCGAAAGCGCGAGCCCCGACCGCGGCGCCGGTTTCCGCGGTGTAAACGAAGGCGCCATCTTCATCCGTCACGATGCACTGGGCGTCAAGGCGCGCGGCGTCTTCCGCGGCAACGTCAGCGTCAGCGTGGCCAACCTGCCCGATTCGCTGACCGGGCCGACGAAAAGCTACGAGCGCCTGAAATCGCTCGACCTGGTGATCCGGCGTCACGTGGACCTGGTGCCGGATGGCTGGACAGCGAAAGATCCCGACCAGACCGCCAGCCGTATCGACAGCGCGGAAATCAACACAGGCTCGACCTTCAAGCTCCCGTTGTTCGAGTTCCTGCCGCCGGTTATCGAGGCTGCCGTCGTGGTCATGGAAAGTCCGTCCGGCTGTTTCTCCCATTGCGGCCCGAAACTCGGCGAACTCGACTACTGGAAAGAAGTCGTGCCGGCCGACCGCATCGTGCGGCCGAGGACAGGGCAATGATGGGCGTTGTACTGTTTATCCGACTGGCAAGCGCGCTGGGTCTGGTTCTCGTATCCGCGTTGAGCCTGCTGCCCCTGGCTGCCGCCGCATCGTCTCCAGCCTGGCCGCGCGTGGCTCTTCCTTCCGGCGCCACCCCCTACCAGCTCGGCGAACAGATGTCCGTGAACGGCACCCCGACGCGCATGCAGGGCTTCGTCACCCGCACCGCACCGCTGGACACGGCGGCCTGGTTCCGCACCAGCCTCGGCCAGCCGCTGGTCGAGAACAACGTACAAGGCAAGCTGGTGCTGGGCCGGGCCGAGGGCGACTACTACGTATCGGTGATGCTCGAAGCGCTGCCGGGCGAGCGCGGAGGCACCCGCGGCACGGTCACCGTCGCGAACCTGAAGACGGCCTATGAACAGCGCGACGCCACGCGCGCCATCAACGAGCGCATGCTGGCGCGCCTGCCGAACGGCAGCCGCCTGATGAACCAGCTCAGCTCCACCGAGCGCGGGCGCGCCACCGCCTACATCCTGGCCACCAACGGCCACAGCCAGCAGCTGAACCGCGACCACCTGGTCAGGCGGCTCGAAGCCGAAGGCTACATCCTCGAGCGCGAGGCGGCGCCGAGCCAGGCGCGCACGCTGGGGGTGCCGGCCGAGGTAGCGAACGGCCACACCCTGTTCTTCAAGGGGAAGAACAAGGAAGCCATGGCCGTCATCCGCCCCGGCGAGGAGGCGGGCAGCGCCATCGTGGTCCAGACCGTCAATCTTGTGGAGGAACGCAAATGACACAGCAACGCTTGCGCCGTCCGGCGCACGGGCGCCAGCGCGGCCAGTCGACGATGGAATATGTCGTCACCTGCGCGGCCCTGGCCGTGGCCCTGTTCCTGCCGGTCCCCGGCAGCGACAACGGCGCAGGCTCGCGCAACACGATCCAGATCCTGCTCGACGGTTTCGAAAAGGCCTACCAGCGCTTTACCCATTCCATTTCCCTGCCCACGTAAATCATGAACCTCGCAGCCAAAGCCACAGCCACCGTTACCCATATCCGCCGCCTGCGGCCGAACCGCACCTGGGCCCTGCTGCTGGTCGCCCTCACCATCGGCGGCCTGGCCGCGATGTCGGCGCGCAGCTACCTGAACCGCCAGATGCAGGCCATCGAGAACAGCGCCAAGGGCAAGACCATTACCGTCATCGTCGCCAAGAACGACATTCCGAAGGGCGAGGTACTGTCGGCCGAGAACATGGCCCTGCGTCCGATCCCGGCCGAATTCGCGCACTCGGTCGCGCTCTCGCCCGAGGACTTCGAACGGGTCGACGGCCAGCGCCTGGCCTACCCGGTGAAAAGCGGCGAAATGATCCTCTGGGGCCTGATGGAAACCGCGCGCGTGCCGACCTTCTCGGCGAATGTCGCCGCCGGGCGGCGCGCCATGACGGTGCCGGTGGACGAGATCAATTCGATCTCCGGCATGCTGGAGCCGGGCGACACGGTCGACCTGCTGGCCACGCTCGACCGCAACGGCAAGAAGTCGACCTTCCCGGTGATGCAAAGCGTGACCGTAATGGCCACCGGCCAGCGCTCCCAGGACGATCCGAAGACCGGCGGCGAGCGCCAGTACACCACCGTCACCATCGACACCACCCCCGAACAGGCCAGGCTCCTGATCGCGGCGCGCGATGCCGGACGCCTGACCGCCCTGCTGCGCAACCCTCAGGACAAGGCAGCCCTTCCCGGCCAGTACGACGTGGCCGCACTGCTGGGCCTGACCAACCCGGCGCCGCAAGGCGGTACGCGCCGCGTGCGCGCCGCGCGCCAGGTACCGGTCCTGTACGGCGGCAACCTGAACGCGGTACCGCCCGGCGCACTGCGCCTGGGCGGACGCGCAGCGGCGCCGGAGCCCGAACCGGCACCTACGGCGCCGGCCGCGTCAGGCGCCCCCGCCCCGGTCCCGGCATCGGCCCCGGTCGTCGCACAAGCCAACACTGAATTCTGATCCCGCGCCGCGGCCGGGCAGCACGGCCGCGGCGATAACTTCCCACCAACCGCACCCATGACATTGACCATCCTGAACCACCGCCGTGCAACAGGCGCCCCGCTGCGCAGCGCCGTTGCCATTTGCCTGGGCCTGGCCTGCTCGGGCACCGCCTCCGTTTCCACCGCCCAGGCCGTCCCGGCGCACACTTCGCCGGCCCTGGCGCCGGCGCCGATCACCGGCGCCACTTCCCCCAATCCGGCCGCGGCGCGCCGCGACACCGCCGGCGAGATCCTGCGCGCGAAACCGGGCGCGCGCCGCGACGCCGCCAAGACTACCCCGTACGCGCCGGTGAAGAAAACCGAGGACGACAGCCAGATTCCGGAAATCGAGATGTTCGTCGGCGAGTCGCGTGTGTTCCCGACGCCGGGCGTGGCGCGCATTGCGGTCGGCAACGGCGCTATCCTGTCGGCCGCCGCCCTCGACGAAAAGGAAACCATCCTGTTCGCCAACGGCGCCGGCAGCTCGACGCTGTTCATCTGGAACGAGGATGGGCGCTACCAGCGCATCAAGGTCAACATCGTGCCTGGCGACATCGCCCGCGTCGCACGCGACGTGGCGGCCTTCATGGCCTCGATCCCGAATGCCAGGACCTCGGTCGTCGGCGACAAGGTCATCGTCGAAGGCAACGCCTTGTCCGACGAGGACCGCGAAAAGGTGGCCGAACTGGCCAAGCGCTACCCGCAGATCGTGAACTTCACCAGCGCGATCGGCTGGGAAAAAATGGTCATGATGGACGTGAAGGTGGTCGAGTTCCCGAAGAGCGAGCTGCGCGACATCGGCCTGAAGTGGAACGCCAATGGCGGCGCCGCGATCGGCAGCATCTGGGGACCGATCCGCCGCGGCCACGACGGCCCCTACATGATCGACATTCCGGGCGGCGGCAACGGCTTGCCGATCTCGGACGCGCCGCCGCCGGGCTCGGGCGCAGGCAACAGCAACGGCACCGCGACCATCCCGACCTCGCTGAACGTGCTGGGTGCGCTGAACCTGGGCCTGTCGGCCGAGCTCAAGTTCCTGGAGCAGCAAGGCACCGCCAGCATCCTGGCCGAACCCCAGCTGTCGGCGCGCAGCGGCTATAAAGCCAGCTTCCTGGCCGGCGGCGAGTTCCCTTATTCGGTCGCGAGCCAGAACGGCGTAACGATCCTGTTCAAGCAGTACGGCATCAAGCTCGAGATCGAACCGCGCGTCGGCCGCGACGGCATCATCCGCGCCGTGATCGAATCCGAGGTCAGCTCGATCGACCCGTCGGTGTCCACGCCCTCCGGCCCGGCCCTGCTGACGCGCCGCACCAAGACCGAGTTCAATACGCGCGACGGCGAGACCATGGTCCTGTCCGGCCTCCTGCAGCGCAACATCAGCGACGACGTCGACAAGGTGCCCTTCCTCGGCAACCTGCCGGTGCTGGGACCGCTGTTCCGCTCGAAGCGCTACCAGAACCGCGAAACCGAACTGGTGGTGTTCGTGACCCCGACCGTGGTCGACTCGCGCAGCCCCGGCCTGGTCGACCGCGTTCAGAAAACCACCGAGCGCCTGTCGGAACGCCTGGACCGCTCGCCTTACCTGAGCGACCCGCTGCAGCCGGGCAGCGATTCGAACCGCCCCGACCGCGTGCCAACCGGGACGCCGCAACAATCGCTGCCGGCTCCCGCCACGGCCCCGGCTGGCGCGCCGCGCAACACGCAGTAAGAAGGAGATATCATGCTGCAGATCGAAATCACCGACCCGGACGGCACCCAGCGCCTGCTGCAGGCGCCAGACGACTGCGTCATCGGCAAGGGCCGCGACAACGAGATCCGGCTCGACAGCTGGCGCGTGGGCCGCGAGCACGCGCGCCTGTTCCGCACCCCCGGCGGCGTGCTGCTGGAAGACATGGGCGCCTTTGGCGGCGTGTTCGTCAACGAGGAGCGCATCGACGCCCAGCACGGGCCGCTGCGCGGCGGCGACATCATCGGCGTCGGCCCCTACCGCCTGCGCGTGCTGGAACACGAGCAGCCGGTGCTGGTGCAGGCCGCCGCGCCGGGCTCGCGCTCGAGCGCCGCGATCCACCGCAACCAGCAGGCCACCGACGCCCTGAACGAATCGCGCGCGCAGGCCGCGCGCGCCCAGCAGGAAATCCTGCGCACGGCGGCCGACGCGCCCGCCCCCTCGCGCGACGGCTATCCCATGGTGCTGTCGGCGCAGCCCATCAAGGAGCTCGAGTTCGAGTGGCGCAAGCGCATCCACAACAAGCTGCTCGACATGATCGACCTGCGCCGGCGCGACGTGTCGTCGATGACCGACGCCCAGCTGCGGGGCGAAACCAGCAGCCTGATCGCCGAGATCATGCGCGAACTCGGCAGCGAGCTGCCGCGCGAACTCGACCCGGCCCTGCTCAGCCGCCAGGTGCTCGACGAAGCCATCGGCCTCGGCCCGCTCGAGGAACTGCTGGGCGACGACAGCATTTCCGAGATCATGGTCAACCGCTACGACCAGATCTATGTGGAGCGCAACGGCCGCCTGCAGCGCCACCCGCTGACCTTTACCGGCGACCGCGCCGTGCTCGGCGTGATCGAGCGCATCGTGGCGCCGCTCGGGCGCCGCATCGACGAATCCTCGCCGATGGTCGATGCGCGCCTGAAGGACGGCTCGCGCGTGAACGCCATCATCCCGCCGCTGGCGCTGAAGGGACCGACCCTGACGGTGCGTAAATTCGCCAAGCGCAAGCTGACTTCGAAGGACCTGGTCGACTTCGGCGCGCTGAGCCCGGAAATGGCCGCCTTCCTGCAAATCTGCGTGGAGGCGCGCAAGAACATCATCGTCTCGGGCGGCACCGGCTCGGGCAAGACCACGCTGCTGAACATCCTGTCGAACTTCATTCCCGACGGCGAGCGCATCATCACGGTGGAAGACGCGGCCGAGCTGCAGCTGCACCACGAGCACCTGATCAGCCTCGAATCGCGCCCGGCCAACGTCGAGGGCAAGGGCCAGGTTGCGATCCGCGACCTGGTGAAGAATACGCTGCGCATGCGGCCCGACCGCATCGTGGTCGGCGAATGCCGCGGCGCCGAGGCGCTCGACATGCTGCAGGCGATGAACACCGGCCACGAAGGCTCGCTCACCACACTGCACGCGAATACCCCGCGCGACGGCCTGGCGCGCCTGGAGACCATGGTGCTGATGGCCGGCATGGACCTGCCGCTGACGGCGATCCGCGAGCAGATCACCTCGGCGGTCGACCTGGTGGTGCAGCAGACCCGCTTTGCCTGCGGCTCGCGCAAGGTCACCTGCATCACCGAGGTCACCGGCATGGAAAGCGGCAAGATCCAGCTGCAGGACGTGTTCCGCTTCGTGCACCGCGGCTATGGCCGCGACGAGCACGGCGAGCACAAAGTGCAGGGCTACTTCACGGGTTGCGGCATGGTGCCGACCTTCTACGAGGAGCTGCGCGCCGTGGGCAATGAGCTCGACATGAAGCTGTTCACCCAGCACCCGAACGAATTGGTGGACGAGCGCGGCCATGACGAGGTGCGGCGATGATGAGTTCCACCGTCCTGCTGTCGTACACCGTGGTCGTGGCCCTGGCCAGCGCCGTATTGGCCTGGTTCGTGATCGACATGGGCACCGTCACGCTGAAGCGCTACCGCACCAGCTTCACGAAGAGCGCCGGCTTCAAGGCCAGGGAATTCTTCCTGTTCATCGATCCGCGCAAGCTGTTCGTCGTCAACCTGGCCGGCATGGCGCTGGTGCCGTTGCTGGTATCGATCCTCACCGGCAGCGCGCTGCTCGGCGTGCCGGTGCTGCTGTTCATGGCGCTGCTGCCGCGCACGCTGTATGCCTGGATGCGCAAGCGGCGCATGCGCCAGTTCGAGGAACAGCTGCCCGACGCCCTGATGATGCTGGCCGGCGGCATGCGCGCCGGTATCGGCCTGAACGCCGCCATCGCCCAGCTGGTGACCGAGACCACGGGCCCGCTGGGCCAGGAGTTCACCCTGCTGCTGCGCGAACAGCGCCTCGGCCTGCAGCTCGAGCAAAGCCTGTCCAACCTGGCGCGCCGGGTGCCGACCCAGACCACCACGCTGGTCGTGTCGGCCATGCGCATCGCCACCGAGACCGGTGGCGGCCTGGCCGAAACACTGGAACGCACCGCGCACACGGTGCGCAGCCGCCTGCAAATGGAAGGCAAGATCGGCGCCCTCACCGCCCAGGGCAAGCTGCAGGCCTGGGTGGTCGGCGCGCTGCCCTTGGCCCTGATGCTGGTGCTGAACAAGATGGAACCCGAAGCCATGTACTTCCTGTGGCACGACCGTATCGGCTGGGCCACGCTGGCGGTGATCGGCGTGCTCGAAGGCCTGGGCGTCTACGTGATCCGCCGGATCGTCGCCATCGACGTCTGATCGTCATTCGACACTTCGCCATGCAAAATTTCCTGCTCTCGCATTCGAACACCGTACTCCTGCTGCTGGCCATCCTGATCGGCCTGGCCGCGGCGCTGGTCGGCTGGCTGGCCAGCCGCGCCGTGGCCAGCGTGCCGCCCGAGGACCGCGAATACAAGGACCCGCCGCCGCTCGGCTTTCGCCTGCTGTGGTGGCCGATCCATGCGCTCGCCTACTTCATCGACCCGCTGGTGCCGGACAAGTCGCACCAGGCCTTGCAAGGCAAACTGCGCAAGGCCGGCCTCGACTTCTCGCTGTCGCCGAGCCAGTTCCTGGCCGCGCGCCTGGTCGCCGCCATCCTGCTGGCGCTGGTCTGCTGCTGGATCCTGGGCTCGTTCGACCAGCCCGGCGCCCTGGCCGAGAACATCGGCCTGGACGCCTACCTGTGGGCGGCCTGGTTCGGCGCCGTGTGCGGCTATGTGTACCCGGCGATCTGGCTGCGCGACCGCCTGGTCCAGCGCCGCAGCGAACTGCTGAAAAGCCTGCCCTTTTACCTCGACATCGTGACCCTGTGCGTGGAAGCGGGCCTGAACCTGCAGGGCGCCCTCAGCCAGGCGGTGGCGCGCGGCCCGAAAGGCGTGCTGCGCGACGAGATGCAGCGCGTGCTGCGCGACATCCGCGCCGGCAAGAGCCGCGCCGACGCCCTGCGTGGCATGGCCGAGCGCCTCAACGAGCCGGGCGTGAGCACCTTCACCGGCGCCGTGATCCAGGCCGAGAGCATGGGCATGAACCTGGGCCCGGTGCTGCGCGCCCAGGCCGACCAGCGCCGCAGCGAGCGCTTCCTGCGCGCCGAGAAGCTGGCGATGGAAGCGCCGGTGAAGCTGCTGTTCCCGCTGATCGCCTTTATCTTCCCCTGCACCTTCATCGTGCTGTTCTTCCCGATCGCGATGAAGTTCATCCACGACGGACTGTAAGACCATGACCGAGCGCCCCATCCTCCTGCACACGGCCAGCGGCGCCCACCCCTTGCGCGTGGCGCTGGCCGACGGTTTCCTGACCCGCCTGCGCGGCCTGATGCTGGCGCCGCCGCTGGCGCCGGACGCCGGCCTGCTGCTCACGCGCTGCGCCAGCGTGCACTGCGCCTTCATGCGCCAGGCCATCGACGTGGTCTACCTCGACGCCGCCGGCGCCGTGGTCAAATGCGTGCCGCGCGTGAAACCCTGGCGCGCCAGCGCCGCCGATCCGCGCTCGGGGGCGCGCCACACGCTGGAACTGGCGGCCGGCGCCATCGGGCGCCTCGGCATCCGGCCCGGCGACCGCCTCGATCATCCGGGCCTGGCCCCCGCAGTACGGCCGCGGGTGCGCACGCACGCCCAGGGCGGCCTGGCGATGGTCGAATTCGTCGTGGTCAGCCCGATCATCGCCGTGATCGGCCTCGGCATCATCCAGTACGCGCAGCTGTTCTTCGCCAAGAGCCAGATCAACCATGCCAGCTTCATGGCGGCGCGCGCCGGCAGCCTCGGTCATGCGAATCTCGGCACCATCAAGGCGGAATACGCCAAGGCGCTGATCCCGCTGTACGGCGGCGGCACGAATCCGGCCGAGCTGGCCGAGTCGGCGGGCAAGGCGGCAACGGCGGTCGGGCTCAGCGATGTCGCCATCCTGAACCCGACCAGGGAAAGCTTCGATACCTACAATGATCCGAGGCTGCAAGCCAAGTACAACACCAATTCCCTGCGCGTGATTCCCAACTCGCGGCTGGCCTTCAAGACCCCGTCGGTAGACAGCGCTTCCGGCCAGACCATCCAGGATGCCAACCTGCTCAAGCTGCGCATCGTCCACAGCTACACGCCCACCATCCCGCTCGCCAGGACCATCTTCAGCGCCTACCTGAAGGCGGCCGATCCGCGCAACGACGCCGCCTACACCCGGATCGTGCAGTCGGGGGGCATCCCGGTCGTCACCAACGTGACGCTGCACATGCAGTCCGACGCCATCGAAGGCTCGCCGATCAGTGCGCCGGGCACCGGCAACGGCGGCAACCCGACCAATCCGGGCGACCCGCCGGTGAGCGACACGCCGTCGCCGCCGTGCACCGGGATCGCCTGCAACGAGGAAGTGCCGCCCGATCCGGTGGACCCGAACGCGCCCTGCACGGGGCCGGATTGCCCGATCTGCCCGGTGGTTTGATGAACAGGACATTCATGCGCACCTCATGCATCCGGCTCGCTGCCGCACTCGGCGTCCTGTCGGCCCTGTCGATGGCCGGCGCGCCTGCGCGCGCCCAACTGCCGCCGATCGGCAGCCCGGGCATCCCGGGACTGCCCGGCACGCCCGTCTGCCCGCCGAACAGCAGCTGTGCGCCGGGCACGCCCACCCCGCCAACCAATCCGCCCGGCACCTGCGGCCCCGGTCCCGGCGGCGCAACCTGCGGCGGCGCGGGTCCAGCGGCCATGGGCGGCAGCACCGGCGTGAACGTCGGCGCCGGCAATCCGATCAATATCATCAACGGCAACAAATACCAGCGCGAAGTCGACATGGCGCCGCTGCCGGGCGTGCTGGGCCTGGAGATCGTCCGCCACTACAACAGTTCCCTGAGCGGCCCGGGCGCCTCCACCAACCTGGTCGGGCGCGGCTGGAAGCTGTCGTACGAGACCGACCTGTACGTGTCGGGCCGCACCCTGCAGGTGGTGCAGGCCGACGGCAGCCGCATCATCTTCAATCGCGACGCGCGCGACCCGAGCCTGTGCGCCAGCGACAATCCGGCCGATGGCCGCATCTCGGTGCGCAGGACGGCCAGGGGCGAAGAATACGTCTGGCGCTGGATCAACGGCCGCGAACTGAGCTTCGACAGCCGCGGCAAGCTGGTGCAGATCCTGGCGCCGGGCGGCCAGTTCGTCAGCCTGCAGCACGACGCGCGCGGCTTGCTGGTGAGCGTGACCGATCCGCAGGGGCGGCGCCTGCAACTGCAGTACCTCGACAAGGCGCAAAGCGCAGCGGGCACGGCTTTCCGCGGCGTGCAGGGCATCGTCAGCCCGGTCGGCACCTTCCGCTATCGCTACGGCAGCCCGGCCCCGAAGGGCGCGCAAGTTGCAGCCAGCACGCTGCTGGCCAACCTGGTCAAGGTGGAGATGCCCACCGGCGCGCGCACCTACCACTACGAGAGCCCGGGTTTCCCGACCTACCTGACGGGCATCAGCGAGCTGGCCACGAACGCCGCAGGAAAAGTCGAATGGCAGCGCGTATCGACCTATGGCTACGACAACAACGGCAAGGGCAACCTGAGCGTGAAGGGTTATCCGGCGCGCCTGGCGCGTGGCAACGACGGCAAGCCGCTGCAGCCGGCGCGCCTGGTGGCAGGCACCGGCGTGCAGCAGATCACGCTCGAGCATGGCGCGGGCACGACCACGCTGACCAACAGCCTGGGTCAGAAAACCGTCTACCGCCACGCCATCATCGCCGGGCAGTACCGTTTGCTGGAAGCGCTCGGCGCCGGCTGCGTTACCTGTGGCGAAACGAATGTGCGCTATGGCTACGATGACGCAGGGCGCCTGGTGGCCATGATGAAGCTGGATTCAAAAGGCACCGTGCTGTCGGCCGAGAGCACCCAGTACGACGCCCAGGGGCGTCCGCATATCGTATCCCATCACTCCTATGCCAACGGCAAACCGCTTGCCGGCAAATGGAAGATGCGCTTCGAGTACGCAGGAAACAGCGATTCCCCGGCACGGATCATCCGGCCCAGTGTCGTCCCCGGGAAAGAATACGTAACGGAAATTGTGTATGTCGAAACCGGCGCTGCACAGGGACAGCCAGCCTCGGTGACGGAACACGGCTTCCTGCCGACTTTCGAAGGCACGGGTATAGCCGGCGTCATCGAACGGCGCATTGGCTATCGCTATGACGGATATGGCCAGCGGATCGAAATCGATGGTCCCCTGCCCAATGCGGCTGGCAAGGCCGGCCCGTCGAACAGCGACATCAGCCGCACCGAATACGACACCCGCACCAAGATGCCTCTACGCACGATCGCGCCAGGCAACGTGGTCACCGAATTCCTGGCGCGCGACAGCGCCCTGCGCCTGACCGCGATGCGCACCCGTGACGAGGCCGGGAGCCAGACCGTCACCATACGCCACAATTGGCGCGGACAGCCCGAGGAAGTGCGCATCGACAGCACCCTGGCCGACGGCAGCGGCCCGCAATCGCGCACCATCCGCTACAGCTATGGTCCGAACGGGCGTCTGCTCAGTGTGACCCAGCCCGGCAACCTGACCAGCCGCTATGTCCATGACGCGGCCGGCCGCATCACGCACCGTATCCTGCCGGACGGCAGCAAGCTGGTCGCCACCGTGGACACCGAGGGGCGCCAGCAGGAAGCAGCCATGTACAGCGCCCAGGACCAGCTTACCGGCCGGGCCCAATTCGGCTTCAATGCACGTAACCGCCTTGCGGCGACCGCAGATGGCCTGGGCGCGCAAGGAAGCGTTTCATATACCGATGCAGGGCAGGTCGCGCGGCTGACAAATGCGCTGAGGATCGGCACGCAATTCGCATACGACGCCTGGGGCCAGCTGATCAGCATGACCAGCGGCGCCGGCACGCCCGAGGCCAGCACGATCGGCTTTGCCTACGACGTCCACGGCAGGCAGATCAAGGTAACGGACGCAAAAGGCGTGACAACCCAGCGCCGCTACGATGACTTCGGCCGCAAGATGCTCGAGGTTAACGGCGACCGTGGCATCGACCTGTTCTACTACGACGCGGCGGGACGCCTGCTCGTGCGTTCGGATGGCCGCGGCGCAATCACGCGCTTTGCCTACGACGTGCAGGGGCGCATGCTGAGCGTCGGCTCCGACAAGATAGCCGGCCTGGTGCAGTACCGATACCTGGGACGCAGGCTGGTGGAAGTGCTGGCCACACCTGACGGCAAGGCCGAGCACGCAACGGAACGTATCCTGTATCGCCACGATGCCATCGGGCAGGTGCTCGAGGAGCGCCGCAGCATGGCGCGCATGGACGCTGCCCCGGGCCAGCCACCGCTGCAGTTCATCACCGCCAGCGAATACGACGAAGCGGGACGCCTGCTGCGCCAGACCCTGCCGGACGGCCACAGCCTGTCCTATCGGTATGCCAAGGCCGGCGGCCAGCTGGAAGCCATCCTGTTCGATGACGAAGCACTTGTCACCGGCATCAGGCAGAGCGTAGCGGGCGGCTTGACCGGCTATACCCATGCCAACGGCGTGCAGCAACGCATCGTGCTCGATGCACGCGGACGCACGGCCGAACTGGCAGCAGTCGGCGCTGCCCCCGACGCGCGCCGCTGGTGGACGCGCATGATGGCCTGGTTCGGCGCGCACGAAGCAGCGCAGCCGCGGGTGTTGTATGGCCAGGCGAATCGTTACGACGCGGCGGACCGCCTTACAGCCATCACGCGCCAGCTTGGCGCAAGCGGATCTGGCGCCGCGCAGGCACGCAGCGAAAGCTATGGCTATGACGCGCTCGACCAATTGACCACCATTGCAACCGACAGCGGCGCCATGTTGCACTACGCCTATGACAAGGGCGGCAAC
This sequence comes from Massilia sp. IC2-278, assembly GCF_020708045.1. Classification (GTDB taxonomy): domain Bacteria; phylum Pseudomonadota; class Gammaproteobacteria; order Burkholderiales; family Burkholderiaceae_D; genus Telluria. The sequence continues at coordinate 212,402 of NZ_JAJFES010000005.1, forward strand.
CGCACGGCGGAGCGGGGCGAGCCCATGTTGACCAAGGTGAACGCCGGCAATGCGGGCCAGGCGCCAATGGCGCGCACCTACCTGTATGCAGAAGGCAGCAACCGCCTCCTGGGCGTGGCGCGCGCAGCGGATCGCCAGGACGGGAAGGCCGCCGAAACCGGCCTGTTCTACAGGCCAGGCGGCCTCCCGATGGCGCAGATCGCGTTCCCGCCGGCATCTGGCCAGCCCGATATGGCACAGCAACGCAGCCGCCGCATCGTGTATAACGCCGCGCACAGGCCGATTGCCGTTTACGGCACCGATGGCGAACTGCTTGCCGCCTATCGCTACAACGCCGACGGCGAGCGTTCAGCCAAGACGGTGTATGCCCCGCCAGTGGCGGCGACTGGCTTCGTTCGCACCGCCGCTGTGACAGGCCGCAAGAGTGTCACTACCTACAGTTTATACCGCGACCAGCGCCTGGCCGCCGAGGCGGACAGCGAAGGCCATATCACCGCCCACTATGTGTATTTGCACGGCAAACCGGTCGCCAGGATCGACATGCCCCCGAACCGCGGCTGGCTGAGCCGATTACGCACGTCGATATGGGGCGGCCCGGACAGCGCCGCCCACGTGTACGCCATCCATACCGACCATCTCGGCACACCGCAGGCGGTAAGCGACGGCGCCCGGAATATTGTCTGGCAGGCCAGTACCACTGCATTCGGCAAAGCACAGATCCTGCACGCCGACCTGTCCGCTGCGAGCGGCCGGCCATTCGAGATGAACCTGCGCCTGCCGGGCCAGGTGTACGACGCCGAGACGGGCCTGTCGCAGAACTACCTGCGCGACTACGATCCCGAACTGGGACGCTATACCAGTCCGGATCCGCTAGGACTCCAGGGTGGAATCAACCCTTACGTATACGTGGGTTCGAATCCACTGACCCGGATCGATCCGCTGGGGCTGTACCAGAGCGACATCCACTATTACATGACGATGTTCCTGGGCATCGCTGCAGGACTAACCCCGGAAGAAGCTCGAATTGTGGCGCTCGCGTCGCAATATGTCGACGATAACCCCCTGACAAAACCTCTAAACCTTGAACACGGCCTCGGAAACGAACACCGAACCAGATTGCTGACCTACCACTTTACGGCTGTGACGTCTTATGTGGATCCAAACACTGGATTGATAAAAGGCGGAATATTTGATTACGGTTCGGCCCCCGACAGTACCGATTATGTGGGGCCTTCACTAAACGAGCAGTTACAACGCCTTTACGCTGCTGCCGATCTGAGTGGATTTGATGAAAACGTGGTGTGCAAACGTGGAACCAGACTGCAGTTCCTGGGTGAGTTCATGCATTCGTTCGCCGATACCTTTGCACATCGCGACGCGAATAACGTGCCATACGACCTAACTTTTGGCATGGGCCATGGCGCTAGTTTGAGTCATCCAGACTACACCTACAGGCACGGCAACTGGCAACTCAACGAAGCGCGTACGCTTGAAATGGAAAAAAGAATGTACGCGCTATTCGCCGAAATCGGTGGAACAGGCGCCGTTCATCCACTGAGCGAAATAGAAAAGCTCCTCGAAGATTTCAATAAAATCCCTGAGCACGAGGATGAGGACGATCACACTGCCAAATACCAAAAAACCGCTCCAGGTACAAGTAGGAAAATACAGCTTCTTCAATCCAAACTTAACGAGTGGGGTATCACGGAAGTCAATTGGACTAACCCTGGCCCTACGAAAGGAATCTATTCAGCTGATGCTGGGGCTGCAAATCGCAATAAATTCTTATGCGACGTTAATAATAACGCGTTGGATCAAAGGCTATACCAAGGCACGATTCTTCCGCTCTGCAACACTTCGGCGACACCAGGGCCAGACAATCTCCCCCCTGGTTTTCAAGGAACACCATGAGCATAATCAAATTCAGACAACCTATACTAGGACTGGGTATCGCATTAGGAATTCACGCTCTACAGGTAGGTGCTGTAGAGCCAACCTGTATGAAACTTTCGATTTCTGACCCACAAGGTGCTGGAGATAGGGCTTATATAGACAAGCCCGGCAGCTATTGTCTCCGGCAAAATATGTTGGCTATAAAGGTGTTCGATGTGCATGCGTTTAGCTATAAGGCTTTTAGCGGTGAAGGGCTGATCAGTATTACCCATCCATTCGACAGCAAAGCTAGCTATCCCCGGGGGAAGGATAGTTATGTAATCGATCTGCAAGGCCACCGTCTTGTCGCTGAGGCAAACGGTATGGTTGGCATAGAAAATCGTTCAGGTGGTGTAGGGGTGACGGTACGTAACGGCTATATCGAGGCACCGGGAAATAGCGAAGCAAATCGTGGCATGACACTTCGTCCTGACTGGCTGTCAACGAAAGCCGGAAAAGGATTTTGTCCATTAGAACGAGTAAGTTGCCAAGATATTCCCGCGTCCGCAACGCAGGGTGGCCCACCCTTGGGCTATGCCAAAACTGATTACCTGATCGAAGATATCACCATTCATGCCGGTTGGCGTGGTGTAGACATGGGCGGGGCCGGTAATATACTGCGCGACAGTATCATCGAAGTCGATGGTCGCGTTGCCGTCTTCCAATTCGGCCCGGGTGCTGTGATCGAAAACACGACCTTTATCATACACGGCAAGGGCGACGGAAAGCCGTTCGATGCAGCACTAAAACTGCGCGATGCACATGGCGCCATTGTTCGAAACAACACATTCATTTTCGAAGGCAGCATCTTCGCCAGCGCGCCTGCGGCCATCAATCTGCTCGACTCGAAAGATGTGCTTATTGAAGGGAACACGTTCAAGGGCTTCGAGCAGAAAGTGCGCGTCAATGGTGACTCGACCTACACCCTGAAATGACCGTCTCCTTACCAGCGTTCTTGCGCACATCGATGATCGGACCATGTACAGCTTTGCTCTTGCCATACGGCGGACAAGCCCATGCGCAAAATACTGCATGCCAGCCGTTGCTGCCGGAAAAGAACAAAAATATCGCGTTGAGCCAGACCGGGAGTTATTGCCTCCAGGCCGATCTGGAGATTCGCGACTACAGTGAATTCTTTATCGATAGGCGATCGGGCCGGCCCTCCGAGGCTTTGGGCATTACCCACGACGATATTCGTGTCGACCTTCAGGATAATGCCGTTCGCATCGGCAATGCCAGCCTTGGCATCCGGATTGAGAATGGGGGCAAATCCAATTACAAGGCGGACTATAATGCACGGCAGCCAAAGCAGGTTGCAATCAAAAACGGTCTTCTGAGTACAACATCATCGGTCGGTATCTATTCCGGGTTCTATGAGCTATCGATTTTGTCGGACATGGGAGATCCACTTGAAAGAGCAAGCACAAAAGGGAAATCAAAGGAAGAACTGCGCAATTTATCCAACTCGTTCGGAGAAAGAAAGGAATGGATTTTCAAGAATCAGTTAGCTTTGCGCCCCTCGAAGGCAGCAGACTATCACGAGCGCAACATTCGCATTGAGAACATGCATATCGACGCCCGTGAGCCGAGCGTTACGTCACGTGCGCACGCGGGCGCCATCAATATCCAGGGCGCAGGCACCATCATCCGCAACTGCGTGATCGAAACCGATGGCAGTACGGCGCTCTGGCTCTTCGGACCGGATGCCATTATTGAAGACAATACAATCATTGTAAGCGGCGCCAGTCCGGTCCGTGAGGCCGATGCGCCCATTCGCCTGCACCATGGCGATGGCGCGATCATTCGCAACAACCGGATCGTCATCAAGGACGGCGCCAACCGGCGCGGCATTTCGGTTTTCGACACCGGCGCAATCACGGTCGAGAAGAACACCTTTTACGGCATGACGGAGAAGGATGACGTGGCCAAGGCATTTACCGGCGGACTGGAGTTGAAAGAAAGCGGTAGCCGCTTCGAGCCTGCCTGGAAAGCGGTTTTTGCCAAACGCGAATGGAAATGATCATCTCACTCCTGTTCGCTCTTGGAACGATCTCGGGACCCGCTGTTGCAGCGCCAAGTTGGGAACAGCTTGCGCATTCATCACCTGGTGCCTGCGCGCCTTTGGTTTCCTCTCAAGGGACGTCATTCGAGCGCTGGTCTGTTCGTTTCTACCGACCAGGAAGCTATTGCCTCAGCCAGGATCTGAAGCAGACGGAGTTGCCTGCCTGGCTGCGCTTGCCTCATATGGCAGTGCCGCACGAATGGAAATACAAGGCAATCAATCCGGATGACAGTACCCGGGACATCGATCTCGAACAAGGCGGCGCAGACCAATACAACGCCAATATCGGAGAGACCAATCGGCAAAAAAACTTGTGCAACGCGAATGGTAACCCCCTCAAGCCAGAGGATTATTCTGGATCCATCTTGCCGACCAATAACTGTCAATAACAATGGACATTTATAAGATCGCACTTTCGTGCGCGCTGTTATATACCCTTCCTGATGCTCATGCTCAAGATGCTTGCCAGCCGATAAAGCAAATCGATCCCAAAGAGACGGATATCACCATCACGGAACTCATCGAACAGCCTGGACGCTATTGTTTGCCACATGACATAACGAGCCCTCGTCTTTACGATATACACGGGGAAAAATATGCGAGCAGCCCGATCATTCAGATAAGCTCATCCAATGTTGAAATAGACTTGCAAAAGCATTCTCTTACTGCGGAAACAGGAGGGATGAGCGGGATTCTGCTACCACAAACCGACAGGCAAGGACAGCTACCTTCCCATATCTCCATAAGAAATGGGACTGTTTCGACACGGACGATGGGCGGCATCGAACTGGCATTCAGGGAAGGCAGCTTACTGGCTGATTTCATGACAAAGTATTCGGGCGACATGCGATTTTCAAAAAAAGACTACGAACAACTCGAGAAAATCTCTGCAGGCGACTATCCGCTTACTGAGAATATCATCGACTCCATAAAGATCCAGGCAAACACCAGTGAAAAAAACTTTACAGCCGGCCTGGTTGGAATTGGAATGCGCGGCAAAGGAAACGTTGTGCGCAATAGCACGATAGTGATGAGCAATGGCCATGCCGCAATTTATCTTTTCGGGCCAAACAATATTATTGAGAACAATATCATCATATTCAAGGGGAAATCGGCTTACGAAAGCGCGGCTGCAATCAAGCTTCACCATAGTAACGGCACAGTCGTCAGGAATAACGACATTGTGGTCGACAGCAGCCCCGAAACCGCCCCTGCAGCCGCGATATCGGTCATCGACAGCAAAGATGTGGTCATTGAAAACAACCGTGTCTATGGCCTGAAGACCTTGGCAAAGATGTGGGACGACAAAAGCAGCACGATAATGCGCAACAATGAAATGCGTAACTTGCTTAGTGCGCCATCGATGCGCGCTGAACCTGGCGTACAATAACGAACGTATGCCATGAAAACCAACGGCCGACTGCGCAATGAATCCTCCACGATAGGCAGCTGCATGCCATCCCTGCGGGAGTTGCTAGCATTGCTCACGTTCGCGTTTTTTGCCAGTGAAGCGACTGCTGCCCCTCCTGAATGCGCACCCGTTCCAATTCACAATGATCATCCTCAGGAGATAAGGAGTGACATCAAAGCTCCTGGCACTTACTGTCTGCAACAAGATATCTTGACGGCAAGGCGCTTTGATGTGCACTCAGGTTGGTCCAAGGCTTTTGACGGCGAGGGGTTAATTAGTATCTCGCTGCCATTCCGAGAGAGGCTTCCGGCAATAGGCTCAGCAAATATTTACTGGATTGAAATGGATGGTCACCGCCTGATAGCAATCCGGTTCCGCGACATCGCGGACTTCCTCCAGGACTGGAACAGGCTGCAGGACAACGCGGCAAAAATCAGCGTCTTGAATGCAAAGCTCGAAAGCTTTGGCCTCGGTTCGCTACCGGCCTACGACAACGGCTGTGCGACCGCCATGCGCAATGCGTATACCGGAGGACTGAAAAAAATTATTACGATGGGACGATATTACCAACAAGCACTGCGACCGCAGCCAATGTCGCAGCAGCCTGCAAGTAATCGACACCCTACGAATAATGAAGAAAGAACCGATGCGTGACTTGTCGAAAACGAGGGGTATGTCCATCGTGGCCGGAATCCTTTTTTCGGTGTATCTGTTTTTGGCAGCAATCGCAATTCCTGCTGGAATCGATCTTCCAGGGCATTACCACATCGGCAATGCCATCATGCAGGCGCTGTTCTTCAGCTACGCAGTATTTACTGCACAACTTTTGCCCCTGATTGCCATGGCAATGTACAGCGGATACGCCTATATCGCACTGACGCGCCGCCGCCGCACCGGGCTCATCTTGTTTGCTGCCCACTACGGGTTTGCAGGTGCTGTCGCCACGCCATTTTACTTGTATCGATCGCCGGATCTGTTCGAAACGACGCGCCTGCAGATGGCCGCGCTGGGCGAGCGCCCTGCCACCGTACTCTTCAGTTTCGGACCTTTCATCCTTGCAAACACCTGGGATCTGGCGCGCCTGCTGACAGCGCCGTCATCCGCTACCCGACACCGAATCCCATAACCAAGATGCTTCATCGCACACTCAATGCCGCACTTGCAGTGCACTCGGCCTGCCTGGCGGGGGACAGCATCCGATTGCCCGCGCTTGAGGAAGGGGAATGGACCATGGATGACGCTATCATCCGCAACAACCGGATCGTCATCAAGGACGGCGCCAACCGTCGCGGCATTTCGCTTTTCGACACCGGCGCAATCACCGTCAAGAAGAACACCTTTTACGGCATGACGGAGAAGGATGACGTAGCCAGGGCTTTCACGGGCAGCATGGAGATGAAAGAAAGCGGCAGCCGATTTGAGCCGGCATGGAAAGCGGTATTTGCCGGACACAAATAGAATGATCAGATCACTCCTGCTCGTTCTTGGAACAACCTCGGGACTCGCTGTCGCAGCGTCCGGTTCAGGACAGCTTGCGCCTTCGTCGCATGGTGCCTGCATACCTTTGACTTCCTCTCAAGGAACGTCATTCGAGCGCTGGTCCGTCCGCGTTTACCGGCCAGGTAACTATTGCCTCAGCCAGGATTTGAAACAGACCGAGTTACCCGCCTGGCTGCGCTTGCCTCATATGGCAGTGCCGCACGATCCTCTGATGGTCTCGGAGTCCGGCAACGTTTCGATCGATCTTGCAGGGCACAGCATGGTAACGACGACTGCTGCTGGCCAAGGCATGATGCATCTCGGCGGTGCTGCTTGGACTGATGGAAAAGAGCATCCTCATATGCAAGCCGCCCGTAACATTTCACTGCGCAATGGCAGCATCAGCACGAAATTTCAGCCTGCCGTCATCATGGCGCATCGATGGAACGGCAATAACAAGCGCTTTGATGGCAAGAAGGTAGGAGGACATTACCTGCTTGGTGCCAGATTAACCGACTCACGTGGCGACATCGACCGCTATGAGTCGACCGATTATGTTCTCGAAAACCTGACCCTGACTTCCGACCAGATCGTCGTGCTCATGCAGGGAAAGAACAACATCATCCGCCGCTGCAAGATCATCGGCAGCAACGCAGCCGTCAACCTTTACGGCCCGAATCTGGTGTTCGAAGATAACGAGATCGTCATGACGGCACGCGATCCGGCAGACGCCGGCGGCGAGCCGCAAGTTGCCCTGTATGTCGAGGACGGCTTTGGCGCAGTCATCCGCAACAACCGCTTCGTGATCAAAGGCCGCCCCGACGGAGCTGTTGCGATGGAATTCAGTAACTCTGCAGGAGTCGTTTTGGAGGGGAATACCGTTGAGGGTAAAGCCAGCCTGTATCGAACCCTGGACGAGAAAAGCACCGTCGAAGTCAGGCCGGCTACGCAACAAATGCCTCTTGCGACCAGGCACCCGGATCCCAGGGAGACGCAGTGAATATATTTAAAACGGGACCAGGCCGGGTGCACACGATCGGCAATGCATATTCTTCCGGCCTGGTTGGTGTTGGAATGCGCGGTGCCGGGAATATCGTACGCGACAGCACCATGGAGATCACTCACGGCCACGCGATGCGACTGTTGCTGACATTGTCCCTGCTGCTCATCGGTGCCAGTGCTGTCGCCCAGGACGCCGGAACATGCCAGCCGATCCAGCCGCGCCAGGGTGGGGGCGCGGTACTCACGCGCCCTGGCCTGCATTGCGTGACGCGCGACATGCTGGTCGACAGCCACTATCGCCCCTTTGCCCATGGCAGCGAATACAAGAACGATGACCATATCGTAATCCTGGTGGCGGGCGACAACGTGGTCGTGGACCTGCAACGGCATACGGTCGTGGCGAATGCAGCCATGCGCGCTGCCATCGACACGCCTGCCAGCGACTGGATCAACTACCCCGACGTCCATGGCCCGGTGCTGCCCGCGAACCTGACGATCCGGAATGGCAAGATCCGCGTGACCAGGCGCGCCGGTGACGCCTGGGGCATCAAGATCCTGTCCGCGCCTGGCTTGCCGCTCGACCTGCGTTCGGATATGGCCGGCCCTGGCGCGACCGGAGGGCTGCCAGCCGCCCAGATGACGGAACTGTCGGCATTCGCTGTCGGACAGGTCCGGCGTGCCCTGCCGGCACGCGCGCGCGACTATCCCGCGCGCGGCATCCTGGTTGAGAAGGTCGCGATTTCCAGCGCCGGTTGGGGTATCGGCGTGGAAGGCGCCGGAACCGTCATCCGCGATTCGACCATCGAGGTCGATGCCGGCACCGCCTTATGGATCTACGGCCCGAATGCGCGGATCGAGAACAACACGATCATCGTGCGCGGACGCGGCCGGGTGCGCGAGGCCGATGCGCCGATCCGGCTGCACCATGGCGACGGCGCCATCATCCGCAACAACCGCATCGTCGTGAAGGGCGATGGACACCCGTGGGCCGTCACGTCGTTCCGCACCGGCGCCATCACGCTCGAGGGCAACACCATGAACGGAAAGCCGATCGGCCCCGAAGGCATCAAGGTGTTTGCAGACGATCTTTTCCAGCTTACCGAAACGACAGGAGTCTTGTAGCATGTCCACACCCTGGTTCCGTCCCGCAGCACTGTCCTGCGTGTTCGCCTGGCTCGGCGCCATGAGCGGCAGCGCGGTTGCCCAGCTGCCGCCCATTGGTATTCCAGGCACGCCCGCCTGTCCGCCCAACTCCAGCTGCGTCCCCAGCCTTCCGCCCGTATCGCCGCCCGGCACCTGCGGCCCGGGCAACGGCGGCGCAACCTGCGGCGGCGCCGGGCCCGCGGCAATGGGCAGCAGCACCGGCGTGAACGTCGGCGCGGGCAACCCGATCAACGTCATCAACGGTAACAAATACCAGCGCGAAGTCGACATGGCGCCGCTGCCCGGCACCCTGGGCCTGGAAATCATCCGCCACTACAACAGCTCGCACAGCAAGGCCGGTTCGTCGACCAACCTGGTCGGGCGCGGCTGGAAGCTGTCGTACGAGACCGACCTGTACGTATCGGGCCGCACCGTGCAGATCGTGCAGGCCGACGGCAGCCGCATCATCTTCAACCGCGATCCGCGCGACCCCAGCCTGTGCGCCAGCGCCGATCCGGCCAACGGCACGGTCAGCATCGGCAAGACCGGGCGCGGCGAGGAATACACCTGGCGCTGGGCCGACGGGCGCCAGCTGAACTTCGACAGCAAGGGCAAGCTGGTGCAGATCCTGGCGCCGAACGGCCAGTTCGTCAGCCTGCAGCACGATGCGCGCGGCCTGCTGGTGAGCGTGACCGACCCGCAGGGACGGCGCCTGCAGCTGCAATACCTCGACAAGGCGCAAAGCGCAGCCGGTACCGCCTTCCGCGGCGTGCAAAGCATCGTCAGCCCGGTCGGCACCTTCCGCTACCGCTACGGCAGTCCGGCGCCGAAGGGCGCGCAGGTGCCAGCCAACACGCTGCTGGCCAACCTGGTCAAGGTCGAGATGCCGACCGGCGCGCGTTATTACCATTACGAGAGCTCCAGCTTCCCGACTTACCTGACCGGCATCAGCGAACTCGCAAGCGATGCACAAGGCAAGGCCGCGTGGCAGCGCGTGTCGACTTACGGCTACGACGACAACGGCAGGGGCAACCTGAGCGTGAAGGGTTATCCGGCACGCCTGGCGCGGGATGCCGGTGGTAAGGTACTGCAGCCGGCGCGCCTGGTTGCAGGCACCGGCGTGCAGCAGATCACGCTCGAGCATGGTACGGGCATGACTACGCTGACCAACAGCCTGGGCCAGAAAACCGTCTACCGCCACGCCATCATCGCTGGCGAGTACCGCCTGCTGGAAGCACGCGGGGCCGGCTGCGTCACCTGTAGCGACACGAATGTGCGCTATGGCTATGATGCGCAGGGCCGCCTGACGACCGTGACCACGCTGGACGTGAACGGCACGCCCCTGGCCGCAAAGGTAACGACGCTCGATTCGCTAGGCCGTGCAGTCCGGGTGGAGAAGATCGGCTACCAGCACGGCAAAGCCGGTGCGCGCCAGTTCCAGCTGCGTTTCGAATACCTGGGCAATGCAAGCGAGCCGACGCTGGTGGCTCGCCCGAGCGTCGTGCCGGGCAAGGAGCTGGTGACGCGTTACCAATACGATCAGCGCGGCCTGCTGTCGGCGGTCTCGGAGCACGGGTTCGCACCGACGACAGACGGGCTGCACGCAGCGATGCCGATCGAGCGCACCATTTCGTATCGATACAACGCCTATGGCGACCAGACCGAGATCGCCGGCCCGCTTGCCAATGCGACGTCCGAAGACCATCTCACCCGTATCGAATACGACCCAAAGAGCAAGCTGCCGAAGCGCTTCACCGGGCCCGGCAATATCACGACGGAAGTGGTAGAGCGCGATGCGGCGCTGCGGCCACGCGTGCTGCGCTGGCAAGACGGGGCCACCGTGCGCACCACCACCATTCGCAACGACTGGCGCGGACAGCCGCTCGAGTTGCAGGTAACGCAGGGTACGGTCACGCAGGTAGAACGCTACAGGTATGACCTGAATGGCCATCTGCGCGAGCGGATCCTGTCCGATGGTACCCGCATCACTGCCGCAACTGCGGCTGCACCCGCCGAGCCGCAGCTGTCCGGGCTTCCGGCGCAGCGCGACTGGGCTGGCCGACCGGTGGCGTGGTCGGATAGCGCCGGCCAGGCGCTGCAGGCAGACTGGGGGGCATCCGGTACGGCAGCACAGGCATCGGTGGTCGCACTCGAAAGCGCCCATCGGAAAGCGCTGCGCGTGATCGACGACTTTGGCCGGGTGACCGCGATTCGCAACCCCGGGCAAGGCTGGCAGCTCGCGCGCTACGACGCCGCTGGCCGCCTGCTCGAAACCGTCGATCCGCGCGGTGCCCGCCAGGTGGCGCGCTGGGATGCCGCCGGACGTCTTCTCGAGACGCGCCGCTTTGCACCAGGCGCCACTGCAGCGGAACAGACAGTGCGTTACCGCTACCGCGGCATGCTGCTCACCGAGCAGTCGATCGAGGACGCAGACGGCACACGCAAGACACTCAACGACTATGACGAGGGCGGGCGCCTGTTACGCGAAACATTGCGCATCGAAGCTTCCGGGAAGCTTGCCGCAGCACTGCCGCGCGCACTGGAAATGCACCAAGGCTGGCGCTACGATGGGCATGGGCGGGTGGCCGGGCACACCCTGACCGACGCCACCGGCGCCACGCACGAATTCGCGCAGCGCTTCGACGCACAGGGCATGCCGGGCGCTATCCACACCGTGGGCATGCTGCCGGCCGCGCTTGGTGGCCAGCGCAAGATCGTCAGCGCAATCACATGGCAGGTTGTCCAGGGAAGCCCGTTTGCCACCGAAATTGCGCACGCGGACGGCACGGTCGACCGCTACGCCCCGGCGCTGGAGAGCGGCGCCGGGGCAGGCGTGCAACAGTTGGCCGGAACTGCAGAGCCGGCCGCTGCCGGCGCGCGCAGCGCCGATGCCGCCGCGTTCCTGTCCGGGTCGCCGGGGCAACAGGTCGACGATGCCGGACTGCCGGCCGCGTTCGCCAGCCAGCGCCTGCACTGGAATGCCGCGGGCCAGCTGGTGCAAGCCGTGCGACCCAATGGCAGCAGCCGCTACATCTACGACGCACGCGGCCGGCGCGTGGTCAAGCTGGTCTCCGGGGCGGGCGGGCCGGATCGGGTCACGCTCACCATGTACGACGGCACGCGCCTGCTGGCAGAGGCCGATGCCGACGGACGTGCCCAGTTCGCCTACGCCTATCTCGGCTGGCGCCCGCTCGCGCAGATCGATTTGCGCAAGCGGTCCTGGTGGGCCGGGCTGCGGACCTGGCTGTTCGGAGCGCCGGCACGCGCCTTGCACACCGACCGGGCGGGCAAGGTACGGAGCATGACGGCGGCAGGACAGACGGTATGGGAAGATGCAGGCCCTGTCTCGCTGCCGCGCGTCCTGCGCACTGCCGCAAGTGCCGCTGCCGGCGTACACCAGCCGCTGCGTTACATCGGCCAGTACCACGACGAGGAAAGCGGACTGTCCTACCATGGTGCGCGCTTCTTCGACCCGGCCAGCGAGCGTTTCCTCAGTCCCGACCCGGCCGGCGTGGCCGACGCCGTGGATGACCTTCCGGCACCGATGCTGCTCGACCTGTACGCCTATGCGGGCGGACGTCCCGATGAATTCTTCGATCCCGACGGCGCGGCGCGCATTCGCTACTTCTTGATTACAACCGGCGCCAACGGTAATGCATTGGGTACGAACAAGGGCTTCGTGAAAGCGCGCTGGGCTTTTATCGTGGATAACATCCAGACCGGACTCCCGGCGTCCGCGCTTGGGCAAAAGCAGAATGAATACGCGCAAAACGGTACCAGCCTGCTGGTTGACGCCAAAGGTAATTTTTTCAGCGGAAGCACGGCTGCGGCGACCTGGACCAACGGCGCATCGCAGGAAGACGCATTCAAACAGCATTATGGGAATAAGCTGATCAGTCTTCCCCAATTCACGGTCGAGATGGACGACGCCAAGGCGACACAGCTCATTGCCACCTATATCGCGACTGATCGCCAGGCCCTGTTTCCGACCAACTGCCCGGCGCGGATCGGCCTGCTGCCTGACATACCTTTTGCGCCCGAGGAGGTGCCGATCAAGGTCGGCAGTGCGGATTACAAGAATGCGAACGGCAAGGTGCTGGCGCAATCTCAGCGCATCGTCGAATGCGGTGCGTCGTCGGCGACCAATATTGCTGATCGTCGCTTGCAAAAATATAACTACGCCGCCATGTTGCTCGAGACGTATCCTCCGCAGATCAACAAGGACTGCTCAGCCGATGGATGTCCAGGGAAAAACCTGGTCGCCACCGTGCTGCCAGACTACATTGCCTCCTATGGCACGACGCAGATCATTGGTACGACCATGGTCGAAAACCTGCGGGCAATTAAGAACTCCTCGACAATGACCGATGCCGCCGGACGGCTGGCGCTTCAGCTCGACAACGCTGTCCTCTGGGAGGCTGTCGAGCGTCAGCAGACGCGTGCAATTTACGCTGCCCAGCAGTTCAGCGCCCATACGGCATCGACCCCAGACTGGGACGCTGCGACCCAGGCGCAACGCACTGCCTTCATGAACGGCACCGGTCTTGCGGCTGCCGCCGCCAAGCAACTCTGGAACGACATCAATCGTTGGAAACGCAATCCGACCGCGCGTTTCAACGGAGAAGCACGCGCGGCAATCGCAACCACCGTCCTGCTGTCAGACCCTACGGTGAATACTTACCTGATGGGCATCTACAAGGATTCCCTGCCAGGTGGACGGCTATCCATCGTGTCGATGGCACTCATGCGCAAGAGCTACAACAGCGTACGTGGCCAAGTGAACGTCACCAATGACTACCCGCCGCTCGTGAACGGCCAGCCGAATCCGGCCTGGGTCAAACGGCAGCGCGAGATCGAGCTCCAGCTTGCCATGCGCACCGCGCGCGAGCACAACGGCGATGGCGGCAATCATGCCAAGAGCGGCAGTTTTGCCGCCATGCTCGAATACGACCGTACCGCCGGCGGAGGACAATACGCCCACCGCTTCGTGAATGCGTTCGAATATCCGGTCACCCAGCCTGCCGACCCGCGGCGCCAGCAACCCGTGGCCGATTATTTTGCCCTGCGCTGCACCAGCGACTTGCCGGACACGGTTCCGCGTGGCGGCCTTGACATTACTCCATTGGTCTTACCATAACAACATGAAAAAAATGCGTATTCTCGATGTATTGCAAATAGGTCTGGCTGTCTGCTTGGGACTCGTAGCTGCAGATAACACGCGTGCTGCCTCGGTGGAGGCCGACACGAACCCTTATGTGCTTGTCGACCTGGCGGCATGCAAGAAGCCCCCCCTTGCGCCCCCAGCGCTGCCGGCAACCAGCTACGAGCAATATGACGCCCGGCGCCGCTTCGTCAACCTGGACGGCAGTGGGCAGTGCGTCCTGCTGGATTTCTGGATCGAGCGTCTCGGCGGTAGTCCGAGCGCGGGCATGCGTGTGCTCGAGCACCGGTATCTGCGCTTCACTGGCGGCAAGTGGCAGCCATTCGTGGCTGCATTCACGTGGTATCCCTACGCGCTCAAGGAGCGCACGACTGGCAAGGTCTATCTCGTCGACGCACCCACCGAAGAAGACCTAGGCGACTTCATGGTGCTGAAAACCGGAGTGCCGCGTGTTTTCACGACGGCCGGCTGGATCAGCGAAAAGGGTTTCAACGACAGCCTGGCATTGCAAGAGGTAACCGCCGGGCGTGCGGAAATCCTGCTTGCACTGGCGCGGCGGCTGGAACCGCATGCAACACCCGCACGCGACCCTCGTGGAGCGGAACGTGCCCGCATTCGCTTGCTCAGGGAAGCGGCAACAGGAAAGTCGCCATAAGGAAGTGGCCGACAGCGATGCATCGATAACCTGGAAAAACAAGTCGGCCGCGCTGAACACGACGCCAATCATATGCAATGAAAACCGCCTCATTCTGGCGAGCCCCGATACCTGATGAAAAAAATCTGCCTGTTTATGAATGGACTGGTCCTCGCCACCGCTACCGCCACGGCGCAGGGCGCAAGCATGCAGCTCACGCTCGACATGCCGGATTGCCGCATGCCGCCCGGGAAGCCGCTGCCGGACAAATACCAGGCACTGGCCAGGAAGGAAAAGGAATTCGCCTGGGTACGGGACGCAAAGCCCGGCGACCATGCCGTAAGCGGCAATGGCTGGGAAAGGGTCGACGGCGCTTCGAACCATACCTGGTTTGCGTTTTCGAAGATCGACCTCGACAACGACGGCATGTGCGACTGGTACCTCCACGCGGCTTCTGCCCTGTCGAGCGGAGGCGACCGCGATTCCATCAATACGCTCTATTTCGGCCGCAAGAACGGCTGGCTGCGCGTTGGCGCCACGGTACCGGCCAACAAGCCGGATGAACTGGGCTTCGGCAATTCCGATGCGGAACAATCGCGGTATTTGTTTGGGGAAGACATTTCTGTTATCCATGACGCTGCCACGAGAACCAACTATTTCATTACTGCCTTTTACAGCCGCCATGTCAGCTATTCCTCCCTGCCTGGCTACCGGATCATGGTGTGGGATGAAAATAAGCGAAGTCTGCTCGTGTTGGACAAATGGGAGCCGCAATCCAGAGCAGCCCAGGTCTATGCTTTCTTCAAAACGCATGGCGCGCGCAGACCTGCGTTGAAGACAGAGCAGTCGAGTGACACGCTGGAGCAATTCGATCCCGATACCGAAACATTCGAGATTGCGCAGGCATGCGAAGTCACGTCCACACCGCGTACGCAAGCTGAGCACGGCAGCCCCCTGTCCCGGCACCTGCTGGCTCGCTGCAAACGCTGATTGCCGGTGATATCAATTTGGTACAGGAGCGGCCAGATCATGTTCGAACACGGGATTCAAGCAGGTAGCGATGCCGGCAAGATGAATGCATCGAGACTGGCATTCGCATGCCTCTTCCTTACGTTTCAGCCTGTGCAAGCGGAGTCGCTACCATCTTCGCACCTGAGTGTGCGCCCGCCTGTTCAATGCAAGGGTGCCGGCCGTCCAGCGCCCAGGATCAAGGAAACGATACGCGCCGAAAGCATCGCTGCGCCGGCAAGCAATATCGATCTGGATGGTGACGGCTGGTGCGACTGGATCATTTCCCTACCCTATCCGACAAATACGCAATTACCCGAATACCGGGCAGGGGAAGCCATTTTGTTGGGAACACCGGAAGGTGCCAGATCTTTCGGGAACATGAAGCGCTTGAAAGCGTTCTGGAAAAGGAAGCTGCCCGTCCCGGAAGGCCTGGTAATGCCGGGTGCTGTAACGGGAATGGCGCCGGTGCTTGTCGCGTATGCAGCCGAAGGCACTGCGCCTTACTTCGCCGGATTTTCCAGCGCCTACCCCGACTTCTGGGGCAATCCGGGAAGCTATCGAGTTTATAGATGGAATCACGAGTTCGATATGCCTCAGGAAGTGTCAAAGCACGACTATGCCTTCGTCATGCGTTTCTGGCAGAAAGAATTCTGTCGAGGGCAGTATGCCAACCAGGATTTCCTGCGCCCGGATATAAAAAATGAAGAACATCCCCTGGAGATTTTTGTGTGCGCACCCTGGGTGCAAGCGGAAGTCGGCCGCGCCGGACACGACACCAATCATGTGCAATGAAAACCGCCTCATTCCTGGCGAGCCCCGATACCTGATGAAAAAAATCTGCCTTTTTGCAAATGGACTGATCCTCGCCGCCGCTACCACCACGGCGCAGGGCGCAAGCATGCAGCTCACGCTCGACATGCCGGATTGCCGCATGCCGCCCGGGAAGCCGCTGCCGGACAAATACCAGGCGCTGGCCAGGAAAGAAAAGGAATTCGCCTGGGTACGGGACGCAAAGCCCGGCGATCATGCCGTAAGCGGCAATGGCTGGGAAAGAATCGACGGCGCTTCGAACCATACCTGGTTTGCGTTTTCGAAGATCGATCTCGACAACGACGGCATGTGCGACTGGTACCTCCACGCGGCTTCTGCCCTGTCGAGCGGAGGCGACCGCGATTCCATCAATACACTTTATTTCGGCCGCAAGAACGGCTGGCTGCGCGTTGGCGCCACGGTACCGGCCAACAAGCCGGATGAACTGGGCTTTGGCAAGACGGACGAACAGCAGGCGCACTATTTGTTCGGCGAAGAGGTCAGCGTCATCCATGATGCGAAGAACAGGGTGAATTACCTGGTCAGCGCTTTCTACAATCGCCATGTGCGACGCGACAGCCTGCCCGGCTACCGCATCCTGGCATGGGATGCCGGCCGGCAGAGCCTGCGCCTCCTGGACAAATGGGAACCCGGATCGAAAGCGGCCGAGGTGTACGCCTTCTTCAAGACGCACGGCGCCCGCATCCCCTCGGCAAAGGACGCCGTGCCGGAGGATGCGCTGGATCGCTTCGATCACGAGATCGAGGAAGACGAGATCGCGCAGGCCTGCAACCCGGACAGCCCGCAGCGCTCATCCCCCGAGCTGTATGGCGCCGTATCGCGCCACCTGCTGGCGCGCTGCAAGCGCTAGCGCGATCGCCAGTTTGCACCGTGCACCGACTGTTCATCCATTCCATGACTGACCCGACCACGCCCATGACCCGCTTTCCGCTCCCTGCCAGCATGCTGCGCGCCGCCCTGATGTCGGCCGCCCTGGCCACCCTGGCCTCCCCCGCCCAGGCCGAGATCCCCGGCTTCCCGATAACGCCGGACTGCCCGCCCAACTCCAGCTGCGTGCCCAGCACCCCGCCGGTCACGCCGCCCGGCACCTGTGGCCCCGGCCCGGGCGGGGCCACCTGCGGCGCCGGCGGTCCGGCCGCCAGCGGCAGCGCCACCGGCATCAACGTCGGCGCCGGCAACCCGGTCAACATCATCAATGGCAACAAGTACGGGCGCGAAGTCGACATGCCCGCCCTGCCCGGCGTGCTCGGCCTCGAGATCGTGCGCCACTACAACAGCGCGTACAGCGGGCCGAACGGCTCGACCAACCTGCTGGGGCGCGGCTGGAAGCTGTCCTACGAAACCGACCTGTACATCACTCCGGCCACGCTGCAGGTGGTGCAGGCCGACGGCAGCCGCATCATCTTCAGCCGCGACCCGCGCCAGCCCAGCCTGTGCGCCAGCGGCGATCCGGCCGACGGCAGCATCGAGATCATCCGCCGCACCCGCCAGGAAGAATACGTGTGGACCATGGCCGACGGCCGCAAGCTCAGCTTCGACACCAGGGGCAAGCTGGTCCAGGTGCGCCATCCGGGCGGCGAGTTCCTCACCCTCGGCTACGACCGCGGCGGCCTGCTGCTGAGCGTGACCGATCCGCAAGGCCGCAGCCTGCGCCTGAACTACCGCAGCCGCAGCAGCAATGCCTTTGCCGGCGTGGAGTCGATCGACAGCCCGCTCGGCCGCTTTACCTACCGCCATGGCGGCACGCCGCCCAAAGGCGCAACGGTGGGCGCGCGCGACCTGCTGGCCAACCTGGCCGGGGTGCGCTATCCGGGCAATGCCGGCGGGCGCGACTACCACTACGAAGACACGCTGCGCCCGACCTACCTGACCGGTATCAGCCTGCTCGACGGGCAAGGTGCGCAGCGCTATGCGACCTACCGCTACAACGCCGACGGCAAGGCGGTATTCACTAGCCACGCCGGCAACAGCGGAAAAGTGGAACTCGACTTCAGCGCGCCCGGCCGCACCACGCTCACCAACAGCCTGGGCCAGAAGACCGTGTACCGCCACGCGGTGCTGGCCGGCCAGTACCGCCTGCTCGAGGTGCGCGGCCCCGGCTGCGCCGACTGCGGCGAAACCAACCTGCGCTACAGCTACGACGAGGCCGGACGCCTGCTCGAAACCACCAAGCTCGACCGCAACGGCCAGCCGCTGCGCGGCCTGCGCACCGAATACGATGCGCGCAGCCGGCCGCTGCGCATCCGCCAGTTCGCCTACGTCAACGGCAAGCCCGCCCGCGCCGAACTGGTCACGCGCTACGAGTACGGCCAGTTCGACAGCCCGACCCTGATCGTCCGCCCAAGCGTGGTGGCCGGCAAGGAGGCGGTCACCCGCATCGCCTACAACGACGCGGCCCAGCCGCTCAGCATCAGCGAACACGGCTGGGCGCCGCATGCCGGTGACCAGGCCGGCGCCGCCGTGCCGATCGTACGCACCACGCGCTACGGCTACCGCACCGTGAACGGCCGCAGCCTGCTGGCGCGCATCGACGGCCCGCTGCCGAACGGGCCCAAGGCGACGCCGGCCGACTCCGACATCACCGAGATCGAATGGGACGGCAAGGGCAATGCGCCGCTGGCGCTGACCCGGCCGGGCATGCTGCGCAGCAGCGTCGAGTACGACGCCCTGTGGCGCATCGCCGGCGTGCGCAGCGACAGCGGCGCCGCCACCCGCTACGGCTATGACGCACGCGGCCGCCGCAGCACGGTGACGAGCGGCGGCATCGCCTGGCAGACCCGCTTCGACGTCCTCGACCGGATCGCGGAAACCGGCTACACCAAAGACGGCGCCTACACGGCCACCAGCCGCCGCGGCGCCGACCTGGGCGGCCTGAATGTCTGGAGCGTGAACCGGGACGGGCAATGGCAGCGCCAGCTGTTCGACACCGAGGGCCGCCTGCGCGAAACCGGCCTGCGCGCCGGCGCCCGTGCCCAGGTGCGCCAGTATGCCTACGACGAGGCCAACCGCCTGAGCGCGGTGAGCGACGCCGAAGGCGGCGTGCGCCGCATCGTCTGGAACGCGGCCGACCAGGCCGAGGCGCGCATCGATGCGCTCGGCCGCGTCCAGCGCTACCGCTACGACGGTTCCGGCCAGCTGGCCGAGGTGATCGACGCCGCGAATACCTGGCAGGCGCAGGCCACGCAGATCGAGCGCGACGCGCTGGGCATCACGACCGCGGTCACCGCCGCCAACGGCGCGCGCACCCGCTACACCACCGACGATTTCGGCCGCACCCTGCGCATCGACAGCCCGGACAGCGGCGCCGCCACGCGCCGCTACGACGAGGCCGGCCGCCTGGTGGCCACCGGCGACGCGCTCGGCAACCGCGCCGAGTACCGCTACGACGCCGCCGGCCGCATCGTGCGCCAGAGCGTGAGCGGCCCCGGCATGGCGCGCCCGCAGGTCACCAGCTGGATCTATGAGGGCGCGCTGCTGGTGGCGGTCGAGCACCCCGTGCAGGGCGAGCGTTACGCCTACGACGCCAAGGGACGCCTGCTGCAGAAGACAGTCACCCTGCAGCGCCCGGGCGGCGCGCCGCTGGTCAGCAGCGTGCGCTACGGCTACGGCGCCGACGGGCAGACGGAGTCGGTGACGCTGGCCGACGGCAGCCTGCTGCAGGTGAAGCGCGACGCCATGAACGCGGTCGTGGGGCTCGAGCGCCAGCGCATCGTCACGCCCTGGCTGCGCTGGATGCTGCCGGCCGAGCGCCTGGCGCACGGCATCCGGCGCGACCTGGCCGACATCAGCGGCTTCGAGTACGGCAACGGCATCCGGGCACGCTTCGAGCGCAGCGCAGCAGGCGCCCTGGCGCGCGTGGCCTACGAGCGGGGGCCTGGAACGGCACAGGCGCCGGGCGCCGGCCATGCGCCGGCTGCGGCCAGCGCCAGCCTGGCGCGGCGCTTCGGCATCGCGCCGGCCCATGCGGCATCCGCGCAGCCGGCGGCGCCGCTGGCCCTGCGCTTCGATACGCAGGCCGTGCTCGACTACCGCTACCTGTGGGACGTGCAGGGCAACCTGCTGCGCCTGGCCGCTGCCGGCGGCGTGCGCGACCACGCCTACGATGCGCACGACCGCCTGATCGTGGAAGCACGCCGCGACACGGCCGCCGGCCTGCGCCAGGTGGCGCTCGACGGCGCCGCTGAAGCGCGCTATTTCTACGACAAGGGCGGCAACCGCATCCTGGGCCAGGAAGGCGCCACGCTGCGCACCGCCTATGCGCCGGACAGCAACCGCTGGCTGGGCCAGCCCGGGGCGCAAGGCGCGGTGCAATACGATGCGAACGGCCAGCCGCGCAGTGCCGGCAAGCGCAGCTATGGCTGGGACGCGCTCGGCAAGCTGGTGTCGGTGCGCGAAGGCGCCCGCCTGCTCGCCGAGTACCGCTACAACCACCGCGGCGAACGGGTCGCCAAGCGCACCGGCGACCAGCAGCGCTTCTACCTGTACAGCGGACGCCGCCTGAACGCCGAACTCGATGCCGAAGGCCGCGTGCTGCGCGAGTATGTCTACCTGGCGGGCCGGCCGCTGGCGGTGATCGACAGCGAAGATGGCGTCGACCCAGCCACCCCCGCCTCGGCCTTCGTGCAGGCGCTGCGCGACGTCGGCACCGCCTTCCGCAACTGGTTCGGCATCGCAGGCCAGAGCGTGACCTACCTGCACACCAACCACCTGGGCGCGCCGGAAGCGGCCACCGATGGCGACGGCAAGGCGGTGTGGAAGGTGCGCTATGCCGCCTTTGGCGCCGTGACGGCGGACGAACGTGTCCGCAGCGCCTTCCGCCAGCCGCTGCGCCTGCCGGGCCAGGTCGAGGACGAGGAAACCGGCCTGTACTACAACGACCACCGCTACTACGATCCGCGCACCGGCCGCTACCTGAGCCCCGACCCGCTCGGGCTGCATGCCGCGGCAAATGCGTATGCCTACGTCGACAGCAATCCGCTCAAGTACGTGGACCCGGAAGGGCTGGTCCTGTTTGCGTTCGACGGCACGGGCAATACCCAGGATGCGAACTGGCTGAGGGAAAACCAGAGTTCGCTCTCGAACGTGGCCCTGTTCCAGCGCGCCTACAGCGACAACAGCCGCTACATCTCGGGCGTGGGGACGGTCGACACCAGCGACCCGTCGCGGCCGATCCGGCCCGGCGACTACGTGCCCTGGTATATTCCCCTGTCCGACGAAAAGGCCGACATGGGCGCCAACTACTCGGGCCGGGCCAGGATCGAGCGCATGGTGGAGTATTTCAGGATGGAGGCCGACCTTGCCGCCGACAACGAGATCATGGAAATCGACATCATCGGCTTCAGCCGGGGCGCCGCCCAAGCGCGCGACTTCGCCAACCGGATCGTCGCCAATACCACCAACGGCTGGTACCGCTACACGACGATCGAAAACGGCGCGACGGTCACCCATTGCCAGCGCGTGAACTTCCGCTTCATGGGCTTGTGGGATACGGTGCTCAGCACGGACTGGGGCTCGGGCCCGGATTACCAGCTCGGCATTCCCGACCAGTTTGCGTATGTGGCGCAGGCCGTGGCGCTGAACGAGTTCCGTGGCCAGACCCTGCGTGACCTGTCCGGTTCCGTAGGCGCCTTCCCGCTGGAGTCGATACTGGGGAACAGGGCGCCGGAAAACAAGACCCGCATCGAACTCGGCTTCATCGGCGCGCACGCGGACATCGGTGGCGGCTTTGCCTCCGACCAGAACGACCTGGCCAAGGTTGCGCTGAACTGGATGCTGAACCAGGCTGTCAAGGCGGGCGTGCCGGTCAGCACCAGCACGGCGCCGATCAAGGCCGATCCGGTCCTGCACGACAAGAGCGACAACCAGTTCACCGGCGCCCCGACCGCATCCGAGGAAGACCGCCAAGTCCGCTACACGAACGGCCGCACCTCGACGCAGCGCAACATGTCGGGAGCCGGCATGGAGTTCGGCGACACCGGCCAGTTCATTTCCTACCTGCCGGGTACGGCCGATGCGGAGGGCAACCTGGTGCGCACGCCACGCGCCGATTACGTTACCGGTAACGTCAACATGCCGGCCTACCTGGAATGGCTGAAGCAGCACGGCTATGACCTGACCCTCACCGTTCAATGACAGCCCCCACGATGAAAGCACACATGATGCGACTGCGACTTCTCCCCCTGCTTGGCCTGCTCAGCCTTCCCTTGTCAAGCGCATGGGCCGCCCACGATGGCGGCGCGGGACAGGCGCCTGGCCGGCCGCCCGGTTTCGGCACGCTCAGGCTGGACGCGAATCCCGAGAAAACCTTCGTCTCGGTCTTCGACGACAAAGGCCAGCAATTTGCCGGCGCCGCGCGCCTCGGCAAGAAAGCCGTCAGCAACAGCGCCGGCGGATCGCGCGCCCTCCCCAGGTCGATCCGGGCAACCTGGCGCAGCGGGCAGCCCTATCTCACGAGCGAAGGCACCTGGAGCGGCGGCACAGTCATGGGCGACTACACGGCGGCCGTGGCCGAACGCATCCCGCAGGAAGTCTTCGACTACATCCGCCAGCACGGCGGCGCGCTGCGCCTGAAGCTGAGGATCGTGGACGGGGCCGTGCTGGTCGGCTGGGACGTCGAACAGTTTGTAAAGGCTCAGGGCCCCGGGACGGGCGGCAGCGGTGTGCAATACGCCATGGCCGGCGGCGACTTCCGCGAGGACAGGGTCGTCAACGGCAAGGTCGTCGAACCGGGCTGGGAGCGGGTACCGCCGGCGCCGGGGCGGGCGGTCCAGCAGAAGCAGCCATGACACCGGCAATCCTGGCGCGCGCCGCCGCCCTGCTCTTGTTGACAGGCGCGGCCATTGGCGCGCAGGCGGCGTGGCCTGAAAACGACCTGGTGCTGACCGATGCAAGCGCCTGCGCGAAGCCCCGCCTGGCCGCGCCGCCGCGCCTGAAGGAATCCCACGCGCGCTACAACATCCGGCGCCGCTACATCGACCTCGATGGCAGCGGCACCTGCGTGCTGATGGAGTTCTGGGTAGAGCGGCTGAGCGGCAGCGACTCGCCCGGCATGCGCACGCTCGGGCATCGCTTCCTGCGCGCCGCCGGCAAGAAATGGGCGGCGTTCGAGACCGATCTGCAGTTGTTTCCCTACCTGCTGCGCTCGCCGGGCGGCGGGCAGGCTTACCTGGTCGTTGCCCCCGACTACGACATGGACAGCATGAGCGCCGGCGGCGTCCAGCCGGAAGTGTATGCGCGCGGCGGCTGGCAGACCGGCGAGCCGGGTTGGGTCGATCGGTATGTGCTGCTGCCGGCCGCTCAGGAACGAGGCCACATCCTGCGTGCGCTGGCCGGCCAACTGGCGCAGCGTACGGCGCCGGAGCAGCAGACACACGGCGAGCGCAAGCGCATCCGTGCCCTGCTGTTCGCAGCGGCCGAGGCGGACAAGACAGGCGCAGCGGCGCCCTTGCCCTGACGCGCCGTCTCAGTCTGTCGGCGAAAAGGCTGCGCAGCGTCATTCCCCCCGTACGCCATACGGAAACAAGCCGGCTGCCGTTCGTCCGCTTCCAGGACCGTTCGGCACCTTTTTTCCTGCACGGCCCGGACCGTCCCGATACTGGCGCTTCCTCAACCAACATCGACGACCGCCATGCGCCTTCGCCCTTGCCGCTTGCCTCTGCTCCTGCTTGCTGCCTGCATCACCCTTCCCGCCGCCGCGCTCGACACCGCCCGCCTCGACCCGGCCACGCGCGCCAACGACGATCTGTTCCGCGCCGCGAATGGCGCCTGGCTGGCGGCCACCGCGATTCCTGCCGAGCGCAGTGAAGTCTACGGCGCCGACCTGCCGGCCAGCGTCAACGCCCGCGTGCGCGCCATCGTCGACGGCCTGCGCGCGCATCCGCAAGCACCCGGCAGCATCGAACGCAAGCTGGTCGACTTCCATGACAGCATGCGCGACCTGGCCGCAATCGACCGCGCGGGTCTGGCGCCGCTGCGCGCGCAGCTGGACGCGATCGACGCGATCCGCACGGTTGACGACCTGGCGCGCTGGCAGGGCCAGGCACAGGGCATCCTCAAGACGCCGCTGTGGCTGTGGGGCGGCTTTGCCGACTTCAAGGACCCGACGCGCAACCGGGTGCTCGTGATGCAAGGCGGCCTCGGCCTGCCCGAGCGCGACTATTACCTGGGCCAGGATGCGCGCCTGCTGGCGGCGCGGGCGGCCTATCTGCGCTATCTGGAGACGCTGGCGCAGCTGGCCGGCGAGCCGCAACCGCAGGCGGCCGCGCGGCGCGTGCTGGCGCTGGAAACGCGCCTGGCGCAGGCCCACGTGCCGGCGGCCGAGGCGATGAACCCGGCGCATGTGCGCTCGCTCGACGCACACCAGCTTGCGCAACGGGCGCCCGGCCTGGCCTGGGACGCCTTTTTGCAGGCGTCGGCAATACCCGAAGGCCACGCGGTGAACGTAGTGCAGCCGGCGGCGGCTGGCGCCATCGCGGCCTTGCAGCGCGAGCTGCCGCTGGACGACTGGAAGCTGTACTTCCACCTGCGCCTGCTGGACGTGTCGGCGCCGCTGCTGCCGGCGCCCTTCCGCGCCGCGCACTTCGAATTCCGCGGCAAGGCATTGGGCGGCCTGTCGGTACCGGTGCCGCAGGACGAGCGGGCGCTCGACGCCCTCACCGAGGCGCTGGGCGATGGTCTCGGTGCGCTCTACATGGCGCGTCACTTCCCGCCCGGGCACAAGGCGCGTGTCGAAGCCATGACAGCGCAACTGCAACGCGCCGCAAGCGAAGCGGTCGTCCACATCCCCTGGCTCGGTACCCAGGCCCGCAAGGAGGCGCAGGCGAAGATCGCCGGCATGCGCGCCAAGGTCGGCTATCCGGCCACATGGCGCGACTACGGCATGCTTGCCATCGAACCCGGCGACGCCCTCGGCAACCGCAACCGCGCGCGCCGCCACGAATGGCTGCGCCTGGTCGCCCTGTCCGGCACCCCGATCGAACGCGGCGCCTGGGCCATGAGCCCGCTCGAGGCGAACGCCTTCTACGATCCAATGCTCAACGAGATCAACCTGCCGGCCGCCATCCTGCAGGCGCCCTTCTTCGATGCGGCGGCCGACGAGGCGTCCAACTACGGCGGCATCGGCGCCCTGATTGCGCACGAGATCAGCCACGCTTTTGACGCAACCGGCTCCCAGTTCGACAGCCGCGGC
Organism: Massilia sp. IC2-278; assembly: GCF_020708045.1. Lineage (GTDB taxonomy): Bacteria > Pseudomonadota > Gammaproteobacteria > Burkholderiales > Burkholderiaceae_D > Telluria. Next base: position 238,255 of record NZ_JAJFES010000005.1, read on the forward strand.
GTGCAGCGCGACTGGTGGACAGCCGCCGACCATGCCGCCTTCGATGCGTTCGGCAAGGGCCTGGCGGCACGCTTCGATGCGCTGGAGGCGCTGCCCGGTACGCGCGTGAACGGCAGGCTGACCCTGTCCGAGAACATGGCCGACCTGATGGGCCTGCAACTGGCCTGGCGCGCCTACCAGCATGCGCTGGGCGGCAGGCCGGCGCCCGTGATCGGCGGGCGCAGCGGCGCACAGCGTTTCTTCCTGGCCTATGCCCAGCAATGGGCGGTGAAGCGGCGCGACGAGCGCACCCTGCAGCTGCTGACGAGCGACCCGCATGCGCCGCCGGGGCTGCGCGCCAACTTCCCGGCCATGCAGCTCGACGCTTTCCACGACGCCTTTGGCACCCACGCCGGAGACGCCATGTACCTGCCTCCGGCCGCGCGCCTGCGGGTGTGGTGATGGCCAACGCTATACTGCGCCATCACCTTGCCATGACACAACAAACAACGACCATGGGCATCCGCTTCTTTCCGGCCAGCCGGCAATTCTGGTTCTATCACCTGGGCGCGGGCGCCTTCTGCATGGCGGTCACGCTGCTCACCGTCGTGCTGTGGAGTCCCCTGGCCCTGCTCGACGGCGTCTCCACCCTGCTCTGGCTGCCGCCCTACACGCTGGCCGTGCTGGCGTTTCGCTGGCTGTACCGGCGGCGCGGCTGGAAGAGCATGGGCATGGGGCGGCTGGTGCTGCTGGCGGTGGCCTACGCCAGCGCCGCGGCGGTGCTGGTGACGGCCAGCGTGGCGGCCATGACGCTGCCCTTCTTCTGGGACGACGTGGCCGTGTATTACGCGAAGTACGACATGACGCTGGACCCGTTGGCTTACCTGCTGCGTACCCTCTACGGCGCCAGCCTGCAGGCGCAGGTCTTCATCTGCGCGTGGATCTTCATTTACATCAGCTTTACCGGCAACCGCGATGCGCGCGAGGGCGCCTTGCAGACGGCGCACCTGCAGAACGCCCTGCACGAAGCACAGCTGCGCAGCCTGTCGAACCAGTTGAACCCCCACTTCCTGTTCAATTCGCTCAACAACATCCGCTTCATGATCCACGAGGATGCGCAGCGCGCCGATGCCATGCTGGTCGGCCTGTCGGAGATCCTGCGCTATTCGCTGGCGGGCGACGAGCGGCGCAAGGTGCCGCTGGCCGAGGAGCGCGCGATCGTCGAGCGCTACCTGGCCATCGCCGGCGCCGGGCTGGAAGAGCGGCTGCGCGTGCGCATCGACATTCCGCCGCAGCTCGATGCCTGCCTGGTGCCGCCGCTGCTGTTGCAGATGCTGGCCGAGAACGCGGTCAAGCACGGCATCGAGCCGCTGCGCGAGGGCGGCGCCCTGCACCTGAGCGGCAGGCAGGATGGCGCGCTGCTGCGCCTGGAGGTGATCAACAACAAGCCGGCGCATGGCGGCCGCGGCGGCCTCGAAACGGGGATGGGAATAGGCATGCGCCACCTCGCGCAGCGTCTCGGCCTGCTGTACGGCGAGCGGGCCTGGCATGAGCTGCACGACAGCGGCGCCAGCTACCGCGTGGCGCTGGCCCTGCCGCTGGAGACGGCGCCATGAAGGCCTTCGTGGTGGAAGACGCGCGCCTGGCGCGCCAGGGCCTGGTGCGCATGCTGGGTACGCATGCGGGCATCGAGGTGGTGGGCGAGGCGGACCATCCGGACACCGCCTTGCCGCTGATCCGCGCCACCTGCCCCGACGTGCTGTTCCTCGATATCCAGATGGCCGGAGCCGATGCCTTCGACCTGCTGGCGCAGCTGGACACCCACCCGCGCATCGTGTTCACCACGGCGCATGCCGAGTATGCGGTGCGCTCCTTCGAGTTCGATACGGTCGATTACCTGCTCAAGCCGGTGAGCGCCGAGCGGCTGGCGCAGGCCGTGCGCAAGCTGGAGATGCGCGCCCTGCCCGCGCCGCCGGACGCGGTACAGGCCCCGCTGGAGGCGCACAGCCGCATCTTCATCAAGGATGGGGAGCGCGCGCACATGGTGCCCCTGGCGTCGATTCGCTGCTTCGAGAGTTGCAAGAACCACGTGCAGGTGTATTTCGACCAGACCCATGCGTATGTGAAGAAGTCGCTTGGCAGCATCGAGGAGCGCTTGCCGCGCCATCTGTTTTTCCGCGTCAGCCGCCAACACATCGTGAACCTGGCTGCGATTGCCGCGATCGAGGAAGGGATGGAGGCAGCCTACATCCTGACGCTTGATAACGGGAAGAAACTGGAGATATCGCGGCGCAACGCTGCACAGTTGAAAGAAACAATGAGCCTCTGAATCGTTGCCTTAGAGATTTAATTGACTGCCGAGATGTCGTTACAACCCAACTCGGCAATAAAAGATATGCAAATTGTGCTTCACGAAAGCAAACTTATCCCTATAATAAATCTGCTTTGTTGAGTACGGCGCTAAACGTCATCCGTTCACACCAGTAGTTCAGGCAAGGCATAACAACTAATAACTTTAGGGGAGTAACAAAATGACGAGCGGTACCGTTAAATGGTTCAACGATGCAAAAGGTTTTGGTTTCATCACGCCTGACGGCGGCGGTGAAGACGTGTTCGCGCACTTCTCGGCGATCAACGCACAAGGCTTCAAGTCGCTGGCCGAAAACCAGCGCGTGACTTTCGAGATCACCACTGGTCCGAAGGGCAAGCAAGCTGCGAACATCCAGCCAGCGTAATATCGGCGATGCCGGCCTCGGCCGGCTTTGTTGAAACGAAAAAGCCAGCGCAAGCTGGCTTTTTTCGTTTGGGGCGTTTAATTATCGCTGGCTCATGGTTGGTGTTGGCTTCAACCGTACGGTGGGCACTCCGTGCCCACGCGGTTACGTGCGTATCCACTGTCTGCTGCCGTGATGACTCGCTCCGCGGCGCATCCATGAACTGCAGCGCTAACAAGACGCTTTTGAATCCGCGAACACTGTGCGGGTTTTGCATCAAATCCGCATCAAACATTGATCATGCTTCCGCGTGGGCACGGGGTGCCCACCGTACGGTCGAGGCCGCAGGCCGATGTGGCATTAGTGGTTGTGCCCACACCCACTGCGCACCTTCGCACCCGGCAGCACCTTGCCCGGCTCGCGGCCGCTGTCGCCCTCGAAACCTGCCGCATGCAGGCGCCCCATGTAGTCTGCCCACAGCGTGTCCTGCTCGCTGCCCAGCTTGTACAGATACGCCCAGGTAAAGATCCCGCTGCCGTGGCCATCGTCGAACAGCGGCTTGATGGCGTAGTTGCCGACCGGTTCCACGCCCGTCACGCCCACTTCGCGTTTGCCCACTTGCAGGGTTTCCTGGCCCGGGCCGTGGCCCATCACTTCGGCCGAAGGCGAATACACGCGCATCAGTTCGAAGGGAATCGAGAAGGTCTTGCCGTCGTCGAAGGCGATCTCGAGAATGCGGGATTTCTGGCGGACGGCCAGGTCGGTTGGTTGTGGCATTGCTGTGTTCATCCTTGTTGGTTCATGCGCCGCGCAATCGCGTCGGCGAGCTCGGGCAGCAGCGCGCGGCGTGCGGCGAGCGTTTCCTGTTCGGTCTGGCGCACGGCCGCGGCCCATACGGGCGCGGGGAAGTGCGCATCGTCAGTGTAGCGCGGGATCACGTGCCAGTGCAGGTGCGGCACCACGTTGCCCAGGCTGGCCACGTTGACCTTGGCCGGCGCCATCACTTCGCGCACGGCCTGTTCGACCTCGTACACGGCTTCGTTCAGCAGCAGCCGATCCTCGCGCGCCAGGTCGCTCATCTCGCGCACGTGGTCGCGCCAGATCACGCGGCAAAAGCCGGGATAGCTGGCGTCGTCGACGATGATTACCGACAGCTTGCTGTCGGCGTAGACCGTCATTGGCGCGGCCAGGTCGCACAGTTCGCAGCCCGGTTCGCGGATCGGCGCCGCAGTCATACCAAACCCTTCATACCAAAACCCTTTCGATGCCGCCGTTGTTGGCACGCGCCACATAATCCGGCAGCCAGTTCTCGCCCAGCAGGTGTTTCGCGATCTCGACCACGATGTAGTCGGCGCTGGTGCCGGCGTCGGCATTGTAGCGCGACAGGCCTTGCAGGCAGGACGGGCAGCTGGTCAGCACTTTGACCTCACCCTCGAAGCCGTCTTCGCGCAGCTTGGCGGCGCCCTTCTGGATTTCGTTCTCCTTGCGGTAGCGCACTTGCGTCGCGATGTCGGGACGGGTAATGGCAAAGGTGCCGGACTCGCCGCAGCAGCGATCATTCTTCTCGATCTTCACGTTGTCGACCGTCTGCACCAGCGCGTTCACGGTCTTCACCGAATCCTGCATCTTCATCGGCGTGTGGCAGGGGTCGTGGTACATGTAGCGCACGCCGTTCACGCCCTCGAGCTTGACGCCCTTCTCCAGCAGGTATTCATGGATGTCCATGATGCGGCAGCCGGGGAAGATCTTCTCGAACTCGTAGGTCGCAAGCTGGTCGTAGCAGGTGCCGCAGGAGACCAGCACGGTCTTGATGTCGAGGTAGTTCAGCGTGTTCGCCATGCGGTGGAACAGCACGCGGTTATCGGTCATCATCTTGTCGGCCTTGTCGTACTGGCCGGCGCCGCGCTGGGGATAGCCGCAGCACAGGTAGCCCGGCGGCAGCACGGTCTGCACGCCCACTTCCCACAGCATCGCTTGCGTCGCCAGGCCGACCTGCGAGAACAGCCGCTCGGAACCGCAGCCGGGGAAGTAGAACACGGCCTCGGTGTCGGCATTCGTCGCCTTCGGGTTGCGGATGATCGGGATGACCTTGTCGTCCTCGATGTCGAGCAGTGCGCGCGCGGTCTTCTTCGGCAGGTTGCCCGGCATTTTCTTGTTGATGAAGTGGATCACCTGCTCGCGCACCGGCGCCTTGCCGGTGGTCGGTGGCGGCGCTTTCACCTGGTCCTTGGCGAAGCCGCGCAGCAGCTTGTTGCCGAGGCGCTGGGCCTTGAAGCCGAAGCCCACCATCGCCTGGCGCGTGGCGTTAATCGTCGTCGGGTCGGTCGCGTTCAGGAAGAACATGGCCGCGCGGTTGGCCGGCTTGAAGCTGCGCTTGTCCATCTTGCGCAGCAAATTCCGCATGTTCATCGACACGTCGCCGAAGTCGATGTTCACCGGGCACGGGGTCACGCACTTGTGGCACACGGTGCAGTGGTCGGACACGTCCTCGAACTCCTCCCAGTGGCGGATCGACACGCCGCGGCGGGTCTGCTCTTCGTACAGGAAGGCTTCGATCAGGGCCGACGTCGCCAGGATCTTGTCGCGCGGCGAGTACAGCAAATTCGATTGCGGCACGTGCGTGGTGCAGACCGGTTTGCACTTCCCGCAGCGCAGGCAATCCTTGATGGAATTGGCGATCTCGCCGATGTCGCTCTGCTGCATGATCAGCGACTCGTGGCCCATCAGGCCGAACGACGGCGTGTAGGCGTTGGTCAGATCGGCCGCCACCGCCGTGGTGTTCAAGAGCTTGCCCTTGTTGAAGCGGCCTTCCGGATCGACGCGCTGCTTGTAGTCGCGGAATTCGCGGATCTCTTCGTCGGTCAGGAATTCGAGCTTGGTAATGCCGATACCGTGCTCGCCCGAGATCACGCCGTCCAGCGAACGCGCCAGCTTCATGATGCGCTCGACCGCCTTGTGCGCGTCCTGCAGCATGGCGTAATCGTCCGAGTTCACCGGCAGATTGGTGTGCACGTTGCCGTCGCCGGCGTGCATGTGCAAGGCCACGAACACGCGCGAACGCAATACCCGCTTGTGGATGGCGACCGTCTCGTCGAGGATGCATTTGTACGCGGCGCCGTTGAAGATCTGGCGCAGCGGCGCGCGCAGGTCCTGCTTCCAGGAGATGCGCAGGGTGTGGTCCTGGACCACGTCGAACAGCGTGGTGTCGGGATGGCGGCCGATGCGGCTGTCGAAACCGGCGGACAGGTGGCCCAGGCCGAGTTCGTCGAGCTTGGCGTGTACGGCGCGCAGTGGCTGGTCCAGGTTCGCCAGGATGAAGGCCCAGCGCGCACCAACCTGTTCCACCAGCGCCACCGCCTGCTGGGGGCGGTCGCCCATGATCTCGTCGCGCGCCACGGTGTCGCCAGTGGCGTCGTCGCTCTTTTCCAGCGGCAGGTTGCCGCCCGAGAGATAGGTGTGCAGCTGTTCCGCCAGCTGCAGCTTGTTCTTGATCGACAGCTCGACGTTGATGCGCTCGATGCCGTCGGTGTATTCGCCCATGCGGTTCAGGGGAATCACCACGTCTTCGTTGATCTTGAAGGCGTTGGTGTGGCGCGCAATCGCCGCGGTGCGGGCGCGGTCGAGCCAGAACTTCTTGCGCGCTTCCGGGCTGACGGCAACAAAACCTTCGCCGACGCGGGTGTTCGCGATGCGCACCACTTCCGAGGCGGCCATGGCGACGGCGTCCTCGTCGTCGCCAACGATATCTCCAAATAACGCCATCTTCGGCAGCGTACCGCGCTTGGACTTGGTAGCATAGCCGACCGCGCGCAGGTAGCGCTCGTCCAGGTGTTCGAGGCCGGCGAGACGCAGTGTCTCGAATTCGGGCTTGCCGCTTTTCGGCAGGCTGTCGAGATAATCCTTGATCTCGACGATCGACGGAATAGCGTCGCGCGCCTGGCCGAAGAATTCCAGCGCCACGGTGCGCGTGAACTTCGGCATCTTGTGCAGGATCCAGCGGCCCGAGGTGATCAGGCCATCGGTGCCTTCTTTCTGCACGCCCGGCAGGCCGGCCAGGAATTTGTCGGTGACGTCCTTGCCCAGGCCCTCCTTGCGGAACTTGCGGCCTTCGATGGTGAGCGTCTCGGTGCGGAAGGGTTCGCCCTTCGGCGCGCCGCGCGTGCTCGGGTGGGTCCATTCGAGCTTGAACACGGCGGTCGGCGCGTCGTGGATCTTGCCGAGGTTGTGGTCGATGCGCGTGACTTCCAGCCAGTCGCCGTTCGGGTCGACCATGCGCCAGGACGCCAGGTTATCGAGTGCCGTGCCCCACAGGACGGCCTTCTTGCCGCCGGCGTTCATGGCGATGTTCCCGCCGATGCAGGAGGCGTGGGCCGAGGTCGGGTCCACCGCGAACACGAAGCCGGCCTTTTCGGCGGCCTGCGAGACGCGCTGGGTGACGACGCCGGCGCCGGTATAAATGGTGGCGTAGTCGCGGTCCAGGCCCGGCAGGCGCGTCATCTCGACTTCGCCCAGGGCGATCAGCTTCTCGGTGTTGATCACGGCCGACATCGGGCTCAGTGGAATCGCGCCGCCGGTGTAGCCGGTGCCGCCGCCACGCGGGATGATGGTCAGGCCGAGTTCGATACAGCCTTTGACGAGGCCGGCCATTTCCTCTTCGCTGTCGGGCACCAGCACCAGGAAGGGGTATTCGACGCGCCAGTCGGTGGCGTCGGTGACGTGCGAGACGCGGTGCATGCCGTCGAAGCGGATGTTGCGCTTGTCGGTGTAGGCGCCGAGCACGGCGCGGGCGCGCTTGCGCAGGTCGTACATATCGCGGAACTCGCGGCCGAAGTCGTCGACGGCCTTGCGCGCGGCCTGCAGCAGCTGTTCGACGGCGGCGCTGCGGCTGGCGGCCGAATCTGCACTGGAACCGGCGTCGCCTTCGCTGGCGTCCACGGTGACGCGGCGCTTATCCACTTCGGCCAGGCGGTGGTGCAAGGCGTCGATCAGTTTCTGGCGCCGCTTCGGGTTGTCCAGCAAGTCGTCCTGCAAATACGGATTGCGGCGCACCACCCAGATATCGCCCAGCACCTCGTACAGCATGCGCGCGGAGCGGCCGGTCTGGCGCGCGCCGCGCAGCTCGTCGAGCAGCTGCCAGCAGGATTCGCCCAGCAGGCGGATCACGATCTCGCGGTCGGAAAACGAGGTGTAGTTATAAGGAATTTCGCGCAGGCGGGCCGGCGCGTTGTCGGCGAGGAGCGTGTGGATGTGTGCTGGGGCGTTCATGGATGGGATCGATGTTGGACTGGCCCGAAGGACAACCATTCTAGCTTATTGCGGCGCACAACGCTGGGCTGCGCGGAATCCGCGCAGGCTTGCTGAGCAACAAAATTTGCATCCAGGCCTGTGCATGCAAATTTCCTTTGCATGGGAAGCCTCTTTGGCAAGGAAGATTAGCCTTGGAGCAAACTCATCCAAATCGCATGCGCCGCGCGGTGCTCACGCTGCGCTCACCCTGCCCTCAGCCGGTGATTTTGGTGATCAGGTCGCCGACACTCTTCCAGAAACCGTCCGGCACATACAGCAACACGGCTGTCATGGTCAGGTAGCGTGCGAACTTGCCGATCGCCATGTACATCACGCTGGGCCAGAACGGCAGGTGCAGCCAGCCGGCCAGGGTGCACAGGGGGTCGCCGACGCCGGGCACCCAGGACAGCAGCATGGTCTTGGCGCCGAAGCGGCGCAGCCAGCCGAACCAGCGGCTCTGGCGTTCCTTGGCAAAGGCGATTTTCGCGCGGTAGCCGATGCCGTAGTTCAGCACGCCGCCCAGCGTATTGCCGACGGTGGCCACCAGGATCGCCGGCCAGAACATGGCGGGATTCGCCTTCACGACGGCAAACACGGCCGGCTCGGAACCGAGCGGCACCAGGGTAGCCGACACGAATGCGATGAGAAATACCGACGTGAGCCCGACTGAGGGAGCGGCAAGAACCTTGAGCAGCCAGAGGACGGCGGTTTCGATCATCGGTGGCCATTGAGGAGTTAGAGCGGTCCATTATAATGAGGAAAATCTATCGCCCTCGACACGATACGGCGCGCTAACACCCCAGCGCCTCGTATCGGCTGCACGCCTGGTCATCCGCCAGGGAACACAGTCTCGCGTCACCGGAACCAGGACACTGGCCTTTGAATTGTCACTTCCCGACCATGACTAACGACTACCTCAAGAAAATCCTCACGTCCCGCGTCTACGACGTGGCCCAGGAAACCCCGCTCGATCTCGCTCCCACCCTGTCGCAGCGCTTCGGCAACCGCATCTATTTCAAGCGCGAAGACATGCAGAGCGTGTTCAGCTTCAAGCTGCGCGGCGCCTACAACAAGATGGCGCACCTGTCTTCCGAAGCGCTCAAGCGCGGCGTGATCTGCGCCTCGGCCGGCAACCATGCCCAGGGCGTGGCCCTGTCGGCAAGCCGCCTCGGCTGCCGCGCCCTGATCGTGATGCCGACCACCACGCCGCAGGTGAAAATCGACGCCGTAAAAGCACGCGGCGGCGCGGCAGTGGAGGTGGTGCTGCATGGCGACTCCTACACCGACGCCTACCAGCACGCCCTGCTGCTCGAACGCGAGCAAAAGCTCACCTTCGTCCATCCCTTCGACGACCCCGACGTGATCGCCGGCCAGGGCACGATTGCCATGGAAATCCTGCGCCAGCATTCGGGGCCGATCCACGCGATTTTTGTCGCGATCGGCGGCGGCGGGCTGATCTCGGGCATCGGTTCGTACGTGAAAGCGGTGCGGCCAGACATCAGGGTCATCGGCGTGCAGACCATCGATTCGGATGCGATGGCGCGCAGCCTGAAGGCGGGCAAGCGCATCACCCTGCCCGACGTCGGCCTGTTCTCGGACGGCACGGCGGTGCGCCTGGTGGGCGAAGAAACCTTCCGCGTGGCGAAGGAAGTCGTGGACGAGATCATCCTGGTCGATACCGACGCGATTTGCGCGGCGATCCAGGACGTGTTCCAGGACACGCGCAGCATCCTCGAGCCGGCCGGCGCACTGGCGGTGGCCGGGGCCAAGGCGTACGTGGAACGTTCGCAGATGGGGCGCCAGCCGGTGAAGAACGAGACCCTGGTTGCCGTGGCCTGCGGCGCCAACATGAATTTCGACCGTTTGCGTTTCGTTGCCGAGCGCGCCGAGGTGGGCGAGGCGCGCGAAGCGGTGTTTGCGGTGACGATTCCCGAGCAGCGCGGCAGCTTCCGTCGCTTCTGCTCGCTGGTGGGGCCGCGCAATGTGACGGAGTTTACCTATCGCATCAGCGACGAGCGGCAGGCGCATGTGTTCGTGGGGGTGCAGGTGGGCAGCCGCGGCGAATCTTCATTGTTGGCGCGAACCTTTGAACAGCACGATTTTCGGACGCTGGATTTGACGCATGATGAGCTGGCCAAGCTGCACATCCGGCACCTGGTGGGGGGCAAGAGCGCGCTGGCGCAGGATGAGTTGCTGTACCGGTTCGAGTTTCCCGAGCGGCCGGGGGCGTTGATGCGCTTTTTGGACAGCATGGCGCCGAACTGGAATATCTCCTTGTTCCATTATCGGAACCAGGGCGGGGATGTGGGGCGCATTCTGGTCGGGTTGCAGGTGCCGGGCGGGGAGATGGAGGAGTTCCGGCAGTTTTTGGCGACGCTGGGGTACCGGTATTGGGATGAGAGTGCGAATCCGGTGTACAAGTTGTTCTTGTGATTGCTTGGGTTGAGTTGTCCTGTGCTTGAGGACGTGGGGCTGTTGCCTGTTGGGTTATCGGTATTCATGATCCGCGTGGGCACGGGGTGCCCACCCTACGGTCACCGTTATTGGCGAGTTCATACAGGAACCATCACGGCTAACGGCGAGTTCATACAGGAACCGTCACCGTTAACGGCGAGATCATATGGAACCCGAATACGCGACGTATCCCGTACGGTGGGCACCCCGTGCCCACGCGGATCATGCACGCGGATAACAGCACAGGCAACAGCCCCATTACCGCCCGCATTCCCTCTCATTCCCCCGCCAACGCGACACCATCCGCCCCCATCCCCGCCCAACCGAATCGCCCACCGATCAGCAGAAAGGTGTACGATACGCCGCTTTGCCGCCGCCGGGCCGGCAACCATTCGCGCAAGCAACATGTCACTCGACCAACGCGCAGCACCGGCCCCTCGAGACCAGATCATGACCAATACTCCCGATCAATCGCCACTTGGCAAATCCTCCGCCTACCAGACCGAATACGCGCCGGAATTGCTGTTCCCGATCCCGCGCCAGCAAAAGCGCGACGAGCTCGCCATTACCGGCACCCTGCCCTTCTTCGGCATGGACATCTGGAACGCCTATGAATTGTCGTGGCTGAACATGCGCGGCAAGCCGCAGGTGGCGATTGCCACCGTCAGCGCGCCGGCCGACTCGCCGAACATCGTCGAATCGAAGTCGTTCAAGCTGTACCTGAATTCCTTCAACCAGACCCGCGTGGCCGGCCCCGACGCCCTGCTTGCCCTGCTGCGCGAAGACCTGTCGAACGCCTTTGGCGCCCCGGTCCACATCACCCTTACCGAAGCAGAAAACTTCGGCAAGCTCAAGATGGGCGAACTCGACGGCCTGCTGCTGGACCGCCTCGACATCGACATCGACGCCTATTCGCCGGCGCCGGAACTGCTCAAGGCCAACTTCGACGAAGCCCCGGTCGAGGAAACCCTGGTCTCGCACCTGCTGAAATCGAATTGCCTGGTCACCGGCCAGCCGGACTGGGGCAGCGTGCAGATCCAGTACGCCGGTCCGCAGATCGACCAGGAAGGCTTGCTGCGCTACCTGATCGGCTTCCGCGAGCACAACGAATTCCACGAGCAATGTGTCGAACGCATCTTCATGGACGTGCTGCGCCAGTGCAAGCCGAGCAAGCTGTCGGTGTATGCGCGCTATACGCGCCGCGGCGGCCTCGACATCAACCCCTGGCGTGCGAATTTCAGCACGGGCCGTCCGCATAATCTGCGTGGCGCGCGCCAGTAACACTGTCGGTTTCAAACCACAGGGCGCGACCGAAAAACAACAGCACAAGTAACCCTGCGGTTTTCCGGGATCGTCCCCAGATACGGGTAAAAGATGGTGAAACGTGGCGCATGCCCCGCTTTCACCCACGGGATCGGGTTTTTCGTTGCGGAAATTGCGTAGGCCCTTGCGAAAGCGCAAATCGTCTGTTGCTACTGCCTGCCAAGGGGTCGAATCCATCCTCTGACAGGGGTAGGATACCGACGCGAAATCGAATCACACGGCCGTTAAAGCGGCCTATAATTCTGCACCGCAAGTTGCCCGCACAATCCACCCTGCTTTGTGCCGCACCACCAGAAGCGTGTTATGACCAACCTTAGCAAAATTCTTTCGCTTGAAAACGTCCAGCTCGACATCGAAGTGTCGAGCAAAAAACGCGCTTTCGAGCAGGCCGGCCTGATCTTCGAAAACAACTGCGGCATTGCGCGCTCGACCGTGACGGACAATCTGTTCGCGCGCGAGCGCCTCGGCTCCACCGGCCTCGGCCATGGTGTGGCCGTGCCCCACGGCCGCGTGAAAGGCAGCAAGAGCCTGAAGAACCCGATCGCCGCCTTTGTCCGCCTGGCTTCGCCGATTCCCTTCGAGTCGCCGGACGGCCGCCCGGTCAGCCTGCTGTTCTTCCTCCTGATCCCGGACCACGTGACCCAGCAGCACCTGGAAATCCTGTCCGAGATCGCGGAACTGTTCTCGGACGAGGCAATCCGTACCGCCCTGGCCAGCGATCCCGACCCGCGTTCAGTGCACGAACGAATTATCAACTGGCAACCAAGCTTGCAGGCACTGGGTTAAACTGAGGGGGTCCTTTTCCCCCTCGATTACTCGCCATGTTGCAGACTCCGCTCACCATCCAAAGGCTGTACGACGATAACCGCGACAGCCTGCAACTCGGCTGGTTCGCCGGCTTTCCCGGCGGCGAGCGGCTGATTTCCGGCGACGTGGCCTCGGCCGCCGACCAGGTCGGCCACCTGAATCTGATTCACCCGGGCCGCATCCAGGTGTTCGGCCACCAGGAACTGAACTACTACCACCGCCTGAAGTCCAGCTCGCGCACCCACGTGATCGGCGAGCTGATCGGTGGCGGCCCGCCGGCGCTGATCATCGCGCAGGGCCTGGAAACCCCGCCCGACATCCTCGCCATCTGCGACGAGCAAAACATCCCGCTCTTTTCCACGCCGCTGCCGGCAGCCCAGGTGATCGACTTCCTGCGCGTCTATTTGTCCAAGAAACTGGCCCAGCGCGTGATCATGCATGGCGTCTTCATGGACGTGCTCGGCGTGGGCGTCTTGATTACCGGCGATTCCGGCCTGGGCAAGAGCGAGCTGGGCCTGGAACTGATTTCGCGTTCGCATGGCCTGGTCGCCGACGATGCCGTGGAATTTTCGCGCATCGCCCCGAACATGATCGAAGGCCGCTGTCCGCCGCTGCTGCAGAATTTGCTGGAAGTGCGCGGCCTCGGCCTGCTCGACATCAAGGCCATCTTCGGCGAGACCGCGGTGCGCCGCAAGATGCGCTTGAAGCTCATCGTGCACCTGGTCAAGCGCGGTGTGCTCGACGAGGAAGTCGAGCGCCTGCCCTTCCACTTCCCGACCGAAGAGGTGCTGGGCCTGCCGATCCGCAAGGTCGTGATTCCCGTGGCGGCCGGCCGCAACATCGCGGTGCTGCTGGAAGCGGCCGTGCGCAACACCATCCTGCAACTGCGCGGTATCGACACCCTGCAGGAATTCATGGAACGCCAGCGCCAGGCCATGAGCGGCGATTGAGGCCGGCGCACACATCGCAAGACAAACGCAAGGGAAACACGCCCGAACGCGCGCGATTCTCTCGTATGTACGCCGAACCCCGACATTTCGCCCGGCGTCAGACGACAAGCCGGTACTGTTGCGGTATCATCGCGCCATGCACATCGTACTCATTACCGGCATTTCCGGCTCGGGCAAATCGGTTGCCCTGAACGTCCTCGAAGACGCGGGTTACTACTGCGTCGACAACCTGCCGCCGGCCCTGCTGCCGCAGCTGGTGAGAACGGTCGATGCCGAGCGCACCGCCAAGCTGGCGGTCGCCGTCGATGCGCGCAGCGCCGAGTCGCTGGCTGAACTGCCGATCAGCGTGCGTTCGCTGAAGGAAGAAGGCCACGAGGTCAAGGTGATGTTCCTGACTGCCAGCACCCACTCGCTGGTGGCGCGCTTTTCCGAAACCCGGCGCAGCCACCCGCTGTCGCACCAGCTGCGCCCGGGCGAGAATCCGGCTTCGCGCCGCACCCTGATCGAATGCATCGCCGAAGAACGCGAGCGCCTGGCGCCGATCGAGCAGCTCGGCCACGTGATCGATACTTCGGAAGCGTCGGCGAATAAACTGCGCGCCTGGATCAAGGAACTGGCCGAGGTCAAGCATGCGCCGCTGACCCTGTTCTTCGAATCGTTTGCCTTCAAGGTCGGCGTGCCGCTGGACGCCGATTTCGTGTTCGACGTGCGCGCGATTCCGAATCCCTACTACGACATCGCACTGCGTCCGCTGACCGGCAAGGACGCGCCGGTGATCGCCTTCCTCGACGCTCAGCCCAGCGCCACCGAGATGCTGGAAGACATCCGCGCCTTCGTCGAAAAATGGCTGCCCTCGTTCAAGACCGACAACCGCAGCTACCTGACGGTGGCGGTCGGCTGCACCGGCGGCCAGCACCGCTCGGTGTACATGGCCGAGCGCCTTGCCGCCTATTTCGGCGACACCGAGCGCGTAGTGCTGCGCCACCGCGAGCAGTCGTAAACGGAAAAACCCGTACAGCGTCGTAGGGTGGGTACTCGTACCCACCATTGCCGCGTTGGCCCTAGAAGAACTCGTCCAGGGAGCGATAAAACGCCACCTTGCCCGCATCGACCTGCATACCGTAGCAGTCCAGGAAAGGCTGCACCCACTCCTCCCCCAACTCTTCTGCAATATCGCGCGTGGCCAGCGCCAGGTCCTGGTGCCGGTCCGCCACGCCCAGGCGTCCGCAATCGATGAAGCCCGTGAACACGCCATCGTCGGCCATCAGGTTCGGCAAACAGGCGTCGCCATGCGTCACGACCAGGTCTTCCTGCACAGGCTGCATTGCCTTCAACCGCGCGAACAGTTCCTCGACCGGCAGACCTGCGTTTTCCTCATCCAGGTCATCCTCGTCGACCAGCCCCGCTTCCATGCGCGCGCGGGCACGCTCGATGCGCAGGCTTGCGCGGTGATCGAAGGGGCAGCCGGCAATATCCAGGCCGTGCAGGCGGCGCAAGGCATCGGCCATGATGGCAACGGTTGCCGCAGGATCGAGCCCGCTGGAGAGCAGGTCGCGGCCAGGCACGGCCGCAAGCAGCAGCCAGCCGGCGCCCGCGTTCTGCGCCGTGTCGAGCACCTGCGCACACGGCGTGCCGCTGGCAGCCAGCCAGCGCAGGCGCGCGGCTTCGTCGATCAGTTCGGACAAGGGACCGGCGGGTTCGGTCTTCAGGAACAAGGCAGGCGCACCGGGCGTATCAAGACGATACACGCGCGCCTCCGAACAGCCGATCGTTTGCGGCGAAGGCAGGTAGCTGTGCAAGCGTTCGCGCCAGTGCGCAGGCAAATCGTTCATATGTCAGTCCCGATAAAAGCGTGCTGCTGCGCGCGATACAGACAATGAACAGACAGGTGCGCGCCGTCTGTTCGTCAAGCGCTCAGGTGTTCGCTGCCAGCCACGAACAAGACATCCCGGGCGCGGATGTCGATGACGTCGCCAGACTGCATGTCGATTTCGTAGTGGCCCGGTCCCGGCTGGCGCAAGGCATTGATCGATACTGCCGGCCCCCACGGCTGCGTACGAGGCAAGGTCACATGCGACACCGCGGAAAACCGGAGGGTGCAGTGTCCCAGCGTGCCGTGCGCGATATCGATGACGCACATGCCATCCTTCCAGTCGACATGCACGGCAATCAGCCTTGCGTCATGCAGGTCCGGACCGTCCGTCATATTCGCGCACGGGACCATGGCTGCTATCAGGCCGGATGCGCGAGATCGTCCAGCGCACGAATGTCCGCGATGCGCGGCTCCGTCAACCAGAGCGCATCGACCAGCGCAAATGCTTCCTGCGCCAGCGGCGTGCCGATCACTTCCTCGCGTTCGAGCGCCCGATCGCACAGGTTCCGGTTGTCGGCAGGCCGGCCTTTGCCGCTGACCACCATGAAGAAGCCGCCACCCGGCCGTGGATGGTAGGACAGCGAGACCAGCACGCGGTCTTGCGGACCGGTGCCATCGCCCCAGAGACCGATGATCAGGTCGAAGTCCGGCGTGTGCTGCGGCTGGCCGACGGTCCAGCGCACGAAATAGGCCGCCCTGGCGCCCTCCCCATCGGACAGGCCGCCCGAGATGGAGCGGGTCCGGTTGCCGCAGCAGTCGCAATGGCCGCCGGATTCGTTCCAGCATTCGGCCTGCACGGTAGCGTGTTCAGTCATCGGGCTGCTCCAGGGTCGCGGGTTGACGGCAAGCGTTCAATCCAGGTGCCGCAGCGGATGCGCATACGCCGGCCACACCGGCGCGAAGAAACCCTCCACTATCTGCGTCGTGACTTCTTCGAGCGATGCCGGCTTCCACTGCGGCGCATTGTCCTTGTCGATTACCAGCGCGCGCACGCCTTCCAGCACTTCGCCGTGTTCGAAGTTACGGCGCACCAGCGAACGCTCCATGCGCAGGCAATCGGCCACGCTCATGGCCGCGCCGCGCACCAGCATCTCGCGCGTCACGCACATCATCAGCGGCGAGCGCTGGCGCATCGCCTTCAGGGCCTTTTGCGCGAAGGGATGCTCGTCACGTTCCAGCGATGCCATGATGGCCGCCACGGAAGCCGCGCCGAAGTGGGCGTCGATGGTGGCGCGCTGGGCCTGCAGTTCGCTGGCGCCGATGTCGCCCGCAAAGCCGGCGGCAAACGCGCGGATCGCATCGGCCAGCTGCGCACCCGGCGTCGCATCGATCAATTCATGCAGGGCCTGCAACTGCGCACCCGGCACGTACACGTCGGCCAGCCCGACATACAGCGCGTCGGCCGCACCGACCGTCAGCCCGGTCAGGCCAAGATAGTTGCCCAGCTGCCCAGGCGCATGCGACAGGAAGTGACTGCCGCCCACGTCCGGGAACAAACCGATGTTCACTTCCGGCATCGCCATTTTCGTGCGGTCGGTGACGATGCGCAGGCCGGTGTCCGGACCGCCCTGGGCGATGCCCATGCCGCCGCCCATCACCACGCCATCCATGATCGAGATATACGGTTTCGGGTAGAAGTGGATCAGGTGGTTCAGCGCGTATTCTTCGGTGAAGAAGTCTTCCAGCAGCGCGCTGCCGCCAGTCGGCGTGGCATGTCCGGCTTCGTGGAAGAAGCGGATGTCGCCGCCCGCGCACAGGGCCTTTTCGCTGCTGCTGGTGATGACCACAGCATCGACCGACGCATCGTCGCGCCAGGCCAGCAGGGTCTCGGTCAGGCGCCGCACCATGTCCAGCGATAGGGAGTTCAAGGCCTTCGGGCGATCAAGGGTAATCGTACCGGTGCCGTTGGTAATGCGGGTCTGGACGTGGTCGCTCATGGTCGAAAATAGTGGCAGAAAAAACATGCATTCTACCGAAGACCTGCGGCCGCGGGGTATTGACGAGAGAGGGGTGGAAAATGAAAAGGGCGCCCGGCGGGCGCCCTCGTTCAGACGGTGCTTGCCGGCCTGTCAGGCTGCGGCTGCCTCTCCGCCTTCAGGGAGACGCTTGAGTGCGTCGCGACTATGACTCTTGAGCATGTCCTTGTACTTCATCACTTGCCGGTCCAGCCTGTCCATCAACAGATCGATCGCAGCGTACAAATCTTGCGCCACACTTTCCACGTGCACGGTCTTGCCAGAGACGCGCAAGTTGATCTCGGCCTTCTGCCTTTTTTCTTTTTCGGTGAGATTGTCGATCGCGAGGATCACGTGGGAATCGATCACTTGATCGAAGTGGCGGGTAATGCGCTCAAGCTTGCTTTGTACGTATTCACGAATGGCGGGAGTAACGTCGAGGTGGTGACCGCTGATAGTGAGATTCATACACACTCCTTTGAAGAGGTGGCGGCTGCCGCGCCGCGCAAGGAACGCGTGGGCGCCGCCGTTACAAGGATTTGCGGAGACTGACTGGAGGAATTTTCAGTGCCTCACGGTATTTGGCAACCGTGCGGCGTGCGATGACCATTCCTTGTTCACCGAGCATTTCCGCGATCTTGCTGTCGGATAATGGGTTCCTGGGGTCTTCTGCTCCTGTCAGTTGCGCGATGAGAGCCCGGATCGCCGTCGAAGATGCTTCGCCCCCCGCTTCGGTGGCGACGTGGCTTCCGAAGAAATACTTCAGCTCAAACATGCCGTGCGGGGTCAGCATGAATTTCTGCGTGGTTACGCGAGAGATTGTGCTCTCGTGTAGGCCTAGTGTATCAGCTATCTCGCGAAGCACAAGGGGCCGCATGGCAACCGCGCCATGGCTGAAAAAGTTGCGCTGGCGCTCCACGATTGCTTCGGAAACACGCAGGATGGTATCGAAGCGCTGGCGCATGTTCTTGATCAGCCACTTCGCTTCCTGCAGCTGCGCGCTCATCTGCCCTTCGCCTTTCCCGCCCTTGAGCAGGGCCGCGTACATGTGGTTCACGCGCAGGCGCGGCATCACTTCGTGGTTCAGGGTCACGCCCCAGCCGCTCTTCGTTTTCCGGACAATAACGTCCGGAACCACGTAGTCCGAGGTGCTCGATGCGAACGCGGCGCCGGGATGCGGATTGCACTGGCGGATCACGGCCTGCGCTTCGCGCAGGTCTTCGTCGTCGCAGTCGAGCGCCTTTTTCAGCTTGTTGAATTCGCGCTGGGCGAACCAGGTCAAATACCCTTCGACGATCTTCAGCGCGGTGCGCCGCGTCACCAGCGGCACACCCGGCATGCGGCGGATCTGCAGGGCCAGGCATTCGGCCGCGCTGCGCGCCCCCACGCCCACCGGATCGAGACTCTGGATGAGCGCCAGTGCGCAGCGCAGTTCGTCCATCTCGACCTCGAGTTCCTGCGGCAGGCGCGCGTGGATCTCGTCGAGCTGTTCTTCCAGGTAGCCGTTGTCGTCGATGGCGTCGATCACCAGCTCGGCCAGCGCGCGGTCGCGCACATTCAGGTTCGTCACGCGCACCTGTTCCGACAGGTGTTCGCGCAGCGTCACGCCGCCGGCTTCCAGCTGCGGGCGGCCGTCTTCGTCTTCGCCGTTGCCCGAGGCGCGGCCGGTGTCGCCCCAATCCGCATCGGACTCGCCGTGTTCATGGTCGCCGCCGCCGTCGAGTCCTTCGGGTGCGTCGGCGCTGGCCGGCGCACCCGCTTCGTTCGATGGCGCGGCCGGCGCTTCGCCCTGTGCCGGCGCGCTGTTGATGGCGCCGTCGGCCAGCAGGCGCACCGACCGGTCGAGCGGATCGTCGAGCCGCTCCAGCAAGGGATTGTCGGATAGGATCTGCTCGATTTCCTGGTGCAGTTCGAGCGTGGACAGCTGCAGCAGGCGGATCGATTGCTGGAGCTGCGGCGTCAGGGCCAGGTGCTGCGATGTCCGGAGTTGCAGGGATTGTTTCATCGATTCTTACTGTTCAACTGCGGTTCAAAGCGGTGTCGTTACGCGATTACATGCGGAAGTGCTCGCCCAGGTAGACGCGGCGCACCGACTCGTCGGCGATGATGTCGTCGGGGCGGCCCGAGGCCAGCACGGCGCCCTGGTTGATGATGTAGGCGCGGTCGCAGATACCGAGGGTTTCGCGCACGTTGTGGTCGGTGATCAGGACCCCGATGCCGCGCTCCTTCAGGAAGCGCACGATGCGCTGGATCTCGATCACGGCGATCGGGTCGACGCCGGCAAACGGTTCGTCGAGCAGCACGAAACGCGGATTGGTGGCCAGCGCGCGCGCGATCTCCACGCGGCGCCGTTCGCCGCCCGACAGCGACAGCGCCGGGTTCTCGCGCAGCTTCTCGATCTGCAGTTCGGCCAGCAGCGAATCGAGGCGCTCGTTGATGGCGTCCTTCGAGAGCGGCTTGCCGTCGTCGTTGCGCTGCAGTTCCAGCACGGCGCGGATGTTGTCCTCGACCGTCAGCTTGCGGAACACCGAGGCTTCCTGCGGCAGGTACGACAGGCCCAGCACCGCGCGCCGGTGGATCGGCAGGCTGGAGATGTCGGTGCCGTTGATCTCAATGGCGCCGGCATCCGACGGCACCAGGCCGACGATCATGTAAAACGAGGTGGTCTTGCCGGCGCCGTTCGGGCCGAGCAGGCCGACGACCTCGCCGCAGCCCACTTCCAGCGACACGTCGCGCACCACCAGGCGCTTGCCGTAACTTTTCTGCAGCCCCCGCACGACCAGGGTGCTGCCTGCGCTTGCTCCCATCATGCTCATTTCCCCGCCGGCGCTGGTGCCGCTGCGGGCGTGGTCCTGCGCGGCGCGATGATCAGGGTGCCGCGTCCGCCGCCCACCTTGCTTTCGCCGCTGGCGTCATTGCGCACGGCCGCCACTTCCTTGCGGTTATCGTAGGAGATGAAGGGGCCGTTCAGTTCATTCGTCAGGCGCCCGTCTTCCAGCTCGCGCACGGTCGCCTTCGAGAACAGCTTCACCAGTTCTTGGCGCTCGTCGTACTCGATGCGCTCGGCCTGGCCTTCGATCCACAGGTTGTTGCCGCCGTCGCGTTTCTGGCGGAAGGTGGCCACGTGTCCCGGACCCGACGTGAGCGTGATGCTCATGTAGCCTTCCGGCGTTTCCTTGACCAGGGCGCGGTCCGACTTCATGGTGAGCGTGCCGCGCGTGAGGACGACATTGCCGGTCAGGATGCGGGTCTGGGTGACTTCGTCGAAGTCGGCCGAATCGAAATTGACGACGGCTTCCTTGAGCGAGTCGGCACGCTCGGCCAGGGCCGACAGCGACAGCAGCGAGAGGACGGCGGCAGCGAGGATGTTTTTCATATTGATGGCTGGTTCCTAATTTTTGGGGTCAGCAGCGGGGTCAGGGCTGGCGCGGCGGATACACGATCTGGCCGCGGCCGAGGTGCAGCTTCTGGGTCGGATTCTCGGCCACCAGGCCGATGCTCTTCACCGTCGAGGCACCCAGCGTCATGTCGACCGGACGGTCGGTCTTGACGATCTCCTCGTCGGCCAGCACGGTCAGCGCATCGGTGCGTGCGCGCAGCCCTTCCGAGCCTGGCGTGGCCGGGCGCACGATGTCGACGTTGTCCATCAGTTCGACCCGGTTTTCCTGGTGGTGGATCTGGGCGCGGTCGGCATGCATGGTCATGCGCGGGCGGCCCGGCGCCATGCTCTCGACCACTGGTTTACTCACTTCCGAGACGTCGGTCACCGGATGGTGGGCCAGGCGCGCGCCCGACACCACGTAGCGCGGCTGGCCGGTCGGCGTCATGCGCACGAAGCTGAAGTTCTCGACGATGTAGTCGGGTTCGTTCCCGGCATTCCCGGCGCTGGCGTCGTCGTCGGCCTGCATCGCCTGCAGCAGCCAGAAGCTGCCAAAGGCGAAGAACACGGCGGTGAGCATCAGCGCCAGCAGGCGCCAGCGGTGCGAGGTACGGCGGTTGTGGAGGGTTGCCATGCGTTTGAAGAATTCAGGCGAAATACGGCGCGAGCGCCTGTTCGTAGGTGCCCTGGGCGCGCATCACCAGGTCGCAGACTTCGCGCACGGCGCCGCGCCCGCCCGGCGCTTTCGTCACGTAATGCGCGCGGTACTGCACTTCCGGGTGCCCGCTCGGCACGGTGACGGCAAAGCCGACCTTGCTCAGCAGCGGCATGTCGATCACGTCGTCGCCGATGTAGCCGCATTCCTCGGCGGTGACGCCGGTCTGCGCCAGCAGCTCGGCAAAGGCCACGCGCTTGTCGTGGAAGCCCTGCCAGACGTGGTTGATGCCCAGGTCCTTCGCGCGCGCGTTGACGATCGGCGACTTGCGCGCGCTGATGATGGCGGTCTGCACGCCGGTCTTTTGCAGCAGCTGGATGCCCAGGCCGTCGAGGACGTTGAAGGTCTTGGTGACTTCGCCGTCCGGACCATAGGTCAGGCTGCCGTCGGTCAGGATGCCATCGACGTCGAAGATCATGACCTTGATGCGCGCAGCGCGCTGGGTATGTGCGAGAGGAGTCACCATCAGATTACCTTTGCGCGGGTCAGGTCGTGGATGTGCAGGGCGCCGACCAGCTTGCCCTCGCCGTCGACCACCAGCATCTGGTTGATGCGGAATTCTTCCATGATCGCCACCGCGTCCACGGCCAGCTGTTCCGGCTGCACGGTGCGCGGGTTGGCATGCATGACGTCGCGGATGACGATGTTCGAGAAGTCCTGCACGCGCTCGATCAGGCGGCGCAAGTCGCCGTCGGTGAACACGCCGATCGGGCGCTTGTCGGCATCGACGACCGCGGTCATGCCCATGCCCTTCTGGCTCACCTCCAGCAGGGCCTGGGCCAGCGGCGCGTCGGGACTCACGGCAGGCACGGCCTCGCCGCTGCGCATCACGTCGCGCACGTGGGTCAGCAGGCGGCGGCCGAGGGCCCCGCCCGGGTGCGAGCGTGCGAAGTCTTCTTCACGGAAGCCGCGGGCGTCGAGCAGGGCCACGGCCAGGGCGTCGCCCAGGGCCAGCGTGACGGTGGTGCTGGCGGTCGGCGCCAGGTTCATCGGGCAGGCTTCCTTCGCCACCGAGATGTCGAGGTGGACGTCGCTGAGTTGCGCCAGGCGCGACTGCGGCTTGCCGGTCATGGCGATCAGGGGCGTGCCCATGCGCTTGACGACGGGCAGGATGTCCATCAGCTCCGAGGATTCGCCGGAATTCGAGATCGCAATGAAGACGTCCTGCGACGTCACCATGCCGAGGTCGCCGTGGGCGGCTTCGCCCGGATGCACGAACATGGCCGGGGTGCCGGTCGAGGCCAGGGTGGCGGCGATCTTGCGCGCGATGTGGCCGGACTTGCCCATGCCCGACACCACCACGCGGCCGGTGCAGGCGTACAGCACGGCCACGGCGCGCACCAGGGAATCGTCAGCGTCGAGGCGGTCGTGCAGAGCCCTGACGGCGTCGGCTTCGATGGCGAGGGTCTCGCGGGCCAGGGCCATTACCCGGCGCGATGCGTTCTCGTCAAAACTGTTCTGCATTGTTTTTTCATCGGTTACACTCATTCCCGAAGTATAAACGAATTGCGTAAGCAAAAAACTTGCCAGACGTATCGAACAACGCACATTGCGACAAAAACATATTTACGCATGGCATCCGGACTCGAACTGACCCTCCTCCTGCTCGGCAGCGCGGTGCTGGGCGTGGTGGCCTTCCGCTCGCTGCACCTGCCGCCCATGCTGGGCTACCTCGCCGTCGGCGTATTGATTGGCCCGCACGCCCTGGGCCTGGCCGCCGAAACCGCCTCCACCCACGCCCTGGCCGAATTCGGCGTCGTGTTCCTGATGTTCTCGATCGGGCTGGAATTTTCGCTGGCCCAGCTGCGCGCGATGCGGCGCATCGTGTTCGGGCTCGGCATGGCGCAGGTGGTGCTGACGATTGTCGCCGCCATGCTCGGCGCCCTGCTGTTCTCGATGTGGATGCCGTCGCTGGCCATCAGCTGGCAAGCTTCCTTCGCATTGGGCGGGGCGCTGGCCATGTCGTCCACGGCGATCGTCGTGAAGCTGCTCACCGAGCGCCTGGAACTGGAAAGCGAACATGGACGGCGCATCATCGGCATCCTGCTGTTCCAGGACCTGGCCGTGGTGCCGCTGCTGATCCTGATTCCCTCGCTGGCCAGGAACCCGGAAGACCTGGCCGCCACCCTGGCCTGGGCCGGCCTGAAAGCGGCCTTGGTGCTGGCGCTGCTGCTGTTCTTCGGCCAGAAGCTGATGCGCAGCTGGTTCACGATCGTGGCCAAGCGCCGCTCGCAGGAGCTGTTCATGTTGAACCTCCTGCTGGTGACGCTGGGCGCGGCCTGGATCACCGAGCGCGCCGGGCTGTCGCTGGCGCTCGGCGCATTCGTCGCCGGCATGCTGATCTCCGAGACCCAGTTCAAGCACCAAGTGGAAGAAGACATCAAGCCTTTCCGCGACGTGCTGCTCGGCCTGTTCTTCATCACCATCGGCATGCTGCTGAATTTGCGGCTGGTGCTGGAGCACTGGTGGCTGGTGCTGGCCTTATTGGTGCTGCCGGTGCTGCTGAAATTTGCGCTGATCGCGCTGCTGGCCAAGGCCTTCGGTTCCTCGGACGGGGTGTCGATGCGCACCGGCCTCGCGCTGGCGCAGGCCGGCGAGTTCGGCTTCGTGCTGCTGAATCTGGCCTCGGGTTCGAAGCTGATCGATCCCTTCCTGATGCAGCTGGTGCTGGCCTCGATGGTGCTGTCGATGCTGGTCGCGCCCTTCGTCATCGCCAACTCGGACAAGATCGTGATGAAGATCGCCTCGAACGAATGGATGATGCAGTCGCTGCAGCTCACGCAGCTGGCGAGCCGCACGATGGCGGCGCAGAAGCACGTGATCCTGGCCGGCTTCGGGCGCAGCGGGCAAAGCGTGGCCACCCTGCTCTCCGACGAAAAGCTGCCCTGGTATGCGCTGGATCTCGATCCGGAGCGGGTGCAGGAAGCGCAGGCGGCGGGGTCGAACGTGTCGTATGGCGATGCGGGGCGGCGCGAAGCCCTGATCGCGGCCGGCATCAACCGCGCCAGTGCATTGGTGATCACCTTTGCCGACACGCGCGCGGCGCTGAAGGTGCTGCACCTGGTGCACGAGCTGGCGCCCTCGCTGCCGGTGATCGTGCGCAGCCATGACGACAGCGACCTGGAGGTGCTGCGCATGGCCGGGGCCACCGAGGTGGTGCCGGAAGCGCTGGAGAGCAGCCTGATGCTGGCCTCGCACGCGCTGGTGGTGGTCGGCGTGCCGCTGCGGCGCGTGGTGCACCGCGTGCAGAGCGCGCGCGACGAACGCTATGCCTCGATGCGCGGCTACTTCCACGGCGCCAGCGACGTCACCGACGATCCGGAACACATGTACGTGCGCCTGCATTCGGTGGTGCTGGGCGAGGATGCCAAGGCGGCCGGCTGCCGGCTGGGTGAACTCGGGCTGGACGAACTGGGGGCCGAGGTAACCGGCATCCGCCGTGCGCGCATGCGCGTGGAGCCGCTGGCCGAGACGGTGCTGCAGGCGGACGACGTGGTGGTGCTGCGCGGCTCGGCCGATGCGGTGACGCGGGCCGAGGGACGCTTGCTCTAGCTTAGGCGCCCAGCGATTCCCAGGTTGGGAGGCCGTGCTTCTTTTTGCTCCAGGCGAAAACGCTGGCCATGATCAGGCCGTAGACCAGGCCGCAGATCACGGTGGCCAGCAGGGCCACTGCCGGATCGGTGCCTTCCTTGCGCCAGTTGAACAGCCACATGATAAGGGCCCAGATGGGAGCGAACCAGAGGCCGCAGAAGAAAGTGGTGCGCCAGAAGGTTTCGAAATGCAGGGGCCGCACCTGCATGCCGAGGCGGCGGAACAGGCGGATGTGGGCCGGCTCGGAGCTGGCCTGGGGGATGCCTTTGCGGTTCAGGACGGCAATGGCGCGTTTGCGGCGTTCGTCGAAGGTCATATGGGTTTCGTGGTCGTTGACTGCTGACGATACGATGTCAACCGCTTCGCGTCAATGACTGCGCCCCTGGAGGTTCGTAGGGTGGACCGGGCCGCGCAAGGCACCTGTGTCCACGCGGTTGTGCTGTCGCGCACCGCAATGTCATCGGTATTGTTATCCGATGACGAGACGGTCTCGGCCGCTCCGCGATCAATGATCGACAGGGACGCGCAGCACCGCGTGGGCACAGGTGCCCACCCTACAAAAGCAACAGCTCAGCTTGCGGTGACCACGCGGTTGCGCCCGGATTCCTTGGCCTGGTACAGCGCCACATCCGCCTGCCCCACCAGTTGCTGGGCCACGCTTTCGATCGGGTGCTCGCGGTCGACGTCCTCCAGGGCGGCCACGCCGATCGATACCGACACGTCGAGCAGCACGCCGTCGGCCAGGTCGACCGGTGTGCCGGCCACGCTGGAGCGGATGCGTTCGGCCACGAGCGCGGCGGCCGGCAGGTTGGCGTCGACCAGCAGCACCACGAATTCCTCGCCGCCGTAGCGCGCCAATGCGTCGGACAGGCGCAGTTCGGTCTTGATGCGGGTGGCGACTTCGCGCAGGACTTCGTCGCCGGCCTGGTGCCCAACCTTGTCGTTGACAAGCTTGAAAAAATCGACGTCGATGAACATGCACGACACCGCATACTCCTGGCGCCGCGCGCGGGCGATTTCTTCCAGCAGGCGCCGGTCGATGTAGCGGCGGTTGTAGACGCCGGTCAGCGGGTCGGTCAGGCCGATGTACTTCAGCATCTCGTTGCTGATCACGTTTTCCAGGCAGATGGCGATGATCGAGGCCATGTGCTCGATGAAGTCGGTCGCCATGCTTGCCGTGAAGCGCTGCGGGTCGCGGCTGCCCAGGTTCAGGCTGCCGATCAGGCGCTTGTTGCGCAGCAGCGGCACGCGCGCCACGCTGGCCAGCCTGCCGCCCGCGTGCGGGAACATGCTGCGGTGCTGCGCCGTGTCGAAGGAACCGAGGCGCGGGCGCGGCGGGGCGCCGTCGATGTGCTGGAAGCCGAGTTCCACCGCATGCTCGACGAACAGCAGATCGGCCAGCGGCTCGAAGTCCACGCCCAGCTTGTGCATCACGGTATAGATGTCGGCGTCGGCGTCGAGCAGCGCCAGCGTCACCGCGTCGAGTTCGGAAATCACGGGCAGCAGGCGGAAGATGGTGCCTACCAGTTCCTGGAAGGTCGAGGCGCCGACGATTTCGAGGTCGAAGGCCTGGTGCCGGCACATGATGTCGTGGTTACGCTCGGCCTGTTCGACCAGGTAGGCCATGTGCGCGCGCAGGGCTTCGTTTTCGGCAATCAGGTCGCGCGGCGTCGCGTCCGGCAGGTGCATGACATTCCTTTCAGCAATAGCCGTTACATTACGCGATACGTGCCCGCTTGAAAACGAAAAACCGGCGATTCCCCTTCGGCGCCGCCCCTTGCGCGGCCTTAAAACGACAAAGCGATGTCGAGTTCCTGGCCAACCCGCAGCAGGCCGCCCGCGCCGTCCGCCACGATGCAGTTCATGCCGACGCAGACGGCGCCGTCGAGAATCGCCTTGCTGCGCCAGGATTGCAGGATGTCGAGCGGGTCGGGGCCGGGGATGCCGGTGGCCTGGTCGACCGCCGGAATCGGGCAGCGCGCGCAGGGTTTCACCGGTTTGACCAGCACGTCGCCGGCGCGCAGCGACTCGGTGTAGTCCTCCTCGAAGGGGTCCGTGCCGTCGACCACCAGGTTCGGGCGGAAGCGGTCCATCGGCAAGGCGGCGCGCCCGGCGGCCAGCATGCGTGCGTTGATCTCGTCGAGGGCGGAACTGCCGATCAGCAGCAGCGGGTAGGCGTCGGCAAAACGCGCGCTCGAGGCCGCGCCGCCGGTCCATGTGGTGCTTGTCGGACGGTCGAGGCCGGGCAGGAAGCGCACCAGGCGGCAGGCGCCGCCCAGCGTTTGCTGGAACCAGCTTGCCGCCGCGTCGCCGCAGTCGGCGGCGTCGACCACATCGTCCCAGATCTGCACGCGCAGGGTGGCCGCAGCGGCTTGCCGGGCCAGCGGCAGCTGCAGCGGCGGCATGCCGGGGGCGGTGACCACCAGCGTCGCCCCCTCGACGCGCGGGACGATGGTGGCCATGCGCGGATACTCGCGCTGGGTCAGGAACTGGCCATCGGGCGTGACCAGCATCCACTCACGGTCGTGCACGCCTTGCGCGGACAAGCCGGAGAAGGTGGCTGCCGCCTCCTTTACCGCCATGCCGGCGCAGGACTTGATCGGATACAGGATGAGCTGGGAAAGGATGGCCATGTGCCGCGTCGGTGCGTCTATCTGAAAGGCCGACAGTATCGCACCGAATGCGGCAAACGTCAGGCGGCAAACATCAGGCGGCGGGCTTGGCCATGCGCATCTGGCCGGAATCGGCCGTCAGGTAGCCGACCGCGGAGCCGAACTTGTCCTTGTAGTTGGCGCGCAGCAGCGGGTCGAGCGTGGTCTTGACCACGTTGTGGATGCCGCCCCAGTCGCCCGCGTGCTGGAAGTTACTCATGATGTAAGTCCAGCCGTTGATGTCGTCGACCGCGTGCAGGCCGGTCGATTCGCCGCCGGCCGGGATCGACATGATGCGGGTGAGCTGGCGCGAGTCGACGTTGTAGGCCCACAGGAAGTTGTTGACGTGCTGGCCGCTGTCTTCGCCGATGAACAGGGTGCGCATCTTTTCCGAGAACTTCAGGTTGTCCGGATTGGCGATGCGGTTCGGGTTGCCGGTGTTACCGAGGGCGTCGGCGGCGATGTCTTCGCCCGCCAGCAGGGCCTTGATATCGACCGGCATCCACTCGCTGGCAATCGCCGCGCCGCCCAGGTCCTTCTGGCCGCCCTTCAGGTTCAGCGCCATCACCGCGCCGGCATTGAGCGCCTTCGGGATCGACACGCCGTTGCCCGGCACGTTCAGGCGCTCGCCGGCCACCATCGAGGACTGGCAGTTCTGCAGGGCCGAGTAGGCGATCTTGTCGCGTGCGTTGACGGTCGTGCCTTCCATCTTGGTGAAGCCCATCGAGGCGCCGACGAACGAGGCGTAGCGGTGGGTCTCGAGGAAGGCGGCGGCCTTTTCCATGCCCGGTACCAGCTTGATCCATTCGATGGCGCCGTTCGCGGTCACCTTCTTGTACGAGGCGTCCTGCGGGTCGCTCGTGCGCACGTCCATGATGTCGGTAGGCTTGAGGGACATGGCCAGCTGGCGGATCTCGGCGCTGGTGGCCGAGCCGAGCTTGATCCAGGTGAGCGGCGCGGCGGTGGTGGCGGCCGGGTCGATCGAGAAGCCGGCGCCGACCTTGGCCACGTACAGGGTGCCCGACGACAGGTCTTTTTCCTTGTCGGCGACGAACACGAAGTAGCCGCTGTTGGTGGCGTCGTCACCCATTAGCACGGTGCGCTGGTCCGGCATCACCTGCACCAGCTCGTGCGAGATGCGGCCCATGCAGTAGTGCTTCTTGATCGAGGCGGTGCCGTCCGGGTTGACGGTGACTTCCGGCATGTGGCCGTAGTGGTAGGGATTGGCGGTGGTCTCGCTGCCGTACAGGTTCTTGCTGAAGGCCCTGAACTGGGCGTCGGTGGCGGCGGTGAACGCGTTCGGTTCGTACTCTTCGCTCGACAGGTGGGTGCCCCATGGCGACAGGCTGGCGCCGCAGGTGATCCACAGGCCTTCGACGCTCGAGGTGTCGACGTTGTGGTATTTCACGAGCGTGAGTTTGCCGGTGCTCTGGTCCTGGTCCAGGGTCAGCACGGCGATCGGCGACGGCAGGCGGCCGTACATGCTGGTGCGGCCGTCCTGGGCGTAAGTGGCGTACTCGAACTGCACCACGGCGAACACGGGTTTACCCTTCACGCCCGGCACGCTGGCGTTCGGCACGGTCAGCAGCGAGGTGCCGTCCGGCGAATCCGAGAAGAACTGGCGCTCCTTGCCGGCGACGGTGGTGTCGATGATCGGCTGGTTGCGGATGTTGTAGTAGCCGCCGGCCAGCACGGTGCCGCCGGCGCCGTTCGGGACCATGTCGCCGGTGATGAAGAAAGGCTTGTACGACAGCTTGAAATCCATCTTGCTGGTGTCGCTGAAGTTGACCGTCATGGTCGAGCCGACCGAAGTGGTGGCCATGGCGGCGGCATCGGCCAGGGTCGGGGCGGCCATGCCGCTGAACGAGACGCTGGCGAAGGTGGCGACCGACGCCGGCGGGTTGGCGCCGTACACGTCGTCGTTGTCGCCGCCGCAGCCGGCCAGCAGCGAGGTGGCGGCGAAACCGCTCAGGGGCAGCATGGGCGCGGCGCCGAGCAGGCGCAGCAGGCGGCGGCGGGACAGTTCAGGGGTCGAGGTCATGCGTCATCTCCAGTGGTGTGGGCACGGCGAGTGCCGTGCTGATGGAGGCGCAGAATAGAGGAGCTGTGTTTCGTGTTGATGACAGCTTGGCAGGAAGTCATCGGGCGCCCCGAACTGCCGGGCAAATGCCTGGTGGACGCAAGCGAAGGTGGGGCTGACAGCGCAAGCCGCGTTGCTCAAGCGAGCGCGGGCGATTACGCAGCGCACTGACGAACGCGACCTCCAGCTTCGCGCCTTCGCGCAGAGCACACAGCTTGAAGCGCAAGCCTTGATCAGGGAACTGGAAGCACGGGAAGCCCGAGTTCTGGCACTAGAGACGAAGCACGGTTTAAACGAGCCCGGCCTAGACTGAGGCGTGTGTCACCCGTCTGACAAGAGCGTATCTGCCTCATGCGGCATGGTACTAAAAATGCGTGCTGAATCGGATCTTAAGACGGCCCGTCGGTAACGGAACGAAGTTTCCAGGTGTTAAAATAGCAGGCCTAGAACGATCTGTATTGCCTTTCTCAGAGCGCCATCGACCTTTGAGCTGCACCGCTTGGCCGCTGGTCTTCAAGACCTGCGGCGCTACCCCAGGTCCGCCATCAGCGACATCTATCAGCGCGTCGGCGGCGAAATCCATCCTAAGCAAGTCAAGCGCACGCTGGAAGAGCTGATCGAGCGCGGGAAAGTCCGCTTGAAGGCCACAACCGCTGGTGGCGGTACTGGGCGGTAGCATGAGCAGTCGATCGGACAACCAACCTCTATCGTCGATAGATGATCGATTGACGCCGGGCGATATGTTGGAATCAGCCTGATGAATTAAGGACTCTATCAACCCAAAGCGAAGAAAGCCGGGAGATAGAAGGTGGCACCATAGCCGCAACAACCCATTTCCTCCAGCTCAAGCATCGAGCCTGAGCCGAACCCAACGAATCAAAACTGGACTTTAAAGATGACAAGCAACGAACAACGTGCCGCACTACAGCGCAAGATCTGGGATATCGCCAATGACGTCCGCGGTGCCGTCGATGGATGGGACTTTAAGCAATACGTGCTGGGCGCCCTGTTCTATCGCTTTATCAGCGAAAACTTCATCGACTACATCACCGGCGGCGACCCTGCCGTCAATTACGCCACCATGGCGGACGATGACGAAAACATCGCGGCCGCCAAAGACGACGCCATCAAGACCAAGGGATACTTCATATACCCCAGCCAGCTGTTTGTCAACATCGCGGCCAAAGCCAACACCAACGAGAGCCTGAACACCGATTTGGCCAACATCTTTGCTGCCATCGAAGCCTCCGCCAACGGCTACCCCTCCGAGCATGACATCAAAGGTCTATTTGCTGACTTCAACACCACTAGCAATCGCCTCGGCAACACCGTCAAAGACAAGAACGATCGTCTGGCCAAAGTGCTGAAACGCGTGGCTGAATTGGACTTCGGCGGCTTCGACGCCAGTCACATCGACCTGTTCGGCGATGCCTACGAATTCCTCATCTCCAACTACGCCGCCAACGCCGGCAAATCAGGAGGCGAGTTCTTCACACCACAGCAGGTATCCAAGCTGATTGCTCAGCTTGCCATCCACAAGCAAACCAGCATTAACAAGATCTATGACCCCGCCTGCGGCTCGGGCTCGCTGCTGCTCCAGGCTAAAAAGCAATTCGATGAGCACCTCATTGAAGACGGCTTTTTTGGGCAAGAAATCAATCACACCACGTATAACCTAGCGCGGATGAACATGTTCTTGCACAATGTGAACTACGATAAGTTCAACATCCAGTTGGGCAATACCCTGGAAGAGCCCCATTTCGCTGACGACCGGCCATTTGATGCCATCGTCTCCAACCCGCCGTATTCTGTGAAATGGATCGGCAGCGACGACCCCACGCTGATCAACGACGAACGCTTTGCCCCGGCCGGCGTGCTGGCCCCCAAATCCAAGGCCGACTTTGCCTTTGTGCTGCACGCACTTAACTATCTCTCAGCCAAGGGGCGTGCGGCCATTGTTTGTTTCCCCGGCATCTTCTACCGAGGCGGGGCGGAACAGAAGATTCGCCAATACTTGGTAGACAACAACTATGTAGAGAGCGTCATTTCGCTCGGGCCCAACCTGTTCTTTGGCACTACCATCGCCGTGAACATTCTGGTGCTGTCCAAACACAAAACCAACACCACCACCCAGTTCATCGACGCTAGCAGGCTGTTCAAGAAAGAAACCAATAACAACGTGCTGCTAGACGCGCACATCGACCAAATCATGAGGGTGTTCGATAGCAAAAAAAATGTCGATCACTTCTCCCAATCCGTACCGTTTGAGAACGTGGCAGCGAACGACTATAACCTCTCGGTCAGCAGCTATGTGGAAGCTAAGGATACCCGTGAGGTGGTAGACATTGCCCGACTCAATGCCGAGATGAAAACCACCGTTGTCAAGATCGATCAGCTTCGGAAAGATATTGATGCCATCATCAGAGAAATTGAAGTTGAGGAGTTGGGCGCATGACCGGAGTGAATTTCTTGGAAAAGTTGCTTGATGGGGCTGATGTGGAGTGGATGGCTCTTGGATCGCTTGCCCATATTGGTACAGGACGCTCTAATCGTAAGGATGAATCTGAAAACGGACCCCATCCTTTCTATGTTCGCTCTAAGAACATATTGAAATCAGACACCTTTGAATTTGATGAAGAGGCAATAATTATTCCCGGCGAGGGGGGTATTGGCGATATATTCCACTACGCAAACGGAAAATATGCCCTTCATCAGCGAGCATATAGGATTTGCCTTTCATCGGAAATCGTTAGTGCGAAGTTTGTGTATTACTTCATGCTATCTAGTTTCAAGCAATATATTCAGATGAAAAGCGTAGGGGCAACGGCCACTTCGATTAGAAAGCCCATGCTTGAAGACTTTCAAATTCCAGTCCCTTGCCCGAAAAACCCTAAGAAATCGCTTGAAATCCAAGCCAAAATCGTCTGCATATTGGACAACTTCACTAAACTCACCGCCCAGCTTACTACCGAGCTTACCGCCGAGCTTACGGCCCGTAAAAAACAATATAACCACTACCGCGACCATTTGTTGAGCTTTGAAAAGGGAGATGTTGAGTGGAAGCCCCTAGGAGAGATCGGTGAATTCATCCGTGGAAAAAGATTTACTAAGGCGGACTTTGTTGAAGACGGAATACCTGTAATACACTACGGTGAGATATACACCCGGTACGGCGCCTTCACAGGTCAAGCCTTTTCTCGGGTAAAGGGTGATCTTGCCAACTCATTGCGTTACGCAAGGCCAGGCGATGTTGTGATAGCAGGTGTTGGTGAGACTGTAGAGGAGGTCGGAAAGGCCGTCGCGTGGATTGGAACAGAGCAGGTAGCCATTCACGATGATAGTTACGCCTTTCGTCATCCCATGAATCCGAAATTTGTTTCTTATGTGATGCAAACCGCGGCATTTATTGAAGAGAAAGCTAAGCATGTTTCGCGCGGCAAGGTTAATAGATTGTTGATTAATGGCCTGGAGAAAGTCAAGATCCCTGTTCCGTTTCCGAATGATTCAGATAAATCTTTCGCGGAGCAGGCCCGAATCGTCGCCATACTTGACAAATTTGACGCGTTGACCAAGTCCATTCGCGAAGGCTTACCGCGTGAAATTGAGCTGCGCCAGAAGCAATACGAGTATTACAGAAATCTTCTACTGAGCTTTCCTAACCCAGAGGAGGTAGAGGTATAACATGGGAAAAACGCTAAAAGAAATCGCCCAGCAGCTGAGTACGTCCAAGACACTGCGGAAAATTGTCCCTGAAAGAACGAAGGTGGTAGAAGAGGTTAAGCCTCTTCCCAAGGTTCAACTCATCTATGCTTTTAATGGCACGGGCAAGACGCGCCTGTCACGCGAATTTAAAGAGTTGTTTCCTGCCGACACGGCAGATAAAGACACACAGCACTCTGAATTGGCGAGCAAGAAAATTCTTTACTACAGTGCATTCACCGAAGATTTGTTCTATTGGGATAATGATCTAACACTTGATGCCGAGCCAAAATTGTTAATCCATCCTAATTCGTTCACTCGATGGGTGCTGGAAGAGCAAGGCCAGGACCAGAACATCGTTACGAATTTTCAGCGTTACACCAATGACAAGCTCACGCCACGATTCAACGAAGAATATAAAACCAGAGACAGAGACGGGAATGAGGTAACAGTCAAAGCGTTTTCGGAGGTGACTTTCTCGCTGGCGGGCGGTAATGATGAACACACAGGAAATCTGAAAATTTCAAAGGGCGAAGAAAGTAACTTCATTTGGAGTATTTTCTACACCCTGCTCGAAC
The DNA here is from genome assembly GCF_020708045.1 of Massilia sp. IC2-278. Lineage (GTDB taxonomy): Bacteria > Pseudomonadota > Gammaproteobacteria > Burkholderiales > Burkholderiaceae_D > Telluria. The sequence goes on from NZ_JAJFES010000005.1 coordinate 272,289, forward strand.
AGGCGATTTTCACGTTGAACGATGTTCAGCCTGACTATCCTGAATCAACTCCGTTTGACAGTTTAGAATATGTGTTCGTTGACGATCCCGTCAGCTCTCTAGATGACAACCACTTGATTCAGTTGGCCGTAGACTTGGCACAACTTATTAAATCAAACGAGTCCGGTATTAAGTTCATCATCACGACGCATAACCCACTTTTCTTCAACGTGCTTTGTAACGAGTTCGGTAGCGATGAAAAGACTGAGCGCTACAGCTGGAAAACAAAATGGTTCAGCAAATCAAGATTGGAAAAAAATCCTGATGGCAGTCTCAATCTAGCAGAGCAGCCAAACGATTCTCCGTTCGCCTATCACCTTCACCTGATATCGCAACTTGAAGATGCCATAAAAAGCGGGCAAATTGAGAAATATCATTTTAACCTGCTCCGGAATATCCTCGAAAAGACGGCAACATTTCTCGGGTATAAAAGGTGGGAGCATCTTCTACCTGAAGCAGACGATGACTTACCTAATCCGTACGCAAAAAGAATTGTGAACTTCTCAAGCCATTCCAAGCACGCCGCTGAAGAAGTTCAACCGCTGAAGCCGGAAGAAAAAGAGCTTCTGGAGAAATTGGTTAAACACATTGTTGAGCGACATCGATTTTGGCAGGAAAAAACCACATGATCGAATATAACACTATCGCTGAGTCGAAAAATTTCGTTGTTCTAGACAAATACACCCAAGAGTGGAAAGTTGCAGAGAGCTACCAGAGCGAGGGAGATCTGGAGCGTGAATTCATTCAGGATTTGAGGAATCAAGGTTATGAACACTTGCTTGGCCTGAACACGCCCGAATCCTTGCTCGCAAATGTACGTGTACAGCTACAGGTGCTCAATAACGTACAGTTTGCTGACGGCGAATGGTTGCGCTTTGTCGAGACTTGGCTGGACAAACCCAGCGATGGAATTATCGAGAAAACTCGCAAAATTCACGACGACCATATCCACGATTTCGTTTTCGACGATGGTCGTATTCAGAACATCTACCTGCTGGACAAGAAAAACATTACCCGCAACAAAGTGCAGGTGATCAAGCAGTTTGAGCAGACCGGCAGTCACGCCAACCGATATGACGTGACGATTCTGGTCAATGGTTTGCCGCTAGTGCAGGTGGAGCTGAAGAAGCGCGGGGTGGCGATTCGCGAAGCATTTAACCAAGTACATCGCTATAGCAAAGAGAGCTTCAACAGCGAGCATTCCTTGTTCAAGTATTTGCAACTATTCGTCATCTCCAACGGCACAGACAGTCGTTACTTCGCCAACACCACGCAGCGCAACAAGAACAGCTTCGACTTCACCATGAACTGGGCGAAAGCGGACAACAGTCTGATCAAGGACCTGAAGGACTTCACTGCCACCTTCTTCCAGACGCACACCCTGCTCAATGTGCTGTTGCGCTATTCGGTCTTTGATGTTAGCAATACGTTGCTGGTAATGCGTCCGTACCAGATTGCTGCCACGGAACGCATTATGTGGAAGATCAAAAGCAGCCATCAGGCCAAGAACTGGAGCGGTACGGAAAGCGGTGGCTTTATCTGGCACACAACTGGTTCGGGCAAAACCCTGACCAGTTTCAAGGCGGCACGCCTGACCACGGAGCTGGATTTCATCGACAAAGTGTTCTTCGTGGTAGACCGCAAGGATCTGGACTACCAGACCATGAAGGAATACCAGCGCTTTTCACCGGACAGTGTGAATGGGTCGGACAGCACGGCGGGATTGAAGCGAAACCTGGAGAAGGACGACAACAAGATTGTTGTCACCACCATCCAGAAGCTCAACAACCTGATGAAGAGCGAGGCTGACTTGCCCATCTATGGCAAGCAAGTGGTGTTCATTTTTGATGAGTGCCATCGCAGCCAGTTTGGCGAAGCCCAGAAGAACCTGAAGAAGAAGTTCAAGAAGTTCTGCCAGTTTGGCTTCACCGGAACGCCCATCTTCCCGCAAAACGCCTTGGGCGCCGAAACCACCGCCAATGTGTTTGGCCGTGAACTGCATTCGTACGTGATCACCGATGCGATTCGCGACGAGAAAGTTCTGAAGTTCAAGGTGGACTACAACGATGTGCGCCCTCAGTTCAAGGCCATCGAAACCGAGAAGGACGAGAAGAAGCTGAGCGCGGCAGAGAACAAGCAAGCCCTGCTGCACCCTGACCGCATCCGTGAAGTCACCCAGTACATCCTGAATAACTTCCGGCAAAAGACCCATCGCCTGCATGCGGGCAACAAGGGCTTCAACGCCATGTTTGCAGTCAGCAGCGTGGATGCTGCCAAGCTGTACTACGAGTGCTTTAGGGAGCTCCAGAAGAACAGTGACAAGCCACTGAAGGTAGCCACCATCTTCTCGTTCGCTGCCAACGAGGAGCAGGATGCGATTGGCGATATCCGGGACGAAAGCTTTGATGTGGCCGCCATGAACAGTAGCGCCAAGGAGTTCTTGAGCGTGGCCATCGCCGACTACAACGCGCTGTTCAAAACCAACTTCAGCGTGGACAGCAATGGCTTTCAGAACTACTACCGCGACCTGGCCAAGCAGGTCAAAGCCAAGGAAATCGACCTGCTTATCGTGGTGGGTATGTTCCTGACGGGCTTTGATGCCCCCACGCTCAACACGCTGTTTGTCGACAAGAACCTGCGCTACCACGGTCTGATGCAGGCCTATTCACGCACCAACCGTATCTTTGACGCCACCAAGACCTTCGGCAACATCGTCACTTTCCGTGACCTGGAACAGGCGACTATCGGTGCCATCACCCTGTTCGGTGACAAGAACACCAAAAACGTGGTGCTGGAGAAGAGCTACAAGGAGTACATGGAAGGCTTCACCGATGCGACCACCGGTGAGGCGCGCCGAGGCTTCATGGATGTGGTGAAGGAACTGGAAGCACGCTTCCCGAATCCTGCTGCCATTGAGAAGGAGGCCGACAAGAAGGCATTCGCCAAGCTGTTTGGCGAGTACTTACGCGTGGAAAACGTGCTGCAGAACTATGACGAGTTCGCCAGCCTGAAGGAGTTGCAAACCATAGATATGGCCGACTCGGCTGCGGTGGAGGCGTTCAAGGCAAAGCACTATCTCAGCGATGGCGATCTGACTTCGCTGCAAGCCATCACGCTCCCAGCCGAGCGGAAGGTTCAGGACTATCGCTCAACCTACAACGATGTACGCGACTGGCTGCGCCGTGAGAAGGCGGGGGCCGAGAAGGAGAAGTCCACCATCGACTGGGATGACGTGGTTTTTGAGGTGGACCTGCTCAAGTCGCAAGAAATCAATCTGGACTACATCCTGGAGCTGATCTTTGAGCACAACAAAAAGATCAAGAGCAAGTCGGAACTGGTGGATGAAGTGCGCCGGGTGATTCGAGCAAGCCTCGGCAACCGCGCGAAAGAAAGCCTGCTGGTCGACTTCATCAACCAGACCGATCTCGACAAGATCGGCGACAAGGCCAGTGTGATCGACGCTTTCTTCACCTTTGCACAAGCAGAGCAACAACGTGAAGCGCAGGAGTTGATCAGCACCGAGAACCTCAACCTAGAGGCCGCCAAGCGATACATCACCAATTCACTCAAGCGGGAGTTCGCCAGCGAGAACGGCACTGAGCTTAATGCGCTCCTGCCCAAGATGAGCCCATTGAACCCTCAGTTCAAGGTTAAGAAGCAGACTGTCTTTCAGAAGGTCGCTGCCTTTGTTGAGAAGTTCAAGGGTGTGGGTGGGCAGGTCTAAGGTTGTAGCTAGCCAATCGTCGAGGACGGCAGGCTTGTTAGTTGCACATGACCTGCGCATGCATTGGCGTGCCGTTGGGTTTCGAGTTTAGATTCGCTTAAAATGCAAGAGGGCGGTTCATATGCCCGTCAGGAGGACCAGTTCATGGATCAAAAATGTTCACCGTCCAGGAGATCTACCAGGACCGACGCTAATACCGCGTGCCGTTTTACCAGCGACCCTACGCTAGGGTGCCGAGCTTACCGTGCAGGGTTTTCTGCTTCGGGTGTATTTGCCATTCGCTCATTTTGTTTGCCCAGTCTTGCATCATGGCTCGCCGCTCGTCTAGGTAGGTGGCATGGTTGTAGGTGCGGCGCACTCCATTCGGCTCAGCGTGTGCCAGCTGGGCTTCGATGGCATCGGGCTGATAGCCCATTTCATTAAGCCGAGTGCTGCCCGTCGTACGCGTGCCATGCGGGCTGTACTTGGTCGCCCAGCCGAGCTTCTTAAGGGCCTGACGCAAGGCCGCGTCAGCCATGGGACGTCAAGGACATGGGCTGGAGTGATCTGGCGAACAGGGAGCTTGCCGATCGACGGAAAGACCACGCGCTCTAGCATGTCGAGCCGGCGCTTCTTGGTAACTTCCTCCCAGTCCTTCAGGGCCAGCCACTCCTTAGCGACGACCTCAAAGGTGTTCGCTGAGTCATGCTCGCGCTTGATGCGTTCGATCTGACGGTTCTGAACGGGATTGATGCCCTCCCTAACCAGCTTCCGTGCTGCTTCACACTTCTCTCTAGCCTCACCGAGCGTCACGCTTGGGTAGTCGTCAAGCGCGAACCGCGAGGCCTTGTCGTTGAGCTTGAATCGATAGCGCCACGCCTTGATACCGTTCGGCTTGATCTCGAGGTACAGCCCCTTGTAGTCATTGAAGCGATAGCTACCTTCTTTGGGCTTTTGCAGCACGGCACTGAGCGTCGGTAAGCATGTGAGTAAGGTCGTTGTGGCAACACGCTCATCATATACACCAATTCTGTGGGTTCGGAAGTTTCATATACACCGCCATATGCACTTGCGCAGCACATGCGCAAGTTATTGCATGCAACAAGAAGAAACAAGAAAGCCCCGAGTTACGGGGCCTTCTTGAGGATTTCAGGCAGTTTTTGCAAGCCGTTGAAACTGTCTGAAATGGCTTGCTCAAATCAGACGTTGAACAGGAAGTTCAACACATCCCCATCCTTGACCACATACTCCTTGCCCTCGGCGCGCATCTTGCCCGCTTCCTTCGCGCCCGACTCGCCCTTGTAGGTGATGTAGTCGTCGAAACCGATGGTCTGCGCGCGGATGAAGCCGCGTTCGAAGTCGGTGTGGATCACGCCGGCCGCCTGCGGGGCGGTGGCGCCGACTTTCACGGTCCAGGCGCGCACTTCTTTCACGCCGGCGGTGAAGTAGGTCTGCAGGCCGAGCAGTTTATAAGCGGCGCGGACCAGGCGGTCCAGGCCCGGCTCTTCCATACCCATGTCGGACAGGAAGGCTGCCTTGTCGGCGTCGTCGAGGTCGGCGATTTCCGATTCGATGGCGGCGCTGATCGCGACGATCGGCGCGTTCTGCTTCTTGGCGAACTCGGTCAGCTGGTCGAGCAGCGGGTTGTCGGTGAAGCCGGTGTCCGAGACGTTGGCCACGTACATCGCCGGTTTCGCGGTGATCAGGTGCAGTTCGCGGATCAGGAACATCTCGTCGGCGTCCAGGCCCAGGGTGCGCACCGGCTGGCCTTCGTTCAGGTGCGGCAGCATGCGCTCGCACAGGGCGACCAGCTTGGCGGCGTCCTTGTCGCCCGAACGGGCTTTCTTGTTTTCGCGGTGGATCGCCTTTTCGACGGCGCCCAGGTCGGCCAGCGCCAGTTCGGTCTGGATGACTTCGATGTCGTCGATCGGGCTGACCTTGCCGGCCACGTGGATCACGTTCGGGTCTTCGAAGCAGCGCACCACATTGACGATGGCATCGGTTTCGCGGATGTGCGACAGGAACTGGTTGCCCAGGCCCTCGCCTTTCGAGGCGCCGGCCACCAGGCCCGCGATGTCGACGAATTCGACGATGGCCGGGACGATGCGCTCCGGCTTGACGATCTCGGCCAGCTGGGCCATGCGCGGATCGGGCACCTCGACCACGCCGACGTTCGGCTCGATGGTGCAGAACGGGTAGTTTTCAGCCGGGATGCCGGCCTTGGTCAGCGCGTTGAACAGGGTGGACTTGCCGACGTTGGGCAGGCCGACGATGCCGCATTGGAGACTCATGGGAATTCTTTCTCTCGATGATGATGAGCTGTAATGCCACAGCTCGGAAACCCCGCATTGTAACCCGGTCGGCGTGCGAATGCCGCAAAAACAGGCGCGCGGGCAATGTCCCAGGCTGCCTGCACAACAGCTCTGTATCAGGCGAAAACCTGTCGGAATTCTTTACAGCTTGTAGCTGGAATAATTTTCCTGGAAATAAATTTTCTTCCCACTCAATAAGTTATCTAGGTGGAACGGAAATTGCTCATAGGATAGCAATTACACTTCTATCGAGACATGCATGAAAAAGTTCGCTTTCCTCCTGTTGACTGCCATCACCCTGGCCGCGGGTTCCGCCCAGGCCGTCACCATGCGCGGCCATGGCACCGGTTCGCTGGTCGGCCATGACCTGACCGATCCGGAAAACGATGCCCACGGCAACGAATACGTCAACTACAACGCCGTGTTCCGTTCGTCGATCGAACCGCAGTACGTTGCCGAAGGCGCATTCAATGTGTTCGATAATATCGTTGGCGGCGGCAACGACAAATGGTGCTGCGACGCCAACGGCTGGGTCGAGGCGGACTTTGGCAGCAAGCGCTACCAATTGACCAGCTTCACGGCATCATCGGCCAACGATGCGCCGGAGCGCGATGCCGACATCTGGCAGATCCTGGGTTCGAACGACGGACTGAACTACACGACGATCTTCTCGTACAACCACGATGGCGTATCGCCATGGCGCAACCGCTACCAGGTGAACGAGTACACCGCGGGTGTCGACTACACGCTGCCGGCCGCGTACAGCATCTTCCGCTACCAGGCCTTCTCGACGTTCGGCAACGGCCTGCACCAGCTGGCCGAACTCGAGTTCTTCGGCAAGGAACTGGTCGAGGAAGCCAGCGACGTGCCGGAACCGGGCAGCATCGCCCTGCTCGGCCTGGGCCTGCTGGCCGGCGCCGGGGCGGTACGCCGCAAGCGCGCCTGAGTTTCTGCTGCAACGACGAAGCCACTGCCGCGCAGTGGCTTTTTTTTCGCCTGCGGGAGCTGGCCGTGTCAGATGGCGCGCAGGCGCGCGGGATCGGGCCGCTCGACAAAGGCGGCCAGCTCGTCGCGCAGGCGGCCGCCTTCGGCCATCGCCGTGTTCCAGGCCTGCACGCGCGCGTCGTGGTTCAAGCTGTAGAACTTGAAGTCGGCGCGGTCGGGCAGCTTGGCGCGCGGCAGGGTCTTCAAGAAATCCTGCGACGGCGAGACGATCAGTACGTTGTCGAGCCAGCCGCGGTTCGGGCCGCGGGCGCAGCGGCGCCAGGGCAAGGCCTTGTCCAGCCAGCCCGGCACGATGTGCTCGTTGAAGTGCGGGTACAGCACGATGCCGTCCGGGTCCTGCTCTTCCACGCGCGCATACGGCAGGGCCAGGTTGTAGTCGATGATGCCGCCGTCCCAGTAATAGCCTTCCGGCACGCCGGTGATCCGCGTGACCGGCTGCATGACCAAGGGCAGCGTGCCCGAGGCCAGCAGGCCGGCCGCCAGGTTTTCACGCGTGAGGGCCGCGAAGTGAGTGGTAAAGGCGTCGAATCTGTTGCGCAGCCAGGGTGCGCCGTCGCGGGCGTCGCCGATCACCACGCGTTCGAGCAGGCCGCCCAGGCGTTCGCGCGAGGCGAAGTTGGTCAGCGCCGCTTGCGCGAAGCCGCGCATCTCGGCGCGCCGGTGCGTGGGCGCGGCCAGGCCGCCCTTGCCGCGCACGGCCAGCAGGTGCAGGCGGTGGTGCGGGTGCTGCACGATGTCGTTTTCATGGCCGCTGACGAATTCGCGCAGCAGCTCCTGCACGACTTCGTTGATCCGCTGTGGGCTGGGCTTGGTGCTGGTGTAGCGCTGGCCGGCGTACAGTTCGCCCAGGCGGGCAAAGGCGCGCACCGGGTCGCGCTGGCAGGCGGCGGCCATACGCCAGGCGCCGATCGAGGAGCCGATCAGGGTGCGCTCGCGTGGGCTGGATGGGAGCCAGTCGCCGAACACGTATTGGTCGAGGTCGCGGAAGATCAGGCCTTTCGGGCCGCCCGCGGCGGCGGGGACGATGGCGATGTCGGCGGCGCGCAGGCCGTCGCTGCGGATGCGGGCCAGGGCGCGGGGGCCGGCGTGGAAGTTGAGGGCGCTCATCGGGGGAATTATCGCAGGAGACCGGGATCAGGTCAGCCTTTACGTTTGGACATGCATGCGCAGTATTGGTGGGTTCGAGAACCCACCCTACGGAGCATGCGTTTCGATATGCAGGCGTTGTACCGCGTGGACACAGGTGTCCACCCTACGACCCCGGATAGTGTGCAAGCGACGGATTGCCGTACGTGGTGCAAGGAGACGCCCACACTACAACAGCAATCAGGCGGTGTGCAGCTGCATTGTCGCGGCGTCGAGCTTGCCTTCGACCGCGAGCGGGATGATGCGCAGGGCTTTGTCGATGGACTCTTCGATCAGGCTTTGCTCTTCGCGGCGCGGGCGGTGCAGCACGAAGTCGGCGACGTTCTGCTGCAGGTTCAGGCTGCGCGGGTGGCCGATGCCGATGCGCAGGCGCCAGTAGTCCTGGGTGCCGAGGGCGGCGGTGATGTCTTTCAGGCCGTTGTGGCCGCCCGAGGAGCCGCCCTTCTTCAGCTTGGCGATGCCGGGCATCAAATCGAGCTCGTCGTGCACGACCAGCACTTCGTCGGGGTTGATCTTGAAGAAGCGCGCCAGCGCGCCGACCGACTGGCCGGAACGGTTCATGAAGGTCAGCGGTTCGAGCAGCCAGACTTCCTTGCCGGAGATGGAGGTTTTCGCCAGCATGGCGTTGTAGCGGCTTTCGCGCTGCAGGCGGCAGCCGGGCAGGCTGTTGGCGAGGTTGTCGACCAGCCAGAAGCCGGCGTTGTGGCGGGTTTGTTCGTATTCCGGGCCAGGGTTGCCGAGGCCGACGATGAGGCGGATGGACATAGCGGTCGCGTCAGGAAAAAGAGGATTATCGCCTAAACGGCGATTGACCAGAAAACAAAAAACCCGCCGGGCGCGAGCCGCGGCGGGTTTTTCTCGTGCAGGGCCACCCGAAGGCAGCGCCGAAGAATTACTTGGCTTCTTCGGTTTCGGCAGCAGCTGCGCCACGCGGCACCGAGGTGGTGACGATGGTCAGGTTCTGGCCGTGGGTCAGCGCGGTCACGCCGGCTGGCAGTTTCAGGTCGTCGGTGTGGATCGAGCCGCCGACTTCCAGGGCGCCCAGGTCGACTTCGATGAACTCTGGCAGTTGACCTGGCAGGCAGGCGACTTCCAGTTCGTTCAGCACGTGCGACACGATGGCGCCGCCCAGCTTGACTGCTGGCGAGGTCTCGGCGTTGACGAAGTGCAGGGCGACCTTGGTGTGGATCGGCTGCGAAGCATCGACGCGCTGGAAGTCAGCGTGCAGGACCAGTTGCTTGTATGCGTGCATCTGGAAGTCGCGCAGCAGGACTTGCTGGGTCTGGCCTTCGATTTCGAGGTCCAGCACGGAACCGTGGAAAGCTTCTTTCTTGAGCGCGTGGTACAGGGCGTTGCCGTCCAGGGCGATCAGGACCGGGGCTGCTGCGCCGCCGTAGATGATGCCTGGGGTCTGGCCAGCCTTGCGCAGGCGGCGGCTCGCTCCGGTGCCCTGCAGGGTGCGGTTGAATGCAACTACTTTCATGTGAAACTCCATAAGTGTGGGATCGCATGCGGGACAGATTCCCACCCGATTTCCCGGTTTGCGCCCGCCCCCGCGACCAGGGGCTGGCATGGCTGAGCACTGACTGCGCGCTCAAGAAAATCTACAGTACAACGGCGCGCCGGGCATGAAGCCGGGCGCGCCGCGAAATGATGCTTGTCTTGCTTAGTCGACGAACAGCGACATGACCGAGTCGCCCTTGACGATACGCTTGAAGGTCTCGGCCAGCAGCGGAGCACAGGTCAGCTGGCGGATCTTCGGGCAGGCGGCGGCAGCGGCCGACAGCGGGATGGTGTCGGTGACAACCAGTTCGTCCAGCGGCGAGTTCGAGATGCGGTCGATTGCAGGACCCGACAGGACCGGGTGGGTGCAATACGCCACGACTTTCTTGGCGCCACGTTCCTTCAGGACTTCGGCGGCCTTCGTCAGCGTGCCCGCGGTGTCGACCATGTCGTCCATGATCACGCAGTTGCGGCCTTCGACTTCGCCGATGATGTTCATGACTTCCGACACGTTCGCCTTTGGACGGCGCTTGTCGATGATCGCCAGGTCGCAGCCGAGGCGCTTGGCCAGGGCACGGGCACGGACCACGCCGCCGACGTCCGGCGACACGACCAGCAGGTCGTCGTAATTCTGCTTCTGCAGGTCGCCCAGCAGCAGCGGCGACGCGTAGATGTTATCGACCGGAATGTCGAAGAAGCCCTGGATCTGGTCGGCGTGCAGGTCCATGATCAGGACGCGCTCGACGCCGGCTTCTTCCAGCATGTTGGCGACGACTTTGGCCGAGATCGCGACACGCGCCGAGCGCGGGCGGCGGTCCTGGCGGGCATAGCCGAAGTAAGGAATCGCGGCCGTGATACGGCCAGCCGATGCGCGCTTGAGAGCGTCGACCATCAGCATGATTTCCATGAGGCTGTCGTTGGTAGGAGCGCAGGTCGATTGCAGCACGAAGACGTCTTTACCGCGGACGTTCTCGTTGATTTCGACCATGACTTCGCCGTCCGAGAATTTCGAGACGACTGCTTTACCGAGAGGAATACCGAGGCTTTTTGCGACCCCTTCTGCTAGCGCCGGATTAGCGTTGCCGGTAAAAACCATCAGGTTTTCGTAAGCCATGGGAGTCCTGAGAGAAGAGCGTTGATACTTTTGAAAAACAATCAGCCGGCTATACCGGCTGATTATGCTTTAAAGACCGCACCGCTTGAGTGGTGCCGCCAATTTCATCCGCCGGACACGTTCGCATCGACAGCCGGATAAAACGAATGGCAGGGGAACAAGGATTCGAACCTTGGTATGCCGGAATCAAAATCCGGTGCCTTAACCAGCTTGGCGATTCCCCTACGCAACTTACAGCTTGCCGCTTTGCTTGACTATTCTAACCGTCATTCGCTGCGACAGGCAAAATTTTATTCTACAACATACTGTTTTGCAAGAGCTTTTTTATCGGGTGCCTTGCCAGCGATCTTGCTTTCCACGCTGTCCACTTGCCTGGCACCTGGCCCAGCACATGGTTCGCTTCAGCTTCGCCAGGCAGCGCAACAAACACGCAGGCCCCGGAACCCGTCATCCTGGCCGCGCCGTATTGGCTCAACCATTCGATCGCCTCCCCTACTGCTGGAAACAACCTGACAGCAACTCCTTGCAAATCATTTCTTCCGAAGCCGCTGATGTTTTGCGCTTCAGGAAAGTCCGCTATTCTGACGGGTTTGCTGTCTCTTGTCAAATCGTGCGCGGTAAAAATTGCTGGGGTCGGTACGGAGACGCCCGGCTCGATCACCACGTACCAGCAATCCGGCCCCTGCACGGGCTGCATCGCCTCCCCGATTCCTTCCACGAACGCGGTCTCGCCATACAGGAAAAAGGGAATGTCGGCGCCCAGCGGCAGGCCGATCTCCATCAGTTCCTCGTCGCTGAACCCGCCCTGCCACAAGACATTCGCCGCCATCAGCGCGGTGGCCGCATCCGACGAGCCACCGCCGAGGCCGCCGCCCATGGGCAGGATTTTATCCAGGCGCACGTCGATGCCGCGCACGGCACGGCCGTGACGCTGTTCGAAGGCATCGGCCAGGCGGCGCAGCGCGCGTACCACCAGGTCGGATTCTTCCGGCACGCCCGGCACGTCGTTGACGCGGCGAATCAAACCATCGTCGCGCACATCGAAGTGCAGGGTATCGCCGCGGTCGATCAGTTGAAAGACGCTTTGCAGCAGGTGGTAGCCATCGGCGCGGCGGCCGACGACGTGCAGGAACAGATTCAGCTTGGCCGGTGCCGGGCAATCGTGCAGCGATTTCATGAATTGGACGGACCGATGATGATGCGGATTTCCAGCTCGCCGGAAGCGGTGGTGCGGGCGGCGTCGATGCGCTTGGGCAGCGGGTGCGCCGCCGTTTCGTCCTGCCACGACGCGAAGCGCAGGCGCCAGCCGTCGCGCGTGTAGACAGTGTTGTTGGCCGGCGAAGCGGCGAAGCGCTTGCCGTCGGCGCCAACGGCATAGCCCTGCAGCCAGTCGCGCAGGCCGGCTACCGGCAATTGCCAGCCGAGCGCCTGGGCGGTGAGCGTGTCGATGTCCTGCGCCACCAGCGGTTCGCGCCCGGCCTGGGTCAGCGTGGCCTGCTGCGGCGTGACGCTGATGGCGGCGAGCTGGCTGAACGAGGACGACAGCGTGACGTCGATGCGGCCCGGCTGTTGCGACCAGGTGAAGTTACCGGTCAGCGAATCCGGCTGGCCTTCCTTCAGGTAGTTCACCGACAGGCGGCCGCCCAGTTCGATCGTGTCGCGGTAGGCGCCCACGGTGGACTGGGACACGGGCGCGCTGGCGCAGCCGGCAAGCACAGCGGCAATGACAAGCAGAGATAAGCGTCGGGTGATTGGCATCGGTCGAAAATAGAAGTTGAAAAACAAACGGCGGAACAGGTCCGCCGCCGGTCGTTAATGATATTGAATTATTTCACAGGGACAGGCGCAGGCGCGCCAGCGTGCTGCGCAGGGTGTCGTTCTGCGGGTCCTTGGCGCGCGCTTCCAGCCACAGCTTCTGGGCATCGGCACGCTTGCCCTGCTGCCACAGCACTTCACCAAGGTGGACCGCGATTTCCGGGTCGCGGCGCAGGCTGTAGGCACGGCGCAGGTGGGCCTCGGCGGCATCGAGGTTGCCGAGCCGGTATTGCACCCAGCCCATGCTGTCCATGATGAAGGGGTCTTCCGGCGCCATGGCCATCGCCTTTTCGATCAGCGCACGCGCTTCTTCCAGGCGGATGTTGCGCTCGGCCAGCGAGTAACCGAGGGCATTGTAGGCATGGTGGTTGTCCGGCGCCAGGCGCATCACTTCGCGCAGGGCGGTTTCCATGTCGTCGACGCGGCCGGTCTTTTCGGCCAGCAGCGCGTAGTCGTAGAGCAGGTCGGGGTTGCCCGGGAAGCGCTTGGTGGCGGCCCCCATCAGCGTATAGGCCTGCTCGGCCTGGCCGGCGTCGCGCAGCACCTGGGCTTCGGCCGCCAGCACCTGGGCCTGGGCCACCGGCTCGCCGGGTTTCAGCGACGCGAGCAGGCGGCGCGCGGCCGGCACGTCGCCGCTTTTCCCGAGCAGCTGGGCGCGCCGCAGCTGGACGCCGAACACGGTCTTCTCGTCGCCTTCGGGCAGTTTATCGAGCCAGCCGACGGCGGCCTGCAAATCGCCCCGCTCCTCGGCCAGCTGCGACAGGATCAGCAAGGCTTTCGAGGGGTCGCGCTCGTCGTCGGGATTGCGGCCCAGCACTTCCACGAAGCGAGAGAAGTAACGTTCGGCAGCCGGCGGGTCGTTCAGCTGGGTCGACAGCACGCCCAGCGCGTACAGCGTGGTGACATTGTCCGGCTGCTGGCTGTCGAGCAGCAGGAACTGGCGCCGCGCTTCCTCGTACTGCTTGTTGTTGACCAGGATGCGGGCGTGCGCCGCGCGCACTTCGCGCGCCTTCGGATTGGCGGCCAGGAACTGTTCCAGGCGCGCCGTTGCCTGGGCCTCGTTCTCGCTCGATTGCGCCAGGGTCAGCATAGCGATTTCGGAATCGGGCTTCAGGGCCAGGGCGGCCTGCGCCTCACGCACACCCTCCTCCCGGGCGCCGCGCGCCAGCGCCGCCTGGGCCAGCACTACATGGCCCTCGACCGTGTCGCGGTAGGGCGCGACCAGGCGCACGAGCATGGCGTTCGCCGCTTCCTTGTCCTTGGCACGTGACAGCAGTTGCTGCACCTGGTACAGCACCACGCCGCGCACCGCGGGCGGCGAGCCGGCCAGGCGCTTGCGGAAGATTTCTTCTGCGTCGGAGATATTGTCGGACAGGATCACCATCCCCAGATAGTATTGCGTCGCTTCGTCGGACTCCGGGTCGAGCTTGCGCCATTCGCGCACGGCCGCCAGGGTATCGTCGGGCTGGCGCGCGGCCAGGGCCATTTCGGCGGCGCGGCGCGCCAGGCGCGGATCGCGGGTCTGCTGGGCCAGGGCCAGCATGGTGATGTAAGGACCTTGCCAGTCGCCATTGCGGAAGGCGAACTCGGCACGCAGCAATTGGTTCAGCAGGGTGCTGGTGAGCTCGATCTTAGGCAAACGCGCCAGTTGCGCCGCTTTCTCGGCTTCCGCGGCGGCCTCGGCGGCCTGCTGCTCGGCTTCAGCATCTGCAGCCGGCGCGCCCTGCGCATTCGCCTCGGCCGGCGCCGCCGGCTGTGCAGCAAGCGGCGCGCCGGACTGCGGCTGTGGCGCCACAGCGCATGCCGCCAGCACACCGGAGAGAGTTACAATGACGAAAGCGTTTTTCAAAGCATGTCCATATCGGGAAGGATGTCCCGATTCTACGCCCAAGCCCCGCAACGCGTGCGCGCCCGCAACACGAATTTACAAGTATTTGTCAGATTTTCATGCCTGAACTCCCGGAAGTAGAAGTCACCCGGCGCGGTGTCGCGCCCCACCTGGAAGGCCGCGTGGTCGAGGAAGTCGTGTTCCGCCGCGAGGGCCTGCGCTGGCCCTTCCCTGCCCACATCGCCGCGACCCTGGTCGGCCAGCGCATCGAGCACGTCAAGCGGCGCGGCAAGTATCTGCTGCTGGGCTTTGCGGGTGGCACGCTGATCGTGCACCTGGGCATGTCGGGCCACTTGCGCGTGCTGCCGCCCGGTATCGAACTGAAGAAACACGATCACTTCGACCTCGTCGTATCCGATGGCGACCGGAAGCAGGTGCTGCGCCTGCACGACCCGCGCCGCTTCGGCGCCGTGCTCTGGCATGCGAACGACGACGGCGAGCTGGAGCAGCACATCCTGCTGCGCGGCCTGGGCGTGGAGCCGCTGGAAGAACAGTTCTCCGCCGAGCTGCTGTACCGCGCCACGCGCAAGCGCAGCGCGCCGATCAAGCAGGTGCTGCTGGCCGGCGACATCGTGGTTGGCGTGGGCAATATCTACGCCTGCGAAAGCCTGTTCCGCGCCGGCATCAACCCGAAGACGCCGGCCGCGCGCATCAGCCGCGCGCGCTATGAAAAACTGGCCGTGGCGATCCGCGAGATCCTGGCCGCCGCCATCGTGCAGGGCGGCAGCACGCTGCGTGACTTTATTGCAGTAAATGGGCAGTCTGGATATTTCCAGCAGACATATTTCGTCTATGATCGAGCCGGAGTGCCGTGCAGAAACTGTGGCACCCCGATCCGACAAATCAAGCAGGGCCAGCGCTCCACCTTTTATTGCGCCACCTGCCAGCGCTAATTCCTGAAGAGCGGGTGAGAGAGATGCAACAAATACAAGAATACGGCGCCTGGCGCGCTGCCATTGCGCGTGCACTGGACGCTTACCGGGCCGCGCTGCAAGCGCTGGAACTGGGCGACGCGGCAACGCTGGCGCGCGTTGGCCAGGCCCAGGCGCGGGTGCGCGACGACCGCCTGTCGGTGGCCTTTGTCGCCGAATTCTCGCGCGGCAAATCCGAACTGATCAACGCGATCTTCTTCGCCGACTACGGCAAGCGCATCCTGCCTTCGGCTGCCGGCCGCACCACCATGTGCCCGACCGAGCTGCTGTACGACGCCGCCCTGCCGCCCTGCATCCGCCTGCTGCCGATCGCCACCCGCGCCAGCAATCTGTCGACCGCCGACTACCGTGAGGACCCATCGGCCTGGACCGTGATCCCGCTCGACCTCGATGCGCCCGACAGCATGAGCGCCGCCTTCCGCCAGGTGAGCCTGACGCGCCGCGTGCCCAGCGAGCAAGCCCAGAACTATGGCCTGTACGACCCGCTCGACCCGGACCACGCCGACGCCCTGGGGCCGGACGGCACGGTCGAGATCTCGCAGTGGCGCCACGCCATCATCAACCTGCCGCACCCGCTCCTCAAGCAAGGCCTGGTGATCCTCGACACGCCGGGCCTGAACGCGATCGGCACCGAGCCCGAACTGACGCTGAACCTGATCCCGAACGCGCACGCGGTGCTGTTCGTGCTGGCCGCCGAAACCGGCGTCACGCGCAGCGACATCGATGTGTGGCGCACCCATATCGGCGCCGGCCCGGGGCGCCTGGTGGTGCTGAACAAGATCGACGCCATGTGGGACCCGCTCAAGGACGACGCCGGCAACGAGGCCGAGATCGCGCGCCAGCAGCGCGGCGTGGCCCAGCAGCTCGGGCTGGAGATCGACCAGGTATTCCCGGTATCGGCCCAGCAGGCGCTGGTCGGGCGCATCCACGGCGACATGGATTTGTTCGAGCGCAGCCGCGTCGGCGCGCTGGAAGCGGCCCTGCTGCACAGCCTGATCCCGCAAAAGAAAACCATCCTGGCGCGCCAGCTGCGCGAGGACCTGGCCACGCTCGAAGGCGCCCTCGGCGCGGCCCTCGGCGCACGCACGCGCGACCTGGTCGAGCAGCTGCAGGAACTGAAAAGCCTGCGCGGCAAGAACCAGGCCGTGCTGGCGCTGATGATGCGCCGCATCGAGGCCGAGCGGAAGGACTTCGACGCCGGCCTGTTGCGCCTGCAGGAAGCGCGCACCCGCTTTGCCGCGCTCTCGACCCAGCTCTACACCCTGCTCGGCGTGGACGGCGTGGCGCGCCAGGCCGAAAGCGTGCGCCTGGCGCTGCAGGCCGCGCGCTTCGCCACCGGCATGCGCGCGCCGGTGCGCGCCTTCTTCGACGAAGCGCGCGCGGCGCTCGACGCCTCGGAAGCCAAGGTCGGCGAGATCGCCGCCACCACCGAAGCCATGGTGCGCAGCTTCGCGGCCGAACACGGCTTGACGCTGTCGCCGCCGCCCTCGCTCACCCTGGCGCGCTACCGCGAGGAGATCGACGCCATCGAAACGCTCTACCTGAAGCAGTTCGGCACCGCGACCCTGCTCATGACCAGCCGCGCGACGCTGATGGAGCGCTTCTTCGACTCCATCGCCTCGCGCGTGCGGCGCGTGTTCCGCGCCGCGAATGCCGACGTCGAGGCCTGGCTGAAGGTGATCATGGCGCCGCTCGAAACCCAGATCCGCCAGCACAAGGAGCAATTGCGCCACCGCCTGGCCTCGATCCAGCGCATCCACGACGCCACCGACAGCCTGGAGCAGAAGATCGCCGCGTTCGAGGCGCGCCAGGGCGAGCTGGAACGCCAGCGCCGCCAGGTGCAAGATCTGGGCGCGGCCGTGTGCACGGCGCTGGACGAGCCGGCACTGCTGGAGGCGGCGTGATGCGTGTGAAGGAATTTGCCCAGTTCGATTCGCTGGCCGACCCGACGTTTTCGGACGCGGTGATCACCTGGCAGCGCGCGCACGGACGCCATACCCTGCCCTGGCAGAACACGCGCGACGCCTACCGCGTGTGGCTGTCCGAGATCATGCTGCAGCAGACCCAGGTGGCCGCGGTGCTGGGCTATTACGCGCGCTTTCTGGAGCGCTTTCCGACCGTGCAGGACCTGGCCGCGGCGCCGGTCGAGGACGTGATGACCTACTGGAGCGGCCTCGGTTACTACACCCGCGCGCGCAATTTGCACGCCTGTGCGCGGCGTGTGGTGGCTGAATACGGCGGCGTGTTTCCGAGCGATCCCTTGTTGCTGGCGGACTTGCCGGGGATCGGGCGCTCTACGGCGGCCGCGATCACGGCGTTCTCGAACGGCACGCGCGCGGCGATCCTGGACGGGAACGTGAAGCGCGTGTTCGCGCGCGTGTTCGGGGTCGAGCAGTATCCGGGCGAGAAGCGGGTCGAGGAAGCCCTGTGGCGGCGTGCGGATGCGCTGCTGCCGCTCGATGGGATCGAGGCCTATACGCAGGGACTGATGGACCTGGGGGCGACGCTGTGCACGCGCTCGAAGCCTGATTGTGGGCGTTGCCCGCTGCAGGCGCGCTGCGTGGCGTATGCGACCGGGCGCACGGCGGAGCTGCCGGTGCGCAAGCCGAAAAAGGCGTCGCCGGAAAAACGGGCGGATCTGCTGGTGGTCGTGTTCGACGGCGAGGTGCTGCTCGAGCAGCGGCCGGGCAGCGGGATCTGGGGTGGGCTGCTGTCGCTGCCCGAGGTCGAGGGGCATGTGGCGCTGGGGGATGCGGCGCCTTCGATGCTGGCGCCTTCTTCGTCCGTGATGGCGGGCGCGCTGGCGCGGTTTGGCGAGCTCGACGAGGTGCAGGCGCTGCTGCCGCTGGTGCACGTGTTCACGCACTACAAGCTGCATATCTTTCCGCACAAAGTGACGCCGGTTGCGCGGCCTGTGGCGCCGGCGGGATTCGTGTGGTGGAAGCTGGCGGCGATCGAGGAGGCGGCGTTGCCGGCGCCGGTGAAGAAGCTGTTGCTGGAGTTGGGACGGCCGAGTTTGTTTTGAGACGTCTGTGACAAGTACGCTCGCGTTTCAGTCGTTCGGTGACGTTTGTGGAAGGGACCGGTACCGTGCCGCGTGGGCACAGGTGCCTGGCGCGGCCCGGCCCACCCTACAAAACCTACAAAACCAACGGGGCGGCCTTTATTCGAGCTGCGAGAGTTTCTCGATGATGTCTTCGTTGCGGCGTGCGGGGGTGTGGCGGCGGTCGAACTTGGGTTCGGCGAATCCTTTTGCTTCGGCGATGATTCCTTGCGCGGTTTTCAGGGTGGCTTCCATGGCAGCGGCGACTTCGCGCATCGCGATCATGGGCGATACGTTTTCCTTCCGCGGGTCTTCAATGCCGCATTCGCGCCGCAGTTGTGAGGCGATGCGCCAGCGGTCGTCGCCGGGACGCCGGACCGCGACGTCGCGCCAGGCATTGCGGCCGTTGCCTGCAGCAGCCATGGTGAACTGGCGCGGCGACACGGACTTGCCCTTGTGGAGGATGACGTCGCCGTCGACCTGGGCGTAGAAGGAGCCTGCCTCCGTGCTCATACGCAATTCGGTGCCGTGCGGCAGGAACAGCGATTTCCACTGGTAGCCGCCGGGCCGGGGCTGGGCGCAAATATGGGCGCGCTGGCGCGATGCGTGGCCGAGATCGTCGTGGGAATTCTGACCCGACAGAAAAACGTCTTCAGTCGTCGCTATCCAGGCACGTACCGCCATCTCGATGGCTTCGATGGGCGACAGCGTGCTCTTGGTGCGGGCGAGGCTGTTCACGAGGTCTTGCAGCAAGCGAGGAGTGAGCAACGGCCCATTCACATATAACTGTCCCATCGGCGCTCCGCAGGTATCGAATGATATCTGTTGGACTCGCGCTGTTTGAATTGGTTCAGTTCGCCGGAAATCGCGGCGATGCCATGTCGAGGACAGGCTGGTAGGGCTCTGGAAGCGCCCTCTGTAAAGCTGTCTCGTTCAGGGTGCCAAAGCTGTCGTTTTCTGCCGTATTTTGTCTCGTTTTTTTTCAAGACAAAACCAGACAAGAAACGACAGGATGCACAGGCCAAACGGGACAGGTTTACAGAGGGCCTAGAAAAGAGCCCCTCCCCTCCCCTTGCAGAGGGCGATGGCAGCGGGTTTCCTCTACTCTCCCGCTTCGTGTCTTAGCTCAGAACAATTGCCCGCTCGCCTGCCAACCCTGGCGCCGCCTATAGCCTTGGCATCACCCGCAGCCCTGCCCACCCACTCCTTGCCAAACCGGGTTTTGCTAGCGAAAAGCCACAGCTACAGCGTATCGAGCGAAAAAATCCTGCGGTGCTCGCGGATCGCATACCGGTCCGTCATCCCCGCGATGTAGTCCGCAATCTTGCGCGCCTGCTTGTGAACATCGCCCGCAGCCACCTGGTAATCCGGAGGCAGCAGCACCGGGTCCGTCATGAAGGCATCGAACAGCTCGCGCACGATGCGGCTCGCCTTCACGCGCATGCGGTTCACCTGGAAGTGCCGGTACAGATTCGCGTACAGGAAGCGCTTGAGCGCCGTGGTTTCAAGACGCATCCGGTCCGAGAAGCGGATCAGCGGCGGCCCCTTGCGCACGTCCTCGATGTCGCGCGGCGCCGCTTCCAGCAGGCGCGCCGCCGAGGTCTCGACCAGGTCGGCCGTCATGGCCGTGATCATCAGGCGGATCGTCTCGTACAGCGCGCGCCGTCCCGGCAGGCCCGGGTACTGCGCCTCCACCGCGTGGCGGTTGCGCGCGAACAGCTCCACTTCTTCCATCTGCGCCATCGTCAGCAGCCCGGAACGCAGGCCATCGTCGATGTCGTGGTTGTTGTAGGCGATTTCGTCGGCCAGGTTGGTCAGCTGCGCTTCCAGGCTGGGCTGGGTCTTGTCGATGAAGCGCTGGCCGAGTTCGCCCAGCTGGCGCGCATTGTTCAGCGAGCAGTGCTTCAGGATGCCTTCGCGCGTTTCGAACGTCAGGTTCAGGCCGTCGAAGGCGCCGTAGTGTTCTTCGAGGTGGTCGACCACGCGCAGGCTCTGCAGGTTGTGCTCGAAGCCGCCGTAGTCCTTCATGCATTCGTTCAGCACGTCCTGGCCCACGTGGCCGAAGGGCGTGTGGCCGAGGTCGTGCGCCAGGGCCGTGGCTTCGACCAGGTCTTCGTTCAGGCGCAGGCTGCGCGCCAGGGTGCGGCCGATCTGCGCCACCTCGATCGAGTGCGTCAGGCGCGTGCGGAACAAGTCGCCTTCGTGGTTCAGGAAGACCTGGGTCTTGTACTCCAGGCGCCGGAAGGCGGTGGAGTGGATGATGCGGTCGCGGTCGCGCTGGAACTCGCTGCGCGAACCGGGCGCCGGCTCGTCGAACTTGCGCCCGCGCGACTGCGAGGAGTGCGCGGCGTAAGGGGCCAGGTTGCAGTCGAAGTCGATCATGCGCGCCTCCTCAGCTTTGCTTGTCCTGCACGATGCAGGCCGCCAGCGTGGCCTGCAGCACGTCCTGCGGCACGCTTGCGATGCTCGGGCTGCCCAGGGGCTTGAGCAGGATGAACTTGATCGCCCCGCCCTCGTTCTTCTTGTCGACCTCCATCAGCTCGATCCAGCGCGCAGCGCCCAGGTCCGGCGCCACGACCGGCAGGCCGGCCGCCGCCACCAGCTTGCGCAGGCGGTCCACGCTGGCGCCGTCGATCAGGCCCAGGCGCTGCGACAGGTCGGCCGCCATCACCATGCCGCAGCCGACCGCTTCGCCGTGCAGCCATTCGCCATAGCCGAGGCCCGCTTCGATCGCGTGACCGAAGGTGTGGCCGAAGTTCAGCACCGCGCGCAGGCCGCCTTCGCGTTCGTCCTTGCGCACCACGTCGGCCTTGATTTCGCAGGAGCGGGCGATGGCATGCGCCAGCGCGTCCGGCTCGCGCGCCACCAGGCGTGCGATGTTCGCTTCGATCCAGTCGAAGAATTCGCCATCGAGGATGGCGCCATGCTTGATCACTTCGGCCAGGCCGGCCGACAGTTCGCGCGGCGGCAGCGTGTCCAGGGTGGCGGTGTCGGCCAGCACGGCGCGCGGCTGGTAGAAGGCGCCGATCATGTTCTTGCCGAGTGGGTGGTTGATGCCGGTCTTGCCGCCTACCGAGGAATCGACCTGGGCCAGCAGTGTGGTCGGGATCTGGACAAACGGCACGCCGCGCATGTAGCTGGCCGCCGCGAAGCCGGTCAGGTCGCCGATCACGCCGCCGCCCAGCGCCACCAGGGTGGTCTTGCGGTCGCACTTGTTGGCCAGCAGGGCGTCGAAGACGGCCATCAGCGAACCCCAGTGCTTGTGCTCCTCGCCATCGGGCAGGACGATTTCCACCACCTCCTTGCCGGCCGCACGCAGCGGCGCCGCCACCTGCTCGAGGTAGAGCGGGGCCACGGTGGTGTTGGTGACGATGGCCGCCTTCGTGCCGCCGACGTGGCGCACGAGCGCCGCCGGATCGGCCAGCAGGCCGGGGCCGATCGAGATGGGATAGCTGCGTTCGCCGAGTTCGACGTTGAGGGTGAGTTGTGCTGCGTTCTGTATTGCCTGGGTCATCGATGCCGCCTTCGCGCGCCGGGCGCGCCCGGCTTCGAGCGCGTCCAGCTGTTCTAGGATAGTCTGGACCATCGATTGTACGTTAGGACGGCCGGTATCGATGACGAGGTGCGCGATCTCGCGGTACAGCGGCTCGCGCTGGACCAGCAGCTGCTCGAGCTTGCGGCGCGGGTCGGCCGTCTGCAGCAGCGGACGGTTCTTGTCGTGGGAGGTGCGCTGGAGGATGCTGCCGATGCTGGCGCGCAGGTAGATCACGGTGCCGCGCTCGGCCAGCAGGGCGCGGCTGGCGGGGTCGAGGATGGCGCCGCCGCCGGTGGCGAGCACGATGCCGTCCTGGGCGGTGAGCTCGCGGATCATCTCGGCCTCGCGCCGGCGGAAGCTGCCCTCGCCCTCGATCTCGAAGATCCACGGGATCGAGGCGCCGGTGCGCGCCTCGATCGCATGGTCGGAATCGACGAAGCGCTTGCCCAGCCGGCGCGCGAGCAGCCGGCCGATGGTGGTCTTGCCGGACCCCATCAGGCCGACCAGGAAGATGTTGTTACTGTACGCCTCGGGCACGATATTGAGCTCGCCTAAAAAGACAAACGGCCAGTTCAAGCCTGGCCGTTTGTTGTTACGGTCACCCGCTGCGGTTACCCGCTTATGGGCAGCTGAACGTCAGTTTAAACGGAATCGTGGTGACAACGTTACCCGGCGTGGTCACGGTGACGTTGAAGGTCGCCGTCACCGGGGCCGTGCAGCTCGCCGCGTTCGGGTTCGAGATCGAGAAGGTATGGCGCGAACCCTGGGCGCCGGACACGTTGACGCCGGTGATGTCGTCGGCGCTGGCGCTGTGCGGGAAGATGTTCGGCACGGTTGCCGGCACCACCGCCGCCGCCGCCGCGTTCACGGCGTTGGCCACCTGGACCTGGGTGCCGAACGGCAGCGGGTTCAGGTTGACGTCGTTCAGCTGCAGCACGAAGACCTTCGAATCGGCCGCGCGCACGGTGCCCAGGTCGGTCACGTCGGTGCCCAGCGCCGTCGTGCCGTTGTCCAGGAAGACCTTGGCCGCGCTCGATCCGCCGAAGAACAGGCCGATCTTGCTGAAGATGGTGTTGGTGCCGTCGCTGCTGCTGGCGCAGACCGTCGCCAGGCCCGCGCGGGCGCTGTCGTCGCTGACCAGCGGGCCGCTGCCGGTGTTGCAAGGCGTCGCCGGCTGGTTCTTGCCGTGGCTGCGCGGGTCCTGGGTGCGGAAGTCGACCGAGCAGCCGCCGTTGACGGTGCTGCAGCCGCCCTTGTCGGACGAGCCGATCGAGCCCATGTTGGTCTGGAACACGACCGGGGTGCCGTCCGGGACCGGGTTGCCGGAGGCATCCGCGATCATGACCTGCACGCGGGTGGCCGGCGTCGTCGGGCTGCTGTCCTTGTTCAGGCCTTCCAGGTTGTAGTTCTCGGCGCTGAGCGAGAAGGCGCGCTGGATCGGCAGGCCGGTGGTGACGACGATCGAATCCGAGCTGGTCGAGATACCTTCCGGCCGGCTTGCGGTGGCAGTGTCCGGCAGCGTCGCGAAGACGCGGAACGAAGTCGCGACCGGTCCGGAATTGACCGTCGTGATCACTTCGCCGTTCTCGTCGGTGGTGTCGGTTGCCTTGTTCAGCTGGACCACCGCCGGATCGGACACCCGGAATGTGACTGCGCGGCGCGGCAAGGGGTTACCGAAGGTATCGAAGACGCGGAATTTCAGGACAGCCGTCTCGGTGCGGTTGATGCCGCCCTGGCCCCGGATCACGATCGACTTCTCGACCGGATCGGCCGACACGAACTGCACCGACGCCGCCGTCGGCGGCGCGATCTTCAGCGGCACGGTGGCCGGCACCGAGACGCCGTCGGCAGTAACGGTGATGACGTCGTCGTTTGCGCAGCCCTTGTCGCGGTAAACCGTCTTGGCGACGCCGTTGTTCGTTGCCACGGTCGGCGCCAGCGTTGCCTTGCCCGCCGTAACGCAGGCCGAGGTGAAGTTGACGTTCACCTGGTTCAGGTAAGGCGTGCCGCCGGCCAGCACTGGAACCGTGATCTCGGTCGAGTCATAGGCCTGGATCTGGGCGTCGCGGGTGGCGACCGTGCCGAAGCTGAGCGTGGTCGCGCCGACCTGGAAGTTGCGTTCGCCGACGATGGTGGCGCCGCCCACGCTGGCGGTGGCGGTGAGTTTACCGGCGCCGCCCGCGGCCAGGCTGGCCGAGCGCAGGCTGATGCGGGCCACGCCCTGGTCGTCGGTCAGCGCGGTGCCGGCCGACGGCGAGAAGATCGCCAGGCTGGCGTCGGTGGCAAAGGTGACCATCGCTTCCTTGACCGGGTTGCCGCTGGCATCCTTGACAGTGGCCTGCACGGTCAGTGGCGTGGCGCCGCTCAGCGAATTGCTGGCCTGGCCGCCGGTGTTGGCCAGGGCCAGGGTGACGGTCGGCGCCGCCGGCACGGCTGGCGTGGTCGGCGTGGTCGGCGAGGTGCCGCCGCTGGCGCCGCCCGGTGCGGCCACCGAGCCGGGATTGCCGCCGCCGCCGCCGCAGGCGCTCAGGGCCGCCGCCGCGATCAGGGTCAGGGCCGCCAGGCGCAGGGGCGAGGCGGAGGAAGAGGATTTGAAGGAGTGCTGCATCGTCGTTCCAGTTTTTCTCGATTGTTGGTTGTCGGTCACTCATGCAGCCGGCATACGGCCCGGCCCTTGAAACAGCGCAGCGACGCGTTCTGAGGGCGTCGCTGCACGAAAGTCAAACGGTTCCAGCTTGTTTCAGCGCGTTACCGCCGCGCGCTCGGCCACGATCTTCGGGGTGATGAAGACCAGCAGTTCGGTCTTCGCGCTTTCGCGGCCCTTGGTCTTGAACAGGTAGCCCAGCACAGGCACGTCGCCCAGCAGCGGCACCTTGCTCTCGTTGCTGCGCTCGGTCTGCTGGTAGATCCCGCCCAGCACCACCGTGCCGCCGTTCTCGACCATCACCTTGGTCTTCACGTGCTGGGTGTTGATGGCGAAGCCGGCACGGGTTTCCTCGCCCTTCGAATCCTTGCTGACGTCCACTTCCAGCACCACGTTGCCGTCCGGGGTGATCTGCGGGATCACTTCCAGGCGCAGGTTGGCTTTCTTGAATTCGATCGAGGTCGCGCCGCTGGAGGACGCCACCTGGTAAGGCAGCTCGATGCCCTGCTCGATCACGGCCACCATCTTGTCTTCGGTGACCACGCGCGGGCTGGAGATGATCTTGCCCTTGCCGTCGGCTTCCAGCGCCGACAGTTCCAGGTTCAGGAAGCGGTTGTCGGACGAGGAGAACAGGCTGAAGGCCAGGCTCGGCGCGTTGATGCCGCCGATCGCCGCCGCCGGCAGGTTCACCAGGGTCGAGTTGTCGAAGGTGCTGCCGGCGGCCTGGCCGGTAACGGCGCCGGTGCCGGCCAGGGTGCCGCTCAGCGCCAGGCGGTTGCTGCCGCCCACGCCGTAGCCGGCATCGCCGCCGGCGGCGTTGCGCGCATCGTTGAAGCCGATCTTGGCGCCCAGGTTGCGCGAGAAGCCATCGTTCGCTTCCACCAGGCGCGCCTCGATCAGGACCTGCTTCGAGGCGATGTCGGTCTTCTGGATCAGCATCCGGATGTCCTCGATCTTCGAGGCGATGTCGGTCACGAACAGCTGGTTGGTGCGCGGGTCGATGATGGCGCTGCCGCGCTTGGACAGCACGCGGTTGCGGTCGCTGCCGCCGGCGGCACCGGTGCCGGCATCCAGGCCGAAGACGGTACGGAAGGACTCGGCCTTCTGGTAGTTCAGCTGGAAGATCTCGGAGCGCAGCGGCTCCAGGTCGGAAATCTGCGCGCGCTGCTCGAGCTCGAGCTTCTCTTTCGTGAGCAGCTCTTCCTTCGGCGCGATCCACAGCACGGTGCCGTTCTTGCGCATGTCCAGGCCTTTCGACTGCAGGATGACGTCGAGCGCCTGGTCCCACGGTACATCCTTCAGGCGCAGGGTCAGGCTGCCGCTCACGGTGTCGGCGGCGATGATGTTCAGGCCCGAGATGTCGGCCACCGCCTGCAGCGCGGCGCGCACTTCGATGTTCTGGAAGTCGAAGCTGATCTTCTCGCCGCGGAAGCCCTGCGGGCCGCCCAGCTTGTTCGGGTCTTCCTTCACGGCGCGCACGTCGACCACCAGCTGGGTTTCGCTCTGGTAGACCGATTGCTCCCACTGGCCTTGCGCTTCGATGACCATGCGCACGTTCTGGCCCTGGGCCGAGGTGGTGACGCTTGATACCGGCGTGCCGAAATCGGTGACGTCGAGGCGGCGGCGCAGCGCTTCCGGCAGCGCGGTGTTCAGGAAGTCGACCTGGACCCGGTTGCCGAGCTGGCGCACGTCGACCGCGGTCTGGCTGTTCGGCAGGTCGACCACGACGCGGCCTTCGCCGTTGCTGCCGCGGCGGAAGTCGAGGTTGCGCAGCTGGGCGCGGGCGGGCGGCACGGCAGCCTGCGCTGCCCCGGCCGGCGCCGTCACGGCCGATGCCGATGCCGATGCGGCGGCGCCGTCCACGGTCACCAGGATCGACTTGCCGCTGATGGCGGCGCTGTAGCTCACCGTGCGCTTCAGGTTCAGCACCAGGCGCGTGCGTTCGCCGGCCTGGATCACGTTCACGCTGCGCAGGTCGCCCAGGTTGACGTCGTGGCTGCTCTTGCCGGTGGCGTTCGCGGTGGCGCCGAAGTCGAGGGCGATGCGGGCCGGGTTGGTGATGGCGAAGCCGAGCGGCAGCTTGGCGGGAGCCTCGCGCATGGCGATGTTCAGAACCACGTTCGGGCCCTGCTGGTTGGCGCTGATCGACTCGATGGCGTTCGCCGGCGCAGCCTGCTGGGCATGCGCCACGCCGGCACCCAGGATGACGGCCGCCAGCAGCAGCGCCGCACGCAACAGCCAGCCCGGCAGGAAGCGCGCCGCGCCGCTGTTCATTGCAAATTGGGTCATTTCCCGGTCTCCTTACTTTCCTGCAACTCCAGCTTCGATATGCGCTCGACCCAATCGCCGCTAGCGTCCTGTACCATTTCCTTGATTTCCACTGCCGCCGGCGTCACGCGCGTCACCAGGCCGAAGTTCTGGCCCAAATGCTGGCCGGCGCGCACGCGGTAGATGCTGCTGTCGATGCGCAGCAGCGCAAAGCTGGCGCCGCCCTTCTGCATCATGCCGACCATCGTCATCGTGTCCAGCGGATAGGCTTCGAGCGCCTCGCGCGGCCGGTTCATGTCGGGCTGCAGCGCGCTGCGCGCCTGGGCCAGCAGGCCGGCCTCGGCCATCTTGGCCGGGCTGAACGGGTCCACCGCGCCCCCCTGGTCGTAGGCGAAGGGAATGAATTCCTTCGAGGCCGGCAGCGGTTTCACCTTCGGCTTCGTTTCGCTTTTCACCTGCTCCATCCAGCTGCGCACTTCGCGCACGTCGCTGTCGCCGCAGCCGGCCAGCAGCAGGGCCGGCACCAACGCCAGCATGCCATGGCTCATCTTCATTTCGCGGCCCCTTTCGCCTTTTTGCTTCCTTTGCCGCTTTTGCCACCCTTGCCGCCGGCCTTTGCCTTCTGGCGCGCGGCCTTCTGCTCGGCCAGCTCCTCGGGATCGAGGTAGCGGAAGGTCTTGGCGATGGCTTCCAGCGTCAGGCTGCCGTCCTTGTTGGTCTCGAGCGACATGTTATTCAGCGTCACGATGCGCGGCATGTGCGCCATGTCGGCGGCGAACGCGCCCAGGTCGTGGTAGCTGCCGCTGATGCGGATGTCGATCGGCTGCTCGGCGTAGTAGTCGCGCACCACCGGCTGGTTCGGGCGGAACAGCTCGAACGCCAGGCCGCGGCCGACGCCGGCCTGGTTGATGTCCGACAGCAGCGCCGCCATCTCGGCCTTGCTCGGCAACTGCTTCTCCAGGCGCTCGACCGACTGGTCGACCTGGACTTTCTGCGCCTGCAGCGCCTCGAGGTTGACCGCCTGCGCGATCTTCTTCTGGTAGGCGGTGCGCAGCTTGGCTTCCTGGGCCGCGCCGGCGTCCTGGGCTTCGAACTGGCCCTGCCAGTAGGCGAAGTAGCCGAGCACGATCACCAGCGCCATCACGCCGGCCGCGCACAGCAGGCGCGGCGCCAGCGGCCACTGGCCGGGCGGGCGTCCCTGCAGGCCCTCGAACTGGGCCCCCAGGTCGGCGCTCCATTGTTTCAGGTCGATGTTCATGGGGTGGCTCCATCCTTTGCCGCCAGGGCCGATGCCGCCAGGCCTTTCTTGTTGCCGCCTTCGCTACCCTCGCTACCCTCGCCGCCTTCGGCTTCCTCGGCTTCGCGCGGGCGCTTGATGTTCACCGCCAGCGTGAACTCGACGGCCTTGCGCGCCAGCTTGTTCTGGGTGACGGTGGCGGCTTTTACTTCGGTCAGGTCGGGCTGTTCCAGCCACGGCGACTGGCCGGACAGATTGCGCAGCATCTCGGCCACGCGCTCCTGCGACTGGGCGTAGCCGTTCAGGGTCACGCGCTGGCCGTCCTGCTTCACCGACTTCAGGAACACGCCGTCCGGGGTCTGGCGCACCAGCTCGTCGAGCAGGTAGACCGGCTGGTTACGGTCGCCCTGCAAGTCCTCGACCGCCTGCTGGCGCGACTTCAGCGCCTCGATTTCTTCCTTCAGGTTGGCGATGTCCTTGATCTTCTTGTCGAGCTTTGCGTTCTCGTTCTTCAGCGCCAGGTTGCGCTGTTCCTGGATGGCGATGCGGCTGGCGTTCCAGCCGCCCACCAGCAGCACCACCGCGCCGCCCAGCAGGGCGCCGAGCACCAGCATGGCGACAAAGGCCTTCTGCTTCTGCTTGCGTTTCGCTTCCCGGTGCGGGAGCAGGTTAATCCGGATCATCCGAACCTCCGCAGGGCCAGGCCGCAGGCAACCAGGCAGGCCGGGCCTTCCTGGCGCAGTTGCTGTTCGCGCACGCCGGGGGCCAGCAGCATGCCGTCGAAGGGCGCCACCGGCGCCGTCGGGATGCGGGTGCGGCCGCCGATCAGTTCCACCAGGCCCGGCAGCAGCGCATTGCCGCCCGCCAGCCAGATCTGGTCGATGCGGGTGTAGGGCGTGGAGGTGTAGAAGAACTGGATCGCGCGCGTGACTTCCAGCGCGGCGCTTTCCAGGAAGGGGGCGAGCAGGTCGGCGCGGAAGTTCTCCGGCAGGTCGCCGGCCTTCTTGCGCGCCTCGGCTTCCTCATAGCTCAGGCCATAGGTGCGCACGATCTCCTGGGTCAGCGTGTGGCCGCCGAAGGGCTGTTCGCGTTCATACACGGTGTCGCCGTCGAGCAGCACCGAGACCTGCGTCATGCTGGCGCCGATCTGGAACAGCGCCACGATCTTGTCCTTGCCGCCGCCATGGGCCCTTTCCAGGGCCGCGCGCGCGGCGTAGGATTCGATGTCCATGACGGTGGCCACCAGGCCGGCCGCCTCGGCCAGCGCCACGCGGTCCTCGACCTTTTCGCGGCGCGCCGCGGCCAGCATGACTTCCATGTCGTCCGGCGAATTGGCGGCCGGGCCGACCACGTCGAAGTCCAGGCTCACTTCGTCGAGCGCGAACGGGATGTACTGGCTGGCCTCGGATTCGACCTGCACTTCGAGCTGGTCTTCGCCCATGCCGGCCGGCAGGATGATCTTCTTGGTGATGACGGCGGCCGGCGGCATGCCCAGCGCCACGTTGCGGGCACGGGTGCCGCTCTTTTTCCAGATGCGGCGCACGGCCTCGGCCACCTGGTCGAAATTCTCGATATTCCCGTCGACCACGGCGCCGCGCGGCAGGGCTTCGAAGGCATGGCGCTCGAGGCGCAGCGCACCCTTGCCGGCGTCGGCCAGCTCCACCAGGCGCAATCCCGACGTGCTGATGTCGAGGCCGGCCAAAGGCGGAATGGCCTTGCCGAACAGCGAACCCAGATTGATCACGAGCGTACTCCCTCACTGCTGTCTGCCGGAGCAGAACGATATTTGAACGCCCGCGTTGGGGAAAGAATTGGTTGAGAAGCCTTCATAAAAAGGCTATTTATTGCACATATATGAGGCATCACGTTAAATCGTAGCAATAAGGGTGCGGGCCGACAAGATATTTCTGCACAGGAACACTACAATCCGGCGCGCGCATGCCACACTCGTTACTGCCTTGGAAACAGGCTTTGTCGGACTGTTATCGGATCGCGCGCAAGACCCTTGTCCTCTTGACTTCGTCCACCAGAAAAGCCCCTGTTTTATAATGAGATGGATCAACAATGTGAACGCCATGAAATCCAAAACCGATTCCAAGTCTTCTTCTCCGAACAAGTTCAGCGCCAAACGCCTGGTCCTGTGGGCGATTGGCGGCCTCGCCGGCCTGGCACTGACCGGCGTGCTGCTGGTGGTGTTTGCCCTGGCCATGGCCTACCCGAATTTGCCGGCCCTCGACACCATCACCGACTACCGCCCGAAGATGCCGCTGCGGATCTTCACGGCCGATAACGTCCTCATCGGCGAGTTCGGCGAAGAGCGCCGGACCCTGGTGCGCTTCAAGGACATCCCCGACGTCATGAAAAAGGCGGTGCTGTCGATCGAGGACGACCGCTTCTACCAGCACGGCGGCGTCGACTACATGGGCGTGCTGCGCGCGACCCTGCACAACGCCACCAGCAGCTCGCGCCAGGGCGCCTCGACCATCACCCAGCAGGTGGCGAGGAACTTCTTCCTCTCCAGCGAACAGACCCTGAAACGCAAGGCCTACGAGGCCCTGCTGGCCTGGAAGATCGAGAAGAACCTCACCAAGGACCAGATCCTCGAGGTCTACATGAACCAGATCTACCTGGGCCAGCGCGCCTTCGGCTTCCAGTCGGCGGCCCAGATCTACTTCGGCAAGGACCTGAAGGACATCAGCGTGGCCGAAGCGGCGATGCTGGCCGGCCTGCCGAAAGCCCCATCTGCTTACAATCCTGTCGTGAACCCGACCCGCGCCCGCACCCGCCAGCAGTACATCCTGCAGCGCATGCACTCGCTCGGCTACATCACCGACGCCCAGTTCGAGACCGCCAAGGCCGAGGAACTGAAGATCAAATCCGACAGTACCGCCTTCGGCGTGCACGCCGAGTACGTGGCCGAGATGGCGCGCCAGCTGGTGTACGAGCAGTTCAAGGAAGACACCTATACGCGCGGCCTGAACGTGTTCACCACCATCACCAAGGCCGACCAGGACGCGGCCTACCTCGCCGTGCGCCGCGGCGTGATGGACTACGAGCGCCGCCACCCTTACCGCGGCCCGGAATCCTATATCGAGATCCCGAGCAACAAGACCGAAGCCGACGAAGCCATCGAGGCGGAACTGGCCGAGAAGCCCGACAGCGACGACATCGTGGCCGCCGTCGTGCTGCAGGCCTCGCCGTCGCAGGTGACGGCGGTGCTGGCATCGGGCGAAGAAATCAAGATCAGCGGCCAGGGCCTGTCGTTCGCCTCGAGCTGGCTGTCCGCCAAGGCGGCGCCGAACCGCCGCATTCGCCGCGGCGCCCTGATCCGCGTGATGCAGGACGGGACGTCGGCCTGGAAGATCACCCAGATGCCGGAAGTGGAATCGGCCTTCGTTGCGGCCAGCACCGAGGATGGCGCGATCAAGGCGCTGGTCGGCGGCTTCGACTACAACCGCAACAAGTTCAACCACGTGACGCAAGCCTGGCGCCAGCCGGGTTCCTCGTTCAAGCCCTTCATTTATTCGGCATCGCTGGAGCGCGGCCTGTCGCCGTCGACGCTGGTGAACGATGCGCCGATCTCGTTCGACGCCGGCCAGACCGGCGGCCAGGCCTGGGAGCCGAAGAACTACGACGCCCGCTACGAAGGCCCGATGACGATGCGTCGCGGCCTGACGAAATCGAAGAACATGATTTCGATCCGCATCCTGAACCGCATCGGCGCGCGCTACGGCCAGGAATACGCGACCCGCTTCGGCTTCGACGCCGAACGGAATCCCCCGTACCTGACGCTCGCCCTGGGCGCCGGCGCCACCACGCCGCTGCAGATGGCCGGCGCCTACGCCGTGTTCGCCAACGGCGGCTACCGCGTCAGCCCGTATTTGATCTCGAAGGTCACCGACAGCGCCGGCAAGGTGTTGTCGGAAGCGCGGCCGGAACGCGCCGGTGTGGAAGCCAACCGCGTGATCGATGCGCGTAACGCCTTCCTGATGGACTCGATGCTGAAGGACGTGGCGCGCTACGGCACCGCGGCCAAGGCCTCGGCCACGCTGAAGCGCACCGACATCGCCGGCAAGACCGGCACCACCAACGACTCGATCGACGCCTGGTTTGCCGGCTACCAGCCGAAGCTGGTGGGCATTGCGTGGATGGGCTACGACCAGCCAAAGAACCTGGGCAACAAGGAAACCGGCGGCGGCCTGGCCCTGCCGATCTGGATCGGCTACATGCAGACCGCGCTGAAGGGCGTGCCGGTGGAAGAGCGCGAAGTGCCGCCTGGGCTGATCATGGCGGAAGGGGATTATTACTACGTGGAGAACCCGCCGGGCACGGGCGTGCAATCGCTCGATGTCGGAGCCCCGCCACCACCGGCGCAGCAGAAGGCGCAGGACGCGGTGAGGAACGAGCTGTTCTAATAAAAGTTTAAATGAAAGAATATTTCACTTAAGACGCATCAGTGAAATATTCTTTCACGTAGGGTGGGCACCTGTGCCCACGCGGTCGTGCTCTTGCAAACCGCAATGCATCCGCCGTGCGTCAGCTACCGTATCGAACCACATTATCGACATGCGACCGGGGCACCGCGTGGACACAGGTGTCCACCCTACAACCCCGGCGCGATGCGCGCTTACCCCAACTTGACCGGGGCCCCACCCTGCTGCGTCGCCAGGTCCGACAGCGCCGTGAACAACTCGCTGTCATCCCGGGTATTCCTCCACTCGTCCCCCACCCGCTTGTAGTGGTAGCCGCCAGCCCGCGCCGCCACCCACATCTCCTTCAACGGCGCCTGGCTGTTGACGATGATCTTCGACCCGTTGGCGATGAATTCGATCTCCAGCACATTCCCGCTGCGCTTGCATTCGACGTCGACCACGTCCTGGTCGTTCAGCTCGTCGAAGCAGGTTTCGATACGGTCCAGCGTCGATTCGGCCAGGTCCAAAAATTCGGTTTCGGTCATGCTACACTCCAAGGTCTTGATCAAACCGTGATTCTAATCGTGAAGTCACCCATTGCGCTCTTCGTCCTCATCGCTTCCGCCCTGACCGGCTGCGGCCAGACCGGCCCGCTCTACATGCCGATGCCGCCAGCCAGGCCGGCACCAGCCAACGCGACGCTGGGCGCCATGCCGCTCGCCACGCCTGCTCCAGCCTCGGCCCCGGTGCAGACGACAGCCCCGTCGCCAGGCGCCGGCACGGCACAGCCATCGCCGACCAACGTCCCTCCTCAACAATAAGATCCCGCACCCAGATTCATGTCGCACTTTTCGTACCGAGACGGCGTCCTGCACGCCGAACGCACCGCCCTGTCCCGCGTCGCCGAGGAATTCGGCACCCCGACCTACGTCTACTCGAAGTCGGCCCTGCTGGAAAACTTCGCCGCCTACGCCGACGCTTGCCAGGGCCGAGACGCCCTGGTCTGCTACGCGATGAAGGCCAATTCCAACCTGGCCATCCTCGACCTGCTGGCGCGTGAGGGCGCGGGCTTCGACATCGTCTCGGGCGGCGAACTGCTGCGCGTGATCGCCGCCGGCGGCGATCCGGGCAAGGTGATCTTCTCGGGCGTGGGCAAGACCGAGGCCGAGATGCGCCTGGCCCTGGAACACGGCATCCTCTGCTTCAACGTCGAGTCGATTCCGGAACTGCACCGCCTGAACGAGGTGGCCGGCAGCATGGGCAAGCGCGCGCCGGTGTCGCTGCGCGTGAACCCGAACGTCGACGCCAAGACCCACCCCTACATTGCGACCGGCCTGAAGGCCAACAAGTTCGGCGTCGCCTTCGACGACGCGCTGGCGACCTACCGCACAGCAAGCTCACTGCCACACCTGGACGTGGTCGGCATCGACTGCCACATCGGCTCGCAGCTACTCGACGACGCGCCGCTCCTCGAAGCGCTCGATAAGCTGATCGAACTGATCGACACCCTGGACACCGAAGGCATCCATATCCACCACCTGGACATCGGCGGCGGCATCGGCGTCGACTACGGCGCGGCCGGCGACGCGCCGCCGGTGCCGGTGGGCGACTACCTGGGCCGCCTGTTCGCCCGCATCGACGCCTGGCGCGCCGCGCGCCACGATGGCCGCGCGGTGAAAGTGATCTTCGAGCCGGGCCGCTCGATCGTCGCCAGCACCGGCGTGCTGCTGACCCGCGTGGAGTTCCTCAAGCCCGGCGTGGAAAAGAACTTCTGCATCATCGACGCCGCCATGAACGACATGATGCGCCCGACCCTGTACGGCGCCTGGATGGACATGAAGGCGGTCGCGCCGCGCACCGGCGACGTGCCGGAACTGTACGACGTGGTCGGCCCGGTGTGCGAATCGGGCGACTGGCTGGCGCGCGAACGGGCACTGGCCGTGCAGCCGGGCGATCTGCTGGCGATGATGAGCGCCGGCGCCTACGGCATGACCATGGCCTCGAACTACAACACCCGCGGCCGCGCCGCCGAGGTGATCGTCGACGGCGAGCAGATGCACCTGGTGCGCCGCCGTGAAGAGCCGGTCGAGCTGTACGCGCTGGAATCGATGCTGAAATAAAGCGTTTTGCCGCCGACGTGCGTTGACGGCTTGATAAGATGTTAGGATGCTCCGGATAAACTTCCGGAGCATTTTTTTATGCACGCAGCTGTCCAGCCCGGCGCGGCGCCGGCATCCGAATCGTCCGCCATGCCACGCATCGCCCTGCTGCGCACCGGCATCGGCCTGGTCCAGGGCGTGATCCTCTATTTGCTCTACCTGGTTGCAGACTACGACGTCTGGCCCGCCATCGAACCCCTGTTGTTTGCGCCGGTGCTGCTGGTGGCGCTGTTCGCGCCCATCCTCCTGATCAGCGGCCTTGGCCACCTGACGCGGCGCCAGGTGCTCGCCTGGGTTTCCACGGCCGCGGTCCTGGTGGCGGCGCTGGCGGTGTACGACATCTGGCGCATGGGGAACATGCCGGAGCGCTGGAACGATTCGCATGTGACGATGCCTTCGGGCGAACTGTGCGTCTTCCTGGCCGCCAGCCTGTTCATCGCCCATGCCCTCGTGTTGTCCGGCGCGCACGACCGGCGCCGCATCGCCGCCTATGCCACCTATTTCGAAATCGCCTGGAAACTCGGCGTGCAACTGGCCTTCAGCGGCCTGTTCGTCGGCATCGCCTGGGCCGCCCTGCTGCTGGGCTCCGAGCTGTTCAGGCTGGTGAAGATCGACTTTCTGTGGAAGCTGATCCGCGAACCCTGGTTCGGCATCCCGGTGACGGCCTTTGCCTTTTCCAGCGCCATGCACCTGACCGACGTGCGCCCCGCCATCGTGCAGGGCATCCGCGGCCTGCTGCTGGTGCTGGCATCCTGGATCCTGCCGGTGCTGACCCTGATCGTCGCGGGCTTTCTCGCCAGCCTGCCGTTCACGGGACTGGAACCGCTCTGGGCCACGCGCTCGGCCGCTGCCGTGCTGCTGTGCGCCGACGCCGCGCTGGTTATCCTCATCAATGCGGCCTGGCAGAACGGCAGTGCGCCGGTGGTCCGGGTCATCCGCCTGAGCGCCCGTCTGGCGGCCCTGCTGCCCGTGCCGCTGACCGCGATTGCCATCTACGCGCTGGCGCTGCGCGTGGGCGAGCATGGCTGGACGGTCGACCGCATCGTCGCCGCCGCCTGCATGCTGGTCGCCAGCTGCTATGCCATCGGCTACGCGGCGGCGGCGCTGCGCAAGGGCTGGCTGGCCCTGCTGGCGCGGGTGAACATCGCCACCGCCTTCGTGGTGCTGGGCACGGTGCTGCTGCTGTTTTCGCCCCTGCTCGATCCGGCCCGGGTGTCGGTGAACAGCCAGCTGGCGCGCCTGGAAGCGAAGAAGGTCGGCATCGACAAGTTCGACCTCGCCTACCTACGTTTCGACGGCCAGCGCTTCGGCCAGGAAGCGCTGGCCCGGCTCGACGGCGCGGCCGCCACCAGCGGCGACCAGGCCTTGCATGAGCGGATTGCCGCCGTGAAGAAGATGCGCTGGCGCTGGGCCCAGGAAGAAGACCAGGTCCAGACGCCGGCTGCGCTGGCAAGCAAGGTGCGCGTCCTGCCCGAAGGCACGCGCCTGCCGGACAGCTTCCTGCGCACGGACTGGACGGCCGCAACGGGCGATATCTACCTCCCGCGCTGCCTGGTCACGGCCAGCGCACGATGCACCGCCTATCTGCTCGACGTGAACGGCGATGGCAAGGACGAGGTACTCGTCATGGACGAGGCGCACCCCTGGTCGCTGGTGGTGCAGGAAGATGCCGAAGGACGCTGGCACGCCCTGGCCACGATGAGCGTAGTCAAGTGCGGCAGGACGGAAGCAGGCAAGGCGGATGCGCTGCCGCGGACAGTCGCGCCGGCCTTGCCGGACATCGATTTCGGCGGCGGCAAGCGCTACCAGCTCAGTCCGGCCGGCAGTCGGGACCGGGATTGCTCCGGCCCCTGATGCCTTGGGTCAGGCGCGCACCGCCGCCCGCGCCTTGACCCGGCTCCAGTACACGCGCAGCGCCAGCAGCAGCGCCACGATCGCGGCAAACAGCATCGGCTGCGCCAGGTTGTTCTTGGCCGCCTTCATCCACCAGAAGTGCAGCACGGCGAGTGGCGCGACCACGTAGATCAGCCGGTGCAGCCACTGCCAGCGCTTGCCGCCCAGGCGCCGGATCATGGCGTTGGTGCTGGTCGCCGCTAAGGGAATCAGCAGCACGAAGGCGATGAAGCCGACCAGGATGAAGGGCCGCTTGGCGACGTCGCGCAGCATCGACGCGACATCGAAGAAATGGTCGAACCAGAAGAAGGCGATGAAGTGCAGCAGCGCATAAAAGAAGGCGAACAGCCCGATCATGCGCCGCAATTTGACCACCCAGTTCCAGCCCGTGAGCCGGCGCAGCGGCGTCACCGCCAGCGTGATGCACAAGGTGTACAAGGCCCAGTCGCCGCTCTGGTGCGTGATGTAGGCCAGCGGATCGACCGGCACGCCGGCCACCACCTGCCAGCCGCTCCACAGGAAAGGCAGCAGCGCCAGCACGAACAGCGCCGCCTTGATCGCGGTGATCTGTTTCGCCGAAGGACCCGCCGCCGCCATCAGAAGAACCTTTTCAGGTCCATGCCCACGTACAGCGAAGCGACCTCGTTATAGCCGTTGAACATCAGCGTATCGCGCTTGCGCTTGAAGAAGCCGTCTTCGCCGATGCGGCGCTCGGTGGCCTGCGACCATCGCGGGTGGTCCACCTTCGGGTTCACGTTCGAATAAAAGCCGTATTCGCGTGGCGCCGACACGTTCCAGGCCGTCTTCGGCTGGTCGCGCGTGAAGCGGATGCGCACGATGGACTTCGGCGACTTGAAGCCGTACTTCCAGGGCACCACCACGCGCACCGGCGCGCCGTTCTGGTTCGGCAGCACCTGGCCGTACATGCCGACGGTGAGCAGCGCCAGCGGATGCATGGCTTCGTCCATGCGCAGGCCTTCCACATACGGCCAGTCGAGCACGCCGCTCCTCAGGCCCGGCATCTGGGACCGGTCGGCCAGGGTGGTGAATTCGACGTACTTGGCGTTGCCGGTCGGCTCCACCGCCTTGATGAGGTTCGACAGCGAATAGCCGACCCAGGGAATCACCATCGACCAGCCCTCGACGCAGCGCAGGCGGTAGATGCGTTCTTCCAGCGGCGCCAGTTTGGTCAGGCTGTCGATGTCCAGGCGCAGCGGCTTTTTCACCTCGCCTTCGATGGCGACCGTCCAGGGCCGGGTGCGCAGGGTGTGCGCATTCTCGGCCGGATCGGTCTTGTCGAGGCCGAATTCGTAGAAGTTGTTGTAATGGGTGGCGTCGCGCAGCGAGGTCTGCGGCTCGGTGGTGGAAAAGGCCGGGTTGGCTTTCGCGGCCAGCTTCTGCACCGGCGCGGCGTTCTGCGTGGAGACGCCCTGGGCAAAGGCTTCGCGGTTCGCCATTTCCCACAGCGCGCTGCCGACGGCGGCGCCGGCGGCCATGCGCGCGATGAACTTGCGACGCTCCTCATACACCTCGCGCGGGGTGATTTCGGAGGCAAATGGCCGGTCCAGGCCGTTCGGGTTTTGTTTGATCAACATCGGGAACTCCGCAGGCAATCGACGTTCTACCTTACACCATTGCCTGCGGAACCGTCGGGCGCTTGGCCGATCGGTGATGTTGTGGGCGCGTTTCGGGTAACTCCGAAATTACAGCTCGCCGTAGGAATGCAACCCCGACAGGAACATGTTCACGCCCAGGAAGGCAAACGTGGTCACCAGCAAGCCCACCAGCGCCCACCAGGCCGCCATCTTGCCGCGCAGGCCGTTAATCAAACGCAGGTGCAGCCAGGCGGCGTAGTTCAGCCAGACGATCAGCGCCCAGGTTTCCTTCGGGTCCCACGACCAGTAGCCGCCCCAGGCTTCGGCCGCCCACAGCGCGCCGAGGATGGTGGCCACGGTGAAGAAGGCAAAGCCAACCGAGATCGCCTTGTACATCACGTCGTCCAGCACTTCCAGCGACGGCAGGCGGTCCGCCAGGATGCCATGCGATTTCAGGAGGTAGGCCGTGCCGACCATCGCCGCCAGGGCAAAGGTGCCGTAGCCGATGAAGTTGGCCGGTACGTGGATCTTCATCCACCAGCTTTGCAGGGCCGGCACCAGCGGCTGGATGGTGGCGGCGTCGCGCGACACCGTGTACCAGAGCAGGAAGGCGACCGCCGCCGAAATGATCAGCAGTACAAAGGCGCCCAGCTGGCGCGTGGCATAGCGCTCTTCGTAGTACAGGTAGAACAGCGCCGTGATCATCGCGAACAGGATGAACACCTCGTACAAATTCGACACCGGGATGTGGCCGACGTCCGGCCCGATCAGGTAAGACTCGAACCAGCGCACCATCATGCCGGTAAAGCCCAGCACCACGGCGGCCCAGCACAGGCGCGAACCGATGGCGCCGCCCGAGCCCGAGCGGCTGAGCAGCCCGATCCAGTAGAACACGGTCGAGAACACGAACAGCGCACTCATCCACAGGATGGCCGACTGGCTCGACAGCATGTACTTGAGGAAGAATTTCTGCTCGGCCGCCGCCAGCGAGCCGTCGTACATCGAGATCGCCCACAGCGACAGCAGGGCCACCACCGGCATCAGCCAGCGCACGGGCTTCCAGTGCCAGCCCAAGGCGGCAAAGGTCGGCGCCGACAGCAGCAGGATCGCGCGTTCGTAGCCGTCCATGAAGTGGGCGTAGCGGCTCAGCGCAAACAGGGCCGCGGCCAGCAGGCCGGCGCCGAACAGCCAGTCGATGGCGCTCAAGCGGCGGAAATAGCCGGGCGCTTCGGTGTACACGCCACCCTTGTCGATGCTGACAGGACGTGGGGTCGGGGCGGGGTGGGATGATTCCCGGGATGCTTCCATATCTTTCTCCAATGCTGCTGGTACTGGCAGCGTCAGCTTACGCCGATTGCGGCAGCTTGGCTGCCAGGTCGGCGAATTCTTTCTCGAAATCCAGGGTCTTGCGCTGGGTGCTCATCGCCATCAGGGCGTGGGCGCCGTCACCATCCTGGCGCACCCACACCCACAGGCGGCGCTCGCGGATGTAGAACATCGCAAAGATGCCGGCCACCAGCAGCACGCAGCCGAGGTAGACGATCTTCTTGCCCGGCGAACGCGTCACCTGCAGCACCGAGGCTTTTACTTCATGGAACTCGTCCAGCTGCAAATAGACCGGGGCGCCGTAGAAGAAGCTGTCCGACAGCGCGTTCGTCGCCAGTTGCAGGAAGCGGCCGTGCTTGTCGCTGCCTTCGATGGCCGCTTCGCCATCCTTGGCGCGGGCCACCTGCCACAGCTCCCACAGCACGCCGTTGAGCATCTTGATGAAGACGTTGGCCGCCTTTTCCTGCTCGGCCGCCGGGATCTTTTCCAGGAACTGGGCCACGGCGACAAAGCCGCCCGGTGTATTGTCGCCGGCAAAGATGCCGAGCGTGCGTTCGGCCGACTGGCGCAGCTGGTCGCCAAAGCCGGGCTGGCTCCCCTGCCCCGGCGCCAGCGCGCGCGCCGCGTAGCGTTCGGCGGCCTGCGTGCGCAGGGCCGGGTTGGCGAGCGCGGCGCGCAGGCGCATCCATTCGCGCACGCTGTAGTTGTCGTCGGCCGGGATGCGCAGGAAGCGGAAGCCTTCGGCCGGGCTGGTGCGCACGCCGGCCAGGAAGACTTGCGAACCTTCGAGCGTCACCGGCTGCATGTAGTTCATGAATTCGCGTGCCTGGCCGGTCTGGTCGCGCAGCTTGTATTGCACGCTCGGGCCGACGTTCTTCAAGTCCTTGTTGTTCGCGTTCTTGCCGGCCGAACCCGAGGCCTTGCCCAGGGTCGCC
Source organism: Massilia sp. IC2-278 (assembly GCF_020708045.1). GTDB lineage: Bacteria > Pseudomonadota > Gammaproteobacteria > Burkholderiales > Burkholderiaceae_D > Telluria. The sequence goes on from NZ_JAJFES010000005.1 coordinate 312,793, forward strand.
GCGAACTGCTCGTTGAAGGATTGGCCCTTGGTGACGGCGCGCACGTCGTTGCCGGCCGCCGTGTTCTCGACGTTGAAGGGACGGAAACCCGACCACTCGACGGCAAAGGCGCCGCTCGGCGTTTTCAGGTCGGTGGAATTGCCGACGACGCCGGCAATGTCGAAGGACTTCGACTCGGTGCCCGCCATCGGGAAGCCGGTGAGTTTGAGCTTGCTGCCGCCGTCCTCGAAGCTCGACTGGTAGACGGCCACGCCTTTATAAATCAGCGGCTCGTTGACCTTGATGGTGGCCGGGAAAGTCTTGCCCGCCTCGCGGTCGTGCACCACGACGTCGCTGGCGAACAGCTTCGGCATGCCGGTCGAATAGAAATCGATGTGGAATTTCTTCAGCTCGATGGCGAACGGTAAATCCTGCACCAGCACGCCGGTGGCCTGCGGCAGGATCGCGGTGTTGCCGGTCTGGCCTTCGGCCAGCAGGGTGTTGCCGCGGTAGGTCGGGTTGCCCAGGCCGAGGCGGTGCTGGGCCGGAATCTGGGAAATCACGCCAGTGCCGGCATACGGCGTCTTACCCAGGAACCATTGCTGGAAGCGGATGGGCAGTTCGGAATCGAGCATGCCGCCCAGCAGGATCACGATGATCGCCGTATGCGCGAAGATATAGCCGAACTTGTTGCCGGCGCCCTTCTTCGCCGCCACCAGGATGCCGTGGCCCTTGTCCACCACCTTCACTTTGTAGCCGGCGTGCCCGAGGCGGTTCGCGCTCTGCTGGGCCAGGGCCACGTAGTCGAGCGGCGTGCTCCATTCACTTTTGTGGTGGAAGTTGCGCAGCGATTCCTCGCGCACGTGGTCGCGCCAGCTGCGCATGTCGCGCATCATCTTCGGCGCGTTGCGCACGACGCACAGGCCGGTGGACACGATCAGCGCCAGCAGGATCGCCAGGAACCACCAAGCGGTATACACCGTGTACAGGCCGAGCTTGCGGAAGACTTCATACCAGAAGGGGCCGAACTGATTCACGTAGTTCGGCATGGCGTCGCCCTGGCGCAACACCGTGCCGATGATGGCGGCAATCGCCAGGATCATCAGCAAACTGATGGCAAACCGCATCGATGAGACCAGCTCGACGGCTTCGGCCAGCGCGCGCCGGCGCGTCTTCAATTCAATTCCCGTGGTGCTCATTCTCAGACTTACTTTCTCATGCGGTCAGGTGCGCCGCGAGTTTACAGCAAAAAGGGCGTCAGCTCGCGCTGGACGCCCTTTCCTTACGGGTGGAGCATACTGATCAGCGCAGGCCCGCGATGTAGTCGGCAACCGCCTTCATTTCCGCATCCGACAGGCGCTGGGACAGGACCGTCATCTGCGGGCTGTTGGCGCGCGCACCGGTCTTGAATGCAGCCAATTGGGCCAGGGTGTAATCTTGATGCTGGCCGGCCAGGCGCGGATACTGGATCGGGATGCCGGCGCCGGCGGCGCCATGGCAGCTGGCGCAAGCGGCGACGCCCTTGTCGGCAATGCCGCCGCGGTAGATCTTGCGGCCCAGTTCCACGGTATCCTTGTTCTTCGCAGCGCCCGGCTTCACTTTCTGCACAGCGAGGTAGGCAGCGATATTGCGCTTGTCTTCCTCGGTCAGCATCTTGGCGTAGGTGGTCATCACCGGGTTGTTGCGCTGCGGCGTCGTGAAGTCGACCAGTTGCTTGTGGGTGTAGGCTTCGAACTGCGCCGAGAGTTTCGGGTTCGCGACGATGGTCGAGTTGCCGTTGGCGCCATGGCAGGACAGGCAGGCCGGCAAGCCGCGCGCGGTGTCGCCGCTTTCGTACAGGGTGGCGCCTTTGGCAGGGTCGGCTTTGGCGGCAGCAGAAGCAGCGGCAGGCTGGGCTGCGGCAGGCTGGGCAGCGACAGGCTGGGCAGCGGCAGCGGAACCGAACGCCAGGGTGGCAAGCAACAACGATTTCATGAACACCGCACTAGCGGACGATACAGACACACGATTCATTCGAGCACCCTGAAAAAGTCGAAAACAGTTTGATATGTACTGCGGCCTTACCGGTGGCAAACAATTGATAACCCCTTATTGTACAATAGGATTGTTTCCTCCACGCCTCATTTCCTTGCATTTTTCACCTCTCTTCCATGTCCAAACTCTGGCAAGCCCGCTTCTTCACGACCGTCAACCAACTGCGTGATCTCCCGTCCACCCGGGTTCCCGAGATCGCCTTTGCCGGCCGCTCCAACGCGGGCAAGTCGACCGCGATCAATATCCTGACCAATCAAAAAGGTCTCGCCTTCGCGTCGAAAACGCCGGGGCGTACCCAGCACATCAATTACTTTTCGATCGGCGGCGCCCACGTCGGCCAGCACCGCAAGGACCCGACCATCGTCGAGGAAATCCAGGCCCTGCTGGTCGACTTGCCGGGTTACGGCTACGCGGAAGTGTCGGGCAACGCCAAGCTGCACTGGCAAAAACTGCTGGGCGACTACGTCCAGCGCCGCGAGCAGCTCGCGGCCCTGGTGCTGATCATGGATTCGCGCCGCCCCTTCACCGACCTCGACGTGCAGATGCTGGAATGGTTCGCCCCGACCGGTAAACCAATCCACTGCATCCTGACCAAGGCCGACAAGCTGAACCGCAACGAGCAGGCCAACGTGCTGCGCGAAGCCCGCGGCATCCTCGACAGCTATGTCGACGAGGACGGCGAAGGTTTCCCGTTCACGGTGCAACTGTTCTCCGCGCTGAAGCGGATCGGCATCGAAGAGGCGGACGCCAAGATCCAGGAGTTGATCGGCCTGTCCGGCAACGATGAAGATGAGGCAGGCGACGAGGAAGAAAACCCGGTCCCCGACCAATCCTGATAGAAAGCGATCACGATGAGTTCCATCATTACCGGCCAATACCCGAACACGCGCATGCGCCGCATGCGCCGCGACCCCTTCTCGCGCGCCCTGATGCGCGAAAACACCGTTACCGCCTCGGACCTGATCTACCCGGTCTTCATCCTCGACGGCGAAAACCAGCGCCAGCAAGTGGCCTCGATGCCGGGCGTCGAGCGCGTCTCGATCGACCTGCTGCTGAAGGTTGCCGAAGAATGCGTGTCGCTCGGCATCCCGGTGCTGGCCCTGTTCCCGGTGATCGACGCCTCGCTCAAGACCTACGACGGCGTGGAAGCGACCAATCCCGACGGCCTGGTGCCGCGCGCCGTGCGGGCGCTCAAAAAACACTTCCCTGAGCTCGGCATCCTCACCGACGTCGCCCTCGACCCCTACACCACCCACGGCCAGGACGGCTTGCCGGACGAGACCGGTTACATCGTCAACGAAAAGACGATCGCCATGCTGACGCGCCAGGCCCTGGCCCAGGCCGAAGCCGGCGTCGACATCGTCGCCCCATCGGACATGATGGACGGCCGCATGGGCGTGATCCGCAATGCCCTGGAAGAGCGCGGCTTCATCCACACCCGTTTGATGGCCTACTCGGCGAAATATGCCTCGGCCTTCTACGGCCCCTTCCGCGACGCCGTCGGCTCGGCCGCCAACCTGGGCAAGGCCGACAAGAACACTTACCAGATGGACCCGGCCAACATCGACGAGGCCCTGCGCGAAGTGGCGCTCGACCTGGCCGAGGGCGCCGACATGGTGATGGTGAAACCCGGCATGCCTTACCTGGACGTGGTGCGCCGCGTGAAGGACGAGTTCAAGGTGCCGACCTTTGCCTACCAGGTCAGCGGCGAATACGCGATGCTGAAGGCCGCCGCCCAGAACGGCTGGCTGGACCACGACAAGGTCATGATGGAATCGATGATGGCCTTCAAGCGCGCCGGCGCCGATGGCGTGCTGACCTACTTCGCGCTGGATGTGGCGCGCAAGCTCAAAGCTGGCGCCTGAGCGCGTCCCGAAGTCTGCTTATGAAAAACCGTGCTGCTGCACGGTTTTTTTTCGCCGTTTGCCGTCGTCGTTGCCGTTGCCGTTGCCGTTGCCGTTGCCGTTGCCGTTGTAGGGTGGGCACCTGTGCCCACGCGGTATGGTACGGATGAATAGGCGCGCCGTGAGCGGGTGAGGGGCGGGTAGCGGAGCGTTGCCTATCGTGTTCATCCGGTACAGACGTTTCGACACGCGGCGGTGCCATACCGCGTGGGCACAGGTGCCCACCCTACAGAACCCAACCCAATCCAAGCCTCAATACACCTCGACGTTCGCCGCGACTAATTCGACGTCCTCATCGCCCATGTCGTGATGCCCCATCATCGCGTGCATCGGCACCACCCGCAGCCGCAGCGCATCGTCGGACGATCCTGCCCCGCGCGCCGCGCTCAGCTTGGCGCCGAGCGGCAGCGCGAAGCTGAGTGCGCCGCAGGAGCCGCGGTGGCCGAACATTACGATCGTGGCCAGGTAGAAAGGGCTGCCGGCGTCGATGCCGTGCGGATTCTCCGGCCCGTTCAGGATCACGACGTACGGGTCGCGGCAAGCCTGCGGGAAGTTCAGCGTGATGTTCGCCACCACGGTCTGCCCTGCCTCGACCGCACTTTCCAGCGTGCCTGCCGTCACTTTCACCTGGGCCGTGGCCGGCCGAGCACCGCCGACCGCGCGGCTCAGCACCGATCCGGGAAACACGCGCCGCGCCACACGCTGCGCACGCGCCATGGCGCTGGCCGCCTTCGGCAGCGTTTCCTCGCCGCTCCCCGCCTCGTAGTCGTAGTCGAAGAAACCGGTGGCCTCGTAGTCGCCGGCGCGGGTCTGCGTCACCGGCGCGCCCTTGGCGTCGACGAAGAACAGCAGCGGTTCGCGTGCCCAGCGGTAGTAATCGGTGGCCCTTTCCGCTGCCGACTTCTGGTCGTCCGGCAAGTCGGTGCGCAGCTCGACGCCGGCCGGCAGGATCGGCAGGCCGAGCAGCGTCTGGCGGCGCGTCCAGACGTCCCACAGGCGGTCGATGTTCGCATGGTGCAGGAAGAACACCGGGTCGACCGGCGACAGCATGTCGGCCATGAAGCCGCGCGTTTCCGTGAAGTTGCAGTCGCGCGAGCCGACGCAGCGGTGCACCGAATTGTGCGGACGCGCTTCCAGCACGCCGAAGCCGGCCGAGACACTGTGATTCGCGCTCTTCGGGCTGGCAAAGGTGGGAAAGTCGGGCGCGTCGAGGGCGGCGCGGATCGTGGCCGGGGCCACCGCGTCGCTCGTCGCCAGCGAAATGCCGGGCCGCTCGCGCACGATGCCGCGCGCGCCTGGCTGGTCGTGGAACATGCGCCCGGACGGGTCGCGCAGGATGTCGAACATGACGTCGGCGTCGAAGCGGATGTTTCGCGCCAGCAGTTGGCCGTACTGCGAGTTGCGGGTGTAGACGCCGCCCGGCGAGGTCCAGTAGCCGGAACTCGCCACCGCCGCGGCCAGGCGCGCCTCGAACTCGGGGCCGGTGCCGTAGAAGGCGCTGTGGTTCGGGTCGAGCACGCCGTCGAACATGCCCTCGGGCAGGCGCTGCTCGGCGGTCCAGTCCCAGTATGGCAAGGCGAACTGCGGGTCGCCGCTCAGTTCGCGGCAGACCTGCTCGAACCAGCCGAGGTAGCCGCGGTGCCAGGGCAGGAACCACCAGTTGCCGTGCGGGCAGTCGAGGGTGTGGACGATGGCCTGGCGATACCAGTTGCGCGGGTCTTCGGGCGGCAGCGCCAGCATGGCGCGCACGGCGCGGGCGTAGCTCTGGAGCATGCGCACGCCTATCTTCGAGCTCGCGGCGGGGCGTCGCCAGCGCGCCCGTGCCGGCGGCTGGGCCAGCCCGGCGCCGAAGGGCAGCAGGCTGGCGCCGGCGGTGAGGACGGTGGATTGCAGGATGCGGCGGCGTGCGGGATTGACGGCGTGCTGGGTCATGACAGGCTCCGGTAGCGGAAACGGCGAGATGCCCGCCGGTGGCCTGTGAAGCGAACGCGGCGGGTACTCCGCTCAGCCTAAGCCGGTCTGGAGCGCACGGCGCTGGTGCAGCGCAAAGGCGTGCGGTGCAATCGTGCGGAGTGCGTGCCGCCGAAAAAGAAAAGGCCACGCATCGAGCAACGCGTGGCCAGCGGACAACGGCGGCGAATGCGCGCCGATCAGCGCGGCGGGCTGTAATTGGGGAACATTTCCTTCATCAGGAAAGCGTGCAGCTCGGCCGTATCCTTGGGCCGCGCACTCATCGTCACCACCTTGCCCAGGCGATGCGATTCCCATTCGAAGTCGCCGGTCTTTTCGCGGCGGATCAGTTCGATCATCTTCTTCACCACGGCGGTCTCGACGTCCGGCTCGCTGCCCTGCTCCACGGTCACTGCGGTCAGCCAGCGGCGCTTGAAGTTCGGGTTCCAGCCGCGGAACTTCAGGTCCATGCTGTGGAAGGTCTTGTTCGAGACCGAGAAGATGCCGCCGCTTTCGTTGGCGTCGTCGCGGCCGCGGTTATTGATGGCGGCAATGTTGGCCAGCGCATTCCTGGTGCCGCGTGCGGCTTCGCTTTCCTCTTCCGACTGGCTCGGCTCGGTGGCGCCGCGTTGGGCACGCTTGCGGGCGATGTACTCGGCCATGTCCATCGGCGGCGCTTCCTCGGGCTTGGCCTCCGGCTTCGGTTCGGGCGGCGGCGGCTCGACCTTGTCGACAATGCGCGGCTTTTCCTCGGGCAGCGTGATGGTGTCGGGCAGGCGCTCGACGCGCGGGGTCGTCGGCCGCGGCTGCGCCGGGTTCTTCGAGGGTTTGCTGGTCTTGGCCGGCGCCTGGGCCTGGGGCGGCTTCGGTTTCGACAGCGGTTGCACATAGACCACTTCCCCGCCCGGCGGCGGCTTGGCCTTTTTCTCGGTGCGTTCGGGCTGGTAGAAGTAGAGCGCTACCAGCAGCAGGTGCAAGGCGATCGTGACCGCCAGGCCGGTGCGGTTGGGCCCCTGCCTGCCATAGGTCGGCACCACGGCGCCAGGCAGCGGCTGTCCGCAATGCTGGCAAACATCGCTGTGCTCGGCGTAGGAGTGGGAATGGTCACGCAAGATCAATAAAACTTTCCGGGAAACTGGTCAGCGCAATGCGGGGGTGAGTCGAAGTCTACCCGCGCAGTCTACCTGCTTTGGGTCTCCGGCGCACAGCCGCGTTGCGCTGCACAGCTTACAGGTCGGTTTTCCTGATAGTTGTTACATTGTGTTTCAGCCAATCTTGTGCAGCGAGACCGGCGTGCTTGCAGGCGCAGGCGCTGGTGCGGCAGCGTGCCCGGCGCCATGCATGGCCTCGTGCGCGGCGATGTCGACGTCGGTCATCGGCCCGCTGCCGCTGTACTTGTCGAGGTACAGGTAGATCACCGGGGTGATGTAGAGCGTGATCACCTGCGAGAAGATCAGGCCGCCCACCACCGCCAGGCCCAGCGGCTGGCGCAGCTCGGCGCCGGCGCCGATGCCCAGCGCGATCGGCAGCGCGCCCATCATCGCCGCCAGGGTCGTCATCAGGATCGGACGGAAGCGCAGGATGCAGGCTTCGCGGATCGCCTCGACCGGGGTCATGCCGGCATTCCTCTGCGCATCGAGCGCGAAGTCGATCATCATGATCGCGTTCTTCTTGACGATACCGATCAGCATCAGGATGCCGATCATCGCAATCAGGGTCAGGTCGAGGTTGAAGATCCACAGCGTCAGCAGCGCGCCCACTGCCGCCGACGGCAGGCCGGCGAGAATGGTCAGCGGGTGGATATAGCTTTCGTACAGCACGCCGAGCAGCACATAAATGACGCCGATGGCCGTGATGATCAGGATCAGCTGGCTCGACTGGGTGTCCTGGAACACCGCCGCGTCGCCACCGTAGTTCGTGATGATCGAGGACGGCAGCTTCATCTCGCGCTTCATCTCGTCGATGGCGGCGGTGGCGTCGCCCAGCGGCACGTTTGGCGCCAGGTTAAAGGCGAGCGTGATCGCCTGGAGTTGTCCCTGGTGGTTGATCGCCAGCGGGCCGACCGTGCGGCGGACATTTGCAAAGCTCGACAGTTTGACCAGGTCGCCATTGTTCGAGCGCACAGACACGCGCGACAGCGCATCGTCGTAGTAGCGGTCGGCCTCGGCCGCTTCCAGGATCACGTAATAGCTGGCGGCAGTCGAATAGATGGTCGAGACCTGGCGTTCGCCGAAGGCGGCGTACAGCACGGTGCGCACGTCGGCCATGTTCACGCCCAGGCGCGCGGCCTTGTCGCGGTCGATGTCGAGCGTGGCTTGCAGGCCCTTATTCTGCGAATCACTGGTGACGTCGCGGAACTTCGGATCGCGCCGCATGCGTTCGAGGAACTGGTCGGCCCAGCTGCCGATCTCGCCGCCCGACACGCTTTGCAGCGAATACTGGTAGCGGCTCTTGCTCTGGCGTCCGCCCAGCTGCAAATTCTGCACCGGCGACATGTAGACCTGCACCCCGGCCACGCCACGGGTGGCCTTGCGCAACTCGTCCAGCACTTCCGGCATGGCCGGGCGCTCCGAGCGCGGCACTAGCACCAGGAACATGCGGCCGCTGTTCCCGCCACCAACAAAGGAGGTGACGTCCTGCACGTGCTTGTTGGCGCGCATGATGTCGACCACCTTGCCCTGCAGCGCCATCATCGCCTGCGAGGAGGTGTCTTCCGAGGCTTCGACGGTGATGCGGATCTGGCCCAGGTCTTCTTCGGGGAAGAAGCCCTTCGGCATGCTCATGTACAGGATGGCGGTCAGGGCAAAGGTGCCGAATGCCAGCATCAGCACCAGGAAGCGGTGGCGCAGCGCGCCGTCCAGGGTGCGCGCATAGCCGTCGCGCACGCTGGTGAACATGGCTTCGAAGCGGCGGCCGACCCAGGACATTTCGTGCGGCTCGATGTGGCCGCCATGCTTGATCAGGCGCGAGCACAGCATCGGCACCAGGGTCAGCGACACGGCCGCCGAGACCAGCACGGCCAGGCCGACGATCACCGCGAATTCGCGGAACAGCAGGCCGATCACGCCCGGCATGAAGAAGATCGGGATGAACACTGCCACCAGCGAGATCGAAATCGAGATGATGGTGAAGCCCATCTCGCGCGAGCCGACCAGGGCCGCATGGAAGGGCTTTTTCCCCATTTCCATGTGGCGGACGATGTTTTCCAGCACCACGATGGCATCGTCGACCACCAGGCCGACGGCCAGCGTAATCCCTAGCAGGGAAATATTGTCCAGGCTATAGCCGAAGGCATACAGCAGCGACAGCGCACCGAGCAGCGAGATCGGCACCGTGACTGCCGGGATCAGGGTCGCGGTCAGGCGGTGCAGGAACAGGAAGATCACCAGGATGACCAGGATCACGGTGCCGGCCAGCGTCAGGTTCACGTCGTGGATGGCTTCGCGGATCGACACCGAGCGGTCGTTCACCAGACTGATCTTGATCGAGGCCGGCAACTGCGTCTCGAACTTCGGCATCAGGTTGCGCACGGCGTCGACCACCTGCACGGTGTTCGCGTTCGGCTGGCGCTGCACCATCAGCACGATCGAGCGTTCGCCGTTCAGGCTGCCGGCGGCCTTCACCGACTGGTAGCTGTCTTCGACCTGCGCCACTTCTTCCAGGCGCACCGGCAGGCCGTCGCGGGTGGCGACGATGAGTTTGGCGAAGTCGGCTGCTTTCATGAGCTGGCCGCCGCCCTGGATGGTCAGCGTCTGCGCAGGGCCGTCGAGGATGCCGAGCGGGGTGTTCGAATTGGCGGCGCGCAGGGCGGCGGCCAGTTCGTCCATCGAGATATTGCGCGCGTTCATCAAATCGGAACGGGCGCGCACGCGCACGGCGAAGCGCTTCTGGCCGTTGACGGTGACCTGCGCGATGCCCGGCAGGGTCGAGATCGCCGGCGACACCACGTTCTCCGCGTAGTCGTTCAGCTCGGCCAGGCCCATCGAGGGCGAGGTCATGTGCATGAACAGGATCGGGGCGTCGGCCGGGTTGATCTTGCGGTAGGCCGGCAAGTCGGTCATTTCCAGCGGCAACTGGCGCTGGGCGGCCAGCAGCGCCGCCTGCACGTCGACCGCCGCCTTGTCGACGTCGATCGAGGTGTCGAATTCCAGGGTCAGCGAGGTATTGCCCTGGGTGCTGGTCGAGGTGATCAGCTTGATGCCGGCAATCGTCGAGAATTGCTTTTCCAGCGGCAGCGCGACCGAGGAGGCCATGGTTTCCGGGCTGGCCCCGGGCAAATTGGCGCCGACGTTGATGACCGGCGTGTTATAGCTCGGCAGCGCCGCGACCGGGATGTGCATGTAGGCCAGGATGCCGACCAGCACCAGGCTGATCGACAGCAAGACCACCATCACCGGACGGCGGATACACAGTTCGGACAGATTCATGCTCCACCACCCTTCGTCGCGGGTGCGCCTTGTGGTTTGGCAGCGGGACCGGCGTCGGCGGCAATCTTGATCTTGCCGCCCGGACGCAGGTTCTGCTTGCCTTCGGTAATTACCTGTTCATTGCCGTTCAAGCCGGTCACGGCCGCGTTCAGGCCAAAGGCATGCTGGCGTACGATCGGCACCTGGCGCGCGGTGCCGTCTTTCTCGGCAACATAGACGAAGGTGCCGTAGGCGTTGATGATAATCGCATTTTGCGGAATCACGACGGCGTCCTGGATCGTGCGCACCGTGACCCGGGTGTTGACGTATTGTCCCGGCCACAGTTGGCCGTCGGCGTTGCTGAACTGCGCCTTGACGCGAATGGTGCCGCTGGTCGGGTCGACCGTGTTGTCGACGAAAATCAGTTCGCCGGTAACGGGCTTCGCCTCGCCGCCGGTGCTCGCTTGCACGGCCACCTTGCCGGCCTTCTGGGCCGCCAGCAGCGCGCCCAGCGAGGACTCGGGCAGGGTGAAGGCGACGTCGATCGGGTCGAGCTGGGTGATGGTGGTGAGCGAAGTGGCCGGCTGCACCAGGCTGCCGCCATACACATTGATGGCGCCCACGCGGCCCGACAGCGGCGCGCGGATCGTGGTGTAGCTGGCGCTGACCTGGTTCGCACGCACAGAAGCGGCGCTCGCAGCCACCGCGGCGCGGGCCGCTTCGACCTGGCTTTGCAGCGAATCGACAGCGCTCTGGGCCAGGAATTTCTGGGCAACCAGGTCCTGGCTGCGCTTGTACTGGCGCTCGAGGTCGGCCAGGTTGGCCTTGCCGCGCGCCACTTCCGCCTCGGCCTGGGCCACGGCGGCACGGTCGCTGCGGTCGTCGAGCGAGAACATCAGCTGGCCCTTCTTGACGAACTGGCCCTCGCGGATGTGCACTTCGCGGATGGTGCTGGTGGTCTGCGGACGCAGATCGACGGTCTGCTGCGGGGTCACGGTGCCGTTGGCGGCGACGTCGACGCCGACGTCCTGGCGCTGCGGCGCCGCCACGTTGACGGTGGTCGGGCCCTGGGCCGCCCCAGCGGCGCCGGCCGGCCCGTTCTTGCCCTCGCCTTCGGCGTGGGCGCCGCGGTTCATGTACCAGGCGCCGCCGATGCCGGCTGCGACGACGACGGCGATGACTGCGAGCGTATTCTTTTTCATTCAGGTCCCTTGCCGCCAGTTCCGGCAGCTTTATCAATCAATCAAACAATGTCTCAGGCACAAAAGCGTGGCGGGCAGTATGCCATCCGCGTGTGACAACTTACTTACATGATTCTTAACCAATGCGCTCAAGCCTGATGCGCAGGCGCTTATTTGCCTGGATAGTACTCCGGCAGCATCAGCGTGACTTCCAGGCCGCCCTCGGGATGGTTGGACAGCGCGATGCTGCCGCCGTGCTGCTCGGCGATATTCCGGGCGATGGTCAGGCCCAGGCCGGTACCGCCGGATTCGCGCGAACGCGAGGTCTCGACGCGGTAGAAAGGGTCGAACACGCGCGCCTGCTCGGCCGGCGGAATGCCCGGCCCGCTGTCGCGCACGCGGATGCGCGCCGCGCCGTTCACGCGGTCCACGGTCACGCTCGCCTCGCGGCCGTACTTCACCGCGTTGTCGATCAGGTTGCCGAGGCAGCGGCGCAAATCGAGCGGACGGCCGAGGATGGCCATGCCCGAGCGCCCGCTGAGCGTGACCGCCTGGTGGGCGTCGGCGGCGTCGTCGCAGCTCGAGGCCAGCAGCGAGTCGAGGTCCAGCATCTGCATGGTTTCGGTGGTGTCCATGCTGCGCGCCAGCTCCAGGCCCTCGCGCACCATGGCCTGCATCGCCGACAGATCGCCGATCAGGCGTTCCTGCAGGTCGGCGTCGGCCACCTTTTCCAGGCGCAGGCGCATGCGCGTGAGCGGGGTCTGCAGATCGTGGGTGATGGCGGCCAGCATCTGCGTGCGCTGGAAGATGTACTGGCGGATGCGCGCCTGCATGGCGTTGAAGGCGGTGCTGGCCTGGCGGATCTCGCTGGCGCCGCTCACGTCCAGCGGCGGGCGGTTGATGTCGTTGCCGAGCTCCTGGGCGGCCACCGCCAGGCGCTTCAGCGGACGGGTGGTCATGCGCGCCACCAGGTAGGCCAGGCCGGCGATGCTGAGGAAGAACAGGACGATCACGGCGCGGTAGTCGGTGTCGTCGTTGACGGCGGCGGCGCGCGGCGGCAGCACGGCCAGGCGCAACTCCTCGCCGTCGCGCAGGCGCACGTTCAAAAATTCGCAGGCGCCGCGCCAGCGCGCCGACAGCAAGCCATACAGCTGGGGGATGCGCGGCGGGCTGTCGCAGGCGCGCGGGCGCGAGTCGGCCGAGACGATGTGGTAGCCGGCGCCGAGGCGCTCGGCCAGGGTTTCGGCGAAGTCGCTGGTGGATTTCGCCAGCGGGCGCGGCGCGCCGACTTCGAGCGACAGGCCGGGACGGTTCGCCACTTCCAGGTAGGCCGGGCGCGCCGCGGTCGGCACGATTTCGGTGGCCATGATCAGCTGCTCGGCGCGTTCGATCAGGTTCTGGTCGCGCGCATGCTCGAGCACGCGCTGGCGCTCGTTGTCGGCAAGCCACTGGGTTAGCGCGCCGGTGATCAGCACGCCGAGCAGCAGGGTGATGAAGACACGGCCCGTCATCGAGCCGAGGAAGGCTTTCACGCAGTCGGCTCCACGGTCACCTGGCCGGCCAGCACGTAGCCGCCGTTGCGCACGGTCTTGATGATCTGCGGCATGCGCGCGTCTTCGCCCAGCTTCTGGCGCAGGCGGCTGATCTGGATGTCGATCGAGCGGTCGAAGGGGTCAGCGTCGCGGCCTTGCGTGAGGTTGAGCAGCTGGTCGCGGTTCAGCACGCGGTTCGGGTGCTCCAGGAAGACGCGCAGCAGGCGGAACTCGGCGCCCGAGAGCATGATCACGATGCCTTCCGGGTTGACCAGGTGGCGCGCGGTGAGGTCGAGCGTCCAGTTCGAAAAGCGCATCTGCTGCACGTTTTCGGCCGGCGCGTTCGAGGGCATGGCGTGCGAGCGGCGCAGCACGCTGCGGATGCGCGCCAGCAGCTCGCGCGGCTCGAAGGGCTTGGGCAGGTAGTCGTCGGCACCCATTTCCAGGCCCAGGATGCGGTCGAGCGGCTCGTTGCGGGCGGTCAGCATGATGACCGGCAGGGTCGAGGTGGCGCGCAGCTTGCGGCACAGGGTCAGGCCGTCGTCGCCGGGGAGGTTCAGGTCGAGCACGATCAGGTCGGGGCGCGACTCGTCGAGGATTTTCCACATCGCGCTGCCGTCGGCGGCGGCCAGCGCGCGGTAACCGTTCGACTCGAGATAATCGGCCAGCAGCTGGCGGATGTCGCGGTCGTCGTCGACGATGAGGATGGTAGAAGAATTGTCCATACCTGCAATTATCCTTACTTAAAAGGGCCCTGAACAGCGCATTTGTATCGGTATGTATATGGATTCAACAGGGAAACATATTGATACAAAGTGCGGGACAGGGGACACGCTGCGCTTACACTTTTTGGCGATGATGGATCCCGTGCAGAGCGCAGTTCACTTGCACGCAACGGCTGACTCACACACTGAAAGGACATCACATGAACACCCTTCGCAAGCAGATCCTGGTTGCCTTTGCCGCTGTCGGTTTCGCCGGCGCCGCGTTTGCCCAGACCACCCCGGCTGCCGCGCCGGAAGGCCGCCACGGCCACGCCGTCACGGCCGAGCAGCGCGCCGCCCACCAGGCCGAACGCCAGGCCAAACGTGCGCAATTCCAGGCCAAGCGCGCCGAACGCCAGGCCGCACGCGCCGCCAAGCTGCGCGCCGACCTGAAGCTCACCGAGCAGCAGGAACCGGCGTTTGCCGCCTTCCTGGCCGCCGGCAAGCCGGCCCAGCGTCCGCAGCACCAAGGTACGGGCAAGACCGGCGAGCGCGCCCAGTTCGCCGCCCTGCCCGCGCCACAGCGCATGGAACGCATGGTCGAGCGCCAGAAACAACGCACCGCGCGCATGGAAGCGCGCCTGGCAGCCCTGAACAATTTCTATGCCGTGCTCACGCCGGAACAAAAGAAAGTGTTCGACAGCCAGCCGATGCGCGGCGGCTTCGGCAAGCACCGTGGCCATGGCGGTCCTGGCCATCACGGCGCCCGCAGCGCAGCCATGCAAAGCTAAATCAGGCAGATGTAGCAAACAAAAAGGGATGCCTCGGCATCCCTTTTTTCGTTAACGCGGCCACGGCGAAGTTCTTGTAGGGTGGGCATTCGTAGTGCTGGCATTTAGCCAGCCCTACTGCCCACGCGGTACGGCACATGCAAGTCGAAGCGCCCCGCGTCAGCCATGGTGTCGGTCGATCAGTCCAAGCGCTCCAGCGACCCCAAGAACTTCTGCGCATTCTGATACCCGATCACCCGGCTATCCGCGATCTCCTTCCCCCCTTTATCGAAGAAGATGATCCCCGGCGGCCCGAACAGCCCGAAGCGCTTCAGCATCGCCTTGTCGTCGGCATCGTTGGCGGTCACATCCACCTGCAGCAGCACCGTATTTGCCAGCCGCGCCTGCACCTGCGGATCGACGAAGGTCAGCTTTTCCATCTCCTTGCAGGACACGCACCAGTCGGCATAGAAGTCGAGCATGGCGGTCTTGCCGTTCAATCGGGCGAGCGCCGCATCCAGTTCGGCCACCGTCTTCACGCGCTGGAAGTGCAGCGGCTGCTTCTGGGTTCCCGTCAGGTGCGCCAGCGGCGCCAGCGGATCGCGTCCGCCGCTGGCCACGCCGACCAGCTGCATCGCGCCGAGGATGCCGAACGCGGCGCCAAAGGCCAGCGCCGCCCAGTGCCCGCGCCGGCGCAGCAGATAGGCGCCGTAGCCGAGCAGCAGCGCCGCCCACAGGATCATCTGCGCGACCACTGGCAGCACCGGCGACACCAGCCACAGGGCCATGGCCAGCATCAGCACGCCGAAGAAGCGTTTGACGGAGTCCATCCAGGCGCCCGCTTTCGGCAGCAGCGAGCCGGCCGAGACGCCGACCAGCAGCAGCGGAATGCTCATGCCGACCGCCATCGAGAACAGGGCTGCGCCGCCGACCAGCACGTCGCGCGTCTGGCTGATGTAGACCAGGGCGCCGGCCAGGGGCGCGGCCACGCAGGGGCCGACGATCAGGGCCGAGATCGCGCCCATGGCAAACACGCCGGCCAGCTTGCCCGAGGCCTGGCGGTTCGACACGCCGCTCAGTTTCGTCTGGAGCGCGGCCGGCACCTGCAGTTCGTAGAAGCCGAACATCGACATCGCCATCGCCACGATCAGGAGGCCAAAGGCGCCCAGCACCCAGGGGTTCTGCAGCGCGGCGGCCAGGCCCTCGCCGATCAGGCCGGCCGCCACGCCCAGCGCCGTGTAGACGATGGCCATGCCGAGCGAATAGGTAATCGACAGCACCAGGCCACGCGAGCGCTTCGCCTTGCCGCCCTCGCCGACGATGATCGAGGACAGGATCGGCACCATCGGCAGCACGCAGGGGGTAAACGCCAGGCCCAGGCCGAGCAGGATGAAGGCCGGGACGATGGCAAGCAGGCGGCCGCCCTGCAGCACGGAATCGATGGCGGACAGGTCGGATGGCGCGGCGCCCGATGGCGAAGCGGCGACGGCGGCCGATGACGCGGGACTGGCGGCAGGCGGCATGCCGCCCTCCTGCGCGTCCGTGGCCGCTTGCTGGACCGCTGCCTGAGCAGGCGTATCGACTGCCGGCGCACGCTCGACCGGCAAGCCGAGACGCGCCACGGCGCCGCCCTCGCCCTGCGGTGCCGACGACAACGGCGCCGGCGCACTGCCGTTCGCGCCGAGCGGAATGCTCGCCTGCGGCGCCGCGCCGCCGGCTGCCGTCAGTTGTGCAGTGTGTTCCTGCGGCGGATAGCACAGGCCGGCATCGGCGCAGCCCTGGCTGGTGGCGTTCAGGTTGAAGGAGCCGCCCCCTTCGACCGGGATGCGGATCGTCACCGAACCGTGGTAGGTCTCGACTTCCTTGCCGAAGGTCTCGTCGAACTTCACCTTGCCGGCCGGGATCTGCGGCGTGCCCAAGGTGGCGCCGCGCGCCGTGAAGGCAAAGCGCTCGCGGTACATGTAGTAGCCGGGGGCGATATCGTAGGTAACGACCGCGGTGCGGTCGCCCTCCATGCGCGCCGAGAACTTGAAGGCGACGGCCGGGTCGAGGAAGTCCTGCGCGCGGCCTGGCGCGGCCAGCACGGCAAGGACAATGAACAGCAGCGACAGTGCGGCCAGCAGCGGCGCGCGGATCGGACGGAGACGGAACAGGGACATGACTTCCTTTGGATGACGACAGCGCAGGAATGGTACACCGGACTGCCTACCGATGGGTAACGGGCACGATCGGCCGGCGCCATTGCGCGGCACGGCCCGCGCAGGCGAAAAAAAACCAGGCACGAGGCCTGGTTTTTTCATTCGCGAGAAGCGATTACTCGGCGGTCGGTGCTTCTTCAGCCGAGGTGACTTCCGGACGGTCCAGCAGTTCGACGTAGGCCATCGGCGCATTGTCGCCCACGCGGAAACCCATTTTCAGGATGCGCAGGTAGCCGCCGTTGCGGTTGGCGTAACGTGGGCCGAGTTCGGCGAACAGCTTCTGCACCATTTCGCGGTCGCGCAGGCGGGCGAATGCCAGGCGCTTGTTGGCCAGGGTGTCGGTCTTGCCCAGGGTCAGGATCGGTTCGATGACGCGACGCAGTTCCTTGGCTTTCGGCACGGTGGTCTTGATGGCTTCATGACGCAGCAGCGAGACGGTCATGTTGCGCAGCATGGCGAGACGGTGGGACGAGGTACGGTTCAGCTTACGGAGGCCGTGACGGTGACGCATGGTACTTCCTTTCGAGTGTATGAAATCCAGTTCTTCGATCGTTCAGGCTTGCGCAGAACGCGGACCGGTTATTAGGAGTTGAGACTATCCGGACAATGGTGTCCGGATAGGTACGACAATTTATTTTTCCAGACCAGCAGGAGGCCAGTTTTCCAGCTTCATGCCCAGGGTCAAACCGCGCGAAGCCAGGACTTCCTTGATTTCGTTGAGCGACTTGCGGCCCAGGTTCGGCGTCTTGAGCAGTTCGTTTTCCGAACGCTGGATCAGGTCGCCGATGTAGTAGATGTTCTCGGCCTTCAGGCAGTTCGCCGAACGGACCGTGAGTTCCAGGTCGTCGACCGGACGCAGCAGGATCGGATCGACCAGCGGAGCACGCGATGGTGCTTCGGCAGCCGCTTCCGTGCCTTCCAGCGCGGCGAAGACGTTCAGCTGGTCAACCAGGACGCGTGCCGACTGACGGATCGCTTCTTCCGGGGTGATGACGCCGTTGGTCTCGATGTTGATGATCAGCTTGTCCAGATCGGTACGCTGCTCGACGCGCGCCGATTCGACGGCGTACGACACGCGGCGCACTGGCGAGAACGATGCGTCCAGGATGATGCGGCCGATCGTCTTGTTGGTGTCTTCCGACAGGCGACGGACGTTACCCGGCACGTAACCACGGCCCTTCTCGACCTTGATCTGCATGTCCAGCTTGCCACCGGCGGTCAGGTGAGCGATCACGTGATCCGGGTTGATCAGTTCCACGTCATGCGGCAGATCGATGTCCGATGCCAGGACTGCGCCTTCGCCTTCCTTCTTCAGGGTCAGGGTCACGGAGTCACGGTTGTGCACCTTGAACACGACACCCTTCAGGTTCAGCAGCAGGTCGACGACGTCTTCCTGCACGCCGTCGAGCGACGAGTACTCGTGCACGACGCCGGCGATCGTCACTTCGGTCGGCGCGTAGCCGATCATCGACGACAGCAGGACGCGGCGCAGCGCGTTACCCAGCGTGTGGCCATAACCACGTTCGAACGGCTCCATCACGACTTTTGCGTGACCGGCGCCCAGGGCTTCGACGTCGATGATACGTGGCTTCAACAAACTATTTTGCATGAAATGTCCTCTTCAATACCCTCGGCTCGTTACACCGATAAGGCTGATGGCATGTGGTGAATTCTGAAAACTGCAACGCCCGCTCGGTGAGGAGCGGGCGCATGTACTAGGTTCTATTAACGCGAGTACAGTTCGACGATCAGCGCTTCGTTGACGTCGGCGGCGATCTCGTTACGCTCTGGGAACGAACGGAAGGTGCCTTCCATCTTCTTGCTGTCGACCGACACCCAGCTCGGCATGCCGACTTGTTCGGCCAGCGACAGGGCTTCGATGATACGCACTTGCTTCTTGGCCTTTTCGCGAACGGCGATGACGTCGCCGGTCTTGACGGCGTACGAAGCGATGTTCACGACGTTACCGTTGACGGTGAAGGCCTTGTGGCTGACCAGCTGGCGCGCTTCGGCGCGGGTCGAGCCGAAGCCCATGCGGTAGGTAACGTTGTCCAGGCGCGATTCCAGCAGCTTCAGCAGGGTTTCGCCGGTGTTGCCCTTGCGGCGCGACGCTTCGGCGAAGTAGCGGCGGAACTGGCGTTCCAGGATGCCGTACATGCGCTTGACCTTCTGCTTTTCACGCAGCTGGTTGCCGTAGTCCGAGGTGCGGGCACCCGACTTGACGCCGTGCTGGCCTGGCTTGACGTCCAGTTTGCACTTCGAATCGAGCGAGCGGCGTGCGCTCTTCAGGAACAGGTCGGTGCCTTCACGGCGCGACAGTTTTGCTTTTGGTCCGATATAACGTGCCACGTTGAATCCTTTGATGTATTAATCACGCCCCGGAGGCATCGCAAGCGATGCGGCAGGCGCTAGTCCGACCCATGTATGAGCGGACGTGGCTGAAAGAACGCCCCGGAGGATGAGTCCGAGGCGAGAATAGCCGGGCAGTATAACCCAATCTGGGCGACTGCACCGGCATATTTGATACGACGCGTTGCTTCCGCGCTGCGATCAAGGAAAAGGCGGAGGACTCCCCGCCCCTGCCTTAGATACGGCGACGCTTCGGCGGACGGCAGCCGTTGTGCGGAACTGGGGTAACGTCCTGGATCTCGGTGATCTTGATGCCCAGGTTGTTCAGTGCACGCACAGCCGATTCACGGCCTGGGCCTGGGCCCTTGATGCGCACTTCCAGGTTCTTCACGCCGCTTTCTTGAGCGACCTTGCCGGCTGCTTCAGCAGCGACCTGTGCCGCGAACGGGGTCGATTTACGCGAACCCTTGAAGCCAGCGCCACCCGACGTCGCCCACGACAGGGCGTTGCCCTGGCGGTCGGTGATCGTGATGATGGTGTTGTTGAACGAAGCGTGGACGTGGGCGATGCCCTCAGCCACGTTCTTCTTGACTTTCTTGCGGACGCGAGCTGCTGCTGCGCTGCTTTGTTGCTTAGCCATGGTCGGTTCCTAGATTATTTCTTCAGCGATTGAGCGGCCTTGCGCGGACCTTTGCGGGTACGTGCATTGGTGCGGGTACGCTGACCGCGCACTGGCAGACCCTTACGGTGACGCATGCCGCGGTAGCAACCCAGATCCATCAGACGCTTGATGTTCATGGACAGTTCGCGGCGCAGGTCGCCTTCCACGACAAACTTCGCGACTTCGTCACGCAGCTTCTCGAGTTCGTTGTCGTCCAGGTCCTTGACCTTCTTGTTGGTCGCGATACCGGTCGCTTCGCAGATTTTCTGCGAACGTGGACGGCCAACACCGTAGATCGCCGTCAGGCCGATAACAGTGTGCTGATGATTTGGGATGTTAACCCCTGCAATACGTGCCATTCGTTATTCCTCTTAACCTTGACGCTGCTTGTGACGCGGCTCGACGCAGATCACGCGGACCACGCCCTTGCGCTTGATGATCTTGCAGTTGCGGCAGATCCGCTTGACTGAAGCATTAACTTTCATTTTGTACTCTCTCTGGTGAGTTTACTTAATATTTTTTACTTGGTGCGGAATACGATGCGCGCCCGGGACAAGTCGTACGGCGTGAGTTCGACCGTTACCTTGTCGCCCGGGAGGATGCGGATATAGTTCATCCGCATTTTACCCGAGATATGCCCCAGGACCACATGCCCGTTTTCCAGCTTTACGCGAAATGTCGCATTTGGGAGATTCTCGAGAATCTCGCCCTGCATTTGGATGACGTCGTCTTTTGCCATTCGGTCCATTCCTCCTGCCGCTTAACGCGACGGGATTCCGCCCTTGAAGTTAGCCTTGCGCAGCAGCGATTCGTATTGCTGCGACATGACGTAGTTCTGCACTTGTGCCATGAAGTCCATGGTCACCACCACGATAATCAGGAGCGACGTGCCGCCGAAATAGAAAGGAACTTTCCAGAACGACTGCAGGAACTCCGGCACCAGGCACACGAGGGTGATATAGACCGCACCGGCCAGGGTCAGGCGCATCAGGATCTTGTCGATGTAGCGTGCGGTCTGCTCGCCCGGACGGATGCCCGGAACAAACGCGCCGCTCTTCTTCAAGTTGTCCGCCGTTTCCTTGCTGTTGAATACCAGCGCGGTGTAGAAGAAGCAGAAGAACACAATCGCCACCGCATACAGCAACGCGTGGATCGGCTCACCGGTCGTCAGCGAGGCGGCCAGGTCTTTCAGGAACCCGATGAACGGGCCGCTGGAGTCCTTGCCCCGCGTGTACCAGTCGACGATCGTCGCCGGGAACAGGATGATCGAGGACGCGAAGATCGGCGGGATCACGCCGGCCATGTTCAGCTTCAGGGGCAGGTGGCTGGTTGTGCCACCGTACACCTTGTTGCCGACCTGGCGCTTGGCGTAATTCACGAGGATCTTGCGCTGACCGCGTTCAACGAACACGACTGCATACGTAACCGCAACCACCAGGATGACGATAATGATCGCGGCGATGCTGCTGATCGAACCGTTCGAGACCAGGGTGAACAGGCCACCCAGTGCCGACGGCAGACCGGCTGCGATACCGGCGAAAATGATGATCGAAATGCCGTTGCCCAGGCCACGTTCGGTGATCTGCTCGCCCAGCCACATGAGGAACATGGTGCCGGTCAAGAGGGTCACGACCGTGACGAAGCGGAATGCCATGCCTGGTTCGAGCACGAGACCCGGCTGGGCCTCGAGCGCGACGGCGATGCCGAACGCCTGGAACAGAGCCAGTGCCACCGTGAAGTAACGGGTGTACTGGGTGATCTTGCGGCGCCCTGCTTCGCCTTCCTTCTTCAGCGCTTCCAGTTGCGGCGAGACGATCGACCCCAGCTGCATGATGATCGAAGCCGAAATGTAGGGCATGATCCCGAGTGCGAACACGGTAAAGCGGGACAGCGCGCCCCCCGAGAACATGTTGAACATGCCCAGGATGCCGTTCGAGTTTTCCTTGAACAGCGACGCCAGCGCGACCGGATCAATCCCGGGGACCGGGATATGAGCACCGATGCGGTACACGACCAATGCGCCAAGCAAAAACCACAGCCGGCCCCAGGGGAATCCGGCGGCGGCGCTTTTACCAAGTTGTGAATTAGTCGCCAATTTTTGCTCCGATCAGGCAGCGATCGCTTTACGCGACCGAACCGCCAGCTGCTTCGATGGCCGCTTTCGCGCCCGCGGTCGCTTTCAGGCCCTTGAGGGTCACCGCTTTGGTGATCTCGCCCGACAGGATGACGCGCACGTCGCGTGCCACCACTGGCAGGATGCCTGCTTGCTTCAGCACCAGGATGTCGATCTCGCCGACGGCCAGGGCGTTCAGGTCCGACAGACGGACTTCAGCCTTGAAGGTGGCGTTCAGCGACTTGAAGCCGCGCTTCGGCAGACGACGCTGCAGAGGCATCTGGCCGCCTTCGAAGCCGACCTTGTGGAAGCCGCCCGAACGCGATTTCTGACCCTTGTGACCGCGACCGGCGGTCTTGCCCAGGCCGGAGCCGATACCGCGGCCGACGCGACGCTTAGCGTGCTTGGCGCCGTCAGCTGGTTGAATGGTATTCAATTCCATTGTTTTCTCCGTTAGGTAAGCCCGAAGGCTTACCCGACTACTTTAACGAGGTACGAGACTTTGTTGATCATGCCGCGCACCGACGGGGTGTCCTGCAACTCGGAGACCGAGTTGACGCGGCGCAGACCCAGACCACGCACGGTAGCGCGGTGGTCTTGACGGGTGCCGATCAGGCCCTTGACCAGTTGTACTTTGATGGTGTTTGCCATTGTCTTCACCTTAGCCGATGATGTCTTCGACCGACTTGCCGCGCTTGGCAGCGATGTCAGCCGGAGTGCTCATTTTTGCCAGACCGTCGAGGGTCGCGCGAACCAGGTTGTACGGGTTCGACGAACCGGTCGACTTGGCGACCACGTCGGTCACGCCCATCACCTCGAAGATAGCGCGCATTGCGCCACCAGCGATCACGCCGGTACCCGGCTTGGCCGGCGACATCAGGACGCGCGAGGCGCCGTGACGACCGGTAACGGTGTGGTGCAGCGTACCGTTCTTGAGGGGCACCTTGATCAGGTTGCGGCGGGCTTCTTCCATCGCTTTTTGCACGCCGACTGGAACTTCCTTCGACTTGCCTTTGCCCATGCCGATGCGGCCATCGCCGTCACCGACAACGGTCAGCGCTGCAAAACCCATGATACGACCACCCTTGACCACTTTGGTCACGCGGTTGATCGCGATCATTTTTTCGCGCATGCCATCATCCGGCTTGTCGCTTGCCATTTTCGCTTGCATTTTTGCCATGACGATTCTTCCTTAGAACTTCAGACCGGCTTCACGCGCGGCATCTGCCAGCGCCTTGACACGGCCGTGGTAACGGAAACCCGAACGGTCGAATGCGACTTCGGTGATTCCTGCTTTCAGTGCTTTTTCTGCGACGCGCTTGCCGACCAGGGCAGCGGCTGCAGCGTTGCCGCCGGCGCCGGATTTGCCACCGAGTTCAGCGCGCACTTCTGCTTCCAGCGTCGAAGCCGAAACCAGGACCTTCGCATCCGGGCTGATCAGGTTCGCATAGATGTGCAGGTTGGTGCGGTGAATCGACAGGCGATTCACGCCCAGCTGGGCGATCTTGATGCGGGTTTGGCGTCCGCGACGCAGACGCGATTGTTTCTTGTCCATGTCAGCTCCGATTATTTCTTCTTGGTTTCTTTAAGCTTCACCACTTCGTCCGAATAACGGACACCCTTGCCTTTGTAAGGCTCAGGCGAGCGGTAAGCGCGCACTTCAGCGGCAACCTGGCCGACCTTTTGACGATCGATACCCTTGATCAGGATTTCGGTCGGGGTCGGGGTTGCTGCGGTGACGCCTTCCGGCATCGCGTGCAGCACCGGGTGCGAGAAGCCCAGCGACAGGTTCAGGGCGTTGCCCTGCACTGCTGCCTTGTAGCCCACGCCCACCAGGTTCAGCTTCTTCTCGAAGCCCTTGGTGACGCCGGTAACCATGTTGTTGACCAGGGCGCGCAGGGTGCCCGACATGGCGTTCGATTCACGCGAATCGTCCACCACGTCGAACGTCAGCGTGCCGTTGTTGTTTTCTACCTTGACCAGGCCGTTCAGCGGCTGGGTCAGGGTGCCCAGTGGGCCTTTGACCGTGATCGCTGCTGCAGTGATCGCCACTTCGGCGCCAGCTGGGACAGCGATTGGCATCTTAGCTACTCGAGACATCGTCTACTCCTTAAGCTACGTAGCAGATAACTTCGCCGCCGACGCCGGTGGCGCGGGCTTTGCGGTCAGTCATCACGCCTTGCGGGGTCGACACAATCGCCACGCCCAGGCCGTTCATGACGGTCGGGATCTCGTCTTTGCCTTTGTAGACACGCAGGCCAGGACGGGAAACGCGCTCGATGCGCTCGATGACCGGACGGCCGGTGTAATACTTCAAACCGATTTTCAGTTCCGACTTGCCACCTTCGGTGGACACGGCGAAATCCTCAATGTAACCCTCGTCCTTCAGGACGTTGGCAATGGCAACCTTGACTTTCGACGACGGCATTGCGACCGTGGTCTTTTGAACAGTTTGTGCGTTGCGAATGCGGGTCAGCATATCGGCGATAGGATCGCTCATACTCATTGCTTATTCTCCTATTACCAGCTGGCTTTGGTCATACCCGGAATTTCGCCCTTCATGGCGAATTCGCGGATTTTGGTACGGGCGAGGCCGAACTTACGGAAGGTGCCACGTGGGCGGCCGGTCATGGCGCAGCGGTTACGCTGGCGGGTCGGCGCCGAGTTACGTGGCAGGGCCTGCAGTTTCAGGCGCGCTTCGTAACGTTCTTCTTCGGTCTTCGACTGGTCGTCGATGATCGCTTTCAGAGCTGCACGCTTTGCGGCGAATTTCTCCACCAGGTCTGCACGCTTCTGTTCGCGGTTAATCAGTGCAAGTTTTGCCATGCTCTTAGTTCCTGAACGGGAATTTGAAGGCGGCGAGCAGCGCTTTGGCTTCGTCGTCGGTCTTAGCGGTGGTGGTGATCGAGATGTTCATGCCACGCAGCGCGTCGATCTTGTCGTAATCGATTTCAGGGAAGATGATCTGTTCCTTGACGCCGATGTTGTAGTTGCCACGACCATCGAACGATTTGCCGTTCACGCCACGGAAGTCACGCACGCGCGGCAGGGCCACGGTGATGAAACGATCCAGGAACTCGTACATGCGGTTGCCACGCAGGGTAACCATGGTACCGATCGGGTAGCCTTCGCGGATCTTGAAACCTGCGATTGCCTTGCGCGACTTGGTGGTCACTGGCTTCTGGCCGGCGATCTTGGTCAGGTCGCTGACAGCGTGCTCGAGCACTTTCTTGTCGGCGATCGCTTCACCAACACCCATGTTCAGGGTGATCTTGGTCAGGCGCGGCACTTCCATCACCGACTTGTAGCCGAATTTTTCGGTCAGGTCAGCGACGACTTTGTCTTTGTAGAATTGTTGGAGACGGGCCATGTTCTTACACCTTCACTTCTTCGCCGGAAGACTTGTAGACGCGGACTTTCTTGCCGTCCTGGTCTTTGAAGCCTACGCGGTCAGCCTTGCCGGTCGCGGCGTTGAACAGCGCGACGTTGGAGACGTGAATCGGCATCGCCTTGTCGACGATACCACCTTGGACGCCGGTCATCGGGTTCGGCTTGACGGCCTTCTTGGCGACGTTCACGCCATCGACGATGACGTGCTCGGCGTCGACGCGACGCGAAACCACGCCACGCTTGCCCTTGTCTTTACCGGCCAAAACGATGACTTCGTCGTTTTTACGAATCTTATCCATTGCGACTCCTTACAGTACTTCAGGTGCCAGGGACACGATCTTCATGAACTTTTCAGTGCGCAGCTCGCGCGTCACTGGTCCGAAGATACGGGTGCCGATCGGTTCCAGCTTGGCGTTCAGCAGTACTGCGGCATTGCCGTCGAACTTCACCAGGGAGCCGTCTTGGCGGCGCACACCTTTAGCGGTACGCACAACCACAGCGTTATAAATTTCACCTTTTTTGACACGGCCACGTGGCGCGGCAACCTTGACGGTTACCTTGATGATGTCGCCAATGCTCGCATAACGGCGCTTGGAGCCGCCCAACACCTTGATGCACAAAACTTCTTTTGCACCGGTGTTGTCGGCTACTTCGAGCCGGCTTTCGGTTTGAATCATAGTATTTTCTTTCCCAACTTAAGCCGAAGAAACCCCACGGCGAACCGTAGGCCTGCGGTCAGTCTTGGTCCCGCCGCACCGCCCCTGCTGGAGCGCTACGATTGGGTGATTGGACTTTCCAATAAACTTCGAACAGGCCGCAGTTACCGAGGGGGACAAACTGCGGCAACACATGAACGAAGCCCGCTAGTATCTCAGATACCAGCGGGCCACGCAAGACTAATTTTTACTGCTTACAGTACCTGTGCAACCTGCACAACACGGGTAACAGTCCAAGCTTTCGTCTTCGAGATCGGGCGACCTTCCGAGATCTCGACCGTGTCGCCGGTCTTGGCCTGGTTGGTTTCGTCGTGCGCGTGATACTTGTTCGAGCGCACGATGATCTTGCCGTACAGCGGGTGCTTCACGTGACGCTCGATCAGCACGGTGACGGTCTTGTCCATTTTGTCGGACACGACTTTGCCGACCAGCGTACGCTTCAGCGCCGTTTTAGTGGTGTCGTTCATTTGGCTTCCTTCGAGTTCATCACAGTCTTCACACGCGCGATGTCGCGACGTACTTTCTTGAGCTGCGCGGTATTGCCCAGCTGCTGGGTAGCGATTTGCATGCGCAGGCCGAACTGGGCCTTCAGCAGCTCATTCAGCTCCTTTTGCAGCGCTTCCTGGTCCTTGCCGCGGAGTTCCGATGCTTTCATATTCAACTCCTGTTATTGGCCGACCTGGCGCACGACGAACGTGGTAGCCAGTGGCAGTTTGGCAGCGGCCAGGCGGAATGCTTCGCGCGCCAGTTCTTCTGCGACGCCGTCCATCTCGTACAGGACTTTGCCTGGCTGGATTTCAGCGACGTAGTATTCCGGATTACCTTTACCGTTACCCATACGGACTTCGGCCGGCTTGTTCGAGATCGGCTTGTCCGGGAAGATACGGATCCAGATACGACCGCCACGCTTGATGTGACGGGTCATGGCGCGACGTGCCGCTTCGATCTGGCGCGCGGTGATACGGCCGCGGGCAACTGCCTTCAGACCGAATTCACCGAACGAGACCGCGGTGCCGCGGGTGTGCGAAATGCCGGTGTTACGGCCTTTCTGCTCTTTACGATACTTCCTGCGCGATGGTTGCAGCATGCTTATTCTCCTGCTTTCTCAGCTGGTGCAGCGGCAGCCGGGGTCGCCAGCTTGACGGCTGGACGAGCACGCACGGTCGGTGCTGCATTACCTGGACGGGCGCCTCCGGCCGGGCGTGGGCCGCGCGATGGCTTGCCATCGTCACGACGTGGGCCGCGTGGCTTTTTCTCGTCCGGCGGGGTGTCGATGACCGGGGCTTCGCCGGTGACCGAACGGTCGCCCTTGTAGACCCAGACCTTGACACCGATGATGCCGTAGGTGGTCGACGCTTCGCTGGTGCCGTAGTCGATATCGGCGCGCAGGGTGTGCAGAGGCACACGGCCTTCGCGGTACCATTCGGTACGTGCGATTTCGATGCCGTTCAGGCGGCCCGACGACATGATCTTGATGCCGACGGCGCCCAGGCGCATTGCGTTTTGCATCGCGCGCTTCATCGCGCGGCGGAACATGATGCGCTTTTCCAGCTGCTGCGAGATCGAATCGGCGATCAGCTGCGAATCGATTTCCGGCTTGCGGATTTCTTCGATATTGACGTGCACAGGCACGCCCATGATCTTCGTCAGCGACGACTTCAGCACTTCGATGTCTTCGCCTTTTTTACCGATCACGACACCAGGACGCGACGAGTAGATGGTGAAGCGCGCGTTCTTGGCTGGGCGCTCGATGACGATGCGGCCGACCGAAGCGTTCTTCAGCTTCTTCTTCAGGAAAGTACGTGCTTCCAGGTCTTCCTTCAGCATGTCGGCGAAGTTGCCGTTGCCAGCGTACCAGCGCGATGCCCAGTTACGGGTGACCGCCAGGCGGAAGCCGGTTGGGTGGATTTTCTGACCCATCGTTTGCTCCTTAGTTACCGACAGTCACGTAGACGTGACAGGATTGTTTCGAAATGCGATCGCCGCGGCCTTTTGCACGAGCAGTAAAGCGCTTCAGGATCGGGCCCTTTTCAACGTAGATCTGAACGACTTTCAGCTCGTCGATGTCGGCGCCATCATTGTGTTCCGCGTTGGCGATTGCCGACTCGAGAACCTTCTTGATGATGGTCGCGCCTTTTTTCGGGCTGAACTGCAGAATGTTGAGTGCTGCGTCAACTTTCTTGCCGCGGATCAGGTCCGCAACCAGGCGGCCCTTTTGTTCCGACAGGCGCACGCCTTTGAGGATAGCTTTAGTTTCCATTATTTTTTCGCCTTCTTGTCAGCGGCGTGGCCCTTGAACGTACGGGTCAGCGCGAACTCGCCGAGCTTGTGGCCGACCATGTTCTCCGAGACGTACACCGGCACGTGCAGCTTGCCGTTGTGGACAGCGATCGTCAGACCGATGAAGTCAGGAGTGATCGTCGAGCGGCGCGACCAGGTTTTGACTGGCTTCTTGTCTTTGGTCGCTTGCGCGGTCTCGACTTTTTTCACCAGGTGGGCGTCAACGAACGGCCCTTTTTTCAATGAACGAGTCATGATTTATCCTTATTTCTTGCCGCGGCGCGAGACGATCATCGACGAAGTGCGCTTGTTCGAACGCGTCTTCTTGCCCTTGGTCTGTTGACCCCATGGCGACACCGGATGGCGACCAGCTGCCGTACGGCCTTCACCACCACCGTGCGGGTGGTCGATCGGGTTCATGACCACACCGCGAACGGTAGGACGAACACCGCGCCAGCGCATCGCACCAGCTTTACCGATCTTGCGCAGGCTGTGCTCGGCGTTGCCGACTTCACCCACGG
Organism: Massilia sp. IC2-278; assembly: GCF_020708045.1. Taxonomy (GTDB): domain Bacteria; phylum Pseudomonadota; class Gammaproteobacteria; order Burkholderiales; family Burkholderiaceae_D; genus Telluria. The sequence goes on from NZ_JAJFES010000005.1 coordinate 341,481, forward strand.
TTGCACGGCATTCGATGTGAACGCGACGGACTTCACCCGAGCGCAGGCGAACCTGGGCGTAGGTGCCTTCACGGGCCATCAGGACGACGCCGGCGCCGGCGGTACGGGCCATCTGGGCACCCTTACCTGGCAGCATTTCGACGCAGTGCATGACGGTACCGATCGGGATGTTGCGGATCGGCAGGCAGTTGCCCGACTTGATCGGCGCTTCCGAACCGTTCATCACGCTGTCGCCGACAGCCATGCCTTTGGTGGCGATGATGTACGCACGGTGACCGTCGGCGTAGCACAGCAGTGCAATGTGCGCGCTACGGTTCGGGTCGTATTCGATACGCTCGACCTTGGCAGGAATGCCGTCCTTCTGGCGCTTGAAGTCGACCAGACGGTAGTGATGCTTGTGGCCACCGCCGATGTGGCGGGTGGTGATGTGACCGTTGTTGTTACGGCCAGCAGTCTTCGATTTCTTTTCAACCAGTGCTGCGAACGGACGGCCCTTGTACAGGTCGCTGTTCACAACTTTCACCATGCCGCGGCGGCCTGGGGAGGTTGGCTTCATCTTAACGAGTGCCATTATTTAGCCTCCTCGACAAAATTGATTTCCTGGCCTGGCTTCAGGCACACGAAAGCGCGCTTGGTGTGGTTGCGGCGACCGTTGAAACGGCCCGAACGCTTTTGCTTGCCTTCGCGGTTCACGGTCTGCACCGATTCCACTTCGACTTTGAACAGCAGTTCGACGGCAGCCTTGATTTCTGGCTTGGTCGCGTCAGGCAGGACCTTGAACACGATCTGCTCGTTCTTTTCCGCGATGAAGGTAGCCTTCTCGGAAATGACCGGAGCCAGCAGCACCTTCATCAGGCGCTCTTCGCTGAATTTGATTGCGGTGCTCATGCGTACATCTCCTCGATCTTGGCCAGAGCAGCTTTCGTGACCAGGACTTTTTTGTAGAACACCAGCGACATCGGGTCAGCAGCTTTAGGCTCGACAACCAGCACGTTCGGCAGGTTACGCGAGGCCAGCAGCAGGTTTTCTTCGATGGTGTCGGTGATCACCAGGACCGATTCGAGGCCCATGCCCTGCAGCTTTTGCGACAGCAGCTTGGTCTTCGGTGCTTCGATCGACAGGTTCTCGATGACGACCAGGCGGCCTTCGCGGGCCAGCTGCGAGAAGATCGAGCAGATACCTGCACGGAACATCTTCTTGTTCACTTTGTGGGTGAAGTTTTCGTCAGGCGAGTTCGGGAAGATGCGACCACCGCCGCGCCACAGTGGCGACGACGACATACCAGCACGAGCGCGGCCGGTGCCTTTTTGGCGCCATGGCTTCTTGGTGGTGTGGCTGACTTCTTCACGGTCTTTCTGCTTGCGGTTACCGCTACGTGCATTGGCAGCGTAGGCGACCACGACCTGGTGAATCAGGGCTTCGTTGTATTCGCGGCCGAAGACTTCATCGGTAGCTGCAACAGCGGCGCCGGCTTGACCTTGCTCATTCAGGAGCTGAAGTTCCATAATTAAGCTCCCTTCTTGGCTTTGACTTTGACGGCTGGCTTGACAACCACTTGGCCGTTCTTGGCGCCAGGAACGGCACCCTTCACCAGCAGCAGTTGACGCTCAGCGTCGATACGAGCGATTTCCAGGTTCTGGGTGGTGACGGTAACGTCGCCCATGTGACCGGTCATGCGCTTGCCAGGGAACACGCGGCCCGGATCCTGCGCCATACCGATGGAGCCAGGAACGTTGTGCGAACGCGAGTTACCGTGGGTCTGACGACCCGACGAGAAGTTGTAACGCTTGATGGTACCGGCGTAGCCCTTACCGATCGAGGTGCCTTGCACGTCGATTTTCTGGCCCACTTCGAACAGCGAAACGTTCACGGTATCGCCGGTTTTGAGTTCGGCGGCTTTGGCGGCTTCGACGCGGAATTCCTTCAGCATCGTACCGGCTTCCACACCAGCTTTGGCGTGGTGACCCGCAACAGCCTTGGTCACGCGGGAAGCGCGACGTTGACCGAATGCGACCTGAACTGCGGCATAGCCGTCGGTTTCAGGAGTTTTGATTTGCGCGACACGGTTGTTCGATACGTCGAGCACGGTGACTGGGATCGAGTCCCCGTCATCCGTGAAGATGCGCATCATGCCAACCTTGCGACCGAGAAGGCCCAGGCTCATTTTTTCTCCATTCCCACCTACGATTGGGCGGGGGTTGTTTAACTACTAGGAAAAAGTACGGATTCGAAAAAGACCAATCCATACCGAAGCCGGCTAGTATAGCGCGCAAAGGGGCTTGACGCAACAAGATAATCGGGGGGTATGTGAACCCTTGTTGCGCATTTTTCGCAGTAGCGTGGAGAAGAAGGAATCTGGTCTAGCTGACCAGCACAGAAAAGGCACGGTTGCGCCTTTTCTCTGCAGAACCGCGAAGGGCTCTGCGACTGTTTGAAGTGTCTTTGGTGGGCGGTGCAGGATTCGAACCTGCGACCCCTTGGATGTCGACCAAGTATTCTAACCAACTGAACTAACCGCCCGGGGAGCCGCATTATACGAAGGGTTTTCTTGGAATGCAATAGCTGAGTTTCGACGGCGGTGTGATCGGGTGTTAGCGGGGCTGTTGCCTGCGCTGTTATCGGTAGGTTGCATCCGCGTGGACTCGAGAGCCCACCCTACGGACGAGGCCGCGGACTCCCGGCGACGAAAAGCAAGACCCGGTACGCCGCGGGTTTCGTCACCGCGAGCCGATGACTTGTCCCGTAGGGTGTGCTCTCGAGCCCACGCGGATCATGCATACCGATACAGGAGCAGGCAACAGCCCCATGAACGCATGCATATATCACCTGCGAAGCCCTCCCTAAGCCTGCCATAAGCCCCCTTATGTACAATCGGGCAATTAACGCCTATATTGGCTGCCGAGGCAATCCATCGCCACCCGGTACCCCACGGCGCAAAACAACGAGCAGTGTCAACTCAACTGAACTGAAAGGGTTTGTAATGGCAATCAGTCTGCAAAAAGGCGGCAACGTCAACCTGAGCAAAGAAGCACCGAACCTCACCAAGGTCCTGATCGGCCTGGGCTGGGACCCGCGTTCGACCGACGGCGCGGCCTTCGACCTCGACGGCAGCGCCTTCATGCTCAAGTCCGACGCCAAGGTACGCGGCGACGCCGACTTCATCTTCTATAACAACCTGAAGTCCACCGACGGCTCGGTCGTCCACAACGGCGACAACACCACCGGCCAGGGCGACGGCGACGACGAGACCCTGCTGGTCGACCTGACCCGTGTGCCGGCCGACGTCGACAAGGTCTCGTTCTGCGTCACCATCCACGACGCCGAAGCGCGCCGCCAGAACTTCGGCATGATCGGCAAGGCCTTCATCCGCTGCGTGAATGCCGGCACCAACGCCGAGATCGCCCGTTACGACTTGTCGGAAGACAGCTCGACCGAAACCGCGATGATCTTCGGCGAACTGTACCGCGCAGGCGGCGACTGGAAATTCCGCGCCGTCGGCCAGGGCTACAACGGCGGCCTGGGCCCACTCGCACGCTCGTTCGGCGTCAACGTCTGATTCGACATCCGGACCGGATCGCAGGCGTCATGCGACGCCTGCCCTTGCCCCGCCCGTGTGCGGGGCAGCTTTTACCTGCTACAAGAAGGACTTCATGCGCGTCTGGTTCAACCGTACGTTCTCGTCCGTCTACGCCGCGATCGAACTGATCCGCCGCGACGACACCGAAGGACGCTTCCACATCGTCCACAGCAATCCCAATTCCCGCACGCCGGCCGCGCGCCTGGCTCACGAATTCCACACCGAACCGACCGGCCTGGAACCCGACCAATACGTCGACTGGTGCCTCGCCTTCTGCCGCGAACGCAAGATCGACATCTTCGTCCCGGGACGCGAAGCCACCCTGCTGGCCGGCGCCCACGACCGTTTCGAAGCCATCGGCACGCGCGTGCTCAGCACCGCCTCGGTCGAGACCCTGCAGTTCATCCACGACAAGGCGCGCTTCTACGAAGAAGCCGTGCTGCCCGAAGCCCCGGTGGCCGAGTTCCGCCGCTTCGAGAACGCCGCCGGATTCGAGCAAGCCTACGACGCCCTGCGCCGCCGCCACGCCAGACTGTGCGTGAAGCCCTCGCACTCGATCTACGGCCTCGGTTTCGCCATCCTCGACGAGACCCGCAGCAGCGCCGAACTGCTGCTGGCCGGCGCCGAATACCACGTGTCGCTCGACGACTTCCGGCGCGCCCTGCCCGCCATGGGCCAGTTCCGCACGATGCTGCTGATGGAGTACCTCGATGGGCGCGAATACAGCGTCGACTGCGTGGGCGACAACGGCCGCCTGGTGGCAGCCGTGGCGCGCCGCAAGTCGGCGCAGTCGGGCGCCGGCCAGCGCATCGACCAGCGTGACGACATCCTGCAAGCCACCGCCAGCCTGGCGCGCGCCTATGGCCTGAACGGCTATTTCAACGTGCAGTTCCGCGAGGCCGCAGGAAAGCCGCGCCTGCTCGAAATCAACCCGCGCATGTCGGGCGGTATCGGCATGGCCTGCGTGGCCGGCCCCAACCTTCCATACATCGCCCTGCGCGGCTTTGCCGACGGCTTCGACCGGGTCGAGGTGGCGCCGGTGCGCAACGGCATCCGCGTCGGCGAACTGTCCCAGGCCCTGGAGCTGGCATGAACGCGCGCAGCGATCCCGGCCTGTCCGCCAAACGCAGCGCCGAACTGCCGACCGGCCGGCTCGACGTCACGCTCACCAAGGGTGCGCACGAACTTGACGAGCTGCTCGGCTTTGCCGCGCGCGCCAACGCCAGGCGCGGCTTTCTTTTCCTGAGCAAGGTGCTGGGCAAGCACTGGCCCGTGAAGCCATCAGCGATGCTGGCCGTGCACGAGCGCCTGGCCGCGGATGTCCCGGCCAGCGAAGGTCCGGTGCTGTTCATCGCCATGGCGGAAACGGCGATCGGCCTCGGCCAGGGGGTGTTCGAAGCCTGGCTGCGCGCGAACCCGGGGCGCGAGGCGCTGTTCGTCCACACCACGCGCTACCGCGTCGGCAGCGGCGACATCATCGAATTCGAGGAAGCGCACAGCCACGCGCCGCGCCAGTTCCTGCACATGCCGGAAGGCGAGCACGAACGCGGCCTGCTGCTGGGTGCGCGCAGCATCGTGCTGGTGGACGACGAAGCCAGCACCGGCAACACGTTCGTGAACCTGGCCGCCGCCTGCCGGCGCCTGAACCCGTCGATCGAGCGCGTGCACCTGAGCGTGATCGTGAACTTCATGGGCGCCGCCGCCACCGATGGCTTGACGGCGCGCTTCGGCATTCCGACCACCATGGGCGCCCTGATCGAAGGCGAATACCGCTTCGCGGCGGCCGACATTCCGGTGGCTGCAGTGCTCAATGCCGCGCCGGCCCAGCGTTTCGACGCCCAGGCCGAACGCGGCGCCAATCCCGGCTTCGGCCGCCTGGGCCTGGCGCGTCTGCTGCGGGCGCCCGAGACCCTGGCCGCGCGTCTGGCGCAGGAGATCGCACAAGGCGCGAAGGTGCTGGTGCTCGGCACCGGCGAATTCATGCACGCCTCCACCCTGCTTGGCGCGGCACTGGAAGCGCGCGGCCTGGACGTGGTGGTGCAGTCGACCACGCGTTCGCCCATCCTGACCTGGGGCGCCGTGTCGCATGCCTTGACCTTCCCCGACAACTACGGCGAAGGCATCGCCAATTACCTGTACAACGTGGCGCCCGGCCAGTACGACGCCGTGCTGGTCTGCCACGAGACGCCGCCGAACGCCGCCCTGCTGGACGCGGCGCACCAGCTCGGCGCGCGCCTGTTCCATTATCAAACCGAGGACCACGTTGAAGAAGTTCCTGTTCGCTGACCTGGACGACACCCTGTTCCAGACCCTGGAAAAATGCGCGGTGCGCGAGAACCTGGAGCCGGCAGCGTATTACGCCAACGGCAGCGTCTGTTCCCTGACGACGCCGGCCCAGCGCGCGTTCTTCGCTTTCGCCAGCGAGGGCATGACGGTGATCCCGACCACGGCGCGCAGCATCGACGCCTTCCGCCGCGTGCACCTCGGTTTCAGCAGCTACGTCATCCTGAACTTCGGCGGCGTCATCCTGCAGCCCGACGGAAGCATCGACGCCGCCTGGCAAGCCCGCATGCACGAGAAGATGACGGCCGCCCTGCCCGGCCTGCAGCAGCTCGGTGCGCGCATCAACGCCCATGCCGTGCGCACCGGCTTCAAGGGCCGTGCGCGCCTGGTCGAGGATGCCGGCACGCCCTTCTTCATCGTCGTGAAGGACCCGGACAAGGTCGTGGCCAACCTGACGCCGGTCGAGGACGAGGTGGTTCGGCCCTGGATCGCGGACGGCCACGGCGACTACTGCGTGCACCGCAACGGCAACAACCTCGCCATCCTGCCGACCGCGCTGGACAAGGCAAACGCGGTGGCCTACGTGCGCGAGCGCCTGGTGCGCGAGCATGGCGACATCATCAGCTTCGGCATGGGCGACAGCCGCTCGGATGCGCGCTTCATGGCCGACTGCGACTACGCCATCATCCCGCGCCGCACGCAGCTGTCGAAACTGACCGTGGAGGCGCTGTGAACTTCTCCGGCAGCTATGCGGGCGCCGACGTCACGTTCCTGCTCAAGCCGCTGCCGCTGGCCGACTTCGTCGAGGACGTGGGCGAAAAGGAGAAACTGATCCAGTCCGGCCGGCGCCACTACAGCGAGATGCTCTCGCCCGAGCGCCTGCCCTCGGCACGCTACGAAGCCGTGTTCGAACAGGCCTGCGCCGCCAATGGCGAGCGCATGGCGCGCGACTGCCTGGTGCTGGCCGGGCTGATTGCCGCACGGCGCAGCGGGCCGGTCACGCTGGTCTCGCTGGCGCGCGGCGGCACGCCGATTGGCGTGGTCCTGAAGCGCCTGCTCGAACGCGTGCATGGCCGCGGCACGGCGCATTATTCGGTCTCCATCGTGCGCGACCGCGGCATCGACGCCAACGCCCTGCGCCACATCCTGGCCCGGGGCCATGCGCCGGCGTCCATCGTCTTCGTCGACGGCTGGACCGGCAAGGGCGTGATCGCGCGCGAGCTGGCGGCATCCGTCGAACGCTTCAACGTTGACAACGGCATCGCCATCGACAGCGGCTTGCACGTGCTGTCCGACCTGGCCGGCAGCGCCGCCTGCGCCGCCTCCTGCGAGGATTACCTGATCCCGTCGAGCATCCTGAATGCGACGGTGTCGGGCCTGGTCAGCCGCTCGGTGCTGAACGAGGCCATCGGACCGGACGACTTCCACGGCTGCGTGCTGTACAGCGACTTCGCAGCGCAGGACCGCTCGCGCGCCTTTGTCGACACGCTGGAAGAACGCGCGCTGGCGCTGGCGGAAAGCGCCCCTGTCGCGGCGCAGGCCATCGATACGCAAGCCGCCGCCGAACGCTCGCGCGCCTACATTGCGGCCGCCATGGGGCGCTACGGCATTGCCGACGTCAACCTCATCAAGCCCGGCATCGGCGAAGCGACCCGGGTGCTGCTGCGCCGCGCGCCGCGCCTGCTGGTGCTGCGCGACCCGCAAGCCGCCGGCACTGCGCACCTACGCCTGCTGGCCGAAGAAAAAGGTGTAGCGGTCGAGGTCGACCCGCAACTACCCTACCAAGCTGTTTCCCTGATCAGGAGTGCATCGGATGCATAAATCGATGGGCGCGTCGCTGTACGTGCCGGCCAATCACAAACATTTGCTCGACATCGCCAACGGCGAAAAGCTGCCGGGCGTGCGCTCGCTGATTTTCTGCACCGAAGATGCCGTTGCCGACCGCGAACTGAGCTGGGCGCTGTTCAACCTGGCCGTGGTGCTGGAGAACATGCGCACGGACGTGGCGGCCGAGCGTTTCGTCCGCGTGCGCAATCCGGAAGTGCTGGCGCGCGTGCTGGCCATGAAGGGCGCGCACAAGCTGACCGGCTTCGTGATCCCGAAAGCCACGCGCCACAACCTGGAGTCGTATGTGAAGCTGGTGCGCGGCACCGACCACATGCTGATGCCGACGCTGGAAACCGCCGAGGTGTTCAGCGAAAGCGAAATGGAAGCCTTCCGCGACCTGCTGCAGCAACCCGGCATCCGCAACCGCATCCTGGCGCTGCGCATCGGCGGCAACGACCTGCTGGCGCTATTGGGGCTGCGCCGTCCGCGCGGCATGACGATCTACCGCACGCCGCTGGGCCTGGCGATCGCCCGGCTGGTGACCATCTTCCGTCCCTACGGCTTCGCGCTGACGGCACCGGTGTTCGAGCACCTCGACCTGCCCGAACTGCTGGACCAGGAAGTGCAGGAAGACCTGGCCTACGGCATGGTCGGCAAGACCGCCATCCACCCGACCCAGGTTGCGCCGATCGAGGCGCACTACAAGGTAAAGCCGCAAGACCTGGAAGCGGCGCGCGCCATCCTCGACCCGAACAGCCCGGCCGTCTTCAAGCTGCACGAGTCGATGTGCGAAGTGGCCACGCACCGCGCCTGGGCCGAGCGCATGGTCGCGCAGTCGCACCTGTTCGGATCCGACCCCACCGAGGCGCCGGGCTGGCCGGCCGCCTTTATCGAAAAGGAAAACACATGAACACCTTTGCACGCGGCCAGAAAGGCAAGCTGGCGGACCTGGGCGCCGGCACGCGCTTCCCGGTCGAGATCGACATCAGCGCACCGGGCATGTCGGTCGACGTGTCCTGCTTCGGGCTGGACGCCGCCGACAAGCTCTCGGACGACCGCTACATGGTCTTCTACAACCAGCTGGCCAGCCCGGGCGACGCGGTGCGCCTGGCGCTCGCGGGCAGCAAGGCGAGCTTCGACGTGAACCTCGACGCCTTGCCGGCCTCGATCGCCAAGCTGGTGTTCGTGGCCGCCATCGACGGCGCGCAGACCATGCGCGCGCTCGGCGCCAGTTCGCTGACCCTGGGCAGCGCGCTGCGCTTCCCGTGGTCGGGCAGCGACTTCGGCGACGAAAAGGCGGTGATCGTGGCGGAACTCTACCGACGCGACGGCCAGTGGCGCTTCGGCGCCGTGGGCCAGGGTTTCAATGGCGGCCTGTCGGCGCTGCTGGCGCATTTCGGCGGCACCGAGGCATCGCCGTCGTCGCCGTCGCCGGCGGCCGCTCCTGCTGCTCCTGCTGCCGCACCGGCCGCACCTGCTGCGCCAAAGGTCTCGCTGTCGAAGATCACGCTGGAAAAGCGCGGCGACAAGGTCTCGCTCGACAAGGCGGCCGGCCGCGGCTACGGCCGCATCCACGTCAACCTGAACTGGAACCAGTCGTCCATTTCTCCGACGCCGGCGCCGGCGCCCGAAAAAACCGGCTTCCTCGGCCGCATCACCGGCGCCCTGGGTAACGCAGGCCGGCCGCGCCGTCCGGGCGGCGGCATCGACCTGGATCTCGGCTGCATGTTCGAACTGGCCGACGGCCGCAAGGGCCTGGTGCAGGCGCTCGGCAATGCCTGGGGCGACTACGATGGGCTCCCCTACATCAAGCTCGACGCCGACGACCGCACCGGCGCGGCCACCGGTGGCGAGAACCTGTGGATCAACGGCGACCAGTTCGACCAGATCCGCCGCGCGCTGATCTTCTCCTTCATCTACGAGGGCGTGCCGAACTGGTCGGCCACCGACGGCGTGGTGACGGTGGCGGTGCCGAACCAGGCGCCGATCGAGGTGCGCCTCGACCAGGGCGGGCGCCAGATGATGTGCGCGATCGCCATGATCGAGAACCAGGGTGGGCGCCTGCAGGTGACAAAGATGGTCGAATACTTCGAGCAGCAGGGCCGTACCAGCGCGCACGAAATGATGGACCAGCGCTTCGGTTTCGGCTTGCGCTGGAAGACCGGTTCCAAGGATTAATGCAGTCGGAAAGCCGGCTCGGCACCGGCTTGGGTCACAGCGGAGAAACCAGGTAGTGGTATAGCCCGAGCGCCAGGAACACGGCGAACATGCCGTTGGCGCAGTACCTCAGCACCGTTATGGTTTTCGCGGCCAGCACGCCGTCGGGATTGGCATGATGGATGCGCACCTGCAGGAAGCACAGCCCTACCCAGACGGCGCCCGCTTGCGCATACAGGGGCAAGGGCCGCAATGAAGTGAAGGGAAGGACGAAGAAAAAGACTGCCAGGGAAAGAAGCAGAACCGATTCGATCGTCAGCCGGAGGGTTTTCATGGTTGTCGCAGGCAATGCGCCGTGAATCAAGGTTGGGAGGCGGGTCCCAGTGCGGCAAGCAGTCGCTCCGGGCGGTCGAGGTACAGGAACACGTAACGTACGGCGGTGCGCTCGATCCCATGATGCCGGATCGTGCAGCCGGCGTCGGGACGCAGGCGCAGCACCAGGTTGGGCTTGTCCCAGGGCGTGATCGTCAGCGCCTCCGCCAGGCGGAAGGGATGGGTGCGGCGCCAGCGGGCGACCGGCTCCGCCAGCCGCTGTACGTCCTCGATCGCTTCACGGGGAATGCGGGCGCTGGCGCGTGCGCCAACCCGCAGGTCGAGATGGGTGCTGGTCAGCACGTGCTGTCCGCCCCGCAGATGCCAGCGATCGCCAAGCAGCCAGACGAGCGCATAGACGCTGCCCAGTACGACGGCGAGGTGGATGGTCCTTACCTTATCGGGGTCGTCGACGAACAGCGGCACGAGCGCCGCATCGAGCGGCAGCTCGACCAGTACGCAGAACAACCCGATGGCGATGACGGTCGAGTAGGCGCCCTGCTCGAGGAAGGTGAGCGCCAGGCCGGCCGGGCGCGCCGGCTGCGGCTTGCGGCGCAACCAGCTGAAGAAACCGCGCCAGATGTCGCGTTTGAGGCGCGCCATGCCGATCAGTCCGGACGGCAGGCATGCCGCCAGCAGGGCTAGCCAGCCGGCGTCCTGCCGGCGCAGCGCGCGCAGGCGCACGGCGACGTCGGGAATCGAGGCGAGGTCTTTCGCGGCAAGGAGCATCAGCGGCAGCGCCAGCCCGATGGTCTTGACGGGGCCGTGCCAAGCGGTGGGCGTCAGGAGGAACAGCAGCGCCAGGGTTATAAAGGATGCGTAGGCGTATCCCAGCACCGTCGGCCAAGGGGTGTCGTCCAGCTGCCGCGCATATTCCCTGACCATGCTTTGGAGGCTTCTCATGCGGACTCCGCACATTGCGTTATCAAAAAACCATGCCGTCGATGTTAGCATGATTTACTTCAGGCAAGTTCGCCTTTCGACGCTGAGCGTCCCGGCATTGCGCAGCCGGGCGCCGGTGCCACCTGGATGACCGCCACAAGGATATGGGAAGGGTGCAAAAAAGCATCGGGGCCGGGAAAGTCCGCCAGTTGGCGGCCCTTCCCGGCCCCGATTGTTTTCGGCTCGCGGATTACTCCGCGTGGGCCGAAAAAATTACTGCAGCTTGATTTCGACGTCGACGCCAGCTGGCAGGTCCAGCTTCATCAGTGCGTCAACGGTCTTGTCGGTAGGATCGACGATGTCCATCAGGCGCTGGTGCGTACGGATTTCGAACTGGTCGCGCGAGGTCTTGTTGACGTGCGGCGAACGCAGGATGTCGAAACGCTGAATGCGGGTTGGCAGTGGAACCGGGCCCTTGACCACAGCGCCGGTGCGCTTGGCGGTGTCGACGATTTCCAGTGCGGACTGGTCGATCAGCTTGTAGTCGAACGCTTTCAGGCGGATGCGGATTTTCTGGTTTGGAGCGGACATGCGATTTCCTTAGAAAAGAGCGAACCGGTTGTTAAGGCCGGCAATGATTTGTCAGGTGCTACAAGGTGCTACATACAGCAAAGGAGCGAAAGTATATCACCGTTCGTTCCTAAACAGAGGGGGTGGAACCGAAATTCCACCCCCTCTGTTGTGCGAACCGGACGCCCCGAAGGGCGCCCTTTTCACGATCAAACGCTATTAGGCGATGATCTTGGCAACCACGCCGGCGCCGACGGTACGGCCGCCTTCGCGGATTGCGAAGCGCAGGCCTTCTTCCATCGCGATCGGGTTGATCAGCTTGACGGTGATCGACACGTTATCGCCTGGCATGACCATTTCCTTGTCCGCTGGCAGCTCGATCGAGCCGGTCA
>NZ_JAJFES010000006.1 GCF_020708045.1 Massilia sp. IC2-278
AAAGGGTGGTCGCAGGCTGCGGCGCTACCTTGGCCGCTTGCGCGGAGGGGGCGGGGATGTCCGTATTGCGCTGCTCCGCAGCGAGGGAAAGGGTGGTCGCAGGCTGCGGCGCTACCTTGGCCGCTTGCGCGGAGGGGGCGGGGATGTCCGTATTGCGCTGCTCCGCAGCGAGGGAAAGGATTGACCCAGGCTGCAGAACCACCTCGGCCGCTTGCGCGGGAAGAGTGGGGAGGTCCGTCTTACGCTGCTGCGCAGCGAGGAGAGCAAGACCGATCTGCGCCGCGACCTGGTCGATCCCCTCCTCGATCTGCAGGTCATTGAAGTCCGTCAGCTTACGACCGCCGCGGTCGATCGCAAACAACGGCTTGGCGACGGAGGCATTCCCGACCGCCTTCGCGGCAGAATGGCAGCTGGCCAACCCGGCGTTAGAGAACTTCGGGGTGCGGACCGCCCTACCCTTGCGAACGTCCGTGTCAATGAAGGAAATGCCCTGGGCATCCGTGCGCCACCGCGCCATCACTTCCACAACTTGGCCATCGTCGGCCGTCACGCGATGCGTCGCCTCGTCGATCGGCACTGCCGCCGAGATCTTGAATTCATCGAGCAGGTACTTGGCGAACCGCTCGACCAGGAGGTAGTCGTCGTCAGCCAGGAAGAGCAGGTGCGCTTCCGGGTAGCGCTTGCGCAGCCACCGCGCCACGGCCAAGATGTTGCCGGCATTGAGAGCGACCACCACCGGCAGATCGTAGCCAGGTGCGACTGAGTCCCTCGCGGTTTTGCACGTCGCGTAACCTTCGCCAACGGCGATGACAGACGCGCGCTCGAGATGGCCGAGAGCGTGCATGACGCCGACCGCATCCATTCCCTTGTTCAGCTTCTTATCGCCGGTGGGGTCGATCTTCTGCAGCCCGAGCAGTTGGCCATCCCGCACTAACGGGATCAGCAGTTTGCCGTCCTGGCCCACGCGCAACCCCTCGGCCGCAACCTGTTTACGGTCAAGGTAAGGGTGGACGAGCGGTATGCCCTCCGCCTTGCGCCACTGGTCGCGAGCGCGGTTAGCCGCCAAGCGGGCCTCTTCTTGACGCTTCTCTTCCTCAGCCCTCTCCACATCGCGCTGGCGCCGCACGTACTCTTGGCGCTCGCCGTCCGACATTGCCTCGGTGTCGATCTTGACCGGCACCGTGTTGCGATTCTCACCTTGGAAGAACCCGAAGGCGCCGGTAACCACGGTACGGCCGCTATCAAGCGTCAGCTCGCGGAGGATGTACCATCCCTTCTTTTCCGGCCCAAAGCGCTGGAACTTTCCGTTCATTTTCGGATGGCCGGCCGGCAGTGGAGGCATGCCATACTCGGCCATCTGTGCTACGACTTGCTCGCTGCTGCTCATCCGCGCTTATCCTTGCACTCCAATGTGATACTGCTCTTGTAGGCGACGCGCTCGTCCGCATAGCGGGACGGGATGTCGCGGTATTCAAAGGCGCCAGGGCGAATGACCCGGACTGGCGTACGGTGCCGGGGGGACAGGGGAGCCGTTGCCGGCGCCGGCCCGACGGTGGTTCGTACGGGCATAGCAAACTCGGACAGTTCACGGAATTTCATCACGTGCCTTCCTGGCCGGAGTGCGGCGCATAGACATGCACCATCAACTTAACCAACTCGCCGATTACCCTTTGCATTCGTGCAGCATCCTCTTCGAGCAGAGCACGCTCACGGCTGTCGATGTTGTCGTCCTCGACAGCCTCCCTAAAATGACTGGAGAAAGTGCCGAGTTCGGCATAAAGGTCTTGGAATTTTTTCATCAGGTCGACGTCGTCGCAAAGCGGGTCGTCGGGCAGCTGGACGAACATCCCGCCAGATGCTGCGGCGATCGCTTCAGCGTAGAACGTCGTGCCAGAAAGCCGCTGCAGCGCCAGACTGTGCTCGTCGGTCAAAACTTGGCCCTTCACCTCGTAGGCGCGGTTGCGCAGAGCGGCAACGGTCAGGCCCAGGTACGTGGCCGCCACATCCCACCCTCCTGGCGCCGCCGCAATCATCTTTAGCTTTGCATTACGCAGATCCATACACTCCCCCGTTTTATTTTGGTTTTGCCAACATCGCGTGAGCGTTATAGTTCGGCAACATTACAAAAACATAAGAAACCATGACATCAACCGCACTCATCAGAGCGGTCCAGCAACAGCACCTGGTGCGATGGATTGACAACGGCTTCGTCCGCACGCTCGAACCCCACTTCTACGCACGTGTGCGCGGTGGCAGAGAAGTCCTGATTGCCTTCCAAATCGCTGGCGGCCCTTGTACTGAAGATCGTCAGTGCTGGAAGGTGATTGATGTGAAGGACGCCATAGCCGTAGCCGACGCGGAGCGCTTTGCCGTGCGACGAGACGTGCCGCCACACCTGCGGGAACTGATCCAGCTGGCCTATGCGCCGACATCGCTAGACGCCTCAGGATTGACCGATTCACCTAGGAACAACGGGCCACGGAGATAGGCCCAGTCGATGTCCGGGCGCAGGTCTTCACAGAGAATTTCTCCCCTGGATGCTTTATCGATCTTGATGCAGAGATCGGCACCTAGACGCTGCTGGACGCTGATGGCTTTGCGCAGGTATTGCTCACTCGTGCCGCAATCTGCACAAAATGCAGCCCTTTCAGACTTGCCTAGGGCGTTGAGGAATCGAAGTAGTTTGTCCATGGGCAAGCATATTACTAAACGGTAATGAAGGAAGTCAATACCATTTGGTGATTTACTCTTTGGTAATCGGCTAGGACAATTGGAGTTATGGAAATTCAAGACATCCGGCGCGCGCGATTAGCGCAGCTGATAGACGAGCGATACGAGGGGTCGCAAGCCAGGTACATCGACGAAACGGGCGAGAACCAGGGGGAGATTTCAGCCCTACTTCGCACCAAAAAATCGTTTGGGGAAAGGAAGGCCAGAAAGCTGGAGGCGAAGTCAAACCTCCCTATAGGCTGGCTCGACACTCCCATTGATAGGCCAGCACCCACGAAGGTAGGCGAACCTGAAAAGCTCGAGCAAGGGGCCAGGCTGAGGATAGTCGAAACAGTAGAGCCGCAATGGATGGCTCTGGTGTACGTGTCGCAACGCGAGCTGGAACTGCTGACGCACTATCGCCAAGCCGGCGACACCGGAAAAGGCCTTGTCGAGCTTGCCGCAGCTTCTGCAGCCGACAATGAACTAGGAACGGGTTCCGCTCACCAGTCGTAGTACAGGCTGCGCCTGGGCGGGATAACGGGTAGCCATTGCCCTAGCCAGTTTTAGCATCTCCTTACGTGCCTCCGGAGTCATTGCCCGGAGCGCCTCCTTCATTTCTTTGAAATACTCTTCCACGTCGCCACCTGCGTCCTACACGCGCAATATTACGTGTGTGTAATATCCTACACCAAAATTACTGTATGAATATACAGTAGATGACATTTTTTCACTGTACGCCGGCGTTGTATCGTCGGCTTTTTTTTCCCTCAAGCTCCCGCATTACCCCGAATATTACCAAATGGTGTTGACTATTCTCATTACCGTTTAGTAATATTGAGCCGTTATCACTTCCCACATAGGAGGCAGTATGCGGCGCTTTCACGTAACAGTTCGAACAGGCGGACAACCGCAGATGTACTACGCCATCGCACCATCAGCTGCGTTGGCCTACGACTCTGCAGCTGAAGAACAGGGCGATCGTATCTACAGCATTTCAGTGAGGCCGGCATGACTACCGCCCCACGTTTAGGAACCGGAGAACTGCACTGCGCGCTTGAAGCTGCACGCGACCTGGCCGCTTTGAATTCGTTTTGCGCCACTCACGCATGCTCGGCAGAGCAGGTTTCCACGGATGGCCGTCGCCTCGAGCTTCCCAAGGTTTTTGAGCTGATGCGCTCGCGCGGTATCGAGGTTGCTGAGCCTGTTCGGGCACCACTGCAGCCCAAGCCAGGATTCACTGGTTGGCTCGTACACATCCGCATGCCACGGGCTGAGTTTGATATTGGCTTCTTCACCGTCAATCCAGCCCCTGCTGGCGCGCCACCGAAGCGCGCGCGGAAACCGCGCATGGAGCACGCATGACCAACGCCGCTATCACTACACTGGCGCCGGCCGCCTCGGCCATTGTTGTCGACGAGCTCGTCACCGACCAGGGCGTTTATGGCTTGTACGAACTGGCGCGCCTGCGGCGGTCTCCCGACAATCGCAAGCGCTTCAATGAACTCGCGCTGCAGGAGCTGGCCGCCAGCATCAAGGCAATGGGCGTCGCGCAGCCGATCCTGATTCGCCCGGTCACTCCGACCCAAGAGGCACCGGAGGAATACGAGATCGTCGCCGGCGAGCGGCGTTACCGCGCATCGATCATCGCAGGCATGACCACGATCCCGGCACTGTGCCGCAGCCTGAGCGACCTGGACGCCGCCAAGATCCGCATCCTCGAGAACCTGCAGCGTGAAGACCCGCATCCGATCGAGGAAGCTGAAGGCTACCAACTGCTGATGCAGCAGCACGGGTACAACGCCGACGAGCTGGCCGAGGAGGTCAACAAAAGCCGCTCGTACATCTACGGCCGGCTGAAGCTGTGCGCCCTAACCAACCTGGCTCGCGACGAATTCTTCGAGAACAAGATCTCGGCGTCGATCGCGCTGCTGATCGCGCGCATCCCAGTAAAAGCGCTGCAAGAGAAGTGCCTGCTGGAGATCACGGGTCGCTGGGACGGCACACTGTCCTACCGAGCAGCTGCACAGCACATCGAGCGCAACTACATGCTCGACCTCAAAAGGGCAGTTTTCGACATCGCAGACGGTAGCTTGATGCCGGCGGCTGGCCCGTGTGGTGCGTGCCCCAAGCGCGCTGGCAATCAGCCAGAAGTCTTCGTGGATGTAAGTGCAGACGTCTGCACAGACCCCGTTTGCTTCAAGAAAAAAGGCGAGCTTCACCATGAGCGAGCAAAGCTGCAGGCGGCAAATGCCGGCATAGCGGTCCTATCGGGGGAAGCGGCAAAGAGGGTCATGCCGCACGGCTATATCAGCAACCTGAAGGGTGGGTTTGTAGCCGTCGATCATCGCCATTACTTTAACGGCGAGTTCCAGACATTCCGTGACGTTTTGGGCGATGCGCTGCCACCCACTACGCTTCTCGAGGACCCACGCGAACAGGCCTTGCATCACGTAGTCCAGTTGGACCTCGTACAAGCCGCCCTCGAAGCGAAAGGTATCAAGGTGCCAGGCAAAGACACCTCGAGTAGCGCGCGCGAACGGGCAATGGAAGCGGCTGCAAAGCTCGAGCGCGAATACCGCAAGCGCCTGCTGCGCGCAACGCATGACGCCTCGCTGATGATGAACCTGGTCGACGTGGATTTACGCCTTATCGCTACCCAGATGTTCGGCAACCTCCCAGGGGGAATGGCCTCGAAAAAGTTCCTGATGGAGCTTTACGGCTGGACTGAAGAAACGATCGCCCATCCATACCGCGAGAACGTGAGGAAAGCCGTCGACGCGTTCACCCCAGCCCAGCTGAATCAATTCATCCGTGACTGCTCGCTGTGCCTTGAAATCGACGTCCACACCTATACCGATCCCAAGTCGGAACCCACCAATATGCTCGCGTTCGCGGCTCGCACCGACGTCGACGCGAAGAAGATCCGCGCGGGGGTTGACGCTGAGGCGAAGGCCAAGGCCAACAAGAAGAAAAAGCCAGCAGCGCAGCAGAAGGCCAAGAAGGCGGCCGCCGCTAATGCAGAGCCGGTAAAGACCGAGGACGTCACCCCCGACCTGGCGAAGCTGCAGCCGGACCAGCTGCTCGACTTCATCAGGGCTAATCCGGATCAGATCAACGATCTGGCGAGCGTAATCATCATGCGCGGAACTGACGAATTGACCGCAGCCTTCAGCGAAGCAGCCGCGCAGCTTGGCTACGCACCGTATGGAGGCATCTATCGCCCAGTCGAGCAGGCCGACATCGGCGAACTGGTGGCGCCCCTGATTTCCGGAAAACCAACCACTTCCCAAACGAGAACGAACCCATGAAGAACTTCACCATCAAAATTAATACCGAACAATTCAACGGCTCTATTCGCAAGTGGACTGCATCCCTTGCTTCTGCTGCCGCAATCTTCCGGAAGTCCTTGCTCGAGCTGACCGCCGTTGCCGACATGCGCCCCGCCCCTTGCGGCAACATCCTTGGATTACTGGACCACCTTTGTGACCACGATGAGGCCATGCGCATTTGGGTTCTTCGATGGCTCGCCTATCAGCTGCGCACGCCAAGCGCCCACATGTCGACCGCGGTCGTCCTTAACGGCGGCCACAGCTCTGGGAAAAGCCTGTTCCTTCGTTACGTGGTAGCTCAACTGTTCGACAACGAAGTGCCGTTAATCCAGGCACGTCAGCTGCAGAACGTCTTTAATGATTGGGCCAGCGACGGCGGGCTGGTCATCGTTGACGGCCGCTTCTCGGAGACCGATGCCATGTGGATGAAGCGCTACATGACGGCGCCAGAGATCGACATCCATTCGAAAGGACGAGCATCGCGCACGATTCCAAACACGCTCAACTTCATTTACCTGAGTCAGGCGGACGACTTCTGCACTCCCATGGGTTCCCGCCGCTTCACCGTGATCGACGTCCCCCCAGCACGAAACAAAGAGTTCTACCACGCGATCCTGCATGAGATTGCATGCGGCGGTGTGGAGTCCTTCCGCAACTACCTCCTGCACGAGCTCGACATGGCGGGCTTCAACTCGAGCACGCCGGCGCCGGCGCCGCAGCTGATCAACCCCCAGGAGGCCGCGTGATGGAAGGCAAAGCTCACCCAACCATGGCGCATTACGCGTATGCGGTTGGTGCACGCGACGCTACCAACGGGGGCGGCTGGGAGTTGCAGCTGGTAAAAGCTGGCAAGGTAACCGCAAGTGCCGATTTCCCAGCAGCAGAAGGCCCCGCCGAACTCGAGGCCTTCTTCGCCGCCATGGATGCTGGTGAAAGCTGGCTGCTGTCGAAAGCGCTGCTGCACGCTACGCCGCTTACCTATCGCTGCTTATGCCAAGGTTGTCTGCGCGTACCTCGCTTCAAAGCCAGGCCACAGATCGACATCCTCGATGTGGCCGACTACGTGCAGTGCGAATGTGGCGGGCAACTTTGCGACTGTCCCTCATGTATGGCGACTGCGGACCTGCTCGAAGCCGGTGTGCGGGATCACGAGCAACTGAGCGTGGCCAGCCCGATGACCAACTGGACGGCGAACGGCGGTGCTGCATGATCCCGGCAATGACCGACCCGCTGGGTCGCCACTGGCGTCAGCCAAGCGACATCCGTGAGGCACCGATGGATGACAAGCATGTGCTTCTGACGCGGCGCCAGATCGCCGGCCTACCCGAGTATTCCAGCAGCTATCCATCCGGCACCTACGACGGTAAGTGCTGGATGCGCGCCAACGATGGCGTGCGCTACCTCTGCTGGTACCAGCCGCACCCCACGCCAGGAAAGATCGGGATCGGGCACCGCGTCATCTTGGAAATTTAAAACGCCTGATCGAAGCCGGCCGGGACACAGCCTTGGTCGGATCTGCCAACACAAAGACGAGTTTCAAAATGCAAACCGAATTCATGCTCTTGTCGATTTACAACAAGCCACGCTTGACCCTTAAAGAGGTATGCAGCGCGATCGGCATGTCGATCAAGACGGCATATAACCATCGTTCCGCAAACACCTTCCCTATCCCGATGGCCGGCGATCCTCTGCATGCTGACATCCGAGATGTGGCCGCTTACGTTGACGAGCTCAGGGCGGCTGGAAAGAAGCCCACAGAAAAATCGTGAATGTTCACATAAATTCCTTGGGGGAGTAACTAGCATGGGGACGATTAAAGATGGCGCAGAGCCTAAGCCTAGCCCGAGCAAGCGAGGAAGAAAACCGACAGGGAAAGCACTCACTGGTTCCGAGAGACAAGCTCGACGACTTGCGAAACTAGAGGCAGCAGGCAAGACGCTGCTGCCTCAGGTAGTAGTTTCTCAGGAGGTTCAGCAGGCGCTCGCGAAATACATCAAATTCAAGGATATGACGCTCGGCGATGCCGTTGAGCGCATACTTCGCGACAGACTGCTACGCCCCCGATAAGCTGTCCAGGCCACCACCTCCTACACCAAAGGGTGGACACGAATCGTTTTACTCCAGCTGGGTGTCGGCGACGAGCCTTCAATGGCGGAAATCTCTACCTCGCCCACCCAAGCAAACCACATCTGCAGCTCAGCCACGCCCGACTCTGCATCGAAATTCTGCCTGGCGCTATCGTTGTCGTGGTAATCACGTTTTATCCAGTTCATGTACGGCAGAGTAATGAACCAAGCACCCATGCCAGTCTGCCCCTCACGGCGTGGCCCTTTCAGCTCAATGTGAAGTCGAGTACCAGGAGGAATCTCCGCTCGCATGGACACCCGCTCGTCCACATGCACATCCTTCACAGAATTCGCCAAGATGTTCTTGCCATAGTTTCCAGCGGGCGGATAGGTAATCGTGGCCGAAGGCAGGTTCTGTATTGAGCTATTCCGGGCTTCAAAGAAGCTCTTGATCTTGTCGAATATCCGCGCACCTGCCCAGCCCATGCTGAGGAATATGACAGCAAACGTTGCTGCAGCCCATGGCTTAGCGTTAAGCCAGTCCCAGTTTTTTTCGAGGAAGTCCAGAAAAGCCATTTGCCAGAATGGAGGGATGATCGGACTTTTATTGTACGCCTGAAATAGTTCCCGCAACTTCCTTACTAGGATTGCTACGTTCCTATACGCCGCTAACGTAGCAGAGCAGAAAATTCATTGCTACAAAAATGCTACGAAATAGCAAATCCTCCTATGAAGAACATGCCTCATCTGTCCAGTCCATCATGGGGGCGACCGACAGGCGGCGGCCCGGCACCTGCGCGGGGATTGTTTCGAGAGTCATGTGGGGAAAACGAATGGGGACGCCGAGGATGCCGGCGTCAGGGTCCGGTATTGTACACAGCTATGGTGTCCGGTGCTGCGGCCGGTTCAGTCCCAATACCCGGTTTTTGCGACGAGCTCGAGGTAATCCTCGCGGGTCACGCCGACAATGATCTTGTCGTGATATTGCCCATCGCGGAAATACCATTTCCTGCGCACGCCCTCTTCTTTCCAGCCGCATTTCTCCAGGTAGAACCGGATCGAGCGGTGGTTATACGCGATCATGTCGCCATCGAGCCGGTTCAGGCCGAGCTCCATGAAGGCATACCGCATGATGGCGAAGACGGTATCGCGGGCATAGCCCCGGCCGCGCAGATTCGCCTCGCCGATCATCATCCCGTGGAAGGCCGTCCTGTTTTTCCAGTCGATATTGATGAGATTGGCCGTGCCGATGATGCCTTCGTCGGGCGTGTCGATGCACAGGACGTGGTCGGTAAGGTTACCGTCCTTGCGCGAGCGGATCCACTCCTCGGTCGAACGGCTCGAGAAGGGAAAGTGCCATCCGCCCAGCATATTCCATACCTCGGGATCGTTGCTCCAGCGATGCAGCCGCGGCATGTCCTCGTTTTCCGGGGCGCGCAGCTTGACGATTTTTCCGTGGATATTCACGTGGTCTCCTTGGGTGCTTGCATTATCGGTTTACGAACTGCGTGCAGAGCGCAACGATGCGCGCCATGTCGGATTCGTCGTAGCGCTGGTCGCACGGCAGCGGCAACAGCTGCCGCACGAGGCGCGCTTCGGTACTGCCGGCATCGGCCTGTTCGAGTACATCGGGCCAGTAGGTAGCCACGAAAACCCGCTGGGCAATCAGCGCCGCGCGCAGTCCTTCGGCGTCGACCAGCAGCGGATAACACAGCGGCCCGTCGATGCGCGCCGGATCGAGCGCAAGCCGGTTCAGGTGGCCGAGCCGCTCGTGCAGGTAACGGAAATTCCGGTTCCTGCGCTCCCGCACCGAGGCGAAATCGACGGTGGCAAGGATACGCCCCGTCAGCAGCGACATGCGGCGCGGCTCCAGGTCCGCCAGGGAAGCTTCACTCCGCACGTAAGATTGGTAACCGGATTCCGGCGACACGGCCAGGCGTTCCAGCTGCGCCTCTACACGCTGTCTGGACAGCTGATCCTGGACAGCGGGCGCTTCCAGGGGCAAGTCCGTGACGACCAGTCCGCCATCGGGCACACCGAAAAACTTGCGCGGCGAGTAGATGACGGCAAGACAGGGCCGCGGCGGCGCAAAGAACGCCTGGCAATGATCCAGTACCACCTGCCCGGGATTGAACCGCGTCAGCAGGCGCGCGACGACATCGCCGCACACGCCGAAATAATCGACGTAATACAACCAGTCGGCAGCCTGCAGGTCGATGGCGGTGGCGACCTCGAACCCTTCGTCGATCGCGTACGGCACGGCCTCGACGCCGGCTTCGCGCAAGGCGGCGTACATCGAATCGCAGAGATAGCGCGGCATCCATACGCGCCGGGGCTTGCCGACCCTGAGCAGGGCCAGGAAGGCCGACCGCGCCGACTGGTAGCGATGCGCCTGCGGAAAGGGAAGCGCACGGGGCGGCGGCAGCTCGAGTTCGAAATAGCCGCCGATGGCGTTCTCGCTCACGCCGCCCTCCCCGCCTGGACCAGCTCGCGTACGGCGCGTGCGTCGTTGAACATCAGCGCATCGAGTATCGACAGGCCCGGTTGGAATTCGGCGGCAAACTGCCTGTATGCGTTCAGGCGGGGCTGGACGAAATGCAGCCGGATGCCCGCGGCGGCAAAAACGTCTTCGCTGTAGAGTTCGCGGCCACCGGGTGGATTGAAATAGTCGCTCGCCTTTTCACGCCGGCAGATATCCACCACGCGCGCCGCACCCGACAACTGCTCGTTCCCGTAGATGGCCGACGACTCGACGAATTGCGTGTCCAGGCCCGCATAGGCGCACACCATGCGCACGCTCGTGCGTGCGATGGCGGCGATCGACGTTTCTCCGGAATCGAGCGTCGCCTGGAGCAGGTCGTTTGCCGTCTTGAAGTAAGGCGCTTTCGAATACGCATGCCTTACGCTCTCGAGCATTTTCTTCTTCCACGCTGTGCCGGGCTGTACCGCGATCTGCCTGATCTTCAGGAAGGGGCTGGCGCCGGCAAGTGGAATGGTGAAATAACGCACCGCCCCGCCCAGGTACAGCCGGTTGCGGTTGATCCAGCCATTCTTGATGAAATTCACGTCGTCATAAAAGACGAATTTGTCGACGGACGCCGCAAGCTGGAAATACCCCAGGTAGGGAAACAGATAGGGCTGCATGATGGCGAGCCGCATCAGCCGCCCCCCGCAATGACATCGACCACGCGGCGCACGCCTTCATCCGGCAGGTTCGGATAAATCGGCAGGCACAGGACCTGGCGCGCCATGCTGGCCGCCACCGGCAAATTGCCCGGCTGCGCAGACGGCATGCCGCGGTACATCGGGAAATCGGTAATCAGCGGGTAGAAATAGCGCCGGGCGTAGATGCCCTGCGTTTTCAGCTTGTCATACAGGCCGTCCCGGTCGAGCGCATAGCCGGGTTCGACGAGAATCGGGAAATACGAGTAATTCGACACGGTTTGCCCGGCGTCGGCCAGGCACCGTATGCCGGGGACATGCGCCAGCATCTCACGGTACATGCGGTCGATTTCCGCGCGGCGCGCAATGGCACGGTCAACGCTCTTGAGCTGGAGCATGCCGAACGCAGCATTGATTTCGCTCATCTTGCCGTTGATGCCAGGCGCGACAACCGTCAATTCGTCGACAAAACCGAAATTCTTCAGGTGATCGATACGCGTCTTCGTCTTGGCGTCGGGGCAGACGATGGCGCCCCCCTCGAAGGTATTGAAGACCTTGGTGGCGTGAAAGCTCAGCACCGACAAGTCGCCGTGCTTGAGCACGCTTCCATCATGCCGCTGCACACCGAATGCATGGGCGGCATCGTAGATGACCTTCAGGTTGTAGTTGTCCGCGATGCGTTGGATGGCATCGACATCGCACGGGTTGCCGTAGCAATGGACGGGCATGATGGCCGTGGTCTGCGGCGTAATCGCGGCTTCGATCCGTGCGGGGTCGAGATTGAGCGTTTTTGGATCGATGTCGACGAACACGGGCTTGATGCCGTTCCAGAGCAGCGAGTGCGCCGTTGCAACGAAAGAATACGGGGTCGTGATGACCTCGCCGGTCACCCGCATCGCCTGCAACGCGGTCACCAGGGCAATGGTTCCGTTGCTGAACAAGGCAAGATGATCGACGCCAAGGTACTCGCACAGGGCGCGCTCGAGCTGCTGGTGAAACGGACCGCCATTCGTCAGGATCTTGTTTTCCCAGATCTGCTCCAGGTAAGGATAGAAATCCTCCAGCGGAGGGAGAGACGGTTGGGTGACGTAGATGGGTTGATCGTCGTTCATGATTGTTTGTCCGCGCCACGTGCCATGGGAACCGGGATTATCGCTTGTGTTGCCTTGTGGCTATAAGGAGAGCAGGACGGGAAAACACGGTCAATTCGCTGCGCACCGTGCGCTTCATCCCGGCCGGCGCTGGCCAGCCCGGCGACCAGGCGATCGACATGCGCGCGCCAGTCCGGCATTTGCAGGCCGAAGCTGGCTTCGAATAGGTGCGTGTCGAGGCGCGAGTTGCGCGGGCGCGCGGCCGGCGCCGGCCAGTCGCGAGCAAGCACCGGCAGCACCGATTCCGGCCCTGCCTTCAGTTCCGCGCCGCGGGCGAGCGCCTCGGCCAGCAGGTGCTGCGCGTAGCCGTGCCAGGTGGTCGCGCCGGCTGCCGCGAGATGGTAGGTGCCCGACAGGGCGCGCGCCGCCGGGCCCGCATCGCGCAGGCTGTGCAGCGCCAGCGCGGTGGCGTCGGCGATCAGGTCGGCGCCGGTGGGCGCGCCATGCTGGTCGGCAACGACCTGGAGGCTGTCGCGTTCCTGCGCCAGGCGCAGTATGGTTTTGGCGAAATTGCCGCCACGTGCAGAGAAGACCCAGCTGGTGCGCAGGATCAGGTGCCGCGCGCCGCTGGCGCGGATGCGCTCTTCGCCCTCGCACTTGGTGCGGCCATAGACGGACAGGGGGTTGGTCGCGTCGCCTTCGACATACGCGCCCTCTTTCGCGCCGTCGAACACATAGTCGGTCGAGTAATGCACGAGCCAGGCGCCGCAGGCCGCGGCCTCCTCGGCCAGCACGCCCGGGGCCAGCGCATTCACACGGTGAGCGGTGGCGGCGTCGCCCTCGGCCTTGTCGACGGCCGTGTACGCGGCGGCGTTGACGATCACGTCCGGGCCGAAGGCGGCGATCGGCGCGCGCAGCGTTTCCGGATGGGCGAAATCGGCGTCGGCGCGGCCCAGCGCGCGCAAGCTGCCGAGCGGTGCGAGCGCGCGTTGCAGCTCCCAGCCGACCTGGCCGTCTTTTCCGAACAGGAGGATTTTCATGCCTGAACCGTCATAACCCGTGGGTGTCCTGCGTTTGCAGAGCCGGCAGATGCCTGATTGCATCCGCAGTCTCCCTTCATCTAGAATAGCGGGAGCAACATCTCGTTCTTGCGCATCGCCGGCATGTGCACTTCCCCCCACTCTATCTCGTACAACCATGAGCATTGTAATCATTAACTGGCGGGGGGGAGAAAACGATCCCTTCACCTATTTCAGCGCGTGCATGAAGCAGGCGTTCGAACGCATGGGGCGCCCGACGCACGTCGTCAACCTCGACGATTCGTTCATGCAGGAGATGGCGCGCGTCAACGACGAGGGGATCGATTTCGTCATCTCGTGGCAGGGTATCGGCCTGGACATCGGCGCGACCGACGCCGATCCCACCACCCTCTGGGACCGGCTGCAGGTGCCGGTGCTGTGCTATCACGGCGACCATCCATGCCACATGCCGGGCAATCACAAGGCCATGTCGCCCTGGGTCGAGCATATCTACAGCACGGCGTCGTTCGCCATGTTCGCCAACCGGTTCCTGCCGCGCAGGAGCGGTGCCAGCTTCTTCCCGCCACCGGTGTCGTTTACCGATGGCGTCCAGGGCCGCTTCGAGGGCGATTTCTTCGTCTTCCCCAAGAACATCGATGATGTCGAGTCGACCCTGGCAAACTGGCGCGCGGCGCCGGACCGCCCGGTGGCGCGCTTCCTGCTCGGCGCGGCGGACGCGATCATCGGCGAATTCAGGAACGGCAATCGCAACAACCATCACGACATCATCGACGGCATGCTCGATGCGGAGTCGATGGCCATCCTGTGCGAGGACCTGGAGAACGAGGAGCTGGTGGTGCGCGTCCACCTCCATATGCTGCTCGACAAGATTCATCGAAATACGGTCTCCGAGCACGTCATCAACGAGCTCGAGGATGTGCCGCTGAAGATCTACGGGCGGGGCTGGGAGCGGTTCGAGCGCAGGCAGAATCCGCGTCACGAATATCTCTCGTTCGACGCGATGTCGGACAATGCTTTCCAGTATGCGTCGCGCTACGGCATTCTCGATGCGGCGCCGATCCATGATTCCCTGCACGACCGCACCGTCCGGGCCATGGGCAATGGGTCGGGCTTCCTGATGGGATCGAACTGGTCGTACGAGACCTTCCTGGCCGCCGACTACGGCAATTTGTTCTTCGACGGCACGCCTGGCGGATTGCGCGACCGGGCGGAACGCGTGATGCAGTCGCCCGAGGCCCATCGGGCGCTGTGCCGCGATTTCGCGCAGCAATACAAGCGCAATTTCTCGCTCTTTAATTTCATCAAGTATTTCGAGGGAATGAGCGAGATGGTCAAGACCCGGGCCAGGGGCTGATCCGGCACGACGATCGCTATTCGACGCCTTCGTCAACCGGCGCCGGCCGCTCCCCGATCTGCTGGCGCCACATCGCGTAATACAGTCCCTTGAACGCGAGCAGCTCGCCATGCGTGCCGCTCTCGACGATCCGCCCCTTCTCCAGCACGAAAATCGTATCGGCGTGCATTACCGTCGACAGGCGGTGCGCGATCAGGATCGTGATCTGGGTGGCGCGCGCGGAAATCTCGCGCACCGTGTTCGTGATCTGCTCCTCGGTCAGCGAATCGAGGGCGGACGTCGCCTCGTCGAAGATCAATAAAGCCGGCTGGCGCACCAGGGCGCGCGCGATCGACAGGCGCTGCTTCTCGCCGCCCGACAGCTTCATGCCGCGCTCGCCGATCACCGTGTCCAGGCCCTCGGACGAGCGCTCCAGCAGGTAGGCGCAGGACGCCGCGCGCATCGCCGCCACGATCTCCTCGTCGCTGGCGTCGGGCGCCACGAAGCGGATGTTGTCGCGGATGGTGCCGGCGAACAGATAGGTTTCCTGGGTCACGAAGCCGATCTGGCGCCGCACCCGGTTGTAGCGCAAGGCCGTGGTAGCCACGCCGTTATAGAACACCTCGCCCTCGTTCGGCGTGTACAGGCCGACCAGCAGTTTCACCAGGGTCGACTTGCCCGAGCCGGAAGGCCCGACAAAGGCAATCGTCTGGCCCAGCCTGGCGTCGAAGGAAACGCCCCCCAGCGCATCTTCCTGCGCCCCCTTGTGGCGAAAGCGCACGTCCTGGAAGCGCAGCTCGACCAGCGGACCGATCTCGACCGGGTCGGGCGGGCGGCGTTCGATCGGCTTGTCGATCAGGTTCTTGAAGTTCATCAGCGAGGCCTCGGCTTCGCGGTGCGCCAGGATGATGTTGCCCAGCTCCTGCAAGGGCGTGAAGATGGCAACCGAGATGAATTGCATGGCGATCAGCTCGCCCGTACTGAGCACGTCGCGGAAGATCAGCCACAGGAGCGCGAACAGGATCGCCAGCCGCAGCAGGCTCAGGGTCGAGCCCTGCAGGAAAGACAGCAGGCGGATCCGCTTCACCTTCTGCATCTCGAGCGCGAAAATGGCGTCGGTCTGGCTGCGCAGGCGCCGGATTTCCGGGAAAGTCAGGCCCAGGCTCTTGATCAGCTCGATATTCCTCAGCGACTCGGTAATGAAGCCGGAGTTGCGGTTGGTCTCGCGCACGATCGAGCGCTGCTGGGTCTTGATCTCGCGGCTGAGCAGGCCGGTCAGGCCGCCCAGCACCAGCACGCCGACCAGGAATACCGGCACCAGCAGCCAGTGTTTCGTCACCGCATACCAGATCAAAAAGCCCACCCCGACCAGGGCGGCAAACGCCGTGTTGATGAAGGTATTGATGAAGCGCTCGCTGTCGGCGCGCACCTTTTGCAGCAGGGCCAGCATCTCGCCGCTGCGCAGGTCCTCGAATTCCTGAAACTTCAGTCTCAACAGGTGCCGCAGGCCGTCGTTGAAGATCGCCACGCCCAGCTTTTGCACCACCAGCCGGGTCACGTATTCCTGCAGGGCCTTGGCCAGGCGCGACAGCACGGCCACCAGCACGGCCAGGCCGAGCAGGCGCAGCACGCGTGCAACGAGTTCGGTGTCGTCGGGGCGGCGGCTGGTCACGCCGTCGATGATCTTGCCGAAGATGATGGGGTCGACCAGGGCCAGCACCTGGCTGATGCCGGCCAGCAGCAGGGCGAGCAGGCCCAGGCGCCAGTGCGGCTTGAGGTAAGTCCAGAGGATGCGCATGTGTCCATCTTAACAACGCCCGCCGGGGCGCCGCGCACCGATGAGATCGCCGTTCATGCAGGCGACATTGATCGTGCACGATTCCGGTGAAAGAATGGCCGGGTCTCTTTGCGAGGACGACCATGGACTTCTCGACGATAAGGCCCATCCTGGGCGGCCTGGCCGGCGCGGCCGTGGCGGTGCTGATCGTGCGTGCCTGGAAGCCATGGGTCCCGACCGGCATGCCGGGCAAGTCTCCCGATGCCCTCCTGCGCGATTACCGCGCCGCGATCCGGACCGCGAACCTGTGCCTGCTGGCCGGCTTGCTGGTGCCGCTCGCGCTGTACGGCGTGGGCGCCGTCGCGCACCCGGACTGGCGCCCGCTCGCCGCCGGCGTCGGCACCGGTTGCCTGGCCGCCCTGCTGGCGCTGGCCCTGCTGCCGCGGCTGCGCGGGGGCAGCGCGCGCGAGGCCTTTGTCGCCTTTGCCATCTCGCAGGGCGCGCCGCTGTTCTTCCTGTACGGCGTGCTCGGCATCGGCGCCCTGCTGCTGCCGCTGGGCGTGACCCACTTCATAGGCTGAGGCCGGCAATATGCCCGGGCCTGTCAAGGCCGCACGCCCCGTCTGCTTCTGATATGGCTCAGTTGTGGCGCCGGCCGCGTCGCTTATCGTTGATCTCGGCAGCAGCGTTCGTCCGCCTTGCCATCGATCAACCTTCAGTGCATTCACCCGTGAGGTCTATCATGCTCTTACGCAAATATCTGTACGCCCTGGCGCTGCTGCCCATCCTGTTCGCCCCGCTGCAGGGACAGGCGGCGCCGCTGTACACGGTCACCGCCCTGCCCACGGGGTTCAATTCCTACGACATCAATAACCTCGGCCAGATCTCCGGCTACGTCCAGAGCGAACCCGGCGCCGCCACCTATGCCGCGCTGTACGCCGGCGGCACCATTACCGAGCTGGGCGGCCTTGGCGGCAGCTTCAGCTATGCGCGCGCCCTCAACGACGCCGGGCAAGTCATCGGCAGCGCCTCCACCGCGTCGGGCGAATTCCACAGCTTCCTGTACAGCGGCGGCAGCCTGGTCGACCTTGGTGCGGCTGCCAACGCCGTCAACATCAACAACCGCGGCGATGTGGTCGGCCAGCTCAGCATCACTGGCGGCTACACCGGCTTCCTGTACCGCGGCGGCAGCTTTACCAAGCTCGGCAACCTCGGCACCGGCGACGTCGGCATCGCCTGGGACATCAACGACCACGGCAAGATCGTCGGCGAATCGAACATCAATCCCGAGCTGCACGCGCCCTTCCACCCCTTCCTGTACAAGAACGGCAGGCTGACCGACCTCGGCACCCTGGCCGACCGCGAAAACAATTCCGCGCGCGTGATCAACAACGCCGGCCGCATCGCCGGCTACAGCGAAGCCGAGGGCGGCGGCCTGCACGTCTTTGTCTTCGAGAACGGGGTCATGCGCGACGTCGGCTCCTTCGGCGGCCTGAACCTCGACGTGGCCGACATCAACGAGCGCGGCGCCTTTGTCGGCAGCGCCTCCACCTGGGACGGTCCGACCGTCGGCTACATCTCCTTCGGTGGCGAGCTGATCGACCTGAACACGCTCATCGATCCGGCCTCGGGCTGGGTGATCGGCGGCGCCTCGGGCATCAACGACCTGGGCCAGATCGTCGCCAACGCCTGCCGCGACTTCGAGTGCAGCTCGGTGCGGCTCGACCTGGTCAGCGCGGTGCCGGAACCGGGCATGGCGCTGATGCTGCTGCCGGGCGTGCTGGCCGTGGCAGGGGTGCGCCGGCGGCGCATGCGCCAGCACCAGCGCTGAGCGGGTGCTGGCCGGGCATCGAAAGGCATGGGCGCGGGCACTCTGGCGTGTGCGCCGCATGGGCATAAAAAAAACCCGCTGCGAGCAGCGGGTTCTTCGGATACATCGGCGCGGAAGCGGACCTGGGGTCCGCTTCAGTTTCCGCTTCAGTTTCCTATTATGCGCCTTCGCGCGATGCCTTCTTGCGCTCGTGTTCCTTCAGGTAGCGCTTGCGCAGGCGGATCGATTTCGGGGTGATCTCGACCAGCTCGTCGTCCTCGATGAACTCGACCGCGTATTCGAGCGACATCTGGATCGGCGGCACCAGGCGCACGGCTTCGTCGGTACCCGACGAACGCACGTTGGTCAGCTGCTTGCCCTTGATCGGGTTCACGACCAGGTCGTTGTCGCGCGAGTGGATGCCGATGATCATGCCCTCGTACACCGGGGTGTTGTGCTCGACGAACATACGGCCGCGGTCTTGCAGTTTCCAGATCGCGTAGGCCACGGCGGCGCCGTCGTCCTGCGAGATCAGCACGCCGTTACGGCGGCCAGCCAGTTCGCCCTTGGTGTTGTCGACCGGTGCGTACTCGTGGAACACGTGGCTCATCAGGCCGGTGCCGCGGGTCAGGGTCATGAATTCGCCCTGGAAGCCGATCAGGCCGCGTGCCGGGATCAGGTATTCCAGACGAACACGGCCCTTGCCGTCCGATTCCATGTTCTGCAGGTCGCCACGGCGGCGGCCCAGTTCTTCCATCACGCCGCCCTGGTTGGCTTCTTCGACGTCGACGGTCAGGTTTTCGTACGGCTCGTGGCGCACGCCATCGACCATCTTGTACACGACGCGCGGACGCGACACGGCCAGCTCGAAGCCTTCACGACGCATGTTTTCCAGCAGAATCGTCAGGTGCAGCTCGCCGCGGCCCGACACTTCGAAGGTGGTGTCGTCGTCGGTCGGCGACACGCGCAGGGCCACGTTGGCCTTCAGTTCGCGCTCGAGACGCTCGCGCAGCTGGCGGCTGGTGACGAACTTGCCTTCGCGGCCGGCCAGCGGCGAGTTGTTGACCATGAAGTTCATGGTCAGGGTCGGCTCGTCGACGGTCAGCATCGGCAGGGCTTCCGGCACATCGGCGGCGCAGACGGTCGAACCGATGCCGATTTCTTCGATACCGTTGATCAGGCAGATGTCGCCGGCGACGGCTTCGTCGACCAGCACGCGCTCCAGGCCCTTGAAGTTCAGCACCTGGTTGATGCGGCCGCGGATCGGGGTCGAATCAGGGCCGTTCATGACCACGACGTCCTGGCCGGTCTTGACGCGGCCACGGTTGACGCGGCCAATGCCGATCTTGCCGACGTACGAGGAGTAGTCCAGCGAGGTGATCTGCATCTGCAGCGGGCCGTCCGGATTGTCGTCGCGCACAGGCACGTACTTCAGGATGGCGTCGAACAGCGGCTTCATGTCGCCGTCGCGCACGTCTTCGGTCAGGCCGGCGTAGCCGTTCAGGCCCGAGGCGTAGACGATCGGGAAGTCGAGCTGCTCGTCGTTGGCGCCCAGCTTGTCGAACAGTTCGAAGGTCTGGTTGATGGCCCAGTCGGCGCGCGCGCCCGGACGGTCGACCTTGTTGACGACGACGATAGGCTTCAGGCCCAGGGCTAGCGCCTTGCGGGTCACGAAGCGGGTCTGCGGCATCGGGCCTTCCTGCGCATCGACCAGCAGCAGCACCGAGTCGACCATCGACAGAACACGTTCCACTTCACCGCCGAAGTCGGCGTGGCCCGGGGTGTCGACGATGTTGATGTGGGTGCCTTCGTACTCGACCGCGCAGTTCTTCGACAGAATGGTAATGCCGCGTTCTTTTTCGAGGTCGTTCGAGTCCATCACGCGGGTGTCCACGGCCTGGTTCTCACGGAAGGTGCCGGACTGGCGCAGCAGCTGGTCGACCAGGGTGGTCTTGCCGTGGTCAACGTGGGCGATGATTGCAATATTACGAATTGCGCGTTTGGTATTTGACATGTGATTTCAGCGTGGATTTGCGTGATGTACGGATGTGTACGGTGCTGCCAATTTCGGAAACCGACTAGTATAGCACGCGGATGTGACGTATCAATGAAAAAGCCCCGCGTTTTCAATAGCTTGCCGGGATTTCAAGGGTTTTTGCGGTTTCGGGATGGCTACGGATCAGCAACCGTCCCGATTTCCTAATGGAATTAATCAGTGCTGTGCAGCGATCAGGCGCTCCGGCGCCAGGATGGACCACTCCTGCAAGTTCGCCGTCCCCAGCAACTTGCCCTCGTGGTACACGCGTACCCTGCCCTGCTCCGGCGGCACCGTCACCGCTTCCTTGCCGAGCGCCAGGCGCTGGCCGTTCAGGAAGCGCTTGGCCAATTCAGGCGTTAATTCCACCGCAGGGAAGGTCGACAGCAAGGCATCGACCGGGGCCAGCAGCGAACGCGGATCAGCATGTGCCTGCAAGGCTTCCAGCGTGATCATGCCATCGAGCGTGAGCGCCCCGACCTGGATCCGGCGCAGCGCATTCAGGTGCGCGCCGGTGCCGAGCGCCGCGCCGATGTCCTCGCCGAGCACGCGCACATACGTTCCCTTGCTGCAGGTAACACGGATCCGAAGCATTGGTGCTTCATACGCAATCAGCTCCAGCGCGTGGATGGTCACCGGCCGCGCCTCGCGCTCCAGCACAATGCCTTCGCGCGCATATTCGTACAGCGCCTTGCCGTCGCGCTTCAGGGCCGAGTACATCGGCGGCACCTGCAGGATCGGGCCGCGGAAACGCGCCAGCGCCGCTTCGATCGCATCGAGCGTCACGTCGACCGCACGGGTCTCGATGGCCTCGCCCTCGGTATCGCCGGTGTTCGTCGTGATGCCGAGGTGAACCGTCGCCTCGTAGGTCTTGTCCGCTTCCAGCAAGTCCTGCGAGAACTTGGTCGCCTCGCCGAAGCACAGCGGCAACAGGCCGGTGGCAAACGGGTCGAGGGTGCCGGTATGGCCGGCCTTTTTCGCGTTCATCACGCGCTTGGCCTTGATTAGCGCATCGTTCGAGGACAAACCGACCGGCTTGTCGAGCAGGAGCACGCCGTCGACGAGGTCGCGCGGCTTTTTCGGAGGGCGGGCGTTCACTTGCTGTCGTCGTCGGCGTCGGGTGCGGCTGGTGCGGTGCCGTCATCGAAGTCGGCCGCGCGCACGGCATTCGCCTGGTCGATCAGGGCCGACATCTGCAGGCCGCGCGAAGTCGAGGTGTCGTGCACGAAGTGCAGCGACGGCAGCGTGTGGATGTGCAGGCGCTTGCCGAGCATGTTGCGCAGGTAGCCGGACGCCTTGTTCAGGCCGTCGAGCGTCAGCTTGACTTCTTCCTTGCTGTCTTTCAGCAGGGTGAAGTAGATCTTCGCGTGCGCGTAATCCGGGGTGAGCTGGACTTCGGTCAGCGTGACCATGCCCACGCGCGGGTCTTTCAGTTCGAACGCGATCAGTTCCGACAGGTCTTTCTGGATCTGGTCGGCAACGCGCAGGCCGCGCTGGGGAATGTTTTTGCTGTGTTTTGCCATGTTTCTTGATTAGGTTTGGTGACAATGGTACATCGATCGTGCGCGGACGGGCGCAAACGAAAAAACGCCACCGGCCGGGCGCGAGCCCGACTGATGGCGTTCCTGGCATCCCTGCAAATTACAGGGTACGCGCCACTTCCGTCACTTCGAACACTTCCAGAACGTCGCCGACCTGGATTTCGTTGTTGTTCTTCAGCGAGAGGCCGCACTCGAGGCCGGCACGCACTTCTTTCGCATCGTCCTTGAAGCGCTTGAGCGAGTCGATCTCGCCGGTCCAGATGACGATGTTGTTGCGCAGCAGGCGGACCGACGACGAACGCTTGACGACGCCATCGGTGACCAGGCAGCCCGCAATCGCGCCGACCTTCGACACCAGAATGACCTGGCGAATCTCGACCTGGCCGGTGATGGTCTCGCGCTTTTCCGGCGCCAGCATGCCCGACAGTGCCGTCTTGATCTCGTCGATCGCATCGTAAATGATGCTGTAGTAACGGATGTCGACGCCGTTGGCTTCCGCCACCTTGCGCGCCTGGCCGTCGGCACGGGCGTTGAAGCCGATGATGACTGCCTTCGAGGCGACCGCCAGGTTGACGTCGGATTCGGTGATGCCGCCGACCGCCGCATGGACGACCTGCACGCGCACTTCCGAAGTCGACAGCTTCTGCAGCGAGCCAACCAGTGCTTCCTGCGAACCCTGCACGTCGGTCTTGATGATCAGCGGCAGGTTCTTCACCTCGCCCTCGCCCATCTGGTCGAACATGTTTTCCAGTTTCGCCGCCTGCTGCTTGGCCAGCTTCACGTCGCGGAACTTACCTTGACGGAACAGACCGATTTCACGCGCCTTGCGCTCGTCGGCCATGACCATGACTTCTTCGCCGGCTGCCGGCACTTCGGTCAGGCCCTGGATCTCGACCGGGATCGATGGACCGGCTTCGGCGATGGCCTTGCCGTTCTCGTCGAGCATGGCGCGGACACGGCCGTAAGCCGAACCGGCCAGCACCACGTCGCCGCGGCGCAGGGTACCCGATTGCACCAGGATCGTCGCGACCGGGCCACGACCCTTGTCCAGACGGGATTCGACCACCAGGCCACGGGCCGGTGCGCCGACCGGCGCCTTCAGTTCCAGCACTTCGGCCTGCAGCAGCACTTGCTCGAGCAGGTCGTCGATACCGGTACCGACTTTCGCCGACACCGGCACGAATGGCGAATCGCCACCGTATTCTTCCGGCACCACACCTTCGGCGACCAGTTCCTGGGTCACGCGGTCGGTGTTCGCGCCCGGCTTGTCGATCTTGTTGATCGCCACGACCAGCGGTACGCCGGCAGCTTTTGCGTGGGCAATCGCTTCCTTCGTTTGCGGCATCACGCCGTCGTCCGCCGCCACCACCAGGATGACGATGTCGGTTGCCTTGGCGCCGCGGGCACGCATTGCCGTAAAGGCTTCGTGGCCCGGGGTATCCAGGAAGGTGATCATGCCGCGCGGGGTGTCCACGTGGTATGCGCCGATGTGCTGGGTAATGCCGCCGGCTTCGCCCGCGGCAACCTTGGCGCGGCGGATGTAGTCCAGCAGCGAGGTTTTACCGTGGTCGACGTGGCCCATGACGGTCACGACCGGTGCACGCGAGGTCGACTCGAACTCGGCATGCGCACCCTGGTCGGCCAGGATCGCTTCAGGATCGTCCTCGGCGGCAGCGAAGGCCTTGTGGCCCATCTCTTCCACCACGATCATCGCGGTTTCCTGGTCCAGCACCTGGTTGATGGTGCACATCTGGCCCAGCTTCATCAGCTGCTTGATGACTTCCGACGCCTTGACCGACATCTTGTGGGCGAGTTCGGCCACGGTGATCGTTTCAGGAACGTGGACGTCCTTGACGATCGCCTCGGTCGGCGCCTGGAAGTTGGTTTCGCGGTCGTCGCTGTGCGAACGGCGGCCACCGCTGCGGCCACCCGAACGCCAGCCGTCGCGGCCGCTCGGCGCGCCGGTGTTGCCACGGGTCTTGGCGCCGCCTGGAGCGCCGCGCTTCTTGTCGTCCGACCAGGTCGAGGACACGTTCGCCGACTTGATCGACTTCTTGTCGCCCGGCTTCTTGTCGCCCGGTTTCGCGGCGGCGCCGTCGGCCGGCTTCTTGTCGGCAGGCTTGTGCAGCGTGCCGGCAGGTGCGGCCGGCTTGGCCGCCACTGGCGCAGGCGCCGGTTCCGGCGCCTTGATCACGCGGCGCGGCTGGGCCATCATCAGCTTGATCTGGGCCACTTCGTCGGCCACGGCCTTGCGTGCACGCTCGGTGGCGGCAGCACGTTCGGCAGCGGCCTTGGCGGCTTCGTCGGCCTTTTGCTTGGCGTCGGCGGCGGCGGCCTGCTTGGCCTGCTCGCCGGCGGCGGAGCTGGCGGCAGCGGCTGCGGCGGCTTCGCGCTTGGCCTTTTCGTCGGCATCGCGCTTGGCCTGCTCTTCGGCGGCACGGGCCTGCTCGGCGCGCTCGGATTCGAGCTTGGCCAGGCGTTCCTGCTTTTCGCGCAGGTCGGCTTCCTGGCGCGCGACGAGTTCGGCGTGACGGCGCGCCTCTTCCTCGCGGCGTGCGATTTCGGCTTCGTCGATCACGGGTGCGGCAGGTGCGGCAGGTGCGCTCGGGGCCGGGTCGTCACGTTGTACGAAGGTACGCTTCTTGCGCACCTCGACCTGGATCGTGCGCGATTTGCCCGATGCGTCAGCCTGCTTGATCTCGCTCGTTTCCTTGCGGGTGACCGTGATTTTCTTTTTCTCGGTCGATTCGCCCGCGCCGTGGGTACGGCGCAGGTGGTTCAGCAGCTTGTCCTTATCATCTTTCGACAAGGGATCTGACGTCGAACTTTTCTCGACGCCGGCAGAACGCAGCTGCGTCAGCAGCAAGTCTGCAGGCATCTTCAGTTCGGTGGCAAATTGGGCTACGTTGTTACTCGCCATTCAGTCCTCTTTTCTATGTGTCGCGGAGATGATAAAGATTTGCAAATTATGCCTTGGCCGTTTCTGCAAGGCTCCAGGCTTTCGCCTGCAGCGCCTTGGCGCGGTCGTCATATTTACTGTCGACCAGCTTCATCTCATCGTCGGTCACATCATTAAATTCGTTCTTGATCAGTTCACGGGCGCGGTCCGACGGCAGCGACAGGATGGCGCCGAATTCGTCGTATGCGAGACCCGCAAATGCTTCCACCGTCTTGATGCCGGCCAGGCCGAGCTTGCCGGCGGTGCTGCGGTCCATGCCTTCGAGGTTCACCAGCGCCTCTTCCATGCCTTCCAAACCTTCTTCGGATGCAATGGCTTCGGTCACCAGCGCGTCACGGGCGCGGGTACGCAGTTCGTTGACGGTTTCCTCGTCGAAGGATTCGATTTCGAGCATTTCGGAAATCGGGACGTACGCGATTTCTTCAAGGCTCGAGAAGCCTTCTTCGACGAGGATGTCGGCCACTTCCTGGTCAACATCGAGCTTTTCCATGAACAGCGCACGGATTGCCGCCGTTTCCTGGGCCACCTTGTTGGCCGATTCCTCGGCCGTCATGATGTTGATCTTCCAGCCGGTCAGTTCCGACGCCAGGCGCACGTTCTGGCCCGAACGGCCGATCGCGATTGCCAGGTTTTCTTCATCGACCACCACGTCCATGGCGTGCTTTTCTTCATCGACCATGATCGACGAGACGTTGGCCGGGGCCAGTGCGCCGATGACGAACTGGGCCGGATCGTCGGACCACAGCACGATGTCGACGCGCTCGCCGCCCAGCTCGCCGGTCACGGCCTGCACGCGCGAACCGCGCATGCCGACGCAGGTACCGATCGGGTCGATGCGCTTGTCGGCCGTGTAGACGGCGATCTTGGCGCGCACGCCGGCGTCACGGGCTGCCGATTTGATTTCCAGCAGGCCCTGCTCGATCTCCGGAACTTCCAGCTCGAACAGCTTCATGATGAATTCCGGCGCGGTGCGCGACAGGATCACCTGCGGGCCGCGCATGTTGCGGTCGACGCGCAGGATGTAGGCACGGACGCGGTCGCCGATGCGCAGGTTTTCCTTCGGAATCATCTGGTCGCGCGGCAGGCGTGCTTCGATCTTGCCCGACTCGACGATCGCATCGCCGCGTTCCATGCGCTTGATGGTGCCGGTGACCAGCGAATCGCCGCGCTCGAGGAAGTCTTGCAGGATCTGCTCGCGCTCGGCATCGCGCACGCGCTGCAGGACGACCTGCTTGGTGTCTTGCGCGAAACGGCGGCCGAACTCGACCGATTCCACCGGTTCTTCGATGTACTCGTCGACTTCGATGTCGGCGATCTGTTCTTTTGCTTCGAAATGCAGGATTTCCTGGTCCGGCAGTTGCAGGCCGGCTTCATCCGGCACCACGTGCCAGCGGCGGAAGGTTTCGAATTCGCCATTGTCGCGATCGATGCTCACGCGAATGTCGACCTCGCCTTCATAGCGTTTTTTGGTGGCCTGGGCCAGGGCGAACTCGAGCGCCCCGAAGACCACTTCCTTATCGACGTTTTTTTCGCGCGCAAGCGCATCAACCAGTAACAAAATTTCGCGACTCATGCTTTGCGACTCCTAAAATCCACCTGTGGCACCAGACGTGCCTTGTCCAATTCGGCCAGCGTAAATTCCAACAACGCCAGACCATCTTTACCTTCAAATTCCAGACCGATCTTGTCGCCTTCCGGCGCGACCAGGATGCCCGTATAGGTCTTCCGGTTCGCGGTGCCCGGCATGGCGACGCGCAGCTTCACCGTGCATTCGTGGCCGGCGAAGCGCTCGAAATCGGCCAGGGTGCGCACCGGGCGGTCCAGCCCGGGCGACGAAATTTCCAGACGCTCGTAATCGACGTTCTCGACGGTCAGTACGTGCGACAACTGGTGACTCACCGTTGCGCAATCCTCGACCGTGATCGGCCCCTTTTCGTCCGCGACGGCAGCGGGGAAATCGATAAACACGCGCAGGATGCCACGCTCGCCCCGTTCGACATCAACGAGGTCGTAGCCGAGGCCACCGACTGTCTTGGCGATCAAATCAAACTGCTGCACGACACTTCTCCAGGGCTTTAAAACGTTTTACCAAAAAAAAAATGGGCATCTGCCCATCTTTTTGTATTCACTACCCAACCAGATGAAAGCACTTGCACCAAATTAATACTGGGAAGAACTCCGGATTAGGCTGCAAATTATAACGTATTCGAGGGCGTGCTGCAATCGACATACCATTTTATGAGCAAGCAAACAACGGGCGCGCGCGATAAATGTAGGGTGGGTTCTCGAACCCACCACTGCGGTGCTGGCGTCTCGTGGTTTTGTAGGGTGGACATTCGTAGTGCTGGCATTTAGCCAGCCCTACTGTCCACGCTGTCTCACCGCTTGAACATCGATAACGATGATCCCGGGCCCCCCTACATGAGGACGAGGCGCCGATGTTCAAGAGGTGCGACAGCGTGGACTCGGGAGTCCACCCTACGAACGACAACCCGCCCAGTGCTCATCCGCTCAAGCGGTGGGTTCGAGAACCCACCCTACCGGTGATTGCCGGGGCGATCGATCAACCGCGGCGGCCGCGGCGCGGCAGGCCGTGCTCGGAACCGCGCGGACCCTGGCCGCCGCGACGGCCGCCGCCGCCGGTGCCGGCAAAGCCGAACGTGGTCTGCAGTGGATCCGGCTGGCGCGGACGGCTGCTGCCGCCATTGCCACCGCTGCCCGGACGGCCCGAGGCGCCGCCGAAGCCGCCGGCGTTACCGCCACGGCCACCCTTGCCCCCTTGCGGACGTCCGTTCGGGACCGTCGACAGGCCGGCGTTGCGTTGCGGCGCGCCGGCGCGTGCGACCTGCGGGCCGAACGGGTCGACGTTCTTGTTGGCGTCGGCACGGTCGATGCGGTTGCCGTCGGAACGGCGCGGATCGGCCGGCTGGCCACCCTTGGCGCCCTTGCCGCCCTGCGCACCGCCCGCGGTGCCCTTCTTCTCGATGCCGAAGGCCGACATGAAGTTGCGCACGTCGTTTTCTTCCAGCTCTTCCCAGCGGCCTCGCTTCAGGCCCGACGGCAGGGTCATGGCGCCGTAGCGGGTACGGATCAGGCGCGAGACGGTCAGGCCGACCGCCTCGAACATGCGGCGCACTTCGCGGTTGCGGCCTTCGCCGATCACCACGCGGTACCACTTGTTGATGCCTTCGCCGCCGCCGTCGACGATCTTGGTGAATGCCGCCTTGCCGTCGTCGAGCTCGACGCCGGCCAGCAGCTTCTGGCGCATGCCTTCTTCCAGCTCGCCCAGGGTACGCACGGCGTACTCGCGGTCGATGTTGTAGCGCGGGTGCATCAGGCGGTTGGCCAGGTCACCGGAGGTCGTGAACAGCAGCAGGCCCTCGGTGTTGAAGTCGAGGCGGCCGACGGCCAGCCACTTGCCGGTCTTCATGGTCGGCAGGCGGTCGAACACCGATGGACGGCCTTCCGGGTCGTCGTGGCTGACGATTTCGCCGGCCGGCTTGTGGTACACCAGCACGCGCGGCGGCTTGGTGTTGTTCACCTTGCGCTGGATGAGCTTGCCGTTGATGCGCACGGCGTCGGTCGGCAGGATGCGCTGGCCGATGTGGGCCGGCTCGCCGTTCACCGACACGCGGCCGGCAACGATCAGGTCTTCCATGTCGCGGCGCGAGCCGAGACCGGCTTCGGCCAGCACCTTGTGCAGCTTCGGCGCGTCGTCGTCGGCGGTCAGGTCGCGGCGCACCTTCGGCTTCTGCTGGCCCTGGCCGCCGTCGTTGGCGTCGAAGGCGTCCGAGGTGACGAAGGAGAACACGGCGTCGGCATCGTTGCCGCCCTTGCCCGGCTTCTGCTTGCCGCCCTTGCCCTTGTTACCGTGGGCGCCGCGCACCTGCTGGCCCGGCTGCGGGGCCTGGCCCGCCTGCTGGGCGCCTGGCTGGCCAGGCTTCTGGGCATTCTTCTGGTTCTTCTGCTTGCCCTTGCCTTTGCCCTGGCGCTGCTCGCGCACCGGCTCCGCGGCGCGCGGCTCTGCCACGCCCTCGGCGCCGGCTTCCGGCGCAGCAACGGCTTCAACCTGCGATGCCGCAGCCTCGGCCTGGAGCAGTTCGCGCTGGCCGCGCTGCTCGCGCATCTGGCGCGGACCGCGCGGCTTGCGCTGGCCCTGCTCCTGGCGCGGCGCGGCGGCCGCAGGCGCGGCCTCGGCGGCTGCCACCGGTGCGGCCGGGGCCGCGGCTGGCGCCGGCGCGCTGACGGCGGCCTGGACCGGCGCCTCGGCCTGGACCTCGGCCTTTGCTTCGGCGGGCTTGGCCTTGGCCGCGCGCGGCTTGCGTGCGGCCGGGGCCTTCGGTGCAGGCTCGGCGGCGGCGGCGGCAGGCGCAGCGGCGGCAACAGGCGCAGCAGCGGCGGCATCGCCCTCGGCGGCAGCGGCAGCCTTGGTGCGGCGCTTCGGCTTCGCAGCCGGCGCGGCAGCGTCGGCCGGGACCGCGGCGGCGGCGGGCGCTTCGCTCACGGCGGGCGCTGCAGCAGCGGCGGCGGCCTTGGTGCGGCGCTTCGGCTTGGCCGCGTCGCCCTTGCCCGGCTCGGCCGGAGTGGTCTCGGTGGTGTCAGTTGGATTCATCATTCGTGTCATTGTTTTGCTGACCTGGTACCGAGCCGGCGGCCGGTTGCGGGTCATGAATCGGCACTTCCACTTGGGAAGCCCCTTGTTCGTCTTCGGCCGCCGCTCCCGCGGCTGCCCTGTCAAAATTATCGTTCAGCGCCGCTTCCAGCGCTTCCAGCGAGCGCCCGTCGGCGGCGTCGGCGATCGCCTCGAGCGGCGGCAACCCGCCCAGCGACGCCAGGCCCAGGTCGTCAAGAAATTGCTTGGTCGTACCCAGCAGGGCGGGCCGCCCCACCACTTCGCGGTGGCCGATCACGTCGATCCAGCCACGGTCTTCAAGCATCTTGATCGTCTGCGAGTTCACCGCGACGCCGCGGATTTCCTCGATGTCGCCGCGCGTGACCGGCTGGCGATAGGCGATGATCGCCAGCGTTTCCAGCGTCGCGCGCGAATACTTCGGCGGCTTTTCCGGCGAAATCCGGTCCAGGTAAGGCTTCATTTCCGGGCGGCTCTGGAAGCGCCAGCCCGAGGCCAGGCTGACGATCTCGATGCCGCGGTCGCGCCAGTCGTGGCGCAGCTCCTCGAGCAGCAGCTTGATCGTGTCGGAACCGACGCCGATGCCAAGCTGCCTGCCGTTCGCATCGACGTCGGCGAACAGCTTCTTCATGCCATGGATCGACATCGGCTCGCGTGCGCACAGCAAGGCGGTTTCGAGGATCCGCTTGGCCTCGTCAGTCTTCATTCTCGATGTTGTCAGGCTTGTCAGCTCAATATAAATACTTACCTGCCAGCGCCTCCGGGCGCGGCAAATATCATCGTGCGGCTGCCGCCGTGACGCGACCGGCTATCAATGCCGGTGGCCGTCGCGAACGGAACGCGGTTCACGGTACTGCTCGTCGAAACTGGATGCGTGGCCCGCGCCTGGATGGGACGGGCACAATACGGTAGCAGGACAGGACCCGGCTACAGGCTGCTCGCTTGCCAGGCGGGCAACGGGTTGGTGATCTAGCGAAACAGGCTTGCCGGTTTTGCCGGCGCACGCACGGGGCGCGGAGCCATCGTTTCTTCCAACTGCGGGTCATTGTAACCGATAAAACACGGGAACGGCCACTTGCGCAAGGGTGCGCAGTCCGGTTTGGGATCAAGCCGACAGTTTTTCCGCCAGAATCGCCGACACGCCAAGGAAAGCCGGATACTGCGCCGTGATCACGTAGGTCGGCACCTGGGACAGGTAAGAAGAGAACCTGCCCTTGCGCTCGAAGCGGCTGCGGAAGCAGGATGCGGCGAAACGTTCGCCCAGGCGCGGCACGATGCCGCCGCCGATGTACACGCCGCCCTGGGCGCCCAGCGTCACCGCCAGGTTGCCGGCCGCGCAGCCGAGCATGCCACAGAAGACTTCGAGTACCTCGCTCGCGAGCGCGCATTCGCCGGCCATGGCGCGGCGCGAAATCTCGGGCGCGCCGATCGCTTCCGGCTGCTGGCCGCGGTAATCGGCCAGCGCGCGGTAGATCAGCTCGACGCCGGCGCCGGACAGGAAGCGCTCGGCCGACACGTGCTCGAACTCGCGCCAGGCAAATTGCAGGATTGCGACTTCGAGTTCGTTCGCCGGCGAAAAGCCGACGTGGCCGCCCTCGCCGGACAGCGCGGTCCAGCTGTCGCCGACCGGGATCAGGCCGGACACGCCGAGGCCGGTGCCGGCGCCGATCAGCGCCAGCGGTGCGTTCGGGCGCGCGGCGCCGCCGCCGACCTGCACCTTGTCGCTATCGGGCAAGTGCGGCAGCGAACGCGCCAATGCATAGAAATCGTTCACCACCAGCAAAGTAGCAAAACCCAGTTCCTGGCGCATGCCCTCGATCGAGAATTGCCAGTGGTGGTTGGTCATGCGCACCTGGTCGCCATCGACCGGATTCGCGATGGCGATCGCGGCGTGGCTGACCTTGCCGAAGCCTGCCGTTTCCGGCGCAGCGAGATAGCTGCGAATGGCGTCGGCCAGCGTGCCGTGGTCGGCACAGCCCAGCACCTGCACCGCTTCGAATTTCCCAGGCGCCGTTTCCAGCGCAAAGCGGGCATTCGTGCCCCCGACGTCGGCCAGCAGGCGCGGTTGATCGAAACGGGCAACGGAGGAAACGATGGCGTTAGGCAAAGAAGCAGTCATTGCGGCACAGGAGGCGGGTGATCCTCCAAGCTTACTGGATTTCTTTACGGGAGTACAAGTTTATTTTGTAGTTTAGGTACAAAGGTCCCGCTGAAAGTCGCGCAAATACATGTCTTTATGCGTAGTACAGTTACGTCCGGAACGGTGCGAGCTCGGGCGCCAGTTCCGCCGCCGGCGTGGCATGGTGGGCGTTCCAGGCATCGAGCCCGCCCTGCAGC
This sequence comes from Massilia sp. IC2-278, assembly GCF_020708045.1. GTDB lineage: Bacteria > Pseudomonadota > Gammaproteobacteria > Burkholderiales > Burkholderiaceae_D > Telluria. The sequence continues at coordinate 31,823 of NZ_JAJFES010000006.1, forward strand.
GGCCGCGCGCGGTGGAAACCGTTAGCCAAGAAGGCCTTGGCAACCTGGGCGGCGGTGACGTCGTTCGGGCAGCTGCAATACACGACGATGTGCCGGTCGCGGTCGAGCCCGGCCATCAGCTGGCCCGGCTCGCATTCCGCATACAGCAGCGCGCCGGGAATCGCGTGTTCCAGCGCCTGCGCCGTGACGCTGCGCGCATCGACGATCAGGGGATCGTGGCCGCCGTCGATCAGCGTCTTCAGTTCGGCAACGCCGATGCGCGGCAGGGCCATGCTGGCGCGGTGACGGCGCCGCTCCACATATTTATAGGCAACGAACAGCGCCAGCAGCGTCCCGACCACCATCAGCGCGGTGCTGCCCATGGTTTCCAGGCCGTCGAGCACGCGGTCGACGCTGTCGTGGAAGAGCATGCCGACCGCCAGCCCGCTGCCACCCCAGAGCAGCGCGCCGGTGGAAGCAAAGCCAAGGAAATGGCGGGTGCGGGTGCCGAGGGCGCCCGACATCGGCGCGGCAATCGCATTGAAGCCGGGGATGAACTTCGAGACCAGCAGCGACTTCGGCCCGTAGCGGCGGAAGCGGTCCTCGGTCTGGTTGACGCAGGAATCCGGCGACAGGGAAATGCGGCAGAGCAGGCGCAGCACGCGCTTGCCGTAATAGCGTCCGGCACGGAACCAGAAATAATCGCAGATCAGGCAGGCCAGCAGCACGGCCAGCAGGCACAGCTGCCAGCTGGCGCCGCCATCCATGGCCATGGCCCCGGCCACGACCAGCACGGGAAAGGCGGGAATCGGCAGGCCGAACTGCTCCAGCAGCACCGTGCCGAAGACGAGCAGGACGCCGTAGTTCTGGATCAGGAGGATAAGTTCGGACATGCTGTGATGGTAACGGAAATCTTCCTGCCCGGCTGGCAGCGGCCGGTTTTCCCCGGGGGATTGCAACACTGGCGCAACAGTCAGGCGCCACGCGGGATCGCAGCCAGCAAGGCCCTGGTGTAGTCGTGCTGCGGGTTGCGGTACAGCGCGTCGGAATCGGCCATCTCCACCACGCTGCCCTGGTGCATCACCATCACGCGGTCGGCGATGTAGCGCACCACCGACAAATCGTGGGATATGAAGATGTAGCTCATCTTGTACTCGTCCTGCAGGTCTTGCAGCAGGTTCAATACCTGGGCCTGGACCGACACGTCCAGCGCCGACACCGATTCGTCGCACACCAGGATCTCCGGCTTCATGGTGAGGCAGCGGGCGATGGCGATGCGCTGGCGCTGGCCGCCGGAAAATTCGTGCGGATAACGGTGATACGCCGCGGCCGGCAACCCCACCCGTTCCAGCAGCGCCATCACGATGGCGGTGCGCTCCCTGTCGTTTGCGCCGATGCCGTGGATACGCATCGGTTCCAGCAAAATCTGGCCCACCGTAAAACGCGGGTTCAGCGAGGCATAGGGATTCTGGAAAATGATCTGGATGCGGCGTTTATAGGCGCCGTATTCGCGGTCCGACATGCTGACCAGGTCCTTGCCGTCGAACAGGGCGCTGCCGCCGGTGGCGCGGTGCAGGCGCAGCAGCGTCAGGCCGACCGTGGTCTTGCCCGAGCCGGATTCGCCGACCACGCCCAGGGTCTTGCCGCGCGGGAGGGTGAATGACACATCCTTGACGGCGCGGAACTCGCGCTTGCCGAACAGCCCTTCGCGCAGCCAGAAGCTTTTTTGCAGGTTCTTGACCACCAACACGTTCTCATCGTCCGGCGCATAGCCGCGCGTACGCTGCGGCAGCACGATGGACGCGGCGCCCTGCCCGCGCATGAAGTCGTCGATCACGGGCAGGCGCAGCGGACGTTCGTCCAGCTTCGGGCGGCAATGCAGCAGGGCTTGCGTGTACAGGTCGCGCGGCGCGCCGAACACCTGCGCCGCCCTGCCCTCCTCGCGCACTTCGCCATGGCGCATCACGATCACGCGGTCGGCAATCTCTCCCACCAGGCCGAGGTCGTGGGTAATGAACAGCACCGCCATCCGGTGTTTCTTTTGCAGCCTGGCGATCAGCTCCATGATCTGTTTCTGGATGGTCACGTCGAGCGCCGTGGTCGGCTCGTCGGCGATCAGCAGCTTCGGTTCGCAGGCAATGGCCATGGCGATCATGACGCGCTGCTGCTGGCCGCCGGACATCTGGCTCGGATAGGCATCGATCTTGCGCGCCGGGTCGGGAATGCCGACTTCTTCCAGCAGTTCAAGGGTGCGGGCGCGCGCTTCGCGTTTGCTCATGCCCAGGTGCAGGCGCAAGACTTCGCCGATCTGGAAGCCGACCGTGAACACCGGGTTCAGCGAGGACATCGGCTCCTGGAAGATCATGGCAATGTCCTTGCCGCACAGGCGGCGCCGCTCCGCCGCCGGCAGGTGCAAGATCTCGCGGCCATCGAACTGCACGCTCGACCCGGGGTCCACGACGGTCGTGTCCGGCGGCAGCAAGCCCATCACGGCCAGCGAGCTGACCGACTTGCCGCTACCCGATTCGCCCACCAGCGCCACGGTGGCGTTCGCCGGCACGTCGAAGGAAATGCCCTTGATCGCCTCGACCGTGTTCTTCTTGTCGGTGCGAAAGGCAATGCGCAGATTGCGCACCCGCAGCAGCATCTTGTCCTGGTCCGTCATGCCGGCCTCACTTTAATTTCGGGTCGAGCGCATCGCGCAGCGCGTCGGTGAACAGGGAAAAGGCCGTCACTAGCAGCTCCATGGCGCCGGCGGCCGCCGCCAGCTGCCACCACTTGCCGAGGATCAGTTCATTTTGCGCTTCATTGAGCATGCTGCCCCAGGACACGGTGCCGACCGGCACGCCGAAGCCCAGGAAAGACAGGATGACTTCGGCCTTGATGAAGCCGACCACCAGGATCGACACCTGCACCAGGGCCACGTGCGAGACGTTCGGGAAAATGTGCGAGAACATCTTGCGCCAGCTCGAGGCCCCGATGGCGTCGGCCGCCATCACGTATTCGCGCGCCTTGTGCTTGATGTACTCGGCGCGGATCAGGCGGTAGGGCCCGGTCCAGCCGGTCAGGCCCAGGATCAGGACGATGGTGGTCACGCCCTTTTGCTGGAGCACGGCGGCCACCGTCAGGATCATCAGGATCGAGGGAATCGAGGTGAAGATGCTGTAGAACCAGTTGAAGAAGTCGTCGACGTAGCCGCCATAAAAACCCGAGATGGCGCCGAACAGGGTGCCCAGCGCCACCGCGACAAAGGCGGCAACCAGGCCGACCACGATCGATGTCTCGCCGCCCTTGATCGTTTTCTTGAGGATGTCGTGGCCCCATTTATCGGCGCCAAAGGGCAGCGTCAAGGCCTTGGCCACGGGCGGATGCGTGGCCTGGACCTCGCGCTTCAGGGTGTCCAGTTCGTCGGCCAGCGGGTCGAAAGCATTCGGCGGCGTCGGCCGTTGCGGCTGGGCCAGGGCGGCCAGGGCCGGATTCGCGCCGACAAAGCCTGGTGGCGCGTAATTGACTGCGACCTCGTCTTCCCAATCGGCCGCGACCAGGCCGCCCGCGGACAGGACCAGCATCAGCAGGAACAGGCCGACCACGGCCAAGGCCGCCATGGCGATGCGGTCGGCGCGCAGGCGGCGCCAGGCGAGCGCCCACAGGCCGGGCGAAACGGGGTGATCGGTCATTTGAGCTGCACGCGCGGATCGACGGCCTGGTACAGCAGGTCCGCCAGCAGATTGAACACCATGGTCGCCGCCGCCACGTACACGGTGATGGCCTTGATCACCGGGAAGTCGCTGCGCTCCACGGCCAGGATCACTTCGCGCCCGATGCCGGGAATGCCGAAGAAACGTTCCAGCAGAAAAGCGCCGATCAGTAAGGCCGGCAGGTTCGCCATCACGTGGGTGATGATCGGGATTGCCGCATTCCTCAGCACGTGCACCCAGACGATGCGCCGCTCGCCGAGGCCCTTGGCGCGTGCGGTGCGCACGTAGTCCTGGTTGACCTCGTCGAGCACGAAGCTGCGGTACAGGCGCAGGGTCGGGGCGATCGACACCGCCAGGCCGATGATGATGGGCAGCAGCGCGTAATGCAGCAGGTTTTCTCCCAGGCTGTTGCCCCAGCCCTGAACCGGGAACAGGCCGAGTTTATAGGCGAAGAAGTACTGGAACACGATGATGTAGACCAGGATCGAGATCGACATGCCGACCGTGCAGGCGACCATCACGGCGCGGTCCGTCAAGGAACCGCGCACGAAGGCGATGGCCAGGGCCAGGGCGATGCCGAGGAAGGTTTCCAGCAGCGTGAGCGGCACCAGCACGGTGAGCGAAGGGCCGAGGCGGCTGGCAATGATGTGCGAGACCGGCTCGCCGGTGCTCCAGGCGTTGCCGAAGTCGAAGGTGAGGATTTGCTTCAGGAAGATGCCGAGCTGCACCCAGACCGGCTGGTCGATGCCGAGCTGGGCGCGGATGTTGGCGATCGCCGCTTCGTCCGCCATCTTGCCCGCGAGTAGGTAAGCCGGATCGCCGCCGACCCAGTTGAACAGCACGAACACGAGGACGATCACGCCGGCCATGGTCGGCAACATTTGCCACAGGCGCCGCAGGAGGTATGCTGCCATTCTTGTTCAGGAAGCCCAGCGATAAAAAGGGTAACGATAGCGCATATCAGGCGCGGCGATCCATCAACTTATTGTTGGCCCCTATAACGTAGGGTGGGTACTCGTACCCACCACTCGCCGTCGGCGGCGATGCGGTTCGCTGCCGTTCAACATGGTGGGTACAAGTACCCACCCTACAACTGCGATCACCGTAGGGTGGACACCTGTGTCCACGCTGTCTCATCGGTTGATCATCGGCGCATTGTGCCATTCGCGGCCCACCCCACCCTACCAAGCCATCGCTGGGATCACAAATCTTCGCGCAAACGCCGCTGGCGCACCGCCGCCGCCAACCCCTCCAGCACACCAATACTGGTCTCCCAGTCGATGCACCCATCCGTCACCGACTGCCCATAAGTCAGTTCCTTGCCCGGCACCAAATCCTGGCGCCCCGCCACCAGGTGCGATTCCACCATCACGCCCACGATCCGCTCGTCACCGCGCGCGATCTGTCCGGCAATGTCCGCGCACACCGGCACCTGGTTCTCCGGCTTTTTGGAACTGTTCGCATGCGAGGCATCGATCATCAAACGCGAAGCCAGGCCCAGGCCGGCGATCTGGCGGCACGCCTCGTCGACGCTGGCGGCGTCGTAGTTCGGGGTCTTGCCGCCGCGCAGGATGATGTGGCAATCCTCGTTGCCGGCCGTGGAGACGATGGCCGAGTGCCCGCCCTTGGTCACCGACAGGAAGTGGTGCGGCTGGGATGCCGCCTTGATCGCCTCGGTAGCGATCTTGATGTTGCCGTCGGTCCCGTTCTTGAAACCCACCGGGCAGGACAGGCCGGAAGCCAGCTCGCGGTGCACCTGCGATTCCGTGGTCCGGGCACCGATCGCGCCCCAGCTGATCAAATCGGCGATGTATTGCGGGCTGATCACGTCGAGGAATTCGGTGCCGGCCGGCAGGCCCATCTCGTTGACGTTGCGCAGCAGCTCGCGCGCCATGCGCAGGCCGTCGTTGATGCGGAAGCTATTGTCCATGTAGGGGTCGTTGATCATGCCCTTCCAGCCGACCGTGGTGCGCGGCTTTTCGAAATACACGCGCATCACGATCTCGAGGTCGCCCATGAAGCGCTGGCGTTGCTCGGCCAAGCGGCGCGCGTACTCGAGCGCGGCCTTCGGGTCGTGGATGGAGCAGGGGCCGATGACCACCATCAGGCGGTCGTCCTGGCCGTGCAGGATGCGGTGCAGCGCCACGCGCGCATTCGCCGCGGTCTGCTCCGCCGCCGGCGTCACCGGAAACTCGCGGATCAGGTGCGAGGGCGGCGTCAGTTCCTTCATTTCGCGGATGCGTAAATCGTCGGTGCGGGGCATGCTGTACTCCGTTATCTGGTCTGGAAATAAAAAAACCGCCATCGCTGGCGGTTTCTGGTGTTCGGTCCTGGGTTGCTTGCTGTTGCGTGTACCCGCCGCTACTCCACCGCCTGAAGGCCGGAAAAGCCAAAATAAAACCAGCGGGTAAAGAAAGCAGCGTTGCGCATGAGGGATCCGAAAATGGTCGAATCGACTATAACGCCAATGCGTGAAGATTGGCAAGCCTTTTGTCCGTAGCGTAAACATCGCTTCATTGACAAGCGGTTGCGACAAACGCACAGCCGCGCAAACGCCAGAATGACGTTTGAGAGATATCAGACGTGTCGTTGCCGGCAATGCAAAAGTCAGGACAAGCCCCGGTTCAGCGGTGTTTGTCTTTATCGAGAATCAATTGCTGTGTGTTGATTGTCTGAGTGAAAGCAAACAGGCGCGACATGGACCGGAATTTCCACACGTTCTGGAGTCCGGACATGACTGAAACCCTGATATCCCGTTCCGTGCGCCGCATCTTTGCCGGCGGCGGCGCGGCCGGCCTGGTCCTGCTGGCGCTGCCGCCGGCGCAAGCCCAAGAAGCGGCGCAACGGCCCATCGCGCGCGTCGAAATCACCGGCAGTAACATCCGCCGCGCCGAAGCCGAAACCGCCTCGTCGGTGATCACCGTGAACCGCGCCGACATCGAGCGTTCCGGCAAGAGCACGGTGTCGGAACTGCTGCAGACCCTGGCGGTGGACAACCAGGGCTCGGTGCCCACTTCCTTCGGCAACGGCTTCGCGGCCGGCGCTTCCGGCATCTCGCTGCGCGGCCTGGGCACGGCCTCGACCCTGGTGCTGCTCAACGGCCGGCGCATGGCGCCCTATGGCCTGGCCGACGACGGCCAGAAAGTCTTCAGCGACCTGAACGTGATCCCCACCGACGCCGTCGACCGCATCGAGATCCTGAAGGACGGCGCCTCGGCCATCTACGGTTCCGACGCGATTGCCGGCGTGGTCAACATCATCCTGCGCCGCAACTTCACCGGCACCACGGTGCGCGGCCTGCTCGGCATCAGCGAGGAATGGGACGGCGAAGAGCAGAACTTCGCCATTACCCACGGCTTCGGCGACCCCGACAAGGACCGCTACAACGTGCTGCTGAACTTCGAGTTCAAGCGCAGCAACGACATCTGGCTGCGCGACCGTGGCAGCCGCGACCACATCGGCCGCATCGATCTGCGCCGCTGGGGCTATTCGGCGCTCCAGAACCTCGGCGGCACCGGGGCCATCACCACCAACAACGCGGCCGGCAACGCCATCAACGGCAACGTGCGCAACCCGACGACCCTCGACTACTACAACCGCGGCAACCTCGACCCGGCCACCGGCTTCACCCGCTTCTTCCCCGGCGCGGCCTGCAGCAACTTCACCAATCACCCGCAGGGCGACCCCGGCGGCGGCTGCCTGATCGACTCGACCCTGGTCTACAACCAGATCCAGCCCGAGCAGGAAAACTACAGCCTGTTCGGGCGCGGCACCTACCGCCTCACGCCCACCATCGAGGGCTACGGCGAGGTCAATCTGTACAGCAGCAAGTCCTCGTCCTCGACCACGCCGTCCACCGTCAGCGCCTCGGTCGGCTATCCGGGCGGCCCGGTCAGCAACGCCGCCTCGCTGCTCGGCGCAGCCCACCCCGACAATCCCTATTTCGGCACCGCCGCGCGCCTGCGCTACCTGGCCGGCGACGTCGGCCCGCGGGTGTCGAACATCGATTCCTTCTTCTCGCGCCTGCTGGCTGGCGTGAAGGGCGAAGTCGCTGGCTGGGACTACGACACCTCGCTGCTGTTCTCGCGCAGCACCGTCACCAACGAACGCCATGGCCAGCTGCAGCGCGACGTCACCTTTGCCCTGCTCAATCCCGACGACACGGTGAACGTGGCCTCGGCCCTGGCCACCAGCCCGGCCTATGCGGCGCTGCCGCCGGGCACCTTCTGGCGCATCGGCGAAAACGCCGGCCTGAACGACCCGGCGGTGTATGCGGCGCTGTCGCCGATGATCCGCAACAGCGCCGAGACCAAGATCATCCAGGGCGACTTCAAGGCCACCCGCGAATTCGGGCAACTGGCCGGCGGGCCGATCGGCGTGGCGGTCGGCACCGAATGGCGGCGCGAGGAAACCGAACTCGGCCCGAGCACCGGCACCGAACGCGGCAACGTGATCGGCCTCGGCTACTCGGCCTACCGCGGCGCACGCAACGTGTTCGCGCTGTACGGCGAGGCGCTGGCGCCGGTGCTGCCGGGGGTCGAGGTCACCGGCGCGCTGCGCTTCGACGACTTCACCGACGTCGGCCGTTCCTGGACGCCGAAGGTCGGCGTGAAATGGACGCCCTCGCGCCAGTTCGCCCTGCGCGGCACCTTTGCCAAGGGCTTCCGCGCCCCGAGCGCGGCCGAGAACGGCGTCGGCGGCCTGGCCGCGTTCGCCACCGCCGAGGACCCGCTGCGCTGCGCCCTGGGCGTGACGGCGGCCTGCGACCCGGCGAATATCGCGGTAATCACCTCGCCCAACCCGGACCTGTCGCCGGAGCGCTCGCGCAGCTACAACATCGGCTTCATCTGGGACCCGCTGCCGCGCACCAGCATCTCGGTCGACTTCTGGAAGATCAAGCGCAAGAACGAGATCAACCAGGAGCTGACCGACGCCGCGATTGCCGCCGGCAACGTGGCGCGCGACCCGAGCACGGCCACCGGCATCCCGGGCGACCCGGGCGCCATCACGGCGGTGCTGGCGAACTACGTCAACTCGGCGCAAACCAAGGTACGCGGCATCGACCTCGACGCCCGCCACACGCTGCGCCTGCCCGATGGCTGGGGCAATTTGCTGCTCGACGGCAAGCTGACCTACCTCGACGAATGGGTGCGCACCGAACAGGACGGCAGCTCGCGCGACTTTGCCGGCACCCACGGCAACTGCGACGTCACCAACTGCGTCGGCACCCCGGACTACCGCGCCAACCTGCGCGCGACCTGGGACCGGGCCGACTGGCGCGTGTCGCTGAACGCCAACTACCGCGGGCCGATCGACAACGTGCTGTTCAAGGGCGACCCCGACGGCTGCGCCAGCCACTACGCCAACGGCGACGACGCGCCGCGCAACTGCGAGCTGGCCTCCTTCACCACCTTCGACCTGGTGGTGCGCTGGAAGCCACAGCCGCAGTGGGAGGTGTTCGGCACCGTGGAAAACCTGTTCGACAAGGTGGCGCCGCTCGATCCGCTCACCTACGGCGCCCAGGCCTACAACCCGCTCGACTACCTGGGTGCGGTGGGACGCACCTTCTCGCTGGGAGCGCGCTACACGTTCTGAAGGTGGCTGAAGACAGGATGCGCAGCGGGGCCGGCAGCGGCAGGCCTGCCCCGCGCTCCCGTGTTGCCGGTGCATGCGTTCCCTGTGGTGCGCATGCCACGGCTTCCCGTTCTTACCGTGGGTCCGGCCGGCGAATCGCCCGCCGCTTCCCGCCCCGTTTGACCGAAATCACCCAAACCGGATAAGGCGGTGCAAGACTCGATTCCAGGCACCTCGGCGCAACATCTGTTTATTCCTAAAAACAATTGTTTGTCAAGGAAAGACGATGTGGCGCAGCGAGGCGATCACGACACCATTCGGGAGCTGATCATGCACGAAACCATCCTGTCCCGCGCGCTGCGCCCGCTGTTCGGCGCCGCCGGCCTGAGCCTGCCCGCCTGTCTCTTCCTGTGCCTGCCCGCCGCGGCGCAGGAAGCGCAGCGCCCGCCCGAATCGCCGGCCCTGCAGACGCAGCCGGCCGAACAATCCGCCGCCCAGCCGATCCAGCGCGTCGAAGTCACCGGCTCTTCGATCCGGCGCATCGCCGCCGAAAGCTCGCTGCCGATCACCACCATCCGCGCCGCCGACTTCGCCAAGCAGGGCCTGACCACGGTGCAGGAAGTGCTGAACACGATCCCGATGAACCAGACCTCGACGGTCGCCTCATCCGCGGTCGGCTCCGGCACCGGCGGGCGCGCCGTGGCCGACTTGCGTGGCCTGGGCGGCGACAAGACCCTGGTGCTGCTGAACGGCCGGCGCCTGGCCAACCACCCCTACTTCGCCGACACGGTCGACCTGAACATCATCCCGGTGGCGGCGCTGGAACGGGTCGAGGTGCTGCGCGACGGCGCCTCGGCCATCTACGGCACCGACGCCATCGGCGGCGTCATCAACTTCATCACCAAGCGCTCGGTCGAGGGCGGCGCCCTCACCTACGAGGGCTACGAGCCCTGGCGCCAGGGCGGCGGCAACGAGCAGCGCATCAACCTGTCGGGCGGCTGGGGCAACCTGGGGCGCGACGGCATCAGCATGTTCGGCGTGCTCGACTACCACCAGCAAAGCGCCCTGCGCGCCACCGAACGCGCCTTCTCGCGCACCGGCGTGCGGCCCGAGCGCGGCATGAACGAGGTCAGCGGCACGCCCTTCCCCGCCAACTTCTTTTCCGACCTTGGCGTGACCGGCAACCCCGGCTACGCCAGCGGCTGCCGCCCGCCGGATTCGCTGCCGGCGGCGGACGCCCCGGTCTGCGCATTCGACTACACCCAGTACAACGACAACATCCCGAAGACGCGCCAGCTCAGCGCCATGGGCAAGGTCAACCGCCAGTTCACGCCCGAGCACCTGGGCAGCCTGGAATTCGTCTGGGGCCGCAGCACCAACGAGTCGCGCGTGGCGCCGCCGCCGATGTCGAACATCGGCATCGTCATGACCGCCGCCAGCCCGTATTACCCGGGCAACGGCGCGGTGCCGGCCTTCCCCGGCCTGAGCGGCGAAAACCTGGACATCAGCTGGCGCCCGGTGGAAAGCGGCCCGCGCGAGAACTACGACAGCAGCAGCACGGCGCGCCTTCAGGCCAGCCTCGAGGGCACGATAGCCGGCTGGGACTACAACACCGCCATCTCGCACTCGGTCGGGCGCGCGAAAAGCACCTTCCGCGGCGGCTACCTGGTGGACCAGCGCATCATCGACGGCGTGGGCGCCGGCATCCTGAATCCCTTCGGTCCGCAAAGCCCGGCCGGGGCCGACTACCTGAACAATTCCCTGCTGCTGGGCGAATACGTGCATGCGCGCATCAACAGCAGCGCCATCGACGGCCGCGTCAGCCGCGAACTGATGACCCTGCCCGGCGGCGCGCTCGGCTTCGCCCTCGGAGCCGAGTTCCGGCGCGACCGCGCCAAGTATTTCGTCAACCGCGACCTGGCCGGACAGGCCTCGAGTTCCGGTTATGCCGATGCCCAGAACCAGTCGGGCCAGCGCAGCATCTATGCCGTGTTCACCGAATTGAATGTGCCGGTCATCAAGGACCTGGAGCTGAACTTCGCCGGCCGCTACGACCACTACAACGACGTCGGCGGCAGCTTCAACCCCAAGGTATCGCTGCGCTGGCAGCCGACGCGCCAGGTGCTGGTGCGCGGTTCCTTCAACAAGGGCTTCCGCGCCCCGACCCTGTTCGACCTGTATGGGCCGCAATCGACCACCAACAGTTCCGACACCTACAACGACCCGGTGCTGTGCCCGAACGGCGTGCCGGTGGCGGGCGCCAACCCGAACGTGGTCTGCGGCCAGCAGCAGGACATCCGCCAGGGCGGCAACCCCGACCTCAGCCCGGAACGCTCGCGCACCTACAGCGCCGGCGTGGTGTTCGAGCCGGTGCGCGCGCTGACCGTGTCGCTCGACTACTGGAACATCAAGCTGAAGGACCAGATCAGCGCCCTGGCCGAGCAGACCATTTTCTCCAACTACCCGCGCTACCAGAACCTGTTCGTCTACAACGCGGCCGGCACCAGCCTCGACTACGTGCTCGACATCACCGACAACCTGGGCGAAGTGCAGACGCGCGGCCTCGACCTGTCGCTGCTGTACCGCATGCCGCGCAGCCCGGTCGGCAACCTCAGCGTCAGCCTCGACGGCACCTACGTCAACAAGTACGAATACCAGAACGAGCGCGGCGGCCCCTTTACCCAAAACGCCGGCCGCTACGCCGACGCCTCCCCGGTCTTCCGCTGGCGCCACAACTTGCTGTTCACCCTGGTCCGGGGCGACTACACCTTCAACCTGTCGAACCGCTACATGTCGCACTACGAGGACCAGAACACGGCGGTGGCGCCGGAGTTCTTCAACAAGGTCGGCCATTACTCGACCTGGTCGGTGTCGGCCACCTTTACCGGGAATCCGAAGTTCGAGTTCACGGCCGGGGTCAAGAACCTGTTCGACGAGACACCCCCGTTCACCAACCAGGTGACCAACTTCCAGCTGGGCTACGACCCGCGCTACACGGACCCGCTGGGGATCACGCCGTACATGCGGCTGACGTACAAGTTTTGAAGGTGCCGTAAGACCAGGGCACGTTCGGGCTTCCAGGCCGATCGTGCCCGATACGACGTAATCATTTCTGGTTCGGCCTGACGCACGCTGATTGATTGCTCCTATCTGCGCTAATCGGTAACCCGGCTTCTTCACCCGGCACGCTCATGGTGCGCTGGCATGTCACGGCATGACCATGCTTTGCCTGCCTATCAGCGCGTGAAAAGCGGCGCGGCAGCATTCCCAAGCACTCTTATCTTTTATTCACCTGGCAGACCGTTCGGATACTGCTGGGCAGTCAGCGTATTAATTTCAGACAAGCTGTGCCTTTCAACAAGACGCAACAATTGTCGCTTCGGTACATGCGATCCGCTAGTACCGATGCATGCGGCAAGCTCAGCATCCATGCCTTATATGCCCAGATGCAGAACAAAGAAAATCGACGTCGGAACATCAGCCTGGCTGGCGGCGAGGTTTTCGAACCACACGATACGGCCAATGACCAGCCATGACGATCATTTCCATGTCGAATTGAAGATAACGACCAAATGAAAAATACAGTGTTGATTGTTGCAGCCACAATTCTGGTGTCGATCGTTTGTTCCATCAGCGCAGCCGAATGGCCTGCGCCGTATCGGCAATTCAGTGGCAAATACGCGATCTATTCCGGGGAACTGGGGGATCAACAAGCGCCGACGCGGACCGAAACCAAGGTGTCGTTCATCGTGGACGGGCAGCCTGCGAAAGAGCTGTTCGATGCGATGTATCCCGATGACAAAGAAACTTGTGGAGGCGAAGGCGCTCGCGCTCGTACGAAAGGCAATGTTTGGTGTACTTACCACCCGGGACGAGGCTACAAGTGTTACTTCGGTTTCGATCTCAAGACCGGCAAGAGTATCGGTGGTGGCATCTGCTGAAGATGTATCGCAAGTACAGGGAAACTGCCTGCCTCGGGAAGCGCCTGTGCCCAGTGAGCTGTCATGCTTCTGAATGAAGAACGGCCCGGTCGAACAGTCGACTGGGCCGTCAAGATCTTGCCTCGGCTTTACGCCGTATTCAAACGTATCAGGCCGTCCCGCCCACCGTCACGCCATCGATACGCAATGTCGGCTGGCCCACGCCCACCGGCACGCTCTGGCCTTCCTTGCCGCACACGCCCACGCCCGAGTCCAGGCGCATGTCGTTGCCGATCATGGAGATGCGGTTCATCACGTCCGGGCCGTTGCCGATCAGGGTCGCGCCCTTCACCGGGTAGGTGACCTTGCCGTCCTCGATCATGTAGGCTTCGCTGGCCGAGAACACGAACTTGCCGTTGGTGATGTCGACCTGGCCGCCGCCAAAGTTCACCGCGTACAGGCCGTTTTTCACCGACGCCAGGATTTCGCCTGGGTCCTTGTCGCCGCCCAGCATGTAGGTGTTGGTCATGCGCGGCATCGGCAGGTGGGCAAAGGATTCGCGACGCGCGTTGCCGGTGATCGGCATCTTCATCAGGCGCGCGTTCATGGTGTCCTGAATATAGCCCTTCAGGATGCCGTCCTCGATCAGCGTCGTGCACTGGGTCGGATTGCCCTCGTCGTCCATGTTCAGCGAGCCGCGGCGGTCCTTCAGGGTGCCGTCGTCGACCACGGTCACGCCCTTGGCCGCCACGCGCTGGCCGATCATGCCGGCATACGAAGATGAACCCTTGCGGTTGAAGTCGCCTTCCAGGCCGTGGCCGACGGCTTCGTGCAGCAGCACGCCGGGCCAGCCCGGTCCGAGCACGATGGTCATCGGGCCGGCCGGGGCCGGGCGCGCTTCCAGGTTCACCAGCGCCGCTTTCACGGCTTCGTCGGCATAGCGTTCCAGCACTTCATCGTCGAAGTAGCCATAGTCGAAGCGCCCGCCGCCGCCCGAGGAACCGGTTTCGCGGCGGCCGTTCTGCTCGGCGATCACGGTCACCGACACGCGCACCAGCGGGCGGATGTCGGCCGCCAGCACGCCGTCGCTGCGCACCACCAGCACCACGTCGTATTCGCCGGCCAGGCCCGCCATCACCTGCACCACGCGCGGATCCTTCTTGCGCGCCATTTTCTCGACGCGCTCAAGCAGTTTCACCTTGGCGGTGGCGTCGAGCGAAGCGAGCGGATCGTTCGGCAGGTAGAGCGAACGCCCACCGGTCGGCTGGGCCATCGAGGCCACCTTCACGCGGCCGGCGCCGGCGCGCGCGATGGTGCGCGTGGCCGCCGCCGCGTCCAGCAGGGCGGACTCGGAAATCTCGTCGGAATAGGAAAAGGCGGTCTTCTCGCCGGAGATGGCGCGCACGCCCACGCCCTGGTCGATCGAGAAGCTGCCGGTCTTGACGATGCCCTCTTCCAGGCTCCAGCCCTCGCTCTTGGTGAACTGGAAATACAGGTCGGCATAGTCGACCTTGTGGGTGAACATCGTTCCCAACGTGCGCAGCAGCTTGGCTTCGTCGAGGCCGAAAGGCGTCAGCAGCACGTCGCGCGCCACGGCCAGGGAGGAAAGATTCGGTTCGAATGGGATCATTTTGCGTCTGTTTCTCGTGTGGATTGGGGCATTGTGCCATATCCGCCGGGTTTGCATCGGCGTGCCGCGGCACCCGAAGCGGGGCCGTAGCGGCGGCATTCACACCCTTACAGTTTGCGGTGGCGCAGCGCCGGCAAGCTCTCGCGCACGCCGGCAAGAAAAGCCGGGTCGAGCTCGCCCGCCACCACGCCCTCGCCTTCGCGCAGCACGGCCTTGACTTCGCCCCAGGGGTCGACCAGCATGCTGTGGCCAAAGGTGCGGCGGCCGTTTTCGTGGGTCCCGCCCTGGGCCGAGGCCAGCACGTAGCACTGGTTCTCGATGGCGCGGGCGCGCAGCAGCACTTCCCAGTGCGCACTCCCGGTGGTGTGGGTGAACGCGGCCGGCACCACGATCAGCGCGCATTCGCCCATCGCCCGGTACAGCTCGGGAAAGCGCAGGTCGTAGCAGACCGACAGGCCGACGCGCCCGAACGGCGCCTCGAAGCTGCCCACCGCCTGCCCCGGCACGATGGTGCGCGCTTCGTCGTAGGATTCGCTGCCCTTGGTGAAGCCGAACAGGTGGATCTTGTCGTAGCGGCTGATTTCCTGCCCTTGCGGGTCGTAGACCAGGGTGGTGTTCATGACCTTGCCGGCATCACTGGATACCAGCGGCAGCGTGCCGCCGATCAGCCAGATACCGTGCTCGCGCGCCAGCTGCGCCATGCATTCCTGGATCGGCCCGCTGCCCGGCTGCTCGGCCCGGGCGACCTTGTCGGCGTCGCTCATGCCCATGATCGGCCAGTACTCGGGCAGGGTCACGAGGGTGGCGCCGCCGGCGGCGGCTTCGCCCACCAGGCGGCGCGCGGTGGCAAGGTTGTGCGCCACGTCGGGCGTGGACACCATCTGGACTGCGGCTACGCGGGCTTGCATGTCGCTTTTCATGTCACTCCTCTCAGGTCACTCTTTTCTTGCGGTGGGCGAGCGTGGTCGCTCGGGCGGGCGGTCCGGCGGATTGTCGATCTTGGTAATCGTCGGCGATTTCCACGGTCCTGTCACCTGCATCTGGTAAGTCAGGGCCTTCATCACCGGCGCGCGCAGGAACAATTGCGCCAGGTAAGAGCCAAGGCCGATCACCGGGTTCACGGCCAGGCCATACACCAGCGGTCCGGTGCCGAGATTGAACTCCGGAATCACCACCACGCGCAGGTTGGTCGATTCGTTGGCGATGTCGGCCGTGCCGTCCATCAGCACCGTCGCCGCCACGCCGTGCATCTTGAGGTTCTCGGTGCGCACCACGCCCTTCGAGATCATGGCGTTGGCCGTGATGCCGTCGAACGCCAGGCCTTCCGAGAACACGTCGTGGAAGTCGAGTTTCAGCAGGCGCGGCAGGGCCTGCAGGCTGAGCACGCCGAGCAGCTTGGCCGCGCCCGGGTCCTGCTTCAGGAACTGGCCGCCGCCCACGTTCATCTCGATCTGGCCCGACAGCGAAGGAATGTCCAGCGCATACGGCAAGCCGTTCCAGGACAAATCTCCGGAGATCTTGCCCTTGCCTCGCCTCAGGGTTTCCGGGAAGCCGAGCCGGTCGAGCAGGCGCCCGGCATCCAGGATGTCGAGGGTGAAGTTCATGCCGGTATTGCTCTTGCCGTCCTTGGTCAGCCAGCGCCCAGTGGCGCGCAGCTGGCCGTCGGGATTGGCCAGGCTGAGGCGGTCGATGCGCCATTCCTTGCCGGCCAGCGCAGGCACGTTGCTCGCTTGCAGGTCCAGGCGCCCGAACTGCTTGTTGAACAGTTCGAAGCGCTCGGCCACGATGTCGAGCGCCGGGATGCTGGCCGCGCCGGTGTTCGATTCGAGCAGGTCCTTGACCTCGGCCGCCGCCGATTCCGGAATGTCGAGGAAGGCCAGGCGCGCCGTGACCTTGCCCACGCCCCCCTGCTGCTCGCTCCAGCTGAGGTAGCCGGAGGCCTGGCGCGACTGCAGATTCGCCAGCCAGACGTTGCCGCGGTGGGTGGCGCCGACCACCACGTCGGCCATGCGGCGGTCGGCCACGAAGAGTTCAGTGGCGCGCGCGGCGATCGTGGTCGGCACCACGTATTGCGAGAAGTTGGGACCCGAAGCGCCTGCCGTGCCGCCCTCGCCTTCGCCGTCGCCGGCAATCGTGCGCGCCGCCGCCAGCCAGGCGTCGACGTTCACCGACTTCATGTCGACGTTGATCATCATGCCCTCGTCGGGCTGCGGCGCCGGCACGTTGACGCCGATGCCGCCGCGTTCCACGATCCAGGGTGCGCGCGGCTGATGGCTGCGCTGGTAGCGCGCAAAGACGGCATTCCCGAGCGACAGGCGCAGCTGGTCGCGGCCCACGCCCTCGACGGTCGGCTCGCCCTCGAGCACGAAGCGTAGCGGCAGCGCCGTGTCCTGCGCCTTGTTCAGCGGCGCCGGGAATTCCAGGCCCAGCCCGGCCAGTTCGGACTCCACCGTCACGTTCAGGCGATGGTCACGCACGCCGATCGTGCCGCTGTAGCGGGTACTGCCCGACAGGCGCGTGGCCAGGCGCGCCACCGCGGGCGCCGGCGCGCTGCGGCGCATGCCGTCGGCCGACAGAGTGCCGGCCAGGCGGATCGCGATCGCGCCGTCCTTCTGGCTGCCGCCGGACAGGGCCAGCGGCCCGCCCAGGAAGCTGGCGCCGACCCCGTTCAGATTGAAGCCGCGCTCGTTGAACTCGACCTTGCCGAGCGCCGCCTGCAGCGGCGGCAAATCGGGAAGCAAATTGACGTCGTTGTTCTGCAGCTGCAGGGCGCCTTGCACCCTGGTTTCGTGCAGGTCGGCCAGCGGCATCTGCAGTTTGAGGCTGAGGCCGGCATTGCCGGTGCCGCGCGTGTCTTCGGTGAAGTGGCCGATCCAGCCCAGCACCGGGCTGGCCGCCACGTAGCCGAGGAAGCCCTGCAGCGACCCGCTGGCGCTGCCGTCGATGTCGAGCACGGAATCGTGGGAACCGAGGTTCGGGATCACGGCGCGCACGTTGCGCAAGTCGAGGCCGAAGCTGCGCAAGGTGTCGCCGCGGATTTCCATGCGGTCGCGCTCGAACACGATGCTGCCGTCGATGGCCTCGGCCAGCGGCCAGGCCGGCTTGTTGTCCGGCGTGCGGTGGCCCGGCGCGTATTCGAGCACGGCGCCGGCCAGGCGCCCGGCCACCCGGAACTCGCCGCGCGCGCGCTCGGCCGCGTTCGCTGCGCGGAAAGGGAATTGCGACAAGTCGCCGCGCAGGCGCAGGCGCACGTCTTCCAGCATGCCGCCCTGCAGGGCCGTGGCAAGCCACTCGCGCAGGTGTTCCGGCGTGGCGTTCGGCAGGAAGCGGCCGACCTCGGCGATGCGGAAGCCCTCCAGGCTGCCGGTGAAGTCGGCCACGCCGGGGCCGTGACCGGGCCCGAGCGGCAGCTGGTGGCGCCCGGACAGATTGCCGCGCAGGCTGCCTTGCGCAAAGGCCAGCTTGTCCACTTCCACCAGCAATTGTTCCTTTGGCTCATAGCGCCAGCGCGCCTGCAGCGCCAGGCTGTCGAGCGGCATCGCCGGTTCCGGGAACCAGGCCGGCATGCGCAGCGCCAGGTCGGTCGATTCCACGCTGATGCTGCCGCCGTCCTGGGTGGCGTCGATGCTGCCCGTCAGGTTGTCGATGCCCGGCAGGGCCGGCCGCGCTGTCCCTGCACCTGCGCCCGCGTCCGCGGCCGGCCTGGCCGCCTGCGGCTGCAGGCCCAGGCCCGCCACCCTGCCCTTCACGCGGTAGCCGGCCAGTTGCGGGTAGCGGCCGTCCCAGGAGGCGGAAAAATCGAGCAGCTGGCCGCGCGGGGCGAAGTCGGCCAGCGTCTGGCGCTGCAGGTCCGAGAGCGGCAACTGCGCCGCCAGCTGGGCCAGGGCCGCCAGGTCGACCTGGCTGGCCTCGACCGCGACCCGCTGCGGCTTGCCGGCGCGCGCGGGCGTAAAGGTTTCGCTGACGGTGGCGGGCGGCAGCACGCGGCCGTCGTTCAGGGCCACCGTGAAGTTTTCGATGGCCACGGTGTGGCCGTTGGCGCCGAAGCTCGGCTTGCCCTCGGTGTCGGGCAGCAGTTCCTCGTGCGCCGAGAGCCGGCCCGACACCCGCGCCAGGCGCAGCGGCGGCAAGTCCGGCGCCATGCGCGCGGCCACCCCGGCCAGGGCCAGGTCGGCGGTAAAGCCCGCCAGGCGCGCACGGTCGAGCTGCATCCAGGCGCGCAGCGAGCCCTTGCCCTGGCTCAGCTGGAAGGGGTAATCGATGTATTGCTTCCAGGCCGCCAGGTCGGCTTCGCGCAGGTCGGCATACAGTTCGCCCTTCCAGCGCGCCATGTCCGAAGCGCGCCCGCCGAAGCGCGGATGGGTGAAGCGCGCGCGCACGTCGAGCGGGCGCGCCAGCGCGCTGGGGGGTGTGGCCTTCAGGGCGACGCGGTGGGTGCGCCAGCGGTTCTGCAGCACCAGCGAGACGTCGCGCAGGTCCAGCGGCGCGGCGCCGCGCAGGCCGTCGGTCCAGGTGACCTGCCCTTCGCGGATCACGATCTCGCGCTGGCGGAACACCCAGTCGCCGCCGGCGCCGCCCTTGTCATCCTTGGGGTCGATGCGCACCCCGGCCACGTAGAACACGCCGTCGCCGGCGCGCCGCACGTCCAGCTGCGGGCGGATCAGCTCCAGGGTCTCGAAACGGGGTTCGGCGGCAAACACGCTCCACCAGGAAAAGGTGGCCGAGACCGACGGCAGGGCCAGCACCTGGCGCCCGGCGCCGTCCTTCAGGGTGACGTCGCCCAGGAACAGCGAGGGATGCAGGCCGCTCCAGGAAGCATAGATGCGGGAGATGGCGACCTGGTTGCCGAGCGCGCGGCTGGCCAGGCGCTCGATGTCGCCCTTGTAGATATCGATATTCGGCAGGATCGCGTAGCGCAGCGCCAGGAACAGAATACCCAGCCCGAAGTACACCGCCAGCACCAGCTTGATGGTGAACCCGAGCACATGATGCGAGGCCAGGTTGGCATACCGGTAGGCGGCACGCAGCCGCCGCCAGCGCTCGGCCAGCGGCGAATGGTCCTGAGACGCCTCGGGCGCCTGCGGTTCCGGGTTGTGCATCAAAGTGCTCAAAGGCTCGCCGTAGGTTGTTTCTTCAATATCAGAGCGCTTGCTAGGTTCGCGGCGTCTACCTTACCATCGGTGCTGACCCTGGCAGCACGGCGGGCAATTCTACCGCAAGCACGCCCCCCGGAACGCTTTTACTCTTCTGCAGGACTGCCGATGACCACCCCGATCGCCCCCCCGACGTCAACCATTTCCGCCACCTGCGCCTCGCGCTGGTACCAACGCTGGGTCGACGCCGCCCCCGACCGTCCCGAGCGCGTCGGCAAACTGGCCCAATTATCGCTGGCCCGGCAGGATTTCGGCGCGTTATTGGACACTGAGCTGGCGGCCGGCATTCCCTTGCCGCGCGCCATGCGCCGCCTGCGCAATCTCTTGCTGGCAGGCTTGATCCGGCGCGACCTGGAAGGCCTGGCCGACCTCGACGAAGTCGTCACCGCCATGACCGGCCTGGCCGACTTCGCGATCCGCACCCACCTGCGCGAGCTGATGGCCGAACAGGTGGCGGCCCACGGCATGCCGGTCGGCGCCGAATCCGGGCGGCCCCAGGAAATGATGGTCTTGGCCATGGGCAAGCAAGGCGGCGGCGAACTGAACGTCTCCTCGGACATCGATTTGATCTTCGTGTATCCGGAAGACGGCGAGACGGCCGCCGGCCCCGGCCAGCGCGCGCTGTCGAACCACGAATTCTTCGTGCGCCTGGGCCGCAAGCTGATCGGCGCGTTGTCGGAAGTGATCGAGGACGGCTTTACCTTCCGGGTCGACATGGCGCTGCGCCCGAACGGCAAGTCCGGACCGCTGGCGGCCAGCCTGAACATGGTGGAAGAGTACCTGATCGTGCAGGGGCGCGAATGGGAGCGCTATGCCTGGGTCAAGGCGCGCGCCGTCACCGGCTTTGAGGAAGACATCGCGGCCCTGGACGCCATCGTGCGGCCGTTCGTCTTCCGGCGCTACCTCGACTTCGGCGTGATCGACGCCATCCGCAACATGCACGCCCAGATCCGCGCCGAAGTAAAACGCCAGGAACGCCTGCATCCGGACCGCAGCAATAACGTCAAGCTGGGGCGCGGCGGCATCCGCGAGATCGAATTCCTGGCCCAGGTCTTCCAATTGATACGCGGCGGGCGCGACCCGGCCCTGCGCGAACGCTCCACGCGCCAGACCCTGCGCCTGCTGGCCGAGCGCGAACTGATGCCGCCTGCCACCGTCGAACGGCTGCTGGAAGCCTATACTTTCCTGCGCAACCTGGAGCACCGCCTGCAATACCTGGACGACGCCCAGACCCACACCCTGCCCCCGCTCGAACCTGACCGCGAGCTCGTAGCGCACATGATGGGCCTGCCCGACGTGCCCACCCTGCTCGCCCGCCTGGAAGAACAGCGCGCCTTCGTGGCGGCCGAATTCGACGACATGTTCGCCGACAAGAGCGCCGCGCCCGATGAGGAACGCGCCGAACTGGAAGCGATCGCCGCCGACCCCGAGCAGGTCGGTGCGATCGAGGCCCACCTGGCGGCGCTCGGCTTCGGCGACCCGGCCGATAGCGCGCGGCGCCTGGTGGCGACCTGGCAGGCGCCGCGCCTGCAAAGCCTGCCCGACGCCAGCCGCGCCCGTTTATTGTCGCTGGTGAACCTGGCCCTGCCCCAGGTCGCGGCCACGGTCAAGGAAAGCGGGGTCGGCAGCCACGGCGCGACCCTGGGGCGCCTGCTCGACTTCCTGGAAGCGGTGGCGCGCCGCTCGGCCTACCTGTCGCTGCTGAGCGAATACCCGCACACGCTCGAGCGCGTGATCCGCATGATGCACGCCAGCGGCTGGGCCGCCACCTTCCTGACCCAGCACCCGATCCTGCTCGACGAACTGCTTGACGACCGCGGCGGCATCGACGACCCGGCCCAGGTGGCGGCCAGCCTCGACGCCCGCCTGCAGGAAGCCGAAGGCGATACCGAGCGCCAGCTCGACATCCTGCGCGAAACCCACCATGCCCAGCAGTTCCGCCTGCTGGCCCTGGACCTGGCCGGCGAACTCTCGGTCGAGCGCCTGGCCGACCATTTGTCGGCGCTGGCCGACGTGGTGGTGGCGGCCACCGTGCGCTGGGCCTGGAAGACGGTGGCCTCGCGCCACGTCGAGGAACCGCGCTTTGCCGTCATCGCCTACGGCAAGCTGGGCGGCAAGGAGCTGGGCTATGTGTCCGACCTCGACGTGATCTTCCTGTTCGACGACGAGGACGACATGGCGCCCTCGAACTACGCCCGGCTGGCCCAGCGCTTCATTACCTGGATGACGGCGCATACCCCGGCCGGCATCCTGTTCGACATCGACACCGCCCTGCGCCCGGACGGCGCCAGCGGCATGCTGGTCAGTTCGGTGGCGGCCTTCGAGCGCTACCAGCGCCAGTCGGCCTGGGTCTGGGAGCACCAGGCCCTGACACGCGCGCGGTTTTGCGCCGGCGACGCCGCCATCGGGGCGCGTTTCGAGGGAATCCGGGAGGAAGTATTGCGGCGCAACAGGGAGGACCAGGCCGCGGAGCTGAAGGCCGAGGTCGTCAAGATGCGCCAGCGCATGCACGATGCCGCGCCGAGGCACGGCGTGCTGTTCGACCTGAAGCAGGATGCCGGCGGCATGATCGACCTCGAGTTCATCGTCCAGTACCTGGTGCTGCGCCATGCCCATCTGTATCCGCAATTGACGGCAAATGTCGGCAACATCGCCCTGCTGCACCGCTTCAGCGAACTCGGCCTGATCGACCGTACGCTGGCGTCGGCGGCGGCCGATGCCTACCGCGCCATGCGCAAGCTGCAGCACCAGCGCCGCCTGCAAGGCAAGGAGGCGCGGGTCGATGCCGCCCTGGTCGCGGCGCACGCAGCACGCGTGACCGAACTCTGGAAAAACTGCCTGGATTAAGCAGTACGCAGCGAGCACTTTTTATGTGCTTCGCCGCGCTTTTTTTGTGCATTGCCGCAACATTCACCCTGCATAACGCGCCGGATTTGTGCGAAAAAATGGGGTTGTCTTTTAACAACAACGTGTTTGTTTATATGTATTGACATTGATCAATCATCAATGCTTTCATAGATGAGCGTATTTACTATGCGCAACGCGTTGGATCAATAGACAACAGCCGCCACGAGCGGCAAAAAATCCGGAGAGCACATGCAACAACGTACCAAGATCGCGCTGGCCGTCGCCGTCGCCCTTCAATCCATGATGTCTTTCGCGCAGGCACAAGAAGCCATGCAGCGCGTCGAAGTTACCGGTTCGCGCATCCGCCAGGTCGACCTGGAAACCGCACAGCCGGTCCAGGTGATGACCCAGGAACAGATCCAGAAAACCGGTCTGGTCACCGTGGGCGACATCCTGAATTCGATGGCCGTCGCCGGCACCCCGGCGTTCAGCAAGGGCTCGACCCTGACCTCGAACCGCGAACAGGGCGGCCAATACATCAACCTGCGCAATCTTGGTTCGCAACGCCTGCTGGTCCTGGTCAACGGCAAGCGCTGGACCACCACCGTGGCCGGCTACACCGACACCTCGACCATCCCGGCATCGATGATCGAGCGCATCGAGATCCTGAAGGACGGCGCCTCGTCGATCTACGGCTCGGACGCGATCGCCGGCGTGGTCAACTTCATCCTGAAAACCTCGATGGAAGGCGGCCAGGCCAGCGTGTACGTCGGCCAGAACGAAAAAGGCGACGGCAAGAACCGCGACTACTCGCTGAGCTTCGGCACCGGCAGCGACAAGGCCTCGCTGATGTTCGGCCTGACCCACACCGAATCGGGCGTGGTCTGGGCCAAGGACCGTGAGGAAACCGCCTTCAGCTATGGCCCGAACCACCCGACCGGCAACCTGGGCGGCAGCGGCTGGGGCCGTATCCGCCAGGTCAGCGCCACCGGCGCCGCGACCGGCTTCAACCAGCACCTGAACCATACCGGCGGCTACGACGGCACCGGCGTCGGCCAGAACTCGCGTGACCGCAACAGCTACCACACCTACAGCACCACCAACTTCGACGACACCTTCAACACGACCAGCCAGATGATGTTCCAGTCGCCGAACACGCTGACCTCGATGTTCACGAAAGGTTCGGTCGAACTGCCGTACAACATGCGCTTCAACAGCACGGCCATGTTCGCGAAGCGCGATTCGTCGCGCCAGAACGCCGGCTATCCGGTCAACTCCCTAGTGCAGAGCAAGTATCCGGTCTACATCGACAAGAACAGCTACTACAACCCCTACGGCAACGGGGCACCGGGCGTCGCCGCCGGCGCCGGCCAGGACCTGTTCTTCTACCGCCGCACCATCGAAGTGCCGCGCGTGACCGAGAACGAAAACCAGACCCTGCACATCGACGCGTCCCTGGAAGGCGAATTCTCGCTGCGCGGCCTGCCGTGGAACTGGAACGTCGGCTACAACCACAACAAGGTCAGCGGCAGCGTGCTGTCGACCGGTAACCTGAACCTGCTGAACCTGAAGAAGGCCCTGGGCCCATCCTTCATGGGCTCGTCGGGCGTGCAGTGCGGCACCGCCGCCAGCCCGATCCCGCTGGCCGAGTGCGTACCGTTCGACATCCTCGGCGGCCCGAGCGCCTCGACCCCGGCAGCGCTGGCCTACGTCATGTCGACCGGCCAGGCGACCTATGGCAGCACCGTCAACAGCGCCACCGCCGACATCACCGGCGAACTGTTCTCGCTGCCAGCCGGCGCCGTCGGCATCGCCGCCGGCCTGGAACGCCGCGAAGTGCGCGGCTACGACCGTCCGGGCCAGTTCGAGCAATCGGGCTACTCGACCGACCTGGCCGGCAACTCGACCACCGGCCGCTACTCCGTCAAGGAATTCTACGCCGAGCTGCAGGTGCCGGTCCTGAAGAGCCTGCCGTTCGCCGAACTGCTCAGCCTGAACATCGCCTCGCGCTACTCGGACTACAGCAACTTCGGCCACACCACGAACAGCAAGGCCAGCTTCATGTGGAAACCGATCCGCGACATTCTGGTACGCGGCACCTACGCCGAGGGCTTCCGCGCCCCGACCGTGGGCGACACCTTCGGCGGCGGTTCGCAGTCCTACGACAATTACCTGGACGCCTGCGACATGACCAACGGCGACGCCTCGATCAGCCCGACCACGCGCGCCAACTGCCTCGCTGCCGGCGTGCCGGCCAACTTCCGCCAGGTCAACCAGACCGGCGCCTTCGTCGGCAGCGGCGGCGGCCAGACCCCGACCCCGTTCAGCACCGGCGCCGGGAATGCCTTCCTGACCCCGGAAACGGCCAAGACCAAGACCGCCGGCATCGTCTACAACCCGTCCTTCCTGACCGGCCTGAGCGTGGGCCTGGACTGGTTCAACATCCGCGTCGACAACCGCATCACCGCGGTCAGCGCCAGCTATGTCGTGAACCAGTGCTACGTGAGCGGCGTCGCCGGCTTCTGCTCGGCGATCCAGCGCGATCCGGTCACCGGCCAGATCGTCAACCTGTCGCGCGGCAATGCCAACCTGGGCCAGCTGGAAACCGAAGGCCTGGACCTGAACCTGGCCTACCGCCTGCCGCGCACCTCGTTCGGCCAGTTCGGCGTGCGTTCGGACACCAGCTACGTCGACACCTTCCGCACCCGCACCACCGGCGACTGGACCAACATCGCCGGCGAGTACTACTACAACCGCGTGAAGTCGAACGTCTCGCTGGACTGGAGCCTGGGCAACTGGAGCGCCACCTGGACCGCGCGTTACTACAGCGGCACCAAGACCCACTGCTGGTCGAACACCGCGACCCTGGTCGCCGAGTGCAGCAACCCGCAGGACGTCGTGAGCTGGGGCACCGGCTACAACAAGTTCGGCTCGCTGACCTACAACGACGTGTCGGTTGGCTATGCCTTCCCATGGAAAGGCAAGCTGATGATCGGCGCCAACAACGTCTTCGACAAGAAGCCGCAAGTCGTGTACGACACCGCATCTGCCTTCGGCGGCAACTCGTCGGGCTCGTCGGTGAACCCGGACATGCCGGTCGACCGCTTCGTCTACGTGCGCTACAACCAGGCATTCTGATCCCGCTTGCCTGAAACAAATGCCCGCTTCGGCGGGCATTTTTTTTGCACCGCCGCAGTGCATGCCAAACGCCTGCCGGCAAATCGCTGGCGTTTCAGATTTTGTAACCGTCTTGTCACATTTTGCTCGTCCACCTCACCAGGCAGGTGCGTTCAAGCCTATTCCTACCGACACCGCCTGTAACTATTGGTTTCAATCCGAAGGAAGCATGCACTGGTACGGTGCAGTTTTTAGCATGCATATTCCCACATTACAGGAAAAACAATTCCCGCTCCGGCGGCGATTTAACGCAGTTTTTGCACTGCACAAAAAAATTTTGTTTGGCCAAATCCCGTGGTGTATAGGCTTCATTGCTTCGCCAAGAATCATTATTTCCCGTACGTCAAGTATGCACTTGTAAAAAAGACCATCGTAAATACGCCTCTTTACAACATTAACAAATTTAAATTTCTAGTTGTTGACAAGAACATCTCGTGGATGATTCCATTGACGGGTTGGAAGATTGTCAAGCGTCAAATTTGACCCCGTTGACATCTTTCAGTTGGTCGCAGAGCGACACTTTCCGTCGCGGCGCCGCCAAGGCTGCGCTGCGTTTTCACCCTAGGAGTTTTGCAAAATGATGGAAAAAATCTTGTCCCGGTCGGTCCGTGCGATCTGCCTGGGCGGCATGACCCTCGGCATGCATGCTGCGTTCGCCCAAGAAGCGTCCCAGCCACTGCAGCGCGTCGAAGTCACGGGTTCGCGTATTCGCCAGGTCGATCTGGAAACGGCACAGCCGGTCCAGGTGATGACCCAGGAACAGATTCAGAAGACCGGTCTCGTGACCGTCGGCGACATCCTGAACCAACTGTCGTCGGCCGGTTCGCCGGACTTCAGCAAGGGCGGCTCGCTGACCTCGAACCGTGAAAACGGCGGTCAGTACATCAACCTGCGCAACCTGGGCTCGCAACGCCTGCTGGTGCTGGTCGATGGCAAGCGCTGGTCGCAGACCGTCGACGGCTTCACCGACATGTCGACCGTTCCATCGGCCATGATCGACCGCATCGAAGTGCTGAAAGACGGCGCCTCGTCGATCTACGGCTCGGACGCGATCGCCGGCGTGGTCAACATCATTCTGAAAAAACGCCTCGAAGGCGGCCAGGCCAGCGTGTACATCGGCCGCAACCAGGAAGGCGACGGCCGCAGCAAGGACTTCTCGCTGACCGCCGGCGCCAACAGCGACAAGGTTTCGCTGATGTTCGGTCTGTCGCACACCGAGCAAGGCGTGGTCTGGGCCAAGGACCGCCCGATCACCGCTTACCCGCGCACCGACCGCTACCTGACCGAAGGCCTGGGCGGCGGCCCATGGGCCAACATCTGGAACGCCGACGGCAGCATCGACGTCGTGCTGAACCACACCGGTGGCCCGCAGGGCGACGGCGTGGGCGCCGATTCGCGCAACCTGGCGAACTACCACCCATGGGACGGCAACCTGGTGAACGACAAGTTCAACAGCGCGTCGCAGATGATGTTCCAGATGCCGACCAAGCTCGACACCCTGTTCACCAAGGGCACCGTCGAACTGCCGTACGGCGTGCAGTTCCAGACCACTGCGATGTTCTCGCAGCGTAAGTCGAGCGCCCAGGTCGCCGGCTACCCACTGCAAACCGGTACCCAATCGTCGTACCCGGTCTACATCGACAAGGACAGCTACTACAACCCGGTCGGCAGCTCGGTCGTCGGCGCCGCCGCCGCCCAGGACCTGTCGTTCCAGCGCCGTACCGTCGAAGTGCCGCGCCTGACCGAAAACCGCAACGATACCTTCCACGTCGACGCCAGCCTGTCGGGCGACTTCGAACTGCGCGCCATGCCATGGAACTGGAGCGTTGGCTACAACCACAGCTCGGTCAAGGGTTCGACCCTGGGCACCGGCAACGTCAACCTGCTGAACCTGAAGAAGGCCCTGGGCCCATCCTTCATGAACGCTTCGGGCGTCGTCCAGTGCGGCACCGCCGCCAACCCGATCGCCCTGGCCGAATGCGTGCCGTTCAACATCGCCGGCGGCCCATCGGCCTCGACCCCGGAAGCACTGCGCTACGTCATGTCGACCGGCCAGGCAACCTACGGCAGCACCGTCAACAGCGCCACCGCCGACATCGGCGGCGAGATCTTCGCCCTGCCAGCAGGTAACGTCGGCATCGCCGGCGGCCTGGAGCACCGCGAAGTGCGCGGCTACGACCGTCCGGGCCAGTTCGAGCAATCGGGCTACTCGAGCGACCTGGCCGGCAACCCGACCTTCGGCCGCTACACCGTCAAGGAAGCCTACCTCGAGCTGAACGTGCCGGTCCTGAAAGACCTGCCGTTCGCCGAACTGCTGAGCGTCAACCTGGCGTCGCGTTACTCGGACTACAGCAACGTCGGCGACACGACCAACAGCAAAGCCAGCTTCATGTGGAAACCGGTGAAAGACGTGCTGGTCCGCGGTACCTGGGCTGAAGGCTTCCGTGCTCCGGCACTGGGCGACACCTTCGGCGGCGGCCAGCAGTCCTTCGACGACTACCTGGATCCTTGCGATGCGCTGTATGGCCAGCGTAGCGACCCGGCAGTCGCCGCACGTTGCGCGGCAGCCGGCGCAGGCGCGAACTTCCGCCAGCTCGACCAGACCGGCGTCCCGATCACCAGCGGTGGCGGCGGCCAGAGCCCGTACCCGTTCATGGCCAGCGCCGGCAATGCCGAGCTGACCCCGGAAACGGCCAAGACCAAGACCGTCGGCTTCGTGTATAACCCATCGTTCCTGCCAGGCTTCTCGGCATCGCTCGACTGGTTCAACATCAAGGTCAGCAACATCATCACCGCCATTGGCGCGACCGACGTTGCCGAGTACTGCTACGTGCAGGGCATCCAGGGTTATTGCGATGCGCTGAAGCGTGACCCGATCACCGGCCAGATCATCTCCCTGAACCGCGGCAACGCCAACAAGGGTGTCCTGGAAACCGAAGGTCTCGACCTGTCGCTGTCCTACCGCCTGAAGCGTACCGCCTACGGCCAGTTCGGCGTGCGTTCGGAAACCAGCTACGTCGACAAGATCCGCGACCAGGAAGCTGCTGGCGAAGAGTGGACCGACTACGCCGGCCAGTACTTCTACAACCGCGTCAAGTCGAACCTGTCGCTGGACTGGAGCCTGGGCAACTGGAACGCGACCTGGACCGCCCGCTACTACAGCGGCGTGAAGGATCGCTGCTTCAAGACCAACGAACTCGAGTGCTCGAACATCGGCGGCGAAGCAAGCTGGGGCAAGAACTACAACAAACTGGGCAGTGTCACGTATAACGACGTCAGCGTCGGCTACAAGACCGCCTGGAATGGCCAGGTCCTGGTTGGTATCAACAACCTGTTCGACAAGAAGCCACGCATGACCGTGTCGGGCGCAGCTTCCTCGTCGTACGTCGATGCCGACTACCCGATCGACCGCTTCTTCTACGTCCGCTACAACCAGTCGTTCTAATGGCTGAGGTCCGCAAGGACCTCTCCTGAAGAACCGATGCGTTGAAGACGTCATCGATGCCCGCCAGGTTCGCCTGGCGGGCATTTTCTTTATGCACTGCGGTATCATGACGGATTGCGCGGCGCGTCCGCGGCTACCCCTACTGCAAACATGGCAATCAAACTCAAGAACGACAAGGACATCGCGAAGATGCGCGTCGCCGGGCGCATGGCCGCCGAGGTGCTGGAAATGATCAAGGAATACGTCGTTCCCGGCGTCTCCACCGAGGAACTCGACCGGCGCTGCAACGACTACATCCGCAAGGTGCAGAAGGCGACGCCGGCGAATGTCGGCTACCACGGCTTCCCGAAGACCCTGTGCACCTCGGTCAACGGCGTGGTCTGCCACGGCATCCCGAGCGAAAAGGAGATCCTGCAGGACGGCGACATCGTCAACATCGACGTCACCGTGATCAAGGATGGCTGGCACGGCGACACCAGCCGCATGTACTACGCCGGCACCCCGAGCCCTGAAGCCAAGCGCCTGGTCGACACCACCTTCGAGTGCATGATGGCCGGCATCCGCACCGTGCGTCCGGGTTCGCGCCTGGGCGACGTCGGCCATGCGATCCAGAAAATGGCCGAAGCCGCCGGCTACTCGGTGGTGCGCGACTACTGCGGCCACGGCATCGGCCGCGTCTACCACGAAGACCCGCAGGTGCTGCACTACGGCCGCCCGAACACCGGCCTGCTGCTGAAGGAAGGCATGACCTTCACGGTCGAACCGATGATCAACATCGGCGGCGAGGAAGTCGACCAGCTGGAGGACGGCTGGACCGTGGTCACGGCCGACGGCTCGCTCTCGGCCCAGTGGGAACACATGATCGCCGTCACCGCGAACGGTTTCGAGATCCTGACGCCCTGGCCGAAGGGCTGAGGCCCGCGAACAGAAACACGCATGAAAAAGCCCGCCGGTTCGCACCGGCGGGCTTTTTTTCGGGCTACCCTGCTCTACCCTGCCCTATCCTTCCGGTCAGAACACATAACGTGCGCTGACGTTGAAGAAGCGGCCATACGGATTGTGCAGGTCCGAGTTGTAGCCGATGGCGGCGTAGGTCGGATCGTACGGCGCCTTCTTGTCGAACAGGTTCTGCACGTTGGCGTTCAGGGTCCAGTTGCGCAAACCGGTATAGGTGTAACCCAGGCCCACGGTGACCCATTCCTTGACGGCGCAATCCGGGTAGTAATCCTCGTACAGCGGGATCGAGGTATCGCGGTCCGGCGCGGCATCGGTCGGCTTGCGGGTGCCGAAGGCGCAGAACGGCTCGTCGTACTTGGTTTCGCCGTCGTAGACGCGCTTGAGCGAAATCGGGCCGACATAGTTCACCGACATGTTCACCGAATGCTCGGCCAGGCGCCAGGTGGTCGAGACGCTGGTTTTCCAGCGCGGCGTGGCGTTGCCGGTCGACAGCAGCCAGTCGCGGTAGTTCGGGTACGAGCCGACGACGTTGTTCACCGGATCGCCTTCGAACTGCTGGATCTTGTACGAGTCCGTATAGGTCGAGCGCAGCGTGGTCGACAGCGAACCCCATTCACCGAGCCGGTTGCGCAGGCGCGCTTCGATGTCGGCACCGCGCAGTTCGGTCATGCCGCGGTTGGTCCACGGCGTGAAGACCATCAGCAGCGGGCCGGAGTTCGGGATCGGGTTGCCGTCCGGGCCGATGATGAAGTTGGCCGGGTTCGTATCGCGCAAGACATTCTGCGGCACGCGGTCCTCGTTCTTCAGGGCGTCGCTGGAGGTGCCCAGCACGATCTCGTTGGTGCGCTTGATGCGGTAGAAGTCCACCGTCAGGTCGAGGTAGTTGGTCGGCGAAATGATCAGGCCGAAGTTGTAGCTCTTCGACTCTTCCGGCTTCAGGTCGGGATTGAAGCCGCCGGTGCCGGCGATGTTGCGCGAGCAGTCCTGGGTGGTGCCGCCAGGGCGCGGTGTCGACGTGTCTTCCTCGCAGCGCTTCGGGTCCCAGACGCCGTTCAGGAAGTACTGGGCGCCGCCCGGCACCACCTGGCTCAGCGACGGTGCACGGAAGCCTTCGGCATAGGTGGCGCGCAGCGCGAACTTGTCGTTGATGGTCCACTTGCCGCCGACTTTCGGCACGAAGTTGGTCTTCAGGGTCGGGTACTTGTCCCAGCGGCCGGCGAAGTCGAACTCGAGGCCTTTCAGCACCGGCGTCCGCAGCTCGACAAAGGCCGACTTGACGTTGCGGTGGCTGTCGAGGATGGTGTTGGCCAGGCCGTAGATCTGGCCGGTCGCCACCAGCTCGTCCGGGTTCAGGTTGATGCTCTCGCGGCGTACCTCGGCGCCCAGCGCCAGGCCGACCGCGCCGCCCGGCAGCTGGCCGAACTCGGTGCTGGCCTTGAAGTCCAGCTGCTTGATCTCGGAACGGTTTTCCGTGACGACATCATGGCCGAGGCTGGGGTCGGCCGCCACATCGGCCAGCGAACGGTTCTGCGTCATCAGCGTACGCAGGGTCGGCAGGAACAGGCGGCCGTAGGTCGTGTCTTCGTTCTCGGCACGGTTCCACAGGAAGGCGGTTTCCCAGTCCCAGTTGAAGTGGCTGCCGCGCAGGCCGGCCAGGGCCCGGGTTCCTTCGTTGAGCGCGCGCGAGCCGCCGCGCAGGTTCTCGAAGCGGTAGGACACCGACGCGCGGGCATCCGGGAAAATGTTGTCCGGGTGGCCGATCGGCAGGATCGTCTGGTAAGGCGTGCCGACGCCGTTGGCGGTAAAGGTGCCGACCTGGGTGGTGCCGATCGTGATCGGCGCGCCGGTGAAGTCGCGCTCGGAGCGCGAGTAGGCCAGGTCGGTAAAGGCCGTGATGCTCGGGCTCAGCTTGAACTCGCCGTGCGCCAGCAGGTTGGCATCCTTGCCGGCGCCCTGCGCCTCGAGGAAGCGGTCGGCGTCGTAGTTGCAGAAGGTGCGGCCGATCAGGGTGCTGGTCGCCAGCAGGCCGTCCTTGGTGCCGCCGGTGATCTGCTCGCCGGCCGGGCAGCCGAGATTGAACTGCATGTTGGTCGGCGCCGTGGCGCGGGTGACACCGAAGTTGCGGCTGTTCGGCGCGGTTTCGCGGTAATAGGTCGCGTAGCGCGAAATCGAGCTCGAATAGTCGGAGCGGAAGCGCCCGCTCAGGATCTGGCCTTGTTCGTACTCGATGTCCCTGGCGTCGCGGCGAGCAACGCGGTCGCGCTTGCTGACGTCGGCGGTGACGATGAAGGAATAGCCGTCGCTTTCCAGGTCGCCCTTGCCGAAGACGGCATTGAAGCCATGCTTGGCGAAGTCGCCGTCGTCGTTGGCGCTGGTGCGGGCGGCGATCTCGGCGCCGTTGTAGCTCGACTTCAGGATGAAGTTGATGACGCCGCCGATGGCGTCCGAGCCGTAGATGGCCGAGGCGCCGTCCTGCAGGATCTCGATGCGTTCGATGGCGGCCAGCGGAATGCTGTTCAGGTCATACAGGACCGAATTGCCGGTGTTCGGGTCGGCATACGGCGCCGGCGCCATGCGGCGGCCATTGAGCAGCACCAGGGTCGACGACGAACCCAGGCCGCGCAGCGAAGCCGTTGCCACGCCGCGGGCGAAGCCGGTGCCGCTGGTAAAGTCCTGGTTGGTGTCCGAACCCATCGAGGGCACCAGTTTCATCAGGTCGGCCACGCTGGAGACACCGGTGTTGCGGATATCCTGGGCGGTGATGACGCTGACCGGCGCCGGGCCTTCCTTGTCGGCGCGCTTGATGTTCGAGCCGGTAACGACCACGCGCTGCATCTGGCCCTGGACCTGGCCCTGGCCCTGGTTTTGTTCCGCGGCAGTGCTGACGGCGCCCGCGGTCTGGGCGAATGACAATGGTGCTGCGCCGAATGCCAGCGCGACCGCGACAACACTTTGCTTCAGTACGATCTTTTTATTCACGGTTCCGTCCCTCGAGGTTGTTTGATTTTTGTCAAAAACAATATGCGTACCTCATGCATATAAGTTCAGTCTCTCAGAGGGTTGTGTTAAAGAAAACGTTTTTCGTTAAGAACTGTAAAAAATAGTAAGCGGTGTTGTTTTTTCCTTACTACAAGCACAGTAATCTGCTAAGGATATGCAAACTGCAAAATAAAAAACGCCCGGACGGGCGTTTTGTTTTGCTGCATTGCGCAAATTATCCATATTGCATGACACTGAAAAGTTAATTTATATGCAATTAATAAGAGAATTCTGTTGTTTTTAGGATATAAATTCACCAATTTTGTCTATACAGATCAATACAAAATTGACGTATTTACATTCTCCGTGTTTTATTGCTGATAGCCGAGGTCGCTCTGCGACGCGAGGTACCACGATTACCGACACGGGAGTTTTGTTCATGTTAAAAGAAAAAGTATTAACGCAATCCGTACGCTTGATCTGTTCCGCCGGCGCCCTGGGCGCCACCCTGCTGTCCCTTCCCGCCCATGCCCAAACTGCGCAGGACACCGCCGAGCAGCCGATGCAGCGCGTGGTCGTCACCGGCTCGGCCATCAAGCGCATCGACGCCGAAACCGTGGTGCCGGTCACCGTGGTGCGGATGGAAGACCTCAGGAAGCAGGGCATCAACACCGTCGAGCAGGTGATGTCGAACCTGGCCCCGGTCCAGGCCTCGCAGGGCACCAGCCAGGTCGTCGGCCTGAGCACCGGCGGCGCCTCGTTCGCCGACATGCGCGGCATCGGCGCCAACAAGACCCTGGTCCTGCTGAACGGCCGTCGCCTGGCGAACAACGCCTTCGACAGCTCGGCGCCCGACCTGAACATGATCCCGTTCGCCGCGCTCGAGCGCGTCGAAGTGCTGCGTGACGGCGCCTCCTCGCTGTACGGCTCCGACGCCGTCGGCGGCGTCATCAACTTCATCACCCGCAAGGACTTCACCGGCGGCACCGTGACCGCGGGCTACGACAAGCCGGAACACGACGGCGGCATCGCCAAGAACGCCAACGTCGGCTTCGGCTACGGCGACCTCGACACCGACGGCTTCAACGTCTTCGCGATCGGCGACTTCCAGAAGCAGAACAACATCAACGGCCTGCAGCGCCCGTTCAACACGCGCTACCCGGGCGGCCTGTCGCCGACCACCAGCCCGGCCAACTACTTCCAGGACGGCGACAGCTTCAACCCGGCCGCGCCGGACTGCACCTCGGCGCCGAACCTGATCCCGGGCGATACCGGCACCGACTGCTACATGACGACCTCGAGCTTCGTCGACTACATTCCGAAGAGCGAGCGCGCCAGCGGCCTGTTCAAGGGCACCCTGAAGCTGCCGCAGAACCACGAGCTGGGCCTGGAATACCTGGTCAGCCGCAGCAAGGTGGCCAGCCTGATCGCGCCGGTGCCCTACGGCGGCCTGTACATGAACCGCCTGCGCCCGAATGGCTCGCTGAATCCTTTCTTCCCGGGGAACCCGGGCGCCGTGCCGGCCGGCTTCGCGATCGACCCGACCTTCGTCGACCCGCTGTTCGCCACCACCGGCCTGCCCGCCGGCGTCCAGCCCGGCTACCTGAACGTCAAATGGCGCGACCTTCCGAACGGCTCGCGCGGCGACCAGAACACCAACCGCCAGCACCGCTTCGTCGCTTCGCTGTCCGGCGCCGTGGCCGGCTGGGACTACACGGCGGCCCTGAGCTACAACCAGAACAAGGTCACCGAAAACCTGGTGGGCTACAGCGACGGCGGCATCATCTCGCAGGGCGTGCTGAACGGCATCATCAATCCCTTCGGCGAGCAGACCGCGGAAGGCATGACCCTGATCGAAAGCGCGGCCCTGAACGGCACCATCCAGACCGCGAAAGGCACCACCAAGACCCTGGACTTCAGCGCCAGCCGCGAGTTCGGCGACTGGGTCGGCGCCGGCAAGAACGCGGCGCTGGCGGTCGGCGGCCAGGCCAGCCGCGAGAAGTTCCTGAACCGCGCGAATACCGAGTATGCCGAGAAAGTCGTGGCCAGTACCGGCATCGACCCGAACCTGCTGAACCAGGGTTCGCGCTCGGTGTACGCCCTGTTCGCGGAGCTGAACGTGCCGATCCTGAGCACCCTGGACGTCACCGCCGCCGTGCGCTACGACAAGTACAGCGACTTCGGCAACACCACGAATCCGAAGTTCGGCTTCCGCTTCCAGCCTTCGCAGACGGTGCTGGTGCGCGGCTCCTACTCGACCGGCTTCCGTGCGCCGTCGCTGTACGAGATCAACGCCGCCCAGACCTACACCAACACCTCGCAGCATGACGACCCGATCAACTGCCCGGGCGGCGTCGTCATTCCTGGCAAGACGCGCGCCACCAGCTGCGCCCAGCAGTTCCAGGCCCTGTTCGGCGGCAACCAGAACCTCGATCCGGAAGAATCGAAGAACCTGACCCTGGGCGTGGTGTTCGAGCCGATCAACAACCTGACCCTGGGCCTGGACTTCTACCGCATCGAACTGGAAAAACAGATCGGCTCGCTGAACGAGAACGAAGTCTTCGACGACCCGGCCAAGTACGCGGCCCTGTACCACCGTAACGGCGCCGGCAACCTGTCGACCGACGGCTCGCAGTGCCCGAACCCGGCCACCTGCGGCTACATCGACCTGCGTACCCAGAACCTTGGCGGCCTGAAGACCGACGGCATCGACCTGAGCGCGGCCTACCGCATGCGCACCGCCGGCTACGGCAACTTCAACTTCGCGATGAACACCACCTGGGTCCACAAGTACGACTACCAGAACTCGGAAGGCGGCGAATGGATCAAGAACGTCGGCGTGTTCTCGGGCGTGGGTCCGGTGTTCCGCTGGCAGAACTCGGCCCAGCTGAACTGGAACCTGGGCGAATTCGGCGCCGGCCTGTCGGCCCGCTACAAGACGGGTTACGTGGATGAAGACCCGGAAAACCGCGTGCCGTCGTACACGACCCTGGACACCTATGTGTCCTGGACCCAGAAGCAGGGCTTCGGCCTGACCCTGGGCGTGCGCAACCTGGCCGACCGCGAACCGCCGCTGAGCTTCCAGCAGCAGACCTTCCAGGCCGGCTACGATCCGCGGTATACCGACGCCGTGGGCCGTACCTTCTACGTGCGCGGCACGTACACGTTCTAAACTGCGCGTTCTAACTGCGCGTTCTAAAAAGAAGGGCAACAAAAAACCCGTGCGGCTCGCGCCGCACGGGTTTTTTTATTGTCCGAACGCCCAGGCCGCGCGGCCCGGGCGTTCACCATATTACTTGGCGTTCATCAGCGCGACGGTGGTGTCGAGCATGCGGTTCGAGAAGCCCCACTCGTTGTCGTACCACGACGACACCTTCACCAGGCGGCCCGAGACCTTGGTCAGGGTCGAATCGAAGTTCGACGAGGCCGGGTTGTGGTTGAAGTCGACCGAGACCAGCGGTTCGGTCTGGTAGGTCAGCACGCCATTCAGTGCGCCTTCCGACGCCGCTTTCATGATCTGGTTCACTTCATCGACCGTGGTGTCGCGCTTGGCGATGAAGGTCAGGTCGACGATCGACACGTTGATGGTCGGCACGCGGATCGCGAAGCCGTCCAGCTTGCCGTTCAGTTCCGGCAGCACCAGGCCGACCGCGGCGGCGGCGCCGGTCTTGGTCGGGATCATCGACTGGGTGGCCGAACGGGCGCGGCGCAGGTCTTCGTGCATGACGTCGGTCAGCACCTGGTCGTTGGTGTAGGCGTGCACGGTGGTCATCAGGCCGGTTTCCAGGCCGATGGCTTCGTTCAGCGGCTTGACCAGTGGGGCCAGGCAGTTGGTGGTGCAGGACGCGTTCGAAATCACGGTGTCCGACGCTTTCAGCACGTCCTGGTTCACGCCGTAGACGATGGTCGCATCGACGTCCTTGCCGCCCGGTGCCGAGATGATGACTTTCTTGGCGCCGCCCTTCAGGTGGGCCGAAGCCTTTTCCTTGGTGGTGAAGAAGCCGGTGCACTCCAGCACCACGTCCACGCCCAGCTCGCCCCATGGGATTTCGGCAGGGTTGCGCTGTGCGAATACGCGGATCGGATCGCCGTTCACGATCATGTTGTCGCCTTCGACCGTGACGGTGCCCGGGAACTTGCCGTGGGCGGTGTCGTAGCGGGTCAGGTGGGCGTTCGACTCGGCATTGCCGAGGTCGTTGATCGCCACGATCTGGATGTCTTGTTTCTTGCCGCCTTCGTAGAAGGCACGCAGGATGTTGCGGCCGATACGGCCATAACCATTGATTGCAACTTTGATCGTCATGCTTTGCTCCTGATTAGAAAAAAACTTTTTTCATATGGCACATGCTGCACATGCTGAATCTGGAAAAAGGGCTGCCAAACGGCAGCCCCTGCTGAAACTGATTAGCCTGCGATGACCGCTTTGGCCTTCGCCACGACGTTCTCGACGGTGAAGCCGAAGTGCTTGAACAGCACCGGCGCCGGCGCCGATTCGCCGAAGGTGTCGATACCGACGACCGCGCCTTCCAGGCCGACATACTTGTACCAGAAGTCGGTCACGCCGGCTTCGATGGCGACACGCGGCACGCCACGGGTCAGCACGCTAGCCTTGTAGGCGGCGTCCTGGCGCTCGAACACGTCGGTCGACGGCATCGAGACCACGCGGGCGGCAACGCCCTCGCCTGCCAGCGCGTCAGCAGCCTTCATCGCCAGTTCGACTTCTGAACCGGTGGCGATCAGGATGACTTTGGCGTCGGCGGCGTCGCGCAGCACGTAGCCGCCCTTGGCCACGTTGGCGACGGTGGCGGCGTCGCGTTCCATGAACGACAGGTTCTGGCGCGAGAAGATCAGGGTCGACGGGCCATCCTTGCGAGCGACGGCGGCGCCCCAGGCGACCTGCGATTCGGTGGTGTCGCAAGGACGCCAGTTGTCCAGGTTCGGGATCAGGCGCAGCGACGAGACGTGCTCGATCGAC
This sequence comes from Massilia sp. IC2-278, assembly GCF_020708045.1. Lineage (GTDB taxonomy): Bacteria > Pseudomonadota > Gammaproteobacteria > Burkholderiales > Burkholderiaceae_D > Telluria. The sequence continues at coordinate 70,157 of NZ_JAJFES010000006.1, forward strand.
TGGTGGGTCGGGCCGTCTTCGCCCAGGCCGATCGAGTCGTGGGTGAACACGAACAGCGAACGGATCTTCATCAGGGCGGCCATGCGCAGGGCATTGCGGCTGTAGTCCGAGAAGGTCAGGAAGGTCGCGCCGAACGGGATGAAGCCGCCGTGCAGGGCGACGCCGTTCTGGATCGCGGCCATGCCGAACTCACGCACGCCGTAGTTGATGTGGTTGCCCGGGATGCCCGAGCGCACGGCAACCGATTCCTTCCAGTTGGTCAGGTTCGAGCCGGTCAGGTCGGCCGAGCCGCCCAGGAATTCCGGCAGGGTCGCGGCCAGGGCCTGGATCGCGTTCTGCGAGGCCTTGCGGGTAGCGATGGTTTCCTTCTTCTCGATGCAGGCGGCGATCGCGGCGTCCAGCACCTCGTTGAAGTTGGCTGGCAGCTCACCCTTCATGCGGCGCTCGAATTCGGCGGCCAGCTGCGGGTGGGCGCCGCGGTATTCGGCGAACTTGGCGTTCCATTCGGCTTCGAAGGCGGCGCCGCGTTCCTTGGCGTCCCAGGCTTCGTAGATTTCGCCAGGAATGTCGAACGGGATCGGGTCCCACAGCAGGTGCTGGCGCACGGCCGCGATTTCCTTGTCGCCCAGCGGGGCGCCGTGGACTTTATCGCCGCCTTCCAGGTTCGGGGCGCCCTTGCCGATGATGGTCTTGCAGCAGATCAGGGTCGGACGGTCCGATTCCTTGGCTTGCGCGATCGCGTCCGAGACGGCGCTGACGCTGTGGCCGTCGATCTGGCCGATCACGTTCCAGCCGTAGGCTTCGAAGCGCTTGCGGGTGTCGTCGGTGAACCAGCCTTCGACGCGGCCGTCGATCGAGATGCCGTTGTCGTCGTACAGCCAGATCAGCTTGTTCAGGCGCAGGGTGCCGGCCAGCGAGGCCACTTCGTGCGAGATGCCTTCCATCAGGCAGCCGTCGCCCAGGAAGGCGTAGGTGTAGTGGTCCACCACGTCGTAGCCCGGACGGTTGAATTCATAGCCCAGCAGCCATTCGGCCAGCGCCATGCCGACCGAGTTGGCGATGCCCTGGCCCAGCGGGCCGGTGGTGGTTTCCACGCCCGGCGTAATGCCGACTTCCGGGTGGCCCGCGGTCTTCGAGTGCAGCTGGCGGAAGTCGCGCAGGTCGTCCATGCTCAGGTCGTAACCGGCCAAGTGCAGCATCGCGTAGTGCAGCATCGAACCGTGGCCGTTCGACAACAGGAAGCGGTCGCGGTTGAACCAGCCCGGATTGGCCGGGTTGTGGCGGTAGTGCTTGTCCCACAGCGCAACGCCGATTTCCGCCATGCCCATCGGCATGCCAGGGTGGCCGGAATTCGCTTTTTGAACAGCGTCCATCGCCAGCGCGCGGATCGCGTTGGCCATCAGGGTGGTGGTTTGCGTAGATTTCATGGAGTGCGTGAGTCTGGATTGGGAAGCGGAGGGCCTGCGGCGGGCCGTAGCCCGTTATTTTACCAGAGCCCACCTCTGCCGAATTAAAATGCAGGTTTTGCCGCTCATATAGTTTTAACAGGAACCGCATGCCCCGCTTCTATTGCCCCCAGCCGCTCGCCGCCGGCGCCACCGTCGACCTGCCCGAATCCGTCGCCCACCACCTGCACGTGGTGCGCCTGCAGCCGGGCGCGGCGCTGACCCTGTTCGACGGCCGCGGCGGCCAGTACCGGGCCACCCTGCTGGAAACCGGCAAGAAGCGGGCGAGCGCAACCGTGGACGCCTTTGACGCCATCGACGTCGAACTGCCCTACGCCGTGACCCTGGCCCAAGGCTTGCCCGAGGGCGCGAAGATGGACTGGATCGTCGAAAAGGCGGTGGAACTGGGCGTGGCCGCCGTGCAGCCGCTGGCGGCCCAGCGCAGCGTGGTGCGCCTGTCGGGCGACCGGCTCGACAAGCGCCAGGCCCACTGGCAGGGCGTGATCGAGTCGGCTTCCGAGCAGAGCGGACGCAACCGGCTGGCGCAGCTGCTGCCGCTGGCGGAGTTCCGGCGCTGGATCGACACGCCGGCCGCAGGCCAGCCGCCGCAGCCCCGCATCCTGCTCAGCCCGCGCGGCACGGAATCGCTGGCAGGCTGGGCGCAGGCGAACCCGGCGCAGGCGCTGACCCTGCTGGTCGGCCCGGAAGGCGGTTTCTCGCCCGAGGAAGAAGACGCGGCGATCGCGGCCGGCGCCCTGCCCCTGGCCATGGGCCCGCGCGTGCTGCGCACCGAGACGGCGGCATTGGCGGCGATGGCCATGCTGGCGGGGATCTGGGGCGGGATGTAGACCACGCTGTCCGTCCATAAAAAAGCCCCGGCGCAGCGAACTGCCCCGGGGCTTCGTATTTCATGCGGCGGCATCGCTGCCGCCGCCCTCCCTTATCAGAAGGTGTAGTTCAGGCCCAGGCTGTAGAAGCGGCCGATGGCGCCTGCCTGGTGCAGCGACGCGTTGTACGAGGTCTGGGCGCCGGCGTTGCCGTAGGTGGCGACGTCATACGGCGGCTGCTTGTCGAACAGGTTCAGCACGGCAGCGCGCAGGGTCAGGTTCTCGCTCAACTTGTACTGCAGGTTCAGGTTGGTCGTGGTGAACGAGGACACGTTGCAGTACTGCAGAGGCTGTGGCAGGCCGGTGAAGTACTGGCGGCCGCCCACGTCTTCCGCGGTCGAGTTGCAATCGAGTGCGCCGAGGGCCGGGTCGATGGTCGAGAAGCCGCTGGTGTAGTTCACCGTGGCCGTCACGTCCAGCGGGCCGCGGTTGTAGCCGAGGGTGAACTGGGCGCGGTCTTTCGGGTTACCGGTTGCGCCGCCGACCGACGATGGGCCCTGGGTGCCTGCCAGCTGGTAGGTTTCGCCTGCGACCGAGGTTTCATAGCCGAAGGTGTGCGCCGCGCTCAGGTTGGCCGTGATGGCGCCCATGTCGTTGGCCAGGCGCCAGCGGTAACGCACGTCCGCCTCGATGCCGTGGGTCTTGGTGCTGCCGGCATTGATGTATGGCGATTCGGCGTACAGGATCGGGCCGGCGGCCGGGGTACCGATCGTGGTGCCGGTGCCGACGCCGGTGGCGATGGCGATCGGCGCGATCGGGCCGCGCACCCATACCGGCGCATAGCTCGGGTCGTTGCCGGCCTGGGTCACGATCAGGTTGTTGATCTTGATGTTGTAGTAATCCAGGGTCATGTTCAGGCCGCGCAGCGGCTCGACGATCAGGCCCAGGGTGTAGGACTTGGATTTCTCTGGCGACAGGTCCGGATTGGTGGTCTGCACGTACGGCGGCGCGAACGAGCAGGCCGACGGCACGTTGCCGGCGGTGGTACGGCTGCCGTTCGGGCACAGGATCGGGTCGCGGATCGCGTTGAACGTGAAGAAGGAACCGGCGTTGCCGACTTCCGACGGGTTCGGCGCACGGAAGCCGCGCGCGAAGGTGCCGCGCACGCCGACCTGCTGGATCGGGGTCCACTTGAAGTTGGCCGACGGCGTGAACGAATTGCCGTAGGTGTCGAAGTGGTCGTAACGGCCCGAGACGCCGACTTCGACGTTCTGGATCGGGGTGGCGCGGATTTCGGCAAACGCCGCGGTGTTGGTTTCGTCGCCGATGGTGAAGGCCGAGGTGTTGGCCACCAGGCCGTTCGCGGTCAGCGGCGAAGGCGGCGCATTCTGCTCGCGCTCGTGCCAGTGGATACCGGCTGCGATGGCCAGCGGGCCGGCGCCGAGCTGCATCAGTTCGCGCGAACCGACCAGGTCGAAGTAGTTCAGGGTCGAGGTCAGCTTGTTGCTGAAGCGTGGCGAGACCTGGTTGACCAGGGCCGGATCGTTGTTGCCGAGCACGTTCCAGGTACCGTTGTTCAGGGCGTTGTACAGGGCGTTGCGGTTCACGTAGCCGCTGTAGTTGGCGTCCGACTTGACACGGGTCGCGCCGGCGGCGGCCGACAGGTCCCAGCCGTAGGCGCTACCGGTCAGGTCGACCGAGAAGCGGGTGCTGGTCGACTTGTTGTCGGTGGTCAGGGCCGGATCGATATCGGGGATGAAGCCGTACAGGCTCGACGCGGCGCCGAGCTGGTTGGTGACGCCGGCGCCGACCGGTGCGCCCGGCTGGAACAGGGTGCTGGCGATGGCGCCCACGCGCGGGGTCAGGATGCCGTTGGCCAGCACGGTGGTGCCGTTGAAGCTGCGCGGGTTGTAGATCGCAGGCGCGGCGGCGCGGTTGTTCAGGCTCTTGCGCTGGAACATCGAGCCCTTGAAGGCGATTTCCCAGTCCTGGCTCAGCTTCTTGGTCATGCCGATCAGGACGTTGATGTTCTCGGTAGCCGGCTGGATGAAGGAGTCGGTATCGCGCACCGAGCAGGCGCCGGCGCGGTACAGCTGGAAGTTGCAGCTCGGGTCGAGGAACTGGTAGCTGGCCGGATTGTCGACGCCGGTGTTCGGGTTGTACAGGAACGGGCTGCTGGCCGCGGTCAGGAAGGGGTCGGTGTTGACGGCGGTCGGCACGCCCAGGGTCAGGTCGTTGCCGCCGCGCGAACGCCAGTCGCGGTTGGCCCAGCCGTATTGGTCGCGGTCCGCCACGCGGATCGATTTCTGGTCGCGCCACTCGGCGGTGATGAAGGCGTTGTAGCCGTCGGCTTCGATGTCGCCGATACCGGTGCTGATCGAGCCGCGCTTGGTGGCGCCGCCGCCGTGCTGGGTGTCGCCGACTTCGGCGCTCAGGCGGGTGCCGTTCAGGTTCTTCTTGAGCTTGATGTTGATCACGCCCGCGATCGCGTCCGAGCCGTACAGCGAGGAAGCGCCGCTTTTCAGGACTTCGATGCTTTCGATGGCGTCGAAGGGAATCGAGGAGACGTCGACGAACGAGCGCTGGGCATCGTCCGACAGCGGGTACGGCGCCATGCGGTGGCCGTCGATCAGCACCAGGGTGGCGCCGACGGTCAGGCCGCGCAGCGAGATGCCCGATGCGCCGTTGGCGAATGCGCCGGCGAAGCCGGTGCCCAGGGTACCTGCGCCGTTGGCGGCCAGGTCGGTCAGCAGTTCGGCGACCGAGGTCTTGCCGCTTTTCTGGATGTCGGCCGCGGTCAGCACCTGCACCGGGGTCGGGGTCTCGGTATCGGCACGGCTGATCAGCGAGCCGGTCACCACCACGCGCTGCATGGGCTGGGCTTGCGCCGGGGCTTCCTGGGCCATGGCGGGGCTCATGCCGGCCAGGGCGCCGGTAGCGGCCAGGACCGAAATTGCGTACGGCATCGACTTCAACTTAAACGTCATGAATGCTTCTCCTTCTGGGCTTTTCTCAAGGTTGATTTCTTATTGGCACCCGTACCGGTGTACGGGCATGTCTCTTTCGAACCTGGCGCGCCTGCGCGCGCTCCCTTCCTTCACGCAAACCACGTGAATACTTTTTCTTCAGGATGCTTCGGTATTACGTTTAAACATCGTTGCGACTGAAACTGACCGCTTTTAGGCAAACTATTTTTTTATGCCCGTTGGGTTAGGACGTGCACTCTCCAAAACCGTTTATCGAGTAACGAAACGTTGTTGGCATTCGTACATAAAACCATGTGAAAAGTCTGTGTGTCAACGAAACACGACAGGCGAAATGTGTAAAAACAACACATATGCAAAAAGAATCATTTGATGCAACGCACCAGGAAAGTGCGCAATAAATGCCAAAAAGGTGCCTCGGGAATTTTTACCGAGTGTTTATCCTTGTGGCGCGGAAATAACTAAGCGGAAGAGAACCTTTCCCGGCGCCTGATCGACTGTGCTGGCTGAAGTAAAATAGCGGATTGATTTGACCGCCCCCGCTGGCGCCCTACGCGAAACCTATGCTGCGAATTAACGAACTCAAGCTTCCCCTCGACCACCCCGACCACGCCCTGCGCGACGCCATCCTCACACGCCTCGGCATCGAGGCCATTGATCTGGTCGACTTCACCGTCTTCAAACGCAGCTACGATGCGCGCAAGAAAGCCGCCATCGTGCTGATCTACGCCATCGACGTCGAGGTCAGGAACGAGGCGGCGGTGCTGCAGCGCCTGCAGAAAGACCAGTACATCGTGCCCTCGCCGGACACCGGCTACAAGTTCGTCGACGCCCCGCGTCCGCCGGCCGGCACGCCGCGCCCGGTCGTGGTCGGGACCGGCCCCTGCGGCCTGTTCGTGGCCCTGATCCTGGCCCAGATGGGCCTCAATCCCCTGGTGCTGGAACGCGGGAAAATCGTGCGCGAACGCACCGTCGACACCTTCGGCTTCTGGCGCAAGCGCAAGCTCAACACCGAGTCGAACGTGCAGTTCGGCGAAGGCGGCGCCGGCACCTTCTCGGACGGTAAACTGTATAGCCAGATCAAGGACCCCAAGCATTACGGCCGCAAGGTGCTCACCGAATTCGTGAAGTCCGGTGCACCGGAAGAGATCATGTACGTCAGCAAACCGCACATCGGCACCTTCCGCCTGGTGAAGATGGTCGAGCAGATGCGCGCAGAAATCCTGTCGCTGGGCGGCGAGATCCGCTTCGAGACCCGCGTCGACGACGTGCTGATCGACGAACAGAACGGCGTGCGCCAGGTGCGCGGCGTGGTGCTGGCGAGCGGCGAAACGATCCCGACCAACCACCTGGTGATGGCGGTCGGCCACAGCGCGCGCGACACCTTCGAGATGCTGTACAACCGCGGCGTGTATGTGGAAGCGAAACCGTTCTCGATCGGCTTCCGCGTCGAGCACCCGCAATCGCTGATCGACGTCTGCCGCTTCGGTCCGAATGCCGGCAACAAGATTTTGGGCGCGGCCGACTACAAGATCGTGCACCACGCCTCGAACGGACGCTCGGTGTACAGCTTCTGCATGTGCCCGGGCGGCACCGTGGTGGCTGCCTCGTCGGAAGAAGGCCGCGTGGTCACCAACGGCATGAGCCAGTATTCGCGTAACGAACGCAATGCCAACAGCGCCATCGTGGTCGGCATCACGCCGGAGGACTATCCGGGACACCCGCTGGCCGGCATCGCCTTCCAGCGCGAACTGGAGTCGCGCGCCTTTGTACTGGGCGGCGGCACCTACGACGCGCCGGGCCAGCTGATGGGCGACTTCGTGAAGGGCGTGGCATCGAAGGAATTCGGTTCGGTGATCCCCTCGTTCCGCCCGGCCGTGCACCTGACCGACCTGGCGCCGTCGCTGCCGGAATACGCGATCATGGCGCTGCGCGAAGCCTTTGTCGCCTTCGACAAGCAAATCAAGGGCTACTACAAGCACGATGCGGTGCTGACCGGCGTCGAGACCCGCACTTCCTCGCCGATCCGCATCAAGCGCCGCGACGACGACCTGCAAAGCCTGAACACGCGCGGCCTGTTCCCGGCCGGCGAAGGCGCGGGCTACGCCGGCGGCATCATGTCGGCGGCCGTGGACGGCATCCGCGTGGCCGAAGCCGTGGCACTGGCCATGGGCGCGCCCGTCCCTGTCCTGCAGGACTGAGCGCCTTGCAAGCCGCCACGCCAGCACAGACCGGCAGCGCCCTGGCGCCGCTGCTGGCCGTGGCCGGCTCCATCATCTCGGTGAACTTCGGGGCGGCCTATGCCAAGGGCCTGTTCCCGCTGGTTGGCAGCGCCGGCGTGACCGCCGTGCGCGTGGGCCTGGCGGCAATCCTGCTGCTGGCCTTCTGGCGGCCCTGGCGTGCGCCGCTGGCGCGGCGCGACATCGCGAACGTCGTGGTGTATGGCCTGATGCTGGGCTTCATGAACCTCCTCATCTACGCCGCCTTTGCGCGCATTCCGATCGGGATTGCGATCGCCATCGAGGTGATCGGGCCGCTGGCGGTGGTGGTGCTGTCTTCGCGCCACCTGCGCGACTTTGCCTGGGTCGCCTGCGCGGCCGGCGGGCTGTACCTGCTGGCGCCGACCACGGCAAATGCCACCGCGCTCGATCCGGTCGGCGTGGCCGCCGCGCTCGGCGCCGCCTTCTGCTGGGCGATGTACATCGTGTTCGGCAAGCGCGTGTCTACCCTGAAGGGTGGGCACGTCGTCTCGTGGGGGATGCTGGTGGCGGCCGTCTGCACGGTGCCGGTGGGGCTGGCCCAGGCCGGCAGCGCCCTGTTCGCGCCGCAGATCCTGCTCGGCGGCCTGGTGGTGGCGGTGTTGTCGAGCATCCTGCCCTACTCGCTCGAGATGCTGGCCCTGTCGCGCCTGCCGCGCCGGGTGTTCGGCATCCTGGTCAGCGCCGGGCCGGCGGTGGGTGCGCTGGCCGGCTTCTTCGTGCTGGGCGAGGTGCTGACCGCGGTGCAGTGGGCCGCGATTGGCTTGATCGTGGTGGCGACCGGCGGCAGCGCGGCGACTGCCGGCCGCAATTAAAGCCATCCAGCCTTTTTGAACCTGCGGTACATGTAGTAACTCACGGCCACCATCACCACGATGGCGACCGGATACCCATACTTCCACTTCAGCTCGGGCATGAACTCGAAGTTCATGCCCCAGATGCCGGCAAAGGCCGTGAACACGGCAAAGATGGCGGCGTAGGCGGCCAGCTGCTTGTTGATCTCGTTCTCGTCGATGGCGACCATCGACAGCGTGACCTGGATCGCGGTGGCGATGGTGTCGCGGATGGTGTCCAGGCGGCCGGCGATGCGCAGCAGGTGGTCGTGGATGTCGCGGAAATAATCCTGGGCCTCGAAGGCCACCTGCGGCACCCGGCCGCCGTGCAGGCGCCCGACCGCATCGAGCAGCGGCATCACCGCATGGCGCAGTACCAGGGTATTGCGCTTCAAGTCGTACAAACGTTCGATGTTGTCGCGCTGGGCGCCCTTGCCGCCGAAGATGCGGTCCTCGATCGATTCGAGGTCGGATTCGAGCTTGTCGATGATAGGGAAATAGCGGTCGACCACGGCGTCCATCAGCGCATACAGCACGAAGCCGGAACCTTTTTTCAGCAGGTGCGGCTCGCGTTCGGCACGGGCGCGCACGCCGAGGAAGCCCTGGGCCGAATCGCGCCGCACCGACAGCACGTAGTTCGGGCCGACGAAGATGGCCACCTCGCCCGAGCACAGTTCCTCGTGGTCGAGGTAGACCGTGCGCACGACGGCGAACAGAGAGTCGCCGTATTCCTCGAGCTTGGGACGCTGGTGACCGCGCGAGGCGTCTTCCACGGCCAGTTCGTGCAGGCCGAACTCGTGCTGCATGACGGTCAGTTCGACGGGGTCGGGATCGCGCAGCGCGACCCAGACGAAGCATTCGGGTTGTTTCAGGTATTCGCTGATATCCTCGACCGGGATATCGGACAGTTTCTTGCCTTCCTGGTAGGCGACGCAGTTAATCAGCATGAAGTGAAAATGGATGGGACAGCGATGCGTGAGCTTACACCATCCGGCCTGCCCAATCGACGCGCCACAACGGCCCGCGGCGCTCAACCGTACGGTGGGCACCCCGTGCCCACGCGGAACGACGCGTCATGTTGGCGGGTTTGAAGCCGCAGGCCATGCATTGAGACGCAGCGTGCAAGAGCATGCCGCAACATCCAAACATGGCCAACACCCTATCGCTTTTCGCGTGGGCACGGGGTGCCTAGCGCGGCCCGGCCCACCCTACGGTCCAGGCCGCAGGCCTCATTTGAAGCCGCAGGCCTGGAGCCTTCGCGACGCGTTATTCCTCCCGCGCCCCGTCGATGCCCAACTCGACGATCTTGCGCGTAATCGTATTCCTCCCGATCCCCAGCCGCATCGCCGCATCGTTCTTGCGCCCGTGCGTGTGCTTCAGCGCCGTCTTGATCAGCGCCGATTCGAACTGCTTGCCGAGCGTGTCCATCACCTCGAACTGCCCTGCGCTGAGCATGCTCGCGGCCTGCAGTTCCAGCAGTCCGATCCAGCCATCCGGCGACGGCGGAGTAGCCAGCGCGGCCGGCGCCGGCATGCCGCCTTCCACATACGCCGGCTGGACGGCGGCAACCGCCCCCTGCCCGCCCTGGGTCAGGTCGCGCGGCAAGTCCTTGATCTCGACCGTCTGCCCCGGCGCCATCACCGTGATCCAGTTGCACAGGTTTTCCAGCTGACGCACGTTGCCCGGCAATTCCAGGCCGCTGAGGAAACGCATCGCACTGTCGCTCATGCGCTTCGGTTCGACGCCCAATTGGTGTGCGCTCTGCACCAAAAAGTGGCGTGCAAGCAAGGGAATATCTTCGCGCCGCTCACGCAGGCTCGGCAGGCGCAGGCGGATCACGTTCAGGCGATGGAACAGGTCTTCGCGGAACAGCCCGTCGCGCACGCGCTGTTCCAGGTTCTGATGGGTGGCCGCGATCACGCGCACATTCGCCTTGACCGGCTGGTGGCCGCCGACGCGGTAGAAGTGCCCGTCCGACAGCACGCGCAACAGACGCGTCTGCAAGTCGAATGGCATGTCCCCGATTTCATCGAGGAACAACGTGCCGTTCTCGGCCTGCTCGAAGCGCCCGCGCCGCATCGCCTGGGCACCGGTAAAGGCCCCGCGCTCATGGCCGAAGAGTTCGGATTCCAGCAAATCCTTCGGGATCGCCGCCGTGTTCAGCGCAATGAAGGGCTGCTGGGCGCGCGGGCTGTGCTTGTGCAGGGCGCTGGCCACCAGCTCCTTGCCGGTCCCGGATTCGCCGGTGATCAGCACCGTGACGTTCGACTGCGACAGGCGGCCGATGGCGCGGAACACTTCCTGCATGGCAGGCGCCAGGCCCAGGATCTCGGGCGTTTCGGCAGGTGGCGCCTCGACGCTGGCTTCGCGCAGGCTTTCCTCAAGGGCGCGGCGGATCAGCGCCACGGCCTTGTCGATATCGAAGGGCTTGGCCAGGTAGTCGAAGGCGCCGCCCTGGAAGGAAGCAACGGCCGAATCGAGGTCGGAAAAGGCGGTGATGATGATGACCGGCAGGCCTGGGTGGCGTTCCTTGACGGCCTGCAGCAGGTCGATGCCCGATTCGCCGGGCATGCGGATGTCCGACACCAGCACCTGCGGCGTATCGTGTTCGAAGGCGGCCATCGCATCGCGGGCGTTGGCGAAACTGCGCGTCTCAAGATTTTCGCGCGCCAGGGCTTTTTCCAGCACCCAGCGAATCGATGCGTCGTCGTCGACAATCCAGATTGGTTTCATGTAGTTCGTGGCTTTCCGCAATGTGGATTCATAAGCGACCGCGGCGTCCCGCCGCACCCGCTTATGGCAGCGGCAGCAGGATCCTGAAATCCGTCAGTCCTGGCCGGCTTTCGCACTCGATCATCCCCTGGTGCTGTTGCACGAAGGTCTGCGCCAGTGTCAGCCCGAGGCCGCTGCCGCCCTCCCGCCCCGACACCAGCGGGTAGAAGATCCGGTCGCGGATCTCGGGTGCGATACCCGGTCCATTGTCGATGATATGCAAATCTAATGCCAGGCCGTAGCGGACCTTGGCCAGGGTCACCTGGCGCGCCACGCGGGTGCGCAAGACGATCTCGGCGTCGCCCGCCGCGATGCGTTGCGCGAGGGCCTGGGCGGCATTGTGGACGATGTTCAGCACGGCCTGGATCAGCTGTTCCTTGTCGCCCCGGAACTCGGGAATCGAGGCGTCGTAGTCGCGGCGGATGGTCAAGCCGTTCGGGAATTCGGCCAGCACCAGCGAACGCACGCGCTCGCAGACTTCGTGGATATTCACGTCGCCCACGATGTGCGGCTTGCGGTGCGGCGCCAGCAGGCGGTCGACCAGGGTTTGCAGGCGGTCGGCTTCCTTGATGATCACCTGCGTGTATTCCTTCAGTTCGCCCAGGTGCAGCGGCGGCAGCTCCAGCTCCAGCAGCTGCGCGGCGCCGCGGATGCCGCCCAGCGGGTTCTTGATCTCGTGCGCCAGGTTGCGGATCAGCTCCTTGTTGGCCTGGCTCTGGTCGAGGAAGCGTTCCTCGCGGTCGAGTTTGAGTTGCTGCACGTTCTCGCGCAGCTCGATCAGCACTTCGCCATCCTCCAGCGCACTGGCGATGCTGTGCACGTGCAGGGTTTCGCGCCCCGGGCGTTCCAGTGCCAGGTCCTGGCGCAGATCGCTGTATTGGTGGGCGCGGGTCTGGTCGCACAGGGCGGCCAGTTCATCGCCGTTGGTGAACAGGCTGGCCACGGTCTGGCGCGACAGCCATTTCAGCGAGGCGTCGAGCATGTTCTCGGCGGCCGGATTGGCATAGCGCACGCGGTCGTCGGGGTCGACCAGCAGCACGCTCGAGGCCAGCAGTTCGAGACCGGCAAAGCGGGCCGGCTGCGGCGCGGGGAGGTGCGCGTCGTGGTCGCTCATCGGATGTTGCCGATTTCCCGGCGCAGGGCTTCGATATTGCGCTCGGTGCGGCCGATGTCTTCGCGCATCTGGCCGACGCGCTCCTGGTACTTGGCGTAGTTGCGCTCGTTGCCGTTGCGCGGCGGCTCGCCGTTGTTGAATTCGCGGCGCTGCTCGGCCAGCTTCTGCTCTTCGGCGCGCAGTTCCTCGTTCAGGATCTCGCGGCGGTCGTTGTCGCGCGCGCGCTGCTGGCTTGTGTCGACGCGCGGGAAGTCGGACGGAGACGGAGCAGATGCGGGGGCAGCGACCGCATTGGCATTGCCGGCCGGGCTGTTCGTGCGTGCGGCCGTCGCGGGCGCCGGCACAGCGGCGCGCGCCGGCGGCGCCGGAATATAGCCGGGCAGGTCCAGCACCTTGCAGCCCTTTTTATTCGTGTCGGTGAATTCGACCCGCCCCTGCGCATCGGTGCACTTGTAGACCTGGGTCTGGGCCTGGGCCGCGCCCGTCATCGTCAATCCGGCTGCCAGCGCCAGTTTCAGGCCGCGGCAGGTCACACTGGTTGTCATTCGCATCGTCAGAGAAAGCACGCGGGGCGCGCAAGGTGAAAGTCCAGCCGAATATACCGCATCAGAATGAAAAACGCGGGGAAAGCCATCGGCTCGCCCCGCGTCCTTTACATTCGCTTACGGTTTTGATGCCGTAGCGCAACAGCCAGCTTGCAGACGAATTACGACGAGTAGTACATGTCGAATTCGATCGGGTGCGGCGTCATGCGCATGCGCTGCACTTCGGCCATCTTCAGTTCCAGGTAGGCGTCGATCATGCCGTCGCTGAACACGCCGCCGCGGGTCAGGAACTCGCGGTCCTTGTCCAGGGCTTCCAGGGCTTCCTCCAGCGACGCGCACACCGTCGGAATCAGCTTGTCTTCTTCCGGCGGCAGGTGGTACAGGTCCTTGGTTGCCGCTTCGCCCGGGTGGATCTTGTTCTGGATACCGTCCAGGCCGGCCATCAGCAGCGCGGCGAAGCACAGGTAGACGTTGGCCAGCGGGTCCGGGAAGCGCACCTCGATGCGGCGGCCTTTCGGGTTCGCCACGTGCGGGATGCGGATCGAGGCCGAGCGGTTGCGGGCCGAGTAGGCCAGCTTGACCGGGGCTTCGTAGCCAGGCACCAGGCGCTTGTACGAGTTGGTGCCCGGGTTGGTGATCGCGTTCAGGGCCTTGGCGTGCTTGATGATGCCGCCGATGTAGTACAGGGCGGTTTCCGACAGGCCGGCATAGCCGTCGCCGGCGAACAGGTTCTTGCCGTCCTTCCAGATCGACTGGTGCACGTGCATGCCCGAGCCGTTATCGCCGTTCATCGGCTTCGGCATGAAGGTGGCGGTCTTGCCGTAGCTGTGGGCCACGTTCCAGACCACGTACTTCAGGTTCTGGGTCCAGTCGGCGCGCTCGACCAGGGTCGAGAACTTGGTGCCGATTTCGTTCTGGCCGGCGCCGGCCACTTCGTGGTGGTGCACTTCGACCGGGATGCCCAGCGATTCGAGGATCAGGCACATTTCCGAGCGCATGTCCTGGAAGCTGTCGACCGGCGGGACCGGGAAGTAGCCGCCCTTGACGGTCGGACGGTGGCCGCTGTTGCCGCCTTCGAAGTCCTTGTCGGTCGACCAGGATGCTTCTTCGGATGCGATCTGCACCGAGCTGCCAGACATGTCGCTCTTCCAGCGGACCGAGTCGAAGATGAAGAATTCAGGTTCCGGGCCGAAGAAGGCGGTGTCGCCCACGCCCGAGGACTTCAGGTAGGCTTCGGCGCGCTTGGCGATCGAGCGCGGGTCGCGGTCGTAGCCCTTGCCGTCCGACGGTTCGATCACGTCGCACTGCATGAACAGGGTGGTCTCTTCCATGAACGGGTCGAGGTTCGCGGTGTTCGGGTCCGGCATCAGGAGCATGTCCGACGCTTCGATGCCCTTCCAGCCGGCGATCGACGAACCGTCGAAGGCGTGGCCGGATTCAAACTTGTCCAGGTCGAAGTGCGATACGGGAACGGTGACGTGCTGCTCCTTGCCGCGGGTATCCGCAAAGCGGAAATCCACGAACTTGACTTCGTTGTCCTTCACCATCTGCATCACATCTGCGGCGGTCTTTGCCATGCGTTTCTCCTGAATGAAAAGGGGTGGTGCCGACAGGCGGCGGGGTCGTGATCCTGTGCGACCGGTCCAGCCAACGTGCGACATACTCAAGCGAAACATATGCAGGAACCATGCCAGCAGTCCGTCATGAACAAATGCGCAATCGTTCTTTGGAAACCCGTGAGTTTAACCATAAAATCTTCGGCATCGGCGTACAACACCATGGTGCAGCCAATACCGGCGATTGCACCATAATAGTGCAATGCGATTGAACCGCACCGTTTTGATGCGCAGCGCACCGTTTTGGCCGCGATGCGGCACGATGGGGACAAGAGCGCGCTGCACTGGTGCGCACCACTTTAATTGAGGAAACACGATGAGCAAGACCGAATCGATTCTCGACGCTGCCCGCCAGCGCGCCAATGGCCAGCCGTATGCCGGCGCCGTCACGCCGCAGGAAGCTTTCGAGCTGCTGCAGGGCGATCCGAAAGTCAAGATCGTCGACGTGCGCACCAACGCCGAGCGCGACTGGGTCGGCCGCGTGGCGGTGCCTCCGGCCCAGCACGTCGCCGTGGAATGGGCCACCTGGCCGGGCGGCCAGCCGAATCCCGCCTTCGGTGCGCAGCTCGAAAGCGTGGCCGGCAAGGACGAGGTGCTGCTGTTCCTATGCCGCTCGGGCGTGCGTTCGCGCCACAGCGCACGCGTGGCAACCGAACTCGGGTACGCGAACTCCTTCGACATCCTGGAAGGCTTCGAGGGCGACCGCGACCAGGAAGGCCACCGCAAGACGGTGGGCGGATGGTGCAAGGCCGGATTGCCCTGGGTGGGCGCGTGAGCCAGACCGCGCACGAAAGGCTGCATGCAGCCAGGTCGATGACGCTCGAAGGCCGCCATGAGGAAGCCTTGCGCGAACTCATCTGGTTCCACGAGCACGCACTGGAAGAGGAACCGTCGCTGTACGGCGTGCGGAACTCGTACGGGCTGTTCTACTGGATGGACCTGGCGCAGGTGTATCCGCCGGCCCACGCCGCCCTCGAGGCACAGCGCGACCGGCATGCCAGCGCCCTGCTTGACGGCGGCGGTGGCAGGCAGGCATTCGGCGACCTCGCCGCGATCAACGAGCGCCTGGACTGTGCGGCGCACACCTACGGGGTGTTTTGCGAGCTGCTGGCGCGCGATCCCGACACCGCGCAAGCCTGCAGCAGTCGGGCGATGGAGGCGATCATCGCGGCCGGCGACTTCGCGCTGGCCGGACGCTTCCTGCCCGATCCGGAGCGCGTCGTGCGCAGGGCGAGTACGCTCCTGAACTGGGATGTCGCAAACCGCCGCGTGCGTCCTTTTACCATCGCGCCGCGCATCAAGGCCGGCATCTACAACTACGCCGACGAGGTGAAGCAGGTCCTGGCGGTGCTGGAAGGCTGCGGGCGCCACGAGGAAGCACGGCGCATCGCGCAGCTTGCCACCGACCTGATCCCGGCCACCACCATCCGCCGGGCGGTGCGCGCCGCCCTGCTCCCCGGCGCCCGGCCCTGGTATGAGCGCAGCGTGCTGTCCTTGCGGACCATCGGCACGAAGGAAAAGCTGCGTCACCGGCGCCGGTTGGCGAAAGCGGCCCGCGCCGCCTGATCGCGCAGGGTGGACGGCGCCCAGGGGATAGCCGCCTACCCTACGGACGCGCCATCAGTTCGCCGGCATCACCATCAGCTGCAGCCCTGACGCGGCGTTTGGTGCGTGGTACACGCGCTGGGTCGCCTTCACGAAGTCTTCCGGCTTCGCCGTCGGAATGCGGGTAAAGGTCTGCGGGTTCAGGTCGACCAGCGGGAACCATGAGCTCTGCACCTGCACCATGATGCGGTGGCCGCGGCGGAAGGTGTGGTTCACCTGGCCGAGTTCATAGCTGACCGCTTCCACCCTGTTCGGCACCAGCGCTTCCGGCTTGTCGAAGCTGTTGCGGAACTTGGCGCGCAGCGGATTGCCGCGCACCAGTTGCTGGTAGCCGCCCATGGCCAGCGGCGGCGCACCCACGTCGCTGCCACGGCGCTCGGCTTCCGCCTGCGGATAATCGGCCGGATACACGTCGATCAGCTTGACCACCCAGTCGGCGTCGGTCCCGGTGGTCGAGACGAACAGCTTCGGCACCACCGGGCCGGCGATCGTCACGTCGTCTTCCAGCACTTCGCTCTGGTACACCAGCACGTCGGGCCGCTTGGCGGCGAAGCGCTGGTCCGAGACCATGTATTCGCGCGGCACGCCGGTGGCCGGGTAACCGATAAAGGGGACCGGCTTCTTCGGGTCGGCCACGTATTCGTCGTAGCCCGCACCCGTGGCAATGGGCGCCTTCCAATCCAGCTTGCCGCCCGCGCCGAAGTACAGCGTGCGAGGCTTGGCCTGCACCGGCGGCCAGGCCGAATACTGGCGCCAGACATTCGAGCCGGTCTCGAAAGCCGTCACTTCGGCGATCGCACGCGCCGGCTTCACGCCGCGCAGGTGCTGCTCAAAAAACGGGAACTGCAGGTTCTTGCGGAAGTACTCGCTCGTCTTGCTGTCGAAGTTCACGTAGCCCAGGCGGGCGCCGTCGCCGCGCGCCCAGCCGCCATGGACCCAGGGTCCGATCACCAGGCTGTTGCTGGCGTTCGGATTGTGCTTCTTGATGGCGCCGTAGATCGAGAAAGGCCCCTGCGGATCTTCGGCGTCGAACCAGCCGCCCACGGTCAAGACCGCCGCCTTGACGTTCTTCATGTGCGGCGTGATCGCGCGCGTTTGCCAGAAGCTGTCGTAACTGTCGTGCTCGATGTTCGGCATGAAGTAGGTGCGCTGCGCCGGGCTCATGGCGGCGGCGATGTTCGCCAGCGTCAGGCGCTGCAAGAAGAAGTCGTAGCCGTCGGTGGTGCCGTAGTCGAATTCGGTACGCGCCTTCGGTGGCGGCGCCGGGTTCGGCGCTTCGGTGAAGGAGGCGTAGAAGTCGAAGTTCGCGGCCAGCATGAAGGCGCCGCCGTGGTAGGAGTCGTCGCCCATGTACAGGTCGGCAATCGGCGCCTGCGGCGAGGCGGCCTTGATCGCCGGGTGCGAATCGATGATGCTGGCCGCCGTGTAGAAGCCCGGGTAGCTGATGCCGTAGATGCCCACCTTGCCGTTGTTGTTCGGGACGTGCTTCAGCAGCCAGGCCACGGTGTCGTGCATGTCCTCGCTCTCGACGCCCTCGCCCGGCGCGCGCTGTTTGTTGGCATGCGGCGTCATCTCCTGCCACTTCCCTTCCGACATGTAGCGTCCACGCACGTCCTGCTTGACGAAGATGTAGCCGGCTTCCTCGAACTCGCGCGAGGGGCCGATCGCCTCCGGCATCCAGTCGACGCCGTAGCGCAGCTCGCCCTGGGCGTTCACGCCGGCGCTGTAGGGGGTGCGCTGCATCAGGAAGGGGTAGTTCTGCGAGGCGTCCTTCGGCACGTAGACGACCGTGAACAGCTTCACGCCATCGCGCATCGGGATGCGGTATTCGTATTTGGTGTAGCTGTCCTTGATACTGCGCCTGGCGGCGGGGGCGTCGGCGTCGCCGGCGGCGTGGACTGGAGCGATTGCGCCGGCGCCGAAGGCCAGCATCAGGCTGATGGAGAGGACGGACAGCGGACGGCGAAGCATGGTGACCTTTGCGGATGAACGAAGCCCGCCAGTGTAATCCGATTCGCCGCCTTCTTGTTACTTTGCCAGCGCGCCAGGCTCGCCATCCAGCGTTGTCTGCACCCGCTCGCGCACGAAGTCGATGTGGCTGCGCAAGCGGTACAACTCGTCCGCATACGCGAGCGGAATCGAGATGTGGTTCACGCGCGTCTCGATGTCGTCCAGGCGGCGCACCAGGTCTGCACGGACGCGGTCTTTGCGCTGGCTTTCGGGCATGCCCGTCGTCACCCCTTCCAGCGCCTGCTCGACCGCGCGCAGTTCGCCGTACCAGCGGTACACGCGCGAGCGCACCCGCCACACGTACAGTGGCGGCACGATCTTCGACAGCGGAATGACGAGGGCGGCCAGCGCCACCACCACGACCCACAGGCGGTCGAACAGATTCGCCAGCCAGAAGCTCATGTAGCGCTGCAAGAGCGGCGGCCCGTCGCGGTAATACTTCGCCGCTTCCTGCGCCACCGGAATCTCGGTGTACTTCGGCGACGGGAACTGGCCCTGCTGCTGGAACCACCCTGCCCCGCCGTGGATGCCGCCGGCCGCCTTCACGAACAAGTCGACCAGGGCCGGATGCAGGTCTTCGCGCGCCACCAGTGTGGCCGTCGGCGCGATCAGGTGGTAGTCCTGGGCCGGGATGTCGCGTCCCAGATCGACGATCCCGCGCGGCAGGGTCACGTGGGTGAGGAAAGGCAGGCGCCGCGTATAGGCCTCGGCCTGGCTGAAGTTGAACAGGCGGATGCCCGGCGTTTGCAGCAGCATCTGGATCAGCGGCGCTTCCGGCGCGGAGCTGAACACCAGGCCGTCGATGCGGCCGGCCAGCAGTTCGACGGTGGCCGGCGTGTTTTCCAGCGCGCCGATGCTCAACTCCTTCGGCTCGACGCCGTTCACCGCCAGGATTTGCCGGAACAGGTTCGGCACGCCCGTGCCTTCCGGCCCCAGGTTGATGCGCAGTCCACGCAAGGCCGTGAGATTGGTGGCTTTCACGTCCTCGCGCAGGAACAGCCAGACCGGCTCGGTGAACAGACTGCCGAGCGAGGCCAGGCCCAGGCCGGCGGCTTCTTGTTCGCTCGTGGAGCCGCTTTGCACGAAGGCGATATCGGCTTCGCCGCGCTGCAGGCGTTCCAGGTTTTCCTTCGAGCCGAGCGAGGGCTGCACCGTGACCGCGATGTCGTCGCGCTCCAGCTCCTGCGCATAGCGCTTGCCGAAGGTTTCGTAGGCGGAGTTTTCCTGTCCGGTGGCCAGGCGCACCGAACGCGGCGGCGCCGGATCGACCACCAGCCAGGCGATGAAACAGGCCACGGCGACCAGCACGATCGTCGGCCCGGACGCGACCAGCAAATCGCGCAGCGAAATCAGACTGAAGCTGCGGATGGTGGAGACGGCGCGCCGGCTGGCCCGGCGCGCACGTTCGGCTGCGCTCGCCCCTCTCAACGCACGCACTGCGTCTGTGCGGCCACGCTGCCCTGGGGCGGTTCGATCATCGGCATCAGGCTCGGCGCCAGCGTCACCAGGAGCTGCACCGGCAGCGCGCTGGTGAAGTCGTAGTTCTCGGACTGCGGGCCGTGCACGTAGGCGGTCATGGAACCGAAGAAGCGCTCGCCGATGTTGAAGACGAAGGTGGCCGAACGGTTCACGTAGCGCGACTCGATCAGGCGCCCGCCGCGTGCATACACGTCGAAGCGCTGGTCGCCGGTACCGGTCTTGCCGCCCACGGCGATCACGTTGCCCTCGGACGTGGTGAAGGCGGTCTTGGCGCGCTTGGCGGTGCCTTCCGACACCACGCCGCGGATCGCATCGGCCACGGCGCGCGCGACTTCCGGCGCCAGCACCACTTCCTGCTCGACCTTGTTGGCGCGCTTGACCAGGGTCTCGTAGGGCGTGTTCTTGGCGAAGTGCAGCGAGTCGATGCGCTCCACCGGTTTGCGCACGCCGCCGTTCACGATAATGCCCATTAGCTCGGCCAGCGCGGCCGGACGGTCGGCCGACGCGCCGAGCGTGGTCGCATACGAGGGCACCAGCGAATCGAAAGGGTAGCCCATCTTCTTCCACTGCGCGTGGATTTTCAGGAAGGCCTCGACCTCGATCAGGCCGGCGATACGCTTGTCCTGGGCATTCTTGCGGCTGGTCTTGAACAGCCACGAGTACACCTCCTGGCGCTCCTTGGTGCTGGCGCCCACCACTTCGCTCCAGCCGGCCTTTGGATGGTCGCGCAGGTAGCCGACCAGCCAGAGTTCCAGCGGGTGCACCGAGGCGACATAGCCGCGGTCGGCCAGCGACATGTTCTGCGGCGCATACTGGTCGTACAGCTTCTCGATGCGCTCCTGGTCGACCTCGTTGCTCGGCAACGTGTCGTTGATGAAGGCGCCGAACTGCTGCAGGGTCGCGTTCGGGGCGATGGTGCGGTGCGCGGCAGAGAGCTTCGAGGCGAGCGGACGCACGCCGGCAAACAGCAGCGCCTGCGCTTCGTCCGGGGTCTTGCCCTTGTACTTGTTCCAGAACTTGGCCAGGAAGACCTTGCCCTCGTTGTCGGCGAAGCGCGCCAGGTAGCCGGCGCGGCGCGGGTCGTCGGCGTCGGCCAGCAGGGCCGCCGAGGAACCCGGCAGCTGGAACATGTAGTAGCGCACCACGTCGCGCATCAGGCGCACGAACACCAGGTTGGTCGACTGCTGCAGCGCGTGCTGCACCGTCATGATCTTGCTGTTATCGAGCTTGCTGAAGTTGCCGAAGTAATGCAGGCCGCCGCCGGTGAAGAAGCCCTCGCCCGGGTTGCCGGAATAGGTGCGGTTCATGGCGGCGCTGAGCATCGGCGCCAGGCCGCGGTCGGCGTTCGCCGGCAGCGCCAGGAAGTAATCGACGGCCCACTGGCTCAGGCGGTCCTTCGGATCGATGCGGGTTTCGCGCAGCGCCTTCGGGTCCATCGGCTCGTAGCGGCGGTGCAGCTGGTCGATGATGTCGAGGTAAGTCACCAGCGTGCGCAGCTTGGCCGTCGAACCCAGGTCGAGCTTGGCCTGCTCGTTGATGTCGAGCGGCTGGTCGTAGTTATCGGTCTGCACGCGCAGGTAGTTCACGTTGTCGCCACGCTCCATCAGCGTGAAGCTGTACACCACTTGCGCCGGGTCGCCGTTGCCGAGCATGCCCTTGCCGGTGAGGCCGGCGGCCTGCGCGGATTCGGCGCTGGTCAGCTGGCGCAGCGCGGCCGTCACGGCCTGCTGGGCTTGGGCGTCCAGGGTCGAGACCACCGACAAATCCAGGCGATCCAGGTTGTACAGGCGCGGCTCGCCCAGCAGGTAGCCGAGGTGGTTGCGCACCGCGTTCGAGGCCTTGCGCGACACGAAAGCGTTCGCCGGCGGCGCTTCCACGCCCGAACCGAGGGCCGGATGCAGTTTCACGGCCAGCGCGGCGTCGCGCAGCTGCGGCGTGATCACGCCGGCCTGGGCCAGCACGCGCAGGTGGCTGTTGGTCAGCGTTTCCAGGTCGGCTTCGCCGGCGCCCAAATAATAGGCCGGTCGGCGCTGCGCGATCATCAGCGACAGCGCTTCCTTGTAGGCCAGCACGGCGTCGGGATTGTCCATGCCGCCCTTCAGCGCGGCGGTGACCTTGTTGAAATCGCGGCCGTACCAGACCCACATGCCGT
Organism: Massilia sp. IC2-278; assembly: GCF_020708045.1. GTDB lineage: Bacteria > Pseudomonadota > Gammaproteobacteria > Burkholderiales > Burkholderiaceae_D > Telluria. The sequence goes on from NZ_JAJFES010000006.1 coordinate 91,797, forward strand.
CGCCGATGCCGTTCACTTCGCCGTAGCCGACTTTCGCCGACAGCGGCACCGTGTTCAGGTAGTCGAGCACGATCTGGCGCCGGTGGCCGGTGGTGTCTTCGCCGTCCTGGTAGGCGCGCAGCGTGGCCGAGGCCATCTGGATGAGTTTATCTTCGAGCGAGGCGGTGCGCCCTTCCGGCGAGTGGCGGTATTTTTCGATCTGGGTGGCGAGGGTGGAACCGCCGGCCACGCGGCTGCCGCTGCCCAGGCCGACCGAGTGCAGGGTCTTGTCGAACACCGCTTTCGAGAAGCGGTCCCATTCGACGGCCGGATTGCGTTTCGGGTAGGCCGGATCCAGCAGCTCGCGGTTCTCGATGAACAGCAGGCTTTGCACCAGCAGTTGCGGCGCGTCGTCGAAGCGCGCGTACTGGCGCTCGGGGAACTGCGAGCCGAACAGCGGCTGGCTGCGGCAATCGAGGATCTCGAGGCCGGCACGGGTCTTTTCGCGGTAGGCGGCGAACAAGCCGCGGTCGGCCAGTTCCAGCATCTTCGGCGACATGCGCGCCTGGGCGTCGACGGCGTAGTCGCGCGTCTGCAGCTTGCTCAGGAAGGCCGGCAAATGGGAATAACCGAGGCGGGCGTCGTAGGGGCTGTCGGCCGGGAAGCGGATCGCGTTGCTCGGGCCCTTTTCCATGCGGAAGCTGACTTCCTTCATCATGCCGGCGAAGATCTTCGCCTGCAGCGTGGAGGTGCGGGTCTCGTACACCGCGTAGGCGGCGCCGGCGGCCACCACGACCAGCACCAGGCCGAGCAGGATGCGTTTGGTATAGCCGCGCCCTTTCGGCGGCTCGCCTTCGCTTTCCGGCTCGCCGGCGTCGTCGGGGATGTCGTCCTGCTTGGGGTCGGTGACCAGCGACAGGTGCGGATAACTTTCGTACAGCGGTGCATCCTGCTCGGCTGCATCGGCAGCCATGGCAGGCGCGGCACTGCCGCTGTCCGGGCGCCCGCGCAGGATGCGCACGGCGCGAAACACATTACGTGGCCGTTTGAAACGGCGTGTACTTTCCATGATGGCTCAACCGGTTTGAATCATTGTGCCCCGATACGCCAACAACCTGCTCGCCATCCTTGCTGCGGGTCTGTTCGAGTGATCGGAGTCATTATTAGTTCGTGTCTGGCAGCTGTTCTTTACCCGAAAATCAGCACGCCACAGCCATCATTCCACCACACCAACAGGTCTTCCATGTAGCGCTGTTCAACAAATTTGACCTGCCCAGATTATTTTCGCAAAAAAACAACGGCAGAGTTATTGAGACGGCATTAATGCCTACAAGCATCGGTATTACTTTCCTACAAGACCTTGTTTCTTAAATGGATTGACTGCTTTTTCAGGCAGCGGTCTGGGCCGTCGCATTTGCCGCGCGCATGTTTTCCAGTGTCTGCAAGCAGTAGTACTGGAACCACAGCCCGGTGAACAGGAAGATCAGCACGTACAGCCAGGCCGACAGGATCGCCAGGAAGGGGAACAGCACCACCGACAGCACCGCGCCGCCCATCCAGGCAATCCCTGGCATGGCGCCGAGCACGCCGGAGACCATGCCGATCGCCAGCAGCGGCCAGCGCTGCGCACGCATCAGGGCCTGGCGTTCTTCCGTGCTGGCGTGGGCGGCCAGGGCGTCGTAGCTCATCACGCGCGAAGTCACCCAGCCCCACAGCGCGGCCTGCACCAGCACCGCCACCGGCGGCACCGCGTACAGGGGCACCGTCATCAGCCACAGGCCGGCGAACACGATCACGCTGGTCAGGTTCATCCAGACGCTGCCGGCGAAGCTGCCGCCCTCCTTTTGCTCGAGCTGCGGGAACTGGCGCCGGCCGACGTAGCGCTCGATGGCCGGCATCGCGACGATGCCCATGAACAGCAGCGCACTGGCAATCATCAGCGGCAGCAGCAGGATGATGGCCATCAGCGGCACCACCAGCACCGTCAAGGCGCCCAGGCCGAGCGAGGACAGCATGCCGCCGCCCGACTGGAACCAGCCGTATTCCTGGAACACGCCATGCAGCCAGTCGAGGAAGGGCTGCAGGCCGAGCCACAGCAGACCGCCCCAGACCAGCAGCGACAATAGCAGCGGCACCAGCGACAGCAGGATCATGCGCCGCGAGAACTGCGCGCGCAGGGCGCGGCCCCAGGCGGTGGCGATGCCCTTCAAGCTGGGCTCCGTGGCGTGCGGAGAAGGCGTGCGGTCGTGTCCATGTGGCTCCCCGTGTCAAAAGCGTATTGTAGACAGAATCGGCCAGCCCAGGCCGCTGCACGGCTGGCGCTCGATGGCGCTTCGGCTGGTCATGCACTACAATCGCCGCTCAACTTGAACACTGAAGGAAAACCATGTCCACTACCACCACCGCTTCCGGCCTGCAATACGAAGACACCGTCGTCGGCGAAGGCGCCGAAGCGAAAGCCGGCGCTTACGTCACCGTCCACTACACCGGCTGGCTGCGCAACGACGACGGCAGCACCGGCGCCAAGTTCGATTCGAGCAAGGACCGCAACGACCCGTTCCAGTTCCCGCTGGGCGCCGGCCACGTGATCCGCGGCTGGGACGAAGGCGTGCAGGGCATGAAGGTCGGCGGTGCGCGCCGCCTGACCATCCCGGCCAGCCTGGGCTACGGCGCCCGCGGCGCCGGCGGCGTGATTCCGCCGAACGCGACGCTGATCTTCGACGTCGAGCTGCTGGCTGTGTAATGCAATGGTGGGTTCGAGAACCCACCCTACGCATGGCTGTTTTTGTAGGGTGGGTTCGAGAACCCACCCTACCCCTGAGCATCCCCTCTAAAATTCCCGCCAGAAGCACGTACATTGCCACCTGTTACGCTAAGATGGCCGCGCGCCTTGCCGTTCAGGCAATGCACCATCCAGCAATCCAGACAACAGGAGTTTTTATGAGCTTGCAAGACCAGTTCGCCCAGGCCCAGGCCGATTCGAAGAACCTGCCGGAGCGTCCGGACAACATGACCCTGCTGAAGATCTACGCGCTGTTCAAGCAGGCGTCGAGCGGCGACGCCACCGGCGAGCGTCCGGGCTTCACCGACATGGTCGGCCGCGCCAAGTTCGACGCCTGGGACGGCCTGAAGGGCACCTCGCAGGAAGACGCGATGCAGCAGTACATCGACCTGATCGAGGAACTGAAGGGCTGATCCTTCACGTTCCGCCGGCGCCCTGCACAGCCAGGGCGCCATCACCACAAGGGCCGCTCAGGCCGCCGCAAACACCTTGCGCATCTTGTCGCTCACCTTGGCTTCGATCGCCGGACCGAAGGCGCTCATCAGGAAGCCCAGCTTGATCCGCAGCGCCGCGCGCTGTTCTTCCAGGGTCAGGGCACCCTCTACGCCGCTACGCTCGAAGCGCAACACGTCGCCGTCCCAACGGCACTGCATGCCGAACTCGGCCGCGACCTTGTCCGCCACCTGCTGCGCCGCCGCGCGCGCCTTTTCCGGGCTCAGGCTGTGTTCCTGGACGATGTGAATGTCGGCCATCCGATTTCCTTCCTCATATAAACGCAACAGCCCGCCATGATGCCAGTTGCATCGCGGTCGTGCCAGTCCGCTATGCAATTGATCTTAGTCAAGACCGAAACCCGGCAGGGGCCGACTATCGACTGAGCTAACGCAACCACACGAGGAATCACCATGGAACAACGCGCCCTGTTGCCGGACGACCCAGTCACGACCGAACGCGACCAGCCTCCGGTCGCCTTCATTCCCACGCCCAGCGCGGCCTACCGCCAGCACCGCAAGGCGGCGCAGCTGCTGGACCAGCCCGGCGCCCCGCGCGGCGCCGGCGAGCCGGCGTCCGAGGTGCCCCTGCCCTACGCCTTCGGTGCGCGCGTGCTGATGTGGAAGCAGGACCCGTCGGTGCTGGACATGGGCACGCGCAAAGCCTTCCTGCCCGGCATCGTGCTGGCGGGCCCGCGCGATGCGCGCATCGCCAGCGGCATGCCGGGCATCGACGCGGTCGAGCCGAACGCCTTTGGCGACTTCGTCACCATGCCCGACACACCGCAGTTCGACGCCGTCCACACCTTTGCCGTGGTGCGCCAGACGCTGACCATGTACCAGCGCTCGCTGTCTTCCAGCGGCGCCGAGATGCCGCTGCCCTGGCAGTGGAACAGCAGCATCGACACGGCGCCGCTGCAAGTCTTCCCCTACGGCTTGCCGAACGTGATGAACGCCTTCTACAGCCGCACCCAGAACTGCCTGAAGTTCGGCGACTTCGTGCCGAGCGGGCAAAGCGAGCGCGTGTTCACCTGCCGCTCGTTCGACATCGTGGCCCACGAGACCGGCCACGCCGTGCTCGATGGCCTGAAGCCCTACTGGCTGCTGGCGGACGCCCCGCCGCAGACCGGCGGCCTGCACGAGTCCTTCGGCGACCTGACGGCGATCTTCCTGGCCCTGGCCCAGCTCGACCAGTGCGAAGCGGTGGTGGCCCAGACCAAGGCGCGATTGCACGACAAGACCTTCCTGGCCGACATCGCCGAGCAGTTCGGCCTGGCGCTCGGCAGCACCACGGGCCTGAGGAATGCCGACAACGACCTGACCCTGTCCCAGGCCGGCACCCAGGTGCATGCGATTTCCCAGGTGTTCACCGGCGGCGTCTATGACATCCTGGCCGATCTGTTCGCGCTGGAACGCAACCCGGCGCTGGAAGACGATGCCGCCGTGCTGCACCAGGTGGCGTCGTATCTGCGCGGGCTGGTGCTGCGTGCGCTGATCGCCGCGCCCGACATCGCCGCCACCTATGCCGACGTGGTCAATGAGATGCTGCGCCTGGCACTCGAAGACGGCAAACCGGAAGGCTACATGGCCTCGATCCGCCAGCAATTCACGGTGCGCGAAGTGGTGGGCGGGCCCGAGGTTGCCAACGATGCGGCCGGTGATGCGGCCACTGAGGTGCCGGCCGGAGAATCCGAAGCGCCGACGCCAATGCCCGATGGCGTACCGCCGATGGACGCCAAACTGCCCGGCAAGCCCATGGCCCCAGCCTGCCGCGTGCACGTGCGCCTGGCGGCCGGCGTGTGCGACGTCCCGGGTGCCCAGCAGGACCGGCGCGCCTGCTGCGGCACCATGAACCTGGCCGAGTACTACAACATCGAACGCCTGCTCGATGCCGAGGCCCAGGCCCTGGCGCGCTGGTGCGCCGACCGCGGACGCAATGGCCCGGCGGGCGAAGAGCCGGTGCTGGACGACGGCACGGCAAGCACATCATGAAGATCACGGCGAAACAGGAAGGCGGCTTTGCCGGCGGCGGGCAGTGCTTCGAACTCGACACGGCCTGCCGCGCCGACGGCGGGTCGGTCGAGGCGCTGCTGCGGCAGGTGGATTTCTTTGGAGCGGCGCCGACGTGCACCGTGGGGGCGGATATTCCGCGCTGGGAGATCACGGTGGAGGACGCGGGGCGCACGCATACCGTGGTGCTAGCGGACGATGGGTCGCTGGGGGCGACGGGGTGGCCGGCGTTGCTGGCGCGATTGCAGGGGGCGTCATGAATGAGTGTCGAGGCGCCACCGTGCGTTGAACGCGTGGACGGGGAACCCGTCCACCCTACCGCCGAAGTCGACCGTAAGGTGGGCACTCCGTGCCCACGCGGAAATATGAATATGTTGGCGGGCTTTGCACCGAACACCACGACCCCGGTTGGCGCGTCCAAATGATCATTCGAGATGCCGCCTTGATGCATCATCTGCCATCCTGGCCAAGCCAACACGGTGCCACGTTCCGCGTGGGCACGGGGTGCCCACCCTACGATATCCCCCGCTGCCGCAGAGAACACGGCTGTGGAACTGGCACGCAGCCATCATTTCCACGCCAAACCCAAGCACGGGCAACACATTTGCTTATGTATATTGTGTCTAAACCTAATTTGTAGGAAAACTCGAATTGCCCTAAAATACAGTGCTTTGCCAGTTGGCGGCTCCCTCCTGCGCGCTAACGCTGCGTCACCCCACCATAGATAGGACTGTTATGACCCACGTTGTCACCGAATCGTGCATCCGCTGCCGGTATACCGACTGCGTCGATGTATGCCCGGTCGATTGTTTCCGGGAAGGCCCGAATTTCCTCGCGATTGACCCCGACGAGTGCATCGACTGCGCCGTGTGCGTGGCCGAGTGCCCGGTCAATGCGATCTATGCCGAGGAAGACGTGCCGGGCGACCAGCAGCAATTCATCAAGATCAATGCCGATCTGTCGCGCTTCTGGCCGTCGATCACCAAGACCAAGCCGGCGCTCCCCGACGCCGAAGAGTGGAAAGACGTCACGAACAAGCTGGACCAGCTGGCTCGCTGAAAACCCGCACAGCGGTGACGCGCCGGCTGTTTCGGGCCGCCGTCGCCGCACGCTGTTTTCGCTCGTCTCCGGCAGGCTCGCGTCATCCATGGCACACTAGCGGCCATCGCGTCACCGCCCCCTCTTTTACAAAATCAACAGGACCATTGCGCATGACTATCAGTGCCACCCACGATGCGGGCAGCATCGCCCCCAACAGCTCGTTCGCCGGCGCCATCGACGCCGACGCCGTCATCATCGGCGCAGGCCCGGTCGGCCTGTTCCAGGTCTTCGAACTCGGCCTGCTCGAGATCAAGGCCCACGTCATCGATTCGCTGCCGGCCGTCGGCGGCCAGTGCGTGGAACTGTACCCGGACAAGCCGATCTACGACATCCCTGCCGTGCCCGTGTGCACCGGCCAGGAACTGACGGACAACCTGCTCAAGCAGATCGAGCCGTTCGAGCCGACCTTCCACCTGGGCCAGGAAGTGACCACTGTGCAGCGCCGCGAAGACGGCCGCTTCAACGTCGAAACCTCGACCGGCACCCAGTTCATCACCAAGACCATCTTCATCGCCGCCGGCGTCGGTTCGTTCCAGGCGCGCACGATCAAGGTCGAGGGCATCGAGAAGTTCGAGAACACGCAGCTGCACTACCGCGTCAAGGACCCGAGCATCTTCGAAGGCAAGAACATCGTCATCTGCGGCGGCGGCGACTCCGCCCTGGACTGGGCCCTGAACTTCGTCGGCAAGGCCGAGTCGGTCGTGCTGGTGCACCGCCGCGAAGACTTCCGCGCCGCGCCGGCATCGGTCGCCAAGATGAAACAGCTGTGCGAAGAGTACGAGATGCAGCTGATCACCGGCCAGGTCACCGGCTACGACGAAAAAGACGGCCAGCTGAGCGAAGTGAAGGTCACCGGCGCCGACGGCGTCACCCGCCGCGTGCCGCTCGACATGCTGATGGTCTTCTTCGGCCTGTCGCCAAAGCTCGGCCCGATCGCCGAATGGGGCCTGGACATCGAGCGCAAGCAGCTGAAGGTCGTGGACACCGAGAAGTTCGAAACCAACGTGCCGGGCATCTTCGCCGTGGGTGACATCAACACCTACCCGGGCAAGAAGAAGCTGATCCTGTCGGGCTTCCACGAAGCCGCGCTGGCCGCCTTCGGCGCTGCGCCGTACATCTTCCCGGACAAGAAGATCCACATGCAGTACACCACCACCTCGCCGAAACTGCACAAGATCCTCGGCGTCGAGACCCCGGTGTTCGACTAAGATTTTCGGTTCAGTTACGCAAAAACGACAATGCCCCGCTTAGCCGGGGCATTTGTTTTTATGTGTGGCGCATCACCGACGACCTATGAAAAACGGTGCTATAAACCTTCTAAGCACAGATCAAATTCGCACGAGGGTGCGGGAAATTTCCACCCGCCAATCATTTGACCCTATAATGATTTGATCAAAATTCGCGCACGGCAGGCGTCATTGGGCGTCCCGGCGCAGCGAATGCTTCACCGAAGAAGGATTACTATGCTCTACCAATTGCACGAGATGCAACGCTCCTTCCTGACCCCGCTGATGCAATGGGCGGATGCGTCCTCGAAGTTGTTCTCGAACCCGGTTTCTCCGTTTGCCCACACCCCCTTCTCCCAACGTATCGCCGCCGGCTACGAGCTGATGTACCGGTTGGGCAAGGACTACGAAAAACCGGCCTTCGGCATCGACACCACCACCATTAAAGGCGAAGCGGTCGGCATCATCGAACACACCGCCGTCGACAAGCCATTCTGCAAGCTGCTGCACTTCAAGAAGGATTTGCCGGACGCGGCCTTCGAAGCACTGGCCCAGCCGACCGTGCTGCTGGTTGCCCCGCTGTCGGGCCACCACGCCACCCTGCTGCGCGACACCGTGCGCGCCCTGCTGCCGGACCACGACGTCTACATTACCGATTGGGTCGATGCACGCATGGTGCCGTTGTCCGCCGGCCCCTTCCACCTGGACGACTACATTTATTACGTCCAGGACTTCATCCGCACCCTGGGCCCGGACGTGCACGTGATTTCCGTGTGCCAGCCGACCGTGCCGGTGCTGGCCGCGATCGCGCTGATGGCGTCCGATAACGATCCGAAGCTGCCGAAGACCATGACCATGATGGGCGGCCCGATCGACCCGCGCAAGTCGCCGACCGCCGTCAACGACCTGGCCACCGAAAAGCCGTTCTCGTGGTTCGAGAACACCGTGATCTACGCGGTGCCGGGCAATTACCCGGGTTTTGGGCGCAAGGTGTACCCGGGCTTCCTGCAGCACGCCGGTTTCATCGCCATGAACCCGGGCCGCCACGCCCAGTCGCACCGCGAGTTCTACCAGCACCTGGTGCGCGGCGACGAAGAATCGGCCGAAAGCCACCGCCAGTTCTACGACGAATACAATGCCGTGCTCGACATGCCGGCCGAGTACTACCTCGACACCATCAAGACCGTGTTCCAGGAATTCCGCCTGCCGAAGGGCACCTGGGAAGTCGGCGGCAAGCTGGTCCGTCCGCAGGACATCAAGACGGTGGCCCTGTTCACCATCGAAGGCGAGCTCGACGACATCTCCGGCGCCGGCCAGACCCAGGCCGCGCACGAGCTGTGCAGCGGCATCCCGGCCGACATGAAGCTCGACTTCGTGGCGCCGAAAGCCGGCCACTACGGCATCTTCTCGGGCCGCCGCTGGCGCGAGATCATCTGCCCGAAGATCGGCGAGTTCATCAAGGCGCACGGCTGAACGGCGCGACGCCCATAAGGAAAATGCCGCGATCTCCCGCGGCATTTTTTTTTGCTCTTGTAGGGTGGACACCTGTGTCCACGCTGTCTCATCGCATGCGGGAATGCGATGCTTAACCCATCGATAGTGCATGCCATTCGATATGGTTTGCCGCGTGAATGCCCATCGGTTAAGACCGCGTGGACACAGGTGCCTGGCGCGGCCCGGTCCACCCTACAAAAACAATGCCGCGGAAGTCCGCGGCATTTTTTCCATACGACAAGTAGCTCAAGCTGTGCTGTCGCGCCGATCCTCGCCCCGCCCGAAATCGTCGTCGGTATCGACATGCGGTTCACGCCGGTCGGCGCCGCGGCGGTCGTCGGCGGCAGGTTCGGGCTTGGCCGTGGCGGCGGCGTCGCTCTCCCCGGGCCGGTACACCGGGCGCGAGGTGGGGTCGGTCGCCAGCAGGGGCGCGACAATCCATTCAGTCATTTCGTTCTCCTATAAACAGGCTGGAGAGACGCCCCCCGCGTCGGCGGGCTGGCGCCTGCGCCAACCACTCAATTACCCAGCAAGACGCTGGCGATGACGCCGGTGGCAATCGCCGCCAGCACGTAGTCATTCCCCACCTGCACCCAGTGATGGCCGCGTGGCGGCGCGCTCAGGCGGTGCGCGCGCCAGTTGTCGACCACGTATTGGCGGTGGTTGTAGTTCGACGGCAAGCGGTTGCCGCGGTACAGGTCGTGGCGCGGGCCGGCGCCGCGGCGGGCGTCGCGGTGGTCACGGCGGTCGTCGCGGCGTGTATCCCGATAATCCCGGCGGTCTTCACGGCGTTCGTCGCGGAAATCACGGCGGTCTTCGCGCCGGTCGTCGCGGTACTCGCGGCGGTCGTCGCGGCGATCATGGTTCTGGGCAAATGCAGGCGCGTTGGCAGCCAGCATCAGTGCGATCATGCTCTTGGCGATGAGGCGTTTATTCATGTTTTTTCCTCCTTAAAAGATGGCGCGCGTCGACGCGCAGCCGGTACCGTCAGTAAGCCATGGCGACCGCGAGGGCTCTGTACGCTGCACCACTTACTGGACGAAACATTAACCCCGGTCGCGCCCTCCGCGCTTTTGTCGGATAATGACGGCTTTACGCCGCCGCATCACCGTGACCAAGACTCTTGCCGACCAGATCGAAGACCTGCTGCCGCAGACGCAATGCACCAAGTGCGGCTACCCGGCCTGCCGGCCCTATGCCGAGGCGATCGCGAACGGCGAAGCGCCGATCAACCAGTGCCCGCCCGGCGGCATCGAGGGCGTGCGGCGCCTGGCGTCGCTCACCGGCCACCCGGTCATTCCGATCAACCCTGCCAACGGCGTCGAACGCCCGCGCCCGGTTGCCTTCATCGACGAAAGCCTGTGCATCGGCTGCACCCTGTGCATCCAGGCCTGCCCGGTGGACGCCATCATGGGCGCGGCCAAGCAGATGCACACCATCCTGCCGAGCCTGTGCACCGGCTGCGATCTGTGCGTGGCGCCCTGCCCGGTCGACTGCATCAGCATGGTCCCGGTAACCGAAGCCACCGGCTGGGCCGCCTGGTCGCAGGAAGCGGCCGATGCCGCCCGTGCACGCCACGATTTCCGCACCCTGCGCCTGCAGCGCGAGCGCGAGGAAAACGATGCGCGCCTGGCGGCCAAGGCGCTGGAGAAGATGCGCGCGGTCACGGCGGAAGTCACGAACACGCCGGAAGAACTGGCCGAGAAGGAACGCAAGCGCGCCATCATCGCCGCCGCCATGGAAAGGGCGCGCCAGCGCGCCGCGCCGCCCGATGCCACGCCACCCGATTCGAACAAGAACTGAGCGAAGAAAAACTGAGCGATGAATCCCGCCAAACGCCTCGAGATCTTTACCCGCTTTCGCGCCGCCAATCCGCATCCGACCACCGAACTCGAATACACCACGCCCTTCGAACTGCTGATCGCGGTGCTGCTGTCGGCGCAGTCGACCGACGTGGGCGTGAACAAGGCCACGCGCCGCCTGTATCCGGTGGCGAACACGCCGCAGCAAATCCTCGACCTCGGCATCGACGAGCTGAAGAGCTATATCGCGACCATCGGCCTGTACAACACCAAGGCCAAGAACGTGATGGCGACCTGCCAGATCCTGGTGGAGCAGCACGGCGGCGAAGTGCCGCGCCAGCGCGAGGCGCTCGAAGCCCTGCCCGGCGTGGGCCGCAAGACGGCGAACGTGGTGCTGAATACGGCGTTCGGCGAGCCGACCATGGCGGTCGACACCCACATCTTCCGCGTCTCGAACCGCACCAAAATTGCGCCCGGCAAGAACGTCGACGAAGTCGAAATGAAATTGCTGAAGTTCGTGCCGAAGGAGTTTTTGCAGGACGCCCACCACTGGCTGATCCTGCACGGGCGCTACACCTGCGTGGCGCGCCGGCCGAAGTGCTGGAACTGCATCATCAATGACTTGTGCGAGTTCCGCGACAAGACGCCGACGCCGGACGGCATCATCGCCCCCGGCGTCATAGAATCCGCGCCGCTCCCGGCAGCCTGAGCGCCAGGCGCGCCAGCAGGAAGCTGGCGACCACGCCCACGGCGCCGGCCAGGGCGAACTGGAGCATGTTCGGCAGCGGTAGCGCCGCAACCAGCAGGCCGGCCGCCGTCAGCAGCGGCGGATGCAGGATGTAGGCGGCATACGCTTGCCGCGCCAAGGGCTGCCAGCGCGGCGACGAATGCTCTGCGCGCCGGAAGTGCGTCAGCATCGCGAGGATGATGCCCCAGGCCACAAAAGGCTCCCAGAACGCGTAGGCAAGCGCCGGCAGGGTCCAGCCGCCCGCGGTCTCGAAGGGCTGGCCCTGGACCAGGCTGATGTAGATTCCATACACGAACAGCAGCGGCGCCACGAGCAGCGCCGCCAGCGACCAGCGCCCGGCCTGCTGCGGGCCGACCCGCTCGATCCAGCGGCTGCCCGCCATGGCGCAGCCGCCTGCGAACAGCACGGTGTAGGACGCAAAATAGCCGACCTGCAAGCCCAGGCGCTCCTCGCCGACCGGCACCAGCAGGCGCAGCAGGAAAGCGGCGGCGCCGGTGGCCAGGGCGGCCAGCAGCAGGGTGCGCCGGCCGGGTTCCCAGTTGCCCAGGCCGGTGCCGCCGCGCAGCCGGCGCCACAGCAGGTAGGCCGCGCTGAACAGCAGAAGCGCCCAGGCAAACCACAGCGGGCCGATCTCGAAGCGCAGCGCCGCCATCATCGCCGTCCAGTTGGAAAGGAAAGGTTCGCCTTCGCGCATGTCCGCCAGCGCCACCGTGAGCGGCCCCAGCACGAAGCCATACACCAGCAGCGGGATGCCCAGCCTCAGCAGGCGGTCACGGGCGAAACGCGCGGCGCCCTTGCGCTCGTACGATAGCGCAGTGAAATAACCGGACAGCAAAAAGAAAAAGCCCATGAAAAAGGCCTGGTTAACCGAGACGAACATAGCGAACGGCAGCTTTTCCGCCACGCCGTGGGCGGGATAGGTCAGGTACCAGCCGCCGGGCGCGCCGAACATGATGGCGGCGTGGTGCAGGATGACCAGCGCGGTCAGGACGACGCGGATGCGGTCGAGGAAGTCGGTGCGGGCCATCCTGGCATTCCTGTGGTCAGAAATAAAGTTGCCACAAAGATAGCACAGCTGGCGGATGCCAGGTGATGCATGACGACGATGTTGGCGGCGACCGTAGGGTGGGCCGGGCCGCGCCAAGGCATCCTGTGCCCACGCGGAAGGATGCACGGTGGCTGCTCATTCCGATGCGTAGTAAATGATCATTCGCCAGCGCGTGGAAAAGTGTATCGTTAGCTCATCGTTCCGCGTGGGCACGGAGTGCCCACCGTACGGTCACGGCCAACGATACGGTCGATGATGACTGACTGGACGTAAAAAAACCGCGCGGCAGGTGCGGCGCGGCTGCTTGATAAAGCGAAAACCTTAGAACTCTTCCCACTCCTCGCTACGGGCCTTCGCGCTTGCCTTCGAACGCACCGGCTCCCTGCGGACAGGGGACGGCGCCTTGGCCACCGGCGCCGTCAGCCGTGCCGGCGCCATGGCTGGGCGCAGCGGCTGCACACTCTGGGCCGCCATTGCATCGCCCTCGAGCTTGAACACGCCGACCACCTCGTTCAGCGCCACGGTCTGCTCGCGCAGCGCCTGCGCGGCGGCGGCCGCTTCTTCCACCAGCGCCGCGTTCTGCTGGGTCGTGGTGTCCATCTCGGTGACTGCGATGTTGATCTGCTCGATGCCGGCGCCCTGCTCGGCGCTGGCGGCGCTGATCTCGCCCATGATGTCCATCACCCGCTTCACGCTGGCGACGATCTCGTTCATGGTGGTGCCGGTCTCGTTGACCAGCGCGCTGCCCGCTTCCACGCGCGCCACCGAGTCGCCGATCAGGGCCTTGATCTCCTTGGCCGCGCTGGCCGAGCGCTGGGCCAGGTTGCGCACTTCGGACGCGACGACCGCGAAGCCGCGGCCCTGCTCGCCCGCGCGTGCCGCCTCGACCGCCGCGTTCAGCGCCAGGATGTTCGTCTGGAAGGCGATGCCGTCGATGACGCCGATGATGTCGACGATCTGTTTCGAGGATTCGCTGATCGCGCCCATGGTGGTCACCGCGCGCTCGACCACGTCGCCGCCCTTCGCCGCCACGTCGCAGGCGCTGATCGCCAGCTGGTTGGCCTGGCGTGCGTTGTCGGCGTTCTGCTTCACGGTCGAGGTCAGTTCCTCGATCGAGGACGCGGTTTCTTCCAGCGCGCCGGCCTGCTGCTCGGTACGCGACGACAGATCCATGTTGCCGCTTGCAATCTCATCCGAAGCAACCGTGATCGTTTCGGCGCCGCTGCGCACCTTGCCGACAATCCGGGTCAGGCTGGCGTTCATGTCCTTCAATGCCTGCAGCAGCTGGCCGGTCTCGTCGTTCGACGTCACCTCGATGCGGGCCCGCAAGTCGCCGCCGGCAACCGTCTGCGCAACTTCCACGGCGCGCTCGAGCGGACGCACGATGGAACGCGATACGAACACGCCGGCCACGATGGCGGCGCCCGAGCCGAGCGCCATCGCGAGCAGGCTCAGCAGCGTAGCGCGCTCGCTGGCCGCTTCGGCCGCCGCGGCACTGGCGCGGGTGGCGGCAACGATCTGCTTGCTGGCCTGGTCCAGCAGTTCAGCCGGCTCCCGGTCCTTGCCCTTGACCGCCGCATCGCCCGCGGCCGGATCGAAACCGGCGGCGGCAAACTGTTCGTAGCCCTTGCGGAAGTCTTGGCCCATCTGCGCATGGGCGCGGCCGAATTGTTCGAGCAGCGCACGCTCCTTGCCCGGCGCCAGTGCGGCATTCAGCTTCGCGAGCTGGGCGCTGACCTCGCGCTCGCTGTCCTGGAAAGCCTGCCAGTACTTGTTGCGCTCGGCCTCATCCTTGCCGCGCAGGAGAGTGTTCTTCCATTCCTGGATTTGCGTCTTGAAGGTCGAGAGCATGGCCTCGACTTCCCCGGCGTGGCTGTAGCTGACGACGGCGCGGTCGTAGGTGGCGATCGAACCGTTCAACGCCCACAGGCCGAACAGGCCGGCGCAGGCCACGACCAGCGCAACGGCGGCAAAGCAGAGGGGAAGTTTACGACTCAGTTTCATGATGGCCCTGGTTAACGTCAATACGAGTTTTCCAGGCGAGTCTACGGGAGGTTCTATCCAGGCGGCAACTAAAAGACATGCCCTGCAATACTATGCAGACGGAATGTGTGTTTGCCACGACAGAGTTATTTTTACGCTAAGGAGAAACTTATCGAGGCTGCCACGAACGGGCAGCCTGCGGGGGTGCCGGCTCAGGCCAGCATGGTGGTGGCGCCGGTGGCGAACGAAGCACGCGCAATGCGTCCGTCGATGACCTCGTACACGCACAGCATCTCGACCGTGCCGCGTCCTTCCGGGAAGTTGCGGTAGACCAGTTCCAGGTCGGTGACGAAATTCCCGGCCACACTGCGCGTTAGCAGCTGGGCGCGCAGGTCCGGCTCGGCAAAGCGCGCTGCGTAGCGCGGGCGAATTTGATCATGGCCTTCGGCCAGCAGCGCGCCGTGCAGCGCGAACTGCCGGGCATCCGGTGCATAGGTGGCCATCAGGGCGTCGAGGTCCTTGGCGTTGTAGGCCTCTAACTGGGCCTGGACCACGGCGGCGGGCGAAAGCGACATCGGGAACTCCATCAAAGTAAAACCAGGTTATCGCGGTGCACCAGCTCCGGCCCTTCGATGTAGCCGAGGATGGCTTCGATCTCGTGCGAAGAATGGCGCATGATGCGGCGTACTTCGCTGCTGGTGTAGCTGGTCAGGCCGCGCGCGATCGGGGTGCCGTCTTCGCGCACGCAGGTGATCACCTGGCCGCGCCCGAATTCGCCGCTTACCTTGATGACGCCGATCGGCAGCAGCGACTTGCCCTCTTGCGTCAGCTTCTGCACGGCGCCGGCGTCGAGCACGACCTCGCCGGCGGTGTGCAGGTGGTCGACCATCCACTGGCGGCGCGCGGTCAGGCGCGTCGTTGGCGCGTTCAGCTGCGAGCCGATCGCTTCGCCGCTGGCCAGGCGCGTGAGCACGTCCGGTTCGCGGCCCCAGGCGATCACCGTGTGGGCGCCGGAACGGGCGGCGCGGCGCGCGGCCAGCACCTTGGTCAGCATGCCGCCACGGCCGATGCTGCTGCCGGCGCCGCCGGCCATCGCTTCCAGCGCCGGGTCGCCGGCTTCGGCTTGCTCGATCAAACGTGCCGCCGGGTCCTTGCGCGGATCGGCGGAGAACAGGCCGCGCTGGTCGGTCAGGATCACCAGCGCGTCGGCTTCGATGAGATTGGCCACCAGGGCGCCGAGGGTGTCGTTGTCGCCGAACTTGATCTCGTCCGTGACCACCGTGTCGTTCTCGTTGATGATCGGGACCACGCCCAGGCGCAGCAGGGTCGTGAGGGTAGCGCGCGCGTTCAGGTAGCGTTCGCGGTCGGCCAGGTCGGCATGGGTCAGCAGCACCTGCGCCGTTTTCACGCCGTGGGTGGCGAAGCTCGATTCGTAGATTTGCGCGAGGCCCATCTGGCCGACGGCGGCGCAGGCCTGCAGTTCGTGGATGTCGTGCGGACGGCTGGCGAAGCCGAGGCGCAGCATGCCTTCGGCGATCGCGCCGGAGCTGACCAGCACGACCTCTTTACCGAGGCCGCGCAGCGCGGCGATTTGCGTGGCCCAGCGGGCGATGGCCTCGTGGTCGAGACCGCGGCCTTCGTCCGTGACGAGGGAAGAGCCGACCTTGACGATGATGCGGCCGGCTTGTTGAATGCAGGAGGAATGCGCGGAATTCATGGCGAGTGTTTTCTATCTCGCGGGCGCAAGGCCAGCAGGCCCACGCCCGCCAGCAGCTCGATCCCGCTCACGATCAACAGGGACCCATGCGGCAGGCCGATCGCGAATGCCGCGACCAGGCGCCCAACCGGCTGGGCCAGCAGGAAGAATGCAACGAGATCGCCGAGGATGGGCTGGTCGCCCCGCCTTGCCGCCAGCATAGCCAGCCCCGCGATCGCGAGACGGACTCCGACATAGATGGCGTAGAACTGGCTGTAGCCGTTCACGCCAACGAGAAACAGGCCCATGACCGCCGCGACCATATCGGGGTCGAGCAGGGCCACGAGCGCCGCCAGCGAACTGGCGGTGGCCACCAGCTGCAGCAGCTGGCCGCGCGCCCAGGCACGGGTAAAGGTGAACCCGGGGCGCTTGTTGATGACGCGGTCCTCAGTCTTCAAGGATCTTGAAGCGTGGATCGTCGGGATCGATCGAGTTGATGCCGCGCGCTTCCTCGGTCATCTGCGTCGTTTCGTCGACGCGTACTTCGGTGGCGCGCTTTTCTTCCAGGTGCAGGTAGATCGCGTTGATCAGGTCCTGGCAGCCTTCGCGGTTCAGGGCCGAGATCTCGAAGACCGGGCCTTTCCAGGACAGCTTCTTGAGGAAGTCCTTGACCTTCTTCTTGCGTTCTTCTTCCGGCACCATGTCGAGCTTGTTCAGCACGAGCCAGCGCGGCTTGTTCAGCAGGTCTTCGTCGTACTTCTCGAGTTCCTTGATCAGCGCCTTGGCTTCCTTCACCGGATCGACGGTCGCCTCGAACGGCGCCAGGTCGACGATGTGCAGCAGCAGACCGGTACGCGCCAGG
The DNA here is from genome assembly GCF_020708045.1 of Massilia sp. IC2-278. Classification (GTDB taxonomy): domain Bacteria; phylum Pseudomonadota; class Gammaproteobacteria; order Burkholderiales; family Burkholderiaceae_D; genus Telluria. Next base: position 109,019 of record NZ_JAJFES010000006.1, read on the forward strand.
TGGCGCAGGAACTGGTGGCCGAGGCCCGCGCCTTCGGCCGCGCCTTCGATCAGGCCCGGGATGTCGGCGATGACAAAACTCTTCGCGTGCGACACGCGCACCACGCCGAGGTTCGGATGCAAGGTCGTGAACGGGTAGTCGGCAATCTTCGGCTTGGCGTTCGAGACGGCCGTGATGAACGTCGACTTGCCGGCGTTCGGCATGCCCAGCAGGCCCACGTCCGCCAGCACCTTCAATTCCAGGCGCAGCTGGCGGCGTTCGCCCGGCTTGCCGTCGGTCTTCTGGCGCGGTGCGCGGTTGGTGGACGTCTTGAAGTGGATGTTGCCCCAGCCGCCCTCGCCGCCCTTGGCCAGCAGTTCGGTCTGGCCGTGTTCGGTCAGGTCGGCGATGATTTCGCCGTTCACGTTATCGACGATCAGGGTGCCGACCGGCATGCGCAGGGTCACGTCGTCCGCGCCCTTGCCGTAGCAGTCCGAGCCGCGGCCGGGTTCGCCGTTGCGCGCGGTGTGCACTTTCGAATAACGGAAATCCACCAGGGTATTGATGTTGCGGTCAGCAACCGCCCAGATCGAGCCGCCCTTGCCGCCGTCGCCGCCGTCCGGCCCGCCGAATGGGCGGAACTTTTCGCGCAGGAACGATGCGCAGCCGTTGCCGCCGTCGCCCGCGATGACTTCAATTCTTGCTTCGTCGATAAACTTCATGATGACCGCCAAAAAACTAAAAAGGCTCTACCGTGGGCAGAGCCTTTCGATGGAAGGCTTGCGCCTTACAAGGATGCGCCGCTGTGTGCGGCGCTTTGCGTCAATTAAGCTGCGACTGCTTCGGCAGCTGCTGCAACGACGGTCACGTACTGCTTCGAACCGACGCCTTGCTTGACGAACTTGACCGTGCCGTTCACCAGGGCGAACAGGGTGTGGTCTTTGCCGAGGCCGACGTTGACGCCTGGACGAACCTGGGTGCCACGCTGACGCACGATGATGCCGCCGGCGTTGATCGCCTGGCCGCCGTACACTTTCACGCCGAGGCGCTTGCTTTCTGAGTCGCGGCCGTTACGGGTAGTGCCGCCGCCTTTTTTGTGTGCCATTTAGTTACTCCTTGATGACTGTTTAAATAGACCGGGGCAATTAGCCGTTGATCGAAACGACTTCGATCTCGGTGAAGTTCTGGCGGTGGCCTTGACGCTTCTGGTAGTGCTTACGACGGCGCATCTTGAAAATGCGGACCTTGTCGTGGCGACCGTGGGAAACGACCTTCACCAGAACCGTCGCGCCTTCGACCAGAGGAGCACCAAACTTGATGCTTTCGCCCGCGCCAACGGCGAGGACCTGATCGATGGAGAGTTCGGAACCAATGTCTGCCGGTATCTGTTCTACTTTAAGTTTTTCGCCAGCGACAACTTTGTATTGCTTGCCACCGGTTTTTATGACCGCGTACATGATTGAAACCTCATCAAATGTTTAAAGAATTCCCACCGGCGCCATTGCGCTGAGCTGGTCTGAAGCCGGGGAACAGAGGATTATACATAGTTCGCCGCATTGCGTCAAAAGCCGGCATCATCCGTCAACAGTGTGTCATCCCAGCAACGACGGCCCTGGGAGCGGGAATGGCTGGGTATTTCCTTACAGTTGGGCAAATGGCACGGCTTATGCATGCTTGTCGTATAATCGCCGCACTCAACGCCCTCAACGACTACGCAGGTTCGCCTTGTCCGCCGCTACCCAACACGCTCAACAGAACAATATTACCCAGACGATCGCCGACGACATGGCGGCGGTGAACACGGTGATCCGCCAGCGCCTGCACTCCGACGTTCCCCTGGTGAACCAGATTTCCGAGTACATCATCAGCGCCGGCGGCAAGCGCATCCGCCCCGTGCTGGTGCTGCTGCTGGCGAACGCGCACGGTTACCGGGGCACGGCGCACCACGAACTGGCGGCGGTGGTCGAATTCATCCACACCGCCACCCTGCTGCACGACGACGTGGTCGACGAATCCTCGATGCGCCGCGGCCGCGAAACGGCGAATGCCCTGTTCGGCAATGCCGCCTCGGTACTGGTCGGCGACTTCCTGTACTCGCGCTCGTTCCAGATGATGGTCAGCCTGGAAAGCATGCGCGTGATGCAGATCCTGTCGGACGCCACCAACGTGATCGCCGAAGGCGAAGTGCTGCAGCTGCTGAACATGCACAACCCGGACGTGACGCACGAGAGCTACCTGACCGTGATCCGCTCGAAGACCGCCAAACTGTTCGAGGCCGCCGCCGAGCTGGGCGCCCTGGTGGCTGGCGCCAGCAACGCGCAGATCGCCGCGGCCGGCGAATTCGGCCGCTCGCTTGGCACCGCGTTCCAATTGATCGACGACGTGCTGGACTACGCCGGCGACGCCGCCGAGATCGGCAAGAACGTCGGCGACGACCTGCGCGAAGGCAAGCCTACCCTGCCGCTGATCTACCTGATGGAACACGGCACGCCGCAACAGCGCGAACTGGTGCGCACCTGCATCGAGCAGGGCGACGAGCAGCATTTCGATGCGGTGCTGGCGGCGGTGACGTCGAGCGGTGCGCTCGATTACACGCGCCGCGAAGCGGAGGCGGCGGCACGCCGTGCGGCCGAGTCGATCGCCGATTTGCCGGAGAGCGCGTACAAGGACAGCCTGCTCCAGCTCTGCAGCTTTGCAGTTGACAGGAACCACTAAGAATATTTATAGTAATGCCATCCCGAGACGTCGTTCTTCCGGCGTCTCAAACCAGTCGGGGTGTAGCTTAGCCCGGTAGAGCGCTACGTTCGGGACGTAGAGGCCGGAGGTTCGAATCCTCTCACCCCGACCACAGAATTCGAAAGCCAGACCAGGCATCAGCCGGTCTGGCTTTTTGCATATCCGAGGCCATGAATGCGTAAGCTTGCCAGGCGTGCTCCACCCCTCCTCCTGCTCACCCTGGTTCTGGCCGGCGCCGTCGCCATCAGCGTCGACGGCTTGCGCGACAATGCCCAAGCCAGCGATGTCGGCGTGGTCCTCGGTTCGAAAGTCATGCCGGACGGTACGCCCTCGGACCGCTTGCGCGCACGGCTCGACAAGGCTGCCGAACTCTACCGGCAAGGCATGTTCGGGCACATCATCGTCAGCGGTGGAACCGGCGTCGAGGGATTCAGCGAGGCCCGGGTCATGGCTGACTACCTGGCCGAGCGGCAAGCGATTCCGCGCACTGCCCTCCTCCTCGACGAACAAGGCAATACGACCGAAGCAACCGCCCGCAACAGCGCCGCCATCATGCGGGCGCAGGGTTTTAAAAGCGCAGTGGTCGTCACGCAGTTCTTCCACCTGACACGCAGCCGCTATGCCCTGCGGCGCGCCGGCATCGATACGGTTTATACGGCGCATGCCAATTACTTCGAAGCGCGCGATGCGTACTCGCTGGCGAGGGAGCTTGCCGCGCTGCCTGCCTACTGGTTCCAGGTTCGCTGAACAGGCCCCGCAGAATGCGAAAAGGCAGATCGACTCGATCTGCCTTTTTCGTTTTTACATGCCTGGGACAGCGATAGAACCGGAGTCGCCAGGATGCCGTGTTGCTCAGGCCAGTTCGGTAACGAACTGCGAAATCGGACGGCGCACTTTCTTCAGGTTGACGAGCCAGTCGCCTTCATCCGCACGATAGCCAACAGGCAGCAGGATCACCGAACGCAGTCCGCGTTCGCGCAGCTTCAGGATCTCGTCGACCTTGGCCGGATCGAAGCCTTCCATCGGCGTAGCATCGACCTTTTCCTCGGCAGCGGCAATCAATGCGCTACCCAGGCCGATGTAGGCCTGGCGTGCGGCGTGCTCGAAATTGGTCTCGGCATCGCGCTGCGGGTAGGTCGACAGCAGTTGCTGGCGGTAGGCTTCCCAGCCTTCGTTCTTGAAGCCGCGCTCGTCGTTCACCAGGTCGAACATGGCATTGATGCGCTCGGGCGTGTAGTTATCCCATGCGGCGAACACCAGCAGGTGCGAAGCGTCCGTCACCTGGGACTGGTTCCAGGCATGCGCCTTGATCTGTTCGCGCAGGCCTGGATTGGTTACCACGAACATCTCGTACTGTTGCAAGCCACTGGAACTGGCCGTCAGGCGCACCGCTTCGAGAATGCGGTCGATCTTCTCTTTGGCGACCTTCTTCGCAGGATCCATTTTTTTGGTGGCATAACGCCACTGCAAGGTTTGCAGGAGATCAGACATGCAAATTTCTTTCTATGTGAAGTGAAGAACGCGTCATGATGCCTGACCCGGCAATTTCTTGCCGAGCAGGGCCTCATTTTCCGACAGCACTACGTCACCTCACCGTCCGATGTGTCTCCTGCGCCACCTTACCGCGCTCTCGGCCGCCGCAAGCCGTACCAGCCAGCCACCGCCACCACCACGCCCAGCGACACGGCGGACACCGCATCCCAAATGCCGTCGCCCAGCAATGCGCTGATCAGGCCGATGACGGTCAGTACGCCGAGCACGATCGGCGCGGTCCAGATGGGCCCAAAGATGCGCGTCATACCGCTGCCTCCTCGGCCCGCACTTCCGCCGGCTTGGCTGCCGCTGCCTTGCCGCGCTTGAGCCACAGGTAGAGTCCGGTGATGAGCACGGCGATGGTGGCGATATCCAGCAAGGCCCACAGCAGTTTCAGGGCCTGGCCGCCGTAGTCGCCGAAGTGCAGCGGCTGCGATACGCGCAGCGCGACCATGTACCACGGCAGATCGACGCTGGCGATTACCTGCTCGGTCTGGGCATCGACCAGCACGGGCTTCTGCAGGCGCGAGGTCAGGGGCGAGGTGCCCTGCATGAAGACGATGTAATGGTGCGGCGTCGCGAACTTGGTACCGGGGAAGGCCACCAGGCGCACGTGCATGCCGGGCTCGGTTTTCTCGGCCGCGGCGATCACGGCCGTCATCGAACCCAGCTTGGTCACCGGCGGCAAGCCCTCGTAGGGCTTGGTCATCTCGGCCAGTTCGGTCTTTTGAAAGACCTTCAGCAGCAAGTCGGCCCAGGTATTGATCACACCGGTCGCGCCCACCACCAGCAGCCACACCAGCGTGACGATGCCGAGCACGTTGTGCAGGTCGAGCCAGCGCACGCGGCGGCTGCGCTCGTGCCGCACCGTGCCGAAGGCCAGCTTGCGCGTGAACGGCGCGTACAGCACCACGCCGGACACCACCGCGACGATCAGCAGCAAGCCCATGAAGCCGAGGAAGAGCTTGCCCCACAGGCCTGCATACAGATCCACATGCAGGTGGAACATCATCGACATGAAGGGTCCGCCCTCCACCGGTGGTTCGGGCAGCAATTGGGCGGTACGGGAATCCACCAGCAAGGGCTTGTAGTTCTTGTCGCGCGGCGTGTCGCCCAGGGTCATGGCCCACATGCCCGGCTCGTCCCTGTCCTGGGACAGGTACATCATGACCTTGCCGGGATAGGCGGCCATGCCGGCGGCGACTACCCGGTCGATGTCGGCACGGGGCGTGTCCACCGGCATCTCAGGCGCCTCGACCTCGTTACCGAGAGCGTGGACGATTTCGTGGTGATAGATCAGCGGCAGGCCGGTAATGCAGAGCAGCAGCATGAACACCGTGCAGACGAGGCTGCTCCATTTGTGAATCCAGGACCAGCGGCGCAGGTTCTTCGGTGTCATGGGGATTTTATTCGTAGGAAAGCCCAGGATAATAATAGTTCTCATTTACCTCGGCAACCCATTACGCATATAATGCGAACCATTCTCATTTAGAACGATCCTCCTATCCGATGACTGCCGCCCGCTTTTCGCTGACTCCCCTCGCCCTCGCCGCCCTCCTGATGACCTCCGCCAGCGCCAGGGCGCAAAGCACCGAAAATGCGGCTGACACGGACACGCAACCGATGGCAACCGTTGTCGTCACCGCGTCTGCCGATGCATCCGCCCAGGGCTTGCCGGCGGCGTATGCGGGCGGCCAGGTGGCGCGCGGCGGGCGCATCGGTTTGCTCGGCAACGTGGACATGATGGACACGCCCTTCAACACCACCAACTACACGCTGGGCGTGATCCAGGACCAGCAGGCGCGCAGCGTGGCCGACGTGGTGCAGAACGATCCGTCGGTGCGCGTGGCGCGCGGCTCCGGCAACTTCCAGGAGCTGTACGTGATCCGCGGCTTCGCGGTCAATTCGGACGACCTGGCCTACAACGGCCTGTTCGGCCTGCTGCCGCGCCAGTTCGTGTCGGCCGAACTGCTGGAGCGTGTGGAAGTGTTCCGCGGCGCCAGCGCCTTTGTCAACGGCGCGGCGCCGGGCGGCGGCGGCATCGGCGGCACCATCAATTTGCTGCCGAAGCGCGCGACCAGCCGGCCGCTGACGCAAGTGACGGTGGGTGTCGAATCGGGTGGCCAGGGCTACGTGGCGGCCGACGTCTCGCGCCGCTTCGGCGAAGGCGAGCGCCTGGGCCTGCGCGTGAACGCCGCCCACCGTGACGGCGACACCGCTGTCGATCGCGAATCGCGCAAGCTGGATGTAATCGCGGTCGGCATGGACTACCGCGGCGATGGCTACCGGCTGTCGGCCGACATCGGTTACCAGGACCACTCGCTGAACAGCCCACGCCCGAACGTGACCCTGCTGGCCGCCGTGCCGATGATCGCGCCGCCTTCGTCGACCCGCAATTTCGCCCAGCCCTGGACCGTCTCCAGCGAGCACGACACCTTCGGCACCGTGCGCGGCGAAGTCGACCTGGCGCAGGATGTCGTGGCCTGGGCCGCCTTTGGCGCCCGCAGCGGCGACGAATACAACGAACTGGCGTCGCCACGGGTCAGCAATGCCGACGGCACGACCAGCATGTCCCGCTTCGACAACGTGCGCCACGATAACGTGCGCACCGGCGAGGTCGGCGTGCGCGGCATGCTGCGCACCGGCGGCGTCAAGCACACGGTCAGCGCAACGGCTTCGGCCTTCTCGCTCGATTCGCGCAACGGTTACGCCACCGGCCCGGCCCAGGCCACGAACATCTACCGCCCGGTCGACTACCCATCCGTCACGCCTAAGCCGACGGTGGGCGGCAGCATGAGCGATCCCCTGGTCACCGCGACCAGCGACCTGGCCAGCTATGCAATCGCCGACACCCTGGCCATGCTCGACGACAGCGTGCTGCTGACGGTCGGCGTGCGCCACCAGCGCATCCGCTCGGGCAGCTTCAGCTACACCACCGGCGCGCGCATCGGGCGTTACGACGAGACGGCGAACACCCCGGTGGCCGGCCTGGTCTACAAGCCGGTCAAGGGCGTGTCGCTGTATGCCAACTATATCGAGGCGCTGCAGCCCGGCCCTGTTGCGGCAGGAACCGATATCGACAACGTGGGCGAGGCATTCGCACCTTACCGCTCCAGGCAGAAGGAAGTCGGCGTCAAATACGACGCCGGCAAGCTCGGCATGAGCGCGGCCCTGTTCACGGTTGCGCAGCCCTCGGCCTACGTCGTGAATCGCCGGTTCGGCGTGTTTGGCGAGCAGCGCAACCGGGGCCTGGAACTGTCGGTGTTCGGCGTGCCGACGCGCGGCGTGCGCGTGCTGGGCGGCCTGACGCTGCTCGATACCGAGCAGGTCAGCACCTTGAATGGCGTCAACCAGGGCAAGGATGCGATCGGCGTGCCGAAGACCCAGCTGAACCTCGGGAGCGAGTGGGATGTGCCCTACGTCGATGGCCTGACCGTGGATGCGCGTGCGGTGTACACGTCGTCCCAGTTCGCGGACGGTGCGAATACGAAAGAGGTGCCGTCGTGGTCCCGTTTCGATTTGGGCGCCAGCTACGCGATGCGCATCATGGACCGTGCGGTCACGCTGCGCGCGCGCGTGAACAACGTGGCGGACCGCAGCTACTGGGCGTCGGCTGGCGGGTTCCCGGGTAGCGGTTACCTGGTGGTCGGGGCGCCGCGCACGTTTACGTTGACGGGTACCGTGAACTTCTGAAGCCCTTTGATTGAATTTGGCTGGCGCATCCCTCTGCGCCAGCCCATCGGCGAACGGGGCTACGCTCAGAACGCGTGACGTATCCCGAGGTTATACGCCTTGTCCCCCGTACCCGCATTCGAGTTGTTCCCGACGGTATAACCCGCTCCATTCTTGTTGATGATCCTGCCATACGATGCGTACACGCCGGTACGCTTCGACAGCGAGTGCAGGTAACCCACCGCATACTGCGACGCATCCTGGTTCAGCAGGGTCTTGTCGTTCTTGCGGATGTACGAGGTCATGACCGTGCCGGCCGCGCCGACCGGAATGCTGGCCCCGATCAGTGCCTCGTTGCCCTTCAGGCTGGGTTCGAAATCGCGGCCATAGGGACGCGGCGTGGAATTGTTGAGCGGCGCGCTGTTCAAGCCTTCGTCGTCGCTGTACGCAAAGTACATCTTGACGACGCGGAAATCGTAATTCGCCACGAGCATGATGTTACGTCCGCTCGGGTTGTCGACGCTGGCCGTGTCGTTGTTGCGGTTGTTGTAGGTGAGGCGGGCATTCAGCGGGCCGCCGGTGTAGTTGAGGCTCAGGTTGATCTGGCGCTGGGCCTTGCTGTTGCCGGAGACCTCGCCGAGCGCATACAGGACATTCGCATTGAAGCCGTTCCAGTTCGGGCTAGTGTACAGAATCGAATTATCGGCGCGCAGGTTGCGGCCGGCGACAGGGAACAGGTTCTTGGCGCTGCCCGAGTAACCGCTGCCGAAGGGGTCGCCCACCTGCCCCAGCGCGTTGTAGGTCGGCGTGTACTGGCGACCGACCGTGATCGAGCCGAGCGTCTTGCTCTCCAGGCCAACGAAGGCCTGGCGGTTGAAGGCCTTGCCGGCCGCGTCCTGGGCGCCGGTATCGATCAGGATGCCGGACTCCAGCGTGAACACGGCCGCTACGCCGCCGCCCAGGTCTTCCTTGCCCTTGAAGCCCAGGCGCGAGGCGGTGCCCACGCCGCTGCTCAACTTGGTCGAACTGCCGGCGGCACCGCCGCTTTCGTGCACGAGGCCTGCGTCCATCAGGCCGTAGAGCGTGACGTTCGATTGCGCCAGCGCGCCGTTGGCGAGCGTGAGCAGTATAGCGGCGGGAATGAGTCGGGATGTTTTCATGTTGTCTCCTTGTTTTTATGGGAAAAGCGGCCGGCGCGGCGTTTGACGGCGCCGCGCGGCCAAGGGGCGGCCTGCCCCGGGAATGGGCAAGCGCAAAATACGGTGGGATGAACAGCCGGACTTACTCGATTTCGATGTTGAGCAGGGCGGAACTCAGGGATTTGCCGTGGGCGTCCAGCGCCAGCGAGCGCGTCACGCCGCCACCGAGGGCGTTTTGCATGACGAAGTTCATCGCGCCCAACTGCGGCAACAGGTAGCGCTGCACCTCGCCGTGCACGACGCCCGCGAAATGCGCCTTCACCCGTTCGGCCGTCACCTGCTTTTCCAGCAGCGGGTAATCGTCAAGGCGATAGGCGATCAGCGACAGGTTAGAGATGTCGCCCTTGTCGCCGGCGCGGGAATGGGCGATGTCACGTAGCTTCATGTTCAGATCTCCTCGAAGTGGATCGCAGGCTGCACCTGCGCTGCGGCCAGCAGGGTGGAGCGGATCGCCACCACCTCGCGGCTCGACTTCGTGACCCCGCCCCCGCTGGCCGGGCCACAGGTGTACAGGGTCTCGACTTCGTTGCCGACCCGGATCGCCTCGCGCATGCTGTCGGCGCGGCCGGCAACCCGCAGGCGCACTTCGTAGGGTTCCGCCGATTGTGCGGCCAGCCCGGCGCCGTGGATGGCGTTCACGCCGATCAGCTCGGAGCGCACTTCGGTCAGCGCCGCGCCAATCATGTCCAGGCGCTCGGCGACGATCTCCTGCGCCAGCCGGGCACGCGCCAGCGCGCCGGAGCCGGCATACGAAATCTGGCCTTCGCCGACGTAGCTGTCGATGTAGCCCACCGACACCTTCAGCATGCCGCTGGGCGGATGCCCGGTGGCGCCGCTGACGGCAACGCGGTCGGGGCCAATCTGCGTCATCGTGACCCGCGAAAAATCGGCGACGACGTCCGGCGTCAGGTAGGCAGCCGGGTCGTGGATCTCGTAGAGCAGCTGTTCGGTGCAGGTGGCGGTGGTGATGCTGCCGCCGGAACCGGCCACCTTGGTGATCTCGATGCTGCCGTCCTCGCCGACCACCGCGATCGGAAAGCCCAGGCGCGCCAGGTTGCTCACGTCCTTGCAGCCAGGGTCGGCGAAGTAGCCGCCCGATACCTGGCCCGCGCATTCCAGCAGGTGGCCGGCCAGGGTGCCCTGCCCCAGGCGCTCCCAGTCGTCCATGGCCCAGCCGAACGTGTGGATCAGCGGCGCCAGCACCAGGGCCGGATCGGCCACGCGGCCGGTGACGACGACGTCCGCACCTGCGGCCAGCGCATCGACCAGCGGCTGCGCACCCAGATAGGCGTTTGCCGACAGCAGCCGGGCGCCCAGCGCGGCCACCGGTTCGCCGGTGTCGTCGCGGTAGTCGCCGGCTTGCAGCTGCGCGAGCACGTCGTCGCCGACCACGGCCGCGACTTTCAGCTTGGGCAGGCCGAGCGAAACCGCGATCTCGCGGATCTTCGCTGCCGCCGCGAGCGGATTCGCGGCGCCCATGTTGGTGACGATCTTGATGCCCTTTTCGGCGCAGGTCTTCAGCACCGCCAGCATGCGCGCTTCCAGCAGCGGATCGTAGCCGAGCGCCGGGTCCTTCATCTTCGCTTGCTGGGCCAGGGCGATGGTCCGCTCGGCCAGGCACTCGAAGACCAGGTAATTGATCTCGCCGTGTTCGGCCAGTTCGACCGCCGGCTCGATACGGTCGCCCGAGTAACCGGCGCCGCCGCCGATGCGCAGGGTTTTCATGCGTATACTCCTTGGATTCGTCACAGTGGGAACAGGCCGAACAGCACGCTCACGCAGGTCATGAAGACCGAGGCGGCGAACAGGAACGGAATCGTGAAGCGCTGGTGTTCGGCGAGGTCGATGCCGACCAGGCCGACCAGCAGGAAGGTGGCCGGGGTCAGGGGGCTGACCGGGAAGCCGGTGGTCATCTGCCCCATCAGCGCGGCCTGGCCCATCTGCACTGCCGGCACGCCGAGCGCGGTGCCTGCTTCGGCCAGCACCGGCAGCACGCCGAAGTAGAAGGAGTCCGGGTCGAACAGCAGGCTCAAAGGCATCGACACCAGACCCGTGACGAAGGGCAGATGGGTCGCCAGGCCGACCGGGATGCTGGCCGCGACCAGCTTGGCCATGGCGGCCAGCATGCCGGTGCCTTTCATGATGCCGGTAAAGGCCCCCGCCGCGAACAGGATACTGGCCATCATCAGCGCCGCCTTGGCATGGGCGTCGACGCGGGCGCGCTGCTCGGCCACGTTCGGATAATTCAGCAGCAGGGCGAGCACGGTGCCGAGCATGAAGCAGACCACCGGATCGAGCACGTTCGAGATCATGGTGCCGAGCACCACGAGCACGAGCAGCACGTTCGGGATGAAGCGTCCCGGGCGGCGCAGCTTCTGCTCTTCGTCGTTCAGTTCGCGCACATGGTGGGTAAGAGTACCGGTACCAACGCCGGCACCAGCACCGGCGCCCGCTGCAACGGCGCTGGTGAGGCCGAGACGGCGCTGCTCGCGGCGGCCCAGCATCCAGGCGCAGCCGAACACGAACAGCATGCCGCAGATCTGCACCGGCACCATCGGCAGGTACAGCTCGGAGATCGGAATATGCAGCGCCGCCGAAGCGCGCAGGGTCGGGCCGCCCCAGGGCAAGGCATTCGCCACGCCGGCCGCCATCGCCACGATGCAGGCGAGGATGCGCTTGTCCATGTTCAGCTTGATGTACAAGGGCAGCATGGCCGGCACCGTTACCAGGAAGGTCACCGCGCCGGAGCCGTCGAGATGGACGATGGCCGCCAGCATGGCGGTGCCGAGGGTGATCCGTACCGGGTTGGTGCCGACGACCTTCAGGATGCGGTTGACGATCGGGTCGAGCATGCCGGCATCGGTGAGGATGCCGAAGAACAGGATGGCGAACAGCAGCATGCCGGCGATCGGTGCGATCGCCTTGATGCCGGTGGTGATGAAGCCGCCGATCTCGGCGCCGAATCCCGCGAGCAGCGCGGTCAGCACCGGAATCGCGATCAGGGCGACCAGTGCGGACATTTTCTTGCCGAGGATGACGACGAGCAGCGCAAAAATGGTAATGAAGCCGAGCAAGGCCAGCATATTGTCTCCAGATGTTGTTGATGTGCTGATCGAGCAGCACTTGAACGCATTCTGGATCGCACGAATTCTCTTGTAAAATGGATTCTTGCGATTGATTATGCTGTTTTTCAGATAAATCTACATCAGCGATGCTGCCGAATATCTCCACCAAACAGCTGCAAGCCTTCCTGGCGCTGGACGAATGCCGCCATTTCACCCATGCCGCCGAGCGCTGCCACCTGTCGCAATCGGCCTTCAGCGCCGTGATCCAGAAACTGGAAGCGGCGACCGGCGCGAAGCTGGTCAAGCGCGACACGCGCAACGTGACGCTGACGACCGAAGGCGAGCTGTTCGTGGAAGTGGCGCGCGCCCTGCTCGCCGACCTGGACGCCGCCTTTACCGACATGGGCGACTTCATCGCGCGGCGCAAGGGCCGGGTGGCGCTGGCCGTGCTGCCCTCGCTGGCGGCGAACGGCTTGCCGGCCGTGATCGCGGAATACCGGAGCACATACCCGGGCATCGTGGTGAGCCTGTTCGATGCCCTCTCGGACCAATGCCTGCACATGCTCAGGCAGGGGAAGGTCGACCTGGCGCTGACCGCGCCGGGTGCGAACCTGTCCGAATTCCATACCAGCACCCTGTGCAGCGACCCCTTCTATCTCGTCTGCCGGCGCGACCATCCGCTGGCCAACAAGCGCACGATTCAAGTGGCCGACCTGGCCGGCTGCGAATTGATCCACCTGGCGCCGTCGACCAGCGTGCGCCAGCACGTCGACCAGCTCACGCGCGAGCTGCCGGTGCGCCACTCGGGGCTGGAGGTCGAACACTTGGCCACCGTCGCCGGCCTGATCGAACATGGCCTGGGCGTGAGCCTGGTGCCGGAACTGACGCTGTTCCAGTTCCGCAGCGCCGGCCTGGTGGCGATTCCGCTCGAGACCGACGCCGTGACGCGGCCCATCTTCATCGTGCAGCACAAGGAAAGGGCCCTGTCGATTGCCGCGCAGGGCATGCTGGAATTGATCGAAGCGCGCCTGGGTGGCGCGCGCCATCAATAAGCGTCAAGCCTTGCGCTTGTCGTCATCCACCAGCTCGAACCACATCGCGTTCAACACCGCGAAAGCGGCCGCCAGCGGCAGGCCGAGGATCCAGGCGAAATACCACATGATCAGACTCCTTCAATGTAAATAAGTTAGTAAGCGTGGCCCTTGCCATCGCGGATGCCGTCGGCATCGACCTTGCCCCACAGGACCTTGTAGACCCAGCTGGTGTAGCCGATGATGATCGGCAGGAAGATGCAGCTACCCACCAGCATGATGAACAGCGTCAGCTGGCTCGACGACGAATCCCACACCGTCAAACTGGCCGCGCCCTGGATCGACGACGGCAGGATGAAGGGAAACATCGATGCCCCCAAGCTGAGGATGATGCCGGCGATCGACAGGCTGCTGAACACCATGGTCAAGCCTTCCCAGCGGCGTGCCAGCCCAAGCAATGCCAGCAGCGCGCCAGCGAAGCCCAGCACCGGCGCCGCCACCGTCCACGGATGGGCGGCGTAGTTGGCAAACCAGGCGCCGCCCTCCCCCGCCACCGTCTTGAACAGCGGATTCGAGGCGCCGGTCGTCACGATCTCGCTCGTGATGCGGTAGCCGTCGACGAAGCGCCACAGCACCCAGCCGGCCAGCGCATACAGCACCACCACGGCCGCGGCAGCGCGCATGCCCCAGCTGCGGGCACGCCAGGCAACGGCGCCCTCGGTCTTCAACGCCAGCCAGCTGGCGCCGTGCATCACCAGCATCGCCACCGACACCAGGCCGCACAGCAGCGCGAACGGGTTGAGCAGGCCGAAGAAGCTGCCGTCATAGAAGATCTGCATGTCGGGTGCGAAGCGGAACGGCACGCCCTGCAGCACGTTACCGAGGGCCACGCCGAAGATCAGCGAAGGCACGAAGCCGCCCACGAACAGCAGCCAGTCCCAGGTCGCGCGCCAGCGGGCGCCTTCGCGCTTGCTGCGGTACTTGAAGCCCACCGGGCGCAGGATCAGCGCGAACAGCACCGCGAACATGGCGAGATAGAAGCCCGAGAACGACACCGCGTACAGCTGCGGCCAGGCCGCGAAGATGGCGCCGCCGCCGAGCACCAGCCAGACCTGGTTGCCTTCCCAGACGGGGCCGATGGAGTTGATCACGACCCGGCGTTCCAGGTCGTTTTTCGCCACGAAGGGCAGCAAGGTGCCGGTGCCGAGGTCGAAGCCGTCGGTGACCGCAAAGGCGATCAGCAGCACGCCCAGCAGGATCCACCAGATGACGCGCAATACGTCGTAGTCGAGCAGTGTATGAAGAATCATGGTTGTTGTCTCCGGAGTGTCAGGATGGCTGCAGGCTGGCGTTGCGCGGCGCCGCGACGCGGACTTCGCCGGCAAGCGGCATGTCCGGTGCATCGTCGGACTCGGGGCCCTTGCGGATGGCTTTCAGCATCAGCTTCATCTCGACGATGATCAGGATCGTGTACAGCACGACAAAGCCGAGCAGCGTGCCGAGCACGGTGCCGATGCCGAGGTTCGATACCGCCACCGCCGTCGGCAGCACGCCTTCGATGGCCCAGGGCTGGCGGCCCAGTTCGGCCACGATCCAGCCGGCTTCGGCGGCGATCCACGGCAGCGGCAGCGACCACACGGCCAGCTTCAGCAGCCACGGGTAGGTGTCGAGCTGGCGGCGCGCCGACAGCACGAAGAACACGGCGGTAAAGGCGATGAAGTAGATGCCCAGGCCGACCATCACGCGGAAGGACCAGAACAGCGGCGCGACCTGGGGCACGGTGTCGCCGGCGGCCAGCGCGATCTGCGCGTCGGTGGCCTGGCGCGGATCGTCGATGTAGCGCTTCAGGAGCAGCGCATAGCCCAGCTGCTGGCCGTGCGCCTCGAATGTGGCTTGCAGTTCGGCCGGGACCGGGCCCTTGCCGCCGAGCGCGCGGATCTGTTCCAGCGCGTCGTAGGCCACGATGCCCTGGCGGATGCGCGCCTCGGCCAGTTGCACGAGATCGTGGATGCCGGGAATCTGGCCGTCCAGCGAGCGCGTGCCGATCAGGCCCATCACCCAGGGGATGTGGATCGAATAATGGGTCTCGCGCGCGGCCTGGTCGGGGAAGCCGAAGGCGGTGAACGCGGCCGGCGCCGGCTCGGTGTGCCACATGGCCTCGATCGCGGCCAGCTTCATCTTCTGGTGTTCGGTCGACAGGTAGCCGCTCTCGTCCCCCAGCACCACCACCGACAGCGAGGCGGCCAGGCCGAACGAAGCCGCCACCGTCATCGAGCGCTTGGCGAGCTCGGCGTGGCGTTCCTTGAGCAGGAACCAGGCCGAGATGCCGAGCACGAAGAAGGCGGCGATCACGTAGCCGGCCGAGACGGTGTGCACGAACTTGGCCTGGGCCACCGGGTTGGTCAGCACGGCGTAGAAGTCGGTGACTTCCATGCGCATGGTTTGCGGGTTGAGGGCGGCGCCGACCGGGTTCTGCATCCAGCCGTTGGCGATCAAGATCCACAGCGCCGAGAAGTTGGTGCCGATGGCGGTCAGCCAGGTCACGACCAGGTGGGCGCGCTTCGAGAGCCTGTCCCAGCCGAAGAAGAACAGGCCGACAAAGGTCGCTTCGAGGAAGAAGGCCATCAGGCCTTCGAGCGCGAGCGGGGCGCCGAAGACGTCGCCCACGTAGTGGCTGTAGTAGCTCCAGTTCATCCCGAACTGGAACTCCATCACCAGGCCGGTGGAAACGCCGATGGCGAAGTTAATCCCGAACAGGACGCCCCAGAACTTGGTCATCTGGCGCCAGATGGGGCGGTTGGTCATCACATAGACCGTCTCCATGATGGCAACCAGCATCGACAGCCCCAGGGTCAGGGGCACGAACAAAAAGTGGTACAGCGCCGTGAGGGCGAACTGTAGCCGGGAGAGCCCGACGACATCGAGATCCATGGTGAGATCCTTTCTTTTCTTGTTGAAGTGGGTGGGTTCAGTGTTGGCGCAGGCGTGCAAGCGCCGCGTCGTAATCAGGGGTGCCGCACCGCAGGTCGGCCACGATGCGCCCGCCCTGCATCACGAGCAGGCGCTCGGCCAGCGCGGCTTCGCGGCGCAGATGGGTGGCGATCAGCAGGGTGCGGCCTTCGGCGTGGCGATTCAAACGCGCCAGCACGTCGGCGGCGGTGGCGCCGTCCAGGCCTTCGGTCGGCTCGTCGAGCAGCCAGAAGCCGGCATCGCGCAGCAGCAGGCGCGCCAGCGCCAGGCGCCGCGACTGCCCGCCCGACAGGCCCAGGCCGCCCTCGCCCAACGGTGTGTCCAGGCCCTGCGCCAGGCGGCGCACGTCTTCGGCCAGGCCGGCCGCCTGCAGCACGGCCCACAACTGGGCATCGCAGGCTTGCGGATCGGCCAGGCGCAGGTTGTCGCGCAGGCTGTCCTGGAACAGTTCGGTGCGCTGGGTCAGCCAGGTGCAAGGCGCCGCCGCCACCCCGCCCGACTGCGGCGCCAGTTCGCCGGCGGCCAGCGCCAGCAGCGTCGACTTGCCGGCGCCGCTGGCGCCGATCACGGCAACGCGTTCGCCGGCTGCGATGTGCAGGTCGATCGCATGCAGCGCGGGTTGGGCACGGCCGGCGTGGGTGACGCCGACCCGGTCCATGCGCAGTGCTTCGCTCTCTTCGGCGTGGCCGGCAGCCTGCGCCTGCATGGCGTCTGCGCGCAGGCGCGGCGCCAGGCGGCGTGCGGCCAGCGCGCTGCGCGCCGCCTCGATGGCGCCGCGGCGCAGCGCTGCGAACGGTTCCAGCGCGGCCAGTGCGGTGAGCAGGGCCAGCGCGGCCAGCGGCGCATCGAGCTTGCCCTGCCCTGCCAGCACGCCGGCCGCCAGCAGCACCAGCGCCACCGTCGCGTGGCCGGCCACGGCGTGCAGCCAGCCTGCGCGGGTCTCCAACCGGTGCAGCGCGTCGTCGCCGCGCGCCAGGCGGGCGTCGGTCTGCTGCAAGGCCGCACATTGCGCCGGCAGGCGGCCGGCCAGGGCCAGGTCGGTCTGGCCGGCGCTCAGGTCGATGGCGCCGGCGCGCAGGCGTTCGGTCAGCTGCACGCGGCGCAGCGCCAGCGGACGGGCGCGGCCTGCGGTCCAGGCGGCGACGCCCCAGCCGCATGCCAGCAGCCAGACGAATACACATGCGCCCAGCCGCCAGTCGAGGATGGCGAGCAGCAGGCCCGCCAGCAGCGCCGCGCCGAAGGTGGCGGCCAGCGGCACCAGCAGGCGCAGGTAGACCGATTCCAGTGCGTCGATGTCTCCGGTCAGGCGGAACAGCAGGCGGCCAGGGCGCTGCAGCAGCGCGCGTGCGGCTTGCGGTTCGGCCCAGCCGCGGAACAGTGTTACGCGCAGCGACGCCAGCACGCCCAGGGTGGCGTCGTGGGTGACCAGGCGTTCGGCATAGCGGCCGAAGGTGCGGCCAAGTGCCAGCAGGCGGATGCCGGCGCTCGGCACGAAGACGTTGAAGGCCAGGGCCGCTGCAGCCGACAGGCCGGCCAGGCCGGTCGCCGTGATGAACCACCCGGAGACGCCCAGCAGCGCGATCCCTGCCAGCACGGTGAGCGTGGACAGGCCCGCGCCCAGCAGCAGGCGGCGCGCGTCGCTGCGCATGAACAGGCGCAGCACGGTAACGAAGTCGTGGTGGTGTTTCATGCTGCTTGCTCCTGCATGGCGTGCTCGCCAAGACGGCCGACGTGCACGATGCGGCCGATGCGCGCCGCGAGCGCCAGGTCGTGGGTGGCGACGACCAGCGTGCGGCCGCGCGCCAGCTCAAACAGCGCATCGACGACGCCGGCGGCGGTGTCGCGGTCGAGGTGGGCGGTGGGTTCGTCGGCCAGCAGCAGGCTGGCGTGCGGGGCGACGGCGGCGCGCGCCAGCGCCAGGCGCACCAGTTCGCCGCCGGACAGGCCGGTGCCTCCCTCGCCCAGCGCCTCGTACGGCGCCGCGTGTTCGACGTCGGCCAGGCCGGCTCGGCGCACCGCCGCCGTTACCGCCAGCGGCGTCACGCCTGCGCGGCCCAGCGCCACGTTGCCGCGCACGGTGCCGGCGAACACGTGCGGCTTCTGGCCGACCCAGGCCATGCGCGTACGCAGGCCGGCGGCGCTGCCGTCGTCCAGCATGACGCCGCCGATGCGGATGCTGCCGCCTTGCGCCTGCGCCAGGCCGGCGACCAGCGACAGCAGCGTGGTCTTGCCGCTGCCGCTGGCGCCGACCAGGGCGACGTGTTCGCCCGGTGCGATATCGAGCGTGAAGCCGTCGAACAGCGGCGCCTCGCCGGGGTGGGCAAAGCGCAGGCCGCTAATCGCCAGGCCCGGTGCGGCGATGCTGCTTGCCGTTGCATCGTGCGCGTCGTGCAGGGCGCCGGGCAGGATCGGCGCTGGCGCTTGCAGCTTGTGCAGGGCGTCGAGAGCCGCAGCGCCTGCGGCCTTGTCGTGCCAAGCCGCGGCCAGGTCGCGCAGCGGCTCGAAAAAGGCCGGCGCCAGCATCAGGATGAACATGCCCTGCTCCAGGCTCAGGCGCACACCCCAGCTGCCGCCGTCGATCTGGCCGAGCAGGTGGAAGCCGACGTACACCGCTACCAGGGCGACGGCCAGCGCCGAGAACAATTCGAGTGCGGTGGACGACAGGAAGGCGATGCGCAGCACGCGCATGGTGCCCTGGCGCAGGGCCTGGGCGGTGTCGTGAAGGCGACGCGCGGTGGCGTCGACGGCGCCGAGCGCGCGCAGGGTCGACAGGCCGCGCAGGCGGTCGAGCAGGAAGCCGTTCATGCCGCCGGCGAGCTGCAGTTGCGCTTCGCTGGCGGCCTTGGCGCGCCAGCCGATGACGGCCATGAAGAGGGGGATCAGCGGCGCGGCCAGCACCAGGATCAGCGCCGCCAGCCACGACAAATAAGCCACCGCCAGCGCGATCACCGGCGGCACCAGCATGACGCGCCAGCGCGCGCCCTGGTAGCGCAGCAGCCAGGGCAGCACGGCTTCGGCCTGCTCGGCCAGGATGCTGGCGGCCTGGCCCGAGGCCGGACGCGTGCGGTCCAGCGGCGAGCGGCGCGCCAGGGCATCGGCGGCGCCAGCACGCAGGCCGCTCAGCCAGCTGCGCGCGGCGGCGAACACGCGGCGCGCGCCCCAGGCGTCGAGGCTGGCGCGGGCCAGGCCCAGCAGCAGGAAGCTGAGTGCGGGAAGGATCACCGCGTCCAGGCCGGCGCCGTCCGCCAGGCGGCCGACGGCCTTGGCCAGCAGTGCGGCCTGGGCGATCCACAGCAGTGCGGCAGCGCCTTGCGCCAGCGCGCCGAGGCGGCTGCCGGCGGGCTGGGAGCGTACATTGTTGGCGCTGTCCTGCGCTGCAGGGGCGTGCGGGACCGCGCCACGGCGTCTGTTCAAGAGCATGGTTCTTCTCCGGGGTTCTGGGGTGCGGCGCCTCTCGTTGAAGGGCCGCGTGTTCAGGTGTTACCGGGTCAGGGCGGCGGCGAGCAGCCGGCGTGGATCGCGCAGGCGGCGTTGCCGGTCCGCCGGCTCAGGCCGGGAAGAAGGTCGGGGAGGAGCAGAGCATGGCCTTGCGGGAGCGCCAGGGCGGCGGTCCGGAAAACGGTACGACGGGTACGATGCGAATCCATTCTCTCAGCTCTGCAGTGATACCGGCCGGGACGCAGCCCTTGCCGCACAGGTTTCACAACCTGTAAAAACTTCTGAATTTTCAGAAAACAGTGAAAGTATGCAGCAGAAGTTTTGTATTGTCACGAGAAGGCCAGCAACTTAGTCGGGAATTGGTGCGCCGCAGCGACCGCTGGCTGCATGACGGCACCCGGTGCGTGAGATAATCGACTTTTCCAAATTTCGAAAAGTTCTCGACCGTGACGCCATTAGTCCAGAGTTTTGTCAGCCATTTCGGCGAGATGGGTAGCCGTTGGGGCATCAACCGCACCGTGGGGCAAATCTATGCCCTGCTCTTCGTGACCGAGCAGCAGTTGCACGCAGACGATATCGGCGAAAAGCTGGGTATCTCGCGCTCGAACGTGAGCATCGGGCTGAAGGAATTGCAGTCCTGGGGCCTGGTGCGCCTGAGCCGCATTCCCGGCGACCGCCGCGAATATTTCACTTCGCTAGGCGACGTCTGGGAAATCTTCCGCGTGGTGGCGGCCGAGCGGCGCCGGCGCGAAGTGGCGCCGACCCTGTCGGTGCTGCGCGAATCGTTGCTGGTCAAGGCCAAGACACCCGAGGACATGTTCGCCCAGCAGCGCATGGGCGAGATGCACGAGCTGGTCGACCTGGCGAATAACTGGTTCGACGATTTGCAGCGCCTGTCGCCGGAATCGCTGGCGCAGCTGATGAAGATGGGGGCCAAGGTGCAGCGTTTATTGACTGTCAAGGATCGCTTGCTGGGGAACGGGAAGGCGAAAGAGGACGAGTGAACGGCTGAGTTGCGGCGCCGCAACATTATGCGGTTTTCGTATCGCTGGTATCACGAACCGAAAGTTTATTTATGGACTCAAGGAATTTATACTGCACCGCAACATCACAGTATATTTACGGAGTTCACCATGAACGCAGCAACGATCACCCAGGCTCAAGAGCCAACCCTGCGCCAGGATATCGGCGCCCTGTTCATTTCGGCACGCAGCTTCTGCGAGCAGCTGTTCACCGCACACGGCGGCTGGTTCGTGCGCAATAGCGATGAGATGGCAGGCCGCCGCGAGATGATGGCCCTGGCAGCCGAGTCGGATGCCCACTCGCCGAACCTGGCGGCGGAACTGCGCTACTTCGCTAACCGTTAATCGGTAGCTGGCAGGCAGTGAAGACAAAGCGCGGCTCAGGCTGCGCTTTTTTGCGATTGCCAGTTCAGCACGCGCCTTCTTTTTGAGCGTTGACGGCTGCGTTCGTAGGGTGGGCCGGGCCGCGCAAGGCACCCCGTGCCCACGCGGAACGATGCGTTACGTCAGCGCGAGTTCTGTCCCGCTCGACGCATATTGTTGGCAGCTCAAAAGCATTTCGTTAGCGTCGCCTTGCATGGATACGCCGCGGAGCGGGTCATCGCCGCCGCAGGCTCCGGACAAGCACGTAACCGCGTGGGCACGGGGTGCCCACCTTACGAGGGAACCGCTAGCAGCTTGCCGATCTCGGGTAGACACGAACCGCAATTCCCGCCCGCCTTCAGGCAAGCCGTCACCTCGGCCGTGCTGCGCAGGTTCCGTTCGCGAATCGCCGCGCAGATCGTGTTTCTCCCAACACCGAAGCACGAGCACACCGTCGGCCCCGCGTCGGAACCCGCCTGCGCCGGCTGTCCCGCCAGCAGCACCGCACGCTCCCCCGCCCCCAGAACCTCCTGCGCGAACAAGCCGCCCAGCCATTCGCGCGGCGGCAGCGTCCCCGCCTTTGCCACCAGCACGCATGCCTGCAAGCGCCCATCGACCAAATGCGCCGCCCGATACACACCTGCACTGCGGTCCTCGTACTCGATCCAGTCCGCGTCATCGTCCACGCCCAACAAGGCACGCGCCCACTCCGCCTCCACCTTGCCGCGCCCGCCAGCCTCGTAGCGCAGGAAGCCCTCCCCCTGCACCCGCGTCCACCAGGTCAGCGCATCGAGCTGCGGCGTACTGCGGCTCAGCACGAATGCCTGCCACTCCACCACGAAGGGCTCGACCTTCACCGGCGTGTGCTTGAATTCCGGCTCCCCCGACACCGGATCGACCACCGGATTGACCAGCGCCCCTACCCGCGCATCCGATGCCGTCGGCCCGCTCCAGTGGATTGGCACGAATACACCGCCACGCGCAATGCCGCCGCTGTGGCGCACGCGGCCGACCATGGCGCCCCAGCGGCTGCTCACGCGCGCCAGCTCTCCCTCGCGCACGCCGGACAAGAGGGCGTCGTGCGGATGCAAGTCGATGAAGGGTTCCGGCACGTGGCTGCCCAGGCGCGCCGACTTGCCGGTGCGCGTCATCGTGTGCCACTGGTCGCGTACGCGGCCGGTGTTCAGGGCCAGCGGATAGTCGGCGTCCGTTTGATTGACAGGCGCACGCGGGGCGGTGACGATGAAGCGCGCCCTGCCGTTCGCATGGGCGAAGACGCCGTCGCCGAACAGGCGCGTGCTGCCGCCAGGTGCCCGCGGCGTGACCGGCCACTGCACCGGCTCGAGCGCGTCATAGACCGCGCGACCGTGTCCCGCCAGGCCGGACACGTCGAACAGACGCGCATTATTTCCCCCGTTACGCCAGCTTGAGAGCCGCGCGTGCTCGTCGAAAATCTCGTGCGCCGACGTGTAGCCGAAGCCGGCATAGCCCATGCGCCGCGCCACGTCGCACAGCGCCTGCCAGTCGGCGCGCGCCTCGCCCGGCGCCGGCAGGAAGGCGCGCTGGCGCGAGATGCAGCGCTCGGAATTGGTCACCGTGCCATCCTTTTCGCCCCAGCCCAGCGCCGGCAGCAGCACGTCGGCGCAGGCATTCGTGTCGGTATCGAGCACGATGTCGCTGGAGACCACCAGCTCGCACTTGCCGAGCGCGCGGCGCACCCGGTCGGCGTCGGGCAGGCTGACCAGCGGATTGGTACCCATGATCCACACCGCCTTGACGGTCCCCTCTTCCACCGCGCGGAACAGATCGACCGCCTTCAGGCCGGGCTTGGAGGCGATACGCGGCGCGTCCCAGAAGCTGCGGACAAGCTCGCGGTGCTGCGCGTTGTCGAGCTCCATGTGCGCGGCCAGCATGTTGGCCAGGCCGCCCACTTCACGCCCGCCCATCGCGTTCGGCTGGCCGGTGAGCGAAAACGGCCCCATGCCGGGCTGGCCGATGCGTCCCGTGAGCAGGTGGCAGTTGATGATGCTGTTGACCTTGTCGGTGCCGCTCGACGATTGGTTCACGCCCTGCGAATAGGCGGTGACGACCTTGCGCGTGGCAGCGAAGCCTTGGTAAAAGGCCAGCACGGCGCGCGGGTCGAGGCGGCAGGCGCGCGCCACGTCCTCGATGCTCATATCTGCGGCAGCCAGCGCCGCATCCAGCCCTTCGGTGTGGGCGGCAACATAAGCCCCATCGGTCACGCCTTCGCGCGCCAGGTAAGCCAGCAAGCCGTTGAACAGCCACACATCGGTGCCCGGCTTGAGCGGCAGGTGCAGGTCGGCCAATTCGCAGGTGGCCGTGCGGCGTGGGTCGATGACGACGATCTGCAGCGACGGCTTCGCCTCTTTCGCGCGCAGGATGCGCCCGAACAGGGTTGGATGGCACCAGGCCGCGTTCGAGCCGGCCAGCACGATCATGTCGGCCAGCTCGAAGTCCTCGTAACAGCCAGGCACGATGTCTTCGCCGAAGGCGCGCTTGTGGCCGGCCACCGACGAGGACATGCACAACCGCGAATTCGTATCGATGTTGGCGCTGCCGATGTAGCCCTTCATGAGCTTGTTGGCGACGTAATAATCCTCGGTCAGCAGCTGGCCCGACACGTAGAAGGCCACCGCGTCCGGCCCGTGCTGGGCGATGATGCTGGCCAGTCCGCCGGCCACGTGGCCGAGCGCCTCGTCCCAGCTGGCGCGGCGCAGTTCGCCGTTTTCGCGCAGGTGTGGATACAGCAGCCGTCCTTCCAGGCCCAGGGTCTCGCCCAACGCCGCGCCCTTCACGCACAGGCGCCCGCGGTTGGCGGCGTGGTCCGCGTCGCCTGCGATGATCGGGATCGTGCCGGGCTTGATGCTGGCCTTCACGCCGCAGCCGACGCCGCAATACGGGCAGGTGGTGCGCACCGTCGATACGGGCAGGCTCATGTCCATGTGCTTCCTTTCAGGCGGCCTGCGCGCACAGGGCGCGGCCGAACAGCAGTTGCTCGCGGAAGGCCGAGACGTCGGCGCCGCGCTGGATCAGGTCGAAGTACCAGGGGCCATCGGCCACGTCGCCGACCAGCACGGCGCCCGACAGGCGCGCACCATCGAGCACCAGGCGCTTGTACACGCCGGCGCGGCGGTCGCGCAGCACCAGTTCCTCGCTGCCCTCGCGCCCGGCGATGTCGCCGGCCGAGTACAAGTCGATGCCCGTGACCTTCAGCTTGGTGGCGGTGGCGGCCTGCACGTAGCGGCGGTGGCCGGCGCCAGCCAGGTGGGCGGCGCAGACGCGCGCCTGCTCCCACACCGGCGCCACCAGGCCGAAGGTGGCGCGCCGGTGCTGTACGCATTCGCCGACGGCGTAGATGCGCGGGTCGTAGGTCTGCAGGGTGTCGTCGACGACGATGGCGCGTTCGCAGTGCAGGCCGGCGGAACGCGCCAGCGCCACGTTCGGACGCACGCCGGCGGCCATGACCACCAGGTCAGCCGCCAATTCGGAACCGTCGGCAAACTGCACCGCCTGCACCCTGCCCGCGCCGACGATGGCCGTGGTCTGGGCGTCGAGCAGGATGCGCAAACCGGCGCGTTCCAGCGAGTCCTTCAGCAGCCGGCCCGCCTCGCCGTCGAGCTGCTGGTTCATCAGGCTCGATGCCACATGCACCACGGTGACGTCCATGCCGCGCCGCTGCAGGGCATGCCCAGCCTCCAGCCCAAGCAGGCCGCCGCCGATGACCACCGCACGCCCTCCCCGGCGCGCCGCCGCCAGCATGGTGTCGACGTCGTGCAAGTCGCGGAAACCGACCACGCCGTCCAGGTTCGCGCCGGGAATGGGCAGCATGAAGGGCGTCGAGCCGGTGGCCAGCAGCAGGCGGTCATATGGCGCCTCGCGCCCCGACGCGGCCACCGCCACTCGGCGCTTGCGGTCGATGCGCAGAACCGGGTCGCCGGCGTGGAGGGTGATGCCGCGCTCGGCGTACCAGGCGCGCGGGTGGATCATGATCTCGTCGACCGCCTTGTCGCCGGCCAGCAGTGGCGAGAGCAGCACGCGGTTGTAATTCCCGTGCGGCTCGGCGCCGAAGACGGTGATGTCGTACAGGTCCGGGGCCAGCTTCAGCACTTCCTCGACCGTGCGCATGCCGGCCATGCCGTTGCCGACCACGACCAGGCGCGGCTTCACGTGGCCACCCACACGGTGCCGTTCTCGACCCGCACCGGATAGCTGGCCACCGAATGCGCTTCGGATTCCAGGCATTCGCCGGTCGCCAGGTCGAAATGCTGCTTGTAGATCGGCGAAGCGACGACGACCCGCTCGCCGATGCTGCCGACCAGCCCGCGCGAGAGCACGGCCGCATGCGAGTGCGGGTCGTAGTTATCGATGGCGAACAGGCGCTTCTCCCCTACCCGGAACACCGCCACCTGGCGGCCACCCAGCAATGCACACACGCCGGTATCCGGCACGATGTCCTCGATTGCGCACACGGCGCTCCACTCCTGCAATTGAAGGTCTCGATGCATGGCGTTCTCCTCAGGCCGACGCCACGATGGGAATCGTGCGGCGGCGTTCTTCGATCGTGGCCGGGCGGATCTGGCCGCGCTCCGGCATGAAGACGACGTTCGCATCCGGCGCGTCGCTGTTCACAAAGGTGCGGAAGCGCTTGCGCACTTCCGGGTCCTCGACCGCGTTCTTCCATTCGCAGGCATAGGTATCGACCACGTGCTGCATCTCGCTCTCCAGCTCCGCGCCGATGCCCAGGCTGTCCTGCACCACCACCTGCTTCAGGTAATCGAGCCCGCCTTCCAGGTTCTCGCGCCAGGTGCTGGTGCGCTGCAGGCGGTCTGCGGTGCGCACATAGAACATGAGGAAGCGGTCGACCAGCCGCACCACCGCCGCTTCATCCAGGCCGCCTGCCAGCAGCTCGGCGTGGCGCGGCTTCATGCCGCCATTCCCGCACACGTACAGGTTCCAGCCTTTTTCGGTGGCGATCAGGCCGACGTCCTTGCCCTGCGCCTCGGCGCATTCGCGGGTGCAGCCGGACACGCCGAACTTCACCTTGTGCGGCGTGCGCAAGCCCTTGTAGCGGTGCTCGAGGGCGATGGCAAATCCCGCGCTGTCGCCCACGCCGAAGCGGCACCAGGTCGAGCCGACGCAGGACTTCACCGTGCGCAGCGACTTGCCGTAGGCGTGGCCGGATTCGAAGCCGGCTGCGATCAATTCTTCCCAGATCGGCGGCAACTGCTCGACGCGGGCGCCGAACAAATCGACGCGCTGGCCGCCGGTGATCTTGGTGTACAGGCCGTACTTCTTGGCGATCTGGCCGACCGCGATCAGGCCGTCGGCCGTGACCTCGCCGCCCGGCATGCGCGGCACCACGGAATACGTGCCGTCCTTCTGGATATTCCCGAGGAAGTAATCGTTCGAATCCTGCAGGCTGGCGTGCTCGGGCTTCAAAACGAAGTCGTTCCAGGTCGAGGCCAGGATGTTCGCCGCCACCGGCTTGCAGACTTCGCAGCCCAGGCCGGAACCATGGCGCTCCAGCAGTTCGCCGAAACTGCGGATGCGCCCCACGCGCACCAGGTGGTGCAGTTCCTGGCGCGAGTACGCGAAGTGTTCGCACAGCGCCCGGCTCACCGCCACGCCCCCCTTCGCCAGTTCCGCGTTCAGCACCTGCGTCACCAGCGGCACGCAGCCGCCGCAGGCGGTGCCGGCGCCGGTACACTTCTTCAGCGCGCCGATGCTGGTGGCGCCGTTCGCCACCGCTTCGCACAGCGTCCCTTTCGAGACGTCATTGCAGGAGCAGACCTGGGCGCTGGCTGGCAAAGCATCGACACCGAGGCCGCGCACTGGAACACCTTCAGCCTGCGGCAGGATCAGGAACTCGGGCGCCGCCGGCAGCGGCATGCCGTTCAGCGCCATCTGCAGCAGCGTGCCGTACTGCGCGGCGTCGCCAACCAGCACCGCGCCCAGCAGGCGCTTGCCGCAATCCGAGACGACGATCTTTTTATACGTCTGCCTGCGCTCGTCGAGGAACTGGTAGCTGCGGCTGCCACTGGTTGTGCCATGGGCGTCGCCGATGCTGGCCACGTCCACGCCCATCAGTTTCAGCTTGGTGCTCAGATCCGCGCCGGCAAAGCCGCCCGGCGCACCCAGCACGTGACGCGCCGCGGTGCGCGCCATGTCGTAGCCCGGCGCCACCAGGCCGAACAGCTGGCCATTCCAGGCTGCGCATTCGCCGACGGCGTAGATGTCCGGGTCGGAGCTCAGGCAGTTGGCGTCGATGGCGACGCCGCCGCGCGGGCCGAGCGCCAGGCCGGCGGCGCGCGCCAGTTCGTCGCGCGGGCGGATGCCGGCCGAGAACACGATCATGTCGGTTTCCAACGCGCTGCCGTCGGCGAACTCCATGCGGTGCGTGGCCTCGGCACCGTCGACGATGGCGAGCGTATTCTTGCCCGTGTGGACGCGCACGCCGAGTTCTTCGATGCGCCCGCGTAGCACGCGCGCACCGGGATCGTCGACCTGCACCGCCATCAAACGCGGCGCGAACTCGACCACGTGCGCCTCCAGGCCGAGGTCGCGCAGCGCCTTGGCGCATTCCAGTCCCAGCAAGCCGCCGCCCACCACCACGCCGCTGCGCGAGCGTGCGCCGCACTCGCGCATCGCTTCCAGGTCTTCGATGGTGCGGTAGACGAAACAGTCGTGACGGTCGCGCCCCGGCACCGGCGGCACGAAAGGCGAGGAACCGGTGGCCAGCACCAGCTTGTCGTAGGCCAGCCGTTCACCGCTGTCCAGCGTCACGGTGTGCGCGGCACGGTCGATGCCGGTCACCTTGGCGTTCAGCTTCAGCTCCAGGTTCGGGCGCTCGAAGAAGCCGGGTGCGACCAGCGACAGGTCGTCCGCCGTTTTCCCGGCAAAGAATTCGGACAGGTGCACGCGGTCGTAGGCCGGGCGCGGCTCTTCGCCCAGCACCGTGATGTGCAGGTGCGGTGCCGCGGCGGCCAGGGATTCGACGAACTTGTGGCCCACCATGCCGTGGCCGATGACGATGATCTTCATGTTGCTCTCCTCAGGCGGCGCTGGCCGCCGGTGCAGCCACGGCTGCATTCCCAAACCTGGCGCCGAGCGCACACAGGCTCGACGCCGCTACCAGTACGCCCAGGATGATCAGGGTCTGGCGCAGGTCGCCCGTCCCTTTCATCAGGAAGCCCGCCAGCACGGCGCCCACGTTGCCACCGGCGCCGACGATGCCGGCCACGCCGCCCAGCGCCGTCGGCGCCACGAAGGGCACCAGCGCATAGGTGGCGCCGCAGGCCATGTGGGTGAACAAACCGAAGCACAGCATGGCGATCAAGGCAAAGGCGACGCCGTCGGCATTCGCGAACCACAGCAGGCCCAGTCCCTCGCCGATCATCAGCAGGAACAGCACGGTGACGCGGCTGTTCAAGTCGCCGCGTGCGGCAAAGCGGTCCGACATCCAGCCACCGAGTGCGCGGGCAAACAGCGCCAGCAGGCCGAAGCTGCCTGCCGCAAGACCGGCCGCACCGAGCGAAAGGCCGAAACGCTCGACGTAGTACACGGCGGCGATGTTGTGGATGAAGATCTCGATGCCGAAGCAGGCGCCGTAGGTGACGAACAGCAGCCAGGCGCGGTGGTTGCAGCAGGCGGCGCGGAAGCTCGCCCAGCCGCCCTTGCCGCCGGATTCAAAGGCGACGCCGGCCTTGCGCAGTTCGCTGAAGTTACCCGCCGGGCAGTCCTGCGTGTAGCGCCAGTAGACAAAGGCCATGACCAGCATCGCCACGCCCGGCACCACCAGCGCCACGCGCCAGCCCAGGGTTTCGCTGACCCCGGCCATGACGATGGCGCCCAGCAGCAGCGGCATCAGCGCCTGCGCCGCACCGCCGCCGGCATTGCCCCAGCCTGCCGCGGTGGCATTCGCCGTGCCGACCACCTTGGGCGCGAACATCACCGAGGTGTGGTACTGGGTGATGACGAAGCTGGCACCGACAGCGCCGATCCCGAGGCGAAACAGCAGGAAGCTTTCGTAGCTCTGGGCCAGCGCCACGCCGATCACGGGAATCGCGCCTAGCAGCAGCAGGCCGGTGTAGGTTTTACGTGGACCGTAGCGATCGCACAGCGGGCCAACCACCAGGCGCACCAGGATCGTGATGGCGACGGCGGCGATGTTGATATTGGCGATCTGCGCCATCGACAGGCCGAATTCGCCCTTAATGACCGGCATCAGCGGTGCGCAGGCGAACCAGGCGAAGAAGCAGACGAAGAAGGCCACCCAGGTCAGGTGGAAGGCCCGCATTTGCGGGGTGTTGAAGGAAAAGAGTCGGATACTGCTTGCTTTGCTGGCCATGATCGTCCCTCGTTTTTAGACTGACAGGCGAAAAAAAAGGCGTCCGCATCCCGAGGCCGTGGCCTGGAAAGCGGACGCCGTTGTCCGGGTGCCGGCCCCTCGCTGGGCTGGCTGAATGTAAAGGGATCGCCGTTGATCCTGCTGGTGGAGTTTGCAAGAGCCGTGCCAGCCAGCCAGCGGGGCATGGGCGCTTAGTGCGCGGCCGGCTGCGCCTCATTGCAGTGCACCATGCGCGAAAATGATGCGCTGCGGCGCACCGCTACCGCAAGTCGTGGATCGCGAACGCGCGTGCGTAAGCGGCGGGATCGCTGCCGTCCCACACCCGTCCGTCGATGAGGGTCGAACTGCGCATTGCCGTGTCAGGCAGGGCCACGCCGGCCAGCTGCGCCGCTTCGCGGTACAAATCGATATGGTTGACCTGGGCGGCGACGGCACGGTAATCCGGGTCCGCGGCCAGCAGGCCCCAGCGCCGCTGCTGGGTCAGGAACCACATGCCGTCGGACAGCCAGGGGAAGCAGGCGGCGCCCTCTCCGAAGAAGCGCAGCGACGGCCAGTCGCCCCGGCGCGGCAGCAGGCAGGCGCGCAGCAGTTCCACGCCCGTGTTGACGTAGGCGGCACTGGCCAGCACCTCGGCCGCCGCTTCGCGGTTCACCGGCGAGGCGTCGAGCCAGCGCGCCGTGTCGAGCAGGGCCGCCACCAGGGCGCGGCAGGCGTGCGGATGCGCCGCGACGAAATCGGCGCGCGCGCCCAGCGCCTTGCCCGGATGGTCGGGCCAGACCTGGCTGCTCGGCGCCACCAGCGCACCGGCGCCGCCCTGCAGCGCACGCCGGCTCCAGGGTTCGCCCGCACAGAAGCCGTCCATGTGGCCGGCCTCCAGGTTGGCCGCCATCTGCCCGGGCGGCACGGTGACCAGCGTGGCATCCTTCAAGGGATCGATGCCGGCGGCGGCCAGCCAGTAGCACAGCCACATGGCGTGGTTCCCGGTCGGGAAGGTGTGGGCGAAGGTGTAGCGGCGCGCCTGCGCACGCATCAGCGCGGCGAGCCCGGCGCCATCGCGTGCACCGCGTTCGGCGAGGGCGCGCGACAGCACGATGGACTGGCCGTTCTGGTTCAGGTTCATCAGCAAGGCCATGTCGCGCGGCGCCGAGCCGATGCCCATCTGGAGGCCGTACAGCAGGCCATACAAGGCCTGGGCCGCATCGAGCTCGCCCGTGTTCAGGCGGTCGCGCATGGCCGACCACGAGTGCTGGCGTTCCAGCACCAGGCGGATGCCGTACTTCTCGTCGAAGCCGAGTACGGAGGCCATCACCAGCGGCGCGCAATCGGCCAGCGGCATGAAACCGATCCGCAGTTCCGTCTTTTCCGGCTGGTCGCTGCCTGCCGCGTAGGCGCCCTGCCCGCCCTGCCCCAGCAAACCCGTCATGTATGTCCTTTCGCAGCCGGGGCCTGGCCCAGCAAATCCTCGACGTCGAGGATGCGCTGCGCGACCTCGGCCAGTCTCAGGTTCTTGTTCATCGCCAGGCTGCGCAGGCGGCCGTAGGCTTCTTCTTCCTTCAGGCGGTAGCGCGCCATCAGCACGCCCTTGGCGCGCTCGACCACCTTGCGCTCGGCCAGCTTCTGGCGCGTGTCGGCCAGTTCGCCCAGCAGTTGCTGCTCGCGCCGGAAGCGCGCCAGCGCCACGTCGAGCACGGGCCGCACGCGCTCGGCCTGCAGGCCAGCCACGATATAGGCCGAGACCCCGGCCGCCATCGCCGCCTCCATCGCCGGGGCGCTGTGGTCTTCGGTGAACAGGACGATGGGGCGGCGTTCGTCGCGGGTGGCGATCACGATGTGTTCGAGCACGTCGCGCGCATCGGATTCGCTGTCGACGATGATCAGGTCCGGCTGCAGCTGGGCCACGCGCTCGGGCAGGAAGATATCCGGCGGCAGCGAGGCGACGATGTCGTAGCCCGACTCCAGCAGCCCGATGCGCAGCGCCGTGTTGCGCTCGTGCCGGGCGGCGAGCGCGGCATCGTCGTGGCCGGATGTGTCGGCGGTGACGACGACGATGCGCAGGCTGCGGGGTGGGTGGCTGGATTTCATGCCGATGAGGAATGCAAGAAGCGGGCCACACGGGCCTAACCGCGTGCCCCATGATCTCACCGCGGCATTGACCGTACGGTGGGCACTCCGTGCCCACGCGGTACGAACGTCTCCTTTTGATCACGTGCCTCGGCTTGTCGCTCGCGAGGTATCACCTGGCCACGATCCGCCGGCGGCTCACGGCTATTGCGCGAGCGACACCTCACCGCACGTAGGCGCCGGATGTGTGCGTACCGCGTGGGCACAGAGTGCCCACCCTACGTCCATCATACTTCCAGGGTACAGAGGCCTCCCGTAAGCAATCGACGCATCATACGGTTTTGTTGCAGTCGAGATATATCAGCCGTAAATATCGCCGTGTATGACAAACGATAAATCATAAGCACAGCTTATCGCGGACATAATGAACATAAAGTTTATTTATGAGAATAGGCGTTCTATACTGCAACGCAACATCGCCGTATTGACCAACCACCGCGCTGACCAGCGCAAGAAAGGTTTGACCATGATCGCTCTCGAATACCTGCCAGTTGGCCTCGCCGTTCTCGCCGTCGTTGCACGCATCGCCATGTTCCTGCCGCGCCAGCCGAAGTCGCAGAACCAGGCTGCCTGAGCCGCTGTAATAGTTCGAACACCCGTGTAAACACAGCAATACGCGGGTAACAATTCTTGCGGATTATTCATCCGCGAACTGCCCTGTCGCATGGTGGCTGAGCTAGAATGCATTCGCAATTTCTAGCCAGAAAGCTATTTCGCTAACCAACCACCATTCACGATGCGACTTCCTGTACTGACGATTCTTGCCGCGTTCACCGCGCTGCCCGCGATGGCGGCGCCAACGCCCATCACCCTCGACCAGGCCATGGCCAACCCCGACTGGATCGGCAACCCCGCCGAACAGGCCTGGTTCAGCTGGGACGGCAAGCAGGTCTTCTACAAGCAGAAGCGCACCGGCTCGCAGCTGCGCGACACCTTCGAGGCCGTGCAGGGCGGCCAGCCGCGCAAGGTACAGGACGCTGAGCTGGCAAAGCTCGACAGCCCGAACGTCGTCTATAACCGCAGCCACACGCGCGCCGTCCTGGTGCGCAATGGCGACCTGTTCGAGCGCGACCTGAAGAATGGCGCCCTGGTCCAGATCACGCGCGGCGTGAAAGCCGAAGACCCGCAGTTCTCGAGTGACGAGCGCGCCGTGCAGTTCCGCGTCGGCCACGAGTGGTTCAGCTGGGACCGCGCCAGCCGCGTGCAGGGTCCCGTCGCCCTGCCGCGCGCCGCGAAAGACCCGGCCGCCAGCGACCCGGACACCCTGCGCGACATGCAGCTGCGCCTGATCGCCACCCTGAAGCGGGCCAAGGACGACCGCGACGCCGGCCGCGCACGCGCCGAGGAGGAGCGCCGCGCCGATCCGACCCGCGCCCCCGCCCCGATCTACCTGGGCGACAAGCTCACCATCGAAGGCAGCGCCCTGTCCCCGGACGGCCGCTGGCTGGTCGTGGTCACCGCGGCAAAAGGCGGCGACAAGGGCCGCGTCGGCAAGATGCCGCGCTACGTGACCGAATCGGGCTATGAGGAAGCCGACGACGAACGCACCCGCGTCGGCCGCAACAACCCGACGCCGCATGCGCTGAAACTGATCGACCTGGCCACGAATACGGTCAAGGACATCCCGTTCGACAGCCTGCCCGGCATCGCTACCGACCCGCTGGCCAAGCTGCGCGCCGACGCCAAGCTCGATCCACTGAAGGGCAACCGCCCGCTGCGCATCGCCGACCGTGCCGACGCCGTGCGCTGGACCTTCGACGGCAAACAGGCTGCCGTGATGCTGCGCGCGGTCGACAACAAGGACCGCTGGATTGCCACCATCGACCTGCCGAACGCCAAGCTGAAACCCGTGCACCGCCTGAGTGACGAAGCCTGGGTCAACTACGACAACGCCGATTTCGGCTGGCTGCCTGACAACCGCACGCTGTGGTACCTGTCGGAAGAAAGCGGCTACTCGCACCTGTACACGTCGAGCACCGACGGCCAGGCGCGCGCCCTCACCAGCGGCAAGTGGGAAGCCGGCGACGTGCAGTGGAACTTCGACGGCAGCACCGCCTACATGCTCTGCAACCGCAAGAACCCGGGCACCTATGAAGTGTGCGCGGTGAACGCGAAAGACGGCGCCACGCGCGAAGTGACGGGCCTGGAAGGCGTGGAGCGCTTCGCCCTGTCGCCGGACAACCGTAAACTCCTGGTGCACTACTCGACCAGCTACATGCCGATCCAGCTGGCCACGGTGCCGGTGGCGGGTGGCGCGGCGGCCAAACTGACCGATACCCGCACCGCCGAATACAAGGCGCGCGAGTGGATCCAGCCCGAATATGTGGCCGTGCCGTCGAGCGACGGCGGCGACCCGGTGTGGTCCAAGCTGTACCGCCCGGCCAAGCTGGAAGCCGGTAAAAAATATCCGATCGTGATGTTCGTGCACGGCGCCGGCTACCTGCAGAACACCAGCAAGCGCTACCCGAACTACTTCCGCGAGCAGATGTTCCACAACCTGCTGGTGGAGCGCGGCTACATCGTGCTCGACATGGACTACCGCGCCTCGAAGGGTTACGGCCGCAACTGGCGCACCGCGATCTACCGCCAGATGGGCCACCCGGAACTGGTGGACTACCAGGACGGCGTGAAGTACGTGGTACAGAACCTGCAGGGCGACGCGCAGAACGTGGGCATCTACGGCGGCAGCTATGGCGGCTTCATGACCTTCATGGCGCTGATGCGCGCACCGGAAATGTTCAAGTCCGGCGCCGCGCTGCGCCCGGTGACCGACTGGACCAGCTACAACCACGAGTACACCGCCAACATCCTGAACACGCCGGACCTCGACCCGCAGGCTTATAAAATCTCGTCTCCGATCGAGTATGCCGAGAATTTGCGCGGCAACCTGCTGATCGGCCACGGCATGGTCGACGACAACGTGTTCTACCAGGACTCGGTGCGCATGGCCCAGCGCCTGATCGAGCTGCGCAAGGATAACTGGGAACTGGCCAGCTACCCGCTGGAACGCCACGCCTACACCCAGCCGGAAAGCTGGTTCGACCAGTACCGCCGCATCCTGAAGCTGTTCGAACGCACGCTGAAGAACTAAGCGTTTCCATGGGCCCTGCGGGGCCCTTTTTGTTTGCCGGCCCGTGTGGTTGCTCTGCCTTGCGCAGGCTCCGGGCCGCTTTGCGTTACTCTTCGGCCTATGCTTTTCCATCGACGACTGAACATGACCGCCTGCGCTTCCCCGCTCCGCTCCCGCCTTTTCCGCTCCATCGCCCTCGCCCTGCTGTCCTGCGCCGGCGCGCAGGGGCAGGCACAGGACAAGCATGACCCGCCCGGCTTCGTCGGCCTGCCGCAGACCGGCACCATCGACGCCAGCCGGGTCGTCTCGGCGCGCCACGGCGATGCGCCATCCAGGGATGCGCCACCGGCAAAGGAGACGCCGAAGGAGGCGCCCGCGGCCAGGGAAACCCCGGCGGCCCGGCCTGCGCAGGCCACCGCGATTCCACGCGGCGGCATCACCGGCGTCGTGGTCGAGAGCACGGCGCGCGACGAGCAAAGCAAGGTCCCCGTCACTTTCGGCCAGGTGTTCGCGCCGGGCGACTTGCCGGCCGGCGCCAGCCTGTCGGGCAAGCTGGCCGATGGCGCGGCGCTGCCCTTGCAGGTCGACGTCAAGGCCACCCACCCGGACGGCTCGGTAAGGCACGCGGTGATCTCCGCCATCCTGCCGCGCCTGGCGCCGGGACGCCCGCTGGGCATTGCCCTGGTCAAGGGCAGTAAGGGTGCAGGCGAGAAGCCGGCCGCGCGCCTCGCCGCGCCGGCCACGACGGTGAACGTGACGCTCGACGGCGAACGCTATAGCGCCTCGAGCGAGGCCCTGTTGAAAGACGGCGAGCCAGGCAAGTGGCTGGACGGCCCATTGGTCACCGAAGTGCAGGTCGCGGCGCCGCTGCGCAACGCCAAGGGCGAAGCCCATCCGCACTTGGCAGCGCGCTTCGCGATCCGTTCCTACGGCACGGCCGGCAAGGCGCGCG
Organism: Massilia sp. IC2-278; assembly: GCF_020708045.1. Classification (GTDB taxonomy): domain Bacteria; phylum Pseudomonadota; class Gammaproteobacteria; order Burkholderiales; family Burkholderiaceae_D; genus Telluria. The sequence continues at coordinate 144,538 of NZ_JAJFES010000006.1, forward strand.
TCGACGTGGTGGTCGAGAACGACTGGGCCTACGAGCCGGCGCCGCAGAATTTTACCTATGACGTCGAGGTGGTCGCGGGCGGCAAGCAGGTATATGCGAAGCAGGGCCTGGTCCATTACCACCATGCGCGCTGGCGCGTGCTGGCGTGGACTGGCGACGCACCGGACGTGCACCTGCGCCACGACACTGGCTACCTGATCGCCTCGCGCGCGCTGCCCAACTACGACCGCTCGGTGATCGTCTCGGACAAGGCGCTGGCGGCGCTGGCTGCGCGCTATGAAGGGCCGAACGCGGAGCCGATGGGCATCGGCGCGGCATCGCGCGGCATGCCGAGCACCGGCGGGCGCAACGACATCGGCCTGCTGCCGGGATGGGGCGCCATGTATTTGCTGAGCATGGACCCGCGCGCGAAGGAAGTCACGCTGGGCACGGCCGACCGCGCCGGCAGCTGGTCGATCCACTATCGCGACCGCCAGACCGGACGCCCGATCAGCCTGATCGACTATCCCTACATGACCATCCTCGGCAATCCGGGCGACACACGCAACCGCAAGACCGGCAAGCTCGAAGTCTTCCCGCGCTGCCCGAAGAGCGCCTGCAAGACGCCGTACGCGCACGACAGCGCGCACCAGCCGGCCTTTGCCTACCTGCCCTACCTCGTCACGGGCGACCACTACTACCTGGAAGAGCTGCAGTTCTGGGCCATGTACAACGTGTTCGCCACCAACCCGGGCTACCGCAAGAACATCGAGGGCCTGCTCCTGTCGCACCAGGTGCGCGGCCAGGCCTGGAGCCTGCGCACGCTGGGCGAAGCGGCCTACATCACGCCCGACAAACATCCGCTGAAGGACGACTTCCTCGCCATCCTGAAGACCAACCTGGCTTGGTACAACGCCACCTATACCGACAACCCGCAGGCGAACGGCCTGGGCGCGATCGTGCACCGGGCCGCGGCGTCCTACCGCAAGGACACGGCGATCGCGCCCTGGCAGGACGACTTCTTCACCTCCGCCGTCGGCCACCTGGTCGACCTCGGCTTCAAGGATGCCGGGCCGCTGCTGAAGTGGAAGGCGAAGTTCCCGCTCGCACGCATGGTCGGCGAAGGCACCTGCTGGCTGGCCGCGGCCAATTATTCGATCTCGGTGCGCGACTCGGCGACCGCGCCGATCTACAACACCATCGCCGAGTCGTATCCGAAGACGGTGGGGCCGGAAGTGGCCGCCCTGCCCTGCGGCAGCGAGCAGATGGCGGCGGCCACCAAGCGCAAGCCCGGCGACATGGGCGGCTATTCGGGTGCGCCGCTTGGCTTCCCGTCGAACCTGCAGCCGGCGCTGGCCTATGCGGCCGACATTGGCGGCAACGCCGGCCGCAAGGCCTGGGAGCGCTTCATGTCGCGCAGCGTCAAGCCTGACTACGGCCGCGCGCCGCAGTTCGCTATCGTGCCGCGCTCGATTGCGGCAGAGGACGGGGCGCGTTGAAAAGGCCCATGCCGGCCGCATAAAGGATTACAGGTTGTAAGTGCCGTTGCAATTCGGGCATCGCCGTTGCACCTTATCGGTATAACAAACCGAAGGAGGTCCAATCATGAGATGTCCCCTGAATACGCCCGCGCTCCTGGCGCTGGGCGCCCTGCTGCTGGCCGGCTGCAGCGTGCAGTCCCCTGGCCAGCAGGAAGCGCCGGTCCTGGCCGCGCCCGAAGCGGCGCCGGCGCCGGCTGCAATATCGCCTCCTGCGCCGCCACCGCCTCCCTCTCCTTCGTTCTCGGCCTACGCCTCGCAGCCGAAGCAGAGCGTGGTCGTGACCGGCTCGTCGATCTCGGGGCAGCACCAGGCGCTGCGGCGCGCGCCGCCGCCGGGCTTTGTCGTGATCGCCCCGCCGCAGGCCGACAAATTCCCAGACAAGGAAGCGAACGCCACCCAGCTGGTGGCCGAGCAGCCGGTGTCCACCTTCAGCGCCGACGTCGATACCGCCTCCTACGCCTTTGTGCGCCGCCAGCTCACGTCCGGCCGCCTGCCGCCGCCGCAGGCCGTGCGCGTCGAGGAGATGGTCAATTACTTCCCCTACCGCTACGCCGCACCGAAGGCGCGCACCGAACCCTTCGCGGTGACGACCGAAGTCATGCCCAGCCCCTGGAAGGCAGGCAACCAGCTGCTGCATGTGGCCGTGCGCGGCTTCGACCTGCAGCAGGCCGAGCGCCCGCCGCTGAACCTGGTGCTGCTGATCGACGTCTCCGGCTCGATGCAGGGGCCAGACCGGCTGCCGCTGCTGCAGCAGGGCCTGCGCCTGTTCGCCGACCAGTTGCGCGAGAACGACCGCGTGTCCATCGTCACCTATGCGAACGGCACCCAGGTGGCGCTCGAACCGACGCTCGGCCGCGACAAGCAGAAGATCGTCGATGCCCTCGACGGCCTGCGTGCAGCGGGCGGCACCGCCGGCGGCGACGGCCTGCAGCGCGCCTATGCGCTGGCCGAGCGTCACCGCGACCCGAAGGCCGTGAACCGCGTGATCCTGGCCACCGACGGCGACTTCAACATCGGCATCACCGATCCGAAGCAGCTGGAGCGCTTCATCGCCGACAAGCGCAAGAGCGGCGTCTACCTGTCGGTGTTCGGCGTCGGCACGGGCAACCTGAACGACGCCCTGATCCAGCGCCTGACCCAGTCCGGCAACGGCAACGCCGCCTACATCGACTCGCTGCTGGAAGCGCGCAAGGCCATGCAGGAAGAACTCGGCTCGACCATGTTCCCGATCGCGAACGACGTCAAGATGCAGGTCGAATTCAACCCGCGCCAGGTGGCCGCCTACCGCCTGATCGGCTACGAAACCCGCATTCTGGCGCGCCAGGATTTTAAAGACGACAAGGTCGATGCGGGCGACATGGGCGCCGGCCACACGGTCACGGCCATCTACGAGATCACGCCGGCCTCGGAAGCGGGCAAGCTGGTCGATCCGCTGCGCTATGGCGATGGCAAGAAGGCGGCGCCTGCCGGCAAGGGCGATGAACTCTGCTTCGTGAAGGTGCGCTACAAGCTGCCGGGCCAGGCCACCAGCCGCGAGACCTCGCATGCGGTGCGCGCGGCCAGTGTGCGCAAGGGATTGGACGCGGCGCCGGAAGATGCGCGTTTTGCGGTGGCGGTGGCGGCCTTTGGCCAGCGTTTGCGCGGGGAAGCGCCGGTGGCGGATTACAGCTATGCCGATATCGCGAATCTGGCGAACGATGCGCGCGGCAAGGATGCCGAGGGTTACCGCGCCGAGTTCGTGCGCCTGGTGCGGATGGCGGAAACGCTGGGTAAGACCGGACCGGTCGGACAGCCGTAGGGTGGGTTCTCGAACCCACCATGACGCTGCATGGCGGCCCTTGTTCGGTGGGTTCGAGAACATCCCGCCATCGTGGCGTTAACGATGCGGTAACGGTCTTCGTAGGGTGGGCACCTGTGCCCACGCGGTATCACCGGTGGATCTTGTGCGACAGAACCGGCAGATCGACGACACCTGCCTCTCGGGATACCTTTCGACAGGCCATTGTGTAAGCGCGTGGGCACAAGTGCCCACCCTACAACAGCCCCTCGCCCACAGTGACCGATAACGATGCGCCAACGGTGTGCTGAGCGCGGGCCTGCCTGTTATAAGATTTCGACAGACACGCCCCGTTGCACGGGCTCCACGATTCGACTATTCAAGGAAACCCCATGCGCCTGCTCATCGCCCTGATCCTTCCCTGGCTCACCTTCTTCACCATCGGCCGCCCGATCGCCGGCATCATCTGCCTGATCCTGCAAGTGACGCTGATCGGCTGGCTGCCCGCCGCCATCTGGGCCGTGTATGCCCTCAGCCAGTACAAGACCGACCAGAAGATCGAACGCTCGATGCGCGGGCGGTGATCAGGCTGCGGGGCCGGCCTTTTTGGGCCTGCCCTTGCCGGCGCCCTTGCCCGCAGTTTTTCCCTTGCCGCGCTCGGCCAGCAGTTCATCGACCGACATGCCGGCTTCCTGCACGATCGCCAGCACCTGCTCGCGCGCCTTGCGCAGGTCGTGCTTCTGGCGCTCCTTGAGTTCCTTCTCGACGTCGAACTGCAGGCCTTTCAGTTCGCCGAGGTTGTAGTTCGACAGATCGATCTGTGCCATCGCTTTCCCTCTGTTCGGTTGGAACCGCTAGCCTATCACGAGGCAGCGCTCAGGTAGCGCTCATGCAGTCCTTTCCCAGCAAATCGAACAGCGTCAGCGCCACCACCTTCGTCGCCTTGCGCAGGTCGTCCAGCGCCAGCTTTTCGTCGGCCTTTTTCGCATTCGATTCCGGCACCGTGCGCGGGCCGGCGCCGTACATCACGGCCGGGATGCCCTGCTCGCCGTACAGGCGCGCATCGGCGTACAGCGGCGTGCCCACGGCGGGAATGTCCTCGCCCAGGATGGCGCGGCCGTTGCGCCTCAGGCTGTCCACCAGCGCCTCGGAGCCGGGCAGCGGCCGCAAGGCATGCGACAGCAGCAAACGCCGGATTTCGACCCGGATGCCGGGCAAGCCGCGCACCGCATCCTCGATCAGGGCGCGCACCCCGGCCTCGACGGCCACCGGGTCTTCCTCGGGAATCATGCGCCGGTCCATCTTCAGTACCACCTTGCCCGGCACCACATTCGTGTTGGTGCCGCCATCGATGCGTCCGACCAGCATGGTGGGCGAATCGATGCCGGCCACCTTCGACTTGATTTTCTTCAGCTCGGGCAGCTGGCCGTAGATGGCGTTCAGGATGCGCGTGGCCGCCTGCAATGCGTCAATCGCCGTCTCGGGCATGGCGCCGTGGCCGGCCTTGCCGTGCACCGTGACTTCGAGCTGCAGGCAGGCGTTGTGGGCGGTGATGACCTGGTAGCTGAAGCCGGCCGCGATCACCAGGTCGGGCTTTGTGAGCTTCTGCTCCAGCAGCCAGCCTGGCCCCAGCAGGCCGCCGAATTCCTCGTCGTAGGTGAAGTGCAGCTCGACCCCGCCCTTCAGGGGCAGGCCGAGTGCCTCCAGCGCGCGCACGGCAAAGATGTAGGTGGCGAAGTCGCTCTTCGAGACCGCGGCGGCGCGGCCGTACAAATAGCCATCCTCGATCTCGGCGCCGTACGGCGGCTTGCTCCAGCCTTCGCCGGGCGGCACCACGTCGCCGTGGGCGTTCAGGGCGATGGTCGGGCCCTCGCCATACGGACGGCGCACGATCAGGTTGGTGATCGATTCCATGCCGTAGTCGGCGACAAGCTGCGCCGGCACCGCATGGCGCACGGCTTCCCAGCCAAAGGCGCGCACCATCTCGGCCACGGCCTCGGCATGCGGCGCGTTGTTGCCCGGCGGAGTATCGGTGGGAATGCGCACCACGCCCTGCAGGAAGGCGACCTGCTCGTCGAAGTGGGCATCGATCCAGTCGCGCAGCTGTTGTCTGGCCTGTGTATCCATCATTGGCTTCCTGTCCTGGCGCCGGCTTCGAACCAGGCGCCGATCTGCGCCCGTTCGGCGTCGGTCATGTTGGTGAGATTCGCCAGCGGCATCGCTTTCAGCTGGACGGTCTGCTGGTAGATGCGCGCGGCATTCTGGCTGATCAGTTCTGGCGATTCGAGCATCACGCCGGCCGGCGCGGTGGCAAAGCCGGGCTGCGTTGGCTTCGCGGCATGGCAGCTGACGCAGCGCTGGTCGACGATGTGCTTCACCTGCGTAAATTGGGCCGCCGTATCCACGCTAGGCGCCTGCGCCACCGGCGCCACCGGCGCCTTCGGCGCGATCAGCACCGCCAGCACGGCCAGCAGCGCGACGCCGGCCGCCGGGTACTTCCACTCGATGCGGCCCTTGTGGCGCAGATTGAAGAAGTGGCGGATCAACACGCCGGCCGCCATGATCACCGCCAGCACGGCCCAGGCGTGCTCGTGGCGGTAGGTCATCGCATAGTGGTTGCTGATCATGAGGAACAGCACCGGCAGCGTGAAGTAGTTGTTGTGCACCGAGCGCTGCTTGGCCTTGATGCCGTAGCTGGGGTCGGGCTTCTGGCCAGCCATCATCGCGTTCACCATCTTGCGCTGGCCGGGGATGATCACGTGGGCGACATTCGCCACCATGATGGTGCCGATCATGGCGCCGATGTGCAGGTAGGCCGCACGCCCGCTGAGCAAATGGGTGAGCACCCAGCTGCTCCCGACCAGGAAGGCGAAGATGACGGCGCCGAAGGCCAGGTCGCGCTTGCCAAGCGGGGACTTGCACAGCAGGTCGTAGACGAGCCAGCCGACCACCAGGCTGCCCAGGCCGATACCGACAGCCTGCCAACTGGAGAGATCGGCCACGCTGCGGTCGACCATCATGGCTTGCGCATTCAGGTAGTAGACGATGAACAGCAGCGCAAAGCCGGACAGCCAGGTGGAATAGGCTTCCCACTTGAACCAGTGGAGTTCCTTCGGCAGCGTGGCCGGGGCGACGAGATACTTTTGCGGGTTGTAGAAGCCGCCGCCGTGCACGGCCCAGAGTTCGCCGGCCACGCCCTTGTTCGCCAGGTCGGAACCCGGCGCCGGCGGCTTGATGGTGTTGTCGAGCCAGACGAAGTAGAACGAGGCGCCGATCCAGGCAATCCCCGTGATGATGTGCAGCCAGCGTACGAGCAAATTCAGCCATTCGAGGCCGTAGGGAGCCAGGTATCCGAACACGTCCATGCAGGGGTCCCTCATCTTAATCGGGGCAGTATTTCAACGAAGATACGCGGTTTTCATTTTCTACGACATGAAATATGCCGTATATTCGACATAACCGAACCGATATACACCTAACATCCCATGGCCAGCCTGCCCCAGCACCTCGACCTGCACCTGATCCGCATCCTCTACCTGCTGCTGGTGGAAAAGAACGTCTCGCGCGTGGCGCTGAAGCTGAACCAGCCGCAGCCCTCGATCTCGGCCTCGCTGCGCAAGTTGCGCGAGCTGACCGGGGACCCGCTGCTGGTGCGCGGCGCGCGCGGCATGGTGCCGACCCAGCACGGCGAAAGCCTGCTGAAACCCGCCAAGCGCATCCTCGACGAAACCGAGAGCCTGTTCATCAAGAAGTCGCCCTTCGTGCCCGAGGCGGCGGCGCGCACCTTCCACATCGCCGCGCCCGACTACCTCGACACCCAGTTCCTGCCGAACGTGGTGGCCTCGATCCGCCGCGTGGCGCCGAACAGCCGCGTGGCCATCCACAGCGTGGGACCGGGCACCGACTACCTGCGCATGCTGTCCGACGGCGAGATGGACCTGGTGATCGCCAACTGGGACGAGCCGCCCGCGCACCTGCACATGTCGAAACTGTTCGAGGACCCGATCGTCTGCACCATGCGCGCCGACAGCCCCTATGCCAAGCGCACCGATGCCGACGCCATGACGATCGAAGACTACCTCAGTTTGCCGCACGTGGCGCCGTCGCAGATGCTGCCCGGTTACCACGGCGTGATCGACTCCTTCCTGGCGCGCTCCGGGCTACACCGCAAGATCGCGGTCGAGTCGCCTTACTTCGGCCTGATCCCCTACATGCTGACCCAGACCGACCTGGTCCTGACCACCGGCCGCCAGTTCATGCGCTTTTATGAAAAGGCGCTGCCGCTGAAGACCTTCACCATGCCGATCAAGTTCCCGCCGATGCGCTTCTACCAGCTGTGGCACCAGCGCGTGCACCAGTCGACTGAACATAAATGGCTGCGCGACCAGGTGAGCCAGGCGGCGCGGGCGCTGGTGCAGAAGTGAGTATATTTGTGGCCGTATAGGCGCGGACGCCCTCCGGCCTTATCATCGAAGGTTCGAATCATGCGAGGCCGATCATGACTACCCTCTCCAGCCTGAATACACTTGACGCCGCCGGTTTCGTCGCGGCCCTGAACGGCATCTACGAGCATTCGCCCTGGATCGCGCAGCGCGCCGCAAGCGCGCGTCCCTTTGCCTCGCTGGCGGCGCTGAAGCTGGCCTTGCAGGATGTGGTCGATACCGCGAGCGAGGACGAGCGCCTGGGCCTGCTGCGCGCCCACCCCGAGCTGGCGGGCAAGGCGGCGATTGCCGGCGAGCTGACGGCCGAATCGACCGGCGAGCAGGCCGCCTCCGGCCTGAACCTGTGCAGTGCCGAGGAATACGCCACGCTGCAGCGTTTGAATGCCGAGTACAACGACCGCTTCGGCTTCCCCTTCATCCTGGCCGTGAAAGGCCCGACCGGGCGCGGGCTGACGCGCACGGCGATCATCGACACCTTTGCGCGGCGCCTGAAAAACGGTCGCGCGGACGAGATGGCCGAAGCCCTGCGCCAGGTGCACCGCATCGCCGAAATCCGCCTGAACGCCCTGCTCGGCGTGACGCCGTCGATCGGCGCGCAGGTGATGGACTGGGCCGAGATCATCGGCGCCTGGAGCGATGCGGACGAGGGCCTCACCTGCGCCTACCTGACGCCGGCGCACTGCCGCACCGCCGCCCAGATCGAGGCCTGGATGATGGACGCCGGCATGCAGACGCATATCGATGCGGTCGGCAACGTGGTCGGCCGCTACGCCGCGACGGACCCGAACGCGAAAACCCTGATGACCGGCTCGCACTACGACACCGTGCGCAACGGTGGCAAGTACGATGGGCGCCTGGGCATCCTGCTGCCGGTCGCCATCGTGCGCGCGCTGCACCTGCGTGGCGAGCGTTTGCCCTACCACCTGGAGGTGGTCGGCTTCGCGGAAGAAGAAGGCGTGCGCTTTCGCAGCACCTTCCTGGGCAGCAGCGCGGTCACCGGGCAGTTCGACCTGGACCGGCTCGATACCCAGGACGCGGACGGCGTGAGCATGCGCCAGGCGCTGCTCGAAACCGGCCACCATCCCGCGGCGATCCCGTCGATTGCGCGGCGGCCTGAAGACCTGCTCGGCTTCGTCGAAGTCCATATCGAACAGGGCCCGGTGCTGCTGGAGCGCGGCTTGCCGCTGGGCGTGGTGACGGCGATTGCCGGCAGCTCGCGCTACCTGGTCGAGTTGCGCGGCGTGGCCAGCCATGCGGGCACCACGCCGATGGGCATGCGCCGCGATGCTGCCGCGGCCGCCGCCGAAATCGTGCTGCTGGTCGAGTCGCGCTGCAGCGGCGTGCCATCGCTGGTCGGCACCGTCGGCCAGCTCGAGGTGCCGGCCGGTTCGGTGAACGTGATCCCCGGCGCCTGCAAGCTTTCGCTCGACATCCGCGCGGCCGACGACGCCGTGCGGCTGGCCGCGGTGGACGACATCCTGGCCGGCATCAGCGCCATTTGTGCACGGCGCGGCATCGACGAAAAGCTGTGGAAGATCGTGGAAGCCGAAGCGGCGCCCTGCTCGCCGCGCCTGATGGATGCGCTGGGCGCGGCCGTGGAGCGTGCCGGCGTGCCGCGTTTCGACTTGCTGTCCGGCGCCGGCCACGATGCGATGCAGATGGCGCAGATCACGGATGTGGCGATGCTGTTTACACGCTGCGGCAATGGCGGCATCAGCCACAACCCGCTGGAAACCATGACAGCCGACGATGCCGAGCTGGCCGGGCAGGTGCTGCTGGACTTCCTGCGCAGCCTGTCGGCTGGCGCATGATCGCCCTGCGGCCGGCACGCGGTGACGAGCTTGCCGCCTTGTGGGCGCTGCGTACGCGCGCCGTTGCCAATGGCTGCGCCGGGCATTATGCACAGGATGTACTGGATGTCTGGCTGTCGTCTCCGGCGCCGGACAGCTTGTCTCATTTGATTGCGACGGGCGGCACCACCGTCGCGGAGGAAGCCGGGCGCATGCTCGGGTATGCCGCAGTGGACGTGGTCAGCGGCGAAGTCGATGCGGTGTTTGTCGAGCCTGACGAACATGGGCGCGGCATTGGCGCGATGCTGCTCGCGGCGTGCGAAGACCTGGCGCGTGCACTTGGCTGCAAGCGCCTGTATCTGTCCGCGTCGCTGAATGCCGTGCCTTTCTACCGGCGCGCCGGATTCACCGCCCTGCGCGAAGCGCTCTACGCGCACCGTTCGGGCATCGGCATTCCATCCGTGTACATGGAAAAGCAGATCGGGTGATGCCTGGTTATTGTTTTGCACGCCCGGCCAGCACCAGCGCAATCCCGCCGAGGATCGCTACCGACGCCAGCACCAGCCGCAGGCTCAAAGGCTCGGCCAGGAACAGCACTGCGCCGAAGGCCGTGATCACCGGCACCGACAGCTGCACCGTCGCCGCGCGCATCGCGCTGAGTTCGCGCAGCGCCGTGTACCAGAGCGCATAGCCGACACCCGAGGTAATGGCGCCCGACGCCACCGCGAGCAGGATGCCGCCCACGTCGGCATGCGCAACGCCGACAAAAGGCATCCACAACACGAGCGCCATCGGTGCGGCGCGCAGGAAGTTGCCGGCCGTGGCGCCGAGCGGATCGAGCGCGCCGCGTCCACGCAGCGAATACACGCCCCAGGCCACCCCGGCCAATGCCATCAGCAACGCCCGCACGATGGGCGGTGCGCTGACGCCCGGCAGGACAAGATAGACCAGGCCCAGCGCCGCCACCGCCAGGCCGGCACAAGCCAAGGGCGCAAAGCGTTCGCCGGCGCGCAGGGCGGCGCCGAACATGGTCAGCTGGACGGCGCCGAACAGGATCAGCGCGCCCGTGCCGGCCGCCAGATTCACGTAGGCGAAGGAAAACAAGGCGACGTAGGCGAACAGCATCGCCGCCGATAGCCAGTCGCCACCGGCTTCCTTCGCGCCGCCCGCACGCCAGCGCACGATCAGCGCCAGCGCGATGGCGCCGGAAACGATGCGCACCGCGCCGAAGCTGGCCGGGTCGATCCCGCCCTGCAGCAGCGCTAGCCGGCACAGCAGCGAATTGGCGGCAAAGGCCAGCATTGCCGCCGCCGTGAACGCCAGCGTAGCCAGGCGCGGCCGGCCTGTTGCGAGGTCACGCATGGCTGGCCACCAGCAGTGCGGACCAGGCCAGCAAGGCCGCGCCCAGCGGCTTGCCGATGCGCCGGCCCCAGGGTGTGTTCTTCTCGATGGCCATCACGACGGCCAGCACCAGCATCCAGCCCAGGCTGCCGGCACCGACGGCGAACATCAGCAACATCAGCGCCCAACAACAGCCGACACAGAAGGCGCCATGGTGCAGGCCAAGCAGGATGGCCTGGCGGCCATGGTTGCGGCCGCGCCAGTGCGCCATGACGAAGCCGAGTGGCGAACGGCAGCGGTCGAGGCAAGCGTATTTCAGGCGGCTGAACTGGAAGGCGCCGGCGCCGGCAATCACGGCGGCGCCGACGATCCAGCCGTTCCAGGCCAGCTGCGGCGATTGGTTCAGGAGCGCCAGCAGGCCTTCGTGCAGGCCGTGCGCGAGGATGCCGAAGGCGCCCCAGGCGGCCATGTAGCCGAGGCCGAGCAGCGCCAGCAGGCGCGCGTGGTCGGGCCGGCCGCTGGTCAGGCGGTCGAAGGCATCAAACAGCGGCAATGTGGTGGGCAGCATCATCGCGGCGGTCATCAGGATCCAGGCTGCAGCATACAACAGCAGCGGCACGACGATGTCGCCGGCCGGCAGCGCGCGGCACAGCGCGGCGGCCGGGCCGGAGGCGGTCCAGTCGCCGTGGTCGAGATAGCGTCCCCAAGGACTGCCGGCCCAGATCCACAGGGTCAGCCAGGCCAGCGCCGCCAGCGCCAGCAGCAGCGGCGCGAACACGCGGGTGTGGCGCCGCACCTGCGGCGCATGGGCCGCTGCGCTCATGCTTCGAACACGAAGGTGCTCTGCAGCGCGTTATGGTCGCGCAAGTTCAGGTGGATGCCGAGGGTGTCGTTGCGCGAGCGGTAGACCGGCGCCTTGCCGACAAAAACCGGGGCGCCGGGCACGGTCGAGAAGATGGTTTCGGTGAGCGTGGTGGTATTGCCGCTAGGGCCGCGATAGGGCTCGAGCTCGGCATAGTAATCGCTGCCGATGGCCAGTTCTCCCCTGCCCTCGTTCACCGTAAATTTGATTGGTGCGCGTTCGATCGACACCACTTCGCCGATCAGCTTGGACAATTCGGCCACGGCGCCGCCGGACTTGCCACTGTAGACCTTCAGGAGCGCGTCCATTTGTTCGTCGCTGGCGCCGTCGTCGACGAAGAATGCCACGCGCCAGTTGCCCTTCAGGATGTTACCGGGCAGATGGGACACGGCGGCAAGCGTGTGACCGCCGACATCGATGCCGTCGATGGCGCCCTTGTCGATGTGCCAGGCGACGATGGTGTCGCAGGTGCCGTGGTCGGGGTCTTCGCCGATCCAGCACGGGCACAGAACCTTGCAGTTGCATACTTCCAGGAGCCTGCCTTCGAGACGGTAACTCATGACGGTCTCTCCTCGTCGTAAGGTCCGGCCGCGGAGTGCGAAGCGGCGCTATCTTTACAAGGTAGGACGGCAGATGGGCGGAGACAAGCGCAACATGATGCGGCGAATATGAGCTAAATCAAATGTAGATGGGGGCTGCAGAAACCAGCGGTAGGGGCGCGCCGAAATCTGCCCTCTAAAAAGCTGTCTCGTTTGCACCGTTATTGCTGTCGCGTTCTGTCGTTTTTTGTCTCGTTATTTTGCGCGACAAAACAAGGAAAAACGAGACACGATGCGCAGGCTGAACGAGACATGATTCCATAAGGCCTCATCAAGCGCCCCACCACGTCCTCGGCAGCCGCATTAACCCAGAACAATTGCTCTCGCTCAGAGCCGACGCCGACGCCACGCCTTGCCTTGCTAAACCGATTTTTGCCCGCTCAACGCGTGAGGCCGCTTATGACGTCTGAAGCCGCTTCTCTTTATTCGTCATCTTCGAGCCGTGCAACGCCACGCCGCGCCTGCCTGCGCGCGCGCAGCCAGTCGCGTCCTCCGCGCTCCAGGGCTTTGGCGATCACATTCTCTGGCAGGCTGTACACCGTGGCCCAGGTGGCGCGGCCATCGGCGGCGTTCGCCGGGAAGCTGTGGGTCTCGATCGGCCAATGGTATTTGCGCTTCAGGGTGCGCACGATGGCGGCCAGGGTCACGCGACCCTGCAGCGGTTCGGAACCGGTCTGGTCTTCATTCGACAGCAGCACCGCCAGCACGGCGCCGCGCGCGGTCAATGGACCGGGAAAGGTAGGAAGTTTGCTCGGCATGCGGGCATTCTAGCCGCGTTTGCCGGCATGCAGCGGACGCATCCCTGCCCTCACGCCATGATCGACTGCGCGACCTTACTCCACTACCCGCGCCCGCTCCAGCATCGCATGCAGCAGCACGTTGCAGCCGGCCTCCAGGTGCTCGGGCTTGGCATCCTCGATCTCGTTGTGGCTGATGCCGTCCTTGCAAGGCACGAAGATCATGCCGCTGGGCGCCACGCGGGCGGCGTAGATGGCGTCGTGGCCGGCGCCGGAGACCACGTCCATGACGGAGTAGCCCAGCTTGTCGGTGGCGGCGCGCACGGCGTTCACGCAGTCCGGGTGGAAGGGGCAAGGCGGATAATAGGAGACGCGCTCGACCTCGATGCCGAGGCCGGTCTCGCTGCGCGTTTTCGCGACAAAGGCGAGCATCTCTTCGTGCATGGTATTCAGCAGCGCGTCGTTCACATTGCGCAGGTCGATACTGAACTTCACCTGGCCCGGGATCACGTTGCGGCTGTTCGGGAACACCTGCACCATGCCGACCGTGCCGCGTCCATAAGGCGGGTAGCGGTAGGCAATCGCCACCACTTCTTGCATGATGCTTGTCGCCACCTGCAACGCATCGCGGCGCAGTCCCATCGGCGTGGGGCCCGCGTGCGCTTCCATGCCGCTGACCGTGCAGTCATACCAGGACAGGCCCATCACGGCCGGCACCACGCCGATCACCTTGTCGGCGTCTTCCAGCACCGGCCCCTGCTCGATGTGGGTTTCGAAGTAGGCGCCAATCGGGTGCTGGCCGGGTTCTTCCTCGCCCAGGTAGCCGATGCGTTCCAGCTCTTCGCGCACGCTCTTGCCCTCGACGTCCTTGGCGGCGTAGGCCGCGTCCAGGCTGAAAGCGCCGCAGAACACGCCCGAGCCCATCATCACCGGCACGAAGCGCGAGCCTTCCTCGTTGGTCCAGAAGGCAACCTCGATCGGGGCTTCGGTGACGATGCCATGGTCGTTCAGGGTGCGCACGACTTCCAGGCCGGCCAGCACGCCGTAGTTGCCGTCGAACTTGCCTCCGGTGGGCTGGGTGTCGACGTGGCTGCCGGTGACGATCGGCGCAAGGCTGGCGTTGCGGCCGGGGCGGCGCATGAAGACGTTGCCGATCTTGTCGACGGTGATCGACATGCCGGCTTCACGGCCCCATTGCACGACCAGGTCGCGGCCCTGGCGGTCGAGGTCGGTCAGGGCGAGGCGCTTGACGCCGCCCTTGTCGGTGGCGCCGATTTGGGCCAGTTCCATCAGGGAGTGCCAGAGGCGTTGGCCGTTGATGCGCAGGGTGTCGGGCATATCGTTCTCCGGGATGTGGACGCGCCGGCTTTCGATGCTGGTGGTGGGCCGGTGCTAATTGGACGCGTGGACGGCATAGCCGTCCACCCTACGGTACAGGTTCCGACTAAGCGAATGCCGGGCGGTCGATGTGGCGGCCGGCGCCCTCTTCGGCGCGCAGATCGCCGCGCTCGAAGACCAGCTTGCCGGCGGCGACCGTGTGGGTCGGGATGCCGCGCACGGTGCGGCCTTCGAAGACGTTGAAGCCGCCTTTCGAGAACTGGGTTTGTGCGGAGATGGTGCGGGTACCCTTCGGGTCCCAGACCACGAGGTCGGCATCGGCTCCGACCGCGATCACGCCTTTGCGCGGGTACATGTTGAAGATCTGCGCCGCGTTGGTCGAGGTGACTCGCACGAATTCGGAGGGCGTGAGGCGGCCGTTGTTCACGCCTGCGTCCCAGACCACCGCCATGCGTTCCTCGACGCCGCCGCAGCCGTTCGGGATGCGCGTGAAATCGTTCGCGCCCATCGCCTTTTGTTCGGCGCAGAAGGTGCAGTGGTCGGTGGCGGTGGTGTGCAAATTGCCGCCGGTAAGACCATTCCAGAGTGCGTCCTGGTGGTGGTGGCTGCGAAACGGCGGGCTCATGACGTGGCCGCGTGCGAAGTCCTCGTCGTCGCTTTGATACACGCTGTCGTCGATCACCAGGTGGCCGGCCAATGCTTCGCCAAACACGCGCTGGCCCCTGGCGCGGGCGCGCACGATGGCGTCCAGCGATTCGGCGCAGGACACGTGGACGATGTAGACCGGCGTGCCGAGCACGTTCGCAATCGCGATCGCGCGGTTCGCGGCTTCCGCTTCCACCTCGGGCGGGCGCGAGAGCGGATGGGCTTTCGCGCCCGTGATGCCCTTGGCCAGCAGTTCCTTCTGCAGCTGGAACACCAGTTCGCCGTTCTCGGCATGCACCGTCGGGATCGCGCCCAGTTCCAGCGCGCGGCGGAAGCTTTTTACCAGCGTCTCATCGTCGGCCATGATCGCGTTTTTATAGGCCATGAAGTGCTTGAAGCTGTTCACGCCATGCTCGCGCACCAGGGTGCCCATCTCGGCGTGCACCGACTCGTCCCACCAGGTGACGGCCACGTGGAAGGTGTAGTCGGCGGCCGACTTGCGCGCCCAGCCGCGCCAGGTGCGGTAGGCTTCCAGCAGCGATTGCTGCGGGTTCGGGATGACGAAGTCCATGATGGTGGTGGTGCCGCCCGCCAGGCCCGCCGCGGTGCCGCTGAAGAAATCGTCGGCGGTCACCGTGCCCATGAAGGGCAGCTGCATGTGCGTGTGGGTGTCGATCCCGCCTGGCATCACGTACTGGCCACCGGCGTCGATCACCGTGGCATTCGCCGGCGCGTCGATGCTGTCGCCGACGGCGACGATCTTGTCGCCAAAACAAAGCACGTCGCCGCGGAAGGCGCGGTCGGCGTTCACGATGGTGCCGCCACGGATGATCGTCGTCATGGATACGTCCCTTTCAGATGGACCCTGGCCCGGGTCTCAGGTTGGAGTATGCGGCGCCGCCCGCAGTGCCGGCGCCGTGCGGCCTTTCATCATCAGCCCGTACACCACCGCCGCGATCACGACGCCGACGAACCAGGCATAGGTATAGATGGTCTTGAAGGTCTCGCCCACGTTCGGGAACGAGGCCGGCAGCGCAGCGTTCAGGAAGCCCGGCAGGTTTGGCAGCACGCCGGCGGCAAAGGCGACGATGGCGGCGATGTTCCAGCCGCCCTTGTACGAGTAGGCGCCGCTGTCGCGGTACAGCTGGTCGACGTCGAGCCGGGTCTGGCGAATGAAGTAATAGTCGATGATCATGATGCCGGCGATCGGCCCGAGCAGCGCCGAATAACCGGTGAGCCAGATGAAGATGTAGTTCTGGGTCGTTTCCAGGATCTTCCACGGCATCATGGCCAGCGCGATGCCGGCCGTGATGTAGCCGCCGGTGCGGTAGCTGATGCGCTTCGGCGACAGCGCCGAGAAGTCATAGGCCGGGCCGACCAGGTTGGCGGCCAGGTTGACGCTGGCGGTGTCGATCAGCAGGATCAACAGGGCCACCAGCACGGCGATGCCGGTCATGCGGCTGGCCACGTCGACCGGGTCCCACAAGGCCTTGCCATACAGGACGATGGTGGCAGAGGTAACGGTGACGGCCAGCGCGGCGAGCAGCGCCATCGGCAGCGGCAGGCCCAGGGTCTGGCCGACCACCTGGTCTTTTTGCGTCTTCGCGAAGCGGGTGAAGTCGGGGATGTTCAGCGCCAGCGTGGCCCAGTAGCCGATCATGGCGGTGAGCGAAGGCCAGAACACGGACCAGAACAGGCCCGCTTTCGGGCCGCCCTGCACGAACTGTGAAGGTTGATCCAGCAGCGGACCGAAGCCGCCCACCTTGTCGTAGACCCACCAGAGCAGCAGGAAGCAGATCGCGATCTTCAGCGGTGCGGTATAGGTTTCAAGTTTGCGGATCGATTCCATGCCGTGCACGATGAAATACATCTGGATCGCCCAGAAGCCGAGGAAGCAGGCCAGCTGGCCGGCGTTGATGCCCAGGCCAGGCAGGTTGGCGCCGGCAATCGGGGCACCGAGCAGCACGCCGAGCAGCGTATAGATCATGCTGCCGCCGAACCAGGTCTGGATACCGTACCAGCCGCAGGCGACGATGGCGCGCATCAGTGCCGGCAGGCGTGCGCCGCGGGTGCCGAAGCTGGCCCGCGCCAGTACCGCATACGGAATGCCGTACTTGGTGCCGGCATGACCGATCAGGAGCATGGGCAGCAGCACGATCACGTTCGCCAGGAACACCGTCAGCACCGCCTGCCAGGCCGACATCCCGCTTTCGATCAGGCTGGCCGCCAGCATGTAGGCCGGGATGCTGATCACCATGCCGACCCAGAGCGCGGCGAAGTGGTACCAGCGCCAGGTGCGCTGGGCCGGGCTGGTGGGTGCGAGATCGTGGTTCCAGAGTTCGGTGCTGACTGCTTGGTGTTGCGTCACGTGGACTTCTCCTATCGGTTGCGGTGGATGCAACCCAGTGTAGCGCAAATGTTTACGGGTACGGGCCGGCGGCAGCCCGCACCCCGGTCAGGCTGGCAACCCGGCCAGCGCGGCGCTTCCATCTGTCGCGGCCGCCGTGCTCGCGGGCACCGCAGCAGCCGGCAACGTACACGACGGCGCCAGGTTTTCCGCACGCGGATTGCGCGGGTCCTGAGTCCAGTTCATGTAGGGCTGCGTGGCTGGCTGCGGCACCATGGTGATGCAGGCCTCGACCGGACAGGTGATCTCACACAGGTTGCATCCCACGCATTCCGAGCGGATCACCTCGTAGCGGCGCGCACCGTTCTCCGCCACCAGTTGAGCGATGGCCTGGTGCGAGGTGTCTTCGCAGGCCACGAAGCACTTGCCGCACTTGATGCACTTGTCCTGGTCGATGTCGGCAATCACCTGGTAATTCATGTCCAGGTATTTCCAGTCCGTGGTGTTCGGCACCGCCTTGCGCGAGAACGCCGCGATGTTGGCGTAGCCCTGCGTGTCCATCCAGCGCGACAGGCCATCCTTCATCTCGTCGACGATGCGGAAGCCATGCAGCATGGCCGCCGTGCATACCTGCACGCACCCGGCGCCCAGCGCGATGAACTCGGCCGCGTCGCGCCAGTTGCCGATGCCGCCGATGCCGGAGATGGGCAGCCTGTTTGTCGCCGGGTCGCGCGCGATCTCGGCCACCATGTTCAGGGCGATCGGCTTGACCGCCGAGCCGCAATAGCCGCCATGGGTGCTGGCGCCGCCGACAATGGGGTAGGCCACCATGCGGTCGAGGTCGAGGTGGGTGATCGAGTTGACGGTATTGATCAGCGAGACGGCGTCCGCCCCGCCGGCCAGCGCGGCGCGGGCCGGTGCGCGCACGTCGGTGATGTTCGGCGTCAGCTTGACGATGACCGGCAGGCGCGTGTGCTTCTTGCACCAGCTTGTGACCATCTGCACGTACTCGGGCACCTGGCCGACGGCCGCGCCCATGCCGCGTTCGGGCATGCCGTGCGGGCAGCCGAAGTTCAGCTCGATGCCGTCGGCGCCGGTGGCTTCCACCAGCGGCAGGATCGCGGCCCAGGGCGCTTCTTCGCAGGGCAGCATCAGCGATACGATCATCGCGCGGTCGGGCCAGGCCTTTTTCACCGCCGTGATTTCGCGCAGATTAATTTCCAGGCTGCGGTCGGTGATCAGTTCGATGTTGTTGAATCCGATGACTTCGCGATTCTTGCCGTAGTGGGCCGAATAGCGCGAGGACACGTTCACCGCCGGCGGGTCTTCGCCCAGCGTCTTCCACACCACCCCGCCCCACCCCGCCTCGAAGGCACGCACGACGTTATAGGCCTTGTCGGTCGGCGGCGCCGAGGCCAGCCAGAAGGGATTCGGCGACTTGATGCCGCAAAAATCGATGCTCAGGTCGGCCATGCTGCCCCCGCTTGGAAGTCGTTGTGGATGGCCAGCGCGGCCAGCTTGCCGTGCTGGACTGCCTGCACCGTCAGGTCCTGGCCCAGCGCCACGCAGTCGCCGCCGGCGTAGATGCCGGGCACGCCGGTGCGCAGCGCGGCATCGACCTGGATGCGCTCGCCCTCGCGCCACAGCGTCTGCGCGAACTGGTCGGATGGGGGCGGCGCTTCGATCGCCTGGCCGATGGCCTTGAACACGGCGTCGGCGGCGATGTCGATGAAGGCGCCGGTGCGCTCCAGGCGGCCATCGTCGATCCGCGTCTCCTCGAAGCGCATGCCGGCCACGCGGCCGGCGTCGTCGAGCAGCACCTCCAGCGGCGCGGCCCAGGTGCGGATGCGCACGCCGTTCAGCTTGGCGATCTCGATTTCGTGGCCGGTGGCGCTCATCGCCTCGTAACCGCGGCGGTAGACCAGGGTCACTTCATCGGCGCCGAGGCGCTTGATCTGCACCGCCATGTCGATGGCCGTATTCCCGGCGCCGACCACGATGGCGCGGCGCGGCACCGGCAGGCGCGACAAATCGTCGGCCTGGCGCAGCGCGGCGATGTAGTCGGTGGCGGCCAGCAGGCCGGGCGCGTCTTCGCCGGTGAGGCCGAGGCGGCGGCTGGCGCCCAGGCCGAGGCCGAGGAAGACGGCGTCGAAGCGCGTGTGCAGGTCGCGCAGTTGCAGGTTGTCGCCGAGGGCCTGGCCGTACTGGATGTCGATGCCGCCGACCGACAGCAGGAAGTCGACTTCCTGCTGGGCGAATTCGCCCGGGAGCTTGTACTTGGCGATGCCGTATTCGTTCAGGCCGCCGGCTTTGGGACGGGCTTCGAACACCACCACGTCGTGGCCGAGCATGGCCAGGCGGTGCGCGCAGGACAGGCCGGCGGGGCCGGCGCCGACCACGGCGACTGTCTTGCCGGTGCTGGGGGCTCGGGTGAAGGGGTGGGCGGTGAAGCCGGCGTTGTCGATGGCGTGGCGCTGCAGCAGGCCGATCTTTACCGGCTCGCGCTCGGCGTAGTGGTTGCGCACGCAGGCGTCTTCGCACAGGATTTCGGTGGGACAGACACGGGCGCAGCTGCCGCCGAAGATGTTCTGCTTCAGGATGCCGACGGCGGCGCCGGTGACGTTCTGGTCGTGGATGTTGCGGATGAAGCTGGCGACGTCGATGCCGGTCGGGCAGGCGCGGGTGCAGGGGGCGTCGTAGCAGTACAGGCAGCGCGCCGCTTCGATGGCGGCCTGGCGTGCGGTGAGCGCGGGCGCCAGGTCGGTGAACTGGGTGGCCAGTGCCGTGTGCGAATCGGCTGCCGGCGGCAGGTGCTGGAGAGTCTCGATCATGTGCATCCCTTCTTGTTGTAAGGTGAAATGCTGGTGTTCGAACTGCTGGTGCGGGTAATGCTGGTGGCAATGTTGCTTTTCGTAGGGTGGGCACCTGTGCCCACGCGGTCGTACTCATGCATGCCGCACGGTTGATCCCGGAACGATTGTCTGCACGACGATCACGGCCATTTCGGGTATATCGACTATCAAACGCCGCACCGCGTGGACACAGGTGTCCACCCTACGGAATTGCACGACAATGTTGGCGAGATCGCCTATATCGACCATCAAACGTGGTACCGCGTGGGTTCGATAGCCATTCGTGGCCCGGCCCACCCTACGACCGCGTAATGAAGCAGGACACCGGTGGGTACGAGTACCCACCCTACGTTATTTCATCTGCGGGAACGCGAACTCGACGCCGGCACTCGCCGTGTTCGGCCAGCGCTGCATCACCGCCTTGTGCCGTGTATAGAAGCGCACGCCTTCCGGCCCGTACGCATGGTGGTCGCCGAACATGCTGCGCTTCCAGCCGCCGAAGCTGTTGAAAGCCATCGGCACCGGCAGCGGCACGTTCACGCCCACCATGCCCACCTGGATCTGGCGCACGAATTCGCGCGCCACGCCGCCGTCGCGCGTGAACACGGCCACGCCGTTGCCGTACTCATTGGCGTTGATCAGCTCCACCGCGCTGCCCACGTCGGGCAAACGCACCACGCACAGCACCGGCCCGAAGATTTCTTCCTTGTAGATGCTCATCTCAGGCTTGACGTGATCGAACAACGTGCCGCCCACGAAGAAGCCGTTTTCAAACCCTTCGACCTTGTGGCCGCGACCATCGACCACCAGCGTCGCGCCCTGCTCCACACCTTCACCGATCAAGCGTTCGATGCGCTGGCGCGCTGCCTGCGTGACCACCGGCCCCATCTCCATGCCCGCGCTCATGCCCTCGCCGATTTTCAACGACGATGTACGCTCGGCCAGCGCGGCTACCAGCTTGTCGCCAGCATCGCCAATCGCCACCGCCACCGAAATCGCCATGCAACGCTCGCCGGCCGAACCGTAGGCCGCGCCGATCAGCGCGTCGACCGCCATGTCCATGTCGGCGTCGGGCATCACCACCATGTGGTTCTTGGCGCCACCCAGGGCCTGCACCCGCTTGCCGTTGGCGCTGCCGCGCGCGTAGATGTACTCGGCAATCGGCGTCGAGCCGACAAAGCTGATCGCCTGCACCTCCGGGTTGTCGAGCAGCGCATCGACCGCCGTTTTATCGCCCTGCACCACGTTAAACACGCCGTCCGGCAGCCCGGCTTCCTTCAGCAGCCGCGCATGCAGCAGCGACGGCGACGGGTCGCGTTCCGATGGCTTGAGCACGAAGGTATTCCCGCAGGCGAGCGCCACCGGGAACATCCACATCGGCACCATCACCGGGAAGTTGAACGGCGTGATGCCGGCCACCACGCCGAGCGGCTGGCGCATCGACCAGGCGTCGATGCCGCGTGCGATCTGGTCGGTGAATTCGCCCTTCAGCAGTTGCGGAATGCCGCAGGCGAATTCCACCACCTCGATGCCGCGCGCGACTTCGCCCTGGGCGTCGCTGAAGGTCTTGCCATGCTCGCGCGTGATCATGGCCGCGAACTCGTCGGTGTGCTGCTGGCACAGCTGCAGGTACTTGAACAGGATGCGCGAACGCGCCAGTGGCGGCGTCGCCGACCAGGCCGGGAAGGCGGCGGAGGCTGCGAATACGGCGGCATTGACTTCGTCCACGCCACCCAGGGTCACACGCGCGCAGGGTTCGCCCAGCGCCGGGTTGAACACGTCGGCATAGCGCTCGCCGGCGCTGTCGACCACGTGGCCGCCGATGAAGTGGCCGATGACGTTGACCGTACGATCGAGGTGATTCATGGTTTGTCTCTTCTAGTCCAGGTTTTTCAGTATGTTGGCCAGCTTGCCGAACAGGTCGTCGATGTGCTGTTTCTCGAGGATGAGGGGCGGCGACAGGGCGATGATGTCGCCCGTCGTGCGGATCAGGATGCCGTCGGCAAAGGCCTTCTTGAGCGCCTGGAAGGCGCGCGCGCCGGGCTTGCCGGGAATCGGTTCGAGCTCGATGCCGGCGATCAGGCCGATGGTGCGCAGATCGATCACGTGCGGCAGGCCTTTCAAGGAGTGCACCGCATCCTCCCAGTAAGGCTGGATGCCCCGTGCGTGTTCGAGGATCTGCTGCTCCTTGAAGACTTCGAGCGTGGCCAGCGAAGCGGCGCAGGCCACCGGGTGGCCCGAATACGTATAGCCGTGGAACAGTTCGATGCCGGCCGGCGCATCCATGAAGGCGTCGTGGATGTGCCTTTTGCTGAACACGGCGCCCATCGGGATCACGCCATTGGTCAGGCCCTTGGCCGTGGTCATCATGTCCGGCTCGACCTCGAAGTAATCGGCCGCGAAGGGCGTGGTCAGGCGCCCAAAGCCGGTGATCACCTCGTCGAAGATCAGCAGGATGCCGTGCTTGTCGCAGATCTGGCGCAGCTTCTTCAGGTAGCCTTTCGGTGGCACCAGCACCCCGGTCGAACCCGAGACCGGCTCGATAATGACGGCCGCAATGGTGGACGCATCGTGCAGGGTGACCAGGCGTTCGAGTTCGTCGGCCAGTTCGGCGCCGAAGTCCGGCTCGCCGCGCGAAAACGCATTCTTCAGCAGGTTGTGCGTGTGTGGCAGGTGGTCGACGCCCGGCAGCAGCGGGCCGAAGGCCTTGCGGTTCGGGCCGATGCCGCCCACCGACAGGCCGCCGAAGCCGACGCCGTGATAGCCGCGTTCGCGCCCGATCAGCCGGGTACGCCCGCCCTCGCCGCGCGCCTTGTGGTAAGCCAGCGCGATCTTCAGGGCGGTGTCGACCGCCTCGGAGCCCGAGTTCGTATAAAACACGTGGCCGAACTTGTGGCCGGTATAGTCCATCAGCTTCTCGGCCAGGTCGAAGGCGGCCGGGTGGCCCATCTGGAAGGTGGGCGCGAAGTCGAGCTGGCCGATCATCTCGCGCACCGCGCTGACGATCCGCGGTTGGGCGTGGCCGCAGGGGACGCACCAGAGGCCGGCGGTGCCGTCGAGGATCTGGTTGCCGTCAACGTCCTTGTAGTACATGCCTTCGGCCGACACCAAGAGGCGCGGGTCGGACTTGAAATCGCGGTTGTTCGTGAATGGCATCCAGAATGCGGACATCGATTCGGGTCTGGCTTCGTTCATGCAGGCTCTCCCTTGTTTGCAGCCCTATGGCGGACCGTCAGTCAAAACAATGATGCAAAACGATGAGGCGTCATAGCAATGTGCGCGACCGCGCCCGGAAAGTAAAGCCGGCCGCGCCAGACCCGGCAACTCCATGCATGCCGCGTTGCAAACATGCAAAAGAGTCAACCGATCCGTTAATATAAACGTAGCCTGAGAACCCGTCATATGAAATTGCGTATATGCGAAGTCAGCCACGGGAACTGGACAATGCTAGTGCACTTGAGTATGTGTTCGTAACAGAATGCCAAGGTGTTTGATCTAGCGCAAACCATTTAGCTTCGGAGAGCTCATGTCAGCGTTCCTGCCACCCATCTTGCGTACTGCCCGCCTGGTCCTGCGTCCGTTCGAGCGCAGCGACGCCCCGGACCTGCTGCGCGTGTTCGCCGACGCCGAAGTAGTGCGCTATTGGTCGAGCGGCGCCTGGACCGACATCGCCCAGGCCGAGGCCATGATCGCAGAAGCGCACCAAGCCTACCTGGACGGCGGCCTGTACCGCTATGCGATCGCGCTGGCCGACACCAACCGGCTGATCGGCATCTGCAACCTGCGCGGCCACTTCGAACAGAACCGCCGTTGCGAACTCGGCTACGCCCTGGGACGCGCGCACTGGGGACAGGGTTATGCAGGCGAAGCGCTCGAAGCCCTGCTCGGGCACGCCTTCCATGCGCTCGACATCAACCGCATCGAAGCCGACATCGACCCGCGCAACGAGGCCTCGGCGCGGCTGCTGGAAAAGCTCGGCTTCCGGCAGGAAGGCTATATGCCGGAACGCTGGATCGTCCATGGCGAAAAGGCGGATACGGCGTTCTATGGCCTACTCAGGCGCTACTGGGACGAGCGTGCGGCCACCCATTCATCGGCCCACGCTACCGGTTAAGCCATGAATTCGGCCATTCGTCGCCCCGATATCGCGCGGACGCGGCAGTGGTTTTACAGTGCACCTATCCGAACTTCTTTTGAGAGGAGCAGTCGCATGAAAACCACCACCTTCCGTAGCCTTGCCGCCGAACTCGAAGACGCCGCCGAGGCCTGCCTGCGCACCCTGCGCGGCGGCCTGCGCACTTTCTCGGCCCTGCCCTGGCCGGCCCTGCTGCTGGCAGCCGTGCTGGTGGCGTGCGCGATCACCGTCATCCCGCTGGCCCTGATGCTGTTTGCGATCTTCCTGGCCATCAAGTACGCGGTGCTGGCCATTAACAACGACAAGACCACCCCAATCGAGGACTGAACGTGCAGGCAAGCCAGATCAACCGGACGCTCGACTTCATGCGTGAAGCCATCAGGGAAGCGAGCAAGCTCTGGTGGGCATTTTTCGACTGGCTTGCCGTCGTCGAATGGCGCCGGCTGTACCTCACCTGGTTCCTCGCGGTCGTGTTCTTCATCATGGTGAACACGCCCGAGCCGGCCTTCTGGTACGTGTTCATCTCCTTCGGCGTCAAGGTGCTGGCCGGCGGCAAGCGCCGCGCCGAACTCGTCGCGCGCGACGCCACCCTGAAAGCCGATGTCGCCACGCTCGAACGGCGCCTGACCGAAGCGCAGATGGCCGCGCTCCAGGCGCAGGTCGAGCCGCACTTCCTGTTCAATACCCTGGCCCTGATCGGCCGCCTGATCGAAACCGACCCGCCTGAAGCGGCCAAGGTGCATGCGCACCTGATCGCCTACCTGCGCTCGGCCCTGCCGCAAATGCGTTCCTCGGGCGGCGCCACGCTCGGCAAGCAGCTGGAACTGTCGAAAGCCTATCTCGCCATCATGCAGGCGCGCATGAAGGAACGCCTCGCGGTGCGCTTCGAGGTGCCTGATTTCCTCGGCAGCGCGCCCTTCCCGCCGATGATGCTGCAGACGCTCATCGAGAACGCCATCAAGCATGGGCTGGAACCGAAGATCGCCGGCGGCACCATTCTCGTGCGTGCGCGGGTCGAAGGTGCGACGCTGGTCGTGGACGTATGCGACGACGGCGTCGGCATCGACCTGCATGCGGACGAAGGCGTGGGGCTGGCGAATATCCGCGAACGCCTGCAACTGCTGTATGGCGCCCAGGCCGAGCTGGTGATCGAAGCGCCGGTAAGCGGCGGCGCCTGCGCCTCGGTGCGCATACCCTACAAGATGATGGAGGACGCATGATGGCGACCGTGACCACTGCACTGATTGCGGACGATGAGGAACCGATGCGCGAACAGCTGCGTGCTCGCCTGCTCGAAGTCTGGCCCGATTTGCAGATCGTGGCCATGGCCTCGAACGGCGTGGAGGCCGTGGAGATGGCCACGCGCTTCAAGCCGCAGATCGTGTTTCTCGATATCCGCATGCCGGGCATGGGCGGCATCGAGGCGGCGCGCCAGTTGTACGACCGCTGCCATATCGTATTCGTCACGGCCTATGACCAGTATGCGGTGGACGCGTTCGAGCAGGGGGCGATCGATTATTTGCTGAAGCCGGTCACAGCCGAGCGGCTGGTGACGACCTGTGAACGGCTGCGTCGGCGCTTGTCGCAGGCGCCGCAGGATATCGGAGCGCAACTGGCGCAGCTGGGCAGTTTGCTGCAGCAGCAGGGATCGGCGCCGAAGCGCAGCTTCCTGCGCTGGATACAGGCACAGGTAGGCAGCAACCTGCGCATGATCAGCACGCGCGAGATTTTGTTTTTCCAGTCGGATGAAAAGTACACGCGGGTGCAGACGGCGACGGCCGAGCTGTTGATCCGCAAGACGCTCAAGGAACTGGCGGATGAGCTGGATCCGGATGAGTTCTGGCGGATTCACCGTTCGACGCTGGTGCGCGTGGATGCAATTGCCGAGGTGTCGCGGGATATGCGCGGGCGGCAAATGCTGAGGGTAAGGAATTATCCGAACGAGCTGGAGGTCAGCAGGAATCATTCGCACTTGTTTCAGCAAATGTAATTTAATGGTACGGCAGCCATTTGCCCGTGCGTGCCGGACGCCGATGGCGTATGCGAGCGGGCCGTGGAGACCGGTGCCGAAGTCGTCATCGCACTTGCGGATGCGGAATATGGCGGACGCGGATTTACGTGCTGCGATCTGGAGGGCATGTGTGGAGTGTGGGACCTACGATCTGTGGCAGCAAACTGCTTGATTAGCATGGAGCGTATCGGCGCTATCCCCCACACACCGTCGTGATTACGTCTTGGGGTTCGTCGAATCTGGACATGCCTTTGGTCGAAAGCCTACTCCTGCAGCTAACGCCGCTTCAGGGAACAAAGCCATGCGGTCTCCTTTCGGCGTACCTTCGATCGCGAAAGGATCACCGGGTTCGACCTTGCTACTCGCTTCTATATCGTCCGGCCATACAGGAATTTTGCTGGTTCGTACCGCAATCAGTCTGAACAAAAACGCTATTGTGCAGTATGGGATAAGCATAAGAAAGACCGGGATAGGCGCGCCGGATATATTGGCGAAAGTGCGTTCCAAACTTATCCGAACACTTTCTCTGCGCTTATCAATCGGCATACAGAACTGCACCTGGTTCGATACAGATTGCGGGCCGTCCTCCATGTAGCGACGAACAAACTCCCAGTGCGCACGTACGAAGTCAGTGGATGAGATATGGTCTGCTTGTGCAGCGAGATCTACTGGGCTAATTGAACCATAATAACTAAGAGCAAAACTTTCCCTTATCGTGACGTTATCTGAATCCATGATATGGCCACGCACTTCCCAGTCATTCGCCACAGGAAGATGACCTAAAGTAAAAAATATTTTATTCCACGGGGCGGACAATACTGACCCATCAGCTCGAAAGACGTGCACCATCTGCGTTTTGTAGTTGAAACGGATTGGAAAATGGGTATAAGCGAAAGATTCCTTCCTAAGCCCCCATACACCTATGAGGATAGGCGGAAGAGAAATTGAGAAAATAACGCAAGAAAAAATGATTTGCTCCAACTTCTCATCCGCATTCATATTTCCCCATGAGACAGGACCTGCCGCCAAAGCCATAGTTACCCCGCCGTAACCAAACATACAAATTAACAATAAAGAGGCGGCTGTTATCAATCCTTTCCAACCAAACCACCTATCGACAGAATCCATAAAAGTTGAATTCATCTTAATAATGCTCAACTGATAATGAGGCTCTAAAGCAAGGCGCTTTTTCTGTCTCAGATGATGCCTACGCTCCTGCTCAGTGAGCATCCGTTTTTTCGGATATGTGCTAACCAGACTCGTAAAGTTCATTTTTCGCCTCTATTTAAATGCCAAATCCAACTGATCCTGTAGTGTTTTGAGATCAGGATAGCGCTGTGAAGTCAATTTACCCCAAGGGCATCGCTCCAACCAATCCTGTATTGGATTGTCCTTTAAAAATTCAATGAGCAGTGCAATTGTGATCACTGCAAGAACCAAAAGCCCAATTATAGGAAACAGAGAAGCACCGGCTATCCAACCGATGCTACTTGCCAACATGGTAAAAGCAAGAATTCCTCCGGTGACAGCTGATGCAAAATATAGAACCGCCACTCCTTTATTTCCTTCCTGCATTTCCTCTTTTCCCGTCTTATAGTCCAGAAACGCCACATACAATCCAACCGCCAGTCCTCCGGCAATTCCCGTTATTTTCATAAGATTCGCTGCAGCCGTTGCCAAACCCTGCCCAAGACGAAGTGTTGTCGCACGCCCGGCGACAGCGTTACCTAGCGCTTCTGACGTCGTCGCAGCAATCGTTCCCAAACCAGCATAAACGCGCCCCGCAGCGTCAGATTTATTATTTGAAAGACTACTTTTTTCATCGTCGTACAGCTTGGTCAAGCAGATAGCCTGAAGAATTCCGGCAACAACACCTGAGCGCACCTTCCCATTAATGACGACTCGCCATCTCTCTAGATTGAGGTCATCGAGATCTTCAACTCTTTTCAGACACCCAGCTAACCATTCAGCGCGCTTTTGAGGGCTAAGACCGCTAGGCATTCGAGCAATCATTTCCTCATCAGCAATCACCAGCCATCGTTTGGCTGTCGTACCTTCCAACGGTACCCCGTGAATTTGCAGGCGCCTCAACTCAGCATTGACAGCACGGCGCATTTGACCTGAACTTAATGACTGCCCGCTTTTTGTTATAAGTTGACGAACCAAATGCGCACGAAATTGTCCGCGACTCCCAGTTAGATCACACATCACTATCGGATGTCCAGAAATCAGGCCTGTCGCAATCACCGCCGCTCGGAATTTCGAACTACCATCCATTACTTTTCCAAACATCTTTGCTATCGAACCACTTATTTGAATAACTAAACGCGCTACGACGTTTTGCGTCTGTTGATTGAGTCTTTCAACCACACCGGTAAAGACAGAAAAGACGTTATCCCACGGTATTTGCCGAAAATCAAACTTCCCCTTGACTGCTTCTTTAACCGCTCTAGCATTGACATCCTGATTAAGCAGCATTGCCCGTAACAGGATATTCGTTTCAATAATTTCCCCTTCAAGCCATTTCTCATAAAGCTGAGCACAAATTCGTTTGTCTTCGGTACCGGCGATGCAACGCGTAATAAGGGCAGTGTAGACTGCTCCTGACTCCGGATCGTGCGCATCAAAGTTACACGCCAAATAGTCGGCCAAATCCGCACTTTCCATCCACGCCGCGTGACTTATTGCCAAAGGATAGATAAATACAGCATCAAAAGCGTCAAGTTTTTTACTGAACGGGCCATACCAGTCCTTGCGCGCTTTGTCATCGAATTTTTCTGTGTATTTCTTCCACTCGCGATCAGCAGAACTTTTTATCTGGGCCTGATTAAGATTGCGCATTGCCTTAGTCCGTTCGCGAGTGGCCTGTGAAAACAAATGACCGAGTGGATTAGCCTTTTCCTGATCATTGGCATGTTTCTCAGCTGTAAAAATCTCCACATGTTCCGATCGCGTACGTACGGCCTCTTCAATACTGTCTATTGCCAAGCTTGCTACGAGGTTGCGCCTATCCTCGGGGCGACTTGCCAGAAACAATTCGGCATTTCGACGCATCAAACATGCAAGTTCCTGTGCAATCCCAGCCGGATCAGGCAAGGTTACGATGAGCGCACTTCCTGGACGCAGGGCTTCACATTCGCGCTGCAAACGGTTTGCACCGTCATGCCTGATAGCGAATGCAAACGGCGCCCAGCTGAAGTTCGCTTTCACCAGATGTGGCACCATGGCGTATTCAGCGACTACGGCTGAGACCTGCGCAATGGGACGATGCGGATGTTGTTTTCCGCTCAACGCAGCTTTAATATCAATCTCTACCATATGACGCTTACGATAAGCTGGGTCGTCATGCAATTTGCGTACTGCCTCAGTCCAAACCACATCACTGAAACCTATCCATATTTTGGAAGCATTGACCGGATCAGGGACAGTGATGCAGCTTGCCACTGCACGATGACCTTCATCTGGGCAGTTAAACGGTTTTGAAGGCACGACAGGAATAGCGCCAGGGGTTTGCAACAACTTGAAGAAATAACCGTCGTCTGTAACGAAATACGCCTCCCATCTTCTGCGTGCCTCATCGAAAACATTGACATAGCCACTTCGAAGCAAGCGCTTGGTGTAATGCGCGGCGCCTGGTGAAAGCTCGATTGGCAAACCGGGAGCTAACGGAGCACCAGCCCCTGCAGATGCTACTGCGTCCCGCACGAGCAAAATCGGCAAGCCGCGCTTGTCGCAAAACTCGCATTTGGTTGGCGTCGTCATCGTTACATTTCTCCCTGCAGCGTTGTGGATAGACGCACCTCGGCCCAGACATGCTCCGGCACCAAGGCAAATCGGTCGGATAGACCGGAATCCCCATTCCGTGAAGGCTTGATCGCGCGTGCGATGTCGGGATGCCGGTCGAACCCGGAATGGCTGACCAATCCCCGGGTAGCGAACTCGACAAGATCGGCTTGCTCGACAAGACCGTGCTCGACCGCGCGTTCGATCAATCGCTCGGCCAACAATGCCTGGCTATCCAGTGCAGACGCAGTGAACACAGCAGCACCGTGTAGCGCACGATTAACCATACCGATGCTTTCGATACGTTCCCAGTCCCACATGAGTGCGCCGGCATACGACGGCACGACACCATTCCCTTCGAGGTGCGTGTCGGTTTGACCAGGAATTTCTCGCGCCGCCATTACCCAGGTCCCGCCAACCCAATAGGTAAAGGCTTGCGCCATACCGAACATCTTCTTGCGCTGGGCCGGACGCAATATGCGTAGCAACTGATGCAGGACGCGCGGGTCGTGCAGCCGCAGCCATAGCCGGCGCCCAGGTTGTGGCTTGGCCAACTGCATGGCATTCCAATGCCTGATGGTTGCCGATGCATCTGCGCTGGTCCGGATTAATACAACCGCTCGCAGTGACCGGGCCGCTGGTGACTCATCGCACAGAAATGCGAACAACTCCGCTGCACGGGCGTGCGGCGTACGGCGCAGATCGATCAGCCTGGGCATCAAATGCGAGCTTGGCACCAGTTCCTTGGGAACCAGCGTTTCCATGACCAGCCCAGCAGGAAGTTCCTCCAACATCGACGCATCGGCGATTGCAAAAGCATGTTCCTGGTACGCCTGGTAATCGAGGTTTCCGTTCATGGCGCACCCATCACGACAGAGGAACAGTACTGTCGCCGGCAGCCGCAGCGCCTGCTGCACGGTACTCGCACAGCTTCAGCTCACCAGGTTTCGGCAGCGTTTTTTCCTGGCCGGCGCTTTGCGGCCCTGCCAATTCCTTTTTGCTCGCCTTGAAATCCACCTTGCCGGGCGCGTGGACCTCGATGTTCCCGCCTTCCAGCTTGATGTACGCGCCTTGCGCGGTCAGCAGCACATGCTTTGTGGGAGCCGCGACCGCGACTGACTTGCCGACACTGGCAACCGTCACCAGCTTGTCGGCCACCAAGGAGCTCGCACCCGACTGGCTTTGGCTGCTCAGCTTTCCGCTGGCCGCATGCAGCTTCAGGCCGGCCTCCTGGTTCGGCTTCTTGCTGTTGGCGACTTTGCCGTAGCTGAACAGGCTGATGCCGCGAATGACGGCAATGCCTGTATTCCCCTGTGCAGCGAAGTTGATGTCCTGCCCGGCGCTCATGCTGGCGGTCGCTTCGGCAGTAACCGTCACGCTTCCGGATGTTCCGGCAACGATCCCGGCAGGCGCCGACAACTGCATATGCGGTTCACTGAAAGCCGTCACTTTGCCCTGCCCACCCACATCACTGCTACTGCCGTTCTCCATACTGCCGAGCACCTCGACACTGCGTCCGAGGGCTTTGAATACGGCCAGACTCTCCGCTTCCGGCTCATTTTTCAGCTTCGCGTGATGCTTCTGCGCCTGCGTTGCCAGGCCAAGCGCCATCTGCCGGCTCGACTCGATCTGCCCGACCGCTTCCCGCGCATCCAGCTGCCCACTACTGCCGCCATGGCGCCCATCGCAAGACAACAACACACCCTGCCCAGCCCGAAGCGCAGCACTCTGCTCGCTCTTCAACTCCGCCCCGAATCCCACCCCTTCCAGCCGCCCGTTATCGCTCTGATGCCGCAAATGCCCCAGGTTCAGCTCCGCCGACCCATCGTGCGCCTTGCCATGCCGCTGTAATACAAGCCGCGCCTGCTCCGCGCTGTCATCGAACACCAGCTGGTTATAGGCCCCGCTCCCGCCCTGGTTATCCCGCATCGCCTGCGACTTGATCCCCGACAGCACCGCCGGATGCGCATGCGCCCCGCCCTCGCCTGGGAACCACGCCGGCGCATTGCCCGTCACCGCGCCTGCGCCATACGCCATGCTGTTGTGCTGGGCATCGGCCTGCCCACGCCCGTTGTACAGCGCACCAATCACTACCGGCCGGTCGATATCGCCATCCATGAAATCGACCAGCACTTCCTGCCCGACGCGCGGCAGCATGTTGCTGCCCCAGTTGGCGCCGGCGAGCGGCGTCATCACCCTCACCCAGGTGCCTGCCGAGTCATTGCCGGGTGCGCCGGTATGTCGTTCAGGAGACGGATGCGCCAGCCGGCTATGGCTGGCCTCGCCACGCTGCCAGTGAAATTGCAGCTTGATGCGGTGATCGCGGTCGGTATGGACGGTGGCGCCGGCTGCACCGACCACGATCGCCGTCTGCTGCCCGCGCACCGTGGGACGCGGATGCAGCAGCTGGCCGTGCGCATCGACGCCGCTGCTGCGGTAGGGGATGCTGGCCAACAAGGCGTCGAAACGGTTGCGATACAGGGGGCGTTCGCCGATGCCGGCCCCGGCCACACGCATGCCGGCTTCCGCATCGAGGGTTGCGGCCACGGCGCCTTTTCCCAGCAGGGCATGCACGCTGCCGTTCACCTCCGCCGACAAATTGTTGTGCATCAGGTGCACCGTGCGCACGATGGTGAAGCTGCGCCCGGCATCGTCGCGCGCTTCGTCGAAGCGGGCGTGACCGTGCAGCGCAAACGTGGTGCCGGGCGCAAAGGTGCGCACCGTCCCCGCGCCCACATGCACCTGGTGCGTGGCTTCCAGCGCCTCGATCTGCCTGGTGACGATGCGCTGCCCGTGCTCGCGGTCGGTCCAGGCATAGGTGCCGGGCGCGTCGCGGCTGCTCAGGCTGGCGTCGCCACCCACGCCGGCGGCGCTTACCTGGCGTTGGCCTGCGCTGCGATAGTCCCAGCTGCCCATCTCCACGGCATCGGTGCGCAGGCGCGATTCGGTACGCCAGCGGTCGATGCTGTCGGCGCGCATCACGGCGCTGGCTTGCGTGAAGCGCACTGCCGCCTGCGCATTCGGCTGGAAGGCGCCGTTGTGGTCGGCAATCACCATCGTGTGGCAACCGAGCGCGGCGTTGCGCGGGTCGCCGTCGTGCTCGAAGAAATAGAACAGGCCTTCCTCGTGCATCAGGCGCTCGGCAAAGGCCAGGTCGCTTTCCTGGTATTGCGTCGTCAAGCTGCGCCGTGGATAGATGCGGCGGTCGGCAATCTCGTAGCGCCATGCCGGCATCAGCCGGCCTTTGCTCTGGTATGCGGCGAACACGGCGTCGAGGATGTCGAAGACCGTCATGTCCTGGAAGATGCGGCTGTCGCGGCCCAGGCCGAGAAAGCTGCTCCAGGGTTGCAGGGTGAGGTGGTAGCGGGCCAGGCCGCCGTTCGCGCCGCTGATCTGCGCTGCCGCGATGTGCCCGTGAAACGGCCGCAGCGCATCGCGGCTGGCGGCGGTCAGCAATTGCAGCAGGGCCGGCTGGCCGAGCAGGGTTTTCAGCGGCAGGTGGGCATCCTCGCACAAGACGTCGATGCGGAAGGTGAATCCCGTGCTGATACCCTCTTCGCCGCGCACGCATTCGGCCAGCAAGTCCTCGCCGAGCGGCGTCGTCAGCCTGACCAGGCGCGTCGTCTGGGTAGTACGCGCGAACGCTGCGAGTAGGCCTGCCTGGATGTGTTGCCGCATGCGCGAGCTCCCGTGGAATGCAGGCTGCATCGGCGCACAGCGGTAGCGTGCACGGCAGCCCGAACCCAGCGATTACACGTCGAGTCTGCCATGCGGAAATTGCGCAAGATCAGGCCACTTGCCGCCGTAACATAGTTCGGCAAATCAGCAACAGTACGTCGGCGCTCGCATTCGGAAAACCACGCCAGACGAAGTCAGAACAATCCGAACACTTGCGCAATAGACGAAAAAAGCGCTGCTCCGCTTGCGCGGGCAGCGCTCCAAAACGATGCGACAAGCCCCGTGCCTTCCAGCACGGCGCCCATTACCTCATCGAAGCATCACTTGTTCAGGTCCCAGCTACCAAAGGCATTCGGCAATTGCGCCGCCGCCGTGGTTTCGAACACATCGCCCTTCAGGTTGGTGAGGACGACCGGCAACGCGTTGCCGCCCAGTTCCAGTACGACCTGGCGGCAGGCGCCGCATGGCGCGATCGGGCCGTCGGTCTGGCCGATCACGGCCAGCGCCGCGAAGTCGCCCGGCTTGTAGCCGTGGGCAATCGCCGAGAAGAAGGCGGTGCGCTCGGCGCAGTTGCACAGGCCGTAGGACGCGTTTTCGACGTTACAGCCACGGAAGATGCGGCCGTCCTTGCATTCCAGGGCGGCGCCGACCTGGAAGTTCGAATACGGCACGTAGGCCAGTTCGCGTGCGGCGCGCGCTTCTTCGATCAGCTTGTCGTATTTCACGGTGCTTACTCCGGACGAATGGTGCGGTGGATCATCGGCTGCACGGCTGCCTTCTCGGCACCGATCTGGTACGCGGCCTGCACCTGGCGCACGGCCTGCTCGGCGGCGGCCTGGGTGCGCGCATGCACGGTGCCCAGCGGCTGGCCGACTTCGATCCGGTCGCCCAGTTCCACCAGGTTCGTCAGGCCGACGGCGAAGTCGATCGCGTCCTGCGGACGCACGCGGCCTCCGCCCAGGGCAACGACAGCCAGGCCCAGGCCACGGGTATCGACCGAGGTGGCGTAACCGGCTTGCAGGGCCGGTACCGGCACGATGATTGGTGCGGTTTCCAGGTAGGCGTCCGGCTTGTCCATCAAATCGGCCGGGCCGCCGAGGGCGGTGACCATGCGCGCGAAGCGTTCGGCGGCTTCGCCCGAATCCAGCGCGGCTTGCAGCTTGGCGCGGGCTTCGACGTCGCTCGTGGCCAGGCCGGAGATCACCAGCATCTCGGCGCACAGCGCCATCGTCACTTCGTGCAGGCGTGCCGGGCGTGCCTTGCCGGTCAGGTAGTCGATGGCGACGCGCACTTCGACGGCGTTACCGGCGGCGTGGCACAGCGACTCGTCCATGCCGGTCAGGATGGCCGAGGTGCGGGTGCCGGCGCCGTTGCCGACGGCGACGATGCTCTCGGCGAGTTCCAGCGATTTTGCCGGGGTCGGCATGAAGGCGCCGCTGCCGACTTTCACGTCCATCACCAGCGCATCGAGGCCGGCCGACAGCTTTTTCGACAGGATCGAGCCGGTGATCATGGCCACCGATTCCACGGTCGCCGTGGTGTCGCGGATGCTGTAGAAGCGCTTGTCGGCCGGCGCCAGCTGGGCGGTCTGGCCGATGATGGCGACGCCGACTTCCTTGACCACCTTGCGGAACAGTTCAGGGTCGGGCACGGTGCTGTAGCCCGGGATCGAATCGAATTTATCGAGGGTGCCGCCGGTGTGGCCCAGGCCGCGGCCCGAGATCATCGGCACGAAGCCGCCGCAGGCTGCGATCATCGGTCCCAGCATGAGCGAGACCACGTCGCCGACGCCGCCGGTCGAGTGCTTGTCGACCACGGGGCCGGGCAGGTTCATCGATTTCCATTCCAGGACCTGGCCCGAGTCGCGCATCGCCAGGGTGAAGGCAACGCGTTCGTCCATGCTCATGTCGTTGAAGTAGACGGCCATCGCGAGCGCCGCGATCTGGCCTTCGGTGACGCTGCCGTCAGGGATGCCGCGCACGAAAAACTGGATTTCTTCCGCGGTCAGGGTGCCGCCGTCGCGCTTCTTGCGGACGATTTCTTGGGGGAGGAACATGGGACGTTCGCCTCTCTAAATCAAATAGTTCAAATGGACGCGAGCGTAAGGATCGCGCCGAAAACGACGTAGGGTGGACGGGTTCCCCGTCCACGCGGTGATCTCTGTCGCCTGCCGTTTCGTGCTCGAACCGGCGACTGCTAACGATCGACGCGTGGACGGAAAGACCCGTCCACCCTACCCGTTGCATTCACACGCAACGGTTTATTCATGCCATCTCAAACGCCGTACGGAATCCAGATGTTTTTCACCTGGGTCGCGTGCTGCAGCACGGCGCGGCCGCAGGCCTGTTTCGCATCGAACCAGTCGCGGCCCTTGCCGCCGCCGACCCAGGTGCGCTTCAGCGTTTCGCTCGACAGGCGCTCGACTTCGGCGCAACCTTCCGCCGAACCGTCGTGACGCCACACCGCATCGATGTCGCCGTGGGTGGCCAGCGTGCGCGCCAGCTCGTCGGCCGAACCGGTAACGATGTTCAGCGCGCCGCCCGGCAGGTCCGAAGTGTCCAGCACCTGGTACAGGTCGGTGCTCGAGAGCGGATGCGCTTCCGACGGCACCGCCACCACGCGGTTACCCATGGCCAGCGCCGGCGCCACCAGCGAGATGAAGCCCAGCAGCGGGTTCTCGTTCGGGCAGACGATGCCGATCACGCCGACCGGTTCGTTCAGCGCCACGGTGACGCCGTGCATCGGCGGCTGGTGCGCCAGGCCGTCGTACTTGTCGGCCCATGCCGCCCAGTAGAACAGGCGCTCGATCGACGCCTGCACTTCGCGTGCGGCGTCCTTCGAGCCGGTCTGTGCGGCGATGCGCTGCGCGAATTCGTCGGCGCGGATCGCCAGGTTCTCGGCGATGTAGTACAGCACCTGGGCGCGGTTGTGCGCGGTGGCCTTGCTCCAGCCGGCCGCCTTGTGCGCCGCTTCCACGGCATTGCGGATGTCCTTGCGGCTGCCTTCGCCGATGTCGGCCAGGAAGCTGCCGTCCGCGCCGTGGATGGCGCGGCTGTAGGCGCCGTCCGGGCGGGCCTGCTTGCCGCCGATGTAGAGCTTGGCGGTGCGGTCGACGGCGAACGGGCTGTCGCCGGCTGCCGGCTTGGCGGCGACCTTGGCTGCCACGACTGGTGCGCTTGGGCGTGCATCTTCCGACAGCGCGGTCAGGTACTCGTACATGCCTTCCTTGCCGCCTTCGCGCCCGAAGCCCGATTCCTTGTAGCCGCCGAAGCCGCAGGCGGCGTCGAACTGGTTCGCGGTGTTGATCCACACCACGCCGGCCTTGATCTGCGGCGCCACGTCCAGCGCCAGCGAGATCGATTCCGACCACACGCAGGCAGCCAGGCCGTACACGGTGTTGTTGGCCAGCTGGACGGCTTCGCCCGGGGTGCGGAAGCTCATGGCGACCAGCACCGGTCCGAAGATTTCGGTCTGGGCCACGGCGGCCGAAGTCGAGGCGCCGGTGATCAGGGTCGGCAGGTACCACGAGCCGGCTTGTGGGGCTTCGCAGCTTGGTTGCCAGATCTCGCAGCCTTCGGCGCGGGCGGCTTCCACCAGGCCGTGGATGCGCTGCTGCTGCACCGGGTCGACCAGGGCGCCGATGTCGTTCGATTTGTCGAGCGGCGAGCCGACGCGCAGGTTCTGCATGCGTGCCTTGACCTTGGCGATGAAGCGGTCGTACACCGATTCCTGCACCAGCAGGCGCGAACCGGCGCAGCAGACCTGCCCCTGGTTGAACCAGATCGAGTCGACCAGGCCTTCAACGGCGGCATCCAGATCGGCGTCGTCGAACACGATGAACGGCGACTTGCCACCGAGTTCCAGCGACAGCTTCTTGCCGCTGCCTGCGGTGGCTTTGCGGATGATGCGGCCGACTTCGGTCGAACCGGTAAAGGCCAGCTTGTCGATGCCAGGGTGGTTCACGATGGCTTCGCCCACGCGGCCGTCGCCGGTGACGATGTTCACCACGCCGGCCGGCACGCCGGCCTGCTGGCAGATCTCGGCGAACAGCAGCGCGGTGAGCGAGGTGAACTCGGCCGGCTTGAACACGACCGTGTTACCGGCGGCCAGGGCCGGGGCGATTTTCCACGCCAGCATCAAGAGCGGGAAGTTCCACGGCACGATCTGGCCGACCACGCCCACGGCGCGGTAGTCGGCGAATTCTTCGGCCTGCAGCGCGGCCCAGCCGGCGTGGTGGTAGAAGTGGCGTGCGGCCAAAGGCAGGTCGGCATCGCGGGTTTCGCGGATGGTCTTGCCGTTGTCCAGGGTTTCGAGCACGGCAAACAGGCGCGAGTGCTTTTGCAGCAGGCGCGCGATCGCGTACATGACCTTCGCGCGGCCGGCGCCGCCCATGGCCACCCAGCCCGGCTGGGCACGGCGTGCGGCAGCAACGGCGCGCTCTACGTCGTCGCTCGTGGCTTGCGTGATCTGCGCCAGTTCCACGCCGTCGGCCGGGTTGGTCGAGGCGAAGGTGTCGCTAGCGTCAGTCCATTCGTTGTCGATGAAGAGGCCGAAACGGCGTCCATGCTGGTCCAGCCACGCTTGTGCTTCTTTGGTGGTTTCAAGAGCGGGGCCGTAATCCATAGTTTGCAGAATCTCTTTAATTGTTGGCATGACGAATCCGTTCGGTGTTTAAGGTTGCGCGTGGCGGTGGGCGGCCGAGTAGGCGCCGGTCACGTAGTGCTCGAGCTGGCGTTCGATGTCGGTCAGGAGGCTGGAGGCACCAATGCGGAACAGGTGCGGCTGCAGCCATTCGTTGCCCAGCTCTTCCTTCATCACCGTCAGGTACTGGAGCGCGCTCTTGGCGGTGCTCACGCCGCCGGCCGGCTTGTAGCCGACCATGAAGCCGGTCTGCTCGTAGTATTCGCGGATCGCGCGCACCATCACCAGCGACACCGGAATGGTGGCGTTCACGCCTTCCTTGCCGGTCGAGGTCTTGATGAAGTCGGCGCCGGCCATCATGCAGACCCACGAGGCTTTCGCCACGTTGTCCAGCGTGACCAGGTCGCCGGTGGCGAGAATGGCTTTCACGTGCGCTTCGCCGCAGGCCTTGCGGTAGGCGAGCATCTCGTCGTACAGGGCTTGCCAGTTACCGGTCAACACGTGCTGGCGGGTGATGACGATGTCGATCTCGGTGGCGCCGGCGGCGACCGAAAGTTCGATTTCGCGCAGCTTGGTTTCCATGCTCGACAAACCGGCCGGGAAGGCGGTCGACACGGCGGCGATCGGCAGGCGGCCCTGCAGGATCTTGCCGGCCGGTTCGATCATCTCGTGGTACACGCAGACGGCGCCGGTTTGCAGCGTGTCCAGGCCCAGGGCCTGCATCAAATCGGTGCGGATCGGACGCATCGCCTTGCGGCACAGGCGCTCGACGCGGCCCGGCGTGTCGTCGCCCGACAGCGTGGTCAGGTCCATGCACTCGATGGCGCGCACCAGCCAGGCGGCCTGGTATTCCTTCTTCACCGTGCGGCGGTTCGCCAGGCTGGCGGCGCGGCGGTCGGCCGCGTTGCGGTTCACCTTCAGGCTGTTGACCCAGCCGAGGTCGAGGCCGACGGCGGTGTTACGTTTGAAGTCCAGGTTCTGGGTCATAGCAGTGCGGTTCCGTTGGAGAGGGGTTGGACGCCGAGGTGGCTGGCCAGCGTGGCGCCGATGTCGGAGAAGGTCGATGCGGTCGGCAGCTCCTGCGCCTTGACGTTCGGGCCGAAGAAGATCATCGGGATGTGCTCGCGCGTGTGGTCCGAGCCTGGCGCGGTCGGGTCGCAGCCGTGGTCGGCGGTGATCACGACCAGGTCGCCGTCCTTCAGCTTGGCCATGAACTCGGGCAGGCGCGCGTCGAGTTCGTGCAGCGCGTTCGAATAGCCGGCGACGTCGCGGCGGTGGCCGAAGTGCATGTCGAAGTCGACGAAGTTCACGAAGCTCAAGGACTTGGCTGGCGCTTCGTCGGCCACTTCCAGCAGGCGGTCGAACAGGGCCATGTTGTCCGGGCCCTTCACCAGGCGGGTCACGCCCTGCGCCGCGAAGATGTCGCTGATCTTGCCCAGGGCGATGACTTCGCCGCCGGCTTCCTTCACGTGGTCCAGCAGCGTCGGCGCGGTCGGTGGCACGGCGTAGTCGTGGCGGTTGCTGGTGCGCTTGTAGTCGCCGTTCGCACCCACGAAAGGACGCGCGATCACGCGGCCGATGTTGTAGGGCTTGACCAGCTCATAAGCCGCTTCGCACACTTCGTACAGGCGGTCCAGGCCGAAGTGCTCTTCGTGCGCGGCGATCTGCAGCACCGAGTCGGCCGAGGTGTAGAGGATCGGCTTACCGCTCGCAACGTGTTCGTCGCCCAGCTCGTTGATGATGGTGGTGCCCGAGGCGTGGCAGTTACCCAGCCAGCCCGGCACGCCCGTCAGCTCTTGCAACTTGTCGGTCAGCTCTTGCGGGAAGCTCGGTACGGTCTTCGGGAAGTAGCCCCAGTCGAACAGCACCGGCACGCCGGCGATTTCCCAGTGGCCGCTCTGCGTGTCCTTGCCGGTCGACTGTTCGCGGGCGACGCCCCAGGCGCCGGTAAAGCCGTCGCGCTGGTCGAAGCCGGCGGCCCATTCGCCGCTGGCTTTATGGGCGGCGGCGGCCAGGCCCAGGCGTTCCAGGTTAGGCAGCGACATCGGCTTGCCCTCTTTCGCGGCCCACTCGGCGATGTGGCCGAAGGTGTTGGCGCCGGTGTCGCCGTATTTGTCGGCGTCGGGCAGCGCGCCCAGGCCGAAGGAGTCCAGCAGGAGGATGAATGCGCGTGACATAAGATCGCTCGTGGTTTAGTTGGCGGTGGCGCGTGGCACCGAGGCCAGGCGCTCGACGAAGGAATGGATCAGGGTGACCAGGTCCTTGGCGGCAATCGCCGCGTACTTCAGGGTCTGCTCGTGCGACAGCGGGAACGGCGACAGGCCTTCGGCCAGGTTGGTGATCGCCGAGACGCCCACCACTTTCAGGCCGCAGTGGCGCGCCGAGATCACTTCCGGCACCACCGACATGCCGACCACGTCGGCGCCCAGGGTCTTGAAGGCGTGGATTTCGGCGGCGGTCTCGAAGTTCGGGCCTGGCGCTGCCAGGTACACGCCTTCGGCCAGGGTGATGTTCTTCGCAGCTGCCGTTTCCTTCACCAGCGCGCGCAGGTCGGCGTCGTAGGCGTTGGCCATGCTGAAGAAGCGCGGGCCGAAGCGGTCGTCGTTCGGGCCGGCCATCGGGCTGCCCGGCAGCAGGTTGATGTGGTCGGAGAGGACGACGACGCTGCCGGCATCGACTTCAGGACGCAGCGAGCCGGCGGCGTTCGTCACCAGCAGCATCTCGCAGCCGAGCAGCTTGAAGGTGCGCACGGCCGAGGTCATCACGTGGGCGCCATAGCCTTCGTAGAAGTGGCCGCGGCCCTTCATGCAGACCACCGGCACGCCGGCCAGGGTGCCCAGCACCAGCTCGCCCGCGTGGCCGTGCACGGTGCTGATCGGGAAGCCCGGCAGGTCGGCATAGCTGATCGAGACGGCATCAAGCATCTGCTCGGCCAGCACGCCAAGGCCGGAACCGAGGATCATGGCGACGCGCGGCTCGAAGCCCGG
Source organism: Massilia sp. IC2-278 (assembly GCF_020708045.1). Classification (GTDB taxonomy): domain Bacteria; phylum Pseudomonadota; class Gammaproteobacteria; order Burkholderiales; family Burkholderiaceae_D; genus Telluria. Next base: position 186,023 of record NZ_JAJFES010000006.1, read on the forward strand.
CTTGCGGGCGCGGATGACGTCGGCGGCTTCGAATGGGGTATTGCTGGACATGGTTTTCCTTCGTATGAATCTAATGGATAGGCGTGAATGCGATGGCTGTCGTGAGGACGTGTCGTGGAGAGCGGCGCGGAAGAGGCAGCGCCCGAGCGGAGCGCTCGACACTGATAAGCCAAAAATTATTCTAACTATGCATTATCGGCGATATGTATGGCAAATACCATTTTTCTTCAGCATTTATATGTCTGACAAATAAATCCACGTAAATTTATGTCCGCTGCATGTTGGCTTACAGATACAATTTAGCTAACAGGACAATATTGTCGCGGCAGTGTATTGACTGCTGGCAAACATTTGTCTAGTATCGAACAACATTTGTTTATAAGTGCCGACCGTGACTGAACTCTCCAAGAAAGAACAGTTGTACGAGCTGATCCGTGCGAACCCCTTCATTTCGCAGCAGGACCTCGCCGCCGAACTCGGGCTCTCGCGCTCGGCCGTTGCCGGCTACATCGCCACCCTGGTGCGCGAACGCCGCCTGCTCGGGCGCGCCTACGTGCTGCCGGACAACCGCCCGATCCTGTGCGTGGGTGCCGCGAACCTCGACCGCAAGCTGCGCGCCGAAGGCACGCTGGCGATGGGCACCTCGAACCCGGCCAGCGGCGTCGAGTCGTTCGGCGGCGTGGCCCGCAACATCGCCGAGAACCTGGCGCGCATGGGCGCGGCAGTGTCCCTGATCACGGCGGTCGGCAACGATTCTTCCGGGCGCGCCCTGCTCGCCCACGCCGACAGCGTCGGCATCGACACCCGCGGCGCCTTCAAGCTCGACGACGCCGGCAGCGGCACCTACACCGCGGTGCTCGACGGCGACGGCCAGATGGTGGTCGCCCTGGCCGACATGGCCTTGTACGACCGCATCACCCCGGCCTTCCTCGACACGCGCCAGCAGCAGCGCACCGGCGCCTCGCTGATCGTGGCCGACCTGAACCTGACGCATGACGCCATCGCCACCCTGCAGCTCGGTGCCGCGCGCGACAGCGTGTCGCTGATCCTGGTCGCCGTGTCGGAGCCGAAGATGAACCGCCTGCCGGCGTCGCTGGCCGGCGTGCGCCTCTTGATCCTGAACGAAGGCGAACTGGCCGCCCGCGTCGGCCGCGCACTCGAGGGCGAAGCCGACCTGGCCGCCGCCTGCCGCGAAGTGCAAGCGCAAGGCGCCGAAGACGTGGTGGTGACGCTGGGTGCGCGCGGCGTGCTGTTCACCGTGCCGGGCGGCGCCGAACGCCTGGACGCGCCGCCGGCCGAGGTGGTCGACGTCACCGGCGCCGGCGACGCCTTTGCCGCCGCCCTGGTGCTGTCGCTGCACAGCGGCGGCGCCGACCTGGCCCTGGCCTGCCGCCGCGGCCTGCAACTGTCGGCCATGACGGTCGAGTGCCGCCAGACCGTTTGCCCGCAACTAGCGCCCGATACCTTCGGCGCATTGATTCAAGAATAAAGGTCTACCCATGCAATCCTTCCTGCTGTTCTCCCCCGAAGTCGCCGCCGCGCGCAACGCCGGCCTGCCTGTCGTCGCCCTCGAATCGACCATCATCTCGCACGGCATGCCCTACCCGCAGAACGTGCAGACCGCGCGCGAAGTCGAGCAGATCATCCGCGACGCCGGCGCCGTGCCGGCCACCATCGCCATCATCGACGGCAAGATCTGCGTCGGCCTGAACGACGAGCAGCTGGAACGCCTGGGCACCGCGCAGGACGCGATCAAAGTCAGCCGCCGCGACCTGGCCTACGTGCTGTCGCAGCGGCTGCTCGGCGCCACCACCGTGGCCGCGACCATGATCTGCGCCCAGCTGGCCGGCATCGAAGTGTTCGTCACCGGCGGCATCGGCGGCGTGCACCGCGGCGCCGAGACCAGCTTCGACATCTCGGCCGACCTGCAGGAACTGGCACAGACCAACGTGGCCGTGGTCTGCGCCGGCGTCAAGTCCATCCTCGACATCGGCCTGACCCTGGAATACCTGGAAACGAACGGCGTGCCGGTGGTGAGCGTCGGCCAGCCCGGCTTCCCGGCCTTCTTCACGCGCGAAAGCGGCTTCAAGGCCGACTTCCAGCTCGATACGCCGGAAGCGCAGGCGTCGTTCATCCGCACCAAGTGGCAACTCGGCCTGGATGGCGGCGTGGTGGTCAGCAATCCGGTGCCGGCGGAATCGGCCATGCCGAAGGAAGAGATCGACCGCATCACCGAGCAGGCGCTTGGCGAGGCTGAACAGCAAGGCGTGACCGGCAAGCTGGTCACGCCCTTCCTGCTGGCGCGCATCAAGGAACTCACCGAAGGCCGCAGCCTGGTCACCAACATCGCCCTGGTCAAGCACAACGCCCTGGTCGGCGCGCGCCTGGCCGTGGCGCTGAACGGCAACGCGTAAGCACAAGCTTATGTCGATCGATCTGAAACAGCTGAAGTACTTCCTGGCCGTGGCCGAGGAAAAGAGTTTCAGCCGCGCCGCCGAGCGCCTGCACATTTCGCAGCCGCCGCTCTCGCAGCAGATCATGAAGCTCGAGTCCGAGCTCGGCGTGCGCCTGTTCGCGCGCACCACGCGCAGCTTCGAGCTGACGGTGGCCGGCAAGGCGCTGATGGCGGAAGCCTCCGAGCTGCTGGGCCGGATGCGCATGACAATCGACACCATCCGCCAGATCGACCGCGGCGAAGTCGGCCGCCTGCGGGTGGGCATCGTCGGCTCGGCGATGTGGGGGCCGATCCCGAGTTTGCTGGAGCGCTTCCAGACCGAGTTCCCGCGCGTGACCTGGACCCTGCACGAGCTGGGCCCGGACCAGCAGCTCGAAGCGCTGCGCTCGAAGCAGATCGACGTCGGCTTCTGGCGCGAGCCGAGACTGGACGACGAAGAACTGAAGGCGGCGCACCTGCGCCAGCAGCTGTGCTTCCGCGAGAATTTCTGCGTGGCCGTGCACAAGGAACACCCGCTGGCGCGCGAGGAAGCGATTGAACTGATGGACATCGCCCAGGAGCCGATGCTGACCCTGCACCTGCACCAGTCGGCCGAACCGCGCTACCTGATCCAGTGCTGCGTGAACGCGGGCTTCCAGCCGGCGATCTTCCAGGAAGCGGCCGAGCCGCAGACCCTGCTGGCGATGGTCGGCGCGCGCCTGGGCGTGGCTCTGATGCCGCAGACCACCAGCCGCATCGGCTGGCCGGGCGTGGCTTTCCTGCCGATCCGCACCAATCCGCCGTCGGCAAACCTGTACATCACCACCACCAGCCAGGACGATGCGCCGGTCGTGCGCGCCTTTTTGAAGATCCTGAATCCCGACGGGGAGTGACCAGATTACTCAAGGTAAGCCAGCGTTCGCAATTCTCCAAGCACAGCTGGATTTTCACCATCGACGATCTGGCGTTTGATTTCGCCAACAACCTGTTTCAGCACGTCCGTCCGCGACATGGCGGTCTGTGTCACGACTTTGCTGAAATCCGCGGCCAGGCGCGTCGATACCTTCATCGATAAGCGACGCCTGCGCACGGCCTGCCCCCTCTGCAAAGAAAAGAAAGGCTTTGTGCTACGAAGCGCCTCGATATCGAAGCTGCCGTCGGCGAATTTGTGGACATAGAACAGCACGATTTTCTTGCGCAGCTCGGTTGTCGCGGCCGGGTCGACCGTGAAGCAGGCAAGATCGAGCGCGTCGACGTAGGGTGCCGGCAAGACAGCCTCGATCGATTCGGTCGCGCTGCTGCGCGCCCGTTTGATCGCCGGGGTCGATTGCGGGGGGATGGACAACACGGCATCGCAGGAGTCGCACACGCCGACCAGGATATCGCTGGCCCGGCCTTTTCCATCCGAAAAAGGCACGTCGCGGTAGGCGTACGTGGTCGTGGCGACGCCCGCGCACGCCGCGCAGATGGCCTGGCCCTTGTCGCCTGCGGATAAGATGCGCACCGTCATTACTTGCCTCATTGATGAACGCTGATGAACCAGGTGTCCGGGTCCAGGAAATAGAACTTGATGTACCAGCCCTTGGTAATAATGCAGTGAACGGGTATGGTCTTGAGAACATGGTGAGGGCTCTCGGTATGCTCAGTGCCGGAACTGCGCGCGATCAGCGCCATCACATCCTCGACGGATATTTCCCCCATGGCCAGCAGGTTCTTCACATCGATCCCGCTGCGGGACTCATGGAGGTAAGCACCGGTTTTCAAGGCTTGCAGAACACGCGCTTTCGCAACTTTGTAAGCCAAGGGTGTCCCCGCATTATACGATAGACTTCGTAAGAATCAAGCTGGCATCATCATGCTGTTGCAAATGTTGTGCTCAATGGGTTGCACCGCTTATCAGACCGATATCACCGCCGCCTCGCACTGCCACCTCGACCGCCGCCCGCAGCCCTTCGACAATCTCGTCCAGCGCCATCCCCGGCGCCCCGGCAAACGCCGCGGCCTGCTCAGGCAGGTAGGGCACGTGGATGAAGCCGCCGCGGATGGCGGTGCCGGCGATCCGGTGCATCAGGCCATAGAACACGTGGTTGCAGACAAAGGTGCCGGCCGTCTGCGATACCGAGGCGCGCAGGCCGCGCGCGCGCATTTCCGCCACGATGGCCTTGATCGGCAGGGTCGAGAAATAGGCCGCCGGGCCGTCTTCGGCGATGGCTGCGTCGACCGGCTGCTGCTGGCCGTTGTCGACGATCGGCGCATCGTCGACGTTGATCGCCACCCGTTCCACGGTAAGGTCGGCGCGCCCGCCGGCCTGGCCCACGGCAATCACCACGTCCGGCTTGATCTCGTCGATGGCGCCGGCCAGCACCCGGTTGGCGAAGCCGAACACGCAGGGCAGCTGCAATACCTCGACCAGGAAATCGTCGCCGCTCCAGCCCTTGAGCGCGCGCACCGCTTCCCAGGCCGGGTTGACGCTGGCGCCATTGAAAGGCTCGAAACCGGTCAGCAGGACAGTTTTTTTCATAGTGACTAGCGATTCATGAGGAAGTAGAGGAGGACGATGTTCGCCGCCAGCAGCGGCAGCGCGGTCGGAATCTGCGCCTTGATCACCGCGTTTTTGTCAGGCAACTCCAGGAGCGCCGCGGGGACGATATTAAAGTTCGCCGCCATCGGTGTCATTAATGTGCCGCAATACGCGCTGAACATGCCGATGGCAGCCATGACGGCCGGATCGGCGCCATACACCTTCACCAGCACCGGAATCCCGATGCCGCCGGCAATCACCGGGAACGCTGCAAAACCATTGCCCATGATGATGGTGAACACCGCCATGGCGATGCAATACAGGGCCACGGCGGCGAAGCGCGAATCGACGTCGAACCAGCTGGTGCTCACTTGCGCCACCGCCTTGCCGACGCCGGCCTCGGTGAACAGCAGCCCGAGCACGGCCAGCATGTGCGGCAGGGTCACCGCCCAGCTCATGGCGTCGACCAGGCGCCGCGCCTCGCGCACGCCCTGCACCGGGCTTGCTTTCGTGAGCCAGCAGGCGGCGCCGATGGCCAGCAACGAACCCAGGCCCAGGCTGGCCAGGGTCAGGTGCGACTGGTCGAACAGCAGCCAGCCGCCGATGCGCACTTCCTTCAGCACGGTGGCGCCGAGCACGGTCACGATCGGGATCACCAGCGCCGGCAGGAACAGCTTGTTGCCCAGGCGTGCGGCGCTGGCGCGGCGGGTGGCTTCGTCCAGCGTGCCGTGCCTGCCCTGGCGTACCAGGCCGCAGCCGGCCAGCAGCGCCATCGCGATCATGACCGCGCCGGCCGCTGCCGCCGGGATGAAGTCACCGGCGAGATAAATGAAAGCGTACAGCCCCCAGAACAGCGCGCTGGTGAAGCGGCGCGGGTGGTCCCTGTCGAGCAGGGTCAGCAGTGCGACCGTGCCCAGCAGCAGGCCGACAAGAACATACAGAAATCCCAGCGAAAAAATCACTTGCCTTCCCCTTCGCGGCGGATCGCGGCGTCCAGGCGGCGCAGGTTCCAGCTATGGATGACAAAAGCGCAGATGGCGGTCGGGATGCCCCACAGCGCCATGTGCAGCGGATCGACCTCGATGCCCTCGGCGCGCAGGATGGTCTGCATCAGCACGATGGCGCCAAAGGCGACAAAGATGTCTTCGCCGAAGAACAGGCCGACGTTGTCGGTGGCCGCGGCCATGGCGCGGATGCGGTAGCGCAGCTTGTCGGACAGCGTACCGTTGCGTGCCTCGGCCGCGCCTTCGGCCAGCGGCGCCACGAGCGGGCGCACCATCGACGGCTGGCCGCCCAGGCTGGTGAGGCCGGCGGCGGCCGTGGTCTCGCGCAGGAAGAGGTAGACGATCAGCAGGCGCCCGGCGGTGGCCGAGCGTATCTTCGCGATGCTGGCCATCGCATGCTCTTTCAGGCCGAAGCGCTCGAGCAGGCCGACGGCCGCCAGCGGCAGCAGCAGGACCAGCGGCAGATTACGGGTCTTCACGAAGGCCGTACCGAGCGACTCGAGCAGGTGCAGGAAGGGCATGGCGGCGGCGGCGCCGGTGACGCCGCAGGCGGCGACCACCACCAGCACGGGATTGGCGCGCAGCAGGAAGCCGGCGGCGATGACGGCCACGCCCAGCAGCGGCCACAGATTGACAGCGGTTTGCAACATTGTCTCCGGCTTGTGATTAGCCGGATGAGTTTAACCGAAGCCAGATTGCATTAGTGAAACCGCAAGACCGCGGGAAGCCTGCTTATGCGGCGGTGCTCACTCCGGCCGCACCGGATTGCCGGCCAGGTCGCCGACCACCGTGTTCCAGCGCCGCACGTGGAAGGCGCGCACCAGGCCATGCGTGACGTACGGGTCCCTGGCGGCGAACAGCTGCGGCACCTGCGGACTGTCGACATCGAACAGGAGCATCGCGCGGTCGGCCGGTTCGTCGAGGGCGCCGGCCAGCACCATCTCGCCGCGCTCCTGCGCTTCCCAGGCCAGGCGTAGGTGTTCGTTGCGGAACTCGGCGCGGCGTTCGAGATAGTCGGGAGCGAGATCATAGATGAGCAGGTAATGCACGGCGACTCCGGTGTTATTGGATAGTAAGGAGCCATAGTAACCCACCTGCAGCCCGCTGCGCAGTTCTGGCGTGCACCCGCGCACGCTTGATCGCGCTCATACTTGGAACGTCCCGCCCCACTAATCTCGATACGGTCACGAACGGCAAGCCGCCGACGTCCAGCCAAAAGGAGATGCCATGTTCCCGACCATGTTTGCTCCGCTCTTGCGCTTCCTGTGCCGATCCGGCGTGCGCATCGGGGCGCTGCTCCTGTCCGCCACCCTCGCCGCCTGCGGCGGAGGCGGCGTCTCGCTCGGCTTCGGCTACGTCGACTACGACGACGACTACGACGACTACCCCTACCAGCCGGGTTGGCCGGGCGGCGGCACGTCGTCCGATCCCGGCATCTTCCTGATCGCCGGCGGCCTCTGCCCCACCTGCGGCGGCGCGCTCGACGGCTCCGGTTCCGCCGCCCGCTTCGATGCGCCCGAAGGCATCGTGCTCGGGCCCGACGGCAACCTGTACGTGGCCGAACGCACGAGCGGCACCATCCGCAAGGTTTCGCAGCAGGGCGTGGCGGTCACCCTGGCCGGCAGCGCCGGGGCCAGCGGCAGTAGCGACGGCGCCGGCGGCGCGGCGCGCTTCAACGGGCCGACCCGGCTGGAGGCCGACATCGACGGCAACCTGTACGTCACCGACAGCGGCAACTCCACCATCCGCCAGGTGAGCGCGGGCGGCGCCGTCACCACGCTTGCCGGCGCCGCCGGTCAGTGCGGCAGCGCCGACGGCAGCGCCGGCAATGCACGCTTCTGCAACCCGCAGGGCATCACGCTCGACCGCAACGGCAACCTGTTTGTTGCCGACACCATGAACCACACCATTCGCCGCATCGACCGCAACAACGCCGTCACCACGGTGGCGGGCGTGGCCGGCGCCTGCGGCAGCGCCGACGGGCGTGGCAATGCCGCCCGCTTCTGCGAGCCGCGCGACATCGAGGTCGACGACGACGGCTATCTGTACGTGGCCGACACTGCCAACTCCACGATCCGCGAAATCTCGCCTTCCGGCGAGGTGCGCACCATCGCCGGCGCCGCCGGGCAATGCGGCACCGCCGACGGCCCGGGCGCCAGCGCGCGCTTCTGCAACGCCGCCGCGCTGACGATGGACGGCGCCGGCACCCTGTTCGTGGCCGATACCGGCAACGGCACCATCCGCCGCATCGGCGCCTCGGGCGCGGTGAACACCGTGGTCGGCACGCCGGGCACCCAGAACGTGGTGCTCGGCCCCCTGCCCGGCAGCCTGAACGCGCCGCGCGGCATCACGGTGCTGGCGGGCGGCGCGCTGGCGGCCACCTCGCAGAACATGGTGCTGAGGCTGGTGCCGGCGCGCTGAGCGCGGCAGGAACTGTTGCGCAAACCATACTCTCACGCCAGCTCAGCCATTTGCTGCAGTGCATGGCGACTTGCCGCACAGAAGAGTTAGCGCCGTGGGCGTAGACTGGCGCCATGAACACATCGAAAAAAATGGCGGCAGGGATGGCGGGATTCGCCAGCGTGTTGTGGCTGGGCCTCACGGCTGCGGTGGCAGCCAACCAGCGCCGGCTGGTGTTCAACCCGACCATCATCCCCGAGGTTAATAGCCCGCGCAGCAGCGGCCATCGCACTCGCCCGATCGTCCTGCGCGCCAAGGACGGCACCCGCCTCTGCGGCTGGCTGATGACGCCGCGCACGCCGGGGCCGCGCCCGGCAGTGCTGTATTTCGGCGGCCGCTCCGAAGAAGTATCCTGGGTGGTGCGCGATGCCGGCAATCTGTTCCCGAACATGACCGTGCTGGCGATGAACTACCGTGGCTACGGCAATTCCCAGGGCATTCCCGACGAAACCCTGATGATCGACGACGGCTGCACCCTGTACGACTGGCTGGCCGCCCTCGGCCAGGTCGACGCGCGCCGCATCGCCGTGGTCGGGCGCAGCCTCGGTTCCGGCGTGGCCGTGCAGGTGGCCAAGGAACGCGCCGCCCACTCGGTGGTCCTGATCACGCCCTACGATTCCATCCTGGCGATCGCCAAGCGCAAGTTCCGCGCCATGCCGATCGAGTACATGCTGCGCCACCGCTTCGAGTCGATCAAGTACGCGCCCTCGCTCAAGGTGCCCACCTGCGTGCTGCGTGCGGAGAGCGACGACATCGTGCCCCACTCGCATACCGACCAGCTGTGCGGCAAGCTGGCCAACCTGATCGCCGATGAGATCGTGCCCGGCTCGGACCACCTGAACATTCCCTACCTGGAAGCGACCCAGGCACGCATCGCCGGCTTCCTGACCGAGCGCTTCAGCCAGCCCCTGCCCACCCCGCAACTCCTGGAAACTGTGGCGTGAAGGAAAAAAGATGCCGAATGTTGTCGGCATTTATATTTCCTTCGAATAAATTGCCAAGTAAAATCGTATTTGTCATGCATCCATCGGCTGATGCATATTTGACAGGTTGAGCTGCGCAGGTTTTCCGATACCCGGCGCCACGCAGCGCATGGCCGGGCTACCCTCCCCGTTTGCTGTTGCGACGCTGCGACATTCGCGCGCGTAATGCACAGGTTGAGCAGGCCGCGATACAAATCGTAACCCCATGAAACGTTCGGGGCTGACACAATCCGCACGGTAAAAAAATTCGTGCTGGCATGGCACTGTGCAGGGCACAGCGGCATGCCGCACAGCCTTGCCTTTATGCCGCCCTTCCCAACGCAGCCGTTGCGCCGGGTACAATATCGAAATTCCAGGAGCTATTTCATGAAATTCAAGCAACTCAGCATGACGATTGCAGCACTGTGCATCGCCGGCACGGCAAGCGCAGCCAATCCGAAACTGGGCATCGTCTACGATGCCGGCGGCAAGTTCGACAAGTCGTTCAACCAGTCCGCTTTCGAAGGCGCCGAGCGCTTCAAGAAGGAAACGGGCATCTCCTACATCGAAGTCCAGGCCAACAGCGATACCCAGGCCGAGCAGGTGATGCGCGGCCTCGCGCGCAAGAAGCTCGACATGATCGCCGCCATCGGCTTCTCGCAGACCCAGGCCGTGGCCAAGGTCGCCAAGGAATTCCCGAAAGTCAAATTCGTCCTGATCGACTCGATCGCGCCGGGCGCGAACGTGAACTCGATCATGTTCAAGGAACAGGAAGGCTCCTACCTGGTCGGCGTCGCTGCCGCCATGGCCTCGAAGTCGAAGAAGATTGGCTTCGTCGGCGGCATGGACATCCCGCTGATCCGCGCCTTCTCGTGCGGCTATAACCAGGGCGCCAAGGCGCAGCAGCCGAAGATCGAGATCATGTCGAACATGGTCGGCACTACCGCCGCGGCCTGGAACGACCCGGCCAAGGGCGGCGAGCTGGCACGCCAGCAATTCGACCGCGGCGCCGACGTCGTGTTCGCCGTGGCCGGCGGCTCGGGCATGGGCGCCCTGCAGATGGCCAAGGAAAAAGGCAAGCTGGCGATCGGCGTCGATTCGAACCAGAACTACCTGCACCCGGGTAACATGCTGACCTCGATGGTCAAGCGCGTCGACATGGCGATCTACGACTCGTTCATGCAGGTCAAGAACAACACCTGGAAGGGCGGCACCACCTACAAAGGCCTGAAGGAAGGCGGCGTGGACTGGGTGCTGGACAAGGACAACCGCAAGGTCGTCACCCCGGAAATCGAAAAACGCGTGAACGGCGTGAAAGCCGACATCATCAACGGCAAGATCAAGGTCATCGACTACCGCGCAGGCAGCAGCTGCCCGGTCTGATTTTCATATTGTTGTAACGACAAGCGCGCCGCGCCGGAGAACCCGGCGCGGCGCGCTTTTAATGCGTTGGGCTGGCTGCTCCGCCACCCAATGCATTCATCATTTTTAAGCAAACATTTTTACTACTGATCGCTATGCAGCCAGCCGTAGAATTTCGCAACATAAGCAAGGCCTTCGGGCCGGTGCAAGCGAACGCTGACGTCAGCTTCACGATCGCCAAGGGTTCCATCCATGGCGTCATCGGGGAGAACGGCGCCGGCAAATCCACCCTGATGAGCATCCTGTACGGCTATTACCACGCCGACAGCGGGCAACTCCTGATCGATGGCCAGGCGCGGAATATCCGCACCAGCCAGGAAGCCATCGATCTCGGCATCGGCATGGTCCACCAGCACTTCATGCTGGTCGAAAACATGACCGTGCTCGACAACGTGATGCTCGGCGCCGAGGGCGGCTTCAAGCTGGCTGCGAAACGCAAGGAAGTCGAAAACAAGCTGCGCGAAATCTGCACGCGCTACCGCCTGGACGTCGATCCGCTGGCCACCATCCACGATCTGTCGGTGGGCGCCCAGCAGCGCGTCGAGATCCTGAAGCAGATCTACCGCAGCGCGAATATCCTGATCCTGGACGAACCCACCGCGGTATTGACCGCCCAGGAAACCGCGTCCCTGTTCGAAATCCTGCGCCTGTTCAAAGACCAGGGCAAGACCATCATCCTGATCACCCACAAGCTGGGCGAGATCATGGACATCACCGACCAGGTGACGGTGATGCGCGCCGGCCGCGTGGCGGGCGCCGTCACCACGGCAGAGACCTCGAAGGAGCAGCTGGCCAACATGATGGTCGGCCGTCCGATCGAAGGCAACCTGCCGCGCAAGCCCTTCAATCCGGGCGCGCCTGTCCTGAAGGTGAACAACCTGCAGCTGCAGGATGCAAACAAGGTGCAACTGCTGGCCGACATCAACCTGACCGTGCGCGCCGGCGAGATCGTCGCGATTGCCGGCGTCTCGGGCAATGGCCAGAGCGAGTTGATGGAAATCCTGTCCGGCATGCGCCTGCCGACGTCCGGCCAGGTCGAGCTCGACGGCAAGCTCCTGCCCTACGCCGGCCGCTCGAACGCCGACGGCCTGCCTGCCACCTTCCGCCAGCTCGGCATCGGCCACGTGCCGGAAGACCGCCTGCGCGACGGCGTGATCAAGGATTACTCGGTGATGCAGAACACCGTGTTCGGCTACGAAAGCCGCGTGAAGAACCGCTGGGGCCTGTTCGATTTCGAGGCGATCGCCAAACGCTGCGCGCACCTGCTGCAGGCCTTTGACGTGCGCCCGAACAACCCGGACATGCGCATCGGCCTGCTCTCGGGCGGCAACCAGCAGAAGGTGGTGATCGCGCGCGAAGTCTCGGCCCAGCCGAAACTGATGCTGGTCGGCCAGCCGACCCGCGGCGTCGACATCGGCACCATCGAGTCGATCCACACCCAGCTGCTGCGCCTGCGCGACGAAGGCGTGGCGATCCTGCTGGTCTCGACCGAGCTGGAAGAAGTGCGCGCCCTGGCCGACCGTATCGTGGTCGTATCCGGCGGGCGCATCACCGGCGAACTGGCCATCGACGAATTCGACACCACCCGCATCGGCCTCCTGATGGGCGGCATGCACAAGTCATGAAACAGATGAAACTCACCGAACTTCCACGCTGGGCGACCGGTATCGCCCTGCCGCTCCTGAACCTGCTGTCGGCGCTGCTGGTCGCCGCGCTCGTCATCCACCTGCTGGGCGAAAGCCCGGTCGAGTCGATGAAGATCCTGATCGACTCGGCCGTCGTCAATCCGGAAGGCCTGGCCTACACGCTGTTCTATGCCAGCACCTTCATCTTCACCGGCCTTGCCGTGTCGATCGCCATGAAGGCCGGCCTGTTCAACATCGGCGCCGAAGGCCAGATGTACTTCGGCGGCCTGGGCCTGACCCTGGCCGTGCTGGCTTTTGATGCCACGCTGTCGCCCTGGCTCCTGATTCCGCTGGCCATGCTCGGCGCCGCCGTGTTCGGCGCGCTGTGGGCCTTCCTGCCTGGCTACCTGCAGGCCAAGCGCGGCAGCCACGTGGTGGTCACGACCATCATGTTCAACTTCATCGCCGCCAGCCTGATGAACTTCATCATCGTGAAGTACCTCATTCCCGAGGGCGAGCAGAACCCGGCCAGCCGCGTGTTCGCCGACAGCGCCATGCTGCCGACCCTGAACACCTGGTTCCCCTTCTTCGGCGACACCCCGCTGAACATCGGCTTCCTGGTCGCCATCGCCGCCCTCGTGATCTACGGCGTGGTGGTGTCGCGCTCGACCTGGGGCTACCAGCTGCGCGCCACTGGCCTGAACCAGCACGCGGCCCACTACGCCGGCGTGCGCATCAGCCGCATGATCATCGTCGCCATGCTGATCTCGGGCGCCCTGGCCGGCCTGGCCTCGGTGAACTCGATCATGGGTTCGACCCACTACCTGAGCCTGAACTTCCCGGCCGGCGCCGGCTTCATCGGCATCGCCATCGCCCTGATGGGCCGCCAGCATCCGGTCGGCATCTTCCTGTCCTCGGTGCTGTTCGGCGCGCTGATCCAGGGCGGCTTCGATTTGTCGCTGGAAAAACCGAACATCCCGGTCGAGACCTTCGTCTTCATCCAGGGCCTGATCATCCTGTTCTGCGGCGCAATGGAAAACCTGTACGGTCCGGCGCTCCTGAAACTGATCAACGCAACACGCAAGGGTTAAATCATGGAAGGCTTTGATATCGCCAACATCGTCGTCTCGACGATCCGCAACGCGCCGGTGCTGATGTTCGCCGCGCTGGCCGGCCTGTTCGCCGAACGCAGCGGCGTGGTCGACATTGGCCTCGAGGGCAAGATCCTCGCCTCGGCCTTCGTCTCGGCCGCGGTCGGCTACACGACCCAGAACCCGTGGCTGGGCATCGCCGCCGGCATCGCCGTCTCGGTGGCGCTGGCCATGGTCCAGGCATTCGTGTCGATCACCCAGAAGGGCAACCAGCTGGTGGCCGGCATCGCGATCAACATCGCCATGAGCGGCCTGACCTTCGTCGTCGCCCAGTACATCTTCCAGCAGGGCGGCCGCACGCCAGACCTGGGCGCGGCGCGCCTCTCCAGCGTGACCCTGCCGGGCGCCGAAGCCGTGGCTGGCGTCCCCGTGCTCGGCTGGATCTGGAACAGCCTGCTCGGCGGCCACTCGCCGCTGGTCTACCTGGCCTTCCTGCTGCTGCCGGTCGTGCACTGGGTGGTCTACCACAGCCGTTTCGGCCTGCGCCTGCGCGCCTGCGGGGAAAACCCGCACGCCGCCGATGCTGCCGGCGTCTCGGTGGAGCGCACCCGCTACATGGCGATGCTGGTGGCCGGCGTGCTGTGCTCGTTCTCGGGCGCCTACCTGTCGATCGTGCAAAGCGGCTTCTTCCTGCGCGACATGTCGGCCGGCGCCGGCTACCTGGCCCTGACGGCCCTGGTGTTCGGCAACTGGCGTCCGCTGCAGACCGTGCTCGGCTGCCTGATGTTCGGCTTCTTCTCGGCGGTGCAGATCCAGATCGAAGGCGTCGATTTGCCGGTCGTGGGTCGGATTCCGGGCTCGCTGATTCAGATGATTCCGTACGTCGTGACCGTGATCGTGCTGGCCGGGCTGATGGCCAAGTCGGTAGCGCCGAAGGCGGTGGGCAAGCCGTTCGTGAAGTCGCGCTGATCGCATTCAGCGTAAAACAGAAGGCGGCCGATTGGCCGCCTTTTTTATTGTCGACGCCGGCGTGTGAATATCACTTCTGCGCCTTGCCCGCCGCATCGAGCTTGCGCAGCGCATGCTCCTTGCCCGTCATCGCCTCGTGCCAGGCCGGCAGCACGCGGAAGGTCAGCGCCAGGTCGTAGTCGCCGGGGATGCTGCCGGTGTCCATCGGCACGTTGCCGGCGCGGTTCTGGAACCAGCGCAGCCATTCCACGGACCCTGGCGCCGGCGAATTCATGTAGGGCGCGCCGGCGTTGGCGGCAGCGCCTTCGCCCGGTGCGGCCAGCGGCATGAAGAACGATGCCATGCCCTGCTTCGGATTGGCCGCATTCCACTGCGCGGCGCCGTGGCAACTCAGGCAGGACGAATTCGCGGCGTTGCGGGTCAACACGCGCCCGCCCTCGCCCGCCACCGAGATATCGTTCAGCGCATGGTCGTTCGGCCCCGACAGGCGCCCGCCCCAGCCCAGGGTCTCGAGGGCGTACACGGGCGCGTTCGGATTGACCCAGGTTTCCTGCAGCGCGGCGCCCGGGTTCAGCGCGCTGTTGGCCTGCGGGTCGTTGCCCCACTGGGCGCCGAGCGGCACCATCTGGTCCCACACGCCGGCGCTGCCGGGGCGCGTGTCCTTGTCGTAGACCAGGGTCGTGAATACCCACCCGGTCTGCGGCGCCGATCGCGTGTCCTTCACCACGATGTCGACCTGCATCAGGTACGCCTTGTCCAGCTTCGGCCTGTCGTTGTGGCCGGTGGTGGCATTCGCCGTCATCATCATCGGCCAGGCCAGCGCACCTTCCATGGCCGGCCAGGTGGCGGGGTCGGCGGTGGTGAAGGCCAGCTTGACGGTGATCGAACCCTCGGCGTACTGGGTCGCACCGCCGTCCAGCACCGGGGCGTTCGGGTTGCCGCTCCAGATCTTTCCCAGCGTTTGCGCAGCGGTGCGGTTGTAGTAGGTCAGCACATAGGTCGTGAAGGGCTTGCTCAAGCCGCTTTTCGGGAACAGGGTGTTGTCGACCTTTTCGATCCCGACCAGCATGCCGTGCACCGGCTCGCGCTGGGCGCCCAGCCAGGGATCGTTATACCGGCCGCGCTGGGCGGCGTTCCAGTCCTCGTAGTCGGTCAGCAGCGTGGCCATGTCGCGCGCGATGCTGTCCTTCAGGGCCTGGGTGTAGGCCGGTGCAGTGGCGGTGGTGATGGCGCCGTTGCCGATCGCCGCGCGCCAGGGCATGTAGGGCGCCGGCAGGCCGGCCGGATAGTTATAGCTGAGCCTGAACAGCGGCCCCGTGTAGTCGGCGGGCGGCAGCTTGCCGTTGTGGTCGGCGTAGGGGTTGACGCTGGCAGCGAGCGCGCCGAGCGCGAGCAGGCTGCCGGCCAGGCAGAGGCATGCGTTGCGGATGAGCATGGTCGATTCCTTGTGTGGAGGGCGAACAGCTCATCTTCCGCGCGGGCGGGGGCCACGGTTTGTGGCCGGACAATGGTTACCGATTAATCGAAGTGATCAGTCGCGTGCCATTGCCGCCGAGCGCCACAGCGTCCACGACAAGCCGATGCCGCCCGATACGCCATTGTTCTTGCGATGCAGCGGGCTGTCGTCGTTGGCGCCGACGCCGTAGTTCTCGGCGCGCACGAAGCCGAACACGCGCAGGTCCGGATTGATCTGGCGCGCGGCAAAGGCGCCCAGGCGCACCAGGATCAGGCCGGACTTGGCGGCATAGGCCGGGCGGTCGGCCGTCGCGTACTGCGGCGCCACTTCGTAGAAGTAACGGTTGATCTTGCCGTCGCCGACGACGGTGGACAGCTGGGTATCGAACAGCCATTTGCCGTCGGCGGTGCGGCGCTCGTAGACCAGGCGCGGCTCGAAGGTGTAGCCCTGGTGGCGCACGCCGCTGCGCACCTCGAACACCGCGCGCAGCGGCAGCTCGGCGCGCAGGCCGCTGTAGGCGTCGAAGCGCGCCAGGCGCAGTTTCAGGCGCGGGCCGAACTCGCCCAGGGCGCCGAGGTCGGACATGCCGGCACGGGCATCGACGTCGTCGGACTTGGCCGGCAAGGACGCCGCCAGGCCGACGTCGAGCTCGGCGTTCTCGCTGCGGAACAGGCGCGCACCGATGCCGGACTGGTCGGCCCGGAAGATCTTGCCGCGGTAGATCACGGTGGGAATCGCCAGCACGCAGATTTCGCGGTCATCCGCGCCGGGATAGGCCGGGGTGCTGATGACACCGCCGCCCAGGCCGAGTTCCCACAGCGGACGGCCGGGCGGTTCGCTTGGGGACGCAGCCGAATCGATGATCTGGGCGGAAGCGTGCAGCGAGCAGGCCAGGCCTGCGAGGCCGGCAATGGCGGGCAAGATTTTGTTCATGTGAAAAGGGAAAAGGCGCGGGGCGCGGGGCTTGTTATTTTAGCAGCAGAATGGGCGGGATTTGCGGGTCCCGGTTGCTGGCGGTTGCGTCAACGTCGGGTGGTCCGGACTGCGCCAATCATGGCCGGATGGGTCGCGCTACGATAGGCATCGTAGGGTGGGCACTCCGTGCCCACGCGGTACGTGCGTGTCTGGAGTTACGTACGCAAACGTGTCGCTCGCGAGGTATGCAACGGACGGCAAATTGGCTTCGCTCGTTGTTTCGAGCGATGGGTTACGGCAGCAGGTGCAAGGATACGTGCGTACCGCGTGGGCACGGAGTGCCCACCCTACGTTTGATTCTCGGATAAAACGGCGGTACCGGCTCGCCAATAAAAAAGCCGCAGCTTGCGGCTGCGGCTTTTCTTCAATACGTCAACGGCGGAGCAATCAACCGTAAATCGCCTTCAACACCTCGGCCAGCTTGTAGCCGCCCTTGATCAATTGTTCCTTGGCCACCTGCGAGCTCGGCACTGGATAGTTGTCCGGCACTTCCAGGGTGAAGGTGTAGTAGGTGTCGCCCTTCTTGCTGGTCTGCGGCACGAGCTTGCCCGGCACCACGTCGCCGTAGGCGATCTTCGACGCCACCAGGCTGTCGTCGGCCCACTGGTAAGGCCAGGTCGCCAGGTCGCCCGTGTTCGCCTTGATGGCCGGCTTGCCGGCAATCGCCGCGTCGGCAAATTGATCCGGGGTCTTGGTGCGGATGCGGCGGAAGGCGTAGTCGACCGTGGTGCTGTCCCAGTAGGAGTGGAAGGGCTTGGTCAGCGCCTTCGGCACGCCTTCCCTGATCGGCTTCGGCTCGCCCGGCGGGATCACCGCGTCGCTCAGGCGGGTCAGGCGTTCGTCGTCGAGCAGCAAATTGTTGCCGCCGCGCGAATCGAAGATCGCCGCTTCGTCGACCTCGGCATGGGTCTTCGGCACCACGAACTTGCCGTCCTTGCTGACGAATGCCGCGCCCACGTGCAGCGGCTGGTGGATGTCGCCGACCATGTGGGTCAGCAGGATCAGCGCCTGGCGCTTGGTGAACTTGTGCGGGTTCAGGGCCGGGTCCGTCTTGCCCTGCAACACGGCGATAGCCTGCTTCAGCGTCTGCACGATGTCGTGCTCGCTCGTGCCCACGCCGTGGTCATGGTAGTGCTCGAGCTGGAACGGCACGTCGGTGTAGTGGTACTCGCTGTGCTTCGGGTTGGCATTCGTGTACTCGACCATTTCCGGCGACTGCGGGCCGCAGTAGGTGCCCTTCACGCAGTCCGGCCAGTTGGCGATCGATTGCAGGGTTTCGCCCGGCTGCAGCAAGGCGGCGATCTGCTTCTCGGCATTCGTGCCCTTCAGCAGGCGGTCGGCAATCGCGCCCACCGCGCGGTGGCCGTCGCCGCCCCAGGCGGCCGCGTCGAGCGACACGAAGGCGCTTGCCAGCGCCAGTACACAAGCTAGTTTTTTCATGACATTCCTTGGGTTAGTGCATTTGTTTATTGCTGCGTCGCGAGCAGGAGCGACATGACAGCCATGATCGCGGCCGCCAGGGCGCCCAGCATCAGCAGGCGCCGGCCCGGCGACAACGAGGATTTCAGCAGCAGGCGCTTGACCACGGTGACGCCGATCACGGCCAGCGCGATGGCAACGATGACAACGGTGTTCTGGTCCATGCTCAGTTCCTCGCGCCGGCTTTGTCGATGCGCACGCTTGACGCCATGCCGGCCGCCGGTGCGCCCGCGCCCGGGTTCTTCGCAATGAAATCGCTCAGCGCGTCGAGGTCGACCAGCTGGGTATCCACGCGGTTCGTGCCCTTGGCGAATTCCAGAATATTGTCGCCGCCTTCGGCCAGGAAGTTGTTCGCCACCACGCGGTAGGCCTTGCCGTCCTCAATCGGCGCGCCGTTCAGCTTCAGGCTGCCCGGCAGCACGCGGCTGCCCACCGGGCGGCTGGCGTCCCAGCTGTAGGTAAAGCCTTGCGACACCTGCAGGATGGTGGCGCTGGAGCTGCTGGGGCGGTCCCACTGCTGCTCGAGCAGGCGGCGCAGCTGGGCGCCGCTCAGGTCCATCACCACCAGCGTATTCCCGAACGGCAGGACGGCCTGGGCATTGCCGAAGGTGGCCACCTGCCCGTCCGCGGTTTCCAGGTCCTTGCGGATGCCACCCATGTTCATGAAGCCGATCTGCACGCCCAGGTTGCGGGTGGCGGCGACGATGGCATCGGCAACCAGGTTGCCCAGCGGGGCCTCGCCGGCATCGTTGGCCTTGCGCGCCACGACCGCCGTGCCGAGTTTCCCCAGCGGACGCGCCAGCGCCGCGCGGCTGCGCTCCTTCACGCTGGCCAGGTAGGCGGTAATCCGCGGGTCGGCCGTGAACTTGCTCGGGTCCATGACCACGTTGCGCACGTCGATGTCGGCAACGGCGCCGCTCTTCGGATCGACCTTCAGGGCGATGCGCGACAGCAGGTGGCCGGCGGCGTCGGCCTGCGTGACCACGCGGCCGTCGACCTGGCACAGGTATCCCTGGTGCGAGTGGCCGGTAATCACCAGGCGGATTGCCGGGTCGAGCTTCTTGACGATGTCGACCACGCCGCCGGTCAGGCCCTTGCAATTGGGCTGCTCGGGCGATTCGTCGGTGCGGCCGCCCTCGTGCACCAGGGCCAGGATCACCTGGGCGCCTTCGGCGCGCATCTGCGGCAGCGTGCGGTTGATGGCCTCGGCTTCGCCGATGAAGTCCAGGCCGGCGATGGCCGAGCTCATCGCCACCGAGGCGGTGTCCTGCAGCACCACGCCGACGATGCCGACCTTCACGCCCTTGACGGTCTCGATGCGGTAGGCCGGCATGAAGGGCTTGCCGGTGGCCTTGTCCAGCACATTGGCGGCGAGGTAGGTGAAGCGCGCGCCCTTGAAGTCCGGCGCGAGTTTGCAAGCCTTGTTCGGGCGCGGCGAATCGCAGCCGCCGTGCTGCTGGCGCAGCAGTTCCTTGCGGCCCTGGTCGAATTCGTGGTTGCCGACCGAGCTCACGCGCAGGCCGAGCAGATTCATCGCTTCGATGCTCGGCTCGTCGGCCCACATCGAGGACAGCGCCGGGCTGGCGCCGATCAAGTCGCCGGCGCCGATGAACAGCAGCTCCTTGTCTTCCTTGCGCCAGGCGGCCAGCGCGCCGCTCAGGGCTTCGATGCCGCCGGCGCGCAGGGTTTCGCTTTGTCCGCCGGCACTGGTGTAGGTGTACTTGCTCGGTTCGAGGTTGCCGTGGAAATCGTTGATGGCGACGAGATTGAGGGTAATCGGTTCTTGTGGCGCCGTGGCGCAGCCGGCGGCGGCAAGCGCCAGCACGAGGGTGGAGAGAACGGCGCGGGCGCGCGGGGAAACGATCATGGATTACCTTTGGTCGACGAAAACGGATGCCCTCGCAGGGCGACCCGGATTATTGCACGTAGGGGGACGCGAGGCCATCCTTACAACTGCCCTACCCGCTCACGTAAACAAAAAAACGGCCGGTGTTGCCACCGGCCGTTCATCACCCTACAGGCAGGGAATCAAGTATTAGAACTCGTACTTGACGGTTGCCTGGATGGCCCACTGCGACTCGCCCTTGGCTTGACGCACGTTCAGGTCTTCCACGTTGTTACGCACGGCGTAGACGTACTTGCCGTCTTGCAGACCGACGTAGTCGACGAAGCTGCGCGCCTGGGCGCCGGCCGACTGGAAGCCTACTTCCTCGATACGGCCCCACTTCTTGTTCAGCAGGTTGCCGAAGTTCAGGATGTCGAGCGAGAAGCTGGCCTTGTGCTTGTCCGAGAAGCCAGGGATTTCCTGGGTAACTTTCACGTCGAAGCTGTTGGTCCATGGCGAGAAGGCGCTGTTACGCTCGACCACGCCACCCTTTGCATTGCGCAGGGCCTTGTTGCCGTTGACAACTTCCCAGAAGCGACGCTCTGCATCTTCGCGGGCTGCGGCGGTTGCACCGTAGAACACGACTTCGCCCGAACCTTGGGCGCTCGGGATGTACATCAGGTCGTTGCCTGCCAGGCCGTCGCCGTTCAGGTCGTTGTTGATGGTCCAGCTGTACGGCTTGCCCTTGCGGCCTTCATAGAAGACGCCCAGGCGGGTGCGGTAGTTGCCGAAGAAGCGCTTCTCCCACGACAGGCGGGCATTGATACGGTCTTTCACCAGGTACGAGGAGTTGGCGGCAACGTCTTCGTTCGGGTTAAAGACCGAGCGGCCGGTCCAGTTCGAGTTCGAGGTCGACGAGGTCAGCGGCGAGACTTCGGTCGCGTTGGTGTGGGTGTAGGCCACCGACCAGCCGAAGCCCTTGCGGGTCGGGCTCGTCAGGGACAGGGTCACCAGTTGCGCATCGCCCTTGTCGGTTTCCTTGGCCAGCAGCACGTTACCGTAGTTCAGGTTCGAACGGGCCTTGGCAGTGGTCTGGCAGCGGCTTGCCACGCTCACGGCGTTGTTGGTGAACGAGTAGCAGGAAGCGTCATAACCCTGTGGACCGTAGAACAGTGCGCGGCCATCGCTGCCGGTTGCGCTCGGCGCGCCGATGTTCAGGTTCTGGTAGTAGATCGCGTTCTTGTTCTGGGTCGCCAGCAGCTCGGCGCCGAACACCAGGCCGTACCATGGCAGCTCATGCTCGAATGCCAGGTTGGCTTTCCAGATCGACGGTTGCTTCAGGTTCGGCGACAGGATGTCGACGTTTGCCGCCGGGGTCGCGCCAGGCACGGAGCGCTGTGCGGTCACGTCCGGGGTGAAGGTGCCGTCGGTGGTCGGGCAACGGACTGCGCCGGAACCGGCTGCGCAGTTGATGATGCGGGTAGCGACGCCCGGGTTCGAGAACGGGTTCGACATCCACACGGTTGCGGCCGCGCCCTGGAACAGGCCGAAACCACCGCGCAGCTGCATCGGACGGGCCGAGTCGAACTTGTAGTTGAAGCCGACACGCGGCTGCCACAGTTTCTGGCCGTCGAAGGTCTTGGTGTTGTCGTAGCCGTAGCCACCCGACTGGCGGCCGTACTGGCCGGCGCCGTCGATGGTTGCCGCAGCCACGGCAGCATTCTGCAGCGGACGGTTGTTGACGTCGGTCATGTCGACACGGACGCCGGCGCTGATGGTCAGGTTGTTGTTGACCGACCAGTTATCCTGCAGGAACACACCGGTGTTCTTCATCTTGAACTGGGCAACGGCATTGTCCAGCGAACCGCCGGCGACTGGCACCTGCACGGTGTAGGCGGTCGGACGGCCGCGCGAGAAGTTCTCGTAGAGGGCAGCGTCGATCTGGGATGCGCTTGCGGTAGCGCAGTTGATCGAACCGAAGCTGTACGAGAAGTTGCTATCGCACTGGAAGGTGTAGTTACCGAAGATGTTCTGCAGGAAGGCGTTGTACACCTCGTTCGAGGTGTAGTCGGCGCCGACCTTGAATTCGTGGTCGCCCAACTTGTAGTTGGCGCCCGCGTACAGGTCGAGGGTCTTGGTGCCCAGGACGTTGTTGTGGCGGCTGTTTTCGGTACCGGTGTTCAGGAAGCGGTTGCCGGTACGGGTGCCGGCAGGCGCGTCCGGCGGCAGTGCGCCGCTGAACTGGAACGACATCGTCGGCAGACGGGCGTTGTTGATCGGCACCGAGTCGTAGTCACGGGTCGAGGCGCGGAATTCGGTCGAGAATTTCTCGGTCCAGTCCGAGAACACCTGGGCGACCGCGGTCTCGATGCTCTTGTCCTGGTTGTAGAACTGCGAGGTCAGGGCCACGCCGCTCTGCGAGAAGCCAGGGTAGATCGGCTCGTTCTGGGTGGTCTTCGAGTAACGGAAGCTGGCGCGGTGGTCGTCGTTGATGTTCCAGTCGACCTTGAAGGTGCGCTCTTCGGTCTTCATCTTGTTGTTCGACGGGATGTCGCTGCTGCCGATGTCGAAACCATAGCGGTTCTGGGCGATTTCCTGGATGCGGGCGATCTGGGTCGGGCTGATGCCGACGGTGGTGCCGGTGCCCGAGCCGATGGCGCCGTATTCCGGACCGCTGCGGCTGCTTTCGTAGTTTTCAGCCAGGGCGAAGAAGAACAGCTTGTCCTGGATCAGCGGGCCGCTGACCCACGCGCCCTTGGTGTTGTCCTTGAATTCAGGCGCGTCGTTGTACGTGTCGGTGGCCTGGTCGTAGCGCTTGCCGACCAGACGGTCGTCACGGGTGATATAGTAGACGCCGCCGTGGTACACGTTGGTACCCGACTTGGTGACGGCGTTGACGTTGGCGCCGGTGTAGCCGCGCTGGGTCACGTCGTAGTTGGCAACGTTCACCTGCACCGAGGCGATGGCTTCCATCGAGATCGGCTGGCGGGCGGTCGGGCTGCCGTTGGCTTCCAGGCCGAAGGTGTCGTTGATGGCGACGCCGTCGATGGTCATCGAGTTGTAGCGCGAGTTCTGGCCGGCCACCGACATCTCGCCGCGTTCCTTGTCGGTCTGCGAGACGCGCGGATCGATACGCGCGAAGTCCTGCAGGTTGCGGTTGATCGATGCCTGGGTTTCCAGGTCGGCGCGGGTCAGGGTGGTGACCGAACCCATGGCGCTGTTCGAGAAGATTTCCGAGCGTGCGCGCGAGCCGCTGACGGCCACGGTTTGCATCTGCTGGCCCAGGGTTGCGTCGACGGCGGCGGTTTCAGCCAGCTCGACGAAGACGTTGTCACGCTTTTCGGTGATACCGTTTTTGGTAATAACGATCGTGTATGGACCACCAACACGCAGGCCACGTGCGACGTAACGGCCTTCGGCGTCGGTCACCACGTTGCTGACGGAGCCAGACTCCGTGTGGATGATCTGCACCTGGGCGCCCGCTGCCGGCGTACCGTCTGCACCCGAAACACGGCCGCCAATGGCCGAGGTGGTGTTCTGTGCGAAAGTCGGCGCAGCCGACAACGCAATCGACAAAGCCAGCGCCAGCTTGGTCAGCCGGATCTGATGTTGAGTGATCATTGTTAAAACCCCAAAATAGACTTTAGTTATTTTGGACATCCGAAGATGTCCCTCTTTACAAGTACTGCAACCTGGTTGCTGCGAACCGCAGCGGCACAGCGCGCCATCCCTGGACCGGCGATTGTAGACAGGAAAGATGTCATCCCTGTTACACGTCGCCCTTGAAAAAACTTCAAGCATATTTACTAACGTCAACAAATATGCATGAGCCCCATCGGCCAGACAAATACGTTTTCCCTTCGCCATTTATAGGCTAGGCGTCTGAATCGCCCGAAAAACGTGCATCTTGTGCACCGCAGCGAGGTTTCTCGCGCAAAATCACAAGGCGCGATTATACGGAAGGCATTCTTTGATGAAATATTTAGATAAGCATTTTCGGAAAACGCAGGGGCGCCCCTGTAAATCTGTGGTGAGGAGGCCACAAATGTTAGCTCAGCACTAACTTCCGTCCGCTCCAGGGCAGTGCAAGGCATGGTGCACTTGCAAAAACGGCAGCCTTGCGCTGCCGTTATCGAAACCATTTATTTGTTGCTTATTTGATTTTTGCGCGTGGTGCCGGCACAACGGTTTTCGCCAGTCCCGCGATGTCGGCCTCGAACTTCGCATAGCGCGCGTCGAGCTGGCGCGTCAGGCGCGACTTCTCCGCAGCGGGCAGGAAGGCGTAGCGGATGCTGTTGTACGAGGCCTTTTTCATCTCCGCATAGTCCGGCTTGTAGCGGCTGGCGAACAGCACGTACTCGTTGCTCAACGTGTGACGGGTGACGCCGGCGTCATCGGTCGAGATCACGTAGGGCACGCCGTACTTGCGGTACAGCGTGATCGGGTGGTTCTCGTCCTTCAGGCCATTGATGAAATCGTTCGAGGTCAGGTTGATTTCCACCGGCACGTCGTCCTTGCGCATCTTCGCCATGATCGCCAGGGCATTCGTTTCATGCGCCAGGTCGATGCCGTGGCCGATGCGGTCGGCATTGGCCACCACCAGCGCCTCGTCGATGTGGAACTTCAGGCCTTCCGGCGGCACGTCGCCCATCGCCAGCTCGCCGGCGTGCATGGCCACCTTCACGTCTGGATACACCGACTTCAGGAAGCCGAACATTTTCATGTGCAGCGTGTAGTCGCGCATCGAGACGGCCGTGCTTTCCTGGCCGACGATGTTCACGCCGACGATCTTGCCATTGGCTGATGCCGCCTTGAAGGCGCCGATCATCGAGGAAAACACCTGCGACGGGTTCAGCAACCGCAGCACATAGGTCTGGTAGCGCATGGTGAAGCGCTCGTCGTCGATGCCCTGCGCCGCTTCGTCGATCCTGGCGACGAAGTCACCCAGGGTCTTGTTGAAGGCCGGGTCGCGCGCCAGGGTTTCCATCCACTTGTTCAGTTCGACCTTCAGGCCCGCGTCGTCGTTCACCAGCTGCCAGGCGCGCGCGTCGAACTCGGGGTTGGCGACGGCCGGCGCCATCTTGAACATGGTCTCGATGTAGCCGACGTTCTCGGCGATCGCGCGCTTTTTCAGCTCCTGCAGGCCTTCGACGAAGTTGGCGTTCGAGACCGGGCCGAAGAAGCTGAAGGTCTGGAAGAACAAACGGTCCGGCGGCGGCTGGAGCGCGCCGTGGTTGTCGAAGTCCTTGTTCGACCAGCGCTGCACCAGCTCGCGCCAGGTGTGGTCGTCGGCATAGACTTCGGCGCTGGACAGGCAGTTGCGCTCCTTGGCCGGCTTCGCGCGCTCGGCGGCGATGACCTCCTTGTTGGTTTCGATGCGGTAGGTCTGCTTGTTCACGCACAGGCCCTGCTTGTCGAGGAAGTCGACGTACTGCTCGGCATAGATCGAACCAGAGTAGTGGTGGTGCAGGTCGCCGCCCTTCGGCATCTGGGTGAAGAACATGGTCAGCTCGGCCAGCTTCGGCTCGCTGCCGGCGATCAGGCCGGCGTAGTGGCGGGCGGTGGCGGCTTCGTTGGCCTGGCGCGTGGCGCTCGCGGGCTCCTTGGCGGCCACGGGCGCGGCCGAGGCGGCAGCACAGGCGAGCGCGATCAGGAGGCTGCTCAGTTTCTTCTGCATCGTGATTCTTTCGTAACGGTTGGTTGGTGCGGACCGCGAAACTCTAACCGTTTTCGTGCGGGGTTGGCAATGGATGGGGTTGTGTGGTTTGGTGCGGGAGGTGTGCGCCAGCGTTATCGGGGCTGTTGCCTGCGCGGTTATTGGTGGGTTGAATCCGCGTGGGCACGGGTGCCCACCCTACGGATAGCGCCGCGGGTTCGGCACTTCGTGCCTCGGCCACAAAACCATTTGGGGTTTTCGGCCCGGAACGTTTCCCGTAGGGTGGGCACTCGTGCCCACGCGGATCAAAGGGGCCGATAACAGAACAGGCAACAGCCCCACTAACGTCAATCCACGGGTTGAAAAGTCACCGCTGGTGAACGAGCTTCCCCATCGCATACGTCGCAAAAATGGTCCGGTCATCCCCCAACAACGCCAGCGCAAACAACTGCTCCTCCAGCGTATTGCAATGGCTACTCCGCCTTGCCATCAAGGGCGTGGCCTGCGGGTCGAGCACCACGAAATCGGCTTCGGCGCCGGGAGTAAAACTGCCGATCGTCCCTTCCAGGTCCATCACCCGCGCCGCACCCAGCGTGGCAAGATAGAACATGCGCAGCGCCGGCAGATAACTCCCCTTCAGCCGCGCCACCTTGTACGCTTCGTTCATGGTCTGCAGGATCGAGAACGAGGTCCCCGCCCCCACGTCCGTCCCCAGCGACAGCAGCGCCCTGGCCCCATCCGCCTTCTCGAAATCGAACAACCCGCTGCCCAGGAACAGGTTCGAGGTCGGGCACACCGCTGCCGCCGACCCGGTGGCCGCCATGCGCGCAAAGTCCTCGTCGTCGAGCCAGATGCAGTGCCCGAACAGCGCGCGCGGGCGCATCAGGCCGAAGTCCTCGTACACGCCCAGGTAGCTGCGCGACTTAGGGTACAGCTCCTTCACCCAGCTGCACTCGTCCTTGTTCTCCGACACGTGGGTCTGGATGAAGGTGTCCGGATAGCTGGCCGCCAGTTCGCCCGTCAGGCGCAGCTGCGCCTCGCTCGACGTCGGCGCGAAGCGCGGCGTGATCGCGTACAGCGCGCGGCCGCGCTTGTGCCACTTGTTGATCAGGGCTTCGCTATCGCCGATCTGGCCTTCGGCGTCGCGCAGGAAGTCGGGGCAGTTGCGGTCCATCAGCACCTTGCCGGCCACCATGCGCAGGTTGCGCGCTGCGCTCGCCTCGAAAAAGGCGTCGACCGAACCCGGATGCACGGTGCAGTAGACCACCGCCGTGGTGGTGCCGCAGCGCGCCAGTTCGTCGAGGAAGAACTCGGCGGTGGCGCGCGCATGCACCGGGTCCTCGAAGCGGCGCTCGGTCGGGAAGGTGTAGGTCTCCAGCCAGGGCAGCAGGCCCTCGCTGGGCGAGGCGATCATGTCGGTCTGCGGGTAATGCAGGTGGGTGTCGATGAAGCCGGGCGTGATGATCTTGCCGCGGTAGTCGACCGGTTCGACGCCCGGCGGCAGGGTCGCGCTCAGTTGCGCGTAGTCGCCGGCCGCCTTGACGCGGCCATCCTCGATGACGAGCAGGCCGTCCGTGTGCCAGGAATAGGCCTGCTCGGCGAAAGCCGGGTCGGCGTGAAAATGCAGCAAGCTCGCACGGTAGGCTTGCACGGTAGGGTGTGCGGTGGACATCAGTTGGATTCCGGAGAAGCGTCAAGAAGGCTGGAGGCCTGGGCGGTCTCCCAGACGGTCAGCAGCTGGGCCGCGACGGCGACGGCGATCACGGCCGGGGCCTTGCCGGCAATGCCGGGCAGGCCGATCGGGCAGACCATGGCGCCAATGCGCTCGTCGGCGATGCCGCGCTCGCGCAGGCGGTGCTCGAACTGGCGGCGCTTGGTGTCGGAGCCGATCAGGCCGAACCAGTCGGCATGTTCCAAAGTTCGAACGCGCGACAGTATCGCAATCGACAGGCGCAGGTCAAGTGCATGACTGTGTGTCATCACCAGGAAGGTCGTGCCGGGGGCGGCCCGGGCAACCAGTGCTTCGGGCGTGTCGGTGGCTTCGATGCTCACGTTTGCCGGCACCTCGGCCGGGAACATGTCGTCGCGCTCGTCGACCCAGGTAACGCGGCAAGGCAGCTCGGCCAGCGCACGCACAATGGCCGCACCGACGTGGCCGGCGCCGAACAGCATCAGGTGGGCGCGCGGGGCGAAGACGGCGTCGGCCAGCCAGCGGCGGCCGGATGCGTCGGTGAAAACGTGGGTGCCAAGGCCAGGGTCGAAGTCAGGCGCGGCATCGCCTGCCAACAGCCGGCCCGCGCCGTCGAACAGCGAGGCGAGCGTTCCGCCAATATCGATGAGACGCCAGGTGTCCTCGTTGCGCCGCTTGTCGAGCAGCGCCATCTGCTCGCGGTCCACGACCTCGAACACCAGGTGCGCGATCCCGCCGCAGCACTGTCCCAGGCTCGGCCCCAATGCAAATCGCTCGATCCGCGCTGGCCCGCCCTCTTCCAGCATCGTGCGCGCCATGTCGATCGCGCGGTGCTCGAGATGCCCGCCGCCGACCGTGCCGGCAAAGCCATCACGGGTGACCAGCATCTTCGCTCCAGGCTCCCGCGGCACCGAACCTTCGACGATGGCGACCGTGACCAGCACGGCCGGCGCGCGCAGCGCGGCTGTCAGCCAGTCGTCCATCACGCGCTCGGGTGGGCAGCTTCCACCGCGGCGATGGCATCCAGGATCGCTTCGCTGGTCGCCGGCGCATTCAGCGGCGGATTCACCTTGTGTCCGCCGACGCTGGAAATCGCATCGCGCAGCGCAAAGAAGACCGAGAACGGCAGCAGCAGAGGCGGCTCGCCGACCGCCTTCGAGCGGTGGATCGAATCCTCGACATTCCGGTTCTCGAACAGGCGCACGCGGAAGTCGCGCGGGCAGTCCGACACGCCCGGGATCTTGTACGTCGACGGCGCATGCGTCATCAGCTTGCCGCCGGCGTTCCACCAGAGTTCCTCGGTGGTGAGCCAGCCCATGCCCTGGATGAAGGCGCCTTCGACCTGGCCGATGTCGATGGCCGGGTTCAGCGAATTGCCGGCGTCGTACAGCGCATCGGCGCGCAGCAGCTTCCATTCGCCGGTCAGCGTGTCGATTACGACCTCGGCCACCGCCGCGCCATAGGCGAAGTAGGAGAAGGGCCGCCCGCTCATGGTCTTCGCGTCCCAGCTCAAACCCGGGGTGGCATAGAAGCCGTCGGACCAGAGCTGCACGCGCGCCAGGTAGGCCTTTTGCACCAGGTGCTCGAAGGGGATTTCCATCCCGCCCGCGAACACGGTATCGGCCGCGAAGCGCACGTCCTCTACCGCGCATTCGTAGGTGGTGGCGGCAAACGCGGCCAGGCGCTCCTTGATCTGGCGCGCCGCATCCTGGGCCGCCTTGCCGTTCAGGTCGGCGCCGGTGGATGCCGCCGTGGCCGAGGTGTTCGCGACCTTGCTGGTGTTGGTGGCAGTCGCGCGCACACGCTCCACATCCACGCCCAGTTCGTGGGCGACCACCTGCATCACCTTGGTGTTGATGCCCTGCCCCATCTCGGTGCCGCCATGGTTCACCATGATGGAGCCGTCGACGTACACGTGCACCAGCGCGCCGGCCTGGTTCAGGTGGGTGACGTTGAAGGCGATCCCGAATTTCACGGGCGTGAGCGCCAGGCCTTTTTTCAGCACCGGGCTGCTGCGGTTGAATTCGGCAATCGCCTCGCGCCGCACGCGGTATTCGCTCGAGGTTTCGAGTTCGGCCACCAGTTCGTGGATGACGTTGTCGACCACGGCCTGGCCGTAGGGCGTGACGTTCCGCTCCGTCTTGCCGTAGAAGTTCAGCTTGCGGATGTCGAGCGCATCGGCGCCCAGGTTGCGCGCGATCTCGTCGATCACGTATTCCATGGCGATGGCGCCCTGTGGGCCACCGAAGCCGCGGAAGGCGGTGTTCGACTGGGTGTTGGTCTTGCCGCAGGCGGCGCGGATATCGACGTCGCTCAGGTAGTAGGCGTTGTCGTAGTGGCAGACCGCGCGCGTGGCGACCGGGCCGGATAGGTCGGCCGAGTAGCCGGCGCGCGAGACCATGTCGATCTTCGCGGCCAGGATGCGGCCGGCTTCGTCGTAGCCGACTTCGTAGTCGTAATAGAAGCAGTGGCGCTTGCCGGTGACCAGCATGTCGTCGTCACGGTCGGCGCGCAGCTTGACCGGGCGCTTCAGCTTGGCCGCCGCGATCGAAGCCGCCGCCGCCCACAGCGCCGACTGCGATTCCTTGCCGCCGAAGCCGCCGCCCATGCGCCGGCACTCGACCACGACGTGGTGCGAATGCAGGCCGAGCGCGTGCGCGACCACGTGCTGCATCTCGCTCGGGTGCTGGGTCGAGCACTGCACCAGCATGCCGCGGTCTTCGCCGGGGATCGCGTAGGCGATCTGGCCTTCGAGATAAAACTGTTCCTGGCCGCCGACGAAGAGCTGGCCCTTCACCTTGCGCGGCGCGTTCGCGAACGCGGTCTCGGCATCGCCGCGCGCCAGGCGCATCGGCGGCACGACATACGATTGCGCGGCGTGCGCTTCCTGCGGCGTGAGGATGGCCGGCAGTTCCTCGTATTCGATCTTCGCCAGGCGCGCGGCGCGGCGGGCGTTGTCGTGGCTGTCGGCAACGACGATGAAGACCGGCTGGCCGACGTACTCCACCTTGCCGTCGGCCAGGATGGGATCGTCGTGGATGATGGGGCCGCAGTCATTGGTGCCGGGGATGTCCTGCACCGTCAGCACCGCCACCACGCCGCGTGACGCGCGTACGGGCGCCAGGTCGATGGAGACGATGTTAGCGTGCGGCTTGCTCGACAAACCCAGCGCCGCGTGCAGCGTGCCCGCGACCTCTGCGATATCGTCGGTATAAGTGGCCTGGCCGAGCACGTGCAGCGTGGCCGATTCGTGCGGCCGCGAGCGGCCGACCGCGCTCCACGCCGCCGCCTTGATTTCAGGTGCGCCTGCGTCGTTCATGGTGATCTCCTTACGCCGTGGCTGCGAATGCGTTGACTGCGCCCTGCGGCAGCGGGTTGTCGAGGCGGGTCTCCAGCCAGAAGCGGCGCAGCAGATTCTGCGCCGTCTTCATGCGGTAGCCGCTGGAGGCGCGCATGTCGGACAGCGGCTGGTAATCCTGGGTCAGCGCGGCCATGGCTTCCTGCAGCGCGGCTTCGTCCCAGGCGCGGCCGCTCAGCACCGCTTCGGCCGCGGCGGCGCGCTTTGGCGTGGCCGCCATGCCGCCAAAGGCGATGCGCGCTTCCTTGACGATGTCGCCGTCCAAGGCGAGCGCAAACGCCGCGCACACGGCCGAGATATCCTGGTCGAAGCGCTTTGCCAGTTTGTAGGTACGGAAACGCACGCCGGCTTGCGGCAGCGGCACGCGCAGGCCGGCCACGAATTCGTCGGGCCGCATGTCCTTCTGCTGGTATCCCAGATAAAAATCTTCGAGCGCCAGTTCGCGTTCGCCTCCCGGGCCACGCAGCACCAGGCGGGCGCCGAGCGCGATCAGCCAGGGCATGGAGTCGCCGATCGGCGAACCGTTGGCGACATTCCCGCCCAGGGTGCCGGCATTCCGGATCGGCAGCGAGGCGAAGCGCTGCCAGAGTTCGTTCAGTTCCTCGGGATAGTGGCGGCAAATGGCGGCGTAGGCGTCCTGCAAGGTGACGCCGGCGCCGATGACTAGCATGCCATCGCGCTCGCTCACGCTTTTCAGCTCGGCCACATGGCCGAGGTAGATGATGTCATTCAGCTCACGCATCTGCTTGGTGACCCACAGGCCGACGTCGGTGGAGCCGGCCAGGATCAGCGCTTGCGGGTTGGCGGCGCGCAGCGCTACCAGCTCGTCCAGCGTACGCGGCGCGTGGAAGCTGCGGCCTTCGTACACATAGGTCGCACCGTTCGCGCGTTGCAGCGAACGCAGGGCGTCGGCCACGGCGGCGCGGTCGAATTCGGCGCGCGGCAATTCGGTCATGCGCACGGCAGCGTCGATGATGGGCCGGTAGCCGGTGCAGCGGCACAGGTTGCCCGATAAGGCATCGTCGATCTGGCAGCGCGAAGGTGCTTGCCCTTCCTGCTTCAGGTACATGCCCCACAGCGACATCGCAAACCCCGGCGTGCAGAAGCCGCACTGCGAGCCGTGGCATTCGACCAGCGCCTGCTGCACCGGGTGCAGGCGGCCATCCGGCAGCTGCAGGTCCTCGACCGTGAACAGGGCCTTGCCGTCGAGCGTGGGCGTGAACTGGATGCAGGAGTTCACCGCCTTCAGTTCCAGCTCGCCGTTTTCCAGCGAACCGACCACCACCGTGCAGGCGCCGCAGTCGCCTTCGGCGCAGCCTTCCTTGGTGCCGGTGCAGCGCAAGTCCTCCCGCAGGTGCTGCAGGATGGTTTGCGTCGGCGCCACGCCGGTCACTTCGTGGACGGCGTTGCGGAAATAGAAGCGGATCGGTTCGGCCATGGCTAGTCTCGGATTGGTCCAAGGGTGAAGAGTACCCCATCGGGGCAGCCGACAACTATAGCAGAAAAATGATATTGCTTATCACCAAAACAATATGCCTTACCCTATGAACGGATGCGTGGCCCGCCAGTGGTTCGCAATGTCGATCCGGCGCGTGATCCACACATGCTTGTGCTGCAGCACATAGTCGAGGAAACGGGCCAGCGCGGCAGCCCTCGCCGGGCGTCCGGCCAGGCGGCAGTGCAGCCCGATCGAAAGCATTTTAGGCGCATCCAGGCCATTCGGGTCGCCTTCCGCGTACAGCACGTCGAAGGCATCCTTCAGGTAGTCGAAGAACTGGGTGCCGGAATTGAAACCCTGCATGGCGGCAAAGCGCATGTCGTTGGTGTCGAGCGTGTACGGCACGACCAGGTGGCCGCGTTCGTCCGGCGCACCATCGGCGCTGGTTACGCTGACGGTCTGCCAGAACGGCAAGTCGTCGCCGTAATGGTCGGCGTCGTAGACGAAGCCGCCGTGCTCGACCACCAGGCGCCGCGTGTTCGGCGAGTCGCGCCCGGTGTACCAGCCGAGCGGCGCCTCGCCCGTGAGCGCGCGCATGATCTCGACCGCCTCGCGCATGTGGGCGCGTTCCGTGGCCTCATCGGTGTTCTGGTAGGAGATCCAGCGCAGGCCGTGGCAGGCGATCTCGTGGCCCAGCTCGCGGAAGGCGGCCACCGCCTCGGGGTTGCGCTGCAGCGCCATCGCCACGCCGAACACGGTGAGCGGCAGCTTGCGGTCCTCGAACATGCGCAGCAGGCGCCACAGGCCGGCGCGCGAGCCGTATTCGTAGAGCGATTCCATGCTCATGTGGCGCATCGGGAACGCCTGGGCGCCGATGATCTCCGAGAGAAACGTCTCGGACGCCGGATCGCCGTGCAGCACATTGTTCTCGCCGCCCTCCTCGTAGTTCAGCACGAACTGCAGGGCGATACGGGCGCCGCCGGGCCACTGCGGATGGGGCGGGTTGCGGCCGTAGCCGATCATGTCGCGCGGGTAGCTGGTGTCCATGGGCTTTTCGGCAGGATGAAGGGTATATGGCCGATCTTATATTGACGAAGGTGCAAAGGTATATGATCCGAACGATAGCCACCTTCACCAACTCCGTATAGGGGACACATGGGCAAGCTCAGCACCCACGTACTCGATACCGCGCACGGGCGCCCGGCCGCCGGCGTGGCCATCGAACTGTATGCCATCGACGCCGGCGGGCGCAGGCTGGTCAAGACCGATGCCACCAACCACGACGGCCGCTGCGACGCGCCCCTGCTCGAAGGCGAGGCCCTGCATGCCGGCCTCTACGAGCTGGTGTTCGCGGCCGGCGATTATTTCGCGGCCCAGGGCGTGGCCCTGCCGGAACCGCGCTTCCTCGACCGCGTGACCATTGCCTTCGGCGTGGCCGACGCCGGCCAGAACTACCACGTGCCGCTGGTGGTCACGCCGTGGTCGTACTCGACCTATCGAGGCAGCTGAGGGGCAGCTGCGAGGTGGCTGAACACGTAGCTGAGGACGCCCGGCAACACCCGCCGGTTTCGATTGCTGCCGCCCGCTCGAACTTGCTATCCTGTCCGCACACGACAGGAGACGCCCATGTCCTTGCACATCGTCCACTTCATCGGCCCGATCAACCACAATGCCGCCTGCGCGGTGCGCAACCTGTGCCTGCAGGCCCTGCAAAGCGGCGCCAGCGAAATCGAACTGCACATGTCCACCGAAGGCGGCAACATGACGGCCGGCTTTGCCCTGTATTTCTTCCTGAAATCCCTGCCGATTCCCCTGCACACCCATAACATCGGCAGCGTCGAATCGGTGGGCGTGGTGATTTTCCTGGCCGGGCAAAAACGCTATGCCTGCCCCGGCGCACGCTTCCTCATCCATCCTTTGCACTGGGGCTTCGGCAACCTGGTGGCGGCCGACCATGCGCGTGTGTCGGAATGGCGCGAATGCCTGGACTTCGATGCCGAACGCTATGCGGCAATCGTCGACGACGCCACGCGCGGCGCCCCGGAAGCTGGCGACATCCGCCCTCACCTGTTCGGCAATGCGCGCATCTACACGGCCGAGCAGGCCGTGCGCGCCGGACTCATCCACGAGGCCGTCCAGGCCCGCCTGCCCGCCATGGGCGCCACCACGCACTGGTGGAATTAGCCAACACATAACAGTTTATACTGTTTCTTTAAAGAAACTTAGAAGAATTTCATTATCTCAGCTCATCTGTTTCACCAAAACAACGCATTGATCTAGCGCAATGTCCTGTTTTTGGTGCAGTCCGTCCTTTTCCTTGTCTTTACTTTTGCTCCATGGATAGAATCATTTCGTTCTATTCATGCCGGGTGCATGCAGACAACACAATAACTAGAAGCAAATCTAATAAACG
Source organism: Massilia sp. IC2-278 (assembly GCF_020708045.1). Taxonomy (GTDB): domain Bacteria; phylum Pseudomonadota; class Gammaproteobacteria; order Burkholderiales; family Burkholderiaceae_D; genus Telluria. The sequence goes on from NZ_JAJFES010000006.1 coordinate 220,801, forward strand.
GAATTCCTGTAAGAGCTTATCTTATGAATAACAAGCACATCCTTGCCGCCATGCTGGCCCTGCCGCTGGCGCTGTCGTCGGCATTCGCACAAGAAGCGCAGAGTCCGACCGTCAAGATCAGCGGCTTCGGCACCGGCGCCCTGACCTGGACCAACACCAACGATGCCGAATTCGGCCGTCCGAACCAGGCGTCCGGCGCGAAGAAATCGCCGCGTACCGGCGTCGATTCGAACCTCGGCCTGCAGGCCGATGTGAGCGTCAACAGCTGGCTGTCGTTCACCGGCCAGGGCCTGGTGCGCCGCGATGCCGAAGACGACTTCGGCGCGGAACTGATGCTGGCCTTCGCCAAGGCGCGCATCAACGACGAAATCTCCGTGCGCGTGGGCCGTACCGGCCTGCCGGCCTTCATGATCTCGGACTACCGCAACGTCGGCTACGCGCACACCTTCCTGCGCCCGCCCGGCGAGATGTACTCGCAAGTCCCGTTCGACAAGCTCGACGGCATCGACGCCACCTGGCAGCGCAGTTTCGGCGACACCACCGTCACCGGCCAGCTGGCCTACGGCCGTTCCGAAGGCCGCCTGGCCGGCGGCGTGATCAAGGCCGAAGGCAAGGACGTGCTGGCCCTGAACGTGGTGGCCGAACACGGCCCGTTCACCGCCCGCTTCGGCCGCGTCGACGCCAAGGTCTCGGTCAAGCATTCGGCCAGCCTGGATGCCCTGCTCGGCGGCCTGCGCAACGCCGGCGCCGCCCTGCGCCAGCCGCAGCTGACCGCCATGGCCGACCAGCTCGACCCGACCGAAAAGGATGCCTCCTTCACCTCCTTCGGCCTGGCCATGGACTGGAACAACATCGTCGCCCAGTCCGAGTTCGCCAAGCGCAAGACCGACACCTACGTCAACGACACCACCTCGTGGTACCTGATGGGCGGCTACCGCTTCGGCAAGGTCCTGCCTTACGTCATCCACGGCAAGGTCTCGATCGACGGGCATCCGGCCAACGTGGTGCCGGCCGGCGTGCCGGCATTGGCGGCACTGCGCGCCGGCGCCGCTTCGCTGCCGTACATCGGCATCGGCCAGGGCGAGCAAAGCACCACCTCGCTCGGCGTGCGCTGGGACTTCCACAGCTCGGCCGCACTGAAGGTCCAGTTCGATCGCGTCAAGCCGGGCGTCGGCAGCGGCCTGCTGCTCAACGCCAAGCCGGGCTTCAACCGCGACGTCACCGTCGGCGCCGTTGCCGTCGACTTCCTCTTCTAAGGAGCGCAGCATGAACAAACTGATCTCCGCAGTGGTGGCCGCAGCCGCCCTGGCCGCCTCGGTCCCGGCCCTGGCCGAAGTGGTCGTGGTGGTGAACCCGAAGGCCGCCGAGGCTTCGATGACGAAGGACCAGGTCGCCCAGTTCTTCCTCGGTAAATCGAGCGCCATGACGCCGATCGACCAGTCGGAAGACTCGCCGCAGCGCGCCGAGTTCTACAAGAAGGTGACCGACAAGGACGCCTCGCAGGCCAAGGCCCTGTGGTCGAAGCTGGTCTTCACCGGCAAGGCCACGATGCCCAAGGAAGTCGCCAACAGCGCCGCCGTCAAGGCCGCCGTTGCCGCCAACCCGAAAGCGATCGGCTACATGGACAAGGCGTCGGTCGACGCCAGCGTGAAGGTGGTCTACACGGCGCCGTAACAGGGGCCGACAAGCTGTTTTCGACGATTTCCGCCCCGCCGGCCCTGCCTGCGGGGCGGTTTCATGAATAGTGAGAGACAAAACATGAGCATCAAGCGCAGGATTTGGGCACTCCCGGTCATTTCGACCCTGATCTTCGGCCTCGGTATCGGCGTGAGCGCGATGATCGCGACCGACGCCCTGAAGTCGATCAATTCCACCGAGAGCGTGGATTACCCGGTGCTGGACGCGTCCAAGGCATTGACCCTGGAAATCGGCGACGTCACCGACGCCCTGCGCGACGCCGTCACCGAAGGCGACAAGGCGCGCATCGAGGAAATCGGCAAGCAGGCCGACAAGGTGCGCACGCACCTGCAGCAGTTCGGCGCCATCGACGGCCAGGCCGCCAACGGCGCGCGCTTGCTGAAGGAATTCAACGACTACTATGCGCCGGCCCTGTCGGCCGCGCGCATCATGCTCGAGATGGAAGAAGGCGATCCGCAGGCCGTGGTCGGCAAGATGCAGAGCAGCCTGGCCACCCTGAACGCCGACCTGGACAAGACCCAGGCGCAGGCGAAGGAGCAGTTCAAGGCCGGCATCGCCAGCAGCGAAGGCAATGTGCGCCGCGTGCTGTGGACCATGATCCTGACCGCGCTGATCGTGATCGCCAGCCTGGCCGCGGTCTCGTGGTTCGTGGTGCGCGCCATCTGGCAGCAGCTGGGCGGCGAGCCGGAATACGCGCGCGAGATCGCCCGCGCCGTCGCGGCCGGCGACCTGGCGATGGACATCCGCACCGACGCGAAAGACAGCACCAGCCTGCTGGTGGCGCTGAAGGAAATGCGCCTGCGTCTGGCGACGATGGTGGCCGAGATCAAGGGGTCGGCCGAGACGATCGCGGTGGCCAGCGCGGAAATCGCCAGCGGCAACGCGGACCTGGCCGGCCGCACCGAATCGCAGGCCGCCAGCCTGGAACGCACCGCGCGCGCCATGGACGAACTGACCGGCGCCGTACGCCAGAACGCGGCGAACGCCAACGAGGCGAACGCGCTGGTGGTGAACGCCACCGACATCGCCACGCGCGGCGGCGAAGTGGTGGGCGGCGTGGTCGCCACCATGGGCGACATCAACACCTCGGCCAAGAAGATCGTCGAGATCATCGCGGTCATCGACGGCATCGCCTTCCAGACCAACATCCTGGCGCTGAACGCGGCAGTCGAGGCGGCGCGCGCCGGCGAACAGGGCCGCGGCTTCGCGGTCGTGGCCGGCGAAGTGCGCAACCTGGCCCAGCGTTCGGCGGCGGCGGCCAAGGAGATCAAGGAACTGATCGGCGACTCGGTGTCGAAGGTGAACGCCGGCAGCGCGCTGGTCGACCAGGCCGGCGAGACCATGGGCCAGATCGTGGCATCGGTGAAGAAGGTGCACGATATCATGCTCGAGATCACCATGGCCGGCCAGCGCCAGAGCGAAGGCATCGAGGACATCGGCCGCGCCATCGGCAGCATGGACGAGATGACCCAGCAGAACTCGGCCCTGGTCGAGGAAGCCTCGGCGGCGGCCGAATCGCTGACCGAGCAGACCGGGCAGCTGACCGGGGCGCTGTCGGTGTTCAAGCTGGCCGAGCAGGGTTCCGGCCCGGCGCTGGGCAAGCGCGCGGCGCCGCTGGCCTTGCGCTGATCGGTTTGCGTTCTATATAAGAGACAGGCGCCTGCGGGCGCCTGTTTTTATTTCTGGCGGCATCACGGCGGCAAGTCCATCCATGCGACACGTCAACGCATACTCGGGATATAACAGCCGCTCAGTCTGGTCAAATCGTCCACAAGCGTTATCCGGCCATCAACACGCACCGCCGCGTGCCAATTCGTCTACGTGGCGCGCACGCATCTGTCTCAATTGGATTCGCTTTACAAATTTGATGCCCATAGGCATCATCCGAAGAGTTCTCCCGCGTGGTTCAGGCCCCCGCGCGGCTCCTTTGTCCTTCCTCTAACACCACAGCGCATATGGCAGCAGTCCTCCCGAACGCGACTTCAGGCACACCGATGTCGGGTTTGGCGCGCGCGTTGGTCCAGGCTGGCCGCCTGACCGCGAGCCAGGCCGATACGCTGCAAAAGAAGGCCACGCTCGAACGCGTTTCCTTCATCGACGCCCTGGTGGTGGGTGGTGCGATCGATTCGCAATCGCTGGCCGTGTTCTGCGCCGAGACCTTTGGCTACCCGCTGTTTGACTTGTCCAGCTTTAACCTGGACGCCCTGCCGGCGGGCGCCATCGACGCCAAGCTGATGGCGGCCCAGCGCGTGGTGGCCCTGGCCAAGCGCGGCAACCGGCTGTCGGTGGCGATTTCCGACCCCACCAATTCGCAGGCCCTGGACCAGATCAAGTTCCAGAGCGAGGCGGCTGTCGAGCCGGTGATCGTGCCGCACGATGCCCTGCTCAATTTGCTGGCTAGCCTGGCCAAGGGCGCCGAGCAAAGCCTGGCCGAACTGGCCGGCGAAGACGGCGAGATCGAATTCGCCGAGGAAGAAGCGGCAGCCGCCGCGGCCCAGCCGGAAGCGGCCAACGAAGTCGAGGACGCGCCCATCGTGCGCTTCCTGAACAAGATCCTGATGGACGCCGTGAACCTGGGCGCCTCGGACATCCACTTCGAGCCCTACGAAAAATACTACCGCATCCGCATGCGCGTGGACGGCGTGCTGCGCGACCACGCCATGCCGCCGCTGTCGATCCGCGACAAGCTGGTCTCGCGCATCAAGGTGCTGGCCAAGCTGGATATTTCGGAAAAGCGCGTGCCGCAGGACGGCCGGATGCGCCTGATTTTATCTCCCACGCGCACCATCGACTTCCGCGTCAGCACCCTGCCTACGCTGTTCGGCGAAAAGACCGTCATGCGTATCCTGGACGCAACCCAGGCGCAGATGGGCATCGACGCCCTCGGCTACGACCCCGACCAGAAGGCCATCCTGCTCGACGCCATCTCGCGCCCTTACGGCATGGTGCTGGTAACGGGACCGACCGGTTCCGGCAAGACCGTGTCGCTGTACAGCTGCCTGAACGTGCTGAACAAACCGGGCATCAACATCTCGACCGCGGAAGACCCGGCCGAGATCAACCTGCCCGGCGTGAACCAGGTAAACGTCAACGACAAGGCGGGCCTCACCTTCCCGGTGGCGCTGAAGTCCTTCCTGCGCCAGGATCCGGACATCATCATGGTCGGCGAGATCCGCGACCTGGAAACCGCCGACATCGCGATCAAGGCCGCGCAAACGGGCCACATGGTGTTCTCGACTTTGCACACCAACGACGCGCCCTCGACCCTGACGCGCTTGATGAACATGGGCGTGGCGCCTTTCAACATCGCCTCGTCGGTGATCCTGATCACCGCGCAGCGCCTGGCGCGCCGCCTGTGCACCTGCAAGCAGCCGCTCGAGATGAGCCGCGACGCCCTGCTCGGCGCCGGCTACCGCGAGAGCGACCTGCAGGACGACTGGAAGCCCTACGGCCCGGTGGGTTGCGAACGCTGCCTGGGCTCGGGCTACAAGGGGCGCGTGGGCATCTACCAGCTGATGCCGATCAGCCCGGCGATCGAAGCCCTGATCCTCGCGCACGGCAACTCGATGCAGATCGCCGCTCAGGCCGAGAAGGACGGCGTGAATTCGCTGCGCCGCTCGGGCCTGATGAAAGTAAAGCAGGGGCTGACCAGCCTCGAAGAAGTGCTCGGCTGTACGAACGAGTAACGCGCAGCACGTAACGAAGACACAAGCAAGCGACAGACAGGATCAATATGGCTACCTCCCTCCCCACCCGCAGCCGCGGCGGCGCACAGGTCAAGGAATCGGTCTACGCCTGGGAAGGCAAGGACAAGACCGGCAAGACGGTGCGCGGCGAGCTGCGCGCCGGCGGCGAAGCCATCGTCAACGTGACGCTGCGCCGCCAGGGCATCATGGTCACCCGGGTCAAGAAGAAGATCTACCGCTCCGGCCGGAAGATCACCGACAAGGACCTGACCATGTTCACGCGCCAGCTGGCCACCATGATGAAGGCCGGCGTGCCGCTGCTGCAGTCCTTCGACATCGTCGGCAAGGGCCATGCGAATCCGTCGATGTCGAAGCTGATCCTCGACCTGCGCGCCGACATCGAGACCGGCACCAGCCTGAACAACGCCTTCCGCAAGTACCCGCGCTATTTCGACCCGCTGTTCTGCAACCTGGTCGGCGCCGGCGAACAGGCCGGTATCCTGGAAGAGCTGCTGCACCGCCTCGCCGTGTACAAGGAAAAGACGCTGGCGATCAAGGCCAAGATCAAGTCCGCCCTCACCTACCCGATCGCGATCCTGGCGGTCGCCTTCATCGTCACCGCGATCATCATGATCTGGGTGGTGCCGGCCTTTAAATCCGTGTTCTCCAGCTTCGGCGCCGACCTGCCGACGCCGACCCTGGTCGTGATGAGCATCTCGGAATTCTTCGTGCAGTGGTGGTGGGCGATCTTCGGCTCGATCTTCGCCTCGCTCTACTTCTTCTTCCAGTCCTGGCGCCGCTCGCTCAAGATGCAGCAGGGGATGGACCGCCTGCTGCTGCGCCTGCCGATCTTCGGCAGCGTGATCCGCAAGGCGACCATCGCGCGCTGGACCCGGACGCTATCGACCATGTTCGCGGCCGGCGTGCCGCTGGTTGAGGCCCTGGATTCGGTCGGCGGCGCCTCCGGCAACAACGTCTACCTGGAAGCGACCAAGCGCATCCAGACCGAGGTGAGCACCGGCACCAGCCTGACGGTGGCAATGCAGAACGCGAACGTGTTCCCCAGCCTGGTGACGCAGATGGTGGCCATCGGCGAGGAATCCGGCGCGCTCGATTCGATGCTGGGCAAGGTGGCGGATTTCTTCGAAGAGGAAGTCGACGAGGCTGTCAGTGCTCTGTCGTCGCTGATGGAGCCGCTGATCATGGTGATCCTGGGTGTGCTGATCGGTGGGCTGGTGATTGCGATGTATTTGCCGATCTTTAAGTTGGGGTCGGTGGTGTAAGGAGCTCTCTGTAGCGGCTCACGCAATCGTTCAGTGAATCACGATACTTTTCAATATGAGGTGTACTTCGAAAAGACTTGGGATCGTTTACTGCAGAACTGCAGAAGTACGTCAACGAGGAAGGTAGGGCGTGTCGGGAGGCGGCGCTGAAACAGCCAGGCTCTAAAGGATCTTCAAGATGAAGTGCTCAGATCGATCTGAGCACTTTCCTGCTGAGTAACAGTGCACCCGGCTTATGCGTGACCGGGCGCGAACAGCCAGACAAAAACTGCGGCTGGCATTAGATGCCAGCGATGCTCTTTCACATCAGCATGTGGCGAACGAAATGCCAAGCATGGTCAAGGTATGTGAACGCCCAATACAACATCGTGGCGAGGGCACCGACCCATCGGAACTTAAGACTGAATTTCTTGAGGAACTTCAGGAATTTCATTTTTCTACTCCATTGAAAGCACGATCTACGTGCCGTCTATTGAGACCAGCAGAGCGGTAAGGGAACCGTCCACCACCGTGCTCGCACACTTCCGCGTACCAGCCCCTAGCCTTTACAGCTTCCGATTCCGAGCTTCGAAATCGCTTTGATAAGGGTAGGAAGCAGCCTTTAGCCTTCTCATCCGGCCTTTTCCAGGCCTAGACTAAAAATTTTTCGGAACGTTGAATCGGCTAACCGCACAGGCAGTAAAGCGAGTGCGTCAAGCCGTTAGCGAACTGGCCGATACAAGGTTTCAGCTCGGCACAGCGTCGAACCGTGGAGGTCATGATGTATACAGTGAACTTGCTCGACCGCCAAAGATGTGGCGTCTCCAAAAAGAGATAGAGTGACAGTTGGGGTCGCGGCGGTCAGTGATTGCGTTTGGAGGAAGCTACGTTTGAGTCTGCAGGATTTGGTGGACGAGTAACGCTGAAGCCTGGCCAACTCGCTTTAACGCGTCGGCAAAGTAGTTGTATGGATTCACGTCATACAGTCGACGAGTCGCGTCCAAACAATGCACAATGCCGACATGCTTGACGCCCAGTTCCGTCAACTGAATAGCCAGTTCTTCTTGCTCATCGAGATGATCGGTAAGGTGCGTTAGAGGTAATTCGTGTTGATCAACACCTCTGGACCGGCGCCTATGTGGACCGACAGCTCGACCCAGCGTTCGCAGATATATCTAACTAATCATGTTCAACCAGTTCTCCATCACTATTCTTGAACGCCTTATTGGCAAGAAGTTTGCCGTGCTGCTTGATGAGCTTTCTGGGACGACAGAACGCACTTGGAGGAACCGGTTCAAACGTGGTTGGGAGCCAACCGAAGAGGAGCGTGAGAATTTAGCCGAGCGGATGACAGCTGAGCTCACTGAGAGAATGATGCGCATTGGTGAGTGGACACGCGAGGAAGCGGGCAAAATTCTCGCTGAGCGTCCTTCTCATGTAGCCAGAGTTTTCTTGCCGACCGCCGACCTGATCTATCAGTTCAGCCCTCAACACGCCACTTACTGTCAAGACGCAATCATCTTGGCATCACATTTCGACCGGAAGTGCGAGTCTCTCGCCGAAGCCGTACGACTAGGTGAAGTCGATGGGGTACGCAAGGTATTGATCGCCATGCTGGACTGGTTGCGAACATTCTGTTCGAGCGAGATGGACGATGCCGATGCAGTAGCGTTGCAGCGCACGTTTGAAACAAGCCAGGATGTCCAAGCACTACTTGAGGCTTCTAAGCCTTTGGGTGAAGCGTTGATCTTCCATGTGTTGTCGTGCTGGGATGTTGAATTTTGCGCGGTCTACTTTGGAGGTACGATGCAGGCTTATCCGCTGTTTGAGCTGGTGATGCCTCGCTTCGCCCCTGATATCGAAATTGAACCAGAAACAGGCCGGCTACTGAGGGAAGGACGTCAACCTCGCAAAAAAGTGTTTGAGACCGCAACCTCGCGTCTGTTCGACTTTCTCTCTACGCTGATAGCGTGGCGGCGCTCTCGGCACCTGCCCGATAGTGTGCCAAGAGTGAAAGATTTCGCTGCCTGGTCACGTCAAGACGAGACTCGCGTCATTAGCTGGCGCGACGAGACAACACGATTTACAGCGCGCCAGCTTGAGCACCTGTGGACGAGGTCGATTGAACCTGATAGCGATGGAATTTATCCAGCAATCCCGTCGCCTATGTTCGTCTGCGCTCATCTTTGGAGTCCTTTGTTAGTGCGACAGGACGGCCGCACCACCCACTTCGTTGAATGCACTGCTAGTTACAGAATATGGTGGGAGCGAAATCGCGACCGCTTGATAGCAAAGGGCCTGCAGTTTGGTTCGCAGGCCTGGCCAAATTATTTGACTGGCGAACGAACAGACAAGGCGTCGCTTGCTTCCGTTTTTTGCTTCCAATCTGCTGGTCGATCTTCCAACCCACGTGACTGCCAGTAAGCAGCATTATTTGGGTTGAGCTGGTTGCTATGGTTATTCAAATCCTGTTGGGTAGCCACTGTTGCACTCCTCACTTCGCGCCTGACTTGCCTTGGTTGCGAACTGCAGCTGCTTGCAAGCGTCCGACGTAACTCCCTTTAGGCACAGCGCCACCGGACGAGCGGGCAACTGTTGCTTGCACGCGGGAGGCGTCGCGAGGCGTTGTCGGCGACGATGATTTCTGACTGTGTTGTGATTTGCTCATGTTGTTCTCGAAAGCTCGGTTAAGTAGATGTGCTGGGATCAGCAAACATAGTGTGCCGGACCTCGGACAAAAATTAGTTCCAAATTTCGGAAAGGCTAGTTGCCAGATTGGCAGCCGCAACAAGTTTCATAGTGTTAACTGTTGCTTTCTGAACGTTTCGATCTACCGCTCCAAAGGTCGAGTTTATTGATCACAAAATTTCTAAACTTGACAGCGTTCTCTAGTGCCTCTTCTATTGCATCACGTTTTAGATCGAATCCAAATTTCGTAAGTTCAGCATGAATATTGATAATCAAACTAGTTTTCGGTTTGCCTTCTTCTTCTGGCCTATCATTTTCGAATGATCGCAATGCCGCTAGATGCATGGGGATGCTGGTAACTCGTTCCACAATAACACGCTCAACTTTTTGTTCTGGTATTATCTTTTTTCGTCGAACGTCACGCTCATGCTCGCGAGCCCCGCCATCACCCAAATCTGCTCGATGTGTGGCTGACCGACTAAGGAAATATTTTTCAAACCGCGACAATGCCTGTTTCAAATCTGGAAATGGCCGATCATAAGGCAACACCATAATGAGTCGATTCTGCAGTGGCACCCCTTCAAGGGTTAGTTTAGTATGCTCACTTGAGAAATAAATAGGCCCACTGGCGGAGCGAGGCTCTACCTTCGGAGCACTCCCGAGTAAAAAATCGACAGATGAAGTATCTTGAAGATACTCTGCCTTTACATTCTTTGAACTCCACTTACCAAACCCTATCTTATCTTCACTGATCAAGGAAACGAAATCGACTAGGATTCTGTGCACTGAACGAGGTGGAGCAATAAGCACGCCCCATGGGTAATAATTACCAATGGGAATCTGGAATGTTCGTGCTTGCGAGATAAATCTAATAAACATCCGCTTACAAAATTCGTCATATATCGCATCGATCCCGGCCTGGAGTGCGAGATTGCGATAGTGCTCTAGAGCATTCTGCAGAAGTTTTTCAGGATCATTTTTTACGGAGGAATTGCTGTGCCGCTCAACAAATGCCGCATGCATCGCTGTTGCCATTGAGGGCATGTGCACAGGACAGCGCATAAGCATACCGAGTTCATCCAATACTTCGAATGCGACAGCAAAAATTTGATCAAAGCTTGTAAATGGTTTTACCGATTGCGGTAGAACTTTCTCCAGTCTCGCTGACAAGGCTTCAAGAAGCATCCACGGAGCGTTCATCTGGAAGGTCAAGTGATGAACTATTCCCTGATATTTCCAATTATCTGGGATGTAACGCCATCCATTATCAGTCGTATCGCTCTCTAAAGAATAATCCTGATTTTGAACTGCTCTTTGCAGAGTGTTGACCACGGAATACTGAATTCGATCGTGATAAGGTGCTGGTAGGGACATGAACCTGGGGTCCGATTGAGCTTCTCGAATTACTTCCACTGCTAAAGCAGATAGGCTGCTTAAATGATCGTTCAGTGCTTCCTGGTATCGGTAAGCGTAACCGAAAGCAATTTCGTTGTCGAAAGAATCAATGAGTAGTTCTTGCTCAGGGGAATTACGTGGCATGTTGAACCGTTCACAGCGTCAGCGCACAGCCTGTCGCCGCGCTGCGGGTTTATGGGAGCGTCCCGTAACCTACGTTGAATTGCTTTGTCAGGGACGGGCAATCTCGCCATTATAGTTCCGCTGCCACCCGGCAGCCCCAGTTCAGTGTCTTTCGCTGGGTCACCACATCATCTGGAGCTAACTATGAAGAAATTGACCAATGCTGCACGTGCGGCCAACGCCGTTTATGAATGCGGCGGCGAGATCTATCACCTCGAAGCACTGCGTCTCGAGAAAGGTGATAAATTTGTTGTCAACCACTTGGCGGGCCACTATCAGGAGAAGGAAGGACTGTCAGTTTCGGACTCCCACATCCGCGCAGGCCGTTTCATCAATGATGTCGATGCGTTGAAGGTTGGCAGCTTCGATTTCAAGCACGTACGCGAGCGGATCGCAGAGAGCGCTAAGACGCAGTTCGGTAAGCCCGGCGACGACTGCGCCTTCGCTGGTGCATAAACGAACACGTCACTTCCTGACGGAGGCCGACGAAACTTGTCGGCCTTTTCCCTTTTAGATAAGGACATCACCAGCCAATCGTCTCATCGAAGGGCTTTGTTCCGCCATCATAATGGTTGGGGATACTGACGCTTACGCAACTCAATAATTCCACGTCCCGTCAAAGGCATTGTCGACCTCGCGTCGTTCCGCCGGCAACGCAAGGACATGTGCTGCTACCTCCAGGGGTACATCGCAAGATGCTTGAACGAACCCAAGAAAAACTGAATGAAATCAACGGATATGACTGCAGGATTGCGTGAGTCCCTACAGGTTGCGAGATGCGGTAAGTTCCTGCACTTTCCAGTACCGATGCCTGCAGCACTGCCTGCAGGCGCGAATACCAGATCCGGCTTGTCAGTGCGGAATGATGTTTTTGTGCGGAAGCTGGCCTGCAGCCCAGTCATAAATCTCCCGCGCTTTCGGGCACAATTGCGCCAGTAGCGGGAATGCAGCGCGCTGATTTGCCGCTTCCGGGCCGTATTGTATTGTTTCGCACGTCGCGAATCGTTTGGAATCAGCCTGCCATTGCAGCAGCGTGTATTCCTTGACCAGGACGGGCAGTCTTTCGCCAGACACGGTGAGTGGAATGTAGGGCACCACCGTGATGCTGCCTTCCATGTACCTGTGATCCGAGTCGATCAGCTGGAAACTCCCTTTTCCCAAACCGCGAAACAGGAACATCCGGTCGATCGAGCGCATTCCCCCAACCCCAGTCGAAGCGGTGAAATCGCAGACGCCATCGTCGTCGATGTCCATCCATGTAATGACACTTTCCTCGGTATTCGGGTAACGGAAGCCCGCTTCGACGAGACCGTTCTTTATCAACCGAATATCTTCTTTTGTGTACGGCGTTTCGTCGTTCGCATCCTGCTTCGCCTCCCAGGTCGGATCATACTGGCGTAGATACCTGGCCAGCTCCCGACCTGGACGATGAACCGACGAACATTTTCCCGGCCCCGCGATGATGATCGTTTTTCCACCGATGGTCAGCGCTTTTCCCTTGGCCGCAGCCGTGTAAGCAACACAGGCCGTACCGAGCGCCAGGCCGAGGGCAATGATATGAAAGATCTTCATTTGGTGACCTTCAGTTGCTCCATGCGCAGGTAGCCACTCGTGCTGGCAGTAGCTCTACCTCTGGCTGAGGTAGCGCTACTGCCAGCAACCATTTAGTCTTTCAACCCCGATCCCGGCTCAGCATCCGCAGCGTGCAAATCAGCCTTCACCGTATCCGGCGCCAGGTTATTCACGATATTCCCGATCACCTTGCTGCTCGTCATGCCGGCGACGACACGGTCCTTCCCGGCCTTCATGGCCTCGTAACCCTCCGCCGCAACCTTGCTCGGGGCCGCCTTCTCACCCATGCCGAGCTTGTTGGTATCCATGCCGGCGCGGTGCCAGAACGGCGTGTCGACCTGGCCCGGCAACAGCAAGGTGATCGTCACGCCGCTGTCCTTGATCTCCGACTTCACCGCTTCCGCAAACGAAATCAAAAAGGCCTTCGTGCCGCCATACACGGACTCGTACGGTGTCGGCATGGTGCCCGAAATCGACGCCGTGTACAGCAGCTTGCCGGAACCTTGCGCCACCATGTCCGGCAAGATGCGTTTCGTCAGGTGCACCTGGGAGACGATGTTCAACTGGATCATGTTCAACTCCGCTTCCAGGTCGGTGCCGCCGATGAAGTAGCCGCCCAGGCCGACACCCGCGTTCAGGGCTGCCGCAGCCAGCGGCCGGCCGAGAGCGGTAACCGCAGCGTACAGCGACTCGACGCCATCGAACTTCGTCAGGTCGGCAACGACGATCTCGGCGCCGGCGCCGGTGGCGCGGACGGCTTCGGCGGTGCGTTCGAGCAGTTCGCCATTGGTGGCGGTGAGGACAAGGTCATAGCCGTCGGCTGCGAAAAGCCGGGCCAGTTCATAGCCGATGCCGCTGGAGGCGCCGGTAACCAGGGCGAGCGGGCGTTCATTCGGTTGCGTCATGTGCAGGTTCCTTTATCGTGAAAGTTGAGGGCAGCCGAGCAGGTCGGCCAATTCGATGAGACTGTCGGCGACCGCATCCCAGTCGTGTTCCGGTACCAGGTCGGTGCTTTGCTTCGGGCCGTGCTCCCGGGGCCGCCGTACGAACACGGTCCTGAAGCCGCAGGCACGTGCCGCTTGCAGGTCGTCGTTGTGGGCGGCGACGAGCGCTACCTCGTGCGGCGGCAGTCCGATCGCTTCCGCCGACTTCAGGTAGGCCTGGGGCTGCGGCTTGTAGCTCCTGGCGATCTCGGCGCCGAGAATGGCGTCCCAGGGAAGTCCGCCAAAGCGCGACAGGTACAGCATGCCCGCGATATGGCTGTTCGACAGGGCGCCGATCGGGAAGCGCCGCTTCAGCCGGGTAAGGCCTTCGACCGCATCGGGCCATGGATCGAGCCGCTCCCAGGCGCGATTGAGGTCGGCCAGATCGGCGCCTTCAATCGCACCAAATTCCGCACCGAAGTCCGCACCATGCCGCGCCAGGACGGTTTCAAGATTTTCCCGTTGCAGCACATCCAGCCGCACCCACGGACGCTCGCCTGAGCGGACGGCCTGCATCGCGGGCTGGTACAGCGACCGCCATTCGTCGGCAAAGTCGAACGGATCGACGTCGATGCCGTAGCGTTCGAGGAAGGGCCGGGCGGCACGCGCCACCCCCGAGCGCCAGTCGACGACGGTGCCGAACACGTCGAAGCCGAGAAAGCCGATGTGTTGAAGCGATGTAGTCATGAAGCTTTCCTTGTAGCGCTGCCTGGCTCCCCGTGGAGGGAAGCGGACAGCATGTTTCGATTGCATCGAATGAAGAACAAGAAGGCTTAGTCTGACTAAAATCGGCCATGGGAAGCGCATCATTGAATGCGGCTATCATGCGAATCGATGAAGGGTGTATTCCTGGATGCCGGCCTGCGTCGCGGCGTGCGTCCCTGCAGCTTGCCGCCCGCTAGCCCAGCACATCGCCCCAGATCTGCCGCGCCCACGCATCGGCATCCCTGCCCTCCTGCGCGGACGGATGGCCCGACAAGATGCCGCTGCCCTCGGCCCGCATGCTGCCGGTGGCCGGGTCGTAGCGGTACAGGGTCGAGATGTGCATCGCCTGCCTGTCGTCGACGTAGCTGTAGCAGGTATTGGCAAAGGCCGGCGCCGGATCAGGTGCCTGCCCCAGCATCAGATCCACGATGGCGCGCGCGCAGACCTTGGCCTGGGCATTGGCCATGTGCGCCGACTTGGGCAGGCCGGCGTCGATGGCATCGCCGATGACATGCACGCGCGGCACGACCTTCGATGCATACGTGAGAAAGTCGACTTCGCACCAGCGCCGCTCCACGTTGGCCAGGCCGCACTGTTGCGCGATCCGGCCCGCCCGCTGGAGTGGAATGACGTTCAGCACATCCGATTTCACCGTATCGAAGGCGGTCCTGACGGTCTTCGTCGCCACGTCGACTTCCCTCGGTTCGCTGCCCGGCACGTAGTCGATCATGCCCGGATACAAATCGCGCCAGGCCCGCTCGAACAGCGCGCGTTTCGAGGTGATGACGGGATTGGCGTCGAGCACCACGACCTTGGAACGGGGCTTGTGCGTCTTCAGGTAAAAGGCCACCTGGCACGCGCGCTCGTACGGTGCGGGAGGACAGCGGTAAGGCTGGGCCGGCACCACGATCGTGAACACCCCGCCGTCGCGCATCGTCGCCAATTGCCGCTGCAGGTTGCGCGTTTGCGGACCGGCTTTCCACGCATGGGGAATGCGTTCCTGCGCCTTTGCCAGCATGGGAAAATCGTCGTAGATGAAGTCGATGCCGGGCGCGACGACCAGCCTGTCGTACGACAGCCTTTGTCCTGCCACCACGATCTGCGAGCGGTCGGCATCGATCGCCGTCACGCGTCCCCGCATGAACCGGACGCCATGCTCCTGCCGGAGCACATCGTAGCCGAACGTGAGTTGCTCCAGTGTCCTTTGCCCGCCCAGCACGCGGTTGCTCACCGGGCAGGAAACGAAATCGGCGTTCTGGTCGACGAGAATGACTTCGATGCGCCCGGCGCCCAGGAGCCGCACATACCTGGCCGTGGTGGCGCCGCCATAGCCGGCGCCCACGATCACCACCCGCCCCAGGCGTGCGTGGCTTTTGTGGCGGGCAGGGCCGGCCCATGCCGCCAGCGACGGCCAGGCCGATCCTGCCAGTGCCAATTCGAGAACGTCGCGCCTGCGCATCGCCCTACTCCCATTCCAGAATTGGGTAGAGCAGGTTGACGTTGCGGCGGTTGACGATGTCGAAGAGTTGCCAGCGGCTGCGCTCGGAGGCCGCCGCCGTGGCCATCGTGGTGGGCATGTCGGCGCCCTGCCGGATGCCGGCGCGCACGTCGTGCAGCAGGGTCGCCAGGTAGTGGCGCTGCCTGGCCAGCGCCGCCTTCCTGTCGCGCGTCACGGGGCCGTGGCCCGGGATGGTGAGCCCGGCCGGCATCTTGTCCAGGGCATCCATCGCGGCGAGCCAGCCCTGGAGGTCGCCATCGATGGCCGGCGTGCGCTCGATGAAGAGCAGGTCTCCCGTCCACAGCGTGCCGCTGGCGGCGTCGAACACGCTCAGGTCGTTGTCGGTGTGCGCCTTCGGCCAGGCCCGCAGTTCCAGCTTGCGTCCGCCCAGGTCGAGGGTCAGCCGGTCCTGTACGGTCTCACCCGGCGCCACCAGCCTGCTCGCGCCGGCCCCGGTGCCGAGTTGCTGTTTCAGGTTGCGCACATAGGCATCGCCGCGCAGGGCGAGGAAGCGCGGCAGCGTGGCATGGCCGACCAATCGCGGCTGCCCCTCTCCCGCAGTGGGATCGGCCTCGGTGAAGGCAGCGTTGCCGAACACGTGGTCGGGATGCCCATGCGTGTTGATGACGTAGCGAATCGGCAGTTGGGTGACGGCGCGCAGCGCCTGCTTCAGGGCCATGCCGACGGCATACGAGCCGCCCGTATCGATGACCGCGACCGCGTCGCTGCCGACCACGAAGCCGATATTCGCGATGTCGCCGTCGTAGCCTTCCTCGAAATCCTTGTGCTGCCCGATGTGCACATACACGCCCGGCGCGATCTGGTCGATGCGTAGCGGCGCTGCTACGGCAAGCTGCGCCGCCGCCAGCAGCCAGACCACGTGGATCAGGCGCCGCATCTAGCCGCCCACGTCGATCGACTGGCGGAAGCTGGCGCCCTGGCTATCGCGGATCAGGACTTCCAGGGTGCCGGCCCGGCTGGGGACGAATCCGAACCCAATCGAGGGATTTTCGCTGATGCCGATCGACGTATCGGCCGTCATCACCGGCTTGCCGTCGTAGGTGATGTCGATCTTGTCGATGAAGAAAGCGGGACGGAAGCCATGCGTGGCCAGGTCGCGCTGCAAACCGGTGTACATCGGGTGCCGGATCAGGAGCCGGGCCTTGTTGAGCTCGCCGCGCCTGAATGGCCCGTCGAGCGCGATCTTCATTTTTCCCGCTTCCGCCAGTGCCTGCGCATTGTCGCCCGGGATCGTGCCGCCGCAACCGCCGGATGCTTTCACGGTAAGGCTATTCACATACAGGCGGCCGTCGTTCGATTCGGCAACGACGTGCACCGGCGAATCGGATTCGAAACGGATCCTGGTGGCCACTTCCGCCTTGCCGCTCTCCGGACGAAAACGAAATACCGCCGTCAAGGGCACCGGATTGGCGTCGACGAACAGGGTGACCGACTTGATGTACTGCGTCGCCGTCATCGGATGGTCGATGCTGAACGCGAAAGGTACCTGGTCGCCGCTGGCTGCGCGCGCGGGCGCCGTCAGACGGATAAAGGAGGCCTGCTCCAATTGCTTGCCGGGGAAGTAAGACTGCTGCAATGTGGCCCAGGGCGCATCGGCGGCCTGGGCGCTTGCCGCCGGCGGGCAGGCCAGCCAGGGCAGCATTATCAGGCTGAGGAACACATGAGGGCAGACGCTACGCTGTGGACGAGTGTTCATCATGTCAGCCTTTATCCATCACGGATGCACGGTGTCATTGCTTAGACAGACTGCGCAGACTGCGCGCGGCCTCGCCGCCAGGACGACTATAGCGCGATTTTACGCCGTCGGGTACAAAGCTGGCAAAGCCGGGGTCAGGTCTGACATTCAGACACGGCCTCAGCCTTAATCCGCATGAAACGGCGTCTGCCTCACGCAGCGACTGCAGGAGAGGATGGCTAGCGCTGAGCTCGTGTCCGAATGTCAGACCTGACCCCGGCTGTTTCCATGAATACGCCAAGCCGGCGAATCGCTTCGGTGAGCTGTTCGGCGCTGGCCGCATACGACAGCCGCACGTAGCGGTCGGCGCCGCAGTGGCCGAAGTCCTTGCCCGGCGTGAGCGCCACCTGCACCTCGTCCAGCACGCGCTCGCAGAACTGCCACGCCGTCAGCCCGGTCCCGCTCACGTCGAAGTAGACGTAGAACGCCCCATCCGGCGGCACCGGCACCGGCAGCCCGATCCCCGCCAGCCCGTCCAGCACCAGCGCGCGGCGGCGCGCGAATTCCTGGCGCCGCTCCTCGCACACGGCCAGCGACGCCGGCGTGAAGCAGGCCAGCGCCGCCTGTTGCGACAGGCTGGACGCGCAGATGTAGTAGTTCTGGGCCAGGCGCTCCATGGTCGGCACCAGCGCTTCCGGCACCACGGCCCAGCCCAGGCGCCAGCCGGTCATGCCGAAGTATTTCGAGAAGCTGTTGATGACGATGGCGTCGTCGTCGACCGACAGCACCGTCTGCGGGGCGCGGCCGTCGGCATCGCGGTCGCCCAGGTTCAGGTAGATCTCGTCGACGATGCGCCAGGCGCCGCGCTCGCGCGCCCAGTCGCAGATCGCGCGCAGCTCGTCCAGCGGCACCGAAGTGCCGGTCGGGTTCGAGGGCGTGGCGATCATCAGGCCCTGCGTCGCATCGCTCCAGTTGGCGCGCACGCTGGCGGCATCGAGCTGGAAGCGCGATGCGGCGTCGGTGGCCACCAGTTTCACCCGGGCGCCGAAGCTGCTCAGGAACTGGCGGTTGCAGGGGTAGGAGGGGTCGCCGACCAGCACTTCGTCGCCGCTGTCGACCAGGGCGGCCGTTACCAGCAGCAGCGCGGCCGAGGCGCCGGCGGTGACGATGATGCGGTTCGGCGAGATCGTCACGCCATGCTCGCGCAGGTAGAAGCCGGCAATCGCCGCGCGCAGGGCCGGCGTGCCGAGGGCGCCGGTGTAGGGCAGCGGGCCGTCGACGGCGCTGCGTGCGGCATCCAGCACGGCGGGCGGCGGACCGAAGTCGGGCTCGCCCAGGCTGAGCTTGATGACAGGCTGGCCTGCCGCCTCCATGGCGGCGGCGCGTTTGCCGAATTCCATGGCGAAGAAGGGGTCGATGGCCTGGGCGCGTTGGGATATTTTCATGTCGGTTTCTCGGGTGTTTTGGTGCGGAATGGATTTTATCTGGCCGGCGCGCGGATCACACGTTTCACGAAGCGCGGAAAACCCCTAAAATAGGTTGATCTACGGCACCACTGCCCGCATCGACGCCACCTAACCGGAAGCTAGCTCTTTGGAAACTCTTCTCTTCGCCGCCCCCGCATCGCTCGGCCCCACCATCGTTGCCGGCATCTTCGGCCTGTTGATCGGCAGTTTCCTGAACGTGGTCATCCATCGCCTGCCGAAGATGATGCAGCGCGAGTCCGACAATTATGTGGCGCACGAGAGCGGCAAGGAGCTGCCGCACACCGACCGCTACAACCTGATGGTGCCGCGTTCCTGCTGCCCGCACTGCGGCCACCAGATCAGCGCGCTCGAGAACATCCCCGTCGTCAGCTGGCTGGTCCTGCGCGGCAAGTGCCGCAACTGCAAGGCGCCGATCTCGCCGCGCTACCCCATCGTCGAGCTGATCACCGGCCTGCTGTCTGCCCTGCTGGTCTGGACCTTCGGCTCGGGCCTGGCGGGCATGGGCGCGCTGCTGTTCGTGTACCTGCTGATCGCCATGACCTGGATCGACTACGACACCAAGCTCCTGCCCGACGACCTGACCCTGCCCCTGCTCTGGGCCGGCCTGCTGATCAACGTCAACGGCACCTTCGTGCCGCTGCAGGACGCCGTGATCGGCGCTGCCGCCGGTTACCT
This sequence comes from Massilia sp. IC2-278, assembly GCF_020708045.1. Taxonomy (GTDB): domain Bacteria; phylum Pseudomonadota; class Gammaproteobacteria; order Burkholderiales; family Burkholderiaceae_D; genus Telluria. The sequence goes on from NZ_JAJFES010000006.1 coordinate 240,329, forward strand.
GGTGCTGTGGTCCGTGTACTGGCTGTTCAAGCTCGTCACCGGCAAGGAAGGCATGGGCTACGGCGACTTCAAGCTGCTCGCGGCGCTGGGCGCCTGGATGGGCTGGGCCATGCTGCCGACCATCGTCCTGCTGTCCTCGGTGGTCGGCGCGATCGTCGGCATCAGCCTGATCGTGTTCGCCAAGCGCGGGCGCGACAACCCGATTCCCTTTGGTCCCTACCTGGCGGCGGCCGGCCTGATCGCCCTGCTCTGGGGCAAGGACTTGAGCGCCGGCTTCATCAGCGGCCTGCTGGGCTGACGGGCATGGAGCCGGCGCCTGTTACTGCATTCTCCATCGGCCTGACCGGCGGCATCGGCTGCGGCAAGACCACGGTGGCCGACATGTTCGGCGCCCTCGGCGCGACGCTGGTCGACACCGACGCCATCGCCCACGCGCTGACCGCTCCGCACGGCGCGGCGATGCCGGCCATCCTGGACGAATTCGGGCAGGACTTCGCCACGCTTGAGGGCGCCATGGACCGCATCAAGATGCGCGCGCTGGTGTTTTCCGATTCCACCGCCCGCGCCCGCCTGGAAGCCATCCTGCACCCGCGCATCCGCGACGCCACCGCCGCCGCGGCGGCCATGGCCACCGGCCCCTACACGATCTTCGTCGTGCCGCTGCTGATCGAGTCCGGCACCTGGCGCCAGCGGGTCACGCGCGTGCTGGCCATCGACTGCCCCGAGGAATTGCAGGTGGCGCGCGTGATGGCCAGGAACGGCATGACCGAACAGCAGGTACGCGCCATCATGGCGGCCCAGGTCACGCGCGCCCAGCGCCTGGCGGCGGCCGACGACGTGGTCCTCAACGACGACGGGCTGGACGCCTTGCGGCCGCAAGTCGAACGCCTGCATGCGTTTTATCTCGACGAATCGCGCCGCGCTCATGCTCCATTCGGCGCCTGATCCGGACTTCTACAATCGAAGGTTTGTAATTTTGCGTCGCATGGTTCAGAATCACGAAGTTGCCTGCCAGCCCACATTCAGAGGAATGTCACTTTGATCGTCTACGAATATCCTTTCAACGAGCGGATTCGCACGTTGTTGCGGCTGGAAGACCTGTACGAGAAATTCAAGTTCTTTGTGCGCCAGGAACACCCGATGCAGCACCACGTCGCCCTGGCGACGATCTTCGACATGCTGGAAGTGGCCGGCCGCGCCGACCTGAAGTCCGACCTGCTGCAGGAACTCGAGCGCCAGAAGCAAAGCCTGCTGGCCTACCGCAGCAACCCGAATGTAGCCCCGGAAGCGCTGGACGCCGTCCTCGCCGAACTCGACCAGGTGAGCAGCGCCCTCGGCGCCGCCCAGGGCAAGACCGGCCAGAACGTGCGCGACAACGAGTGGCTGATGAGCATCCGCGGCCGCACCATCATCCCCGGCGGCGCCTGCGAATTCGACCTGCCCTCCTACTACGCCTGGCAAAAGCGCCCGGCCGAGCAGCGCCACGCCGACATCATGGCCTGGTTCGGGCCGCTTGCTCCCCTGTTCGACGCCCTCGCCCTCGTGCTGCGCCTGCTGCGCGACTCGGGCGGCCCGGCCAGGATGGTCGCCACCGGCGGCAGCTACCAGCAAATGTTGCAGGGAAAGGTGTACCATATGCTGCGCCTGGGGCTCGACGAATCGCTCGGTGCGATTCCCGAAATCTCGGCCAACAAGTACATGCTGTGGGTACGCTTCACCACCCAGGACGGCGATCTGAAGCCGAAGTCGCTGGAAGAAGACGTGCCCTTCGAGCTGACCCTCTGTAATTTCTAAGTTTAAGTATTGCCATGACCGTTGTAGCCTGCCCCACCTGCGCCAGGAAAGTCGAGTGGACGGAAGCGAATAAATACCGCCCGTTCTGCTCGGAGCGCTGCAAACAGATCGACCTGGGCGCCTGGGCCGAAGAGAAGTACACCATCCCCGCCGCCGCGCCGAACGAGTCGCTGGACGACCCGCTGGCCGACCCGCAGGCCAACGACCGGCACTGATCTTGGAGCGGCCATCCGGATTCCTCGTCCGTGTGGCCCTGGCCGCGATCCGCGGCTACCAGCGTTATCTCTCTCCCCATAAAGGTTTTTCCTGCGCCTACCGCTGTGCAACCGGGCGCGACAGCTGTTCGCGCCATGGTTACCGGGTGATCGAACGGTTCGGGCTGTGGTCCGGGCTGGCGCTGTTGCGGCGCCGCTTGCGGTTGTGCGGGGAGACTTACCGCAGCCGGCGTGTCCACGTTCCCCATCCGCTCCTGCACCACCAGCGCGGCGATTGCGTGCCCTGCGATTGCGATGCGAGCTGTCTGCCGGATCTGCACTGCGATATGCCCAGCGTGTCATGGCGCGATGCCGACTGCGTGTGCGATGCCTGCCAGTGCATCGATTGCGGTAACTGCGGCGATCCGAAGCAGGCGTGGCGCGACTGGAAGGAACGGCGCCGCCAGCGCAGGATAAGGCGCCTGTTCTCGTAAAACGGCACCTCCGTATTCGACAGTTGTCGGCCTCAACCGTACGGTGGGCACGCTGTGCCCACGCGGTTACGTGCGTATCCTTGCACCTGCTGCCGTGGGGTGTCGCCCCCAAAATGCAAAAACGGACACGACAGGTGCGTGTCCGTTTTTGACGTTTGCGAGCGATGTTTCGCCGCAGCGGGTGCAGTGAGACGTGCGTACCGCGTGGGCACGGGGTGCCCACCCTACGGTTTAGCGTTCAGGGCAAGTCCACCTTACCCGGCAATCAAGCTGTAACGACAATCCCACCCGGCATCTGCACCGGCTTGTTACCGCTGCCATACCGGTCCATGAACAGGCCTTCCAGCCCGATCTCCGGCTGGCGGCCCGAGACCATGTCGGCCAGCACGCGCCCCGAACCGCAGGCCATGGTCCAGCCCAGCGTGCCGTGGCCGGTGTTCAGGAACAGATTGCGGTACGGGGTCGGGCCCACCACCGGGGTGCCATCCGGCGTCATCGGACGCAGGCCGCACCAGAACTCGGCCTTGCTCACGTCGCCGCCCTGCGGGAACAGATCGGTCACCGAGTGCTCCAGCGTGTCGCGGCGCGCCTGGTGCAGGGTCAGGTCGAAGCCGGCCAGTTCGGCCGTGCCGCCCACGCGGATGCGGTCGCCCAGGCGCGTGATCGCCACCTTGAAGGTCTCGTCCATCACCGTCGATTCCGGCGCGCCGGATGCGTCGGTGATCGGCACGGTGATCGAATAGCCCTTGACCGGATACACCGGGATGCGGATGCCGATCTGCTTCAGCACGAAGGGCGAATAGCTGCCCAGCGCCAGCACGAAGGAATCGGCCTTCAGTTCGCCCTGCGAGGTGACCACGCCGGTGACCTTGTCGCCTTCCACGGACAGGCGCTTGATCTCGACGCCCTGGCGGAACTTCACGCCCAGGGCTTTCGCCATCTCGGCCAGCTTCTGGGTGAACTTGAAGCAGTCGCCGGTTTCGTCGTTCGGCAGCAGCAGGCCGCCGACGAACTTGCCGCGCACCCTGGCCAGCGCCGGCTCGTAGGCCTCGCAGCCGGCCGGGTCCAGCACCTTGTAGGGCACGCCGTACTGTTCGAGCACGGCGATGTCGGTGGCGGCGCCATCGAGCTGCTTTTGCGTGCGGAACAGCTGCAGGGTGCCCTGGCTGCGCTCGTCGTAGGCGATGCCGGTGTCCTTGCGCAGTTGCACCAGCACGTCGCGGCTGTACTCGGCCAAGCGCACCATGCGGCCCTTGTTGATCTGGTAGCTCTTGTGGTTGCAGTTGGCCAGCATGGACAGGATCCAGCGCCACTGGTTCGGGTCCATCTTGGGGCGGATGACCAGCGGGCTGTGCTGCATCATCAGCCATTTCACGGCTTTCGCGGGCACGCCGGGACCGGCCCACGGGGACGCGTAGCCGGGCGAGATTTCGCCGGCGTTGCCATAGCTCGTTTCCATGCCGGCGCCCGGCTGGCGGTCGATGACGGTGACGTCGTGCCCTGCCTGGGCCAGGTAATATGCCGTGGTGGTGCCGATGACACCACTACCCAAGACGATGATTTTCACAGGAGTCCTTGAACAGAGATTGACTGCTTTTTACCTTGCGTAGCGCAGCTGATCGAGCCACTCGAGCAAGGGGATGGTTGCGGGCAGCAGCGGGGTAACGCCGACTGCCCCTTGCCACGCAAAGGCCTGGCCTTCCAGGCTCTGCGGTTCGCCGCGCCAGTCGCGGCTGATATAAAAATGGAGCCGCACATGGGCGTGCTCGTAGACGTGTTCGACGCAGCACCACGGGTCGGCTGCGATGATCTCGATGCCGAGTTCCTCGACGAATTCGCGCTGCAGGGCGGCGAAAATGCTTTCGCCCGGCTCGACTTTACCGCCCGGGAATTCCCAGTAGCCGGCATACGGTTTGCCCGCCGGGCGCTGGCCGAGCAGCACGTCGCCGTTCGGGCGCATCACGATCCCGACTGCCACGTCGATAGGCCTGCTGGCGGCTTGCTGCATGAGAGAGTCCGGTTGGAAAACCCGATATTGTACGCCAGGCGCGGGCGTAGAAAATCATGGGTGTTGTGTTCCCGCCGATAGAAAATTGCGTGGGGGGATAACCCGGGTGTATGGGATGGGGCGGTTATCGCGACGGGGTTCGTGGGGTGGGCACCTGTGCCCACGCGGTATGGCACGGCTCCGTTGTCGAAACGATTATTCGATATGCAAACGTGGCACCGCGTGGACACAGGTGTCCACCCTACGAAAAGCAGTTAGCGTTCCGTATCAAATCCGGCATCGGCGGGTAATTTGCCGGCGTAGTCTTTCGCAAACTGCCACGCCACCCGCCCCGACCGAGAACCACGCCCCAGCGCCCATTGCAGCGCCAGCGGCCGGGCCGCCTCGATCTGCTGCGGCGTGCAGCCGAAGCTGGCCAGCCAGTGCGCGACGATGCCCAGGTAATCGTCCTGGCGGAAGGGATAAAACGACAGCCACAAGCCAAACCGCTCGGACAGCGAAATCTTCTCTTCCACCGTTTCGCCCGGATGCAAATCGCCATCCTCGCCGTGTTTGTAACCGGCGTTATCCGACATCTTTTCCGGCATCAAATGGCGCCGGTTCGAGGTCGCATAGATCAGCACATTGTCCGACTGCGCCGAAATGCTGCCGTCCAGCGCCACCTTCAGCGCCTTGTAGCCGGCCTCGCCTTCCTCGAACGACAAATCGTCGCAGAAAATGACAAAGCGCTCCGGGCGCGCCGCCACCAGGTCGACGATGTCCGGCAAATCGGCCAGATCCGCCTTGTCCACTTCGATGAGCCTGAGCCCCTGGTCGGCAAAATCGTTCAGGCAAGCCTTGATCAGCGACGACTTGCCAGTGCCGCGCGCGCCCGTCAGCAGCACGTTGTTGGCTGGACGGCGGGCGACGAACTGGCGCGTGTTCTGCTCCAGCTGGCGCTTTTGCGCCTCCACGTGCTGCAAGTCCGCGAAGCGGATGGTCGACACATGCGCCACCGGCTGCAGCCACGCATTGCCTCCACCCGCGCCATTTCCCCGGCGGCGCCAGCGGAAGGCGAAGCTGCGCTTCCAGTCCGGCTCGCGCGGGACCGCAGGCGGCAGCACCGCCTCGAGCCGCGTCATCAAACCCTCGGCGCGGTGCAGGAACTGTTCGAGTGGCGTCATGCGCGTGCGGACAATTACGAGCGGTAGTCGGCGTTGATGCTGACGTAGTCGTGCGACAGGTCGCAAGTCCAGACCGTGGCCGTGGCATCGCCGCGCGCGATCTTCACACGGACCAGGATTTCGGCCTGCTTCATCACGCGCTGGCCATCGGCTTCCTGGTAATCCGGGTTGCGTCCGCCGGCCTTGGCGACCCAGACGTCGTCCAGGTAGAGGTCGAGCTTGGTGACGTCGAGGTCGTCCACGCCGGCATAGCCGACCGCGGCCAGGATGCGGCCCAGGTTCGGGTCCGAGGCGAAGAAAGCGGTCTTCACCAGCGGCGAGTGGGCGATCGCATAGGCGATCTTGCGGCACTCTTCCAGGTCGCGGCCCTCTTCCACCGTGATGGTGATGAACTTGGTCGCGCCTTCGCCGTCGCGGATGATCTGCTGCGCCAGGTTGCGCGAGATGTCGGTGACGGCATCGCGCAGCGCTTCATAGTCCGCGCCCGATGCTTCGTTCACTTCCAGGCCGCCGGCGCCGGTGGCAACCAGGATGAAGGAATCGTTGGTCGAGGTGTCGCCGTCGATGGTGATCGAATTGAAGGAGCGGTCGGCCGCGTACTTCACCAGTTCGTCGAGCACCGGCTGCGCCACCTTCGCGTCGAACGCCAGGTAGCCGAGCATGGTGGCCATGTTCGGCTTGATCATGCCGGCGCCCTTGCTGATGCCGGTCATGGTCACTTCGTGGCCGCCGATGGTCACCGTACGCGAGGCAGCCTTCGGCTGGGTGTCGGTGGTCATGATCGCTTCGGCGGCGTTGAACCAGTTGTCCGCGGTCAGATTGCTGACAGCGGCCGGCAGACCGGCGACGATCTTCGCGATCGGCAGCTGTTCCAGGATCACGCCGGTCGAAAACGGCAGCACCTGGCCGGCTTCGCAGCCGAGCAGCTTGGCCACTTCGGCGCAGGTGGCCTGGGCGTTGGCCAGGCCGGTCTCGCCGGTGCCGGCGTTCGCGTTACCGGTGTTGACCACCAGCGCGCGGATCGGCGCGCCGCCGTTCGTCACGGCCGCCAGGTTGGCCTTGCTCACCTGGACCGGCGCCGCGCAGAAGCGGTTCTTGGTGAACACGCCGGCGACGGTGGCGCCATCGGCCAGGCGCATGACCAGCAGGTCCTTGCGGTTGGGCTTCTTGATGCCGGCTTCGGCAAAACCGATCTCGATACCGGCAACCGGCTTCAGGTCGGCGGCGACGGGCAGGGGGGAATTCACGGCCATGGTGGTCTCTATGAAAAGATTACGAATCCAATATTGTACTGCGCACGCGGGCAAGCTGGCGCAGTACTCCCCTGCCTGGCAACGCAGCGGACCGCCGCGGCAGGCTGGTCGCGTGTCCAATCGATGTCATTTCCGGAGCGCGGTGCATGCGCTGCTCCCCGTTCAACCCTTGCAGTCTCCCAGCCGGGTCAAACGGATCACGCTTTTCTCCTCGAACAGGGGCGCGCCCTTCGGGTCCGCCGGCGCGAGGACTGTCTTCGGCATTGTCTTCCTCTCGGCCTCGTATTTCCTTGCTTCGGCCAGCAGGCGCCGTCCTTCGGCCTTTTCCTCGGCGCTGCCGTTCTTCACCCAATCTTCGTAGACCTCGCGCAGCGGATGCTCGTCGGCGGCGTCATCGGACCCGTCCACGGTTTCGACGACCTGGGTGGTGGTCTCCCAGGTCCTGGCGTCGACCTTGCGCAGCGTGATCTTCATGTCGCCCCAGGGGCAGCTGTGCACCGCCACCATCTGGCCGCCGATCACCTGCCCCTTGGACGCCTTGCAGCCGTCAATGGCCAGGTTCTTCGGAAGCGCACCAGGCCTGGTCGCGGGCATGCATACCTGCATCGGGCCCTTTCCCTTTGCGGCAAAGCTGCCGCTGGAGCCGTCCTTGCGGCGCGACCGGCTGTTCAGGTCGCCCGTTGCGCCGTCCTGGGTCTCGTGGCTGAACGTATTCCCGCCGATGTTATGGTTGGTCAGGTCGCTGACGACATCGAACTGGTAGAGCCCAGGGGGCGGAAGGTAGGCGGGATCGGGGGCAGCGGCTGCTGCGGCTGCGGCTGCGAGCAGCAGCGCGGCGGCGCCGGCAAAGGTCGAGCGATATTTCATTACTTCTCCTGACAATTGAAAACGTAGCGTGGGCTGCGGGTCCGCTGCAATCTGCGCCGTATAGGGGTCGCGAAGGCCAGCGCCTATCCGGCTTACCCGCCTCGACCTCTACCAGGCAGGTAAAGCCAAGCAGGCGCGTAGCGGTCCGGCTCCCTTAAACGGATATCCGGGCCCGGCCGGATGGATCCAGCGCTTGCTCCTTGCAGTCGCCAATACGGGTCAGGCGCTGCACGACTTTTTGCTGCAGCGGCGCCACGCCGCCGGTGCACGGCAGGTGCGCAGCAGATGAACGGCCGCTGCGCCCCCGCTCAGCGCAGCACCAGCTCGACGCGGCGGTTGCGCGCGCGGCCGGCTTCCTCGTCGTTCGGGGCCACCGGCGCCAGGTTGGCGACGCCGCGCGCCGTCATGCGGTTGGCGGCGATGCCGAAGCGGGTGCTCAGGGCGTCCGCCACCGCCTGGGCGCGCCGCTGCGACAGGCCCAGGTTGTTCTCGAAGTCGCCCTGGTTGTCGGTGTGGCCGACGATGAACACCCTGGTGTCGCGCGCCGTGCCCAGGGCCTGGGCCATCTGTTTCAGCTGCTCGTCCGACTCGGGTTTCAGCACTGCCTTGTTGGTGTCGAAGTGCACGCCGTACAGGGCGATCCTGCCGTCGCGCCTGAGCGTGTCGCCGATGGCCTTGGCGTCGACCGTGACCTTGCCGGTCCGGGCAGTCGCCGGCTCCACCACCTGCAGCAGCTGCTGCACGCGGCCGGCCGTGGCGCCCGAGCCGGAGTCGACCGACATCGCGACCTGCACGCGGATGTCGCCATTGGGGCCGGCCTTGCGCGCGCTGATCAGGTTGAAGCCGGGCTGGTAACCGTTATTGAACATGCTGCGGGCCAGGGCATTCTCGCCGACCCCGCGCGCCTCGCGGGGCAGGTTCCCCACCAATGGCTGGGTCCTGTCCTTCTTGCATTGCGGCTCCTCGCAGGCATAGACCACCTGGAAACCGGCCGCCTCCAGCGCCTGCCGGTAATCGCGGAACACCTCGAGCGCGCCCGTGCCTTTCGGCCCGAAATAGAAGCGGTTGGTGATGCGGCCTTCCACCTGGCGCAGCACCGGCTTGCCCGCCTCGACGTCGACCAGGCGGGTGAAGCCGAGCGGATCGTCGCCGGCCGCGCTCAGCACCGAGCCTTCGTAGCGCGACAGCAGCGGACTGTCTTTCGCGCCCGGGATGTCGCGCATCGGCTTGTCGGCGGCGCCCACGGGCAGCGCCAGCGGCAGCGCGGCGGCCAGCAGCAGCGCCATGCCGGCACGCAGGAAATGCGCCGGGCGGCGCTGTAGCGATGGATGAATGCGGTGTGTGTTGTGCATGCGATTTGTTTTTCTGGTTTGAACGGTCCCGCTTCCTGTCTGCAGCCGCAGCGGCCTGCCGGTCAGCCCTTGCAGTCGCCCACGCGGGTCAGGCGCATGACCGTCTTCTGCTCGTTGCGCGCGGTACCGGCTTCCGCATTGCCGTTCTGTACGCGCTCGACCGACGTCTGCCAGGTCTGCGCATCGACCTGGCGCAGGTGGATCTTCATGCTCCCCCACGGGCAGGTGTGCAGCGCCACCATCTCGCCGTTGACGACCTGGCCCTTGGTGGCCTTGCATCCATCGATGGCCAGGCCCTTCGGCAAGGCGCCGGGTGGGGTCGGCCCGATGCAGGTGCGGTGTGGCCCGGCGCCCGGGATCACGTTCTTCGCCGGGCTGCCGCCGTCGCGTTTGTACTCGCTGCTGATGCTGCCGCTTGCGCCATCGTAGGTGTCGTTCCGTTCCAGGGTATGCGTGGGCGACTGGATCTTGAGGCCGCCGACGATGTCGACCTGGTACAGGCCGGGCGGCGGCAGGTAGCGGGTATCGGCTGCCAGGGCGGCGCCGGCGGCTCCAAGGCCGATCGCGATAGCGCTCAGAATGCGTTTCATGCTTTCTCCTCGATGCAGGCGGGTCAGCGCACGACCATCTCGACGCGCCGGTTCCTGGCGCGCCCTTCTTCGCTGGCGTTGCTCGACACCGGCGCAAAGCTCGACACGCCGCGCGCGCTCAGGCGGGCCGCGGGAATGCCGTACCTGGCGGCGAGCGCTTCCACCACGGCCTGGGCGCGCTTCTGCGACAGCGCCAGGTTGGCCTCGATGTCGCCCTGGTTGTCGGTGTGGCCGACGATCAGCACCTTCATGGCCGGCTGGGCCTTCAGGGCATCGGCCATGCTTTGCAGCTGCGCCGCGGAATCGGCACGCAGCACCGCCTTGTTGGTATCGAAGTTCACGCCGTACAAGGCGATCTTGCCGTCGCGCTGCAGCCCGGCGCCGATGGCTTTCGCGTCGACCGTGACCTTGCCCATTTCCGCCTGGGCCGGCTCGACGATCTGGATGAACTGGCGCGTCCGTCCAGCGGTTTCGCCATCGCTCCTGGGTCCGGCCAGCGCCACCTGGACATAGGTGAAGCCGGAACCGGTCTGCTTGCGTGCGCTGATGTAATGGAAGTCGCGCTGGCTGCCGCTATTGAAAATATTCACCATCGCATCGTTGCCGACCCATTTCGCTTCGCGCGGGAGGTCTTCGATCATTTTCTGGATGCGCAGCTTTTCGCATTCGGCGGTCTCGCAGCTGAACAGCGTTTCGAATCCGGCCGTGCGCAAGGCCTGCTGGTAGTTGCGGAAGACCGCCAGCGCACTGGCGTCCTTCGGCCCCCAGTACAGGCGATTGCTGAGCCGGCCTTCGACCGGGCGCAGTACCGGCTCGCCCTTGGCGCGCTCGACCAGGCGCGCCGTTCCCAGCGTATTGCTGCCGTAGTCGTACAGGATGCCGCCTTCGTAGCGGGAAATCAGGGGATGGTCCTTGCCTCCCGGGCGCTCGGTCAGCAGGGATGAAGCCAATGCGCCGGCGGTGGACAGGGACAGCGTGACGGCAATGAGGAATCGGGTGCCGGTCGTGAAAACAGCATGCATCACAATAAGCTCAGCGAGTGAATAATGCTGAGCATTGTAAGGACGTTTCCGGCGCACACTTTAGCGGCTTGAAAAAAACCCGCAGCGCATAAGCACGCGATAAGGCAGGCGAAAAAAACGGCCGGATCGCTCCAGCCGTTTTTTCTTTCGCGGTTCAGCTTACGCCAGCTTGCCGTGACACTGCTTGAACTTCTTGCCGCTGCCGCAAGGGCAAGGGTCGTTGCGGCCGACCTTCACGCCCATGTAGGTGCTGTGGTCTTCGGCGGCGACCGGCGCTTCCGAGGACGACACCGGGTTCGGCGCCAGCAGTTCTTCCGGCGCGGCCGACGGGTTGAAGTCGGCGTGCTGGAAGTTGATGTTTTCCAGGTGCGCCTGCTGGGCCGCCATGGCCGCTTCCGCCGCCTCGACTTCCTCGCGGCTCTGGATGCGCACGGTCATCACGGTGCGGATGACTTCGTTCTTGATCTGGTCCAGCATGCTGCCGAACAGCTCGAAGGCTTCGCGCTTGTATTCCTGCTTCGGGTTCTTCTGCGCATAGCCGCGCAGGTGGATGCCCTGGCGCAGGTGGTCCAGCGCGGCCAGGTGTTCGCGCCAGTGGGTGTCGACGCTTTGCAGCATGACGTTGCGCTCGAAGCCGCCGAACGATTCCTTGCCGACGATGCCGACCTTGCCGTTGTACGACTCGTCGGCCGCCGCCAGCACCTTTTCCAGGATGTCGTCGTCGTTCAGGTTCGGTTCGTCCTGCAGCATCTGCTGCAGCGGCACGTTCAGGCTCCACTCGGCCGCCAGCACGCTTTCCAGCGACTTGATGTCCCATTGCTCTTCGACCGATTCGGCCGGTACATGGGCGCGCACGACGTCGGTGAAGGTGCCGGTGCGCAGCGAGGCGATCAGTTCCGAGATGTCGGCCGCTTCCAGCAGTTCGTTACGCTGGGTGTAGATCACCTTGCGCTGGTCGTTGGCGACGTCGTCGTACTCCAGCAACTGCTTGCGGATGTCGAAGTTGCGGGCCTCGACCTTGCGCTGGGCGGTCTCGATGGAACGGGTGACGATGCCCGCCTCGATCGGCTCGCCTTCCGGCATTTTCAGGCGTTCCATGATGGCGCGCACGCGGTCGCCGGCGAAGATGCGCAGCAGCGTGTCGTCCAGGCACAGGTAGAAGCGCGAAGAACCCGGGTCGCCCTGGCGGCCCGAACGGCCGCGCAGCTGGTTGTCGACGCGGCGCGATTCGTGGCGTTCGGTGCCGATGATGTGCAGGCCGCCGGCGTTCACCACGTGGTCGTGCAGCGACTGCCATTCGTCGCGCAGCTTCTGGGCCTGGGCGGCCTTGTCGGCGTCGCTCAGCGAAGCATCGGCTTCGATGATCTGGATCTGCTTCTCGACGTTGCCGCCCAGGACGATGTCGGTACCGCGGCCGGCCATGTTGGTGGCGATGGTGATCATCTTCGGACGGCCGGCCTGGGCGATGATTTCCGCTTCACGGGCGTGCTGCTTGGCGTTCAGGACGTTGTGCGGCAGCTTGGCGCCGTTGAGGATGCCGGACAGGAGCTCCGAGTTCTCGATCGAGGTCGTGCCGACCAGGACCGGCTGGCCACGCTCGTAGCAGTCCTGGATGTCCATCAGCATCGCGTTGTACTTTTCCTGGGCCGACTTGTAGACCTGGTCCTGGCGGTCCTTGCGCTGGGACGGGCGGTTCGGCGGAATGACCACGGTTTCGAGACCGTAGATTTCCTGGAATTCGTAGGCTTCCGTGTCGGCGGTACCCGTCATGCCGGACAGCTTGGTGTACATGCGGAAGTAGTTCTGGAAGGTGATCGAGGCCAGGGTCTGGTTCTCGTTCTGGATGCGCACGCCTTCCTTGGCTTCCACGGCCTGGTGCAGGCCGTCGGACCAGCGGCGGCCCGTCATCAGGCGGCCGGTGAATTCGTCGACGATGGTGACTTCGCCGTTCTGCACCACGTAGTGCTGGTCCTTGTGGTACAGGACGTGGGCGCGCAGCGCCGCGTACAGGTGGTGGATCAGGGTGATGTTGGCGGCGTCGTACAGCGAGGCGCCTTCCGGCAGCAGGCCCATCTGGGTGAGGATGGCCTCGGCCTTTTCGTGGCCGGTTTCGGTCAGCAGCACGGTGTGCGCTTTTTCGTCCTTGGTGTAGTCGCCCGGGACTTCGATCTTGCCCTTGCCGTCAGGCGTTTCCTCGCCGATCTGCAGGGTCAGTTGCGGCGGCACTTCGTTGATGCGGTGGTACAGGTCGGTGTGGTTCTCGGCCTGGCCGGAGATGATCAAAGGCGTACGCGCTTCGTCGATCAGGATCGAGTCGACCTCGTCGACCACGGCGAAGTTCAGGCTGCGCTGCACGCGTTCGCGCGCATCGTAGACCATGTTGTCGCGCAGGTAGTCGAAACCGAATTCGTTGTTGGTGCCGTAGGTGATGTCCGAGCCGTAGGCCTGCTGCTTGGCGTCGTGCGGCATCTGCGACAGGTTCACGCCGGTGGTCAGGCCCAGCCAGCTGTACAGGCGGCCCATCGACTCGGCGTCGCGCTGGGCCAGGTAATCGTTGACGGTAATGACGTGCACGCCCTTGCCCGACAGCCCGTTCAGGTAGACCGGCAGGGTTGCCATCAGGGTCTTGCCTTCACCGGTGCCCATCTCGGCAATCTTGCCTTCGTGGATGACCATGCCGCCGATCAGCTGCACGTCGAAGTGACGCATCTTCAGCACGCGCTTCGCGGCTTCGCGGCAGACGGCAAATGCTTCGGGAAGGATGTCGTCGAGCGTGGCGCCGCCGGCGATGCGGGATTTGAATTCCGGGGTCTTTGCCTGAAGCTCGGTGTCCGACAGCTTTTCCATCTGCGGCTCGAGCGCGTTGATCTGACGCACGGTTTTTTGATACTGCTTGATCAGCCGCTGGTTGCGGCTGCCGAAAATCTGGGTCAGGAATGACATGCTAAGTTTCTTATAAAGACGCCGCGAAAAGAGCCAGGGATGATATCAAAAAGATACCCATCGAAGACCGCCCAAGGCAAAAAGCGACTGATTTTATCATGCGATGCGGCCACACTTGGGGCTTATAGGCCAGATAACAAGTGTGGTTCCAGAAAGAATGTTATCAAATTGCATCGCTTCGCACATGTCTGGTAGCCTGTCGTGCGTCCTGCGCTGCGCCCGGCGTGCGTTGCGCCATGCGCTGTGGTATGTTGTGGCCTTATCGACCTCCCTGAGTTCCACCAGCCTGATGCATATCTACGGCACCCGCAACAACCCGACTTCCTTCGAAGCGACCGACTTCCTGCGTTCCAACGAGCGCATGGCGCGGCTGCTGCCGGCCGCCATGCGCATGGCCGACCTGCAGCGCGACGTCGGCGCAGCCCTGCCCGCGATGGCCGGCAATTGCGACGTGCTGTCGTTCCAGGAGGGGGTATTGGTGCTCGCCGTGCCGAGCTCGGCGGTGGCGGCAAGGCTGAAGCAGGGATTGCCCAAGCTGCAGTCCAGCCTGCTGGCGCGCGGCTGGCAGGTCAATTCGCTGCGCCTGAAGGTGCAGGTGATGCGCGCCATGCCGGAACAGGTGCAGATGCGCACGCTGGCGTTGCCGGAGCGGGCCGTCGCGGCCTTCGAGGAACTGGGGGATGCGCTGCCGGATACGCCGCAGAATGCGGCGCTGGTGGCGGCGGTGAAGCGGCTGGCGGAGAAGCGGCGCAAGGGTTGATGCGGGCGGCGGCTGGATTGCTGCCGCTGGACGTTGACTTTCGTAGGGTGGACACCTGTGTCCACGCTGTCTCACCGTTCGCGTCCCCGCAAACGCTGCACAGCATCGCCAACGTTACCGGATTTGAACGAACGTTGCGGTATGCATGGGTACGACCGCGTGGACACGGGTGTCCACCCTACGCCCTCCCCCGCGCCGCGAGCAATCAGGTCAGCGCCCACTCCTCGCGCATCTGGCGCACGTACGACGGCGGTGCGCTGTCGACGGCGTCGAAACTCACGATCTCATACGCATCCGGCCGCGCCAGCAATGCGCGCAGCAGCTCGTTGTTGAGCGCATGGCCCGATTTGTGCGCCTCGTACGCGGCCAGCAGCGGATGCCCGACCAGGTACAAGTCGCCGATCGCATCGAGGATCTTGTGGCGCACGAATTCGTCGTCGTAGCGCAGGCCGTCGGCGTTCAGGATACGGTACTCGTCCATCACGATCGCGTTTTCCAGCGAGCCGCCACGTGCCAGGCCCATGCCGCGCAGGCTTTCCACGTCCTGCATGAAGCCGAAGGTGCGGGCACGCGCCACGTCGTGCACGTAGGACACCTGGGCGAAGTCGACCGAGGCGTTCTGCATGGTGCCGTCCACCGCCGGGTGGTTGAACTCGATGAAGAAGTCGAGCTTGTAGCCGTCGTGCGGCTTCAGGCGCGCCCACTTCTCGTTGTTGCCGGAACCCTGGCGCACTTCGACTTCCTTCAGCACGCGGATGAATTTCTTCGGCGCCAGCTGGTCTTCCACGCCGGCCTGCTGCAGCAGGAACACGAACGAGGAGGCCGAGCCGTCCATGATCGGAATCTCTTCAGCCGTCACCTCGATGTAGAGGTTGTCGATGCCCAGGCCGGCGCAGGCCGACATCAAATGTTCGACGGTGGAGACGCGCGCCGAGTCCTTGATCAGCACCGAGGCCATGCGCGTGTCGCCGACCACGTCGGCGCTGGACGGGAATTCGACCACCGGGTCGAGGTCGACGCGGCGGAACACGATGCCGGTGTCCGGCGCGGCCGGACGCAGCGTCAGCTCGACCTTGCGGCCGGAATGCAGCCCGACACCAGTCGTGCGCACCAGTTGTTTGATGGTTCGTTGTTTGAGCATGGGTCGATTATATCTGCGCTTTTCAAAGCCTGCCGAAGCCGGCTATTGCAATATAGAAACATCAACAAGGAAGCGATGCGCCCGTACCACATGCCTCAGGGGTGCTCGGATTCCGCATGGCTTTTTTCGTGCCGGATCAGGTACAGGCCGCTGCCGATGATGATCGCCGCGCCAATCAGCGTGTACTCGTCAGGCAGGGTTTGCCACAGCATCCAGTCGATCGCCACGCCCCAGGCCAGGGCCGAGTATTCGAAAGGCGCCACCACCGAGCCCTCGCCATGGCTGAAGGCCTCGGTGATCGCCAGCTGGCCGAAGAAGCCGCTCACCGCCAGGCCGCACAGCAGCAGGATGTGGCCGGGGTCGATGCTAACCCACTCCGGCGCGGCCAAGGCGGTGGCGCCGATCGACATCAGCAGCATCAGCCAGAACATCATTTGGCGCGTGCTGTCGGTGCGCGCCAGGATGCGCGCGGCGATCGCGGAAATGGCGTAGCACACGGCCGAGCCCAGGATGGCCAGGCCGCCCAGCGTCAGGAAGCCGCCGCCTTCCGGGCGCAATACGACCAGCACGCCGGCCAGTCCGACGACGATGGCGATCCAGCGCGCCAGGTTGACCCGCTCCTTCAGGAAGAACACCGCCATTGCCGTGATCAGGGCCGGCGCGATAAAGAAGATGGAATAGGCCTCGGCCAGGCTGAGGCGCTTCAGGCCATACGCGAACAGCGCCAGCATGCCGATGCCGAGCACGCCGCGCAGGACGTGCAGCGAAAAACGCGCGCGCATCATGCTGGCGAAGCCGCCGCGCCAGGCGACGTACAGCACCACCAGCGGCAGCGAGGACAGCGAGCGCAGGGCCGCAACCTGCATCGCCGGATAATGGGCGGCGAGCAGTTTCATTGCCGTGTCCATCAGCGAGAACATGAAGACGGCGATCAGCATCGCGTAGATGCTGCGCAGGTTGCCGGAGACTTTACTCATACATCACTTGGAATAAAAAACGGCGCCGCAGCGCCGTCGGGTGCGAAATGAAAGCGATCAGCCCAGTTGCGCCAGCAGCGCTTCGGCCTTCGAGACCTCGAAGCCGCCCTGCTCCACGTTCAGCTGCTTGACCACGCCGTCGACCACCAGCATCGAGTAGCGCTGCGAGCGGGTGCCCATGCCATGCTTCGAGAAGTCGGCGTCCAGGCCCAGGGCCTTGGTGAAGGCGGCGTTACCGTCGGCCATCATGCGCACGGTGCCGCCGGCCTTCTGGTCGCGGCCCCAGGCGCCCATGACAAAGGCGTCGTTCACCGAGATGCACCAGATTTCGTCCACGCCCTTGGCCTTGAAGGCCTCGGCATTCTGCACGAAGCCCGGCACGTGCTGGGCCGAGCAGGTTGGCGTGAATGCGCCCGGCAGGCCGAAGATGGCGACGGTCTTGCCCTTGACCAGGTCGGCGACCTGGAAGGTGTTCGGGCCCAGGGTGCAGCCTGCGGTCTCGGTTTCGACGAATTCGGCCAGGGTGCCTTCCGGCAGGCGCTCGCCAATCTGGATAGTCATGGTGTGCTCTTTCAGTGTTGTTGTCAGAATCCCGGCAGTATGCACTATCCCCACCTTTCCTGCACTGTCCCGCCGGCCGCCTCCTGCGCCGCCAACGCGGTTGCGCATGCCGGATCGCCCTCGGTATTTGTCACAGAAACGCCATGCGGCACGTCTTGTGAAAAGCGGCGGGCAAGTCTTGCCAGCCGCACGGCCAATCACTCACGAAGGGAATACGAACAATGAATCGCGCAAACTGGTTTCAAGTCTCGCAGGAAGGCGCCAAGGCGCTGGGAGTGCTCCATCATTACGCGACGACGGGCACGGGCCTGGAGCCCGGCCTTGTTCACCTCGTCTTTCTCAGGGTCTCTCAATTAAATGGTTGCGCACACTGTATCGATGTCCATACCCGCGATCTCATCAAACACGGAATGTCCGTCGACAAGATCGTATTGGTACCGGTATGGGACGAGGTCGCCTATTTATTTCCAGACCGGGAACGGGCGGCCCTCGCGTGGACGGAAGAGGTAACACGGGTGAGCGAAACCCATGCGTCGGACGAGGCATACTCGGCGGCCTTGACCGCGTTTGGAGAAAAGGCCCTGGTGGAACTGACGATCGTGATCGCCGCCATGAACGCGATCAATCGCATGGGTATCAGTTTCCGATTGAAACCACGTGCCAGGGCTTAGAAAAATGCGTGGACAGTACCTACATCGCCGCGAACAGGGGCACGTAGGCGCGGCTCACCGCCAGCTCGGTCTCGATGCCGCGCATGCGCAGGAACAGGCGGCTCGTTTCGTCGCGCCGGGTCCCGGCCAGGTGGGCCAGGTTGACGATGGTGGCGCGGTGCACCTGGCGGAATTCCTCGGGGTCGAGGCGCGCCGCGAGTTCCGCGATCGGCGTGCGGATCAGGTATTCGTCACGCGCGGTGCGCACCACCGTGTACTTGTCGTCGGCCTGGAAGAACAGGACGTCGCCGACTGCGATGTTGTGGACGCTGCCGCCCTTGCCCGCGCGCAGATAGCGCAGGCGTTCGCCTTCCGGCTGTCCCATCAGGCGGCGCAGCGTTGCGGCCAGGCTTGCGTCGTCCGGCGGCGGCGCGACCAGGGCTGCCTGCACGCGTTCGATCGTGCGCTGCAGGCGCTCGCTGCGCAGGGGCTTGAGCAGATAGTCGAGCGCCGCGTGCTCGAAGGCCTGCACCGCGTATTCGTCGTAGGCGGTCACGAAAATGGCGCGCGTGCGGCCTTCGATGCCCTGCGCCACTTCAAGCCCGGACAGGCCCGGCATGCGGATGTCGAGGAAGGCGAGATCGGGATCGTGCTCGGCGATGAGGCGCGCAGCGTCGATGCCGTTGCTGGCCACGGCCACGATCTCGAGCGCCGGCCAGAGCTTGCCGAGCTGCCCCTTCAGGTGCTCGGCGAGATGGGGTTCGTCGTCGGCGAGGATGGCACGATGCGGGACGTGGTTCATGGCGTGGCTCGATAAGGAAGTTCGATGGTGGCGTCGGTGCCCGCGGCGTGCAGCAGGGTCAGGCTGGCGCGCTCGCCGTAGCGGTGCCGCAGGCGCGCGCGGATGTTCGCCAGCGCCATGCCGGCGCCTTGTACAGCGGACGGCGCGCCGCCCCCGAGGCCGTCGTCGAGCACGCGGATGCGCAGGCGGCCATCGTCGACGGCGGCCACGATGCGCACTTCGCCGCCTTCGACCTTCGGCTCGAGGCCATGGCGGATCGCATTCTCCACCAGCGGCTGCAGCAGCAGCGGAGGCAGCAGCGCGGCGCGCGCATCCTGCCCCGCGTCGACCGCGAAACGCAGGCGCGGCCCCATGCGGATCTGCAGCAGGCGCAGGTAGTTCGCCGCCATGTCGAGTTCGGCGCCGAGCGTGGTTTCCTGGACCCGCAGCTGGCCCATGCCGGCGCGCAGGTGGTCGGAGAAGGCTTCGAGCATGGCGCGGGCGCGCGGCGGATCGGCCTCAAACAGGCTTTCGATGTTGGCCAGCGTGTTGAACAGGAAGTGGGGTTCGATCTGGGCCTGCAGCAGGCGCAGCTGGGCCTCGGCGGCCTGGGCCTGCATTGCCTGGCGTTGCAGGCGCCCGCGCCAGAAGAGGCCGGCCACGATGGCGAAAAAAGGCAGGAGCTGCAGCACGCGCAGCTGGCGCCGCAGCGTCGACGAGGCGAAGAACTCGGTAACCGGAAAGACCAGCGCCAGCAGCGCGCTGCCGAGCAGGTTGCCGAGCATCAGGCCGGCCAGCAGGAGCAGGCTGACGCATGCCGCCGCGCGCCAGTCGCGCACCGGCGACAGCCGCATCAGCATCGCTTCCGGCAGCACCCCTTCGGCCAGGCGCAGCACGGCCAGCATGCTCCAGGCGATTGCCAGGAACAGCAGCAGCATGCCAGACAGCAGGCGCTGCAGGAAGCCGGCGTCGGGCACGTTCATGGTGATCACGCCGGCCAGGCCGAGCAGGCAGAGCGCCGCCCAGGCCAGCAGCGCCAGCGCGGCGGCGATGAGGACGTCCGCCCACAGGTCGGCGGCGCGGCGCTTGCGCAGGGTCCAGAATACGCGCCAGGCCTGCGCGAGTGTAGACGAAAGGATCATCTTTCTAGTCTACAACACAGGCGCACCGCTGCTGCAAGACAGGCGACGGATCGACAGCCGGGCCGACGAACGGCAAGCTGTCACAAACGCGCTGCACCGGCCGTCTTGCATGGATCGTCAACCCCATCGAGAATGCAGCATGACCCTCCCCTCTTCTCTTGCGCCGGCCGACAGTTTCGATGCCGTGCGTCCACGCCTGTTCGCCATCGCCTACCGCATGCTCGGCACGCGCGCCGATGCCGAGGACGTGGTGCAGGATGCCTGGCTGCGCTGGAACGGCAGCGAGCGTGCGAACGTCGCCACACCCGAGGCCTGGCTGGTGACCGTAACGACTCGCCTGGCCATCGACCGCCTGCGCAGCCGCAAGCTGGAACGCGAAGCCTACGTCGGCTGGTGGCTGCCCGAGCCGCTCATCGAGGATGCACACACGCCGGAAGCGGCGGCCGAACTGGCCAGCGACGTGTCGGTGGCCTTCCTGTGGGTGCTGGAACGCCTGGCGCCCGAGGAGCGCGCCGCTTTCCTCCTGCGCCAGGTGTTCGATCAGGATTACCCGGACATCGCCGCCATGCTCGGCAAGTCGGAAGCGGCCTGCCGCCAGCTGGTGCACCGGGCCCAGGCGCGCGTAAAGCAGGAACAGCCGCGCTTCGACGTGCCGCAGGAGGCCCACCGCGCACTGCTGGCGCGCTTCATGCAGGCGGCCGGCGCGGGCGACCGCACGGCGATGAAGGCGCTGCTGGCCGACGACGTGCAGCTGGTGTCCGATGGCGGCGGCAAGGTCAAGTCCTTCCTGCGCGTGCTGGAAGGGGCCGGGCGCGTGGCCGGGGTCTACTGGTCGGTCGAGCATGCCTTCCCGGGACGCGTGGCCTACCGCGAGGCGCTGGTGAATGGCGAGCCGGGGCTGCTGCGCTATGTGGATGGGCGGATCGAGTCGGCGCAGTCCTTCATCGTGGACGCCGGGCGCATCGTGGCCGCCTTCGTGATCCGCAATCCGGACAAGCTGGCGGGAGCGCCGCAGACGATTTAGGCTGTCACAAACGGCAGCGCCGGGCCGTCTTGGGGAGAAGGAGCGCGCACGGTGCGCCTCCCTTTCCTGAAAGGACCCATGCCATGTCTCACGCTGCACGCATCGATTTCTACAAGCTGGCCCATCCGAACCTGCAGGCGATGATTGCGCTGTCGGCCAGCGTAAAAAAGAGTTCGCTCGGCCCGCGCCTGGTGGAGCTGGTCAACTTGCGGGTCTCGCAGATCAACGGCTGCGGGGTCTGCATCGACATGCACTGGCGCGACCTCGTCAAGCAGGAGGCCGATCCGCGCCACCTGAACGCGATCGCCGGCTGGCGCGAGGCGCCGTTCTTCAGCGCACGCGAACGGGCGGCGCTGCGCTGGGCGGAAGCGGTGAATGCGATTCCGGGGTCGGCACCGACAGACGAGGATTTTGCGGAACTGCGTGCGCAGTTCAGCGATAACGAGATCGCGGAACTGGGCTATGCGATCGCGGTGATCCGGGGTTGGAATATGCTGAATGTCAGTTTGCGCAATCCGATTCCCGAAGTGCCGGCACCGGGGTTTTAAGCGTGTAGATGGACGGCAAAGCCGTCCACCCTATAAAAAAACGGGACCGGAGCGCAAGCCCCGGTCCCGTTTTTGGGTACGACCCCGATCGTTTAGCCGATCAGTCGGCCTGCTTGCGCAGGAAAGCCGGAATGTCGTAGGTCTCGACGCCGTTGCGCTGCATCGCCTGCACCTGTTCCGATGCCTGCTCGCGGCGCCACACGGCCGGCTGCTTCATGCCGTCGTTGCCGCCGAGGTTGCCGGCGTGGCCAGCGTGGCCGGTGTTCAGGCCTGCCGGCAGGGTGCCAGCGCCCATCATCGGGGTGTTGTAGGTGCCGGTGCGCAGGACTTGCTGCGGCTGCTGGACCAGCTGCATCTTCTGCGCCTTGCCCAGGCCGGTCGCGACCACGGTCACGCGGATCTCGTCGCCCATCGCGTCGTCGTAGGCGATGCCTTGCGCGATCGATGCGTCGGGAGCGGCAAAGGCGCGCACGGCGGCCATGACTTCCTTGATTTCCTTACCCTTCAGGCCACGCGATGCGGTCACGTTGACCAGCACGCCCTTGGCGCCGGACAGGTCGATACCGTCGAGCAGCGGCGAAGCCACGGCCTGTTCGGCGGCGATGCGCGCGCGGTCCACGCCGGCGGCGGTGGCGGTGCCCATCATGGCCTTGCCCTGCTCGCTCATGATGGTCTTCACGTCGTTGAAGTCGACGTTGATGTGGCCCGGCACGTTGATGATCTCGGCGATACCGGCGACTGCGTTGTTCAGCACGTCGTCGGCATGCTTCATCCATTCCAGCATGGATTCGTCTTCGTAGATGTCTTCCAGCTTTTCGTTGAGGATGATGATCAGCGAGTCGACGTGCTTCGACAGTTCCTCGAGGCCGGCTTCGGCGACGTCCATGCACTTCTTGCCTTCGTACGAGAACGGCTTGGAGACCACGGCGACGGTCAGGGCGCCCATGGTCTTCGCGACTTCGGCCACGATCGGTGCGGCGCCGGTGCCGGTGCCGCCGCCCATGCCGGCGGCGATGAAGACCATGTGCGCGCCGCGCAGCGAATCCTCGATGCGCGAGCGGGTCTGCTCGGCCAGCTGGCGGCCGATTTCCGGACGCATGCCGGCGCCCAGGCCGGACTCGCCGATCTGGATGATGTTGTTCGCGCTCGATGCCGCAAGTGCCTGGGCATCGGTGTTCGCGGCGATGAACTCGACGCCCGAGACGCCTTTGTTGATCATGTGCTGCACCGCGTTGCCGCCTGCACCACCCACGCCGACGACCTTGATCACCGTTCCCAGTGCTGCGTTATCGACCATATCGAACTCCATGATGTGACTCCTCATCTTCAAATTGCAGCACCCAAGCGCCAAACCTCACAAGGTTATCAGGACTGGCCCATGGATACTGCTATGTATTGTAAAAATATGTGTGTTTGTATCGAATCAAAGACGCTTGTTGAGGCCGCCCATTGCTGCTCAGAAATCTACTTTGTAAACCGTTACAACTGCATTCAGAAATTCCCCAGGAACCATTCCTTCATGCGCTGCCAGACCGCCTTCACCGAACCATCCTGGCGCGTCACGATATGGCCTCGCAGGTACTGCTTTTTCGCTTCCAACAGCAATCCCAAAACGGTCGCGTAGCGCGGGCTGCGCACCACGTCGGCCAGCTGGCCGCGGTAGTCCGGCGTGCCGAGGCGGGTCGGCTTCAGGAACATGTCCTCGGCCATCTCGATCATCCCCGGCATCATCGCGGTGCCGCCGGTGAGCACGATGCCCGACGAGAGCACGCCCTCGTAGCCGGACTCGCGCACCACCTGGTGCACCATCGCGAACAGTTCTTCCACGCGCGGCTCGATCACGGCCGCCAGCGCCTGGCGCGAGAGCGCGCGCGGACCGCGGTCGCCCAGGCCCGGCACTTCCAGGGTCTCGCCCGGATCGGCCAGCACCTGCTTGGCCACGCCGTAGCGCAGCTTGATTTCCTCGGCTTCGCCGGTCGGCGTGCGCAGCGCCATCGCGATGTCGCTGGTGATCTGGTCGCCGGCGATCGGGATCACGGCGGTGTGGCGGATCGCGCCGTCGGAAAAGACCGCGATGTCGGTGGTGCCGCCGCCGATGTCGATCAGGACCACGCCGAGTTCCTTCTCGTCGCCCGTCAGCACGGCGTCGGCCGAAGCCATCGGCTGCAGGATCAGGTCCGACACTTCCAGGCCGCAGCGGCGCACGCACTTGACGATGTTCTGCACTGCCGACACCGCGCCGGTGACGATATGCACGCGCACTTCCAGGCGGATGCCGCTCATGCCGATCGGCTCGCGCACGTCTTCCTGGTTGTCGACGATGAACTCCTGCGGCACCGTGTGCAGCAGCTGCTGGTCGGTCGGGATGTTGACCGCCTTGGCGGTCTCGATCACGCGCGCGACGTCGGTGGCGGTGACTTCCTTGTCCTTGATCGCGACCATGCCGCTCGAGTTGAACGAGCGGATATGGCTGCCCGCGATGCCGGCGTAGACATTGCGGATCTTGCAGTCGGCCATCAGCTCGGCTTCCTCGAGCGCGCGCTGGATCGATTCGACGGTGGCCTCGATGTTGACCACGACGCCCTTCTTCAATCCCTTCGACTCGTGCTGACCGAGGCCGATGACCTCGTGGCGTCCGTCGGACATCACCTCGGCCACGACGGCCACCACCTTCGAGGTGCCGATGTCGAGGCCGACGATCAGGTTTTTCGCGTCTTTTGTCATTGCTCGCCTGCTTTAGATATGCTTGGTTGTTTTGTTGGTTGTTTTTTTCTTCACCGTCGGCTTCACCGGCTTCGTTGCATCCGCAGGCACGGTAAGTGCCGCCGACGACAAGGCCAGGCCGTTCGGGTAACGCATGTCGATCGTGTCGATCCGGCCTTCCTGCAGCCGGGCGACCAGCTGCGGGTAGACCCCGACCAGGCGCGACACGCGCGCCTTGACGGAATTCTTGTCCTGCTCGCGGCCGAGCTCCACGCTCATGCCGTTGTCCAGCTTCACGGTCCAGGCATAGCGCGAGGACAGCGCGAGTTCCTGCGGCACCAGCTTCACCGGCGCGAACCAGGCGCGCAGTTCGGCAAAGCGCGCCAGCACTTCCTTCTCGCTACCGGCCGGACCGCTGAACGCCGGCAGCTCGTGGTCGTCGTCGGCCTCGGCCAGGTTGGCGGTGAAGACGTCGCCTTTCACCGACAGCAGCCGCCCTTCGCCCCAGGTGCCGAGGGCCTCGTGTTCCTCGACCTCGACGATCAGTTGGTTCGGCCACTCGCGCCGCACGGTGGCGCGCCGCACCCAGGGCACGGCCTCGAAGGTCGTGCGCACCTGGTCCAGGTCCGTGGTGAAGAAATTCCCGCGAATCTTGCCCAATACGCTGTTCCGCACCGTGAGCTCGTTCACGTGGCGCAGGCCGATGCCGTACAGGCTCTCGATCTTCACCGCGCGCAGCGTGAACATCGGCCGCTGGCTCAGCCACCACACGCCACTTGCCACACCGGCGAGCAGCGTCGCCGCCAGCAGCGTGCTGGCGGTGGCGTTCAGGGCGCGTACGTCATGCCACATCTTCTTAGCCTTGTGCCTTCACCATCTTGCAGCGCGCCGAACGCAGGATCTCGACGCACAGCGCTTCGTAGTCGATGCCCACCGCACGCGCCGCCATCGGCACCAGCGAGTGCCCGGTCATGCCCGGCGAGGTATTGACTTCTAACAGGAACGGACGCATGTCGCTCTCGCGCACCAGCACGTCGACCCGGCCCCAGCCTTCGCAGCCCAGCGCGCGGTAGGCGTTCACGGCGTGCTTCTGGATTTCCGCGGTCAGTTCAGCCGGCAAATCGGCCGGGCAGTGGTACTGGGTATCGTCGGTAAAGTACTTGTTCTGGTAGTCGTAGTTGCCGGCCGGGGCCACGATCTCGACGATCGGCAGCGCGCGCGCATCCTTGCCCGAGCCGAGCACGGCGACCGTGAACTCGCGGCCGGTGACGAATTCCTCGGCCAGGATGACTTCGTCGAAGCCGGCTGCCAGGCTGACTGCGGCTTCGAATTCCTCGGCCTGTTCCACCTTGGTGATGCCGATGGTCGAGCCTTCGAGTGGCGGCTTGACGATGAGCGGCAGGCCGAGTTCGGCCACGACGGCATCGAGGTCGTCGCCCGGCGTCACGGTGGCGTAGCGCGGGGTCGGGATGCCCTTCGACAGCCAGATGATCTTGGTGGTGATCTTGTCCATGCCGACGCTCGACGCCATGACGCCGCTGCCGGTGTAGGGAATGCCGAGCTGCTCGAGGGCGCCCTGCAGGCTGCCGTCTTCGCCGTAGCGGCCGTGCAGCGCGATGAAGACGCAGTCGAATTTCTCTGCCGCGAGTTCGGCCAGCGAACGTTCGGCCGGGTCGAAGGCGTGGGCGTCGATGCCGCGGCTCTTGAGCGCCTGCAGTACGCCGGTGCCGGACATGATCGATACGTCGCGCTCGGCGGAGCGGCCGCCCATCAGGACGCCGACCTTGCCGAAGTTGGTGAGGATAGGTGCGCTCACGATGCAACCTTTTGGGAAGAAGTTAACAAATGCGGAACGCCGCTGATCGAGCCCGCGCCCATGGTCAGCACGACGTCGCCGTCACGCACCGCCTGGCGGATCGCGTCGGGCATCCCGGCGATCGTTTCCACGAAAATCGGTTCGGTCTTGCCGCCGGTGCGCAGTGCGCGCGCCAGGGCCCGGCCATCGGCCGCGACGATCGGCGCCTCGCCGGCCGGGTAGACTTCGGCCAGCAGCAGCACGTCCGGCGTCGACAGGACCTTGACGAAGTCCTCGAACAAATCGCGCGTGCGGCTGTAGCGGTGCGGCTGGAAGGCCAGCACCAGGCGCCGGCCCGGGTAGGCGGCGCGCGCGGCGGCCAGCGTGACTTCGGTTTCCACCGGGTGGTGGCCGAAGTCGTCGACCAGGGTGAAGCTGCCGCCGCCCTCGATCGCGACTTCACCGTAGCGGGTGAAGCGGCGGCCGACGCCGCGGAACTCCAGCAGGCCCTGGGCGGTGGCGTCGTCGTCGATGCCGATTTCGCGCGCGATGGCGATTGCCGAGCAGGCGTTCAGCACGTTGTGCATGCCGGGCTGGTTCAGTACGAATTTCGTGTCCGGATAGCCTTCCTGGCGCACGGTGAAATGCATGTGCACGCCGTCGGCATAGGCGTCCAGCGCGCGCACCTGTGCGTCCTCCGAGAAGCCGTAGGTGGTCACCGGTTTCGTTACCTGCGGCAGGATGGCGCGCACGTGGCGGTCGTCGATGCACAGCATCGCGCGGCCGTAGAACGGCAGGCGGTGGGTGAAATTGACGAACGCGCCCTTCAATTTCTCGAAGTCGTGCTCGTAGGTTTCCATGTGGTCGGCGTCGATGTTGGTGATCACCTCGATCATCGGCGACAGGTTCAGGAACGAGGCGTCCGACTCGTCGGCTTCGGCCACGATGTAGTCGCCGGTGCCTAGCTTCGCATTCGCGCCGGCGGCGGTCAGGCGCCCGCCGATCACAAAAGTCGGGTCCAGGCCGCCCTGGGCCAGCACGGACGCGACCAGGCTGGTGGTGGTGGTCTTGCCGTGGGTGCCGGCAATCGCGATGCCGCGCTTCAGGCGCATTAGTTCGCCCAGCATGATCGCGCGCGGCACCACGGGAATCTGTGCGGCGCGCGCGGCCATCACTTCCGGGTTGGCTTCGTTGACGGCGGTCGAGGTCACGACCGCGTCGGCACCAGCCATGTTCTCGGCGGCGTGGCCGAGATACACACGCGCGCCCAGGTCTTTCAGCCGTTGCGCGGCCGGGTTATTCGACAGGTCCGAACCCGACACCTTGTAGCCGAGGTTGAGCAGCACCTCGGCGATGCCGCTCATACCGCTGCCGCCGATGCCTACGAAGTGGATGTGCTTGATCTTGTGCTTCATTATTTCTTGTTGTTGGCGAGTTGTTCGAGTACGTTGGCGATCGCTTCATTCGCGTCGCGCTTGCCCACTTTTTGCGCCGCCTCGGCCATCGCCAGGCATTGCGCACGCGTGGTGTTCATCAGGAGTTGCGCCACGCGCTCGGCGGACAGCTCGCCCTGCGGCAGGTGGATCGCCGCCTGCTGTTTGTCCATCCACACCGCGTTGTCGCGCTGGTGGCTGGTGGTCGATGCCACGAAGGGCACCAGCACGCTGGCGACGCCGGCGGCGGTCAGTTCCGACACGGTGATCGCACCGGCGCGGCAGATCACGAGATCGGCTTCGGCATAGGCGGCGGCCATGTTGTCGATGAAGTCGACCACGTTCGCCTGCACTTCCGCTGCCGCATAGGCTGCACGCAAGGCGTCGATGTTCTTCTTGCCCGACTGGTGGGTGACGATCGGGCGCACGTTCGCATCGATGCGCGCCAGTGCGGCCGGCACGCTGTCGTTCAGGACTTTCGCGCCCAGGCTGCCGCCGACCACCAGCACGCGCAGCGGGCCGGTACGGCCGGCGAAGCGTGCGGCCGGCGCCGGCAGATCGAGGATGGCCTGGCGCACCGGGTTGCCGGTGACGACCGCCTTATTCGCGGCGCCGCCGAAGTCGGCCGGGAAGCCGAACAACACGCGGCTCGCCAGCGGCGCCAGGGTCTTGTTCGACAGCAGCAGCGCGGCGTCGGCATTCACCAGGGCCAGCGGAATGCCGCGCGTGCGCGCCATCATCCCGCCCGGCACGGTCACGTAGCCGCCCATGCCCAGCACCACGTCGGGCTTGCGGCGGCCGAGCAGATTCAGGCAGGTGGCAAAGCTGGCCGCCATCTTGAAGGCGCCCTTCACGGTATGGCCGAGGCCCTTGCCGCGCAGGCCGGCGAAGTCGATGCTGTCCATCTCGATGCCCTGCTTCGGCACGAACTCGCGCTCCATGCCGTGGGCGGTGCCCAGCCAGGTGACGGTCCAGCCGCGCGCGCGCATGGTCTGGGCAATCGCGATGCCGGGGAAGATGTGGCCGCCGGTGCCGGCGGCCATGATCATGAGTTTCTTGGTCATATGCGTCCTCCGCGCATCAGGACGCGATTCTCGTAGTCGATGCGCAGCAAAATCGCCAGGCCGACGCAGTTGATCATGATGCCGGTGCCGCCATAGCTCATCAAAGGCAGGGTCAGGCCCTTCGTCGGCAGCAGGCCCAGGTTCACGCCCATGTTGATGAAGGTCTGCACGCCGAGCCAGATGCCGATGCCCTTCGCGGCCAGGCCCGCGAAGAACTGGTCGAGCGCGATGGCCTGGCGGCCGATGTCGAAGGCGCGCTTGACCAGGAAGTAGAACAGCGCCAGCACCACCAGCACGCCGGCCAGGCCCAGCTCTTCGCCGATCACGGCCATGATGAAGTCGGTGTGCGCTTCCGGCAGGTAGTGCAGCTTCTCGACGCTGTTACCCAGGCCCACGCCGCCCAGCTCGCCGCGGCCGAATGCGATCAGCGAATGGGTCAACTGGTAGGCCTTGTCCAGCGCATTGTCTTCCTGCCAGGGGTCGAGGTAGGCGAACATGCGCGCGCGGCGGAACGGCGACAGCGCGATGATCGACGAGAACACCACCACCAGGATGGCGCCGATGCCGCCGAACCAGACCATGTTGAAGCCGCCCAGGAACAGGATGCCCATGGCGATGCAGACGATGACGCCGAAGGCGCCCAGGTCGGGCTCGAGCAGCAGCAGCATGCCGACCACGCCGACGGCAAAGGCCATCGGCATGAAGCCCTTGGTCAGCTTGTGCATGTACTGCTGCTTGCGCACCGTGAAGTCGGCGGCGTACAGCACCACCACGATCTTCATGATCTCGGACGGCTGCACCTGGAACAGTTTGAGCGACAGCCAGCGCCGTGCACCGTTCACCGACACGCCGACGCCCGGCACCAGCACCAGGATCAGCATGAAGAGCGTGACCACGAACATCAGCGGCGCCAGCTTCTGCCAGGCGGCCACCGGAATGCGGAAAGCAAAATACGCGGCCACCACCGACACCGAAATGAAGATGGCCTGGCGCAGCAGGAAGTATTCGTGCTTGCCCTGCAGGTAGGAGAATTTGGGCGAATCCGGCAGCGCGATCGAGGCCGAATACACCATCACCATCCCGAACAGCATCAGGATCAGCACCACCCACACCAGCGGCTGGTCGTAGTCCATCATCTTCGACGGACGCGCGCGTTCGGCAATCGCCGCCTCGCCTTTCGGCGCCGAAAACTTGAACGGGATCTGGAAAGCCATCAGAGCTCCACTCCCCGGTCCAGCGCCACGTCGCGCACGGTGTCGACGAACACCTGGGCGCGGTGCGCATAGTTGGTGAACATGTCGAGGCTGGCACAGGCCGGCGACAGCAGCACGCAGTCGCCCGCACGCGCGAGACCCGCAGCGCGGCGCGTGGCCTGCGGCAAATCGTTCATGTCGAAGCACGGCACGCCGGACGGCTCGATGGCCGCTTTCACGGCGGCGGCATCCTTGCCGATCAGGAGCACGGCGCGCACGTAGCGCGACACCGGCTCGGCCAGCGGCGTGAAGTCCTGCCCCTTGCCGTCGCCACCGGCGATCAGCACGATCTGCTGGTCGGCGCCGGCGAATGCCTTGCCCAGGCCCTGCAGCGCGGCGACGGTGGCGCCGACATTCGTGCCCTTGCTGTCGTCGTAGAAATCGACGCCGTCGATGTGCGCCACCAGTTCCACGCGGTGCGGCTCGCCGGCGTATTCGCGCAGGCCGTGCAGCAGCGGCGCCAGCGGCAGGCCGGCGGCGCGGCACAGGGCCAGCGCGGCCAGGGCGTTCGAGGCGTTGTGCAGGCCGCGGATTTTCAGGGCGTCGGCCGGCATCAGGCGGTTAATACTGATGTCGACCGGTTCCGGGACTTCGCCTTTTTTGAGTTTCTTTTCGCTGGCTTCACCGGCAACGGCGGTGGCGAGCCACAGCACGCCGCGCTCGTTGACCAGGCCCATGGCGTTGGCTGCGTCAGGCTCGCCGGTACCGAAGGTCACGAACGGCGCGTCCGGCGCCGTCATGCCCATCACGGTCGCGTCGTCACGGTTCAGCACGCGGATGGTGTCGGCGCCAAAGATGCGTGCCTTATCCGCCGCATAGGCCGCCATGTCGCCATGCCAGTCCAGGTGGTCCTGGGTGATGTTCAGGACCGTGGCGGCGTCGGCGTTCAGGCTGAAGGTGGTGTGCAGTTGGAAGCTGGACAGTTCCAGCACCCAGGCTTGCGGCAGCTTGTTCTCGGCAAGCGCTTCGCGCAGCACGTCCAGCGCCGCCGGGCTGATGTTGCCGGCCACGCGGGTATCGAAGCCGGCGCGGCGGCACAGCAGGCCGGTCAGGCTGGTGACGGTGGTCTTGCCGTTGGTGCCGGTAATCGCGATGACTTTCGGGCTGTAGCCCTGGCTCTCTTTCAGCGACGCCAGCGCCTGGGCGAACAGCTCGATCTCGCCCCACAGCGGAATGTCTTGCTCTGCAGCGGCCGGCGCGATAACCGCCAGCTCGCGGTTCGGCGCCAGGCCCGGGCTGATGGCGACAAAGCCCACACCGTCCAGCAGCGCGGCATCGAACGCGCCGGCCACGAACTCGGCGCCCGGCACGGCGTCGCGCAATGCGGGCAGGCGTGCCGGCTCGGCGCGCGTGTCGGCCACGCGCACGCGCGCGCCGCAGCGCGCCAGCCATTGCGCCATCGCCAGCCCGGATTCGCCGAGCCCGAGCACCAGTGCGAGTTTGCCGTTGTAGTCCATGGATCAGCGCAGTTTCAGGGTGGAGAGACCGACGAGGACCAGGATCATCGTCACGATCCAGAAGCGGACCACGACCTTGGTCTCCTTCCAGCCTTTTTGTTCGAAATGGTGGTGCAGCGGCGCCATCAGGAACACGCGGCGGCCGACGCCATAACGCTTCTTGGTGAACTTGAACCAGCTGACCTGGATGATCACCGACAGGGTTTCGGCCACGAACACGCCGCCCATGATGAACAGCACGATTTCCTGGCGCACGATGACGGCGATGGTGCCGAGCGCGCCGCCCAGGGCCAGCGCGCCGACGTCGCCCATGAACATCTGGGCCGGGTGCGCGTTGAACCACAGGAAGGCCAGGCCCGCACCGGCCATGGCGCCGCAGAAGATCAGCAGTTCGCCGGCGCCGGCGATGTGCGGGATGAACAGGTACTTCGAATACGTGACGTTACCGGTCAGGTAGGCGATCAGGCCGAGCGCGCCGCCGACCATCACGGTCGGCATGATGGCCAGGCCATCGAGGCCGTCGGTGAAGTTCACCGCGTTCGAGGTGCCGACGATCACGCAATAGGTCAGCGCGATGAAGCCCCACACGCCCAGCGGATAGCTGATGGTCTTGAAGAAGGGGACGATCAGGTCGGCTTTCGGCGGCAGGTCCATCGAGAAGCCCGACTGCACCCAGGCCCAGAACAGCTGGCCGACTTCCCACGGCGTCGGGGCCGAGACCGAGAACGCCAGATACAGCGAGGCGGCAATGCCGATCAGCGACATCCAGAAGTATTTCTCGCCCGAGCGCATGCCTTCCGGGTCCTGGTAGACCACCTTGCGGTAGTCGTCGACCCAGCCGATGGCGCCGAAGCCGAGGGTCACCACCAGCACCGGCCAGATCAGGCGGTTCGACAGGTCGCACCACAGCAGCGTCGAGATGGCGATGGAAATCAGGATCAGCACGCCGCCCATGGTCGGGGTGCCGTGTTTTTTCAGGTGGGTCTGCGGACCCTGGGTGCGCACCGCCTGGCCGACCTTCAGTTCGGTGAGTTTGCGGATCACGGCCGGTCCCGTGAACAGGCCGAGCGCGATCGCGGTGATCGCCGCCGATACCGCGCGGAAGGTGATGAAGTTAAAGATGCGCATCGGACCGATATAGTCCTGCAGGTATTGTGCAAGCCAGAGAAGCATGGTGTTAGTGGGCGTCCTTGCCAGTGTTTGTTGAACCAATCAGGTGATTGACCACGCGTTCCATCTTCATGAAGCGCGAGCCCTTCACCAACACAGTTGCATCAGAATTGCCGCCCAGTTGCTTGTCCAGTGCTGCCAATAATGCGTCAAACTGCTCGAAATACTCGGCGCCCGCCGCTGCCAGGTGGCGCGACAGGTCGCCTGTTGCCAGCACGTGCTCGATGCCGCGTGCCTGCGCATATGCGCCGATCTCTTCGGTGAATTCCTTGCCCTGGGCGCCGACTTCGCCCATGTCGCCGATCACCAGGAAGCGCGGCGCCGGATAGCTTGCCAGCACGTCGATGGCGGCGCGCATCGAATCCGGGTTCGCGTTATAGGTGTCGTCGATGACCAGCGCGCCGTTGGCGGCCTGCTTGCGCTGCAGGCGCCCGCCCACCGGCGCAAAGCTTTCCAGGCCGCGCACGATGGCGCCCGGTTCGATGCCGGCGGCCAGCGCGCAGGCGAATGCGGCCAGCGCATTGCGCACGTTGTGTTCGCCCGCGGCCGCCAGTGTCACGGCGAACGGGCCGGCCGGGGTGATGATTTGCAAATTGTTACCGAAGCCGCTGGCGGTGTAGGTAGCGCGCACGTCGCAGGCGTCGGCGAGGCCGAACGTCAGGCTGCGGCAGTGCGACGCCAGCCCCTGCCAGATCGGCGTATAGGTGTCGTCGCCCGGATACACGGCCACGCCGTCGCTTGGGAGCGCGGTGAACACCGAGCCGTTTTCCAGCGCCACCGCTTCCACGGTGTGCATGAATTCCTGGTGCTCGCGCTGGGCATTGTTGACCAGGGCGACCGTTGGCTGGGCGATCGCGGCCAGGCGGCCAATCTCGCCCGGGTGGTTCATACCGAGTTCGACCACGGCGGCGCGGTGCGACGCTTCCATCCGCATCAGGGTCAGCGGCACGCCGATCTCGTTGTTCAGGTTCCCCTGCGTGGCCAGGCGCTCGTTCTCGCCAAAGGCGGCGGCCAGGATGGACGCGATCATTTCCTTGACCGTGGTCTTGCCGTTGCTGCCGGTGACGCCGATCAGGGGCACGCCGTACTGGCGGCGCCAGCTGTTGGCGATCCGGCCCAGGGCCGTGAGCGTATCCGGCACCACGATGGCCGGCAGGGTCCAGCCTTCCGGCAGGCGTTCAACCACGACCCCGGCCACGCCGCGCGCGGCAACCTGCTCCAGGAAATCGTGGGCATCGAAAGTCTCGCCGCGCAATGCGACGAACAGCGCGCCGGCGGGAGCCGTACGGCTGTCGGTCGAGACGCCGTTGAAGCTGGTGTCAGCGCTGAGCTGCGAGCCAGGCATCGAAGCGATCAGTTGTGCGAGCGAACCGCGCATGCTTAGTGTGTCCTCATCATGGTGAGCCGCGCCGTCAGGGCCAGCGCGGCGTGGTCTGCATCGGAGAACGGCAGCTTCTTGCCCTTGATCTCCTGGTAGGGCTCGTGGCCCTTCCCGGCCAGCAGGATCACGTCCTGCTTGCCTGCGTGCTTGACGGCCGACAGGATGGCCGCGGCCCGGTCTTCGATAGCCTGGTGGCGCGCATCCGGATTCATGCCGGCCACGACCTGGGCGATGATGGCGCCCGGTTCTTCGCTGCGCGGGTTGTCGCTGGTGACGATCACCTGGTCGGCCGCCTGGGCAATGGCGCCCATCTGCGGGCGCTTGCCCGGGTCGCGGTCGCCGCCGCAGCCGAACACGCACCACAGGGCGCCGCCGCGTTCCGTCGCCACCTGGCGCAGCGCGGCCAGGGTTTTTTCCAGCGCGTCCGGCGTGTGCGCGTAGTCGATCACGACCAGCGGCGCATCCTGGCCGCCGACCTGTTGCATGCGGCCCGGCGCTGGCGTCAGGGCTTCGACCGCCTCGGCCGCGCGCTTGATGTCCACGCCCTTGGCCAGCAGCGTGCCCAGCACGGCCAGCGCATTGCTGATGTTGAAGTGGCCGACCAGGCGGGTCTTCACGAGCAGGCTGGCGCCGGCCGCTTCCAGGGTGAATTCGGTGCCGGCCGGGCGTGCGCGCTTGTGCGCGGCGCGCAGGATGGCCACGCCTTCGATGGCAGGCTGTTCCGCCTCGTTCTGCAGGGTATAGCCGGTGACCGCCACCTGCGGCAGCTGCGTGGCCAGGTAATCGACCAGGCGCGCGCCGGCCGGATCGTCGAGGTTGACGACGGCGCTCCTCAGGCCCGGCCATGCGAACAGCTTGCGCTTGGCCGCTTCGTAGTTCTCCATGTCGCCATGGAAGTCGAGGTGGTCGCGCGTCAGATTCGTGAAGACGGCGACGTCGAAATGCATGCCGTTCGTGCGGCCCTGCTCCAGGCCGATGGACGAGACCTCGATGGCCAGCGCGCGGGCGCCGGCCTCGCGCACGGCGGCCAGGTTGGCGGCCAGCAGCACGGCGTCGGGCGTGGTGTAGCCGGTCTCGATGAATTCCGGTTCGGCGCGGCCGCTGAACAGGCCCACGCCGAGCGTGCCGATGACGGCGGCGGTTTCGCCGAGTTTCGCCAGCGCCTGGCCCAGCCAGACCGCGATCGAGGTCTTGCCGTTGGTGCCGGTGACGCCGACGGTGAACATGCCGGCGTCGGGCTGGCCGAGGCAGGCATGGGCGATGGCGCCGGCCTGCGCCTTCAGTCCCGGCACGGCCAGGTGCCGGACGTCGAGGCTGTCATCCCAGGCGAAACCGCTGTCGTCATGGACCACGGCGGCGGCGCCGGCAGCGACGGCGGCCGCGATGTAGCGGCGGCCGTCCTGGGCGTCGCCCGGATAGGCGAAGAAGACGTCGCCGGCCTGCACGCGGCGCGAGTCGGAAACGAGTTTGCCGCCCGGTGCTGCGGCGGCAATCCAACGGCAGATGTCTTCGAGCGGATGGATAGTCGGCGCCATCACAAGCTTTCCTCCAAAGGCTCATCGGGAATGATGATGTCGGTGACCGAGGAGTCGGGCGGCACGTTGGCCGCGCGCAGCGCGTTCGCGGCGAGGTCGGCCGCGGTCGGCGCCGCCACGCTGCCGCCGGTGCGCAGCGCGCCCCGCGGGTTGTCGACCATGACCGCGATGATGAAGCGCGGCTTCGACATCGGCGCGATGCCGACGAAATAACCGATGTTGTCGGTGCGCGAGTAGCGGCCGTTGACGATCTTCTCGGCGGTACCGGTCTTGCCGCCCACGCGGTAGCCCGGCACCTGCGCCTTGGAAGCGGTGCCTTCCGGGCTGACCACGGATTCGAGCATGGTGCGCACTTCGGCCGCGGTCTTCGGCGAGATGACCTGCTGGCCGACCGGCTTCTCGTCCACCTTCACGAACGACAGCGGGATGATGTCGCCGTTGCGGGCGAAGATCATGTACGAGCGCGCCATCTGCAGCAGCGAGACCGACAGGCCGTGGCCGAAGGCCATGTTCGCGTACTCGATCGGGCGCCACGATTTCCAGGGTCGCACGCGGCCGGCTGTCGGGCCGGGGAAGCCGAAGCGCGGCGCCTGGCCGTAACCGAGCTTGGTGTACATCTCCCACATTTCCTGCGGCGGGATCAGCTGCGAGATTTTCACCACGCCGATGTTCGAGGACTTCTGGATGATGCCGCCCACGGTGCGCACGCCGTAGTTGTGGGTGTCGCGGATGGTTTTACCCGTGACGACCATGCGGCCCGGCGAGGTGTCGAACACCGTGTTCGGGGTGATGCGCTTGGTTTCCAGGCCAAGCGCCACGGTCACCGGCTTGATCGTCGAGCCGGGCTCGAAGGTGTCGGTGATGACGCGGTTGCGCAGCTGGGCGCCGGTCAGGTGGCGGCGGTCGTTCGGGTTGTAGCTCGGGTAGTTGGCCATGGCCAGCACTTCGCCGGTCTGCACATCGAGCACCACGGCGCCGCCGGCCTGGGCGTTGAATTTCTCGACCGCGTTCTTGACGCTGTTGTAGGCGATGTATTGCAGTTTGCTGTCGACCGACAGCACCAGGTCCTTGCCGTCGTGCGGCTCGCGCGACAGGCCCAGGTCTTCGACGATGCGGCCCAGGCGGTCCTTGATCACGCGGCGGCTGCCGGTGGTGCCGACCAGCGACTTCTGCTGCGCCAGCTCCATGCCCTCCTGGCCCACGTCTTCGACGTTGGTGAAGCCGACCACGTGGGTCATGACTTCGCCCTGCGGGTAATAACGCTTGTATTCCTTGCGGGTGTCGATACCGCCGATCTTGAGTTTTTCGATCTGGGCCACGACGTCCATCTCGACCTGGCGCTTCAGGTAGACGAAGGTGCGGTCGGAGTCGAGCTTCTTGCGCAGTTCGGATTCCGGCATCTCCAGCAGGCGCGCCAGTTCCGTGATTTTTTCCGGCGGCGACTGCAGCACGTCTTCGGGGATCGCCCACACGGCGCGCACCGGCAGCGAGGACGCCAGCACCTCGCCGTTGCGGTCCATGATCTTGCCGCGCGTGGCCGGCAGTTCCAGCGTGCGCTCGTAGCGGCTCTTGCCCTGCTTTTGCAGGAACTGGGTCGACATGCCCTGCAGCCAGAGCGCGCGGATGCCCAGCGCGGCAAAGGCGGCGAACAGCACGAACAGCATTACGCGCGAGCGCCAGTCGGGCAGGCGCACGGCCAGCACCGGGCTCTTCGAAAAAGCCATGCCTTTCGAGGCGGCCACGCGGCCGGTGGTGAAGGGCTTGTCGCGCTTCATCGCGCACCCTCCGTCAGGTACTGGGTGCGGGCCGGGGTCAACGGGGTCATGTTCAGTTGCGTGCGCGCGATCTGTTCGATGCGCTCGTTCTTGCCGAGGGTGGACTGGTCGAGCTGGAGCTGCGACCAGTCGATGTCGAGCTGGCGCGACTGCTGTTGCAGGCGTTCGAGCTCGATGAACAAATGGCGCGACTGGTAGCGCGCGTTAACGAGCGTCAGGCCGCAGGCGATCAGGCCGACAGCCAGCACGGCGTTGAGCTTGTTGCTCATCGAGCGCTACCTTTTGCCACAGCGGCCACATCGGCCACATCGCCCAGGCGCTCGGCCACGCGCAGCACCGCCGAGCGGGCGCGCGGATTCGCGTCGACTTCAAGCACGCTCGGCTTGATCTTGGCGATCAGCTTCATCAGCGGCTGCGGCAGATCGACGGCGCGGATCGGCAGGCGGCGGTCGGGCTGAGCCACCTTGGCTTTGCTGGCCAGGAACTGCTTGACGATGCGGTCTTCCAGCGAGTGGAAGCTGATCACCGACATGCGCGCACCCGGCGCCAGGAGATCGTAGGCCGCGCTCAGTCCGGCTTCGAGATCCTCAAGCTCTTTATTGATGAAAATCCGGATAGCCTGAAAGCTGCGGGTTGCCGGATCCTTGCCTTTTTCCCGAGTCTTGACCGCGTCTGCCACGATTGCGGCAAGCTGGCGTGTGGTTGAAATTGGCTCGACTGCCCGGCGAGCAACAATCGCCTTTGCAATCTGAAAAGCAAACCGTTCTTCCCCATAATCGCGTATGACCTTTTCCAAATGTTGTTCGGTGGCGCTGGCAATCCATTCGGCGGCGGAGATGCCGCGCGTGGTGTCCATGCGCATGTCGAGCGGGCCATCGTTGCGGAAGCTGAAGCCGCGGCCGGCGTCGTCGACCTGGGGCGACGAGATGCCGAGGTCGAGCAGGATGCCGTCGACTTTATCGATGCCGCGTGCGCGCAGGGCCTCGCCCATGGTGGCGAAACTGTCGTGGACGATACTGAAACGCGGGTCCGTGATCTGTTCGGCGGTGGCGATCGCCATCGGGTCCTTGTCGAAGGCGACCAGGCGGCCGTTCGCGCCCAGGCGCGACAGCAGCAGGCGGCTGTGGCCGCCGCGGCCGAACGTGCCGTCTATATAGATGCCGTCTGCGCGCTGGCCCTCGTCGAGGTTCAGCGCATCGATTGCTTCGTCAAGCAGTACGGTGCGATGCTGCAGTGCTGGCACCGTATCGGGTGTAATCATCGGTGCCTCAGAAAGAGAAATTGGAAAGGACATCCGGCATGCCGCCGGCAACCGCCTCGGCCTCGTCCGCGGCCAGCTTGGCGGCGTCCCAGATTTCGAAGTGGGTGCCCATGCCGAGCATCATCACTTCCTTTTCCAGCCCGACCGCGCCGCGCAGTTCGGGGGAAATCAGGATGCGGCCGGCGCTGTCGACCTCGACATCGCAGGCGTTACCGAGGAAAATGCGCTGCCACGCGCGCGCCGACATCGGCCAGGCGGCGATCTGGTCGCGGTGGGTTTCCCAGACCGGGCGGGGGAACAGCAGCAGGCAGCCGTGCGGGTGGCGGGTGAGGGTCAGGCGGCCTTCGCACTGAAGTGCAAGGGCGTCACGGTGCTTTGCCGGTATTGACATCCGGCCTTTCGCATCGAGATTGATCGCTGACGCGCCTTGAAACACGTAGGTACCTAGTTTGGAGAGTTATCAGTCTAGTTGTTTTGCGCGCCGGGAGACCTGAATTTCTCCCACAAAACTGCACTTTTTCACACCGTTTCCCACTTTAGAGGAAGCGTTGTTGCTGGTCAAGCGAATTCCGTGAGGAAACTTTCCGATTTTGCCAATGAAACCAAGGACTTAGCGCGCTTCCCTGAAGTGAGTTCCAGACAAAATGTCCCGATAAATGAAGCACTTAGCTAAAACACTGAATGTGCTACCTCATCTAGACAAGCTGTCTTTACGTTTGAGCTAGCTCAATAATTGGGCAGCATCCGAGCCATCCTGGTGGGGTGCTGAGGGGCGCACGCGACAGTGCCGACAAAATTGCGCAAGCAGCGTGCACTGGGTTAGGATTTGTGCATAAAAGGAGCCGCCGTGAGCATCGCCCTTGCCCGTACCCGCCCCGTGTATGACCTGATCGACGTCCAGGATGCGCTCGAGCGCAGCCGCGGGCGCTCGCCGGAACTCGACGCCTTCTACGAGCGCATGCTCGAAACCGGCCCCGAGCGCTTCGTCACCACCCCCTCCTCGCTTGACGCCCTCGACCCGCTGCGCGACGAATGCCCGAATTTCGACGAAGTGCTGGACGACCTGGCGCGCTACCTGCGCCTGGCGCATGCAGGCAACCGCGGCTTCAATTTGATGCCGATCCTGCTGCTGGGCGGGCCTGGCGTGGGCAAGACCCACTTCGCAAGGCGCCTGGCGCGGGCCATGGGCACCGAGTTCGAGCTGATCGGCATGAACGCGCTGTCGGCCGGCTTCGTCATCACCGGCAGCTCGGCCAGCTGGCGCGGCGCCAAATGCGGCAAGGTCGCCGAGCGCCTGGTGCGCGGGCAGTTCGCCAACCCGGTGGTGGTGCTGGACGAAGTGGAAAAGGCCAGCGGTTCCTCGCAGTCCGATCCGCTGGCGGCGCTCTACCAGTTGCTGGAGCCGGAAACGGCGCAAGCCTTCCGCGACGAATACATCGACGTCGAGATCGACGCCAGCCAGATCTGCTGGGTGCTGACGGCCAATTCCACCGAGGGGATACCGGCGCCGCTCCTGAACCGGATGGCGGTGTACGAGGTGCCGGCGCCGACGCGCGAGCAGGCGGCCGGCATTGCGCGGCGCATGCTGGCGGCGCTGGTCGTGGAACTGAACCTGACGGACTTCGACGATAGCCTGGACGACGCCGTGCGCGACAAGCTGGTGCCGGTGGCGCCGCGCGAGCTGCGCAAGACCCTGCTCGACTGCCTGGGCTATGCGGTGGCCGACGGGCGCCGCCACCTGACGGCCGCGGACGTGCGCCTGCGGCCGGGGCCGGGCAAGGGGCGGATCGGGTTTTGATCTTTGATGCGAGCGACAGGCGCCTTGTTTCGCGCCCCAGCATTAGAATGGCAGCAACCGTGCCAACCAGAGAGCTTTCATGACCGACTACGCCTTCACGCCGCCCGCCCTTCCCTCGCTCGCCATCTTCGGCAGCAGCGAACGCTTCCCGATCCGCCGCGTGTTCTGCGTCGGCCGCAACTACGCCGCGCACGCACGTGAGATGGGCAGCAATCCGGACCGCGAGCCGCCCTTCTTCTTCACCAAGCCGGCCGATGCCGTGGTGCCGGCCGAGGGCGCGCTGCCCTATCCGCCGGCCACGGAAGACCTGCACCACGAGATCGAGCTGGTCGTGGCCCTGCGCAGCGGCGGCGCCGACATTCCGGCGGACGAGGCGCTGGCCAAGGTCTGGGGCTATGGCGTGGGCCTGGACCTGACCCGGCGCGATTTGCAGTCCGTGGCCAAGGAAAACGGCCGCCCCTGGGACATGGCGAAAGGCTTCGACGCCTCCGCCCCCTGCTCGCCGCTGCGCCCTGTGAGCAGCTTCGGCCATCCGTCGGAAGACGCCTGCATCCGCATTTCGGTGAACGGCACGGTGCGCCAGGAAGGCACGCTGGACGAGATGATCTGGCCGATCCCGGACATCATCGCCCACCTGTCGCGCCTGGTGACGCTGGCTCCGGGAGACCTGATCTTCACCGGCACGCCATCGGGCGTGGGTGCGCTGAAGCCGGGTGACCGCGTGCACGGCGAGATCGCCGGCGTCGATGAATTCGACCTGGAAGTCGTCGAAAGGTAGGGTGGCCGGCTCCACCCTGCACGACGCACTGACGCGCCGTGTGCGCCGCCCACGCGTTTAACGCACGGTGGCATAGGCGCGGAGTTTCAAGCGCTAACTGAACGCGTGGACGGCGCTACAGCCACGGGCCGGCGGGCGCCCGGGAATAGCCGTCCACCCTACTTGCCGCGCAGCGCCGCCAAAAACGCTTCCGGCTGCTCCACGCTCACCAGCAGCGACGGCCCGACCCGGGCCGGCAGATACACTACCTGGCTGCGGTCGGTCATCACCGCGAACACCACGCCGTCGCCCGCCCCCTTGAAGCGGCCGGCCGTATAACCCGGCATGTGGATGCCGTTGCGGCGCGCGCCGAGCCGCGCTTCCTCGATGGCGCCATAGCTGCCGACCTTTGCCGCATCCAGCCTGAAATCCGACAGCGGCCGGTCGTGCTCGTAGAAATGGGCGGCGCGCAGCATGATCTTGCCGCCCTCGACGCGCAGCGCGTTGTCGTGCACCGAATACGCCAGCGTCACCGTGAACGGCAGGATCAGCAGCGCCGACAGCGCCACGTTCTTCATGCTGACGGCCAGGCCGTCGCGGCGGATCACCAGCAGCGGCGCGGCGCAGGCCAGCAGGGTGATGGCCGCCATGGTCCAGAATACGCCGTTGCCCACCGGGGCGATTGCAAACTGCATCCTCTCTCCATCCAGTCAATGTTCGGCCCAGGCCTTGGCATGCGTTACCGCCCTGGCCCAGCGCGCCATCAGTTCGGCGCGGCGCTCGGCAGGCATGCCCGGCTCGAAGCGGCGCGCGGCGCGCCACAGCGCGGCAATCTCCTCGCGCGAGGTCCAGAAGCCCTGCGCCAGGCCGGCCAGGTAGGCCGCGCCGAGCGCCGTCGTTTCCGTGACCGCCGGGCGCACCACCGGCACGCCAAGCAGGTCGGCCTGGAACTGCATCAGCAAGTCGTTGCGAGCGGCGCCGCCGTCGGCACGCACCTCGGTCACCGGGCAGGCGGCGTCCTTCTGCATGGCGTCGAGCAGCTCCGCGCTCTGGTAGGCGATCGCCTCCACCGCGGCGCGCGCGATGTGGGCGGCCGTGGTCCCGCGCGTCATGCCGACGATGGTGCCGCGCGCATACGGGTCCCAGTGCGGCGCGCCGAGGCCGACGAAGGCCGGCACCAGCATCACGCCGCCGCTGTCGGTGACCGACATCGCCAGCGGCTCAACGTCCTTTGATTCCTTGATGATGCCGAGGCCGTCGCGCAGCCACTGCACGGTGGCGCCGCCCATGAACACGCTGCCCTCGAGCAGGTAGTCGGTGCGGCCGTCGACCTTCCAGCCGATCGTCGCCAACAAGCGATTCCGCGACACGGGCGCCATGTAACCGGCATGCATCAGCATGAAGCAGCCGGTGCCATAGGTATTCTTGACCATGCCCTTGTCGTAGCAGGCCTGGCCGAAGGTGGCGGCCTGCTGGTCGCCGGCGATGCCGCTGACCGGGATCGCGCGCCCGAACCATTCTTCCTTCGCCCGCCCCACTTCGCCGGCGCTGCGCACGACTTCCGGCAGCACCGCTTCCGGAATGTTGAACAGCGCCAGCAGGGCCGGGTCCCAGCGCATCGTGTGGATGTTGTAGAGCATGGTGCGCGAAGCGTTGCTCACATCGGTGACGTGGCGCCCGCAGAGCTGGAAGGCGAGCCAGCTGTCGACCGTGCCGAAGCACAGTTTGCCGCGCTCGGCCCGTTCGCGCGCGCCGGGCACGTTGTCCAGCAGCCAGGCCAGCTTGGTCGCGGAAAAATAGGCGTCGAGTTCGAGGCCGGTGCTGCGCTGAATCAGGCGGGCGTGGCCTTCGGCGCGCAGGCGGTCGCAGGCGCCGGCGGTGCGGCGGTCTTGCCAGACGATGGCGCGGGAGATCGGTTCGCCGGTGGCGCGGTCCCAGACCACCGTGCTTTCACGCTGGTTGGCGATGCCGATGGCGGCGATCTGCGCAGCGTCGACGCCGCCGTCGCGCAAGACCTTGCGCGCGCAGGCGAGCTGGCTGGTCCAGATGTCGAGCGCGTCGTGCTCGACCCATCCGGGCTGGGGGAAATGCTGGGGAAATTCCTGCTGGGCGCAGGCGAAGACCTGGCCCTGGCGGTCGAACAGGATGGCGCGGGAACTGGTGGTTCCCTGGTCGAGCGCCAGGATGTATTGCGGCATCGATCCTCCGCGCGTGTGTATTCAGTGTAAAGCAGGCCGATAGGCCGGATTCTGTTGGCTGGTCTCCCCGAAGGGACTCCCGCCACGACAATCATTCCTCTAGGCGCCGAATTACTCCGGCGCTCAAGCTTCCTACCCGCACGCTCCGCGAGCAACATCAACGCGTGCCTATTTGGAATTGCTCCGAGTGGAGGTTACCGCGTTTCACCGTAACTAAATACGCTCGTCTCTGTGGCCCTATTCCTCGCCTTATACCTTGCGGCTTTCGGCGGACGGCCGTTAACCGTCACCCTGCTCTGTGGAGTCCGGACCTTCCTCCCGCCAGCGCCTTGCGGCGCCAGCCAGCGACTGTCTGGCCTGCTTCACGGGCATCATTGTAACCGATGGGGGGCGCTGCTCCTAGCGTGTGCATTCCAGGCCACGGCTTCATGTGCAAGACAGGACTTTGT
The DNA here is from genome assembly GCF_020708045.1 of Massilia sp. IC2-278. GTDB lineage: Bacteria > Pseudomonadota > Gammaproteobacteria > Burkholderiales > Burkholderiaceae_D > Telluria. Next base: position 283,622 of record NZ_JAJFES010000006.1, read on the forward strand.
TCCTGGATAATCCAGGCGGCGCCGGGACCAGCATGATGAGCATTTTCATGTTGGTTTGAAGTTGGGGGAAAGATGACCTACCTGGCTGCAGTCATTGCCATGCTCTTGATGACGCATTCACATGCCGACGACAAAGGCAAATGGACGGGGATGAACAAGCCGTTGACGGATGCTACCTATCTTGTCTACTCGGGCGAGTCCGGTGATCGTAGGCCACCAACGAATACGGACAGGAAGCTTGCGATTGCCATCAGGGGGCAAGCTGCCAAAGAGATTTTTGACGCAATCGGTCCGGATGCCAAAGGGGTCACTTGTAGTCTTGAGGACGGTGAACGAATGAGGAGCAAGGGCGAGGTCTGGTGCTCTTATACGCCGAGTGATGGATACATGTGCTTTTTGGGATTCAACCTTCGTACAGGGAAGCCGCATTCAGGTGGAACTTGCTAATGCCGGTAGAAGCCCAAAAACCTCCCGCTGGGCGTTTGCCAGTCCAATCTCGCTGAAAATCAGGTTGCAATCAGCGTCCCGCCCTTGCGCGGCGGGCTGGACGGCGCGGCAGGCGGCGGTGCCTGCGGCGCCTCCTCCCGATGCTCATTCCCGATCCGATCCAGATCCTCGAGCCCCATCAGCGGCGCATACATCAAGTCCTGCGGATCGGTCGAGCGCTTCCAGCCCAGGTGCAGCTCGCCCACTGCGCGCTTGGCCAGCTTGACCGTGCGCTCGCCGGTGCGGTCGGTCAGGCGCGGCTCGCCGTTTTCGTATTCGAACAGGCGCGCCATCGACACCACCGAGCAGTGCAGGTTCGGGCTGTGCATCGAGAACTGGTAGCGGAAACCGCCCGACTGGGCATTGATGTCGCGCGCGGTAATGAACAGGCGGTAGGTTTTTGGTCCCAGCCCCGGCAGGCGGGCGCTGGCGCGCACGGCCTGTTCGAGCAGCGCTTCGGCGGCATATTGCTCCGTGCCCGGCAGCCTGGGCAGACGCAGCGGCGGCAGCCGCATCGCGGCACGTACCCGGATGCCGAGCTGCCGTGCCAGTGCACGGGCGACAGTCGCCGACAAGGCTTCCGGCACGTCATCGAGCGGCACCACATACACGGCAACAGACTCGTCGCCCGACTTGAGCGCAAGCGCGGCCCCGCTGCCCAGCAGCGCAACCGCCGACAACAGCACATGACGTCTCTGCATGGACTTCCCCGATAAGGATCGCTATTTAATTTTTGGCAAGTTTATCTTGAGCAAATCCTGTCGTCCATGCCAATTGCATACAGGGCAAGATTGTTCGCCCAACATTTCTGAAAATCGGTGTCGCCATTTGAAAAGCCCGGGCCCAGCCGCTGGCATAGAATATTTCGATACCCGGCCACGCTTGGCGAAACCAACAAGGACCACAGAGACATGACGCACCCTTCCCGCACCGGCGGCCAGATCCTGGTCGACGCGCTCCACGTCCACGGCGTCGAGATCGCCTTTGGCGTTCCCGGCGAAAGCTACCTCGACGTGCTCGACGCGCTGCACGATTCCAGCATCCGCTTCGTCATCAACCGCCAGGAAGGGGGCGCCGCGTTCATGGCCGAGGCCTACGGCAAACTGACCGGCAAGCCCGGCATCTGTTTTGTTACGCGCGGCCCGGGCGCCACGAATGCCTCGATCGGCGTGCATACTGCCTACCAGGATTCGACGCCGCTGATCCTGTTCATCGGCCAGGTCGGCAACGACTTCGTCGACCGCGAAGCCTTCCAGGAAATCGACTATCGCCGCATGTACGGCGAAATGGCAAAGTGGGTGGCGCAGATCGACCGCGCCGATCGCATCCCCGAATACATCGCGCGCGCCTTCCAGGTGGCCACCAGCGGCCGTCCGGGTCCGGTCGTGCTGGCCCTGCCGGAAGACATGCTGGTGTCGCTGGCCGAGGTAGCCGACACGCGCCGCTACCAGCCGGTGCAAGCCGCCCCCTCCTCCAGCCAGATCGACACGCTGCGCAGCATGCTGGGCGAGGCGAAGAAGCCGGTCGTCCTGCTCGGCGGCGGCAGCTGGAACGCGCAGGCCTGCGCCGACCTGGCGACCTTCGCCGAAACGAACGCGCTGCCGGTCGGCTGCACCTTCCGCTTCCAGGACCTGCTGGACAACGCGCACCCGAACTACGCGGGCGACGTCGGCATCGGCATCAACCCGAAGCTGGCCGCGCGCGTCAAAGACGCCGACCTGGTCATCGCCATCGGCCCGCGCCTGGGCGAGATGACCACCGGCGGCTACACCCTGCTCGATTCGCCAGTGCCGAAGCAGCGCCTGGTCCACATCCACAACGATCCCGAGGAACTGGGCAGCGTCTACCAGGCCGAACTCATGATCGCCAGCGGCGCCCCGCAAGCCTGCGCCATGCTGGCCGCAATGGAGCCGGTCGACAGCAGCGCCTGGCGCCACACCGTGGAGGAAGCGAAAGCCGACCTCGCCGCCTGGCAGGCGCAGCCGCCGATCTTCAAGGATGGCCAGGCGCCGCTCGACCTGTGGCAGGTGGTGCAGGACCTGCAGGCCGCCCTGCCAGCGGACACCATCATCACCAACGGCGCCGGCAACTACGCGAGCTGGGCGCACCGCTTCTGGCGCTACGGCGGCATGCGCACCCAGCTGGCGCCGACGAATGGCGCGATGGGCTATGCTGTGCCCTCGGGCGTGGCGGCGAAGATCGTCGATCCGCAGCGCACCGTGGTGACCTTTGCCGGCGACGGCGAGTTCATGATGACGGGCCAGGAGCTGGCCACCGCCGTGCAGTACGGCGCCGGCGTCGTGATCCTGGTCTTCAATAACAGCATGTTCGGCACCATTCGCATGCACCAGGAAAAGACCTATCCGGGCCGCGTGTCCGGCACCACGCTGCACAACCCCGACTTTGCGGCGCTGGCGCGGGCGTATGGCGGGCACGGCGAAATCGTCGAACGCACGGCCGACTTCGCACCGGCGCTGGCGCGCGCGCTCGAACACGCGAACGGCAAGGGGCTGCCGGCGCTGATCGAACTGCGCTACGACGGCAACCTGATTACGCCGAATGCCACGCTGGAGAGCATGCGCAAGGCGGCCGAGGCGGCGAAATGTTGACCATGGCGGCCCAGGCACGAGAGGATTTTGAGAGGAGAACGATGAGCGACACGCCCGAACTTGTCCTGTGCATCCCGGGCCTCTGGAAACACCGCGAGGAACTGATACAGGCCATCTCGGAATGCGACGCGGGTTATGTGTATGCCGGCCACCTGCTGCTGGAAATCGAAACCGGTTTCACCTGCGAAGTGATGTTCGAAGGCGCCGACCCGGCGCTGCCGGCGGCCTTTGCCGCGGTGGGCCCGCACTGGGCGCAATCCGAGGCGATGATGGACGTGGCGCGCCACGCCTCGGTGGTCTACCTGTCCGGCAAGGGCGGCTCGCGCGACGCCGCCGAAGCCATGATGCGGGCGGCAGCCGCGCTGATCGATGCGGGCGGCCTGGGCGTGAAGGTGGAAAGCACCGGCATCGCCCACGGCCCGGCCTACTGGACCGAACTGTGCGAACAGCTGCACCTGCAGACCGCGCACCGGGCGCTGGTGGTCTACGTGACCGGGCGCGACGTCTACTCCTGCGGCATGCACAACTTCGGCCTGCCGGAAGCGATCGTCACGCCGCCCGATGGCGACTTGCAGGAAGCCGCCGATTTGCTGCGCACCTTTACCCATTACCTGTTCGCGCAGGGGCCGGTGCTGGAAGATGGGCACACTTTTTCGGTGAGCGAAGGCGCACCGGTGTACCGGGTGCGCACCGCGCCGGCCATGGATTACGGGGCGGAGTCGCTGTTCAACAATCCGTATGGCGCGTGGCGGCTGGAGCCGGAAGTGCTGCAGAAGGCGGAGAAAAAGGCGGGGTGGTGGAGCCGGCTGCGGCATTGAGCCTGGCGTTTCAAGCAGTCGAAATATTCCCTCAGGGTAACTAAATTATCCTATCATCTGTTGCTATCGAAGCCTGGACCGGAGCGTTAGATGAACCAGCCTGTAGCAGCAGCGCCGCGCATTGCGGTGCTGGTCGATTGCGATAACACCTCGCCCGAGGCGCTGGAATACCGCATCGTGCCCAAGCAGCAGGGCTATGCAAGCCTCGGCAAGATGATCGCGGATTGCGCCGCATTGCAGACGCAGACCACGAACGGAACGACGACGGTGCGGCTCATCAATGCGCCGGGTAACCCGGCGAATGTCACCGCGATCCGGCCCACAGCCAAATAAGAAGCCAGCTTTTCCCTCCTCCCGGCCAACGCCTCGCGCACGGCCGGGACTTGCGTATTCGTCATTACTGTGCTCTGGTAAAATACTGCGATCCTTTTCGTCGTGCCGGCACTGAATGCCGGCATGTGCATGCAGTCGCTCCCACCACATACCCATGTTTAGTTTCTTCAAGAGAAAAAAAGCCGAAGCAGACACCCCGGCGCCGGTCGAGCCTGTCGTAGATGTGCCGAAGCCTGCGCCGGCACCGGCCGCGCCCGCGCCAATCGCGATTCCTGAACCCGCCCCGGCGCCTGCGCTGAGCGCCGAACCCGCCCTCATCATCGAGGAAACCGCCGAACGTCCGACCTCCCCGGCCGAGCAAAAGAAATCCTGGATGGCGCGCCTGAAGGCCGGCCTGTCCAAGACCTCCAGCAATTTGTCGCTGCTGTTCGTCGGCGCCCGCATCGATGAAGACCTGTACGAGGAACTCGAATCCGCCCTGCTGATGTCCGACGCCGGCATGGATGCCACCGAGCACCTCCTGAACAACCTGCGCCGCAAGGTCAAGGAAGAGAAATTGCTCGACGCCGCCGCCGTGAAGGCTGCGCTGAAGGAATTGATGGTCGAGATGCTGACGCCGCTGCAAAAGCCGCTGGAACTCGGCCGCCACGCGCCGCTGGTGATGATGATCGCGGGCGTGAACGGCGCCGGCAAGACCACCACCATCGGCAAGCTGGCCAAGCACATGCAGCGCTTCGACCAGTCGGTGCTGCTGGCCGCGGGCGATACCTTCCGCGCCGCCGCGCGCGAACAACTCATGGTTTGGGGCCAGCGCAACAACGTCACCGTGATCTCGCAGCAGTCGGGCGACCCGGCGGCCATCGCCTTCGATGCGGTGCAGTCGGGCAAGGCGCGCGGCGTGGACGTGGTCATGGTCGATACCGCCGGCCGCCTGCCGACCCAGCTGCACCTGATGGAAGAGCTCAAGAAGATCAAGCGCGTGATCGGCAAGGGCGCGGATGGCGCGCCGCACGAGACGCTGCTGGTCATCGACGGCAACACCGGCCAGAACGCCCTGGCACAAGTGAAAGCCTTCGACGACGCCCTGCAACTGTCCGGCCTGGTGATCACCAAGCTCGATGGCACGGCCAAGGGCGGCGTGCTGGCGGCGATCGCGCGTACGCGTCCGGTGCCGGTCTATTTCATCGGCGTGGGCGAAAAGCTGGACGACCTGCAGCCTTTCAATGCAGAAGAGTTCGTTGAAGCGCTGCTGGGGTAATCAGACACGATGATCGAATTCCACTCCGTATCCAAGAAGTATTCCGCCGATGCGACCGCCCTGCGCGACGTGTCGCTGAACATCGGCAAGGGCGAGCTGGTGTACCTGGCCGGCCCGTCCGGCGCCGGCAAGTCGACCCTGATGAAGATGGTGGCCGCCATCGAGCGCCCCAGCAGCGGACGCGTGATCGTGTTCGGGCAAGACATCGGCAAGATCAGGAAGCCCGGCATCCCTTTTCTCCGCCGTAACCTGGGCCTGATCTTCCAGCACCAGCGTTTGCTGAACGACCGGAATATCCTGGCCAATACCATGCTGCCGCTGCTGGTCACTGGCGCGCCCAAGGCGCAAGCCGAGCAGCGCGCCCGCGCCGCCCTCGACAAGGTGGGTCTGCTGGAGCGCGCCAAGGCGCATCCGCTGGAATTGTCCGGCGGCGAGCAGCAGCGCGTGGCGATTGCCCGCGCCATCGTGAACCGTCCGCAGATCATCCTGGCCGACGAACCCACCGCCAACCTCGACCGCGTGGCGGCCGACAAGGTGCTCGACGCCCTGCGCGCCTTTAACTCGGTCGGCGTGACCTGCCTGATCTCGACCCACGACGAGCAGGTGCTCGACGGTGCGGCGCGCGTGATCCGCCTGGAGCATGGCCAGCTGGTGTCGAGCGGAGAGCCGACCAGCCCCGCCACCGGGGAATTCGACGTCGATACGGGAGGTGCAGCATGAGCCCATGGTTCCGCCAACACCGCTTCGCGCTCGGCGCGGCGCTGTCCACCGTGCGCAAGGCGCCGGGCAGTTTCCTGTTCAACGTATTGGTCGTCGCGGTGGCGCTGGCGCTGCCGTTCGCCGGCATCACCCTGCTCGACAATGTACGGCCGATGTCGGAACAGCTCTCGGTCGATCCCGAGGTCAGCCTGTTCGTGAAGCCCGATGCGACGCGCGAGGAAGCGCAGGCACTCGGTCCGCAACTGCGCCAGATCATCGACGACAACAAGGCCAGCATCACCTTCATTCCGCGCGAACAGGCCCTCGACGACCTGAAGGCGCGCAGCGGCCTGTCCGCCGCGCTCGACACGCTGGGCGACAATCCCCTGCCCGACAGTTATGTGATGAAGCTGGCCGGCTCGGCCAGCGCGGCGGATGCCTCGCGCATCGACGCCGTGGTCGAGCAGTTGCACCAGCTGCCGCACGTGGACACCGTGCAGGTGGACTCGGCCTGGGTCAAGCGACTGGCCGCCTTGCTGGGCGTGCTACGCCTGGTGCTGCTGTTGCTGGCGGTAACGCTGGGTGTGGTGGTGATTGCGGTGGTGTTCAATACCATCCGCCTGCAGGTGCTGACCCAGCGCGAGGAAATCGCCGTGTCGAAGCTGCTGGGCGCGACCGACAACTTCATCCACCGGCCGTTTTACTATACCGGCGCCCTGCTCGGCCTGTGCGCCGGTGCGGTGGCCCTGGGCGGCGTGGCGCTGGCCCTGCAGCCGCTGAACGCGGCCATTGCCGAGTTTGCCCGCCTGTATGCGTCGGAATTCCAGCTGGCGCCGCTGAGTGCGCCGGAAGTCGCCGGTTTGCTGGCCATCAGCGCCGGCCTGGGCCTGATCGGCGCCATGCTGTCGGTGCAGCGTCACCTGGCGCGCCTGAAATGACGCCCTCTTCCTCCGGACAGGCTGCTGCTGTGGTCTGTCCGGGCGGAATCACCTTCTTCTTTTTCAAGTCCCCGGCTTGTGCGTCTACTTCCATTCGCGAAGTAGGACTTTGCCTCGCCCGATTCCGAACGCGCCCCTTTGTGAGGCAACTAACAGAAACGGGCTTCCGCGCGCCTTTACGCTGTGTCTCAAGGTCACACGCAACAGCCACACGTTTGAGATAACTCAATAGCAAAGCAACGATTCGCTCTACAGTAGACCGGGCGCAAATTGATGCTTAATAGCAATACTTTAGCCAGACTTAAACACCCCTGCCATTCCGAGGGGGTCGCTAGCACTCCCCCTCGGAGAGTGCTAAACTGTAGCTCAAGTGAATGGTAAATGGGTTCGCTTGCATCCGGATTCAAGGCCGAAAAAATCATGGGGTGGGGTTGTCCCGCCGCTGAGATGCAGCAGAAATTACTCTACGAGGAAAAGATAATGTCCGCACAATCCGCATTGGTTCCGACCACCAGCAGCCGTGCCCTGGGACTTGGCTTCACCGGCAATCTCGGTAACATCGACGCGTATATTTCCGCGGTGAACCGTCTGCCGATGCTGACCCACGAGGAAGAGGTGTCGCTGGCGAAGCGGCTGCGCGAGGCAAACGATCTCGACGCCGCACAAAAACTGGTCCTGTCCCACCTGCGCCTGGTGGTGTCGATCGCGCGCGGCTACCTGGGCTACGGCCTGCCGCACGCCGACCTGATCCAGGAAGGCAACATCGGCCTGATGAAGGCCGTGAAGCGCTTCGACCCGAACCAGGGCGTGCGTCTGGTGTCGTACGCGATGCACTGGATCAAGGCCGAGATGCACGAATACATCCTGAAGAACTGGCGCCTGGTGAAGGTCGCTACGACCAAGGCCCAGCGCAAGCTGTTCTTCAACCTGCGCAGCAACAAGGTGGGCCTGGACGCGATGACGCCGACCCAGGTCGACGAACTGGCCAAGATGCTGGACGTCAAGCGCGAGGAAGTGATCGAGATGGAAACCCGCCTCTCCGGCCGCGACATCGCCCTGGAAGCGCCGACCGACGACGAAGACGACAAGTTCTCGCCGATCGCCTACCTGTCGTCGGACCAGCAGGAACCGACCAAGGTGCTGGAAGCCGAGCAGGTCACGCGCCTGCAGTCCGAAGGCCTGGAAACGGCGCTGGGCAAGCTCGACCCGCGTTCGCGCCGCATCGTGGAAGCGCGCTGGCTGGCGAATGACGACGGTTCGGGTGCCACGCTGCATACGCTGGCGGAAGAGTTCGGCGTGTCGGCGGAGCGGATTCGCCAGATCGAATCGGCGGCGTTGAAGAAAATGAAGGGTGCGCTGGCGGCGTACGTGTAAGCCAGCAGCAGCATCTTTGTAAAAACGGCGGTTCCTTCGGGGCCGCCGTTTTTTATTGGCGTTGCATTCATCGATAACGATGGCATTGGCGCCGATTTCGTAGGGTGGGTTCTCGAACCCACCATGCGGCGGTTGGTCATCGATTGCGTCCGGATCGTACGGCGCAGTGTATCCAATGATGAAATCGGTGGGTTCAAGAACCCACCCTACGACCTCATAATCAAAACCAAAAAAAAGCGGCGGCCCCATTCCTGGAACCGCCGCTAAAACCTGGCCGCAAAGTCACCCACGGCCAGCCCGACACGGGGCTTGTCGCCCCGTCCTGTGATCGATCAGTTCAGATCAGTAGATCGCCTTGCCCGATGCATCCTTCAGGTTGGCCTTCCACGAATCCTGCACCAGCTTGACGACCGATGCCGGCATCGGCACGTAGTCCAGCTCGGCGGCAGCGGCGGCGCCGTTCTTGTAGGCGTAGTCGAAGAACTTCACGACTTCCTTGCCCTTGGTGGCGTCGGCCTGGGCCTTGTGCATCAGGATGTACGACACGCCGGTGATCGGCCAGCTGTTCTTGCCGGCGGCGTCGGTCAGGATGACGGCGAAGCCCGGGGTCTTGGTCCATTCGGCGCTCGATGCAGCGGCCTTGAAGTTCTCGTCGTCCGGCTGCAGGAACTGGCCGTCCTTGTTCTTCAGCTGGGTGTGCGACAGCTTGTTTTTCTTGGCGTAGGCCCACTCGACGTAGCCGATCGAACCCTTGATACGCTGCACGTTGGCGGCGACGCCTTCGTTGCCCTTGCCGCCCACGCCGACTGCCCATTTCACGGCGGTGTTGGCGCCGATTTTTTGCTGGAATTCCGGGCTGGTTTTCGACAGGAAGTCGGTGAACAGGAAGGAGGTGCCCGAGCTGTCGGCGCGGTGGACGACGGTGATGTCGGTGTCCGGCAGCTTCACGCCCGGGTTCAGGGCGGTGATTTCCGGCGCGTTCCACTTGGTGATCTTGCCCAGGTAGATGTCGGCCACGACCGGGCCGGTCAGCTTCAGCTGGCCTGGAGCCACGCCGTCGACGTTCACCACGGTGACCACGCCGCCCATGATGGCCGGGAACTGCATCAGGCCTTCGGCGTCGAGTTCAGCGGCTTTCAGGGGCATGTCCGAGGCGCCGAAGTCGACGGTCTTGGCCTTGATCTGCTTGATGCCAGCGCCCGAGCCGACCGACTGGTAGTTCAGGCCGGTGCCGGTGGCTGCCTTGTACGACTCGGCCCACTTGGCGTAGATCGGGTACGGGAAGGTTGCGCCCGCGCCGGTCACGTCGGCAGCGAAGGCCGACGACATCACCATTGCTGCAGCGGCGCCAGCGATCATCGTTTTGAACATGTGCTTGATTTTCATATTGTCGTAACTCGGGGTTGGTTAAGTGACGAGCGGAAGTCTAGCCAGCGAATATGACGGCTGTATGACGCGGATGAGCTAGATCAAACAACGGCGGTTTTGCTTTCTTGCTATGCTGACCCGACTTCTTCACCTCGCCGCCTTCGTCCATGAACAAGACCCTGCTCGTTTCCACCCTCGTCTTCTCCATCGTCCTGCACGCGCCGCTCGCCATCGCAAAAACCCCGGTCGCCACCGGCAGCGGCGGCGCCGTTGCCACCATCAGCGAACAGGCCTCGGCGTCGGCGCTTGCCATCCTGAACAAGGGCGGGAACGCGGTCGATGCCGCCGTGGCCGCGGCGGCCACGCTGGGCGTGACCGACCCGTTCAGCTGCGGCATCGGCGGCGGCGGCTTCATGGTGATCTACCTGGCCAAGGACAAGCGCGTGATCACGGTCGATCACCGCGAAACGGCCCCAAGCGCCTTTACCCCGGCCGTGTTCCTGGAAAACGGCAAGGAAATCGACTTCGAGACGGCGGTGGCGAGCGGCGCCGCTGTAGGCGTACCGGGCACGGTGCGCGGCTGGCACGAGGCGCTGGAGCGCTACGGCACGATGGGGTTTAGGCAGGTACTGGCGCCGGCCATCGATGTGGCCGACAAGGGCTTCACGGTCAATGAAACTTTCTCTCATTTAACGCGCGAAAATGAAAGAAAATTTCAGCAGTTTTCGACGACGAGCGCACTGTATTTGCGGAACGGGAAAGCCGTTACGCCCGGCACCCGGTTACGTAATCCGGACATGGCCAAGGCCTACCGCGAGATCGCCGCACGCGGCTACCAGGCCTTTTATGCAGGGCCGATGGCGCGCGCCATCGTCGAGGCGGTGAACCAGCCGCCGCTGGCTCGGGGTGCAAGCGTCCGCGCCGGCCAGATGACGCTGGCCGACCTGGCCAACTACGAAGCGCGCATCCGCCAGCCGGTGGTCAGCAGCTACCGCGGCTACCAAGTTTATGGCATGCCGCTGCCGAGCAGCGGCGGCGTGGCGGTGGCCGAGGCCCTGAACATCCTCGAAGGCTACGACCTGAAGGCCCTGCCGCGCGCGCAGGCCGAGCACCTGTACCTGGAAGCGAGCCGCCTTGCCTTTGCCGACCGCAACGCCTATCTCGCCGATCCGGAATACGTCGACGCGCCGGTGGCGGGGCTGCTGTCGAAGGATTTTGCAGCCCGGCGGCGCGCGCTGATCGACATGAAGCGTGCGGCGTCCGACGTGGCGGCGGGCGACCCGTACGCCTTCCAGGATGACCCGAGCATTCCGCTGCGCCCCGCGCAACGCCCGCTGCAGAAGGAAAGCCCGCACACCACGCACCTGACGGTGTCGGACAAGGAAGGCAATGTCGTCTCCTATACGTTCACCATCGAATCCTGGGGCGGCAGCGGCATCGTGGTGCCGGGTTATGGCTTCTTGCTGAACAACGAGATGACCGACTTCGATTTTTCCGGCCCACGCCCGAACGTGCCCGAAGCGGGCAAGCGCCCGCGCAGCAGCATGGCGCCGACCATCGTGCTCAAGGACGGCAAGCCGGCCTTCAGCATCGGCAGCCCGGGCGGCGCGACCATCATCACGACGGTGCTGCAGACCATCGTCAATCATGTGGACTTCGGCATGCCGATGAACGAGGCGATCGATGCGCCGCGGCTGTCCGAGCGTAATGGCGCATCGACGTCGGTGGAGCCGGGCTTTGCCGGCAGCGCCCAGGCGAAGGCCCTGGAAGCCTTTGGGCACAAGTGGGAGGCGCCGGCCGAGGAGATCGGCGCGGCGAATGCCATCGTGTTCAATCCGGATGGGACGGTGACGGCAGTCAGTGAAGGCAAGCGGCATGGGGTCGGGACCGCACTGGTGCAGCGCCGCGCGCATTGAATCGGCTTACGCGGCTTTGACGGTTCGTGTTTGGCCGTTGTAGGGTGGGCCGGGCCGCGCAGGCACCTGTGCCCACGCGGTACGGCATCTCCCCGTCGACAACGCACCGACAGACCGCGGAAGGCGATTGGCTCGATCGCTCCGCGGCACCATTTCGACCGATCGCGTGCCGTACCGCGTGGACTCAGGAGTCCACCCTACAACACCCTCCACCTCAAGCCAGGCGCCCCGCCGGGAAGACATACGGCGCCGTCTCCGCACGCCGGAACGCGCGCCCGACCAGGGCTGCGGCAATCGCCATGCTGGCCAGCGCCGCACCCGCCGCGTACGGCAAGCCGCTCGCCCGCTCCAGCGCCATGCCCGCCGCCAGGCTAAGGCCGAACGACAGCGCACAGCCCAGCAGCAGCCGCCAGCCCAGCAGCCCGCTGCGGTGCGCGTGGTCGCGCAAGGTGGCGGCTACCAGCGGCAGGGTCAGGCAGCACAGGCAGGCTTGCTTGAACAGGTTGGCCGCCGAGGCGCCGGTCATCATGCCCAGGCACAGCACGGCGCCCGCCAGCATCGCCCACTCGAGCAGCGCGGTGCGCAGCAGCGTGACGGCGACCTTGCGGTTGAAGGCGGAGGCGCCGGCCGGCAGCGGCGGCGCCAGGCGCAGCAGGGCCTGTTCGCCCGCCGTGTCCTTCAGGCGCACGTTGCGCTTCTCGGTGTCGAACATGGCGCCCAGCAGCAGCGGCAGGGCGAATAGCCAGCCGAGGTCGGCGATCAGCTGCTGCGTGTCGGGACGGGCATTGGCACGCAGGATGAGCAGCGCCACGCCGGCCAGGGCCAGGATCGACACCAGCACCACGGACCGGTTGACCCAATGGTTGCGCGCGCCCAGCAGGTGCACCAGCAGGCGGGCACTATTGCGCGCCGCCGTGTCGCGCGCCAGGACCCAGCGGTAGAGCGAGGCATCGAACCGGTTCTGCTTGCGTTCCTTGAACTGGCCCGCGGCCGTCGTGCGTTCCAGCTGCAGGGCCTGGGCTTCGCGTGCCACGTAGTGCCGGTCGCCGCCGGCCATGAACATGTGCTGCAGCGCGTAGGCGCCGAAGGCCAGCATCAGCAGGCACCCAATCGCAAAGCCGATGCCGTGCTGGATACCGTCGACCAGCGCCGGCGGCAGGCTGCGGCTGAAGAAGAACACGCCGGCAAAGGCGACCTGCATCCAGCTGCCCGCGCGGTGCCCGCTCTGCCCCAGGCCATACGCGGCAAGCCAGGTGCCGGTGGCCAGCAGGACCAGCGCCGGCGACAGCTTGGTGCCAAGCGACACCAGCGTGGCAAACGCGATCATGCATGCCCAGGCCAGCACCGTCGATTCGATCAGGCGGCGGCGCAGGCGCGGCACCAGGCAGGCGACGGACGGCGTGTTCAGCTTGACGGCGCCAGGCACGAAGTACAGCAGCCAGCCCATCATCGCGCCGCCTACCGCCACACGCAGCGCCGTACTGGCGGCCAGCACCGCATCGTCCTTCATGACCATGACCAGGAAGGCCACGAGCAGCGTCAGGAAAGCCGTGAATCCGAGGATCAGCACATCGGCGCGGGAACGGGCACTGAGCGCCATGCGCCACACCAGCCAGTAGTCCTTCAGCAGGGTTTTCATTGCGTCACCTCGATGAACAGGTCTTCCAGGCTGAGCGCCTCCACGCGCACGCCGCTCTCCTTGCCCAGCTGCGCCAGGCCGGCGCCGCCGTGGGTGATCACGCTGACGCTGCCGTCCGGCGTGCGCTGGCGCCGCAGTTCGCCGGCCAGCTGCCTGCCGTCGAGCAGCGACGCCGGCCCCACCACGCGGCGCGCGCCTTCGAGCAGCTCGTCGAGACGGCCCTGCAGGGCGATTTTGCCGTCCTTCAGGAAGGCGAGGTCCAGCGCCACCCGTTCCAGGTCGGACAGGATGTGGGTCGAGAACACCACCGTGGTGCCGCGCTCGATCACGCCGTCGATCAGCTCGCGCAGGAATTCGCGGCGGCCGACCGGGTCCAGGGCCGACACCGGCTCGTCGAGTACCAGCAGTTCCGGGTCGTGGGCCAGCGCGCGGATGATCGACAAACGCTGCTGCTCGCCGCCAGAGAGCTTGCTGATCGGTTTATTTTGCATGAGCTGGTCGAAGCCCCAGCGCGCCAGCAGGCCGTCGACCTTGGCACCGTTCCAGCGCGGGTACAGGGCCCTGAAGTAATCGAGCATCTGGCGCGGCGTCATCCACTCGAACAGGTCCGACTTCTGCGGCACGTAGCCGATGCGGGCGCGGGTGGCGTCGGACAGGTGGGCCACGTCTTCGCCATAGACGTGCACCGTGCCCGCATCCGCTTCGCGCAGGCCGAGCAGGCATTCGAGCAGGGTCGACTTGCCGGCGCCGTTGCGGCCCAGCAGGCCGATCACCTGCCCCGGCATGACCTGCCAGTCGAGCTTGTTGAGGATGGGGACGCTGCCGAACTGCTTGCTGATCGCGGCGCTCTGGATGATGGCGTTGGTCATGCTTGTTCCTTCAGGATCTGGGTGAAGAGGGAAAGGACGGTGTCGGAATCGAGTTCGAGCTGGCGCGCTTCCATGGCTGCGCGCTCCAGGGTGGGACGCAGCAGTTCGGCGCGTTCGTGCGCGCCCGGGGCAGTGCCGGCGCGGGCGGCCACTTCCATGCCCAGGCCGCGGCGGCGGGTGAGTACGCCTTCCATCTCGAGCAGGCTGTAGGCCTTCGAGACGGTCATCGGGTTCAGGGCCAGGGCCTGGGCGACCTCGCGCACCGAGGGCATGCCGTCGCCTGGGGCCATCTGGCCGGCGGCGACCAGGCGTTTGACCTGGTCGACCAATTGGCGGTAGATGGGCTCGGCGGAGCCGGTGGCGATGAAAAACAAGTGGGCGGCGTGGGTGGTCATGGTGTATAGCTGTATTAGTTACTTAATACAGTAGACGTTTACCAAGAGCATGTCAATATGAAATATCAGCAGATCTTGTCTTAGGTACGCGCCCTCAACGTAGGGTGGGCACTCCGTGCCCACGCGGTTACGTGCGTGGCTGGAGGACATGTGCGGGGAGGTATCGCTCGCGGTGCATGCAACGGCCGATACAGCATCTGGCCGGGCTTGAGGATTGGGGGCGAGAGGTCGCGGCTAACGTAGAAAGGAGACGCACGTACCGCGTGGGCACGGAGTGCCCACCCTACGGGAAACGCTGCGTCCAACTGCAGATAGCGCTGCAGCACAGGCGAAAAAAAACCGGGGCATCGGCCCCGGTTCTTGGTACTACACCACCCGCAGATTACAGATGCGGCGTAATCGACGGCATCAGATCGTCAAACGTACGCCCGCTGGCGTTCTCGCCGATCGCGTGCATCTTCCACTCGCCGTTGTGGCGGTACAGCTTGGCCATCACCTGCGCGGTGTGGGCGCCCTGCACCGACAGGTCATAGCGCGCCACTTCCTTGTTGCCCGACGCATCGACCAGGCGGCAGTAGGCATTCTGCACCTGCGAGAAATTCTGGCCGGTGAAGCTGTTCACCGTGAACACCAGCGACTTCACGTTTGCAGGCACGGCGGACAGATCGACGTTGATCTGCTCGTCGTCGCCATCGCCGGCGCCGGTGCGGTTGTCGCCGGTGTGGACAATGCTGCCGTCCTTGCTCTTCAACTGGCGGAACCAGACCACGTCGACCGGGCGGTTCGATTCGTCGAACATCACCACCGAGGCGTCGAGGTCGACGCTTTCGGTCTTGCTGCCGAAGCCGAGGAAGCCCTTGGTCTTGATGGCGTCCCAGCCCAGGCCCATGGTGACACGGGTGAGTGCACCGCCGCCCTCTTTCGAGAGCGAGATTTTCTGGCCTTTTTGCAGACTGACTGACATTGTGTTGCTCCTTTAATTATTTACCGGGGGTTTGCATCCAGGCCTTGAAGGCGGTGCGGTTACGCGAACACACGTAGACCTTGCCCTTGCCCGAAAAGCGCAGGACCATCCCCTCGCCACTGGTTTGGCTGTTGATCAGGTTACCCAGGAAGCCGCCGCTGGTGCCGGTCGTGATCGAGATCTCATAGCGCAGCGTGCTGTCCCAGCACACCACGTGCGAGTTGTCGATGATCGCATCCTTGCCCGGTTCCACTTCCAGCATCGACATCGACCCGAAGCCCGACACCACCACCTGGCCCTGCCCCGTCGTCTCGGTGACGAAGAAGCCGCCGCTGTTGGCGAACAGCGCATTGCCGATGCTCTGGGTGCGCACCTTCAGGTCCACGCCCGAGCTGGCGGCGACAAAGGCGCCGTCGCTGATGATGTAGTGGTTCGGACCGCAGTCGACGATCTGCATCGCGCCCGGCAGGGTCGGCGACAGCAGGCAGTCGCCGTCGCCGCGCGCGGCTTCGATGTGCTGCTGGAAGAAGGATTCGCCGTTGGCGAAGGTGCGCATCAGTGCGCTGCCGAGCCCGCCCTTCATCTTGCCTTTCAGGTCGAGCGTCGATTCCATCATCACCATCGCGTCGGATTCGCAATAGATGGTCTCGCCCTTCCTCATCGACACGTGCAGGAAGGGGTCGACATCCCCGGTCACGGTAAAAGTTGGCATTGCTAGACTTCCTTTCATGGTGCGGCCCCGGTCGTGGGACCGCGAACCTGTTTTTGATTAAACGTTGACGCCGTAGTTCTTGGCGAGTGGCCCCAGGCCGCCCTGGAAGCCTTGGCCAATGGCGCGGAATTTCCAGTCGGCGCCGTTACGATACACCTCGCCGAAGATCATTGCCGCTTCGGTCGAGCCGTCTTCCGACAAATCGTAGCGGGCGATTTCCGCGTCGCCGTTGGCGTTGATGCAGCGGATGAAGGCCTTGCCGACCATGCCGAAGTTCTGGCGGCGTGCGTCGGCGTCGTGGATGGTCACGGCCAGCACGATCTTGTCGACGTCGGCCGGCACCTTGGTCAGGTCGACCGACACGGTTTCGTCGTCGCCTTCGCCGGCGCCGGTGGTGTTGTCGCCCGAGTGGACGACCGAGCCGTCGGCCGACTTCAGGTTGTTGTAGAAGATGAAGTCGGCGTCGGAACGCACCTTGCCGGACGAGTTCAGCAGGAAGACGGCGCCGTCGAGGTCGAAGCCGGCGCCATCGGTGGCGCGGGTATCCCAGCCGAGGCCGACCTTCAGGTTGGTCAGGCCAGGGGCTTCTTTCGACAGGTTGACGTTGCCGCCTTTTTGCAGACTGATTGCCATGATGTGTTTCTCCTAAAGTTGAGGACTACTTTTTTGAACACCGGGTTATACGCGCAGCGAGCTGGTGTTCTGCCGCTCGCCGGGCGGTTCTGTGCGGCGTGGCCGCGTTAATCTGTAACGCTGTGCTACTGGTGAGACAGCGTGAACACAGGTGTCCACCCTACAACTGCGGGGGTTTCGTAGGGTGGACACCTGTGTCCACGCGGTACAACTTTTCCGCTATCGAGACGGTGGCAACCAACCGCCACCGTCCCCTCCCACGATCAAGCCAACTGCTTCGCTTCCGCCGCTTCCAGCGCGGCATGCTTCTTCTTGTACCGGATCGACGACCACAGCGAGGCGACAATGAAGGCCACACCCGTCAGGCCGGTGATCAGCTCAGGCACATGCACATGCATACTCACCAGCATGATCACGGCCAGGATACCGATCGCATAGTGCGCGCCGTGCTCCAGGTAGACGAACTCGTCCAGCGTGCCCTTGCGGACCAGGTACACCGTCATCGAACGCACGAACATCGCACCGATCGCCAGGCCCAGCATGATGATCACGACATCCGAGGTGATCGCAAACGCGCCGATCACGCCGTCGAAGGAGAACGATGCGTCCAGCACTTCGAGGTACAGGAAGCCGCCGATACCGCCGCGCTTGACCATGTCGCCCACGTTGCTGCTCTCATCGGACTCGCTCTTTTCCAGCAGGCTGCTGATCATGTCCACGCCGACGTAGACCAGAATGCCCCAGATACCTGCGACCAGGACAATCATCCTTTGGCCGGCATCAACGAAGGTCGATGCGAACAGCAGCGAAGCCAGGGCCACCATCACCGAGATCGACGAGACCTTGCCCAGTGCGCCGAGCTTTTTCTCGAAGTTGCCCAGCCAGTGGGTTTCCTTTTCATCGTCCAGCAGGAAGTTCAGGAAGACCAGCAGCAGGAACATGCCGCCAAAGGCTGCCACTTCCGCATGGTGCGCCGTCAGGTGGCCGGAGAAGGCCTTCGGATCGGTCAGCGCCAGGTTCCAGACTTCGGTGGCACCCAGGTCGGCCGCCACGGCCACGATCACCAACGGGAACACCAGGCGCATGCCGAACACGGCAATGATCATGCCCAGGCCCAGGAACAGCTTCAGCCAGAATTCATCCCAGCCCTTCAGCACGGACGCATTCACGACCGCATTGTCGAACGACAGCGACACCTCCATGATCGACAGGATGGCGGCAACGCCCACCGCCGTCAGCATGCCGGACATGCCGCCATGGTCGTAACCCCACCAGGCCGCGAGGCCCATACAGATGACTGTAACGAGGAAAGATCCCCGGAAATGCTTCATGTTGTTATCCCTTCTATGTGAAAGTTGATACAACGCAGTGTAGAGCTGGACGCCTCATAGAAAAAGCGAAGATAATCGAAGTATTACTTCGGAAAAACGGAAGAGTATGAAAAACACCGTCACCAATTTCCGTCACCTGCACTATTTCTGGGTGGTGGCCAAGGAAGGCAGCATCACGCGCGCCGCCGAGCGCCTGGGCCTGGCGGTGCAGACCGTCAGCAGCCAGATTACCCTGCTCGAGCAGGCCGTGGGAAAATCATTGTTCACCCAGCAAGGCCGACGCTTGACCCTGACCGAAGCCGGCCGCCTGGCACTGGGCTACGCCGACCAGATCTTCCTGCTGGGCGAGCAGATGCAGGAAGCGCTGGACGGCGCCGGCAATCTGCGCACGCGCCTGACGGTGGGCATCGCCGACTCGCTGCCGAAGCTGACCGCGTTCCGCTTACTGGAAGTGACCACCCAGCTGAGCACGCCGGTGCGCCTGGTCTGCTACGAAGACCAGCACGACGCTCTGCTGGCCGACCTGGCCCTGCACAAGCTCGACGTGGTGCTGACCGACCACCCGCTGGCTACCGGCAGCACCCTGCGCGTGTTTTCCCACCTGCTGTTCGAAAGCGAGATGCTGGTGGTCGGCACCAAGGCACTGGCCGCGCAATGGGGCACGAATTTCCCGCAAGGCCTGAAAGGCGCGCCGTTCCTGCTGCCTACGCGCAATAATGCCCTGCGTGGCCGGATCGACGCCTGGCTCGACGTGCACGGCGTGCAGCCCGACGTGGTCGGCGAGTTCGAAGACAACGCCCTGCTGAACACCTTCGGCCGGCGCGGACTCGGGCTGTTCTTCGCCCCGGCGGCGCTGGCCGCCGACCTGGCCGAGCAGCTCGAAGCCGCGGTCGTGGGCCGCGTGCCGGGCGTGCGCGAGCAGTTCTATGCGATCTCGAACGAGCGCAAGATCCAGCACCCGGCCGTCGAAGCCATCCTTGCTGCCGTGCATGAAGGAATGCTCGGCGCCGCTTGAGTTGTACAATGCACATCGGCTACGCCTTTTATTCACTCACCTTTTATATGGAAAATATTTTATTTGTCGTTCTGGCGCTGTTTCTCGTTGCACTGAACGGCTTCTTCGTGGCGGCGGAATTCGGCATCGTCACCCTGCGCAAGACGCGCGTACGGGCAATTGCCAAGACCACCGGCCTGCGCGGCAGCATCCTCTCGAAAGTCCACGGCCAGCTCGACGCCTACCTGTCGGCCTGCCAGCTGGGCATCACCCTGGCTTCCCTCGGCCTGGGCTGGGTCGGCGAACCGGCCTTTGCCAGCCTGCTCGAACCCGTGTTCGCCTTTGTCGGCGTCACGTCCGAGAAACTGATCCACGGTATTTCCTTCGTCATCGCCTTCAGCGTCATCTCCTTCCTGCACATCGTGGTCGGCGAACTGGCGCCGAAATCGCTGGCGATCCGCATTCCCGAGTCCGTCGCGCTGTGGTGCGCCCTGCCGCTCTACGGTTTCTACTGGGCCATGTACCCCTTCATCTTCGTGCTCAATGCCAGCGCCAACATGGTGCTGCGCCTGGCCGGCCTGTCCGGCGCCGGCAGCCACGACACGCATTACTCGACCGAGGAACTGAAGCTGATCCTGCGCACGAATACCAGCACCGGCAAGGAAAAGTTCACCCACGACGAGCGCCACATCCTGGCGCAGTCGCTGGAATTCTCGGAAATGGCCGTGTCCGACCTGATGCGCCCGATTAACGAAGTCATCGCCCTGCACGAAGACCTGTCGATCGAGGAAAACCTGGACACCGTGCGCCGCAACCGCTTCTCGCGCTATCCCTACTTCGACGAAGAAGGCGAGGAAGTGCTGGGCGTGATCCACCTGAAGGATCTGTTCTTCGCCCAGCAGTCGGGCAAGGACATCGCCGACCTCTCGCAGTTCCTGCGCCCGGTCGAGACGATCTCGGCGCGCACGCCGGCCCAGGACATCTTCCGCCGCTTCCGCACCGGCGCCCCGCACTTCGCCCTGATCGGCGAAAAAGGCAAGCGCCCGGTCGGCTTCATCACGCTCGACAATCTGCTGGGCGCGATGGTCGGCGAGATCCGCGACGAATTCCGCCTCAACGAAAACGACTGGCTGCCCCAGGCCGACGGCACCTACATCG
Source organism: Massilia sp. IC2-278 (assembly GCF_020708045.1). GTDB lineage: Bacteria > Pseudomonadota > Gammaproteobacteria > Burkholderiales > Burkholderiaceae_D > Telluria. The sequence goes on from NZ_JAJFES010000006.1 coordinate 304,116, forward strand.
GCAAGGCCAGCCTGCCGATCTATTCGCTCGAGCGCCTGCTCGGCATCGACATCGACAACGAAGAGATGGGCCTGGACGACGTCGAATCCGTCGGCGGCCTGTTGATGGCGAAGCTGGGCGACATTCCGAAGCAGGGCCAGCGCATCGAATTCCCGAAATTCGACGTGGTGGTGAAGAAGACGAACGGTCCGCGCATCCTGCTGGTGAAAGTCATTCCGCGCCTGGAACGCGGCGAGGACGAGGACGAGCACAACTGACGTTATAATCGTTCCATCCGCCCGTCAGCGATTTCCCAGTTCGAGCAACGCATGAGTGTCCGCCAGCGCAACAACGTCACGGTCTCCGGCCGCGGCGCCACCACCGTGGTCTTCCTGCACGGCTTCGGCTGCGACCAGGCGGTCTGGCGCTTCCTGTCGCCCGCCTTTGAAGAACGCTACCGCATCGTCGCCTTCGACCTGGTCGGCAGCGGCAATTCCGCCCTCTCGGCCTACAGCCGCAGCAAGTACGGCACCCTGCAAGGCTATGTCGACGACTTGCTGGAAGTGATGGACGAGTTCGCCGACGGCCCGGTGATCTTCATCGGGCATTCGGTCAGCGCCATTACCGGCATGCTGGCCGGTATCCAGGCGCCCGGGCGCTTCCTGGCGCAGATCATGCTGTCGCCCTCGCCCTGCTACATCGGCAACGACGACTACCGCGGCGGCTTCACCCGCCACGACATCGACGAGCTGCTCGAGACCATGGACGCCAATTACCTCGGCTGGTCGAGCAACGTGGCGCCGGTCATCATGGGCGCGCCCGACCAGCCGCAACTGACGGCCGAGCTGGAAAGCAAGTTCTGCCGCAACGACCCGGACATCGCGCGCCACTTCGCCCGCGTCGGCTTCCTGGCCGACCATCGCGCCGACCTGCCGCGCGTGCGCGTACCGACCCTGATCGTGCAGGCCAGCGACGACGCCCTGGCCCCGCTCGAAGTGGGCGACTACATGCACCGCCACATGCCGGGCAGCCAGCTGCAGGTCATCCGCAACATCGGCCATTGCCCGCACATGAGCGCGCCCGAGGAAAGCGCGCGCGTCGCCCTCGCCTTCCTCGACGCCGTGGAGGCCCGCGCTTGAGCGGCCTGCCCGACGACGCCTCCCTTTACCAGCAGGCCCCCTGCGGCCTGCTCGTCACCGACGCCGCCGGCCTGATCCTGCGCGTGAATGCCACCCTCTGCCGCTGGCTGGGCTATTCGCAGGCGGCGCTGGTGAACAAGGTGAGGATCCAGGACCGGCTGCCGGTCGGCGCCCGCATCTTCCACCAGACCCATTGCCTGCCGATCCTGCAGGTGCAGGGCTCGGTCGGCCAGCTGCAGATGGAAATCCGCGATGCCGGCGGCCAGCGCGTCCCGGTGCTGGTGAGCATCGGGCGCCGCACCGTGGACGGCCGCATCTTCGACGAATGGTCGCTGCAGGCCATGAACGAGCGCCGCTCCTACGAGCGCGAACTGCTGGCCGCGCGCAAGACCGCCGAGCAGGCCCTCGACGCGCGCCTGGAAGCCGAAGCCCAGCTGCGCAGCCTGAACGAAGAACTGTCGGACGCCGACCGCCGCAAGGACGAATTCCTGGCCACGCTCTCGCACGAACTGCGCAACCCGCTGGCGCCGATGCGCAGCGCGCTCGAGGTGCTCAAGCTCGGCCCGGCGCGCCCGCCGCGCGAAAACCAGCTACTGGACGTGTTCGACCGCCAGCTGCGCCACATGGCGCACCTGGTCGACGACCTGATGGAAGTGTCGCGCATCACCCAGAACCGCATGGAACTGCGGCGCGAGCCGGTGGCGCTGGCCGACGTGGTGCACGCGGCGGTGGACGACGTCGGCAACATGATGCGCGCGGCCTCGCACACCCTCGACGTGCACCTCGAGGCGCAGGGCGTGGTGGTCGATGCCGACCCGACCCGCCTGGGCCAGGTGCTGGTGAACCTGCTGACGAACGCCTGCAAGTACACGCCGAACGGCGGCATCGTCTCGCTCACCCTGCGCGTCGAGAACGAGCAGGCCGTGATCGCCGTGCGCGACAACGGCATCGGCATTCCCGAGCATGCGCTGGGGACGATCTTCGGCATGTTCTCGCAGCTGGAACCGGCGCTGCAGCGGGCCAAGGGCGGCCTGGGCATCGGCCTGGCCCTGGTGCGCGGCATCGTCGCCCTGCACGGCGGCACCGTGGAAGCCTGGAGCGCCGGCGAGGGCCTGGGCAGCACCTTCACGGTACGCCTGCCGCTGGCACCGGTCCAGGGCAAGCCCGATAGCGCCGGCAACCTTCAGGACACGGTGGCGCCCACAAGCGTGCTGGTAGTCGACGACAACGTCGACGCCGCCGAGATGCTGGCAATGTTCCTGTCGATGAGCGGCTGCACGCCGCAGACCGTGCACACGGCGACCGCCGCGCTGAACCTGCTGGAAACCTTCCAGCCGCAGGTGGCGCTGCTCGACATCGGCTTGCCGGACCTGACCGGCTACGAGCTGGCGCGCCGCATCCGCCTGCTGCCCGGCGGCGAAGACATGCTGCTGATCGCCGCCACCGGCTGGGGCCAGGCCAGCGACCGCCAGCTGGCCTTCGAAGCCGGGTTCGACCACCACCTCACCAAGCCGATCGACTTCGACCGCCTGCGCGCGCTGCTGGCCGAACCGAAGCGGCCGGGTTGACCACGGCCGCCGGCCTACTCCGTCACCTGCTCGTTATTCGCCCGCACGATTGGATCGCGCGTGCCGGTCCACTCGCTCATCAGCGAGTAGCCCACCGCCAGCAGCACCGGCCCGATGAACATGCCGACGAAGCCGAAGGCAATCACACCGCCCAGCACACCGAGCAGGGTGAGCAGGAAAGGCAGGCTGGTTCCGCGGCTGATCAGCATCGGCCGCACCACGTTGTCGACGCCGCTGATCAGGACCGTGCCCCAGATCACCATGAACACGCCCCAGCCCGTCTCGCCCTGGGAAAACAGCCAGACCGCGGCGCTGCCCCAGACGATCGGCGGGCCGACCGGGATCAGCGACAGCACGAACACCAGCACCGACAGCAGCGGCACCGCCGGCACCCCGGCGATGAAGAAACCGATCGCGGCCACCAGGCCCTGGGCCAGCGCCGTGCCCAGCAGGCCGTACATCACGCCGCGCGTGGTCTGGCTGACGGTGTCGGACACCGATTCGGCGCCCTCGCCCATCACCTTGGCCATCGCGACGGCGATCACGGCGATCAGGGACTTGCCGTCGCGGTAGAGGAAGAAGCTGACGAATGCGGCCAGGCTCATCTGCACGACGCCGGTGCCGAGCATCAGGCCGCCGGCCAGCAGCCAGTGGCGCGCCGGCTCGATCATGCGCTGGGCCAGGGCCAGCATCTGCTCGCGGCTGGCCACGAGTTCGCGCAGGTAGGCGTCGATCGTATCGCCAAGAAAAGGAATCTCCCTGATCCACGCCGGCGGCAGCAGCTCGCCGTGTTCCAGCGCATTGCGCATCTGGCCGAAGGTGGTGGCGACGTCGTCGGCCAGGTTGTAGGCGACGATCGCCAGCGGGATGATGACCAGCAGGGTCAGCGACAGCGTCATGGTCAGCGCCGCCGGCGTGCGCCGCCCATGCATGGCCGTGAGCAGGCGCAGGTACAGGGGCCAGGAGGAAATGACGACGGCGGCCGCGAACAGGATCGCCGGCAGGAAGGGCTTGAGGACGTACAAACAGCCCAGCGTGAGCAGGACGACGGTGGCGATGCGGGCGTAGTTTCTACCTGAACGTGGTTCCATGCCGTTCCTGCTCGAGGGTTGTCTTTACATCATAGCAGTTGGCGCAGATCGTGAACAATCGGCGCCGGGCCGCCGCCATGGCGCACGAACAGGCGGATGCGGCCTTCCTTGTCGAACACGTAGCTGCCGGCCGTGTGGTCGACCGTGTAATTGTCCGGCGTGCTGCCGGGAACCTTGGACACGAAGACCTTGAATTCCTTGGCCGTCGCCGCCGTCTGCTCCGGCGTGCCACGCAGGCCGATGAAGCGCTTGTCAAAGGCCGGCACGTAATGGGCCAGCACTTCCTGGGTATCGCGCTCCGGGTCCAGCGTCACGAACAGCACCTGCACGTCGTTCGAGGACGGGCCGAGTTCCTTCATGACGGCGGCCATCTCGGCCATCGTGGTCGGGCAGACGTCCGGGCATTGCGTATAGCCGAAGAACAGCACCACCAGCTTGCCGCGGAAGTCGGCCAGGGTACGCGGCTGGCCGGTGTGGTCGGTCAGCGAGAAACCCTTGGCGTAGTCGAGCCCGGTAAGGTCGGTGTTCTTGAATGCCGGCGGCGACGACAGTTTGTCGCAGCCGGCAAGGAGCAGCGCGGTGGCGAGCAGCGCCAGGGACAGCAGTTTTTTCATCGTCAGAACCTGAAGTAATGGTCGACCAGCAGCGCCGCGAACAGCAGCGACAGGTACAACACCGAGTAGGCAAAGGCCTTGCGCGCCACCTGGTCGGTATAGTGCTTGTGCACGCGCCAGGCATGGCGCAGGAATTCGGCGTTCAGGATGACGGCGGCCACCAGGTAGATCAGGCCGCTCATGCGCACCGCGTACGGCAGCAGGGTCGTGGCGGCCAGCGCCAGCGAATACAGCCACACCTGCTGGCCGGTATACGCCATGCCGTGGGTGATCGGCAGCATCGGCAGGCCCGAGCGCGCGTAATCCTCGCGCCGGTACATGGCCAGCGCCCAGAAGTGCGGCGGGGTCCACACGAAGATGATCAACACCAGCAGCCAGGCCTGCATCGGCACTTCGTTGGCGACCGCCGCCCAGCCCAGCGCCGGCGGCATTGCGCCCGACAGGCCGCCGATGACGATGTTCTGCGGCGTGGCCGGCTTCAGGTAGATGGTGTAGATGACGGCGTAGCCGACGAAGGTGACGAAGGTCAGCCACATCGTCAGCGCATTCACGAAGGCGTACAGCACCCACATGCCCAGGCCGCCGATGATGGCGGAAAACACCAGGGTCTGGTTACGCGTGAGTTCGCCGCGCGCGGTGGCGCGCCGTGCGGTGCGGGCCATGCGCGCGTCGATCTCGGCCTCGATCAGGCAGTTCACGGCAAAGGCGGCGCCGGCCAGCAGCCAGATGCCGATCGTGCCGGCGATCAGGATGCGCCAGCCGGGGAAGCCGTCGGTGGCGAGGAACATGCCGATCACGGCGCAGAAAACGGCGAGCTGGGTGACCCGGGGCTTGGTGAGCGTCCAGTACTGGGCGATGCGGCTGGTCGGTTGGAGAGCGGTAGAGGTGGTCATCGATACGAGTTCGCAGGGACGTCCGCATTCGCGGGGCTGCGCTGCGACACTTCGAGAAGGTACTTGACCTTGTAGTTTAACATGGTCACCGTCAGTACGAGGAGAGCCGCCCCTGCGTTATGCAACACGGCAATAGCAAGAGGGAAATCAAAGAACACCGTTGCCACACCCGTGAACAATTGTGCAAGCAGGATGGCGGCGATCAGTTTGCCGGTCTTGCGCAGCTGCGGCTGGCGCATCGCGCGCCAGGCGGCCAGGCCGAGCACGAGGGCCACGATCACCGCGAAATTCCGGTGCACCCAGTGAATCGCCACCAGCGCCGAGAACTGCAGGTAGTGACCGGCGGCGGTCTTGCCGAGTTCGCGCCACAGCGTGAAGCCGTGCTCGAAGTCCATCTCGGGGATGAACTTGCCGTCGCACAGGGGGAACTCGTCGCAGGCCAGGGTGGCGTAGTTAGTGCTCACCCACCCGCCGAGTGCGATCTGCACGACCAGTACCACGGCGGCCACCAAGGCCAGCGTGCGCAGTCCCTTCAAGCTGGCGATGTCGCGGCTCGGGGCCGGCGGCTTCATCAGGTAATCCTCGCGTCCGCCCAGCCAGACCAGCATGGCCAGCAGCGCCATGCCCAGCAGCAGGTGGATGGTGACGATCACCGGCTGCAGCTTCAGCGTTACGGTCCAGGCGCCAAACGCGCCCTGCACGCAGACGAACAGGAACAGCGCCACCGGCATGGCCGGCTTGAAGGCGTCCTGCTTCGTCTTGCGCCACTGGCGGATGGCCTGGAACATCAGCGCCATGATCAGCACGCCGATGCCCATCGCCAAGTAGCGGTGGATCATTTCGATCCAGGCTTTCACTTTCGTGACCGGACCGGTCGGCATCAGCGCCTCGGCGGCGGCGATCTGTTCGTGGGCGATGAAGGGATTCGCGGCGCCATAGCAGCCCGGCCAGTCCGGGCAGCCCAGGCCGGAATCGGTCAGGCGGGTAAAGCCGCCGAACACGATCAGGTCGAAGGTGAGGAAGGCCATCACCCACACGAGCTTGCGGTACTTGTTGGCGTCGGACGACAGCCAGACCATGGTGAGCGGAATACTGGCAACGAACAGGCCCATCAGGGCCAACTGGAACAGGGTAGACGGGTGCATACTTCTTTCTAGCCGATGGCCGAGGCGCGTAGCAGCTTGGCGATGTCCTTGTGGACGCGCGCCGGCTCGGGGTTCTTCGGGAAACGCATCATGAGGTTGCTGCGCGGGTCGACCAGGAAGATGTGGTCCTCGACTTTGCCGCCCTGGTCCAGCGGCAGCCATTTGCCGAGTTCTTCCGGTTTCACGCGCAGGATGTGCATGTCGTCGTACATGCGGATCAGCATGGTGTCGATGGGTTGCTGGTCGGTGACCAGCCAGACGCGCTCGACGCGGTCCATGTTCTTGCCCTGCATGGTGCGCAGCTGGCGCATCGCATAGATCTGGTTTTGGCACGCCTTGTCGCAGGCGCCGCCGCCGACCTTCACCATGATCCATTTGCCGGCGTAGTTTTCCAGCGTTTCCGGGCGGCCGTCGAGCGTGGTGCTGCTCAGCTTCGGCATCGGGTGGGTGCGCTGGTCGATCAGGGTGCCGTAGTTGGTGCGCCCTTCCGGCTTGATCACGTAATAGCTCAGGTAAGAAGCCATCAGCGGTGCGGCGCAGACCAGCAGCACGGCAAACAATTTCCAACGGCCGCTGCGGCGTTGGCGCACGGTGGCGTCTTCGCGCACCGGCTTACTCAACTTGTTTTCTTCCACTGCGAAATCCTGTGATCACAAAAAATAAGGCCGCCATTGCCGCCAGCGCATACCACTGGACGGCATAGCCGCGGTGCTTGGCTATGCCGGTATCCGGCGCCGGCCAGTCGCGCACGATGGGGTCGCCCGCCGCCTGCGGCCCGGTCTGCTGGACAAGGAAGGGCTCCAGGCGCAGCCCGCTGGCGCGCGCCATATCGCTCACTTCCAGGTTCTGGACGATCGCGCCCGGTTTCACGGGCGCCGCCGTCCCCAGCTGCATCACGTGCCCCGCCCCGGCAACCACGATCCCTTCCACCGTGGTCGTCCCGGCCGGCGTGGCATAGTCGGGCACGCGCCCATACTCGCGCGGATCGCGCGGCAACCACCCGCGCAGCACCAGCACGTTGCGGTCCGAACCCGCTATTTTAAACGGCATCGCCAGATAAAACCCGGCCCTGCCCGCATGCGGCCGGTTGTCGAGGAAAACCGGCCATGTTGGTACGAACTCGCCGGTAACCCTGATACGGCGATATTCCGTAGGGTGGGCCGGGCCGCGCAAGGCACTTGTGCCCACGCGGTCGTCCTGTTGCGCACCACCACCGGCTCCCAAAATAATGGGTGCCTGCATCCCACGTTCACGCAACTGCGCCGCCACCGCAATCTTCTCTTCCGCCCGCCTCGTCTGCCAATTCCCCAACGCGATCCCGATAGCCACGACAACAACGGTCGCCAACAACGGAATCCCCCGAAACCTGAACCTTAAACGCATTACAATGAATTCCTTCCCGATCCTGCGTGCCGACCATGAAAATCTTCGTTGCCATCGCCTTCATCCTGATCATCGCCAGCCTCGGCTCGGCGCTGTTCTTCCTCATGAAGGACAAGGGCCGCAGCAACCGCACGGTGCAGGCGCTGGCGATGCGGGTCGGCCTGTCGATCACCCTCTTCCTGATCCTGCTCGGCTCCTACAAGATGGGCTGGATCGCCCCGACCGGCATCCGCTGATCCACAAACAAAACGGGGACAGCCGCGCCAAGGCGACTGTCCCCGATATCAGCTTGAACTAGCCAGCCTTACAGCCAGTACACGACAACGTACAGGCCCAGCCACACCACGTCGACGAAGTGCCAGTACCAGGCCGCGCCTTCGAAACCGAAGTGGTTATCGGAAGTAAAGTGCCCGCGCAGCACGCGGTACAGCACCACCGACAGCATGATCGCGCCCATGGTCACGTGGAAGCCGTGGAAACCGGTGAGCATGAAGAAGGTCGAGCCGTAGATGCCCGAGGTCAGCTTGAGGTTCAGTTCCTGGTAGGCGTGGATGTATTCGTAGGCCTGGAAGCCCATGAAGATCGCACCCAGCAGGATGGTGGCGAACAGGAACACGGCCGTATTGCGGCGGTGGCCGGCGCGCAGCGCGTGGTGCGAAATCGTCAGCGTCACGCCCGACAGCAGCAGCAGCGCGGTGTTGATCGTCGGGATGGGGAACGGCCCCATGGTGTTGAAGGTGTCCACCGTGCCGGCCGGGCCGATGTTGCCCCAGTGGGCGGCAAAGTCGGGCCACAGGATCTTGTGGTCGAGGTCGGCCAGCCAGGGCATGGAGATCACGCGGGCATAGAACAGCGCGCCGAAGAAGGCGGCAAAGAACATGACCTCGGAGAAGATAAACCAGCTCATCGACCAGCGGTAGGACGAGTCGATGCGCTTGCTGTACTGGCCACTTTCCGACTCGCCGATGGCGTCGCCGAACCAGAAATACAGCACGGTCAGCATGGCCACGATGCCGGCCAGGCAGACCGCCGGCCCCCAGGCGGCGCTGTTGACCCAGCCCGAAGCGCCGGCCATGGTCACCAGCATCGAAATGCCGCCGGCCATCGGCCACATCGAAGGGCCGGGCACGAAATAGTGCGGCGCGGTTTTTGACACACTCATCTTCATCTCCTAAATCATTCTTCTAATACGTTGAATTGCGAAGCTTGAAAAACGTTGTACCTGTTATTGCCGTTTACTGCGATACCGCGAACCGCACCACCATGACCAGCACCCCGATGAAGATCGCCACCCCGATCAGCGCCGCCAGAATCACGTGGAAGGGATTCAGGTTGGCCGCGTCGTGCTCGTAGTCGCGGCGCTTGCGCACCCCGAAGAAGGACCAGAACACCGCCTTCATCGAGGCCGCGAACGAAGACTTGCGTGGCTCGCCTGGCACCTGCGTCATTTCGCCGCCACCGCCCCGGCGATTTCAAAGAAGGTGTACGACAGCGTGATGTTCTTCACTTCCTTCGGCAGCGCCGGGTCGATGAAGAATACCACCGGCATCTGGCGCGCCTCGTTTGGCTGCATCATCTGCTCGCGGAAGCAGAAGCACTCGACTTTCTTGAAATGCGGCGTGGCCGATTGCGGCGCATAACTCGGAATCGCCTGCGCCTTGACCGCCCTGCCCTGCGTGTTCACCACCTCATAAGTGACGGTGGCCAGCTCGCCCGGATGCACCTGGATGCTGCGCTGGGTCGGGCGGAAGCGCCACGGCCCCTGGGCATTGCCGTCGAGCTCGATGGTGACCGTGCGCGTCAGGTCCACCTGCGTGTTCGCCGGGCGCTCGACCGTGCCGTCCTTCTGCGTCAGCACGTTCACGCCCAGCACCTCGCAGATCTGGCGGTACACCGGAATCAGCGCATAGCCGAAGCCGAACATCACCACCGCCACCACCACCAGTTTCTTGAAGGTGGAGCGGTTCAGGCGCAGGCGCGTGCTTTCGTCGTAGGCCATGGGCTTACAGCCAGAGCCGCTTGAGGATCACCGAGGCGAAGAAGAACAAGGCGATCGCTCCCAAAATAAGGGCAATGCGCAGGTTCCCCTTCTGCGGCGGCTTGCGTTGGGCATTCATCATTTCACCAGCGGCGGGTTTTCGAAGGTGTGGAACGGCGCCGGGCTCGGCACGGTCCACTCCAGGCCCTCGGCGCCTTCCCATGGTTTCGCTTCCGCTTTCGCGCCGCCACGGATGGTCGGCAGCACGACGGCGAACAGGAAGTACACCTGCGACAGGCCGAAACCGAAGGCGCCGATCGACACCAGCATGTTCCAGTCGGTGAACACGCCGTTGTAGTCGGCGTAGCGGCGCGGCATGCCGGCCAGGCCCAGGAAGTGCATCGGGAAGAAGGTGATGTTGAAGGTGACCAGCGACAGCCAGAAGTGCATCTTGCCGCGGCCTTCCGGATACATGTGGCCGGTCCACTTCGGCGCCCAGTAATAGAAGCCGGCGAACAGCGCGAACAGCGAACCGGCCACCAGCACATAGTGGAAGTGGGCCACCACGTAATACGTGTCGTGCACCTGGATGTCGATCGGGGTCACGGCCAGGATCAGGCCGGTGAAGCCGCCCATGGTGAAGACGAAGATGAAGCCGACCGCGAACAGCATCGGGGTCTCGAAGGTCATCGAGCCGCGCCACATGGTAGCCACCCAGTTGAACACCTTCACGCCGGTCGGCACCGCGATCAGCATGGTGGCGTACATGAAGAACAGCTGCGAGGTCACCGGCATGCCGGTGGTGAACATGTGGTGGGCCCAGACGATGAACGACAGCACCGCGATCGAGGCGGTGGCGTAGACCATAGAGGCATAGCCGAACAGTGGTTTGCGCGCGAATGCCGGGATGATCTGCGACACGATGCCAAAGGCCGGCAGAATCATGATGTAGACCTCGGGGTGGCCGAAGAACCAGAAGATGTGCTGGTACATCACCGGGTCGCCGCCGCCGGCCGCGTTGAAGAACGAGGTGCCGAAGTGGCGGTCGGTCAGGGTCATGGTGATCGCGCCGGCGAGCACAGGCATCACGGCGATCAGCAGGAAGGCGGTGATCAGCCAGGTCCAGCAGAACATCGGCATCTTCATCAGCGTCATGCCGGGCGCGCGCATGTTGAGGATGGTGACGATGATGTTGATCGAGCCCATGATCGACGAGGCGCCCATGATGTGCATGGCGAAGATCGCCATGTCCATGCCCGGGCCCATCTGCGTCGATAGCGGCGCATACAGGGTCCAGCCGGCGGCAGTCGCGCCGCCCGGCGCCAGGAAGGAGCCGGCCAGCAGGATCGCCGCCGGCGGCAGCAGCCAGAACGAGAAGTTGTTCATGCGCGCAAACGCCATGTCCGACGCCCCCACCTGCAGCGGGATCATCCAGTTGGCGAAGCCGACGAATGCCGGCATGATCGCGCCGAACACCATCACCAGGCCGTGCATGGTGGTCAATTGGTTGAAGAACTCGGGGCGGAAGAACTGCAGGCCGGGCTGGAACAGCTCGGTGCGGATCATCAGCGCCAGCACGCCGCCCGAGAGCAGCATGACGAACGAGAACCAGAGATAGAGCGTGCCGATGTCCTTGTGGTTGGTGGCGAACAGCCAGCGCCGCAGGCCGTGCGGGTGGTCGTGGGCGTGGTCGTGGCCGTGGTGGTCGTCGTGGACGTGGTCGAGAGTGCTGGTAGTCATGTCAGTATCCTGGGAAACTTATTGCTTGCTACGTGCAGCCAGAACCTCGGCCGGTTGAACGATGTTTTCCGCGGCCTTGTTCGACCAGTTGTTACGGGTATAGGTGATGACGGCGGCGATGTCGGTGTCCGACAGCTGCGGCCACGGCGGCATGGCGCCCGGGTAGGCCGGGGTGTCCTGGCCGTGCAGCAGCACGTCGATCTGGTGGCCCCTGGCGCCGTTCACGACCGCCGAACCGTCGAGCGGCGCAAAGGTGTTCGGCAAGCCCTTGCCGTTGACCTGGTGGCAGGCGACGCAGTTGGCGGCGTACACGGCTTCGCCCTTGGTCTTCAGTTCGTCGATGGTCCAGACCTTGGTCGGATCGTCGGCCAGCGCGGCCATGCGTTTCTGTTCGCCGGCGACCCATTTGGTGTAATCCTCGGCCGAGACAACGCGCACCACGATCGGCATGAAGGCGTGGTCCTTGCCGCACAGCTCGACGCAGTTGCCGCGGTAGACGCCGACCTGGTCGGCCTTGAACCAGCCGTCGCGCACGAAACCGGGAATCGCATCCTGCTTGATGGCGAATGCCGGAATGGTCCAGGCGTGGATGACGTCGTTGGCGGTGAAGACCATGCGGATCTTCTTGCCGACCGGGACCACCATTTCGTTGTCGACTTCGAGCAGATAGTTTTCGCCGCGCGCCGCGGTGGGGGCCACGCCGGGCTCGCCGATCTGGCTGCGCGGGGTGGACAGGTTCGACAGGAAGCTGATGCCCGCGCCCTCGCCGTTCAGGTAGTCGTAGCCCCATTTCCACTGCATGCCGGTGGCCTTGATGGTGATGTCGGCGTTCGAAGTGTCCTTCAGGGCGATGACGGTCTTGGTGGCGGGCAGGGCCATGCCGATGACGATCAGGAAGGGAACGATGGTCCAGGCGATTTCGACGGTGGTCGATTCATGGAAGGTGGCGGGTTTGTGGCCGAGGTCCTTGCGGTGCTTGAACACCGAATAGAACATGACGCCGAAGACGCCGAGGAAGATGACCAGGCAGACGATCATCATCCAGTTGTGCAAGCTGTAGATATCCGCACCGACACCAGTCACGGGCGTTTGCATGTTCAACTGGTGTTCTACCGGCCGCCCTGTTATTTCCTGGGCTGCCAGCGCCGGGATGCAGGCCGATACGGCGAGACCGAGCATCAAGGCGTGAAGTCGCTTTGCATATGTCATGAATTGTCCCCAACCACCCAAAATAAGAATATTTTTAAACGGTCAGCAATTCCATGAACGAACCGCCGCCGCTCCGAAACCTTGCGCAGCAAGTGGCTCCCGGACGGCACGCGATTCTGTGGACGCGCTAGTACGATAACCGTACCGCGGCCACCAGCAAAGCAAAACACACTGTGGGGCGCGGAACTTGCTGATGCTGCTTTTTATTGTTCTATTTTCAGCGCCTTTCTGCCTGGTTTTTCAGCGAATACAGGGCTTGGGGCGAAAAAATAGTTATTGATTATACTCAAATCGCTAATTTTTATTCAAGGAAAATCCTTGCCATGCCGCATGCATGTGACGCGTGCGCGCATCAGCGGCGTCACGGCTTGCGCGGCCGGAACTGGATGATCGCCTCCCCCGCCGCCGTGGTCTTCGGCACCGGCCGGAAGGCATGCCCATAGATCACCTCGAAGCTGAGCGGAATCTTGCCGTCCGCCCCGCGCTGCGCCTCGAGCGCCGCCAGCATGCGATCCCAGGCCTTGCGGCCGACCAGCCCGCGCCGCCGCGTTGCCAGCGGATTGCCGCCGATCGCCCGCACATCCGCCAGCAGCGCCGCAGCCGTCCCATAGGTCACGGTGATGCGCTCGACATCCATCACCGGCGTCGAGAAGCCGGCTTCCACCAGCTGGTCGCCGAAGTCGTGCATGTCCACGAAGGGCAGCGTGTGCGGCGTTTCGTCGATCGCGGCAAATGCCGTGCGCAGTTCCTTGAACGTATCCGGCCCGAAGTTGGAGAACATCAGCAAGCCCTCGACCCGCAGCACGCGGCGCCACTCGGCGAACACGCGGTCGGGCTGGGGGTGCCAGTGCAGCGCCAGGTTCGACCACACCAGGTCGAGCGAGTTCGGGCCGAACGGCAGGGTGCCGAAGTCGCCGCAAACGAGGTCGACGCCGGTCTTGGCCGGCATCAAGCGGCTGAGCATGGAGCCGAGCGAACGCGGCGCCGGCGCGGGCGTACCGGCCTGCGCCAGCATGCCGGGTACGGCATCGAGCCCGACGATGTGGGCAGCCGGGTAGGTTTTCTGCAGCACGGCCAGGTCCGGCCCCGTGCCGCAGCCGGCGTCGAGCACGCGCTGGGGCACGATCTTCACCAGCGACAGGCGCTCGTGCATGCGGCTGGCGATCTCGCGGCGCAGGAAGTCGGCCGGCGCCACACGGGCTGGATCGGCGAACAGGGCGCGCACGCGTTCCTGGTCGATCGGCGCGCTCATTTTCGACGGTGATTGGGGAGATGCCATGGTTCTATTGCGTTCAAATGAGATAATGGCGGGAGTGTACATGTTTGTAGGGAGTCGAGCCGATGACCGGGCGCCTGCGACTGTGGAGCTACCGCTGGCCGCATGCGTTGATGAATGCGCTGCTGCCCTGTTCCTGCGCGCTGTGCGGCGAAACCGCCGGCGCCGTCGTCTGCCTGCCCTGCCAGCGGGACCATGCGGCCCCGGGCGGCGCGCGCTGCCCCTGCTGCGCCAATCCGCTCGGCGCCCATGAAGTGGCCGGCCAGCGCTGCGCCGGCTGCATCGCCGCGGCGCCGGCGTTCGACGCCACGCTGGCCGCCGCCGATTACGCCGCGCCGCTCGATTCCCTGGTGCTGCGCCTGAAGTTCGGCGCCCAGCTGCCGCTCGCGCCCTGGTTCGCGGCGCGCATGGTCGACGCCGTGCTGGCCCAGCCCGGCTGGCCCTTGCCCGAGCTGCTGTGTCCGGTGCCGCTGGGGCCGCGCCGCCTGGTCGAGCGCGGCTTCAACCAGGCGCTGGAAATTGCCCGGCCGCTGTCCGCAGCGCTCGGCGTGCCCTTGCAGCCGCGCCTGCTGGTGCGTGCCGTCGACACGGCCGCCCAGTCCGGCGTGGCGCCGAGCGAACGCGCAGGCAATATTCATGGCGCTTTCGAGGTTGCCAACGATGCGCTGGGAAAGATACAGGGCCGCCACATCGGCGTCGTCGACGACGTCATGACCAGCGGCCACACATTGAATGAAATCGCGGCCACGCTGAAGCGGGCCGGCGCGGCGCGCGTGTCGAATCTCGTATTCGCACGCACCCCGCCTCACTAATATTGAAGGAGAAGCACTTGTTCCACGTCGTCCTGGTCGAACCCGAAATCCCGCCGAATACGGGCAACGTCATCCGCCTGTGCGCCAACACCGGCGTGCAGCTGCACCTGGTCGAACCGCTCGGCTTCCCGCTCGACGACGCCAAGATGCGCCGCGCCGGCCTCGACTACCACGACTACGCGACCATGAAGGTGCACAAGAACTGGGACGCCTTCCTGGCCGATACCCAAGCCGACCCGTCGCGCATGTTCGCCATGACCACCCACGGCTCCTCGCCGTTTGCGAAAGTCGACTTCAAGCCGGGCGACGTGTTCGTGTTCGGCGCCGAATCGCGCGGCCTGGATCCGGCCCTGCGCGAAAGCTTCCCGCCCGCCCAGCGCATCCGCCTGCCGATGATGCCCGACAACCGCAGCCTGAACCTGTCGAACACGGTCGCCGTGGTGGTGTACGAAGCCTGGCGCCAGAACGGCTACGCCGGCGGCGCCTGAACAGCGGGGGGCAGGCGTTCGGCCCGAATCCGGGCGGTACAGCCGAGGCCGTGTCCGAATGTCAGACCTGAGGTGATCCGGATATCCTGGACAGTTATTTAGGCACACGGTATGCAGCGTCGACGGCGGCAGGCGTTTGGTAGCCCAAGGTCTGATGTAACCGCCGCGTATTGTAG
>NZ_JAJFES010000007.1 GCF_020708045.1 Massilia sp. IC2-278
CGCTTTGCTCGCCAGAGCGTAACCGTGCTACGGCCTGGCGCTTGAACTCGTCGGAAAAGGTGGCCCGCTGTTTAGGTGTCGAGTCCGATGAAGCGGGAACGATCTCCCGCTTCGATGGCAACTGCTTATTTGTCATGTAAATCCTCCAGGGACATATTGTCCACTATTTGGATGTCCATGAATCCCGGACCCTCTCAACCTGACCCCGGCTTGTCAATCCGACGCGAAGAAATCGGTATCGAGCACGAGTTCGCGCAGCGGCTGGCACTTGCGGTCGGCCAGGCTGGCCTTGGCGCGCAGGCGCGCGGCTTCGTCGGGGTTGCCGTTCTTTTCGGCCAGGTCGGCCAGCTGCCCGAGGATCAGGATGCGCTCCTCGATCGCCCTGACCGTCGACCACAAGCGCTGGTCGACCGACGTGTTGACGTCGCTGAGCAGCGACTGGAAGGAATAGGCGTGCCCGGTGTGGCAGCGGAAACGCACGACGCGCCCTTCCTCGATCTGCGCCAGGCCGCCCCCGCACTCGGGGCAGGTATAGGCCGACGCTGTGCCGATCGCCATGATGCCGGCCTCCATGCCCTTCTCCCCACGCGCAATCGCGTTCTCGATCTCGGCGCCCTGCCGCGGTGGCTCTTCCGCTTCCGGCGGCTGCGGCAGCGCTTCGCCCGCCGCCTGCGCAATCCTTGCCGCCAATGCGTCGATCGTGCCCACGAAATCGACATCCACATGCTCGATGGCGCTGTCGGGCATCGACCGGTGCTGGGCTTCTTCCGGGTCCTGCACCAGCGCCAGGCCGTTCCGGTCCTTGATCTGCCATAGCCCCGCGGTGCCGTCGTCCAGGCTGCCGGTCAGCACGACGCCGATCACGCGCTGCCCGAACGCCAGCGCCGCCGAGCGGAACAGCACGTCGGCCGCGGGCCGCGAGCGGCATTCCCTTGGACCGCGGGTGATGCGGATACATTCCCGTTCCAGCATCAGGTGGCGGTCGGGCGGTGCGATGGACACCGTGTCGGGGAGGATGAGCTGGCGGTCGGTAGCGAAGGCGACCGGCATCGGCGTCGTCGCCTGCAGGATACGGTTCAGCTGGCTCGGGTATTGCGGGGACAGATGCAGGACGACGAAGTAACTGATGGATAAACCGGCCGGCAGCCGGGCGAACAGCGTGCGCAGCGCGTCGATGCCGCCGGCCGAGGCGCCGATGACGACGATGTGGCGTCGCTCCTGGTTCAACAGCGCGTCCATGTCGGTCTCCCTTTACGATGTACACCCAGTGTAGGGCAAGTCGGGGCGGCAGGACGCAGGCCTGACCCCGCCCTGCAGGCCTGGAACCCAGCAGTACGGAGCGCCGGATATTTACCGTTTACAATATCGGACCATTTTCCCCTGACCACTATGCCGATCCCGTTTGCCGCGCGCCCCAGCAGTTCCTCCTTTGCCATACTGATCCGCGCGATGCTGGTGGCATGGCTGGCGTCGTGCCTGCTCGCACAGGCTGCGCCGGCGCCGGTACGCATTGGCCTCGACGCCGAGTTCGGCCTCGACAACAGCACCTCGGCCCAGGCCGTGGAACTGGGCCTGCGCACCGCCATCGGCGAGATCAACCGCGCCGGCGGCGTGCTCGGCGGCCGGCCGCTGGAACTCGTGACCAGGGACCACCGCTCGATTCCCGCACGCGGCATCCGCAACATCGAGGAATTCGCGCGCACGCCGGACCTGATCGCCGTGTTCGGCGGACGCTTCAGCCCGGTGGTCATCGAGGAATTGCCGACCCTGAAGGCAACCAAGACCCTGTTCATGGCGGCCTGGTCGTCGGCCGACATGATCGTCGACAACGGCATGCGCCCGAATTACGTGTACCGCCTGTCGCTGCGCGACAGCCTGGCCATGCCCAAGCTGCTGGCCACGGCGCGCAAGCGTGGCCTGCGCAAGGTCGGCCTGCTGCTGACGAACACGTCCTGGGGCCGCAGCAACCTGGCGGCGGCCGAGAAGTTCGTCGATTCGAACAAGGACATCCGCATCGTCCAGACCGCCTGGTACAACTGGCGCGACCAGACCCTGGTGGCGCGCTACAAGGCGCTGCGCGCTGCCGGCGCCCAGGCCATCGTGCTGGTGGCGAACGACGACGAGGCGGCGGTGCTGGTGCGCGAAGTGGCCGCCCTGCCGCCGGCCGAGCGCATGCCCATCCTCAGCCACTGGGGCGTGACCGGCGGCGAATTCACCCGCCAGGCCGGCCCGGCCCTGCACCAGGTGGACTTTTCCGTGATCCAGACCTTTTCCTTTTTTAATGCCGACAAGAAGCCGCTGGCGCGCTTCATGAGCGCCCTGGCGACGGTATCGAAAATCCGCCGCATCGAGGACATCGACGGGCCGGTGGGCGTGGCCCATGCCTACGACATGATGCACATCCTGGCCAGGGCGATCGACCTGGCCGGCACCACCGACCGCAAGGCCGTGCGCGACGCGCTGGAAAAAGTGCGCGACTACCGCGGCCTGATCAAGCACTACGCCCCGCCCTTCTCGCCCACGCGCCATGAAGCGCTGGGCGAACGCGAACTCCTGATGGCGCGCTACCGGAAAGACGGCGTGCTGGTGCCGACAAGCGATTGACCATGTGGACCACGCTCCAGGCCGGCAGCCTCACGCGGCGCTTTGCGATTGCATCGGCGATCCTGACCGCCGTGGCCGTGCTGCTGGTGGCGGCCGCGTCGCTGTGGCTGGTGAACCGCCAGCATGCCGCCGCGGTGGAGCTGCTGCAACAGCGCGAAACCGCGTTCAACGCGCGCACCGTCGGCAACACGCTGGCCACGCTGGCTTCGCGCATGAAGGACGTGGCCGACAGCCCGATCCTGGCCACCGGCCTGGTCGACAGCGCGGGGCGCGAAACCTACCTGGCGCCCTTCCTGAACAGCCTGCGCCAGATCAACGGCATTCCGGTGCAGGTGCTGTTCACCGATTTCGAAGGCAAGCCGATCGCGGGGAACGGCTTCGAGCGTTTCGATAGCGAGCAGCTGGCCTGGCTGCGCACGCGCATCGACGCCGGCGAAGAAAGCGCGGCCATTTTCGACCGCCCCGGCGGCCCGGAACTGGTCGGCGTCAACCTGTTGCGCTATTCGCGCACGAACACGCCCGAAGGCGCGCTGGTCTACAAGATCCGCCTGCAGGACCTGCGCCCGATCGCCTCGTCGGTGCTGGCCTGGGAGGCGCAGCCCGGCACCCATGCGGGCGAAGTGCCGGTGCCGGCGCCGGAGGCATTCCGGCACCTCGGGCTGATGATGAAGATCGACGTGTCCGACGTCGGCCAGCCGCTGGAAACGCCGTGGACGCAGTACGGCCTGATCGGCGGCATGACGCTGGCGTTTGCCGTCATCGTGTTCCTGCTCGGCTCGCGCCTCTCGCTCGGCCTGACCCAGGACCTGCGCCAGCTCGAACAGTTTGCCGGCAAGCTCGGCGAAGAAGGCATCGGCGCGGCGCGCGCCGAACTGGCCGGCAGCAGCGAAACCATCACCCTGGCGCGCTCGATCAACCGCATGCTCGACGGCCTGCACCGGCAACAGGCGCGCCTGGAACGCGAGCACCAGCGCAAGGACGAGTTCCTGGCCATGCTGGCCCACGAGCTGCGCAACCCGCTGGCGCCGATCAGCAGCGCCGCCCAGCTGCTGCGCGTGCTGTTCGCCGACGTCCCGCGCATCAAGGATGTCAGCGGCGTCATCAGCCGCCAGGTCGCGCACATGACGCACCTGGTCGACGATCTGCTGGACGTGTCGCGCGTCACGCGCGGCCTGGTCACCATCAACCAGACCACGGTGGAACTGGGCGCCGTGCTGCGCGAAGCGGCCGAGCAGATCAAGCCCGTGATCGACGCGCGCAAGCACAGCCTAGTGCTGGAAATCGCGCCCGAAGCACTCCCTGTGTGCGGCGACCGCACCCGCCTGGTCCAGGTGGCGGCCAACCTGCTCAACAACGCGGCCAAGTACACGCCCGACGGCGGGGTGCTGCACGTGTCCCTGGCGCGCCAGGACGGCATGGCGGTCTTGCGGGTGCGCGACAACGGCATCGGCATCGGCGCCGACCTGCTGCCGGTGGTGTTCGATCTGTTCACCCAGGCCGAGCGCACGCCGGACCGCGCCCAGGGCGGGCTCGGGCTGGGGCTGGCATTGGTCCAGAAGCTGGTCGAGCTGCATGGCGGCGCGGTCGAAGCGCACAGCGCGGGCCAGGGCCAGGGCAGCACCTTCACGGTGCGCCTGCCGCTGCTGGCGGCGTCCGAGAGCGCGCTGACCGCGCCGGCCGCCGCCGCCGCTCCGGCCTCCCTCGGCCCCCTGCGCATCCTGGTGGTCGACGACAACGTCGACGCCGCGCAGACCCTGGGCATGTTGCTGGAAACAGCCGGGCACAAGGTGACGGTCGAGCATTCGGCGCAGAGAGCGCTGGCGCGGGCCGGAAAGGGACGATTCGACATCATCCTGCTCGACATCGGCCTGCCCGACATGAGCGGGCACGAACTGGCCGGCGCCCTGCAGCAATTGCCGAACTGCGCCGGCTGCGCGCTGGTGGCGGTGAGCGGCTACGGCCAGGAACAGGACCGCCGCCTGTCGCGCGAAGCCGGCTTCGACGCCCACCTGGTGAAACCGGTGCCGCCAGACCTGCTGGTCGACACCATCGCACGCGTGGCAAATGCAAACAGCCCCCGCTGTTAATCCTTGAGCGCGGAAATATAGGCTGGCATCTCGGAAATCGTGTTGTGCCCTGCCCCGCCGATCACGGTCATGGTCGCCACGCCACGTGGGAAGCGTGCCAGCAATTGCCGCGTACTGCTCGCCGGGATGATCTCGTCGTGTTCGGCCGCCAGCAGCAGGGTCGGCGCCGTCACGCGCGGTGCGTAGCGCCAGGATTCGTACTTGTCGCGGAGTAACCAGCGCACCGGAAAATACGGGAAATGCGCGGCGGCGATCTCCTGCAGGCTGTCGTAGGGCGTTACCAGAATAAGTTTTTTCACCGGGCGCCGGCTCGCCACCTGCACCGCGATACCGCTGCCCAGGCTGCGCCCGATCAGCGTTACCTCGCCGTGCTCGGCCACTATCCGGTCGAACAGCGCCAGCGCATCCGCCACATTCGCCTTTTCGCTCGGCTTGCCCGTGCTGCCCAGATAGCCGCGGTAGTGCAGCAGGTACAGTGCGTGCCGGGGAAAGGCCTCGTCCAGCAAGGGCAGGCTCATCGTTACATCCTCGGCATTGCCGCCGAAGTACATCACGGCGCGGTTCCCGGGCCGGGGCCGTTCCGACACCTTCACCTCGGCGCCGGGCACCGCCAGTGTCGCGGTACGTGGCGCCGGGAACATCGGCGTAGCGGGCGGATAATAGATGAAGGAAGCCTGCATCCAATACAGCGCGAGGCAGGCGGCGCCGTACGCGCCGAGGGCAATCAGTAGGAGGAGTCCGACCATTCTTTGCATGCGGCGCTTCCATGGATGCCTGGGCCTGCGCCGCGCCCGGGGCGCGGGGCCGGCAGGCGTTTCAACCGGCCAGGCTGCTCAATCGTCGTCATGATCGGTCACCCACTGCGACAGATCGTCGACCGGCTGTGGCAACCTGCCCTCCAGCCACTCGGCCGCCAGCGCAGGCGTGAATGCCGGATGGGTATTCTCGATGACCCAGGCCAGGAAATCTGCCGGCCCGCCATTCATGTAGGGTGGCGCCGATACAGGCATGAAGCGGCTCGGCAGCGGCTCGTTGAGCGACAGGTAATTCAGTACGTGGCCGAATTCCTGGACGACATGCCAGGCCAGGGGATGCGCGATATCGATGCCGAACTTCACCCACCACTGCCCATCGGGATCGATGTCGCACCCGATGCCGGGCGTAATGCCAGGCACCTTCGCCAGGAAGGCCAATAGCGTTTCGAAGCGCGGATCGTGCTGTTTGCCCTGCATCGTCTAGCCCTCCCTGACCTTGGTCAGCAGCTTGGTCGTCGACCGGTCATGCTCGAAATCGATCGCCACCGCCTGCCCGCCATAGGCCAGCACGGCCTGCCCTTCCGGAATCGCGCTCATCACGTAGTCTCCGCCCTTGGCATAGATGTCCGGACGCGCTTCCAGCACCGTTTCCAGCGCCGTGTCTTCGTCGAACTCCACCACCAGGCTCACCGATTCCAGCGCGGCCAATACCGCCAGCCGGTCGTTCAGGGTATTCAGCGGGCGGTCGTCGCCCTTGCCCAGGCGCTTGACCGAGGCATCGGTATTCGCGGCCACCACCAGCGAGGCGCCCAGCTCGCGCGCCTGCGCCAGGTAGGTCACGTGCCCGCGGTGCAGGATGTCGAAGACGCCGTTGGTCAGCACCACGGGTTTCGGCAGCGCGGCCACGCGCGC
Organism: Massilia sp. IC2-278; assembly: GCF_020708045.1. GTDB lineage: Bacteria > Pseudomonadota > Gammaproteobacteria > Burkholderiales > Burkholderiaceae_D > Telluria. Next base: position 6,359 of record NZ_JAJFES010000007.1, read on the forward strand.
CTTGAGCTCGGCGCGCGAGCAGATCTTGTTTTCAAAATTCGGCATACGGGTCAGTCAGGTTGGATTTGCAGGGTCTTCGGGTTCTTCTTCGAGCGCCATCGACAGCGTCGGCGACTTGGCGCCGCCTTCTTCGCCCGGCTCGCGGCGGTCACCCGAGAGCTTGATCTGCAGGCGCAGGCCGTTGGCCGAATCGGCATTGCGCAGCGCTTCGTCGTAGCTGATGTAGCCCTTGTTGTAGAGCTCGTACAGCGCCTGGTCGAAGGTGCACATGCCGAGTTCGCGCGACTTCTGCATGATCTCCTTGATGCTGTGGAAGTTCCCCTTCAGGATCATCTCGCTGATGGTCGGGGTGTTCAGCAGGATTTCGATGGCGGCCTTGCGGCCCTTGCCGTCCTCGGTGCGCACCAGGCGCTGCGAGACGATGGCGCGCAGATTGGCCGAGAGGTCCATCAGCAGCTGGTTGCGCCGCTCTTCCGGGAAGAAGTTGATAATCCGGTCCATGGTCTGGTTGGCGTTGTTCGCGTGCAGCGTGCCCAGGCACAGGTGGCCGGTTTCGGCAAACGCGATCGCGTGCTCCATGGTCTCGGTGTCGCGGATTTCGCCGATCAAAATCACGTCCGGCGCCTGGCGCAGCGTGTTCTTCAGGGCGTTGTGCCAGGAATGGGTGTCGACGCCGACTTCGCGGTGCGTCACCAGGCAGCTCTTGTTCTTGTGGACGTACTCGACCGGGTCTTCCACCGTGATGATGTGGCCGGCCGAATTGCTGTTGCGGTAGTCGATCATCGCCGCCAGCGTGGTCGACTTGCCGGAACCGGTGCCGCCGACCACCAGCACCAGGCCGCGCTTGGTCATCACGACGTCCTTCAGCACCTCGGGCAGTTCCAGCTTCTCGAAGTTCGGGATTTCCGAGGCAATGGTGCGCACGACCATGCCCACGCTCTGCTGTTGCACGAACACGTTGACGCGGAAGCGGCAGACGCCAGGCAGCGAGATCGCGAAGTTGCACTCCATCTCGGCCTCGAACTCGGCGCGCTGGCGCTCGTTCATCAGCGACAGGGCCAGTGCGCGCGTGACTTCGCTCGACAAGCGCTGCTGGCTCATCGGCTTCATGCTGCCCTGGTGCTTCATGCTGGGCGGGAAGTCGGCGGAAATGAAGAGATCGGAGCCGCCCTGCTGGAACATGACAGTGAGCAGCTTGTGGATATAGGCCTGGGCTTCCGCCGGGCCGAAGGGATTGGTCATGCTTGCCTTTCAGATCTGGGCGAGAAAGCGTAAATACGATATCCACCCGCCCGACAATTATATCGACTAAGATTACCGGTAAAATACACTTTCTGTGGCTGACTTCGCCACTTTGGCAGGATATTCATTGCAGACCTGCAATTCGACTACCATACGCCCATGACACTTACCGAGCTGAAATACATCGTCGCCGTCGCCCGCGCCAAACACTTCGGGCACGCCGCCGAATCCTGTTTCGTGGCGCAACCCACCCTGTCGGTCGCCATCAAGAAGCTCGAGGACGAGCTAGGCGTCACGCTGTTCGAACGCGGCGGGTCCGAGGTTTCGGTCACGCCGGTCGGCGCCCAGATCGTGGCCCAGGCCGAGCGCGTGCTCGAGCAGACCGCGGCGATCAAGGAGCTGGCCAAGCAGAACAAGGACCCGCTGGCCGGCCCGCTGCGCCTGGGCGTGATCTACACCATCGGACCCTACCTGCTGCCGCCGCTGGTGAAGAACCTGATCGACAACGTACCGCAGATGCCGCTCGTGCTGCAGGAGAACTTCACGGTCAAGCTGCTGGAACTGCTGCGCCAGGGCGAGCTCGACGCCGCCATCATGGCCCTGCCCCTGCCCGACCATGGCATGCAGATGCAAACCCTGTACGACGAACCGTTTGTGGTTGCCATGCCGCGCACCCACCCCTGGGCAAAGCGCAAGGAAATCGCGGCCGACGACCTGAAGGCCGAGACCATGCTGCTGCTGGGCAGCGGCCACTGCTTCCGCGACCAGGTGCTGGAAGTCTGCCCGGAAATGGCGCGCTTCTCGTCGCCAGGGAACGGCATGCAGCGCACCTTCGAGGGTTCGTCGCTGGAAACGATCCGCCATATGGTGGCCAGCGGGATTGGATTGACGGTACTGCCGCGCGCCTCGGTGCGCGACATGGAAGACCCGAACGGCATGCTGACGTTCGTGCCGTTTTCAAAGCCGGCGCCATCGCGGCGCGTGGTGATCGTGTGGCGCAAGAGTTTTACGCGGCGGGCGGCGATCGATGCGATCGTGAATGCGGTGGCGGAGTGCGACTTGCCGGGGGTGGATATGCTGGCGCTCGACAAGGCGGCTTGACCATTGATGGGCCTGCCGTTGTAGGGTGGGCCGGGCCGCGCTAGGCACCCGTGTCCACGCGGTGCAACGGTTGCATGTCGAGTCTCATGCCTCGTCTGTTCAACCGGTGAGACCGCGTGGACACGGGTGTCCACCCTACCCCCTCCGGCAAGCCGCGCGGAACAGTGCCAGCCGTGTTCCGTTCCAAACCCGTTAAAATCGCGGTCTTGTACACAACAAGACCGCGATTTCCATGAATAAGCTGGCGCTTTATTTTCGGCTGGTCCGCGCCGACAAGCCGATCGGTATTCTTCTCCTGCTCTGGCCCACCCTCTGGGCGCTATGGATGGCGGCCGGCGGCACGCCGCCCTGGCATGTGGTCCTGATCTTCGTCCTCGGCACCGCCCTGATGCGCTCGGCCGGCTGCGCCATCAACGACTATGCCGACCGCGACTTCGACCGCCACGTCAAGCGCACCGTCGACCGCCCGGTCACCAGCGGCCGCATCAAGGCCTGGGAAGCGGTGATGGTCGCCGCCGTGCTGGCCATCGTCTCCTTCCTGCTGATCCTGCCGCTGAACACGCTGACCAAGCAGCTGTCCGTGGTGGCCGTGATCGTGGCCGGCACCTACCCCTACTTCAAGCGTTTCTTCGCCATTCCCCAGGCCTACCTCGGCATCGCCTTCGGCTTCGGCATCCCGATGGCATTCGCCGCCATCCAGGGCCAGGTGCCGGCGGTGGCCTGGTGGCTGCTGGCGGCGAACGTGTTCTGGGCCGTGGCCTACGACACCGAATACGCGATGGTCGACCGCGACGACGATTTGAAGATCGGCATGCGCACCTCGGCCATTACTTTTGGGCGCTACGACGTGGCCGCCGTCATGCTGTGCTATGGCGTGGCCCTGTCGATCGACCTGGTCTGCGGCTGGCTGCTGGGCCTGCGCTGGTGGTTCGTCGGCGGCGTGGCGGTGGCGGCCGGCATGGCGCTGTACCACTACACCCTGATCCGCAACCGCGACCGCATGCGCTGCTTCGCCGCCTTCCGCCACAACAATTGGTTGGGTGCGGCCCTTTTTGCCGGTGTCGCGTTAGACTATGCATTAGGATAATATTGTCCGAAATACAAATCTCCGTTCTGCCGGCAAGGCAGCGGCCAATCACTCCCTATTACGAGGCTAAAACATGATGGAAAAAATCCCGACCCAGACCGGCGCCCGCGACCAGCTCCTGGCCGACCTGAAGACCGTGATCCTGGACGCGGAAGCCTGGCTGCGCCACGGCGGCTCGCTGACCGGTGAACAGCTCGAAGCGGCCAAGGCCAAGTTCGAGGGTGCGCTGACCAGCGCCAAGGAAGGCCTGGCCAACCTGGAAGTCGTCGAGAAATCGAAAGCGGCTGCGAAAGCGACCGACACCTACGTCAAGGACAATCCCTGGAAAGCCGTGGGCATCGGCGCCGTCGCCGGCGTCATCCTGGGCCTGCTGATCAACCGCCGTTGATGGCGGTCACCGAGACGCTGGGCCGGATCGGCGCCACGCTGCTGGCGATGGTGCGCACGCGCCTGGCACTGGCGGCTGTCGAGGCGCAGGAAGAAGCGCAGCGCGTGCTGGGCTTTGCGGCCTGGACCCTGTTCGCGGCTTTCCTGGGCGCCGGCGCCTTCATGCTCGTGGCGCTGTTCGTGATCGTGCTGTTCTGGGATACCCACCGCCTGCTGGCGATCGGCGGCATGGCCGGCCTGTTCGCCCTGGCGGCGGTGTTGATCCTGGCACGGGTGCGTGCGGCGTTTGCTGCGCGTCCACCGATGATGGCGGCCACGCTGGCGGAACTGAACAAGGACATCGCCTTCATCAAGGGCACGGGAGCGGCGCATGAACAGTGAAAAGACGCCACTGGCGGTGCGCCGTGCGCATTTGATTGCCGAATGCGCGCAGCAGCGCGAGGGTATCGCCTACGAGCTGAATCTGCTGAAGGCGCCGGTCGAACGGCTGGGCGGCGTCGGGCAGTCGCTGATGGCCAACCGCAAGGTACTGCTGGCCGGCGGCGGCGTCGCGCTCGGGATGCTGATCGCGCGGCCGAAGCCGGTGCTGGCGCTGGCGGCGACCGGCGTATCGGCGTGGAAGATCGTGCAGAATGTGCTGCCGCGTGTAATGCCGGTGGTGCAGCGGGTGATGCCGCAGGTGATGCCGATCATTCGCGAGCGGTTCGGCAACCGGTTTTAACAGGCGTTCAGGCAGGTGGGTACGAGTACCCACCCTACAACGCCCGCATCTCGAAACGGCGGATTAATCCGCCCCCAACTCATCCCCTAATTCACGCCCGCGCGCCGCTGCGGCCTGCATGGCCGCCATGATCGCCGGCTTCACCCCCGCCGCTTCCATGCTGGTAATGGCCGCATGCGTCGTGCCTCCTTTCGAGGTCACGCGCTGGCGCAGCACGTCCAGCGACTCATTTGACTGCGCCGCCAGCTCCGCCGCCCCGGCAAACGTGGCCAGCGCCAGCGCCTTGCCCTGCTCCGCATTCAGTCCCATCTCCACGGCCGCCGCCTGCATCGCTTCCAGGAAGTAGAACACGTAGGCCGGCCCGCTGCCGGACACCGCCGTCACCGGATCGATCAGCGCTTCGTCGTCCAGCCACACGGTCTGGCCGACCGCGCGCATCACGCTGTCGGCCGCGGCGCGCTGGGCCTCGTTCACGCCGGGCGTGGCCACCATGCCAGTGATGCCCATGCCGATCAGCGCCGGCGTGTTCGGCATGGTGCGCACGATGGCGCCATAGCCGCCCAGCCAGCGCGACAGGTCCACGCTGCGGATGCCCGCCGCGATCGACAGCACCAGCGGCTCCCTGCCCAGCTGCGGCGCCAGCGCCGCCGCCACGTCGCGCATCTGCTGCGGCTTCACCGCCAGCACGACCACGTCGCAGGCGCCGACGGCATCGTCGATCGACGTGGCGGTAGTCGCGCCGAACTGCGACGCCAGCTTTTCCAGCGCCTGCGCATTCGGATCGACCACGTGCACCTGCGCGCCGGCGCCCAGTTCCTTGACCAGCCCGGCGACCAGTGCCGTGGCCATGTTCCCGCCGCCGATGAAAGCGATCTTCATTCCGAATCCTTGTGATAAGTACGTGTGCCAAAAATGGCGCTGCCGACGCGTACGATGGTCGCGCCTTCCAGGATCGCCGCCGCCATGTCGCCCGACATGCCCATCGACAGCGTGTCGACCGGTACGCCATCCGCGCGCAAGGCTTCGCCGAGCTTGCGCAGCCTGGCAAAGGCTGCGCGCTGCAGGGCCGGGTCGGTTTGCGGTTCCGGGATCGCCATCAGCCCGCGCAGGCGCAGGTTCGGCAGGGCCGCGGCCTGGCGCGCGAGTTCCGGCAATTCGTCCGGCGTGGCACCGCTCTTGGTGGCTTCGCCGCTGATGTTTACCTGCAGGCAGATGTTCAATGGCCCCAGCTCCGGCGGGCGCTGCTCAGACAGCCGCTGCGCGATCTTCAGGCGGTCCACCGTGTGCACCCAGCTGAAACTGGTGGCGATCGGTCTTGTCTTGTTGCTCTGGATCGGGCCGATGAAATGCCACTCTACAGGCGTATCCGGTTGCGCGCGCGCCACGGCGGCGATTTTTTCCACGCCTTCCTGCAGATAGTTTTCGCCGAATGCGCGTTGTCCGGCTGCCATCGCTTCGAGCACCGCTTCCGCCGGAAACGTCTTCGAGACAGCCAGCAGCTGGACCATGGAACGGGCCCGGTTGGCGTCCTTGACGGCGGCGGCGATTGTCGCTTCGACAGCTTGCAAGTTATCGGCGATTGTGACCATAATCTTTTCTCTGGGCAATATTCGGGACATGCGAGCACGCTGGCCGAAGCTGCGCCCCTCACGGCACAGGATTATAAATGGACATCTCCGAATTACTCGCCTTCTCGGTCAAGAACAAAGCCTCCGACCTCCACCTCTCCGCCGGCCTGCCGCCGATGATCCGCGTCCATGGCGACGTGCGCCGCATTAATTTGCCGCCGCTCGAGCACAAGGACGTGCACGCCATGATCTATGACATCATGAACGACGGCCAGCGCAAGCAGTACGAAGAGGTGCTGGAGTGCGACTTCTCGTTCGCCATTCCCGGCCTGGCGCGCTTCCGCGTCAATGCCTTCAACCAGGAACGCGGCGCCTCGGCCGTGCTGCGCACGATTCCCTCGAAGATCCTGTCGCTGGAAGAACTGAACGCGCCGAAGATCTTCGGCGAACTGGCCCTGAAGCCGCGCGGCCTGGTTTTGGTGACCGGCCCCACCGGCTCGGGCAAGTCGACGACGCTGGCGGCGATGGTGAACCACCTGAACGAAAACGAGTACGGCCACATCCTGACCATCGAGGACCCGATCGAGTTCGTGCATGAATCGAAGAAGTGCCTGATCAACCAGCGCGAAGTCGGCCCGCACACCCTCTCCTTCAACAACGCACTGCGCTCGGCCCTGCGCGAAGACCCGGACGCTATCCTGGTCGGCGAACTGCGCGACCTCGAGACGATCCGTCTCGCTTTGTCGGCCGCCGAAACCGGCCACCTGGTGTTCGGCACCCTGCACACCTCGTCGGCTGCGAAGACCATCGACCGTATCGTCGACGTCTTCCCGGCCGAGGAAAAAGAGATGGTGCGCGCGATGCTGTCGGAGTCCCTGCAGGCCGTGATTTCGCAGACCCTGCTGAAAACCAAGGACGGCTCGGGCCGCGTGGCCGCGCACGAGATCATGCTCGGCACCCCGGCTATCCGCAACCTGATCCGCGAAGCCAAGATCGCCCAGATGTATTCGAGCATCCAGACCGGCAGCAACGTCGGCATGCAGACCCTGGACCAGAACCTGACCGACCTGGTGCGCCGGAATATCATTTCGAGCAGCGCCGCCCGTTCGGCTGCGAAGATTCCAGAAAACTTCCCGGGATAAGCGATGGAACGCGACCAGGCCTCAAAATTCATGTTCGACCTGCTGCGCCTGATGGTCAGCAAGGGCGGCTCCGACCTCTTCATCACCGCCGGCTTCCCGCCCGCGATCAAGATCGACGGCCGCATGACGCCGGTCTCCAGCCAGCCGCTGACGGCCGCGCACACGGCCGACCTGGCGCGTTCGATCATGAACGACAAGCAGACCGCCGGCTTCGAGCTGACCCGCGAAGCCAACTTCGCGATCAGCCCGGGCGACCTGGGGCGCTTCCGCGTTTCGGCGTTCGTGCAGATGAGCAGCGTCGGCATGGTGCTGCGGACCATCACCACGCAGATCCCGAAGTTCGAGGACCTCGGCCTGCCCGAGGTGCTGAAGGACGTGATCATGGCCAAGCGCGGCCTGGTGATCATGGTCGGCGCCACCGGCTCCGGTAAATCGACGACGCTGGCGGCGATGGTCGGCTACCGCAACGAGAACAGCTACGGCCACATCATCACCATCGAGGACCCGGTCGAATTCGTCCACCCGCACAAGAACTGCGTGATCACCCAGCGCGAAGTGGGCGTGGACACCGACAGCTTCGAGGCGGCCCTGAAGAACTCCCTGCGCCAGGCGCCGGACGTGATCCAGATCGGCGAAATCCGCGACCGCGACACCATGGAGCACGCGATCGCCTTTGCCGAAACCGGCCACCTGTGCCTGGCCACCCTGCACGCCAACAGCGCCAACCAGGCGCTCGACCGCATCATCAACTTCTTCCCGGAAGAGCGGCGGCAGCAGCTGCTGATGGACCTGTCGCTGAACCTGCGCGGCCTGGTGTCGCAGCGCCTGATTCCGAAAAAGGAAGACAAGGGACGGGTGGTGGCGATGGAGATCATGCTGAACTCGCCACTGATCTCAGACCTCGTGTTCAAGGGCGAAGTCCATGAGATCAAGGAGATCATGAAGAAGTCGCGCGAGCTGGGCATGCAGACCTTCGACCAGGCGCTGTTCGATCTCTACGAGCTTGACAAGATTTCGTATGAAGACGCACTGCGCAATGCGGATTCGGTAAACGACCTGCGCCTGACGATCAAGCTCAATAGCAAGCACGCGAAGAACCGCGATTTCTCGGCTGGGACCGAGCACCTGGGGCTGGTGTAATTCGCAGGGTGGACGGAAACCCGTCCACCCTGCCCCGACATGTTGGTATCATCCCGACATGAACGTTTTCGACTTCTCCGCCACCGCCCTCGACGGCACGCCCGTCGATTTGTCGCGCTTCCGCGGCCAGGTTCTTTTGATCGTCAACACCGCCAGCGGCTGCGGCTTCACGCCCCAATACGCCGGCCTGGAAACGATGCACCGCGACTTCGCCGAGCGCGGTTTCGAGGTGCTGGGCTTCCCCTGCAACCAGTTCAAGAACCAGGAACCCGGCACCGAAGCCGAGATCGGCCAGTTCTGCGAGCGTAACTTCGGCGTCAGCTTCCCGCTGTTCGCCAAGATCGACGTCAACGGCGCCAACGCCCATCCCCTGTTCCGCCACCTGAAGCGCGAGGCGCCCGGCATCCTGGGCACCGAGCTCGTGAAGTGGAACTTCACCAAGTTCCTGGTGAACCGCGACGGCAAGGTCGTCAAGCGCTACGCGCCCAAGACCAAACCGGAAGAGATCAGGAGCGACATCGAGCAGTTGCTGGCCCGCTGAATCGCCCCTGCGCGCTCAGCGTTTGTCGAACCACGCCATGAAGGCGTCGAATTCCTTTTGCGCCTCCGGCATCGGCCGGCCATCCGGCACCAGGCTGTGGCCCGCCAGCGGTATGCGCCGCATCGTCACGTCCCTGCCCTGCACCCGCAGCTGGGTGTACAGCACCTCGGTCGACAGGATCGGCACACTGTTGTCCTGCATGCCGGCGGCGATGTAGACGCGCGCCTTCGAGTGCGCCAGGTTGTCCATCGTGGACTGCGCAAAGAAGCTGCTCCAGCGCAGGTAGGGATGGCCCCAGGCGTACTTGGTGGTGCTCTTCGGGTCGGCGGCGATGGCGCCGTAGGTGGCGTCGAGTTCCTGCAGGCGCAGCGCCTTGACCTCGTCGCTGTCGGTCGAGCGGTGGATGTTGGCGGCGAAGTCGAACAACTGCGACGGTCCGTTCGCGCCCAGCAGCACGACGTCGGTGACCTCGGGCAGCGCACGCGCCAGGCCGGCCGCCATCGGCGCCCCTTCGGAGCTGCCGATCACCAGCACGCGGCGCGCATCGACCTCGGGCCGGCGCAAGGCATGGTGCACGGCGGTTGTGAGCGTTGCGAGCCAGGTCTCGTAGGAGAAGTGGGCGTTGAATTCGCCGGCGCAACCGATGGCCGAGCCGAACGGGCCTTCCTGCGGTTGGTCGGACTGATAGGGCTTGTCGACCGCCATCACGGCGTAGCGGCCTTGCTGGGCCAGGGGCAGCCAGGAATAGATGGTCGAGGCGGGCTTGTCGGTGCCCAGGTTCATGAACGGCGGCACGCAGCCGGAGCCCTGGATGTAGAGGACCAGCGGGGCCTTGTGCGTGGGCTTGGAGAGGTAGTAGCGCACTGGCGGGCCGGATTCGGCCGGCAGGGTCAGGCGTGTGATGGAGAGGGACTTGAAGTCGAGGGACTCTTCCTGGGCGCCGGTGTCGGCGGCCAGTGCGCTGCCGGTGAGCAGCAGGCCAGCCAGGAAGGTGATGGAACGTTGAACTGCACTTGCGAGCATGGCGTCTCCAATATGGAATCGATCCGTGATGGTGCCATGGGAAGCAGGCTCCGAATCTAACGAAATTTCACCGACTCCGCGGCAGCGACCGTATGGTGGGCCGGGCCGCGCTAGGCACTCCGTGCCCACGCGGTTACGTGCGCTTCCTTTTTGCGTTAGCGGTGATGTGCCGCTCGAAACGCCAAGCCAGGCCCGTGGCCGTTGCATGCTTTGCGGGCGACACTTTCGCGCCGCTGGCTACGGACACGTGCGTACCGCGTGGGCACGGAGTGCCCACCCTACGGTCATGGCCGCAGGCCACACGAGAAGGCCGCAGGCCACATGCAAAGGCCGCAGGCCGTATCGCCATCAAGGACGATTGCACAGCCGCAGGCCATACCCGCGCCACAGCCCCAGGCCCAGCCTTAACGCACCGGCGAAAACCGGATCGCCTGCCCGCCACCCGGCGCCAGCTGCAGCTGCAGCACGTCCTTCGCCGTCACCCTGCGCTGCTCGACCACCAGGTCGAAGCGACGCTCGCTGCGGTAGTCGGCGGCGTCGCCGTCGCGGTAAATCTCGGCCACGTAGGTCTTGCCCGCATCCAGGAAGCTCAATGGCAGGGCCAGCGCGCGCTTCTCGCCGTCGGTCACGGCGCCCACGTACCAGTCCTGCGAATTACGGTCCTTGCGGGCGATGGTCACGTACTCGCCCACGGCGCCATTGACCACGCGGGTATCGGCCCAGTCGGTCGGCACGTCGCGGATGAACTTGAAGGCGGCCGGGTACTTCTCGTAGTTTTCCGGCAGGTCGGCCGCCATTGCCAGCGGCGAGTAGATCACCACGAAGTTGGCCAGCTGCTTGGCCTGGGTCGAGTTGAAGACCTTGCCTTCCGCGCCCACCAGGCTCAGGACGCCCGGCGTGTAGTCCATCGGGCCGCTCAGCATGCGCGTGAACACCAGCTTGGCTTCGTGGTCGACCGCGTTCGGCGGGTTGCCCCAGGCGTTGTACTCGACGCCGCGCGCGCCTTCGCGCGAGACCCAGTTCGGATAGGTGCGGCGCAGGCCGGTGTCCTTTACCGGTTCGTGGGTGTCGACCGCGATGCGGTATTTCGCTGCCTCGGTCACCGCCTTCAGGAAGTGGCGCACGCCCAGCTGCGAGTCGTAGTGCCCGTAACGCAGCTTGCCGTCCTCGCCCATGAACTGCATGGAACCGGCTTCGTGCACATAGCCCGACTTCACGCTGTCCACGCCGTGCTTCGCATACAGTTTGTAGGCCGCGTCCATCTGCTTTTCGTAGGCCGGCAGGTTGCCGCCAGTCTCGTGGTGGCCGACCAGGCGCACGCCCTTCGATTTCGCATACGCGGCCAGGCCCGGCAAATCGAAGTCGGGGTAGGACTCGGTGAAGCTGAAGTCGGCGCCGCCATGGCCCCAGTCGCTTTCCCAGCCCTTGTTCCAGCCTTCGACCAGCACGCCGCGGAAACCGTATTTCGCCGCGAAGTCGATGTAGCGCTTGGTATTCGCCGTGTTCGCGGCATGCTTCGGACCGGCGTTCCAGGTGCCCGACTGCAGGTGCATCTCCCACCACACACCGACGAATTTCGACGGCTTGACCCAGGACACGTCGCCCAGCTTGTTCGGCTCGTTCAGGTTCAGGACCAGGTCGGACATGTAGAGGCCCGCCGCGTTGTCGGCGATCTGCATGGTGCGCCATGGCGTGGTGAAGGCGCCGTGGCGCACGACGGCCGGGCCGTTCGGCGAGGCCACCAGTTGCGCGCGCAGCTTCTGGCCATCGACCTTGCGCAGCCACATCGAGGCGTAGTCGACCAGGGCCGCTTCGTGGAAGGCGATGTGGGTGCCGTCCTCGAGACGCACGGTCAGCGGCGTGTTGGCGGTGCCGATTTCCGAGAGCGGCGAGGTGCGGATTTCTTCTTCCAGGCCCGGCAGCTCACCGGCCGGAATCCACCAGGCGGTGCCCTTCTGGGCGACGGCGAATTCGGTCAGCTCGTCGATGATCTCGGTGTCGCGCAGTTGCGGCTGGTCCGGGAATTCGTAGCGGAAGCCGATGCCGTCGTCATAGATGCGGAACACGATGGCCAGGCGGCGGTTGCCGCGGTTCTTCTGCTCGACCTCGACACGCAGCTCGCGGTAATGGTTGCGTACGAACTGGCGCTCGCCCCAGGGCTGTTCCCAGGTCGAATCGTGCAGACTGGCCGTTTGCTTGAGCAGCGCAAAGCCGCCGTCCAGCTTTGGCGCGTTCGCCAGGTTGAAGCCCAGGCGCGACAGGCCGATGACCTGCTTGCCGTTGCGCTTCACCGCATAGCCGAGCTTGCCGCCATTCTCGATCTGGACTTCGACGTCGAGCACCTGGCCCGGTGAAGCGGCTTTGGCGATGACTTGTTGGGCCCAGGCGTTGACGCTGAGTGCGAAAGTTGCCGCCAGAATGGCGGCGCTGCGGCGAAGCTGCATCGGTAGTCTCCTTGTCTTCTCTTCCGGCCGGAAGTAGCAAAACTACGCTACTAACCGGGATATTTAAGGAATGATAAGACAAATAATGTAATTCGACTACCAATGGATGAGCTGTCCCCGCAGCGGTGCCTGCCTATGCCAGGCCTACCGTGGCGCTGCGCGGCAGGTGCTGGCGAATCCAGTGCGTGGTATCGGCCAGCACGTCTTCCTTGCCGTAATCGTTGAGCAGGTCGTGGTAATGGCCTTCGTACATCTTGAGGGTCTTGTCCGGGGAACCGGCGTGTTCATAGAAAAACTGGCTGCCTGCCGGCACGGTGGCCTTGTCGACGGTGCCGTGCATGATGAAGACCGGCAGCGTGATCTGGTCGAAGGATTTCTCCAGGCGGTCGTCGGCGCGCACCAGCGCGGCCACGGTGCTGGCCGGCTGCACTTCGCCGGCAATCAGGGGATCGCTGTTCAGGGCGCGCACCGCTTCCGGGTCGCGCGAAAAATCCTCGTTGTGCAGCTTCAGCACCTTCGCATGCGGCGCGATATGGCTCAGGCCCTTGATCAGCGACAGCGCGATGCCGGGCGCCGGCACCTTGAAGGCGAAGCTTTCGCAGATGAAGCCGTCGAGCTCGGCCTGGTGTTCCAGCGTGTAGACACAGGACACCACGCCGCCGGCCGAGTGGCCGAGCAAAAATACGGGCAGGCCGGATTCGCGCGTTTTGGCCAGGTCGACCAGGGTCGCCAGGTCGCCCACGTATTCGTCGATATCCTCGATATAGAAGCGCTCGCCGCTCGACTTGCCGCGCCCGCGCAGGTCGAGCGCGTAGACCACGAAGCCGCTGCCGGCCAACTGGCGCGCCGTCCATTCGTACTGGCCGCTATGGGAATTGACGCCGTGGCAGATCACCACCAGGGCGCTGGGCGGGCCGGGCGGATGCCAGCTGCGGAAGAAAATCTGGTTGCCGTCCTTGCCATTGACGGTCTCTTCGCTCGACTCGATAGCCATGACAACTCCCTGAAGGTAAAGCGGCGCGCGTGCCGCTAGACCCTCAGAGTAGACCGATATTGCGCGTTTGCCGTCAACCTGCGTGCGATGCCTGATGTAGCACAATAAATAGCGATTCAAAGCGGCGATTCAAACACGGACGCGCACGGCAAAAAGCCCGCCGAGGCGGGCTTCTTCCTGGCAGACAGGATTACTGCTGGGTGGTCGGCGTTGCCGGAGTCGGTGCGGCCTGGGTATCGATCGGGGTCATCGGGTTGGTCGGCGGCACGGTCGAGGCCGGCGCCGGCGACATGCCGGTTTCGGTCGGCGCGGTGGTCGGCGGCGTCATCGGTGCCGGCGAGGTCATCGGGGTCGAGCTTGGGGTCGGCGCCATGTCGCTGCCGCTCTGGGTGGTTGCCGAGGTCGAGCTCGAACCGGTGGCGGTATTCGTCGACGAGCCGGCCGTGGCCGTGTTGTCGGTCTGGGTCGTGCCCGAGGCCGTTGCCTTGCCGCTGTCGGACTTGGCGCTGTCCTTATGCGACTGGTGCTTGGCCTGCTTGTCCGACTTGGCCTGCTTCTCGGATTTCTTGCTGGTCGTATCCGCCTGGGCAACGACCGTGTCGTTCTTGGCGTCGGCCTTGACGGTCGACTTCAGATCCTTGTTGTCCACCAACACAGCGGTTTTTGCATCCATTTTCTCTGCGTTGACTTTCGCAACGGGCGTCGCTGGCGACTGGGCAAAGGCAGCACTTGCGAACAGACCGGCGATCAGGGTAGCGATGGTTTTTTTCATGATGCAGCTCCTCTTGGTAGTTTGTCGGTTGACTTGATTGTCACTCCACCAAGAACGGCGTGGCGCACGGGACTGTTGACAGCTTTAACATTCGCTTACAACGCTGGCATTTGCTTACATGTCGCGCAACGCCTGTTGACTGGCAACACCACAAACGGGCTTATGCCACGTTCAGCCCCATCGCCCGCACCAGCTCGGCCGCCTGGCGCGGCGAGATCGTCGCGCCGAGGAACAGTTTCGCATTCGTCAGCTTCAGTCCGCCCAGGTCGGCTTCGCGCAGGTCGGCGCCGTCGAAGCGCGTGTCCCGGATGTGGGCGTCGCGCAGGCCACCGCCTTCGAACACGGCGTCGCGGAAGTCGCAGCCCGACAAGTCGGCATCGGCAAAGTCCAGGCCGACCAGCTTCATCTTGCGGAAGGACATGCGGCGCAGGTCGGCGCCGACCAGCAGGGTATCCTCGAAGGACAGGCCGAGGTAGCTCACTTCCTCGAAGTTGGCGCCGGTGAGCTTGCAGCTGCGAAAGCTGGCCGACGCCAGTTTCGCGCGGCGCCAGCTACTGTTGTTCAGGTCGCAGGAAGCGAAGCGGGCATCGACCAGGTCGGCGGATTCGAAATCGGCCTGCCCGGCGCGGCAGCGCTGCCATTGCGTGCGCGCCAGCCTGGCGGCATACAGCGAGGTTTCGGCCAGCTGGCAGTGGCGGAATACCGCGTCCTGCAGGTTCAGGCGCGACAGGTCGGCGCCGGAAAAATCGCAGTTGTCGAAGACGAGGATGGCGTCGTCGAGCAGGAGCTGCTCGACGCGGGCGCGGTCCGGCGTTTCGCCGGTAATGGTGATGGTTGGTCGTGACATGGAGCGCGGCGTGGGTCGGCTGGGTTGCTGGAACCCGGCAGCATACACGCTCGCCGCGCCTGCCGGAACGGCGTTTGAAGCGGCGCTCTACGCGCCGCTCAGCGGGTTTCGATGCTGGCCGTGCCGTGGATCACGCAGCCGCGGTTGACGTTCTCGAGGAAGCGGATCGCCTCGCCCATCGACAGGCTGGAGGGCAGCAGGCGATTCAGCCCGGCTTCCTCACTGATACGGTCCAGGCCGTAGGCGATGCTGCGCGAGACCTCGCGCGCCGGCTTGCCGTCGCTGTTGTAGAGCGCGTCGTAGACGCCGACCTCTTCCCACAGGGGCACGAAGCCGGGGCTGGTGGAATCCTCGAACACGACGGCGGGCGCGGCGCCGCCCTCTTCGCGCACGAGGCGAAATACAAAACTCATGGCTGTCCCTGGTGAATCATGGATGGGGACGGATGCTAACACGAAAAAAAAGACCAGGCCGGAGCCTGGTCTTTCGTCAAACCGGCTGCTTCAGCCGATCAGAAGGTGTAGCTTGCTGCCACGCCGAGGGTACGCAGTTGCGGCGAGGTGGTGGCCCAGCCTTCGCGCCATGCGATCGGACGCGCTTCGTTGAACACGTTGTAGACATACAGGTTCAGCTTGACGTGCGGGATGCCCGAGTAAGCCAGGGTGTAGTCGACGGTCGTGTTGTGGTCGACGCGTGCGCAGTCAGCCAGGTACTCGGCGGCCACGCGCTGGGTGGCGCAGTAGGTCGGCGACGAGACGCTGTTGTTGCTGTAGCCGCTGGCGTAGTTCCAGGTCACGCCGTGGTCGAAGTCGCCCTGCTTCACGTACAGGCGGGCCTTGACGGTCATGCGGCTGCCGAAGTCGTAGGTGCCGACATAGTCGGGACCATACGAATTGTCGGTGACGCTGAAGTCCTGGTATTTCAGCACGTAGGTGCCGTCCAGCTTCACGCGCCAGTCCATGCCCGAGAACTTGAAGCGGCCGGTTGCGTCGAAGTCGAGGCCGGACACGCGGGTGCGGCCGCTGTTGACGTACGGGTTGTAGACCATGCCCAGCTGGCCAACGCCGCCGTAGTTGACGGTGTTGCTTGGGTTGTACTTGCGTACCAGGGCCAGGAACTCGTTGTCGGCGATGCTGTTGTCGATACGGATCAGCTGGCCTTCCGGCAGGTCGGCTTCGCCGCGCAGGATGTCGGTGGTCGAACGGGTACCGATCTCGTTACGGCGCTCGATGAAGTAGTAATCGATCGCGGTGGTCCAGTTCTTGATCGGCTCCCACACCAGGCCCGCGGTCAGCGAGCGCGAGGTTTCCGGCTTCAGGTCCGGGTTCGACGACACGAAGCTAGGCAGGTTGGCCGAGCATTCCGAATTGCGGAAGCTGTTGCCCTGCGCCTTGTCGGTGGTGGTGGCGCCGGCCGCGTTCTGGATCATGTTGTTCAGCTGGGTCGCGATCGGGCAGCGGCGCGGATCGTTGACGCCGGTGGCAACCGAGCTGCGGCCAAGGCCGTTACCGGTCTCGACGACGTTCGGTGCACGGAAGCCGCCGGTTGCGGTGGCGCGCAGCAGCAGGCTGTCGGTGGCGTTCCAGCGCAGGCCGAGCTTCGGCGACAGGTGGGCGTCGGCGTTCTGGCTCTTGTCGGCGCGAACCGCAGCGTCCAGCGAGACGGTCTTGGTCAGCGGCACGTTGGCTTCGGTGAACAGGGCGTACTGGCTGATCGAGTCGTCGACCTGCAGGCCGAACACGCCGATCAGTTCGCCGCGCAGGACGTTCTCCGAGCTCTTCATCCAGTAGCTGTTCTTGCGGATGTCGGTACCGAATGCCACTTGCACAGGACCGGCCGGCAGTTGGGCCACGGTGCCGGTGATGCTGGCATCGAAGAACTTGGTGTCGGATTCGCCTTCGGTGGTACGGACCGGGAACATCGAGTCGAGCACGGCGTAGTCGTTCTGCTGGCCGAACTTGTAGGTGCCGTTCACGATGGCGTTGGTATAGCCGGCGGCGCTGGCGTTGCGGGTCGCCTTGGTTGCCGAAGACTTCATCCAGCCGCCGGCCGCATTCCAGTCCCACTCGCCCACCGAGCCGCTCAGGGTCAGCATGATGCGGTGCTGGTCCGATTCGGTGCGGTTGAAGTTGAAGCCTTCGCCGGTGTCCATCAGGCGGGTGCGGAACTCGAGTGGGGTCGGGTCCGGATTGTTCGGGTGGCCGACCGGCAGCTTCGGATAGAAGAACGGGCCCACCATACGGTTTTCACGCACGTTGTACCAGATGCTCGACGAGGTCGTCGGCTGCAGGGCAAATGGCGCCACGATGTAGTCGCTGGTCGCGCCGGCAGTGGTGACTTCGAAGTTGGCGTCGATGTCCTTGCCGATGCGGAAGTGCGTGTTGCTGGCGATGGCGTGACGCTTGTTGTCGGTGGTCAGGCCGGTGTACGGATTGATGTCGAACTTGCACAGGCCGTCTGCCGGATCGATCGATTCGGCCGGGCAGCCAGGCGCGCGCGTGATGGCGTTGGAGCCGCGGTAGTAGTTACCGGTCGGCGAGTACGAGCTTGGCGCGTCGTAGGTCGAGCGGCCCGGGGTCAGGCGGTGCCAGGCCGGGTAGTATTCCTTCAGGTCGTCCTGGGAATAACCGTCGCGCTTATAGGCTTCGGCGGTGATGTAGGTGTTGAAGCCGTTCTCTTCGATGTCGCCGAAGCCGACGATGGCCGACAGGTTGCGGCTGCGGTTGTCCTTGAAGTGCTGGCCTTCCTGGTAGCCGCCACGGATCTTGGCGCCCTGGAAGTCCTTGCGCAGGATGATGTTGACCACGCCGGCGATGGCGTCGGAGCCGTAGCGTGCCGATGCGCCTTCCTTCAGGATCTCGATGCGCTCGATGGCGTCGCTGGCGATCGCGTCCAGGTTGGTGAAGTTTTCCTGTGCGCCGTCGGCCAGGCCGTACTGCGCGATGCGGCGGCCGTTGACCAGCACCAGGGTGCTGACCTTGCCCAGGCCGCGCATGCTGACTGCCGACGCGCCGGTGGCGAAGCTGCCCGAGCTGGAGGTAGCCGAGTTCAGGTTGGTGTCGATGGAAGCGGTGCTGGTCAGGATGCCCAGGGCCGTCATCTGGCCGGTTTTCTCGATGTCGTCACGGTTCAGGATCTGGACCGAGCCGGCGGTTTCCGCTTCGGTACGCTTGATGCTCGAACCGGTCACGACCACGCGCTGCATCTGGGCAGCTGGTTCAGCCGACGTTGCGGCTTGTTGCGCGATAGCAAAGGCAGGGAAAGCCATGGTCAGGGCGACGGCAATGGCGCTTTTATTCAAAGTACTTTTATGCTTCACAACGACTCCAGGTGTTGAACTTATTTTAATATTCGACTCCCCTAGCAAGCCGTGTACTACGGTCCTGGCTGGGGGTGCGCATAAACACTTTTGCATAACATTGCTGCGTTGCAAAGGATTAAAGATGAGTTTTCTGGCTGGCAGTCAAATAAGCTTACTTTTGTCGCGTATTTGATACATTCTGTTACTGTTCACAATCGCCATTTCGCGCTGACCGTCACATATTCGTTTTCCACACATGTTTATGCAGATTTATTGCGAAATGTCGACTAGGCGGCTTCAAATTTGTACATATGCCACTTCAGACTTCGGAGATCGAATGTTTCCGGAAGATGACAAAAGGCGGGCAGCAACGTGCCGCCGCCCTTCCAAAAGGGGCCTGTCGACGCAAGGAGACGGCGCAGCCGATGCCTGCCTGGCTGGCAGGCCGGCTGGCCAAAGAGGAAGAAATGGCAGCCGTCAGGCAGCCGCTGGAGGCTCGGCCAGTACCTGGTCCAGCAGCTCGATCCAGTGCGACACCGGTGTACCGGTGCCAGCCTGCAGGTGGCTCACGCAGCCGACATTCGCCGAGACGATTTCAGGCGCCCCGGTCGCCTCCAGGTTGGCCAGCTTGCGGCTCCTGAGCTCGTGCGCGATCTCGGGATGCAGCACCGAATAGGTGCCGGCCGAGCCGCAGCACAGGTGGCTGTCGGCGCACAGCACCACGTCGATGCCGGCGGCGCGCAGCACGCTTTCGACCTTGCCGCGGATCTGCTGGCCGTGCTGCAGCGTGCAGGGCGGATGGAAGGCCACGCGCCGGCCGCCCTCCTGTTCCACCTGCAGCGCCAGCTGGGCTTCGAACTGGGGCAGGATCTCGGACAGGTCGCGCGTCAGCAGCGAGATGCGCGCCGCTTTCGCCGCATAGGCCGGATCGTGGGCCAGCAGGTGGCCGTATTCCTTGACCGTCACGCCGCAGCCCGAGGCCGTCATCACGATCGCCTCCACCTGCTCGACGTAGGGCCACCAGGCGTCGATATTCCTGCGCATGTCGTCCAGCCCGCCGGCCTGGTCGTTCATGTGGTAGCGCACCGCGCCGCAGCAGCCGGCCCTGGGCGCCGCCAGCAGCTGCACGCCGACGGCGTCGAGCACGCGCGCGGCGGCGGCGTTGATGTTCGGCGCCATGGCCGGCTGCACGCAGCCGTCGAGCACCAGCATCTTGCGCGCATGGCTGCGCGTGGGCCAGCGCCCGGCCGCGGGCGCCGGCTGCAGCTTGTCCTGCAGATGTTTCGGCAGCAGCGGCCGCGCCAGCGACCCGGTACGGTGCGCCAGCTTGAACACGCTTGTCCGCGGCAGGAATTCCTTCAGGGTGTTGCGCTTGATGCGGTTACCCAGGGTGCGCGGCACGCGTTCTTCCACCACGCGGCGGCCGATGTCGACCAGGCGCCCGTATTTCACGCCCGACGGACAGGTCGATTCGCAGTTGCGGCAGGTGAGGCAGCGGTCCAGGTGCAGCTGGGTCTTGCGCGTCGGCTCCGCCCCTTCCAGCACCTGCTTGATGAGATAGATGCGCCCGCGCGGGCCATCGAGTTCGTCGCCCAGCAGCTGGTAAGTGGGGCAAGTGGCGGTGCAGAAGCCGCAGTGCACGCAGGCGCGCAGGATGGCTTCGGCCTCGTCGCCGTCCGGCGTGCCCTTGATGAAATCGGCGAGATTGGTTTGCATGGTCTAATACATCCGTCCCGGATTGAAGATGTGCGCGGGGTCGAAGCTGGCCTTCAGGCGCTCGTGAATACGCGCCACGGCCGGCGCCAGCGGCTGGAATACGCCCACGCGCTTGTCGCCGCCGCGGAACAGGGTCGCGTGGCCGCCGGCGGCTTTCACCGTGGCGCGGATGGCTTCGGCGGCGTCGCTGCCTGCCCGCAGCCAGCGCTGCGCCCCGCCCCACTCGATCAGCTGCTCGCCCGTCAGCACGACCGCGCCGGTGGTGGACGGCAGCGACAGGCGCCACAGCGCGTCGTTGCCATCGCCATCGCCGACGCCCGCAAAGAAGGCATGCCGCTGTTCGCGCAGCGATGCCCAGAAGGCCGCGCAGTCCGGCAGCACCTGCCCGCCCAGCGCGCGTACCGCCGCATCCACCGCCGCCTGGGCGCCCGACAGCCGCAGCGCCAGCACGCCGGCATGCCAGCAACTGGCGGACACCGGCAGCGGCTGGCCGCCCCATTCGTTCAGTTTGCGAATCGCCTCGATCTCGTTCATCTCGAAGCGCAGCGTGGTCTCGGCAAAGGGACACGGCAGCACCTTCACCGAAGCCTGTGTGATCAGCCCCAGCGTGCCGAGCGACCCGGCGAGCAGGCGCGAGACGTCGTAGCCGGCCACGTTCTTCATCACCTGGCCGCCGAAGCGCAGCAGCTCGCCCTGCCCGTCCAGCAGCTCGGCGCCGAGCACGAAGTCGCGCAGGGCGCCGCTGTTGGCGCGGCGCGGGCCGGACAGGCCCGCAGCGATCGCGCCGCCAAAGGTCGCATTGTCGCCAAAGTGCGGCGGCTCAAAGGCAAGCATCTGGTTCTGCTCGGCCAGCACGGCCTCGATCTCGGCGAGCGGCGTGCCGCAGCGCGCCGTGATCACCAGTTCGGTCGGCTCGTAGTCGACGATGCCGGTGTGCCCGCGCGTGTCGAGGATCTCGCCTTCGAATGACTGGCCGTACCAGTCCTTGGTGCCGCCGCCGCGGATGCGCAGTGTGGTGCCGCTTGCCGCAGCCGCGCGCACCTGTTCCCTGAATGTCTCGATCATCTGTGTGTTCTTAAAAGCGCGGCAAGTCGGGGAAAGGCAGCACGCCGCCGCTCACGCGCATCTTGCCGAATTCGGCGCAGCGGTGCGGTGTGGGGATGGCCTTGTCGGGATTGAGCAGCATGGGCGCGTCAAACGCGCGTTTCACCGCGAAGAAGGCATCGAGTTCGAGCCGCCCGAACTGCACGCACATCGAATTGATCTTCTCCATGCCGACCCCGTGTTCACCGGTGATCGTGCCGCCGACTTCCACGCACAGCGCCAGGATCGCGGCGCCAAAGGCTTCGGCACGTTCGAATTCGCCCGGCTTGTTCGCATCGAACAAAATCAGCGGGTGCAGGTTGCCGTCGCCGGCATGGAACACGTTGGCGCAGCGCAGGCCGAAGGTCGTTTCCATGCCCTCGATCCCGGTCAGCACCTGGGCCAGGTTCTTGCGCGGGATGGTGCCGTCCATGCAGTAGTAATCCGGCGAGATGCGCCCCGCCGCCGGAAAGGCGTTCTTGCGCCCAGACCAGAAGCGCATGCGCTCGGCCTCGCTTTGCGACACCGCGATGGCGCTGGCGCCGGCCGCCTGCAGCACCGCCGTCATGCGCTCGATTTCCTCGGCCACCTCCAGCGGCGTGCCGTCGGCCTCGCACAGCAGGATGGCGGCGGCGTCGGTGTCGTAGCCGGCGCGCACGAACGGTTCGACCATGCGCGAAGAGGTGCGGTCCATCATCTCCAGCCCGGCCGGGATGATGCCGGCCGCGATCACGCTGGCGACCGCGTTGCCGCCGGTGACCACGTCGTCAAAACTGGCCATGATGACTTGCGCCGCGGCGGGCTTCGGCACCAGCTTCACCGTTACTTCCAGCACGATGCCGAGCATGCCTTCGGAGCCGATGAAGACGGCCAGCAGATCCAGGCCCGGCGCATCGAGCGCTTCGCCGCCGAGCTCGATGACATCGCCGTCGATGGTGGCCACGCGCACGCGCAGCACGTTGTGCACGGTGAGGCCGTACTTCAGGCAGTGCACGCCGCCCGAATTTTCCGCCACGTTGCCGCCGATGGTGCAGGCGATTTGCGAGGACGGGTCGGGCGCGTAGTACAAGCCGTATTGCGCCGCCGCCTCCGAAATGGCGAGGTTGCGCACGCCCGGCTGGACGATGGCGGTACGCGCATAGGCATCGACCTTGACGATGCGGTTCAGGCGCGCGGTGGAGACGACCACGCCGTCATGGATCGGCAGCGCCCCGCCCGACAAACCGGTGCCGGCGCCGCGCGGCACGATCGGCACCTTCAATTCACGGCAGACGGCGAGGATGGCCAGCACCTCGGCCTCGTTCGCTGGCAGCGTGACGATCATCGGCAGCTGGCGGTAGGCGGCCAGGCCGTCGCATTCGTAGGGGCGCGTGTCTTCGGGATCGTGCAGGACCGCGCGTTCCGGCAGCCTGGCGCGCAGGGCTGCGGCGACCTGCTCGCGACGTTCCGGTGGGGCGACAAGAGGGGCTTGGAGAGGGGCGGACATGCTGAGATTGTAAGCACAATCACATCGTTTTGTCGTATCCTCGGGCTATCTTTTTTTATGGTCTGGACATAATCATGGGCAATCGACTTTCTAAAATCGCCACACGCACCGGCGACGACGGCAGCACCGGCCTCGGCGACGGCAGCCGTACCGGCAAGGACAGCGCACGCATTCACGCGCTGGGCGAAGTCGACGAACTCAATTCCTTCGTCGGCCTGCTGCTGTGCGAAGACATGCCGGCGGACACGCGCGAAGAACTGGTCTCGATCCAGCACGATCTGTTCGACCTGGGCGGCGAGCTGTGCATTCCCGGCTACCAGATGATCAAGGACGAACACGTGGCGCGCCTAGACGGTCTGCTGGAAAAATACAATGCCGACCTGCCGATCCTGAAGGAGTTCATCCTGCCGGCCGGCTCGCGCGCGGCCTCGACCGCCCACGTCTGCCGCACCGTGTGCCGCCGCGCCGAACGCGCCATCGTCGCGCTGTCGAAAGAGGACACGATCAATCCGCAGCCGCGTCAATACGTGAACCGTTTATCCGATTTGATGTTCGTGCTGGCGCGCGTGCTGAACCGCTTTGCCGGCGGCAGCGACGTGCTGTGGAACCACGAGCGCAAGCGCGGCTGATCAAGGGATTTGCATGGCGGGCGAGCACGTCTTCAAACTGCGTTTCTACATGGCCGGTGCAAACTGGCCGACCAATCCTTTCCAGTACCGGGGCAAGGGCACGATCGAGATCGGCCAGGACTTCGTGATCCTGCGCGGCAGCCGGCATCGCTCGTTCCGCATGCCGCTGCGCGAGGAACAGCGCCTGCGCATGGTCGACATCGTGGACGTCTATGCCAGCGGCAGCGACGTCACCTTCACGCTGCTCGGCGTGAAGGAAGACCTGACGATCGGCTTCAGCGTGGAAGACGCAGCCACCGCCGACCGCATCGTCGCCCTGCTGCCCACGCGCCAGACACCGGCCCACGCGCAAGCGCACGCCGAGCAGGAGGTCTTCCACGACCGCATCGATTACTGGAGCCCGTCCACGCCGGTGATCTGGGGGCTGCTGGTGGCGAACATCGGCATCTTCGTGCTGATGTGGCTGGCCCGCCAGCGCTACCAGACCTTCCTCGACGGGCCGCTGCGCCAGCTGTTCGCATTGCATCCCGATGTCTCGGCGCTGCTGCACTCCCAGCAGCTGGTCGAATGGGGCTCGAATTACGGCCCGCGGACCCTGAAAGGCGAATGGTGGCGCCTGTTCACCTCGATGTTCCTGCACGGGAGCATCTGGCACATCGGCTTCAACATGCTGGCGCTGTGGCAGGTGGGGCAAGTCACCGAACGCATCTTCGGCAGCGCGCGCTTCGCCGGGCTGTACGTCCTGGCCGGCCTGTCGGGCAGCCTGGCCAGCGTGCTGTGGAATCCGCATGTGAACAGCGTCGGCGCATCCGGCGCGATCTTCGGCATCATCGGCGGTTTGCTCGCCTTTTTGGGACGCAAGGACAGCGGCGTGCCACCCACGGTGGTGGCCGACCTGCGCGGCTCGATGGTTCCGTTCCTGCTGTTCAGTCTGTGGATGGGCTTCATTTATCCGCACACCGACAACGCGGCGCATATCGGCGGTTTGATCGGCGGCTGGCTGGCGGGGCATTTGCTGGCACGGTCGATTCACTTGCCGGAGCGCGCATAAGGATGGCGGACCAGACTTCTACATTGCTCTGACGGCGGCAGGGTCGTACGCTGAGCCTTACCAATCGTCTGCTATCGGCCAGAAGCGGACATTGCATTGGCTGCATCACTCATGAATTCATCGACTTATGGCTAACACTAATTGGCGCGTGACTGAACTCAAGCATTACGCAAACGATATCAATTGGCTGACGGCTGACGAGGCTTTTCGCGCAAATTCGCTAGCAACGTTGTACGCCGCTAAGACTCATTTGGGCCTGGATACCTCGACTGTCGCTGAGATCAAGCGGATTATCTTTGGAGACGACGTGCCGGCGGCGAGGGAATGGCTGGGAGCGCACGTGAACGCTGCAGACCAACTGGTCGTGGTGTTCGACGAAACAAATTGCTTTCGCTGCGACGCTGAATTCTTTCTAAAAAATTGGCAGGACGTTTTTGTGCCCTCACGCGATGACGCAGTAATCTACTCGACCGTGAGCCCGCTCGTCGTGTTTTTGTGTCATGAGAATGAGTTTGAAACGGGTCAACGGATTGTGTACGGTTGAGCGTCGTTGTCGTGGCCACGCGCGTCCGCTTTGGGTCGGTTGCGGTCCTCGGTAATGGTTTGCTTTTTTTTCTGCTTTGGCAGCGTGCTATGCTGAATTCAACGGCCGCAATCGGCCAGAAGCGGGCGCTAATCTGCTGCACGAAAAAGCTATTTGGCGGAGGCGAAGCACTGCATTGACAACATTTATTTGAGGAGGTATTGATGCGATCAATCAGTGTGGCGGCAGTTTTTCTGCTCTCACTTCTTAATGCGGGCGCTGCGCTTGCCCAGAAGACGATCCTGCTCGGTACAATCGACAAACTAGAGTTCGTAAAGGAAGGCACGGAATATTGCCCCGTAACCTGCCCGAATCTCGTCGAGATCAAGGAAGATGGCACTAGGCGAATATGCTTATCGCGCCATGGGGATTGTCAACTCGTCAGCCTACGGGTGATCGAGGTCCTGGCGGGCACCTCCCCCGGCCCTACCGTCGTAGGCAAGTCAAAGCTGGGCGAATTCGGCCGACCGACGATACCGATGGAAACGCGGCAGGTTGTCGCGGAAATCGACGAGCAGGGATATGCGAGCTATATCGGTGCGACCTATTCCAACGATGGCGTCTTGTTGCAACCGAAGTCCTGGGCCAAGGTCGATGGAATCGACCTGGTACCAATGAAAAATGAACACGGGGTAGTACCGTTAGAACTATTACGTCAGCGCTTGCGCGAGAAACGCTAGCGCCGCCTTTTCTTGATTAAATTGGAAGTACGCTTCGCAACGCTAGCCGGGGATCTAAGATGCAGCCGCGTCGACAGGGACGTCGAAAACGAGGACGGTCATCAAAAACTCGCGGTTGCGGTCGCCATTCTGATGAAAAATATAGCGGTAGCCGGAGGAGTGGGGCCAATTGACGACGCGTTTTAAATTGGGGTGCAACTCGCATACATCCTTGACTCCTTCCAGCACCGTCGACGTCGCTGTACCGCGATTAAACACCAAGATAGCGGTTTTGCTGTCCCGCCATGCCGTATAGCCGAGCAGTTGATCGATTGCCTCGCGAAATTTTTTCGGCCCCTTCCAAAATTTGCATTCAGCGATAAATGCATTTCGAGCACCTTCGCGAAGGAGGATGTCGGTCTTGCCATTCAGATTGAACGTTTCTCCTGTTGCCCTGCCCTCGAACTGTCCGTTAAGTTGGACCAGGAAATGCTGGCGTAGTGCCTCTTCGTCCATGGTGCTAAATGCACTCGGACTACGTTCCATCACCAAGGTCATCTGCTGGATGACATTTAGGGCGTGCTCGTACTGGTCCATGGCCCAAGTAGGCTCTGGCTCAAACGGTGCAGCAGTGGCGACAGGCAAGGTCGGTAATGCTTTTTTACGCACCGTTGGGATCGTGTAAGTCGTCGGCGCGTCGGCCCGAGTACGTACCGGTATTCCCAAGTTTGTCAGGCGCTGGGTATTGGCGAGCAGACGACGCCGGCGCTCGCTAATCGCAGTGTCGGCCGCACCTTGGAGACGCGCGTTGTGGGCAAAGATTTGGGTTGCCTGCCAATTGAGATACTGCTCAATTTCAGCAATAGTCGCATCGAGATCGTTCTTGATGTCGCGAGTGACGTCGTCCGCGATGTCATAGGTAAAAATTATTTCTTGACCGGTGACCTCTGCGATCGGTGACCTGGCCGTGTATGTGCTGGGCTGCGCCTTTAGCAAGGGTGCCTCGCCTGTGAACGGCAAGTGCACGACAATCTTCTGCCCGGGACGATAGAAGGGGCGATTGCGGTCCTCGATCCACCGGTTATGGTCCTGGCTGACGTCAACTTGAGTTTCTGTTGCTTCAACCGACATCTGGTCGCGTTGCAGTTTCACTTGCTCGACGCTGAACTTTTCGACAAGATAAGCGATCAGGTCGTCATGGGCGGTATTGAGAAAATGCTCTGCTGGGATGCTGTCGACGGTAGTGCACAGTTCGTGCAGAGTGGTATCGAGCTGACGCTGAAGGTCGGTATCTGCAAAAAGATGGTTGTATCGATTGCCGGATCTGCGCATCAATCACTCACGAAAGTAGGGTCGAAAATAACGGTGCTGTTTGCCGATTCTAGCACTTCATACTTGTAGCTCTGCAATCACTAAGCTGGAACTGCGGCTTAACTTTGGCGTCCACAATTGTGGCGGATGCGTGCAAGTTGCTGAATGCAAGGTTTGACGAGCCTAACCGGACACATGAACGTCCGCTTCAGGTCGAATCTCGCCACTCGCGTTGCCCATGACATCTTCTCGTCGATAAGCTGATATCGTTTTGCGACAGGCAAGACCTCCCGAAATTGATCTTTTGTCTGGAGTAACCTGAAGGCTAACGTCAATAAGCTATTACTTTCCTCGGCCTTCTACATACCTTCACCATGCGCCACCTTGCCATATTCCTGTTTATCCTCGCCACATTGGTCTCATCGAATGTGCATGCCGTTCCAGGTTCGCACTGCGCCAACGATGACTTCCTGCTGCATCGGGATACCCTCAAGATTGCCAAGGTGACCTTGCCGGTGTTCGCACACTTCTGCTACCGCGACGATAGCGGCGACCACGTGGTATACCTGACCGAAAGCGGCGACCGGCGCTACTATGGTAAAACCTTGTCGACTAAAATCGGCGCGCACTTGTTCACGATACATGCTGGGCCAACCCTGACGGCCAAGGGCACGGTCAGCGATAGCGCACCGATAGAGATGGCCGGCGTGCAGTGGTGGACCAAGCTGACCGAGTTAAACGATATCGACGGCGACGGGCTGGTTGATCCGATCCTGGTGTACCGCTTCTACGCTAGTAATGAGGGAAAGATCGTGAATGATGCTTTCGAAGGGCGGCTGAAGATCATCGCTTTTCACCGCGACACCAAGGCCGCCATCCGGGCAATCACGGGCGACCTCGACCTGCAACGCTCGACCACAGCCAGCGCCCCCTACTTCAAACTGCCGCCCGCCCTGCAAATGCACCTGGTGCGCAAGATGAGCCGAATGTATGACGAAGACATGTTTGGCTTCGACAATAGTCATGCCTTTAAGCCTTTGAAGTAATTTTTAAGTACGCAAGCTGCTACGCTGACGTGAACGGCTAGAATCGGCCAGAAGCGGACATAGAGTCAGCACAATGAATGGTCGACTGAATTTCGGAGCCCTTAGAATGAAATCGCGTGGAAGACCCCTGCAGTATGCGTGCTTCGTTTGCAAGAAAAGCTTCAAGCGTCCACAGCTTTCCGGCTCGATCAACCGTTTTATGACGAGTGAACAAGCTATTGGACAGCAAAAGGAATCTCGACGCCTCGAAGACTCTCGGCAGTACAAGTGCCCAGACTGTGGTTGCCTAGCTCACTTCATGGGCATTGACTTCAAAGCGCCGAAAAGAGTGGATATTAAACAGTGGCAAGCGGTTGAAGAATTTATACGATCTGGAAAACTCTACAACCGGCAACCGAGGTCCGCTTAGGGTCGAAAAAGGACGCTACAACAAGGTCTGCAACCGGCCAATAGTGGACGCAGTGACATCGGGTCTGCATGCCAACACGGAGATAACGCGCGCCCCGTCCCGACTAACTCAATAGCGCTATCCGCAATCAATGAGAGCTTGGGTAACCGGGCAGAAAGCCAGGGCTCCATAAAATTCCTATGAATCCTTCTGTCGCAGGACGGCTCGAGCAACAACATTTAAAAGTAGCACGATCAAGGTCACTAGCAGTGCACTACCCCAAGCAAGCCGGCGCCAATCGTCATATGGACTCATGGCGTAACGGAGTATCAGGACTGGAAGATTAGCCATCAGACCGTTCATGTCAGTACTATAGAATTGATTACTCAACGCCGTGAAAAGTAGCGGCGCCGTCTCACCTGACACTCGAGCTAATGCCAGCAGCACACCAGTAATGATCCCTGCTTTAACAGCACGAAGACGTACCAGCATCGCAACCTTCCAACGTGGAGCACCTAAGGCAAACGCTGCCTCACGTAAACTGCTGGGAACGAGGCGCAGCATGTTATCTGTCGTGCGGACCACAACAGGAACTGCTATGAGAGCCAAGGCAAGGGACCCAGCATAACCAGAGAAATGCCCAACATTAGCGACGACCAATGCATAGACAAACAGGCCGATTGCAATTGAAGGTGCTGACAACATAATATCGACAACAAACCTGGTGACTGCTGCAAATTTGTTGCCTTCACCATATTCAGACAGATACATCCCGGCCATAATTCCAATCGGAGTGCTTATAAGGGTAGAAAGACCCACCATTAAAAAACTACCGACTATGGCATTTCGCACCCCTCCGGGGCTGCCCGGAGCTGGGCTATCCAAGGTGAAGAAGTCAACTGACAATAGCGCACCAAAACCTTCGATCAGAAGCGTAGAAAGAATCCATAGCAAAAAGGTGAGGCCAACCATCATGGCGGCAACTGACGATGCTATTCCGATGCGATGAGCTATTATCCGTTTAGTGTAAACTGAATTTTTCATGTCTTGGTTTTTCGAATTGCAGAGAGCTAGGCCCGCCAATTAAATTGGGAATGCAGCCTCTTTGAATCAAAATTACACGACTGCATTCAACAAGGAATGGCAAGGCCGGTAGCGAAACTCGATTGAAGGCGACTCGGCCGAATGCAAATGGTTGGCTGCAAAGCTGACAATATTCAAAATGTTGGCGGTCGAGTCTAATTGGGATTTGTGACAGCATCATGATGATGATGCTGTCAGTGATGAGCTTTCAGGCGTACGAAGGCGATGCCGCCTTCAGCCCCTTCAGGACATCGTTGAACAGCGTGCGTTGCTGAGCCAATCAGGCAAAGTTTTCCCGAGTCTGGGCTGCACTGGAGGAGTGCGATTGATTTGAAATGCTATACAAGTCACCGCATTAACCGTTCTCTTAGGCAAGGAAGAGGTTTTGTTAGACGTACTTATCACTTGCTCGAAGCGCCGCAAGAATAGCCGAGTCTGCCGGACATCATGCTTCGCCCGGATGGCTTAGCATGAAGGCATGAAAACCGACCGCAAGACCCTCTTCCTCGAAGGCTCGATTCCGCGTGCGCTCGTCACGCTGGCGATCCCGATCATGCTTGCCAACCTGCTGCAGACCGGCTACCAGCTGACTGACGCTTTCTGGGTTGGCCGCCTTGGCGCATCGGCGGTGGCGGCGATTTCGGTCAGCTTCCCGGTCACCTTCCTGGTGATCGCGCTCGGCTCCGGCCTGGCCATGGCCGGTGCCACCATGGCCGCGCAATACGTCGGTGCCGGGCGCCAGGACATGGTGAATCACGTGGCGGCGCAGACCATGCTGATGGTGGTGATCACTTCGATCGTGTTCGGCGCGATCGGCTTCGTGCTGGCCCCTACCCTGCTGCGTTTGCTCGGCGTGGCGCCCGAGGTGTACAGCGGCGCGCTCGGCTTCCTGCGCGTGTCGTTCGTGGGCATCCTGTTCGTGTTCATGTACGCGATGTTCCAGGCGCTGATGCGCGGCGTCGGCCAGACCCGGATTCCCTTGATGATCGTGGCAGGCACCGTGGTGCTGAACTTCGTGCTCGATCCGCTCTTCATCTTCGGCTGGGGGCCGATCCCCGGCCAGGGCGTGATGGGCGCGGCGTATGCGACGCTGATCACGCAGGCGCTCGCCGCGGGCCTGGGCATGCTGGTGTTCCTGCGCGGGCGCCATGGCATTGCGCTGGCGTGGCGCGGCTTCAAGCCCGATCCGGTGTATCTGAAGCGTGCCTTCTTTCTCGGCCTGCCGGGGTCGGTGGAGCTGTCGACGCGCGCGCTGGGGCTGATGGTGATGTCCTTCCTGGTGGCCAGCTTCGGCACGCTGTCGATCGCCACCTATGGCGTCGGCTCGAACATCCTGCAGGTGATCACGATTCCGGTGATGGGCATCGCGATGGCGGTAGCGACCCTCGTTGGCCAGAACATCGGCGCGGGAAATACGGCGCGCGCCGAGCGCATCACCTGGCTCGGCACCTTTGCCAGCTTCGTCCTCCTGACGCTATTGGGCGGCGTCGCCTGGCTGTGCGCGCCATGGCTGGTGCGCTTCTTCATTCCCGACGACCCGGCGGTGATCGCCGGCGGTGCCCACTTTATCCGCATCATGTGCCTGGCCTGGGGCGGGATCGGCATCCAGCTGTGCATCGTGTCGGCCTTCCGCGCATCCGGGAATATGCTCAGTGCGATGATCATCGCGATGGTGTCGCAGTGGATGATCCAGTTCCCGTTGGCCTACGTGCTGGCGAAGCACACCACGCTTGGTGCGGATGGCTTGTGGTGGTCGTTCCCGGTGACGAACGTGGCGGTGGCGTTGGTGTCGGTGGCGTGGTTCGCGCGCGGCAGCTGGAAGACAGTGCGCCTGACCGAGGACGACAGGCAGGTGGCCGAGGTGGCCAAGGAGACGATGGTGGAGGAAGGCAGCCTGCGCTGAACTGCCGGCTGTCTGCCTTCCCTGGAAACAGCGCGCCTCAGGAAGCCGAGGAGGCCGACGTCTGCGGCAGGCTCTTGACGTTCTTCTTCAGGAAGAACAGTGCCGCAGCGATCGACGTAAAGAACACGGCCACGCCGACCGGGTCGACGCGCACATCCACGGTAACTCTCACATCCACATTTTTCACAGGCTCCTCCATGATCGATCTCCGATAAATTAATAAAACTATATCAAAAATCCGGATGATCATCCTTGGGGCCGTGTGTAGCGGATCACGCCTGCCGGCGCCCGGCGTGACGAAACAGGCGGACCACACTCCCGGGCGCGCCAGAGCCGAAGAATTCGGCCAGGTTCCGTGCGGATGCGGCGGCGACTTCTGCGCTACGGGAAAACAGCGCGGATTCGTAAGCAGCCAGCGCGGCGTCGAGATCAGCCGGATGACGAATGATCGCCCTGGCCAGTTGCGCGCCGTCGTACAGCGCCAGGTTGGCTCCCTCACCCGCAAATGGCGACATCAGATGCGCGGCGTCGCCGACCAGGGTCACGCCGGCAACCCTGTCCCAGCGTAATCCCGCCGGCAAGGCGTGGATCGGGCGCAGGATGGGCGCGACCTGGCTTTCGCGCACGAAGACAGTCAGCGACGGCGCCCACCCCGCGAATTCCTGCGCAATGCGCGCGAGGCCGGGCCGCGCATCGGTGAAGTCGATCGAGCGCAGCCACGCCTCCGGCTTGTCCAGGGCCGCATAGCCGCGCACGGTGCCGTCGGCGTGGCGGTGCAGCATGATGCCTTTGCCGGGGGCGACGGCCATGAGCGTACCGCTTCCGATCGCGTCGATGGCGGCCTGGTGGCGAGGCGCGGCGTCGAGCAGCCCGATCTCGACGAAACAGATCCCGGAATAGGCGGGCCTGGCATCGGTCAGCAGCGGCCGTACACGCGACCAGGCGCCGTCCGCGCCCACGATGAGATCCGCCGTGATCGACGTGCCATCGGCAAAGCGCGCCTGCGGCTGCGAGCGCCCGCCGGCGACCGAGGTGAGCTTGCGGTTCCATTCGACGGCACCCGCGGGAAGCGCGGCCAGCAGCATGTCGCGCAGCGCGCCCCGTTCGACTTCGGGCCGGCAGGCGCCATGGCTGCCGGGCCTGTCGAACAGGACGGCGCCATGCCGGTCGACTATCCGCTTGGCGTCTTCGGCGGGAAGGACGAGTGAAGTGAAGGCGTCGCGCAAGCCGGCGTCTTCCAGCGCGCGCTGGCCGCTGTGTTCGTGGATATCGAGCAGGCCGCCTTGTGTGCGCGCACCCGGGCCGGCGTCGGCTTCGTAGATCGTGGCGGCGATGCCGTTCACATGCAGGACCCGGGCCAACACGAGGCCACCCAATCCTGCACCGATAATTGCAATTTTCCTGTTCATCCAGCGCTCCTGATGCCTCAGCGTGTTGCTGACGGCATTCGTAAATCCGACGGCATGTCGGATGGTTAAGGGAGACGCTGGTCAACGTGCATGGCACGCGCTTGACGTGTATTCGGCAGCCCGACGAGTGTGTTCGCCATGTGTGGACTGCCGTTTTTCGCGATCCGGCAATGATAAACCAGGCCGGGACACCATGGGCTGCAGCTTTACTCTTGCAGCCTACTTCACCAGCACCTTGTAGCTCCACGGCGCCATGTCGAAGCTCGTTGCCGCATCCACGCGCACCGTTTCGCCGGTGGCGAAGTCGCGGTAGCTGCCGTGGTGCAGGTCTTTGCTGAAGCTGGCCTTGACCTGTTCTCCCGACAGGTTCAGCGCGACGAAGACCTTGTCCTTGGCATTGGCGCGCACGAAGCTGAAGATCTGCTTCGGCGCGGCGTTCGGCACCTGCACCATCTGCGCACCGAATTCACCGTTCCACAAGGCCGTGTTGGACTTCTTCAGCGAGATCAGCTTGCGGTACAGGTCTGCATACGGTGACGGCTTCCACTCGATCGGATCGCGCTCGAAGAATTCCAGGCGCTTGCGGTTGCCGGCTTCCTGGCCGTTGTAGATCATCGGCATGCCTTCGCTCACAAAACTGAACACGATCGCCGCGTCGACCGCCGGGCCGAAGATATCGAACTCGGTACCCTCCCAGGTGTTCTTGTCGTGGTTGGTCGTGTACAGCAGGCGGTAGGCCTGGCGCGGGTAGAACTTCTGGCCCCAGGCGTAATAGGTGTACAGGCCGGTGGCGTCGCGCTTGCCCTTGGCGACGTCGTGCAGCGCGTCCCACCAGGTCCAGGCATAGCTGGCATCAAAGGCCACGCGGTGCATGTCGCGGCTTTCCCATTCGGCCAGCATGAACACCGGCTTCACGGCGCGCAACTCACGGCTGGCGTTGTCCCAGAAGTCCTGCGGCACCAGGCCGGCGGCGTCCACGCGGTAGCCGTCGATGCCGGTCTCGCGCACCCAGTACAGCATCGATTCGGTCATGTAGCGGCGCAGGGCCGGCTTGCTGTAATCGAGGTCGATGATGTCGTCCCAGTCGAACCAGGGCGTCGGGCGCGGCTTGCCGCTGCTGTCGTTGGCGTACCAGTCCGGATGGCTGCTGCGCAGGACGCTGTCCCAGGAGGTGTGGTTGCCGACCCAGTCGATGATGACACGCATGCCCAGCTTGTGCGCGCCGTCGACAAAGGCGCGGAAGTCCTGCAGGGTGCCGAATTCCGGGTTCACGGCGCGGTAGTCGCGCACCGCGTACGGGCTGCCGAGCGTACCCTTGCGCTTGAGCTCACCGATCGGGTGGATCGGCATCAGCCACAGGATGTCGACGCCGAGTTCCTTCAGGCGCGGCAGTTGGGCGGTGGCGGCCTTGAAACTGCCCTCCGGCGTGAACTGGCGCGTGTTGATCTGGTAGATGGTGGCGTTCCTGGTCCAGTCGGCGTGCTGGAACTGGACGTATTCCTGCGGCGTATAAGGATCGGCGGCATGGGCGGCGATGCCGAAGCCGGCTGCGCACAAGGCCAGGGTCAGGCGGGCAAACGTATGCTTCATGAAGTATTCCCAAGTAATAAAGACCTGTTCGTTGTCCAGGCCAGAAAAGACCGCGACGGCGCAGTCAAGGTGCAGGTTCAGTCGTGACAGGCAGAAGGCCAGGTTGCGAACTTTGTTGATGCAGCCCCATCTGCCAGCCAATCGAGCGCCAGGCGATGGACAGACACGCCCTCGACGCTGATGTCGCAGCATGATTCGCGTTCGCCGGAGGCATATGCGCTTGCGAGACGGGCGGCGGCGTCGCAGTCGCCATCGTTGATCAGGCTGGTAACCAGGGTGACGGCATAGGCTCCACGTTCCAGCTGATTGGTATGTTGGGCGACCAATGACGAGAAATCCGAGGCTTGCAGGACTTCCGTCAGGAGTGCTTGCTGGGTCACGACGACTGCCATCAAGGAGATTGCTGCATCGCCCGGCGTAAGACAGGACTGTTCAAGCACCTCCTCATACATGGGCAGTCCCGGGCAGGTAAAGGCGCCGTTTGCGCGGAACGAAAGCGGTTCGCCCGCATTCCCGGGCATCCCCAGGATATCCCATAGAATCGGGTCCAGCGCCATGGGTTTGACGCAGTGCGTGACGTGCGTTTTTCCATCGTAAAGCGATACCGTTATACGAACCTCATGAAAAAAATCGCCGGCCTGCCTGAACAGCACCGCGCCACTTTTCCTCCACCCGGTTCCTTTGATCGCAGGACCGAGAGCGACCAGGACCGCTTTCTCGAAAGCCCGCCATTGCCTGGCACTGCCCTGCACGATTTTTCCGTTCTCGCTGCTGGAAATTGCTGTTCTCCTTACGTTTTCCGTCATCCGGCCCTCACTGTTGCGAAAGCAGACATTCCAGACTGCCTTGAGTATATAGCAACTGTTTGATCAGGCCGCTATGAAACGCCCTGGAACAACTGGTCTTGTGCCGTCGTCTCGACAAGATAGTCGATAAACACCCTCACCTTCAGCGGCAGGAAGCGGTTCTCCAGGTAGACAGCGTATAGCTGGTCGCCTGAAAAGCCCTTTGGCGTCAGTTCGGGCAGCAGCTGCACGGCGGCGCCGCTGCGCAGGTCCTCGCCAACCACATACGTCGGCAGCAACGCAATGCCGCCGCCGCGCAGCATGGCCAGGTGCAGGGCCACGCTGCTGTTGGCGGCCAGGGCGCTGTCCACGTTCACATTCACGGTGCCACCAGCGTCGTCGAACTGCCAGGTCACCGGCGCACCGGAGGCGCCGAACGTCAGGCAGCGGTGCATTGCAAGGTCCTCGGTGCTCTGTGGCGTGCCGTGCTGTTCCAGGTAAGCCGGCGCCGCAGCCAGCACGTAGCGGATGCCTGCTATCGGCCGCGCCACCACGCTCAGCATGTCGATGCGCGACGCCAGGCGCAGGGCGACGTCGATGTTTTCCTCGACCAGGTCGACGTAGCGGTCGGTCAGGCTGAGCACCACGCGGATGTCCGGGTAGCGCTCCATGAAGGCGGGCAGCAGGCCGGCCAGGCAGGTAGTGCCGAAGGCCATCGAGGCGCTCACGCGCAGGGTGCCGCCCGGGCCGGTCTGCAAACCGGCGGCGGTGGCTTCCAGCGCGCGCGCTTCTTCCAGCATGCGCACGGCGTTCCCGTAGATGGCGCTGCCCGCTTCGGTGAGGCCCAGTTTGCGTGTCGAGCGGTTCAGCAGCCTGGCGTGCAGCTTCCTTTCCAGGTTCGCGACCTGCTTGCTGATGTTGGCCTTGGTCGTGCCCATCTGGCGCGCGGCTTCGGAAAAGGAACCGGTGTCGACGACCCGGACAAAGGCCCAGACATCGGAAAAGTCGCGCGGCTGCATCTCGGTCATCGTATCGTCCTTGGAAACAATCAGTTGCCCAGCCAATGGATTGTATCGCAGCAGTATTCAGCCTAAGCTGGGAAGATCAACCACTGGAGAACACGATGACCACGCTCAGGCTTGCCCCTCCTGCCGTTTCCGTACTGGCCCGCATCACCGGCCTGGCCCTGCCCCTGCTCTTCATTGCGATGTGGAGTTCCGGCTATGTGGTCGGCAAGCTGGCCGTGCCGTATGCCGGGCCGTTCACGCTGCTGGCGATCCGCTTCGGGCTGGCCTCATCCGTGCTGCTGATCGTGGCGCTGGCGGCGCGCGCGCCCTGGCCGGCGAACCGCAGGCAGTTCGGGCACCTGGTGGTGGTAGGCTTCCTGATCCAGGCGCTGCAGTTCTCGGGCCTGTACACGGCGCTGAAGTTGGGCGTGTCGGCGGGTGAATCGGCGCTGATCGTCGGCACCATGCCGGTGTTCACGGCGCTCGGGGCGGCGTTCGTGTTCGGCGAACGGCTGGGTGCAAAACAGTGGCTGGGAATGGCGGGCGGCGTGATGGGCGTGGTGCTGGTGGTGTGGCACAAGCTGGGCACCGGAAGCGCTGGCGTCGGGGCCTATGCGGCGGCCGTGGTGGCGCTGGCCGGGGTCACGCTCGGCACGCTGTACCAGAAGAAGTTCTGCGCGGGGATGGACTTGCGCACTGGCGGCTTCGTGCAGCTGGCGGTGGCGACGCTGGTGGCGCTGCCCGTGTCGCTGTCCGTGGAAGGCTTCGACGTGCGCTGGACGCCGGCGATGCTGTTTGCGTCGGGCTGGCTGGCGGTCGTGAATTCGATCGGCGCGACCAGCCTGCTGTTCCTCATGATGCGCAAGGGGGAAGCGAGCAAGGTGGCCAGCCTGTTCTACCTGATCCCGGGCGTGACGGCGCTGATGGCCTTTGCGCTGCTGGGCGAGACCTTGAGCGCGATGACGCTGGCCGGCTTCCTGGCGACGGCTGGTGCGGTGTACCTGTGCACCCGCGCGCGTTGACAGGGCCGTTCGGATCGTGCCCCGCCGGCATCAAGGAATCGGGCCCGTTCCGCTCCAGCTGTTGCACCAGTTCTTGCAAGAGGTCAGGCGCGGTACGCAATACCGTGGCGGGTGAGCACCGCTCGTCATGCAGTCGATGAATTCGGCCTCGCATTCATCGATGCAGGTATTGTAGTCAACCTGGGCATAGGCATAGGAAGCACTCAGGCCGAGTGCAAACAGGAACAGGCGTATCTTGTTTTTCAATGTGATTCTCCCTTGGCGATCAGGACGAAGTGCTGCGCACGGCGGCCGCCGTCCGGTACGGCCGCCGGCTTTCCTTGCTGCGCAAAACAGGTCAAGGAATGTCGCCGGTGCCGTCCCAGCCGTCGCACATCGCGGCGCACATGCTCATGCGGTGCCCGCAATAGTTGAGGGTGAAGTTACCGCGCGACAGGCAATCCTCGTACTGGTCCCAGCAGGTCTGGAAGCAGGTGTTGTAGTCGGTGTCGGCATGGGCATAGGAAGCACTCAGGCCAAGTGCGAACAGGAACAGGCCAATTTTCTTTTTCAATTCGATTCTCCCTTGGGATCGAGACAAAACAAGGCGCGGCTACCCGCCATGAGGTGCGGCTGCCGCCGTTTTCCTGCTGTGGAAAGCGGGTCAAGGAATCGGGCCGTTACCGTCCCAGCCGTCGCACATCGCGGAGCAGACGCTCATGCGGCTCTGGCAGTAGTTGGGGGTGAAGTAGCCGCGCGACATGCAGTCGACGTACTTGGCGTGGCAATCCAGGATGCACGCCGTGTCATCGTAGGCATAGGCATAGGAAGCACTCAGGCCGAGTGCGAACAGGAACAGGCCGAATTTCTTTTTCAATGCAATTCTCCCTTGGCGATCAAAGACGATTTGCTGCGCGCGGCGGCTGTTGTCTGGGACGGCCGCCGGCTTTCCTGTGGTGCGGAAACCGGGCCTGTTTATTGTTGGCTTTGCGACAAAGTTATCGTGGATTGGGGGGCGGACGAACTAGTAGAGTTGAGAGGTGGATGGGTACAGTGGCCGAATACACGTTTCGACATTCAGACGTGCTATACCGCGTGGGCACGAGTGCCTTGCGCGGCCCGGCCCACCCTACTCCTTCGCCGACGTACGTGACTTCGGTTTGGTAGGGTGGACACCTGTGTCCACGCGGTCGTACACGTGCACACCGCACTATCGGCAAAAAAAACGGCGCCCAAGGCGCCGCTTCTTCATCGAGCCGAATAAAGCTCAGCTCTTCACCGCCACCAGCCGCGGCTCGCCCGCGATACCGAAGCGCGCGCGAATCGAGGCCGCGATGCCCTTGGCATCCAGCCCCACCGACGCCAGCAGCGCCGCCGGATCGCCCTGGTCGATGAATTTATCAGGCAGACCGAGGATCAGCAGCGGCTTGACGATGCCCGCTGCCGCCATCGCCTCGGCCACGGCCGCACCGGCGCCGCCCATGACCGCGCCCTCTTCCACCGTCACCAGGTAGTCGTGCTCCGCCGCCAGCTGCTTGACCAGCTCGACGTCGAGCGGCTTCACGAAGCGCATGTTGGCGACCGTGGCATCGAGTTCGCCGGCCGCGCCCATGCTCGGCGCCACCATCGAGCCGAACGCCAGGATGGCCACGCCCTTGCCTTGGCGCTGGACTTCGCCCTTGCCGATCTCGATCGAGGTCAGCTCTTCCTGAATCGCCGCACCGATACCGGCGCCGCGCGGATAACGCACCGCCGCCGGACCCGGGTAGTGGTAAGCGGTGGTCAGCATCTGGCGGCATTCGTTCTCGTTCGACGCCGCCATGACCACCATGTTCGGGATGCAGCGCAGGTAGGCCAGGTCGTAGTTACCCGCGTGGGTTGCGCCATCGGCGCCGACCAGGCCGGCGCGGTCCAGGGCAAACGTCACGTCCAGGTTCTGCAGCGCCACGTCGTGGATCAGCTGGTCGTAGGCGCGCTGCAGGAAGGTGGAATAAATCGCGACCACCGGCTTCATGCCTTCGGTGGCGAGACCGGCGCCGAAGGTCACCGAGTGCTGCTCGGCGATGCCGACGTCGAAATAACGCTCCGGGTACTGAGCATGGAAGCGCACCATGCCCGAGCCCTCGCGCATCGCCGGCGTAATGCCGACCAGGCGCGAATCGACGGCTGCCATGTCGCACAGCCAGTTGCCGAAGACTTCGGTGTAGGTGATCTTGCTTGGGGCGGTAGCCGGCTTGATGCCCTCGGTCGGGTTGAACTTGCCGGTGCCGTGGTACAGGATCGGCT
This sequence comes from Massilia sp. IC2-278, assembly GCF_020708045.1. GTDB lineage: Bacteria > Pseudomonadota > Gammaproteobacteria > Burkholderiales > Burkholderiaceae_D > Telluria. The sequence goes on from NZ_JAJFES010000007.1 coordinate 45,685, forward strand.
CGGCCTCGGCCAGCTTGTAGCCCTGGCCCTTCTTGGTCACCACGTGCAGGAACTGCGGGCCCTTGAGCTTCTTGATGTTTTCCAGCGTCGGGATCAGCGAATCCAGGTCATGCCCGTCGATCGGGCCGATGTAGTTGAAGCCGAATTCCTCGAACATCGTGGCCGGGACCACCATGCCCTTCGCGTGTTCTTCCAGGCGGCTCGCCAGTTCGCGCAGCGGGCCTGGCAGCACGGTCTTGCCGACGCTCTTGGCGGCGGCGTAGAACTGGCCGCTCATCAGGCGCGCCAGGTAGCGGTTCAGCGCGCCCACCGGCGGTGAGATCGACATGTCGTTGTCGTTCAGGACCACCAGCAGATTGCAGTCTTCCTCGACGCCGGCATTGTTCAGGGCCTCGAAGGCCATACCGGCCGTCATCGAGCCGTCGCCGATCACGGCGATCGCGTGGCGCTGCTCGCCTTTCAATTTGGCGGCGGCGGCCATGCCGAGTGCGGCCGAGATCGAGGTCGACGAGTGGGCGGTGCCGAAGGTGTCGTATTCGCTTTCGTCGCGCTTCGGGAAGCCCGACAGGCCGTTCAGCTGGCGCAGCGTGGGCATGCGCTCGCGGCGGCCGGTGAGGATCTTGTGCGAATAGGTCTGGTGGCCCACGTCCCACACGATGCGGTCGTGCGGCGTCTCGAACACGTAGTGCAGCGCAATGGTCAGCTCCACGGTGCCGAGGTTCGACGACAAATGGCCGCCGGTCTTGGAGACCGAGTCGAGCAGATACTGGCGCAGCTCGCCGGCCAGCGGGGTCAGTTGCGTGCGCGGGAGCTTGCGCAGGTCCGACGGGTCGTTGATGGTGTCTAACAGGTTCATTTAGGCCTTCCGCTGCACGATCAGGTCCGCGAGTTCGCGCAGCCGCTGTGCTTGTTCTCCGAATGGCGCCAGCGCATCGTGCGCCTCGCGCCGCAATTGTTCGGCCAGCGCCTTCGAGGGCTCCAGTCCGAGGATCGACACATACGTCGGCTTGTTGTCGGCCGCATCCTTGCCGGCGGTCTTGCCGAGCGTGGCCGAGTCGGCCGTCGCATCCAGTACATCGTCGACCACCTGGAACGCCAGCCCCACTGCCTTGGAGTAGGCCTTCAGGGCTTCGAGTTCCGTCGGGTTCAAGTCCTTGCCGCACAGCGCGCCGAGCAGGACCGATGCGCGCAAGAGTGCGCCGGTCTTCAGCTGGTGCATGCGTTCGAGCTGTTCCAGGCTCAGGGACAAGCCGACGCTGTCGAGGTCGATGGCCTGGCCGCCGCACATGCCGGCGGAACCGGCAGCTTCGGCCAGCAGGCGCAGCATGCCAACCAGGCGCGCCGGCGGAAGCGCATCGTCGCCGGCCAGCACTTCGAAGGCGCGCGCCTGCAGCGTGTCCCCCACCAGCAGCGCGGTCGCTTCGTCATAGGCCACGTGGACCGTCGGCTTACCGCGGCGCAGGGCGTCGTCGTCCATGCAAGGCATGTCGTCGTGTACCAGCGAATACACGTGGATCATCTCCAGTGCGCAGGCGGCGCGCGCCAGCGAGGCGGCATCGGCGCCGAACAAGGCACCGCTGGCATACACCAGCAGCGGACGCACGCGCTTGCCGCCGCCGAGCGCGGTGTAGCGCATGGCTTCGTGCAGCTTGGTGGGTTGGGCATCGGCGGCCGGCAGGAAGCGCGACAGCGCGTCTTCGACATCGGCCTGGACGCCTGCCATCCAGTCGGCGAATGGCGCCGCGCTCATTGCGCGCCCTCGTCGCCGCTGAAGGGTTTCAGCATGTCGCCTTCCAGCACCTTGACCTGGGATTCCACCTTGTCGAGCTGGGCGGCGCAGTATTTCACGAGTTCGGAACCGCGTGCATAGGCGACCACCGAAGCTTCCAGCGGCAATTGCCCTGCTTCCATCTGCGAGACGAGCTGGGCCAGTTCGGCCATTGCCGCTTCGAAGGACTCCGGTGCTCCCACGTTTACATTATTTGCCATAGTTACTTGTTGTGTTTGGGCCAGCGATCCCGGAACAGCGCAAGGGGTGCGCCATGGGGAAGCCTAATCGCGTATTTTAGAACAATCCTTACCCCAGAGGGGTCCGCGCGAATGCTGAGCTAATTGCACGACCGTTCACATTTTAACGCACCCACCCTGCACACCATGAAAACGATGCCTTTCCGGCAATTCCTGTGCCCCTGCGCACCACAACCGCGTGCCGGTCCGAGACTGTAGAGCTCGTTCCACGGTATAATCGCCGGTTCTGTCCGAAATACCGTATTTCCGCACACTAAATACTGGTCTTTGGATTCTTTCTCTTCTTTAGGTCTCAAATAGGGGGGGTTGGGATGTCCGATCTGGCTACCCACGCCAAGCTGGCGCGCTCGTGCGCTCAGCTTCCGGTAAATGTTTACTTTGACGATGCGCTGCTGCAGCGCGAGATCCAGCAACTGTTTCGGCAGGGGCCGCGTTACGTCGGCCATGAACTGATGGTGCCGGAGATGGGCGACTTCGCCACCCTGGCATCCGAAAACGAAGGCCGCATGCTGGTGCGTAACGCCAACGGCATCGAGGTGCTGTCCAACGTCTGCCGGCACCGCCAGGCGCTGATGTTCAATGGCCGCGGCAACGCCAACAACATCGTGTGCCCGTTGCACCGCTGGACCTACGATTTGAAGGGCGAACTGATCGGCGCGCCGCACTTCGCCGAAACGCCCTGCCTGAATCTGTCGAAGACCACGCTGCAAAGCTGGAACGGCCTGCTGTTCGAGCAGAACGGCTACGACGTGATGGACAAGCTCAAGGAGATGTCGGTCTCGAAGGACCTCGATTTCTCGGGCTATTTGTTCGACCACGTCGAGATCCACGACGTCGACTACAACTGGAAGACTTTTATCGAGGTCTACCTGGAGGATTACCACGTCGAGCCCTTCCACCCGGGCCTTGGCAATTTCGTGTCCTGCGACGACCTGAAATGGGAATTCGGCCGCGACTTCAGCGTGCAGACCGTGGGCGTGAACCGCGGCCTGCAAAAGGCCGGCTCTCCGACCTATAAAAAGTGGCAGGAAGCCGTGCTCAAGTTCAACGGCGGCAAGGAACCGAAGCAAGGCGCGATCTGGCTCACGCTCTACCCGAACATCATGGTCGAGTGGTATCCGAACGTGCTGGTGGTGTCGACCCTGTGGCCGCTCGGCCCGCAAAAGACCCGCAACGTGGTCGAGTTCTACTACCCGGAAGAGATCGCCCTGTTCGAGCGCGAACTGGTGGAAGCCGAACGCGCCGCCTACATGGAAACCTGCATCGAGGACGACGAAATCGCCCAGCGCATGGATGCCGGCCGCCGCATCCTGATGGAGCGCGGCGTCAACGAAGTGGGGCCTTACCAGTCGCCGATGGAAGACGGCATGCAGCACTTCCATGAGTGGTACCGCAGCAAGATCGATCTGTAACAGCTGGGGTCAGGTCTGACATTCGGACACGGCCTCAGCTGTAATGCTCAGTTGTAACGTAGTACAACCCAGGAATGTAATGCCTTCACTCTGGATGCTGTTCGCCAGCTTTGCGTTTGCCGCCATGGGCGCGGGCGTGAAGCTGGCTTCCGAGTTCTACACCACCTCCGAACTCCTCTTCTACCGCGGCCTGATCGGCGCCGTCATCCTCTTCATGATCGTGCGCCATCGCGGCGGCACCTTCCGCACTCCCTTCCCGAAAGCCCATTTGTGGCGCAGCGCGGTCGGCGTCACGTCGCTGTGGCTGTGGTTCTTCGCCATTTCAAAACTGCCGCTGGCCACCGCCATGACCCTGAACTACATGGCGCCGATCTGGATCGCGGCCTGGATGTTCCTGATGGGCTGGTGGACCAAGACCAAGCACGCCGAATGGCCGCTGGTGCTGGCCGTGGGCGCCAGCTTCTTCGGCGTCACGCTGGTGCTGCAGCCGGCCGTGGAATCGAACCAGTGGCTGGGCGGGCTGGCCGGTCTCTGTTCGTCGGTCATCTCGGCGATGGCCTACATGCAGGTGCGCAAACTCGGCCAGATGGGCGAGCCGGAGTACCGCGTGGTGTTTTATTTTTCGGCGACGACCGCGGTGGCTGGCTTCGTCGGCGTGGTCAGCGGCGATGGCGCGGGCGCAGGGTTAAACTTCACGCCCTTCCATAGCCACACGCTGTACGGCGGCCTGCTGCTGCTGGCGATCGGCGGTGCGGCCCTGATGGCGCAGATGGCCATGACCCGCGCCTACCGCGTCGGCAAGGTGCTGGTGGTGGCGAACCTGCAGTACACCGGCATCGTGTTTTCCAGCATGTGGGGCCTGCTGCTCTGGGGCGACCGCTTCGATTGGCACGTGTGGCTGGGCATAGCCGTGATCCTGGCGTCCGGCATTGCGGCGACGTTCTACAATACGCGCAGCACGGCGCGCGGCGCCGTCACCGAAAAAACGGATCCCATCGCCAGCGAACTGTGAGGCCTGCCATGTACACGACCCTGATTTCCGCCGCCGACCTGGCCGCACATATCGATGCACCTGACTGGGTGATCGTCGATTGCCGGCATGACCTCGTCAACCTGGCGTATGGGCGTGAAGCCTATGCGGCCGGGCATTTGCCGGGCGCCGTGTTCGCGAACATGGAGACGGAGCTGTCGGGGCCGAAGCGTGGCGAGGATGGCGTGTTCAAGGGGCGGCATCCGCTGCCGTCGAAGGAAGCGCTGGTCGAGGTCTTGCGTGGCTGGGGCGTAAATAGCGGCACCCAGGTCGTGGCCTACGACGCGCATGGCGGCATGTACGCGGCGCGTTTGTGGTGGCTGCTGCGCTGGATTGGACACGAGGCGGCGGCGGTGCTCGATGGCGGACTGCCGGCGTGGCAGGCGCTTGGGCAGCCGGTCGTCACCGAGGTTGTCAGCAAGCCGCATGGGTCGGTCGAAGTGGGTGCACCGTTCGTGCCGACGGTGACGGTGGCCGAGGTGCTGGAGAATATCGAGAGCGCGAAACGCACGGTCGTGGATGCGCGCGCGGCGGACCGCTTCCGCGGCGAGAACGAAACGATCGATCCGGTGGGCGGGCATATTCCGGGGGCGAAGAACCGCTTCTTCAAGGACAACCTGCAGCCGGATGGACGCTTCAAGGCGGCCGAGCAACTGCGCGAGGAATTCGGCGCGGTGATCGGCGCGCCGGCGGATGCGATCATGCAGTGCGGGTCGGGGGTGACGGCGTGTCACAACCTGCTGGCGCTGGAGGTGGCGGGATTGAAAGGCGCGGCCTTGTATCCGGGGTCGTGGAGTGAGTGGAGCAGCGATCCTTCTCGACCGGTGGCAACGGACTCATGATCCGTAGGGTGGACACCTGTGTCCACGCGGTCGTACCTTCGCGCTCCCTACCGCTTCGCGAAGCGCTTCGACTCTCTGCCGTTCTACAGCGTGGACTCGGGAGTCCACCCTACCAACCCCGTCGAAACCGTAGGGTGGGTTCTCGAACCCACCGGGCGTATTCTCGGTTCACACATGGTGGGTTCAAGAACCCACCCTACGCGCGTTTGAACAGGCCAGGATACAGCTCGACCAGGCCGTCGTCATCGACCCGCAGGTCCGCCCTGAAATCGCTGCCCAGGCTCTCGAAGCGATACGCATTCATCCCCAGCCGCGTGTACGCCTGCGGCGCCCTCTCCACTTTCAGCTCGGGAATCCACACCCAGGCCACGTCGATGACCTGCCGCTCGCCGAGCGAGTCGCCCAGGCGGCGGACCGGTAGCGTGTTGGTAAAGCAGCTGGCCGTCAGGTCGATGTCGATGCAGCCGGCCAGCGCCTCGATGACCGCGCCATCCCCGCCGCGCCACTGCCCGTCGCCATCGGCAAACAATTCCAGGTGCCCGCCGCCGGCCACATCGACGATGGCATGCCGCACGCGCCAGGCAGCGTCGCAGGCGATGCGGTAGCTGGCGCCGTAGTCTTCGCCGTAGCGCCCGCCGATCACCACGCCCTGCGCGATCACGCCTTCGTTCGTCTGTCGGAGTACCAGGTGTTCGAGACCGGAGCCGGTCTCGGGAATCCAACGATAGCTTTTCATGGCAAGCCCCTCGCATCAAGTGCGGCCGGGCCTGCCTCAATGCGTCAGCGCCCGGTCAGGAAGAGCACAATGATAACGCCAAGTCCAATCAACAGCACCTGCGGCACCGATTCCTTGACGGTTGCGCGGCGCTGCATCTGCGGCATCAGGTCGCTCACGGCAATGTAGATGAAGCCCGACGAAGCGAACACCAGCACATACGGAATCAGCCCGCTGGCGCGGTCGAGCGTGAAGTAGCCGAGCAGGCCGCCGGCCACGGCGAGCAGGCTGCACAGGAGATTGAACACATACGCACGCATGCGCGAGAAGCCGGCATTGAGCAGCACGATGAAGTCGCCGATCTCGGTCGGGATCTCGTGCGCGACGATCGCCAGCGCGGTGACGATGCCCAGCTCCGGATTGGCCAGGAAGGCGGCCGCGATCAGGATGCCGTCGGTGAAGTTGTGCATGCCGTCGCCGATCAGGATCATCCAGCCCGACTTGCCGGCCTCCCTGGCGTCGTGGCCGTGCGCGTGGTGGTGGCCGTCGCCCTCGTGGTGGTGCGAGTGGCGCAGCAGCGCCAGCTTTTCCAGCATGAAGAAGGTGAGCAAGCCCGCCAGCAGGGTCGCGAACAGCTTCTGCGGACTCGCGTCGGAATCGAAGGCTTCCGGCAAGGCATGCAGCAGCGACGTCGACAGCATGATGCCGACGGACAGGCTCACCAGCCGCTCCACCATTTTGGAGAGCAGCGTGAAGGAGAACAAAGCCGCGGCCGAGATGCTGACGACGCCGGCGATCAGGGTCGCCAGCAGGATGTGGATGAGAATCGGGTCGATTTGAAGCCTCTTGTTCTGGACGTGCTGCGCGTAGCAAACCGGACATTGTACCCGCACAGGCCGCTACGCGCCTTTCCGACGCCCGAACTCAGGCCACGCCGTGCTTGGCAAACCAGTTCAGCGCGCGCTTCCAGCCATCCTTGGCATCGGCTTCGTTGTAGCTCGGGCGGTAATCCGCATGGAAGGCGTGGCCCGAATTCTGGAACACGACGATCTCGGAGCGGCTGTTGCCCTTGGCCAGTTCGGTCTTCATGCGCTCGACCGATTCCAGCGGAATGCCGGTGTCCTTGCCGCCGTACAGGCCCAGCACCGGCACCTTCAGGCCTTGCGCCACGTCGACCGGGTGCTTCGGCGAATTGGCGGTGGCGTCGCCCGTCAGGCGGCCATACCAGGCCACACCGGCCTTGACCTTCGGGTTGTGCGCCGCGTACAGCCAGGTGATGCGGCCGCCCCAGCAGAAACCCGTGATGCCCAGGCGCTCGATGTCGCCGCCGCGCTGCCTGGCCCAGTTGACCACCGTGTCGAGGTCGGACATGACCTGGGCGTCCGGTGTTTTCGAGATGATGTCCTTCATCAGGTCGGCGATATTCGCGACCTTGGTCGGGTCGCCCTGGCGTACGAACAGGTCCGGCGCGATGGCCAGGTAGCCGGCTTTGGCGAAGCGGCGCGCCACGTCCTTGATGTGCTCGTGCACGCCGAAGATTTCCGAGATCACCAGCACCACCGGCAGGTTCGAGCGGCCTTCCGGCTGGGCGCGGTAGACCGGCACGTCCTGGCCGTTGATGACGATGATGTGGTCGCCGGCGGACAGGCCGCTCGTATCGGTCTGGATCATGGATTGCGCCATGACCGGCAGGGTGGCGGCGGCGAAACCGCTGCCGACGGCTGCCTTCAGGAACACGCGGCGGTCGACGCCGTCTTCGAACGCGGTCTTGGCAACCAGGCTGTCGCCGTCTTGTACGAGGTCCTTCATGTGCATCCCCTTCGGTCATGAGTTGTAAGGCTGACTATCTTACAGTGACATGGATGCGCGTGCATGCCCGAGCGTGCTCGTGTCCGGAAGAGCGTCCCGGGCAGCTCTCCTACCGGATCTCGTCGCGCAGGGCGCGGCCGATGTCGGTCATGACCCCGTGCGCGCACACCTCGGTCAGCCCGCCGGCGATCCGGTGCGCCACGCCGCCCGCTTCCGCCGTGACGATGAAGCCGACCCGCGCCGCGACCCGCCGCTTGTGGTTGGCCAGCATGGCCACCGAATTCGTCATCGCATTCGCCGCTGCCGCCGCGCCCACGACCATCGGGCTGCCGGCGGCCACGTAGCCGGTGAGCGGAATGTCGAGCGTGTTGTCGAAGGCATTCTTGATCACCAGGCGATGGATGTCTTCATGGCGCAGGAACTGCTTCGTCTGCAGCACCGTGATGCCTTCGGCATTCACCAGCAGCCCGGTGTCGTAGGCATGCCGCCCTTCGGCGCCCTTGCGCAGGATCCAGCGGCTGAGCCAGCGGTAGCACAGGAACCAGGCATAGAAGAACAGCCCGGCCATGACCAGCGTGAGCAGGCCGCCGATCAGCTTGACGAAGCCCTCGCCGAACATGGACAGCAGGCCGAGAACGACCGAACCGAAGATGCCGCCGACGATGGCCACCGCGGCGTATGCGGGAAACGCGGCCAGGAACAGGCGCGCGAAGGAAAAGCCCGCGTCCGGGGACGTGGCCGGCACGATGCGGAAGGTCACGCCGTCGGGGCCGACGGTCTTGGTATACGAAGCGTCGATCTTGGCCATGGTCGCTCTTGGGTTAATGGACAGAGGACATCACGCCTTCGGCGTGCAGCTTGGCGGATTGACGAGGCCGGCGCTGAGCAGGTTGCCGCCGTTCAAGGTGCAGGCAAACTCCTTCTTGTTGTTAGTGCGCACGGTGACATAGGTATTGGTGCCATCGGTACGGCGGTTGACCAGGGTCAGCGATGCGGGATCGTGGCCGAGGGTGCCCGCCACCTTGGACTTGATCGATTCGTCGGACAGGAAGTTGGTCTTCTCGGCCACGGTCGAGCAGCCCGCGAGCGTGATGGACAGGACGGCGCACGCGGCGGCAAGCGGGAAGGTAGGCAAACGCATTCAGGACTCCATGGTCGAGGTAAGGAAGAAAGAAGCGCTCATTATTCGTTACCACGAATACAAGTTCCATAGACCGAATGTCCTATCGACAAAACTCGAAACAGTGCACTCAGGTGGCCGTTTTACCAGGAAGCTTGCGCCTCGCTAGGAGGGACCAGGGAGCCCTCGTCTATAGTCGGCGAGCTCTCGCGCCCGCCTGGCGCGCCCCTTCCCAACAGGAGAATTCCACATGAAAAGTCTTGCTCGCCTCGCCGGCGTCGCCGCCGTCCTTGCCTCGGTCCTGGCCCAGCCCGCACTCGCGCAAACCGGCGCCAGCGGCACCATCAGCCTGGATGGCTACGAACTGGTCGACCTCGACGAATTCGACGATGTCACGCCCTGGCTGACCTGGGAGAACGGCGTCGGCGGCGCCATGCAGGCCAGCGCCGGCGCCGGCATCTGGGGCACGGCGGACTATGCCTGGGACCGTGCGCGCTTCCACTTCATCCTGTCGCCGAACACGGGCGTGACCTTCTTCGCCAACGCGCACCTGGCCACCTTTGGCGCGGGCACGCGTGCGGCGGCAGAGCTGCTGGTCACGGTGGGCAGCGAAGCCGGGCGCCCGGACGAAGCCTGGGTGTGGGAAGGCGACAGTGCCGAGGCGCGGCTCGCCAGCTCGGCCGGCAGCTTCGGGCCGGGGGCAATGCAGGGCTGGGTCGAGATCGCCGCGTCGGGCAACGGCGTGGTGTCGGCGGTGCCGGAGCCGGCAACGTCGGTCATGCTGCTCGGCGGCGCCGCTGTCCTGATGGTCGCGGGACGGCGCCGTCGTTATTGATGCCTGCGCGGAGGCGTGGCGATGGTGGCGGTGTTAGCGGCGAGATTGCCAACACCTAGGGTGGACGGGTCTTCCGTCCACGCGTGCTACGCTCCGCCAGCAAACGGACAAAGGCCCTGGCGGCCTGACAGGCGCAAGCGCAGTGCGCGCAAGCTCAGTGAGCTTCCTCCCAGTTGCTGCCGACACCAGTCTCGGCCACCAGCGGCACCTTCAACTGCGCCACGCCCGCCATCAGCTCCGGCAGCTTCTGCTTGACCAGCTCCAGCTCGCCTTCCGGCACCTCGAGCACCAGTTCATCGTGCACCTGCATGACCATGCGCGTGCCCAATTTCTCGGCTTCCAGCCAGCCCTGCACCGCGATCATCGCCAGCTTGATGAGGTCGGCCGCCGTGCCCTGCATCGGCGCATTGATCGCCGCGCGTTCGGCGCCAGCCCGGCGCGGACCGTTCGGCGAATTAATCTCCGGCAGCCACAAACGGCGGCCGAACACGGTCTCCACGTAGCCGCGCGACTTGGCAGCCAGGCGCGTTTCGTCCATGTACTGCTTCACGCCCGAGAAGCGCGCGAAGTAGCGGTCGATGTAATTGGCCGCCGCCGAGCGCTCGATCTGCAGGTTCGCGGCCAGCCCGAAGGCGCTCATGCCGTAGATCAGGCCGAAGTTGATGACCTTGGCGTAGCGGCGCTGCTCGGACTGCACCTCTTCCGGCGGAATGCCGAAGATCTCGGCCGCCGTGGCGCGGTGGATGTCCTCGCCTTCGGCAAACGCACGCAGCATCGCTTCGTCGCCCGAAATATGGGCCATGATGCGCAGTTCGATCTGCGAATAGTCGGCCGAGACGATCACGCTGCCCGGCGGCGCGACAAACGCCTCGCGGATGCGGCGCCCCTCAGCGGTGCGCACCGGAATGTTCTGCAGATTCGGATCGTTCGAGGCCAGGCGCCCGGTAATCGCCACCGCCTGCGCATAATTCGTATGCACGCGGCCGGTGGACTGGTTGACCATCTTCGGCAGCTTGTCGGTATAGGTCGACTTCAGCTTGGCCATGCCGCGGTGTTCCAGCAGCACCTTCGGCAGCGGGTAATCCTCGGCCAGCTTTTGCAGCACCTCTTCGTCGGTCGACGGCGCGCCGGTGGCGGTCTTCTTGATGACCGGCAGCTGCAGCTTGCCAAAGAAGATTTCGCCGATCTGTTTCGGCGAGCCGAGGTTGAACGGCCCCTCGGCCAATTCATAGGCCTGCTGCTCCAGCTCCATCAGGCGGGCGCCGAGTTCGCGCGACTGTTTATCAAGCTTTTCGACGTCGATCAGCACGCCGTTGCGCTCGATCTTTTGCAGCACGATCTGGGTCGGCAGCTCGATCTTTTCGTAGATATAGGTCAGGCCAGCATTTTCCTGCACGTGCGGCAGCATGGTCTGGTGCAGGCGCAGAGTGATGTCGGAATCCTCGGCCGCGTATTCCTTGGCGCGCTCGAGTTCCACCTGGTCGAAGCAGATCATGTTGGCGCCCTTGCCGCACACGTCCACGAAGGGAATCGTGGTGTAGCCGAGGTGGCGCATCGCCATGGTGTCCATGTCGTGCGGCTTGTGCGATTCGAACACATACGACTGCAGCAGCGTGTCGTGGACGATGCCCTGCAGCGTGATCCCATGGTTATTAAAGATGTGCATGTCGTACTTCAGGTTCTGGCCCAGCTTGGGCTTGGCGGGATTTTCCAGCCAGGAGCGCATGCGTTCCAGCACCTCTTCGCGCGGCAATTGCTCGGGCACGCCGGCATAGCGGTGCGCCAGCGGGATGTAGGCGCCCTTGCCCGCTTCCACCGACAGCGAAATGCCGACCATCTGCGCCGTCATCGGTTCCAGCGAGGTAGTTTCGGTATCGACCGAAGTCAACTCGGCCGCATCCACCAGGGCCAGCCATTTATCGAGCTGCTCCCAGGTGGTGACGAGTTCGTACTCGCCCTTGATGATCGGCATGCCCGGCAGGGTGTCTTGCGCGCCTTCCGGCGAGTTCAGGCCAGGGGCGGCCGGCGCACCCACGCCGGGGCCTTGCGACAGTTCGCGCAGCATGGTCTTGAAGCCATAGCGCTGGAAGAACTCGCGCAGGGCGTCCTTGTCTTCCGGACGGCCGACCAGGCTTTCCTCGATCGACACCACGTGGTTCACCAGGTCGCAGTCGGTTTTGACGGTGATCAGTTCGCGGCCCTTGGGCAGCCATTCCAGTGCGGTGCGCAGGTTTTCGCCCACGGCGCCGCCGATGCTGTGCGCGTTCTCCATCACGCCGTCGAGCGAGCCGTGCAGGGCCAGCCATTTCAGCGCCGTCTTCGGGCCGCACTTGTTCACGCCGGGCACGTTGTCGACGGTGTCGCCGATCAGGGTCAGGTAGTCGATGATGCGGTTCGGCGCCACGCCGAACTTGGCGAGCACGCCGGCTTCGTCGAGCTTTTCGTTGCTCATCGTATTGATGAGCATGACCTTGTCGTTGACCAGTTGCGCCAGGTCCTTGTCGCCGGTGGAAACAATGGTGTTCATGCCCTTGGCGGCGGCCTGCACGGCCAGGGTGCCGATCACATCGTCGGCTTCCACGCCTTCGACCATCAGGATCGGCCAGCCGAGGTGGCGCACCGCTTCGTGAATGGGAGCGATCTGCTTGCCCAGGTCTTCCGGCATCGAGGCGCGCGTCGCTTTGTACTCTGGGTACATGTCGTCGCGGAAGGTCTTGCCTTTGGCATCGAACACGCAGGCAATGTAGGCGGCCGGATAGTCGGCACGCAGGCGGCGCAGCATGTTGACCATGCCGTGCATGGCGCCGGTCGGAAAACCGTCGGGGCTGCGCAGGTCGGGCAAGGCGTGGTAGGCGCGGTAGAGGTAGCTGGAACCGTCAACCAGGAGCAGGGTATTTTGCATAGGAAATTTGGTGAAGCCGGCCGGGGGCCAAAGTGGGAGCCATTATCGCAGAATCCGCCATGAAGAAAGCACAACGCTGCCGTGACTGTTCCTTCTATATGGGGACACATCCGTGGAACACACGGCACACTTTTCACAGGGAACGGTATCTGTTTGTTACAATGGTCCAAACGATACAAGGTGATCATCATGTCGCGCACAATTACCCGCTTTGCCAGTCTGTCCCTCGCCCTGCTTGCCTACACCGGCACCGCCGTGGCGCAACAGGCCGCCGCTGGTCAAACTGCGGGGCAAACGGCACAACCGCCGGTTACCGAACGCATCGAGCCGGGCAGCGATGTGCCGGCCACGACCATCGAACCGCGCCGCGGCACCCAGATTACTGAAAAGCGCGGCAACGACGGCAACGTCACCGAGATCGAAGTGCAAAGCGGCCGCAGCAATTACATCCTGCGTCCGAACACCGCGCCCGGCAATGCCCAGCCCGGCGACGCCCAGAGCAGCGGCTTCCGCGCGCCGCAATGGAAAGTCATGGAATTCGACCTCAACGCCAAGAAAAAGGCGGCTGGCGCGGAGGCTGCCGAGGCCGCCGCGAACGACGCCACCCCGGCAAAGCCGGCCAGCGGCGCACCTGCCGGCAAGGTGCCGGCAGCAACGGTGCCAATGACCAGGCCGGCCGACATTCCGCCGCCGCCACCGCTGCCTGCCAACGGCCGCTGAACCACCCACCGCGGGGCGCATGGCGCCTCGCACCCTCCGCATCGACCTTTTCTTGTTGCTCCCACGATGGCAGTTTTCACCGCGGTCACACTGGATGACCTCACCCAGTGGATCAAGCAGTTTCCCCTTGGCCAGGCTTTGGCGCTCGACGGCATCGCCTCCGGCATTGAAAACAGCAATTTCTTCCTGACGACCGAGCGCGGCGACTACGTGCTCACCGTTTTCGAGAACCTGGATTTCGACCAGCTTCCCTTCTACATCCAGCTGATGCGCCACCTGGCCGAGCGCGGCATTCCGGTGCCGGCGCCGGTGGCGAACGCCGATGGCGAACTGGTGGTGGCCCTGCACGGCAAGCCGGCCGCCATCGTCAGCAAGCTGGCCGGCAGTTCGCAGATGGACCCGCAGCCCGTGCACTGCGCGGAAGTCGGCGCCATGCTGGCGCGCATGCACCTGGCGGCGCAGGACTTTCCGCTGAGCCAGCCCAACCTGCGCGGCCTGGACTGGTGGCGCGCCACCGCGCCGGCCGTGCTGCCGCACCTGTCCGCCGACAACGCCCGTCTCTTGCGCGAAGAAATTGCCCTGCAAGAGGAACATGCCGCCAGCCCGGCCTATGCGCGCCTGCCGCGCGGCCCGGTGCATGCCGACCTGTTCCGCAACAACGTGATGTTCGTCGGCGATAAACTGACCGGCTGCTTCGATTTTTATTTTGCCGGCGTCGACACCTGGCTGTTCGACCTGGCCGTCACCGTCAACGACTGGTGCATCAACCTGGGCAGCGGCCGTCTCGACGACGCGCGCGTGCGCGCCCTGCTCGACGCCTACCGCGCCGTGCGCCCGTTCACCGAAGACGAAGCCGCCGCCTGGCCGCTGCTGCTGCGCGCCGCCGCGCTGCGCTTCTGGCTGTCGCGCCTGTACGATCTGCACGTGCCGCGCGCCGCCGAGCTGCTGACGCCGCACGACCCTACCCATTTCGAACGCATCTTGCGCGAACGTATTGCCACCCCGGCGCCGGGATTGGCAGCCTGAACAATGAATAACATGCCTGCAAATACCGGCTGGATCTGGTTCAAGGAAGGCGTCGGCCTGTTCCGAAAGCAGCCCGCCGCCCTCACCACCCTGCTCTTCGCCAACATCCTGTTCGCCGCCGTGGTCGGCGTCATTCCCGTGCTGAGCGTGGCCACGAACGTGCTGATCCCCTCGCTCTCGATGGCGGTCATGATGGCTTGCCTGATGATCGAGAACGGACAGCGCGTCACGCCCGCCGTGCTGCTGACCGGTTTCCGCCAGCCGGTGCTGCTGCGGCTGTGCAAGGTCGGCCTGATCTACGTGGCCGCCTGGCTGGTACTCGGATTGCTCGAACGCGTGCTCGTCGATCCCGCGATCTACCAGCAGATACCGCAATCGCTCGAGATGAAAGACGCCCAGCAGGCGCAGGTGCCGTTCGGGGCCATGCTGACCCTCATGTTCATCCGCACGATGTACATCGTTACGCTGATCGCCCTGGCCTTTGCCGCACCGCTGGCCTACTGGCAGCAGATGGGGCCCGGCAAGGCCGTGTTCTACAGTTTCTTCGCGGTGTTCAGGAACCTGCGCGTGTTCCTGGTGCTGCTGTTGTCCTGGTTCGGGATCATGTTCGCGGTCTTCATGACCCTGCTGATCCTGCTCGGCGGCGGCAAGGCGGCATTCGTCGCCGTGACCTGGGTGGCCTTCCTGTTCATGCTGCTGCTCCAGTGCGCGCTCTACGCCGCCTACCGCCACATCTTCGGCAAACCGGCAGACAGCGACGCCAAGCCGGTTGACCTGAGCAAATAAGCTTTTTATTCTTGTCGTGACTACTACTGCAAAGGAATGCGCATGCGTTTGCTGAGTTTGCTTCTGGCGTTAGCCCTGACCATCGGCGGCTTCTACCTCGCCATGGTGGGCGGCCACAGCGCACTCGATGCCTTCAGTGCATGGAGCGACAGCCAGCAACGCATGGCAAGCGGCGCCATGGTCGTGTTCACCGTACTCATGCTGGGCATCGGCGGCATCCTCAGGCGCCGCCAGGCTGACAGCGACGCCTGAGCGATCTCCGAGACGCAGCGAAATTAGCCCAGCTTACGAAGCTGCAACAATCGTAAGCCGGGCTAATTCAGGCCGTACATGGCATTCGGTGGCCTTTAGCCTAGCGCGACACCCGCTCCAGCTTGGCCACCGACAAGTCGAGCACCTTCACGCCGGCCGGCCCGAAGTTGATCTGGGCCCGCGCCGCCCCTGCCCCGCCTTCGATATTCACGATCACGCCTTCGCCGAACTTGGCGTGCGCCACGGTTTCGCCGATGCGCCAGCCCGAGCCGCCGCCCGACTTCTGCGTGATCTGCTGGGCGATCTTGTTGTCGCTGCCGTTCCGGAAGGCGGCGTCGTCCCAGGCGGTGGCCGCCTTCTTGTTGGCAAACCAGTGGCCCTGCACGCGCGGCGACAGCCATTTCAGCGATTCTTCCGGCAGTTCGTCGAAGAAGCGCGACTTCATGTTGAAGCGGGTCTGGCCGTGCAGCATGCGCTGCTGGGTAAAGCTCATGTACAGGCGCTTGCGCGCGCGCGTGATCGCCACGTACATCAGGCGCCGCTCTTCGTCCACGCCATCGAGCTCGCGCGAGCTGCTTTCGTGCGGGAACAGGCCTTCTTCCAGGCCGGTGATGAACACGGCGTCGAATTCCAGGCCCTTGGCCGAGTGCACGGTCATGAGTTGCAGCGCGTCCTGGCCGGCCTGGGCCTGGGCGTCGCCGGCTTCCAGCGAGGCGTGGGTGAGGAAGGCGGACAGGGGCGACATCACGGTAGGCAATGGCGCCTCGGCATCGAGCACCTCGATACCGTCCTGGCTGACGATGGCTTCGCCGGCCTGCGGCAGCGCCTGCGGGCCGAGATGGGCTGGCGCCGCCACGCCGAAACCTTCTTCCTGCACGAACTGGGTCGCCGCATTGACCATCTGCTCCAGGTTCTCGATGCGGTCGGCGCCTTCCTTTTCCTTCTTATAGAACTCGATCAGGCCGCTGCGCTCGAGCACCACGCCCACCATTTCCGGCAGCGGCAGTTGCTGGGTTTCGAAGCGCGCGCCCTCGATCAGCCGCACGAAGCCGCCGAGCGAGGTGCCGGCCTTGCCGGTCATGTAGGGCACGGCCGCGTACAGCGAAATGCCGTAGCTGTCGGCCGCCATCTGCAATTGCTCGATCGAACGGGCGCCGATGCCGCGGGTGGGGAAATTCACCACGCGCAAAAAGGCCGAATCGTTGTGCGGATTGTCCATCAGCTGCAGGTAGGCAATCGCATGCTTGACCTCGGCGCGCTGGAAGTAGCGCAGGCCGCCGTACACGGTATACGGCAAGCCGGCCGCGAACAGCGCGTGCTCGATCACCCGGCTTTGCGCGTTCGAGCGGTACAGGATCGCCACTTCCCTGCGCGGCATGCCGTCGGCCACCAGGCTCTTGGTTTCCTCGATGATCCACTGCGCTTCTTCCAGGTCGGACGAAGCTTCGTACACACGTACCTGCTCGCCCTGCCCCATGTCGGTACGCAGGTTCTTGCCCAAGCGCTTGGCATTGTTGGCAATCAGGAAGTTGGCGCTGTCGAGGATGTGGCCGTAGGAGCGGTAGTTCTGCTCCAGCTTGATCAGGTTCTGGACGCGGAAATCGCGCTCGAAGGCCTGCATGTTGCCGACATTCGCGCCGCGGAAGGCATAGATGCTCTGGTCGTCGTCGCCGACGGCAAAGATGGCGCCGCCGCCTTCTTCGGAGTGGCCGGCCAGCAGCTTCAACAGGTTGTACTGCAAATCGTTCGTATCCTGGAACTCGTCGACCAGGATGTGGCGGAAACGCATCTGGTAGTGGTGGCGCAGCGGCCCGTTGCGCGACAGCAGTTCGTAGGCGCGCAGCAGCAGCTCGGCGAAGTCGACCACGCCTTCCTTGTGGCATTGCTGGTCGTAGAGTTCGTAGAGCTCGATCATGCGCCGCTCGATCGGATCGTTCGGCTCGAGCTGGCCGGCGCGCAGGCCCTGGTCCTTGGCGTTGTTGATGTAGTACATCAGCGCCTTGGCCGGGTATTTTTCGTCGTCGACGTTGTGTGCCTTGAGCATGCGCTTGATCAACGACAGCTGGTCTTGCGAGTCGAGGATCTGGAACGACTGGGGCAGCGCCGCATCCTTGTAATGGGTGCGCAGCAGGCGGTTGCACAGGCCGTGGAAAGTGCCGATCCACATACCGCGCGTATTGATCGGCAACATGGTCGACAGACGCGTCAGCATCTCCTTCGCCGCCTTGTTCGTGAACGTCACCGCGATGATGCCGGCCGGCGATACCTGCCCGGTCTGGATCAGCCAGGCGATGCGCGTGGTCAGCACACGGGTCTTGCCCGAGCCGGCCCCCGCCAGGATCAGCGCGCTCTGCGAAGGCAGGGTCACGGCCGCGAGTTGTTCGGGATTGAGGTTGTGAAGGAGGTTCTGCATGCGGCCATTATACCGTTGGGATGTACTGTATGCCCATCCAGCTGCAGCGAAAAGCGCGCCCGGCATTATCAAAATATTACTGTCGGATAATTTTACATTCCACGAGGACCGGAGTAACCGCCAGTAAATAAACCGTTGATCGAAAAGGTAAATTTATTTGTGGCACTGATATTGCTTGCCTGACGCAGATAATTATTCCAGTACCGGATTCCTGAAATGCAGATCAAATCTTTCCTCGCAGGCGCAGCCCTTGCCCTGCTGTCCCTGAACGCCGCCCAGGCCGCCGTGATCACGATCGGAGCAGACCGGGACGCTTCCGTCGGTGACGGCGCCAGCAATGAATGGAACGTCTGGTACCGCTGGGTCGGCACCAACATGATGGGCACCTATTCCTCGCTGTTCGGTTTCGACCTGGGCAGCCTGCAGGGCAAGAAGATCAGTTCGGTCGAGTTCTCGGCCTTCCACAACTTCACCGATGCCGACGGCACCATCGGCGCCGCATTCGGCCTCGACAATACCTGGGAGTCCTCGAGCGTCGTCCGCTACACCGACATCGGTCCCGTACTGGCCAGCAATACCGCTTCGCAGGCAACGTTGAACAGCTACCAGACCTGGAAGCTGGGCAAGCCGGTCATGAGCGACGGTCGCCTGACTGTGGTGTTGAGCGGCGACGGCTGGAACGACTACGAGCCGGTCTTGCGCGGCTCCGGCCACGCCGCCTACCTGACCGTGACCTACGCCGAGGTGCCGGAGCCGGTGTCGATCGGCCTGCTGGGCCTGGGCCTGGCCGGCATGGCCGCCGCGCGGCGCCGCAAGCCGGCCTGAGCCGATTACGCTTTCCCGAAACGGCAGCCGAGGCTGCCGTTTTTATTTTCCCCAGGAAAATCAAAGGTTTCCGATAGCTCAGCCGTATCGGCATGCGCCCCTCCCGCGCGCCCCTTGTTCCGGATTTGGCTTAACTTAAGTGCAAATACGCGAAGGGATCGCGTGGACCACTACGACCCAACTTCAAGGAGGATCACATGCTGAATCGAGTTGTTACCGTTGCCGCACTGGCTGTCGGCGGGATGTTGCTGTCGAAAAAAATCAAAGGAAAACAGGATTCGAGCGGCAGTTCGGCCATTATCGAAGCCATCGAAGTGAACGTGCCGGATAGCGTTGCCTATAACCAGTTCACCCAGTTCGAAGACTTCCCGCAGTTCATGAAGAGCGTCAAGGAAATCCGCCAGCTCGACGACAAGCGCCTGCACTGGAAAGCCAACGTTGCCGGCGAAGACAAGGAATGGGATGCCGAGATCACCGAGCAAATCCCGGACAAGCGCATCGCCTGGCGCAGCATCGGCGGCGTGCGCAATGGCGGCGTGGTCACCTTCCACAAGATTTCCGACAACGTCACCCGCGTGACCCTGCAGATGGATTACGAACCGGAAGGCGTGCTCGAGCAGATTGGCGACGCACTGGGCGCCGTGCGCATGGAAGCGCGCAGCAACCTGTCGAACTTCAAGGAATTGCTGGAAAAGCGTGGCTCGGAAACGGGGGCGTGGCGTGGGAAGATCAACCAGCATTGATTTGCCAGGTTGAAAATGAAACGCCACCTGAACGGTGGCGTTTTTTATGTCGGCTTCGTCTCCCGTACGGTGGGCACCCCGTGCCCACGCGGTTACGTGCGCATCCTTGCACCGCTGGCTGCGGCATATCGCTCGAATCATCGAACGAAAACCGGAACGTGTCGCCGTTGACGTTCAATGCATATTTTTGCGAGCGATAGATTTCGGCCAACACAACAAGCACGGGCACGTAACCGCGTGGGCACAGAGTGCCCACCCTACGGTTGAGGCCACTAGCCGGAGTTCAGGCTGACGGCCCTATCACCACACCCGGCACCGCTTCACCGCCGCCATCGGCTGGCCCGGCTTGCAATTGAAGGCCTTTTCGAACTCCGGCATGTTGATCACGACACCATTCACCCGGTACTTGCCCGGCGAGTGAGGATCGGTTGCGGCCGACACGCGCAAGTTTTCCGGCCGGTCGTTTTCGCAAGCCCATTGTGCGAAGCCGACGAAGAAACGCTGCTCTGGCGACAGGCCATCGCGTGGAGGCTGGGCCTGCTGCGGCATGCTCGCCATCTGTGTCTTCCACGCCATCCAGCCTAGGATCAGGCCGCCGAGGTCGGCCACGTCTTCACCCAGGGTCAGCTTGCTGTTGATCTTGATGTCGTCGACCACCGTGTACTGGGCGTACTGGTCGACGATGCACTGGGCGCGCTCCTCGAAGGCCTTGCCGTCCTTCTTCGTCCACCAGTCCTTCAGATTCCCCTTCGAATCAAACTGGCGTCCTTCGTCGTCAAAGGCGTGGGTCAGTTCGTGGCCGATGGTGCCGCCGGTGTTGCCGTAGTTCGGCGCGTCATCCATCTTCGGGTCGAACAGCGGCGGTTGCAGCACGCCGGCCGGGAAGTTGATGTCGTTCATCTGCGGGTTGAAGTAGGCGTTCACCGTCGGCGGCGTCATCAGCCATTCGGCGCGGTCGAGCGGCTTGCCGATCTTGGCCAGCTGGCGCCGGTTCTCGAAGGTCGTGCCGCGCACCACGTTGCCGGCGAAATCATCGGCCTTGACCTCGAAGGCCGAGTAATCGCGCCAGGTGTCCGGGTAGCCGATCTTGTTGACGATGGTGTCGAGCTTTTCGCGGGCGCGCTGCTTGGTTTCCGCGCTCATCCATTCCAGCGAGTCGATGTCCTTCGCCATCGCTTCTTCTACCTGGCGCGTCATGTGCAGCGACTTCGCCTTCAGTTCCGGAGAGAACGCGCGGCTGACGAACTCCTGGCCCAGCGCTTCGCCGAGCTGGTGGTCGACCAGCTGCACACAGCGCTTCCAGCGCGGCTGCTGCTTTTCCACGCCGCGCAGGGTTTGCATGAAGAAGGCGAAATGCGGCTCGTCGAACTGCGGCGACAGGGCCGGCGCCATGTCTTGCAGCACGTGCCAGCGCAGGTAGGTCTTGATGGCGGCCAGGTCCTGGCTCTTCAATTGCTTCGCGAATTCCTTGAAGAATTTAGGTTCGGTGACATTAAAGTCGTTCACATCGGACTGGCCGACGGCAGCCAGGTAAGCCTTCCAGTCGAAGCCCGGCGTCATCGCCTGCACCTGCTTCAGGCTGGCCTTGTGAAAGAGATTGTAGGGATCGCGCTGCTCGACGCGGGTCAGCGATGCTTTCGCCAGCGCGGTTTCGATGCGCATCACGGTGGCGGCCGAGCGTTTCGCCGCTGCCTCGCTCTCGCCGGCCAGGCCGAACATGGTGGCGATGTGGGCTTCGTACTTGCTGCGCAGGGTTTTGGAGTGGGCGTCGGTCTTCACGTAGTAGTCGCGGTCCGGCAGGCCCAGGCCGCCGGCGCCGGCAAAGGCGATCACGCGGGTCGAGTCGCCGAAGTCCTGGTTCGAGCTGAAGCCGAAGAAGAAGTCGTCGCTCGACAGGCCCAGGTGCAGCGCGGCCAGCACCTGCGACAAGTCGCGCGTCGACTTCATGGCGTCGATGCGTTCCATCCAGGGCGCCAGTGGCGCGGCGCCGCGCTTGGCGATCGCGGCTTCGTCCATGCAGGCGCCGAAGTAGTCGCCGATCTTTTGCTGGGTGACGCTGCGGCCTTCCTTCTGTTTCGCCAGGCCGTCGAGGATGCCCCACAGGTAGCGCTGGTTGTCCTGCGCCAGCTTGCTGTACACCGACCAGCGCGCCTGGTCGCTCGGGACCGGATTGTTCTTCATCCAGCCGCCGCAGGCGTACTGGTAGAAGTCGACGCAGGGGTCGGCGCTCTTGTCCATCGAGCGCACGTCGAGGCCGGGCGTGTAGGGGAAGGTGGTGGCCGGCTGCTCAGCCTGGGTGGGTTGGGAGGTTTGGGCGGAGGCGAACGCGGCGGAGCCGGCGAGCGAGATGCCCAGGGCGATACGAGTGAGGTGACGCATGGGAAGGTTTTCCGAAAAATTGACTACGCATGCTGACACATAAATATTGCCTAAGCAATATCAAACACGGGGCTGACCTCGCGTTTTGCCGGCGCCCATGAAAAAAGCCGCTGCCCATGCAGGCAGCGGCTTCATCGATGCGTTTCCAGCCGGCGACAAGGCCGGCTGTTACTCTTATCAGGCCAGCGGATCGATCACGAAGGCCGGCATCTTGCCGTTGCCGTTCGCCGTTTCCAGGAACTTGTCGGACGTAATCAGCGCTTCGTTGATGGTGACGTCCATGTCGAGGTAGCGGTAGGTGCCCAGGCGGCCGACGAAGGTGACGTTCGGCTCGTTCTGCGCCAGCTTGACGTAGCGTTCGAGCTGTTCCTTGTCGCGCGCCATGCGGATCGGATAGTAGGGAATGTCGTCTTCGCCGCACTGGCGGCTGAATTCCTTGTACAGGACCGTGCCTTCGTGCTGTTCCCACGGCGAGAAGTGCTTGTGCTCGGTGATGCGGGTGTAAGGCTGTTCGTCGTCGCAGTAGTTGACGACGGCATTGCCCTGGTAGTCGCCGGTGTCGCGGAACATTTCGAAGTCCAGGGTGCGGTAAGGCAGGCGGCCTTCCACGTGGCCGAACCAGGCGTCGATCGGGCCGCTGTAGAACACGTGGTCGTATTCCGATTTCTGGGCCGGGTCGAAGCGGGTGTTCAGGTGCACGGTGACGTTATCGACCTTCAGGATGTTTTCCACCAGTGCGGTGTAGCCTTCGGCCGGCATGCCCTGGTACTTGTGGTTGAAGTAGTTGTCGTCGTAGTTGAAACGCACCGGCAGGCGCTTCAGGATGCTGGCCGGGAGTTCCGACGGCTGCAGGCCCCATTGCTTGACGGTATAGGTCTTGAAGAAGGCTTCGTACAGCTCGCGGCCGACGAAGCGCAGGGCCTGGTCTTCGAAGGTTTGCGGGTCTTCAATGGTCTTGTCGCCCAGCTCGGCCAGGAATTCCTGGGCTTCCTTCGGACGCAAGGTCTTGCCGAAGAACTGGTTGATGGTCAGCAGGTTGATCGGCAGGGTGAACACCTGCTTGTTGGTGATGGCCTTGACGCGGTTCACGTAGGGCTTGAACTCGGCGTAGCGGTTCACGAATTCCCAGGCGCGTTCGTTATCGGTATGGAAGATGTGGGGGCCGTACACGTGCACCATGACGCCGGTTTCGGCATCGCGTTCCGAGTGGCAGTTGCCCGCGATATGGGGACGCGATTCGAAGATGGTGACCTTGTGACCGGCTGCAGCGAGCTGGTTGGCGATGACAGCTCCGGAGAACCCAGCGCCGACAATGGCGATATTCTTTGTCATTTGATTTCCTAAATGTTTATGTGCCATCTCTTACGGCGGTATTGACCCGGCGTCCGCATGTTGTTATTTGCCTGGCTTGCCGCTCGACAAGGAAAACTAGCGGCCCCAGCTGTTGGACGCGGCTGCCAGCGGCAGGCCGTGATCAGGACGATTATACGGAGTTGTGCATTTTTGCTATGTTCGATTGAGCACACGACGTATTTGTGCAACAGACAACATTTTGTTTTTTTGCACATGCATATGAGCAATGAAATGGTGTATGCAGGCATACTGGCGGGCATGGCATGCGCATGCCGCCGCCTGGTGCACTGTGCAATGCATTTCGAGTCAAACCGTCAAAAGGAGTGAACGTTGTCTACCCGCCCACTGGTCCGTACCGTCCTGAGCAGCCTGGTCGCTGCCGCCCTCGCCTTCCCTGCCGCCGCCTTCGCTGCGGAACCGGCATGGGTTACCAAGAGCAACGACAACGCCAAGGTCTTGTTGAACGTGCTGGCCAAGTATTCGCCGGAAGGCGCCAGCAACCTGGGCGTGGAAGGCTACGATGAACAGATCACCGACATGTCGCGCGACCAGTTCGAGGCCACCAACAAGGACCTGCGTGCCGCGATTGCCGAATACCAGAAGCGCCTGAAAGCCGAGTCCGATCCGAAGGTGAAGCAGGACCTGGAAATCCTGATCGGCAAGGCCAACGACCAGATCCGCACCGCCGCCCTCGACCGCAAGTACTTCATGCCCTTCATCGACCTGACCGGCATGATGTTCGGCGTGATGCGCGCCACGCTCGACCCGCGCATCCCGAAAGACCGCCAGCAGACCCTGCTCGTGCGCCTGGAGAAGTACGCCGGCCTGGCCAAGGGTTACCGCCCGGTTACCGACCTGGCGCACGAGCGCCTGCAGGAGCGCCTGAAGGCCAACAAGAATCTGCTCGGCCCGTACAAAGGCGAAATCGAGCAATCGCTGAACGACGCCCCGACCCTGATCAAGGGCATGCGCGACCTGCTGGCCAAGAGCGGCCTGCAAGGCTGGGAAAAGAGCTTCGGTACGCTGGAACAACAGCTCACCGCTTATAACGCGCGCCTGAAGGCCGAGCTGCTGCCGCGCGCGCGTACGGATCACCGCCTGCCGGCCGAGGTGTACGCGAACAACCTGCGCGAGTTCGGCGTCGACATCAGCCCGCAGGAACTGATCGCCAAGTCGCTGACCTCGTTCGCCGAGATCCGCAACCAGATGCAGATCACCGCCGGCCTGATCGCCAAGGAACGCGGCTTCAAGGATGCCGACTACCGCGCCGTGATGCTGCAGTTGAAGAAAGACCAGATTCCGCTGGATAAAGTGATGCCGATCTATGCCCAGCGCCTGGCATCGCTGGAAGCCGCCGCGCGCGAGCAGCACATCGTCACCCTGCCCCAGCGCAAGGCCGTGATCCGCCTGGCCACTGCCGCCGAGAACGCCCAGCAGCCGGCGCCGCACATGAGCCCGCCTCGCCTGATCGGCAACACCGGCGAATACGGCGAATTCGTGCTGACCACGGGCATGCCGCCGGATGCTTCCGGCAAGACGATGGTGTTCGACGACTTCACCCACGAAGCCGGCACCTGGTCGATCACGGCGCACGAAGCGCGCCCGGGCCATGAACTGCAATTTGCCAAGATGATCGAGACCGGCGTCTCGACGGCGCGCGCGGTGTTCGCCTTCAACAGCGTCAACGTGGAGGGCTGGGCCTTGTATGCGGAAGCGGAAATGCAGCCTTACGAACCGCTCGACGGCCAGCTGTTCGCCCTGCAAGCCCGCGCCATGCGCGCCGCCCGCGCCTTCCTCGATCCGATGGTGAACCTGGGTGAAATCACGCCTGAGGGCGTGAAGGCCTTCCTGATGTCGGATGTCGGCTTGTCGGAGGGTATGGCCACCCAGGAAATGCAGCGCTACACCTTCCGCGCGCCGGGGCAGGCGACGTCTTACTTCTACGGCTACCAGCGTTTGATGGAAACGCGCCAGGCGGCCGAAGTGACGCTGGGCAACAAGTTCGACCGCCAGAAATTCAACGACTTCGTGCTGGCCCAGGGGCTGGTGCCGCCTGCGCTGCTGCGCAAGGCGGTGATGGAGGAATTTGTGCCGGCGATGCGCAAGTAAGCGGCATCGATGCAAGAGAATGGCCGGGGTGCTCGCGCATCCCGGCCATTGTTATTTGCGGCGGCATTGACCGTACGGTGGGGTGTTTGAGGCTGGGGGCCTCAAACACGAAGTGCCCACGCGGTTACGTGCGCGTGATTACACCCATGGCCGTAAATTCTCGCTCGCGAATTCAGCCACGGACGGCACGACATGCATGCGTTTCGTCCGTCTCATGTTTCGCGAGCGAGTCGGAGCCGCCGGCGGTGCAAGGAAATGCACGTAACCGCGTGGGCACGGGGTGCCCACCGTACGGTTGAAGCTGCAAGCCAAAAAAATGATCGGCATGCGCAAGCATCCACGAACACATCGAACGAAGCCGCAGGCCGAAAAAAATGGCCGGCAATGCGCAAGCATCCCGGCCTTTTCATTCAGCAGACAAATCAGCCGCGCGTCGTTACCGGCTTCGCCGTCCCATTACGCAGCGACTCGGCAATCACGCCACGCGCCGTGCGTTCGGCCTCCTTCTGCACCCCTTCCATCTTCTTCCCGACCGCTTCCATCTTCTTGCCGGTCGCTTCCATCGGCTTGCCCGCGTCTTCCATCTGCTTGCCGATCGCTTCCATCTTGTCGGCATTGAAGGTCACTGCAGCCAGCGCCATCTTCGCGCCGAGCGAACCCATCGAACCGCCCTGGCGGCCCATCTCGGCGCCATGCTGGCCCATCTGGGCGCCCAGTTCCTTCATCGGCGCCCATGCCGCGTCCATGCGCTGCAGGGCGGCTGGGTCCTGCACGATGTATTCCTTGCCGCCGTCGCGGAACCAGAGGAAGTCGCCCTTCACGCTGCGCTTCAGTTCCTTAACGCGTTTCTGGTCGGCGTCATTGCCCGTGATGACGTTGCCGCCGTCGCGTACCAGCGCGAACGGTTCGCCGCCGTCGCGGACGGTCATGGTGCGGCTGATCGTCACGTCGTTGTCGCCGCCCAGCGCATGGGCCGGCAGCAGGGGCAGCGCGCAAGCGCCGGCCAGCACGGCCAGCAGCAGTGGACGGGTCAGGGAACGGGAAGCGAAACGAGAGGTGGGCATGTCTTTCTCCATGAATGGATTGTCGATGGAGAAAGAGTAGAACAGGCGGCTGGCGCCTGCCCGCATTCTGCGACGAACGGTCGCTTTCGCGGAACAGGCGACAGATTGACAGCGGAATCAGTACACCACGACCGAGCGGATCGACTCGCCCGACTTCATCAAATCGAAGCCTTCGTTGATGCGGTCCAGCGGCAGGTGGTGGGTGATCAAATCGTCGATGTTGATCTTGTTTTCCATGTACCAGTCGACGATCTTCGGCACGTCGGTACGGCCGCGGGCGCCGCCGAAGGCCGAACCCTTCCATTCGCGGCCGGTCACCAGCTGGAATGGACGGGTCGAGATCTCGGCGCCGGCTTCGGCCACGCCGATGATGATCGACTGGCCCCAGCCCTTGTGGCAGCACTCCAGCGCCTGGCGCATGGTGTTGACGTTACCGATGCATTCAAAACTGTAATCCGCGCCGCCGTCGGTCAGCTGGACGATGGCGTCGACCACGTTCTCCACCTGGGTCGGGTTGATGAAGTGGGTCATGCCGAACTTGCGCGCCATCTCTTCGCGCGCCGGGTTCAAATCGACACCGATGATCTTGTCCGCGCCCACCATCTTGGCCGCCTGGATCACGTTCAAACCGATGCCGCCCAGGCCGAACACGACCACGTTGGCGCCCGCTTCCACTTTCGCCGTGAAGATCACGGCGCCGATGCCGGTGGTCACGCCGCAGCCGATGTAGCAGATCTTGTCGAACGGCGCGTCCGAGCGCACCTTGGCCAGCGCGATTTCCGGAACCACGATGTAGTTCGAGAAGGTCGAGGTACCCATGTAGTGGTAGATCGGCTTACCGTCGAGCGAGAAGCGCGAGGTGGCGTCGGGCATCAGGCCACGGCCTTGCGTGGAGCGGATCGCCTGGCACAGGTTGGTCTTCTGCGACAGGCAGAACTTGCACTGGCGGCATTCCGGCGTGTACAGCGGAATGACGTGATCGTCCTTCTTGACGCTGGTGACGCCCGGGCCGACGTCGACCACGACGCCCGCGCCTTCATGGCCGAGAATCGCAGGGAACAGGCCTTCCGGATCGGCGCCCGACAGCGTGTAGTAGTCGGTGTGGCAGATGCCGGTGGCCTTGACTTCGACCAGTACCTCGCCCGCGCGCGGGCCGTCGAGTTCGACTTCCTCGATCGTCAGCGGCTGACCCGCTTTCCATGCAATCGCTGCCTTGGTTTTCATGCGTGCTTCCTATGTAAGAAAAAGAATTTTGCCATCATACCAAGCCGGGGCGAAGCTTGCCGCGCCCTCTCCTATTTGGACGAAGGCTGCATCGTCAGCCCGATCAGGCGCGCGACCACCGAGGCCAGGTACATCACGCCGACGAACATTTCGATGCTCGTGATTGCGCGCGCATGCACGGTAATCGGAATCACGTCGCCGATGCCGGTGCTCGACAGCAGCGCGAAGCTCAGGTAATTCAGCTCGGTCCAGGTGCGCGGCAAATCGCCGTTCACCGCCGAGGCAAACGAGCCCGGCACCAGCGCCTGCACCACGATGTACAGGTGGGTAAAGCCCCAGGCCAGCAAGGTAAAGGTGGCCCCGGCGGCGAACAGCTCGTCGCGCGTGACCTTGCGGTCTTCCAGCATGTAGGCGATCAGGCTGCCGGCCGCGTAGAAATAGAAAAACGCTTCCAGGCCCGATGACCAGGGCTGCAGGTAGGCGAGACCGAACAGCATCTGGGCCGACAGCAGCGCGATGATCGGAACCGCGAGTGTGGCGCTGATCCAGGTGTGGCCCGGCGTGCGGCGCACCATGTTGGTGGTGAAGGTGAGGATGACGATGCCGAAGGCATTGAAGGCGAAGTGGCCGAACTGGGTGCGTTCGAGGAAGGGATACAGCGCCATGCCCAGCAGCTGCGCCATCAGCAGGATGGCGGACGGGTGGCGCCGGGTATGGGCAAGCATGCGGAGCAGGCGCATCGTTCTTGTTCGGTCAGGGTCGAAGTGCGCCTATTGTAAGCAAAGCGCGGCAAGATGCTGGCACGATCCGATGGCGATGCCCACAAAAAACCCGCCTCGCGGGCGGGTCTGGCATGTTGCACGGATGGGGTCAGAACTCTTCCCAGTCGCTGCCGCTCACTACCGGCTCCTTGCGCACAGGCGCTTGCGGCCGGGCGGCGGGTGGGCGTTTGGCTGGCGCCGGGGCCGGCAGCTTCGATACGGCCGGGCGCACCGGCACGGCAGCCACGCCTTGCCCTTCGGCCAGGCGGAACACGGCTACCAGCTCGGCCAGCCTTGCGGCCTGGTCCTGCATCGACTCGGCAGCCGCCGCCGCTTCTTCGACCAGGGCCGAATTCTGCTGGGTTACTTCGTCCATCTGGGCGATGGCGCCGTTCACCTGCTCGATGCCCTGGCTCTGCTCGGACGTGGCTGCGCTGATCTCGGACACCACGTCGCTCACGCGGCGCACGCTCTCGACCACTTCCTGCATCGTCGATCCGGCCTGCGCCACCAGCGCGCTGCCGGCGTCGACCCGCTCGACCGAGGCGCCGATGAGTTCCTTGATCTCTTTCGCGGCGCCGGCCGAACGCTGGGCCAGGTTGCGCACCTCGGAGGCCACGACCGCGAAGCCGCGTCCCTGCTCGCCGGCGCGCGCCGCTTCCACCGCCGCGTTCAGGGCCAGGATGTTGGTCTGGAAGGCGATGCTGTCGATGACGCCGATGATGTCGACCACCTTGCGCGAGGACTCGTTGATCGCGCCCATGGTCTCGACCACCTGCGCCACGACGTCGCCGCCGCGCACGGCCACGCTCGAGGCAGCGGCGCTCAGGCCGTTCGCCTGGCGCGCGTTGTCGGCGTTCTGGCGCACGGTCGAGGTCAGCTCTTCCATCGAGGACGCGGTTTCCTCGAGCGAGGACGCCTGCTGTTCGGTGCGGCTTGACAGGTCCTGGTTGCCGGCATTGATCTGGGCCGAGGCGGTGGCAATCGTCTCGGTGCTGCTGCGCACCTGGCTGACGATGCCAGCCAGGCTGTCGCGCATGGTCTTGATCGCATACAGCAGGCTCGTACGGTCCCTGGCGCCGGTGTGGATGTCGACGGCGAGATTGCCGGCCGCGATCTGGCCCGCGACCTCGGCCGCGTAGGCCGGTTCGCCGCCGAGCTGCTTCAGCAGGCGGCGCGTGATCATGGTGGCGGCCACGATGCCGGCCACCAGCGCCAGCGCGCCCAGGGCCAGCATCGCGTTGCGGCCAGTGACATAGGTCTGCTCGGCCGCGTCATAGGTGGTCTGCATGGTGCCGCCCTGGTGCTCGATCACCTCGTTCGAGGCGATGAAGACCGCGCTTTGCAGCTTGCGTGCGGGCCCCATCAGGTAGGCGGTGGCGGCATCGCGGTCGCCGCCGGCGTGCAGCTTGAGCACCTCGTCCATCGCGGCGATGTACTCGGCATAGGCGGCCTTATAGATCTGCAGGTTCTGGACGCCCTTTTCCGACTTGATCAGCGTGCCCAGCTTGCCGAACATCTCGTCGGATTCCTTGCGCGCGGTGGCCAGGGCCGTGAAGTTCTTCTTGTTCGCTTCCGGATCGTTCACCAGCAGCACGTCGCGCACGGTGCGCGCGGTGCGGTTGATGCGGTCGGCCAGGCTCTGCGCCAGCACCACCTTCGGGTACGCATCGGTTGCCATCAGCCGGGTGCCATCGTTGAGCGCGCCGAGCTTGCTGATGCCGAGGACGATCACGGCCACCAGCATGGCCAGCACCAGCGCGAAACCCAGCGCCAGGCGGGTTCCCACCTTCATCTGTTTCATCGTCTGCTCCGGCGCCGCGTCAGGACGCGATACTATCGATGACGCCCATTTCCTCGGACGACATCAGGCGGTCGATGTCGACCAGGATGATCATGCGCTCGTCGACCGTGCCCAGGCCGATCAGGTAATCGGTATTCAGTGCGCCGCCCATGTCCGGGGCCGGCTTGATCTGGTCGGCGGTCAGCGAAATCACGTCCGACACCGAATCGACCACCATGCCGACCACGCGGTCCTGGATGTTCAGGATGATGACGACGGTGAACTGGTTGTAGGTCGGCGTGCCCAAGTTGAACTTGATGCGCATGTCGACGATCGGCACGATGGTGCCGCGCAGGTTGACCACGCCCTTCACGTGCTCGGGCGCGCTGGCAATGCGGGTCACGGATTCGTAGCCGCGGATCTCCTGCACTTTCAGGATCTTGATGCCGTATTCTTCGTTGCCAAGCTTGAAAGCCAGGGCTTCGAGCACGCCATCGTTCATCAAGGTATTGTCCATTTGCGGTCCAGAGAAGTAAGAAAAGTCCGGGCCATTATATATTTTTGCTTTGCAGCAATAAACAAGGAATGCGCGGCCAGCTGTATTGCTGTCTCGCTGGTGCAACTAAGAGTGATATGAATGTTAATGGTCGTAGCTCAGCACGCGCAGCAGTTTCCACTGGCCGTCCTCGCGTTCCCACACCATGGAAAAGCGGTAGATGCTGCACTCCTCTTTCTCCGCCGGCGACGGCTGGTTGCAGAAGCGATGCTGGCCGATATGCATGGCGTGGTTCGGGCCGGCCGGGAAGACCTCGACCGTCTCAGGCATGGCGTCGCGCCGGATCCGGTTCGGCGCCCGGAAATTCTGCTCGAAGGCGGCGATGTTCTCGGCGTAGCCGGTGAGGCCGGTGCGGTCGTGATAGAACTCGAGGCGGGTGCTGAACCCGGCTTTCATCGGCGCGATGTCGCGCTGGTTCAGCCCCGCGAACAGGTGCGCATCGGCGGCCGCGATCTCGGCTTCGAGCTGACGCTGTGCCGGCGCCTTGTCGGCAGCCCATGCGCCGCTGCCGGCCGCCAGCAGGCAGGCCGCCATCATCCATGTCGTGTTCATGTCGGGTTTCCTTTCTTGAAAACCCGACAATGCCGCAGCGCTGCGCCGCTCGCATCCGCTATCCGACGAAGCGCCGGCCTGCGATGACGAATGGGGCGCCAGCCGGGATCAGCGGTTGCGCCAGGCGCCCGCCAGCATGTGTGCGAGCAGGTCGGCATACGACCAGCCGAGCGCACGCGCGGCAATGGCCGACAGGCTGTCCTGGTCGTCGCGGCCGGGCCGCCCGGCGCCGGTCATGTTCGGCTTCATGTTGACGTCGAAGATCAGGTAGTCGCCCTGTTCGTTGGCGCGGCAATCGATGCGGATCGCGGCCCGCGCGCCGATCCGGACGAAGGTGTCCGCACAGGCCTGCATCAGGCGCCGGACCGGCTGCGCCGCGCACTCATCAGGCGTCAAGGCGGCGCTGTTGGCGGTAACGGCCACCGTGCCGTTGTAGGGCGCAATGCCGTCGGCGTGGTTGAAGCGCCGCACCGGCGGCAGCACCAGCGGCTGGCCGCCCTCGCCTGCCTGTGCCGGCAATACCGTCAGGGTCAGTTCTTCGCCTGCCAGGTACTGCTCGACGATCGCGCGGTCGCCGAACAGCGCATCCTCGAACAAAGCCGCCAAGGCGTCGGCCAGCGCCGGCCAATCCGCCACACGCGACACGCCCTGGCTGCCTCGGCCGCGCACCGGCTTGACCACCAGCGGAAACGCCAGGCCTTGTTCGCCCAGGACCGCCGGCGACAGCGCGGACAGCGCGGTCGCATCGGCGCTCTCCGCTTGCGCCACCAGGAGCGAGCGCGCTACCGGCAAGCCCGCCGCGTGCAGAAGCGCATTGGTGGCGAACTTGTCGTCGACCGCCTGTTGGCGTTCGGGCGGCTGGCCGACGATGAAGTGGCTGGCCAGGAAGGCTTCGATCGGATGGCCCGCGAACAGGACGGTGTTGGCCCAGATGATATCGGCACCTGCTTCGGTGGCGGCCAGCAGGCCTTCCCGCGTGTCGGGGAAGACCCAGGCAAAGGCGTCGGCCGGATCGGGATCGGCTTGCGGCGTCACGATGTCGTAGCCGGCCTGGCGCAGGGCAAAGGCGATGTCGGCGCCGCTGTCGGAATAGCCGCCGGGTTTCGGGTCCTTGCGCAAGCCGTCGATGACGGGTGGCGGCAATGCCTGGTAAATCAACGCGATACGTTGGGAACTGTCCTGTTTGATGGCTTCAATGCGCATGCTTCCCTTCCTGCTTCGTCTGATGCGGGGATGGTAGGCTTTAATCCTTCGGCCTGGCAACGCAGTTGGAAGACGCGCAGGACCAGCGGATGCTCACCTGCCGCATCGAAGACGGCGAGGCGGCGCTTGCCGAAGCGTTTGTCAGCCAAGGCCAATGCACGGATCACCGGGTTGGCATGCCCGAACATGTCCTCGACCGCCATGCTGAGACTGGCCAGCAAGTCCTTGTTGATTTTCTCGAGGAGCATGTGGCCGCTCGCTTCCATGATCGGCCAGACCTGGTCGTACGCCGCTGCCCAACTTGCGCCACGATCGTTTGCCGCGCGCGCTGTTGTTGCCAACATGGACAAATAGGTCATGGAACCTGCGCTGAAGATTCTTTCCTTGTCAAAGCTCATCCAGAACTCGCCTTCCTGGTCGTGGGAATGGCGGTAGCGGGTCTGGTTCAAGTCGAGCCTGTTGCCCAGGCCAGGGGCAAGGCGATCCCCGAGTTGCTTTCTCAATTGTGACCATTGCATTTGGGGCGCCCTTTCCTGGCACGTACTGCGACACGATCGGCAGTTTCCTGAACAGCCAGGCCTCTTCAAACCTGGGTGACACAAGTATAGATGCTTGGTCGACCTGACAATCCGCTTATTCTGCCCTTCCTGCGAACAGCATGGAAAAGCGCCGCGCCGCGCTTTCCGGATCGGCCTCGCCGTAGACGCCCGTAATCGCCGCCACCATATCCGCCCCGCGTGCCACCAGCGGTGCTGCATTCTGTGGCGTCATGCCGCCGATGACGACGAGCGGCAGCGCCAGCTCCGCGCGCGCCTCGGTCAGCAGCGCCGGCGCGGTGACGAACGTGTATTTTTTCACCGGCGACGGATAGAAGCCGCCAAAGGCCGCATAACTGGCGCCGGCCGCCTGCGCCGCGCGCGCCAGCGCCAGCTCGCCGTAGCAGGAGGCGCCGACGATCTTGTCCGCGCCGAGCAGGCGCCGCGCATGGTCGACCGCGATGTCGGTGCCGCCTACATGCACGCCGTCGGCATCGAGGTGCATGCACAGGTCGACGTGGTCGTTGATGACCAGCGGCGTGCCATGGCGGCGGCACAGCGCCAGCAGCGCCGTCGCCTGTTCGATCCGCAGCACCGCATCGGCATCCTTGTGGCGGTACTGCACCAGCGCCGCACCGCCGCGCAAGGCCGCTTCGGTGGCGGCCAGCAGGCGGTCGGTGTCGTTCCAGTTGGGAGTAACGAGATACAGGCCTCGCATGTGGCTATCCTTTAGACGATGGGTAGAAGAAAACGGCGCGGAATGCGCTGGCCCGGGGCGATGGCGAAAGCGCGCGCGAGCGCGTCGTGGCAGTAGGCCTGGGCCGCGCCAAGGGCAGCCGCCATGGTTTCGCCATGCGCCAGGCGGCCGGCCAGGCTTGCCGCCAGCGTGCAGCCGCTGCCGTGGAATGCGCCGGGCAGGCGCGCCCAGCGCCAGCGCCGCACTAGCTGACCGTGCGTGTACCAGCGGTTCTCGACCACGCTTCCTTCGCCGTGGCCGCCGGTGAGCAGCAGGTGCGCGCAAGGGAAGTTGCCCACCGCGCATGCCTCCGGCTCATTCGGCAGCGCGATCGTGGCCAGCGGCAGCAGTTCGTTCACGATCGCGACCGGATCGTCTTCGGCCAGCGCATCGCCGTGGCCGCTGGCGAGCACCGGATCGAGCACGATTGGCAGTTGCGGATCGCGTGCCCGCAATGCGCGCAGCAGGCCGGCAATCGCGCGGGCATTCGCGCGGCTGCCCGGTATGCCGAGTTTCACGGCGTGGATTTCGACGGTGTCGATCAGCGCTTGCGCCTGGGCTAGTACGAAGCCGGCGTCGACCGCCTGCACGGCATGCACGCGGTTGTTGTCCTGCACGGTGAGCGCAGTGGCCACCGGCAGCGCGTGCGCGCCCTGCGCGGCAATCGCCAGCACGTCGGCCGCCAGGCCGGCGCCGCCGCTGGGGTCGAGCCCGGCGAAGACCAGCACGGCCGGCACGGCCCCAGGGCTCACGTGATGCGCCCTTCGCGCGGCGAGGACGGCGAGGCGGCGAAGCGCTTCGGCATGCGGCCGGCCAGGTACGCTTCGCGCCCGGCCTGCACCGCCAGCTTCATCGCACGCGCCATGCGCACCGGTTCGCGCGCGGCGGCAATCGCCGTGTTCATCAGCACGCCGTCGCAGCCGAGTTCCATGGCGATGGCCGCGTCCGATGCCGTGCCGACGCCGGCGTCGACCAGCACCGGGACCGTCGCCTGCTCGATGATCAGCGACAGGTTCCAGGGATTCAGGATGCCCATGCCCGAACCGATCAGCGACGCCAGCGGCATCACCGCCACGCAGCCGATCTCCTGCAGGATACGGGCCTGGATCGGATCGTCGCTGCAGTAGACCATCACGTCGAAACCGTCGCGCACCAGCGTCTCCGCCGCCCTCAGCGTTTCCGGCATGTGCGGGAACAGGGTCTTCTCGTCCCCCAGCACTTCGAGCTTGACCAGTTTGTGCCCGTCCAGCAGTTCGCGCGCCATCTGCAGCGTGTAGACGGCATCCTGCGCGGTGTAGCAGCCGGCCGTATTCGGCAGGATGGTGAAGTCTTTCGGCGGCAGCACGTCGAGCAGGCTGGGCGCGTTCGGGTCCTGGCCGATGTTCACGCGGCGGATCGCCACGGTCACGATCTCGGCTTCGGCCGCGAAGGTCGCTTCGCGGGTCTCGTTCAAATCGCGGTACTTGCCGCTGCCGACCAGCAGGCGCGAACGGTAGCGCTTGCCCGCGATGGTGAGGAAATCATTGTTCATGTGTGTCCTTTCAGCCGCCACCGATGGCGCGCACGATGTCTACCCGGTCCTGCTGCACGAGCAGGCGTTCGTTCCACTGCTGGCGCGGCACCACTTGCCGGTTCACGGCCAGCGCCACGGCCTGGCTGCCCACGTTCAGGGCCAGCACCAGGTCGGCCAGCGTCTGGCCAGCCGGCAGGCGGTAAGCTTCGCCATTGAGTTCGATGTCCAGCATTCAGACCTCGCGGTACAGCTTGGCGCCGCCGCGCACGAACTCGATCGCCTTTTCCTGCATGCCCTGGGCCAGCGCCTTGTCTTCATTCACACCATGGGTGGCGGCGTACTCGCGCACTTCCTGCGTGATCTTCATCGAGCAGAAATGCGGGCCGCACATTGAGCAGAAGTGGGCGACCTTGGCGGAATCCTTGGGCAGGGTCTCGTCGTGGAAGGAGCGCGCCTTGTCGGGGTCGAGGCCGAGGTTGAACTGGTCTTCCCAGCGGAATTCGAAGCGCGCCTTCGACAGCGCGTTGTCGCGGATCTGGGCGCCGGGGTGGCCCTTCGCCAAATCGGCCGCGTGCGCGGCGATCTTGTAGGTGATGATGCCGTCCTTGACGTCGTTCTTGTCGGGCAGGCCGAGGTGCTCCTTGGGCGTGACGTAGCACAGCATAGCGGTGCCGTACCAGCCGATGTGGGCCGCGCCGATGCCGGAGGTGATGTGGTCGTAGCCGGGCGCGATGTCGGTGGTCAGCGGCCCGAGCGTGTAGAACGGCGCCTCGTCGCACTGCTCCAGCTGCAGGGTCATGTTCTCGCGGATCAGGTGCAACGGTACGTGGCCAGGGCCTTCGATCATCACCTGCACGTCGTGCTTCCAGGCGATCTGCGTGAGTTCTCCGAGGGTTTTCAGTTCGGCCAGCTGGGCTTCGTCGTTGGCGTCGTAGATCGAGCCGGGGCGCAGGCCGTCGCCGAGACTGAAGGCGACGTCGTACTGTTTCATAATGGCGCAGATGTCCTCGAAGTGGGTGTACAGGAAGGACTCGCGGTGATGCGCCAGGCACCACTTGGCCATGATCGAGCCGCCGCGCGAAACGATGCCGGTCAGGCGCTTGGCCGTCATCGGCACGTAGGCCAGGCGCACGCCGGCGTGGATGGTGAAGTAGTCGACGCCCTGCTCGGCCTGTTCGATCAGGGTGTCGCGGTAGATTTCCCAGGTGAGGTCCTCGGCCTTGCCGTTCACCTTTTCCAGCGCCTGGTACAGGGGCACGGTGCCGATCGGGACCGGGCTGTTCCGGATGATCCATTCGCGCGTTTCGTGGATATGCTTTCCGGTCGAGAGGTCCATCACGTTGTCGGCGCCCCAGCGGATCGCCCAGGTCATCTTTTCCACTTCCTCGCCGATCGACGAGGTCACGGCGGAGTTGCCGATGTTCGCGTTGATCTTCACCAGGAAGTTGCGGCCGATGATCATCGGTTCGCTTTCGGGGTGGTTGATGTTGCAGGGGATGATGGCGCGGCCGCGTGCGACTTCCTCGCGCACGAATTCGGGCGTGATCTCATGCGGGATGGCGGCGCCGAAGGACTGGCCGGGGTGCTGGCGGCCCAGCAGTTCGGCGGTGCGCTTGCCCATGGGGCCACTCTCTTCCAGCGCGGCGATGTATTCCTTGCGGCGCAGGTTTTCGCGCAGGGCGATGAATTCCATTTCGGGAGTAATGATGCCGCGGCGCGCGTAATGCATTTGCGTGACGTTTGCGCCGTCTTTCGCGCGGCGCGGCTTGCGGGTCAGCTCGAAGCGCAGGGCGTCGAGATCCTTGTCGGCAAGGCGTTGCTGGCCATAGGTTGACGTTGGGCCGGGGAGTTCTTCGGTGTCGGCGCGTTCATCGATCCAGCTGCGGCGCAATGCGGGCAGACCGCGGCGGATGTCGATTTGCGCGCTGGGGTCGGTGTAGGGGCCGGAGGTATCGTAGACATAGACCGGCGGATTCGGTTCGCCGCCGAAGCTGGCGGGGGTGTCGCTTTGCGCGACGGCGCGCATCGGTACGCGGATATCGGGGCGGCTGCCTTCGATGAAGACCTTGGTCGAATTCGGGAAGGGGGCGATGGCGGCGCTGTCTACCTGGGCGGTGGCGGCGTCGAATTGCAGGCGGGCGTTCATGTGGCTCCTTTGCGTGAGGAGCCAGCAAAGGAGGCGGAAGATGGGCGCGTGCAGGCGCACGACCGGTATCTCGGAAGCTTCCCTTCGCTGGCATTATCCAGATCAGGTTCAGAGGGTATTTCTCACCCGCGCGTCATTGACGCGCAGGACCCCTAGCGGTTGCTGCCTTGTGGCAGCGGGCGGATTATAGCCCTGTGGATTGGGCGTTGGCAAAGAAATATTGAGCGGGGTGTGAAGCAACTACTCGGGGTGGGTAGGCTGGCGTTCGTGGCGCTGTTGCGTGGGGCGTTCGTGGTGGGTCGAATCCGCGTGGGCACGAGTGCCCACCCTACGGTCACCGTTATCAGCGAGTTCATACAAAACCCGGATACGTAACGTGTCGCGACGGAGCGCGCAGGTGGCATCGCGGGCTTTTACACCGATAACCTCTCCCGTAAGGTGGGCACCCCGTGCCCACGCGGATGATGAAAACCGATACAGGCACACGCAACAGCGCCACGTACCGCCGCATTCCGGTCTCGAAAATCCCCACCGCCCGCGACCGCACCGCCGCCCTCCTCCTCTATAATGACCCTTTTCGCCAAACACACCGCCACACATCATGGAATTAGCCAAGTCTTTCGAGCCCGCCGACATCGAACAATACTGGCGCGCCGAGTGGGAACAGCGCGGGTACTTCGCCGCCACCCTCGACGCCGACAAACCATCGTTCAGCATCCAGCTGCCGCCGCCGAACGTGACGGGCACGCTGCACATGGGCCATGCGTTCAACCAGACCGTGATGGATGGCCTGACGCGCTACTACCGCATGCGCGGCTATAACACCGCCTGGGTCCCGGGCACCGACCACGCCGGCATCGCCACCCAGATCGTCGTCGAGCGCCAGCTCGACGCCCAGAAGATCTCGCGCCACGACCTCGGCCGCGAGGAATTCATCAAGAAGGTCTGGGAGTGGAAGGAAAAGTCGGGCAACACCATTACCGGCCAGATGCGCCGCCTGGGCGCCTCGCCGGACTGGCAGCGCGAATACTTCACGATGGACGAGACGCGCTCGAAAGTCGTCTCCGAAGTCTTCGTGCGCCTGTACGAACAGGGCCTGATCTACCGCGGCAAGCGCCTGGTCAACTGGGACCCGGTGCTGGGCACCGCCGTCTCCGACCTGGAAGTCGATTCGGTCGAGGAAGACGGCTCGATGTGGTACATCCAGTACCCGCTGGCCGACGGTTCCGGCACGCTGACGGTGGCCACCACCCGGCCTGAAACCATGCTCGGCGACGTCGCCGTGGCGGTCGACCCGACCGACGAGCGCTACCTGCACCTGCACGGCAAGATGCTCAAATTGCCGCTGACGGACCGCGAAATCCCGATCATCGCCGACTCCTACGTCGACAAGGAATTCGGCACCGGCTGCGTGAAGATCACCCCGGCGCACGACTTCAACGACTACGCCGTCGGCCAGCGCGCGGGTCTCGCGCCGATCACGATCATGACGCTCGACGCCAAGATCAACGAGAATGCCCCGGCCCAGTACCAGGGCCTGGACCGCTTCAAGGCGCGCAAGCAGATCGTCGCCGACCTCGAAGCGCTCGGCCTGCTGGAACAAGTCAAGCCGCACAAGCTGATGGTCCCGCGCGGCGACCGCACCGGTGTCGTCATCGAGCCGATGCTGACCGACCAGTGGTTCGTGGCCATGACCAAGCCGGCGCCGGAAGGCACCTTCAATCCCGGTAAATCGATCACCGAAGTGGCGCTGGAAAAGGTCGCCAGCGGCGAAATCAAGTTCGTGCCCGAGAACTGGAGCACGACCTACAACCAGTGGCTGGGCAACATCCAGGACTGGTGCATCTCGCGCCAGCTGTGGTGGGGCCACCGCATTCCGGCCTGGTTCGACGAAGCCGGGAACATCATCGTCGCGCGCGACGAAGACGAAGCGAAAGCCAAGGCCGCCGCGCAGGGCATCACGGGCG
The DNA here is from genome assembly GCF_020708045.1 of Massilia sp. IC2-278. Taxonomy (GTDB): domain Bacteria; phylum Pseudomonadota; class Gammaproteobacteria; order Burkholderiales; family Burkholderiaceae_D; genus Telluria. The sequence continues at coordinate 85,025 of NZ_JAJFES010000007.1, forward strand.
AACTGCGCCGTGACGACGACGTGCTCGACACCTGGTTCTCGTCGGCCCTGGTGCCGTTCTCGACCATGGGCTGGCCGGAAGAAACCCCGGACATGAAGATGTTCCTGCCATCGTCGGTCCTGGTCACCGGCTTCGACATCATCTTCTTCTGGGTGGCGCGCATGGTCATGATGACCGCGCACTTCACCGGCAAGGTGCCGTTCGAGACCGTCTACGTGCACGGCCTGGTGCGCGATTCGCAGGGCCAGAAGATGTCGAAGTCGAAGGGCAACACCCTCGACCCGATCGACCTGATCGACGGCATCGACGTCGAGTCGCTGGTTGCCAAGCGTACGCAAGGCCTGATGGACCCGCGCGCCGCCGAGAAAATCGCCAAGGCCACGCGCAAGGAATTCCCGACCGGGATTCCGTCGTTCGGCACCGACGCCGTGCGCTTCACCATGGCCAGCTACGCCTCGCTGGGCCGCAACATCAACTTCGACCTCGGCCGCGCCGAAGGCTACCGCAACTTCTGCAACAAGCTGTGGAACGCGACGCGCTTCGTGATGATGAACACCGAAGGCAAGGACTGCGGCCAGCCCGATCCGGCCGATCTGTCGCAGGCCGACAAGTGGATCATCTCGCTGATGAACCGCGCTGAGCTTGAAGTGGCGAAGGGCTTCGAGGACTACCGCTTCGACAACATCGCCTCCGCCATCTACAAGTTCGTCTGGGACGAGTACTGCGACTGGTACCTGGAAGTGGCCAAGGTCACGGTCCAGCAAGGCACCGAAGCGCAACAGCGCGCCACCCGCCACACGCTGCTGCGCGTGCTGGAAGTGATCCTGCGCCTGGCGCATCCGGTGATCCCGTTCGTGACCGAAGCGCTGTGGCAGGCGATCGCGCCGCTGGCCGGCAAGACCGGCGACAGCATCATGCTGCAGCCCTACCCGATCGCCAACGAAGCGCTGATCGACGAGGCCGCCGAAGGCTGGATGGCCCAGCTGAAGGACTTGACCAATGCCACCCGCAACCTGCGTGGCGAGATGAAGCTGTCGCCGTCGGTGCGCGTGCCGCTGATCGTCGAACCGGGTAACGCGGATGACCGCGCCAACATGGCCGGCTTTGCGCCCTTCATCCAGTCGCTCGGCAAACTCGCCGAAGTGCAGATCGTCGACGCCCTGCCGGAATCGCCGGCTGCCGTGTCGATCGTCGGCACCACCAAGCTGATGCTGAAGGTCGAGATCGACGTCGCCGCCGAGCGCGAGCGCCTGTCGAAGGAGATCGGACGCCTGGAAGGCGAGATCGCTAAGGCCAGCGGCAAGCTGGCTAGCGAAAGCTTCGTCGCCCGCGCACCGGCAGCAGTCGTCGCGCAGGAAAAGGAACGCCTCGCAAACTTCTCGGCAACGGTCGAGAAGATGCGCGAACAGCTGGCCAAGCTGCAGGCAGCTTGAGAGCGTGAATGAGGGAGCGGCATGGCGCACAAGCGTCATGCCGCTTTTTTTTCGCCCTCAGGTTTTACGTGCGCGCCGCGCCGCCAGCAGCGCGGCCAATCCCAGCCCCAGCATTCCCGCATGCGCCGGTTCCGGCACCGGCGGCACCCGCGTCACGATGTTGTCGATGCGCGCCCAGTCTTCGCCATAGATATCGTCCGGATCGGGCGTGGTCATGTACCAGTTGATGTAGTTAACGTTCTGGAAGCTGGCCGGCAGCTCGACGTAGGTCAGCGGCACCTCGCCCACGATATCGAAGGTTGCTCCGTTATCGGCAACGAAGGTCGAGGTTCCGCCCAGGTACTCGAAGCCGAGCACGTCGAAGTTCAGGCCATCGTCGCGCCGGATCTGGTAGGGCGAAGACCCGTACTGGCTGTGCAGCCACAGATTGCCGCTGCCGGGATGCAGGTGCCCGCCGCCGACACCGGTTTCGAGCGAGGTGATGGTGTAGCCGGACTCGCTGTACGAGTCGATGTAGATGCCCTCGATCTCGTCGAAATCGATCACGACGATGGCGGCCGAGGCGGCGCCGGCGCCAAGCATGAACAGGGCTGCAGCGGCCAGCCGTCTCAGGAATGTGAGCGGGTGCATGGGATGTCCTCAATGTGGGGTTGAGAATACGCAACAATGTGTGTTTCAGCTTCCAGCATATGGACGAGCAGCACCCGTATATTGATGTGTTTCAAAGTGCGCGTTTGCGATAGCGGCTGCTTGAAACATCCGGCAACGTTTTTGTCGCCAGTTCGCGCGCACAGTTTGCTACACTGCGCCCAACGACACCAAAACAACGGAGACCCCACATGCGTACCCTGATCAAAGCCGGCCTGCTGGCCACCATGCTGTGCACGTCCGCCGCCTGGGCACAAGCCCCTTCCGCGGTCGGCCTGTGGAAAACCATCGACGACGAAACCGGCAAGCCGAAAGCCCTGGTGCGCATCACCGAGGAAAACGGCGCCCTGCAAGGCAAGATCGAAAAGCTGTTCCTGGAACCGAACGTCGACCAGAACCCGAAATGCGTGGCCTGCGAAGACTCGCGCAAGAACCAGCCCATCGTCGGCATGACCATCGTCTCGGGCCTGAAAAAGGACGGCAACGAATACACCGGCGGCGAAATCCTGGACCCGAAAAAGGGCAAGGTCTACAAGAGCAAGGCCACGCTGCGCGAAGGCGGCAAGCAGCTGGAAGTGCGCGGCTACATCGGCGCCCCGATGTTCGGCCGCTCGCAGGTTTGGCAGCGCGAACAGTAAGCTGGTATTGTTTTCATCCGAAGCGGCCTGCGGGCCGCTTTTTTATTCTTAAAATACGATGACCCTCACCCAAAGCTACCTCTTCCTTGCCCTCGCCATCGTGGTCGAGGTGATCGGCACCACGGCATTAAAGGCCACAGACAACTTCACGCGGCTGTGGCCGAGCATGCTGACCATCGTGTGCTATGCGGCCTCGTTCTACCTGCTCACCTTTTCATTGAAAGTGCTGCCGACCGGGATCGCGTACGCCATCTGGTCGGGCGTCGGCATCGTGCTGATTTCGATCGTCAGCTGGGTCGTCTATAAACAGAGCCTGGACCTGCCGGCGCTGATCGGCTTGGGGCTGATCATTGCGGGCGTATTGGTGATCAACCTGTTTTCGAAGAGCGTCGGGCACTAGGCAGCCCGGCGGACGGCGTGCCCGTCATTCGCCGCACGGTAGCGGCCCAGAACGCCAGCGCCAGCGCGCTCACGCCGGCGCCGAGCAGGCAGACACCCGCCCAGCCGGCGGCCGCATACATGGCGGTAGTTGCTATGGCGCCGGCGCCGCTGCCGACGGCATAGAAAAGCATGTAAGCAGCGACCATGCGGCTATGCTGGTCCGGGTGCGAGCGGAAGATCATGCCCTGGTTCGTCACATGGATAGCCTGCCCGCCGAGATCGAGCAGCAGGATGCCGATGCAGAGCGCCCAGAGCGAATTGTCCAGCCAGGACAGGGGCAGCCAGGCAAGCAGGAGCAGCAACAGCGCGCCAAACGTGGTGGCTTGCCCGTAGCCTTGGTCGGCCCAGCGCCCGGCGCGGGCGGCGGCCAGCGCACCGGCTGCACCCACCAGGCCGAAGGCGCCGATCGCCGTGTGCGACAACAAATGCGGCGCTGCACTCAGCGGCAATACCATCGCACTCCAGAAGATATTCAAGGCGGCGAACATCAGCAGCGCCAGCACGCCACGCACCTGGAGCACGCGGTCCTGGCGCAGCAGCAGGAAGGTCGAGCCGATCAGGCGCAGATACGGCATGCGCCGTGGCGGCGGCGCAAGACGCGGCAGCTTCGCGCCCAGCAGCACGGCCAGCACCAGCATGGCCGCCGCCGCGCTCACATACACGCTGCGCCAGCCGCCGATATCACCGATGGCGCCCGCCAGCACGCGGGCCAGCAGCAGGCCGAGAAAGACGCCGCCTTGCGCCGCGCCGACTACCCTCCCCCGTTCATGCCCGGAAGCGGCACTGGCGGCATACGCGATCAGGCCCTGGGTCATTGCCGTTCCGAGCGCCCCGGTGAGCAGCATGGACAGCAGCAAGGCCGCAGGCGACCAGGCCAGGCCGGCGAAAGCCAGGACCGCCGCCAGCAGCAGTGCCTGCACCAGCATCAGCCGCCGCCGCTCGAGCAAGTCGCCAAGGGGCACGAGCAGCACCAGGGCCAGGGCGCAGCCGACCTGGGTGGCCGTCACCACGGCGCCGACCGCGGCCTGCGGGATGGCGAACTCCCCGGCCACGGCATCGAGCAGCGGCTGCACGTAATACACATTCGCGACACTCATCCCGCTCGCGCAGGCAAACAGCAGGACGGTGCTGCGCGGCAGCGTCGGCGACGCGGCCTGCCGGGCGGTGGACGTGATTTCTTCGGCTTGCATGGCGCCTCCAAAGTGGTTTCAAAACACAACCAGTTGGAGCGTAGCCAGATTGGTTTTAAAATGCAACCAATTTATTCAGCCTGGTAAGGAAGATGAACAGCCGCACAATGAAGGATGCGCAGCCCTGCCCGGTTGCCCGCTCGGTAGACGTGGTCGGCGACCGCTGGAGCCTGCTGATCGTGCGCGACGCCTTCGATGGGGTAGGCCGCTTCAGCGACTTCCAGCGCAGCCTTGGGGTGGCGCGCAACATCCTGTCCGACCGGCTGCGCCGGCTGGTGGATGCGGGCATCCTGGCAACCCGGCCCGCCGCAAGGGGCAGCGCCTACCAGGAATATGTGTTGACCGAGCAGGGCAAGTCCCTGTTCCCGGTGGTCGTGGCGCTGCGCCAGTGGGGCGAACGGCATTTGTTCGCGGACGGCGAGCGCCATTCCGAACTGGTGGACAAGCGCACGGGCCAGCCCCTGCATGCCATGGCGCCCCGGGCGATGGATGGGCAGGTGGTGTCGCCGGAAGACACCGAGGTAAGAAAACGCTCGTAACGGCGGCTTATCTCGGCGCCCGCCGCCGGTCCGCCTGGCGATGCCGTTCGGGCGAACACAGCAGCCGCATCGCCACGTGCCTGGGCACGCCGGCCAGTTGCATGAAGACAAACGCCGGATAGGGTCCGTCAAGGCGCAGGATGCGCAAGGCATCGTCGACCCGGGCCGCCGTGCGCGTGTTGGTCCGGGGGTCCGCTCGTTTGGTGTCTGGCATGCGAGCCTCCATCGTTCCACGAGCAGACCATCCTAGCAAACTTGCGGGCATGCCGCGCCCGCTTGCTACCTATCACTTTTGCTGGGGACGCTCCCGGACAGGCCAGGCCGGCGCCTGGGCGCGCGCAGGATGGCCAGGATGACCAGCGCAAACAAGGCGCTCAGCACGGCCGTGGCTTCGCGCCCCATGCCGGCGGCGATGCCGACGGCGGCCGTCAGCCACACGCTGGCGGCGGTGGTCAGGCCGCGGATGTCGTTCTTGTCGCGCTGCTTCAGGATAGCGCCGGCGCCGAGGAAGCCGATGCCGGCGGTGACGCCCTGCAGCACGCGCGACAGGTCCTCGACCTTCATCCCGGCCTGCAGCGGAATCAGCACGAACAGGGCCGACCCGAGCGACACCAGCATGTGGGTGCGCAGGCCGGCCGAGGCGCCGGCCGATTCGCGTTCGTAGCCCAGCAGTCCGCCAAGGATGATCGCCACCAGCATGCGCACCACGATGCGCGTGATGTCCTCCACCTCGCCCAGATCCGAAAATTCTTCCTGTACCGCCAGCCAGCTTTGCTCATACCACGCCATGCGACTCCTCCCTGCCATCGAGGGGAAATGATGCCACCTCAGCGGGATGCATGGCGCATGGCTGCGCCCGACTCGGAGAAACGGTTTAGGTCCTTACGGCCAGCCGCGCATTTACAGCCAGCCCGCGTCGCGCGCCAGGCGGTAGGCCTCGACGCGGTTGCCGGCACCGAGCTTGCTGATCGCCTCCGACAGGTAGTTGCGCACGGTGCCCTCGGACAGGTGGATCTGGCGCGCGATGTCGGCGCTGCTGGCGCCCTCGCCGGCCAGGCGCAGCACCTGCCGTTCGCGTTCGGTCAGCGGGTCCTGGGCGCCGCTCCAGCTTTCCAAGGCCAGTTCCGGGGCGATGGCGCGCCCGCCCGCATGCACGGTGCGGATCGCCGCGGCCAGCGCGTCGGCCGGCGCATCCTTCAGCAGGAAGCCGCGCACGCCGGCAGACAGTGCGCGGCGCAGGTAGCCGCTGCGGCCAAAGGTGGTGACGATCATCACGCGGCTGGCTGCACCGCGCGTTGCCAGTTGCGCAGCGAGTTCCAGCCCGGTCATGCGCGGCATCTCGATATCGGTCAGCACGATGTCGGGCGCATGCTGCTCGCACAGGGCCAACGCCTCGGCGCCGTCGGCGGCGGTGGCGACCACCTCGATGTCCGGTTCCAGTCCAAGCAAGGCGGCCAGGGCGCCGCGCACCATGGCCTGGTCTTCGGCGATCAGGATGCGGATCATGCGGCCGCTCCGGCCGGCACGCGCAGCTCCAGCGCCAGGCCGCTGCTGGCCGCGACGGCCAGCGCCAGCTTGCCGCCAATCGCCGCGGCCCGCTCCTGCATGCCGCTCAGGCCATTCCCCTGGCGCAGGTCGCGCGCGTCGCGCAGGCGCGCGCCGTCGTCCATCACGCGCAGCACGGCATTCGCCCCTTCCTGCGCCAGCGACAGCGTGCAGCGGCGCGCGCCGGCATGGCGCACGACGTTGGTAATGGCCTCGCGCAGGGCCAGCGCCAGCACGTGTTCGGCCGCCGGCGCCAGCGTCACGCGCTCGACCCGTTCATCGAGTTCGACGTCCGCCGCGGCCAGGCTGGCGCGGGCGCTTGCCAATGCATGCGCCAGCCCGCTCTCGCGGTAGCCGCTGACGGCGCTGCGCACTTCGCCCAGCGCCTGGCGCGCGGTGGCTTCGATGTCGGCGATCTCGCGCCGGCACGCGTCAGGATTGCGCTCGGCCAGCTTGCCCGCCAGTTCGGCCTTCAGCGCGATCAGCGACAGCGAGTGGCCAAGCAGGTCGTGCAGGTCGCGCGAGATGCGTTCGCGCTCGGCGATGGTGGCCATGTGCTCGACTTCTTCCTGCTTGCGCAGCAGTTCCTGGCGCGAGCGGCGCAGGCGCGCATCCATGATCGAGCCGATCGTCACCGGCAGGCCGGCGGTGAGCAGGGGCAGCAGGAACAAAAAGCGCATCTGTGCCGAGGCGGCCAGCAGCGAGGCCAGCATGGCCAGCGCCAGCACGGCGCCGGCGGCCAGGATGGCGCGCCGCAGGTCCGTGAAGCCGGCCGCCATGGTGCAGGCGAAGATGAAGAAGGTGGCGGCGCCGGCGTTCCAGTGCACCCAGGCGGCGCCGAGCAGGCAGCTGCCCAGCATGCAGGCGCCGATCTGCCAGCCGCGCGCCCAGAAGCTGGCGCAATACAGCCAGACGAAGAACACGATGGTGGCGGCCAGCAGCACCGCCTCCAGCGCGCCCGGCGGCACGTAGGCGTATTTCCAGAACATGTAGCCGAGGCTGAGCAGCCAGAGGTAAGGCAGCCTGCCATACTCGGCCGGAATCCATGGCCTCGCCCACCACGCCGCCAATGCCTGCCTGATCGTGTTCATCGTTGTTGTCGCTTATCGTTATTGGGTCAGCAGGCGCACGTCGACGATCTCGAAGCGATAGTCGCCCGGCTGCGGACCGGCGTTGAATCCTAACATGGTCAAGGTGGCCGGATCGATGCCTTTCAGCTCACGCAGCGGCACCGTCACCTCGGTCCATTCGGGGCCTGCCGTAAAGGCCTTCGCACCCGGGATCTGCACGCCCTGCGACATGGCGATCATCTGGTAAGCCTTGCCGTCGCCGCGCACCTTGAAGCGCACCGCTTTCACGGTGCTGAAGTCGACGGACTGCATCGGCTGCGTGCCCGGCATGAAGGCCAGCCCAGCCCAGGCGAAGGGCAGGCCCGGCGCCACTTTCGCATCGATCGCCAGCGGCACCTGGCCGTCGGCCAGCGCCTGGCCCGGGGTCAGCGTCACGGTCGATTTGCCGCCCGCAAAACTGTCGGTGGACGCGCTCCAGCCCATGCCGATCGGGCTGGCCAGGCGCTGCGTGCTGAACTGGCTGATGCGGCCATCCGGCGGCAACGCCAGCGCCTTGCCGCCACCGCCCGGCCGGGTCTCCTGCGCCGCCTTGGCTACGCGCTGGCGCTGGCTGTCGCGCAGGCCGTTGGCGCTGTCGCCATCTTTCCAGACCTCGACGATGCGGCGCGTGGCCAGGATGTCGGCCGCCGGGTTGCCCTCGACCAGCAGCAGGTCGGCCTTGTAGCCCTGCTCGATACGCCCGCGCTTGCCCAGCTTGAACACCTGGGCCGGCACGCTGGTGGCCGCCGCCAGCGCCTGCGCCGGCGTGAGGCCGGCGTCCACCAGCGCCTTCAGTTCGCGGTGCATGCTCACGCCGTACTGGGTGCCGGGGTTGCCGGCATCGGTCCCGGCCAGCACCGGCACGCCGGCCCTGACCAGGGCCGCGGTGACGGCCTTCGGCGCGGCCAGCAGCTCGGCGCGCTCCTTGTTGCCGTAGCGCGCCTTCAGGGGCGCCTGCGCATCCTTGCCGAGCAGGCCGGCCAGGCTGGCGTTCGCCAGCAGGTCGTCGCCGCGCCAGCCCGCCATGCTTTCCAGGACCGTGAAGGTCGGGATCACGAAGGCGCCCTTGCTGCGCGCCAGCCGCGCCAGGCCCTCCGCGTCGGCGGAGGATGCAGGGAACAGGTGCACCAGGCCGTCGGCACCGGCTTCCAGCACGGCGCGCGCATCCCCCTCGTTGCCGATGTGGACCACGGCCAGCTTGCCGCGCAGGTGGGCCGCATCGATCACCGCCCTGGCCGTGACCAGGCTGATCGACTGCATGCCGTAGCCGCCGCCCATCACGATCTTGATGAAGTCCGATCCCTCGGCGATGCGGGCGTCGACAAAGGCCTGGGCCTGCTCCGGCCCGGTAATCGTGGGGATGGGCACGCCGAACTGGGTGCCGTGGCCGTTCGGCGCGGTAACCAGGGTGCCGGCCGAGAACAAATCGGCGTGGTCGTGGCGGCTGCCCTGCGCCATCTCCTGCTTGGCCTGTTTCATCAGGCGCACGTCGGTGAACATGTCGACCTGGGTCGTCACGCCGAACAGCACCGGCAGCTCCTGCCAGCGGAAGGTGTGGGTGTGGGCGTCGATCAGGCCGGGCAGCAGGGTGCGGCCGGCGCCGCTCACGATGCGCGCGCCCTGCGGCGGCGTACCGCGGAAATCGGCATCGAGGATGGTGGCGCCGTCGAACAGCACGGAACGGCGCTCGTGCACGGCCTTGCCGTCGAAGACGCGCACGTCCTGCACCAGGGTGGCGGCGGCCAGGGCAAAGGAGCTGGTGGCCAGGCCGGCGCACAGCAGCAGGGTTTTCAGGGCGGTGGGTTTCATCGGTCTCTCCGGTGGGTGGGTGTGAGACCAGTATGCGAAAACCGGCACTGGCGCGACAGAAGCAGCTGCCACCAGTTTTACCTGACAAATGTCATAGGGTCGGACGCCGGCATGACAATGGTATCGTGGCTATCCCATCCATTTCCGGCGCGCTCCATGGCCTACCCTCGTCCCATGCCATCCCTGCTCCAGCGCGTTTGCATGCCGATCATGGCTGCGCTGGCCGCGGCTGCACCCATGGCGGCGGCCGAGCTGCCCGCCACGCCCGCCGCATGGCGCGCCGCCGCCGGCGCCGACATCGAGGCCGCCGTGCAGGTCACGCGCACCAACCATCCGGGCATGCACGATCCGCGCAACCCGGCCTTCGCGGCCCATCTCGATGCCGCGCACCGCCATGGCCTGCAGCTCGCCGGCCAGGTGAAGGACATGGCCGGCTACGTGGCCGCGGTGGATGGCTTCAATACCCGCATCGGCGATGGCCATGCCGGGCTGGCGGTACGCATCGACAAGGCGCTGTTGCCGAAGCCGCGCTGGCCCGGCTTCGTTACCGTGTGGCGCGGCGATGGCCTTTACGTGCACACGGCCACGGCCGCGCAGCCCGCGCCGGGGAGCAAGCTGCTGGCCTGCGACGGCAAGCCGGCCGAGGACCTGATCCGGACAAACGTGTTCGCTTTCCAGGGCCGGGTGGCCGAGGCCGGGCAATGGTGGTCGGATGCGCGCAACCTGTTCATCGATACGCACAACCCTTTTGTCGTGCGGCCGCGGCACTGCAGCTTCGCGCTTGACGGCAAGCTGACGCAGCACGCGCTGGCCTGGCGCGACATCGGCGCCGAGGCCGAGCGCCTGCTTGCCGCAAGCAGCGACGGCGACGCCCGCGGCGTCGGCATGAGCGAGCCAAGGAAGAACCTGTACTGGATGTCGATGCCGACGTTTCATCCGGACGAAGCCGAACGCAATGCCTACCGGGCCGTGAACCGCAGGATCGTCGCGGACCGTGCCCGCTACCTGGCTGCCGATGCCGTCGTGGTCGACCTGCGCAAGAACGGCGGCGGCTCGTCGAGCTGGGCCAGGGAGTTCGCGCGGGCGCTGTGGGGCGCAGCGCGTGTCGACGCCGCGATGGCGGCCTTTTCGGCGAATACCGAGGTCTGGTGGCGCGCCTCGCTCGGAAATACCGACTACGTGGCCTGGATGGCCGGGGAACTGGACCGGCAGGGGCAGGCGGAAGGCGCCGCCTGGGCCCGGACGCAGGCCGAAGGCATGCGCGCGGCACTCGGGCGCGGCGCGCCCTTCCACGTCGAGCGGCGCGCAGCGGATGCTGGCGCCGCGCCGGCGGCGGGCGCGGAACCGCCGTTCAGTCAGCCCCTGTATGTCGTGGTGCCCGGCGACTGCGCCAGCGCCTGCCTCGATGCCCTCGATGTCTTCACCCGTTTCCCGAACACGCGCCTGGTCGGCGCCCCGAGTTCGGCCGACTCGCGCTACATGGAAGTGCGCCGCGAGAACCTGGCCTCGGGGCTGGCGGCCGTGCGGGTGCCGAACAAGATGTACGTGAACCGTGGCCGCACCGATGGCAAGGTCTACCAGCCGGACATCCCGGTGACCGCGGTGGCGTGGACGATGCAGTCCTTGTTGAAAGTGATCGAGCGCGACCTGGCTGCGCGCCAGGCGCGCTGAGAGGCTGTCAGGTGCGCGGACGCTGGCGCGCCAAATGGCGGTCGAGGGCGTTGGCGCGCTTAGCGCTCGATCGGACGCTGGCGCGCCAGGTGCCGATCGAGTGCATTGGCAAACCTCTGGCGGTCGGCCTGGCTGAAGGCCGCCGGCCCGCCGGTGTCGACGCCGCCGCTGCGCAGTTCTTCCATGAAGGCGCGCATGGTCAGTTGCTGGGCGATGGTGTCTTTCGTGTAGAAGTCGCCGCGCGGGTTCAGCGCGAAGCCGCCCTTCTCCAGCACCTGCGCCGCCAGCGGAATGTCGCCGGTAACGACCAGGTCGCCGGCAGCCAGGCGTTCGACGATCTCGGCATCGGCCACGTCCGCCCCGCTCGGCACCTGCAGCGCACGGATGAACTTCGAGCCGGGTACGCGCATCAACTGGTTCGCCACCAGCGTGACCTGGATCTGCGTGCGCTCGGCCACCCGGTACAGGATGTCCTTGATCACGCCGGGGCAGGCGTCGGCGTCGACCCAGATCTGCATCACTGGAGATTATCCCAGAGGTCGCCGGTGGGGCTGATGCGCGGCGCGGCCACGCCGAAGTGCTGGTAGGCGGCCGGGGTGGCGATGCGTCCGCGCGGGGTGCGCTGCAGGTAACCCTGCTGGATCAGGTAGGGTTCGAGCACGTCCTCGATGGTGTCGGCCGCTTCGCCGATGGCGGCGGCCAGGTTGCCGATGCCCACCGGCCCGCCGCTGAACTTGAACAATACCGCTTCCAGGAGCTTACGGTCCATGACGTCGAAGCCGACCGAGTCGACGTCGAGCATCTTCAGGGCGCGGTCGGCGATGTCCTTGGTGATCTCGCCGTTGCCCTTCACTTCCGCGTAGTCGCGCACGCGGCGCAGCAGGCGGTTGGCGATACGCGGCGTGCCGCGTGCGCGCATCGCCACTTCGCGCGCGCCCTCTTCGTTGATCGGCGCTTCCAGCAGATGCGCGCTGCGGGTGACGATCTTGGTCAGCTCCTCGACGTTGTAGAACTCGAGGCGGGCGACGATGCCGAAGCGGTCGCGCAGCGGGTTGGTCAGCATGCCGGCGCGCGTGGTGGCGCCGACCAGCGTGAACGGCTGCAGGTCGAGTTTCACCGAACGCGCGGCAGGACCCTCGCCGATCAGGATGTCGATCTGGTAGTCTTCCAGCGCCGGATACAGGATTTCCTCGACCACCGGCGACAGGCGGTGGATCTCGTCGATGAACAGCACGTCGTTCGGTTCGAGGTTGGTGAGGATGGCGGCCAGGTCGCCCGGGCGCTCCAGCACCGGGCCGGAAGTCTGGCGCAAATTCACGCCCATCTCGCGCGCGATGATGTGGGCCAGCGTGGTTTTACCGAGGCCCGGGGGGCCGAACAGCAGCGTGTGGTCGAGCGCTTCGCGGCGCTTGCGCGCGGCGGAGATGAAGATTTCGAGCTGGTCGCGGATCTTGGCCTGGCCGACGTATTCGTCCAGCTGTTTCGGGCGCAAGGCGCGTTCGATCGCCTCCTCGTTGGGCGAGGCCGGCGCCGCGTCGATGACCCGCTGCTCGGTGAAATTGTCGGTCTGGATGCTCATTGCTCGTCTTTATGCTTTGGACAACGCCTTCAGGGCGAACTTGATGCCGTCGGAAACGCTCGCGCCTTCGGGCAGGTTCTTGGTGGCGACCAGCGCTTCCTTGTCAGAATACCCCAAAGCGATCAGGGCGTTCATCACGTCGGCTTGCGTGTCGTCGCGCGGCGCGCCGCCGCCGACGATGCCGATGTCGGCGCCCAGCTTGCCCTTCAGTTCCAGCAGCAGGCGCTCGGCGGTCTTCTTGCCGATGCCGGGGATCTTCACCAGGCGGCCGGCTTCCTGCAGGGTCACGGCCTGGGCTAGGTCGGCCACCGACATGCCCGACAGGATGCCCAGCGCGGTGCGTGCGCCGACGCCGGTGATCTTGATCAACTGGCGGAACAGGGCGCGCTCGCTGGCGGTGCCGAAGCCGAACAGCAGGTGGGCATCCTCGCGGATCGCCTGGTGCGTGAACAGCACCACGCGCTCGCCGGTGTGCGGCAGGTTGTAATAGGTGCTCATCGGCACGTCGACTTCGTAGCCGACGCCATTGCAGTCCACCAGCAGTTGCGGCGGCACTTTTTCGAGCAGGATTCCGGAGATGCGACCAATCATGTCGGGCCTTGTGTATTGTAGGGATGCGTGCGTTAGACGAGGCGGCCGCGTTTCATGCGCAGGCCGGTCAGCTGCGGACCGATCGAGCCGATCAGCGCCAGCGTATCGTGGGTGTTCGCATGGCAGATGGCCACGCCCAGCGCATCGGCGGCGTCGGAGCCGGGCAAGCCGGGCAGCGTGAGCAGGCGCGAGACCATGTCCTGCACCTGCGGCTTGGCCGCCTTGCCGGTGCCGACCACGGCCTGCTTGATCTGGGTCGGCGAATACTCCGCCACGTCGAGATCCGCGCTGACCAGGGCGCTGATGGCGGCGCCGCGCGCCTGCCCCAGCAGCAGCGTTGACTGCGGATTGACGTTGACGAACACCTTTTCGATGGCCGCGCAGGCCGGCTGGTAGGTCGCGACGATCTCGCGCACGCCATCGAGGATGATCTTCAGGCGCGGCGGCAATGCCCCTTCCAGACCGGTCTTGATGGTGCCCGAGGCGATGTAGCGCAGTTTGCTGCCGTGCTTTTCAATGACGCCAAAGCCGGTCGTGCGCAAGCCAGGGTCGATGCCGAGAATAATCATTATCGAATGTTATACCGGACGCTAAAGTTTGTGGCAAAAATACTGTAGATAAACACAGTTCAAGGTAGATTTGTTGCCATTTTGAAACCTCAACCATTACATTGTTGCTTTTATTGCACTAAAAATACATAAGTTATGTACGCCTACCCAGCATCTTGCCAATAAGAAAAAACCGTAGCAGAATTACAATCAAACAACTATGAGGTGAGATGGTGAGTAGGAATTTTCTGTATGACGTTTTTATTAGTTACGCATCTGAAGATCGAGATGTTGTTCGGAGTTTAGCCGACAAACTTAAAGCCGACGGCCTTAAAGTTTGGTTTGATTTATGGGAGTTACGAAGCATTTCCTCAAATGCGCACTTTCAAAGGCTTGCAATAAGCAATGGTCTAAAAAATTCCCGTACGTTACTTCTTTGTTTGTCAAAATCTCTATTCAAAAATGGTTCTGTACAGGCGGAGCAGTCTGCAATAATTTTTCGAGATCCTTTAAATGAAGGCCGACGATTAATCCCAATATTATTAGAAGAAGCTTCAGTTCCACCATGGCTAAGTGATTTGCTTCATGTTGATTGGCGCTATAGGTCAGAGCAGGCATACTTACAAATCCGCGATGCCAGCTTGCCTCCGCGCAAAACCGTTATTGCTACCGCAGGAAGTGTTCCCCGGCTAAATCCATCGATCCCTGCACCAGTTGCTGTGCTATCGGGCAAGACAATAAGAACATTTTCAATCAGTGATGAGGATCTTCTGTTTGCTACATTCGGGGGCGAGGTTTGGCGAATTGACAAATCATTAACAAGACTACCGGAATTGGTATGGAATCCTGGGGGCAGAATTACTTCAGTGACCGGAAAATTCAGCAATAATAACATTGCCGCCTGCCGAAACGGCAGTCTAATGTTGGCTTCCAAGTATTCTAGTGAAGGACGGAATTTAGTTGGACATGACGGCCCTGTATTAACTGTTGCATCACTCGATGAAAATGTTTTCTATTCCGGTGGAGCAGACGGTACGGTACGAGCATGGAATTTTAAATCAGGCGCTCTGACTGAAGTATTTAGGGGCCATACGGGTGCGGTACGCGTAATTAACGTAAGTCAGAGACTTATCGTTTCTGGTGCTCACGACTCTACAGTTAGATTATGGAATCACGCCGGACAGTGCTTACGTGTTCTCGAGGGCCATACAGGCGAAGTTTCATCGCTGACATTAGCAAACGACGATAAGTTTCTAATAAGCGGAAGCAGAGACAACTCGATCAGAACCTGGGATGCAAGCACCGGTCTTTGTTATCAAGTACTAGAAGGCCATACAGACTACATTGCAACGATCGCCCTTCATACTAATCAGCGACATGCATTAAGTGGTTCTGGCGACCGAACGTTAAGGTTGTGGGATCTAGCTACCGGACATTGCTTAAGGGTATTAGATGGGCATCGTGGAGATATTGCTTATGTACGCTGGACTGGAGAAAATACAGCGATCTCTGGAGATGAGTTTGGCTTTCTAAGCTGGACGTTTAAAGGGATTGATTTTGCTTCTCTTCCTATTGGCGCCAATTCCAAAGAGGAGAACTCTGGTGAAGCTCAAATCCAGTACACGAACGCTAAAGTATTGTTAGTCGGTGAAAGTGGAGCGGGCAAATCTTCGCTATCAATAAGGCTGGCATCTAATCAGTGGGATCCGAATACAGATTCGACGATGGGCGCTTGGGCGACCCAATGGAAGCTTCCTGTAATATCGGAGCAAAACATAGAAAAAGAAATTTGGCTATGGGATTTCGGGGGGCAATCAGATCAGCGCCTGATTCATCAATTGTATATGGCCGATGCAGCACTTGCCGTCTTAGTATTCAATGGACAAAAAGATGACTTGTTCGACTCCCTAGGGCAGTGGGATCGAGATGTTTGCCGTGCCTCACCGAACGGTTTAGCAAAAATTTTGGTAGCTGCGCGATCAGACGCTGGCGGGTTAAAATTTAGCCAAACACAGATTGATGATTTCGTAACTGAGCGTGGATTCAGTGCATATTTACAAACAAGCGCAAAAACTGGAGTAGGTTGCTCTGAACTTCGGCACGCTATTATTGAAAAAATCGATTGGGATCGCATTCCGTGGCGCTCCTCCCCAATATTATTTAAGCGTCTTAAAGATAAGATCGTACATCTCAAAGAAGCTGGACAAATTCTTATGCGCTTCAATGATCTTTCAAGCAGACTTAGGCTAGAACTAGATCATTCAGAAAGGAATTTCACGGACGAGCAACTTAGAGCAGTATTAAATCTTCTGTCGGGACCTGGAGTAGTTTCCGAACTTGAATTTGGCGGATGGGTGTTGTTTAGACCAGAACTATTAAATGCTTATGGACAAGCACTAATCCGTACAATTCGCGATGATCCGAGTGAACTTGGAACAATTGCAGAAGATCGCTTACTCAATGGCGATCTAAATCCAGATACCTTACCTGCAATACCAAAAGATGACGAACAATATATCCTGCTGGACTTACACAAACAATTAATTGCCAAAGGCCTATGTCTCCGGCAACCTACTACACAAGGAAATATCCTTGTATTGCCTGCGTTCTATCGTCGTCGCCGGCCGAATACTGCATCTCTGCCCGCTGTATTAGTAACCTATGACTTTGATGGCTACTCAGACGAAATCCATGCAACATTAGTTGTGCATTTAGTACACACGAATCATTTCCGCCAAGAGAATCTGTGGCATGACGGTGCAGACTTTGTTACCCGAACTGCTCGTAAGAGAATCGGGATTAAATTTACTCCTCTAAGAGAGGGAAAAGGTCGTATTGAGGTCTATGCAAATTTGGATATCGGCAATGGCCAACTTATTCAATTTATCGGCTATGTCCATGAGCATTTAAAACAGAAGGCAACAAATGTAAAGAGAACACGACACTATGTTTGCACTGGGTGCGGGACGCCTGTCGAGAGCCATATTGCAGTAGCAAAACGACTTGAGATGGGAAAGGACTATATTCTTTGCGGAGTATGCGAAGAAAAAGTACTACTTTGGGACGAACTAGAAGAGATATATAACAGCCCAAGCTCAAATGAAGAAGTCCGGAAGCTTGAGCAAAAAATCAGTATCGCCCTCGACAATGAGAGTAAGGAGCGAATTTTAGTGGGAGAGGTAATCTCTACTGTTGCCCTTGCCAACCAGCTTTCACGAGAAAAAACCGTAAGCGATCACGGAATAGATATGGAAATTGAATTCAAAGACTCTAAGGGTCAAGCCTCAGGAAAAATAATCTATTTGCAACTTAAATCTGGCGATTCCCACCTACGCACAAGACAAAAGGACGGCGCGCTTATATTTGACATAAAAGATTCGCGCCATACTGAATACTGGATGAATCAAACCAATCCTGTTTATCTTGTGATTCGCAACTCTAAAGGTGATATATCGTGGATGGAAATTCGAGATCATCTTAAGGAATTAACAGAAGCACGTGAGCGCGACTATGAGCGAGGACGAATTACGCAAATAGAGTTCAAAGGCGAGCAATTCAATGCCCAGAACATTTTGCGAATCCGTAACCATTTACTAAGATAGGGATAGGTTAACAACCAGCTTAGAAGCAGCGACACATCCTGCAATAATTTAATGACGAATATTGAGGAGTGATTTAGCAGACTAATTAGCAGTGTCAAATAATTAGCTATTTGACACTGCTAGTAATTAAATATCAATGACGGAAGTGGCGGGTACCGGTGTACAGCATCACCACGCCACGCTCATCCGCCGCATCGATCACTTCCTGGTCGCGCATCGAGCCGCCCGGGTGGATCACGCAGGTCGCGCCCGCATCGACCACCACGTCCAGCCCGTCGCGGAACGGGAAGAAGGCATCCGACGCCACCGCCGAACCGCTAAGGGACAAGCCGGCATTCTGCGCCTTGATCGAGGCGATGCGCGCCGAGTCGATGCGGCTCATCTGCCCTGCCCCCACGCCCAGGGTCATGCCGTTACCGCAGAACACGATGGCATTCGACTTGACGAACTTGGCCACGCGCCAGGCGAACATCAAATCCTGCAGTTGCTGCTGGGTCGGCTGCTTCTTGGTGACCACGCGCAGTTCGCCCAGGCCCACGTTCTTGGCATCCGGCGACTGCACCAGCAGCCCGCCGCCGACGCGTTTCACGTCGTAGGCGTTCTGGCCCAGGCCCAGCGGGATTTCCAGCAGGCGCACGTTCTGCTTGGCCGCCATGATCTGGCGCGCTTCGGCGGTGAACGACGGTGCGATCAGCACTTCGACGAACAACTTGGCCAGCGCCTCGGCCGCACGGCCGTCGACTTCCACGTTGAAAGCGATGATGCCGCCGAAGGCCGAGGTCGGGTCGGTCTGCAGTGCGCGCGAGTAGGCGTCCAGCGCATCCACGCCGATCGCCACACCACACGGATTGGCGTGCTTGACGATCACGCAGCCGGCTGCCTGCTCGAAGCCGCCCAACGAC
This sequence comes from Massilia sp. IC2-278, assembly GCF_020708045.1. GTDB lineage: Bacteria > Pseudomonadota > Gammaproteobacteria > Burkholderiales > Burkholderiaceae_D > Telluria. The sequence goes on from NZ_JAJFES010000007.1 coordinate 103,270, forward strand.
TTCACGCATTCCCAGGCCGCATCGGCGTCGGCGATGTTGTTGTACGACAGTTCCTTGCCCTGCAGCTGGCGGTAATTGGCCAGCGCGCCGTCGACGGCCGTGATGTCGCGGTAGAACGCCGCGCCCTGGTGTGGGTTTTCGCCGTAGCGCATGTCCTGCACTTTTTCAAACGACATGTTGATCGTCTGCGGGTAGCTCGAACGGGTGGCGTGCTGCTTGTCCTCGCCCAGGCTGGTGAGGTAATTGGTGATGGCGCCGTCATATTGCGCAGTGTGCGCGAAGACTTTCTTGGCCAGGCGGAACTTGGTGTCGTAGCCTACCGCACCGGCGGTCGTGCCCGTGCCCTTCATTTCCGCCAGCACCACGCCGTAGTCGGCCGGGTCGACGATCACGACCACGTCCTTATGATTCTTGGCCGCCGAACGCAGCATGGTCGGGCCGCCGATGTCGATGTTCTCGATCGCGTCTTCCAGCGAGCACTGTTCCTTGGCCACGGTCTGCTGGAACGGATACAGGTTGACCACGACCATGTCGATCTGCGGAATGCCGTGCTCTTCCAGCTTGGACACGTGCTCAGGGAAATCGCGGCGCGCGAGGATGCCGCCATGGACCTTCGGATGCAGGGTCTTCACGCGGCCGTCGAGCATTTCCGGGAAGCCGGTGTAATCGGCAACTTCCGTCACCGGCACGCCATTGTCCTGCAGCAGTTTGGCGGTGCCGCCGGTCGACAGGATGTTGACGCCGAGCGCAGACAGGGCGCGCGCAAAATCGAGCACGCCGGTCTTGTCGGAGACGGAAATGAGAGCTTGTTTGATCATGGGAGTGGCCACGGTTGATGAAAATTCTGTGCGGGTTCAAGGCACGCCATACTGGCCGCGCCCGCGCACGGCCACTCGTGCCGGCAAGCCTTAGAGCAGTCCGTGCTCTTGCAGTTTCTTGCGCAAGGTATTGCGGTTGATGCCCAGCATCTGGGCGGCGTGCGACTGGTTGCCGTCGGCGCGCGTCATCACCACTTCGAGGATAGGCTTCTCGACGGTCATGACCATCATGTCGTAGATATTCGTCGGCTTCTGCTCGCCCAGGTCATTGAAATAGTCCTCGAGGCTCTTCTGGACAACTTCCTGGATACTCTCTTTGCTCATGTCTGCTGCTTCATCCTGGTTAGTGTTTGCTTCGCCGCGCATGACGGCGACGTCCCCATCGTTCTTATTCTTGTTTGACTACTTTTATGCTGCAATGGCCTCAACGTCAGGCTGCGCGGGCCGGTATTGTAACCGCTCGCCGAACGCCAGTTGGGATTGGAAGAATTTATCCACCGCATCCAGCTGTTCGCTTGTCGATTCCATCCGGTTCATGCGCTGGCGGAATTCTTCGCCGCCCGGCAAATCCTCGACGTACCAGCCGATGTGCTTGCGCGCCGTCCGTACGCCGACGTACTCGCCATAAAAGGCGTAATGGGCCGGCAGGTGCTCGTTCATCAGGTGCCGCACTTCTTCCACCAGCGGCGCCGGCAACAGTTCGCCGGTGCGCAAATAATGGTCGATTTCGCGGCAGATCCAGGGCCGGCCCTGGGCCGCGCGGCCGATCATCACCGCGTCGGCACCGGTGTAGTCCAGCACAAATTTCGCCTTTTCCGGCGTCGTGATGTCGCCGTTCGCCACCACCGGAATCCCGACCGCCGCCTTCACGGCGCGGATGGTGTCGTACTCGGCCTCGCCCTTGTAGCCGTCGGCACGGGTGCGGCCGTGCAGGGTCAGCATCTGGATGCCGGCCTGCTCGGCCATGCGCGCGATGCGCAGCGCGTTCCTGTTTTGGCGGTCCCAGCCGGTACGGAACTTCAACGTCACCGGCACGTCCACCGCCTCGACCACGGCATTCAAGATGCGCTCGACCAGGTCTTCGTGCTGCAGCAAGGCCGAACCGCACCAGCTGTTGCACACCTTTTTCACCGGGCAGCCCATGTTGATGTCGATGATCTGGGCGCCGCGCTCGACGTTGTGGCGAGCGCAATCGGCCAGGTCTTGCGGATCGGCGCCGGCGATCTGCACCGCCTTGGGTTCCATCTCGCCTTCGTGGTCGGTGCGGCGGCTGGTCTTTTCGCTGGCCCACAAACGTGGGTTCGATGCCGCCATTTCCGACACCGCATAGCCCGCGCCGAGCTGCTTGCACAGCTGGCGGAACGGACGGTCGGTCACACCCGCCATGGGTGCGACAAAGACATTATTGCGAAGTAAATACGGACCGATTTGCACAGCGGGAATGGGGAAAGAATTTGCGGGAACCTGCTATTTTACCCGAACCCCTGCTCAAATTATCAGCAAAATTTGTCGCGAACTGTCGCGAACGGCACAATCCGTTGTAGACAGCAGGAAAATTTTTGGCTACAGCGGTCTTGGCGCAGCTTAGCCGAGCTCATCCATTACAGCCGGACGCAGGTGCGCCACCTCGCCCCAGCTCACCAGCTCCAGCTTGCCGTCGCGTACGATGAAGCGGTTGATGCTGGCATTTAAGACCTTGAAATCGCGCGGGGTTTCCAGTGGCAGGCCGAGCGCGGCCCGGTAGGCGCATTCGAGCACGCCGCCGTGGGCCACCAGGGCCAGCGACTTGCCGGGATTGTCTTCGGCCCAGCCAAGAATGGCCGGCACCACGCGGTCGTAGAACTGGCGGAAGGTTTCGCCCTGGTTTTGCCCAGGCGGCAACTCAGCGTCCACGTCGCGCGCCTGCCAGGCGGCAAACTCCTTTGGAAAATGTGCCTCGATCTCGGAATACAGCAGGCCCTCGAAGCCGCCATAGCAGCGCTCGCGCAGGCGGCCGTCGATGTACAGTGGCTGGTCGCGCGATTCGCCCAGGGCTTTCGCGGTCTGGGCGGCGCGCGCCAGGTCGCTCGAAACCAGCACGTCGAAGTGCTCGCCGGCGAGTGCCCCGGCCAGTGCCTGCGCCTGGCGCCGGCCTTCATCGTTCAGGTCGATATCGAGGTGGCCTTGCAGGCGGCGTTCGGCGTTCCAGGCGGTTTCGCCATGACGGATCAGCACGATGCGGGTGGGAGTGTCGTTGGGGGTGTCGTTTTGCATGAACTAAAAAAGCCCCGGAGACCGGGGCCCTGGGTTACCTGGACAGCGTGGGCGCGATCTGGGGATTGAGCGAGTACACGCCGAAGATCTGGGCCTCGTCGAGGATGTGGCCGCGCATGGCAAGGCGTGCTTCCGGGCCGGTGAACGTGCCTTCCAGCGGCAGCTGGGCGATGTCGAGCGCGTAGATTGTAAACACGTAGGTATGCACGCGCTCGTCGTTCCATGGCGGGCAAGGACCGTCGTAGCCGAAGTATTCGCCGGCCATGTCGGGGTCGGCCGCGAACCAGCCGGTGTAGTCGTTGGTGCCCTGGCGCAGCTGGTGTTCGGTGCCGTTTTTCACCAGGAAAGGCAGGTTCGGTCCCTGCTTGCCGCCCGGGGTCACCATGTCGGAGAACTGTCCTTCTTCCAGTTTTTTCAGGCTGGGCGGAATGTCGACCAGGGTCCAGTGATAGAAATCGGCGCGCTTCAGGTCTTCGGGAACGGTCTTGCCTTCCTTGTTGACGTTCGTGCCGTCGGTCGGCGCATCGCCGTCGTGGCAGAGCAATACCAGCGACTGGGTGCCGGCCGGTACGTCGTCCCAGGCCAGGTGGGGATTGCGGTTGCTCGACAGGCGCACATGGGTGGCCGGGTCGATGACGGCAAAGGCGCATTCCGGCGGAATCAGGCCGCCCTCGGTAAACGAATCACTCCAGATTTTCATCGCAATCTCCCTAGTGGGACTCCTTTCTATTGACCGCCATGAGGCGGTGCGGGTTTCAGCGCTTGACGTCGACCGGATCAACACGCAGCCAGATCGTCACCGGTCCGTCATTGGTCAACGATACTTTCATGTCCGCGCCAAATTGACCGGTTTCAACTTTGCCATGCCGTGTGCATGCCTGGCGCACGAAATAATCGAACAGGCGCCGCCCGTCTTCGGGACTAGCCGCCGGCGAGAACGAGGGACGGGTGCCGGAACGGGTGTCGGCCGCCAGCGTGAACTGGGGCACCAGCAGCAGGGCGCCGCCGATGTCCGTCACGCTGCGGTTCATCTTGCCGGCTTCGTCGGAGAAAACGCGGTAGCCGAGCAGCTTGGTCAATAAGGCGTCGGCCTCGCGCTCGGTGTCGCCCTTCTCTGCGCAGACCAGCACCATCAGGCCGGCTTCGATGGCGCCCACGGTCGCGCCGTCCACCACCACGCTGGCGTGGCTGACGCGTTGCAGCAGGCCGATCATGCCGGATCGCCGGACCGGGAGAAGTTAACGCGGGCGAATTTGCGCTTGCCGACTTGCATGACGAAGTTGCCGGCCTCGACTTGCAGGCCCTTGTCGCTGACCACGGCGCCGTCGATGCGCACGCCGCCCTGGTCGATCATGCGCATGGCTTCCGAAGTCGAGGCGCACAGGCCGGCTGCCTTGAGCAGCTGGGCCACGCCCAGCGGCGCGCCCGCCACCGCCACTTCCGGCACGTCGTCCGGAATACCGCCCTTCGAGCGGTTCACGAAATCAGCCAGCGCATCGTCGGCCGCCTGGGACGAATGGAAGCGGGTGACGATTTCCTTGGCCAGGGCCACTTTCGCGTCGCGCGGGTTGGCGCCGCCTTCGGTGGCCGTCTTCAGCGCGGCGATGTCGGCCAAGGGGCGGAAGGACAGCAGCTCGAAATATTTCCACATCATGGTGTCGGAAATACTCATCAGCTTGCCGAACATCATGTTGGGCGCCTCGGTAATGCCGATGTAATTGTTTTTGGACTTGGACATCTTGTCGACGCCGTCCAGGCCTTCGAGCAACGGCATGGTGAGGATGCACTGCGGCTCCTGGCCGTAGTCTTTTTGCAACTCACGGCCGACCAGCAGGTTAAATTTCTGGTCCGTTCCACCTAGCTCAAGGTCTGATTTCAAAGCGACTGAATCGTAGCCCTGCATCAACGGATAGAGGAACTCATGAACAGCGATTGGAGTCCCACTCTTGTAGCGTTTGGTGAAGTCGTCGCGTTCCATCATGCGCGCCACGGTGTAGCGCGAGGCCAGCTGGATCATGCCGCGCGCGCCCAGCGGGTCGCACCACTCGGAGTTGTAACGCATCTTGGTGCGCTCCGGGTCCAGGATCAGGCCCACCTGGCGGAAATAGGTTTGCGCGTTTTCCTCGATCTGCTCGCGGGTCAGCGGCGGGCGCGTGGCATTGCGGCCCGATGGGTCGCCAATCATCGAGGTGAAGTCGCCGATCAGGAATGTCACCTCATGGCCGAGGTCTTGCAGCTGGCGCAGCTTGTTCAGCACCACGGTGTGGCCGAGGTGCAGGTCCGGGGCGGTCGGGTCGGCGCCGAGCTTGATGCGCAGCGGTTCGCCGCTTTTCTCGGAGCGGGCCAGCTTTTGTGCAAATTCGCTTTCGATCAGCAGTTCGTCGACACCGCGCTTGGTGATCGCAAGCGCTTCCTGCACCTTGTCCGACAAGGGAAGGACGGCATTACTTGCAAAATTGCTATTACCTGAAGTCGCGGAGGAAGTCATAAAAATCTTGTAGGAGTTTGGCTAAAACGGTTGTAGGAGCACGTAGTTTGGTATAATGCTCGATCCCATCAATCTTGCCTGCAGAAAACTTTTCAAAACAACAAGAATAAAGATGGTCGGAAGTTCAAGCGGCAAATTTTAACTGATTGCATGAACCCTATACATAAAATCACCGGCAAACGCTGGTTCGGCCTGGCCGACACGAGTCGCAAGACCCGCATCGTCGGCGCCGGCGCGGTCGCCCTGGCACTGTGCGCATTCGGCGCAGTTGCAGTGGCCCCAGTCGCTCCCGACCCGGCAGACATGCCGGTCACCTCGGTTGCCGAGAACCTGGCCCTGCCGAACCTGGCTGACCAGATCGCCGCGCTGCAGGAAGACGAGCAGCAATTCATCCACCAGGAAAGTGTCCGCTCCGGCGACTCGATCGGTTCCACCTTGAGCCGCATGGGCGTTGACGACGCCGACGCACAAAAGTTCATCCGCACCGACAAACTCGCCCGCCGCGTCCTGTCCGTGAAAAACGGCAAGCGCCTGCAAGCCGAGACCGACGAAAACGGCCTGCTCCTCTCCCTGCGCGCCACCATCCCTGGCAAAGCTAACGTTCCCACGATCCTGACTATCGCACGCAAGGGCGAAGGCTTCGTTGCCAGCGAGGCGCCTGCCAAGCTCGAGCGCCGCGTGGAAATGCGTTCGCGCCAGATCAATTCCTCGTCGCTGTATTCGGCCACCGACGCGAATGTCGACGGCGGTTCGATTCCGGATTCCGTCGTCAGCGAAATCGTCCAGATGTTCTCGACCAACATCGACTTCCGCAACGACATCAAGCGCGGCGACCGTTTCAACGTCGTGTACGAAACCTTCTGGCTCGACGGCGAAATGGTGAAAACCGGCCGCATCCTGGCTGGCGAGTTCATCAACCGCGGCACCAGCTACCAGGCCGTCTGGTTCGAAGACCCGGTCAGCAAGCAGGGCGGCTACTACAGCCTGGACGGCAAGTCGCTGAAAAAAGCCTTCCTCAAGTCGCCGATCGCCTTCTCGCGCGTGTCCTCGGGCTTCTCGAACCGCATCCACCCGATCTCGGGCAAATGGAAAGCGCACAAGGGCATCGACTATGCCGCACCAACCGGCACCCCGATCCGCGCCGCCGGCGACGGCACCGTCGACTTCGCCGGTGTGGGCAATGGCTACGGCAACATGGTTGTCCTGAAGCACTGGAACAACTACAGCACCGCCTATGCCCATATGAGCCGTATCGGCACCGGCATGCGCAAGGGCGCCAAGGTCAGCCAGGGCCAGGTGATCGGCTACGTCGGCTCGACCGGCTGGTCGACCGGCGCCCACCTGCACTACGAGTTCCGCGTGGCGAATGTCGCACGTGACCCGAGCGCATTGAAGGGCCTGACCCAGGCACCGCTGACCTCGGCAGAACTGGCACGCTTCAAGATGGCCGCCGCCGAAATGAACCACCGCTTCTCGCTGCTGACCCCAGGCGGCAACGCCATGGCCGCACGCTAAGCCTTCGGCACCTCCCCTTCGAAACGCCTTCCGCTGCATAGCACGGAAGGCGTTTTTACTTGGGGCTTTGGTTTATGATGGGCAAATGATGACTTCCACTCTTTATATAGGTCTGATGTCCGGCACCAGCATGGATGGTGTCGACGGCGTGCTGGCCGACTTCCGCAACGGCGCCATTCATACGCTGGAGGCGGCTTTCGTGCCGTTTCCGCCGGCGCTGCGGGCAGAACTGATGGCGCTGCAAGCGAACGGCGACAACGAAATCGAACGCGAAGCCCTGGCCGCGAATGGCCTGGCGCGCTGCTATGCCGAGTGCGTGCAACAACTGATGCCAGCCGCACCGGGTCCGGTGGCGGCAGTAGCCGTGCATGGGCAGACCGTGCGCCACCGGCCTGAGCTCGGCTTCACGCGCCAGACCAACAACCCTGCCCTGCTGGCCGAGCTGACCGGTCTCGATGTGATCGCCGACTTCCGCAGCCGCGACATCGCCGCCGGCGGCCAGGGTGCGCCGCTGGTGCCTGCCTTTCATGCGGCGGCATTCGGGAAATCGGGCACGGCGCGCGTGGTGGTGAATATCGGCGGGATCGGCAACATCAGCGTGTTGCATGCGGATGGACGGGTCGGTGGTTTCGATACCGGACCCGGGAATGTGCTGCTCGATGGGTGGATCGCGCGGCATCAGGACAAGGAATACGACGCCGACGGTGCCTGGGGTGCGAGCGGGGCCGTGCATGTGGACTTGCTGGCCATGCTGCTGGAAGAGTCCTACTTCCGGCAGCCGGCGCCGAAGAGCACCGGACGCGACTTGTTCCATATGGCGTGGCTGGATGCGCAGTTGGCCGGGTTTGCGGACCTGGCGCCGGAAGACGTGCAAGCCACGCTGGTCGAACTGACGGCACGCTCGATCGCGGACGCGATCCGGCAGGAAAGCGCGGAAGTGGATGCCGTGTACGTCTGTGGCGGCGGCGCCTACAACGGCGCCCTGCTGCGGGCGCTGGCTGCTGCGCTGGGCGGGAATGTGGCAGTGGAATCGACAGCGGCACTCGGCGTGGCGCCGAACCGGGTCGAGGCGCTGGCGTTTGCCTGGCTGGGTTACCGCTTCCTCGAGCGCCAACCGGGCAATATGCCAGCGGTAACCGGCGCCAAAGGGTCGCGCATTCTCGGTGCGCTGTATCCAGCGTAACGTAGGGTGGGTTCTCGAACCCACCAACTGAACGCATGCGCCAAGGCGGCGCGCCAAGGCGGTGCGCCGAGGCGGCGCGCCAAGGCAGCACCCCAAAAAACAAATCCGGGCATTGCCCGGATCTGCTACGACGCCCTTACTGCCGGGCTGTCAAACCAGCTTACGCCGAGAACGACGAGCCGCAGCCGCAGGTGCTGGTGGCGTTCGGGTTCTTGATGACGAACTGGGCGCCTTCGAGGTCGTCCTTGTAGTCGATTTCCGCGCCGACCAGGTACTGGTAGCTCATCGAGTCGATCAACAATTGCACGCCGTTCTTTTCCATCGTGGTGTCGTCTTCGTTGACGATTTCATCGAAGGTAAAGCCGTACTGGAAGCCCGAGCAGCCGCCGCCCTGCACGAAGACGCGCAGTTTCAGGTCTGGGTTGCCCTCTTCTTCGATCAGTTGTGCCACTTTATCAGCGGCGCTGTCGGTGAAGACGATCGGGGTCGGGATGGTGTCAAAGTCTTGCACTTCGGCCACTGCAGTCATGGGATAAACTCCTGATTGGATTCAATTTATGCCCATTATAGACGGTTCGCGCCGGTCATGCTTCGGCCCTCGCCGCTTCTGCCAGATGGAACACCGGCTCGCCCGCCGGCTGGTGCGTGAGCTTGCCGGTCACCAGGGCGCCGCCGTGCATTTCGAGCAGCTTGTAATGGACATCCCCATGTATGCGGCCTTTCGGCTGCAATTCAAGTAGCTCGGTGGAATGAACGGAGCCGGCGATGTAGCCGTTCACCACCAGGTTGGCGCAGCGCACCTCGCCCTCGATGCGGGCATGTTCCGACACGATCAGCACGCTGTCGGGTCCCTCGCTTGCCAGCACGTTGCCATGGACCTCGCCATCGATGCGCAGGCCGCCGGAGAAACAGAGGTCGCCTTCGATGCGGGCGGCTATGCCGATCAGGCTGTCAATTTCGCTTTTCGCGTTGCGACCAAACATGGTGGCACCCCTGTAGGTTAGTAAAAGTTGCGGCGAGTAAATCAACCAGTGCATCGGCCAATTTACCGCCCTCAACAGTTACCACCTTGATCTAGCTCTTGTCGGGCAATGCCTGTAGGAATCACCCGACAGGGGTGCAGCGATGCTTACGGCAACAGGGCGATCTGCTGCAGACCGGTGGTCTCGTCCAGGCCGAACATCAGGTTCATGCACTGCACGGCCTGGCCCGAGGCGCCCTTCACCAGGTTGTCCTGCACCACCAGGATCACGACGGTGTTGGTGCCTTCCGGACGGTGCAGTGCCAGGCGCAACATGTTCGAGCCGCGGGTCGAGCGGGTTTCCGGGTGCGAGCCGAACGGCATGACGTCGACGAAAGCCGAATCCTTGTACTCGGCTTCGAACAGTCCCTGCAGCGCGGCGTTGTCGATGTCCTTCGTCAGGCGCGCGTACAGGGTGGCGTGCATGCCGCGGATCATCGGCACCAGGTGCGGGGTGAAGATCAGGCCGACTTTCTGGTCGGTGTAGCGCTGCAGCTGGGCCGAGGTTTCCGGGGTGTGGCGGTGGCCGGCCACGCCGTAGGCCTTGAAGTTGTCGCTGGACTCCGAGAACAGGGTGCCGATCTCGGCTTTACGGCCGGCGCCCGAGACGCCAGATTTGGCATCGGCGATCAGGCTGTCTGCCTCGATCAGGCCGGCTTTCAACAGCGGCACGAAGCCGATCTGCATGGTGGTCGGGTAGCAGCCCGGATTGGCGATCAGGCGCGCCTTCTTGATGTCTTCGCGGTTCAGTTCCGGCAGGCCGTACACGGCTTCCTCGATCAGCTCGGGCGCGGTGTGCTCGATCTTGTACCATTTTTCAAAGGCGGCGCGGTCCTTCAGGCGGAAGTCGGCGGCCAGGTCGATGACCTTCACGCCGGCGGCCAGCAGGGCCGGCGCCTGCGCCATGGCCACGCCGTGCGGGGTGGCGAAGAAGACCACGTCGCACTGGGTCAGGTCGGCCTTGTCCGGCGCCGAGAAGGCCAGGTTCACGCGGCCGCGCAGCGACGGGAACATGTCGGCCACCGGCAGGCCGTCTTCCTTGCGCGAGGTGATCGCGGTCAGCTCCACGTCGGGATGCGCGGCCAACAGCCGCAGCAATTCCACGCCCGTGTATCCGGTTCCGCCAACGATGCCAACTTTGATCATGTTCTATCCTCTGTAAAATAAGCGCCCAGCCGGGCCGAGGCTGCAATTTTAACAGCCTCACCGCATCGGCGCGGCGCGCGGTATGTCCGGCCCCTGGTGCTGGCATGCAAAGAATATTTGCATCCCGAGCCAATCTTGCAAATATTGCATGGCCGCTCCATCAGGTGCCGGTCAGGCGCTCCGCGTCGTGGACCGGCACCGGATCCATGGTCGACATCTTGCCGACGTAGTCGGCATGCTCGTCCAGCCAGCGCTCCGCGGTGGCCACGCCCAGGTCGTGCAGGTGCAGCAGGAAAGGCCATTCGGTATTGAACTTGCTCGACAAATCGAGCTGCTGGAGTTCCTCGTTGCCGCTGATCAGGTGCAGGCGCACACCGGCCGCGTGTACCACATTGCTTTCCTCGGCATCGACCAGGGCGCCCAGATGGCGGATGGCGCTCACCTCGCGCACGAAGCTGATGTTGAAAGCGATCTCGCTGGTGCGGCTCTGGATGTCGCTCATGGTCATCGGCAGGCCGGGCCGGGCAATCGGGTTGTTCTGGATGATGACGATGTCGGCCGGGCCATTGTCCACCAAGGGGGACAAGGAAGGATTGCCGACGAAGCTGCCGTCCCAGTAGGCCTCGCCGTCGATCACGACTGGCGCAAACACGTAGGGCAGGCAGGCCGAGGCGGCGATCATGCGCGCATCGAGCTCTTCGCGCCGGAACACCCTGCCCTTGCCGCTGCGGATGTTCGTCGCAGGAATGAAGAGGTCGATTTCCTCGCAACTGCGCACGCGCTCGAAATCGATCAGCGTGGCCAGCAGCGGCTGCATCGGGTTCATGGACAGCGGCGACGCCGGCGGCGCCAGCACGCCGGCCAGCAATTGCATCAGCTGGTAGCCAGGCGAGGTCGCGAGCGTGCCGCCGCCGGTGGCCCAGTCGAAGGGCGAAGGCCGCACCGGACTGACCATCGACGCGGCCGCGCTCAAACCGCGCCAGAAACGCTGCAGCGCAGCACGCGCGCCCTCGCGCCCGCCACCCCGGGCGTAACCGTCGGCCAGGACCGCCGCGTTGACGGCGCCGGCGCTGGTGCCGCTGATGGCGCCGATCTCCAGCCGCTCTTCCTGCAACAGGCGGTCCAGTACACCCCAGCCAAAGGCGCCGAAGGCGCCGCCGCCCTGGATGCCAAGGCTGATCCGTTTTACTCCTGTCGTCACAATCATGCTCCTGCAATATTAACACCGTCCAGCCTAGCTTGCGAAAACAGACGTGGCCGTGCGTTGCCGAACATTCGTGCCGAAACCAACAGTAAAAATTTTGCGGCGCACAAAAGGAGTGCGTAGCGTTTGAAAAGCAAGCAGAAATAAAAAAAGCCACCCGAAGGTGGCTTTTTTGTCCAGCAGTAAAGCAGCACGAAGGCCGCCCAGCGATTAACGCTTCGAGAACTGCTTGGCGCGACGTGCTTTACGCAGGCCGACTTTCTTACGCTCGACTTCACGGGCGTCACGGGTGACGAAACCGGCACGTGCCAGGTCGCCCTTGAGGCCTGCATCGTAGTCGATCAGAGCGCGGGTGATGCCGTGACGAACGGCGCCAGCCTGGCCCGACTCACCGCCGCCATGGACGTTGACCTTGATGTCGAAACGCTCGACGTTGCCGGTCAGTTCCAGCGGTTGACGGATGACCATCAGGCCGGTTTCGCGCGAGAAGTATTCGTTCGCAGGCTTGCCGTTCACGACGATCAGGCCGGTGCCGGCTTTGATGAACACGCGAGCGACTGCACTCTTGCGACGGCCGGTGCCGTAGTTGTAGTTACCGATCATGTCAGTTCCTTAGAGGGTCAGTGCTTGTGGTTGCTGTGCGGCGTGCGGGTGGGTGCCTTCCGCGTACACTTTCAGCTTCTTGATCATGGCGTAGCCCAGCGGGCCCTTCGGCAGCATGCCTTTGACAGCCTTTTCCAGGGCACGGCCCGGGAAGCGCTGTTGCATTTTCAGGAAGTTGGTTTCGTAGATACCGCCCGGGTAGCCCGAGTGACGGTAGTAGGTCTTGGCGGTAGCCTTGGTGCCGGTCACGCGCAGTTTGCCTGCGTTGACGACGACAATGTAGTCACCGGTATCGACGTGCGGAGTGAATTCCGGTTTGTGTTTGCCGCGCAGTCGGAGTGCCACTTCGCTGGCAACACGTCCGAGGACCAAGTCCGTCGCGTCAATCACGAACCAGTCGCGCTGGACTTCATGGCCCTTAGCGGAAAAAGTTTTCATGTTGACTTCCTAAATAGGTAAATTGCTCAAATGGTGGTTCCGCAAGGGTTACTGCGGACTCTGCCTTATTGTCTTTTCCAGAGCAAATGGAAAGCCGACGATCATACCGCGCTTTCCACACTAGCGTCAAGGCGGCAAGGTTCCGCTGTCGCATCCGCGCCCATCAAGCCTCGTGCCTGGTGAGCTTGCGCAAAGTCATGTTCCCTATGACAACTAGACTTGGCCAGGACATATGTATCCAAAAGTGTTCTTTAATGAAACTTTTGGGTTGACCGGCGAAACGATGCCAAATTAGTATGGATCAATTGTTAGAGGAGTTTTCGTGAAAATTCGATCCATCCTGCTTCCCCTCGCTGCACTGCTGTTGTCGGGCGCGGCCCAGGCTGCGCCGCCCGCATCGCCTGCAGCCAAGGCGGCCACGCGCAACTGCCACCTGCCCGGCACCGAAGATACGCTGCGCTGCCTGGCCGTCCAGGTGCCCCTCGATTACGCCAGGCCAGGCGGCCCCGGCATCAAGATCCACGTGACGGTGGCGCCGGCCTTCCGCGAAGCCGCGCGCACCGATCCGCTGTTCGTGCTCGCCGGCGGCCCCGGCCAGGCCGGCAGCGAAGTCCTGCCCCTGCTCTCGGCCGCTTTCCGGCGCGTGCGCGCCACGCGCGACATCGTCTTCATCGACCAGCGCGGCACCGGCCTGTCGGGCAAGCTCGATTGCGAAAGCCGCCCCGAACACGAGACCATGAGCGACGCCGAGCTCGAAGCCGAGGTGCGCGCCTGCATCGCGAAGAGCCGCGCGCCCTTCGGCGCCTACACCACCGCCGCCGCCGCGCGCGACCTGGAAGAAGTACGCAAGACGCTCGGCTACGGCAAGGTGAACGTCTGGGGCGGTTCCTACGGCACCCGCCTCGGCCAGGCTTATGCGCGCGCCTTCCCCGACAGCGTGCGTACCCTGGTGCTCGACGGCGTGGCCGCGCCCGACCAGGTGATCCCGGCGGGCGGGCGCGACGGCACCGCCGCGCTCGATAAACTGTTTGCCCAGTGCGCCGCGAATGCCGCCTGCAAGGGAGCCTATCCGAACCTGCGCGCCGAATTCGACGCCCTGGTGAAACGCACCGAGGCCGGCATCAAGCTCTCGATCGCCGACCCGCGCACCGCCGCGCCGGTCACCTTCACCATGACCGGCCAGCGCTTCCTCGGCACCGTCCACAACATCCTGTATTCGCCGGCCGACGCGCGGCGCCTGCCCTTCCTGCTGCACAGCGCCTACAACGGCCGCTGGGAACCCTTCATCGCGCGCCACAACATCGCCGGCGACTTCGCCAGCGACGGCTCCAGCGCCATGCTGCTGCACCTGGCCGTGGTCTGCGCCGAAGACGTGCCGCGCATGACGCCGGAACTGATCAAGGAAGACAACGCCCTGCTCACGCGTCCGCTTGCCGAGCGCATCCCGAGCCTGTGCAAGGACATGAAGGTGCCGGCCGTGCCCTATGCCGCGCCGGCGAAGATCGCCGCGCCGGCCCTGCTGCTCTCGGGCGCGCTCGATCCGGTCACGCCGCCGCGCCGCGCCGAACGCGCCGCCGAGTTCATGAGCAACGCGCGCCACCTGGTGGTGGCGAATGCCGGCCACGGCGTCTCGCAGCTCGGCTGCGCGCCGCGCCTGCTGCGCGAATTCCTCGACAAGCCGACCGAGAACCTGAACGCCAAGTGCCTGGCCGAGATCCCGGCCCCGACCTTCCAGCTCGGCAGCGCCGGGCCGCAACCCTGAATCGAGTTCCCCATGATCGAAGTACAAGACGTACGCAAACAGTTCGGCGAGGTCAAGGCCCTCGGCGGCGTGAGCTTCTCCGCGCGCGACGGCCAGATCACCGCCCTCCTCGGCCCCAACGGCGCCGGCAAGACCACCCTGCTGCGCACCCTGATCGGTCTCCTGAAGCGCGACCACGGCACCATTTCCATCGACGGCGTCGATCCGGAGCAGGACCCGCTCGCGGTACGCCGCAACATCGGCTTCCTGACCGACCAGTTCGGGCTCTACGAGCGCCTCTCCACGCGCGAATACCTGGCCTATTTCGGTGAGCTGAACGGCATGGGCGGCGCCGCGCTGGACACCCGCATCGACGAAGTCTCGGAGCTGCTGGGGATGGACGACATCCTCGAACGGCGCGCCAAGGGCTTCTCGCAGGGCCAGCGCATCAAGGTGGCCCTCGCCCGCACCCTGCTGCACCGCCCGCGCCACCTGCTGCTCGACGAACCGAGCCGCGGCCTGGACGTGATGGCCACGCGCGCCCTGCGCCACGCGCTCACCGCGCTGCGCGCCGATGGCTGCTGCGTGATCATGGCCACCCACGTGATGCAGGAAGTGACCCATTTGTGCGACGACGTGATCGTCATCGCCAAGGGCCATACCGTGGCCCAGGGCTCGCCCCAGGAACTGTGCCGCCGCACCGGCATCGCCAGCCTGGAAGACGCGTTCGTCAGCCTGGTCGGCACCGAGGAAGGAATCGCCGCATGAAGCCCAAGTTTTTAGTCGTCCTGATCAAGGAGTTGCGCGAGACCCTGCGCGACAAGCGCACCCTGGGCCTGCTGGCCCTGTTCACCTTCATGTACCCGCTGATGCTGGGCTTCCTGCTGAACAAGACCATCGACCGCGCCACCAAGCCCGAGCGCGACGGCATCGAGGTGGCCGTGATCGGCGTGGCCAAGGCGCCGACCCTGATGGCCCAGCTCAAGCAGCGCAACGTCACCATCATCGATACCGGCCCGCTCGACGAGGAAGGCATCGGCGAACTGCTGCGCTCGAAGAAGTATCCCGTGGTGCTGCGCCTGTCCGACAAGTTCACCGAGAACTACACGGCGATGCGCCCGGCGCGCGTGGAGCTGTGGTTCGACTCGGCCGACGAAAACTACACGCAGCGGCGCGAGGTCGAGGACGTGCTGCAGGCCTACGGCGCCAACGTGGCCAGCGCGCGCCTGCTGGCGCACGGCGTGTCGCCGGCGACGCTGGCGCCGATCCAGGTGCAGCGCTTCGACACCGGCACCAACGCCTCGCGCTCGGCCGGCTTCATCGGCAGCATCCTCGGCATCCTGTTCCTGCCGGCCTTTATCTGCGGGATGTCGACCGCGGTCGACATCACCGCCGGCGAGCGCGAACGGCGTTCGATGGAAGTGCTGATGGCGCAGCCGGCGCGGGCCTGGGAGCTGGTGGCCGGCAAGTGGCTGACGGCCGGCGTGCTGGCCATCCTCGGCGTCACGCTGGAACTGGCGCTGGCGCATGCGATCCTGTCCTGGATGCCGCTCGAGGAAATCGGCATGTCCTGGGCCCTGGCCTGGCCCGACCTGGCGCTGGTGTGCGTGGCCTCGATTCCGCTGTGCCTGTTCGCGGCCGGCCTGCAGATCGCGCTGGCGATGAACGCCAAGTCGTTCAAGGAAGCCCAGAGCCTGCTGAGCATTGCGATGCTGGTGCCGCTGGTGCCGGGCGTGGTGATCTCGATGATGGAACTGAAGACGGCCGACTGGATGTACATGGTGCCGATGCTCTCGAACCAGACGCTGCTGCGCGAGATGGCCAAGGGGGGCGAGGTCGGCCTGTGGCCGGTGGCGATGACCTTCCTGTCGTCGGCGCTCGCGGCGGCGGTGGCGGTGGCCTTTGCCAGTTGGCGCATGAAGAGCGAGCGTTACGTGCTGTCGGTCTGACGGGCCGCTTCCTCCTGCAAAACCAGGCCACCCCGGCATGCCGCGGTGGCCTGTTCTACAATGTGGGCAGACAAAACAGCGGAGAAACGCACATGGAAGTCAAAGTCAGCTGGAACGGCCCGTCGGGCATGAGTTTTCGCGCCGAGACCGGGTCGGGCCACACGCTCGCGATGGATGGCGCACCGGAAGCGGGCGGCCACAACACGGCGGCGCGCCCGATGGAACTGGTATTGGCCGGCACCGGCGGCTGCACCGCCTTCGACGTGGTGCTGATCCTGAAGCGCAGCCGCGAAGAGGTGCTGGGCTGCGACGTGACGCTGCAGGCCGAACGCGCCGAAACCGATCCGAAGGTGTTCACCCGGATTAACTTCCACTTCACGGTGAGCGGGAAGAACCTGAAGCCGGCGGCGGTGGAGCGCGCGGTGAAGCTGTCGCACGAGAAGTACTGCTCGGCGTCGATCATGCTGGCCAAGACGGCCGAGATCACGCATTCGTTCGAGATCGTCGAAACGGCGTAGTCCCGTAGGGTGGGCACTTGTGCCCACGCGGTACGGCAGATGCAAGTGTTTCAGTGTCCGGTAAGCCAGCGACGCTAGCAAGATCACATTGTCAGGTATTTACAGGCACGACTGCGTGGGCACGAGTGCCCACCCTACGGTCAGCGCCAACATGCAAACGGCGCCGCGGTACATCACACGTAATACGCGGTGGTGGTCATCACCTTCGCAAACGCCTTCATCGCCAGCTTGACCGGCACCGGCATCTCCGCTGCGCCGAGCGCCTGGGCCGCGGCGCCGTGGGCGATTTCATCGACGCGCATCTGTTCGACGATGGCGCGCGACTTGGCGTCCTGCACGGGCAGCAGGTCGAGGTGGCTGTTCAAATGCGCTTCGACCTGGCGCTCGGTCTCGACCACGAAACCGAGGCTGTTGGCGTCGCCCAGCTTGGCCGCCACCGTGCCCATCGCATAGGCGCCGGCATACCAGAGCGGATTCAATACGCTCGGCTGCGAACCCAGTTCCGACAGGCGCTGCGCGGTCCAGGCCAGGTGGTCTTCTTCCTCGCGCCCGGCTTCTTCGAACTGCTTGCGCATCTCCGGACTCATGGCGTGGCGCGCCTGCGAGTCGTACAGCGCCTGGGCGCACACTTCGCCGACGTGGTTCACGCGCATCAGGCCGGCGCTGTGGCGCGACTCGCGCTCGTCGAGCTCGCAATCGACGGCATGCGCCGCCGGGTTCAGGCGCGACGACGAGGCCACGCCGCCGACCACGCGCAGCGCCTTGTCGACGCCGACGATCAGCTGGTCGAGGGGACTGATAAAACGGTTCGCTAACATAATCATCCATTTATCGCGGCAAAACGCCATTATATGCCCGCCGCCGCCGCGCCTGCCGCGCCGCATACGCCCCCGCCCGCTCCAGCGGCGCACCCGCCCTGTCCCGCGTTTTTGCAATCCAGTCCGCCCAGTGCGCCGTGCGTCGCATCGCCCGCCCGACTCGGCCGTTATTGACTACAATGCAGGCGTCAAGAAGGCTTGGCGGAAATGCACATGTCCGTCACGCAAAAGCCCACCCCTGGAGTCCGCATGGAATTACGCATCCGCAATCTGTCCAAGACCTACGCCAATGGCGTGGTGGCCCTGGACAAGGTCACGCTGAACATCCCGCAAGGCATGTTCGGCCTGCTGGGGCCGAACGGCGCCGGCAAGTCGACCCTGATGCGCATCCTGGCCACGCTGCAGGAGTGCGATGCCGGTTCGGTCTTCCTCGACGACATCGACGTGCTCGACGAAAAAGACGAAGTACGGCGCATGCTCGGCTACCTGCCGCAGGACTTCGGCGTCTACCCGAAGGTCACGGCCTATGAATTGCTCGATCATTTCGCCCAGCTGAAAGGCCTGTCCCATAAACACCGCCGCCGCGAAGTGGTCGACGGCCTGCTCCAGCAAACCAATCTGTTCGAGGTGCGCCACCAGAAGCTGGGCACCTTCTCGGGCGGCATGCGCCAGCGCTTCGGCGTGGCCCAGGCCCTGATCGGCGACCCGCAGCTGATCATTGTCGACGAGCCCACCGCCGGCCTCGACCCGCAGGAGCGGGTACGCTTCCACAACCTGCTGTCGGACATCGGCGCCGACAAGACCGTGCTGCTCTCGACCCACATCGTGTCCGACGTGGCCGATCTGTGCGCGAACATGGCCATCATCCACAAGGGCCGTGTGCTGCTGTGCGGCGAGCCGCTGCGCCTGATCGAAGGCATCGAGGACTGCATCTGGTCGCGCTACGTCGACAAGGCCGACCTGCCGCTGTTCCAGAAGCAGCATGCGGTGATCTCGACGCGCCTGCGCGCCGGCCGCACCCTGGTCCACGTGTACGACGAGAACGATCCGGGCATGGGCTTCGAGCCGGCCCACGCCAGCCTGGAAGACGTGTACTTCGCCACCATCGCGGGCCGCTACGACGGCGCAGCCGGGAAGACCTGAACCATGGCCGCGCTGTACGCGATCGCCCGCTTCGAATTCCGGCAGCGCCTGCGCCAGCTGCCGACCTGGGTCTACTTCGGCGTCTTCGTGGCGCTGGCCATGCTGTGGACGGCCGCCGCCGGCGGCGCCTTCAAGGAGACCGTGGTCGCCTTCGGCGCGCGCGTGCTGATCGACGCGCCGCGCCAGGTGGCGCTGTCGAGCGCCTTCCTCGGCTGCATCGGCGTGGTCGTGATCGCCGCCGTGATGGGGCGCGCGGTGCAGCAGGACTTCGAGCACGAGATGCACCCCTTCTTCTTCAGCGCGCCGATCGGCAAGCATGCCTACGTGTTCGGGCGCTTCCTCGGGGCCTGGGCGGTGCTGGCCTTTGTCTTCGGCGGCATCGTGCTCGGCGCCTGGCTGGGCCGGCTGCTGCCCGGGATCGACCCCGACCGCCTGGGCGGCGCCAGCCTGGCGGCCTACCTCCTGCCCTGGCTGTTCACGCTGCTGCCGAACATCTTCATCTTCGGCGCGATCTTCTTCGTGCTGGCGGCGCTCACGCGGCGCATGCTGCCGGTCTATGTGGCCAGCATCGTGCTGCTGGTCGGCTACACGGTAGCGCCCTCGCTGGCGCGCGACTTCGACTTCAAGCTGCTCGGCTCCCTGATCGACCCCTTCGGCACCACGGCCCTGGTCACCCTCACCGAATACTGGCCCACCGCCGAACGCAATGCCCACCCGGTGCTGCTGGAAGGCGTGTACCTGGCGAACCGCCTGGCCTGGTGCGGCTTCGGCCTGGCGGTGCTGCTGCTCGGCTACTGGCGCCTGCACCTCACCGGCCCGCTGGAAAACCGCCGCAGCGAGCCGCGTGCGGACAGCCTCGCCACGGCCACCGATCCCGCAGCCGGCCCGGCGCAGGCCGCCGCCACGCGCGAGCGGCCCGACTTCGCGCGGCGCAGCCTGGCCCTGCTGCTGGCGAAGCAGACCTGGCTGCAGCTGCGCCAGTCGGTCGCCACCCTGCCCTTCGTGCTGATCACCCTGGCCGGCCTGGCGATGCTGGTGGCCGGCAGCTTCGGCATCGGCACCCTGCACGGCGCCAGCACCTATCCGGTCACTGGCCAGATGGTGGAGCTGGTGCGCGACGGCTTCGCCCTGTTCCTGCTGATCGTCACCACCCTGTATGCCGGGCAGCTGGTCTGGCGCGAGCGCGACGCCCGCAGCGCCCAGCTGTTCGACGCCCTGCCCCTGCCGGGCTGGCTGGCGCCGCTCTCGAAGACCCTGGCCCTGGTCGGCATGCAGGCCCTGCTGCTGGCGCTGGCGATGCTGACCGCGATGCTGTGCCAGGTTCTGCGCGGCTACTTCGCGCTCGAATTCGGCCTGTACCTGCGCACCTTCTCGATCCTGCTGCCGCAATGGGCGGTGCTGGCGGTGCTGTCGGTAACGGTGATGGCGTTGTGCAGCCGCAAATACGTCGGCTACGCGCTGCTGGTGGCGCTGCACGTGGCGGGCATGGTGACCGCGGGAATGGGGCTGGACCACGTGCTGTTGTCCGGCGCCTTCCCGCCGCTGTCCTGGTCTGGCATGAACGGCTATGGCCACCAGCTGCAGCGCGAGCGCATGCTCGAGCTGTACTGGGGCAGCCTGGCGCTGCTGCTGCTGGTGCTGGCCGTGGTGCTGTGGCCGCGCGGCGTGAACGCCGAATTCGGCAGCCGCCTGCGCCTGGCGCGCCAGAACCTGAGCCGCGGCGTGCTGGCCGCATTCGGCCTCGGTGTGCTGCTGTTCGGCGCCAGCGGCGCGCTGCTGTGGTACGAACTCGACGTGGCCGGGAACTACACGACCACGCGCGCCCAGGATGCGCGCCGCGCCGAATACGAAACGCGCTACCGGCGCTTCGCCGCCCTGGCCCAGCCGCGCCTGGCGGACGTGGCGCTGCGCGTCGACCTGCACCCGCGCACGCGCATGCTGGCGGTAGCCGGCAGCTACCAGCTGGAAAACGCCGGCACCGCGCCGCTGTCGGAACTGGTGGTCTACCAGCGCCCCGGCGCCGACCTGGCCGCGCGCCTGTCGCAGCCGGCGCGCCTGCTCGACGCCGACCGCGCGCGCGGCTTCTACCGCTACCGCCTGGACACGCCGCTGGCGCCGGGCGCGCGCCTGGCCTATGCGTTCCAGCTGAGCGCCGCGCCGGCCGGGCCGCTCGGCTTCGGCACCGACACGCCGGTGGCCGCGAACGGCAGCTGGCTCACCGACGACGACCTGCCGCGCATCGGCTACCAGGCCGCGGTGGAACTGAGCGACGAACGCGACCGCCGCCGCCATGGCCTGGGCCCGCGCGCCCGGCCCGCGGCTGCGGCGGGCGGGCAGCGCATCCGTTTCGAGGCACTGGTCACGACGAGCGTCGACCAGATCGCGGTGGCGCCCGGCGCGCTGGAACGCGAGTGGATCGCCGGCGAGCGCCGCCACTTCCGCTACCGCGCCGAACTGCCCATCCTGGCGCGCTACGCGATTGCCTCGGCGCGCTATGCGGTGCGCCACGAGCGCTGGCAGGACGTGGCCATCGACGCCTTCTACCAACCCGGCCAGGAAGCGAACGTCGAGCGCCTGGTGCGCGGCGCCAGCGCGGCGCTCGACTACGGCACGCGCGCCTTCGGCTCCTACCGCCTGCACGACCTGCGCCTGGTGGAAACGCCGCGCAGCGCCGGCCCGGCGCGCGCCTTCCCCGGCATGATCGCCCTGCCCGAGAACGGCGCCTTCATCGCACGCGCCGACGGCGCCGAGCGCGGCGAGATCGACTATCCCTTCTACATGGGCGCGTACAACACGGCGCGCCAGTGGTGGGGCCAGCAATTGACGTCGCCGAATGCGCTGCTGACCGATGGCCTGGCCGAATACACGGCCCTGATGACGCTGCGCCGCAGCCTGGGCTCGACCGCGATGCGGCGCTACCTGCGCCAGGACCTGCAAGCCTACCTGCTGGGCCGCGCCACCGCCACCGGGCGCGAGGCGCCGCTGGCGCAGGCCGGCACCGAGCCCTGGCTGGCGCAGCGCAAGGGCGGGCTGGCGCTATACCTGCTGCAGGACCAGCTGGGCGAAGACAGGGTGAATGCGGTGCTGCGCGATTTCCTGGCGCAGTATGGCGCAGAGGCGGGCGCGGATGCGGGTGCGGGCACAGGCACGGCCGCCGACCTGGTGGCGGACCTGCGTGCGGCGGCGCCGGCCGACAAGGCTTACCTGGTGCACGATCTGTTCGAGGCGGTGGTGTTGTACGAGAACCGCGCCGACAGCGCCAGCGCACGGCGCCGTCCGGACGGCAAGTACGAAGTGACCCTACACGCCAGCGCGGCCAAGCTGCGCACCGGCGGCGCGCTCGAGCAGCAGCTGCCGCTGGCCGACTACATCGAATTCGGCGTGGACGACCGCGACGGCAATCCGCTGGTACGCGACAGGAGGCTGGTGCGCGACCGTACGCTGGTGCTATCCTTTATCGTCGACGCGCAACCGGGACGTGCCGGCATCGATCCCGACCATAAACTCATCGACAAGAAACCGACAGATAATATGGTTCCTGTCGACAACGAATGATTCTCGATATATCATCCAAACCACTATTCACAGTGAGGTTATGATGTCGCCCATGGTCGCCGAAATTAGCGAAAAAATTCAACTGCTGAGCGCTGAAGAAAAGAACGAGCTGTTGCGCGTGCTATTGAAGGACGTCGACGGCGCCGACGAGGATGCCGACGAAGCCTGGCGCAATGAAGTGGTACGCCGCGTCAAGGCGATCCGGAATGGCGAAGCGGCGATCAAGGCGCTGCAGGATTGGCAGGAATAAGCGCTGTCGAAGATATTCGGATAATAAAAAACCGCGATGTAAAGATCGCGGTTTTTTTTCGTCTCGAGAATATGAATTGGTCGATATGGCGGAATATCCGGCGGCGCTGACCGTAGGGTGGGCACTCTGTGCCCAAGCGGAACGATGATTATCGGCGACGTCTCAATTCATCGAAAATAAGGCATACCGGCGGCGTGTCCAAAAGCGCATCGTTAGCGTTTCCATCCAATTCATGCGCCGCGGAGCGAGTCATGTCGGCCGCAGGCTCCGGACAAGCACGTAACCGCGTGGGCACGGAGTGCCCACCGTACGTTGATGTCAACAGTGACCGCATGGGTCACCGGATATCAACGATCGGACGCGAAACTACTTCTTCGCCGCGGTCGCGCGCTTGGCCGCCGGCTTTTTCGCCGCGACGGTTTTCGCCGCCGCCTTGGCCGCCGGCTTCTTCGTCACCTTGGTCTCGACCGCCGCGCCATCGACACCGGCCGCGTCGTCGTTGGCCGCCTTGCCCTTGGCCGCCGGCTTGGCCTTGCGCTCCTCGAACTCGAAGCTGATCTTGCCGTCCTTGCCGCGCGTCAGGTAAGCCTTGAATGGACGGCGGGTGCGCTGCGATACGAAGCCCGGCAGCAAATCGGTCTTGCCGTCGTTCAGCAGCTTGGCCATCTGCTCGGGCAGGATTTCCTGCTGCAGGATGATGCGGCCGCTGCGGAAGTCGCAGGTCTTGGGCTTGGCGACCTGGTGTTCGCACACGTAGGCCAGGCCCATCTCGTACACGCCGCCGGCGCACTTCGGGCAAGGTCCGAGCGGAGTCTGGCCGGTGAAGTCGACGCCCTCGCCTTCTTCGCCTTCGGCCGCGTCCTGGCCGAAATCGAATTCCAGCTTGAAGTTGTTGATGTCCTCGTCGCGCACGATGCGCAGGATCGCCGCGAACGGACGGCCCATCTTCGAGCGGAAGCCCTGCAGCGGACCGATGGTGCGGTTGGCCAGCAGTTCCTCGACCTCGTTGATCTCGAACTGGCGGCTGCCCGGGGTCTTGCTCATCGAGAAGTCGCACTTGGTGCAGGCGAAGCGGCGGTAGTTTTCCTTGACCACGCCGGCGCAGTTCGGGCACGGCGTCTGCAGCGTCGCGTACTCGCCGGGAATCGTGTCGTTGTCGTATTCCTTGGCGCGCTTGACGATGATCTGGGTCATCTGGGCGATTTCGCGCATGAATTCTTCACGCGAGATCTTGCCCTTCTCCATCTGCGACAGCTTGTATTCCCATTCGCCGGTCAGTTCCGGGGCCGTGAGTTCGTTCACGCCCAGGCCGCGCAGCAGGGTCATCAGCTGCGACGCCTTGGCGGTCGGGATCAGCTCGCGGCCTTCGCGGATCAGGTATTTCTCGGTCAGCAGGCCCTCGATGATGGCGGCGCGCGTCGCCGGCGTGCCCAGGCCCTTGCCGGCCATGGCGTCGCGCAGCTCATCCGAGTCGACCAGCTTGCCGGCGCCTTCCATTGCCGACAGCAGGGTCGCTTCCGAATAGCGCGCAGGCGGTTTCGTGACCAGGCCGTTCGCCGTGACCTTCTCGGTCAGCACCTTCTCGCCCTTGGCCACAGGGACCAGGGTGGCGCCGTCCTTGTCGTCGCCGGTCGTGTCCTTGCCGTAGATGGCCAGCCAGCCGGGATTGGTCATGACCTTGCCTTCGGTCTTGAACTGGTGGCCCGACACTTCGGTGAAGCGGGTCGTGACCAGGAACTCGGCCGGCGGGAAGAATACGGCCATGAAGCGGCGCGTGACCAGGTCGTACAGCTTCTGTTCCGGCTCGGACAAATTCTTCGGCGCCACGCCGGTCGGGATGATGGCGAAGTGGTCCGAGATCTTGGTGTTATCAAAAATGCGCTTGTTCGGCTTGACCCAGCCGTTCTTGCTGATCTGCTTGGCGAACTGGTGGTAATTGTTGTTCTCCGCCAGCGACTCCATGGTCGACTTGACGGTGCCGACATAGTCTTCCGGCAGATGGCGCGAATCGGTACGCGGGTAGGTCAGCACCTTGTGCTTTTCGTACAGCGCCTGGGCCAGGCCCAGGGTGTTCTTGGCCGAGAAGCCGAAGCGGCCGTTGGCCTCGCGCTGCAGGCTGGTCAGGTCGAACAGGGCCGGCGCCATCGAGGTGGTCGGCTTCGATTCCTCGGTGACCGTGCCCTGCTTGCCGCGGCAGGCGGCGGCGATGGAATCGGCGGCGGCCTTGCTCCACAGGCGCTCGGCGCGCTTTTCCGGATCGTTCTCGTCCTTCTTGAATTTCTGGTCGAGCCAGCGCCCTTCGTAGATGCCGGCGGCGCACACGAACTCGGCGCGCACTTCCCAGTAATCGCGCGGGACGAACTTCTTGATCTTTTCTTCGCGCTCGACCACGATCGACAGGGTCGGCGTCTGCACGCGGCCCACGGTTGTCAGGTAGAACCCACCCTCCTTCGAGTTGAAGGCGGTCATGGCGCGGGTGCCATTGATGCCGATCAGCCAGTCGGCTTCCGAGCGGCAGCGCGCGGCGTCGGCCAGCGGCAGCATTTCCTGGTCGCTGCGCAATTGCTTGAAGCCTTCGCGGATCGCGGTCGGCGTCATCGACTGCAGCCACAGGCGCTTGACCGGCTGCTTGGCTTTCGCATGCTGCGCGATCAGGCGGAAGATCAGTTCCCCTTCGCGCCCGGCGTCACATGCGTTGATGAGGGTGGTGACGTCCTTGCGCTTGATCAGCTTGTTCAGCACTTTCAGGCGCGACTCGGTCTTGGCAATCGGATTCAGCGCGAAGTGCGGTGGAATCATCGGCAGGTGGGTGAAGCTCCATTTGCCGCGCTTGACATCGTATTCTTCCGGCACCGCGATTTCCAGCAGGTGGCCGACAGCCGACGACAGGACGTATTCGTCGTTTTCGAAATACTCATCGTGCTTGGTGAAGCCGCCCAGCGTCTTGGCGATGTCATTCGCGACGGAGGGCTTCTCGGCGATGATGAGGGTTTTGGTCATAGGGTTTCTCGTCGTACTTATATTAGAGGTCGGGCCTGCGCATCATACATGCTCGAAAGCGGAACCTAGTGTCTTGATGGTAACAGTCTGGAATAAGCGGCCAATGATAAGCGCGTTATCGCGCAGTTCGCAAGTGGACTCTGCACCTCTGTTGTGCAGCGCAAGCAGATGCCGCGCCGAAACCGGGCGTACCGGCAACGGCCTGGCCGGGCCCGATGCACGAATGAAAGTGGGCGCTTTCCTACATGGGATCGGACACCATTCCGATAGAAGCGGCGCGGCCGTGCGCGCATGATCGCCCTGTTGGCGGATCGACCAGCCGCCGTTTTGATGGGAGGAAATGACCATGAGCCACAAACACAAAGGCATGGTGAACGAACACGGGCGCAGCGTCTCGCGCGAAAAAATGGTGCCGGTGGCCGAAGGCAGCCAGCAGGGCAAGGCGCCGGGCGCGGTTGCCGCATCGGCGCCGAACTCGCAGTCGTGGACGCCGAACTCGGAGCAGGGTACGGCCAGTAATTCGCAATCGGGCTCGCTCGGCGCCCAGCAACAGACCGTGGGCGGCGACCCCGACCGCGGGCGCGGCGTGGCATCCCAGGGCGGCGGCTGGAGCGCACGCCAGAAGGGCCAGCGCATGCAGGCGCGCGCCGAGGAAGAACGGCTGGGCATGTCGCAGCAGTCCGGCTATGGCGGGCTTGAGCAGGACCAGCGCGCCGGCTCGCAGGAGTCGGCCGGCGGACCGGCAGCCTCGAAGCAGACGAGCGTGAGCGGGTCGCAGAGCGGAGGACAGCCGAACCAGCCGTCGTCGGACTACAGCAAGGACAAGGGCAAGGGCAAATAAGCGCCTCGGCCATGGGCGGCCATGCCGCCCTTTTCTCTGCCTCACAATTAAATCGCTTGCTATCTAATTTTGCGCGATGTATATTGGACACATGACGAACAAGAACGCCACTGCCAAGGACGCTTTCCTCCGGCTCGACAACCAGCTGTGCTTCGCCCTGTACTCGGCCAACCTGGCGATGAACAAGGTCTACCGCAAGCACCTGGCCGAGCTTGGCCTGACCTATCCGCAATACCTGGTCATGCTGGTGCTGTGGGAAGACGATGGCCTCACGGTGTCCGAACTGGGCGAGCGCCTGTTCCTCGATTCGGCCACGCTCACGCCCCTGCTCAAGCGGCTGCAGGCGGCCGGGCTGGTGAGCCGCGAACGCGGCGTCGAGGACGAGCGGCAAGTGCTGGTGCGTCTCACGGCGGAGGGCCGGGCGCTGCGCAAGGAGGCGAAGTCCGTGCCGGAAAATGTGTTCTGCGCCACGGGTTGCCAGCCAGAACAGCTGCAGGCCATCCGGCGCGATCTCGAACAATTGCGCGCGAGCTTGTCCGAACATACGGAATAACACCCTGCCCTGCACCCGGAGCGACAGCCAGGGTGCGGCAGCAAGCGTGTGGCTAATTAGATAGCGCACGATTTAATCGACAGCGATACGGTTACGTGGTCCGCCGCTGCATCTTGTCCACCACGCTTTGGAGAAAAACATGTCCGTCGAAAAAGTTCTTTACCGTGCCACCGCCACTGCCACCGGAGGCCGCGATGGCCGCGCCGTCTCGTCCGACCAGCAGCTCGACATCGCCTTGGCCACCCCGCGCGAACTCGGCGGCGCGGGCGGCGCCGGCACCAATCCCGAGCAATTGTTCGCCGCGGGCTATGCGGCCTGCTTCATGGGCGCGATGAAGTTTGTCGCCGCCAAAGACAAGCTGGCGCTCCCGGGCGACACCACGGTCCAGGGCCATGTCGGCATCGGCCCCATCCCTACCGGTTTCGGCATCGAAGTGACACTCGATATCTCGGTTCCGGGCCTGCCGCGCGAGGCCGTGCAAGCGCTGGTGGAAAAGGCCCACGTCGTCTGCCCTTACTCGAACGCGACCCGCGGCAACATCGACGTGACCCTGAACGTCTTGTAAGCACCAAAGAAAACGGCCTGCTGGAAAGCAGGCCGTTCAGGATACGGTAGCGAGACAGGCTGTATCGGTTCAGTGCAGCAGGCGCGGCGCCTGTTCGTCGTCGGAACCGAACCAGTCGTCGAACATCAATGCGTCGGGCTCCTTGCCCTGGCTCCACATCAGCATCAGGACGATGATCTTCAGCTTGCTCAGCGTGACCGGCGATTCGTCGACCGCGAGTGCGCGCTCGATGATGATTTCGCGCTGCACCGGGCTGATGAGACGGGCGCTTTCCAGGAACTGGATGAAGCCGATCGCTTCGCTGCCGAGTTCGAGGTATTCCTCGTCCACGTAGTAGCGGGTGCCGGTGGAGGCGACCACGTCGGCCAATTCCTCGGCCGCCATTTCGTTAAGACCCGTGAGCCAATCGATGGCCTCGCAGATCTCGAAGTCGTCGAAGCCGACGGCGGAGAGTTTGCGTGCCAGTGCAGCCGGCTCGGGGCAGGCTTCGGGACGATAGTACGTCTCGTAGAGGTAGACCAGGATGTCGAACATAGTGACGCTACTGTAGCAGCTAAGCTCGCAAGGGCACAAGCTTGCCGCGCGCGCAGGCATCGCGTGCGCGAAATTCGTCGTTTTTCGGCCTTATCGGTTCGTATAGCTGTCTGACCAATTGTCGAGTTTGCGTTCCTATCGGACATGCCAATGCGCATATTCAAGAACGCATTCATGCCACCACGCGTTGCACCTTTCCGCCCGGCAGGCGCTCGAGCAAACCGGCCATTTCCAGCGCCAGCAATTCCAGGCTGAGGGCGCCGACCGTGCTGCCCGAACGCAGCAGCAGCGTGTCGATGTCGACCGGCCCGTGACCCAGGTGGCCGAGCAGACCGAGACAGCTTGTCTCGGTCGGCATGGGAGCGGCCAGCTCGGGCGCCAGTGGCGAGATCCGCAAGGATTCGAGAATGTCGTTCGCCGAGTCCACCAGGCGCGCACCTTCGCGTATCAGCTTGTGGCAACCCTTGGCGAGCGGCGCGTGGATCGACCCGGGCAAGGCAAACACCTCGCGCCCCTGTTCGCCTGCCACGCGCGCCGTGATCAGGGAGCCGGATTTTTCCGCCGCTTCGACCACCAGCACGCCGGCCGACAGCCCGCTGATGATGCGGTTGCGTCTTGGGAAGTTACCCGGATTGGGTGGCGTGCCGAGTGCGAATTCGCTGACCATGCAGCCGTCGCGCGCAATGCGTTCCGCCAGTGCGCGGTGGCGCGTGGGATAGGATAAATCGGCGCCGGTGCCGACCACGGCGATCGTCGAACCGCTGCCTTGCAGCGCGCCTTCGTGCGCGGCGCCGTCGATGCCCAGCGCCAGCCCCGACACGATGCAGACGCCCGCGCGCGACAGGCTCGCCGCGAAACTGCCGGCGTTGGCCTTGCCCTGGCTCGTGGCATTGCGGGCGCCGACAATCGCCAGCGCCGGCCGCGCCAGCAATTCGCGGCGCCCTCTAATATAGAGGAGTAAGGGTGGGTCGGGAATGTGGGCGAGTCCGTCCGGGTAGTCCGGTTCGCCCAGGACGACCAGCGCATGCGCGGGGTGGTCGAGCCAGGCCAGCGTGGCATCGCGCAATTCCATG
Organism: Massilia sp. IC2-278; assembly: GCF_020708045.1. Classification (GTDB taxonomy): domain Bacteria; phylum Pseudomonadota; class Gammaproteobacteria; order Burkholderiales; family Burkholderiaceae_D; genus Telluria. The sequence goes on from NZ_JAJFES010000007.1 coordinate 132,479, forward strand.
AATGCGGCGGATGGCGGTTCGCACAAGGCGCGTGCGGCGGACGCCGGTACATGCGCAGCCAGCGCCGCATACCCGGCAGCGAAAATGGCGCGCGGCGAACCGAAGGCGCGCAGCAGGATGTGCGCGCCGCGGATCCCGACCCCGTTCGCCTGTTCGAGGCGCAGCCAGTCGGAGAGGTGCGCAATGCGTTCGGCGCTGCGATGGTCGCTGCGGCTGGCGGTGGTGGGGTCCGTGTCCTGCACGGTGGATTTACTCCGGTGATTTCGCCACGTCGCCGACTTCCACCGGCGCCGTTACTTGCATGATCAGGCCGTAGGAAACGCGCCCGAACACTCGGAAGATGAACAGGCTGCCATACTGCTCATCGGGAAGCTTGATCTTCGACCTGCCGATTCCGAGGAAGCCCCTGCGGCCTTCCGGGTCCGGCACCGTCTTCCCGAAATGATAGAGCTGCAAAACGGCGCCGACGTCGAGTCCATCAATCGAACCACGATTGACAGTCACGACCTGGCTCTGTCCGGCGTGGGTCACGCCCGAATAGATCGACATCACGCGCGCATCGACCGGGCGCTGCGGCGCATGCGGCACGTAGTTGCGCACGGCCGGCGGCGGCGCCGGCACCAGGCGGTCGCCGACACCCATTTCGCTGACCGAGCTCGATACCGTGAAGGTGTGCACGTCGACACCGGGCGTGGCCGCCTTGACCAGCGACACGGTGCCGACGTAGGTGGCCTCGTGCGCCAGCACGGCGCCGGTCTGCGGGTCGCGCAAGGCGCCGCCCGGGCGGAACACCTGGAAACTGGTGGCGCCGTTCAGTTCCCCGCGCACATACAGGCGGTCGCCGGCGCCGAGGTAGACACGGTTTTCTTCCGACGCCGCAATGCGCGGCGCGCTTGCCAGCTGGTTTTTCTCGATGATCAGGGGCTGGGTCAGGTAAGGCTCGATGACGCCGGCCGGGATCGACTGGATCGCGTCGTTTTCCAGGCCCGCGCTGCGCACCTGCGGCGACAGGCGCAGCACCGGCGGCTCGCCGCGGCCGTCGCCCTCGCCCGGTTTGTTCAGCGACAGGCGCCCGGTCTTGCGGTCGAAGTAGACGATCTGGCCCGGATAGATCCAGTGCGGATTGCGGATCTCGTCGCGGTTCATGCCCCAGACCTGGGGCCAGCACCAGGGGTGTTCGAGGAAGGTGCCGGAAATATCCCACAGGGTATCGCCCTTGACGACGCGATGCTGGTCGGGGGCATTCGGCTTGAAGGCGCATTCGGCTGCCTGGACGGGGCCCGCCACGACACACGCGACGAGCACCGCCGCTGCAGCGCGGGTCACGACTGTGCTAAAATTTTTCATTGAAGACGTCCGTAAAGTGCGGCATTGAGACGGAATTTGACACTGGCTGCGCCCGTCAACCCGGACAGCCGCGGCGCAAGAGACAACACGGCTGATCCCTCCCCGACCGCCAGGCGGATTGCGAAGAGTTGCCGAACTGAATCAAATTCTGCCCATAAATCCTTGAACTAGCAAGATAAACCGCGTGCCGTGCCGGCGTGCTTCCGGGGGACCGTGTTGCATTCCTGCCCGTGCGCCGCTTATTTTTGCCGGTGCGTCGTGCTTTGCCGCCCGCATCCCTTAATCCTTATTCAACTGTTACCCCTTACCCTCTTATGGCCCTCCTGACTATCCTGCGCTATCCCGACCCACGCCTGCATAAGATTGCCCAGCCGGTGAGCGAATTCGGCGAGCGTCTTGCCACGCTGGTGGCCGACATGGCCGAAACCATGTACGACGCGCCGGGTGTCGGCCTGGCCGCGACCCAGATCGACGTGCACGAGCGCGTGGTCGTGATCGACGTCTCGGAAACCCACGACCAGCTGCTGGTCTTCGTCAACCCGGAAATCACCTGGGCCAGCGAAGAAAAGCAGGTCTACGACGAAGGCTGCCTGTCGGTGCCGGGCATCTACGACGGCGTCGAGCGTCCGGCGCGCGTGAAGGTGCGCGCCCAGGATGCGAAAGGCGCATTTTTCGAGATGGAATGCGAAGGCTTGCTGGCAGTCTGCATCCAGCACGAAATGGATCACCTGATGGGCAAGGTCTTCGTGGAATACCTGTCGCCGCTGAAGCGCAACCGCATCAAGGCCAAGCTGCAGAAGGAAGAGCGCGGCATGGAACGCGAAGCTTCGCTGCGCGCCGCCGGCCGCCGCCACTGAGGCGCCGCGCATGAAAGTCGTTTTCGCCGGCACGCCGGAGTTTGCCGCTGTCGGCCTGCGTCAATTGATCGCTGCCGGCTTCGAGATTCCCCTGGTGCTGACCCAGCCCGACCGCCCGGCCGGGCGCGGCATGCAGCTGCAGGCGTCCGCCGTAAAGCAAGTGGCGCTCGAGCACGGCATCGCGGTGGCGCAGCCGCTGTCGCTGCGCATGGACAGCAAGGACCCGCAGCGCGCGCTGGAGGCGTCCGAAGCCCACGCTCGCTTGAGCTCGCTCGATTATGACGTGATGGTGGTGGCAGCCTATGGGCTGATCCTGCCGCGCAGCACGCTCGACATCGCGCCTTGCATCAATATCCACGGCTCCCTGCTGCCACGCTGGCGCGGCGCCGCGCCGATCCACCGCGCGATCGAAAGCGGCGACCTGGAAACCGGCGTGACCATCATGGGCATGGAAGAAGGACTCGATACCGGGCCGATGATGCTGATCGAGCGCGTGGCCATCGAGGATGCGGACACCACCGGCAGCTTGCACGACAAGCTGGCGGCGCTGGGCGGCACGATGATCGTCGAGGCGCTGCGCCGCATGGAACGCGGCGAACTGGCCTCGACGCCGCAGCCGGAAGCGGGCGTGACCTATGCTGCCAAGATCGCCAAGGAAGAAGCGAAACTGGACTTTGCGCTGCCGGCGCTGGACTTGTGGCGCAAGGTGCGGGCTTTCAATCCCTTCCCTGCGGCGCAAGGCACGGTGAATGGGACGGTGATCAAGATCTGGAACGCGCAGCTGGCCGAGGGTTCCGGGCCGGCGGGCAAGGTGCTGTCGGCAAGTGCGCAGGATGGCATCGTGGTTGCCTGCGGCGAAGGTGCGCTTCGTCTGTTGGAGTTGCAAAAGCCGGGCGGCAAGCGTTTGCCGGCGGCGGAGTTCCTGAAGAGCTTTTCGCTTGAAGGGCAGATGTTCGTTTGATGCGCATCGTGCGTATCGTGCGGATGTGATGCCGACGTAGGGTGGGCACTCCGTGCCCACGCGGAAGCTTGCGTCATATTTGCCGATGAGCGCGGCGACAACACATTCATCCCATCTCACGCGTTCGCGGCATGCCCGGGACGCCGTTAGCACGACACAAACAATCGGGTTTTTACGGCGCCAACACGGTGTCGGCTTCCGCGTGGGCACGGAGTGCCCACCTTACGGCCATCGCTAGCGCCAACCATACCGCTCACCGCTGCGGCTGAGTCGACCGCCAAAATCTTTACCACCAAATGAAAAACGCGCCCTCGGGCGCGTTCGATGACAATTAATTGCCTGCTTGCGCAGCGCGCTGCGCATCCATGTGCTCGCGCAAAACTTGATTGATGCGGGTCTGGTAACCTGGACCGGCCGCCTTGAACCATTCCAGCATGTCGACGTCAAGGCGGATCGTCACGATCTGCTTCACGCCCACCGGCTGCTTCTGTGCTGCAACATGGTTTTGCACCACTGACTGATCCCAATCGGGTTCGTACTCTTTGTTCATGCAATCATCCCGTCTCTTTAAAACGTGCCACATTCCTTATGGCATTTATTTATTGTCGTCGCTGTATGTATCCGCAAAATTGCTAAATGGCCGGGTTTTGTAACGTCGTGTAACAATCGTCGGCATAAACACATAACGATACAATCTGCTGCCGCCAGCCCCGGCCGCGGGAAGCCGTGGCGCCGATGACGTATAATTTCAGACCGCCCGAACCGTGCCGCCCTTGCGCACGTCTATTGAAAGCCCACCATGACTGCCCCGAAACACGCCCCCTCCCCGATCGAACGCCAGCTGCGCAATATCCTGTCGCGCCGCATCATGATCCTGGATGGCGCGATGGGCACCATCATCCAGCAATACAAGCTCGACGAAGCGGCCTACCGCGGCGGACCAGGCGGCCGCTTTGCCGATTTCGCGGCGCCGGCAGGCGCGGGCAACCGCGAGCTCTTCGTGAAGGGCAACAATGAATTGCTCACGCTGACCCAGCCGCAGGTGATCCAGGAAATCCACGAGCGCTACCTCGCGGCTGGCGCCGACCTGATCGAGACGAACACCTTCGGCGCCACCAGCGTGGCCCAGGACGACTACCACATGGGCCACCTGGCCTATGAGATGAACGTCGAAGCCGCGAAACTCGCGCGCGCCGCCTGCGACAAGTACAGCAGTGCCGACAAGCCGCGCTTCGTCGCCGGCGCCCTCGGCCCGACCCCGAAGACGGCCTCGATCTCGCCTGACGTCAACGACCCGGCGGCACGTAACATCACTTTCGATCAATTGGTCACGAGCTACCACGAGCAGGTACGCGGCCTGGTCGACGGCGGGGTCGATGTGCTGCTGGTCGAAACCATTTTCGACACCTTGAACTGCAAGGCCGCGCTGTTCGCCATCGACCTGTATTTCGACGAGCACCCGGAGACGCCACGCAAACCCATCATGATCTCGGGCACGGTCACCGATGCATCGGGCCGCATCCTGTCGGGCCAGACCGTGGAAGCCTTCTGGAATTCGGTGCGCCACGCCAAGCCGCTGACCGTGGGCCTGAACTGCGCCCTGGGCGCGGCCCTGATGCGTCCGTATGCCGAGGAGTTGTCGCGCATCGCCGACACCTTTGTCTGCATCTACCCGAACGCCGGCCTGCCCAACCCGATGAACGACACCGGCTTCGACGAACTGCCGGCCGATACCTCGGCCCTGCTGCGCGAATTCGCCGATGCCGGTTTCGTCAACATCGCCGGCGGCTGCTGCGGCACCACGCCGGAACACATCGCGGCCATCGGCGAACTGCTGTCGACCGCCACGCCGCGTGCGATTCCCGACGTGCCGGTGGCGATGCGCCTGTCGGGCCTGGAGCCGTTCACGGTCGACGACGCTTCGCTGTTCGTGAACGTCGGCGAGCGCACCAACGTCACCGGCTCGAAAGCGTTCGCGCGCATGATCCTGAACGAGCAGTTCGACGAAGCCTTGTCGGTGGCGCGCCAGCAGGTGGAAAACGGCGCCCAGGTCATCGACATCAACATGGACGAGGCGATGCTCGATTCGCAGGCGGCCATGACGCGCTTCCTGAACCTGATCGCGTCGGAACCGGACATCTCACGCGTGCCGATCATGATCGACTCGTCGAAATGGAGCGTGATCGAGGCCGGCCTGAAGTGCGTGCAGGGCAAGGCCATCGTCAACTCGATTTCCATGAAAGAAGGCGAGGAAGAATTCCTGCGCCAGGCCGTCTTGTGCCGCCGCTACGGCGCCGCCGTGATCGTCATGGCTTTCGACGAAATGGGCCAGGCCGATACCTTCGAGCGCAAGATCGAGATCTGCAAGCGCGCGTATGAGGTGCTGACGCAGAAGGTCGGCTTCCCGCCGGAAGACATCATCTTCGACCCGAACATCTTTGCCATTGCCACCGGCATCGAAGAGCACAACAACTACGCCAACGACTTCATCAACGCCACACGCTGGATTCGCGAGCACCTGCCGCACGCGAAAGTGTCGGGCGGCGTGTCGAACGTGTCGTTCTCGTTCCGCGGCAACGACCCGGCGCGCGAAGCCATCCACACCGTCTTCCTGTACCACGCGATCCAGGCCGGCATGACCATGGGCATCGTGAATGCCGGCATGGTCGGCGTCTACGACGATTTGCCTGCGGAGTTGCGCGAGCGCGTGGAAGACGTGGTGCTGAACCGCCGCGACGATGCCACCGAGCGCATGATCGAATTCGCCGGCACCCTGAAGGCCGGCGGCGGCAAGCAGGAGCAGAACCTGGAGTGGCGTAATGCCCCCGTGGAAAAGCGCCTGGCGCACGCGCTGGTGCACGGGATCACGCAATGGATCGTGGAAGACACCGAGGAAGCGCGCCAGGCCGTGCTCGCTGCCAACGGCCGCCCGATCAACGTCATCGAAGGCCCGCTGATGGCCGGCATGGACATCGTCGGCGACCTCTTCGGCCAAGGGAAGATGTTCCTGCCGCAGGTGGTGAAATCGGCGCGCGTCATGAAACAGGCTGTGGCCCACCTGGTGCCGTTCATCGAAGAAGAAAAAGCCGCCGAGGAAGCACGCACCGGCATCGTGGCCAAGCCGAAGGGCAAGATCGTGATCGCCACCGTGAAGGGCGACGTCCACGACATCGGCAAGAACATCGTCTCGGTGGTCCTGCAGTGCAATAACTTCGAGATCGTGAACATGGGCGTGATGGTGCCCTGCTCGGACATCCTGGCCAAAGCGAAGGAAGAGAACGCCGACATCGTCGGCCTGTCCGGCCTGATCACGCCGTCGCTGGAAGAAATGGCCCACGTGGCACGCGAGATGCAACGCGACCCGTGGTTCCGCGAGCGCCAGATTCCGCTGCTGATCGGCGGCGCCACCACCAGCCGCGCCCACACCGCCGTGAAGATCGCGCCGCACTACGATGGCCCGGTGGTCTACGTGCCGGATGCCTCGCGTTCGGTGTCGGTCGGCCAGTCGCTGCTGACCGAAGACACGCGCGCCCAGTACATGGCCGAGATCAAGGCCGACTACGAGCGCATCCGCGTGCAGCACGCCAGCAAGAAGGCGCTGCCGACCGTCACGCTGGCCCAGGCGCGCGCGAACAAGGCCAAACTGGACTTCGCGCCGGTCAAGCCGAAGTTCATCGGGCGCCGCCTGTTCAAGAACGTCGACCTCGGCACCCTGGCGCGCTACATCGACTGGGGTCCCTTCTTCCAGACCTGGGACCTGGCCGGCCCCTACCCTGCCATCCTCACCGACGAAGTCGTGGGCGAAGCGGCGACCAAGGTGTTTGCCGAAGGCCAGGCCATGCTGAAGAAAATCATCGAAGGCCGCTGGCTGACGGCGAACGGCGCGATTGCCCTGCTGCCGGCCAACAGCGTGCGCGACGACGACATCGAGATCTATACCGACGAATCGCGTGCGCAGGTGGCCTTCACCTGGCACGGCTTGCGCCAGCAGGGCGTGAAACCGGTGGTCGATGGCGTGCAGCGCCCGAACCAGTGCCTGGCCGACTTCATCGCGCCCAAGGAATCGGGCGTGGCAGACTACATTGGCATGTTCGCCGTGACCGCGGGCCTGGGCATTGAGAAGCACGAGCAGCGCTTCGAGGATGCGCACGACGATTACTCGTCGATCATGCTCAAGGCCCTGGCCGACCGCCTGGCCGAAGCCTTTGCCGAATGGCTGCACGAGCGCGTGCGTACCGACCTCTGGGGCTATGCGACGGGCGAAGACCTGGACAACGTCGAACTGATCGCCGAGGAATATGTCGGCATCCGTCCGGCGCCGGGCTACCCGGCTTGCCCCGAGCACACGGTCAAGAAAGAATTGTTCGAGACCCTGCAGGCGGAAGAAATCGGCATGCAGCTGACCGAGTCGTACGCCATGTATCCGGGCGCGGCGGTGTCGGGCTTCTACTTCTCGCACCCCGAGTCGAAGTATTTCGTGGTCGGCAAGATCAACGACGACCAGGTCGCGGACATGGCGGGGCGCCGCGGCATGGACAAGCTTGAAGTGGAGCGCCACCTGGCGCCGAACCTGTCCTGAGCCTCGCAGCGGCCCTGCGGCAAGCTGTCTCGTTTGGCCTGTAAAAGCAGCCTCTTTTTGTCTTTTTTGTCGAGTTTTTTTTCGCGACAAAACGAGACAAGAATAGCCAGGATGCGCAGGTCAAACGAGACACGATTTCACAGGGTCCTCAAAGCACCTCCTCCTCCCTACCCCGTTAGCGCATTGGTTCGAAACAATTGCTCCCGCTTGAGGCTCGCGCTTGAGGCTCCCGCTTGAGGCTCGCGCTCGGTGCCAAGCTAGTGTCCCTTACCTCCGAAGAATTGCTCCTGCCGCGCCTGCCGTACACACCCGCTGCCTCGAAACAATTGCCCCAGCCCGCACGCCCGTCCAGCAGCCAAGCCTCCTCCTTGCCAAACCGCCTTGTGCTGGCATAACCCTGGCACCAGCAAACTGCCACGTCCAGGACACAGAACTTTCTGGCTTTTCGATTGCCTAACCTGAGGGACCTCGGTCCCGCAAGGAGAACATCATGGCAATGCATCTTTCCACCAGGCGCTGGCAGGACCAGGCAATCCTGCTGCTGGGCGTCTGGCTGTTCGTCTCGCCCTGGGTGCTGGGCTACCCGAGCGAATCGCCGCCGGCGGTGAACGCCTTCATCGCAGGCGCCATCATCGTCGCCCTCGCCGCTTTCGATCTCTACAAGACCTACGTCTGGGCCGTGCTCGTCAACATCGTGGTGGGTGCCTGGGTGGCGGTGTCGCCGTGGCTGGTCGACGTCATTTCCGACCGTGCCATGAGCGCCAGCATGCTAATCGTGGGGCTGGCCACCATCGTGCTGGGTTTGTGGGAAATGCGCACCGATCCGGACCTGCACCAGCAGTGGATCGGTACTTAAGCTTTTGATGCGGCCTCTGATACGACCTCTGATGCGGCCTCAACCGTAGCGTGGGCACGCCGTGCCCACGCTGTTACGTGTGTCTCCGCAGTCGGCAGGGGTAGCGTATCTCTCGCAAACCCGACACCAGCCACTACAGCGCGTAGCGCACCACCTTGTCGCTCCATTCGAAAGCGGCCATTTCGAGTTCGACGAGTTCATCCCCGCTGTCGGCCAGTTCGCCCAGCACCGGCAGCATCTCGTCGCCCTCTTCCATGCGCTCGAGCGATTCGGCCAGGCGCAGCAGTTCGCCAAAGAAGCCGCTTCGCTTGACCAGCGCGGCGGCCACTTCCTCGCTTACCGGGATCTGCTCGACCAGGTCAGCCATCGGCACCGAGAACAGCGCATCCATCAGCGACATGATGCCGACCGTAAAGGCGACGTCGGCCACCTGCCGCTGCCCCGGGCGCAGGCGCTGGGCCAGCAGCTCCATCAGGCGCGCGCGGGTGCTGGCCAGCATCAGCAGCGGCGTTTGCGTGTGCCCGCGCGTGCCCGGCTCGGCATACAGCATGATCTGCAGCCAGCGCTGCAACTGGCGCCGGCCCAGCACGATCAGGGCCTGGCTCAGCGAATCGATGCGCTGGCGCAGGCCGGCGGCCGGCGTGTTCACGATGCGCAGCAAATTCACGGCCAGCGAGACGTCGCGCTTGATGGCGCGCTCGATCTCGATGTTGTCGGCGTCCGAGGTCACCAGGTTCATCAGCTCCATCAGCGCCAGCTGCGACGGCGACAGCTTGCGCCCGGCGAGCACCGACGGTTTGGCGAAGTAATAGCCCTGGAAGTAATCGAAACCGAGATCGAGGCAGGTGCGGTATTCGGCCTGGCTTTCCACCTTTTCCGCGATCAGGCGTTTGCCGGTGCCGCGCAGGCGCGGCACGATGGCCAGCATGCTTACTACCGGCGTCGCGCGCAAATCGACCTTCACGAAGTCGAGCAGCGGCAGCAGGCGGCCCAGGCGGCTGCCGTGGCTGGAGGCCTCGGCGGCGAAGCGGAAGCCGTGCCCGGACAGCTCGGCCAGGCGCCACAGCACGGCGTCGGTGGCTTCCACCGAACCCGTCAGTTCGAGCACCGTGCGCTCGCGCGGCAGGAAGGCGAAGATGTCGCTCATCAACACCTCGGTGTCGACGTTCAGGAAGGCGCAGGCATCGCCCACCGCGCGCGGCAGGCCGAGCTGGGCCGCATGGGCCAGCACGCCGGCGCTCGCGGCCAGGCCGGAATCGATCTCGGCGTTGCCATCGGCGCGGTTGCGGAACAGCAGTTCATAGCCGAACAGGGCCTGGTTGCGGTCGAGCAGCGGCTGGCGCGCCAGGTAGAAGTTGCGTAGTTGCAGAGGCTGGGATGCCTGGTCGAGGCTGGCGGTATCGGTCATCGCGTTCCCGGGAGAGGTTCAAGCCGTCCACTCTACCCGATTCTCAACAATTAGTGAATTTTTGGCATCGCCATACGGCAAAAAAAGATGCCGTAATGCCAAATTTAAAGCGCAAGGGGCGCGCCATCGACGAACACCTTGAGTTCGCCGGCCTCGAAATGCGTCCAGCTTTCGTTGTTGGTCAGCGGTTCCGTCACGATGATGGCGACCCGGTCGTTCGGCGTCGTCACCTGGGAAAAGTCAACCGACAGGTCTTCGTCGGAGAGGCAGGCGGCGGTGAACGGGTACTGGCGCACGATGTAGCAGAGCTTGGTCGAGCAATGCGCGAACAGGGCCGTGCCGTCGGACAGCATCATGTTGAAGGTGCCGTAGGCGGCGATCTCGCGCACGAGTTCCTGCAGGGCCGCATGCAGCGCGTCGCGCCCGGGCAGGCTGTCGCCGAAGCGGCGCCGCAGTTCCTGCAGCAGGTAGCAGAAGGCGAGTTCGCTGTCGGTGTTACCCACCGGACGGAAGGCGCCGTCGAGTGCCGGTGCGAATTCTTTCAGGTCGCCGTTGTGGGCGAAGACCCAGTAGCGGCCCCAGAGTTCGCGCACGAACGGATGGCAATTCTCGAGCGCCACCTGGCCTTGCGTGGCCTTGCGGATGTGGGCGATGACGTTGGTCGACTTGATCGGGTAACGCTTGATGAGCTCGGCAATCGGCGAGGCGATCGCGGCCTGGTGGTCGACGAAATGGCGTACGCCGGCGCCTTCGAAAAAGGCGATGCCCCAGCCATCGTGGTGGGTGTCGGTGCGGCCGCCGCGGTGGGCGAAGCCGGTGAAGGAGAACACAATGTCGGTCGGGACATTGCAGTTCATTGCAAGAAGTTGGCACATGGCAGGCAGCTTACCATGGGGCCTTGCGGGCAGGAGCGGCATCGGGCACTTGTGCCGGGCCGCTCCTTGGGTGTGCCGCCATCACGGGCGGCGCGTTGTGCTGGATGGACTCGCCTGAAAACGCTTTGTCGCGGGGCTTAATGCAGCACCACCGGTTGGCTCATCAGGGTGTCGTAGGAACCGAGGAAATCGTCGATTTCTTCCATGGTGGGTTCGCTGGCGATGAGGTTGTTGACGTCGCGCCGGAACGATTGTGCCAGTTTGCCGCCGATGAACGCTTCGCGACGGCCAGCCTTGTCGACGATTTCGTAACCGCCGAAGCGCAGGGCTTCGAGGTCGCGATCGACGCCAAATTCGACCACGCTGTACTGTTCGCTGTTGTAGATCATGTTCATGATGACTCCTTCTCTCGGTCAGAGTGTTGGACCAGCCACGCGGCGGCGGGCGGCTGGCTTCGACTTCAGTGAAGAGGTGGGGCTGCGCGAACCGATTTCAAGTGTACCGGTCCGGCGTCAGTGATAACAATTGATCGTATGGTGAGCTACTTAACCATGATCGCAACTGACCCAGGTGTTCGCCGCTGGCCAGGCCGATGAACAGGCGTTTCGGCCGCTGGCGCAAGAGACGGTTCAATGTAACACGCATCACGAGATTTCCCGCGCAGCACAGGCAACCGGGCGCGATGCGTGCGAGCAGCAGCGTGGGAGAAGGTTCCAGCAGGAGTGTGCCGTCGGGCAGGCCTTCGAGGATGACGGCGGTTGCGCCCTCATCAAGGGCTGGATCGAACAGGGCGGCAATCGCCGCCTCGCGCCGGCCGGCGCTGGCACCCGTGACGATGGTGGCCGGGATGGGAAGCGAAGCGCCGGCGCGGGCGCCGGCAGCCGTCACCCGCCGCGCTTGCCGAGCTTGCCCGGCTCGACGCCCAGTTGCTTGAGCTTGCGGTACAGGTGGGTACGCTCGAGGCCGGTCTTTTCGGCCACGCGCGTCATGCTGCCGCCTTCGCGCCCCAGGTGGTGCTCGAAGTACATGCGCTCGAAGGCGTCGCGCGCTTCGCGCAGCGGCAAGTCGAACGACAGCGTATAGCCTTGCGTTTCGCCGTGGCCGACCACGCCCACGCGCGCGCCGTTCATCGGCGCCGGCATCGGCGGCGGTGCGTACATCGGGCTGCTTGCCACCGGCATGGCTTCCACCACCGGCGGCGGCATCACCGGGCGCGGCGGCGGGCTCGGCGCGCGCGCCACTTCCTGGGCGCGGGTCAGGCCCTGCTGCACGGCCTTCAGCAGCTTTTGCAGCGCAATCGGCTTTTCCAGGAAATTCAGGGCGCCGATGCGGGTGGCTTCCACCGCCGTATCGATCGTCGCGTGGCCCGACATCATGATGACCGGCATGGTCAGCAAGCCGTCGCGCTGCCACTCCTTGAGCAGGGTGACGCCGTCGGTATCGGGCATCCAGATATCGAGCAGGACCAGGTCGGGTGCGCCGGCCGCGCGCGCTTCGCGTGCCTGCTGCGCGTTTTCCGCCAGCGTGATTGCGTGGCCTTCGTCTCCCAGAATTTCCGAGAGCAGCTCGCGGATGCCCATTTCATCATCAACTACGAGTATGTTCGCCATCTTTTGCCTTCCGTCTCCGCCCGTTTTAACGTTCGTGATTTTATGCCTGATTTACACTTCGGCCAAGTTCGCCTCTTGTGCTAACTTTAACAGCAAAATGAATACCGACGCGCCACTTCCGTCCGGACGGTTCTGGATATCGATGCGGCCGCCGTGTTCGTCGACGATCTTCTTCACCATCGGCAGGCCGAGACCGGTGCCGCGCGCCTTCGATGTGACGTAGGGTTCAAAGGCGCGCGCCAGGATTTTCGGCGCGAAGCCGGGGCCGTTGTCCATGATCGCCAGGCGCACCGCGGTGCCGGCCGCGCCGTCGGCGCCGGTGTAGTGGATGATCTCGGTGGCGACGTCGATGCGCGGGGCCGGTGCCGCCGTGGATGGATTCTGTCCGCGGTCGACCAGCGCATCCTGGGCATTCTGCAGCAGGTTGTGGATCACCTGGCGCAACTGGGTGGCGTCGCCCATCACCTGCGGCAGGTCCGGCGCCAGCGCGGCGTGGATGATGTCGGACGCATCCTCGGCCAGGTAAAGATTCAGGATCTGCTCGATCAGCCCGTTCAGATCGAGCGGTTCGAGCACCGCCGGCGGCGTGCGCGCGTAGTCGCGGAAGTCGTCGACCATGCGCTTCATGGCGTCGACCTGGTTCACGATGGTGGAGGTGGCGCGCGCCAGCAGCGCGGCATCGCCGGCTTCCAGCTTGTCTTCCAGCTTCATCTGCAGGCGTTCGGCCGACAGCTGGATCGGCGTGAGCGGGTTCTTGATCTCGTGCGCCAGGCGGCGCGCCACCTCGCCCCAGGCCACCGAGCGCTGGGCCGAGATCACGTCGGAGATATCGTCGAACACCACGATGAAGCCGCTGCCCGCCCCCACCGGCAGGCGCGAGCCGCGCGCCAGCAGGGTGGTGTCGTGGTCTTCGCCCGGACGCGGGATCTCGATCTGCTGCTGCCAGTGGGTGCGCTGGCGCGCGCCGGCGGCCGACTGCGCGCTCTGCGCCGAAAAGGCGCGCGTCACGCAGTTGGCGAACACTTCCAGGCCGCCGATCTTGTGCAGCGGGCCGGCCAGGTTGCAGTGCTCCATCTGCAGGATGCGGCAGGCGGCGTCGTTCGAGTTCACCACCGTGCCTTCGGCGTCAAGCACCAGCACGCCGGCCGACATGTTGGCCAGCACCGACTCCAGGTGGGCCTTGGCGCTTTGCAGGGCCGAGCGGTTGCGCTCGACGGCGCTCCTGGCCTCGAACAGCTGGCCGGTCATGGCATTGAAGGACTGCGTCAGCGTGCCCAGTTCGTCGCTGGTTTCGACGATCGGGCGCGGCGACAGGTCGCCCTCGGCCACCGCCTGCGTGCCCTCGGCCAGGACCAGCAGCGGCTGGGCCAGGTTCCCGGCGATCAGCACCGCGCTGCCGATGGCGCCGAAGATCGCCAGCAGCAGGGTCAAGGTCAGGGTGCGGATGTACATCTGCTGCAGGCCTTCGCGCGCCACCGAGCGCTGGCGGTATTCGCTGAAGGCGCTGCGCAGGACCTCGGCATTCGTGGCCAGGTTCACCGGCACCGCCTGCATCATCTGCAGGTAGCGCGGCGCCATGCCGGGCGGCTCGGGCACGGCCAGCACCACGCGCAGGCGCAGGCCGGTGGCGGCGTCGAGCGCATTCGGGGTGTCGTTGCCGGCCTCGCGGAAGTCGAGTTCGATGCCGCCCTCGGGCCGCGCGTAACCGCCCGGCATGGCAGCCTGGCGCAGCATCTGCGGGCTCGGCAAGTCGGGAGTGAGATCGGCGCGCCGGTCTTCGCTGGCGCTGGCCACGAGCTTGCCGTCGGCGTCGAGCAGCATCGCGCTCTGCATGCCGTCGATGCCGTGGATCGCCTGCGACAGCGCCAGCTGGGCGCCGAAGTCGCTCTGCCCCGACAGCGTTGCCGACACGGTCTGGGCGCCCGCCACCAGGTCGGCCTGCGCTTCGTCGAGCGCGGCGCGGCCCAGGTTCAGGCCCGAGGACAGCGCCGCCTCGATCTTGACGTCGAACCAGGATTCGATCGAATGCGAGACGAACTGCACCGACACCATGAAGATCACCAGGCCGGGCAGGATGCCGATGCAGGCGAACAGCAGCACCAGGCGCGCCATCAGGCGCGAGCCGAAGCGCTTGGCCTTGTAGCGCGAATACAGGCGGCCGAGGGCCACCACCACCAGGATCAGCAGCAGGAAGGCGATGGTGGCGTTCAGCCCCAGCAGCCAGGAGTAGTAGCGGTCGAAGAAGCCGGAGTTGTCGGAAGCCGAGGCGAGCAGGAACAGCAGGATCGAGACGACCGCCCCGCCGACCACCAGCGCGTAGCGCAGGGCCTGGTTCACGCCTGCCTCCCTTTACTCCGCACGGTAATTGAACGTCTTCCTGTTCGAGGCAAGGCGCCAGTCGGCATTCGAAAAGGCGCTCACCTGCAGGGGTTTCTGCAGGTAGTCGCGGTCCATGAACATGCGCAGGCTGACTTCATAGGTCTCGCCATGCTTCAGGGCGCCCTTGGGGGCGATCGACCAGCGGCCCGGGCGGCGGATCTGGAACATCGCCTCGTCCAGGGTCTGGAAGGTTTGCTGGACGCTGCCCACCGCCGCCACGTAGTACTGGCGCAGCAGGACGTCGTAGGAAATGCTGACCGTGCGCTTGGCGAACACGGCGCGCTCGTCGCGCCAGTACCAGCGCGGGCGCACGAGTTCGATTTCGGTGGTGAAGTAGAGCTTGACGCCGTGCTGCAGGGCGTCCTCGAGTTCGCGGCTGAGATCGAACGAGTAGTTGGCGGCCAGGCGGTAGCCATCGTCGCCGGCCTCGATTTTCGCCATCGTGATGTCGATCCCGTCGGCCGCCTGCGCCGTTGCGCACGCGAAGACCAGCAGCAGCTGGCAGGCGAGGAGGCGGAAAAATCGTAAAGTCACAGGTGGCCGGAACCTAAATTAATCGAGCGTGTTATCGAGCATTACTGCGGGAGCTTCCTACGCCCCCTTCTTGTGGAAGAGCGCATAGAACAGACCGTCATGATCGAGCCCGGCGCCACTCACGGGAAGCAGCTGGCCTGGCGCATCGAGGCGGGTGGCGTCGTTGTGGCGCGCCGCGAACGCGGCCGCCTGCGCCTCCGATTCCTGGGGCCAGAGCGAACATGTCACAAACAGCAATTTACCATCGGGCCGCAACATCTGCCAAAGATTGTCGAGTATCTCCGCGGAAAGTGTTGTAAGTTGGCGCGTGTCGGTCTTGCGGCGCAGCCAGCGGATATCCGGGTGGCGGCGCACGATGCCCGAAGCGGTGCACGGCACGTCGGCCAGGATGCGGTCGTACTGACGGCCATCCCACCAGTCCCGGGCCTGGGCTTCGGCCGCCACCAGCGTGGCTTCCAGGCCCAGGCGGCCGAGGTTGTCCCCCACCCGTTTCAGGCGCTGCGGGTCGGCGTCGACCGCGGTCAGCTCGACGTCCGCCAGCTCGAGGATGTGGCCGCTCTTGCCGCCCGGCGCGGCGCAGGCATCGAGCACGCGCATGCCGCGCTCCAGGCCGAGCAGCGGCGCGGCCAGCTGGGCGCCGGCATCCTGCACCGACACCAGGCCGTCGTGGAAGCCGGGAATCTGGGCCACGTTCACGGCCTGCTTCAGGCGCAGGGCCTGCGGGCCGACCTGGTCGAAAGCCACGCCCTCTTCCCGCAGCCGCTGGCCATAGTCCTCGACAGAGGTCTTGCGCGTATTCACGCGCAGGGTCAGCGGCGGATGGGTGTTGCCGGCCGCGAGAATGGCTTCCCAGTCCTTTGGATAGGCGGCGCGGGTGGCGTCGATCCACCACTGTGGGTAGTTCCATTGCGCGAACGGATCGGCCAGCGCCTGCTTCACCAGTTGTTCGCGCTCGCGCAGGAAGCGGCGCAGCACGGCGTTCACCATCGCCTTGGCGTGGGCGAAGTCCGGGTGGCTGGCGGCGGCCGTGACGGCCTGGTCGACCACGGTAAAGGCTTCATAAGGCGCCTCGCCCTCGGCCGGGTCGAGCAGCGCCAGGGCGCAGCACAGCAGGCCGGAAAGCTGCGGCGCGTCCGGCGCCTTGGTCGTCATCAGGCCGAGCAGGGTTTCGCTGCGGCCCATCTGGCGCATGCTGCGGTAGGCCAGGTCCTGAATCGCGCCGCGCGCCTGGGGCGTGACGCCGAAGACCGCAAACACGTGCGCCAGCGCCTGCGGCAGCGCGGTGCCGGCGCCGACCTGGGCGATGGCGTTCGACGCGCCCAGCAGGGCCAGGGCCAGCGAATCGGCCGGCAGGTCCGGCACGTAGTCGGGCTGGAACTGCTGCTTCACTTCGTAGCTGGGTTTGGGCCTGTCCTGCGGCTGTTCGCGCGGCGGGCGCGGCGGCGCGGCACGCTTGACCTCGGACGCCCTGCCCTGTCCTGCACCTGGCTTCGTGCCCTGCGCGCCCGGTTTGCCGGCGGGCTTGGCATACTGGGCCGCGGGATTGGCCGGCTTGCGCGGCGCCGGCTTGGCGGCACTGCCGGACTTGGGTTTGATGGTGAGCGTAGGGCGCTTGTCGGTCATGGTGACGGGTCAATACGGAAAGGCGACATTGTAACGGCACAGCCTTTGGCTGCGCTTAAAGCTCGCTTGCAGCCGGGCCGCCGGGCGTATTCGGCGTTGCAGCAAACCAGTATAATGAACCTTGATTGCCGTGGCCGCGCGCCACCGCTCCATTCGAACTCACCGCACACCACACTATGCTCGCCCAACAAAAACAAGCGATCGTTGCCCTGTTCCAGGCCGCCCTGGCGCCGATCGTCGCCGGCACCGACCTTACCCCCAACGTCGTGCTGGAACGCCCGCGCGATCCCTCGCACGGCGACGTCGCCTGCAACATCGCCATGCAACTGGCCAAGCCCCTGAAGACCAACCCGCGCGAACTGGCCACGCGCCTGGTCGCCGCCCTGCTGGCCGACCCGCAGGCCGCCGGCCTGGTCGAAGCGGCCGAGGTGGCCGGTCCCGGCTTCATCAACCTGCGCGTGGCCGCCGGCGCCAAGCAGGCCGTGGTGCGCAGCATCCTCGAGCAGGGCCAGGCTTTCGGCCGCGGCACGGCCGGTGAAGGCCACCACGCCATCATCGAATTCGTCTCGGCCAACCCGACCGGCCCGCTGCACGTCGGCCACGGCCGCCAGGCAGCGCTGGGCGACGCCCTGTCCTCGCTGTTCGAGGCGCAAGGCCACCAGGTGACGCGCGAGTTCTACTACAACGACGCCGGCGTCCAGATCGCCACCCTGGCCACCTCGGTCCAGGCGCGCGCACGCGGCGTCAAGCCGGGCGACGCCGCGTGGCCCGAGTCCGCCTACAACGGCGACTACATCCAGGACATCGCCGATGACTTCCTCGCCAAAAAGACGGTTTCGGCCAGCGACGGCGAACCGGCCACCGCCAGCGGCGACGTCGAAGACATCGAATCGATCCGCCGCTTCGCCGTGACCTACCTGCGCAACGAGCAGGACATCGACTTGCAGGCCTTCGGCGTCAAGTTCGACAACTACTACCTCGAGTCCTCGCTGTACGCCGACGGCAAAGTGGACGAAGCTGTCCAGGCCCTGGTCGACGCCGGCGTCACCTACGAGCAGGACGGCGCCCTGTGGCTGAAGACCACGGATTACGGCGACGACAAGGACCGCGTGATGCGCAAGTCCGAAGGCGGCTACACCTACTTCGTGCCGGACGTGGCTTACCACATGCAGAAGTTCCGCCGCGGCTTCGACCAGGCCATCAACATCCAGGGCAGCGACCACCACGGCACCATTGCCCGCGTGCGCGCCGGCCTGCAGGCCGTGAACATCGGCATCCCGCAGGGCTACCCCGACTACGTGCTGCACAAGATGGTCACCGTCATGAAGAACGGCGAAGAGGTCAAGATCTCGAAGCGCGCCGGCTCCTACGTGACCGTGCGCGACCTGATCGAATGGTCGGGCAACGGCGACATCACGCGCGGCCGCGACGCCGTGCGCTTCTTCCTCATCTCGCGCAAGGCCGATACCGAATTCGTGTTCGACGTCGACGTCGCTTTGAAAACCTCGGACGAGAACCCGGTGTATTACGTGCAGTACGCCCACGCGCGCATCTGCTCGGCACTCGGCAACTGGGGCGGCGACGAGGCCACGCTGGCGAACGCCGATTTGTCGCTGCTCACCACGCCGCACGAAGCGAGCCTGCTGTCGAAGCTGGCCGCCTACCCGGAAATGCTGGCGCGCGCCCAGGCCGAACTCGGCCCGCACCAGGTGGCCTTCTACCTGCGCGAACTGGCCGGCGAACTGCACAGCTACTACTTCGCCCACAAGTGGCTGCTCGACGACGACGAGCCGCTCAAGCTGGCGCGCCTGGCCCTGGCCACCGCCACCCGCCAGGTGCTGCGCAACGGCCTGGCCCTGATCGGCGTGTCCGCGCCGAACAAGATGGAACGCGCGCCCGCCGACGATACGCCGGCAGCCGATCAACCAGCATAAGCATAGCGACCATGACCGCCACTATTCGTTTCCCTTCCCGCCAGCGCGGCAGCACCCTGACCGGCATCATCATTGGCCTGATCATCGGCCTGGGTATCGCGGTGGCGGTTGCGCTGATGATCACCAAGGGCGCCTCGCCCTTCACCGACCGCTCGAACAAGATGGGCCGCCCGGCCGATCTCGACCCGAGCCAGGCCAACGATCCGAACAAGCCGCTGTACGGCAGCCGCGACGCCGCGCGCCAGGCCAACAAGCAGCTGGCCGAACGCGAGGCCGCCAGGGCCGCCGCGCCCGCTCCGGCCCCGGCGCCGGCGACCGAAGCCGATCCCCTCGGCGAAGCCATTGCCGGCATGAGCGAGGCCGCCGAGCGCAAGCCGGCCGCACCTGCCGCCGCTCCGGCGCCGGCCCCCGCGCCAGCCGCCGCCGCGGCCGCACCGAATGCGGCAGGCGCCGCAACGGGCGGCGAAGACCGCTACGTGTACTTCCTGCAGGCCGGCGCCTTCCGCGAAATGTCGGACGCCGAGAACACCCGCGCCAAGCTGGCCCTGCTCGGCTTCGAGGCCGCGATCAGCGACCGCACCAGCGACAGCGGCGTGCTGCACCGCGTGCGCGTGGGCCCGTTCAACCAGGTCGAAACCGTCAACAAGGCGCGCGCCAAGCTGCTCGACAGCGGCATCGACGTCGCCATCGTCCGCAACCAGAAATAACCCTCAGGAGAATTCGATGCACATGCTTCGCCGCCTGCTCTGCAGCGCCCTCGTCCTCGGCTTTGCCGGCAGCGCACTTGCCGCCCCGGGCCCGCAAGCCGCCCCGAAAGAAGGCGTGCAATACCAGGTGCTGCCGCAGAAACAGGAAACCCAGGCCGGCAAGGCGGTCGAAGTCACCGAGTTCTTCGCTTACTACTGCCCGCACTGCGACGCCTTCGAGCCGAAGCTGGCGGAGTGGATCAAGAAGCAGGGCAACAACATCGTCTTCAAGCGCGTGCACGTGCCCGCCGGCCCGCGCGTGGTGCCGCAGCAGCGCCTGTTCTACACGCTCGAAGCCATGGGCCTGCTGGAGCAGTACCACCAGAAGGCCTTTGCCGCGATCCACCAGGGCCGCATGCGCTTTGCCGACGACAACGAAGTGATCGAGTGGGCGGCGAAGTCCGGCATCGACCGCGCGCGCTTCACCGACACCTACCGCTCGATGGGCGTGAGCGGCAAGCTGCGCCACGCCAGCGCGATGATGGAAGCCTACCGCGTCGACCACTGGCCGTTCGTGGCGATCGACGGCCGCTTCGTCACCTCGCCCTCGATGGCGAACCAGGGCGGTTCCGACGCCCAGACCGAAGCCGAGCAGCAGGAGGTGGCGCTGGGGGTGATGGACGCACTGGTCGCAAAAGCCCGCGCGGACAAGAAATGACCCTGGCGGCGGACAAGACATGACCCTCGCGGGTCGGACGGAGCGCGTCTTCATCACCGGCGCCTCGAGCGGCATCGGCGCCGCACTGGCGCGCGAGTACGCCGCGCGCGGCGCCACGCTGGGCCTGGTGGCGCGCCGCGGCGAACTGCTGCGCGACCTGGTCGCCTCGCTGCCCAACCCCGAACGCCACCGCAGCTACGCGCTCGACGTGCTCGACCACGCCGCCCTGGCCGCGGCGGCCGCGGACTTCATCGACGCCTGCGGCGGCGCCGACATCGTCGTCGCCAGCGCCGGCATCTCGCACGGCACCCTCACCGAGCGGCCGGAGGATTTGCCGGTCTTCGCTTCGGTGTTCGCCACCAACGTCAACGCCACCGTCGCCACCTTCGCCCCCTTCATTTTCCAGATGAAGGTGCAGGGCACGCCCTGCCGCCTGGTGGCGGTCGGCAGCGTGGCCGGCGTGCGCGGCATGCGCGGCGCCGGCGCCTATTGCGCCTCGAAGGCCGCCGTGCACGCCTACTGCGAATCGCTGCGGCTGGAACTGAAGCGCTCGGCAATCCGCGTTGTCACCATCGTGCCCGGCTATATCGATACCCCCATGACCCGCAACAATCCGTTTCCCATGCCTTTCCTGATGCCGGCCGGGCGCTTCGCCGCCAGGGCCGTGGACGCCATCGCGCGCGGCGACAGCTACCGCGTGCTGCCCTGGCAGATGGGCGTCGTCGCCAAGCTGCTGCGCGCCCTGCCGAATCCCCTGTTCGACCTGCTGTTCTCGCGCGCGCCGCAAAAGCGCCGCAAGGGGGCCGCATGACGGCCTCCACGATCGCATCCATGCATGCAGCCGACATCGCCGCCCGCTCGCAGGCCGGCGTGGCCGTCGAGGTGGTCGAGGAGACCGGCTCGACGAATGCCGACCTGCTGGCGCGCGCCGCGTCGCTGGACGCGCCGCTGCTGCTGGTGGCGCGCAACCAGACCGCCGGCCGTGGCCGCGCCGGACGCAGCTGGCTGTCCTCCAGCGCGGGCTCGCTGACATTTTCGCTGGCCTGGCGTTTCGAGGGCGGCGTGGGGCGCCTCGCCGGCCTGCCGCTGGCAATCGGCGTGGCGCTGGCCGAAACCCTGGATAAACTCGGCGTGCAGGTCGGCCTGAAGTGGCCGAACGACGTGCTGCGCGACGGCGACAAGCTCGCCGGCATCCTGATCGAAACCCAGAACGCGCCTGGCGGCGGGGTCTGGACCGTGATCGGCATCGGCCTGAATCTGCTGATGCCCGACGAAACCGAGGCCCTGCTCGGCCGCAGCATCGCTTCCCTGCCCTGGCTGGCGCGCATGGACCGCAACGAATTGATGGCGGCCCTGCTCGACGGCCTGGCCGGCGCGCTGCGCGAATTCGAGCGCGCCGGCTTCGCCGCCTTCTCGGCGCGCTGGAACCGGCGCCACGCCTGGCAGGGCCAGACCGTGGTCATCCTCGACGCCGGCAAGACCCTGCACGAAGGCGCCGCCGCCGGTGTCGACGACACCGGACGCCTGCTGCTCGACACGCGCGAAGGCCGCATCACAGTGCTGGCCGGCGACGTGTCGCTGCGCGTGAAAGGCGCGCTCCAGGGATGAACGGCCCCCTGCTCCTGGTCGATGCCGGCAACACGCGCGTGAAGTGGGCGCTGGCCGATGCGCAGGCGCAGCCGGGCGACTGGGCCGCCAGTGGCGCGGCCCTGCACGACGGGCTGGATGTCCTGGCCGAAGAATGGCGCACCCGGCAGGTGGCGCGGGCGATCGTCTCGAACGTCGCCGGCCAGGCGCTGCGCGAACGGCTGGCCGCCCTGCTCGGCCCCATCGAGGTCGAGTGGTTCGCCTCAAGCGCCGAACGTGCCGGCCTGGTCAACGGCTACCGCGAACCGGCGCGCCTGGGCTGCGACCGCTTTGCCGCCGCCATCGGCGCGCGTGCGCTGGCGCCGGAGCAAGCGCTGGTGGTGGCCACCTGCGGCACCGCGACCACGGTCGATGCGGTAACGGGCGACGGCCGTTTCCTGGGCGGGATGATCCTGCCCGGTCTGGCGCTGATGGCCGGCGCCTTGGCGCGCAACACGGCCCAGCTACCGCAAGCGGCGCCGGGCGCGGCACTTCCTCCCCTGTTTGCCGACAATACCAACGATGCGATCGTCTCGGGCTGCCTGTCGGCCCAGGCCGGCGCCATCGCGCGTGCGGTGGCGGGCCATGGCGGCGCCCTGTGCATCCTGTCGGGCGGCGCGGCGCCGATCATCGCACCCGCGCTGGAGGTGACGCACAAGCTGGTCGATAATATCGTGCTGGTCGGCCTGCATGCGGTGGCGCGGGCGGAGGCGGCGCATCGAGGAGCGATGGATGGGAGCTGAAGCGTGGTGAAATTCGTATTTTGGGCTCTGCTGGCGGCGAACGCGCTGCTGTTCGCCTACGGGCGCGGCATGCTGGGCAGCGCCGACGGCGAACTGCGCGAGCCGGCGCGCCTGACGAAACAGCTGGCGGCCGACAAGCTGGTGCTGCTGTCGGGCGAACAGGCGCAGGCGCTGGCGGCCGCCGCCAAGGCCGAGGACGGCCCAGCGGAGGAAGAAGCCGAGGCGGAGGAAGCGCCAGCGCCAGCGCCGGCGCCGCCAGCACCGGCCACGCCCGCCTACGCCTGCCTCGAAACCGAAGCCTTTGCCCCGCCCGATGCGCGCCGCTTCGAAACCCGCCTGGCGCGCCTGGAACTCGGCGCGCGCCAGATGCGCCTGGCCGTGCCCTACCAGGAAGTGACCAGCCACCTGGTCTACCTGCCGCCGAACGGCGGCAAGGAAGGGGCCGAGCGCCGCGTGGCCGAGCTGCGCGAGCGCGGCATCAGCGATTACTTCATCATGCAGGGCGATTCGCCGATGCGCTGGGCAGTGTCGCTGGGCGCGTTCAAGACCGAAGCTTCGGCGCGCACGCTGGCGGCCGAGCTGGCGAAAAAAGGCGTGCAGGGTGTGCGCGTGCTGCCGCGTGGGCCGCAGTCGAACCGGTTTGCCTACCGCTTCCGCGATATCGACGGGCCGATGCGGGCGCGCATCCTCGAGGCCGGGCGGGGGATGGAGGCGACGATTTTGCACATTTGCAAGTGATGTAGGGCCGTCGGTTTGCAGATAGCGATGTGGTGGGTTCGAGAACCCACCCTACGTGGCTTCTCGATTGGCATGGGTGCCATACCGCGTGGACTCGGGAGTCCACCCTACAGAACCGGGTAGGGTGGGTTCTCGAACCCACCAACCGTGCTCATGCACACCACCACGGCAACCGGCACGCCACGTACCCCCGGCGTGCCGAAAAGCCGATTATCGCTTCACCACGATCGGCTTGATCCCCAACCCCGCCGGCAAGCCGCGCGCCGCTTCCTGCGCCGCGGCGCGGCTCTCGAACGGCCCGCCATACAAACGGTTCACCGCCCCGCTCGGCACCACTTCGATCTCGCCCACCGCCAGGCCGGCATCGGCCAGCAGACGGCCCATTTCCTGGGCCTTGTCGGCGCGGCTGTAGGAGCCGAGCTGCAGGTAGAACTGGCCGGAAGCCTTGCCCGCGGCCGTGGCGGCGGCCACGGCCGGCAGCGCCTGGGTCACGGCGGCGCTGTCGGACTGCATGCGGTCTTCCAGCATCAGGGCCGCGATTTCCGGCGGCGCATCGAGTACCGGCGCCACCCGCGCCGGCGCCGCCTGCGCGGCCGAGGTGGCGGCGCGGCGCTCCGCGGCCAGCCGTACTTCGTCGCCCGGGAACAGGCGCTCCAGCTCGACTTCGTGGCTGCCCTTGCCCAGCAGGCCCAGTTTCAGCGCGGCGGTGTACGACACGTCGACCACGCGGCTGGCGTGGAAAGGGCCACGGTCGTTGATGCGCACCACCACCGAGCGCCCGGTGGCCACGTGGGTGATGCGCGCATACGAAGGAATCGGCAGCGTCGGGTGCGCGGCCGTCATCTTGTACATGTCGTAGGGTTCGCCCGAGGAGGTCTTCTGGCCGTGGAACTTCACGCCGTACCAGCTGGCCACGCCCTTCTGGACAAAGGGTTCCTCGTGCAGGATCGGGGTATAGGTCTGGCCGAACACGGAATACGGCCGGTTCGCCCACTTGGCATAGGGCTCGGCCCTGACCACGGCGTCGGGCGTGAATTCCAGCCCTTCCGGGATGTCGGTGCCGGGGCCGTCGTCCTTGTAGTAGCCGCCGCGGCCGGAGTTGGCCGGCGGCAGCTTCGGGTTGATCGACCCGGGCTTGCCGGCCTTGTGCTTCCACGGCAGCGAACCCAGGCTCTTGTTGTCGCCCGTGGTGCCGCAGCCGGTCATCAACGCCGCCAACGCGATGACCACCGGGAGAATTCTCGAAGCGGTCATGCGCGCTTCCTTTCCTAGGTCTGCACCAGCTTGCGGTGCCTTTGTATGCTCATCAATATACCAGCGCCGAGCCCCAGGGTAATGAACGCCGTCCCGCCATAGCTCATGAAAGGCAGCGGAACGCCGACCACGGGAAGGATGCCGCTCACCATGCCCATGTTAACAAAGGCATACGTAAAGAAGATCATCGTGATCGCGCCGGCCAGCAGCCGGGAGAACAGATTCGGGGCGTTGGCCGCAATCATCATGCCGCGGCCGATCAGCAGCAGGTAAATTACCAAAAGAAATAGGTTGCCGACAAGCCCAAATTCTTCCGAATAGACCGAGAACAGGAAATCGGTGGTTTGCTCGGGCACGAATTCCAGCTGGCCTTGCGTGCCCTGGTGGTAGCCCTTGCCGGTCATGCCGCCCGAGCCGATCGCGATCACCGACTGGATGATGTGGAAACCCTTGCCGAGCGGGTCCGAGGTCGGGTCGATCAGCGTCATCACCCGCTCGCGCTGGTAATCGTGCAGCATCGACCAGGCCACCGGCAAACTGGCGGCGCCGGCCACGGCCAGGCCGGCCAGCATCTTCCAGGACAGGCCGGCCAGGAAGATCACGTAGAAGCCCGAGGCGCCGACCAGCAGGGCCGTGCCCAGGTCGGGCTGGCGCGCGATCAGCGTGAACGGGATGATCAGCAAAATCGCCGCCACCACGAAGGACTTCCAGTCGTCCAGCCGCGCCTTTTGCTGGAAGTACCAGGCGATCATCAGCGGCGTGGCGATCTTCATGATCTCCGAGGGCTGGATGTCGACGCCCACGTGCAGCCAGCGGCGCGAGCCCTTCTTGATGATGCCGAACACCGCCACGGCAATCAGTAGCGCAACGCCAAAGGTGTACACCGGCACGGCGAGGCGCATCAGCGTCTGCGGCGGCACCAGGGCCGCCATCCACATGATGAAGAAGGCCAGGATGAAGTTGCGCATCTGCGCCTCGACCCGGCCCGGGAATTCGTGGCCGGCCGAGGACATGGTGATCATGCTGGTGGTGAGCAGCATGAACAGCACCATCGCCAATGGCCAGTCGAACACGGTGAAATACGGTTTCAGGCGGCGGCTCAGCGAGCGCCGCTCGGGATAATAGGCCATCGTTATTCCTTGGTGGTGGCGGCCGGCGCCGTGGCGATCACGCCGGGAGGCGTGGCCGCGGCGGCGGCCGGTGCCGCGGCGGGCGCAGCCCCAGGTGCAGAGGCACGCACCGGCGCCGGCCTGGCGCCGGCTGTCACGGTCGGCGCGGCCGGCGGCGCCGGGCGCTTGCCGAGCAGGTAGTAGTCGAGCGCCTTGCGCGCGATCGGCGCCGCCTCGCCCGCGCCGAAGCCGGCGTTCTCGACCACGAGGGCGATGGCGATCTTCGGCTTGTCGGCCGGCGCGAACGCCGTGTACAGCGCATTGTCGCGGTGGCGCTCGTCGATCGCGTGGGCGTTGTACTTCTGGCCCTTCAGGCCGATCACCTGCGCCGTGCCTGTCTTGCCTGCCGAAATATAGCCGGCATTCGCAAAGGCGCGGCGGCCGGTGCCGTAGGCTTCCTGGGTCACGCCGACCATGGCGCGCTTGATGAAGTCGATGTTTTCCTGCTTCAGCGGGATGCGCCGGCTTTCCTTCGGCGTGGTCAGCGTGCGCTCGCGCGTGGCGCCGTCCTCGATCAGCTTCACCAGGTGCGGCTTCATCACCACGCCGTTATTCGCCAGGTTGGCCACCGCGTGCGCCAGCTGGATCATGGTGTAGTTGTTGAAGCCCTGGCCGATCGAGATCGAGATGGTGTCGCCGCCCACCCACTTCTGGGCCGCGCGGTTGCGCTTGAAGCGGTTCGCCTTCCATTCCTTCGAGGGCAGCACGCCGGTCTTCTCGTGCTCGAGGTCGATGCCGGTGGGCGAGCCGAAGCCGAACGGCGCCATGAACTTGGCGATGTTATCGATGCCCATCTCGTTGCCGAGCTGGTAGTAATAGGTATCGCAGGACTCGGCGATCGAGCGGTACATGTCCACGTAGCCGTGGCCGCCCGGCTTGTCGTCGTTGAAGCGGTGCCCGCCGAGCATGAAGAAGCCGGCGTCGCGGATGCCCTGCTCAGGACGGCGGAATCCCAGTTCCAGCGCGGCCAGCGACATGAAAGGCTTGAAGGTCGAGCCGGGCGGATAGGTGCCCGACAGCGGCCGGTTCATCAGCGGCCGGTCGAGCGAGGTATTCAGCTCGTTCCAGCTCTGGGTGTCGATGCCGTCGACGAACAGGTTGGGGTCGAAGCCCGGGCGCGACACATAGGCCAGCACGTCGCCGGTTTCCGGCTCGATGGCGACGAATGCGCCGCGCCGGTTGCCGAATGCCTCTTCGACCACCTTCTGCAGCTCGATGTCGATCGACAGGATCAGGTTCGAGCCCGGCACCGGCGCGCGGCGCGACAGCGTACGGATCGCGCGCCCGCCGGCCGAACGCTCGACTTCCTCGTAGCCGGTGGTGCCGTGCAGGTAGCGCTCGTACTTCTTTTCCAGGCCTTCCTTGCCGATGTGGTCGGTGCCGTTGTAGTTGGCGGCGTCGTCGCTTTCTTCCAGCGCCGCCGCTTCCTTGGCATTGATGCGGCCGATGTAGCCGACCACGTGCGAGGCGACTTCGCCCAGCGGATACTGGCGGAACAGGCGCGCCTGCACCTCGACGCCCGGGAAGCGGAAGCGCTGGGCCGTGAAGCGCGCCACCTCGTCGTCGGTGAGGCGGGTGCGCAGCGGCACGCTGGCGAAGCTGCGCGACTCTTCCATCAGGCGCTTGAAGCGCTTGCGGTCCTTGGGCTCGACGCTGACGATCTTGGCCAGCTCGTCGATCACCGATTCCAGGTTGGCCTGCAGCTTCGAGGGCGTGATCTCGAGCGTGTAGGCCGAGTAGTTCTGGGCCAGCACCACGCCGTTGCGGTCGACGATCAGGCCGCGGTTCGGCATGATCGGCACCAGCGCGATGCGGTTGTCCTCGGCCTGCGCCATGTACTGGTCGTGGTGGATCACCTGCAGCCAGACCAGGCGCGCCGTAAGGATGCCGAAGCAGACGAACACCAGCACCGCCAGCGCGGTCATGCGCAGGCGGAACTGGTGGATCTCGCGGTCGCTGTCTTTGATTTCAGTCATCTAGCCAAACTCAGATCGGACGGGTATGGTCCCGGTCGACGGCGCGGCGCTGCGGCGCCAGCAGCAGCCAGGAAATCACCGGCCACAGGGCCACGGCCACGGCGCTTTCGACGAAGTGCAGCCAGCCGGCGAAGCGGCCGGTGGCGAACACGTGCACCAGCGACTGGATCGCCTGGGCCAGCAGCAGCAGCGGGAACACGTGCAGGGCTTGCGTCAGCACCGGGAACCACAGCACGCGGCGGTGGATCATGATCGACGCATACGACAGCAGCGTATAGGCCAGGGCGTTCTCGCCCAGCAAGGTAGCGTCGTGCACGTCCATCAGGAGGCCCATGCAGAAGGCGACGCCGATGCCGACCTTGCGCGGCTGGTGGATGCCCCAAAAGACCAGCACCAGCGCCACGAAGTCGGGCGCGCCGATCCAGCGGCCCCAGGGCAGCAGATTGAGCATGAAGGCGCAGGTCAGGCTGAACGCGATGAACAGCGGGCTGACCGGCAGCAGGATGTAATGGGGACGGTTGGCGGGCATTTACGCACCCTCCTTGCGGACGGCCGGCTGGTTCGGTTGGACGGCGGCGGTGGGCGCGGCGCCGGGGCGGGCCGCGCCTTGCGCAGCCGGTGCGGGCGTGGTCGCAGGGGCGGTTGCAGGCGCAGCCGGGGATGCGCCTGCAGGCGTCCGTGCCGCGCCGCTTGCGGGACGCTGGCCGGCGGCGTTGGCGGGCGCGGTGGCCGGCGCAGCCGCCGGTGTGGCTGGACGCTGCCCGGCGCCCTGCGCGGCAGCGCCCGCCGGCGTGTTACCCGGCGCGGCGGCGCCCGGCGTGCCGACGCCCGGCAGCGCCGGCACGCCCGCGGTGCCGTTCGGATTCGCCGCCGGCGCCTGGGCCGGCAGCGGCGTGGCGGGCAGCGGCGGCAACGGCACCGGGTCCATCTTCGGCAGGTTGCGGCGCGCCCCGGACTGGGCCGGCAGGTGCGGCACATCGGCGGGACGCGGCTCGCGCGCCGCCTGCGACATCACGATCAGGAGCTGGCGATTGCGGTCGATGCCGGCCAGCGGCTGGCACACCACGCGGCCAAAGGCGCCGGCGGCCACGCTTTCCACCTGCACCACCCTGGCCACGGCCAGGCCGGCCGGATAGATGCCGTCCAGGCCCGAGGTGATCAACACGTCGCCGACCTGGATGTCGGCGTTCGGCGCCACGAAGCGCAGGTCGAGCACGCCCGAGTGGCCGCGGCCATAGGCCACGCTGCGCAGGCCC
The DNA here is from genome assembly GCF_020708045.1 of Massilia sp. IC2-278. Classification (GTDB taxonomy): domain Bacteria; phylum Pseudomonadota; class Gammaproteobacteria; order Burkholderiales; family Burkholderiaceae_D; genus Telluria. Next base: position 161,608 of record NZ_JAJFES010000007.1, read on the forward strand.
GAGCGCAGCACCTGCACCGGAATGGCCTGGTCCTTGTCGGTCAGGAGCGTGACTTCGGAGGTGAACGGGAAGACGCGGGTGATCTGGCCGACCACCCCGAGGTTGTCGATCACGGGCAGGCCGAGCTGCACGCCGTTGCGCGTGCCGCGGTCGAGCACGATGCGGCGCGTCGACGGGTCGCGCGTGTCGTACAGGATCTCGCCCATGATGGCCTGCACCGGCAGGTGCTCCCTGGCGTCGAGCAGGCGCCGCAGGTGGGCGTTCTCGGCCATCTGGAGCTGGGCCTGCTGCATGGCCTGGGCCTGGGTCACCTGCTGGTTCTTGAGCGCGACCACTTCCTTCTGCAGGCTGGCGATCGAGGAGAAATAATCGCCCATGCCGTACACGGCGTCGCGCGGCATCAGCGCGGCCATCTGCAGCGGATAGAGCACGGTGGCGGCCACCTGGCGTGCGGCGCCGAGCAGGTGCATGCGCGCATCGACCACCAGCAGCACGATCGACACCAGCGCGAACACCGTCACCTTCACCCGCGCGGGGGCGCCCTGTTTGAAAAGCGGCGGAGGACTGTATTCCATGACTTTCGATTAAGACCGGGCGAACCCGATAACGGAATAGGCGAATGGGCAGGGGCACGGCGACGCCGTTCCACTGCCCACGCTTTTTTCTCGACAACCGGCCGGTGCGGCCGCTGCAGGGCGCGCTTCCCGGCTTACTCGTACGAGAAGATCGAGCCCAGCTTGTCGTTGTGATCGAGCGCCATGCCCGAGCCGCGCACCACGCAGGTCAGCGGGTCTTCGGCCACCAGCACCGGCAGGCCGGTCTCTTCCATCAGCAGGCGGTCGAGGTCGCGCAGCAGTGCGCCGCCGCCGGTCAGCATCATGCCCTTCTCGGCGATGTCGGCGCCCAGTTCCGGCGGGGTCTGTTCGAGCGCGTTCTTGACGGCCGAGACGATGTTGTTCAGCGGGTCGGTCAGCGCTTCCAGGATCTCGTTACTCGAAATCGTGAAGGCACGCGGGATGCCTTCGGACAAATTGCGGCCCTTGACTTCCATTTCCTTGACTTCCGAACCCGGGAAGGCCGAACCGATGGCCTTCTTGATCGCCTCGGCGGTCTGTTCGCCGATCAGCATGCCGTAGTTGCGGCGGATGTAATTGACGATGGCTTCGTCGAACTTGTCGCCGCCCACGCGCACCGAGCCCTTGTAGACCATGCCGCCCAGCGAGATGATGCCCACTTCGGTGGTGCCGCCGCCGATGTCGACCACCATCGAGCCGGTGGCGTCCGAGACCGGCAGGCCGGCGCCGAGGGCGGCGGCCATCGGCTCTTCGATCAGGAACACCTGCGAAGCGCCGGCGCCGAGCGCCGATTCGCGGATCGCGCGGCGCTCGACCTGGGTCGAACCGCAAGGCACGCAAATGATGATGCGCGGCGACGGGCGGAAGAACTTCGAATCGTGCACCATGCGGATGAACTGCTTGAGCATTTCTTCGGTGACGGTGAAGTCGGCGATCACGCCGTCCTTCATCGGGCGGATCGCCTCGATGTTGCCCGGCACCTTGCCCAGCATCTGCTTGGCCTTCTGGCCGACCGCCTGGATCGTTTTCTTGCCGTTCGGGCCGCCTTGCTGGCGGATCGCCACGACCGACGGTTCGTCCAGCACGATGCCCTGGCCGCGCACGTAGATCAGCGTATTGGCGGTACCCAGGTCGATGGCCAGGTCGTTCGAGAAGTAGCTGCGTAAAGAACCAAACATGTGTGTCCTGATGCGCGTTAGCCGCGCCTAACAATTAATCGGGAGTGTTCTTGCCGCGTCGGCCCTGCCAGCGCCCGGCGGTCTTCGTATAGCTGATTGGCCGCGCTCATTCGGCGCCGACCACGCATTAGCCCGCCATTCTACCTTATAATTTACCGATTAAACGCTGAAAACAGGTGGTTTTACCCCCTAGTTCTTGAAGCGAGATCGACGGTATTAGCAAGGTTTTATCGACCGTAGCACGCTGTTCAACATCGTGTGCCGCCATATCGTTATTCGCCCAACCACACTTTGAACGCGGCCCCGGCCGCGCCCTTTGCCATGTCCCTGACTCTTTCAGACGTAAAACGGATCGCCAACCTGGCCCAGCTCGATATGGACGACGCCCACGCCGAAACCGCGCTGTCCGAGCTGAACGGCATTTTCGCCCTGGCCGAACAGATGCAGGCGGTCGACACCACCGGCGTCGCGCCGCTGGCGCATCCGCTGGCCGCGATCCTGGCCCTGCCGCTGCGCCTGCGCGAAGACGAGGTCACGGAAGACAACCGCCGCGACGCCTACCAGGCGCCGGCCCCGAAGGCCCAGGACGGCTTGTACCTGGTGCCGAAGGTGATCGAGTAATCCTGCCGCTTCTACGAACAGAACACGCATATGCATAACAAGACTATCAAAGAGCTGTCGGCGCTGCTGCACGCGAAGCAGATCTCCAGCACCGAGCTGACCCGCCACTACCTGGGCCGCATCGAGGCCAGCGGACACAACGCCTTCCTGCACGTCGACCCGGAACTGACGCTGGCCCAGGCCGCCGCCGCCGATGCGCGCATCGCCGAAGGCACCGCCGGTCCCCTCACCGGCGTCCCGATCGCCCACAAGGATATCTTCGTCACGCGCGGCTGGCGCACGACTGCCGGCTCGAAGATGCTGGCCAACTACGTCAGCCCCTTCGACGCCACCGTGGTTGAGCGCTTCAACAGCGCCGGCATGGTCACGCTGGGCAAGGTGAACCTCGACGAATTCGCGATGGGCTCGTCGAACGAGAACTCGGCCTTCGCGCCGGTGCACAATCCCTGGGATGCGCAAGCGGTCCCGGGCGGCTCCTCGGGCGGTTCGGCCGCCGCGATCGCCGCGCGCCTGGCGCCGGCCGCCACCGCCACCGACACCGGCGGCTCGATCCGCCAGCCGGCCGCCTTCTGCGGCGTTACCGGCATCAAGCCGACCTACGGCCGCGTGTCGCGCTTCGGCATGATCGCGTTCGCTTCCTCGCTCGACCAGGGCGGCCCGATCGCCCAGACCGCCGAAGACTGCGCCCTGCTGCTGAACGACATGGTCGGCCACGACGTGCGCGATTCGACCAGCCTGACGCCGGAACAGGGCAACCTGCAGGAAGACTTCACGCGCGAGTTGAACCAGCCGCTCACCGGCCTGCGCATCGGCGTGCCGAGCGAATACTTCGGCGAAGGCCTGGCTTCCGATGTGGAAGCCGCAGTGCGCGCCGCGCTGGAACAGTTCGTCAAGCTGGGCGCGACCCTGGTCGACATCTCGCTGCCGAAGACTTCGCTGTCGATCCCGACCTACTACATCATCGCCCCGGCCGAGGCCTCGTCGAACCTGTCGCGCTTCGACGGCGTGCGCTACGGCCACCGCGCCAGCGAGTACAAGGATCTGCAGGACATGTACAAGAAGACGCGCGCCGAAGGCTTCGGCCGCGAAGTCCAGCGCCGCATCATGGTCGGCACCTATGTGCTCTGCCACGGCTACTACGACGCCTACTACGTGCAGGCGCAAAAGATCCGCCGCCTGATCGCCGACGACTTCCAGGCCGCGTTCGCCGACAAATGCGACGTGATCATGGGACCGGTCGCCCCGACGGTGGCCTGGGACTTGGGCGACAAGGCCAACGACCCGGTCGCCAACTACCTGGCCGACATCTACACCCTGTCGACCAGCCTGGCCGGCCTGCCCGGCATGTCGATCCCTTGCGGCTTCGGCCAAGGAGAAAAGAACGCCAAGCGTCCGGTCGGCCTGCAAATCATCGGCAATTACTTTGCCGAAGCCAAGCTGCTGAACATCGCGCACCAGTACCAGCAAGTCACCGACTGGCACCAACGCGCACCGGATGGCGTCTAACGGACAACGACACGTACGGTTACGGGTTTGAATTTGTAGGGTGGGCACCTGTGCCCACGCGGTAGAGCGGCTCCGCAGCCGCACCGCAAACAAGGCACTGCAAACAGACGCGAACCGACAGAAAAGAGAGAATATTATGCAATGGGAAGTCGTCATCGGTCTTGAGAACCACGTCCAGCTCACGACCAACTCGAAAATCTTCAGCGGCAGCTCGATCCAGTTCGGCGCCGAGCCGAACACGCAGGCCAGCCCCGTGGACCTGGCCCTGCCGGGCGTGCTGCCCGTGATGAACAAGGGCGCCGTCGAACGCGCCATCCGCTTCGGCCTGGCAGTGGGCGCAAAGATCGCGCCGCACTCGGTCTTCGCGCGCAAGAACTACTTCTACCCCGACCTGCCGAAGGGCTACCAGATCAGCCAGTTCGAGGAACCGGTGGTCCAGGGCGGCACACTCACCTTCGCCTTCGAAAAAGACGGCAAGCTGGAGACGAAGACCGTCAACCTGACCCGGGCCCACCTGGAAGAAGACGCCGGTAAATCGCTGCACGAAGACTACGCCGGCATGACCGGCATCGACCTGAACCGCGCCGGCACGCCGCTGCTCGAAATCGTGTCGGAACCGGAGATGCGCAGTGCCGCCGAAGCCGTGGCCTACGCCAAGGCCCTGCACGGCCTGGTGATGTGGCTCGGCGTCTGCGACGGCAACATGCAGGAAGGTTCCTTCCGCTGCGACGTCAACGTCTCGGTGCGCCCGATGGGCCAGCAGGAATTCGGCACCCGCTGCGAGATCAAGAACCTGAACTCCTTCCGCTTCATGGAAGAAGCGATCCACTACGAGGTGCGGCGCCAGATCGAGCTGATCGAAGACGGCGGCAAGGTCCAGCAAGCTACCCGCCTGTGGGACCCGGACCGTAAGGAAACCCGCGCCATGCGCTCGAAGGAAGACGCGCAGGATTACCGCTACTTCCCCGACCCGGACCTGCCGCCGCTGGCGATTTCGCAGGAATGGATCGAGCGCGTGAAGGCCAGCATGCCGGAACTGCCGGCCGCGATGCGCGCCCGCTTCACCGGCGACTACGGCCTGCCGGAATACGACGCCCTGATCCTGACCTCGTCGCAGGGCATGGCCAACTACTACGAAGCCGTGGTGGCGAAAGCCGGCAAGGAGAACGCCAAGGTCATCGCCAACTGGATGATGGGCGATGTCTCCTCCACCCTGAACCGCGAGGGCGTCGAGATTACCGCCTCGCCGGTGGAAGCCTCGCAGCTGGCCCTGCTGGTCAAGCGCATCGCCGACGGCACGATTTCGAACAAGGCGGCCAAGGAAGTGTTCGCGGCGATGTGGGAAGCCAAGTCCACCGACGAAAACCTGGCCGACACCGTCATCGAACAGAAGGGCCTGAAGCAGATCTCGGACACGGGCGCGCTGGAAGCCATCGTCGATGAGGTGCTGGCCGCGAACGCCAAGTCGGTCGAGCAGTACCGCGCCGGCAAGGAAGCGGCGATCAATGCGCTGATTGGCCAGACCATGAAGGCCTCGAAAGGCAAGGCGAACCCAGCCCAGGTGACCGAGCTGTTGAAGCAGAAACTGGCGGGTTGAACCTGTTGGTTTCGCAAGCACAAAAAAACCGGAGCATGCTCCGGTTTTTTTATTGCCGATGACAAGGCTTGTTTCGGAATTCCAGAAAGTCAGCCCGTCATCAGCACTTTTTCGCCAATGTTTCGGAGTATCAGAAAAAACATGCGAAAACTCAGATATATCCTTCAGTTGCGCGGTTTTCTCGCCTCGCTCATCATGCAGACATAATCGGCGAGCGGCATGATGCCCAGTTCCTGGCGGTGCGCTTCCACTTCGCGCACGCTGGCTGCGTCGGGCAGGCCGAAATGCGGCGTGGCCCATTCCTCGGGCCGGAACTGGGTGCCGTAGTACTGCGGCCGGCCATGGCCTTTCAGGACCCGGTCGGTGAACTTGGCGAAGTCGCTCAGGCCCAGCTCGCCGTCGATGGCGCGCTGGCGCAGCACCGGCAGCAGCGCCGCCTGGAAATCGCGGTTGTGGTCGGCATGGTGCACCAGCAGCCAGGCATGCGTCACGCCCTGCTCGCCCACCTGGGCCGCGGTGGGAAAGCCCCTGGTGCCGACCAGTTCCTTCAGCCACTTGAAGTTGCTTTCGTCGGCCAGGGTGACCTCGCGCCAGGCGCGCGCGTTGTCCGGCCTGGCGACCGCCGCCGTGCGCGCCTTCTGGTCCCTGGCGACGCGTTTCGCCAGCTCGGCGCGCAGTTGCGGGTCGGTGAGGCTGCGCGCGGCATCGCGCCGGGCCACGGCCTCGTCCGATTCCTCAGGGTGCGCCGCCGCCCAGGCCGCCGCGCCGGGGCAGACTGTGGCGGGCGCGGCCGTCTCGCCGGCCAGCGCACAGGCGGGCAGCGTCACGCACAGCGCCGCCCAGCCGGCTTGCATCAGGCGCCGCATCGCCTCAGACCCCGTAGCGGGTGCGGTAGGCCGCCACCGCCTCCTTGTGCGCACCGAGGTCCGCCCCCGCCGCTTCGTTCGACAGGTAGCTGAACAGGTCGTCGAGGTTGGCGATCGAGATCACCGGAATGCCGAACTCCTGCGCCACCTGCTGCACCGCCGAATGTTCCGACAGCGCGCCGTCCTTGCCCGAGCGCTCCATGCGGTCGAGCGCGATCAGCACGGCGGCCGGCTCGGCGCCGGCGGCGCGGATCATGTCGACCGATTCGCGCACCGAAGTACCGGCCGAGATCACGTCGTCGACGATCACGACCTTGCCGGCCAGTTTGGCGCCGACGATGGTGCCGCCTTCGCCGTGGTCCTTGGCTTCCTTGCGATTGTAGGCGAACGACGTATTGCGGCCTTCAGCGGCCAGCGCCACGGCAGTGGCCGATGCCAGGGTAATGCCCTTGTAGGCCGGGCCGAACAGCATGTCGAATTCGACGCCGGACGCCAGCAGGGTCTGGGCGTAGAAGCGGGCCAGGCGGCCCAGGGTGGCGCCGTCGTGGAACAGGCCGGCGTTGAAGAAATAAGGCGAGAGGCGCCCGGCCTTGGTCGTGAATTCACCGAATCGAAGGACTTCGGTCTCGACCGAAAACGCAATAAACTCCTGGCGCAGATTGCTCACGCTGTTCTCCTGTATGCGAAAAGCGGTATTGTAATCTGCGCCGCCACTCCTGTTACGGCGCCGCGGCCAGTTGCGCCACCTGTTCCGGGCCGATCGGCTTGACCAGGTGCCGGGCGAAGCCGGCTTCCTCGCTGCGCAGGCGGTCTCCGTCCTGGCCGTAGCCGGACAGGGCGACCAGGCGGCAGGGGTGCGTCCCCAGCACGGCGCGCAGGCGCGTGGCCAGTTCGTAGCCGTCCAGGCCGGGCAGGCCGATGTCGAGCACGGCGAGGTCGGGCTGCAGGCGCCCTGCCGCTTCCAGCGCGGCGAACGGATCGTTGAAGACCGCCACCTTGTGGCCATGCGCCGTCAACAGCTGGCCCAGCATGTCGGCCGCGTCGACGTTGTCGTCGACGACCAGGATGCGCTGGCGCTTGCCGGCCTGTTGCGGCTCCTCGGCCGTGTCCGCGGTTTCCGGGGCGGCGTTGCTGTTCTTGAGCGGCAGGCACACCACGAATTCGCTGCCCTGCCCCAGCCCGCCGCTGTGCGCCTCGACCGAGCCGCCGTGCAGTTCCACGATGTTCCTCACCAGCGCCAGCCCGATGCCGAGCCCGCCCTCGATGCGGTCGACGCTGCGTTTGCCCTGGAAGAACAAGCCGAATACCTGCTCCAGCATCTCCGGCGCCAGGCCGATACCGTTGTCGGACACGCCGATGCGCAGCCAGCCGGGGTTGCCGCGGCGCGCCTGCAACTTCACTTCGCCGCCCGGCTCGGTGTAGCGCGCGGCATTCGTCAGCAGGTTCGACACCACCTGGGCCAGGCGCATGGCGTCGCCTTCCCACAGCATGCCGGGCTCGATCTCGAGCGCGAGGCGGTGGCCGCGCTGGGCCAGCAGCGGGCTGGCCATCTCGACCGCCTTGGTCACGGGCAGGGACACGTCGACCAGCTCGATCTTCAGCTCGATCTGGCCGCGCGTGGCACGCGCCACGTCGAGCAGGTCGTCGACCAGGCGCACCAGGTGCTCGACCTGGCGCTCGATGATCTCGCGCTCGCGCAGCGCCGCTTTCTCGCCGCGCATGCGCATCAGCTGCAGCGCGGTGACGATCGGCGACAGCGGATTGCGCAGTTCGTGGCCGAGCATGGCCAGGAAGTCGTCCTTGGTGCGGTTGGCCGCCGTGAGTTCTTCCAGCAGCTGCTCGCGCTCGGCATGGGCGCGTTCCAGGCTGCGCCGGCTGCGCACCTGTTCGGTGACGTCGGCCGCGACCAGGATCACGCCCTGCTCTTCGCCGGCGCTGTGGTCGGGACGGTCGTTCAGGGGTTCGAGGCTGAGCTGCAGGTAGCGCTCCTCGAAACCGCCATCGGCGCGCGCCAGTTCGACGCGCAACTCTTCGACCGTCACCGGCTGCGCGCTGGCATAAGCTTGTTCGAGCAGGCCGGCGATGGCACTGCCCTGCCAGTGCGGGAAGGCGGCGCCGAAGGCCTGCCCTTCCAGGCCGCTGCGTCCGACCAGCTCGTGGAAGCGGCGGTTGGCCAGACGGAAGCGCAGCTCCGGCCCTGCCAGCAAGGCGGTGGCGACCGGCGCGTTGAGCAGCATGCGGTCGCGCTGGGCCAGGGCGGCGTCGCGCTGGTGGCGTTCGGTGGCGTCGCGCGTGAAGCAGCGCGTGTAGCGCAGCTGGCCATCCTCGAAGTAGCCGTTCGAGTGGATCACCACGTGGCGAATCGAGCCATCCTTGCAGCGCAGGCGCGCCGGCTGGTCGTACAGCGTGCCGCCCGAGCCCAGGGTGGTCAGGATGTGCTCGATGACCGGGGCGTCGACGTGGAAGTCGGCGATGTGGTGGCCGACGTATTCGTCCCAGCTGTAGCCGAGCATCTGCAGTTCGGCGCGGTTGGCCCAGACGATGGTGCCGTCGCCGGCCACGCGGTGCAGGCCTTCGGCGGCGTTCTCGACGAAGTCGGCGAATTCCTTTTCGCGCCGGCGCAGCGTCTGCTCGGCCGCCTTGCGGCGTGCGATCTCGGCTTCGAGCTGCTGGTTCTGCAGCTGCGCGCTGGCCGCGCCGTGCTGGCGCATGGGTTTGTGCGTGAATGCGCCGCCCGCTGCCAGGGGTGCTGACGGGCTACCGCGGAACAGCGAAAAATGGTAGTCGCTGCCGAGCGCATTCCAGAGCTGCTCGAGGCCCACGGCGGCATCGTACTCGCCGCGCGCGGACAGCAGCGTCACCATTTCGGCAAACGCGTGCACCGGGCCGCCGTTCGCCCCTGCCGCCGCCAGCGCCTTGCCGACGATGGCGCGGAAGCGCCCCGCATCCGGCTGGCCGTCCAGCATGAAGGCGGCCAGCGTCTCTTCGGCGTCGAGTACGGCCAGGCGTCCCGGATACCAGTTGCCGCCGCCGTCCGCGCTGCCGAATCCTGCCAGGCGCCGGCGCAGCTCGGCCACATGTTCAGGCGTGGCGAACAGGAGGCCGGCGCCGCCGGCGCGCAAGGCCGCGTCGATGAAATCGGCGGCCTCGTCGAGCAGGGCGGTATCGCTATCGAAGAAGTGAACGGCAGGCGCAGGCCCACCGGCGCCATGCTGCGGCGCGTCGTCGAGGCTGGTCAACACATTGGACTCCGGGGATAGTGGCAAGGGAGGCGAGCAGAGAGGTGAAGCAGGGAAATTACTTCGCATGCATACCAGTTTAACAGATTGCCCCGGTGCATTTCCGGACCTTGAAAAACGGGTTACACTATTGGCCCGCCCACGTTGCGGCCAGGTCACACTTCCCCGCTTTTCCTTATCTCTCTACCAATGCCACGAATTATTTCCGCGAACCTGAACGGCATCCGTTCCGCCCACAAGAAGGGTTTTTTCAACTGGCTGGCCAAGCAGGACGCCGACTTCATCTGCGTGCAGGAACTGAAGTGCCAGGAAGCCGACATGACCGAGGAGCTGTTCAAGCCGCACGGCTACCATGGCCACTTCCACTACGCCGAAAAGAAAGGCTACTCGGGCACCGGCGTGTATAGCCGCAGCGCGCCGGACAACAAGCGCATCGGCTTCGGCTGCGCGGAATTCGACGCCGAAGGCCGCTATACCCGTTGCGACTTCGGCAATCTCACCGTGATTTCGCTGTACGCGCCGTCGGGCTCGTCCTCGCCCGAGCGCCAGCTGGCCAAGTTCCGCTTCATGGAAGCCTTCCTGCCGCACTTGCAGGAATTAAAGGCCGAGGGGCGCGAGGTGGTGATCTGCGGCGACTGGAACATCGCGCACAAGGAACTCGACCTGAAGAACTGGAAGAGCAACCAGAAGAACTCGGGCTTCCTGCCGGAAGAACGCGCCTGGATGACCCGCATCTTCGACGAACTCGGCCTGGTGGACGTGCACCGCGTGGTGGCGCCGGAAGCGGCCGACTATACGTGGTGGAGCAACCGCGGGCAGGCCTGGGCGAACAACGTGGGGTGGCGCATCGACTACCACGTGGCGACGCCGGGTATTGCCGCCACGGCGCATGCGGTGTCGGTGTACAAGGACGAGCGCTTCTCGGATCACGCGCCGCTGATTATCGACTACAAGCTCTGATTGTTACCCAGGCCAGTCGAGCGAACGTTCGCTCTCGAACGTTCGCATCTCCCCCGTCAACGGATCCTCGAAACTGATCGCGCGCGCCAGCAATTGCAGCGGCGCGCTGAAATCGTCGCCCTTGCAGGGCAGCGCCACCGGATAGAAGGCATCGTTCAGGATCGGCGCGCCCAATGAAGACAGGTGCAGCCGCAGCTGGTGCTTGCGCCCGGTGTGCGGATGCAGGCGGTAGCGCACCACGTCGCCGCGGCGTTCGACCATCTCGATGACCGTTTCCGAATTCGGCTCGCCCGGCACTTCTTCGCTCACAAAAAACTGTTCCGCATCCTGCATGCGGCTGCGGTAGGTGAAGGGAAATTCATGCCCTTCGATCGGGCCGGCCAGGGCCTCGTACACCTTTTTCACCACGCGCTTCTGGAACATCGACTGGTACTTGCCGCGCGTGTCGGGGTTGTGCGAGAAGATCACCACGCCGGCCGTTTCGCGGTCCAGGCGGTGGATCGGCACCAGGTGCGGCAATTCGAGCTGGGCCTTCAGGCGCACCAGCAGCGTCTCGTGCAGGAAGCGCCCGGTCGGGATCATCGGCAGGAAGTGCGGCTTGTCGACGATCAGCAGGTGCTGGTCCTGGAACAGGATGCGCTCCTGGAACGGGATCGGCGTCTCGGGTTCGTCCAGCTCGCGGTAGTACCAGATGCGCATGCCCTGGCGGACATGGCTGTCCGCTTGCAGAACCTTGCCCTGCGCGTCGACGACTTCGCCGCGTTGCAAACGCGCCGCCCACGACTCCAGCGACACGTCCGGAAAGCGCTCGGCCAGAAAGCGCAGCATGCCGCCGGCGCGCGTTTCGGTCAGCCACAGGTAGCTGGGTGCGACGCCGTTGCGGACCGGCAGCGGAACATACGAATTGGCTTCTGCCTGGCGACCCATGGATTACTTCAGCGCGACGTTGGCCCGGTAAGGCGGAAGCTGGTTCACCGTCGTGCCCTTGGCGCGTGCGTACAGCGGCAGCAGCACGTTCATGTGCTTTTCCATGTCGTGGATGCGGGTATCGCCGCCCGGGTGGGTCGACAGGAATTCCGGCGGCGCGCCCTTGTTCAGCATGGCCATCTTGCGCCACAAGACGATGCCGGCGCGTGGGTCGTAGCCGGCGCGCGCCGCGATGTCGAGGCCGACCAGGTCGGCTTCGCGCTCTTCGTCGCGCGAGAATTTGAGCACCACGCCCTGCCCCACCAGGCCGGTGACGGTGTTGGTGATACTCGGGTCGATGCCGAAGATGGCCGAACCGAGCGCCCCGGCGCCGCGCGCCACCATCGAAGTAATGCCGGACTTGGCCGTGCGCTCGCGGCCGTGTTCGCGCAGGGCGTGGGCGATTTCGTGGCCCATGATGGCGGCCATTTCGTCGTCGCTCAGTTTCAGCTGGTCGATAATGCCGGTGAAGAAACCGATGCGCCCGCCCGGCATGCAGAAGGCGTTCACCTGATTCGAGTTGAACAGGTTGACTTCCCATTGCCAGTTCTTGGCGGATTGGTTCCAGCGCGGGGTATGCGGGATGATGCGCTGGGCCACGGCGCGCAGGCGTTTGACTTGCGGATCGGTGGCGGCGACCAGGGCGCCCTTTTGCTGGGCCTGGGACAGCATCTCGCGGTACTGCTGGGAAGCGGCCTCGTTCATCTGCTCTTCCGGCACCAGCACGCGCACGCGCGACAGCGGCTTGACGGCGATGCCGTCCTGGACGACTTTTTCCTGGGCCTGGACCGTGCCCAGCGTGCCGACGCTGGCCAGCATGGCGGCGCAAAGGGCGATGTGTTTGAGTTTTTTCATGGCAATAAGTGGCGTGCTGTTTTTGTCAACAGCATCGTCGCAGAAATGCGCGGATGGGGTACGCACGATAACGACAAACGGGGGCCGGCGCAACTGTCGAGGTCACGCGGCATTGCCGAAGATGGCGGCCTCGACCGTACGGTGGGCACTCCGTGCCCACGCGGAACGTCGCCTTATGTTGGCTGTGTTTGGACGTTATCGGCTGATCATTGCACACGGTAACAAAGAAATCACCTCGCGGCCCCAACAAGGCCAACGTGACGCCGGCTTCCGCGTGGGCACGGAGTGCCCACCGTACGGTCATGGCCGCAGGCCACACGAAGGCCGCGGCGCCGCTCGATGCGCAGGTCTTTTATGCGCGCTTAGCCTTTTTGCGCAGCCTGAACACCGCCAGGCTCCCGCGCAGATTCGGCAGGAAGCTCACCGGTTTGCCCTCCGCCAGCGCCACGTACTCCAGCACCTCCAGCCCGCACTCCTCGGCCAGTTCCTTGAAGTCGTCGATGGTCGCATAACGCACGTTCGGCGTATCGAACCACTGGTAAGGCAGCGTGCGCGATACCGGCATGCGGCCCTTCAGCAAGGCCACGCGGTGCGGCCAGTAGGCGAAGTTCGGGAACGAGACGATCGCCTCGGCGCCCACGCGCACGATGTCGCGCAGGCGTGCCTCAACGTGCAGCATCATCTGCAGCGAGGACAGGCAAAGCACGGTGTCGAAGGCATTGTCGCCGAACAGGTCGAGCCCCTGTTCCATGTCGTGCTGGATGACGCTGATGCCGCGCCGCGTGCTTTCCAATACCTTGTCGTCGGCGATCTCGATGCCGTAGCCGGTGCAGCGCTTGCCGGTCTCCAGGTAGCGCAACATGGCGCCGTCGCCGCAGCCGACGTCGAGCACATGCGAACCCTCGCCCACCCAATCGGCGATGAAGGCCAGGTCGGGACGCAAGGTGGTCAAGTCTTCGAATTTCATGCGCCCTCCTTGGCTTCTTCCCAGATGCGGTCGTAGTAGGCCCGCACCACGCCCATGTAGCGCGCGTCTTCCAGCAGGAAGGCGTCGTGCCCGTGCGGCGCGTCGATTTCGGCGTAGGTCACCTTGCGGCGGTTCGAGATCAGGGCCTCGACGATCTCGCGGCTGCGCTCCGGCGAGAAGCGCCAGTCGGTGGTGAAGGAAGCGATCAGGAACTGGGCTTTCGTCGACGACAGCGCGCGGGTCAGGTCGCCGCCGTGCTCGCGCGCCGGGTCGAAGTAGTCGAGCGCCTTGGTGATCAGCAGGTAGGTATTCGCGTCGAAGTATTCCGAGAACTTGTCGCCCTGGTAGCGCAGGTAGGACTCGATCTCGAAGTCGATGCCGAAGTCGAACTTGTAGTCGTTGGTCTCGGCGGCATTGCGCAGCTTGCGGCCGAACTTCTCTGCCATGTCGTCGTTCGACAAATAGGTGATGTGGCCGACCATGCGCGCCACCTTCAGGCCGTTCTTCGGCACCATGCCGTGTTCGTAGAAGTCGCCGCCGTGGTAGTCGGGGTCGGTCAGGATGGCCTGGCGCGCGACGTCGTTGAAGGCGATGTTCTGGGCCGAGAGCTTGGGCGTGGAGGCGATCACGATGCAGTGGCGCAGGCGCTCGGGGAACAGGATGCTCCACGACAGGGCCTGCATGCCGCCCAGCGAACCGCCCATCACGGCGGCGAACTGCTCGATGCCGAGACGGTCGGCCAAACGTGCCTGGGCCGCGACCCAGTCTTCCACCGTCAGCAGCGGGAATGCCGCGCCGTAGGGCTTGCCGGTGGCCGGATTGGTGTGCATCGGGCCGGTCGAGCCGAAGCAGGAGCCGAGGTTGTTCACGCCGATGACGAAGAAGCGGTCGGTGTCGACCGGCTTGCCGGGGCCGACCATGTTGTCCCACCAGCCGGCGCTTTTCGGTTCGTTGGCGTAGGTGCCGGCCACGTGGTGCGAGGCGTTCAGCGCGTGGCAGATCAGCACCGCGTTGGAACGCTCGGCGTTCAGCGTGCCGTAGGTTTCATACATCAGCGTGTAGTCGCCGAGCTGGGCGCCGCTTTGCAGGCGCAGCGGCTCGGCGAAATGCATCGCCTGGGGAGAGACGGTTCCTAGGGATCCCATGAGACTTTCTTCGGTATTGTGGTCGGCGGCGCATCGGCCGCCTCCGGTATGACTAAATGAGTTGGAGCTGTTCGACCGCTTCGGCGATCTCGTTCGGTTCCATCGAGCGCATGATGCGTCGCATTCGCGGGGCAATCTGGGCCAGGTCGGCGCCGAGGATTTCCTGCTTCACCGCCAGCAGCTGGGCCGGGTGCATCGAGAATTCGCGCAGGCCCATGCCGAGCAGCAGGCGCGTCAGCTTGATGTCGCCCGCCATTTCGCCGCACACCGCGACGTCGATGCCGGCCTTCTGCCCTGCTGCAATGGTCATGCCGATCAGCTGCAGCACCGCCGGGTGCAGCGGGTTGTACAGGTGGGCCACTTCGTAGTCGACGCGGTCGATCGCCAGCGTGTACTGGATCAGGTCATTCGTGCCGATCGACAGGAAGTCCATGCGCTTGACGAACATCGGCAGCGCCAGCGCGGCGGCCGGGATTTCGATCATGGCGCCGACTTCGACTTCCGGGTCGTACTTGATGTTCTGTTCGCGCAGCTGGGCCTTGGCCTGCTCGATCATGTTCAGGGTCTGGTCGATCTCGAAGGCATGCGCCAGCATCGGGATCAGGATGCGCACCTTGCCGAATGCCGAGGCACGCAGGATCGCACGCAGCTGGGTCAGGAACAGCTGGGGCTCGGCCAGGCAGTAGCGGATCGCGCGCAGGCCCAGGGCCGGATTGAGCGCCGTATGCTCGGTCGGGTCGAGCGGCTTGTCGGCGCCGACATCGAGCGTGCGGATCGTTACCGGGCGGCCTTTCATGGCCACCACGGCGCGCCGGTACTGCTCGAACTGTTCGTCCTCGCTCGGGATCTTCAGGCCGTCGGCGCCGCGCGCCATGAACAGGAATTCGGAGCGGAACAGACCGACGCCATTCGCACCCGCTTCCAGCGCGTGCGGGCAGTCGTCGGGCAGCTCGATATTCGCCAGCAGGCGGATCGCGGTACCGTCCTTGGTCACGGCCGGGGTCTTCTTCAGCTTCAGCAGGCGCTTGCGCGCTTTCACCAGCGCGGCCTGGCGCGCGCGGTACTGCTCCAGCACCAGCTGGCTCGGATTACAGATCACCACGCCGGCATCGCCGTCGACGATGATCCAGTCGTCCTGCTCGACCAGGCGCGAAGCCTGGCTCATGCCGACGGCCGCCGGAATGTCGAGCGAGCGCGCGACAATCGCCGTGTGCGAGTTCTGGCCGCCGACGTCGGTAACGAAGCCGATGAAGGAACGGTCACGGAAGGCCAGCATGTCGGCCGGCGAGATGTCATGGGCGACCACGATCATCTGCGGGTGGTAGTCGTCGTCGCCGGCCAGGATGGGCGGCACGCTCAAGGCGGTGCCCATCAGGACCTTCAGCACGCGCTCGGCGACCTGCTGGATGTCCTGCTTGCGCTCGCGCAGGTACTCGTCCTCGATCTCGTCGAACTGGGCCGAGAGCTCGTCGATCTGCGTCACCAGCGCCCACTCGGCGTTGTAGTGGCGCATGCGGATGATGTCGAGCGGCGCTTCCGAGATCAGCGGGTCGGACAGGATCAGCGCATGGACGTCGATGAAGGCGCCCAGTTCGGTCGGCGCATCCTTCGGCAAATCGGTCCACAGCTCCTGCAGGTTGCGGTGCACGGCGGCGATCGCATCCTGCAGGCGTTTGACTTCCGCCTCGACCTGCTCTTGCGGAACCAGGTAGTGCTTGACGTCCAGCGCGGCAGGCGTAAGCAGGTGCGCGCGGCCGATCGAGATGCCGCGCGAAACCGGAATGCCGTGGAGCGTGAACGAAGCCATCGATGGTCCCGAACGGTAGCGGCCAGCGTCGGGCATTTATTCGCCTTCGCCGAAGCGGTCGTTGATCAGGCCAGTCAGGGCGGTGACCGCATCGGCTTCGTCCGGGCCATCCGCTTCCAGGGTCACCTTCGCGCCCTTGCCGGCGGCCAGCATCATCACGCCCATGATGGACTTGGCGTTGATGCGGCGGCCGTTACGGGTGAGCCAGACGTCGCTTTTGTATTTCGCGGCCAGTTGGGTGAATTTGGCGGATGCGCGGGCGTGCAGGCCCAGTTTGTTGATGATTTCGAGTTCTTGCTGAATCATGTTTTATCTTTTGTTCTCAAACTGCGTACGCCAAAAAAGGACGCCTGGCGCCCTCGTCTACTACAAAAATATCAGGAACCGACGCGGATGCGGTTATCGACCCGCACCGCGCCGTTCTGGGCGCCCGCCAGCGCCATTTCCACCACCACGTCGAGCGTGTCGCGCCGATACGTGATCGCACGCAGCAGCATCGGCAGACTGATGCCGGCGATGACTTCCACGTGGCCGGCGTCGTGCAGCGAATTGCAGCAGTTCGACGGCGTGCCGCCCTTGATGTCGGTGATCACCAGGACGCCGTCGCCGTCGTCCAGGCGCGCGATCGCCTCTTTCGCCTTGCAATTGACGGCGCGCGTGTCTTCGTCGGCCGCCACGTCGATGGCCTCGAAGCGCTCGGTCGGTCCGCGAAACACGTGCGCGACCGCCGCGATGAATGCCTGTCCCAATGGTGCGTGGGTCAGGAGCAAAATCCCTACCATGATTATCTTTCAGTCACCTGCTGTTCGACCGCGTCGATGAACATCGCGGCCACGTCGAAACCAGTCTGGTCGGTGATCTCCTGGAAGCAGGTCGGGCTGGTTACGTTTACTTCGGTCAGGAAATCGCCGATCACATCTAATCCTACCAGCAACAGCCCACGCTCGGCCAGCACCGGGCCCAGGGCTTCGGCGATCTGACGGTCGCGCTCGGTGATCGGCTGGGCCACGCCGATGCCGCCAGCGGCCAGGTTGCCGCGCACTTCGGTGCCCTGCGGGATGCGCGCCAGCGCGAACGGCACCGGCTTGCCGCCGATGACCAGGATGCGCTTGTCGCCCTTCACGATCTCGGGAATGTACTTCTGCACCATAATGGTGCGTTTGCCGTTGTCGCTCAGGGTTTCGATGATCGCGCCCAGGTTCATCGCGTCCGCCTTTACGCGGAAGATGCCGGTGCCGCCCATGCCGTCGAGCGGCTTGAAGATCACGTCGCCGTGCTTGGCGTGGAAGGCGCGCAGGCGTTTCTCCGACGACGACACCAGGGTCGGCGAGGTGAACTCGGAGAACTGGCCGATGGCCAGCTTTTCGTTGTGGTCGCGGATCGCCGCCGGGCTGTTGAAAACGCGCGCGCCCTGCTTTTCCGCCAGTTCCAGCAGATAGGTGCCGTAGACGTATTCCATGTCGAAAGGCGGATCCTTGCGCTCGATGATGGCATCGAAAGTGGACAGGCGCACTTCCTCGGCCGGGTCGGCCTTGTACCATTCGTCAGGGTCCCCGGTCAGGTGGATGCGCGTGACTTCGGCCGTGACGATGCCTTCTTCCAGCGCCATGTCGCGCTGCTGGAAGGCGTAGACCGCGTGGCCGCGCCGCGCCGCTTCGCGCATCATGGCGAAGGTCGAGTCCTTGTAGATCTTGAAACCGGTGAGCGGATCGGCGAGGAAAGCGATTTTCATGGGTATGTCCAGCTAAGGTAATGCCACCAATTTTAGCTGGAAACCCGAAACCCTGCGGCCGGGCGCCTTTCCTCGGCCAATACTGAAATAATGCTGCTGGGCACATAATGCCGCTGAGCAAATTGATCAGTATCGCGCCCCCGCATGAGCGCGCGCAAACCCGATGCGGGTAGCCTGCGCGACGATGGCTGCATGGACGCCCAACTCGACCAACCCAGCAAGCACGAACGCGACCCAGACAACAGTCCGGGCAACAACCCGGACGACAGCCCCGAGCGCGAGCAGGAGCGCATCGCGCGCGTCTACCGCGGCTGGCACGGCGGCGCCGCGCTGGCCCGCTATGCCTGGCACCGGCCCGATATCGTCCTGCAGCAGGCCATGCGCGCACGGGTGCTGTCGCGCATGCTGGCCGATACCGTCGGCACCGATCTCGCCAAGGTGCAGGTGGTGGACGTCGGCTGCGGCACCGGCGGCTTCCTGCGCCAGCTGATCGACTGGGGCGCCACGCCAGCCAACCTGATCGGCACCGAGTTGCAGCAAGACCGGCTCGACCTGGCCGCGCCGCGCACCGCCAGCGGTGTACGCTGGCATTGCGGTTCCTTGGCCGCCCTGCCCGGCGCCAGCGCCGACCTGATTGCGGCAAATACCGTGTTTTCCTCGGTCCTGGACCAGGAAGTACGCCAGCAACTGGCCGCCGACATGTGGCGCGTGCTGCGGCCCGGCGGCTGGGGCCTGGTGTTTGACTTCCGCTACAACAATCCGAAGAACCCGCACGTGCGCCGCGTCACGCGCAGCGAACTGGATGGTTTCTGGCCCGGCGAGCGCCAGCAATACCGTACCCTGCTGCTGGCGCCGCCCATCAGCCGCGCGCTGGCCGGGCTGCCGGCGCTAGTCACCGAAACCCTGGCCGCCGTGGCGCCGCCGCTGCGTTCGCACTTTTTGTACATGGTGCAGAAAAAGGCATAGGGGTGACGTGTCCGTAGGGTGGTCCGGGCCATGACCTTGGCCCTAGGGTGGACGGCTACACCGGACAGCACGCAATCACACGGCAGATGCGCGGTCCACGCGTTCAACAGCTGCAAACTTGCCGCCCGGCTGCCATTAATTGCTCACGCCGTGGCTTCCAGCCGTATGCTTGCCTTGGGTGCTAAAACTCGTCTCAAAAAACCGCAACACGCGCTCTTCATACGCCGCCGGCGCAAACGCATGCAAGTCCTGGTGCACCGCGCCCTCTACCTCCCATAAAGCCTTCGGCTGGGCGGCCGCACCGTAAAGGCGGCGCGTCTCATCAATCGTCGTGTGCATGTCCCGGTCACCCGAGGCCAGCAGCAAGGGCGCCCGGATCGCGGCCAGATGCTCGATCGGCCGCAGTTGCTGCGGCGTGATATCCAGGCGCAGCGGCAACTGCCACAGCAACAGCTTCGACAGCGGCACACCCAGCGCACCCAGGCGCATGCGCAGGCGGTCTTCCACCGCTTCCTCGATGGTCGGATACATCGATTCCAGCACCGCCGCATCCACCTGCGGGCAATCCTGGCACAGCACGAAGGACGCCGCACCAAGCGACACGCCGATCAGGCCCAGCCCCTCGCCCGGCGCCTGCTCGCGCAGGTAAGCCAGCGCCGCCTTTACGCCGGCTGCTTCGCTGAGACCAAAGGTGAGCCGCGGCGCCGCGCTGGCGCCATGTCCCGGCAAGTCGATCAGCAGCACGGAATAGCCGGCAGCGTGCAGGAAGCGTGCCCGGTCCAGCATCTGGCGCCGGTCGGCGCGGATGCCATGCAGCAGCAGGACCGCGCCCTTCCCGTCCCCGCGCAGGAACCAGCCTTCCACCGAGCGGCCGTGCCCGGTGGGCAGCGTGACCGTTTGCGCAAGCAGTCCGGCAGGCAGCGCGATCGCGTAATGCGCCCCCGCCACCAGCTTGCTTCCTGCAAACCAACTCAGCGCCAGCCCGCCCAGCAGCAGCAGCGACGAACCGACTATCCATCGACGACCACGCATGCGCTTCTCCTTCAACGATGTCAACAAGACATTATTGCTGAGTAGAGAATGCCTGCGTCACAGAAATAAAAAAGGGGCCCATCACGGGCCCCTCGGTATCGTCACACTAGCCGACGCATCAATACACCTCCGGATTCGGATCGGTCCGCTCCATCTCCAGCGAGGCTGCCAGCAAGCCCAGCCGCGCCACCACGCCATACACGTAGAAGCGGTTCGGCGCCGCCGTGCCCGGCTTGGCCTTCAAGTCCGGCACCGCGTGCTGCTGGGCAAAGGCCAGCGGTACGAACTGCGAACCCGGCGCATTCAGGTTCTGGTCGACGCCACGCTCGGCGTGCACGCGGTAGAAGCCGCCTACCACGTAACGGTCGATCATGTAGACCACCGGCTCGGCCACCGCGTCGTCGATGTTCTCGAAGGTCGGCACGCCTTCCTGCACCACCAGGTCGGTCACCGCCACGCCGTCCTTGATGACCGACATCCGGGCGCGCTGCTTGAGGGTCAGGTCGCGCACTTCGCTGGCATCCTTGATCGTGGTCACGCCCATGCCATAGGTGCCGGCATCGGGCTTCACGATCACGAAGGGCTTCTGCTCCTTCATGCCGTATTCCTTGTACTTCTTCTTGATCTTCGACAGCAGCGACGACACCGCATCGGCCAGCGCCTCGGTGCCCTGGTCGTGTTCCAGGTCGACGTCGCTCACCTTGGCGTGCAGCGGATTGACCATCCACGGATCGATATCGATCAGCTTGCCGAACTTCTTGGCCACTTCGTCCAGCGCCTTGAGGTGATTGCTCTTGCGGCGCAGCGCCCAGCCGGCGTGCAGCGGCGGCAGCAGCGACTGCTCGTGCACGTTTTCCAGCACCGACGGAATGCCGGCCGAGAGATCGTTGTTCAGCAGGATGGTGCAGGGGTCGAAGTCGGCCAGGCCCAGGCGGCGGCCGTTCGGCGAGCGCACCAGCGGCTCGACCACCAGCATGTTTCCGTCCGGCAGCGCCAGTGGGGTTGGCTGGGTGACGTCCGGCGACAGCGAACCCAGGCGCACGTGCAGGCCGGTCTGGCGGAAGATCTGCATCAGGCGCGCCACGTTCTGCAGGTACTGGGGGTTGCGGGTGTGGACTTCCGGCACCAGCAGCAGGTTGCGCGCATCCGGACAATACTTGTCGATCGCGGCCATGGCGGCCTGCACGGTGAGCGGCAGCATTTCCGTGGCCAGGTGGTGGAAGCCGCCCGGGAACAGATTGGTGTCGACCGGCGCCAGCTTGTAGCCGGCATTGCGCAGGTCTACCGAGCAGTAAAACGGCGGCGTGTGCTCCTGCCATTCCAGGCGGAACCAGCGTTCGATGGCCGGCGTGGCATCGAGAATTTTCTTTTCCAGATCGAGCAGCGGGCCGGTCAGGGCAGTGGCGAGGTGCGGAACCATGAATGGACGTCCTTAATTGGCTTCTTGGCAATGAGTCCCATTATCTTGGGGCAGTCTTGCCATTTTAAAGCCTTCCGCCTATCCGCTCCGCATACAAAAAAGGCGCCCCGCAGGGCGCCCTCCTCTACCAGCCTGTCGCCATCACGAATGGTAGGCCCGTTCGCCATGGCTGGTCAGGTCCAGGCCCTCGCGTTCCTGCTCTTCCGGCACGCGCAGGCCGATCACCATGTCCACCAGCTTGAAGGCAACGAAAGCCACGAAAGCCGACCAGACGATGGTGATGCCGATGGCCTCGGCCTGCACCAGCAACTGGTGGCCGATCGAGTAGGCATCGGCGGACGGCTTGTTGGTGACGTAGTCCCAGACGCCCTGGCCGCCCAGTTGCGGTGCCGCGAACACGCCGGTCAGCAGTGCGCCGACGATGCCGCCGACACCGTGCACGCCGAACACGTCGAGCGAGTCGTCCACGCGCAGCAGGCGCTTCAGGCCGTTCACGCCCCACAGGCAGACGATGCCGCCTACCAGGCCGATCACCAGCGCGCCCATCGGGCCGACGAAGCCGCAGGCCGGGGTAATCGCCACCAGGCCCGACACCGCGCCGGAAGCGGCGCCCAGCATCGACGGCTTGCCCTTGGTCGCCCATTCGCCGAAGGTCCAGGCGACGGTGGCGGCGGCGGTGGCCAGCAGGGTATTCACGAAAGCCAGGGCGGCGACGTCGCCCGCTTCCAGCGCCGAGCCGGCGTTGAAGCCGAACCAGCCCACCCACAGCAGCGAGGCGCCGATCATGGTCATGGTCATCGAGTGCGGGGCCATCGCTTCGCGGCCGTAGCCGACGCGCTTACCGATCACGTAGGCGCCGACCAGGCCGGCCACTGCCGCGTTGATGTGGACCACGGTGCCGCCCGCGAAGTCGAGCGCGCCCTGCTGCCACAGCCAGCCGGCGTCGGCTGTCACGCTGGCCAGCGAAGCGGCGTCGGTGATCGCATCCGGACCGGCCCAGAACCAGACCATGTGCGCGATCGGCAGGTAGCCGAAGGTGAACCAGATCACGATGAATGCCAGCACCGCCGCAAAGCGTGCGCGCTCGGCGAATGCGCCGACGATCAGGCCGCAGGTAATCGCGGCAAAGGTACCCTGGAAGGCAACGAAAATGAACTCGGGGATCATCGTTTCCTTGCTGAAGGTGGCGCCCATCGAGAACACGCCGGTCGCCGCGTCATAGATGCCGTTCAGGAAGGCGCGGTCGAAGCCGCCGATGAAGGGGCTGCCGCCGGTAAAGGCCAGCGAGTAGCCGTACAGGCACCACAACACGATGATCAGCGAAAAAATCATGAAGATCTGCAGCAGCACCGACAGCATGTTCTTGGCGCGCACCAGGCCGCCGTAGAACAGGGCCAGGCCCGGGATCGACATCATGATCACCAGGATGGTGGCGATGAACATCCAGGCCGTGTCGCCCTTGTTGATCGAGGGCGCGGCCATGGCCGGCAGGGCCAGGCCGAGGCCCAGGCCGGCGGCGAGGAGTTTGGACATGGTTGATTTCATTGGAATCCCCTTACAGTGCGTCGTTGCCGGTCTCGCCGGTACGGATACGGATGACCTGGTTGAGGTCGGACACGAAGATCTTGCCGTCGCCGATCTTGCCGGTGCGGGCGGCGCCCTGGATGGCGTCGATCACCTGGTCGACCAGCACGTCGTCGACGGCGGCCTCGATCTTGATTTTCGGGAGGAAGTCGACCACGTACTCGGCGCCGCGGTACAGCTCGGTATGGCCCTTCTGGCGGCCGAAGCCCTTCACTTCGGTGACCGTCATGCCCTGCACGTTGATTTCGGAGAGCGCCTCGCGCACTTCGTCGAGCTTGAAGGGCTTGATGATGGCGGTAATCAGTTTCATGGTGTTGCCTCTTTCAGAAAGTTTTTGACAGTGACACGACGGCCCGCGAGCGCCCCTGGTTGCGCCCGCCCGGCACCAGATAAGCGTCGGTATTCGTCTTGACCCAGGCCACGGATGCGCTGGCAAAGCCGAAGTCCTTGGTCAGGCCGGCCTTGTAGTCGGTGTACGACAGGCTGCTGTTGTTCTTCACGCGCTGGCGCCCGACGTGCAGGTTGAGCACGAAGCCGTTGCTCACGTCCAGGTTGGCGCCCAGGTCCAGGTAGCCGCTCTGCTTGCTGTCCGCGGTGCCGAACAAGTTGGTGGTGGCGTGCGAATACTTCAGGTAGGCCGGACCGAAGCCGAGCTGGCCATAGAGTTCGAAGGTATTCGCGTTCGGCTCCAGGTCGTTCGACGGATACCAGTAGTACAGGCCGCCGACGTCGTAGCTGACCCCGCCGCCGAGGTCGCCGCGCTTGCCGGCGTACAGGTCGACTTCGACATCGCCGTCGCCGCCCAGGTCCTTGGTCCACTTGATGGTCGACAGCCAGGTGCCGGCGTAGAAGCCGGTCGGCGTATGGGTATAGTCGGCGCCGCCCTGCAGGGCCGGCTGGAAGCGGGTCTGCGACAGACCGCGGTAGCGGTATTCGCTGGTGACGGTGGCGTTGTAGCTGAGCTGGTGCTCGGGCGCGGGCGTCGTTTCGGTTGCGGACTGGGCCTGGGCCAGGCCACCGAGTCCTGCTGCCAGCGTGAACACCGCTGCGCTGATTGCCATCTTGCTTTTCATGACGATTCCCCTGTTATTGAACGATTGGTTCTGATGCGGTTTACAATCTGTCGTGTCACGGCTTAGCTTTCTCTTAGCAGATTGCGTGCCAGGCATTAACATGGCATCCGTGTGCTGCGTTTTCGGCACAGCTGCCACACTCGGGTTTCAATAAACACAAACGCGCGCACTGCCGATGTGCAGGGCGCCAGGACGCACCAAAGCAGGCCGTTTTCTCGAATTTGCACCAGGCTGGTGCAGCGGCCGGAACACTAGGACTGATTGACATGAATAATTTCTTCAACGACTTGCAGGGCAAACTCAACCAGGCCATGGAAAACTCGCCCGCCAAGGACATCGAACGCAACGTCAAGGCGATGATGACCCAGGGCTTTTCCAAGCTCGACCTGGTCACCCGCGAGGAATTCGATATCCAGGCCCAGGTACTGGCCAAGACCCGCGCCAAGCTCGACGCGCTCGAACTGCGCGTGGCCGAGCTGGAAGCCCGCCTGACGGAACAGGCGCCGAAAGTCTGATTGCTTCCGCATTCATGGAAGCTGACGGAAGGAGGCAACATGAATGCGAACGACAAGCTGCTCGGCACGACCCTGCCGCCCCAGGAGGTGTCAGTCGACGTGCTGCGCGAGAAGTACGCGAAAGGCGATGAATCCTCCATCGCCGAGGTGCGCCGGCGCGTGGCCCATGCGCTGGCGGCACGCGAAGCGCCGGAGCAGCGCGCGGCCTGGGCCGAACGTTTCATGCAGGCCCAGGAAAGGGGCTTCATCCCGGGCGGACGCATCAACTCCGCCGCCGGCCTCGATCTGAAGGCCACCCTCATCAACTGCTTCGTGCAGCCGGTCGGCGATTCCGTGACCGGAACCGAAGACGGCCTGCCCGGCATCTACACTGCCCTGTCGGAAGCGGCCGAGACCATGCGCCGCGGCGGCGGCGTCGGCTACGACTTCAGCGCCATCCGCCCGCACGGCAGCCTGGTACGCGGCACCCGCTCGCGCGCATCGGGCCCGGTGTCGTACATGGAACTGTTCGACGCCTCCTGCAAAACGGTGGAATCGGCCGGCGCCCGGCGCGGCGCGCAGATGGGCGTGCTGCGCATCGACCATCCCGACATCGAACGTTTTATTGCCGCCAAGGACGCGGGCGGCCTGTCGAACTTCAATATCTCGGTCGGCGTCACCGACGCCTTCATGCGCGCACTCGAGGCCGACGCGACCTTCGAGTTGGTGCACCGCGCCGAACCCGGCGAAGAAGCGGATGCACGCCGACGCGCCGACGGTCTCTGGGTGTACCGCAAACCGAAGGCGCGCGCGCTCTGGGACAAGATCATGCTGTCGACCTACGACCACGCCGAGCCGGGCGTGCTCTTCATCGACCGCATGAACGAGGAAAACAACCTCTGGTACGCCGAGCAGCTGCGTGCCACCAACCCCTGCGGCGAGCAGCCCCTGCCCGCCTACGGCTGCTGCGACCTCGGTTCGCTGAACCTCACCTGCTTCGTTACGCAGCCCTTCGAACCGGATGCCGGCTTCGACTTCGACCGCCTGCGCGAGGTGGCGACAACCGCCGTGCGCATGCTCGACCTGGTGCTCGACGCCACCGAGTGGCCGTTGCCGCAGCAAGCCGCCGAGGCGCGCGCTAAGCGCCGCATCGGCCTCGGCTTCCTGGGCCTGGGCAGCGCCCTCGTCATGCTGGGCCTGCGCTACGACGCGCACGAGGGCCGCGCCATGGCCGCGCGCATCGCCACAACCCTGCGCGACGCCGCCTACGCGGCATCGGTCGACCTGGCGCGAGAAAAAGGCGCCTTTCCCCTGTTCGATACGGCGCGCTACCTGGAAGGCAATTTCGTCAAGCGCCTGCCCGAAGCGTTGCGCGAGGCGATCCGCAGCCATGGCATCCGCAACTCGCACCTGCTGTCGATCGCGCCCACCGGCACCATCTCGCTGGCCTTTGCCGACAACGCCTCGAACGGCATCGAGCCACCCTATTCCTGGACCTACGAGCGCAAGAAACGCATGCCCGACAATACGATGCGCGCCTATGCGGTGCAGGACCACGCCTGGCGTTTGTACCGGCGCCGCCATCCGGAACCGGCGCCCCTGCCACCGCAGTTCGTCACCGCGCTGGAGATGCGCGCCGACGACCATTTGCGCATGCTCGAAGCGGTGCAGCCCTTTGTCGACACCGCGATCTCGAAGACGGTGAACGTACCGGCCGATTATCCGTACGACGATTTCCGCGACCTGTACAGCGAGGCCTGGCGCGCCGGACTGAAAGGGCTGGCCACCTACCGGCCGAACACGGTCGTGGGCCAGGTGCTCGGGGCGGCGCCCCGGGAAGAAGCGCCAGCCCTGCCTGAGCAGGACCCGCTGCGCAAGCGTTTCGACAACCGGCCGCTGGGCGAACTCGATTCCGTGACTTCGAAGGTCGCGTATTCGACCCAGGAAGGGCGCAAGACCTTCTACCTGACGGTCAGCTTCATCCGCGTGGAAGGCGTCGTCAACGGCGAACAGGTCGTTGTCGAGCGCCCCTTCGAATTCTTCATGCCGGCCGGCCAGCGCACCGACGGCCAGCAATGGATCACCTCCTCGATGCGGCTGCTGTCGATGCTGGCGCGCGCCGGCGGCCCGATCGCCAAGGCCCTGGCCGACATGCGCGACGTGGTCTGGGAAAAGGGGCCGGTGCGCTGTGGCACGCTCACGCGCGAAGACGGCGTGCAGGTGCCGGTGTTCCACGACTCGGAAGCGGCGGCGGTCGGTTTCATGCTGCAGCGGATACTGATCAACCGCGGCTTCCTCGACAGCCAGGGCAATGGCGTACCGGTGGCGCAGCTGGCGCGCCGGCTGGCGGCCAGGATGGATGCGGGCGAGACCGATGCCGGCAAGCGGGATGGCGGCGATGCAGCGCTGCCGGCGCCGGCTGCGTCTTCCGCCGCCAGGTGCCCGGAATGCGGCGCCCGCGCCCTGCGCAAGCTCGACGGCTGCACCCGCTGCGAGAACTGCCAGTACGTGGGGGAATGCGGTTGAGGAATGTGCCCATCGGTCGTTCCGGCGAGCTGGTGCAGTGTTACCATAGTGCCATCCAGCAGCTTATGAACGAAGTGAATGGCGATCGAGCGAATTTCCTGCGCACCTGACGGCGGCATCAATGAAGACCTCGTGGCTGTCTTCGACACCGGCGGCCTGATCGACCTCCTCGTGCTCGACGGCGCGACCTCGGTGGCCGACCGGCAGGTGGTCGACGAACGCCAGGGCGACGTCGCCTGGTTCGTGCAGGCCTTTGCCGCCGCGCTCAGGCCCGTCATCGACGCCACGCGTTCCCAGGCCGACAGCGTGCAACTGGCGCTCGCCAGCGTCCGGCGCGCCTATTTCGGCCAGACCGCCGGCCAGGACGTGCCGGTCCACGCCTGGCCGCTGGCCGCCCTCACCTGGATTCGCATCCGCCCCGGCACGGACCAGCTCGCCCTGTCGCTGTACTGCCTGGGCGACTGCAAGGCCTTTGCCGTCGATGCCGGCGGCGTGGTCATCGACCTCGATCCCTACGTGAACCCGTTCGAGACCGTGGTGCAGGAAGCGGTGGCGGCGCTGGCGCGCGAAGGCGTCAGCGATCCGCTGGAACGCCGCAAGCGCCTGCTGCCGCTGCTGCGCACGCGGCGCGAAGCCCAGCATGGCGCCACGGCCCCAACCGCCCTGTGCCTGCAGCCGCGCGGCCCCTTCCAGGCGCGCGCGTACACGCTGCACCTGCCCTCCGGCAGCACGGTACTGGCCATGACGGACGGCTTCAACCGCCTGGCCGACGCCTACGGCCTGTACACCCAGGAAGACCTGGTGCGCCGCTGCTGTTCGGGCGGCCTGGCCGGCCCGATGGCCGAACTGCGCGCCTGGGAGGCGGCGCGTGCGGCCGGCACGCTGGCCGTCAAGAACGCGGATGACGCATCCGCCCTCATGTGGACGCCGGATCGCGTAGACTCGGACAACCCACCCAATCATCCCGGCCCGGCAAGCGCCAGGGCCACAGAGGAACCAGCTTGAAAACCTATACGACACGTCGGGCCTTGCTGTGGCTGTGCCTGGCGCTGGGCGGCGCGCTTCCCGCGCTGGCGGCGGCGCAGGAAAACGGCCGCAACATCGCGCGCGAGGCGCGTATCGTGGTGGTGAACGTCGAGCGCCTGCTCAGCGAGTCGCCGCGTGCCCAGGCGCTGTCGGCCAGCATCGACGCCGAGTTCGCGCCGCGCCGCCAGCAGATCCAGGCCGAGGTAAAACGCCTGCGCGAGCTGTCCGACAAGCTGGGCCAGGATACGCCGAACCTGTCCGACCGCGAACACCTGGCGCGCTCGCGCGAAATAGGCGACCTCGAACGCGCGGTGCGGCGCGACCAGGCCATCCTCCAGGAAGACCTGCTCGAGCGGAAAATGCAGGAACGCAGCCGGATGGCGGAACGCATCAACGAGATCATCGCCTCGCTGCGCACCCGGCAAGGCATCGACCTGGTGCTGACCCGCACCATCTGGCACCGGCCGGCGATCGACATCACGGACAAGGTTGCGCAAGAACTGGAGAAGTAAGCGAGCAGGAAGCGAGCAGAATCAGGCGCGGCGTATGCCACGCGCAACGGCCCGGAAGCGGGCTCGGCAATTTCACCCGGGTGTTATTGCATTCGATTTTTTATCCGGGTAATATCGGCGGCATGCGCACGCCGTGCGTTATCCATCGGAGAAGTCCATGCTGCCCTCACATTGCATCGCCTTTCTTGGCACCGAACTGCTGGCCAAGGGCCCCCTGGCCGAGGTCGTCAGCGCCGTCAAGCGCGCGCTCGACAGCGGTACCGAGCACTCCATCGCCATTCTCGACCTGGCCACCAGCCGCCGGGTCGAGATCAATTTCACCGGTACCGAAGAAGAAGTCCTGCAGCGCATCCCGCGCATGCAGCCGCGCAGCGCCGGCCGCCCGAAGCTGGGCGTGGTGGCGCGCGAAGTGACCTTGCTGCCGCGCCATTGGGAATGGCTGTCCTCGCAGCCGGGCGGCGCCTCGGTGGCCCTGCGCAAACTCGTCGAGCATGCGTCGCGCGACGCGCGCCAGGCCGATGCCATGCGCGAGGCGCGCGATTCCGCCTACCGTTTCATGCATGAACTGGCGGGCGACGAACCCGGCTTCGAGGAAGCCTCGCGCGCCCTGTTCGCGGGCGACGCGGCGCGGCTGGAGCAGGTGGTGGCAAGCTGGCCGGCGGGTGTGCGCACGCACTTGCTGGCGCTGGCCCAGCCGGCATTCACGCCGCTGGCCGATGCGCCGGGCGATGTGCCGGGCGCTGCGAGCTGAGCGTGGCATGGGCGGCACGGCGAGCGCCGCGCCGTCTTTGCACAGACCGTCGATAATCGTCGTACACTCACGCGCTTTACCACCACGAGGCTTTACCCAATGAACGATTTCGACAACGTCCCGCTGGAATTCTTCCAGGATTATCCGGAACCCGGCGTGAATTTCATCGACGTCGGCTGCATCTTCGACAATCCCGAGCATTGGCGCCTCGCCATCGACACCCTGCACGCGAAGACCGATCAACTGCATTTCGATTTCATCCTGGCCATGGACGCGCGCGGCTTCATGATCGCCGGCGCCCTCGCCCTCGAGCACCAGGTCGGCTTCGCCATGGCGCGCAAGGCCGGCAAGTTGCCCGGTCATTCGATCAGCATCGACTACAAGCGCGAATACGGCAGCGCCACCATCGAGATCCAGCCGGAACGCATCAAGGGCCAGCGCGTGCTGATCGTCGACGACGTGCTCGCCACCGGCGGCACCATCGAGGCGGCGGCCTCCCTGCTGCGCCAGATCGGCAAGGAAGTCGTCGGCGCGGCGGCGCTATTCGATATCGCCTTCTTCAGGGACAAGCGCGCGCTGACCATGCCGGTGGTGTGCCTGCGCGACGTCTGAGGCTCGACCAAGGACTTCGGCAGCAACTTCCCTGCTCCGGACAGCTTCACCTCTGACGCGCGCCCGGCCGTCCGGAACGAAATCGCTCGACTTCCCGGGCGATTGCATCAGCGCGCGTGGCAACGCCGAATTCCTTACTTCCACCCAGGTGAACGCCAAGGACTTCCTTGCCATCGCGGCTGAATATCGGTGCGCCCGCACTTCCGGCGCCCGTGTCGCAACCGTGGATAAAATTGTGGCGACCCACGGATGTCGCCGTACAGTCTGCAGCGTCGACAACCGCATATTGTTGGTCGCCAGCGCGGAACAGGCTGACGGCAAGCGGTTCGCCAACTTGTGGAGCGCGTGTCGCCAGCCTCAGGTATCCCCGGCTGGCGCCCGGACTACCGGTCACGCGCAAGAGCGCGAAGCTCGGATCATCCTTGGACATAAGCGGCAGCAACTGCTTCGACACCAGCGCCGGCAGCACGACCGGGTAGCGCTTCTGCTGTGCCGTCTCGTCTGTCAGCACGAATTCTGCACGTGGATGCTGGATGTCGGGCGGCAAACAAAATCCTCCCGTTACCAACAGATCGCCGGCTACCAAAAAACCGCTGCAACGTGAACGAGGCTCGACCGCTTCTCCGTCGTAGACCATGACCCGTCCGACTGCCCGGCTGGCGAGCTTGACCGGATGAGACGGTACGACGTCTTCGATTCTGACCGCTTCGTCCACGCCGAATATCCCGGTATGCGCGCCCGTGACCGGGAGTGCAGGTCCGCTACCGGGCTTACGCTCGCGCAAGAACGTGCGGAGCCTGGCAATGATGGATGCATCCGAAATGAGGCCGCTCTGCAGCAAGAAGCCGAGGTTTTCCGCAGCCTTGTCGGGATTCCCGGTCTTGATCATCTCCAGGATCCGGCCCTGCTCAGCTTTCTCCTTCTCGAGTTGCAGCTGCAACTGTCCGTTTGTTTTCGCGATATAGCCGTTCCCGACCGCAGCGAGGAAAGCCCCAACGATCGCCAGGAAAACCGGGCTGCGCCAACCTGAATGCGCTTGCTCCCGCTCTTTCAAGTCGAATTCTTTCCGCGCCAATTCCTGGGTGCGCTCCAGATTCAGAAGCTCGCGGTTCTTGAATTCAATCTCCTTTTCCCATTTCTCACGCTCTGACGGGACAGGCGGAACGGCGTCCGGCTCGGCTCGCGGATCATCTTGCATATCGGTCCCCCCTCAACCAAACCGCCGATGGGCTCAGAGTGGGACAGAAGTCCTCGAACGAAGTTCTGCCAGCCCAGCCATACCAGTTCCACGCACACCTCTGTCCACTCTCAAATCCTGCCCGGTCAACGGACCTAAGATTGCGCGACACAATTCAATCGACGAAGGAATCCCATGAGTCTGGCAGTCCTGAGAAGCCGCGCACTGTCCGGCATGGAAGCGCTGCCCGTCAGCGTCGAAGTGCACTTGGCCAATGGCCTTCCCAGTTTCACCATCGTCGGCCTTCCCGACGCCGAAGTGCGCGAAGCCAAGGACCGGGTACGTGCGGCCCTGCAAAACGTCGGCTTCGAGATTCCCGCAAGGCGCATCACCATCAACCTTGCGCCAGCCGATTTGCCCAAGGAATCCGGGCGTTTCGATTTGCCGATCGCGCTCGGCATCCTGGCGGCGTCCGGCCAGATTCCGGCCAAGGAACTCGACAAGTACGAATTCGCGGGCGAACTGTCCCTCTCGGGCCGCCTGCGGCCGGTGCGCGGGGCGCTGGCCATGACCTTTGCCATCCAGCGCACTGGCCGCGGTGCACGGCGCGGTTTCATCCTGCCGAAAGCGAACGCCGACGAAGCCGCGCTCGTGCTCGATGCCCGCGTCTACCCGGCCGACACCCTGCTGCAGGTGTGCGCCCACTTCTCCGCCGTGACAGAAGATGCGCGGCTGGAACGCTACAGCAACCCGGCGCCGGTGCAGGCGCCGAGCTATCCCGATTTTTCCGACGTGAAGGGGCAGCTCCACGTCAAGCGCGCACTCGAGATCGCCGCCGCCGGCAACCATTCGATCCTGCTGGCCGGGCCGCCCGGCGCCGGCAAGAGCATGCTGGCCGCGCGCTTTCCCGGCCTGCTGCCGCCCATGACCGACGAGGAGGCGCTGGAAGCGGCGGCCGTGCATTCGCTGACCGGACGTTTCTCGGCCCAGCAATGGCGCGCGCGGCCCTTCCGCAGCCCGCACCACACCAGCTCGGGCGTGGCCCTGGTCGGCGGCGGGAATCTGCCGCGGCCTGGGGAAATATCGCTGGCGCATTGCGGCGTGCTCTTCCTCGATGAATTGCCCGAGTTCGACCGCAAAGTATTGGAAGTGTTGCGCGAGCCGCTGGAATCGGGACGCATCACCATTTCGCGGGCTGCCAACCAGGCCGACTTTCCGGCCCGCTTCCAATTGATCGCGGCCATGAACCCCTGCCCTTGCGGCTGGTACGGCCACCCTTCCGGCAAATGCCATTGCACGAGCGAAGCGGCGCAGCGCTACCAGGACCGCATCTCCGGCCCCCTGCTCGACCGCATCGACATGCAGGTCGAGGTGACGGCCATGCAGCCCGACGCCATGGCCACCCAGGCCGATGGCGAAAGCACGGCGGCCATCGGAACGCGCGTGGCGCGTGCGCATGCGCTGCAGCTCGAACGCCAGGGCAAGGTGAACAGCCGCCTGAGCACGCGCGAGATCGACCGCTACTGCGCCCTCGACGGCGCCAGCGAGCGCACCCTGCGTGCCGCCATGTCGATGATGAACTGGTCGGCGCGGGCCTATCACCGGGTGCTGAAGGTCGCGCGCACGATCGCCGACATCACGGATTCGCCTGTCATCACGTCGGAGAACATGGCCGAAGCGATCGGTTACCGGCGCGGGCTGCGCGATCGCTAGGCCTGCTGCGGTTGTAGCCTGCGCGGCGGCGCCCTGCTACCATCAAGGCATGCGAAAAAACAAACTTGTCGTTGCATTTATCCTCGCAGCCACGCTGCTGGCCGGCTGCAATCCTACCTATAACTGGCGCGACTACAGCAGCCCGGATGCGCCTTACCGCGTGATGTTCCCGACCAAGCCGGCCAGCCACACGCGCAGCGTCGACCTGGACGGGGTCAAGGTCGAGATGACCATGACTGCCGCCGAGGTCGAGGGCGTGATGTTCGCGGTCGGCACCGGCGTGGCCGAGGATGCGGCGGGTGCGCAGGCGGCGGTCGACGCCATGAAGACAGCCATGCTGCGCAACATCGGGGCGACCGTGCAGCGCGAGAGCGCCAGTGCGGCCAGCAACGGCGATCCTGCGAGTGCACACAAGAGCATCGACCTCGAGGCGACGGGCGCCGGGAATGGCGGGCCGATGCAATTGACCGGCCACTTCGAATCGCGCGGCAAGCGTTTCTATCAAGTCATCGTACTGGGCAAGGAAAAAGCTGTTCCGGCCGAGCAATCCGAGCAATTCATGAAGTCGTTCACGCTGCTATGAAGATGGATGCGCCTTCCCTGTTGGTGAGTGGCCTGCGCAAGCAGTTCGCCCGTCCCGCCGTCGACGGCCTGGACCTGTCGATCGCGCGCAGCGAGTTGTATGCGCTGCTGGGGCCGAACGGCGCCGGCAAGACCACTACCCTGCGCATGGTGGCCGGCCTGCTGGCGCCGGACGCGGGGCGCATCGAGGTCAACGGCATCGACCTGGCGCTGGACCCGGCTGGCGCCAAGCGCAGCATGGCCTATTTGCCGGACGACCCGATGCTGTACGGGAAGCTCAAACCCACCGAATACCTGGAGTTCGTCGCCGGACTCTGGGGCGTGGATGCGGCCGCAGCGGAGCCGCGTGCGCACCAGCTGCTCGACTGGCTGGACCTGAGCAAGCACGCGCACGAACTGACCGAAGGTTTTTCGCGCGGCATGAAGCAGAAGCTGGCCCTGGCCGGGGCGCTGATCCACGACCCGCAGCTGCTGATCCTGGATGAACCGCTGACCGGACTCGACGCCGGCGCCTCGCGCCAGGTCAAGGATTTGCTGCTGTCCCACGTCGCCAAGGGCGGCACGGTGATCCTGACCACCCACATCCTGGAGGTGGCCGAGCGCCTGGCCCAGCGCATCGGCATCATCCAGCATGGCCGCCTGATTGCCCAGGGCACGCTCGAACAATTGCGCACGGAGACAGCCGCGGACACGCTGGAAGACATGTTCCTGCAACTGACGGGGCAGGCGTGAGCGCCCGGCCCGGCAGCGCACTGTGGCTGCTGCGCCACGAGCTGCGCATGTTCTGGTACAACATGCTGTCGTCGAAGAACGGCAAGGAGCCGCGCGGCTTCCAGTGGAAGCTGGTGGCGGTCTGGCTGGTCTTGTGGCTGGCCGTGCATGCCGGGGCCTGGTTCGTAGTCGGCCTGGTATCGGGCGACGACAGCGAGCTGCCCCGGCAACTGGTGCTGGCGGCCAGCGTGCTGCTGGTCGCCACCTTCCTTTTCATGCTGTCGAGTGCGCTGAAGTCCAGCGTCGAGGTCTTGTTCGACCGCGGCGACATGGACTTGCTGCTGTCCTCGCCCCTGCCCTCGCGCAGTATCTTCACGGTACGCCTGGCGGGCGTCGTCATTGGGGTGGCCTCGATCTACCTGTTCTTCCTGGCGCCGCTCGCGCATGCGGGCGCGCTGCGCGGGCATCCGCGCTGGCTGGCGCTGTATCCGGTGGTGTTGGGCATGGCGGCAATCGCCTCCGCCGGCGCCATGCTGTTGACGCTTGCCCTGGTGCGCTGGCTGGGCGCGCGCCGCACGCGGGTGGTGGCGCAGGTGCTTGGCGCGCTGGCCGGCGCCTTATTGTTCATCCTGTCGCAGTTGCCCAACCTGGCGGTGCAGACCGGCGCAAGCGAAGGCATCCTGGTGCGCGCGGCCAGGAGCAGTGCCGGGATTCCGGCCGACAGTCCGGTCTGGCTGCCTGGCCGGGCCCTGCTGGGCGATCCGTTCGCCGCCGTGGCTGTCGGGGTGGTGGCCTTGCTGGCGTTTGCACTGACCGTGACGCTGACGCACCGCAGCTTTACACGCGGGCTGCAGCTTGCCGCAAGCATGGCGCCGGTGGTGCGGCGGCCTGCGGGCGAGCTGCGTTTCCGGTTCGGTCGCGGCCTGGCATCGACGCTGATCCGCAAGGAGTGGCGCCTCATCCTGCGCGATCCGCAGCTGATCTCGCAGGTGCTGTTGCAGCTGCTCTACCTGATTCCGCTCCTGTTCCTGGTCTTCAGAAAGGATGACGCGCAGAACCTGGCGGTGGGCGCCGGCCTGACCCTGCTGTGCGGCTCGTTGAGCTCGTCGCTGGCCTGGGTGGTCCTGCTGGCGGAGGATGCGCCCGACCTGCTGTCCGCCTCGCCGGCCGACATGCGCACGATCCGCCGTGCCAAGGCGGCCGCGGCCATCGGCCCGGTGCTGGCCCTGGTCTGCCTACCGGTGATGTGGCTGACCTGGCGCGCGCCACTCAGCGGCCTGCTGGCCGCGTTCACGATCTGCGGCGTCACGCTCGGTTCCACGCTGATCGTGATGTGGGTAGGCAAGCCCGGTTCGCGCAGCGCATTCGCCCGCCGCGCCCAGGGCAACGGCCTCAGCATCCTGTTCGAGATGAGCCACCTGTTCGGCTGGGGCGGACTGGCGTTTCTCCTGCCGTACACGGCCAGCCAGTCGGAAACAGGCCTGCTGACGGCGGTCGGCGTGGGCATTGCATGCGCCGTCGCGTTTGGCGTACCCTTCCTGGCATGGATCTTCCGGCACCGTATCCGTTAAGGGTGTGCGCGGGAGACCCGTTTCGGGCAGACGTGTTATCGTTTAGTTACGAAGCCAAACAATAAGAGAATGCATATGTTAATCACTTTTAAAAGCAAAGCTTATCCTGACGTGATGATGTATCAGGAACACGCCAAGCGCATCCTGGACCTCCTGAACAAGGAGCCGGACATCGGCGTCATCACCTCCGAGGAAGCCACCCGCGCCGTCCAGCTGCTCGAGCACGAGATCGAAGAAAGCCGCAAGCATCCTTCCACCGACGAAGTCGAGCAGGACATCAAGGCCCACCGCGTGGACGAAGACGATCCCGAACACGAGCAAGCCGAAGTGGTCAGTTTCTCGACCCGGGCTTATCCAATGCTGGAGATGCTGCGCGCAGCACGCGACCAGCAGTGCGATATTCTCTGGGGTGTGTGAATCGCCGGGCTGAGTTGCCGGACTAAGCCGGCAGCGATGCCGCTCGGTACAGTCGATGTGATGTCGATAAAAGGAAGCGCTTGCGCTTCCTTTTTTGCTTTAGGGGGCCAGCGTCAAGCCAGGCTGTTGTAGGGTGGACACCTGTGTCCACGCTGTCTCACCGGTGGATCAGCGGCGCGGCCTGAAAAAGGCTGACTAAACAAACACAACGCCCAAAGCAAAAAGCCCCGACCAGTTTCCTGGGCGGGGCTTCTTCGCTTACTGCTTATTAACTAGCCTGACGATAACCTACTTTCACACTGGTTGCAGCACTATCATCGGCGCAAAGTCGTTTCACGGTCCTGTTCGGGATGGGAAGGGGTGGGACCGACTTGCTATGGTCATCAGGCAT
>NZ_JAJFES010000008.1 GCF_020708045.1 Massilia sp. IC2-278
TAGGTGTCGAGTCCGATGAAGCGGGAACGATCTCCCGCTTCGATGGCAACTGCTTATTTGTCATGTAAATCCTCCAGGGACATATTGTCCACTAT
This sequence comes from Massilia sp. IC2-278, assembly GCF_020708045.1. GTDB lineage: Bacteria > Pseudomonadota > Gammaproteobacteria > Burkholderiales > Burkholderiaceae_D > Telluria. The sequence continues at coordinate 96 of NZ_JAJFES010000008.1, forward strand.
TTGGATGTCCATGAATCCCGGACCCTCTCAACTTGACCCCGGCTGTTCCTTGCCACATCTTGACAAACTTTCCGGCGCGCAAATGCATATCATTCTCAATTGCGCGCCGCCTTCATCCTGGCTGCGGCGTTGGCATACGTACCATTGCTGATGTCTTCATCCTGCAACGCTGTTAGAATGCCTCATCAATACGAATGAGAATCATTGTTATTCATGCGCTGCGAACAATCTCCTGACACGGCCGGCGCCCATCTGCTGGTGGTCGACGACCATCCGGACATCCGCCAGTCGCTCACCCTTTACCTGCAGCGCCAGGGCTGGCGCGTGCTGGCCGCGGCCGATGCGCGCGAAGCCGATGCGCTGCTGGCGCGCGAGCGCATCGACCTGGTGGTGCTGGACGTGATGATGCCGGGCGAGGACGGCCTGTCGCTGTGCCGCCGCATCGCCGGCGCGCAGGCGGCTCCCGTGATCCTGCTCACCGCGATGGACAGCTCCCGCGACAAGCTGGCCGGCTTCGACAGCGGCGCCGACGATTACGTGGTCAAGCCTTTCGATCCGCCCGAGCTGGTGGCGCGCATCCGCACGGTGCTGCGGCGCTGGCGCAGGGGCGGCGGCGCAGGCACGCCCGCCGCACCGGAGGCCCGTCCGCGCTACCGCTTCGACGGCTGGACGCTCGACCTTGGCCGGCGCGAATTGTTCGACCGCGACGGCAAGCCGGTGGCGCTGAGCGGCGCCGAGTTCCGCCTGCTGCAGGTACTGGTCGAGCATCCCGGCGTGGTGCTCAGCCGCGACCGTTTGCTCGACCTGGTCGGCGACGGCGAGGCGAGCAATTTCGACCGCAGCATCGACAGCCAGGTCAGCCGCCTGCGCAAGAAACTGGAACCCGATCCGCGCCGTCCCGGCCTGCTGAAAACCGTGTGGGGCAACGGCTACCTGTTCGCTCCGGCCGTCAGCGCCTCGCTGGCGCCGGCATGAGGCCTGGGCGCATCCTGCATCGCCTGTGGCCCGACACCATGGCCGGCCAGCTGATCGGCCTGCTGCTGTGCGGCCTGCTCGGCGCCCACCTGCTCGCGGTGCTGGTCAGTTCGAAAGGGGACGGCGGCATCCATACGCTCTCGCGCAAGCAGGTGGTCGACGACACCGTCGTCGCCTGGCGCCTGGCCCAGCATACGGCAGCGAATGCCGCGCTGGCCGCCTTCGATTCGCCGACGGTGCGCTTTCGGCGCACGCCCGCGCAGCCGGCCATGCCGCCGGCCAGCAGCGACGCGGTCGCGCAGCGCGAAGCGGCCATCATCGACGAGGCCTTGCGCGCGCAGCTGAAGCTGGCGCCGCAGGACGTGCGCATCGGCTGGCACAGCACCCATCTCGAGGCGCTCGACCCCGAGCTGGCGCTGGCATTGCGCCTGCCCGACGGCGCCTGGCTGGAAGGCATGCAGCGGCCCACGGTCGACCGCCAGTGGTGGCGCCCGCTGCGCTTCTCGGTCCCGGTCAGCACCTTGCCGGTGCTGGTGATCGTGATCGTTTTCGTGCGCCGCATCCTGCGCCCGGTACAGGCGCTGGCGCAGGCGGCCGACCGCGTCAGCCGCGGCGAATACGGCGCGCCGCTCGCCTTGGCCGGCCCGCGCGAGGCGCGCGAGGTCACGGCATCGTTCAACATCATGCAATCGCGCCTGGCGCGCTATCTCGACGACCAGCGCCGCATGCTTGCCTCGATCAACCACGACCTGCGCTCGCTGGTAACGACCCTGCGCCTGCGCGCCGAACTGGTCGACGACGAGCCGCTGCGCACGGCGATGCAGCGTACCCTGCGCGACATGGCGGCGATGATCGAAGAAAGCCTGCGCTTCGCGCGCGACGACGCCATCGACGAGCCGAGCGTGGACATGGATATCGGTTTGCTGCTGCGCGAACTGGTGGCGGACCAGGGTGCGCAGGGCCGCGACGTGACACTGTGCGAGCCAAAGGAGCCGGCCCTGGCCTGCCGCTGCCGCCCGCTGGCCCTGAAGCGCGCCCTGACCAACCTGGTCGAGAACGCGGTGCGCTACGGCGGCGGCGCGCGCATCCGCTACGCGCGCACGCGCCAGGCCGGGCGCCATCCGCACCTGACGATTGCGATCGAGGATGACGGCCCGGGCATCGCGCCCGAACAGCTGGAGAACGTGTTCAAGCCCTTCTACCGGCTCGATGCGGCCCGCCATCCGGAAACCGGCGGCGTGGGGCTGGGACTGGCGATCGCGCGCTCCTGCGTCGAGGCGCATGGCGGCAAGCTGGTGCTGGAGAACCGCGAAGGGCAGGGCTTGCGGGCGCTGGTAACGCTGCCTGTGTGAAAGCCGGGGTCAGGTCTGACATCCGGACACGAACTCAAGCGTTATTCGAAAGAAGCCGCCTGGATGCTGGGGCTACGGCAGAGCCCGTGTCCGAATGTCAGACCTGACCCGCGCTGTTGAAGTAAAAAAAATGCCGCCCGACTTGCGTAGAGCGGCATGCGCGTATGCGCTAGTTGGTCATGGTCAACTGTAACTGGTCCAGGTCTGGGGAATATCGATCTGGCCGGTCTTGGCCGCGTTTGCATAGGCGCGCATTTCGGCGACGACGGCTTCCAGCTGTTCGTTGCCCGGGTTTTGCAGGAACCCCTTCATGCGTTCGTGCAGCGCGGCTTGCTGGTCGCGCCATTCATAACGGGAAGTCTTGCTCATACTGCCCCCTTGCAAATGAACACTGTGATGTTCTTGTTGAGATCCATGACATCCTCCTTGATAAGGGAGTCAGGTTCTCACAAAACCATGCCCGGGTTCGGTGCGCTGACGCACATTTGCTCAGCAGTATCGGCAGGAAATGGCGCTATCGCAAGACTGCGCGATAGAACATGGTCAGCCGTTCATCGAGCAGGCGGTGGGCCTCGGCGCTCGAGGGCTGGGCATCGGGAAACACGAAGCGCTGCACGCTGTCGCCGGCAATGGTGCTGATCAAATAGGCCGCCAGCTGGCCGAAGGGCAAATCGTCGCGCAGCTGGGCGCGCACGTCGGCGCGGGCGAAGTAGCGGTCGATCATTTCGCGCGTCAGGCGCGGGCCGGCGCCGTAGAAGGTGTCGGCCAGCTCCGGGTTGCCGGGCGCTTCGGCAATCACCACGCGTTGCATCGCAATCAATTGATCCTTGCATAGCAAATCGAAGAACTGGTGGGCGAAGTCGCCGACCACCTCGCGCAATGGCCGCGTGTCCTTGTCCATGTCGCGCATGCGGAAGAACTGGTCGCGGCGCGCCATCAGCACCGCATTCAGCAGGCCGGCCTTGCCGCCGAACTTCACATAGATGGTGCGCACCGCAACGCGTGCGGCGCGAGCGATGGCTTCCAGGCTGGTGCGGGTATAGCCGTTGGCCAGGAACAGGCGGGCGGCGGCGTCGATCAGGTCCTGGGTGCGTGCCTCGACGTCGCCTGCCTTGGGACGGCCGGCGCTGCGCGGGCAGGCGGGCGCCTGCGCTTCTGACACTGCGATTGCTTGCGATGGTTTGCTCATGCCGTCACTGTAATTCACCAACAAATGAAATGCAACCGTTTCATTTCTTGACGAACCCAGGCGAATGCCGAATAATGTAGGACAACACTTATTCCCTTTTCGGAGTTGCCTTCATGTCCCAACCGCAGACTTCGGGCCCGCAAGCCCCGCTCGGCGCCAACGCATCTGCCACACCCGCCGCACCTGCCGGCGCTGCCGCACCGGGCAAGACCCCGCCCAACAAGCGCGTGCTGGTCGTGGTCGGCCTGATCGCCCTGGCTGCCGCCGTTGCCGGCGGCCGCATGTGGTACCGCAGCCATAACTTCGTCGAGACCGAAAACGCCTACGTGGCCGGTCACGTGCACCCGGTCTCGTCGCGCATCGCCGGCGTGGTCACGCGCGTGCTGGTCGAAGACAACCAGCATGTGAAGGCAGGCGACCCGATCGCCGAGCTCGACCCGGCCGACCAGCACGTGCGCGTCGAGCAGATCGAGGCGCAGATCGCCAGCGCGAAACAGCAGGTGATCCAGGCCGACGCCCAAGTGGCGCAGGTCAAGGCCCAGGCCGAAGCGGCATCCGCCCAGGTCGGCCAGTCGCAGGCCCTGCTGGTGCGTGCGCGCCAGGACGCCGAGCGTTTCGGCCAGCTGTACAACACCACCATGAAGGCCGTCTCGAAGGCCGAAGTCGACGCCGCGAATGCCGTGCGTGCCGCCGCCACCGCCGATGTCGCCGCTCGCCGCGACACCGCGAACGCCGCCAAGGCCAACATCGCCGCCGCCAGCTCGGCGCGCGACGTGCTGAACGCGCAGATCAAGGTGTTGCAGGCGCAATTGAAGGACGCGCAGCAGCAGGTCGGCTACAGCCGCATCGTGGCGCCGGTCGACGGCCGCATCGGCCGCCGCAGCGTGGAAGTGGGCGCGCGCGTGCAGCCGGGCCAGCAACTCGTCGCCGTGGTCGAGGACAAGGTCTGGGTCACCGCCAACTTCAAGGAAACCCAGCTGGCCGGCCTGAAGCCGGGCCAGGAAGTGGAGCTGGCCGTCGACGCACTGCCGGACGAGCACCTGGTTGGCCGCGTGGACAGCTTCTCGCCAGCCTCGGGCAACCAGTTCGCGCTGCTGCCGGCCGATAACGCGACCGGCAACTTCACCAAGATCGTGCAGCGCGTGCCGGTGAAGATCGTGTTCGACCAGAAGGACGTGCAGCGCCTGTCCGGCCGCCTGGTGCCGGGCATGTCGGTGGTGGCCGAGATCGACCTGCGCCAGAAGGCCGAAGCCACCCAGGCCGAGCCAATGCGGGCCGCCGCTAAGTAATCGCTTGAGCCAACACGCCAAGGACCACCCATGAGCACTACGACCAAGGCCGCCCCCGGCGCCTTCCCGGGCGCGCCGGCTGCCGGCGCCGCCATCGGGCTGCGCACCTGGATCGCGGTCGCCGCCGGCATGCTCGGCGCCTTCATGGCGGTGCTCGACATCCAGATCACCAACTCGTCGCTGCGCGACATCCTGGGCACGCTGTCGGCGACCCAGGAAGAGGGGTCCTGGATTTCCACCGCCTACCTGTGCGCCGAGATCGTCGTGATCCCGATGACGGCGCTGTTCGCGCGCGCCTTCGGGGTGCGCAACTACATGATCGGCACCACCGCGCTGTTCCTGGTCTTCTCGACCCTGTGCGGCGCGGCCTGGAACCTGGAAAGCATGATCGCTTTCCGCATGATGCAAGGCTTCACCGGCGGCGCCCTGATCCCGATGGCGATGACCCTGGTGATGACGCGCCTGCCGTCGTCGAAGCGCGCGGTCGGCATGGCCATCTTCGGCCTCACCGCCACGCTGGCGCCGGCCATGGGCCCGACCCTGGGCGGCTACCTGTCCGAGCTGTACAACTGGCCCTCGATCTTCTACATCAACTGGGTGCCGGGCGTGCTGCTGATCGCCGGCATCATGTGGGGCCTGGACAAAGAGAAGGCGCAGATCGGCCAGCTGGTGCACGCCGACTGGCTCGGCATCTTCCTGATGGCGATGGGCCTGGGTTGTTTAACCATCTTCCTGGAAGAGGGCAACTCGAAGGACTGGTTCGATTCGAGCTTCATCATCAGCTTTGCCGCGCTGGCGCTGATCGGCATCCTCGGCTGGGTAGCGAACAGTTTTGTCCGCCAGCAGTCGTTCGTGAATTTGCGCCTGTACGGGCAGCGTAACTTCCTGGTCGCGACCGTGCTGTCGGCGGTAACCGGCATGGGTTTATACGGTTCGTCCTACCTGCTGCCGCTGTACCTGGGCCAGATCGCCGGCTACACGCCGATGCAGATCGGCGAAGTCATCGCCTGGGTCGGGTTGCCGCAGCTGATCGTGATGCCGTTCGCGGCTGCGCTGTCGTCGAAAGTCGATAACCGCATCATGTGCAGCTTCGGCTTGCTGCTGTTCGGCGGCTCCTGCCTGATGAACGCCTTCATGGACGCCACCACCGGCTACGACCAGCTGATGGTCACGCAGATCATCCGCGCCATCGGCCAGCCCTTCGTGATGCTGACGCTGTCGAACTTCGCGATGCAGGGCATCGCGCCGAAGGACATGCCGTCGGCCTCGAGCCTGTTCAATATGACGCGTAACCTGGGCGGCTCGGTCGGCATCGCGCTGCTGGCGACCTCGCTGACCAACCGCGAGCATTTCCATTCGGCGCGCCTGGGCGAATCTATTTCGAGTTATGCACCGGCGACCCAGGAACGCCTGGACCAGATGACGCAAGCCTTCATGGCGGGCGGCATCGACCCGGCCACGGCGGCCAACCAGGCGCTCGCCGCGCTCGACCGCATCGTGCGGCGCGAATCGTATGTGATGGCCTACAACGACGGCTTCTGGATCGTCGGCCTGATCCTGATCTCGTGCATCGCCGTGGTCTGGCTCGCCGACAAGGTCAAGTCCCCCGGCGGCGCCGGCGGCGGTGGCCATTGAACCCCATTCGATTGAAGAGAAAAACGATGTTCGATTCCCTTGCCAAGAACCTCCCGCGCCGCGCGGCGCTTGCGATGGCCGCTGCCGTGCTGGTGTCCGGCTGCTCGACGATCGGTCCCGATTTCGTGGCGCCGAAAGGCGCGCAGGAGCCGGCCTTCCGCCACGCTTCCGAGGCACCTGTCGTTGCCAATGACATGGCGCGCCTGCCGGCCAACTGGTGGACCGTCTTCAACGACGCCACACTGAGCGAACTGGAAGCGCGTGCCCTGCGCGACAGCCCGGGCGCGAAAGCCGCGGGCCAGCGCCTGCTGCAGGCCCAAGCCCAACTGGGCGTGGTGCGCGCCGGCCAGGCGCCGAACGTGTCGGTGAACGCCGGCGTCTCGAACTCGCGCACCTCGGCCGAGACGGCACAGGGCCTGGCCCTGGGCGGGCGTTCGATCGAAGGTAACAACTATTCGGTCGGCGCCTCGCTGTCGTACGAGCTCGATATCTGGGGCCGCGTGCGCCGCATCGTTGAAGCGGCCGATGCCCAGGCCCTGGCCGCCCAGGACGACCGCGACGCCGTGCTCTTGATGCTGACCGGCCAGGTAGCGCAGAGCTACTGGCAGCTGCGCGGGCTGGATGCGGAACAGGCGATCCTGGTCGATGCCCTGGCTGCCCGCCGCGAAGCGCAGGAGCTGATCGAGGCGCGCTTCAATGCCGGTTTGTCGAACGAACTGGACGTGTCGCGCGCCCGCATCGAGCGTGCGAATGCCGAAGCCGATCTGCATGAGGTGCAGCGCCAGCGCAACGCGGTCGAGCACGCGCTGGCGGCCCTGGTCGGCGTCTCGCCGAGCACGCCGCTGGTGGCCAGCGCCGCCAAGACCGCGCTGCCGCTGCCGCCCGCCATTCCGGTCGGCCTGCCAGCCAGTCTGCTGAGCCAGCGGCCGGACCTGGCCGCCAGCGTGGCGAATCTGAAGGCGGCGAATGCACAGGTGGGTGTGGCCGAAGGCATGTTCTATCCTTCGCTGACGCTGACCGGCAACTTCGGCTATGCGTCGGAGTCGCTGCGCGACCTGGCCGGCGGCAGCGCGCGCCAGTTCTCGGTGGGGCCGCTGGCCCTGTCGCTGCCGGTCTTCGACGGCGGCCGCAACCGCGCCAACCTGGCGCTGTACAAGGCGCGCTACGAGGAGGCGGTGGCGAATCACGAGAACCGTTTGCTGACGGCGCTGCGCGAAGTGGAAGACGCGCTGTCCGACGTGCAGGGGCGCCAGAAGCAGGGCGACGTGCAGGCCCAGGCACAAGAGGCGGCGGCGCGTGCGCTGCTGGTGGCGCAGGCGCGCTATGAGCGTGGCGTGTCGACCTACCTCGACGTGATCGATGCCCAGCGCAGCACGCTGGCGGCCGACCGCGCGGCGGCGCAGATCCGGACCCAGCGCTTGCTGGCGTCGGTGGCCGTGGCGCGTGCGCTGGGTGGTGGTTGGGAGCAGGCGCCGGCGCTGGCGACGGTGCGGTAAGCGCGGGCCAATTTCTACCCGGGCCGTATCATCGGCCCGTGTCGTCTCCCGTACGGTGGGCACCCCGTGCCCACGCGGTTACGTGCGCATCCTTGCACCGTTAGCGGGTCCGACTCGCTCGCGAAAGGTGAGGCGAACGAAACCCATGCATACCGCTCCGATCATTGTCGATATCGCGAGCGATGATTCACCGCCAGTAGTGCAATCACACGCACGTAACCGCGTGGGCACGGAGTGCCCACCGTACGGTCAATGTTAGCGGCAAGATCATCGCGCCGATCCCATCCCACCTAACGGTATTACAATCCCCCGCTTGCATTCGAAACCAAACAGGGGACACATGAAATACCTTCTCGCTCCACTCGTGCTGGCCTTGGCCGCCGGCGCCGCCGCTACAGCTGCCGCCGAAGCACCCGCCACCAAACCCGGCCCCGCCAGCGTCGCCGAACTGACCACCATGGCGAAACGCTTCGCCCCCATTGAACTGCGCGCCGACACCTCCAAGCTCTCGCAAGGCGACCGCGCCGCCATCGCCAAGCTGGTCGAGGCCGCGAAGATCGTCGACACCCTGCAACTGCGCCAGCGCTGGGCCAGCAACGAAGCCCTGTGGGCCGCCCTGCAAAAGGACAACTCCCCGCTCGGCAAGGCGCGCCAGGATTACTTCTGGCTGAACAAGGGCCCGTGGTCGATCATCGACGGCAACCGCTCCTTCATGCCCGCCGAGTACGCCGGCATCGCCATCCCCGCACGCAAGCCCGACGCCGCCAACTTCTATCCGGCCGGCGCCACCAAGGAAGCCCTGGAAGCCTGGATGAACGCACTGCCGGCGAAAGACAAGGAAGCCGCCCAGTGGTACTTCACCGTCATCCGCAACGACAAGGCCGGCAAGTTCCGCACCGTGAAGTATTCCGAGGAATACAAGCCGGAGCTGGAGAAACTGGCCAAGCTGCTGCGCGAAGCCGCCAGCCACACCGACAACGCCTCGCTGAAGAAATTCCTGAGCCTGCGCGCCGACGCCTTCCTGTCGAACGACTACCTGGCCTCGGACTTCGCCTGGATGGACCTCGACAGCCCGGTCGACATCACGATCGGACCCTACGAGACCTATAACGACGAACTGTTCGGCTACAAGGCCGCCTTCGAAGCCTACGTCAGCGTGCGCGATCCCGAGGAAACCCGGAAGCTGGACTTCTTCGGCAAGCACATGCAGGAGCTGGAAGACAACCTGCCGATCGACAAGCAATACCGCAACCCGAAGGTCGGGGCGATGGCGCCCATGGTGGTGGTGAACCAGGTCTACGGCGCCGGCGACGGCAACATGGGCGTGCAGACCGCCGCCTACAATTTGCCGAACGACGAGCGCATCATCCGCGAGCGCGGCTCCAAGCGCGTGATGCTGAAGAACATCCAGGAAGCGAAGTTCGAATCGACCCTGAAGCCGATCACGAAACTGGTCCTGCGTCCGCAAGACCAGAATGACCTCGACTTCAATTCCTTCTTCACCCACATCCTGGCCCACGAAATCACCCACGGCCTGGGCCCGCATGTGACCAAGCAGGGCGGCAAGGAATCGACGCCGCGCCAGGATTTGAAAGAGACCTACTCGACCATCGAGGAAGCGAAGGCCGACGTCACTGGCCTCTGGGCCCTGGCCTACATGATGGACAAGGGGCAGTTGAAGGACACGCTGGGGCAGGGCGAGGCGGCCGAGCGCAAGCTGTACAACACCTTCCTGGCTTCGTGCTTCCGCACGCTGCACTTCGGCCTGACCGATTCGCACGCGCGCGGCATGGCGATCCAGGTGAACTACCTGCTCGATAAGGGCGCTTTCGTCTCGCACGGCGACGGCACCTTCTCGGTCGACTTCAAGAAGATCAAGCAGGCGGTGATCGACCTGGACCGCGAGTTCCTCACCATCGAGGCGACCGGCGACTATGCACGCGCCAAGGCGATGATGGCGCACTATGTGGTCATCCGTCCGGACGTGCAAAAGGCGCTCGACAAGATGAAGGCGGTGCCGAACGATATCCGTCCAGCCTTTGTCACGGCTGCCTCGTTGACCGGCGCAAGCAAGTAAAACGCCCGATGTGCAGCTTTTGACACGCTTTGTTGTCAAAAAGCTGCACACGATTGAAACGCAGCCGATTTTTTGAAGACCGTTTTGCTATAGTCGCGCCCGCATTTCCTGCGGGCAATAACGCCTCGCGCTTCTCCGGCGCTGCGCAGGACGACTAGCGAGACTCCAATGTTTTCTTCAAGAATGACGATCGGCACCCGCCTGGCGCTCGGGTTCGGCGCCGTGCTGGCCCTCATGATGCTGCTGACCGCGCTTGCGGTCAGCCGCGTCGGCACCATCGATGCCACCCTCAACCGCATCAACGACGTCAACAACGTCAAGCAGCGCCATGCCATCAACTTCCGCGGCAGCGTGCACGACCGCGCGATCGCCTTGCGCGACGTGGTGCTGGCCGGCGATGCCGCCGCCGCCCGCCCGGCCCTGGCCCAGATCGAGCAGCTGGCCGCCAATTACGCGCAGGCCGGCGTGGCGCTCGACGCCATGTTCGGCGCGCGCACCGACATCCTGCCGGAAGAACGCGCGGCGCTGGCCGCGATCAAGGACAACGAACGCCAGGCCCAGCCGCTGATCGCCCAGGTGATCGCCCTGCGCATGGCCGGCGACAGCGATGCCGCCCACACGCTGCTGGCGCAGCAGGCCGCGCCGGCGTTCGTCGCCTGGCTGGCCGGCGTGAACCGCCTGATCGACCTCGAGGAAAGGCTGAACAAGGAGTCGGCCGCCGAGGCGCGTGCGCTGACTGGCAGCTTCTTTGCCTGGATGCTGGTCCTGTGCGCGATTGCCGTGGCGGCCGGGGCGCTGGCGGCCTGGTACATCAGCCGCAGCCTGCTGCGCCAGCTCGGTGGACAGCCCGGTTATGCCGCCCACATCGTCGGCCGCATCGCCGCCGGCGAGCTGGACGTGCGCATCCGCACCGCGCCCGGCGACCGCTCCAGCCTGCTGTACGCGATGCAGGGCATGCGCGACAGCCTGGTCGGCATCGTGTCCCAGGTACGCGCCGGCACCCTGGCCATCGCCAACGCCTCCACCGAGATCGCCGCCGGCAACCACGACCTGGCGCAGCGCACCGAGCGCCAGGCGCGCACCCTGATGGATACCGCCGCCTCGATGGAAGAACTGACCGGCACCGTGCGCCAGAATGCCGACAATGCGCGCCAGGCGAATGTATTGGCCGAGTCCGCTTCGCAGGTGGCGGTGCGCGGCGGCGCCGTGGTGTCGCAGGTGGTCGAGACCATGGCCTCGATCAACGATTCGTCGAAACAGATTGTGGACATCATCGGCGTCATCGACACGATTGCCTTCCAGACGAATATCCTGGCCCTGAATGCCGCCGTGGAAGCGGCGCGCGCGGGCGAACAGGGGCGTGGTTTCGCGGTCGTGGCCACCGAGGTGCGCAACCTGGCCCAGCGTTCGGCCGCCGCCGCCAAGGAGATCAAGGCGCTGATCGGCAGTTCGGTCGAACGGGTCGATGCCGGCGCGCGCCTGGTCGACGCGGCCGGCAGCACGATGGACGAGATTGTCAGCAGCGTGAAGCGCGTGACCGACATCATGGCCGAGATCAGCGCGGCCAGCGCCGAGCAGAGCGCAGGCATCGGCCAGGTGAACCTTGCCATCGGCCGCATGGACGAGGCAACGCGCCAGAACGCCACCCTGGTCGAGCAGGCCGAAGCGGCGGCGGATGCGATGCAGGATGAGGCGGCCGCGCTGGCGAAACTGGTCAGTGTGTTCAAAATGGCACAGCCGGGAAAGCAAACTGTCGCGTTCGCGCCGCAGAAGAGGGCGCTGGCGTTGCCGGTTTGAACACGGACAAAAATATTTCTGATTGGGAAGATATTCTCGGTTCTAGAATTGCTTGAGAGCATTTGAGCTCGATGCGTTTTAGCGCAGTACATCCAGTACAACCGGAAGTCTTCCATGTCCAAGTATCTTGCAGCTGCCGCCTTCGCCACCCTGTTCGCCGGCGCCGGCGCCCGGTCCGCCGAACTGACCGCCCTCGAGGGGCGCTGGCTGCAGGCGGCGGCGCCGGTCCTGTCCTATTCCCAGAAGCTGGCGCTGCCGATCGACATCGTGGTCCAGCCCCAGCCGCGCGCCAACGACGTACCGCTGGCCATGGGCTTCGACAAGGGGCGCTGCAAGCTGGTGCTGACCCTGCGCGGCAACCCCCAGGCGGAGACCATACTCGACGGCGTGCCCGATGCCCAGCGCGGCGAACTGATCGAGGCGATGACGGCCCACGAAGTGGCGCATTGCTGGCGCCACGTGCGCGGCGCCTGGAAGGCCTTGCCGGCCGGCTTCGTCGAGGTGGGCGAGGAGCGCGCCGCCAGCAGCGAACTGCTGGCCGCTTCTAAAGCGATGCGCGAAGCGCGGCGCGAGGAAGCCTATGCCGACCTGGCCGCCCTGGCCTGGACCCGCCAGCGCAATCCCGATGCCTACGGCCGCGTGCATGCCTGGTTCGAGGCGGTGCGCAGGGAGCAGCCGGTAGCGCGCAGCGGGCACGACACCCGCCTCTGGGTGGAACTGGCGCGCGACGCCAGCCGTCTCGGCAATACCGGCGCCCCGTTCGACGATGCGGCGCCGCTCTGGCGCGAGGGCTTGCTGAAGGCCGAGTAAATCCTTCGATGGCGGCCGCATGCGCTGCCGCAGCGCGTTCATGGTTTTTCCGGCAACGGTACGCTGTCGCACAGAAGTTGGTGGGGGTGCGGCGTTTAATGACGCCATCACAACAACCGACATGAGGGACACTGCCATGAACTCCTTGCTTGCAACCCTGCTTGCCACCGCAGCCGGCGCCAGCTTCGCCGTCGCTCCTGCCCAGGCCCAGACCCAGGACGCGGCGGGCTACCGCGATGCCGTCCAAAAAGTGTCGGCCGACTACAAGACGGCCAGCGCCAAGTGCGATGCCATGAAGGGCAACGACAAGGACGTCTGCATGGCCGAGGCCAAGGTGGCCCGTGCACGCGGCGAATCGCAGGCCGTGGCCAAGTACGAGAACAGCGAATCGGCCCGCTCGCACGCCCGCGAAAAAGTCGCGGACGCCGACTACGACCTCGCCAAGGAAAAATGCGATGCCCGCAGCGGCGCCGACAAGGACAGCTGCATGGACAATGCCAAGTCGGTGCACACTGCCGCCCTGGCCGATGCCAAGGCCGGACGCGACGGCTCCACGGCGCTCGGTTCCAGCGGCAGCGCCGGCCTGATCGCCAGCACCGACACCAAGGACCCGGCCAAGGCCGCAGCCGTTGCCAAGTGCGAACAGGCGACCGGCGGGAGCAGCGCCGGCTGCCTGGTCGACAGCAAGGGCAACGTGACCACCATGGCCAACCGCGCCGAGAACGCCACCGACCGCGCCGCCGACAAGACCCGCGCCGCCGCCTCGACCGCCGTCGACAAGACCAAGGAAGTCGCCTCCACCGCCGTCGACAAGACCAAGGCCGCCGCCTCCACCGTGGCCGAGAAGACCGGCCTGGACGGCGCCGGCGAACGCCTGCGCGCCGCCGGTTCGACCATCGCCCAGAAAACCGAGAGCGCGGTCGACAACCTCGGCGACAAAACCCGCCAGGCCGCGGCCAGCGCCAAGGAAAACACGCAGGAGGCGATGCAGACCGCCGGCGAGAAGACGCGCGACACCGCCGCCACTGTAGCCGACCGCACCGACCGTGCCACCGACAAGGCGGCCGACAACACGCGCGAGGCAACCCGCGACGCCACCCGCGGCACGGCCGTGGCCGCTTCCGACACGGCGATCACCACCAAGGTCAAGGCGAACATCTTCAAGGAGCCCGAGCTGAAATCGATGGCGATCCACGTCGAAACCGAGAAGGGCGTGGTGATGCTGAGCGGCTTCGTCGAATCGAAGGCCGAGGCCGACAAGGCCGTGAAGGTGGCCAAGGAAGTCGATGGCGTGACCAGCGTGAAGAGCGCAATCAAGGTCAAGTAAGAGGCCAAGCAAGAGGCCAAGTAAGCGCTTGCCCATGTGCCGTGCCGCGCTGCGTGGCCGCTTGTTCCCGGCGCGGTTTTCCCGATGCGGCCGTCCTTGAAGGCGGCCGCGTGTCCATCGCTGTCGTTTTTTTACCGTCGCCCGGAGGCAAACCGGACGGCGGCGGCAGCCCTGGCGCCTACCCACCCGGGATGGCGCGGTATAATTTTCGGGTGAATAAACTCGAAGCCTTTGGATTCATCGTGGCCCAGGCGGCCCGCGGTGACATTACCTTTCCTACCAGCGTGAACGCCGTGCTGCGCCTGCAGCAGGCGCTCGACGATCCCGACTGTCCGCTCGACGACGCCATCCGCCTCGTGCTGGCCGAGCCGCAACTGGCCGCGCGCACCGTGGCGCTGGCCAATTCGGCCGCGTTTTCCGGCGGCGGCGGTCCGCCCGTGACCAACGTGCGCGCGGCCGTGATCCGCATCGGCTACCGCCGCCTGCAGGCCCTGGTGGCCAGCCTGGTGGTGCGCCAGTTCGGCAGCCGCATCAAGGACCCCGGCCTGCGCATCAAGGCCGAGCAGCTGTGGGAGCACACGGTGCACGTGGCGGCGCTGGCCCAGGCGCTGGCGCGGCGCGTCACCTTCGTCAATCCCGACACGGCCCTGTTCGCCGGCATCATCCACGAGGTCGGCGGCTTCTACCTGCTCTCGCGCGCCGACGAATTCCCCGGCCTGCTCGACGACGACACCGAGAAGTGGGGCGAGCTGTGCGAAGACGTGGTCAGCCTCGAGGTGCTGAAGAAGCTGTCGGTGCCGGCGCCGGTGGCCGACGCCATCGGCGAACTGCGCCGCGGCTGGATCAACATGCCGCCCTCGACCCTGCTCGACACCCTGCTGCTGGCGAACCAGTACGCGCCGGTGCCGTCGCCGCTGGGCGCGGCGCCGGCCGAGCTGCCGGCCCACGGCGACAGCGCGCTCGACTTCGTGCTCGACGAAGAGATGCTGGCCGAGATCCGCGCCGAGGCGGCCGAGACCCAGGCAATCATGGGCGGGCCGCTGCTGGTCTGATCCGGGCCAGCCTGGCGGCGGATTTTTACAGGAACCAAGGACGAGGCCAGCCGTTCTAACGCATGAGAGTCCATCTCGTGCGGAGGAAGCGTGGTGCGTCGCGTGGTCCTGGTCTGTCCGAAAACGGCGTCGTCATTCCTGCGGCTGCTGTGCCTGGCCTGCCTGCTGGCGGTGGCGCCGGCCTGCGCGCAGTCACGCGCGTCCGCAGCGGGCGGCGCCCATGGCGCTGCTCCTGCCGCCGCTCCTGCCGCTGCTTCTGCCCCGGTCGCCGCCTCCGCTGCCGTTTCGGTTTCCTTGCTCACCATCGACGGCCCGATCGGCCCGGCCTACGCCGACTACGTCGAACGCGGCATTGCCCGCGCCGCGCAAGAGCGGCGCGCCCTTGTCGTGCTCCAGCTCGACACGCCCGGCGGGCTCGACACCGCCATGCGCAGCACCGTCCGCGCCATCCTGGCCGCGCCGCTGCCGGTGGCCTGCTACGTCGCTCCCAGCGGCGCCCGCGCGGCCAGCGCCGGCACCTACATCCTCTACGCCTGCCACATCGCCGCCATGGCGCCCGGCACCAACCTGGGCGCGGCCACGCCGGTGCAGGTTGGCACGGGCGGTCCAGGCACGGCCAGTCAAGGCACGGGCGGTCAAGGCATGGCCAGTTCGAGCACGGCCAGTCCAGGCACGGCCAGTCCAGGCACGGGCGGTCCAGCTACGGCCGGTCCAAGTACGGCCAGTCCCGGGCCCACGGGTCCCGGCCTGCCCGCAGCCGGCAAGGACAAGGCGCCGTCGGCCATGGAGGCCAAGGCTGTCAACGATGCCGCCGCCTACATCCGCGGCCTGGCCCAGCTGCGTGGGCGCAATGCGGACTGGGCCGAAAAATCGGTGCGCCAGTCGCTCAGTCTGTCGGCCGGCGACGCGCTCGCCGCTGGCGTGATCGACATCGTGGCGCGCGACCTGGCGCAGTTGCTGGCGCTGGCCGACGGCCGCGTGGTGCGCGTGCAAAACGCCGACTGGCGCGTGGCCGTGGCCGGCGCCGGCGTGCTGGACGCCGCGCCCGACTGGCGCACGCGCTTCCTCGCCGTGATCGCCAACCCGAGCGTGGCGCTGATCCTGCTCACCGTCGGCATGTACGGCCTGCTGTTCGAATTCATGAGTCCGGGCGCGGTGCTGCCCGGCGTGATGGGTGCGATCTGCCTGCTGCTCGGGCTCTACGGCATGCAGCTGCTGCCCATCAATTACTCGGGCCTGGCGCTGATCTGCTTCGGCCTGGCCTGCATGGTGGCCGAGGCTTTCCTGCCCAGCTTCGGCGTGATCGGCCTGGGTGGCGTGGTCGCCTTCGTGATCGGCGCGCTGCTGCTGATGGACAGCGAGGCGCCGGGCTTCGGCATGCCGCTCGGCTTCGTGGCGAGTGTCGGCATCACGGCGGCGCTGCTGGTTGGCGCCACGGCCCAGGTGGCGCTGCGCACGCGGCGCCGGCCCGCGCCCGGCATCACCGCGGGGCTGGAAGGAGAGATGGCCGAGATGCTGGGCGACGCCGTGCGCGAGGGCTGGGCGAACGTCGGCGGCGAGACCTGGCGCGTGGTCAGCGACACGCCGCTGCGCAAGCGCCAGCGCGTGCGCGTGATCGGGCGCAGCGGGCGCGTGCTGCGGGTCGTGCCTGCCGATGCATCGGCGAGCGCCCGTGCGCCGCCTGCCAACTAACGGCGCGCCGCAGGCATCCGGCGCGCCCATCGAGGAGACTGCCATGCTGTTCGAACTGGGTTTCGGCGTCGGCTTCCTGCTGATCCTGCTGGCGCTGCTGTTCGCGCTCTCGGTGCGCATCCTGCGCGAGTACGAGCGCGGCGTGGTGTTCCAGCTGGGGCGCTTCTGGTCGGTCAAGGGGCCGGGGCTGATCCTTCTGATTCCGGTGCTGCAGCAGATGGTGCGGGTCGATTTGCGCACCGTGGTGCTCGACGTGCCGAAACAGGATGTCATCTCGCGCGATAACGTCTCGGTGAAGGTGAACGCGGTGCTGTACTTCCGCGTGATCGACCCCGAGCGCGCCATCATCCAGGTGGCCAACTTCATGGAAGCGACCAGCCAGCTGGCCCAGACCACGCTGCGCTCGGTGCTCGGCAAGCACGAGCTCGACGACATGCTGGCCGAGCGCGAGCGCCTCAACATCGACATCCAGCAAGTACTCGACGCCCAGACCGACGCCTGGGGCATCAAGGTGGCGAACGTCGAGATCAAGCATGTCGATCTCGACGAATCGATGGTGCGCGCGATCGCCCGCCAGGCCGAGGCCGAACGCGAGCGGCGCGCCAAGGTGATCCACGCCGAGGGCGAATTGCAGGCGTCGGAAAAGCTGATGCAGGCGGCCGAGGTACTGGCGCGCGAAGGAGGAGCGATGCAGCTGCGCTATTTGCAGACCCTGTCCACGATTGCGGGAGACAAGACGGCGACCATCGTGTTTCCGCTGCCGGTCGACATGCTGGGCAGCCTGATGGAAAAGCGCGGGCGCTGAGCCAGGACGGCCTTCCATGCTCGTCAATGCATAACTGCACGAGCATGGGGTATTTCGCAGCCTTCCGAAGACGATATCCGCTGCGAACCGCCGGCGCCCTGCACGTATTGTTCCAGGAGGCGAAGGTGCCAGCCCTGCGCCGGCCTGTACGCGGCAGGCCTGCTTATTGCTGGCGCAAGGCGGCCTGAGGAACAGGCTTGCGTTCCATGGCCAGCATCCACAGCGCCAGCCCCACGCCGGCCACGGCCATGCCGGCCGCCACCCACTGCGGCGACGCATAGGAATAGCCCAGCGTCAGTGGAATCCCGCCGAGGAAGGCGCCGGTGGCGTTACCGATATTGAAGCCTGACTGCCCCAGCGACGAACCGAGCATCTCGGCTTCGCGCGAATGGCCGATCAAGAGCATCTGGATCGGCGGGCCGAGCGCCAGCGCGTTCGCGCCGGTAGCAAAGGCCAGCACCAGCATCGCCGGCTGCGAGGTGGCCAGCAAGCCGTTCAGCAGCAGCAAAACCGTCATGCTGGTGAGCAGCAGGGCCACGGCGCGCAGGGGCGCGAAGCGGTCGGCCAGGCGTCCGCCCAGGGTCACGCCCACGGTCATGCCGACGCCGACCACCGTCATGATCAGCGGGATCTGGCCTGGAGCAAACCGGGCCATGTCGGTCAGCAGCGGCGCGATATAGCTGAACCAGGCAAAGAAGCCGCCGGTGCCGATCGAGGTGATCGCCAGCGCCAGCCACAGGCCCGGCTTACGGAAGATCTTCAGGTCCTTCCTCAGGCCGGCGCTGGGTGTGGCCTCGAAGAAGGGCACCCATTGCTTCAGGCTGAGAGCGGTGGCCAGGCCGATGGCGGCCACGACCAGGAACACCAGGCGCCAGCTGACGTTATGCCCGAGCCAGGTGCCGAAGGGCACGCCGAGCACGTTGGCCAGGGTCAGGCCGGTGAACATGGTTGCCAGCGCGGCGGCCACCTTGCCCGGATCGGCCAGGCGGCTGGCCACCACGGCGCCGACGCCGAAGAAGGCGCCGTGCGGCAGGCCGGCCAGGAAGCGCGACGCCATCATCAGCCCGAAGTTCGGCGCCAGCGCGGACAGGCCGTTGAACACCGCGAACATCAGCATGAACCAGATCAGCACGCTGCGCGGCGGACGGCCGGCCACCAGCGCCACCAGGGTCGGCGCGCCGACCACCACGCCCAGCGCGTAGGCGGAAATCAGATAGCCGGCCTGGGGAATGGTGATATCGAGGCCGGTGGCGATGTCGGGAAGGATGCCCATCATCACGAATTCGGTCATGCCAATGCCGAACCCGCCCAGGGCCAGGGGAAACAGGCTTTTCTTCATCAAAATACGGAATCTTTTCTTGTAGGTTGCCCGCGACACGCCAGATACGGTCGAAGGTGGTCGGCCACTATAGCGGCTGGCGGGTGAGCAGTCAGCTTTCGTGTCGTGATGTCTGGTATTCCGTGCACTGATAGTGCCGGCGTACACTCACGCTTCTTCGTCGCGCAGCCAGGCAATGCGGCCATGCCCGGCCTCGTTCAGGCGCGCGGCAAAGGCGCCCGCCGCTGCCTCGGGCAGGCTGAAGGCAAACACGACGTCATTGCCGTGCATAACGTCCAGCAGCGTCGCGCCGGCGCCGTCGATCTCGCGCCGCACCAGGCCCTCCAAAGGGTAGGGCGCGCTGCAGCGCAGGACCGTCTTGCGGATGATGGCGATCTTGTCGGCGTGCAGCAGCGCCTGAGCCACGCTGTCGGTGTAGGCACGCACCAGGCCGCCGGCGCCCAGCTTCACGCCGCCGAAGTAGCGCACCACGGTGGCGAGTACGCCTTCCAGGTCCTGGTGGCGCAGCACGTCGAGCATGGGGCGGCCTGCAGTGCCGCTCGGCTCGCCGTCGTCCACGGCCGCCGACTGGCCGCCGGCCAGCAGCGCCCAGCACACGTGGGCCGCACCCGGATGCTGGGCACGCAGGCCGGCGACGACCTGCTGCGCGCCGGCCCGGTCCGCCATCGGCTGCACGCAGGCGATGAAGCGGCTCTTCTTGATGAGCAGTTCGTGGTGGACGGGGGCGAGGATGGTCTGGGGCATGGTGCCTTGTGCCGGAAGCAAAACGGAAAGCAGAAACAAAAACGCCAACCGTGCTGGTTGGCGTTTTTGACGATGCTTTACTACTGAAATTCTTTGGTAGGCCGTGCGGGATTCGAACCTGCGACCAACGGATTAAAAGTCCGCTGCTCTACCAGCTGAGCTAACGACCCGAAGAAGGCAAGATTATAGCCGGACTCTGGCAAGACGCCAAGGGTTTCGTGCAAATCATGCGAAATCGCAATACCAAGGCCGGTTTTTGGTGGCAGGCAGCGTGCAGACCCGCGGGCCGGCCCAGCGATGCGGGCGCCTGATGACGCCCCATGTCGAACTCGCTTCGCGCCGGCACCGGCCGGTTGCTCAGGTTTCGACTTCCTTGTCTTCTTCCTGGGCTTCGTGCATTGCTTCCGGTTCCAGCTTCTCGGCATCGACGTTCAGGCGGATGAACAGGCCCCAGCTTGCCAGCAAGACCCCGGCCGCCACACCGATTGAAGCGACCTCGGGCAACTGGTCCGGCTTGGTGTGCAGGAACTGGAACACGCCGATCAGGCACTCGACCGCCAGCGACACCACCACCACGATCAGGAAGCGCGACAGGAAACGCCGCACGCGGGTGGGCGCGCTGGTATGCACGGTGCGCTGGACTTCCTCTTCGAGCACGGTCTGGCCCAGCTCGAGTGCGGCAACCGCAATGGTGACGAGGCCGACGCATTCGAGGATCACCTGGAAGCGTTCCTTGACCGGGTGATCTTCGCCGGGCGCGATGGCGGTCCAGATCTCGATTCCGGCCAGCACGATCAGTGCGAAGCCGCAGGTAAAGAAGAGCAGGGCGGCAAGAACGTAGCCAACGGTGCTGAGTTTATGGAGAGCTTTCATGGGATGCCTTGTATTCAGTTTTGTGAACACTTTAGCATCATTGCAACCCAGCACGCGTTCCGCTACGCGCCATTGTTACAAGAGCGCTTTCGCAGCAAAAACGACGACGCCAACCCGCGGGTTGGCGTTCTTTTGCTCCCTGCCTGGCAAGTCAATCAGGCGGATTTGCGGCGGCGCGACAGGCCCAATGCACCCAGGGCAAGGCCGACCAGGGCGATCGAGGTAGGTTCAGGAACGTCTGCGGCAACTGCGGTCTCACCAGCCGTGATCGACAGGCCTGTGTTTTCGTAGCCGTAAGCCGCTACGGATGCAGGGAAACCATTGCCTGCGGTCGTGTTGATCAGTGCCCAACCGTAGTTGAGGATGCCCGTGGTTTCGTTGAGGAAGCGCAAGCCGACATATTCCTGGCGGCCGGCCTGGAAGTTATCGCCCCGGGTCTGGTACGGGTTGAACTGGCCGGTCGAGGAGATCAGGTCGCCGAACTGCAGTACGCGCGCTTGCGCCAGGGGACCCGGCGTGCCAGTGGCAAGGATGCCCGACGGTGCGGCAGCGCCATAGAAGGTCAGGCCGCTGTTGTTGTTGTAAGGATTGAAGTCGTAGCCGACCATTTCGGACGGGCCGTAGGCGCCGGTGAGGAAATTGAAATACACGCCATCGATGTTGCTAGGAACATTGACTGGCGCATCGCCAAAGTTGACGGAGATGACGGCGGCGTGCGCTGCGGGTGCGAGGAAGAGCATGGCAACAGCGCCAGCGAGCAGGCTGCGTGCGATCTTGGAGGTTTTCATGGATTTTCCTAGTTTAGGTTTGGATTGACTCACGCAGCTCTTCAGCAAGCGCTTAATTGTCAATCAGCAAAAATCGAACCAGGTAAATGTTTCTCAATCAAATCAAAAGCTTGTATGTACGGGGTCGAATTCTTTTTGCTTAATTGTAAGAAGTTTCGACAAGTAAATGATGCTTGGCGCGAACCTGGCGCCAGGACTTCCCCCTCTGTATTGAAGAGCGGGGCGGCGTGTCGGTTTGCTGTCACAACAAATCGTGATCTTGCTCAACAATGACTTGACTCAAGGTAATGCCGGGATCGAGCGGCATGATGACAGATGCTTTTCTGCATTTTGCACGACGTCATTTTGTCTGTACCAATTACCGAGGAGTGCATCTGGTCATGAGCATGGCACTGACCCAGCGGATCGCTGCCGCACTGTCAGAATTTTCGAGCACGCGCCGCCTCTACGAACTCGTCATCGGCAACGGACGTTCCGGCCCGCCGGCAGGCAGCCTTCTGGTAGAGGCCTTTGTCGCGTCCGATGGCCTGCAGGAAGTGGGTGTGCGCGACATCATCGTGCTGTCGACCAGCATGCACATCGATCTCGATGCCTTGCTCGGCGAACCGGCCACGCTGGAAGTCTGCCTGGCCGATGGCAAGCGTGAACGCTACGGCGGTGAGATCTCCGAGGTGGCCATGCTCGGCAGCGACGGCGGCCTGGCGCGCTACCGGATCCGCCTGTCGCCCTGGATCTGGCGCCTGGGCCAGGTGCGCAATAGCCGCGTCTGGCAAGACAAGCGCGTCACCGACATCGTCGACGCCGTGTTTGCCAGCTACCCGCCGCTGGCGCGCTGGCGCTGGAGCATCGACACCGGACCCTTCCTGCGCGATACGCTGCCACGCAGTTATTGCTGCCAGTACCGCGAATCCGACCTCGATTTCGTGCGTCGTATCCTGGCCGAGGAAGGACTGGGCTGGCGCATCGAGCAGGATGCGGACGGCCCGATGCTGGTGCTGTTCGGAGACAGCAGCCATCCGCGCGCCTTGCCCGAGGACCTGTCGAGTGCTGCCGCCGGCGGCATTCGTTACCACGCGGCGCGCGCCGTCGAGCAGGACGATACGGTGCAGGCACTGACCGCCCGGCGCCGCCTGCAAGCCTCACTGACCACGGTGTCGAGCTACGACTACAAGGCCAAGCAGATCGTCGCCATCGGATCGCCAACCCGCCTCGCACAGTCACGCAATCTTCCCCCGATCGAGGCCTTCGACGTGCCGGGGGCGGACACGTTCGCGAATCTGGCGCAGGCACGGCATTACGCGGACCTGCAGATGGAGGGAAAGGAGGCGCGTGCCGAAGTGTGGGCGGGCCGATCGACGGTGCGTACCTTGCGGGCAGGAACGCGGCTGAAGCTTGCCGGACTGCCTGTGCGCGCACGTGGCAACGATGCGGCGTTTGTCCTGACACGTGTGCTCAGCGTGGGCGTCAACAACATGCCGCCGCCCGCACAGCATGCCCTGGCTGAACTGTTCGGGCCGATTCCCGAGCTGCTCGAAGAAAGCGTAGGGCGCGACTGGCCCCAGGACGTCGCGCTGGCCATCGCGCAGGCACGCGAGACCGGCTATGCCAACTGTTTCGAGGCGATTCCGGCCGAGCTGCCATGGCGGCCGCAACTGCCGGGCAGCGACGGCCGCAGCAAGGCCAGGCCGACCGCGCACGGTTCCCAGAGCGCCATCGTGATTGGCGCCGATGGCAGCGACCGGCCGAACGGCGCCAATGAACTGTATTGCGACCGGCTCGTGCGGGTGTGCGTCCGCTTCCACTGGCAGGACGAGCGCAACGCCAGCTGCTGGGTGCGCGTGGCCCAGCGCCTGGCCGGCGGCGGCATGGGTAGCCAGTTCCTGCCGCGCATCGGCCAGGAAGTGCTGGTGCAGTTCCTGGAGAACGACATCGACCGCCCGATCATCGTCGGCGCTCTACAACGGCCAGGGTGAAGGGGGGATTGCACCGACGCCGGGCGGACGGCACGATACCGGCGACCGCTCGAAGGTCTTTACCTTTGCACACGACCACAATCCTTCGGCACAGGGCAATTCGGCCGGCGGCAATAGTCCGGTATGGCACGGCGCATCGGGCGACGACGCCGGCCACCGCAACGGCGCCGCGCAATGGGGCATCCGCAGCAAGGAATTCGGCGGCAGCGGCTACAACCAGTTGCTGTTCGACGATACCGATGGCCAGGGGCGGGTGCAGCTGAAATGCACGCATGGCACCACCGAGCTGAATCTCGGACACCTGATCCATACCGCAGACAATTACCGGGGCAGCTTCCGCGGGATGGGGGCGGAATTGCGAACCGATGCGTATGGCGCGGTGCGGGCGGGGGCGGGCTTGTTTGTATCGAGCTACAGGATCGCGCATGCGGGTACATCACGCGATCCGGCAGGCGAGAACGCTGCCGCGGTTGGGCTGCTGCGGCAGGCGGCCAGGCTGGCGGAGAGCTTCAATTCTGCTGCGCTGACACATCAAACGGTCGGGCTGGCAGCGCATCTTGGCGCCGACAAGGCGAATGCGAGCTTGCTGGACGCGCAGTCGGCGCCCTTGAAAGCCTTGTTGGCGGCGATGTCGGGGATGGTGGGCACGGCGTCGTTATCGGAAGCGCTGGCCGACGTCGGCGCGCGGAATACGGCGGCGGGTACAGGCAAGGTGCCGCATACGACTGGGGCCGTCATCGCGATTGCTGCCAAGGATGGGTTCGGGGCAAGTGCCGGACAGAGCCTGCAACTGTCGAATGGCGAGACCGTTTCGTTGATGAGTGGGCTGGACACACAGTTTGTGAGCGGCGGCCAGATGCGCGTGCATACCGGCCAGGCAATCGGCGTGCTGGGCGGGGCGGTTAAGGCGGGGAAGGGCGGCGTTGGATTGCAGCTGATCGCAGCGAAGGACGATATCGATATCCAGGCGCAGGGCGATGAATTGAAGGTACAGGCGCGCGATGAAGTGAACGTAATCAGCGCGCATGGGCATATCGACTGGGCGGCGGCGAAGAAGATCAGCTTATCGACGGCGGGCGGGGCAAATATCACGATCGAGGGCGGGAATATTACGGTGCAATGCCCGGGGAAGCTTGTGGTGCATGCGGGGAAGAAGAGTTTTGCCGGACCAGTTAAATTGGATTATCCACTTCCGGCTTTGCCGAAAAGTATCTGTGTAGAATGTCTATTAAAGGCGCAAGCGGCAGGGTCACCATTTATTCTCCGATGAACAATATATCTTCTATAGATTTCTGCAATGCTATTCAGAGTGCTGCAGTCGATAGCCCGGACCAGAACGTTTATCTGCTGCTTGATCAGGCAGGCTTGCCCGGCGTTTATCAAGAACTGCAAAAACATTCTGTACCTCGGGTCACGTTGTTTGATGACACAACAGAAAAGTCTGCTTTGGCCGTTGCGCCGGTTTTGATTCTGGCTGCAGAGCGCGGCGTGCTAATCGCAAAAAAACGCCTTTTACACTGGCTTTCCCGACATGCCAGCGACACCTCTTCAGCTATTTTCTTGGTATCACCCCTTCCTGTAGAGGTAATGAGGATGAGGCTGAGCTTGCGCCTTGAGGCTGAGTTGTCGGAGGAGGCAAGTGCGATATTTCGTTTTTACGACTCGAGGATTCTAACGGCTCTCATCAGTATTTTAGACGAGGTCGAACGAGAAGCGTTCCTTGGCGTGGCAAGCACCTGGGTCTACCCAGAACGATCGGGTCAGCTGAAAACAACCAGAATAAAGTTCAATCTTGATGATGCATTCGTGGCGCCGTTAAAACTTCACGCGAATCAAGAATTCGCGTTCGTAGAGGCTTCTGAGGTAGATCAAGTCTTGGACTTGCTCCGTACAGTCATTCCACGAAAAATGAAGGAGTGTTCCGTACCTGAGCAATTTTTCCGAGTAAAGGACTTGGTGTCCAAAGCAAAATTCGAGGGCATTGAGTCCGTTTTGGGCTGTTCGATTTTTTGCAGCATTTTATTACGAGGTGGCTCCAAAGTATTGGATTCTCCATTATGGATCGACATCATGAAAGAACTGAAAAGTGGAGCAAGAGATATGACGAGACTCGATGATTTGATTGAGGATCTATTTTTGAGGTGCGTATGAAAAATCATATTCATCATCGCAAGCCATTTCTGCTCAGCAAACTCTGCGTTCTGATTTTTGGGTGTTGGATATCGTCAGTGCTGGGCGCTGAAAGAAATCCAGAAAGCCAGCAAAATGGCGAGTGGCTGTTAGGTCTAGTCGGATACAACTATACCGATCGTGAAATTGAAGACTATAGTGTTGATGGTGTTAGCGGGGGATATATACGCAAGAGCTCACCTACTAGTGGAGGAAGTGGAACCACATGTTGCGTGCGCTTGCTAAAAGAACTCAACGGAACGGTTCAGGTCAAGGTGCGTTGGCAAGTCGATGGATGTCGATATCTGATCAAGGACCTTGATGGCAGATCTGAGGCGGCGAGGCACTTTTTCTATCGAGAAGAGAAAGTAAGCGTCACTATACCGTCCGGCAAAAATGTTGCGTATTTGGAAACGCATTTTTATCCGAATGGTCGGCCTCAGGTTCGGCTGACGGAATATTCATCGCTGCCTGCATTCGCGCTGGACAAGAAACGACCGGATCGTTCACTCTTTCCGAGGTGTAAAGATGACCAGCAGCCAGAATAATAAGGGCGTAGGAGATTCGATCTCAACTTCGCTTAAACCTACCGAAAACGCGCTGCGAGCCGCCGTCATCCAGTCTGAAAGCGTCCCGGTCGATGAGGCTCCGCGAAAATGCCTGCCCGTGGGTTCTTCTGCGACGGCATCGGCGTTCAAGAATGCCAGCCTTCAAAAAGGCGTGATGGGAAGCTGTAGGAGAAATCTTTGGATATCCTACTTTTTCGACGGTACCGGCAATAATATGGAAGCGGATCTTGGTCTGGGCAAGCACAGCAGCGTGGCACGGCTTTATCGTGCGCATGTAGAAGCAGATCCGACTGCTGGAATTTGGCCGGTCTATATCCTTGGTTTGGGAACAAACTTCCCCGCAATTGGGGATGAGGGGAAGAAGCTGGGTCTCATTTCCGGGGCTGGCGGAGATGCACGGCTTGCATTTGCACTGCAAGAATTCGACCGGCTTCTTGCGAAGCCTTTGGCAAACGGAACAGCACAAACAAATGCCGTAGTCGAAATAAATATAGCAATTTTCGGTTTCAGTCGTGGCGCGGCGCTGGCGCGTGCGTTCAGTAATGACCTCATGCGTGAGCGCTGTGAATTGCGCGAAGGGAAATGGAAATTGAAAAGCGGTGGCTCACATGTCCGGTTCAGGTTTATGGGATTGTTTGACACCGTTGCTTCTGTCGGTAATACCATGAGCAGAAATAATATGGACTATTATAATCCTGCAATCTCGGATGTTAAAGGAATGATTAACGAAAGACATAGGGACTATCCTCGTACTCGCCCGATAGAACTGGCCTTTTCTAGAAGCGGTGCCCCAGGCGCAGACCCAGCCTCAGGAAGCCATGCTGGACACGATAGCTGGGGAGCAAAAATGAGAATCCATGAAACAGTCGAGGACGTTCGACATTTTATTGCTGGGCATGAAATTCGAAATTCGTTTCCAGTTGATAGCATCAGCTTTTTTGACAAGGGAAGATTTGTTAAGCCATCTCACTTCCACGAAACCATTTACCCGGGTGTGCACTCCGATGTAGGTGGTGGATATACGCCAGGGGAAGGTGGACGTGCATTACTTCCATCGCAAAACTTTTGCCTGATTCCACTGAACTTCATGTATAAATGCGCTGTCCGTAGTGGCGTTCCTATGCTTGCAGAGTTCAAGGAAGCGAATGTCGAAGACTTCCGCATACATCCGGAGCTAGTAAAGTCGTACAATCATTACATGAAATCCATCGCGGGTGCGAGTAGCATTGGCGACTTAATGAACCATCATCGGCGGCTGTATTTCGCATGGCGATTCAGGGCAATTAAAAAGAAGCTGGCAGGCGATACAGCTGAGGCGGAAGCGATTCGGCATCATAATGCTCGCTTTGTGCAGCGTAAGAATGCCATGTCGTCCGAGGTGAAGGAAGCCCGAAGAAAAGAAATCCAAGAGGACTTGTCTTTAAATAACTTGCTTAATACCCGCGAGAAAGAGGATCGAGGGGAAATTCCACTACCTCTGGATGAACTGAACAGGAGAGTTGGAGGCGTGAGTGATCGCGATATAGGCCTTGCACGCCAAAAATATAATGCTGCACGTTGGGAGCGAATCAAGGCCGAGGCAAAACAGGACACCATTCCAGACATGACAAGGCTCCAAACATTCGTTGATCTGTATGATAATCAATTAATGGCAGATGTTGCGGCGATTCAAAAGGAAATGCAGCCGATTGGAAGAAGAGCGGAATGGCTGAAGCATAGGAGAGACTTGCGTCCTCAATACAAGGCCTTGATCGAGGCATGGGAAGATGAATTCGAACACAAGCAAGGATTGAAAGACGAGGAAATTATTCGCTTTTTTGATAACTACGTGCATAACTCCCTGGCAGGGTTTGCAAAAGACGCGACGCTTCCGTCCGACCCGCGAGCTGTCTTCGTAGGCGGCGATACCAAACTCCTATACGCAAAACTGGATTCGGATGGATCAATTATGGACAGCGAATCCGACCTTGCATAACGGCGAGTGCAGAAAAACAAAAAAGGCGTCATGATCACTCATGACGCCTTCAATGCTGCTGCTAAATTCGTGGTAGGCCGTGCGGGATTCGAACCTGCGACCAACGGATTAAAAGTCCGCTGCTCTACCAGCTGAGCTAACGACCCGAAAGAGGCAGTATTATAGCCGGCGATTTTGATTTGCGCCAGAGGTAAGTTGCATCACCCGCCAGACAGGGCCGAGGTCACCTTCAGCACTTCCTCCGCCGTGGTCACACCCTCCATGATCTTCATCGCCCCGGCAATGCGCAGCGGCTTCATGCCGTCGGCCACGCTTTGCTGGCGCAGCGCCTGCAGGTCTGCCGACGCGCCGATCAGCTGCGTGAATTCTTCCGACACCGTCAGCAGTTCGTACAAGCCGGTCCGTCCGCGATACCCCGTCTGCCGGCATTCCGGGCATCCTATAGGCCGATAGACCGTCTCCGGCTTCGGCAAGTTCCACGTGCCGCCGATACTTTGCCAGACATCGTTGCTCAGTTCGCCATCCGGCGCCTTGCACTCCGAGCAGAGCGTACGCACCAGGCGCTGTGCCATCACCCCGATCATGGTCGCTTCCAGCAAGTAATCCGGCACGCCCAGTTCCAGCAGGCGCATGATGGCCGACGGCGCATCGTTTGTATGCAGGGTCGACAGCACCAGGTGACCGGTCAGCGCCGCCTGGATCGCCATCTCGGCCGTGGCCAGGTCGCGGATCTCGCCGACCATGATGATATCCGGGTCTTGCCGCATCAGCGCACGCACGCCATCGGCAAACGACAAATCGATACCGGGCTGCACCTGCATCTGGTTGAACGAAGCCTCGACCATCTCGATCGGGTCTTCCACCGTGCACACGTTGACCTCGTTGGTCGCCAGCGCTTTCAGGGTCGTGTACAGCGTCGTGGTCTTGCCCGAGCCGGTGGGGCCGGTCACCAGGATGATGCCGTGCGGCTGATTCGTCAGCGCATCCCAGCGCTGGGCATCGACGGGCGGAAATCCCAGTTCCGGCAAGGTTTTTACCACGACTTCCGGATCGAAAATCCGCATCACCAGCTTTTCGCCGAACGCGGTCGGCATGGTCGACAAACGCAACTCGACTTCCTGGCCGCTATGCGTGCGGGTCTTGATGCGGCCATCCTGCGGGCGGCGCTTTTCGATCACGTCCATGCGTCCCAGCAGTTTGATGCGCGCAGTCATGGCCAGCATGACGGCAGCTGGCACTTGGTACACCTGGTGCAGTACGCCGTCGATGCGAAAACGAACCGCGGCGAATTCGCGTTTCGGCTCCAGGTGAATATCGGATGCGCGCTGTTCGAAGGCATAGCCCCATAGCCAGTCGACGATGTTGACGATGTGCTGGTCGTTGGCGTCGAACTGTTTGTTCGCCTTGCCCATCTCGACCAGTTGCTCGAAGTTGTTGCGCAGCGCGACATCCTGCGCATTCGTCTTGCTGGCGTCCCGGATCGATTTCGCCAGGCTGAAGAACTGGGAAATGTACTGGGCAATATCCAGGGGATTGGCCAGCACCAGTTCGATGCGCCGGCGCGAAATCCTGGCGATCTCGTTTTCCCATTCGATGGCGAAGGGATCGGCCGTGGCCACCGTCAGCGTCGTGGCGTTCATGTCGACCGGCAGGATATTGAAACGCGCCGCGTAACTGGCCGACATCACGTCCGCCACGCGGGTGAAGTCGATTTTCAACGGGTCGATGCGAATGAAGGGCAGGCCGACCTTGGCGGCGCACCATTCGGTGAGAATGTCGAGCGTCAGCAGGCGGTGCGGCGGCTGGTTCGACAGCAGCTTGCATTGCGCGACGGCGGTGAGCGGATGCATCGAGCCGGCGGCGTTTTTCAGAATGCCCTGGGCCTGGGCGAAATGGGCCTTGACCTTGTCTTTTTCGACGATGCCGTCGGCCAGCAGCCAGGAAAAGATCGCCTGCAAGTCCAGGCGCCGCGGCCGCTGGGACGGGCGGGGGAGGGAAGCGGTTTGCGGTGCGTTGGCGTTCATCGATCCCTCTGTTCAATACGCTGTTAGCGCGATGCCTCGATGCCTGCTTGAAGTCCTTTGACCCAGGATTTGGCCGGCAATTTGGTGGCGGCCACGATCTGCGCCGCGCGTGCTGCCAGTGCCGCGCCGTCGAGTTGCGGCGCGTTCTTGAAGCATAGCGCCACCACATTGCCGTCGTGGACTTCGGGCAGGCAAATCACCCTGTCGAAAGCGAATTTCATCGCCTTCAGGTTCTTGTTGTAGCTTGGATGGTCGCCGAACAGGTTCACCGTCATGATGCCGCCCGGCGCCAGGCAATCGCTGCAGGCGCGGTAGAACTCGGGCGTGTCGAGTACCGGGCCCTTGGCGGTGGCGTCATATAAATCGCATTGCAGCACGTCGAAGGCGCCGTGGTTTTCCGGGTCTTCGACGAAGTCCAGCGCATCCATTTCCAGCACATTGAAGCGCTCATCCTCGGGCGGCAGTTTGAACATGGTGTTACAAATGGCGATCACCGAAGGATTGAGTTCGACGGCGGTCACCAATGCGTCCGGAAATTGGCGGTAGCAGAATTTGGTCAGCGTGGCGGCGCCCAGGCCCAGTTGGGCGATACGGCGTGGCGATTCGATGAACAGCATCCAGGCCATCATCTGCTGCGCGTATTCGAGTTCCGGCCAATCGGGTTTACGGATGCGCATGGCGCCCTGCACCCATTCGGTGCCGAAGTGGAGATAGCGTACGCCGTCCTGTTCGGACAACGTCACGGGCGCGAATTTCGGTTTGCGTGCGGGCCGGCGCGAGGATTCGGCGAGTTCGATGGATTTACGTTTGATGAGCATAGGGCGACCTGTTGAATCGGCCTATTATCGGGGGAGGGGTTCCCGCTGCGCAAGCGCAACGGGATTGGAGAGGCGGCGCGGAGAAGGAGGGGGCGTCCTCCGAGCCGATACAACTAAGCTACAACGATGACTGATTAATACTGCTGGTCCGGCTCGACCGACACGCGCAGGCGGATGCGGTTGCCCGGGTCGCGGCTCATGAAGGCGGTGTGGTTCTGGCCGCGGTATTCGTAGGTCACGTCGTAGCCGGTGGTGCGCGATTCGAAGGAATCGACGGTGCGGCACTGGCGCACGGCCTGTTCCTGCACGCCCTGGTCGTAGTTGCGGCCGTTGTTTTCCACACGGTCGCCAACCACGGCGCCGGCGATCGCACCGGCGGCGGCGGCGGCGACTTTACCGCTTCCGCTGCCGACCTGGCTGCCCAGCAGGGCGCCGGCAATGCCGCCGACCACCGAGCCACCGGCGCCGCGCTGCTGCTGGACCGGCACCTGCACGTATTCGGTGCGGCATTCCTGGCGCGGCTGGCGGATTTGTTCGACGCGCGGCTGTACCCGCACCACGCGGCCGAAATCCTCGAAGTCGGCAGCCTGGGCGAGCGGCAGCGCGCACAGGCCCAGGGCGGAAATCATCAATTTGGTTTTCATGTTCATGCTGAACCTCGTTCGTCCGGTGCTGTTGGTAAGAGCGGATTTTTTCATCCACAGATGTATGTTAATCCTGCTGGCCGCGTAAAACCAATCTACGTGGCAACAAAATGTAACAGCGAACGGCAGAGCAGCCTTGCCGCGCCAGAATGACAAAACACGTCAAATCGTGCGGATTCGGATTGAAATGCGCCAGATTTTTTCAATTTTGGGCCGCAAAGTCACATTCGGGTTGCTTCGGTAACTACAAAACGTTACCCTTACACAAATTAGGGTTTATTGGCGCGTGGAAACGATTTAGGAGAGCAGCGTTGCCGCCCGGGCGTGCATGGTGAGCAGTCCCCGGCGATTCGAACCACTACACCAGGTCGACTTGAGGGAAAAATGAGTTTGTTGATGAGAGTGCCGTCCAATCTTGTGCAGTCCATTCGGGCCTATCGGGTGCCGGAACTGCAGGAAGAGGCGGCGCGCATGGGCCACCATTTCCTGTATGCGCACTGCGCCAACGCGTTGACCAAGCAGCAAGTGTGCGCCCGCATCGGCGAACAATTTCACTTCCCTAAACCCTCCAGCAAGAATTTCGACGCCCTGCGTGCCACGCTGACTGAAACCATCCACGGCGCCGGTCCCCAGCCTGGCTTCCTCGTCGTGCTGGAGCAATTGCCCAATACGCAAAAGTTTGACAAGGAAGCGCGCGAAACCCTGCTCGACGTGTTCCGCGACGCGGCCGAATTCTGGGCCGAGAAGCGTGTTCCCTTCCGCGTTTTCTATTCCTTTGAGATCGACGCGGCCGGCCTGGAATCCGGCCCTTCATCCAGTCTGTAGTCAGCCGGTCAAGGCTGATTCCTGCTTTTCCATACCACAGTTGCGCCACGCGCATACGGTACAATGCGCGCTATGAAAAACATCGTCATCCTCATCTCCGGCCGCGGCAGCAACATGGAAGCGGTCGTGCGGGCGGCCCGGTTGGAAGGCTGGGCGGCGCGGGTGGCGGCAGTGATCAGCAACCGGGCCGACGCGGGTGGCCTCGCATTTGCCGCGGCGCACGGTATCTCGACCGCCGTGGTGCCAAGCAAGAACTACCCGGACCGCGCCAGTTTCGATGCCGCCTTGCAGCGCGAAATCGACCGCTTTGCCCCTGACCTGGTGGTGCTGGCCGGCTTCATGCGCATCCTGACGGCGCCCTTCGTGGCCCATTACGAAGGGCGCATGCTGAACATCCATCCTTCGCTGCTGCCGGCCTATCCCGGACTGGACACGCACCGCAAGGCACTGGAAGCGGGCGAGCGCGAGCATGGGGCGACGGTGCATTTCGTCACCGCCGAGCTCGATCACGGCCCGATGGTGGCCCAGGCGCGCGTACCCGTGCTCCCCGGCGATACCGAAGACAGCCTGGCAGCGCGCGTGCTGGCCGAAGAACACAAGCTGTATCCCTACGCCGTTCGCCTGTTCATCGAGGACAGGCTAAGCATCGAACAAGGCGGCGTGCGCATCGCGCAGCCCGCCTGATTTTTATACGTATCTGATTCAAGGAATTCCATGAGATTGCCACCAGCAATTCTCGGCAACACCGAAGAGGTGCTGCGCGAGATCTTGCGCTTTACGGCCCCGGCCGACGTCACCCTGTCGCGCTACTTCAAGGACCACCAGCGTCTCGGTCCGCGCGAACGCGGCGTGGTTGCCGAAGCGGTGTACGCCGTGCTGCGCAACAAGACCTTCTTTACCGATTTCGGCGGCACCGGCGGCACGCCGTCGATGCGCCGTCTGGCCCTGCTGGGCCTGTCGGAAACCGTCGGCATCGACGCCCTCGGCGGCTTGAGCGAAGACGAAACCGCGTTCCTGACCCGTATCAAGGAAATCGACCGCAGCCTGCTGCCGCCGCTGGCGCGCGCCAACATGCCGCAGTGGCTGTACGACAAGCTCGTCGCCCAGTTCGGCGAAAGCGATGCCCAGGAACTGGCCGCCGTGCTGAATACGCCGGCCCCGCTCGACCTGCGCGTGAACGCCATCAAGGCGAATCGCGACGAAGTCATCGCCAAGCTGGCCGAAGCGCCGATCGTGGCCGAGCCGACCCCGTATTCGCCGCTCGGCCTGCGCGTCAAGAAAAAGCCGAACCTGCAAGGCCTGCCGTTGTTCAAGGAAGGCGCGATCGAGGTGCAGGACGAGGGCAGCCAGGTGCTGGCCCAGATCCTGGCCGCGCGCCGCGGCGAGATGGTGGTTGACTTCTGCGCCGGCGCCGGCGGCAAGACCCTGGCCCTGGGCGCGACCATGCGCAATACCGGCCGCCTGTACGCCTTCGACGTGTCGGAAAAGCGCCTGTCGAAGCTGAAGCCGCGCCTGGCACGCAGCGGCCTGTCGAACGTGCATCCGGTGCTGATCGCGCACGAGCGCGACGCCAAGATCAAGCGCCTGGCCGGCAAGATCGACCGCGTGCTGGTCGACGCCCCGTGCTCGGGCCTGGGCACCCTGCGCCGCAACCCGGACGTGAAATGGCGCCAGCCGGAAGGCGCCGTGGCCGAGATGCAAGAGAAACAAGCTTCGATCCTGGACGGCGCCGCGCGCCTGCTGAAGGGCGGTGGCCGCCTGGTGTACGCCACCTGCTCGCTGCTGAACGAAGAGAACGACGTCATCGTCGAGCAATTCCTGGCTTCGCACCCGGACTTCGAGCTGGTGCCGATGAACAAGGTGCTGGCCGAGCAGAAGATCGACCTGGAAATGGGCGATTACCTGAAGCTGCTGCCGCACAAGCACCAGACCGACGGCTTCTTTGCCGCCGTGCTGGAACGCAAGCCGATGGCCGCGAAAGCGCCGAAGGCGGCCTCGCCTGAAGCCGACGCGGAGTAAATCACAACGTGCAAACGATGCCGCTGACCGACCTGCTGCAGGACCTGCTCGAGGACATCAGTAACCCGCGCATCCTGTGGCAGGCGCTGGCGATCGTGGCCGCGGTGCTGGTCGGCCTGCTGCTGGCGCGCCTGATCCGGCGCAGCTGGCTGCACGAGGACGACAACGCCGGGGCGATTCGCCGCCTCGGTGTCGAAGGCTTCGGCCGCGTGCTGGCTCCGCTCCTGATCACCGGGGGCGTGTGGCTGGCCAAGGGCATCCTGGCCCAATACCAGAACGTGCACCTGCTGGCGGTGGCCTTGCCGCTGTTCGCGTCGATGGCCCTGATCCGCATCGTGTTCTACCTGTTGCGGCGGGTGTTTGCGCGGCGCGGTCCGCTGGGCACGGCCTTGCAGACTTTCGAGAAGATCCTGGCCCTGCTGGTATGGGTCGGAGTGGCGCTCTATCTCACCGGGCAATGGCCCGATATTCTCCATTTCCTTGAGCATCGCAAGATTCCGCTCGGAAAAAACGAAGCGTCGCTGCTGGCGATTCTGCAGGCGGTCACATCGGTTGTCGTGCTGATGATGCTGGCCCTGTGGGCCGGCGCCGCGCTGGAAGAGCGCCTGATGCGCCTCGAGGGCATGCACACCTCGCTGCGCGTGGTGCTGGCGCGCATGGGGCGGGCAATCTTGATCCTGGTGTCGGTGCTGGTCAGCCTGGGCCTGGTCGGGCTCGACCTGACGGTCTTGTCGGTCTTCGGCGGCGCGCTCGGTGTCGGCCTCGGTCTCGGCATGCAGCGTATTGCCAGTAACTATGTGTCCGGCTTCATCATCCTGTTCGAGCGCAGTTTGTCGATCGGCGATCCGATTGCCGTGGATAAGTATTCCGGCCGCGTGGCGCGCATCAATACCCGCTATACCGTGCTGCAGGCGCTTGACGGTACGCAGACCCTGCTGCCGAACGAAATGCTGATCACCGGTGTCGTAACAAACCAGTCGGGCACGAACCGAGCGGTGCGCCTGAACACGAAGATCACGGTCGCCTACGACAGCGACCTGAACGAGGTGATGGCGCTGCTGGCGCGCCAGGCCGACGAGGTCGAGCGCGTGGTGGCCGAGCCTGCGCCCTCGGTGCAGCTGAACGCTTTCGGGCCGCATGGCTACGAGCTCGAACTCGGCTTCTCGATCGTCGATCCGGAGAAGGGCAGCGGGGGCGTGATCTCGGCCGTGAACCGGAACATCTACGCGCTGGTGCATGCCGGCGCCATCCGTCTCGGCCTGCCACCGCAGAATCCGCCTCCAGCGCAACAGTCCTAATGCATATTCACTAACAGGATGGCGCACGTTAGGTAAAGAAGCGCATTTATATGCGTCGTTCGTGCTGTGCGTCATGAGAAAGTGCGTAGAATGCGGGATTGTTTGGCCGGCGCGTACGCGCTGCCTCGCGCGACTGCCTCACAGAAAGATCGGCGCGCAGTACAGTCTGACCTTAACTTGGAGCAGTAATGACCTTTAGCAAT
The DNA here is from genome assembly GCF_020708045.1 of Massilia sp. IC2-278. Lineage (GTDB taxonomy): Bacteria > Pseudomonadota > Gammaproteobacteria > Burkholderiales > Burkholderiaceae_D > Telluria. The sequence goes on from NZ_JAJFES010000008.1 coordinate 35,853, forward strand.
ATCCTGCATTCTGTGCTGGAATTCATGACCACCGGCCTCATCGGCCTGAGCCCCTGGGAAGTCGTGATCTACACGCTGGTGGTGACGCACATCACCATTGCCGGCGTCACTATCTACCTGCACCGTCACCAGGCGCACCGCGCCCTGGAATTGCATGCGATCCCGAGCCACTTCTTCCGCTTCTGGCTGTGGATGACCACGGGCCAGGTGACCAAGGAATGGGCCGCCATCCACCGCAAGCACCACGCCAAGTGCGATACCGAGGAAGATCCGCACAGCCCGCAAACCCGCGGCATCAAGAAAGTGCTGCTGGAAGGCGCGGAGCTGTATCGCGTCGAAAGCAAGAACAAGGAAACGCTGGAAAAGTACGGCCACGGCACGCCGGACGACTGGATCGAGCGCAATCTGTACACCCGCTACAGCTGGGCCGGCGTCTCGGCGCTGCTGGTCATTAATTTCGTGCTGTTCGGCGTGATCGGCATCACCATCTGGGCCATCCAGATGCTGTGGATTCCGATTACCGCAGCCGGCATCATCAATGGCCTGGGCCACTGGTGGGGCTACCGCAACTACGATTGCAACGATGCGGCCACCAACATCTTCCCGTGGGGCATCCTGATCGGTGGCGAAGAGCTGCACAACAACCACCATACCTATGCCACCTCGGCCAAGCTGTCGAGCAAGTGGTATGAAATCGACCTCGGCTGGGCGTATATCCGCGCCATGGAAATGGTTGGACTGGCAAAGGTGAAGAAAGTCGCACCGAAGCCGAAGCTGGCCAAGGACAAGGTTGTCGCCGACCTGGAAACCCTGCAGTCGGTGATCACCAATCGCTACGATGTGATGGCTAAATATGCCAAGTCGGTCAAGCACGCCTTCCATGAGGAATTCGAGCACCTGAAGCACAAGGCCGAGCTGGAAGCGCGCTTCCTGAAATCGTCGCGCAAGCTGCTGCAGCGCGAGCCGGGCAAGCTGGAACTGTCGCAAAAGGCCCAGCTGATCGAGCTGTTCAAGCACAGCAAGGCGCTGGAGACCATGCACCAGATGCGTGTGGAACTCGGCGCCATCTGGGAGCGTTCGCATTCGACCCGCGACCAGCTGCTGCAGCAGCTGCAAGACTGGTGCACGCGCGCCGAAGCCTCGGGCATCAAGTCGCTGCAGGAGTTCTCGCTGCGCCTGCGTAGCTACGCATAAACGCCTTCCTGCGTTGATCGACAACGGCTCCTGCGGGAGCCGTTGTTGTTTGTGGCGCAGGCGCGATGGGTATGCAGCCTGCATGCATACTGTCGAGTTTCTTTACAACTGTTGTAATCGGGATAGCCGGGATTCCTACAAGTAATTGATTCCAATCGTAAATATATTTGTGGCACAGGACTTGCTTCTCATTTCGTATTCGCAAAACCGATTTCCACCGATAAAGAGCTGACTATGAAATTTCTGAACAAGCTGGCCTGCGCCGCTGCCCTGGCCCTGTCGTTTGCCAATGCCAATGCTGCCGTCAACAGCGCAGTCATGAACAACTGGGTCTTCAATCCGAACGGCGGCGGTTTTGCCAGTGGCCAGAAGATCAACGAATACCTGGATGTGAACGGCAATGCCTTCATCCAGCTGACCCCGAACGGTGCGGGTTCCTTCACGTTCGTCGAGCACGCCGTTTTCAACATTACGCAAGCCGACAGCAAAGCGGCACTGTTCCCGGTGAAGTATGCAGGCGGCAATATCAGCGCCGTCTTCCAGGCCTCGGGCACTGGCACCTTCAATGGCGCGTTTGAATTCACCGGCGGTACCATCACGATGTACCAGAACCCGGTCGACGGCGAATATGGCTCGGCCGCGGGCGTCTATGGCGCCAACCTGGGCAGCGAGATCGCCAAGTTCAATGTGCTGGCCGGCGGTGGCGGCCTGGTGGATGCAACCGGCAAACCGACCGGGAATGGCCAGGTCAGTGTGATGGCAGCGGCCGACGCCGGTGCCATCAAGGCCGGGTATTTCTTCGACAGCAAAGGCAAAGACCTGTCGACCGAGTCCATCCTGTCGTTCGCTTTCACCAATGCTAACAATGTGGCCAAGCCGGACAAGGTCCTGGTGAGCGAGCTGGTCTGCGAATTCTCCGGCTTCAAGGGCAAGGGCTGCACCAAGGGTACGACCTACGCCAACAAGCCAGGCGAATACTTCCTGTTCTCGAACAATGGCCAGTTCAAGCTGGCGACCGAAGTGCCGGAGCCGGGTTCGCTGGCCCTGTTCGGCATCGCCATGCTGGGCGCCGGCGTCGTGGCACGCAAGCGCGCCAACAAGGCATAAACGCCGCACAGGCGTTCAGGAAGAAGAGCGGGCTTGCCCGCTCTTTTTTTTCGCCCGTAGCGTTACCTGCAGCGGGCGCAACGGGCAACAAAAAAGCCGCACACTTGCGTGGGCGGCTTTTCTTGTACTGAACCAGGATCGATTACTTGATCTTGGTTTCCTTGTACGGAACGTGCTTGCGTGCTTTCGGGTCGAACTTGATGATTTCCATCTTCGCCGGCATCGTGCGCTTGTTCTTGGTGGTGGTGTAGAAGTGACCAGTACCTGCGGTCGATTCCAGCTTGATTTTGTCGCGGCCAGTTTTTGCCATGATAGCTCCCTAATTAGACTTTTTCGCCACGAGCGCGCATGTCGGCCAGAACGGCGTCGATGCCCAGCTTGTCGATAACGCGCAGGCCGGCGTTCGACAAACGCAGCGAGACCCAACGGTTTTCGGATTCGACGTAGATGCGACGGTTCTGCAGGTTAGGCAGGAAACGGCGTTTCGTTTTGTTGTTTGCGTGGGAGACGTTGTTGCCAACCATAACTCCCTTGCCAGTAACTTGGCAGACACGTGCCATAGCGCACTCCTTAAGAATAAACTTCCGAATTCGGAAAAACGAGAGTATAGCGTGAAAACTATCGCGGAATCAATCACTTGCGAAAAACAATGGTGTCTTGATTGGATTCGTTGATTTAACAATTGTAAAAACAGGGCTAGCGCCTTGTTTTCACGCGGTTAACTGAACAGTAAAGCGGCAGCTGCCGACGATGCTCGCTGTCGATTCCCGACAACACGGCTTGTGTTTCCAAAACGCAAGATGCTAAAGTAATGCCACTTTTAAATTCCTTTTTGATAAAGAAAGCGGCATATGCGCATCCTTCCGAGTCTGTTCCTGGGTCTGGCACTTTTCACTTCCCAGACCGCCATGGCCAATCCTGTCCCCAACCAGCTCGGCGAATGCCTGAAGAGTAGTACCAACGGCAAGGATCGTACGGAACTGGCGCGCTGGATCTTTATCTCGATGTCGGCCCACCCGGAAATGAACAAGCTCACCACGATCACCCCGGCCATCCGTAACGATGCCGATAGGGGCATGGCCCAACTGGTGACCCGCCTGCTGACCGAGAATTGCGCCGAACAAACGCGCGCAGTCATGCAGGCCGAAGGCGGCCAGGGCATGCTGTCCGCATTCCGCTCGCTTGGCGAAGTGGCGATGATGGAATTGATGTCGAATGCCGAGGTGTCCGCCACGATCAGCGGCTACACGAAATTCCTCGACCAAAGCAAGTTCGAGGCGCTGCTGCGCAAGTAACGCGGATGTGAAGTGACGGCAGCAGTGCGCAGCCGTCACAGCTGCCCGTGTTCGGCAAACGAATGCACCTGGGTCCCGGCCACCACGAAATGGTCGAGCACACGCACATCGATCAGGGCCAGTGCCTGGACCAGGGCATGGGTCAGGCTGAGGTCGGCCTCGCTGGGCGCGCATTCGCCGGACGGGTGGTTATGCGCCAGCATCACGCTGGCGGCATTCCGGCGCAGCGCCGCCTTGACCACTTCGCGCGGGTAGACGCTGGTATGCGTCAGCGTACCGCGAAACATTTCCTGCGCATCGATGAGGCGGTTCTTGACGTCGACGAACAGCACCACGAAGGATTCGTAGGCCTGCAATCCGAACTTGCCGCGCAGGTAGTTCTTCACTACATCCGGCGAACACAAGGCCTGGCGGAAGAACTGTTCGGCGATCGCCCGGCGCGACAGTTCCATCACTGCCTGCAGCTGGGCATACTTGGCCATGCCCAGGCCATTTACTTCTGAAAACTCCTGCGGCGTGGCATGCAGCAGGCGCTGCAGCGAGCCGAAGTGTTCGAGCATGTGCTGGCCGAGTTCCACGGCATTGCGCCCACGCACGCCCACGCGCAGGAAGATCGCCAGCAGTTCCGCATTCGACAGCGCCACCGCGCCTTCGCGCGCCAGCCGTTCGCGCGGCCGGTCCTGTTCCGGCCAGTCGTTGATACCCATGTTGCTCCTTGTACCGTGAAGGAAGGGGGAGCGGCCGGCGCCCGCCGCGGCAGGGCGCGGGGCGGCACGGCTCGCTGCCACGCATTATGGGCAGCGTGCAAAAGGCGGTGCTGATCTGGCGCTGATGTCGGCGGCGTGCAGCGCGATTCAGGGCTGGCGTGTGAACGACACGGGCTGCGTCGTTTGCTTGCGCCGGATCACGACCGTACCAGCCAGCTTGTCGTGCCATCCCTGTTTTTTCGGGTCGATGGCCACCCACAGCAGGCCCAGGCCAAGCGGGATGGTCGAGACGTAATAGCCGAAATACCGTCCGATCGACTGGCCGGTCGTGGGCTTCGCGCCAGTCCTGGCATCCACCACCTGCGTGGAGAGCAGCATCTTGCCCGGGGTGGCGCCGCGCGCGATCCAGAAGGCGATGACCGCAATCGCAGGCAATACGTAGGAAATGAGGACGTCGGCCGGACCCTGGATAAAGCGTTCGCTCACCCAGTAATCGCGGCCATACACGGCCAGCAACAAGGGGAGGGTGATGAACATGACCAGGATGGAATCGATCACTGCCGCGGCGACGCGAATCCAGAAGCCTGCATATTCATACTGCGTTTCATCGACCATTACCCAGCTCCGGAAAGGCGGCCAGGCGGCCGCGCGGAGCAACGGTAGCATCAGGCATGGCAGGACGCAATATGCGTACTGCGCCCTGCCAATGGAACTATGTCCTCAGCCGGCGGGTTCGTTCAAGGGCTTCTCGAAACGCACCTGCTCCGACATCCCCGCTTTGCGCCGCACGACCACGGTATCGGCAAGCTTGTCGTGCCAGCTCTGCTTGCGGGCATCGAATACGACCCAGAGGTAGCCGAGAAAACAGGGCAAGGTCGATAATCCGTAGCCGAGATAGCGAATCAGGAACTGTTTGGTGGTGGGCTTCCCGCCTGTCCTGGCGTCGACAATGATGGCCGCAATGGCCATTTTTCCGGGCGTTGCCGATTTCTTTATCCAGAACGTCATGATCAGGGCCGGCGGCAAGGCGTACAACACCAGCATGCTGGCGATTCCCGGGTAGGCTTCCGGGTCGCCAATGCCGCCGGTGCCATAGACAACCAGTAAAAATATGATCAGCACCAGGTAGATCAGCACGCCGTCAAGAAACGAAGCGCCGAAGCGCTGCCAAAATCCCGCATACACCAAATCCGAGTCAGCCGGTGTCATGGTTCATCCTCCGAAGTGAGTAAATTGCTTGGTAGAAACGAACTGGACAATAGCAGCTGGTGTACCCGGGCCTCCCTGCTGAAACGCATGGGAAATCAAATGTTTGCTTGTCATCATGCCGATGCATGGGTACGACAAACGGCAGCCGGGGACCTCGCGCGGCGCATTTGCTGCCGAAAAAAGCAGCGCCCGGCGGCGGGAAGGGCGGCAGTGCCTTACAATAGCGCCTTGTCCGTCACCGTGTCCGTCACTTCCAAGAACATGTCCAACGCTTCCCCGGCCGTCGTTACCGAATCGGCTTACCTGACCCTGCATTACCGTCTTTCCAGCGCCGATGGTACCGACATCGTCACCACCTTCGGCACCAACCCCGCGACCCTGATGCTGGGCCAGAACCAGCTGGCGCCTTTCCTCGAAGAACGCCTGCTCGGCATGGCGGAAGGCGAACACAAGACCTTTACCCTGAGCGCCGCAGACGCCTTCGGCGAGCGCAACCCGGAACTGATCCAGTGGGTGTCGAAAGCCACGCTGGACGAAAACTCGGTGCCGGACGCCGACTACAAGGCGGGCGACCTGGTCGACTTCGCCGCGCCCGGCGGCGGCCGCTTTGCCGGCATGCTGCGCGAAATGGGTGAGGATGCCGCGCTGTTCGACTTCAACCATCCGCTGGCTGGCCAGTCCCTGCAATTCGAAGTAAAACTGCTGTCGGTCCTGTAAAAGGAAAAGTTATGGAAAACGAGATTCTGCTTGCCCAGCCGCGCGGCTTTTGCGCCGGCGTCGACCGTGCCATCGAGATCGTCGAACGCGCCCTGGCGCAGTTCGGCGCGCCCATCTACGTGCGCCACGAAATCGTCCACAACGCTTACGTGGTGGCCGATCTGCGCAACAAGGGCGCCATCTTCATCGAGGAGCTCGACGACGTCCCGGCCGGCAACACCCTGGTATTCTCGGCCCACGGCGTGTCGAAAGCGGTGCGTGCCGAAGCCGAGTCGCGCGGCCTGAAGATCTTCGATGCCACCTGTCCGCTGGTGACCAAGGTGCACGTGGAAGTGTCGAAGATGCGCAAGCAGGGCGCCGAGATCATCATGATCGGCCACGACGGCCACCCGGAAGTCGAGGGCACCATGGGCCAGGCCGAAGAGGGCATGCACCTGGTCGAAACCGTCGAGGACGTGGAAACGCTGCAGGTGGCCAATCCGGAAGCACTGGCCTATGTCTCGCAGACCACGCTGTCGGTGGACGACACCCTGGAAATCATCGCCGCCCTGAAGCGCCGCTTCCCGAACATCATCGAGCCGAAGAAGGGCGACATCTGCTACGCCACGACCAACCGCCAGGAAGCCGTGAAGTTCATGGCGCCCCAGGTGGAGGTCGTGGTCGTGGTCGGCAGCCCGAACAGCTCGAACTCGAATCGCCTGCGCGAAGTGGCGGAAAAGATGGGCACGCCGGCCTACATGGTCGACGACGCCACCAAGATCGAGGCATCCTGGATCGAAGGCAAGAAGCGCATCGGCGTCACAGCCGGCGCCTCGGCGCCCGAGGTGCTGGTGCAGGCCGTCATTGACCGCCTGAAGGCGCTCGGTGCGGCCAGCGTACGCGCGCTCGAGGGCGTGGAAGAGAACGTGACCTTCCCGCTGCCGAAGGGCCTGGACGGCGTGCGCGCCGAGGTAGCGTAAATTCTTGCGATAACACCGGTGGCTGAGACGATTTCCGTTGTTCGTTTTTCAAAAAGCTGGCTATGATGACGACGCTCGGAATTTTTGTCGTGGCAACTATTTGACCCTGCTGGCATAAAGATTGCAGTGTCTTTGCCAGGTAAAACGACGTCAAGCCAAAGAGCGGCACTTCGGGATTCCCGACGTGCCGTTTTTGTTATCAAAAGAAAGAGGCAGCGAAACGATGGAGACTTTTGTCCAGCAGATACTCAACGGGCTGGTGCTAGGCAGCATGTATGCACTGGTCGCGCTTGGGTACACGATGGTCTACGGGGTACTGAACCTGATTAACTTCGCCCACGGCGACGTGCTGATGATCGGCGCCATGGTCGGCCTCTCGATCCTGCATGCCCTGGAAAGTCATTTCCCCGGCTTGCCCGGCTACTTGCAGCTGGCCATCGCCATCCTCGGTGCGATTCCGGTGGCGATACTGGTCAACGTGCTGATCGAGCGCGTGGCTTACCGCCGCCTGCGCAATGCGCCGCGCCTGGCGCCCTTGATTACCGCCATCGGCGTCTCGATCCTGCTCCAGACGTTTGTCATGGCCACGCCGTTCTGGGGCCGCAATCCGCTGCCTTTCCCGCAAGTGCTGTCCTCTGACCCGATCATGATCGGCGGCGCCATGATTTCGCAAACCCAGGTGCTGCTGCTGGCCCTGGCGGCCATCTCCATGTTTGCACTCGTGCTGCTGGTCGAACGCACCAAGATGGGGCGTGCGATGCGCGCGGTGGCGGAAAACCCGCGCGTCGCCGGGCTGATGGGCGTGGATTCGAACCGCGTGATCGTCGCCACCTTTGCCATTGGCGCCGCGCTGGCGGCCGTGGCCGGCGTGATGTGGGGCGCGAACTACGCCACGATTTCCTTCACCATGGGCGTGCTGCCGGGCCTGAAGGCCTTCTGCGCCGCCGTGCTGGGCGGGATCGGCAACATCTACGGCGCCATGATCGGCGGCCTGCTGCTGGGCATTATCGAAGCGCTGGGCGCCGGCTACATCGGCGACCTGACCGGCGGCTTCCTCGGCAGCCATTACCAGGACATCTTCGCCTTCGTGGTGCTGATCCTGGTGCTCACCGTGCGTCCGTCCGGGATCATGGGCGAGCGCGTTGCCGACCGCGCATAAGGAGGAACCATGTCCCTGCTGACTTTCGACCTCCAGCACCAGCCGCGCCGGGCGCGCATCAACATGGCCCTGCTGCTGGCCCTGATGATCGCCTTTCCCTTCTTCGCTTCGCAGTACGGCAATTCCTGGGTCCGCATCATCGACCTGGCGCTGCTGTACATCATGCTGGCCCTGGGCCTGAACATCGTAGTCGGCTTTGCCGGCCTGCTCGACCTCGGCTACATCGCCTTCTTTGCCGTTGGCGCCTACCTCACCGGGCTGTTTGCCTCGCCGCAGTTCGCGGCCCTGCTCGAATCGCTGGTCTATAACTACCCGGCGCTGGGCGAATGGCTCACGACCCTGTTCGGCGAAGAGATCCGGCAGAACGGCATCCATCTGTCGGTGTGGGCGATCGTGCCGCTGGCGGCGCTGGTGGCGGCCTTCTTCGGCGCACTGCTCGGCGCGCCGACGCTGAAACTGCGCGGCGACTATCTCGCCATCGTGACGCTCGGCTTCGGCGAGATCATCCGCATTTTCATGAACAACCTGATCGAGCCGATCAACTTCACCAACGGCCCGCAGGGCATCAACATGGTCGACCCGATCCGCATCTTCGGCGTGTCGCTGGCGGGGGAGGCGGGTTCGCAGTCGACGGTCTACATCGGCGGCTACGGCATGCCGTCGGTGAATGCCTACTATTTCCTGTTCTTGGGGCTGTGCATCGCTACCATCTTCATCACCAGCCGCCTCCAGCATTCGCGCCTGGGCCGGGCCTGGGTGGCGATCCGCGAAGACGAGATCGCGGCCAAGGCGATGGGCATCAATACCCGCAACGTGAAACTGCTGGCGTTCTCGATGGGCGCCTCGTTCGGCGGTGTGGCCGGGGCCATGTTCGGCGCCTTCCAGGGTTTCGTTTCTCCGGAATCGTTCTCGCTGACCGAGTCGATCGCCGTGTTGGCGATGGTGGTGCTGGGCGGCATCGGCCACATCCCGGGCGTGGTGCTGGGCGGCGTGCTGCTGGCGGCCTTGCCGGAAATCCTGCGCCACGTGGTCGAGCCGGCGCAGATTGCCCTGTTCGGCGAAAAGCTGGTCGAAGCCGAGGTGCTACGCCAGGCGCTGTACGGCCTGGCCCTGGTGCTGATCATGCTGATCCGTCCGGCCGGCCTGTGGCCCTCGCCGAACAAGGAAGAACGCCCGAACGCGGCCCTGGCGCGCGAAGAAGAAGAGGAGGCGGCGGCATGAGCGAGGTCTTGTTGAACATTAGTGGCGTGAACAAGCGTTTCGGCGGCCTGCAGGCGCTGACCGACGTCGCGATCCGCATCGAGCGCGGCCAGGTCTATGGCCTGATCGGGCCGAACGGCGCCGGCAAGACCACCTTCTTCAACGTCATCACCGGGCTGTACCAGCCGGATAGCGGAACCTTCGAGCTGGCCGGCAAGCCCTATTCGCCGTCGGCGCCGCATGCGGTGGCCAAGGCGGGGATTGCGCGCACCTTCCAGAACATCCGCCTGTTCGGCGAGATGAGCGCGCTGGAAAACGTGATGGTCGGGCGCCACGTGCGTACGAAGCAGGGCGTGTTCGGCGCCATCTTCCGCCACAAGGCCGCGCGCGAGGAAGAAGCGGCGATCCGTGCCCGGGCCCAGGAGCTGCTGGATTTCGTCGGCATCGGGCGCTTTGCGCATCGCACGGCGAAGTTCCTGTCGTATGGCGACCAGCGCCGCCTGGAGATCGCGCGCGCCCTGGCCACCGATCCGCAGCTGCTGGCGCTGGACGAACCGGCGGCCGGCATGAACGCTACCGAGAAGCTGGCCCTGCGCGAGCTGCTGGTGAAGATCAAGAACGAAGGCAAGACCGTGCTCCTGATCGAGCACGACGTGAAACTGATGATGGGCCTGTGCGACCGCATTACCGTGCTCGAGTACGGCAAGCGCATCGCCGAGGGCCTGCCGTCCGAGATCCAAAAAAATCCGGCGGTGATCGCGGCCTACCTGGGAGGGGCGCACTGATGAGCGGCAGCATCCTGAAAATCGAGGGCCTGCAGGTGGCCTATGGCGGCATCAAGGCGGTCAAGGGCGTCGATCTGGAAGTGGGTAAAGGCGAGCTGGTGACCCTGATCGGCGCGAACGGCGCCGGCAAGACCACGACCCTGAAGGCCATCACCGGCACGCTGCCGACGGCCAGGGTCGAAGGGCGGATTTCCTATCTCGGCGAGCCGCTGACGGGCAGCCAGTCGTTCCGCCTGGTGCAACGTAAACTCGCCATGGTGCCGGAAGGGCGGGGCGTGTTCACGCGCATGACGATCCATGAGAATTTGTTGATGGGCGCTTATACGCGCGACGACAAGGCGGGGATCGAGGCGGATATCGAGAAGTGGTATGGGGTGTTTCCGCGCCTGAAGGAACGCTCGGCGCAATTGGCCGGGACCTTGTCGGGCGGCGAGCAGCAGATGCTGGCGATGGCGCGCGCGCTGATGTGCCATCCGACCTTGTTGCTGCTGGACGAGCCGTCGATGGGGCTGGCGCCGATCATGGTCGAGAAGATCTTCGAGGTGATCCGCGACGTGTCTGCGCAGGGGATCACGATCTTGCTGGTCGAGCAGAATGCCAAGCTGGCGCTGCAGGCGGCGCACCGGGGGTATGTGATGGAATCGGGCATGATTACCATGACGGGGAATGCGCAGGACATGCTGCACGATCCGCGGGTGCAGGCGGCGTACCTTGGGGAATAATAAAAGTCAGGCGTAGTTCCTGTAGCCACAGGTAGCGACCGTAAGGTGGGCACCCCGTGCCCACGCGGAACGTCGCGTTGTGTTATCAACGTTAAAACCCGTCAGGCCGCGTGCCGCAAACGTTTCCCGGGGCATACCGCGAACCTTGCTCCAGGCCGCAAACGCTAACGCCGCGCTCTGGCGCCAACGCGGAGCAAACATCCGCGTGGGCACGGAGTGCCCACCGTACGATTTCGGCAAACAACGCCGGTCGCGATCCGACTAATCAGGCTGTAAACGACAACGGGGCCGGCTGACATCGTCAACCGGCCCCGTTCTGTTACTACTGCTGAATGCTTACGCTGCGGCAGCCGCTGCGGTGTTGGCAGCAGCAGCCGGTGCCTTGGCAGCCACGTTCGAGTACTGCGAAATGGCGGCGTTCATGTTGCTTTCGATCGCTTCGACAGCCTGCTTGGTGGTCTTGCTGAACTGCTCGTAGCCGGCGTTGGCGTTGCTGATCGCGGTCTTGACGGCGGCAACGAAGGTTTCCGAACCGGCCGGGGCGTTCTTGCTCACTTCGTCGACCAGGGCGATGACCTTGCGGTTGGCTTCGACGATCTGGCCTTCGGCGGCTTTCGAGAACTCGGCGCCGGTGCCGCTGGCGATCGAGGCCAGCTGGCGGCTGTAGGTGAGGGCTTTTTCGGCGTTCGGCTGGGCCTGGGCGGCGGACAGCTGGAAGAATTCCTGCGGGTCCTTGGCGGCCAGCAGCTGGCGAGCGGCGCTCGAGCTGTCCGACAGGGTGGCGCGCGCCGTGTTGATGTTCAGTTCAACCAGCTTCTCCATGCTTTCGAAGGTCTTCGAAGTCAGCGACGACATCAGGGCGAATTGCGATTCGAGGTTTGCTTTGGTGGCATTCGAGAACTGCTCTGGGATTGCAAACATGGGGTTCTCCAAACAAGACGTTATAGGGTGAATGCTACTTGGAATGCTGCTTAGGAATACAAGGAACCGGTGAAGCGGGAAGCTGGCCGGTGCATCGGAAGGATTGTGCACCGCAACAGAGCGGATTTTTCCTCACTTTGGCGAGCAGGTCAAGCGTTTTTGGTGCGACGCACCATCCCGGCCGGCTTTGTTGTGTTCTTGCATCGGATGAAATACTTCTCAACAATAAAAATGATGCCTCTGCCATCGTTCCAATCGTGCGTGAGGATTTTTCTGCTACGCAAATTTAGATGGGCAGGCATGCTAGACTTGTCTTTCATGCCATCTCGTCCACCACCTTCCGCCGCCATGTCCCAGACGACCACACCTTCGCGCCAGGCCCAGCGCTGGCTGGCGCCGCTGCCGCTGTTCTTCGTGGTCCTGTGGAGTACCGGTTTCATCGCCGCCAAGTACGGCCTGCCGTATGCGCCGCCGCTCACCTTCCTGATCCTGCGCTGCCTGGGCGTGCTGCTGGTGCTGGTTCCCATCGTGCTGATCTGGCGCGCGCCCTGGCCGAGCGGACGCATCCTGCACGTCGCCGTGGCCGGCCTCTTGCTGCAGGCGGGTTACCTGGGCGGCGTCTGGAGCGCGATCAAGATCGGCATGCCGGCCGGCCTGTCGGCCCTGATCGTCGGCATGCAGCCGATCCTGACCGCCGTGGCCGCGCCCCTGATCGGCGAGCAGGTGCGTCCGCGCCAGTGGCTCGGGCTGGCGCTGGGCCTGGCCGGCGTGGCGCTGGTCGTGTACGCCAAACTCGATCTGGCGCACCTGTCGGCCTTGCCGATCGTGTATTGCGTGCTGGCGCTGCTGTCGATTACCGCCGGCACCATGTATCAGAAGCGCTATTGCCCGCAGTTCGATTTGCGTACCGGCACCGTGATCCAGTTCGGCGCGACCGTGGCGGCCCTGTTGCCGCTGGCGCTGCTGTTCGAGGAATTCGACGTGGCGCTGTCGACGGTGGAGTGGAATGTCCACTTCGTCGGCGCCTTGTTGTGGTCGGTGTTCGCGCTGTCGATCGGCGCCATCTTCCTGCTGTTCCGCCTGATCAGCCGCAGCGCCGCCACCGAAGTCACGAGCCTGCTCTACCTGACCCCGCCCACCACCGCCATCATGGCCTGGCTGCTGTTCGGCGAGGCCCTCGGCCCGCTCGGACTGGCCGGCATGGCGGTGGCCGTCGCGGGCGTCGCATTCGTCGTCAACAAGGAGAAACGATGATTTCCAACCCACAGCAAGAAGCGGTCGACGCCGCCATCACCTCGCGCCGTTCGATCCGCGCCTTCCTCGACAAGCCGGTGGCGCGCGAAGACCTGGAACGGATCCTGGAAGTGGCGGCACGCGCGCCTTCCGGCACGAATACCCAGCCCTGGAAGGTGTACGTGCTGACCGGCCAGGCGCGCCAGGACTTGTCCGATGCCATCCTGGCCGTGCACACCGACCCCGAACAATCGCGCCAGCACACCGAGGAATATGCCTACTACCCGCGCGAGTGGGTCTCGCCCTTCATCGACCGCCGGCGCAAGGTGGGCTGGGACCTGTACAGCCTGCTGGGACTGACGCGCGACAACAAGGCCGGCATGGCGGCCCAGCATGCGCGCAACTTCGCCTTCTTCGACGCGCCAGTCGGCCTGATCTTTACCATCGACCGCATCATGGAGCAGGGCTCCTGGCTCGACTACGGCATGTTCCTGCAAAACATCATGGTGGCGGCGCGCGGGCGCGGGCTCGATACCTGCCCGCAGGCCGCGTTTACCCAGTACCACCGCATCATTGCCGGGCAACTGCAATTGCCGGCGAACGAGACCGTGGTCTGCGGCATGGCGCTGGGCTGGGCCGACCCGGGCAAGATTGAAAATTCGCTCATCACTGAGCGAGAACCGCTGGCCGGCTTCGTTCGTTTCGTCGAATAAACTACAACCCCTGTAAATACTTGAATTAAAAGGCAGTTTTGTTCACTGTGCGTGCGCCATTTAGCATTGAAGTGCGGCAAAATGGTGACGAAATCGTGAATTCTGCTTGTGCCTGCGGCTGAGCGGACTACACTTAGCTCATGACTCATCAGTTCGGCACGCGGTTCGGTAAGTACTCGACCGGAAATAAATGTGAATTTTGGCAAACAGAACCGGAGGCGGTGCAAGGCGGCGAGTGCGCCGCAGTGCGAGCACTGCAAGCGCGAGCCAACGCAGCAACGCGCCGGTTATGGCAGCCAAAAACACATTTATTTCTGGGTGAGTACTTTAGGTTAAAGGGGTAGAAATGATCAAGCTTGCATTGGCGATGCTCGTGTCGCTGTTCCTGGTGGTGGAGCCGGTCTCCGCAGCAGGAGCGGGTGCGGGAGCGCAAGCCCAAAAGCAGGCCAGTTCGGCCAAGCAGAAGCGCCAGGCCGCCAAGAAACCGGTCAAGAAAAAAGCCGCCGCCAAGCCCAAGCGCGCCCGCAAGGAAGCGGTGGTGGCCGACAACAAGCGCGGGCGCCTGGTGCGCCGCGTCGAGGTAGTGAACGGCAAGCGCCGCGTGACCTACCAGGGCGTACGCAAGGCGACCCCGGCCGTGGCTGCGATGCGCACCGCTGGCGACATTGCCGGCTTGCACAAGACCGACGACCCGCTGTCGCTGCGCTCGAACGTGGCCTTCGTGCTCGACCAGAACAGTTCCGAGGTGCTGTTCGAAAAGAACGCGAACGTGGCGCTGCCGATCGCCTCGATCACCAAGCTGATGACCGGCCTGGTCGTGGTCGAAGCCGGCCAGGACCTGAACGAAACCCTGACCGTCACCAACGCCGACGTCGACCGCCTGAAGTACAGCAGCTCGCGCCTGCCCGTCGGCGCGCGCATGACCCGCAACAACCTGCTGCACATTGCCCTGATGAGTTCCGAGAACCGCGCCGCGTCTGCGCTGGGGCGTAACTATCCGGGCGGCATCGAGGCCTTTGTCGCGGCGATGAATGCCAAGGCAAAAGAGCTGGGCATGAACGACACGCGCTACGTCGATTCCAGCGGCCTGTCGAGCCAGAACGTATCGAGCGCGCGCGACCTGGCCAAGCTGGTGGCCTTTGCCCACCAGAAGCCGCTGCTGCGCCAGTATTCGACCGACCCGAACTGGGTGGTGGAGGCGAGCGGCCGGCCGATGCGCTACTCGAACACGAATTACCTGGTGGCGCTGCCGGACTGGAACATCGGCCTGCAAAAGACCGGCTTCATCAACGAAGCGGGGCGCTGCCTGGTGATGCAGGCCATGATCCAGGGCCGCAACGTGATCATGGTGTTCCTGGATTCGAAGGGCAAGATGTCGCGTACCGCCGACGCCGGCCGTATGCGCCGCTGGCTGGAAGCGCTGACGCCGGACAGCATCGTGCCGGCCGTGCATGCCGCTGCGCCAGCGGCGAACAGCGCAGTGAATACCTCGTTTTCGACGGTGACTGCAGCGACCGTGCTGCAAAAGCGCTGATTCAGAAAGCAGCGCTTCCTTGTTTGACGCTCAGGCTGCCGAAGCCGGACGGAATCCCAAAGTAGCGGAAATCTGCCCGGCAGTCTGCACCAGGTCGTCGAGCCAGTCTTCCTGCAAGCGGTCGGCCGGCGCCGAGATCGACAAGCCGGCCACCAGCTTGCCGCCATCGTCGTAGATGCCGGCGGCCATGCAGCGCACGCCCAGTTCCAGCTCCTCGTTGTCGCGCGCATAGCCGCGTGCGCGCACCAGGCCCAGCTCGCGCTCGAGCTTGGAGAGATCGGTGATCGAATTCTTGTTGTGCCCGG
This sequence comes from Massilia sp. IC2-278, assembly GCF_020708045.1. GTDB lineage: Bacteria > Pseudomonadota > Gammaproteobacteria > Burkholderiales > Burkholderiaceae_D > Telluria. The sequence goes on from NZ_JAJFES010000008.1 coordinate 51,613, forward strand.
CCAGCCCGGTGCGGGTGGCATAGGCGCGGATGGCTTTCGCTTCGTCCACCGACAGGAAGAGCTTGCCGGTGGAGGTCAGGTGCAGCGGGCCGCGTCCGCCGATCGCGCGCACTACCTGCATGCCCGAGCGCTCGGAAAACGCGCGGTCGATGTAGACGATCTCGTCGCCCTGGCGCACCGACAAATTCACGGTCTGCTGGGTCTTCTTGTGCAGGGCGCGCATGAAGTCGAGCGCCGCTTCGCGTACCGAGAGCCGGCTTTTCACCACATTGCCCAGTTCCAGCAGGCGCATGCCGAGGCGGTAGGTGCCCGGCTCGACGCGGTCGACGAAACGCGTGACCACCATGTCGTTCAGGATGCGGTGCGCGGTCGACGGATGCAGGCCCGAGACCTTCGAGAGTTCCTTCAGGCTGACAGGGTCCGGATAGGTGGCCAGGGCGTCGAGCAGCGCGACCATGCGTTCAATCACCTGGATCGAGGTCTTGGCTGGTTCAAGGGTGTCGATTTTCATGATGTGGTTGGTGCAGTGCAGTATCGTTCCACTTTATACCATAATGCGAAAAACAGCGATGGATTCGCTAGTGTCCAGCGTCTAATGCATAATGACAGTTCTGCATGTTTAGCCGGAAATAAAATGGAAGAGCCAGTCAGCGAATTCAAGAGCAAGAGCGGCTTCAGGCGCATCGTCAACGCCTCCAACTATTCGATCCAGGGCTTGATGACGGCCTGGCGCATCGAGCACGCCTTCCGCCAGGAAGTGCTGGTGTTCGTACTCGGCGTGATCTTCGCCTTCGTGCTGCCGGTGTCGGGCTTCCAGAAGCTGGTGCTGATCGGCGTGCTGCTGCTGGTGCTGATAGTCGAACTCATCAACTCAGCCTTCGAAGCCGTGGTCGACCGCATCTCCCTCGAGCGCCATCCCTTGTCGAAGAACGCCAAGGACTTCGGCAGCGCAGCCGTCGGCCTGACGGTGGTCCTGGCGGCGATCACCTGGGCGACGATTCTTTATAACCGGTTTGGGTGATAACTCGACAAGCTTATATAAAATGCTCCACAATAGGCACGATGTCTTTCGGCGGCGTCATGGTGGCGCCGTCTCAACACTGTCCTGACACGGAGATGAACATGAGCTTACGCCTCGGCGACACCGCACCTGACTTTGAACAAGATTCCAGCATCGGCCGCATCCGCTTCCACGAGTGGGCAGGCGACTCCTGGGTGGTGCTGTTCTCGCACCCTGCCGACTTCACCCCGGTCTGCACCACCGAATTGGGCCTGACCGCCAAGCTGAAGCCGGAGTTCGACAAGCGCAACGTGAAGGCCATCGCGCTGTCGGTTGACGCTGCTGAACAGCACAAGAGCTGGATCAAGGACATCGAGGAAACCCAGCAGACCGTGGTCGGTTTCCCGATCATCGCCGATGCCGACAAATCGGTCTCCGCGCTGTATGACATGATCCACCCAGAACAATCGGCCACTGCCACCGTGCGCTCGCTGTTCGTCATCGACCCGAACAAGAAAGTGCGCCTGACCATCACCTACCCGATGAGCACCGGCCGCAACTTCGACGAAGTCCTGCGTGTGATCGACGCCCTGCAGCTGACCGACGGCTACACCGTGGCCACGCCGGGCAACTGGAAGGACGGCGACGACGTAATCATTCCGCTGACGGTGCAAGATCCGGCTGTGCTGGCGGAAAAATATCCGAAGGGCTTTACGTCGCCGAAGCCGTACCTGCGGTTGACGCCGCAGCCGAACAAGTAATTTCGTCAGCGTCCGCGCCCTCCGATTAACCCAAACACTGGTCGGAGGGAGTAGGGTGGACTCCCGAGTCCACGCGGTGCTCCAGTAATGTGTCGATATGCATCCCGGTAGGGGAACGTACACGGCGTCCCGGTTGGGCCGCATGGAATAATTCGATGAGACAGCGTGGGCACAGGTGCCCACCCTACAAATTCAACGTCCTGCCTTGCCCCTAAACTCAGCCTCCGCATAAGCAAATAAGGAAGCTGTCGTTTGTCCCACGGCTGACCCGGCTTACTCTTGGATTCACCTGAGGGACCATGCATGTTAATCACCTATATCACCGCCGGCTTCGCGGTCGGCCTGCTGGTGGGCATGACGGGCGTCGGCGGCGGTTCGCTGATGACGCCGCTGCTCACGCTGCTGTTCGGCGTCTCGCCCACCGTTGCCGTGGGCACCGACCTGGCCTTTGCCTCGATCACGAAGGGCGCCGGCACCATCACCCACCGCTTCAACAACACTGTCGACTGGACCATCGTGCGCCGCCTGTGCCTGGGTGCGCTGCCGGCGGCGCTGGTGTCGACGCTGGCGCTGCGCCACTTCGGCGCGCTCGACGCCCACATCGGCCAGGTGATCCGCTACTCGATCGCCGGCTCGGTGATGCTGACGGTGGTGGCGCTGCTGCTGCGCCGGCGCATGATCGCCTGGATGACGGCCCACCCCGAACGCCAGCTGCAAGGCAGGAGCCTGACCGTCGCCACCGTCGTCTCCGGCGCCATCCTCGGCGTGCTGGTCACGGTGTCCTCGATCGGCGCCGGCGCCATCGGCGCGACGCTGCTGGTGCTGCTGTATCCGAAGCTGACGCCGGCCGAGGTGGCCGGCACCGACATCGCCTACGCCGTGCCGCTGACGGCGATTGCCGCGGCCGGCCACTGGTGGCTGGGCTCGATCGACTGGATGCTGCTGCTGACCCTGCTGGTCGGCTCGCTGCCCGGCATCACCCTTGGTTCCATGCTGGCGCGCAAGGTGTCGGAACGTTTCCTGCGCGCGCTGCTGGCGGTCACGCTGACCGGCGTCGCGGCCAAGCTGGTCTACTGATCAGAACTGGAAATAAATGAAGCCGCCCTGGCCGCGCGTCATGGCGGCCACCATGTACAGGGTGGCGACCAGGCCCACGCCGAACAGCCAGGCCGGCTGCGCCGTCACATAGGCCATGAAGCGGTCGCGCCAGTGCACCGGCGTGAAGTGCAGGCCGGCGGCGGCGGCCAGGGCCAGGAAACCGGCCACCGACAGCGGGAACTGGCCCGCGGCCGGCTGCACCAGGCGCAGCATGTAGTCGCCGGCCGCGTCCAGGTCGGTGCTGCGGAACAGCAGGCGCGTCAGCACCACCACCACGAAGATGAAGGCGACCTGCAGCGCCAGGCGCCGGCCGCGGTAGACCAGCGGGGCGCCGCGCCGGGCGCGCGCCATGTCGCGGTGGTGGCCGATCGCCACCATCGAGCCGTGCAGCAGGCCGTACACCACGAACTTCCAGCCGGCGCCATGCCACAGCCCGATGGCCACGAACACGATCAGCAGGTTGACGTAGGTGGGCACCACGTGCCACTTCGAGAGCGGCTCGTACAGGTAGTTGCGGAAGAACGAAGACATGGTGATGTGCCAGCGCTGCCAGAAATTCGCGATGCTGGTGGCCAGGTAGGGCCGGTTGAAGTTCACCGGCAGGCGGTAGCCGAACAGGGCCGCGGCGCCGCGCGCCATGTCGGTGTAGCCGCTCAGGTCGAGGTAGACCTGGAAGCTGTAGCCGAACAGGGCCAGCCACAGGAAGCCCGTGGAAAAGTCGCCCGGCCGCGCAAAGGCGGGGTCGACCAGGCAGGCGCCCAGGGTATCGGCGATCAGCACCTTCTTGACGATGCCGCGCATGATCAGCGCCAGCCCTTCGAATTGCTGGGCCTGGGTCGCCACGCGCGGCGTCGCCAGTTGCGGCAGGAAGTATTCGGCGGTGACGATGGGGCCCGACAGCAGGCGCGGGAAGAAGGCCATGAACAGCGAAAAATCGAGCAGGCTGCTCGGGCGCGCGATGCGGCCCGCGTACAGCGCCACCGGGTAGGTGAGCGCCTGGAAGGTCAGGAAGGAGATGCCGACCGGCAGCAGGATCTGCACGAAGGGCACCAGGCTGCCCATGCCGAGCCAGTCGGACAGGGAGTTGACCATGGTCCCGAAGAAGTTCAGGTACTTGAAATAGCCCAGCAGGCTGAGGCTGAGCACGACGGCGCCGGTGATCGCGCGCTTCTGGGCGCCGCGGTCGGTGTTGTGGGCCACGGCGTTGCCGGCCACGTAGTTGATGGCGGTCAGGGCCAGCAGCAGGCCGCAGAAGCGCCAGTCGATGGTGGCATAAAAATAATAGCTGGCCGCCGTCAGCAGCAGCTTTTGCGCGCCGTGCCGCCCCTGCAGCAGGCGGTGTACGGCGAGCACCGCCGTGAGAAAGACCAGGTAGCCGAAGCCGGTAATGTCCATCGTGAAGTTCGTTTCCGGGTTCAGTGTGATGCAGCGGAGTTGTGGGCAACGACGCCGGCGGGGCGGACCAGTTGCGTGTCGTTCACCAGGGCCTGGTAGATCAGCTGCGAGGCCGCTTCTTCGCCGGCGGCGGTGAAGTGGGCGGCGTCGACGAAATACTTCGGCCCGCCCGGCATGGCCTGGCCCAGGTCGACCAGCGGCACCTTGCGGCTGCGGGCAACCTCGGCGATCACGCCGTTGAACAGGTTGCCCGCCTTGTTCAGCCCCTCGTAGTCGAGGCAATGGTTGTAGTACAGGGCGCTGGTGGCCAGCTTGCGGCCGGCCGCGCCGTCCTCAGGCCGGAAGCCACGCGCCACGGTCAGCAGGACCGGCGCGATGCCGGCGCCTTCGAGCTTGGTGACGATGCTGTCCAGCCCCTGGCGGTAGGAGTCGGGGATGCGGTCGGTCGGGTCGACGATGCCAGCGCGCGCCGGCGAATCGCGCAGCGCCACGGTATTCTTGGCAATGATGGTGCCGCTCAGGGACCAGCCCGGCAGCGAGGGCGCCGGCAGCGGCTGCAGCGGCGACGAGACCCCGGCGCTGTCGCGGCAGATATAGGCCATGTCGTTGAAGCCCGCATACACCAGCACCGCGGTCGGGCGCAGCGGCAGGATGCCGCGTTCGACCAGGATCTCGATTTCGCGCAGGGTATAGCCCTCGACGCCGGCATTGATGACGTTCACCGTGCGGCCCGGCATGGCCTGGCGCAGCTGGCGTTCGAGCAGGGCCGGGAAGGTGGCGCTGTTGGTCTTGGCATACGCGCCGGCGACGGTCGAGGCGCCGACGACGACCAGCCGGAATTCGCCGGGGGCCGGTTCCGGCGTGATCTCGGCGCTGCGAAAGCCCAGCGAGTTGGTGCTGAATTCGCGGCCCTCTTTTTGCGACACGTCGCGCAGATTGGGGCGGTAGGTCTTGACGCCGTAGTGCTCGTTCATCGCCACCCGGCTCTGGCCGGTGGCCAGGTCGAGCGCGCTGCGCCCGGTTTTCAGGTAGGCGCGCGCCTGCAGCAGGGCTTCGCCGCCCGCCAGCAGGGCCAGCGCCACCAGGCCGGCGCGCAGCAGGCCGCTCGAACGCCAGCTGGCATCGTTGGCCGCGCCGCCCGGGGCCGCCGCAGGCTGGTCCTTCAAGGCTTCGAGCGAGGCAATCGACTGCGCCTCCCAGTTGTCCGGCACCGTGCCCAGGTACTGTTCCAGCGCCAGCGACAGCTCGACCAGGTTGATCGAGTCGCCGCCCAGGTCGAGGAAACTGTCCTGCGGGCGTACGTCGGGGTTGCCGAGGATGTCGCGGTAGGCATCGATCAGGCGCTGCTGTCCTGGCTGGGCCTGCGCCTGGGCCACGGCGTCATGGCCCAGGCGCAGCACGGCGCGGTAGTCGAATTTGTTGGAGGGCAGGACCGGCAGCGCGTCCAGGTGCAGCACGGCCAGCGCCGACAGCGGCAGGCCGAAGCGTTGCGCCAGCGCCTGCCTGAGCTCCTGCTTCACCCCGGCCGGATCAGCGGCGCCGGTCAGCGCCACCACCACCAGGGTGTCGTCGCCGCTGACGATGCCTTGCAGGCCGCGCGCATGGACCCAGCGTTCGATCTCGTCGAGGCTGATGCGCAGGCCGACGATCTTCGAGAAGCGGCTCTTGCGGCCGACGATGGCATAGCAGCCGTTTTCCTTGCGGCAGGCCAGGTCGCCGGTGCGCAGGACGTCCGGGCCGCAGCCCAGCGCCAGGTCCGCGGCCGATTCGGCATAGCCCATCATCACGTTCGGACCGCGGTAGACCAGTTCGCCCGGGGTGTCGGCGGCCAGCACCGGTTCGCCGTCTTCGCCGATCAGTTCGAAACTGCCGCCGGGAATCGCGACGCCGATGGCATCGATGTTCTCCAGCAGCTGTTCCGGCGGCACGTAGGCCATGCGCGGGCTGGCCTCGGTCTGGCCGTACATGACGAAGACCTGCTTGCGCGCGGCCGCCGCCCATTGCGCGTACAGGCGCACGCGCTCGGCCGGCAGGCGTCCGCCGGCCTGGGCCAGGTAGCGCAGGGAGGGATAGTGGCGTCCGCGAAAGCCCATGCGTTCCAGCAGGTCGAAGGTAAACGGCACGCCCGACAGGCTGGTGGCCGCTTCTTCCTCGAAAAAGGTCCAGAACTGCGGGTCGGCGACCGAGCGCGCGGTGAGCAGGATGGCGGCGCCGGCGTGCAGGTGCGAATTCAGGACCGACATGCCGTACGAGTAGTACAGCGGCAGGCTGGTGATGGCGCGGTCGCCGGCGCCGATGCCGAGGTAGTCGGCGATCGCGGCGGCGTTCGACTGGATATTCGCACGCGACAGGCGCACCAGCTTCGGGCTGCCGGTCGTGCCCGAGGTCGACAGCAGGATGCACAGGTCAGGGTGCAACGCGGGCGCATGCGCCGCCGGCAAGGCTTCGAAGCCCCAGCCATGTTCTCCTTCGCGGTAGACCAGCGCCGCGCCATAGGTGAGGCTGGTGCGCGGGTCGGCTGCGGTCGAGCCCGGTTCGGCCAGCACCACCGGATAGCCCGCATGCAGGCAGGCGAGGTAGGCGACCACGCAGTCGACGGTGTTGGCGATTTCAAGGATGACCAGGCGGCCCGGGGCCGGCAGGCGTGCGGCCTGGGCCTCGACGGCCTCGGCCAGTTGCGCGTAGCTCAGGCGCACTCCGGTATCGGTGACGATGGCAGGCGCGGCGCCGCGTTCGCGCAGGCGCCTTGCAAACAACAGTTCCGACATGGATGCGTCTCTCCCGAATGGCGCGTAAGCCGGTCCCATGCCGGCAATGGCGCGGTCAGGGCGTCTTGGATTGTGACTGTGGATAGATTTTCCACTTACTGTAAGTATAAAAGAAATTGTTATTAAGTAAAGCGGGTAAAGTGATTCTGTTGTAAAAATTAAATTTCCATGAGGAATTTTTCTGGCAGGTGTGGTCAGAAGAGGAGGGCGCCGGCGAGGTAGCGCCCAATCGTTAGCGTCCGGTTAATAGCGTATTCATCTATGCAAATGACGTTTCTTTCGTTTGTTTTATGAGTAGCAAGTGAGAATATGGACGCCTATTAGAAGAAAATGTAATAAGGCATCCATGAAAAAGCCACGCGCGCCCGGCCGGGTCATTCCCGGCTTCGGGCTCTCGCTCGGGTTCACGATCTTTTATCTCGCACTGATCGTGCTGATCCCGCTGTCCGCCGTGTTCCTGAACACCTTCACCATGAGCTGGGAAGCGTTCTGGCGCGCCGTCACCTCCGAGCGCGTGATCGCTTCCTATAAACTCAGCTTCGGCGCCTCGCTGATCGCGGCAAGTTTCAACGTCGTCTTCGGCGGCATCGTCGCCTGGGTGCTGGTGCGCTACCGCTTTCCCGGCAAGCGCTTCGTCGATGCCCTGGTCGATTTGCCGTTCGCGCTGCCTACCGCCGTGGCCGGCATTACCCTGACCTCGCTGTATTCGGCCAACGGCTGGATCGGCCAGTACCTCGATAAAGTCGGCATCAAGGTCGCCTTCACGCCGCTGGGCGTGGTGGTGGCGCTCACCTTCATCGGCCTGCCCTTCGTGGTGCGCACGGTGCAGCCGGTGCTGGAAGAAGCCGAGCGCGAACTGGAGGAAGCCGCCGCCAGCCTGGGCGCCAGCCCGCTGCAAACCTTCATTCGCGTGGTGTTGCCGGGCATCGTGCCGGCGCTGCTGACCGGCTTCGCGCTGGCATTCGCGCGCGCCACCGGCGAATACGGCTCGGTGATCTTCATCGCCGGCAACCTGCCGATGGTGTCGGAGATCACGCCGCTCTTCATCATCACCAAACTGGAGCAGTACGACTATGCCGGCGCCACCGCGATTGCGGTGGTGATGCTGATCTTCTCGTTCATCCTGCTCCTCACGATTAACTTGCTCCAGGCATGGACGCGCAAACGGGCAGGCAAGAAATGAGCGCCGTACTTGACAAACCAACCGTGGCCGCGCCACCGCACCATGTGCGCAGCGCGCCGGCCAACACCTTCGAGCCGCGCTGGGTGCGCTGGACGCTGATCGCCGTCGCGCTTGCTTTCCTGACGCTGTTCCTGTTCGTGCCGCTGGTGGCGGTGTTCACCGAAGCCCTGAAACGCGGCTGGGACACCTACATCGAAGCCATCCTCGACCCGGACGCGATTTCCGCCATCAAGCTGACCCTGATCGCGGCCGGCATCGCCGTGCCGCTGAACCTGGTGTTCGGCGTAGCAGCCTCGTGGGCGATTGCCAAGTTCGATTTCAAGGGCAAGAGCGTGCTGCTGACCCTGATCGATTTGCCGTTCTCGGTGTCGCCGGTGATCGCCGGCTTGATCTACGTGCTGCTGTTCGGCGCCCAGGGCTGGTTCGGCGAATGGCTGGCCGCGCACGACATCAAGATCCTGTTCGCGGTGCCGGGCATCGTGCTGGCGACCGTGTTCATTACCTTCCCGTTCGTGGCGCGCGAACTGATTCCGCTGATGCAGCAGCAGGGTACCGAGGAAGAAGAAGCGGCGCTGGTGCTGGGCGCCTCCGGCTGGCAGACCTTCTGGCGCGTGACGCTGCCGAACATTAAATGGGGCCTGCTGTATGGCGTGATCCTGTGTAACGCCCGTGCGATGGGCGAGTTCGGCGCCGTGTCCGTCGTGTCGGGCCACATCCGCGGCGAGACCAACACCATGCCGCTGCAGGTGGAAATCCTCTACAACGAATACAACTTCACGGCCGCGTTCGCGATCGCGTCGCTGCTGGCGCTGCTGGCGCTGGTGACGCTGGCCGTCAAATCCTTTATCGAATGGCGTCTGCACCAGTCCAGGAGTGGCGACGCCGGCACCACGGAGCGCACGCAATGACGATCGAAGTCCAACACATCCGCAAGCAGTTCGGCCAGTTCAAGGCGCTCGACGACGTTTCGCTGCAGTTCCCCGACGGCCAATTGACCGCCTTGCTCGGCCCTTCGGGCTGCGGCAAGACCACGCTGCTGCGCTGCATCGCCGGCCTCGAGCACCCGGATTCGGGCTCGGTGCTGCTGGACGGCCAGGATGCCTCGCACCGCCACGTGCGCGAGCGCCAGGTCGGCTTCGTGTTCCAGCACTATGCGCTGTTCAAGCACATGACCGTGTTCGAGAACGTGGCGTTCGGCCTGCGCGTCAAGCCGCGCAAGGAACGCCCGAGCGAAGCGCAGATCCGCGAGAAGGTGAAGCGGCTGCTGGAGCTGGTGCAGCTGGACTGGATCGCCGACCGCTATCCGCCGCAGCTGTCGGGCGGCCAGCGCCAGCGCATCGCCCTGGCGCGCGCGCTCGCCGTGGAGCCGCGCGTGCTGCTGCTCGACGAACCCTTCGGCGCCCTGGATGCCAAGGTGCGCAAGGAACTGCGCCGCTGGCTGCGCCGCCTGCACGACGAGCTGCACGTGACCTCGATCTTCGTGACCCACGACCAGGAAGAAGCGCTGGAAGTGGCCGACCAGGTGGTCCTCATGAACAAGGGCCGCGTCGAGCAGCTGGGCACGCCGGAAAGCGTGTACAACCAGCCGGCGTCGCCTTTCGTGTATGGCTTCCTGGGGAACGTGAACCTGTTCCACGGCCGCGTGCACGAGGGTGTGCTGGCCAGCGGCGACGCCCTGTTCGATGCGCCGCAGCTCAATGGCGTGAGCAATGCCGAAGGCATCGGCTACGTGCGTCCGCACGACCTGGACGTCGAGCGTTACACGCCGGGCCAGGAGGGCATCGTGGTCAAGCTGCGCCGCGCGCACGCCATCGGCCCGCTGGCCCAGCTCGACCTGGAGCGCGAAGACAATGCCCAGCTGATCGAAGCGGTGATTCCGAACGAGCGCTTTGCGCGCCTGGGCTTCAAGGAAGGCGAGACGCTGGTCGTGCGTCCGCGCCGCATCGAAGTGTTCGTCGACGGGGGAGGCGGCATATGAACTTCCAGCAGCTGCGCTCGGTGCGCGAAGCGGCGCGCCGCAACTTCAACCTCACCGACGTGGCCAATGCCCTGTTCACGTCGCAGCCCGGCGTGTCGCGCCAGATCCGCGAGCTCGAGGAAGAACTCGGCGTCGTTATTTTCGAACGCAACGGCAAGCGCCTGACCGGGCTCACCGCGCCCGGCAAAGGCATCCTGAAGATCGTCGAGCGCCTGCTGGTGGAGGCGGAAAACCTGGCGCAGGCGAGCCAGGAATTCGCCGACCAGGACAGCGGCACGCTGACGATTGCCGTCACCCACACCCAGGCGCGCTATGCGCTGCCGCAGGTGGTGCAGTCCTTCCGCAACGCCTTCCCGAACGTGCGCATCGCCCTGCAGCAAAGCGCGCCGGAGCACATCGCCGAATACGTGCTGTCGGGGCGGGCCGACATCGGCATCGCCACCGAGGGCCTGTCGGCGTTTCCGGACCTGGTGTCCTTCCCGTGCTACCGCTGGAGCCACGTGGTGGTGGCGCCGGACGGGCATCCGCTGCTGGCCAGCACGCCGCTGCGCCTGGAGGACCTGGCGAATTATCCCTTGATTACCTACGACGTCGGCTACACGGGCCGCGGCCACATCGACGAAGCCTTCCGCACGGCCGGGCTGTCGCCGGACATCGTGCTCACCGCCATGGATTCGGACGTCATCAAGCAGTACGTGTCGCTGGGGATGGGCGTGGGGATCATCGCCTCGATGGCGTTTGACCATGGACGCGACAAGGGCTTGCGGGCGGTGGAGTCCTCGCACCTGTTTGCGCCGAACGTCACGCGGCTGGCCGTGCGGCGCGGGGCCTACCTGCGGGCATATGCCTACCACTTCATCGAGCGGTTTGCGCCGGGGTTTACGCGCTCGGATATCGAGCGGACCTTGCAGGTGGAAGTCGAAGCAAGTTAATCGGCCCGCGCTGCTTACTGCCCGGGCTTACTGCACGGGCTTATTGCCCAAGATTACTGCCCGGGATTCGTGATGCGCGCGTGGATGGCATCGATCGCATCCGTCACCTCGCGCGACAACACGATCTCGGCCGCATCGATGTTCTCCTTCAGCTGCGCCAACGTGGTCGCCCCAATGATGGTCGCCCCCACGAACCAGCGCGAATAACACCAGGCCAGCGCCATCTGCGCCGGCGTCAAGCCGTTCGCCCTTGCCAGCGCCGCATATTCGCGAGTCGCTTCCAGCACGGCGGGCCGTACATAGCGCGGACTCCAGTTGGGCGGGAAGATCGTCAACCGCCCGTGCGCCTTCGGATCGTCGATGTACTTGGCGGTCAGCTGCCCAAAGGCGAGCGGGCTGTAGGCCAGCAAACTCACGTCTTCGCGGAAGCAGGTCTCGTCCAGCAGCGTGGTCTCGAATGCGCGCGCGGTCAGGTTGTACAGGTTCTGGATGGTGGCGATGCGCGGCAGGCCCTTCGTCTCCGCCTGCTTGATCCACTCGCTCACGCCCCACGGGCTTTCGTTCGACACGCCGATGTGGCGGATCTTGCCGGCCTTGACCAGTTCGTCCAGCGCACCCAGCGTTTCCTCGATCGGCACGCTGTTGCGTTCGCGCTTGGGATTGAAGCTGTTCGAGCCGAAGATCGGCACGTTCCGGCTCGGCCAGTGCACTTGGTACAGGTCGATGTAATCGGTCTGCAGGCGCTGCAAACTGGTCTCCACCGCCGCGCGCACGTTGGCCGCATCCAGGTCGTGGCCCGCGCCGCGGATCCAGGCCATGTTCGCATTCGGACCGGCGATTTTCGAGGCGATGACCACGTCGTCGCGCCGCCCGCGCCCCTTCAGCCAGCTGCCGATGAAGCGCTCGGTCGATCCTTGGGTTTCGGCGCGGCCCATGACTGGGTACATCTCGGCGGTGTCGATGAAATTGATCCCGCGTTCGAGCGCATAATCGAGCTGGGCGTGCGCATCACGCTCGGTGTTCTGCTCGCCGAAGGTCATCGTGCCCAGGCAGACCTTCGATACCTGCAAATCGCTGCGTCCCAAGCGTTTGCGTTCCATGTTTTATCCTCTCAAGGCATCCGCGCATTCGCGCACCAGCGCCGGGCCGCGGTAGATCAGGCCGCTGTACAGCTGCACCAGCTGGGCGCCGGCGTCCATCTTCGCCTTGGCGTCCGCACCCGACAGGATGCCGCCCACGCCGATGATCGGGATGTCGTCGCCGAGTTCCTTCTTCATCGCGCGCACCACGATGTTCGACAGATCGAACACCGGCATGCCCGACAGGCCGCCGGCTTCGTGGCCGTGGCGCAGGCCGACCACGTGGTTGCGGCTGAGCGTGGTATTGGTGGCGATCACGCCGTCGATCCGGTGGCGCAGCAGGGCGCCGGCGATGTTCTGGATCTGGTCGGCGTCGATGTCCGGGGCAATCTTCAGGGCCAGCGGCACGTAGCGGCCGGTGTCGTCGGCCAGGCGCGTCTGTTCCGCCTTCAGCTGGGCCAGCAGGTCGTCGAGTTCCGAGGCGCCCTGCAGCTGGCGCAGATTCTTGGTGTTCGGCGAGGAGATGTTCACCGTCACATAGCTCGCGTACGGGTAGACCTTGCGCAGGCAGTGCAGGTAATCCTCGGCCGCGCGCTCGATCGGCGTGTCGGCGTTCTTGCCGATGTTCAGGCCGAGCACGCCCTGTTTCTCCTGATGGAATTTCGAAGCTTGTACGTTGGCGACGAAGGCGTCGACGCCGCCGTTATTGAAGCCCATGCGGTTGATGATGCCTTGCGCGGCCGGCAGGCGGAACATGCGCGGCTTCGGGTTGCCGGCCTGGGCGCGCGGGGTGACGGTGCCGATCTCGATCGAACCAAAGCCGAGGGCGGCGAGGCCGTCGATGTAGGCGCCATCCTTGTCCAGGCCCGCCGCCAGGCCGACCGGGTTCGGGAAGGTGATGCCCATGACGGTGCGCGGATCGGACGCGGGCTTCCTGAACATGCCCGTCATGCCGCGCTCGGCGGCGCGGCGCAGGGCTGGCAGGGTCAGGTTGTGGGCGGTTTCAGCGGGCAGCGTAAACAGCAGGGGACGGGCGAGGGTGTACAGGAGTTTGTCGGACATGGAACGCTCGTAGAAAGGATCGCAAGCATTGTACCGTGTGTGAATGGCGTACCGACAATCCTTGCTTACCGTTCCAGTATCCCCCACTTGCCGCCGATGCGCGCTTCCAGAGGCCGGAAATTCGTTTTATACGCCATCTTCGGACTTTGCTCGATCCAGTAGCCGAGGTAGACATACGGCAGCCCCAGCTCGCGCGCCTGGCCCACCTGCCACATCACGTTATAGGTGCCAAAGGAGGCGCCCGGCACGTCGGGGTCGAAGAAGGTGTACACCGACGACAAGCCGTCGGACAGCACGTCGATGATCGACACCATGCGCAGCGTGCCGTCGGGTTCGCGGAATTCGACCAGGCGCGTGTTGACCCGGCTTTGCAGCAGGAACTGGGCGTACTGGTCGCGGCTGTCCTGGTCCATGCCGCCGCCGACGTGGCGCGTGGTCTGGTAGCGCAGGTAGAGCGCGTAGTGCTCGTCGGAGAAGGCGAGGTTGGCAACCATAGCGCTCAGGTCGCCATGGCGCTTCCAGGCACGGCGCTGGGTGCGGCTGGGAGCGAACTCGGCGCAGCGCACGCGCACCGGGATGCAGGCCTGGCAGCCGTCGCAATACGGGCGGTAGGTGAAGATGCCGCTGCGGCGAAAGCCGTTCTTCACGAGCTCGGAATACACGTCGGCATTGATCAGGTGCGAAGGCGTGGCCACCTGCGAGCGCGCCTGGCGCGCGTCGAGGTAGCTGCACGGATAGGGTGCGGTCGTATAGAACTGCAGCGTGGAGAAGGGCAGGTCGTTTAGGTGCGTCATGCAAGACTCTCGGGACGGCGTGATGGACCTATTCTAACGAAACCGGCGCTGCGCACAGTTAAGTGGTCAACCGTGCGCTCATGCGCCCAGCGGCGGCGCCACTTCCCAGCGTTCGATGCCCGGTTCGCGGATCGCGGACCGCAGATGCTGCAAAAAGGCGCTGCGCGCGATCGGCGCCGCGCCCAGCGAGGCCAGGTGGCCGGTCTCCTGCTGGCAGTCGATCATGCGCACGCCGTGCGCGCGCAGGAAGGACACCAGGTAGGCCAGCGCCACCTTCGAGGCGTCAGTGACGCGCGCGAACATCGATTCGCCATAGAACATGCGGCCGATGCACACGCCATAGGCGCCGCCGACCAGTTCGCCATCGAGCCAGACTTCCGACGAGTGCGCATGCCCCATCTCGTGCAGGCCGCCATAGCCGGCGATGATGTCCTCGGAAATCCAGGTGCCGGGCCCATCCTTGCGCGGGGCGGCGCAGGCGCGCATCACGGCCTCGAAGTCGCTGTCGAAGCGCACCTGCCAGGGGCCGCCGCTGGTACGGCTGCGCTCGACGCGGCGCAGGGTTTTCTTCAGGCTGTCGCTGACCTTGAAATGGTCGGTGTAGAGCACCATGCGCGGGTCGGTGCTCCACCAGAGGATGGGCTGGCCTTCGGAAAACCAGGGAAAGATGCCGTTGCGGTAGGCTTGCAGCAGGCGCTGCGGAGACAAGTCGGCGCCGGCCGCGAGCAGGCCGGGCGCATCGATGGTGAGCGCCTCGGACACATCGGGGAAGGGCGTATGCGCCTCGAGCCAGGGGATCATGCGGCCTCGCTGCTCAGTCGGGTTCGCGTGGGGCGATCATCGGGCGAACGATATCGTGGGTATGCACGCCATGGCCCACGTTCTTCCCGCCCTCGCGCATTTTGACGCGGTCGGCAAAGAACAGTTCCAGCGTCTTGCGAATCGTCGGGAAAGCCAGGTCGTCCCAGGGAATCTCGGCTTCGGTGAAGAGCTGCACTTCCAGGCTTTCCTCGCCGGGATGGAAATCGAGGTCGACCAGGCGCGCAAGATAGAACATGTGGACCTGGTGCACGTGCGCCACGTTCAGCAGGGCGAACAGGGGGCCGAGTTCGATGTTGGCGCCGGCTTCTTCCTCGGTTTCGCGCGCGGCCGCTTCGCCCGTGGTTTCGCCGTTTTCCATGAAGCCGGCCGGCAGGGTCCAGTAGCCGTAGCGCGGCTCGATGGCGCGCCGGCACAGCAGGACCTGCAGCTGTCCTTCGTGTTCCCAGACTGGAATGGTGCCGATCACGTTCTTCGGGTTCTGGTAATGGATGGTGCCGCATTGCGGGCACACATGGCGCGGCCGGTTGTCGCCCTCGGGGATGGCCAGCGCGACCGCGTGGCCGCACTCGGAACAGAATTTCATAGATAGTGACGAAAATGGACGTGTGCTTACTTTACACCGAATGGCCCCGGCTGTGCCGCGAGTGCAGCCCGGCAGTGGCGATCCGCCTGGCCACCGGAAGAAGCGTGTGTGCTGCAATCGCACATCGGCGGAGGATTGCATTTGCCTAAACGGCCGAAGCCGCGTATAATTCATTTCATCAGACGCGGGGTGGAGCAGTCTGGCAGCTCGTCGGGCTCATAACCCGAAGGTCACAGGTTCAAATCCTGTCCCCGCAACCAAATTCGAAGCCGTTGATTCCCTGGGATCAACGGCTTTTTCGTTTTCCAGTCGGAAAACACTCGATGTAAATCAAACACCCAGCGTTTCCACGGCACTTGCCGAGCCCGGTATTGTCGAACTGGAGACTGGCTCGGCTGTAGAAGCGCAGCGCGCCGGCGATTCCATGCTGATTGGAGCAAACAACGGACTCGACCATGATTACTGTTGACGACATCAACGAGGCCTGGGGCTGGGTGGGGCTGACCGCCGTCGAAGTGCTGGGCGCCAACGCCTTCGGCAATTTGATCATCCGCGACGCCGACGGCAGCTACTGGCGCCTGCGCCCGCAAGACCTGTGCTGCGAACCGGTGGCTGAAGACCGCGCCGCGTTCGACGCCTTGTCCTATAACCAGGATTTCCTGAACGACTGGTACATGCCGGAACTCGTGGACCTGGCCGAATCCACGCTCGGCCCGCTCACCGAAGACCGCACCTACTGCCTCAAGATTCCCAGCGCGCTCGGCGGGCACTACGGGCGCGAAAACCTGGCCACGGTGCCCTTGTCGCAATTGATCCGCTTCTCGGGGGAAGGCGCCCAGCACCTCGAAGGCCTGCCGCGCTGGTGTTGAATGGGTGTGTAGGGTGGGGACTCGTCCCCACCGGCCCCGCTACAAACTCGCCCACAAATACGCCGCCGCCATCGTCCGGTGCGGCGCATACGCCGCCAGCCAGGCCTGCGCCTGCGCGATCGACGGCTTCTCCGCCATGCCCTGCGCCCGTCCGATGGCGCTGCGTACCGCCACGTCCCCCTCGAGCGAACAATCCGCATAGCCATAGCCGCGCAGCAGCGTGTAGTTCACCGTCCAGGGTCCGATGCCCTTGATCGCCAGCAGTTGCGCCGCGCTGCCCTGTGGATCGTCGTTCAAACGCAAATCGAGTTCGCCATCCGCCGCCATGCGCGCCACGCGCAACAGCGTTTCCGCCTTCGCGCGCGAAAACTTGCGGCTGGTAAGCGTGTCGAGCGCAAGCCGCGCGACGTCCGCAGCCTCCGGATAACACCACAGCCCGCTGCTGTGCGGCCGGCCCGCCTGCCCGATAAAACTGCGGCGCAGGCTGATGGCAAACGGCAGATTGATCTGCTGGCCGATGATGGCCCAGGTCAGCGCCTCGAACACCGTCGCCGATTGCACGATGCGCAGGCCCGGCAGATGCTCGACCAGTGGACCGAAGAAGACATCACCGCGCACGAATGCGGCAAACGGCGCCGGATCGATGCGCAGGGCCAGCATGCTGCGCAGCGCTTCCCCGGCAAGTACCTGCGTGGCTGCGTCGAGCTCGCCATCCGCCTCGATGCGGCAGCGCGCCTCGTCATCGAGGAAGTCCACGGTGAACAGCAGCGGCACCCCGCCCAGCAGCACCGCCTTGCGCAGGGTGCGGCCGCTGACCTGTTCGGCCAATCCTTCCGCATCGCGCGCATGGAAAGCCAGCACCTCGTCCACCCGGTATTGCGGCGGCAGCGCCAGGGACAAGGTTTGCGTGGACATTACTTGCCTGCGCCGGCCACCGCGGTGCGACCCAGGCGCGGCACGAAGCCGGTCACCAGCGCCGTTCCCACCAGCACGATGCCGGAGCCGGCCAGCGTATGCCAGCCCACCGCTTCACCCAGGAACAGCGCGCCCCACAGGATGCCGAACACCGGGTTCAGGAAGGTCACCGTCAGCGCCGAGGTCGGGCCGACATCGTCGATCAGCTTGAAGTAGATCAGGTAAGCGATGCCGCTGCACAGCACGCCCAGCGCCAGCACTGCGGCCCAGACGCCCGGCGTGGGCGTTGCCGGTGCAGGGAAGAAGGGCAGCGCCGGCAGCACGAACAGGGCCGCCGCCCACATGGTGCCATGGGCATTTGCGAACGGATCGACGCTCTTGGCCGACTTGGCGTACAGGCTGGCGATGCCGTAGCACAGCGCCGCCGCCAGCGCGGCAGCCACGGCCAGCGCGGCGCCCGGACGGCTCGACACATCGTCGAAGCCGACCAGCAGGGCCACCCCGGCCGTGCCCAGCACCAGGCCGAGGCCGGTGCGCGGCGTGATGGTCCCGCGGCCCCAGAGCGCGCCGAGCAGGGCGCCCCACATCGGCGCGGTGGCGTTCAGCACCGACAGCACCGAGGCGCTCAGGGTGCGCGCGCCCCAGGCGAACAGCAGGAAGGGCAGGGCGGAATTGAAGAAGCCCAGCATCAGGTAATGCTTCCAGTTGGCGCGGATGTCGAGGCGCTTGCGCAGCACCAGGCCAACCAGGGCCAGGAACAGGGCGGCGAACAGTACCCGGTATTCGATCAGCACGGCAGGCCCGAGCACCGGGGCGCCGATGCGCATGAAGAGGAAGGAGCCGCCCCAGATGGCGGCGAGCAGCAGCAGACGCAGGAAGTTGGACGTGTTCATGTTGTTATTGTCGGCAAAGGCGGGGGCAAAGGCGCATCGTGACGCGCGCTGCCGTGGCGCGCATCCCTGTTATTGCTCTGGAATTGTAGCCGCTCGCTTCAGATAGCGCAGATGTCGGTGCCGGCCGGCTGCGGCGCGGCCGCATGCGGCACCAGCATCGCTTGCGGCACGCCGTTCTTGATGGCCGTCATTTCGGCCAGGATGGCAATCGCGATCTCGGCCGGGGTCTTGCTGCCGATGTACAGGCCGATCGGGCCATGCAGGCGATCGAGCTGTTCGTCGTCCAGGTCGAATAGTTTCAGGCGCTCGCGGCGGCGCGCATTGTTGACGCGCGAGCCGATCGCGCCCACATAAAAGGCGTCGGACTTCAGCGCTTCCATCAGGGCCAGGTCGTCGAGCTTGGGGTCGTGGGTCAGCGCCACCACGGCGCAGCGCGCATCGAGGCGCGATTCGATGACCAGGTCGTCGGGCATGGCGTGCACCAGCTCCACACCCGGCACATTCCAGTCGGCGCGGTATTCCTCGCGCGGGTCGCAGACGATGACGCGGTAATCCATGCCGCTGGCCACTTGCGCCAGGAAGCGCGACAAGGGACCTGCGCCGATGATGAACAGGCGCCAGCGCGGGCCGTGCACGGTGACCAGGGCTTCGTGCTCGACGCGCAGCACGGCGTTCGGGGCGGCCGGGCTGAGCGTGACCACGCCCGTGTTCAGGTCGATGCGGCGTTCCAGCAGTTCGCCGCCTTCGAGGCGATGCAGCAGTTCGCCGATGCCGCTGGCGGCGCTCAAGGGTTCGATGGCCAGCTCGATGGTGCCGCCGCAGGGCAGGCCGAAGCGGTGGGCGTCGTCGGCGCTGATGCCGTAGCTGACGATGTGCGGTTTGGCCTCGGGCGAGATGCCCTTGGCGCGCACGTTCTCGATCAGGTCGTCCTCGATACAGCCGCCGGAAACCGAGCCGATCACGCGGCCATCGTCGCGCACGGCGAGGGTGGCGCCGATCGGACGCGGGCTCGAGCCCCAGGTCTTGATCACCGTGACCAGTTCGCAGCGGTGGCCCGCGGCGATCCAGCTGGCGGCGGTTTTCAGTACGTCGAGGTCGAGGCTGTCCATGGTTCAGGGTGCTGGCGCTTGTGCAGTATGGATGACAATCATACAAAAAAAGCGGGCAGGGTGTCGGCGGGGAGGATGGGGCAGCGGGTCTTTCCTTTGGATGCGCAGGCAGAGCGATGGCTGCGCGGCCTGAAGATGGCCAACACCGGGCGAATGTTCGCGTGGGCACGGGGTGCCCACCGTACGAGCATGGCCAACGATATTTGCAAATGGCCCGGTACGCTAACCGTACGGTGGGCACCCCGTGCCCACGCGGAACGATGCGTCATGTTGGCGCGATTTGAACGTGAAAACGTGCCAACCCGGCCGCGTCCCCATGAAGGACACGCGGCCTCCAACGATCAAGGCGCAATCGCCCTTTTCGCCGCCCGCTTCGCCTTCACATCCGCCACCGCCGCATCGATCGCCGCCAGCCTCGCCGCCATGCCCGGGTGGTTCGCGGTATGCCCGTTCGCCACGCTGGCCGGGTAGGCTGCCGCGAAGCGCTTCCAGAACGCCGACACGCCTTCGATGTTGTAGCCGGCGCGCGCCAGCAGGTAAATCGCCAGGCGGTCCGCCGCCGCGTCCGATCCGGCCGGCATGGCCTTGATGCCGGCGGAGCCGTTCAGCATCGACAGGTCCGGCGTCACGCGCGTGAGGTTGGTGATCACGCTGTCGATGGTAGCGGAATTGCGCTGCGCCGCCGGGTGGCCCAGCATGTTGTGCGCCATGGTGCGCGCCAGCACGTAGGCCAGCTCGTCGTCGCTCCTGGCCGCGGCGATCATGCCGCGCGTGACCATCACCCGGCCGCCGTCGGCATATGCGTTCACGTTGTCCGCATTGCCCAGTTCAATGGCAAAGCTGCAGGCGCGCGTGACCGGGATGGTCAGCTCGCGCGTGCGGCCGTCGCGCTCGATCGTGAACGGCAAATTCGACTGCGCCGCCACCAGCGGGCCGAACACGGCGCCGACGGTGCTCGGGGCGGTCGGCCCGGTCGGCAGCGGCTTGCCGCCGGCCGAGACCAGGCCGTCGCCCAGGCGCAGGCCGGCTTTCGCCGCGCCGCTGCCGGCCAGCACGCCGGTCACCTGCAGGCGTTCATCCATGCCGAAGGCCACGTGCGCGGCCTCGTTGTATTCGCCCGGGTAGGAGTAACGGTTCTTGGCGGTAAAGCCGAGCAGGTTGCGCGCGTGGCGCGTGCAGAGCTCGGCATTGTCGATCAGCAGCGGCGCGGCCACGCGGTACAGGCGGTCCTGCAGTGCTGCCATTTTAGTGAGCGTGTCGGCCGCGGCGGCCATTTGCGGGGTGAGCGGCTGGGCCTGCGGCGTTTCGGTGGCGGCATTCGGGAAGCCGCCGGTCTGGCCACCGGGGCCTGGCGTGGCGCAGGCGCTCAGCAGCGCGGCGACGGTAACGGCCAGCGCCGCAGGGCGCAGGCGATGGATGCGGATCATGGTCCTCCTCGGGTTATTGTTTTCCGGTGCTGCCGAACCCGCCGGCGCCCCGTTCGCTGGATGCGAACTCCTCTACCACGTTGAAGCCAACCTGCAGGACAGGCACGATCACCAGCTGGGCCAGACGGTCGAGCGGCTGCAGCGTGAAGCTGGCAGCGCTGCGGTTCCAGGTCGACACCATGAGCTGGCCCTGGTAGTCGGAGTCGATCAAGCCTACCAGATTGCCCAGAACGATGCCGTTCTTATGGCCGAGCCCACTGCGCGGCAGGATCATTGCCGCATAACCCGGATCGGCGACATGGATTGCCAGGCCGGTCGGGATCAGGACGGTCTGGCCCGGCTCGATGACGAGCGGCGCATCGATGCAGGCGCGCAGGTCGAGGCCGGCGCTGCCGGGGGTTGCATAGGCCGGCAGCAGTTCCTTCATGCGCGGGTCGAGGATTTTGACGTCGATGGTTTTCATGCGTGTTACTTCGTGAATCGGTGAATTTAAGTCAGCAGCGAGCGCTGTTCGAGGCGCTTGCCGATTTCGGAAACCAGCTGGCGCGCCAGCGTGAGCTTGTCGGCGCGCGGCAGCACGGTGTGGCCGCTGTCGTCGAACAGGACGATGGAATTCTCATCCTGCCCGAAGGTGTGGTGGCCGATGTTGCCGACCAGCAGAGGAATCCCCTTCTTTTCGCGCTTGGCGGCGCCATACTCGACCAGGTTTTCCGACTCCGCCGCAAACCCGACGCAGTAGGGCCAGCCCGACAGCGAGGTGGTCGCCGCCACCGCGGCCAGGATGTCCGGGTTCTGGGCGAATTCCAGCTGGGGCGGGGCGCCGCCTTCCTGCTTTTTGAGCTTCTGTTCGCTGGCATTCACCACGCGCCAGTCGGCCACCGCCGCCACGCCGATGAACACGTGCTGGCCTTCCACGCCCGCCATCACCGCGTCGTGCATCTGCGCCGCCGACAGCACGTCGATGCGGCGCACGCCGTGCGGCGTGGCCAGGGCGGTCGGGCCGGACACCAGCGTCACTTCGGCGCCGGCTTCGCGCGCGGCGCGGGCAATCGCATAGCCCATCTTGCCCGAGGACAGGTTCGTGATGCCGCGCACCGGGTCGATCGCCTCGAAAGTCGGGCCGGCCGTGATCAGGACGCGCTTGCCGGCCAGGACTTTCTGCTGGAAGGAAGCGACCAATTCTTCAAGCAATTGCTCGGGTTCCAGCATGCGGCCCAGGCCGACTTCGCCGCAGGCCTGCTCGCCGGCCGCCGGGCCGAAGATGCAGGCGCCATCGCCTTGCAAGGTGGCGACGTTGCGCTGGGTGGCCGGGTTCTGCCACATCTCGACGTTCATCGCCGGGGCGACGAGCAGCGGCACGCCGTGCGGACGCGCCAGGCACAAAGTCGAGAGCAAATCGTCGCAGGCGCCGTGCGCGAGTTTGCGGATGAAGTCGGCCGAGCAGGGCGCGATCAGCACGGCATCGGCGCCGCGCGTGAGGTCGATGTGCGCCATGTTGTTCGGCATGCGCGGGTCCCATTGATCCAGCCAGACCGTGTTGCCCGACAGGGCCTGCATGGTGACCGTGCCGATGAAATGGGTCGCCGCTTCGGTCATTACGACCTGCACTTTCGCGCCCTGTTTCGTCAGCGCGCGGCACAGTTCGGCCGCCTTGTAGCAGGCCACGCCCCCGGACAGGCCGAGGACGATTTTCTTGCCTTGCAAGTCCATGCTCATGTCAGCCTCCTTCAGTGTTGATTCAGTTCTTGCTCAGTTTTTATTTACGCGGCGCAGCTCGTCCAGGATGAACAGCGCGGCGCCGATCGAGATGCCGATGTCGGCCACGTTAAAGGCCGGGAAGTGGCCCCAACCGCGCCAGTAGAAATCCAGGAAATCGATCACGTGGCCATAGGCGACGCGGTCGATCACGTTGCCCACGGCGCCGCCCAGGATCAGGGCCAGCGACCAGCAGAACAGGCGCTGGCCGGCGTTACGCTTGAGCAGATACAGGATGAAGCAGATCGCACCGATGGCAATCGCGGTGAAGAACCAGCGCTGCCAGCCGCCCTGGTCGCCCAGGAAGGAAAAGGCCGCTCCCGGGTTATACACCAGCACCAGGTTGAAGAAGCTCGTCACCGGCAGGGTCTCGCCATAGGTGAACAGCTTCGAGACGGTGATCTTGGTCAGCTGGTCGACCAGCACGACGAGAAAGGCGATGCCCAGCCATGGGGCGATGCCGGCGCCGGATTTGTGGATCGTGGAAATGCCTGGTTTCTTCTTGGTTGCCATGGGCTTGTTTGCGAAAGATTAAGGAATCAGATGTAAAAAAACCGCCATGCCGGGTACGACATGGCGGTTGCTTGACTACAGCTTACGCGAAACGGCGTGCTTCGCCCTTGCCGAACAGGTTCGCCACGCAGCGGCCGCACAGGCCAGCGTGCGCGTGGTCGACCCCGACGTCGCGGCGGTAGTGCCAGCAGCGCTCGCACTTCTGCGCTTCCGACGGCGTCACCTGCACGCTTTCCTCTTCCTCGTTGGCTGCCTGCTCGACGCTGGCCTGCGAGGTGATGAAGACGAACTTCAGGTCGTCGTCCAGGCTGGCCAGCAGGTCGTGCTTCTCGCCGGCGGCCTTGATGGTCAGCTCGGCCTGCAGCGAGGAGCCGATGGCGCCCGAGGCGCGCACTTCTTCCAGCTGCTTGGTCACATCCGCACGCACCGCACGCAGCTGGGTGTACTTCGCCAGCAGCGCTTCGGCATCGGCTTGCTCAGGGAAGTTCCACAGCGTTTGCGTGAAGATGGTCTCGTCGCTGTCAGCAAAGGTCTGCTGGCCCGCGAACACGGCCCAGGCTTCCTCGGCGGTGAAGGACAGGATCGGCGCCATCACGCGCAAGAGCGAATGGGCGATGTGCCACAGCGCGGTCTGGGCCGAGCGGCGCGCGACCGAATCCACGCCGGTGGTGTACAGGCGGTCCTTCAGGATGTCGAGGTAGAAGCCGCCCAGGTCTTCCGAGCAGAAGTTCTGCAGGCGCGAGACCACCGGGTGGAACTCGTAGCGCTCGAAGTGGGCGGCGATATCGCGCTGCAGGCGCGCCGTTTCGGCCAGCGCGTAGCGGTCGATCTCGAACATGTCGGCCACCGGCACGGCGTTCACTGCCGGGTCGAAGTCCGAGGTGTTCGCCAGCAGGAAGCGCAGCGTGTTGCGGATGCGGCGGTAGGCTTCGGTGACGCGCTTCAGGATTTCTTCGCTGATCGCCAGTTCGCCGGTGTAGTCGGTCGAGGCCACCCACAGGCGCAGGATATCGGCGCCCAGGCTGTCCGAGATCTTTTGCGGCGCCAGCGTGTTGCCCAGCGACTTCGACATCTTCTTGCCGTTTTCGTCGACCGTGAAGCCGTGGGTCAGCAGCGCTTTATATGGCGGCACGCCATTCAGCATGGACGAGGTCAGCAGCGACGAGTGGAACCAGCCGCGGTGCTGGTCCGAGCCTTCCAGGTAGAGATCGGCCGGGAAGGCGGACTGCTCCTTGTGCGAGCCGCGCAGTACGGTCTGGTGGGTGGCGCCCGAGTCGAACCAGACGTCCAGCGTGTCCTTGTTCTTCTCGTAGATGTCGGCGTCGTCGCCCAGCAGGTCGCGCGCATCCAGCGCCTGCCAGGCGTCGATGCCGCCTTCCTCGATCAGCTTGGCCACCTGCTCCAGCAGCTCAGGCGTGCGCGGGTGCAGGGCGCCGGTTTCCTTGTGGATGAAGAAGGCCATCGGCACGCCCCACTGGCGCTGGCGCGACAGGGTCCAGTCCGGACGGTTCTCGATCATGCCGTGCAGGCGCGCCTGGCCCCAGTCCGGGAAGAACTGGGTCTTCTCGATGCCGGCCAGCGCGGTTTCGCGCAGGGTGGCGCCGCCGTCCTTCGGCGTGATGTCCATGCCGGCGAACCACTGGTTGGTGGCGCGGTAGACGATCGGGGTTTTATGGCGCCAGCAGTGCATGTAGCTGTGGTCGAACATCTTGAGTTCAAACAGGGCGCCGGCGCCGCGCAGGGCGTCGCAGATGGGTTTGCTGGCTTCCCAGATGGTCATGCCGCCGAACAGCGGCAGGCTGCCCGCAAAGCGGCCGTCGCCCATCACCGGGGTCAGGATCTCGTCGTCCTTCATGCCGTGCGCTTTGCACGAGATAAAGTCTTCCAGGCCGTAGGCAGGGGCTGAGTGGACCACGCCGGTGCCGCTGTCGGTGGTCACGTAGTCGGCCAGGTAGACCGGCGAAGTGCGGTCGTAGAAGGCGTCCTGCGCGTGCAGCGGGTGCTTGAAGCGGATGCCTTCCAGCTTGTCGCCCGTCGTCGTGGCGATCACGGTGCCTTCGAGCTTGTAGCGCTCCAGGTTCGATGCGACCAGGTCTTGCGCCAGGATCAGGAGCAGGGGCTGACCGTCACGCTCGGCTTGCACCAGCGCGTAGGTCACTTCCGGGTTCACGTTCAGTGCCTGGTTCGACGGGATCGTCCATGGGGTGGTGGTCCAGATCACGATGAAGCCGTTCATGGTCGGCAACTGCGGCAGGCCGAAGGCGGCGGCGAGTTTCTCGCCTTCCGCGAACGGGAAGCCGACGTCGATTGCCGGGTCGCGCTTGTCCTGGTATTCGACTTCCGCCTCGGCCAGGGCCGAACCGCAGTCGAAGCACCAGTTGACCGGCTTCAGGCCGCGGTAGACGTAGCCCTTGTCGAGCAGCTTGCCGAGGGCGCGCAGCTCGTCGGCCTCGTTACCGTAAGCCATGGTCATGTAGGGGTTTTCCCATTCGCCGAGCACGCCCAGGCGGATGAAGCCGGCGCGCTGGCGGTCGATCTGTTCCAGTGCGTAGGCGCGGGCTTTCTGCAAGACTTCGGCGGTCGGCAGGTTCTTGCCGTACAGTTTTTCGATCTGGATCTCGATCGGCATGCCGTGGCAGTCCCAGCCCGGCACGTAAGGCGCGTCGAAGCCGGCCATGGTACGCGACTTGACGACCATGTCCTTGAGGATCTTGTTCACGGCGTGGCCGAGGTGGATGTCGCCGTTCGCATACGGCGGACCGTCGTGCAGGATGAACTTTGGACGGCCGGCCGCTGCCTTGCGGATGCGCTTGTAGATCTGCTTGTCCTGCCACTGTTTCACCCAGCCCGGCTCGCGCTTGGCGAGGTCGCCGCGCATCGGGAACGGGGTGTCGGTCATGTTGACCGGGTATTTGCTCTCAGGCTTCTTGGCGCCTTTCTGGGCAGGGGCATTCTGGACGGGTTTGCTGTTTTCGGACATATGCTTTTTTCAGTAGGAGTATTCGGTGTTGGCTGCGCTGGCATGGCGATGCTGGTCGCGCCAGTTCAGGCAGCCGCGCTGGGCGGAGGCCTTGCGCGTCAAATTCGGTCGGTGGCGGTGAGGGCGCCGGCGCGTGCTGTTTCGCTGCCGCCGTTTTGCTGGCCTCCCGCATCGCGGCGGGCGAACCAGGCGCGCGCCTGCTCGGCATCGCGGTCGATGGCGGCAGTGAGGGTCGGCAGGTCGACGTATTTTTCTTCGTCGCGCAGCTTGTGCAGGAATTCCACGCGCACCAGCTTGCCGTAGCAGGACTGGGCGTAGTCGAAGATGTGCACTTCCAGCAGCATGCGGCCGGCGTCCTCGACGGTCGGGCGCACACCCAGGCTGGCGACCGCCGGCAGCGGTGCATCGGTGAGGCCATGCACCTGCACCACGAAGATGCCTTGCAGGGCGGGGCGGTGCATGACGCGCAAATTCAGGGTCGGGAAGCCGAGCGTGCGGCCCAGCTTCGCGCCGTGGATCACGTGGCCCGATATCGAGTAGGGGTGGCCGAGCAGGCCTTGCGTCGCTGCCAGGTCGCCGGCAGCCAGGGTCGCGCGCACCGCCGACGAGGAGATGCGCTGCTCGCCTTCCAGTACCGTGGGCAGGGTTTCGACCTGGAAGCCGTAGCGCTTGCCCGCTTCGATCAGCATGGCGACATTGCCGGCGCGCCTGGCGCCGTAGCAGAAATCGTCGCCGACCATCAGCCATTTCACGTGCAGGCCCTCGACCAGCACGCGCTCGGTGAATTCCTGCGGCGACATGGCTGCAAAGTGCTCGTTGAAGTGCTCGACGATGACGCGGTCGATGCCGCCGTGTTCCAGCGCCTCGAGCTTGTCGCGCAGGTTGGCGATGCGGGCCGGGGCGCGGCTCAGGTCGTTGGCGCGGCGCGCGAAGTACTCGCGCGGGTGCGGCTCGAAGGTCATCACGGCCGCTTCCAGCCCGAGGCTGTCGGCAGCCGCCCGCACGCGCGCGAGCAAGGCCTGGTGTCCGCGGTGGACACCGTCGAAGTTGCCGATCGTGAGGGCGCAGGGTGCGCGCGCCTGGTCATTGGGAAGTCCGCGAAATACCTTCATTGGTTCCAGAGTGCCATGCTCGCCCGTCAATCCGGGGTGAAATACCTGATTATACGGTATCGGCTTGTTGCATAGCGGAAGAGGGCGGGGAGGTGGGATGTGGACGTGCTGTCGCGCTCATCCTTACGGGTTCTCTGCGTTAGCTTAATCGTACGGTGGGCACTCCGTGCCCACGCTGTTACGTGCACGTCCGCTTTGCGTTGGCGGCGAAGTGTCGCTCATGATGCAGAGCGTAGCCCCGATCGTTCTGCCTTGCCGTCCGTTGCATATTTCGCGAGCGTTAAATTGCGATCAACAACTTCCGGATGCGCACGTACCGCGTGGGCACTTTGTGTTTGAGGCCCCCAGTCTCAAACACCCCGCCTTACGTTGGCGTTGACATCTCTGTTGATCGTCGGGGGACGCGTCGTATTCGACTTCGATCCACAAAAAAAACGCCGCCCCGAAGGGCGGCGCTTGCACGCATCAAAGCAGTCGAACAATCAAGCCAGCGGCTTATTGATCGCCATGATCCAGTAGCGTGCCAGGTCGGCGGTGCCGTCCTTGCCTGCCACGGTTTTCAGGGTGTTGATCGCTTGCTGCTTCTTGCCGGCTGCGGCATAGGCTTCGCCCAGGCGCAGCTTGGCTTCGTCAGGGTACTTCAGGCCGCCTGCCTTGATGGCGTTTTCCATCAGTTTCAGGCCCTTGTCGGCCTGGCCCGACTGCACCAGGCTGTAGCCGAGGCCCACCAGGTTGTCGTTGTCCTTGGCCGCCGTGTACTCGGCTTCCAGGGCAGCGATGCCCTTGTTCTGCTCGGCCAGGGTCTTCTCGGCCAGGTCCTTCAGGCGCTGGTGACGGGCTGCGTCGGTGCCGGTGCCCAGGGCGCCGCTCTTGTAGCCCTTGTCGATGATCTTCAGGGCTTCGGCCGGGGCCTTGGCTTGCAGCACGAGCTGGGCCATTTCCATGTACTCGCTCGGCTTCTTGAGCAGGTTGTTGGCCAGCTTCAGGCGGTAGACGTCGACGGCCAGGCGGCCCGAGAAGCCGGGTTTGCCCTGGACGCGGTTCAGCAGGTCGTTCCAATACTGGGCCTTCGGATAGCTGGCGGCCAGCTTCTCGATGGTGTTAACGTAGCCGACCTTGTCGTTCTTTTTCAGCTGGATGTTGGCCAGCATGCCGAGCATGTCTTCGTTCATGCGGCCCGATTTTTCGGCGGCGCGCAGCTCGGATTCCAGGGCGGCGACATTGCCCTGTTTGTAATAGTTCTGCAGCAGGTAGGCGCGCAGTTTCGGATCGTCGCGGTCCTTCAGCTGGCGCTGGATGGCTTCGTTTGCCTTGTTCAGGTCGCCGCCGCGCATGTAGATGCCGATCAGGCCTTCCGAGAACTGGCCGCGTTCGCCCGCCGACAGCTTGCCGGAAGCGATCAGGGCTTCGAAGGATTTGGCGGCGGTGTCATAGTCGCCGGCCGACGAGGCTGCCGAGGCACGGACGCGCTCGATCAGGAAGCTTTCGTTGGCGGTCTTGTTGGACACCTTGTCCGCTTCGCGCAGTTTTGCCAGGGCGTCCTTGTGCTTGCCCTGTTTCATCAGCGCCTGGGCTGCCTGCAGCGGCTTGCCGATCTCGGCGCGCACGGCTTCTGCCGCGTGGGCAGGGGCCAGGCCAATGACGGGAGTTGCTGCGGTGAAGCCGAGGGCGGCCAGTGCGAGGCCGAGGTGTGCGAGACGGAATTTGCTCATGTGTCGAAAATCCTCTTTGGAAATGGACACGGCAGGGAAACCCTGCCGTGTTGGTCAAACCTGGTGCGGTTACTGGAACTGCTCGTTACCGACCATGCCGATCTTGGTGACGCCGAGACGCTGGGCGGTAGCCATGACACCGGCAACAACCTTGTACTCGACCAGCTTGTTCGGACGCAGGTGCACTTCCGGCTGGTTGGGCTGGGCTGCCACTTCATTCATCTTGGCTTCCAGGGTCGCACGATCCGGGATTGCCTGGCCGTCCCAGAGAACGGTACCGTCGAAGTCCACGTCGATCGTGACGACTCGGGGCTCTTCAGTCTGCGGCGGCGGCGTGCCGACCGGCATGTTCAGATTGACCGAGTGGTTTTGCTTCGGAATCGTGATAATCAACATGATAATCAAGACCAACAGAACGTCGATCAAGGGGGTCATGTTCATTTCCATCATCGGTTCCGGATCAGCTCCTTTGGCGGAGCCTGAACCTACGTTCATACCCATGGTGTTTCCTTTTCAAATGTTGGGGAGGCGGGCGCGAACCGGGCCGAAGCCCGGTTCACTGGTTGGCTTGTCAGCCGCCCTTGTCAGGTGGTTCGATAACGAAACCGACCTTTTGCACCCCAGCACGCTGTGCCGTGTAGATGACCCGGCCAATCGATTCGTATCGAGTGGTCTGGTCGCCACGCACCTTCACTGCAGGTTGCGGCACTTTCACCGACTGCTCCGCGAAGAACTTGAACAGCTCGTCCGTATTCGCGATGCGCGACTGGTTCCAGTACATCTCGCCGTCTTTGTTGACGGTGATGTTGATGTCTTCCGGCGCGGTCTTGGTGACCTGGTTGACTTCCGCCGGCAGATTCACTTTTTGCAGCTGCAGGACCACCGGGCTGGTGATCAGGAAGATGATCAGAAGAACCAACATGATGTCGACGAGCGGCGTCGTGTTGATCTCTGACATCACGGCATCATCATCTCCGGAATCGGAGCCGACACTCATTCCCATAATTTATCCAATCTTATTAGACGGACCGGGTATTAGCCGATCTTCTTGGCCGACGCAGCAGCGCGAGCGGCTTCCGAGGTGTTCATCGCGCCCGAGATCAGGACCGAGTGCACGTCGGCGCTGAACGAACGGATGTCTTCCATGGCCGACTTGTTGCGGCGGACCAGCCAGTTGTAGCCCAGAACGGCAGGAACTGCAACGAACAGACCGAAGGCGGTCATGATCAGTGCTTCACCCACAGGACCTGCAACCTTGTCGATCGACGCGTTACCCGACATGCCGATGGCGGTCAGTGCGTTGTAGATGCCCCAGACGGTACCGAACAGACCGATGAACGGCGAGGTCGAACCAACGGTTGCCAGGAACGACAGGCCATCTTGCAGACGCGACTGGACGCGGTCCACTGCGCGCTGGATCTGCATGGTCACCCAGGTCGACAGGTCGATCTGCTCGAGCAGGGCGCCGTCGTGGTGCTGGGTTGCCTTGGTGCCGGTTTCAGCGATGAAGCGGAATGGCGAACCTTCTTTCAGCGCGGCCGAACCGGCAGCGATCGAGTTGGCTTTCCAGAACTTCTGCGACGTTTCTTTCGACTGGCGCATGATCTTCGACTGGTCGATCAGCTTGGTGATGATGATGTACCACGAACCCATCGACATCAGCGACAGGATGATGATGGTGCCCTTGTTGACGAAGTCGCCTTCTTCCCACATGGCGGTGAAGCCGTACGGGTTGTGGACTTCTTCTTTTTCGCCAGCGGCGGCGGCCGGAGCGGCTGCGTCGCCTGCAGGAGCGGCAGCGGCGTCAGCGGCCGGAGCGGCAGCTGCGTCGGTTGCCGGAGCGGTTGCCGCTGGGGCTTCTGCGCCTGCAGCCGGTGCGTCAGCGAAGGCCGGTGCCGAGACCAGGGCCGATGCCGCCGTAACCGAGAACAGGACAGCCGCCAGAACAGCGGACAAACGGGTATTCTTAAACATGCTTCCTCCAGAAATATAAAATAGACAGTTCGCTGATCAGATGACAACGAAAATCATAATGTGAGACGGTGAGCTGTCTCGGTTTATTGGTCCAGCGACCAGACGTACTGAACTGGAGCCCATGCCTGCTGAGGCTGACCGTTGACGACGGCCGGTTTGAAGCGGCACTTGCCGATGGCTGCCTGAGCGGCCCTGTCCAGATCACGCGAACCGCTCGATTTCGTGACCTTGGAGTCCATTGCGCGGCCATCCACACCGATCAGGAACGAAAGCGTCGTCGTACCTTCTTCTTCGTTACGTGCTGCCGACTTCGGATACTCTGGCTTGGCGCAGGTGCTGAAGTCTGCGACTGCCGGGGTGCTGACCGGTGCCGGTGCCGGGCCTGGAGGCGCAGCTGGCGGAGCCGGTGGTGCCGGTGGCGCCAGGTTGGTCGTCGGTGGCGGCGTGTTCGTCGCGGCTACAATGGTGTTTTGCGGCGGCGGCGGTTGCTGCACCTGGACCTCGACCGGCGGGATGAATGGCGGTGGCGGTGCCTTCATTTCCGGCGGTGGCGGTGGCGGCGGGGTTTCCGGTGGCGGAGGCGGCTTCACCTCTTCAATCAGCTTGGTCTCCACTGCCTCCTGCACCTTCGTGATCACTTTCGTACCGAGACCATTAATGATCCCCCAGCCGACCAAGACGTGCAACAGGACCACAATGGTGATACCAGTGAGATTCTTCCCCGGTTCCTTATCATGTGAAAAATTCATGCCTGCTTTCTCCAATACCAACTCTTTTTGTTGCTACTAAACCCACAAAACACGACGAAAAGACAAGGCCGCATCCGGGACATCGGCGAATTATACCTACGAATTCTTTTTTGCACAGGTATTTTTGAGGCCCTGAAACGCACGTAAATGCCTGTAAAAACAAGCAATACAGCTCATCCGGCCGCACTCTCGCTGTGCAAAAAAGCGCACTCAAATACTAGCAAAAATTACAAGAAACCACCTTGTTTCCGTACCAACTGTAGAACATCAGGAAAGACCAGCACCTAGACCGAATTTTGCACGCCGAATTTGCTGCCTAGCAAATATCATATAGTGCAATGCTGAGCTTTTTGCAAACTATAGCCAGTTTCACCAAAGTGGGGCGTGCGTTAGGTAACACAGCAATAGAGTGCACGGGGCATGGGCATGAGTCCCGATGATGTCGATACAACTTATTGATATGGCTCAGTAGAAGAGTTGCAAAAAGGCACGAATTCCTGAGAATTCGTGCCTTCGGACTCGGATTTGGAGGGATGGGAAGGCGGAGTGCGCTCAGCGGCTGCGTTTCTCGCGCCGGCAATCGAGGAAGCTCACCACGTGGCCGGCGGTGTCGACGGTTTCCAGGCGCACGTCGAAACCCCAGAGCCGGGCTACGTGCTTCAGCACCTCCTGGGCCTGGCCGTTCAGGGGGCGGCGCTGGAACTGGGTATGGCGCAGGGTCAGGGCGCGGTCGTCGCGGGTGTTCACCTGCCAGACCTGGATGTTGGGCTCGCGGTTGCCGATATTGTATTGTTCGGCCAGCTGCTGGCGCACGTAGCGGTAGCCGGCTTCGTCATGGATGGCGGAAATGGTTAGCTTGTCGCTGCGGTCGTCGTCGAGCACGGCAAAGAAGTGGAAGTCGCGGATCAGCTTGGGCGACAGGTACTGGGCGATGAAGCTTTCGTCCTTGAAGTTACGCATCGCGAAGTCCAGGGTCTTGCGCCAGTCGCTGCCGGCGATGTCCGGGAACCAGGAGCGGTCTTCATCGGTCGGGTTCTCGCAGATGCGGCGGATATCGCTCATCATCGCGAAACCGAGGGCATAGGGATTGATGCCCGAGTAATACGGGCTGGTTGCCGCCGGCTGGAAGACCACGTTGGTATGGCTTTGCAGGAATTCGAGCATGAAGCCGTCGCCGACAATCCCCTCTTTATATAGTTCCTGCAAAATCGTGTAGTGCCAGAAGGTGGCCCAGCCTTCGTTCATCACCTGGGTCTGGCGCTGCGGATAGAAGTACTGGGAAATCTTGCGCGTGATGCGCACCAGTTCGCGCTGCCAGGGTTCGAGCAGCGGCGCGTACTTCTCGATAAAGTACAGCAGGTTTTCTTCGGGTTCGATCGGGAAGCGCGGCGGCGGGGTGTTCCGTTCCTCTTCCTCGCGCCGCGGCACGGTGCGCCAGAGGGCGTTCACCTGCGATTGCGCATACTCTTCGCGCTCCTTCTGGCGCGCCGCTTCCTGGGCCACGGACAGTTTCGCCGGCCGTTTGTAGCGGTCGACGCCGTAGTTCTGGATCGCATGGCAGGAATCGAGCAGGTCTTCCACCGCGTCGATGCCATAGCGCTGCTCGCATTCGGCAATGTAGTTCTTGGCAAACACCATGTAGTCGACAATCGCCTCGGCGTCGGTCCAGGTACGGAACAGGTAATTGCCCTTGAAGAAGGAGTTGTGGCCATAGGCGGCGTGGGCGATCACCAGCGCCTGCATGGTCAGGCTGTTTTCCTCCATCAGGTAGGCGATGCAGGGATTCGAGTTGATGACGATTTCGTAGGCCAGGCCCATCTGCCCGCGTTTATAGCTTTTTTCGGTCGTGAGGAAATGCTTGCCGAAGGACCAGTGGTTGTACGACACCGGCATGCCGACCGAGGTGTAGGCATCCATCATCTGCTCGGCGGTGATGATCTCGAGCTGGTTCGGGTAGGTGTCGAGGCCGAATTTTTGCGCGACCCGGCGGATTTCTTCGTGCGCCTGCTCGATCAGGTCGAAGGTCCACTCCGACTGTTCGGGCAGGGCCCTGGGGTTGGGGGTACGGTCGTCTGGCATATGCGTGCCTATATATATAGTAGGGCGGGCGGCGAAGGCTCCCCGCCTATTTCGGCTGTTTCTTGAACAACTCCCGGAATACCGGATAAATGTCGGCCGGCGTCACGATCTTCTGCATGGCGAAATTGGGGTGGTGGGCCGCCACCTCGGTATATTGCTCCCACAAGTTCTGGGGCGGGCCGTCGGTGATCTCGACATAGGTGTAGTACTGGACTTTCGGCATGATCCCGTTGCTCAGCAATTGCTTGCACAGCACGGAATCGTTGTCCCAGTTGTCGCCGTCCGAGGCCTGGGCCACGTAGGTGTTCCAGTCGGCGGTGGAATAGCGTTCGCCGATCACCTTTTGCAGCAGGTGCAGGGCCGAGGACACCACGGTGCCGCCGGATTCGCGCGAGTGGAAGAATTCGTCCTCGTCGACCTCGGCCGCGGCCGTGTGGTGGCGGATGAAGACGACGTCGATGCGTTCGTACACGCGCTTCAGGAACAGGTACAGCAGGATGAAGAAGCGCTTGGCCGTGTCCTTGCGGGTTTCGTCCATCGAGCCCGAGACGTCCATGATGCAGAACATCACGGCCTGGGTGCTGGGTTTCGGCACCTTGATGCGGTTGCTGTAGCGCAGGTCGAAGGGGTCGATGAAGGGAATCGCGTTGATGCGCGTGTGGTAGTGGTGGATCTGGCGCCGTAATTCGATCACGCGCGGATCGTCTTCGCTCACTTCCTGCTCGTGCAGCGCCTGCAGTTCTTCCTTGGCGCGCTCGAGCTCGCGCCGGCTCGGTCCGCCCACGGCGATGCGCCGGCCGAGGGCGCCGCGCAGCGAGCGCAGCACGTGGATGTTGGACGGTGTGCCGGACACGTTGTAGCCGGCGCGCTGGGTCTTGAAGTCGATGGTCTGGGTCAATTGCGTCTTGACCATGTTCGGTAGCTCGAGATCCTCGAAGAAGTAGTTCATGAACTCTTCGCGCGAGAGTTCGAAGATGAAATCGTCCTCGACCGTTTGCTCGCTGTTGCCGGCGCGTCCGCGCCCGGAGCCGCCGCCGCCGCTGCGCGGGCGGTTGAACTGGTCGCCTTTCTGGTATTCGGTGTTGCCGGGATTGACGGTTTCCCACACGCCGCCGTGGGCATGGCCGAAATGCGGTTCGTTGACGTCCTTGACCGGGATCGAGACCTTTTCGCCGTTCTCGATATCGGTGATCGAGCGGCCCTTGATGGCGCGCCCGACCGCATCCTTGATTTGCGCCTTGTAGCGGCGCAGGAAGCGTTCGCGGTTGACGGCGGACTTGTTCTTGCCCTGCAAGCGTCGGTCGATGAGGTAAGTCAAAACATGCCTCCTGCTGAAATTCGGGGCGGGCCGGCAGTCGTGTCAACGCCTGCGCGGCACCCCTATCTTAATCCTCCCCGTGCGCATGAGGGGTGCGCACGGCTGGCAGGGTCGTCAAAAATGCGCACACCGGGCCTGGGATGCTGCCCGGCAGCGCCTCGACCTTCCTTCACGAAACAGGCGCCAGAGGCGGGCGCCCGTTCCGTCATGCCATCACGAGGATTTCCGCACGCGCAGATACCATTCGCACAGCAGGCGTACCTGCTTGGCGGTGTAGCCCTTTTCGACCATGCGGTTGACGAAGTCGGCGTGCTTGGTCGCATCCTCGGCGCTGGCCTTGGCATTGAACGAAATAACCGGCAAAAGTTCCTCCGTATTCGAGAACATTTTTTTCTCGATAACAGTGCGGAACTTTTCGTAGCTGGTCCAGGCCGGGTTCTTGCCGCCGTTGGTGGCACGGGCGCGCAGGCCGAAGTTGACGATCTCGTTGCGGAAATCCTTCGGGTTCGAAATGCCCGCCGGCTTTTCGATCTTTTCCAGCTCGGCATTCAGCGATTCGCGATCGAAGCTTTCGCCGGTATCCGGGTCGCGGAATTCCTGGTCCTGGATCCAGAAGTCGGCAAAGGTCACGTAACGGTCGAAGATGTTCTGGCCGTATTCGGAATAGCTTTCCAGGTAAGCGGTCTGGATTTCCTTGCCGATGAAGTCGACGTAGCGCTGGGCCAGGTGTTCCTTGATATACGAGTGGTAGCGCTGTTCCTGCTCCGGCGGGAATTGCTCGCGCTCGATCTGCTGTTCCAGCACGTACAGCAGGTGTACCGGATTGGCCGCGACTTCGGTGTTATCGAAGTTGAAGACCTTCGACAGGATCTTGAATGCAAAGCGCGTCGACAGCCCGTTCATGCCTTCGTCGACGCCGGCATAGTCGACGTATTCGTGCAGGGACTTGGCTTTCGGGTCGGTGTCCTTCAGGTTTTCGCCGTCGTAGACCAGCATCTTCGAGTACACGCTGGAATTTTCCGGGTCCTTCAGGCGCGACAGGATCGCGAACTGCGCCATCATGCGCAGCGTTCCCGGCGCGCAGGGCGCACGCTCGAGCGAGGAATTGCGAATCAGCTTGTCGTAGATCTTGATTTCGTCCGACACGCGCAGGCAATACGGCACCTTCACGATATAGATACGGTCGAGGAAAGCCTCGTTGTTGCGGTTGTTGCGGAAGCTCTTCCACTCGGATTCGTTCGAGTGCGCCAGGATGATGCCCTCGAAGGGAATCGCACCGAAGCCCTCGGTACCCTTGTAGTTGCCTTCCTGGGTCGCGGTCAGCAGCGGGTGCAGCACCTTGATCGGCGCCTTGAACATCTCGACGAATTCCATCAGGCCCTGGTTTGCCAGGCACAGGCCGCCGGAATAGCTGTAGGCGTCGGGATCGTCCTGCGAATAATCCTCGAGCTTGCGGATATCGACCTTGCCCACCAGCGAAGAGATATCCTGGTTGTTTTCGTCGCCCGGTTCGGTTTTCGAAATCGCGACCTGCTTCAGGATCGACGGATAGCGCTTGACGACGCGGAACTTGTTGATGTCGCCGCCGAATTCGTGCAGGCGTTTCACGGCCCAGGGGCTGGGGATCGAGCGCAGGTAGCGGCGCGGGATGCCGTAGTCTTCTTCGAGGATGACGCCGTCTTCTTCTTCGTTAAACAGGCCCAGCGGCGACTCGTTCACGGGCGAACCCTTGATCGCGTAGAAGGGCACCTGTTCCATCAGGTGTTTCAGCTTTTCCGCGATCGAGGACTTGCCGCCGCCAACCGGCCCCAGCAGGTAGAGGATCTGCTTGCGCTCTTCCAGGCCTTGCGCCGCGTGGCGGAAGTAGGAGACGACCTGCTCGATGACTTCCTCCATCCCGTAGAATTCCTTAAAGGCGGGATAGATCTTGATGACCTTGTTGGCGAAGATGCGCGACAGCCGCGGATCGAGCCGGGTATCGACCAGCTGCGGCTCGCCGATCGCCGCGAGCATGCGCTCGGGCGCGCTGGCATAGGTCAGCGGGTCTTT
This sequence comes from Massilia sp. IC2-278, assembly GCF_020708045.1. Taxonomy (GTDB): domain Bacteria; phylum Pseudomonadota; class Gammaproteobacteria; order Burkholderiales; family Burkholderiaceae_D; genus Telluria. Next base: position 88,522 of record NZ_JAJFES010000008.1, read on the forward strand.
CTTGCACAGGGCAAGGTACTCCGACAGGGAATATTCTTCTTCCCGGGTACGCTCATAACGGGCTGCGTAGTTGTCAAAAATGGTCATGTGCATGTCCTTTAGTTTGCTAACGACGATCACTGTCACGACAGTCGAACCATGCCGACTGCCAAGTCCCGTTTTTTTCTTGGCGTACTTCCTTGTTATGAGCGGGCGCCCCGGGTAGCGACGCGCAAATGGCGGCGGCTCAGGCGAATACTTCTTGTTATGAGCGGCTTGTGACCGGCTTTTCCTTTGTGGAGAGTCTTCTTGTATTGCTGAAATTTATTATGTGCCTATCCGTTCTCGAAGTCAAAGCAGTATCGTGTGCACGACCGTAACAGCAACAAGTCTTTGATTGTGAAGGGAAAACAAGGTTTTTTAGGCAGTATGGAGAAGGGCGAAAAATGGTTCGGGCGAACCCCGCCAGAGGGTTGTCTCGCCCTGTTTTCGCGGTGCAAACTGATGAGTTGTCAAAAGCGTCGAGTCGATAGTGCACGATACCGCCAACAGGTGGCGCACGCATACTGCATACTGTTCCCAGCCCGTTCTTAACCTCACTTAGCGAATGAAAACAGGGCTGCGGCAGCATGCGGTACACTTGCCGGTCGAGCCCTACCATACCGACTTTAGCTGGAGAAAATCATGCTGACCGAGCAACTGCGCACCACCCTACAACAGATGCCGAAAGCGGAGCTCCACATCCACATCGAGGGCTCGCTGGAGCCCGAACTGATCTTTGCGCTGGCGCAAAGGAACGATGTATCTCTGCCTTATCCCTCGGTCGAGGCGTTGCGCCAGGCCTACGCTTTCAGCGACCTGCAATCCTTCCTCGACATTTATTACGCCGGCGCCAGCGTTTTGCTCACCGAGCAGGACTTCCATGACATGACCGCGGCCTACCTGGCCAGGGCCGCCGCCGACAACGTGCGCCACGCCGAGATCTTCTTCGATCCGCAGACCCATACCGCGCGCGGCGTGCCCTTCGAGACCGTCATCAACGGCATCTGGCGCGCCTGCCAGGAGGGCCCGATCAGCGCCACGCTGATCATGTGCTTCCTGCGTCACCTGTCCGAAGAAGACGCGCTGGCTACGCTGGACCAGGCGCTGCCGCACCGCGACAAGTTCATCGGCGTCGGCCTCGATTCCTCGGAAGTCGGCCACCCGCCGGAAAAATTTGCGCGCGTGTTCGAGCGTGCGCGCGGGCTCGGCCTGCGCGCCGTGGCGCATGCGGGCGAGGAGGGGCCGCCGGCCTACATCGAGAGCGCGCTCGACGTGTTGAAGGTCGAGCGCATCGACCACGGCGTGCGCTGCCTGGAAAGCCCCGAACTGGTCGAGCGCCTGGTGCGCGAACGGATGGCGCTGACCGTCTGCCCGCTCTCGAACATCAAGCTGCGCGTGTTCGACGTGATGGCCGCGCACAATTTGCGCACCCTGCTCGACAAGGGCCTGGCCGTGACCATCAACTCCGACGACCCGGCCTATTTCGGCGGCTACCTGAACGAGAACTTCATCGCCGCCTTCGATGCGCTGCCGCTGGACGTCTCGCATGCGCGCCAGCTGGCGCGCAACAGCTTCGCCGCCGCCTTCCTCGACGACGAACAGAAGCGCGCCTTCCTGGCCGAAGTCGACACCTTCTTCGAGCACGCGGCGGCCGACACCGTCGTCAACCCGACTTAACGCAGCGATAACAACAAGGAGCCGCCCGTGCTGATCCAGTCCCTCCGCATGACCGCACGCGACTGGCGCGCGGGCGAACTGCGCTTCCTGCTGGTGGCGCTGATCGTCGCCGTCGCCGCCTTGTCTTCGGTCGGCTTCTTCATCGACCGCATGCGCGCCGGCCTGGCGCGCGACGCCAACCAGTTGCTCGGCGCCGACCTGCTGGTGAATGCCGACCAACAGGTGGCGCCTGCCTGGCGCGCGGAAGCCCAGCGGCGCGGCCTGCTGCTGGCCGACACCGTCACCTTCCCCAGCATGGCGCAAGGCGGGGAGGGCGAGGATTCGCAGGCCCAGCTGGCCTCGATCAAGGCCGTCTCTAGCGGCTATCCGCTGCGCGGCGAGCTGAAAATCACCATCAACCCGGACGACGCGAGCAGCGCCATCGGCCAGCGCACGCGCGAAGTGCCGGCGCCCGGCACGGTCTGGGTCGACGCCAATTTGCTGCCGGCCCTCGGCGTGAAGGTCGGCGACGCGCTGCAGCTGGGCGACAGCCGCTTCACCATCGCCCAGCTGCTTGCGGCCGAACCGGACCGCGGGGCTTCGTTCGCCAATTTCGCGCCGCGCGTGATGCTGAATATCTCCGACCTGCCAGCTACCGGCCTGGTCGACAACTTTGCGCGCGTGACCTACCGCATGCAGGTGGCGGCGCCCTCGAAGAACGACCTGGCGCGCGTGCGCGAGTACGAGACCTGGGTACGGGCGCGCATCAAGGCCGACAACGTGAAAGGCGTGCGCGTCGAGTCGCTCGAAAACGGCCGCCCCGAAATGCAGGCCACGCTGGACCGCGCCGACCGCTTCCTGTCGCTGGTCGGCCTGCTGTCGGCGATGCTGGCGGCAGTGGCCGTGGCAATGGCGGCGCGCCGCTTCATGCAAAGGCACCTGGACGCGTGCGCCATGCTGCGCTGCCTCGGCATGACCCAGAACCAGGTCGGCGCCATGTACCTGATCGAGTTCGCGCTGGTCGGCCTGGCGGGCAGCCTGGTCGGCGTAGCGGTGGGCTTTGCGGCCCACTTCGTGCTGCTGGAACTGATCGGCACCTTGCTGCCGGCCGACTTGCCGCCGGTGTCCCTGCTGCCGGCGCTGCAGGGCATCGCCACCGGCATGCTGCTGCTGGTCGGCTTCGCGCTGCCGCCGGTCCTGCAGCTGCGCAACGTGCCGCACAACCGCGTGATCCGGCGCGAACAGGCCGCGCCCCAGCCCATGGCGCTGGCCACCTATGGCCTGGGCACGGGTGTGTTCGTCGCCCTGCTGCTGTGGCAGGCGGGCGACCCGAAGCTGGCCTTGATCACCGCCGGCGGCTTCCTGGCCGGCTTCGCCTTCTTCGCCCTGGTTGCCTGGCTCGGCCTGCGCCTGTTGCGCCGGTTGCGCGGCGTGTCCAGCAACCAGAGCTGGCGCTTCGCCGTGACCTCGCTGCAGCGCCGCCCCGGCGCCACCGTGGTGCAGGTGGTGTCGCTGGCGCTGGGCCTGATGGCGCTGCTGCTGCTGACCGTGGTGCGCGGCGACCTGGTCGCGGCCTGGCAGCGCTCGACGCCGGAGAATGCGCCGAACCGCTTCATCATCAACGTGCTGCCCGACCAGAAGGAGGATGTCTCCAAGCGCATCGCGGGCGCCGGCGTCGAGCAGCCGGTGCTGTACCCGATGATCCGCGGCCGCCTCACCGCCGTGAACGGCCAGCCGGTCACCTCCAGCACCTACACGAGCGACGATGCGCGCCGCCTGGCGAACCGCGAATTCAATCTGTCGACCATGGCCGATGCGCCGGAGGGCAACGACATCGTCGCCGGCAGCTGGTACCGGGACGCGCCGGGCGTGTCGGAAGCCTCGGTCGAGCAGGGCATCGCGAAAACCCTGGGCCTGAAGCTGGGCGACGTGATGCGCTTCGACATGGCCGGCATCGTGGTCGATGCGAAGATCACCAGCCTGCGCAAGCTCGAATGGGGCTCAATGCGCGCCAACTTCTTCGTCATCATCAACCCGCAGGCGATGGCGAACGCACCGGCCACCTACATGACGGCCTTCCACCTGCCCGAGCGCGGCGCCAACCTGGCCAGCACGCTGGCGCGCGCCTACCCGAACCTGACCGTGATCGACGTCAGCGGCATCATCCGCCAGATCCAGGAAGTGGTGGACCAGGTGGTCACCGCCGTGGAGTTCCTGTTCCTGTTCACGCTGGCCTCGGGCGTGCTGGTGCTGTATGCGGCGCTGATGGGATCGCAGTCCGAGCGCACGCGCGAAGCGGGGCTGTTGCGGGCGCTGGGCGCCACGCGCAAGCAGCTGGCGACGGCGCAGCGCATCGAGTTCGTGCTGGTCGGCGGCCTGGCCGGGCTGCTGGCGGCAACCGGCGCCGCGGCGCTGGGCTGGGGGCTGGCGACTTACCAGTTCAAGTTCGAGTGGGCCTTCGAGCCGGGCGTGTGGCTGGCGGGGATCGCGGTCGGCGCGGCCTGTGCGCTGGTCGGCGGCTGGCTGGGCCTGCGCAGCGTGCTGCGCCAGCCGCCGCTGCAGACGCTGCGGGAAGCGTAACGGAGATGTAAATGACGGCGCCGGCCGTTCCCATCGGGACGGCCGACGCGCTATCATCACGGTATGTCCGAGAACCAAACCCTGTACGAAATCATCGGCGGCGAAAGCCGCTTGCGCGAACTGGTCGACCGCTTCTACGACCTGATGGAACTGGAGCCGGAATTCGCCGGCATCCACGCGCTGCACCCGAAACCGAACGACAGCTCGCGCGAAAAGCTGTTCATGTTCCTGTCCGGCTGGATGGGCGGGCCCGACCTCTTCATCGAACGCTACGGCCACCCGCGCCTGCGCGCACGCCACCTGCCGTTCGGTATCGGCACGAGCGAGCGTGACCAGTGGCTGCGCGCCATGGCCTGGGCGATGGAAGACATCGGCATGGACGATGACTTGCGCATGCGCCTGATGACCTCCTTCTACCAGACCGCCGACTGGATGCGCAACAAGGCCGACTGAATGAGCACCCTTCAATTCGCGGTACTGGTGGTGGCGCTGGCCGCCATCGTCGTCTTGCAGGTGCTGGTCTTGCTGCGCGCACGCTCGAGCGATGGCGCCGGCCAGGGCCAGCAGTTCGAACGCGTCGAGCGCGAGCTGCGCCTGGAGCTGCAGCACAGTGCGCAAGCCACGCGCCAGGAACTGGCCGGCCACATGGCCCAGCACCAGGCGGCCACCGTCCAGCAGCTCGACAGCATGCGCCAGCAGATGCAGCTGCACGCCGCCGGCGGCCGCGAGGAACAGGCGCGCGCCCTGAAGCGCTTCGCCGACACCCTGCAGCAGACCCTGGCCAACCTCACCGAATCGAACGCCCAGCGCATGCTGGAAGTGCGCGCGACCCTGGAAACCAAGATCCGCGACCTGCAGACAGACAACGCCAGGCGGCTCGAGGAAATGCGCCAGACCGTCGACGAAAAGCTGCACACGACGCTGGAAAACCGCCTGACCGAATCCTTCCGCCACGTCTCCGAGCGCCTGGAAAAGGTACACCAAGGCCTGGGCGAAATGCAGCAGCTGGCCATCGGCGTGGGCGACCTGAAGCGGGTGCTGACCAACGTCAAGACGCGCGGCACCTGGGGCGAAGTGCAGCTCGAGATGCTGCTCGAGCAGGTGCTGACCGTCGACCAGTACGCGAAGAACGTCGAGACCGTGCTGGGCTCGAACGCGCGCGTGGAATTCGCGATCAAGCTGCCGGGCGTGGTCGATGGCGGCGCGCCCTTGTGGCTGCCGATCGACGCCAAGTTCCCGAAGGAGCAGTACGAACGCCTGCTCGATGCCCAGGACCGCGCCGACGCCGACGGCGTGGCGCGCCATGGCGCCGAGCTCGAACGCGCGGTGCGGGGCGAAGCGAAAACCATCTGCGACAAGTACGTGTCGCCGCCGCAGACCACCGACTTCGCCATCCTGTTCCTGCCGACTGAAGGCCTGTATGCCGAAGTGATGCGCCGGCCGGGCCTGGCCGACGAATTGCAGCGTTCCCTGCGCGTGACGATTGCCGGCCCGTCGACCCTGACGGCATTGCTGAACAGCCTGCAGATGGGCTTCCGCACGCTGGCGCTGGAAAAGCGCTCGTCGGAAGTGTGGCAGGTGCTGGGCGCGGTGAAGACCGAGTTCGCCAAGTTCGGCGACGTGTTGGCGGCCACCAAGGCGACACTGGAAAAGGCCGCGAAGAACATCGAAAACGCCGAGGTGCGCAGCCGCCAGATGGCGCGCAAGCTGAAATCGGTGGAGGCCCTGCCGAGCGAGGCGGCGCAGCTGATGCTGGGGCCGGACGGCGCGGACCGGGACGACTGAGCGCGCGCCCGTCATAAGGGCCCGACGCATCCTCTGCCATGCGCGCCACCATGCCCCGCCATCGCCGGCTCCCTACGGGCAACACCTGGTTCTTCACGCTGGTGTCGTTCCGGCGCAATCCTGTCCTGTGCCTGCCGCCGATTCGCTCGGCATTGCGCCGCGCCATCGTCGACGTCCGCGGCACGCGCCCCTTCGACATCGACGCATGGGTGCTGATGCCGGATCACCTGCATTGCATCTGGACCCTGCCCGAGGGCGATGCCGACCATGCGGCACGCTGGGCGATGATCAGGAACGCCGTGTCGCGCGTTGCCCTGGTGTCCACGGTATCGACCGGTACGCGCAATCCCTCACGCATCGAACACCGCGATGCGTCGGTCTGGCAGCGGGGCGTCGATGCGCACGAGATCCGCAACGACCGCGAGTTTGCGCGTCACGTGGATTACATCCATTTCAATCCGGTGCGGCATGGACATGCGGCGCGTGCGGCGGATTGGCCGTATTCGACGTTTCACCGGTACCTGAAACAGGGTGTGTATCCGGCCGATTGGAGCGGGACGCCGCAGGTGCAGGCGATGTGGATCGAGTAATGCAGCATGGCGCGGCGCGTCTTGTCCGCGCCTTGTTCGTCCATTATCTGCAGATGCCCGGTGCCGGCGCCGCGTCCGTGACAAGGCGCAGTCCGTATTGTGCCGACGGGTCGTGCCGCATCACCGTGACGAAGCATTGTTCGGCGCGCGCCTCGACGGCGAGGTCATAGGTTTGGCCCGCCTGCGGCATGAACCGTAGCGCCGGCGAGCAGTGGCCCGCCCCTTGTTTGAATTCCGCCGTCAAGTGCACCATGCGGCCTGCCGGCACGCTCGCATAGCCGCGCGCGTCGGGGTGCAGGGCGAACGATGTGCCGGAGACGCAGATGTGTGGCCGGCCGAGGTTCACGAAGCGGACCTGCGCAAGCGCTGCAGATGGCGCCGGCTGGTAATCGGGGGCCGCGCAGGCGCACAGCGTCATCGCGCACAGTGTCATGGCGAACGGTGTCATGGCATACGACAGGCCAGGCAAGCCGTTCCGGCGCTTCACGTCGGGTCCTTGAACACGATCGGTTTCAGGTCGGACAGCCTTCGCGCGGTCGACAGCAAGCCGGGACCGGCTGCCGGGTGCAGCTGGATGTAGACCTCCGCATGCGGGATGCCGAGCAAGGTCGTTGGCCGCACGGTGTCGGCGCGGCGATCCTGCAGCGCGTCCGCCAGGGTCTGATACAGGGCGAAGTAGGGACTGCCTTCGCGCTGGGCGATCTCCGCGCACCGATACAAGGCGTAGTGCTGAACCTGGTACATCAATATCTCGCGATTGCCGACATACCTTACCTTGATCAGTCCGCCCGGCCCTTTTTCCTCATCGTAGCCGCCCCTCGGATTTTTCAATAGCGACGAGGAGCGCCCGTCCTGGTAGGCCGTCGAGCATGCCGTCAGTGTCGCAGCCAATATCGACATCAGCGCCAGGCGGCGGCTTGCCGTGAGATTGTGCATGGGCGGCGGCCGGCTTAGCGGACCACGCGGATTCCGGGCACATAAGGCGACGACGCGTGCCGCTCGCCATTCTTGACCGTGCCGGCCAGCGTCTTGACGCAGGAGTATTCGGGCATCATCGTCGGAACGATCCTGTTGTCCTGGTCCGTCACCGTCATCTGGCAAGTGCGGTTATCGCCTTCGGTCTGCAACAGGGCGGAATAACGCTTGCCATTTTCCGGGGTAAAGGTTGCGGTGACAGAACAGCCCCAGTTGCCTTTGAATCCCTGCGCATTGACGGTCGTCAGCGCGAAGGTGAGCGGTTTGCCTGGAGTCAGAGGAATGGTGGACAGTGCTTCCTGGCTGCTCATGGAGATGTTCGAGGCTTTCATCTCTGCCGATTCACAGTGCTCATTGCCAAACGTGTACAGGTTAGCGCCGCGCATGACCATCGTGCCGGTGGCGTCGTTGTTGACGTGCGCCGTCAGCGAATTCGGCAAGTCATTCTGGACCGTGGGGCCATGGGCGCAGCCCGCCAATGCGGCGGCAATAAGCAAAGGGAAAACAACGTTTTTCAGCATCATGATTTGTCGAGTAAATAAATGGTAATTACCAGAAGTAAATTTTATCCATTTTTTAATGCCCGAGCGAAATTTATTGCTGTTGTGGCGTTTTCGTCATGCCTCCTGGCCGCGCGATCGCGTCGCCTAGATCAATCCCTCGAATGGCAGGATATCGACCATGTCGCCGGCCGCGACATTCCCCTGCCCGTCATGCAGCACCACCATGCAGTTGGCCTCGGACATCGAGCGCAGGATGCCCGAACCCTGCGCGCCGGTGATGCGCACCTGCGGCATGCCCTCTTCGCCATGCGACAGGATGCCGCGCTGGTATTCGGTGCGGCCCGGCTTCTTGCGGATCGCGCCTTCGGACCGCGCGCGCAGCAGCGGCAGCGGGGCGTCGGCGCCCATCATGCGCAGCAGGGCTTCGCGGGCGAAGAAGTAGAACGACACCATCACCGCCACCGGATTGCCGGGCAGGCCGAACAGGAAGGCGTTGCGCCCGTTCGAGGCGATCCGGCCAAAGGCCAGCGGGCGGCCCGGACGCATGCCGATCTTCCAGAAGGTGACGTCGCCCAGGCGCGCCATGATCTGGCGCGTGTAGTCGGCCGCGCCCACCGACACGCCGCCCGAGGTGATGATGGCGTCGGCGTTCTCGCAGGCGGTACGCAGGGCCGCTTCCAGTGCTGCCGGGTCGTCGCGCACGATGCCCATGTCGACGATCTCGCAGCCCAGGCGCTGCAGCATGCCGTAGATGGTGTAGCGGTTGCTGTCGTAGACGCTGCCGCTGTCCAGGGCCTGGCCGATCGAGCGCAGTTCGTCGCCGGTCGAAAAAAAGGCGACGCGCAGGCGCCGCACCACGGGCAGTTCGGCGATGCCGAGCGAAGCCACCAGCCCCAAATCTGCCGGGCGGATGATCTTCCCCGCGCGTAAGGCAGGGCTGCCGGCCTTCAGGTCTTCGCCGGCAAAGCGACGGTTGTCGCCGGCGCGGATGGTGCCGGCGGCCAGCACGATTTCGCCCGGGCTTTCCTGGGCCACGAATTCCTGCGGCACCACGCTGTCGCAGCCTGCCAGCATGACGCCGCCGGTCATGATGCGCACGCATTCGCCCGGCCCCGGCGCCACATCGGAGGGACGGCCGGCATACACGGTGCCGACCACTTTCAGGCGCGTGTCGCCGTCCGGCACCAGGTCGCCCCCGCGCAGCGCATAGCCATCCATCGCCGAGTTGTCGTGCGCGGGCACGTCGATCGGCGAGACGATGTCGCGCGCCAGCACCCGGCCGAGTGCGGCGCGCAAGGCGACCTGCTCGACGGCGCCGACCGGCTGCACGAATTCGCGGATGATGCGCTGGGCGTCGCGCACCGGCAGCGCCTCGGGATCGTAGGCGGACAGGCAGCTCGTGACGTCGGCCAGGCGCGGCGGGCGGGTAGGATCCAGGCTGTGCAGCTCGTCGAGCGTGTTGATGTTGCGGAAGGCGTCGGCATCCTCGAACAGCACCTCGACCGCCTTGACGTCCTTGTGCCAGCCGTCCATGCGCCGGCCACCCTCGGCCAGGTAGGACGACAGCACCGGCAGCAGCGATGTCTTGACCAGGCAGAACACCGGATGCGCCTGCACCCGCATGCCCGGCTCCGCGGTCGCGGCAAAGGCGAGGTCGGCATCCTGGTCTTCCAGCGCGGCCAGCAGGCGTTCGGCCAGGTCGGACGGCAGGAAGGGCGAATCGCAGGGGGCAGTCAGCAGATACGGTGTCGTGCAGCGCCGCAGTCCGGTTTCCAGCCCGGCCAGGGGACCGGCAAAGCCGGTTAAATCGTCCTGCCACACCGGCACGCCGAAGGCGGCATAGGTGTCGAGGTTCTGGTTGGCGTTGATGGCGACATTTGCCACCTGCGGCGCCAGGCGCGCCAGCACGTGCGCCGCCATGGTGCTGCCACGGAAGGGCTGCAGGCCCTTGTCGACGTGGCCCATGCGCGAGCCGCGTCCGCCCGCGAGGATCAAGCCGCTGATCGATGCTTTCTTGTTCATGTGATGTTCAAGGCGGACCCTAGCCGCCGATGTAGGACATTTCGACGCGCCGCGCGCCGCGCTGCAGGCCATCGGTATTGATGGTGCGCGTTTCCGAATAGCGGTCGTCGCGGCCGCGCCAGAGGCGGGCGACGGCGCCGGAAATCGCCAGGTCGTCGTGCCCGGCGCGCAGCAGGGCGCGCAGGTCGTGGCCGCGGGTGGCGAACAGGCAGGTGTAGAGCTTGCCCTCGGTCGACAAACGCATGCGGCTGCAATCCTTGCAGAAGGCGCCGGTCACCGAGGAGATGACGCCGATTTCGCCGCCGCCATCGAGGTAGCGCCAGCGCGCCGCGGTTTCGCCGGTGTAGTTGGCGCTCAGAGGCGCCAACGGCAGCTCGGCGCCGATGCGCCGCACCACTTCGCTCGAGGGCACCACTTCGTCCATGTTCCAGCCGTTCGAAGCGCCGACGTCCATGTATTCGATGAAACGCAGGATCACGGGCGAGCCTTTGAAGTGGCGCGCCATCGGCACGATCTGGTCGTCGTTGCTGCCGCGCTTGACGACCATGTTGACCTTGATCGGCCCCAGGCCCACGGCATGCGCGGCCTCGATCCCGGCCAGCACGTCGGCCACGGCAAAATCGACGTCGTTCATGCGCTTGAAGACGGCGTCGTCGAGGGCGTCGAGCGAGACCGTCACGCGGTCCAGGCCGGCATCCTTCAGGGCCTGCGCCTTGCGCGCCAGGATCGAGCCGTTGGTGGTGAGGGTCAGGTCGAGCGGACGGCCGGAGACAGTGGGCAGGGCGCGCAGCATCGCCACCAGGTGTTCCAGGTTCTTGCGCAGCAGCGGTTCGCCGCCGGTGAGGCGGATCTTTTCCACGCCGTGGGCGATGAAGATGCGCGCCACGCGCGTGATCTCCTCGAACGACAGCAGATCGCCGTGCGGCAGGTAAGGGTAGTCCTTGCCGAAGACTTCCTTCGGCATGCAATACACGCAACGGAAATTGCAGCGGTCGGTAACGGAGATGCGCAGGTCGTGCAGCGGACGCGCAAGGGCATCGGCCAGCTGGCCGGTGGGGTGTTCGGGAGTTGCGGGAACGGCGAGCGCGGGCGAGCGCAGGTCGTTCAGCATGATGATTTTTTCAGCCATGCGATACGATAGCATGCGAGGGGGAAGCGCACAGGCGAGGGGCCGGAATCGGGCACGGCCGCAGGCCAATGCCGGACATTCGGCCCGGGTATGAAAAAAGGGGAACCCGCGGGTTCCCCTTTCAATTACAGCAACGCTGCCGGGATTACTGGCGCGTATCGACCTGGATCAGCGGCTCGTCGACCGGCGCCACGACCGGCTTGCGGGCACGGCCAAGGCGGACCGGAGCGGCGGCTGCCGCGGCGGCTTCCTGGGCTGCACGCAGCTTTTCAGGATCGGTCGCGGCCAGGGTCAGGCCGGCGCTGCCGAGCATCTCGTCGAGATTGCCCGACGCGGCTGCCGGTGCCGGAGCAGGCGCTGCTACTGGAGCAGGCGCAGGCGCAGGCGCAGGAACAGGCGCAGGTGCAACGGCGGCCTGGACCGGTGCCGGCTCGGCTTTCACCGGCGCGGCGGCTGGTGCCGGCTCAGCTGCGGCCGGGGCCGCAGCAGGTTCGGCAGCCGGTGCGGCAGCTGGTTCGGCCACAGGTGCAGCCAAAGGTTTGGCCACAGGTGCAGACACTACGGGCACATCGGCAATCGCAACAGGCTCGGTCGCCGGTGCAACTGGCTCGACAGCCGGCGTCGCCTGACGCGGGGTCATCGATGCCGCAGTCGGGAAGAACCACGCGTCGGCAGTCGGCGCCTGCACCGCAGGTGCGGCGGCTTGCGCCGGCGCAGCGGCTGGAGCAGGGGCGGCCGGCGCGGCTTTCGCTACAGCCTTGGCCTGGGCGGCGGCTACCGAAGCAGCGGTCGGGAAGGGCCATGGCGCCTGTTTGTCCTGCTTCGGTGCGCGCGGCTTGCGGCCTGGCTTCTCGGCGCCGGCGGCAGCCTGGACCTTGGCGGCTTCTTCGTCGGCTACCGGCATGAAGACCGGGGCGCCGTCGTGTTCGCCGTGTTCGCCCGCTTCCATGCCCTCGGCCTGGTCGCGGTCGCGGCGGTTGCGGTTGCGGCCACCGCGGCGGCGGCGGCGGCGCGGCTCGTCGCCGCCTTCGGCATCGAGTTCCTCGCCGTTGGGACCGGTCGAGACGACGGCTTTCACCGCGTGATCGAGCTGGTCGCCATGCGGCGTGGTGGTCGACAGTTCGCTTACCGGCGTCGGGATTGCCTCGACCGCGTTCAGCTCCTCGACCTTGGTTTCCACAGGCTGACTGCGTTCGCCACGCTCGCGCGGCTGGCGCGGTGCGCGTTCCGGACGCTCGGCACGCTCGCCGCGTTCCTGGCGTTCGCCACGGTCCGCACGCGGTGCGGCGGTGGTCGCTGCTGCTGCGCCCTGGGCGGTATCGAGCTGCTCGCGCGGCTCACGCGGTGCGCGCGGCTCGCGTCCTTCGCGCGGTGGACGTGGTGGACGCGGGGCTTTTTCCTCGCGCTCGGCCTTGGCGGTCTCGTCGACGCCCGGCTTGGCGCTCAGGTCGCGTTCTTCACGCTCGCGGCCAGGCTTGCCGTTGCGGCCATTGCGGGCGCGCGGGCCACGGCTATTCCGGTCGCCGCCACGTTCGGCCGGGGCAGGGGCGGCCGGCTTGACCGCTTCCACCGGGGCTGGCGGCGGGGCGACGGGTTCCGGGGCGCCGAAGAAGAAGCTCTTCAGCTTGGCCATGAAGCCGACCGGCGCCGGGGCGACCGGGGCAGCCACGACCGGCGGCTCGACCGGCTTGGCAGGTTTCACAGGCTCGCTGCGGTCGACCACCGGGGCTGGCTGGGCCGGGGTGATGCTCTTGACCACGGCTTCCTGGCGCGGCTTGGCTTCTTCCTTCTGGCGCTTGCTGTAGGCCATGTCGGTTTCGGCGGTTTCGGCCAGGGTATAGCTCGACGGCGCTTCTTCCAGGCGCGGATCGTCGTGCTTGATGCGCTCGAGCTTGTAGTGCGGGGTGTCGAGGTGCTTGTTCGGCACCAGGATCACGGTGATGCGGTGGCGGTTCTCGATCTTCAGGACTTCGCCGCGCTTTTCGTTCAGCAGGAACGCGGCGACGTCGACCGGCACCTGCACGTGGATGGTGGCCGAGTTTTCCTTCATGGCCTCTTCCTGGATGATGCGCAGGACTTGCAGGGCCGAGGATTCGGTATCGCGGATGTGGCCGGTGCCCGAGCAGCGCGGGCAGGTGACGTGCGAGCCTTCCGACAGCGAAGGACGCAGGCGCTGGCGCGACAGTTCCATCAGGCCGAACCGGGAAATCTTGCCCATTTGTACGCGGGCGCGGTCGTGGTGCAGCGCGTCCTTCAGGCGCTGCTCGACTTCGCGCTGGTTCTTCGCCACTTCCATGTCGATGAAGTCGATGACGATCAGGCCGCCCAGGTCGCGCAGGCGCAGCTGGCGCGCCACTTCGTCGGCCGCTTCGCAGTTGGTGTTGAAGGCGGTGGTCTCGATGTCCGAGCCGCGCGTGGCGCGTGCCGAGTTGACGTCGATGGAGACCAGGGCTTCGGTGTGGTCGATGACGATCGCGCCGCCCGATGGCAGCGGCACGGTGCGCGCGTAGGCGGTCTCGATCTGGTGTTCGATCTGGAAACGCGAGAACAGCGGCACGTCGTCGCTGTAGTGCTTCACGCGGTGCGCCATGTCGGGCATCACGTGGCTCATGAACTGCTGGGCCTGGTCGTAGATGTCGTCGGTGTCGATCAGGACTTCGCCGATGTCAGGCTGGAAGTAATCGCGGATGGCGCGGATGACGAGCGACGACTCCTGGTAGATCAGGAAAGGACCGGCGGCCGACTTGCCGGCGCCTTCGATGGCGCGCCACAGCTGCATCAGGTAGTTCAGGTCCCACTGCAGTTCTTCGACGTTGCGGCCGATGCCGGCGGTGCGGGCAATCACCGACATGCCGGTCGGCAGGTCGAGCTTGTCCATGGTTTCGCGCAGTTCCTGGCGCTCTTCGCCTTCGACACGGCGCGATACGCCGCCGCCGCGCGGGTTGTTCGGCATCAGGACCAGGTAGCGGCCGGCCAGCGAAATGAAGGAGGTAAGGGCGGCGCCTTTGTTGCCGCGTTCCTCTTTCTCGACCTGCACCATGATTTCCTGGCCTTCGCGCAGGGCTTCCTTGATGCTGCAGTTACGCACATCGACGCCGTCGCGGAAATAGGAGCGGGCAACTTCTTTGAAGGGGAGGAAACCGTGGCGGTCTTCGCCGTAGCTGACGAAGCAGGCTTCGAGGGAGGGTTCGATGCGGGTGATGACACCCTTGTAGATATTCGACTTGCGCTGTTCGCGTCCGGCCGTTTCGATATCGATGTCGATCAGTTTCTGGCCATCGACGATCGCTACGCGCAGCTCCTCTTGCTGCGTAGCGTTAAACAACATACGTTTCATTTTTATAAACTCCGCGGCCCGTGGGCCGTGTCAAAGCCGCCTTGCCAGGGCGGCCAAAGTACAGGGACATACGCGGGAGGGGAGTGTTGGAGGGGGTGGTTGCCCGGGCATGGGGGCCGGCAACGCAAACGCGTCGCTGCCGCCACAGGGCGCAAATGGGGTCGATCGTCATGCCGAGGGCACGCCGCAACTGTAGCTGTACCCGGGCCGCTTCAGGAGCGGCGCAACAGAGTCAGCCAGGCGGTGCGCGCAACTACCAGCCAAACCGTGCCAGCTTACATACCAAGACTGCGATCTGCAGGCGATAAAATCAGCCTTGCTCTCCAGTCTTATGGATGAGGCCTACATCAGGTCGGGCGAACGACAAGCGTTATCGACACCATCAACCGGCGAGCCTGAAAAACACAGGCTTGCCGGTACTTATCCTTACAGTTCCAAACAATCCAATCCGGCACTCCTGCGCGTGATCCGATTACAACTGCGGTGCAACCCTGATCCACGCAGGAATGTGCGTACACGTTTTTTCCATCGAATTTGCTACCAGCGGGGCCGATGGAACGCGCCCCTGTGTAAAATATCGTTTTAATTCTTACACCTGCAGAGGTTTCACCGCCGCCTGTCGATTATATATTCAAAATGAAGGACTTAGAGAGAATTTCTGGGAAGACAGGGCAAATGAAGATGCAAAACGATGTTGTTCCCCCTTCATCACAGGCGTTAGCAGCAAGTTTCGTCACCATCACCGAAGAAGAAGCCGGCCAGCGTATCGACAATTACCTGCTACGCGTGTGCAAGGGCGTACCGAAAAGCCATATCTACCGCATCCTGCGCTCGGGCGAGGTGCGGGTCAACAAGGGGCGTATCGACCAGCTCTACCGTCTGGAAGCGGGCGACCTGGTGCGCATTCCACCGATCCGGATTGCCGAAAAGGCGAGCGCGGCCCCGGTGCCGGGCGCCGAATTCCGCATCGTGCACGAAGACAACCACCTGCTCGTGATCGACAAGCCGGCCGGCGTGGCCGTGCATGGCGGCTCGGGCGTGTCGTATGGCGTGATCGAGCAACTGCGCGCGGCGCGGCCGGACGCCAAGTTCCTGGAACTGGTGCACCGCCTCGACCGCGAAACCTCGGGGCTGCTGCTGCTGGCCAAGAAGCGTTCGGCACTGACCAATTTGCACGAGCAAATGCGCGACGGCCACACCGACAAGCGCTACCTGGCCGCCGTCACCGGCGACTGGGTCAACAAGCGCCAGCACGTGAAGCTGCCCTTGCATAAATACAGCACGCCCGACGGCGAGCGCCGCGTGGTGGTGCAGGCCGGCGGCATGGAATCGCACACGGTGTTCAGCCTGCTGCGCAAGTGGCCGGAGTTCGCCCTGCTGGAAGCCGAGCTGAAGACCGGGCGCACGCACCAGATCCGCGTTCACCTGGCTTCGTCGGGCTTCCCCATTCTTGGTGACGAGAAATACGGCGATTTCGCACTCAACAAGCAATTGCAGAAAGCCACGGACAAGCGCGGCGCGCTGCGTAGGATGTTCCTGCACGCCTATAAAATCACCTTCACGCACCCAGATACCGGCGCGAAGATGACGCTGCAGGCACCCTTGCCCGCCGAGTGCGATCGTTTCTTGGTAAGCTTGGGTCAGCCGCTTAACTAATATTACGGAACACACAGGAGCCGGCCCAGCCGGGAGAAATGCCAAGAAAGCAATTTGATCTGATCGTGTTCGACTGGGACGGCACGCTGATGGACAGCACTGCCGCCATCGTTAAGTGCATCCAGGCGGCGGCGCGCGACGTCGGCCTGCCGGTGCCGAGCGACGAGGCGGCTTCGCACGTCATCGGCCTGGCCCTGCCCGAAGCCATGCAGGTGGCCGTGCCCGACATGGAGCCGGCGATGTACCCGCGCATGGTCGAGCGCTACCGCCACCATTTCCTGACGAAGGACCACGAACTGGTGCTGTTCAAGGGCGTTCGCGAGATGTTGACCGAACTTTCTCAGCAGGGGTACTTCCTGGCGGTGGCCACGGGCAAGAGCCGGGTCGGCCTGAACCGGGCCCTGAACGCGGCCGGGCTGCTGTCGATGTTCGACGCCACCCGCTGCGCCGACGAAACCTTTTCGAAGCCGCACCCGGCCATGCTGCAGGAACTCACGCGCGAATTGGGCCAGGACATGCGCCGCACCGTGATGATCGGCGACACCACCCACGATCTGCTGATGGCGAACAACGCGGGCGCCGCCGGCATCGCGGTCGAATACGGCGCGCACCCGGTCGACCAGCTGCTGGCCTGCCATCCGGTGTTTTCCGCGAAGACCGCGGTCGAGCTGCACGCCTGGCTGGCCGAGAACGCATGATTGAAGTGTTCATCTGCGATTCGCACGACCTGGTCGATGGCGGCCAGGGCGTGCGCTTCCCGGTGCGCGCCTTTGGCGACCCGGCAACCGGCTTCGTAGTACGCTTCGGCGGCCAGGTCTATGCTTACCTGAACCGCTGCGCCCACGTGCCTACCGAGCTCGACTGGGTAAAAGGCCAGTTCTTCGAGTCGAGCGGCGAATTCCTGATGTGCGCCACGCACGGCGCCGTCTACCGCCCCGAGACCGGCGTCTGCGCGGGCGGGCCTTGCCGTGGAGCGCGCCTGCGAGCAATTGCCGTGCGCGAAGCCGATGGCCAGGTACTGTGGCAACCCGACGAGCGCATCGGCGCGCCGGCATGATGGACTGGACAAGCGCACGCCCTTAACTTTATCGACTGCTTATGAGCGACAACATCAGGAACGATGGCGAAAGCCGGCTGGCCGCCAACCCGACCGCAAGCAACTGGGAACGCGAAACCCTGGAGACGCTCGTCTTCGCCACGATCAAGGAGCGGCGCGCGGCGCGGCGCTGGAGCATCTTCTTCCGGCTCGCCTTTTTGCTGGTGCTCATCATCGGCCTCTGGACTTACCTCGGCCTGAGCTTCGGCAGCGACGATGAAAACCTCGGCCGCCATACCGCGCTCATTGAAATTAACGGCGAGATCGAAGCAGAAGGCAGCGGTTCCGCCGATAATGTGATCCCTTCGCTGAACAAGGCCTTTGCCGACGCCGGCTCGGCGGCGGTAGTGATGCGCATCGACAGCCCCGGCGGCAGCCCGGTCCAGGCCGGCATCATCGTGGACGAGATCCTGCGCCTGAAAAAGGGTTATCCGGACAAGCCGCTATATGTGGTGGTCGACGAAATCTGCGCCTCGGGCGGGTATTACATTGCCGCCGCGGCTGACAAGATCTACGTCAACAAGGCCAGCATCGTCGGTTCGGTGGGTGTGCTGATGGACAGCTTCGGCTTTACCGGCACCATGGAAAAGCTGGGCGTCGAACGGCGCCTGATGACGGCCGGCGCCAACAAGGGTTTCCTCGATCCCTTCAGCCCACAGTCGGAGAAGCACCGCGAGCATGCCCAGGAAATGTTGAACGAAATCCACCAGCAATTCATCTCGGTGGTGCGCGCCGGCCGTGGCGCGCGCCTGAAGGAAACCCCGGAAACTTTCTCCGGCCTGTACTGGACCGGCGCCAAGGCGGTGGACATGGGCCTGGCCGACGGCTTCGGCACGGTCGACACCGTAGCGCGCGACATCGTGAAGGCCGAGGACATCGTCGACTACACGGCCCACGAAGGCTTGCCGGAGCGGGTGCTGAAGAAATTCGGCGCCTCGGTGGGCGAGGGCGCGGTGAAGACCATGTCGCACACGGTGTTGCCGCAGCTGAAGTAAGGTGGGAACCGGTTCGAATGGAACCGATCCCCCATTGAACTGATCTTACTCAATTGCTCCTTGAAAGTTCCGCAAAGTGTCCTATAGTGGACTTCGTGGTTCTTTCCAGGGAGGGCGACCAATAACAAGTGCCAACCTGTTCGCAATGTTTCATTCGTTGACGCTCGCACCGCATGCGTGCGGTATTTGAGAGAATTCCATTCCTCACACCACCTGCCCTCCGGGGGAAGTGAAAACGACGGTGCAAGCCGTCGTTTTCTTTTGTGGAGAATGGCGAGACAGGATTCAGGCGCGGGCGTCGTCGGATTCGACTGCGTGGAGCAGGGGAGCGCCGTCGTCATGCTGGACGAAGCCGCCGGCTTCGAGCCAGGACTGGAAATCGCGCTGGGCGCGGGCAAACCAGGCAGCGCGCAGGAGCGCGTTGGTCTGGCCGTTCAGGTGCGGGACATTGCCGCCGCTGGTCCAGCGGGCAAACGCGAGGCGGGTCGGGAACATGACCGTATGCGAACGGGCCAGTGACAGCCTCATTGCTTTGATCGATGCCGGGGCGGCCGGGGGACCACTGTCCTGGGTAACTTTCACTGGTTGCATTATCGTAATCCTCTGAACTCCTGCTGGTTATTCCTACCGCTTCCCTCATCAATTCTGCTGGTTGCGTTAGGCCGATTCCTAATGAAGTTGAAGTCTATCAATGGTTGGTCCGCTCCGATTGATCTAGGTCAAACGAGCACGTCATCTCTGTCCAAATGGTAATTTTCTCAGCCTTTGCCACACAGAAGGCTTCTGGTACAGTCTCGCCCATGAGTAAATTATCCCTGGACCGTATCCTGCAATCGCAGGGTTTTGGTACCCGCAAGTATTGCCGCGCCCTGATCGAGGACGGCGACGTTGCCGTGAACGGCGTCATCGAAGACAACTACAAGGCCACGGTCGACACCGCCGGCCTGGTGCTGACCGTGTTCGACGAAGAATGGGTCTACCGCGAGCACGTCTATATCGCCTTGTACAAACCCGCGAACTTCGAATGTTCGCGCAAACCCAGCCACCACCCGGGCGTGCTGACCCTGCTGCCGGAACAGTTCGGCTGGCGCGAGGTGCAGCCGGTCGGCCGCCTCGACCACGACACCACCGGCTTGCTGCTGATGTCCGACGACGGCCCCTTCATCCACGCCCAGTCCTCGCCCAAGCGTCACGTGCCGAAGATCTACCAGGCCACCACGGCCGAGCCGGTCACCCCCGAGCTGGTCGAGCAATTGCTGACCGGCGTGCAACTGCACGACGAGCCGGCGCCGCTGAAGGCCGTGTCCTGCGTGCAGCGCGGCGACCACCAGCTGGAAATCGTGCTAGAGCAGGGCAAGTACCACCAGGTCAAGCGCATGCTGGCCGCCGCCGGCAACCACTGCGGCGCGCTGCACCGCTCGGCAATCGGCGGATTGACGCTGGAGGCCCTGGGGCTGAAGGAAGGGGAGTGGTGCTTCCTAGAGCAGGCGCAGCTGGATTTGCTGGTGCCCGCGGCTGCCTGAAACGCTTGTCGCATCTAAACGTGCGACAACGAATCTGATCTTCTTGCAAACTTGTATTGACTCGCGTCAGATCGTGGTCGGCGCGAGCGTGCGCTGACGGACGCGACGACGCCTTTTTGCAACCGTTGATCTCGTTTCAGCTCCAGATGCCGCTTCCATACCGCCCCTTCCTGCTCACGCTGCCCCTGCTTTGCGCCGCCGGCGCCCACGCGCAAGACACACCGAAAGTCCTGGCCGACTGCGCCAACATTCAGGACAACACCGCGCGCCTGGCCTGTTTCGATACCCTGGCCTCGACGCCGGCCCCGCGCACCGAGGCGGCGGTGGTGGTGAATCCGGTCGACGGCACCCCGGCCGCGACCGTGCCGGTGGTAACGGCCCAGCCTTCCGCCGAAAGCAGCGCCAAGTTCAGCCAGCTCGACCATTGGGAGCTCGACGGCCCCTACCGCCGCGGCGTCTTCAAGTTCCGTCCACACTACGCGAGCTACCTGATCGCCACCCGCAGCTACCGCCCGAACGAGGCGCCGTACGCGCCTTACCGCGAACTGAACGACGATGCCGATCTGTCGAAGGCCGAACTGGCCTTCCAGCTGAGCTTCAAGATGAAGATGATCGAGGGCGCCTTCGGCAAGCCGGTCGACCTCTGGTTCGGCTATACCCAGAACAGCTTCTGGCAGGCAGCGAACAGCAAGGCGTCCAGCCCCTTCCGCGAAACCAATTACCAGCCCGAGATCATGGCGATCGCGCCGCTGGCCGTGAACCTGGGCGGCGTCGATTTGCGCTTCGCCGGTCTCGGCTTCGTGCACCAGTCGAACGGGCAATCGGGCTCGCTGTCGCGCAGCTGGAACCGCTTCTATGCCCAGCTGGGTGTGGAAAAGGACGGCTTTTCGGCCACCGCGCGCGTCTGGAAACGCCTGAACGAAAGCGACGACGACAATCCGGACATCGTCGACTACATGGGCCGAGGCGACCTGGCGCTGGCCTACCGCCGCGAAGGCCACATCTATTCGTCGACGCTGCGCTATAACTTCCACACCGACAAGGGTGCGATCCAGGCCGGCTGGGCCTTCCCGCTGGCGGGCAACCTGAAGGGCTATGCCCAGGCCTTTGCCGGCTATGGCCAGAGCCTGATCGACTACAACTACTTCCAGCGCTCGATCGGCTTCGGGGTGCTCGGCACCTTCTGACGGCGGCCAGGGAAGCGGGCGCTGCACTACAATGGCGCACTCCCGTTTTCCTGAGTTCCAATGAAACTTGCGACCCTCCACGACGGCAGCCGCGACGGCCAGCTGGCCGTCGTCGCGCGCGACCTGAAGACCGCGCACATGGCCGACGCCATCGCGCCGACGCTCCAAGCCGCGCTCGACGACTGGGCCTTCATCGCGCCCCAGCTCGACAGCCTGTACGCCCAGCTGAACCGCGGCGAAGCGCGCCGCGCCTTCGAATTTGAGCCGCAGCGCTGCATGGCGCCGCTGCCGCGCGCCTGCCAGTGGGCCGAAGGAACGGCCTGGCTGCACCTCCTGGAACTGCTGCGGCGCGCACAGCATGGCGCGCAGCCGGCGCAGGGATTGGCCCCATTACCGGATGCGCTGCGCGAGGAGCCGCTGCTGGCCCAGGGCGCGGGCGACGCCTTCCTCGGCGCCCACGACGACATCCTGCTGGCGCACGAGGAATGGGGCATCGATTTCGGCGCCGGCATCGCCGCCATCGTCGACGACGTGCCGATGGGCGCCACGCCCGACGAGGCGCACGGCAGGATCCGCCTGCTGATGCTGGCCAACAGCGTGTCGCTGCGCCAGCTGATGCCGGCCGAGCTCAGCAGGGGGGCCGGTTTCCTGCAATCGAAGCCGGCCACGGCCTTTTCGCCGGTGGCGCTCACGCCGGATGAACTGGGCGACGCCTGGCGCGGCGGCAAGGTCCACCTGCCGCTGCGCGCCACCTGGAACGGCCACGTGGCGGGCCAGCTGCATGCCGGCGCCGACATGGATTTCAATTTCCCGCAACTGATCGCGCACCTGTGCAAGAGCCGCCGGGCAGGTGCCGGCAGCATCGTCGGCGCCGGCACGGTGTCGAACCGGGACACTACCAAAGGCAAGGCGCCGCCGGGCCATGCCTGCATCGCCGAGCGGCGCGCGCTGGAAACCATCGCCGACGGCGCCGCGAGCACGCCCTACATGCGCTTCGGCGACACCATCCGCATCGAGATGCTGGACGAAGCGGGCAAGCCGGTCTTCGGCGCCATCGAGCAGACCGTGCGCAAGGGGTGACGGGGGCTCAGGGGCCGTTCCAGAAGGCGCCGCCCACCGCGTCGCCCTTCAGGTCGACCTCGACCGGCTTGCCGATGCGGCGCAGGGTGTTCGCCATGCGCAGGCTGCCGTCCGGCGCGTGCACCCGGTACCAGAGCAGGGCGACGCCGGACAGGCGCAGCGTCTGCCCGGTAAACAGGCTGTCGCGCACGATGCTCATGCCTTCCAGGCGCAGGTCGAAGTCGAGCACGGCGGCGCCGGCGGTGCGGTTGGCGTAGCCGAGGTAGCGCGCCGCGTTATAGAGCGGACTGCGCTCGCCGGTTTCGCCGGCCTTCAGCGAGTCGATGAAGGCATCGACCGCCTTCAGCGCGGTTCCGGCCGCGGCGGCCACCGCGCCCAGTTCCTTCTTTTCCTCGCCCTTGGCCGCGTCCGCCAGCCTTTGCAGCTGGGCGATGCGGTTGGCGTAGTCGGCGCGGTGCACGGCCAGTGCGCGCAGCCGGCCCAGCAGGCGTTCGTGCTGGACGGTGTCGAGTTCGCCGAGGTAGCCGTTACCGAGTCCGGCCAGCTGCTGCGGACAGGACGCGGCCAGGGCGCTGGCGAACAGGTCGCGCGCGCCGTCGCCATACGCCATGCCGGCGGCGCCCGCATCGGTCTTGAACAGCGAGGCGGTATCGGCGCCGGCGCGCAGCAGGGCCGGCACCACGGTGAGGGCGGTCGACAGCGTGCCCAGCACGGCGCCGGGCGGCGTATGCGCATCGACATACGCTTGCAGCTCCTTGTTGCGGCGCGCCATGTCGTCGCCCATGCGCACCAGGCTGTCGTGCACGGTGCGCGCCGCTAGCACGCCCTGGCTGGCAAGCGGGTCGTATAGCACCACGCGTTCCCCAGGAGGCAGGGCGGTGCAGAGTTCCCGCGCCAGCTGCTGCGCCAGGTCGAAGGCGCGCACCAGGCCGGCGGCGCCGAACTGGCGCGTCTCGACGCTGCCGGCCAGGGCGCGCACGTTCGCCGCCGGCAACTGCGCGAGCAGGGCGGCGCGCTCGGCCTCGAGCCGGGCCTGGCGCGCCTCGGCCTCGCGCTGGGCCACGACCGCATCGCCGGCCACCTGGGCGATGCGTAATTCCAGCGCATATTTTGCAGCGTCGAGCTCGTCTTTCGTTACCTGGGCCGCCGCGGGCAATGCCAAGTTACCCATAATCCATAATACGGAGTATGCAATTTGGATTCGCGGAAATTGAATCATCAGATAGGTCGATTTGAATGTGTTACGAGTTGTAAAAGAGAGCGTTTGAACGTGGCAGAAATACGTCAAAAAATGTAACAAAGTGTCCGGGAATATTAGGAAAATTGCGCGGAACTTTTTTTGCCAAAAATCAATTCACATCAAAAAGCGAATAAATTCCTATTTAAATCATCGACTTGGCATAAAGCTGTTGTAAGGACTCGACATGTCATGCTGCTACGCACGATTGCCGAGGTGAGGGTGCTTTCTTCAGAGAAATGAGATAGAATCGCTAAGTTATTCAAGTGTCATCGTGGATCGATTGGAAACTCATTTCATAGTCTCTGAAGTCGGCTTGACGGTATCGCTGGTCTTCTCGCTGGTGCTCGTTGCGACGACGCGCTGGCACGGCCGGTTTACGCTGGATGCAACGCGCGGCGTACAGAAGTTCCACAGCGCACCAACGCCGCGGATCGGCGGGCTGGCCATCATTTTCGGCCTGTTCGTCGCCTGCGCCCTGTCGTCGGATGCGCAGCAGGACCTGTTCGCGCCGCTGCTACTCGCCTCCTTGCCCGCCTTCCTGTTCGGCATCGCCGAAGATTTGACGCGCCGCGTCTCGATCGGCGCGCGCCTGCTCGCGACCATGGCCAGCGGCGTGCTGTGCTGGGCGCTGACCGACGTCCATATCCTGGAAACCGGCCTCGGTCCGCTCGACGCGGCCCTGGCCTGGCTGCCGCTGTCGGTCCTGTTTACCGCCTTTGCGGTGGGCGGCGTGGCGAATGCCGTGAACATCATCGACGGCTTCAATGGTTTGGCCAGTGGTACCGTGGTCATCGGCCTGGTGGCGCTCGGCTTCATCGCGGACGGTTGCGGCGACGCCGAACTGGCGCGCCTGTGCTTCCTGATCTGCGCCGTGACCGCCGGTTTCTTCCTGGTTAATTTCCCGTTTGGTAAATTGTTCCTCGGCGATGGCGGCGCCTACCTGCTCGGCTTCCTGCTGTCCTGGCTGTCGGTGATGCTGGTCTACCGCAACCCCGACGTTTCGCCCTGGGCGCCGCTGCTGGCCTGCGCCTATCCGGTGTTCGAAACCGTATTCACCATCGCGCGCCGCCTATGGTGCCGCCGCCATCCGGGCCAGCCGGACAGCTGCCACCTGCACAGCCTGGTCAAGATCGCGATTACCGGCCGCTACTTCCGTGCCTTCAGCGCGCCGCTGCGCAATGCCTTCGTGTCGCCGTTCTGCTGGGCCATTGCCGCCGTACCGGCCTGGCTGGCGGTGCGCTTTGCCGGCAACACCCCGGCGCTGCTGCCGGCCACGCTGGCCAGCTTCGCGCTGTATCTCGGCTTCTACTGGTACGTGGCGCATGCCGCCCGTGCCCGCCGCCGCCGCGCCATGCGCAGCCAGGCGCGCGTGGCCGCTTCCATCGCGGCGCTGGCCGCCGCCGCCGAACCCGAGCCGGTCCAGACCTGACCGCATCACGTCCGCATTCCTCTTCACCAGCGTGAGGGGAGGCGGACGGCCCCCTGGCCTCGTCATCCGGGCCGGTTTCGCTTTCCCCTACTACACCCGGCAGGCGCCGAATTACCGGCCTTTCCCTGTCCTGTTTCGTCTATGGCTCTACGGCAATAGCGGCGATAATCTCATCCTGCACAAGATTGACGATCAACAGGGGAGCCGGGTATGTCGGAAGACAGCGACGCAGAGAAGACAGAAGACGCATCGCCCAGAAAACTACAGAAGGCACGCGAAGAAGGCGACATTCCGCGCTCGCGTGAACTGGCGACCTTTGCCGTCCTGATGACCGCCGGCGCCGGCCTGTGGATTACCGGCGGCAGCCTGATCGGCCGCCTGGAAGGCGCGCTCGCCTCCGGCCTGACGCTCGACCGCGAGCAGGTCTACAACCCCACTGTGCTGCTCGAGCGCATCGCCAACGATGTCGGCGGCGTGCTGCTGGCCTGCCTGCCGCTGGCCTTTGCCATCATGCTCGTCGCCCTGGCGGCGCCGATGCTGATCGGCGGCTTCAATTTCAGCTCGAAAGCCTTCATGCCGAACTTCATGAAGCTGAACCCGATTACGGGCATCGGCAACATGGTGTCGACGAATTCCCTGATCGAACTCCTGAAAGCCATCGCCAAGACCCTGGTGGTGGGCGCCGTGGCCTGGATCGTGATCCGCAGCGAGACCGATGCGGTGCTCGGCCTGGCGGTCGAGCCGCTCGGCACCTCGACCGGCCACCTGGGCGATTTGATCGCGCGCACTTTCCTGTACATCGTCGGCGCCCTGGGCGTGATCGCCCTGATCGACGGGCCTTACCAGATTTGGCATTACAACAATAAACACAAGATGACGCGCCAGGAAATGATTCAAGAATCGAAAGAATCCGACGGCAATCCTCAGATTAAAGGGAAGATTCGCCAGATGCAGCGGCAAATGGCGCGCAACCGCATGATGCAAAATGTTCCTACTGCAGATGTGGTCGTGACCAACCCGACCCATTACGCGGTGGCGCTGAAGTACACCGACGGCCAGGCCGGCGCGCCGCGCGTGGTGGCCAAGGGTGTCGACGAAGTGGCCGCCAAGATCCGCGAGCTGGCGCGCGAGAACAAGGTGGCCCTGCTGGAAGCGCCGGCCCTGGCCCGTGCCCTGTACAAGCACACCGAGATCGATGACGAGATTCCGGAAACGCTGTACTCGGCGGTGGCGGAAGTGCTGGCCTATGTGTTCCAGGTACGTAACTTCAAGGCTGGCGGCCATTACCCGGATCGCCCGACCAAGCTGGCCGTGCCGCCGGAGATGGACCCGCTGAACCCGGCATCGCAACAGAAACCCGAACCTAAACGATAAGGAAGCATTCGATGAATAGTTTGAGACTGCCAGCATGGATGACCGGCCTCGGTAGCAGGGGCAGCGCCCTGGCTGCGCCGATCCTGATCATCCTGCTGCTGGCAATGATGATCCTGCCGCTGCCGGCATTCGTCCTCGATCTGTTCTTCAGCTTCAACATCGCCCTGTCGGTGATCGTGCTGCTGACCGCGCTGTACACGGTCAAGCCGCTCGACTTCATGGCCTTCCCGGCGATCCTGCTGGTGTCGACCATGCTGCGCCTGTCGCTGAACGTCGCATCGACCCGTATCGTGTTGACCGAAGGCCACACCGGCGGCGCCGCGGCCGGCAAGGTCATC
The DNA here is from genome assembly GCF_020708045.1 of Massilia sp. IC2-278. Taxonomy (GTDB): domain Bacteria; phylum Pseudomonadota; class Gammaproteobacteria; order Burkholderiales; family Burkholderiaceae_D; genus Telluria. The sequence goes on from NZ_JAJFES010000008.1 coordinate 115,038, forward strand.
GAGGCCTTCGGCCACTTCCTGATCGGCGGTAACTACACCGTCGGTATCGTGGTGTTCGTCATCCTGACCATCATCAACTTCACCGTCGTCACCAAGGGTGCCGGCCGTATCGCCGAAGTCGGCGCGCGCTTCGCCCTGGACGCGATGCCTGGCAAACAGATGGCGATCGACGCCGATTTGAACGCAGGCATGATCGGCGAAGCCGAAGCGCGCAAGCGCCGCGCCGAAGTGGGCCAGGAAGCCGAGTTCTACGGCGCGATGGACGGTGCCTCGAAGTACGTCAAGGGTGACGCCGTGGCCGGTATCATGGTGACCCTGATCAACGTGATCGGCGGCCTGATCGTCGGCGTGGTGATGCACGACATGGCCGTCGGCGACGCCGCCAAGACCTACACCCTGCTGGCCATCGGTGACGGCCTGGTGGCGCAGATTCCATCGCTGATCATCTCGATCGCCGCCGGTATGGTGGTCTCGCGCGTGGCCAACGACCAGGACATCGGCGGCCAGATGGTCGGCCAGCTGTTCGCCAAGCCGGAAGTGCTGTACATCACCGGCGCCATCATCGGTGGCCTGGGCCTGATCCCGGGCATGCCGAACCTGGTGTTCCTGCTGCTGGCCGGCTCGCTGGTCGGCTCGGGCTACCTGATGGCCAAGCGCAACAAGGACGCCCCCCAGCGCGAAGCCGAAGCGGCAGCCGACGAAGCGGCAGCCGGCGCCAACAAGGCGGCCAGCGCCGAGACCGAAGAAGCGACCTGGCAGGACATCATGCCGGTCGACACCCTGGGCCTGGAAGTGGGCTACCGCCTGATTCCGCTGGTCGACAAGACGCAGGGCGGCGAGCTGCTCAAGCGCATCAAGGGCATCCGCAAGAAGTTCGCCCAGGAAGTCGGCTTCCTGGCGCCGCCGGTGCACATCCGCGACAATCTGGAACTGAAACCCTCGAGCTACCGCATCACCCTGAAGGGCGTGGAAGTGGGCACCGGCGAAGCGATCAACGGCCAGTTCCTGGCAATCAACCCGGGCATGGCCAGCGGCACGCTGCCGGGCCAGGCGACGACCGATCCGGCCTTTGGTTTGCCGGCGGTATGGATCGAGGCCAGCCTGCGCGACGAAGCCCAGAACCTGGGCTATACCGTGGTCGATGCCGGTACGGTCGTGGCGACCCACCTGAACCATCTGATCACGACGCACGCGTCGGAACTGCTGGGCCGCATGGAAGTCCAGGCCTTGCTGGATCACCTGGGCAAGGAATCGCCGAAGCTGGTCGAAGACCTGGTGCCGAAAGTCGTGTCGCTGTCGACGCTGCAGAAAGTGCTGCAGAATCTATTGATCGAGGGCGTGCACATCCGCGACATGCGTACCATCATCGAGACGCTGTCGGAGCACGCCGGCCAGACGCAGGACCCGAACGACTTGACCGCGCTGGTGCGGATTGCGCTGGGCCGGGCGATCGTGCAGCAGCTGTTCCCGGGCACGAACGAGTTGTCGGTGATGACCCTGGACAACCGCCTCGAGCGTCTGCTGATGCAGGCCCTGGGTGCGGGCGGCGACGGCACCGGTATCGAGCCGGGGCTGGCGGATACGATTGCCCAGCAGGCGTATAACGCCTCGCAGCAGCAGGAAGCCATGGGCCACACCCCGGTGCTGCTGGTGCCGGGCCCGCTGCGTGTGCTGCTGTCGCGCTTCCTGCGCCGCGCGCTGCCGAATTTGAAGGTCTTGTCGCATTCGGAGATTCCGGAGACCAAGACGATTCGGGTGACCAGTCTGGTGGGTGCGCAGTAATAGAGTCAAAGTGGCGCCGGAGCGAAACCGGCGCCATTTTTTTCGTGTGGTTGATCGTTGGGCGTTCGTGGTGTTTTTACGTCGCGGGGCCCGTCGGCGCAGCAGTATCGGTATGCATGATCCGCGTGGGCACAGAGTGCCCACCGTACGGGATACGTCCCCGAAGAAGCATGCATCACCCCGGAAAGAGTGCCGAAGCTGCTGGCTTCTACCGTAAGGTGGGCACTCCGTGCCCACGCGGTACGCACGCATCCATAGGCCCGCAGCCGCGCGTTTTCGCTCGAAAACTCGAGCCCGGCCACGCCCCACCAAACACCTCCCCCGAGAAATAACCCCCTTTTCCCCGCTTTCTCCCCAGATGCTTGCCTCACGGCATCGTCAATAATCTCATTCGTGGACAGGTGCTCATGCCTGTCGTTGAATATGTATGCAGTGTGTGCGGAGAAAAAGATGAATGTGAAGAAATTTACAGCGGCAACCTCTCGTGAAGCCTTGCGCAAGGTGCGCGATGCGCTCGGGCCGGATGCCGTCATCCTCTCGAACCGGCCCGTCGATGGCGTGGTCGAGATTCTCGCGCTGGACAACGACGACGTCGCGTCGCTGGCGTCGCCGGCGCCGGAATCGGAAATGGCCCAGCCGCAGCCGCGCCTGGCCCTGGATGCCTTCGAGCCGGAAGCCCCGGCTTTCGTGAACCGCCGCGGCGCCGCTCCGGCCGTGGCCCCGGAACACGTGTTCGCGCGCCGCGCCGCCAAGGCCGAGCCGGCAGGCTTCGCACCGGATTTCGCCCCCGAGCCGGCCTTTACCAGCCTGCGCGCCCAGGCCCCGGCGCCTGTCGCCGCCCCGGCCGAGCCGGCTTTCGACATGGCCGCCATGACCAAGATGATGCAGAGCGCCATCGCGCAGGCCAAGGAATCGGCTGCGCAAGAGATGACCGGCATGATGAGCGAACTGCGCGCCATGCGCGGCATGATGGAAAGCCAGCTGGCCGAGCTGTCCTGGGGCAGCACCCAGCAGCGCGAGCCGCAAAAGGCGGCCGTGCTGCGCGAGATGCTGGGCGCCGGCTTCTCGGCCACGCTGTCGCGCTACCTGATCGACAAGCTGCCTGCCAACAAGGATGCCGCCGAGTCGATGCGCTGGGTGAAAACCGTGCTGGCCCGCAATCTCACCACCATGGCCGACGAAGACGCGCTGCTGGACCAGGGCGGCGTGTTCGCCCTGGTCGGCCCGACCGGCGTCGGCAAGACCACCACCACCGCCAAGCTGGCCGCGCGCTGCGTGATGCGTCACGGCGCCGACAAGCTGGCCCTGATCACCACCGATGCCTACCGTATCGGCGGCCACGAGCAGCTGCGCATCTACGGCAAGATCCTGGGCGTGATGGTGCACTCGGTGAAGGACGAAGCCGACCTGCGCATCGCCCTGAAAGAACTGAAGAACAAGCACACTGTGCTGATCGACACCATCGGCATGTCGCAGCGCGACCAGATGGTGACCGAACAGGTGGCGATGCTGGCCGGCGCCGGCGCGGATGTGAAGCGCCTGCTGTGCCTGAACGCGACCTCGACCAACGAAACCCTGAACGAAGTCGTGCGCGCCTACCAGGGCAGCGGTCTGCACGGCTGCATCATGACCAAGCTCGACGAAGCTGCCTCGATCGGCAACGTGCTCGACGTGATGATCCGCAACAAGCTGAACCTGCACTACATCTCGAACGGCCAGCGCGTGCCGGAAGACCTGCACCTGGCCGACCGCGCCATGCTGGTCGACCGCGCCTTCCGCAGCCGCCGCGATGCCGGCAGCCAGTTCGACGACGCCGACCTGGGCGTGCTGATGGCCGGCACCGGTAACTTGAACGCCGACAGCAGCCTGCGCGGGGTGCACCTTGGCTAGTTTTGATTTCGACCAGGCCGAAGGCCTGCGCCGGATGCTGGCCGGCCCGAAACCGCGCGTCGTGACCTTCCTCTCGGCCACGGCCAGCGACGGCAAGGGCGCCATGCTGGTCAACCTGGGCGCTTCGCTGGCCCAGGCCGGCAACGACGTGCTGATCGTCGATGCTTGCCAGCGCGAACACGGTGTCGCACGCCAGCTGGAAATGGAACGCCACGTCAGCCTGCTGCAGGTGGCGCGCCAGGAATGTGCGCTGAACCAGGTGGTGCAGCATGCGCCGCAGGGTTTCCAGGTGGCGACCCTGGTGCGCGACGGCGTGGCGCCGCAAGCCGGCAGCGACGAGGCGCGCCGTTTGGCGAAAGCCTTCGATGTGCTGGTGAAAGGGCAGGGCGGCATCGTCATCGTCGACGGCGAGTTGCAGCGCGACGGCAGCTTTGCGGTGCCGGTGCTGGCCGAGTCGGAAATCGTGGTGCAGGTGTCCACCAGCGCCACCTCGATCACCAACGCGTACACGCTCATCAAGCGCCTGGCGCAGGAGTTCGGACGCCGTCCGTTCGGCATCCTGGTGACCGGGGCGAGCGAGGCGGAGGCCGAGATTGTTTACGATAATATGTCACAAGCAGCAAGCCGTTACCTGGCAGTAACGTTGACGTCGATGGGTTCGGTGCCGGCGGACGAATACCTGCATCGCGCGGCGCGGCTTGGACGGTCCGTGGTGGACGCGTTTCCGCTGGCCGGGGCTTCGGTGGCGTTCCGCCAGCTGGCCGGGCGCTTCGCCATGGCGCGCCAGGGCGGCGTCGGCTCCAGATTCGGCTCTTAAGAAAAAGCACAAGCATGTATACCGTCAAAGGGAAAGCGGACAAGAACCATTTGCTCGCCCAGCATCAACCGCTGGTCAAGCGCCTGGCGCACCAGATGAAGGCCAAGCTGCCGCCGTCGGTCGAGGTCGATGACCTGATCCAGGCCGGAATGATGGGCCTGCTCGATGCCATCAACCGCTACGAAGACAACCACGGGGCCCAGTTCGAGACCTATGCCGTGCTGCGCATCCGCGGCGCGATGGTCGACGAACTGCGCGCCAACGACTGGATGCCGCGCAGCACCCGCCAGAACATGAAGAAAGTGGAATCCGCCATGACCGCACTGCAGCAGCGCCTGGGCCGCGCGCCGACCGAACTCGAGGTCGCCAAGTCGCTCGACATCCCGCTCGAGGATTACCAGGAAATGCTGTTCGAAGGCGGCGGCCACCAACTGGTCTACTACGAGGACTTCCACGACGACGACGGCAACGACAGCTTCCTCGACCGCTACGCCGTGGACGAAGCCGACCCGCTGCGCGCGCTGCTCGACACCGACTTCCGCTCGGCCGTGATCGAGGCCATCGACGGCCTGCCGCCGCGCGAAAAAATCCTCATGGGCCTGTACTATGAGGAAGAGCTGAACCTGAAGGAAATCGGCGCCGTGCTCGGCGTGTCCGAGTCGCGCGTATCGCAGCTCCATACACAGGCGGTGGCGCGGCTGCGTGCGTCGCTGCGGGAGAGACTGTGGACTTCGCCAGCCTGATCGGCCTGGCGCTGGCGCTGGCCGGCCTGTTCGTCGGGCATACGCTCGACGGCGGCCGCTTTGCCTCGCTGATCCAGCCGGCGGCGTTTGCCATCGTCGTGGTCGGCACCTTCGGCGCGGTGCTGCTGCAATCCGAAGCGAAAACCTTCCGGCGCGGCATGCGTATGCTGCGCTGGGTCTTCTTCCCGCCGAAAAGCGGGCGCCAGCCGCTGGCGCAAGCGATTGCCCTCTGGAGCCTGTCGGCACGCCGTGACGGGCTTTTGTCGCTGGAACAGTACATGGGCACGAAAGACCTGTTCGTGCAGAAGGGCCTGCGCCTGGTGGTCGACGGCATCCACCCGGACAAGCTGCGCAATCTGCTGGAAACCGAGATCAACGCCTATGAATTCGGCGAGCGCCAGGCGGCGCGCATCTGGGAGTCCGCCGCCGGTTACGCGCCGACCATCGGCATCCTGGGCGCCGTGCTGGGGCTGATCCACGTGATGGAAAATCTGTCCGATCCCTCGCGCCTGGGTTCGGGCATCGCGGTGGCCTTCGTCTCGACCGTGTACGGTGTGGGGCTGGCCAACCTGTTCTTCCTGCCGGTGGGGAACAAGCTGAAGGCCATCGTCTCGGACCAGGTGGCGCAGTACGAAATCCTGCTGGAAGTCTTCCACGACCTCGCTACCGGCAACCACACGCGCGTGGTGGAAGAGCGCGTGGCCAGCCTGCTGGCGAAGCGCTGAGGCGATGGCGCGCAAACGCTACGACGACAACGGCAACGCCGGCCATGGCGCCGGCGCCGGGGACAACCACGACCGCTGGCTGATTTCCTATGCCGACTTCATCACGCTGCTGTTCGCCTTTTTTGTGGTGATGTACGCGATTTCGGTGGTCAACGAAGGCAAGTACAAGGTGCTGTCGGATGCGCTCGGGAGTGCCTTCGGCGGCAACCCGGAGACCCCGCAGGCCAGCAGCGCCATCGACGCCTTGCCGCTGAGCGGCATCATCGCCCGCAAGCGGGCCGAGGCCGCGAAGCGCGAGCGCGAGCGCATGAATACCCTGGCGCGCGACCTCAACAATTCACTGATGCCGCTGATCCAGGCCGGCAAGGTGCGCGTGGTGCAGACCGGGCGCGGGGTCAGCGTCGAGATCAATGCCAGCATCCTGTTCGCCGAAGCCCAGGCCGCGCTCGGCGAAGAGTCGCGGGAGACGCTCGGCACGGTGGCCGACCTGCTGAAGAACGATCCGCATGCGATCGAGGTCGAAGGGCATACCGACAACCTGCCGATCGCCAGCCCGCTGTTCCCGTCGAATTGGGAATTGTCGGCCGTGCGCGCCAGCAGCGTGGTGCGGCTGTTCATCGACAACGGGATTGCGCCGGCCAGGCTGACGGCCGTGGGGCATGGCGCGAACCAGCCGGTGGCGTCGAATGGGGATGAGGCGGGCAGGGCGCGTAACCGGCGGGTGGCGATTACGATCTTGACCGCGGTGCCGGCGGCGGCGGAGCCGGCGGTGCGTTGAAATAATATTTCATCGATGCGGCCTCGGTGAAATTTTTTGTCATTCGAGCGTTCCATACCGCGTGGACTCGGGAGTCCACCCTACCACCCCCGTAGGGTGGACACCTGTGTCCACGCTGTCTCACCGCTCGCGATCATCACACCTTGGCAAATCCCGCTCCCGCCCGCACAATGCATGAGACCAGCCTCACGGAGTAATCATGCAACGCAGACCCTTCCTGCTCACCGCCCTGGCCGCGATGAGCCTTCTCTCCGCACTGGCGGGCGCCGCCGGAACCGACCAAGTGAACGTCAAGCAGACCATCGATGTCGACTCGAACAACGGCCGCGTGCTGGTGCACCTGACGGTGTTCAACTACGGCAAGCAAACGATCTGGATCCCGCGCGAAATCGCGGAAGGGAAGGAATTGACCGGGCGCCGCTTCGACGTGCGCGGCTTCGATAACCGCCCGCTCGACTACACCGGCAAGATGGTGAAACGCGCCGCGCTCACTGCCGCCGATTACCAGGCCGTGGAAGCCGGCAAGACCCTGAAAGCCACGATCGACATCACGCCCTCGTACGCCTTCAAGGGAGGCCGGCACACCTATAACATCGGTTACGCCGGCCCCTATCTCGTCGATGTGAACAAGCCGGACCAGCTGGCGGAAAGCCCGGCCAAGCCAACCACCTTTGCCCACACCGGCAAATAGCGAATAAAAAAGCCGGCTCCAGGAGCCGGCTTCGTCACATCGGCCGCCCGATCAGTTCAGTGCCGGCGTGTTCTCCGAGAAGTACTCGTGCGAGTCGGCATTGTCGACCGCCAGGTTCGGATTGCTGATCGCCAGGCTGGCGGCGCCGCTCTGGCCATACACGTGATCGTCGGTGCCGGCGACCGCGTTGAAGTGGCTCATCTCGTGCACCAGGGTGCCGCCTTTCGAGTCCGTGCCCGTCAGCGGCGCCGTCCAGAAGGCCTTGCAGACGTAGATGCGGTAAGGCTGGGTCGGGTACACGTAGGCGTAGGCGCTGTCGTTGCAGTTGCAGTCGACGATCACGTTCTTGGTGTCGAAGGCATTCTTGATCGCGGCGTAGTGCGACTTGACCGTGTTCTGGCGGGTTGAGGTCACGGTGCCGAACCATTTCTTGTAGCGCGTGCCCATCACGCCGTTCGTCATGTAGGTGTTCGAATTGTTGGCCATGGTCTTGGCCGCCGAGATCGCCGAGGTGATGGTGCTTTGCTGCGAGGCGCTGCACGAACTGAAGCTCAGCGCCGCCGCCTGCACTTCGCCGCCCTGCAGTTTCAGGGCCTGCATGATCGGCGAGGCCGAGCCGCGCGGCAGGCGGCCTTCGATGTAGAGCGAGGCGGTGTCCGATTCCAGCACGTCCGCCGTGGCGCCGCCCGCGGCCGTCACCTCGCCGCCGATACGGCTCTTGTTGCCCAGGAACAGGTCGGGCGAAGCGGCGCGGTAGCGCACCGCGTAGTCGCCGCTGACGCTCATGTCGTATAGCGCCGACAGCTCCACCTTCACCGTGTGCGAGGCGCCCGGTTTCAGCAGGTAGTAGTCGGCCTGGGTCGGGGCCGGGCGCTTGACCAGGGCGCCGGTGTAGGGCACGGCCGCGCCGTCGCGCTGTACCTCGAACAGCGGCGCGCTCATGCCGGCGAAGGGCGTGCGCCACTTCAGCACGTATTGCGGGCTGTTCGAGGTATTCGTCATGGTCACGTTGACGACCACGTTGTCGCTCGCGCCGAGCATGTTTTTCTCGGGCGTGACCGCGACCTTCACGCCGTTCGATCCTGCCTGGGCGCCGAATGCAACGCCCAGTGCCGCCATACCGACTACTGCCTTCCAGATGCTGTTCCTGCTCATGTGTCTTCTCCGTATGTAAGTTTGTGTTGGCCCAACCGCAGCCTTGTTATTAATGAGTTTTCGCCGAAAGCTTGATCACAATCTAACGAAAACTCACGCACATACTGATCAATTCATGAGCTCCTAGCAATTCAAATCGGATAGTGCGCACCTTTCTTTGCGAAAAAATAACAAATATCAATTATTGCAAGAAAAGTGTGTCATTTTGCCGATTGTCGTGCTAGGTCGTACATACATCAGGGCAAGGTCGGCGTGTTCTCCCCGAAATATTCGTGCGAATCGGCATTGTTGATCGCGCGCTCGGGCGAGGTCCGCGCCAGGTCCGCTGCGCCGCTTTGCCCGTACACGTGGTCGTCGGTTCCCGCCACCACATTGAAGTGGCTCATCTCGTGGAGCAGGGTGCCGCCCATCGAATCGGTCCCGGTCAGCGGCGCGGTCCAGAACGCCCGGCACACGTAGATGTTGTAGGGCTGGGCCGGGTACACGTAGGCGAAATAGGGCTCGTTGCAGCCGCAGTCGACCTTCACCGGCCTGGTCTCGAAGGCATCCTTGATCGCGGTGAAATTGCTGGTCACCGTGGCCACGCGCGTCGCTTCATGCGGGCCGAACCAGTTCACGTAGCGCTGGCCCTGCTGCTTGCGGCTGGTGAGGTACTCCAGGCCATCGGCCGCCATCGCCGTGCCGGCGGCAAAGGCATTCGTGATCGAGGTTTGCTGGGCATTCGAGCAGGAGCTGAAGGTGAGGCCGGCGCTGGCCGCCGGGGTAGCCAACAGCTGCGGCATCACCGTGCCGCGTGGCAGGCGGCCCTCGATCCAGATGGCGGCCGGGTTCGAAGCCAGGTCGCCGACCACGATCTGGCTGCCGGCCTTGGCGCTCGGCGCCGCGTTGCTGGTCAGGTAACGCACCGAATAGGCACCGGTCACCCCCATCTCGTACAGGCTCGACAGTTCGACCCGGGCGCTGCGCGATTCGCCCGGCGCCAGCACGATGTAGTCCGCCTCAAGCGGCGCCGCGCGCTTCACATGGCGGCCGAGGTAGCGCACCGGCTGGCCGTCGCGCGTGATCTGGAACAGCGCATGTTCGGCCGGCACGAAGGGCGTGCGCCATTTCAGCAGGCGCTGCGGCGTGGAACCGGTATTCGTCAGCGTGACCGTGACATTGACCTCGTCGCCCTTGCCGAGAGAACTCTGCTCGGGCGTGACGCTGACGGCGATGTTGGCATAAGCGGGCAGGGCGGCGGCCAGCAGCAGGGTGCAGGCAGTGTGAATGGCAAGGTGGCGCATCGATTCCTCCGTCAAAAAAATAGACCAAGGAACACTGTGTGCCTGTTATACAGTAGAGAACTTGCGCAACTGCAAGGTTTTCGTAGGGTGGTTCTCGAACCCACCTGACGCTTGCCATCCTGTTCTTTTACCGATAACGCCGATACACTCCGGGGGCCGCCGGCTTCATGGAGCCGTTGCTTCGCCCGACAGGTAATGGATACGCGCATCGTCCGACCAGCTCTTCTCGCCCAGGCGCGGCAGCTTGTCATCCGATTTCGCAAGCGTCAGCTTGCGTTCGCCATCCTCGATCGTGACCATGTCGTAGCGACCCGCCGGCGCATTCATGTTCGTGATTTCCATTTCGCCGCACAGGTCGGCAAACAGGCCCACAGTGCCGAGCAGGAACCGGAACTTCAGGCTTTCGGCCTTTGCCATGGCCACTTGCGCCGCGCAGGCCAGGCGCAGGTCGCCCATGCGCACGACGTTCGCCGCGAGTCCGGGCGAGCGCACCTGCACGTTCGGATGCAGGTAGCTGCCCTTCGGGAACTCCTTGTTCGCCACGACCATCGCATCATCGTCGTCCACCGCGTCAGGGCCGGGCAGGGTGAAGCTGGCGGGCGATGCCATCGCAAGCGGAACGCGCTTGTTTTCCAGCACGATCTCGACCTGGTTACCCTCCTGCGCCGGATCGATTCTCGGCAGCCGGAAGCTCAGTTGCGCGCCGGGCGCCTGGGCGGCGGCATGTTTTCCGAACACGTCTTGCGCCTTGTGCAGCAGGCCATAGCGCCAGGCCATGGTCTGGCCGGGCACGGAACCGTTGACGTGAACGACTTGCAGGCCGCTATCGGCCGGCTCGGCTGCCAGCGCATTGCCGGCAATGGCAAGGGCGGCAAAAAGAAAACGCGTCTGCATATTGATCCAGCCTGTCATGTGAAGGCCTGACGATAACAGCCTGCCCAGTCAACGGTGAGGCCAAAGCGACAGGCTGTCGCCCCGGCCGGTAAAACCCCGCTATTCGTGCGATGGACGGCGTCGGTGCAGCGCTACCGCCGATTGTTCGGCGATAGCGCTGCAATCGCCCCGCGCGCATAGCGGAAAACCTGCGCGGGACCTGTCGGCAGGTCGTTGAATTCGCCAGGCGACAAACAGGATGTGCGCTTCATGCCGCCATTTTCGACGGCACATCGTCAGCGTAATCGGGACTTTCGCCGGCTACTTTTTTCGGTGCGCTATATTTGGCTGCCAGCACATTTCCTTTTTTGATCAGCGGCAGCTCGAAATAGCGATAAGAATAATGAGCCAGTATGACGGTGAGTCCGGAAAGCGCCAGCGCAGTCATGAACGGCGAGGCGAAACCGAAGTTGGCGGTCGCTAGCTGCTGCCACAGATAGATGCCGTATGAGATTCGGCCCAGGTGAGCAAGACCTTGATTCGAAAAGAATGACTTGATCGAAGCCCGGCGAATCGGTGTGCCGAAAATGACAATGCAAATCAATATCGGCAAGACAAACGCAAACAGCCTCTTGAGTGCGGAGGGCTGGGGAAGCAAGCCGATCGCAAGTACGATCAGTAAGATAGCGAACCAGCCAGGCACGGGCAGGCTGGTAAGCAGGGGTTCGAGCTTTTTCCAATAAAGCGCGAAGAAACACCCGGCCAACATGAAGAGCATATAGCCCAGGTAGGTCGTCACCGCGCTGTTCTTCCACACCAGGGCAAGGAGGAACAAGGGGGTAAGGACACAGACCGTTTTCAGTGCTGTACCACCATGGCGAACGTACCGTCCACACACAAAAAGCAGTGGAAATATCAGATAGAACTGCTCTTCGTAGGCAAGACTCCAGGTATGACCGATTTCCCAAGGACAGGAAGGGCCGAATTCACGGAAGTTACACAGGAAAGCGCCTACTTTCAGGAACTGGACAAAGTTCAGGTTAAAGACGCCGAAATGATTCAGCAAGGCTATACAGGCGAGATAGGCGGTCAATGCCGGAAGAATGCGGTAAGCGCGCCGTATATAGAAACCGCGCATGCCAACCGTTCCGGATGCCGCGGCTTCGCGCATCATTCCCCGACAGATCACGAAACCACTGATGCAGAAGAATATCTGGACGCCCAGCGGACCGGCCTTCCGTATGGCCGATAATATCCCGGGCAGCGCCTGTTGATACCATGGATCGAGGAAACGGACGAGGTGGCTCGCCACGACCATGGTAATTGCAATACAGCGCCATACGTCGATATGCTGGATTCGACCTGTGTTCACACTGATGCTTTCAAAATAGAAACATCAAATGTTATCTTGAAAGCTTTCTTTTGACCATTAAGTTTTTATAAAAACAACGTCGCCGGCCATATGTACTGGTTCGGCGCCAGCGCCAGAAACAACAACGGCCGCAAAAGCGGCCGTCATCCTACTCAAGTCAACACAAACTCATGCCGCCAGAAACCGCCGCGCCGCGCCCGCACCGAACGTCTGCCCCTTCGCCCCATACAAGGTCGATTCGGCCGCCCCGGTCGGCGTACGCAGCGCCTGCAGCACGGTCTGGTTATGCGCCAGCTGGCGGTTGATCAGCAGGCCGTTTACCCGGTTCAGTTCCTTCGCTTCGGCAGCCGAGGTCAACAAACCCGACCAGTGGCTGCGGGTGTCCGCATCCGCATGCGACACCACCCAGGCTTCCATGCCCGCTTCGCCTGCCTCGAATCCCATCCCGCCCAGGGTCGCGTGGCGCTGGCGCGATAGCTGCGCCAGCTCCTGTACCAATGCAACCTTGCGCGGGGTGAGTTCGGCCAGGGCGTCCGCATCCGCCGCCATCAGCAATTGCTGTTCCTGCTTCATCAGTTCAACCAGCGCGCTGAGGCGCTCGTGTTCGGCGGGGAGGGTGGCGTGCGGACGGGTCATGGAGCCTCTATCGGTTACGTGAGTGGAGCATGTCGCGCACGGTATCGAGCAGTCCGTCCGCGATGCGCTCCGAGTTAACTTGGAACTGCCCATCGGCAATTGCCATCTTGATACGTTCAACTTTCTTGGCATCGAACACTTCGTTCGCCTTGCCGGTGCCGCTCGCGGCCTGGGCTTGCGACGACAGGCGTACGCTGTCGGTCTGGGCCGGGGCGGCGGTGGCGGCAGCTTTTTCCGCCTGTTTTGCGGTGGCTGCCTGGGTTTGATTCTGTTGCTGAAGGCCTTGCGCGCCTTTGAGGGTGTCGTTGATTTTCACAGCCTATCCTTTCGGTTCGGAGCAGGAACTCCGGGATCTGCACTGTGTAACGGCTAGCCACCCGCAAACTTTAGCAATATGGGCCTTTCTCTTAAGGTTTTTTTACAATGTCACTTCCACCACGCCGCCGGCCCGGGCCGTGCCGCTGATGATGGCCCCGCGCGGGGTGCGTACCTGCACGACTTGCCCCTCGCCGGCGTTGCCGATGGCCTTGCCTTCGCCCGTGACCGAGAAATTCTCGCCCTTCGACACGATGCGCACCGCCTGGTTCTGCTGCACCACCGGCTTGCTCTTGAGCGAGTCCAGGCGCAGCGGCGCCCCGGCCGGCAGCGACACCGTCGGCGTGCGGCCGATGGCCTGGCCCATGTCGGTGATGATCCCGTTCGGCATGGCGGCGATGTCGCCCTGCATCGTCGTCAGTTGGCTGGCGTCGATGGTCTGGCCCTGGGCCAGCGGCACGGCGGCGGTGACGTAATCGGCCAGCACGCTCACCTGCGCCTGCAGGAACACATTCCACACCGGCGCCGTGCAGCGCACGCCGACCGTCGTCTTGCCCCAGGGGCGGGCGCCCGGCTGCTGGAAGGCTTCCGGCGCCGGGCAGGCGGCCAGCGACAAACGCGGGTCGACCGCGCCCACCTTTACCGTCACCTTGCCGGGCAGGCCGGCACTTTGTGCCTGCAGATATTGCTCGGCCACCTTGCGCAGCGCGGCGCCGTCCTGGCGCGCACCGCCATTCTGGGCGAACGCGGCAGGCGAGGCGAACAAGACAGCAGCGGTGAACAGTAGGGAGTTCTTGAGTAGCGAGTTCTTGAACATGGCAATGAGCGTGATTCCGAATGACGCCATCTTAGGTGGCTTGATGCCACAGCGAAACTTTGAATAAACCCGGTTTGCCCGTCCTTCTCCATCGATTGGCTGTTGTTGCCCGTACGTATCATTCAGCCTGTCCCAACAAGTTATTGGCCCGGAGGCGGCATGATCGGCAAAATCGACAACTACCTACGCTTCAACGAAACAGCGCTGTCCCTGCGGTCGCAGCGCCAGGAACTGCTCGCTTCCAACATCGCCAACGCCGACACCCCGAACTTCAAGGCGCGCGACATCGACTTCGCCAGCGCCATGCAGGGCGCGCTGAGCAAAAGCGGCGGCAGCAGCGGCCTGGCCGCCACCAATAATTCCCACATGCAGGCGCCGCTCGACGGCAAGACCCTGCCCGACGGCACCCCGGTGCTGTACCGCGGCGTGGTGCAGGGCGCGGTCGACGGCAACACGGTCGACATGGACGTCGAGCGCAACCAGTTTGCCGACAATGCGGTGCGCTACGAAGCCGGCATCACGATGATCAACCACCAGATCCGCGGCCTGCTGGCGGCGATCCAGAACGGGCAATAAGCATGTCGCTCTTTAATATCTTTAACGTCTCGGGTTCGGCCATGAGCGCCCAGGCCCAGCGCCTGAACACGGTGGCCAGCAACCTCGCGAATGCCGACAGCGCCACTTCCAGCACCGGCGAAGCCTACCGCGCCAAGCAGGTCGTGTTCGAGGCGGTGCCGATGGCCACCGGCGGCACCGGCGTCAAGGTGCGCGAAGTGGTGGAAGACCCGTCGCCGCTGAAACAGGTCTACGACCCGAAGAATCCGCTGGCCGACGAAAAGGGCTACGTGTCGATGCCGAACGTGAACCCGGTGGACGAAATGGTCAACATGCTGTCGGCCTCGCGTTCTTACCAGAACAACGTCGAGACCATGAACACCGCCAAAAGCATGCTGATGAAAACCCTGACCCTCGGTCAATAACCTGAGCCATCCACTCCATGTCCACCGTAAATAGCGCCGCTTCCGGCACCTCGATCAACGACCTGATGTCGACCATGAACACGAAGAAGGCCGAGACCGACAGCGTCCAGGCCGACACCGACAAGTTCATGACCCTCCTCGTCACCCAGCTGAAGAACCAGGACCCGCTGAACCCGCTCGACAATGCCCAGGTGACCAGCCAGCTGGCCCAGCTGCAGACCGTGACCGGCGTGAACAAGCTGAACGAGACGCTGGAAACGCTGAAGTCGAGCTACCAGTCGAGCGAGGCGATGCAGGCGACCAACCTGATCGGCCATGGCGTGCTGGTCGAGGGCAACAAGATCCACCTGACCGAAGGCAAGTCGGTGTTCGGCGTCGAACTCGCCACCGCGGCCGACAGCGTGAAGGTGATCGTCAGCGATCCGAAGACCGGCAAGGACGTGGCCACGATCGACCTCGGCGCCATGGAAGCCGGCGCCACCCCGCTGGCCTGGGACGGCAGCTCGGATGCGGTCGATGCCGCGACCCTGGCCGACGGCGGCTACAACTTCCGCGTCGAGGCCATGCAGGGCGGCCAGCCGCTCACCGACGTCAAGGCCCTGAGCCTGGACAGCGTCGCCAGCGTCAGCACGAATACCAAGGACGGGGTGAAGATCAACCTCGCAGGCAAGGGCGCCATCACCCTGGCCGACATCAAACAAGTCTTGTAAGCCCTACGTACTTGCCCTGAAATAAATGTGTTTTTGGCTTCCATAACCGGCGCGTTGCTGCGTTGACTCCTGCTTGCAGTGCTTGCAGTGCTCGCACTGCGGCGCACTCGTCGCCTTGCACCGCATCCGGTTCTGTTCGCCAAAATTCACATTTCTTTCAGGTCAAGTACTAGCCGCATACCCTTTATCTTTCTGGAGAACTAAATGTCTTTTCAACAAGGTCTGAGCGGCTTGAACGGCGCTGCCAAATCCCTCGACGTCATCGGTAACAACATCGCCAACGCCAGCACCGTCGGCTTCAAGGGTTCGACCGCGCAGTTCGCGGACGTGTACGCCAGCTCGCTGAACGGCGCCGGCGGCATGACCGCGGGTATCGGTACCAAGGTGTCGCAGATCGCCCAGCAGTTCACCCAGGGCAATATCGAATCCTCGAACAACTCGCTCGACGTGGCCATCAACGGCCAGGGCTTCTTCCGTACCGTGTCCTCGGGCATGGTGCAGTACACCCGCAACGGCCAGTTCTCGCTCGACAAGGACGGCTTCATGACCAATGCGCAAGGCGCCAAGCTCACCGGCTACGGCGTCGGCCCGACCGGCCAGATCCTGGCCGGCACGCCGAACCCGCTGCAGATCAACGCCTCCGACATCAAGCCTGTGTCGACCACCAAGGTCGGCGTGGAAATGAACCTTGATTCGCGCGCAAGCGCCCCGACCGTCACCCCGTTCGACGCTTCCGACCCGAACACCTACAACAAGCAGACCCCGGTCGACGTCTACGACACCCTGGGCAACCCGCACGTGCTGTCGACCTTCTACGTGAAGAACGGTTCCGGCACCTGGGACGTGTACGCCGCCAACGACGGCACCGAGGTCACCAACCTGAAAGTGGCCCAGGCCGCCCAGGGCGAAACTGCCGAGTTCGCCGCCGTGAACGCCGCGCGCAACGCCTGGGAAGCCGCCACCAAGGCAGTGCCGCCGGTGCCGGACACGATTGCCGCCGCCCTGCAGAACTATGCCACCGAAGCCTCGCGCATGGTGGCGGCCGCTGCCGGCCAGAACGGCGCCAGCGCCGACGTGCAGACCTCGATCGCCACCGCCGGCGCCGACGCCGCGCGCATCGCCGGCTACTCGCCGGACCAGGTCGACAAGGCCATCGCCGGCGCCGTGAAGGTACCGTCGGTGCCGATCGGCACCCTGAGCTTCGACGTCAACGGCGCGTTGAATGCCGTCGACACCACGGGCGGCGGCAAGATGAACGTGACCCTGCCGATCTTCCCGTCGACCGGTTCCGAGCCGACCCAGACCATGGAACTGGCCTTTACCGGCAGCACCCAGTACGGCACCGCCACCAGCGACAAGAAGCTGACCCAGGACGGCTATGCCGCCGGCCACCTGCAGCGTTTCTCGATCGGCGACGACGGCACCATCCTCGGCCAGTACAGCAACGGCCAGAGCAAGCCGCTGGGCCAGGTGGTGCTGGCGAACTTCGCCAACTCGAACGGCCTCGAGCCGCTCGGCAACAATGCCTGGGCCGAATCGGCCAAGTCGGGCACGCCGCTGATCGGCACCCCGGATTCCGGCAGCTTCGGCGTGCTGCAGTCGTCGGCGGTGGAAACCTCGAACGTCGATTTGACGGCCGAGCTGGTGAACATGATCACGGCGCAGCGCGTGTACCAGGCGAATGCGCAGACCATCAAGACGCAGGATTCGGTGTTGCAGACGCTGGTGAATCTGCGTTAATTGATGTCGTAAGGCCGCGTTTGTTCACGCGGTGAGACAGCGTGGACACAGGTGTCCACCCTACGGTAAAGCAGGTTTTGTAGGGTGGACTCCCGAGTCCACGCTGTATAGAACAGCAGCAAACCGAAACACCACACCCGGCACGATAAAGAAGGAACACACATGGACCGCTTGATCTACACCGTCGCCTCCGGCGCCAAACACGTCCTCGAGCAGCAGGCCACGACCTCGAACAACTTGGCGAACCTGAACACGACCGGTTTCCGCGCCCAGTTGGACACCTTCCGCGCCGTGCCGGTGCAGGGCGAAGGCCTGCCGACCCGCACCTTCGTGGTCAACAACACCGTCGGCGCCGACTTCAGTTCCGGCCCGCTGCAGATGACCGGCCGCGACCTCGACGTCGCCATCAAGGGCCCGGGCTGGATCGCCGTGCAGAACGCCGACGGCACCGAGTCGTACACGAGGAACGGCGCCCTGCAGGCGAGCCCGAACGGCGTGCTGACCACGCCTTCCGGCCAGACCATCATGGGCGAGGGCGGTCCGATCACGATTCCGCCGGACGTGACCGTGACGGTCGGCGGCGACGGCACCATCTCCACCATCTCGAACGCCGAGCGCCCGGCCGCCCCGGTCATCCTCGGCCGCCTGAAGCTGGTCAACCCGGACCAGAACAGCCTCACCCGCGGCGACGATGGCCTGTTCCGCATGAAAGACGGCAGCAGCGCCCCGGCGGACCCGGCCGTGCGCGTGGCCGGCGGCGCGCTCGAAGGCAGCAACGTGAACGCGGTCGATGCCATGGTGTCAATGATCGGCCTGGCAAGGTCCTTTGAAACGCAAATGAGCCTGATGAAGAACGCCGAGAATAACGCCGCGAAAGCCAGCCAGATCCTCGCTTTGAACTAAGTGTTTCTCCAGCATAATTCTATTGTGCGTGGGGCGTTGTTGCCACCAGCGCCGCCGCCAATAGGAGAAACCCATGATTCGTTCGCTGTACATCGCCAAGACCGGTCTCGAGGCGCAGCAAACCAACCTCGACGTCATCACCAATAACCTCGCCAACGTCAGCACCAACGGTTTCAAGAAGTCGCGTGCGGTGTTCGAGGACCTGCTTTACCAGACCCAGCGCCAGCCCGGCGCCCAATCCTCGCAGCAAACCAATTTGCCATCCGGCCTGCAGCTCGGTACCGGTGTGCGCGCCGTCTCGACCGAGCGCATCTTCACCCAGGGTAACCCGCAGGAAACCGGCAACGCCAAGGACGTGATGATCAACGGTACCGGCTTCTTCCCGGTGCTGCTGCCCGACGGCACCCAGGCCTATACCCGCGACGGCTCGTTCCAGACCGATTCGAACGGCACCCTGGTCACCTCCAGCGGCTACCCGCTGCAGCCGCCGATCACCGTGCCGGCGAATGCCGAAACCATCACCGTCGGCCGCGACGGCACCGTGTCGGTGAAGACCGCCGGTTCTACCGCCACCACCCAGATCGGCAACCTGCAACTGATGACCTTCATCAACCCGGCCGGTCTGGAGTCGAAGGGCGAGAACCTGTACATGGAAACCACGGCCTCGGGCAACCCGAACGCGAACACCCCGGGCACCAACGGCGCCGGCGTGATCATGCAGGGTTACGTGGAAACCTCGAACGTGAACGTGGTCGAGGAAATGGTCAACATGATCCAGACCCAGCGGGCTTACGAGATCAACAGCAAGGCGATCACGACGTCCGACCAGATGCTGCAAAAACTGTCCCAGCTCTAATCCGACTTCTTTTACGCCCAACCATGAAGAAAATCGCTTTCATCGCCACGTTCTCCCTCGTCATCGCCGGCTGCGCCACCACGCCCAGCTCGATCGTGCAGGAAACGCGCAGCGCCCGTCCGGCCCTGGCCGAAGTCGCGCCGCCGACCGACGGCGCCATCTACAACGCCGCGCGCTACCGCCCGATGTTCGAAGACCGCCGTGCGCGCCAGATCGGCGACCTGCTGACGATCAACATCGTCGAAAAGACCTCGGCGAATAAAGCCGGCACCAGCTCGGGCAACAAGACGGGCAGCGCCAGCTTCGGCCTGCCGGGTCCGCTGCAGTCGAAACTCGGCGCGAACGTGGCCACCGAAGGCGGCATCAAGTTTGCCGACGGCGACAACCAGAGCGCCAGCAATGCCTTTACCGGCACTATCGGCGTGACCGTTACCGAAGTGCTGTCGAACGGCAACCTGATCGTGGCCGGCGAAAAGCAGGTGGCGATGAACAAGGGCATCGAGTTCATCCGCTTCTCGGGCATGGTCAGCCCCGACACCATCCAGAACGGCAATGTCGTGTCCTCGACCCTGGTGGCCGATGCGCGTGTGGAATACCGCACCAGCAGCCAGCTCGACCGCGCCGAGATGAACTCGATGATGTCGCGCTTCTTCCAGTCGCTGCTGCCGTTCTAAGCCTTTCTGATTCCGGAGTGATCATGCGTTTGAAATTCCCGCTGCTGGCGCTGTGCGCTGCCCTGACCGTCACTGCACCGCTGGCTGCCCAGGCCGAGCGCCTGAAGGACATGACCAGCATCGCCGGCGTGCGCCAGAACCAGCTGTCGGGCTATGGCCTGGTGGTGGGCCTGGACGGCACCGGCGACCAGACCAGCCAGACCCCGTTCACCGTGCAGTCTATCATCGCCATGCTCCAGCAAAAGGGCGTGAACCTGCCGCCGACCGGCCAGCTGCAGCTGAAGAACGTCGCGGCCGTGATGGTCACGACCTCGCTGCCGGCGTTCGCCCAGCCGGGCCAGAACATCGACATCACCGTGTCGTCGATCGGTAACGCGAAAAGCCTGCGCGGCGGCACCTTGCTGATGACCCCGCTGCACGGCGCCGATGGCCAGGTGTACGCCATGGCCCAGGGTAACGTGCTGGTTGGCGGCGTCGGCGCCTCCGCCGGTGGTGGCGGCGCGCAAGTCCAGGTGAACCACCTGTCGGTCGGCAAGATCTCCGCCGGCGCCACCGTCGAGCGCGCGGTCGCCTCGAACCTGGGCGAAAACAACCAGATCCGCCTGGAGCTGAACAACACCGACTTCGCCACCGCCAGCCGCGTGGTCGAGGCCGTGAACAACCAGTTCGGCGCCGGCACCGCCACCGCCCTCGACGGCCGCGTGATCCGCGTGCGCACCCCGGCGTCGTCGGATGCCCGCGTCAGCTTCATTGGCCTGCTGGAAAACATCGATGTCAAGCCGGCCGCCGCTGCCGCGAAAGTGATCCTGAATGCGCGTACCGGTTCGGTGGTGATGAACCAGGCCGTCACGCTCGATACCTGCGCCATTTCGCACGGCAACCTGTCGGTGACGATCGGCGCCGATACCAACGTCAGCCAGCCGGCGCCGGGTTCGCGCGGCCAGACCGCGGTAACCACCACGCCGAGCGTGGAAATCAAGAAGGACCCGGGCAAGGTGCTGCTGGTGAAAGGCGGCGCCTCGCTGGCGGAAGTCGTGAAGGCCATGAATTCGATCGGCGCTTCGCCGCAAGACCTGCTGGCCATCCTGCAGGCCCTGAAAGCCGCAGGTTCGCTGCGTGCCGAACTCGAGATCATCTAAGGACCCGCCATGATCGGTAACAGCCCATCCACGAACGACCTGAGCAGCAAGTTCGCGCTCGACGCGCAAGGCCTCGGTTCGCTCAAGCAGTCGGCAAAAGCCGGTTCGCCCGACGCCCTGAAAGGCGCCGCGACCCAGTTCGAAGCCATGTTCATCAACCAGATGATGAAGAGCATGCGCGACGCCACGCCGCAGGATGGGCTGATGGACAACCAGCAGACCAAGATGTTCACCTCGATGCTCGACCAGCAGCTGAGCCAGAACCTGGCCAAGCGCGGCATGGGGCTGGCCGACGTGCTGACCCGCCAGCTGTCGGTGCAGACCGACGCCAAGGCGCTGGCCATCGGCAGCGAAGCCTCGACCACCATCGGCCGCGACGGCGTGGCCGCCGCGCTCGAGATTCCGCTCAAGCCAAAAGCCGGTCCGCTCAAGGAAGGCCTGGACGCCGGCCTGCAGACCCAGGGCATCACCGCCAGCGGCCGTACCCAGGCGCCGCACGTGCAGGCGTTCCAGGAAAAGCTGGGCGCCCACGCCGCCGCGGCCGAACAGGTGACCGGCGTGCCGGCCAAGTTCATGCTGGGCCAGGCCGCGCTGGAAACCGGTTGGGGCAAGCGCATGATCCGCAATGCCGACGGCAGCAACAGCAACAATCTGTTCGGCATCAAGGCCGGCCCTGGCTGGAAAGGCAAGGTTGCCACCGCAGTGACCACCGAATACGTGAACGGCGTCGCCCACCGCCGCGTGGAAAAGTTCCGCGCCTACGACACGCCGGCCGACTCGTTCAAGGATTACGCCCGCATGCTGGCGAACAATCCACGTTACGAAAAGGTCATCAACAGCGCAGGCAGCCCCGAAGCGTTTGCCCACGGCCTGCAGCGCGCCGGCTATGCCACCGACCCGAACTACGGCCACAAGCTGAGCAAGATTATCAAGAACTCATTGGCATAAAGACAGGCATCAGATTCGTCAAAAAAGCACTCAAGTTTTGACGCCTGCTGCCGTAGAAGAACTCAGCACATAGAGAAAACGTCATGTCCGGAAACCTCCTCAGCATCGGCAAAACTGGCCTGTACGCGGCGCAAACCGCACTCGCCACGACCGGCCACAACATCACCAACGCCAACGTGGACGGCTACAGCCGCCAGGGCGTGGTGCAGGCCACGTCGACGACGATGGAGTACGGCTATGGTTTCGTGGGCACCGGCACCAAGATCGCCGAGATCAAGCGCTACAGCGACGATTTCCTGAACGGCCAGGTGCGCACCGCCACCGCCTCGGGCGCGTCGCTCGACACCTATTACAGCCAGATCAGCCAGATCGACAATTTGCTGGCCGACACCACCGCCGGCCTGTCGCCGGCGATCCAGAACTTCTTCTCGGCGGTGCAGGACGTCACCGGCAACGGCGCCTCGGTGCCGTCGCGCCAGGCGCTGCTGTCGTCGGCCGAAAGCCTGGCGTCGAGCTTCCAGCAGATCGACGCCCGCCTGGAAGAAATCGACGCCGGCGTGAACACCGGCATCGAGACCAACGTCAACCTGATCAACACCTACGCCAAGCAGATCTCGCAACTGAATGCCAAGATCGGCTCCTACGGCTCGACCGAAGCGCGCCAGCCGAACGACCTGCTCGACCAGCGCGACCAGCTGGTGATGGAGCTGAACAAGCACGTCAAGGCCAACGTCACCGTGGGCAGCAACAATGCGCTGAACATCTCGATCGGCAATGGCCAGCCGCTGGTCGTGGGCCAGCAAGCCTTCCAGCTGGCGACCATGAAGTCGCCGACCGACCTGACCCGCGTGACGGTCGGTTACGCCACCGGCGACAAGGTGGTGCCGCTGCCGGAAAGCGCGCTCTCGGGCGGCGAACTGGGCGGCCTGCTGGAGTTCCGCAGCGGCACCCTCGACCGTGTGCAGAACTCGATCGGGCGCCTGGCCATCGGCCTGGCCCAGACCTTCAACGACCAGCACAAGCTGGGCATCGACGGTTCCGGCCAGCAGGGCAAGGACTTCTTCGTCCAGGCCCCGGCCTACGTGGCGGCCGCGGCCGACAACGACCGCACCAGCACCGGCAAGATCGGCGCCGTGGTCACCGACCCGACCAAGCTCACCGACAGCGACTACAAGGTCGAGTCCGACGGCAGCAATTTCTACGTCACGCGCCTGTCCGACAACCAGAAGACCAAGATCGAACCCTACGACCCGGCCGGCACCAAGCGCAGCATCGACGGCGTCGAGTTCTCGTTCTCGGGCAACGCCGCCTCGGGCGACAACTACCTGGTGCGCCCGACCGCGCTCGGCGCCTCGAACCTGCAGCTGGCGCTGTCGGACGTGAGCGGGATCGCCGCCGGCACCCCGATCGCCACCGCCGCCCCGATCGCCAACAAGGGCACCGGCCAGATCAGCGCGGGCAGCGTCTCGAAGGACTACTTCACGGCCGGCCCCAGCCTGCCGGTCACGCTCAGCTACAACAAGGACAGCGGCAATTTGTCTGGCTTCCCGGCGGGCGCCACCGTCACCATGACCGTGAACGGCGAGACCACCACCCACACCGGCGGCAGCGCGCCGTTCGCGGCCAACGCCAGCTACAGCTTCAGCGGCGTGAACGTCAGCATGAGCGGCGTGCCGCAGACCGGCGACACCTTCACCATCAACGCGAACACCGCGGGCAATGCCGACACCCGCAACATCCAGGCCCTGGGCGCGATCCAGACCAAGAACATCTTCAACGGCGCCAGCGCCACGCTGCAGTCGGCGTTTGCCCAGACCGTCAGCACGGTCGGCAACAAGACCCGCGAAGTGCAGGTGAACGCCAGCGCCAACGATTCCCTGCTCAAGCAGGTGCAGGGCGCCGCGCTCGACGTGTCGGGCGTGAACCTGGACGAGGAAGCGACGAATCTGCTGAAGTACCAGCAGGCCTACCAGGCCGCCGGCAAGGTCATGCAGATTGCCAGCACCATTTTCGACACGCTGCTGTCGATCGCCCGTTAATTCCGGCAAGCGAGCGGAGATAAACCATGCGCATCAGTACCAAGACGATCTACGAAAACGCCACCACGCAGCTCAATTCCCTGCAGTCGCAGATGGCGCGCACCCAGACCCAGCTGGCGACCAACAAGCGCAACCTGACCGCCGCCGACGACCCGATCGCCTCGGCGCGCGCGCTCGAAGTGACGCAGTCGCAGTCGCTTAACACCCAGTACGGCACCAACCGCGCCAACGCCGGCAGCTCGCTGTCGCTGGTGGAAAGCGCGCTGACCAACGGTTCCGACCTGATCATGGACGTGCAGACCCTGGTGGTCCAGGCCGGCAACGGCACGCTGTCGAAGTCCGACCGCCTGCAGATCGCCACCGAGATCGAAGGCCGCATGCAGGACCTGCTGGGCATCGCCAACACCGCCGACGGTTCGGGCGGCTACCTGTTCTCGGGCTACAAGGGCAGCACCACTCCCTTCGTGCAGACCGACAGCGGCGCCGTCTACCAGGGCGACCAGGGCCAGCGCAAGCTCCAGGTCGGCTCCTCGCGCTCGATCGCGATCAGCGACTCGGGCAGCTCGATCTTCGAGAACAACCGCACCGGCAACGGCAGCTACCAGACCAAGATGGTCGACGGCAATACCGGCGGCGCCGTGGCCGGTTCGGGCTCGGTGACGGACCCCCGCCAGCTCACCGGCCACAACTACACGCTGGAATTCAAGGTCGACAACGGCGCGACCACGTATTCCGTCACCGACACCAGCACCTCGCCGCACCGCGCGGTGATGAGCGACGAACCGTACGTGGGCGGCAAGCAGATCGCCTTCGAAGGCACCTCGTTCACCATCACCGGCGCACCGGACAATGGCGACAAGTTCGAGGTCAAGCCGAGCGAAAAGGAATCGATCTTCACCACCATGACCAACCTGGTCAACGCGCTGCGCGATTCCGGCGAAGACAACAACGGCCTGGCCACCCTGTCGAACAAGCTCAGCACCGCCAGCGAAGGCCTGAAGTCCTCGCTCGACAACATCCTGACCGTGCGCGCCTCGGTGGGCTCGCGCATGAAGGAACTCGACTACCTGGAAGACCAGGGCTCGGACCTGAACATTCAGTACAAGGGCACGCTGTCGAAGCTGCAGGACCTGGACATCGTCAAGGCGATCTCGGACTATGCCACCCAGCAGACCACGCTGGAAGCGGCGCAGAAGTCGTTCAAGACGATGTCGGGGCTGTCGCTGTTCAATTACATCGGCTAAGTTGGCGGCTGAAATGGTGGGTTCGGAGAACCCACCCTACGCCCTGAATCGGTAGGGTGGGTTCTCCAAACCCACCGCTCGTTACCGCCGCCTTATCGCGCCGCCGTCCGCAACGGACAATCGGCCCCCAGGTCCTCGACCTTGCGCGCCAAGGCCCCCCGCAATTCCGCCAGCCCCGCAATCCGCGCATCGATATCGCCCAGCTTGCGCTCCAGCGCCGCCCGCAATTCCACCCCCGCGTTCGCCGGATCGGCCAGCAGGGGCATCCCCGCCTCGATCTCGGCCAGCGTGAATCCCAGCGCCTGCGCACTGCGCAAATAGCACAGCCACTCGACCGCCTCGACTGGATAATCGCGGTAGCCATTCCCGCGCCGCCTGGCCGCCAGCAGCCCGCGTTCCTCGTAAAACCGCAGCGTGTCGCGGCTCAGCCCGGTCGCCTCGGCCAGTTCTCCAATGCGCATCGCATCGCTCCTCGAAAGTGCTTGACCCTGGAGTGTACCCGAGGGTTGATGATAAGCTTTTCGACCAGCCGGAGCACTCCGATGCAACTTCCTGCCTACCGCAAGCTCGTGCGCGCCAGCGCCTTCTACGACATCGTCTTCACGGCCGCGCTGGCAACGCCCTGGACCCAGGCGCCGATGCAGGCGCTGATGTCGGGCCTGAACGTGCAGCTCGGCGGCGCGCCGCTGCCGGCCTTCGAGCCCTTCCACATGTTCATCGCCGGCCTGCTGGGCAGCGTCGTGACCGTGTGGTCGCTGCTGCGCCTGCGCCACCCGAGCCGCCGGCTGGGCCTGTACGACGGCGCGGCGCGCTTCCTGTTTTCAGGCTGGATGGCGTGGACGCTGGCGCAGACCGGTGCGCCGCTGCTGTGGCTGCTGCTGGTGCCGGAATTTGCCTGGGGTGTGGCGCAGTGGTGGCCGCTGGCGGGGCGGTGCAGCCGCCCGGGACAAGCAGCTGCCTTGCCGACGGCGCCATGAAAAAAGGCCGCCCCGGCGTACCGGAAGCGGCCTCACTGACTACTAAGCGCGGATTACTTCGCTGCGCGGCGGCGGCGGGCCACGGCGGCGCCCAGCATGGCCACGCCGAACAGGGCGATGCTCGCCGGTTCCGGCACGTCGGCGGCTTCGATGCCGTTGACCTTCAGGCTGGCGCTGCGCAGGATGAACTCGCTCGACAGCCAGGAGTCGTCGCGGAAGGACAGGTAGAACTTGCCGTTCGCGGCGATGTTCGAGAACACGTCGGCATGGGTCGTAGCGTCGATGTGGAAGGTCTGGCTGGTCAGGGCCAAGCTGTTCAGCAGGTCCATTTCCACGGCCGATTTGCTGGTGGCCGAATCGCCCACCTGCACGCGCCAGTCTTCAAAGGTGCGGGTCGGGCCGAGGGCGAAGGAATCGTTGGTGTTGCTGAAGGTCAGGGTCAGGTCGAAGCTGTCGATGTTCTTCGTGCCCAGCGCGCTGAAATCGAAGGCGTCGCTGAACCAGCTGCAGCCCGATGGCGTGTCCTTGACGGTCACCGCGTTGGTGCCCATCTTGTCGCAGGGCTTGCGCACGCCGGTGTTTGTGTTGACGTAGCCCGTCGCGCTGCCGTAGTTCTTGTCGACCGACCCCAGATCGATGACGCCGGCATTGGCGGAAGCCGCGCAGGCGAGCAGCAGGGCAGGAAGGGCGCGCTTGATGATTGCTTTCATTATTTCTCCAGTTGGAACAGGTATCGAAAAAAGACTTCCTTACCTGTTTAGCAAGCCCCATGCCAGCTGGAAATTGCCTTATAAATTCAGCAACTTAGCTTTTTTGTATCTTTTGAATAGTTACATGCTGTAAAGAATTTCGACAAAGAATCAACTGTTACGACACATCATTTGTATTTACGTCGGCAAACGGTCGTCATTGCACACCATCTCCTGCAATTTTTCCTGGGACAGCGCGGCGCTGAAGTAATACCCCTGCATCTGGTCGCAGTTGTGGGTGCGCAGGAAAGCCAGCTGTTCCTTCGTTTCCACGCCCTCGGCAATCACTTTCATTTTCAGGCTGTGCCCGAGCGCGATGATGGCGCGCGTGATCACGGCGTGGCCGTCGTGCACGCCGCCGCCGAGGAAAGAGCGGTCGATCTTGATGAAGTCCACCGGGAATTTCTGCAGATGGCTCAGGCTCGAATAACCGGTGCCGAAGTCGTCGATCGACAGGCGCACGCCCAGTGCCTTGAGTTCCGCCAGCGCTTCCATCGCTTCCGCCGGACGGTCCATCAGCTGGCTTTCCGTCACTTCCAGTTCCAGCATGCACGGGTCGACCTGGTGCCGCTTCAGCACCTCGGCCAGGTGGTGGGCGAACTGGCGCTGGCGCAACTGGCGCGGCGACAGGTTCACCGAGATCACGAAGTCGTCGATGCCCAGCGCCTTCAGGGCCTTCAGGGCGCCGCAGGCTTCGGCGATCACCCATTCGCCCAGCGGCACAATGAGCCCGGTTTCTTCGGCCACGGGAATGAAGTCGTCGGGCGAAATCATGCCTTGCTCCGGATGGCGCCAGCGCACCAGGGCTTCGGCGCCGACCACCTTGCCGCTGCGCAGGTCGACCTTCGGCTGGTAGCCGAGCATCATCTCGTCGTTGCGGATCGCACGGCTGAGGCTGGCTTCGAGCAGCAGGTGCTGGTGCACGGCCTGGTTCAGTTCCATCGAATAGAACTGGCAATTGTTCTTGCCCAGGCTCTTGGCGTGGTACATGGCGGCGTCGGCCGCGCGCATGATGCGGTCGACATTGTCGCCGTCGAGCGGGAACAGGGCGACGCCGATGCTGGTGCCGGGCACGATTTCATGCCCGCCCACCTCGATCGGTGCGCGCACGCTACGGCGGATGCGCTCGACCAGGTCGGCCACGTGCCCGGCGCTCGGCTGGTCCTTGATCACCAGCACGAACTCGTCGCCGCCGACGCGCGCCACCGTGTCGTGCTCGCGCATGTTCGCCTTCAGGCGGCTGGCGATTTCCTGCAACACCACGTCGCCGGCTTCATGGCCGAAGTTGTCGTTGATGTGCTTGAAGTTGTCGAGGTCGAGGAAGGCGAGGGCGCCCAGCACCCCGTTGGCAAGCGCATGGTCGATCGCCAGCTTTAACTGGTCCTGCAGCAGGGTGCGGTTCGCCAGGCCGGTGAGCGGGTCGTGGTGGGCCAGGTGGTGCAGGCGGCGCTCGTAGTGGCGGGCCTCGGTGATGTCGTTGATCACGGCCACGAAATGGGTGACCTCGCCGTCGATGTTGCTCACCGGGTCGATGCGCAGATCGTTCCAGAACAGCTCGCCGTTCTTGCGCTTGTTGCGCAGCACCGAGCGCACGCTTTCCTGGCGCTCCAGCGCTTCGCGGACGCGCTGGTGTTCCTGCACGTCGCAGCCTTCGATGCGCATGAAGCGCGGATTGCGGCCCTTGATCTCGGCCAGGGTGTAGCCGGTGATCTGCTCGAAGGCGGGATTCACGTACTCGATCTTGTTCTCGCGGCCTTCGCAGCAGGTGATCACGATGGCATTCACGCTGGAAAAGATGGCGCGCTCGCGCACCCGCATGCCTTGCTCGCTGCGCTTGCGCGCCTCGATGTCGATCCCGGTACCGAAGATGCAGGGCAGGCTGCCCAGGCTGGTGCGCGCGCACTGGAACAGGAAGGTGGTGCGCTTGCCGTGCTTGCCGACCATTTCGGCTTCGTGCGAGGAACTGCCGTGGTCGAAGGCGTCCATGATCTTCTGCACGATCAGGGGCCTTTCCTTTTCGTCGAAGAAGAACTTCACGTTACTGGTCGGCAGCTCCTCGCTCGACATCTCCAGCGCTTCCTCGAGCTGGTGGTTCCATAGCAGCAGGTGGCCGCTCTGGTCGATCACGTAGAACACGCAGGGCAGACCTTCGATGATGTCGGCCACCGGCAAGTCCTGGATCAGCGAATAGCGCGGCGGACTGTGGCCGTTGCGCGGGATGACGATCACGCTGTAGGTGCCGGACTGGTCGCCATCGTAGGATTGCGGCGCCACCGTGACGCGGATCGGCAAGTGCTGGCCGTTGGCGCACAGCAGGTGGCCGGTGGACTCGGCGTCGGCGCGCGCGGCCATCGTGACGGTTCCCGCGGCGTCATCGAATGCGATGATGCGGTCGAGCGTGGCGTGGCGGATGTCCGATGCCGTATAGCCGGCCAGCTTTTCGCAGGCCCGGTTCCAGCTGGTGATGCTGCCGTTGACGTCGACCACGAAGACGGCAAGCGGCAAAGGCGAGAGATTCACGATGTCCTCCGTGACCGCTGAGCAAATGCCCAGAGGCTCGGCGTGTATTGACATCTCATGATAGCGCAGCGCCCGATACCATGCGAGGAGTGATTTCTGGCGTGCGGAGGCCGGCGGAGGGCGTTACGATTATTGACTCTGCAGCAATAATTGATGAGTTATTATTGATTGGAAAGCTAAAATCCAGACCTGCATTGGCGTTTCCAAAACGATGCTGCTCGACTCCATGATCGCGAAAATGACCTCCTTTTTGTTGCTGGTGTTTGCCTTGATGAGCGGCTGTATGGGCCATGCAGCAGCCGAGCAGCCACGGGACGTTTCCATGGTCCAGCTGATTGCCAATCCGGCCCGATTCGATGGCCAGTCCGTTCGCTTCATCGGCGTACTGCACCTGCAATTCGAAGGCGATACCGTGTATCTACACCATGAAGACTTCAGGCACGCGATCATCCAGAACAGCATCGCGATCAGCCTGACGCAAGCGCAAAGGCGCGCCGCGGCCAAACTGAACAAGGCCTATGTGCTGGTAGAGGGCCGCTTCCGCGCCGGCGCTGGCGGTCACTTGGGACTGTGGCAGGGAACCGTGCAGGACGTCGGCAGGCTGGGGGCCTGGAGGGTCGACCGCACCCGGCCGGTGAAGTCCGGCGCGCTCAAGGCGGCGTCCTAGACGTTTTAGTCACGAACAGGCGCGGGCGGCGCCGTCGCCGGCACCCGCTCGGCTGCTGCGCGCGGAATCCGCCGCCCCGCTTCGATACCTTCATTGAACAAATTCACGATCGGCGTGCCTAGGTAGGGCAGGGCGATGCTCAGGGTCAGCAGGCCGACGCCGAGCGTGATCGGGAAGCCGATGCCGAAGATGTTCAGTTGCGGCGCCGCGCGCGTGAGGATGCCGAGCGCGACGTTGACGATCAGGATCGCGCCGATGATCGGCAGGGCCAGTTGCAGCCCGGTCGAGAAGATGCGCGAGCCCCAGCGCACCACTTCCAGCGGCGCGGCCAGCGACAGGGGCGTGGCCGAGATCGGCAGGCTGACGAAGCTTTCCGACAAGGCCGCCAGCAGTACCAGATGCGCGTTCACGGCGAGAAATGCCATGGTCGCGACCATCGACATGAACTGGCTGATCGCGGCCGAGCGGCCTTGCGTGGAGGGGTCGAAGAAGGAGGCGAAGCTGAAGCCCATGGTGGAGCTGGCCAGTTCGCCGGCATACTCCACCGCGGCAAACACCAGGCGCATGGAAAAGCCCATCGCCAGCCCGATCAGGAGTTCCTGCACCAGGATCAGCAGGCCGGCGTAGGAGGTGGGGTCAAGCGCGGGCACGGCCGGCACCGTCGGGGCGATCACCAGCGCCAGCAGCACGCCCAGGATCAGCTTGACCTGGTTCGGCACGCTGGCGTGGCCAAAGATCGGGGCCGACGCGACCAGCCCGAGGATGCGCGTGAGCGGCCACAGCAGGCCCGCGATCCAGGCGTTGATCTCGACCGAGGTCAGGGTCAGCATCGGCAGGGAAACCTAGCCGACCATGTTGGGAATGCCGGTGAACACCTGGCGCATGTAGTCGAGCATGATCGACAGCATCCATGGCCCCGCCACCACCAGGGCGATGAACACGCCGACCAGTTTCGGGATGAAGGAGAGGGTCGCTTCGTTGATCTGGGTCGCGGCCTGGAAGATGCTGACGATGAGGCCGATAATCAGCGCCACCAGCAGCAGCGGCGCCGACACCAGCAGGGTGATTTCCATGGCCTGCTTGCCGAGGGTCATGACGGATTCCGGAGTCATCGCGCGCCCCTAGTTGAAACTCTGGGACAGCGAGCCCAGCAGTAGTTGCCAGCCGTCGACCAGCACGAACAGCATCATCTTGAACGGCAGCGAAATCACGGCCGGCGACATCATCATCATGCCCATTGCCATCAGCACCGAAGCCACCACCATGTCGATGATGAGGAAGGGGATGAAGATGGCGAAGCCGATCTGGAAGGCCGTCTTCAGCTCGCTGGTGACGAAGGCCGGGATCAGCACGCGCAGCGGCACGTCTTCCGGGCCCTGCAGGGCCGGCGTGCGCGAGATCTTGGCGAACATGGCGAGGTCGGACTGGCGCGTCTGCTTCAGCATGAAGTCCTTCAGGGGCGCGGCGCCGCGGTTCATCGCTTCCGTCATCTGGATGCGGTTTTCCTGCAGCGGCACATAGGCCTCGGTATAGATCTTGTCGAAGGTCGGCCCCATCACGAACAGGGTCAGGAACAGGGCCAGGCCGACCATCACCTGGTTCGGCGGCGCGGTTTGCGTACCGATCGCCTGGCGCAGCAGCGACAGCACGATGATGATGCGGGTGAAACTCGTCATCATCAGCAGCGCGGCCGGCAGGAAGGTGAACGCCGTCATCAGGAGCAGCGTCTGCACCGGCAGCGAGTACTCGGTGCCGCCGCCCGGGGCCGGGCTGGTGGTCAGGGCGGGAATGCCCGGCTGGGCCAGCGCCGCCAGCGGCAGCAGGGCCGCCAGGCCGGCGGCCAGCAGGAGTGTCTTATTTCGCATTGCGTTTGTCGATCGTGTTCTTGAGCCAGTCGGAAAAATTCGTGACCGGCAATGTATCGGCGGCCAGGGTGGCGCCCGATTGTACGCCAGCCTCCTGCCGCGGCATCGTGGCGAGCGCGTTCACGCGCCCCGGCGAGGCGCCGACCACGATCCACTGATTACCCACTTCCACTACCATGATGCGTTCGCGTCCGCCGATGTTCAGCGCCCCGACCAGGCGCAGGTTGGCGGAATTGCCGGTGAGCTTGGGGCCCCAGCGCTTGGCCGCCCAGGCCAGCGCCGCCAGCAGGCCCAGCACCAGCAGCAGGGCGAAGATGGTCTGCATCAGCATGCCGGTGGAAGGAATGGTTGTGGGCCGGGGAATCGTCGCGGGCCGCGCCGGCGTGCCGGGAATGGCGGCGGGGGCCGCAGGTTGTACAGCGGCAGGAGGATCGTTGAGCGGGTTCTGCGCCGTGGTCGGCACTTCGCCGACGGTGGTGGCGCGTTCCGGCGGTACGATGTCAACTTGGGCGTCGGAGGAAGCAGGGGACGTTGCGGGAGTGGCAGCAGGCGTGGCGCGGGAAGGCGCCGGAGCCGATGCGGTGGACGCCGGCGCCTGCGCCGACGCCGCCAGCGGCAGCCAGCAGGCCGCCGCCAGCATCACGCTCGCCCCGCACCCGCGCAACAGGGAAGATGGCGAAGCACATCCGTGTGCGGTCCTGCGGGCGGGGGAGAGCGTGGGCATCATTTATTCAATTTTCTGATCCGTTCCGATGGCGTGATGATATCAGTCAGGCGGATGCCGAACTTGTCGTTCACGACCACGACCTCGCCCTGGGCGATCAGGCAGCCGTTCACCAGCACGTCCATCGGTTCGCCGGCCAGGCCGTCGAGCTCGACGACCGAGCCCTGCGCCAGCTGCAGCAGATTCTTGATGGCGATCTTGGTGCGGCCCAGTTCCACGGTGAGCTGCACCGGGATGTCGAGGATGAAGTCGATGTCGTTCGGCGTGTCCGGACGCGGGCTCTTGGCGCCGAAGTCCTGGAACACGGCGGCGGTGGCGGCCTGCTGCTTTTGCAAGGCGGCGGCCTCTGCAGCTGCTTGTTCTGCAATCGCGGCGCCCCAATCGTCGTCGAGGTTTTGATCGTCCTGGTTGTCAGACATTGTGTTTCTCCTGATTGAAGCTGTCGCTGTTGGCCAGCAGTTTCTCGACCTTCAGCGCGTACTGGCCATTCGCGACGCCGTAAGTGCATTCCATCACGGGCACGCCGTCGACGGTGGCCTGGATGGTTTCGGGGACGGAAATGGGGATCACGTCGCCGATCTTCATGTTGAGGATGTCGTCGAAGTTCGCCTTGCCGTGGCCGAGTTCGGCCACGAGTTCGACTTCGGCCACCTGGATCTGCTGGGTCATCAGGCGGATCCAGCGCTTGTCGACTTCCAGCGCCTCGCCCTGGATGCTCGAGGTCAGCGCATCGCGGATCGGCTCGATCATCGAGTAGGGCATGCAGAAGTGGATCTGGCCCGACACCGGACCGAGCTCGATGGTGAAGGTGGACGATACCACGACTTCGTTCGGGGTCGCGATGTTGGCGAACTGCGTGTTCATCTCCGAGCGGATGTACTCGAATTCGATCGGGTACACCGGTTCCCACGACTTGCCGTAGGCCTCGAACACGATGTCCAGGATGCGCAAAATGATGCGCTGCTCGGTCTGGGTAAAGTCGCGGCCTTCCACGCGGGTGTGGAAGCGGCCGTCGCCGCCGAACAGGTTGTCGACCAGCAGGAACACCAGGCCTGGATCGAAGACCATCAGCGCGGTGCCGCGCAGGGGCTTCATGTGGATCAGGTTCAGGTTGGTCGGGACCACCAGGTTGCGGATGAATTCGCTGTACTTCGAGACCCGCACCGAGCCCACCGAAACCTCGGCGCTGCGGCGCAGGAAGTTGAACAGGCCGATGCGCAGCAGCCGCGCGAAACGCTCGTTGATGATCTCGAGCGTCGGCATGCGGCCGCGCACGATCCGCTCCTGGGTCGCCAGGTTGTAGGTGCGGACTCCCGAGGTGTCTTCAGGCGCGGAGATGTCGTCCTGATCGCCGTTGACCCCTTTTAAGAGGGCATCGACTTCTTCCTGTGAGAGGAAATTATCGGCCATGATGTTTCTTTACTGGATGATGAACGAGGTGAACAAGACGTCGGACACTTCCTGTTCGTCGCCTTCTTCTTCGAACGGCACTTGTACCACGGCCTTGATCTCCGACGCCAGCTGCTGCTTGCCTTCGACGGTGCTGATCTCGGACGCCTTCTTGCCCGACAACAGCAACAGCACGCGGCTGCGCACCTTGGCCATGTTTTCCTTGATCAGGGCGCCTTGTTCCGGGCCATTCACCTGCAGGGTAAACTGAATCTGCAAATACTGGTCGCCGTTCTCGGGCTGCAGGTTCACCACGAACTGTTCCACCGGAATGTACTCGGCCTTGTGGGATTCCTTGGCCTTTTTCTTTTTCTTCGGTGCTTCCTCGTGGGCCTCGGCATCGCCGCTGCCGTGCAGGAAGAACCAGCCCGCACCGGCGCCGCCGCCCAGCAGGAGTACGCCCGCGATCGCGATGATCATGAGCTTCTTCTTCGACCCGCCGGCTGGTGCTGCTGCGTCTGCCTTCGGGTCGGCCTTCGTTTTCGGATTCGCTTTCAAGATGCCTCGTGCCAAATGGGTTGCGTGATTATGGCATTATCGAGAAAAAGTGCGCAGCGGCAAGCTTTGAAAAGAAAGGGGAAGGTGGGCTATCTCGGGGTTTGTCGAGTGGTAACGTGCCAATCGGTAGGCAGGTGGGGGTTCGTAGGGTGGGCACCTGTGCCCACGCGGTATAGCACGGATGAGCATTCGTGCCACAAGAAAGGTATCGAGACGCTTAACGTCAACACATCAGAATGCGGGCGCACGTTAGCCCGCGTGGGCACGGAGTGCCTAGCGCGGCCCGGCCCACCCTACGTTGATGTACCCGGCCTGCAAACAAAAAAAACGGCCGCGTAACGCGGCCGTTATTGTGTGCTGATGCTGTTTTACGCGAAGGTGTCGACTGCCCCGGCGCCACCCAGGATGCTGGTGCGCTGGCGCGGCGTCGCTTCGGCCACGGCGCTGTCGCCGCCGCCATTCCCGCTACCGCCGCCCGAGCGGCCCGAACCGGGCTGGCCCTGCTGCCCATTACCCTCATTCCCCGAATTCACGCTCGCATTCCCCAGCGCGATCCCGCTCTCGCTCATCATCTCGCGCAAGCGCGGCAGGGAGTTTTCCAGGGCCTGGCGCACCTCGAGCTGCTGCGACGAGAAGGTCACGCTGGCCATGTCGTTCGACACGTTCAGCACCACCTGCACCGGCCCCAGGTCCGGCGGGTTCAGTTCCAGCGTTGCGCTCTGCTCTTCGCCGCCCACCATCCAGATCACTTTCTGGCCGACCTGGTTATCCCATGCCGGCGTGCCCACGCGTGCGCTCAGGCGGTCGGTCGGCACGGCGCCCGCGGCCTGGGCGTTTTGCAGGGCATTCGTCTGCGCCACCAGGTTGGTGAAGGTTTCCGGCGCGGCCGTTTCCTTCAGTGCCGCCGTGCTGTCGTGCAGCTTGGCGGCGAACTGGCCGGCATCCGCTTGCAGCTTGGCCGCCTGCTCGCCGGCCTTGCCCAGCTCCATGCCGCGCAGGTCGATGCCCTGCGCCGCCTTGTCCTGGCCGTCGGCCGCTGCCGCATGCGTGTCGAGCTTGATGGCCGGCTCAGTACCTTCGAGGCCCAGCTTGCCCTTCAGGCCGGCCTGGGCGCCGCCCGCGGCATCGGTGACGGGCGCCGGCGCGGCTTTCGCCGCCGTTTGCGGCTGGCTCAGGCTGGCGAGCATGGCGAGCATGTCGGTGACCGAGTCGGCCGCCTTGCTGTCGCCTTGCGCCGCTTCCTCGCCCTCGCCGCCGTCGGCAGTGGCCTTGGTGTCGGTGCTGGCCTGGGCGCCATCGGCTTTCTCGGCGCTGTCGGATTTCGCCGCTTCCTTGGCCGGTTCTTTCGCCGCTTCGCGTGCCGGCGCCTTGGCTTCGTTGGCGGCCGGCTTGCTGGCTTGCGCCTGCGGTTTCGCCACAGCTTGCGGCTGGGCCGGCTGCGGCTGCATCTGCGGAGCCGGCTGGGCTTGCATCTGCGCCTGGCGCTGCTCCAGCTGGCGCTGCTCGATCTGGCGGGTCAGGGTCGCGCCGAAGTTGGCACCGTCGGTGTTCAGCACGGCATTGCCGCGCATGTTCTGCGACTGGCCGTTCAGGCCGTTCGCGCCATTGACCTGGAACGGAAGGGGAGTGGTGTGCATCGTCATGATTCGTTCAACGTTGGTTGCGGACGGTACGCGCAGCGTGGTCATCCATCATTTTCTGGTCGCGCTTGTCGGCGACCTTCTGGGCTTCGGCCAGCGCACGCTCGTTCAGCGTGCGGTAGGACAGTCGCTTGCGCTCGCTTTCCTGCCAGGCTTTCTTTTCCTGGTCGCTCTTGTACTTCGCGTGTTTCACGACTTCGGCCTGGCCATTGATCGCGTTGTCGAGCTTGCCGACAAAGGCGACGAAGTTCTGGTAGGCGAAGGGCGTGATGCCCGCCATCTGCTGCTGGTCCAGGCGGTTCGCATAATCGTCGCGGTAGCCGAGCAGCATCTGGTGCTTCTGCTCGGCTTCCTCGACCGCCTTCAGCGCCGCGCCGAGACGCTTGGCTGCGTCGTCGGACTCGCGCTGGGCCAGTTCGATCAGGGTTTCAAGGGCGGAGGTATTTGCCATAGTGGATTAGTATATCCACGCAGCAACCATACCGATCAGCTGAACAGAGAGGTTAATTGCCCCAAGCTCTGGTCCATGCCGGTGTTTTCGAAGATTTCCTGGCACAGGAATTCCTCGATCTTTTCGTTCAGCGCAATCGCCTGGTCCAGCACCGGATCGCTGCCCGGCGCATACGCGCCCACGCTGATCAGATCGCGCGAGCGCTGGTAGCGCGAATACAACTGTTTCAGCTTGCGCGCCGCCAGCTGGTGCTCGTGCGTGGTGATGCCGTGCATGGCGCGGCTGATCGATTGTTCGATGTCGATGGCCGGGTAGTGGCCGGCCTCGGCCAGGTGACGGTTCAGCACGATGTGGCCGTCGAGAATACCGCGCGCCGCATCGGCGATCGGGTCCTGCTGGTCGTCGCCCTCGGACAGCACGGTATAAAAGGCCGTGATCGAGCCGCCGCCTTCCAGGCCATTGCCGGCGCGTTCCACCAGTACCGGCAGCTTGGCGAACACCGACGGCGGATAACCCTTGGTGGCCGGCGGTTCGCCAATGGCGAGCGCAATTTCGCGCTGGGCCATCGCATAGCGGGTCAGCGAATCCATGATCAGCAGCACGCTCTTGCCCTTGTCGCGGAAGTGCTCGGCAATCGCCGTGGCATAGGCCGCGCCCTGCAGGCGCATCAGCGGCGGGCTGTCGGCCGGTGCGGCGACGACCGCCGAGCGCGCCAGGCCTTCCGGCCCCAGAATCTGCTCGATGAATTCTTTGACTTCGCGGCCCCGTTCGCCGATCAGGCCGACCACGATGATCTCGGCCGTGGTGTAGCGCGCAATCATGCCCAGCAAGACGGATTTACCGACGCCGGTACCGGCGAACAAGCCCAGGCGCTGGCCCCGGCCGACGGTCAGCATGGAATTGATGGCGCGCACACCCACGTCCAGCGTGTCCTTGATCGGCGCGCGGTCGAGCGGGTTCACGGGGCGGGCATTGATCGGCGCCATATCGTTGGTGCCGAGCGGCCCCTTGCCGTCGAGCGGACGGCCGGCGCCGTCGACCACGCGGCCCAGCAATTCGATGCCGACCGGCAGGTGGCGCGCGCGGTCGCTCGGACGGCGGCGCGGGTGGGCCACCGTGCCCGGACGCGGCACCGGCGTTTCCACTGGAAACACGCGCGAACCCGGCACCACGCCTTCGACGTCGCTTTGCGGCATCAGGAACAGCCGGTCGCCCTCGAAGCCGACCACTTCGGCCTCGATCTTGGCGCCGCTCGACAGCGGGATGGTGCAGGCGCTGCCCACGGCCAGGCGCAGGCCCACGCACTCCATCACCAGGCCGGCCACGCGCGTGACGCGGCCCGACACCTGCATCGGCTCGACAAAGCCGAGCAGGGCGTCGCAGTCGTTCAGGTAGGACTTCCAGCGCGCAGTATGGCGATCCAACGTGACTGTGCTCATTTAACCCAGCCACTCCACGTTCTTGCCCAGCGCATGCGACAGGCGGGTCCAGCGCGCCTGGGCCGTGGCGTCGATCTGGTTGCTGGCGGTATCGACCTTGCAGCCGCCGCGCGCCACCTGCGGATCGGCGATCAGGCGCCAGCCGCCCTTGTCGATCTCGTCGCCCAGGCCGGCGCGCACGATCTCGATGTCGTCCGGATGCACGGCCAGCACCGCCGGCTGCTGCAGCACTGGCAGGTATTCGATGGCTTCGCGCACGATCGGGATGATCAGTTCGGGGCGCACCTCGAAGGCCGTGCGCACCATCGAGCGCGCCAGGTGCAGGGCCAGGTCGAGCACGTCGGACGCAATGCTGTCGTCGGCCTGCGCCAGCGCCGTCGAGAAGCTGGACGCCACCGCGCGCAGGCTCTCGATTTCGGCCGCCGCTTCCAGCCGACCCTGTTCCAGTGCCTCGGCGTGACCGGCCGCGTAGCCGGCGGCGCGGCCTTCTTCCAGCCCTTCGTCATAGCCCTCGGCGCGCGCCGCTTCGCGCAATGCTTCGAGCTCGGCGGCGGTCGGCAACTGCACCTGGGGAACAGACTGGGCCGGAGCCTGCGCCGGTATGCGCGATGCGTTTGCCGCTGCCGCTGCCGCCTTTTCTCGCTCCTCGGCCGCGATGCGGGCTGCCAGCGTGCTCGGACGCTGGTCGCCGAAGGAGTTCATTTCCCAGCGCTTGAAGGCGCCTTGCGTGTCTTTGTTCATCGTCGAATATTAAACGATTAGACGAAGGAATCCTCGCC
This sequence comes from Massilia sp. IC2-278, assembly GCF_020708045.1. Taxonomy (GTDB): domain Bacteria; phylum Pseudomonadota; class Gammaproteobacteria; order Burkholderiales; family Burkholderiaceae_D; genus Telluria. The sequence continues at coordinate 153,906 of NZ_JAJFES010000008.1, forward strand.
CTTGCCGCCCAGCACGATCTGGCCCTCGTCCGCCAGGCGGCGCACGATCTGCAGGATCTGCTTCTGCTGCGCTTCCACTTCCGACAAACGGACCGGACCTTTCGATTCCAGGTCTTCGCGCATCATTTCGCTGGCGCGCTGGCTCATGTTCTTGAAGATCTTCTCGCGCAGGTCTTGCGAGGCGCCTTTCAGGGCGATGATCAGCATTTCCGACTGCACTTCGCGCAGCAGCAACTGAATGCCGCGGTCGTCGATGTCGATGATGTTGTCGAACACGAACATCTCGTCCATGATCTTCTGCGCCATGTCGTTGTCGTAGTTCTTGATGTTTTCCATCACCGCGCCTTCCTGCTCGCCGGTCATGAAGTTCAGGATCTCGGCCGCCGTGCGCACGCCGCCGAGCGAGGACTTCTTGATGTGCTCGTTACCCGAAAGCAGCTTGGTCAGCACGTCGTTCAGTTCGCGCAAGGCTGCAGGCTGCACGCCGTCCAGGGTGGCGATTCGCAGCACCACGTCGTTGCGCAGGCGCTCGGTGAAGTGGCTCAGGATCTCGCAGGCCTGGTCGCGCTCGAGGTGGACCAGGATGGTGGCGATGATCTGCGGGTGCTCGTTGCGGATCAGTTCCGACACCGACTGCGCGTCCATCCACTTCAGGCTTTCGATACCCGAGGCATCCTTGCCGCCCAGGATGCGGTTCAGCAGCACGGCCGCCTTGTCGTCGCCCAGCGCCTTGGTCAGCACTTCGCGGATGTATTCGTCCGAGTCGAGGCCGACCGTCGAGTGGGCGTCGGCCTCGTCGCGGAAGGACTCCAGTACATTGACCACCTGCTCGTGCTGGACCGCCTTCATCGAGGCCATCGCCGCGCCGAGCTTCAGCACTTCGCGCGGGCCGAGGAACTTCATGACCTCGGCCGCTTCTTCCTCGCCCATGGCCAGCATCAGGATGGCCGCTTTCTGGATACCGTCTTGTTTGTCGCTCATTATTCCGACCCCACCCATGCCTTGATCACGTTTGCCACGATGCGCGGATCGTTACGCGCCATCTCTTTTGCCATCGCCAGGTTGGCGCGATAGGTGCGCTCCCGCGGTGCTTCTTCCGGTTCCAGCGGCATCCCGTCCGGACCCAGGGCCGGCTTGCCGCCGCTGCCCAGTTCGACGGTGCTGCTGTCGTCGTCGTCGTCGCCGTCTTCGGCTTTTTCCTTCTCGTCTTCCGGCACGGCGGTCACTTCGTCGAACTTGTTCATCACCGGACGCAGCAGCGGACGCAGGATGCGGAAGTACAGGAAGGCCAGGATTGCCGCAATCAGCAGGTACTTGCCGACTTCCATTGCCAGCGGCAGGTTGGAAGGGTCCTTGTACCAGTCCGGGCCGGTTTCGTCCGGCTTGTCGACACCATCGAACGGGGCGTTCGCCACGTTCAGGGTATCGCCACGCGCTTGCGAGTAACCCATCGCCTGCTTCACCAGCTCGTTGATCTGTGCCACTTCGGCGGCCGGCAGCGGCTTGACAGTGACCTTGCCGGTGGCCGGGTCGACGGTACGGCGGTAATTCACCACCACACCCACCGTCAGGCGCTTGATGCCGCCCATCGGACGCTGCTCGTAGCGGATAGTCTTATCCACTTCGTAGTTGGTCGTCGCATCCTTGCGGCTTGGCCCGGTTTGCGCAGGTGCTGCACCCGGAGCGCCAGGGGCGCCGCCTTCGATCGGTGCGGTTGCCACGCCCGGCGGCTGGTTCGACAGCGCGCCCGGGATGCCGTTGGCGTTGCCGGTCGACGGGCCGGTCTGTTCAGAGGTCTGCTGGCTGCGGATCGCCTGCGGTTCCGGCGGCGAATTCGGCTTGTACATCTCGGCGGCAGTATCGACCTGCGCGAAGTCCACTTCGGCGGTCGCTTCGGCGCGCACATTGCCCTTGCCGACGATCGGCGAAATCAGCGATTCGACCTGCTTGATGATGTTCTGCTGTACCTGCTCGACATACTTCAGCTGGCTGGCGTCGAGCTGCTTGCCCAGGCCATTGCCTTTCGGCTGTTCGGAGAGCAGGTTACCGTTCTGGTCGACCACGGTCACGTTGCCGATGGTCAGTTCAGGAATGCTCGATGCCACCAGGTGCACGATGGCGCTGACCTGGCCCGGGTCCAGCGCACGGCCCGACTGCAGGTTCAGCAGGACCGAGGCGGTCGGCTTCTGCTGGTCGCGCACGAACACGGACGGCTTCGGCAGCGCCAGGTGGACACGGGCGCCGGCCACCGAACCAAGCGACTGGATCGAACGCGCCAGCTCGCCTTCCAGCGAGCGCTGGTAGTTCACCTGCTCGACGAACTGCGACACGCCCAGCTTCTGGTTTTCCAGCAGCTCGAAGCCGACGTTGCCGCCTTTCGGCAAGCCTTGCGAAGCCAGCTTCAGGCGCAGGTCGGGCACTTGCTCGGCCGGCACCAGGATGGCGGTGCCGCCTTCCGAAAACTTGTACTTGACGCCCATCTGGTCGAGCGAGGCGGTGATGGCGCCGCCGTCCTTGTCGCTGTAGTTGGCGTACAGGACGCGGTAGTCCGGCGTCTGGCTCCACATCCAGACCGCCACCACCGCGGCCAGCACGGCGGCAATGCCGCCGCCAATCACGACCTTCTTGCCCATCGGGGTCTTATGGAAAGGTTGCGGCTGTGCTGGGGTGTCGATCAGTTCGTCAGCAGTCGTTGCGGCCATGTGGTTTGTCCGTGAGGATGAATGAGGTCAGGACGAGATTATGGAGCCGTAGGGCAACATTCAAACGCTTGAATAGGGGGTGGTTTCCCCTCCTGCTCGACGCAAAATCTCGTCAGTGGACTGGTAATCTGACAGCCTGACATCGCTCGTGTACGTTTTGTACGCGGGCACGCAAGAGATCGATAGGAGAACCCATGAGCATAGGCGGAATCGGCGGCATAGGCGGCATCGACAGCAGCCGCATCGAGGCCATGATGAACCAGCTGAAGGCGGCCGCCACCAAGCCGGCGGCGCCCTCGCTGGGGGCCGGCGCGCCGGGCGGGCTCGGTGGCATTGGCGGGCTCGGCAATGCCGCCGCGACCGGCGCCACCGAAGGCGCATCGAAGGTCAGCTTCTCCGACGCGCTGAAGAATTCGCTCCAGCAGGTGAGCAATGCGCAGAAGTCGGCGGAAGAGATGGGCCAGAAGTTCGCGATGGGCGACGACAGCGTGAGTTTGTCGGACACCATGATCGCGATGCAGAAGTCGAGCATTGCCTTCCAGGCGACGGTGCAGGTGAGGAACAAGCTGGTCTCGGCGTATCACGAGATCATGAATATGCAGGTGTAAGCATTGGCATGGAAAAAACGGGCCGCGCATCCATCAGGAGCGCGGCCCGTTTTGTTATGCGTGCCTGCAGCTGGAAATGCCGGCCTGCGGCCGGAACCGTAAGGTGGGCACTCCGTGCCCACGCGAAAACCGGCATGGTGTTGGCTTCGCTTTATTGTTGCGGCCTGCTCGGACACGCCGCGTCTCAATGCATAGCCCGCGGCCTCAACCCGGCCAACACGAAGCATCGTTCCGCGTGGGCACGGAGTGCCCACCGTACGGTCACCGTTCCAGGCCCAAATATCGCTGGCGGCTGATCAGCCTAATCCCGCCAGGCGTGCATTCCGCTCGCGCTCGAGCTTGGTGATATAACGCTGCACCCCCGCCATATTCGCCCGCGAAATATCCACGAACATGCACCCGATCCGGCGGCTGGTCTTGTTGTTCAGCATCGTCACGTCCAGCGCATTCCTCACCTGCAGCGAGGTGTTCACGGCGCCGATTTCCGGCAGCTCGATGCGGCAGCCGGTGAAGGTCTGGCCGATGGTCGAGTTCAGCAGCATCTTGTTGTCGAGCAGGGCGATGCCGCCGCAGCTGATGTCGGCCAGCGGGAAGTTGGCGCTGCCGCCGCCGAGGTCGACCGGCATCGGCACCAGTACCGGCACCGGGTTCGTTACCGGCGTCGGCATGCGGTAGAACTCGCGCCGCTGCAGGCGGATCAGGGAATCGGGAATGTTCGCGGCCAGGGCGGCGCCGCCGCCGAATTCGAGCTCCTGCAAGCCGCCGGCGCGGAACAGGATGCGGATCTTGTCGAGGTAGGTCTCGCACATCACCTGGCCGGCGCGCAGGATGCGCTCGTTCTGCTCGCGGTTGATCGAGCGGTCCAGGATGAACAGGCCGCTCTCCGGATCGACTTCCAGCACCGAGGTGACGCAGACGTCGGCTTCGCCCTTGATCTTCATGCGGATCAGCTGTTTCTTTTCGCCGATCTGGCGCAGCAGCGCCACGATTTCCTTGCGCGACTGTACTTCGTAGTCGTGCCAGTTTTCCAGTTCTGCGTCATGAATTGCTTGCATCTTGTTCCGCCGGTAATGCAGGTGAAGGGGAGTCGAGGAAAAGCGCGGTGTCGGGCGGGGCGGGAAGCGGCCGGCCGTGCTGTTGCGCTGACTCAATATGATATAGCCATGCCAACAGTTCCGCAATTGCGCGGTACAGGGCAGGCGGGATCTGGCCGTCGAGATCGATGTCCATCAGCAGCGACACCAGCTCCTTCGATTCGTGCACGAAGACGCCGGCGTCCTTGGCGCGGCCGATGATCTGCTCGGCCACCAGGCCGCGGCCCTTGGCCACCACGGTCGGCGCCTTTGAACCGGCGGCATAGGCCAGCGCCACGGCGCGCTGCTGGCGCTGGGAAGCATTGTCCTGGCTGCTCACGGCGTGTCCGTACCATGGATGCGCAGCGCCGCCAGTTCGCTGCCGGCCGCGGCCAGCGCATCCTGCAGGCGCGGCGCGCCGTCGCGCAGCGGCGCCAGCACGTCCGGGGCCGCCTGCAAATCGATCTGCACGTGCCTGCCGCGCAGGGTGATGCTGGCCTTGACTTCGCCCAGGCGCGCGAAGCGCAGGCGCAGGCCGCTTTGCCAGCCGGGTTCCGGTTCATCGCCGCCGCGCGATTCCTTTTGCTCTTCGCGTGTGACCTTCCATTCGAGCGGCTGGCCCGGGCTCAGCTGGCCCTGCCAGGTAAGCTGCCCCTGTTCCTGGCCGGCCAGCTGCATGTTGATCATGCGCGCCAGGGCCGGGTCGGTGGGCGGGGTGCCGGGCGGTTTCTGCGCCTGCGGCTCGCCCATCAGTTCGGACAGCGGGCGCTTGCCTTCGGCCCATTCGGCCACGTGCGATTCGTAGAACAGGCCGCTCTTCGCGATAGCCTGCTGCAACTGGCTGGCAAGCTGGGCCGGGTCGGGCGCGCCTTGCGGCACCAGCGGTGCGGTCCCGGTGACGGAGGCCGATGCCGGCGTGCCCTGCGCGTTCTGCAGCACTTGTGCCAGCAGGCGGGCAGCGGGGCTGAGATCGGCGCCCTCGTGCTGGCCCGCGCTGTGCGTCAACGGAGAACTGGCGGCGGCAACGGCGGCCGCAAGCGAGGCTGCGTTGCTGCTGAGTGGAACGGGTGTGCCGTGCAGGGTGGCGTCGCCGAGCTGGAAGGTCGGCTGGGGCGAGGCCGCCAGCACTTTCATCGACAGTTCGGCGCCCGGCTGGGTGCCGGCCGGCAACGCCATGCGCACCTGCATGTCGGCGACGCGCACCATGAAGCTGCCGTCGCCCAGGCGGGACAGTACCGACACCGGTACTTTGCTGCCCAGCATGGTCGAGAGCGCACGCTGGAACGCCTCGGTACGCGGGTCGGCCGTGCGCTCGGCCGGCGCCACCGGCCGCGCCGGCAGCGGGGCGCTGACGCCGGGACTGGGGATGCGCTCGACCATGGCTTAGCTGGGCACTGCCTTACACGCTGCCGTAGGCGTTGGCGAGGCGGCGCTGGGTGCCGGAGTTGTTGATGAGGGCGGACAGGTGGGCCATCCACGGCATGGTGAGATCGCGGATGCGGCGATCGTCGGCCAGGATGCGCTTGATGCAGTCGACTTTTGCCTGGCGGCCCAGCGGATTGAGCTGGACCGCGGCTTCGCCGCGCTTGAGCACGTCGACATGGACGCTGACGCGCTCCTCGAGCTCGGTCAGGTGGTCCCAGTCGCCGGCTTCGGCGGCGGCGAGCATCTGGCCGGTGAGGTCGGCAACGGCGGCGTATTCGGACAGCACTTCCTGGCCGGTCATCATCATGCGCTCGCCATGACAGGGTAGTGGGAAGCCAGCGCGCTCGGGGTGGCCGGCTTTTCGCCGATCTGGGTCCACGCGTCGCGCAGGTCGGTCAACAGGGTTTGCACTTCTTCCAGCATTTCAGCCTTGTTTTGCAAGTTAGCGGTGAGCAGGCGTTCGGTCATGTAGGCGTACAGCGAGTCCAGGTTGCCGGCGATTTCGCCGCCGGCCTTCTTGTCCAGACTGGCGCGCAGGCCATTGTTGATGATGTCGAGTGCCTTCGAAATGGCGGCGCCTTTTTCCGCGATCTGGCCCGCCGACATATGCTTGCCGGCGTTCTTGATCGCGCTCAGGGCGCCGTCGTACAACATGACGATCAGTTTATGGGGCGAGGCGGCGATGACCGAAGTCTCCAGGCCTACTTTTGCGTAAGCGTTCACGCCGCGCTGCATCGATCCAAACATCAGAACCTCCAAATACTTCAGTTGTGCGCAAGCGTCTTCGATCGCCTGCCGCAGAGTTCGTGCTGGAGCTGGTCGGGACGGTATCGAGGCCGGCCTGCCATTCTTCAGCGAGGGTAGTTTACTCACTTAACGGCAGCATCTAACCGGACTTGAGAGCTGGAAATGCATGCCATATCGCGGTTTTATTGCACGAACAAGAAAGGAGGCGTTTTTGCGCGGTCGCAGGAGGACGCGCGGCGGGTGTCAATCCTTGCGCATCTGCTTGCGGCGCTCGTGGTGGCGGCGGTGCAGCGGGGATTGCAGGGCGCGTGCCAGGATGGCGCGCGGCACGTTGCAGCTGTCGAGATACTGGAAGGCGAAATCGACCCCGCGGATATCGACTAGGTACAGGGCATATTCGGCGGTAAGGGCGGTCTGTTCGTCGGTGCGTCGCTGGATCATGTGCATCTCCATCCCTGATGAAAGCAGGGGCGTTGGCACAATGATATGTCGGTGCCCGAGACGCACGCGCGGGGAAGTTGTGAGAAATTGTATCGGCTGTAGGACAGCGCCAGTTTAGTGCGCCTGCTTCCTGCATGCACGGGGCAACGTGGGGCAATCCGGCTGTGACGCATGCGCAACAATGAAGCGCGCCGCATCGTCCGGCCCCAGCGGGCGCGCATACAGGAAGCCCTGGGCCTGGTCGCAGCCGGCGTCGCGCAGGGCCGTGGCCTGGGCCTCGGTTTCCACGCCTTCGGCCACCACGCCCAGGTTCAGGCGGTGCGCCATGGCCGCGATCGCCTGCACGATGGCGCGCGAGTCGGCGCTGTGCGCCACGTCCTGCACGAACGACTTGTCGATCTTGAGCTTGTCGATCGGCAGGCGGCGCAGGTAGCTGAAGCTGGAATAGCCGGTGCCGAAGTCGTCGATGCTGAGCGCCACGCCGAGCGATTTGAGCTTGTGCATGACCACCATGCTGCGGCCCGGGTCGGCCATCGACACGCTTTCGGTCAGTTCCAGTTCCAGCATCCCCGGGTGCAGGTCGGCCGCGGCCAGTTGTTCGCTGACGATGGCCACGATATCGCTCTGCATGAACTGGCGCGCCGACAAATTCACCGCCACCGGCACTTCGGGCACGCCGGCCGCGCGCCAGGCCGCCAGCTGGCCGACCGCGGTCTTGACGATCCATTCGCCGATCGGCGCGATCAGGCCGGTTTCCTCGGCGATCGGCACGAATTCTTCGGGCGACACCACGCCGTGCTCGGGATGGCGCCAGCGCAGCAGCACCTCGAAGCCGGCCAGTTCGCCGCTGCCGAGGGCGATCTTCGGCTGGTACTGCAGGAACAGCTCCTCGCGCTCAAGGGCGCGCCGCAGGTGGCTTTCCAGGGTCAGGCGGCGCCCCATCTCGCGCCGCTGCGCCGGGTCGTAGCGCTCGATGCGTCCGCCGCCCTGGGCCTTGGCATGGCGCATGGCGGTGACCGCATTGTTGAGCAGGGCGTCGCCTTCCTCGCCATCCTGCGGATAGCAGGCGAAGCCGACGCTGCAGGTGAGCGAGAGGTCGGCGCTGGCGCCATAGGCGTGGCTGTTGACCTCGGCCATGAGTTGCCCCAGGCGCGCCAGCAGTCGTTCCTCGCCGTCGGGGTCGTTCAGCAGCATGACGAATTCGTCGTTGCCGGCGCGCGCCAGCATGTCGCCTTCGCGCAGGTGCGATTGCAGGGCGCGCGTGACCGTCACCAGGGCGGCGTCGCCGACCTCGTGGCCGAGCACTTCGTTCAGTTGCTTGAAGCGGTCCAGGTTCAGGCAGGCGACGACCGCGCCCGCGCCTTCGGCCTGCCAGGCCGCGATGTTGTCGCCGATGCTGCGCAGCAGCGCCTGGCGGTTGGCCAGGCCGGTGAGGGCGTCGTGGGTCAGCAGGTATTTCACTTGCCCGGCCGCGGCCGAGGTCGCAATCGACGCGGGCGCGTGGGCCGCGTTGTGCAGCAATTGCTCGTGCAATTCCTGGGCCGCGCGCGCCAGCTGGCGGTGGTAGATCAGTTCCTCGACCATGCGCCCGAGCTCGTACAGTTCCTCCAGCTCGTCCTCGCCCATGGTGCGTGGGCGGCTGTCGATCACGCACAGCGTGCCCAGCTTGGCGCGCTCGACCGAATACAGCTGCACGCCGGCATAAAAGCGGATGTGGGGTGCACCGACCACGCTCGGGTTGTCGGCAAAGCGTTCGTCGAGGGTGGCGTCTTCCACCACCAGGGCCTTGTCGCTGAGGATGGCGTGGCCGCAGAACGAGGTGTCGCGCGGGCCGGACTGGGCGTCCATGCCGCAGCGCGACTTGAACCATTGGGTATCGCTGCCGACCAGGGAAATCAAAACAGTAGGAACGTCGAACAGCTTGGCTGTCAGGCGGGTGATGCGGTCGAAAGCCTCTTCGGGCGCGGTGCCGTAGAGCTCGGTGGCGTAGAGGGCCGCCAGCCGTTTTGCCTCGTCCACCGGGATCTGCGGTCTCTGCATATTTAACAATTCACCGGTTCTGGCGTGTCCGTTGAGATAACTCCATTACGCCAGAATACGAATGAAAGTGCAATGCAAGCACTGCTGAAATGCGCCGCTTCATGCAGGATGCATTGTGAAATTTTGTCGCCGCTCCGGTGCCACGAATTGTTACACCGGAGCGGAGAGAGCTTACAGCGCCGCCAGTGCCTGCGCCGCCTGGGCGATCGCGCCGGCCCAGTCGCCGCGTTCCGGCTGGCGCAGCAGGCGCACGCTTGGATACCAGGGGCTGTCCGCGCGCGCGGTCAGCCAGCGCCAGTCGGCCACGTGCGGCAGCATCACCCAGGTCGGGCGGCCCAGCGCGGCGGCCAGGTGGGCGACGCTGGTGTCGACCGCGATCACCAGGTCCATCTGTTCACACAGGGCCGCGGTGTCGGCGAAGTCCTGCAGGTGCGCATCCATGCGCCGCACCACGCTGGCGTCGAGCGCCGCCATGTCGGCGGCGCGGTATTCCTTCTGCAGCGAATAGAACTCGCAGTCGAGTGCGAGCAGCGGCGCCAGCTGGGCAAAGGGAATGCTGCGGTTGTGATCGTTCGCGTGCTGCATGTTGCCGCTCCAGACCAGGCCGACACGCGGACGCGTGCTGGGGCCCAGGCGCTCCTGCCAGGCCGCCAGGCGCGCCGCATCCGGCGCCAGGTAGCGTTGCGGGGCCGGGATGGTGTCGACTTCGGTGCCGAAGGCAAGCGGCAGGCTCATCAGCGGGCACTGGAAATCGAATGCCGGCAGCGGATCGCCCTTGGCCAGGATCTGCACGGTGCCGCCCAGGCTGTCCAGCAAGCCGACCAGCGGGCGCTGCACTTCCAGCACCACGCGCGCGCCCAGCGCCGCCACCAGCGGCACGTAGCGGCAGAACTGCAGGGTGTCGCCCAGGCCCTGTTCGGCGAACAGCAGGATGGTCTTGCCTTCCAGCGATTCCTGGCCCAGCCACAGCGCCTGCTCGAACGGGCGCTGCTCGTTGTAGACGCTGAGCAGTTCATTGTTCCAGCGCCATTCGTAGCCGCGCCAGCCTTCGAGCAGGGCGCCGTACTGCAGGTTCAGCAGGGCGCGGTTCCAGTGCGCCGGCGCGTACTCGGGGTCGATCGCCAGGGAGCGGTCGAAGCAGTGCAGGGCATCCTCGTAGCGGCGCAGCGCCTCGTAGACGTTGCCGCGGTTGTTCCAGGTGGCGGGGCTGTCGCCCTTCAGGGCCAGCACTTCGTCGTAGACAATCAAGGCTTCCTCGGCGCGGCCCAGGTCCTGCAGCACGTTGCCGCGATTCAGCAGGGCGTCGGTGAATTCCGGGTCGACCTCGAGCGCGCGCTCGAAAGCGGCCATCGCGTCTTCGCGGCGGCGCAGGCGCTGCAGCACGATGCCGCGGCCGTTATGGCTGGCCGGCAGCTCCGCATCGAGGCCGATCGAGACGTCGAAGCAGCGCAGCGCCGACTCCAGGTGGCCGATGTCGTTCATCATGTGGCCCAGGCTGGCGCGCAGCTGGGCCGACTTCGGCGCCAGCTCGACCGCAAGGCGGTAGGCGTCGAGCGCGTCGGTGGCGCGGCGCATGTGGCGCAGCACGTTGCCGCGGCCGTGGTGGACCTCGGCCGCGTCGAGCGGATCGAGGTTTTCTTCCAGCATGGCGTCGTAGACGTCGAGCGCATCGTCGAGCGCGCCCAGCAGGCGCAGGGCCTTGGCGCGGTTGATGCGCGCCTTGGTGTACGCCGGCTGCAGGGCGATCGCCTGGTCGTAGCTGGCCAGCGCATCGTCGGCGCGCCGCAGCGCCATCAGGATGTTGCCGCGGTTATCCAGCGCTTCGAGGTGGCGCGGGTCGAGCTTCAGGGCGCGCTCGCAGGCGTCCAGCGCTTCCTCGTTGCGCTTCAGGTGCTGCAGCACCACGGCACGGTTGTTCCAGGCTTCGACGTCGCGCGGAACGAGTTGCAGGGCGCGCTCGTAGCTGGCCAGGGCTTGCTCGTAGCGCTTGAGCGACTGCAGCACGTTGCCGCGGTTATATAAAGCGTCGACATTCTTCTTGTCCAGCCCCAGCGCCTGCTCGTAGCTCTGCAGGGCGGCGGGGAAGTCGCCGATCGCCTTGAAGATATTCCCCAGGTTGCTGTAGACGGCCGACACGCGCGGATTCACGGCCAGGGCGTCGCCCATGAACTGCAGCGCCAGCTCGTGGTTGCCGATCTGGTAGCCGAGGATGCCGACGTGGTGCAGCGAGTCGAAGTGGCGCGGCTGCTTTTGCAGGGCCGCCTCGTACTGGGCAAAGGCGTCTTCCAGGCGGCCTGCCTGGTGGGCGGCCAGGCCGGCGGCGAACAGGCGGTCGGCCTGGGAGGGGGTAGGGTGTCTGGTCATGGGCAGGAAGAAGGTGCTCGGTGATGGGATAGCCCCGCGCACGCATGCCGGGCCTATTGAACAATGCCGGCGAGTGTAGCTGAGGAGGATTTTCTTGCATCCGGGGAATAGGCGGGCAAATCGCCTTCAAATGCGGGCACTGCTCTTGTTGCCCGCAGGATATTCTGCACAGGTCGAGGTCCGGGCGTTTCGCGGATTTCGTGTTGCAGCACCTAAATATTTTTCCGGTGCTGCCGTTGATGTGTTTGTTGCGGTGATGGCGCCATGCCTATGTGGGCCGGTCCGCTTCGGATGCAAAGTTGCTCACAAACATTTTTTTGAAAAAAATCCTCAAGGTTTTGCAGAGGGGTCCGTTAAAGAATTCAAGCGAGCGGAAAACGCGGCGCAAGAAACCAACCGAACCCTGATAGCAGCACCAAACTGAACTGCCCACTGGAGAACTACCATGTCGACCATTAATACCAACCTGTCTTCGATCAACGCGCAACGCAACCTGACCAAGTCGAACAACGAACTGTCGACTTCGATGCAGCGCCTGTCGTCGGGCCTGCGCGTGAACAGCGCCAAGGACGACGCGGCCGGCATGTCGATCGCCACCAAGATGGATTCGCAGATCCGCGGCATGTCGCAGGCATCGCGTAACGCCAACGACGGCATCTCGATGATCCAGACCGCCGACGGCGCCCTGTCGAACATCTCGGACGCACTGCAGCGTATGCGTGAGCTGGCAGTCCAGGGTGCGAACGACACCAACGGCGACGACGAATGGTCGAACATCAACACCGAAATCTCGGCACTGAACACCGAAATCGGCCGTATCGCTTCGGACACCAAGTTCAACGGCACCTCGCTGCTGACCGCCAGCTCGGTCACCAAGTCGATCCAGGTGGGTGCGGACTCGGGCCAGAAGATCGAAGTGAGCTTCGGCGCCAACACCGCCTACGCCGGCCTGTCGGCTGCCTCGATCTCGATCACCGACGCATCGTCCGCTTCGGCCGCGATCAGCGCCATCGACGACGCCCTGAAGGCACTGAACACCGAGCGTTCGTCGCTGGGTACCGCGCAAAACCGCATGGGCTACGCCATCAGCAACCTGGCTACCTCGGTGGAAAACCAGTCGGCAGCAAAGAGCCGCATCACCGACACCGACTACGCTTCGGAAACCAGCAAACTGAGCCGCGCGCAGATCCTGCAGCAGGCCGGTACCGCGATGCTGGCCCAGGCCAACTCGGCGCCGAACAGCGTGATGTCGCTGCTGCGTGGCTAATCTAGCGCTGTAATCGAGTGTTTTACCTGTGCGGGGTTCATCCCCGCACAGCCGTTTGTAAAGAGGTGTTCCGATGTTGCAACCAATAAACTCTGGAAGCCCATCGGCCGTTGCAGGCACCACCACGCGGCCACAGGCCGAGGCGGCTGCCAAGCCTGCGGCGACGGGGCGCGTTCCCGCCGAGGCGCAGGCCGAAGCGGAAAAAAAACCGACGAACGAGGAACTGGGCAACGCGGTGGCCGACCTGAACAAGGTCGCCCAGGCCGCGTCCCAGGGCGTGCGTTTTTCGATCGACGAAGACACCGGCCGCACCGTGGTCAAGGTGGTCGACACCCAGACCGACAAGGTGCTGCGCCAGATCCCGTCGGTCGAGGCATTGAAACTCTGGCGCTCGATGGAACAGATGCAGGGTGCGATGTTGCGCGACAAGGCGTAAGCCGGCGCGGCATGCACGAGACTTGAAAGGAAAAACACATGGCGGCTATCAGCGGTGCAGGCATGCTGTCCGGGCTCCCGGTCGACGATCTGGTTTCTTCCCTGATGTCGGTCGAACGGCAGCCGCTGACGCTGCTTCAATCGAAGCAGTCCAGCTTCAATTCCAAGCTGTCGGCGTTCGGCACCTTGAAAAGCGCGGTCTCGACCTTCCAGACCGCGGTCAAGAACGTGTCGAGCGACGCGCTGTCGGCGCTGACGGCAACGTCCAGCAAGGCCGAGACGGTCGGCGTCTCGGTGTCCAAGGCCAGCAGTGCATCGGCCGGCAATTACTCCATCGAAGTGAGCAAGCTGGCGCAGAGCGACAAGCTGGTGTCAAGCGGTGTCGCCCCCGGCACCACCTTCAGCGCCGCCGACAGTTCGATGGAGATCAGCATCGGCGGCAAGACCACCAAGCTGACGCTGACCGACACCACGCTCTCCGGCCTGTCGAGCGCCATCAACAAGGCCAACGCCGGCGTTACCGCCACCATCCTGAACGACGGCACCTCGGACCGCCTGGTCATTACCGGCAATGAAACCGGCAAGGACAACACGGTCAGCATCGCCGCCAGCGGCAGCCTGGCGCAGTTCGCCACGAGCGGCGGCGGCATGACCAAGTCGCAGACGGCGCAGAACGCCGAGCTGACGATCGACGGCATCGCCGTGTCGAAAGCCTCGAACACGGTCACCGATGCGATCAAGGGCGTGACCCTGAACCTGAACCAGACCAACGTCGGCAGCCCGGTGAAGATCGACCTGGCCAAGGACACAGCGTCGGTGACGAGCAAGATCACGGCTTTCGTCGATGCCTACAACACCCTGGCGACGGCGGTGAACAAGCAGACCGCCTACAACGCCACCACCAAGACCGCGGCCGTGCTGAACGGCGACGCCGGCGCGCGCTCGATCATGACCGGCATCCGTGCCGAGCTCGGCAAGGCCGTGGGCGGGGGCGGCGGCCTGCAGGGACTGTCCGACATCGGCATTTCCTTCCAGCGCGACGGCACCCTGAAGCTGGAAAAGCCGGAGAAGCTGAAGAGTGCGCTGGAAACCAATTTCGCCGGTGTCTCGAACCTGTTCTCGGCCACCGACGGCGTGGCCACGCGCCTGACCAAGGTGACAGAAGACATGCTGGGATCGAAGGGCGTGTTCAAGAACCGCACCGACGGCCTGAATGCATCGATCGAGAGCATGAGCAAGAGCCAGGAGCGAATGGAGCTGCAGCTGGCCCAGACCGAAAAGCGCTACCGCGCCCAGTTCACCTCGCTCGATACGATGATGACCAATATGCAGAGCATGAGCAGCTATATGACCCAGCAGCTGGCGGCGCTGTCGTCCTGGTAATGTCTGCTGCTGCATGAATAAGAATGCCCGCTTGAAGCGGGCATTTTTATTTAAAGAGTTCGAGGCGTGATCTGTGAGCGATGGCGCCGACCGTAGGGTGGGGGTTATAAGGCCGGGGGCCTTATAACCGAAGTGCCCACGCGGATGGCCGCGTCATGCTGGCGTTGTTTGGACCCGAAAAGAGGCGTTTCGACTGCGCTTCAGAGGCGTCTCGTTAGCGCATCGGTTTCGATCTTGCATGCGTCAACACTGCGCATCGTTCCGCGTGGGCACGGGGTGCCCACCCTACGCCACTTCGATCACTGCGGCGCTTATTCCGCGACGACAACCCGGTTCTTCCCGCTCTGCTTGGCCTGGTACATCGCCTTGTCCACCCGCGCCAGCAGCGTCGCTTGGTCTTCGTTCGGCAGGCGCAGGGCCACGCCGGCCGAGAAGGTGATCAGCAGCTTCTCGTTATCGTGCAGGAAGAAGTGCTTGGTCAGCTCGCGCTGCAGGCGCACCATGGTCTGCACCGCCGATTCCACCGTGGTCTCGGTCATCAGGATCATGAATTCCTCGCCGCCGAAACGGGCGATCACGTCGATCGAGCGCAGCGTGCCTTTCACCACCTTGGCCAGGTGGCGCAGGGCGTTGTCGCCGGCCAGGTGGCCGTAGGTGTCGTTCAGCTTCTTGAAGTTGTCGAGGTCGAGCAGGGCCACGCACAGCGGCGAGCCGCGGCGGTCGGCGCGGGCGCTTTCGCGCTCGAACACGTCGTCCAGGCCCCGCCGGTTCAGGGTGCCGGTGAGCTGGTCTTCGCGCACCAGCTCGCTCAGGTGCTGGAGCTTGGCTTCGAGTTCCTTGATGCGGCCTTCGGCTTCCTGCACTTCCTGGTGTGCGGCCAGCATGCGGTCGCGCGAGGCCAGGGCCTCGGCCTGGGCATTGCGGGTTTCGCGCAGCACTTCGTCCAGCACCTCGTTCAGCTCGCCGATGTCGCCGGCATGGCGGATCCGTTCGGAAAATCCACCCAGCTTGTCGCTGAAGTCGCCGGTCGAGGCGGCCACCGAGCCGAGGCGGTCGATGAAGGTCATCATCATGTTCTTGACGGTCGACTTCACGTCCGACAGGCCGTGTTTCAGCTGGCCCTGCTTGTAGATCACGTCCTTCAGGCTGCGCGTGGCGTCTTCCAGCGCGCGGGCGTCGATCGGGCCGGCGATCAGGTCCTGCACGGCGGCGATCTGGCCGCGCATCCAGCTGTCGTCGTCCAGCAGTTCGCTGACGTTTTCCAGCAGCAGCTTGAACAGGCGCAGCAGCAGTTCCTGCTGCTCGCCCGAATCGCCGCTGTGCAGTTCGATCTGGAAACAGAGTTCCTTCAGGCGCGCCGCGATTTCCTGCAGCGCCGCTTCGCTGTGCGCGATCTTGACGGCCGCGCCGAGCGATTCGGCCTCGACCGCCAGCGCCGACTTGGCCGGCAGCAGCGAGGCCAGGGCAAAGGCGAGCGTGCGGCTCAGCAATTCGCGCAGCAGGATAGTGTCGCGGCTTTCCATGCCATAGGTGACGCCGGGCGGAATGCCGCGCCGCAGGTGCTTTTCGACCAGCTGCGACAGGGCGCGCGCATAAGCTTCCCAGTCGCGCCCCTTCACGGCGCGGTTCAGGCGGCGGCCGTATTCGGCCAGTTCACCCGGCGTATCGGTGATCTGGGTGGCGAACTCGGCCAGCACTTCCTCGGGCGCGGGGCCGGTCAGCGGGATAGGCTGGCGCGGCGCCTGGATCGGCGCCTGGGTTGCAGTTTGAGTTGTGACAGCAGCCGGTTTCGGCAGCCCGGCGATCTCGTTGTAGATCTCGGCGTAGGCGTCGGGCGTGGGGGCGATGCGGCGGGTGGCGAGGCGGCGGAAAGCCTCGCGGGCGATCTCGACAGGACTCTGGACAGGCGGGTTGGACGGATTGGACATGTTACAGCGCAAGTATTTTTAAGTTTGGCGTAATGATAAGCAGTTTTTCCTTACGTCATTACGCAAATAGAGGGCAAAAGACCTCTTACTTGACGCTAATGTTTCCTTTATTCCACAAGCTGGTTCCGGATCGCGTAGGTCGTCAGTTCGGCACTGGTTTTCAGGTTCATTTTCGATAACAGGCGCGCGCGGTATTCGCTGATCGTCTTCACCGACAGCGACAGTTCGCGCGCGATCTCGCTCACCGTCTTGCCCGAGGCAATCATGGTCAGGGTCTGGAATTCGCGGTCCGACAGGCTGTCGTGGACCGGTGCCTCATGGTCGCTGCCGACGCTGTTCGCCAGCGCCTGGGCCAGGGCCGCGCTGACGTATTTCTGGCCGCCGGCCACCTGGCGAATCGCCTGCACCAACTCGCGCGGCGCGCTCTGCTTGGTGAGGTAGCCCGCTGCGCCCGCCTTCAGCGCGCGGATCGCATACTGGTCTTCGCGGTGCATCGACAGCATCAGCACCGCCAGTTCCGGTTTGTCGTCCTTGATCTGCTTCAGCACCTCGATGCCGTTGCGGTCGGGCAGGGAGATGTCGAGCAGCATCACGTGCGGCTTCGCGCGGCGGAACAGCTTGACGGCGTCGAGTCCGTTCTCGGCTTCGCCGGCCACGACGATGTCGCGCTGCTCGGCCAGGATCTGCTTCAGGCCTTCGCGCACGATAGCATGGTCGTCGGCGATGAAAACACGGATAGTTGCTTTTTCGGTCATTGTTGCGTGTTGCTTTCGTTTACATCTCGGGGCGGCGCCAGTGTCAGCCTGATCTTGATGGTCACCATCGTGCCACCTCCCGGCGCCGCCGACAAGCTCAGGGTGCCGCCCAGCGCCCGCGCCCGCTCGCTCATGCCGCGCAGGCCAAAGGACTGCGGCTTGAGGCGGTCGGCGGGCAGCATGCCGCGTCCGTTGTCGGCAATGACGAGCGTCAGGTGCTGGCGCTGGCGCCGCAGCGTCACCGTCACCCGGGTGGCGCCGGCGTGCTTGGCGACGTTCGTCAGTGCTTCCTGGAAGATGCGGAACAGGGCCGCCGCGTGGTCGGGGTCGAGCTCGATGTCGCGCTCGGCGCTGCGGAAGATGCAGGCGACGCCGGTCGTCTTCTCGAACTCGCGCGCCTGCCACTCGAGGGCGGCGACGATGCCCAGGTCGAGCGTGGACGGCCGCAGATCGAGCGAGATGCGGTGCACCGCCTCGATGCTGCGGTCGACCAGGCTGTCGAGGTAGGCCGCCTTTTCCTGCAGCTGCGGGTCTTGCGGCAGGCGCGCGCTCAGCATCGACAGCGCCATCTTGATGGCGGTGAGGTTGCCGCCCAGGTCGTCGTGGATTTCGCGGGCGATGCGCGCGCGTTCCTGTTCCTTCACCTGCTCGCTGTGCTCGGTCAGCTCGGCCAGGCGCGCGCGCGAACGCAGCACGTCGAGCTGCTCGTTCTTGCTCTCGGTGATGTTGGTCATGATGCCGTCCCACTGCACCGCCCCGTGCGCCGCCGGGTGCGGGGTGGCGCGCAGGTTGATCCACTTGACGTCCTTCCAGGCCTCGATCCAGATGCGGCCTTCCCAGTTCCAGCCCGACAGGCTGATCTTGGAAACCGCCATCGTTTCCAGGTAACCCTTGCGGTCTTCCGGCAGGACCAGGCGCAGGAACAGATCGGGATCGGCCTGCAGCGCCGCCGGCTGCACGCCGAGCAGGGCGGCGCAGCCTTCGCTCAGGTAGGGATACTCGTGGCGGCCGTCGGCGCCGAGCACGAACTGGTAGACCAGGCCCGGCGTGTGGTCGACGATGGCGTTGTAGCGCGCCTGCGACTGGGCCAGGGCGGTGGCGGCGGCCTGCTCGGGCGAGAGGTCGTCGCCCATTGCCAGCAGCAGGTCGCGGCTGTCGCGCTGGATGCGCAGGAAAGTCAGCTTGGCCGGGTACAGGCTGCCGTCGGCGCGGCGCAAGCGCGTGCGCAGGCAGCGCTGCTCGCCGATCTCGTCGCCCAGGCCGGCCAGCAGCCCGTGCAGGGCGGTGCCGTCGAGTTCGGGCGCGACCAGGCTGACGTTGGCGCCGTGCAGGCTGGCGTTGTCGTAGCCCAGGTTCTGGCGCGCGGCGCCGTTCACGTCGACCAGGGCCAGGCTGGTGGCGTCGATCAGGAACATTTCGGAAGCGGCCGCCTGCATCGGGGCGGCCAGGGTCGGCTCGGCTGTGTTCATGGGCGGTCGGATTCGGTGGATTGGCGGCGCCGGCGCCACAGCGACACGAAGCGGCGCAAGGCGCGGGCGCTGCGCGTGGCGTGGCGGCTGCCGAAGGGCACCGACGGACGCAGCTGGCGCTTCAAACGACGCAGGTTGCGGCGCAGGCTGCTGCGCAGGGCGGAGACGCCGCGCCGCAGTTGCACGTACGTCGGGCTGGCGCGCAGGCGGGCGATGACGTGATCTTTGAACATGATGAAGCGATTGTGCCACCGCGCAAACCAGACCAGCGCCAGCAAGGAAGGCAGCGTGAGCACGTACAGGCGCGCCACCACCACCGCGCCGCCCAGCTTGGCCGCGACGAAGGTGGCCACGCCCCACATCGGGTGGCCATGGGCGATCGCCAGCAGGGCCAGCAGCTTGACCGGCAACAGCAGCAGGCCCGGCAGCGCGAACACCAGCAGGGCAGGATAAGGAGGCAGGCGCCGCACCATGTTTTCCATCCAGGCCAGCGGCGGCCAGCCGGCGACGCCGCTGGCGAAGCGGCTGCCGACGCGCCACAGCCATTCTTCCAGCACGAGCAGCAGCGCCGCAAGCGTCAGCAGCGGTGCGAGCAGCGGGTGGCGGGCGGATGGCGTCGGCTTCATCCTGCGATGATAAAGCAATCCGGCGGCGCTTCCGGCCCCATATCCTTATAATAAGCTTATGAATAAGGCATTCGTAAAAGAGAGCGACAACGACGACGATGACGACGCCGTCGCGCTGGCGCAGGCGATTCCGCCTGGCGCCAAGAACTACATCACGCCCGCCGGCTACAAGGCCATCAAGGACGAGCTGCTGCAGCTGATCGACGTCGACCGGCCGGAAGTGGTGCGCGTGGTGCACTGGGCCGCCTCGAACGGCGACCGCTCGGAAAACGGCGACTACATCTACGGCAAGCGCCGCCTGCGCGAAATCGACCGCCGCATCCGCTTCCTCACCAAGCGCATGGACTCGGCCTTCGTGGTCGATCCGAGTGTCCATTATGGAAACGATCAAGTGTTTTTTGGCGCGACTGTTTCCTATTCGAATACAGCGGGCGAAGAGCATACGGTGACCATCGTCGGCGTCGACGAGCTCGATCCGCTGCGCGGGCGCATCAGCTGGGTGTCGCCGGTGGCGCGTGCGCTGACCAAGGCGCGCGAGGGCGATATCGTCACACTGCAAACGCCGCAGGGCGTGGAGGAACTGGAAATCCTCAGCGTCGAGTATCCGGAGCCGATCGCGGACTGATCCACGCTTCAATCCGGCATGGCTGGTAAGATGGGGCCATGAACCGACCTCACGACCCCGCACGCGAGTCCGACGTCCTGGCCGCGCTGCGGCAAGGGACAAACGACCGCCACGAACGCCTCGACAGTGGCTTGCCCCTGTCGAAACCCGACGCCACCCTGGCCGACTATGCTTATCACCTGCAACTGCTGCGCGCCTGGCTGGCGCCGATGCAGGCGTGGCTGGCCGGTTTCCACGACGGCCCGCAAGGAGCGGGCGGCTTGCCGGCAGTGCCGCATCTGTCCCTGATCGAAGCCGACCTGGCCGAGCCGTCGCTGGCCGGACTCAAAGCGCCCGACTTCGCACCGTCGGCTGCCTGGCCAGCCGACGCCAGCGCCGCTTACCGCTGGGGCGTGGCGTATGTCGTCGAAGGCTCGCAGCTGGGCGGCGCCGTGCTGTACAAACGCCTGGCCGATCAGCTCGCGCCGCACCCGCTGCGCTACCTGCGCGGTTCCGGCGAAGAAGGCCCCGGCCCGCGCTGGCGCGCCTTCATGCTGGCGCTGCGCGCCGAAGTGCGCACCCAAGAGGAAGTCGCCGACGCCTGCGCGGGCGCCTGCGACGCCTTCGACCGTATCCTGGCGCTGGCCGGGGTCTGACAGTTACGAAGATGGCAGGCGCACGCTTCCTCTGGATGGCCCTGCTGTTCCCATTCAGTGGCAAGGCCTGGGCGCTGTGCGAGGGCGGCCATCCGAACTTGCCGCTGGTCCAGGAAATGCGCGAGGCGCGCTTCGTCGTGATCGCGCAGCCGCAGACGTTTACGCGTGTGCAGGACCTGGCCGAGGACCCAGAAGGCTACACCGCCACCCGCGTGCGTTTGAAGGTCGATGAAGTCCTGTACGGGAAGACGCCGGCCGAAGTGAAGGGCGGCTTGCTCGACATCGTCGAACCCAACACATCGGCGCGCTTCGGCCTGGATGAGCGCGACGCCGGCAAACCCTATCTGCTGTTCGTCTACGCCGGCGAAGACGGTCATTGGGTGAACGCCTGCGGCCACTCCGGCGAACTGGCGAGCAGCCGTGCCACCCTGCGTCAAGTGCGCGGCATTGCTGCCGACAGGCGTTGATGCGTAGGGTGGTCAGCTCTACCCGGCGGCTTGCGGCCACGCGGCTGTTGCGCCGCCCACGCGTTCAACCACCCTTCGCTCAGCCGCGCATCTGCTCCGGCGTGCGTTGACCGCGTGGACGGCGGACACGACACAGGTGACGCAGACGGCGGCGCGACTTGGAAAACTAACTGGACGATGCGTTCCGTTCCGGCTGCACAGGCATGGGGCCGGCACGGTCAGCCGAAGGTCAGCGTCCTGACGGCCGCCGTGTCGAGCGCGACGTCGACCAGGCGGCCGCGCCGGTCCCAGGCCAGCAAGTGGCCGCCGCGTACTGTCGCATGCGCTTCCTGGGCATCGGGCAGCACGATCTCGGCGCAGATGCTGCCGTTGATCTTCGTGAGCCGGCAGTGCCAGCCATCCTCGGCGTCGAAGCGGAGCATCAGCAGCCCGTCGTGCAGGCTCGCCTGCGGAAAGTGCGGGTGCGGCCACGCTGCGATGACATGATTCGCCTGGGGACCCCATACGCGCAGCCTTGGCAGCGCGTGGTCGCGGTCGGGTTCGGCCATCTCGAGAATGAAAGGATCGTCGTCTTCGCAATCGGGCAGGACGGTGAGTACCGTGTCGGACAAGGCCGCGCGCTCCCTTGCCAGCAGGCGCCGTGCCGGCAGGGCGTAGCGCCACTGCTCGACAGCGTCATCGATGCGCATCAGCAGGGCCTCGTGCTCGCCCTGGCGCTCGAAAGCGGTGACCTTCCCCGGCAAATCGCCGACCTGCCACAACACCGATTGTCCCGGCGCCGTCGCATCGAGCACCATCAGGCGGTTGTCCGCCACCACGCTCCAGGTGGCGCCATCGAATTCGCCGGCCCAGAACTGCAGGTTGGCGCTGAACCAGTCCTCGACCTTGCCGCTGACCAGGTCGAGCCGGCTGACGCGTACCGCCTTTTCGCGCCGCGCCAGGGCCAGCGCGCGCCGTCCGTTGTGCGACACCACGAGGTGCGCGGCCGGAACCGGGAAGCGCAGCGGCGCACGGTTCCCTTCGCGCGCCAGCATCACGCCGCCTTCGCCCAGGGCCAGCAGGTGGCCGCCGTCAGGCAGGGCGCGCACGTCGTGCAACGCATGCAGGCCGGTCTCGGCAAAGGTCACGTGCAGGGTTGCGCTGCGCGCGGCCAGCGGCACGGATGCCGGCGGGTTGCCGGACTTGCGGCGCGGCGCATCGTCGGCCAGCACCGGGTCGGACGCGATCTTCAGCAGCTTGTCGAGGGTATCGCCGGGCAGCGGAGGGCGCGCGGCGGCCGCTTGCACCGCCAGCATGCGCCAGAGTTCGGCGGCGACGCGGCGCGTGGCATTGTTGTGGCCATCGAGCCGCAGCAGGCATTCGCAGGCGCGCAGGCGCGCCAGGTCGGCGTCCGCTCCCCGCGCCGTCAACAAGGCGCCAACAGGCGCCTGGCGGCTGCGCAGTGCGTCCTGGTCGAGCGCCAGCATGTGCAGCAGGCCCTGTACGCCAAGCGCGCCGCCTGCCGCTTCGGCCGCGCGCAGCCAGTCCAGCGCGCGCATGCGCTCCTCGGCCAGCGGCCAGACGGCCGACGCGGCTTCGGCCAGGTAGCCGCGCGCCGCCAGGTCCTGCGCCCACTCCAGGCGCAGGGAGGCGGCGCCCGCGTCGCTGCGCCGCTCGAGTTCGGCCACGGCCTCGGCAAAGCAGCCGGACAGGCGCGCCAGCAGCACGGCGCGCGCCAGGTTGCCCGCCTTGGCATGCAGGCGCACGGCGAGCGCCGGCGCCAGGCCCAGTGTCTCGGCCAGCTGCGCCGCCTGGGCGACACGCTCCTTGCGCTCCAGGTAGTCGACCGCTTCCTGGTGCCGGTTCAGCAGCTCGGCCAGCACGAACACGGCTTCGTCGATGCGGCCGGTGCGGTCGAGCATCTCGAAACTGCGCTGGTAGGTGGTGCGCAGCAGGTCGATCGAACCCTCGTCGAGGCCAATGGCGGCCGCGCTGGCGCCAGCGCCGATATCGAGATTGTCGCGCCGGCCCGGACGGCCGAACGCCTGGCGGGTGGCGTCATGCTTGCTGTCGAGCGGGATCGCATGGCGCAGGGCTTCGCCGAGATTGCCTTCGTCGAACTGGCGCAGCATCTTGCGTAAATAATTCGCCTGGCGCCAGCCGAGCAGGTGGGCCAGGCGCGTCATGGCCGCCAGCTTGCCGAAGCGTGCGGCCAGCCAGTCGGCCAGCGGCGAGGAGGCGGGTGTGCCCGGTGTGGCGCTGCGTGTGGCGCCGCGCGCCGCGCCGCCGGTGCCTGCGGACGAGGGCAGGGCCAGGCGCAGCAGGCCCACCAGCCCGGCAAGCCCGCCTGCCAGTCCGGCCGCCACGCCGCCCGCCAGCATGGCCGCCGCGGCGGCTGTCGTGACCAGCGAAGGCCCGCCGTCGCGCGCACGCGCCGCATGGCGCAAAAATTCCGCGCGGCTGGCGCTCGGTGGCGGCACCGCGCTGCCGAGCAGGGTGCGCACATCAAGCGCCGCTGCGGGCACGGCGGCGGTGAATCCGGCCTGCGCTTCCCGCGGCATGGCCAGTGCGCTGCACACCGGGATGCCGGACACGTCGAGCCAGGACGATGGGTCGATGCGTGCCTGCGCGTCCAGCGCATGCGCGTGCAGGCTGGCGCCGAAGACCAGCACGGCCGCCCCGGAGGCGATGCCGGCGCGTTCGGGCGTGGTCAAGGGGGCGCTGGCGAGCACGCCGTCCTGGTCGCACAAGGGCAGGCCGGGCGCGCTTTCGCACCGCATGCGCCGCGCGCGCTTCCACACCAGCAGGTAGCCGCCATCCAGCAGATACGCCTGGGCGCCGGTTTCCCAGGCGCCGAGCAGGCGCCGGCGCGCCTCGTCTTCGCCGTACAGGGTGTGATCGAACCAGAGTGCGCGCACGGGCTGGCTGCCGCGCAGCAGGGGACGCCGGACCTCAGCCTGCATGGGCGCCTCCGTTCGGCGCGACGCGCAGCAGCGCTTCGCCGGGATCGATGGCGCGCACGTTCAAGGCGCTGCTTTTCTGGCCGAGCCAGGCCAGGCGGCCATGGGCCGGGTCGAAACTGGCCTGGGCGATCGGCTCGGCGCTGTCGACCAGTTGCTGCCTGCCGCCCTTGTCGAGCAGCGAGATGCGCAGGCGGCCGGCATGCAGCACCACCAGTGCCGGACGCTTCGTCTGCGGGTTGCGCGCGCAGCCGAGGACCATGTCGCGTTCGTCCACCGCGATGTGCTGCGCGCCGCCCGCGTCGCCCACCAGCCAGTCGGGGCGACCCGCCAGGTGCAGCGCATACATGCCGCGCCCGCCGCGCCAATCCCGCGGTTCGCCGAACAGGATGCGCCGGCCCGGGTGCATGATCGGATACAGGTGTTCGCGCACCGGCTTGCCCTTGCTGACCTCATACACGTCGGTGCGCCCTTTCTCCGACACCGCGAACAGGACCCGGTCCGCATGCTGGATGGCGCCGATCACGTCGCGCGACACCAGGCGGAACCCGGAATTCGACGGCGGGCGGCCCGGTACGGCGCTGCAGTTCCAGCACACGAGACGCCCGGCCTTGTCGAGCACCAGCACTTCCTCGACGGAGCCGCCAGGACCACGGGTCATCCAGAAAAACGCCTGCGCCCAGCGCAGCGCACCCGGCACGGCTTGGAACAAGTCCGGGTCGGGCAGCGGCAGCGTGAGTTTGCAAAAGACCGGGCCGGGAAAGTTCGAGAAATGCAGCTCGCCGTCGCGCAAGGCCACCGTGCCGAAGGACTTGTGGTACATGCCGGCGGCGACAATCGCGTCGGCATGGCGCAACTTTCCCTGCTTGCGCGGCCGTCCGGCGCCGGCGCGCGGCGAGTCGGGAATGCGGTAGACAATCACGCCGCCATCCACCGTGCCGACGGCCAACCAGTCGCGCACGTTGCCGAACATCGGCGCCCGCTTGAGCGAATGCGCCTCGCGCGTCAGGACATTTACCCCCGCCTTCGGCTTGTCGAAAGGCCGGCGCAGCAGGCGCACGCTGTCTTCCGGCGAGGGCAGGGGCAGGGCCACGCTGCTGGTGCGGCGGCGCTGCACCACTTCGACATCGAGCTGGTGATCGAACCAGGAGCGGCGCACCAGCACGCGTGAATGCGCCTGGGCCGGGCAGGGCGCGAGCGGGTCGCCGACCAGCCAGCAGTCGAGCGCATCCTTGCCGAGCACGGCTTCCCATTCCGCGAGGCCGGCATCGTCGAGGGCGGCATAGGTGCGCGCGTCGAGCAGCTTGCGCACGCCGTGCACCCCTTGCAGATCGTGCAGCACGCCCGGCACCTGCAGGATGCCCCAGCGGAAGTCGGCGCCGGCCACTTGGGCGCGCCTTGCCAGCAGGATGAACAGGGCCAAGTGCGCCAGGCGCGCTTCGCCGAGCTGGGCCGGGCCGGCGTCGAACAGCGCCACGCTGCGCAGCGAGGTGTCGCTGTTGGCCGGTTCCGGCCCCGTGAACAGCAGTTCGCCATTCGCGGCGCGGCGCAGGAATTCGTCGGGGACGCTGTCGGCCAGCGCCCACTCGCTCATCAGGAGGCGGTCGTAGCTGCCGCGCAGGACGATATCGCCCACGCCGGCCGGATCGACCGCCATGCGCGCGGCGTGGCGGCGCAGCGGGCCGACCAGGGGCTGCAGGCGCAGCAGCAGCTGGCCGAGCGTGGCCGCCAGGTCGTCGGGAAACAGGACGAGCCAGGCGGACCAGGGTTGAAGCAGAGGTGGCAGCGAGGATGGCGGCGCTGCCAGGGGCGGGCGGGCGCTCATGCGGTCTCCCGTTCCAGCCAGTCGAGCAGCGCGGGCTGCAGCGGCTGGGCGCCGTCCAGTCCGAGCACCATGCCGGGGTCGGGCCACAGGAGCAGGGTGGCGTGGCCGCTACGGCGCTGCAGGGCCGCGTGCAGCAGTTCGGCCGGCGCATCGGGCGCCAGGCGGGTCGGCAGCCAGAGTCCCGGCACGCCCTCGGCCGGCGCGCAATAGGCCACGCCGTCGATCCAGGGCAGGCTGGCGGCCGGGCCGAGCAGTACCAGCAGGCCGCGCGTGGCCGTCAAGGTCAAGCCATGCAGGCCATCGGCGCCGCGCTCGCGCAGGGCGCCCAGCAAGGCGTGCAGGGCCGGCCCGGCGGCCACCAGGCCGGCCGCTTCGACGCTATCGGTACGCGCGCGCCAGGACAGCAAGGCTCAAGCCCAGGTGAGGCTGGCGGCCAGCCTGGCGCGGCGTTCGGCCAGGTCGGCGGGCAGTCCGGCCGGGTCGAAATTCGCATCGATCTCGCGCAGCAGGGCTTCGACCTGGGCGCGCGCCGGCTGGTCGCCGCCGGCCAGCAGGCGGTCGCTGTCCTCGACCAGGCGGGCAATGCGCGCCTGCGGCGTGTTGGCCGTTTGCTCGGTCACGCTGTGCAGCAGCGGGTGGCTGGACTCGGCCAGGATCTCGCGCAGCGCCTCGCGTGCGCCGGCCTGGCCGGCCGCGGTAGGAATTGCGAACAGCAGCGGCCACAGGTCCGCGCCCGACGCCTGCTCGCGCCCGGCCAGCACGGCGGCGGCCCCCACCAGGCGCTGC
This sequence comes from Massilia sp. IC2-278, assembly GCF_020708045.1. Classification (GTDB taxonomy): domain Bacteria; phylum Pseudomonadota; class Gammaproteobacteria; order Burkholderiales; family Burkholderiaceae_D; genus Telluria. Next base: position 180,446 of record NZ_JAJFES010000008.1, read on the forward strand.
GAGCGCACGATGCGGCGGTCCGACAGCGCAATGCCGGCCTGGCGCAGCTGGCGCACCGCATGCGCCAGCGCCGGGCGCACGGCATCCATGTCGACGGCGGAGACGGCGCCGGCCAGCCGGTCGAGGCGCTCCAGACCCGCCTGCGGCGCCAGCGGCTGCCGGCCGACTTCCCAGCCGCCGGCCAGCAGGTCTTCGAGCCGGTTGTCGGCTACCGGCTCGACAAAGGCGTGCAGCAGGAAGCGGTCGGCAAAGGCGGCCAGGCCTTCGTCTTCCGGCAAGCCGTTGGCAGCGCCCACGCAGATGCGCAGCGGGCAGGCGATGCGCGTGTGGCCGCGCCGGAACTGGCGTTCGTTCAGCAGGCCGAGCAGGGTGTTCAGGATGGCGGTCGAGCCGAGGAAGACCTCGTCGAGGAAGGCGATCTCCGCTTCGGGCAGCATGCCGGCGGTGTCGGTGACGACCAGGCCTTCGCGCAGCTTGCCGAGGTTCACGGGGCCGAACAGCTCGGCCGGCTCGGTGAAGCGCCCGAGCAGGTATTCGAAGTAATTACCGCCCAGGCTGGCGGCGACCCGGCGCACGACGGCGCTCTTGCCGGTGCCCGGCGGGCCGACGATCAGGAGGTGCTCGCCGGCGACCGCGCCCAGCACCATCAGCTCGGCCAACCCCTCGCGCTCGACCAGGCCGGCGGTGGCGGCACGGATGGCATCGCGCAACTGGGGCAGGGCTTCCTGGACGGACGGATTCATGTTTTTCTCAGAAGAAAAAGAAAAACATGATGCATGAACTAAAAGTTAAGCGTCAAGCAATCGTTTTTCGTACGCTCAAAAAGAAACAACCCACATGACGTGGGCTGCCCTGTAAGACGAAATGAGACCAAATGAGACCGAATGACTGGATCAGGCCCGCTCGCGCTCGACCCGGTTGACCCCCGCCACCCGCCGCAGATTGCGGATCAGGTGCGCCAGGTGCACCCGGTCCTTCACCTGGATGGTGAAGCGCAGCTGCGTCATCATGTTCTCGTCGTCCTCGTCCATGCCTACATACGTGATGTTGCCATCCGACTCGCCGATCTCGGCCGCCACGCGCGCCAGAATACCCTTTTCGTTGTTGATCAACAAACGGATGCGGCAGTCGAAGCGGCGGTTCAGCTCTTCGCCCCACTGCACGGCGATCCAGCGGTCCGGCTCCTTGGCACGCAGGCGCTTGGCCGGCAGGCAGTCGGCGGTGTGCACGACCAGGCCCTGGTCGCGGCGCAGCTGGCCGACGATGCCGTCGCCCGGGATCGGCAGGCAGCATGGCGCCAGCTGCACCGACACGCCTTCGCTGCCGTAGATCGTCACCGGGTCGATCTCGCCTGACAGCGGTGCGGAAGACGGCAGGGTGTCGTCGCCGCCGTCCATCAGGCCGAAGATGTGGCGCGCCACCAGCGCCGGCATGCGCTTGCCGATGCCGATGTCGGCGTACAGCTCGTCCATCGACTTGGCCGAAGATTCCGCCAGCACGCGCTCGATGGTCGATGCCGGCAATTCGCCGGTAACGCCGCGCGCGGCCAGCGCCTGGGCCAGCAGGTCCTGGCCGAGTTCCACCGATTCGTTGACGTTGATGGTGCGCAGGTGGTGGCGGATCGCCGAACGCGCCTTGCCGGTGCGCACATAGCTGAGCCAGGTCGGGCTCGGGCGCGAATCCGGGTCGGTGACGATTTCCACGATGTCGCCGTTGTGCAGTTCGGTGCGCAGCGGCTGGGTTTCGTTGTTGATCTTCACCGCCACGCAATGGTCGCCGATGCCGGTGTGGATCGAATAGGCGAAGTCGAGCGCCGTGGCGCCGCGCGGCAGGGCGATGATTTTTGATTTCGGCGTGAACACGTACACCGAATCCGGGAACAGGTCGACTTTCACATGTTCGAGGAACTCGGCCGAGTCGCCGGTCTGCTGCTGGATGTCGAGCAGCGACTGCAGCCAGGCGTGGGTACGCTGCTGCAGGTCCGACATGTTCTGGTCGCCGGTCTTGTACAGCCAGTGCGCCGCCACGCCGGACTCGGCCGTGCGGTGCATGTCCTGGGTGCGGATCTGGAATTCGACCGGGGTGCCATAGGGGCCGATCAGGGTGGTGTGCAGCGACTGGTAGCCGTTGATCTTGCGGATCGCGATGTAATCCTTGAATTTGCCGGGCATCGGCTTGTACAGCCCGTGCAGGGTGCCGAGCGCCACGTAACAGTTGGGAATGTTGTCGACCACGACGCGGAAACCATACACGTCGAGCACCTGCGAGAACGACAGGTGCTTGTTGCGCATCTTCTTGTAGATGCCGAACAGGGTCTTTTCGCGCCCATAGACCTCGGCCTGGATGCCGGCCATGGCCAGGGTCTGCTTCACCGATTCCAGGATCTTTTTCACCACCTCGCGCCGGTTGCCGCGCGCCGATTTCACCGCCTTGGTGAGGGTGCGGTAGCGCAGCGGGTACAGGTGCGAGAAGGCCAGGTCCTGCAGCTCGCGGTAGATGTTGTTCAGGCCGAGGCGGTGCGCGATCGGCACATAGACTTCCATCGTTTCGCCGGCGATGCGGCGCTTCTTGGCCGGCACCATCACGCCGAGGGTGCGCATGTTGTGCAGGCGGTCGGCGAGCTTGATCAGGATAACGCGCACGTCCGAGGCCATGGCCAGCAGCATCTTGCGGAAGTTTTCCGCCTGCGCTTCCACCAGGCTCTGGAACTCGATCTTTTCCAGCTTCGACAGGCCGTCGACCAGGTTCGCCACCGGCGCGCCGAAGCGCTCGATCAGCTCTTCCTTCTTGACGTCCTGGTCTTCGATCACGTCGTGCAGCAGGGCCGCCATGATGGCCTGCGCATCGAGCTTCCACTCGGCGCAGATCTCGGCCACCGCGATCGGGTGCGAAATATAGGGTTCGCCGGACTTGCGTACCTGGCCGAGGTGCATCTCGTCGGAGAAGCGGTAGGCTTCGCGGACTTTCTTCAGTTCGGCCGGGGTGAGGTAGTCGGACAGTTTGTCGATCAGCTGGGTGACCGAGGCTACGCCGGGGGCAGGCGCCTCGGCAGTGTCGTGCGGCTTGCCGGAGCGCTTGGCGCGGGCAGGAGGATTGCCAGAATGGGTAGTATCTGGGGGAAACAGGTTCATACGTTATGTCGATCAGCCGCAGTGTGGGGACAGAATAACAGAATTACGGACTGCCGAATGTGACGAACCCGCGGTTGGGGCCGCGGGTTCGTCGGGTGTAACGACCGGTCTGAGACCAGGTATTACATCTCGGAATTACATCGGCACTTTCTTCAGCATTTCCAGGCCAACTTTACCGGCGGCGATTTCGCGCAGGGCGACGACGGTCGGCTTGTCCTTGGCTTCGACTTTCGGGGTGTGGCCCTGGAGCAGCTGGCGTGCGCGGTAGGTCGCGGCCAGGGTCAGCTGGAAGCGGTTCGGGACGTTTTTCAGGCAATCTTCGATGGTGATGCGGGCCATGGTGGTAACTCCAGAATAGATGGAAGCAGCGGCGCGGGCGACGCTGGAAAAATTACGGTTGTTGCAGTACGTGGATACCCAGCTGGGCAAACAGCGAGGCGTTGCGGGCGGCCTGTTGGGCGAAGCGGCAACGTGTCGCCTGGACAATCGCCTGTAGTTGGGCCAAGGCGGCGTTGAACTCTTCGTTGATGATAGCATATTCGAACTCGGGAGCGTGAGCGATCTCGCCCCCGGCCGCCAGCAAACGGCGCGTGATGATGTGCGGTTCGTCGGTGCCGCGCTTGTGCAGGCGCTCTTCCAGCGCCGCGATCGACGGCGGCAGGATGAAGATGCCGGCGGCATCCGGGAACTGCTTCTTCACCTGGCGCGCACCCTGCCAGTCGATTTCCAGCAGGATATCGGTGCCGGACTTCATTTTTTCTTCCACGCTCAGGCGGCTGGTGCCGTAGAAGTTGCCGTGCACCTCGGCCCACTCCAGGAATTCGCCGCGGTCGGCGCGCTTCTCGAAATCCTCGGCGGTGGTGAAGTGGTAGTGCACGCCGTCTTCCTCGCCTACGCGCGGCGCGCGCGTGGTGGTCGAGATCGAGAGCTGGATGCCCGGTTCCTGCTTGAGCAGCGCGTTGACCAGGGTCGATTTGCCGGCGCCGGACGGGGCGGCGACGACGAACAGGCTGCCGGAGAAGGCGGTGGTGAGCATGGTGTGTTCCTTTATTTCTGCATTCTAGTGCGCAGCATATATCGACTGCGCGATTATTCATATGTACAAATCCGCGTGGGCACAAGTGCCCACCCTACCACTGCTCGTAGGGTGGGCACTTGTGCCCACGCGGTTCAACGTCCGAGTTGCGTGCGGCCTGACAACACCGCATCGCTGATATTTCAGTTATTTACTCCAGGTTCTGCACCTGCTCGCGCATCTGCTCGATCAGCAGCTTGAGCTCCATCGACGCATCCGCCAGCTCCTTCACCGAGGCCTTGGCCCCCAGCGTATTCGCCTCGCGGTTCAGTTCCTGCATCATGAAGTCGAGCCGCTTGCCGACCTGGCCGCCCTTTTTCAGGATGTGCCGGGTCTCGTTCAGGTGCGCCGACAGGCGCGACAGTTCTTCCGACACGTCGATGCGGATGCCGTACAGGGTCACTTCCTGGCGAATCCGCTCGAACACTTCCTGGCGGCTCAGCACCGACGGATTGCCGTGGCCGGCCAGGCCCAGGGCGTCCTGCATGCGCTCGACCGCCTTCTGCTGGAACTGCGAGATCACTTGCGGGATCAGCGGCGTGATGCGCTTGACGATGGCTTCCATCGCCTCGATGCGCGAGATCAGCATCGCTTCCAGCGCCGCGCCTTCGCGCCGGCGGCTGTCGACAAAGGCCGCGATGGTGCGGGCGGTGAGGGCGGCGACGTCGGCCTGGAGCGACTCCTGGCCCACGTGCGATTCCTCGACCACGCCCGGCCAGCGCAGCAGCTCGGCCACAGTCATCGGCTGGGCCTGGGCGAAGTGACGGCTCACTTCACCTTGCAGGCGCGCCAGGTCGGCCAGCAGTTCGTGGTTCAGGGCCTGGGTGCCGCCCGCGGCCTTGCGCCCGAACGACAGGCGCGCCTCGACCTTGCCGCGCGTGATGGCCGCCATGATCGCGGCGCGCAGGTCCGGTTCAAGCGCACGCAGCTCGTCGTTGATGCGGAACTGAAGATCGAGGAAGCGCGAATTGACGCTCTTGATTTCGATCGTGAGGGTGCCGGCAGCGCCTTCGCTGGTGGCAACCGCATAGCCAGTCATGCTTGAAATGCTCAATGGAGTCCCCGGTTTTCACGGCGCCCGGCTACCGGCAAACGACGCACACGATATGCGCGTATTTACCTTGCCCGACGCTCATTATTCTTTACAAGACCGACATTTATCCACACAATCGCCGTGTTATGCAAGGAACTCTTCAGTATGGCCGCACAAAATAACGCACCCTTGCCGGATGGGCTGGAGATTGCCGGATATCGCATTGTAAAGAAAATCGCGTCTGGCGGGTTCAGTATTGTCTATCTTGCATATGATGCCGAGGGCAGCGCGGTCGCCATCAAGGAGTACCTGCCGAGCGCGCTCGCGCTGCGCCAGCCGGGCGAGCTTGCGCCGACCATCCCGAAGCCGAACGCGCCGCTGTTTCGCATCGGCCTGAAATGCTTTTTCGAGGAAGGGCGGGCGCTGGCGCGCATCGTCCATCCGAACGTGGTACGCATCCTGAACTTCTTCCGCGCCAACGAGACCGTGTACATGGTGATGGCCTACGAATCCGGCCACTCGCTGCAGGAACACATCGCGCGCGTGGTGGGCAAGGGCAGCCGCCTGAAGGAAAGCTTCATCCGCAAGGTCTTCAAGGGCGTGTGCCAGGGCCTGCGCGAAGTGCACGCCAACAAACTGCTGCACCTCGACCTGAAGCCGGCCAACATCTACCTGCGCAGCGACTGCTCGCCGATCCTGCTCGACTTCGGCGCCGCGCGCCAGGCGATCAACAAGGACCTGATGGCGCTGGCGCCGATGTACACGCCGGGCTTCGCCCCGCCCGAGCTGTACGTGAAGGGTTCGGCGCTGGGGCCGTGGTCGGACATCTACAGCATCGGCGCCGCGCTGTTTTCCTGCATGAGCGGCGGGCCGCCCCAGGCCGCCGACGCGCGCCGGCAGGAAGACAAGATGGGGCCGCGCTTCGACTACCTGGCCACCATCTATTCGCCGGAGCTGGCCGGCGTGGTGCGCGCCTGCCTGTCGCTCGACCCGATGGCGCGCCCGCGCAGCGTGTTCGAAGTGCAGAAGGTGCTGCAGACGGCGCCGGCCCTGCCGCTGCTTGAGGAGACCGCGCCCGCATCTGCTTCGGCCTCTGCGTCCAGTACCACGGCCGCCAGTCCTGGCGGCTTGCGCGGCCTGTTCGGCCGCCTCGGCGCCTTCGGCCGCGCAAAGAACGGCAGCAACGATTAAGGAACCCCGATGCAGTTTTCCGTCTACCAGCAAAGCCACATCGGCGCCCGCCGCGTCAACCAGGACCGCATGGGCTACTGCTTCACGCGCGACGCGCTGCTGCTGGTGCTGGCCGACGGCATGGGCGGCCACCTGCACGGCGAGATCGCCGCGACCATCGCCATGCAGACCCTGTCGATGATGTTCCAGATGCAGGCGCGTCCCACCATCAAGAAGCCCGAGCGCTTCCTGGAGGAGGCAATCACCCAGGCCCACCGCGACATCCACGCCTACGCCGCGCGCCACAACCTGGCCGACACCCCGCGCACCACGGTCGTGGCCTGCCTGGTGCAGCACAACTGCGCCCTGTGGGTCCACTGCGGCGACTCGCGCCTGTACTGGGTGCGCGGCAACCAGGTGCTGGCCTGCACGCGCGACCACTCGCACCTCGAATACCTGATCGACAAGGGCAAGGCTAGCCCGGCGGACCGCGCCGGCCACCCCGACCGCAACAAGCTGTATAACTGCCTGGGCGCTCAGACCCCGCCGCGCGTCGACATCGCGCAGCAGGTCGGCCTGCAGACCGGCGACGTGCTGCTGCTGTGCTCCGACGGCTTGTGGTCGTCGGTGCCGGATGCGGAAATCGTCGGCAAGCTGGCCACCCGCAGCGTGGTCCAGGCGGTGCCGGAACTGGTTGCCAGCGCCGTGGCGCGCGGCGGCCCGCGCTGCGACAACACGACGGCCCTGGCGATCGCCTGGCAGGGCATGGACAATGCCGACGCTTACCTGCCGAACGTGGTCTCGACCCAGATGCTGCCCGAGGACCAGGTCAGCAGCACCATCGGCAGCGTCGACGCCGCGCCGGACCTCGACCCCTTCGACGAAGACGCCATCGAAAAGGCGATTGCCGAGATCAACCAGGCCATCGAGAAGTCGTCCCACCTCCTCAAATAAACCAGGGTTTGCCATGACATTCATCCGCACCGGCGGCCGCGCCGTCGACCAGTTGCGCACCATCCGCATTACCCGCCACTACACGAAACACGCCGAAGGCTCGGTGCTGATCGAATGCGGCGACACCAAGGTGATCTGCACCGCCAGCATCGAAGACAAGGTGCCGGGCTTCCTGAAAGGGAAGGGCCAGGGCTGGCTGACTGCCGAATACGGCATGCTGCCGCGCTCGACCCACTCGCGCATGGACCGCGAAGCCGCGCGCGGCAAGCAGTCCGGCCGCACCCAGGAAATCCAGCGCCTGATCGGCCGCTCGCTGCGCGCCGCCTTCGACCTGGAAGCCTTTGGCGAACGCACCCTGCACCTGGACTGCGACGTGATCCAGGCCGATGGCGGGACGCGCACGGCGTCGATCACCGGGGCGATGGTGGCGGCCCATGATGCGTTCTCCAAATTGGTGGAGCGCGGCGTGCTGGAGGCGGTGCCGGTGAAGCATTTCGTGGCCGCGATCTCGGTCGGCATTGTTCAGGGCACGCCGGTGCTGGACCTCGATTATGTGGAGGATTCGGGCTGCGACACCGACATGAACGTGGTGATGACGGAGGCCGGGCACTTCATCGAGGTGCAGGGGACGGCGGAAGGGGCGGCCTTCGACCGCGCTGGCATGAACCGCCTGCTCGACCTGGCGCAGGCCGGCATCGCCGATCTGGTGACGATGCAAAAGCAGTCGCTCGGTATCCTGTAACCTACGGCCCAAACCGTACGGTGGGCACTTGTTTAGCACAGGGACATGGGTAACACATGGCTAGAGACATGGGTAACACATGTGCCGGGCTATTCTAGCTGCTCTCGCCGTCGATTCGTAGATCGATATTCTTTACTTCCCAGTTGCAGTAGAAGACGTTGTAGACGCCGTCGATATTTGATGGACGCACAG
>NZ_JAJFES010000009.1 GCF_020708045.1 Massilia sp. IC2-278
GTGCGGGATGGGCGGAGTGAGGTGGTGGTGGTGGAGCGGAATGGGAGGCGGAATGGGGGGTGATGGGGTTCGCGTGAAGCGTAAGCGGCGTTAGCGTTCTAATGACGTTGCGTTTGTGCTTTTGCACGGCTAACTATGCTCATCGTTCCGCGTGGGCACGGGGTGCCCACCCTACGGGCGCTGACTTCGGAACGGTAAGCTATGCGCGTGGTTCTGCGTGGGCACGGAGTGCCCACGCAGTGGGCGCTGACTTCGGAACCATACCAGTTGAGATACCAGTTCCTAGGAGAATTGAATACCAATTAAATACCTGTTGACAAGCCGAACCCGCCTCCCTATAGTGCCCTGACCTTCCCCGGCACTCTTATTCTCATGATCGAATACCTCATCGGCGTCGATGGTGGCGGCACCGGCACCCGTGTTCGCCTGGCTTCCCTGGACGGCGTCGAGCTGGCCCAGGCCACGGCGGGTCCGTCGGCCTTGTCGCAGGGCATCGCCAAGGCCTGGACCACCATTCTTTCCGCCGTCGGCGAAGCCTGCGCGGCGGCCGACATCGGCGATCCGCCCCTCGCGGCGATGGGTATCGGCCTCGGCCTGGCGGGCGTGCACAACAAGGAATGGGCAGCGCAATTTACCGCGGCGAACCCCGGCTTTGCCGCTCTCGTGCTCGATACCGACGGTTTCTCCACCCTGATGGGCGCCCACGGCGGCAAGCCCGGCGCCATCGTTGCCATCGGCACCGGCAGCGTCGGCGAAGCCATGCTCGAAGACGGCACCAAGGTCGAGGTCGGTGGCTGGGGCTTTCCGGCCGGCGACGAAGCGAGCGGCGCCTGGATGGGCCTGCGCGCCCTGAACCACATCGAACAGGTGCTCGACGGCCGCGTCGACGGCGGCGCCTTTGCGCGCGAAGTCATCGCCCATTGCGGCGGCACCCGCGACGCCGTGCAGATCTGGCTCGGCCGCGCCAACCAGACCGCCTATGCCAGCCTGGCCCGCTTCGTGGTCGCCCACGGCGAGACCGATCCGGTGGCGCGCGCCATCCTCGAACACGCCGGGCGCGAAGTGGCCGGCATCGCACGCGCACTCGACAAGGAAAGCAGGCTGCCGCTGTCGCTGTGCGGCGGCCTGGGCGACGTGCTGCTGGCCTGGCTGCCCGAGGACACCCGCGCCCGCTGCACCCCGCCCGAAGGCGACTCGGCCAAGGGCGCGCTGCGCATGATCGCGCTGTATGTGGAAGGCCACGGCGGAGGCGCACCCCAATGAAAGGCAATATTCTTACTCCAAACGGCTGGGTCCACGGCGAACTGCGCTTTGATGAGACCGGCGCCACCATTGCCGCCATCGAGGGCGTTGCCGCCGATCCGCAGGCCAACGGCGACGACTACATCCTGCCCGGCTTCATCGACGTCCACGTGCACGGCGGCGCCGGGCGCGACATGATGGAAGGCGGCGACGCCCCGCACGTGATCGCCGCCCTGCACGCGAAGCACGGCACCACCAGCCTGCTGGCCACCACCATGACCGCGCCGCCCGAGGACATCGAGCGCGCCCTGGCCGCCATCGGCGCCGCCTGCAATGCACGCGGCAAGGGCGAGGCGCGCATCCTGGGCGTGCACCTGGAAGGCCCCTACATCAATTCGAGCAAGCTCGGCGCCCAGCCGCCATTTGCGAAAGAAGCCTCGCTGGCCGAAGTCGAAGCCTATGGCCGCCAGGCGCCGATGCGCCTGATTACGGTAGCGCCGGAAATCCATGGCCACCTGGAACTGGTGCGCCTGCTGGCCGACGCCGGCATCCGCGTGCAGATCGGCCACACCAGCGGCTCGTATGAAGACGGCGTGGCCGCGCTGGAACACGGCGCCGCCGGCTTCACCCATTTGTTCAACGCCATGCCCGGCCTGCACCACCGCGAACCGGGCATGGTCGGCGCCGCCCTGGCGCATGCGCAATATGCCGAGATCATTCCCGACCTGCTGCACGTGCATCCGGGGGCGATCAAGGTGGCGCTGCGCTCGATTCCGCACCTGTTCTGCGTGACCGATTCCACGGCGGCGGCCGGCATGCCCGACGGCGAATACATGCTGGGGCGCCAGGTCGTCCATAAATGCATGGGCGGCGTGCGCCTGGGCGACGGCACCCTGGCCGGCTCCACGCTCACCATGGATCAGGCGCTGCGCAACCTGGTGCAGATCGGCCTGCCGCTGGCCGACGCCTCGCGCCGCGTCTCGACGAATGCCGCCGATTACCTCGGCGAAACCCGGCGCGGGCGCCTGGCGCCGGGCTGCCATGCCGACATCGTCGTGCTGGACCGCGACCTGCACATCAAAGCCGTTTATATCGAAGGAGAACCCGTATGACCACGACCTCGTTGATGCTGCAGGAAGCCCTGTCGGCCGGGGATTGCGTTGCCCTGCAGCTGAGCCAGGACGTGGAGCGCTACGCCGAACTCGGCCGCACGCTGCGTTCGACCAATTTCCACAGCGCCGTGACGGTGGCGCGCGGCAGTTCCGATCACGCATCGAGCTACGTCGCCTACCTGATCATGTCGCGCCTGGGCCGCCTGGTGACCTCGCTGCCGATGTCCTTGATCACCCTGTACAAATCGCCGCTGGTGACGCGCGACACCCTGGCGATCGCCATCTCGCAGTCGGGCCAGAGTCCGGACGTGGTCGAGCCGATCCAGTACTTCCGCGACGGCGGCGCCACCACGGTCGCCCTGGTCAACGATGCCGCATCGCCGCTGGCGCAGAGCGCCGCCTGGACCATGCCCCTGCACGCCGGCAAGGAACAGAGCGTGGCTGCCACCAAGAGTTTCATCACCAGTTTGGTCGCCGGTGCGCGCCTGGTTGCCGAGTGGCAGGACGACGACGGCCTGCGCGCCGGCCTGGCCGCCCTGCCGGACGATCTGCGCCGCGCCGGCCAGGCCGATTGGTCGGCCGCCATCGAGGTGCTGGCGCCGGCGCGCAACATCATGGTGGTCGGACGCGGCATCAGCTTCCCGATCGCCCTGGAAGCGGCGCTGAAATTCAAGGAAACCTCGGCCCTGCAAGCCGAAGCCTTTTCCGGCGCCGAGATCAAGCACGGCCCGATGGCGCTGATCGAGGAAGGCTATCCGCTCCTGATCTTCGCCACCCGCGGCCCGGCCCAGGCCGGCCTGCTGGCCCTGGCGAGCGAGATGCGCGGCCGCGGCGCGCGGGTATTGCTCGCCGCGCCGGAAGACGTGGCGGAACGCGATTTGACCCTGCCGGTGGCGGCCAACCCGGACCTCGACCCGATCGTCGCAATCCAGGCCTTTTATGTGATGGCGGCCCAGCTGTCGAAGGCACGCGGCCTCGACCCGGACCGTCCGCGCCACCTGAGCAAAGTCACCAAGACGAACTAAGCAGACCATGAACGACCTGAGCGAATTGCGGCGCATCGCCGGCCAATTGATCATGGTGCGCCTGTTCGGCACCGAACTGGACGAGGACACGGCCGCCTTCCTGCGCGACAACCGCATCCGCGGCGCCTGCCTGTTCCGCCAGAACATGCTCAATGCCGAGCAATTGACCGGTTTTACAGGCGCCCTGCGCGAGGTGATGGGCGAGCAGTCCCTGATTGCGCTCGACCAGGAAGGCGGCGCCGTGGTGCGCTCGACCTGGGTGCCGGCGCCGCCCTCGGCAATGGCCCTGGGCGCGGCGAACGACCCGGAACTGGCGTTCGAGGTGGGCGCGGCGGTGGCGCGCGCGGTGCGCGGGCTCGGCTTCAACTGGAACTTCGCCCCGGTGCTGGACCTGAACAACAACCCGCACAACCCGGTGATCGCCGAGCGATCCTTCGGCGCCGACCCGGAAACCGCCACCCGCATCGCCCTGGCCTGGATGGCCGGCAGCGAAAGCGAAGGCGTGGCCTGCTGCGTCAAGCACTTCCCCGGCCACGGCGACACCCACGTCGATTCGCACCGCGCCCTGCCCACCGTCGACAAGCCGCTGGCGGAACTGGAACGCTTCGAATTCGCGCCGTTCCGGATGGCGGCCGGAGGTGCCGCGCCGGCGCCGGCCATGATGACCGCCCACATCGTCTACCCGGCGCTCGACCCCGACTACCCGGCTACGATGTCGCACACCATCCTCACCGGCATCCTGCGCGAGCAATGGAATTACGGGGGCGTGGTGATCACCGACGGCATGGACATGCATGCGATCGCCCACCGCTACGGCGCCGGCCAGGCCGCCGTGCGTGCCCTGGTGGCGGGCGCCGACATGGTGATGGCGATCGGGTCGCGCGAGACCCAGGAAGAAACGGTGGCCGCGATTGCCGCCGCCATCGCGTCCGGCGAGTTGCCGCTGAACCAGGTCGAGCAGAAGCTGGCGCGCCTGGCCGCGCTGGCGGCGGGCCACCCGGCCGGCGCCACCGGCGCCCGCAACGCCGCACTGCAAGATAGCGACAGAGCCGACCGCGCCCTGATGGCGCGCGCCTGGCAGCGCGGCCTGAGCGCGCGCGGCGCGGTGCGCCGTCCCGCTCCCGGCAGCAAGATCCGCCTGGTGGCGCGCCAGGACGTGGTCAGCGACGGCGTGTCCGAAGCCGGCGTGCCGGCGGCCACGCTGGCCGCTTCGCTCGGGCAATTGTTCGAGGTCGAACTGGTCACTTTCGCCGACGCCGAAGCCTTCGACTGGCGCGCCCTGCCCCAGGACGGCCGCTTCACGATCCTGGCCTCGACCTCGCGCCGCCGCTACGGCCCGCATGCGCGCGACACCTGGCGCCCCGACCTGCACCTGGCCTTGTGGAATCCCTACCAGGCGCTCGACTTCGCCGCCCCGGCCCTGATGACCTATGGCTTCGCGGCGCCGGCGCTGGACGCCGTGAACGCCTGGCTGGCGGGCCGGATCGAGGCCGCGGGGCAGTGCCCGGTGCCCGGTTTTTGACGGCTGCATGTTGCCGCGATCGACTCGCGGTAACGCAATGTAACCGCTTCCCCGCAAGGCCGCGCCCTGCGGCACAATAGCGCCGCAGGGTCCCGCCCCGTTTTATGGGACAATGCGCGTTTGCTCAAGCTTGGCAAAAACGCCACCTTGCCGCGGCATTATTTACCGCTCATCTTTTTAGAAGGATCATTCATGTCCCATTTCCGCCTCGCTCGCCTCTGCCTGCTGCTGGCTGCCGTCGGCCTGAACACCGCGCCTGCCCTGATGACGAGCGCCCACGCCCAGAAAGCCGACGCCCCTGCGGCGGCTCCGGCCAACACGGTGCGCCCGGAACTGTTCAAACTGATCGATTCGGCCCAGGTCCAGCAACTGGTCGCCGCCAAGAACATCACCGAGCTGCAGAACCGCATCACCCAGGCCGAAGCGCTTCCGAACAAGACGCCGTATGAAACCTACGCCGTCAACCGCGTCAAGATGGTGACCGCCTCGGTCGCCGGCAACAATGCCGCCCTAGCCACCGCCATCGAGGAAGTCATCAACTCCGGCTTCGAGCCCAAGGAATCGCAGACCAAGATGGTGCTGGCCGTTGCCGACATCCGCTACAAGGAACAGAACTACCCTGCCGCCGTCGAGCAGCTCAAGCGCTATGAATCGATGGGCGGCGACATGACCACCGCGCGTCCGCTGCTGGTACGCGCCATGTACTTGGGCAAGGACTACGCCGGCGCCAAGACCCAGCTGCTGCAAACGGTCGCCGACACCGAAAAGGCCGGCAAGACCCCGACCCAGGAAGACCTGAAGCTGCTGCTCAGCGCCGCCCACGAGTCGAAGGACACCGCCGCCTATAACACCGCGGTCGAGAAGATGGTGGCCTATTATCCGACCGACGAGTACTGGAGCGAACTGATCCGCGTTGGCGTGATCAAGAAGCCGGGCTTCAGCCAGGACAACTTCATGACCGTGCTGCGCCTCGAGTTCGCCGCCATGAAGACCCTGCGCGAGGAAGACTACGTCGACCTGGCCGAGACCGCCCTGCGCGACGGCTTCCCGACCGAAGCCAAGAACGTGATGGACGCGGGCTACGCCGCCGGCGTGCTGGGCAAGGGTGCGAATGCCAAGGCCCACGGCCAGCTGCGCGACCGCGCCAACAAGGGCGCCGCCGACGATGCCAAGAACATCGCTTCCGGCGAAGCCTCGGCCGCCAAGGCCAAGACCGGCGCCGGCCTGGTCAACCTGGGCTGGGCCTACAGCACCATGGGCCAGCACGACAAGGCGATCGGCTTCATCCAGCAAGGCATCGCCAAGGGCGGCCTGAAGCAGCCCGACGAAGCCAAGCTGCGCCTGGGCGCGGCGCAAGCCAAGGCCGGCCGCAAGGACGAAGCGATCAAGACGTTCGAGAGCGTGAAAGCCGGCGGCGGTTTGTCGGACGCGGCGCGCATCTGGATCACGCTGCTGAAGCAGCCTGCCGGCGCGGGCGCGCAGGCAACTGCCGCGGCGGCGCCAGCCGGCCAGTAACGGCAACAGGCATCGACCGGCCTGCCCCTTTCCGGGGCAGGCAAGGAAGCGGAGGCGCGCAAGCGTACTCCGCTTTTTTTACATCCTGCATGCCCGCCTCGGTGCGCCAACGAACATTCGCATTGCCGCACCCCTTCGATAATGAGCTCATGACTAAGGAGGCGGCATGACAACGGTGCGCAAGGGCCAGGCGCCCGCAAGGCTGGAGCGGGACGAATTCCATCGCAAGTTCATCGGGCAGTTCTTCGACCCGGCATTCGAAGCGGTCGCAGGAGAGCTGGCCAAGGTCGAGGAAATCGCCTGGCAGGCCTACCAGGACAAGCGCAAGGCGCCGCGCACGGTCAAGGCCGGTCCCGGCTTTGCCGACCCCGACTACGACCTGTCGATCGAGTGGAAACAGGCGCGCGACCGCCTGCTTGCCGCCGATGCGAAGCAGAAAGACCCGGCCACGCCCAGCCGCGTGCTGGTCATCAACGCCTCGGCGCGCAACGACGGCACCTGCCCCAGCGAAATGTCGAAGACCTGGCGCATGAGTAACATGGCCAAGGAAACCCTGGCCGCCCAGGGCATCGAGGCCGACCTGCTCGACCTGAGCCGCCTGACCTCCGACTACGACCGCCACATCCACCCCTGCAAGGCCTGCGTCTCGACCGCGATGCCGCTCTGCCACTGGCCGTGCAGCTGCTACCCGAACCATTCCGAGCGCCAGACCGGCGACTGGATGAACGAAATCTACGAACGCTGGGTCGCCGCCCACGGCATCATCATCATGACTCCGGTGTACTGGTACCAGACCCCGTCCACCCTGAAGCTGATGATCGACCGCCTGGTCTGCGCCGACGGCGGCAACCCCGACCCCAGCTCGACCCAGGGCAAGGACCCGGAGATCGCCAAGCGCATCGAACTCGACGGCTGGGATTATCCGAAGCACCTGGCCGGGCGCGCCTTCGGCCTGGTGGTGCACGGCGACGTTGCCGGCATCGAGGGCACGCGGCGCTCGCTGTCGGACTGGCTCAACTGGATGGGCCTGGTCGATTCGGGCAGCTTTGGCCAGCTCGACCGCTTCATCGGCTACTACGAATCGTATGCCGAGAGCCACGATGTGCTGGACCGCGATACCGCCTTCCAGGAAGAAGTGCGCAACGTCGCGCGCGCGGTGGCGCTGGCGGTGCAGGACATCCGCTCCGGGCGCGTGATCCCGCCCGATGCACGCCTGCGCGACCCGCGTCCGAAATAAGCCGGCGACCAAGCGCAGCGGCTGAGGCATCCGGCGATATTGCCGGATCGTCTACATATTGAACACGCATGCGCCGGACATGGTAGTATTGTTGCAAAACAAAAACTACTTTTTCCTGACATGAATACATCGAACCGCATGCCCATCATCCGTCCGCTGTATCCCGACGAATGGGCAATCTACCGCGAGCTGCGCCTGCGCTCGCTGGCCGATGCGCCGGATGCCTTCTACAGCACCCTCGAAGCCGAAAGCGCCCGCACCGCCGAAGACTGGGCGGCGCGGCTGGCGGCGGCGGCCGTGTCGGGCCAGGATTGCCCGCTGGTGGCCGAGCTGGACGGCCAGCCCGCCGGCCTGGTCTGGGCGAAAATGGATAGTGTCAACCCCGCCCTGGTGCACCTGTTCCAGATGTGGGTGGCGCCGGAATGCCGCGCCAGGGGCGTCGGCCGCGGCTTGCTCGATGCGGCGCTGGCCTGGGCGCGCGAGCGCGAGGTGCGTTTTGCCGAGCTCGACGTCACGCTGGGGAATGGCTCGGCCCTGCGCCTGTACGAGCGCGCCGGGTTCAAGCCGGTGAATGCGCCGGTGCCGATGCGTGCCGGCTCGGCGCTGATGCTGCAGCAGATGCGGCTGGTGATGGATGGGGTGGATTGATGTTCGTTCATGGTGGGTACGAGTACTCACCTGCCCCTATCAAATCGCGGTGAAGCCGCCGTCGGCGGTCAACTGGTGGCCGGTGACGAACGAGGATTGCTCGGAGCACAGCCACAGGATGGCGTTGGCAATCTCGTGCGGCTCGGCGAAACGGTCCATCGGGTGCGCGGCGCGCAGTTTCTTTTCCAGCGAAGCCTCGCCGCCCAGCGCGCGCGCCAGCATCGGCGTGCGCACCGCGCCCGGGCACAGGGCGTTGACCCGGATGCCGTCCTTGGCGTACTCGGCAGCGGCGGTGCGGGTCAGGCCGGCCACCGCATGCTTGCTGGCCGCATACGCGCCCTGCGAAGGCGCGCCCACCAGGCCATAGCTCGACGACAAGTTGACGATGGCGCCGCCGCCCTGCTCCTTCATGCGGCGCAGCTGGTATTTCATCGACAGCCAGACACCCTTCACGTTGACGTCCATCAGGCGATCGAAATCTTCTTCCTCGATCTCGTCGAGGCGCGCCCCGGCGGCCTGCTGGCCGGCACAATTCACGGCGCAGTCGAGGCGGCCGTAGTGATATTGGGTCTTGTCGAGCAGGATTTCGACGTCCTGCGCGCGGCTGACGTTTGCCTGCACGAACAGCGCCTTGCCGCCGTTTTCCACGATCATGGCCGCAGTCGCATGGCCGCCGTCGACCGACACGTCGGCAATCACCACCGCAGCGCCGGCACGGCCAAAGGCGAGCGCCGTCGCCCGCCCGATGCCGCTCGCGCCGCCCGTCACCAGCGCAACCTTGCCGGCAAACGTGGCCGGCGACGGTTCCGCTTTATTCTTGTTCTTCATGTACATCGACTCCCGGTCACACCCAAATGATGCTTTCGGGCAACATCATAACCGGAAGCCGTCCTTTGTTCAATCGTGCGTCGGCGCCGCGCAACAGGCTCAGGGCGCCGGTTTCGCCTTCTGCTGGTCGCCGGCCAGGACGACCGAGAGTTTCGCCGGGTCGATCGCCTTGCGGAAGGCGGCGTTCAGCTGCGCCAGCGTGACCGCCATCAGCTTGTCCTCGAACTGGCGCGACCATTCATAGGTGCGGTCGCGGAACAGGTAAGAGGTCCAGCCGGCGGCCAGGGCGCCGTCGTCGGCGCGGGTCTGGATGCGCTGCTGCATCAGGCCGGATTTGGCGCCGTTCAGCTCGGCGGCCGTGAAACCGTCCTTCAGCACCCGCGCCAGTTCCTCGCGCACGGCGGCGTCGAGCCTGGCCAGGTTCTGCGGGGCGGCAATCGCGCTGATCGCGAAGCTGCCGGCGCGGTCCAGGTCGCCGGCGTCGAGCTGGGAGCCGCCGCCGTAGGACAGGCCATCCTTCTGGCGGATGCGGTCCATCAGGCGCGAGCGCAGGCCGCCTTCGCCGAAGACATAGTTGGCCAGCATCAGGGCCGGGTAGTCCGGGTCGTCGATGTTCAGGTCCAGGTTCAGGCGCGCGATGTAGACGCCGTTTTCCTTGTCCGGCGTGTCCAGGGTCTTCTTCAGGGGCGCGATGTCCTCGAAGCGGCGCAGCACCGGGGCCACGTTTTCGCTGGCGCGCCAGGCGCCGAACAGTTCGTCGACCAGCGGCACCACGGCGGCGGCGTCGAAATCGCCGACGATGGCCAGCTCGGCCGGTACGCTGCCGTAGTAGCGGCGGTGGAAGTCGGCCAGGTCCTCGACCTTCGCCGCCTTCAGCTCGGCCATGTCTTCGTCAGACGTATTCGCATGGCGCACGTCGCCCTTCGGGTAGGTGTCGAAGTGCTCGGACAGGGCGCGCGCGGCCACGGCCTGCGGCTCGCCGCGGCTCGCTTCCAGCCCGACCAGGGCCTGGTTTTGCAGCTGCGCGAACTCGGCCTTCGGGAAGGCCGGCTCCTTCAGGACGTGGGCGACCAGGCGCAGGGCCTCGTGCAGGTGCTCGCGCGTGGTCTGGAAATGGCTCAGGCTGCCGGAAATCTTGAGACGGTCGAATTCGTCCGCCAACTGCTCGCGCGAGTAGCGGGTGGTGCCGCGCATCAGCATGGCGCCGGTCAGTTCCGGAACCGCGCCGGTGCCGAACAGGTTCTTTTCATCGCCGATGTGCTGGCGCAGGTCGACGGTGACCGTTTCGCCGCGGTTCTTTTTCGGCAGCAAGGCCAGCTTGACGCCGCCGGCGCTCGTCAACTGCGTGCGCTTCATGATGTTGGCCTGGGTCGGATCGAAGTCTTCCGATACCAGGGTCGACGCGCGCGGCGTGAATTGCGCCAGGATGCTGGCCACGCTCGGCGCCGCCGGAATGGTGGCGCGCTGCGGCGCATCCTCGGGCAGGAAGGTGCCGGTAACCCGGTTGTCGCGCCGGAAGTAACGCTGCGCCACGTCGGCCACTTCCTGCGCGCTGATGCTCTTGATGCGCTCGCGCCCGGTGAAGAACAGGCGCCAGTCGCCCAGCGCGATGGTTTCCGAGAGCGCCACCCCGACCTGCTGCGGGTCGTTCAGGCTGCGCTCCATCTGGTTTTCGTAGAGGCGGCGCACGCGCGCCATTTCTTCTTCGGTGGGCGGCTTGGCGGCAAAGGTCTCGACCGCCTCGGTCAGGGCGGCGCGCACCGGCTCGACCGGCTCGCCCTTCTTGACCACGGCGCCGATCATCTGCAGCCCCGGCGCATAGCCGGTCTGGCCATAGCTGAACACCTGGCTCGCCTTGCCGGTCTCGACCAGCTGCTTGTGTAGGCGCCCGGTCGGCACGTCGCCCAGGATGGACGAAGCAAAGGCCATCACGTCGCTGTCGTCGTGGATGGCGGACGGCACCTTGTAGCCCAGCATCACGAGCTGGACGTCGCCCTGGCGCCGCACGGCAAAGCTGCGCTCGCCGTCCTGCTGGGGTTCGACGGTCCAGAAAGCCGGCAAGCTGCGCTTCGGCTTCGGGATGACGCCGAACAGGCGGTTGATCCTGGCCAGGGTGGCGTCGGGATCGAACTTGCCGGCCACCAGCAGCACCGCATTGTCCGGCTGGTAATAGGTGCGATAAAACGCTTGCAGGTTGGCGATGCGCACGTTCTCGATGTCGCTGCGGTTGCCGATGGTGGCGCGGCCGTAGCTGTGCCAGTCGTAGGCCACGCTTTCCATGCGCTTGACCAGCACGCTCGATGGCGAATTCTCGCCGCTCTCGTACTCGTTGCGCACCACCGTCATTTCCGACTCCAGGTCTTTCTGGGCGATGAAGGAGCCGGTCATGCGGTCGGCTTCCATCTGCAGCGCCCAGTCCAGGTTGTCGTTCGAGGCCTGGAACACTTCGTAGTAATTGGTGCGGTCGAGCGAGGTGGTGCCGTTGAAGTCCATGCCGCGGTCGGCGAACTGGCGCGTGATGTCGCGGTTCTTGCGCGACCCCTTGAACATCAGGTGTTCGAGCAGGTGGGCCATGCCGGTTTCGCCATAGTTCTCGTGGCGCGAGCCGACCAGGTAGGTGACGTTGACGGTGACGGTGGGACGCGAGGCATCCGGGAACAGCAGGACCTTCAGGCCGTTGGCCAGGCGGTATTCGGTGATGCCTTCGACCGAGGGGCCGAGCGTGACGCCCTTCGGCAGCGGCCTGGCGGGCGCGGAAGGGGCAGCAGGAGCGGCAGGAGCAGCGGCGGCGGCGGCAGCGGCGCTGGCGGCGAGGAAGGCAAAGGCGCCGGCGATCAGGTGCGCGGGCAGGCGGCGCTGGTAACTCGTCGAATTCATGGGGTCCTGTCAAAGGTGCGTCGCGGCGAACGCGCATGCGCCGCCAACGCGGCGCGCCAGCGGCGATGGTAACAGATGGCCGGGTGAATAGATGCCTGCACGCACTATTGCGGTGCGGGCGGGTCGATGCGGGCGATGCGGGTACAGGCAATGCGGCGGCAAGCGCTGCAGCGACAGACATCACCGTGGGCGCGGGCGCCGCCAGCATCGCGCGCCCGAATGCCAGTCAATGCCGCGCGCGCTTTTCGTGGGCCTGGCCGCTGGCGCTGATGCGCGACAGGTCGCCCATTTCCTCGGCCAGGAATTCGAGCAGGTCGTCGGCGCTGACGATGCCGGTCAAGCCGCCCGCGCCGTTGACGACCGGCACGCGGCGGATGCCGCGCAGGCGCATGTGCTCGATGGTTTCGTAGACGTCGTCGTCCTCGCGGCAGGTGAGCAAATCGTCGCTCATGATGTCGTCGACCTGCAGGCCGGCGGGATCGAGGCCGAGGGCAATGACGGAGACGACGATGTCGCGGTCGGTGACAATGCCGACCGGCACTGCCTGGCCGTCGGCCTGGTCGATGACGATCAAGTCGCCGACGTGGTGCTTGCGCATCAGGAGCGCCGCGCCCTGCACGGTTTCGTCGCGCGTGCAGGTGACGGTCTGGATGGTGCAGATTTCGCCGATGTTGATGATTGATGCCCTCCCTTCTGCGGTCACGCTAATGCAGGAGAGTGGGCGCGGTTTGATTTGGCTCAAACCGCCAGCGGAACTTATTTGGCCTGTTGGTCGCCCGGCAGTTCGACGAAGCAGGCGTCGACGACTTGCAAGTCGTTGTCCTTGGCGAAATTCACGACGAAGTGGTAAGCCAGCGGTTCGGCTTTCTGCAGCTTGTTGTCGACGACAACGGCCTTGACGCCGTTCACCACGGTCGGGTGGACGTAGGGGGAAAACTGCAGGTGGGCGTGGCGGCCGCCGCTGCCTTCGGGGCGGAAACAGGACATGACGCCGCACAGGCGCTCCGCCCAGTCGCTGGGGCGAAACTGCTTGCCTTTATTCGTCAGTCCCAGGATGAAGAATTCGCCATTCGCGCTTTCGCTCCCGGTGTGCGGTAACTCTGCCATAGTGCTGCTTGCTGATACAAGAATACTGCGTGGAGGAGACAACGGCAGTATTATATCTTATAGAAGACCTGCGGACGAGTCCTGTCTCCGGACTTTAGCCCCGCTGGCGGTAAACAACGCCAACTTCAGGCCATTCGACCATATCTGCACGCAAGTCGCGATCTGCGTCCTAGCCCAGCCAGACCACGCTGGACAGCAGGAGCAACAGGATCATCCATAGTATCAGAGCGCGCCAGACCAGGCCCACGGTGCTTTGCAGTGCGCGCAGGTTCGGCTCCTCGCCGGGCAGGACGTCGCTCTCGGCGTCGCTCAGGTCGACCATGGCGGCGTCGGCCGGCAACAGCTGCGGCGCGTTCTCGAACGGGGTGCCGAGGCGCACGCCCATGGCGCCGCCGCCGGCGGCCAGGATGATGCCGCGCGATTCATCGGCCCAGCGGCTGGCGAAATTGCGCCAGGCATAGATGGCGTCCTCGAAGTTGCCGACCACGGCAAAGGCAATCGCCGTCAGGCGCACCGGAATCCAGTCGATCCAGTAAAAGGCCTTGGCGGCGAACTGGCCAAAGGCTTCGTTGCGCATGTGCTCGGGTTCGTTCCACGCGCGCGCCAGGTACTCCGAGACGCGGTACAGCACGGCACAGGCCGGCCCGGCCGGCATCAGGAACCAGAAGAACACGCCGAACACGCTGCGGTGGGTGGTGATCAGGGATTTCTCGACGGCGATGCGGGCGATTTCCTGGGCATCCATGCCCACCGTATCGATGCGCGCCCATTCGGCCAGCAAGGTGCGGGCGGTGGGTTCGTCGCCCTGGTTCAGGGCCAGCTGGATCGAGGTGAAGTAATGGCTGTAGTGGCGGAAACCCAGGGTCAGGTAGACCACCGCGACGTTCCAGGCAAAGGCCAGGAACACGAAACCATAGTAATAGAGCACCCAGTAGATGATGGCGACCGGCACCACCAGCACCAGCATCATCAATATCCATCCCATGCGGCCGTTCTTCGGCTCGCCGGCATTGAACCAGCCTTCGATGCGCATCGCGAGCGTCTTGATGCCGCCGTAGACCTGGTTATCCGCGCGCAGAGGCTTCAGTTGCTCGATCAGCAAGGCGCACAGAATGGAAAAAAATGTCATGCAAATCCTTCTTTTGTTATGGCAATTCTACGCTGCCCGCTACGATAGCGCAGTCGCCCGCCATAATCAAATGCCGGGATACGATCTTCATTGCGCCTTAAGTCTGGCGCTTGCCGGTTCCCCTCAGGCGCGCAGGAAATGGAAGAGATTGCGCAGCATGCCGGCGGTGGCGCCCCAGATGAAAAAACGCTCGTAGGGCATGGCGTAGAAGCTGCGCCGCCCCGCCCCTTCCGGCAGGTCGAAGGACATGCGCTGGTGGTGGGCGCCGTTCATCAGGAAGGCAAGCGGCACCTCGAAGATCTCGGCCACTTCGCCCGGGTCGGCGGTCAGGTCGAAAGGCGGCGTCACCAGCGCTACCACCGGACGCACGCGGTAGGCGCTGGCGGTGATGTACTCGGGCAGCACGCCGACGATCTGCACGTGGCGCCGGTGCAGGCCGATTTCTTCTTCGGATTCGCGCAGCGCCGTTTCGATCGGCGAGGAATCGTATTCCTCGGCGCGGCCGCCCGGGAAGCTGATCTGGCCGGCGTGGCTGCTGAGGTGGTCGGTGCGCTGGGTCAGCAGCACGGTCAGGCCTTCGGGACGGTCGACCAGCGGTACCAGTACCGAGGCGCGGCGCAGCTTGAATCCCGGCTGGAACGGCATTTCCTCGGCGGCTTCGGGATCCCAGGCGCGCAGGGTTTCGGCGAAGCGCGCGCGCAGGCGGGCGGCGGTCAGCAGCGCCGGATCGACGGGCGGTTCGCCGGCGATGGCATCCACCGGCAAGCGGGTAGGATCGAGATGCAGCTTTACCAAAAGGATTCCTCCGGCCAGATTTCCTCCAGCCAACACGACGGACAGATAAAGAAAAAGGCATCCCGAAGGATGCCTTTTTCATTCCACAGATGCTATTACTCAGCAGCGGTGGTAGCGGCGACGCGGCGCTGCGGCAGTTTCTCTTTGATACGTGCCGATTTGCCCGAACGCTCGCGCAGGTAGTACAGCTTCGCACGACGAACGTCGCCGCGGCGCTTGACTTCGATCGATGCGATCAGTGGGGAGTACAGCTGGAACGTACGTTCCACGCCTTCGCCCGACGAGATCTTGCGAACGATGAAGTTCGAGTTCAGGCCACGGTTACGGCGCGAGATGACGACGCCTTCGTATGCCTGGGCGCGCTTGCGGTTGCCTTCGACGACGTTGACGTTGACGATCACGGTGTCGCCAGGTGCGAAATCAGGAATGGCACGGCCGAGGCGCGCGATTTCTTCCTGTTCGAGTTGCTGAATCAGATTCATGCTTATGACTCCAAAAACCATCTTGCTGGCGCTGTACTTGTTGCCCAGTAGAGGATGGGGTTGAACACACGGGCAACATGCCCGGGTGCTGCGCACCGGTATCGGTGCATTTTTCCAGCCTAGCCCTCTTGCGAAAGCGTGGCCAAAAACTTTTCGTCGGCGGGCGTCAAGCGCCCTGCCTTCCTGGCGGCGTCGAGTAACTCGGGCCGCTTCTTCCGTGTCGCCTCCAGCATGCGCTGGCGGCGCCACTTGGTAATTTCTGCATGGTTGCCGCCCATGAGCACTGGCGGCACAGCCACGTCTTCGTAGACTTCCGGACGCGTGTAATGCGGCGAGTCGAGCAGGCCGTTGACGAAGCTGTCTTCGACCGCCGAGGCATCGTCGCCCAGCACGCCGGGCAAGAGCCGCACCACCGCATCCATCAATGCCATCGCCGGCAACTCGCCACCCGACAGCACGAAGTCGCCGAGAGAAATTTCCTCATCGACGACACGGTCCAGCAGGCGCTGGTCCACGGCTTCGTAGCGGCCGCAGAGGATGACGAGACCGGGCTCGTCCTTCAGTGCCACCACGCGTTCGTGGGTCAGCGGTTTGCCTTGCGGCGACATGAATACCACGCGCGGCGACGGCAGGCCACGTTCGACCTGGCGCGCCTTGGCCGCATTGATCGTCGCTTCGAGCGGCTTGGCCAGCATCACCATCCCGGGGCCGCCGCCATACGGGCGGTCATCCACGGTGCGGTGGCGGTCCGTCGTGAAATCGCGCGGATTCCACAAGGTCAGGCCCCAGCGTTCCTGCTCGAAGGCGCGCCGGGTCACGCCCGACTGCGTCAATGCGGCAAACATCTCGGGGAACAAGCTCACGACGTCGAATTGCATCGGGACCTCGTTCAGGTTGGAAGGGTCAAAAGTCCAGACCCCAATCCAGGGTAATCTGCTTTGCCTTGAGGTCGACGGTTTTCACGAACTGGTCCACATAGGGAACCAGGCGTTCGGGCGCCTTGTCGGTGCTGGCCGGATCCGCAACGGGCTCGATGCGCAAGATCGATTGCGCGCCGTTGCTCATCATGTCGGTCACCTTGCCGAGGGCTTCGCCCTGCAGGTTGACCGCGTCCAGGCCGATCAGGTCGGACCAGTAATATTCGTCTTCCCCAAGCTCGGGAAATTCGCTGCGTGCCACATGGACGGCTGCGCCTTTCAGCGCCTCCGCCAGGTTGCGATCGCTCATCCCGACCAGGGTGGCGACCACGTCGCCGCCATGCATCTTTGCGGTCCGTACGGTGACGGACTGCGGGGCCGACTTGTCAGCCGACTTGTCGAGCCACCAGGTTTTGACGTTCAGCAGCGCATCGGCGTCCGTCGAGAACGGCGTGACGCGGATGGCGCCGGCAATGCCATAGGCGCCGGAAACATACCCGACCTGGGTCAGGTCGTCGGGGGCTTGCGCCCCGCTTGCTGCTGAAGCGGTCAAACCAGGCTTACCTTACTTAGGCAGCCGGGGTCTGCTGAGCGACCAGGCGAGCAACGGTTGGCGACAGTTGTGCGCCAACGCCTTGCCAGTAGGCCAGACGGTCCGCGGTGATCTTCAGGCCGACTTCGGCGCCCGAAGCCATCGGGTTGTAGAAGCCGATGCGCTCGATGAAACGGCCGTCGCGACGGTTACGCGAGTCGGTTGCAACGATGTTGAAGAACGGGCGCTTTTTTGCGCCGCCACGAGCCAAACGGATAACGACCATAATAATTCCAAAAAGTTGTACTGGACGGAGAAAGCCGACGATTATAGCGCGCAATGCCGCACGGCGGCAAGCGTTATGACAACAGGGCGCGCGGTCCCGGCCGAATTGCGCATTATGGCTGATTTTGCGCCGCACCGCTACCCACCCTACTCGCCCGTTGTGGTGGCATAGTCAACTCGATACATAGCATTTACATAAAATTTGATGCTTTTAAAACATTTTTGAACGATACTTGCGCCTTTGTTTAACACTTATCGAGCGCATGCCTTTCAAGAACAAGACACTGGCCACCGCATTGGCGCTGTCCCTGGGCGGACTGGGTGCGCACCGTTTCTACCTGCATGGCGGCGTGGACCGGATCGGAATCCTGCATGCCTGCAGCCTGCCCGTAGCGGGCCTGGTGTACAGCCAGACCGATGGCGGCGTCGACCTGTTCTACGCCATGCTGCCGCTGCTCGTGTCGTGTATCGCCGGCTTCATCGCCGCCCTGGTCATCGGCTTGATGCCGGACGAGAAATGGGATGCGCGCTTCAACGCCGCCGCCGGCAGGCAAACGCAGTCGAACTGGATATTGGCGGTGCTGCTGGTGGCGACGCTGATGATCGGCGCGACCGTGCTGATCGCCACGATCTCGCGCCTGTTCGACCTGATGTACACCGGCGGCGCCTACGGCTGACTGCCCTTCCCTCCCTGCGCTAGATTCCGCTCGGCCAGCGGTACTTCGGCAGCGTGACAGGCGGCGTGCCGCTGACGATCACGATTTCGCGGTGCGCGGCCAGTTCGATGTCGCCGGGGTCCCCGGTGTAGGGCGTCAGCACTTCCTTGTCGATCACATAGAAACGGATCGGCCCCGGCAGCCCGGCCGTACCGCTCGCCAGCAGCGGCTGGCGCCATAGCGCAAACAACTGCCCCAGCGTGAACTTCTTCGGCACATTCGTCTCGATGTGGATGGTGCCGGTGACGTCGTGCGTGTGCAGTTCGTAGGCGCAGCCGCTGCGGCCTATGTTGTCGGGCAGGCCCTGGCGTACGCCATCCTTGTAGATCGAGACCAGGGCGTGGATGTGGTAATCCTCGTTGACCAGGCAGCCGACGCCGGCCACGGGCTGGCCGCTGCCGCTCCAGGCTGGCCAGCCTTGCGGGCTGTTGATGGTGCCGGCCACGAGGTCGGTGTAGGTAGCGGCCAGGGACACCGGCGGCGGAAGCGGCGCGGGTGGCGGTGGCGGCTGGGTGGTGGTCGGCGGCGGGTCGTCGTGGCCGCCCCCGCCGCCACAGGCGGACAGCAGGGACAGGAAAGCGGCCAGTGCCAGGCACAGGCCGGATCGGACAGTGGCGAATCGCATATCGGCTCCCGGATGAGCCCGCTACGTGACGGGCGTGGTTGGTGGATGAGTCGATGGTACGGACGCGGCTGTAGTGCTTCGTTTAAGCCAGATCAAGCTCGGCGGTGGTGCGGGACGGGGGGATTCGTAGGATGGACCGGGCCGCGCAAGGCACCTGTGTCCACGCTGTAGTGCACATGCAAGTCGAAACATGCCCGCGTCAGCGTCAGCGCCGTTAGAGATGCCGCATCGACGCATGCGATGAGACCGCGTGGGCACAAGTGCCCACCCTACAAAAGCGACATCACACAGCCAACAAAAAAGCGGCCCGCAGGCCGCTTCTGGTCATACTGATACCGAAGATCAGAACTGCTCGACGTCCAGCGCCAGCACGCCGGCGCTGCCTTCGACGATCGCCGAACGCAGGCCCTGGGCGCCAGAGAGGATGTGATCCGCAAAGAAGCGCGCGGTGGCGACCTTCGCACGCAGGAAAGCGGCATCGCCTTCGCCGGCGTCGAGCTTCTTCTGCGCGACCAGCGCCGCACGCCCCATCTGCCAGCCGCCCAGCACGATGCCGGCCAGCTTCAGGTAGAGCACGGAACCGGCGAACACGCCCTTGATGTTCGGCTTGACGTTGGCCACCACGAAGTCGACCACTTCTTCCAGCGCCGCCGCGCCCAGGCCCAGCTGCTTGCTCATCGCAGCAAAATCTTCGCCCTGCAGCTCGGCCAGCGCCGCCTGGGTTTCGCGTACCTGGTCGATGATGGCTTTCGCCACCGCGCCGCCATCGCGCGCGGTCTTGCGGCCCACCAGGTCATTCGCCTGGATCGCGGTCGTGCCTTCGTAGATGGTCAGGATCTTGGCGTCGCGGTAGTGCTGGGCGGCGCCGGTTTCCTCGATGAAGCCCATGCCGCCGTGCACCTGCACGCCGTCACGCGCCACGTTTTCGCTCATTTCGGTCGACCAGCCCTTGATGATCGGCACCAGGTACTCGTACACGGCGAGGTTGGCGCGGCGTGTCATCTCGTCCGGGTGGTAGTGGGCCACGTCCGAGATGCCGGCGCCGACGTAGGCCAGCGCCCGTGCGGCCTCGGTCTGGGCGCGCATCGACATCAGCATGCGGCGCACGTCCGGGTGGTTGATGATGGCCACCGGACCGGCGGAACCGGCCAGGTCGCGCGACTGCACGCGCTCCTTGGCAAAGGCGACTGCCTGCTGGTAGGCGCGCTCGGCCAGCCCGATGCCCTGCAGGCCGACGCCGAATCGGGCCGCGTTCATCATGATGAACATGTATTCCAGGCCGCGGTTTTCCTCGCCGACCAGGGTGCCGATGGCGCCGCCGTTGTCGCCGAACTGCAGCACGGCGGTCGGGCTGGCCTTGATGCCGAGCTTGTGCTCGATCGACACGCAGTGGGCGTCGTTCCGTTCGCCCGGCGAGCCGTCTTCGTTGATCATGAACTTCGGCACGATGAACAGCGAAATCCCCTTCACGCCCGGGGGCGCGTCCGGCGTACGCGCCAGGACCAGGTGGATGATGTTCTCGGCCATGTCGTGCTCACCGTAGGTGATGTAGATCTTGGTGCCGAAAATCTTGTAGGTGCCGTCGCCCTGCGGCACGGCGCGGGTGCGCACGGCGGCCAGGTCCGAACCGGCCTGCGGCTCGGTCAGGTTCATGGTGCCGGTCCACTTGCCCGAGATCAGCGGCTCGAGATAACGCGCCTTTTGCTCTTCCGAGCCGGCGGTGAGCAGCGCCTCGATGGCGCCGTCGGTCAGCAGGGCCACCAGCGCGAACGAGATCGAGGCCGCGTTCAGCATCTCGGTGCACGGGGTCGATACCAGCTTCGGCAAGCCCTGGCCGCCGAATTCGGTCGGGTGCTGCACGCCCTGCCAGCCGGATTCGGCAAAGGCCTGGAAGGCCACCTTGAAGCCGGCGGCGGTGGTCACCTGGCCGTCGTGCCAGAAGCTCGGCTCCTTGTCGCTCGGGTGGTTCAGCGGGGCGATGACTTCGCCGCAGAATTTCGCGTTTTCTTCCAGCACCGCTTCCACGGTGTCGACGGTCGCGTCTTCGCAGCCGGGCAGCTGGGAAACGACGTTCAGGCCGGCCAGTTCGTTCATGACGAACAGCATGTCTTTGATCGGGGCTTGGTAGCTCACGATATCTCCTCAGAATTTGGATATAAAACAGGCCACGCTAGCCTGGCAGGTGCCAGACCACGTGGCCTGTGTTTTGTCGCGTTTCGTAGGGTGGGCTCTCGAGCCCACGCGGTGAACACTTCGGGGACCCGTAATGGTGCGATGTTCGATGCGCACGTAAACCGCGTGGGCACAAGTGCCCACCCTACGCACAACGATCAGCCCAGTTCCTGCACCAGCTGCGGAATCACTTCGAACAGGTCACCGACCAGGCCGTAGTCGGCCACCGAGAAGATCGGTGCTTCCGGGTCCTTGTTGATGGCGACGATGGTCTTCGAGTCCTTCATGCCGGCCAAGTGCTGGATCGCGCCCGAGATACCGACGGCGATGTACAGCGACGGGGCGACGATCTTGCCGGTCTGGCCAACCTGCCAGTCGTTCGGCACGTAGCCGGCGTCGACCGCGGCGCGCGAGGCGCCCATGGCCGCGCCCAGCTTGTCGGCCAGCGGCTCGAGCAGCTTGAAGTTGTCGCCCGAGCCCATGCCGCGGCCACCGGAGACGATGATCTTAGCGGCGGTCAGTTCCGGACGGTCCGATTTCGCCAGTTCGCGGCCGACAAACGAGGACTTGCCGAAGTCGGCAGCGGCGGCGATGTTCTCGACGGCAGCCGAGCCACCCGTGGCAGCGGCGGCGTCGAAGCCGGTGCCGCGCACGGTGATGACTTTCACGCTGTCGCTCGACTGCACGGTGGCGATCGCGTTACCGGCGTAGATCGGACGCTCGAAGGTGTCCGGCGAATCGACCTTGGTGATTTCCGAGATCTGGGCCACGTCCAGCTTGGCGGCGACGCGTGGAAGGATGTTCTTGCCGTAGGCGGTGGCAGGAGCCAGGATGTGCGAGTAGGAGCCGGCGATCGCCAGGATCTGCTCGGCCACGTTTTCGGCCAGGCCGTCGGCGAAGTAGGCTGCGTCGGCGACCAGCACTTTCGAGACGCCGGCGATCTGCGCGGCGGCTTCGGCGGCGGCGCCGCAGTTCGAGCCGGCGACCAGCACGTGCACGTCGCCGCCGCACTGGGCGGCCGCGGTCACGGTGTGGTGGGTTGCGCCCTTCAGGGAGCCATTGTCGTGTTCAGCAATTACGAGTGCGACCATGATGTGTCCTATATTTAGATGACTTTGGCTTCGGTGCGCAGTTTCTGCACCAGGGTGGCGACGTCCGGCACCTTCACGCCGGCCGAGCGCTTGGCCGGCTCGACCACTTTCAGGGTCTTCAGGCGCGGCGCGACGTCGACGCCCAGGTCTTCCGGCTTGACGGTTTCCAGCGGCTTTTTCTTGGCCTTCATGATGTTCGGCAGCGTCACGTAGCGCGGCTCGTTCAGGCGCAGGTCGGTGGTGACGATGGCAGGCAGGGTCAAGGCAACGGTTTCCAGGCCGCCGTCGACTTCGCGCGTCACGGTAACCTTGCCGTCTTCCAGCACCACTTTCGACGCGAAGGTCGCCTGTGGCCAGCCCAGCAGGGCCGCCAGCATCTGGCCGGTCTGGTTCGAGTCGTCGTCGATGGCCTGCTTGCCCAGGATGATCAGCTGCGGCTGCTCCTTGTCGGCCAGCGCCTTCATGATCTTGGCCACGGCCAGCGGCTCGGTGTCGCCCGAGGTTTCCACCAGGATGCCGCGGTCGGCGCCGATCGCCATGCCGGTGCGCAGGGTTTCCTGGCACTGCGGCACACCGACGGACACTGCCACCACCTCGGTGACCTTGCCGGCTTCCTTCAAACGGGTCGCTTCTTCGAGTGCGATCTCGTCGAACGGGTTCATCGACATTTTGACGTTGGCGATATCGACGCCGCTGCCGTCGGACTTGACGCGGACCTTGACGTTATAGTCGACCACGCGTTTGACGGGTACCAGGACTTTCATAGGTGTGCCTTTGAAAAATTGAAGAGGTAGACTTGGCTAAAGTGGCCTAGATTATAAGAGATAAACTGCCGCCAAACCGGATTAAAGCACGATCGTGCGATTTTTGGCTAGAGTGAATCTTCGAAATCGTGCTCAACGATTGAAATTCCGTGAAATCAGGGGAAACGGACGGGGCCAGGAAGCCGCCCCGCCGGGTTGGCGCCGCGCGCGCCGACAAGTTTATTTGCGGCGCATCAGGAAGGTGAATTCGCCGTGTTCGGCAGTGTGGGCCAGCAAGGCATTGCCGGTCTGCTTGGCAAATGCCTGGAAGTCACGCACGGAGCCGGTGTCGGTGGCCACGATGCGCAGGACTTGCCCGCTTTCCATCTCGGCCAGCGCCTTCTTGGCTTTCAGGATGGGCAAGGGACAGTTCAGTCCGCGCGCATCCAGGTCTTTCTGGAACTCCATGGTGTCAATGTCGATAGTGGTGTCGCTCATCGCTCGCCTGCTAGGTGGTGGTACTGAAATCGCATACTACTCCAATTCGCGCAGTATGACGCAGCGCACCAAAATAGTCACACATTGTTGCAGGGGCACAACCAGAATGTAAAAATGACCAGAACGCTTGCACTGCCGTGCAACATGTGCTCATCAATAAGCACCGGGGCGGTGCATTCCGCTGTGTCTATTGCTCGACGAGTTCGACGCGGCGGTTCTTGCGGCGGCCCTCTTCCACCCGGTTCGAAGCCAGTGGCGCATAGGCGGCCACGCCCTTGGCCGACAGGCGTTTCGGGTCGACCTTGTAGTCGGCGACCAGCGCCTTGATCACGGCCTCGGCGCGCTGCTGCGACAGCGCCAGGTTCTGGGCCAGCACACCCTGGTTGTCGGTATGGCCGACCACGAATACCTTCAGCTTCGCGTCCTGCTGCAGCATCTTGGCCATCTCGGCCAGCGCCGGTGCCGAATCCGGCTTCACGTCCGCCTTGCCGGTGTCGAAATAAACGCCGTAGACCGCCACCTTGCCTTCATCGGCGATGCCCTTGGCCATCTCGGCCGCGTTCAGGCTGGCGGACACCTTGCCGGTTTCCATGGGCTTGCCCTCGACGATCTCGAGATAGATGCCGCCCTTGAAGTTCTTCACCGGGGCGACGACGTAGGTGGCCACATGTACCGCAGAGCCATCCGGACGCGTTCCGCTGGCCAGCAGGTAGCGCATGTCGCGCCGGCCGTAATTGAAGGGCGACCATTCGTTATGCCTGCCCTTGATGAATTTGTTGCCGAGGCGCTCGTCGAGCCAGTACGTGCCGAAGTCGTCGCCGCAGGTTTCCTTGGCACAGGCGAACACGGTTTTCATGCCGGCCTTGTCCAGCGCGGCCTGGTAGTTGCGCATGACCTCGAGCGGGGAACGTTCCGGCGGGTAGTTGTAGGCAATGCGGGTGAGCTTGCCTTCCAGCGCGAGCGACTTCTCGAACATCGGGCGGCGCTCCTTGCTGTAGTAGCGCTTGCCAGCCGGCAGCGTGGCTGCGTCGAAGGCCTTGACCTCGTAGCCGACCATCGTCGCGCCCTCGTAGCGCGACAGCAGCGGATGGTCCTGTGCACCCGTGACGGTGTCGCCGGCCGGCGCCCAGGCCAGCGCGCTTGAGGCGCTCACGAACAGCAGCAGTGCAGCAAGCCCTTGGCCTCGCATGGTGATTCCTAGAAGTAGCAAATAATCAAGGGATTGTAAGGATGAGATGGCCGAGCGGCAACGGCTAATCACCTTGCATACGCAATCGTGCGCGGCCGCCGGGCCAAAAAAAACGCCGCATGACGCGGCGTTCTTGAAGCGGGCTACTGGAGAAGAGAAACGCTTACGCGCGTTCGCCCACCCAGCCGGCCACGCCAGCCAGTGCCTGCGGCAGGCCGGCCGGATCGGTACCGCCGGCTTGCGCCATGTCCGGACGGCCGCCGCCCTTGCCGCCCACCTGCTGGGCCACGAAGTTGACCAGTTCGCCGGCTTTTACTTTACCGGTGGCATCCTTGGTCACGCCCGCGATCAGGCTGACCTTGCCGTCGATCACGCTGGCCAGCACGATGGCGGCGGTACCCAGCTTGTCCTTCAGCTTGTCCATGGCTTCGCGCAGGGTGGCAACGTCCGCGCCTTCCATCGTTGCGGCCAGCACCTTGATGCCGTTCACGTCGACAGCCTGGTTCAGCAGTTCGTCGCCCTGGCCGGCGGCCAGTTTCGACTTCAGCGCCGCGACTTCCTTCTCCAGCACTTTCACTTGATCCTGCACCTGGGCGATGCGCGACGGCAGTTCGTCCGGGCCGGTCTTCAGGGCCGAGGCGGCGGCCAGCAGTTTGGCATTGGTCGCCTGCACCCAGGCCAGCGCGCCCTCGCCCGTCACTGCCTCGATACGGCGGATGCCGGCAGCAACGCCGCCTTCCGACACGATCTTGAACAGGCCGATGTCGCCGGTGCGGGTCACGTGGACGCCGCCGCACAGCTCTTTCGAGGAACCGATGTCCAGCACGCGCACTTCGTCGCCGTACTTCTCGCCGAACAGGGCCATGGCGCCATGCTTCACGGCGTCATCGAAGGACATGTGCTGGGCTTGCGTGGCGTGGTTTTCCAGGATCTCGCGGTTCACGATCTGCTCGACCTGGGCGATCTGTTCCTGCGTCACCGGGGCGTTGTGGCTGAAGTCGAAACGGGTTTTGTCCGGATCGACCAGCGAACCCTTCTGCTGCACGTGGCCGCCCAGCACTTCGCGCAGGGCCTTGTGCATCAGGTGGGTCGCCGAGTGGTTGCGGATGGTGCGCGCACGCTTGGCCTGGTCGACCTGGGCATCGACAGTGTCGCCGACCTTCAGCGAACCCGAACGCAGCACGCCGTGGTGGCCGAACACGTCCGCCTGGATCTTCAGGGTGTCTTCGACTTCGAACTGGCCCACGCCGGAGGCGATCATGCCGTGGTCGCCGACCTGGCCGCCCGATTCCGCGTAGAACGGGGTGGTGTCGAGGACGACGATGCCTTCCTGGCCTTCCTTCAGTTCTTGCACCGACACGCCTTCGGAGTACAGCGCCAGCACGTGGGTGTTGTGCACCAGGGACTCGTAGCCGACGAACTTGGTCTTGTCGCCAGCATATTCCACCTTGGCGGCCATCTTGAACTTGCCGGCGGCGCGCGCGGTTTTCTTTTGCTGCTCCATGGCGGCATTGAAACCTTCTTCGTCGAGCGTGACGTTGCGCTCGCGGCAGATGTCGGCGGTCAGGTCCAGCGGGAAACCGTAGGTGTCGTACAGGGTGAAGGCGGTGCCGCCGTCCAGCTTTTGCGGATCCTTGGCCAGCTGGGCTTCCAGGATCTTCATGCCGTTTTCCAGGGTCTCGCCGAAACGCTCTTCCTCGGCCTTCAGCACCTGGGCCACGCGCTCCTTGGCGTCGGTCAGTTCCGGGTACGCCGAGCCCATCTCGATGTCGAGGTCTTCCACCAGCTTGTAGAAGAACGGACGGGTCTGGCCCAGCTTGTGGCCGTGACGCAGCGCGCGGCGGATGATGCGGCGCAGGACGTAGCCATGGCCTTCGCTGCTCGGGATGATGCCGTCGACGATCAGGAAGGAAGCGGCGCGAATGTGGTCCGCGATCACTTTCAGCGAGTTGTTGTTCAGGTCGCTCGCGCCGGTTTCGCGGGCGGCGGCCTTGATCAGGTTCTGGAACAGATCGATCTCGTAGTTGCTGTGCACGTGCTGTAGCACCGCGGCCAGGCGTTCCATGCCCATGCCGGTGTCGATCGACGGCTTCGGCAGCGGGGTCAGCACGCCCGATTCGTCGCGGTTGAACTGCATGAACACCAGGTTCCAGATTTCGATGAAGCGGTCGCCGTCTTCTTCAGGCGAGCCCGGAGGGCCGCCCCAGATGTCGGCGCCGTGGTCGTAGAACACTTCGGTGCACGGGCCACATGGGCCGGTGTCGGCCATCTGCCAGAAGTTGTCCGACGCGTAGCGCGCGCCCTTGTTGTCGCCGATGCGGATGATGCGCTCTTTCGGCACGCCGATCTCGTTGGCCCAGATGTCGTAGGCTTCGTCGTCCTCAAAGTAGACGGTGACGGTCAGCTTCTCTGCCGGCAGTTGATAAACTTTAGTCAGCAGTTCCCAACAAAAGTTGATCGCGTCGCGCTTGAAGTAATCGCCGAAGCTGAAGTTACCCAGCATTTCGAAGAAGGTGTGGTGACGCGCGGTGTAGCCGACGTTTTCCAGGTCGTTGTGCTTGCCGCCGGCGCGCACGCAGCGCTGCACGGTGGTGGCGCGCTTGTAGGGGCGCGAGTCGAGGCCCAGGAACACGTCCTTGAACTGCACCATTCCGCTGTTGGTCAACAACATGGTCGGATCGTTGCCCGGCACGAGCGGACTGGACCGTACGATCGTATGGCCCTTGGACTCAAAGAACTTGAGGAACTTTTCGCGAATTTCGGAGGATTTCATGTTGGCGGATGCGGAAAGAGAGCAGTACGGTATATAAAGGAAACGATTATATCAGTCACCCGTGACTTATTTGCATGGGTGTGCAAGGCGGGATAGCTGGTGGGTTTGCTACCGCAAGTCAGGAACGCGTCCCGTAGGGTGGGCACTCGTGCCCACGCGGATTCAAGATACCGATAACAGTGCAGGCAACAGCCCCACGTGCGTATGCAAGCGATTTTGGGTTAGCGGCGCCGATGATCATTCGATGAGACCGCGTGGACACAGGTGTCCACCCTACCCGGGGCCGATCAGGTCGATGCGGTCGGTACAGAGGGCATCGACTCCCCACCCGAAGAGCTCCTTCGCACGCGCCGGCTCGTTCACGGTATAGCAGAACAGCGCCAACCCCGCCTCCTTCACCGCCTGCGCCTGCTCGGCCGTCAAATGCCGATGATTCACATGCACCGCCACCGCCTCCACGGCCCGCACCCGCCGTTCCCAATCCGGCGGCAACTCGCTCATCAACAAGGCGCGCGGCACCTCGGGCGCCACCTCCCTTGCCGCCTCCAGCGCCAGCTCGCTGAACGACGACAGCAGCGGCACCACATCCCACCTCTCCGCCGCTATCTCATCGGCAAACATCCCGGCAGCAATGCGCGCCACCGCCCCGCCGGTCTCGATGTTATACCCCGGCGCCGGCTTGATCTCCATGTTCATCCACACGCCATGCGCCTTGCAGAAGCCCGCATACTCGACGAACAGCGGCACCGGCTCGCCATCGAACGCCCGCCCGAACCAGCTGCCCGCATCCATCGCCGCCAGCTCCAGCGCGTCGTAGTCGAACACATTCCCCGACCCGGCGACTGTCCGGCCCAGGTAAGGATCGTGCATCACCACCGCCACCCCGTCGCGCGCCAGCATGATGTCGTATTCGATGGCGCGAAAGCCGCGCCGCATGCCTTCCAGCAGCCCGGCCATGGTGTTTTCCGGCGCCAGCGTGCCGCCGCCGCGGTGGGCCAGTACGCGCTCGGGATAGGTCCAGCTCATGCGCCCGCCATCCGCCAGGACAAGTACGCAAAACCCGCCACGTTCAGGGCCACCGTCGCCCAGAACATCGCCTGGAACGACCGTTTCGCCGACTTGTGGCGCAGCCATTGCTGGGCCAGCAGCCCGCCCGGCCAGCCACCCACCAGTCCGAGCAGCAGCAGGGTCCGCTCGGGCGTACGCCAGCCGCCCTTGCGCGCCGCCGACTTGTCGATGGCATAGGCAACGAAGCAGCTCAGGCTGGTAACGGCATAGGCGCCCGCCACCAGCGGCGGCAAGTCCCAGGCCAGGGTCGCGCCCGCATACAAGACGGCAAAGGCAAGAAGAGGAAGATAAGGCATGCGGTCAGCTTAGCGCGGGCAGCAGGTAATTACCAGCAGGCAGCAACTGGCGGATTTTGTCTGTTGTAGGTTCGTCAGCGTACCGAAAACCGGTGCTCAACCGTCCTACCCTCTTCCTTCAACGTCAATGAAGCAGGAGGACACATGGGTTTTGATTTAGGGAATTTGCTCGGGCAATACCTGGGCGGCGGCGCGAATACCGCGCAGGCATCGGACGACTTCGACCGCGCAGCGCAAGCGGCGCCGCGCGACACCCTTGCGCAGGGCCTGGCCCAGGCATTGCGCTCGGACCAGACGCCACCCTTCCCGCAGATGCTGGCCCAGATGTTCGGCAACAGCAATCCGGACCAGCGCGCAGGCATGCTGAACCAGCTGATCGCCGGCGCCGGCCCTGGCCTACTGGGCAAGCTGGGCGGGCTGTTCGGCGGTAACGGCGGCAAAGTGACGCCGGAACAGGCTTCGCAAGTCTCGGAGCAGCAGATCAAGGACATCGCCGAACAGGCGCAGAAGGAAAACCCGGGCATCCTCGACCGCATGGGCGAGTTCTATGCCGAACACCCGACCGCCGTGAAGGCCATCGGCGCCACGGCGCTGGCCGTCGCACTCGGCGCCATGGCGCAGGGCATCCAGCGCCGCAATTCAACTTCGACACCCGAAAAGGAGAACAACGTGGGCATCCTGAGCAATATCTTCCATAAGATCTTCCCGCAGAAGTCGGCCCCGGCGCCGGCACAGCAGCAGAACGCGCCAGCCGCCGCGCCGGCTCAGGCCCCGGCCGCCCCGGCCCAGCCTGCAGGCCAGGCCGCACCGAACCCGGCGCCGACCGCTCCGGCCGCAGCCGCCCCGGCCTCGACCCTGAACCAGCAGGTCGACGTGGAGGAAATCCTGAATGCCAAGCTGAAGGCCTCGGGCCAGCAGCTGAACTGGCGTACCTCGATCGTCGACCTGATGAAGCTGCTCGACCTCGACTCCAGCCTGGCCGCGCGCAAGGAACTGGCCGCCGAGCTGCATTACACCGGCGACACGAGCGACTCGGCCTCGATGAACATCTGGCTGCACAAGCAGGTCATGAAGAAGCTGGCCGAAAACGGCGGCAAGGTGCCTTCGGACCTGCAGTAAGGTTCGGGCTTAGCGGTAGTTAACGCCAAAGGACTGGCGCCGGCATGGCCGCCGCCAGTCCTTTCGTCTATCCCTTAATCCGCCAGCGTCGTGTTCGCCGCGGTTCCGCACGAAAAGCAGAACCGCGCGAACGCGTTCTTGCGCGTCTTGCAGCAGCCGCAGCGGTCGAACAGGCCGATGCCGCAGTGCGGGCAGTAGTCGATACTCGTATCCTTCAGGTCCACCGTACGCTCGCAGCCCGGGCACACGCTTTTCGCCAGGCGTTGCAGCGCCATGTCGTAGCGCATGGTCTGGCGCCGCGCCACGTCGGGCAGCGCTTCGGTTTCCTTCTGGCGCGCCAGGTAATGCTGCAGCGAGATAATCGCATAGCGCCCCACCACTACCGTCACCACGATCCCCACCAGGTAGCGCACGTAGCCGCCATAGCTCGGCAGATAAGGCACCAGCTCGAAGAAGAAGGCGAACAGGGCAAAGTAGATAAAGCCCCAGGCAAACGGCCAATACGTGCTCTTCCTCTTGTGCTTGAACAGCCAGCCGGCGATCACCAGCAGTGGCAGGGTCAGCGCCAGCCGGTACAGGAAGACGCGCAGTTCCTTGGAGCGCACCGCCTCGAAATGCGCCTGCATGGCCGGGCGCTCCAGTGCCTGCCAGTTCCTTTCCACGCTTTCGGCCTGCTGGGTAGCGTCGAGCATGGCCTGGCGCTGGGCCTCCACCGCCCCCAGGGCCTTGCGCTCCTCGGCCTCCAGGGCGTCGAGAGCCTTCGTGCGGTTGATGAGTTCGCTGTCCTGGTCGGGCCGCGCCGTGACGCGGCGCGTGGCCAGCCAGTTATCGAAGGAAGCGCGCGCCGAGGCCGTATTCGAACGCGCCACCTCGTGCTGCTGCTCGGCCTGCTGGAGCGCGGTGCGGGCCGCGGTCTGCTTCTCCTCGGCCGCGTCGCGCTGGCTCTGCAGGGCAGCCAGGCGCTGCGGGTCCATGAACTGCTCGACCGTCAGGGGCGCTTCGACGTCCCACAGATTCTCGACGATCTTGCCGCCCAGGCCGATCAGGAAGGCGGCGAAAATAAAGGCGACCAGCCACAGCGCGCGGCCCATCCACCGCTCGGTCAAGCGCAAACCTTTCGACATGAAGTTCTCCTCGAATAACGATGGAGCGCAGCTTGTCACATGTCAAAGCGCGGGGCTAGCTGGCAGAACGAAGGAGCGGGATGCGATACCGGGGGTATCGGAAAAGCGGACGGACAACGGGGGATGGCGGCGTACCGGCAGCCGCGCCGGTACGCCTGAAACACTAACAGGACAGCATCAGAAGTACGACAGGCCCAGCGCGCGGCGCACTTCGTCCATCGTCTGCGCCGCGGTTTCGCGCGCCTTCATCGTGCCTTCCTTCAGCATCTGCAGCACCTGCCCCTTGTCCTGGGCAAAGTGCTCGCGGCGCTCGCGGATTGGCGCCAGCATTTCCTGCAGCACCACGTCGAGGCGCTTCTTGACCACGCTGTCGCCCAGGCCGCCGCGGGTGTAGTGCGCCTTCATCTCTTCCAGCGCTTCCTTCTCCGGATCGAAGGCATCCAGGTAGAGGAAGGCGACGTTGCCTTCCAGGTGGCCCGGGTCCGACACCTTCAGGTGCAGCGGGTCGGTGTAGACCTGCTTGACGGCGGCGCGGATGGCGTCGGCGCTGTCGCCCAGGTTGATCGTGTTGCCGAGCGACTT
Organism: Massilia sp. IC2-278; assembly: GCF_020708045.1. Classification (GTDB taxonomy): domain Bacteria; phylum Pseudomonadota; class Gammaproteobacteria; order Burkholderiales; family Burkholderiaceae_D; genus Telluria. The sequence continues at coordinate 31,250 of NZ_JAJFES010000009.1, forward strand.
GCTCATCTTGGCCTTGCCGTCGATGCCGGGCAGGCGGCCGATTTCCGGCACCAGGGCCTTGCACTCGACCAGGATGTCGCGGTTCGCGATGCGGTTGAAGCGGCGCACGATCTCGTTGCACTGCTCGATCATCGGGATCTGGTCTTCGCCCACCGGCACCAGGGTCGCCTTGAAGGCGCTGATGTCGGATGCCTGGCTGGCCGGGTAGGTCAGGAAGCCGGCAGGAATGTCGCGCTCGAAGCCGCGCAGCGCAATCTCCGTCTTGACAGTCGGGTTACGCTCCAAGCGTGCGACAGTGACGAGATTTAAGTAATAAAATGTCAACTCGGCCAGTTCCGGAACCTGGGACTGGATGAAGATCGTCGAGCGCGACGGGTCGATGCCGACCGCCAGGTAATCCAGCGCTACTTCGACAACGTTACGGTGCACCTTGTTCGTGTCGTCCATGTTGTCGGTGAGCGCCTGGGCGTCCGCGAGCATGACGAACTGCCGGTACTGGTCCTGGTAGGCCACGCGGTTGCGCAGGCTGCCCACGAAGTGGCCAAGGTGCAAGGGGCCGGTCGGACGGTCGCCGGTCAGGATGACGGGCGCCGCAGCGGTAGCGGGGGTCTGGGCTGGGTCTGAAGCAGGATTGTGTTGCTGGCTCATCGGGTTTCCTTGTTGTGCCCCGATCCTGCCGCGCTAAACGAAAAACGCCACCTGAATCGAGGCGGCGTTCATCGAGTCACATCATCTCTGGGCCGCGCGCTGTCAGCGGCGCCACCAGGTGCAGAGCGAACGATGTGGTTTCAGAAAATTCATGGGTGGCATGGTTGCAGGTTGGCGACGCGCTGTCAACCGCGCGTTACACCATCGGCATCATTGACCGGGACAGGGGGACCCGGCGAACCGCACCGAACTGAGCGAACTTTTCGCTTTCGGCAGCCATCTAAACTTTCTTTGTTGCTAAAAATATAACGAGTGGTGATTTATGAATACCAATACGAGCCTGAACAGCCAATCCCGCCCACTGGAGCGCCAGCCGCTTGAACTTTGGGGCGGCCTCGAATGCACCGTCAACCGCGTCCGCGACGACTACTTCAGCCAGCTCGACCGCAATGGCCACGCACTGCGGGCCTGCGACATCGGCCGTTTCGCCTCCCTCGGCATCCGCGCCATCCGTTACCCCATCCTCTGGGAGCGCACCGCCCCCGAAGGCATCGCCAAGGCCGACTGGTCCTGGCCCGACGAACGCCTGCCCGCCCTGCGTGAAGCCGGCGTCACCCCGATCGCCGGCCTGATCCACCACGGCAGCGGCCCGCGCGACACCAGCCTGATGGACCCGGCCTTCCCGGAACGCCTGGCCGAATACGCCGGCGCCGTGGCCGCGCGCTATCCCTGGCTGGAGTACTACACCCCGGTCAACGAGCCCTGCACCACCGCCCGCTTCGCCGGCCTGTACGGCGTCTGGTACCCGCATGCCCGCGACGACCGCAGCTTCATCGAAGCCCTGCTGATCCAGTGCCGCGCCGTGGTGCTGTGCATGCGCGAAATCCGCAAGGTCAATCCGAACGCCAAGCTGGTGCAGACCGACGACCTCGGCAAGACCTACAGCACGCCGGAACTGGCAAAGGTGGCCGATTTTTATAACGAGCGCCGCTGGCTGGCCTGGGACCTGCTGTGCGGCGCCGTCGGCCCCGAACACAAGCTCTGGAACTACCTGACGAAAACCGGCATCGACGCCGCCGAGTTCCTCTGGTTCCGCGACAACCCTTGCCCGCCGGACGTCATCGGCGTGAATTACTACGTCACCAGCGAGCGCTGGCTCGATCACCGTCCGCAGCGCTACCCCGAGCACCACCGCGGCGTCGCCGACGGCATTCCTTGCGCCGACATCGAAGCCTCGCGCGCGCTGGCCACGCCCACCGCCGGCATCGGCCCGCTGCTGCAGGAAGTCTGGGACCGCTACCACCTGAAGATTGCGATCACCGAAGCCCACATCGACGCCAACCGCGAAGACCAGCTGCGCTGGCTGCTGGAAATCTGGCAGGCCGCCAATACCGCGCGCGACAATGGCGTCGACATCTGCGCCGTCACTGTCTGGTCGCTGCTCGGCTCCTTCGACTGGAACAGCCTGGTCACGCAGAACCGCGGCTACTACGAACCGGGCCCGTTCGACGTGCGTTCGCCCATGCCACGCCCGACCGCGCTGGCGGCCATGATGCGCGAACTGGCCGCGGGCAAGCCGCTGTCGCACCCGGTGCTGCGCGGCCAGGGCTGGTGGCGCCGCCCGAACCGCTGGCTGTGCACGCCAGTCGCCACGCCCGCCGCCCTCACCTCGATCTCGGCCGACGGCCACAGCCTGGTCGGCACGAGCGCGGCGCCGATCCTGATCCTCGGCGCCAGTGGCACCCTCGGCCGCGCCTTTGCGCGCATCTGCCAGAAGCGCCACCTGCACTACAAGCTGCTGTCGCGCCACGACATGGACATCGCCGACCCGGCCTCGGTGGAGCGCGCGCTGAGCCTGCACCAGCCCTGGGCCGTGATCAACACCTGCGGCTATGTGCGGGTGGACGATGCCGAGGGCGATCTCGAGCGCTGCTTCCGCGACAACGCGCAAGGCGCCGCGATCCTGGCCGAAGCCTGCGCCCGCCATGGCGTGCACCTGACCACCTTCTCGAGCGACCTGGTGTTCGACGGCTCGAAGAACAGCCCGTATGTCGAAAGCGATCCGGTCTCGCCGCTGAACGCCTACGGCCGCAGCAAGGCCGATGCCGAGACGGCGGTCCTCGACAAACACCCTGGCGCCCTGGTGGTGCGCACCAGCGCCTTCTTCGGCCCCTGGGACCGGCACAATTTCGTCACCCAGGCGTTGGGCGCGCTGGAGCGCGGCGAGTCCTTCACCGCCGCGAGCGACATGACGGTGTCGCCGACCTACGTGCCGGACCTGGTGCACACCTGCCTCGACCTCGCCGTCGACCGCGAGAGCGGCGTCTGGCACCTGAACAACGTGGGCTCGGTGAGCTGGTACGAACTGGCGAAGATGGCGGCGGAAAAGGCCGGCATCGACGCCTCGCGCCTCGAAGCGCGCGCCTCGTCGGAACTGGGCATGACGGCTCCGCGCCCCGCCTACAGCGTGCTGCACAGCGAGCGTGCGATCCTGCTGCCGAAGCTGGAGAACGCGCTGGACCGCTTCATCGAACTGCGCGGCACCGACGATCCGGAGTACGAGGAACTGGTGAAGACGGCCGAGTCGCGCCAGCCGGTGGCCAGCGGCCATCGCCAGCAGGAAGAAACGCCGGCGGAAGCGTTCCAGGCCAAGAGCTTCTGATCCGCTGACGCCTGGTCGAACTCGCCTGTAGGGTGGACAGATCCCCGTCCACCCTACAGGCATTCCCATCCGCACGTTATAAAATGCCAATGCCAGCCCACAACCGCAAAGGCCTTCCCCCGTGCACGAGCAACACGCCTTCCCCTTCCTGCGCGAAATCCTGCTGTTCCTGATCCTCGCCGGCATCCTGATCCCGACCCTGCAGCGCCTGCGTATCAACCAGGTGCTCGGCTTCCTGGCCGTCGGCACGCTAGTCGGCCCTTTCGGCCTGGGACTGCTGGCCGCCGACGTCCACTGGCTGTCCTGGCTCACCTTCCCCAGCGGCCCCGGCGTCTCGATGCTGGCCGAGATCGGCGTGCTGTTCCTGATGTTCATGATCGGCCTCGAACTCTCGGCCGCGCGCCTGTGGGCCCTGCGGCGCTGGGTGTTCGGCGCCGGCAGCGCCCAGGTGCTGGCCAGCGCCGCCATCATCGGCGCCGCCGTCGTCTTCCTGCTCGGTGCAGCCGTCCCCACCGCCATCATCCTCGGCCTGGTGCTCTCGCTCTCTTCCACTGCGGTGGTCATGCAGCTGATGAGCGAGCAGCAAAGCACCGGCACGCGCCTGGGCCAGGCCGCCTTTGCCGTGCTGATGCTGCAGGACCTGGCCGTGGTGCCGATCCTGATCCTGATCGGCGCCCTGGCAAAAGGCAGCGGCGACGGCGCCGCCATGCTGGCCGTGGTCACGATGGCGAAGGCCGGCGGCGCGATCGCCCTCATCTACCTGGTCGGCGGGCGCGTGATCCATCCGCTGTTCAAGGCCTTTGCCCGCCAGCGCCAGCCCGACGTCTTCATGGCGCTGATTTTATTGAGCACCTTCGGCATCGCCGGCCTCTCGGCTGCCGCCGGCCTGTCGATGGCGCTGGGCGCCCTGATCGCCGGCCTGCTGCTGGCCGAGACCGAGTTCAAGCACGAGGTCGAGCTGATGGTCGAGCCTTTCAAGGGCCTGCTCATGGGCCTGTTCTTCATGACCGTGGGGATGCAGATGGACACCCGCCACATCGTCGACGCGCCGCTGTGGCTGGCGGCGTTTGTCGCCGCCCTGGTGCTGATCAAGGCGGGCGTGATCGCCCTGATCTTCCGCATCGGCCGCCTGCCCTGGTCGCGTGCGGTCGAGGGCGGCCTGCTGCTCGGCCAGGGCGGCGAGTTCGCCTTCATCGTCATCGGCTATGCCATCTCGACCCGGCTGCTGGACCCAGGCCTGGGTGCACGCGTGATGCTGGCGGTCGGCCTGTCGATGTTCATCACGCCGATGCTGGCGCGCCTGGGCCGCGCCATCGGCGAGCGCGCCGAACGGGGCGAACGCGCACAGCTGGCCGAGGTGGACGAAGCGGCGCTGGCCGCCGCGCGCGGACGCATCATCATCGCCGGCTTCGGCCGCGTGGGCCAGCAGCTAGGCAAGCTGCTCGGCGCCCAGTGCATCGACTTCATCGCGTTTGAGAACAACGCGAAAATGGTCTCGCAGTTGCATGCGCAAGGCGTGCCGGTCTACTTCGGCAATGCCGCGCGCTGCGAGCTGCTGCGCCGCGTGCATGCCGACGAAGCGCCGGCCATCGTGCTGACCATGGACCATCCGGCATCGGCCCTGCAGGCGGTGCGCGGCATCCGGCGCGACTTCCCGCATGTGCCGCTGTTCGTGCGCTCGCGCGACGAAAAGCATGCGCGCGCCCTGCGCCTGGCCGGCGCCACGGTGGTGGTGCCGGAGACGCTGGAAGCGAGCCTGCAGCTATCGGCCTTCGTACTCGAGACGATGGGCCTGGACGAGCGCACCGTGGACGACATCGTCGACCGCGAGCGCGATCTGTTTGCCGAGCAGCTCAACGATGCCGGCCTGCGCGAAGCGGGCACGCACCGCGCGTGAGGCGCCCCGTTCCGCCATCAGTTGCCGAACGCAGCCAGCTATAATCGGCCTTCTTCCAACCTGGCGAAAAAGACAATGAGCGATCCCTTGCAAGCCCTCGGCCACATCCGCGTACTCGACCTGTCTCGCGTGCTGGCCGGCCCCTGGTGCGCCCAGAACCTGGCCGACCTGGGCGCCGACGTGATCAAGATCGAACGCCCCGGCAGCGGCGACGACACGCGCGCCTGGGGACCGCCCTATGCCAAGGACGCGGACGGTCGGGATACGAGCGAAGCCGCCTACTACCTGTCGGCGAACCGCGGCAAGCGCTCGGTGACGGTCGATATCGCGAGCAGCAAGGGCCAGGCCCTGATCCGCGAACTGGCGCGCCACGCGGACGTGGTGCTGGAGAACTTCAAGGTCGGCCACCTGAAACGCTATGGCCTCGACTACGAATCGCTGAAGGCAGTCAAGCCGGACCTGGTCTACTGCTCGATCACCGGCTTTGGCCAGGACGGCCCCTACGCGCACCGCGCCGGCTACGACTTCCTGATCCAGGGCATGGGTGGGCTGATGTCGGTGACCGGCGAGCGCGACGAACTGCCCGGCGGCGGCCCGCAAAAGGCCGGCGTGGCGCTGACCGACCTGATGACCGGCATGTACGCGACCATCGCCGTGCTGGCGGCACTGACCCACCGCGACCGCACCGGCGAAGGCCAGTACATCGACATGGCTCTGCTCGACACCCAGGTAGCGATGCTGGCGAACGTGGGCAGCAACTACCTCACCAGCGGCAAGGCGCCAAAACGCTGGGGCAATGCGCACGCGAACATCGTGCCCTACCAGACCTTTGCCTGCGCCGACGGCCACATGATCGTCGCCGCCGGTAACGATGGCCAGTACCGGAAATTTGTCGAAGCCGGCGGCCGGCCCGAGCTGGCGACCGACCCGCGCTTTGCCACCAACCCGCTGCGCGTGCAGCACCGCGACGTGCTGGTGCCGCTGCTGGCCGAGATGGCGGCCACGCGCGGGCGCGACGAGTGGATCGCCATGCTCGAGGAAGTGGGCGTGCCCTGCGGGCCCATCAACGACGTGGGCGAAGTGTTCGCGAATGAACAGGTGCAGGCGCGCGGGATGGCGGTTGAGTTGCCGCACCCGGCGGCCGGCAAGGTCACGCTGGTGCGCAGTCCGATGAAGATGTCGGCCACGCCGGCGACCAGCACCAAGGCGCCGCCGCTGCTGGGCGAGCACACCGAGGAAGTGCTGCGCGATGTGCTGGGCAAGAACGGCGACGAGATTGCGGCGCTGCGCGGCAAGGGCGTGGTGTAAGCTTTTTGCCCCTGCCGCGTTTTCTACGGCTTAGTGCAGCTTGTGCTTGAAGTCGGACAGCTCGGCGTGGACGCGGGTGACCATCGCTTCCAGGTGCGCCGGCATCTGCGGCATCGAACGGCTGATGCGTTTCGCTTCGTCGCCCATGTCTTCCAGGCTGTCGACGCACTGGACGATTTTCGCCTCGTCATTCGACTGCATCACATCGCGCGCCTGTTTCACTTCACGCGAGATTTTCTCGATACAGTCGCGCATTTCCCGCGGCGTATCCTGCGACGAGCGGCAGGCCTGCTCGGCTTCACCGATGGTTTGCTGCAAATGGCTGTAGTGTTGCTGGATTTCGTTTGCTTGCAACATGATGACCTCCGTTTTAAAGAGAGCAGCCGATTTTAGCGCTGGCGGAAAATGCTTGCGTTAATGGCGCACGTTACCCGGATGAAAGCGTCGATTTGATGACGGTAGCGTAGTTACTCGAAGGCGCTGTGCAGTGTCAGATAAACGACCGAGCTAGCCTCGCCACTGCAGAGAAATCCTTGCACTTCTTCACCTGATTTTTGCGTGTGGCATATGGCGGCGCGGAGTTCCCGACCTGGAAAAGCTGCGATTTCAAATTGCTGTGTTGCGAGAACAGCCTTCTGAAATCGGGAGACAAACAGGGGGGTGCAGCGCCTCGTGTCATCCAGGCGGTTTCTCCAGTATCCGTACCGACAGCCGGAATGGCCGACTGCTGAGCGGGTTTGCACAGATTACAGCGCTAGTCGCAGGCGCTACCGATCTCATCGATCACCCATTTCGCCCCTCGATACGACAACGTAAAGCCGCTTACACACACTTCGTCCGGATGATAGCTAAGTTCGATACGATCATGTGTAACGGTAACGCTGGCGCCCCATGCTTCACCGGCTGCTGCAGTGCGGTCGATCAGCTCGTCGCTCCGCAGAATGATTTCAGAGCTAGGTTCTTGGCCAGTCCCTTCAATCTTCTCTCGCAGTTTCTGTGGAAACAAGCTGGCGAGGAAGACGCGCTCGGGTCCGGTACGAGGCCCGCACAGAAGCGCATGCAGTGCCCGCCTGGCCAAAGCCTCGTCCTTTACCTTTCCAGAAATAGCTTTCCACAACTCTAGCTGTTTAGACAGCGAGCACGCGTTGGGATAGGACGTATCGTAAATATTCAAAGGCGGGTATGTACTATCCGCGTGCGCTACCTTACATGGCCATGCTGAGACAGAAAAAATAAACAAAAAGAACATCAAAAGGCGGTTGTGATAAGGGAGATTCATATTTCCTCCGGAATCATAGCTTCTAAATAAACCCAGCTTGTGCGACACTTCATATTAATAACGTGCCGCCAGCTGCTTTAATAGCTCATCGCTTATCTCTTGCCCGACTTTGGTCGCCAACGATCCGCTCGACACTTTCTTGAAAATCGTATTTGGGCCGTCAGGATATTCCGGATCATCGTGGACAAGTACATAATTCACTGTTTTGAGAGTCTTTCCTGATTTCTCGCGAGTGACAATGATGCGACGGATGATTTCGTTCTTGATAGCGACCACCGCATCTGCGTTGGTCGTTTCTCCGCGCGAGGCAGAGTGCCAAGTGATCGTAAAATCAACTGGCCCCTCTATAATCGGGACATGTACCAGTTCAGGGCTCGTCTTGCTCTTGAAGTAAAAAGTGAAGCTTCGCCTGTAGACGACTGTGTCGGCCTCTGTTCCCGCAATCCAGATAAGTGTACCTTGCCTGTCTTTCCATTGATGCAGTCCTTGCTGTGTTGTCGTCACAACGATGGATTGCGGCTTCTCCACTGCATGCACGCCTGTCGATACAAGGGCAAAAATACAAGTCGCACACGTGACCGCTTTTCTCAATGCTGGCAACCATGCTTTTTTCAAAGCCCGTTCCTCCGATTTTGTACACTCACCAAGTTTTGAAAGGCCTCTCACGCCGGTGCAATTCATCGAAGAGAAATGTTACCAGTCTGCTTCTTTATTCTCGAGCAAGCACTGTGATGTCTCATACCGCCACCTCAGTCAATTGATTTATTGACAGCCTTACACGAATTTTCAGAGAAAATCACTGCAAGGTTAGCGGGGAATCACAAAATCACCACGCTGACGAGCGCTTTCCTCCCAGTCTTTTACGCGCTTCTGCAAGACCGTTGCTTTCTTCTTCATCTCTTCAGTGCTCCCCCATCCATTCGCATCGCCCTCACTCAGTTCGCGAGCGAGATTCTTTTCATCCCGTGCTCTCTTTACTTCCAGGATGTCGAAGTCAAGATTGATCATGTAACGCAGGCCCAGACCTCCTTCTATGTATCCAATACTCAAACGCGCCAAAATATCATCTCCAACCCATTCGTAATTCTGTGGATTATGCATGAGCGCGCCCCAGTCCTCGGCTGGTATCCTGTATTGCGGATCGAGCGGGCAGGCCCCGAGCTGGTCGATCTGGCCATGTTCATTGAGGTAGGAAGAACGACCCATTACTGCCGGGCAGAGCGGATCAAGCTGCCGCTTCCATTTGCCGCGCTGAAATTGTTCGACTATGCTCTCAACATATGCCTGAGCTGACTCATGCGTGGCAATAGCCTTTTTGGATGTCATGAAGGTCACTGTTTCGACACTCAATTCAGCTCCATGCTCTTTATCTGCGTACATCGTTAAGGAATAGGCCTTCGGAATCCGTACTTCATAACCTGGCCTAACGAAACTAAAATAAATCCCATCGGGGATATCTGTTAAACTGTAGCTCACCAGTCCTGCCACATTCGATGTCGCGAATTTTGGCGCACCGCTCGTCCTGGCGGTCTCATGGATGTTCTTCCCGAGGTCAAATTTGATTTGATCCATTTTTTCTCCTGCAGTGAAGTAGGCGCCCACCGGCACCGAGAAGGCAAGAACAAGAACCGCTACCGCAACACATGACTTTCTCATGCTGCCATCCACGTCCTAATTTTGTGGAGCTCTGCCTCCATGTAATCGCGCCTGATCTGCATCAGGTGATTAAATTGCTTGGCAATATTTTCTACAAATTCCATACGATCAGCCGCATTTGGCAGACTTTTCCTTTCCCCAAAGAATCGTTCGGCGATGCCGGTTGGCGCATCGAACACGGTTTCTAAAGCGGGATCATTGTTCATAGCACCTGCACTGTATATCACCTTAAACTTTGGTGATAACCACCCGTTTGTCATTCGACTAAATTTATGATTGGTATCCATTGTCGCTTTAAGTAAAGGATCGTTATAGATCAATGGCTGGAGCACATTGATTTGTTCTTGCTCCGCCACGGCAACAAGCTCACGGAATTGTATTTCCGCCTTTTTTGCTTTATTCGGAGCACTGAATTCGTTGATGAGCTGATGGTATGTTTCAGAGACAGCGTTTGTAGTAGTAAAAGAACGTAACTTCACAAGCGCTGCAAGTGCTCCCGCATCCTTGACCATTCGACCAAGTTCAATATGTTCTGACTCCATAACGTAGTAGGCTTCTTGAAATTTCCCCCAATACCCACTGAACGGCATTCGGTAGCCATGATCGAAGTCTTTCACGTGCGCCCGACAATAATGATGAGCGCGATATGCTACCGCCCCGTGCTGCCCATAGCCGCCATCGGGACTCCATAGTGTCGGTTCCTTGAGGTAGCCCCCTGCCGTTTTATAAACCGGATCGCTTTCAAGACGCCCAGCCAGTCGCGCCATCCACGGGGGACCGTATGGAAGCTCTTCAATGGCTTTTTTCGATGCATGTTGGTAAGTTTCCCAGTTGCGCTCTGGAAGACATGCCGCCAGCCGTTTGGTGTTGAGCGTGCCATCGGGGGTAATACCGTATTGGAGAAAAAACCAGAGCCAAGGATAAATATCCATGAATAGCCAAAGGTTGCCTTTGGCGAGGGCTGCATAGGTCCGAAGTGCATGCTGATACGGCGAATCGCTTGTCATGACGAGACTGCCCAAGTCCGCCACGCTGGAATTTCTGGTGACACTGGCCAAATCTTTCCATTGCCGCTGCAGGACTTCTTCACGCGTGAATCGGTACGCTTCGACGATATCTTTCACCACGAAGGCCGCCAACGCCGGCCAGTAGAATTGCACCTTGCCTTTCGACTTTCTGGCGCTCTCGAAGTAGAGAACGGCATAGTGGGCAGCGATTCGCTTTGCTCTACGCTCCGGATCAGTGATCAAGTGGTAACAACCGTCCTGAGTGTTGTTGTCGCTTACGGCAATGAGCGCCGCCTGTTGCGCGTATGACCAAAGATGCCGGTATTCGACCTTGGCATCGTGCTGAGAGTCTGCGGTGGTATTGGTCATGCACGTACCGAGCACCTCGATCGACACGCCTTTCTCGTCTGTTTCAGCCATTGCCAGTCCTCATGACTCACGTTTTACTTCTTGATCTTGAACTCTGCATATCGCAAAGCGTATTCGAGTGGCTGAGCACTAGCGGTATCGAGGCGGTCGAGAGCACCGTCCACAGGACTCTGCTCGATGAGATGTTGCGCCTCATTGGCTTGATTAATAACGCGGAATGGCATTTCCGCAATCGCCTCACCGTGAGGGTCTTTGTAAACGATCTGCTCGTCATATCGGGGAGTGTCTACCGCTGACTCGGCTGGGTCAGGTACAACAAGACGTGTTGGCAGTGGCTTCACTTCAGCCGCTTGACTTGCGCCTTGATCAAACAAATGCTTCCCACCCTTCACCGAAAACTTCCCCGGCCAAGCAAACGTAATATCCCCACCCTCCAGCGTCACCGCCGACTGCCCCGCCTGCAGCACGATCTTTTCCTTCGCCTTGATCTCGATGCAGTCGTTCACCGAGATCACCGTGATTTCCTTGTCCGCCAAAATCTCCAGCTGATCCGTATGTGCTTGCAGCGACACCGGCCCATTCCCCGCAATCGCCTGGATGCCGCCCGAATGGGTAAAGAAAGTGGCCGCGCTACCAGCCACTGACGACACCGTATGCGCCGCAGCGAAATGCAGATCCGACTGCGCCGTCCAGTGCAGTTGCTGCCCCGCATGGATCACGGTCGACGCCGGCGTCGCCCAGTTCACGCTCGCCGCTGCATCCATCAGCACAAGCGACGAACCGAATTTCTCGACCGGTTGCCCCGCATCGAGTTCGCGCGATCCCGGCCTGGCCTTCAGCGCTTCCTGGCCGCCAATGGCGCCCGCATACTTGCCCTGCGCAGCAGGATCGATCCATTCGATGAAATCGGCCTGCGCCTTCGCGGCATCCTTGCTGAACAGCGCTCCCTGCTGAACAGCGGCATCCCCCAACGTGCCCGCCAGCGCCTGCGCCCCCTTGAACAGCGACACGCTCTCGGCCGCATCCATCTGCGTCGAGGCGATGCCACTGCCCAGCTGGGACCGCGCACTGGTCGACACCAGCACGCCCTCGCCGCCACGAATCACGGCCCAGGCATCGGTGCGCAGTTCGAAGCCGCTGCCGCGGTAGGCGCCACGCGCAGCCGAACCGGGCGACTGCTGGATCAGGTAGCCAAGGTTCAGCTGCGTCGACGCGCAACTGGTTGCCAGCCGCGTACGCAGCTGGCCCTGCGTATCGTCGATCTGCCACTGGTTGTAGCCGCTGCCGTCGAAGCCGTGCGTGTGAATCCCGGACAGCACGCCCGCGTGATCGACGCCGGAATCGACGCCCGCCGCAAACGGCGGCAGGTCGGCGCCGGTGAACAGCTGGGCAACGACGATCGGCCGGTCCATATCGCCTTCGATGAAGTCGACCAGCACCTCGGTGCCGATGCGCGGCGTGAACACGGTGCCCCAGTTTGGCCCGGCCAGCGCTTCGGACACGCGCACCCAGGTGCCGGAGCGCTGGTCGCCCGGCGCGCAGCCGCGCTTGTCGATGTTGTGCTCCAGCCCACCGCGGTTCGCGCCCTGCCCGCGCTGCCATGCGAACTGCACCTTGACCTGGTGATCGCGCGTTGAAGTGGCGGTGGCGTCGGCAACGCCGACCACCAGCGCCGTCTGTGGACCGAGGGCCGTCGACGGATGCGGCGCAACCGTCGCAGGCGGCACCAGCGGCACGACGTCGCGCACGCAGCCGAAGCGGTTGCGGTAGGTGCCGTTTTCCAGGCCGCCAGGCGTGCTGTCGGCGATCCCGGTACGGAAGTTGTTGCGCGCCGCGTGCTCGACCCACAGCACGGTAAAGGCGTTCTCGCCATTCGGATAGCGGTCGTGCTGGGTCAGCCGGAAACCGTGGCCGGCCGCCAGCCGGCGCATGGCGCCGCCGCCCTCGAAGACCTTGTTGTCCTGTTCCAGCGCCAGCAGCATCAGGTCGCTGTGCGCATGAGGCGCGCCGCGTTCGGTGGCGATGCGCTCGCCGCTGCCGTCGTACACCTGCAATGCCGGCAGTTCGCCGGCGTCGAGGCAAGATTGCTGCTCGGCGCCCGGGGCCACCAGTTGCGTCGGGTCCCAGCTGCTGATGGCAACGCCATTCGCCTGCACGGCACGCCTGGCGCGGAAGTCGTCGATGGCGTCGTCGTGCTCGGTGGCGCGCACGCCGTGGAAGCGCAGCACGTCGCCACCTGGGGTGGCTGGAATGCGTGCGCGGCGGTCGAAGATGACGAGCTTGTGACTGGCGTGGCCACGCGCATCAGGTGCGTCATCGGCCTGGTCGTGCTCGAAGCGCCAGTTCAGGCCTTCGCTGGCCAGCAGCCGCACCAGGAAGTCGAAATCCGTTTCGCGGTACTGGGTGCAGACCGGCCGCACCCGCAATTCCTGGGTGATGGCGAAGTCGAAGCGCACCTGCGGGTAATCGGCCAGCAGTTCGGTGACGATCTCGCGCGCGTTCTTGTCCTGGAACAGATAGCTGTCGCGGCGCAGCGTCATCAGCGCCAGGGCCGGTTCCAGTTGCAGGCGGTAGCGGGCGATGCCGCCGTCGGCGCCGAGCCAGGCCGCGCCCGTGCACAGGCCGTGCCAGGCGCGCCGGCTGCCGTCGGGCTGCAGCAGGCCGACGGTCAGTTCTTCGCCGATGAAGCCTGCCAGGTCGAGGTCGGCCGAGGTGCTGAGGGCATCAACCTCGAAGGCGAACAGTTCGTTGACGGCTTCGCGTCCAGTAAAGGCTTCGACGGCGGGCGCCTCGGGCAGGCTGCCGTCCCGGGCGCTGGCCAGGGTGATGAGGCGCGCGTGCTGGCTGAGACCGGTGCCGAACTGGCCCAGTGCAAGGCCAAGGGCGGCCAACTCGGGCGGGGCGTTCATTGGGCAGAGACGACTGCGATCGATGCCATCCAGGACTCCTTTGCGATGCGGTAAACCGGCAGGGGTGTCGGGCAGGCGAATTGTCGAGCCCGCCCGGACACGCACAGCCGTCGATCTTACCGAAGCGGAAAGTGCGGAAATAGCCCGTGCAACATGACGGGAATCAATGCAGAAGTGAAATATTTTGCCGGGTGCATGCCCGGCCTCGAAGCTCGGCCGGCGCTTACGGCGCGGCAGGCGGCGTCGATTCCAGCGGGGCCAGGCCGCGCAGGCGCAAGGCGATCAGCATGGCCAGCACCAGGATCGCACCGAGCAGGCCGACCACGCCGAACCAGCCGCCGTGCTCCCACAAATAGCCCGAGAACCAGCCGACCACGCTCGACCCGAGGTAGTAGAAGAACAGGTAGAGCGCCGAGGCCAGTGCCTGCGGCGGCCGTGCGCGCCGACCGACCCAGCTGCTCGCCACCGAGTGCGAGGCAAAGAAACCGAAGGTGTACAGGCCCACGCCGGCGACAACCGCGACCAGGTTGCCGGAGAGCGTGAGCAGCAGCCCGCCCAGCATCAGCGACATCACCAGCCACAGCACGTTGCGCCGGCCCAGGCGGTCGGCCAGGCGCCCGGCCCAGACCGAGCTGAAGATGCCGAGCAGGTACAGTACCGAGAGTGCGCCGACGGCGCTCTGGCGCAGCCCGAATTCCGGCCCCAGCAGGCGGTAGCCGATGTAGTTGTACAGGCTGACGAAGGAGCCCATCAGCAGGAAGGCCAGCATGAAGAGGAAAGGCAGGCCGGGGTCGCGCAGGTGGCGGCGGGCGCCGTCGACCAGGCCGCCCAGGCCGCCCTGCCCCGGCCGGAAGCGTTTCGAGACCGGCAGGCTGCGCCAGAATTCCCAGGCCGCGTACAGGCCGGCGGCGCCCATCAGGCCGAGGGCCAGGCGCCAGGAAAAGAAGTCGCTGATGACCGAGGCCAGCACGCGCCCGAACATGCCGCCAAAGGCGCTGCCGCTGATGTACATGCCCATCGCCAGGCCGAGCGAGCTGCCTTCGATTTCCTCGCTCAGGTAGGCCATGGCGACGGCGGGCATCCCGCCCAGCATGAAGCCCATCAGGGCGCGCAGGGCGACCAGTTGCGCGTAGTCGCTGGTAAATGCGGCCAGCAATGTGAGCAGGCCGCCGCTGAACATCGAGGCGGCCATCAGTGGCTTGCGGCCGAAGCGGTCTGACAGGATGCTCGATATCAGCAGGGAGATGGCCAGGGCGCCGGTGGAAATCGACAGGGCCAGGCTGCTTTGCGCGGGCGTCAGGGCGAAGTCGCGCGCCAGCAGGGGCATCAGCGGCTGGACGCTGTAGAGCAGTGCGAAGGTGGAGAAACCGCCAAAGGCCATGGCGCGGTTGACGCGCTTGAACTCGACGCTGCCGGCAGCGATGGCAGGGGTAGGCATGGGGTGAATCCTGGAATGCGACTGCCCATGATAACGGAGATCGGCCGGGGCTGCTGGAGGGGGCGGGGTTTTGGCAGCCGCGTTACAGCGGTGGCAGCGGTAAGCCATGTAGGGTGGACCGGGCCACCCTACCCCTGTTACGGATACTCCGTATCCAGCTCGGAACCAGCATAGTTTTCCAGCTCCGCGATCAGCTGCTTCATCGGCGCCTTGGTGCGGATGCTTTGCAGGACCGTGCAATGCTCGCGGTAGGTCTGGATGCGCTCGGCGATGATGGCGCGGTGCGGCGCCGGGATCTTGTCGAGGAAGTGCGCCCAGCCGGTTTCGAAGTCCGGGTTGTCCTTGCGCACCGCCTTGACGAAGCGCTCGAAGCCCTTCTGCGTGGTGCGCGCGACGATGGTGCCGCCGCCTTCCACCGCGAAGATGATCGCCAGCGCGATCACGCCTTCGGCGTTCAGGTCCGGGTCGTTGACCGCGCCTTCGTAGTGGTGCTTGCGCAGCCACTGGGCGGCGCGCACGATGGCCTGCACGCCCTGGCGCTGCTGCAGCTGGCCGAGGTAGCGTTCGTAGCCGGTCCAGCTTTCGCCGGGGTCGGCGGTGCACAAATCGACGAACAGTTCCTTCAGGCGGCGCTGGGCGTAGACCGGGTCGCTGTCGTATTCGCCGACCAGGCTGTCCTCGGGCAGCGCGGACAGTTCGCGCACCAGGCGAAAGCCCGCCTGGAACACGGACTCGACGCCGTCCTCGATCAGGATGTCGAGGGCCACGGCGTCGCCGTCGTCCTCGCTCACGCTCTCTTCCACGAGCAGGCTTTCCAGGCCCAGCGACACGCCGCCCACCGTCAGCAGCAGCCCGCGCTGGATGCCTTCGGCGGTGCGGTCGTTGGTGAACTTCTCGGCCACCATCGCGGTGACGCCGGACAGTTCGTCGGCCAGGATCGCCGCTTCTTCCGGGTCTTCATTGACCAGCAGCCTGATCGCACGGACCAGGCGGGGCAGCTTCTCGATGACGATTGCGGGCAGCATCGGCGATGGGCTCCCGCTCACGAGAAGATGTCCGAGCCCATGCTCTTGCGCGTACTGCGGCGCGGCATGGTGCGGACCGACGGCACCTGCTTGCGCAGGCGGTACAGCAGCTCGCGCGTGCCGCGCTGCTGGAAGTCCGGGTCTTCGTCGGGATCGTCCGGGTATTCGGCATCGGCCATCTCGGCGCTGTGGCGGAAGTCCGGGAACAGCTCGATCAGCGAACGCTCCCAGCCGTCTTCGCTGGCTTTCGCCAGGTCGACCGCGAGCGGGATGATGTCGCTGTCGGACGAGGTCTGGCCCGTCACGTAGCGGCCCTTCAGGTTGATCTCGCCGGCCACTTCCATGATCTCTTTCGGCGCCAGCGACCAGATGATGGCGAACACGGTGGCGCCGTGGTCGGTGCTCGAGGCTTCCTGCAGCAGTTCGTGGCGGCGGTCCTCGTCGTCGTTGGCGTAGACCACGCCGTGCACGTGGTTGAACAGGCCCTCGGCCAGGCGCTCGGGGTCGTCCTCGATCATGTTGTCGGGCCAGGTGGCGGCCAGGTAGGCCAGGCTGTCGGCCCAGGCTTTCGGCGGCACCAGCATGGTGGCCAGCGAAGTCTTGGCGCCGTCGAAGCCGGCCAGGTGCAACGCCGTCACTTGCGGCGGCAGGGTCGACAGCACCTCGGCCACGGCGTAGTCGCCGTGTTCGTCGGCCGCCTGCGAGAACGCCTCTTCGGCGTGCTGCAGCGAGCCGGCCAGTACCAGTTCGCTGACCTGTTTGGTCAGCGCCGGCAGGTTGGCTTTGTCACTCATTCACGTTCTCCCTGGTCGAAAATCTGGGTGAAGTCGTCGGTGGCGGCGGTGTCGTCCATGCTCTGGACGTCGTCTTCGTCGTCGCCCTCGTCGCCTTCGGCCAGCTGGTCGAGCGACTGGTCGTCGTCCTGCCAGCGCTGCTGGTGCTTGAACAGGAAGGCGGTGATGATGGCCTGGCGCGCCAGTTCCGGATGGTTTTCCGTCATCGACGCGTACATGGCCGCGCCGTCTTCGCCTTCGCACTCGGCCATGGCGAACACCGGGGCCGGGTCGCCGCCTTCGTAGTCGGCCGCTTCGCGCAGCAGGCCTTTCGGGTCCTTGAAACGAATCTTGTCAACGAGGGCGAATGCCATCAGGTTGACATCGTCGATGCCCGAGCCGCCGGCGTATTCCGACACCAGGGCATCGACCATCATGTTGTAGTTCTTCTTGTTGGGCGGGTCGCCCAGGGTGCCGTCGATCTGGCCTTCCAGTTCACGCGACTGGTAGGCGAATTCGGGATGTACTCTTTTCATGTTCTTGTTCCTGTAGGGGTTCGAGGGCCGATGCGGGCATGTGCCCCGCATCGGCACGGCTCTTCATTCGGCTCAGACTTGCAGCGTCACGCCGTTCAGCGCGAATAGCGAGCGCCACAGCTCAAAGGCCTCGGCCTCGGCATCGAGCACGATGCGGTGGTTCACGCTCTGGTTGTATTCGTCGCGTTTGGCGCGGTCGGACAGGATCTCGTAGGCCTTGCTGACGGCCTTGAAGCGCGCTTCCGCACCCGGCGCCTGGTTGCGGTCGGGGTGGTAGCGCATCGCCAGCGAGCGGTAGACCTTCTTGATCTCATCGTCGCTGGCATTCGGCGCGACGCCGAGGATCGCGTATAAATTTTCCAATTTGGAACTCTCCGGCTGGTGCCGAAAAACGGCAAAACGAGATTATCCTATAGAAATCACCAACTTGTCAGGACAGCCAAGCGGATGGAAAGCACCTGGCGGCCACTTGCAAGTCAGGACAATGACTCCCAAGTATGTGCCTTGGGTGAAGGCCGCTCCGTGCGCTCCACCACATACACGGACCGTGGCGCCCCCGTCTACGGTAAAATGGCAAGAACTTTACCTATTCAAACTCCATCTTTCATGAGCACTGAAAAGAACAATGCGGCGGCCAACGCGCCTTCGTCGAATTTTGTGCGCGCCATCATCGAGAACGACCTGGCGGCCGGCACGCATAAACGCGACGGCATGCCGGAAGTTATCACGCGCTTCCCGCCCGAGCCGAACGGCTACCTGCACATCGGCCACGCGAAATCGATCTGCCTGAACTTCGGCCTGGCGCGCGACTACGCCGGCCGCTGCCACCTGCGCTTCGACGACACCAATCCCGAGAAGGAAGACCAGGAATACGTCGACACCATCATGGACAGCGTGAAGTGGCTGGGCTTCACCTGGGAGCAAGGCGGCGAGGAATACCTGCACTACGCCTCGGACTACTTCGGCAAGCTGTACGAGATGGCCGAGTACCTGATCACGAAGGGCTATGCCTACGTCGACAGCCAGAGCGCCGAAGACATGGCTAGGAACCGCGGCAACTTCGGTACGCCGGGCACGAATTCGCCTTTCCGCAACCGCCCGCCGGAAGAATCGCTGCAGATCTTCCGCGACATGAAGGCCGGCAAGTACAAGGACGGCGAGCACATCCTGCGCGCCAAGATGAGCGAAGACGCGATGTCCTCGCCGATCATGACCAACCGCGACCCGGCCCTGTACCGCATCCGCCATGCGCACCACCACCGCACGGGCGACGACTGGTGCATCTACCCGATGTACGACTACACGCACCCGATTTCGGATGCGCTGGAAAGCATCACGCACTCGCTGTGCACGCTGGAATTCCAGGACCACCGCCCGTTCTACGACTGGCTGGTCGAGACCCTGGCCGAAGGCGGCTTCTTCCCGCGCCCGGTGCCGCGCCAGTACGAATTCTCGCGGCTGAACCTGACGTATGTCGTCACCTCGAAGCGCAAGCTGCGCGCGCTGGTCGACGACGGCGTCGTCACCGGCTGGGACGACCCGCGCATGCCGACCATCGTCGGCCTGCGCCGCCGCGGCTACACGCCGGAATCGCTGCAGCTGTTCTGCGAGCGCATCGGCGTGTCGAAGGCCGACGGCTGGATCGACATGAGCACGCTGGAAGGCGCACTGCGCGACGACCTCGATCCGAAGGCGCCGCGCGCGATCGCCGTGCTGCGTCCTTTGAAACTGATCGTGGATAATTTCCCCGAAGGTGAAGCGCACGACTGCACCTCGCCGGTCCACCCGCACCATCCAGAAATGGGCCTGCGCCACTTCCCGTTCACGCGCGAACTGTGGATCGAGCAGGAAGATTTCATGGAAACCCCGACCAAGGGTTACTTCCGCTTCACCCCGCCAATCGGCGACCAGCCGGGCGCGCGCGTGCGCCTGAAGTACGGCTACGTGGTCGAGTGCACGGGCTTTGAGAAGGACGAGAACGGCAAAGTCACGGCCGTGCATGTGAAGTACTTCGAGGACTCGAAGTCGGGCACGCCGGGCGCCGACAACTACAAGGTAAAGGGCAACATCACCTGGGTCAGCGCCGCCTCGGCACTGGAAGCGGAAGTGCGCCTGTACGACCGCCTGTTCCTGGAAGCCCAGCCTGACGCCGGCGGCAAGGACTTCAAGGCCGCGCTGAACCCGAACGCGCTGGAAACCGTCACCGCCTACCTGGAGCCGGGCATGGCTGCGGCCGTGGGGGACCAGCGCTTCCAGTTCGAGCGCCACGGTTATTTCGTTGCCGACCGCGTCGATTCGCAGCCGGGCAAACCCGTGTTCAACCGCGTGACCACGCTGAAGGATAGCTGGGGCAAATAAGCTGGATTTCCCCGAGTCATCGGATCCCGCCCGGGCAACCGCGGCGGGATTTTTTTATGTTGTTCGCTTTGCCGCCATCAACCTATCAGGGCTGCTAGGTAACACCAAAGTCTGTCTGCGCGATTCTGATCGAAATCAGAAAGGTCATAGAAAAACACACAGGCCGAGGCGGACATGGGAATGACAGCCGACTTCATTGCAACAATCCGGGCAATCAAACTCGGCTCATGGCTGGGCGCCCTGCTCTCGCTCGGCGTTGGGGCGGGCCTGCACATCAGCACCAGCCGCGCCATCGAACACGATTCGCACGAGCGCTTCCTGCATATGGCGCGCACCGTGCAGTCGATCCTGGACGGTCGCATCAAGACCTATGCCGACCTGCTGCGCGGTGCCTCCGCCTTGTTCCTGACGGATGAGAATCTGTCTCGCCAGCAATTCCAGCAATATGTCGTCGGCCTTGACCTGAGCAACCATTTCCCCGGCGTCGAGACCATCAATTTCGCGCGCTACGTGAGCGACGCCGGGCGCACCGCCTTCGAGGAGCAGGTGCGTAGCGAACTCGACGGCAGACAGCATGCCTTCCGCATCCAGCCCGAAGGCCGGCGCCCCGAGTACACGGTGCTCACCTTCGTCGAGCCGAACCAGGCCTGGAACAACCGCCTCGGCATGGACCTGCAGGCGCGCCCCGCCGTGGCGCTGGCCCTGGCGCACTCGCGCGACACCGGCGAAGCCTCGACCTCGGGCACACGGGTGGCGATCCGTAGCAGCGGCAGCGGACTGGGCATGCGCATGCCCGTCTACCGTCCGGCCATGCCGCTGGGCGACGTGGCCCAGCGCCGCGCCGCCTACATCGGCTCGGTCGGGATCGGCTTCAGCGTCGAGCGCCTGGCCCAGGGCGTACTCGACAACATGCCGAAGCACACCACGCGCCTCGTGATTTCCGGCATGAGTCCGGTAGAAGAACCCGGCGGGCCGCCGGGGGTCTACAAGCGCACCGTGTTCTTCGACAACCATCCCGACGCCGCCGACGACCCCGGCGTGTTTCGCGCCCTGCTGCCGGTGGGCGTGAGCGGACGCGGCTGGGACATCGATTTTCGCATCAGCAAGCGCGACATGTATTCGGAGCTCGACATCTACCTGCCCTGGGTGGCAATGCTGGCCGGCATGGTCGGCACCAGCCTGCTGTATGCGCTGTACCAGACCCTGAGTTCCTCGCGCCGGCGCGCCATCGAGCTGGCCGAGGAAATGACGGGCGAACTGCGCGCCAGTGAAGCCAAGCTACAAAAGACCAACGACAACCTGCGGCGCCTGGCGGCCCATGCGGAAACCATCAAGGAAAGCGAGCGCAAGCGCATTGCGCGCGAGATCCACGACGACCTCGGCCAGAACCTGCTGGCCCTGCGCATCGAGGCCGACCTGCTGGCCTCGCGCACCAGCGGGCGCCATCCGCGCCTGCACGCGCGGGCGCGCTGGACCCTGGAACAGATCGACGCCACCATCAAGAGCGTGCGCCAGATCATCAACGACCTGCGGCCGCACGTGCTCGACCTGGGCCTGACGGCGGCGGTCGACTGGCAGATCGCCGAATTCCAGCGCCGCACCGGGATCGCCTGCGAGCTGGTGTCGGACGGGCGCGAGCTGCACGTCAGCGACCGCTGCGCCACCACCCTGTTCCGCATCCTGCAGGAGTCGCTGACGAACGTCTCGCGCCATGCGCGCGCCACGGGCGTGCGGGTCGAGCTGGCGCTGGACGAGGAGTCGATCACGATGACGGTGAGCGACAACGGCATCGGCCTGAACAAGGGCGGCGGACAGAAACCGGGTTCCTTCGGCCTGGTCGGCATCGAGGAAAGGGTGCGCATCCTGGGCGGCAAATGCGTCATTACCAGCCGGCCGAACGCCGGCACCACGGTGCACGTGGCGATTCCGGTGGCCGACAACCTGCTGTCGGTCGTCCCGGGAACGCCCGCCGTCGCCAGCCCGGCGAAAGCGTTCGAGAGCCTGTAGTGCGATTTACCACAGGAAATTGCTTGACATCACTCAACTTGCGCAAAATCAATTATTTCAGGAAGTTTGGGGTAGAGAATGGTTCTCACTGTGATGCATCAACAAGCCCGCAGTGATGCACACGGCAACCACCCCGAGGAGGACTAGACCATTCGCCAGCATGTCTCATCGACCGTCCAGTCATACACAACACAATAACGATGCAGTATCCAAAACGATAGGATGAATCATGATCTCGAATAACGATTTCGCAGCAATCGCCGCACTGGATTTGAGCCCGATTAAAGTAAAGCTGATGCACAAGGAATCCGGCGAAGGCTGGTCCCTGGACAAGGTCAACGCCATGGAAGTCGAGTACCGTCGCTTCCTGTATCTGATGAAGGCCTTCCCGAACGACGAGACCGCGCCGCAGGTCGACGTCGACACCTTCTGGCACTACCACATCCTCGACACCATGAAGTACGCCCAGGACTGCGAACAGGCCTTCGGCTACTTCCTGCACCACTACCCGTACATCGGCCTGCGCAGCGAAGACGACGTCGCCGTCCAGCAGCAGGCAGGCGAACGGATGCGCGAACTGTACGAATCGACCTTCGGCGAAGCCTACTTCAGCTTCGATGCCGAAGCCCAGGCCGACCTCGCCTGGTGCGGCCGTGCCCCGGCGAATGTGGTCGACGCCGCTGCCGAGGCGGCATGGTGCGGCCGTGCGCCGGCTGTGAGCGCCGAGCGCGCCGCCGAGACCGCCTGGTGCGGCCGTGCCCCGGCCGTGTCCGCCGATGGCGCCGCCCAGACCGCCTGGTGTGGCCGTGCCCCGGCCGGCACCGATGCCGCCCTGGCCAAGACCGCGTGGTGCGGCCGGGCGCCGATCAAGCCGATCGCCGATGCGGTGCAGACCGCCTGGTGCGGCCGTGCGCCGGCAAAAACCGAAGCCACGGCGAACGATACCGCGTGGTGTGGCCGGGCGCCGGCAAAGGCCGAAGCCGCCGCGAAAGATACCGCGTGGTGCGGGCGCGCCCCGGTCAAGACCGAGGCAGCTGCGAAGGACACCGCATGGTGCGGCCGTGCCCCGGCAAAAGCCGAAGCCGCTGCGAAAGATACCGCATGGTGCGGCCGTGCCCCGGCAAAAGCCGACGCCGCTGCGAAAGACACCGCGTGGTGCGGCCGTGCCCCGGCAAAGACCGCGGCTGCGCAGGACACCGCCTGGTGCGGCCGCGCTCCCGCCGCGGCTGAGGCTGCTGCCGTCCAGACCGCGTGGTGCGGCCGGGCTCCGGTTGCTGCCTGAGAAAAAAGAAAGGCAGGGCCGGCTCACGCCACCCTGCCTCTTGCGAAGTCTTGCAAAGCCGGCCCGTGCAGCCGGCTTTTTTCTTTAGGCCACAGCCGCTTCGGCGCGCGTCGACACCATCAGCGCGCGCAGTTCACGGATGCTGAAATCGCTGATCTCGTGCATGCGCAACAGGATGGTGGCGCCGATCGGCAGGGTGTTGTGGCGAATCTTGCTGATCACCGGCGGCGCCACTTCCAGGGCGCGCGACAGGGCTGCATCGTTTTTCAGTTGCAGCTTGGCGATGATGGCGTCCAGGACGCGGTTCGGGTCGTAATCTGCGCCTTCCGGCAATCTTCTGATAGGCATGTCTTGAATTCTTTCCAAATATCACAATCCGTCAGTAATTTCTTACATTTAACTTTTGAGCGTAAAAAATTGGCCTGGCGAGCTAAATCGACACCGTTTGTACGGTGATTTTTTCAAGCCGCAATGATAAAGGGAAAGTTACGTTTTATTCAAGCAATTGTAGGAATAGCCCTACAAGTTGAAAGGAAAATGTGGAAGTTATCCAACGGATGTGACGTGGCCATGCACCCGGATGCACCGATGCATCACGCAAGAACAGGGCGAAAAGTAAGACAGGCGCCGGGTGGCGCCTGCAGGAAGGAGATCCGATACGGCTCCGGGGAGGAGCCGGTGCTGCTATTACTTCGCGCCGCTGGCCTTGAACAGGGCGCGGGCGTCGTCGTGGGCGCGGTCCAGGGTGCGCATCGCCTTCTTGTCGTCGTGGGCTATGAAATAGCCCTTGTCCTGCGCGTCGACGACGATCTTGATGGCGGCCTCGTCGGAGAGGTTGTACTTTTCGACGATTAGGGTCGTCACTTCATCCAGGTATTCTTCGTAGGTCATGGTTCTTTCCTCAAGGCGGGCATTGTACCAGCGTGGGCCGGCGCCCATTCGGCCAGGGCCGCGGCGACGTCGGAATAGCGCAGGCGCACGCCCAGTTCGCGCAGGCGCGTGTTGTCGAGCCGGCGCGACTCCGACATGAAGGAGAGCAGCATCGGCGACACCTGGCTCTGCAAGTCCGCGCGCGCCAGGCGCGGCGGACGCGGCAAGCCGTACGCGTCGGCCACGGCATCGAAATACGCCCCCATCTGCATGCGCGTATCGTCGACGGCGTGGTAGACCCGGTTCGGCAAGGCCCGGCGCAAGGCGTGCACGATGATGCGCGCCAGGTCGTCGGCCTGGATGTGATTCGTGTAGACGTCGTCCTCGGGCTGCAAGGCGGGCGTGCCTTCGCGCAGCCGCTTCAGGGGCAAGCGCTCGGCCGCGTAGATGCCGGGCACGCGCAGGATGGCCACTTGCCCGGCGTTGCGGCGGGCCCAGGCGCGCAGGACCCGCTCGGCATCCACGCGCCGCCGGGCCCGCGCATTCTTCGGCGCCACGCTGCGCGTTTCGTTGACCAGGGCGCCGCCGCAGTCGCCGTAGACGCCGGTCGTGCTTACGTAGACGACGCGGGCGCCCTCGGGCAGGAGGGCGGCCAGGTGGCGCGTGCGCAGGTCGCGCTCGCCTTCCGGGCGCGGCGGCGCCAGGTGCACGACACGCTGCGCCAAGCCGCGCAGGCGCGCCAGCGAGGCCGGCTGGTCGAGATCGGCAACGACGGGCACGGCGCCGGCCGCGCGCAGTTCGGCGCAGCGCGCCGGGTCGCGCGTCATGGCAAAGACGCGATATCGCCCCGCGAGCAGCGGCAGCAGGCGCATGCCGACGTCGCCGCAGCCCACCAGCAGCAGGCGCGGACGTTTCAGATGGGAAGATGGTGTGTTCACGGCAGCGATTGTAAGCGAGCGCCGGCGTGCCTGCGCGCAGGCCTGCCTGGTGCGCGCCAGGCGCCGTCCGCCAGGCGGCCTCGCGCAATGAAGGCCCCGTGTAAAATAGCTATCTGTTACGGCGGCACGATCCCGTCCGCTCTTTTCACCCTATTCTACGCATACACCCATGACGTACCAGATCACTGTCCAGCCCAGCGGCCACCAATTCGCCTGCGAGCCTGACGAAACCGTGCTTGCCGCCGCGATCCGCGCCGGCGTCGGCCTGCCGTATGGCTGCAAGAACGGCGCCTGCGGCTCGTGCAAGGGCAAGGTCGTCGACGGCAGCGTCGCCCACAAGCCGCACCAGGCGCGCGCCCTGAGCGAGCAGGAAAAGCTGCAGGGCATGTCCCTGTTCTGCTGCGCGGTGCCGGATGGCGATGTCACCATCGAGGCGCGCGAAGTCGGCGGCAGCAGCGACTACCCGCTGCGCAAGATGCCGACCCGCGTGCAAAGCATCACCCGTGCCGCGCCCGACGTCGCCATCGTCACCCTGCAGTTGCCGGCCAACGAGGCGCTGGCCTACCGCGCCGGCCAGTACATCGAGTTCCTGCTGAAAGACGGCAAGCGCCGCGCCTACAGCATCGCCAGCGCGCCCTCGCTCGAGCGCCCGCTGGAACTGCACATCCGCCACCTGCCCGGCGGCGTGTTCACCGACCATGTGTTCGGCGCCATGAAGGAGCGCGACATCCTGCGTTTCGAAGGCCCGCTCGGCACCTTCTTCCTGCGCGAGGAATCGAACAAGCCGATCGTGCTGCTGGCCTCGGGCACCGGTTTCGCGCCGGTCAAGGCGCTGGTCGAACATCTGATGCACCTGAAGTCCGAGCGCCCTGTGCGCCTGTACTGGGGCGGGCGCCGTCCGCAGGACTTGTACATGGACGAGCTGTGCCAGGCCTGGAGCACCACCCTGCCCGACTTCCGCTACGTGCCGGTGATCTCGGATGCGCTGCCCGAAGACAACTGGACCGGCCGCAGCGGCTACGTGCACGCGGCGGTGATGCAGGACATCCCGGATCTGTCGGGCTGGCAGGTGTACGCCTGCGGCGCGCCGGTGATGGTCGATGCGGCGCGCGAGCAGTACGTGGCGCAGTGCGGCCTGCCGGCGGACGAGTTCTTTGCGGATTCGTTTACGACCGAGGCGGATCTGGCTCGCGAATGAATCGCTAAGCTCGATCGGCACAGGGTGGACGGCGCAGCCGTCCACCCGCCAGCAGCCTGATCCGGATTCAGGCACAATGACCGGCTTCTCGCCAGTCATTTTCCTCCATCCATGTCTCTGTTGTCGCCAACCGGCGGTCTGGGCGTCCTGCGCAACCGCAACCTCTCCTTTTACCTGTCCGCCCGTTTCCTCGGCACCCTGGCCGTCCAGATGCAAAGCGTCGCCGTCGGCTGGCAGGTCTACCAGATCACCGGCAGCCTGTTCGACCTCGGCCTGATCGGCCTGGCCCAGTTCGCGCCTTTCCTGGTGCTGATCCTGTGGGCCGGCCACGTGGCCGACCGCCACGACCGCCGCAAGATCATCGTCGCCTGCATGCTGGTGCAATTGCTGGTGAGCGCGCTGCTGCTGGCGTTCACCTTCAGCGGCAGCAAGGTCGTGTGGCCGGTGTTCGCCGTGCTGGTATTGTTCGGCAGCGCGCGCGCCTTCATGATGCCGGCCTCGCAGGCGGTGCTGCGCAACCTGGTGCCGGACAAGGACTTCGGCCAGGCCGTCGCCCTCTCGTCCTCGACCTTCCATGTGGCCGTGATCGCCGGCCCGGTGCTGGGCGGCCTGCTGTATGTGTTCGGCCCGACCTTCGTGTACTCGGTGTCGGCAGCGCTGCTGCTGATTTCCGTGATCCTGATGGCCTCGGCAAACAGCGCCCCGCAGGCGCGCAGCACGGCGCCGGTCAGCTGGCATTCCCTGCTCGAGGGCCTGCGCTTCGTCTGGTCGCGTCCGATCGTGCTGGGCGCGATTTCGCTCGATCTGTTCGCGGTGCTGTTCGGCGGCGCCACCGCCCTGCTGCCGGCCTATGCCCACGACGTGCTGCACGCCGGCCCCACCGCGCTCGGCTGGCTGCGCACCGCGCCGGGCGCCGGCGCCGCGCTGTGCTCGATCGCCCTGGCCTTCTTCCCGCTGCGCCGCCACGTGGGCGCCTGGATGTTCGGCGGCGTGGCCGTGTTCGGGCTGGCCGTGCTCACGCTCGGTTTCACCGACCGCTTCCCGGTGGCGCTGGCCGCCCTCTTCATCCTCGGCGCGGGCGACATGGTTAGCGTCTACGTGCGCCATTTGCTGGTGCAATACGAAACGCCGGACGAAATCCGCGGCCGCGTGAGCGCCGTGAACTCGGTCTTCATCGGCGCCTCGAACGAGCTGGGCGAATTTGAATCGGGCATCACCGCCGGCTGGCTCGGCCTGACGCGCGCGATCCTGCTGGGAGGCGCGGCCACACTGGCCGTGACCGGCCTGTGGGCGGTATTGTTCCCGGTGCTCTCGAAGATGGACCGCTTCCCGCATAACGAGAAGAAGACTTAGTTGAGGCGCTCGGTGCGTGGCCGAACACAGTAAATCATGCAGGATGTGTAAGATCGGCTCCAGCACTTGTGAATAGGGAGCCAACTATGCAAATCAATGTCAACACCGACCACACCATCGAAAAACACCAAGGCCTGGACGAACACGTCGAAAGCGTGGTCCAGTCCTCGATCGGCCGCTTCAGCGAGCAGGTCAACCGCGTCGATGTCCACCTGAGCAACGAGAATAGCCAGAAGCAACTGGACGGCGGCAACTACTGCATGATGGAAGCACGCGTCAACGGCTACGCGCCTGTTGTCGTGAAAGAGCATGCAGTCAACCTGCACCAAGCGATCTCGAACGCCGGCGGCAAGCTCAAGCGCGCGCTCGACAGCGCCATCGGCCGCCTGAACGACAAGGGCCGCCACGAAGCGCCTCCGGTCGACGACGCCGTGGACATCCTGTCCGACAAGAACCTGACCAGCGGCGCGTAAGGTAGGACGCGCTGCGCCACGCGGCATCCTGTCATGTGGCCTTGCCGGGCCGGGGCCAAGGCCCTGATCAGCCCGGCGCAGTCCCCTCGACCATCGCGCGTACGTCGCGCAGGTAGCGCAGTCCGGGCAAGGCCCGGCTGCCATACCAGGACATCATTTCCCCATCGACCAGGAACACAGGGATGCCGAGCTGCTTCTCGAGCGCGTCCGCGTGCGCCTGCGTGAAGCGGTAGGGTTCGGTCGACAATAGCACCGCGTCCAGCTGGCCGACCAGTTCGCTCGACCAGGCAAAGCGCGGATAACGTGCCTCGCCCAACGCCGGCACGCGCCAGCCCAGCTCGCCCAGCATGCGCGCAATATACGTGTCGCTGGAAATACTCATCCACGGGTCTTGCCAGATGCAATACAGCACCGTGCGCGTGGGCCCTGTGCCCTGCGCGCGCAGCGCCGCGTACTCGGCCTCGAAGGCCGCGCACCAGGCCTCGGCCCGCTCGGCGGCGCCGAAGATGCCGCCCAGCAGGCGCGCCAGCCCCAGGTTGTCGCGCGGCGCCACCGGGTGGGTGACGACGATGTGCGGCACGAATGCGGCCAGCGCCTCGACGGTCGGCTTTTCGTTTTCGTCGATGTTCACCACCAGGTGGGTCGGCGCCAGCTTGCGGATCTTTTCGATGTTGATGTCCTTGGTGCCGCCGATCTTCGGGATCGTCTTGACCACCTCGGCCGGATGGATGCAGAAGCCGGTGCGGCCGACCACCTGCCCGGCCAGGCCCAGGTCGCACAGCAGTTCGGTGATCGAGGGGACCAGCGACACGATGCGCGCAGCGGGCGCCGGCTGGTGCTGGACGCCGAGGGCGTCGACAAGATGATGGTCTGGTGAAGTCATGGCCGCTATTGGAACACCGATGTTTCCGAAACACCAGCCGATCCGATTCGCATGATGGTTTATCATGCAACTTATGGTTTACACTGCGCCAGCAACCACGCGGAGAAAAGTCTTGAAACACATCGGTAAGTTTGGCCAGTCGGGGCACAAAATCGACGACCTGCAATTGTTCCGCGGGGCCGACATGGCCGCGGCGGCGCGCGCCATCGCCGAGTGCGACGTGGTGCGGGTCACCGAAGGCGAACTCATCGAAGACACGGTCCGCGCCCGCCTGTACATCGTGCTCGCCGGCATGCTCGAAGTCGAGACCGACGGCCACGCCGGCGCCTCGGACGGCAACGTGAACCGCATCCTGCCCGGCGAAAGCGTGGGCGAGCAATCGGTACTGGACGACGCCGTGAACCTGGACGCCGTGCGCGCGGTGGAAGACACCCTTCTTCTCGTGATCGAATCCGAACTCGCCTGGGAACTCATCGACCACTCGAACGCCGTGGCGCGCAACCTGCTGCGTTTGCTGTCCTTCCGCATCCGCGCCACCAACGCCATGCTGCGCCGGCGCCAGAAGCTGGGCGAGTTCTACCGCCAGCTCTCGCTGAACGACACCCTTACCGGGCTGTACAACCGCACCTGGCTGGCCGACATGCTGCCGAAACTGGTGGGCCGCGCGCGTGCCCAGGGCAGCCCGCTGGCCCTGCTCATGGTTGACCTCGACAACTTCAAGAAGTTCAACGATACCCATGGCCACCTGGTCGGCGACGCCGCCCTGTGCGCCGCGGCGAACGTGATCCGCGACGGCCTGCGGCCCTCTGACTTCGCCGTGCGCTATGGCGGCGAAGAACTGATGGCGGTGCTGCCCGACACCAATGCCGAGATGGCGCACATGGTGGCGAACCGCCTGTGCCAGAAGATGCGCGAGACCGTGCTCTTCCCCGACATGCGCGTGCCGATGCCGCACCTGACCGCCTGCTTCGGCGTGGCCGTGCTCGACCCGAGCGCCGACGAAACCGCCCTCATCGACGCCGCCGACGCCGCCCTGTACCGGGCCAAGGAAGCGGGCCGCAACTGCGTGAGCCTGTAAGCGCCCGGACCCTGGCAGGTTGACGGAACAGGGCGCGCGCCCGACAATTCCGTGCCACGCTGGCGGACTACTCCACCAGCGTCTTAATCACGGACTTCGATGAGCAACCACACCTTCCTCTGGCACGACTACGAAACCTTCGGCGCCCAGCCGCGCCGCGACCGTCCGGCCCAGTTCGCCGCGATCCGCACCGATGCCGAGCTCAACGAGATCGGCGATCCGGTCATGCTGTACTGCCAGCCGGCCAACGACTACCTGCCCGACCCGCAGTCCTGCCTGATCACCGGCATCACGCCCCAGCAATGCCTGGAACTGGGCGTGCCCGAGCACGAGTTCGCACGCCAGGTCGAGGCGGCGTTTGCCGAGCCCGGCACGGTCGGCGTCGGCTACAACACCATCCGCTTCGACGACGAGGTCACGCGCTTCCTGTTCTGGCGCAATCTGATCGATCCGTATGCGCGCGAGTGGAAGAACGGCTGCGGCCGCTGGGACCTGCTCGACGTGGTGCGCATGACCTATGCCCTGCGTCCGGACGGCATCGAGTGGCCGCGCCACGAGGATGGACGCCCGAGCTTCCGGCTGGAGCACCTGACGGCCGCCAACGGCCTGGCCCACGAGTCGGCGCACGATGCGCTGTCCGACGTGCGCGCCACCATCGCCCTGGCCCGCCTGATCCGCAGCAGGCAGCCGAAACTGTTCGACTTTTGCCTGGAACTGCGGCGCAAGGACCGGGTCGCCGCCGAGATGGGATTGCACCTGGAACCGGCGCTGCGCCAGCCCTTCCTCCACGTGTCGGGCATGTTCCCGGTGGAACAGGGTTGCCTGGGCCTGGTGTGGCCGCTGGCCCAGCATCCGTCGAACAAGAACGAGATTTTAGTTTGGGATTGCCGCCACGATCCGTCGGAACTGTTCGGGCTGGACGTGGACACGATTCGCCAGCGCATGTTCACGCGCAGCAGCGACTTGCCCGAGGGCGTGACGCGCCTGCCGATCAAGAGCGTGCACCTGAACAAGTCGCCGATGCTGGTCGGGAATTTGAAGACCCTGAGCCCGGCGATGGCCGAGCGCTGGGGCATCGACGTGGCCCGGCACCGCGCGCATGCCCAGCTGGCGGCGCAGGGGCCGGACATGGCGGCGGTGTGGGCGCAGGTGTTCAAGAAACCTGCCGCCGTCGACGAGACCGATGTCGATGAGGATTTGTATGGCGGCTTCATCGGCAACAACGACCGGCGCAAGCTCGATTCCATGCGCGGCGAAACGCCGGCCCGGCTGGCAAGCATGCAGGCGGCGTTCGAGGACGAGCGTCTGGTCGAGCTGCTGTTCCGCTATCGTGCACGCAATTTCCCGGAGACCTTGAACGAGGTGGAAATGGCGCGCTGGGAAGAGCACCGCGCGGCGCGCCTGTTCGATGGGGCGGGGAATGCGCGGACGGTGGACCAGTTGTTCGGGGAGATCGATGCGCTGTCGGAGACGGCGGATGAGCGGGCGCAGGAGGTTCTGGGGGCGTTGTACGATTACGTGGAGATGATTGCGCCGGAGCGGTATTGAAGTTGGCATAGCTAGTGTATTGGAGCTATTGCCTGAGCCCTCAGTGTTGGACTGAATCCGCGTGGACTGTGGAGCCTTGTGCGGCCCGGCCCACTTTACCGTGGGCGTCTCTTGCGAGATCAGACCAACTCCGATCTACTCATGGAGTGTGCCGGAGAATCCAGCTGAAAAGCCTGGAAAGTCTACGAATAAGCGAAAGTAACTAGCATGGGAGAGCACGGTATCCAGTAGCCGGTGACGAAAGCAGACATCACGGCGTTGGTCTCCAGGAGAGGTTAACATTCCCATGTTAAACGACGTAATGCAGTGAAGACATCGACCAGAATCACAATCGATGCTTCAGGCTCGCATTTCAGACAAAGGGCCGGCCTTAAAGTACCATGCCCAGAAGATCCTGTGGGTAATATTGGCATGTAAATAGCTGAATGCCTATTTAGCTTAATAAACTTTAAAACTATACAATTTCCCTCTTAGAGCCCTATCTTCAGCAAAGCAGATCTTTGCATAGGCTGCTGTAAATCCAAACTAGATTTGATTTTACAACCAAAAAATAAGTATCATATCAACTCGCATTCCATTTCTTAATTGGAACAGAGCATGATAGGCCTACTTGTTGCTGAGCGAAATGCAGTGTTGCGACTTGGAATTCAATCGTCTGTCGCTTCGCACAGGGACATTACTATAGTGATGGAAATATTTGAACAGGCTCAGCTTTTGTCAGGCCTGTCGTACTTGAAGTTTGATGTTGCCTTGGTTGAGCTAACCTTTTTCAGAAGCATCACAAGCGAACAATTAGATAAGCTCCGAGAACTGAAACCTGGCTTACGTTTACTGGTGCACTCGTATAGCAATGATCTTTCTACCGCTATAGAAGTCTTCAAGTGTGGGGCATTGGGCTACTTGGCAAGACAGTGTACAGCGGCCGAGCTTCGTCACGCGATAGAAACGATTTATTCAGGCAAGCCACACCTAAATGCGTTGATCCGAGATGCATTAGCAGAACATATTTTTAAACCAAGCAACATTTCCAATCTATTACTTAGTCGTAGAGAATTTCAAGTTTTTAGAATGTTGGCAATCGGCATTAGTGAAGTAGGAATTGCTGCACAATTAAACTTAAGCATCAAAACAGTAAGCACCTACAAAACACGTTTACTTGCAAAAATTGGTCTCTCTACTTTAAGCGATCTTGTACAATACGCCATATTTCATAAACTGATAAGCCCATACAAAGACTGGGCCGGCGACCATGGCTCTGACTCGGCGGAAAAAAATTAGGGTTAATGGTGCTCAGCAGGAGAAAGGCTCTCTGCCAGGGTAACAGCAGAACAAAGAACTTGCATGAACGCTTGGCTACATAGATCACGAGCTGCTGATAGTCCAAACGTAGTGTAACGCGTGCCAACTATATGCCGTTAAAAGCAGCGAGAATTACACTAGAATTCATTAAATCGTATGAAGCTGTTTGATATTGTTTCGGAATAGGAGCATCTTAGTCTTCTCAAGCCTTAGCGGCGATTGCCAAGAAGACGAGTATCAGGATGACGAAGAGCCAGGTTGCAGCATGATCAGCAACCCGGTTATGTTGTTGATCCTGAATAACTTGTTTTTCCCTGAGCTCTGCTGTCTCTTCAAGCAACTTGCTGAGTAACAGGGTCATCTCTTTGTCAAACAGAATTGCGAAGCTCTGGCATTCTTCGCTGGGCAAACTGTCCATGTATTTCTCGAGTAGATCCTGTTGAGTGCGCATGGCTTCACCCAAATCCGCACTACTGTCCCGAGCGTTTCGAAGCAGGGTAGCATATCGAGCCACCAGTAATCGAACTGACTGAACGGTGACAGTTCGATCTCCAGTATCCATCTTGGCAAGCCTCACTCGAACGTTCACGGTGGTAAACAGCACGTCTCAGCTTTACGTCAAGTATATGCTACCTGAATGCTAATAATCTAAGCAATTGTTGCGATCTGAGCCGTCGGTGCGATTGGCTCTGTAAATGGTTCTTGCGATCTCTGTCAACTGTTGATATTGCCACTCGAAAGAATCTCGGCATAGCTGGCTGACATCATCTCGTTATGCCATAACCGCTCATGAAGTAGAATGAATCACGCTGCCAGGCAACATAAAATGCGCCATCCGATTTGTGGCCTTTGGTGTACGGGAGTCTCAGCGTTCCCATACTCAGCTAAACCAACCGGTTGTAGCTGACACTGGGAAACAGGCGCAGACACCTTCTGCGCATGTCGCCTTTGTCGATGCATCGCCCCACGGTCAACAATCAGCACAATTAAAACAATGGTGGAGCTCAGCCCTGCCTAAACCAGTACGCTACGCATTTTCATTCTAATAGGCGATCTGTCTCACGCGGACCACGCATACGAATATCCCTCTACGCAACTGTGCGCGCATCTCATCACACAGGATCTCGTGGTCAACCACCGACGAATCGATTGGCTGCCCGTATCATCCCCGATACCGATTGATCTCATCGCGTGTCTCGCGCGCCACCCTGCGCGCCGCCGCCGCGAAATCCTCGCCCGCTTCCGGCTTCGCATAAATGATCGCCCGCGAGGAATTGATCATCATCCCGGCCCCATCGGCGGTCCGCCCGGAACGCACGGTCGCCCCCACATCCCCACCCTGCGCCCCGATCCCCGGCACCAGCAGCGGCATGTCGCCGACAATAGAACGCACCTGCGCCAGCTCCTCCGGGAAGGTCGCCCCCACCACCAGCGCGCATTGCCCGTTGCGATTCCACTTCTCCGCCACCAGCCGTGCCACGTGCTGGTACAACGGCTGTCCGCCCACGTCGAGGAACTGCAAATCCGAGCCGCCCGCATTCGAGGTGCGGCACAGCACGATCACGCCGCGGTCCGCCCATTCCATGTAAGGCTCGACCGAATCGAAGCCCATGTAGGGGTTGACGGTGACCGCATCCGCGCCATAGCGCTCGAAGGCTTCGCGCGCATACTGGTGCGCGGTGGCGCCGATGTCGCCGCGCTTGGCGTCCAGGATCAGCGGAATGTGGGGATAGGTTTCGCGCAGGTAGCGGCAGATTTCTTCCAGCTGCGCTTCCGCACCCAGCGCCGCGAAATAGGCGATCTGCGGCTTGAAGGCGCAGGCCAGGTCGGCTGTGGCATCGATGATGGCCTTGCAGAAGCGGACAATCCCGTCCGGCGCATCCTTCAGTTCGTCGGGAAAGCGCGCCAGGTCGGGGTCCAGGCCCACGCACAGGAGCGAATTGTTGCGGGTCCAGGCGGCGGACAGTTTATCGATGAAATTCACGGCAAGTCCTCTTCACGGTGTCATTGCAAACCCCGTATTTTACCTGCGCCGCAACGCCGGCCGCCGCTGCCTGCCCGGCCGTGCGACCGGCACTGCCGCTCTTGGGGTATATTTTATTCATTCGACAACTCGCCATGGACAAGCACATCATGACGTCTACCCTCTTCTCGCGCTGGGTCCGCCTGCTGGCCGGCGCCCTGCTGGCCGGCTCACTGCTCTCGGGCTGCGGCTACAACGACTTCCAGACCAAGGACGAAGCGACCAAGGCCGCGTGGGGCGAAGTGGTGAACCAGTACCAGCGCCGCGCCGACCTGATCCCGAACCTGGTCAACACCGTGAAAGGCTATGCCTCGCACGAGCGCGAAACGCTGGAAGCGGTCACGCGCGCCCGTTCCGCCGCCACCAGTTTCCAGATCACGCCGGAAGTGCTGAACAACCCGGAGGCCTTCCAGAAATTCCAGCAGGTGCAGGGTGAACTGTCGGGCGCCCTGTCGCGCCTGATGGCCGTGTCGGAAAAATACCCGGACCTGAAAGCGGACACCAGTTTCCGCGACCTGCAGTCGCAGCTGGAAGGCACCGAGAACCGCATCACGGTGGCGCGCCAGCGCTACATCGCTTCGGTCCAGGACTACAACGTCACCGTGCGCAAGTTCCCGACCAACCTGACGGCGATGATGTTCGGCTACGACGCCAAGCCTTCGTTCACGGTCGAGAACGAAAAAGCGATCTCGACCGCGCCAACGGTTGACTTCGGCAGATAAGGCGCGTCGATGACCCTCCTGCGCACCTTCTGGCTTTGCCTGCTGGCCATGACGCTGGCCGTGCTGGCGCCCACGCCGGCCCGGGCGCAACTGAAGGAAGTGCCGCCGCTGGCCGGCCACGTCACCGACGAGGCCGGCATGCTGGACGCCGACCAGCATGGGCGCCTGGAAGCCGTGCTGACCGATTACGAGGCGAAGACCGGCAGCCAGATCGCCGTGCTGCTGGTGAAATCGACCGAGCCGGAAGCCATCGAGCAGTTCGGGATCCGCGTGGCCGATGCCTGGAAGCTGGGCCGCAAGGGCGTGGACGACGGCGTGCTGCTGATGGTGGCGCGCGACAACCCGAGTTCCCTGCGCCGCCTGCGCATCGAGGCCGGGCGCGGCGTGCAGGGCGTGCTGACTGACGCCCAATCGAAACGCATCCTGCAGGACACGATCGCCCCCCACTTCCGCCAGGAACATTATTACGAAGGCCTGGTCGCCGGCGTCGGCGCCATCGCCACCCTGCTGAATCAGGAACAGTTCCCGGCGCCTAAGCAGCAAGCGCAACCGGCGCGCGTGCCCCAGGGCGATGGCGGCGGCGGTCTCGGCATCGTCGGCATCGTGCTGCTGGTAGTCGGCTTCAGCCTGGTGCGCTCGATGTTCCGCCCGCGCCGCACCCGCCTCTCGCGCGGCGGCTGGGGCAGCGGCGCCACCGGCTTCATCCTTGGTAACGTCCTTGCCAACATGGGCCGCGGCGGCGGAGGTGGCTTCGGCGGCTTTTCGGGCGGTGGCGGCGGCTTCGGCGGAGGCGGGTTCTCCGGCGGCGGCGGCAGTTTCGATGGCGGCGGCGCCTCGGGGGACTGGTGATGACACAAGAAACGGCAGGTTCCTTCGGCCAGCGCCTGGGCCGCGTGCTGCGCCACTGGCGCAGCACGAAAGCCGATGCGCGGCGCGCCTTTCCTGACGCCACCCTGGAAGCGGTGGCCCAGGCGATTACGGCCGGGGAGCGCACCCACCGCGGCGAGGTGCGCTTCATCGTCGAGAAGGCCTTGCCGGCCGACGAGATCTGGGACGGCGTCACCAACCGCCAGCGCGCCCTGGCCCTGTTCGCCGACTACGGCGTGTGGGATACCGAGGACAATTGCGGCGTGCTGATCTACGTGAACCTGGCCGACCACAAGGTCGACATCGTGGCCGACCGCGGCATCGACCGCAAGATCGACGGCACGACCTGGCAGGCGGTATGCCGCACCATGACCGAAGGCTTCCGGCGCGGCGAATTCCACCAGGCCGCGCTGGCAGCGGTCGAGCAGGTGAACTCGCTGCTGCGCGAGCACTTCCCGGCGGACGGCGAGCGCCCGAACGAACTGCCCGACCGCCCGATCATGCTGTAGCACCGCCGCCTACCTGCCTGTGCGGGTTCTCGCTACAATCTGGGCTTTCCCGACACCCTGAAAGCCCTGCCATGAAACTCGCCAACAAGACCGCCATCGTCACCGGAGCCAGCCAGGGCATCGGCCTGGCCTGCGCCCAACGCCTGGTGCGCGAAGGCGCGCGCGTGATGCTGGCCGACGTGCGCCCGGAAGGCGCCGCCGCTACCGAGGCCCTGGGCGACGCCGCCCGCTTCATCGTGGCCGACGTCAGCCAGAAATCCGACGTCGACGCCCTGTTCGCCGCCACCCTGGAAGCCTTTGGCCACATCGACATCCTGGTCAACAATGCCGGCGTCACCCATGCCGCCGACTTCCTCGACCTCACCGAAGACGACTTCGACCGCGTGCTGCGCATTAACCTGAAGTCGATGTTCCTGTGCAGCCAGGCGGCGGCGCGCGACATGGTCAAGCGCCAGAGCGGCTGCATCATCAACATGTCGAGCGTGAACGCCGAACTGGTGATCCCGAACCAGGTGCCCTACGTGGTGTCGAAGGGCGGCGTCAACCAGCTGACCCGGGTGGCCGCCATCAGCTTGGCCCAGCATGGCATCCGCGTGAACGCGGTCGGCCCCGGCACGATTCTCACCGAACTGGCCAAGCAGGCCGTGCTCGGCAGCCCGCAGGCGCGCCACACCATCCTGTCGCGCACCCCGCTCGGCCGTTGCGGCGAACCCGAGGAAGTAGCGGCCATCGTCGCCTTCCTGGCCAGCGACGACGCCTCGTACATGACCGGCCAGACCCTGTATGCCGACGGCGGCCGCCTGCCGCTGAACTACACGGTGCCGGTACGCGACGACGCGAACGCCTGAACCGGCGCAGGCAATGCAGCCTGCATACGGCCCGGCTAGTATTCATACTTCGTATGTCTGGTATCTGTATTTGCAATTAGACACGTATGCCGCAACGCAGCATAATGGCACCTGTCTCCACTATTCTCCTCCAAGAAAATAGTTTTAAGCCCGCTCAATCAGCGGGCTTTTTTTTTGCGCTTCGGTTTGATCTTGCTTAAACAACCGCGTAGACGTCAACGAACGGATGCGTGCTTTCGCGTCCCATCTGGTAGACCAGCCAAACGCTGCCGCGTTCGCATAACCACGCATGAGCTTGCGCTGTGTCATGTCTGCGTCACAAACCCTGCCTATACTGGATTCATCTGCGGTACACGCAACCGATATGCGTGACGGCAGACAGGTGTGCAACGCAATCGCGCTGCACACCCACCGAACAGCGTCTCTTGGCCCGATCTTGGGTTGTGCCCGCCACCTCTCTCCTGGCGGGCATTTTTTTATGTGCACCGCAGCGCAAAAGACCAGCTCGAAACCTTGCGGACCACGCACATTTGACTATGATGAAGTTCGCGCCTCGTTGCGGCGCGCCCGGTGCATGCCGCAACGTGCGTC
Organism: Massilia sp. IC2-278; assembly: GCF_020708045.1. Taxonomy (GTDB): domain Bacteria; phylum Pseudomonadota; class Gammaproteobacteria; order Burkholderiales; family Burkholderiaceae_D; genus Telluria. The sequence goes on from NZ_JAJFES010000009.1 coordinate 69,604, forward strand.
AAGCCAACCAGAATAGGGAGCCGGACCGATGAATTTTTACTCACCTGAAAGCCAGAACCCGCAGCCGTCCTCGAGCCGCCGCCGCAGCAATGGCGTCGACCACCTGATTCTCCGTGAACTCAACCCGCACGTCGTGATCGACCATGCCGAGGCCGAACAAACCGCCCTGACCCTGATGACCTTCGGCAGCGTGCGCGAATGTTGCCCCAAATGCCAGCAGGGCAGCCTGAAGCTGGTCCTGCGCCAGGCCTCGGTACGCATGGCGCACCTGTTCTGCGCAGAATGCGAGAGCTGTTTCGACGCCAGCTATGCCGACGGCGAACCGGCGCTGACCATCTGACGCGTTTTCCGCATACCGGCGGCTGCGTGCATGCGCGGCCGCACGCATGATATGGTTGACGTTTTGCCAGCACGTCGACCATGCCTTCCCTCCTCCATTTCCTCCTGCTCGATGCGCGCCTGCGCAGGCTGCGCCGTGCCGGCGCCATCGTCCTGTTCCTGGCGATCGTGGTTGCCGGCTCGATCCCCGGCGCGCGCGCCGACATCGGCCACTACGCCTCGGGCGTGGTCCTGCATTCGCTGGCGTATGCGACGCTGGCCCTGCTCTGGTACACCGGCAGCCGCGGCAGTGCCACCGCGCGCAGCCTGGCGGCCGTGGCCGCGATCGCCACGATGGGCGCCATCGACGAGTCCGTGCAAAGCTTCTTCCCCTACCGCGGCGCCGACGTGCACGACTGGCTGGTCGATTGCTGCGCAGCCATCGTTACCTGCGCCATCCTGTCGCTGGTCTTGCCGAAGGCCGAGCTCGAACGTGCCTGAATAAATTTTCCCTGAGTTTCATGCTCTTTCCTCAGCGTTGATCTGGCTCAGTGCCAACCCGAGTCAGCTGGAACGTCGCGCCCGTTCGCCTCTCTTACCGGGGTGGCAGACGACATCGTCACGCATACCCACTGACAAAATCCAACCAAGGAGTCGATCATGAACCAAAAACACCAAAGCGTGGTCTTGGCGGGCTTGCTGGCCATGGCGCTCGGCCTGGCCGGCTGCGCCGGCATGCGCGGCGGCGGCGAGGGCGCCAGCGGCAGCTCGGGCAGTGGCGCCACCGGCAGCGGCAGCGGCACGGAAAGCGGCGGCATGTCCGGCACCGGCGCCGGCACCAGCACGGGCGGTTCCGGCAGCTGGGGCGGCGGCAGCTCGGGCTCGTCAGGAACCTCGGGCACATCGGGAAGCTCGGGCAGCGGCATCGACCAGTCAGGGGCCTCGGGTTCCTCGGGCAATTCCGGCACCTCGGGCAGCTCCGGTACGTCCGGCAGTTCCGGCTACGACCAGTCGGGCTCGGGCAGCTCGGGCAGCTCGGGCAGCTCCGGTAGCGGCACCTCCAGTTCCGGCGGCGGCACCGGCAGTGTCAGCATGGGCGAAGGCAGCTCGGCGGGCGCCGCAAGCGATAGCGCCACGGGCAGCGCCCAGGGCAGTTCGAGCACGGGCGCGGCCACCGCATCGGGCGCCAGCCCGAACAGCACGGTGGTCGCGATCGAACTGGTGCCGCGCCCCAGCGGCAGCATCGGCGGCGGCACGGTGGCCGGCGCCGCGGTGGGCAGCAGCGGCAGCGGCGCCACCGGCAGCTCGATGGCGTCGGACCGCGTCTACCGCGTCACCCTGCGCATGGACGACGGCAGCACCCAGATCGTCACCCAGGAAACCACGCCGGACTTCCGCAGCGGCGACCGCGTGAGCCTGAACGGCGGCGTGATCGGGCGCTGACAGGCTTGCAGCATGGCAGGGCTGGGCCGCGCAGGCATGGTGCGCCTGCGCGGTCCCGGTCACGGCCTCGTTCCTGGCGGCGGCTTGGAGGCGGCCGGTTCAGTACACGCGTTCCACCAGATAACCGCGCTGTGCCAGCAAGGCCGGCAAGCCGTTCTCGCCCAGGAGGTGCAGCAATCCAACGCCGACGAAGATCACCCCACCCCTTCCCATCAGGGTGTCGATGTGCGCCGCCATGTCCGGGTTGCGCCGGCCCAGCAGCTTGCGCCGCGTGAAGTCGGCAATGGCGCCGCCGCCAGCCGTGGCGTCGGGCAGCAGCGCGTCGAGCTCGGCCACGTCGCCCGAGCGCCAGGCTTCGATCACGCGCCCGGCCCGGCGCAGGGCGCTGCCGTTTTCCAGGCCGTCGAGCGTTTCGCGCAGGTAGCGTTCTGCTTCGACGTCGTTCATGCTGTCGAACAGCGCCAGCTGGGCGTCCGCGCTTTCCAGCTCGGCTACACGGGTGCCACGCCGCCGCGCCCGCGCCAGCAGCACCTGCTCGACACCGTCGCTGCGGCGGAAACCCTCGCGCTCCAGGCGCATGCCCAGCAGCAGATTGGCCACCAGCCAGGGTTTCAGGTGCGCCATGCTGGCCAGGCTCACGCCTTGTGCGTGCAGGGCCGTGCGCAGGCGCGCCAGCGTGTCCGGGCTCAGGCGCCGCCGCAGGTCGCCGCCGGCCGGATAGCGGCCATGGGAGTCGACCGCGCGCAGGAAAGCGGCGTCGGCGTGTGTATCGAGCTCGACCACCAGGCGGTCGGCGCCGGCCAGCGCACGCTCGGCTTCCGGCGCCAGGGGGTAAAACGAGCGCTGCCCGACGTGGATGGTGCCGAACAGGTAGGCCACGCGGCCCTGCCCGCTGATACGGTAGAAGCCGCCCTGGTGCCGGGCGCGCACCGGAGCCGGACCGTCGGCCCGGGAGGCGTGCATGGCGTATTCCTTCGACGCCAGCGGCTCGGCCTGCGCCGGCAGGCTTAACACCGCCAGCATGCCGGCCGCGAGCGCCATGCGCCTGGCCCATGCCAGGGCAGACCCCGGTGCGGAACGTGCGGCGGCCCGCAAGGTGAACATCGGCGGGCACCGCCCATCACCGCGCATGGTATCCGAGGACGCATCGAATGAGGCATCGGATGACGCATCGGATACCGCATCCATACGCCTGCCTCGACCAGTCCGCGTTGATCCGCCCGTCAGGCCGTGCCGGCCCGCCGCACAGGCGTGCTGAGCGCTTCCTCGGCGGCCTGCGACGCCTCGGTATAGGCGGCATCGAGCAGGTCCGCCATGGCCTGCGCCGTACGCTCCCAGGAGGTGCGCGCCACCTGTTCGCGCATCGCCGCCGTCCTGGCGGCGCGCTCTGCCGGTTCCAGCGCCAGTGCCTCGGCGCAGGCCACCCCAAACTCCTGGGCGCCGGCCGCGATCGCCACCACGCCGCCATATGGCCCGACCACGTCGGCGATCGGCGTGCTGACGATCGGCAGCTCGGCCGCCATGTACTCGAGCACCTTGGTCGGGCTGATGAAGCGGGTCGCCTCGTTGATGGCAAACGGCATCAGGCAGACGTCCCAGCCGGCCAGGAAGCGCGGCAAGTCGGCGTAGTCGCGCTGGCCCAGGTAATGGATGTTCGGGCGGCGCGGCAGCTCGTTTTCGGTGATCTTTACGACCGGCCCGACCAGCACCAGCTGCCAGTCGGGATGGTCGTCGGCCAGCGCCCCGATCAGGGCCAGGTCGACGCGCTCGTCGATGACGCCATAGAAACCGAGGCGCGGGCCGGGAATGTGTTCCTGGTCCGGATGGCTGGCGGCCGCGCCCTGCGCCTGGGCGAAGTGGTCGACGTCGACGCTGCTCGGGAAGCAGTGCACGTTCGGATGGCGGTGGCGCTTGGCTTCGTACAGGCTGGGCCCGCCGGCAAACACCAGGTCGGCCAGGTTGAGCAGGGCCGACTCGCGCTGCAGCAGCTGACGCGGCGCCTTCTTGAACGAGGCCAGTTCATCCATGCAGTCGTAGACCACCAGGCGCGGCGTGAGTTCCTGCAGCAGCGGCAAGGCCATCGGTGTATAGAACCAGGCGATCGGCGTCTCGCCCGGCGGCAGCAGATCCGCCAGCAGCGGCGCCACCAGGGCGATCTGGTCATCGTGGAAGCCAGGCAGGTCGAGCGGGGTGCGCGGCCGGCACACGGTGACGTTGGGGCACGGCTCAGTGCGCTCGAGCCGGGCCGGCCCGGCGCCGTCGTGCAGCGGCTCCTCGACGATCACGATGCGGTAATGGCACGCCAGCCGCGTGAGCAGGTGCTGCGGACGTTGAAACACGAAATCCCAGCGCAGGTGGCTGAAAACGACGATCGTCACCATGATCTTCTCCTTGTCGCCCTTGCGGGCTGGCGGTCGGTTGCTTGGATCCTTCACTACTGCGCCCGACCGCCCGTGCGCACGAAGGCGCAGGTCAATCGGGATCTGGCCCTTTTTCCTCCTCTTTCGGGAGCAGCGCCGCGTTGCGCGTGGCCGCCGAGATCACATCGAACGGCAGCTTCGGCGTACGGTCGGCGTTCAGCAGGCCGTTCGCTTCCTGGAAGGTGTCGGCGAACTGCGTGTAGCAGAAGCCGGCGAACATGAAGGTCTCGTTCACCACCTTCAGCAGCGAGCGGTACAGGTTGTGGAAGCCGTCAGCCGTGGTCGAACGCGAATAACCCCAGGTGCCCTCTTCCGGCTCGCCCTTGGTATCGAAGGCGATGCCGCCGAATTCGGTCAGCACGATCGGCTGGCCGCGGTGCGGGAAGCCGTCCAGGGTCAGGATGCGCCCGCCCGGGCGGCGCTGGTCGAACAGGGTGCGCACCGGGTCGCTCACCTCGTAGCGCGCCTTGACCTTTTCCGGGTCGCAGTCGTAGTCGTGGATGCCGAGGATGTCGGTGGCCGAGGCCTCCCAACCGTCGTTGCCGATCACCGGGCGCGTCGCGTCGAGCGTGCGCGTCAGGTGGTACAGCGCCTCCACGGCATTCCGGTGCGCCTGGGTCAGCGTCAGGTTCGGCACGCCCCAGGATTCGTTGAACGCCACCCAGACGATGATGCAGGGGTGGCTGTAGTCGCGCTCGATGGCTTCGGTCCATTCGCGCACCATGCGCGTGATGGCGCGTGGGCTGAAGCGGTAGGCCGATGGCATTTCTTCCCACACCAGCAGGCCGAGTTTATCGGCCCAGTACAGGTAGCGCGGGTCCTCGATCTTCTGGTGCTTGCGCACGCCGTTGAAGCCCATCAGCTTGGCCAGCTCGACGTCACGCTTCAGGTGCTCGTCGGACGGGCCGGTGAGGAAGGACTCCGGCCAGTAGCCCTGGTCCAGCACCAGGCGCAATTGATACGGCCTTCCATTGAGCATCAAACGGTCGCGGTTGATCGCGAACGAGCGCAGCGCCGTGTACGAGCGGATGCGGTCGACCACGCGGTCGCCGCAGCGCAGCGTCACTTCGGCGTCGAGCAGGGTCGGCCGCTCGGGGCTCCACAGCAGTTCGTTGCGCGAGTCGTCGATGCCGGGGTCGGACAGCGCGATCTTGCGGTTCGCCTCGCCGCCCAGCAGCTTGTAGTGGTCGTCGGCCAGCAGGTGTTCGCCATGCCAGATCTTCACTTCGACGAACATGTCGGGCTGAATCTGGCCGCCGGCGAAGACCTCGCAGCCGATCTCGAAGGTCTCGAAGATCGGGGTCCACTTCAGCTTGGCGATATAGGTCTTGTCGACCTGCTCCAGCCAGACTGTCTGCCAGATGCCGGTGGTGCGCGGATACCAGATCGAGTGCGGTTCCAGCAGCCAGTCCTGCTTGCCGCGCGGCTTGGCCAGGTCGGCCGGATCGTCTTCCACGTACACGGTCACGAGCTGCTGGCCGTCGGCCTTCAGGGCCGAGGTGATGTCGGCCGAAAACGGCGTATGGCCGCCCTCGTGCTCGGCCACCAGCTGGCCGTTCACCCACACGCGCGCCGAATAGTCGACCGCGCCGAAGTGCAGGATGGTGCGGCCTTCGGTCGGGGTGACGGTGAATTCGCGCTGGTACCAGCAGACCCGGTGGAAACCGGTGTCGCCGATGCCGGACATCTGGGTTTCGGGTGCGAACGGCACCTCGATCTCATGCGTCCACTGCGCCACGTCGCCCGGCAGCTTGTAGCGCATCTCGTCGTCGAAGCAGAAGCGCCATTTGCCGTTCAGGCTGGTCCAGTCGTCGCGGACCAGTTGCGGGCGGGGATATTCGAATTGACTCATCGTTTTCCTTTCATTCAGCCGGAACGGGGATCAGCAGCCGACCCTGGCGTCCGTCCTTGTTGTTGTAAGCATCCACTGCGGCCTGCCCTGCCGTGGCGCCCATGCCGGCGCGGCACAGGGCCACGCAGGCGCCGCCGAAGCCGGCGCCGGTCAGGCGCGCGCCGAACACGCCGTCCTGCCGGCGCAGCAGTTCGCACAGTTCGTCGAGCTCGGGAATCGAGACTTCGTAGTCGTCGCGCAGGCTGGCGTGCGAATCGTTCATCAAGGTACCGAAGCGCTCGGCGGAGACGCCCTTCACCGCTTCGAGCACGCGCAGGTCTTCCAGCACCACGTGGCGCGCGCGGCGCCGGATCGGCTCGGGCAGGTCTTCGACCAATGCCGAATCGGTGACGTCGCGCAGCGCCTGCACGCCCAGCTTGCGCGAGGCTTCCTCGCACTCGGCGCGGCGTTCGTTGTACTTGCTGCCGGCCAGCTTGCGCGCGATGCCGGAATCGATGACGATGATCTCGGCATCCTGCGGCAGGGGCGCCAGGCGGTGTTCCAGCGAGCGGGCGTCGATGAACAGCATGTGGCCCTCGTCGGCCAGGCTGGACGCCATCTGGTCCATGATCCCGCAGTTCACGCGCGCAAATTCGATCTCGGCGCGCTGGGCGATGCGCGCCAGCTTGACGTCGTCGAGCTCAAAACCCAGCAGCTCGCGCAGCGCGCGCAACGTCGCCACTTCCAGCGCCGCGCTCGACGACAGACCGGAACCCACCGGCACGTCGGTCGACACCCAGATGCGCAGCGGCGGCACCTGCACGCCCTCGGCCTCGACCAGGCGGATGCAGCCCTCGATGTAGCTGCCGAAGCCGCTCGGCGCACTGCCGTCGGGGGCGAAGGTCACGTTCGCGTCGAGCGTGCTCGAATAGAAATGGAAATGGCCGTCGCCGCTGCGGCTCATCGCCACCGTGGTGCGCTGGGGCGTGGCCACCGGCAGCATGAAGCCATCGTTGTAGTCGGTATGCTCGCCCAGCAGGTTCACGCGTCCAGGTGCGGATGCGTTGACCTCGGGCGCGCCGCCGAAGAAGGAGTCGGTCGTGAGCATCAGATCATCTCCAGCCAGAGTGGACGCTGGCGGCCGTGCACGTTCGCGGCAGGCCACTGCGGGTCACAGGTTAAGTTTTCCAGTCCCTGCGCGCCGAGGAGGAAGGTGTCCTCGATCTTGATGCCCGCAAAGCTGGGGTTGAATGCAAAGGCCATGCCGGGTTCGAGCCCGGTGGCCGTGCTCGGCGTGGCCACGATCTCGCGCGCCAGGTAGCCGGTGATGCCGCCCTGGTGGTGCTCGTTCAGGGCCTCGGCGCGGTCCGCGTGCTTGTAGGCGGCGTCGAAAGCGTGGTACACGGCCGAGAGCGACTTTCCCGGCTCCACCGCGCTCAGGCCGGTGGCCTCGACTTCCATCAGCGCGCTTTGCTCCTGTGGCGCCTGGCCGAAGCTGACGAAGCGCGTCAGGTTGGCGTACAGCCCGTGGCGGCGCGCGCAGAACACCAGCATCGCCCGCTTGCCGATCGGCTCGTGGGTCGGCACCGGATGGCGGTACAAGGGCAAGCGGCGCTCGCCGGCCGCCAGCACCAGGGCCGGGTGGATGCCGCGCCGCCACAGGGCCTGGGCCCCGGCGCCGGCCAGCTGGTATTCGGTCCAGTCGGGGCGCGCCGCGCGCAGCACTTCGCTCATCGCCTCGGCCGCTTCGCGCCCCAGGGCGCGGTAGCGCATCTGCTCGGCCTCGCCCAGCACCAGGCGGCGCAGGCGCAGCGCGTGCGGCAGCGGCTGCTCGCCGTTGTGCGGACGGTCCGACAGCACGATGGCGTCGCCCGCCAGGCCGAGCACGTAGCGCTCGCGCAGTTCGACCTGGGCCCAGGGCGAGGCGTGGAAGCTGAAACCGGCCGGTATCTCTTCCTCGCGCAGGCGCGCAATCTCGATCTCGTCGGTGAGGATCACGGCTTCGTCCTGCGTTACCAGCACTTCGGCCACGCCGGTCTCGGCGCATTGCAGCACCGCGCTGGAACCGCCGGCCGTGACCCAGGCGAACCAGTCGATGCCGCGCAGGCGGATCGCCGCGGCGCCCGCCTTGTTCAGGCATTCGCGCAGCAGCGCCAGCTTGGCCTGCACCTCCGCCGAGCGCAGTTGCAAGGCCTCGCTCATGCGTCCTCCTCGAGCGACACCTGTACCGCCTGCAGCTCGGCCGCCGTGTTCTCGGGCAGCACGTCCATTGCGAACATGCCGGCGCCGAGCTCGGTGCCGGCCAGGTATTTCAGGCGCTCGCGCGAGCGGTAAGGCGGGTAGAACTGCGCATGCAGCTGGGTTTCCGGATGCTCCATGCCGTCGGTCGGCGCCTGGTACCAGGCCATCAGGTAAGGGAAAGGCCGGTTCCACATGGTTTCGTACTTCAGCAGCACGGTCTTCAGCGCGCGCGCCAGGCTGGTGCGCTGGGCGTCGGAGAGCGACGCGAAGTCCTTGCAGGGTGCGGTCGGCATCACCCACACCTCGTAGGGATAGCGGGCGCAGGCGGGCACGAAGGCGATCGCATGCTCGTCCTCGAACAGCACGCGCCGGCCATCTTCGGATTCCTTCTTCGCCATGTCGCACAGCAGGCTGGTGCCGTGCTCGAGGTACCAGTCGCGTTCCTGGGCCAGCATGCGCTCGGGCACCTGCGGGATGAAGGGATACGAATAAATCTGGCCGTGCGGATGGTGCAGGGTCACGCCCACTTCGCTGCCGCGGTTCTCGAACGGCAGCACGTACTGGATGTGCGGCTGCGCGCCGATGCGCGTGGTGCGGTCGCCCCAGACCTTGAACAGCAGTTCGATGCGCGACAGCGGCAGGTGCACCAGGGCCGCGTTCGGGTCTTGCGTGAAGACCACCACTTCGCAGTGGCCGTTGGCGGGCGCCGTCGGCACCGTTAGGCTCGGCGGGTCGTGCGATTCCAGCGCCAGCGAGGGGAAGCGGTTGTCGAAGACAGCCACTTCGTAGTCGCCCTGGGGCAGCTCGGTGGGATTGGCCGGGTCGGTCGTGACCGCCAGTGGGTTGTACTGCGGCGGCGGCTGGAAGGTACGGTTCTGGCGGAACCCGGCATAGGTCACCCACTCGCCGCGCAGGGGGTGCCAGCGCAGGTGCGGGTTCGCGTTCATCGGGTCGGGGAAAGGACTGGGCGCGATGAGCCCGTCCGGAATCGGCTGGTTGCTGTAGAGGGTAAGGGGTCGTCCGTCGGGCTTGGTCAGTTCTTTGCTGTACATGGCTTCGCTAATGTCGGGCAGTCCACAAGCATTCGCAGGCACGGCAGGCCCTGCAAACGCGGCTAGGGAACGATCCTAACATGGCGTTTTCACCACACTTTCTGGAGGGTACAGAGGGATTTTCCGCTGGTTAATGACTCATCGGAAGCGGACTAAGAGAAATGCTGCAGGTGCGTTGCGCGCTCCTATGAAGAGCGGGAGGAATGGCTGGGTTGGCTTCGTCGGAGAGGCAATCTTGTAGGTCTAAACCTACAAAACGAATGGCAGTATTGACACGGTGCGGGGAGAAAAGCTCTTACAAGCTCAACAGGGTGAGATGGGCGTCGCAGGGTGGGCATTCGTAGTGCTGGCATTTAGCCAGCCCTACTGTCCACGCTGGATCACCTTTCGAATCAACGCGGCGCTTAATTCAACGTATTGATTCAAACGCCGCGTGGTAACAACCGATGAGACCGCGTGGGCACAGGTGCCCACCCTACGAAAGCAAAGAACCTTACTTGGCCAGCTCGGCCAGCACTGCCGTGTACATCTGCAGATTCAGTAGCAGCTGCTTGAGCGTGATGAACTCGTGCTCGGAGTGCCCGGTGTACACCTTGCCCGGCATCGCCGGCCCGAAGCTCACCGCGTTCGGGAACAGGCGCGAATTGGTGCCGCCGCCGATCGCCACCGGCTTCGGGTCCTTGATGCCGGTGAAATAGGAGAACACGTTCATCAGCACCGGCAGTTGCGGCGCATCCTTGCGCACCCAGGGTTCGCCCGTGCGCACCGTGATGTTGGCCAGCTCCAGGTTGCGGCCCTGCCACTGGGCCAGCGCCGCGTTCACCTCGTTGGTCAGCTGCTCGATACTCTTGCCCTGCGGGCGGCGCAGATTGATCGAGACCTCGATGCCGTCCTCGCGCTGCTTGATGACCGTGGGCGCGACCGTCATCGGCCCCATGAAGCTGTCGCGGTAGGCGATCGCGCCGAACTTCTCGCCGTACAGGCCCGTGCCCACCAGCTCGTTCAGGTAGTTCACGACGCCGCCGGCCGTGGTGTTCGGCCAGGTGCGCACGGCCAGCGCGTCGGCCAGCATGGCAATCGCGTTCACGCCGTCTTCGGGCTTCGACGAATGCGCAGACAGGCCGTGCGCCGTCACGTGCAAGTCGTTCCCCTTGCGCTCGAACGTGTAGCGCATGCCCTCCTGCTTCGCGCCGCGGGCCTTGATCTGGGCTTCCAGCGCCGGCGTGACGTTGGCGACGACCGCGCTGGCGTCTTCCGGAATCTGGCTGCCGAAGAAGCCGCCGGCAAAGGCGGCGATCTGCGGCTCGCCGGCAGGCACCGCGTCCGGCGCCGTCTTCGGGATCGTCACCGCGATGGTGCCCGAGGCCTTTTCGGCCACCACGGCCGGATACTCGGCGTCGAGCGTGATGCTCACCTGGGGCGGCTCGTGGGTCTTGAGGAAGTCGACCAGCGGCTGCCAGTTCGATTCCTCGCCCATGTACACGTACAGTTCGATGCGTTTCGACAGCGGCAGCTGCTGGTCCTTCAGCGCCTTCATCGCATACAGCGCGGTGGCGATCGGGCCCTTGTCGTCCTCGGCGCCGCGCGCCAGCAGCTTGCCCGGTTCGCTGGTCTGGTCCAGCACGAAAGGCGACTTCTTCCACTTCTTCGGGTCGACCGGCTGCACGTCGCCGTGGGTCACGACGCCGACGCGCTCCGTGCCCTGCCCCATGCCGACGACCACCACCCAGCCATGGTCGGCGAAGTCGAAACCGAGACGGTCTGCCTCGCTTTTCAGGTAAGCCTTGAAGGCGATGTGCTGCGGGTCGCGGTCGGATGGCACGTTCGGGTCGGCCACCGTGTTGTAGCTGACCAGTTTGCCCAGGGTGTCGACCACCGCGGTGCGGTAGGTGGTGACGGCGTACTTGGCGGCCTTGACGGCGGCGTCGCTGGGGGCGGCGGCTGTGGTTTTATTGTCGGGATGCGGTTGCGCGGTCTCTTGGGGCGCGGCCAGGGAATGGGCTGCGCAGGCCAGCAGCAGGCTGGCGAGTATCGTTCTTTTCATGGGTGCCGGGGGTCTCCGTGTAATGCGCCATTGCAAAGGCGCAACGAGTCTAGCACAGCACCTCGCGCCGAGTTAGCGCGCAATCCGCGCGTTTTCCGCTATCGTAACGATCATCCAAGCACACTGAGAGCCCACCATGAGCGACAAGACCGTCACCCGGGTCCACCCCGCCCTGCGCGACGACATCGGCGACCTGATCACCCAGCGCCCTGTCCCCAGCGCCCACCTGGACCAGGTCGATCCCTTCCTGTTCCTGAACCACCACGGCCCGCAGACCTACCCGCCGCACAACCGCGGCCTGCCCTTCGGCCCGCACCCGCACCGCGGCTTCGAGACCGTGACCTTCATCCTGGAGGGCATGCTGACTCACAAGGACAGCGCCGGCCACGAAAGCATCATCCGCGCCGGCGGCGTGCAGTGGATGACGGCCGGCAGTGGCCTGATCCATGCCGAGATCTCGCCGCGCGAGTTCCTGGAAACCGGCGGCCCGCTGGAAATCCTGCAGCTGTGGGTGAATTTGCCGCCGCACCTGAAGATGACCCAGCCGGCCTATACCGGCCTGCAGAAGGACCAGATTCCGGCCCTGTCGCTGGACGACGGCAAGGCCACCATGCACCTGGTCTCCGGCACCTGGGACGGCACGGCCGGCCCGGTAGAGTCGCTGACCGGCGTCTTCATGAGCACGATCGAACTGCGCCCCGGCGCCAGCCTGCGCATCGGCGACATGGCGCGCCGCAGCGTCTTCCTGTACGTGGTGCGCGGCGCCGCCCAGGTCGGCAACTACGAAGACCGCGTCGGCGCCTTCCACCTGGTCGAACTGAGCCACGACGGCGACGAAATCCTGCTGTCGTCGTCCGAGGGCGCGCTGGTGCTGTTCGGCCACGCCGAGCCGATCGGCGCGCCGGTGGTGTCGCACGGACCCTTCGTGATGAATTCGCGCGCCGAGATCGAGCAGGCGATCCGCGATTACCAGGCCGGCAAATTCGGCGCGCCGATGTAGGCGCCGCACTGAAGCAACGCAGAGGCGACGCGGAGGCAACGCAGCCGTGGCGCTGCGTTTGCGCGCGCTGCGCTAGAGTGAACGGGTCCAACTTTTTTGCGAGACCCGAGCATGCAAGCAGCGCCCATCCCCCTGGTGGCCACCACCCGTGGCTACCCTTCCGCCGGCTACACGATCGAGAACGTGCACGCCGGCTCCGTCGCCGTCGTCGACGCCTCCGGCCGCCTGATCGCCTGGGCCGGCGACCCGCACTACCAGACCTTTACCCGTTCGGCACTGAAGCCTTTCCAGGCCCTGCCCTTCCTGCTGTCCGACGGCCCGAACAAGTTCGGCCTGGCCCAGGAAGAATTGGCGCTGCTGTGCGCCAGCCATTCCGGCGAAGAAAAGCACCTGGCCGGTGTGCGCTCCATCCTCGGCAAGATCGACGTGGGCGCCGAGCACCTGGAATGCGGCTGCGGCGTGCCCCTGTATTACGACTTCGTGAACCTGCCGGCGCCGATCGACCGCCAGTGGACGCCGGTGCACCACAACTGCTCGGGCAAGCACAGCGGCTTCCTGGGCTGGTGCCGCCTGCACGGCGTGCCGACGGCGAACTACGTCGACCCCGACCACCCGCTGCAGCAGGCGATCCGCGCCAACCTGGCCGATGCCGTCGACTTGCCGGAGTCCGCCATGCCGACCGGGATCGACGGCTGCTCGGCGCCGAACTACGCCCTCCCCTTGTCGAAACTGGCCCACCTGTATGCGCGCCTGGGGCAAGGCGGGAAGGACGCGCGCCTGGGTGGCGCCCTCGGCCCGCTGTTCGACGCCATGACCGGCCATCCGGACATGGTCTCGGGCACCGAGCGCAGCGACCTGGTGATCATGACCGCCGGCGGCGGCGACTGGGTGGCGAAGGTCGGCGCCGACGCGGTGCAGGCCATCGGCATCCGCTCGGCCGGCATCGGCATCGCCATCAAGATCGCCGACGGTAACAGCCGCGGCATGCACACCGTGACCTACAACGTGCTCGACCAGCTCGGCCTGCTCGACGACGCCAAACGCACCGTGCTGGAACGCTTCCGCCGCCCGGAGATTCACAACGCGCGCGGCACGCTGGCGGGCGACATCCGGCCGCTGTTCACGCTGCAGCGCGCCTGAGCCGTTCCTTGCAGTATCGTACGCAGGCAGAGCCGGCTTCCGTTCTAGGATAAGCCCATCGTATTCGATGGAGCCTGACAATGACCCAGCCCTGCCTGGCCACGGCGTGGCGCTCGCTGCGCGCCTTTGTTCTGCTGCCGCTGCTGCTATTGACCGGTTGCGCCACCGCGCTCTCGCAAAGCGAAGCCCGGGCGGTGGCCGGCAAGACCTATGTCGTCACCGGCGCCTCCAGCGGCTTCGGGCGCGGCGTCGCCCTCAAGCTGGGCGCGATGCGCGCCAACGTGGTGCTGGCCGCGCGCCGCACGCAGGTGCTGGAAGAAGTGGCGGCCCAGGTGAAAAGCGCCGGCGGCACGCCGCTGGTGGTCACCACCGACGTCGCCAACCCGGACGACGTGGAACGCCTGGCCGCCGCCACCGTGCAGCGCTTCGGCCGCATCGACGTCTGGATCAACAATGCCGGTGTAGGCGCGATCGGCGAATTCGAGAAGATTCCCCTCGCCGACCATGCACGCATCGTCGACGTCAACTTGAAGGGCGTGATCTACGGCAGCCACGTGGCGCTGCGCCAGTTCCGCCAGCAGGGTGGCGGCACGCTGGTGAACATCGGCTCGGTGGAAAGCGAAATCCCGCTCGCCTACCACGCCACCTACGCCTCGACCAAGGCCGCCATCCTGAGCCTGGGCCGCGCCCTGCGTGAAGAATTGCGCCTGGGCGGGCAGCCGCATATCGCGATCGCCACCGTGCTGCCGTGGGCGGCGGACACGCCCTTCTTCGACCATGCCGCCAACTACACCGGGCGTGCCCCGCGCATGGCCTGGATGGACGATCCGGACAAGGTGGCCGACATCATCGTGCGCGCGTCCGTGTATCCGCGCGAGGAAGTGCCGGCCGGGTGGAAGGCGCGCGGGGCCTACTGGTCGCACCGGATTGCGCCGGACGTGACCGAGCGCCTGTCGGCGAATATCGCGCATGCGGAGCAGTTCGAAAAGGCGGGGCCGGCGCAGAATGGGAGTAACGCGGTGCATCAGCCGACGGCGGGCGGGACCGGTGTCGACGGCGGCGTGCGGGCGCGGATGGAGCGGGAAGACGCGGCGCGTAAAACAGGTCAGTAACGTCAATCGTACGGTGGGCACTCCGTGCCCACGCGGAACGCGCCGCAATGTTGACGCTATTCACACTGGACTGTTCGATGATTGTTAGCGCGTCCGGATGATCATTCCGAAACGTTTCGACATGCGCGCGATACATCATCATCCAGAATCATCACTGTGCATCGTTCCGCGTGGGCACGTCATTGATGCCCCCGGCATCAATGACCCCACCGTACGGTCACCGCCGCCGTCCGGACAAGCTCACTCAATCATCCGCCGTATCATCCCGGCCAGCGGCTCCAGCACCGCATTGTCCTGCCAGTACGCGCTGTGCGACAGCGGATTCCAGCTCTTGAGCATCCAGTTCACCGCCCCCTGCCCCGCATTGATCGCCCGGTCCTCCACCAGCACCCGGTACTCCTCGGACAAGGGCTGCAATGGCCAGCCCAGCACATCGTCCGGGTCGTACAGATTCAGCCAGTGAAAGATCGGCGTCGGCGGCGCGATCGGCTTGATGTGCATGTTGCGGTGCGCGGCCACGAAGATCGGGATATTGCAGCCCGTGGTCAGCATCCCGCTGCAGGTGCCGCCCGCCAGGTAATGCTTCTCGCGCTCGCTCAGCACCCGCCCCACCGCCATGCGCGCCCAGCCGTCGATGTCGCGCCACACGCCCGCTTCCACGCGCCCGCCGGCGCGCGCCTTCTGGGCATCGTACAGGTAGCTCGATAGCACCTGGCAGCCCAGCGAATGCGCCAGGAACACCACCGGCATCGCGTGGTTCGCCGTGCAGGCGCCGAGCAGGTTGCGCGCGATCTCGCCCTGGGCCAGTTCGTACACCGAGCCCGGAATCTCCTTGCGGTTTTCCAGCCCGGCGGCGTCGGCAAAGCCGAACAACATGAACTTGCGCAGCTCGTCGTAGTGCACCTTGCTCTGGCGGTCGACCCGGTTCCACACCGTCTGCTCATTCTTTTGCAGGATGTCCTGGTAATACACCGAATAGCAGGCGAGCCGCTCGCGCAGGTCCGGCCCCAGGCGGGCACGCATCTGCCCGAACACGCCGGCCGCGTAGTCGCGCGGCGTTTCGCCCATCCCGTGGACGGCGACAAGTGCGACAGTGGGCATGGTGGCCTCCTCCCGAAGAGTAAGAATTCTCTTAGCTATTGAAGCGAATTCTGAACTCCAGCTTATCACTCCACAGCCGCGCACGCTCGCCGCACGGGTGCGTTCATCCCTCTCTCTTCATCCCGCACTTTACGCACATATGTTGCTCAGATTAAAATAGATAGCTACCTACTGAATATCTACCTAATCATGTCCCACCTACCGAATCCGGCGCCCACGCCGGCCGAGCGCTTCTCGATGGCGCTGCACGCCACCGCGCGCGAGTGGCGCATCGCCATCGACAAGCGCCTGAAGGACCTCGGCGTCGGCCAGTCCGGCTGGATGACGATCGCCATGATCGCCAAGGCCAAGGAACCGCTGTCGCAGCGCGCCCTGGCCGATTTGCTCGGCATCGAGGGCCCGTCGATCGTCTCCATGCTCGACCGCCTGGAGCGCGACGGCCTGGTGCGGCGCGAACCTTCCCCGCTCGACCGCCGCGTCAAGCTGGCCCACCTCACCGACGACGGCCGCGCCCTGTACGCCAAGGTGCGCAAGGAAGCCGACGCCTTCCGCACGTCCATGCTCGACGGCCTCGACCCGGCCACCCTGAATGCCGCCGCCGACCTGCTGGAAGGCCTGCGTGCCCGCATTGGAGAGGGTCTGTGAGCACGGTTGCAAGCGCCGCAGCCGTACCGGAGACGCCGCTGAACCGGCGCATGATCACCATCTCGATCATGCTCGCCACCATCATCCAGGCCCTGGACGGCACGATCGCCAACGTCGCCCTGCCGCACATGCAGGGCAGTTTGTCGGCGTCGACCGACCAGATCACCTGGGTGCTGACTTCCTTCATCGTCGCCGCCGCGATTGCCACGCCGCTAAACGGCTGGCTGGTCGACCGCTTCGGCCTGAAGAAAGTCTTCCTGGTCTCGGTGGCCGGCTTCACCATCGCTTCGGTGCTGTGCGGCGTGGCCGGCTCGCTGGCGCAGATCGTCGCCGCGCGCGTGCTGCAGGGCGTGTTCGGCGCGGCCCTGGTGCCGCTGTCGCAGTCGGTCCTGCTCGACATCAATCCGAAGGAG
Organism: Massilia sp. IC2-278; assembly: GCF_020708045.1. GTDB lineage: Bacteria > Pseudomonadota > Gammaproteobacteria > Burkholderiales > Burkholderiaceae_D > Telluria. Next base: position 86,364 of record NZ_JAJFES010000009.1, read on the forward strand.
AAGCACGGTTCGGCGATGGCGGTGTGGGGCATGGGCGTGATGATCGGTCCCATCCTCGGGCCGACGCTGGGCGGCTGGCTGACCGACAGCTACAACTGGCGCTGGGTCTTCTTCATCAACGTGCCGGTGGGCGCCCTCGCCTTCTACGGCATCTGGCGCTACATCCGTCCGACGCCGGCACAGCGGCGCGTGAAGTTCGACATGTTCGGTTTCGTCACCCTGAGCCTGGCCATCGGCGCGCTGCAGATGCTGCTCGACCGCGGCGAACAGAACGACTGGTTCCAATCCGCCGAAACCTGGTTCGAGGCGGTGCTGCTGGCCCTGAGCCTGTCCTACTTCATCGCGCACACGCTGCTGCGCCCGGCCGGCCAGTCCTTCCTCGACTACCGCCTGCTGAAGAACCCGAACTACGTCACCGGCCTGTTTTTGATCTTCATCGTCGGCATGGTGCTGTTCGCCACGCGCGCGCTGATGCCGACCATGCTGCAGGGTTTGATGGGCTATCCGGCGGCGCTGGCCGGCCTGGTCACCGCCCCGTCGGGCCTGGGCACGATGCTGGCGATGCTGGTGGTCGGACGCCTGACCGGCAAGGTCGATTTCCGCCTGCTGCTGGGCGCCGGCTTTGCGATCACCGCGTTCTCGCTGTGGCAGATGACCCATTACACCCTGGTGCTGTCGCAGTCCGACATCGTCTGGCCCGGCATCATCCAGGGCATCGGCCTGGGCCTGGTGTTCGTGCCGCTGTCGGCGGCGACCTTTGCCACGCTGTCGCCGCAGATGCGCGCCGAAGGCACGGCCCTGTATAGCCTGATCCGGAATATCGGCAGCAGCATCGGCATCGCCCTGGTGCAGACGCTCCTGGTGCGTAACACCAGCACCGTGCACGCGGAGCTCGCAAGCCAGGTCCACAACGCCAATCCGGCGCTGCAGGACCCGTCCAGCGTCTACAACCTGGCCACCGACGCCGGCGCCGCCCTGATCAACAACGAGATCACGCGCCAGGCCTCGATGATCGCCTACGTCGACGACTACTGGCTGATGATGCTGCTCACCGCCGCCGTGATCCCGATGCTGCTCCTGATCCGCCCGCCCAAGCGCAGCGATGCGCCGGCCGCGGTCGACCACGCCGCCCTCGATTAACCCATGACTCGTATAACAGTGCGACACCTATCACTCACCTTATTTGCCGGCGCGGTGCTGACGCTTGCCGGCTGCGCCCACGTGCCGGTTGACCAGGGCACGGCCAAGGCGCCCGACTTCGCCCAGGCCCAGCATGCGGACACGATTGTCCTGGCACGCGACGCCTGGCCCGTCGAAACCTGGTGGCGCGACTACCGCGACAACCAGCTCGACGCGCTGATGGACAAGGCGCTCGCCGCCAGCCCCAGCCTGGCTGCGGCCCAGGCCCGCTTCGCCGTGGCCCAGGCTGTGGTGAAGTCCGAGCAGGCCGCCGGCGGCGCCCAGGTCGGCGTCGGTGCGGGCCTGAACCGCCAGCGCTACTCGGCCAACGGCCTGTTCCCGGAACCGATCGGCGGCAGCTTCTATACCGACTCGACCCTGCAGGTACGCGCCACCTACGACGTCGACTGGTGGGGCAAGCACCGCGCCCAGGTCGCCGCTGCCGTCGGCGAAGCGAACGCGAATGCCGCCGAAGCGGCGCAGGCGCGCCAGGCCCTCACCGCCCTGGTGGCCCAGTCCTACTTCCGCCTGCAGCTGCTGTGGGCGCGCGACGACAACCTGTTCGCCCTGGCCAAGGTACAGCGCGCGCTGCTGGCCGACCGCAACGCACGCCTGAAACACGGCCTGGCGACAGTGGATGCCCAGCGTGGCGTCGAACTCGAACTGGGCCGCACGCTGGAGCAAAGCGAACTGCTGCGCACCCAGGCCGCGCGCGAACGCGAGATCCTGCGCGCGCTGGTTGCAGCCGGCCCGGACGACCTGGCCAACCTGGAACGCCAGCTGCCGCCAATGATGCCGGCCGCGCTGCCGCGCACCCTCGGCATCGAATTGCTGGCGCGCCGTCCGGACTTGCAGGCGGCGCGCTGGCGCGTGGAAGCGGCGCTGGGCCGCGTGCGCGCCAGCGAAGCGGCCTTTTACCCGGACCTGAACCTGGCCGGCTCCTTCGGCCTGAACGCGATCTCGCTGGGCAAGCTGCTGCGCGGCGCCAGCCGCACCATGCTGGGCGGCGTGACGCTGGAACTGCCGCTGTTCGACAGCGGCCGCCTGGAAGCGGGCCTGGGCGTGGCGCGTGCCGAGCGCGACGCCCTGCTGGCGGAGTACAACGACGCCGTGCTGGCCGCCGTGCGCGACGTGGCGGCCGAAGGCGCGACGCTGCAAGGCATCGGCAACGAGATCGGCGCCCACGGCATGGCCGAGCAGGCAGCGGCACGCCTGGCCGCCAGCGCCGAAACGCGGCTGAAGCGCGGCCTGGCCGAGCGCTCCTCCGTGCTCCAGACCCAGCTCGAAACCCTGCGCCAGCGCGACGGCGCCCTGCAATTGCAGGACGCGCGCCTGCAGACCGAAGTGGCGCTGGTGCGCGCGCTCGGCGGCGGCTACCGCGCCCAGCCCATCACCACCGCAGCCGCCCCGGCATCGACCCAACAACATTGAACCTGCTCCCATGACTACCGCAACTACCGTCAATCCAAACAAGCGCAAGGCCGTCCTGCTGGGCATTACCGGTGTCTTCGCCATCGCCGGCATTGCCTACGGCGCCTACTACACGCTGGTGCTGTCGCAGCGCGTCGAGACCGACAACGCCTATGTCGGCGGCAACCTGGTCAACGTCTCGGCCCAGGTGGCCGGCAGCGTGGTCGAGATCCGCGCCGACGAAACCCAGCAGGTGCAGGCCGGCGCCGAGATCGTGCGCCTCGATCCGGCCGATGCCGAAGTCGCCCTGGCCCAGGCCGAGGCGCGCCTGGGCAGCGCCGTGCGCCAGCAGCGCGAACGCTATTCGAACGTCGACCAGCTGCTGGCCGTGGTCGAGCAGCGCAAGATCGCCCTGGCGACGGCGCAGGAAGACCTGGCGCGCCGCGCACCGCTGGCGGCCGAACAGGTGGTCTCGGGCGAAGACGTGGCGCATGCGCGCCGCGCGGTCGAGGATGCGCGCGCCGCACTCGACGTGGCCTTGAAACAGGTGTCGGCCGCGCGCGCCGGCTTGGCCGGGGTCGACGCCGCCCACCACCCGAGCGTGCTGGCGGCCAAGGCCGACTACACCCAGGCCTGGCTGGCCACGCGCCGCAACACCATCGTGGCGCCGGTGTCGGGATACGTGGCCAAGCGCAGCGTGCAGGTCGGCAGCCGCATCGCGCCGGGCGCGCCGCTGTTGTCGGTGGTGCCGCTGGACCAGCTCTGGGTCGACGCCAACTTCAAGGAATCGGAACTGCGCGACATCCGCGTCGGCCAGCCGGTGAAGATCGAGGCCGACATGTACGGGGGCGCGGTCACCTTCCACGGCAAGGTGGTGGGCCTGGCCGCCGGCACCGGCAGCGCCTTCTCGCTGCTGCCGGCGCAGAACGCCAGCGGCAACTGGATCAAGGTGGTACAGCGCGTGCCGGTACGCATCGCGCTCGACCCGGCCGAGCTGGCGAAGCACCCGCTGCGCGTGGGGCTGTCGGCTACCGTGGATGTGGATATCAGCAAGAAGGATGGGACGGCGCTCGGTGCAGTGGCAGCCACGCCGGCGCATTACGCGACAAAGGCACTGGACCAGCCGTTGCAGCAGGCGCAGGTGGCGACCGATGCCATCGTCCAGCGTAATCTGGTTAACTGAGCTGGTGAACTGAGGCCCATCGTGACGGAACTGCTGCTGCCGCGCTACCTGGACGAGATCGCGCGTCTCGATCTCGCCGCGATCAACGCGCCGGCGCAGATTCCGCCCGCCTTTTTGCTGGCGCGCGAAGGGCGCTACAGCGTGCACTACATCCCCTTCGAGCACGTGAATACGCGCGCGCGGCTGGTCGTCGTCGGCATCGCGCCGGGCTTCGTGCAGTGGAAGAATGCGATGCGCGAGGCGCAGCGGCAGCTGGCGGCGGGCGCGTCGACGGAAGAACTGCTGCGCGCGGCGCGCTTGAGCGGCGCCTTCAGCGGGGCGATCCGGCCGAACTTCGTGGCGCTGCTCGATGCGATCGGGATGGGGCGCTGGCTCGGCATCGACAGCTGCGCGACCTTGTTCGACGTGGATGCGAACCTGGTCCACATCGGCGCCGTCCTGCGCCATCCGGTATTCGACGGCGACAGGAACTACAGCGGCTCGCCCGGGATGGCGAAGGTGCCCTTCCTGCGCGCGCAGGTGCTGCGTTACTTTGCGCAGGAAGCGGCGGCCTTGCCGGATGCCTTGTACATTCCGATGGGCGCCAGCGTGGCCGAAGCGTTGGAATGGCTGGCGAACGAGGGCGTGATCCGGCGCGAACGCATCCTGCATGGGCTGCCGCATCCGTCGGGGGCGAATGCGGAGCGGGTGGCGTACTTCCTGGGCCGCAAGGCGCGTGGCGCCTTGTCGGGAAAGACGAATGCGGACCAGCTCGATGCGGCGCGGGAGCGGCTGCTGGCGCAGATGGGTAATCTGCTGGCGATTCAGGCAGGAGGCTGATCGTCCCTGGCCAGCCGCATCAGGCGCGCGATGGCAAGCGGCCCAGGAAGCGCGCCTCGGCCAGCCCCTGCACGCCCGGGCGATAGTCTGCAAACACCTCGCCGCTCCCGGTTGGCACGTACAGCGTGTCCAGGCCGGGGCCGCCGAACACCGGCCAGCCCGCGCATGGCGCATCCAGCGCCAGCACGCGCTCGACGCTGCCGTCCGCCGCGATGCGCCGCAGTTGCCTGCTTCCCTCCCGCACGCTCCACAGGCCAGCCTCGGCATCCACCACCACAAGGCCCGCGGCGTCGGCGGCGGCAAACGCCCGCGGCCGGGTGATCTCGCCCGAACAGGGGTGATAGTCGCAGCAGCGGATGCCAGGTGACGCGGCATCGGCGTCGGCATCGGCGTAGTACAGGACGCGTCCATTCGGACTGAAGCCGATGCCGGTGGCAGCGCCGCAGTCGCCCAGCGGCAGCCTTTCCAGCGACAGGTCGTGGTGCAGGCGCCAGAAGCCGCAGCGCGCACCTTCTGCAACACCGGCGGTGCCGAACACGAAGCGGCCCTGGCGGTCGCAGCGTCCATCGCTCGGGCGCGTGCCCGGTGCGACGTCGCACACCGGTGCCAGCAGGCCGGTGTTCAGGTCGAGAAAGGCGAGCCTGGACGCCAGCCCGAGCAGGAGCCGCTCGCGGCTGGCGGTGAGCGCAAAGCAGTGCAAGGGTTCGGGCAGGCGCCAGGAGCGGCGCTGCCCGCTCGCCGGCGTCCAGGCGCGCAGCTGGGTGCCGGCGACGTCGGTGTGGAACAGTCGCCCGCTGCGCTCGCACCAGATGGCGTAGCCGCCCGGCGCTTCCATGTTCGCTTACTGCTCCACCGAGAAGCGGAAGCGCGATTCGGTTTCGTACACCTCGCCCGGCCGCAGGATCGTGTTCGGAAAGGCCGGCTGGTTCGGCGAATCCGGGAAGTGCTGGGGTTCGAGGGCGAAGCCGCTGCGGTGGCCGTAGGTCTGGCCCTTGCCGCTCAGGGAACCGTCGAGGAAGTTCCCGCTGTAGAACTGCACGCCCGGTTCCTGGGTGATCAGTTCCAGCACGCGGCCGGATTGTGGGTCGACCACGCGCGCGGCCACCCGCATCGCGCTTTCCAGCGGCTTGTTCAGCGCGAAGCAGTGGTCGTAGCCGCCGCCGTGGCGCAGCTGTTCGTCGTCCTCGGCGATGCGTTCGCCGATAGGGCGCGCTGCGCGGAAGTCGAACGGCGTGCCGTCGACCGGCGCCAGTGCGCCGAAGGGAATCAGGTCGGCGTCGATGGCGATAAAGGCGTCGGCGTCGATGGCGATGCGGTGCTCGAGGATGGAACCGCCGCCGGCCAGGTTGAAGTAGCTGTGCTGGGTCAGGTTGACCGGGGTGGCGCGGTCGGTCACGGCGTGGAAGTGCACGGCGAGTTCGTTGTCCTCGTCGAGGCTGTAGCGCACGGTGGCGTCCAGGGTGCCGGGGTAGCCCTGCTCGCCGTCCAGGCTGCGGTAGGTGAGCACCAGTTCCTGCCCTTCGATGCGGGCCTGCCATTTCACGCGGTCGAAGCCGGGGACGCCGCCGTGCAGGTGGTTCTTGCCGTTGTTGACCGGGAGCGTGTATTCCTGGCCGTCGAGGGTGAAGCGGCCGCCGGCGATGCGGTTGCCGTAGCGGCCGATCAAGGCGCCGAAATACGGGCTGTCGCCGAGGTAGGGTTCCAGGGTGTCAAAGCCGAGGGCGACGTCCGCGAATACGCCGTTGCGGTCGGGGACGTGGATTTCTGTGATGATGCCGCCGAGGTCGATGATTTTCACCGTCATGCCGGCGGCGTTGGTCAGGGTGAAGACGCTGACTTCTTCGCCGTTGGGGAGGGTGCCGAAGGGGGCTTGCTGGATGGGGGCGTGCACGGGGATCGGATCCTGTGGTGTTGGTGGATCGATCCTAGCATGGAGCTGGCGGGGGATTGCGCAGCTTTGCCGGTGGGAACTTGCGCCGGATATGGCTGAAGTGCGTAGGGTGGGTTCTCGAACCCACCAGGCTGTACTGGAGCCTGGCGCGGCGCATTCTACGAAAACCGGGCAGTGGCGGGGGCCGGGGTTATGCAGGCTGTGCAGTGGTGGGTTCGAGAACCCACCCTACCGTTCTGATTCCTTCCCAGGAATCAGAACTCTTCCCAATCGCCGTCGGCGCTGACCTTGGCGGACGGCTTGGCCGCGGTCTTGCGTGGCGCGGGCGCAGCCGAACGCGTCGCGGGTTTGGCCAGGGCCGGGCGCGCGGGCGCTGCGCGAACGACTGGCTGCACGGACGCCTCGACCGGCGCCACTGCCGAACCGTCGACACGGAACACGCTCACCGCTTCCGCCAGCTTGGCGGTCTGTTCCTGCATCGACGCCGAGGCGGCGGCGGCCTGCTCGACCAGCGCGGCGTTCTGCTGGGTCACCTGGTCCATCTGGGCCACGGCTTCGTTGATCTGCTCGATGCCGGCGGTCTGCTCGCTGCTGGCGGCGGTGATCTCGCTCATGATGTCGGTCACGCGGCGCACGCTGTCGACGATCTCGCTCATCGTGGCGCCGGCGTCGTTCACCAGCTTGCTGCCGGCGGCCACGGCGTCGGTCGAGTCGCCGATCAGGCCCTTGATCTCTTTCGCGGCGGCGGCCGAGCGCTGGGCCAGGTTGCGCACTTCGGTGGCGACCACGGCGAAGCCCCTGCCCTGCTCGCCGGCGCGCGCCGCTTCCACGGCGGCGTTCAGCGCCAGGATGTTGGTCTGGAAGGCGATGCCGTCGATGACGCCGATGATGTCGGCGATCTTGCCGGCCGAGCTGTTGATGCGCTCCATGGTGCCGACCACTTCGCCGATCACCTGCCCGCCGCGCTCGGCCACGCTGGACGCCGCCTCGGCCAGGGTGTTCGCCTGGCGTGCGTTGTCGGCGTTCTGCTTCACGGTCGAGGTTAATTCTTCCATCGACGACGCGGTTTCTTCCAGCGAGGACGCCTGCTGCTCGGTGCGGCTCGACAGGTCCAGGCTGCCGGCCGCCACTTCGTTGGCGGCGGTGCCGATGGTGGAGCTGCTGGTGCGCACGGTGCTCACGGTACGCAGCAGGTTTTCGTTCATGGTCTTCAGCGCCTGCAGCAGCAGGCCGGTCTCGTCGCGCGAGGTTACCTCGATGCGGCTGGTGAGGTCGCCGGCGGCGACCGTGTTCGCCACGTCCAGCGCGCGTGCCAGCGGACGGGTAATCGAGCGCGTGTTCCACCAGGCGATCAGGGCGGCCAGGCCGAGCGAGACCAGCGCCAGCGCGATCATCAGGATGCGGGTCGAGGATTCGGTGGCGCGCGCCTCGTCCGAGCGCTTGGTGGCCAGTTGCTGCTGCAGCACCAGTTGCTCGCCGACGGCGGTCTTCAGTTCGCGCAGCGCCGGGCGCAGCACATCCTTCAGGTAGGCGCGTGCGCCGGCCTCGTCGCCGCCGTTGATGCGCTTGATGAGTTCTTCCTGGCCCTGCACGTACTTTTCGTTGGCGGCCAGCATGCGCTCGAGCGCGGCCAGCGTGTCGGGCCTGGTCAGGTTCTTGCGCAGCAGTTCGAGGCTCTCCTGGCCGGCCTTGCGCGAGGAGGCGATTTCGTCGAGCTGCTTCTGGCGGTCGGCCGGGTCGGCGTCGAGCATCATGTTGCGCAGGGCGACGGCGACGTCGTTGATTTCGGCCAGCACGGCGTTGGTGGCGTTGGTATTCGGGATGCTGCGCTCGGCCAGTTCGGCGGTGCCGGCGCTGACGCGCGAGACCATGCTGATGCTGAAGGCCTGGCTGCCCAGCAGCAGCACGCCCACGGTGCCGAAGCCGATGGCCAGGCGTTTTGCGATGTTCAGGTTCGAGAGATTCATGAGTTTCATTCAGGATGACGTTGTATCAGGCCGCATCGGCCATCGTGGACACCAGGCCCATGTCCGGCGAGGCCATCAGGCGCTCGATGTCGAGCAGGATCAGCATGCGTTCGCCCACCGTGCCCAGGCCCAGCAAATGGTCGGCGTCGATGCCGCCGCCGATGCTTGGGGCCGGGCGCACCTGGTCCGGCGCCAGCGTCACCACGTCGGACACGCTGTCGACCACCATGCCGATCACCTGGCGGCCGATGTTCAGGATGATGACGACGGTAAAGGCGTCGTACCCGGCCTGGCCGAGCGCGAACTTGATGCGCATGTCGACGATTGGCACGATCTGGCCGCGCAGGTTGATCACGCCCTTAAGGAAGGCCGGCGCATTCGCGATGCGCGTCACGGCGTCGTAGCCGCGGATTTCCTGCACCTTCAGGATGCTGATGCCGTACTCTTCCTGGCCCAGGCGGAAGGACAGCACTTCCAGTTCGTTGTTGTTTGCTTCGCTCACGATAACTCCGTATGCATGTTGCGGTCCGTCGGCATGGGTTGCCGCACGGAAATTGACCCAAGAATGGAGATTACGGCCTGCCTGCGCGGAACTCGATGGAGAATTGTTAATTCTGCGAAAAAAATGTGAACCTGGCGGCGCTTATCGCCGAAACACAACAGGCCGAGAACGTTTGCCATTGCCATCGCGGCAATCCGCAGCTGTGTTTACGCAAGACAACCCGTCTCCGGGAAGCGGGTGGCGATCTGCTAAAGTAAGCACGAACGTATCGACAACATGCAGCCAGCGCCTCCGGCCTCAGCCGGACGCCGCACCAGGAAACCATGCCCGCAGCCGCTTATCCGCCCGACGAAGCCGAACGCCAGACACTCCTCGCTTCGCTCCGCCTGCTCGACACCGAAGCCGAGGAGGTATTCGACCGCATTACCCGCCTGGTGGCGCGCCTGCTGAAGGTACCCACCGCCCTGTTCTCGCTGGTCGACGCCGAGCGCCAGTGGTTCAAGTCGCGCGTCGGCATGGAAACCCTCGAGACCCCGCGCGAACAGGCCTTCTGCGCGCACGCCATCCTGCAGGACCAGCCGCTGGTGGTGGCCGACGCCGCGACCGATGCGCGCTTCGCCGACAACCCGCTGGTCACGGGTTCGCCGAATATCCGCTTCTATGCCGGCGTGCCGATCCGCTCGTCGGGCGGCCTGCCGATCGGCACCCTGTGCGCCATCGACGACCATGCGCGCGTGCTCACCGCCGACGAGCTGTGCATCCTGATCGACCTGGCCGACATCGTGCAAAAGGAAGTGCAGTACCGCGAACGCCTGGCCGTGGCCGGGCGCCACCTGGAGCAGTCCGAGGCCGTGCTCGACGCCAGCGAGGCGCGTTTCCGCACCATCTTCGACCTGGCCAGCATCGGCATTTCCATGCTCTCGCCGCATGGCGCCTGGCTGCGCGTGAACCGCGCCCTGTGCGGCATCGTCGGGTACACCGAAGAAGAACTGATGCGCCAGACCTTCCAGGACATCACCCACCCCGACGACCTCGACATCGACCTGGCCCAGCTGGAACAGCTGCGCGCCGGCGCCATCTCCCAGTACCAGCTCGAGAAGCGCTACATTCGCAAGGACGGCGCCACGGTGTGGGTGAACCTGAACGTCAGCGCCAAGCGCGGCGCCGGCGGCGCCATCGACTACCTGATCGCCGTGGTCAAGGACATCCAGGCCCAGAAGGAAGCGCAGGCCGCGCTCGACGCCCTGCATGCCGACCTGGAGCAGCGGGTGGCGGCGCGCACGGACGAACTGCGCGAGCGCGAGGCCGAGCTGCGCAGCGTGATCGAGAACGCCAACGACGCCTACATCGGCCTGGACGCCAACGGCGCGGTCACGGTCTGGAACCGCGCCGCCGAAGAAACCTTCGGCTACGGCCCGCTGGAAGCGGCCGGGCGCCAGCTGGAAAGCCTGATCGTGCCGCCGGACCTGCTGCGCGCCCACCGCGGCAGCCTGCTGCGCTACCTGACCGGCAGCGCCGCCTCGAAGCTGGGCAAGCGGGTGGAACTGCCGGCGATGCGCAAGGACGGCACGCTGCTGACGGTCGAAGTGCGCATCAACGAACTCGAGGTGCGCGGCATGCGCATGTACAGCGCCTTTTTGCACGACATCTCCGAGCGCAAGCAGGCCGAATCGCGGCGCGAGTTCGAATCGCGCCACGACATGCTGACTGGCCTGCTGAACCGGCGCGCGCTGATGGAAACCCTGCCGATCGCCCAGTCGCGCGCGAACCGCGGCGGCCAGAGCCTGGGCCTGCTGTTCATCGACCTCGACGGCTTCAAGGCCGTCAACGACACCCACGGCCACGAGGCCGGCGACCGCCTGCTGAACGAAATCGGCACGCGCCTGCGCGGCGTGGTGCGTAAGACCGACAGCGTGTTCCGCCTGGCCGGCGACGAATTCACCGTGCTGCTCGAAGGCCTGCACGACGCCGGCAGCGCCCACGTGGCGGCCGCCAAGATCATCGAGGCCGTCAGCCGTCCGGTCGCGGTCGACGGCGGCGAAGCCCGCGTCGGCGCCAGCATCGGCCTGGCCCTGTTCGCGCCGAACGGCGACGCCAGCCCGGAGGGTTTGATCAAGGAAGCCGACGAGCGCATGTACCAGGCCAAGCGCGCCGGCAAGGGCAGGATCTGCCCGCCGGCGCCTTGACTGTTAGCGCTTGACGCTGCCGAACGGATCGCCCTTCTTCCAGGTCGGCATGGCCGGCGCGTTGGCCACTGCATAGCCCAGGTTCAGGGTGAATTGGGCCTGCTGCAGCATGCCCGACAAATCCCACTCCGGACGGTACTCGTCGCTCACCTGGTGATAGTCCTTCTTGAAGCCGACCATCGTTGCGCTGGCGTGGGCCTGGTCGTGCTCGAAGGTGAAGTGGCCGTCGCCGGAGAACACCGCCGAGCCGACGTTAAATGCCGGCACGCCGGCCTTGGCGAAGTTGAAGTGGTCGGCGCGGAAGTAGGCGCCCGACATGTCGGGGATCGTCGGCGCGAGCGTCAGGCCCATCTTCTTCGCCACCACGGCCGCCGTGTCGTACAGGCTGCTGCGCTCGGCGCCGGGCACGCCGATGTCGCGCGTGCGTCCGACGAAGTTCAGGCTGTCGAGATTCAGGTCGGCCGCGGTCTTCGCCAGCGGCACCACGGGATTAGCCACATAGGCGGCGCTGCCGAGCAGGCCCTGCTCCTCGGCCGCCGGCCACAGGAAGACCTGGGTGCGGCGCGCCGGCTTGCGCACCGCTTCGGCCGCCATTGCCAGCAGGGCCGCGGTGCCGGTGGCGTTGTCGATGGCGCCGTTGAACACGTGGTCGCCCTCGCTGCCCAGCTTTTCGTCGATGCCGAAGTGGTCCCAGTGCGCCGAGTACACCACCGCCTGGTCCTTCAATTTCGGATCGCTGCCGGGCACCACGCCGACCACGTTGAACTGCTCGACCTGGCGCACGGCCGACTTCATCTGCACGCTCACCTTCGTCTTCAGGTCTACCGGCCGGAAGTCGCGCCGCTCGGCCTGGGCGCGCAGGGTGTCGAGGTCGAAGCCGGCGGCGGCGAACAACTGGCGCGCGGTATCTTCCTGGAGCCAGCCTTCGACGCCGTTGCCCGGGCTGGCCAGGCGGAAGCGCTCGTGCGAGAAGCTGTTGGCCGGCACGCTCCAGCCATACGAGGCCGAGGGCGTGGTGTGGATCAGCAGCGCACCGGCGGCGCCCTGGCGCACCGCTTCCTCGAACTTGTACAGCCAGCGGCCATACCAGGTGTAGGCCTTGCCGGCGAAGCGGTTCGGTTCCTCGACCGTGGGCTGCGGGTCGTTGACCATCATGACCAGGATCTTGCCCTTCACGTCCTGGCCCTTGTAGTCGTCCCATTTTTCTTCCGGCGCCGAGACGCCATAGCCGACGAAGAGTAGCGGCGCATCGAACGCCACGTCCGTCTTGCCGCTTCCGGTGCCGAACACGATTTCCTGGCCCAGCTTCGGCGCGATGCGCTTGCCGCCGGTATCGAAGCTGACCTCGCCCGACACCAGGCGCGTGCCGACGATCGGCACCGGCTGGCGATAGCCGCCGCCCGGCATCGGCTGCAGGCCGATCGCGGCGGCCTGGGTTTCCAGGTAGCGCACCGTCAGGTCGCCGCCACGCTGGCCGGTGCCGCGGCCTTCCAGCAGGTCGTCGGCCAGGAAGGAGAGGTGGGCGCGCAGGGCCGGCTCTTTCAACAGCGGGGCTTCCTGGGCGAACGCCGGGCAGGACAGGATGAAGGCGGCGCAGGCCGTCGATACCGAAGTGCGAAGACGCATCGTGATGGTTCCATGGGTGATGAGAATCACAACATGGTACCGCAGGTGGGTGGACATGGTTGGCCGGGCGCAGGCGTATCGACAACCACGCGCCGTACCGCGTGGACACAGGTGTCCACCCTACGAACCCCGCCTTGGTAGGGTGGACCGGGCCACGCAAGGCACCTGTGTCCACGCTGTCTCACCATGTGATCATCGCCCACCATTCCACTTAATTGGAACGCTTGTAAACCCGCACCCAATCCACCAGCATCCTTTGCGGCAGCACCGTCGTCTGGTCCGGATACCCCGGCCAGTACCCGCCCACCGCCAGGTTCAGGATCACATAGAAAGGATGCTCGAACACCCACTCCCCCTTCACCTTGTCCGGCGTGGCCGTGTGATACAGGATGCCGTCGCGGTACCAGCGGATCTGCCTTGGCTCCCACTCCACCGCATACACATGGAAGTCGTCGGCATACGCCCCGCTCCCGAGCTTCGACGGCGCGCCAAAGGCGTGCTCGCCCGAATAGCCCGGCCCATGCAGGGTGCCGTGCACGATGCCCGGCTCCTTGCCGATGTTTTCCATGATGTCGATCTCGCCGCAGCGCGGCCAGCCGACCGTCCTGATATCGGCGCCCAGCATCCAGAACGCCGGCCAGATGCCCTGGCTGCGCGGAATCTTGATGCGCGCCTCGTAGCGCCCGTAGGTGCGCTCCTGCAGGCCGGCGGTCTTGATGCGCGCCGAGGTGAATTCCTTGCCGCCATAGGCTTCGCGATGCGCTTCCAGCACCAGCATGCCGCCGGCCACGCGCAGGTTCTCCGGGCGCTCGGTATAGAACTGCTTTTCGTTGTTGCCGTTATCCTGGCCGCCCGGCTCGGGCACCCACTTGCCGCGGTCCAGGGCCGTGCCCTCGAACTCATCGTGCCAATCGATGGCCCAGCCTGCCGGAACCGGGATCGGCTGCGCCGGTGCCGGGGTCTGTGCCTGCCCTGCGCCGCCACTGAATGCCAGCACTGCGGCCAACACCGCCGCCAGCGCCATCCACCTTTTTCGCATCCGCTCCTCCTGTTTCTGGAAACGTTACCAAGCACCTGCGGGAAATGTAACACCTGGCTGTTTCGGGTGTCAACGCGCGCCGTGTTGTTGCGTCCGGCACCCACGCCTCCGTCCCGAAGAATATTCCGTTGACAATTTTTTTTCCTAAGCCTAATATTCACTCAGAACATATGGAAACGTTTCCACAGTTTCCAAAAAAACGCCACGAAAAACAGGTGGCGTGCAAGGAATGACGAAGCGCCGCTGCTCCGGTTCAGGGATGCAGTCGGCCTTTCGTGTTGGGCAGCGCGGCAGCAAAGACAAGGCAACGAGACAGCGGCAGGTCGGCAGACCGGGTGCGGAGACCCGGTCAGGTGTGGCTGACAATCAAATCTATAAGAAAAGAGGAGAACACATGCACTACCCTTTGGCAAAGCAGAAACTCATCAGCCTGGCCGTCGCCGCTGCCTGCGGCGCCTTCCTGGCGCCGGCATACGCGCAGGAAGCCGGCCAGCCCGCCACCAGCACCAGCGGTAGCGCCACCGGCACAAGCTCCGGAACCAACGCCGACCAGGCCAGCGGCAGCGGAACGACCACTGACCAGGCCAGCGGCGCCAGCCAGAATTCGGCGGTCGTCACCGACACCTCGGCCGCGCCGCAGGTGGTGCTGGTCAAGGGCCTGCGCCAGAGCATGGCCTCGTCGCTGAACATGAAACGCAACGCCACCGGCATCGTCGACGGCATCGTCGCCGAAGACATCGGCAAGTTCCCGGATACCAACCTGGCCGAATCGCTGCAGCGCATCAGCGGCGTCTCGATCGACCGCGAAATCGGCGAAGGCTCGAAGGTCACCGTGCGCGGCGTCGGCCCCGACTTCAACCTGGTGCTGCTGAACGGCCGCCAGATGCCGACCTCGAACCTGGGCGACCGCAACGGCCGCGCCTTCGACTTCGCCAACATCGCCTCGGAAGCGATCTCGCAGATCCAGGTGTACAAGACGGCGCGCGCCGACAGTCCGACCGGCGGCATCGGCGCCACCCTGAACGTGATGACCGCGCGTCCGCTCGAGCGCAACGGCAAGCAGGCCAGCATCGGCATCAAGGGCGTGCACGATACATCGGCCAGCGAACTGCCGGGCGACGTCAAGCGCGGCATGGACAAGGTCACCCCGGAGCTCTCCGGCATCTACAGCAACGCCACGGCCGACGGCAAGTTCGGCATCGCCATCAGCGGCAGCTACCAGGAACGCCACCTCGGCTACAACCAGGCCGCCGTGCCGGGCGGCTGGCGCGGCCCGATCGCCGCCGGCGACAGCGGCGCCTGGGGTAACATCCCGCAGGCGAACACCCCGGGCGGCGCCAACATCGTCAACCGTCCGTCGGGCGACACCATCTATTCGGTGCCGCAGAACCTGAACTACTCGATGAGCGGCGTGCAGCGCGAGCGTACCAACGGCCAGCTGGTGCTGCAGTACGCGCCGAGCAAGGCCTTGACCACCACCCTCGACTACACCTATTCCGAGAACAAGATCCACACCCGCCGCCAGGACATGTCGGCCTGGTTCAACTTCGGCCCGTCGAGCAGCAGCTGGGGCGACCCGGTGGGCGGCGTCGCGCCGCCGCTGACCTATACCGAGATCATCAACCCGGCCACCAGCGACATCGCCATGGGCGGCGCCGACTTCGCCACCCGCACCCAGAACAAGTCGCTCGGCTTCAACGCCGTCTGGAAGCCGAACACCGATCTGCGCCTGGAATTCGACGCCCACAAGTCGAGCGCCGAATCGACCCCGGACAGCCCATGGGGTTCGTCAAACACCCTGGGCACCGCCAGCTTCAGCCGCGGCACCACCAGCGCCGACTTCACCCAGGACTTCCCGGTGCTGGGCATCGTCGGCGCCGACTTCGCGCGCGCCGGCCAGCAGGTCACCGGCTCGACCTTCCAGAACGGCTACATGAAAGGCGAAGTCGAGCAGGCGCAGGCCAAGGGCAGCCTGAAGCTGTTCGAAGCGTCGGAACTGAACTTCGGCCTGGCGCTGACGGAACAGAACAACCGCTCGGCCTTCTCGAACCAGCAGCGCGAAACCTGGGGCGGCGCCACCAGCGCGGCCGACTACCCGAGCAGCGTCTGGCACCAGGAAAGCCTGCGCCAGTACTTCGACAAGATCAACGGCCACGACAACCCGAACCTGTTCAACACCTTCTACACCTTCGACTTCGGCCAGGTGCGCGAGATCGCGGCCCAGGCCTCGGGCCAGCCGAACCTGTACCTGCCGAAGACCACCTACGACACCGACCAGCGCACCCGCGAGCGCTCGAAGAGCCTGTACCTGCAGTTCAATACCGACTGGGACTTCGCCCTGCCGGTCCACACCGGCATCGGCGTGCGCTACGAGAACACCCACGTGTTCTCGACCGCGCTGGTCCCGATCGCCACCGCCTACAGCTGGGAATCGCAGAACGAGTTCAAGGTGCGCTTCGGCGAGCCGAGCTTCACCAGCCTCTCCGGCAAGTACCATTACTTCCTGCCGACACTGGACGCCGACGTCGACCTGCGCCCGGACATGAAGCTGCGCTTCGCCTACGGCGAAACGATCGGCCGTCCGCGCTGGGACCAGATCGCCGGCGGCCAGATCCTGGTCGAACTGGGCCGCGTGATCGGCGGCGACGGCTCGCAGGGCAACCCGGGCCTGAAACCCGTCAAGTCGAAGAACACCGACCTGTCCTACGAGTGGTACTACGACAAGCAGAGCTTCTTCTCGATCGGCCACTTCCGCAAGAACCTGAAGAACTACGCCGGCCAGTCGAAGGTCACGGCCCAGCCGTTCAACCTGCACACGCCGGTGGGCGGCGCCTTCTGGAACGAGGCGATCGCCAACGGCTGCGCGAACTCGGACACGACCTGCATCCGCAACTACATCTTCCGCAACAAGGCGGGCCAGCCGGGCGTGATCCAGAACGGCGTCGACGGCTCGGGCAACCCGCGCGGCGAGATCGTCGGCCAGCCGGGCGACCCGATCGCCAACTTCGAGATCACCTCGTTCTCGAACCAGAAGCGCGCCATGTTGTACGGCACCGAACTGAACGTGCAGCACATGTTCGGCAACAGCGGCTTCGGCCTGTCGGCGAACTACACCTTCGTCGACTCGGGCCTGAAGTACAACAACGCCAGCATGGGCGAGCAGTTCGCGCTGGTCGGCCTGAGCGATTCGGCCAACCTGGTGGGCATCTACGAGAACGACAAGTGGACGGTGCGCGCGGCGCTGAACTGGCGCGACGAATTCCTGTCGAGCACCTTCGACAGCGCCGGCCCGAACCCGATCTACCAGGAGCCGTACAAGCAGGTCGACCTGTCGATCGGCTACGCCTACAACGACAAGCTGAGCTTCCAGTTCGAGGCCATCAACCTCACCGACGAAACCATGCGCTCGCATGGCCGTACCAAGAACCAGGTGCTGTATGCGACCCAGAGCGGGCCACGCTACATGCTGGGTGCGCGGTACAAGTTCTGATGGGGTGATGTAAGGGGCCACGGCGGCGATCGCCGTGGCCCTGATTCGCCGCCCATCGGTTGCTCCACTTCGTAATGCGGCATTGACCGTATGGTGGGCACCCCGTGCCCACGCGGAACGTCGCGTCGTGTTGGCGCCGTTCGAACACGTGCCCCGAGCCAATCGAAACGTCTCGAATGATCATCTGGACGCGTCAACAATTATTCATCGTCGAGACAAGAAGAGCGTCAACATGACGCGATCTTTCGCGTGGGCACGGGGTGCCCACCTTACGGTCTCAGCCACAGGCCTGAAAAGTCTTCTGAAACGCTCCGTTTTCATGGTTTTTTTGGCTAGAGTGCAATAAACTTCAAGCAACTTCAGTTTTTTGGAAACCATTCCATGGCGAGCAGCACCATCCGCCACGTGGTCATCGTCGGCGGCGGTTCGGCCGGCTGGCTGACCGCCGGTTTGATCGCGGCCGAGCACCGCGCCAGCGCGCCGGACGGCCTGCGCGTGACCCTGATCGAGTCGCCCGACGTGGCCCCGATCGGCGTCGGCGAAGGCACTTGGCCCTCGATGCGCGACACCCTGCGCCGCATCGGCGTCTCCGAGTCCGCCTTCTTCCGCGAGTGTGATGCCGCCTTCAAGCAAGGCTCGCTGTTCGCGCGCTGGAGCAGCGGCCAGGAAAACGACTACTACTTCCACCCCTTCTCCCTGCCGCAAGGCTACGGCGAGGCCGACCTGGTCGAACGCTGGCAACAGGCCCACGCCCAGGTGCCCTTCGCCGATTTGGCCAGCTACCAGCCGCATTTGTGCATGGCCGGCCGCGCGCCGAAGCAGGCGGCCACGCCGGAATTCGCGGCGGTGGCCAACTACGGCTACCACCTCGACGCCGGCAAGTTCGGCCTCTTCCTGAAGAAACACTGCCTGGAACGCCTGGGCGTGCACTACGTGCCCGACCACGTGCTCGGCATCGCGTCGCACGAGAATGGCGACATCGCCGCCCTGCGCACCCAACACCACGGCCTGCTGGAAGGCGATCTGTTCGTCGACTGCACCGGCATGCGTTCGCTGCTGCTCGGCCAGCACTACGGCGTGCCCTTCCTGTCGCAGCAGCACGTGCTGTTCAACGACACGGCGCTGGCCGTGCAAGTGCCCTACGCAAGCGAGGACACGCCCATCGCCTCGCAGACCACCTCCACCGCCCAGCAGGCCGGCTGGATCTGGGACATCGGCCTGCCGACCCGGCGCGGCGTCGGCCACGTGTACTCCAGCGCCCACACCACCGACGAGGAAGCCGAACGCGCCCTGCGCGCCTACGTCGCCGCCAGCGGCGGGCCGCAGGACTGCCCTGCTCCTCGAAAAATCGGCTTCCAGCCCGGCTACCGCGAACGCTTCTGGCACCGCAACTGCGTTGCCGTCGGGCTCTCCAGCGGCTTCATCGAACCACTGGAAGCCTCGGCCCTGGCCATGGTCGAACTCTCGGCGGCGATGATCGTCGACGAGCTGCCGGTTACGCGCGAACACATGGACGTGGTCGCGCGCCGCTTCAACGAGACCTTCCGCTACCGCTGGGAGCGCGTCATCGATTTCCTCAAGCTGCACTACGTGCTGAGCCGGCGCGGGAACAGCTCTTATTGGCTCGACAACCGCGCGCCCGAATCGGTGCCCGAACGCCTGCGCGAACTGCTGTCGCTGTGGCGCTACCGCGCGCCGATGCGCGGCGACTTCCCGCGCATCGAGGAAGTCTTCCCGACCGCCAGTTGGCAGTACGTGCTGTACGGGATGGGCTGGCGTAATGATGCCGGCGCCACCCGCCGCGGCGACGGCGCCCTGGCCGACAGCTACTTCCGCGAGGCGGCCGACCTGACGCGGCGCATGCTGCCCGCCCTGCCCGCGAACCGCGAACTGCTCGCCCACATCCGCGCGCACGGCCTGCCGCGGACCTGACAACCACAATCAAGAGACAAGCCATGCCGAATCCGGTCTTACTGAACAATATCGACCACGCCGCCATGCGCGTGATCGCCACCCGCGGCGCCGCCTACGGCGACAACGTGATGTCGGCCTTGACCTGGCCAGACGAGTTCCGCTCCCTGCAGGCGCACTACCCGATCGTCTTCCAGCAGAACGGCGAAGGCGGCTACGATGCGCTGGCCCTGTTCGGCTTCCAGCAGGGCGAAAACCTGTTCCTCGACGGCGCGCACTGGGACGCGCCCGAGATCCCGCTGTCGATCCAGCGCCAGCCCTTCCTGATCGGCACCGACGGCGCCGAACTGGTGGTCCACGTCGACCTCGACAGCCCGCGCCTGAGCCGCGACCAGGGCGAGCCGCTGTTCCTGCCCCAGGGCGGCAACACCGAGTACACCGAGCGCATGGCCTCGGTCCTGCGCGCGATCCACCTCGGCCTGGAGGGCGCGCGCAGCTTCACCGCCGCCCTGCTCCAGCACAATCTGCTCGAATCCTTCTTCCTCGACATCACCCTCGACGACGGCTCGGACAACCGCCTGGCCGGCTTCTACACCATCCACGAGGAGCGCCTGGCGGCACTCGACGGCGCGGCCCTGGCGAGCCTGCACGCCGCCGGCCACCTGCAGGCGATCTACATGGTGCTCGCTTCGCTGTCGCAGTTCCGCGCCCTGATCGACCGCAAGAACCGACGCCATGCCGGACAGCGCTGAACCCATCCGCGAGATCGACGCCGGCGGCCCCGGGGTCCTGGGCGATGCGCTGTTGACCTCGACCGAGCCGGTGGTGCTGCGCGGCCTGGTGGCGCGCTGGCCGCTGGTGCGCGCGGCGATCGCCTCATTCGACAGTGCCGACGCCTACCTGCGCCGCTTCTACCGCGACGCCACCGTCACCGCCATGCTGGGCGCGCCCGACATCGGCGGCCGCTTCTTCTACAACCAGGACTTCACCGGCTTCAATTTCGCACCGGTGCGGGCGCGCCTGGACGCCGTGCTGGCCGAACTGCGCGGCCACCTGCGCGATGACGTTCCGCCGGCGATCTACGTCGGCTCGACCACGATCGACACCTGCCTGCCGGGCCTGCGCGCCGAGAACGACATCGACCTGGGAAACCGCGACGCCCTGGCCAGCATCTGGATCGGCAACCGCACCCGCATCGCCGCCCACTACGACCTGCCCGACAACATCGCCTGCGTGGCGGCCGGGCGCCGCCGTTTTACCCTGTTCCCGCCGGAGCAGGTGGACAACCTGTACATCGGCCCGCTCGACCTGACGCCGGCCGGCCAGCCGATCAGCCTGGTCGATTTCCACCAGCCGGACCTGAACCGCTTCCCGAAATTCGCCGACGCCATGTGCCACGCGCGGGTGGCCGAACTGGCGCCGGGCGACGCCCTCTTCATCCCGAGCATGTGGTGGCACCACATCGAGGCGCTGTCCCCGTTCAACGTGCTGGTGAACTACTGGTGGCGCCAGTCGCCAAACTACATGGACACGCCGATCAACGCGCTGATGCACGCCTTGATGAGCGTGCGCGACCTGCCGCCCGAGCAGCGCCGCGCCTGGCAGGGGCTGTTCAAGCGCTACGTGTTCGAGGCCGACGAGGAGACCGCGGCCCATATCCCGCCGCACGCACGCGGCGTATTGAACCCGCTCGACGATGCCGCCGTACGCGCCCTGCGCGCCCAATTATTAAAGCGGATGAACCGCTGAGGAGACAAGCATGGAGACGCACGTGAACAACAAACCCGTCCGCCGCGTGGTGATCGCCGGCGGCGGCACGGCCGGCTGGATGGTCGCCGCCTGCCTGAGTAAATCGCTCGGCAAGCGCCTCGACATCAAGCTGGTCGAGTCCGACGAAATCGGCACCGTGGGCGTGGGCGAAGCCACCATTCCGACGCTGCAGAACTTCCACCACCTGCTGGAGATCAACGAGCAGGAATTCATGGCCGCCACCCACGCCACCTTCAAGCTGGGCATCAGCTTCGAGAACTGGCGCGACGTGCACCAGGATTACATCCACTCCTTCGGCAATACCGGCATCGACCACTGGACCGCCGGCTTCCAGCACTTCTGGCACAAGGGCCGCGAGCGCGGCCTGGCCGGCGACTATGGCGACTACTGCCTGGAGCACCGCGCGGCCCAGCTGAACCGCTTCGCCCACCTGCCCAAGCAAGGCATGAACTACGCCTACCACATGGACGCCGGCGCCTATGCGCGCTTCCTGCGCCGCTTCAGTGAGCACTACGGCGTGCAGCGGGTCGAGGCGAAGATCGTCGACGTGGTGAAGGACGCGCAGGCCAATACGATCCGCTCGGTCAGGCTCGATTCCGGCACCGAACTGGAAGGCGACCTGTTCATCGACTGCAGCGGCTTCCGTGCCCTGCTGATCGGCGGGGCGCTGGGCGTGGACTACGAGGACTGGTCGCACTGGCTGTTCAACGACAGCGCCGCCGCCCTGCAAACCGCGTCCAGCGGCGAAGCCGTGCCCTACACCCGCTCGATCGCGCGCGAAGCCGGCTGGCAGTGGCGCATCCCGCTGCAGCACCGGGTCGGCAACGGCCACGTGTTTTCGAGCCGCTTCATCGACGACGAGGCGGCGATCGCTACGCTCAACCGGCACGTCACCGGCGAGCCGCTGATGCAGCCGCGCGTGATCCGCTTCCAGCCGGGCCAGCGCAAGGAGGTCTGGGTCGGCAACTGCGTCGCCATCGGTTTGGCCAGCGGCTTCCTGGAGCCGATCGAATCGACCAGCATCCACCTGATCCAGCGCGGCATTGTGCGCCTGATGCAGATGTTCCCGTCGAACGGCATCCGCGCCAGCGACGTGGCCGAGTACAACCGCCAGGCGACCGACGAGATCGCGCATATCCGCGACTTCATCGTGCTGCACTACAAGGTGACGAATCGCCGCGACACGCCCTACTGGCGCGCCTGCGCCGAGATGGCCGTGCCGGCCTCGCTGCAGCACCGCATCGACCTGTTCCGCGAGACCGGGCGCGTATTCCGGGCGCCGAACGAGCTGTTCGCGGAGAACTCGTGGATCCAGGTGATGCTGGGACAAGGGATCATGCCGGACGGGCACCACCAGACGGCGGACTTGATGGGCGATGCGGAGCTGAAGGGCTTCCTGGACAACATCAGCGGGACGGTGAACCGGACCGTGGCACAGTTGCCGCCGCATGAGGCGTACGTGCGCCAGTACTGCGGCGTCGCCAAATAAACCCGCGCCGAACAAAGGTCTGCGATATCGTTGACGTCGACCGTACGGTGGGCACCCCGTGCCCACGCGGAACGTCGCGTCGTGTTGACGTTTGATCCCGCCGAAAAACAAGCGCCGCGTTATCGCTTCTGAGGCGATAACGCGGCGCTTGCTTCATGCCACGGACATGCTGTATCACTGTGCCGCTTTCCGCGTGGGCACGGAGTGCCCACCGTACGGTCACGGCCGCGGGTTCCCGTTATTTGTCGGTGCCTTCGCGGTGCAGCCCCGCATACTTCACCCCGAAGAACAGGATGAACAGATAGCACGCCGCCGGCACCAGGAAGGAGATCTGCAGCCCGATGTCGTCCGCCAGCCAGCCCTGGATGAGGGGTACGATGGCGCCGCCGACAATGGCCATGCACAGGATGCCCGAGCCCTGGCCGGTATGACGGCCCAGGCCATGCAGCGCCATGCTGAAGATGGTCGGGAACATGATCGAGTTGCACAGGCCGACGGCGACAATCGCCCACAGCGCCACCGAACCTTGCGTGAAGGTGGCCAGCAGCACCAGTGCGATCGCGCCCAGCGCATTAAAGGCCAGCGTCTTGCCCGGGCTGACATAGCGCATCACGGCAAAGCCGATGAAGCGGCCGACCAGCGCGCCGCCCCAATACATGCTGACGTACTTGGCCGCCGCCGCGTGATCCAGGCCCGCGATGTGCGGCTCGCCCAGGAAGTTGACCAGGAAGCTGCCGATACTGACTTCGCCGCCCACATACACGAAGATCGCCACCGCGCCCAGCACCAGGTGGCGGTAGCTCCAGGCCGAGCCCTTGCCGGCGACGCTTGCCGCGGCCGGGCCTTCTTCATGGTTGATTTTAGGGAGGCGCGCCAGCGCGAACAGCACGGCCAGGATCGCCAGCGCCGCGGCGAGCGCCAGGTAAGGCCCCTGCACGGTGGCCGCTTCCTGGGCCTTGTAGGCTGCCTGCTCGGCCGCCGTCATGGCCGCCAGCTGGTCGGCGCCGACCGCGGCCGCCGACAGGATGAGCACACCGCCCAGGGCCGGGCCAACCGTGGTGCCGAGCGAATTGAAGGCTTGCGTGAGCGTCAGGCGGCTCGATGCGGTGCGTGCCGGTCCGAGCACGGTGACGTAAGGGTTGGCCGCCACCTGCAGGATCGTAATGCCGCTGGCCAGGACAAAAAAGGCGAACAGGAACAGCGCGTAGCCGCTCTGCGCTGCCGGATAGAACAGCGCGCAGCCGGCGGCGGCGATCAGCAGGCCGGTGACGGCGCCGCGCTGGTAGCCGATGCGGCGGATCAGGCCGCCGGCGGGAATCGAGACGATGAAGTAGGCGCCGAAGAAGCAGAACTGCACCAGCATCGCCTGCACGTTGGTGAGTGTGTAGATCGACTTCAGGTGCGGGATCAGGATGTCGTTCAGCGAGGTCAACAGCCCCCACATGAAGAACAGGATGGTGACGATGACCAGCGGGCCGGTGTTCGATTTGAACTCGCCCTCGTGTGCGGCAGCGGCGCCCTTGTCGATGCGTGGACTGCCTGCGGTGTGTTCCATGTTGCCTCCTTCAGTGCTTCTTTATTGTTGGTTGGCGATGTGCGCGGACAGCATGGCCGCCACGCCTTGCAGCGCCGGGTAAGGTTCGGTAATCAGCCAGGTCGGAATGCGCGCGAGATAGGGCGACAGGCGCCCCTTGTCTTCGAATCGCCGCCGGAACGAAGACTGCGCAAACAAGGATCCCAGGCGCGGCACGATGCCGCCGCCGATGTACATGCCGCCGGTGGCGCCCAGGGTCAGGGCGACATTGCCGGCAACGCTGCCGAGGATACCGCAAAACGTCTCGACTGTACGAATACAGGCGTCGCACGAGCCGTCCAGTGCCTGGCGCGTGATGTCGGCCGCGGCCAGCGAATCGCCCGACAGCACGCGGTGGATCGCTTCCAGGCCCGACCCGGACAGCAGGCGCTCGGCCGACACATGGCCGTACTCTTCCTGCAGCCGTTCGAGGATGACGAACTCGTCGCGCGTGCAGGGCGCAAAGCTGGCATGCCCGCCCTCGCCCGCCAGCGCGGTCCACTGGCCGCCGGCCGGGATCACGCCCGACACACCCAGGCCGGTGCCGGGGCCGATCAGGCCGATCGGACGTCCGCTCAGCTCGATGCCTCCGCCCGCATCTCCTCCTATACGTTCGCGCTGGTACGACTGCAGATAAGGCAGCGACATCGCCAGCGCCGCGAAGTCGTTCACCACCAGCAGCGTCGACAGCGCGCGCTCGTCGCGCAGGCCGGCAATCGAAAAGCTCCAGTGGTGATTCGTCATGCTGACCCGGTCTTCCTCGACCGGATTCGCGATCGCGATCGCCGCATGGCGGATGCCATCGACCGCGAAGCCGCGCCGGCCGGCCGCGCCGAGGTAGCTGTGCATGGCGTCGGCCAGCGTCGCGTGGCCGGCGCAGGGCAGCACCTCGATGCAGTCGAAGCGGCCCTCGTGATGCAGGGCAAAGCGCGCGTTCGTGCCGCCGATGTCGGCGACCAGGCTGGGCATGTTCATTTCAGCTCCTCGCAGCGCACGGCGTCGGCTTCCTTCGCGCCGCCGCCCAGGATGTCGATGTTGGTGAACGAGGCCGTAAAGGCGGCGCTGCTGCCCACCACGAACGGCGCCTCGACCCGCGCCAGGTCCGCCCCGCGCGCGCTGAAGCAGGCCAGCGGAATCTTGACCGTCTGCTTGCCCTTGCCGGCCAGGCGCGCGAACAGCGCGGTGGCGTCGAGCGGCGTGCCGCAGGCGGCGTTGGCGCCGCAGGCCATGGCAATGGTCACCTTGCCCGCCGGCGCGGCGCTGACGATGGTGTCGAAGCGCAGCGCGCCATCCGCCGCAGCGGCAGGCGGCAGCACCATGGCCTTCGTGCCGCGCGCCTCGATGCTGGCAGGCCCGGTCCAGGTGACCTGCTTCGCATCCTGCTGGGTGTTGATCTGCGAGGTCTGCACGCTGACGTTCGGCAGCGTGAAGGTGGCGTTCAGGTCGGCGCCGAGCGGCTTGAACTCGCCGCCGCTCCTGATCGCCAGCGGGAAGCTGGCGCGGTCGGCCTGGCCATACACCGGGAAGCTGTTGCTGACGCCGCAGCCGCCGGCCGGGTAATTCGCATCCAGCCGGCCGAGTTGGGAACGCGTGCCCGTGCGCAGGCCGTAGCCGAGCTTGAACAGCGGATCGTAGTTCGCGCTGCCGGCGTTCAAATCGGTCTGGCAGACGGTCTTCGGCCACGAGAACGACAGGGTGCCCGTGAAGTCGTAGCGTTTGCTGCCGGCCACCAGCAGATCGGCCACGCCCTTGCCTTCGCTGCCCGGCAGCCAGGCGGCGACAAAGGTATCGGACAGGTTCATCAGGTCGTTGACCCAGAGCGGACGCCCGGCCACGAACACGGTGACCACCGGCTTGCCCTTGCCGGCGACCGCCTGCAGCACGGCCAGGTCTTCCGGATGGCGGCCGCTGTGGCGCAGCGTGCCGGTCGGGCCGATGTCGCCGTCGCCTTCGGCATACGGGGTTTCGCCGATCACGGCCACCACCGCGTCGAAGTCGGCCACGTTCACCCCCGCCCCATCGGCGCTGTAGCTCACGTTGGCGGCGCCGGCCGCTTCGCGGATGCCGGCCAGGATGCTGTCGGCGTTCGGGAAGTCGGCATTCGTGTTGGCCGTGCCCTGCCAGGTGAGCGACCAGCCACCGGTCTGGTTCGAGATGCTGTCGGCGGTCTTGCCGACCACCAGGATCTTCTTGCCCTTTGCCAGCGGCAGCGCTGGTCCCTCGTTCTTCAGCAGCACCAGCGACTGGCGCACGGCACGGCGCGCCAGGGCGCGGTCTTGCAATGCCGCGTCCTTACCGGCATAGGCATTGGTCGAAGGCCGCTTGCCGAACAGGCCGGCGCGCAGCTTCACGCGCACGATGCGGGTCACGGCGTCGTCGATGCGCGCCATCGGGATTTCGCCGCTTTCCACCTGTTTGGCGGTGTTGGCGATGAAAGCCTTCCAGTCGTCCGGCACCATGAACATGTCCATGCCGGCGTTCACGGACTGGGCGCAGCTGTCGTTGCGGCAGCCCGGCACTTCGGCAATGCCGTTCCAGTCGCTGACGACGAAGCCGTCGAAGCCCAGCTTGTTCTTCAGGATGTCGGTGATCGCCACCCGGCTGCCGTGCAGCTTGCCGTGTTCCGTACCGGTTGCAGTATCGGTCCAGCTGTTAAACGAGATCATGACCGTCTGCGCGCCCGCTTCCAGGCCGGGGTAGTAGCCCTGGCCGTGGATGTTCATCATCTGCTCGGCGCTGGCCTTGGTGACGCCGCGGTCCTTGCCCTGGTCGGTGCCGCCATCGCCCATGAAGTGCTTGATCGAGGCGACCACGTTCGCGTCCTTGTCGAAGCGGCCCTGCAAGCCCTTCACGTAGGGGCCGGCATAGCTTTTCACCAGCAGCGGGTCTTCCGAGAAGCTTTCGTAGGTGCGGCCCCAGCGGTCGTCGCGCACCACGGCCACCGTCGGGCCGAAGACCCAGGCGAGACCCGTGGCGCGCACGGCGCGCGCGGTGGCGGCGCCGATCTCGCCGGCCAGCTTCGGATCGTGGGCCGCGCCCAGGCCGATGTTGTGTGGGTAGATGGTGGCGCCGACCACGTTGTTGTTGCCGTGGACGGCGTCGATGCCCCAGATCACCGGCACCTTGATCGCCATGTCGGTGGCCATCGAGGCGTCGTAATAGGCGTTGGCCAGCGCCAGCCAGTCGGCGGCAGTGGCGTGCTTGTTGTTGTTCGGCCAGCTGCCGCCGCCGTTCAGCACCGAGCCGAGGTAGTAGCGCTTGACGTCTTCCGGCGTGGCGGTCTTGATCTCGGCCTGGGTCATCTGGCCGATCTTCTGGGCCAGCGTCATCTTGCCGACGATCTCGGCGACGCGCGCTTCCAGCTTCGCGTCCCTGGCGATCGCGCTCTTCGGCGCGGGCCAGTCGGTCAGCGCAGCCGTGGGGGCGGCAGTGGCGGGCAAGGCAAAGGCGACGGCCAGGGCCAATACAGACAGGTGCAGCTTCTTGTTCATCTCGTCTCCGTGTTTTTATCGTGTGTTAGTCCTGGCGCAGGAAGCCGCGGTACCACTTGCCGCTGTCCTTGAGCGTGCGTTGCTGGGTGTCGTAGTCGATGTGCACCAGGCCGAAACGGCGCCCATAACCCTCGGCCCATTCGAAGTTGTCGACCAGGCTCCAGGCGAAATAACCCTTCACCGGCACGCCGCCGTCAATCACATCGCGCAGCGCCGCCAGGTGGCGCTGCAGGTAGCGGCGGCGCTCGGTGTCGTTGACGCTGCCGTCTTCGCCCACCACGTCGTCGTAGCAGGAGCCGTTCTCGGTGATGTACATCGGCCCCGGATGATAGTCGTTCTCGATGCGCGCCAGCAGTTCGGCCAGGCCCTCGGGCGCGACTTCCCAGCCCAGGGCCGTGGTCTCGACGTCCTGCGGCGGCAGCACGCGCACCGCCAGCGGTCCCACGCCCGGCGCATCCTGTATGGTCTCGGGGAAGTAGTAGTTCACGCCCAGGAAGTCGGTCTGTACGGCGATGGCCTCCAGGTCGCCCGGGTGCACGGCCGGCGCCGCATCCTTGATCAGGTCGATCGTATCCTGCGGGTAGCCGCGGCCGTACAGCGGATCGAGGAACCAGCGGTAGCGCAGGCCGTCGTGGCGCAGCTTGGCCGCTTCGTCCTCAGGGCTGCTGCTCGCCGCGCGCAGCGGGTGCAGCGACAGCGACAGGCCTACCTTCGCATCCGGCACATTGGTGCGGATCAGCGGCACCGCCTTGCCGTGCGAGAGCAGCACGTGGTGGCAGACCTGAAGCGCGGTGGCGAAGTCGGTGTGGCCGGGCGCATGCAGGCCTTCCCAGTTGCCGATGAAGGCGGTGCACCAGGGTTCGTTGTGGGTGATCCAGTGCTGCACGCGGTCGCCCAGGCGGCGCGTCATGGCATCCACGAATTCGAGATACGCGTCGACCGTGCTGCGCTCGGCCCAGCCGCCGCGGTCCTGCAGGAATTGCGGCAAGTCCCAGTGGTAGAGCGTGGCCCAGGGCTGCAGGCCGCGTTCGAGCATGCCGTCGACCAGGCGCGAATAGAAGTCCAGGCCTTTCCCGTTCGGCTTGCCGCCAATTTCAGAGAAGATGCGCGGCCAGGCGATCGAGAAGCGGTAGGCGTTCAGGCCCATGTCGCGGCCGATGTCGAAGTCCTCGGGCCAGCGGTGGTAGTGGTCGCAGGCCACGGCGCCGTTGGCGCCACCCTTCACCTTGCCGGGGGTGGCGGCGAAGCGGTCCCAGATCGACTCGACGCGGCCGTCTTCGAAGCCGGCGCCTTCGATCTGGTAGGACGAGGTGGCGCAGCCCCACAGGAAGTCGGAAGCGAATTCGCTGCGCGCGGGCGGATGCTGGTCTGTGCTGTTCGTTGTCGTCATGGTCTCGGTTCGGTGGACAATAGTCGAATGTTTTGGAAAGCTTTCCATACTCGTTTCAAAAAAAAGCGCCAGGCCGGCGCCTTTTCCGTCTGTTCGTGTTCATGCGGCCTTCGGGCGGCGTGCGCGTTTGCCTACTGCGCCCACTGCGCCCACCTCGCCCGCCTGCGCCAGCGAGGCGCGCAGCGTCACCGATACCGGGAAGCTGCGCTCGACCGGGCGCTGCAGGTCGTAGCAGCGGTTCAGCAGCGCGTTCAGGCCGTTCAGCGTCATTTCGCGCCAGGGCATGCGTACCGAGGTCAGGCGCGGCGCCGAGAATTCGGCGCTCGGCGTGTCGTCGTAGCCGATCACGGACAGATCGTGCGGCACGCGGATGCCCGCCTCCTGGAAATAGGACAGCGCGCCGACCGCCATCTCGTCGTTGGCGCAGAACAGCGCGCTGCACGGGTTGCCCGATTCGATCAGGGCCTTCGCCGCTGCCCAGCCGCCGGCCGGCGAGAAATCGCTCTCGGCCACCCACAGCTTGCCGGTGTCGATGCCCGTCTCTTCCAGCTCGGCCTTGAAGCCTTCGACGCGCTCGACGTTGTCGATCAGGCTGGCCGGGCCGGCGACAATCGCGATGTCGCGGTGGCCGTGTTCGAGCAGCGTGCGCGCCGCCAGGCGTCCGCCCAGGCGGTGGTCGACCATGAAGCATTGGTCGGGAATGCCGGCGAAGCTGTGATTCAGCGCCACCAGCTGGCGGCGCTTGGCGCCCAGCGCCGCAATGTCTTCTTCGAGCAGGGCGCCGGTCATCACGATCAGGCCGTCGCAGCCGCGCTCGAGCAGGAAGTCGATGCCGTCGATCGCCTGGCGCCGCGCGTCGCCCAGGCCGACGCCAAAGGCGACCACCATGTGCAGGCCGGCTGCGCGCAGTTCGGTGTCGATGATCTGCAGGATCGGCGTGTAGAAGGTGCCCGAAAGGACAGGAATGTAGACGCCGATCATGCGGCTGGAGCCGGACAGCAGCGCGCGCGCGGCGTGCGAGGGCCGGAAACCCAGCTCGTCGATCGCCTTCTTCACGCGCTCGAGCGTCGCCGGCGAGACCGAACCCTTGCCGCTGACCACGCGCGACGCGGTTCCCAATCCCACGCCTGCCAGGCGCGCTACGTCTTTGATCGTTGCCACACAATTCCTTCGTCTATCGTTGTTGTCGTCCGCATGGAAGCATACTCCATGCCTGCATATCTTTACAGCCGCCTACCATCAGCCGGGTCGAACAGCGACACGCGCGCGGCATCGATCCCGAAGCGCAAGGCCTGCCCTGCCGTGAACACGGCCGGCCCGTGCACGATGGCCGACAGCACCTGGCCGCCGCAATCGAGCCACAGCACCTGGTGGTTGCCCATCGGTTCGACCAGGGTCACGGTGCCTTTCAATGGGCCGTCCACATCGATGTGCACGTGTTCGGGCCGCACGCCCAGGGTCGCCGCGCCGGTCGGCATGGGTTCCTGCAGGGCCAGCGCCAGGCTGCGCGAACTGAAGCGGTTGTGCAGGTCGACCTCGCCCTCGATGAAGTTCATCGCCGGCGAGCCCAAAAAACCCGCCACGAAGCGGTTCGCCGGGCGCTCGTACACCTCGGCCGGGGTGCCGATCTGCTGCACGACGCCGCCTTGCATGACGACGATGCGCGAGGCCAGGGTCATCGCCTCGACCTGGTCGTGGGTCACGTAGATCATGGTCGAGCCGAGGCGCGCGTGCAGGAGCTTGAGTTCGCGGCGCAGTTCGGCGCGCAGCTTGGCGTCGAGGTTCGACAGCGGTTCGTCGAACAGGAACACGCCGGCTTCCCGCACCAGGGCGCGCCCGATCGCCACGCGCTGGCGCTGGCCGCCCGACAGTTGGGCGGGCTTGCGCGACAGGAGTGCGTCGAGCTGCAGCATTTCGGCGGCGCGTTCCACACGGCGCGCGATCTCGGCCTTGGGCGTGCCGGCCATCTTCAGGCCGAAGGACATGTTGTCCTTCACCGTCATGGTCGGGTACAGCGCATACGACTGGAACACCATGCCGATGCCGCGCTCGCTGGGATCGGCCAGGGTCATGTCCTGGCCACCGATCTCGATGCTGCCGGCCGTCGCGTCGATCAGGCCGGCGATGCTGTGCAGGAGCGTGGACTTGCCGCAGCCCGAAGGCCCGAGCAGCACCAGGAATTCGCCCGGTTCGACCTGCAGGTCGAGCTCGCGGATGATGGGCTTGCCGCCGAGCGTGATGGAGAGTTTGCGTAAATGGACGTTAGCCATGCATCAGCCTTTCACGGCGCCGGCGGCGATGCCGCGCACAAACCAGCGTCCGGAGAAGAAGTAAAGCGCCAGCGGCACCAGGGCCGTGAGGATGGTCGCGGCCATGTTCACGTTGTACAGGCGGATGCCGGTGGTGGTGTTGATCACGTTGTTCAGCTGGACCGTCATCGGCAAATTGTCGCGCCCGGCGAACACCAGGCCCAGGATGTAGTCGTTCCACACGCCCGTCACCTGCATGATGGCCGCCACCACGATGATGGGCACGGACAAGGGCAGCACCACGTGCAGGAAGATGCGCCAGAAGCCGCCGCCGTCGATGCGCGCCGCGTGGAACAATTCCTGCGGCAGGCTGGCGTAGTAATTCCGGAACAGCAGGGTCATCACCGGCATGCCGAAGATCAGGTGCACCAGCACGATGGCGGGCAAGGAGCCGAAGATGCCGGCGCCGGCCAGCAGGCGCACCAGCGGATAGATCATCACCTGCACCGGGATGAAGGCGCCGGCCAGCAGCACGCCGAACAGCAGGTTCGCGCCGCGCGGACGCCAGAAGCTCAGCGCATAGCCGTTGATGGCGCCGACCAGGATCGGCAGGACCGTGCTCGGCACCGTGATCGCCACCGAATTCCAGAAGCCACCGCGGATGCCTTCGCAGGAGGCGCCGGTGCAGACCTGGCTCCAGGCCTGGCGCCAGGGTTCGATCGTCCATTCGGTCGGCAGCGCCAGGATGGAGCCGGCGCGGATCTCGTCCATGCCCTTCAACGAAGTGACGAGCATCACGTACAGCGGCAGCAGGAAGAACAGCGCGGCGCCGAACAGGAAGACGTAGATGCCGACACGCGCCGGCGTGAAGTGGCGGCGGCGCGCACGGGCCGCAACGGGCACACGCACAACTGGGGTCTGCAAGGTGGTCTGCGCCATCATGCCCTGCCTCGTTCACGACTGCGGCGGCTGCGGGCATAGGCGTAAGGCGCCAGCAAGGCCACCACCGGTACCAGCAGCATGATCGCGCCGGCCGAGGCCAGGCCGATGTTCGAACGCAGGAACAAATGGTCCATGATGAACTTGGCCGGCACTTCGCTGGCCGTGCCGGGGCCGCCCTGGGTCATGGCGACCACGGCGTCATACAGCTTGACGACACTGGTGGCCAGCAGCAGGAACACGGTGGCGATTGTCGGCCACAGCATCGGCAAAATAATCGATACGTAGACCCGCCAGGCCGGGATGCCGTCCAGGCGCGCCGCCTTCCAGATGTCGCCGTCGATGCCGCGCAGGCCGGCCAGCATCAGCGCCATCACCAGGCCTGCCGATTGCCAGACGGTGGCGATCACGATGGTGTAGATAGCCATGTCCTGGTCGACGATCCAGTCGAAGACAAAATCCGGGAAGCCCAGGCGCGCAATGGCGCCGTCGATGCCGGTACCGGGTGTGAGCAGCCATTGCCACACCAGCCCGGTGGCCACGAAGGACATCGCGTACGGATACAGGAAGACGGTGCGCAGCACGCCCTCGCCGCTGACGTTCTGGTCGATGAAGACGGCGAGCAGGAAGCCGATCACCAGGCAGGCCAGGATGAACAGCAGGCCATACACGGCCAGGTTGTTCAGCGAGAGCATCCAGCGCTCGTTGTCGAACAGGCGCGTGTACTGCGTCATGCCGATGAATTTATCGGACGGGAAGGTGCGCGAGGCCGTGAACGAGGTGCGCAGGGTCCACGCCATCGTGCCGAGATAGGCAACGATGACGGTGAGCGCCATCGGCAGCAAGGCTGCATAGGGCATGGCCGCGCGGATCGGACGGGCCAGCATCTTATTCCTGCAGCGCCGCGGCGAGGTTCTTCTGCGCCTTCTCGACCGTCATGTTGGTGTTCCAGTAGGCGGTCAGCACGTCCTGCATGGCGCCGTTCTGGTCCGGGGTCAGGTAGACCTCGGACACGCCCAGGTGGCGCGAGCGGTCCTTCATGATGGCGATGCCCTTCTGGGCGCAGGCGTCGGCTTGCGAGGCGTCGACATCGGTGCGCACCGGCACCGAGCCTTTGAGTTTACTGAAGGCGAGCTGGGTGTTCGGCGCCACCACCACGCTGGCCAGCAGCTTCTGCGCCTGCACCGCCTGCGCGTTGCGGGTCTTCGGGAACACGAAGACGTCGCCCTGCATCAGGTAAGGCGCGTTCGGCGCCAGGCCGGCGATGCAGCCGAACTGCTGGTCCGGCACCTGCTTCGCGGCCGTGAACTCGCCCTTGGCCCAGTCGCCCATGATCTGCATGCCGGCCTTGCCCGAGATGAGCATGGCAGTGGCGTCGTTCCAGTTGCGGCCGGGCGAGCGTGCATCCACATAGCTTTGCAGGCGTTTATACGCCAGCAGCACGTTGCGGAAGGCCGGCGAGGCGATGGCCTTCGGGTCGCGGTCGCGCAGCACCTTCAGGTACAGGTCCTTGCCGCCCAGGTTGGACAGCATGGCGGAAAACAGGATGGTCTCTTGCCAGGCCTGGCCGCCGTGGGCCAGGGGCACGATGCCGGCCGCCTTGAGCTTGTCGAGGGCGGCGAAGAATTCGGGGACGCTGGCGGGTTCTTTCGCAATGCCGGCTTTCTGGAACGCCGCCTTGGAATACCAGATCCAGGTCTGCATGTGGATGTTCAGCGGTACGGCATAGTAATGGCCGTCGACCTTGATCACGCTGACGATGGGTTCGGGCAGCAGCTTGTCCCAGTTCTGGGCGCGCGCCACGTCGTCGACGTTGTTCAGCATGCCCTGCTCGATGATGTCGAAGAACTGCTTCGAGGTGTTGAACTGGGCGGCGGTGGGCGGGTTGCCGCCGACGATGCGGTTGACGGTGACGGCGCGCGACTGGTCGCCGCCGGCGATCGCCGTGTCGACCCAGACGCCGCCGGCGGCGCGGTAGGCCTGGGCCACCTGCTTGACGGCGGCCGATTCGCCGCCCGAGGTCCACCAGTGGATGACTTCGGCCCGGGGCGCGCTAGCCCGCGGCGCCGAACTGGCTGCCGCCGCGCCGGCGCCGGCTGCGAGCGTGTTTGCGCTGGCGAACAAGGCCGCGCAGGCGCAGGCCAGCGCCCTATTCTGTGCTTTGTACATCGTGTCTCCGATCCATCGCCTGTCCTTGTCGGTACGTTTTTGGAAACGTTACCAGCGGCTTTGTCCGACTATAGCATCACGCGATTTTTTGTGTCAATTGATAACTTTTTTGTTTCTTGAGCAGTCGGTTGCTGTTTATGCAGAAACGTTGTGGTATCGTTTCCAACGCCTTCTTCCCTTGCAGTCAATACGGCGCCGGCTTACCATAAAAAAATATTTGGGAGACATTATGCACACAGCCATGGGGACGACCGAGATCTTTTTGATCGCGATGCTCGTCATCTTTACCCTGCCCTACCTGATCTGGCGGCTGGGGAATACCGACTATTGGGCGCCGCTGGTCGTGGTGCAGATCATCACTGGCGTGCTGCTCGGCCCCGGCATCCTCGGCCGCGCCTATCCCGAGTATTACAACTTCGTCTTCAACCCGCAGGTGATGGGCGCCATGAACGGCATCGCCTGGTGGGCCGTGATGCTGTTCGTGATGATCGCCGGGATCGAGCTGGACCTGAAAAAGGCTTGGGAACACCGGCGCGAGAGCATGATCACGGCTTCGCTGGCGCTCGGCACGCCGCTGGTGTTCGGCTGCATCGCCGCCGTGGGCATGCTCGGCTACGCCGGCTGGAAAGGCGCCCAGGCGCACGACTGGCAGTTCGTGCTGGGCGTGGGCATGGCCTGCGCGGTGACGGCGCTGCCGATCCTGATCCTGCTGATGGAGAAGCTGGAGATCCTGCGCGAGCCGATCGGCCAGCGCATCCTGCGCTACGCCAGCCTGGACGACATCGCGATCTGGGGCGTGCTGGCCCTGATCCTGCTGGACTGGGACCGCGTCGGCCGCCAGCTCGGCTTCTTCCTGGTGTTCGGCATCGCCACCCTGCTGTTCCGGCGCCTGATGGCCTGGCTGGAAGAGCGCGACCGCTGGTATGCGATGCCGGTCTGGCTTGCCCTGTGCGCGCTGGCCGCCGACTGGGCCGGGCTGCACTTCATGGTCGGGGCCTTCCTGGCAGGCGCCGTGAGCGAAGCGTCGTGGTTCGACCAGAAGCGCCTCGACGCCCTGCGCCAGCACCTGCTGCTGACCTTCATGCCGGTCTACTTCCTGAGCACCGGCCTGAAGACCAACTGGGCGGTGGGCGGCTCGGCCGTGTTCGTGGCGGCGGCGGTGCTGCTGCTGGCGTCGGTGGCGGGCAAGCTGGCCGGCACCCACATCGCGGGACGCATCCTGGGCTGGAGCCGCACCGAATCCTCGATCATCGGCTGGCTGCTGCAGACCAAGGCGCTGATCATGATCATCTTCGCCAACATCCTGCTCGACAAGGGCGTGATCACCAACGAAACCTTCACCGCCCTGCTCCTGATGGCGATCGGCAGCACCATGCTGACGGTGCCGGTGGTGTATCCGAAGCTGCGGGCGGCGGCGCAGCTGGTGTTCAAGACGAGTTGAGTCGATCAGCGCGCGGGCCGATCCATCTAAATCGGCCTGCGGCGGCAACCGTACGGTGGGGTCATTGATGCTGGGGGCATCAATGACAAAGTGCCCACGCGGTTACGGGCGTGTCCTTCTTGCGTCGGCTGCGGAACGTCGCTCGCGACATATCCGATGAACGAAAAACCATGCATGGCGCCGGGCCAAGCTCCACGTCAGCGGGCGAAAAGTCGCCGCACGCAGTGCAAGGATAGACACGTAACCGCGTGGGCACGGGGTGCCCACCTTACGATCCTTGCAGCGGGCCAGGCTTGCTGCCGCGGGCTGCGGTTACAACTCCACCCGCGCCACCGCTTCCTTCAACGCCGCAAAGCAGCGCGCATCGAGCGCGGTGCCGACGGTCTTTTCCATCATGGCCAGCGCCTCCAGCGGCGGGATCGCCCTGCGGTACGGCCGCTCGGCGGTGATGGCGTCGAAGATATCCGCGGTGGTGATGATGCGCGTTTCCAGGTCGATCTCGTCGGCCACCAGGCCGCGCGGGTAGCCGCCGCCGTCGAGCCGCTCGTGGTGGGCGCCGGCGATGCGGCCCAGTTCGGCAAAGGCGGCGATCCGCGACAGGATGATCTCGGTGAACTCGGCATGGCGGCGCACCGCAGCCCATTCGTCGCGGTCGAGCGCGCCAGGCTTGTCGAGGATGCTGTTGCTCACACCGAGTTTGCCGACGTCGTGCAGCAGCGCACCGCGTTTCAGCCAGCGCCGCCGTTCGGGCGACAGGCCGAGCGCCTCGCCGATCATGTCGGTGTACAGCGCCACGCGCGCGCTGTGGCCGCCGGTATAGGGGCTCTTCGAGTCGACCACCTGGCCGAAGGCGGTGGCGATGTCGTCCAGGTAGTCGTCGTCGATCGGCATGGTGTGCTCGGCCGGCTCCATGGCGAACACGGTCGCATCCAGCCCCGGGTCGGCCAGCATGGTCCAGAAATCGTCGCTGGCGGCCACCTCGCCAAAGCAGCGCACCAGCTCCGGGTCGAGCCAGGTGCCGTTGCGGTGGCGCAGTTCGGCCAGGGCCGCGGCCTTGCCGCCGGCCGTGTGGAACACGTCGACCAGCTGGGCCAGCATGGCGATGCGCGCGTACACGGGAATCGCCTCGCCCTTCAGGCGCGCCGGCTTGCCCTTGCCGTTGTAGTGTTCATCAAGGCTGTAGATGCCGGCCGCCACGGATTCGGGAAAGCGCAGCAGGCGCGCGATCTCGGCGCCGCGCGAGCAGCGCGTGACGATCAGTTCCTGGGCCGTGCTGCGGCCTTCGCGCAGCATGGTCAGCACGGCGCGGAAGCGCTCGGACAGGCCGGCCTTCAGGCCGGTGTGCTTGAGGACGAAGGCGATCAGGTCCGGCGTGCTGTCGCGCACCGCCTTGAAGTCGCGCTTGAAGCCGAGGTCGTCGGTCAGGTACAACTCGCAGATGCGCGCCGCGTTGCTGCTGCAGCCGACGTCCTTCAGCAGCAGCGTGTAGTAGAGCTCCCACAGCTGTTGCCCGTTCAGTCCGGCCATGGCGCCGACGCGCATGCCGATCCAGCACGAGCGCACGCAATGGCCCTCGGGCTGGCCCTCGGTCAGGTCGAGGGCGTAGCTGAGCGACCCGATCAGCTCGGACAGCTTGAGCGAGCCGGCGGCGGTATGCACCAGCGCATCGGGGAATCGGTC
The DNA here is from genome assembly GCF_020708045.1 of Massilia sp. IC2-278. Classification (GTDB taxonomy): domain Bacteria; phylum Pseudomonadota; class Gammaproteobacteria; order Burkholderiales; family Burkholderiaceae_D; genus Telluria. The sequence continues at coordinate 123,758 of NZ_JAJFES010000009.1, forward strand.
CATGGCGGGGAATTTCTGTGTGGAAATAATTCATTCTACGCGACACGACCCGTGCGCACGATTGACAACCCCTAATGTCAAAAATACTGGACGAAGCGTGTTGTTTTGCCGCATACATGCGCCACGGTTTATTGTAGAGCTTGCCAGCTTGCCGTTTTGCCACGCGACCGTATTTGCATGGATATGGTAAATTGCTGGATTACCAATACCGCGCTATTGCCATTGCTTGCCCTCGCTCGCCGGCGCAACAGGACACGACGGCATGCACCGGACATCGGCAGCGCAGTCGTGCCGGCCCTTCTTGTACTGACTGGACCACCTTGAATTCGCGACACAGCTTTCTCGCCGGCGGCGGCGACATGGGCGCACTCATGCGCGAGCACGACTGGCGCCACCATCCGCTCGGCACGCCGGATACCTGGCCCTCCACGCTGAAGACCCTGGTCCGCCTCCTGCTGTCGAGCAACCACCCGATGTTCATCTGGTGGGGCGAGGACCTGATCCAGTTCTACAACGACGCCTACCGCCAGACCCTGGGGCCGGAACGCCATCCGCAGGCGCTCGGCGCGCCCGGCCGGCAATGCTGGGCCGAGGCCTGGTACCTGATCGGGCCCGACATCGAACGCGTGATGGCCGGCGGATCGACCTGGTACGAAGACCGCCTGGTGCCGCTCACCCGCAACGGCGTGCGCGACAATATCTGGTGGACCTATGGCTACAGCCCGATCGAGGACGAAGCGGGAATCCGCGGCGTGCTCGTGATCTGCAAGGAAGTCACCGAGGAACACCTGCTGCGCGAGCGGCTGGAGCAGACCAACCACGCCCTGATCGAGACCATGGACGAAGGCTTCTGCCTGATCGACATGGTGCGCGACGAAACCGGGCGCGCCGTCGACTACGAATTCGTCGAGGTCAACAAGGCCTTCTCGCAGCAGACCGGCCTGCGCGATTGCGTGGGGCGGCGTGCGCGCGAGCTGGTGCCGGGGCTGGAGCAGCGCTGGATCGACATCTACGACGAGATCGCCGTCACCGGCGAAGCGCGCCGCTTCGTCGAGGGCTCGTCGGCGATGGGCCGCTGGTTCAGCGTCTACGCCAGCCGCATCCGGCATCCCGGCGGGCGCCGCGTGGCCCTGCTGTTCACCGACATCACCGAGCGCAAGCAGACCGAGGAAGCGCTGCGCGAGAGCGAGGCGAAGTTCCGCACCATCGCCGACGCCATGCCGCAGATGATCTGGTCGGCCACGCCCGACGGCCGCTTCGACTATGCCAACGCAGGCTGGCGCGATTTTGCCGGCGTGGCGCCGGAGTCGCTCCACGGCGCCGGCTGGAAGGCCCTGGCCGATCCCGACGAGCTGCCGGCCCTGCACGCCGCCTGGTTCGCCTCGCAGGACGGCGGCGCGCCGTTCGAGATCGAGCACCACGCGCGCCACCGCAGCGGCGAATGGCGCTGGGTGCTGACGCGCGCGCTGCCGGTGCGCGACGCCGATGGCCGCATCCTGCGCTGGATGGGCACCATGACCGACATCCACGACCAGAAGACCATCTCCGAGGAACTCAGGCTGGCGAACAGCCGCAAGGACGAGTTCCTGGCGATGCTGGCCCACGAACTGCGCAACCCGCTGGCGCCGATCAGCACCGCGGCCCAGATCCTGAAGTTGTCGGGAAGCGACCCGAAGCGCCTGGCGCATGCGAGCGACGTGATCGGGCGCCAGGTGCGCCACATGGTCGAGCTGGTCGACGACTTGCTGGACGTGTCGCGCGTGAACCGCGGCCTGGCCGAACTGGAACGCGTCGAGGTCGACATGCGCACGGTACTGCACGGCGCGCTGGAACAGGCGCGTCCGCTGATCGAGCGCCAGCGCCATACCCTGGTGGAGGAAGTGGGGCCGGGCAGCGCCATCGTCATCGGCGACAGCAAGCGCCTGGTGCAGGTGCTGGCGAACCTGCTGACCAACGCCGCGAAGTACACGCCGGAAGGCGGACGCATCGCGGTCGCGCTGTCCACCACGCTTGATGAAGTGCGGCTGTCGGTGCGCGACAACGGCATCGGCATCGAGGCGCCCCTGCTGCCGCACGTGTTCGACCTGTTCACCCAGGCCAAGCGCACCCCGGACCGCTCGCATGGCGGCCTCGGTCTCGGCCTGGCCCTGGTGCGCAGCATGATCGTGCTGCACGGCGGCCGCGTGGAAGCCGACAGCGCCGGCCTGGGCCAGGGCAGCTGCTTCACGGTGATCCTGCCGCGCCATGCGCCGGCGGCGGCTGGCGATACGGGCGGCGATGGCGCGCCGCTGCCGGCGCAGGCGGCCGGGCAGCCGGCGCCGCTGCTTGTGCCGCGGCGCGTGCTGATCGTCGACGACAACCGCGACGCCGCCGAATCGCTGTGCGTGGTGCTGAACGCGGCCGGGCACAGCGTGGCGGTGGAAACGACGCCCGAAGCCGCGCTGGCGCGCGCGGCCGGCGAAGCCATCGACGTCTACCTGCTCGACATCGGCCTGCCCGGCATGGACGGCCACCGCCTGGTCGAGCACCTGCGCGCCATGCCGAATGCCGCCGATGCGCGGATGATCGCGCTCAGCGGCTACGGCCAGGCCCGGGACATCGAGGCCTCGAAGCGGGCCGGCTTCGACGCCCACCTGGTCAAACCTGTCGAACTGCCGCAACTGCTCGCCCTGCTGGAGAGCTGAAACACCAGGGCCGCCCTTTGGCGGCCCATACCGGATTCACGAAAACGCTTGTTTCGTCCTGCAAACCCGTTGCTGTCGAGTAGGCCCAGGCCTACACGGATTACTTGTCGTTCTTGTGGCTTTGCGAGCCTGCCCTGGCATGCTGCTCCGGCGTGCCGCCGCGCGTGGCATTGCCCTGGCCGCCGCCCTGGCCGCCCTGGTTTCCGCCCTCGCCGCTACCTTGACCTCTGCCGCTTTGCTGGCTGCCGCCGCCGCCGCTCTGGTTATTGCCGTCGTTCTTGTGGCTCATCGAGCCTGCACGGCGTGCCTCTTCCGACGAGAATTCATGCGCATTTCCCGAGGCATGCGCCGCGCGCCCGCCTTCGCTGGCGATCTCGCGCTGGCGTTGCGGGTCCATCGATGCGAAGCCGCGGTTGCTGGTGTCGCCTGCCTGCTTGTTGCCCTGATTGCCGTTGTTACCGCCCTGGTTGTTCGATGCCATGGTGACCTCCTGGTTGGGTTGAAATCAGCCCGTGGTTGGCTGAGACAGGTACATGGTAGACACCTGGCAGCTGTGAAGGCACAGTATGCCGGCCGTCGGCCTGTAGGACTGGTCCGATAGCGATGTCGGCCCGGACTGGCGCATTCAAGGCAATCTTTTCAGATAAACCCGAACGCTTCAGCGTCCCAGATACCGGCCCCGGGCGCCGCCGGCGGCGCCCCGTTCCTGCACGCCGAGCCCGCGCGCACGGGCGATATCGCGCAGCAGCAGGCGCAAATCGCCGCCCTTGACCGGCTTCACGAAGTGGTAGTCGAAGCCGGCCGCCAGCGCCGCGCGCTGCGCCTCTTCGCCGCCATAGCCGGTAACCGCGACCAGCACCGCGCCGGCCCCGGCCGCCTCGGCGCGCAGGCGCCGCGCCAGCTCGTGGCCGTCCATGCCCGGCAGGCCGATGTCGAGCAGGTAGACGTCGGCCGCATGCAGGCGCGCCTGGTCCAGGGCCTCGCCTGCAGTGTGGACGGTGCGTACCGCATGGCCGAAATGCTGGACCATGATGCCCAGCATCTGGGCGGCGTCGCGGTTGTCGTCGACCACCAGCACCTCGAGCGCCTGGCCGGCGGCGGCCGGAAGCTGGGCCGCCTGCGCACCGCCGGCGTGGGCCGCGCCGGGCGCCAGCGGCAGGGTCAGCGTAAAGCAGCTGCCCTGCCCCGGCCCGCCGCTGTCCACGGCGATCTGGCCCCCATGCAGCTCGACCAGCCGGCGCACCACGGCCAGGCCGATGCCGAGCCCGCCCTGAGCGCGGTCGGCATCGCGCTCGGCCTGGGCGAACAGTTCAAAGGCGCGGCCCATCAGCTCGCGCGTCATGCCGATGCCGTTGTCGCTCACGCTCAGGCGCGCGCGGCCGGCCTCGGCCTGCGCCGCCAGGCGGATGCGGCCGCCCGGCGGCGTGTACTTGGCGGCGTTGTTGAGCAAGTTGGCCACCACCTGCACCAGGCGCTTGCGGTCGCCGCAGACGGTGAGCGGCGCCGCCTGCACGTCGAGCGCGAGGCTGTGGCCGCGCGAGGCCACCAGCGGCTGCACCTGCTCCACCGCTTCGGCCACCACCGTGCTCAGGTCGAGCGGCGACTTGTCGATCACCGCCAGCCCGCGCGTGATGCGCGACACGTCCAGCAGATCGTCGACCAGGCCGGCCAGGTGGCGCGCCTGGCGCCCGATGATGGCGCTGGCCTGCTTCACGCCGGCCGGTGCGGCAGCGTCCTGCACCAGCAGCTCGGCCGCCGCCATGATCGGCGCCAGCGGATTGCGCAGCTCGTGCGCCAGCATGGCCAGGAACTCGTCCTTGCGGCGGTCGGCGTCGCGCAGCGCGTTTTCGGCGCGCAGGCGCTCGGTCATGTCGAGCAGGACCACGACGGCGGCGTCGACCTGGCCGTCATGCCCGCGGATCGGCGCGGCCGAGCACACCACGATGCGCCGCGCGCGGCTGGCGCCGAAGGTCTCGATCTCGATCAGGTGGTGGGCGCTCGGTTCGCCGCGCAGGGCCGCCGCCAGCGGCCACTCATCGACCGCCAGCGCCTGGCCATGGCGCGCCGAGCCGTCGGCCCACCAGCCCTTCCATTCGGAAAAATCGAGCGGGGCCGCGCCCGGCTCGCAGTGGCGGCACCAGAGCGCATCGTGGGCCACGTTCGCATCGATCACCTTGCCGCGGGTATCGGCCAGCACGATGCCGACCGGCGCCGCCTGCAGCACGGCGCCCAGGCGCGCCCGCTCCGCCTCGGCCTGGCGCGCGGCGTCAAGCGCTTCGCGCCGGCTCAGCAGCAAGGCTTCTTCCGCCTGCTTGCGTGCGGTGACCTCGATGCTGACATGCTGGATGCAGCGCAGGCTGCCGTCGGCGCCGAAGATCGGCGTATTCGTCACGCTCCAGAAGCGCTCGACGAAGACTTCGCGGCCATCCGGCAGGATGCTGCGGATCGGGTAGCGCTGGGTGGTCAGGGATTGCGGCTCGCCGCTGGCCAGCACGCGCGCCAGCGCATTGCGCAAGGCCGTCACGCCATTGCTGTACGGATCGTCGGGATCCTCGGGCGCGGCGGGTAGCGCGGCAAACAGCAGGCGGCCGACGAGTTGTTCGCGGGTATGGCCGACGTCGCGCAGGAAGGCGTCGTTGACGTCCAGGATCACCGGATCGGCGCTCGCCGACAGCACGATGGTGCCGATCGGCGACCGGGCGAACATCGACTGGTAAAGAGTGGCGTCGAGCATGGTGCGGCTTCCTGTGACTAGCGAACGAGCTAGCCTAGCCCAGCCATGCGAAGTTGCCGGTGCGGTAATTAACGGTTTGCCATATTTAACGACTTGCGGCCCGCATCGGGGCCGGACTTGGCGCGCTGCCGCCGTGGACAGCCAGCCCGTTCAGCTGCCGAAACGGAAGAAAATGCCGACCGCCAGTTCCGCCCACACATAGGCGAAGGCCAGGCCCAGCAGGCCCACGCCGGCCAGGCGCTGGCGCCGGTTCGGCAGGCGGCGCAGCAGCAGCTCGAGCACGCTGCCGGCGCCCAGCAGCAGCACGGCGGCGGCGAGGAAATCGCTGCCGGTCCAGTTCACTTCGCCCGTGAAGCGCATCGCCACCAGCGGCACCAGCAGGATCGCCGCCGTTCCGAGTACGACCCGCAGCCAGCCCTTGCCGTTGCCGTGTGCATTGCCGCCATGTCCGCCAATCATTGTGCTCATTGTTCTTCTCCGGGCCGTCGCTGTGGGTGGATGGCCAGTGTGCCATGATTGGCACGGGCATTCAACATGCGCTGCCTTGTGCGCCCGGTGCGCGCAAGGGACGTAAAAAAAGCGGGCCAGGCCCGCTTTTTTTTGTTGCAGCAGCAAGGACCCGATCAGGCCTTGTTGTTGCGGCGGCGCACTGCCACGCCGGCGCCCAGCATGGCGACGGCGAACAGGGCCAGCGAACCTGGCTCCGGTACTTGCGCATCTTCCTCGGCCAGCTTGAACTGGCCATTGCCGCCGATGAAGAAGTACTGGTTGTTGCGGTTGCGGTAGGCGTTGCCGTTGCAGCCGTTACCCGTGAAGCCGGCGAACTGGCAAATGATCTCGCTGACCTGGGTCGCGTCCGGACGGCCGATGGTGTTGGCGTTGGTAAAGGCGAACGACAGGATCGATTCTTCCGACAGGTCGGCGCCATTCGAACGGAAGAAGTAACCGCTGTCGAGCATGCCCGGCGCGGCGCTGGCGAAGACGCTTACCTGGCCATTGTTGACCGGGCTGCCGTTGGCATTGACCATGCCGCCGCCGCCTTCCAGCACGTTGAACTCGGCGATCTGGTTGCCGAGGTTGGCGCCGTAGAAGCCGGCGGTCGTGGCGTATTGCTCGTTCGTCGGGTTCTGGTACATGCGGATGGTGCCGCCCGTGAAGGTAAAGGCGCCACCGAGGGTGCCGGTGCCTTGCGCCGTGAACGTGGCGGTGATGTTACCTCCGGCATACCGCAAGGGGAACAGCTTGCCGTTGCTGTCGGCTTGCGTGATGTTGAAGACGGCCGTTTCCGTGAAATTGAAATTGTTGTTGCCGGTGTTCGTCAATCGGATAAAGGCGTTGCCGTTGACGTCCAGGTATTCGTTGATGACCTGACCGCCTGCGAAACCGCCACCAGTGGGGTTGAAGACCCAATTGTTGAGGACTGGACCAGCGTTTGCGGCACCAGCCGTCGACAGGGCTACCGCCGTCGCGCAGAGGAGTTTCTTGAAGAGTTTCATGTTCGGTTTTCCGTAATGAGTGGCTGTTGGTAACAACCTGAGCCTTGGAAAAGCAATCACCGTGCCACCACGCCTTAGCCCCAAAAAATCAAGGGTTTACGCCATCCAGGACCGGTAAGCGTAAATACATGTAAGAATTTTCGACACTTTTGGTGGCGGGGAAACTCGACTGTATAGCATCGCCTGGAAACGCCGCGTGTGGCGCGACCGCCTGCGCCGGCATGGACAATATGTCCACCCAACGGAACATGCAGATTCCAGGCCAGCTCCTATAATGCGCTCATGCACAGGATAACGAGACACTGGACCGCGTACGCCTGGATCGCCGCCCTGGCCATCCTGTTCAACGCGCTCGCCCCGGTCGTTTCGCAATCGCTGAGCCTGGCGTCCAGCACGGCGCGCCAGGTCGAAATCTGTACCGCGATGGGCATCGAGATGGTGCCGATGGCGGACGGCGCCTCCTCGTCTGCTCCTTCCTCCGACGCCCTGCTCAAGGGGCTCATGCACTGCGCCTACTGCGCGCCGCATGCGGGCGCGTTCGCCCTGCCGCCGCCGGCCGCCACGGTGGCCGCCGTCGTGACCGGCCACGACGCCTATCCCCCACTGTTCTATCGTGCGCCGCAGCCGCTGTTCGGGTGGCTGTCCGCCCAGCCGCGCGCCCCGCCCGCGCTGGCCTGACCCGCACCCGCCCTTCCAGCCGCCTGCACGCGCCGCCGTTCACCGAATTGCGGCGCCAGCCTGAGAACCCTGCGCACCATGCCGGTGGCGCGTGGTCTCACCCATGGCGGCCGGCATCGACCACCGGCAGCACGAACAGAACATCACCATGAAAACGCAGTTCCCCAAGCAAGCACCCGGGCATGTGGCGCAGCCGCGCCTGGCCCCCACGCTCATTCACCTCGCCTGCCTGCTCGCCATCGGCGCCGGCAGCGCAGCCACTGCCTCGGCCGAGGAGGCCGCCATCCCGACGGTGCTGGTCACCGGCAGCAGCCAGGACGGCAAGCTGAAAGGCGACACCTCGACCGGCTCGAACCTGGGCCTCTCGCGCCTGGAAACGCCGGCCAGCGTCGACGTCATCACCCGCAAGCAGCTCGAGGAGCGCGGCGACGCCAACCTGGTTGAAGCGATCACGCGCGCGCCCGGCATCAGCAACATGGGCCACCCGGGCAACGGCAGTTCCTCGCTCAGCGCGCGCGGCTTCACCGACACCGTCTCGGTGCTGCGCCTGTACGACGGCATGCGCCAGTATGGCGGCGCCGGCATCACCTTCCCGTTCAGCACCTGGGCGGTCGAACGCATCGAGGTGCTGCGCGGTCCGGCCGCCGTGATCTACGGCGAAGGCGCGATCGGCGGCGTGGTCAACATCGTTCCCAAGGCGCCGACGCGCGGCGCGGTGCAGAACGAACTGCAGGCGGCGCTCGGCACCGAAGGCACGCGCCGGCTCGCCGTGGGCAGCGGCGGCGCCATCGGCGAACGCTGGTCCTACCGCCTCGACGCCAGCGGCGAGGAATCGAACGGCTGGGTCGAGCGCGGCGACTTTAGCAACCGCGCCTTTTCCGGCGCGCTGCGCTACGACGTGTCGCCCGAACTCGACGTGCGCCTGAGCCTGGCGCACGGCCGGCAAAAGCCGATGCGCTACTTCGGCACGCCGCTGGTGGACGGGCGCCAATTGGCGGCGCTGCGCGAAAAGAACTTCAACGTGGGCGACAGCCGCATCGCCTACAAGGACAGCTGGGCCGATCTGCTGGCGAACTGGCGCCCGAACGGCGGCGTGCTGGTGCGCACGCGCCTGTACCACGTGGACAGCGAGCGCCACTGGCGCAACGCCGAGGCCTATGTCTACAACCCGGCAAGCGGCCTGGTCGACCGCTCGGACAATACCGAGATCCTGCACGACCAGCGGCAGACCGGCATCACGACCGACGCCGCCTTCAAGGGCGCCTTGTTCGGCCTGGAGAACACGCTGTCGCTGGGCTTCGACATCAACCGCGCCGAGTTCACGCACACGAACAACACCTATGTCGGCTCCTCGGGTGCGGTCGATCCCTTCGATCCGGCGCCGGGTGTCTTCATCAGCGACGTGCCGACGATTCCGCGCTACCGCACCGAAGCGAAGCAGTATGCGCTGTTCATGGAAAACCGATTGGCCCTGACGCCGCAATGGTCGCTCGTCGGCGGGCTGCGCTACGACCATGCCGACGTCGAACGCCACAACCTGGTGGCGGGCAGCCTCGCCTTCGACAAGACCTTTGCGAACGTCGGCTGGCGCCTCGGCAGCGTGTACGCGCTGACGCCGGACCTCAGTGTATACGGCCAGCTATCGAAGGCGGCCGATCCGGTCAGCGCACTGTTCTTCCTGTCGCCGGCGAACAGCAATTTCAAGAATGCCACCGGGCGCGGGCTGGAAATCGGCGTCAAGCAGGCCTTCCCGGACAAGCGCGGCGAATGGACGCTGGCCGTGTACGACATCAACAAGGACAATCTGCTGACGCGCGACCCGGCCAACCCGGCGCAGAGCATCCAGGTAGGCGAGCGTTCCTCGCGCGGCATCGAGGGCACGCTGAACCTGAACCTGGCGCAGGGCTGGACCCTGGACGCCAACGCGGCCCTGCTGCGCGCGCGCTTCGACGACTTCCAGGAAGCTGCGGGCGGCGTGCTGGTGTCGCGCGCCGGCAAGCGCCCGCCGGACGTGCCGGAGCAGACCGCCAACCTCTGGCTGCACTGGGACTTCCAGCCCGGCTGGAGCGCCGGCGCCGGCCTGCGCCACGTGGGCGCGCGCTATGCCGACAACGCGAACACCCTGGAGATGGCCGCGTACACCACCACCGATTTGTCGCTGCGCTGGAAGGCGACCGCGCAGACCAGCCTCACGCTGCGCGGCTTCAACGTCTTCGACAAGCGCTACTACACCACCGCCTACTACACGCCGACGCAATGGCTGGTGGGGCCGGACCGCCGCGTCGAGCTGGTGCTCGACCACCGCTTCTGAGCGCGCCGTGGGCTTTGTAGCAAAAGCCAAGCGCATGACCTTCCTGGTCCATCGCTGGACCGGGGTCTTGACGTGCGTGTTGATGGCGCTGTGGTTCGTCAGCGGGATGGTGATGCTGTTCGTCGGCTACCCGAAGCTGACGCCCTGGGAGCGGATGGCCGGCCTGCCGGCCCTGCCGGCTTCCAGCTGCTGCGTCGACGTGGCGGCCGCGCTGGCGCAAAGCCGCGATGCCGCTGCCGTGAAAGGCATCGTGCTGACCTCGGTCGCCGGACGGCCGCATTATGTGCTGCAGGAGGGCGACGGCAGCCGGGTGGCGGTGAACGCCGTCGATGGCACGCGGCTGGCGGCCGGCCCTGGCCGCGCCGTGGAATCGGCGCGCGCCTTCCTGCACGGCGCGCCTGCCAGGTACATGGGCTTTGTCGATGAAGACCGCTGGACGCATTCGCGTTCGCTAGCGCCGCACCGGCCGCTGCACGTGGTCGAGATGAGCGACGCCGATGCCACGCGCCTCTACCTGTCGTCGGCAACCGGCCAGGTGGTGCTGGATGCGCCGCGTGCCGAGCGGCTGTGGAACTTCGTCGGCGCCTGGCTGCACTGGCTCTACATGTTCCGCAACCAGCCGCTTGATCCGGTATGGAGCTGGACGGTGATCGTGTTGTCCGGCATCGGCGTGGTGTCGGCCCTGGCCGGCGCGCTGAACGGCATCTGGCGCTGGCGCTTTGCGGGGACATATAAAAGCGGGTCGAAGTCGCCGTTTCGCGAGGATTACCTGCGCTGGCACCACATCCTCGGACTGTCGTTCGGCGCGCTGCTGCTGGCCTGGATCTTCAGCGGCCTGATGTCGATGAATCCGCTGGGCGTGTTCGACGCGAAGGGGCCGCGGCCGGACCTGGCGGCCTTCGAGGGCGGCAATGCGGCTTCGCTGCGCCTGCCCCTGCCGGCGTCGGAGGCGGTGGCGCTGCTGGCGGCGCAAGGCTTCCGGGCCAGCGAACTGGAATGGCGGGTGCTGGCTGGCCAGCCCTACATCCTGGCGCGCGACGGGCGGGCCCGGACCCGGCTGATCGTTTCCGAACACGGTGCGTATGCCGTGCGCGAGCGCTGGCCGGAACCGGTGCTGCTCAAGGCGGCGCGGCGTTTGCTGGCGCAGCCGATGGTGAGCAGCGAGACGCTGGCCGGCTACGACGCCTATTACTACCAGCGCCAGGAACAGTCGATGTACGGCGCCGACGACAAGCGCCTGCCGGTGCTGCGCGCCGTCTTCGACGACCCCGGCCGCACCTGGGTGCACCTGAACCCGTACACCGGCCAGGTCGAATCGAGCCTGGACAGTTCGGAGCGGGTCGGGCGCTGGCTGTTTAACTTCCTGCACAGCTGGGACTTGCCGGCCATGCTGGCTGCGGTGTGGTGGCGCGAGGCGGTGCTGATCCTGCTGTGCATTGGCGGCGTGCTGCTGAGCGTGACGGCGGTGGTGCTCGGCGTGCGCAGGGTGCGAAAATGGAGCGGAAAAATCACCGCACGGTAGGGTAAGCAGGGCCGCGCTAACCGTAGGGTGGGCACCCCGTGCCCACGCGGAAGCCCGCACATTGTTGGCCACGTTCGATGCGAGCACGTGGCCCAGACGTCGCGCTTCCAAATGATCATTGTTGGCGCCACATCTGCGCATCCGGTGCGGCTCTGTCATTAGCCAACACGACGCACCGTTCCGCGTGGGCACGGAGTGCCCACCCTACGACTGGATGCGACGATTAAACAACGGACGTCACGCGCCAGGCCTGGGCCCAATCCCCAGCGTCCCCGCAAAATGCGCAATCAAGGCCTGCACCTTCGGCACGTGCTGGCGTGTTCTCTGCCAGACCAGGTGCAGCGGCAGCCCGCGCGTGGCCAGCTGCGGCAGCACCTGCACCAGCCGCCCTTCGCGCAGCTGCCCTTCCACCAGCCAGGTCGCCAGCTGAGCTATCCCCAGGCCCGCCTCCACCGCCGCCACCTGCGCCTCGGCCTGGCCCAGCACGATCCGCCCTTCCACATGCTGGCGCGCCAGCGGCGCCTGGCCATCGTCGATCAGCCACGGGCTGGTACTGCCATCGGCGCGCCCATACAGCACCGCTGCGTGCCGCCACAGTTCATCCAGCGTTTGCGGCGCGCCATGCAGTGCGATATAAGCGGGCGATGCGCAGAACACCAGTTCCTCGTGCCCGAGATAACGGTAGTCGAGCGCCGCCGGCCAGATGTCGCCGCCGCCGATGCGCACCACCAGGTCCAGGCCATCCTCCACCGGGTCGACGAAGCGGTCGGTAAACGACACCTGCGGCATCACCTGCGGATAACGCCCGGCAAAGTCCAGCAAGGCGGGCAAGGCATGCATGCGGCCGTAGGTGGCGGGCAAATCGACCCGCAGCCGGCCGGACGGCTCGATCTCGTCGGCCGAGATGACGCGTTCGGCCGCCTCGAGTTCTTCCAGCACGCGCACGCACACCTTGTAGAACACCTCGCCGGAATCGGTCAATTCCAGGCGGCGCCGGCTGCGGTCGAACAGCGGCTGGCGCAGGCGCTCTTCCAGCCGCGCCACGGCCTTGCCGACCGCCGAGTTGGTGAGGTTCAGGCGCGCAGCCGCCGCCGTGAAGCTGCCGGCTTCGGCCACGGCGACAAAGGTCGCCAGGCCTTTCAGGCGTTCCGAAGGGGTCATTTTTCTTAGAGAATTTAATTCCATTTATATGGCGAATTTATATCTAACAGGAGAATTCTATTCTTGATTAGGATGCACGGTCTATTTCTGGAACCCTGCAATGACCACAACAACCATTTCCCCTTCCCTGCCCCGCTCGGGCGGCGCCGCGATTCCTATCCTGGCCGTCGCCGCCTTTGTGATCGTGACGACGGAATTTTTGATCGTCGGCCTGCTGCCGGCGCTCGCGCGCGAACTCGGCATGGCCGTCTCCACCGCCGGTCAGCTGGTAACGATGTTCGCCGTCGTCGTCATGATGTGCGGCCCCTTCCTCACCGCCTGGCTCGCCAACGTCGACCGCAAGCGCCTGTTCGTGGCGATCCTGGTCCTGTTCGCCGCATCGAACGGCCTGGCGGCGCTGGCACCGAACATCTGGGTACTGGCCATCGCGCGCCTGCTGCCGGCGCTGGCGCTGCCGGTGTTCTGGGGCACCGCCAGCGAAACGGCCGCGCAGATCGCCGGGCCGGAACGCGGCGGCAAGGCCGTGGCGACCGTCTACCTCGGTATCTCGGCCGCCATGCTGTTCGGCATTCCACTCGGCACCCTGGCCTCGAACGCCATCGGCTGGCGCGGCGCCTTTGCTCTGCTGGCCGTGCTGTCGCTGGTAATCGCGGTGTTGATCCAGGTCAGCATGCCGGCCGTGCGCGCCGCCGGCAAGGTGGCCATCGGCGAACAGGCGGCGATCCTGAAAAGCCCCTTCTTCCTGGCGAACGTCGCCTTGTCGGTGCTGGTGTTCACCGCCATGTTCGCGGGCTACACCTACCTGGCCGAGACCCTGGAAAAGTCGGCCGGCATCGCGCCGGGCCAGGTGGGCTGGTGGCTGATGGGCTTTGGCGCGGTCGGGCTGTTCGGCAACTGGCTGGGCGGGCGCTGGGTGGACGGCAAGCCGCTCGCCACCACCGCCCTGTTCAGCGCCCTGCTGGCGCTGGGCATGGCGGCAAGCATAGCGCTGGCCGGCGCGCGGCTGTGGTTCGCTCTGGCGCTGGCCCTGTGGGGGATTGCGAATACGGCGCTGTACCCGATCTGCCAGATCCGCGTGATGAAGGCAGCCGAAAAGGCGCAGGCGCTGGCCGGGACGATCAATGTGTCGGCGGCGAATGGCGGGATTGCGTTCGGGGCCATGATCGGGGGCCTGAGCGTGTCGCACTGGGGTGCGGGCGCCGTCGGCTATGTGTCGGCGGGGATCGCGCTGCTGGCTGTCGTGGGCAGTGCGCTGGTGGCGAAGCTCAGGTCCGCCTGACCGGCTGGGCAGCCTGGCGGTTCATGGTTTGATCCCGAGCGCCGCCAGGCGCGCCTCACTTTCGCGCGCATCGAGATCGGCCTGGCGCTGCTCGCGCGCATCCTTGCGGCGCATGTAGAGGGCGTTCATGGCGAAGGTGAGGACGGCAGTGCCGATGCCGACGGCCACGCCGACATCGGTGAGTGTCAGCGATGCACAGACTGCGCTGATGGCGCCGGCATAGCTGCTGAATTCCGGTACGGTGATCTTGCTCATTGTGTGCCTTTCCATCGGGCAGTGACGACAGCGCCCGGAAGCGGCCCTGCCCAGCGCCGGCAGTGGCCAGATCAATCAACGACGGCGCGCGTGGGCGATGTATTTCAGTAAAAATCGTCCCGCTTTTGTGCTCGCTCAAACGCCTTCTGTGGATGTATATTAGTCTGACTAATCAAAACGGTCAACAGTCTGACTAATTATCTTGTTTAGTAGTCAGACTAATCGTAGAATGGAATTTTCACCACGAGTACCGCGCATGCCTGCCCTACCACTCACCCCAGCGCAGCTCGACGACGCTGCCCGCCTGAAGCAGCGCTTCGTCGAATGGCAGAAGCGCCAGAAGGACGCCGGCCAGCCTGCCTCGCAAGAGGCGGCCGGTGAACTGCTGGGCTTCAACCAGAGCGCGCTCAGCCAGTATCTGAACGGACGCATTCCCCTGAACGTCGGCGCCGCTACCCGGTTCGCCTCGGTCATGGGCTGCACTGTGGCGGACTTCAGCCCCCGTTTGCAGGAGCAGCTAAGCGATTACGTGTCGGCTGCCATGCCGGATGGCGTGGCGGCGAACGATGGCGTGCTGGCCAGGGCCAGGCGCGTGCTTCCCTGGGAAGACTCGGACACGGTCGGGGTCCGGCTGGTCACCCTGAAACTGCGCGCCGGCGTTACGCGTTTCGGCACCGAGCCTGTGGTCGAGGACAGCGGCAGCATCAGGATTCCACGCGCAGACATCGAGCGTGGCAAGCTCAATCCGGACAAGCTGATCGCGATCCAGGTGCGCGGCCAGAGCATGGAACCGCTGATGTTCGAGGATGACGTAATCGTGATCGATCCGACCGACAAGAAACTGGTCAATCGGGAGCTGTACGCATTGAATTTCGATGGCGATTGCTGCGTGAAGCAGATGGTCAAGCGCAATGGTGAGTGGTATCTGCATTCGGTGAACCCGGATTTCGGACCGGTGAATGCGCGTAGCGGAGAGTTCAGCGTGATCGGGCGGGTGGTGTATCAGCCGGGGCGGTCGCTGAGGGGGCGGCTGTAAATCGTGTTCGCCGCCAGGGTACGTCTATGGCACCAGTCCTGCCTCTCTACTTTCTGTTCACAATAACAGCAACCGAGATGCTCGCCAGCGCAATCATGACGGTCATGACCAGCGGTGCCAGCCTGAACTCTGGCGCTGGAGGCGACATCAGCAATGCCAAATACCACGGGGAGTAAATGTCAGGGAACATACTGCGCGCCGGTGTCACCAAAGGCGTGAAGATGGCCATCGTCCACACAAACACGATGCCTGCAACTGTACCGGGCGCATGACTTTTCAGCAGGTGGCGCGTCAGGAGAAACACAAACAGCATGCCGATTGGCGCCGCGTAGAATTGATAAAGCAGGAAGATCATCAACAACATAGTGGTGACAATTTCCATTGCTGTTCTCCGAAATACGCTTTGACGAACACAATAGTAAATACAGCGCCTGCAGAGGTCAAACTGCTGGGGCTAACATTCAGAAACGATAGAGTCGAACAAGATATAGCGAGGCTATGCCACAAATAAAAAGGCCTCCATCGCTGGAGGCCTCATGAATCCTTGGCGGAGAGAGGGGGATTCGAACCCCCGATAGGCTATGAACCTATACACGCTTTCCAGGCGTGCGACTTAAACCACTCATCCATCTCTCCTGATGGGTTCCGCGCATGCGTTCACGCGAAGCCGCCTATTATAACAAGGTTTCTCGGCTGTACAAGAGCATCTTGGCAAGCGTCGCGCCGCGAGCTGGCTCTGCCAGGTCCGCACCGCCAGCCGATCCCCGCGGCTGTCAACGTATTCCCTTCCCTGCCGTTGATGCAGGAGTGCCGTCTGCCGGCAGACGGCGACACACCAGGAGAACACCATGGAAATGAAGAACATTAACGCCGGCAAGCTGCGCGCCATCGGCTACGACGCCCGCGAGCGCACGCTGCGCGTGGAATTCGACGACGGCAGCGCCATCGACTATGCCGCCGTCGGCACCGAAGTCTGGCGCAAGCTCTCCACCTCGGGCTCGCCCTGGAGCTATTACCGCGACAATATCGAAGAAGAATTCACGGGCCGCCGCGGCCGCGCCGCCGTGTCGACCGACAAGAAAACCCTCGACCGCGAGGCCCTGATGAAAGCCTTCGGCGGCGAGCCGGACGGCGCCTGAGACAGCAAATAAGCAACAAATAAGACAGCACATGAAACAACGCCGCCCTGTCGAAACAGGGCGGCGCCGGCACGCTTCGATTCAGGCGCCCCAGCCGGGCGCCCGTCACATCAGGACGCTTCCTTCAACTGCTCCAGGATCGCCGGATTCTCCAGCGTCGACACGTCCTGGGTAATGGTCTCGCCCTTGGCCAGCACGCGCAGCAGGCGGCGCATGATCTTGCCGGAGCGCGTCTTCGGCAGATTGTCGCCAAAGCGGATCTCCTTCGGCTTGGCGATCGGGCCGATCTCCTTGCCGACCCAGGTACGCAGCTCAGCCGCCAGCTTCTTCGCTTCCTCGCCCGTCGGCCGCGCCTGCTTCAGCACGACGAACGCGCAGATCGATTCGCCCGTGGTGTCGTCCGGCTTGCCAACCACGGCCGCCTCGGCCACGATCGGATTGGCCACCAGCGCCGATTCGATTTCCATCGTACCCATGCGGTGCCCGGACACGTTCAGCACGTCGTCGATACGTCCGGTAATCGTGAAGTAGGCCGTGTCCTTGTTGCGGATCGCGCCATCGCCGGCCAGGTAATACTTGCCGCCCAGTTCCTCAGGGAAGTAGCTGGTGCGGAAGCGGTCCGGGTTATTCCAGATGGTGCGGATCATCGACGGCCACGGACGTTTTACCACCAGAATACCGCCCTGCCCGTTCGCCACATCCGCCCCCGATTCGTCGACGATCGCCGCCATGATGCCCGGCAGCGGCAGCGTGCACGAGCCCGGCACCATCGGCGTCGCGCCCGGCAGCGGCGTGATCATGTGGCCGCCGGTTTCGGTCTGCCAGAAGGTGTCGACGATCGGGCAGCGTTCCCCACCCACATTCTTGTAGTACCACATCCAGGCTTCCGGATTGATCGGCTCGCCCACGGAACCCAGCAGGCGCAGCGAGGACAGGTCGTAGTTCTTCGGGTGGACTTTTTCGTCCACATCCGAAGCTTTAATAAGCGAGCGGATCGCCGTCGGCGCGGTGTAGAAGATCGACACCTTGTGCTTGGCGATGGTTTCCCAGAAGCGCCCGGCGTTCGGGTAAGTCGGCACGCCTTCGAACACGACCTGCGTGCCGCCCACGGCCAGCGGGCCATAGGCGATGTAGCTGTGGCCGGTCACCCAGCCGATGTCGGCGGTGCACCAGAACACGTCCTGCGGCTTGATGTCGAACGACCATTTCATGGTCAGCGCGGCCCACAGCAGATAGCCGCCGGTCGAGTGCTGCACGCCTTTCGGGGTGCCGGTCGAGCCCGAGGTGTAGAGGATGAACAGCGGGTGCTCGGCATCCACCCATTCCGGTTCGCATTCGGCGGACTGGCCTTCGACCAGCTCGGACAGCGCCATGTCGCGCCCCTCGACCCAGGCGATATTGCCGCCGGTGCGTTTGTAGACGATCACGTCTTTTACCGACTCGCAGCCGCCCAGCGCCAGCGCTTCGTCGACGATGGCTTTCAGGGGCAGTGCCTTGCCGCCGCGCTGCTGCTCGTCGGCGGTGATGATGGCCACGGCGCCGGCGTCGATGATGCGTTCCTGCAACGACTTGGCCGAGAAGCCGCCGAACACCACCGAGTGGGTAGCGCCGATGCGCGCGCAGGCCTGCATCGCGGCCACGCCTTCGATCGACATCGACATGTAGATGATGACGCGGTCGCCTTTCTTGATACCGCGGCTCTTCAGGCCGTTGGCGAACTTGCAGACGCGCTCGTGCAGCTCGCGGTAGGTGGCCCGGGTGACGCTGCCGTCGTCGGCCTCGAAGATGATGGCGGCCTTGTCGGCATTCCCGTTCGTCAGGTTGCGGTCGAGGCAGTTGTACGATGCGTTCAGCTGGCCATCCTTGAACCACTTGTAGAAAGGCGCATCCGATTCGTCGAGCGTGCTGGTGAAGTCCTGGTGCCAGTCGAGGTGCTCGCGCGCCAGGCGCGCCCAGAAGCCTTCGTAGTCGCTTTCGGCTTCCGCGCACAGTTTGTTGTAGGCGTCCATGCCCGAAATGGCGGCATTGGCGGCGAACCCGGCTGGCGGCGGAAACACGCGGTGTTCCTGCAAGCCATGGTTTTCCTGATTGGTCTCGTTCTCGGCCATGCTAGTCTCCATGTAGTAGTTTTGCCAGACACCATAGGCGCGCTCGCTTACTGAACGCTTACGAGCCGCGCCATCCCTTATGCGTGTGATTCTACCAACCATCGGGCAAACCGATGCGGTCTGCTGCAACGCGGCAGGAGAGGTGTAAAATGATGGGCTGAATGTTGACGGAACCCTGGAGCCGTACCCGATGTCGCAAAACCCACCTCCCCTCGAACAACGCAAGCTCACTCCCCTCAATAACCTGATTTTCGCCAGCCGCTGGCTGCAGTTGCCGCTCTACCTGGGCCTGATCCTGGCGCAGTGCGTCTACGTGTTCCATTTCTGGGTCGAGCTGAAGGACCTGATCGGCGCCGCCTTCGGCAACGTCGAATCGCTGAACCACATCCTCGACGTCGTTACTGTGCCGGGCTCGGTACGTCCGAACAAGCTGACCGAAACCACCATCATGCTGGTGGTGCTGGGCCTGATCGACGTGGTCATGATCTCGAACCTGTTGATCATGGTGATCGTCGGCGGCTACGAAACCTTTGTCTCGCGCATGCACCTCGAAGGCCACCCGGACCAGCCGGAATGGCTGTCGCACGTGAACGCCTCGGTGCTGAAGACCAAGCTGGCGATGGCCATCATCGGCATCTCCTCGATCCACCTGCTGAAGACCTTCATCAATGCGGGCGCCTACGACCCCAAGGTACTGATTGCCCAGACCACGATCCATTGCGCCTTCCTGGTCTCGGCCCTGGCCATTTCCTGGACCGACCGCATCACCACCACCACGCACCACCAGCCAAAGCACCACTAACATCACAAGAGAATTGTCATGACAGTCATCAAACAGGAAGACCTGATCGAATCGGTCGCCGCTGCGCTCCAGTACATCAGCTATTACCACCCGGCTGACTACATCCAGCACCTGGCGCGCGCCTATGAAGCCGAGCAAAGCCCGGCAGCGAAAGACGCGATCGCGCAGATCCTGACCAACTCGCGCATGTGCGCCGAAGGCAAGCGTCCGATCTGCCAGGACACCGGCATCGTCAACGTCTTCCTGAAGGTCGGCATGAACGTGCGCTTCGAAGGCTTCGGCAGCGGCTCGATCACCGACGCCGTCAACGAAGGCGTGCGCCGCGCGTACAACTTCCCTGACAACAAGCTGCGCGCCTCGATCGTCGCCGACCCGCACTTCGAGCGCAAGAACACCAAGGACAACACCCCGGCCGTGGTCCACATGGAGCTGGTCCCGGGCGACACGGTCGACGTGAAGGTCGCGGCCAAGGGCGGCGGCTCGGAAAACAAGACCAAGTTCGTGATGCTGAACCCGTCCGACTCGCTGGTCGACTGGGTCCTGAAGACGGTGCCGCTGATGGGCGCCGGCTGGTGCCCGCCGGGCATGCTCGGCATCGGTATCGGCGGCTCGGCCGAAAAGGCCATGCTGATGGCGAAAGAGTCGCTGATGGAAGACATCGACATGTACGAGCTCAAGCAGCGCGGCCCGCAAAACAAGCTGGAAGAACTGCGTATCGAACTGTGCGACAAGATCAACGCGCTCGGCATCGGCGCCC
Organism: Massilia sp. IC2-278; assembly: GCF_020708045.1. Lineage (GTDB taxonomy): Bacteria > Pseudomonadota > Gammaproteobacteria > Burkholderiales > Burkholderiaceae_D > Telluria. The sequence goes on from NZ_JAJFES010000009.1 coordinate 143,720, forward strand.
AGGGCCTGGGCGGCCTGACCACCGTGCTCGACGTGAAGATCAGCATGTACCCGACCCACGCGGCTTCCAAGCCGGTGGCGATGATCCCGAACTGCGCCGCTACCCGCCACGCCCACTTCGTGCTCGACGGCTCCGGTCCTTCGTACATCGAACCGCCTGCGCTGTCGACCTGGCCTGAAGTGCACTGGACCCCGGACACCCAGAAATCGAAGCGCGTCGACCTCGACACGCTGACCAAGGAAGAAGTCGCGTCCTGGCAGCCGGGCCAGACCCTGCTCCTGAACGGCAAGATGCTGACCGGCCGCGATGCCGCTCACAAGCGCATCCAGGACATGCTGGCCAAGGGCGAGCAGCTGCCGGTGGACTTCACCAACCGCGTGATCTACTACGTCGGTCCGGTCGATCCGGTGGGCGATGAAGTCGTCGGCCCGGCAGGCCCGACCACCGCGACCCGCATGGACAAGTTCACCGACATGATGCTGGAGAAGACCGGCCTGATCTCGATGATCGGCAAGGCCGAGCGCGGCCCAATCGCGATCGAGTCGATCCAGAAGCACAAGTCGGCCTACCTGATGGCGGTCGGCGGCTCGGCCTACCTGGTCTCGAAGGCCATTAAGTCGGCCAAGGTCATCGGCTTCGAAGACCTGGGCATGGAAGCGATCTACGAGTTCGAGGTGCAGGACATGCCGGTGACGGTGGCCGTCGATTCGACCGGCACCTCGGTGCACAACACCGGTCCGAAGGAATGGGCAGCGAAGATTGAATCGCTGAAGAACATCCCTGTCACGGTAGCGTAAGACGCAGGGTGGACGGCCATGGCGTCCACGCGTTCAACTGCCGTTCGCGTGGACACATCGCCTCCCGGTCACAACCGATGACAACACCCCTCTTCTCCCCCACCGCTCCCGTCGGCATCTTCGATTCCGGCGTGGGCGGCCTCTCGGTCCTGCGCCACATCCGCGCGCAGCTGCCGCACGAACACCTGCTGTATTTCGCCGACTCCGGCTTCGCCCCTTACGGCGGCAAGCCCGAATCCGTGGTCGCCGAGCGTGTGCTAGCGGTTGGCAGCTTCCTCGTCGAGCAAGGCGTGAAAGCCGTCGTCGTCGCCTGCAACACTGCCACCGTAGCGGCAATCGCGCGCCTGCGCGAGCGCTTCCCCGAACTGATCATCGTCGGTGTCGAGCCGGGCCTGAAACCGGCGGCGGCAGCCACGCGCAGCGGCACCGTCGGCGTGATCGCCACCGAGCGCACGCTCGCCGGCGCCAAGTTCCTGCAGCTGCGCGACCAGGTCAGCGCAGCCACCGGCGCTCGCTTCCTGCTCCAGCCCTGCCCCGGCTTGGTCGACCAGATCGAGCTGGGCGAACTCGACTCCGACGTCACCGACGCGCTGCTGGCGCGCTTCGTTGTGCCGCTGCTGGACGCCGGCGCCGATACCCTGGTGCTGGGCTGCACCCATTACCCGCTGGTGCAGGCCTCGATCGAGAAAGTCATTGCGCGCAGCACCGAGCGCGCCGTGACGCTGGTCGATACCGGCGACGCGGTGGCGCGGCACCTGGCGCGCCTGCTGGCGGCTGCCGGACTGGCGAATACCGTGGCGGGACCTGCACGCCTGGACGGCTACACCAGCGCCAGCTCGACCGCCCTGTCGGCGGCATTCGCCAGCCTGCTTGGCATCGATCCGCCGGTGCACGAGGTCGCGGCGAGCCCGTCCGGAACAATGTTGATTGGACCTAACAATTAGATTTGCCAGTTTGCTTCGGAGTTTGTATAATCTTGTTCTGTCTTCGCAGCACTGAAGACAAAAAGCAAGACAATGGTGGCTGTAGCTCAGTTGGTAGAGTCCAGGATTGTGATTCCTGTTGTCGTGGGTTCGAGTCCCATCAGCCACCCCAAGAATTCGCAGTAAGAGAAAGGGTTACAACGCTCCGGCTTGTAACCCTTTTTTTATTGCTGAACTCAGGAAGCGAAGGCAAGCCGGAAGACATCGCGTCTCCGGCCTATCTTGCCGTATCAGCCCATCAGGGAATCAGCCCCTCAGGGGAATGCCACCCAGGGCCGCCAGTTTCGGCTGGTAGGAAACAGTCTGCAGGATGAACGGCGCCATGGTGAAGAAAATCACCGCAAGTGCGATCACGACCGGGATGATGAAATTGCCCGCCGCGCCGCCGACCACGATCGCAAAGCCCAGTATCAACAGGCTCACCAGCACCGACATCAGGAACAGGCCGACGCTACGCTTCCAGTAATACACCTGGCCATCCTGGAGCTTCACCGCAACCAGCATGTTCTTGTTCAGGAACAGCGTCACTTCATGCCCCAGGCCCTTCTGGATGAAATCGTCCAGGCTCTGCGCCGTGACGATCTTTTGCAGGATCGTATTGCCGATCTGGATCGTGTTGTACTTCACGAAGGACGAACCGACGTTCCCACGCGTGACCGAGCCCGAACCGAGCATCTTCAATTGACCAGTTACTTCTTTCATCGAACATCCTTTATTGTTGGTAGTGGATTTCCCAAAACCAATTCTATCGGCGTTCACCGGTATCGTGTTAAAAAAGAGAACAGTCTGGACTGATGCAAGCTCCGCGCATGCAGCAGGCATGAAAAAAGGCCACCTCGCGGTGGCCTTTTTCGATCAGGTTGGCCGGCTTGCCGGCCTGACCGCGATCAGTAACGATTCGGATTGTTTGGACGCGCATCTGCACGGTTTGGCACGCCATCGCCGTCGCGGTCATGGCGCGGGGCCACGCGGTCGCCGTGCTGCCAACCGCCACGCTCCAGGTACCAGCCATTCCGGTCGCGGCGCCATTCAGCGCGCTGGTAGACATAACCCGGACGCACTTTCTCGTAGTGGCCTTTCACCCAGGTGTAACGGTTGCCCGACCAGTTCCAGTAACCCGGCACCCATTCGAAACCGCGGCGTGCGGCCGGCACAGCTTCGCGGCGCGGCGCAGGCGGCGCCTTCTTCACGATGATGACCTCGGTACGGCCATGTGGCTGGTAGGCTTGTGCCGGGCTGAGGGCTGCGGTGCTGATCAGGACGGCTGCTGCGGTCAAGAGGATTCGTTTCATGGTAGTGCTCCTTTTGTTTCGGTGTGAGATCACTATAGCCAAAGCTTCCTGCGCACAGTAGCACTGATGCAAGTGCTTACAATCGAAACAATTCCAGCAGGGAACGTAACAGCGGCGTAACGGCAGCCGTGCCATGTGTAACAAACGCGCCCTATTTCCATGACCGGAAAATAAAACAGCCGGCATCAGCCGGCTGTTCGCATTACCCATCCTGAACGGACAGATTAGTCCAGCTTCCAGGCGTAGTCGACCTTGGTGGTGGTCTGGGCTGGCGAGCCGTCCTTGGTGCCCGGCTTGAACTTGCAAGCCGACAGGCCTTTCTGGGCTGCCTTGTCCAGGCCTTTGAAACCGCTCGATTTTTCCAGCTTCGAATCGACGACGCTGCCGTCGGCGCCGACCACGAAGCTCAGCGAGGTCACGCCCTGCTCTTCGTTCATCAGCGAGGCTTTCGGGTACTCGACCTTGCACTTGGACGGGTCGAAGGAAGCAGGCACTTCAGCGGCGAAGGCCGAGCCGGCGATCGAAGCGAAAACGAGGGTGGCAATGGCGCTCAGGTAAGGCTTTTTCATAATTAGTATTCCCAAAAAGTGAGTTAATGTGCCGCTGACTGCTTGCGGTCTTTCAGTGTGCCCGGCAACTTCGCCGTAATCAGAATTCTTCCCATTCATCGTTGCCCGCTGCAACCGGCGCCTTCTTCGGCTTGGCTGCGGCGGACTTTGCCGGGGCAGCCGCTGCCGCCGGTTTCTTCAGCGCCGGACGTGCCTGGCGCACTGCCGGGGCGCGCACCGCCGGCACGCTGGCCGCAGGTGCCACGGCTGCCAGTTCGGCGCCGCCGTCTTCGCCTTCGATCAGCTTGAAGATGCTGACCACGCGCGCCAGTTCGCCCGCCTGGTCCTGCAGGCTCTGGGCCGCAGCAGCCGCTTCCTCGACCAGCGCCGCGTTCTGCTGGGTCATGCTGTCCATCTCGATGATCGACATGTTCACCTGCTCGATGCCGGCGCTCTGCTCGGCGCTGGCGTTGGCGATCTCGCCCATGATGTCGGTCACGCGCTTCACGCTCGCCACCACTTCGTCCATCGTCACGCCGGCCTGGCCGACCAGCTTGCTGCCGCGCTCGACCTTCTCGACCGAGTCGCCGATCAGGGTCTTGATTTCTTTTGCCGCCGCAGCCGAACGCTGGGCCAGGTTGCGCACTTCGGATGCCACGACCGCGAAGCCGCGGCCCTGTTCGCCAGCACGGGCGGCTTCCACTGCCGCGTTCAGCGCCAGGATGTTGGTCTGGAAGGCGATGCCGTCGATGACGCCGATGATGTCGGCGATCTTGCTGGCCGAGCTGTTGATCTCGCCCATCGTGCCGACCACTTGCGACACCACGTCGCCGCCCTTGCGGGCCACGTCGGAAGCGCTGGCCGCCAGGTGGTTCGCTTCACGAGCGTGTTCCGCGTTCTGGCGCACGGTGGTGGTCAGGGTTTCCATTGCCGAGGCAGTCTTTTCCAGCGAGCTGGCCTGCAGTTCGGTACGCGAGGACAGGTCGATGTTGCCAGCGGCGATTTCACGCGAGGCGGTGCCGATGGTTTCGGTACCGCGGCGCACCTGGCCGACGATCTTGACCAGGCTGTTGCGCATTTCGCTCATTTCCGACAGCAGGCTGCCCTTGTCGGCGGTGCTGGTGTCGATGTCGATGGCCAGGTTGCCGTGGGCGATGCTGCCGGCAATCTTGGTGGTGTAGTCGGGCTCGCCGCCCAGCTGCTTGATCAGGCCGCGGGTGATGAACCAGGCAGCGGCCACGCCCATGACGACGGCCACGACCAGCATGATGACCATGAAGTTACGGGCATTCACGAAGGCGGCTTCGGCGTCCTGCTGGCTCTGGGCGCTTTGCTTGTCCTCCAGCTGCACCAGCTTGTCCAGCGCTTCAGTCCACTTCTTCTGGACCGGACGCACTTCCTTCACCATCACGCGGGTGGCGTCCATGGCGTTGTTGGCCAGGTAGAGTTCCGACGCCTTGGCAATCGCCGGCAGGGCGGCGGCTTCATGCTGCTTGACTTCGGCCAGCAGGGCTTTCTCGGCCTCGCTGCCGTTGCTCGCGAAAATCTGGCTGACCTTGGTCTGCGCTTCGGTGTACTTGGCGGACTGGTCCTTGAACTTCTTGAGTTCCGGTTCCATGTCGGCAGGGTCGGCCATCAGGGTCAGCACGCGCAGCGATGCCAGGCGGTCCTGCACGTTGTTGCGCATCTCGATGACCATGCGGCTCGACACGTTGTTCACGCTTACCACGTGATCGAGGCGATCCTGGATCTGGCCCATGCGCAGCACGCCGACCACGGTCACCGCCACCAGCAACACCAGCACCAGGGCGAACCCCAGCCCCAAGCGCATACCGACCTTCATGTTCGATAAATTCATTTCGCCTTCCCTATTCTGTTATTCAGATTTGCCTGGAGCCAGTGTGTCCGCATGCTGTGTCAGTCGCAGACTTCCCTTACGGAAACTGTTTCCGGAAGGATAAATCAAATCGTGCGGCGTCACATGGAAATTTATGCATATACGAGAAACACCCCTCGGACCGGAGTGTTTCTTTAACAAATCTTCGTTTGCTACCAGCTAAATTATGGATTGGCACTTGCCCTAGAGCAAGCTCGGCCTTGAGATGTCTACACAAATTATTATTTCCGTGTAGCAAATTTCCTACATCTGGTCAGAAGAATACGCAATTTCTTGCTATTACAATCATTGTCATTACCATACAGAATTGCTTGTATCTACATGGAAACACAAAAGTCGAGTCTGTTGGTCCGGGCAACACGCGCCGTGGCCACGCACCACGCCTGAACGATACGTGCGCGTAAACGCAAAAGCGGCGCTCCTAGAGCGCCGCTTTGCGGATATGAGTCTTGCTGCCGCCTACAGGTTGCGAATCCCCGCCGCCGCCTCGAGCAACAGCTGCGGATCGGCCGTGGCCAGCTTCTTCGGGTCCGACAGCATCTGGCGGAACGCGCGTGCGCCAGGCAGGCCGGCGGTCAGGCCCAGCATGTGGCGCGTGATGCTGTTCAGCTTCAGGCCGTACCCGCCATAGCGCGCCAGCTGGTCGGCGATATACGGCACCATCGCCGCCAGCACCTCGGCGCGGGTCTTGGCCGGCGCGTCGTCGCCATAGAAGCGCGCATCCCATTCCGCCATCAGGTAGGGATTGTGATAGGCCTCGCGTCCGAGCATGACGCCGTCCACGTGCTGCAGGTGCAGCGCGATCTCGTCGTTCGTCTTGATGCCGCCGTTGATCAGAATTTCCAGCTCCGGAAAGTCGCGCTTGAGCTGGTAGGCCACCTCGTAGCGCAGCGGCGGGATCTCGCGGTTTTCCTTTGGCGACAGGCCCTTCAGGATGGCATTCCGGGCGTGGACGATGAAGGTGCGGCAGCCGGCATCGGCGATCGTGCCGACGAAATCGCGCACGAAACCGTATTCCTCGTTCTTGTCGATGCCGATGCGGTGCTTCACGGTCACGTCGATCGTCACCGCGTCGCGCATCGCCTTCACGCAGTCGGCCACCAGCTGCGGCTCGTTCATCAGGCAGGCGCCAAAGGCGCCCTTCTGCACGCGCTCGGATGGGCAGCCGCAGTTCAGGTTGATCTCGTCGTAGCCCCACTCCTGGCCCAGCTTCGCGCTCTTGGCCAGGTCGGCCGGTTCGCTGCCGCCCAGCTGCAGGGCGACCGGATGCTCGACCCCGTCGTAGCGCAGGTGGCGCTCGACGTCGCCGTAGACCAGGGCGCCGGTGGTGACCATTTCGGTGTAGAGCCAGGTGTGTTTCGTGATCTGGCGGTGGAAGACGCGGCAGTGGCGGTCGGTCCAGTCCATCATGGGCGCTACACTTAATTTTCGCTTTCCGTAAGTCATTGAAGCACCTGCTTTTTCCTATGTAATCAGTAGTTTGCTATTTCCCGCAGTTTCCCGCAAAATTCCGCACTATCTCAACCGCAGTGCTACGAAATTGCTACATGGCTTCCATCCTAAAAATTGGCGACACCTGGCGAGCGCAAATACGCCGCAAGGGACACAAATCGGTAGCGGAAACATTCTCGACCAAAGCCCAGGCGACCCAATGGGCCCGGAAGATCGAGGCGGAGATGGATGCGAAGCGCTTCAAGGACGTGCGTGGACTGGCGAATCTTACCTTAAAACAGCTCATCGACCGGTACATTGAGGAGATCGGGGCCGAGCATCCGTTCGGGAAAAATAAAACGGCAGTGCTTAATGCCTGGTGCCGCAACCACGGTGACGTCGCCGTGGCAGACGTTACAGACGACTACTTGACCAAATTCGTACGTGACCGCCGCAAAGGAGGCGCCTCGGGCGTTACGATCGGGATTGACCTCACCTACCTCGCCGGCGTCTTCAAAACTGCCAAGGGACTGTGGAAGCTCCCGATCAGCCTTGAGCCGATCGAGGCCGCACGTGCCAACATGGGGCATCTGAAAATATCAACTAAGTCGACGGAGCGTAAGCGGCGGCCGACCAAGGAGGAGATCGACCAGCTGTGCGACTACCTAGACAAGCACTCTTCTCTTCCAATGCGGGACATCATCCATTTCGCGATCGAATCCGCCATGCGTATCGAGGAGATCACGCTGCTGCGTTGGATCGACCTTAATGAAGGCGACCGAACAATAATTATTCGGAACCGAAAGCACCCACGGGAAAAAGTCGGAAACGATCAAGAGGTGCCTTTGCTCGGCCGCACATTCGAGATCGTGCAACGCCAGCCCAAACCAGCGAACCTGACGGCAGAGAGCCGAATTTTTCCCGTCCTAGCCGACACAGTGTCCACGATATTCCCGCGTGCAAAAAAAGCACTTAAGATAGAAGACCTGCACTTTCACGACTTACGCCATGAAGGGGTATCCCGGCTGTTCGAGCAAGGCTATCAGATCCAGGAGGTTGCATTAGTTTCCGGTCATCGTGATTGGAAGATGCTCGCCAGATACACACAAATTAAAGCTCGAGACCTTCACCGCAGCAACACAACACAGCAGCACGGTTAATTTGAGGTTGCATGGCTGATGGAACTTCGTCCTATCTGCGTACTGATGACTTGCCAGTTGTAAATTTCTCATGTAGCTTGGCAGAAAATACTATTCGGGGATAAAAATGTGGAACTGGATTCGTGGATTCTTTGTTTCCCACCAATGGGTACTCGTTAATGAAGAACTTCACGTCTGCAGTATTTGCCAGGCAGAGCGCGAGCCTGACCATGAGATGCAAGATCTATCCTACGGATCGTGGCATATCACTAAAAGAGGCGATCTCCAAAGCCACTTCGCACGACCACACCCGCCGAGCAACGAGATACCCCCGAAGGTAGAAGAAGAACGCCTGGCCGCTTAGGCCCCAGGTGGTAGTCGAGGGAATTCCTTTACACAAGGCTCCTCTCGTAACATCTCCCGGAGAGACTCGAGGAGCGTTCCCTGCGGCCCAGCGAGCGGCCCGAGCATTCGCTGCAGCTGGTCAGCATACAGAACGACAGAACGCAGGCGAGCTACCTCCCATAGGAGCGAGCGCACATCAGCATCTGCACTCCTATCTTGGATCGCCTGTAACTCAGCTTTTGTAAGAGGTGGCTTAAATCGCATTTGTTTCGATTACTGGTTTTTTATCCAGTATATCAAACACGCTCATGCGAGTTAGGGGCTGTGCAGACGTCTGCACAGCCCAAATCCATTAGAACAGTCCTGCAGGCTCTGCTGCACGGTCCCAGCTGTAGATCACGACCTCGGATCGTTGCGTGCCACGTCCAGCCGTATCCGAACCGCACGAGTATTTAATCGGCAGAGTATCCATCTGAAAGTCGCCGAAGACCCGACGAATGTCTGGATGGTCATTCAGGCTAATGACTGCCTTACCCTTCAGCTTCTTCAACAATGCAGCCATACGCACATACTCTTCGAAGGGGAAGTCGACGCCGTAGCCTTCAGTTTCCCAGTATGGCGGGTCCAGGTAGAACAGGGTGTGGGGCCGGTCGTAGCGCTCCATCAACTTATGCCAGTCCATGTTTTCGATATAGGTGCCGGCGAGCCGCAGGTGCGCAGCTGAGAGGTTCTCCTCGATGCGGAGCAGATTGATCGGTGGCGCCGTGGTCGCCGTGCCCCAGGACTGTCCCTGCACTTTTCCTCCGAACGATTGCTGCTGCAGGTAAAAGAACCGCACCGCCCTTTGAATGTCCGTAAGGGTCTCAGGCGGTGTCACCTGGTGCCATTTGAACACCTCGCGACTGGTAAGCGCAAATTTGAAGTGCCGCACGAACTCCTCAAGGTGGTTTTGCACGACACGGTAGAGCCGGACGAGTTCGCCGTTGATGTCGTTGATCACCTCGACGTCTGCGGGCGGCCGCATGAAATAAAGCGCAGCGCCGCCGGCAAAGACTTCCACATAGCACTTGTGGGCAGGGAACTGGGGAATGATGTGGTCAGCCAAGCGACGCTTGCCGCCCAGCCATGGAACGATTGGGGTTGCCATCTGTAAACCTTTTGCTTAATAAATATGCTAGACTCCGCCCGCCTTCCGGAAGGTGGCAGAGCCTTTGCTCGGTTCACTGGCTGCTTCAGTGGATTGAGGCCAGGTTCGATTGTTGACGCAATCGGACCTGGCGCCCTGTCTTTAACTAGCGGTATAGTGTGCCTATGAAATCGCCACTTCTTACCGCCAGCGAATACGCCCGCTATCGGGCATCAGTTGCGTTGGATAGATTCGCCATTGCTGTAGATGATCGGTCACGCGCTACGGCGATTCGGTGGGCGCGGGCGTGGAGTTCTCTTGCTCAGCAACGCATTTGCCCGTTGAGGCCGCCGGAGGACTTAGCGGGATCTGCACCGCCTGTCCGTCATAGCTGAACAAATAGATGTCACCGTCCGGCGTCGCAAGATGGAAATCCATTATGGCGCCAATCCATACTCACGCAGCACCGCCTGGCAGGCCCGGCCAGTGGCCAGGTGCTCCTCGACCTCGACCTTCAGCGCTCTAATATCTCGCTCAGCGTCTTCTCGAACCAGCCTGCGGGCGGGATTGGTTTCGTCGCCGCTGTCGGCGCCGGCGTCTTCGGTGGTGGGGGCAGGTCCACAGATTGCGGAACCGACATACACGCGCTGAGTGACAATGCGCTCACGCACAGGAGCAAGTTCTTCATTTTTTGTCTCGGTGATTTTCAAGTAAGCGGCACCCTGGCTCTGGGCCAGGACAACGTTCTCTTCGGTGCGGCGCAGGACGGCGAAGGCGTCAGCTGCAGCGCGCTCCTCGACGGCATCGGTGCGTCCGGCGTGGTACTGCATGTCGCCGTACCAGCGCACGCCGATTACAGCCACGGTCAACAGGCCAACCAGGCCGATCACGCTCATCAGGAAGGTTTCGAGACGGCTCACGCTGCCACCTTCGGCCAGACGTCGTACTGGGCCATATTGCGGCCCTTCATGACGTCAATCAGGACCTGCGCATAGTAGGGATCAGTGGCATAGCCAGCGGCATGAACGGCACGCGCCCAGCCTTCAGCAGTGGTCTCTTTGAAGCAAGCGCTATAGCGTGGATTCTTCAAGAAGAACTGAGCGTGGTCGACCATGCTCTCTTCCCAGCTGTCGTACGCACGGAATGTGCCCAAAATGTTCCAGTTCTTCCCAGCGATATGCTCCCGGGTGCGGAACTGAACTGTCTTGCCCTTCCAGCTCCGGTCAGCCTTGATGCCGAACAGGTTATTCCCGAGCGCCCTTTCGCCCCATCCCGATTCGATTGCCGCCTGAGCCAGGGTGATCGACGCCGGCACGCCAGTTTTACGCTGACAGTCCTGCGCGAACGGCACCAGCATCTTGAGGAAAGCGGTCGGCGGCATTACAGGGCCTCCCGCACGTCACGCACCACATCGGCAGCATCTTGGGCCATCTCACCCAGATCCTTGTCACGACGCTTGTCCAGCCACAGCATCAGGCCGCCCAGCAGCCACCAGGCCGGCAGAGCCGCGAACACCAGGAACGGAACGGAGACGACCAGGAGGCCGAGATCGCGGGCCTGGCCCGCCTGCACGGCCAGGTCGCCGGCGGACGCAAACAGGCCTGGCCAGACCGAATGCATTGCGATCGCGAGTGCCGGGCCGAACGTCACCGAGGCGGCAATGGAGCAGGCAAAGCGGCTGACGGCTTCGCGGCGGGTTCTCGGCCACATGACGACGTAGCCGATTGCGGCGGCAGCGCCGCCGGCAAGGGCCGCGCCACCGAAAAGTTTGATCAGGGCGCCGGCGCCGGCGGTAGTTTCTAGGGACATAGCTTCTTTCATTCGTAGTGGAGACGTCTGCACATCGAGGTCGGGTGTTGGGAGGAATAAGACCTGCCCACGTTAACAATCGACCTGTCTCATTTCTAGGGAGAAATGAGACTTCTTTGATGTGCTGTGCGCTCTACCAGATGACCGCTCAGCGAGCGAAGCAATGCCCTACATACTTTCCCACTCCAGCTCGGTGGCATGCTGCGCAAAGCTCGGCCGCCGCATCGCCGCGGTCTGCACCAGGGCGCCGTATATCTGGTGGTCACGCTCCCGCTCACGCGAGGCATCGCCTGGGTACAGGCTGACGATTACCGGCACCTCGGTGCCGTTGGCCACCGACATGTCGCAGATGAACGAACGGTCGCGCTCGGTCATGCTGCCCAGCTCGATCGACAGCCTCCAGTGCTTTGTACCAGGGATAGACCGGCGGTCGCCGGCGCCAGTGCGGAAGGACGTGCCGGTGCTGACTGGCAGGCGGGCTGGGTCATACGACGCGTTCTCGTCCGGCGTGAAGGCCTCGCCGACGAAGATGCGCGAGACCTCAAGGTAGCCCTGCAGGCTTCCTGGGTCCTTGAGCCGAATGACCAGGCGCTTGACGCTGATGTTGTCGAACCAGGCGAACGCGTGGGCGCCACCACCATACGCATACGCGCTGGCGGCGCTGCGCGGGGTCCAGGGCGGCAAGAGCGCACGAGCGCGGGCTGGGCACGCCAGCCGCACACCCGTGTTCAGGACGTTATTGGCGCCGCCCTTGTCAGAGTAGCCGAGGACTTCAATCGTGGTCAGCGCCGAGCCGTTGAACCACGGGAAGTGCACGCCACCGATCCGCTCTGCAGCATCCCAGGTCAGGACGATCTCGAGCTCGGTGCCCGTCGCGCGGCAAACGTGGGTTTTGACGTCGTTGAGCATTGCGGCCGGCGACATGCCTGGTGCGACTGGCGAGGCCGAGAGTGCAGCGTATCCGGCTGCATTGCGGTTCATGATCTTCAGATTTGGCATTCGGTCACCAGGTGATTGTTTCGAGTTCTTCAGCTGCGGCGACGGCGATCTGCCGCTGCAGCACTTCGTTCTTTTGCATCGCAGCCAGGATCGCTGCTTTGCCTTCACGGCCGACCTGCTGGATCTGGTCGACCGTATGCGGCCGGAATTCCCACTGCTCGCCTGCCAGGTCGGCACACCAGAATGGCGTGCGCCAGTCGGGATCACCACCAGCCAGCAGCGAGTCGGTGACGGACGCGACCAGGTTGGCTTGGTCCTGCGGGTTAGCCGGGTACAGGTAGACGTCTCCCAGGACGGCACATTCGAACCCTCGCTCGATGTGCGCGCGGCAGGCGGCACTGATCGCCTGCGCTTTATCGGCGCGCAGCTGCTCGAGGGAGATCAAATCCATCCATACAATTTCGTTCTCAACCAGATATGCGCACGCCGAGTCCCGGCGCCCTTCACGGGTGAAAGGCGTGTCATGCGGCACAAGGTCTTCCTCGGCAACCGGGGAATGTATTGGTATGTACGGGCCGGAATCCGGATGCTCGATCCAGGCGTTCCCCATGATGCGGCTGTCTCGGCGCCGTACCATCAATAACTGAATTTGAGGCATAGTTGATCTTTCTATTAAGCTGCCCTGCCGTAACCAACAATGGCGCGAATACTCTTGTAGACAACCGTATTGGAATCGTCGGTGGCGAGGAGACTGACGTTCACCATAACTAGCGAGTCCTGCCCACGGCATCGGAAAGTGCAGCTACTGGCAGAAGGGTCGCTGGCCATCTGGGCATCCCCATCCACGACATTGCAGGACCATTGATACTTAACCGAACCGTTCGCGCCGGAAATCGTGGCGAAGACGGTGAAGCTCTCGTAGTTAAATGTATTTGTCCTGTTACGCGAGCTGATAAATGACAGCGTTACGTTGAGCGAGGTCTGTATCCTCGGGTTGTAAATAATCGTGTTCTCTAGCGTTAGCTGACGATTTACTAAAGAGAAGCCGGGAGCGAGCATCGTGCCATCTCGGCGCAGTTCAATAAACGATCCCTGGCCGTCGATGTTATTGCCCAGCAGCAGCCCGTTCGATCCAAGGTAAAAGCCATCGCTGCCCTTGGCGGGCCATTGCCATCCAACGAACGCCCCTCCCGCCAATTCACCACGGGCACGGATGTTGTTGACGTAAATGTCGCCGTTACGTTCCAAGTACCAGCCCGACTGCCGGTAGACGTAATTCGTGCTAAACAGGTCGCCGCCAAATTGCGTGTTGGTGATCGCACCAGCCGACACGCGCTGACCGACGTTCGCAGGCGTCACGGCGCTATCCCACCAAGGAGTCACTGTCCCGCCTAGCTCTACCTTGATGTTTGAGACAACGATGACGCTGCCGCCCGCCTCAAGTGAGAAAATGCGCAGCCGCCCGGTGGCGGTATTTGCGGTATTTGGCGAAATCTCGGTGAATGAGTATTTCGTCATCGTGTTTGTCAGCCTGACATACTTGCCGTTGCTGTCCCAACCACTATCGTTTATCACGTCAGCGTTCAAATCGCGGGATGCTCCGTCGCAGTAAGCGTCGAAACTTACTGTGTACCAAGTATTTGCGGGAATGCCCAATTCCGGGGAACTCGCGCCAATGTAATTGGGCGAACCTACAACCGGAAAATAGAAATACTGCCCATCACCAAAGCGACCATCCCCGTTGCGTTGAGGAACGGCACCGTTGAGGAACGGCCACCCATTCGGTGCCGGTACAAGGTTTGGATTTGTGCGCACCTGTTCAGCTAGTGATGCCCCGGCTGACAGGATCACATTGCCCGCGTCATCCTTGATGCTCAGGCCTCGAGCGTCGATCGCTCCAGCGCGGACTGTGCCTGGCGCCAGGAGATTTCCATTCACAATAAAGCCCGGCTCTTCCCAGCTATCGCCGTCCCAGACCTTTGTCTGAATAAACCCGGCGGCCGTATTTACCAACGTGACCAGGTCGAAGCGGATCGGCGAGCCGTAGCCGCCATTCTGAAGCGCAGTTGCAGCAGCGTTATCGGACCAGGTAGTGCCCCCGATTGCCACTGGTATGTTGACGGTGCCGCGCTGGCCCTGCTGGCCCGTTCCGATATCGCCTTTCGCACCGGCCTTGCTCTTGGTGAGCGAGAAGCGCTTCGTGATTGATGCCGCACCGGCCTTGCTCGCTGTGATGTCGATGAAGGCCGCGTCGACGCCGGCCGCCATGCCGGTGACCGTGACCGTGGACCGGTCGGTCGTATAGGTCAGGTTCGCCTGGTTGGGCGCCGGCGAGAAAGCGTACGACCAGTTGCCGGTATCGTCGACGGCGCCTTCGTAGACCTTCATGGTGCACACGGCCGTAACCAGGCTGGACACGGCGCCCGCGCTGCTCGCCGGCAGGGCGACGGTCTCGTTCGTGAGCAGCGCCGTGATCGCGTTCTTGCCATCGACGCCAACACTGCCGTCACGCAGCTTGCTGATGGTGACGCGGTCGACCTGGCCGTCCTGCTCGACCTGGATCGTGACGGTGTCGCTGCTCATGTCGGCAAAGGCCAGCACCTTCTGCGATGAGGTGGGACCTTGACTCAGCGTCCCGCTGCCGGCGAAGAACGTGAACCTCGGCACGCCCGTCAGGTTCTGCCCGGTGGCAGTAAGCGCGATCGCCGCCGGGCTGTGCTGGCCTGCCTTGTCAATCTTGAAGACCTGCTCCGACGGCGTCAGCTCGAGCAGCTTGGCGCCTGCACTGGTCGAGCCATCACGCACAACCGAGATGCTGGCCCGGCCCATGATTTCCTGGCCGGCATACGCGACCGAGGCGACGACCGTTGCGGCGCCGGCTACCAGGTCCGCATATCGCAGCGTCGCGCTCGATCCGCTGACGCCGCTCAGCGTGCCGCCGGAGCACGTCCAGACGACCTCGCCGGTCACGCCGATGACGGTCGCCTCGAGCTCGATCTCGGCGTGCTCGGGCGTGCCGTCGGCCAGCAAGTGGAACAGCGGCGGCGCCGCGGTGACGATGACCTGCGCCTGGCCCAGGTTAATGACACGAATAGGCGCCGCCTGCAGCAGCCGGTCGATGTCGTTGATTGCTGCAATCATTTCAGAAACCTCACAGTTACGGTGCGTGTCGTCCAGTCACGCGTTATCTCGAGCACCTGCGCCTCTACACCGGCTGCCATGCCGTCCTGCTCGTGGTAGACGACCAGGCGCGCCCCCTTCTTCAGCATAAGCAACTCAGGCACGCCATCGAACTCGTAGATGTCGCGGCCCGGCCCCCAGAGGGCCAATTCCCGATCGGCTTCAGGTGCAGCGTCGACGCCGCGCAGCAGCATCGTCGGGCGCATTACCGGATCGCCATCGAGCCGGTACATGCGCTTGATGTCCTCGTCCACCCTGGTCACGGTGAGCGGCCACTCCTTCTCATGGAGTGCCTTGTGTTCAGCCGGCAGGTTGCTATTCAGGCCGGGCTGCGGCGTCCAGTTCCTGCAGTAACCCAACTTCACCGCCGCGATTGGATCGATGTGCTGCACATGACGCAGCGTGCCGTCGACCATGTGTTCCGCGCGGATCTCGGTTGCTGGACCAGCAGCCGGCAGCGCGATCTGAATCAGCTGCAGCTTTCCGTCGAGCGAGGGGGCCAGCTGGGCACCCACGCTGCCGGCAAGCATGCTGCAGGCCTCGATGACGTTCAGGCGCTCGCGCACGTGCAGGCCGACCGGCTGCGGGTTCGCCGCATCGAACTGGGCGAAGTTGGTCAGGTCGATGTTGGCCGAGGTGTAGCGGCCGACGTCTTTGCCATAGCCAGTGATCAGGCGCTGGATGATGGTCGCTATGGTCTTGCGGAAGATGCCGCCGGACTTGTCGCCCTGGACGGTGGCGGTGATGGTGGCACTCTCGTTGTTCACCGTCAGCACGGACTTACCAGTGCCCTCCGAGACGATCACCTGCTCGCTGATGGGAATGCCGTTGGCGCGCGTCTCGACGATGCCCTCCATCGGGCCGTCGTGCCACTGCCGCTCGAGCGCGTTGACATCGCTCCACTCCCCTGCAGCGTTGAAGCATTCGCCGAAGGTCAGTGGGATCACGGTGTCCGCGTTGACGCCGGCGCCGCCGAACTTGCGTTCGCTGATCGGGTAGTTCAGCCCTTCCATCATGTCGCGCAGGCGCAAGGCAAACGCCCTGGTTCCCTTGCGTACCAGGCCTGCAGAATGGCCGACGAAGATTTTCCGGTAGTCGGCACGCGGCCAGCGCACGTCGCCCACGACACCCAGCACTTCATCGGCCCAGATATACCTGGCGAAGTGCTCGTTCACACCGTTGGTGTTGTCGATCTCGATGTCGCCGGCAGAAAGGGACGCCGTCGACGTCAGCGACAATGCCTCCGTGAAGGGGATACTGACGCCGACGATGGGCGCATAGAACACAGGGTTATCCGTGCCAGGTGTCGTGTAGCCGTTGGTCGACCAGAAGAACCTGGTGCGCACGCCATCGACGAGTGCCCAGGTTTCGATCAGGATGTTCGGGATCGCATCGTTGCTCGCGAGCCAGGCCGCAAAGTCCGCATCCGTAATGGCCGGCACGGTTGGCTCCGTTGGCACGACCGACGGTGTATCGAAAATGAAGCGCCCGCTCGCCAGGCGAACGTTGTCAAGGATCAGGGCTGTCATTGGCCCACCGCGATCGGAGAGGCAAGCGTCATCGTGCCATTCGACTCCGCCAAAATCAGCATGTATTCGCCCGCGGGGACGACAGCTGCAGGAACAGTGATTTCGAACACGGCGCTTCCCGATACCATCGAATACTTGCCCTGGGCCAGGGGTGCGCCGAAGGACGCCGGCGAAAGATTCCGGAACAGCGCCCAGTCCACGCTGGCGAGATTGAGGTGTGGCGTCCCATCGCGCGAGGCGAGCATGCATCGAACGTAGTTGACCTCGACCACTGGCGCCGCGCTCGTGGTCGGCACGATGCGAAGTGCAGCCGAGACGTTGCCGCTCGAGTCAACGCAGCGCACGTCGATCTGGTAGGCGGTGCCGGCGGCCAGGTTGGTGAAGGTATGACTCTTGCTGCCCTCCTCCGCTGCCGTGGCCGCGACATACTGGCCAGCGGCGCCGATGCGATACTCCCGCCGCACGACAGCGACGTTGTCTGCACTGATCGCTCCCGCCCAGCTGACGGTAATCGAGTCCGCCGTCACGCTGGCCGCCAGCTCTCCCTGGAACGTCGGGGCTGTCGTGTCAGCTGCAGCGAGCGGCTCGGCTTGCGCGTGCATCGGCAAAAGAGTGGCGCCGTTGTCGAAGACAGGGGTTCCAACCGCCGGTGCGGCGCCGGCCAGGTAGGTGAGCGCGGCCGGCGCACTGGCAAAGGTCAAGCCGATGCGCGTCGCGTCGACGCGAACAGCGGCTGTGATCTCGATAGCCGCACCCTGCGCATCTGTTGCCACAAATCCGGTAATGCCTGCGACAGGGGTGAAGTCGCTGCCGTTGCGGTGCACCAGCTGGACCGTGCCTGCCGTGCCGTCGATGGTCATGCCGACGATTGCCGGACCACGGCGGTAGACGCCGTCATAGACGAACGCGCCGAACACCGCCACGTTGCGATTCGCACTGGCCGGAAAGCCAGCGGCAGCGGTCGACAGGTGCACGCCGTCGCCCGACAACAGCAGGTCGAGCGTTTGCACGTGGCAGACGTCTTCGTCATTGCCGACGTCGTTCTCGGCCATGCGCACAAAATTCGCCTGGGCGTCCGCCGTGCTGCTTGTGCGACGATTGAACCCGCTGATCAGCATTGGCAAGTCGGGCTGCTCCGTGTGAGCACGGATACGAGAAATCAGGGTGCGCAGATTGGCGGCATGCTGCGCGCGGGAGACGACCAGGTTGTCGGCTGCGTCGTTCGAACCGACGAAGATCAGCACACCGGCTATCTTGCCGCCGACGGCATTGATGGCGTTCCGGAAATTGGTCCAGCGCGCATGGGTCAGAGTGATCCACTGCGCCAGGGTCGAGCCGCCGTAGCCATAGTCGATCAGGCCGACTGGCACGCCGGCTTTCTGCGCGAAACCATTGGCCTCGATGATGCCACAGCCGTTGGTGCCAAACTTGGCCCAGCCAGCCGAGGAATACTTGCGTACATTGGCTGCAGCGACAAACCCGGTGCCCGAGGTCGAGTCGAATCTTTTCTCCGCACTGCTCGAGCCTGCGTATGCAAACAGGTCGCCCACGCCGAACAACTCGGCGCCAACGGCAGACGTCGCCAACACGATCGAGCCGTTCTTGCTCCGCACGGCACGACGGTACATGCCGCCCTGCGGGACCGAAGGCAAGCCCGACCAGACGCCGTTGGCGATCGTCGCGCCCGCAATCACACCCCATGGCCGCACCACGGTCACGCCGTCTTCGGCATACAGCTGGTATTCGATGCTAGTCGGCTTGGTGCCGGCATAAGCGCCCTCGAATGGCACGGCGGCGCTCGTACCGATGCGCTGGTAAATGCGCTCAGCGATACTGGCAGCGAGATCCACCGAGTCGGTTGCGACGGCCGCGATCGCGACAGGGGCGCTGTCGGCGCTGACGCTGCCGGCGGCATTCGCCTCGATCTGTCGCACCACGAGGTCCTGGCCGGCATCACCGGCAGCGGGTGTATACGTGCTTGCCGAGCTGACAAGGACACCAGCCACGTACCATTCTTGCGTTCGCCCTGCAGAGTTGCTGGCTCCTGCAGGTGTGTACGAAGCGGCCTGCCCAACCTGGCCTCCAACAATCGCAGGGGCGCCGCTCATTACGGGCTTGGCCACCGACGCCGAGTAGCCGAATGCCGGCTGCGCCTCGCTCGTGGTGATAGGGCCATTCTTGGTGAAGGCGATCGGCAAGCTGCCGCGATTGGAAAAATCGTCTGCATTGTCGAGCCGCGCATACCACAGCGCGGCCTTGCCCAAGTCCGTAATTTCCATGCCGTGGGCGAGCTTCGCCACTTCTAGGTCGCTCAGCGTGTCGGCCATGAAAAAGACGCGCCCGATGGACTGGTCGCACATCCGGTCAGCGGTCAGGTTTGCACGAGCGCCCAGCCACAAGCCGGAGCCGTCCAGCGCGGCATTGCGCTCGGCGGTCCCGTCAGCCACTACGGCCGAGCCATCGGTCGGCATGACCGCTAGGATGGGGCAGCGACGTACGGTGATGGTCGTGCCGGTCTGCTGGAACACGAACAACCATTTATCGCCCGCACGGTTGTCGTTGGCCGTGACGAGCGTCGGCGTCGACAACGTGTTGAAGTACATGGCCAGCCGGTTGCGCTGCGCAGCTGTGGCTGCCGAATCCGTCAGGTACGCAAGATTGAACGCGCCGGCCTGGCCGGTCGACTTGGTCGAAACGAGGTACTGCGGGTTGTCACCAGTCGTCAGGCCATCGAAGCAGACGACGATGCCGAGCGCCCAGGTCGTAGGCGACGCCGGAATGGTCAACCCGGTATGGTCTGGCGCCGAAAAGTACGTGTTCGCGAGCGCGCGGTTGAATTTAACTGTCATTCGTTTTTCTCATCTTTCTAACGGGGAGCTACCTTGTTCGGATTGCTCACCCTGTAGGCTGTCCTGTCGAAGGCATTGCCGACCCCTTCGGTGATGGATTCGCCCAGCTCTTCGGTTGCGCCGACGAGGTTGTCGTTATGGCGTGCCGCATCGGTTCGCAGCAGCCTCAGCTCTGCCAGCACTGCAGCGTTGACCTCGCGGATCGCGGCGTTGTCAGCGCGCAGCGCCTTCACCTCGGCCGCCAGGACGTCGCTGGCCGCGCTCGAGCTGGCGACATACCGCTGCATGTCGAATGCCGGCAACGCAACTGGCGATGCAGTACCCTGGCTGGCAATGGCCTGCTCGATGGCCGCCGCGGTCTCGTTCAGCTGAGAGATGCCGAGCACCTGCTTATCGAGCGCGGACAGCTGTCGCTGTGCATCCGTCATCTGCACGCCGGCGATGGCGGCCAACTGCTCCATGTCGCCCAGCACCTTCGACTTGTCGCCCAGGAAGGCAGCGCTGGACGCATTCACCACCTGGCTCGCGGTCAGCCACGCCGTTGCAGCAGCCTGGGCGCCCGACACTGCAGCGGAATCAGCCGGGTTGGCCAGCGCCTTCTGGACCTGCGTGGTGTACTGCCGCTGGGCTTCCATGTACTTCTGCAGCGGGCTGAGTCCTGACAGGCTGCCCAGCATCAGCGAATCGCGATATGCGGTCGTGCTGTCCCTGGTAGCCGTTAGCCGCTCGACCGTGTCCTGCAGGGCTTCGGAGGCGGCCTGCGTCGACGCCTTGAGGTCGCGCTGCAGGACGACCTGGTCGTAGAGGGCGCGGTTGCTTTCGTCGATCGCAGCGCGCTCCTGCGCACGCTGCTCGGCGGCAGTCATGGTCAGCTGGTCGAGCTCCTTTTGCAGGTCCGTCCGTTCGCTCAGGATGTCGGCCTGGCTGCGTAGCGCCGTGTTTGTCGCCTCCACTTGCGGGTGCACGGCTGCGAACGCGCCAGACAACCTCATCAGGGCCGCATACTGCTCCGCACCTGCAGCCGTGGTCAGGTCCGCGCGGTTGACTGCGTCCTTGAACTGGTCGCGGGTCGTGATCGAGGACAGACCGAGCGCCGCCATTTCAGCCGCCAGGGCGTTCGCTACCGGCTTCAAACGCTCCGCTTCGGTCAGGAAGTTTTGCGCATAGGAGTCGGTTGCCTGCACCAAGGCCTCGACTCCACCGAACAGACCTACCAGGCGCTCGCGTGCCCCGATCGATGCCAGGCCTTCCTGGCCGAATTTTTTCTCGATGGTTGCCAGCGCGGCGTCGACGCCGGCGTAGTTGGTGGCCACGCGCTGGAGCGTAGCCGCTGCCGTCTCGCCGCTTTTGCTGAGCGACATGATCGACGGCACAAGACGAAGGGACAGTTCATCGCCGACCTCACCAAACATCGTGGCGATTGCCTCCTGGTTCTTCGCCTCATCACTGGTCAGCTGCACCTTGATGGCCTTGCTGTAACCGTTGATGGTCGACGTCTCAAGGCCCATCACGGCACCAAAGCCTTTCACGGCCTGGATCATCCCTTGTACGGTTGCGTCTAGGCCGGAATCTTGCTCAGCGTCGAGCGCTGCATTTTTCGTGTACCACTTATCACTTCTGAATACGCCTCCCTTCTCGACGACATAGGCGTACTGTTGGCCACTGAAGCCAGATGCGTTAATTGTCCCCTCCAGCCCTTGCTCACGCACCTCGGGATTCTTGCGCCCGAAGAGTGCGGTCACGACACTGGCGCCCGAGAACATATTGGCCCAGCGCTTATCCATGCCGAGGGCCTGGAAGATTTTGTTGTTGTGCATGGCGCCAGGGATCAGAGGGTTCGTCAGCGCAGTGTTGGTGCTGCCGTTGTTCGGGTCGAACCCCTTGCTGTAAAGCATGTCGGCCGCTGCCATACCTGCGGCAATCCAGCCAGCGACGGAAACGACCGACGCGGCAGTGCTGCCGGCGCTCAGCCCGCCCGCCACAGTCGTATTGCCTGCAGCGTTGTATGCTGCAGCAGCAGTACCGGCCTGCGAGGAGGTCAGCCCCATCCCTGTACCGAATGCCGAAACGCCTTGCGAGCCGATCAGGTTGCCGAACTGCGTAATGTAGCCACCCATGCTGGTGGCCAGGCCGGTCGAGAAGCCGGAGAAGATGGTTTTACCCATGCTCATCAGACTCGAAATATTCCCGAGCCAACCATTTCCCGAACCCGATCCGCCCAGGGCACCGACGACCTGCTCAAGCCCACCCTGCCCGCTCACCTGGCCGCTGATGTTGATGATCCACTTCTTGACCGTTTGCTGGTACAGCCAGTCGAAGAAGGTATTTTTCAGGGACTCCTTCAGGCGCTTGGCCGTGTCCTTGCCGCCGTCCTGGATCGACACGAACGTGTCATGCGCAGTGCGCTCAATGGACTCCCACATCTCGCGCTGGCCTTGCAATTCCTCCGTATTTCGCATGGCCGCGATCGTGCGCTGCTTGGCGCCGATCAGCTTTTCCAGGGTCTCGATCTCGTCGAGCGTCAGGCCGAGCGAGCTGCGCTGCGCGAGCTGCTCCTCCAGGCGCGCCAGTTCGAGTTTCTCGATCTGGGTACGGCTCATGCCGAACGTGCGCGCCACCTCCTCCTGCTGCTTCGCCTCTTCTTCGGCCGCCTTGACGCTGCCTGCGAGCAGATCGGCGACCTTCGACTTAGCGACCAGGTAGCGCTCCTCGAATTCCGCAGCTTCCTTGCGCGCCTTCGCCTCGGCCTCGACCGCGGCTTTCACGCCAGGCTGCTTGCTGATCAGCTCGGTCACCGCCGCGATATACCGCTCCTCGGTGATCAGTCCCTTCTGACGCATGCTATCGAGGCGCGAAAGGTCGTCCATATAAGTCGCGGTCACCCCCGACAGCTCGGCGAGAATTTTCGCCTGGGCGTCCTGTTCCTTCTTCGCTGCGGCGGCCTGCTTCGCTACCTCGGCCGCGCTCTGTCCAACAACGGTCGCCTCGCGTTTAATGCCCACCATGGTGTCGACAATCTTGTTGCCGCCATCGGTCCAGACATTGACGACGCCATCCCAGGCGCTCGACCAGCCTTTTCCGATGTCGGTCCCCACGTCGATCACCATGGCCGAGGTCGAGGCGGACGTGCGCTTGATGGTGTCCCAAGCGCCCGTGAAATCACCGCCGGCGACTTTCTTCAGCACCTCGATCGTGCCGGTGAGATTGGTAGTGGCCATTGCAGCAAAGCCTGCAATGACTTTACCGATCGTCAGGAACATCTCCACTACAGGCACGCCCAGCGTGTATATGGTTTTAAACACACCCGCGATCAGCTGCCCGGTGGTCTTGAGACGATCGCCCTCGGTCATCGCAGTGAGGAACGAACCGGCGAGGCTGCTGAGGGTCGGCAGCAGCTCGGCCGCGATACCGCGTGCGACACCCTGCCCGCCGAGCATCAGCAGGTCGAGGGTGTCATTGAACTGGCCGGCGTTCTCGACAGCTTCCTCGCTGAGCGTCAGGCCCAGCTTGCCGGCCATCTCGTCCAGCTCGCGCATACCCTCGGAGCCGCCGTTGAGCATCGGGATCATGTCGGCGCCGCTCTTGCCGAAAATGGACATGGCAAGAGCCGTCTTCTCGGCGCCGTCTTCCATGCCAGCCATTCGATCGGCAATCTCGTACATCATTTGCTTGTTGCTCTTGAACGAGCCGTCCAGATTCTTGGAGCTAATGCGCAAGCGCTCCAGCCCTTCGTTGCCGTCGACGATGGCCTTGGACAGTTTGGCCTGGCTGCCTGCCAGGGCGTCGGCCTCCATGCCGCCCATCTGATACGCGAGCTCGAGGCCTGCCAAATCCTTGATTGCGATGCCCGTCTTCTGCGACAGGTCGGATGCGGCGTCGGTGGCGTCGATCGCGCCTTTGATCCAGCCGATGATGGCGCCGGCGGAGAGCGCAAGACCGACAACGCCCAGCACGGCATTGAGCTTGCCGCCGACTGCGGAAACCGCCTCCAGGGCGCCAGTGGCCTGCTGCCGGAACTGCCGAAACGCGGTGAGGGCCTGGGCCAGCTCGGCGGTGATAACTACTCTGGATTCACTCATTTATTGTTCTTCTCTCTCCACGCTGCCAAGGTCGCGCGCTCCATTACCTGAACTGCCGAGAACAACGAGGGCCACTCTTTGCGCTTGATCTGCCAGGCTTCGCGGACCACGTGCACGCCCGCGTAGTTGAGGCCAACCACACCGCCCGGCCCGACCACCCACTGCGTTGAGATCGCACTGAAAAACGCCCAGGCCATAACGTTCTCGGGCCAGAGGTACAGCGGCCAGATCTGCTCCTCGTCGTACACGGGAATCAGACCGAACGCGGCAGCAGCCTCGTCGACCGTTGACGCGTCGCTTTCCTGCTGGGAGTCGTCAACGATCAGACCTAGTGCCGCGCAGCGCGCGACCTGTTCTAGTTTTTTGCCTGGGCCGCCGAGTCCTTGCCGTAGGCGATGAAGCACACCATGGCCAAGCCGCCGATGTTGAGCAGCGCGTCGAGCGCATCCGGCTCAAACGCGGCGGGAGTGCCGTCGTCTTCGAGGACCAGGCGTTGGTCGGCCCAGCCGGTGGTCACTTCCTTCATGAAGTCGATCGCGTTGAAGCTGCCTGCTACCACTTCCTTCATTTGCGCCGCGTCGCGACGCTCGCAGGTCAGGGTGAACTTGTGGTTGACCAGCTTGCCGTCCTTGTCTGCAATGGTTGCCTTGACCAGCACCGGGACGGTATCGCTGACTGCGATCTTGTATTTCTTTGCCATGGGAATTCCTATTAAGTTGCCGGGGCACGCGGCCCCGTGGGTTTATGCGAAGCTGGTGAAGATGCGGATCTCGTCGTTGCCAACTTTTGGCTTGATGCCCAGCTTGTAGCCGATCAGCCGCTCGCCGTTCAGCTCTTCCTTGGTCGGTTCCTTCATCTGCACTGCGGGCATGAAGACGCCTACCTTGTCGTTGGCGACGGTGCCGTGGATCAGGCCGATGCTGGTGAGCCGGTTGGCCTTGATGTCGTTCAGGAACGCGACTTCTTCCGCTGCCGAGAGCTGCAGCTTGGCGGCGCCGGTGACGTCGCGCTCCGAGATGCTGATCCGTTCGCCACCCAGCAGTTTCTGGAACTGGGCCTTGATGCCCAGGTCGATGGTCAGGCCATCGCTTGGGTACGGGGTGCCACCAACGAACGCCGGTGCTGCCGCTGCAGCGTGCGTCGCACCGAAGGTCAGCTTGCCGGAGTTCGCATCCAACACGACCTGAGGCACGCGCCAGACCGTCAAGGTGGTGCCGACGTTTGGCACTGCCGTGGTGCCGCCGTCGACGCCCATGAACTTGAACGAGATGACGGGCTTCTTGCCGACGCCCAGGTCCAGGGTTGCAGTGCCGCGCACGCCCAGCAGCTTGTGCAGGACGCCATCGTCGTAGTAGTAGATGGTCGACGATTCGAAGGCGCCGGAGATCGGCACGTAGTCCACACGCACGGCAGGCGTGATGACCTCGGCAAATCCGATGGAGCGCATCAGTGGTCCCCAGGCGGGAGCGACGGCATTTTGGCCGGAGCCGACCAGCTCGATGTCGAAGCCGCATTCCATGTAGCGCGCACCGGCCAGCTCTTCCGAACCGCCCAGGTAATCGCGGATGATCTCGCGCGAGATGTATTCCGCATTCATCGGATTGACGCTCAGGTTGCTCACGAGCAGCGCATTGGCGGCGCCCGTCGGGGCGGCGTCCAAGCCATATTGGGTTTCGAGCTTGGCCAGGATGGTGGTCTTCCTGATCAGACGTGGATCAGCCATGACTTACTCCTGCACTGGGCTTGCAGGCGCCTGGTCTGCACGGACCAGATCGCCGGTTTCGGGGTTGCGGGTGTAGCTGCCACCCGTGCTCGGTTCTTGGTGCAGCACCTCGGCCGGCTGCTGTGCAGACGTCTGCACAGCGCTGGACGAAGCGGCGGCCGTACTGGCCGCGGTTTCGGTGGTCTTCATAACTTCAGGGTTCTCCCATTGGTTTGGTGTTTCACTACAAAGCGCGCGGTAACGCAGGCCACGCTCGCGTCCAGCTGGTCGAAATCCCACGCCAGCGTGTCGCCGGGAAGTGGGGAAACCTCCATCACGCCGTAGACAAAGCCGTCGGCGTTGTCGAGGTTGTCGAACACGGCCTCGAGCACCTGGTCGGCTTTGGCGCCTGCCACGTCGTCGACGCCGTCGCGGCCGTAGCACTCGATCTCGACCAGGGTGTTCCAGGTGGTGCGCCCGCCGAGCATCGAAGCCTCTTGCGAAGCCCCACGCGCGAGGCGCACGTTGACCGCGCTGTCGCGGTCGCTGGGCAGCGAGCGGCTGCGGTTGAGGTAGACCAGGCCGCCTGCGATCGATGCCGCCTGCAGGCGCTCCTGCAGGGCCTGTGCGATTGCCATGTGCTGGGTCATGCCTTCTCCAGCAGTACGAGGCTCAGGCCGGTGGGCAGGCTGTTTTCGGCCTGGCAGTCTGCAACGCGCCACCTGGCGCCGTTGACGGTGATGCGCGACTCGATGAACCCGGCCGGCACGCGGGTGTTTGCGATGACCATCTGCGGTACGGCGGCGCCCATGCCCACGCCTACGGTGCCGGCCTGGTATTCCGCGTCGAAGATGACCGGGACGTCCTCGCCGTTGATCACGGCAATCGCGTTGGCGAGGCGCTCCATCGCCAGCCGGTTCAGTCGCGCCTCGAGGTCGTCGAACATCAGGCGTTGATCTTGATGCGCACGCTGGTCGTGCCGGCAGCTGCAGGTGCTGCAGCGAAGCCTGCCAGCGTATTGCCAGCTGCGACGGTGGTCAGCTGGAAGTCGTCTGCGTCCCAGTACAGCAGCGCGCCCTGGACGACAACGTCAGCCGGCGCCTTCTTCAGTACCCAGACGCCGGTCACTGCAACGCTGCCAGTGCTCAGGGCCGGGATATCCGCCAGCACGATGCCCAGACGTGCGCCCATCAGAACGGCCGCGCCCGACGCGATGGCGACGCCGCCAGCCGTGTAATCGAGGACTTCGCCTTCCTGTTCGTAATTCTTCGCCATGCTTATTCCTTAAGAAAGAGGTGGCGCCGATAACGCGGCGCCGAATTGTTGGATCTAGGCCTGGCCTGGGTTCTTCGCCAGCGTGCGGAAATCGAGCGGCGATACGCCGGCATCCATACGGACCTTGAACTCGACACCATCGCGGCTCCAGCCAGTTTCCTGCTCGAGCGTCGGGGCGGTGTTACCGTCCAGGTACTGCACTTCGATGGTGTCGTGCATGTTCTGGTCGGCGGCGCCGTACCAGGTACGCGGCGAAGCTGCGTCCAGACGCGCGTCGCTGATGACTTCGAAGGTGCCTTTCACGGAGTTCGGCACGGAGTTGCTCTTCTCGCCATCGCCCACTTCGAACTCGCTGTCGCGCACGACTTTTGCCGTACCTTCCAGGGCGACAGGGACCAAAAGTTTCGCCAGGCGAATGTTGAGCGTGGCATCGCCTTCTTTTTGCGTCGCCATCGCTACGCGCATCGCATCGACGCTGTTGGTGTTGACGCCGAGGCTCGCCAGCAGGTTCTTGTGGTCGGCATGGAACAGCGCCTTGCCGTCGGACATTTTGGGGTTGCTGGTCAGGATCGCGTACACCAGGTCCCCGATGGTGCGGATCGCAGCGCGGCCCATGCGACGAGGGATCTTGGTGAAGGCGTCCAGGTCGTCGTTGATGATGGTGTAGCGGGTCAGGTTGAACATCTTGCCGTAGGTGGCCAGCTGCACCGTCTCGCCGCGCTCACCAACTTGAGCGTATTTGTACTCACCGCCATCCTGAATCTTGTCCAGGCTCGGGAACGAGTTCAGGTCAACACGCTTACCAGGCTTGAAGTCGCCCAGGCTGCCCTCGGCTGTCCACAGCTGGAAGGTTTCTTCCGATTCGTCGTAGCCCTTCATCATCGACTTGTTCGCCACGTTGGACAGCAGCAGGGGGAAGTCAGAGCTGCTGTGCGTAAAGGCGGTGGCGACGATGGTCATCTTGTCCATGCCGCGCATGTTGATGCCGGCGTGGGCCAGGCACTCGCGCGCGATGTCCAGCGCGGTGAAACCACGGTAGTTATTCGCGGCGTCGTCCTTGGCGATGTTCCCACGGGCCAGCAGGGATGCCTGGGCGCCGGCACGGAACTTGTCGCGCTCGTCTTCGAGAGTGACGATGCGGCCGCCGGCAACGGGGGCGGCGCCGCTGCCCAGGTGGGCCAGCAGCTTCTGGCTCGCCTGCTCGACGGTGCAGTCATGGTCGTCAGCGCAGGTCGCCTGCAGCGCGACCACACCGGTCTGGCCGGTAAATGCTGCGAACGCGGCGGCGATGCCGGCGCGACGGGCCTTGTCGGCATCCAGCGCGGCTTTCGCGGCTGCCTTCTTCTCTTCTTCGGTCATGGTGTTGCTCTCCTTCTGTTTGGGTTGAGGCGCGGCAGCTGCCGCCGGTTGAGTGGGCTGCGGGAACGAGGCGTACCGCGCCTTGATGGAATCCTTCATGCCGGCCATGGCGGCGATCGGCAAACTCGTGACGACGGCGTCGACGAACTTCGCTTCGAGCGCCTGCTCCGCCGTGTACCAGTGGTCCTTGCCGTCCGTAAGCAGGACCAGAATTTCAGCCTTGTCCTTGCCGGACTTGGTGGCGTAGGAAGTCGACATCGCGTCGGCCCAGCTGTCGAGCATGTCCGCGTACTCGCGATGCTCTGCGCTGTTGCCGGCCAGGCCGCCCCATGGTGCGTGCAGCATCAGCTGCGCGTTCTCGGCCATCTCGACCGTGTCGCCGGCCATGGCGATCAGGCTGGAGATCGATGCGGCGATACCGTCGACTACGGTGGTGACGTGCGCCTTGTGACGCTTGAGCGAGTTGTGGATCGCGATGCCGTCGGTGACCGAACCGCCGTAGCTGTTGATGCGCACCGTCATCTGCTCCACATCGAGCGCGGCCACATCACGAACGAAGTTGGCAGCGGCGATGGTGTCGCCGTACCAGCTTTCACCGATGTCACCGTAGATCAGGATCTCGGCTGCAGCCGCCTGGGGGACACCGGCGGCATTTGGCTGTGCGCCTGCGCGGGCGCGGGCGCGGATGGTGTACCACGGTGCTACTTTGTTCTGGTCTGTCGGTGCAGGCATCGTCCGTTTCCTTGTCGATTGCGGTCGTGTTGAAGCCTGTAGTTTGTTTGCCTGGCCGTCTCATTTCTAGGGAGAAATGAGACAGTTTTTCCAGCGCGATCGGACAAGAAAAAACCGCCCGAGGGCGGCTTCTGCTGGTGGCTACTCTTCCTTTTCCTCTTCCTCATCCGGAGGTGTCGATGCCGGCGCCGGCGGCGTGCTCTTGCTATTGCCGTAGTCCGACCCGAACACTAGGCCCTTCTTCTTGCATTCCTCGCGGTGGGTCAGTATCTGCTCGAGCACGTCGCGCGGATTCGCGCCGCGCTTGCGCATGACCTCGACCTCGCTGGCGAAGCCGTCCTGAACGAGCATGTGCCAGGCCTGCGCTTCCTTGTACGGATCGATCCACGGCATCGACTGGCCGACAAACAGCGCATCGTCCATGGTTTCGGGATCGACATCGCGCGGCATCGGCACAACACCGGAAAGGTTCGCCGCCAGCACGAAGTCCTTCCATACAGGCTGAACGAACTGACCAACGAATTCATCGCACAGGACCGCGTAGTGGGTCCACTGCTCCACCAGCTCCTGCCGCTGCGAAGAGTAGGTGCCGCTGTAGTCGCGTGCAATGCTTGAGTAGCTTCCGCCCAGGCCTGCAGCAACGGCGCGCAGCTGGCCCTGTCTGAAAGTGACCAGGTTGGGATTGGGCCGGTTGGAATCGATCATGCCAATCTCTTCGCCCGCGCCGAGCGAGTCGATGATCATGCCAGGGGCAAAGTGCAGCTCGCGCGGCCCCTTATCCTCGCCGTCGGCACCAGGAGCCGAGAAGTCCTCTGGCGATCCCTTTTTCACATACGCGGTAAGCGACGCCGCGACCTTGGCAGCCACACGTTCGGATTCCTCGTAGTCTTTGATATCTTCGAGCCGCGTGATCACGCTGGCAAACTCGGAGACGCCTCGCATTTGTCCGATGCGGTCAAGCGACGCAATATGGTGCATGCGGGTCGCGTCGATACGCTTGAGCTCATAGCTGCGGCTTGAGTAGGTTTCCCCTGGGTAGTCCTTGTAGGCCCAGTATGCCGTCGGCTTGCCCCAAGTGTTGCTTTCGACACCCTGACGGATGCGGCGCCCTACATCGTGGTGGTCGAGCGGGATCAGGTCCGGTTCAATCAGTTCCAGCGAATACGGGACAAGCGTCGCGTGGTCCAGCAGTGGTACTGCGCCGATCAAGCGCTGTGCGAAGCACTCTCCATCGCGCAGCCAAGTTTTCGCGACCAGGCGCTGAACCTTGTTCCAGTGATGCTTTTGCGTGACCTCGGGATTCTGCTGCCAGTCGCGGTACGCCTTGCGAAGCGCAGTCGCATACTCCTCGTGGATCTGGCCGTTCTTTCGCCGCGGTTGTGGTTCAATGCCGATGCCGTTGGGTCCAACAACGTTGTTGACTAAGGTGCGCAAGGCGCCTCGTGCGATGTCGTGGTTTTGCTCGAGATTACGGGCCAGGCCGCGAAGCGCAAGCGCGCCCTGTTGGACCTGAGCATTGGGAGGACGATGATCCTTTGCACCCTTGCGCAGGCGAGAGGGTTTCGCTGCCTCGTATTGGTTCAGCACATTGCGGGCTGCCAATCGGCGTACGCCAGCTGCAGGAGACAGGAACGCGACGATACGGTCGACCGCGTTGAGCCGGATCTTCGATTGCTGCGACATGCTCAGTCTCCGAAACGTGCGACCGAAAAGGACATGCCACCGATCGAAGGGCGCCCGCCCGTACGGCGATTCTCCTGGGCGACGCGCTGTTCCCACTCACGCCGGCCAGTGCGAATCTCGCTGAGATTTTCCATGCCCATCGATCGCCCCTGGAAGGTGATCGTTTTACCAGCAAGGACGGCTTGCTCTGCCTTGAGGTACTCGGCCAGCATGGCCTTAGGTGAGAATTGTGTCGACATTTGGACCCCCGATGAGATGGAGGCCCAACACTACCTATGGGGCTGTCTCATTTCTAGGGAGAAATGAGACAGGTTATGCAAGGATGCTCAGTCGCCTTTGAGCATCCGGTAGAACTGTGCACGGCTGATGTTGTACTCCACCATCAACTCGCGCCGGTTGCGACCGTTGTACTTAGCACGGACCGCCAATGCGCGCGCTTCCACGTCGACGTCACTCTTCTTGATGTATACCTCCTGGCCGCCCCACTGCGTGCGCAAGACGCCGTCGACCAGCCGCTGTTTCTCGGCCGTGAACACATCCAGTCCAAGCGTGGCGCCGACCAGGCCGACGAGACACCCAACAATATCAATTTGCTCGCTCTGCATTTATCAAAATCCCCTACTTGACCAATCATCGGATGCGAAAGGGTTTCCTCCACCCCTGCGCGGCGCCGGCGCTTTCGGCGCCGCCACGGCTTGTTTCTTCTCTTGCTCCACCTTCTCCACCTGCCTGGCCGGCGCTGGCTCCGGCAATGGTGTCGGCACTGCCTCAGGCTGCGCAAACAGATCCACGATCTTCGGTTGCACCTCCGCCTCGAGCGCGTCCCACCACTTCGCCGGCTTCTTACCCAGGTCAAGGTGCGTTTCAAGCCAGACCCCATAGACCGTGCAGTCCCATGCCTCGACGCGCTTGCGCAGGGCCGTCCAGCGAGATTCGCGCCCACCAGCTGTTGCACGCTCGACCCGCGCCTCACCGGCCATTTGCGCGTAGAACTCGTCTGGCGCATCCTTCGAGAAGTGCATGTAGCCAGGGCCAGGCTTCGTGATCTGCAGCCGGCCATAGATCAAGTCCTTTGCGAGGTTGGTGCCGACCTGCCAGAGGATCAGCCCTCGCTTGCGGGTCTTGCCTCGCCAGTCGATGTCGACCTTCGACGCTCCGTCCTTGATGTGCTTCTCACGACCCGACCGCCCCTTGACTGCGTAGATCCGCCGCCCGAGGGCAGCGTGCGTGTGCACGAAGCTGTAGACCGCCTGGGTGTGGTGGCCACCCGTGTCGATCGCCGAAGCGTAGATGTGCAGCTTCGACCCGGCGACGTGCTGGAATTCCGCCTCGAACAGGTACTCGGCCACGTCCTGCCACACCTGGTCTTCACTTGGATTGCCATAGAAAATCCGATAATCGATCTGCCAGGTTTCACAGCCCCGCCCGTATCCCCGCACAGAAACCTCGATACGGTTATCCTGCGTGTCGCAACTGGCCAACAACCGCACACAGCCCATCGGCAGCGTGCCGAACTTGTACTTCTCTGCTCTTTCCTTGAGCTGATCGGCGTCGCTTTTCTCCTGTTCGAGTGCCCACACCTCGCCAAGGGTCGTGTTCGTGAACGCCTTCAGCTTGGTGATGTCGCCCGCCTGCGCCTTTTCGTAGGCGTCCAGGAACTCCTCTACCAGCTTTGACCAGGCCACCAGCGGGCTGTACGCCGTCCAGACGTGGAAGGCGATGTGTTCCAGCGCCGTGATCACTGCACCACTGGCGTTACGGAAGATGCCGGCGGCATCGATCGTGATGCTGCCGTCGGCGTTCTGCCATCGACCGCGGTCTGCGACCGCCAGGTACTGCGCCTGGTCGATCAGGCTATGGCAATGTGGGCAGAGGTGGCGGACCGATTCCGGGTCGCGGTTGACCCACTTGAAGCCGGTTGCCTCGTCCTTTTTCCCCCAGGACAGCGGGTGGAAGCCGCCGCATTCCGGACATGGAATCGCATACCTGAATCGCTCGTCAGCCTTGTGGAAGCGGTCGTCGATGAGCGAGAAGCCCTGCAGCTTTGGCGTCGATCCGGTGATCAGCTTCGGGAACGTCGCCCCCTCGACCCGCTTCTCCGCCAGCACGTCGGGCGAGCCCTCCTTTTCGATGTCACGGTCGAACGCGTCTAGCTCGTCGAGCAGGGCCACGTCGACCGAGATCCGGCGATACGCGCGCGCAGCTGTCCCGCCGCGCGTGTGCAGCAGACAGCCAAGGAACCTCTTCTGCGCGAGCGTGTTGTCCTTGTGCCGGGACACGTGCGCCGGCATCGCCTTACGCATGATCTTCACGTCGCGCAGCATCGTGTCCAGCTCGGTCTTCACGAACTCGTCGCTGTCACCGTCGGTCGGCTGCCACAGCGCCTGGTTGCGACGCTTGTGCTCGGCGAAGTATCCAACCGCGGCGAGCAGCATTTTCGTGTAGCCCACGCGGGCCGACTTCTTGAAATCGATGTTGCGGATGTCGTCGTTGCTGATGCACGCCAGGATCGCGCGCTGGAACGGCCACGGCACCCAACTTTGCTCGACGTAGGAAGACTCCTTGGATAGGTAGAAGTGCTGCCGTGCCCACTCCTCAAGCGTCAGCGGCGCCGGCACGCCAAACGTGCCGAGGCCGCGCGTCACAGTCTTGGCCAGCTCGGGCGACTGCCAGTTCACCACTTCGTGCATGGCGCTCATTCGAGGAACTCCTCTTCCGGCGTCTGGTCGTCATCACCCTCCTCCCCGTCGCTCCGAAGATCGGCCAAGGACATGCCAGCGACGATATTGCGCACACGCGCAATCTCGGCCGCGATGTTCTTGATCTCGTCCGCCGGCAGGCTCGGCACGCGGCGCCGCACCCCACCAGGGATGGCATCGAAGATGCCGGCGATCTTGCTGCCGGCACGGCCCAGCACTTCCTCGATCAACGCTACGGGCGCCAGCTCGCTGCGCGTCACAGCGTTCTGCATCTCGATCTTTTCGCGCTGTGCCTTGGCCAGGCCTGCGCGCTCGGTCGCGAGATCCAGCTCGCCATTGGTCGCGCGGCCGGCAGCCTGCTCGCGCAGGTGCGAACAGTAGGTCTGCAGCAGCTGGTGGCCAGGCACGCTGGTGTCGAGGATGCCACGTCCGACCAGGTTGCCGATCGCCTGCTGACTGACACCGACGAGCGCACCGAACGCTGCCTGGGTCATAGGCTTGGAAAGGTCAAGGTCCGACAATACAACCCCCTTAGGATGGGTATGTGACTAGAGAAAACTCGGGGTTCGAATTACCCTTGAAGGCCCCCCCTCGCGGGAGTACCTTGGGAACGCTCGGAGCTACTGTTGGGTGGCCCGCGCCTGGGCTAGGGCGGCGGTGAACTCGGCAGGAAACTCCCTCTCGACGGTCGACTCCGCCACGTACTGGAAGTCGAAAACTGCCTGGTAGATCGCGGATCGAACGAAGATCATCACCGGCTTGAGCGCCGTCCCCTGGGCGAAGTGGACACGCTGCCAGATGCCCATTGGCAGGCGCTCACCAGGGCTGCCGCAGAAATACGAGACGCCTTGGCGATTCTTGGTGCCGCGTGCGAGTGCCTGCCTTTTCTTGTCCGTCATGTTGGCCTTGTAGCCAGCCTCGGGAAACGCACGGAAGTACGCCAGGATCTGCACGATCTGCCCCCTGCTCATGTTGCCGTAAGCATCGACATCGGCGCCCTCGCCTGGCACCACGCGGTGACCAGGTGGCAGCGCGCCAACAGAACGAAGCGCACGTTCGAAGCGCTTCTCTCCGCGCATGCCGCCCTTGATCTGCGCGGCCAGGTATGTGGCTGCGGGTGAGCTACTCTTGCTGGCGAAGTCCTTCAGCTTTACTTCCGCCGTGAGGTTGGTTGCTGTCGCTGGCCGAACGAACAGGCCAGACATGGTGAACGGTGTAGGCCGGTCGAAGATGTCTCGCATCTCGCGGCCCTCAGCAGCCTCGGCCTTCTTGGCCACGCGGGTCAACGCCAGGCGTGTGGCGAACTTGAGCTGCTTCTCCTCGATCTGCATATCAGCCGTGATCTGCCTGATCGCATCACGCACGTCGACGGCCATTGAGTTCTCCTGGTGTGCACACGTCTGCACTGTATGAGCGCGGCCAGTGGCCGGCGGTGGTACGAATAAAAAAGCCCGGCATAACCGGGCAAACGAAACAGAAGCGTTGTATCCCCCGCTTTCTAGCGGATCGAGACAGGATCACCACCTTTCGTCGTTGAGATTCTTTCGCTGCCCACTGCCCCAAAAAGAAAGCCCCGCCAGCGCAAGGCTGAGCGGGGCGGAAGCACCGTAGAGATGCAAGGCGATACAGCCTGGGCGCTGCGACGCTGGGGACTGTAAACGCAAAAAAGCCCGCGATTGCGGGCTTTGCTTACACTGACTCCGAGCATGGCGAAAATATAGCTGAGCTGGGGCGATTTCGTCAACGCAATAATTTCCTATCAACAGTATTTTGTTGTATCGGTAGGCATGATCAGGCCGTGTTGTACGAAGTGCGGCTCAAGGCGAGCAATGGCCTTCTCTTCCAAGATGCGGAGATGGTTCCTCATCTTCCACGATGCCCGAATGTACTTCTTGTGGCAGCCCCCGAATTGGGCGGCTAGGTCGCGCGCACTGATATCGATCTTCTTGTGGTTCGCAAACATCCGGCCCAGCATACAGTCCAGGGCCAGCGGCTTGATACGTGGAAGCGTGGGCGCCATCCACTTCGACAGTCCGTGAATCGCAGCGATCCGTTCAGCTGAAAATGCAAACCGGCGTTCGCCATCCACATCTTCAAAGTCAGTCTGCCCGTACTTGGCCTGCAAGACCCACATCTCGGTCTCGGGCAATTTCGTCCGGACTGCCTGCGCGATCAGTGCACATTGAGCCCGGACGTCGAGCGTGCTCATACCAGCGAAGTTTACTGTACCGGCCCGCTCACCGCGCAGCTGGTCGAGCCAGTGCCGCTGCTGGTCTGTTTCAAGGTGGACCTGTTCCATGACCCGCAGCAGCGCCGCCCTGAATGGCGCGCCGTGTGCCGCTTCCTGTCCCATCACCACGAACGCTACATGTACCGCTTGGCCTGCATCCGCGAAGATGGCGCCTCCCATACCTACTGCATTCATTACCGCACCCCTTTCGTACTGCGTTTGTTTGTGTTGTTTGTGTCCTGCTGCCTGCCGTGCTCAATCTCGCCTGCTTCCTCCACGTAAGGGATGCCTCTTGCATCCCACTTCACCCTTGTCCTGGGCGGACTTCGCGTACCAACCTCATGCCCGTTCTCGCTCGCGTAGAAAACTGGCTCTCCGCGCATCCCGGCGCCAATTTGCTTGTCAATCGAGGCCGTACCGAAAGCCGCCCTCAACTTATCGATCCAAGCGGCCGTCACCGGCATCTGTTCTCGCATCGCTCCTTTCGCCATCCTCTTCCCCTTTATTTCTATTGATCAACTCGTCAACATCGTTCACATACCATTCACACGCTAAGTCTTTGTTTTTTTTTACCCTTATTAAGGGTGTGAAGGGTATTAATAGTTATTGGTCAGTTTTGATACAGGTATCTGCTGCTGTTAGTTCATCGGTTTCCCAGCCCTCACACGCGTGCGCGCACATGGGAGAACACCATTCACACCCTTCACACCGTCCACAACCCGCATGGATACTGGCTCTCCGCATGTGAAGGGTTGCGCTGATGTGAATGGTTAACCGTCAACATGGGGCGCCCCTCGGCTCCGATAGGTTTGGTACTGCTTCTCAAACAGGGCGCTAGCGGCACCGGCCCACTCGGCCAGGGAGGTGCCTTCGGGCTGATCGCCCACCAGGAAGACCATCCGCTGCTTGACGTCGCTGCCCAAGTCGTACTTGATGAGGTGCTTCCTGAGCATGCCGGCGGCGTACCTCTCTACTTGGGGACTGAACGTCGTCATAGACGTGTACATCGGCTCGCCTGAGCGGCTGCACCAGACCTTGAAGGCGTCGTACAGCTGGTTGACGCTGACGGTGATAAACGGTAGCGGCAGGTAGCCACGCGACCATTCGCGGTAGAACCGCTCCGACGGCGCCAAGCTCTTCTCGATCAGCCGGTCCTTCGCCTCGTTGTAGATCGGCTTCGTGTGCCGGTCGAAATCGCCCATAGCCACCTCGTGCATGAGGTAGTGGTAGAACGCCTCGATGCCGCCCTGGCGGATTTCCTCACCGACGCTTTGATAGAACTCCCTCGACAGCGCGGGCGGCGTCCATACGACCAGGTAACGCCGATCGGTCTTGTCCAGGGCGAGCGGCTGCAGCTCGTTCGACAGGAAGACGAAGTTCATCTGGTTCTTCTCGACGTGCTCGGGCAACCCTTTGGGATTGACGATCACAGTGTCGCCGGCGATCAAGCCCTTGAGCTTGCCCTTCATCTGCTTGAGCTCAGCGCGGGTGACCACCTCGTCGGCAACCATGAACAGCTTCATGCTGGCCCAGTCGTTGAACTTGCTCTCCAGCTGGTCGTTGCCAATCACGTAGCCGTACTGGCCATAGATCGGTTTGACGACGCGCTCGAAGAAGAAATTCTTTCCTGAGCCCTCGTCGCCATGCATGATGATCGACGTTTCCATCTTGGCGCCTGGGTTGCGCAGCGGGTAGGCGAGCCAGCGCTCGATCCAAGTCTGCATTTCTTCGTTTCCGTCGCACAGGTGCGCCAATAACGTCAGGATCTGGATGCACTTTCCCTTCTTCGGGCGCATCGGCCACCCGTTAAACAGGTTGACTGTCGCGGTCGGGCCGCTTTCCATCGGCGAAGGCGTCTCGGTTGGATCGAACACGATGTTTTTCTTCAAAACCCACTTGCGCGCGTCGCCGCTCCAGAACTTCATGACGTCGCTGTTGCCAACGATCGTGCGCATGGCCGAGATCCGCATCAACATGCGATGCCGGCAGTCCCACACCATGTCCTCACCGTAGATCAGGATGAAGTTGTCGAGCACCTCGTCGACCTTGTCCCAATGCTCCCGGCTGTACACCTTCTTGGGTTTCTCCTTCTTCGGCGCGGCTTCCTCGTCGTCCTGCGCCTCCCCCTCCCCCCGCCCCGGTGCGGAGCCAGGCGCTGGGCTTGATTTGACCTTGCCCTCGCGTTCCGATGCGCCTGTGGCCTCTGCATCCGCACCGAATCGGGTGTCAAAGTCTGCAGGTAGCTCCGCATCCGCGCTCGTCCCCGGCCCCTCCTCTCGGAGGGGGGAGGGGGGAACCGGCGGCGT